>JAXLWL010000009.1:0-209561 GCA_046328505.1 Anaerolineae bacterium | reverse complement strand
TATTGGAGCGCTTCGCATCTCGCGAAGCGCTCCTTTTTTGTGTTGACCCCCTGACGGTTTAGCCTAGAATTTCGGGTATACAGGAGAGTCTATGTACATCCCCAAGCCCTATCGCGAGGACGACACCAATACCCTCGTCGCCTTCATGCGCACCAACAGCTTCGCCACCCTCGTCTCATCCCTCGACGGCATGCTCTGGGCGACTCACCTGCCCCTCGTCATCGCGTACGAGGACGGCGTCGTGACCCTGACCGGCCACCTCGCAAAGCCGAACCCCCACTGGCAGGCCTTTGGCGCCGACGAGTCGCTCGTCATCTTCAACGGCCCTCACGCATACGTCTCCCCCTCCCTCTATGAAAAGGAGGAGAGCGTACCGACGTGGAACTACATCGCCGTCCACGCCTACGGCATACCTCACGCCATCTCGTACGAGCAATCGCCGCAGCGCCTCCAGGCCATGCTCGAGCAGATGATCGACCAGTACGATGGCGCCTACCAGGCGCAGTGGCGCTCGCTGTCGGACAAGTTCCGCCGTGGCATGATGAGCGGGATCGTCGGCTTTGAGATGACGGTGACGCGGCTAGAGGGGAAGTACAAGCTTAGCCAGAACCGCAGCCAAGCCGACCAGCAAAATGTCGCGCGGGCTATGCTCCACCGGTCAGACCCTACCGAGCGCGGTGTCGGCGAGACGATGCAACGCACTATCAAAGGTTCGTGAGAGAAAGGGGGCGTGGCGATGGCAGCGCTTGCGAAAACGGTGATCTCCCCCGAGGAGTACCTGGCGCAGGAGCGGCAGGCGGAGACGAAGAGCGAGTACGTGGACGGCGAAATCTATGCCATGACCGGCGCGAGCGAACCTCATAACACGATCTCCGTCAATCTCGTTCTCGCGCTCGGGCCGCAGGTTCGAAGCCAGTCCTGCAACATTTACGTCAACGACATGCGCGTGCGTGTGGGCCGGCGCGCCTACCTCTACCCAGATGTCGTCGTCGTGTGCGGCGAAGCCCAGTTCGAGGATGACGCGGTTGATACTTTGCTCAACCCGACGCTGGTGGTCGAAGTCCTGTCTCCCTCGACCGAGAACTACGACTTCGGCAGGAAGTTCACACTCTACCGCGCGATCGACTCGCTCCAGGAGTACCTGCTTGTCGCCCAGGACCGCTGCCACGTTGCCCACTACGTGCGCCAGAGCGACAGCACCTGGCTGCTCTCCGAGACACGCTCTCAGGATGACACCGTCCCCCTCCCCTCGATTGACTGTCGCCTCGCGGTGCGAGATATGTATCAGCGGGTGGCGTTCCCGGCGGAGGATGTATCAGCCTGATAATCAATCCGTCTCGCGTGGCACGGCGCACACCCGCGCCGGATCGCAGCCCTCGACGACGCTCGGCGGCAGCGTTACCCCTGCTCGTATGAGTAACCGCCGCACCGCGCACAGCGGAAACCCCACAACGCTCGCGTAGCAGCCCTCCAATCGTTCCACCGGCGTGAAGTCCTCGTGCTGCACGGCGTATGCCCCCGCTTTATCGAGCGGATCGCCGGTCGCCACGTACGCCGCGATCTCCTCCTCGGAATAGTCGCGCATCGTGACCCGCGTTGCTACCAGCTCGCTCCATATCTGCCCATCTCGCGCCACCGCTACACCCGAGTACACCATGTGCTGGCCGCCGCGCAGTCCGCGCAGGATACGAACCGCGTCGTCCGCGTCGGCTGGCTTCCCGATCAGCATGTCTCCATCTGCGACATCAGTATCGCATGCGACGATAACTGCCTCTGGGTGCGCGGCGGCGACCGCCTCGGCCTTCAGCCGCGCCAGCCGAACAACCGCATCGGGCGGGCTTTCGCCCGGCAGCAAATCCTCGGCCACCCCAGGCGCTGCGACGTCGAACGGCACGCCCAGCAACCCAAGCAGCCGTCGACGCCGCGCCGACGTGGACGCGAGGATTATTTGGGGCAACATGGTATTTACCTTATCACTCGACGGCACTATATCCCAAATCATAGCACAACCTGTTCGTTCGGCAACATTGTTGAGCGCGCGCGAGCAGCGAGAAATCGGAAAGTCTCAACGCCGGTGCTCCCATTTTGTGATATGATGGAAGGAGAAGGACTCGTTGTACGCCTGGGGGTCCGGGCGGCCAGCGGGTGAGGAGGTGTAAAATGACAACGCTGGGAGCGCGGCGCACGAGCAAGCGGCCGTCTCTCGGCTGGCTCGTGTTGGGAGTGGTGATAGTGGTAGTGATTGTCATGCTTGTGTGGGTGGGCTTGTCGCGCCTGGCCGCGCCATCTGCGCCGTCCGCGGCAACATATTGGCCTACCAACGGTTGGCGAACGAGTACCCCTGAAGAACAGAGTGTCGACTCCGTAAAGCTCGCCGCGGCCGTGCGAGCTGCGCGCCAGCAGGACATGCATCTCCACAGCCTGTTCATCGTGCGCAACGGCGCAGTGCTGCTGGACGTCCCCTTCTACCCCTACGATGGGCAATCCGCCCATGATCTCGCTTCCGTGACCAAGAGCGTGATGACGACCCTCGTCGCCATCGCCGCTGCCCAGGGGAAGCTGGACCTCGACGCGCCGATGGTGTCATTCTTCCCCGACCGGGTCATCGCCAACCGCGATGCCGCCAAGGAGCGCATCACCGTCAGGCACCTGGCGAGTATGGCGTCGGGCCTGGACAGCGTTGGCATGGCGCAGGATGAAGGCACGCTGGCGGCGATGGTCAACAGTCCGGATTGGGTGCAGTTCGCCCTAGACCGCAAGGTCGTCAGCGAACCCGGCACCCAATTCGTCTACGACAGCCCGGGCATGCACCTGCTGTCGGCCATCTTGCAGAAGGCGACGGGGATGACGGCGCTCGAGTTCGCCCGCCAGAACCTGTTCGAGCCGCTGGGCATCCACGACTATAACTGGGAGAGTGACCCACAGGGCATCACCCACGGCTGGGGCGACCTGTTCCTACGTCCCCAGGACGCCGCCAAGATTGGCTACCTGTGGCTCAACAAAGGCGTCTGGGACGGCAAGCAGCTCGTGCCGCAACAGTGGGTCGAAGACTCCGTCAAGGTGCAGCACAAGACCGGGATGGGCGACGACTACGGTTATGGCTGGTGGATCACCCCGGAGAGCGGAACGTACTCGGCTGAGGGCCGGGGCGGGCAGAACATCAAGGTCGTCCCATCGCTGAACGCCATCGTCGTAACGACCGGCGGCGGCTTCAACTACGACGCGCTCGATCCGTACCTGACGGCAACGGTGGGAGATCCGACCAGGCCACTGCCGCCGAATCCACAAGGCATGGCTCTCCTCGAGGCGGCGCGCAAGGCCGTCTCCGAGCCGCCCGCCGCCCAGCCGGTACCGCCCCTGCCAGACACGGCCAGGGCTATCTCCGGCAAGACCTACGCCCTCAAGCCTAACCCGCTGCGCCTGCGTAGCCTGGGCCTGGACTTCGATGGCTCCGCCGAGGCCACCATGCGATTGACCTTCGACGACGGTCAGCCCGACCGGCTGATGAAGGTCGGCCTGGACGGCGTCTACCGCATGGCGCCCGCCGAGTATGGGCTGCCCTCTGGCCAGCGCGGCTCCTGGCTGGACGAGCGCACGTTCGTCCTCGACTATGATGGAATCGCCAACCGCGACGCCTATATGTTCCGTATGAGCTTCGTGGACGATCGTCTCATCATGCTCGGCCGCGAGCGTACACGCTCCGACGGCGTCATGGTCGAGGGGCAGGCCACAGCTCCATAGACTACGCCAGCGCAATTGTGACAGCAAAAGGCCGCGGCCCCGAATGCGCATTGCATCCCCGGCCGCGGCCCGCGCTATTCAATTGCTGAGATGTAGTGGCGACTTCCAGTCGCTCCCCGGTCCGCGGAACGACCGAGGTCGCCACTACATCTTGCTTGTCATCTCACGTGTCGTGCGCTCCTACGGCTGCTGGTCATCCTTCGCGTCTGGTACGTCCACCGCCGCGCCATGTGGCAGCACGTTGCCCGGTATGATGCGCTTGCCCGTCACGCGATTCACGTCAATCGAAATGCCGGTCGGGGTCAGGGTGTCGGTGGCCCGCGCCGGGTCCATCGCCTCGGCCGTGTAAACGGCGTCCACGTCCAGCTCGAGCCGGCTAATGATGACCAGGAAGCCAATGGTCAGCGGCGGCTCCGTCCCCATCTGTTGCCCCATCATCCGCCAGATCGCGTTGCAATCATCCATCGTCGCCCCATCGGGACCGAGCTTGACGGTCTCGAAGATGTGAGTCTGACCATCGGCGCCGGGGAGGGGGAAGGGGCTGACCACCTTCGGCTCGCGGCCAATCGGCTCGCCGTCTTTGACGAGGATGACGAGTTTCTTGTAAACAGGCAGTAATGATGCCGGCTGCGGCGCCGTATCGTCGATCGGAAGGTTGTAGAACGGGTTGTGGATGTTGATCTCGGTCGCGTAGTTGCCGGGTTTGACGGGCGGTTCACCCAGCACGGCGCCGGCAGTGGCAGGGATCGGCTTCTGGTAGCCGCAGACGAACTTGGCGGCATAGCTCCAATAGTACGGCGAAGGCACGATACCCTGCGCCTCTGGGCTGGCCTGAGCAGATTGACGAGACAGCGCGGCGAGCGCCGCCACAGCCAGCACGGCGGCCACCACGATCACACCGACGGTCCAATGCTTGCGAGTCATCCTCACCCTCCTGTGGGTTTGCCTTGTTCTAGACGGGTCGGCCGATACATAGAAGACGCACAAGCCACGTCAGTCGTTTCTATCAAAGTAGACGAGATTCTCTGAAATCTCTAGAATAGTCGCATGTCTACCCCCCGACTGGCTTTTCTCGGAGCGCCGCGTATCGAGCGGGACGGCGTCGCCGCCGATCTTCCCGCCAAGGCTGTCGCGCTGCTGGCCTATCTCGCGCTCCAGGATGCGCCCCAGCCGCGCGAGCGCCTGCTCGATCTGCTCTGGCCGGCGAGCTATACCGACGCCGGCCGCAAAAATCTCCGAAACGCCCTATGGGCCGTTCGCAAAGCGCTGGGCGAGGAGGCCGTGGTCGCCGGCGACGACAGCCTGGCCCTCTCTCCCGACGTCTGGGTGGACACCCGCGAGCTGGAGCGCCTGCTCCAGCGCCGAGTGTCTCACAACGGCGCGCCTTCGCCCGAAGACACCGCGGACGTCCTGCGGCGCTATCGCGGCCCGTTCCTGGATACGCTGGCCGTCCCGGACGCGCCCGACTTCGAGATCTGGTTGACGACCGAGCGCGAGCGCCTGGCGCAGCTCTACCTGCGCGCCGCCACAGACGTCATCGCTGCGTACCAAAGCGCGGGGCGCTGGCGTGACATCCTTGCCGTGGGGGAGCGGGCGCTGGCCCAGGATATCCTCCAGGAGCCGCTGCACCGTGCTGTTATGGAGGCCCATGCCCGCCTGGGCGAGCGGCCCGAGGCGCTGCGCCAGTATGACATGCTTCGCGCGGCGCTGGCGCGCGAGCTAGGCGTTGAGCCGCTGCCGGAGACCGACGCGCTGCGGGCGGCAATCCTGAACGGCGACGTCGGCCCGACGCAAAGCCCCCCTCCTCCGGCCGCCGTTCCCCGCCGAGAGCCATCGACCACGCCGTCCACCCCGGCGACGCCGTTTGTCGGCCGGCAGGCGGAGCGCGCCATCCTAGATGAGGAGTGGGCCGCTGCCGCCGCCGGCCATGTGCGTGTCATTCTCCTGACAGGTGAGATGGGGATCGGCAAGTCGCGGCTATGGCGCGAGTGGTCCGCGAGCCGGGGCGCCGAGACCTTGATTCTGGAAGGCCATGCCCTCGAAGCCACGCAGAACCTGCCCTTCGCGCCGGTCGCCGAGATGCTCAGCCGTCGAGCCGACCGCCTGTTCACGCCCGCCTCGCCCATTCCGCGGCTCTGGCTGGCCGAAATGGCGCGCCTATTCCCCGACATTCGCGCGCGCATCCCTGACCTGCCCGCTCCCGTGGCCCTGCCCGCCGAGGAGGAGCGCCGCCGCCTGTTCGAGGCGCTGGCCCAATCGGTCCTCGCCCTGGGCGGCCAGCCACTCATCCTTTTCCTCGACGACGTCCAGTGGGCGGACCGGGCGACGTTGGACTGGCTCGGCTACCTGGCCGACCGCCTGCGCGAGGCCCCGTTGCTCATCATCCTGGCGCAGCGGCTGGAGGATACATCGCCCGTTCTGTCGGCGCTGACCGCCGCCTGGGGCCGTCAGGGCATCGCCCGACGCGTCCGCATCGAGCGGCTCTCGCCCGAGGAGGCGGCCAGCCTGATCGCCGCGCTGCACGTCGATCCCCAGCAGACGCATCGCATCCAGGCGCAGAGCGCCGGCAATCCTTACTTCCTGGTCGAGCTGGCGCGCGCCAACGCCCGGCCGACGGAGCGTGAGTACGAGCCTTTGGCGCCCCCGGCTCTGACAGAGGTCATCGGCGCGCGCCTCGATCGCCTGCCCGCCTCGGCGCGGCAGGTTCTCCAGGCGGCGGCGATCCTGGAGCCGGACTTCGACTTCGCCACGCTGCGCCGGGTGAGCGGCCGCGGCGAGGAAGAGACTCTCGATGCCGTGGATGTGCTGCTCGCGGCCGGCGTGTTCACGGAGTCCCAGGGGCGCTACGCCTTCGCCCACCCCTTAGTTGCCCAGGTCGTGCGCGACGCCTTGAGCAGCGCCCGCCGCGCTTTCGTCTCCCACCGCGCCGCCGAGGCCCTGGAGCTCACCCCTCCATCCCGCCTGCCTCTCATCGCCGGCCGGCTCGCCCGCCTCTACGCCGATGCGGGCGAACCTAAGCGCGCCGCCCTCTACTTCGAGATGGCCGCCGAACGCGCCCTGGCGCTGGCGGCGACGGACGAGGCCGTGGACTTCTACCGCCAGGCGCTCGCCCTCGACCCGACGCCGAAGCGGCAGCTCGGCCTGGGACGCGCGCTGCTCCGCCGCGCCGACCTGATCGACGCTCGCGCCGCGCTGGAAGCCGCGCTGTCGGGGCTTATCGCGGCCGGAGACGGCCACAACGCTGCGCACGCCGCGATGGACATCGCCGAGACGTACATCCAGACGGGCCGCTTCGACGCCGCCGTCGAGTGGTTCCGTCGCAGCGCCGACTACCTCGACCCGCAGCGGGAGCCGGGCCACTATGCCGCCGCGCAATTCTTCCTGGACCTCAGCCCTCTCTTCGGCCCGGCCTCACCCGGCGAATTCGAGGCGCGCTTGGCCGAGGCCGACCGCCTGGCCCGCGAGCACCCGCAGCCGTCTATGAATGCCCGCGTGTACTTCGCGCTGGGCAACCAGCTGGCCGAGCGCGGCGACCTGCCTCACGCGCGGATCGCCTACGACCGGTCCATCGCCCAGGCCCACGCTGGCGGTGACGACTACCACGAGGTCCTCGCGCTCAACAACGCGGCCTATCACGCGCTCCTGGACGGCGACCTGGTCGCCGCCCACGACTACGTCGCCCAGGCGCTTGCCCTCGCCGATGCCCGCGCTCTGCGCCTGCCGCTTCAGCACCTCTACAGCACCCAGGGTGAGATTGCCCTCGCCGAGGAGCACTGGGCCGAGGCCGAGGGCTGGTTCGGTCTGGGGCTGACCGAGGCCGCGCGTAACGGCAATCAGCGCGAGATGGGCAACTACCGCGCGAACCTGGCGCTGGCGGCGCGTGGCCGCGGCGACCTTGCCCGGGCGAGCCAGTTGTTGGAAGAGGCGCGGGCGCTCGTCGCCGACTCCGCCGACGTCTACCTCCAGATTAAGACCGACCTCTGGCTCGCCCAGGTCTGCCTGGAACAGGGCGACCGCCCCGCCGCCGAGGCGGCGCTTGCCCGCGCCGAAACCGCGCTCGTCGGCAGCGACCGGGCCCTCCTGACGTCGTGGGCCGCCCGCCTCCGCGCATCCCTCACCCCCTAGTGTCGGTACAGGGTGCGTATTCGGTTATGGGGTAGGGGTAGCCCTCGTGGCTACCCTGGGCGACCCGCCGCGATCGTCGGTCGCCGCTTGACGCTCCGTCCCCGCCGTGCTAGACTCCGGCCACGCGACGTTCGCCCCGCCGAGGCGCGGCCATGCCCATCCCTCTGACCACCGAGCAGCGAGCCACACTGCGCGATACCCTCGGCAGGCGCCTCTCGCCCACCGAGTTCAAGACCCTGTGCGACGACATCGACGTCGATTACGAGGACCTGGGCGGCGAGGGGTTGGCCGGCAAAGCCCGTGAGCTTGTCATTTATGTTGAGCGGCGCGGCGGCGATTTCGCCCCGCTGCTCGATTGGCTGCGTCGCAACCGCCCCGACATCAGCCGCGACCTGGCGTCCACAATCCCGGAACTCGACGTGAGCGCCCCGCCGCCACACCCCGGCCCGCGCTACCCCATCGTCAACATCCCGCCGCGCAACGAGTACTTCACCGGCCGCGCCGACCTGCTCGACGCGTTGGGCAAAGCCCTCGGCGCCGGCGGGGCGACGGCCATCACCCAGCCCCTGGGCCTGCACGGTCTCGGCGGCGTCGGCAAGAGCCAGCTCGCCATCGAGTTCTTCTACCGCCACGAGACCGACTACGACGTCGCGTGGTGGCTGCGCGCCGAGGACCCTACCGTCCTCGCCGGCGACATCGCCCTCCTCGCCATAGCGCTGAAGTTGCCCGAGGCCGCCGCCCCCGACCAGTCGGAGGCCGTCGCCGCCGTCCTGCGCTGGCTCGACGGCCACGCCCGCTGGCTCCTCGTCTTCGATAACGCAACGGCCCCGGTCGCCGTCGCCCCCTGCATCCCCGCCCATCCCCACGGCCACGTGCTCATCACCTCGCGCTACGCCGTGTGGGATGAGCTTGCCGCCGACGTGCCGGTCGACACGCTCCCGCCCGACGACGCCGTCGCCTTCTTACTCAAGCGCGCGCGCCAGAAGGACCGCGACGCGGCGGGCGATCTGGCGAAGGACCTGGGCTACCTGCCCCTGGCGCTGGAGCAGGCGGCGGGGTACATGCGCGCCGAGGGTGTCCCGCTGGCCGAGTACCTTGAGACGTTCCGGACCGAGCGGCTGGCGCTGCTGGCCGAGGGCAAGCCGCTGCGCTACCCGGACACCGTCGCCACGACGTGGCTCATCTCCTTCGGGCAGGCGGGGCAGACGCCGGGCGCGGCCGACCTGCTGTCGCTTCTGGCGTTCCTGGCGCCGGACGACATTCCGCTGGGCATCCTACGCGACGGGCGGGAGAGGCTACCGGACGGACTGGCTGCGATTGTCGGCAGCAAGATGAAGTTCCAGAAGGCAGTCGGGGCGCTGCACACGGTGTCGCTGCTGAGACGGGCGGACGATACTGTGAGCGTGCACCGCCTGGTGCAGGCCGTGGCGCGGGATCGCCTGGCGGAGGACGAGCGGCAGGTGTGGGCCGAAGCCGCGGCGCGGGTGGCGAGCAAGGCGTTCCCCTACGACAGCGACGACGTGCGCACCTGGCCCGAGTGCGCGGCGCTCCTGCCCCACGCCCTGGCGGGCGCAGAGTATGCTGAGATACTGGGCGTTGCAGGGGAAACGGCCGCTAGCCTCTTGCACCAGGTGACAGTGTACCTGTGGGGCCGCGCGGAGTACGCCCGCGCCGCCGACCTGCTGCGCCGCGCGCTCCGCATCGGCGAGCAGACCCTCGGTGCCGAACACCCCGATGTAGCAGTGGGGGTCAACAACCTGGGCAATGTGCTGCGCTACCAGGGAGATCTGGCCGGGGCGCGGGCGCTCCTCGACCGCGCCCTCCGCATCGGCGAGGAGACCCTCGGTGCCGAGCACCCGACCGTCGCCATCCGCCTCAACAACCTGGGCAATGTGCTGCGCTACCAGGGAGATCTGGCCGGGGCGCGGGCGCTCCTCGATCGCGCCCTCCGCATCGACGAGAAGGTCTACGGCCCGGACGACCCCAACGTCGCCATTCGCCTGAACAACCTGGGCAATGTGCTGCGCGACCAGGGGGATCTGGTTGGGGCGTGGGCGCTGTACAAGCGCGCCCTCCGCATCTGGGAGACCAAACTGGGGCCGGAGGACCCGAAGGTTGCCACGGCGGCCAACAACCTGGGCGGGGTGCTGCACGCCCAGGGGGACCTGGCCGGGGCGCGGGCGCTGTTCGAGCGCGCCCTCCGCATCGACGAGAAGGTCTACGGCACTGACCACCCGGAGGTGGCGACTGACCTCAACAACCTGGGCGAGGTGTTGCATGACGAGAGGAATCTGGCCGGGGCGCAGGCGCTGTACGAGCGCGCCCTCCGCATTTTCGAGGCGCGGCTCGGGCCGGACCACCCGAGCGTAGCCGCGGCGGCCTACAACCTGGGCGAGGTGTTGCATGACGAGAGGAATCTGGCCGGGGCGCGGGCGCTGTACAAGCGCGCCCTCCGCATTTTTGAGACGCGCCTGGGGCCGGAGCACCCGAACACACAGCTTGTGCGCCGGAACCTGGCGGCGCTCGGCCGGTGAGGAGAACTGGCAACGGATGCCTGACGCATAAGCGGACAGTCTCACCTCGCGGGAGCAGGCTCGCTGTATGTCACCCCGAGAATTGCCTGCCTCTCATGGCATGCGACGGCACGAGAACATGGCTGTGCTGTCATTGCGAGCGGAGCGAAGCAATCTCGCGCCCTTGTCAAAGGCAGTCTGCACCGCTACGGGGTTGCTGTCAGCCATTGAGAGATTGCTTCGTCAGTGGGGAGCTTCGCCCCCCACACCCCCCGGGAGACGCGCTCCTCGCAATGACAGTGGTGTGTTCCGAGCAGCAAAGCGAGGGGTCTGGACTGCGGTAGAATGCGGCCCAGATGCTTTGCTGCACTCAACATGACCACCCAGGGTTGTCTTCGGGAGAGGCTGAGCGCCGGCAAAGCCAATCCCGTTCGGCGGCGTCTCTTTTCGCGTTTTCCCCCCCTTTCGCGCCTCTCGCGGTCCAACGACTCCGCGGGCCAGATGCCGCGTTCCCACTCGCAACCCAGGCCGCGGGGTCATTGCGAGGAGGGCGCTAGCCCGACGAAGCAATCTCCCGCTAAGCAACAGCTTCGCCATAGCCGCTGAGATCGTCTGCGGCAGGGGCGGGAGATTGCTTCGCTGACGCTCGCAATGACGATGTCGCCGTCCCCGCGTGTCCTTCACAAGAAAGGACGTTATGAAGGACGGGCCGCGGGACGGCGTAGGCGTACACTCTCCTTAGTGATAGACAACAACACAACAACGACACCCACAGAAAAACCCACTAAGGAGACCTGAAATGCCCTGGAATGTTGATACCTCCCACAGCCGCGTCCAATTCGCCGTCAAGCACCTGATGATCAGCACAGTGCGCGGCGACTTCACCAAGTTCGGTGGCAACCTGAACCTGGACCCGAACGACTTCACCAAGTCCACCCTCGAGGGTTGGGTCGAGGTCGCCAGCATCAGCACGAACGACCCGCAGCGCGATGGGCACCTGCGCTCGGCGGACTTCTTCGACGCCGACAACAACCCGAAAATCACTTTCACCGTGAACAACATCACTCGCACCGACGACGACGACTATAAGGTGACCGGTGACCTGACCATTCTCGGCGTGACCAAGCCCGTCGTTTGGGAAGTCGAGGACGAGGGCCAGGCCGCCGATCCCTGGGGCAACGACCGCTGGGGCTTCCACGGCAAGACCAAGATCAACCGCAAGGACTTCGGCCTGAACTGGAACGTCGCGCTCGAGAAGGGCGGCTGGCTCGTCGGCGACGAAGTCAAGATCGACGTCGACCTGGAGACCATCTACACGCCTGAGACTCAGCCCGAGACCGCCGGCGCGTCGGCGTAATCCCGCGAGACAACCCCAAGAATTTGCCGCAGAGGCACAGGGGGCGCAGAGAGGATAGATCGAATCAGTCTCCTCTCCGTGCCCTCTGTGTCTATGTGGCTTCTCCTCTTCGTGGTCAATTCTTCGCCCCACGTTGCGAGATTTACTCCCTGGCGACGTTGCACTCTGGTCCGGTTCTGGTATCATTTAAGCCTCTGATTTCAAATACCCCTACCTGGTTGCGAGACCCGGAGGCTAAATGTCTGTTAAGACGATACCATTTACGCCCGTCGATACGGTGTGGTATAGAATGGACCGGCCGGCCAACCACGTCATGGTCACCAGCGTCTTCACGCTGGATGGGCGGGTCGACTTCGAGCGTGTGAAGGCCACCCTCGCCAATCGCCTGCTCCACTTCGACCGTTTCCACTGCCGCGTCGTCGAGCACGGCTTCCCGAACCCCACCCTGTACTGGGAAGAAGACCCCTACTTCGACCTCGACAAGCACGTCCACCACGTCGCCCTGCCCGAGCCGGGCAACAAGCAGGCGCTGCTCGATCTGGTCGCCGACCTGGCAACCGTCTCCATAGACTACGAGCGCCCGCTGTGGCAGGTCCACGTTGTCGACAATGTTGACCAGGGCAGCGCCGTTGTCATGCGCTTCCACCACTGCATCGCCGACGGCACGGCCATGCTCGCCGTCAGCAACCGTATGTTCGACACCTCGGCGGACGCACCGGTCGAGCTTACCGATACGAGGCGCAAGAAGAAGCATCGCGGCTTCCTGAGCACGATGATCCGACCCGCTAAAGCCGTCACCGGCCTCGCCCACACAGGTGTCGACGCGGTGGCCCACCCCCAGGCCACCCTGGGCAAGGTGCAATATGCCGCTGAGGGTGTTAGTACCGCCGCGATGACCGCGTTGCGCAACAATGATCCCCAGACTCCCCTGCGCGGCCCGCTCACGGGCAAGCAGCGCGTCACCTACTCCGACCCGGTGCCCTTGGACGCCGTCAGAGCGATTGGCAAGGCCCACAATGCGACCGTCAACGATGTCCTCGTGTCGGCGATGGCCGGGGCGCTACGCCACTACATGCTCGAGCACGGCTTCAACCCCGACGGCCTGAGCGTGCGCGCCGCCGTGCCAGTAGACCTGCGGCCGGCCGGCCAGGCGGAAAGGCTAGGGAATGCGTTCGGCCTCGTCTTCCCCCAGATGCCCGTTGGCGAGCCGGACGTGCTCAATCGGCTGCGCTTGACGAAGCGCGCCATGGACAAGATCAAGCGCTCGCCGGAGGCGGAGGTTCTGCTGAGCATCATGGCTCTCATGGGCCACACGCCCAAAACGACCGAGGACATGGTTTCGAGCATCCTGGCCGCCAAGGCCAGCCTCGTGTTCACCAACGTCGCCGGACCGCGGCAGAAGCTCTTTTTCGCCGGCGCCTGCATCAGGAGCATGGTTTTCTGGGTTCCCCACCCCACAGAGATGACCACTGGCATCAGCATCCTTAGCTACAACGGCGGCGTCTCCCTGGGTGTCATCACCGATGCCGGCGTGATACCCGACCCCGAGATCATCACCGAGCAGTTCACCAGGGAGTTCGCCGTGATGCGCGAGATGACGCTCGTGGAGAAGGTTGCCGAAGAAGCGGCCGCGCGGGCAGCGGAAGAGCGAGCAGCCGCCGCGGCAGCCGCCGGGACCGCGCCGGAACCCTCGGCGGCGCCCGCCAGGCCCCGAACGCGCAAGTCATCGGCGAAAGCCGCGGTGGAGACGCCATCGCCTGCCGCTGAGCACTGCGCCGCTACGACGAAGGCCGGGCAGCCGTGCAAGAACAAGGCCATCGCCGGCTCGCCCTACTGCCGCGTCCACCAGCCGTAGCCTCGTTCCCCGTCGCCCCTCTCCCATTTTTGGAGAGGGGCGACGGGCGAATGCTTGCAGATTGACTGCCCCCGCCGTCTCCTCTATCATTCCCTATGTCCTGTCCCCGTCGACAATCGACTGCAACGCTCAGCTAGCCCGCAGGACTTTGCCTTCTTAACAGCCGTGGCAAAGTATCGCCCCCGCGCCCCGAAGAAGACTTCAGTCCAATGCGCGCGCCGTAACGCGGCCATTTCGATACATCAGAGCAGTCGCCGTTTAGGAAACTCAGCCAGATTATTCCACACGCGGAGAGAGTCATGCCAGGTTACGAGACTCGCAGCCACGACCACATGCACACAATTGGCAAGCCGCACAAGATGCAGGATGGACGAGAGAAGGTCACGGGCCAGACGCGCTTCGGCACGGATATCACGCTGCCCGGCATGCTCCACATGCGCCTCGTCCTCAGCCCCTACGCCCACGCCCGCATTCTCAGTATCAGCCGCGATGCTGCCCTCGCCCTGCCCGGTGTCGTCGCCGTCCTGACCGCCGCCGATCTGCCCCCACGCGGCCGCCGACCGCGCTCCCGCGCCCAGGCGATGCTGGCGCATGAGCGCGTCCTGTTCCGCGGCCAGCCTGTCGCCGCCGTCATCGCCGAGAGCGAAGCCGCCGCCGAGGACGGGGTGGACGCCGTCGAGGTCGACTATGAGGCGCTTGACGCCGTGGTCGATGCCCGCCTGGCGCTGGAGAAGGGCGCGCCCCTCGTCTGGCCTACCGGCCTGCCAACGGAGTCCGAGGAGCTGGCGGCCCACGGCGCGGCCCCGACTGGCGACACGGACGCCCTCAGGGAGCACACCAACATCGTGTCGGCGAGCCACTTCAAGCGCGGCGATGTCGCGCAGGGCTTCGCCGAGGCCGACGTCATCCTGGAGCGCACGTACACCACGCCGCGCATCTACCAGGCCTACCTCGAGCCACACGTCACCATTGCCGCGCCCGACCCGCTCGGCAACGGCCTCACAGTATACACGGCGACCCAGACCATCTTCGGCGCGCGCCGCGCCGTTGCCGACGTCGTGGGGCTGCCGGAGGAGCAGGTCAAGGTCATCGGGACCACAGTCGGCGGGGCGTTCGGCGCGAAGTTCGCCGTCTTCCAGCCCCTCACCGCCGCCGCCGCCCTGGTATTGAACCGCCCGGTGCGCCTGGCCCTCACCCGTTCCGAGGACTTCCTCGCCGCCACGCCCGCGCCCGAGAGCATCTTCGAGATCCGCGTCGGCGCTAAGCGCGACGGTACACTCACGGCGCTCCAGGCGCGCTGCATCTTCGACACGGGCTGCTTCCCCAACTCGCCCGGCAGCCTGGCCGGCCTGATGCTCGGCGGCTGCTACCGTTTCCCCCACCTCGCCATCGAGGCCGTCGACGTGCTGACTCACAAGGCGGCGGGCGGGGCCTATCGTGGGCCGGGCGCGACCCAGGCGACCCTGACGATGGAGCAGCACATGGACGACCTGGCGCGCGAGCTGGGCATGGACCCACTGGAGCTGCGCCTGAAGAACGCGGTGGACGAGGGCGACCTCCTGCCCAACGGCCAGCCGCTGCCCAGTATCGGCCTGCGCACCGTCATCCAGCGGATGATGGAGCACCCCTTGTGGAAGGAGCGCGCCCAGAACGGAAAACCCGGCCATGGCGTCGGCGCGGCGGTCGGCGGCTGGCTGAGCGCCACCGAGCCTGCGGCGGCGGTGTGCAAGATGGACCGCGACGGCTCCCTGGTCGTGAACCTGGGCATGATGGACATCAGCGGGACGAACACAAGCATGGCCGCCATCGCCGCCGAGGTGTTCGGCGTCCCCATCGACAAGGTGCGCATCGTCACCGGCGACACCGACAGCGCGCCCTTCTCGGCCGGCTCCGGCGGCAGCAAGATCACGTACACCGTGGGACAGGCCGTCCAACGCGCGGCCCAGGAAGCGCGCACCGTTCTTCTGAACGTCGCCGCCGAGAAGTTGGAAGTCCACCCGGACGACCTGGACGTGGTCAACGGGCATGTGCAGGTGCGCGGCGTCCCGGAGCGCAAGATATCACTCAAGGAGATTGGCAACGCGACAATGCAGTTCGGCGGGCGCTACGAGCCTGTCACCGGTCTCGGCCGCTC
The DNA here is from genome assembly GCA_046328505.1 of Anaerolineae bacterium. Lineage (GTDB taxonomy): Bacteria > Chloroflexota > Anaerolineae > Epilineales > JAHCIE01 > JBDHWG01. The sequence continues at coordinate 193,836 of JAXLWL010000009.1, read as the reverse complement.
GGCGCAACTCGAGCGCGCGCCGGGCTACTCCGGAACGCTGGCCGAGGTCGAGGTGGACGAGGGAACGGGCGAGGTGCGCGTGACGCGCCTGATTACCGTGCAGGATGTTGGGCGCGCCATCAACCCGATGGCGATCGAGGGGCAGATGCACGGCGGCGCGGTGCAGGGCATCGGCTGGAGCCTGTACGAGCGTATGGTGCACGACGACACAGGCCAGCTCCTGACCGGCAGCCTGATGGACTACGCCGTCCCACGCGCCGAGCACGCGCCCAACCTGGAGGCGGTCATCGTCGAGGTGCCGTCGCCATTCGGCCCGTTCGGCGCGCGCGGCGTCGGCGAGCCGGCCATCATTCCGCCGGGCGCGGCCATCGCCAACGCGGTGCGGGATGCCGTCGGCGTGCGCGTCCCCGACCTGCCCATCACCCCGGAGATGGTGTTCGACGCCACCCACAACGGAGCAGCATAACAGACCATTCGGTCATTGCGAGCGTCAGCGACGCAATCTGTCGCCCTTGCGAGAGGCAGTCTGTACCATACGCTGAAAAGAGAGAGACCCGACAGGCTTGCGAAAAGCTGTCGGGTCTCGTCATTCGTGAGCCGCTCGCCCTGTAATACCGGGTGTGCTCAGGACGGCTGTCATTGCGAGCGTAGTCTATATGACCCATGGGTCACCCGTAAGTATGAAAATGTCATGCTGAGCGGAGCGAAGATACGGTATTGTGTGTCAAGGGGCATAGGCCGCATCTTGGCGCCGCAGCGCATAGTTGGGATCGAACATCTGCTGTTTGGTAACAACCGCCCAGGCCAGATGGATGAGCTTACGGGCGGCGGCACAGCGGGCGAGCTTCATGGGCTTACCTGCCTCACGCAAGCGGGTGTAGAATGACGCAATCACGGGATTGTGGCGTGCGGCACTCAACGTCGCTAGGTACAAGGCGGTGCGTAAGCGGCTATGGCCTAAGTGATCCATTTGGGGCCGACGCCAGACACTTGAGCCTGACTCACGACGGTGAGGGGCGAGGCCGGCATAGTTGACCAGGCTTTCTGGGGTCTGGTTGAGGGTGAAGTTGAGGGTGCAGACCAGGAGCCAGGCGGCGGTGAACGTGCCAATGCCCGAAATGCTCAACAACAGCTTGGCCGACGCCGCCCACTCGCCTGTGTTAAGGAGCGCGACAATCTCGTCGTTGACGGTGCGCAAGCGCTCATTGAGGCTGGCGATGACTTGGGTGAGTTGGTCTTCCACACTCTTGACCACGACGGGCCATTGGCGTAGCGCATGGCGCTGATTGAGGGCTTGCTGACGCATCTCCATCAACCCGTCGCGTAGCACCAGGCGTTGACGCAGTTCGTGATATGCCTGAGGCGGCGGCGTCCACGCCGTCAACTCTCGCTTGACAGCCAGTTCGGCCAGGGCTTTGGCGTCCAACGCATCGGTCTTGGAACGCTGGCCGATGCCACGAGCAAAATCGCGCGCTTGGGCCGGATTGATGACACACACGGTGTAGCCCGCCGCATGCAACGTCACGGCGAGGGACACCCAGTAGACGCCCGTCGCCTCCATCAGCACGCACGTATGCTGGCTTACAACGCCCGTCGTGTGCAGTGTGCCCTCCAAGGCGTGATAGCCCGCCGCATCCTGGTTGAAGGTCTGAGGGCGAGTCGGTGTTCCCTCAGCGCTCCGCCAACTCGCCGTGAACGTCTTGGCCGCGATATCAACACCGACGTAGAGCTCGAAGGGAGCCGATGATGATGGCATGCGAGACTCCTCCTTGCACGTGATAGGCAATGGACACCCAGACAGCCCACAGTCTGTGCTCGTGATACGTGGTCGCGCCACTCGATACGGTTCAGACTTCTGGCTGCCCGCCGTGGTGGGGAGCGTTCTTCGCTGCGCGGTCGAGCCGCTGTGCATCTCCTGGCTCTCTCCACCACGGTGGACGTCCTATCCCATTATACGAGCATCCCGGTGCCGTTGGAGGCCCTTCGCTACGCTCAGGGCGACAGCCGCGCTATTTTCATAGCAGCGCAGCGAAGCAATCTCACGGTGGTATATGAGATTGTCGAGCGCTGCGCCAGCCTCGTTGTCGCATGCGTGAGATTGCTTCGTCGGGCTATCGCCCTCCTGCTCAGAACACACACTACTGTCATTGCGAGGAGCGCATCAGCGCGACGAAGCAATCTCTCGGTGGATGACAGCAACGCCGTAGCGGTGCAAACCGCCTTTGACAAGGACGGGGGATTGCTTCGTTCCGCTCGCAATGACGGCTTAACTGTGTTCTTGTGTCGGCGCATGCCGTTACCCGGCGTGGGGGTCTCGCAATGACGCCGAATTTGCAGCCGTTCTAGACTCGTTCGGTATAACTCAATGCTGTACGATCTCATCCCGCTGATCGAGACCCGTCTCCGCCAGCGCCGAGTCCAGGCTATCGTAACGCGCAAACTGCGCCACCCGCTGGCTGTCAACGACGAAGCGCGACGCGATATCAGCCTCGCCCTGCATTTCTCCCGTCTCGACCGAGCGCCACACAGCGTGCTGCGCGACCACAACGGTATGCCCGCGGGCGAAGACGCGCGTGGTTCGGAGGGTCAGCCCCGCCCGACTCAGCCAATCTCGCAGGACCTGATGCCCATAGCCGGATCCGCGCGGCCCAACTATCTCGGTATTGGGGTCGGAGAGTGCGACGAGACGGTTAATGTCTTGGCTGTTGACGGCTTCCAGCCAGGCGTCAACAATCGCCGGCGGATCTCCCATCTCCATCTTGTCACCCGGCGGCTCCTACGGCGTGGCGACGGCGTTGACGGGCATCACGGTGCTGCAGCCAACCGGCGTGGCCGCCGGATTCCCACCCGACGCGAGCTGCACCGACGTCGGGCACGGCGCTGGGCCGCTGCCCTGGCTCTCGCCGGTCTGCTCGCCGCCACCCGTCTGGCCCCCTTGCTCGCTGCCCGCCGCCCCGCTCCCGTTTCCGCTCCGCGAGTCCTGACCCGAAGCGCTCACCGCCGGCGGCGTACGGAACGTCCCCGACGCGTCGTTGCTGTGTATCCTGTCACTGTCCGTTGGGCCGCAACTGGCGAGCAGCAGCGCCAGCAATGCGATTAGCATTCCAACCCCAATCATGCGCAGCCACATAGGAGGTATCCTTTCTTGCACCAGACTCACATGTGCCTGGTGCAAGAGCCGTACCGCCGCGAGCCGCGCCGCATGCGAATCACGAGGCCGGCAGCGTGGCGCCGCCGGCCTCGTCCTTGTATTCTGTTCGTAGTGACGACTTGTGGCCCTTTACCAATGAGTGTCGCAAGTAGTGGCGGTCACGCTGAGCGAAGCGAAGCGTCCCCATCGCCCCCGGGATGCTTCGCGTTCGCTCAGCATGACACCTGGATTACGGCGCCTGTTTGTTTAGCTTCATCAGTCGTTAGGGCGTTGCGGTCGGCTTAGCGCGCGGCGAGGCCCACGGAGAACTCCGGCATGCCGTTCATGGACATGACCGGCGCCAGGCTGCCGTCGGCTTGCACGCTGAAGCCACTCATGGTGTGGGTGAAGGCGTTCAGGGCGTACAGATACTGGCTGTTGTGGCTGAGCGCCATGTCGGTCGGGTGGCTGCCGGCGCCGGTGCTGCCCGCGACGCTCTTGAGCAGGGTCAGGCTGTCGTCATTGTTGACGTTGTAGCTCGAGATCGAGTCGCTGCCCGCGTTGGTCGTGTAAGCGTACTTGCCGTTTCCGGTCACAACCACCCAGCACGCTGCCGTCTGAGTCGTGTGTACCGATGCGCTCACGACGTTGAACCCGTCGTCCGAGACGCGGTAGGAGGACAGCGCGCTGGCGGTGGGCGCCCCGCCGAAAGCCTCCGAGACGACGAGCGCGCCGCGCTTGCCGAAGTCGAAGCCGAAGGGTGTGGCGCCCGCGGAGGCGTGGACGGTCGGCGCACCCGCCGCGCCATTCCAGCCAACCTTGTACGTGTCAATCTTGTTCGTGGCCTTCTCGGTGACGACGAGAGTGTTGCCGTCCGGGCTGAAGGACACCTGGGCCGGGCCGGTGCCGCTGGCCTGGCTCAACGGCTGTGTCGAGCCGTCGATAGGTAGGAGACGCCCGGTCCAATTCACGCGGAAGCCGGTGATGTTCGCGCCGGTGTTGGAGGCGTCGCCGGCGTTGAGGACGTACAGCAGCGAGCCGCGGCTGGTCACGCTGATGGGCATCATGCCGCCCGATGGCTGCCTGTCGACAAGACTGAGGCCGTTGGGCCGTACGCGGAACACTGACACGCTATTGCTGCCCGCGTTCACGGCGAACAGCCATGTGCCGTCCTCGCTCAGCACGACCGCGCCTTGCGAGCCAAGGCCGGCCCCGGTACCGTTCCCGCCTGTGCCGTAGCTCCCGGCCGCAGTCAACGTCCCATCCGCCGCCCGGTCGAACACAAGCACTGCATTTCCGCCATTCGCCGCTGTCGCGTTGCTCAGGGTGTATACCGCGCCCGCGTTCCCGTCGGCCGCGGCGCTGCCCGCGCCCACCACGAGGGCAAGAGCCAGAACCGCCATCACCAATGCGCCCGCTACCAAACGTCGGAAGATTGTCGTCGCCATCGAGTGTCTCCTTATTCTGCTGCTCAGCTTCCGATAACACACGCGTGATGAGTAGTCTGCCTTCACCCGCTGGCGTTACACCAGGCTATCGGCTCTTTCTCATCCGCCGGCCGATCGGCCAGCAGCATTATCGTATCGGGAGACACTTACGCTGCGCTTAATCGCTGCTTACGGGCGACTTGCGATATTTGGCGAGTTGCGTAATGAAAGTGACGACCTTCACGAAACTCATACGCATAGCGCCCAAAACATCTTGTATAATATCCGAACGTCCCAGCTACCCTCATACAAGGAGCCTATCATGTTGAAAACGCCGCTGCTCGTCCTCACACTTTTGCTTCTGCTCTGTCTTGCCCTGGCCCCGGCGGCCTTCGCCGATGGTCCGCCCCACTGGACCTACGAAGGGCCGGAGGGGCCGGAGTTCTGGGGCTCGCTTAGCCCTGATTACGCCCTCTGCTCGACGGGCAAGCAGCAGTCGCCGGTGGATATCCCGTCGTCCGCTGCGCTCAACCCCGCCGACCTGAAGTTCGACTACAAGCCGTCTCCGCTCAACGTCCTCAACAACGGCCACACCATCCAGGGTATGTACGAAGCCGGCAGCACGCTCACCGTCGACGGCGTTCCCTACAAGCTCGTTCAATTCCACTTCCACAACCCGAGCGAGCACGAGGCCAACGGCAAGCTCGACGCGATGGAGCTGCACCTCGTGCATCAGAACGCCGACGGCGGACTCGCCGTGGTCGGCGTCTGGATCGAGCCGGGCGCGGAGAACAAGGCGCTGGCCCCCGTGTTCAGCAACCTGCCCAAGGAGCAGCAGGAAGCCAAAGTCGTTCCGGGCGCGACGGTCAACGCCGCCGGCTTCCTGCCCGCGACCCAGACCTACTACCGCTACGACGGTTCGCTGACGACGCCGCCCTGCACCCAGGGTGTCAAGTGGCTGGTCATGTCGACGCCCGTCACCGCCTCCGCCGAGCAGCTTGCCGCCTACAAGGCGATCATGTACCCCACGAACCGCCCGGTGCAGGCGCTCAACGGCCGCCAATTCCTCCTCACCTCGCAGGTGGGCAGCACGACGACCACACCGACGACTCTGCCGGTGACCGGCGCGGCTGAGAACGACGCGGCGGCGGCATTGATCTTCGCCCTCGGCCTCCTGACCGCCGGCGCTGGCGTCGCCGCCCGCCGCCGCGCTGCCGCCCACAATCGACCGTAATTGTTATACCCGACGCGGCTGGAAAGACTGCGAAGTCGGCGAGAAAGCGTCATTGCGAGCGTCAGCGAAGCAATCCCTTGCCTTTGCGAAATACACTCCTAGCCGCTATGACGTGCGTGAAACGCACCGGGAGGCTGCTTCGTCAGTGGGGAGCTTCGCCCCCCACACTCCCGCGAGACGTCCTCCTCGCAGCGACGCCAAATGACAGCCTCCGCAACCGTATAAGAGCAAGAGAGCCACAGAGTCGCAGAGCGCCCAGAGAATACGAAAATTCTCTGCGGCCTCTGTGCCTCAGTGGCCCTCTTCTCGTCAGCTGCTAGAATTCCGGCCCTGTCTACCCCTCGCCGTTCAGGGCGCGCAGCGCTGTGTCGCACAGGATCGCCACGCCCCACGGCAAGCACGTCTCGTCGATGTCGAAGTGCGGGTTGTGGTGCGGCGCGTTCAGCCGACGCGCGTCGTCCCGCGCCCCGAGCATGAAGAAGTTGCCCGGCACGCGATCCAGCACCGCCGAGAAATCCTCGCTGCCCGTCAGCCGAAAGTCCAGGTCCACGTTGTCCGCGCCCAGCACCGCCGCCGCAGCGGATGCCGCCAGCTCAGTCGGCGCCTCGGCGTTCACCGTCGCGTCCACCCCGTCGTCGATGCTCACCTCGGCCGTCGCGCCCAGCGCCGCCGCGATGCCCTCCACAACCTCCGGGATACGCTTGCGCAACAGGGCCTTGACCTCGGGTGTGAAGCTGCGGATGCTGCCGCGCATCGTCGCCGTCTCGGCGATGACGTTGCTCGCGTTGCCCGCCGTGATGCTGCCGATGGTGACAACGGCGGTCTCCTCTGGATCGACGTTCCGCGAGACAATCGTCTGTAGCGCGACAACAATCTGCGCCGCCACCACCACCGCGTCCACCGTCGCGTGCGGCATCGCGCCGTGGCCGCCGCGGCCCTTGACGGTGACTGTGAACGGCGCGGCTGCCGCCAGCATCGGGCCGACGCGCGTCGCCGCCGTCCCCGTCGGGTGCCCCGACGAGACATGCAGCCCGAAGGCGCGGTCTACCGGCGGGCCAATGCGGTCCAGGATGCCGTCGTTGATCATCGCCATCGCCCCGCCCAACGCCTCCTCGGCCGGCTGGAACATCAGCTTGATCGTGCCGGGCAGCTCGGCGCGGTGCTTCATCAGGACGTTGGCGACGCCCAGCCCGATCGCGGTGTGCGCGTCGTGGCCGCAGGCGTGCATGACGCCGGGCGTTTGCGAGCGGTACGGGACGTTGTTCGCCTCCTCGATGGGCAGCGCGTCCATGTCGAAGCGCAGCAGGATCGTGCGGTCGCCTGGCTTGCCGCCCTGGAGCAGGCCGACCACGCCCGTGCCGCCGACGCCGGTCACGACTTCGTAGCCCAGGGCCGTCAGCCGTTCGGCCACAATCCCCGAGGTGCGGAACTCCTGGAAACCCAGCTCGGGGTGCATGTGGAAGTCGCGCCGTGTCGCGGTCAGGTCATCAATCAGGTCGTAGGCATCATTCAAGAATGGTGTCGCGTTTCTATCAATCACGCTCATCGTCTCCCTCTCAGGCTGTTTCTCCCCCGGCCCCTCTGCCGGAGCAAGCCGTATTCTACCACAACCTTGGCGAACCGCTGCACCGCGAGCATTTAGCACGTTTCGCTTTGTAGCGTACCCAGCAGCGTGCGTGGCCTCGATGCGCCAATACCAATGATACTTAAAGTCTGTAGACTCATCGAGTACAGAAGGCTATCGTAGTCAATATGCGAGAAGCTCTGGCCCAATTCGGCGCTAATGTCCGCCAGTATAGACTAGCACGCGGCTTATCCCAAGAGGAACTCGCCTCGTTAGCTGGACTTCATCGCACTTATGTAGGTGGTATAGAGCGAGGAGAGCAGAACGTCTCTTTACTTAATATATTGAGACTCGCTGTGGCGCTACAAGTGTCCCCGTCAAAACTATTTGAAGGCGTAGACAGTTCGGCGCACCCCGGAAAGTAGTTAGGCGAGTTGTATTTCAGTGGCGATGTAACAGGAGCACGGTTTGGAAGTCAGTGTATATACTGCGGACGGCAAATCATTCGTCAACGTCTCGGTTGAGAATATCTCATCCCAACAATATGCGCAGGTATCCGATGCTCTGATGCAAGCATTGGAGCGTGAGCAAAAGGCATACAAGGCTGTGGCTGAAGCAATGCTCACGGCAATTCGCCTTTGTCCCGACGCAAACCCTGCTGATTTGTGGGTTCACCTCGTCTATCATGAGTATCGTTACCGTGCAGGTAGAAGTGATCAAAGTTGGAAGCGCGTGAGCGGCCAGGCTTTTGAGGACGTGGTTTTGACAGTATACCAACCTCGTCTCGCTGAATTCGGTCTCTACATGCGGCTCGGCAAAACAGCCGATGCGCAGGCATTAGGACTTCGAGAGCGAGGAATGGGAAGTGCAAAGACGGATTTGGTGCTTGAGGGGCGGGTTGGTGATATAACCAGTCGGTTTGGCGTGCTGCATTGCAAAGCTAGCATAGCTGAGCGCTTGTCGGATGATGCGCCGGCGAGTCAATTTCTTATCGAGAGTGGCTATTGGTCTGCGGTTGTCACTATGGATGCAAAAATGTTCCCTCCACCATATGGAGATGCCGTGGTGCGTGGAGAGCTTCGAGGAGTCCTTTCCGACAAACGAGGGTACATCGAACGGGGTGGGTTGTTCAGCGCATGTTACTCTTTCAATACCCGCACGCCCTCTACCGAAGGCCAGACTCTTTCTGGCGCAAGAATACTCTCCTTGACATTCTCTGAGGAGCAACCCGACCTCTTGGTGCAAGGTATAGTTGCTGCGTGGAAAGAGTTCCAGAATCGCTCCCTCTAATGCCATAACGAGATGGCATCACGGACGGCGATAGACTAAAATATGTTCGACAGATGTTCCTCCCCCATCTCCTCCAAGATTGGCTATTCTCTTCTTCTTCAATTCACGCGTATAGTAGTGCTCAAGTCCAAACCCCAAGGTATCCATGAACTCTGTCGTAATGTGACCGTTATTTATATACGTCCGTGATAGAACACGATCTCCAATGATGATAATAACACGTTCGGCCACTACACTCGCCATAACAGCTAGAGCGCGGTAGTAGTCTTGATAGAACGACAGAGCCTGCTTATGGTGTGATGAGTTGCGCTGTTCAATGACGGCAAGAACCTGCCTCAATGTCTTCGACGGCACCTGTATTGTTTCACTTGGCTTTATATTGCGGGAGCCAAGAAAATCTTGCCGGTGTCGCTTTTGATCGTCTAGAGATACGCCTATCCAATACAGCATATTGCGGCTAAATTGGAAATATCCAACACCATTGGTGTCGTCAGCGTATGGGGGTGAGGATACGATTGAGTGGCATATTTCTTCCTGCCCAAGCTCTTTAGCATCTCTCAATAGTACCCTTGCAGAGCAATCAATGGGTAACTGTGATACTCGTCCCATTGCTACTTCTGCCCTCTTCCGAAATGCAGCCATCACAACTGGGTTGAATTTCTCAAGATCCTCTCCTTGTAGTCGTCGAAGTCTTATTTCTCCTCTGTATGTCAGCATCACATCTCGAGCTGTAGCCGACAGTACAACTTGAAACAACTCTCGTACTGCTTCTGAGGTTGTACCTGCAACAGCAACTTGTAGAGCCCGTAACGGAGCGAGCGTTTCTTCTTTGTACCAATACCGAATCACCTCAGGAATGTCTTCGTCCGACAATCGCACCCTAGATCGGACACAATCCAAAATGCGGCGGTATTCGGGCATAGTCTCACGCAAGGGTAAATGACGTGTCTTGACGCGACTAATGATCGCAGCTAACGGATTAACATCACATCCCACCGCCTCGCGTCCGGCAAGAATTGCTTCGACTAGTACACCACCGCCACCGCAAAAGGGATCAAGAACAGTCTCCCCTTGTGGAACGTAGTGCGTTATGAGCGTGCGTGCGAGTGGAGGATTGATGGCAGCTACATATGGGTGAATGGAGTGGGTAGAATACTGAGTGTCAGCGCCCTGAAAGTTGAGATCAATGGCCTGCGGAATAGCTCTCTGCTGATCTGCATCTTCAAAGCCCAAATCAAGTTGCAGCGGATCAACATTCACAGACGTAATCACTCGAATTGGTGATAATGGCATGGGTTATCCCTTGGAAATCAGTCTGATGGCTATGCCTAACCTGGTGAAGCCTTCCAGTGCTTTTGTAGGCTCTTCGCGGGCTCAAGGCAATAGGTGGATTTTACCTCTCCTATGGACCATAGGAGTGCGGCCGGGGCGCGGGCCTTACACATTGCCATAGAAGCTGGTCAAGCTGGCTCAAGTCTTCGATGGTGTCGCGGAACTCGTCAGCTTTCTCAGCGCTCCACGTCCCGGCGGCAGGTTGGGATCGTAATGGCGCTCCTGCCGCGCCAGCTCGCGTTCTACCGCCAAGTCCCGATAGATGAGCTGCCGGCCACACCTTCGAAAGGAAATTATAGCTTCGACGGCGCATCGCTCAAACCCGCGCGGGAAACAGGAAAGGCGCCTCCGGGGTCACCCCCCCCTTTAGCGCCTTGCGTAGTCCCTTCGTTCCATCGCGGTCCATCGCTCCAGGCTCGTGAAGCCCAACGTGGCGGGGGTCTTGCTGCCGGCGTAGCGAGGGGGACGGTTGACTGGATTGGCATGCAGTGGTAGCATTTGCTGCGACAAGACACGGAACAGGAGGGAATCAGGAATGTTTCTCAGCCCCATCGAGATAGTCTTTACCCTGCTGCTGGCGCTGCTGGTGTTCGGCCCCAACAAGCTGCCCGAAATCGCGCGCAGCCTCGGCGAAACCGTCCGCGAGTTTCGCCGCGCCACCGATGAGGCGGTGAACCAGACACCCGACCGGCCGGCTCAGCCCGTCGACGACGAAAGCGATGAGATAGCGCCGACCTCAAGCTGAACGGCAGGACGTCTGCCGCGAGCCTGACCCGCTCATCTCACCCCGCGCCTTCGTCAACACTCTCCCACTCATCCTCACACCTCAAACGGCTTATACACCTCGCGGCGCGCGTCGTCACTCAGGCGCTCGACCTCTGACACCGGCACGTCGAAGTGGAGGAGTGCCTGGCGCACCATCTCCAACCCGGCCTCGAACTCGGGCTGGACGATCTCGCGGACGCCCATCGACTGCAATACTTCGATCTGTCCGCGGCGAACAGCCCGCGTGATGATATCCAGGTCCGGGTTGAGATGGCGCACCCGGCGGACGATGAGCTCGACGTCGAGCCCGGCGGAAACGGCCACCAGCATCAAGCGCGCGGTGTGAATGTCGGCCGCCTCCAGGACGACCTCGCTGCCCGCGTCGCCATAGATGACCGGGCACCCGATCTTGCCCACCTCGTCCACGATGTGCTGGTCGAGCTCCACGACGACGAACGGCAGGTGAAACCGCCGTAGCACCTCCGCCGCGTAGCGCCCCACGCGCCCATAGCCTGCGATGATAATGTGGTCCCGCAGACCCTCTTGCGGGATGTGCGTCGCCGTGGCCTCCGGTAGCCCCCGCCACTGGCGGAACCGCCTATCCAGCACCGGCGCGGCGCGCGTGGCAAAGGGCGTGAGGATCATTGTGATCAGCGCTGTCGCCAGAACCAGTCCACTCTGCTCCTGGCTGATTGCCCCGTCATTCACCCCGACGCGGGCGAGCACGAACGCGAACTCGCCGATCTGGAACAGGCCAAACCCGACGGCCACCGGTTCGACGCCGCGGTAGCCGAAGGCCCACGTGATGCCCCCGAAAATGACGGACTTGCCCACGAAGACCAGGAGCACCACGAGCAGAATCACGCCCAGGTTGGCTATCAGAAAGGCCGGGTCGAGCAACATGCCGACGGAGACGAAGAATAGCATCCCGAACACGTCCCGCAGCGGGATGATATCGCTGAGCGCCTGGTGGCTGTAGTCACTCTCGCTCAGCACCATCCCGGCGACGAACGCGCCAAAGGCGAACGACAGGCCGAACAGGTACGTGGCGTAGCCAATCCCCAGGCCGATCGCCACCACCGAAATCAGGAACAGCTCCCGCGAGTTCCACGCCGTGATGCGCCGGAGGAGCGCCGGCATTAGCCGGGTGCCGGCGTAAATCATGACCACGAGAAAGACGGCTGCGCGCAGGACGGCGAGACCCAGGGTAGGTAAACCCTCCTCCAGGTTGCTCAGCGTCGGGAGCACAATCATCATCGGCACCACGGCCAGGTCCTGGATGATGAGCATCCCGATCATGATGCGGCTCGAAAGCGTGCCGAGCGTCCCTTGCGCCATCAGCGTCTTGAGGATGACCATCGTGCTGGACAGCGAGATGAGGGCGCCGAACCAGACCGCCTGATACGGCGGCCAGCCAAGCATCTGAGCGATGCCGTAGCCGAGGACCATGCTGAGGATGAGCTGCAGCGGCGTGCCGAGGAAGGCGATGTTTCGGACAGGCTGAAGCTCCTTGAGCGAAAACTCCAGCCCCAGGGCAAAGAGAAGCAGCGCCACGCCGATTTCGGCCAGCAGCTCGATATCGTGAATCTGTGTGACCGTGACGCCGCCAGTATAGGGGCCGACGAGAATGCCAGCGATGATGTAGCCCAGGATGAGGGGTTGATGCAGGCGTTGGGCAATATACCCACCAATCAGCGCCGCGACCAGGATGATCGCAATGTCAGCAGCAATTCCCATGGGCTACCTCATGTATCCTCTCCCTCAGCTTCCTCGCGCATCGTTTCCCACAGCGCCTCGACGTGCTCGCGCTCCGTCAGCAGCGAGCCAATGGACACGCGCACCATCCAGCGGCCATCCTCGATCGCCGGCGTCAGGTACGCCGCGCCTGAGCGGTTGATCCGGTCCACCCATGCCAGCGTATGGCGGTCCAGCGCCTCGCCCGCCAGGCCCGGCGGCTCGTGGCGCACGCACACCGTCTGCAGCGGCGTCGGAGCCAGCCGCACCCAGTTGGGCGCCGCGTCCACCTGGGCGGCCAGCCACTGCGCGTTGGCGATGTCGCGCCGCAGCCGCGCCTGCAAGCCGCTCACTCCCTGCTCGCGGATGAGCAGCCACAGCTTCAGCGAGCGGAAACGGCGGCCGAGGGGGATGCCCCAGTCGCGCAGGTTCTTGACCTTGGCGTCCGCGGCCGTCTGGAGGTAGCTGGGATTGGTGGACATCACCCGCATAAGGTGCTGGCCGTCGCGGACATAGTACAGCGAACAGTCAAATACTGTGCCAAGCCACTTGTGCGGGTTGAGCACCAGCGAGTCCGCCCCCTCGACGCCCTCCCACATCCAGCGGCACTCTGGCAGAATCATCGCCGACCCGGCCAGCGCCGTGTCCACGTGCAGCCAGAGGCCGTGCGCCTGGGCGATGCGCGCGCAGGCCGCGACCGGGTCCAGCGCCGTCGTGCCCGTCGTGCCGATGGTGGCGACGATGGCGCACGGCTGATTGCCGCACGCGATGTCGTCCTCGATGGCCTGCTCTAGCAAGTCGGCGCGCATGGCGAAGGAGTCGTCCACCGGGATGATGCGCAGGTTGGCGCGCCCGAAGCCTGCCAGCAGCGCCGCCTTCTCGACGGAGCTGTGGCTCTGCGTCGAGGCGTAGACGACCAGCGGCCGTCCCTCGCCCTGCAAGCCCTCGCGCGCCATACCGTAGTCCGTCGCGCGCTCCCGGGCACACAGCAGCGCGACGAGGGTCGAGGTCGAGGCGGTATCCTGGATGACGCCGCTCCACGCCTCGGACAGGCCGAGCATCTGCCGCATCCAGTCGGTCATCGTTTCCTCGACCTCCGACAGGGCCGGGCTGGCCTGCCAGCTCAGGCCGAGCGCGCCGAGGCCGGAGCTAAGATAGTCGCCCAGGACGGACGCCAGGTCGGCGTTGGCCGGGAAGTAGCCGAAGAAGCGCGGGCTTTGCCAGTGCGACAGGCCCGGCAGGATGATGGTGTCCAGGTCGTGGAAGATGGCGTCGAGCGGCTCGCCGTCCTGGGGCGGCGCGCTGGGGAGCTGGGCGCGGACCGCCCCCGGCTCCACCCGCGACATGACTGGGAACTCGGCCACGCGCTCGCGGTAGTCCGCGATGTAGTCAATGATTTGATGGCCGATACGTCGGAATTCTTGAGGGTTCATATGCTTGTTTCCGTCTGTCCTCTGAAAATGAGCCTGAGCGGTCATGCCGAGCGTAGCGAGGCATATGGGCTGCAGTCGGCCCCCTCGCTCTGCTGCTATGAAAGTTGCCCGCGAGCTTGTTGTCGCCAGGCGACGCCCCAGACTTGAGTCCTGTCTTTTACACACATCTCGGCCGCGCGATAGCCAGCGGGGCTGGAAGACGGCGTGGCCACCGCGGCCAAAGCACCAACCTGTCATTGCGAGCGAAGCGAAGCAATCCCCCGCCCTGGTCCAGGGCCGTCTGAGCCGCATCAGCCGTGTCTGTCACCCGTCGGGAGGCTGCTTCGTCGTCCTATCGTCCTTCTCGCGGCGACACCGTTGGCTGTCTTCCGCATAGCCAGCCTCGCTTAAACGTTCTGTGTAAAAGACAGGACTTGAGTCTGGGGCTCATACGGCGAAGCCTGCTGAAGCAGGTTCGGCAGCCCACTTCAGTGGGCTTTGCATGTTCAGCCTGGCACTTGAGTGCCAGGCGAATCCGCTGCGACTTTCATCCGTGAGGATGCGCCGCAGGTGGCAGCAGGGCTGCTCAGAACACAGAGACTTACGCTGTCATTGCGAGGCGGGCCTTGCCGCCGAAGCAATCTCCCCGTGGACGACAGCAACGCCGCAGCGGTATAGGCCGCCTGGCGCAAGGGCGAGAGATTGCTTCGCTGACGCTCGCAATGACCGACCGCGAGACTACCGCGCCGGGCGGCGGACGAAGGGGCGCGGTGGGCGTCGTCCGCCGCGCGGGATGGGCTGCGGCTCGCGCAGCGTCCGCCGCTTCTGCGGCTCCGGCCGCGGCGCCTCGCCCTCGCGCGGGATGGCGACCTTGAACGTGACGGCCTTGCCGTGGAGCGTCGTGTGGCGCATCGCGCTCAGCACGTCCTCGCGGTAGCGCTCCGGAATCTCCACGAACGTGAAGCGGTCGTAGATGTCAATGGCGCCGATGACGCGGCCCGGAATGTGCGCCTCGTTCGCGATCGCCCCCACGATGTCGGCCGGCCGGATGCCGTCCTTCCGTCCGGCATCGACGAATAGCCGCACCATGCCGCGCTCGGCCGGCGCTTCGGCAGCAATCGCCTCTTCCTCTTCGCGCACCTCCTCCTCGGTCAGCAGCGGCTTGCGCCCGTCGCTGCTCGCCGCGAGGCTCAATGCCGCCGCCGCGATCTCGGCCAGGTCCATGTCGTCGGTCAGGCTCTCGACCAGCGCCAGGTACGGGTCGAGGTCGCCCTGCTGGGCACGGTCGCGCACCGACGCCTTGAGCTGCTCGACGCGCCGCGCCGCGATATCCGCTCGCGTCGGGAGCCTCACCGGCCGCATCGTCGCCCCGGTCAGGCGCTCGATGTCCTTGAGCAATCGGCGCTCGCGCGGCGTGACGAACGTGATGGCCGTGCCGCTGCGGCCCGCGCGCCCCGTGCGCCCGATGCGGTGGACGTAGGCCTCCGGGTCGCTGGGAATATCGTAGTTGAAGACGTGGCTGACGTTCTCGATGTCGAGGCCGCGCGCCGCCACGTCCGTCGCCACCAGCAGCTCGACCTGGCCGTCGCGGAAGCGGCGCATCACGCTGTCGCGCGCCGCCTGGCTCATGTCGCCGTGCAACGCGTCGACAGAGTACCCGCGCGCGCTCAGGCTCTCCGTCAGCTCGGACGCGGCGATCTTTGTCCGTGTGAAGATAATCGCCGCCGTGGGCGCCTCGTGGTCGAGCACCGTAGTCAAGGCGTTGAGCTTCGCCGCCGGCGCGACGCTGTAGTACGTCTGCTCGGTCGTCGGGACGGTAAGCTGCTCGTGCTCGATGGTGATGATCACCGGGTCGTGCAGGTACTTCTGCGCCAGCCTCTGAATCGGCTCCGGCATCGTCGCCGAAAACAGCGCCGTCTGCCGCTCGGTCGGCGCTTGCTGCAGAATCCACTCGATGTCCTCGGCGAAGCCCATGTCGAGCATCTCGTCGGCCTCGTCCAGAACGACGTAGCTCACGTGGGAAAGCGTCAGCGTACCGCGCCGCATGTGGTCCATCACGCGCCCCGGCGTCCCGACGACGACCTGCACGCCATCGCGCAGCGCCCGCAGTTGCCGCTCGATGGGCTGCCCGCCGTACACCGGTAGGACCGTCGTACCGAGGTAGCGCGCGTAGCGGTGGGTCGCCTCCGCCACCTGCACGGCCAACTCGCGCGTCGGCGTCAGGACAATCGCCTGGGTCTGCCGCCGCTTCGAGTCGACTTTCTCCAGCATCGGCAGCGCGAATGCCGCCGTCTTGCCCGTGCCGGTCTGGGCCTGACCGATCACGTCGCGGCCCGCCATCAGCAGGCCAATGGTTTCCGATTGAATGGGTGTCGGCGCCTCGTATCCCAAGTCCCCGACGGCTTTCAGGATGGGCTCGCTCAGGCCGAGCTCGGCAAATGTCTCAGGCATGCGACTGCTTCCTTTGGTCTCTGCGGTTGATATGACCGCTTACCGTGCAAATCCTGTTCCCCTATGCGAAAATATACCCCGCTAGTATACTTGATGCTCGCTGGACGTGCGAACATTCGGAGGCCGATCGTCATGCCGGAGCTGCCGGACCTGGAAGCCATCAAAGCCGTCCTGACCGAGCGCATCCTGGGCCAGCCCATTGAGGCGGTCGAGGTGCGCCTGCCGCTCATGGTGCGCAACCTCACGCCCGGCGATTTCGCGGCGGCGCTCACCGGCCGGCATTTCACAGCCGTCGACCGGCGCGGCAAGTACCTCATCCTGACCCTCGATAGCGGCCTCTTCCTCGTCATCAACCCCATGCTCGTTGGGCGGCTGTACTACGTGCCGCGCGGCGAGAAGATGCACGCCAAGACGCACCTCGTCATCCGCCTGGCCGACGGCATGGACCTGCGCTACGTGGACCAGAAGACGATGGGCAAAGTGTACCTGACCGACGACCTGGCGCGTGTCCCGGCCTTCGCCGACCAGGGGCCGGAGGCGCTGGAGATTAGCCTGGACGAGTTCCGCGCCCGGCTGAAGCGCCACCCCGGCGAGATCAAGGGCATCCTTACCAACGCGGTGTTTGTCGCGGGCATCGGCAACGCCTACGCCGACGAAATCCTGTGGCGCGCCCGCCTCTACCCCTTTCGCAAGCGACCGAGCCTCTCCGATGACGAGGTGGCGGCGCTGTACGAGGCGATGCGCGCGACGCTGCTCGACGCCATCGAGGTCGTGCGCGGGCGCATGGGCGACGATATCGAGCTAAAGATCCGCGACTTCCTGCACGTCCATGGCAAGGGTGGCGAGCCTTGCCCGCGCTGCGGCACGCCCATCTCAGAGATCACCGCCAACCAGCGAATTACAAACTTCTGCCGCCAGTGCCAGCCCGGCGCCCTCGTCGACACCTGGCGCAAACATTCGTAGACTGAGTGACGTAGTGCCGGGGTGGAGGAGGAAGCGCGGACGCCAGATTGAAACGCCTGTCTTTTACACACATCTCGGCAGCGCGATAGCCAGCGGGGCTGGAAGACGGCGTGGCCTCAGTGGTCACAGCACCGACCCGTCATTGCGAGCGAAGCGAAGCAATCCCTCGCCCTGGTCCAAGGCCGTCTGAGCCGCATCAGCCGTGTCTGTCACCTGTCGGGAGGCTGCTTCGTCGTCCTATCGTCCTCCTCGCAGCGACACCGCGGGCTGTCTTCCGAATAGCCAGCCTCGCTCAAACGTTCTGTGTAAAAGACAGGCGCTTCAGCCTGGCGTCCGCGCGATAGCGCGGCCGAGAGGCAGTCGGACGATGTCCCGGCCAAGGTAGCGGACGTGTCGTTCGCGCCCACCGCGCGGACGCCACATGGAGATGACCAATGACCGATGATCAGCAGACGATAAACGGCGTCCAGACGGAGGCGGTCAGCCGGCGGCTGGCCAAGGTCATGGCGGCGACGACCTACGACGACCTGCCGCCCACCGTCGTCGAGGACACCCTGCGCTCCGTCCTCGACTGGCTCGGCTCGGCCCTGGCCGGCTCCATCGAGCCGCCCGCGCGCATGGCCCAGGCGGTCGTCGCCTCGCTAGGCGTCTCCGATGAGGCGGCGGTGTTCGGCGCGGGGCGCGCGTCGGCCCCCGGCGCTGCCCTCGCCAACGGCGTCGCCTCCCACATTCTCGAGCTGGACGACGTCCACAAAGGCTCGACGATGCACCCGGCCGCGCCCATCATCCCCGCCGCCCTGGCCGTGGCGGAGCGCGAGCGCGCCGACGGCCGGGCCTTCCTGCGCGCCGTGGCCCTGGGCTACGAGGCGGGGCTGCGCGTCGGCGAGGCCGTCAACCCGAGCCACTACCGCTACTGGCATCCGACCGGCACCGCTGCCACATTCGGTGCGGCTGTCGCCGCTGGATCCCTGCTAGGGCTGGACGCCGACCAGATGCTCGACGCGCTCGGCACGGCCGGGACGCAGGCGGCCGGTCTGTGGGAGTTCAACGCCGACGGCGCGATGAGCAAGCACCTCCACCCCGGCAAGGCAGCCTTCAACGGCATCCTCGCCGCCGATCTGGCGCGCCTCGGCTTCACGGGCGCGACGCGCATCCTCGAAGGCGAGCGCGGCTTCTTCCGCGCCACGACCGCCGCCTACGACGTGAGCCGCATCACCGACGGTCTGGGCAGCCACTGGAAGATCAGCGAGAACTGCTACAAGCTCTACTCGTGCTGCGGCCATACCCACACCGCCATCGACAGCGCCCTCGACCTGCGCGCCGCCCAGGGCTGGCAGGCAGCCGAGGCGCTGGACCGCGTGGCGGCGATCGAGATTCACACTTACGGGCCGGGCTACGAGATCGTCCGCGAGATGAACCCGCGCACGCCGTACCAGGCCAAGTTCAGCCTCGCCTACGTCGTCGCCGCCGCGTTGCTGGAGGGCTGGGTCGGCCTGGCCCAGTTCGACGCGGCGCGCTTCGGGCCGGAAGGGGTGCGCGAGCCGTCCATCGCCGCGCTCCTGGCGCGCACCACGGTGATTGTCGACCCGACGTTGACCGCCATGTACCCGGCGGCGTGGCCCGCTCGCCTGCGCATCAGCCTGACGGATGGCTCGACCGTCGAGGCAAGCGGCGACTACCCCCGCGGCAATCCGGAGAACCCGGTCAGCACGGCGGCGCTGGAGGACAAGTTCGAGTCGCTCGTCACGCCCCGCCTGGGCGCCGACGTCACGCAGCGAGGGCTCGCCCTGGTACGCCAGCTGCCGGACACTCCCGACATGCGAGTCGCCGTCGCGCATCTCACACAGGGCGAAGAATTCAAGACATAAGATTGGCACAGAGGCGCAGAGAGCACAGAGAACAGGAAGCTCTTTGTGTCCTCTGCGCCTCTGTGGAAACTCTCTGCTGCTATGAGGAGGATGGATGACGAGCGAGATCAACCCACGGGCGGAGGAGTACCACGAGCTGCGGGAGCCGGTGCGCGATCTATGCGCCACCTTCGACAGCCGCTACTGGCAGGAGGTCGAGGCGAAGGAGGGCTACCCAGAGGAGTTCATCGTGGCGCTCACCAGGGCCGGTTGGCTGGCGGCGCTCGTGCCGGAGGAGTACGGCGGCGCGGGCCTGAGCCTGACCGAGGCGTCGGTCATCCTGGAGGAGATCAACCGCTCGGGCGCGAACTCCGGCGCGTGCCACGCCCAGATGTACATCATGGGCACACTCCTGCGCCACGGCTCAGCGGAGCAGAAGGCGCGCTACCTCCCGCGCATCGCGACCGGCGAGCTGCGCCTGCAATCCTTCGCCGTCACCGAGCCGACCACCGGCACCGACACGACGAAGACCAAGACCTTCGCCCAGCGGCAGGGCGACCGCTACATCGTCAACGGGCAGAAGGTGTGGATCAGCCGCGTCCAGCACTCGGACTTGATGCTCCTGCTGGCGCGCACGACGCCGCTCGCCGACGTGCGCCGCAAGACCGAGGGCATGTCCATCTTCCTGGTCGACCTGCGTGAGGCGCTCGGCAACGGGCTGTCGCTGCGGCCCATCCGCAACATGGTCAACCACGAGACTAACGAGCTGTTCTTCGACAACCTCGCAGTCCCGGCCGAGAACCTCATCGGTGAGGAGGGGCAGGGCTTCCGCTACATCCTCGACGGCATGAACGCCGAGCGCATCCTCATCGCCGCCGAGTGCATCGGCGACGGCTACTGGTTCATCGACAAGGCGCGCACTTACGCTTGTGAGCGCGTCGTGTTCGATCGTCCGATCGGCCAGAACCAGGGCGTGCAATTCCCCATCGCGCGCGCCTACGCCAACGTCCGCGCCGCCGACCTGATGCGCTACGACGCGGCCCGCCTGTTCGACGCGCACAAGCCGTGCGGGCCGGAGGCCAACATGGCGAAGATGCTCGCCGCCGAGGCGTCGTGGGAGGCCGGCAACGTGTGCCTCCAGACCCACGGCGGCTTCGGCTTCGCCGCCGAGTACGACGTCGAGCGCAAGTTCCGCGAGACGCGCCTCTACCAGGTCGCGCCCATCTCGACCAACCTCATCCTGTCGTACATCGCCGAGCACGTCCTCGGCCTCCCGCGCTCGTTCTGAGGCACTCACCGACCTCAATGTCGTGCGGCGGCATGCGCCAACACAAGAACACAGTAAAGCCGTCATTGCGAGCGCAGTCTATATTACCCTTGGGTCACCCGTAACTATGAAAATGTCATGCTGAGCGAAGCGAAGCATCCCGGTGCCGTTGGAGGCCCTTCGCTGCGCTCAGGGCGACAGCCGCGCTATTTTCATCTCAGCGAAGCAATCCCACGCCCTTGTGAAAGGGGCTCTCAGCCGCTATTGCCTGCGCTTCACCTATCGGGAGGCTGCTTCGTCGCGCTGGCGCGCTCCTCGCAGCGACACTGGCGGCCTGTGTTGAGTAAGACGTCCTCGCTGCAATCCTGTGTTCGATGCGAGAACAATGCTTCGTCGCTACTTGCCGCCTGAGCCGTTGCGGCCGGTTCCGTTCGGCGGGACGGCCAGACTGTCGTTCCGCGCGGTAGGCGTTGCCGTATAGGGTGTCGCGCCGTTGCTCCCGTTTGGCGCGGCCGACGCCGCGGGACGAGTTCCGTTCGACGCGTAGCCGGTCGAGCTTGGCATCGGCGCGGCCGTCGAACCGCTCGACGCCGGGGAAGCCGCTGAGGCGGACGGAGATGGCGGCGCCGTCTGCGCTGTTGCGCCCGTACTGGATGGCGCCGTCGCCCCGCTCCCATTTCCACCCGCGCTGTTCCCGCCGTTGCCGTTGTTCGCGACCATCTGACTGAGCGCCTGCATCAGCGCGGGGTTGACGCGGTCGTTCCCGATCATGCCCGTCGCCAGCAGGTCGGTGAGCGGCATCGGCTGGTGGCTGTCCACGGAGCGCAGCGCGACGATGATCTGCGTGAGCATGTGCGCTTCGTCAGGGCTAAGGCCGCGCAGGATTGTCTGAAGCTCGCGTACGAGAACCAGCCAGGAGTCCCAGTTGACCACCTTCTGGACACGCTCCTGCATGGGCTGGAGCCACTCCGGCGGGAGAGCCATCTCGCCCGGCCGGACGAGCTCGATTGTGACGCCCATGCCCGCGACGGCATTCCTCAACCGCGGCTCGATTATCGCCATGAACTGTGCGCGGTCGCAGACGTAGTCAGGCGGCAAGATGCGAAGCTGGGGAATTATCTCCTTCACCAGGGAGCTGAAGATGGCCTGAATGGTCTGCCGCCATGTGGCGTCCGGCCACGTAGCGGCCAGGATCTTAAACCTCGGCGCGACGCCGTCCAGGTTGACCGAGTAGAGAATGGTGCTGCTGACGGTGATGGGGACGTGATTACTCGTGAGGCCCTGGGCCTCCACCGGCGCAAGCCGGGTGCCTTCCCAGAAGAGGCTGATAGACCGGGCGTAGCCGGGCACCATGACGGCGATGGGGCCGCGGTACAGTTCCACATTGCCGTCCCAGTGCTCTGCCAGGATGCAGTAGCCCTCCGGGACGCGGCGTACACACGCGGCCACGATGAGCGCCACGCCAAGCCCGACCGTTGGGGCCGCCATGAGTGGCTCGGCGAACACGAGAACGAGCGCCAGGAGCAGAAGCAGCACACCGAGGGCTAATAGAGCGATTCGCATGGCCGGCTCCTTTCTGCAGCAGTCTACTCGTGAGCGTCACAAGCCCTGGTGAGGAAGGAGGCGAAAAAGAGGCTGTGACATGAGTTCTCGTCACAACCCCATTGTATAGTAGAAAATGTTATTTGTCAATATAATACTGTTATTAAGCAACATAAATAACAGAACTGCTACACTACCAGGCTGTACCCCTCACCCCTTTCCGCCTCGATACGCACCTGATTCCGGAACTGTGACTTTAGCTTGCCGCGCAGCCTCTGAACGGCGACGTTGATTGTGGCGTCGCGGCCCTGCTCATACGGCCCATCATTCCACGCGCCTTCGTAGATCTCCTGGCGGCTCACGGGCTGGCCCGGCCGGTTGGAGAGGACGCGCAGAATGCGCATCTCCAGCGGGGTCAGCGTCGCCTCGATGTTGCCGTAGACGATGTGGTTGCCTTCCAACAGAAGCTTGCTGGTCGAGGGCGCCGGCTCAGCCGGCGACTTCGCAGGCACAGGTTCGGTTGCCGGCTGCCGCCGAACGTAGTCGCGGAAGAGCGGCGAAAAGAAGCCCCATCCGTCGCCTTGCCGCACAAGGAGGCCGCGCTCGCTCAGGCCGAGGGCCACTGTTCGAGAGAGAGACGTGTCATGGGAGCCATCGGCGACGGCCCGGACGAATGCCACCTCGTCGGCATTGAGGCCCCTCAGAAGGCTCTTGCAGCTACCCTCAAGAGCGAGGCTGATAGCCGGAATCAGGTCGTCGGTCGCCGGCGCAGCCGCCGACTGCGCCCTGGCATCGAAAACGTACATGGCGGCGACCTTCAGGAAGTCAGGGTGGCCGCCGCCCAGGGACAGAATGAAGTCCGTCTCGGCGGGCGAGAAGGGCAGCCCGGCCCGCGCGGCCGGCTCAACCACCAGCTCGTGCGCCGCCTCCTCATCCAGCACGCCCAGCGGCACGGGAGTGCACAGGTTGAAAAGGGGCGAAAGGTCCTGCTCCGGGTCCAGCTCGTGCAGCGGCTTCTGCGTGGCGAGGACGTAGGCCAGCGGGTTGGTCGAGACCAGGCTGCGCAGGGCGTGGCCGAAGCCGCGCTTGACGATGGCGTCCGCCTCGTCCAGCAGCATGACGACGACGACATCCCCCAGCGTCACGTCGCGCAGGTACTCCTCTAGCCCTTCCGTCGCCAGGTAGTACGTGTCCGTCGCCCGCGAGCCTTCCTCGTAGCGCTTTCGCAGCCGCTTCGCGAGATCGGGCGACAGAAAATCAGGCTGGCGGACAAGACGCTTCTCGACGGCGTGGTGCAGCCGGGTCAGAAGGTGGCGGAAGAACGTGACCGCCGCGTCGCTGCTGCTGCCGTCCTCGATGCGCAGGAACTCCAGGTCCACGAAGACGAAAAGGTACCTGTCGGGCGGCGACGATAGCAGCGACGCGAACTCCGCGATCGCCCCCGACTGGCTCTGGACGAAGCGCAGCGTGGAGGTCTTGCCGATGCGGCGATAGCCGACCAGGGAGACGCTGCCCGGCCGGTAGGCGCCTATCGTCTCCATAATCAGGCGGACCTCGCGGCGTCGGCCGCGAAACTCCAACGGGTCTTCGACCGGCAGGCGGCTGCGATAGGGATTGCGTGTCATGGTTGGTGTATCTCCTCCAGCATGTGACGGACCGGCCAGTTGTGCTGAATCCAGCGGCGGAAGAGGGGGAGACGGATGCGGTAGATGTACTCATCAGCCACAACCTGGCGCGCCAGCGTGCCCATGTCATACAGGCTCTCAGCCGCCGTGCGCAGTGATCCCTCCAGGCCGCTCTGCGCCAGCTCCCTGCAAATCTCTCGCCAGGTCACCCAGTAGCCGCGGTTCGCCTGGGCATTGGCGGCCACGGCGGCCAGGATCGCGCGCTGGTACCCATCGTCCTTGCCAAACAGGTGGGCGTAGTATGATTGGCTGATGGGATGCTCGGTCACCCAGCGCTGCGCGTTCTCGAAATCGAGCCGGGTGATGGAGGTTCGTCCGTTGCTCTGCACCTCCGAGAACATCTTCGAGCACAAGATATGGATGTAGTATGGGTAGCCGCTGACCTGCTCGATCACCATGTCGACCACCTCGCGCTGATACGACAGGTGGCGTTCGACCGGCTCGATAATCAGCGCGCGCGCGTCATCCTGCTCCAACCCGCCCACTGACTCCATCGCCACGACATTCATGATGTCCGGGCACTGCCGCCCCATCTTCGCCTGCAACCCCGTCACACCCACGAACATCAGCGTCACGGGCTGATTCTGCACCCACGACCGCAGCGTCCACCACAGCCGATCACTCAAGGCGCCTGCCTGATTGGCGGCCAGCAGAGCGTCGAACTCGTCCAGGATGAGCAGGAGGCGCTTGCCGCCGAGCGCCTGGTGCAGGGTGAACAGGCTCTCTTCGAAGCGGTCGTAGATGTCCCCCTTGACGCCGGCCGTTTCCCAGGGCTTGAACGCCAGGCCGTGCTCGCCGACGACGTGCTGAACCTCGCGCGCGATCTTGCGCAGGACTGTGTAGTCGTCGGCCGCCTTGAGCGCCTGGAGATCGACGAAGACGGGCATGTACTCGGCGCGAATGGTCTGGTCCCTGGCGATCCGCTGCGCGAGAGAGGTCTTGCCGACGCGCCGCGGCCCCGTCAGCAGCACGCTGGTGCTCTTACGGGCTGGCAGGAGATGGCTGCGCAGGCTTTTCATCTCCCGCTGCCGGCCGTAGAACATCCGCACATTCGTGATGGGCGTGCCCGGCGTGTACGGGTTCGGAATGCCGACCTTGACCGGTGGGTGCTGGACCATCTCGGATAGAGGTCGGCCCTCCGGCGCGGCGTGGAGCAGGGTGCTCAGGGTGAGGTCGGCGTTGTCGCGGATCTCGGCCTTCGTCACTCCCTCGATAGAGCGTATCTCGCTCATCAGCTCGGCCAGCTTGGTCGGGTCACGCAGGTCCAGCGTCATCTGAATCGTCGCCCGGTCCGCTGACTCGGATTGAGCGTGGAAGTCCGGCATGTTGATGAGGTGATCCGCGACCACGCGGGAGACGTCGCGCGCCAGACCGGGCCGGTCGAATGCCTCGACCTGGACCGC
The DNA here is from genome assembly GCA_046328505.1 of Anaerolineae bacterium. Classification (GTDB taxonomy): domain Bacteria; phylum Chloroflexota; class Anaerolineae; order Epilineales; family JAHCIE01; genus JBDHWG01. Next base: position 168,790 of record JAXLWL010000009.1, on the reverse strand, counting down.
GATGGCGACAGGTGCGAGCACTTCGTCTTTCCAGAGCACCGGTACCTGCTCGCGCGCGCCCCTGGCGTTGCCGCAGTCGGCGCTGTGGACGACCACCTGGTGCCGTGTGACGCAGCCGACGATAGGGTCGGGGAAGCGCGGCTCGCAGCAGCGCGCGATGCGGATCCAGTGGCGCCGCCCGGCCAGCTTCTCGTCGGCGCCCGCGCCCAGTATGACGTGCTGCGGCTTGAGCAGCGGCTTCGAGCTATCCAGCAGGCGGCCGACCACGGCATCGGCCGAGATTCGCCCCGCGCCGATTTGTTCGAGCATCTTGTGCGACCCGCCAAACTGCGAGATCGCCAGCGCCTCCAGGCTCGACTGGACGCGCAGGTCGCGCAGGTCCAGCCCTTCGCGCACAAGGGCCTGCCGCAGCAGGCGTTCGCCGCGCTGCGATGGGAGCCGATTGAACCAGGCACGCATCTTGTCCCGCGCCGGCTTGGACACGGCGAGGTCCACCCACATCGGGTCGGGCGTCGAGCGCGGGTTGGCCTGCACTTCGACCATGTCGCCGTCGCGCAGCCTGTAGTCGAGGGGCACCGGGACACCGTTGACGCGGGCGCTTTCGAAGTGGTGGCCCATCTCGCTGTGGACGGCATAGGCAAAGTCGAGGGGGACCGCGCCGCGCGGCAGATTGATCGGCTTGCCTTCCGGCGTGAGCACCCGAATCGTGTCGCTCGCCGGCCGCTCGCTGATCAACAGCTCGATCAGGCGGCGGACGCAGCGCCACTCTCCTTCGTCGTCGTGCGGCCAGACCGCCCCGTACGTTGCACCGTGGGCTAGGTGCTCCCAGGTGCGGAAGACCTGCGGCTCGGCCAGCCCGAGCGCGGCGACATTGTGCATGCGCGGCGTGCGTATCTTTAGCTCCAGCGAAACCGACCGCCGGTCCGTGTGCCAGTTCACCGATGTGTGGAGCGAGGCGTACCCGTTGGCCTTGGGCGCGGCGATGTGGTCCTGGAAGCTATCGGCGATGGGCTTCCAGGAACTATGGATCGCGCCCAGCGCCGCGTAGCAGCCGGGCGTCGTCGGGGCCACCACGGCGAGGGTAAAGGCGTGGGAGACGCGCAGGTCCGTGCGAATCAGGTGATCGTCGAAATCGAAGACGGCGTGGCTCTCCTGGAGTCGGGCGAAAAGACTGTAGACATGGCGGGGAGTGGGGATAACGGTCACTTCCAGCCCGAGGCGCCGGCACGCTTCCTCAATGCCTCGGCTCACCCCCTTGATGAAGGCGTCGTTTGTCCGCAGGATCTCGTCCTGCCACGTTTTCAATCGCCGCGCCTGATTGGGGAACAGGGCAAACAGGCAGCGGTCTTCGATCTCGCGCTTGACCGACCACAGACCGAAGCGCCGCGCCAGAGGGCTGTAGACGTTGAGCAGCAGCTCCGCGCGGTGTTGCTGCCGTTCCACGGGCTGCCGCTCCAGGTCCCGTGCCAGCTCGAGCGCCGACGCCAGCTTGAGCAGAATGATGCGCGGCTCGTGAGACATCTCGAGCAGCCGCCCTAGCTCTTCCTGGATGCCGCGCTGCTCGTAGCTGTCCCCGACGTAGCCCAGGACGGCCATCTGCTCGACGACATGCACCGCGTCCGGGCCGACTGCCGCCTCCAGCTCTTGTAGGGTCGCGGGCGTCGTCGTCTTGTCGCGGTCCATGCTGTCGTGCAGGAGGGCGAGGGCCACCATCTCTTCGCCAAGCCCCCACCGGGCGGTGACTTGCGCTGTGGCGAGCGAATGCATGATGAACGGGTCGCCGTTGCGGCGAATGATGCCGTCATGCGCGCGCTTCGCGAAGCGATACGCGAGACTGACACGCCCGTCGTCGGGCGCGACGCCGATCTCCTGGCACAACTCGAGGAAAAGCTCATCCGGCTGCATGCGGCGCTCCAGCCATTACAAACGATCTTTGATGCGGCTAGCGAAGGTTAACTAACGACGTGACAATGATGGATATGTGACACAGTGTTGTATTACAACACAATTTCTAACAATTCCAGTATACATCCGTTTCTTGAGAATATCAATAGGGGGCTAGACAAAGTCGCAGGTTGTGGTATAATGGGTTCCCTTGTCGTCTCAGGCTCTTTCACCTTCTCTCTCCCCCTCGGACGCGCTTAATCCTCCCCATCCTCATCCTGGCGCCCCTGGAGTCGTCGCTCGCTCCCAACGACCCTACGGGCCAGACGGCAGGCGTGTATCGTATCCCCTAGCCGAAGTGGATCAGGAAAAGGAGATCTCAGTGAAGAGACTAGCTCTGCTCGTCGCCGTTCTTCTTGCGCTGGCAGCGGTAGCGACCGCCGCCGCCGCCACCGAGTCGCGCGTGTCCTTCGGCAGTCCCCCCTCACCGTTTGCCCAGAACAAGCAGAACGAGCCGGCGGTAGCCGTCGACGCGAATCACCCCACCGTCCTTGCCGCGGGCGCGAACGACGAGATAGACCTGGAAGCGTGTGCCGCAGGCGACCCGACCACTTGCCCCTTCACCCCTGGTGTTGGCGTTTCGGGCATTTACTTCTCGTTCGATAGCGGGAAAACCTGGAGCCAGCCAACCTACAGCGGCTGGACCGCGCGGCAATGCCTTGGGCCCGCGCCGTGCACGCCGACCGTCGGCCCCATCGGGACGCTCCCGTGGTACTATGAGAACGGTCTGGCATCCGACGGTGATCCGTCGCTCGCCTTCGGGCCGCGACGCGGCTCCGATGGCCGGTTCTCCTGGGCCAACGGCTCGCGCCTGTACTACGCCAACCTCGTCTCGAACTTCAGCGCGCAGCGCTCGGACCAGACGTTCAAGGGCGCGGAGGCCATCGCCGTCTCGCGCACGGACAATGTCCAGGCGGCCGCAGCGGGCGACCAGAATGCCTGGCTGCCGCCCGTAATCGTCTCACGTCAGAACGCCGCCCTCTTCTCGGACAAGGAGCAGGTGTGGGCCGACAACGCGGCGTCCAGCCCCTACTTCGGCAATGTGTATCTGTGCAACGTTGCCTTCCGCGGCAATGGGAACGGCAACACGCCCGAGCCGGTCCTGTTCGCCCGCTCTACCGATGGCGGCGATACGTGGAAGCAGCGGCAGATTAGCCAGGCGGCCAACACCGGCTCGGGCGCGGGGCGCTCCGGCGGTCGGCAGGGCTGCACCGTGCGCACCGACAGCGCGGGCGTTGTCTATGTCTTCTGGGAAGGCTCGCTGAACCGTCAGAGCGTCCACTACCTGGCGCGCTCCTTCGACGGCGGCGTGAACTTCGAGCGGCCGCGTCCGGTGGCGAATGTGACCGACGTCGGCCAGCTCGATCCTGTCTCTGGCGACTACACCTTTGACGGTCTGGCCGGCGCTCGCACGGACAGCTTCCCCAGTGCCGATATCGCCAACGGCGCGCCGACGGGCGCGGACGCGACCAACCGCATCGTTCTTGGGTGGTCCGATGCTCGCAACGGCCTCGACCACGAAGAGGCGCTGGTTCAGTACTCGAACGATAAAGGGGTGACCTGGTCGGCACCTGTCAACGGCGCGGAAGGCAGCCACAGGCCGGACTTCGCCGCCGTCGCTATCTCGCCGAACGGCACTGACGTCTACCTGGTGTACGATGCGTTCCTCACCCCCTGGCAGGCCAACACCTCTACCCCGCGCCTGATGCAGGGCGTGTTCCGCCACGCCCCGGCCAGCTTGACGGGATGGACGACGCTCGACCGAGGCGCGACGGGTGACGCCCGCGCCTCCAGCGCGAACTCCCTCGCGGCAGAATTCCTGGGTGACTACAACTACGCCGCGGCCACGCGCACCTACGGCGTCGGCGTCTGGAACGACGTCCGCGCCGGCGCCGACTGCCAGGCCGTCGACACCTATCGCGCCAGCCTGGCGACCACTTCGCCGCAATCTGCTCCGTCGCCTTGTCTGGGATCGAACTTTGGCAACACCGACATCTACGGCTTCACAACAGCCCCATAGCGAAGTCTCGTCGTTGAGCCTTGAATGAAAAAAGGCGAGTCTCCCGCGAGACTCGCCTTTTTGCGTCGAGCGGTGTCATACCAAGCGTGTATAGAAAGGCTGTCATTGCGAGCGAAGTCTATATGACCCTTGGGTCACCCGTAACTATGAAAATGTCATGCTGAGCGAAGCGAAGCATCCCGGTGCCGTTGGAGGCCCTTCGCTGCGCTCAGGGCGACAGCCGCGCTATTTTCATCTCAGCGAAGCAATCTCCCGTCTTTGCAACCTACAGTCTACTCCAAGTAGGGACGCTCTTGCCCGTGGCGAGATTGCTTCGTCCGTGGGGAGCTTCGCCCCCCCACACCCCTGGAAGTCGCCCTCCTCGCAATGACGCTGACTTCGCAGCTTTTCTAGCCGCGTTTGGTATTACGCGATGTCGCCGGAGCGGCCGAACAGCACGAAGCGCGGCGTCCCGTCCTGGCGTCCCGTTCCCTCGTCCAGGGTGTAGCCCGTCGCAGCGAATAGCTTGCCGTTCGGGTTGTGGCGGCGCACCGTCAGGTAGTCACCCCACTCGCCGTCGGCCGGGCCATGGGTGCCGGTGGCCGTGACCTTGCTCTGCTGTGGGTTGGTCAGGATACCAACGGCGTGCGACGGGAAGAACTGCCCGCCGCCGAACGCATACGAGACGCCGACCTCGTTGTTGGTGTTGGCGCCGAGCGCCGGGTAGGCGATCGCGTAGTCCGGGTTCCAGAGGTTGATGTTCTCGATGAGCGCCAGGCTCGTGGCGTTGATGCGGGCGATTTGGCTGAAACAGTTCGGCCGGTTGTTCGCGCCGCCCGGGCCGGAGCTCCACCCGAACCACAGCTCGTTGCCGGCCTGTGCCGCGCCCACCAATCGCGAATCGCAGCGCCCGAGCCAGTTGAACCCGTCCGGTGTCTGCGACGTGTAGTTGCCCTCGGTCCATGTCGCGACCGTCACATCGTTGTAGCGCGGCTGCGAGGCGCGCTCGTCCCACTGGAACACGCGCAGCGTGCTCGTGTTCTGGTGCGTGGCCCAGAAGGCGCGCGTGCCGGCGTTCTGAGCGACACGGAAGTTGAAGTTCTGACGCGAGATGGTGCGCTTGGCCGTGACCTTGCCGGTGGTGAACCCGGCTAGCGGCATCCGCAACAGCACGGTCGCCGTCCACTGGTTCTTCTGGAAGACGTTGGTCGTCGCGTACAGGTAGTTAGCGCCAACGGCCAGGTCCGGGAAGTCGAGCATCGAGTTGCCCAGCCCCAGGTTCTGTGGCGTGATGTCGAACGCCTTCCATTTCCCTTGCTGGATGTCCGCCGTCGTCGCGTAGGCGAGGCGCTGGATATTCGCGCCGGCCTGGTTCTCCACGTACTGGAGCAGCCAGAAGAACGTGTCAATCTTCGGCGCGTACTGCACCACCTGGTCGCAGCAGAAGCTCATGCCGGGCGGGTCGGGGAAGGCGTGGAACGGGTCGACGTAAGCGAAAGTCGCGCCGCCATCGGTCGAGAGCGCCGCGTACCAGTTGCCGGTGTAGAAAACAATGTTGCCGTTTGTCGCCGTGCTCGGCTCGCCCACATCGGAAGCGGCGTGATTGTCGGCCTGTGGGCCGAGAGCCACGTTGCGCACCAGGATCAGGTTCGATGTGGCGGTCGGCTCCAGGTCGCGGCGGAGGTTGGCGATGGTTGGGGCGCCCGGCACCTGCGCCAGGGTAGGCGGCGAGGGCGTTATATCCGGTACGGGAGGGCCAGGCGGGACAGGGGGGATGTTCTCGCGCTGGGGGACCCCTTTTCGCGGGGGCGGCAGCGGTGCGCGAGACAGGAGCTGAGGCGAAACAGGCGGAACCGGAACCAACTCGGCGTCTTCGACGGGCAACGTACCTTGGGCAGCGGGTCTCTTGGGTGGTGCCATAGGTCACATCTCCTGTGTGAATGCTCAACGGTTCAATCAACTGTGACGCGTGATGGGGAGAAGCTGCTACTCCGGCTCGGTAGGTGGCGACGGTGATTTGTCGGGAACGTCGTCGCCGCGCGGGACCGTCGGGGCCGGCCGCCGTGGGTGAATCTTTCGCTCCCCCGGCTCTGGCCGAAGCTCGCGGGTTGTATGGACGGTGTATTCCTTTGGCTCGCCTAGCAGCACGTCGCCGGTCTCCAGGCCCTCGTCCTCGCCGCCTGCCATGCGCACTTCGACTCGGCGTAGGAAGTCGCGAACCACACTCAGGCAGTGTTCCGTTTCCTCGACGTGGGGCATATGCGAGCTTTCCTCAAACAGCACCCACTCGGAACCGCCGATACCCTGGTGCACTGTCTCGGCGATCAGCGGCGTTGCCTCGTCGTAGCGGCCGCTTAGAATGAGTGTCGGGATGTGAATCTCGCCCAGGCGGGCGACGATGTCCCAGTCCTTGAGCTTGCCGATGACGTGAAACTCGCTCGGCCCGTTCATTGTGTTGTAGACCTCGGGCGCCTCGGCGAGCTTATCCATCGTCCGCTGCACGCATTCCGGCCAGGGGTCGAGACGGCAGACGTGGCGGCGGTAGAACACCATCATCGCCGCCACGTATTCTGGGTCGCTCGTCGTACCCTCCGCCTCGTGCTTGACGAGCGTCGCCTGAACGTCGGGCGGCAGCGCCTCGCGCAGCCGGTTGGCCTCCGCGACCCACTGGGGCATACTCGCCGGGGAGTCGGCGATGACGAGGCTCGCCACGCCGCGCGGCTGCGTCAACGCGTACTGCATCGCCAGCATGCCGCCCCACGACTGACCGAGGATGTGCAGGGCGTCGAGGGCGAGGGCCTTGCGCACGACGCCAAGCTCTTCCACAAACAGGTCCACCGTCCAGAGCGCCGGGTCGTGGACGTGGTCGGAGTTGCCGCAGCCAAGCTGGTCGTAGAAGATGACGCGGCGGCCGGTGGCGGCCAGGTCCTCCAGCGGCTCGAGATAATCGTGAGGAGCGCCGGGGCCGCCGTGGAGGCATAGCAGCGGCAGGCGGCCGGGCGAATCCTCGCCCACGATGCGGTACCACGTATGGTAGCTGCGGAACGGGATAGTGCCTTCTTGCACGGAGAACTTCGCGGTCATCGTCCCAGCCTCCCTTCTACTGTCAGGCGGAACGCGTGCAACACACTCTCATGCAACCCGTGCCACCGGGGAGGATAGCACGCCCGGCAGGGCGGGTCAAGGCGGGGATCGGGCCAGGGTGGGAGAAAATGCCGCCAACAAACGGCCAACGGAACGCCCATGAAGCTTCAATGTATAGTATAATGGAATTGTGGGCAGACATAACTGTAAGCACAGAATCTCTACTCGCACACGAGGAATAACCATGAAACGTATACTTGGGCGCAGTTTTATCATCGTTACGCTTCTCCTCGCCATCGCATTCATCGCTCCGACCTCGCACGCGGCCGAGTTCCGCACCGGATCTGCCGCCACCGTCGCGGCGGGCGAGACTATCAACGACGACGTTTATCTGTCCGGTGGCCTGGTGACCGTAGACGGGACGGTCAAGGGCGATGTCGTCGCCTGGGGACGGGAAATCGTCGTCAACGGCACGATCACCGGCAACCTCAACGCAGCCGGCGCGACCGTGACCATCAACGGGACCGTCGGCGGGACCGTGCGCGCCGCGGGCTACAGTGTCGTCGTCGGACCAGACGCGAAGATCGGGCGCGATCTCCTCGCCGCCGGCTACAACGTTCAGGTCGCGCCGGGCAGCCAGATCGCCGGCGACGCTGTTCTTGCCTCCACGCAGGCCGTTGTCGGTGGCACCGTTGGCCGCAACTACCTCGGGACGCACAACGCCGTCGAGATCGACGGCACCATCAAGCAAAACGTCAACCTCCAGGTAAGCGCGTCCCAGGACACCGGGTTCGACCCCGCGATGTTCATGCCCCAGGGCGTAGCGCCCCGGACGCCCATCACTCGCATCGCGCCCGGCCTCACGCTCGGCAGCCAGGCCCAGGTGGGCGGCACGCTCAATTATACCAGCCCCGTGGATGCGCAGATCGCCCAGGGAGCGCAGGTCGTGGGTGGCGCGCAGCGCCGCGAGCCTGAGCGGACGGCCCGGCAGCAGCAGCAGCAGCAACAGCAAGCGGCCGCGGAGGAGGCGGCCTCCCCGTTCAACTTCGTCGTCCGGCTCCTGGCCGAGTTGGTGACCTTGCTTCTCGTCGGCCTCGTCATGATGGCGCTCTTCCCCGGCTTCATGGTCCGCGCGGCGACGGTGCTCGTCAGGCGGCCGCTGGTATCCCTCGGCTGGTCCATCCTCGCCATCATTGCCGTGCCGATCCTGATCGTCTTTGTGGCGGGCGTGGCGCTGCTCGTGTCCATTCTCCTGGGCGTCGCGCAGCTCGGGAGCCTCGGTGCGTTCACCTTCGTCGGCAGTCTGCTCGGCATCGGCGCGGTCATTGTGGCCTTCTGGGCCATCCTGACCTGGCTGAGCAAGATTGTCATCGGCCTCGCCCTGGGCCGCTGGCTGCTGGGCCGCTCGGCGCACCTCGCGGAGAGCCGCTACTGGCCGCTCGTGCTCGGCGTCACCGTCCTGACGATCCTGGTCGCCCTGTCGGCCTTCGTGCCGTTCTTCGGCCCCTTCGTGGTCATCGTCATCACCCTGTTCGGGACAGGCGCGGCGGTTGTCGCGCTGTGGCAGGGCTGGCGCGGGCGTGGCGCAACCCCTACCGCCGTCACCGCTGCCCCGCCCGAAGCGCCCCTTCCAGCGCCGGCGCCAGGCCGGTGAAACCCTTGACCTCTAGCTCCCCTTCTCCCACAAGGGGAGAAGGGGTAGGTGTTAGCCGTTGCCCTGCCACTCAACTGACGACGAACGACTGACCGAGGGGCAATGGCTAGAAGGGGGATGGGGGAGGACGTCAAAGTAAATTGCGCCCGGTGGGGGAGTGCGGTACAATTGGGCCGCACAGATCGGGGCGCCTTACCATATTGCCTGGAATTTCTGGCGCCCGCCGAGGGAGGATGACTGCCATGTGGGACGATTCATGGACAGTCGCGCGTTCTGCCGATGAAATCGAGGATGCGGTTCAAAAACTGGGGCGCGAAATTTCCCTGGACTACGTAGGGAGCGGCCCCTTGGTGCTCGTGACGACGGCGCGTGTGTCGTCGGTGCTCTACTTCTTCGGCGCGCTCGGCCGTGCCTTGAACCCGGGTCTGCCGATCAAGATGGTGCTGGTGGATATCATCGAGGGACCGGAGGGGCGCAAGCTCGTCTACCTCGACGGCGCCGAGAAGCTCATCCCGGGCGCGCACGTCATCGTGGCGCGGCCCCTGATGACGTCCGGCGAGACGATGGCCTACCTCAAGCGCGAGATGTCGAAGGCCGGAGCCAAGTCCGTCAAGACGTGCGTCCTCGTGGACAAGACGTGGCGTGAGTCAGAAGTGCGCGCGGACTACGTCGGCTTTCACGCGACGCGCTCGGTGTTCCTGGCGGGCTACGGCCTCGACGACGGCACCGGCTTCGGCCGCCTGCTGGACCACCTCATCAAGAGCACGCCCAAGAACTAGCCGTCTGGCGCATGCGGTCGGGGCAGGTTCCAAACCTGCCCCGACTTTCTTCCAGAAGTGTCCCATTCGATTCTGCTCCTGACATAGGGTTGTCACTCCGGTGTGAGATACTAGGCACAGTGGAGTGGACAACCCAAACAGTGAACCAACAGGAGACAGAATCATGGTACACGGTCTGAATTTCGTTTTGATGCACGTCCCCAGCGTCGCCGACGCCATCCCCTTCTACACTGACATCATCGGACTGGAGGTCGAGGACCGTCAGCCGGGCTTCGTCCAGTTCAAGTCCGGCCCAGGCGCGGCGAACCTCGCCCTCTCCGAAGGCGAGGGCGAGCCCATCGAGCTGTGGTGGTTCGTCTCGGATGCCGAAGCAGCGCACGCGGGCCTGGCCAAGAGCGGCGCCAATGACGTTTCCCCCATCAAGGACATGCCTTTCGGCCGCGTCTTCACCACGCGTGACCCGTCCGGCCGCACCCTCTACATGCTCGAGCTACGCCAGCCGCAGCAGGCGTAACTCGTCCCTCACCCCAACCCTCTCCTATTTTGGGAGAGGGAGACCAGCCCTTGTCACGTCTCGCCCCTCTCCCAGAGCGGGAGAGGGGACGGGGGTGAGGGACGAACAGAGGTCCTATGCGCTATTGGATCAACACTGTCTCGCGCAATCACGTGCAACGAGGCGTAGCGGGCGGCTTCACCCAGGCGAACCACGGCAAGAACACGGCCTTGCGGCGTCTACAAAGTGGCGACATGATCGTGTTCTACTCGCCGCGCACCGACTATCCCGACGGCGCGCCGCTGCAGCATTTCACCGCGTTGGGGCGTGTCGCGGACGACGCGCTCTACCAGTCCGAGATGTCGCCGTCATTCCACCCCTGGCGCCGCAACATCGAGTACCTGGCGTGCGACGAGGCGCCCATTCAGCCGCTCATCGCGGACCTGGATTTCATCCAGGATAAAAAGAGCTGGGGGTTCCCGTTCCGCCGAGGCCTGTTCGAAATCAACGAGGCCGACTTCCGCCGAATCGCGGCGGCGATGGGGGTCGAAACCGTATTGTCTGACGGAAATGTCTAGGCTGTCATCCCGAGACCCCAATGCCGTGTGACGGCATGCGCGAGTACGAGAAAGACCGCCGATCTGTCATTGCGAGCGCAGTCTATATGACCCTTGGGTCATCCGTAAGTATGAAAATGTCATGCTGAGCGGAGCGAAGCATCCCGGTGCCGTTGGGGGCCCTTCGCTACGCTCAGGGCGACAGCCGCGCTATTTTCATCTCAGCGAAGCAATCCCGCGCAGTTGTCAAAAGCGGTCTGCACCAGCGGGTTGCTGTTACGCACGAGAGATTGCTTCGTCGCGCGGACGCGCTCCTCGCAATGACAGCACTATGTGCGCAGTGTGTTCGGTGGTAGACCGCTGGGGCTAAGTGCTCGATGATGAGTAGCGCGCGAGGAGGGCGGCGCCGGCGTCGCGTAAAGCCTCCTGGGCCTCCGGCGGCGATAGCACGGCTACATCGCCGCCCCACGAGAGCAGCCAGGGCAGAAGCTCGCGCAGGGAGCGCGGGCGAAAGACCATCACCACCCCCTCCGCGTGCGGCTCTTCCCCAACCCACGTGAAGTGCCGCTGCTCCCTGACCCAGCGCAGCACCGCATCCGGCACCAGGACGCGCACCTCGATGTCCCCGTACTCCATGATATGCGGCTTGCGCACCGAGAGATTCTGGCGGCGGGTGAAGCGCTCGCCCGTCGGCGTCACGCTGTCGATGCGGTCGAGGCGGAAGCCGCGCGCGTCCTGGCGGACGCGGCAGTAGGCGGTGAGGAGCCACGCGCCGCCGACCAGCACCAGCCCATGCGGCTCGACGTCGCGCTCGCCCGGCTCGCCGTGGCGGGCGTGGTACTGTAGGTGCAGCACCTCGTGGGCGCGGATGGCGCGGCGGATCACGGTGAGCCGCTCCTCGAGGGCCGGGTCGCGCGGGCGAATGCCGCTCATGAAGCGCAGCGAGTCGCGCAGAAAATCAACCTCGGCCCGCGTGCTCTCCGGCAGAATTTTCTCGATCTTCTTCTGCGCCGTCTCAACGGCTCCCCGATAGGGCGCGTCCACCTGCTCGGCGACGAACGCCGCGCCGAGCAAGAGCATGCCCGCCTCGTCGGCGGTGAGCATGACCGGCGCGAGGAAGTAGCCCTCGGCCAGGGAGTATCCGTAGCCGGGCGTGGAAACGACCGGGACGCCCGCCTCGCACAGCGCCTCGACGTCGCGGTAGATGGTGCGGACGCTGACCTCGAACTGCGACGCGAGGTCCTCGGCGCGGGTATAGCGGTGGGCGTGAAGCTCCAGGGTGATAGCGAGGAGACGGTCCGTGCGGTTCATGGGCTGACTCCGTTTCACTCTTGAGTATACTTCAGCGACGTACGAACGCCAACAGGGAGGAACGGCGCGCATGGCCAGCGACCGCGTTAGCGAGCACTACGATGAGCGATACTTTGCGTGGCAGGCGACAGGGGGAGAGTTCGGTGGCTGGGCGAACCTGACCAAGTTCAGCGCCTTTATCCGTCCCCAGGACGATGTGCTGGATTTCGGATGCGGCGGCGGCTACCTGCTCAAGAACCTTGGCTGTCGGCGGCGCGTCGGCGTGGAGGTGAATTCAGCCGCGCACGCCACCGCGCGGAGCAACGGCGTCGAGGTCTACGCAGCAACCGCCGAGGCGCCTGATGACTACGTAGACGTTGTCATTTCCAACCATGCCCTGGAACACACTCTGCGTCCTCTGGACGAGCTGAAGGCCCTCTATTCGAAGCTGCGCCCGGGCGGGCGGGTGGTGTTCGTCGTGCCGTGTGAGAATGTGGCACACGCCTACGTCCCCAATGACATCAACCATCACCTGTACAGCTGGAGCCCGATGTGCCTCGGCAATCTGTTCACCGAGGCGGGCTACCGGGTGATAGAGTCGAAGCCGTACATTCACAAGTGGCCGCCGTACCATCGCCAGATTGCGCGTTTCGGCGGCCGCGCGGCCTTCGACCTCGCCTGCCGCGCCTATGGCCGCATCGAGCGCTCCTGGGCCCAGGTGCGCATTGTCGCCGCCAAAGGCCCGCCGTCGCGCTGAGATCACCATGCCGTGTGGCGGCACGCGCCAGTACAAGAACACAGCCATGCCGTCATTGCGAGCGGAGCGAAGCAATCTCTCGCCCTCGCGAAAGACGTTCTAGGCACTATAGAGTAGATCGCCTTCGCGCGAGATTGCTTCGGCGGCAAAGCCCGCCTCGCAATGACACCGCAGGTCTCTGTGTTCTGAGCAGCGCGACCGGCCTATTGTAGCAGAAGAGACGCGCCAGGCGCGTCTCTTCTGTTATGTTTCCCGGGTGTGATGACCCTAGCGGCGCTTGTTCTTGCCGCTCTTGCCGGATGACTTCGGCGCGCTGCCCTTCGCCGTGGACGCGCTTGCGCCGGTGGCCGCGACCGTCGCGCCGGCCGGGGCCGGGGCGCGGCTGCTCTGCTGCTGCGCCTTGCGCGCCAGGATCGCTTGCAGCTCTTGCTCGCGGTTGATGTGGCAGTCCTTGAACTTCTTGCCGCTGCCGCAGGGGCAAGGGTCGTTGCGGCCAACTTTGCCCGCGGCCGACGACTTAGCCGTGCTGGCTGGCGCGGAAACCTGGCCGCCGGCGCCCTGGTAGCGCGTGGCGCGCGGGTGGGGCGCTGCGCTTCATGCCGGCCTTTCCTCAAAAGGCGGTTCGTCGTGAGCTGTCGGCGCGGAAAGAGTGGGAAGTCGGGCTAGAGTTCGTGGTCTGGGTGCGGCGCGGGCTGGATCAGGCGGGGCGGGTGAGTCAACGCCTGGTCGTGTTGGGGGACGGAGCGTACGACACGCTTGACTTCTGGCGAGGCTTGCCCAGCCAGGCCATCGTCATCGTGCGCACCGCGCGCAACCGCAAGCTGCGCGAGCCGTTGCCCGCCGATTGGTCAGGCGACAGACGGCGCAAGTATGGGTTGTCGGCGCCCCGTCCCGAGGACTGGCTGGTCCAGCGCAAGAACTGGCTGACAGAGACCGTCGATGTGCGCGGGCGGCAGTTCCGACTGCGCTATCTGGTCAAAGGGCCGTATGTTCGGGAGCGGGCGGCGGAGCGCCCCTGTTCCTGATTGTGGTTGGGGGGGCGGTCTGGAAGGCGGGCAAGAAGGAACCCCGCCGTGCTCGCCGTCGGCCGAGCTTCTATCTCGTCTCCGCGATCCAACAGGATGGTGTGTGGCAGATGCCTCTGGACGCCAAACAGGTGCTGGCGTGGGTCTGGCAGCGGTGGGAGCTAGAAGGAGCGCATCGGGAGATGAAGAGTTGCTTCGGCGTGGGTGAAAAGCAGAGCTTCAGTCCGCGCGCTGCCGTCGTCTCAGTTCAATGCAGCGTCTGGGTCTATGGTGTGTTGGTGTTGGCCGGCTATCGCGCCTGGGGGTTGTTGGGTGGGCCTCCCACGCCTGCTCGTTGGTGGGGTGGCGCCAAACGCTGGTCATTCATCACGATATGGCGCAGTTATCGCGCCGCTCTGTGGGGCACGACCGAATTCCGCGCCGTTTGGACGCGAACCAGCGACAAGTGGCCAGCACAAGAGGCGGTCCTGACGGGCCTGTCCAACGCCGTTGCTGGCGCCGCCCGTGCGTAACGCGACAGCGGCGCGATCGAGCGCCGCTGTCACCCACTTCTCGTTTCCTAAAAGGGGCAAAGTCCAGGAAGGGGCGGGTTTCAAACCCGCCCCCACTACGATTTGCCGTAATTGGCCGGGACGCCGGAGACCAGTTCGGCGGCTTCGCCGCTCAGGTGGCCGCACGCGTTCCACTCGCGGATGACGCCCTCGACGCGCTCGCCGTTGGTCGTCAGTTCCATGCGGGTGATGCTACAGTTGGAGACGCCGGTCTGGCGGGCCACGTCCGTGTCGAATGTCGGGCAGACGTCGTGCAGGACGCTCATGAGATTGCCGCCGTGGCTGACGACAACGACGCTTTCCCCGTCGCGCCCGCGGGTCGCCTCACGGAGCCCCGTCTCGATGCGCGCCAGAAGCGTCCGGTAGCTCTCGCCCTCCGGGAAAGCGGCATCGACGTCGCCGGCCATCCAGGCGCGGATAACACTGGCATGGATGGCCCACGTCTCAGCGGTGGGCGGCTCGGTCTCCAACCGCCCGACGTTCACCTCGCGAAGCTCTTCCAGCGGGACGACCGTCCGGCCGACGACCTGCCCGATGGCCTCGGCCGTCTGGACGGCGCGGCTGAGGGGCGAGGCGTAGATAGCGGCGATGGGCGCGCCCCGGAAGTGCGCGGCCGTCTGCTGCGCCTGGAGCACGCCCTTCGGCGTCAACGGCTTGTCCACGATGCGGTACGAGAACTCGTGGCTCAGGTTGACCCAGCTCTCGCCGTGGCGAACCCAGTAGACGGTGTTGGTGGTCATGAATGCTCTCCGACATGGCACTATTGCGGCAAGAGGATAGCAGACCCACGACGAACGGTCAAGCCTTCTGACCCCTCTCGTATTTTGGGAGAGGGCCAGGCTGAGCGAGTCGTCGCTCATACAAAAAGGGCGCGCCTCGCGCGAGACTCGCCCTCTTTCTTGTTGCTGAACAACATGCTTCATCAACAAGCTAGCGTAATCCAGTCATTGCAACCGGGGTGCGGGGGCAGTACGCCGCCCCTGCTGGCGAAGCAATCTCCCGCCCTTGTGCTAGTAACTCTCGCCGGTATGGCTATGCCTCTTTCCAGCGTGAGATGGCTTCGTCGTCCTACCGTCCTCCTTGCAATGACACGGTGTCCGCCGCTACACTGTCGCCTTCTCCGCCTCGGCGGCCTTGCTGAAGGTAAATTCGCCGCTGCTGTTGGCGTCGACAAGAATCGTGTCGCCGTCGCTGAACTGACCACTCAGGAGCTTGACCGCCAGGGCGTCCTGGATGCGGCGCTGGATGACGCGGCGCAAGGGGCGCGCGCCGAACGCCGGGTCGTAGCCTTCCTGGACGAGCTGCCGCTTGGCCGCGTCGGTAAGCTCCAGCTTGATGTCGCGCTGCGCCAGCATCTTGCGCAAGCGGCCGAGCTGAATCTCCACGATCTCGGTCAGGTCGCTCTCGCTCAACGGGTGGAACAGGATGATGTCGTCGATGCGGTTCAGGAACTCCGGCCGGAAGTGGCCGCGCAGCTCCTCCATCACCCGGTTCTCAATGGCCGCCCACGGCATGCCGGTGCGCTCCATCTCCATGATCGTCGGGCTGCCAACGTTGCTCGTCATGATGATGACGGTGTTCTTGAAGTTCACCGTGCGGCCCTGGCCGTCGGTCAGGCGCCCGTCGTCGAAGATCTGCAGCATGACGTTGAAGACTTCGGGGTGCGCCTTCTCGATCTCGTCGAACAGCACCACGGAGTACGGGCGGCGGCGGACGGCCTCGGTGAGCTGGCCGCCCTCCTCGTAGCCGACGTAGCCGGGCGGGGCGCCGATGAGCCGGGCGACGGTGTGCCGCTCCTGGTACTCGCTCATGTCGATGCGCACCATCGCGTCCTCGCTGTCGAACAGCAGCTCTGCCAGGGCGCGCGCCAGCTCGGTCTTGCCGACGCCGGTCGGGCCGAGGAACAGGAACGTGCCGATGGGGCGGTTCGGGTCCTGGAGGCCTGAGCGCGAGCGCCGTACCGCGTTGGCGACGGAGACGACGGCGTTGTGCTGGCCGATGACGCGGGCGTGCAGGTTCTCTTCAAGAGCGAGCAGCTTCTGAATCTCACCCTCCATCAGCTTGCTGACGGGCACGCCGGTCCACTTCGAGACGATCTCGGCGATGTCCTCGCCGGTCACTTCCTCGCGCACGAGCTTGCGCTCACTCACCGCGCCGGTCGTCTTGGCGGCGCGCTCTAGCTCGGTCTGCGCCTGCTCTAGCTCGCGCTGCAGGTCGAAGGCGCGGCGGTAGTCCTCGTTGTTGTTGGTCGAGCGGGCGCGGTTGAACACCACCTGGAACTCGGACTGGAGCCGGTCCACTTCGGCTTGCAGCCGCGGCACGCGCTCGGCTCCGGCGCGCTCGGCCTCCCACTGCTCGTTGAGGGTGCGCAGCTCGCCTTCCAGCCGCTGGATCTCGCCGCGAGCAGCCTCCAGCCGCCGCCGCGACGCCTCGTCCTTCTCGCGCTCCAGCGCGGCGCTCTCCATGCGTAGCTGCGTCAGGCGACGCTCCGCCTGGTCGATCTCCTGCGGCTTGCTCGTGTTCTCCATCCGCAGCCGCGCCGCGGCCTCGTCGATCAGGTCAATCGCCTTGTCGGGCAGGAAGCGGTCGGTGATGTAGCGGTCGGACAGGGTCGCCGCTGAGACGATCGCGCCGTCGGTGATGCGGATGTTGTGGTGACCTCGTAGCGCTCCTTGAGGCCGCGCAGAATCGAGATCGTGTCTTCGACGCTCGGCTCACCGACGTACACCGGCTGGAAGCGGCGCTCTAGCGCGGCGTCCTTCTCGATGTGCTTGCGGTACTCGTCCAGCGTGGTCGCGCCGATCATGCGCAGCTCGCCGCGCGCCAGCAGGGCTTTAGCATGTTGGAGGCGTCCATCGCGCCTTCCGCCGCGCCCGCGCCGACAACGGTGTGCAACTCGTCCACGAACAGGACAATCGCGCCCGCCGCGTCCTGGACTTCCTTGAGCACCGCCTTGAGGCGCTCCTCGAACTCGCCGCGATACTTCGCGCCCGCCACCATCGCGCCCAGGTCCAGGGCGATCAGATCGCGGCCCTGGAGCGCCTCGGGCACGTCGCCGCGGGCAATGCGCTGCGCCAAGCCCTCGACGATAGCGGTCTTGCCGACGCCCGGCTCGCCGATGAGCACAGGGTTGTTCTTGGTGCGCCGCGAGAGCACCTGGATGGTGCGGCGAATCTCCTCGTCACGGCCGATGACCGGATCGAGCTTGTTCTGCTTCGCCAGCTCCGTCAGGTTGCGCCCGTACTGCTTGAGCGCCTCGTAGGTGGCTTCGGGGTTCGCGCTCGTCACGCGCTGGCTGCCGCGAATCTCGCGCAGCGCGGCCAGGACGTTGGCCTCGGTCAGGCCCGCGTTCGAGAGCAGGTTCTTAACGTCGCGCCCGCCCTCGACCATCAAGGCGAGAAGCAGGTGCTCGGTGCTCACGTATTCATCATTGAAGGGTTTCATCTGCTCGTAGGCGTTGAGCGCGACCTTGCGCAGAGCCGCGCTCATGCCCACCTGAACGTCGCCCGTCACCTTCGGCAGGCGGTTCATCTCGGCGCGCGCCTGGCGCAGCAGGGCGGCCGAGTTGCCGCCGGCCTTATCGATGACGCGGCCGACGATGCCTTCGGGCTGGTCGAGCAGTGCCACGAGCAGGTGAATGGGCTCGACCTGGCTATTTTGCGCGCGCTCGGCGAGCGCGATGGCACTTTCGAGGGCTTCCTGAGCCTTCTCGGTCAATCGCCTGGTATCCATATTAACTAACTCCTCCAACACTTACGATTACATTATTCTTGGATTGTCATTACGAGAGGCGCGCCCCTCGCAATGACCAGATCAATGATGCCCTTTTGCGGGCGCTGGCGCGGGGGCGGGCTTGCGTTTGTAGATCGGGCGCGCGGGCGGCGGGGCGACCTTTAGCCCATCCACCACCTCGACGACGCCGGGGACGTATGTCGCCAGCTCTAGCGCCGCAGCCTTCTGCTCTGCGCTGTCGCAGCGGCCGGTCAGGAGCAGCGAGCCGTGGAGCGAGGCGATGGTCACCTGGTCGGTGGTCAGGCGCGTGCGCGGATCGAGGGCGAGGCGGTTGGCGGCGTCGAGCTCGATCTTGGTGTCGGTCAGTAGCTCGTTGCGGACTTCCTTGACGCCCGGCGTGCCTGCGACGGTCGCTACGGCCAGCTCGACGTGCACCGGTGTGCGCACGATGCCGCTCAGAGTCGCGACCCCGCCGGCGAAGGCTACATTGATCGAGTCGCGCGACTGGCGCAGCGCCTGGTGATTGTGCAGCCGCTCGATAATCGCGCTTTGGGTTTGATCATCAATTTCCAGCATCTCGGTCGGATGAGGGATTGGCTCGCGAGATTGTCCCACGGCAGCGTCTCCTATATGGCTAGGGTTGGGTGACGCCGGGTAGTATACACCAAAGGGAAGGGCGGTTCAATCTGTTGAATAATCCGACATTTCGCGGCGGAGTCGCCGCATCTCCTGGCGCATCATCTCCATGTCGCGGTGCATCTGCTCCATGCGCTCGCGCATGTTGAGAATCACCTCGACACCGGCTAGGTTCACACCCAGCTCCTCCACCAGCCGCGTGATGCGGCGCAGCCGCTCGATGTCGTCCGCCGAGTACAGACGGACGTTTCCCTCCGAGCGCGCCGGTGTGACCAGCCCCATGACCTCGTACATTCGCAGCGTCTGCGGGTGCAAATCGACTATCTTCGACACGACGCTGATATGATACAGCGCGTGATCTGTTTCTCTGTCAAGTGGCAGCATATACCGTGCTTCGGCCATACTTACCTCCGACTCGCGCTGGGCGCTTACGCGCCGCGCTTCCCATCCTGGAGCGCCCGCAGCTGCTCGAACAGCTCGCGCTGCTGGTCATCAATTTGCCGCGGCAGGTCCACCTTGATGCGCGCGTACAGATCGCCGCGCTGCTCAGGAGTCTTCAACAGCGGCATCCCCTGGCCGCGCAGGCGGATACGCTGGCCGGGCTGTGTTCCGGCTGGAATCCGTAGATTCAGGCGCGTGCCCTTGATCGTCGGGACGTTCGCCTCGCCGCCCAGCACGGCGGTGTACAGGTCCACCGGTACGTCCACCGTCAGGTCGTCTCCCTCGCGCTCGTACATCGCGTTGGGTGCGACCTCCACGACCAGGTAAAGGTCGCCATTCGGGCCGCCGTTGAAGCCCGGCCCGCCTTCGCCCGCGACACGGACGCGCGAGCCGGTGCGCACACCGGCGGGGATCTTCACTTCGATGCGGCGGTCGCCCATCTGGAGGATGCGCGTCGTGCCGTTGAATGCCTCTTCGAGGCTGATCTCCACGGGATGCTCGACGTCTTCGCCGGCCGCCGGCGTCGCCGCGCGCCGACCGCCGCCCTGGCCAAAGCCCTGACCGAAACCGCCCTGGCCGCGCATCGCACCGCCGAACAGCGTCTCAAAGAAGTCGGAAAAACCGCCCGCGCTGCCGAACATGTCCTGCAAGTCCTCTGGCCGGGCGTAGCGCACCCGCGCGCCACCGGGGCCGCCCTGCGCGCCGTACTGGCGGAACAGGTCCTCCGGGTTGACGCCCGCGCGCTCGTATTCCCGCCACTGGGAGCCGAACTGGTCGTACTTCTTGCGCTTCTCGGGATCGCCGAGCACCTCGTAGGCCTCGTTGATCTCCTTGAACTGCGTCTCCGCGGCCTTGTCGCCGGGGTTCACATCGGGATGGTGCTTGCGCGCGAGCCGGCGGTAGGCGCGCTTGATTTCCTTCTCGTCAGCGGTGCGGTCTACCCCAAGTATCTTGTAATAATCTTTATAGTCCATAGTCCTCTACCGCCGGTTGGATAAATCCATAATCCCGTCATTGCGAGCGGAGCGAAGCAATCTCCCGCCCTTGCGATAAACGGTCTAGTCCAGTCATAGCGGGCTTTCACCAGGAGAGAGATTGCTTCGTCGGGCTATCGCCCTTCTCGCAATGACAACTTACAAAGAGACGCGGACCTGCGCCGGGCGCAGGATCTGGTCGCCGTACTTGTAGCCCGGCCGCAACACCTCGATGACCGTTCCCGATGGCACATCGGGCATCGGCACGGCGTCAATAGCCTCGTCGGTCGCCGGATCGAACTCCTGGCCGGTCGGGTCCATACGTTCCACGCCGTTCTCCGCCAGGGCGCGCAGCATTTCCTTGTACGTCAGCTCCACCCCGGCGTACAACGGGTCGCCGGGGTCGCCGTGGACCAGGGCGCGCTCCATGTTGTCGACGACCGAAAGGAAGCGGCTGAAGAAGCTCTGCCGCTGGCCCGCCAGCCGCTGCTCGGCCGTGCGCTCGGCGCGCTTGCGGACATTGTCCAGCTCGGCCAGCGCCCGCATGTACTTGTCGTTCGCCTCGTCCTTCTCACGCCGCGCCTGCGCCAGTTCCTTCTCGAACTCGGCGACGACGCGTCGCTCGACCTTCTCCTCCGATGACGGAGACGGCGGAGGCTGCGGTGTTGGGGGGACGCCAGCCGGCTGCTGATTCTGCGGCTGTTGCGGCTGGCCTTCGCCGTTTGCGCCCTCGCCCGCGTTCTGCTGCCCCTGCGGTTGCTGGGGCCGCTGTGATCTATAGTAAGCCCCGTAAGGGGGGCGGGGTGGTCTTCGAGAATACACCGTTCGCTCCAATCTTGACTTGCGCCGTGCCCCACTCTATCGCCCGCTTCGCTCCCCCTTCCTCTCCCCCACGCGAGGGAGAAGAAGGGGGCACGGAGAATGGTTAGGGGTGGAACTCTTACGCCTCGCGGAACTCGCCCTCGACCACGTCATCGCCACTCTGGCGGCCCTGGCCGTTGGGACGGCCATCGGCCGCGCCGGGGTAGGCGTCCGGCCCTGGCGTTCCCGCCTGCGCCGCCACCTGCTGGCCTAGCTGGCCCAGGCGCTCGGCGGCCTGGCGGATCGCGTTCGCGTCGTTGCCCTTCATCGTCTCGCGCACGTCGTCGATGGAGCGCTCGATGTCACTCTTGAGGTTACCGGGCAGCTTGTCGCCGCTCTCCTTCACGACCTTCTCCATGGAGTACACCATGTTGTCGGCGTAGTTGCGCGCCTCGACCACCGCCTTCTGGCGCTCGTCGTCCTGGCGGTGCGAGTCGGCCTCGCGCACCAGGCGCTCGACGTCGCCCTTCGACAGGTTGGTGGACGCCGTGATGGTGACCTTTTGGCTGCGGCCGGTCGCGCGGTCCTTCGCGTTCACGTTCAGGATGCCGTTCGCGTCCAGGTCGAACGTGACCTCGATCTGAGGCATGCCCCGCGGCGCCGGCGGAATGCCGTCCAGCCGGAAGCGGCCCAGCGTCATGTTGTCGTTCGCCAGCGGGCGCTCGCCCTGGAGCACGTGGATGTCCACGGCCGTCTGGCTATCCTCGGCCGTCGAGAACACTTCCGACTTCTGAGTCGGGATGGTGGTGTTGCGCTCGATGAGCACGGTCATCACCCCACCCAGCGTCTCGACGCCCAGGCTCAGCGGCGTCACGTCGAGCAGGACCACGTCCTTGACCTCGCCGCCCAGCACGCCCGCCTGAATGGCGGCGCCGATGGCGACGACCTCGTCCGGGTTGACACTCTTGTTCGGCTCCTTGCCCGTCAGCTTCTTGATCAGGTTCTGAACCATCGGCATGCGGGTCGAGCCGCCGACCAGGATGACCTCGTCGAGCTGGCTCGCCTGGAGCTTGGCGTCCTTGAGCGCCTGCTCGAACGGGCCGACCATGCGCTGCACCAGGTCCTCGGTGAGCTGCTCGAACTTGGCGCGCGTGATGCGCTCCTGCAGGTGCTTGGGGCCGCTGGCGTCCGCCGTGATGAACGGCAGGCTGATCTCAGTCTCCCCGACCTGGCTCAGCTCGATCTTGGCCTTCTCCGCCGACTCACGCAGACGCTGTAGCGCCTGGCGGTCGCTGCGCAGGTCGATGCCGTTGTCGCGCTTGAACTGGTCCGCCACGTAGTTGACGATGCGCTGGTCCCAGTCGTCGCCGCCCAGGTGGGTGTCGCCGTTCGTCGCCTTCACCTCGATCACGCCGTCGCCGACTTCGAGGATGGACACGTCGAACGTGCCGCCGCCCAGGTCCCAAACGAGAACCGTCTCGCTGCCCTTCTTGTCGAGGCCGTAGGCAAGGGCCGCCGCCGTCGGCTCGTTGATGATACGCTGCACTTCGAGGCCGGCGATCTGGCCGGCGTCCTTGGTCGCCTGCCGCTGCGAGTCGTTGAAGTAGGCGGGAACGGTGATGACGGCCTTGGTCACAGGCTCGCCCAGGTACGCCTCGGCATCCTGCTTCAACTTCTGCAGGATCATCGCCGAGATCTCCTGCGGCGTGTAGGCCTTGCCCGTCACAGGCAGCTTGATGCGAACGTCACTGCTCGGACCTGCGGTGACCTGGTAGGGGACGGTCTTGACCTCGGACTCGACCTGGTCGAAGCGGCGGCCCATGAAGCGCTTGACGGAGAACACCGTGTTCTCCGGGTTCATGACGGCCTGCCGTCGAGCCTGGACACCCACGAGGCGCTCGCCATTCTTGTTGAACGCCACAACCGAGGGGGTAATCCGTCCGCCCTCCGCGCTTGGGATAACGACCGGATCGCCACCTTCCATGACGGCGATGACCGAGTTCGTCGTTCCCAGGTCAATACCCACAATCTTTGACATGTGTGACCTCCTAAAAAAGCGAAAAGCTTGGTAATACCTAATGTTGAGTCTTTTTCACTAAACCTACTGTTCAGACGGACGCTATGCGCCCGTTCTTACCCCAAAATGCACGGTTTTTCCAAGGATTGAGTCTCTCGCTATCAACTCTGCCGGCCGCCCTTTTTAAGCGGGCTTAAAAGTCAGAGCGATTTTGTGGGACACTTCCTGGCAAAGTGATTGACAAAGCCAATACTTTATGGTAGAATTAAAAACATATGAGAGCCGACCCTCGCGGTTTCAATAGAGCGGTCTAGAAAGAACCGGTCTTTGACCCTTCCCCCTCCCACTCCTGTTCGAGTCCGTACATTCACCGAGCTAGCTCGGTTCCCCTTCGTCGGGTATTGTCGTGCCGTCTTGTCATCGACGCGCACGTTTGTGTTTTTCTGCTCAAACTGTCTGCATCCTACCCCAACACTCCTAGAACTGCGGAGGCACTGGAATTGATGGCCCTGATGAGTGAAGACCGGGATCAGGAGTTGTCCGCCGTCCAGCAGTTGCTGGTGGCAGGACGTCAGCGCGGTTACGTCACCCTTGACGACGTGCTGGCGGCCTTCCCCGAAGTGGAACGGAACGTTGCCCAGCTCGACGATGTGTACGACCTGTTCATCAAGGCCGGCATCGCCGTCCAGGACGAAGACGAAGAGGAGGATGAGGAGAACCCAATTGAATTGAATGATGACAGCGTGTTGAACGAGAGCACGATCGCCGTTATGGAGACGGAGCACGTCTTCGACCTGACCGGGGTAGACTCCGACGACACCATCAGCCTCTACCTCAAAGAGATCAGCAACATTCCGCTGCTCACAGCCGAGGAAGAGGTTGAGCTGGCGAAGCGTCTGGAACGAGGCCGGGTCGCCCGCCGGCGGCTGAGCCAGACGGGGCTTAACCTCGTCGACGTCGAGTACGAGCGCATCGAGCGTCAGGTCCGCGAAGGCGAAATGGCGCGCAAGCACCTCATCCAGGCCAACTCGCGCCTGGTCATCAGCATGGCCAAGAAGTACATGGGCCAGGGTGTACCGTTCCTCGATCTGATCCAGGAAGGGAACCTCGGGCTGATGAAAGCGGTGGAGAAGTTCGACTACCGACGCGGCTACAAGTTCAGCACCTACGCGACCTGGTGGATTCGGCAGGCGATTACGCGCGCGATTGCCGACCAGGGGCGAACAATCCGTGTCCCCGTTCACATGAGCGACCGTATCCGAAGGCTGTATCATGTCTCCCGAAAGTTGGAGCAAGAACTAGGCCGAGAGCCGACGCCCGAGGAGATTGGCGAGGACATGGAGCTGCCGGCCAAGAAGATCGGCTGGATGCTCAAGATTTCACAGCGCCCCCTGTCGCTCGAGAAGCCCGTCGGCGAGGAGAAGGACTCCGAGCTTGGCGACTTCATCGAGGACGAAGACCTGCCCACTCCGGCGGACACGGCTTCCCGCCGCCTCCTTCGCGAAGAAATCGAGGCGGTCCTCAACGCCCTGACACCCAGAGAAGCCCGCGTGCTCCAGCTACGCTTTGGCCTGACCGACGGCCGCAGCCATACGCTCAAAGAAGTGGGGGAGAAGTTCGGCGTGACCCGCGAGCGCATCCGACAAATCGAGACCGAGGCCCTTGCGCGCCTTCGGAACCCAGCCCGCGCCCGCCGCCTTCGCGACTACCTCACCTGATACAGCTCTCATAATAATCGCATCATTCACAGCGGGAGGCCAGGCGCCTCCCGCTGTTCTGTCCCAGAAATCCGACCGTCCGGGGCTTGAGTCCAGGGCCAGGACGGAGTACAATGGTACTGCATACACAAAACACGGATTTATTCTCATTCTGGAGGCACCATGGCAAACACAGCAGACATGCTGTCTGAACTCGATCAGATAATGGACGTCCTGCCGGATTACCTGACGCGCGGCCAGCTCTACGGCAGTATTCCCGCCAAAGGGTCAGGGAGACTCTCCATTCCCGTCAGCATCGGCGCGGCGTTGGATCGCTTCGATGCGCTCAAGAAGGCCGACGATCTGACCCCGGACCAGAAGGCCCACCTGGCGGGGCTGCAAGGCCGCCTCCAGGCCCTGGAGCACATCTACCCCGAGGAGTACAAGAAGAAGCTGGCCGCCGAGCAGCGCAGCCGCGCCTACGTCGCGAAGGCGGCCTCCGAGGACAAGGGCGAGGGGTAGAAATACGCACGGTAGAGACGCGCCATGGCGCGTCTCTACCAGTCCCCACCATCCAGCGCCAGCATCGGATCGCGAGCGCCGACCACATCGCCCACGTCCCGCCCGCCTGCAATCGGCCGCTCGTCCAGCTCCACGCAGAGCGCCGCCGACAGCAGCAGATCGTCGTGGCCGCGCGCCACAAGCCCATCGTAGCGTGGCGCCTCCCACACTCCCCACTGAAGCCGTCCACTCAGCCCGACACGATAATCGCACGCGGCCACCTCATACCAGAACTGCCGCGTGTCCGCCGCCCCATCCTCGGCATAGTCCTTGAATCGCCCGGCGTCCACGAGCGAGACGAAGCGCCAGCCGATGGCGGCCTTCGTCTGGGCCGTGAACACAACGGGAATCACCCGCGACCCAAGCCGCCGCGCCAGGAACTGCGCCAGACCCGCCCCAATGCCCGTCGCATCCACCACAATCGCGCGCCCGTCCCAGGCCGCCATCATATCGAGCAGGGATGAGTACAGGTCCGCGTGTCCTACGCCCAGCCACAGCCGCCGGTCCACCACGCGGTACGTCGGCCCCGCCACCGGGTCCGGGCACACCTCCACCACGGTGCACGCCGTCGCGTCGCGCCGCACATTCGCTGCCCGCTCGACCGCGTCGCCTCCGGCGCGGCTCTCCTCCGCCCCGGCCACGTCCAGCAGCAGGGCGTAGACCGCGCCGGGCGTCGGCGCGTGCTGCCGTGGGTGCGTCCCGCGCATCCGCGCCTGCCGCGCCGCCGGGAACAGCCCGCCCTCGCCGTCCACCTCTTCGAGATAGTACTGCGTGCGAATCAGCGGGTGCTCGCGCCCCAGCCGCCCGGTCTGCTCGGCCACGTAGCGCCCATAGGCGGGCACGACCTCGGCCACGCGGTCCGCGTCCACCACGAACACGCGCCGCACGCCGTCCCGCGCCTCCTCCGCCTCTAGCTCGCGTCGCATTCGCGCCAGGAGCGTCTGGCTCGTCCACGCTGTCCCCCAGAACACCGTCGTCGCCCCGGTGCTGGCGGCCATCGGTGCGAAGTCGCGCAGCCACTTGTCCGCGTCCACCGACTGCGCCTCGTCGCACTCCAGGAGCAGGCTCGCGGTCGCGCCGACGACGCTGGCGCTGCGTGCCGCGGATAGGAATAGGCAGCGCGCCGCGCCCACCTCGACGATGTACCCGGCGCGGCTCTTGACATCGGTTCGCCCCTGGAGCCGCCCCTTGAGGCGCAGGCGGCTCGTCACCGACTGCGGCACGTAGGTGGGGCTGGCCTTGACGATCTGCCCGCCGGCAGCCGCGTAGCGGTCGAGCAAGAACGCCTCCACGACCGCGCTTATCTCGTTCTTCCCTGCCTGCCGCGCCATCAAGACGCAGAACGTCAGCCCGCGCGCGGCCAGGACGGAGTCCGTGATGGCGCAGGCAATTTCGAGCTGATACGGGCGGAGCGGCGCGCCCGTCACCTCGGCATACTGCTGTACGGCGTCAGGCAAGGAAACAGCAGACTCGATCATAGCAGACCGGTAGAGGCGAGTTTCTTGGGAACTATCGCCGTGAGGCATCCGTCGTCAGTATAGCACGGCGGGTGGGAAGGCGGCGCGGGCCATCGAAGTTTGGCCCTGCCCACCCATTCCACTACAATTGGGCGGACGGGCGTCATCCGACGTCCGCACCCGCCGCGAAGGAGATGTGATGCGTGTACCCGCGACGAGCGGTTGGCGTCTTGCTACGATCGTCATCATCCTGGCGCTGACTCTCGTGGGTCTGTCAAGCTGCCAAAACGACACCCCCGGCCTTCCACCCTCACTCACCCCCGCCGTTACGACCCAGCCGCTTGCCGTCCAGGGTACGCCTGGCGTTCAGGGCGTTCTTCCCTCGCCGCTGGCCGACCCTGCCGTCCGCCTCTTCCTGCCCGACGTGGCCTCTCGCCAACTGCCGCCGACGCCGCGCCCCGACTCCGTCGCGCTCGTCCCCGTCACGCCGTCCGCGACGCCGACGCCGACGCCGACGCCGACCTCGAAGCCGAAGAAAGAGAAGGACGACAAGACTGCCACGCCGAGCGGCCCGACCAATACACCCGGTCCAACGAAGACCCCGGGACCGACGAAGACGCCTAAGGCGACGCCGACCCCGAAGTTTCCGCCGCCGGTCGACTCGCCGGGCAACAGCAAGCTCGGCCTGCACGTCATTCGCAACAACTCGCCCGATATCATGGAGTTCATTCGCGTCTCCAGGCCCCGAATCGTCAAGGGCGTGGACGACTTGCAGTGGCTGAAGGAAGTGAAGCAGGTCGACCCGAGCATCATTACGATCGGCCGCATCAATGTCGCCGACCAGAGGATGGACGGCGATCCCGCCCAGCGCGCCCGCGACATGGTCAACTCGCAGCTTCAGCAGTACGAGTACGACCGCGACGGCGTGGACTACTGGGAGGGGTGGAACGAGCCGGCGCCGAAGACGCACGAGGAGATGCAGTGGTACGCGGCGTTCGAGGCCGAGCGCGTCCGCGCCCTGGCGGAGCTGGGCCTCAAGGCGGCGGTCGGCCAGTTCCCGACCGGCGTGCCGGAGTGGGACCTGATCCCCGACTTCCTGCCTGCCATCCAGGCGGCCAAGCAGCACGGCGGCATCCTGACGCTGCACGAGTACTCCGCGCCGACCATGCAGTTCGGCGTCGGCGATGGGCTGCCGGGCCGGCCGGCCTCGCCCGATCGCGGCGTCCTGACGCTGCGCTACCGCTACTGGTACGACGACTTCCTCAAGCCGCGCGGTCTCGCCATTCCCCTGGCGATCACCGAGGCCGGCATCGACGGCGGCGTCACCAACCGCCCCGGTCCACAGAGCGCGAAGGGCTGGCAGGACTTCGGCGACTACTGGCGGCAGCAGGGGCTAGGCGACGACCCCGTGAAGGCGTATCTCGACCAGCTCGCGTGGTACGATAACGAGGTGCGCAAGGACCCCTACGTCCTCGGCTTCACCGTCTACACATCGGGCGGGCCGGACGGCGGCTGGCGGAGCTTCGAGATGAACGACATCCTGCCCAGCGTGGCGCGTTACCTCAACAGCCAGCACTGAGGCGGAGGGCCATTTCTAAGAAGACTCTTATCCAGCCCTCAGATAGTTCTCACGTGAAATCGGTATACTGGCCCTCTATCGAGTCGCTGCATCGCCGCTGTACTACAATCTCGAGAGGGGGCCAGTAAGGCCGATGGTTCAAAACGCAAATGACAGGCTGTTGCGGATCGTGATTGTCATCCTCGCCGTAGCGGATGGCGTCCTGCACTTTCTCCTGGACTTTATCCTCTTCGGGGGCCGTGTGTTTGGCAATCCCTTCCCTGGACCGCCCCCTGGCGCTCCTCCCGGCGGCCCGGCCGGCCCTCCCCCCAACCCACTCATTCTGCCCTTGAACGAGCTATTCCTGCTCAACATGATCGGCTGGCTCGTCCTGGCCGTGCTGTTCTGGTTCAGCCCCCGCCTGCTGGGCGCGCGGCGCTGGATCATCAACGTGCTTATGATTCTCTACGGTCTGGCGACCATCGGCGGCTGGATGATGTTCAACCGGCCGAACCCGCGCGGCCTGGGCTACGTGGACAAGGGCCTCGAGGTCGTTCTAATCATCCTGCTCATCTGGCACATCTGGATTATCTTCCGCGAGCAGCGGGCCCTTCCCCAGGAAGCCGCCGCCGCGTAAAATCGGCGACACACGACCCCACCAAAAGGGCAGAGCGCCGAAGCTCTGAACAGCGCCATAAAGCAAGCCTCCCTAAACGATTGGGAGGCTTTTCTGTCGATGATAAACATCCGTCTGTCATTGCGAGGCAGGCGCAAGGCACAGTGGCGCTGGTGAGGCCACCGCTCACAACGGCGTGGGATTGCTTCGCTACGCTCGCAATGACA
Organism: Anaerolineae bacterium; assembly: GCA_046328505.1. Lineage (GTDB taxonomy): Bacteria > Chloroflexota > Anaerolineae > Epilineales > JAHCIE01 > JBDHWG01. Next base: position 139,940 of record JAXLWL010000009.1, on the reverse strand, counting down.
GGATGGGTTGTCATTGCGAGGAGGGTGTCTCTCGGGGGTGTGGGGGGCGAAGCTCCCCACTGACGAAGCAATCGCCCGGCGGGCGCAAGGCACACTGGCGCTGGTGAGGCCACCGTTCACAACGGCGCGGGATTGCTTCGCTACGCTCGCAATGACAGGATGGGTTGTCATTGCGAGGAGGGCGTTAGCCCGACGAAGCAATCTCCCGATAGGTGAAGCGCAGCCAATAGCAGCTCAGAGTGCCTCTCGTGGCGGCGGGGGATTGCTTCGCTACGCTTGCAATGACAAGACAAGCCGTCATTGCGAGGAGGGCGCTAGCCCGACGACGCAATCTCCCGATAGGTGAAGCGCAGCCAATAGCAGCTCAGAGTGCCTCTCGTGGCGGCGTGGGATTGCTTCGCTTCGCTCGCAATGACAGGATGGGTTGTCATTGCGAGGAGGGCGCCAGCCCGACGACGCAATCTCCCGATAGGTGAAGCGCAGCCAATAGCAGCTCAGAGTGCCTCTCGTGGCGGCGGGAGATTGCTTCGCTACGCTCGCAATGACAAGGCAAGTAGTCATTGCGAGGAGGGCGCTAGCCCGACGACGCAATCTTCCGGCGGGCGAAAGGCACACTGGCGCTGGTGAGGCCGCCATTCACAACGGCGTGGGATTGCTTCGCTTCGCTCGCAATGACAGCATAGTTTCACAGTTCGTCGTACAAATCTCTCCACATAGGATTCATAGCATCGATTAGCGCCATCTTCTTCTTTCTGGAGCCGCTCTTGATTTGCTTCTCGCGGCCGATTGCTGTCAGGGCATCCTCGTAGACCTCATAGTAAACGAGCTTGACAACATTGTATCGCTTCGTGAATCCGTCAACTAGCTTCTCTCTGTGTTCGTATACGCGCCGCGCGAGGTTGCTTGTGACGCCGGTGTACAGAACGGTGTTGTGCGGATTGGCCATGACGTAGACGTAGTATTGGGTACGCATCACGGTTGTCTGGTTTGTTAGGGCGCGAGATTGGTTCGCTACGCTCGCAATGACAGGATGGGTTGTCATTGCGAGGAGGGCGCCAGCCCGACGAAGCAATCTCCCGATAGGTGAAGCGCAGCTAATAGCAGCTCAGAGTGCCTCTCGTGGCGGCGGGAGATTGCTTCGCTTCGCTCGCAACGACAGCACAGCTATGTTCTCGTGCCGTCGCATGCCAGCAAGGTCATGGAACGGACGCAATGACAAGGCAAGTAGTCATTGCGAGGAGGGCGCTAGCCCGACGAAGCAATCTCCCGATAGGTGAAGCGTTGCCAATAGCAGCTCAGAGTGCCTCTCGTGGCGGCGTGGGATTGCTTCGCTTCGCTCGTAGTGACGGGACGCGCTGTCATTGCGAGGAGGGCGCTAGCCCGACGAAGCAATCTCCCGGTGGGTGAAAGGCACACTGGCGCTGGTGAGGCGACGGTTCACAACGGTGGGAGATTGCTTCGCTACGCTCGCAATGACAAGATGGGTGTCATTGCGAGGAGGGCGCTAGCCCGACGAAGCAATCTCCCGATAGGTGAAGCGCAGCTAATAGCGGCTCAGAGCGCCTCTCGTGGCGGCGGGAGATTGCTTCGCTTCGCTCGCAATGACAGAGTAGATGATGCTATTCACCGTTGGATATACGGCAAATACAGATAACTGTTGACGTTCGTCGTCTGCCAGCGCACGGCGACGGACGCCGCGCCGCTCTGGTGGGCGTACTCCACCCGCACCCGGTGCGGCCCGGCTGCCAGGGGCGCGAACCCGCTGACCGCGCCCGACCCCGCGACGCGCTGGGCAATGATCTTGCCGTCCACCCAGACCCGCACCGCCCCATCGGCCTCCACCGTGAACACCGCCAGTCCGGCGTCCAGCGTCACGACGCGCTCCCAGCGCGCCGACCAGTTAGCCGACGGCACATCACCGCCCGGCGTGCCGTCCGCCCACAGCAGGTTGAGCGTGGTATCGCTGTGGATGAACACCGGCGCGTCGGCGAGCCAGCGGTTGGCGTAGTACTCGCCGCGCCACATGTCCGGCGCGTCGGGCCCGAACACGACGATGCGGCTGTTGTCCGTGTCGCTCACCCACGCGAGCCCGCCCGGCGTCAGAGCGATGCCGCGCGGCGTGGTGAGCGGCGTGTCGCCGCCGTTCCACTTGCCGAGGAACGTGCCGTCGGCGGCGAAGCGCTGGATGCGGTTGTTGCCCGAGTCGGCGACGTACACGGTGCCGTCCGGCCCCACGGTCAGGCCCAGCGGCGTGTTGAACTGGCCGTCACCGCCGCCGCCGCTGCCCCACTTGCCGAGGAATGTGCCGTCGGCGGTGAAGTGCTGGATGCGGTTGTTGCCCGTGTCGGCGACGAACAGCGTGCCATCCGGCGCCGCCGCCGGCCCGTGAGGATACTGGAACTGGCCGTCGCCGCGGCCGAAGCTGCCCCACTTGCCGAGGAATGTCCCATCGGCGGCGAAGCGCTGGATGCGGTTGTTGCTGTCGTCGGCGACGTACACGGTTCCATCGGGCGCGACGGTGATCCCGTTCGGCACCATGAATTGACCGTCGCCGTGGCCGAAACCGCCGACCGTGCCCAGGAGATTGCCGTCCGCCGTGAAGCGCTGGATGCGGTAGTTGTTGGTGTCCATGACGTACACCGTGCCGTCGGCCGCTACCGCGACGCCCTGCGGTCCCTGGAACTGCCCCGGCTTGCCGCCGACGCTGCCGAACGCGCTGAAGAACAGGCCTTCGCCGGTGAAGCGCTGGATGCGGTGATTGGTCGTGTCGGCGACGTAGACCGTGCCGTCCGGCGCGATGGCGACGCCCTGCGGGTGGTCGAACTGCGTGCCGGCCATGCCCTGGCTGCCCCACATGGCGAGGACGCTGCCGTCCCGCCAGAAGCGCTGCACGCGGTGGTTGTACGTGTCCGCGACGTAGATCGCGCCGTCGCTCCCCACGGCGATCCCTTCTGGCGACGCGACCTGGCCGATGCTGTGGCCGTAGACGGCGAACTTGTCCAGGAAGACGCCCGACGTCGAGAAATGCTGCACGCGGTGGTTGCTGCTGTCGACGACGTAGAGCGTGTCATCGCCGGCGACGGCGACCCCGATAGGCGAGATGAACTGCCCGTCGTCGGGGCCGGCGTTCCCCCACTTCCCGCGGAACGCGCCCACCGCGTCGAACACCTGGATGCGGCCGTTGGCGGTGTCGGCGACATAGACCGTGTCGTCGGGCGCGACCGCGACGCCGCGCGGCAGGTTGAGCTGCTCGTCGCCCGCGCCCCGCGTTCCCCACTGGCCGAGATACACGCCGCCCGGCGTGAATCGCTGCACGCGGTTGTTCCAGGTGTCGGCGACATACACCGTGCCATTCGGCCCGACCGCGACGCCGCGCGGCTTGTTGAACTGGCCGTCGCCCGTGCCCGGGCTCCCGAACTGGCCCAGGTACAGGCCCTCGGCCGAGAAACGCTGGACGCGGTTGTTGATGATGTCGGTGACGTAGAGCGTACCGTCCGGCGCGGTGGCGATGCCCCCGACGCGCTGGAACTGGCCGTCACCCGCTCCCTGCTCGCCCCACGCGCCGACGAACGACCCGTCCGGGGTGAATCGCTGGACGCGGTTGTTGTTGGCGTCGGCGACGTACACCGTACCGTCCCGGCCGATGGCGACGCCGCCGGGGTAATCGAACTGACCCGCGGGCGCTTGCGACCCGATCGTAAACAGAGCTTTGTCGGGCAGGGGCATCTCGGCCCCCGCCGGGCGCGACCCGCCCGCCGCGGCCACGACCGCCAGCAGCAGCGCGGCCAGCGCCGCAAAACCTCGCCTCATGCTAACTCCTCCTGGTGCACAATCACGGGACCTATGCGGTATCTCGGTAGGGGCGATCCCTCGTGGTCGCCCTGGGTAGACGCATCCTGGGTAGCCACGAGGGCTACCCCTACCCGATCCGGCCTTTTTGTAGGGGCGATCCCTCGTGGTCGCCCTGGGTAGACGCATCCTGGGTAGCCACGAGGGCTACCCCTACCCGATCCGAACACGTATCGTGTGCGAGCACCAGCACGAAGATCAGATGTGTATATCCTGGCAGAGACCGCCAGGGCGGGTCTCTACGATATGTATCTGCGACCCATTAGTTTAGCCGGTTCTGGCCGGAAAATGGATTCGCAAGACCCCGGCCATACCCGCAAGATATAACGCCGCGCGGCCGAATTTGTGACGGGTGCGTGAAATTCCCTCACCCCCCTGCCCCCCTCTCCCAGAACGGGAGAGGGGGGAACTTGCCGCCTGGTCTGGCTCCCCTTCTCCCACAAGGGGAGAAGGGGTTGGGGGATGAAGGTCCGCGTGTTTGACCTTGCGTCGAGCATCTGCTATCCTCTTGCCATGCCCGACCTCTCACCCCAGGACTTCGTCGCCAAGTGGCGGCAGACCGCCGTCAAGGAGCGCTCCGGCTACCAGGAGCACTTCATCGACCTGTGCCGCCTCATCGGCCACCCGACGCCGGTCGAGGACGACCCGACCGGCACGCGCTTCACCTTCGAGGCCGGCGCGGGCAAGCAGAAGGGCGGCCAGGGCTGGGCCGACGTCTACAAGCGCGGCTTCTTCGCCTGGGAGTACAAGGGCCGGCACGCCAACCTCGACAAGGCGTACCAGCAGTTGCTCCAATACCGCGAGGCGCTGGAGAACCCGCCCCTCCTCGTCGTCTCCGACATGGAGCGCATCGTCGTCCACACCAACTTCACCAACACCATCAAGCAGCAAGTCGCGCTGACCCTGGACGACCTGCTCACGCCGGACGGGATGCGGCGGCTGCGCGACATCTTCTACACCCCCGACGCCTTCAAGACGCCCCAGACGCCGGAGAGCGTCACCCAGGAAGCGGCGCGCCAGTTCGCCCACCTGGCCGACCTCCTGCGCGGGCGCGGCGCGGACGCCCACGCCGCCGCCCACTTCCTCATCCGCCTGCTGTTCTGCCTGTTCGCCGAGGACATTGACCTCCTGCCGCGCGCGTCCTTCAGCCGCCTCGTCCACAACTTCAGGACGCGGCCGGACCAGTTCGGTTACGCTCTGCGCCAGCTCTTCGAGGCCATGTCCACCGGCGGCGTCTTCGGCTACGACAGTATCCGCCACTTCGACGGCGGGCTGTTCGACGACGCCTCCGCGCTCGACCTCGGCCACGACGGCCTCGCCACCCTCGACAAAATCTCGTCCCTCGACTGGTCCAGCATCGAGCCGTCGGTGTTCGGGACGCTGTTCGAGCGCAGCCTGGACCCGAGCAAGCGCGCCCAGCTCGGCGCCCACTACACCAGCCGCCAGGACATCCTGCTGATTGTCGAGCCGGTGCTGATGGCTCCGCTGCGGCGCGAGTGGGCCGACGTCCAGGCGCGGGCGCGGGACCTGGCCGGGCGGCGCGACGGGGCGGCGGGCGCGCAGCGGACGCGCCTGAACAACGACCTGTCGGCGCTGGTGATGGGCTTCGCCGACCGGCTGACGGCGGTCAAGGTGCTCGACCCGGCGTGCGGCAGCGGCAACTTCCTCTACGTCGCCCTCAAGCAATTGCTGGATCTCGAAAAGGCGGTCAGCACGTTCGCCGGCGAGGTCGGGCTGAACACGTTCTTCCCGCGCGTCTCGCCGGAGCAGCTTTTCGGCATCGAGCTCAACGAGTACGCGCAGCAGCTCGCCCAGGCGACGGTGTGGATCGGCTACCTCCAGTGGCTGCACGACAACGGCTACGGCTTCCCCGGCGACCCGATTCTAAAGCCGCTGGACAACATCCGCGAGATGGACGCCATCCTGGCCTACGACGCCGCCGGCCGCCCGGTCGAGCCGTCCTGGCCCGCCGCCGACGTCATCATCGGCAACCCGCCCTTCCTCGGTGGTAATAAGATTCGGCAAGGGGTGGGCGGTGAGTATGTCGACAAGCTATTCAAGCTATATGAAGGACGAGTTCCCGCGTTTGCTGATTTGGTCTGCTATTGGTTCGAGAAAGCACGCGATCAAATTGCGAGCGGTCAGGCCAGACGGGCAGGCTTGTTGGCGACGCAAGGGATTCGCGGCGGAGCGAACCGGCGCGTGCTTGAGCGAATCAAAGAAACGGGTGACATATTCTGGGCGCAATCAGATCGAGATTGGGTTCTGGAAGGCGCTACAGTTCACGTGGCGATGATCGGGTTTGACTCGGGAGATGAGACAGACGTCTGTCTTGATGGTAAATCTGTGGACGCGATCAACCCGGACCTGACAGCTACAACCAATGTTACGCAAGCCAAGCGAATGAGCGACAATGTCGGCATATGTTTCATGGGAGCCTCTCCGAAAGGCCCGTTTGATATTGACAGCGAGTTGGCAAGGGACTTCATTCGTGCGAGCGGTAATGTGAATAGCCGGCCCAACTCCGACGTTGTGCGCCCTGTGGTGAGTGGGGTGGATATTGTTCAACGGTCGCGGAACAGGTGGACCATTGATTTTGGTCTGATGCCCATCGAAGAAGCAGCCGAGTACGAAGCACCTTTCCAGCACGTTCTGAAGCATGTCTATCCAATTCGGTCGAAGAATCGCCGAGCAGCGTACGCCGCTCGATGGTGGCAGTATGCGGAAGCGCGCCCTGGTATGCGACAGGCGCTGGTAGGCAAGTCGCGCTTTATTGCGACACCGGAAGTTGCAAAGCACCGCATCTTCGTATGGATTAGCGCCGATGTTTTGGCGAATCAACAGGTTCTTGTCTTCGCTCGTTCCGACGACTACTTCTTCGGTGTGCTGCACTCAAAGCTGCATGAGCTATGGGCGCGGCGAATGGGGACGCAGCTACGCGAGGCGGAGAGCGGCTTTCGCTACACGCCCACGACCACCTTCGAGACGTTCCCTTTCCCGTGGCCGCCGGGCAAGGAGCCGCCGGACGCCCGGCGCGTCCAGGCCATCGCCGGGGCGGCGCGGGAGCTTGTCGAGAAGCGCGACGCGTGGCTCAACCCGCCCGGCGCGTCGGAGGCCGATCTCAAGAAGCGCACCCTGACGAACCTCTACAACGCCCGCCCGGCCTGGCTCGACCTGGCCCACAAGAAGCTCGACGACGCCGTCCTCGACGCCTACGGCTGGCCGCGCGACCTGACCGATGAGGATATCCTGGCGCGGCTGCTGGCGCTCAACCTGCAACGCGCCGCCGCGCAAGGCCAGGCCCCGCTGCCGATGAGCCACGGAGATGACGAGGGGGAGGGCTAGTACTACGCCGTCATTGCGAGCGTCAGCGAAGCAATCCCGCGCTTTTGTAGCGGACGGTCTGAGCGGCTATAGCGAAGCTGTTGGTTCGCGAGAGATTGCTTCGTCAGTAGGGAGCTTCGCCCCCCACACCCCCGAGAGAAGCCCGCCTCGCAACGACGCCGCAAATCTCTGTGTTCTGAGCAGCCCCGCTGCTGCCGACGGCGCATCCTCACGGATCAGTTGTGCTCGCGGACGGGATAAGTGTTCTTGGAGCGGATAGGTCACTGACACCAAGGTGAGATCATCATGAACGTCATCGATGCCTGGGCGCAGCATCCAACGCAGCGCTTTCTCGCGGAGCCGTACTTCGAGTCGCTGAGGCGGTGGACGGGCCTGACGAGCGAGGAGATTCCGCTCGATCTGACCGTGCAGGCCATGCAGTCGGCCAACGTGGCGAAGGCGCTCCTCTGCGCCTGGTATGGTCCCAACGGCCCGCTCATCACCAACGCGGAGGTGCTGGAGGTCACGCGGCGCTACCCCGATCTGTTCGTCGGCATCGCGTCGGCCGACCTGCGCGACCCCGTCGCCGCCGTCCGCACCCTGCGCGAGTACGTGACCGTCCACGGCTTCAAGGCCCTGCGCATCGTGCAGTGGCTGTGGGAGCTGCCGTGCACGCACTCGCTCTACTACCCGCTATACGCCGCCTGCGTCGAGCTCAATGTGCCGGTGTGCTTGCAGGTGGGGCTGACCGGCCCCCTGCGCAGCTCGGAGGCGGGCCGCCCGCTGCACATCGAGCGCGTCGCGCTGGACTTCCCCGACCTGAAGATCGTGTGCGGCCACATCGGCTACCCGTGGCACGTCGAAATGATCGCTTTCGCGACCAAGTTCCCGAACGTCTATATCGACACGTCGGCCTACAAGCCGAAGCGCTATCCGGCGGAGCTGGTCGCGTACATGAAGACGAACGGCAAGCGCAAGGTGATGTTCGGCACGAACTACCCGATGCTCACGCCGTCCGCCTGCTTGGCGGAGCTGAGCCTGCTCGGGCTGGACGAGGAAACCAGCGCGCTGTTCCTCGGCCAGAACGCGCGCGCCGTCTTCGCGCTCTAGAGGTACAGGCGGTCACCCCGAGAACCCTGTGCCGTGGTTGCGCATGCCGCGATACAGTAACAGAGACCCGCGGCGTCATTGCGAGGCGGGCCTCTCTCGGGGGTGTGGGGGGCGAAGCTCCCTACTGACGAAGCAATCCCACGGTGAGTGAAAGGTCTGCTCGCGCCGCGCCAGACAGTCTTTGGCAAGGGCGGGGGATTGCTTCGCTGAGATGAAATAGCGCGGCTGTCGCCCTGAGCGCAGCGAAGGGCCTCCAACGGCACCGGGATGCTTCGCTTCGCTCAGCATGACATTTTCATAGTTACGGGTGACCCAAGGGTCATATAGACTTCGCTCGCAATGACGGAATGGTAGTGGTCTGAGATGAAAATAGCGCGGCTGTCGCCCTGAGCGTAGCGAAGGGCCTCCAACGGCACCGGGATGCTTCGCTCCGCTCAGCATGACATTTTCATAGTTACGGGTGACCCAAGGGTCATATAGACTGCGCTCGCAATGACGGCATGGCGGTGGTCTGAGATGAAACTAGCGCGGCTGTCGCCCTGAGCGTAGCGAAGGGCCTCCAACGGCACCGGGATGCTTCGCTCCGCTCAGCATGACATTTTCATAGTTACGGGTGACCCAAGGGTTATATAGACTTCGCTCGCAATGACGGAATGGTAGTGGTCTGAGATGAAAATAGCGCGGCTGTCGCCCTGAGCGCAGCGAAGGGCCTCCAACGGCACCGGGATGCTTCGCTCCGCTCAGCATGACATTTTCATAGTTACGGGTGACCCAAGGGTCATATAGACTTCGCTCGCAATGACGGCGTGGCAGTGGTCTTGTGGTTGCGCATGCCCTGAGACTGTATTGGTGTCTCGGCGTGACGGCCTGGGCTCATTATCAAGGGAGGGCAACATGGGCGCACCCCAGAGTGTCCCGATGGGGCAGACCATTTCGGACTTTCAGTTTCGCCGCACGACCGTCACCATCACGCGCGGGGACCTCGCGGCGGCCGTGGCGGATGCCCTCGTCTGCTCCGATGACAACTACCTCACGATGGGCGGCGGGGCGTCGCTGGCGCTGCTGAAGGCCGGCGGTCAGCAGATACGGGAGGACGCGCGCAAGCACGCGGCCCTCCAGTTGGGCGACGTCGTCGCGATGACGGCCGGCGCGCTCCAGGCGCGGTACATCCTGTTCGTCATCGTCGTCGACTTCGACCGGGGCGTCTACGCCGGCGAGGCGCAGCTCCGCGAGGCGCTGCTGCGCTGCTTGAGGCTGGCCGATGCCCTGTCCGTGCGCAGTCTGGCCTTCCCCGCGCTGGCCACCGGCTTTGCCGGGATGGCGCCGGCCGTCGCCGCGGAGGTGATGGTTCGCGCCCTCGCCGACTATCTATCTGGGGAGACCGGCCTGACTCGCGTCACCCTGGTGGAGTATGCCGACCAGCCGACCCCAGGTCCGTTCTACACCCGCGCCGTCGAGGTGGCTGCGGAGCTGGCCCAGGTGCGCCGCTTCTACGACATCCTGGACGAGCTGCAAACGATGGCGCTGGCCGGCTCGCTCCAGGAAAACCTGGAGGCGCTGAAGCGCGAGATCGACGCGCTCAAGGACGGCCTGCGCTCGATACAGGAGCGCGCCGCCGCCCTCCACCGCCTGGATCAGCCGTCGCCCGCGGCGGAACAGGCCGCCCTCGCCGCGGCCCCGAAGCTGCCCGGCACCGAGGACGTTGACCTCGCCGCCCTCCGCCGCACGCTCACCGACGCCCTGAGCGAAGATGAGCTGAAGACGGTGTGCTTCGATCTGAGCGTCAATGCCGACGATCTGGGCACCGCCGTCAGGGCCGGGATGGTGCGGGAGCTTATCAATACGCTCATCCGGTACAAGAGACTCGACCGGCTGATCGAGTGGGTACGCAAGAACCGCCCCGACATCGCGCTCGGCTAGACACATCCCAAGCGTTCCCCGCACTCTTTGCCGCGAATTCACACAATCGAGTCGGTTTCCCCCTATACGCCGCGCCATTTGCGTGATATACTGGCTTAGCCCGCTGTCCGCTCTTGCGTTCTTCATCGAGGTCTCAGGAAAGGGAGCTTACGTATGGGCTTGATTCTCTCACTCATCATCGGGTTTCTTGTCGCAGCATTGGTCATCTACATCGTCAGCCGCTTGAACATGGGCTTGAAGGTCGCCGGCTACAGCTCGGCGCTCATCGCCGCCATCGTCATCTCCGTCGTCGCCAGCATCGTTTACTGGTTTCTCAGTCTCTTTAGCATCAGCCTCGGCACGGGTCTCATAGGAGCGATCATCTATATCATCATCGCAGCCATCGTGCTGATGATTAGCGACCGCTTCGTGCCCGGCCTGGAAGTGGCCGGGTTCGCCGGCGCGCTCGCCGCGGCGATTGCCATCGGTATCGTGTACTGGATCATTCTGTGGTTCTTGTCCCTGTTCGGCATGTCGGTCATTAAGCCATTCTAACGAGGAGCGGGCAGCGGGCGCCCCGCGTACTCGGCCAGGTCGAGACACAACGATAGATGCTCCAAATCAGAGGCGCCGTCCTCGCCAGCATATGGCAGGGACGGCGCTTGAAGTTCGAACGCGCTGTATATGTTCGGGTGAGGGCTGCCCCTACCCCTGTCCGCCTTCTTCCGACGCTTCAGCCGACGCCATGGCCTGCTGGTCCTCGGGCGTGACCGGGTGCTCCTGGACTCCCTGCTGCTGCATGGTCGCCTGGAGCTCCTCGTGGGACATGTCCTCCGGGTTCTGACCGGTCGTTTGCTGGATCTTCATCGCGTCGGCTTCAGACATCTTAACCATCGCTTCGGTGCTGCCGACCACGACCATGCCACCGACCATCATGCGCCGGCGGCGATGCCGCCGCTCCATGTGCCGCATCTCTTCGTGACGCCGCTCTTCTCGCCTGAACATGTTGTGCTCCTTCATAAATAGTGGATTGGAACGCTTCGACGCAATGTACGCAGTATCCCCCAAAAATCGTGACTCCGCGTGGCCCGAAAGGATGTATCTTCGTGCTACTTTCCGCCGCTCCACCACGAACCCTCACCAGTTGTTGCCACAGTAGTGCTTATACCAAACGCGGCTAGTCAGGCTGCAAAGTCAGTGTCATTGCGAGGAGGGCGACTGCCGGGGGTGTGGGGGGCGAAGCTCCCCACGGACGAAGCAATCTCACCAGGGGCAGCGACCTCGCCACTCTGAGTAGACTCCCGCTCGCAAGGGCGGGAGATTGCTTCGCTTCGCTCGCAATGACAGCCTTGCTAAACACGTTTGGTATTGCGTTGACAGCGCAATGAGCCATGCTCATAATTTCTCCTTAGCTAAACAGCCATCGGAGGTATGCCAATGACAGCGCCCTGGCTACTCTCTCCCTGGGTCGAAGCGAATCGCTCCCAGATTGGCTTTGCGCTCCAGGTCTTTCCCATCGACACGAAAACCGACCCGGCTCGCCACCTCCTGGCAGCGGGGCAACTCGCCGATAGCCTTGGTTTTGATGCCTTCTTCCTGGGCGATCATCCCGCGTGGGCTCTAGAGTGTTGGGTGCATATGGCGGCGCTGGCTGTCAAGACAACGCGCATCCGCCTGGGCATCGCCGTCAGCGCCATCCCCTTCCGCCAGCCGGTGATGACGGCGCGCCTGGCCGCTGACCTCGATAACCTGAGTCACGGGCGCCTCATCTTGGGACTCGGCATTGGGTGGGATGGCAACGAGTTCGCCAATCTTGGCCTGCCATTCAGGCCAGCCAGCGAACGGCAGGCGGGGCTTGAGGAAGCGATCACGATCATCCGAGGCGTGTGGGGAAGTGAGCCCTTCACCTACCACGGGCGCTACTATCAGACGACCAACGCGCAGATCACACCGCCACCGGTCCAACGTCCAGGCCCGCCAATAATGATTGGTGGGGGCGGCGAGCGGGTGACGCTCCGTCAGGTCGCCGAGTACGCTGACGCCTGTAATCTGCCGGCCTTCGGTAGCGGCTTCATCAACGGCGCCGCTACCGTGGCCGCGGTTCGGCAGAAGCTGGCTGCCCTGCGGCGGCACTGTGAGGCGGTGGGCCGGCCGTTTGACACGGTGCTGCGCACGCTCTCCATCGGCTGGCTGATCTTAGCGGAAGACGATGCGGGCGTGCAGGCGAAGCTTCAGCACTACTTCCCTGAAGGTCTTGAAAAGCGCTACTCGGGCGCGTGGCGAGACTTCGTGATGGCCGGAACACCCGACGATATCGTCGCCCAATACCAGGCGCTAGCCGACGCGGGGATCCAGTATTTTATCGTCGAGACGCTGGATGCCGCAGATGAAGAGACGATGCGCTTGCTGGCCGAGCGGGTTGTACCGCACGTCAAGCCCGGTACGGCTATGTAGTGCCTCAATGACAGCGTTTCTGTACACGCTTGGTATAATGCCATACCTCCTGGGTCCCCCAAGACACCGATTTCGTCAACCTGCAATCACTGTCTGTCGATTTCGCGTCTAGCCGTTCGATAAATATGTAGAACGTATGAGCGGCTATTCAGACACAGAAGGAGACAGACGATGGTTTACTCGAAGAAGACGAATGTGGTGTTGTGGATTGCCCAGTGGGCGCTGGCGCTTTTCTTCATCCTGGCGAGCGGTTTGCCGAAGCTCATGTCGCCGTTCCTGCCGGAAGGCTCGATTCCGATGCCATTGCCGCTGCCGATGTGGTTCGTCCTGCTGATCGGCACGCTGGAGGTGCTAGGCGGGCTGGGCCTGATTCTGCCGGGCATCCTTCACCTGCGGCCTGAGCTGACGCCGCTAGCCGCGGTCGGCCTGATGCTGGTGGCGGAAGGGGCGACGGTGTACAACCTGGCCGCCGGCCTCGGTGGCAGCGCGCTGTTCGCGGTGGTCATCGGTCTCGTCGCCGCGTGCATCGCCTATGGCCGCTGGCGGCTGGCGCCGCTGCCGGCGAGGTCCCGCGAGAAAGTCTTCGGTGCGGCCCGATAGCCGCCAACCGCATCCTCCGCCGCCAGATCCCCCTGTGCCGTGAGACTCACCAATCGCCCCCGGCCCGTTGCCCGGGGGCGGTTTTCTTTGCAGCTAATCGGCCTCGAGGACCAGTCCGGGTACGAGCCGGGGCGTGAACCCGTTGGGCCAGATGGTCAGGCTATTGTAGTGCGCGCCCGAAAGGTTAGCGCCCGCAAGGTCAGCGCCCCGCAGCCGGGTTCCCTGGAGGTTGGCTTCCGCGAGGTTGGCGCCGGTCAGGTTGGCGTCGGCGAGGTTCGCGCCGGAGAGGTCGGCTCCCGCGAGGTTGGCGCCGGAGAGCTTGGCCCGCGTGAAGCGGTTGGGCGAGGAGTAGTCGCCTACGTGGTTGGAGCCTTGAAGGTTCGTTTTCGTGAGGTCCACGCCGGAGAGATTCGCCCCCATCAGGTTGGCGCCGGTGAGGTTTGTTCCCGAGAGATTGACCTCCCTGAGGTCAACACTCGCGAGGTTCGCGCCCGAGAGGTCCAGTCGTGAAAGGTCGAGGCCGGCGAGGTCTTCGCTCGCCAGGTCGACGGTGCCCACGACCTTGGCGTGAGCCTCGATCTCGGCTCGTGTCAGCTTAGGCATCGGTGTCTTCCTTGTCGTCGTTTGCTAGCAATCTATATTGTTTACGGTAGAGGAGTCGCTGGGGTTTCGCCCTGGTAGGCGGCGGCGAGGCGCTGGGCCAGGCGCGGCCAGGTGTAGTGCTGCGCCACCCAATCCCGCGCCCCCGCGCTCATGGCGTGCCGTCGCCACGGGTCGCGCAGGATGTCCACGGCGGCCTCGGCCATCGCCACGTCATCGCATGGCGGGACGAGCAGCCCGGCGACGCCGGGCGCGACGTAGACGGTCGCCTGCCCGACGGCGTCGGCGACGACGGGGACGCCCGCCCCGAGCAGTTGCAGCAGTTTGGCGGGCGATTTCGTGCGGTTGACCAGGGTATCGTCCAGGGGGTAGAGGGCGACGTCGGCGGCGGCGAATATGTCCGGCAGCGCCTCGTCGCCCGGCCAGCCGGCGTAGACGACATAGGGCGACGGCTCGACGTGATCCAACCGCGCCAGCAGCTCGCGCTCCTCGCCGAACAGCCCCTCGCCGACGACCAGGAAGCGCGTCTCAGGCGCGACGGCGTGAATGCGCGTGAACACGTCCACGATACGCTGCACTCGGTACTCGAAGAAGCGGGTGTAGAGCAGGACGATGGGGGCGTCGTCGAGGCCCCAGCGGTCGCGCGCGGCGTCGGCGCTGCCGGCGGGCGGGGACTCGGATGCGCCGTTGGGGATGTAGGCGACCTGGCGCGGTGGGACGCCCAGGCTCCAGGCGATGGTCTCCAGGGCGCGGCTGGCGACGGTGACGGTGTCGGCGTGGCGCAGGCCCCACGTCTCCTGGCGGGCGAAGGTCTGGCGCATCGCCCAGGGGTACCTTTCCAGGTCGTTCCAGCCGCCCGCGCCCTCCCAGTCGTCCTCGTCCACCACGAGGCGGCCCTTCCAGCGCCGCGCCTGCCGCATGCTCCACAGCGCCGACTGGGCCAGGCCGCTGTATGCCTTGGGCTTGAAGCAGTGGATGACGTCGGGCTCCATCGCCAGGGCCGCCTGGACGAGGCGCTGGGTGAGCTGGGCGTGGAAAACGCCGGCCGGGGAGGCAGGGAGGGCGACATTCGTCACCATCACCCCATCTACCTCCCACGACTTGCCGCTATCTTCGGGGCAGCTCCACGGGGGCAGGAACATCGCAACCTGGTACCCCTGCGCGGCGAGTGCCCGCGCCAGGGGCAGTGCCCGCGCCCCCATGGTGCCTTTGGGCCGCAGCCCGAACGGCCCGATCATCGCGATACGCAATACTTACTCCACGGTCACGCTCTTCGCCAGATTACGCGGCTGGTCGACGTCGCAGCCGCGCGCTACCGCTACATAATAGGCCAGAATCTGAAGCGGTACAACATTGACGATGGGCGAGAGCGCCTCCACCACCGCCGGCACATACATAACATGCTCGGCGTGGCCTCGGATGTCCTCGTCGCCCTCGGTCGCCACGGCGATGACCGTCGCGCCCCGCGCCCGCACCTCCTGCATGTTGCTGACCGTCTTGGCGTACGTCGCGCCGCGCGTCGCCAAGACCAGGCACGGCAGGTCCGGGTCGAGCATGGCGATGGGGCCGTGCTTCAGCTCGCCGGCCGGGTAGCCCTCGGCGTGGATGTAGCTCAGCTCCTTGAGCTTGAGCGCCCCCTCCAGCGCCGTCGGGAAGTTCGGGCCACGCCCCATGTAGAAGAAGCTGCGCACGTCGGCGAACCGGCGGGCGATGCCCTCGATGCGGTCGGAGCCTTCCAGAATCGCCGCGATGTGGCTCGGGAGCGCCGCGATCTCCGCCGCGATCTCCGCGCCCTGCTTCGGCGTGAGCGTGCCGCGCCGCTGCGCCAGGTATAGGGCCACCAGGGCGAGGAGCGTCTGCTGGCCGATGTAGCTCTTGCTGGCCGCGACGCTGATCTCGGGGCCTACTTGCAGGTAGAGGGTGGCGTGGGCGTAGCGCGTGACCGTGCTGCCGACGACGTTGGTGATGGCGACCGTCTGCGCGCCCGCCTCCCGCGCCAGGTACAGCGAGGCCAGTGTGTCCGCCGTCTCGCCCGACTGGCTGACGACAATCAGCAGCGTGTGCTCGTCGATCATCGGCTCGTCGTAGCGGAACTCGGAGCCGATGGCCGCCTCGACGGGGTAGCGCGCCCAGCGCTCGATGAGCGTGCGCCCCAGCAGGGAGGCGTGGTAGGCCGTGCCGCACGCGACGACGCAGACGCGCTCGACGCGGTCCAGGTCCAGGCCGTCAAGCTCCGGCAGCCGCACCTTGCCGCCCGCCAGCCGCCCGCGCAAGGCGTCGCGCAGGCGGTCGGGCTGCTCGAACACCTCCTTGAGGAAGAAGTGGGGGAAGCCGCCCTTCTCTGCCGCCGTGATGTCCCACGTGACTTTGAACGAGTCGCGGGCGACCGGCGCGCCGTCCAGCCGGTAGACCGCGGCCCGGTCGGGCCACAGAACCACCATCTCGCCGTCTTCGAGCGTCATCGCGTTGCGCGTGTGCTCCAGCATGGCCGGGATGTCCGACGCCAGGAAGTTCTCATCCTCACCCAGGCCGACGAGCAGCGGGGAGAACTTGCGCGCGCCGACGAGCACGTCCGGCTCGGCGCGGCTGAACGCGGCGATGGCGTAGGCGCCCTCGACGCGCAGCAGGGCGCGGCGGACGGCTTCGGCGAACAGCGTGGGCAGGCAGCGGCGGCCGCTGCCGTTGGCGCGCCGCAGCGCCTCCATCTCGACGCCCACCAGGTGCGCCAGGACCTCGGTGTCCGTCTCGGATTGGAACGCGTGGCCCTGCGCGATCATCTCGGCGCGCAGCTCGGCGTAGTTCTCGATGATGCCGTTGTGGACGAGTACGACGTCGCCCGACGGGTCGGAGTGGGGGTGGGCATTGGTCGCGTTGGGCGCGCCGTGCGTCGCCCAGCGGGTATGGCCGATGCCGAGGCTGCCGCATGGCTGGCGCCCGTCCAGCGCGTCGATGAGTCGGCTGAGCTTGCCCTCGGCCTTCGCCACGGCCAGGTTCCCGCCGTCTTGCAAGACGGCGACGCCGGCCGAGTCGTAGCCGCGATACTCCAGCCGTTTGAGGCCGTCCAGCAGAATAGGTGTCGCGCCGCGGTGGCCGACGTATCCAACGATACCGCACATGGGAGTCCCTCCTTGGGGTTGGCAGGCGCGACGGCACAGCCGGTTCACGTGAACCGACCCACCGCGATCCTGCGCGTTGTGGTCACCCTGGAATGCCACGGCGCACGCCGGTTGTCGCTGCCGGTCGCCCGGCAGGTTTTCGGCTGCGCTGTCTTGGAGGGGAAAGACGGAGGGCTGTGGCCGCCCTGGAGGCATCCGCCGATCTGATCGATTTTCCCGCGTTGCGCGGTTAGTCCCACCTCGCGGTGGGAAACCTCCACCTCGTCAACTGGTCCACTGGACCAGTCCAGGCGCTGCGTTCCCCCAAATCCTCGCCGAAGCCATCCCTGGCCCGGCGTCGCCGTCGCGCTCGCTGGCGCGCGTTGCGTTCTCTCGATAAGGTTACCTCCATTCTATAAGCTTATCTCTATTACCTTACACCTTCCATTATAGCAAGAATCGCGCCCTGTTGTCAACCAAGTTGCGTCATCTCGCCATCTATAAAGATGTCGCGGGCGCGCGGAAAAATACACCGCTCATGCCGGCGTGGGTGGTTTGCGCGCCTGGAGTGAGAATAGCAGCGGGATCATGCCATCCTGCCGCGTCAGATACCAGTGGTTGGCCTCCCGCCGTACCATGCCCTTGAACTTCTCGCGGAAGTGAAAGGTGAACTCGTGGAGGAACTCGATGTGCAGGCCGGCCTGGGCCAGCACGGTGATAATCTCGCCCATGCTGTGGTCCCAGTTGTAGCCATAGTTGAGCGGCGCGTCCTCACCAAGCGGCGCGGCGTAGGAGCCACGGCTCTCGAAGCGCCACGGCTCCTCCGTAAAGAAGTACGAGTTGTCGGGCTTGAGCTCGTCGTGCTCGTCCCGCGAGCAGGCGCGCATGAACGGGTGGTCTTCGACGATGTAGAAGATGCCGCCGGGCTTGACGAAGTGGGCGACGACCTCCGCCCAGCGCCGCAAGTCGCGCATCCAGTGCAGCACGCCGTAGGACGTGAACACGATGTCGAACTGGCCGTCCAGCGCATCCGGTAATTCGAGGATGTCGGCGCAGACGAAAGTCGCCGGAAGGTCTAGCTCGGCGCTCAGGGCGCGGGCCAGGGCGATGGAGTTGTCGGCCAGATCGACGCCGGTGACGATCGCGCCCTGCCTCGCCCACGATAGCGTATCCAGCCCGAAGTGGCACTGCAGGTGCAGCAGCGTCTTGCCGGCGACGTCGGTCAGCTCTTCACGCTCGATGGAGCGCAGGCTGCTGCCGCCTTCACGAACCGCCGCGACGTTGTAGAAGTCGGAGTCCTGGTGCAGGGCGGTCCAGGTGTTCCACAGCCGCCGGTTCGCGTCGCGATAGTCCTCCGTCATGCGAGCCTCCTTGGCGAGTGATCAGGTGAGCCTCAACCTGGGGAGGGCACGGTGAGGATGCTGCGAAGGGTGGCGATAGTTGAGCGCTCAAGGCTGAGGCCGTTGGTGAAGTAGCCCTCGATATCGCCATACTGGGCGCGCATCTCGGCGATGGCGACGGCGAGGTACTCCGCGCGGACGCCAAGCACCGGTTCGAGCAGCTCGGCGTCACCGCCGATGGCGACGAACCGGTCGATGATTGGCTTGACGGCCGGGGCAAGTTGGTCGTTGGTGAGCAGGTAGTCGGTCATGACGTCGTCATCGGAAACACCGAGAAGCATCAGGGTCGCGGCAGCGGCCCAGCCGGTGCGGTCCTTACCGGTCGTGCAGTGGAACAGCGCCGGTGTGTGGCGGCCGTCGGCCAGGTCGGTGAAGAAGCGTTGGTACCCTGTCCTGGCGCTGGGCAGATTGACGAGCTCGCGGTAGGCATGCTCGAACATCTGCAGCGCCTTGCCGCCCCCCAATGCCTCCTCGGCTGCCTTGGGATCGCCCATGACCTTCAACAGCAGGGCCGGTCCTTGACTGGAGGAGTCCTTCAGGATATCCAGGGTGACGTATTGGA
Source organism: Anaerolineae bacterium (assembly GCA_046328505.1). Lineage (GTDB taxonomy): Bacteria > Chloroflexota > Anaerolineae > Epilineales > JAHCIE01 > JBDHWG01. The sequence goes on along the minus strand of JAXLWL010000009.1, from coordinate 121,047 downwards.
TATGGTCGGGCACAAGGTTGGGCTGAACCCCCCGCTCCGCTTCGGTGCGAAAGTCGTAGACCGTGGTGATACCGAGTTTGTCGAACGCGGCCAGGTCGTCGCCGGCGAGGTCGGAGAACTCGGCGGAGCGGAACAGAACCCCCCTGGTGACTGGGCCGTCGGGAGTCGGCCACCCGCCCATATCGCGTAGGTTCGGGACCGAGGGAATGCTCAGGCTCTGGCCGGGCTGAAGGCTAAGAGTTGTCACAGCTGTGCTCTCCAGTCATTGATGTGGAGTGGGAAGAAGTAGAAACAGGCTAGTGACTGTGTGGCTCCGCGTGGAGCGTGCCTTGCGCTGCGAACTCCTGGGCGCGCTGCTGGGCGTATTCAATGGCCTCGCGCGAAATGAGCGTCGGCCCGCCAAGGGCCTGGGCGCGCAGCCCCAACTCCGCCGCCTCTTCCAGCATCACCAGCACCCGTACCGCGCTCATGACGTCGTGCTCGAAGGTGAGGACACCGTGGTTCTGGAGCAGGACACCGCGCGTGCGCTCGTTCATGACGTCGGCGATGTTCGTCACGGACTCGCGGGAGCCGCGCGGGCCGTACTTCGCTACAGGAATAGGGTCCGTGAGACCGAAGCGCGCCAGCCCCTCGTACCAGCACTCGATGGGTCGGTCGGCGACGGCGTAGGTCGTGACGTAGGGCGCGTGGGTGTGGATGACGGCGCCCATGTCGGGGTTCTTCTCGTAGACGACGGCGTGCATGCCGATAATTTCGGCCGAGACGGGGTCAAGCTCGCCATCGACTACGCGGCCGTCTAGTGTGACCAGCGGCAGCCTGGTGGCGTCGAGGTCTTCCAGGTTCGCGACGTTTGTCAGGAGCATCGTGTCGGTGCCGGGCAGGTGGATGCTCATGTTGCCGTGGCCGGAGCGCGAGATCACGCCGGACTTGATGATCGCGCGCGCCGCGGCCACCATCTGGCGCCGCGCTGTCTCGACCTGCGTAACGGAGGACGACATGGGAGGTTCCTTTCAAGGATAGGGTCTGTGGCCCCTCTCCACGGGAGAAGGGAGCCAGAAGCACGTCACGGACAAGTCTAGGCTCCGCCACTTGTTTAGGCAAACATGTCTCTCTTGACAATGAGCGAAAATACGGTATATTGTGGTTGTAGTTGTGAATGCGCCACTACATTTAGATGTATCACGCCACATTTTGAAGTGGTTCTGTGAAGCCCCTACCACACATGTGGCCCAGGGCCGCGACGTTCCCGATAGCCGCACGCCGGGCCGCGTCGCGTCCGGCAGGAGGAAGGCATGCTCCGACGAATCGCACTGGCCGCGCTCGGCGTCGGCTTGACTATGGCGCTCCTCATTACGGTGCTCGGCCTGGCGCCGAACGCTGCCCTGTTCGTCTCGGCCAGGGCGCAACCGACCATCACGATCAGCGACACGGAGCCGCTGCCTCTGACATTCTTCCTGGCGCGTCCCAGCCCGGAGTTCGCCGCCACCCTTGTATCGCTGGCGCTGAGCGACCAGCAGGCCAACGGCTGGGCCATGGTGCTGAAGGATGAGGGGCAGCTCCTCGGTGAGTCCCAGGCGCGTGGCACGCTGGCCCAGGACGTCGGTCCGATTGGGGCGGCGAGTTGGCAGCGCCTCAAGGATGAAGTCCTCAACGCCGACCAGTACACCGCGTTGCGCCAGTGGGCGCTCGCCAATCGCGACCTCGCCCTGCCTGCATTGCGGGCCGCGCTGGAAGGCGCTGCGACACCCGTCGCGCCGACGTCAGCCACCGCTGTCGCCGCCGCCGCGACAACCGTAGCGAACGGGAGCGGCGGGGCGGCAGCGACACCGTCCGCCGCAGCCGGGGCCGCGGCTGGCGCCGTCTCGGCCGCCGCAGCCGCCGCGACCGCCGTTCAGGCAGCAACGCCCGCCTCCGCCATTGCCGCCGCTGCCACTGCCCAGATCGCGGCGACGGCTGCTCCTTCGGCGACGCCGACGGCGATTCCCGCAACCGTGGCGGCGACCAGCACAGTGTCTTCGACGGCGGCTACCGCAACAACGGTGGCGACCAGCACAGTGTCTTCGACGACAGCGTCGGCGGCCACCGCCACACCTACGGCGGCCGCGGCCAAGCCGGCCGGGGGAGCGACGGCGACAACCGGCAGCATCACAGTGATTGGGAACGGCCGCGCCGTGGCGACACCCGACGTGGCCCGGGTAACCTTAGGCGTCAACGTGACCGGCGACACCGTCAAGGCGGCGACCGCCGAGGCCAACAAGAACCTGAACGCTATCGTCGCCAAGCTCAAGAGCATGGGCGTCAGCGACCGCGACATCCAGACGACGCAATACAACGTCTACCCGACGACCGACGACCGACCAACCCCGGCGCCGGCCGGCGCGGCCGCGGCGACGCCGAAGCCGCCCAAGACCGTGTACCACGTCCAGGCAGCGGTCACGGCCACGCTGCGCGACCTGTCCAACGTGGGAACGATCATCGACGCGGCGCTCGGGGCCGGGGCGAATACGGTCGGCGGCATATCGTTTACCGTCGACAACCCCGCGCCGGTGATGGACCAGGCGCGCGCCGACGCGGTGGCCAGCGCCAAGGCCCAGGCCATGCAGCTTGCGCAGCTCAACGGCGTGACCCTTGGCCCGCCGCGGGAAATCACCGAGATCATCGGGACTTCTCCCCCGCAGCCGTCGGCGCGTGTGGTGCCGGCGCCGGTGGCTGCAGCAGTGGCCGCGCCGCCGACCATCGAGGGCGGCGAGCTGACCTACACCGACCAGATTCAGATTACGTACGAGTTCACCCAATAGTGGGGTTGAGCTGGACCTTGATGGCCGCGTGGCTGTGCAGCAAGTCCAGCCCGAAGCCGATGTCCGAGAGTGGAAGAACGTGAGTCACAATAGGCGCTGCGTCGACTGAGCCGATGGCCAGGAGGCGCAGCGCTTCCGCGAACTGCGCCCGCGTGTAGCACAGCGTGCCGAAGACGTTCAGCTCGCGGCGCACGATGTGGTTTAGCTGGACGGTCGCGGGCTGGGTGAAGACGCCGGTCAGCGCGACCCGGCCGCTTTTCGCCGCTATCGCCAGCGCCGCGGCGCCCGCCGTCGGGTTGCCGGTCGCTTCGATGACCACGTCCGCGCCGCGCCCATTCGTCCTCGCCAGAACCCCCTCCACTTCATCTTCTTCCAGGTCGTCTATCACGTCATCGGCCCAACGTTGGCCGACGGCCAGGCGCTGCGCCCGCCGCCCGACGAGGAACAGCCGCCGCGGCCCGGCCAGCCTGGCGAGCTGTAGGGCATATAGGCCAATGGCCCCGGCGCCGATCACGACGACGTCATCCTCAAACATGATGCTCGCGCGGGACACGGCGGGCAGAACGCATGCCAGTGGGTCGACCGACGCGGCTTCCGCCCAGCCCAGGGAGTCAGGCAGGCGGTGGAGGTTGCGCGCCGGGACGGCGACGTACTCCGCGAAGCCGCCGTCACTGTGGATGCCGATTTCCCAGACGCTGTCGCACAGAGACTCGTGGCCGAGCATGCAGGAGGGACAGGCGCCGCAGTTGCACACGATGCTAACTGCGACTCTGTCACCCACGGCCCATCCGGTTACGCCTCCGCCGAACTGCGCGATCGTGCCTCCGATCTCGTGGCCGGGGATGAGGGGGATGGGGACGGGACGCGCGCCGCTGAAGATCGGCAGGTCAGAGCCACAGATGCCGACGCGCTGGACGCGGATGAGCACCTGGCCGGGGCCAGGGGCGGGAACCGGTATATAGCGCAGCTCGAAGCCGGGGCCGGGGGCAGTCTTGACAACGGCAAGCATGACAACCTCCGTGATTGCCTTGTATTTTCCAGGAATGCCTTGTAGAATATGCTTATGGAGGCATTATGTCGCAGACAGCGGTCACAAAGCGTGGCCAAACGGTAATTCCGGCTTCAATCAGAAAACGCTACGACATCCAAGAGGGCGATTATCTAGTCTGGCTCGATGATGGCCGTGAGATAAAGGTAATCCCAGTGCCACGGGACCCTATTGCGGCGCTTCGCGGTCGAGGGCGCGGCGAACGGCTGGTCGAGCAGCTGTTGGAGGCCAGAAGAGAAGATCGCGAACAGGATGAGGCATGAGTAGGAGCACTTACCTCCTAGACACCTCTGCGCTCCTGACACTTATGGAAAATGAGGCAGGTGCGGATCGTGTAGAAGCCATCTTGCGCATGGAGGACGTGCTCATTCCATGCACAGCCTTGCTGGAGGTCTACTATATAACGTGCCGTCGCCAGGGAGAGGCTGAAGCTGATCGACGTTACGCTATGCTCAAAGTCCTAAGTGCGACTATCCTGTGGGAGCTGGATGAGCCAACTATTTTGCATGCCGGCCGGATCAAAGCTGCTCACAGTCTCTCGTTCGCGGATGCCGTAGCAGCGGCTATGGCAGCGCAGAATGATGCGATTCTTGTTCATAAGGACCCGGAATTTGATGCGCTGGCGAACCAGGTCCGGCTAGAGTCATTGCCCTACAAAGCCAACAAAGCCTGAGTTTGTGCTTAGTGACTCTGCCCGCGCGGGTCTAGCGCGTCGCGCAGGCCGTCGCCCAGGAAGTTGAACGCCATCACCACCGTCAGGATCGCCAGGCCGGGGAACGTCCCCGTCCACCACGCGGCGGAGAACTTTGGCCGCGCCAGCGCGATCATCGCCCCCCACTCCGGACTCGGCGGCGGGTCGCCCAGCCCGAGGAAACTCAACCCCGCGATCAGCAGAATCACCGCCCCGATATCCGTGGTAACCTTAACCAGCAGCGGCGCCTGCGCGTTCGGCAGGATGTGACGCCACATCACGCGGCGGCCGGGGACACCGACGGCGTTGGCCGCCCCGACGTACTCCTGGTTCTTGATGGATAGAATCTGCCCCCGCGTGATGCGCGCGTACTCCGCCCAGGTCACGATGATCGCCGCGATGGCGGCGTTGCGCAGGCTGGGACCGAGGACGGCGGCGATGGCGAGCGCCAGGACGATGAGCGGGAAGGCGAGCATGAGGTCCGTCAGGCGCATCAGGATGTTGTCCGTCCAGCCGCCCGCGTAACCCGCGATCGCGCCGTAGGTGACGCCGATCGCGGCGGCGGCCAGCACGACGACGATGCCGGCCGGGAGAGAGATGCGCGCGCCGTGTATGACGCGCTTGAACACGTCGCGGCCCAGGTCGTCGGTCCCGAACGGGTACTGAAGGCTCGGTGGCTGGAGCCGCGCCTTGAGGTTCTGGTCCTGCAGTGGGTCGTAGGGCGCGATGATCGGCGCGGCGACGGCGATGAGCAGCCAGATCACCAGGATGGCCAGCCCGGCCAGCGCCGTCTTGTTGCGGCGCATGGCGCGGACGGCGCGGCGGGTGGGCGATGGGCTGGCGACCGGCCGCGCGATGGTCGCAGCGGGGTTGGCCGACGGCGTCAGATCGGTTGGACTTGTCGTTGCCAAATGCGCCTTCTTGCTAGAAGCGTTGGACCGTGACTGATGGGTCTTGCCGAATTGTTGCCCTAAGCTGCTTTGCTCGCGGTGGAGTGCCAACTCCACCGCCCTTCGGAGACGCTGGAGATGGCTCTCCAGCGCGAGCATTGCGGCTGTCCGAAGGCCGACTCAAGTCAGCGCAACACCGGCTACTCTTTACACCCGAATGCGCGGGTCGAGGACGCCATAGAGGATATCCACGCCCAGGTTCACCACGACGAACATCACAGCAATGATGAGGGTCGCGCCCATGACGGCCGGGTAGTCGCGGATGCCGGCAGCCTGGACGACGTAGCGGCCCAGGCCGGGCCAGGCGAAAATCGTCTCGGTCAGCACGGCGCCGGATAGGAGGCCGCCGAATAACAGGCCGACAACGGTGACGACGGGGATGAGCCCGTTGCGCAGGGCGTGGCGGTTGACGACGCGCCACTCGCTCAGGCCCTTCGCCCGCGCCGTCCGCACGTAGTCCATGTGCAGCACGTCGAGGACGGACGAGCGCGTCATGCGCGTGATGAGGCCCATGCCGAAGGCGCCGAGCACGAGAGCCGGCAGCACAAGATGCTGCAGGTTGGAGCGAACGATGTCCAGGCGGCCGACCAGCAGCCCGTCGATGACGTAGAAGCCTGTCACGAGGGGCGGGGCCGTCATCGAGGTGTCGAGGCGGCCGACGCCGGGCAGCCAGTTGAGACGGGCGTAGAAGATCTCCAGGCCGACGAGCGCCAGCCAGAACACGGGCATCGACACGCCGATCAAGGAAATGAAGCGCGCCACGGCGTCCGGCCAGCGGTCCTTGTACAGAGCCGCGATGACGCCAAGGGGAACGCCGAAGAAGATGGCGAACAGCGTCGCGGCCAGGGCCAGCTCGATGGTCGCCGGGGTGAACTGGCGCAGGTCATCGGCGACCGGCCGCTTGTTGGTGAAGCCAAGGCCGAAGTCGCCCCGGGCGAGGTTGGCGACATAGCGCAGGTACTGCTCCGGCGCGGGCCTGTCCAGCCCCCACTTCTCGCGCGCCGCCGCGACGATGGCCGGGTCGTTGGCGGCGCGCTCGCTGACGATGAACGCAATGGGGTCAGCGCCGCCGACCCGGCTGATGGCGAACAGCAGCAGGGTGATGCCCAGCAGTAGTGGGATCGTCACCAGCACGCGCCGCGTGATAAACGAAAAGAGGTGCATAATTCCGATGACAATGTAGTGGCGACTTTAGTCGCTGGCCGGGGCCGAAGAGCGACTGAAAGTCGCCACTACATAATGCCGAAAGCTACTGCTTGCTGAGCGGCACGACGGGCAGCGTCAGCACCGGGTCGTAGGTGAAGCCCTGGACGTTGGAGCGCACGGCGAACGGCTTGACAGCCTGGAACAGGGTGATGAACGGCACGTCCTGGTTCATGAGCTGCTGCACCTTGGTGTAGAGCTCGACGCGCTTGGCGGCGTCGGTCGTCTTCGCCGCGTCCTGCGCCGCCTGGGCGGCGGCCGGGTCATCGTAGAAGACGCGCTTGGCGGCCGAGCCGGTCTTGACGGCGAACGGCACGGCCCAGCCGTCCGGGTCGAGGTAGTCCGGCGTCCAGCCGGAGATGGTCGACGGCAGCTTGCCGGCGCGGTAGTCGGCCAGGCGCTGCGTCGGGTCCTGCGGCACCAGCTCGACCTTGATGCCGACGCGGGCGAGGTCAGACTGGAGCTTGCTGGCGATGACTTCGTTTGTTGCCAGGCCCAGGGCATTGCCGCCCGCGCCGTAGACGAGCTTCATGCTGAAGCCATCGGGGTAGCCGGCGTCTTTGAGCAGCGCCTTCGCCTTGTCCAGGTCCTGCTTGAACTCGAACTGCTTCGCCTCGTCCACGCCCAGCAGGCCGAGGGGGATGACCGACGGCGGGCGGACGGCGCTGTCGTTGAGCAGGCCGCTGATGAGGCCGTCATAGTCAATGGCGTAGGCGATGGCCTGGCGCACCTTGGGGTCGGCCAGCTCCTTGCCCGCGACATCGGGGCTGGTGTTGAGGGCGAAGTAGAACGTGTCCAGGGTGTTGCCCTTGACAACCTTGACGTCGGGGTTGCTGGCAATCGCCTTCAGCGTGTCCGGGTCGAGGTCGGTGGCGATGTCGGCGTCACCCTTCTCGATGAGCTGCCGCTGGGCGTTGGCGTCGGTGATGTTGCGGATGATGATGCGGTCGAACGCGGGCTTGTTCGTGCCCCAGTAGTTCGGGTTGCGCTCCATCACGATTTCCTGGTCGCGCACCCAGCTCTTGAGGATGTACGGCCCGCTGCCGGCCGAGTTCTGATCCAGGTAGTCCGTCGCCTTGTCGGCGTCCTTGGCGTTCTCCGCGCTCGTGCCGCCCTTCGACTGGACGACCTTGCTGTCGAGGATGGCGTAGTTCGGGGAGATGAGGCGCGACAGGAACGTCGCGTTCGGCCCGGTCAGCGTCACCTTGACCGTCTGCGGGTCGGGCGTGTCGATGCTCTTGATGATGTCCGCCAGGTCCGACGGGTTATCCTGGAGGTTCTTCATGCGCAGCCAGGAGAACTTCACGTCGTCGGAGGTCAACGGGTTGCCGGAGGCGAACTTGACGCCGGGCTTGAGCTTGATGGTGTACACCGTGCCGTCCGAAGAGATGCCCCCGTTCGCCGTCGTCGGGACTTCGGCAGCCAGCTCCGGCACCAGGGTCTTGATGTCGGGCGGCTTGATGGTGAACAGGCGCTCGTACGCGCCGCCGACAACGATGGGTGGCGTCAGCTCATACTCGCGGCCCGGATCGAGGCTCTTGACATCGCCGGTGAAGTTGCGGGCAATGACGAGGTTCTTGCCGGTGCCGGCCGAGCCTGCGGCGCTCGCGGCGGTCGTCGCCACGGCCTTCGCGGCAGCCGCAGCGGTTGGGGCAGCGGCCTGGGCGGCGGCGGCGGCGGTTGGCGCGGCTGCCTGAGCAGCGGCGGCCACCGTTGGGGCGGCGGACTGGACAGTTGCGGCGGCCTGCTGAACCGCCGGGGCTTGCGGCGTCTGGGCGCAGGCGGCGAGGGCCACTGTGGTCACGAGCGCGAGCAGGGGGAGCAGTCGTCGTAGCATGGTTTCTCCTTCTCTCTCTCTTAATACTTAACCGAGCGCCATACCTTGTTCATGAATCCTTGGAAGCTACTCTCGGCGTCGGCCTTGCGCTGTAGATCGGGCGCGCGCTCCCGCATCACGTCGAGAATGTTGGCATCCTCGCCCGCGTCCAGCCAGTACCCGTCGCCATTCGGGCATTGGTCGAGCTGGATCGAGAGGTGATAGCGGTAGGTGAACTGCTCCAGCAGCGCGTCGCACTTGGGGCAATGGCTCTCCGTCACGTGCGACTCCAGCGTCATCGTCCCTTTGTTCGGGTCGTCCGCGAACACTGTGTCCTCGAGCTGGTCTAGCTCGTTGTTGTCGAGCCACATCCCGTTGCACTTCGGACACACATCCACCTGGATATTGTAGCGGACTGCCGGTTGCAGCTCGCTTCCGTCCCTTGGGCAATTCATACATGTTCTCCTGATAATATACGTACACTGTCATGCTGAGCGATGTAGCTAATCCCGATTTCCTGGGGCCTCTTCCCTGCGCTCAGAGTGACATGGCATCGAGCGGTTTCCAAATTCTACTCCTGTAAGTGCGCCTTACAAGTCCCACCCTACATCGGTGACGCTTCCTCGTCCACCTTCCAGTACGTCTGCTCCGCCTGCCAGCGTTCGACGATGTCGCCCGGCGCTTCGACATAGGTGAACTCAGCTTCCGCGCCGACACTGCCGTCCGCCAGGCGCAGCTCACCCTGCGCGACCAGGATGCGCCCCTTGCGCTGCTTGATCGCGCCAACCGCGGTAAGTGTCTGATCTAGCGGCACGGGCTGGCGGAATCGGATCTCGCTCTTAGCCGTCACCATCCACACGCCGTGGGCCAGGCACACGCGGCCGATGACCTCGTCCAGGATCGAGAAGATAATCCCGCCGTGGAGGATGCCGGGGTAACCCTGGTGGTATTCTTGCGGCGTGAACTGCGTCCAGACGCGCTCACCGTCGAAGTCGAATTTGAGGTGCAGCCCGATGGGGTTGTCCCGGCCGCAACAGAAGCACATGCGTGAGCTAGGTTGTCGTTCCATTCATCCCTCTATGAGTTTCTTGTATAGCTGTTGCTGGCGTTCGATGGCCGCCTGGTAAATGGCGTGGCGGCTTCCGTCCGGCGCGTACTGCTCGCCGTAAGCCGCCGGCAAGGCGTCGACGCTGGGAATGACTCGCAGCGCCTCCAGCGCCAGAAGCACCGTCCCGCGCGCCGTGGCCTCGGTCTCCGCCGACGCGACGATGGGCCGGCCCAGGACGTCGGCCATAATCTGCGGCCAGACGCGCGAGTTGAGCAGCGCGCCGCCGCTGGCGACGACCTCTGTCGCGCCCTGATCGTCGGCCAGGATACTGCGCGCGATGAGCGCCATGCGATAAGCGACGGCCTCCAGGCTGGCGCGCAGAATCTCGGCCGGTGTCGTGCCGAGCGTCATCCCGTTGATTGCCGCCTTCGCGTCGCCCGCCCAGCCCGGGCTGCGCTCGCCTGCCAGGAACGGCAGGACCATTAGCCCGTGGCCGTCGGGCGGCAGCGCGGCGAGCGTCGGCTCGATGGCGTCGGCGGGGCCGAGGTTCAGGACGCGCGTGGCCCAGGCGTAGACGTTGCCGCCCTCCGAAGTCGCGCCGCCGAGCAGCGGCCGCCGCGCGTCCACGCGGTAGCACCACAGCCCAGAGGGGACGCTCGCTACTTCGGGAATGACGACGCGCATCGCCGCCGTCGTGCCGACGGTCAATGCCAGGCGCGATGGCCCTGTGCAGCCGCTGCCGATGTTGGCGGCGGCGCCGTCGCCGATGGCCGGGAACCACGGGACGTCACGCAGCGCCGGCCAGCGGCTCGCATACGGTTCCACCAGGCCTTGAATCGGCTCGCTCGCGTCGGCCAGGGGCGGCAGCTTGTCCTCCGCCACGCCAAGCGCCTCTAGCAGCGGCCTGTCCCACACTAGCCTGCGGCGGTCCAGCAAGCCTGTCCATGAGGCGACGGACGTGCTCATGCGAGCGCGCCCAAACAGCCGCAGCTCCAGCGCCGTGCTGAGCGTGCTCCACTGGGCCGTCTGCTTCCAGACGTCGGGTTGCGTGCGGCGGAACCAGGCCAGGCGGGCGGGCCAGTAGCTCGTGCGCAGCATCGCGCCTGTGCGCTCGTGAACATCGCGCTCGTCGAGCCGTCGGCGCATGTCGATGGCGTCGTCGGCGTTGCGCGTGTCAGAGTAGAGTATCAGGGGCGAGAGGGGGCGGCCGTCAGCGTCGAGAGCGACGATGTTGGTGACAAGGGTGTCGAGGCTCACGCCGCCGATGGCCGACGCGAGCGGCCCGGCCTGCGCCAGCACCCTGTCCACGCAGCGCGTGATGCGGGCGAGGGCGATGGTGGGGTCGTCCTGGACGGTGCCGTCGGCGCCGGTCTGGACGGTGTAGCTCTCCCCGGCGGCGATGCCGTCGAGCGGCCGCCCTGTCGCGTCGTAGAGGAAGGCGCGAACGGACGACGTTCCCACGTCGATAGTCAAGATGAGCGGTGGCTGCGCGTCCCTGGGGAGAACGGTTTGGGGCATAGGTATTCCCTCAGTGGGTGTATACTTCAACAGACCTCGGCATCGAGCCGGGGCCTCAAGAGATGCGATGGCAATCCTCGACAAGCCCGTCGTGGCGACAGTCACGCGTAGCCGTGCCACGTGGCTGATGTACCTGGGCGCGGGCTACTTCAACTATTTCTTCAATGCCCTCGGCCCGGCGATGCCCTTCATCCGCGCCGAGCGCGACATGTCGTATACCCTGGGCAGCCTGCACTTCAGCGCCTTCGCCGTCGGTCTGCTGGGCGGCGGCATCGTCGGCGACCGAGTCGCCCGGCGCCTGGGCGCGAGCCGCACGTTCTGGCTCGGCGCGTTCGGCATGGGCGTCGGCGTCCTGCTGCTCACCCTGGCGAGTGGCGCTCTGCCCAGCATCGCCAGCGCGCTGGTGATAGGCGCCCTCGGCTCTCTCATCCTGGCGATCCTGCCGGCCGTCATCGACACCCTGTTCGGCGAAGGGCGCACCGTTCCACTGACCAAGGCGAACATCGTCGCCATCATCACGGGCTTCATGGCGCCACTGACGATTGGCCTCGCCGCGCGCAGCGGCCTGGGCTGGCGCGTCCCTTTCCTGCTGGCCGCCGCGTGCATCTTCCCCCTGTTCGCCGTCTACCGCGGCGCGTTGGTCGGCCTCTTGCCACCCGACGGCGATCCGGCCAAGGCCGACAAGGGTCTCCCGTTGGTGTACTGGGCCTACTGGGCGCTCCTCGTGTGCAGCGTGTCTATCGAGTCATGCAGCATCTACTGGTCCGCCGACTACATGGAGACGTTCGTCGGCCTGCCGCGTGACCTGGCTGCCGGGAGCGTGAGTCTGTTCCTCGGCGCGATGCTCATCGGGCGCGTGGTCGGCGTGCGCTTGTTGGCCCGCTTCACCCCACTGCGCCTCCTCCTGGCATCGCTGCTCATCGCGGGCGCGGGCTTCCTGCTCTACTGGCTCGCCCCCATTGCGGCGCTCAACATCCTCGGCCTGTTCGTTACCGGCCTCGGTGTCGCCAACCTCTACCCCCTGACTACCGCCCAGGCCATCGCGGTCGCGCCCGGCCAGTCCGAGGCGGCCAGCGCCCGCTTCGCCCTGGCGTCCGGCTCCGCCGTGCTCCTGCTGCCCCTGCTGCTTGGCTGGAGCGCGGACCTGCTCGGCATTCGCCTGGCCTACGGCATCGTCGGCGCCCTGGTGGTCGTGGGGCTGGTGCTGCACTGGCTCGCGAGCCGCCTCACAGCGCCTTCAGCGCCCACTCAAAGCCTCTCCTAGCCGGCTCGCGGTGGAGTGCCAACTCCACCGCACATCGGAGGCGCTGGAGATGGCTCTCCAGCGCGAGCCCGACTGACGCGATAACCTCACTTGGCTGATCATCTGGCGCTATCCAATGAAGATCACCGCTCTAGTTCGATTTCGCCCAGCACCACAACATTGTCGGCCAGCGGCCTCCCCGCGTCATCCACCGCCGGCAGGCGCGCCAGCGTGGCCGGGTCGTACATGCCGGTCAGCAGGCGATAGCGTCCCGGCGGCAGGTCCGCCGGCAGCGACAGGCGCGCCCTGTCGTCGATGACCTCGTCGGCCACCCATCCCGTTGTGGGGCGCTGGCCCTCGGCCGGGGCGCTGTCCGCCTGGGCGCGAATCTGGCCCGCTGCGTCCACGAGATGTACGAACCGCGCGTAGCTCGCATCCGGCTCGGCCAGCGCGCGCCAGTGGAGCGTGACATCGAGCGGCCCGCCCGGTTTGGGCTGCGCCGGGGCGATGTCGTAGCCGAGCAGCGCGATGGCGCTTCCCAACCTCGCGGCCCGCGCATTCTGGATCGGCCCTGGCTCGAAGCGCTTCGCCTCGCCCGCGACTGTCACCTTTCCCAGGTCCATGCTCTCGCCCGTCGGCGCAGTCAGTCGCAGCGTGTACGCGCCCGGCGCGAGGGTCGCGGGGACCGTCAGGGCATAGCGCGGGCGCACAATCTCGCCGTCGCGCCACGCGCCCGGCGGGTACGTCGCCGCGATGGGCAAGGTCTGTTTGGCCGGGGTATTCCCGCTGCCGTCCGCCCACGCCAGCGTCGCCTCGGCCGCCGGTGTTCCCTCGCGCCGCTGCCACGCCGTCGCGGCCTCGAACCGTCCGCCCGGTGGGACGGTCGCATTCACCTTGTTCGCGCTCAGGGCGCGCAGCCCCGGCCCGAAGTCCGTTCCCGTCTGCGCGGGCTTGACCTCGCCGTTCTCCGGCGTCACCTGGATCATGCCGACATCGGCCCACAACCCAATTGGAGTACCGTTGGCGTCGGTCACGGGCAGCGGCTTGCGGTTCGCATCCGTCAGGGCGAGTTGCACCTTGTATGGCCCGGCCGGCATGGATGGATCGAAGCGCAGGTCCCACCACTGCCAACCCACGTCGCCCGCGTGCCACTGCTCGCTCAGGTAGGCGATCGTGTCGCCCTGGGACCATGTCAGCCCCTGGCTGTCGACCAGACGCACGGCGAACGTGCGCGCGTCCGTTGTCGGCGCCTGCACCGCCCAGCGCGTCCCGATGCGCAGCTTACCGTCGCGCGAGTGCTCGTCAGGTAGCTGGCCGCCGGTCAGCGCCATCTCGCCGCCCAGGCTCGGAACGCCAGACAATTGCGCGGCGGGCGCTTTGTCGCGTGGCAGCCGCGCCACGACCAGCGACGGCTCGCCGGCCGGGTCCTTCTCCAAGACCTCGAACGTCGCTCCCAGGGTCTTGAGCTGGCCCACGAGCCGCGAGTCTGGGACGTACTCCGGCTGGGCGATAAGATAGGCGATGTCCTTGTCGCCCGCCGGCACCACCAGGCCGTCGCGCCCGAACACCCAGTGCGCGCTGTCCAAAGTCTCCGGCGCTTCGAACGCGATGGTCGTCGTTTTGTAGTCGCGGCTGAACAGGACGACGTCGTGGCCCGCGGCCAGCTCATTCTGCGCGGCCTGCGCCATCTGCGAGTATGGGGTATCGAAGTAGTAATACGTTGCCGCGGCGTTGGCCCAGTCGTCAAAGTAGCCACGCGCCGTCGCGATGCCCTGCCACCCGACCAGCACCACGAACACGCCCACCGCCGCGAGCGTCTGCACCGCTGCGCTGTTCCACGCCGCTCGACGCCGCGTCAGCCACAGAATCCCGTCCACGGCGGCGACGGCGGGCAGGAAGTAGAGGAACGGCAGCGCGCCCAGGCTGCGGCTGGAGTTGGGCCGCCCTTCCACCGACAGGAAGCTCGGCAGGAGCATCACTACCAGGAAGATGAGCGTCAGCGCGTAGGGCAGCCAGGTGGGAATCCCCTCACCCCCCTGCCCCCTCTCTCCACTTGAGGCCCCCTCTCCCAAGGGGAGAGGGTTGGGGTGAGGGTCTCCATCCCCCCCCGACGCGACAAGACCCTCACCTGGCCTCTCCCAAGGGGAGAGGGGGGGACGGATCGCCCGCCACACGAACAGCGCCAGCCCGGCGAGCGCCAGGACGCTCATCGCCGGGTTGAAAATCGGCTCAGGGACGACGTTGAAGCGCCAGTTCTTGTCGCCGCTGATGCTGAACATCGCCAGCACCGATGGGATGTTGTCTCGCAGCGCCGCCCACGGGTCGCCCTTGCTCAGGTCGCCGTTGAATACCCAGACCTGGTCGACGCGCACGAACAGGTACTCCGGGTTACGGTAGTAGAACCAGGCGAGGGGCGCGACAACAACGGCGGCGATGAGGATGCCCAGCGCGAGCCCGCCAAGGTTGGCGCGTAAGAAGCGCCACGAGCGCGCGGCGATCAGCGCCGGCAGCAGGAACATCGCGATGGGAACGAGGCGGCTAGAGTAATACGTGTATGCCGTCAGGCCGAGGGCGACGCCAAACACGGCGAACAGCCACTTGCGCCCGGAGCGCAGTGCCAGCCACAGCGCCCACAGCGTCAGAATCTCGAACAGGGGCAGGGTGATGACGCGCAGCCCGTTGCGGCTGTTCACCAGGTGCCAGGTAGATGTCGCCATGAAGCCGGTCGCGAACAGGCCGACCCACCGCCCGCGCCACGTTCCCGCGCCGCCGAACAGGTCGCGGGCGAAGGGGTACGTCGCCAGGACGGTCAGCACGCCGTAGAGCGCGCTCGTAACCTTGAGCGCCTCGACGGTGCGGCCCATGATGCCCATGACGACGCCGATGGAGTAGATCATCATCGGCTCGGCGCCGGTGAAGCCGGTGAAGTAGATGGGGCGATTCTGCCCGATCCACGTCTCCCAGCCCAGAATGGCGTCGTGGGCCTGGTCGTAGTGCAGGCCCGGCGGCAGGCTGTCGATGCGGTAGAGGCGCAGGACGACGCCGGCCAGCAGCGCTACCACCAGGAGCACCGGCTCCCAGGGAATGCGCGCCAGCCGCGCCCACACCCCGCTCGTCTCGCCGCTCAACGTCCGCGCAGCCATTTCTCAGTCGTCACTGTGATCCCCGCAACTGATACACCCACACGTAGTCCATGCTCCCGACATGCCCGACAAACACCGGCTCGCGCCCTTCCATCTGCCGCGCGATCTCCTCGCCGCGCTGCACGTCGGTGATGTACACCACCGCGTAGTCGGCAGACTGCCACGGGTGCTTCGCGTCCGGCATAATCACCTCGCCCTGGAACCACGGCGCGAGCCCGACCGCGCTCCATGTCGCAACCTTGAGTTTGTTGGCGTTCGGCAACGCCGCCAGGTAGTGCGCCGCCTGCTCGACACCCTCGCCCATGCCAAGCGGGAGCACGCCCACGGCTGCCTGCTGGCCGCCAACTATCGGATTGTACCAAGCCAGGAAGTAGGGATAGGCAGCCAGGACATGCACCGACTGGATCAGCAGCGCCACGCCGAGCAGCGCTGATCCGAGGTGTACCTTCGTTCGGCCGAGATAGCGCTGCAATGGGGCCAGCAGCGATACACTCCAGGCCAGCCCGACGCCCGCCGCCACGTTGAGCGGCAGCAGCGCCGGCAACAGGTAGCGGTCGAACTTCCCCGCTGCTATAGACAGAAAGACGCCATACAGCACGGCGTACAGCACCAGCAAGCCCGCCGCCATCATCGCTTTCCCGCCGTCCGCCATGCACCAGTTGGCTCGGGCCATGCTCAATGCCAGCCATCCCAGGAGCGCCAGGCCGAGAAGGGTAAGCGGTGTCGTCTTGAAGAGGAAGACGAGCGGATAGAACAGGACGCCCGGCGCTGTGGTCGGTTCGCCCAGAAAGAAGGTCGGGTTGAAGGCCGCAGGCCCGTAGGCGCGCAGCGTTCTGAAGACGGCTGTGAGCGTCTCCACCGGCGTGGTCCACATCGCGGGCCACGCGGCGACATACGTCACGACCGCGGCCGCCGCCCAGCCGAGGACGGTCAGAATGACGCGGGGCAACTGCTTTACGAACTCTCTGACCCCGGCAGTGCCCGCGACGAGGAGGCACACGAGCGCGACGAACCCCAGCAGGAACGTGCCCGGCGTCTTCTGAAGCGCCGCCAGCCCGCCGAGCACGCCAGACGCGACCAGCCACGGCCACCGCCGCCCGTGCGTGACATATATCAGGAGTGTCAACACACTGAGGAGCATCAGCGACGCCATGACGGCGTCGAGGGTCACCAGCCGCGAGTGGGCGAGGTACAACGGGTCGAAGGCGACGAGGATGCCGGCGACGAGCGCGGCCCTCGCCCCGAATAGCCGCCGCGCCAGGAGATAGATGGCCCCGACGGCGAGGGATGCGGCGACGGCGGTGGCGATGGGCAGGTCGCGCCAGTAGTCGGCAAGGTCGCCCAACGCCGCCATATCGTCCATCGAGTAGCTCGGCCGGCTCGCCTGTCCGATGGTCTCCCACTCATCTGGTCCGCCGGTGAACCCCCGCCACGTGAGCGGCGCGCTTCCGAGCCACATCGAAACGATGGCCGGCTGGCCGATGATGTAGGTGCGTGGCCAGCGCTCGGTATCGACTGCGCGCCAGAAGCGCAGCGTCGCATGCGTCCACTGGAGCTCGTCCCATGTCGCGAACTGTGCCAGGCCGATCGCGCGTGGCAGGAACGCGACGACGACGAGGAGCAGCGCGACGACCCAGGCCCTCACGCGCGCCTCCACAATGCCCAGGCCAGTGCCAGAACGACCAGCGCGAGGGCAAGGCCGGAAATCGCCAATCCCGCTTTGACCATCGGCGGGTCGAACCGTAGCTCGACGGCGTGCGCGCCGGCCGGGACGGGGACGGCCATGAGGGTGTCATAGGCGCGCAAGAGTGGGGCGGGCGCGCCGTCCACGGTCGCCTGCCAGCCGGGGTACCACACCTCCGACAGCGCCAGCAAGGCCGGCGCGTCTGCCGTCACGTCCACAACCACGTGTCCGGGGGCCGCCTTGCGGTACGTCGGGTGCGTTCTGGCAACGGATGGGGTAACGGATAAACGGATAGGCTCACCTCGCGCAAGCACGTCTGCTATCTGTGACCATCCGTTAATCCGTTCTCCATCCGTTGCGAGCAGGGCCGCGCTTTCCGGCGCGACAAGCGCCGTCTGCCACGGGTCGAAAGTGGGGTCGGCCAGCCGCGCCAGCGCCTCCGCGTCGTCCACCACCTGAACATCGTTCACCAGCCACGCTCGCGGTCCGGGATCGGTCTGGAGCAGGAAGCTCGTCTCTTTCGCGCCGTTGGCCGGGTTCACCACAGGCAGCTTCGCAAGCTCCGTCATGCCCGGCACGTCGTTGTGCCACGTCAGGAAGTAGCCCACGTTGAGCAGGCGGCGCCGGCGCTCGGGCGGCACGGCGGCGTAGAAGTCGGCGTAGCGCTGCGTGCGCAACGGGCTGGCGCCCCACGTGTCCTCGACGCCCTTGAGGACGCCGTAGTTGGCGGGCAGGCGGTACTCGTTCTCAACGCGCGTCGTCCCCGCAGCCTGTAGCGGTCCGACCAGCGTCGTTGGGTAGCCCAGGTCGGCTGGCGGGACCGGCCCCGCCAGCAGCGGCGCCGCCACGCGCACCAGGTCTGCCGCGGCCAGCGCGATCGCCAGCCCTATCCACCACGCCCTTTGGCGCGGCCAGCGCAGCCAGGCGAGCGCGAGCAGAGCAAACGCGGCGAGCCACGCGCCCACCCCCGCCAGTGACCATAGCTCGGCGCGGCCATCGCCCGCCACCGGCCCGCGCGCTGCCCACAAGCCAGCGGCAAGCGCGATTCCGGCCCCGGTCAGGAAAAGGGCAACGCAAAGACGCCAAGACCCAGAAAGGGAGAATCCTGATCCTTCTTCCTTTGCGTCTCTGCGTCTCTGCGTTTCAACCTCGTTTTGGAAGGCGAGAAGTTGGGCCAGGCCCGCGCCGGCCAGCATCGCCAGGGCAAAGGCCACCAGGAACGCCGAACGCTCCTGCCCCTGGAAGATGTTGAAGCCCGGCGCGAGCCAGTAGAACACAGGGTAGACGAACAGCCCGCCGCCGAACGACAGCAGCAGCGCGACGCCGCCCAGCCCGGCCCAGAATGGCGTGTCATAGAAGCGCCACGAGCGCAGGAGGGCGTAGACGGCCAGGATCAGTGGCAGGATACCGACGTAGAGTGGCGACCACAGGCTCACGGCGCCAGGCAGAATGACGCCGATGAGGTCGCGGAAGGGGAAGCCGTGGGCGAGCTTATCGTAGCTCGCCGCGGCGCGCACCGATAGCCGGGCATACTCGATACCCGGCAGCCACTGCGCCGACGCCAGCAGCAGCCCAATCAGGGCTGACACCGCGACAATGGCGGCGCCGCGCCACCAGCCGAGTCCCACGCGCCAGGCGCGATAGATGCCCCACGCGAGCGCCGTATAGCCGACGTACATCGCCGACTGCGGATGCCCGGCCAGGAGCACCATCGCCCACACCAGCGCCATCACAAGTACGTTCGGTAGCACAGACGCGCCACGTAGAGACGCGCCACGGCGCGTCTCTACCGCTTGAAGGCTCCTATCTATCAGCAGCAGTAGCAGAGGCAGCCAGACGTCAGTCTGGAGGACGGCGAGCTGAAGCGGAGGGTAGCTCGTCAGGTAGCCGCCGCACGCGAACACAACCGCCGCCAGCAGCGCCGCCCAGCGGTCGCCGAGACGGCGGCGCGCGAAGGCGTACGTGAACGCGCCCGCCAGGAACAGGTGTAGCGCGACCTGAAGGTACAGGGCGCGCACCGGCAGGGCGCCACCGGTGACGGCCGATGCCAGGAGCATGACCAGGTTCGGCGGGTAGAACACGCCGGATTGGATGTCGGCGAGGAAAGGATGGCCGCTGAAGGTGTATGGGTTCCACAGCGGCAGCCGCCCGGCGGCTAGCTCGCTCGCGGCGAAGCGGTCGAAGGCGTAGAACTGGTCGAAGAAGTCGCCCAGTGGGAAGCCCGCCCGGCCGAGCAGCGCCGGCCCCATCAGCAGCGCGACGAGCGCGGCGAGAACGAGCAGCGCCAGGGCGTCGTAGCGATTCCAGCGAGGGGGCGCGACATCCGCCGCGCCGGCGTGGCCCCGCGGGCTTGACACCTGGCCGCGGCCCGCGAGCGTTGGTGTTGCAGACGACAGCGAGGGCGCGTTCATGGCTTGGCGACGGTGAGCGGGCCGAGGGTGGCCGACTTCTGTTCGGAGACCGTGTCCGCGTCGTACACGACAACGCGCCAGGTGTAGTCGCCGGGCAGGAGATCGGCGGGCAGGCGGACCGCGATGCGGTCGTCCACGGGCGTGCCGGTCTTCCAATCACTGCTGGGGAATGACCCGTCGCCGGGCGTGCGATCCCGCTGCCAGACGGTGCGCCCATCTGGCGCGACGAGCCGTGTCGAGACCTTGAGGTCGGGGGCGACCGGGCCGGTTGGCGTCCAGTGCAGGAGCAGGGCGGCGATCTCCCCGGGATGGGCCGGCGTCGGCGCGGCGGACCACGCCAGGTCTAGCGGCGCGACGCCCTCGATGGATTGTGGCGCGGCGGGCGCCGACAGGTTGTCGCGCATGGCGTAGCCGAACACGCCGATGTCCCCGACCAGGCCCGACTCGAATTGGTAGCCGTGGGCGTCGAGCCACGCCTTCGGCAGGCCCGGCGTGAGCGGCTGCTCGACGGAGAGCCACACGATGGAGTTCTGCGCGGCAACCTCGGCGACCGTCTTCTCGATCTCCGATGGCGGCTGATCCTTGAGGCGGCTGCTTTGGAGATTGACGGTGCGGTTGAGGCTGTCGCTGCCGTAGCGCCGGGCGAGGAACTGGCTTGGCCCCTGGAGCAGCAGGGCATCGCTCGGCCCGGCTTGTTCCAGGATGTGGTGCAGGTAGTTCTTGTAGTACGCCTTGGCGTAGGCCGGGTCGGTGTACCACAGGCTCAGGCTAACCAGGCACGCGGCGATGACGAACGCCGCCAGGACAACGCCGGCGACGCGCATTCGCCGCCCAACCGCGACGACCCCCTGGGCCAGGATGAGGCTGTAGACCGGCGTCGCGGCGATGAAGTAGCGCGGGTGGAAGTCGGGCTTCTTGAGCAAGAGGACGATGATGGCCAGGGCCGGCACGGCGATGGCGGCGAGCGCCAGGAGCAGCCCGCGCTTGACGGGCGCGCCGCGCCGGGGCAGAAGCGACACCAGGCCGACGACGTAGATTGCCAGCGCGCCGAGGTTGAGCCACGGCGCGGCCGCCGCGGGGACACTTTCGCCGAAGGTGTACAGGCCGACGAACTGGGACACGGTCGCCGTCACCGGCTCACGCCAGCCGGGGAAGCTGAGGATGCCGAGGGCGCGGGGCAGCCAGGGCAGGAACAGCAGACCAATCGCAACCTCGGCCAGGAGAAAGGCCCGCCAGGGCGCGCGCTTCTCGTCGGGGGCGGGCCGCCACATCAGCCACAGCACGCCGAGGGCGTACACCCCGGCGACGGCGAGGGCGAGGAAGGCGTAGTAGTGGGTGTAGACGGCAAGGGTGGCGAAGACGACGTAGGCGATCCAGCCCCACACCGCGCGGCGGCCGCTATCGCGCAGCCCGACGTCGAGCGCCCACAGCGCGGCGATGCTCAGCGCGGCGAGCTGGCTATACATCCGGGCGTCCTGGCTGTACCAGACCTGGAACGGGTTCAGCGCGAAAAAGAGCGCGCCGAGTAGCCCGACGCCACGGCCAAACACGCGCTTGCCGAGCAGGTACACGAACGGCACGGCGAGCACGCCCCAGATGACGGAGGGGAAGCGCAGCGCTGTGTCCACGCTCCCGGCGACAGCGAACCAGGCGTGGAGCAGGAGGAAGTACAGCGGCATGTGCTCCACCGGTAGGTCGGCCAGAATCTGCCCGAACGGCGCGCCGGCGCGCACCAGGGTAATGTACTCGTCGCTCCAGAGGCTCTGCTGCCCGAGCCACGCGACCCGGGTGGCGAACGCGACCAGAAGGGCGGCGTAGGGGGCGGCCCACCACGCCAGTGCCAGCAGGCCGGCGCGGTCGGCCGGGCGGGCGAGACCGTCGGCGCGGGAGACGCGGGCGCCCGTGGGCTGGGCCGTCATTGCTACTTCGCCCCTACTTTGAAGGTCGCGGCGGTGAACTCGTTGCCGCTGCCGTCGGCCAGCATGCGCCGCTCGCCCGTCGCCAAGTCGTACCAGCCCACCTGGAGCTTGTAGTCGCCCAGGGGCAGGCTGTCCGGCAGGGAGAACAGCGCCAGGTCAATGATGACCTCGTCCGGCGCCCAGCGCGACGTCGGATACGATGTGTTCAGGGGCGTGTGGTCGTCTTGCAACACCGTCTTGCCGTTCGCGTCGACAAGGTGGGCGAACAGCGTGAGATCAGTATCCAACGGCGCGGGCGCGCGCCAGAAGAGCGGCATGCGGATCGTGTCGCCGGGGTGGGTCGTCGTGTCGTAGGAGTAGCCAAGGAGCTGCGGGCCGTTGGTCCACGTGGCATTCAGCGGCGTCGTCGGCCGGACCGCGGCCCACGTGATGCCGTTCGCTCCAATGGTCGGTCGGGCTGCGCTCGGCAGGCGCACGACGGTCAGCAGCGGCTGATCTTGCTGCCCATTCACGGTGGACTTGGCGGCGGCGTCGTTGAGCCACGTGGTGAGGCGTCGGTAGCGGCGCTCCTGGTCCGGTGTGTAGGCGTAGACGGCGTCCTTGCCGTCGGCGGCGGGCACGACCGCGCCGCGCTCGAACTCGATGCCCGTTGGCGGGTTGTCCCGCGTTAGGAACGCGATGGTGGACTGACCCGCCCACAACGGCGCGAGGTAGACGTGATTCGTCTCCTGCTGCCAGGAAATGACCTGCCGCGCCGCGTCCTCTTTGTCGATGTCGTAGGCATAGTAGAGGGCCGGCTGGCTCGCCCAGACGACGAAGTAGTCCCGCGCCGTCCACGCCGCCGACACCGCCAGGACAATCACCGGCAGCGCATACGCGGCGACACGACGCCATCCCGCTTGCCCCCTTTCTCCCCTTGTGGGAGAGGGGGCTGGGGGGTGAGGGCTTAGTATCCAGTCCATCGCCGCGCTGAGGCCGGCCGCGACGACGAGGCCGAGCACCGGCAGGATGCCGATGGCGCGGGAGAAGTTAGGCGCGCCGTCGCTCAAAAGCGTCGGGAGCAGGGCGACGATGGCCCACAACAGGATGAGAACGTAGGGGCCGCGAGACAGGCCGCGGGCGCGGCTCCCTGCCCACATCAGCATCACGATGCCGAGAACGAAGAACACGGCCATCAGCGGGTCGAACGCCGGGCGGCCGGGCAGGTTGTGGAACTGAGAGGTATCGCCGCGGATGAAGAACATGCCCAGGACGGCGAGCACCTGGCCGAGCGGCCCCGACGAAGCGCTCTCGGCGGCTTGCCCAACGACGGCGACATCGCTCGGGTGGCCGAAGAACAGGTAGCGGTGGTCCAGGAAGTACACGCCCAGGGGAAGGAACAGGACAAAGCTCACGACGCCGACGATGGCGAGGCTGAGCAGGTAACCGACCCAGCGGCGCCGGTCGGCCCACATCAGCCACACCGTATACGCGGCCAGGGCGAAGGGGAGCAGGCGGCCCGTCGGGTGGGCGTAGATGCTGGCTGCCAGGGCGATGCCCGCGCCGAGCAGAGGCAGCGCGCGCGGGGCGCGCTGGCCCGTTCCTTCGAAATAGAGCCAGAAGACGAGCGCCATCACCAGCGGCACAAGGATGGCGCGGATGGAGTAGCGGCTGAAGTGGACGCCCCAGTAGGTCACCGCCATCGCGCCCGCCGCCAGCACCCCTAGGCGCAAGGCGTCCCGCCGCGCGGCGAAGATGCGCGTGAACGCGGCCCACGTCACGACGAGGGTCAGCAGCCCGACGACGGCCGAGGCCAGGCGCAGCGCGGCCACGTTCGGCCCCCAGACGGCCAGGAAGAGCGCCTGCCAGTAGCTCAGCAGCGGCTCGCGCCCGCCGTTGGCCGGGAAGAAGATGTCGCGCGCGCCCTGGGCGACGCGCCAGGCGTCAATGGCGTTGTATGCTTCGTCAAACTGGAAGCCGGGTGGGATGCGGTCGAGGGCGGGCAGGCGAAAGGCAGCGGCGACGGCGAGGATGGCGAGCAGGGCGAGTGCGGCGAGGCTAACGCGCTTGAGCCGCGCGCCCTCACCGGCCGGCGCAATAGGCTCCGCTGAGGCGATGGGGGTGTCCGCGATTGGCAGAGGCCGGTCGGCCATGGCTTACCCCGGTGGGCGCTGGGCCAGGGCGACGGCGGTCAGTCCGACGGGGAGATCCACGTGCCTGACCAGCCGCGCTTCGGTGCGGAGAACCTGGGTCAGAATGCTGTTGAGCCAGGGCGGCCCCATGGCGACGTCGGACGAGCCGGTGGGGGCCAGGGGGATGACAGGCTCTAGAATGCGCTTCGCGGCAGCGACGGGCAGCAGGATGGTGTTGGCGTAGGTGGCGCGCTCGACGCGGAAGCCGGCCGCCTCGCACTTGCCGCGCAATTCGTCAACGGTGTAGCGGTGGCGGGTGTGGACGGTGCGGTCGTGCTCGCCGCGCAGCGCCTCGAACGCGGGGACCTTGATGAGGAACCACCCGCCGGGGCGCAGGACACGGTAGCACTCGCGCAGGGCGGCGACATCCTCCTGCACCCGCAGGTGATAGAGGACATCCATGCACGTCAGCATGTCGAAGCACTCGCTTTTGAAGGGCAGCGCGTCAATCGAGGACTCGGCCAGGTTGCGCAGGCCGCGCCGCTGAGCGAACTGGAGCGCCACGTCGGACAGATCGACGCCGGCCGCCCAGCCGTTCTCCTGGAGCCGCGTAAGCAGGCCGCCCGTGCCGCAGCCGACGTCGAGGATGCGTGGTGCGCTGAGGTGGCCGTTCAGGATGCTGGCTGTGATGTCGCGCATACCCACGTACCACCAGTGGGTATCCTCGGACACGTACATGCGGGCGTATTCGTCCAGGTTCATGGCTTACCAGTAGTGTGACCCATATTGTTTGTAGAATTCGACTGTGCGCGTCAGACCCTCGCGCATGTCCACCTTCGGCTCCCAGCCCAGCTCGGTGTGGATGCGCTTGTAGGAGCTGTAGATGTCGCCCACGTCGATCTTGGCGCGCTCTGGCGGGAAAGGCTTGAGGCGGAAGCGGCCCGACCCCGCGACGCTCACCAGGGTCTCAACAAGCTCCAGGTGGCTGACCGGTGTCGGTGCGCCGAGATTGTAGACCCGCCCGTTGGCGCACTCGTAGTGCGCGGCGAGCAGCAGCGCCTCGACCGCGTCGTCTACATAGTTGTAGTCGCGCAGCTGCATCCCGTCACCCCAGATCTCGATCTCCTGGTCCGTGACGGCGAGGCGGATGAACCAGCCGAGCACCGTCTGTCGGCTGTGCTTGACGAGCATGCGCGGGCCGTAGGTGTTGGTCATGCGCAGCGCTGTGGCGCGGATGCCGTAGACGTTGTTGTACAGGATGTGGTAGTGCTCGCCGGCCCACTTGTTGATGCCGTTGACGTCGACCGGGTTGACCAGGTGCTCTTCGTCCAGCGGCAGGTAATTCGGGCGGCCGTAAAGCTGGCGCGTCGAGGCGAAGACGATCTTGATATTGGGGTTGCCCTTGCGGCACGCTTCGAGAATGGAGAGCTGGCTGCGGCAGTTGATGTCCAGGTCTGTGTACGGGTCGCGCATGCTGTCGATGTGGCTGAGCTGGCCCGCCAGGTTGAACAGGTAGTCCTGATCCTGCACCAGGTAGTGCATGCCATGCTCGTCGCGGACATCGGCGATGTTGACGCGCACCTTGTCCTTGATGTCGGCGATGTTGAACAGGTTGCCGCCGTAGTCGGGAATCAGGGAGTCGACCAGCAGCACGTTCGCGCCCAGGTTGACCAGGCGGTGTGCCAGGTTGCTGCCGATGAACCCGAGGCCACCCGTGACGAGGACGTTGCGGCCGACGAAGCTATCCGTGTAAGGCATATCCCATAGTGTACCATAGACGCTATGACAGGGCAAAGAATTTGGCGGCGCCCGTGTTTCCGCCTATCATAACCCCGATATGCGCCTGTCCTCCTCCTTTCAGCGCCTGCTCATCGTGCTGCTCGTCGGCCTGCTCGCCTTCGCGGTGCGCTGGCCGAACCTGTACCTGATTCCCCGCACGACCGACGAAACCGGCGATATCAATTGGGTGCTGCCCATCGTGCGCGGCGAGACCTTCCCGCTGACCCACAACGACGCCTACAACGGCATCGTCTACCCGTACAGCATGGCGCTGCTGTTCAAGGTGTTCGGCGTCAACCCCTGGATTCCGCGCGGTATGATGGCCGTCGCCGGCGCGCTCCTGGCCGCGCTGGTGGCGTGGGTCGCGTGGAGTATGGCGCGGCGCATCGAGAAGGAAGAGACGCCCGGTATCGCCGTCGGCGCTCTAAGCGCCGGGCTGCTGGCCGTGACATCGTTCTCCCTGGTCACCGTCAACAGCCGCATCGGCTGGTCCAACGGCCTGACCCCCCTGTTCACGACCGCCGCCATCTACTTGACCGTGGCCGCCATCCTCGACGGGCGGGCGTGGCTGCTCGTCGGCGCGGGCGCGGTGTGGGGGCTGGCGCTCCAGACGCACCCCTCGACCATCGCCCTGCTGCCCGGTGTCATCGTCTGGGCGCTGCTCCAGCCCCAGGCGCGGGCATGGCTGCGCACGCGCTGGATCTGGATCACGCTGGGCGCGTTTCTCCTGGCCTACAGCAACATGATCTGGGTGAACGTCATCCGTCGGGGTGTCTCGGTCGAGGAAGGCAGCAACCCGAAGAACGCCTACGGTCTCGCGGACGGGGTGGGGGATTACGCTTCGCGCTTCGCGCAACTATGGACGCAGCTCGGCCGCATGATGGCCGGTTCCTACGTACCGGTCGACGACCGCAGCGCGCCGTTCCTACTCACGCCGCTGGTCCCGGTGTACATCGTGCTCGCCGTAGCCGCGCTGGCGTGGGCGGCCTTCCGCCGCGTGACGGCCATTCTCCCCGCGGCGGCCCTGTCCATGGCCGTCGTCATCGCCGCCATCAGCCACTCGTTCGAATCCCTGTACGACACGCGCTACATCGCGCCCATTCTTCCCCTGGCCTACATCGCCATGGGGCTGGCCCTCGGCCACGCCTGGAATCGCTGGCGGGCTGGCGGCAGGGTCGTGGTGGCGCTCGTCGCCGCGGCGATGATTCTCGCCCCGCTGGGCGCGCTGGCCGTGTTCTATGGCGACAGCCAGGCGCGCGGGCTAACCAACGCGCCGTTCTTCGCCATCGCGGAGGCCGCGCGGAACGAGGCGGCGCAGGGCGCACTGATTGTCGTGGACAAGGACATGGGGGGGACGAAGCTGGGCGGCGGCGGTGACCCGGCCCGCGCCATTGATACGTTGATGACAACGATGCTGGTTCCCCACGAGTTCGCCCGCCCGGACACCATCCGCTACTACCTCGTGAACAGCGAGGCGCCGATGTTCCTCGTGCTGGACGACGACACGGCCGCCGCCCTC
Organism: Anaerolineae bacterium; assembly: GCA_046328505.1. GTDB lineage: Bacteria > Chloroflexota > Anaerolineae > Epilineales > JAHCIE01 > JBDHWG01. The sequence goes on along the minus strand of JAXLWL010000009.1, from coordinate 94,166 downwards.
GCCTCCGACGCCCATCTCACGCCCCTCGACCTCGTCGGCCCGCACCTCCGCGCCTACACCGCCCCGCCTGGCAAGTAGCCCCTACGATTGAGACCAAGAGAGCTACCACGGAACACACGGAAAAGGGGGAGAGGGAAAGAGGGCTGTTATCCTGTTGGCAACATCCTCTGCAACAGCAACTCCGGCGGGCTGTCATTGCGAGCGTCAGCGAAGCAATCTCTCGCCCTTGCGATTGACGGTCTATGCCGTTGCGGCGTTACCATCCCCCATCGGGAGGTTGCTTCGTCGCGCTGGCGCGCTCCTCGCAACGACCGCGTACCCTGTGTTCTGATGGCAGTGTGTCTCTACTGTCCCACCGACAGCGTTCCCAGGTCGACGGCGTTTTCGGCGCTGCCGGGCACGGGTAGGCGCTCGCCGGTGGCGCGGTTGTACCATCCGACCTGCACGCGATACTGGCCCGGCGGCAGCGGCGGCAGCGGTCGGCTCTCCACGATGCGCTCGCCAACGTGCCAGCGCGACGTCGGGTATGTCGCGCCGAGCGGCTCGCCGTCCGCCTGCGCCACCGTCTGCCCATCCGGGCCGAGGACGTGGACGAACAGCGTCAGGTCGTCGGGCATCGCCTGCAACGCGCGCCACATGAACGTCAGCCGCTCCGGCTCGACGTGGTAGCCGGCTAAGCCAATCGCGTCGCCGAAGCGCACCTGGCCCGGCGTCATCCCTAGCGCCGAGCGTACCTGCCCTGGGTCCGGCGGCGTCTCCAGCGGCGTCTCCACCAGCAGCGGATTACCCTGCCCGTCCGTGACGGTTTGGGGAGCTGCCCAGCGGGTCAGGTCGCCGGGCGCGTTGTCCTTCGCCCAGGCGATGTAGGTCGCCGGGCCGTCGGCAATCACAAACCCTTTGCTGAAGTCGTAGGCGCGCACGTCGCGGTGCTCGGTCAGGGCGCGCACCGTGGCGTGGTCGGCCAGGTTCGCCGCGACGTACACAACCCCGCGCGCCGCGTTGATGGCTGCCGCCGCGTCCGCCTTGTCGGCGTCGTAGGCGTAGTACGGCTCGGGACGGGACGCGAACACCCCGAAGTAGTCCCACGCCGTCCACGCGAAGCTCAGCACGAGGACGCCAATAAGCGCGACGTTCGCCAGGATTGGCCGCCGCGGCGCCAGCCACGCCCATCCCTCGACAAGCGCCGCGGCCGGGATGATGGTCGCGATGGGCAGGATACCGATGGCGCGGGAGAAGTTCGGCGCGCCGTCGGCGGCGATGGTCGGGACGAGCATCACGCCGAGCCAGATCAGCAGGAACAGGGAAACGAGGCGCGGGGAAAGACCCTCACCCCCTGCCCCTCTCCCACTAGCGGAGAGGGGAGGAAGACCTGCGTCGCCTTCTTGCTCCCCCTCTCCCATTTTGGGAGAGGGGGCAGGGGGGTGAGGGAAGTTGCGGGGGAAGAGCGTCTCCCACACCAGCAGCGCGACGCCGGCCACGAACGCCAGGCCGATCAGCGGGTCGAAGGCGGGGCGGCCGGCCAGGTTGCGCCACCACGCTGCGTCGCCGCGAAGGTTGAACATCCCGGCGACACGCGCGATGTTGGCCGCGATGTCGGCCGGGCCGACGGCGACCTCGCTCAAGTGCGAGCCGAACTGGGCCGGGTGGGCGTAGAAGTAGACGGCCAGGGGCGTGACCACGAGCGCGGCGACGCCGAGAGTCCACGCCAGGCCGCGCAGGTAGAGGCCGCGGCGGTCGCGGTCGAGCCACGCGAACAGGGGCAGGCTGACGAGGGGGACGATGGGCAGGAGACGCGCGGCCGTGCCGGTGTAGACGGCGAGGCCGAGGGCGACGCCGGCCAGGGCGAAGTACGGCCAGTAGGCGCGAACGATGCCGCGCCACAGCCAGCCCAGGAGCAGTGCTTCGAGCAGAGGCAGGCTGATGGCGCGGATGCCGAAGCGGCTGAAGAGGACGTGCCAGAAGAGCGCGGCCAGGAGCGCGGCGGCGACGGCGGCGATGAGCCGGGCGCGCGGCCACGGCAGGGCCTTCGCGGCCCAGTAGGTGAGTGGGATGGTGGCGATGCCGATCAGGGCGGACGCCAGGCGCAGGGCGAGGGCGTCCGGGCCGAGGAAGGCGACGAGGATGGCCTGCCAGTAGCTATACAGCGCCTCGCGGCCGGCGTTGTCCGGCAGGAACAGGGGGCGTGCGCCGTCCAGGATGCGCTGGGCGTCGATGAGATTGTAGGCTTCGTCCACCGAGAGGCCGGGGGGGAAGTGGTTCAGGCCCCACAGGCGAAACGCCGCCCCGACGACGACGGCGGCGCCGACGAGCCACAGGATCCACCGCGCTATCCCCTGTTGCTTTTCACCCCCCAACTCACGGCCATTCATATCGCTCCGAAAAGGTTATCATGGCGAGAACCGCGCGCCCTTGCTCGCGCGCTGACACAGGACTCCGCTAAGGCATCATCACGAGACCCCATGTCCTGTGCGGCATACGCCGCCCCAGGAAACGTCGGGTGTCACCCTGAGATCACCATGCCATGTGGCAGCACGCGCCAACACGAGAACACCGTAAAGCTGTCATTGCGAGCGAAGTCTACATGACCCTCGGGTCACCCGTAACCATGAAAATGTCATGCTGAGCGGAGCGAAGCATCCCGGCGCCGTTGGGGGCCCTTCGCTGCGCTCAGGGCGACAGCGTGCGCTATTTTCATCTCAGCGAAGCAATCTCGCGCCGCCACGAGAGGCGCTCTGAGCCGCTATCAGCTTCGCTTCACCTATCGGCAGGCTGCTTCGTCGGGCTGTCGCCCTCCTCGCGGCGACCGCCGAGTTAGCATAGGAGAAGCAAACAACGCAAAGACGCAGAGGGAAGAAAGGTTAGAGCTTTCTCTGCGCCTCTGCGTTTCCAATCTATCCTGGCGAGAAGTATACTCACCCTTTCGCGGCGGGGCTACTCCTTCTCGTTCTCTAGCATCTCCTTGGCCTGGAGGAGCTGCTGGCGCTGCTCCTCCGAGATGGTCGGGTACTGCGGGTTGATCTCCTGGAGCTTCGCGCCGATGATGGCGGCGACGGCCAGGCGGGCGAACCACTTGCGGTCGGCCGGGACGATGTGCCACGGCGCCCACTCGGTGCTCGTGTTGTTGAACATCTTCTCGTAGGCATCCATGTAGTCTTCCCAGCAGGCGCGCTCCTTGACATCGGCGGCCGAGAACTTCCAGTTCTTCTCCGGCCGGTCGATGCGCTCCAGGAAGCGCTTCTTCTGCTCCTCCTTGGACACGTTCAGGAAAATCTTCACGATCTCGATGCCGTTGCCGACAAGGTACTTCTCGAAGTTGTTGATGTCCTCGTAGCGGCGCTTCCAGATATGATTCTTCATCGTTTCCGGCGGGAGTTGCTCGTGCGCCAGAATCTCCGGGTGAACGCGTACCACCAGCACCTCTTCATAATATGAACGGTTGAAGATGCCGATGCGTCCGCGCTCGGGCAGCGCCTTCATGCTCCGCCACAGGAAGTCGTGGTCCAGCTCCTCGGAGCTTGGCTGTTTGAAGCTGGTCACCTGGACGCCCTGCGGGTTGAGACCGCTCATAACGTGCTTGATCGCGCCGTCCTTGCCCGCCGCGTCCATCGCCTGGAGGATCACCAGCAAGGCGTAGATGTTCTGCGCGTAGAGCTTGTCCTGCAACTCGGCGAGGGTCTGGATGCCCTCGGCCAGCAGCGCGTCCGCGTTCTCCTTATTGGCCTTGATATCGTCGGGCAGGAAGTCCGGGGCGTAGTCCTTGCGCAAGGAGATCTCCTTGCCCGGCGGCACGATGAGCGGCTGTATGCGTTTCTTGAGGTCCATGGTCTGGGAGCTCCTTTGCTATTCCCAGGGAATCTCCAGCGCGTCGGCCAGCCGGCGCAGGACGTGGCGCTCGGCGCGGCTCACTGTCTCGCCGCCGATGCCGAAGAATTCCGAGTCGGCGGTCGCTTCGGCGACATCGTGGGCAGTCTGGAGCACGAATTGCTTGTACCCGGCCGCCTCGGCGCCGGTGGACTTGCCCTTTAGCAGGGCGTCGGTTTGGGCGCAGCGGTCGACGGCGAGCTGCGTCACCGTGTCGATGTCCTTGATCTTGCGGTTTTCTTCGATTACCGACGAGTTGTTGGCGTCGTTGATCTCCGGCAAGGCGGCCTGCACGAGCGTGTTGTCGGCGTACTGCGGCCCGATCTTGCGCGCCGCCTCTGAGAGCGCTGCGATTTCGTTCTTGTCGCGGCGTCGCTTCGGCTCCGAGATCATCACGGCGAAGCCGGCCCACGCCGGTAGAGTCACCAGCAATTGCCATTCCTCGGCGGTGTAGTCGGTTTTGGTGGTCATGGCTAGGCCGCTTCCTTTTCCAGTGTGCCGCGGAACTGGGTCATGAACAGTTTATAATAGAAGCCCTGCTTCGCCATCAGTTCGTCGTGCGTGCCCTGCTCGACAATTTCCCCCTGGTTGATGACGAGCAGCCGCGCCGAGTCGCGGATGGTGCTGAGGCGGTGGGCAATCACGAAGCTCGTTCGCCCCTGCATCAGCTTCGCCAGGCCTTCCTGGATGAGCTGCTCGGTGCGCGTGTCCACGTTGCTCGTCGCCTCGTCCAGGATGAGCATCCTCGGGTTGGCGACCATCGCCCGGGCGATGGTGAGCATCTGGCGCTGGCCCTGCGACAGGCTTGCGCCGCGCTCGGTCAACACGGTGTCGTAGCCCTGCGGGAGCTGCATGATGAAGTCGTGGGCGTTGGCGTCCTTCGCCGCCGCGATGCACTCCTCGTCCGTCGCGCCGGGGCGAGCGTACTTGAGGTTGTTCATGACGCTGTCGCTGAACAGGAACGGCTCCTGGGGCACGGTGGAGATGAGCCGGCGCAGACTCTCCTGGGTCACATCGGCGATATTCTGGCCGTCGATCATGATCGTGCCGGAGTCGATGTCATAGTAGCGGGTCAGGATGTTGATAATGGTGCTCTTGCCCGCGCCGGTCGGACCGCACAGCCCGATCTTCTGCCCTGGCAGCGCCTCGAAGGTGTTGTCGCGCAGAATCTTGCGCCCCTTGACGTAGCTAAAGTCTACGTGGTTGAAGACGACGTGGCCGCCCTTGAATTCGAGGGGCTTCGCGTCGGGCTTGACCTGCACCGTCGGCAGCTCGTCCATGATGGCGAAGACGCGCGCCGCGCCGGCCGCGGCCTGGAGCAGGGTGTTGTAGATCTGGCCGAGCTGCTGGATGGGCGATTGGAGCTGGGCGGAGTACGTCATGAACGTCACGACGAGGCCGAACTCGATGTACCCCTGGATTGCCATGATGGAGCCGACGAGGGCCACCAGCGCCGACTGGGTGTTCTGGACGACGTTGACGATGGGGCCGGTGGTCAGCGCGGCGAACTGGGCCTTCGAGCCAACATTGCGCGCCTCGATGCTCAGGTCTTCCAGGGCGTCGCCGGAGTTGCGCTGCTGCCCGTAGGCGATGATGGTCTTGTTGCCGGCCAGCGCCTCCTCCATATAGCCGTTGGTCTCACCGAGTTGCTCCTGGAGCTTGGCGTACGCCGGGCCGGCGATGCGCCCGAGGCTGAGGGCGACGCCCAGCATGATGGGGATCGCCAGCAGCGTGACGACGGTCAGGGCGAGGTTGAGGTAGAACATCACAATGATCGTGACCGTGATGGTCAGCACCGCCGTGATGGCCTGGCCCAGCCCGCGCGAGAAGAAGTTGTCGATGGTGTCGATGTCGTTGGTCAGGCTGCTCATCAGCTCGCCGATGGGCCGCCGGTCGTAGAAGTTGATGGAGAGAGTCTGGATGTGGTCGAACAGCTCGGTGCGCAGCCGGTAGAGCGCGTCCTGGGCGAGGGCCTGGATGTTGCGGTTGCCGATCCAGTTGGTCAGCCACAGTCCCACCGCGAGGACGATCATCAGGCCGGCGACGCGCGCCAGATCCGCCATCGTGCCTGCCCCGCCGATGATGTTGATGGCCTGGCCCATGAGGTACGGCAGGGCGGCGCTGATCAACACGCCGATGGTGATGAGGACGATGGCCAGGATGAAGCGAATGCGGCTGCGGAGCATGTAGGCCAGCAGCCGACGGATGGTCGGCCACATCTCTGCCGATGGCTCGGCGGCGGCCTGCTTGCGGGGATCCTTCGCGACGTTGGTTTGTGTTGAGTCGCTCATTGCGCGCCTCCTTGAACCGAGCCTGCGGCCGCGCTGGGAGCAGCGGGCGTGTCCTCGATCTTGCCCAATTGAGACTCGTAAATCTGGCGGTAGAGTGGGTTGGATTTGAGTAGCTCGGTGTGGGAGCCTATGGCGACCTGCCGTCCGGCGTCCAGCAGCACGATCTTGTCGGCGGTAATGACGCTGCTGATGCGCTGAGCGACGTAGAACTTCGTCGTCTTGCCCATCAGCCCGTTGACCGCCTCCTGCACCCGCGCCTCCGTCTCGATATCCAGAGCGCTCGTGCTGTCGTCGAGAATGAGGACCTTCGGCTGGAGGGCGAGGGCGCGGGCGATGGACAGGCGCTGGCGCTGGCCGCCGGAGAAGTTGGCGCCGCGCCGCGCGACAGGCGCATCGTACTCCTGCGGGATGCCGCTGACGAAGCTGTCGGCGTCGGCGGCCTTCGCGACGGCCAGCATCTCGTCGTCGTCCGCGCCGGGACGGCCGAAGAGGATGTTGCCGCGCACACTGCCGCTGAACAGCACCGCCTCCTGGAGCGCGATGCCAACGATGCGGCGAAGCTGGCGCTGCGGAATGTCGCGCACGTCGATGCCGTCAATCGTGACACGGCCCTCGACGACGTCGTAGAAGCGCGGGATGAGGTTCACCAGGCTGGACTTGCCCGATCCTGTCGCGCCGAGAAAGCCGACGGTCTCGCCCGGCTCGACGGCCAGATTGATGTTCTGGAGGGCCGTGCCCTGGGGCTTGCCGTCCGGGCCGCGATAGCCGAAGGTGACGTTCTCGAAGACGACGCGGCCTTCGATGTGGTCCATGTCGACGGGCTTGGCGCCCGCCGTGTCCTGCACCTCGGCCGTCTGGTCCAGAATCTCGAATATGCGGCCTACGGAGGCCTCGCCGGCTTCGAGGTACGGCAGGATGAAGGCGATCATGGCGATGGGGACGATGGCCGTGACCAGCAGGTTGCTGAAGACGACGACGTCGCCCAGGTTTGTGTCGCCGATGACGAGCACGCCGCGCCCCGTGACCAGGAACATCACGGCGATGCTGGCGTACACCAGGCCCATGAGCGTCGGCGCGAACATCGCCATGCGGTAGGCCGGCTTGAGGGCGGCGTCTTGCAGGGCACTGGCCGCGCCCGCGAAACGCTGCATCTCGTACGTCTCGCGGACGAACGCCTTGACGACGCGCACACCGGCCAGGTCCTCCTGCAAGACATTGTTCACGCCGTCGAGCTTCTTCTGCCGCCGGTCATACATCGCCTGCACGCCGCGCAGCATAAGCAGCAGGACGATGCTGATGATCACCATGATGACGAGCATGAGCCATACCTGCCTCGGCACGATGACGAAGGCGATCACCACGGCCAGGACGACGGTGAATGGCGCCGTCAGCAGGATCATCAGCCCGTACAGCACGGCCAACTTGACGTTGTTGACGTCTGACGTGAGCCGCACCAGGAGGTCGCTGGTGCGGAAGCGGTCGAGGTTGCCGAAGGTGAGGGATTGCACCTTGCGGTACGAGGCGACGCGCAAGTAGTTCCCCGTGCCTTCGGCGAACAGCACGGCGTAGCCCGCGTTGGCGACGGCGAACACCGTCTGGATCAGGGTCAGGACAATCATCCAGATCGCGACGGAAATGACGACCTGGATATTGCCCTGCTGGACGCCCTCGTTGACCAGCCGTCCGTTGAGAGTGACAATGGCCAGGTTGAGGGCAACGGAGATGAGCAGCATCACCTGGGAAACGATGAGCGGGCGTCTCGCTCCTTTGTAGATTACGAATAGACGCCGGAAGTTCTTATACATAGGCCCACCTTTTAAGTTCTCTCTTTGACACACATCTCGGCAGCGCGATAGCCAGTGGGGCCGGAAGACGGCGTGGCTACCGCGGCCACAGCACCAACCCGTCATTGCGAGCGAAGCGAAGCAATCCCCCGCCCTGGTTCAAGGCTGTCTGAGCCGCATCAGCCGTGTCTGTCACTTGTCGGGGGGCTGCTTCGTCGTCCTATCGTCCTCCTCGCAGCGACATCGGGGGCTGTCTTCCGAATAGCCAACCTCGCTCAAACGTTCTGTGTAAGAGACAGCCTTTTAAGTTTGGGGCATTCCTTGCTGCCAGTATATCAGCTAGCGAGTCCCCCTGCAACTTCTGTGGCCTGTAATTTATGCCTGTTATTTCTAGCGCAAAGGGCCGCTGCAAGCCCGGACAGATGCGAGCGGCTCGCTGCCGGGTAGGTCGCGGCCAAGAAAGAGGCCCCTGGCCGGAATATTCGGTCAGGGGCCTTGTTGCGGATGGGCGCTGTGATAGAAAGCGTCAGCCGCCTTGGCCAACTCGAGGCTCTGGGCGGTAGGCCTCGACGATGTTGGGCAGGCGGCTGATCTTGTGCAGGATGCGGCTGAGTTGGGCGAGGTCGAATACTTCGAGGACGGCGGTGATAATAGCGACTTTGTCTTTCGAGTTCGTCTCCGTCGTGACGGCGGCGATGTTGACCCCCTCTTTCGCGACGACGTCCGCAATGTCGCGGACCAGGCCCGGGCGGTCGATGGCGGTGACGCGGATGTCAACCTGGCTGACCTGCTGGCGGTCGGCGGGCCACGTCACATCAATCAGACGGCCCTGGTCACGCACGCTCTTGAGGTTCGGACAGTCAGGCCGGTGGAGCGTGATGCCCCGACCGGCAGTGACAAATCCTTTCACGTGCTCGCCGGGCACCGGCTTGCAGCACTTGGCCTGGCGGAACTCGATCTTGTCGAGGCCGTCCACCGAGATGGCGGGCGCGGGGGTGGCGCTCCGCGCCGTCGTCGGGATGGTCAACTCATCCTTGTCGCGCGCGCTGTTGAGCGTGAGCTTCTGGGCGATCTGGGTCTGGTTGATGTCACCCGCGCCGATGGCGGCCAGCAGGTCGTCCACTTTCTCGTACTTGAAGAGCTTCGCGACAGCCTCGTAGCTCTCCTTCTCCATGCCCAGGCGCTTGAGCTCCTTCTCAAGCGTCTCGCGGCCGGCGCGGATGTTGTCCTCGCGCTGCTGGCGGCGGAAGTAGGCGCGTATCTTCTCCCGAGCGCGGGAGGTGCGCACGAAGCCCAGGGCCGGGTTGAGCCAGTCGCGGCTCGGTCCGCCCGTCTTCGCCGTGATAATCTCTACCACGTCGCCGGTCTTGAGTTGGTAGTCCAGCGGGACGATGCGCCCGTTAACCTTGCTGCCCCGGCAGCGGTCGCCGACGGACGAATGGATGTGGTAGGCGAAGTCGATGGGCGTTGCGCCGGCCGGTAGCTCGATGATCTCGCGCTTGGGCGTGAAGACGTAGACCTGCTCGCGGAAGATGTCTTCCTTCAGCCCATCCACGAACTCGCCAGCGTCGTCGCTCTCAGTTCGCCACTCCAGGACCTGGCGCAGCCAGGCGATCTTCTTGTCCAGGGCGGCGTCGGGCTTGCCCTGCTCCTTGTAGCGCCAGTGCGCCGCGATGCCGTACTCTGCCTCCTGGTGCATCTCGTGGGTGCGGATCTGGACCTCGAACGTGCGGCCATCCGGCGCGAAGACGGCGGTATGGAGGGAGCGATAGAGGTTGTCCTTCGGGCGCGCGATGTAGTCGTCGAACTCACCCGGCACCGGCTGCCACATGGAATGCACAACGCCGAGGGCGTGGTAGCAGTCCTTCACCGAGTCGACCAGGATGCGCACGGCCAGGCTATCATAGACCTGCTCGAGCGAGACGCCCTTGCGCTGCATCTTGCGATAGATGCTGTAGATGTGCTTCGGCCGCCCGCTTATCTGCGCCTGGATGCCCTCCGCCTTCAGCTCTGCATCCAGATCGCGCATGATTTCCTTCACCCACCGCTCGCGCTCGGCGCGGCGAGCGTTCAGGGCGTGGCTCAGCTCGCGATACTTCTCCGGCTCCAGCTCGCGGAAGGCCAGGTCCTCCAGCTCCCACTTGATCTGCCAGATGCCGAGCCGACTCGCCAGGGGGGCGTAGATGTCCATCGTCTCCTGGGCGGTGCGGCGGCGGCTCGCCGGGTCCTTCTTGGAGTCGAGCGTGCGCATATTATGAAGGCGGTCGGCGAGCTTGATGAGCACCACGCGCGGGTTCTGCGCTGTCGCCAGGAACATTTTGCGCAGGCTTTCTGCCTGCGCCTGCGCACGGTCGCCTACCTGCACCCGGGACAGCTTGGTGACGCCATCCACCATGTGGGCAATCTCGGGCCCAAACTCGGCGGCGAGCTCCTCCTCCTTGATCCCCGTGTCCTCCAGCGTATCGTGTAGCAGGCCTGCCGCCACAGTGTCCGGATCGAGGCCCAGGTTCGCGAGGATTTCGGCCGTCGCCAGGCAATGGGTGATGTAGGGCGTGTTGTCGTCCCGCTTCTGGCCGGCGTGGGCGCGCGAGGCCACTTCATAGGCGTGCCGAATGACCGCTCCATCGCGGGTCGGCAGGTAGCTATTGACTTTGTCGACGACTTCATCAATGGTCGGCGTGTGGGCCATGCCAACCCCCTAGCGCAAGCAAGTTGTAACGCACTGCGTTATTTTCCACTATGTTAGGTGTTAGACCAGCCGGAGGGCCGGTTTCTTACACCCCGGGCCGGGCCGGAGCCGCCTGTCAAAATAGCACCGGTTGCTCAGTGTCTATAGAGCACGAGGGGTAGGAACACCCGCAGCGTCTGCCCGCGCACCGGCTGGGCGCGCCCGGTCAGCGCAACGAGCGCCTGCGCTGTCGCTGAAGCGTCTAACTCTGGAAAGCCGTCCTGAGGGTGGAATCCCCCCGATGCGTCTTGCATCTCCAGGAGCGCCTGCAACGGGTTGTGCGAGGGTAGTGGGCTGCCGTCCGCCGGCGAAGCGTGCTGTATCCACGGCGCTTCGCGTGGGTCCTCCCCAAGCGCGGCCAGCGCCTGCAGCGCCGCCGCCGTCGCCCGCGCCGATGTGTCCGTGTCGCCGTCCATGCCGACGAATCCGCCGGACGCTAGTTGCTGCGCCATGAGATACGCTCGAGCGCGGCTGCGGACGGTATCCGCTGCGTCGAACGCGGCCAGGGCTTGCAGCGCCAGGGCGGTCGTCGTGGTATCGGCGGCCACGCCGGGGCGCGGCGCCCAGCCGCCGTTATCGCCCTGCCAGCCGATGAGATGCTCTACCGCGCCGGCCGGCGGCGTCGTCCGCAGCGCGGCGAGGGCCAGCAGGGACCACGCCTGATCCAGCGTGGTCTGCCCATACACACCCTGGCTCGCGTCGAGGAACGACGCCAGCCGCTGCGTCAGGTCGGTCCCGCCGAAGTCGCGCGGGTCTGCGCCGTGCGCCTGGACGGCCAGGATGAGCCGAGCCGTCCCCGCCGCGTTGCCCGGCGTGGGGCGCGCGGCGAGAAAGTCCAGCGGGGTAGCGCCGCTGCGAGCGTGCCAGGTATGGGCGTCTTCGCCGACGGCAGCCAGGGCATACAACGTGTCTAGCGTCAGGTCGACGTCCGAGACGTCGCCGGCGACGCCGAAGCCGCCATCGGCCCGCTGGCGCTGACGCAGCCAGGACAGACCGGCGCTCACTGCTGCCCCGCACCCCAACGGCACGAGCGGCCGGCCCAGCCACGCCGTGACGGCGTAGGCCGTGGCGCGGACGTTCAGCGGCTGGTTCGGCGCGAGGGCGACGGCGCCATCTGGACGCTGAGCGCGGGCGAGCCACTGGGTGGGCGCACCGTTCGGCCGATACCAGCCGTCGCCCAACGGGTCGAAGCCGAGAAGCAGAACGGCGGGCACGGCGCGGGCGGTCGAGATGGCATCGGGCGCGCAGCCGCAGGTGGACGACCGCCTGAAGCCACCGTCGGAGTCCTGGGCGCGGCTGAGGAAGCTCGCCGCCAGCCGCAGGTTCAGGCCACTGGGGTCCTGGCCCGCCGCGACGAGGGCGGCGGCGGCCAGCGATGTGGTTTCTACGTCGGATGGAGCCCCAGCCGACGGCGGCCAGCCCCCATCGTCGGCCTGGGCATCCACCACGCTTCCGACGACGGTGGGCGGCAGAGGCTCGTGGGCCGCTGCCAGGGCCAGCAGCGCCGACACCTGGTCGAGTGTCGTCCCGGAACGCCCCTCGTAGAGGCCGCTCGTCGGGTCGAAGTGCGTCTGAAGATGATGAATGAGATTGATTCCGCCGAAAGTACGCGGGTCCTCGCCCGCCGCGACCAGGGCAGTGATGGCCTGGGACACGCTGATGGTGTCGCGGTCAGCGTACGCGGCGAGGCGCGGCGCGAGATAGGTGAGGATGGAGGGGCCGCCGACGCGCCGCCAGTCGGCCGCCGCCCGCCCGCCGTCTCCTACGGCGCGCAGCACGGCCAGCGTTGTCGCCACGTCGCCGTAGCCGCCGTCGGCGGCCTGCGCGCTCGCGAGCCAATCGAGCGCGCGGCCGGCGCTCTGCTCTTCGCTCGTCTGGGTGGCCGGCGTAACACTCGATATGCGCTGTGGCGCGCCTTGCCCCGTGGAGCCTCGTAGAGACGCGCCATGGCGCGTCTCTACGGCTCCATCTTTATCGCGATTCTCTCCGGCGGCGAGGGGCGCGGCTCGGCTCGCAAGCAACACGGCGAGGAGAAGGGCCGTCACGGCGAGAAAAACGGCCAGTTTCATTCCGCGGCGACGAGCTTGTATCCGACCCCCCATACCGTCTCGATGCTGACGTTGCTGCCGGCGAGCTTGTCGCGGACATGGGCAACGTGGACATCGACGGTGCGCGTGTCGCCGTAGTAATCGTAGCCCCAGACGGCGTTGAGGAGCTGCTCCCGGCTGAGGGCCAGCCCCTGGTGCTGCATAAGGTAGGCGAGCAGATCGAACTCCTTGGCGCGGAGACTCACCGCGTGGTCGGCGACGGTCACTTCGCGACGCGCCGGATCCAGGTCCACATTGCCGACCTGGATGGTGGGCGTCGTGGGGCGCTGCCCATCGCTGCGGCGCAGCACCGCCTTGACGCGGGCGACCATCTCGCGCGGGTTGAACGGCTTCACCATGTAGTCATCGGCGCCCAGCTCCAGGCCGACGATCTTGTCGACATCATCGCCGCGCGCCGTGAGCATGATAATCGGGATGCGGCTGAACTGGCGCACCTGCTTGCACACTTCCCAGCCATCCATGCCGGGGAGCATAATATCCAGGAGCATCAGGTCGGGCTGCTGCTGGCGGACGCTGTCGAGGGCGGCGCGGCCATCCCCCGCGGTCAGTACCTCGTAGCCTTCATTCTTAAGATAGAGGCGCGCAAGCTCGACGATATTCGGCTCATCGTCGACGACCAGAATCTTGGCCATTCTCCGTCCTCCCCTGATATCGCTCGCCACGCCCGAACGTCGCCAATTATATTCCCGTCTCGCGACCCCAGCCAAAAGGTAACGTTTGCACCGCGTTTGACAAGCACTTGCCCGCGCACTATAATAGCCCCACTGTGCTTACGTTACAATAACTGATATGTCGGTTCCCCCGGTGCGTCATCGATCTCTAAGGAGTGCTTGCCACTCGCGCCGCGTGGCTCGCCATGAGAAGTACTGTAGCGTTTCTTTTGCCCAGCGCGTACCGCGCCCAACGGGCCGCTGGGTAGCTGCCAAGCGTTCTTAGCGACTGCGGAATAAACTATCCGATTCGATGTCTAGGACAGGAGAGGGGACGATGAGGGACCCGAACGAGGACGTGCCTCCGTGGGCAGGGCCAGAGGACGAGAGTTACTGGGGGGCGTTGCTGTCGCAGGGGGAAGTCGCCTATGAAGGGCCGCCGCGCGGCCTGAATGGCGAAGGAAGCCGGATGCTGGAGGATGAGCACCTCCTCAACATGCATCCGACGCGGGATCAGTGGGCGACGCTGAAATCGCATTTTGATGAAGGCGCCATTCTCAAAGGGCGGGTGATCGGCTGCAATCGCGGGGGGCTGCTCGTGCGTGTCGGCGACACCGTCGGCTTCGTGCCTGCCTCGCAGTTGGCCGACCTGCCGCGCCGCATGGAGAGCGAGGAACTGCGCGAGGAGTTGGAACGGCGGCTGGGCGAAGAGCTGGATCTCAAGCTAATCGAGCTGGACCGCTCTCGCAATCGCATCATTCTCTCTGAGCGCGCCGCCGCCTGGACCGGCGGCGGGGTCGATGCGCGGCTGGCGCAGTTGCGCGAGGGCGACCTGGTTAGCGGCCGCGTGCGGAGCATCTGTTACTTTGGGGCGTTCGTGGACCTGGGTGGCATTGACGGTCTCATCCATATCTCCGAGTTATCGTGGCAGCGCGTCGCTCACCCCAACGAGGTCGTCTCCGTCGGCCAGGAGGTGAGCGTTTTGGTGATGAATGTCGATCGTGCGCAGCGGCGGGTTGCTCTGAGCCTTAAGCGCCTGCGCCCTGATCCCTGGGCGGACGTCGAGAAGCGCTACACACCGGGCCAGATGATCACCGGCGTCGTCACCAACGTCGTTGATTTCGGCGCATTTGTGCGGCTGGAAGAGGGCCTCGAAGGCCTCATCCACATCTCGGAGTTGGCCGAAGGCAACTTCCTGCACCCGCGCAACGTCGTTCACGAGGGGCAGACGGTGACCATGCGTGTGCTGAATATCGACTCCCAGAACCGCCGCCTCGGTCTCAGCCTGCGCCAGGTCTGGGCGGCCGAGTCGCAAAACGGCTTCACGCACTAGATTGCGGCGCCCTTCCTGACACCTGATACGCTGACGAACGAACGCATGGGGGCGCAGACTCGCGCTCCCATGCTCGTTTAGGAGGCATGCATGCCTCGCGCCTCGCGCCAGCCACCCGGCGGGCGCCCGCCCGACGACAATCTCAACGATGCAGGCACAAACCCGCCGTCGCAGGATAGCGCCTGGGGCTGGCTCGGTGAGCCTACCCTTATCCTCGGCGCTGGGCTACTTCTCGTCGGCCTCATCACCCTCGTCAGCCTGCTTGCCATCAGTCACGGCAGCGTGACCGACGCGTGGGCGCAGATGGTGCGCCTCGGCGTCGGCTGGGCCGCGATTCCCCTCAGCCTTTTCGTCCTCATCGGGGGCGCCTGGCTTCTCACCCGGCGCTGGCACGGCCAGTCGGTTGCCTGGGACCGCGTGCTGTGGGGCGAGCTGATCGTCTTCGGCCTGCTGGCTCTGCTAAGCATGACCGGCTTCAGCGACCCGCTCGACCGCGCCCTCGCCGGCCAGGGCGGCGGCATGATCGGGTTCGCCCTTGTCGCGACGCCCGCCGAGTTCATCGGGCGCTGGCCGTCGCTCCTCCTATGGTTCCTGGTCGTCGTCGTCGCTGCCCTGGCCATTACCCGCCAGACGCCACGCTCGCTGTGGCGCGCCGCGTCCGCCGGCCTCGATCGTCTGCGGCCGCCGGCGCGTGAGGACGGTGTTGACGACGAAGATGATGGCGTCCTCGAGATGCCGCCTGTCCGCCCCAAGGCCGCTGCCCAGGCCACTGCCGCCGTGCGCGCCGCGCCGCCACCGCTCGACGATACGCTGGCTGCCCCGCCGTTCATGGTCGCGGCCAAAGCCGCAGCGGCGAAGGCAAACGCCACTCCCGCGGCGCAGGATGCAGCGGCGAGCGCCGAGCCGGCTCCCGGCGAGCCGGAGAAACGCGCGCGCAAGGCCAAGAAAGCCGAACCTTCACCGCCGCCTGCCGCTGCCACGGCCCAAATCCCGATGCTGCCCGGTCTCGAAATGCTGGAGAAGGGCTCGAAGGTGCGCTACCGCGAGGACGAGGTGCGCGAGCGCAGCCGCATCATCGAGGAAACCCTGGCAGCCTTTGGCGTGCCGGCCAAGGTCGTGACGGTCAACCAGGGGCCGACCGTGACGCAGTACGGCGTCGAGCCGGGCTACATGGAACGGAAGGCGGCCGACGGTACCGTCGAGCGGCGCAAAGTCAAGGTCAGCCGCATCCTCGCCTTGTCCAACGACCTGGCCCTGGCCCTCGCCGCGCCCGCCATTCGCATCGAAGCGCCGGTGCCCGGCAAGAGCGTCGTCGGAATTGAAGTACCCAACGCCAACGCCACCCGCGTCGCCCTGCGCAACCTCATGGAGTCGCCCGCCTACCAGAACATGGCCTCGCCGCTGCGCCTTGCCCTGGGCGAGGACGTGCGCGGCAATCCGGTCGTGGCCGACCTCCAGCGCATGCCGCACATGCTCATCGCGGGCGCGACAGGCTCCGGTAAGTCCGTCTGCCTCAACACGATCATCGCCTGCCTGCTGTTCAACAACACGCCAGAGACGCTGCAGCTCGTTCTCGTCGATCCCAAGCGCGTCGAGCTTGTCGGGTTCAACGGCGTTCCGCACCTGATGGGGCCGGTCGTCGTCGAGATGGACGAGGTCATCGGCGCGCTGCGCTGGCTGACCCGCGAGATGGAGCACCGCTACCAGCTCTTCGCGGCCCTGGGCGTGCGCAATATCGGCGCGTACAACGACAAGGTGCGCGCTACCGTCGGCAACCCGTTGCCCTACATCGTCATCATCATCGACGAGCTGGCCGATCTGATGATGGTCGCGCCGAGGACGCCGAGCGCCTGATCTGCCGCCTGGCCCAGCTCGCCCGCGCCACCGGTATCCACCTCATCCTGGCGACGCAGCGCCCCTCGACGGACGTCGTCACCGGCCTCATCAAGGCCAACTTCCCATCCCGCATCGCCTTCGCCGTCTCCAGCCAGGTCGACTCCCGCGTTATCCTCGACAGCGTCGGCGCGGAGAAGCTGCTCGGCCGTGGCGACATGCTCTACCTTGCCCCCGATGCGCCCGGCCCGCAGCGCCTCCAGGGCGCGTACGTCACCGACCGCGAGCTAGAGAAGCTCGTCAAGTACTGGCGCAAGCTCAACCCGCGCCCGAATCCCGACGTCCAGGCCGCCCCGTGGGAGGGTGACATCGGCGACGAGGAGGACAGCGCCGACGAGCAGCTCATCGAGGAGGCCATCGCCGTGGTGCGCCAGTCGCGCACGGCATCGGCGTCCTTCCTCCAGCGCCGGCTGCGCATCGGTTACCCGCGCGCCGCGCGCCTGATGGACGAGCTGGAGGAGCGCGGCATCGTCGGCCCGGCCGAAGCCGGCCGCTCGCGCAAGGTACTCATCGGGCCGGACGATGTCGATATGGACGTGGACGCCGAGATCGGCGCTCTAGACCGAGACGATACCTGGTGACCCTCACCATCCCCTGACCGAGTCGCTCAAACCGAGTCCCCGTCGTCCACCGGCAGCGGTCGCGCGCCTGTTAAACCCATTTAGCAGCCCGTTGACAACCTCTTAATCCGTTCCTAACACGGACTTAACTCTCGTTCTCTACTGTCTAGAGTCGGAGCCAGAGTCATACCTGGCTCTGACTTCAGACCATCTCCCCTGTTCGTTCATCAATTCAATTGTCAGGAGACACCATGCGCGATTCGTCCCCTCAATGTACCTCGCGTCGTTGGCTCATTGTCGTTGTGGCATCTCTGCTGTGCCTCGCGGTCCTGGCGTCGGCCGGCGCCGCTCTCGCCGATGCGCCGACGAAACCGTCCGCCCAGGGCGGACAGGCCACCGTCGTCGGCACTTACACTCTCCCCGATACGCCGATCGCTGCTTTCCAGAACGCTCTCCTGCCGGGTAGCGTGGACAACGACCGCAAGCTGCTGCTTGGCGGCATCGGCAGCGACCTGTGGCGTGGTCCGAACGACCCGGACGGCGAGTTCTGGATGATCACCGACCGCGGGCCGAATGGGCAGATCAAGGTCGGCGACGAGACCCGGCGCACGTTTCCCATCCCGGGCTTCGATCCGGTGATTCTCCACGTCAAGGTCGATGGGGACAAGATCACCGTGCTCAAGGCCATTCCCATCGTCACTCAGAGCGGCAAGCCAGTCACCGGCCTGTCCAACACCGACAAGCGCGACGAGACCCCATACGACTACAGCGCTCAGACGAAGCTGGACTTCAACACCAATGGCCTGGACACCGAGGGCCTGGTGCGCACCGCGAACGGTGACTTCTGGGTGTGCGAAGAGTACAGCCCTTCGCTACTGTAACTCGACGGGTCGGGTAAGGTGCTGAAGCGGTACATCCCGGCGGGTCTGAACCTGCCCGATACCGACTACCCGGTCATCGGCAGCCTGCCGGCGATCTACGAGAAGCGCAAGATCAACCGCGGCTGCGAGGCCCTGGCGCTCAGCCCCGATGGTAAGACGCTCTACCTCGGCATTCAAAGCCCACTCTACAACCCCGACAAGAAGACGGGCGACGCCTCGCGCAACACCCGTATCCTCGCCTTCGACATCGCCAGTGGGAAGCCCGTTGCCGAGTACGTCTATCGGTTCGAGCCGATCAAGGACTTCGACCCCACGCCGAACCTGGCGGCCAGCGAGATGAAGCTCTCGGCGCTGACGGCGATCGGGCCTAACACTCTTCTCGTGGACGAGCGCACGGACAACGTCGCGAAGATCTACAAGGTAGACCTGTCCAAGGCGACGAACATCCTCGGCACGAAGTGGGACGATCCGGCGACGACGCCCAGCCTCGAGGCGACCGATGACCCGGCAGCTGCGGGCGTCACCGCGCTTCCGAAGACCCTGGTTGTGGACCTTGGTACTGTGCCCGGCGTACCCGGCAAGATCGAGGGCATAGCCGTCGTCGACGGGAATACCGTTGCCGTCGCCAACGACAACGACTTCGATATTGGTACCTTCGACAGCAACGGAAACAACAAGGGAACCGGCGCCAAGTCGCAGATCGTCGTGATTCGTTTGTCGCAGCCGCTGGCCGCCACGACCACGGGCGCAGCCGGCCAGCCCTCGACCGCATCCGTTCCCGCGGCCCTGCCCGTCACCGGCGCGGCGCAGCCTCGCAGCGTGCTCCCCATTGCAGCGCTGGTGCTCGGCCTGGCGCTTGTGCTCGCCGGTGTCGCCTACGCCGCGGCGCAGTGGCGGCATAGGAACGTTGCGGATAACCGCTAACCCACCGGCCACACGACATACGAATGCTTGGGGTTGGGGCCGGTCTGCCAGGACCGGCCCCATACGTTGCCCCCGGTGCATTTTCGGTGCGCGCCGATTCCGTCTATAATCGGACTCATGAACATTGAGGCTTACCTGCAACGCATTGGCTACACCGGCTCCCGCGTCCCCGACAGCGCCACCCTCGCGGCGATCCACAGGGCGCACCTTTTCGCCGTTCCCTTCGAGAACCTCGACATCCACCTCGGCCGTCCCATTACCCTGGAACTCGCCTCGCGCTACGCCAAGATTGTCACGCGGCGGCGCGGCGGCTTCTGCTATGAGCTGAACGGCCTGTTGGGCTGGCTCCTGGCCGAGCTTGGCTACGACGTCACGCTACTGTCGGCGGGCGTTTACGGCGGGGACGGCAAGCCCGGCCCGGAGTACGATCACCTGACCCTACTTGTGCGCGCCCCCGGCGACCCGACGCCCTGGCTCGCCGACGTCGGCTTCGGCGAGGGCTTCCGCGAGCCGCTGCGCCTGGACGTAGCGGGCGAGCAGATACGGAACGGACGGGCGTACCGAATCGAGGGGCCTGCCATTTCTGGCTCCCTTTCCCACGGGGAGAGGGTCTTAGAATTTGGCGCGGACACCAAAACCCTCACCCAGCCTCTCCCAGGGGGAGAGGGGCAGGACGTGAGGCGGTACTTTGAGCGGGATAAGGATGGGGGGTGGAAGCCTCGCTATTGGTTCACGCTCGCGCCGCGTGAGTACGGTGAGTTTGCGGAGATGTGCCGCTGGCAGCAAACGTCGCCCGACTCGCACTTCACGCGCAATCGGGTATGCTCCCTCGCCAGGCCGCAGGGCCGGGTGACACTGGCGGACATGACGCTCATCGAGACGGAGCGAGGCGAGCGGCGCGAGACGCCGGTCGCCAACGACACCGAGTACCACAGGCTCCTGCGCGACCGCTTCGGCGTGGACCTGTCAGCATGATTTCACTCTGTTCTACCATTCGAGGTCTTTGCGCAGCATTCGCGCGGACATGAGCGCCTCGGGGAAGAAGCCGGCGCAGGCCAGGACCACTGCGAAGGCGAGCATTCCGTAGAGGAGCGGCTCCCGAGCGCCGAGCACGACCCATTGCCCGACAAAAGCAATCCACGCCGCGAGGAACGCCGCAACCGCCGGATGGAGGTGCATGCGCACCTTCACCTCGGTGTTTCCGCCATAACCCTCAATCTTGCCCCTGATGGTAGGGAGAAAGCTGTTGCGGTAGCCGATGTCGCGCTGCAGAACGAAGTGGCCGTCGCCGATTGTGCCGACAAACTGCGCCCGCTCGTTCCCGTCCAAGACGGTGCTTCGCCACAACGACGGCGGCCTGGAACTGGAGCGACGCGTAACGCGCCGCAGCCGTTCCTCAACCTCGCCGGGCGACAAATAGGTCCGAATCGTCGTCTGGTAGTAGGGCACTGTCCTTGCTTATCCGTGCTTTATCCCTTGATACCAATTGGCGATGGTGACTGTGCGTGGACGAGAGGGCAATGCTGTCATGCTGGGCCGAAGGTGAAATATCCCGAGGACCGGCGGAGGCCATTCGCTTCGCTGCTCAGAACACAGTGCGCGGCGTCGCTGCGAGGAGGGCAATAGCCCGACGAAGCAGCCTCCCGATAGGTGAAGCGAAGCTGATAACGGCTCAGAGCGCCTCTCGTGGCGGCGCGAGATTGCTTCGCTAACGCTCGCAATGACGGCATGGCTGTGTTCTTGTACTGGCGCGTGCCGCCACGCGGTATGGTGATCTCAGGGCGACAATATTGACGGCGGAGCTTTCGGCTCCCATTCAATCGGCAAGGAGAGGACTTATGAAACTTCTGCTCACTTCTGGTGGCATCACCAACAACAGCATTCGCAACGCGCTCATAGACCTGCTGGGAAAACCGATTGCCGAGTCTAGCGCCCTCTGCATTCCCACCGCGTCGTACGCCCGGCGGGGCGGTGCTGCTATGGCCTGGCGGTTCATCAGCGGGCGAGAGTCCACCCCCATGTGCGAACTGGGTTGGAAGTCGTTGGGAGTGCTGGAGCTGACCGCGCTGCCCAGCATCGATGAAGAGCTCTGGGTGCCTACGGTCAAGGAGACTGACGTTCTGCTAGTGAATGGCGGCGACCCTTTGTATCTGTGCTACTGGATGCAGCAATCCGGACTGGCGGAGCTTCTGCCATCGCTGCATGAGACGGTCTACGTAGGGCTGAGCGCCGGGAGCATGGTGATGACTCCCCGCATCGGGGAGGACTTCGTCGGCTGGCGTCCGCCCAGCGGTGGCGATGAAACGCTAGGATTGGTCGACTTTTCGATATTTCCGCACCTGGATCACGAGATGCTGCCGGACAATACCATGGCTAACGCAGAGAAATGGGCCGCCGGCCTCACGGTGCCGGCATACGCGGTTGACGATGAGACCGCCTTCAAAGTAGTCGACGGAGCGGTCGAAGTTGTTTCCGAATGCCACTGGAAACTGATTACGCCCGAATGAGTGTGGTGGTGTAGCGCCGGCTTTAGGCGACCCTTGGCTCATTGCTGACCGAAGTCAGTGCGACATGAAGATGCGGGCATTTCGCTCCGCGTCGTCGGGTGAGCAAAACCGCCGTATCCCCGAAAGCTCCCTGGTCGTCTCAGATACAGGAGCTTACACCATGAAAATACTCTTGCGCTTCACCTGGCTCGTGCTCGGCTCGGTGTCGACCCTGGCGTTCGTGGCCCTCGTGTTGTCCCTGCCAACCACGGCGCCTGCGGCCGCAGTACGAGCCGACGGTTCTCCCACGCCCGCCGCGTCGCTGTTTTTGCCCCTGCTCGCTCGCCACCCGCAGAACGACCCGCCCGGCCAGTGGACGCGCTACGATCTCCCAGGAGCCGCGCCAAAGGTCAATAGATTGGTTATGTCGAGTGCGTCTAGCGGATGGGCAGCCGGTAGCGTGGATGGCGTTGGCGCGATCTGGCGCTTTGACGGCGCGGCGTGGCACCTAGAAAATCTGCCGCCATCCGGGACGCTGACGGGTCTTGCGGTCGTGAGCGATGCCGATGTATGGGCAGTAGGGGCCGGTATCGACACACCCGGCGCCATGCTGCATTGGGACGGCTCGGCGTGGACTTTAACGCCGTGGCGCCCCGAATCTCTGACCGCCATTATCGCTCTCTCGGCGTCGGACGCATGGGCAGTTGGCGTAGACCCGGCTACAAAGGTTTCCGCTGCTGTCTATCACTGGAACGGCGCAGCCTGGACGCCCTTCCCCGCCCCGGCGCCCAACTTCGCCGCAGGGTTGTTCTCTGCCGTCAACGCCAATGATATTTGGTTGACGGCAATCAATGGTTACACGATGGGGAATCTAGGGCTAATACACTGGAATGGCGCAGCATGGGCAACTGAAGGCACTCCATCCGCGCCCCGATGGGGATTCTCGATCATCGCGCCCGATGACGGATGGGAAACATTCGGTCTTACGGGTTGCACCACTACGCCCCCGCGCGGCGCCCCGCCATGCGAGAGCATGGGCGCCATCGACCGTTGGAGCGGCGGCACATGGCAACCTGGAATTCTATTGCACGACTATGGTATCAACGATGTACAGGCGATCACGCCCGATCTTGCTTGGGGCATTGGATACGGCGACTCTGTACCGAGGGGTTTTGTGGGGCCGGTAACTCACACTGCCCGCCTCCTTCGCTGGAACGGGCAGACGTGGAGCGTAATAGACACGCGGCCAGGTGAACCACTCAGCCTAATGTCTGTCGTCGCCCCCAATGATATATGGGCGTCTGACAGAGAAGCAGCGATCCTACACTACCCCGCCCGCTAACCTTCGCAAGGCACTCGAAGCGCTGCGCTACGCAAGGGAAGCGCAGCCTGGGCTGAGACGGGTTCCGGGCCTTGCATCCTATAGCCATGCGGCTCTGGCCTACGGCGAACCCGGGGCCATTGGACCGCGAAAGTCCCGAAAGGCCACGAAAAACGCGAAAGGGTTATGCGCTCGCCAGGAAGACGGGGGATTGCCGCATCTTTTTTCGCGCCCTTCTCCCCTTGCGTGCCTCTCGTGGTCCACGGCCCATTACTGCGCAACGTCTCGGACGCGATGTCAAACAACGCTGCCTCCCCAATCCTGAGGAGGCAGCGTTCTGGCCGACGGCCGACGGCGGCTGAACCCGCCGTCTAGGAATGGAAGCGCAAGGGGCTAACTAGTGATGGACCAGCCTTTTGGGCTTTCATCTTCTAGCACGACGCTTCGAGCGTCGTGCGGCGCCCTGCGAGCCTAGTGCATCGGCGCGAGGCCGAGCTGCTGGAACATGCCCAGGTAGTCGCCGTACTCCCACATCTCGACGATCCTGCCGTTCTCGGCGTGGATCATCATTACCCCCGTCACAATCAGGGGCTTGTCGGTGGGCATGGTTGCGGTCGGCCAGTTCTCCAGGTGCTTGATGGTCATCGTCCAGCGCGCCGCAGCGTCCTGCGCACCCACGATAGGCTCCTCAAGCTCGATATGCAGGTCGGGGAACGAGGCGCGGTCATCCAGGATGTGCTGCTTGAAGGCTTCGAGTCCCATCACATCGGGGAAGGGGGGGCGGTGGTAGATCACGTTCGGGGCGTAGATCAGGTCGAGGCCCCCGACGTCGCCCTCCTTCCAGGCTTTCTCCATAATGTCTTTCGCGTGCAGCGCCATTTCCATCATGGTCGGCATTTCTTTCAACATGGCTTGACTCCCTCGTCAAACGTTACTTTTGCAAGGACCGCCGCTCATTCACGGACTTCGCGCCCAGCGTTCTCGGGGCACGCCATTGACCACCCCCTTTCCGCTTTCGTCGTAGACTGACCCTTTTTACAGTATACCGCCAAAGACGCGGCGTGACGTTAAGGATTTGCGCCGAGGGGAGAAACTTCCGCTACGGGAACTCTAACCTATCTCTCATCGTCTCGTATTGCGAGGGCGTAAGCTCTGGAGTACAATTAGAGTCTAAAAATAGAGGCTTTTGCACCTTATGGCAAGTTCGGATATGAGCGCACAGACAACTTCCGCGTCGACGCGCGCCCTGCGCGTCCTGGCCGTTCTCGCGGCCCTCATCATTCTGGCCGGCATACTCTCGCTTGTCGCGGGCGTCGGCCTCTACCAGTACGTCTACCAGGACCGCATCCACATGGGCGTTCGCGCCGCGGGGCTGGACCTGGGCGGCCTGACGCGTGAACAGGCGGCGGAGATGCTGCGCGGCCATGTCGACTACTTCGACAACGCGCGAATCCGCTTCATCTATGGTGACCGCGCGTGGGAGGCCAGCCCGGCCGAGCTGGGCGGGTCGCTCTCTGCGGATGCGATGGCCGAGCAGGCGTACGCGATTGGTCGCGGCGGGAACTTGCCAATTGACCTTCTCACCCAGTGGCAGGTCGCGCGGCAAGGCGCCTCTATCGATTTGCACAGCGACTTCAATCCCGCGCCGGCCCAGGGCTTTGTCAGCAGCATCGCCTCGGAGCTGGACCGCCCGCCCCACAACGCCAGCATCGCCATTCGCGACGGTAAGGTCGAGACGACGGCGGCGCAGGATGGCTGGGAGGTCGACCAGGCGATGGTGGTGAGGCAGATCGGGGACCGGGTACAGAATTTTACCGCCGACCCCATCGCGCTCAGCGTGGTCACCGCGCCCCCGCTCATCACCGACGTGAGCGCGGCGAAGGCGGCAACGGAGAAGATTATCAGCGGGCCGGTCACGGTCACGTTCCAGGATAAGAAGTGGACGCTGAGCGCGCCTGAGCTGGCGAACCTTGTGGTCTTCTACCGAGAAAACGACGCCAACGGCACGCCGCGCATCATGCCGCGCCTGAACCAGGCGCCCCTCAAGCCGTGGGTCGAAGCGCTGGCCGGCGACATCAAGCGTGACCCGCAAGAGGGCCAGGTGCGCTGGGATACGAGCGCGCAGCGCGTTGTTGCGGTCAAGCAAAGCGCCGTTGGCTATGACTACGACCCGGCCGAGACGTTGAAGAAGCTCAACGAGGCGGTGATGGGCGGCAACCGCACCATTCCCGCCGTCATCAGCGAGATCAAGCCGACGCTGGACACATCCAACCTGGATGCCCTCGGCATCAAGGAGCTGGTGGTCAAGGGGACGACGCAGTTCAAAGGCTCGCCGCCGGAGCGGATCCAGAACATTGCGGTGGCTTCCCAACAGTTCCAGGATGTGCTGGTGCCGCCGGGCGGCGTGTTCTCGTTCGGCGACCACCTGGGCGACGTCACGCCCGAGAAGGGCTACGCCGAGGCGCTAATCATCGTCGGCACCAGGACCGAGACCGATTATGGCGGCGGCATTTGCCAGGTGTCCACGACGGCGTTCCGCGCCGCGTTCTTCGGCGGCTACCCCATCGTCGAGCGCACTGCGCACGCGTACCGGGTGAGCTACTACGAGGAAGGCGTGGGGCCGGGGCTAGACGCGACCGTGTTTACTCCTTACGTCGATTTCAAGTTCAAGAACGATCAGCCCACCTGGCTGTTGATTCGCACCGAGCTGGACAAGAAGAACTCCATTCTGAGCTTCTATTTCTATGGCACAAAGCCCAACCGCGAGGTGAAGCTGGAGGGGCCGAAGATTCTGAGCGAGACCCCGTCCAAGCCGCCGACGTATCAGGCCGACCCCAAGCTCCAGCCGGGCGAGGTCAAGCAGGTGGACTGGGCGCATCCGGGCGCGACCGTGGTTGCGGCTCGCCTCATTACGGAGGATGGACAGACGCGACGCGAGGAGTTCCGCAGCGTGTATCAGCCATGGGGTGACATCTACCTGGTGAGCGCAAGCGACCCGCGCGTCTCCCGTGGGAACTAAGACGAGTCGTCGATAGGTCATTGCGAGAAGGGCGGTAGCCCGACGAAGCAATCTCGTGGTATGTGTATGGTGCACTATTTGCTTCGATAGACTGTCCGTTGCCCGAGCGGGAGATTGCTTCGCTTTGCTCGCAATGACAAGATGAGGATTGTATGTTTAACTTTCTGGCGAATATGAGTTGGATTTACTTGTTAGCGGTGATCCCGGTGCTGGCCGTGCTCGTGTTCGTCCACGAGCTGGGCCACTTCCTCGCAGCGCGGCGCATGGGCGTCCAGGTGGACGAGTTCGGCTTCGGCTTGCCGCCACGAGCGATGACGATGTTCGAGCGCTCCGGCGTGAAGTACACGCTGAACTGGCTGCCCCTCGGCGGCTTCGTGCGGATGGCCGGTGAGGAGGGCAACTTCGAGACGCCGGGCAGCCTGTGGAGCAAGAAGCCATGGCAGCGCGCGACCATCCTCGTCGCCGGGCCGCTGATGAATTTCATTGCCGCGGCTGTGCTGTTCAGCATCGTTTTCATGATGGGCGTTCCGGCGCCTGCACCCAACGGCCGCATCCAGGTGTACGACGTGTTCGCCGGCTCGCCGGCGCAGGCCGCGGGCTTGCAGCGGGATGACATCATTCTGAGTGTCGATGGGAAGGCCATTGACACGACCGCGACCCTCGTGGCGGCCATCGAGGCCGCCGGCGGCCAGCAGGTCCCGGTCGTCATCGAGCGCGGCGGCCAGCAGATGACCCTCAATCTGACGCCGCACGCGACGGGCGAGGCGCGCGCCGGTATCTCCATCGGCACAGAACAGATCACCGAGCGCTATGGCCCGATCGAGGCCGTGCTGCGCGGTATCCAGACCACGGCGGGCGCGGTCGCCAGCACCCTGGCCTTCTTTGGCAAGCTCGTCGCCGGCCTGTTCACCCGGGCCGCGATGCCGGAAGGCGCGAGCCTGAGCGGTCCTATCGGTATCGCGCGCATCACCGGCCAGGTGGCCCAGGAGGGCTTCGACCGTTTGCTGGCCCTCGCCGCCATCATCTCGGTGTCGCTCGGCACGCTGAATCTGCTGCCCTTGCCCGCGCTGGACGGCGGACGTCTGCTGTTCGTGATGGTGGAGTGGGTGCGCGGCAAGCGCATCTCGCCAGAGCGCGAAGCGTTCGTGCACGCGGTGGGCATGGTTTCCTTGCTGCTCGTGATGCTGATCGTGTCCTACTTCGACGTCGCGCGCTGGATTGGTGGTGTCTCGCCCTTCGGCGGCTAAAGCCCTCATTCGTGGTAGAGATGCGCTATGGCGCGTCTCTACCATCGTCCCCCCGCATTACGTGTTCCCCCATCTCCCGGCTATAATTTTCACGTATATTTTCATAAGAACCCCGCGCCTTTCTGTGCTCATCGCTCTATCCGACGAAGGATCATCGGCGCAGTAGCCGCGTTTTCGACGGTGGAAGGAGTTTCGGCAGAACAATGCAAGACGTTCAGGCAATCGCCAATCGCGTAACGGATAATGTAGAGAAAGTCATCGTCGGAAAGCACGGTGAAGTGCAGCTTGCCCTGATTTCGATACTGTGCCGCGGCCACGTGCTCATCGAGGACGTGCCGGGCGTTGGGAAGACGATGCTGGCGCGCGCCCTGGCGCGGTCGCTGGGCTGCACCTTCCGCCGCATCCAGTTCACACCGGACATGCTGCCGAGCGACATCACCGGCGTGTCCATCTTCAACCAGCGCGACCGCGAGTTCGAATTCCGCCAGGGGCCTATCTTCGCCCAGATTGTGTTGGCCGACGAGATCAACCGCGCGACGCCGAAGACCCAGTCGGCCTTGCTGGAAGCGATGGAAGAGCGCCAGGTGACGGTGGACGGTATCACCTATGGGATGGCGAACCCGTTCCTCGTCCTCGCCACGCAGAACCCCATCGAGTACGAAGGCACATTCCCGCTGCCCGAAGCTCAGCTCGACCGCTTCCTCGTGCGTCTGGCGCTCGGCTACCCGACGCGCGACGCCGAGATGACGATCATGGACGCCCAACGCGTCTCCCATCCGGTCGAGGCGCTGGACCAGGTGGTCAGCGCGGATGACCTGCTGCAAGCGCAGACGCTTATCAAGGATGTCCACGTCAGCGACCTCATCAAGGAGTACATCGTCGGCCTCGTCGGAGCGTCGCGTCAACACCCTGATACCTATCTGGGCGCGAGCCCGCGCGGCTCGCTCGCTCTGTACAAGACGAGCCAGGCGCGCGCCGCTCTCCAGGGCCGCGACTACGTGATTCCCGACGACGTCAAGGCGCTGGCGGAAGCGACTCTGGCCCACCGCATCATCGTCAGCCCGTCCGCGCGCATCAAGAGCGTCGACGCGCGCACCATCGTCGAGGACCTCCTGCGCACCGTGCCGGTGCCAGGCGCGCGTGCAAAGCCGGAGCCGGCGCGTGCGTAACGCCCGCATCCTCCTCCCCATCTTCTTTGTTGTGCTCGCCATCGACCTGGCGACCAAGAACACGCTCATGGGGCGGCTGACGTACCTGCTCGGGGCGATTCTGCTTGTGACGTTTCTCTGGAGCTGGTTCAACATTCGCCGCATCCAGGTGTTCCGTCAGACGCGCTCGCGCCGCGCCCAGGTGGGGCAGTATGTCGAGGAACGCTTTGCCGTTCGTAACCTGAGCATGCTCCCAAAGCTGTGGCTCGAAATCGATGACCAGTCGACGCTGCCCGGGCACCACGCCGGGCGCGTCGTTAACTCGCTGGGTGGGCGCAAGCAGCGCGGCTGGCAGGTGCGCACGTTGGCTCGTCGCCGCGGCCGCTACACGCTTGGCCCTATCACGCTTTCCACCGGCGACCCGCTGGGCCTGTTCCGCTTCGAGCGCCACCTGCCGGCGACGTCGAGCATGGTGGTGTACCCGGCGACCATCGACCTGCCGCGTTTCGAGCCGCCGATTGGGCAGCTCGTCGGCGGTGAGGCGCTCCGCCTGCGCACCCAGTACGTGACCACCAACGTCTCCGGTGTCCGCGACTACGTGCCGGGCGACAGCTTCAACCGCATCCACTGGCCGTCCACAGCGCGGCGCGACCGGCTGCTGGTGAAGCAGTTCGAGATTGACCCGACGGCGGATGTGTGGATCGTGCTGGACATGCAGCGCGATGTGCAGGCCGGCCCGCCGCTCCTCGATCAGGAGCGATCGATGCTGCCGGCGATGCTGGCCAACGGGAAACAGCCCGATCTCATCACGCCCAATACTGAAGAGTACGGTGTGACGGTCGCGGCGTCTGTCGCCCGCCACTTCATCATCCGTAACCGCAGCGTCGGGTTGATTACCTACGGCCAGGACCGCGAGGTGGTGCAGCTCGATCGCGGCGAGCGGCAGCTCAACAAGATTCTGGAGACCCTGGCGGTGATTCGCGCCGTAGGGCGCGCGCCGCTGGAGCAGGTTCTCACGGCGGAGGAGCGCCTGTTCGGGCGCAACAGCGTCGTCATCGTCGTGACCGCCTCCGCGTTCGACCCGTGGGTGCCTATCCTGCGCGATTACCGGCGGCGCGGCGCCAGCAGCGTCGCCGTCCTGGTCGAGGCCAGCACCTTTGCCGACAATCAGCCGTCGGCCATCAACGTCGTCGGCTCCCTCATCGCCAGCGGCGTCCCCACCTATCTCGTGAAGAACGGCGACGCGATCGACGCGGCACTGGGCCAGCGCGCTTCTGTATAAAACTACTATACACAGCCTCTTGAAGGCCATAACTATTAGCTGCCGTCTACGTTGTTCTCTCTGAGAGAGTAGGCTTGCTGTTGCTGCTGGGGGACGCCAACCATTCCGATGGAGGCAGAAAGGAGCAATCGCGGGCCGCCGCTACTGTCATTCACGCAAAAGAGGGGGATACTTACTATGAGACGAGTACTCGTCATCGCAGTGCTGGCGCTTGTCCTGGCAACGGGGCTGGCGCTACGTGTTGGAGTGAACAATTCAATCGCTGCACTAGACAACGACGCTGCGTTGGCTGCGTCGTCCGCGGCTCTCACATCGGGCTGCTACAAGGTGCCGCTGACCGTTTCGTTTCCCGCGCTGTACGCGGCTTCCAATCCGGCGATCAACCTGCCGAAGCTGCGCGTTATGGACAATTCCAATGGCGCCATTGTCTATAACAGCCTGATCGCTGCGGGCGCGAAATCGGTGACCATCGCGAATGTCCAGACAGGGCGCTCCTACAATATCCAGATTGCCTTCGACGCGCCGCCTCTGCAGCCGTTCTCGAAGTTCTACTGGAGCAACGGTTGGAATGGTACATTGAGCGGTCAGCAGCTCGAAGCATATCTGCCGAGCATGAACCAGAACGTCACGGTGTCCTGCCAGAGTGGCGGCGCGGCGGGCGTTCCTGCTCTGCCGGTCACGATCACCCTCAAGCCCCCGACGGGCGTGGTCGCCGGGTATCTCGGCGTGTGGGCCGATGGGACCGCCCCATCCTACACTGTCAGCAATTCTGGCGCCCTGGGCCAACACTATGTGTGGGCCGGGTTGGCAACAGCGCCTGCCGCCGGGGTGACTATCGAGCTGTGGCGGTCGCCGACCGCAGGGAACCAGAGTGGCACGCTGGTGGCGCGAACAGTGACCAACACCGAGGGCTATTTCCTTTTCTCGAAGGTCGATCCGTCGCTGGCCTATGAGCTGAAATTCACCCGGAATAACGTGACCCAGGTGATCACGCCGGTTGTGGCGACGTACTCAGGGCAGCTATATCAGATCAACGCGACGAGAGGCGCGATCTTCGTGCCGGGCGCGGCTTTTCTTCCCGGCCAGTAAGGTATCGGGAAAGATCGCGCGTCTCCTGCTTTTTGGATGGAGCCGCCAGGGTCCTAGAGGCCCTGGCGGCTTTCTGCTTTGAGTATTAGTTTATCCTGTTTTAAGGAAATTACCGTCGAAGCCATATCTAGCGCGCCCGATCTACGTTGTTCTATCTGAGATAGTAGTGTAGCGATTCGCTGCCTGGGAGACGCCGCTCGCTCCAATGGGTGGTGGTGCGCGGCGATCAGCTACTTTCCGCTACCGTCGTACACGCAAAGTAGGCGGGGGAGGTTAAACACAATGAGACGAATTCTCGTCATCGCCGCCCTGGCGCTGGCCCTGGCATTGGGCCTCGCGTTGGGTGTCGCGCTCGCCGTCGATAGCAGCGCGCAGGCCAGCCCGACACCTGGCAATTATGTCCAGCTGCCGGTGCTCGGCTACATCGGCAACACAAAGACCGGCGTGGACTGGACCATCGAGGCCCAGAACGTCGGCTCGACGTGGACCAAGATTGCTCTCTTGCTCTTCGCCGAGAACTCTGGCTTCTGCCAGCCGCAGGCGCAGAACCCGTTCAAGATTGAGTGCACGGGTTTGCTGAAGCCTGGGACGAGCTGGGTGTGGACAAGCTCGCAGCTACCGGCGAGCGCGAAGAGCGCGATCGCGATCAGCTACAACCCGTTCCCGCAGCAGGGCAACCTGTGGTGGCGCTGCGAGCAGTGGACCAGCGACCTGAACACGCGGACATGGCCTGAGGGTTGGCCGAGCGTGACATCGACGCCGGGCCAGTTCCCGTTCAACTGGAACCCGTTCTACGGGCAGCCGATTGCGGTGGAAGTTGTGCGGAAGATGCCTGGCAACGCGACGCCGTCGTTCGTGATGGCGGACGCGTACAGCGGCGTGAGCGCCCTCCAGGAAGGCGCGTACGACCCAATCTTCGGCGGCTTCGCGTACTATGCCCCTGTCGTGTACAACGCATTCAACGGGTGGAACAGCTGGCTGTACATCCAGAACAGCGGGACGGAGTGCACGAGCATTGAGCTGTGGTTCAAGGATCGTGACAGCTGCCTCCGCGCGCAGATCTGCTCGGTGCCGCAGGTGTCGCCTGGCTACAGCGCGCAGTTCAACGTGGCCGGGTGCGCCCCGCCTGGCTTCACGGGCAGCGTGTGGATCCGCGCGTCGCAGCCGTTGGGCATCGTGGTCGACCAGATCGGCCAGGACGTGCTGATGAGCTACACGGGCGTGGCGGCAGAGCTGTGCTACGTGTTCAACGGGCAGTGCCTGGATGCTGGCACCGGGTCGCAGGTGGCTTACGGGCCGCTGATCTACCGTGAGACCAACGGCTGGGCGACGGTGATCCATGTTCAGAACATGAGCAGCATCGTGGCGGCGAAGGTGAAGGTGTACTTCGTCGACCAGAGCGGGGACATCATCACGACGCTGGTGGACTGGATCTGCCCGCGGGGTGAGACAGAGTTCCCGCTGGCGCTGGTGAACAACCTGCCTGGGCAGTACGTCGGCGCGTGCGCGTCGAGAGCCAGGCGTGGGAGTCGCCTGGTGACCCGGCAGTGAACGCAGTGCCGATCGCGGCGGTGGCGGAGCTGCTGAACTACAGCAGCCCGACGAAGGTGACGCAGGCGACGGCGTACAACCTGTTCCCAGAGGACCAGGGCTACTACTGGCAGATCGGCGCGGGAGACGCGAGTGGTCTGCAGGGTGGCGTGGCAGTGATTGGTATCCCGTCGCTGATGCAGCGCGGCAACGCGTACAACATGGTGACGGACGTGGCAGTGCAGAACCTGGTGCCGAAGCCGGGCTTCACGGACTTCGTGATGTACGTCTACGACCAGAACGGGTTGTTGGACTATGTGTGCGAGAAGCTGAACGAGAAGCAGGTGGAGTACATCAACCTGGCGAACTGGAACTGGATCCAGCCTGGGTTCGTGGGCTCGGCGGTGATCTCGGCAGTGTACTGGGAGCATGACGTGCTGGCGGGCATACCCGTGTTCGGCTCGCAGAACCCGCAGATTCCGATCCTGCTGCGCAACGTAGTGGGGTTGGCCGCGGTGAAGGTGGAGCGCGTGGTACCTGGTGGCGCTCCCGTGGCTGGCGACGTGACCGCGGCGAGCGAGGGCTTCCCGATCCCGCCGGGCTTCGACTTCGAGGGCTACATTCCGCAGTGCCCTGGCGTGCCGACTTCCTGCGCACCCATCGGTGCGTTGGTGATCACCGTTTGCGCGCCCGTCTACGCGGGGGCGTTCATCAACATCACGGATGACACGAACGGGCAGGCCTACTTCTCATCTCAACTGGATGAGAACGGTCAGGCGTTCTTCACGAGCCCGCCGTCTCTGCCTAGCGGCCACAACTTCCATATCACCATCGGCTCGCCCGACCCCGACCACCCTGGCCAGTACATCTGGGTCTACACGTCGCCGGCCACCACCGTGTGGAACCCCGGCCCGCCTCTTGGCAACGGCACTGACCCAACCGCCACCTACACGGCGAAGGTTCCCGGCATCAGCCAGGTCATCAACCTGCCCTGCCAGAGCGAGCCGGGCGCGATCCTCAACATCACCCTCACGCCGCCGGTGGGCCTCGTCGAGGGCTACCTGAGCAGCGGGGCACCGACATTCGCCTCGGCCAGTCCTAGCCCGTCTCCCTTGCCGCTCGTTCCGCAGCCGCCCGCGGGTAGTCCCGACGATGGCGGCCTGTGGCCTGGCGCGCCGCTGAACCCGGCCGCGGGCCGCGAAGTGCAGCTGTGGCTGCCGCCGAGCGCCGCGAACCAGAGCGGGACCTATCTGCGCAGCGCGACGACGAATACTGAAGGCTACTTCCACTTCGACAACGTGAACCCGTGCCTGATCTACGAGGTGAAGACCATCACCAGTAATGGTACGGTGCAAGTGGTGGCGAACGTTGTGGCGACGGTCTCAGGCCAAAAGTACATGCTGGCCCTGAACCCGCTGCCTACCACCGGGCTGTACATCACGGCTCCTGGCCCACGTCCGATCCCCTGATCGGGGCGTAGACGAGAAACAAACAGCGGCGGGGTGAGAATACTCACTCCGCCGCTGTTCTTATCGACGTCACGCAGAAAACAAGACCGCCACTTGAACATGAGGCGAGGCTGTCATTGCAAGCTTCAGCGAAGCAACCCCCGTCCTTGCGAAACACAGTCTAGGACGGCGCGAGCCGGGCTTTCACTCACCGTGAGATTGCCTCGTCGGGCTATCGCCCTCCTGCTCAGAACACACACTACTGTCATTGCGAGGAGCGCATCAGCGCGACGAAGCAATCTCTCGGTGGATGACAGCAACGCCGTAGCGGTGCAAACTGCCTTTGACAAGGACGGGGGATTGCTTCGCTCCGCTCGCAATGACGGCTTAACTGTGTTCTTGTTTCGGCGCATGCCGCCGCACGGCATTGAGGTCTCGCAATGACGCCGCAAGTCTCTGCCTTATGAGCAGAGTCGCTGCCGCCGAGGGCGCATCCTCACTCCGTTCGAGGAGACCGTGATTGTCATCCGACCGCTGGTGAGCGAGAGTTCAGGGCCAACTTTCGCGGGCTTTCGCGCTTTTCGTGGTCCAATAGCTCGCGCTAGATCGGACGCCCCGGCCATGCCGCGCCGTTAACCAGCCAGCGCGGGCGCTCGCCCCGCAAGGCCGCCGCGACCTCTTCGGCCGCGCCGATGTGCATAGCGCGCACGCCGTCCACAGTGAACGATGCGATGTGCGGTGTCGCCAGAACATTGGGGTGCGTGAGCAGCGGGTTGCCGGGCAGCGGCGGCTCCGGGTCGAAGACATCCAGCCCCACGGCGGCGATCTGCCCGCTATTGAGCGCGTCCAGGAGGGCCGCTTCATCGACGACCGGACCGCGCGAGCAGTTCACGAGCAGCGCGCCCGGCTTCATCGCGGCGAACGCCGCCGCGTTCATGAGATGCCGCGTCTCCGCCGTCGCCGGCGAGTGCAGGCTGACCACGTCCGCCTCGCGGAGGACGTCGAGAATGGACGGGGCAAGGCGGACGCCGAGTGAGGCGGCCCGGTCCGGCGAGAGATACGGGTCATAGCCGACGACACGCATGCCAACGCCCGCGCCCATGATGTGGGCGACGCGACTGCCGATACGCCCCAGCCCGACGACGCCCAGTGTCTTCCCACGCAGCTCGACCCCCATCAAAGGGCCGCGCGGCGCTGCCCAGCCCTGCGTTCGCATGCCCGTGTCTGCCCGGACGAGCTTGCGGGCGATAGCGAAGATGAGGGCAACCGCGTGCTCGGCGGTCGATTCGGTCGGCGCGTCCGGCGTGTGCACGACGAGGACGCCGGCCGCGGTGCAGTCGGGTACGACGATGTTGTCGATGCCGATACCGGGCCGCCCGACGACGCGCAGATCCGGGGCGCGCTCGAGAAACGCGGTGTCGATGGGGGGCAGCGATGAAATGATGATGGCATTGACGCCGCGTAGGTCGACGTCGGGCGAGGCGATGCGCGGCTGCGGCCCGCGAACGTCGAAGCCTTCCAGCAGCGCCAGCGCCTCCGGAATAAGGGATACTTCCAGCAGAATAGTGGGCATAGCGGGTCCTTTGGACTAGTAGGCGAATTCGCGGATATCGTAGACGGCGAGCTTGGGCGGCGTGTCTCTGAAACGCAGCGCTCCCTGGATGAGAGCGCGCTGGGCGCGCACGGCGGGCGCCGGCATGGGCGCGATCCCTTCCCGTGCGGCGCGCTCGCTGTACGGCAGGCCTGGCGTCTCGACGAACTCGGAGAAGTAGAGGATATCGTCGCCGCCAAGGCCCATACTGTTGAGGACCTCGACGGTGTGCGCGACGTGGTCGGCCGCGTAGCGCTCGCCCCCCACCCCGAGCATAATGACGACGCCCACGGCCACCCCGCCCGCCTTGATGCTCTCCACCCCCTCGACCGCCTGCGCCGCCGTGTTCGGCTTCTCCAGGAAGCGCAGCAACCCCTCGTCGCCGCTCTCCAGGCCGATGTATACCCGCCGCAGCCCGCGCTTGCGCATCTCGGCGATGTCCGACGGTGACTTGCGCAGGGCGTCCAGGGCGCTGACAAAGGCGTAGACGCCGTCGAAGGCCGGCGAGTGCTCGGCCAGCCAGCGCGCGCGCGCGGCGCCGCTGAGGTCCCACGGCGCGACGGGGAACGCGGCGTTCACGGCGTCGAGCATCGGCAGCAGGAGGCGCTGCGGCGCGACAAGGGCGTTGGCCTCGCCGAGGAAGATGGAGTGGTATGATGCCAGAGCCGCGCCGTGGAAGGTCCGGACGGCGGCGATGTGGCGCTCGAAATCCGGCAGCAGCTTGATGCGGAAGCTCTGGCCGCGGTAGAACGTGCAGAAGGTGCAGCGGTTGTACGAGCAGCCGAGGGTCGCCTGGAGGACGAGGGCGCGGTACTGGTCGGGCGGCAGGATGCCTATGGGCCGGTAGATGCGCAGGAATTCCTCGGCATCCGCCGCCAGCCGCGCGTCGTCCCACCGCGTGATGCTGTCCAGCGAAGCCGTCGCCCACGCTTGCCAGCCGTCGTCTCCAGTCACGCCGACGATCTCCGCCGTCCCGGCCGCCAACGCAGCCCCGACCGCCTGGGCATAGCCATAAGCTGTGTCGCAGAGAGTGCGAACCTCGTCGGCGCTGATCTCACGTCGCTCGCGCTCGCGCCGCCCCTCGGTGTATTCCCCGCGCTTCTCGATGACGCGGTGGTCGAGCGTGCGCCGATAGGTGCGCCCGTCGGCGAAGCCGCCCATCAGCCGGCCCTTCAAGTCGAAGGTAAAGCTCGGCACCGTGTTGACGGCCAGCGTCGTCGCGTCGCGCTTGAGGCTCAGTGTCACCCTACCGTCGACACCGGGCACGCGGAGATCGACGACAGTGCGCGTGGTGGGCGGAATCACCTTGGAAGGCAGCATCTAGCGCATCAACGCCTTCAGCCCGTCTACGGTGAAGCCGGGCGACTTGCAGTACTCGATGATCTCCCGCTCGCGTTTCTCGATCTTGGCGACGGCGTCTGGGATCTGGGGGATGACCTCTGGCGGGATGATCAGGACGCCGTGCATGTCGGCATGCAGGATGTCGCCGGGCCGGACGACGATCCCGCCGACCCGCACCGAGTTGCCGAAGCGCGTCAGGTGGATGTAGGCGTGGGAGACGCAGGCCGCGTTGGCGAACACCGCGAACCCCAGATCGTGCATCTCGGCCAGGTCGCGGACGGCGCCGTTGGTTACTGCCGCCACGACGCCGAGCGCCTTGTGGGTGTTGCTCTGCACCTCGCCGAAGAATGCGCCGACGCCGGCCGGGATGTCCTCGTCCTCGACGACGGCGATTCGTGGCGCCGGTATGCTCAAAATGTGGTCCCAGTAGTCGAAGCGGGAGACGTAGTCGGCGCTGCCTTCAGCCGGCGGCGGCTGGTCGGCGCGGGTCGCCGCCGTCACTGCGTAGCCGATGACCGGCGGCAGGTCGGGGAACATGGCGCGGACCGACGTGTTCATGAAGCCCGCGTTGCGCGGCCGCACGTTGAACAGCTCGATGGCGTTGGAGAGGGCCGGCGTCGGGATGGGGCGGATGCGCTCCAGGTCGGCGGCGCTGAGGGTAGACGTATTCGTCATGGGGCAGAACTCCTCTGGCAAGGGCGGCGCAGCATAGCCACGACTGGCGCCCACTGAGGTGTCGGGTACTCCGTGATTATACTGCCACAGCAACGCGCGGCGCAATCTTAGTGTTCGCAACAATTGGCACAAGTGGTGTATACTTGTAGGCATACAAAAACGCCGGGACGCTCGCTGTCGCGAACGGCCCGGCGCCTGGCACTCGCTGGCGTTACTCTTTCGGGCCGACCAGGTTGACCTTGTAGCCCGCGTTGGTCAGCAGCTCGGCCAGATCGTCCAATTCGCCCACCGCCGTCCAGCGGTTCGTCCGACGGTCCCAGCGCACCTTGCCCGCGGCCACGGTGCGAATCTTGTCCAGCTCGGTCGGCGCGAATACCATGGTGCGGTCCTTGCGCTTGATGGTTACGTGCGGGACGTCATTTGATGTATCCATGGCGGTTCTCCATCCCTTTGAGGCAGATTCTAGGCTGAGCGCCGCCGTTTGTCAAAAGAAGTGAACTTGGACTGTCGCGCTGGGATTTCATGGCTATGCTGAACCGCCTGGTCGCCTACCTGTCGAACCCGGGCGAGACCCACGTCGTCTTCGACGTCGTCGCCCGCGGCTACGAGGTCATCACCGGCCAGGCGCGTTGGGACGCCAGCGCGCGCCGCTTCGCCCGTTGGCTGCCTGACACGGCGGGGTGTCGCGTTCTCGACCTCGGCGCCGGACCGGCCAACTCGTCTCTCGCCATTCTAGACGCGCGGCCGGATGCACGCGTCGTTGCCCTGGACCGGGCGCCGGCCATGGTGCGCCTGGCGCGGCGAGCGACGGGGCAGCGCCCCAACCTCGCCGTTATCCTCGGCGATGCCTCGGCGCTGCCGTTCGGGCCCGAGACCTTCGACCTGGCGACGGGCCACAGCTTTCTCTACCTCGTTCCGCAGCGCGAGCGCGTTCTCGCCGAGGCGCGCCGGGTTCTCCGCGTCGATGGGCACGTGGCCTTCTTGGAACCCGCGGCGGGGCGCGTGACGGCGGGCGCGTGGGCGCGGCTCGCTCGTGGCGGCGCGCGCTTCTTGACCTCGATGGTTGGCTGGCGGCTGTTCAGCGGGTTGCACGGGCGGTGGACACCGGAGAGCTTGCGGGCCACTTTGGAGGGTGCGGGCTTCAGCGGCGTCGTCACGGAGCCGAGCTTCGAGGGCCTGGGCTTGCTCGCGGCGGGGCGGAGAGACGCCCTGCCGGACGCCTGACCTGAAACTGACGTCGACGTTCCGTCGCCATATATCATTTTGAGCGTTGGAGTAGTATACTACAGGCAATTGGAACTGTTTTCAGGCCGGGTTCCCTGACGATCGGCTCGATCTGCAGGGGAGGCGGCCGGTTTGCTTACCCGCCCAATATCTCTTTGGGGTATCACCGCGGAGAAGTCTATCTTGGCCGACCCTAGTAGCATCCATTCACTGTATCGCCTGGACTATTCCTCAGGCAATGAGACGGCGACCGGAACTGACAAAGGCGTCCGCCGCAATACCTCGCGCTCCCTGTTGTTGACCAAGTTGCAGCGTCCACCGCTGCCGCCCGACAACGTGGCCCGGCCACGCCTCGTCAGGTCGCTGCGGCTCGCGCTCGACTACCCCATGACCCTGGTCTCTGCGCCGACCGGCTACGGGAAGTCGACGCTCGTGGCCCAGGCCCTGGCCGAGATACCCGCACCTGCCGCGTGGCTCAGCGTTGACGAATTCGACAACGATCTGGTCGTTTTCCTGGACTATCTGATCGCGGCCATCCAGACCCAGTTCCCCAACGCCTGTACCCAGACGCGGCATCTCCTGGAGGCCGTCCAGGTGTTGCCCGTCGAGACCATCGCGGCGTCATTTCTCAATGAGCTTCAAGCTATCGAGACGCCTTTCGTCGTCGTCATTGACGACGTTCACCACTTGTCCGAGCGGACGATCGGTCAGCTCTTTGCGACCATGCTGCGCGCCCTGCCTACACCACTTCACCTTGTTGCCATCAGCCAGTCCGATCCCCCGTGGCCGATCGCACGGCTGGCCGCCAAAGGGCGGCTGCTGGAACTCCGCGGCGCTGACCTGCGTTTCCGCCTCGACGAAGCGAAGGCGTTTCTGGACGGCGCCACGGGCAAAACGCTGCCTGAGGATATGGTGGAGTTCCTTGTCGAGCACACGGAGGGATGGATCGTCGCCCTCCGCCTTGCCGCCCTCAATCTCAACCGCGCGTCGGACCGCGCGGCCAGTCTGAGCGATCTGAAGCCAGGGGCGGAGGAGTTTGCGCCGCGCGCCCTGGTTCACGAGATGCTGGCCCGACAAACGCCGGCAGCGCGCCAGTTCTTGCTGCGTACATCCATTCTGGATCGGCTCAGTGTGTCACTGTGTACAACAATCATGGAACCGCCGGAGGGCAATGGCGGGGAGAGGCCGACCGCTGAGCAGATTCGCGGCTGGCTGATGGACAGCAATCTCTTCATTGTGCCGCTGGATCAGACGGGCGAGTGGTACCGCTACCACCAACTGTTCGGCGGCCTGTTGCGGCGCGAGTTGGCGACCCGGTGGGATGCCGAGTGCGTCAAGAGCCTACACCGCCAGGCGAGCGCCTGGTTCGACGAGCGCGGATTCGCCGAGGAAGCCTTGCGGCACGCGCTGGCAGCGGGTGATACCGTTCACGCGGCGGAGATCGTTGAGTCCCAGGTCCACGCTCGTCTGAACCGTGAAGACTGGCGGGGCGTCGAACACTCGCTGTCGCTGTTGCCCGAGGACCTGCGCCGCCAGCGTCCGGTGCTTCTCCTGGCTCAGGCCTTTGTGCTCGCCCTTCAGGAAAAGATACAGGCCATATTGCCCCTCGTTCAGGCAGCGGCGTCGATTGTCGCCGATCCCACGTCGTCCGTCCCCGAGGCGGAGCGCAAGGCGGTGCAGGCGACGCTAACCGTCCTGCGGGCCTACAGCATACTCTGGCGGACGCCCCAGGGAGGAAACAGCCTGGATCTGGCGCGCCAGGCCCAGGTCGGCTTGCCGCGAGACTATTTCTTTGCGCGCAGCGCTGCCTACTACACCGAGGCCATAGCCCTCTATCTCGCGGGCCGCAAAGCGGAGGCTATCGAGGTCCTGCGGCGCGTCGTCGAAGCGCCCGATGAACCGGTGGCGGTCAAGGCGCGCGCTTTCGTGGGTCTTGCCACGATCTACCGCGTCGCCGGCTCTCTCCCGGCGCTGGAGCAGACGATCGCCCTGTACCTGAAGTTGGCGACCGATAACAACCTCGCCACGAGCTTCCTGTGGGCGCGCTACTTTCTTGGCAGTCTGCACTATGAGCGCAACGAGCTACAGCAGGCGATCGAGCAGTTCGAGATGGTCGTGGAGCAGGGGCATATTGCGCACTACGAGTGCGTCCGCAGCAGCCTGATCGAGCTGGCGCTGGCGTACCAGGCTCAGGGGCAAACGCGCGAGGCGGACGCGGCGGCGGGTAGCTTCGCGCAGATTGGCCTGGAGTTCAGCCTGGCCAGCGCGACGGAACGCCGCTCGCTCGACGTGCGGCTGGCGTTGGTCCGTCAGGATGTCGACGGGGCGCTGCGAGGGGCCGCGCAGATGGACGGCGGTCTGCCCGCGGAGCCCATGCTCTTAGCCGAGATCCCGGCGATCACGCGTGCGCAGGCCCTCCTGTCCATGGGCGGCGCGAGCGAGCGCCGCCAGGCGCTCACGGGGCTGGCCGAGCTTGAGTCCCTCGCCGAAGACACATATACTACGCGGCCGCTCGTGCGTATCCTGGCTCTGCAAGCCCTTGGCCTCGCCACCGAGAATCGCGATCATGAGGCGCTGGTGAAGCTGGAACACGCCGTGAACCTGGCCGAGCCGATGGGCCTGATTCGCACGTTCGTCGATGTCGGGCCGACCCTGGCGCCGCTGCTCAACCGGCTGTACGAGCGCAGGGTGGCGCGCGCCTACCTGCGGCAGGTCTTGAGCGCATTCCAATCTGAGATTCGGACGCCGCCGTTGGAACGGCTCCTGAAGGAAGGCGCCCTTGTCGAGCCGCTCACCAACCGCGAGATGGAGATCCTGCGGCTGTTGGGGGAGCATATGTCCAACAAGGAGATCGCGATGCAGCTCGTCGTTGCCCCGCAGACGGTCAAGCGGCATACCGGCAATATCTTCGGCAAGCTCGGCGTCCACAGCCGCCGCGAAGCCGTGTCGCGGGCGCAGGCCCTGGGGATTCTGCCGCTACGATAGAAAAGCACTGCCTGGACGGCCTTTGACAAGGGCGCGGGATTGCTGTGCTGGGATGAAAACAGCGCGGCTGTCGCCCTGAGATTACCATGCCGTGTGGCGGCACGCGTCGACACGGGTGCTGTCCTGCTGTCATTGCGAGCGTCAGCGAAGCAATCCCTCGCCCTTGTCAAAGGCGGTCTACACCGCTACGGGGTTGCTGTCAGTCACTGAGAGATTGCTTCGTCAGTGCGGAGCTACGCCCCCCACACCCCCGAGAGACGCGCTCCTCGCAATGACCGTAGTGTGTGTTATGAGCAGCGCAGCGAAGTGCCCCCAATCGCGGCGTTCGCGTAGCGGCCAGACGGTCTGGCATAACGGCCAGGAGGCGTACTCGACGCTTCCCTGGCCGTGCTCCTTTGGCGAATAGCCTTTAATGGCCCGAAATGGGCCATGCCAAACGCGACCGAGCGCCATAAAATGAAAAAGGCGCCGGTTATTGCGGCGAAAGGAAAGCATAAATGTCAGCTACAAAGAACCAGCAGGCCGTTCTCGCCTATAGCAGTGAGACGGCGGTATTGGGGCAATGATTGGCACTGTTCTCGGCGCGCAGGCGGCTTTAGCGGCGCTGATAGTCGGCGGCGCGGCCGGCGGCCTCATCAGCCACTTCGTTCGCGAGCGCGTACCCACCTTTTTCAAGAAAGACGCGCAACAGGTTGGCGCGCCCCTCGACACGGACAAGGCTGTCATCCCCGTCGTGGTAGAGGCAGAACGAGATGGTAGCGTTAGGGCGGAACTGGTCGAGCCAGGTGGAAAAACCCAGGTCTACAGAGTAATGGAGGCAGACGTGGCAGAAGATCAGACCACAACGACCGCAATTGAAAATCAGCAGTTAGTCGCAGGTGTATTTGCGACCAAGGCA
Organism: Anaerolineae bacterium; assembly: GCA_046328505.1. Classification (GTDB taxonomy): domain Bacteria; phylum Chloroflexota; class Anaerolineae; order Epilineales; family JAHCIE01; genus JBDHWG01. The sequence goes on along the minus strand of JAXLWL010000009.1, from coordinate 51,869 downwards.
ACATACGACGCGATCGTGCCAAAGCTGAAGGCCATGGGGCCGCAGCTCCAGATGGTCAACGCCAGCAACCTGCTCGTGCTCGAGAAGAATGAGAGCGGCAAGGTGCACGTGGACGTGCTCGACATTGGATCGAGCTCCGGCGTGGATGTGGTGGCGATGGCCGAGCGAGTCGCCAGAAACCTGGATACATTGCGCGGCAACGCGGCGAGCAACCCGACGGGCCTGGGCGCGCGGGCGAGCCATCTGGGCCTGGCCCTCAACCCAGGCGCTGTGGGAATCGTTGCATTCGTCGACAAGCAGTTTGCGGGCAAGGTCGAGGACGGTATCCGCAAGATGGGCGCGGAGATTCTGACCGCCGAGGACTTGCAGCGCATCGGCGCCGGGTTGGGCGCGGCCCACGGCATGAACGACCTGGGCGCGGCGGCTACGATGACGGCCAAGACAGCGACCGCGGCCGCGCCGGCGGTGTTCGACTGGCACGCCGAGTACGCCTACTCCCTGGCGATCCAGGCGTTCATCTACGGCTTCCCGTACGTCTACAACGCCTTCACGCGCTACAAGTGGACCAACATCCCCCAGGACCCGAAGCACGTGCCCTACTCCCCGGTCAACAAGTTCTGGCACGCCCAGGAGGTCCTCGATGCGGCGTACCGCGACGGCGGCTGCCCGAACAACGACACGGCCTACTCCATAGCGTGGATTGACGTCAGTCAGGAGCCGATCATCATCAGCGTGCCCGATATCCCGGCCGAGCGCTACTGGACGATGGAGATGTTCGGGTTCACCTCTGACAACTTCGCCTATATCGGCAAGCGCTATGGCACCCGAGGCGGACACTATCTTGTCGCCGGCCCCAACTGGGAGGGTGAGCTGCCCGCAGGCGTGAACCGCGTCGAACCTGACTCCCCGACGCCCTGGTTCTGCATCCTGGGCCGCACCGTGGTGAACGGCGTCGAGGACCTGCCGAACGTGCACGCCATCCAGGCGCAGTACAAGCTGACGCCCCTGAGCTACTGGGGCCGGCCTGAAGCCGAGATCCCCGACCGCCGCGACGTCTACAAGCCGGCGCTGTCCCTCGTCGGCTCGGACGATCCACTTGGGCCGTGGAAGACGCTCAACGACATGCTGGCCGAGAACCCGCCGCCGGCGCACCACGCCGTTCTCCTGAAGCAGTTCGCTGACATTGGCATTGGCCCCGGCCTGGACGTGGAGAAGCAACCGCAGGTAGTCAAGGACGCGCTAGTACGCGCCGTTGGCAAGGGCATGCTGCTGCTGCGGCAGCAATTCATGAGCGGCGTTTGGGCGACCATCGTCAACGGCTGGCGTTACCCGCCGGCCGACGAAGGCCGCCTCGGCGACAAGTTCCTCATGCGCGCGGCGGACCAATCTCTCGTGGGCGTGACCGCCAATGACCCGGAAGAGGCAGTTTACCTCGTCAATCTCACGGACGATAAGAACGAGCCGCTGACAGGCGCGCACAAGTACGAGATGACCTTCCCCGCCGGCATGACGCCACCGGTGGATGCCTTCTGGTCCCTGACGATCTACGGCACGGACTATAACCTGATCCCCAATCCGATCAACCGCTACTCCATCGGCGACCGCACACCTGGTGTGAAGCAGAACGCGGACGGCTCGACGACCTTCTATTTCCAGGCCGACTCGCCCGGCGCCGACAAGGAATCGAACTGGCTGCCCACCGGGGACGCAGCGTGGTTCCCGATTCTGCGGCTGTACATGCCACATCCCGAAGTTGTCAACGCGACATGGGAGTGCCCGCCGCTCAAGCGCGTGGATTGAGGATCCGAGGGCGAGCCAGCCTCGCTGTTCATCGATAGCATTGGCCGGCCGCTGTCGCCGGTGTCGGTGGCGGGCATGAACCGCCGTGACCGCCGCGAGGATCGGCGGGACGATCGGCGTATGCGGCGGTAGTTACTCCCTGGACGGGGGATGCCTCACGTTTCCAAGTCGACCGCCCCGAACAGTTCGGTCCGTGCATTCAAAACTCAACACAAGGAGACTAGCGATGTTCCGAAGGCGCAGAGAAGAACGAAGAATGGAGGAGGCGGCCGCCGCAGAGATGGCAGCGGGTGCCGAGGCTGAGCAGCAGCAGGCAATGGCCGAGCAGCAGCAGAAGCAGGCCGCCCCCGAGCAAGCCGCTCCGGCAGCGGCGCCCGCGGCGGAGGCTCCGGCTGCGGAGGCTCCGGCTGCGGAGGCTCCGGCAGCGGAAGCTCCGGCTGCGGAGGCTCCGGCTGCGGAGGCTCCGGCAGCGGAAGCTCCGGCTGCGGAGGCTCCGGCTGCGACGCCACCAGCGCCCGCAGCGACAGGCATAACGGCGCAGCTCGCGGAGCTTGCACAGCTGCACAGCGCCGGCGCCCTCACTGACGAAGAGTTCGCGGAAGCCAAGGCAAAGGTTCTCGGCGGCGGCTGAGATACGGGAGAAGCGACAATATCGGGGCGGGTTTCACACCCGCCCTTCGTCTTCCTGCCCCGGCTGCGCCTGTTGTAGCCCGGGCCAACACAATTGAATAGCCGAGCCTACCCCAGTTCACTCAAGGAGCACGATACTATGACACTTCGAAGAGTCGTCCTTGTCCTGGCGTTGTTGGTCGTTGTGCTGATCATCGCGGGCGTCGCCGTTGCCGACGGCCCGCAAGGCATCAACACTCCGAGCCAGGTTACCCTGCCCTACTTCGGCACGTATCCCGGTCCGAACGCCGCCTTTACTGTGGTGCAGCAAGCGACCACTCGCGGCACGTCCAGCCCGGCCATCTATGGTTCGGCGGCGGCCAACGATGGCGGCTGGTTTACAAGCACTAACGGCAACGGCGTCTTCGCCCAGGGCAATAACACAGGGGTCTGGGCGCAAGGAGTCGGCTTCGGCGTTTACGCCATCAACCTGGGCGCCGGCCCCGGCGTCTACGCTCTCAGCTCGGTGCAGCAGGGCGTCCTCGCCATTAATAACGCTACGTCGCGCGGCAACACGCCTGCCGTCCAGGGCCAGGCCAATGCCGACGACGGCGGCTGGTTCTTGAGTCAGCAGGGGAACGGTGTGTACGGTCAGGGTCCCAATGCTGGTGTTTGGGCGTCCGGCGTCACCCAGGGCGTATACGCAACCGCCTCCAACGGTAACGCCATCAACGCGCAGGGCAGCCAGATCGGCGCGAATATCACCGGCGGGACCATTGGCGCGAATATCGTCGGTGGGCAGAGTGGCCTCAATGTGACCACGTCGAGCAACGGCACTTCGGCGATCTCCGCCATTAACCCCTCGCCCGGTGTTGGCATCACTGCGGTCTCCAACGGCGGCATTGCCGTCAACGCGAACGGTGGCACCAGCGGCGTCATCGGGACGGGCCGAGGCAACAACTCGAATGGTGTTACGGGTATCGCGACGTCTGGTGGCGTCCCCTATGGAGTCTGGGGCCAGGCGCCCACCAGCGGTTACGCCGGCTACTTCAGCGGCAACGTGCAGGCGACGGGCAGCATCATCGGTAGCCTGGCGGCGGCCAAGGTGGACGACCCGACCGCGCCAACAGAGCGCTACTTGAACCAGGCCGCCGTGATGGGCAGCGAAATGTTGAGCGTGTACAGCGGCAATGTGACAACGGACGCCAAGGGCGATGGCATCGTCAAGATGCCGGCGTACGTCGAAGCTCTCAACAAGGACTTCCGCTACCAGCTCACCACCATCGGCCAGCCGGCCCAGGCGTATGTGGCCAAGGAGTTGAAGGACGGCGAGTTCGTCATCCACACCGACAAGCCCTTCGTCAAGGTGTCGTGGCAGGTGAGCGGCGCGCGCAACGATCCCTACGCCCAATCCCTCGGTTGGAGCGCCGTGGAAGACAAGACCGGCGCCGCCAAGGGCACGTATCTCCACCCCGAGGTGTACGGCCAGTCGAAGAGCCTGAGCGTCGACGCCGCGCGGATCGACGCGCTGAACCGGACACTCGATACGAAGGCGCCTGACATTGCGGCGGAGTCGAGCGCGGCGAAGTCCGCCCTTGACCTGGCCCCGCGGCCGGACCTGCAACCGGCGCTGCCGGCGGTTACAGCGCCTGAGGCCGGCCGGCCATCCCTCGGCAAGCGCGCTCAGGAGTAGTTGTAAGACGGCTTCGCTTCCATCAATGACTACGCGCAGCCAACCAACTGCTTGAGGAACCACTGTTCGACGTGGCTGGCTCCTCCTTCGAACGCTTTTGGCAGCATGAACAGGTGATGGGCGTTCCAGCACCGCAACTCGATCGCATCTCCGCCACTGAAGGCGGACCACAGAAACGGGCAGCGCAAGCTCATGCGCTGCCCACAACATCTCGAAGGAGCTGACACCCATGAAGATGAGGAATTCGGTTGTCTCGGTGGCGATCGCGCTGGTCGTCGTCTTCGGCGCGCTGGTCCTGGTGCTTGGCGTCGCGGGTCCAGCTTTCTCTACCGCAACGCTCACGGCGCAAGCGACGCCGGCAAGCTCGCCGACTCCGCCCGCCGGTGACGTCATCCCGCTCAAGCCACTCGCGGGTCTCACCTCGCTCGACGCGACCGTCAAGCTTCAGGTGAACGGTCTCGTCAACGGCAAGCACACCCAAGGCGACCTGACTGCGCTGGTCACGACAAATGATCAGAAGAAGAGTCAGGCCACCGTTTCGGGTAGCTTGCTCGGAACCATCACGGCCCAAGTCGGCGGCTCGCTGGTCGGTCTGTTTACGCCGTCTGAAGTTGATGTCTTTAAGGTGCCGCAAGGCACCTATGTGGTTGTCAATGGCGTGTTTCCGGTCTGCGTCAAGCCCCAAGCCGCCGATGCCACCAAATCGCTGGACGACTTGAGCCCGCAAGCCCTGCTGACCATGCTAACGAGCAGTGACGTGGCGCGCGGCAAGTTCGTGGGCAACGAGACGCTGAAGGGCGCCGCCGTCAAGCACTATGTGATCAACGGGGACACGTTCGTCACCTCCGCGCAGAATAGCAGCGACCCCAAAGTGCGCGCCTTTGGCGAGGCGCTGTGGTCGGCTAAAGACGCCGACCTGTATCTTGACGCAACGGGGGGCTATCCGGTCGCCTTCAACGGGAGCTACAGCGGTTCATTCGAACCCCTCAACTTCGAAGGCGACTTCAGCGTGCAGATTGAGCTGACGGGCGTTAACACGAATACACGCGTGGACCTGCCGGCCTCGTGTAACAAACCGATCTCGCGGTAGTGTTCACGTGACATCGACGATCGCCCGCTCTGTCTGAGAGAGGCAATCGCCCAACGGAGATAGATGAGGCGCTGCGTCCCCCGGGACGGAGCGCCTTACTGCAATTCATCCCGCGCGTGTCTGGCGAAAGGGCGGTCCGTCTCACGTCGTCAAGGATTGCAGAGACGCCGCCATCGCGCCTAGAATTGTGCATGCTGAAGACAGAACCATAGCGCCTGCACTCTGGAGAAAGATGCCTATGACATCTCCCATTACCTTCAAAGTCACGTCCGCCGGGGCCGCGCCGGTGAATATCCAGGGCGCGACGCTAGATGAGATATCGCGCGCGCTTCCGGAAGGCACCTATACCACAATGCGCACGTATGGCGGCCGGCGCTTTCTCGACCTGCCCCACCACATCTCGCGCCTGACCGAGTCGCTGCGCCTGCTGGACGGGGGCGTCGAGCTGGATGAGACCAGGCTGCGCCGCGGTCTCGCCGATGCGCTGGCCGCGACGGACTATCCCGAGTCCCGCCTCCGGGTGACGATACCCCTCGCCGGGCTGCCCATCTATATCAGCGTGGAGCCGTTCGCGCCGTACCCGCCTGAGCTGTACCGCGACGGTGTGCGCACGATCACCATGCTTATGGCGCGGCAGAACCCGAAGGCAAAGGCGACGAGCTTCATCGCCCCGTCGCGCGAACTGAAATCGACGCTGCCGCCCGGCGTTCACGAAGTGCTCATGGTGGACGGCCGCGGCGATATCCTCGAAGGCTTCAGCTCGAACTTCTTTGGCATCCTGGACGGCGAGCTGCGGACGGCGGAGGAGGGGGTTCTGGCAGGGATCACGCGGGGCATCGCTCTCCAGGCCGCCGAGGGCATTCTCCCGGTGCGCCGGACGCCCGTCAACCAGGTGGACATCGAGCGCCTGAGCGAGGCATTCATTACCAGCGCGTCACGCGAGGTCATGCCTGTGGCCGCCATCAACGACGTCGTTATCGGCGACGGTCGGCCGGGTAAATTGACCGACGCCATCGGCCGCCGCTTCGCGGAGATTGTCGCGGCGGAGAGCGAGCCGCCGGTGTAATGGGTTGTTACATTATTCTTGGAGAGTTTTCTATAATTGTGAAGTGCAAAGTATGAGTGTTCATCTAGCGAACGGCCGCGCGGCCGAGACACAACCAACGCTGACCGTCGTCAGCCACAGCGCCGAAGAAACGGCCCGGTGGGGCGCTGCCGTGGGCGAGCGGCTCGCGGCGGGGGACGTGGTTGTCCTGCGCGGGCAGCTTGGCGCCGGCAAGACGGTCTTTACCCAGGGAATCGGGCGCGGTCTGGGGGTGCGGGAGCACGTCATCAGCCCGACCTTCACCCTGCTCCGCGAGCATACCTCCGGCCGCCTGCCATTGTACCATGTTGACGCCTATCGCCTGGCGGGCGCGGTCGAGGCGTACACTTTTGGTCTCGACGAGTACCTGTATGGCGACGGGGTAACGGTCATCGAGTGGGGCGAGCGCGTGGAGACGCTTCTGCCGGAGGAGTACCTGGCGGTGGACCTGGTGTATGGCGAAACGGGGCAGCGAACGATAACCCTCAGTGCGCGGGGCGCTCACTACGCGGACATCCTGCGCGGCCTCGCTGAGACGCGAGACGACGGCCGTGCTGCTAGCGATTGATACAGCGAGCCACCTGGCGGGCATCGCTCTCTACGATGAGAACGGTGTGGCCGCCGAGCACTCCTGGACCTCGCGCGCCCACCACACCGTGGACCTCGTCCCAAACATCGTCACGCTGCTGAAGCAGCAGGGCCTGACGGCCGCGGACCTGACCGGGCTGGCCGTCGGCCTGGGGCCTGGCTCGTTCACGGGCCTGCGTATCGGTCTGAGCGTAGCCAAAGGCTTCGCCCTGGCCCAGAACTTGCCGCTTGTGGGGGTGCCGTCACTGTACGCCATTGCCTACGCCCACGCCGCCTGGCCTGGCCCGCTGTGGGCGATGATCGCGGCCGGCCGGGGGCGCTTCGCTGGAGCACTATTCAGGCCGGGTGAGTCCTGGCCCGCGCCGGATGACTACCGCCTGGCGCGCCTCGACGCCATGACGCCGGTTCCTTCGACGCCGACGCTCTACGTCGGCGAGCTTGGCGCCCCCGAAAGGGCCGCCATTCGCGAGCTTTGGGGAGAGAATGCCTGCCTCCTGGCGCCCGCGGCGACGCTACGGCGCGTGGCGTACCTGGCGGAGCTGGGCTGGCAGCGGCTCGCGCGGGGCGAGGGCGATGACGTGGCCGGCCTGTCCCCGATCTATCCACCGAGTCCGGGTGTGCCGTCGACCCTGAGCGCGGCGGCCCAGGAGTGATGCATCGTGCCTCTATCGCTAGCGCCGTTTGCCGACCTGCCCTACGTTGTCGCCCCGATGCGGGTGCCCGACATCGAGGAGGTCACCCATATTGACCACCTCTCGTTTCCAACGCCGTGGTCGTTCAATTCGTACTACAACGAAATCGAACGCAACAGAGCGGCGCACTACTTTGTCCTGCGGCTGCGGGAAGCGCCTCAGGATGCCGACGACCAGGAGAGCGGATGGCGGCGGCTGCAGAGGTGGCTAGGGGTCCAGCCGGGGCACGAGCGCAGATCCATCATCGGTTACGCCGGGATGTGGATGATGCACGACGAGGCCCACATCAGCACGATAGCGATTCACCCGGATTGGCGGGGCCACGCCCTTGGAGAGTACATGCTCCTGGCGATGATCGCCCAGGCGCAGGCGCTGAAAGCAGTCACGGTGACTCTGGAAGTGCGGGTGACCAATACCCGCGCCCAGTCGCTCTATCTGAAGTATCACTTCGAGGTTGTGGGCCGCCGCCGCGGCTACTACTCCGATAACGGCGAAGACGCGCTTCTGATGACGACGCCGTTCCTGAACAGCCCGGAGTATGACAGCTACCTGAATTCCCTGGCCGTTGCTCTTCGCAAGCGCCTCCAGGCGCACATTGTGCCGGCCGAGCGCGAAAACCGCGTGCGCTAACTCCATTGCCTTAGCATTGTCAGGCGAGGGATAGCTTCGCTCCACTGCTCAAAACGCAGACCGCGACGTCATTGCGAGGCGGGCCTTGCCGCCGAAGCAATCTCCCGGTGAGTGACAGCCACGCGGCAGCGCTGTAGACCGCCTTTGGCAAATGCGGGGGATTGCTTCGCTGAGATGAAAATAGCGCGGCTGTCGCCCTGAGCGTAGCGAAGGGCCTCCAACGGCACCGGGATGCTTCGCTCCGCTCAGCATGACATTTTCATACTTACGGGTGACCCATGGGTCATATAGACTGCGCTCGCAATGACAGCACGACAGTTTGGCGGTGTCGCCGCATGCGCCACACGGCTTGGCGTTCTCGCAATGACAGCGTCACAAGCGCCACGTCAGTAACCCAATCAGCGCGCCGGCCAGGGAGGCCAGGAAGTTCACGGCATCGTTGTTGAGCCACGGCCAGCCACGCACCACCCGCGTCGGCTGGCCGTGATGCGTGTGCCGCTCCGTTACCTGCCCGCACACGTCACAGCGGTACTGGCGCTGCACTGTCGCGCCGAGCAGGCTGTCGAACAGAGCGCTCCCCACGCCGGCCACGGCGCCGGCCAGCGTCAGCGCGGTTGTGCTGGCGGCAGGGCCAGACGTCGGCAGCCAGGGCAGAAGCCGGGTCAGCGCCACGAGCGCCGCCGCGGCAACGCCGATGAACAGGCCACCGGCGAAGGCGGCCAGGGTACCAAGGAGAGTTATGCCGCCTGATGTGCCGACGGGCACGGGACGGAGCGTGGTAATCAGGCGCGGCGGGCGTCGGCTCAGCACGCCGATCTCCGTCGCCCACGTGTCCGCCGTCACCGCGGCCATCGCGCCGGTGTACGCCAGGAGCCACGCGGGGTGCGGGGCGAGCCAGTTGCCCACAGCGAGGGCGGCGCCCACCCCGCCGTTGGCCAGCGCCTGGCTGATGTCGCGTCGGCTGCCCTTCGAAAACTTCTCCGCCGCTTCGGCTTTCTGCGCCTCTTTCCAGTGAGAGAGCAGACTGGAGGAGACGAAGAAGAACACGAGCAGCGCGCCCCAGACGAGCCCGCCTAACCCGAAGATGAGCGTCCCGGTGATAATCGCGCCGAGTACGCCACTGCGCGACAGGGAGCCGCTCCGGTAGCCGAGCAGCCCGATGGCGGCGCTTAGGATGAAGCCGAGTAGGAATTGAGGCATTTGCCGGGGTCAGCGTAGCACGCGCTCATCGCCAACGCGCCGCGTGATGCGTCGTTCGTCGAGGTGCTCCATCAATGCCAGGGCATACTTGCGGCTCGTGCCAAAGGCATCGCGCACCTCGGCCACGGTTATCTTGCCGTTCTGCTGCAAGATGGCGACCACGCGCTCCATCATCGCCTGATACGCCTCGGCGGTGAACGCCACCTCCTCCGAGACGCGCACGAGCACCCCCTGCTCGACCAGGGAGCCGAGCACGTCGGCGCCAACCTGCGCCACCGCCTCGGCTACCGACGGTGGGCTGTACGGCTGAGCGCGGAACGCCTTCAGCAGCTTGTCGACGGCGACCTGTTGCGCGTTCGAGAAGCGCGGCGCGTGCTGCGGCAGGCGCAGGCCGGTATCCGTGGCGACGAGCCTGTTCTCGGCGACGCCGGCGTCGACCAGGAGGTTGAAGACTTTGGGCGGCAGCGGCGCGGCGCGGGTGGCGCTAATCCGGGTGCGCGCCTCTTCGCGAGGCATGACGACGCGCAGCGGGTACTGGCGGTGATAGTCGCCGACCGTCTCAACGAGCCGGTCGAGCAACGCGGTCCAGCCTGCCGCGCTGGCGACGAGAGCCTGGGGGCTGATCGCGGCCCCGCCGCCCGCCTGGCTCCCCAGCACCACGACCATTCCGTCGCTCACAAGCTCGCCCATCGCCGCGTCGGCCGCATCGCCGAGATTGCTCGCCCGCGCGGCGGCCCGCGCCTCAATCGGCTCACTCCGTTGAATGGCGGCGAGCAGAATCTCGGTGGGCGTGCCGTGGGCGAGGGTTTCGAGCCGCTGGACGACCTCCGGCCGGAAACGGCGGTGCCGTCGCGCGGGGTGCGGGTCGATGACCACGCCGCCGCCGATGGTCAGGCTGGGCGACGGTTGGCGCAGGATGAAGCGGTCGCCCTTCACGACGACCGCCGGCTCGGCCAGGACGAGCTGCGCCCACACCGTCTCGCCCGGCTCCAGCGTCTGCACGCCCAGCAGGCGAACGTGAGCGCCCATCTCGCTCGCGCCGGTGAAGAAGTCGAGAGCGGCATTATGGCGCACGGGGTGGGGCGCGTCGGGTAGGAGGTGAAGCTGCACGTCAATCATGCTGGTCGGCTTGAGCCAGCCCGGCCGCGTGACAACGTCGCCGCGGCGGATGTCTTCCTTGCTGACGCCGCCCAGGTTGATGGCGACGCGGCTGCCGGGCGCGGCCGTCTCGATCTTCTGCTTGTGCGTCTGAAGGCCGCGGATGCGCACCTTGAGGCCCTGGGGCAGGATCTCGACCTCGTCGCCGACTTTGAACCGCCCATCCATGAGCGTTCCGGTGACGACGGTCCCAAAGCCCTGGATGGTGAAGACGCGGTCCACCGGCAGGCGCGGACGCCCCTGGTCGACGCGGCCCGGTGTGTCCGCCAATACCTTCTCCAGCGTCGCCAGTAGCTCCTGGAGGCCCTGCCGCTTCCGCGCCGAGACGGGGATGATGGGCATGTCGGCCAGGCTCGTAGGCTTGAGCGTCTCGGCCACGTCGGCGCGCACGAGGTCAAGCCACTCCGGGTCATCCACCATGTCGATCTTGGTGAGGGCGACGACACCGCGGCTGACCTTGAGCAGGTCGAGAATCGCCAGGTGCTCCCGCGTCTGCGGCATGACCCCCTCATCGGCGGCAACGACCAGGAGAGCGGCATCGATACCCCCGACGCCCGCGAGCATATTCTTGATGAAGTCCTCGTGGCCTGGCACATCGACGATGCTGACCGACTCGCCGTCGGGCAGGGTGAGCCAGGCGAAGCCGAGGTCGATGGTCATCTCGCGCTCGCGCTCTTCCTTGAGGCGATCCGGGTGTGAGCCTGTGAGCGCCTCGACCAGGGTGGACTTGCCGTGATCGACGTGGCCGGCGGTTCCGATAACACGCATGGCAGGAAAACTTTCTAGGGTTAGGGCTTACGATAGCGCGGGTCGGTGCCGACGATCTTCTCACCCGGCTTCGGCACCCGCGGCTTGGGCGACTTGACCTTGCTGTCCTCTACCTCGGCGAGCCGGTCCTTTAGCTCGGCCATGCTGCGGCGCAACAACTCCTCCTCCATCTCCCACAGGTCCTCGATACGCATGAGCAACTCGCGGTCTTTGGTGTCGAGGCGATTCGCAAGCTCGGTTGTGCTGACATTGTCCGCCGCGCGCCAGGCTTTGAGCTGCTCAATGTCGTCGCCCATAATCTTGTTGGCCGCTTTCTGTTCCTTCCAGTCCCAATCGCGCTGCTTGAAGAACAGCGCCCAGCGCTTGTCTACATCCGCCTGCCACTCCCCGAACTCGCGCCTTAGTTTCTCGCCCTCGATGCGCTGAGCCTCAGCCGAGGCGCGCTGGTCCTGGTCGATGGCTTTCGCCATCTCGTCGAGGGAGGTCATTTGCTTCGTGACGCCGACATGATGCTCCTCGTAGCCCCGCAGCACCTTCCGCCACCCCTCCATGACCTTGCGATGCTCGTCTAGCTCCGCGTTCCACTCAACCATCTGGTGGTCGCGGCGGGCGTCGCGTATCCTCTCACTCTCGACCAGCTCGGCGAGCGTGCGGCGCAAGTCATCCTCGAAGCGCTGAAGCTCATCTAGCCGGGTACCGGTGCGCTGAATCCAATCCTCCAGGAAATCGACCTTCTCCAGCGTCTCGGCGTCGGTGCGCGCTAGCTTCGGAAGCTCCCCTTCGATCAAATCCAGACGGTCGGCGTGGCGGTCGCTGTGCTCGCCCCAGAACTTGATGCGCGCGATCAGGTCGGTGATGCTCTGCGCGTGGTGAGGGAAAACGGCTTCCACCTTCTCCACCCGCGTCGTCGTCTGGGTCAGTGTCTTGTCCAGAATGGGGATCACGGCGGTGCGCTCGTCAATCTTGTGGTCTACCTCGACGACGTCGCGCTCCACGACGCCCAGCCGCGCGCCCTGCTTGTCGATCTGTTCGCCCAGCGAGGGAATCGGCTCGGTCTTTAGCGCCAGATCGCGCGCCAGGACGTCTATGCGGGCGCCGAGCTGAGCCACAAGGGTGTTCTGCCGAATGAGTTCCTGGTCGGACTGGTTGATGCGAGGCAGGAGCGGCTCCATCGCCTTGATCTGCGCCTGCATGTCGGCCAGGGCGCGCGCCGTTGCCTGGCGCTCGGCGTTTCGTTCCTCCATCATGCGCTGGACCTCGGCCTGCGACTGGGCCCGGTAGCCCTGGACGAGGTGGAGTAGCTCATCCTTCGCCTGCGCCACCGCCTCTTCGATCTGGGGGAATTTCCCGAGCTGTCCCTGCGTCGTGTTGAGATCGACCCGTAGCGCCTGAATGGACCGCCCCAGCTCAATCATGGCCGTGCTCTGGCTCGCTACCCGACTCTCGAAGTCGGTGACAAGGCTCTCGGCGCCGGTGACCCGCGTTTCCATTTCTTGCAGGTTGCGATTGAGAGTGGCGGTCTCGGCGATCTGGCCGTCGATGCGCGTCGAGACCTGTTCGATGCGGACCCTGGCCGCGGCCTGATCGTCGCGCAGCCCCTGGAGCATGTCCGCCACTTGCGCGATACGATTCGTCTCAGCGTCCAGCCGCGGCGTCAACCGATCGAGCCGGCCTTTCGTCGTCTCGTGCGCTTCGCGCAGCCCCTGTACCAGGTCGGCCAGTTGGGCAACGCGGCTAGACTCGGCGTCGATGCGCGGCGCCAATCCATCGAGGCGTCGCGAGGCCGCGGCCTGATCGTCGCGGAGCTTCTGAACGATGTCGGCGAGCTGCGTGACGCGCTCCATGTGGGCGGCATCCTGGGTGCGGATGTTCGCGACATCCGTGTTCAGGCGCTTGCTCTGCTCGTCCACCAGGGCGACGAGGTCCGTTCTGACCTGGGCGATGGATTTTTGCAGGCTGTCGAGCTGCGTCAGGCGTGCCTGCGTGCGCGTCATGTCGGCGACGAGCTCGCTGAGGCGCTGGCTCACGCCGGCGACCTCGGCCGTTTGCTCCGCCAACTGGCCGTGCAGGTCGTCCAGCGCTTCACGGTCGTAGGCAAGCTCCTGCGTCATTCGCGCCAGGTCAGTCTCTAACTTATTCGTGTCCATCGAACGCCTCTCTCCAGGCCAGGGTCTTCCTCTCGCTTCCCCGCCAGGGAGGAATCGGGGCGGGGGTTTTGCGAATCGGTGTGATTATACAGTGAAACGGGAAGTGCGGCCAAAGCATCCGGGCAATTGGTCAGGAGACGGAGGGCGCGTTATAATAAGGAGCAGTAACGATAGCATGCCAGGACGAGTGACTATGCGGATCGGTATTGATGTCAGGATGATGTACTACTCCGGGGCGGGTATCGGACAATATATCCGCCGCCTCGTGACGTCCCTCGCGCGAATTATCTCGGAGGACGATGTCGTCCTGTTCCAGAGCCGCCATGAAAAGCGCTTGCCCCTGGACAACTCGCATTTCACGTGGCGCCCGCTGATGACGCCGGCCCACCACCGCTTCGAGCAGATCAGCCTGCCCGTCGAGCTTATGCTGTCGGGTCTCGACGTGCTGCATAGCCCCGACTTCATCCCGCCGATGCGCAAGTCGTTCCGCTCGGTTGTCACCGTGCACGACCTGGCGTTCTTGCGCTTCCCCCATTTCCTGACGCGGGAGGCCGCGAAGTACTACGGGCAGATTGACGACGCCCTGAAAAGCTCAGACCAGGTCATCGCCGTCTCGGAGGCGACGAAGCAGGACCTGGTGCAGCTTCTCGGCGTCAACCCCAACCGTATCGCGGTTATCCACGAAGCCGCCGACCCTACGTTCCGTGTCGTGCAGGACTCGACGGCGCTGGCCGACGTGCGCACCCGTTACAGCCTGCCCGGGCCATATATTCTGTTCGTCAGCACTATTGAGCCACGCAAGAACCTGCCGACGCTCCTGCGCGCCTTCAATCAGGTTCTCGATCTGCAAGTCGCGAAGGGCAGCGCGGGGCGTGGCGGCGACCCATGCCAGCCGTTGACCCTGGCCATCGTCGGCAAGAAGGGCTGGCTGTACGAGGACGTCTTCAACACCGCCGAGGAGCTGGGCCTGAGCGACCGGGCGCGTTTCCTGGACCGCGTGCCGCTGGAGGACCTGCTCCTGCTCTACAACAGCGCGGCGGTGTTCGTCCAGCCTTCGCTGTACGAGGGCTTCGGCCTGCCGCCGCTCGAAGCGATGATGTCGGGCGCGCCGGTCATCGTGTCCGATGCCGCGTCCCTGCCCGAGGTTGTGGGCGAAGCGGGCGTCAAGGTTCCGCCGATGGATGTGGATGCCTGGGTGGAGGCGTTGCGCCTGGTGCTGACCGACCCGGACCGCCGCGCCGAGATGGTTCGGCTTGGGCTGGAGCAGGCGACCCATTTCTCGCTGGATCGAATGGCGCGCGAGACGCTGGCGGTCTATCACAAAACGGCCCAGCGCCGCTAAGTGGCGCTCTGGCCGCGGATGTTTCGCGCGAAACATTTTTGCGTATGACCGCCCAGCGCATCCTCTTTCTCACGCCTCAGCTTCCCTACCCGCCTCACCAGGGCACTGCCATCCGTAACTGGCATATCATCCGCCACGTGGCCGCCACGCGGCAGGTCGACGTCCTGAGCTTCGCCGCCGACCCGGAGGCGGCGCTGGCGCAGGCCGGGCCGTTGACGGCCCTCTGCCGCCGCGTCGAGGCGCTCCCCGCGCCCACGCGCAGCACCGCCCGCCGCCTCGCCGACATGGGGCGCGGCCACGCCGACATGGCGCGCCGCCTCTACAGCGATGATTTCGCCAGGCGGTTCGACGAGTGGCTGGCCGACGGCTACGACGTCGTCCAGGCGGAGGGCATCGAGATGGCTCCGTACCTGTTGCAGATGAAAGCTCCGCCGGGCGTTACCCGCATCTACGATGCCCACAATGCCGAGGCGCTGCTTCAGCAGCGCAACTTCCGAACCGATGCGCGTCGCCCCGCGCGCTGGGTTGCCTCCGCCTACTCCCTCGTGCAGTGGCGCCGCCTCACAGCCCTAGAGCGGGAGCTGGCAGCGCGCGCCGACCGCGTCATCGCCGTCTCGGAGGCGGACGCGGCCGCCATTCGCGCCATCGCGCCGGGCCTCGATCCGCTGGTCGTTCCCAACGGCGTCGACACGGCGACGTATGATCCGGCTGCCCTTGGCGCCGCGGACTCGGTGCTATCCCCCAACACGCCCTGGCTGGTCTTTACGGGCAAACTCGACTACCGCCCCAACATCGAGGCCTGCCGCTGGCTTGTCGAACAGGTCATGCCCTTCGTCTGGCGCGAGAGTCCCGAGGCGCGCGTCGCCCTGGTCGGCCGCGACCCCGCCCCCGCGGTGAGCGCGCTCGCCGGAGAACGGGTGATGCTTACCGGATGGGTGCCGGACACGCGCCCCTACATTCGCGATGCGACGGTGTACGTCGTGCCGCTGCGCGTGGGCGGTGGGACGCGCCTGAAGCTCTTGGAGGCGCTGTCGATGGGCTGCGCGATCGTCAGCACCACCCAGGGCGCCGAGGGCGTAGCCGTCGAAGACGCCGCCGTGCTGGCGGACACGGCCCAGGATTTCGCCGCCGCCGTCACCGGCCTGGTTCACGACGCCGGGCGGCGGGAGGAGCTGGGGCACGCCGCGCGCTGCCTCGCCCTCGCGCGCTACGACTGGAATGCCATTCTCCCCAGGCTCGACACCGTCTATGCCTGATCAGCGCACGCAGGCTCCGGCCGCCCCGCTCAGCCTCCCCCACCGCGTTCGCCGCATAGGGCTGGCAGGAACGGCGCGCGCACTTCACCGTGTTTCTGGCCGGCATGCCCTTGCCGAGGGCGGCCGGCTGCGCGTCCTCTTGATTCGCCCCGACCACCTGGGGGATGTGCTGCTCATGACGCCGGCGCTGGCCGCGCTGCGCGCCACCTGGCCGGCCGCGCATGTGACATGCCTCGTCGGGCCGTGGAGCGAGGCCGTCGTGCGCCGCAACCCCCACGTCGACACTGTCCTGACGCTGCCCTTTCCCGGCTTCACGCGCCAGGCCAAACCCAACGCCTGGGACCCGTACGCTCTGGCATGGCGCGAGGCGCAGCGGCTGCGCGGCCGATTCGATATCGCCCTTGTCCTGCGCTTCGACCACTGGTGGGGCGCGCTCGTGGCCGCGCTGGCCGGCATTCCGCTCCGCGTCGGCTACGACGTGCCAGATGTGGCCCCGTTGCTCACGACGCGTGTGCCATACGCCGCCGACACGCACGCGACGGCGCTCAACCTGGCCCTGGTCGAGGCGCTCACCGGCCGCCCCCTCCCGCCTGATCCGACGCTGTGGCCGCTGGAGTTCCCGGTCACGGCCGCCGAGCGCGCCGACGCCGAGGCATGGCTGGCGGCGCGCGGGGTCGGCCCGCGCGAGCGCCTGGTCGCGATCCATCCGGGCGCCGGCGCCGATGTCAAGCTATGGGCCGGCGAGAGTTGGAGCCAGGTGGCCGACACGCTGGCCGACGAGGGCGCGCGCATCCTTCTGACAGGGAGCGCGGGCGAAGCCCACCTGACGGCCGAGGTTCAGGCGCGCATGCGCCACGCGGCGATCGATGCGGCGGGCGGTACGCCGCTCCCCCGCCTGGCGGCTCTCCTGGAGCGATGCAGCCTCGTTCTGGGACCGGATGCCGGTATCCTTCACCTCGCGACTGCCGTCGGCACGCCCACCGTCCGCCTCTACGGCCCGATTGACCCGCGCAAGTTCGGCCCGTGGGGCGATCCGGCGCGCCACCGCGTCGTCCTCGCTCAGCCTCCCCTGGCGTGCCAGTTCTGCGACCGCCTGGACTACCCCGCCGCGGACCTGCCGCTCCACCCCTGCGTGCGCTGGATCACCGTCGCGCAGACGCTCGCCGCGGCCTCAGCAGTCCAGCAGACAGGCATCTGATTTCTCCTCCGCAATCGTTTGGTCCAACTTCCCCACCGCTTGGAGTATAATTCGCCGCAATCAACTCTCATAGAAAGCAAGGGCTAGCCACTTGTCTGCCACCCGTCGTCTGCTGGTTGCGGCCGCCGTTGCCCTCATCCTTCTACTCGCCGCGGCTGCTACCCTGGCCCAGGGGCCATCGCCTGACCCGTCAACGAACCACGGCCTTTCTCCCACCAACTCGGAAGTTGACATGGGTAAGGGCGGGGCTCAGACCCGCCTCTACCCGGATCGCCGTCCTGCGCTAGCGACGGATCAGCCGTCCGACGCTCCGTCGACATGGCGAGTCGTCGACCCTGACCTGCTGAAGGCGGCGCTCACGAACCCGTCCGCCGCCCAGGATTTCATCGTCACCATGAGCCAGCGCGCCGATCTGAGCGCGGCTGCCGCCAAGCCCACCCGGCTCGAGCAGCGGCAGGCCGTGGTAGCCAGCCTGCAGGCGACGGCGCAGCAATCCCAGGCCCCGCTCGAAGCGCGGTTGAGCCTGGGGAAGGCGGCCGGCCGCGTGACGACGGTCGAGCCTTTCTGGGTGGTCAACGCCGTTCACGTGGTGGGCGATGGCGCGACGCTGCTAGACCTGGCAGCGGTTCCCGGCGTGGAGAGCATTCGCCCGAACCACTCGTGGAGCCTGGACTGGAAGCCGTCGAAGGAGGAGGAAGCCTCGCGGACGTCGGACACAGCGGAGTGGGGCGTGCAGCGGATTCGAGCCGACCTCGTGTGGAGCCTGATGGGCATCGACGGCAAGGGCGTGGTCGTCGCCAGCCTGGACACCGGCGTGGACTGGCAACATCCCGACCTCCAGACGCGCTACCGCGGCTACAACACCAAAGGGCTGCCGACGCACAACGGCAACTGGTTCTGCGCGACGGACGAGGGCTACCTGTACCCCGGTGATGGCATCGGCCACGGCACGCACACCATGGGCACGATGGTGGCGGGCCGCGGCCTCGGTGTCGCGCCCGGCGCCCAGTGGATTGCCGTGAAGATTTTCAACGACCAGGGGCGCACGACCGACGCCTGGATCCACAACGGCTTCCAGTGGCTTCTGGCGCCTGGTGGCGACCCGTCGCGCGCGCCCGACATCGTCAACGGCTCGTGGGGCAGCACACTTCGCGACGGTCTCGTGTACCGCGATGATGTGCGCGCCCTGTTGGCGGCGGGCATCTTGCCGGTTTTCGCGGCCGGTAATTCCGGCCCGGCCGCGGCGAGCGTCAGTATCCCCGGCGGGTATGCCGAGAGCCTGACCGTGGGCGCGACAGACGCGGACAACATCGTGGCGAACTTCAGTAGCCGCGGCCCAACCGCCTTCGCGCCCATCAAGCCGGATGTTGTCGCGCCCGGCGTGCACATTCGCTCGACGTTCCACGGCGGCGGCTACGCGCTGGAGGATGGCACCTCGATGGCGACGCCCCATGTCGCCGGCCTGGCGGCGCTCATGCTCCAGGCGAACCCGCACCTGGCGCCACAGGAGATTATGACCCTGATTGAGCGGACCGCCCGACCCATCGGCGATGATCCTCTCCCCAACAACAACTACGGGGCAGGCCTGGCGGACGCGTACGCCGCCGTCAGCACTGTCGTCGGCGCCGGTGAGCTTGGCGGGCACGTGACACGCAGCGGAGACAGGGGGCCTGTGCGCGGGGCCGACGTCACGGTCACCGGCCAGAACGGGGGAAGCGCCATCCACACGCAGACCGACGCGACGGGCGCCTACACAGTGCCGCTCCGCGCCGGCACGTATGATGTCGTGGTGAGCGCGTTTGGCTACGCGCCAATGCCGTCCCGCAGCATTGTTATCGGGGAGAGCGGGCACGTCATGATGGACGTGACTCTCACCCTGCTGCCCGTTGGCGTTATCTATGGACGGGTGACCGATACGGCCGGCGCGCCACAAGGCGGAAAGGTCATTGTCGAGGGAACGCCCGTCACGGCGACGGTGGCGGCCAACACGGGCGTTTACAGCCTGGCCCTTCCGCCGGGCAGCTACCATCTGCGCGTCGAGCAGCCCGGATTCCGCATCGGGCGCGCCGACGTACAGCTCCCGTCGGTTGGAGCCGCCGTCCAGCAGGACTTCAGCCTGACCCGGGCGCCGACGATCCTGCTGGTCGACAGCGGCGCGTGGTATTACGCCGATACTGTTTCGTACTACACTGCCGCGCTCGACGCGCGAAACTACCTGTACACCGTCTACCCGATCCGCGATACCCAGACGAGCGCGCCCGGCCTGGATGTGCTCAAGAACTATGATGTCGTCATCTGGTCTAGCCCGTCAGACGCGCCGGGGCTTGTCGGCGCGGATAAGGCGCTCGCGGCATACATGCGCGGCGGCGGCCACCTGATCCTCAGCGGGCAGGACGTCGCCTACTGGGATGGCGGCGGGACGGGGCGCTTCACCGCCGAGTATTTCCGAGCGTTGCTGAACGCAGCCTTTGTCAGCGATGACGCCGAGACGGACACGGTCGCCGGGGCCGGGCCGTTTGCGGGCTTGCAGTGGACACTCAACGGGCCGGACAGCGCCGACAACCAGACCGGGCCGGATGTCATCGCGCAGGTGAAGCCCGACCCCAGCGGTATTGTCGCCGCCTACGGGCCAGACGCCATCGGCGGGCTGTTCGTCGGCACGTGCGTCGTCTACCGCGGGCTGTACTTTGCCTTCGGCATCGAGGCGGTACGCGGCCTGGACGCGCGCGCCGAGTTGCTGGACCGCGCGATTCGCGCCGTCTCCGCCGCCACGCCTGACTATGCCGTGAGCGCGAAGTCGGACCGGGCGGCTGACGTCGCGCCAAGCGGCAGCTTCATAACGTACACCGTCTCGGTCCGAAATACCGGCCGGCAGGTAGACACGTACACCCTCAAGCCGCTCACAGCGACCTGGCAGACCCAGATCCTCGACCCGGTGACGAGCCAGCCGCTGGAGCGCCTCACGCTCAACGCGTGCCAGGCGCGAGACGTCCTGGTGCGCGTGTCAATCCCGCCGACCACAGGCTGGAACGCATCAGACTCGGAGGCAATTGATATTCGCAGCGTTGCCGCCCCTGACGGTTCATCGCAGCTCGTGCGCTTGACGTCCAAGACGCCGGCGCCGTTGCTGCTGGTGGACGACAACCCCTGGAAGGACGTACACGGCATCTACACCCAGGCGCTGACCTCGGCCGCGATTCCCTATGATACCTGGCGCGTCGGCGAAGGCTCCGGCGGGCCAGGCTCGCCGCCGGCCCAGCGCCTCGCCATGTACCCGGTCGTCCTATGGTTCACCGGCTATGATTTCCTGGATACGCTCGCTCCGGCTGACGAGGCTGCGCTGGCAGCGTACCTCAACGGCGGCGGCCGCCTGCTGCTTTCCTCACAAGACTATCTGTACACGGCCGGGTTGACCCAGTTCGGCGTGCAATACATGGGGATATTGACCTACACCGAGGACATGCTCACCGACGGCATTGTTGGCGTCCATGGCGACGACATCGGCGACGGGCTTGGCCCGTACCCGCTGGACTTCGCGGGCGTCTTTGGCAGCACCCACTATAATCACACCGACGCCATCGGCCCGACAGGGTACGCCAGCGCCTCGTTCCTCGGCGTTCACGGCCAGCCGGTCGCCATCCACCTCGACAAGGGGCCGTATCGCACCGCGTTCTTCGCTCTCCCGCTAGAGACGCTCTCCCAGGACGCGCTCGTGGCCGTGCTGCGGCGCACGGTCGGCTGGCTACAGCCGCTCGGCGCATCCCAGGTCCTCGCCGACCGCAGCGTGGTCGCCGATGGCGACACACTGACGTACTCCATTCGGCTCGTCAACCGCAGTCCGAGCAAGCGCGCGGCCGTGTACCTCTACAACCCCATCCCGGCCCACGCCACGTTGATTCCCGGCAGCGTATCAGGAGCCTTTGCTGCCGGTGACCGCGTTTTGTGGAACGGCGCGCTCGCGGCCAACGGCGAGGTCGATATCCGCTACAAGGTCGCGCTGGACCACGGCCTGTCGCCGGGGACGCAGATTGTGAACTCCGCGTGGGTCGGCGACGAAACGGGCCTGGTGTCTGAGCTTCGCCACACGGCGCGGGTGAACGTCCCCGACCTGTCGGGGTCGTCCGCCGCCGCTGACCGCGACGCGCTCCAACCGGGCCAGACGCTCAACTATCTCGTGACCCTGCGCAACCGCGGCACCCTCGACGCGGCGGCGACGTTGACGGCGACTCTCCCGGTGGAGCTAGCGCCGGTTGCGGCGGCGGCCACGGCGTCCGCGGGGACTGCGCGCGTCGAGGGGAACACCGTCTACTGGACAGGGCCAGTGGCTGACAGCGGCGCTCCCGTTGTCGTCACCTGGGATGCGCGCGTGACGGACGCCTATCGCGGTGGTCCGCTGCGCACCCAGATTCTCATCAACGATGGATTCACCGATCCGATCGACCGCTCGGTTGTCGTAGGCGCGACGCGGCGCATCTTCCTGCCGCTACTGGTGAGACAGTCGAGACCGTAGAGGAAATGGCGATAGTCACCCTCACAACCGACTTTGGCCTCGAAGACGGCTACGTCGCGGCGATGCGGGGCGTTATCCTGACTCTTGGGCCGTCGCTTGCCATCGTCGACGTCAGCCACGCCATCGCGCCGCAGGCAGTGCGCCAGGCGGCGTACGTGCTCAGTACGGCCGTCCCCTACTACCCGCCGGATACGGTGCATGTCGTCGTGGTGGATCCCGGCGTCGGGAGCGAACGGCGGGCGATGGCTCTGCGCAGCGCTGTGGGGACGTTTGTCGGGCCGGACAACGGCGTGATTCCGGCGACGCTCGATTTTCTCGGCGAGTGGGGCGACTGGCGGGCCGTGAATCTCACGCAGCGCCGCCACTGGCGGGCGGCCGATGTCAGCGCCACATTCCACGGGCGGGATATCTTCGCGCCGGTCGCGGCGCACCTGGCGCTCGGCGCTCCCCTTGACGACGTAGGCGAGCCGCTGCCTGACCCGGTGCGGCTGCCGGACGTGAAACCGTCGCTCACTGATAGCGGTTGGGCGGGTGTCGTCATTCATGTCGACCACTTCGGCAACCTGATCACGAATATCCCCGGCAGCGGGGTCGTGACGGGAACCTGGCAGGCGGAGGTGGCGGGGGTGACAATGCCCGTGGCCCGGACGTTCGCCGACGTAGCGGTCGGGGAATTGCTGGCCTACGTTGGGAGCAGCGGCCTTGTCGAGATCGCCGTGCGCGACGGCAGCGCCGCGGCGAGATTGGAGGCGAGCGTAGAGGCGCCCGTGAAATTAAGGTACGCGAACGCAAAAACGTAGTAAACTTAGGGCAGAGGATACTACGTGTGGGAGGGGTTGTGGAGAAATTTATTATCGAGGGTGGACGGCCCATCAATGGGACGGTCACGCCGAGTGGCAATAAGAACGCGGCCCTGCCGCTCATTGCGGCGACTTTGCTGACGGATGAGCCGGTCGTTCTGCACAACGTCCCCTCCATTATGGACGTGCAGAACCTGTGCGAGCTAATGACGACGCTCGGCGTCGAGATTACGTCGCCGGCGCCGGGGGCACTCGAATTCCGTGGCGGCAACATCCGGCCGGCGGCCATGGACGCGGACCTCTGCCGCGCCATCCGCGCGTCGATCTTGCTCGCCGGGCCGCTGCTGGCGCGCTTCGGGAAAGTCGAGCTGCCGCCGCCGGGGGGCGATGTCATTGGCCGCCGCCGCCTGGACACGCACCTCCTGGCCCTGGAGGCCCTGGGGGCGGACGTGTCGCTGGACGGCCAGCTCCGCATGAAGGCGAGGGAGCTGACCGGCGTCGACATGCTCCTGGACGAGATGAGCGTAACGGCGACGGAGAACGCGCTGATGGCGGCGGCGCTGGCGAAGGGAACGACGATCATCCGCAACGCCGCGTCGGAGCCGCACGTTCAGGACCTGGCGCGCTGCCTGAATCAGATGGGCGCGTGCATCTCCGGCATCGGCTCGAACGTATTGGTGGTCGAAGGCGTGGAGCGGCTGCATGGCACCGAGTTCCGTGTCGGGCCGGACTACACCGAGATCGGGAGCTGGATCAGCGTCGGCGCGGTGACATACGGTGAGCTGCGTATCCGCGGGGTGCCGGAGGAGTATCTGCGCCCGATGCGTCTCGTCTTCGAGCACAGGCTCGGGGTGAGGATGCGGCTGGAGGGCGACGATCTCGTGATCCCCAGCGGCCAGCGGCTCCAGGTGCAGGATGACGCGGGCGGCGCGGTGCCGAAGATCGACGACATGCCGTGGCCCGCTTCCCGCCGGACCTCATGAGCGTGGCGCTGGTCGTGGCGACACAGGCCGCCGGTACGATTCTTGTCCACGAGAAGATGTTCGATGGCCGCCTCTACTTCGTCGATCGGCTGATTGACATGGGCGCGCGCATCGTCCTGTGCGACCCGCACCGCGCCGTGGTCATCGGGCCGAATCGGCTGCACGCCGACCCGACCGGCCTGCCCAGCCCCGACATCCGCGCCGGCATGGCGCTCGTCCTGGCCGCGCTTATCGCCGAGGGGCGAACCGTCATCCGCAACATTGGGCAGATCGACCGAGGCTACGAGAAGCTGGACGAGAAGCTGCGCGCGCTCGGCGCGTCCATCGAGCGGGTGCGCGAGTAGGGGGCGTCTCCCCTAAGTTTGACTGACCCTGCGTGTCCGGCATATAATATAGCGTCATTGCCAAGTACAGAGAGGTTAATCACACATGCCGAAGCGCACGTATCAGCCGAAGAAGCGCCAGCGCATGCGTGTCCACGGGTTTCGAGCGCGTATGGCGACGCACGATGGGCGTCGGGTACTCAAGGCGCGCCGGCTCAAGGGTCGCAAGCGCCTGATTGCCGTGAGTGTCGACAGCAAGTAGT
This sequence comes from Anaerolineae bacterium, assembly GCA_046328505.1. Lineage (GTDB taxonomy): Bacteria > Chloroflexota > Anaerolineae > Epilineales > JAHCIE01 > JBDHWG01. The sequence continues at coordinate 27,735 of JAXLWL010000009.1, read as the reverse complement.
TGAGCATCAGCGTCGAGGACGAGTGGCAAGTGACACGTGACATAGACACTCTTGAACTTGTCACCCGTCACTTGCCACTTGTCACCTGGATGGATCGTCAGTCCCGCCTCAGGGCGAATGAAGACTTTCAGCGCGTCCGCCGCGAGGGGCGTTCCTGGTCCTCCCCATTGGTCGTTCTCATCGCTGCACCGAACTCTTTCGATCACACGCGCTTTGGATTCGCAGTGGGCAAACGCATCGGGAACGCGGTGACGCGCAACCGGGTCAAGCGGCGGCTGCGCGAAGCGGTTCGCCTGCGCGGCGAGTCGGTCGCCCCGGGTTGGGACCTTGTGTTCGTAGCCCGCGAGCCGATTCGCGACGCAACGTTTGGTGAGATTGAGAGCGCGGTGTGTGGCTTGATGGCGCGGGCCCAGGTGGCGCGCTGTGATGGAGCACACCGGTCGTAGCGATTAAAGTCGCCACAACACGAGTGAGTCACGAGGTTTGACGGTATCGTTAGCGAGTGGAGATCCCACGGGAGGGTCTCGCGATGAAGTGGCTAGCCCTGCTTCTGATCAGGATTTATCAACACACATTCTCCGTTTGGCTGCCGCCAAGCTGCCGTTTCACGCCCTCTTGCTCGCAGTACGGCTACGAGGCGATTCAGAAATATGGCGTTATCAAGGGTGGCTGGTTGACCACGAAGCGCATCTCGCGCTGCCATCCTTTTAATCCGGGTGGCTACGACCCAGTACCGTAGTGTTGGAGGTTTGCGGGCCTCATGGGTGATATATTCAACGCGCTGGTTGTTCAGCCGTCAATCACGATTCTACAGTTCCTGTATAGTATTCTTGGCAGCTATGGTTGGGCGCTGATTGCGATTGGCATTCTGGTGCGCGTCGTGACGTGGCCGCTCCAGATGCAGTCGTTGAAGCAGCAGAAGCTCATGTCCAATCTTCAGCCCCAACTCGAGGAGCTGAAGAAGAAGTACAAGGACGACAAGGAAAAGCTCACCCAGGCGCAGATGCAGCTCTACAAGGAGAACAACGTCAACATGCTTGGCGGCTGTCTCCCGATGCTGCTTCCGTTTCCGGTGCTCATCGGCCTGTACCAGGCGATCAAGCAGCTCTCAGAGAGAGCCGAATTTGCTGTCGCATTCCTCTGGCTCCACAACCTGGCGCTGCCCGAGGCGCGCCTGCCTCTGCCGTTCTTCTCGCAAGACCCGAATGTTCCGATTGGCATCCCCATCCTGCTCATCATCATGGTCGCCAGCCAGTTCATCCAGCAGCAGATGATGACTATGCCCAACCAGGATCCGTCGCAGCGGCAGATGTCGTCCATCATGCGGTGGATGCCCCTCTACTTCGCGTTCATCTTCATCAACGTCGCGGTTGGTCTGGTTCTGTACTGGGTCGCCCAGAACGTGACGGGCATTGTTCTCCAGTACTGCACCGTCGGGCCGGGCGGCCTCAAGGTCCCTCCCCCGCCGTGGCTCAAGAAAGATGATGTGCCGATAAATACGCTGGCGGCGTCCACGACGGCGGTTGCCGTTACGGACCCCGGCGTATCTTCTTCTCCACCCACTGATGCGTCAATCGTGTCCGACGGGGACACAGATAACGCCCCCAAGAGGCGAGCGAATGACCGAAAGAAGAAGCGTAGAAGCTCGAGGTAAGAATGTTGATGAGGCCATCCAGAAGGGGTTGGCCCAGTTGGGTGTTCGCCGCGATCAGGTAGATGTTCAAGTCATCAGCGAGGGAAGCCGAGGCATCCTCGGCATCGGCGCGGAGGATGCGCGCGTTCGATTGACCGTAGTGGCAGCGCCGGCGGCCCCGGCGCCCAAGGCCCCGGCCGCGCCCGCGCCAGAAGTTTCCCGCCCTGCACCGGTCCCCGCGCCCGCCCCCGCGCCGCGGCCCGAGCCGGTTGTCGTCTCCGCGCCAGCCGCCGAAGCGGCGCCCGCGGCTGCAGCGCCTGCCCCGCTCGAGCCCTCCGTCTCCCAGACCGTCGAGGATTTGGCACTGACGACGGTGCGCGACATGCTGCAGCAGATGGGCGCGAAGGCGCAGATAACGATTCAGCTCTCCCCGCCGGCCGACGAGGGTGAGGATGCGGCCTATCTGGTGGATGTGCGCGGCTCGAACCTCCAGAACCTGATCGGCAAACGTGGCGAAGTGCTCGACTCGTTGCAGTATCTGACGCGCCTGATTGTGCAGCACAAGTCCGGCCATTGGGTGAGCATCATCGTCGATGTGGACGGCTACCGCGAGCGCCGCGCTGAGACGCTGCGGGCCACGGCGCGCCAGATGGCGGACCGGGTCAAGCGCGATGGCCGCTCGATATCTCTGGACCCGATGCCGCCATACGAGCGCCGTATCATTCACCTGGCGCTGCGCAGTGACCCGGACGTTATGACCGTCAGCGTCGGCGAGGGCGATAACCGCAAGGTGACCATCCGCCCCAAACATTAGTTACGAGCTTGCCATGACCGAAGGCGGCCGGGCGCGGGGCGCGTCTATGCGCCGCGCCGCCCTGGCCGTCTTTCAGTGTTCCACCCATGTAGAAAGGCTGTCATTGCGAGCGAAGCGAAGCAATCTCCCGCAAGGGGGGGATTGCTTCGTCGGGCTGACGCCCTCCTCGCAATGACTGCGCACCCGGGCCAGCCACCTATGACACAGCCAGATTTTCTCGTCGTCGGCCACATCACCAAAGACATCAAGCCCACCGGCTATACCCTGGGTGGTACCGCCACCTACGCCGCCGTCACCGCGCACCGCCTGGGCGTGAAGGCGGCGATTGTCACCAGCGCCGCGGACGACGTCGACCTGTCGGCCCTCGACGGCATCGCCATCTACCGCGCGCCGTCGCCCTACACCTCGACGTTTGAAAACATCTACGCCGACGGCCACCGCACGCAATACCTGCGCGCCGTGGCCGCCAAGCTCGACTGCAACGATGTCCCGCCCGACTGGCGCGCGGCGTCGACCGTACTGTTGGGGCCGCTGACGCAGGAAGTTGATCCCAACATCGTCGACTGCTTCCGCAAGTCCATCATCGGCGTGACGCCCCAGGGATGGATGCGCGCGTGGGACGACGAGGGGCGCGTGAGCTTCACGCCGTGGGCATCGGCAGGCAAGGTGCTCAGCCGCGCCAACGCTCTCATCTACAGCATCGAGGACGTGCACGGCGACTACGCCTTCATCGACATGCTCGGCCGCCTGGCGCGCATCATGATCGTCACCGAGGGCGTTCAGGGGGCGAACCTCTACCAGGGCGGGACACACACCCACTTCAGCGCCTACAAGGCGAACGAGGTGGACCCGACAGGGGCCGGGGACGTCTTCGCGGCGGCCTTTCTGATCCGCCTCCAGGAGACGGGCGACGAGGCGCAGGCGATGTTGTTCGCCGCGGCGACGGCATCCTTCGCCGTGGAAGCGCCGGGGATTGCCGGACTCCCCACACGCGAGCAGGTCATGACGCGCATGCAGGCCCAGCCTGACTAGCGCCGCGGGATGGTACATGGCGCGCACCTACGCGTTGGCGAACCAGAAGGGCGGCGTGGGCAAGACGACGACCGCCGTCAGCCTGTCCGACGCTCTCGCCCGGCGCGGTTTTCGCGTGCTTCTCGTCGACATGGATCCCCAGGCGAACACGACAAGCTCCCTCGGCGTCGACAAGCACAGCCTGTCTAGCTCGATCTACGATTCCCTGCTCCAGGAAGCATCCATCAGCGACGTCATCATTGCGGAGGCCGAGCGCGGCCTCGATCTCGCGCCGTCTTCGCCCGGCCTCGCCGGCGCCGAGGTCGAGCTGGTGGCGCAGATCGCCCGCGAGTACCGCCTGCGCGACGCCCTTGATCCTGTGCGCGACCGCTACGACTATATCCTCATCGATTGCCCGCCGAGCCTCGGCCTGCTGACAGTGAACGCCCTGGCCGCCGCCGACGGCGTCATCATCCCAGTGCAGTGTGAGTACCTGCCGTTGGAGGGTCTGGCGATGCTCACCCAGACCATCGACCTGGTGCGCCGCCACCTGAACCCGCGCCTCGCGGTGCATGGCGTGGTGATGACGATGTACGACGGGCGGACCAACCTGGCGCAGCAGGTCGTCGCGGAGGTGCGGCAGCACTTCGGCGACCGGCTGTTCAACATCATTATCCCCCGCAGCGTGCGCCTCAGCGAAGCGCCGAGCTTTGGGCGCACCATTTTCCAGTACGCGCCTACGTCGCCCGGCGGCGTCGCCTACGCCCGCCTCGCCGACGAGCTGCTGGACCGCGACGGGGTCGCCCAGTCTTCCCCTACCGCGTAGCGTTTGACCTTTCGCACCAAACAAGCTAATCTCTTAGCCATGAGCAAGCCGCCTAGCAGACTTGGGCGCGGCCTCGGTTCCCTTATCCCCAGCGCGGGCGAGGCCGCGGCGCGCCCCACGGTAATCGAGGTTCCCGTCGACCAGATCGTTCCCAACCCCTACCAGCCGCGTCAGGCGCTGGATCCCGAGGGGGTGGAAGAGCTGGCCGCGTCTATCCGCGCCCACGGCCTCATCCAGCCGCTCATCGTCACCTCCCAGGGGGCGCGCTACCAGCTCATCGCCGGCGAGCGGCGCTGGACGGCGGCCCGCCTGGCCGGCATGGCGACCGTGCCGGTCATCGTGAAGGAGGCGACGGCCCAGGCGATGCTGGAGCTGGCGCTGGTGGAGAACGTCCAGCGCGCCGACCTCAACGTCCTCGAGGAAGCCGCCGCCTATCAGCAGCTTCACGAGGAGTTCGGCCTGACCCACGAGCAAATCGCCGAGCGGGTGGGCAAGAGCCGCGTGGCTGTGACGAACACCCTGCGCCTCCTCCGTCTCTCCGAGCCTGTCCGCGCTGCCATTCTCGATGGCCGGGTCAGCGCGAACCACGGCCGCGCCCTGCTGATGTTGCCGCCGGAGGCTCAGCCCCAGGCGCTCGACCTCATCATTGAGATGGATCTGAATGCGCGGCAGACTGAGGCGCTGGTGCGCAAGCTGCTGGAAGCGGAGGACAATCCGCCGCGAGCCGAGCGCCCGGTGGGCGAGTCTCGCGCCGAAAGCCCGCAGATTCTGGACAGGTTCCGCGAGGCGCTGCGGACGAAAGTAGACCTGGTGCGGGGGAAGAAGGGCGGGCGCCTGGTCATCTACTTCTACTCCGACGAGGAATTGCAGGGTCTGTATGATTTGCTCGTCCGGGAGTAGCCCCCTATCTACGGGAGGATGGGTAGAGGTGGGTTTCAAACCCGCCCCTACGCGAACCGTATATTTCTGCTGGAGCTGCCTGTGACCACGACTTCGCCGACGACATTCCCGCCCATCTGCGATTACGAGGGCAGCCCCTATCGCACCTCGTTCTGGAACGACGACCGCCGTTACGAAGACATGGTGGACCGCATCGCCCTGTCCCAGGTTCTGCCACCCGCCGGGCGGCGCATCGCCGAGATTGGCGCGGGGTTTGGGCGGCTCGCCGACCTGTACGGCGGCTATGAACACGTCATCCTGCTAGACTTCTCTAGCTCACTACTGCGCGAGGCCCAGGCGCGCTGGGGACGGGACAGGCGCGTGTCCTACGTTGTCGCCAACCTGTATTTCCTGCCCCTGGCCGGGAGCAGCGTGGACACGGCAGTGACGGTGCGCGTTCTGCACCACGTGAAGGACCTGCCGGCGGCGTTGGAGGAAATCGCGCGCGTGGTGCCGTCCGGCGGTTTTTACGTCGCGGAGTACGCGAACAAGCGCAATCTCAAGGCCATCGCGCGCTGGCTCCTGGGCCGCCAGACCGACAACCCGTTCGACCGAGCGCCATATGAGTTCGTGGCTCTCAACATCGACTTCCACCCCGACGCCATCGAGGACCACCTGTCCGAAGTGGGCTTGCTCACCGAGGACCAGGTCGCGGCCTCGATGTTTCGTATCTCCTGGCTGAAGCGCCTGTTCTCACCCTCGACGCTCGCCTCCATGGACCGACTGCTTCAGCGCCCGACGGCGCCCCTCAAGCTTTCTCCCAGCATCTTTCTTCGCGCCCGACGGGTTCCAAGCGACGGATAAGGCCGCGGCACTGAAACGACGCTATTGACGTAACGAATAGACGGCGCTACAATGGAATCGCGGGCCGCTAGCGGTTCATTGACTCTTGCCAGATCGGAGGCGGCTGTCTCTGGGGTAGGGGGATGCCATGGATCCGGTGCAGCTTCGCGACAACATCAGAGACCACTTCAACAAAGACGAGCTGGATGACCTGTGCTTCACGTATCTGGGCAAGTATGGCATCCGCTACGACGACCTGCCCGGAGATGGGCTGGGAGCGCAGGCGCGCTCGCTGGTCGAGCTGTGCGAACGGCGCAATCTTCTTCCGCAACTGGTTGATGCCTGCAAGAAGGCGCGCCCAGAGGTGTCGTGGGAGGACGTGACGCCGCCGGCTCCAGAGACTTCCGCGCCGACAACGCAGCAGCCCCCACCCGTCACGACCGATACCGGCGACTCCACCGCGCCACCCGCTCCGACGTCTTCTACACCGACTCCCACACCGTCGGCAAGCCAGCCGGCCGCCGCTATGCCCCCCGACCCGCTGGACTCGCACTTCACCGTGCTCATCAGCCGCATCCTCGCCAACCGCCTGGTGCCCTTTCTCGGCGCCGACGTCAACCTGCTGGGGCGTCCGACGGCGGCGGCGTGGAGCAAAGGGCAGTACTTCCCGAGTAGCGCCGAGATGGCGAAGTATCTGTTCGGGCGGCTGCAAGCGCTCGGCTACCCGCCGACGGAGGAAGGCGACCTGGCGAGCATCACCGAGCACGCGACGCTCACCCTGGGCGTAGGCAGCCTCTACGAAGAGCTGCGCAACCTGCTCGACGCCGACTACCCGCCGACGACTCTGCACACTCTCCTGGCTTCGCTGCCGGGTATGCTGCGCGATCACGGCTACCCGCCCGTCTACCAGGTCATCCTCACCAGCAACTTCGACGACATGCTCGAGCGCGCATTCCAGGCGCAGAACGAGCCCTACGATGTTCTCATGTACGTGGCGCGCGACGACCTGCGCGACATCTCGCACGACCAGTTCATTCACCAGCCGTATGGCGGGGAGCCGCAGCCGATCGACAAGCCCAACGAGTACACGTTGTTACCCCTGAACCAGCGCACCATCATCGTCAAGATCTACGGCGCACTGAATCGACGCGTGCAGGACACCGACAGCGATAGCTACGTTATCACCGAAGACGACTTCATCGCGTACATGAGCCGCATCGACATCACCGGCCTGCTGCCCGCGACCCTGGTAAGCCAGGTGCGTAAGAGTAACTTCCTATTCCTCGGCTCCAACCTGCGGGACTGGAATCGCCGCGTGGTGTTCCAGCGTCTATGGGACGAGCCGACATTCAAGAAGTTCCGCTCGTGGAGCGTGCCCCTGGACACGCACGTGACCGACGGGTGGTTCTGGCAGCAGCGCGACATCGAGCTCATCTCCGACGTGGGCCTGCAGGACTATGTAGATCGCCTCGCTCGGCGCCTGCAGAATCTGCCGCCGGCGGGAGCGCGCACGTGAGCACCCTGCCCTTGCCGCCTGGCCCCTACAAGGGGCTGCGGCCGTATGGCGAGGATGACGCGCGCTTCTTCTTCGGCCGCGACGCCGACCGCGACATCATCATCGCCAACCTGACGGCGGCGCGCTTGACGCTGCTCTACGGCCCCAGCGGTGTCGGCAAGTCGTCGGTCCTCCGCGCCGGCGTCCGCCATAAGCTCATCGGCGAAGCCGCCAGCAACCTGGCGGAGTACGGCGCGCCCGAGATGGCGGTCGTGTATTTCAATAGCTGGCGCGATGACCCACTACCCGGCCTTCTCCGCGCCGTCGAGGCTGCGGCGCGTGAGTCTCTGGCCGGCTTCACCGTCGCGGCCCCGACCACCACTGATTTCGTCGAGGCGCTGGCCGGCTGGTCGGACGTCGTCGAAGGCCCCATCCTCATCATCCTGGACCAGTTCGAGGAGTACTTCCTCTATCACGCCCAGGACGATGGCCCCGGGTCATTCGCTGTGGAGTTTCCGCGAGCGGTGATGCGGCGCGGCCTGCGCGTCGCCTTTCTCATCGCGTTGCGCGAGGATGCGCTCGCCAGCCTCGACCGATTCAAGGGCCGCATCCCGAACCTGTTCGACAACCGCCTGCGTATCGACCACCTGGATTATGCCGCCGCTGAAATGGCGATTCGGGGGCCGCTCGACGAGTGGAACAGCCTCGTGCCGCCGAGCGAGGCGATGCGCATCGAGGATGACCTGGTCAAGGCCGTGCTGGCGCAGGTGCAGCGCGGCGCTGTGGTGCTCGGCGACACCGGGCGCGGCCAGGCGCCCGCTCCCGGCGGCGATGTTCGCATCGAGACGCCGTTTTTGCAGCTCGTCATGACGCGGTTGTGGGACGAAGATCGGCGGCAAGGCTCCCACGTTCTGCGCCTGGCCACCCTCCAACAGCTCGGCGGCGCCGAGCGCATCGTGCGCACGCACCTCGACGCGGCCATGGCGACACTCTCGCCGGCCGAGCAGAAGATGGCGGCCGGCATCTTCCACTACCTCGTCACCCCGTCGGGCGCGAAGATCGCGCACACTGTATCCGACCTGGCGGTCTACGCCGACGCGACGCCCGCTGAGGTCAGGCCGGTCGTCGAGCGTCTCAGCCAGGGCGACCTGCGCATTCTGCGCCCAATCGCCCCGCCGCCGGACCAGCCCGGCGAGACGCGCTACGAGATCTACCACGACGTGCTCGCCCCGGCCGTGCTGGACTGGCGGGCGCGCTACCAGCGTGAGCAGGACCGCGCCGAGGCCGAGGCCAGGGCAGCGGCGGATCGAAAGGCCGCCGAAGAAAGGCTGGCGGCGGAGCAGGCTCGCGTCCGGCGGCTGGGCCTGACCCTGCTGGGTGTCACCGCGCTCCTGGCGCTGGTTATCGTCCTGGCGGTGCTCGCCTGGACACAGCGCGCGGCCGCGATCCAGGCGCAGGCCGAAGCCGAACAGCAGCGCAACGAAGCCAACGTCCAGCGGGCCGCCGCTGTTCAGGCGCAGGCCACGGCCGAGGCGGCGCGCAACGAAGCGGAGCGGCAGCGCGCTGCCGCGGTTCAGGCGCAGGCCACCGCCGAGTTCAACGCTAAACAGGCCGAGTCGCGCGCGCTCGCCGCTTCCGCGCTGGAGCGGCTGCCCGTCGACCCGGCGGAGAGTGTGACACTGGCGCTGCAAGCCAACAACGCCGCGCGGACGGCCGAGGCCGAACAGGCTCTGCGCCGCGCGCTGCCCGAGTCGTATGTCCGCCGGGTCCTGGCCAGCCAGTCGCCAAGCTCAGTCTGGACGGCGGTTTACAGCCCCGACGGGACGCGTATCGTCACCGCTCGCGCCGACAACACGGCCGAGGTATGGGATGTGGCGAGCGGCCAGCGTCTCGGCGTGCTGAGCGGCCACACCGACGGCCTGAACCAGGCCGAGTTCAGTCCCGACGGGACGCGCATCGTGACGTCGAGCGCCGACGGCACGGCGCGCGTCTGGGATGCGAAGACGTATCAGCCGATCGCCGTCATCAACAACGGCGGCAAGGAAGTCTACAAGGCCGTCTTCAGCCCGGATGGGCGGCTCGTCGCGACGGGCGGCAAAGACAAGACGGCGCGCCTGTCCGATGCGGCGACCGGCAAAACGCTCTGGATCTCGCCGGCCGGTAGCGGCGACGTGGTGGACGTCGTGTTCAGCCCGGACGGGCAGTTCCTGGTCGCCGGCAGTCTCAACGGCCCGGATGGCGCGGGCGCCGACCAGCCCGGTGTGGCGAGCGTCTACCGCGTGCCGAGCGGGGAGTTGGTGGCAGATCTGGGCCGCGCGGGCGTGGGCCGCACACAGTATGGCGGGATCTGGCAAGCGGCCTTTAGCCCCGACGGCAAGCAGCTCGTCACCGCCGCCGAGGACAACACGGCCCGCGTGTGGGAGGTCGGCTCGTGGCGGCTGCTTCTTGAGCTGACAGGACACACCGGCCGGGTGAGCCACGTGGCGTTCAGTCCGGACGGTAAGTCCATTCTCACGACCAGCGCCGACAACACGGCTCGCGTCTGGGATGCCAAGACCGGCCAGAGTCGGGCGAGCCTAACCGGCCACACGAGCTATGTCGTCGACGGCGCCTTTAGCCCGGATAGCAGGGCGGTGCTGACGACCGGGCTGGATGGTGTGGCGCGCGTGTGGGATGCCACGACGGGCCGCGAGCTGGCGGTGCTGCGCGGGCATACGGCCGGCGTCTTCTCCGGGATGTTCGATAAGACCGGCCGGTTCGCCCTCACATCCAGCGGCGATGGCACAGCGCGAATCTGGGAAGCGCCGACACGCCCGAGTCTGTATGAGCTGCGTGGGCAGACGGGCGGCCTGACGACGCTCGCGTTCAGCCGCGCCGGCGGGCTGCTGGCGACGGCGAGCAGCGATGGCACAGCGCGCGTGTGGGACACCGGCAGCGGGCAGCAACTCGCCCGCCTGGACGGGCATCGCGGCGCTATTCAGAGCCTGGACATTAGCCGCGATGGCAGCCGCATCGTCACGGGCAGCAAGGACGGGACGGCGCGGGTGTGGGACGCCAGAAACGGCAGCCAGGTGTTTGAGATGCCGGTGAACACCGAGGTGAACTCCGTCGCCTTCAGCCCGGATGGCAGCCGCGTCGTGACGGCCGGCAAGGATGGCAAAGCGCGGATGTTCGACGCCGGCGGCCGACAATTGTTCGAGATGCAGGTCTACACCGACAGCGTAAGCTTCGCCGCCTTCAGTCCGGACGGCAGCCGCGTTGTGACCGCCTCCAACGACAAGAGTGTGCGCGTGTGGGACGCGGAGAACGGCCGTCAGCTCGCCGCGCTCGACGGCCCGAAGCAGGGCGTGACTGTCGCCGCGTTCAGCCCGGATGGCAAGCTCATCGCCGCCGCCGGCCGGGACTGGAAAGTCTACGTCTGGGATGCCGCGACGAACGGCCTGGTGGCGAAGCTCAGCGGCCACACCGGGCCGGTGCAGACCCTGGCGTTCAGCCCGGACGGCGCGGCGCTCGTGACCACGAGTGGCTGGCCGGACTACTCGGCGCGGGTGTGGGACGTGCGGAAAGGCCAGCAGTCGGCGGAGCTGGACGGGCACACAAATGTCCTCCACAGCGCGGTGTTCGACCCGACCGGCCGCTGGATCGTTACCTCCAGCGAGGACAGCACAACGCGAATCTGGGAAGCGGCCACGGGCAGGGCGCTTGCGACTCTGCGGGGAAGCGTCGGGGGCGTCGTTGATGCGCTCTTCAGTCCTGACGGAAGCCTGATCGCGGCGGCGGGCGGGGATGGCAATGGCCCAGTCGCGCATGTCTACCGCTGCGAGGTGTGTGGCGGCCTCGACAGCATGATTCAACAGGCGAACAGCCGCCTGACACCTTAGCCGATGGGAGGACGCGCCGACACATGAACACTGCCGCGCCGTCATTGCGAGCGTCAGCGAAGCAATCCCCCGCTCTTGCGACAGACTGTCTGTGCGCACATAGCGTAGCTGTTGCCTAGCGAGAGATTGCTTCGTCGTCCTTCGTCCTCCTCGCAATGACGCCGCAACCTGTGTCTTGAGCAGTGCAACAGAAACCACTTCGAAAGGATGTAAGAGTCGTGTCGTCGTAGTTTTGTGAGTTCAGGATCGCTTGGCTAGATGAACCGAGGGAGGTGCTGTATGCAGCGTCCATTGTCGCGCTTCTGGCTGCGGGCCTTGACTGTGCTCGCGGCACTCGCCGGCCTGATGGGGCTGGCCCTCGTCGTACACTGGCTCTCCATGCCCGCCACACCTGCGGAAGCCAGCCCGCTCGCCTTCCAGATGACCGCTACGGTTGCCCCGCCCTTCATTGGACCACCCCGGCGCAATATCTCTCCCATCACACCCCCGCCCACACCCCCATCGCTCATCAGCACGCCGGTGACGTTCACGCCAACGCCGACGCGCACGCCGATTGGGCTGAGCGAGACGCCGGTCACCCCGACGCCCGGTGTGTTGCAGGAGACTCCGGTCACGCCGGCATCGTTGAACATTGCGCAGGTCGGGCCGGTGTTGCTGGCGGAGGCAGAGCGGCGGCAGAATATGCAGTTCAACCCCAACGCCGCCCTCCAGAAACGCATCTTCGCCGACGGCCTCGTCCCGAACTCGCCTGAGTTCCGCGTCTCACTCGGCGGCGTCGACTTTGGCGGGCAGCGGGCGGAAAGCCTGGCGAGCGGGCTGGTGCGGGTGTACTTCGTGATGGTGCCCAACTTCGCCAATGTTGCGTTCGTGCAGCGGCCGAACCCGAGGAACGGGACGGAGGCGGGGATCCTGGCAGCGGGGGAGAACGCGCAGGTGATTCAGTTCAACCCGAATGCGGCGTTACAGAAGCGGATGTTCGGGGACGGGTTCGTGCCGAACTCGTCGGAGTTTCAGTTAGCCGTCGGAGGTGTGCCGTTCGTCGGGCAGCGTGGGGAGCGGCTGGACACGGGTGAGGTGCGGGTGTACTTCGTGCGCGACGGCGACTTCGCCAACGTCTTCTTCTTCACACGCCCCTGAGCTTCAATGGCAGGGCCAGTTAGGCTGAGGGGGTGGTTCGTCCACCCCCTCCCGTGAGCATCTGCCGTCTCAGGCAGGCTTCTGGCCCCTGTCAGGTTGATAGCGCAGCAGAACGACGCCAGACGGGAAGACCTTGCTCTCGACCAGTTTGAGGCCGGTGTAGAGCCCTTCCGGAAAGACCCGCTTGCCGTTGCCCAGCACGACCGGGTACACCAGCAAGCTATATTCATCCACCAGATCGTTCTCCGCCAGCGTGTGAACCAGCACACTGCTGCCGTCAACGTAGATGTTCTGGCCGGGTTGTTCCTTGAGCTTGCGCACTTCCTCGACCACATTCCCGTTGATGATGGTGGAGTTGCGCCAGGCAGAGGCTGATTTCAGCGTGGTCGAGACGACGTATTTGCGCTTGCTGTTCATGACGTCGCCAAACGGGTCGCCCTCAGGCATGGGGTCAAAGGCATCTCCGTGTGTCTGCCAGGTCTTGCGGCCCAACAGGAACGTGTCGCATTCGCTCATTGCCTGAAAGAAGTAGGCGCCCATATCATCATGCCAGTACGGGTGCGTCCAGCCGCCGTGCGTGAAGCCACCTTCGGTGTCTTCCTCCGGCCCGCCCGGGGCTTGCATGACGCCATCCAACGAGACGAACTCAGAAACGATCAACTTGCGCATAGTTCTGTTCTCCTTGCTAGAAATTACAGGGGCAACAATAATGTCTTTCTCGTCAGCTTCGCTTGCGTAGGAGTGGTTACACTATATCGTCGTCCAAGGCGGCCCAGAATCGACATCGCGCGGGCGGAATACTACGCCAGATTCGACATTCTGCAAGTGAGACAGGTTGAAGAGCCGGTGACGACAATGAAAGTCTTGCGCGCTATCGAGCGTCCTAACGGTGGGGGAACACGTCGCACGCCAGAGGGAACGCCCATCGATCTGTGCCACGTGAGGGGATAGCAACATAGTGGCGACTTCCAGTCGCTCTTGCGACCGCGAAACGACCGAAGCCGTCACTACTATGTATCCAGAACGGGGCCGAGGATGGGCCTACTGGCTAAGCGGGAGGAGGTGCCTGGATGAGGCCGAAGATCTGGCTGAAGTGGTTGCGCGCCGCGCGGGTGTATGTGTTTCTAGCGGCGGGCCTCGTTGTGGTCGTCTTCATGCAGCAGGCGCTCGCGCTGGGGCCTCACGAGGCGGAAGCCAGCATGCCTTCCTTCCAGGGCACGAGGCCGACGCCGACCCTGCCGCGCTTCGTTAGCCCGGCCACCCGTCGGGGCGACCTCCTGCTGCCATCCCCGCCCGCCACACCACCAGCCGCTGTCAACACGCCAGTCACAGTGACCCCAATGCCGCGCCTGACGCTCATCCCTCTCGTGATAGCGTCCGCGACACCGGTCACGCCGATGCCGCTGGGAATCATGTCGGTCGGGCCGGCGCTGCTGGCGGAGGCAGAGCGGCGGCAGAATATGCAGTTCAACCCCAACGCCGCCCTCCAGAAACGCATCTTCGCCGACGGCCTCGTCCCGAACTCGCCTGAGTTCCGTGTCACGCTCAGTGGCCTCGACTTTGGCGGTCAGCGGGCGGAAAGCCTGGCGAGCGGGCTGGTGCGCGTCTACTTTGTCATGGTGCCCAACTTCGCCAATGTCGCGTTCGTGCAGCGGCCGAACCCGAGGAACGGGACGGAGGCGGGGATCCTGGCGGCGGGGGAGAACGCGCAGGTGATCCAGTTCAATCCGAATGCGGCGTTGCAGAAGCGGATGTTCGGGGACGGGTTCGTGCCGAACTCGTCGGAGTTTCAGATGACGCTGGGAGGCGTGACGTATATCGGGCAGCGTGGGGAGCGGCTGGACACGGGCGAGGTGCGGGTGTACTTCGTGCGCGACGGCGACTTCAGCAACGTTTTCTGGTTCACTCGCTCGTAGGAGGAATCGTGACGGCTCCGGCTTCATAGGTCAGGCATGCCGAAGCTCAAAGCGCCCACCTCGCGTGAACGGCCGCCGCGGTGACGGCGTTCAGTAGTTGGGGAGGTCGACGTCGATCGCCGGATCCGAGAAAGGAATTACCATGAAGGGTGTGCTGCCGTTCCTTTTGACTGTGCTTCGCTACTGGCTCGCGCCGGCCGCCGCGGCGACATTGCTGGCGGGCATGATTTACCTCGTAGCGCAGCAGAGCCTGCGCCTTTCGGCCAACGATGTCGGGGTCCAGGTCGCCGAGGACACGGCCGCCGCCCTGGAAGCCGGCCAGGACCCCGCGGGCCTCATTGGTTCGCCCGTCGACGTGGCGAAGAGCCTCGCGCCGTTCGCCATCATCTACGATGACGCCGGACACGTGGCGGCGTCCGCGGCGCGTCTCGACGGCGCGACGCCGGTGTTGCCGCCCGGCGTCCTGGACAACGTGCGGTCGCACGGCGAGTCGCGCATCACGTGGCAGCCGCAGCCGGGCGTGCGCCTGGCGACGGTCGTGACCCGCGTGGACGGTCCAACCCCGGGGTTCGTCGCGGCCGGCCGGTCGCTGCGCGAGATCGAGCGGCGTATCGACGAACTGGGCCTGCTCATCGCTGTCGCGTGGCTGGCGACATTGGGCATAACGCTCGTGGTCGCGGCTCTAGCGGCGGCGCTAGGCCTGGTTCGCGCCCGCCCGGAACTGGCGGCGCGGGCGACGTAGCCACCTATTCTGATACCTTCTCCCCATAGGAGAGGGCAGGGTGCGGGTCTTTATGCCGGGGGCTTTGGACCAAGAACCGACTGGACAGAACACGAAAGTCGCGAAAAGGGACCACAGGACCTGCATCTTTCGCGGTTTTCGTGCACTTTCGTGACCTTCGTGATCCAATAGCCCTCCCATTGCATGTGTGCCGTGGTCCATGCCGATGGCCGTAATGTTGACGAGTTAGCCAAACGACGTCACAATCTAGTCAGACTAGTCACAGGGGTGAAGTCAATGGGACGTATCTGGCAGATTCAAGAAGCCAAAAGTCGGTTCAGCGAAGTCGTTGACGAGGCCATTGAGCATGGCCCTCAGATTGTGTCACGCCGAGGCGTAGAGGTCGTTGTCATTCTCTCGTATGACGAATATAGGCGCATGAAGAATGCTGATCTCCCGCTTGGGGAGTTTTTTCGCCAATCCCCGCTCGCGGGCGTTGAAGATCTCGACCTGGAACGGGATCCCGGCTTGCCCCGACCCGATATTGCGCTATGAGATATTTGCTGGACACCAACGCCCTATCAGAGTTCCGCAAGAAGCAGCCGAACCTATCAGTCGTTATTTGGCTCAATCAAACCGAGCCTGAGACGATTTACCTAAGCGTGATTTCGGTAGGCGAGTTGAAGAGAGGCATCGAGAAACTCACCGACAAGACCCGAAAACAGGCCCTGCAGGCCTGGCTTGAGGATGACTTGCTCGTCCGATTTCACGGTAGGCTGGTCGGCCTCGGTCTGGAGGCCTTGTTGGTCTGGGGAACACTGGTTGCTCGTCTCGAGGCGCCGGGCAAACCAATGCCAGTGATGGACTCGCTGATTGCTGCCGTTGCTACGCAGGGAGATTTCACACTGGTGACTCGAAACGAGGCGGACTTCGCGCAAACGGGGGTGAAGACCCTTAACCCGTGGACCTGACGGAGAAGTGATGTCACCTCAGAGTCTCCAACCCATAGAGGACGTCCCCGGCGCCCACCCCTGGCTGCGGCACTACGACGCGACGGTACCGGCGCACATCGACTACCCCCACGTCCCGCTCTACACCCTCCTGGACGATACCGCCGCCAGGCAGCCGAACAAGGCCGCCCTCCTATTCTACGGGCGCTCCTTCGTCTTCCGCGATTTGAAGTCGCACTCGGATATGCTCGCGTCGAACCTGCGTCACCTCGGCGTTAAGCCCGGCGATCGGGTGGCGCTGCTCATGCCCAACATGCCGCAGTTCGTCGTCGCGTACTATGGCATTCTCAAGGCCGGCGCGGTCGTGGTTCCGCTCAACCCGCTGTACACCGAGCGCGAGCTGACCTTCCAACTGACCGATGCCGGGGTCGAGACGGTCATCACGATCCCCCTGTTCCTGGACAAGGTCGCGCGGTTGGTAGACGCAACGCCTTTGAAGCGCGTCATCTGTGCGCGGCTGGCCGACGCGCTGCCCTTCCCGCTCAGCGTCGCCCAGCGGGTGCGCGAGTCGCGGATGATGCGGCAGGGCAAGGGGCTGACCCTGCTGGACTTCAAGACCCTCGCCGACCGTCCCGCGCCAACCGACTTTCGCCCGGCTGCCGTGGACCCCAGCGACATGGCGGTGCTCATCTACAGCGGCGGAACGACCGGCATCGCCAAGGGCATCATGCTGTCCCACAACGCCTGCGTTGCCAACGCCTACCAGATCTCGGCTTGGGGCAATCTGCGCGGCGACGAACGCATGCTGGCGGTCCTGCCCCTGTTCCACGGCTTCGGCATGAGCGTCACCATGAACGCGCCCATCCTTCACGGTGGAACGACGGTTCTCATGCCGCGCTTCAACGCCAAGGACGTGGTCAAGGCCATCCAGAAGTTCCGCCCGACGTTCTTCATCGGCGTGCCGACGATGTTCGTCGCCCTGAGCAATCTGCCGGACATCGAGCGCTACGACTTGAGCAGCCTGGAGGGCATCTTCGTCGGCGCGGCGCCGCTGACGCAAGCCATCAAGGAGAACTTCGAGGCCAAGACGGGCGCGCGCATGATCGAGGGGTACGGGCTGACGGAAGCCCGGTGACGGCGATCATGGCGAACCGTATCACGGCACGCACAAGATCGGGAGCATCAACATCCCGTTCAAGATCATCGGGATTGACGACGGGCGGGACCTGCCGCCGGGCGAGCTGGGCGAGATCGTTCTGCGCAGCCCGAGCGTGATGCTCGGCTACTACAAGGACGAGGCGGAGACGGCGCGGACGATCGTGGACGGCTGGCTGCACACGGGCGACATTGGGATGATGGACGAGGACGGCTACTTCACCATCACCGACCGCAAGAAGGAGCTGATTATCGTCGGCGGCTTCAACGTCTTCCCACGCGAGATCGACGAAGTCATCTACAAGCACCCGAAGGTGAAGGAAGGCATCGCCGTCGGCATCCCGGACGCGTACAAGGGTGAGCACATCAAGGCGTACATCGTGCTGAAGGACGGCGAGACGGCGACGCCGGAGGAGTTCGACAAATACTTCCGCGACAATCTGACGGCGTACAAGGTGCCGTCGGAGGTTGAGTTTCGCCCCGACCTGCCAAAGAGCATGATTGGCAAGATTATGCGCCGCACCCTGCGCGAGGAAGAGCTTGAGCGGACGAGAGAAGCGTAAGATCGGTACACGACATTTGCTCCAACCGGCATATCGACGTACAATTATGTGTCGCCCCTGAGAAGGGGCGTTGTGTTGTCGCATTTGTAGTAAGCGTGAAGGGTTATAGCCCATGCCAATGTTCGAAGACCTGACCGAGCGGCTCCAAGGTATTTTCGACAAACTGGGCGCTAAAGGCCACCTGACTGAAGCCGACGTCGATGAAGCGCTCAAGCAGGTGCGCCTGGCGCTCCTGGAAGCCGACGTCAATTTCAAAGTCGTTAAAGAATTCATCGCCAAGGTGCGCGAGCGCGCCATTGGCACTGAAGTGACTCGCAGCCTGACGCCCGCACAGCAGGTCGTCAAGATCGTCAACGAAGAGATGATCGCCCTCCTCGGCGAGCCGTCGAAGCTCAACCTGGGCGGCGTCCCGCCCCACGTCGTCATGCTCGTCGGCCTCCAGGGTCACGGCAAGACGACGGCGGCGGCCAAGCTCGCCCTCCCGCTCAAGCGTTCCGGCCAGCGGCCCCTGCTCGTCGCCGCCGACACGCGCCGACCCGCCGCCATCACCCAGCTCGAAGTCCTGGGGCGGCAGATCGAGGTGCCGGTGCACAGCGAGGGCAGCGCGCCGCCGCCGCCCGACATCGCCGCCCACGCCCTCGACCGGGCGCGCCAGAGCAACTACAACGTCGTCATCATCGACACCTCCGGCCGTCTCAACATCGACGAGGCGCTAATGCAGGAGCTGGAGGAGATTCGGGCGCGCACGAAGCCGACCGAAACCCTGCTCGTCGTCGATTCGATGGTCGGGCAGGAGGCGGTGCGCGTCGCGCAGGACTTCCACAAGCGCACGGACGTCACCGGCCTTATCCTGACGAAGATGGACGGCGACTCGCGCGGTGGCGCGGCCCTGTCGATCCGCCACGTCACCGGCGTGCCGATCAAGTACATCGGTGTCGGCGAGAAGATCGAGCCGCTGGAGCAGTTCTACCCCGACCGCATCGCCTCGCGTATCCTCGGCATGGGCGACGTGCTCAGCCTCATCGAGCGCGCCGAGATGACGATGGACCAGGAGGAGGCGGAACGGGCCAGCAAGAAGATGGTCGAGGGTAAGTTCGACTTCGAGGACTTCCTGAGCCAGCTTCAACAGCTCAAGCGCATGGGACCGCTGACGCAGATTCTCGAGATGATCCCCGGCATCAACCAGATGACCAAGCAGTTGCCGGCCGGGGGCATCAACGACAAGGACCTCAAGCGCGTCGAGGCGATCATCTACTCGATGACACGCGAGGAACGGCGCAACCCAAAGATCCTCAACGGCAGCCGCAAGCGCCGCATCGCGTCGGGCAGCGGCACGACCGTCCAGGATGTGAACAACCTGGTGCGCCAGTTCATGGAAATGCAGAAGCTGATGAAGTCGGTCGGCCGCGGCCGGCGCATGCCCAAGGGGCTGCCGCCAGGGCTGTTCGACAACGAACCGCCGGGTGGCGGCGGTCTGAGGCCGCGCCGCTAAGCGCGTGTCACTCTGAGCAGAGCGAAGAGTCTCCCGCGGTTTCGCCGGGATGCTTCGCTGCGCTCAGCATGACGATGTTGAAGGTATCTAGGCTGCTGGGCTCAAGGCGCTTTGCGCCTCTCTCCCCACGCGGGGGACGCCCACCGGGGGCTAAGGCAGGCAGCTAACTATAAAGTGGAGGCTCAAGGATCGTGGTCAAGATTCGCCTGCGCCGCGTAGGCGCCAAGAAGCAACCCTCATATCGTATCGTCGTCGCGAGCTCGACCTCGCCCCGTGACGGCCGCTTCCTCGAAGTGCTCGGCCACTACAACCCGCGCACCGAGCCGGAAACCGTCGTCGTGAACGTCGAGCGCTCGCGCTACTGGCTCGGCCACGGCGCTCAGCCGACCGAGGCCGTCGAGCGTCTGCTCAAGAAGGCCGGCGCATACGAGGCAGCAGCCCCGGCTGCCGCCGAAGCGCCCGCAGTCCCCGCGGCGGAAGCCGCACCAGCCGCAAGCGAGGCGTAGTATGTCGCCCTATGGAAACCGAAGTGGCGGCCGCGGCGCTCCGCGTGGACGTGACACGCGCTACGGACGTGATGCGCGTCCACCGCGCGATAGTCGCTCGGCGAAGGTAGATCCAGAGACGGTCGAGACGGCGCGCAGACTCGTTGAGTACGTCGCCCGCAACCTCGTCGACCACGCGGACCAGGTCAGCGTCAAGCAGGTGAGCATGGGCTCGTCGGGCGCGGTGCTGGAGCTGTCGGTCGCACCGGACGACATGGGGCGCATCATCGGCAAGCAGGGCCGCGTCGCCAATGCCATTCGCACCATGCTGCGGGGGGTGGCGCGCCCCGGGACGCGCATCAACCTGGAGATCGTGTAGTGCCGCGATTGGACCCGAAGTACCTGGTCGTCGGCGAGATCGTCGCCGCCCACGGGATACAGGGTGAGGTCAAGGTGCTGCTGGAGACGAGCTTCCCCGACCGCTTCAAGCGCCTCAAAAGCGTTCTCATCGGTCCGCCCGATGGCAGCGACTACCGCAGCGTCGGTCTGAAGGGATCGCGGCTGCACAAGGGAAGCGCGCTGCTCAAGCTCGCGGGCGTCGACGACCGCAATGCGGCAGAGGCGCTACGCGGCCAGGTCGTCGTGGTTCCGGCCGACCAGGCGATGCCCCTCGGCGAGGACGAGTACTACGTCCACCAGATCGAGGGCCTCACCGTCTACACGGAGGACGGGGAGCGCCTGGGAACGGTCGACCACGTCATCTTCACCGGCGCCAACGAGGTCTACGTCGTGCGCGACGATGATGGCGAGGAGTTGCTGCTGCCGGCCATCGCCGACGTCGTCCAGAGCGTTGATCTAGCTAACGAGCGCATGACGGTGCGGCTGCTCGAAGGTCTGCGCTAACCCGCCCCTCAACAAGTAGAATTCGCCCCGCGTGGTTTCCAAGAGAAATGAAACGCAGAGGCGCGGAGACGCAAAGGAAGAAGTGGTTGAACCTCTTCTTGCTTTGGCTCCGCGCCTCGGTTTTGTTTGTCAGAGGTGAGTATGGAACAGTTCCCTGGTACGGCTGAGCTGTGCTGTCATTGCGAGGCGCCGATGCCGTGTGGCGGCATGCGCTGATACAAGAAACTTCCGAATGTCACCCCGAGCAGCGCGAAGGGTCTGGACTGCGAGCCTACCGCGGCCCAGATGCATCGCTTCGCTCAGCATGACACCGCATGTGAAGTTCCTGAGCAGCCCCGCTGCCGCCTACGGCGCATCCTCACGGATGAGAGTCGCAGCAGCGTCGCCTGGCACTCAAGTGCCAGGCTGAACGTGCAAAGCCCACTGAAGTGGGCTGCCGAGCCTGCTTGAGCAGGCTTCGCCGTATCAGCCCCAGACTTGAGTCCTGTCTTTTACACACATCTTGGCAGCGCGATAGCCAGCGGGGCTGGAAGACGGCGTGGCCACTGTGGCCACAGCACCAACCCGTCTTTGCGAGCGCAGTCTATATGACCCTTGGGGCACCCGTAACTATGGAAATGTCATGCTGAGCGAAGCGAAGCATCCCGGTGCCGTTGGAGGCCCTTCGCTACGCTCAGGGCGACAGCCGCGCTATTTTCATCTCAGCGAAGCAATCCCTCGCCCTGGTTCAAGGCCGTCTGAGCCGCATCAGCCGTGTCTGTCACCCGTCGGGAGGCTGCTTCGTCAGTGGGGAGCTTCGCCCCCCACACCCCCGCGAGACGTCCTCCTCGCAGCGACACCGTGGGCTGTCTTCCGAATAGCCAGCCTCGCTCAAACGTTCTGTATAAAAGACAGGGCTTGAGTCTGGGGCGTCGCCTGGCGACAACGAGCCGCCGGACAACTTTCATAGCAGCGGGGCGAAGCAATCTCCCGCCCTTGCGACCGGCAGTCGCCCTTCTCGCGATGACGCTGACTTTGAAGGCCTTTCTAGCGGCGTTTGGTATAGCATGAAAAAGCCTGCTCGAAGCAGGCTGGCTTAACGGGAGTCACCCTATCCCAGCCTGCTAAGGCAGACTTTGTCCTGTCAATCTCAGACTTCGAGTCTGAGTCGCTGCCGAGCGTCAAGCCCCTGGCGCTCGGCGTGCCTTTTGGAGACCAACCGTTCGCCTTACCAAGAATTCCGCCGCGCTCCAGATGGCCCAGCAGCTCAGCACGGCCAGCAGTGGCGCCAGGGGCAGGCGGAAGCGCGTCTCCATGTGGAACGCGAAGTCCATGCTCATCAGGCTCAGGATGACGATGTACAGCAGGGCGCGCTTCTGGTAGGCCTTGGGAATGAGGAAGACGCTGAGCACGCCGCCGAGCAGGAGCAGCGGCCAGGCGAGCGGGTCCTCCGGCACCGGGATGACCACGTCCGAGATTTTGTAGCCCTGCTCCGCCGATAGGAACTGCTCGCGCTGATAGTTGAGGATGGGCAGGATGTCGCCGGGGTGGCGCATCAGGTAGGCCAGCTTGAGGTTGCGGAACGCCACGTCCTCGTCTAGCTCCGCCAGATTCCGGTTCTTGACGTCATCCAGCGAGGGCAGCTCGTCGGGCGCGCTCAGGCCGGGGATGGTGTCCATGCCGTGGTAGAAGGCCTGGCCGCCGTTGGACGAGATGAGCAGGAAGCGGTGGTGGAACTGGTAGTTGCGCAGCGTCACCGGGCCAATGCTGAGCAGCAGCCCGAGGGCGACAATGCCGAGTGTGACCCAGAAGCGGCGGCGGAAGGCAGGGATGAACCACAGCCAGATGACGAGTAAGGGGATGAAAGGCAGCAGGAGGACGCCGCGCGTCAGGTTCGCCCAGCCGAGAACGTAGCACGCGGCGAGCAGAATCAGCAGCCGCCCGCTCGCCCGTGCCCACAGTAACAGCACGACCATTAGCAGCATGAGCAGAATGAACAGCGGCTCGGACATGAGCCGCGCCGAGAAGCCGATGAGGAATGAGTACTCGGCGGCGATGACAGCGGCGGCCAGCCCCACCCAACGGTTCGCCACCTGCCGCCCGATCACAAACGTCAGGACACACGCCAGCGCCCCGATGATCGCCTGCACCATGCGCGCCGCGCCGAAGTCGTGGCCGAAGATGCGATAGGTGATGCCCAGCACCAGCCCGTAGGCCGGTGGGCGATGAGTGAACGAGCCGAGGGGATGCCAGGGGAAGGGGGTCTCGCGCGGTTCCGTGCCGAGGCCCTGCGCCCAGGGCCAGGCGTAGCGGTCGTAGAGCTTTTCCTCGCTCTGCGGCGCTTCGGTGTACGCCTGCGCCACGGCGACGCGGGGCGACAGGGCGACGAAGAAGATTAACACGGCCAGGATGATGTCCAGGGCAAGGCCCCGCCATCGCCTGGGAGAGTTGGTCTCTGAAGAAGAAGAAAGGTGCGACACGCCCGCTATTATACTCCTGGCGGGGCATCGCACCAAAGCTCAAGCTACGAGTTCTGAAGGGCTGTCAGCCAACACCGTTCGGCGTCATTGCGAGACCTCAATGCCGTGCGGCGGCATGCGCCGACACAAGAACACAGTTAAGCCGTCATTGCGAGCGGAGCGAAGCAATCCCCCGTCCTTGTCAAAGGCGGTTTGCACCGCTACTGCGTTGCTGTCATCCACCGAGAGATTGCTTCGTCGCGCTGATGCGCTCCTCGCAATGACAGTAGTGTGTGTTCTGAGCAGGAGGACGAAGGACGACGAAGCAATCTCCCGCCAGGCAATAGACGTGCTATGCACGCACAAACAGTCTATCGTCAGAGCGGGAGATTGCTTCGCTGAGATGAAGATAGCGAGGCTGTCGCCCTGAGCGCAGCGAAGGGCCTCCAACGGCACCGGGATGCTTCGCTTCGCTCAGCATGACATTTTCATACTTACGGGTGACCCAAGGGTCATATAGACTGCGCTCGCAATGACAGTCTTGTTGTCACTGAAGCGACATTGCTCGATGTTCTACGCCGGCTGCGCGGACTTGAGCTGGCTCTTGAACAGCTTGCGGAACTTCGCCATCTTCGGCGCGATCACCACCTGGCAGTATGGCGCGCTGCCGTTGTGCGCGTAGTACTCCTGGTGGTAGTCCTCCGCCACGTAGAACCCATCGAACGGCGCGAGCTCGGTCACGATAGGGTTCGGGTAGGCCTTCGCCGCCGTCAGCTCGCGAACGACCTCCTGCGCCACCCGCTTCTGCTCCTCGTTGCGGTAGAGGATGACCGAGCGGTACTGCGTTCCAATGTCGGCGCCCTGGCGGTTCAGCGTCGTCGGGTCGTGGACGGCAAAGAACACCTCAAGAATCTGCTTCAAAGAAATCACCGACGGATCGAACGTGACCTGGATGACCTCGGCGTGGCCGGTCGTGCCCGTGCATACCTGGCGGTAGGTCGGGTTCGCCACCGTCCCGCCCGCGTAGCCCGACTCGACGCTCAGCACGCCCTGCAGCTCATCGAACACCGCCTCGATGCACCAGAAGCATCCGCCGCCCAGGGTGATGGTCTCGGTCTGTGTGGCCTGTCCGTTACTCATCCTTCGCCTCGCTTTCTCTCGCTTCACCAGTCTCCGTGTGTGTTCCATGTACTGTTAGGACACCTTCGGAGGCTCTTCATTACACGTCCAATACTTACATATCCATTACCTGTATATTACTTATCTGAGCCGGCGTCGCGCCCGGTCTTACTCCGGCGCCGCCTCCCGACGCACCATCGTGCGCATGAGGCGGGCGAGCGTCGCCGTCGGGTCGTCGCTGATGACGGCGTGGGCGGGCGAGGTCTGGATGACGGTGCTGCGCGGCGAAACGAGCCAGTGCCAGCGCTCGGGCTGGCTGAGCTCGCCGATAGGCCCGGCTGCCTTGCCCCCGGCGCATACAATCGGGATGGCCTCCAATTCCTCGCGCACCTCGGCCAGGTTCAGGCTCGGCCACAGCGCCGCGAGCCGCGCCTCGTCTACCTCGACCTCCGCGGCCAGGAAGCGGCGCGTGCGGCAGAACAGGATGACGCCCACGTTGATGAACTCCTCCCGCTCGACGCGGGGGACAACGCGGATCACGGCGTAGTCACAGCAGCTTCGCGCGGGCACGGAGGGCCTCCTCGACAAAGGGGCGCGGCGCTTCCAGGCGGCGCAGCAGGTAGTCCACATAGGCCTGGCGGTGGGTGGCGACCTCCGGGAAGGCCGGCTCCGGCGCGAGCCAGTCGTCCGGGATCGCGGCCACAATCTGGCGGATGGTGTCCTCAGGCAGCCGCGCCGCCATCTCTTCGTCAATGGCTTCCAGGGCGTTGGCGCGGCGCAGGAGGACGTGGTCCTTGATGACCGCGAACGGGCTGCGGCTGCGGTCGTCGCCCCAGTTGTGGTGGAAGTAGAGCGACGCGCCGTGGTCGATCAGGTACAGGCGGCGGTGCCACCACAGCATGTTCGGGTTGCGCGGCGTGCGGTCGACGTTGCTGACGTAGGCGTCGAACCAGACGATGGCCGACGCCAGGGCGCCGTCCACTTTGCGTTCGTCCAGCGGGCCGAAACCCAACGAGCCGGGCAGGTAGTCCACGGCCAGGTTCGTGCCGACGCTGGCGTCGATGATGGTCTTGATCTCGGGGTCCGGCTCGGCGCGGCCGAGAACGCCGTCCAGCTCGATAACCGCCAGATCAGGGACGGGCAGGCCCAGGGCGCGGCCAATCTCGCCTGCGACAAGCTCGGCGATGAGCGCCTTGCGGCCCTGCCCCGCCCCGCGGAACTTGAGGACGTATGTGCCGTCGTCGTCGGCCTCGACGATGGCCGGCACGGAGCCGCCCTCGCGTAGCGGGGCGACGTATCGTATGGCGGTGATAGTGGGCAAAAGGGAATCGGGCATCAATTACTCAGGTCCAGATGCAGGGTATCGTCGTCAAGAGTGTATGTCAGCCAGGGGGTTTGTCAAATTCGGGCATCCCCCACCCCCTGCCCCCTCTCCCAGAGCGGGAGAGGGGAACGCGCCCCCCTTCTCCCATTTTGGGAGAAGGGGTTGGGGGATGAGGGAGGGTTCCCAGCTTGACGCCCTCCTGGCCCGGATGCAGAATTGGCCATCGCAAGAGAGGGGATCCCGCAACGATGTCACAGATCGCATTTGTCACCGGCGCCGACCGCGGGCTAGGCTTCGCGCTGTCCCAGGGCCTGCTGGCGCGGGGCTGGCAGGTCTTCGCCGGCCAGAACCTGCCCGACTGGCCGCAGCTCATCGAGCTTCAGCAGCGCTTCCCGGATACGCTCCGGATTGTCCCGCTGGACGTGCGCTCGATCGAGTCCGCCCGCGCCGCCGCCCAGGCGGTCGAGGCGGCCGCCGGGCGCGTGGACCTGCTCATCAACAACGCCGGCGTCAACTCGCCCACGTCGCCGCGCTCCATCCGCGAGGCGCCGGACTACGCCGAGATGTTTCGCCTGTACGACGTGAACGCACTGGGGCCGCTGCGCGTGGTAGAAGCCTTCTTGCCGCTGATGGACCGCGGTGACTTCAAGCGCCTGTGCTTCGTCTCGTCCGAGGCGGGCAGCATCGGGGCGGCGCAGCGCACCTCCTGGTACGGCTACACGATGTCCAAGGCGGCGCTGAACATGGAGACGCGGCTGCTGTTCAACCTGCTGCGGCCGGAGGGGTACACGTTCCGCGTCTATCACCCCGGCTGGATCCGTTCCTACATCAGCGGCGTCAAGGGGACGGAGGCGGACCTGGAGCCGGAGGAGGCCGCCGCCCCGGCGCTTGCCTATTTCATCGACGCCAACGTCGACGAAGACGTGCTCGCGCTGCGCGACTGGGAAGGCAAGGAATGGCCGTGGTAAAGGGAGGCGAGATGCGGGTGATGGTGTTGAGTGAGGATCGGTATCATTCGATGGCCACGGTGCGCGCCGGGCTTGAGCCGCTGGCGTCGGCGGGCTTCGACTTCGACTGGATTCAGCCGGGGGACGTGCCATCGCCGGAGCAGTTCGCGGCGTATCCTCTCGTCGTTCTCTCCAAGTCCAACAACCGCTCGGCCACCGATCTCGCGCCCTGGGCCGACGATTCCCTCGCGGAGGCGATCGTGCGCCAGGTGCGGGCCGGCCAGGGCTGGGTCGTGATTCACTCCGGCGTCGCCGGCTACGGGGATATGCCGACGCTACGGGGCATGATGGGCGGGTCATTTCTCCACCACCCGCCGCAATGCCCCGTGACGGTCACGCCCGACCCGGGTAACCCCCTGTGCGCCGGCAGCGAGGCCTTCACGCTGACCGACGAGCACTACCACGTCGCCCTGGACGACGCGGGCGCCGACGTGTTCCTGACGACGACCTCCGAGCACGGCTCGCAGCCCGCCGGCTGGACGCGGCAGGAAGGCGCCGGCCGCGTCTGCGTCCTGACGCCGGGCCATAACCTACCGGTCTGGCTGCACCCCGCCTACCAGCGCCTCATCACCAACGCGCTGTGCTGGGCGAGCGGGCAGCTTCCTCCTCTCCCCCTGGGAGAGGTTGGGTGAGGGTCTTATCGCCTCGTGTTGGGACGAAGACCCTCACCCCCAACCCCTCTCCCACAAGGGGAGAGGGGGCAGGAAACACACCCTGTCGCGCCGACTTCCAGTCGGCTCTCCTCTCGACGCGACGCCGAATCGGGAAGCAATCGTGTAGACGTAGATTGGCCGCGCTGCCCAATAGCGGGACCGGATAGTGTACCGTGATATAGCACGGTGATAGAGGTAATACAGAGGCGGCATCAATCGGGGATATCGGGCCGCATAGAGCCTTGAGTCGACCCGCTGGGAAACGCGGCACTGTCATTTTGAACGTCTAGAAGAATTGTACGAATAATCTCGAAAATCCTAGTAAAAGCCGAAAAGTCGATCCCGGTAAAGTTCTGATCTCCCTGTAGTATGTAGTCCGCGAAATTATTCTTCGATAACGCAAAATCCTGGTCGCTCCCAATACGAAACACATCGTGGTCAACTACTGCAGCGCTACTAGGGTGCTTCCAATACATCTGTTCTGCTGAAT
>JAXLWL010000008.1:0-214552 GCA_046328505.1 Anaerolineae bacterium | reverse complement strand
AATGACAGCGTTTTTGGCGTATGTGTATAACGAGATGGAGGGGGATACAAACTTCCAATGGAAGCGTGCGGGACCCTCCGAAAGACGGCATATCCAATTCACATCAACAGACTACGCACTTTTGAAACATTACTTTGAGCAGATGGAAAAGGGGATAGATTATTCAGTCTGGCGGTGGATCCGCATAAATAAAGAGGTGGATTTGCCTACTCTCTTCCATAATTACCTGTATTATGACGCGATTGCAGAGATCTGGCCCATCGTTTTTTTCGACGATCGAATACCGAAGGCTCTACATAGGTCGATTTATCACCTATTTTACGAAAGCGAGTTATACATTAAAACGTGGGGCGGTGACTTCGATTTCGATAAGGAATGGGATCAAGTTATGCGCATGAATATTCCTGAATACAAGGATACCTTCGCGGTCTGCACGAGTGTTGCGTGGAGGGTCAGGGAACTCATACGCCGGGCAATGTACTTTGCAGACGAGGTGGACAAACATCCCATCTACCTGCCTGACCCAACGGCGCAGGTCGAGCGGCCACGAACGTATGCCGATGTGATCGCAGAACGGGCCAACGAGCTTGCAACTCTTCAGAACTATATAGCGCGGGTGCGATACGTTGATGGGGCTCAGCTGAAGGATGAGCTTATTACAACCAGGCGCTTCGAGGCGGAGGAGTCCGCGCAGGGACGAGCGCTGATTGTGAGCCGGGTCAAGGACTTCACGACCGACCGATACCTGGTGGAACAGGGGATTACCCAGAGACTTAAGCGGCCGGTTTCTGGTACAATGAAGAAGTATGTCCCCCTTAGAAACCAACGCGACGAGGAGGCACCTCATCTATTCGAGGACGACGATGAGCCCGGATTCGAAGAGCGCTAAACCCAAGGGCTTTATTCCCACCAAACGTGATGTTGAGATTGTGCTTGCCGTTGCCGACCGTCGGGCGCTCACAACTCCGCAGATTGACGCCCTCTTCTTCCCCACAAAGGGTGAGTCGAGGGTAACTGGTGTCTCAAGCCGGTGCCAGGCACGCCTCAAGGTGCTTGCTGAGAACGACTACATTGAAAGCCGCGAACAGCCCACCCTCCTTACTGAGGGGAGAAAGCCACGTATTCACCTTCTGTCCACGAAAGGCGCGAAGGTCTATCAGGATGAGACAGGCAAAAAGGCCGATTGGAGCAAGCAGGAGAATGACGTCACCCCTCGGCGCCTGGAGCACCTGATACAGACAAACTGGCTCAGGATTTACTTCGAGCTCTCGGCACGAGCTCATGGCTGGTCTATTGAGGAGTGGCTCGATGATAGGACCTTGAAGCGCATGCAACCTGAGATGGCCGTTGAGGTGAAGATGGAGGGCCAAAAGCCCTTAAAAACCGCTGTTACCCCTGACGGGTACTTTCGTCTCGTTGTCCCGACAGAGGAGGGGAGAGAGCGGGTTTATCACATGTTTGTGGAGTGCGATCTTGGGAACACCACCGGTGTTTCATCAGTCTGGGGCAGGCGCGACTACCGGCACAAGATCCTCGCATACAACGCGTTTGTGCACTCGGGCAAGTACGAGGCACTATTTGAGGCCAAGACGATGCGGGTTATGACGGTGACGACATCGGAGGAGCGGGTCGACTACTTGAAGAAGCTCACGGAGGAGGCAGGGGGAAAGGCGCGCTTCTGGTTCACCTCGTTTGACCGGTTCGATCACGTCTTGACGTTCTCAGACCCTTTGGTTGATACAATCTGGCAGGTCGCATCAAAACTCGGCTACTACTCGCCGACTGAGGCTCCCTAAGATACCCACAGCTGAGGCCACCTCTCACTTTCTCATCATTTCTCCTTGATATCCCCTCTTTAGTTTGATACAATTGTCATAATTGATATATTGTCTCAATTATCACACCTATGACCTCAACTATTCCAGTACACACTGCACGCCGCCGCCTCGGGGAGATCATCGAGGAGGCTCACTACTTGGGTAAGCCCTTCCTCATCAAGCGGGGCAACAAGCCAATGGCGATGATATTCGGCTCCAATGAGAGCGCCCGAATATTAGAGCTTGTTGAGCGGTATGACCCAGGCCTTGCCGATACAATGGCGATCATGGCAGATCCCGAGCTTCAGCAGACCTTGAAAGAGGATGAGGAGAACATCGCACGGGGAGAGATGGTGCCGTTTGATGAGAAGTTGCTCGATGACTGAGTTGCTATGTACACCCTCACCATCGCGAGTGCGGCCGAGCGGCTTTTTCGGAAGCTGCCCCGGGAGGTGAAAGCCCGCCTTATTGAAGAAGCCCAGGTCTTGAAAACTGAGCCTATGAAGGGGGAACCCCTGAAGGGCAAGTACCGTACGTTTCGCTCCCTTCACCTTGCGTTCAAGGGCACGCAGTACCGCATCATCTACCAGGTCTTCACCGATGCCCAGATGGTCACCATCAGGCTTGCGGCACCCAGGGAGAACATCTACCGGCGGCTTGAGGAGATGGGGAGATAATGAGGGCCTACTTCGTGTCATCACTCGGACGCTGGTCGGATCTCTCTCCGAGATTCTCGTCGTTCCAGAATGGTCTATGTGATACAATGTGGGAAACCAAACCACAATAAGGTTAAATCAGATTATGGTAGAGCAGAGAATAAAAGAAATAACACTAGATGTCCTCAACAACGATAGATGGGGGAAACAGTCTGCAATCGAACCAAGGTTAACGCTACCTTCATACGACAGCACCAAAACCAAGGAAGAGAACACAATAAGCTTGTTGCCTGACACATCCCTATAAGGCAGTTGTGACGTTGAAGCACATTAACAATTGAGACTATCAGAACCAGCGATTTTCGAGTAGAGTCGAGGTGCCAACCAAAACCTACTCGGAGCGTCACCATGTCTGATAGCCTCGCCCTGTATTCTACCATCCTTGAGCGCGTCCGTACAGCCAACCCGACCGAAGACCTGCGCCGCCAGAAGGTCTTCGCCTGGCTCGTCGTGGGCTTGCTGTTGGAGCAGACCATCAACGTGCCGTACCTGGCTAACGCCATTGTCTCGACGGCGAAGGCCGCCAGCCGTGAGCGGCGCGTCCAACGCTTCTTGGCCAACACGCATGTCAAGGTGCGCACCTACTATGACGGTCTCATCCGTCACGCGCTGAACGGCTGGGCGGGTCAGGCCCTCTCCATCGCCATCGACACCACCAGCTTGGCCGGTCGCTTGGTCATCTGCCGCTTGGCGTTGGTGTATCGCGGTCGGGCGATCCCGTTGGTTTGGCAGGTCTACGACCGCAAGAGCGTCATGCTGGCCTACGCCAGCTACCAGCCGTTGCTGGAACACCTCTTGACCTTGCTGCCGGCCAATGCTGAGGTGGTGCTGTTGGGGGACAAAGGCTTTCGCACCACCGAGATCATGCAGTTCTGCCGCGACCATCGCCATTGGCACTTTCGGCTACGGCTGCAAGGGACACAGTATGTGTGGCTGCCCGACCGCCGCGTCCTGCCCTTGGCCGACCTGGGCATTCAGCGCGGCCAAGCGGGTTTCCTGCACCAGGTGCATCTGGGCAATGAGCGCTACGGCCCGCTCAACATCGCCTTGGCGTGGGCCGACGGCGCCAAGACCGAGCCGTGGTACATTGCCACCGACCAACCGGCCGACTTGACCACCTTGGGCGATTACGGCCTCCGTATGGATATCGATGAGTCGTTCCGCGACGACAAATCGGGCGGTTTCCAACTCGAAGACTGTGAACTCGCTGACCCGACCAACGTTGAGCGGCTGCTGTTGGTCATGGCCGTGGCCACTCTCCACCTCGTCTCCCTCGGCAGTTACGTCGTGGATCACGGTGAGCGTCCGAGCGTGGACGGTCACTGGCGGCGCGGGTTAAGTTACTTCCAAATCGGCTGGCGCTGGCTGCGGCGCAACGTTGAGTGTGCTGCCAGCGTGCTCCGCTCGTTACCGCTCTTAACGACTGGCCCTGATCCTGAACCGGTCGTTCTACCCGCTGCTCGTCGCCAGGCCCCCACGTGGGCTGAATGGTCTTTGCCACCTCCCCGTCCGCTGCGTCCATCTTGACTTACTGGGATGTGTCAGGCAACAAGCACAATAAGTCTAGTATTCTTCATAATGAACGAGTTAAAGAATATTTACTCTCTCGGACCAGAAGCACGTAAGGTGGCAGAAGAAGCACTATCGCTATACAGGTCAGGGCTTACGACTGAAGAAGTAGCTCAAAAGATGGGGAGGCATCCAACACGCATTAGACAATACTACATGCACTTAGGAGGCTTGAAGCATGAAGATAAGGCATACCACATGAAGAACAGGTATATCAAGGATTAGGACGACCATGATTCATTGTGAGGGTTAAATCAGATTATGGAAGATCAATACATCCAAGAGATAGCGCTAGACGCAATAAACAATGATAGATGGGGTAAGCAATCAGCCATTGAGCCTAAGTTCACACTACCTACATACGACAACAATAGAACGAGGGAAGAGAATATAATCAGCCTAGTATTGTCCATAATTAACGATGCAAAGAAGCTAGATATATTAGGGCATAAAGCCCGCAAGGTGGCAGAAGAGGCACTAACATTGTATCGGTCAGGACTTACAGCCGAGGAGGTAGCCAAGAAGATGGGGAGGCATCCAACACGCATCAGACAATACTATATGCACTTAGGAGGCTTGAAGCCCGAAGACAAGATAGAACACCTGAAGAATAGATACGTAAATATAAAGGTTCCATAATTCAATCTACTTGTTCTCAATCAACCAAGCCCACCAAGCCAAAAAAAGCCCCGCCGTATTGCTATCCCTCACAAGGGCCGTGCGCCTCTGTGACCGAGGATACGCACACCCCCAGCCTGACGGGTCACACGCCAAGGCCTAAGCAGCCCCATCAAGTGCTGTAGAAATAGAGCTACCTGTGATCAACCAAAGAGGTGACGGGAATAACAACATGTGGCGATTGTATCAATTATACCTGCCCTGACGGTCTGCTGGGAAGGGTCAAATCAACTCGCCGGGGGTGGTAGAATAAACAGTGAGGTCTTTTCGGCTTGTGCCCATAGGGGACTGTGAACACTCCTCGCCTTACCCACGCAGGCAGAAACAAGCCGAGCGCTGATCTATGAAACGGGCGGTTTGTTTCCATGCGAACATCCGTACTATAATTATCTTAAGTCAAAGTTGAGAGGAGGATACTATGTGCGGACGCTACAATCTTAATCTCTCCAACCCTGAGAAGTTCAAGGAGCGCTTCGAGATAGAAGGCGAACTCCCTCTTTTTGAGACGCGTACCAACATCTCACCTGGACAGGTGCTTCCTGTCGTCGTCTCACACAGCCCCAACTCGGTTGAATTGATGGTCTGGGGGCTCGTGCCGTTTTGGGAGGAGAAGAAGGAGAAGCCCAAAGCTCTCATCAACGTCCGAGACGATACGATCCTCAGCAAGTCATGGGCTCACAAGTACCTTCAGTTCAGCCGGTGTCTTGTTCCAGCATCTGGCTTCTTCGAGTGGCAAAAACAGGGGACTGCAAAGCAGCCCTTCAACTTCCGGCTCAAGAGCGGGGAGTACTTCGCGTTTGCCGGTCTCTACTCGACCTACACGCATCCCGCGACAGGCGATGAGGTGAAGTGCTACACGATCATCACTACCGAGCCGAATGATCTTCTCTCATCTGTTCACAACCGTATGCCGGTCATCCTGAAGAAAGAGGACGAGGCAGCCTGGCTCAACCCGGACACGGTTGAGATTGAAGAGCTTACGCAGTTTCTCAAGCCCTACCCGGCCGCCAAGATGGAGGGGTATATGGTGGACAGGCGCATTGGCAACCCGGCTAACGACGACCCGCGGCTACTGACACCATTGCCATGAGGAACAAAATAAGCTCTTGAGGAATGTGCGGCAAGAGTGCATACTACGACTGTATGAAGAAACAGTTCTTGATCGCAGCCATTGTGCTTGGCGCCCTGAGGTTGTTGAACCTGATAAACGACCTTGCAGCATTAGTAGGTCTGATCTTTTTGCTCTTTGGTCTGCTGCTTGAGCTGGAGTCACGGATTGCCAAGCAAGAGGATTTTGTTAAGCAGCTTTTGAAGCTACTGGATCCCGAGGATGATGAGAAAGTCGCCGAGGTGTCTAGCCAACTTAAAGCAAGACCAATCGAAGAAAGAGCAACCTAAACGTCTTCTAATGTCCAATTTACGACGTCTGCTCACATCTGGTGACAGACGTAAAACGGTCGCTATCCCCCATCAATTCACCCTATAGCATAGCTATACGCACTACTATATCCCCGAGCGCTGCTTGCTGCGGAAGACTGTTTTCACCGTAGTTTGAGATGTCTTGTGTTTACGCCGCCGCCGAGGGGAAACCCCGACGATCTTCTCTGGCCGGCCGTAGCGCTCTCTCGACAGGCGTATCATCTTCTCCCGATGCCCATTCTTGAGCGGCGGGAGCGGTACCGTGCGCGCCGGAAACGGCAGGCAGCTCATCCCGTCAACACAGAGGTTGAGCACAATCTCATGCTTGTTGAGGGTCACGAGATCTGATGGCGCGTAGAGGTCGGCAAACTCATGGGTTAAGACCTGAGCATCCCGCGCCCCCACGCCAAACGAGATCAAGGTGCCAACATTGCCAAATAACGCCCGCTGTACCCCCTCCCCCAGCTGCTCGATGTACTGGTTCGTGAGGGTGAGCGCGAGGCGGTACTTTCTCGCCTCAGAGAGGATTTTCATGAAGCTGTCAGTTGCGAAGTTCTGAAACTCATCAACATACAGTAAAAAGTCGCGCCTCTTGTCCTCTGGAATATGTGCCCTCCCCATCGCGGCGAGCTGGAGCTTGGTGATCACCATCGCCCCAAGAAGCGCGGCGTTGTCCTCCCCGAGCTTTCCTTGAGAGAGGTTGAGGATGAGTATCTTGCCGGTATTGATGATCTCATCAAGCCGTACGGTCGAGCGGGTGCGCCCGACGATTGCGCGGATGGTCTGAGATTGGATAAACTGCCCAACCTTGTTTTGAATGGGTGAGATGGCCTCAGCACGAAACTTTTCCGGCATCGCCTCAAACTCATCCTCCCAGAAGCTTCTTAAAACCGGGTCAGACAGGGAAGACACCACCTTTTGCCTGTATGACGCGACAGACAGAAGCGGCAGGACGTCAGCGAGGGTTGATCCGGGGTGCTCAAGGAGCGTCAGGATGGTGTTTCTTAGGATGTACTCAAGCCGCGGCCCCCAGCTTTGTGAGTAGAGCTTTGCAAAGATCGCAACAACACCGGATGCAATGAGGTCGCGCTCAGTATGGCTTGTATGCTCAAACAAGTTGAGGACAAACGGCCGCTCAGTATCAAACGGTTCAAGATACACGACATCTGACAGGCGGCTTTTGGGGATGTAGTCAAGGATGGTATCTGAGAGGTCGCCGTGCGGGTCGATGATGCCCACTCCCCGACCAGCGCGAATATCGGTTATTGCCATGTTTGCAATCAGGGTGGACTTCCCCGCCCCGGTCTTCCCTACGATATATACGTGGCGCCTGCGGTCGACCGCCTTGATCCCGAAGGGTGTCAGCTTGTTCTTGAAGAGCGTCACGCCAATCTTCGTATGCGGTGGCGCGCCCGCCGTGTCCTCGACAACGGGCAGGTTTTGTGGGGGCTCGCCTCTGAGGGTTCTCCCCCACTCAATGTTCTTCACCTCCTCGACAAGATCGTTTGGCGGGTGCCAGAGGGTTGCAAGCTCCTCGGCATTGAATATCTCACCCCTATGCTCAAAAAAGAAGAACGACCGCTCCCTCATTCTCGTGAGGAGACGTCCTTGTGAAAACAGAGGCTCACGGAACTTGAGCTTGTTCCCCTCTCCGCTTGAGAAGCTCGCGAACGTTGAGGCGAGACCCTTGATGAGGTGTCTTAAGGGCGTGAGACCATCGTTTCCTGCCGCAATGAGGCGGACTGCCGTCTTTCCCCCTTGTGCCCCGATCTTCTCAGAGACAAGTGCCTTTAAGTGCGGCTTTTCTTGGATGTGCGCCTGTCCTGCCTTCTGCCAGGGAAACGCGGCTGGTGCAATGATGATCTGGACAGCCATCTGGATTGTTTTGGGCTGGCTTGAGAGGTACCCAAGAAGCGGGTTGAGGGCGTCCACCCCTTCAAAGTGCTCGTAGGTCTTGAGGGGCAGGGACGCATCGGAGCTCACCATCTCGCCAACTACGCGGTCGCGACTGGCAAGAACGCTTTTTAGGGGGTCCTCAACCCGCTCAATCCGAGACTGAGGGAAGGCGGCAACAGCCTGGCTCTGGACAAACGCGTCTTTTTTTGCGGGGCAGGTGATGTAGAACCCGATCGACTGGTCAGCAAGGACAATCTCAAAAGCGTATACGGCAGGGGGAAACAGAAGCTGCTTCCACAAGGGAACGTGCGTATGCGGCAAGAGAGAGGAAAAGAGATGCACCGTTGCCGCCGGCGGCGCCGTCTTTTGCGGTGTTCGAATGCGAAAGTGCGTTAAATACACCATTATCCATTGTACCACGGAGAGGCACTCCCCTCCTCTACACGCCAATGATTCGCGCTTAGAGGCCGCGTCGCCTTCGCTCACCTCCACTCCCTCCACTTCCATTCGCGGGAGCGCGGCCTTCGGCCTGTTTCGGCTTCGCAGACTGGCTCCCAGAGCCTCGCCAGACTGCTCGCCTGGCCTTGTCCGCTAATGCACCCGCTTCATGTCGTTACGGTCGCCTGGCGGTTCGCTTTCCAGGCTTGCTTTCTTATCGGTAAGCTCACACTCAAAGAAGGGGGGCAAAGCCCCCCTCTTGTGCAAGGGTCGAGATGAACGGTCCCGGAGTACCAGGACCGCCCTTGCACAATTCACCCACCCTTGTTTGGGGCCTCTTTCGAGGCGCTGAGCAAACGCTCACCGCCCACTTCAGAAGGAGACCAAGACATGGGTACCAAAACCGTTGTTTCCGAGGCTCAGCTTACCTTCCTCCCGCCTGATGACGCCGAGTTTGTCCACCTTCTCCGGCGGTTTCTTGCTGAGGCATCACGCATCTATGAGGCACGAACCGGTCAGCCAAGTGACCGAGCCTTGCAGATTAGCAGTCCACGAGACGCCTATGAGTTTTTCCGCTTCGAGATGGAAGGCTTGGCGCAGGAGCAGATGCGCGTGATGACCCTCGACACCAAGAACCGCATCATCTCATGCGTCATGGTCTACCAGGGAACTATCAACCAAAGCCCGGTGCGCCTGAGTGAAGTGTTTCGACCAGCAATCCTCGACAATGCCGCAAACATCATCGTTGCCCACAACCACCCGTCAGGCGAGCCGACCCCGAGCCATGACGATGTGAAGACGACGAGGGCACTGGTTCAAGCAGGCGAGCTACTGGGCATCACGGTACTTGACCACCTCGTGATCGGTCGAGGCAGCTTTGTGAGCATGAAGGAGCGAGGACTAGGGTTCTAACCTTGAGCGCAGCGCTACTGTTCGAGGAAGAAGAGGAGACTCAGCGGTCTCCTCTTCTCACATTCTTACAGCGAGAATATAGAGATTCTCTTGTCTAGGAATGCTACGAGGCCTTATTAGTTTGGTCTACACCGGTCAGTGAGAGAATATCCCCGACAAGCAAATAGGTGTAGACTACGTATCTATCTGCTTCCTCTCGACTTACAATCGTGGCGTGAGAACCTTTTTGAGCTGCTTGAAACACACTGTCTAGCCGTTCTCCTATGAAATCAAGATGAGAGCCTACAAGGTGTTCGAAGCGTTCTGAGTCACAGTGATCCTCAATATATGCAATCAGTCTGTTGATATATTGCTCATTGCCAAGCCTTACGCGTTGTTCTTTCCCTTGGACTATCTTCAATCTAACTTCCTCAGTCGCCGGGAACAGCGCATCTGCCAGGTCCTGAAGTATACGTCTACAACTGTGCACCGCAAGAGACCAATTCTCGGGATTTTCAGACAGCAGGTTGTCGTATACGGCTGATAGCTTATGTACCGCCTCCGGCACAACAATGCCAATGTGCTTGTCGACGCGTGAACGTATACGCGTGAAGATATCTTCGGCTACACCGGAGAATTTCAGTTCATAATGACGCTGTAGAGCGTAGTTGTAAATCATGCTCCGCCGCATGGCCAGGCGCTCAGCCGTCGCTGCGATTGAGGCCCGTATTTGTCCCCTTTCCGCGCGATTGACA
This sequence comes from Anaerolineae bacterium, assembly GCA_046328505.1. Taxonomy (GTDB): domain Bacteria; phylum Chloroflexota; class Anaerolineae; order Epilineales; family JAHCIE01; genus JBDHWG01. The sequence continues at coordinate 204,373 of JAXLWL010000008.1, read as the reverse complement.
ATCCCGCCTGCAACAAATTGATTTGGGTTAGAAGAAGCGACTGAGATATCTGGGTCTTGGGCAGCTGAGAGCGCTACAGCAGAGATTTTGAGGGTTTCTTCTAGTTGAGAAATGCTTTCAGTATACATGTAGGTTTTGATTTCGCCTGTCTTCGAGTTTTTCTGTTGGTATGAGCGACCTGCTTGAACACCCAAAGCCCATACATGTGGAGAAACACCCTCAGGACTACTCGGATATCCCCCCGCTTCGTACTGCATTATCTTCTGATAATCGAACTCGTTTAGTAATCGTGCCAAGCGACAGGCTTTGAGAGCGATATTAGTCAAGGGTATGTCGCTCAACTCAATATTCGCCAGAATGCTTGCTGATAAGTTTAGTGCTTCGGCACGAGCGGTCCGGGTAGGCGGGATGCTGTCTTGAGTACTCATAGTTTCCTCAGGAATGAGGCTAATCTTCTTGCTCAAAATTATACCATGACCGATAGAGTGTGCGGACTTATTACTCAGACAGTCAGAGTTTCTGATCAGGCTGTCTGAGCCTATACCGGTCCTTGCCGCCTGCCCCCTCTGTTGGTAGACAAGCGAGCTCGGTTTCTGGCAGCTCGCGAAGACCAGGGCTTTCAGGAAACGTGGTAGATACATCTTATGCCACCCGGACGCTTCCCCCGCATTCGCCCACAAGATGTTCTAAACGAGCGAGAGTTCAAGCTGTATGAGCGCGCCCGGCGCGAGGAGCTATCTTGCCATCGTCGCGGCCTGCCACTCTTAACATTGCCGGACAGAACCCAGACGATGGTGCAGGCGGGAAAAGCGGACACTCGCTCCAAGACTCTTGGACTCGCCACTTTTCTTCCCCTGTGGTATGCTCGCTGTCACACCAGATAACGCCACGAACACGGAGTTCATCATGACTTACACAAGCATTGCTGCGTATCTGCCCATCCCCATGCCTATTCGCTCGTACGAGGAACCATTCCGGGAATATCTCTATGACATGCTAGACGAGCTTGCTCAGTTATCAGGAAAGTTGGTGTTCGCTCCGCTTCAGGAAATCGGCGTAACAGAGGTCGAGGTTGCGTTTCTGGAGAACCTCACCGTTGCAGAAAGGACTGAGTTGGAGCAATGGTTTGACGGAGAAACGCTGCAATATTCGGAGATGCTAAGGATCGTAGTCAGAGCTCCTATCCCGGAACGGCAACCGAATGGAACCGAAGTATCTTACACTATTGGCGGGCAGAAGGTAACAGGCAGCCCGGAATTGTTCAGAACGCATCTAGTGCACGTCTTCAATAAAATAGTATATGATATTTTCATTTCGGCTAACATCGCAAGGCCTGGGTCAATAGAGTATGGAAAAGGGGTTATAGTTCAGGATGGGCAGCAACGAATGCACACTGATTCCATGTCGGTGAGCCCATTACGCGATGCAGTGAGATACAGCGGGGTTATGGGTTGGCCCGGAATCACCCATGTAGCAGTCAACGACGTTTGGGCATGGCTGATGCGACAAGAAGGGTTCGTGACAGGTTTTGGAGGAGGCAGCGTGAGTCGAGCGCTAAATGCCTTTTCTCATCTGTTCGATCCATTTAGTGACTATCAACCTATTCGCCTGTTTTGGGCTCTAGTAGGTATCGAGGCGCTGTACACTAAGGGTCAAGGTGGGTTAATGGAACAGGTTAAAGAGAAGAGCCAGGTATTGCTCGGGTCGCAGCAGAAACACAAGAAACTCATTTCACGGATGTACGACTTTAGGTCTAGATTTGTGCATGGAGATCTCGATTTTCCCGGTATTTATGAGCTTTGGGATGCAGACGATCGATCCATGAAGTATTTTGATGAGTTGGTAAAAGCCACGGAACTCGCCGAGGCCATCTTGGTAGCTACCTTTCAAGAACTGATACGGCGCAACTGGATTGAACTACACTTCTTTTACGAGGTTCGTGAAAGCTAGATGGCCACTTGCCTAAAGAGATCGGCTACTTGCAGCATTTTCATGGGATAAGAAAGACGGTATCGAGACAAAGGCAAGCGAAGTAGCGATGAGGCTGTTGAGCTTTGCCATCTGCTAGAGGATGCGATAGACTACGCGGCATTCCTGCTCCCCCACCTCCGGAGGATCCCTGAATGGATACCTCTCGCCACTGAGCACCTGTCCGCAAGCGTCAGAAGATACCGTTGACCAGCGGGCGATGCGGGTTCCAAGGGTGGCCTGCCCCTCTGGCTCTCGGCAACAACGGTTCAATGAGCGCGAATTGTTTATCCGTCAGTTCATGTCGGCGCATCGCTTGACCTCCATCTGTTTCCTACAACCACACGGTCATCAAGCAACGTGCCACCTATGCCAATTGTCAGACAGAACCTAGTATGAGTAGCTTGCAACACCCGTTCTAGGCGCGTATAATCCCCCCTCGTAGGCTGTCAGCCAATCCGTCATCCCCATACTTGTCTGTATGTTACAATCATCCCTATATGCAGAGGCGCAATTCAGTGAACAATCGTTCTCGCTCTTCCAAAGCCGCACCTATTCAAAACGGCCTGAAGCTAGGCCCCTCGACCGACGAGCATCTTGACATTTCTTCTCTTGAGACGTGGCTGTGGGATGCCGCCTGCGCTATCCGAGGCGCAACCGATGCGCCCAAGTTCAAAGACTTTATCCTCCCCCTCGTGTTTTATAAACGCCTATCTGACGTATTTGAGGATGAGTTTGCTACCCAAGTTGAGAAGTTTGGAGACGAGGAAACGGCCCATGAGGTTATCGAAGCTGACCATATAGACGCCCTCAAGACCGGTCGCAAGCCAATTGTCCGCTTCTATATCCCCGCCGACTATCAGTGGCGAATTCTGCGAAACTATCCAGCAAACGGGACTTTGGGCGAGTTTGTGACAGATGCCATGCGCACCGTAGCCCGCCTCAACCCAACGCTTCAGGGAGTTGTCGACGTTAAGGACTTCAACGAAACCCAAAGCGGGCAGCGGACGCTGGATGACGACCGGCTCTCTGCACTGATCGAGGTTATCAGCCGGCACCGCTTGGGGCTGAAAAACACCGAGCCTGATATTCTCGGTCGAGCGTATGAGTACCTGCTGCGCAAGTTCGCCGAAGGTCAAGGGCAAAGCGCCGGTGAGTTCTATACCCCTGGTGAAGTAGCTTGGCTCATGGCCGAGCTTCTTAACCCTGAACCCTACATGAGTATCTATGATCCGACGTGTGGCTCGGCAGGGCTACTCATCAAGGCCCGGCTACTATTCGAGCAGCGCAACCCTACACAAAAGAGCAAAGCTCCGAGGCTCTATGGTCAGGAACTCAACCCCGTCACCTTCGCTATGGCGAAGATGAATATGTTTCTGCACGACTACACTGACTCGTATTTTGCCATCGGTGATACATTCCGCAACCCAGGCTTTGCTGCAAAGGGGGCGGGCCTCAAACGCTTTGACTATGTAGTTGCCAATCCGATGTGGAACCAGGACAACTACGATGAGGCGTTCTACGATAACGATACCTGGAACCGCTTCCTCTACGGCATACCGTCCAAGCAATCAGCCGATTGGGGCTGGGTACAGCACATGCTAGCATCGCTGAACGACAAAGGCCGAGCGGCAGTCGTCCTTGATACGGGCGCAGTCTCACGCGGATCAGGCGGCAGGTCGTCCAACAAGGAGAGGGAAATCCGTAAGGCATTTGTGGAGAATGACTTTATAGAGGGCGTGGTATTGTTGCCGGAAAACCTCTTCTACAACACGACAGCGCCAGGTATCATCCTCCTACTCAATCGGGCCAAAGCAGCCGAGCGCAAGGGGCAAATCATCCTGATTAACGCTTCGACCCTCTTCGTGAAAGGGAGGCCCAAGAATATCCTCACTGATGACGGAATTGCGAAAGTTGTAGCGGCGTACCGAGCGTGGAGTACCCAGGACAAACTATGCCGAGTAGTTGCACTAGATGAGGTAAGATCGTCAGATTATAACTTGAGCGTGTCGCAGTTTGTTGAAACCAACGAGTTAATTGGCCATCGTGCCCTGTCTGACATAGTCCGCGATCTTAACGCTGCTGCCAAAGAGAGAGAACATGCGGATACAGAGCTACGCGTTATCCTAAATAAGATGGGGCTAACCGGGGAGACGAGCATATGAAAACCGTGCATAACTATCAAGATGTCGTAAGTGCGTCGGCTACGAGGCCCATTGATGAATTGGCAAATAGTCCCTTCTACTCAGTGACGGGCGAGGCTCCTCACTACTGGCGGCTTGTTAACTTAGGGCAGGTGCTAAGAGAGGTTGACAGCCGGGCAGGGACTAATGGGATCGTCGAAAATGATGATGTCGTGGTTCTGTCATTGACAAAGAATCAAGGATTAATACCACAGAGCGAAAGATTCGAAAAGCGTATTGCCACTTCAGATATTAGCAATTACAAGGTGTTGAGACGTGACCAAATCGTCTACAATCCCTTTGTTCTCTGGGAGGGTGCTGTTCATATTCTTCGTAACCGAGACTGTGGTTTAGTAAGCCCGGTCTATTTGACTTGGGAGGTCAAGAGCGCAGACCCTCAATACATTGATTATTTGCTGAGAAGCAAGTCTTTGATTGATACATACCAACGTCTTGCTTCGGGGGTTGTACAAAGACGGAGGGCGGTTAGGAAAGATATTTTCACAAGCATAATCATCGCTCTCCCTCCTCTCCTCGAACAACAGGCCATTGCGCGAGCTTTGCAGACAGTACAGCAGGCGAAGGAGGCACACCAGCGGGAGTTAAACCTGGAACGCGAACGAAAAGCCGCGTTGATGGAGCAGCTATTCACGCACGGGACGCGAGGTGAGTCGACTAAGCAAACAGAGATCGGTGAGATACCAGAGAGTTGGCAAGTAGTACCACTAGAGGAGATTGTAACTTTGCAAAGAGGAAGGGACTTGCCTGTTCAAGATCGTAGGAATGGTGCAGTTCCTGTAATTGGCTCTAATGGTGTTGTTGGTTTGCATGATGTACCAGCTGAAAACATACCCGTTCCAGGTATAGCAACAGGACGAAGTGGTAGTATTGGTTTACTGACTTATATGTCTCAGCCCTACTGGCCGCTAAACACAGTTCTATATGGCTCCGATTTCCACGGCAACAATCCATTATTCGTATTCTATTGGTTACATCTATTCGATTTCAAGAAATATAGTCAGGGTGTCAGCGTACCAACCCTAAATAGAAATCTCGTACATCCAATTCCGTTCCCTCTACCTATGCTAGATGAACAATTGGAAATTGCCGAGGTGTTGCGTAACTGTGATGAAAAGATTGCTGCATTCCAGCGTGAGATAGAGTTAACAGAAGAACTGTTTAGTGCAATGTTAGAGGAATTGATGACAGGCAGATTGTCTGTTGCGCCGCTTATTGAAGGGAGGCTTATTCATGAGTGAACGCTCCGCTGTCCAAACCCCCATGCTCAAGTACGCAGCTCAAATCGGCTGGGAATATGTTGAACCGCACGACGCATTACGGCTGCGTGAGGGTGAGACGGGCCTTATATTCACTTCGATTCTTCAGGAACAGCTCATTAAACTGAATCCTGGCGTTGTCGGCGCGGAACAGGCAGACGAGGTCATCCGACAGTTACGCTTACTCAGGCCAACCATCGAAGGTAACCGTGACGCGCTTGCTTGGATGCGTGGTGAAAAGTCCGTGTTTGTGCCAGCAGAGCGACGGCAACGAAATGTGCGCCTGATTGATTTTGATAATCCGGATAACAACTGCTTTCATGTAACTGATGAATGGTGGCAGAAAAGCACCGTCTTTCGCAACCGTGCTGATGTTGTCTTTCTCATAAACGGCATCGCTGTTGCGCTTGCTGAAACGAAAGCGGCCGAGAAACGGGATGGCCTCTCCATCGGCGTTGACCAGGTGCGCCGCTACCACCGGGAAACCCCTGAGATGCTCATTGCGCCCCAGGTCTTTGAAGTAACACAGCTTCTCGACTTTTACTACGGCGCGACGTGGAGCACAAGCCGCAAGAACCTGTTCAATTGGCGTGAGGAGCAAGAAGGCGATTACGAGCGAAAAGTCAAAGCGTTTTTCGACCGGCGCCGTTTCCTCAAGGTACTCCGAGACTACATCATTTTCCTCACCCGGGATGACGAGCTTGGGAAAGTCATCTTGAGGCAGCATCAAACCCGGGCTGTTGAAAAAGTCCTTGAGCGGGTGGATGACCCGAGCAAACGCCGAGGCCTCATCTGGCATACACAGGGCAGCGGCAAAACTCTCACGATGATCACGATTGCCTCACAACTCTTGCGTGGCGGCCAGCAGGCTGAGAAACCCACAGTCCTCATGCTGGTTGACCGCAACGAGCTTGAGACGCAGCTTTTTCGCAATATTGACAGCTACGGCATAAAAACAGTTGAGGTTGCTCAAAGCAAGGCAGACTTGCAGCGGATTCTTGGCTCAGACTATCGCGGCCTGGTCGTCTCGATGATCCATAAGTTTGACGGCGTGCCGGCCAACCTGAACACGCGAAAGAGCATTGTTATCCTGGTTGATGAGGCGCACCGTACCACGGGCGGCGATCTGGGCAACTATCTCATGGCGGCATTGCCAAACGCTTCATATATCGGCTTTACCGGCACACCCATTGATAATCTCTCCAAAGGCAAAGGAACGTTCAAGGTTTTTGGCTACGAGGATGAACAGGGATACTTGGACAAATACTCTATCGCCGAGTCTATCCTCGACGGTACAACTGTTGCCCTCAATTATGCCCTGGCTCCTTCTGACTTACGGATTGACCGAGAAACGCTTGAGCGGCAGTTTCTTGATCTCACCGCGGCCGAGGGTATGAGCGATCAAGAGGAACTCAACGCCATTTTGGACCGAGCCGTTGAACTCAAGGAGATGATGAAAGCGCCAGGGCGCATAGACACGATCGCAGCCTATGTCGCACATGACTATCGAGAACGTGTCGAGCCGATGGGCTTCAAGGCGTTTCTAGTTGCCGTAGATCGGGAGGCGTGTGCGCTGTATAAGAAGGCGCTTGACAAGTACCTGCCGCCTGAATACTCCCAGGTCGTCTACTCCCCGGCTCACAACGATAGTGCGCTTCTTAAGGAGTATTACCTTGACGAAGAGCGGGAGAAAGAGGTTCGCAAGGCTTTTGCCAAGAAAGGTCAGCTGCCCAAGATTCTCATCGTCACTGAGAAGCTCCTGACGGGCTTTGACGCGCCAATTCTCTACTGCATGTACCTTGATAAGCCGATGCGCGATCATGTGCTTCTGCAGGCAATTGCCCGGGTGAACCGGCCCTACGAAGATGAGGACGGCGTTGTTAAGCCGGTTGGCTACGTGCTTGACTTCGTCGGCATCTTTGAGAAGCTAGAGAAAGCCCTTGCCTTTGATTCTGATGTCGTCGCCTCAGTCATTCAGAATATTGACGTCCTCAAGGACTCATTTGCTACACTCATGCGCGAGCAGGCAGCGGCGTATCTTAGCTTCACCCGGGGCTGGGATGATAAGGCGAAAGAACGTGCGATTGCCCACTTTGAGAACCAGGAACGGCGCGAGGAGTTTTTCAAGTTCTTCCGACGGGTACAAAATCTCTATGACATCCTCTCCCCTGATGCATTCCTGCGGCCATACATTGAGCAGTATCAGGCACTTGCTGAATTGTACGCACTGATCCGCAACGCTTACTCTAGCCGTGTCTACATCGACAAAGAACTGACCGCCAAGACAAAAGAGCTCCTTCGCAGCCAGACTGAAAGCGGTGTGCTTGAGCCGCCCGGTGCGATCCATAAACTTGGCCCGGCGGAGTTGGAGGCACTCAAGACTGGCGATGAATCAGACACGACGAAGGTTCTCAACCTTAGCAAAGTGCTGACCCGAATTGCCACAGACGAAGGCGGACAAAAACCCTTTGTTCTCTCCATCGGCGAACGAGCCGAGGCGTTAGCCAAAGCATACGAGGATCGTCAGTTGACAACGCAGCAGGCGCTCCTTGAGTTTGAGAGACTCGCGCAGGAATATGTTAGTGCTGATGAGGAACGGCGCTCCTTGAATGTGGATGCCAATACCTTTGCCATCTTCACGACACTCAAGGCACATGCGCCTGATCTGACAGTGAAACAGGCGCTTGAACTAGATGCACTCTTTGCCCAACACCCTGATTACCAGTGGAACGATCAGCAGACGTCGGCACTCCGCGCTGACTTCTACCGTATCCTTCGCCCGCTTGTGGGTGCCAAAAAGATGGTCGAGGTCACAAACGCTTTGTTGAAATTGCAGCGAGTATGAGTTCCCTATCCCCTACTCTGAAACGATCCAAGCAGCGCTGGCAGAACGCCGATGAACTACGCTGGGCAGCTCGCCACTGGGCAACCCGAATGGAAGTCACCCTCCTACAGGTGCAGGTACGGTCAATGAAAACAAAGTGGGGGTCTATTTCCACCGCTGGACGGCTCACACTCAACGCGGAGCTCATTGATCTTCCGAAAGACCTCGGTGAGTTCGTAATTGTGCATGAGCTAGTCCATCTGCTTGCCCCCAATCATGGAAAAGTCTTCAAGAGCTTCATGCACACCTACCTTCCCGATTGGCAAGTGCGCGAGCAAGAGTTGAAAGACATAGCCACGCGCGCTGTTTAGTGGATAGTTCATGGTTATGAATGTGATCTTCGAGTGAAACACCCCAACCTGTGAGATTCTCCTCACCGCCGGCAGATAGATATCCATCGTCTCCGACTTCACATATATTGTGCATTTTCTATGTCAGACTCACTATATATAGTGTTTTGCATTTGTAGTCGAACATAATTTCGAGTAGAATTGTCTCCGACATATGGGAAACCCTTGGAGGACAATGCTTATGCCAATTCCAGAATATCAGCTCTCAACATGGTCGAATATCGGTGCCACCGCCTCAGCTGAGGCAACTCATCACTCAATCCGAAATGCCCTAGAACAATCAGCGAAGCTATCACGCGTGACCTACGAGGCATATCTTCAGGGTTCATACAGAAACTCCACCAACATCCGGGGCGACAGTGATGTGGACCTGGTTGTACAGCTTAACTCGTCTTTTCAGGGAAATACTTCGGGATTAAGTCCTGAGGAGAATAACCTATTCAACAGGACCTTTTCCGACGCCACCTATGGCTGGTCGGAGTTTCGGGCTGATGTGCTGGAAGCACTACGAAGCTACTACGGTTCAACGCAGGTCGAGGAAGGTAAAAAGACTTTGAAGGTGAAAGCTGGATCAGGCCGCCTTCCGGCCGATGTCGTCGTGTGTATGCAGTATCGCAAGTACAAATCCTTTCGAGGTTTACAATCCGACAACTACGTCGAGGGTATGACTTTCTATGTTCCATCTGAGAATAGGTGGGTTATCAACTACCCTAAAGTCCATTATGACAACGGCGCGGCTAAGAACCAATATGCGCGCACACGCGGGCAGTACAAACCTGTCATTCGAATGTTCAAGAACACACGGTCATATTTGATTCAACGCGAGAAGATTGAGAAGAGCCTTGCTCCCTCTTACTACATCGAGTGCCTTCTCTATAACGTTCCCGATAGGATGTTTGAGGCCAGTTTTCAAAACTCCTACTATAATGTGGTCAAATGGCTGCAGTCGAACGTTACAAGCGCCTTTGTATGTCAGAACGAGCAACTGGGTCTATTTGGGCCAGAAGCAGAACAATGGACTATGGACGACGCGTATAAGTTGAACACAGAGTATATCAATCTGTGGAACAATTGGAGTTAGCTGGTATACTTATGCACCCTTACGTCATCGACACAAATGAGAGGGAGCGAGTCCTCCTATTTCTTGCTTTGCTAAGTATTGGCTTCGCATGGGCGTTCAATTGGCTTCTCACTCAGGCTCATCTAACAGTTCCCTGGTATATGGAGGCACCGTCGGTGTTTGGGATCTATGGGTTACTTCTTGCTGGATTCAATCAGTATGCATGGCGCTTTACTCTCTTGCGAGCCATTCAGCTTGTCAAAACGCCTTATCTTGGTGGCAAGTGGAACGGGCACCTTGTCTCATCTTATCATAACCATGAGAAAAGCCAGCCAGTAGACGTGACCATCCAGCAGACATGGACGAGAGTCTGCATTGAGTTCGACACAGGCCCCGAGGGTTCACACAGTCATAGTGACTTAGCTGGTATTCTCATAGAGCATGCCGGAGGTCCAGTGCTAAGTTACAACTACTTAAATGAGCCTCGAAGCAGTACTAAAACTATGCATATGCACAGAGGGACAGCAATTCTGAACATACGGCACAATTTCTTGGAAGGCCAGTATTTTTCCGGCAGAGATCGGATGAACTATGGTAGCATAAGACTCAACAGAATGTCCGACGGCTAGACAGAGAAAATAGTTGTTTTCAAATCGTCCATAACGGCTTCGACTGAAGTATTCACGGCTGTAAAAAGGGTCTCTGCCGCAAATTTGGAGCCCGACCCTTTCTTAGCGTCCTTCCCTCTAGTTTTGCGAAGCGAGCAGCGCACACGGCACAAGCAACCAACGGGAGCGCGTGACGGGGAGCAGCCGCAGCGTAGGCAAAACCGCGTAGCACCTGTACCCAGGTGCGTAGCCTCAAAACCCCTAGATACCAAAATATAACCGCGCAAGGGGCCTCACTCCCCTCTTTCGCAAGGGTCGAGATGAACCACGCGCATGAGCCGTGGCCCTCTGCGAAATTCACCCTCGCTGTTTTTTTCTTCCTTCTAATCAGGGTATGACCCTGCCACATTAACAGCAAGAAAGGAGGTGCAACACAGGCAGGAACCATGCACAGATATGGAAAGAAACGAGGGACAACAACCAGAAAGACTGCGGTTCACCAAGGAGCAATCAGATGCGTTATGGCTTTGCTATAGTCTCATCTTGAGAATAGCGGCTAGTGTACCAGAGGAATTGCCCGAGAGAGATCACGAACAGGCAAGCAAACCGGCTATCTTTGAGTCTAGAACATCTGTTTGACTCTTAGCCGGTTATCCATATAATTGGAGCCATCGAAGGTCGCCGGTAGAAAACGCTTTCGGAGGGTCCAGTGGACGCAGCGATTTACAACCGGGTTTCAACAGCGCAACAGCTTGATAACTTCTCGCTGGATGAGCAGTCGCGTATCAATCGAGAGTATGCCCATCGCAACGGGATGCGCGTTGTGAAGGAAGTGACCGTTGATGAGTCTGCGTCAGATCTGTTTCGCGCCGGCCTTGATGAGCTCTTGCAGCTGATGGAGGCGCGCACGGTTCAGGCCTTGGTCGTATATGCCTCAGACCGCCTCAGCCGCTCGACGGTTGACGGCCTCCTCCTTCTTGAGGCCCTCGCCAAGTCGAACGTTGAACTGCACTACTCCAGCCGCGGCAAGGTCGAGAACACGCCAGAGCAGCGCATTCTCCATGCAGTTGAGTTCTCAATGAACGAGTACTGGAAATTCAAGCTGACCCAGGCATTGCACCGTGGCAGGCAGGGGAAGCTCAACGAGGGCCGGTACTTGGGTATTGGTGTCACCCCCTATGGATACAGGAGGATTGGCTCGAAGCGGGAGGCACAGATTGAGCCGTTCGAAGAAGAGGCCGCCGTTGTCCGACAGATATTCGAATGGTATGTCATCGAGGATTGGGGTATGAACCAGATCTGCCGCGAGCTTGATGCTCGGGGCATTCCGACGTATACGCGGAAGTACCGCAGTGCTGAGAACCGCAAATTCTCAGGCTGGACAGAGGCGGTCATTCGAACCATTCTCGTAAAAGAACTGTATACAGGTGTTGCTACTTTCAATGGCATGAAGACAGAAGAGTTCTACGACCACGAGCAGAAGAAGCACAGAACCAAGGTGATACGAGGAACAGGTAAAGAGGTTAAGGTGCCCGTTCCTGCTATAATCGACCGAGAGATCTGGGAGCGGGCGCAGCAGAAGCTATCTCAGAAGCGAAGTCGGCGCGTAGAGGGCAAAGGGCCACGCGAATTCCTCCTTCGAACAAGTCTGGAGTGTGGGTTGTGCCAGCATGCAGTCTCGACCAAGGTCATCAAGCCGCGCCAACAATACAGCCTGTATCACTATTACCGATGCTCCAACCAGGACTCCTATAAAGGCCCACAGTGCCCACTCCCCTCGTTTCGCGCCGACTTCGTTGACCCTATTGCTTGGCACTATATCTGTGATCTGCTCATGCACCCAGAACGTATTGAGGAGGGCTTGCGCCGGTCTCAATCGGGTACGACCGAAGCGAATGACAAGATTAGAAAGCTCATTGCCGAGACCGAGGCGCTGATCGCAAAACAGGAAGAGGCGCTCCGAAACGTTCTCAAGCTCAGGATTGAGAGCACTAATTCTGTGACAAACGCACATCTTGTCCGGATGCAAGAGGAAGTCGAGAAGCTTTTGGACGACCTCGCACAACGCCGTGAGAACCTCCAGGCGTCGCTCATCCCTGAGATGGACATCGAGAGTACTGTGTCTGCTCTCCAGGAATTTCATCGCCAGATAGATCGAGGTCTACTGACGATGGAGGGCAACTTCGAGACGAGACGGCAGTTGGCGGTGTACTTGCAGGTGCGGGGTATTCTGACGGTTGAGGACGGGGAACAGGTCATGTACTTAGGGTGTGTGCTTGACCCGACGGGCAAAAGGTATCGGCTAACCGCCGAAACTTTTTCCCTTACGCATGGAGATTATTGATCGTGAAAGTCGGGAAGGCTGACAGGCGGTCGTAGAAGGGGCGGCCCGGCGGCCCATCCAGCTCCTTCAGCCCAAGCTCGGCCTTGAACCGCTCGACGTCAATCGGCAGGCTGTCGAGCGCCTGGCGCTCCAACGGGGTCGGCGGCTGGACGCGGTCGTAGAAGCCGTCCACGGTGACGATGCCCTGGTCATTCTTCATCGTCGCGAGCAATTGCACGAGCGTCCAGATGGGGTTCGGGGCGATGCCGCCGAAGTTGCCGGAGTGCAGGTCACGCTTCGCGCCGCGCGCCCGCAGCTCAAACGAGATAATGCCACGGACGCCGAAGTGGATGCACGCCCGGCCGCTCTCGTGCACTGGCCCATCGGAAGTAATCACCAGGTCGGCCTTCAGCCGGTCCCGGTGGTCGCGCACGAAGTCGGCGATGTGCGGGCTGCCGACCTCCTCCTCGCCTTCCAACAGCACCTTGACGTTGACCGGCAGCGTCCCGACGACCTTCAGCAGCGCCTCGATGCCGAGGATATTCGCGAAATGCTGCCCCTTGTTGTCGCCGACGCCGCGGGCGTACAGCCGCCCGTCGCGGATGGTCGGCTCGAACGGCGGCGACAGCCAGGCGTCCAACGGGTCGGGCGGCTGCACGTCGTAGTGGCCGTAGATGAGGACGGTCGGCTTGCCAGGGGCGTCGTTGCGCTCAGCCAGGATCATCGGCCAGCCGGCGGTCGGGATAGCCTCCACCTGCATGCCGAGGCCGCCGAGCAGATCCACCAGGAACGCGGCGACCTCGGCAATGCCCAGGCCGTGGGCGCTGATGCTGGGCCGGCGCACGTAGTCAATAAGCCGGTCGATGTACGCCTGCTGGTTGCTGTCAACGTAGTCGAAAACGCTGCTGAGAGAAGTGGTCGTCATGGTAGCCTCATCGCCAATGGCGTGCTGTCAATGGTTGCACGCGTATTGTACCCGCGCCACGACGAAAGAGCCAGGACGCCGCGCGGCTCCCTTCACACCATGACGGCGCCACCGGCCACGTCCAGAATGACGCCCGTGATCCAGGCGGCGTTGTCGGACGCGAGAAACAGGGCGGCGCGCGCGACGTCGTCCGGCGTTCCCAGGCGCCTGATCGGATGCATGTCGATCATGGCCTGCTTCTGCGCGGCGGGGATGCGCTCCTCGTTCCGCTCGGTGAGGATCGTCTCGGGGGCGATACAGTTGACGCGAATGGCGAACGGCCCCACCTGGCTCGCCAGATGCTGAGTGAAGACTTCGATGCCGGCCTTGGCCGCGGCGTAGGGAACCGGCGATTGGGGATGCGGCCGGCGCGCCGCGGCCGACGAAATGGTGATAATATTGCCCCGTCGGCGCTCCTTCATGCCGGGCAGGACGCTCTTCACGGTCAGGAACGTCGCGGTAAGATTACCGTCGACGGAGGCCTGCCACCCCTCCTCGCTGATCTCTTCGAGCGGACCGGGGCGGGTGAAGCTGCCGCCCGCGTTGGCGACCAGGATGTCGACTGGCCCGAGGGACTGCTCGATCTGACCGCGCGCTGCCTCGATCTCGCCAAACCTCGTAACGTCGGCCACGACGCACATGGCCTGCCCGCCGCGCCGCTCGATCTCACTCTGCACCTCCTCCAGCGCGGCCATGTCCCGCCCGTGGAGCGCCACCTTCGCCCCTGCCTCAGCGAATCGCGCGGCGATCGCCGCCCCAATACCCCGCGAGCTTCCCGTCACGAAAGCCACCTTGCCGCTGAGGCTCCCGGTTGTGTCGCCCAGATCCATGTTGGCCTGCGCCATCATTCCTCCTTGTGCTCACAACAGTCGTGTGTTGGGAGAGAGTGTAGCCCGAAAATGTGGCGAAATTGTGGAGATCCGACGCAGATGCGAGGGGTATTGGGCTGCGGAGACGGCGGGATCCGTGCGGGCTAGAACTTGAAGGTGTCGCCGAGATAGAAGACGCCGGTGATATACTGTAGCACGGACAGCGCAGTCGTCGCAGCGAGCGCCCATATCGGCCAGCGGCTGACGCCCATCGCGGTCAGCAGCATGAGCGGTACTGTGAAATCCAGCGTATAGCGCGGCCCAATCTGCACCCACCCGGTGCCCATGAGCAGCAGAATCGGAATCGCCACCAGCCCGACAGTCGCCAGCAAGATGTAGGCCGAGCGGCGCGGGCGTCCCGCGGCCAGGCCCCAGAAGGCGGCGAGGAAGACCGGGCTCAGCAGGAACAGACTCCCGCCCTCGTAGCTCTTGTCATTCTCTGGGAACGGGTAGGCGATGTACTGGTACGCCAGGTTGGCGGGGACGTAGTGCAGGCTGAACGCCCCGTAGCGCTGGAAATCGTTGATGAAGCGCGTGTCCATCTTGTGATACGCCAGGCCGTTGTCGAGCGGGCTACCGAAGCGCAGCCAGTTGTACCCGCCGATCATGCCCAGCGCTATGACGAGCGGCAGCACGCCGCACACCGCCAGGCCGAGGAACCGTCGCCACGTGAACGGCCAGTGCGACGCCAGGAGATAGTAGGCGGGCCAGAGGCCGGCGAGCGCCAGGTGGTTGCGGGTCAGCATGGCACACGCCAGCGCCAGTCCGGTGAGGGCGAAGCCAGCCACGCCACGAAACGTCAAGGCAGCCAAGTAGGCCAGGGCGACACATGTGAAGCCGACGATCTCACCGGTGAACCAGACGCGGCCGAACGGCGCCAGTGTCATCATCACCGTCCCAAAGGCGAAGAAGAGCACCAGCAAGGACCGCTGCAGCGCCGTCGTCGGCGCGACCCCGCGGCGATTGGCCTGCCGTAGGAGCAGGGCTATGAGAGCGACGTTGACGGCGCCCAGAACGACGGTGACTGTGACGTCGCTCAGGCCCGGGCCGAACACAGCGACGAGCGGCATCAGGAGGATTGACGGAAACGGCCCCCAGTAGAGATAGTAGTGGCCTTTGAACAGCGACAGGTCGTGAGTCTGAAGCGGAGCTGCGAGATCGAGGTGGCCGTGGAGGAAGGCGTCCGCCAGCCAGGTATAGTAAGGGAAGGGCGACACGCGGTTGAACGCCCCGAACACCACAGTGATAAGGGTGTAGACGACAAGGGCCAGCAGACCGCTCCACAGCGGATGCTCCCACACGGAAAACACGCGCACGAACCACGACCACGCTGTGGGCGAGAGTTGCACTGCCCCGCTATCAGTCACCCTGTCGGCAAATTGCGAGTCGGCCATAGTTGTACTCTACTCTCTGAACTCAATCTCAACACGTAATTATAGTCAGTCTGGGTCAGAAGCAACATCGACGGTTAGCTGATGCGCGCTTGGATTGGATCGACTGGAAGAGCCATTTGAGCCCGACTTGACAGCGTGAAGACAAGAAGCATAATGTACCACAATTCTGATCTACTCCTCTACTCATCAAGTTGTATCCGTCCAGGTCATGCGCAGACATGGCACAACGATGATGTATGTGACTTCGCGTCCTGATCCACACTGCTCTTTCCACTGTTTGCCCGCTGACGCCGGACACAAGAGGCAGTGCACGTCTACGGATGTCGGCAACAGAGCAAAGTAGAAGTGATGAAGGATATTGATGACAGAGCGGCTTGGCAAGGCCTCGGCTAGAACGATGGTGCTCAGATGCCTACTCAATTGAAGCCATTGCACTCCACTAAGATGGGCTCCTACGATCTGGGGGACTCGACAGAGCTTCTCCGGTCACAGTTAGGCGCTTCTCTATATGGGCGCGTCCAACTCATCCTGACCTCTCCTCCTTTTCCTCTTAACAACAAGAAAAGCTACGGCAATCTTGAGGGTGAACAGTATAAGAAGTGGTTCACAGCACTGGCCCCCCTGTTTGCCGATCTTCTCACCGATAATGGGTCCATCGTAATAGAACTTGGCAATTCCTGGATTCCGGGTCGACCTGTCCAGTCTCTACTTCATCTAGAGTCATTGATTGACTTTGTCGAGCATACCGAGGCAAGCTTGCGCCTCTGCCAGCAATTCGTCTGCTACAATCCGTCGCGCCTTCCCTCTCCGGCCCAATGGGTCACTGTCGAGCGCATCCGAGCCACGGACAGCTACACCCATGTCTGGTGGATGGCCAAGACAGACTTCCCAAAGGCAGACAATCGTAAGGTGCTTCGTCCGTACAGCCGCAGTATGCAGAGTTTACTCAAGCGACAGAGTTACAATTCGGGCAAGCGCCCAAGTGAGCATGACATCAGTGAGGATGGATTTCTCACAGACCATGGCGGAAGCATAACTCACAACTTCTTCGAATTGGAGCCGATGGATTACGATCGCGAGGTTCGTCTCCCAAACGCGTTTAACATAGCCAATACCGAATCGAATGATTTCTTCATGCGTACTTGCCGAGACCGGGGCATAACTCCACACCCGGCTCGTATGCCAGTAGGTCTGGCGTCCTTCTTCATCGAATTCCTGACTGATCCAGGGGACCTCGTTCTCGATCCCTTTGGAGGCAGCAATACAACGGGCTTCACCGCCGAACGTTTGCGTCGCCGATGGGTCACATGCGAGATTAAGCCCGAATATGGTTCCCAGTCACTCATCCGTTTTGAAGATCCGCGTCTACTGACTTCAAACTTCCCTCTGGAAGGAGCCGACTAATGATTAGCAGCCTCAGCGAACACATTGCGAAACTTGCTTCTGTCGACATGTTCAAGAGGAATGATCATAGTGAACCCGCGACAGGGCTTTTTGTCGGTCGCCCCTTCTATCTTGACTATGATCACGCCTATCTTCTTGTCGCTGACGCCTGGAAAGAGAAGGCCAAGGGCCTTCCTCAGGGAGCCTTCCTGCTGGCCTACTACATGAACGAAGACACGGTCTCGGAAGCTCTGTTGCTACGTGTACTCCAGCCTACCAAGCTCCCAACAGATAACGACGTTATTAGCTCGATGATAGAGTACTACAAAGATAACCTTCGCACAGCCGGCCGCCAGAGTCAATTGGACGACTTCACACGTTACGAGTTCAGCTTCTCGGGACTTGAATGTCGAATTCTTGGGACATTCTACAAGGACAAGGATGCGAGGACACGTTTTGGTGCTGACGTCGAAAACTTCTATAGTGCCCACAACTATAGCGTCGTCAAGCCTAATCTTGACGTCTTGGAAACCATCGTGAATTTCCGCGAGGGCGACGTAGTTGGTAAACCGACTGACATTCGCATCGGTGGCGTCCGCTACAGCTCCAGCCGACGTTTTCAGGAACTCGAAACGTCCGTTCCAGTCTTTGTTAGTCCCCAGGATTTTCTCGGTAAGCGTACTGCCCTTTTCGGAATGACTCGCACAGGCAAGTCCAATACTGTGAAGAAGATCATCCAGGCGACTGTTGAGATGAGTAACAAAGCACCACAAAAGCTCGACAGTTCCAATTCAGGCAATCCCGCTGCTAACCTCGATCCTTTTAACAACGATTTACTCCCCAAATATCCAGTTGGCCAGATTATCTTTGACATTAACGGCGAGTATGCCAATGCCAATCTCCAAGACGCTGGCACGGCAATCTTCGATCTCTACAAGGACCGGACCATTCGCTATAGTACTATAAACAAGCCAGGGTTCAAGGTGATGAAGGTCAATTTCTACAATGATATTGAGGCGGGTTTCGAGCTAATCTGTAGCGGGCTCGGAACGGAAAACTCCGATTATGTCAAAAGTTTTCGTTCTATGGACCTTTCTTCACCCGAGGACCAAGGCGACTTTTCAGCAGCAACGCGACATGCACGAAAGCTTGCTGCCTATCGCTGCTGCCTCTACCGGGCCGGCTTCGCGGTACCGTCCAATTTCAAAGTGACTTTTCAGGGTGAAAAGGAGCTGAACAAACTGGTCCGGAGCGACGGTAGTCTCGATCCCAGCAAGGGTATCTCTCTCAAAGATGCCACGGACTGGTTTACAGCTATCTGGGACAAATATGATGATGACTACTTTACTAAGTATAAGCAGGAAAAGGGACACGAATGGGCTGATGAAGATCTGAAGGCCATCCTCATCTTCTTGACGCGCAGATCAAAGCCTAGAGGTGCAGCAAGTGTCTCAGGTTATCTCAAGCTACGCGCCCTGAAAGATCTGCATACGGACACGTTAGGCAAGTCCTTTCAGGATGAGATTCTTGAAGAAGTACGGCGTGGACACATCATTATCGTAGACCTCTCGCAAGGTGATCCTTCTATCCAAGCACTTTACTCTGAGCGAATCTGTCGCCAGATCTTCCAGAACGCGATGCAGCGCTTTATTAGCAATATGCCGAACAACTTTATCCAATTCTACTTTGAGGAAGCCCATAACCTTTTCCCGAAGAAGGATGATAGAGACCTTAGTCAGATCTACAATCGCATCGCGAAAGGATCGCGTCAAGTGCGTTCTGTAAAAGGGTCAGGAGTATCCTGAGGTCAATTGTTAACGTAGCGGGCCAGAGGGCTGGGGACATGTGGACAGCTCTCCGACCTGCCCACATGCCCCCAGCCCCGACGACGACGACGACGACGTCAGGCTGAGCTGAACGTGAGATAGGCTTTGCCGACTTCCCATTCGTCGCTGATCTCCATCAACACGGCGCTGACCAGGCGCAAACACGCCGCCTCGTTGGGGAAGATGCCCACCACCCGCGTGCGGCGGCGGATCTCCTGGTTGACCCGCTCCAGCATGTTGCTCGTGCGTAGCAACCGCTGGTGGACACTCGGGAAGGCGAACACGGTCAAGCCGTCGGGTATGGCGTCTTCGAGCCACTGGGCCAGCTTTGGCATGCTCTTGGCGTACTTCTGGACAGTCTTGCTCAAGAGCGTGTCCGCCTCGGCCCGGTTCGGGGCGTTGAAGATGGCGCGGATGTCGGCGGCAACCTCGGCTTTCAGCTCCTGACGGGTGACATAGGCCTGAGCATTCTGTTGCAGATGGAACTGGCAGCGTTGCCACGGCACCCCACCAAAGACCGCGCGGCGAGCCGCACCCAGCCCCTCGTGGGCATCGCTGACAATCAACTGGACACCCGATAAGCCGCGACTGACCAGGCTCTGTAGGAAGGTACGCCAGTGGACTTCATGCTCGCTCACCGAGACCGACACCCCCAGGATGCGCCGCTTGCCATTGTCCCCGATACCGATGGCGACGAGCACGGCGGCATCGCGGGTATGACCGTCTTGACGCACCGTCTCGTAGCGGGCATCCAGGATGAGATAAGGACATGTGCTCAAGGGACGACTGCGCCACGCGGCCAACGTCTCATCCAACTGAGCCGTGGCGCGGCTCACCTGGCCGCTGGACACCTCCGCCCCACACATGGCCTCCACAATCCGCGCCACCTTGCGTGTCGAGACGCCGTTGACATACATCTCGGCCAAGGCCAGCGTCAGCGCTCGCTCGCTGCGCAGCCCTTTGGTCAGCCCCTCGGGGTAGAAGTCTCCCCGCCGCACTTGCGGAATGTCCAGCGTGATCTCGCCCAACCGCGTTTTCACCGTCTTGGGCTTGAAGCCATTGGCCTGGTCGCGCCGCTGGTCCGAGCGTTGGTAAGGTTCGACGCCAAGGTACTGCTGTCGTTCGACCTGCATGACGGCATTGAGCACCACCCGCATCAGTTCGGGCAGCGCATCCAACCCGCCTTCGCGGATGGCTTCCACCCATTCCTGGGGCAGTGTATAATTCGGTTGGTAGGTCATGGTGTGTCTCCTTTCGGCCTAGAGAACCTGAGGATACACCCTGACCTACCGCCTTTTCAACTCGGCGGTCCGCTCAATTCTACAGAAAGCATTTTACACTAACTGCGAAAGAAGGCGCGAAGCTCAACATCGGCCTCATCTACGCTACGCAAGAGGTTAGTTCCATAAGCGCTAATATATTGAAGAATACACAGAACTGGTTTATTGCTCACCTAAACAACGAAGATGAAACCAAGGAAATCCGCAAGTACTATGACTTCGGCGACTTTACCGAGAGCCTGATTCGTTTCAGTGCGAGCAGCGACAAAGGCTTTGTTCGGATGAAAACATACTCCAATCCGTTTGTCGTCCCGGTCCAAATTGGGCGCTTTCCCAGCGAATCAGCGGAGGGTTAGCTGTGGGCTACACTAGCAAGCGTGGGCGTCGACCGGATGAATACGCCAGCAAGTCAGCTCATAGTCACGTGATTCGTGATCCTGATGTGCTGGCCTTTCTCACCGAGTGCAATATCCCGAAAAAGGTCACGCCACTATCGTTCTCTCCGGATGAACTGTTCAAGTATGAACCAATTGCGACGAATCCAATTCAAACGATCATCGCCGTAGACGGAGGCTTTACTGAAGTCCCAGTGCAGATTGAGTACCCGTCGGCAACCATATGTTTCTTCCAGTTCGGCGCTTTGATCTTCTCCGTTGAGGATTTGGATCGTCTACAACTGCAGGCATTCATTGATCCTGATGATATGGCTAAGCTGAAGGCGATACAACGCATGAAGTTCACCCTTCCAGTCCGCAATATCGCCCTAAAAGATGCCACAAGCCTGACCGA
Source organism: Anaerolineae bacterium (assembly GCA_046328505.1). Lineage (GTDB taxonomy): Bacteria > Chloroflexota > Anaerolineae > Epilineales > JAHCIE01 > JBDHWG01. The sequence goes on along the minus strand of JAXLWL010000008.1, from coordinate 183,215 downwards.
CTCTATTCGCCGCTCTATCTACGACTTCTTCTGCATTAAGACCGATGACGACTCGCTAATCGACACATTGCGCTGGTTTCTATTTACAGAGTATGACCAGCCATCGCCCCACTGGATTCTTGCCTCTTGCCCGAGCTGCCATCATAACTCCATTCCTTTAGAGCGAGCCAAGATGACGGCTAGCCACACGTTCAACTGCCCAAACTGTAATGGCAGCATCTACTTAACCGATGTGCTCCGTCTCCATGAGGCTGTGGACGACTATCTTGGTGCGGGAGGTATTCTGGGGTATGTGTCAACAAGTTTCGAGCAACTCATCGTTGCACACTTGATTCGTCTCATTTTGCGCACCAAACCTGCGCTTCTTGATCACATCTTGTTCGTCAAAGATGGTCCTCTTGCCTTCTTTGGCCAAACTGCCAATATGCATGATCCCATGCGCCGCCTCATCCGGCATTTATTTTCCCATCATAATCTGTATCTTGCTGGCTTCGAGAAAAGCGGTGCATTTGTGGAACATGCGGACGAAATCGCACCGAAGTTGCCAGATGGAAGTTATCTTGTTCTCGATAATGACTACATTTACAAGTACATATTGCCTGGTAAGGCCGATCCCGCGAATCCTTATGGCCGTACCACCTATTATGGCAACAAGCTAATCTTCAAGACAAGCGGTGGGGCGATGTACGTACTCTCGATTCCAACGAGCCAAATCTTAGCCTACCCCAAACGTCAAGACTTTCACAATCTCGAAGTCATTTTGACTAATGTTGAGAAACTGAAATGTGACATGTATGATAGTTCGCTCATTCCAGTGGCTCTCGTGAACCAGCTTGTTTCCCTCGCTAATCATCCCAGCTCTCGCATCCTTCAGAAGTTCGCGGTCCAATCGGTTGGTCACTAATCGACCCCGTGCGAGTGAAGAACGTAGGAGATTCGGCCGTCCCCCCGCCCCAGCAATCCCGCTATGCTCACGTCTACACGGTATGGGGTAAGACCCGGCGCGGGTGCGCGTCCTACTAAAGGCAAACGGAAAGTTGCCTTGCGCAGCAGTTCGCGGTATACTTAGTCCCTGTTCGGGGCTGTAGCTCAGCTGGGAGAGCGCTTCAATCGCACTGAAGAGGCCAGGGGTTCGAATCCCCTCAGCTCCACCTTCCAGGACAGGCCGACGGCTTGTCCTGATTCTTTCACAACACGATAACCTATCGGCGGTGAACAGGAGTAGTAGGCTATCCCACCAGCGAGCCGGGGAGAGTGCAAGCCCGGCAATTGCGCCCGTGGGAGCGCAGAGGCCGAACTCGCCTGGAAGCCGCGCCGCTGACCCGAAACCGTCGTTGTCACTCTGAGCGTAGCGAAGAGTCCCCAGTCTACCGGGATGCTTCGTTTCACTCAGCATGACAGACGTCTCGCTCAGGCGGCGCCGTCCCCTCCACGTTACGGAGATGAGTGGTTGGCATGGGGCTGTAGCTCAGCTGGGAGAGCGCTTCAATGGCATTGAAGAGGTCAGGGGTTCGATTCCCCTCAGCTCCACCTTCAATTAGGGTGGTACCACGGAGAAGTCCTTCGTCCCTTTACGGACGAGGGGCTTTTTTTATTTCCGGGTGAAAGGAGTCTCGTATGGAACAGACCCAGACGAAGCCGGCGCAGCGCACCGAGCGTTACGAACCGAACCAGATCGAGGCGAAGTGGCAGGCGAAGTGGGAGTCGGATCGCCTCTACCACGCCGAGATGGACGACTCGCGCCCGAAGTTCTATTATCTGACCATGCTGCCTTATCCCAGTGGTGACCTTCATATCGGCCACTGGTACGCCATGACGCCGTCCGACACGGGCGCGCGCTACCGCCGCATGCAGGGATACAACGTCGTGTTCCCCATCGGCTTCGACGCCTTCGGCCTGCCGGCCGAGAACGCCGCCATCCGGCGCAAGGTTCACCCCTACACCTGGACCTACAACAACATCCAGCGCATGCGCCAGCAGCTGCGCTCGATGGGCGCGATGTGGGACTGGGACCGCGAGGTGGTGACGTGCGACCCTGAGTACTACAAGTGGAACCAGTGGTTCTTCATCAAGATGTACGAGATGGGGCTGGCCTACCGTAAGGCCGCCATGGTCAACTGGGACCCGGTGGACCAGACGGTGCTGGCGAACGAGCAGGTGATTGATGGGCGCGGCGACCGCTCCGGCGCGCTGGTCGAGCGCCGCCTGCTGGAGCAGTGGCACCTGAAAATCACCCACTACGCCGACGAGCTGCTGAACAACCTGGACACGATGGACTGGCCGGAGCGCGTCAAGACGATGCAGCGTAACTGGATCGGTCGCTCCGAGGGCGCTCAGGTCACGTTCCACACCGAGGCCGGCGACCCCATCGAGATTTTCACCACGCGGCCGGACACGCTGTGGGGCGCGACGTTCATGGTGCTGGCCCCGGAGCATCCGCTAGTCGAGAAGCTGACGACGACGGAGCGGCGCGAGGCCGTGGACGCCTACGTCAAGCAGGCCTCCCACCAGAGCGAGATCGAGCGCATGGCCGAGGGCAAGGAGAAGACGGGCGTCTTTACCGGCGGCTACGCCATCAATCCCGTCAACGGCGCGCGCATCCCGGTCTGGATCGCCGACTACGTCCTGATTACCTACGGCACCGGCGCGATCATGGCCGTCCCCGCCCATGACCAGCGCGACTTCGAGTTCGCGCGCCGGTTCGACCTGCCGGTCGTCGTCGTCATCCAGCCCGAGGGCGAAGCCCTGGACGGCGCGACGATGGCCGAGGCGTACGATGGTCCTGGCGTCATGGCGAACTCCGACGGCTTCGACGGCACGTCCACCGATGTCGCCAAGAAGGTCGTCACGGCGTGGCTGGAGGAGAAGGGGCTGGGCCAGGGCCACGTCCAGTACCGCCTGCGCGACTGGCTGTTCGGCCGCCAGCGCTACTGGGGCACGCCCATCCCGATGGTCTACTGCGACACGTGCGGCGTTCAGCCGGTGCGCTACGAAGACCTGCCGGTCATCCTGCCCGCCGACGCCGAGTTCCAGCCAAGCGGCCAAAACCCGCTGCTGCACCACGAAGCCTTCCTGAACACGACGTGCCCGAACTGCGGCGGCCCGGCGCGGCGCGAGACGGACACAATGGACACGTTCGTCGACTCGTCGTGGTACCAGTACCGCTACCTGAGCCCGCACTACGACGAAGGCCCGTTCGACCCGGTGCAGGGTGACTACTGGCTGCCGGTGGACCAGTACACCGGCGGCATCGAGCACGCCATCCTGCACCTGCTGTACACGCGCTTCTGGACCAAAGTCATGCGCGACATCGGCCTGGTGGACTTCGGCGAGCCGATGACGCGCCTGTACAACCAGGGCATCATCCTGGGCGAAGACGGCGAGAAGATGAGCAAGTCGCGCGGCAACGTCATCGCGCCGGATGCGCTGGTCGAGCGCTACGGCGCCGACACCGTCCGCCTGTACCTGATGTTCATAGGCCCGTGGGACCAGGGCGGGCCGTGGTCGTCGACCGGCATCGAGGGCGTGACGCGCTTCATGAACCGCGCCTGGAGCATGGTCCTGGAGCCGAAGCCGACCGCGGCCACGATCGACCCGGCCGCCGAGCGCGACCTGCTGCGGCGCATGCACCAGACGATCCGCGAGGTCACCAGCGACCTGGAGGGCTTCCGCTTCAACACAGCCATCGCCGAGCTGATGAAGCTCAACAACGACATGCTGAAGGCGAAGGAAGCCGGACTGTACGGCACACCTGCGTGGAACGGGGCCGTCGAGGCGTTCGTGTTGATGCTGGCGCCCTTCGCGCCCCACGCTGCCGAGGAGCTGTGGGCGCGCCTGGGCAGGCCCTACAGCATCCACCAGCAGCTCTGGCCTGCTTACGACGAGGCGCTGGCTGCCGAGGACCTGATCGAGATTCCGATCCAGGTCAACGGCAAACTGCGCGCGCGCATCCAGGCCGCGCCGACCGCCGACGAGGCGACGCTGCGGGAGGCCGCACTGGCAAACGACGCCATCCAGAAGGCGCTGGGCGGCAAGGAGCCTCGCAAGGTCATCGTCGTCCCCGGCCGCCTGGTCAACATCGTGGCGTAGCACACACCATATCACAACGGGGGCTGCGGTGGTTCTGCCGCAGCCCCCGTTCGATTCTGTATCAAGCAAAATACCTACGGCTTCAATTGGGCGCTCCGCGCTACCAGCGGCAGGTACACCTGGGCTGCCGGGGTAGCAGTGGGCGTCTCGGACGTAGCGGTTGCAGTCGGCGTCATGCTGGGCGTTCCCGGTAGCAGCGTCGCAGTGGCCGTGTTGGTCATCTTCGGTGGCGTTTCCGCCGTGGGTGTCGCTGTGGCGCTCGTGGTGGCCGTCGTCGTCGCTGTGGTGGTATCGATAGGCCACGCCGTCTGTGTAGGCGTCGGCGTGGGTGTCGCCGAGGCGGTCGGGGTCGCGCTAGGCGTAGCGGTCGGGGACGGTGGTGTTTCGCTGGTGGCGGTTCCGGACGGGGTCGTCGTCGGTAGCACAGCGGCGTTCCCGTAGTGCAAAATGATGCCCTTATCCCCGACGGCCCACGCTTCCGACGGCCCAGCCGCGACGGATGCGAGCGAGACGTCGATGGGTGAAGAGACCTGCGTCCACGCGCCGTCCACCCAATGCAGAATCGTGCCGCCCATGCCAACCGCCCACGCCTCAGTGTCCGAGACGAACGCTACGCCGTGGAGTGCTTGATCGGTCGTCCCCTGGCCAACAAGGCTCCACTGGCTACCGTTCCAGTGCAAAATCGTCCCGTAGTCGCCGACGGCCAGTCCGTTGGTCGGTGAGCGCAAGGCCACTGACCACAGAGTCGTCGTCACCGGGCTTTGCGCCCATACGGTCCACCCCGTACCGGTCTTGTGTAGGATTCGTCCGGTTGTCCCCACCGCCCAGCCATCACTGGGCGATGTCAGCGCCACGGAGAGCAGCCAGTCCGAGGTGAGCTTCAGCGATGAAGTCCACGCCGCTCCGTCCCAATGCAACATGCGCCCGCTCTGCCCGACGGCCCAGCCATCACTTTGCGTCGCCATCGCAACCGAAAACAGACTGTCGGTGAAAACGGCCAGGCCGGCGACGGACTGGCGCGACCATGCTGCGCCATTCCAGTGCAAAAGAGCGCCTCTGTCGCCCACAGCCCAACCATCACTCGCTGAGACGGCGGCGGCGCCGAGCAGTGTATCCGTTACGCCGGTTGTCGTCGGCGTCCACGCTGCGCCGTCGAAGTGGAGCGCCGTTCCCCCCGCGCCGACGGCCCAACCGCTGTCAAGCGCAGCGAAAGCGACGCCGTTCAACGTGGTGTTCCCGCCCGTCCAGCTCGTGCCATTCCAATGCAGAATCGTACCGCCGTCGCCCACAGCCCAGCCGTCTGTCGGCGAGCGCATCGCGACGGTGTATAGCCACGCCGTTGTGGGGCTGGCAGCCTTCGACCAGGCCGACCCGTTCCAGTGGAGCAGGACGCCAACCGTGCAGACAGCCCACCCGTCCGTAGGCGAGGTGAAGGAAACGGAATTCAAGGCGTTTTGGACGGGGCTTGTCACCGACTGCCACGATCCTGCCTGATAATGCAGGATCGTTCCGTGATAGCCCACCGCCCACCCATCGGTTGGTGAGAGCATGGCGACGTCCCGCAAATCTGGCGCGTTGGGATCAAATACCGAAACCCGCGTCCAGTTCGTCCCATCCCAGTGCAGAATCGCGCCCTGCTTGCCGACAGCCCAGGCGTCAGTTGCGGAAACGGCGTAGACCGACCAGAGCAGAGGAAAGCCCGTGGCCGACAGTGTCCAGTGGGTCCCGTCCCAGTGAATAATCTCGCCGGAGCCGCCCACGGCCCACCCGTCGCTGGCTGTGCGCATGAATACGTGGGTAAGCTGCTCGGTCGTGGGCTGCTCCGGCCAGACCGACCACGAAGTGCCGTTCCAGCGAACAATCGTGCCGCCGGCGCCCACCGCCCAGCCATCCGTCGCCGATACCATCGCGACCGAGGACAGCCACTGCGTTGTTGGGCTGTTTGGCCACGTATTCCAGGATATCCCATCCCAGTGTACGATCGCCCCACCGGTTCCGACAATCCATCCGTCCGTCGCCGAAACCATCGAAACCGACCACAGATCCTCCTGGATTGGACAAGGGCCGGTGGAGTTCCCAACCCAGCACTGCCAGCCTGGGGCGGGTGTTGCCGTCGCGCCCGGCCTGACGAGAGCCGCGTTCGACGCGGCGGCTGACAGCTCGGCGAAAGTGCCGCCCGCCCATAATACCGCGGCTGCGAGGAGTGAAAGAAGCAAGGCGCTGGCCAGGGAGAAGCCAAGCCTGGATAATCTGTGCATAAAGGTCCCCTTGTGCCGCTACAGGCTCATCGCGGCGGCAACAGCTTCTGTAATTGACCATGCGCGCCCCTCCTCGGCGGCCACGCGGCGAGTGTCATCCATATCGTCGCCGACCTTTGTCTGCTCGGCGAGGAGAGAATAAGCGGTCGGAATCCGAGACAGGCCCATTGCTTCGCGCAATCGCCCGGCCGCGCCGAGCAGGCGCGCCTGCATCAAGGGCATATCCCGCGCCGCCGCCCATGCCGCCAATCCTTCGAGACTCCGCATGATGCCACGTCTGTCGCCCAAACGCGCAGCCAGATCGAGCGCCGTCTTGAGCCGAGCGTGAGCCGCCGCTATTTCGCCGTGGCGCAGCATCGTCTCAGCCAGGTTGATGTTGAGCTTGGTGATATTGATCACATCGCCGGCCGGCTCGGCAATCGCCAGCGCCTCATCAAAGTAGCGGCTTGCCACAGCAAAATCACCAGAAGCCGCGGCCACACGTCCGAGATTGCGCAGGACAAGGATACGATCGTGGCGCAGCTCGGGGCGCTGCACGAGAGGCAAGGCCTCGACGAGGGAGCGCCGCGCGCCCTCAATGTCGCCCAGGTCGAGCTGTACCTGGCCAAGAAAGTTCAGGGCCTCTGCAATGCCCTCGATGTCGTCCAACGGACGGGAGAGGTCGAGCGCCCGACCGAAGCGAGCTCTGGCCGCGTCGAAGTCGCCAACGATCGCCGCCACCACGCCCAGACTCCGGAGCGTCGCCGCCACCTGCCGCACGTCGCCAAGCTCACTCCATAGGGCAAGGCTACGGCTGAGGCACTCGGCGGCTTCGTTGTAGTAGCCCTGGGCGCTTGCGAGGAGGCCGGCGCCGAGCAGCGCGCCGGCAACCGTCGCTGGCGCAGACGTCCCGTCGGCCTGGGCCAGCGACGTTCCCAGCCAGGCATGCCCCTCGTGGAGCTGCCCATGGCTCAGCCATACCGGCCAAAGCGCAACGCACAGGCGCAGGGCCACGTCGGCGCTGCGCCGGTCGAGCGCCCACACCAGCGCCGCCTCCAGATTGCGCTGCTCCTCGATCAGCCGTCTCGAAATGTGACGTTCAGCGGCCAGCGGATCGCATACAGGTATGGTTTCAGCCAGCCCGAGGTAATAGGCAGCATGGTAGTCACGCATAGCGTCTATCTGGCCACGCTCGGCCAGACGTTCCAGGGCATACTCTCGAATCATCTCCAGCATTCGATAGCGTCCTTGTCCGTCCGTTCCCTCCTCGTGCTGCAGAAAATTCTTGTCTACCAGTGCACTGATCGCGCCCAGGGTATCGCCCACGAACGGGCGGCTGTCGTGCTCGACAGACGGCGCCACGACTGCTTCGACTGCTTCGAGTGTGAAGCCGCCGGCGAACACACTCAGGCGAGCGAACATGGCCCGTTCCGGCTCCTCTAGCAGGTCGTAGCTCCAGTCGATCGCATCGCGCATCGTGCGGTGGCGGCTAGGCGCGGCCCGGCCAGGCGCGACGAGGCGCGACATATATGGTTGTAGACGGTCCAGGATTGCCTGCGGCGTGAGCGATTTCACGTGGGCGGCGGCCAGCTCGATGGCGAGCGGCACGCCTTCCAGGCGAGCGCAGATGGCGGCGACGGCCTCGGCGTTAGAGGGTGCCAGCTTGAAGCGAGGCTGGACCGCCTGGGCGCGATTGAGAAACAGCGCCACCGACGGGAAGCCCGCGATGTCATCACTCTCAATCCGAGGGATTAGGGGTAGTGGCGGACAGCCAAGAGGCGCCACCAGGAACTCGTGCTCACCCTGCAAGTGCAGGGGTGTTCGGCTCGTCAGCAGCGCCTTCGCCGTCGGCGTGCTCTCCAGCAGCTCCTGGACCAGAGGAGCGGCCAGCGTCACCTGCTCGAAATTATCCAGGACAAGGAGCGTGCTCTTCTGGCTGAGGGCCGCCTTGAGCGACTCGATCAATCCGCCGTTGGCGCCGTTTCGGATGCCCATGACGCGAGCGATGGCCGGGGCAACCCCCTCCGGCTCCATCGTCGCCGACAGCCCGACGAAATAGACGTTGTTATCGAAAGCCGGCGCGAACTGGCGCGCGACTTCCAGAGCCAAGCGGGTCTTGCCAATGCCGGGCGGCCCAACGAGCGTCAGCAAGCGCACGCCTGGCCGCGCTAGACGCTCGCGGACGGCCAGGACGTCGGCCTCGCGGTCGATGAGGGAAGTTAGTGGAGCCGGCAGAGAGGACGGGTACTGTATTTCCGGCTCAGCGGGCCATCGCGGGACGGACAGAGTAGGGTCTGGCAGCTCATCGGGACCAAGCTCGCCCCGCGCCACCCGCAGAAACACAGCTTGCTCGCGCGGTTGACATAGATAAACGGCGAATTTCTCAAGCGTGTCCGGTGTCGGAAGGCGCTCATCGGCTTCGATTTTCCGAACGTAAACCTCCGAGTATCCAATCAGGCGCGCCAATTCGGCTTGTGTGAGTTTCAACGCCTTGCGGCGTTCCTTGAGCCAGTGTCCCAGAGATTGTTCTGCCATAAGACTACTCCAGGGGCTGGGACCAGGTCAGATGCTTTGTATCGCCTTTTTGTATCGCTACTAAGTATGGCGTAGATACCCATCGTCACCATCTTCATGGTTTAATCACAAGTAGAACAGTGCAACATTAATATACCATATCCCGCAAGATTTGTCAATCATTGACTACATTGACGGCGTGGTACAAGCCGGGAAGTCGCCCCCCTTCTTCCCGGCGCTGTATCCAAGGCGGCCACGACCGCTGCCGCGGCACAGTGAGCGCAGGGGGTAAGGCGCGTGTTCTCCCGTCGCACTCTCTTTCCCCCTTGCGTGTCCACCACATCGGTCGGCCAACGTGTCGCGCATTTCGGCGATGTCGCGACGCCGCGTCGCCCGCTACGCATAAGAGTCTCTGTATCGCCGTTTTGTATCGGCTAAGCTGCCCCTGGCGATACCCATTGAAATGGTGGTCATGGGATAATCGAGGTGAACAGCCTTCACAAGATACATTCCGCCGAGACCGAAGGATTCTTGCAGCCGAAGGAGGGGATCTTGATTTGAACAGCAATTATTGTTGCCGGGAGATCGTGGCTTTGCTGTTTTTCATCACACTATTGGGCCGTGCGGCCCATCATTGTACAAGGAGGATGACATGTTGAGGATGCGATACGTGGGGATGATTATCGTGGCGCTCGCGCTTGTACTGGTCGTCGTCGGCGTCGCCTCGGCGCAGGGCGACTTCACTGCGCCCGGCCAGATGCGCTGGCCGCTCACCTTCGGCGCCGCCGAGTTCGGCGGGGGCGGAATGGGCAGCCTGGAATATGATCAGGACAGCATGGGCGGCAAGAGCTGGAGCGGCTCCTTCAACTTCTGGGGACTGAATCCCAACACGGCCTACACTGTTCGGGCCAGCTACACGGACAGCGGTGATCACGCAGGCGACGAGCCCACCTACACCACGGACCTGTGTACGTTCACAACGAACGGGATGGGCGCCGGTCGCTGCAGTCTAGCCACTCCCTTCCCCAAGATCAACGGGATCGGGAGCCCTATCGGGGTCGGCTGGGCTGCCGGCGGCGCCTACAGCTCAAGCTGCACCTGGCCCGACTGGGTCCGCCTATACCAGGGCAGCACGCGCATCCTGCGCAGCGCTACGGTCCAGAATATGAGCAAGACTTGTAGCTACTGGGGCCTGCCCTAATCAGAGCGAACGCAGGCACGATTGAAACGAGCACCAACTGAATAGGCCAAGAGAAGGACAGGCGGCGCGTGTGCGCCGCCTTTTTGTGTTCGTAGATAGCCGCCGTCCCCCATTTGGATGACCGGCGCCTAGCCGAACGTCGGGTTGACACGCGCCCCGCAAACAGGTATTATTTAGCCTATCAAAGTAATTTTCGCAGTATGGCCGAGTGTTTGAGAGGACACAGCATGAAACCTCTATGGCGAATCATGAAGTACATGCGCTCACATTGGGTGGACGCTACCATCGCCTTCGTCAGCCTGCTCATTGTAACGGCGTCCACGCTGGTGACGCCCGCGCTCATCGGAAAAATCATTAATGACGGCATCGGCGAGCAGAACATCCCGCTGATCGTGTGGCTGACATTGGCGATTCTCGCCTTCGCCGTAGTCCGTGGGCTGTTCCAGTTTTTCCAGAGTTACCTGACGGAGAAAGCGAGCCAGGGCGCGGCCTTCGATATGCGTAACGACCTGTATACCAAGCTCCAGCGCCTCAGCTTCAGCTACCACGACCAGGCCCAGACAGGCCAGCTGATGACGCGCGCCACCAGCGATGTCGAGATGGTGCGGCAGTTCACCGGGCTCGGCCTCCTCCAGCTTCTGAGCTCCATTCTGATGCTCATTGGCACTGCCATCCTATTGTTCTACATGAACTGGCGGCTCGCGCTGGCAGCCCTGTCCGTGATGCCGATTACGTTCCTCATCATCGCCAACTTCGTGCGCCGTGTTCAGCCCGTCTTCAAGGCGGTGCAGCAGCAGCTCTCCGAGGTCAACACCATCCTCCAGGAGAACCTGAGCGGCGTGCGCGTCGTCAAGGCGTTCGCGCGGGAGCCGCTGGAGAAGCAGCGCTTCGAGAAATCCAACAAAGCCTTGCTAGACGAGAACCTCAAGGCGTCCTACGCCGTCGCCTACAACATTCCCCTCGTCTTTACGATGTCCGGCCTGGGCAGCGTCATCGTCATCTGGTTTGGTGGCTGGCAGGTCATCTACGGCTCGATGAACCTGGGCGAGCTAGTTGCGTTCAATACGTACCTCGCCATGCTGCTCTTCCCGATCTTCGGCCTCGGCATGGTATCAGGTCTGATTTCGATGGCAGCGGCTAGCGCCGAGCGTATGTTCGAGATCCTCGACGCGCCGGATGAGGCGCGCGACAAGCCCGGCGCCGTTCCGCTGCCGCCGGTTCAGGGGGATGTGGCGTTCCACAATGTCTCCTTCCGCTACGTAGGCGCGACGACGAACTCGCTGACCGATGTGAGCTTCGACGCGAAACCAGGGCAGACGATCGCCATTCTGGGGCAGACGGGCTCCGGCAAGAGCAGCATCATCAACCTCATCCCGCGCTTCTACGAACCGACCAAGGGCCAGATCACCATTGACGGCCACGACATCACCGACGTGACCCTGACGAGCCTGCGCGCCCAGATCGGGATCGTCATGCAGGAGACCAATCTGTTCACCGGCACCATCCGCGACAACATCGCCTTCGGGCGGCCAGACGCGACGATGGACGAGGTCCAGGCAGCGGCACGCGCGGCGGCGGCCGAGGACTTCATAGAGGCGCTGCCCGACAAGTACGAGACCAAGGTCGGCGAACGTGGCCTGGGACTGAGCGGCGGTCAGCGCCAGCGCATCGCGATCGCCCGGGCCCTGCTGCTGAACCCGCGCATCCTCATCCTGGACGACTCCACCTCGGCGGTGGACGCCGCGACGGAGGTGCGCATTACCCAGGCGCTCGATGAGCTAATGAAAGGGCGCACCAGCTTCGTCATCGCCCAGCGTATCAGCACCATTCGCAACGCAGACAAGATTCTGGTCATGGATCACGGACGGCTCGTCGCGACGGGAACGCACGACGAACTGCTGGAGAACAACCCGATCTACGCCGACATCTACTATCTCCAGTTCCACGGCCGTCAGGAGAATCGCCTGGACGAAGGCGACGACGAGGAGACCGTGGTAGCTGCCGCAGCGGCGTCCGGCGCGGCCACGGCGGAAAGAGGGTAATGCCATGATGCGCGGTGGGCCCATGGGGATGATGGACATTCAGGAGGAGAAGGCGCAGGATACTGTCAGCTCCGCCCTTCGCCTGTTCGAGTACGTCAAGGCGTACCCGCTGAACCTCGTCTGGATTGCCGTCTCTGTCATCATTACGACTATCACGCGCCTGGCGCAGCCCTGGCTCGTCGGCGTCGCCATAGATCAGTTCATCAGTGTGGGCAACGGCAGTGGCTTGAACGCGATCATGTTCGCGCTGCTGGCGACGTACGCCATCTCGTACGGCGGCAATGTGGTCGGCTTCCGGCAGATGGCGTGGGTTGGACAGCGCGTGCTCTTCCGCATGCGCACGCAGATCTTCGACCGCCTGCAGCGCCTGCCGCTGGGCTATTTCGACACCCATGAAATCGGCGACCTGATGAGCCGCCTCACGAACGATACCCAGACCATCAGCAGCTTCCTCGGCGCGGGCCTCAACCGCGTCGTCGGCGACCTGCTGTCCTTGATCGGCATTGTGATCGTTATGCTGCTTCTGAGCTGGCAGCTCGCCCTCGCCAGCTTCATTGTCTTGCCTATCATGTGGGTTGTGACAGTGCGCTTCTCCTCCCGCGCCCGCACCGCCTTCCGCCAGACCCGCCGCGAGCTGGGCCGGGTGAACGCGGAGCTCGAGGAGAACATCGCCGGCATGAAGGAAGTGCAGGCGTTCTCCCGCGAGCGCGTCAGCCAGGAGCGATTCAACGAGATCAACGCCCGCAACCGCGACGTCAACGTTGGCGCCAATGCCATCACCAGCGCCTTCAACCCGGCCGTCGACCTCCTCAGCACACTCTCGCTGGCGATCGTCATCGGCTACGGCTCGTACCTGGTCGTCACCAACCAGATCAGCGTCGGCGTCGTCGTCTCCTTCCTGCTCTACGTCCAGCGATTCTTCGAGCCAATCCGCTCGATCTCGCAGACGTGGACCCTGGCGCAGTCGGCTCTCGCGGGCGCCGAGCGCATCTTCAACCTGCTCGACGAGCCGGCGGAGCTTGAGGACGCCCCGGACGCCCGGCCCATGCCGCAGATCCAGGGCGACGTCGTGTTCGATAACCTCACTTTCGGCTATAACCCGAACAAGCCGGTGCTGTTCGACATCGATCTGGAGGCGCAGCCCGGCCAGACCGTCGCCCTCGTCGGCCCGACGGGCGCTGGCAAGACGAGCATCGTCAACATGCTCATGCGCTTCTACGACCCGCAGGAAGGCGCTGTAGTCGTGGACGGCATCGACATCCGCACTGTCCAGCGCGCGAGCCTGCGGCGGCAGATAGGCATGGTGCTCCAGGAGGCATTCCTGTTCTCCGGCACCATCGCCGACAACATTCGTTTCGGCAAGGCCGACGCCACGATGGATGAGATCGAGGCCGCGGCGAAGCTCGTCAACGCCGACGAGTTCATTCGGGCGCTTCCTGAAGGCTACAACACACCGATCCTGGAGCGTGGCGCGAACCTCAGCCAGGGACAGAAGCAGCTCATCGCGTTCGCCCGCGCCGTCATCACGCAGCCGCGCATCCTCATCCTCGATGAGGCGACGTCGAGCGTGGACACGCGCACTGAGGCGATGATCCAAGACGCGTTGGGGCGGCTGCTCAAGGGTCGCACGAGCTTCGTGGTGGCGCACCGCCTGAGCACCATCCGCAATGCGGACCAGGTCCTCGTGATGATGCACGGCCGCATCGTCGAGCGCGGCACGCACGAGAGTCTGATGGCGCAGCGTGGCGTGTACCACGACCTGGTCAGCAAGCAGACGGGCGCGCAACAAGTGGCAGCCAACGGCAAGGCGCCCGTGGCAAGCGTCGCCACGAGCTGAGACGATTGGGCCACGAAAAGAACGATAAACCATCTTTCGCGCATTTCGTGGTCCACAGGCTTCTCCACGTAAGATTGGCCGGGCGTGACCGCTCTAACGAGTGATGATCGAGCGTTGGTTTAATCAAAGCGTTATTGCATGGGCCGACTCTACCGAGTCGGCCTTTTCTGTGGCGCCGGAGTGCCACAATAGTCTATCAGTGAGGTTTGTTTGAGTAAGAATGTGTTGAGGATTGTCCCCCTCGGCGGCCTGGGGGAAATCGGCAAGAATATGACTGCGATTGAGTACGGCCGCGATATCATCGTTATCGACAGTGGCGTCATGTTCCCCGACCCGGAGCACCTGGGTGTCGACCTTATCATCCCCGACTATACCTGGGTCGTCGAAAATCGTGAGCGCGTGCGCGGCATCCTGGTGACCCACGGCCACGAGGACCATATCGGTAGCCTGCCCTTCCTCCTCGCGGAGGTGGACGCGCCCGTCTACGCAACTCCCTTGACGCGCGGCCTCATTGAGGTCAAGCTCAAGGAGACTGGCTTGCTGCGCAAGGTCAAGCTTCAGACGATCAAGCCGCGGGTCAAGTTCAATGTCGGCTGCTTCACCGTCGAGCCGTTCCACGTCAACCACTCCATTCCGGATGCCGTCGGCTTCGCCATCGACACGCCGGCCGGCCTGCTGGTCCACACCGGCGACTTCAAGGTCGACTACACACCGGTCGACGGCCAGCCGACTGACTTCGCCAAGCTTGTCGAGCTGGGTGACCGTGGCGTGCTCGCCCTGCTGTCTGATAGCACCGGCGCGGAGAACACGGGACCGACCCCCTCCGAGGCTGTTGTCGGCGAGACGTTCAAGCGGCTGTTTGGCGAGATTCAGGGCCGCATCATTGTCGCGACCTTTGGGTCGCACATCAGCCGTGTGCAGCAGGTCATCGACGCCGCGGCGGCGCACGGGCGTGTCGTCATGCCGGCCGGACGAAGCATGGTCGAGAACACGGCCATGGCCCAGGAGCTGGGCTACCTCAAGGCTCCCGAAGGCGTGCTGCGGTCACTGGATGAGCGCAGCAACATCCCGTTCAACAAGACCGTCATCGTCGCAACGGGCGGCCAGGGTGAGCCCACGGCGGCACTCGCGCGCATGGCCGCCGGCCGCCACCGCGAGCTGGACATCGAGCCGGGCGATACGGTCATCTTCTCGTCCTACCCCATCCCAGGGAACGAGCAGGCCGTGCACCGCATTATCAACCAGATCTTCGAGCGCGGCGCCAACGTCATCTACGGCAGCCAGGCCCAGGTTCACGTCTCGGGCCACGGCGGTCAGGATGACCAGCGGATGATGCTCAATCTGGTGCGCCCGAAGTACTTCATTCCGGTCCACGGTGAGGCGCGGCACCTGGTGCTGCACGCTCGGCTCGCGGAGAGCATGGGCGTCCCGCGCGAGAACATTTGCATCGCCCGCAACGGGGCAATCATCGAGCTTAAGGATGGGGTGCGGATAGCCGACAAGATGCCGAGCGAGGATGTGTTCGTCGACGGGAACAGCGTGGGCGACATCGGGCCTGTGGTCATGCGCGACCGCCACATCCTGGGCCGTGAAGGCTTCGTGGTGGTCTTCCTGCACGTGGACGGCAAGACCGGGCGTCTACTGGACGCGCCGGGCATTGTCTCGCGCGGCTTCGTCTTCATGGCCGACGCCGACGAGCTCATGAGCGAGGCAGCCAAGCGCGTCGTCGAGGCGCTACGCAAGAACGGCAAGGCCAACCACCGCACCGACGTCGCGCGGGAAGTGCTCACTAAGTACCTCTACGAGGAGACAGGCCGCCGACCGATGGTCCTGCCCGTCGTCGTCGAGGACTAGCCACTGCCCCGTAAATAAGCATCGAAAGCCCCTGGATGAGTTCATCCAGGGGCATCGCTTTATCCAGTCGATTGGCTCTTGACGGGGGCAGGGGCTGGAGCGACTCTCGCCCCCGCTTGTTCGATGGCCCGCCGCTCCTCGTCAGATAGAGGATACGTTGAGCGCCCGCGGGCAACCGGCTTGGCGTAGAGGCGGACGCCGTTCCGCGAGTGCATGCCGGTCATGACAAGCCCGTCGCTGTGATCGTCCAGCATGGCGATGGCGAAGCTCTGATCGCCGCCGGTGTCGTGGTAGGGGTTGAAACGCACGACGCCGACGTACTGGACGCAGTACTTCACCTGCTCCGTCAATGCTTTGACGGCCACCTCGAGATGGTCGATCCGGTAGCTCGCGTCGGTAAGCCCCTCGATATTGCGCTGAAGCATGGTTTGGACGTCCGACGACGCGAGCGTTTCCATCTGCCGCCGCCATCTATCCGCGGCGGACAGGCGGCGCTGCAGGACAATCACCCAGATCAGTGCAATCAGGGCGAGCAGGAAGGCCGCGACGGCGACGAGACTCAGGGCGGGCGCGTAGGCAGTCAGGTAGGGCGTGAGATCCGGCAGATTGTCCACGGTATCCTCGAACAGGCGATGGTTTCTGGCGCGAAATTTTAGGCGTCGCTATCACCCTTGTCAATCCCAACCTTAATATATCGAATCTGTTACTGGATTCAATGGCTCCGCCCGTTACTCTTCACATCCCGTTCACGTATTTTACCTAGAACGTGCTCGTGTCTAAGCGCGCGACGCGTTGACTCAAGGGACAACGTGGCGGCTGCCAACCGCCATGCTTGAGGGGGAATCTGCTACGGGAGGTACCTGCTTCTGAGTAACTGATCTGCTGCTGCGTTACGCGGCCAGCGCGCGTGCGCCTCATCACGGCTCCTACTCATCGCATCACGCTCTCGCACACTGGCTATCACGACGATCGGACACTTCCGGTCGCATTTGTGTTATCGATAGCGTCTCAATGCTGCAACCCTCTGGACCCGGCTCCTCCCCGGCCGCCGGCCAGGTCGCACGGTTGTTGTATAGTCACTTCCCGACCATCCTAGTCTCGCCGCAACGGCCACATCTGCTGCGCCCTGGGCCGCGTGTAAGCGCCCAGTGTGCGGTTATCTTGTGATGCCCACATCCCGGCACTCACGGTGTGGCCCCATGGAGGAAACTATGCATCGTGTCAACCTCGGCCGCTGGGGACTCCTGCTCGTTCTGCTCGTCGCCATCGTCATCGCCATCGGGGTCGCCATTCCTGCCCCGGCCTCTGGCCAATCACCGACCAGCGGCGAATTCTACGTATTTCTACCCCACCTGGCACAATCGCTTTCCGCCGCTCCGACGGCCACGCCGACCGGCGCGCCTCCCCCCATCAGCGTATCCATTGGTGAGCCTTACAGCCGACTCGGTCCCGACGAGGCAGTGCCCGGACGCGCCCTGGTGAAGTGGCGCGAGGGTGTCGACATCGATACCATCGCCCAGATCAACGCGGCGGCCGGTGTCCAGGTCGTCGGCATGGTGAATGCCGTGGGCGCCCAGATTCTGTCGGCGCCGTCCGGCCACAGCACGCAGGACATCATAGACGCATATGCGGGCATGACCGAAGTGGAATACGTAGAGCCGGACTATATCGCCACAATCGGTGACAGCCAGCCCGCTGGGCCGTTACTGACGGCCGACGAGTTGCGCACGGCTCAACAGACCACAAACGACCCCAAACTCAGCAGCCAGTACCATATCGCCAAGATGAACGTCCCCGGCGCGTGGGATGTGACGCACGGCGATAATGTTGTCATCGGCATCGTCGACACGGGCGCCGACTTCACCCATCCGGACCTGAGCGGCAAGTTCGTATCCGGCGGTTGGGACTTCGTCAATAACGACAACAGCGCCCAGGATGACCAGGGGCACGGAACGCACGTCTCAGGCATTGCCGCGGCCGCGACAAATAATGGCGTCGGCGGCGCGGGCGTCGGGTACAACGCCAAGATCCTACCGGTCAAGGCGCTGGACTCGAACGGCTCGGGCAGCTACTCCGCGATTGCGAACGGCATCACGTGGGCGACCGACAACGGCGCCAAGATCATCAACATGAGCCTGGGCGGGTCGTATCAGTCGTCGACCCTTGATGCTGCGACAACTTACGCCTGGAACCACGGCGTCGTCATCATCGCGGCGGCCGGGAACAGCAACACGTCGTCTCCGTCGTATCCGGCCATGTCGCCCTACGTTATTGGCATTGGCGCAACGGACGAGAACGACCAGAGAGCCAGTTTCTCGAATTACGGCCAGAACGCCGATGTCGCGGCGCCCGGCGTGAACATCCTGAGCACGGTCATGGGCGGCCAGTACCAGGCGTGGAACGGGACGAGCATGGCTTCGCCCAACGCGGCCGGTGTCGCCGCGCTCATCGCCGCCGCGCACCCGAGCTGGACCAATAGCCAGATTCGCAGCGCTCTCGAAACGACCACCGATAACACCAACGCGGGCGCGCCTATCCCGCTCGGCTACGGGCGCATCAATGCCGCGCGCGCCGTCGGCAGCGCCAGTTCCCAGCCGCCGACGTCCAACCCGACGGCGACGCCCACCCGGGCGCCGACTCAGCCAACGTCGACGCCGGCGCCTGCCAGCGGCTACACCGCGCAGCTCATCGACCTCATCAACCAGCAGCGCGCGCAGAACGGCCTGGGGCCGTATCGCACGGACAGCCGCCTCAATGCCGCGTCCGACTACCACAACCGCTACATGCGCGACAACAACTGCTTCGCCCACCAGTGTTCCGGGGAAGCCGACCCGTTCCAGCGCATGATCAACTATGGCTACCCGCTCTCGGCGGGCGGCGAGAACATCGGCAAGGGATATCAGACTCCCTCGGACATGGTCAATGGCTGGATGGGCTCGTCGGGCCACCGCGCTGCCATCCTGAGCACAACCTACGTCGACATCGGCTGCGGTTATCTCCTCGGCCCGTCCGGCAACGCGTGGGACAGCTACTGGACGTGCGACTTCGGGCGCCAGAGCGGCTCAACCACACCGCCTACCCTTACGCCGACGCCGACACCAACCGCGACGCGGCCCGCCACCGGCCCAACCGCCACGCCCACCGCGACGCGAACACCGGCCCCGCCGGCGGCCACGTCAACGCCGGTGCCTACCGCGACGACGGCGCCGGGCGGTTCCAACTCCCTTACCCTGAGCCCGGTATCGAACGGCGTGGCATGGCTCACAAACAGCGGCACGCGCCGAGCTGATGCACACCTCTACAGCGGCCCATACGGCAGCTACGACTACATCACCGTCCTGCAGTTCGCCCTCGACACCCTGCCTGCCAACGCCACCGTCGTGTCGGCTCAACTCGAGCTGCCCGGCCAGAGCACGTCTTACATGACTGTCGGCAGCAGCGCGCAGTGGTATGTCACCCTGCTGGACTCCGGGTTCGACAGCCAGTTCTTCGGACTATATAGCACACTGAAGAACGCCAGCGGCTCCCCAGTGGGAAATTCGGTTATATCGACGGGCGTCGGCCCCGGTATCGTCAACGCCTTCCCCTTGACGAGCGCGCAGATGCAGGCGATGTCTCAGCGCAAGCTGGTCACCGGCCGCCTCACCTTCCGAGTCGACGGCTGGCCGCCCAGCGGCTACAACGTCATGGACTGGTACAGCGGCGTGGGAACCGCCGCCCAGCCGGTGCTACGCATCAGCTACCGCTAACCCCCTAGGTTCCGCGGCTGTGACGGCCTCCCTGCCTCCCTCAGGCGGGGAGGCCGTCCGTTTCTTGAGCGTGGTCCGCTTTTGACTTAGAATACCACTGTTAAGTCAACGTCAGTGTGGGGGAGATTCATGAAGCTGGTTACCGCCGAGGAAATGCGGCGCATCGAGGCCACCGCCGAGGCCGAAGGCACACCGATTCCCACCTTAATGCAGCGAGCGGGCGGAGCCCTGGCCGAGGCGATTCTGTCCGACTACAGTCTGGGGCGCGGCCCGATTCTCATCCTTGTTGGTCCCGGCAACAATGGGGGGGACGGCCTGGTCGCGGCCACGCGGCTGCGCGAGGCAGGGGCCGACGTCAGCGCCTACATCTGGCGCCACAAGAGCGACGACCCGGTCTACGTGGCCGCGGCCGCCGCAGGTGTGCCACTCGTGCGCGCCGAGGAGGACGAGGGCGGCGCGAGGCTGGCCGAGATGACGCAAGGGGCCGCGATCATCGTCGACGCCCTGCTCGGCACCGGCGTCACTCGCCCCATCACCGGTGAGCTGGCCGACATCCTGGCTCGGGTGCGCGAGAACCGCGACAGGAGCGCGAGTATCGTCGCGGTTGACCTGCCGAGCGGGGTCAACTCCGACAGCGGCGCCGCCGACTCCGCCACCCTGGCCGCCGATTTGACAATCACTTTCGGATTCCCGAAGCGCGGGCTGTATCAATACCCCGGCGCCGGCCTCGCCGGCCACCGAGAGACGGCCGATATTGGACTGAACAACGTTACGGCACAGGAGGTTCGTGTGGAACTGATGCAAGCCGAGTGGGTGCGCGATCGTCTGCCGGCGCGCCCCGCCGATGCCCACAAGGGGACGTTTGGCAAGGCGCTCATTATCGCCGGCTCGGCGAACTACACCGGCGCAGCATATCTGGCGGGGAGTGGCGCGATTCGCGTCGGCGTCGGTCTCGCGACACTCGGTGTCGCCCAGATGCTGTATCCGATTCTCGCGGCACGGCTCGTGGAGACCACGTGGCTCCTGCTGCCCCACGACATGGGCGCGCTGCGCGCGGACGCCGCGAAGGTCGTGCTCGAAAAGTTGGAAGGCTACAAGGCAGTGCTGGTCGGACCGGGCCTCGGACAAGAACCGGCAACAGAGGAGTTCGTCCACCGCCTCCTGATCGGTAAACAGGCCGAAGCACAGCGCGCACGGCGCATCGGTTTCGCGACCGAGCCGACGCCGGAGGAGGAGACGCCCGAAGCGCCGAAGCTTCCCCCGACCGTGATCGACGCCGATGCGCTGAATGCTCTCGCCAAGGTAGAGAATTGGAGCGCGTCCCTTACGGCAGCGAGCGCCATTCTCACCCCTCACCCCGGTGAGATGGGGCGGCTACTCGGCTCGACGACGGAGGAGGTGCAGGCGGACCGCGTGGCGACAGCTAAAGGCGCGGCGGAGAAGTTCGGGCAGGTGGTGGTTCTGAAAGGCGCAAACACTGTGATCGCCGCGCCCGATGGCCAGATCGCCGTCAGCCCCTTCGCCAATCCCGCGCTCGCGACAGCCGGCAGTGGCGACGTGCTGGCCGGCGCTATCGTCGGGTTCCTCGCTCAAGGTCTCTCGCCATTCGACGCGGCGGCGTGCGGTGTCTACGTGCATGGCCTCGCCGGCGAGCGCGCCCGTCTGGAGCTAGGCGAAGCCGGCGTTATCGCCAGCGACCTGCTGCTCGAGCTCCCGCTGGCCATCCAGGCCCTTCGTCTGGAAGGGGAGATGTAGCCAGGGCTGCAGGGGTGTCATACCAAACGCCGCTGGAAAGGCTGCAAAGTCAGCGTCATTGCGAGACGCCGATGCCGTGTGGCGGCATGCGCCGACACAAGAACACAGTTAAGCCGTCATTGCGAGCGGAGCGAAGCAATCCCCCGTCCTTGTCAAAGGCGGTTTGCACCGCTACTGCGTTGCTGTCATCCACCGAGAGATTGCTTCGTCGCGCTGATGCGCTCCTCGCAATGACAGTAGTGTGTGTTCTGAGCAGGAGGTCGGCTTCTGGGGGTGTGGGGGGCGAAGCTCCCCACGGACGAAGCAATCTCACCACGGGCAAGGGGCCTCGCCACTTTGGGTAGACTGGCGGTCGCAAGGGCGAGAGATTGCTTCGCTGAGATGAAAATAGCGCGGCTGTCGCCCTGAGCGCAGCGAAGGGCCTCCAACGGCACCGGGATGCTTCGCTTCGCTCAGCATGACATTTTCATAGTTACGGGTGACCCAAGGGTCATATAGACTGCGCTCGCAATGACAGCCTTTCTATACACGCTTGGTATTAGGCCGCCGGGGGTGGGAAAGATAACGAAAGACGCGAAAGGCACTCATTAGAAGAAGCCTTTCGCGTCTTTCGCGCTCTTTTCAATTTCCCTGACCCGGCGTCTTGATGTGCTACGGGAAGCGCGGCCCGCCAGGTATGCGGAACAGCGCCCGCACCGTCTCCATTGCGCCCGTCGCGTAGCTCTGCGTCTTGATGACCGGGTTGACGGCAGTATCCCGCAAGAAGCCTGTCGTGTCCTTCATCGTGGTCAGCGTCACGTTCACATTATCCAGAACGGGCTTGACCTCGGTATTCATGTACAGAAGGAGCGACCGCACCTGGAACAGCAGCCAGGTCACCAGTCCCAACACCACGATCGACTCAATTGCCAGCAAGATAACCAGGAGATCGCGGACGATGGGCGTGGGCAGGAGACGGAACGGCTGCCCGAAGACGAACAGCACGATGACGAGCATGAGCAGGATAACGATAATCGCAACGAGCATGAAGACGAGGCGCAAGTTCTGCTGCGGAGTCTGGACGTAACGCTGGTACGCGGCCTGCGTCATCTCATCATAAAGCGCCGCGGTGTCCACAGCGCCTTGCGCGCCCTGGCTGCCCTGCGAAGACGATGCCTGTCCCGCTGAGACGGCGGCTGCGACCGTTTCTTGCGCTGCGCGCGTTGCCTGGGGTGTTCCCGCCTGGGGAGGAGTCCTAGAACCGTTCGGCCCGGCAGGTGGAGTGCTGCCAGGAGGGGTCGGATTGTCCACGGTGTGATCTCCTGCAATGGGAGCAAGATGGCTCGAATTGTATCATATCTTGAGACGGGCAGCAACCAATAGCGCGGCCCAGGCGCCGAGCGTTCCCGCCAGCACCGGCGCGGCCCCAATCCGCCCCCAGTCCCAGCCGAAATAGACGGCCATGCCGGCGGCAAGGGCGAAGCCCAACCACCCCGCGATCCAGTAACGCGGCATGTCGCCCCATGAGCGACCAAACAAAAAGTGTGCCAGAGCCGCGTAGGCTCCGGCGAGAAGGACGGACAGGAGCAGGGCTGGAATCACGCGACAGCCTCGGACAGGCGAGCAAGATTCGCGCTTCTGTCGGCGTTGTCAGCCTCGTCGTCGATAATCCCCCCGCCCAGCACCTCATCCCCGTGGTAGAAGACGGCGCCCTGGCCGGGCGTGACGGCGCGCTGAGGCTCGGTCAGCCTGACCTCGACACGCCCGTCGGGGAGTGGCGTCACCACGGCCGGCACCGGCGCTGCCTTGTAGCGCACCTTCACCTCGGCGGCGAGCGGCGCGTCGGGCGCACCGTTCGTCCAGCTCACGTTGCGGACGGCGAAGTCCTCGCGGTAGAGGCGGCTCGCGTCACCGACGATAACGGCGTTGCGCGCGACATCTGTCCCGACCACGTAGAGCGGCTCGCCCGTGGCGATGCCCAACCCCTTCCGCTGGCCGATGGTATACAGTGGCAATCCGCCGTGCTCACCGAGGGTCTGCCCTGTCGCCGACACAATAGGTCCCGGAACGAGGGCATCCGGCGCGTGCTCCTGGAGGAAACGCCGATAGTTGTTGTCGGCCAGGAAGCACAGCTCCATGCTATCGTGCTTGCTGGCGACCGGCAGGCCGCGCTCCTCAGCCATGCGCCGCACCTCCGGCTTGGTGTAGCCCCCGATGGGGAACATGACGTGCGGCAGCTCACGCTGCGTGAGCATGTGGAGGACGTACGATTGGTCCTTGGCCGCGTCGACGCCCTTGAGCAGCCGATAGCGGCTATCCACCTGGTCCACGCGGGCATAGTGGCCTGTAGCCATCGCCTCGGCTCCGAGGCTGAGCGCGTGCTGAAGCAGGAATCGGAATCGGATATGCCGATTGCACGCTAGGCATGGATTCGGCGTCCGCCCGGCAGCATACTCCTGCGTAAAGAAGTCGACCACCCATTGCTTGAAGACGGTCTCGAAGTTGAGCAGGTAGAAAGGGATGCCGAGACCATAGGCGACGCGGCGCGCATCGTCGACAGCTTCCAGGGAACAGCACTTGTTCTCCGCCGTCGGGTCGGGCTCCGACCACAGGCGCATCATGATGCCGATTACGTCATAGCCCTGCTCCACGAGCAGCGCTGCCGCCACCGAGCTATCCACACCGCCGCTCATCGCGACGACCACTCGCTTACCGTTCCCCTGCGACATCATCCCCTCACTCCACCGTCATACTTCAGTGCCACGCTTACAATTATAGACAACTTATCGATATTCAGACGCGCTGGGCTCCAGCCCCTTACTTGCCGACGCCGACGGTTCCCAGTTGGAGCCACCCTTTTTGATTTCAGAACAGTTGTGCTTGCTTCTCAGCCAGATTCGGAGTAGAATCGGACAAAACGTGTTTGCTTTGCGAGGAGCATGTGCTAGTCGAGCTGAGCATACGGGATTTCGCGATTATCGACCGCCTGGACCTGCGCCTCTCGCCCGGCTTCAACGTCCTCACCGGCGAGACGGGCGCGGGCAAGTCCATCATCATCGATGCCGTCAGCATCCTCCTGGGCGCGCGCGCCGACAGTACCTGGGTGCGCGCCGGCGCCGACCGGACGCGCGTCGAGGGTATCTTTTCTCTGACCGATTCTCAGCGCGGGTCCCTCGCGCCCATCCTCGCCGAGTATGGCCTGGATGACGACGCTGACGACCTCATCCTGACGCGTGAGATCACGGCGACGGGCCGCAGCCAGGGCCGCATCAACGGCCGCGCCGTCACGGCGGCGGTCCTGAGCGGCGTCGGCGAGTTGCTGGTAGACATTCACGGCCAGACCGAACACCTGTCGCTGCTGCGTGTCAAGCAGCACGTCGAGATGCTAGACCGCTACGCCGGCCTGGGCTCGCAGCGCGCGCGGGTCGCCGAGCTTGTGCGCCAGGTGCGCGCAGTGCGCAGCGAGCTGGCCGCGCTCCTCAGGGACGAGCGCGAGCTCGCGCGTCGCCAGGAGATGCTGCGCTACCAGGTGGACGAGATTGACGAGGCGGCGCTTTGGGTGGGCGAGGACGAAGCCCTTGTCCAGGAGCGCGTGCGCCTTGTCAACGCCCAGAAGCTCATGGACCTGGCCGAGATGGTTCACGCCACGCTCTATGATCCCGGCGACGACCAGCGCGGCGCCCTGGACCTGTTAAGCGAAGCCACGGGCAGCCTGCACGCCCTGATCAAGCTCGATCCGCGTCTCGCCGATCAGGAGAGCGCTTTGCTTGCCGCCCTCGACAGCCTCGAAGAGGTCGGCCGCGCTATGCGCGACTACCGCGACGAGATCGAGGGCAACCCCGACCGTCTGGAAGAGGTCGAGGAGCGGCTAACCCTCATCAACGCCCTCAAGCGGAAGTACGGCGACACGATTGCCGAGATACTCGCGTTCTCTCAGCGTGCCTCCGCTGAGATGGAAAACATCGAGCACCGTTCGGAGCGTCTCGAAACGCTTGCCGCCGAGGAAGCCAGCCTGCTGGAGCAGATCGGCCAGGCAGCGGAGGCGCTGTCCGCCGCGCGCCGCGAAGCCGGCGACCGGCTGGCGCGCGCCGTCGAGGCGGAGCTATCCGAGCTGCGCATGGAGCGCACTCAGTTTTATGTCGATTTGGGCCGCAGCGAGGCCGAGGACGGCTGCCCGGTCGGAACGGCCCGATACGCCTTCGACGCCACTGGCATCGACCGCGTCGAGTTCCTCATCTCCCCCAACCCAGGCGAGCCGCTGCGGCCTTTGGTGAAAATCGCATCCGGTGGTGAAACATCCCGCCTCATGCTGGCGCTCAAGTCGGTGCTGGCGTCGGGTGACGCGGTTCCAACGCTTATCTTCGACGAGATCGACCAGGGCATCGGCGGGCGCGTGGGCGAGATTGTGGGGCGCAAGCTCTGGGGCCTGACCGTCGCCAACGGCCATGTCGACCACCAGGTCATCTGCATCACGCACCTTCCCCAGATCGCCACGTACGGCGACGCCCACTACAACGTCAGCAAGCGCGTTGTCGGTGAGCGTACATCGACGCTCATTCGCCCCATCGACGGCGAAGAGCGCGTGGCCGAAATCAGCACGATGCTAGGCGCGGAGACCGACCTGACACGGCAGACTGCCGTCGAGATGCTCGCGCACACGGTCACCGTGAAGAATGGCGTTTCCCAGGAGTCGCCCGCATGACCGATCCTAACGACGAAATGTGCTTCCTGCCCCTCATCACGGGCGGGTTACTCTTGCTGCGCTGGGTCGACTACGACGCAGACCAGGACACGTTTCGATTCACCGAGAAAATGGACGATCTGGCCCAGGCACAGGAGGCGGATAGCATCGGCCAACTAGCGTTCCAGGGCCTTGCCACGCTCCAGACCGTCAAGCTCGTCCGCGACACACCGCCCTACACGCGCCTGGTGCGCGTCACTCTCCGCCCCGACAACACTACCCGCTACGCCCTCGTCTCCGACAGTAAGAAGAGTTGACAACTTAGTTTTCCAAGGAGATGTAGATGATTTCGACGCCCGTGTGTGAGATGCTCGGAATTACGCACCCTGTTTTCCTCGGCCCCATGGCTGGCGGCACCAACCCGGAGCTTGTCGCCGCCGTCTCCAACGCCGGCGGCCTGGGCGCAATGGGCTGCGCCCGTCTCGCGCCGGACGTCGTCGCGCAGGTCGCCGAGCAGATTCGGCAGCGCACCGCCCGTCCGTTCGCCATGAACCTGCTGCTGTTCGAGGCCGACGCGCCAGCGATCGAGGCTGTGCTGGCTGCGCGTCCCCCTGTCTTCTCCACAGCCTGGGCCAAGCCGACGCAGGAACTCAAACTGCTATTCGAGCGCGCGCACGACGGCGGCGCCAAGGTCATGCACATGGTGTCAACGCTCCAGGAAGCGGCTCGGGCCGTCGAAGCCGGGGCCGACGTACTCGTCGCTCAAGGAACAGAAGGCGGCGGGCATGTCGGCGTCATGAGCAGCATCGTTCTCGTCCCGCAGGTCGCGCGCGCCGTAGCGCCGGTGCCGGTGATCGCCGCGGGCGGCTTCGCCGATGGCGCGGGTCTCGCCGCCGCGCTCGCCCTGGGCGCGCAGGGCATCCTTATGGGCACCCGATTTCTTGCGACGCCGGAAGGCCCGTGGCCGGGTGGCTTCAAAGAGGCCATCGTGCGCAGCAACGGCCACAACACGCTTCTGAGTGAGATTCCGGACGTCATCACCGGCCGCGTGTGGCCGGGCGCTTATGCTCGCGTCATACGGAATCGAATGATGGAAACGTGGCTGGGGCGTGAGGGTGACTTGCGCTACCGCCACCGCGACGTCCTGGCGCAAACACTCACGGCGCGCGAGGCCGGCGACGCCGAGATGGGAACGGTATACAGCGGGCAGACGGCTGGGCTTGTCAGCGCCGTCGAGCCTGCCGCCCACATCGTCCAGCGCGTCGTCGAAGAAGCGGAGATGATCATTCGCCAGACTCTGCCGGGAATGATAAAATAGAGTAATGCCGATCTTGGCGGCCCGGCTGAAACCATGAGTTCTGCCGGGCCGTGGTATTTCACCGCAGGTTCACGTCCATGTCCGACGCCTCGCAGACCTCGCTCAACCTCACCCGCCGGGCAATTCTCGCCTACCAATCTGGACACCCAGAGACGGCGCGCGAGCTTCTAGCCGAAGCCATCCAGGACGACCCGCAGAATGAGCTTGCCTGGCTGTGGTTGGCAGCGCTGGCCCATAGCAACCACGACAAGCGCTACTGTCTAGAACGCGCCCTCGAAATCAACCCCAAAGGGCCTGCGCGCGATGCCCTTGTCGCGCTGGGAGACGTCACCCCTACCGTCCCCACGTATGTCGCTGACGCGGACCAGCTCCCACGCCCGGCCGAAATCATGGATGTCCAGGAAAAGAAGTCCCGCGTGCGCTACCGGCGCCGACGCATCCTCGTTGGCGTCCTGGCTGTCGCGGCGCTCGTCGCCCTGGTAGGTCTTGCTGCGGTGCGTGTGCGGCTGCCAAAGGAGGCCATCCGCGTCACAATGGTTGCGCCCGTGACAGGGCCGAGCAGCGAGGTTGGCCAGGAGCTTGTGCAAAGCGCGCGCCTGGCCATCGACCGGATGAATGAAGCCGGCGGGATAAACGGGCGGGCCGTAGAGCTTGTGGTGTACGACGACCAGAACGATCCGGATCTCGCCCGCCAGCGCGCCGAAGAGATTGTGAAGGATGGGCGAGCGCTGGCCGTCCTGGGTCACAACTCCAGCGCCCCGACCCAGGTCGCGAGCGAGGTGTACAACGCCGCCGGCATGCCGATGATTACCGGCACGGCCAGCGCCGACGAAGTAACGAAGGGCATGCCCTGGAGCTTCTCAACGACGTTCAACAATACCGCCCAGGGGACCTTCCTGGCGACATACGTCGCGCGAATCCTCAAAGCCCCCAGGGTCAGTGTCGTCTTCTCTAACGAGGTCTACGGGCAGTCGCTGTCCCAGGCGTTCCTGCATAATCTGCCACTTGAGGTGGACGTCGCGAACATCTGGACCGTAGACGTCAGCCCAGACACGCGCGACGAGTCAGTCAAGGCTACCATAGAGGCCATCGTTAGCGCGCCAGATCCCGGCCTCGTCCTATTGGTCGTGCCGCGGTTGGAAGCAAAGGACCTGGTGCTCGGCGTACGGCGTGCCAATCCTCAGCTCCAGATATTTGTGACGGACTCGGCGGGCTCGAGCGCGTTCGCCGATCTGTTCAAGGACGAACCGGAGGAGCAACAGCAGCCGGGCTTTTTCACTGAAGGTATCTACGCCGCGACTCCCCTCATCTACGACAGCGCCCCGCTCGCCGCCCAGGCGCTGGCCGAGCAATATCAAACCACGTACGATGCTGTTCCGTCGTGGCGCGGCGTGAAAATATACAACGCGGCGCTGGCCCTGTTCGACGCCATGCGTCGCGCCGATATTCGAAATACAGCCGACGGCCGCGCCGATGATAGAGACCGGATTCGACGAAATCTGGGTACGCTTCGAAGTCGAGAGAGCAGCGTCGAGGGCCTGGACGGCCCCATCTACTTCAACGAGGACGGGGCTGCTGCAACACCGGTCTCCGTCGGCGTCTTCCAGGGGCGCACTCTGCTGTCGGCCCCTGCGCAGCTCCGCCCCGCCGAAAACCTGGGACGCATCGACGTACCGGCGGCGCTAAACGACGGCGATATCTTTGAGGTCAACGGTCAGTACCTTCGCCCGACGCGCGTGGTCTATACCGGCGCGACCATCAATGAGCTGAGCGATCTGGACGCGCGAGCGGGCACGGCGAAGCTCGACTTCTACCTCTGGTTTCGCTATCGGGGCGACGATGATGTCACAAATATCGCATTCATCAACGCCGACGACAATGGCCTCACGCTAGGTGAGCCAATCGAGCAAGCGACCATCGACGGCATGAAGTATCGGCTGTATCGTGTCCGCGGGAACTTCAGGCAAGACCTCGATTTCCACGACTACCCCTTCGACCGGCAGAAGATTGGGGTGCGCTTTCAGAATGCGCAGCTGCCGCGCGACGAAGTCATCTACGTCGTGGACACAACGGGCATGGCTCACGACGGGGACGTAGCCAACGCCCAGGGCGGGCGTGATTTCGTCAATATCGACAACTGGCACTTGCGCGGCGCCGTCGAGCTGTTCCAAACCACCATTGGGCAGAAGTCGAACTTCGGCGACCCCCGGCTTTTCAACACCAACAGCAAGTTAGAGTTCTCCGAGTTCTCGCTGAGCGCCGAACTGGGACGGGACCTGCTCAGCTTCCTGGTGCGCAATCTCCTGCCGTTGGCCCTCATTCTCATCATCCTCTACATCTCGCTGTTCTTCTCCCACGAGGATCAGACCACAGACCGGGTGTCGACCGCCGTCACGGTCCTGCTCACCGCGGCCGTTCTACTCGCCGCCATCTACGGCAGCCTGCCGGAGGTCGGCTATACCGTCGCGATTGAGTACGGCTTCTACGGCTTCTTTGGGCTGACGCTGGCCGCTGTCTTCCTGGCCCTCATCGGCAGCCGGCTCTATAAGCAGGGGCACGAAGAGATTCTGGACCGCATTGACCTGGCCGCACGCATTATCTTCCCTCTCGTCGTCCTGGCATTCCTGGTCTGGTATGTGGTGCAGTACGTGCCACGCCTCCAGATGTAGGGCGGGTAGACCGAAGCCTTCTCTCTGCCTAGAATTGAGGGAGCATTAGCGGATATTCCCTGGCAGACAGTCAACAGGGGTTATTGTTATGGCAATCGAAGCGCCTACGTCAAGCGCAACCGGCGTTCGCTGGGACCTGAGCGACCTGTTTTCCGGCCCGGATGACCCCCGCCTCGCGGCGGACCTGGAACGCGTCACACAGGATGCGGCAGCGTTCGCGGCGGCATACCGCGGGAAGATAGAAACGGACAACGGGCCGAGCGCCGAAACTCTGCTGGCAGCACTCAAATCTTTGGGCTCCCTGGAGGACCTGTCGGCGCGCATCGGCTACTTCGCCCACCTGGCCTTCGAGGCCGATACCCAGGACAACGAGATTCGCAATTTGCTCCAGCGCGTCGAGCAACGTCTTACCCAGGTCGAGAACACGACCCTGTTCTTCCGCCTGGAGTGGCAGGCCGTCGCGGAAGACGCAGCCAAATTGCTCATCGCTGACCCGCGCCTCGCCGAGTACGCGCACTATCTGCGCGTCCTGCGCCTTATGCGGCCCCATACGCTGACCGAGCCAGAGGAGCAGGTCGTCAATGAGAAGGACGTGACGGGCGTTCGCGCCTGGCAGCGGCTGTTTGCGGAGCAAACTGGCGCCCTGGTGATTCCGGTCGAGCGCGATGGGAAGACCGAGAGCATGCCGCTCGACGCGGCGCTGACGCTCATGCGCGACCCGGACCGAGACACCCGCAAGGCCGCCCACGACTCGATTTATGCCGAGCTCGCCAGGCAAGAGCAAATGCGGGCCTATATTTACGACACAATCATCCAGGACCGCCTCACGATGGATCGTCTCCGCCACTTTGCCGACCCGATGGCGGAACGTCACATGGCGAACGAGATCGAGCCGGAAGCCGTCGCCCAAATGCTCGATGTGGTCGAGGCCAACTACCCGCTGGCCCACGAGTATTGGCGCCTCAAGGAGCGCCTCCTCGGCATCGACCGTCTGACGATTTACGATCAGTATGCCCCCTTGCCGCAGGCTTCGCGCAGCCTGCCCTTCACCGACGGGAAGACGATCGTGCTCGAGGCGTTAGGCCGGTTCGCGCCGCGCTTCGCCGATATCGCCGCGCGATTCTTCGACCGCAACTGGATCGACGCTGAGGTGCGGGCGGGCAAGCGCGGCGGCGCGTTCTGCGCCGGCGTCACGCCGAGCCTGCATCCCTACATTCTCTGCAATTACACAGACACGCAGCGCGACGCCCTGACCGTCGCCCACGAGCTAGGCCATGGCATCCACGACGTCCTCTCCGGCGAGCGCCAGAACATTTTCAACTTCTATCCAAGCCTGCCCGTCGCCGAGACCGCGTCTGTGTTCGCGGAAATGACCGTGTTCGACTATCTTGTCGAGCGCCAGGCGACCCCGGCCGATCAGCTTGCCCTGCTGGCGGGCACCATCGAGGATATCTTCGCCACGGCCTTCCGCCAGACCGTGTTGACGCGCTACGAGCAGAAGGCCTACGCCGCGCGCGCGACGGATCGCCTGACGCCAGAGATGCTCAAGACTTTCTGGTGGGACGCCAACGCGCCGTACTATGGCGACGCGCTCCAGATGACCGACGGCTACCGTTGGGGCTGGTCCTACATCCCTCACTTCATTAATACCCGCTTCTACACCTATGCCTACGTGTTCGGCGAACTGCTCGTCCTCGCGCTGTATGGCATGTACCGCGAGCAGGGGCAGGCGTTCGTCCCCGGCTACATCGAGCTGCTGTCGCGGGGCGGGAGTGCGGCGCCGGCGGACCTGGTCAAGCAACTGGGGATTGACTTCCGTGACAAGGCATTCTGGCAGAAGGGGTTCGACGAGCTAGCGCGACTCGTTCACTGGGCAACGCGCCTGGCCGACGAGGTCGCTGCGTAGCCGCCCGTCATTGTGAGCGAACGCGAAGCAATCCCTCGACTTTGGGAGGGATTGTCTGGTGCGGAAAAATCCCGTCTTTCCCCTGCCGAGGGATTGCTTCGTCGTCCTATCGTCCTCCTGCTCAGAACACAGAGACGCGCGGCGTCATTGCGAGGCGGGCCTTGCCGCCGAAGCAATCTCCCTCTGGGTGACAGCCTCACCATACCCGCTCAGACCGTCCGCACCAAGGGCGAGAGATTGCTTCGCTGACGCTCGCAATGACGACAAGGCAGTGTTCTTGTGCCGGCGCATGTCGCTACCGCGCATGGGGGTCTCGCAATGACAGATTATGGCGTATGCATTTTGGGGAGATTGACATGCCGATGCGCCTAGACCAGACACCGGATATCCACGCTGCCGCCTTCGTCGCGCCCAACGCCACGATCCTCGGCGACGTGGCGCTCGGGGAAGACGCGAGCGTGTGGTTTGGCGCCGTGATCCGCGGCGATACCGACTCGATTCGCATAGGGTCACGCACCAACATCCAGGATCTGACAATGATTCACGTCGATGCGGGCGTCCCATGCACGATTGGCGCGGATGTCACGGTCGGCCACCGCGCAATCATTCATGGCGCGACAGTCGAGGATGGGTGTCTCATTGGAATGGGGGCGATTCTGCTGAACCGGGCACGGATTGGCGCCGGATCCATTGTGGGGGCCGGGGCCGTGCTGCGCGAGGGCGCTGAAATCCCGCCGCGCTCCCTGGTGCTTGGCGTCCCGGGCAAGGTGGTGCGCTCCTTGAGCGAGGAAGAGGCAGCGGCGAATCTGGCATCCGCGGCACGCTACGTCGGCTATGCTCGCGCGTACCGGGAGCAGGCGCAGAGCGCCGGCCAAAAAGAGTAGAGCCAGGACACCGATGCGCCTGGCTGGTCGTCTGAGCTATGGGGAAACGCTGTAGGCGGCCACTGGCCGCCGCGCGAATTAACGGCCGTAAAAGAGGGGCAGGATCATCGCGACAATCATGCTAATCACGACAAGAATGCCGATGACGAACATGATCGTCTCGCTTCGCGAACGCTTGCGGGGCTGGCTATTGCGGGCCATGGCTGTTCCTCCTCAAACCGGATACTCTGGTTTCAGAAGTATACCACACGTTTGAACGCCGGGCAAAGTTCGAAACATCCGCGAACACGTGCGAAATTTTGCCTCAGGCATCGCATTGAGTAAAATCCTGTCTGACGCGAGTCGAGCGCAAAAGCAATAGCGGAGTATGTGCTCCTGGATGAGCGCGCAAGGTGTGAAGATTCTCTTAACACCTTGCGCGCGTTTCATTTTGGTGGCAGCTATGGCGAGGTTTCGCCTTGACAAATCACACTGACTTCGCTACAATGACGCGCCAACCCGCGCCAACAGCGGACTAACAGGTCCAACAATACCACACAGGACACTTGAAGGAGAAGAAGCCCAATGAAACGTGTGCAGTTTCTCGTTGCACTGGCGGTAATCGCCCTCCTGGCCATTGCCATCTCGGCCTGCGCCGGTGGCGCGCCCAGCGGCGCTGCCGTACAGCAGGCCGCCCCCACCGTCGCTGCCGCGGCTCAAAAGGCGGCTGAAGCAGCCCCGACCGTCGCCGCTGCCGTTAAGGCTGCCGCGCCGACCGCCGCCGCTGCCGCTCAGGCTGCTGCGCCCGCCGCCGGTGCGACCACCGTCAAGATCGTGTCGAGCCTCCCGATGACGGGCAGCTCGCTCGGCCAGACCCAGACGGTTGTCAATGCCGCCAAGCAGGCTTTTGAAGAAGCCAACTACGCGGCCTGCGATGGCAAGGTCAAGATCGTTTACGAGCCGTGGGATGATGCCACTGCCGCCGCTGGCAAGTGGACACCCGAGGCCGAGACCGAGAACGCCAACAAGGCCGCCGCCGACAAGAGCATCATCGCCTACATCGGCACGTTCAACTCCGGCGCTGCCAAGCTCTCGATCCCGATCCTCAACCAGGCCGGCCCCCTCGTCATGGTTTCCCCGGCGAACACCTACCCTGGTCTGACCAAGACCGCGGGCGCCGCCCAGGGCGAGCCTGATGTGTACTACCCGACCAAGACCCGCAACTACACCCGCGTCGTTCCTGCCGACGACCTCCAGGGCGTGCCGCGAACTGGGCCAAGCAGCTTGGCGCCAAGAACGTCTACATCCTCGACGACCAGGAGCTGTACGGTGAGTGGTCTCGCCGACGTGTTCGAGGCCAGCGCCAAGAAGCCTCGGCCTGAACGTCCTCGGCCATGGTGGCATCGACGGCAAGGCCGCCGACTACAAGGCTTCCGCCAACAAGATCAAGGGCACCAACCCCGACCTGATCTACTACGGCGGCATCACCCAGAACAACGCGGCCAGCTCGCTCGGGCGACATCCGCAGCGTCGGCATGTCCCCGGACAAGGTCAAGTTCATGGGCCCCGATGGCATCTACGAGCAGGCGTACATCGACGCCGCCGGCAAGGACGCGGCTGAGGGCACGTACGTGACCTTCGGTGGCGTTCCGGCTGAGAAGTTGACCGGCAAGGCCAAGGACTGGTACGACGCCTACAAGAAGAAGTACAACGCCGAGCCTGAAGTGTACGCGGTGTACGGCTACGAGGCCGCCAAGGTCCTCGTCAACGCGCTGAACAAGATCTGCGCGACCCCGACGGACCGCAAGGCGATGCGCGACGCCGTGTTCGCCACCAAGGACTACGAGGGCGTGCTTGGCAAGTGGAGCTTCGACCAGAACGGTGACACCAGCCTCACCACGATGTCGGGCGGCCAGGTCAAGAACGGCAAGTTCGAGTTCGTCTCGACACTCGCGGCCCAGTAAAATGAAACATTGGGCGGATGTGGGCGTGTTCCCGCATCCGCCCTCTTTGTTCCTCTCGGACACCACCGTGCCCTATCAGGAGACCCCATGGCTACAGCCGCTGTCAAGCCGCGACGTGGACAGCCCGTCTCGTGGGGACGCATTGTCCTCGCAGCTATTGTTTTGTACGCGATCTTTCTGTTCGGCCCCATCGCCGGTCTCGATATTCCCCGCATTGGCCGAGACATAGCTGCGAACCCCACTCTGCTGGTCCAGCAGCTTATTGTCGGGATTACCAACGGCGCCATTATCGCCATTGTGGCGCTCGGCTACACCCTCGTCTACGGTATCATCGAGCTGATCAACTTCGCCAACGCCGACGTGTTCATGCTCGGTGGGTTCATGGCGCTGTCGATCGTCGGCAACATGGGCGTTGGTGCGGATAGTAGCGCGGGCCTCAAGCTTCTCGGCCTTCTGCTGGCCTTCGTGGGCGCGGGGCTGCTAGGGGCGATTCTCAACGTGACCATCGAGCGGTTTGCCTACAAGCCGCTACGCAACGCGCCGCGTCTGGCCCCACTTATCTCGGCCATCGGCGTGTCCTTCATGCTACAGAATATCGGCCTCATCTGGGGCGGCCTGCGCCCGATCTTCCCCATCATGGGCCTGAACGCCGCCTCCCCGAAGAGCATGCCCGAGATCTTGCCGCGCATCCCACTGTTGCCCGAGTCCACGGGTATTGAGTTTGGCACCAAAGACCTTATCGTCGTCGTCACGGCCCTTGTGTTGTGGGTTGCGCTGCGGCTGTTCATCCAATACACGACGCTGGGCAAAGCGATGCGCGCAACCGCCCAGAACCGCGACGCCTCCAAGATCGTCGGTATCCACGTTGACCGCGTCATCGCCGTGACCTTCCTCATCGGCGGCTTGCTGGCCGGCGCGGCGGGTTGTCTCGTCGGGCTGTACAACAACACCATCGTCTTTACCATGGGCTTCACGTTCGGCCTGCGCTCTTTCACCGCCGCGGTGCTCGGCGGCATCGGCAACGTCACCGGCGCCGCCCTGGGTGGCATCTTGATCGGCGTCGTAGCGGCGTTCAGCGACCAGTACCTGTCCTCGCGCTGGACGAATGCGTGGATCTTCACGATTCTCATCATCATCCTCATCTTCCGTCCCCTCGGCCTGCTCGGCGAAGCCGGCGGCGAGAAGGCATAATGCGTACCGCACTCCGGAGGACGTATGTCTAATCCGATTAAGGCCGGGCTTGCCATCGGCATCGCGGGCGGACTCGTCATCGCCTTCTTCGGCGGCCTGTCCGGCATTCTGGCAGCTCTCGTCGGTGGCGCTTCCGTCGGTCTCATTCTGAGCAGCTGGGAGCATTTCTCCAAGGCCGATGTCGCTGTGCGTAAGAGCGCGATCGCCGGTGCGATCGCCGGTGCGCTGATGGTTGTCGGCCAGCTCATCTACCAGTTCGTGATCGTGCCTCTGTCCGGCCAGACAAGCGTCGTGATGGACATGTTCACCTGGATTATCGCGATCCTCACCTTCGTGATATGCCTGGTGCTCGCCATGTTCATCGGCTACACGTCGACGCTTGAGCTGAGGCGGCGGCGGATCGCTCTGTTCGGCCTGCTCATCGTGTTCCTGCTCATATACCCCTTCCTCGACAGCGGTATGAGCGTCCTGTACAAGACGAATCCTGCCGACAACCCCTTCGTCGGCCAGCCGCTTATCAACCAGGGCCTGAACCTCAACTGGCTCGGCACGATGATTACCATCCTCACCTTCGTGGTGCTGGCGCTGGGTCTCAACATCGTCGTCGGCTACGCCGGTCTGCTCGACCTGGGGTACGCAGCGTTCTTCGCCATCGGGGCCTACACGACCGGCCTGCTCTACTCGCCGTACATCTCTTCGCAGGTTGGCGCCGACTGGCCCTGGCTCCAGTTCGTCTGGACCTTCTGGCTCGTCATCTGGGTCGCCGCGGCCGTCGCGGCCGTTTTCGGTCTCATCCTCGGCTCGCCGACCATTCCGCTGCGCGGCGACTACCTGGCGATCGTGACCCTCGGCTTCGGCGAGATCGTCCCGATCGTTTTCCGAAACCTGACCGCGGTCACCCTGACACTGCCCTTCACGAGCATCTGCATCGTCGGCTGCGTCAAGCCGCTGAACTTCACCGGCGGTGAATCGGGCGTCAACCCTATCGGCCGACCGTGGCTGCCGCTCATCACCTACTTCCAGACGGGCGACTATCTCCCGTGGTACTTCCTGATCCTGGCGATTATCGCGCTGACAGTCTTCCTTATCAATCGCCTGTACCAGTCGCGTCTCGGACGCGCGTGGACGGCCCTGCGCGAGGATGAGCTGGCAGCGGCGGCGATGGGCATCAACACCACCAACACGAAGCTGATGGCCTTCGCCATGGGCGCTACGTTCAGCGGCTTCGCGGGCGCGTTCTACGGCAGCTACATCGGCGCTATCTTCCCAAGCGTCTTCGACTTCACTGTCTCGGTTATCATCCTCGTGATGGTCATTTTCGGTGGTCTCGGAAATATGCTCGGCGTGATTGTCGGCGGCATGATTATCATGATGGCCGACCGTCTGCTCCTCCCGCAGATCGCCGGCACGCTGAAGGCCATCATCAACACGACCGTGGTGCCGACCATCCAGGACCCCCAGATGCAGGAGTTCGTCAAGACCTCCGTTGACCCCCTGCAGTGGCGGCAGCTCC
This sequence comes from Anaerolineae bacterium, assembly GCA_046328505.1. GTDB lineage: Bacteria > Chloroflexota > Anaerolineae > Epilineales > JAHCIE01 > JBDHWG01. The sequence goes on along the minus strand of JAXLWL010000008.1, from coordinate 145,853 downwards.
TGTTCGGCCTTACCCTGGTCGTCATGATGCTCGTGCGGCCCGAGGGTCTCATTCCAAGCGCCCGCCGACGCGCTGAGCTTCACTCTCAAGCCCCGACCGGCACCGAGCCACTGAGCATCCTGGAAGCCGATCAGGCGTCCGGACTGATGTCGGTCGACTCGGATCCACTCGACGCGCCGTCGCAATAGGGAGATAGACTATGAGTGCTGAACCATCGGTCGCTACGGCGGCGCCGTCTCTGAATAGCGAGCTCCTGCTCGAGACGAAGGGTGTCACCAAGCGTTTCGGCGGCCTTCTGGCCGTCAACGCTGTGGATTTCACCGTCCCGCGCGAATCCATCGTCAGCGTCATCGGCCCAAACGGCGCGGGCAAGACAACCTTCTTCAACATGATCACGGGGATCTACGAGCCGACCGAAGGCGACATCGTCTTTGGTGGCATATCGATCGCCGGCTTGAAGCCCAACGAAGTGACGGCCGTCGGCATCGGGCGCACGTTCCAGAATATCCGGCTGTTCGCCAACATGACCGCGCTGGAAAATGTCCTCGTCGGGATGCACAGCCGCCTGCGCGGGGGCCTGGTGCGCACGATTTTCAGGCCACCCTCGATCGTACGCGAGGAAGCGGAGGCGCGGGAGAAGGCCTTGAGCCTCCTCGACTACGTCGGGCTGGGCCGACAGGTCGCGGACGAAACCTCGCGCAACCTGCCCTACGGTCTCCAGCGCCGTCTCGAGATTGCGCGCGCTCTCGCGACCCAGCCGAAGCTCCTGTTGCTCGACGAGCCGACGGCCGGCATGAACCCGCAGGAAACGGCCGACCTCACGGCATTCATCCGCAAGATGCGTCGCGAGCGCGGCCTGACCATCCTCCTCATCGAGCACGACATGAAGGTGGTCATGGGCATCTCGGAGCGAGTCAGTGTGCTCGACCACGGCACGAAGATCGCGGAGGGCACCCCCGCCGAGGTTCAGCGCAACCCGGCCGTCGTCGAGGCTTACCTCGGCAAGGGCGGCGCGGAGGCGGATCTCGAGCGCATGAAGCAAGAGATGCGGAGGAGTGAGACATAGCCATGGCCGCAATGTTGGAGCTTAGCAACGTCCAGACCTACTACGGCAACATCCAGGCCCTCAAGGGCATCTCGTTCCACGTCGACCCTGGCGAGATCGTGTGTCTCATTGGCTCGAACGGCGCCGGCAAGACGACGACCCTGCGCACTATCCAGGGCCTCATCCGCCCCCGCGTCGGCACCATCACCTTCGAAGGCAAGAACTTGGTTAGTATGTCGAGCGACCAGATCGTGCTCAACGGCGTCTCCCAGTCGCCCGAAGGCCGCCTGGTGTTCTCGCGCATGTCGGTCAAGGAAAACCTGGAGATGGGCGCTTACTCCCGAAAGGACCGCGCCAATATCAAGCAGGACCTGGACCGAGTCTTTGGCCTGTGGCCGCGCCTCCAGGAGCGCGCCTCTCAGAAGGCGGGTACCCTGAGCGGCGGTGAACAGCAGATGCTTGCCATGGGCCGGGCCTTGATGGCGCGCCCGCGCCTCCTTCTCCTCGACGAGCCGAGCATGGGCCTCGCGCCGATGCTGGTCGAGCAGATCTTCCGCACGATCATCGACATCAACGGCCAGGGAACGACCGTGCTCCTGGTCGAGCAGAACGCCGCGATGGCCCTCTCGATTGCCGACCGCGGCTACGTCATCCAGACAGGCCGCATCCTCCTGGAGGACAGCGGCCAGAACCTGCTGCGCAGCGAGATGGTGCGCAAGGCCTACCTGGGCGAGGAGTAAGCGTCTATCTCCCAGCGCTCGCCGACCGCAACTGACCCCCGCGGCCTCCTTCTGGTAGCCGCGGGGGCTATCTTGTGGGGTACGATTGGCCTCTTTTTCAAAGCCGGGCTGGCATATGGTCTGACGCCGCTAGGCCTGGCATTCATGCGGGCGTCGTTGACGTTCGTCATGCTTGCCCTTGGCTTGGCACTGTGGCGGCCGGCCCTGCTACGCATCCGTCCGCGGGACCTGCCTTACTTTGCTCTGTTCGGCGGCATCTCCGTCGCCATGTTCTACTGGGTGTATATTGTCGCCGTCGACCTGACCACGGTGGCCACCGCCGCCGTCCTGCTGTACACCGCCCCGGCGTGGGTGACGCTGCTGGCGTGGCGGCTGTATGGTGAGCCGCTAGGGAAGCGGCAGGTCCTGGCTCTCGTGTTGGCGTTCGTCGGCTGCGCCCTGGTCGCCCGCGCTTACGACCCTGCCCAGCTCCGAGTGAACTGGCTCGGGCTGCTGGCCGGGCTTGGGGCGGGCCTCACCTACGCCATGTACTCGGTCCTGGGCGTACCGGTGTTGCGACGCTACCCACCCACGACGGTGGTTCTTTGGGCCGTCCTGTTCGGCGCACTCGTGCTCGCGCCCTTCGTCTTGCTCGGCGGTGTGGGGCAGCTAGCCCCTGTCGCCACGCCATCCGACCTCTGGCTATGGCTCGTCGGCCTGGCAGCCATCCCGACAGTCGGGGCATTGCTTCTGTATACTTCGGGGTTGAAGCGCGTGCCGGCCGGCGTCGCCAGCATCACGGCCACCCTGGAGCCGGTGGTGGCGACACTCATCGCGGTGTTCATTCTAAGCGAGAGCTTCGCGTCGTGGCAGATGGTCGGCGCTGCTCTCATCCTGGTCGGTATCCTGCTGCTGACCTGGCAGCCCAGGCGCTAACTTCCACCGTGGACAATTCGCTCAAAGGAGAGGCTCATGTCAGTACGTCCCAATCCCATTCGCGCCGCGTGGGACGAGGGCCGGTCGATGCTCGGCACATTCGGCTGGAGCGCTTCGCCTCGCGTCGTCGAAGTTCTCGGCTATACCGGCTTCGACTACGTCATGTTCGACGCCGAGCATAGCGCCATCGAAGCCGAGCGGCTAGAGGAACTCATCCGCGCCGCCGAGACCGCCGGTATTACGCCCCTCGTTCGCGTTCCGTACCTGCATCCCAGCCTGATTACTCGAACGCTCGACTCTGGCGCGGCCGGCATCGTCGTTCCGCAGGTAAACTCGCTGGCCGACGCCCAGCTCGCCGTCATGGGCGCGAAGTATCATCCTATCGGTCGGCGGGGTATGGCTATCGCGCGGCCGGCGGGCTTTGGCCTGCGCGCCAGTGGCGACGACTACCGCACGGCAGCCAATCGGGAGTCGCTCCTGATCGTGCAGGTCGAGACACGCGACGCCGTGGAGCAGCTCCCCTCAATTCTGGCGCTGCCCGGCATCGACGGCATTCTCATCGGGCCAAACGACCTCTCCCAAAGTCTCGGCTATCCGGGGCAGCTCGACCTGCCACTGGTGCAGGGCGTCATCCACCGCGTGGTGGAACAGTGTATCGCGTCGAACGTGCCGGTGGGTATGTTCGCGGGGGACATCGCCACGCTGCGTTACTGGCGTGACCAGGGCTGCCGCCTGCTCCACCTCGGCACGGACCTGGACATGCTGGCCGCGGGCGCTCAGGCCGCCCTCACCACCTGGCGCGAACCCTAGCTTGACTAAAGGCATTGGAATAAGATTCGGGTAACACAGAACAGAGCCATGCCGTCATTGCGAGCGCAGTCTATATGACCCTTGGGTCACCCGTAAGTATGAAAATGTCATGCTGAGCGGAGCGAAGCATCCCGGTGCCGTTGGAGGCCCTTCGCTGCGCTCAGGGCGACAGCCGCGCTATTTTCATCTGAGCGAAGCAATCTCGCGCCTTTGCGAGAGGCGGCCTGCACCACTGCGGCGTGGCGATCAGCCACCGGGAGATTGCTTCGTCGGGCTAGTGCCCTCCTCGCAATGACCGCACGGACTATGTACCGAAATTCTCAGGTTTCTTCGGCGGGGACGACGAGAACAGGCTGGTCGGCGCGAGTCAGCACCTGCCGCGTCACATCATCCAGGCCGAACAGTCCCCGCGCTGGCGCGTGGCGGCCGACGACGATGAGGCCGTAGCCGCTCTGGGCCTGGGACAAAATCCCCTGGGCAGGCGTCGGAGCCGTCGCGATGTTGATGCCGACCGGCACGTCCAGGGAGCGCAGCGTCGCCGCAGCGCGCTCGAGATGGCTCTGGGTGACCGGGCCGGCGTCACCCGTTGGCCGCGCGACATACAAGAGGGTCACCGATGCGCCAATATTGCGCGCCAGCCGACCACCGACGCGCACATCGCTCTTGCCCGGCTCGCCACCGGCCGTACACAACAGGATGTGGTCTAGCAAGACATCTTCCCCTTTTACCACCAACACGGGGGTCTTTGCTCGCTGCAGAACCGTCGTCACGACACCGCCTGGTCGCTCGGCGTCCGGCTTGTTGCCGCCAATCCCCATAATAACGTAGTCGTAGACGCTCTCACTTTGCTCCGCGAGAATCTCGTCGGCCTCGGCCCCGTAACGCACGCGAATCTCGGCCTTGTTCAGCCCCGCCGCCTCCGCGCGCGCCGTCAGGGTCTCGCGAATACTCGCCATGTCCTCCGACTCGCGGCACACGCCGAGAACTGTGACCGTCGCCCACAGGCGCTCCGCGAGCCGCCGGGCCGCCTCTAGCTTCGCCGTCGGCCCCACGCCGGCGTCGCACACCAGGAGCCGCTGCGGCATCGGCGCCAGGATATGCCACCCCCGCAGACTCACCCACCAGTCCGGCTGCGTCATCGGCATATCAGCCGGGATGGTCGCGTCGACCAGCAGCCCTTCCTCGCCGAAAGGCGTGTGCGGCGCTACCTGGCGCGCCCCGGTCAGCCGCGGCAGCCTCAGACGGACTCGGCGCGTCGATCCGCTGAAAGTCTGGTCGATAATTGCCCCGGTACCCAGAATCGGGGAGCCATCGGTGGGAGGAACCGCGCCGAGCACGACCTGCTCTGGACGAAAGAGGACTCGGACGCGGCTCCCCTCGTCGTGCGCCACATCGTCCGGGATGGGGAGGGCGAGGGAGCCGAAGGTCGCCTGACCATCCTGAACGCGGCCGGCCAGGACGACGCCCGCGCCCAGGAACGTCGCGGTAAACAGTGTGCGGGGCGCGTGGTAGAGGGATTCAGGGTCGCCGACCTCCAACAGCAACCCGCGATCGATCACGCCAATGCGGTCCGCCAGCTCGAACGCCTCCTCCTGGTCGTGCGTGACGAGCACCGTCGTGATGCCGAGCCGATTCTGGATGTCCTTGAGGTTGCGGCGGAGCTGGGCGCGGATTTTCACGTCCAGCGCGCCGAAAGGCTCGTCGAGCAAGAGGACCTTCGGCTCATATGCCAGGGCACGCGCCAGGGCGACACGCTGCCGCTGCCCGCCGGAGAGCTGGTCCGCGTAGCGATTGCCGAGGCCGGCAAGCCCGACCATGTCCAGCAGCTCGTCGCGGCGGCGCGCGCGCTCGGCGGTCGGGACCTTGCGAATCTTCAACCCGAACTCGATGTTGTCGGCGACACTCATGTGGCGGAAGATCGAGTAATTCTGGAAGACGAAACCTGTGCCCCGTTGCTGCGGCGGCAGCGACGTTACATCTCGTCCGTGTAGCAGGATGCGCCCCGCGTCGGGCTCGGTCAAGCCGGCGATCATGCGCAGAACCGTGCTTTTGCCGCTGCCGCTGGCGCCGAGGAGAACGAACATCTCGCCCTGCGCGATCTCCAGATTGATGTTCTCGACGACGGGGAGGTCGCCGAACCGCTTGGTCAGGCGCTCAAGGAGAATGGACATGTCGTTCCCTACGAATCCTTCGACGGTTGACGAGCAAAGTGCAGCAGCACGAAGAAGATGATGAAGGACAGGGTCGCTAGAACGGCAGCCACAGCATTGGCCGCCTCGATGTTGCCGGCTTCGAACTGTGAGAAGATATAGAGGGGAGCAGTCTGCGTGCGAAGCCGCAGGTTACCCGAGACCAACACGGTCGCGCCAAACTCTCCCAGCGAGTGGGCGAAGGTCAGCAGGGCGCCGGTGAACAGGCCGCCGCGCAGGGCGGGCAGGACAATGTGCCAGAATGTCTGCCAGGGCGAGGCGCCGATGGTGTACGCCGCCTCTTCGTAGGTCGTTTCGAGCTCATCCAGAACGGGCTTGACTGCGCCGAGCATGTACGGGAACGTGACGAACAGGTGCGCCAAGAGCACACCCGCCGGCGTGAACATCGGCTCGAGGCCGAGGGGCTCCACGATGCGCCCCAACAGCCCAAGCGGTCCCCACAGCAGAAGGAGCGATGTACCGACGACGACGGTGGGAATGGCAACCGGCAGGTTGACGACGATGTTGAGCGCGCCGGCGCCAGGGAAACGATACTTGTTCAAGACATAGGCGGTATACGTGCCCAGAACACCGTTGATGAGCGACGTGGCGATGGCGATCATGAAGCTGAAGCGCAAGGCGAACTGCGCATCCGGCGTGCTCAGCGAGACCCAGAACGCCGTCCAGCCGCCCCGAAAAGCAAAGACGTAGACGGCAGCCAGCGGCATGAACAGCAGCGGCGTCAACACCAGGATGAGAATCCCAACCGGCACGAGAGCCGAGGGACGCGACGAGCGCGGGCGAGCAGGAATATCCATGGCTTGTGAGGTCATCGGTTCAACTCCGTGAGAACGCGGCCCTTCCAGATTGTGTCAATGATCTGCGGCTTAACGCTCGCCCAGCCCCCGTAGTCCGCCACGCGGAACGGGTCTTCGATATGCCCGAAGAGCGGGTTGGCGCTCTCGAAGCGCGGGTCCACGCTGCGGAAGCCATTCTCGGCGAACAAGCGCTGCGCCGTGTCGCTCCACAGAAACGCGATGAAGGCCTCAACCACATCGCGCTCGCCGCCGCCGATGTTACGGTCGAGAACAACCAGGGTGTGCTCGCTAAGGACCGTGCTGCGGGGGTAGACAATGTCGGCGTTCAGCTCACCGCGCGCATCTGAGGCGAGGGCTTCTTGCTCATAGGTGATGAGGGCATCGCCGAAGCCATTGTCGAACTGGGAGCGCGCAGCCTGGGCGGACGGGGCCTGGGCGACCACGTTGCGCCAGATACCGCGTAGCAGCGCCTCGCCGGCCGCCGGATCGCCGCCCGCTGCCCGCGCCCCCGCCCCATACTCCGCCAGGATGGCCCAGTTCGCGCCGCCCGATGTTAGCGGATCCGGATGAACGACACGGATACCGGACCGGGCCAGGTCGGCGAAGTCGTGGATACCCTTGGGATTGCCCTTGCGCACGAGAATGACGAATGGCGTACGATTGACCACGCCACCGTACGGCAGGCTCCGCCAGCTATCGGGCGGTATCACACCCTGGGCAGCGAGGCGCTGCGCGTCCGACTCTAACGAGAGCAACGCAGCGTGGGCCGGCACGCCCATAATGAGCTGGTTGGTAACCGTGCCGGAGCCGCCAAAGGAGCTGATGAACTCGACATGCTCGCCGGTCTTCGCCGCCCACTCCTTCTGGAAGGCCGGAAAGATGGCGTTGTTCATGGTGTCGCCGAGGATGCTGAAGCCGTAGAAGACGATAGTGCGAGGGGGGGTAGCGCGCGCTGGCAGCGGCAGCCACGGCCACACGACATACAGGAGCAGCGCCAACCCCATAGCCCAAGCGGCCAGAGCAGGCAGCCGCCTAACGAGTAAGTCGCGCTTCACGATCACGGCTCCTCCCGTTGGTGGAGAACTATTGGCGGTTCAAAAGCAAGGATGGGACCAGCAAGAAGACCTACCGGATGGCAGGCAGAGGTGTAGTTATCAGGATAGTGTGAGGCGGAATTATACGCGGAAGCGGCAAAACCCCAAAAAAGAAGGCCGTCCCGATACTGCCGGGCGGCCTCTTTTCAGATATGAATCGCAGCGTTCTACAGCCTAGTGACCTGTTTAGCCACCCTGCGCCATGCGGGCGCGGTGCGCGCTGCGGCGTGCCTTGCGGTCGCGGTCCTGCTGCTTCAGCGCGTTGGCGCGAGCGGCGACATAGGCCATGATCTCTTCCTCGAGCTGCTTGCGGCCCTCGGGGCTGAGATTCTGATCCTCGACGGCGTTGGCAACGGCGCGGAGGGCGGGGTGCATGAGCGGGCCACCGCCATCGGCCAGCAGGCGATCCAGATCACCCTCAGGCAGATGCTGAGCGCTCGCCAACAGACGATCCGTGTCCTCCGGTGACAACTCCATGGCCTGCGCGATATCCAGCACGACGCGGCGCGACGGACGGCGGTCATCCATTTCCAGGCGAGCGATATAGCTACCGTCGACATTCACTGCGTCGGCGAGGGCTTTCTGGGACAGGCCGTGCTGTAGACGGAACTCCTTGAGCATACGACCAAATGATGTGAGCATTGCCTCTAATACCTCCTCGGGGGGTCCAGTGGGTGGATGGTTTGGGGGTGGGAATCCCACAGATTATACACCATCTTTTCCATTATGTCCATAGTTTTTGTAAGCAAATTGTGTCATCACGGCACATTCTTATGAAATTGTAATGTTTGTACCCCTTTTCGCAAGGTTGCTGGGAGCGCTACCAAGAAGCTTACGTGAAAATCCACTTGGATGGCACTTACTGTGGCTGATAGCGTTCCCATGCCTGTTAGTCGTCTGTCCCGGCGCATGTTACCTTCCTGTGACCTGGGCGCCTCTCAGCCACACGCGCCCCCCACGACAATAAACCCGGCCCAATGGTGTGGCGCGGCAAAGGGACGATCCCCCGCGTCCAGCCCCGCCAGGCCGTCCGGCGTCGCCGGTAAGCTGCCACCTGCCAACCGCGCCAGTCTCAGCGCTTCTCGCGCCGATAGCGCAGAAAGCCATGCCTGGGCATCTCGCAGCGCCGCCGCCGGATCTGGCGTATCCTCCGCGCTAAGTGTCTGGTAAAAACGCTGCATCAACAGAAACGTCGGCAGATCCTCGACCGGCCACAAGCTCACGAGCGCCGCGCGCGCGCCCGCGTAGAGGAACGCCCGCACCAGGCCCATCGGCTCATCCCCGCGCAGAATCTGTGAGACGCCAGTCTCGCACGCGCTGAGGGTGACGAGGTCGGCGCGCAGCCGCCACTCCTGGAGCACCTCTAACGCCGTAATGCGCTCCCCGTCTCCCGTCTCCAGGAATGACTCCAGGGGGGCATTGGAGAGGAACTGGCCATGGCAGGCGAAGTGGAGCCAGCGCGCGCCCGGCGCTGTGTCAGCCAGGACACGCGCCTTCGCGTTGTGACCGGTGTAGGCCACGCCTCCAGTCAGGTGAGCGATGAACTCAGCCTCGGCCTCGGTGTGGCGCAACCTGGAGGAGTCGGGCGGCCCGTTGTAGCCGACAGCAAGGCACCGCAGTTCGGGCGCGGACAGGGAGGGCTGGAGGGCGGAATGGTGGACGAAGACCGTGGCGCTAGGAATGAATGCCAGGCGCGGCCCGTCTGCGCGCGCCAGCGGCCGGCCATCCGAAAGCGGGATAGCTGCGAAGGGCATGGTATGCAGCGGGCCGTGGGGAACGATGAACAGGCGGCGCGAGCGCAAAGCTGCCTCGGCGGGGGCAAGGAGGAAGCCGTACAGGCGCCGCAGCACCTGGGGAGCGAGGAAGCGCTGCCCATCGTTTCCCCGCGCTGTCGTCGAAGCCAGCGCGTTGGGGTCGATCGGGCAAACGGCCGCGGCGACGGAATGACGCGTCACGGTGAACAGGAGCGTGCGGGCGGGCGTAATGAGATGCTCCCGCAGCGGGCTACCGGCCGGTAAGGCTCGCAACAGGGGGATCTCGCGCGCCATGACCCCCGTCGTGAAATAGCTCAACAGCGTCACATCATCGGCGAGGATGGCACGAACGTCAGCCGCGCTTACCACAGCCGTCGTGCTCCAGCCTGTGTCGGCCGGCGCGCCCCGCTGCGCTGCGACCGCATCGGCGAAGGCCCGGGCGCGGGCGTGCTCCGACCAGGCGAAGGCCTCCTCGATCCGGTCCAGGGCAAGGCACTGGAGGACGAGCGCCTCGTATATCTGCTGCCAGCGGCCAAGCAGGCTGATCTTCAGGCCTTCGTCCTGCAACGGCTCCCGCGTTGCCTCGATGATGGTGGCCGCCGTAGCGAGCCGCTCCAGCGCCGTTGCATCGTCTCCCCGTCGCCGCGCGGCTTCGCCCAGCCGATAGTAGACTTCAGCCAGGATGTCGCGCCGTCCAATCGCCAGGGCTGTGTCAAGGGCAGCTTGGAAGGCGGCGTGCGCGCCGTCGAGATCACCGGCAACCTGGCGCGCCAGGCCCAGATTGAGCCGGGCGTCGACGGCAAAATCGGCCGTCTGCATCGCGGCCAGGGCGTCGTTGAAGGCGCGCTCCGCTTCATCGAGTCGTCCCTGGAACAGGCGCACCTCGCCAATATTGTTGAGCGCGCGGCCTAACGAGTCGAGCGCGTCGTCGGCGCGTCGACGCTCGGCCACGACTTCGAAGCACGCCAGGGCGTCATCCCACCGCCCGTTGTCGCGGTAAACCAGCCCGAGCTCATTCTGAGCCGAGGCGATGTGCTGCGCTGACCCAACCTCGGTGAATGCTGTCACCGCATTGGTCAGGTTGGCCTCGGCGTCGCCGTACTGGTGGAGATCGTAAGCCAGGATCCCCAGGTTGAGCAGAGTAATCCCTTCGCGCAGACGGTTGCCCGTAGCCCGCCACAAGCTCAGGCACGCGCGGTAGTCGCGCTGGGCATTCTCCAGGTGGCCCGTGACGCTATTGTAATAGGCGCGCGCGTTGAGGGCGCGGCCCGAAACCTCCTCGTCCAGGCCGGACGTCGCGATCAGCGCATCGAAGGCCATGACGGCGTCGTCCGGGCGCCCGCCAAGGCCCAGCGCCAGGGCCTCGAAGAAGCCGCGCATATCAGCGTCTCGCCCCGCCGCCGACCCCACATCGCGTACCCTGTCGACCAGGGCGCAGAAGGCGACAGGATCATCGGTCAGGAGACGGTTGGCAAGGCGGAGGAATGCGGCGTCGAACGCTGCCTGGGCGCGACTATCGCCCGCCCGAAGTCGGTCCGCGAGATAGTCGACGGCGCGCTCGTGGAGAGCGCGATAGCGCGGCGCGTCTGCCGCTTCTAGCTCAAGCAACACCTGCGCCGCCGCATTAGGCGTGGGCGCCCAGCCGCCGGCGTGCGGCGTGACGTCGGGACGTTGGGCCAGCTCGGAAAGGGCGTCGGCGCTCGGGCTCTCGGAGAGAGCGGCCAGAGCCGCCTCGTCTGCCCAACCGAGAACGGCGAGCGCAAGAAACGCGCGAGAACCGTCTGGGGTATCGGTGGACTTCACAGCGGCTGGCCCGGGGGAAGAGGCATTTGGAGATGTTTGCCTGGCGACGCCTGGCACTCAAGTGCCAGGCTGATACGGCAAAGCCCACTAAAGTGGGCTTCAGAGCCTGCTTGAGCAGGCTTTGTTATCTCAGCCACCGACTCAAGTCGGTGGCGTGGGCGGGCACGAATTGCACAAGGCATACGAAGCATAAGGTTTCACTCTGTACGGTAGACTTTCAAGTGTCCTCTCTCATCACGGTCGCCCTGGTGGAAAGTATACCAGCCCCCCACTGGCTAGCCAATCGAGCATTCGATCATCAACTCCAGCCCTTGCGGTGGAAATAGAGCAGCATCACGGTCGGAGCGAGAATCATCAAGAGAATGGCGAACGCGAACGTCAATGGGCTATCCCAATGAATGGCATTTGGGAAATTCATGCCGAAAAAGCCTGTCAGGAATGTAAGCGGGAGGAACACTACGGAGATGATCGTCAGCCGGCGCACGATTTCGTTCAACTGGTTGGACTGCACGGAGAGATAGGCGTCCAGTGCGCTGGACAACAGGTCCCGATAGGTATCGATGCTGTCCAGGATGCGCAGCAAGTGATCGTAGATGTCTTGAAAGTAGACCGAGGCGTCGGACGGCAGGATCGGCGGGTCGCGCCGCAGCAGCACATTCAGGACGTCACGCTCCGGGGCGATGATGCGGCGCATGCCAAGGAGGTTGCGCTTGAGTTGGAAGATATCTTCGAGCGCCGAACGGTCGAACTTCTCAAAGACCTTGTCCTCCAGCTCGTCCACGCGGTCGGCGACCGAATCGATGACCGGGAAGTACTCGTCCACCAGGGTATCCAGAATCATGTAAAGCAGCGTGCCAACGTCGGAGCGCATGAAGTGCTCGTTGCGCTGCCACTGATCCAGCACGGTCATGAGCTGCGGCATCGGCTTCTTGTGGACCGTGACGAGGTAGTTCTTGCCGGCGAAGATACCCACTTCCTGCGACACAACGCGGTCGTCGCCGGGCAACCACGCCACGGAAACCGCGACGAGGAAGTAGTATGTCGGGAACACCTCGATCTTCGGGCGCTCGTGCGCCGTCGTCACATCCTCCAGCGACAACGGATGGAACTGAAACTCATCGCGGAGCGCCGTCATATCCTCCGCCTGTGGGTTCTCGATGTCCACCCAGAGAACCGTCGCCGGATCGAGGAGATAGTCGCTGATCGAGGTGTGATCGCCGACAATCTCGAAGCGATCCTGGCGGTGAACGATTGTGTGAATCATGGCAACCTTTTTAGGTCAACTCAGTGACAGCCTCAGCGCTTGCGCGCGACAATCGAGAACACGTGCCAGTGCTTCGGCTCGCCAAGGCGCGTCTTGCCGTCCTCCTCGCGCTCCTTGAGGTGCTCGATCTCGAACGGCGCTAGCAGCTCGTTGACCTGCGCCGCCGTGTGGAACGTCATGGCCGGGTTGCCCGCGTACTCGTCCCGGTCGCCGAACAACTGGCCGACAAACCGGCTGCCCGGCGGCAGCGCGGCGACGATCGCGGCCCACAACGCGCCGAAGTGCTCCGGGCGGCAGAAGGGGAGGGCGAATGCGGCGTTGACCAGGTCCGCCTGCGGCAGAGTAATGATGTCCTCGAACGCGGCGACGCGCCCTTCGAGCCTGGCGCGCGCCTCGGGTGGAACGGCGCTTTCGATATGCTCGATAGCCTCCGGCTGCTTGTCGATAGCCAGGACGCGCCAGCCGCGCCGCAACAGCTCCAGCGTGTCGCGTCCCGCCCCGCAGCCCAGGTCGACCGCGTATCGGCCGGCGGCGCCGGGCGCCTCAGCCTCAATGCGGTCGAGGGTCGCCACGAGCGCGGGCCACGCCGGCGTCCCCTCCGACGCCTTGTAGAAGCGCACCCAGCGTTCTTCGAGTGTCTCGCTCATTAAGCCCTCACCCCTGGCCTCTCTCCCCTTGTGCCAACGGGAAGGACGAAGCGATTATTTCTGGCGCGAGGAGGCCGTCGAAGACACGTGTCGCGGGGCCGGTCATCATCAGGTCGCCGGTATCGGCGCGCCAGTCGATGGCAAGCTGGCCGCCGGGAACGTAGACCGTCGTCGTCCGCCCGGCGCGGCCGGTCAGCGCCGCCGCGACCGTCGAGGCCGACGCGCCGGTGCCGCACGCCAGAGTCAGGCCCGCCCCGCGCTCCCACGTGCGCATGCGCAGAGTGGCGTGGTCGAGCACCTGGACAAAATGCGCGTTCGTTCGGTCGGGGAAGGCCGGGTGATTCTCGACCAGCGGCCCCAGGCGCGCCACGTCGACGCCGTCGAGGTCGTCCACGAACACCACAGCGTGCGGGTTGCCCAGGCTCAGGCACGTGACACGCAGCGGCGGGTCCGTGTCCAGGGGCGCATCCAGGACCGGCGCGCCGGGCGGGTGGGGCAGGGTCGTAGGCACGTCGGCGTCGGCGAGAAGGGGCAGTCGAAGATTGACGCGGACGAGGAAAGTCGCCGGACTCGGGTCGATGATTTCGGTCGTGCGCAAGCCGCTGGCCGTGCGCACCACCAGCTCGCCGTCGCCGCCCCAGATGCCTTTCTCATAGACGAAGCGCGTCAGGCAGCGGATGCCGTTCCCGCACATGCGGGCAATCGTTCCGTCGCTGTTGTACAGGTGCATCGTGACGTGGGCGTCGTCGGCTGGGAGGACGAACAGCAGGCCGTCGCCGCCGACGCCCTGGTGGCGGTCGCACACGGCCACGGCCAGCGCCGGCGACTCAGCCAATGCCGATGTCTCCCGCGCATCTACGACCACAAAATCATTGCCCAGCCCGTGATACTTTGTGAAGGGGATACTGCTGGAACCGTTAGAAGACAGTCGAGTACTAGTCATATTACATCTCAGCTTGAGTTTTCAGTCAGGGAGTCGAGTGAACTTCGAATTGAGCAGTCAATTATAGCATAGTCAGGTGTTTGCTAATCGGTGACGGACGCGGTCAGCCACGGCGCGTAGCTCGGCTTCGGGCAGCGGCGGGAAGTCGCGGCTGACGTAGCGCACCGCGCCGCTGTCGAGTTTCTCCGCCACAATCTCACCCCGGATCATGTTCTCGTTCAGCGCATCCCCGGCGCGATGTGGCGCGAGATGGACGTGCAGGTGGGGTATCCCGCCGCCGAACACGTACACATACACCAGCTCGGCGCCCGTCTCGTCTCGTAGCGCCCGGCTGACCCGCGCCAGGACTCCTCCGAACGTGCGCGCTTCATCGCCGTCCAGGTCGGTGATGTGTGGAATATGGCGCTTCGGCTCAAGATACGCGAAGCCCGGCACCTCGGACTCCAGGCTGACTGTGAGCCGCCAGAGGTCGTCTTCCCATACCTGGATCCGGCCCAGCTCCGGGTCTCCCGCCGCGCCGCGGCAGATGAGACACCTAGTATCAGGCGCGCTCATGAGTTAGCCGTCCTCCCTCGACCCGCCATCCCGCGGCAGGTCAATGGTAAACGTCGTTCCGTGGCCGACTTCGCTCTGCGCTGCGATGCTTCCGCCGTGCGCTGCGATGAGCTCGCGCGCGATGGCGAGACCGAGGCCACTGCCCGCGCCGCGGGCATGGGACCGCGATGGGTCACCGCGCCAGAAGCGGTCGAAGATGTACGGGAGATCGGCGGGCGGAATGCCCTCGCCGGTGTCCGCGACGGTGACGCGTACCCCATCCGGCAAAGGCACAGCACAGAGGGTGATACAACCACCCGGCGGCGTGTGGCGTAGGGCGTTGGCAACGAGGTTGCCGAGCACCTGGTCGAGCCGTCCCGCGTCGGCCGTGATGGTGAGGGCGGGATCGCCGGCCGCAGTCTCGACACGCAGGTCGATGCCCGCCTGCTGCGCCGACGGGCCGAAGCCGGTGGCCACGTCGGCCAGCAAGTCGGCGACATCGACTGGCGCTTTTGTCAGCGGGAGGCGGCCGGCCTCGGCCAGGGCCAGGGTGTTGAGGTCGTCCACAAGCCGCGCCAGCAACCGGGTTTCGCTCAGCGTCGCCTCGATATGCTCGGTCGTGGGCGCGTAGACGCCGTCGAGAACACCCTCCAGGTTGCCCTGGATGACGTGCAGCGGCGTTCGCAGCTCGTGGGCGACATCGGCGGTGAGGTTGCGACGCTGCTGGTCGGCCCGTTCAAGCTCTTCGGCCATGTGGTTGAACGAGCGGGTCAGGGGAGCGAAGCCACCGCGCCCACGCACGGGGACGCGGGCGCTGAGGTCGCCACGGGCGACGGCGTCGGACGCCGACATCAGGTCGGCTAGAGGGAGAGCAATGCCCCGGAAACCGAAGCGAGCGACAACGAAAGCCAGCGCGGGGAGGAGGAGCGCTGCGCCGCACACGGCCAGCGAGACGGCAACGGGCTGCGGCGCTTCGCCGGCGAGCAAGCGCGACAGCAGAAAGAGCGCCGTCGCGACGGAAGCGAGAATCAGGATGACGAAGACACCGAAGATGATCGCCAGGCCGACGAACACGACCGGCCCTCGCTGCCGCCACCAGCCGCGCCCGCGGCGATAACGTGCCCAGGGCGGACCGGTCCATTCTACCTTCGGCTGCTCCGAGGAATCCGTCACGGTAGCCTATGCTCCCTATCTATGCGGCGCCCCGCTCCCTTGACATCAGCCGGCCTCTCCTCTATCCTTCGCACATTGTGTCGTGGTCGCGAAGCGCTCGATTCATCCGCGGGTATTGCAGAACGGAGAGCTGAATGGATAGCCTCGCAGAAGTCGCGCCGGCCTTCGTCGAGATGGCGCATGGAATTGTGTGGTGCAGCGCCGCGACCGTGGATAGTCATGGACGTCCGCGCTCGCGTATTCTGCACCCTATCTGGGCATGGGATGGCGACAAACTTGTCGGTTGGGTCGCTACACGGCCAAACTCGGTCAAGCGCTCACACATCGCCGCCAGCCCCTACGCTTCGCTGAACTACTGGACACCATCCCACGACACGTGTGTCGCCGAGTGTCGCGCGACATGGGCGTTCGACGAGGATACGCGGCGCATGGTATGGGACCTCTTCCTGCACGGCCCGCCGCCGGTGGGCTATGACCCGTCCATCGTGCCCGGCTGGAACAGTCCGACCGCCGATGCGTTCGCTGCCCTGCGCCTGGACCCCTGGCGGCTGCGGGTATTTCCCGGCACCGTCCTGCTCGGCCAGGGGGGCAGAGTGCTTGCCTGGCAAGCATCATAGGAGCCTATTCGCGACTTAGCAATATCCGCACCTCTTGCTCACCGTATCCTGTAGTGTGGCTTTCGGTATGCCATTTTGCCCAGGCATTGATCAAGCATACCCCGCAGGAACAGTGGCGTCAAGACAGGTGCGCGGGGAGGCCTACAAAGTCGCCGTAACGGCGCGCAGCCTCTGCCAGCGCGTGAGTCTCGGCGTCGGTCAGCGGCAGAAGTGGTTGAGCGGCGACGGAGACACTCCCCTTGCCGAGGCGCCGCTTCCACGCGCCGACGAACTGCCCATCCGCGACAATGATCGGCCCCAGAATGATCATGCCGGGCGTTGGTATGTCACGGGCCTGGACCGCGCGCAGCGCTGCGCCGCGGTCGCGGTACGCCACCATGTACTCATCGAATGCGGGCAGCAGGTGGACGAGGGGCGCCGGCGGCATGCCGCCGGTGATGTCGGGCCGCAGCCAGTAGCTCTGGCCGTCTACCCGCTCTTCGACCAGGGCCGATTTCACTGCATCGAGTCCGGCCCGCGCATCTGCCGCCGTCAGCCCCGACCACCACACGAAATCCTGCACCGTTGCCGGACCGTGGCTCGTGAAGTAGCGCCGCGCCAGCTCGGCGAGAGCCACATCGCGCTCCAGTCGCTTCGCGTTCGGCGCCCACTCGTCCAGCAGCACGAAGGCCGGCTGCTTCCCCTCGTGCGGGCCGAAGCAGATGAGGCCCTCCTGCGCCAGTCGTCCCAGGATATGAATGCCGCGCTGGCCCTGGGTCGAGATTCCCGCCGCATCTAGCGTTTGGTACATGGCCGGGCGCGACAACCGCTTGCCGCCCTGTAGCGCCGCGGCAATCACCTCCCGGCTGCGCGCGAATGTGGCGTCGTCTAGCTCGAGCTGGCGGTGCCGGCTGCTGGCGCCTGCGACGACGCGCGGCGTCAGGGCTTCGAGCATCCAGCGGATATCTTCAGCGGCAACGAAGTGCAGCGTCCCACGCATCGGCCAAGTGCGTATGATGCTCCTGTCGGCGATGGCCCGCTCGATGTCCGCGTCGGTTGCGCCCGGCAAGCGCAGGCCGATGGCCCACTTTCCGCCGGGGTAGTCCTGGGCCTGCACGGCGCCGAACCAGTCGACGACCTCGGCCGGGGTACGAAACTGCGTCCCGAGAAGCTGTTGGCTGTGCAGCCGATGAGCGACGATATCCAACGTGGCCTCCTCTACTTTGACGTGTACTTCGCGGCTAGCTTTCTCACGGTCGTCACATTGCGCATGGTCGCGGGCATGCCGATGGTTTTCTCCAACATCGCGCCGGAGAAGGCGGAGTCGCTCATTCGCTTCTGGCACAGCCAGTAGACCTCGCGCTCGCGCACGTGGAAATCGTCGATAGAGTTGCGCAAGCCCATCAGCCGGCCCGTCGCGTCATCCGACGGCGGCGACTGGAGGAAGCCTATATAGAGCGATGGGCTTTCGCCTGCTGTGTCTGTCGCGCCGAACGGCTGATGGTTCGCCACCGCAGCGACCTGGGCCGGGGTACGAATGAAAGTCGTGACAGGATAGCCAAGGGATTGCTGCAGGTGGCTCTCGATGGCCTTTTGGAGGGCATCCGTGTCTTCAGCCTCGGTATCGAAGATGACATTGCCGCTGGCGATGAATGTCTCGACGTTGGCGAAGTCGAGCGCCGCGAACAGGTTGCGCAGATGGTCCATTTTCACGGTGTGTCCGCCCACGTTGATGGCGCGGAGGAAAGCGATGTAACGCACAAGGGTATCCTTTGTTTAGTGGCAGAAAGCGATTTATGAGCCGCGTAGAGTGTGATGCCCCTCGTTGCCAAAGCTTATCGGCGGGTGGAATGACCTTCTCTCCACCGTTCGGCGAGCTGCGCTACTATTGCAACAGGTCTTGCGCCACCTCACGGCCTCTTAGGCGCTTGGGCCGAGCGCAGCCCGGATAGGCCATTTCGGGAGATGCAACAATCATGAAATATATCCTGCTCTTAATTCTCAAGCTTGCTTTGCTGACGGTCGTCTTCGCCATTCTTCTGCTTGTCGGCAGCTTCGTCTTTGTCCGCCCGGCCATGAGCACAGCGAGTGTCGACCCCGCCCAGGCCGGCCCAATCCTGCTCAGTTATCTTGTGATGGCCCTCGTGGACACCCTGGTGATCGCGCTCATTATCCTGCGCTCGCGCTGGAGCGGCTGGCGCTTGATGCTGGCGACAGTGTTCTCCATCTATGGCGTGATGACCTTCATGCCGCAGATCGAGACTGCCTGGTTTGGGCCGGCCATGACGACGATGAATGTCACCCCAGCCTTGCTCCGCGGCCTGTTCTTGCAGACTGTACCCCTGCTCATCATCTTTGTTCCTCTCGCCGTGTGGCTGCTGGGCAAAGCGCGCGCCACCGAAACTGACACCGCACCCGCCGCGCCCCTCCCCCACTCGGTAGGAGACTGGGCATGGCGCCTCGTGCTCGTCATCCTCGCCTACCTGGTGCTGTACTTTAGCTTCGGTTTCGTCGTGGCGTGGCAAAACCCGGCCGTCCGCGACCTGTACGACGCCGGCGCCAACCAGGACGTCTTCGCCTTCGGTCGTCTCGTCCCGTTCCAGATGCTGCGCGCGCTGCTGTGGCTGCTCTTCGCGCTGCCGGTCATCCGTATGACCCGCGGCCCGCTCTGGCAGGTCGCCATCGTGGTAGGTCTGCTGGTGGCGCTCCCGATGAACATGTTCCTTGTCCAGCCGAGCGCACTGATGTCGGCCAGTGTTCGCCTATCCCACTTCGTCGAGACCACCACCTCAAACTTTATTTTCGGGGTCATCATGACGTACCTGATGCTGTGGCGCCCGGGGTGGGCGACGAAGGAAGGGAACGAGGAATTGCGGCCGGCGCAGTAGACCTCGAATTGTGAGCACTGGTGTCGCCGCCTATACTCTACCTGAACTGTCCCTCGCACTTATCTTCCCAGGAGCCAGACATGACGACGCGCGCCAGTGGAACCTTTGACGTGAAGCTCACCCCTCAGCCGTTGGCGGACACCTCCGCCGATCCCACCCTGGGGCGGTTGTCCATCGACAAGCAGTTCCACGGCGACCTGGAAGCCGCCAGCAAGGGCGAGATGCTGTCGGCCGGCACCGGCGTCCAGGGTTCGGCCGGCTACGTCGCCATCGAGCGCGTTAGCGGGACGCTGCATGGGCGGCAAGGCTCCTTCGTGCTCCAGCACAACGCGACGATGACCCGCGGCGCGCCATATCTCAACATCATCGTCGTGCCCGACTCGGCGACCGGCGAGCTGGCAGGCCTGGATGGCCAGATGACGATCAACATTGTCGACGGCCAGCATTTCTACGAGTTCGAGTACACGCTGGCGCAGGGCAGCGATTGAGTCCGCATTCGCCTGAGCTACGATTTCCACAGAGAGACGCGACGTTGTCAGATGACGTTCTCAGCGCCCTACCGGCGCGCCACGGCCATTTCCTCCTGGAGTCGGGCTATCACACCGATCTCTGGCTGACCCTCGACGCGCTGTTCGTATCCCCAGCCGCTATCGCGCCGCGCGTCGCCAACCTGGCCGCGTTGCTCGAGCCATACTCGGTCACAGCTGTTTGCGGCCCGCTGCTCGGCGGCGCATTTCTGGCCGAGGCCCTGGCGGCCCGCATGGGCATTCGCTTCTACTTCAGCGAACCGGCCGCGGCGCCAACAGAAGATGGCCTGTTCAATGCAAGATACGAATTACGGCCGGATTTGCGGCGGCGTGTCGTCGGCGAGCGCGTCGCAATCGTGGATGATGTGATTAGCGCGGGATCGTCCGTGCGCGCGACCGCGGCCGCCCTGGCGGCGGCCGGCGCCGTCACAGTCGCGGTCGGAACGTTCCTGCTCCTCGGCAGCCAGGCCGCCCTGCACTTCGCAAAGTACAGCATCCCGGTAGTCTCGCTCACTCAGCAGGAGTTCAACCTCTGGCCGCCCGCCGAATGTCCGCTGTGCCTGGACAGAATACCGTTGGAAAGGCCGGTAGCGTAGCGTTCAGCGTTGGATGGTATCCAGACCACTCCTGGT
Source organism: Anaerolineae bacterium (assembly GCA_046328505.1). Classification (GTDB taxonomy): domain Bacteria; phylum Chloroflexota; class Anaerolineae; order Epilineales; family JAHCIE01; genus JBDHWG01. The sequence goes on along the minus strand of JAXLWL010000008.1, from coordinate 125,481 downwards.
GAACGTCACGTACGCCCCGTTGTACCGCTTGACGGCGGCCAGGACCGCATAGCGCATGGTGAGCGGCAGGTTATGCCCGTTCACCACAACCTCAAGGTCGCCCGCCAGAAATGGAGCAACCTCTTCCAGCGCCCACTCAATCGCCGTCCAGATCAGGGGCTTCGGGTTATTAAAGGCGCCGCCGCCGATAAGCGTCAGCACAACGCGCCGTCGGCCCAGGGAGATCGCCGCGAGGAGCGTACCAAGATAGGCGGCGCGCAACATCTGCCGGCAGACCGCCGCGAAAGTCTCCCGCCCCAGCAGCCTCGCCGCGCCATACTCCCCGCCGGCGACCGTGGAGGTAAAGACCTGGGCAATGCGTGAGCGCTCGGAGGCCTCCAGCCCGCCGTCCCAGTCATACCCCAACACAACCTGTAGCTCGTCGTGCACGCCGACGCGTATCGCCTCGAAGTTACTCTCCAGCAAGGCGCCGAGGGAGTGTCTGTCCGCCACCTCCTCGCCGGTGAAGTAGCCATTTCGAACCACGTCGAGCCCGAGAGCGTCGGCCAGTAGATCTATCTGCCGCCGGTCGGTCTCCTGGACGAAGCGGGCGCCGCCGGGCGATGGCGCGGCATAGTGACGCAGCAGCGTGCCCGGAAACGCCGAGATAGCGGCGCGCGGCCCTTGCGTCGGGTCGTTGAAGTACTCGGCGACAGGCGTCACGTACGGGCCGGGTGACTCCAGGCAGTTGAACTGCGAGGCGACCTGGAACAGCGCGCCGTCCCTGCTCGTCGCCTGCAGGCTGCCAATATCCGTCACGGGGCTCGCACCGTTGAGAACGCACAGCCGCACTCGCCCCGTCGCGCCGGCCGTGCGGAGTCGGGCGCGCTCGCGCAGCTCGCGGATCGACACGGTCTCGAAGCGGCCGGCGCTCCATGTTGATCCGGCTGCCGTCAAGGACGCCAGACCGGTCGCATCAAACTCAAAGGCATGCGCAGGGTCCGCCTGCACCACTTTTTCGGCCTGCTCCACCTGACCGCGATCGCCTTTGCCCGCTGTGGCATTCACCGCTTTCACTTGCGCCGCGATTTGTTCGCGCAGGTAACGATCGTCCGTCGGGCTGGTGGCATGGGTAAATATGAGGTCGAGCATGTCACGCATCGGTGTCATCCATATCGGCGTCAGCGCGGGATAGGCCCACGCGGGGACGGGCTATGCTCGTGAAGGCCAACTGCATTATGGCAACTGCGGCTCACGGTTGCAGATCTGCTCTTGATTGTAACCCGAACTGCCGTCTCAGTCTACACAGTCTCATGCTATACTTTCTCCTTACGATCCCATTCCCAGGCAATACGGGGGCATCAAGAGGCGAAGATGATAATCAGTCTAAATTTCGTTAGCGTCGTCGTTAGCGACCAGGCAGCGGCGTTGGACTTCTACACCAACAAGCTCGGCTTTGAAAAGCGCCGCGACTACAGCTTCCCGAGCCTCCCCCGGTTTCTGACGGTTGCTCCAGCAGGCCAGCAGGAGCCGGAAGTCGTGCTCGTCAAGGCCGGCGCGAGCACCATCGAGGCGCACGGCGGCCACACCGGCATGGTGTTTCGGACCGACGACTGCCGCCGGGAGTATGAGACGCTCAAGGCGCGCGGTGTGACGTTTGTCAGCGAGCCGGCGGAGCAGCCGTTCGGCATCCAGGCGCAGTTCACCGACCCCGACGGCAACATTTTCTCCCTCGCCGAGCCGCGTGTGCCGTCGGGCCGGTAAGCGTGGCAGCCCATTCTCAGAGGAGACAGCGATGCCTGAGAGCCAAAGCTATCTGGAAGTGACACAAGAATCCGGGCGGGCCTTCGTCATGCGCGGTATCGCAGGACCTGTCGTCATGCTCAACCTGCTGCGCTTCCGAGATATTGCCGACTACTCCGCCACCCCGCACCTGGCGCCGCCTGATCCAATCAGCGGCGAGACCGCCTACAGGCTCTACATCCAGCACACGCTGCCGTACCTGAGGCAGTCGGGGGGTGAGATGATCTTCCTCGGCCGCGGCGGCGCGTTCCTGATCGGTCCCGCCGACGAACGATGGGACGCCGCCATGCTGATTCGCCAGAACAGCGTCGCCGACTTCATCGCGTTCTCCGCAAATGAGGCGTACCTGGAAGGCATCGGTCACAGAACGGCAGCGCTAGAGGATTCGCGGCTGCTTCCGCTTGTGGAAGAGCCTCTGGGTGTAGCTACGAAAGTCGACCATAGCCTGTCGATCAAAGCAGCGTGCGATGCGATATCTGCAGGCAATATTGCCACCGCATCGCGCCTCCTCTCATCTGAATACCCATTCGAGCCTATTGAGAAGACGGGCAGGGGGAGGCGTCTGGACGCCATGACCAGGGTTTTCTTTAGAGATGGCTTCGTTGACCGTTACCGTGGCACCAGGCTCGTCTACCCGCCTGTACTTCGCCTCCTATCGTCCTATGTTCCGGAAGAATTTCCGTTTCAGGAGCACTGGAAAATGAGCGAAACGCACATAGCCTATTGGGAGTTGTTGCCAACGATTGACCACATCACCCCAGTAGCGCGTCGTGGCGAAGACTCGGAAACAAACGCCGTTTGCTGCTCCCAGCTCACTAATAGTGCCAAGTCGAACTGGACCCTCGAAGAATTGGAGTGGCAACTTCTTCCACCAGGTGATCTCACGCAGTGGGATGGAATGGCGGGCTGGTTCCTGCGCCACGTAGAGGCACACCCAGAGGTGTTGAAGATCCGCTATGTCAAGCAATGGTACGATGCCCTGGCCGGCTTAAAGGGTGATCAGAGGCTGTGCGCGAAGGCACTTGAGGCCGTGCCTGAGCTCAAACACTATTTCGAGAAGACGTTCTGAGGGCGCTACCCTGAGGACGACGACAGCCGCGGCGCAGGCATCGCAACTGCGTGATGAAAACCGAAGAAGTAATGTCACTGAAGGATTCTCGTATGCCCAAGCTGCAAATCCTTCTCACCGGCCTTCTAATAGGCGAGTCGCCGCGTTGGCACGAGGGGCGGCTGTGGGTCGCCAACTGGGGCGCGGCCGAGATAATCGCCGTTGCTCCGGACGGCAGAAGCGAAGTCGCCCTCCGCGTTCCGACGACCATTCCGTTCTGCTTCGACTGGCTGCCCGACGGGCGCATGCTCATCGTCGCGGGGCGCGAGGGCCTTCTCCAGCGCCAGGAGTCTGACGGCTCGCTGGTGACCTACGCCGACCTGACGGGTCTCTCCCGTCACCCGTGGAACGACATCGTCGTGGACGGCCGTGGGAACGTCTACGTCAACAACACCGGCTTCGATTTCCCGGCCGCCGAGTTCGCCCCCGGCAGCATCGCTCTCATCACCCCGGACGGCACGCTGCGCCAGGTCGCCGACGGCGTCGCGTTCCCCAACGGCATGGCCGTCACGCCCGACAACGCGACCCTCATTCTCGCGGAGTCCTACGGCAACCGTCTCACGGCGTTCGACATCGCGGCGGACGGCAGCCTCTCCAACCGGCGCGTGTGGACGGCGCTGGACGGCGGCTATCCCGACGGCATCTGCGTCGACGCTGAGAACGCTGTCTGGTACGCCGACGTGCCAAACAAACGCTGCGTCCGGGTGCGCGAAGGCGGTGAGGTGCTGCAAACGGTCGACCTGGACCGCGGCGGCTTCGCGTGCATGCTCGGCGGCATCGACAGGCAGACCCTGTTCATCGTGGCCGCCGACTGGCAAGGCGCGGCGAGCATGTCCGGCGGTGAGCGCACCGGCCAGGTCCTCAGCCTACCGGTGCCGGTTCGCGGCGCCGGCTGGCCGTAGCACCCGGTCTCCTCTTGACACATGGGGGATCCAGTGTATGATTCCGTCTCTTGAGATAGGTCTATAACCAAGGGAGAGATACACTCATGATTGAGCAGACCACCTCGCGACTCTCGTTCCTGCGAACGTCTCTTGAGGCTGCGCGGGCAAGTGTCGGATTGTCGGGCCTCGCGCTGGCCGTGGCCTATGGCAGCGGGCCAGCGCATACGATCACGGTTGGGGCTGACGACAAGGGACAGGCGCTGTCCGAAGATAGCCTTTTCCCCATTGCGTCCGTCACGAAACTAGCCGTTGCCCTGGCGATCCTGCGGCTGTCTGATCAGGGCCTCCTGTCTGTTGATGATCCCCTTCAACGGTTTGTGCCAGATGCTGCCGCCGCTCCTTTCGGCGTTACCTTGAAGCAGCTTCTCACATTTACCGCCGGCTTGCCGGCGTTCCCCAATGACGCCTGGACGTACGACATCTCACTTACCTGGCAAACCGAGGCGCAAGCGGCCCTGAAGGTGGCTCCCACAATCTCAGTCGGCACGCGCGTGGCTTACAGCGATGTGAACTACCCACTACTTGCCGTTGTCATAGAGCGCATCAGAAACCAGCCATTTCAGGCTGCGGTCAAGGAGCTTGTGCTTCAGCCTCTGGGTATCGAAGCGTACTTGGGACTGGAACCGCCGCGCGTTCCGGCCTATGTCACCGATCCCCCCGATCAGTACGTGGGAGCGTCCATAGAAATGTGGAATTCAGCCTTTTGGCGCTCGCTTGGAATGCCTGGCAATGGCGTCGTAGCGACACCGGCGGCTACGTTAGCCTTGATACGGGCGTATCGAGGACTGCCGGAGGGCTTCCTGCGCCCCGACACACTTCGGGCGGCCGTTAAGGACCAAACTGGCGGCGTCGGGGGCGGCTTTCCCTGGCAAGAATGGGATTGGTGTCCGTGGGGTTTAGGACCATGGATGATCGTCGAAAACATGAATCACTATGCTTTTCCGGACGCCAATCCTGGCACTCTGTCCGTAACTGGCTACAGCGGTTGTGCGGTGTTCGCCGACCCGATCGCTGATGTGGCCTGGTCGTTCCATGGAACAGAAACATTTGCGACGGGCCGAATTCAGAGTGCTTCGTTGCTCATAGGCAACGCGGTATTGGCCTCAACCCATGCCTGAGCCGCTTGTGTCCGATGTTCACTACGCGGAGGCGTTCCTGGCGCGACGGTTCGGCGACGTCGGCGACGTGGTCTACCTCGCGGCGGGCGACTGGTCGTCGGCCTACGCCCTCCGCGCGGCGGGCCGCGACTACGTCGTGCGCTTCGGCGCGCACCGCGAGGACTTCGCCAAGGACCGGCTCGCGGCGCGCTGGGCCTGCCCCGCCCTGCCGATTCCGCGCGTCGTGGAGTTGGGCAGGGCCTTCGGCGGCTACTACGCTATTTCTGAGCGCGTCTTCGGCCGATACATAGACGATGTGGACGAAACCCAGATGCGCGACCTGCTCCCCTCCCTGTTCGCCGCCCTCGACGCCGCTCGCCTCACCGACCTGTCGGCCACGACCGGCTATGGGGCATTGAGCGAGGACGGCCACGCGTCATACGCCACCTGGGAAGCCTGCCTCCTGGACGTGGCAAATGATCGGCCGACCGACCGCACGCGCGGCTGGCGCGAACGCCTGGCGTCGTCGTCAGTGGGGGATGAGCCGTTTGACGAGGCGTACACGCGCCTGCAGGCACTGGCCGGCCGCCTGCCGGTGGCGCGCCACCTCATCCACAGCGACCTCCTGCACTATAATGTCCTGGTTGAGGGTGACCGCATCACCGGCGTGCTGGATTGGGGCTGCGCGCTGTATGGCGACTTTCTCTACGACCTTGCGTGGTTCTGCTTCTGGCAGCCCTGGTTTCCGGCCTGGCAGCCAATCGACTTCCGCGCGGAGGCCCTGCGCCACTACACCGCTATCGGCCTAGACGTGCCGTGCTTCGAGGAGCGACTGCGCTGCTGCCAGATCCACATTGGGCTAGCCGGTCAGGCGTACATGGCGTATGCCGACGACTGGGAGAACCTGCCGCGCGCGGCCCAGCGCACCCTGAATATCGCGTGTGAGAGGAGCGTATGACCAAGACGATTGCCGTATTCCTGCGTCACGGATCGAAGTGGGACCCGGCCAGAGGAGTCCGCGAGCAAGACCACTGGGACGAGCACGCGAGCTTCATGGACGCGCTGTTCGACGCGGGCAAAGTGATGCTCGCCGGCCCATTTGCAGACGATAGTGGTTCTATGGTCATTCTTGCCGCCGATAGTGTGGAGGCGGCGCGGGCAATCTTCCAGGAAGATCCCTGGGCGCACCAGGATATTCTGCTGACCGCCGACGCCAAAGAGTGGACAATCTTCCTCGACTCGCGCAAAGGTCCGCAAGGATAGGCTCGCTCACCTGCCAGACGGGCGCTTCCTTACGCGAGACTCTTCCGCATCGGGACGAACTCGATGGTGATGCCTCCGCCTAGGGCGTATTGGATCGGCTCGTCCCCTTCGTACCCCATCGCCTTGTAGAGCCTCCGGCCCGGCAGGGTTGCCATGAGCTCGGCCTTGTGGAAGCCCGCCGCGCGCGCCTCGGCCTCGCATCTCTCAAGAAGCAATCGTCCGATGCCCTGCCTCGCCCAGGCGGGCCGCACGAAGAAGGCGCGAATCTTTGCTGCATCCTGCGCGGGGTCAAGAAGCTCCGGTTCACGGTCCGGGCGCGTGTCCGCGCCGAACAGCGTCTTCCGCTTGCTCCACCCGCCACACGCGGCAATCTCCTCGTCGGCTTCGACCACAAAGTAGGTCTGGTCACGAATGAGCTGCGTATCAACGCCGAAGGCATTGCCGAGGCACGCCTCGATCTGCTCGTCGGTGTAGTCCTGGCGGCTGAGACCGCGCGCCGATTCGGCGATTAACGCCTCCAGCGTCGGCTTGTCGTCAAGGGTGGCGTGCCGCAATGAAAAGGTCAACGTCGTCCTCCTCGGCTGCGATTTGATCGGGCGCAAAGGGACATTATCATAACATACGCGGATGCGCTGTCAAGCCGCCCACAAGGCAATGGCAGCGCATCGCACTTTGACGCCCAATCCCCGGAGCGTATCATTCAACCGAGACTGTGGGCCAGCCGATCCTTCTCGGCAGGAGATTCATTGTGGCAGAAGCGGTTCAGGCTAGATTTGACCTGGATTAACGGAAGCGCCGAGAAAGGCTCCATGCCCCCTGGCAAGATGCACGCCGAAGAGGTCGACACCGATATTACGCTCGTCCGCCGCCTGCTTCTGGCGCAGTTTCCGCAGTGGGCCGACCAGGTCCTCGCGCCGGTCGAGTCGGCCGGCACAGACAACGCGCTCTACCGCCTCGGCGGCGACATGGTTGTGCGGCTCCCGCGCATCCACTGGGCAGTGGATCAAGTGCTCAAGGAGCAACGCTGGCTGCCCCTGCTCGCCCCGCGCCTGCCCCTTGCCATCCCTCTCCCGCTCGGGCTGGGAACGCCGGCCGAGGGTTACCCCTGGCACTGGTCCGTCTATCGCTGGCTGGACGGCGAGAACGCGACCGCCGCGCGCGTCGCCGACACGCGGCAAGCAGCGGTGGACCTGGCGCACTTCATCGCCGCCCTGCAGCGGATCGATACGACTGGCGGCCTGCTGCCTGGACCGCACAATTCCGAGCGAGGTGTGCCGCTCGCGGCGCGTGACGCCACCACGCGCACCGCGATTGCCGCGCTTCGAGACGCGATCGACACTGATGCCGCGACGGCCGCCTGGGAAGAGAGTCTCCACACGCCCGAATGGCGCAGCGCGCCTGTCTGGCTCCACGGCGACCTGCAGCCGGGCAACCTGCTCGTCCAGCACGGACGGCTCAGCGCCGTCATCGACTTTGGCTGCCTGGGCGTCGGCGATCCCGCGTGCGATCTCATGCCGGCCTGGACTTTGCTCTCAGGAGACAGCCGGGAGGACTTCCGGGCTGCGCTGCAGGTGGATGATGCGATGTGGGCAAGAGGCCGCGGCTGGGCGTTGTCCTTTGGCCTGATCGCCCTGCCCTACTATCAGACGACCAATCCTGTCCTCGCCGGCATCGCGCGGCGCGCTATCGCGGAAGTGCTCGCCGACCGGTCGCCCTGACAATCATTCCAAGGAGGAACCATGACGATACGAGTCTGTCTCGCGGGTGCGACGGGCTGGGCCGGATCAGCGCTAGCGCGAGGGATCGCGCGAACCGACGATATCGAGCTTGTCGCGGCGGTCTCGCGGACACACGCCGGGCGCACGCTGGGCGATGTGCTGGCCGCGCCGCGCCTGGCCTGCCCCATCTACGCGACCGCCGAGGAAGCCCTGGCCCATTCTTCCGACGTCTTCTTCGAGTACACGAAGCCCGGGGTCGCCAAGTCCAACGTGATGGCCGCGTTGCGGCAGGGCGCGCGTGTCGTGATTGGCACATCGGGGTTGACGGACGCCGACTATGCCGACATCGCGGCCATCGCCGAACAACAGCGCCTCGGCGTGCTGGCGGTGGGCAATTTCGCCCTGACGGTCGTCCTGCTTCAGAAATTCGCTGAGATGGCGGCGAAGCACATACCGCAGTGGGAGATCATCGACTACGCGCACGATGACAAGCGCGATGCGCCAAGTGGGACGGCGCGCGAGCTGGCCGCACGCCTATCCCTTATCCGCCCCTCCAAGCTCACCGTGCCGCTGGAGGAGACACAGGGCGTCGTGGAGACGCGCGGCGCGCGGCTAAACGGCTCCCAGGTTCATTCCGTTCGGCTGCCAGGTTACACCATCTCGGTTGAGGTCATTTTTGGGATGTCTGACCAGAAGCTCACCATCCGCCACGACTCGGGAAGTAGCGCCGAGCCGTATGTTGATGGCGCGCTTCTGGCAATCCGCAAGGTGAGCTCGTTTGTCGGCCTACGCCGTGGTCTCGATACCGTTCTCGATCTCGGGTAATGCGGGCGCGGCGATGGCAGGAGACGATAGTGGGAGACACGAAAATCCGGCTGGCGAAGGAAAAGGAGACGTACCTTGCAACGCTGTATGGCAAGGCGCTGGATGCCTCCGCGCAGAACCCCATCCTGGGCGACCGATTCGCCGCGGATGCCGTCGCGCGCATCGACTACGACTTCAAAGACCTGAAGCTCCCCAACGGCGGCGAGATCACTCTGCCGATGCGCGCCCGCCATTTCGATCAGTGGACGCGGGCATTTATCGCCGCGCACCCGGTGTGCACGGTCCTGCACCTTGGCTGCGGCCTCGACACCCGCGTGTACCGCATCGACCCGGAACCGACCGTCCGCTGGTATGACGTCGACCTTCCCGACGTTATTGCGCTGCGCAAGCAGCTGTATCCGGAGCGCCCCGGCTATCACCAGATTGGCGCCTCGGTGAGCGACCTCGCCTGGCTCAACGAGGTCAACGGCGACACGCCTGTTTTCGTCGTCGCCGAAGGGCTGATGATGTATCTGCCTGACAAGGACGGGACGGCATTGTTGCGGCGCATCACCGAGCAGTTCCCCTCCGGCGAGATCGCGTTCGATGCCTACAGCGGCGCCATGGTGCGCCTGGTCTCGCGCCTTGCGACCGTCCGCGGCGCAAAGGTCGAGCTGGTCTGGGGCGTCGATGACCCGCACGATCTGGAGCAGCAGATCCCGAAGCTGCACCTTGTCGAGTCAGTCGCATTCCTGACAATGCCCGACCTCGTTAACCGGCTGGCCAGGAACCGGTTCTGGAAGGCGATGCACGGGGCCATGGGCCGGCTAGGGTTCTACCGCAACCTCGTCCGTCACCTCCGCTACGCGTTCCCCTGACCATCGAGCGCCGTGGACGAAACCTGAATCTCGGGGGAATGGCGCAGGGTCTGGTACACGACGCAGTAGCGCTCGGTCAGACGGATGAGCGTCGCCCGCTGCTCCTCGCTCGCGTCCGTGTCCAGGTCGAAGTAGAGCCGGATGCGCTGGAAACCGACAGGCGCATCCTTCGCCACGCCGAGCGTTCCACGGAAGTCCAGGTCGCCCTCGGCTCCTGGCTGGCGCTCGTGCCGGCTGTGTTGCTGATGCTCGTCATCGTCGCCAGGCTGCTTGACGAAGAGAAAATGCTCTCAGAAAACCTCCCCGGCTACCAGGCCTACCGTCAGCAAGTTCACCACCGCCTCGTGCCGTTCGTCTGGTAGATTCTGCTAAAGGAACGGCTAAGCCGTATCACTTCGCAGGCCATCGTGTTCGAGGCGCAACGGGATACGGCCACGCAGGAGCACGGCGCGGCTCGCGTTTCCCAGCCCTGTTCGGTAGAATAGTGATCACCGCAATAGACACATCATTACAGGACTATCAGAATGCCGATACTCACGACAGGCCGCACGATGGACCGGAGTGGACGTCCAGTTGACGGAAGTGGTTTCCAATATGAGAGCAGTGAGCGCCTTGCCGAGCTTCTCGCCCACCGAGTGTCGCCTCTGTTCTCTCAACCGATAACGGGGGAATGGGTCTTCGGCCTGGTGACGACGCAGGAAACCCGCGGCGAATTCGAGCGCGGCGTCGGTGTCTTCCCGCCCGGCAATGCCGGTCCAGCGGAGCACATTCATCCTACCTACGACGAGCACTTCGATGTCGTGCGCGGAGACTTCATCTTCAAGATCGGTGGCAAAGAGCGGCAGGCAAGCGCGGGAGACAAACTGGTCGTCAAGAAAGGGACGCCCCACACCTTCCGATGCATCGGTCAGACACACGGTGTAGTGGTCGCGGAGACACACCCGGCCGCCAGAACAGGCGAGGTCATCGTCACGCTGTTCGGCATGGCGCACGAAGGGCGTTTGACTCGGCAGGGCCAGCCGAAGCTCTTGCAAGCCATGGTCATCGGCAGTGAGTACGCGGACGACACTGTATTCACCAGTCCACCCCCGTCCATCGCCATCCCCATCGCGAAGATCATCGCCCCTTTCGGGCGCCTCCTGGGCTACCGCGCGACTGACCCAAAATACCTGACCGAGAGCTTCTGGGCAGCGCACGTCGAGCAGCCCACGCGGACGGAGAGCAATTCAAACGCAAGCCCGAAGATCTAGCAAGCGCCGCTGAGATCATTGTCCTGGACTGGTTCACCGCAAGGGCTACCGCTTCAAGGGAGTCGCGACCGTCGTAGAAAGGAGTAAACTGGCGGCAACCAGTGCGAGACCGACCGCCGGCGGTCAGTCGCCGGCTGCCCCTGCGCCTGACCGGAGAAGATGCTCAATCTCGTCGAGATGAGCGTTGCGGTGAAGGCTGCGGTTGGGTCGGAACCACGAGCCGGACGCCTGAATCTCGCCAAGAAGCTCGTCGCTAAGCGTCTCGACCTCGGCATCCACGGCTTCGGCCGACTCCAGGCACAGGCTGGCAGCAACGCCGGGTTCCAGGGCCAGGAGAAACGGCTTCACGGCATCGTTGATTGCATCAGGGTCTAGCGGGGAATAGTCCACGCCCTTCGTCTTCCAACGCTGAAGAAGCACGAGGTGCCGCCGGTCGTGAAAAGCCATGTGGGCTAGAAGCGCGGCGACTGTCCACCCGTCTGAGGTGGAGCGGGCAAGGTCTTCGGGCGAGAGGCTTCGTACCACCGCCTCTAGCCTCCGCCTGGAGGCTTCGTTCTCATGGGCGACTGCGAGCGTCATAGATTACTCCTGCGTGAGCTTGTATCACTACTCAATCCGCACCCGGGCGGCCTGGCGCATTCGATCCCGGACTTGGCGTCTCTTCTGCATCCCGAGGCGCCTCGGCCAGAGCGTATGCGACCGCCGCCTCCAGTGTCATAACCTTGCCCGCGGCCCACGCTTGCCCCAACGCGTTCGTGTCCAACTCCTTCCGGACACTTGCGACTGTGCGCTCGTAAGCGGCGCGGTAACTTGGCGGGAGCGGCGACTCCATCTTGTCGCGCAGGCTTTCGGCGGCTCCGAGCAAACGCGCGGACCGCTCCGGGTCATGGAGGGCAGCCGCTACCCCGGCCAGCCCTTCCAGGCACTTTGCCTCGTTGCGACGATCACCTAGCTCGTGGAACAGGACGAGAGACTGGGCAAATCGCGCGCCGGCAAGCTCGTAGGCCCCATGGGCAGCGGCCAGGAAGCCAAGGTCGTGCAGCGTCCTTGCCCTGCCGTACTTGTGGCCCAACCGCTCAAAAATCTTCATCGCGTCCTGCAGCAACGGCTCCGCCTTTTGATCTCCCTGGAATGCCGCCGTCGCGCCCAGGTTCATAAGCGCGTCGCCAAGGGCTTCGTCGTCGTTCAGCGTCCGACGCAGCGCCAGGGCTTCCTCGAAGTGGGCGCGCGCCACGTCATAATCCCCGCGTTCCCGCGCAATGGTGCCGAGCGAGCCGACCAGTTGCGAAATCAGCCACCGATCGCCGACATCGCGGGCGAGGGCGAGGGCGTCCGTCACAAAGACCTCGGCGCCGGCGTAGTCTCCCTGCATCCACGCGGCGCTGATACGAGAGTAATATGCCGAAACCATGCCCGCCTTGTCTCCCAGAGCCTGAAAGATGGTCATGCTTTCGTCTGAGAGCGTCTCGGTGCTGGCATAGTCGTTCTGGAACGCCGCGATGACGGCGGCCCGAGCCAGGACCTCCGCCCGTATCGCCTGGAGGCGCGTGTCTCGCGCACCGGGCATGTCCAGTACGATCTCTGCGTTTGTGCGTGCCTCACTGACCTGACCTTCGGCATTCCAGACCGGCCAGAGCGCCTTGACCAGGTGCAGCGCCGGCTCGGCGGCGTTCCGCTCCACCGCCGAGCGCAGCGCGGCGCGCCCGTTGTCCATTTCGACTCTGAAGCCCTCCAGCCACCGTGCCCGCGCCGCCGGCCTGACCGGCATGGCCTCGAGCTGGCCCAGGTAATATCGCATGTGGGCCTCGTGCACAATCTCCGTCTCCCCGCTCTCCGTCAGCCGTTCCAGGGCATACTCACGGATTGTCTCGAGCATGGAGAACCGCGGCTCATCATGGGCAGGCTCCTGGCGTATCAGGCTCTTGGCCACGAGCGATTCCAGCGCATCCAGGACATCTTCCGCTCGCAGGCTCGATGGCGTCGCTTTGCCCGACCTCGCCCAGGTCTCATCGGGACACACGGCCTCCGCCGCTTCGACTGTCCATCCGCCGACGAAGACGCCCAGGCGTCGAAAGAGCGTCTTCTCGTGTTCATCCAGCAGATCGTAGCTCCAGGCGATCGCACCGCGTAGAGTCTGCTGTCGAGCCGGCAGGTCACGCGGACCGCCGGTCAGCAGCTTGAATCGATTGTTGAGGCGCTGCAACAGAGCTTCGGGCGGGAGCACGCGGATCCGCGCGGCGGCCAGCTCGATGGCCAACGGGAGCCCATCGAGCCGATAGCAGATCTGGGCGACGGCAGCCGCGTTCTCCCTCGTGACCTTGAAATCCGGCTTGACGCTCACGGCACGCTGCACGAATAGCTGGACGGCCGCATACTGGGCGAGCGTTGAGAGAGGCGGCAGATGCCTGGGGTCGGGAGCGGGAAGGGGCAACACCCGGAATTCGCGCTCTCCGCGCAGCCGCAGCACGATGCGGCTGGTGGCGAGCACCTTGAGGCGCGGGGCCGCGTCCAGAAGCTCGGCAACGAGCGGCGCTTCGGAGACGACCTGTTCGAGATTGTCGAGCAAGAGCAGCGTTTGCTTCCCTTGCAGGTAGTCCTTGAGCATGTCGACGAGTGAGCTTGTCCCCTGGTCCCGCACGCCGAGGGCCTGAGCAATCGTCGAGGCGACGAGGTGAGTGTTCATAATGCCGGCGAAGTCGACGAAACACACTCCATCCGCAAACCGGTCCAGCAGGTTGGCGGCCACCTGGAGCGCCAGGCGCGTCTTGCCGGTGCCACCCGGCCCGGTCAGCGTCACCAGACGGATCCCGTCCTGCAAAAGCATCCTCTTGAGGTCGGCCAGCTCGGTCTCGCGGCCGACGAACACCGTTGGCTGAGTGGGCAAGTTGTTGGAGCGCGCGTCGAGCGTCCTGAGGGCGGGAAAGTCGGCGGGAAGATCGGCGGTGACGACCTGGTAGACGTGCTCGGGACGGGCAAGGTCTTTGAGGCGTTGCTCGCCCAGGTCACGCAGTGTGACGGTCTCGGGCAGGTGGTCCCGTACCAGTTCATAGGTCGGCATGGATAGCAAGATCTGGCCGCCGTGCCCTACCGCCATCAGCCGCGCCGCTCGGTTCAAAGTTGGCCCGAAGTAGTCGCCGTCGCGCTCCTCGGCCGGGCCGGTGTGCAGCGCCATGCGCACCCGCAGCGGCCCAGTCTCGCCCCATGTCGCCGACGCGAGAGCATGCTCGGCCATGAGCGCGGCAGCCAGGGCATTTTCGGCCACGCCGAACGCCGCCAGGAGACCGACGCCCGTGGTTTTGACGACGTAGCCCGCGTGCGCTTCGACGGCATTCCTTAGAATATCGTCGTGCTGAGGCACGGCAACCTTCATTGCCTCGGGATGCTGCTCCCAAAGCTGAGCGATGCCATCAATCTCGGTAAACAGGAAGGTTACGGTCCCGGACGGGTGCTGTGGCATAATTGAGCTCCGCCTGCGTCGGCGAGTCAATTATACCCGGCTACACGCCAATTGCCCACAGGCGCGGCTCCGCTGGTTACTCGCGCGACGAGAGCCAGACAACGCCGCACTGGCACGTTGCTTGCGGGACACGGCACGAGCGCGCCAGGAGAACGGCTGGCTAGGGCCGCAATACTGGGACCTGGCATTTGGCTGCGCTTCAAACCACGCGTGGTCGCCCAACGCAACAGATCGAGCCTCATGTTCCAGGAGACGCCGTATGATTCCTGATGCAAAACAGCCTGCCGTCACACAGGCGCTGTCCGCAGCGTTTGGCGTGACTGATGTCGAAGACATCCAGCCTTTGACCGGCGGGCTTGGCCCGTCGCTCGTCTTTCGGATCGTCGTGCGCGGAACCCCCTACCTCCTGCGCGTCATCGTGCGCCGAGAGGTGATGTACGATCCCACGCGCGAGTTCAGCTGCATGAAACTGGGCTCCGACGCCGGCATCGCGCCACGGATCTGGTACGCAAACCTGGAGGGCCTGGTTCTCATCACCGATTTTGTGGCGGCACAGCCATTCCCGCGCGATGTGGCGCTGCTCATCGCCTCGACCATCCGCAAGCTCCATACCCTTCCCGATTTCCCGTTCCCGAAGACAGGGAACTATTTGGATACCATGGACGGCCTCGCTCAGCGGTTCCAGGCGGCAAACATTCTGCCAGAGAGCGCAACGGAGGAGCTATTCCGCGGCTACAACGCTGTGATGGGGGTGTATCCCCGGAACGACGCTGAGTTGGTCGCCAGTCACAACGACCTGAAGCCGCAAAACATGGTTTTCGACGGGACACGCATCTGGCTGGTCGACTGGGAGGCGGCCTTCCTCAATGACCCGTATGTCGATCTGGCGGTCGCGGCGAACTTCTTTGTCAGAGATGAAGGGCAAGAAGAAGATTATCTCCGCGCCTACTTTGGCGAGCCGGCGGGAGAATACAGGCGCGCGCGCTTCTACCTGATGCGCCAGGCCATGCACGTGTTTTATGTCGCGTTGCTCATGCTGTTGGTCGCCCGATCAGGCATACCGATTGACGCGGATGAGCCAGCGCCGGATTTCAGGGATTTTCATGACCGCCTTATCTCAGGCGAGGTGGCGCTGGTAACGCCTGAGGAAAGGCTACAGTACGCCAAGGTTCACCTGAACGAGGCGCTGCGAAACATGCGAACACAACGATTCCAAGATGCTGTTGCCCTGGTCCGCGCGTCCACCGCGGCAACGTAGCACATCACGCCTCATCGGCCAACGCTACCCCATCAATCTGTTGTCGTCTCTTCGAGGGCGTAGGCGAGCGCCTGCTCCGGCGTCATTGCCGCTCCCTCCTGCATCAGCATGTGCAGGCGCTCGTCGCCCAGGCTCTCTCGCGCCCTACCGAGCGTCATCTGGTGAACAACTTCCTCGAACGGCACGCGCCACCCGCCCAAAACGTCGAGCAGCGCCTGGGACGCTCCCATCAGCCGCGCCGCGCGCTCCGGCATTGTTCTCACCGATACGGCCGCGTATGCTCCCAGGACAGTCACCGTCGTCCACGGCTCGACAAGAATGCCCGCCTCAACCGTCGCTTGGCGCAGCCAGTCCCGCGCCTCGCCGTCTCTGCCCTGGAGCAGCGTGGCCATGGACAGGGTGAGGAGGACGAGGGACATTTCGCGATGGCCGCCCATTTTACGTGCCGCGGCGTATGCCTCAAGCGCGATTGTCTCGGCGCGAGGGTAATCGCCTTGCCGACCAACCAGCAAGCCGAGCTGAAGGAGACTCGCTGTCATCAACGCCGGATGCCCGATGTCCTGCGCCAATTGAACGCTCTCTTCCAGCAGAACCTGGGTGCGAGGGTAGTCACCCCGCAGCATTGTCACGTGCGCCAGATATTGGAGCACGTTGCTGATTCTGCGTTTGTCGCCCAGCGAGCGGTACAGCTCCAGCGCTTGTTCCCCGTAGACTTGGGACCGGGCGTATTCCTGTCTCAGTACCAATAAATTGGCAAGGCAAAACAAAGCCCCCGCGCGCGCCGAAGGTGTTCCGCCGCTGCTCCACGCCAGAATGCCCTCGATCCAGCGGCAGCCCTCACTCCAATAGCCCTTGATGTACCAGAACCGCCGCATGGCGCCGGCGAGCCGCAGCGCCGTTTCCTCGTCCCGTACCTCTCCCGCCCACGCCAGGGCGGCCCGTATGTTGTCGTGCTCCGCCTCGACGCGGGCGAACCACTCCTCCTCCCCCGCGCCATACAGCTTCGTCTCAACCCTTTCGATCCACGCCACAAAGTAGGCGGCGTGGCAATGGCGCAGTGGGGCGGCTTCGCCGGCCGCCGCCAGGCGCTCGCGGGCGTACTCGTGGATCGTCTCGAGCATGACGAACCGCGGCTCTCCACCTGGCCCGACCACCTGCGTCAGCAGGTTCTTGTCTAGAAGGCCGGACACACCGTCCAGCGAATCAAGCTCCAGGTCGCCGCTTGCGTTGCACACAGCTTCGATGGCGTCGAGCGTCCTGCCCCCAACGAACACCGCGAGCCGGCGGAACAAAGTCTGCTCGGGCGCGCTGAGCAGGTTGTGGCTCCAGTCAATGGTGTCGCGCAGTGTCTGCTGCCGCGCCGGCGCGTCGCGCGGTCCGGCCGTCAAGAGTGCCAGCCGCCGGTCCAGCCGCGCCAGCATCGCCCGCGGCGGCAGCAGACGAACGCGGGCCGCCGCCAGCTCAATCGCCAGAGGCAGGCCGTCGAGCCGCTCGCATATCTCCGCGATCGCCCCCCCATTCTCGTCGGTCAGCTCAAAGTCGCTCTTCACCGCTGCCGCGCGCTCGACGAAGAGACGGACGGCGCTGTAGTGTGACAGCGAAGATGCGAGACCGGCCCCGCTCCCACTCAACCGCGTGATGTTGGGAATGCTGAGCGGCGGGACAGGGAACTCGTGCTCGGCGCCAAGGCGCAGGACGGCGCGGCTGGTGACGAGCACTTTGAGCCTGGCGGCGCTCGCGAGTAGCTCGGATGCTAGCGGCGCGGCGTCGGCGATCTGCTCGAAGTTGTCCAGGATCAGGAGCAGGTGCCTGTCGCGAAGATGGTCCTTGAGCACGTCGAAGATGGGGCTGGCGCCCTGTTCTCGGACGTCGAGTGTTTGGGCAATCGTGGGAACCACGAGGGCGGGATCGCTAATAGGAGCCAGACTGACGAAGTAGACACCATCTTGGAACTCATCAGAGAGGTCCGCTCCGACCTGGAGCGCCAGCCGGGTCTTCCCAGAGCCACCCGGCCCGGTGAGAGTCAGCAAGCGCGTTGCGGCGAGCAGCCGCTTGACCTCGGCGATCTCGCGCTCGCGGCCAATGAAACTCGTCGGTTGGGCGGGCAGGCCAGGGCGTGGGGAATGTGCACCCAATTGTGAAAGGCTCGCCGTTTGCGTGGGCAGCGGAATGGCACCGCCGCGTCCCAGGCCGCGAGCGAAGCGGGTGAACCTGGGGCGATCCTCCAAGGAGATATCGAGGGCTTCGGCCAGCTTCTCGGCCATCACACGCGACGGGCGAACCTCATTCGCCTCCACTTTGCGGATCGTCTCGCCGGAGTAGCCCGTGCGACGGCCCAGCTCGACCTGCGTCATCCCCAGGCCGCGGCGGCGGCGCTTCAGCCAATCCCCGAACAACAACTCGGTGTCCATCGCTGAATTTCCTTTGGTGACGGGCCGGTGTAACGTTACCCTCTTGAACCGCGGACCGCCCAGGCGCGGGCCAGAAGCTGGATCGAACCGTCTTGCGCAATCGGGAGTGATGCTCTGATCCTTTCCCGCAGCGCCGTTCGCCGCTCTTCGTCCAGTTTCATTGTATACCCGGGCGCGGGGCCCTGACCACCCAGGAACGGCGACCAGTAGTCATCGAAGTCGTGAAAGATGGTAGGAATGTCGATGGCGCGGGTCTTGATGCTCCGCAGCCCCGCGTTCTGGAAAAGCCGCGTCAGCGATTCGGGCCGGCAGATCGGGAAGCGGCGCGCCTCATCCAGCTCGTCAGCAGCCGGGTCCAGTGCCACCGCGGCATCCCAGAAGTAGCGCATGAACTGCATCTCGCCGGCGTAATCCCACACGTAAGCCGCCACCACGCCATCCTCCACCGCGACGCGAGCCATCTCGGCGACTGCCCGTTCTGGGTGAGGCACGAAGTTCAGGGCGAGGCCCGAGACAACCGCGTCGAAACTCCCCGGTTCATAGGGCAGCGCCTCCGCGTCCCCGACCTCGAATCGCGCCCGGTCATCTGTGAGCTGCCGACTCGCGTGGGCGATATAGGCCGCGGACGGATCGACTCCCACGACCCCGCGCGGCGAAGCGACATCGAGGATAGCAGCGCTTAGCGCGCCCGTCCCGCAGCCGACATCGAGCCAATTCCCGCCGGAAGGAAGCGACAGCCACCCGATGAACTCACGCGCGACCAACCGGCTCCAGCGCCCGACATATCGTTCGTAGGAATCGCCGCTCACCCACGCGTCTTGCGACCGAGATGAACTGGGCTGGCCCTTTGCGTGCGGATCGATGTCAGGGGCCATCAGGCTCGCCGCCCTCCAGTGCGTATGCCAGTGCCTCATCCAGCGACATTACTTCGCCTTCGGCCCACGCGTCGGCGAATGCGGCCTCGCCTAGCGCCTCGCGAACGACCGCCATCAGGCGTTCTCGCGTGGCGCGCGCAGCCGGGGCCGGCCGCGCGCCGATTGATGTGCGCAGACGCTCGGCCGCGCCCCACAGCCGCGCTGCCCGTTGTGGCTGACCCTCGAGTGCATCGGCGCTCGCCAACCCTGCGATGCACCACAACGTGGTCGCTGCCGTTGCATTGGCTCTATACGCCAGAAGGTATGCGAGCGACTGCCTGAAGTATGTTCGCGCCAGCCGAGGGTCGTCCTGACCTAAGGCGCACTCGCCGAGACCCTCGGCTGATTCTGCAGGCCCCGATACTCGTGCTCCAGAGCGCTGGAAGAACGGCAAACTCTGCTCGTGCAACTGTTTCGCCCGCTCAAAGTCGCCCTCAAGTTGCGCGACATGGGCGAGGTGATTCAGCGACCATGCTATCCAGTCCGGGTCACTTTGTGCCCTGGACAGCGCGAGCCCTTCCTCCAGGAGCTCGGTTGCCCACGCGACATTCTCTTGCATGACCGCCACTTCGCCGAGGGTGAGCAGCCCGCGTGCGATGCCGATCGGATCATCCAGTTGGCGATACAGGGCGATGCTCTCCTCCAACCTTAAGCGCGCCGTGGCCGCGTCACTATGCTCGCGCGCCAGCCATCCTAGACGCTCGAGCAGATCAGCGCAATGCGGCAAATCCCCGATTTCTCGATACATGTCCAGACTCTCCATCAGTCGCTCTAGGGCAGCGGCATACTCGCCGCGGATCGTAAGCCCCTGCCCCAGCTGGAAGAGAATGCGAGCGGCAAGCGCGGATGGGCCGTCCTCCTGTGCGTGCGCCAGGGCAATCTCCAGCCAGTTTTGTGTGTCGTCCCGGAGAATATGTCGGGGAGCGCGGTGTGATGTCAATTGGTCGGCGAACCGCATCTCGAGATCACGGTCTTCGCTGGCTAACTGGCTCCACTTCGCCGCCATCCTCAAGTTATCGGTCTCGGTGTTGTTCGGGCCGAGCCAGAAAGCGTGAGCATTATCCTTGGCCAGCGCCTCGGCGTATCCATGCGCCTCGATAAGACTGAGGTAGTACTCGGCATGCCGCCGCCGTACCGCCCGCTCTTCGCCGCTCGCGGCCAGGCGCTCCAACGCATACTCACGGGTGGTCTCCAGCATCCCGAAGCGCAGCAAGCCCTGTTCTTCTCTCCCTTGCGTCAGCAGGTTCTTATCCACCAGTGACGCCACACCGTCCACCACATCCATGCCCAGGTCGTCTTCGACATCGCCCACGGCCTCCGCGCCGTCCAGGGTGAAGCCGCCGATGAACACCCCCAGCCGTCGAAACAGCGTCCGCTCGCTCTCTTCGAGCAGGTCATAGCTCCAGGTGATGGCGTCGCGGAGCGTCTTCTGGCGGGCCGGCAAGTCACGCGGCCCGCCGGTCAGCATCTTGAGCCGACTGTCCAGGCGTTGCAGCAGCACGCGCGGCGGGAAGACATTCACCCGCGCCGCGGCCAGCTCAATCGCCAGGGGCAGCCCATCCAGCCGATAGCAGATCTCGGCGACGGCCGCCGCGTTGTTGGCGACGATCTCAAAGTCGGGCCTGACACTGGCCGCGCGCTGGACAAACAGCTCGACCGACGCGTACTGCGAGACGGTGGATAGGGCCGGTAGATGTCTGGGGTCCGGCAGCGGGAGGGGAAGGACCGGGAACTCCTGCTCCCCGCGCACGCGCAGCGCAATGCGGCTGGTCGCAAGCATCTTGACGTTCGGCGCGGCCACGAGGATCTGGCTCAAAAGTGGCGCTGCGGCAAGAACGTGCTCGAAGTTATCCAGCACAAGTAGCGTCGGCTTTTGGCGTAGGCCGTCTTTGAGACTATCGAAGGATGAGCGAGCGCCCGACTCCGGAATACCAAGCGCCTGGACGATGGCCGATGTAACGAGATGAGCCTCCGTAATGGGCGCCAGGTCCACGAAGTAGACGCCACCTTCAAACCGGTCCTGCAGGCTGGCGGCCACCTGGAGCGCAAGGCGGGTCTTGCCGACGCCACCCGGCCCGGTCAGGGTCACAAGTCTGGTCTCGTGGGTCGTCGGTCGGCTTGCCACGAGGAACTCCCCGATCTCGGCAACTTCCTGGGCGCGGCCCACGAAACTCGTCAGTTGCGTTGGCAGGTTGGTCAGGCGTGGCTGTGCCTCGTCCTCCGCTGCCTGGACCGTGGCGGAGGGGGACACTTTCGCCAGTTGCAGCAGCCGCGCCGCCCACTGGGGATCGTCGTCGAGGTGAAGCGCGGGGACAAACCGCGCCGCTACCGCCGCCTCGTCGGGCGCACGCTGGTTCTGCTCCAAGCGGCTGATCTGTGACTCGCTGTATCCGACGGCAATGGAGAGCTCGCGTTGGCTGAGCGCGCATCGGCGGCGCAGATACTTGAGAAGCTCTCCGAACGAGGTGAACTGGTCGGGGGAGATGGCGGTGCGGCCAGGCATCCTTCCTCCTTCTGTTCGCCACGAGGGGGTGCGTAAATTATAGGATGCACATCATGATTGTCAAGGGTAGCTGTCAAGGCAAGATTAGTGGTAGATTTGTCAAGAAATGGCAAGTTTGGCAAGGTGGGATGGGGTACACTGCGGACAAGACCATAAGCACACACAAAAGGAGAGAGACGATGCACGCTAGGCCAGTCGAGCAGGTGACGGGAACAAAATGGCGCAAGGCACACATCGGTTGGCGGATTGGATCGGCCCTGACCGTTGTCGTGGTCCTCGCCCTCTATATCGCGTATCATCAGGCGCCCGAGGTTTATGGTGCGCCACCGACAGTAATTGACTATGACGATGCCGCGGCGCGGGGTGTCGCGGGCTACCTCCGCACCCACGAGCTGGTCGGCGACGGCTCGGCGGCCTTCGTCCCCGCCAACGAGAAGGTCGGACAGATCGCCTTGACGGGATCCGAGAAGAGGTACTTTGGCGTACCCGCCCGCGTGTGGGCCGCCGACGGGCTGACTCAGATCCGCGACCTGCCCCTGACGGGCACCTTCACCTTCAGCGGCCCGGGCATCACCCTGGCCGGCGCAGAGAGTGCGATGACGAGCGCGACGTTGGGCGATGGCGGGAATGGGATCACCTGGGGTACGGCGACCTACACCGATACGGCTAGCGGGCTGACGTGCAGTGGCCCTACCTTCGGCAAGATCATCAACGCCCTCGGTCATCTGACTCTCGTCGCGAAATGCAGCGACGGCTCATTGCTCAAGGGGAGCCTGACGGACGTCGAAACCTACCCCGTTGGCGCGGCGCCCCCGACCTGGGTGCGGAGCGAATTCAACGGCGTGCTGTCGCGGCCACGTCCCTGACGCAGCCGGGCTCGATGCCATCACCGCCCCAGTGAAAGCCATCGCTCAGGAGAGCAATAAGTCAGCAGGCTACGTAACGGATGCAAGGGGGGAGCGCTGGTCGAAGCCGCGCTCCCCCCTTATGTTGGCCCTTGATAGTATAGCAATCGAGTGTATGATTCTAGTGTCTGAACGCTGTCAAACCAAACTCCAGCACTTTTGAGCAGAAGGACTTATCCTAATGGACGCCAATCCGGGCAAGGCCACCTTCGAGCCGACGTGGGAATCGCTGAGCCGCTATCGCGTGCCCGAGTGGTATCTCGACGCTAAGTTCGGTATCTTCATTCACTGGGGCGCGTATGCGGTACCAGCCTTCGGCAACGAGTGGTACCCACGGAATATGTACCAGCGGGGATCGGCCGAGTTCGAACATCACGTCGCCACCTTCGGCCCGCAGTCCGAGTTCGGCTACAAGGATTTCATCCCGCAGTTCAAGGCCGAACGGTTCGATCCGGACGCCTGGGCGGCGCTGTTCAAACAGGCCGGCGCTCGGTATGTCGTGCCCGTCGCGGAGCACCACGATGGCTTCGCCATGTACGACTGCGCGTCGTCCGAGTGGTGCGCGACGCGCATGGGACCCCGGCGCGACATTATTGGCGAGCTTGCGGCGGCCGTCCGAAGGCAAGGATTGGTCTTCGGCCTGTCCAGTCACCGCGCTGAGCACTGGTGGTTCTTCGATGGCGGGATGCAGTTCGACTCCGATGTGCAAGATCCGCGCTACCACAGCTTCTACGGCCCGGCCGAGCCAAAAGACTCCGAGCCCGACCGGGCGTTCCTCGACGACTGGCTGAACCGGACCCTCGAGTTGCTCGATAAGTACCAGCCGCAACTCGTCTGGTTCGACTGGTGGATCGAGCAGCCGGCCTTCCAGCCGTACCTAGCCCAGTTTGCCGCCGACTACTACAACCGGGCCGCGGAGTGGGGAAGAGGCGTGGCGATCAACTACAAGCACAGTGCCTTTCCGGCCGGGACCGCCGTGTTCGACGTGGAGCGTGGGCAGTCGTCGCGACTCCGAGCCGAGTTCTGGCAGACGGACACGTCGATTTCCAAGAACTCATGGGGCTACGTGGAGAATCAGCAGTACAAGACGGCCGACTCACTGATAGACGACCTTGTGGACATCGTCAGCAAGAATGGCGCGCTGCTCCTCAATATCGGCCCTCGGGCCGATGGGACGATTCCCGAGCGTGAGCAACAGATCCTGCTAGAGATCGGCGAGTGGCTGGCAGTCAATGGAGAGGCCATCTACGGCACTCGGCCGTGGAAGGTCTTCGGCGAAGGCCCGACCGAGGTTGGCGAAGGCTCCTTTACAGACACGGAGCGCCAGCCGTTTAGCGGCGAGGACATCCGTTTCACCACGCGAGGTGACGATACGCTCTACGCCATCGCCCTGGCGTGGCCCGGCGAGCAGCTCACCATCCGCTCGTTGGCGACATCCTCCCCGCTGTGGGACCGCGAGGTTGCCAGCATCAGTCTACTCGGCTACGACGGAACCTTAAAGTGGTCGCGCGACGACCGAGGCTTAAGGGTCCGCATGCCCGAGTCCCCGCCCGGCCAGCACGCCTTCGCGCTCAGAATCAGATAGTGCAGAGTTGAAGCAACACTTTCCCACGCCGGGTAATTGGGGCACACCGAAGCTGGACTGAACGAATGGCAGAGCACAATATTCTGATAGGCTGCGCCGGCGTTGTGTTTGGCCTCTGGCTTCTGCTGCGCCGTCGCCCATCGAACCTATCACGTGGGTGGATGCTCCGACCCCTGCGGCTCGTCGGTGTTGTCACTGTGGGGTTAGGCGTTGCCGTAGCCGTAAATCCATTCTCTAGCGGCGTGGAGCAGGTCGCCGAATTGAAGAGCCCGATCCCCGCCGACAGCGCCTCCATCGAACGCGGGCAACAAACCTACCAGGAAAACTGTCTCGTGTGTCATGGGGCGCGTGGCCGAGGTGATGGCGCCGCCGCGATAACCTTGAACCCGCGCCCGGCCGACCTCCGAGTGCACATGGCGGCGGGCCACCCTGACAGTCAGATTTACGACTGGGTGAGCAACGGTGTACCAGGAACTGGTATGCCCGGCTGGCAAGACAAGCTATCATCGGCGCAGCGTTGGGATGTCATTAATTACATTAAGACGTTCGCGACTCCTGCCGCAAGCCCAGGAATAACTTCGCCGCTCCCCGCGGGGCCCTTGGTCGATAGCGGTTCCAGCACCGAGCCAGCCGCCGCGAGCCAGCGGATGCCAACACCGCCTCCCACGCAAGTAGTGGGGACGACGCCGATAGCCACGGCAGCCGACATGCCGCTGGCAGCAAATGTAGCCCAGGAGCGACGACTCGACGACTTGATCGCGGATATCCAGGTGGCCCCGCGAGTGTTTCATCCCAGCGCAGTGGAGATTCGCCTAAGGACTCAGAATGGCCAGCCCCCCACGGATATCCGTCGGGTGGACGTCACGTTTGCCATGGAGGGTATGAACCACGGTGCGTATGGCGTGGAAGCGAAACTAACCGCGCCGGGCGTCTATCAGGCGCTGGGAATGATGGTGGCAATGGAAGGTCGGTGGCACATGGCGCTTCGCATCGAACGTAGTGATGGGAGATTGACGTCGACGGTGTTTACCGTCAACGTCCCGTCGGACACGCCAGACACGAGCATCCCGGCCATGTCAACCCGACCCACATCACCCACGCAGATCGAGGATGTAGCGGTATACCCAGAAGGCATCATTCCCAGTACGATTGCCGTTCAGGCCGATCGGCCGGTGCGGCTGGAGATTATGTATGTTGATCAGCCCCCCTGTGGCAATGTAGCTCGCATTACTAACCTGGATATCCAGGTCGGCATCGCTAGCGATGGCCTGGGCGAGCTTTCGTTCATCCCGCCTCATAGTGGATCTCTGCAGTTGACATGCACGCCAGCCGCGCTCGATCTTGCTTTTCGTTAGCGCAAAATGCCGACACGATCCTGCCGACATCCTGGGCGCAATCACCTCAACAAGTTGAATGGGAATACCCCTGACTAGAAGGTGAAACGGGTGCTGCGGTTGACGGCCGCATTGTTGGTGTCGTAGGCAAAGACTTTTCGGAACGTCATTTCGTAGACGTCATAGGGCGCGGGACCGGTGGTTGGGGCATGATAGGGTGCTTCGAGGACCCCGCCTTTGGCTTCGACGGGCCAGTCTACCGACTGGCAGAAAGCTACGAATTGCTGAATCGTCGCTTCGTCGCGCGTAATGGCGGCGGTTCCTTCGGCGACTATGTCATAGCCACCTGTGTGAAGGCAGATGCTGCAACTTGGGTTTTGATCCAGGTTGGCGCGCTTGCGGGTACCCTGGCCGCTCGTGAAATAATACGTCTCGTTGACGAAGAAGGCGCCGATAGGGGTGGCGTGGACCTGGCCCTGGCTGCTGACGGTCGAGAGCCAGCGCGTGCCGGCCGGGTGGTCGGTGAGCAGCTTAACAAATTCGCTCCAGGCGAGCGGGCTGACGCTAGGGTAATCGCCCATGACATCTGCTTTGGGTTCGTAACGACTCATGTTGTTCTCCTGCTGTTGTTTTCTTGTACAGTAGTCGCTCTAGAGACGCGGAAATCGACACACCAGGCCATAAAGGTTGAAAACACTTGATATCGCTCGAAGTCACCCCGCATCCGCGAAGTTGTAGCCCACGGTGTACACCTAGAGGTCATTGACGTCTTCCGCCTCCAACACATACGCCACTGCCTCATCCAGCGTCATCGCCTGACCCTCCGAGTAAGCCACCGCAAAGGCCGCCTCGCCTAGTTGGGCACGTGCGCCATCCACATAGCGATCGTATTCTCCGTATAAGAAGGGGAATAGAGAATCTCTATCGGGGTGGTTCACCTCCTTGGTAGCACCCAAGAGGCGCACAGCCGCGCCCGTACGACCTTTTGCCAACCAGACACCGGCCATCCCAATCAGGCCGGCGCTGATAGTCGCCTGAAGGTTTAGGTCCTGCACGTGGAACAAGGTCTCTTTGAAAAGGCGCTCCGCCCGTTCGATCTCACCCTGGTACAGGCTAACGTATCCCAAAAGGTTTATCGTCTCCGCCGTCCCGCCTGCCATGCCTAGCTCTCGCTTGAGCCCCAAGCCCTCCTTTCCTAGCGCTTGTGCGCGAGCGTAATCGCCCTGAGCCAGAGCAACCACTGCTAGCAACGAAAGCAGCTTCGCCATGCCACTCCTGTCGCCCACTTTCCGCCGAATATCCAGAGATGCCTGCCAATAACGGCCCGCGGCGGCATAGTCGCTGCGCACCATAGCCACTTCACCCAAACCCATGAGTGGGAAAGCGGGCCCTAGCTCGTCGCCGGTCTCCCGAAAAAGGGCGAGGCTCTCCTGGTACATTGTGTCCGCCCCGGTATAGTCCCCCTCTTCCACGGCCAGGTTCCCGAGAAAGCGGAGCGCCATGGCCGTAGGCCACTTCTCCCCGCGCTCGCGGCCCACCGCGATGCTCTCCTCGAGAACGGCGCGTGAGCTCGACGTATCGCCAATCAAGAAGGCCACAAAACCCAGTCTGGCGAGAGTTACGGCAAATCCCGCCTTGTCCTCCACAAGACGGTATATGGCTACACTCTCCTCCATCCTCTCGCGCGCTGCGGACTCGTCGCCCTGCCAGTGAGCCAGCCATCCTGCGCCGGCGGCTAGTCTTGCGCTCAGCACTGGAAGCCCGAGGGCTATGATGTGCGGGCGAAGCCCTTCGAGCAATCGTCGCCCCTCATCCCAATACCCTCGAGTCCCCCAGAAGTCCACGAGCGCACACGTCAGGCGCGCGCTCACCTCGAACTCGGCCATCTCCTCTGCCAGGCGGATCGCTTCTCGGAGGTTATCATATTCCGCCTCCAGCCTGTCCAGCCACTGGCCTCGGTCTGGCCCGGCGAGCCTGCGGTCGGCTTCCTCGGCGAGTTCCAGAAAGAAGGCGCAATAGTTTCGCCGCGCAATATCCATTTCTCCGCTTTCGCGGAGGCGCTCCAGGCCATACGCTCGGATCGTTTCAAGCATGGCGAAGCGTGGCTCCCCACTATAGCGCTCTTGCCGCAGAAGGTTCTTGTCCACCAGCGAGAATATGCTGTCCTCAAGGTGGGTCGTTCGCCCGTCGTCTGAGCATACGGCCTGCGCAGCCTCCAGAGAGCAGCCACTCGCAAAGACCGACAAGCAGCGAAAAACAGCCTGCTCGCGCTCGTCTAGCAGATCGTAGCTCCAGCCAATCGTAGCCCACATCGTCTGCTGCCGCGCGGGGAGATCGCGAGCGCCGCCCGCCAGCGCCTTCAGCCAATGGTCGAGCCGGGCCAGCAAGGCTTCCGGCGGCATAAGCTTGATTCGTACCGCCGCCAACTCGACGGCCAGGGGAAGCCCGTCGAGCCGACGGCATATTTCGGCTATGACGAGGCCATTCTGGAGCGTCAACGCGAAGTCGGCTTTGGCTGCCTGCGCTCGGTCGACAAAGAGCTGCACAGCGGCGTATTCCATTAGTCGGTCCACGGCCGGTGGCGGCTTCGGATGCGGCACGGGTAGCGGTGAGACTGCAAACTCGTGCTCACCGCGCAGGTGCAGTGCCTCGCGGCTAGTCACCAGTAATCGCAAGTGCAGGCCCGAGACCAGCAATTGCGCGAGGGTTGGCGCCGCTCCCAGAACCTGCTCGAAGTTGTCAAGCAGAAGCAGCAGTTGTTTCCCACGCAGGTGATCCTTGAGACGATCGAGTAGGGGACGGTTGCCTTGCTCACGCACGTTTAGTACGTGAGCTATGGTCGAGATGACGAGGTTGGGGTCACTGATCGGCGCGAGATCGACGAACAACACTCCGTCGGTAAAACGCTCGAGGAGGTGCGAAGCGACTTCCAGGCCCAGGCGCGTCTTGCCGGTTCCACCCGGCCCGGTCAACGTGACGAGCCGGACTCGCTCTCCTTCCAGAAGGCTCGTGATGGCCGCAATTTCTCTCTCACGGCCAATCAACGGCGTGGGCGGGATCGGCAGGTCAGCCAAGCGCGGCAATACTGGCTGTGGGGAGGTCACGCTGAGAGTGGGGATAGAGGGCAGCGACTCGTCATTACTCTGCCTGTCTCTGGCAAAGCGAACAAAGGCCGCACGGTCCGCCTGCGGGATGTCTAGCGCCTCAGCCAGCTTGCTGGCTATCTGCTTCGAGGGCCGCAGTTGGTCTGCCTCGATCTTGCGGATGGCATCGCCTGAGTAGCCCACCTGTGCGCCGAGCTCGTTTTGGGTCAGATCGAGACTCCGACGTCGACGCCGTAGCCACCGTCCAAAGGATAGTTCGCTTTCCATGCGCAGCTCCCACCCCGCCTTATCCGATTTCTCTCCGCTTCCTATGCCGCTTGGCGGCTTACCTCTGCCGTCGCAATGTGGTTCAATGCTAACACAGCGGAAGAGCGGCGGAACCGACCACACCCATCCAGAGACGGAACAAACAAAAGGAGTAGAGGCCCATGCATACTAAGAACACATCGACCTTCGGTTGGCTGCGACAGAGGGCATCGGCCCTGTTGCCAATCTTGGCTCTCGCGGTTATGTGGACCGCTATCCTCGTCGCCATGCGCGCCGAGGCCCATTCACTCCAGACGGCCGCTCAAGCAGGCCGCGAGATGGCTGGAACCTCGGAGCGCGTCGTGCCTGTGCAGTCAGTCAGTCCCTCGGCGGACTTGTCCCCCGAGAGTGACTCCGACTTTCGCGCAGATAGAGCTTATTTCCGTGCCCTTGCGCGTAATGCCGCCTCTGACTACCGGGCTGATCGGGCATATTTCCGCAGCCTCGGCATCGAAATGTCCACGGTTGGGACGTCAGCGCCCTCGACGACAGACTCGAACATCTCCAGATAGAGGCGGCGGGATTGGTGATAGTCACCTGCGGGTGGAGGCGATGATGGCACTGTCCTCCAGCGCGTACGCCACCAGCTGCTCCGGCGTCATGGCCTGGCCCTCGGCCCAGGCGGCGTTGAACTCCGCGTCTGAGAGGCGGCCACGGATGTCGGCCAGGATAGCCTCATAGTCGAGGCGGTCCTCCAGCTCAAGCCGGTCCCCGCTGTCGGCGAGCACACGATCTACGCCCCCGATCACTCGCGCCGCGGCCAGCGCGTGCCCCTCTCGCGCCATCACGCCTGCCAACCCGGTCAGGGGAGGCGGCAAGTCGCGGCCGGCAGGACCTACCGGCTGGCACTGCACACACTCTCTGAACAAGGCAGCCGCTTCAACGTGCCTGCCCTGGCGGAGGACGACGTGGCCCAGGTTGTTCAGGGTCATGTTGGCGAAGGAGCGGTACTCGCCTGAGGCGTACGAGGCGAGGACCTCACGGTATTTCGCTTCGGCGCGCGCGTAGTCGCCCTGGAGACGAGCCAGGGACGCTTGCCCTTCGGTGACCTGCAAGATCATCCCCGTCCACCCGGCCGGCCGCGCGTCGGTCAGCGCGTCGTTCCAATACGCCTCCGCTTTCTCGTACTGCCGCAAGCGGCAAGCGTAGTTGCCAGCCCATACGCGGCTCCAGGTCGCCCCAAGTTTATCGCCCAGCTTACAGAATAAGGCAAGGGCCTTCTCCGCCCACGCGAGTCCTGCCTCCATGTCATCATGATGGAGGGCATAGAGGGCCAAGGCCATGTAGGCCGTGGCGACGACTTTTTCATCCCCCAGCTCGTCCCCCGCGCGCAGGGCGGCCTCGGCGTGCATCCTCTGCGCGCTGTAATCACCACGCGCGAAAGCAAACCGCGAGCTCGCCTGGAGGAGTTCAGCGCGTACCCTTGCTAGCTCGGCCGGCGCGCAGAGGTCCAGGGCGCGCTGCACCCACGCCTCGCCCTCAGCGAAATGCCGTGCGAAGGACCAGTACTCCCAGAGCGCGGCCGCCAGCCGGGCGAAGATTTCGGTCTCCCCATGCTCCAACGCCCACGCCAGCGCGGCCCGGAAGTTGTCGGCCTCGACGCCCATCCGCCTCACCCAGTCCCACTCTAGCCACAGAGGGAGGGGCGGCTTCGCCTCCTCCGCCCGAGCGAGGAAGTAGCTCGCGTGGGCAGCATGCAGCGCGGAGGCCGACGCGCTGGCAAGCAGCTTCTCGCGCGCGTACTCGCGGATCGTTTCCAACATGATGAAGCGCGGGGCGCTCGATGAGAGAGGGACGATCCCACCGTCGGTTGTCCTCGGCCCGTCGTTCACCGCTTGCAACAGGCTCTTGGCCGCCAGCGACTCGACACTATCCAGGACGTCTAGCCCGAGTGTCCCATCCGCGTCACACACCGCCTCCGCCGCTTCGACGGTAAAACCGCCGACGAATACGCTCAGGCGACGGAAGAAGCGCTGCTCCGCTAGACTGAGGAGATCGTAGCTCCAGGCGATCGTGTTCTGGAGCGTCTGCTGGCGCGTGTGGAGGTCGCGGGGGCCACCAGTGAGGAATCTCATGCGGCGGTCCAGGCGCGCCAGCATGGCCTCGGGCGGTAGGACCCGAATCCGCGCCGCGGCCAGCTCGATGGCCAACGGCAAGCCGTCGAGCCGATGGCAGATCTCGGCGACGGCCGGCGCGTTGGCGTCGGTGAGCTCGAAGTCCAGCTTGACGGCCCTCGCCCGCTCGATGAACAGGACAGCGGCAGGATACTGCGAGAGAGACGAGGCAGTGATCATGAAACGGGAAGGACTGTAGCCGCCCAGGTCAGCCGGCAGGCGTCCTGCGCCGGGCCCTGGCGCCGGCAGCGGCATCACAGGGTACTCGTGCTCGCCACGGAGGCGCAGCGCCTCGCGGCTCGTCACCAGCACTGAGACCTTCGCGGCGCCGGCCAGGATGTCGGCGACGAGGAGGCCACCCTCGACCACCTGCTCAAAGTTGTCGAGAAGCAGGAGGGTCTGCTTCTCCCGCAGGATCTCCTTGAGAGTATCGAGAAGGGGCTGGCCGGGCTGCTCCCGCACGCCGAGCAGCTCCGCGACCCGCGACACGACCAACGCGGGGTCGGTGATGGGAGCGAGATCGACGAAGAAGACACCATCGCCGAATTGGTCGCGGAGATCGGCGGCGACCTGGAGCGCCAGTCGGGTCTTGCCGGACCCACCGGGACCGGTCAGCGTTACCAGCCGAGCGGCTGACAGTAGGCGCTTGATCTCGGCAAGCTCGCGGTCACGTCCAATGAAACTCGTGAGCAGTGTGGGTAAGGTCGCTCGCGGCCGAGGCGCCCCTTGCGGAACAGGCGCTGTCTGAGTGGGGAGCGGGAGGGTGTCCTGCTCGCCCTCACCCCGCGCGAAGGCGATGAACCAGGTGCGCTCCTCGGTTGGAACGAACAGCGCCTCGGCAAGCTTTTCAGCCATCTGAACCGATGGCCGCACCTCGTTCGCCTCGACTTTGCGGATCGTCTCGCCGGCATAGCCTGTGCGGTGGCCCAATTCCACTTGCGTCATGCCCAGCCCGCGCCGCCGGCGCTTGAGCCAGTCACCGAACAACAGCTCTGTGTCCACGGCCAACCTCCTCACCGTGTCAGGCGCCTCGCTTTCGCCTATCCCGATCTTATCCCGCTCAGTTATCCCGCTATTATACCGCAAATCGGGTACGACCTGCATCACCCATGTGGTCTAATGTTGTCATCGGTTCAGTCCAAGGATGACAACCCACCGGTGATAGACGAAAGGAACCCAGAGCATGAACACTATCCTCACGCGACGAACATTCTCTCTCCGTATCGTTGTAGGAGCGCTTCTCGCTGGCCTGATCTTGGTCGCTGCGGTTCTGGCTCTCACGATCCCACGGGCCGCGTCTTCCGCGCCGGACCTTGGTAGCCGCGCCGCGCTGTCAGCATCCACCGCGTACACCCGGTATCTCGACATGAAGGAGCGGCAAGCGGAGCAGCGAGACACCACGGTGGTGGCCCGCGCTTCCTCGATCACCGCACCAGGCTCGCGTGAGCGATACGAGGCCATGAAGGAGCGGCAAGCGGAGCAGCGAGACACCATGGTGGTGGCCCGCGCTTCTTCGATCACCGCGCCAGGCTCGCGTGAGCGATACGAGGCCATGAAGGAGCGGCAATCCGAGGCTCGTTGAGGTTGGGAAGCCTGGTCAAGCGTACCGAGTTGCAGCGCGCGCAAGGCCAGCTTGACCAGGCCACCGCCGCACAATCATCACGGGGTTGGCTGAATGCACGGCGGCCGAGGCGCTGCTTCGTGAGTGGCTTTCCACAGACGATGCTACGTCTTAACTAAGCGCGGCTTGGTCACAAAGCTCAGGCAGCCTTGAGGTAGGCTTTGAGGCCGACATATTGCCCTTTACCCCTCATCCGTGAACTTGTAGCCCACGCCGTACACCGTGAGGACGTAGGTGGGATTGAGCGGGTCTGGCTCGACTTTGCGGCGCAGGTTTTTGGAACGTGAGACACAACCCGCAAAATCACAACCTGCGGTTTGAGTATGCGCAATGTAGTATCGAACACATGCGCTAGTATGTAAGAACGCTAGATGCTTGACATTTTGCGGTACAACGCATATAAATCCGAGATCGTCAGCACTCCTCAATAGCTATGTCGAAAGGCCACAACCTATGGCTCGAGAGTCTATTTCTACACTGCTGCAGAGCGCAAACCCCTACACAGCGATGTCGCTCAACCTGACCCCGATCGCCGAGTCATGTGACCCAGTCTCTCCAGCTATTGACGGAGCTTATATCTATTTTGCGGCCAATGGCCTAGTCCGATGTCGCCTGGACGGTTCCGAGAGACAGATTCTCTCGCCCAAGAAGTGTGCCCACCGTCCGTTCATCGACGGCGACTATGTTTATTTTGCCGCCGACGGTCTCAACCGGTGTAACAAGAACGATGGCAGCGACTGGAAGCTCATCGATGCTAACTGCCGCGCTGCGCCGGTCGTCGATGGCGACTACGTCTACTTTGCTGGCGGCGCCAGGGGGCTTTACCGTCGCCTCAAGGACGGCTCAGGCAAGGCTCAAGAGATCGATGCTAACTGCCGCGCTGCCCCGGTCGTCGATGGCGACTACGTCTACTTCGCCGGCGGTGCCAGGGGGCTTTACCGTCGCCTCAAGGACGGCTCAGGCAAGGCTCAAGAGATCGATGCTAACTGCCGCGCTGCCCCGGTCGTCGATGGCGACTACGTCTACTTCGCCGGCGGCCACGACGGCCTCTACCGTCGCCTCAAGGACGGCTCGGGTCACGAGGAACTTCTCGACGACCACTGCGGCGAACAACCCATAACGGACGGCGAGTATGTGTATTTCTTGGGCGGGCCGGGCCACAATGGCCTGTACCGAACGCTCAAGGCGGGTGAGGGCTTGGCGCATAAACTGCACTCCGAGTGCAGCAGCAGTGTTGCCGTTAAGGACGGCTGGGTGTATTTCATTGCGGGAACCACATTGTACCGACGCGCTATACACGGCAATGTCGAGGCGGAATGGATGGCGCGCATGTGGGATCGCATCAAAGACACGCCGCTCTGGCAACTGGCGATCCCGCACACCCACGACTCGGCGACCTACGGCCTATATTGGGCGGGACAGGTCGAACAAGCCTTGCAGCTGCCCATGACAACATTGTCGCAAGACCAATGTGCCAATATCTACGAGCAGTTGATGTTCGGCTATCGCTCCTTCGATCTCCGTTTTGTACCCAATCTGAGGCGAGATCCAGAGGCCCCGGTGGACCTGACGCATTACTACTTTCATCATGGCTCCGATGTGACCGTCCACACGCTGGAGAGCGTGATTTCACAGGTGGTCCAGTTTCTGGACCGCACCTCGCGTGAGATCCTGATCTTGAACTTCCGAGCCGACCGCTCCGAGTGGCTGAAGGATAGCGTCTATGTTCACGCCAGACTGACACTCGGCGAGGAACGCAAGCTGATTCAGGAGATCTGCCGGCGCATCAATCACTCCCGAATCGTCACCCACTCCTTCGCGCGGTCGCAGAACAAATGGTATCCCGCAGGGTTCACTCCGGGCGAGCTCTGGAACGGCGTCACGAACGATAGGCGCGTGATCCTCTTGTGGTGGGGGAATAACGACACCGTACTGAGTGTCGACCCGCTGGTCTCAGACTATGTATGGCTCACAGGCGATACCGAGAACACTTACTTTCAGGTGGGGCCGGTTGCCGAGTGGATGCGCGACCGACAGACGATACAGGCTGACAGCGGCAACAAGTATTGGTACCGGGCTGGCGCCGAAGAGGACAAAGACCTACTCCGCATATTCGAGGCCGCCTGCAAAGGCGAAGCACCCGATGTGACCTCGTTCAACAAATTCCTTGACCTGCCCTGGAATCTTATCGGCGGCGATTTTCTTTCGGAGGATGCCTATCGTATAGGCGCAGACATCGTCATCAACAAGATGCAGGGGCGCGGAGTACTGTAGGTTAGCCGTACCGGATGGCTCCGCTAGGCCATTAGGTGACTCAGTTCGAGACAGCTGAGCTATGCCCTATCATCCTTCCTCCGCGAACTTGTAGCCCACGCCGTACACCGTCAGGACGTAGATCGGGTTCAGCGCGTCAGGCTCGACTTTGCGGCGCAGGTTTTTGATGTGGGAGTCGATGCTGCGGTCGAAGCCGTCGTAGGCGATGCCGTGGGTACGGTCGACGAGTTGCTCGCGCGTGAACGTCTGCCCGGGATTCTGGGCCAGCACCGCCAGCAGGTTGAACTCCGTGGGCGTCAGGCGCAAAGCCTCCCCGTTCCTTCGCGCCGTGTGGCCGTGGAGGTCAATCTCCAGGTCGCCGACCTTGATGTGGCCGGGCTGGCGCACGCCGCCGCGCACCCGCCGCAGTACAGCGCGGACGCGGGCGACCAACTCGCGCGGCGAGAACGGTTTTGTGATATAGTCGTCGGCCCCCAGCTCCAACCCGATGAGGCGGTCGGTCTCCTCGACGCGCGCGGTGAGCATGATGATCGGCACGTCGGACTCGCGGCGCAGCGTGCGGCACACGTCGAGGCCGTCCAGTCCGGGCAGGTTCAGGTCGAGGATGATGATGTCCGGGCGCTCGTGGCGCGCCGCGGCAAGCCCGGTCTGACCGTCGCCGGCCGTCACCACGCGAAAGCCGCTGTTCTCCAGATAATCACGCGCCAGCTTCGCGATCTTCGCTTCGTCCTCGATCACCAGCGCCAGCTCGTTCACCCCTCGGCCACCTCATCTTCATACTGGGAGTAGAAAGCGCCCAACCGCTTGCGGAGTCGCCGCTCCAGGTACCCGCTGGCGAGACCGTGTTCGATGACGGGGATCGCGAAGGCATACGCCTCCTCGAGCACCACGTCCTGGGTAATTCCCATCTCCTCGAGCAGCGAGCGGATGTCGCTCTCGCCGTAGCGCTCGAAGAAGCGGTCCACCACCTCGGCGACGATGGCGTAGAAGAGATCGGTCTGGCGATAGTGCAGCCAGAAAAGCCGCGCCGCTTCGATCGCCGCCTCGACGGCTTCCACATCGAAATCGCCGGCGATCTCGGCCATCGTCTTCGGCGCGTTGGCATTCCAGATCTCATCGCCCAGCTTCCGCATCGTGGGCGGATCGAGGGTATTGTCGAGGAACGTCTCGCTCTGCGCGATGGTGTCCTGAATATTGGCGTTGATGAACTTGACCAGTTGCTTGTCTATGCCCGTCTCCAGCCTGGGCGCGGCGACGTTGAGGGACTTGCGGCCGAGCTTGACGAGGGACGACGCGCCGGGGATGTTCTTCGCCAGCATGTTCTCCGTGAGCACGAAGTCCTTGATGCCGTGGTAGAGCACGTCCGAGATGAGCATGGAGTAGACGGAGTTGGAGACGACCTGGTGGGTGATATGGAGTCGCAGGGTCTTCAGTCCGATGAGAATCTCGACCACGCGGTCAAACACATACCGCGGCACGACTTCCTCTGTCCTGGTCGCATCTTCGCGCAGGAATTGGTACACCAGCCTGGCGTTGTCCTCGATGTAGTCCACGAAATCGTCCGGCAGCGGTCGGTCGATGACGTTGCGCTGGATGCTCTTCATGACTTGGGCAGCGTTCGCGATGTCATTGACCTTGACTTCCGCGAGCCACTCCAACGCCGCCACGACTTCTTCGCGGATGGTTCGCTTCACGTTTCGTCGGCCCAGCCGTTTCAATTCGTACTGGACGTGGGCCTCCAGCATTGCATCTCTGGTCATCACGGGCATCCTGTCTGAACTCTAGCATGAACGACGGTCGCTGCCCGTAAGTGTAGGCCCGACTGACCGCAAGAGCAACCGCTCCCCTCAAGCGGCGCCGGCCGCGCGATGGGCCAATACCGAGGACGGCTCTCCCCCTCGTCCAGGTGAGGTAGAGGGGGAGAGCCATCGGCCAGAGCTTTACTCGGTTGGGTGGTCGCCGGCGCCCGGGTTAGGCTGCGCCGGGGGCGCCTGGGGCGGTGTCTGCCATTGGGCCCAGGGCGGCGTACCCTGCTGCTGGCCCCACGGTGACTGCTGCCAGGCGGCCCACGGCGGTGTACCCTGACCCCACGGCGGCGTCCCTTGCTGGCCCTGGTCGCCGGGCTGGCCCTGCGGCTGATCCGGATTCTGCGGCTGCTCCTGCCCTTGCGGCGCGCCCTGCCCCTGCGCCCAGGGCGGCGGGCCATAGCGATGCCAGCCGCCGGGTCCGCCGTGCCACCCCTGCGGCCCGCCAGGACCGTAGCCCTGCTGCCAGGCGCGGTAGCGCATGAACTTGCCGACGCCGACGAAGAACAGGATGCCCAGCGGAATCAGGAGAAGGAACGCGAACCCGCCGAAGCCCGGCCCACCGCCGTGCATCATGTACGGTAGGAGCGCGGCTGAGCTAGCGTCTTTGCCGCCCGCGAGCTGCCCCATCAGGTAGCCCTGCATCCAGGCGTTCTGCTGCATAGACGGCACCACAAAGAGCAAGCCGAAGACAAGCAGCAGGCCAATCGCAAGGCCGATAAATCGTCTCGGAACCATGTGAACCTCCAAAGGTGAGTGGCAACTTTCGTTGCCGTACTGGTTTACTGCGGCCAGTATCTCACTCACCTGTGGAGGAATTATGGAGATGCAGGGGAGGTGTTATGGAGGGCGCCCTCTCAGGGCACTATACTCGCAGCGCCGAACTGTCGGAAGTGATGATCGAATGAAAGGGCCTGTGTGATCTGCAGCTTCTCCATCACGACCTTACTGGTGCAGTCAGTGAAGCTCCAGGTCTTGTCCTCGTGATGGCTAAACGTTCGCCATGCGTCTTGGACAGCACGCTCCGTCAAATAGTAGATCCGTGCGACCCCGCCATCGAAGAACGCCTGACCAAGGGCTATCGCTCGCTGCCTTTCACCACGAACCCGCATTAGCGTAAGGGTCTCGTCGATCACGAAATCAGTCGTAATGAGTGGCTGCCTGTTCTGACGGAGCCATTCGCGAATAGCGAGGTGATTTGCATCCGATGGCACTGTCCGTGCAAACCAGGCGCCGGTATCCACGAAGATCAAGGTATGTCCCCCTCGTCGGGGTAGAGAATGGATTCGTATTCCTGCGAAGTCCTCAATCCTGGGTTACCCTCCAGGGGTAACGCCGCGATGCGATCCAGGATCTCCGCAGATGTCTCATTGTTCTCGGCACTAGCAGAGGTCAGAATCAGTACCTCAACCTGCGCGCCTTCCGGCAACGATATTGGCTCTACCGGCCGCAGAACCCCTTTTTCGTATATCGCGTGTATCGGAGCCATGAATCCTCCCGGTACTCGCACTCCTCGGCGGTACCCTATTTATAGACACAGCTTCCTCTGCGGTCAACCGGCTCATCACCGACGGACGGGCGTCGCAGTCGCGGCCGGGGCGCCCGCCGCAGGCGTCCCGCCGGGCGACGGCGTTCCGGCGGGCACGCCGCCCGTCAGCCGCACAAGCTCTTGCAGGTCTGTCTGGAGCGCGTCCAGCTCACGCCCGTACGTCGTCCAGTCGCCGGCCTTGATCGCCGTCTGCGCCGCCTGGTAGTGCGCCTGCGCCGATTGCGCGACATCCGCCGCGGTTCGGCTGGGCGGGGCGGCCGCACCCCCGCCCGCCGGCGTCCCGACGGGGGCCGCGGCGACGCCGCTCGGCGGAGCGGCCGGTGGTGCGCCGCTGGCGAGGACGCCCTGCGCATTCCAGGCTTCGAGAGCCTGCGCCAGCGTCTCGCGCATGACGGGGGTGCGATCCTGGCTCACCAGGACGACGCGCTGGAGCTGCGGCACCTGTCCCGTCTCCCCCTGCAAGTATAGGGGCTCGACGTAGAGCAACGAGTCGTTCATAGGAATGACCAGCAGGTTGCCGCGAATGACCGATGAGCCGCGCTGGTTCCACAGCGTAAGCTGGGCAGAGATCGTCGGGTCCTGGTCGATGCGCGCCTCCACCTGGAGCGGCCCCTGGATGTTTTCCTGCTTCGGGAAGTTGTACGCGACGAGCTGCCCATAGGCGTCCCCATCCGAGCGCGCGGCCATCCACCCGATCATGTTGTCCTTGCGGGAGGGCGTGAACGGCTGGATGAGCAGGAACTCCGCTTGCGGCTCGCCCTGAAGCTTCATGACGACGTAGTACGGCATGACCGGCGTGCGCTGCGTACCGACGACCTCTTGCGGGATGACCCACGGATCCTCGCGGTTATAGAAAACGCGGGGGTCGGTCACGTGGAAGTCGCCGTAGACCTGCGCCTGCAGGTTGAACATGTCCTCCGGATAGCGCACGTGGGCGCGCAGCGACGCGGGCATCTCGCTGATGGGCTTGAGAAGCGTCGGGAAGATGCCCTGCCAGGCCTTGATGATGGGGTCGTTGGGGTCCGCGACGTAGTAGGTCACAGTGCCGTTGTAAGCGTCGGTGACGACCTTGACCGAGTTCCGGATGTAGTTGAGGGGTCCCAGGGGCGGATAGTTGCGCTCCTTGCGGTCGAGCTGGAACGGCTTAGAGTATGGGTAGAACTCAGTAGTCGTGTACGCATCCTGGATCCACCACAGACGCCCGTCATCTACAACCATGTACGGGTCAGAGTCATACTGCAGGAAGGGGGCGATCGTCTGTGCGCGATCGTCGATGAGACGGTTGAAAAGGATGCGGCTTTCCGGCGTGAAGGCGTCGGTGAATAGAATCTGAGTGTCGCCGAAACGCAGCGCGAACGCCAGCTTCTTGAGGAACGAGTCCAGCACCACGCCGCCGGTGCCTGAGTACGTCGTCTGGGCGTTCTGGTCGCCGACGGGATAGTCGAACTCGGCCTGCGTGGTCTTGACGAAGACGTAGCTATCCGTGGCCTCGCCGAAGTAGATCGCCGGGTTCGTGATGGCAACCTGCACGGTCGAGGTGGGTGGGATATTCTGGATGAAGAAGTATGGGTAGCCTTGCGGCGTGACCTCGTTGACGGGGCTCATCACAGCGCCATAGCCGTGGGTAAACTCAAGGTGCTGGTTGACCCATGTCCGGTTCGGGAGCTGGCTCGATGAGAGCTCGCGGGCGGAGATGGTGACCTGGTGCAAGTCCTCGCTGGTGTTGCCGATTTTGTAGCGGTCGACGTCCACATCGACGAAGTCATAGTACGAACGGATTTCCTGGAGCTGCGCGTAAGTCGTCTTAAGGGGCCGGTAATCCCACAGGCGGATATTGCGCACCGTCGAGGCGTTCTGCACGAAGTCCTGCGTCGTTAGTGGCTTCGGGGTGAACTCCCGGGTCTGAACATTGTCGATGTCGTAGGCCCGGCGCGTCCCCTGGATATGGTTGACGATATACGGCTGCTCCAGGCTGAACTCATTAGGGCGCACCTGGTAGTTCTGCACGATCGAG
This sequence comes from Anaerolineae bacterium, assembly GCA_046328505.1. GTDB lineage: Bacteria > Chloroflexota > Anaerolineae > Epilineales > JAHCIE01 > JBDHWG01. The sequence goes on along the minus strand of JAXLWL010000008.1, from coordinate 85,483 downwards.
GGGTAGACGCCGCGGAAGCCGATAGCGACGACGACCCAAATCACCGCGCCGATCGCCGGCAGCCACCAGCGGTCGGTGAATCCCCAGGCCAGGATCAGCACGGCTATGAGGACCATCACCCCGGCCAGCAGGTTGTAGGCGCGTAGATTGGCGACAATGTCGGTGTACCCGGCGCCCCAGACGACACCTCTCGGCGAGTAGAGAATATCATAGCGATCCAGCCAGTACCCGAATCCCCAGTCGAGGGCGATGAGCGCCCCCAGGATCGAGATGTGGATGCGCATGTAGTCAGGAATACGGTAGATACGCGCCTGGAGCTGGGGCCGCCGCGCGATCAGGTAGACGGCGATGACGCCGACTAGGGCAAGAAACAGGAGGGCCATCACCCAGCCCTGCACAAAGCGCAAGAATGGGTAGCCGAAAACGTAGTAGCCTATGTCCAGATTGAAGATCGGGTCGGCACGGCCGAATGTCTGCTGATTCTGATACAGAAGCAGCGTATCCCAGTTGTCGGCCATGTTGAGCGCCATGAACAGCGACAGCACCAGGGCGCTCAGTGTGATGATCCAGGGCGCGGCGCGCCCGTCCAGCCAGTTCTCCTGACCAAAGAACAGTGGCTCGCGGCGCACAAGCCAGCGCGCCAGCATCCAGTTTCCGCCCAGGAACAGGGCGCTGAGAACAAATCCCAGCACGAAGAGGCCGATGCGGGCCTTGACCTCAGTGGCGAAGACATCAAAGTAGCCAAGACTCTGGAACCACAGGCCATCGGTGTACAGACTGATCAGATTGTAGCCGAACATGAACACAACAAAGAGGACGCCTAGCAGAATCAGAAACGCCACCCCGCCCAGCGGTGGCAATTGCCGTCCGCGGCGGCGTGGCGCGCGCTCATTCGGCCCCGCGTCCATCGGCGGTAACCGCATAATTGTTTCCCTTTTCTAGAAAGTATCCATTCACCTAAAGTGTAGGCGAATACTGACCCCTGTCAATGAGTTATACGTACCACAGTTGGGGGACGATGTATCCACCGAACACCCGATTGACGCGACCTTATCCGCGGTGTACGATGTGCAATGGCGATAAATTGCTCGGGGGCACAGGCCTTCAGGACTGCCGACGACATGTGGCGAATAGCAGCACACGAACAAGTCTGGAGATATGAGTATGTCCGCTTTGCTTCCGACAACCCTGTCCGTTTTCATTCAATCACTGAGCGACCCGAGGCGCCTGCGCCTGATGATGCTCCTGTCGCAAGAACCGCGTTCCGCCGCCGCCCTCGCCGATGCATCGGGCCTTTCGGCGGGCGAGATCGACAAGGCGCTGCGGCGCCTTCAAGAGACGGGACTCGTCGTCGCCAGCGATGACGCCTACACGCCGAATCAGACCGTGCTGCGCGTCGTCGCGGACGAGCTGGGTGCGATCATCCCGGCGGAAACCATCCCGCGAGACACCCCCCTCGCATTCGAGACAGTCTTGTCGGCGCTGCAAACCCTCAATCGGCCGCAAGCCCTCGCTCTGTTGATTGCCCTCGGCCAGCGCGATGGAAACGCGGAGTCTCTCGCCCAGACGACAGGGCTCGCGCTGCCAATAGTGGAAGACACGCTGGCGCGCCTGAATGCCCTTGGGCTGGCAGAGGTGTCCGGCGCGGCGGGTAGCTACGTCTACCATCTCCATGCCGTGTGGCTGCGCACCCTCCCTCTCGCGCTGGATCGCGTCCCGCCGCCCGCCGCGCCCGCCAGTGTAGCAAGCCCGGTGGCCGAGGACTTTGAGCAGAAGACCCTGCGCGACTTCCTGGTCGACGGGCGGCTCAAGACAATTCCGTCGCAGGAGAAGAAGCGCGAGGTGATCCTGCGCTACCTGGTAGAGCTGTTCGAGCCGCAGCGACAGTATCCGGAGCGGGAAGTCAACGCCATTCTACGCGACGTTCACCCAGACGCAGCAAGTCTGCGCCGCCACCTGGTTGATAGCCACCTGATGCAACGCGACCACGGGATCTACTGGCGAACACAACCGTAGCGTTTCCCATGCCCTCAGTGTCTAGGCAAAGGGCAGCAAACGGTGCTACAATGGGCTACGACTTGAGCGTAGCCCATTTGTGTTGTCAAAGCCCGCGGAGGTTCCATGCCCGGCATTCACGCTTACCTGCCACGCGCGCTCCGAGGCGGCGCGCCGACTTCATCTTGTCGCTTCCTGGCTGCCCTTGCCCTCGCTCTCGCCGTGCTTGGTCTCTTCGGCGCTGCCAGCGTCCAGGCTGCTCAGCCGACGCAACAGCCGCCACAGAAATTGCGTGTCGCCACCAAGCCTCTGCCGCCATTCGTGATGAAGGACGGGGACAGGTGGACCGGGTTTAGCATCGAGCTGTGGGACAAGCTCGCGCAGGAGATCCACGAACCGTATGAGTGGGTCGAAGTAGAGACCGTCACCGATCAGCTCAACGCGGTGCGGAACGGCCAGGTCGACGCTGCCATCGCCGGCATCAGCATGACCCGCGAGCGCGAAGCCATCATCGACTTCTCCCATCCCTATTTCAACGCCGGCCTCCAGATAATGACATCGGCTAAGGGAAGCGGCGGATTCACGAGCTACTTCAGCAACCTCAGGCAGTTCTTCACGTCGCCTGCCCTGCTCCAAATCCTTGTGTTCGGCATTCTCTTTGCCGTCGTCATGGCCCACGTCATCTGGCTCCTGGAGCGCAATGGGCCCAACAACTTCCCGAAGGGGTACTTCCACGGCGTGTGGGAAGGGGCGTGGTGGGTGCTCAATATCGTGGCGAACGGTGAATACGGCGAAAAGACGACGCCCCACTTCCTGAAGCGCGTCATGACCATCATGTTCTGGCTCATCGGCGTCGCGCTCATCGCCCAATTTACAGCGACAGTGACCTCGACGCTCACGGTACAGCAGCTCCAGGGAAACATCAGCGGCCCGTCCGATCTGCCGGGCAAGAGCGTCGCGACGGTCAAGGGCAGCACGGCGGCGCAGTGGCTGACATCGCAGAACATCGACTTCACGCCGGTAGACAAGATCGACGACGCGTACGCCCTGCTCGCCGACGACAAGGTGCAGGCTGTGGTCTATGACGCGCCTGTGTTGCTTTACTATGCCAACAACAAAGGGAAGGGTGTCGTCCAGACCGTTGGGCCGATCTTCCGACAGGAAACGTATGGTATCGCCCTGCCCACGGGCAGCCCACTGCGCAAGGAGCTCAATGAGGCGCTGCTGAAGCTGCGGCAGGACGGAACATATGACGACCTCTACACAAAGTGGTTCGGCGCCGATTCGTAGCTGAGAGGGGGATCGCATGCAGGCTGTGTACACCGCAGCGGTTATCGGCGGCGGGGTTGGGGGCAAGCTGAGCCTTGATGCGCTCACCGCCTCCGAACGATTTCGACCACTGGCAGTTGCCGATCTCCGTCTGGAGGCGCGCGCGGAGATCGAACAGCGCTATCCCGGGGTTCGCACCTATTCGACTTACCAGGAACTGTTCGCGGAGTGTCCCGTCGACGTGGTATGTGTCTCCACGTACCCCTCCTCTCACCGTGAAGTAGCCCTGGCAGCGCTGGCGCTGCCCCTCAAAGGCATACTCGTCGAGAAGCCACTGGGCGATACAACCATGGCCGGCCGCGAGATTTTGGATGCCATTCGTGGCAAAGGGGTGCCGGTTGCCGTACCCCACGGACTCCTGGTGACGAGCCACAGTCGAGAGATTCTGAAGCGCGTCCACAACGGCGAGATCGGCCGCCTGTGCCTTGTCGAGATCGAGTCCGACAAGTGGGACATCATCAACGCCGGCATCCACTGGCTCAACTTCTTCGTGGCATTGACCGGCGGCGAGCCGATGGACTACGTGATGGGGATGTGCGACACCGGCACGCGTACCTACCGCGATGGCATGCAGGTGGAGACGGTTGCCGTGACCTATGCACAAACAGTGTCGGGAGTCCGCGTGGTCATGCAAACGGGCGACTACCTGAAGCTCATGGCCGACGGTGTACAGGCTCTCTTCCGCCTGGTAGGTACTCAGGGGAGCATCGAATTCTGGGGCTGGCATAATGCGTATCGCCTGGTCAACTCCGCCTATCCAAACGGCCGGCTATTCGAAGTTCCGCGGCACGCGCGCTCCCCCCATCAAATCCACCTCGAGAATCTGGCCGAGCAGATTGACGAGGGGCGGCCGGATTACACCGTCGCGAACAGTTCGCTGCAAGCCCTTGAACTCTGCGAAGGCGCATACCTGTCGCACGCCCATCGTTGCCTCGTCAAGCTGCCGCTTCTCGACTCCTCGCTGCCGACTCCAGACGATTGGCAGCCGGGTAAGCCGTATGGGGGTCAGGGAGGCGGGCGCGACGGCAGGCAGCTCCCTTGAGGAGAGGCATGGGGTGAAACGATCCGCGCGCACGTCGTCGGCAAGACGTGCGCGCGAGTCTGGAGTCCGAAGTGCCGTTCAGTAAGTGGGCGGGTTACCGCAGCAGTGTCAACAGGGTGGCCAGACCGGTCAGGCCGCCGAGGACGCCGACCAGGATGGCAAAGGCGCGGGCGGTGCCGCCATCTGTCAGAACAGGCCGCGAGTGGGGCGAGTCATTGAAGCTCGGGTAGTAGCGCTCGGTCCGATCAACGCTTTCGTATCGTGTGCTCATCATTGTTCCCTCCTAACACCTCTCACATGTCTGACAGTCCGGGGCAGATCAACGGGCCTGCCTTGGCTGTCCTCGGCTAATGGCTTGTACCAGAACAAGTTCCTCGTATCCCTTCAGGCTTCCCTCGGCCCGATTAGCAGTTCCGCTCAGCGGGCATCGTTCGCAGGCTGGGCACTCCCGCCTGTGAGCTCGATACGGAGCCTCGCGCCTGTAGCCGTTCTCCCCGCTGTACGAACCAGTTCCCGAGCCACACCAACGTCTGCGCACGAAATCCTGGCCGCTTCGGCTGTGCTCCGAGCGCTTCTCGGATGAGCAACCGCTTCTCCGCCTCACGACGCTGATCCTCGAGGCGCGTGCGTGCCACATCTTCATATATCGAGTTCAACATGCGTCACCTCCTGAGCCTTCTTCGGCTCGCTTGAGAGCCGACTTGATGCCCGCCCCTGGCTACCCCTTGACATCGCCGCGTTAACTAGCTATAATGGTTTTGATGGTTAGATTATATCAGCAAATATCTAACCTGTCAAGTGGTTTTTGGTAGTTATATGGCGGATTGGAAAAAGTGGATTGTATAAGGAGGACTTTGCCGTGGCAGAGACTGAAACGCCTCTCTTTGAGTTGATTGGCGGGGAGTTGTGCCTCGACTTCACGAACACCGCCTCATGGCGGGATAGAGATGATCCGCACGTCCCAATCAGGAACGATCGGTTCAAGAGCTACGCCGTCTTGCTTGCGTGGAGCGAGCAGGCCGGCGCCTTGTCCGCGCCGGTGGCCGCACACCTGCGGAGCGAAGCCGAGCGCCGCCCGGCCGACGCAGCGGCGGTGCTCGTCCAGGCCGTCGCCCTACGCGAAACCCTGTACCGAGTATTCTCGGCGTACGCAGCGGGCGTGGAACCCAGGGCAGAGGACATGGTTGCCATGAACGACGCGCTTGGCGACGCCCTGTCGCACGCTCGGATCGCCTATTCAGATGACAGTTTTGCATGGGGTTGGGCCAACGAGGAAGGCGCGCTCGACCGGATGCTCTGGCCGGTCGTGCGCTCGGCCGCCGAGTTACTGACCTCGGCCAAGGTCGAGCGGGTGCACGAGTGTGAGGGCGACACTTGCACCTGGCTCTTCGTGGATACGAGCAAGAACCACAGCCGCCGCTGGTGCGACATGAAAGACTGCGGCAATCGGGCCAAGGCCCGCCGCCACTATCATCGAGCCAGGACGCCGAGTTAGCCCGGCGTTAAACGCGGGAGACGTGGCCTGGGCTCATTCGCTCTTGTGTTGCCTGGCGTATCTGCGGAAGGTGTGGATTAGCTACAGCCCGTCGACGGTCTATTGCTTCCAGGCCGTCTCCGCGCGGCGGTCGTAGTGCTCATAGGCAGTCACAAGACCGTTGAGCACTTCCGCGGTTGTCTCAAATAGTGCCTGCGCTTTGGGATCGCTCACCTTCTGCACATCCTCGCGGACGTGGTTTATGACATCGCTGAGCATCCGCTCGATGTTGGCTGTGTGATGACGAGGGTCGCTCTCTGAATATTGCTGCTGCATCGCGTGTTGTCTCCTTCCCAAAATACCTGGCTGGCCATCAAACAGACGCGGCGCAATGCATCTCTCAGCAACTCGTGTGCCTTGAGTGAAAGAGAGCGAGGCAGAAAGCCCGTCACTGGCCTGGACGCGCAACTGGCCTGGACGCGCAATTGACGTTCGCCATGATCGGGGATAGAATGAAGCCGCCTCAGTCAGGTGAGCCTCCCCTTTTACAGCTTAGCTCTACCCAGCCGCTCAGGCGCGCCTGGCGCGATCCTCGCGAGTCAACGGCGTTGGGGGACGGCCTCGTCACACCTGAGCCACCATTTGCGGCAACGTTAACATCGTCTCCACAGACATCCGCGCGTGTGGCGAGAGTCGCGCCTTCCGCGCGAGGGAAGCTGCTGCCATGCCAGATCTCCACAAAGTCGCATTGTTCACAAATGAGTACCCGCCGAACGTCTACGGCGGCGCTGGCGTCCACGTCGAATACCTCAGCCGCGAGCTGGCGCGTCTGGTAGCGGTCGAGGTGCGCTGCTTTGGCAATCAGGACGTTCAAGCCGACAATCTGCGCGTAAAGGGTTACCCCGCGTGGAGCGAGGCCAAGGTGGACACCGACCCCCGCTTCGGCGGTGCGCTGGACGCGCTCCATCGCAACCTCGAAATGGCGAAGGACAACCTGGACGCGGGCGTTGTCCACTGCCACACCTGGTATACCGACATGGCCGGCTTCCTGGCCAAGAAGCTCTGGGGCGTGCCGCTGGTGGTGACGATCCACTCCCTGGAGCCGCTACGCCCGTGGAAAGTCGAGCAGCTTGGCAACGCCTACTATCTATCTAGTTGGATCGAGCAGACGGGCATCGAGAATGCCGACGCGGTCATCGCCGTCTCCAACGAAACGAAGAACGACGTCCTGCGCTTCTTCAACGTCGCGCCGGAGAAGATCCACGTCATCCACAACGGCATCGACCTCCAGCAGTACCGCCAGACCGATGCGACCGATGCCCTGGTCAAGCGCGGCGTCGACCCCACCCGCCCGTTCGTCTTGTTCGTAGGCCGCATTACCCGCCAGAAGGGTATCATCCACCTCGTCAACGCCATCCCTGAGCTGGACCCATCGCTCCAGGTTGTCCTGGCCGCGGGCGCGCCGGACACGAAAGAGATCGGCGAGGAGATGGAGCAGCGCGTCGCGGAGGTCAGCCGCGACCGCGAGGGCATCATCTGGATCCGCGAGATGATGCCGCGTGACGACGTCATCCAGTTCTACTCTCACGCCGCCGTGTTCGCCTGCCCGTCGGTTTACGAGCCGTTCGGCATCATCAACCTGGAAGCGATGGCGTGTGAGACCGCGGTGGTCGCCTCGGCGGTGGGCGGGATCCCGGAGGTGGTCGTGCCGGGCGAGACGGGCCTGCTCGTGCCCCTGACCCTCAAGCCGGGCACATTCGACCCGGTCGACCCGGCCGGGTTCTCGCATGACCTGGCCGTGGCCATCAACACGGTGGCGCTTGACCCGGACCTGCGCGAGCGGTTCGGGCGCAATGGGCGCCGCCGCGTCGAGGAGTACTTCAGTTGGACCGCCATTGCGGAGCGGACCCTCAAGCTCTATCAAACTTTAGTCAATGGAGGCTAGAGTGAACCTCGAAACAGGCCGCAGCCGCGTGGTGATCGAGGGCGTCCGGCCGGAGATCGATTGCGGCGCATTCCCGATCAAGCGCATCTTGGGCGACAACGTAGTCATCGAGGCCGACGTGTTTACCGACGGCCACGACGCCATCTCAGTGGTGCTGCTATCGCGGCAGGAGGGCGCCCCGTCCTGGCGCGAGACTCCGATGGAGTTCCTGAACAACGACCGCTGGCGCGCCTCCTTCGTGGTCACCGAGCTGGGACGTTACCAGTACTCGGTCCTTGCCTGGGTCGACCGCTTCAAGTCCTGGGCGCGCGACATGGCAAAACGCGTCGAGGCGGGCCAGGAAACCCCGGTCGACCTCGCCATTGGCGCCGAGCTTATCGAACAGGCTGCGGCCCGCGCCGACGAAATCGACCAGGGCCGCCTGCTGATGTTCGCCAGGTCCCTGCGCGCGGGCGGACCGGATGCGTCACGCCACGCGCTATCGGCCGAGCTGGCGGACTTGATGGCCCGCCACGCAGAGCGGCTGTTCGCGACCCGCTACAACAAGGAATTGAGCATCGAGGTCAACCGCGAGGTTGCTCGCTACGGCGCGTGGTACGAGATGTTCCCTCGCTCGTGCGCCCTCGAACCCGGCAAGCACGGTACGTTCCGCGACGTAGAGGCCCGCCTCCCGTACGTTGCCTCGATGGGCTTCGACGTCCTCTATCTACCGCCGATCCACCCCATTGGCCGCAGCTTCCGCAAGGGCCGCAACAACAACGTGGTCGCTCAGTCAGACGACCCCGGCAGCCCGTGGGCGATCGGCGCTGAGGAGGGTGGCCATAAAGCCATCCATCCGGAGCTTGGGACGATGGAGGACTTCCAGAGCCTGCGGCGCAGTGCGTCCGATTACGGCCTCGAGCTGGCGCTGGACATCGCCTTCCAGTGCGCGCCCGACCACCCATACGTCAAGGAGCACCCGTCGTGGTTCCGCCACCGCCCCGACGGCACGATTCAGTACGCCGAAAATCCACCTAAGAAATACCAGGACATTTACCCGTTCGACTTCGAGAGCGAGGACTGGCGGGGATTGTGGGAGGAGCTAAAGAGTATCTTCCTGTTCTGGTGCGAGCAGGGGATACGCATCTTCCGCGTCGACAACCCGCATACGAAAGCGTTCGGCTTCTGGTACTGGGTCATTCACGAGGTCAAGCGCGAGTACCCTGGCACGATATTCCTGTCCGAGGCGTTCACGCGCCCTAAGGTGATGTATCGTCTCGCCAAGCTCGGCTTCACCCAGTCGTACAACTACTTCCCCTGGCGCAACACCAAGCGCGAGATTACGGAGTACCTGACGGAGCTGACCCAGACTGAGATACGCGAGTACTTCACCGCCAACCTCTGGCCGAACACGCCCGACATCCTGCCCGAGTACCTCCAGTTCGGCGGGCAGCCGGGCTTCGTCACGCGCTTCGTCCTGGCGGCGACGCTCGGTCCGGCCTACGGCATCTACGGCCCGGCGTATGAGCTATACGACGACGAGCCGCTCGGCCCCGGCAAGGAAGAATATCTCAACTCGGAGAAGTACGAGATCAAGCAATGGGATATCGACACGCCGGACAGCCTGCGTTCGCTGATCGCCCGCGTCAACGCGTGCCGCCGCGAGAACAAGGCGCTGCAGAGCAACGAGAATCTGCGCTTCCAAAAAGTCGACAACGACCAGATCATCGCCTTCACCAAGGCGACCCATGATGGGGCAAACCAGGTGCTCGTCGTGGTCAACCTCGACCCGCATCACCCGCAAGCCGGCATCCTCGAGTTGGAGATCGACCGGCTCGGCATCGCCCCCGACATGCCGTATCAGATGCACGACCTCCTTACAGATGCGCGCTACTTGTGGAACGGCCCGCGCAACTACGTCGCGCTCGACCCGAAAGTCGGCCAGGCGCACATGTTCGTTATCCGCCGGCGCATCCGCACCGAGCACGACTTCGACTATTACATGTAACGACTGTCAGGTTGCCATTGCGAGACATCCAGACTCTCTGACGACCCGCGCCGATGCGAGAACTTCACGCCGTCGCCCTGAGCGGAGCGAAAGGCCCCCAGATCGGGGATGCTTCGTTTCGCTCCGCATGACACCTAAGGGGTAGAGACGCGGTATACCGCGCCTCTACGTCCTTCACCGGCGCGAGAGATCCCTTCGTCCATTTCGCAATGACGCGAGGAGATAGATATGCTGTCGCACAATCCGCCGACGCTCACGACGCCGGGCGGCTGGGAAGAGCTGCTGCAACCCAGCCGCCGTGCCGCCCTCGAAGCCATCCTACCCGCCTACGTCCATCCCCGCCGCTGGTTCGGCGCGAAGACGCGGCACATCGCCCAAGCCCAGGTCGTCGACACGATCCCCCTGAGCGGCGCGGCAGGCACGGCGTATTTCACGCTCGTGCGCCTCTCGTACGCCGACGGCGGGAGCGACACTTACGTCCTGCCGCTGACTTTCGCCCCGCACGAGCGCGTCGCCCACTGGCTGCGCGATGTACCCCACGCCGTCGTAGCGGTTGTCGAGTCGGGTAATGGCGACGGCGTGCTGTTCGACGCGCTGTTCGACCCCGGCTTCTGTGCCGAGCTGCTGGATTTGATCGCCGGGCGCGGGCGCGTCACTGGCGACGTCGGCGCGTTCCAGGCAACATCGACCGATGCGTTTGCGGCGCTGCGCGGCGACCCGGCGGCCCCCCTCGCCCCTAAAGTCGGCACAGCAGAGCAGAGCAACACGTCGATCATTTACGGCGGGCGCCTCATCATGAAAGTGTTCCGCAAGCTCGAGCCGGGCATCAACCCCGACCTCGAAATAGGCGTGTTCCTCACGGACCGCGTCCCCTTCGAGCACGTTCCGCCGGCCGCCGGCACCATCGAGTACCGCTCGGCAGGCCACGACGCAGCCGGCCTGGCCTTCCTCCAGGGCTTCGTGCCAAACAAAGGCGACGCCTGGAGCTTCACCCTGCGCGAGATCGGCCAGACGTTCCAGGATACACTCCGCGAGCCGCCGCCCCCCCTCGATGATCGCCTGCAGCACGTCTCGCTCCTCGACCTCGTCGGCCAGGAGCCGCCGGACAGCGCGCGAAGCGTCGTCGAGAGCTACCTGGCCTCGGCGCGGCTGCTCGGTCAGCGCACCGCCGAGCTGCACCTCGCGCTCGCCGCGGACCCAAACGACCCCGACTTCGCGACGGTACCCTTTGACCCTGCGTTTCGCGAGGCCGCCCTCGCCTCCATGCGCGGACGCGCGGCTCGCGCGTTCCAGACGCTCAATCTGCGCTGCGACAGTCTGCCCGAGCCGGCGCGCTCGGCCGGGCAGCAAATCATGGGCCTGGAAGAGATCTTCCTCATGCGGCTGCGCGCCGCCTTCGACGAACCCATCAACGCCGTCCGCGCGCGTATCCACGGCGACTATCACCTGGGCCAGGTGCTCTACACCGGCGACGACTTCTACATCATCGATTTCGAGGGCGAGCCGGCGCGGCCGATGAGCGAGCGGCGCATGAAAAGCTCGCCGCTCCAGGACGTCGCCGGCATGCTGCGCTCCCTCCACTACGCGCCGTATGCTGTACTGATGGGCCAGGCGCCCGGCATCACTTTCGAGCCGGCCGAGGCGCAGGTCCTGGAGCCGTGGGCGCGCTTCTGGCACCGCTGGACAAGCGCCGCGTTCCTCCAGAGCTACCTCGAGACGGTTGGCCGGTCGCCGCTCATTCCCGCGTCTCCCGAAGAGTTGCAACGGCTGTTGGACGCCTACCTGCTAGACAAGGCGCTGTACGAGATGGCGTACGAGCTCAACAACCGGCCGAGCTGGGTGCGTATCCCCATCGAAGGCATCCTGCAACTCGTCGGCGCGTGACACGTATCATGAGTGACTGATAGCCTATGACCATCACAATTCGGCGCACCGAGCCCGGCGACTACGAAGCGGTGCAGCGCATCTTCGCCGACCCTAATGTCGTGTGGGGAACGCTCCAGTTGCCGTTCCCGTCCGTCGAGACGTGGCGGCAGCGCCTGGCCGAGACGCCTGAGGGAATGTTTAGACTCGTGGCGTGCGTCGAGCAGGACGTCGTCGGGCAGTTGGATATCCATACGCACCCTAATCATCCGCGCCGACGGCATGCGGCCTCCATCGGCATGGCGGTGCGGGACGATTGGGCCGGCCAGGGCGTCGGGACGGCGCTGATGCAGGCGGCACTGGATGTGGCAGATAACTGGCTGAACCTCCAGCGTCTGGAGTTGGAAGTGTATACCGACAACGAGGCCGCCGTTCGACTGTACAAGAAGTTCGGCTTCAAGGTTGAAGGGACGCTGGTGCGCTACGCGTTCCGCGCCGGCGAGTACGTCGACGTGTACGCGATGGCGCGTTTGAAACAGGATTGAAACAGGGCGGTAGAAGGAACAGTTGTTATGGCGAACGTTTCCCCACAGAAGTCCGTTGTCATTAGGACCGAGAGCACCGGCCCCGGCTGCCTCGTGCAAGCGTTGTGGTTCATCTTCATCGGCTGGTGGCTGGGCGGGCTTGCCACATCGCTGGCCTGGTTTCTCAACGTGACCATCATCGGCCTGCCGTTCGGCATGGCGATCCTCAACAACATCCCGAAGATTATCGCGCTCCAGAACCCCGACCGCTACATGACGGTCACCACCGACGCGCAGGGCAGGGTGACGGTTGTTGAGTCGGATATTCCCCAGCGCAACTTCTTCGTGCGGGCCGCGTTCTTCTTGCTCATCGGGTGGTGGTGGAGCGGCATGTGGCTCGCCGCCGCGTACTTCCTGTGCGCCCTGATCATCTTCCTCCCCATCGGCCTGTGGATGTTCCGCCTCGCACCGACCATGACCACGCTACGCCGGTATTGACTGAGCGCCCTGAGACCGACACAACACAGCCACCCGGTCTCGGATGGCTGTGTATTTTGTGTACCGGCGGCGGGTTAAGCTATCAGGCGCCGGCCTGCTCCGGCATCGGGATGGCGCCGATCTGCTGTAGGAGACCGAGCGTGGTGTAGCCCCACCAACACTCGGCGATCTTCCCGTCGGCGATCCGATACAGCGTGACTCCCTCCAGACTGACCGCCTTCCCTGAGGGCGGGACGCCGAAGAAGTCGCCTAAATGGGTGCCGTGCCATGACCAGCGCTTCGCCACCATGTCCCCTTCGGCGATCATTCCCTCAATGGTCACCTTCTGGTCCGGAAAGGCAGCGATCCGCGCAGCGTGCAGGGCCTTGAGACCGGCGAGATTCGTAGCCTCCGGCGCGTTGGGGTCATGATTGACGTAGTTAGCGGCAAACAAATCGTCCGCAGCGGCGAGATTGCCGGGGTTGTAGAACTCATCCACAGCCCGACGCACAAGCGTTCTGTTTGGCTCCATTAACATCGCGTCTGCTCCTTTCGTGTGTCGTCCTTGACAAGTAGCATCTTCAGGCCAGCCGTCAAAACCTCTAGTGTATTGTCGTCAATGATTGACTACTGTATCTATCATACGCCGAGTTTCGGGGTTTGTCAATGACTTTCATGCTGTATTTTGTCAGTCAGGAGTAGCGCGAGACGGCGGCGGTTTGACTCCTTCCTCTCTTTGCGGTAACGTTCAAGCGCCACAGCGTCGTGATGCCGTGGCCGCTCCGTAATGGGGCGACCCAATCGCTCAACGAGGAGGATGGAACATGCTTCAACGCACGAAAGCCCATCGCTGGCTCGCCGCGCTCGTTCTGGTGGCCCTGGTTGCTCTCGTCGCCGCGTGCGCGGGACAGTCAGCGCCGGCGACCCAGCCCGCGGCACCCGCCGCCCAGCCGACGGCGGCCCAGGCGGCGCAACCCGCCCAGCCCGCCGCCGCTCAGCCCACCGCCGCGCCGGCGGCCCAGGCGGCGAAAGCCACCGAGGCTCCGAAGGCCGCTGCGGCAGCGCCCCCGCCCGCCCAGGCGAAGGGCGGCCTGCGCAAGAGCACCAGCGGCTACAAGGGCGACCTGAACCTGTGGGTGCTCGGCTACACGCCCGGCAACCAATTCGCGAACCCCTTCGACCTGGCCGTCGCCCAGTTCATGGCCGACAACCCCGACATCAAGGTCAACATCACAGGCTATCCACCTAACGACGAGGGTTTCACCAAGCTGACCACGTCGCTCCAAACGGGCACCGGCATTGACGTGCTGCGTATCCCGTCGGACCGCCTGCCCGCCTTCGTCAAGGATGATCTGGTCGCCCCGATTGACCAGTACCTGACCGACGCCGACAAGGCGGACATCCTGCCCAACGTCCTGGACGTGACGCGCTTGAAGGACAACAAAGCCTACGCCTGGCCGCTGTGGGTTGTGCCGATGGGCGTCTACGTCAACACCGACGTGTTCAAGGAAGCCGGCGTGCCGCTGCCGCCGAAGGACTGGACCTGGGAGCAGTTCGTCGACGCCGCCAAGAAGACGACGTTCAAGCGCGCCAACGGCGAGCAGGTCTACGGCTTCAGCGGCTTCATCGACCCCGGCGTCATCAACACCTGGCCGATGTGGATGAACCAGGACAAGAGCGTGCGTGCTCTAACGTCGGACGGCAAGTTCGGCTTCGACTCGCCGGAAGCCGCCGCCGGCCTGCAGCGCTTCGCCAACCTGGCTCTGGTGGACAAGGTTACGCCGCCCGACTTCGGCTCGCAAAAGGACTCGGACGTCAAGGGCGGCTTCAAGAACGGCCAGTATGCCATGGTCATTGACGCGACAGGCTTCGCCCCCCAGCTCGTCGCCGACAAGGTCAACTTCGAGATCTACCCGATTCCCACAGTCAACGGCAACAAGCTGACCGGCGGCGCCGTCGGTCTCATCGCTGTGGCGCAGAACAAGGACGAGGCCAAGCTCAAGGCGGGCATGGACCTTGCACGTTACCTGACCAGCGGTGAAGTCCAGCAGGACGTGCCGCCGTCGCCGACCGCGGCCACCGGGTTCTACCTCGCGCCGGGCGCGCGGAAGTCGGTGAAGGTCGCGCCGCCGCTGGACAAGTTCCTGCCGGTGATTCAGGACATGTGGGTCACGCCCATCGTCCCACAGTGGGCGCAGTTCACCCGCCTGTTCCACCCGCAGTACCAGAACGTCGTCTTCGGCAAGGTCAAGCCCGACGAGGCCATGAAGACGATCGCGGCGGAGGCGCAGCAGCTACTTACGGCGAAGTAGCGAGGCTTGTGGGGTCATTGCGAGGAGGACGAAGCAATCTCTCGCTGGGCGACAACAGGCCAATCCATAGATAGAGTGGCTGTCGCAAGGGCGAGGGATTGCTTCGCTACGCTCGCAATGACGGGTAACGGGTCATTGCGGGAAGCACGGCGTGAGAAGCTGAGGGTCTATGCGGAAGTTCTGGCAGAAGTACGGGTGGAGCTACGTGTTCATCGCGCCTAGCTTCCTCACGTTCGTCATATTCGCGCTCATCCCGGTGGTCTGGGCCTTCGTCATTTCGTTCCAGCGGTATAGCCTGGTGCGTGGCGGAACCTGGGTGGACCCCTTCTACAAGAACTACGTCGATGCCTTCACACAGCTCAACCACATTTTCGTCACGTCCATCCTCAACACCCTCATTTACACCGTCTTCACCGTCACCTTCAACGTCCTGATCGGCCTCATCCTGGCGAGCCTGATCCAGCCCCTCGGCAACAAGCTGCGCACATTCTTCCGCGCCGCGTACTACCTGCCCGCCGTCACGAGCGCCCTCATCATCGGCATGACCTGGGCATACATCTTCAACGCGCAATGGGGCTTCGCCAACTACCTGCTGCGCCTACTGGGGCTGCCGCCGGTGCGCTGGCTGTCCGATCCGAGCATCGCCCTGGGCAGCGTCACCCTCTCCGCCATCCTGACCATCCCGGCCACCGCCGTCGTCCTGTACAGCGCGGCGATGGGCGGCATTCCGCAGGAGTTCTACGAAGCGGCGGACCTGGACGGGGCCAACGGCATTCAGAAGTGGTGGCGAATCACCGTGCCGCTGCTCAAGTCTACGACGCTGTACCTGGTCGTCATCTACACCATCGCCAGCTTCGAAGTGTTCGAGCGCATCTACATCATGGTACCGAGTGGTGTCGGCAACAGCACGCAGACCATCGTGACTCAGATATATAACAACGGCTTCAAGGACCTGAACTTCGGCGTGGCGTCGGCGCAGGCATTCGTCCTATTCATCATGGTGGCGACGCTGGCCCTGCTGCAGTTCCGCTTCCTGCGCAGCGACGTTGAGTACTAAGGCAGGCGCGAGCGAGTCGATCATGGAAACCGTCTCAACCTCCACAGACACAAAACCCGTCGCGAAGGCAGCCGTACGGACAAAGATCCGGCGCGGGCCGAGCCGCTACTTTGTCTGGGTAATTCTCGTCGCCACGGCTATCATCGCGCTGTTCCCGATGTACTGGCTGTTCGTCAACGCCTTGACGCCCATCACGGCCACGCCACCCCTTACGCCCACCCTCATCCCCGCCTTCCGGCTGGACAACGTTGAGCGCCTGCTAGGCGGGACGAAGTTCTACATGAACTGGATGTTCAACAGCCTGTTCATTGCCTTCGCCGTCACCCTCTGGCACGTCATTTTCGACACCATGGCCGGCTACGCCTTCGCCAAGCGCCACTTCCCCGGCCGCAACCTTTTGTTCTGGCTCCTGCTTTGCACCCTGATGATTCCCATCCAGGTCACGCTCATCCCGCTCTACATCGTGACGCGGCAGATCGGTCTGATTGATACCCCGTGGGCCATCATTCTGCCCGGCACCGCCACGGTCTTCGGCATCTTCCTCATGCGCCAGTACATTCAGACGCTACCGTCCGAGTTGGAGGACGCGGCGCGCATCGACGGCGCCAGCGAACTGGGCGTGTTCTGGAACATCATCCTGCCGCTGTGCAAGCCCGCCATCGCCGCGCTGGCCATCTTCTCGTTCGTGCGCAGCTGGAACGAGTTCCTCTGGCCCCTCATCGCCCTCACCCGGCCGCAAAATTACACCCTGACGGTCGGCGTCGCCAACCTCCAGGGTGAGTTCATGACGGACTGGGGCATCATCTTCGCGGGCGCAGCCCTCGCGGCCCTGCCCATGATTCTGTTCTTCCTGTTGTTCCAGAAATACTTCCTCGAAGGCGTCCGCATGGGCGCGCTCAAGGGCTAAGGGCCTCTTTCTCCGCCGTCACGAACCAATTGTGCGGCATGTTGGGCATAGTCGTCGGAATCACCGGGAATGTCCAGCGGCCGTAGTTCGCGTCCGGCTGCCCCGCTTGCGTCAGGGTAACACTCCACCCTCGACTGCCCAGGAATCCCACCGGATCATCCAGTATCCCTATCCACGGCGCGCCGGCCTTCGCCTGCATCTCTACCCAGGCGTGAGTCAGCGGTGACGCGAGCATGTCGCTGTTGATCACGTCGCAGCCGAGCCAGCTACCGTTGGCGGCGAAATCGGCGACGTCGCCGAGCAGCCGTGTCAGCGTCTCGGTCGGAATGTAGAACAGGAAGCCCTCGAGCAGCCACACCGCGGCCTGCCCGGCGGCAAACCCAGCCTGTAGCAGCGGCTCGTGCCACGGCTCAGCAAGGTCGACACCAATCGCCGTGCGCGAGCACGTCGGCTGCGCGCCGGCCGCATCTAGCACCTCTTGCTTATCCGCCAATACCTCCGGCTGGTCCAGCTCGAAGAAGCGTGTCCCCTCCGGCCACGCCAGCCGGTAAGCCCGCGTGTCGAAACCGGCCGCCATGATGACGACCTGCCGGATGCGATGTTCCGCCGTGACGCGCTCCAGGAAATCGTCGAAGTAGCGCGTGCGCAGCAGAATGCCCAGCGTGCTCTGAGGGGAGCGCTGCGCTATCCACGCGGCGCCCTCCTCCCCGGCCAGCCGCGCCGCCCAGGGATCGTCAAACAGTCGATCGCCGCGCGCCGTCTCGGCTGCGCGCACCGCCGCCGTCCAGCGCGCGGTCGAAGCCAGTAACTCATTGGTTTGCAGTGTGCCGGACATACTCACCTCCGGTGAGTCGTTATTGCGCTATTCCGCTCGCGGTGGAGTGACAACTCCACCGCCTTTTAGAGGCGCTGGAGATGGCTCTCCAGCGCGAGCATGAACCAGACGACACTCTAGCACGACGCATCGCTAGTCCAGGTACACCGGCTCGCCCTTCTCCGCCGACTCGATGATAGCGCAGATGGCGCGTGTCACGGCGATGCCGTCCTCCCCCGTCGCGATGACCGGCCCGCCCTGCGTCACGGCGTCCACGAAGTAGGCGATGCTGTCCAGGACGAAGCCGGTCAGGTGCTCGCCGGTCGGCGGCGCCATGAGGTCGGGGTAGGCGGACCGATCCGCCGTGTACATCTCCAGCGTGCGGTTGTGCGACGTGTCGACGTACAGCGCGCCGTCGCTACCCAGGATTTCGATCTTCATGTCCTTGACCGTCGAATGAGTCTGCGGCAGGATCCAGGCGTTCTCGAACACGGCGACTGCGCCGCGGCGGAACTCGACCGTCGCGACGTGAAAGTCCGGGGCGTCCACGCCCATCTCGCGCAGTATCCCCTCGCGCTTGACGGCGTACACCTTGTGCGGCTCGTCGTCCAGCAGCCAGCGCACCAGGTCGAAGGTGTGGCTGCACAGGAACCACAGCGCCGAGGACTTGCTCGCCCACGAGAGCATGCTTAGGGGAACCGCCGTCGTGTTGCTCAGCCGCGCGTAGACGTAGCTCGGCGTACCGATGTCGCCGCGGCGAATGGCGTCGCGGGCGCTGTAGATCGGCGGATTGACGCGATTGTGGAAGTCCACCATGAGGGTAACGCCGGCGTTCCGCGCCGCCCGCGTGATGCTCTCCGCCTCCGCGACCGTCGTCGCCAGCGGCTTCTCGACCAGCATGTGCTTGCCCGCCGCGGCGCAGGCCAGGGCCACGTCGCGGTGGGCAAAGTCCGGCGTGGCGATGGAGACAGCGGTGATGTTGGAGTCGGTCAGGATGTCGTCCAGGGACGAAGTATAGCGGCGCGCGCCGTACTGCTCGGCGGTGCGCCGGGCGCGGTCGGCGTCGAGGTCGCACACCGCGACGAAGTCGACGCCGGGATGGCGGCTGTAGGCCTGCGCGTGGCGCTGGCCGAACAGGCCCGCGCCGATGAGGGCAAATCCGGTTGTGGACATTTTGGCTCCGATGACGTTAGGTGAGACGATCGCGATTGTGGGGCGTCGTCCAATCGACAATCGGTCCCAGCGGGACGATGCGCGTCGGGTTGATCTGCGGGTGCGTCATGTAGTAGTGGCGCTTGATGTGGTCGAAGTTCACGGTGTCGCCGAAACCGGGCCGCTGGTAGAGGTCGCGGGCGTAGCCCCACAGGTTCGGGTAATCCACCAGCCGCCGCAGGTTGCACTTGAAATGCCCGACGTATACCGCGTCGAAGCGCACCAGCGTCGGGAACAGGCGGATGTCGGCCTCGGTAAGTTGGCCGCCGACGAGGTAGCGCCGCGTCGCCAGGCGCTCCTCCAGCCAGTCCAGCCGCCCGAACAACGCCGTCACCGCCGCCTCGTACGCCTCCTGGCTCGTCGCGAAGCCCGCCCGATACACACCGTTGTTCACATCCCGGTAGACCAATTCGTTGACCGCGTCAATCTCATCGCGGAGATGCTCCGGATACAAGTCGGGCGCGTCCGGGCGCTGGTACGCCGTGAACTGCGTCTCGAAATCAATCGTGATGTCGGGGAAGTTGTTCGTGACCAGCCGCGCTGTCTTGCGGTCCCAGACGCATGGCACGGTGTAGCGGCCGGTGTAGTCGGGGCGCGTGCGCAGGTACGCCTCGGACAGGAACTGGAAGCCGTTGACCGGGTCAGGTCCATAGCCCGGCCCCTCGCCGAATGCCCAGCCGCGCTCGTCGCGAATCGGGTCCACCACCGACATGGAGATAACGTCCTCCAGGCCGAGCAGGCGGCGGACGATGATGGAGCGGTGCGCCCAGGGACACGCGAGCGAGACGTAGAGGTGGTAGCGCCCCGGCTCGGCGCGGAAGCCGGACGAGCCGTCGGCGGTGATGCGGTCGCGGATGCTGTACTGCTGGCGGACGAAGCTCCCATCGGCGCGCGTCTCCGCGCTCAGCGACACAGAGGCCATACCTTCGTTCTCCTGTGCTTAGGCCATTGCTCGACCGAATCCAATTGTAGGCTCATTCGTCGGGTACGCAATCCTATCGAGTCGTGTGTGAATTCGCGCTGAGGCGTAACAACAGCTGGCCGCAAAAGTCGTGATGGGTGAACCATGCGAAGGTCAGCCCCTCGGGCTTGCATCAGTCGCCCGACGGTTCAGCGTCGGGCGAGGGGTCGATCGAAGCGACGACCACCAGGCGCTCGAAGCGCCTGGCTGGCAGTGCGTTACACACGAAGCGATAGGCATGTAGTGGCGACTTCCAGTCGCTCCGGTGGCAGCCGAACGACTGAAGTCGTCACTACATGTCGTCCATGTCATCCGAACTACAGCCCTTTCTGCCCAGCCTGCCTCGGCAGGCTTTCCCGTCTCAGGCTCAGACTTCGAGTCTGAGCCGCCGTCACCCGCCCAGCGCCGCGTTGACGGCGTCGGTGAGGCGGCCGTCCGCGATGAGACGGCGGATGCACTCTAGCGCCGGGTACATCAGCGCGTCTTCCTCGATGAACGGAACCTCGGCGCGCACCAACTCATAGGCGACGCGAGTCCCGCGCCCAAGGACCTTGTCTGCGCCCATCACCTGGCGGCGGAAGTCGCAGCCCTGGGCCGCGGCCATCAGCTCGATCGCCAGGATGCGCTCGACATTGTCAAGGATTTCGTGCAGCTTCAGCCCCGCCGTCACGCCCATGCTCACGTGGTCCTCGACGTTCGCCGAGGTCGGGATCGTGTCGACACTGGCCGGGTGCGCCAGAACCTTGTTCTCCGTCGCCAGCGCCGCCGCCGTGTACTGTACCACCATGAAGCCGGAATTCAGCCCACCGTTGCGCGTCAGGAACGCGGGCAGCGTCTGCGTGTTCGACGCCTCGTCGGTGAGGCGCATGATGCGCCGCTCCGAGATATTGCCCAGCTCGGCGACGGCCAGACCCAGGTAGTCCATCGCAATCGCCAGCGGCTCGCCGTGGAAGTTGCCGCCCGACAGGACCGTGATCTCGCCCGTGTCGTCGTCGATGAACAGCAGCGGGTTATCGGTCACGGCGTTCAGCTCGATGGCGAACGCCCAGCGAGCGTAAGCGATGGCGTCGCGGGCCGCGCCGTGGACCTGCGGAATGCAGCGCAGGGTGTAGGCGTCCTGGACGTTGGTCGGGTCGTAGCCGCGCACAAGCTCGCTGCCGTCCAGGAGGGTGCGCAGGTACGCGGCGCACTCCTGCTGTCGCGGGAAGGGGCGCAGGCGGTGGATGCGGTCGTCGAAGGCCAGCGGCGTGCCGTGGAGCGCTTCGAGGCTGAGGCAGCCCGCGATGTCGGCCACCTGGCTGAGGCATTCGGCGCGCGTCGTTCCCAGGACGCCCAGGGCGCACATCACAGCGGTGCCATTGGTGAGAGCAAGGCCCTCCTTCGCCTCCAGCGTCACCGGCGCCAGCCCTGCCCGACGGAGCGCCTCCGCCCCCGGTAGAACCTCGCCCCGGTACTCGGCCTCGCCCTCGCCGATGAGGGGCAGCGCCATGTGAGCGAGCGGGGCCAGGTCGCCGCTCGCGCCGAGGGAGCCTTTGCGCGGAATGACCGGGTGCACCCCCGCGTTGAGCATGCCGAGCAGGAGTTCGAGGGTCGCCGGCTGGATGCCGGAGTGGCCGCGCGCCAGGGTGTTGGCGCGGATGAGCATGATGGCGCGGGTCGTCGGGATATCGTACGGGTCGCCCACACCGACGGCGTGGCTGACGAGGATGTTGCGCTGGAGATGGCGCACCTGGTCGCTGGGGATGATGCGGTTCTTGAAGGCGCCGAAGCCCGTCGTGATGCCATAGGCCACGACGCCGTCGCCGAGGAGGCGCTGGACGGCGTCCGCGGCCCGCTGCACCAAGGCCAGAGCGTCAGCGGTCAGAGTCACGCGGGGAACGCCGGGCGGGCCGTACGCGACGGTCAGCACGTCCTCTAGCACCAGGGACGCGCCGTCCAGGGCAAGTGCCGCAGTCTCAATCCCCATGCCTCACCTCACAATGTTTCCGTACTTGATGACGCGGCCGACAAGGTTGCCCCCGAACTCATAGGCCAGGTAGCGGTAGTCGGGGGCGTCGACGATCAGGAGATCGGCCTGCTTGCCGACCTCGATGGAGCCGACCCGCCCTCCGACGCCGATAGCGTGGGCGGCGTTGAGGGTCCCGGCGACGAGCGCCTCCGACGGCAGGAGCCGCTGGTAGCGGCACGCGATCGCCATGACGAGCGGCATAGACGGGCACGGGGCGGAGCCGGGGTTGATGTCCGTGGCGAGAGCGATGGCCGCGCCGGCGTCCACCAGGGTACGCGCGTCGGCGTAGTCGACGCTGCCCAGGTTGAAGTTCACGGCGGGCAGCACGACGCCGACGGTATCGGAGGCGGCCAGGCGCGCCATGTCGTCCGGCGTTGTCGCGTCCAGGTGGTCCACCGATGCCGCCCCCAGGTCGACCGCCATCGGCAGTCCGCCGAGGGACACGAACTCGTCCACGTGCGCCTTGACGTCCATGCCCAGCGCCTTCCCCGTCTCGAGGACGCGCCGCGACTGCGCCACATCGAACGCGTTGCGCTCGCAGAACACGTCCACGAAGCACGGCGTGTCCTCGGCGGGAAAGTGAGATGACTTGTACCAGGCGGCCACAATGGGCAGCATTTCGGAGTTCACGAGCGTGACGTAGTCGTCGCCCCGGCCGCGATACTCAGGCGGCAGCGCGTGCGCCCCGAGGAACGTCGGGACGAGATCGACGTGCTGGGTGAGATCGAGCTGCGCGATAGCCTGCAAGAGCTTCAGCTCCGTCGGGGTGTCCAGGCCGTAGCCCGTCTTGACCTCAGCGGTCGTCGTGCCCAGGGATAGCATCGTGTCCAGGCGCGCCTGACTCTGGGTGGCGATCTCCACCAGGGAGGCCTCCCGCGTCGCGCGCATAGTATCCACGATGCCACCGCCGGCCGCCATGATGTCCAGGTAGGTAGCGCCGGCCAGCCGCATCTCGAACTCGGCGATCCGGTTGCCGGCATAGACGACGTGCGTGTGGGCGTCCACGAAGCCTGGGCAAACCACGTGGCCGCTCGCGTCGATGGACCGGCGCGGCTTCGCGACTGCCAGCACGTCGTCTGTCTTGCCGACCGCCACAATCGCGCCATCGGCGACGGCGACCGCGCCGTCCACAACGATGCCGACGTCGCGCATCGCCGCACCGCGCCGCGGCTTGCCGTCAGGCGTAGCACACGTCACAAGTTGTGCCGCCGAGTGAATCAGCAGATCAACGTCCATAGCTTACTCCAGCATCGGAATCTGGATGCCCTGGGCCTTGGCGAACTGGATAGCTTCTGGATAGCCCGCGTCGGCGTGGCGGACGACACCCATGCCCGGGTCCGTCGTCAGGACGCGCTCCAGCCGGCGCGCCGCCTCCGGCGTCCCGTCAGCGACGATGACCTGGCCGGCGTGGATGCTATAGCCGATGCCCACGCCTCCGCCGTGGTGAATGCTCACCCACGTTGCCCCACCGACGGCGTTGACCAGAGCGTTCAACAGCGGCCAATCGGCGATGGCGTCGGAGCCGTCGCGCATCGCCTCGGTCTCGCGGTTCGGGCTGGCGACGGAGCCGCTGTCCAGGTGGTCGCGTCCGATGACGATGGGTGCCTTCACTTCGCCGTTCGCCACCATCTCGTTGAAGCGCAGCCCGGCCCTGGCGCGCTCACCGTAGCCGAGCCAGCAGATGCGCGCCGGTAGGCCCTGGAACTCGACCTGCGTCTGGGCCATACTCAGCCAGCGTAGCAGGTGCTCATTGTCGGGGAAAAGCTCCATCACGGCGCGATCCGTGGCGTAGATATCTTCTGGGTCGCCGGAGAGCGCCACCCAGCGGAACGGCCCCTTGCCCTCGCAGAACAGCGGACGGATATAGGCGGGGACGAAGCCGGGGTAGGCGAAGGCATCCTTCACGCCGTAGTCGTAGGCGCGCTGGCGCAGGTTGTTGCCGTAGTCGAACACGACGCTACCCCTGGCCTGCCACGCCAACATCGTCTCCACGTGCCGCGCCATCGAGGCCATCGCCCGCTCGCGATAGCCGTCGGGGTCGTCGTGGCGCATGATTGTGGCCTGCTCCGGCGTCAGGCCGGCCGGGATATAGCCGTACAGGACGTCGTGGGCCGAAGTCTGGTCCGTGACGACGTCCGGCACGACGCCGAGGTCAACCATGCGGGGCAGCACCTCCGCCGCGTTGCCGACTAGGGCGATGGACTTGGGCGTCCCGCTCGCTCGCGCTTCCTCGGCCCATTCCAGCGCCTCCTCCAACTTGCCGGTCGCCGCGTCCACCTGGCGCAGGCTCAGCCGCCGCTCGACGCGCCACGGGTCCACCTCCACAAGAATGCCGACACCCTCGTTCATGGTGATGGCGAGCGGCTGCGCGCCGCCCATCTCGCCCAAACCCGCCGTGACGACGAGCCTGCCCTTGAGGGTGCCCCAGCCGTGCTGCCGCGCCAGGGCGCCGAACGTCTCGTACGTGCCTTGCAGGATGCCCTGGGTGCCGATGTAAATCCAGCTCCCGGCCGTCATCTGGCCGTACATGATGAGCCCTTCGCGCTCCCAGCGGTCGAAGTTCTCCTGCGTCGCCCAGTGCGGGACGATGTTGCTGTTGGCGATGAGGACGCGGGGCGCATCGGTGTGGGTACGAAAGACGGCGACGGGCTTGCCCGACTGCACCAGGAGCGTTTCGTCCGGCCGCAGGGCGCGCAGCGCGGCAAGGATAGCGTCGAAGCACTCCCAGTTGCGCGCCGCCCGCCCGCGCCCGCCGTACACGATGAGGTTATCCGGGTCGAAGGCGACCTGGGGATCGAGGTTGTTCTGGATCATGCGGTAGGCTGCCTCGATCTGCCAGTTCTGGCAGGTCAGGGTCGTCCCGCGCGGGGCGTGAATCGTGCGCACCATTCGTCCTCCTGATGATGAAGCTCAGCCACGGTGTCATGCTGAGCGAACGCGAAGCCTCTCGATGCGCCGGGCTAAAGCCACGGCGCTAAGAGAACAAAGTCCTTCGGACTGCCCTAACCCCAGCGGGGCTTCGCCCTCTTAGCGCCAGCGCTTCAGCCTGGCGCCCGGTCGGGGTGACGGCGATTCTCATTCGGATCGTTGCGTCGTTGCGTTTTCTTCCTCTCACTGCGCCGTGCCTCCTGTTCAACGGGCAGCCAGCGCGGCCAGGAAGTGATAGAGCGCGATGGCGGCGAGACGAGCGGTGCGGCTGTCGACGTCGTAGGCCGGGTTGAGCTCGGTTAGCTCGACCAACCGCGTGCGCGGCTCAGCGCCCGCAATCTCCGCGATATGGCAGAATTCGTCCCCCGTCATCCCGACCGGATTGGGCGCGCTGACGCCCGGCGCGTCCGCCACGCGCACCACGTCTATGTCGAGGCCCCAGAAAACGGCGGTCGCTCGACTCTCCGCGAGCACACCCCGAATCACCTTCGCCACCCCGGCGTCTCGCAACTCCCGCAGGCTCCAGCACCGCACGCCCCGGTCGGCCAGGTATTGGCGGTAGACAGGGGAGTTAGCGAACGGCTGCTGGCCGATCTCGACGAAATTCTGTGGCGCGACCAAGCGTTCGTCGAGGAGCTGGCGGTAGGGCGTGCCGCTGTTGCGCGGCTGGTCGGCGCGCACGTCGTAGTGGGTATCGACGTTGAAGGCGAGGAGGTCGCCGCCTGTCTCGCGGGATAGAGCAGCGGCATCGGGATAGGCAAGGTCGTTCCCGCCGCCGAGGCTGATCACCACCTTGCCCTCGCTCAGCAGGCGGCGCACGATGGTCTCGTGCAGGTCGTGGGTTTCTTCCAGAGTCGGTAGAATGTGGGTGTCGCCGAGGTCGAAGATACGAAGCGCAGTCAGCCCGTCGATGGCAAGGCGGTAAAGGGCGCGGCGGATCTCAGTCGGCGCGGCGCTCGCGCCGGTGCGGCCGCCGTTGCGCCGGACGCCGTCGTCCTGGGGGCAGCCGAGAATGACGACATGCGCCGCATTGTAGTCTGTTGAATCGGAGCGTACCACCTCGCCGAGACGGACGTCGTTGGGGTCGTCGCGGCTAAAGAAGAGGGAAGGGTCAGGGCGGAGTGTCTTGTCGAACGGGTTGAGATAGCTCAACGCTGCGCCTCCCTTGGCCAGGGCGGCTCGGACGCCGTTGCCCGAACCTCCCGTTAGGATAGCAGAAAACGCGGCGTTTTTCCAGAATGTGGTATGATTGAGCGCATGAGCGATCCACTCCTGATGGGCTTGGACATCGGCACGACCCACTGCAAAGCGGTCGTATACACACCCGAGGGAAAGCAGATCGGCATGGGCCGCGCGCGCACGCCGACGATTGTGCCCGCGCCCGGCCTCGCCGAGTACGCGCCCGACGAGTTGTGGCGCGTCATCGTCGGCGTCATCCGCGATGCTCTGTCGCAGACCGAGGCGGCCGGCCGCGATCCGCGCGACATCGCCGGGTTGGCCGTCGCCAGCATGGGCGAGGCGGGGGTTCTGCTCGACGAGGCGGACGAGCCGTGCAGCGTGATGATGAGCTGGCACGACACGCGCACACTTGAAGAGAACCGCTGGTGGATGGAGACGTTCGGCGGACGGCGCGTGTTCGGCATCACCGGTCTCACGCCGCAGCCCAACTTTACCATGGCGAAGCTGCTGTGGATTCGCCGCCACCACCCCGAGAGCACGGCCTGCGCCGTGCGCTGGCTGCACATCGCCGACTGGGTCGCCTACCGGCTGACAGGCGCCGCCGCCACCGACCCTTCGATGGCCTCGCGCAGCATGGGCTTCGATCTGCGCACGCGCGACTGGTCCCCCGAGCTATTCGAGGCTGCGGAAATCCCCATCAGTCTGATGCCCCCCATCGTCCCGGCGGGGAGCGTTATCGGCCATGTCACGCCGAACGCGGCAGCGCTCACCGGTCTGGCCGCGGGCACGGCCGTGGCGGCCGGCGGCCACGACCACCTTTGCGGGGCATTCGGCGTCGGGGCCACGCACGTCGGGCAGGTGCTCAACTCCATGGGAACGGCAGAAGCCTTGCTCATGGTCCTCCCGCTGCCGCCGCTGACCGACAAGATGTATGCCTCGCGCGTTCATCTGGGTGCGCATACAGCGCCAAATGTCTACTATACGATCGGTGGGCTGCCCGCCTCCGGCGCGACTCTGGAGTGGGCATGCAACCTCATCACGCCGGACCTGCCGCGGGAGCAAGGCTACCGGCGCTTGAATGACCTGGCAGAGGGCGTGGCGCCGGGCAGCCTGGGCGCGACGTTCCTGGCGCACCTGCGCGGCGCCGGGCCGCCCTACAGCGACCCCATCGCCCGCGGCGCGTTCATAGGGTTGACCGTCAGCACCGGACCGGCGGAGATGGCGCGCGCCGTCTTCGAGGGGATGGCCTACACCTGGCGCACGGCCCTGGACAACATCGAGAACACGACCGGCGAGCTCGTGCGCGACATCACCGTCATCGGCGGGGGCGCGCGTAACCGTGTGTGGGTGCAGGTCAAGGCCGACGTCGCGGCGCAGCCACTGCACGTGGTCGAGGTGGAGGAGGGGACGGCGTGGGGAGCGGCGGCGCTGGCCGGCGTCGGCGTCGGCGTGTTCCGCGACGCCGAGGACGTGACCGCCCACGCGCGCTTCGCCCGCCGCACGGTCGAGCCCGACCCGGCGCGCAGCGAGCGCTATCAGCGCCTGTACCACGAGATTTACGGGCCGCTCTACGGCCTGCTCAAGGACGTCCACCACCGGTTACGGCATATAGATTGACCATCCCGGCCGCGTTGCCTATACTTGCGGCCATTAAATTCACCGCCGCTTGGAGGTAGAGGATGCTCCTACAGGAGCAGTGGGGGTCGGTCACGATTCTACGCATGACTCGTACCCTGCTCGGTCGGCCTGTGCGCTGGGTGAATGCCTACTATCTGGACGGCCTGCTTATCGACAGCGGTCCCTACTGGACGCGCCGCGAGTTGCTGACAGCCGCGAATCGGCTTGGAGCGACCCAGCTCTACATCACCCACGAGCACGAGGATCACTGCGGCGGAAATGGCGCGCTGTACGCGGGCATGGGCCTCGTCCCACAGGCGGGCGCGGCGACCGTTCCGCACCTGATCGCTCCGCCACGCATTCACCTGTATCGCAAAATCGTGTGGGGCGACGTCCAGCCGACACCGGCGCAGGCGGTGTCCCGTGTAGACACCGAGCACTATCACTTCGAGGTCATCCCCACGCCAGGCCACAGCACCGACCATACCGTGCTCTACGAGCCTTGCCAGGGGTGGGTGTTCTCCGGTGATCTCTATCTCCACGAACGGGCGAAATACATCCGCACCGACGAAGACCTGGCCGCGCTCATCGAGTCCCTGCGCCGAATCGCCGACCTGGAGCCGCGCGTACTGTTCTGCGCCCACGCCGGCGTCGTCGAGCAGCCCCGCGAAGCCATCGCCCGCAAGCTCGCCTACTGGGAGGAGCTGCGCATCCAGGCATCCTCTCTTGAAGAGCAGGGCGAGACACTGCCGCAGGTAAGCGCGGCAGTCATGGGGCCCGAAGGCCCAATGACCCGCTTCTCCCATGGCCACATATCCAAACTCAACCTCACGCGCGCCCTCGTAGCGCTGCCCCATGGACGCTAAGTGAATCTTTTCGTTCCCCTCCTGCCCGTGCTGTATCTCATCGGAGCCATCGCTTGGGTGCTCCTGAACCGCCGCCAGGCTGCCGTCGCGCCCTGGATCCCCGTTGCCGCGACCGCCGCCGGGCTCCTCGTTGCTATCGCGCTGGCCGGCACCACGGCCTCGATTACCCTCCTCCGCTGGGAACCGGTCATGGACTTTGGCGGAGCCATTACCTTCGCCGTCGATCCGATTACGAGCGCCTTTCTCGTGCTCATCGCCGTTCTAGCCCTGGCCGCAGCCCTGAACCGACAACGTGACGAGACGGCCGGCGGCCCGCATCTGGTGACAGCAGCCCTGCTGCTGTCCTCAGCCGCAGTGTCTTTCATCCTCGCCAATAATCTCCTCACCCTGGCCTGCGCGTGGGTGTGGCTCGATGCCGCGGCCATCATGGCGCTGCGCTGGCGGCAAGACGATCCTGCCCCCAAAGCATTGCGAGTGCAAGCCTTCTCATTGAACTATCTCACCGGGCTGGCGCTTTTCGTCGCTGCCGCCGCGACGACCATCTCCGGGCCGATGCTGGCCGGCGCGTTCTGGGCGCCAGGCATGGTGAACGGCCTGCCGGCGGCGCTCATAGCGCTGGCAGCGGTGGTTCGCCTCGGCGTCTATCCCTTTCACCGAAACATGCCGGATGCCGGTTCTGGGCCGCTGGCCGCCTGGCTGCGCCTGGTACCCCTCGCCGTCGGCGCGTACCTGCTGACGCGCGCTGCCTCCCTCGCCATCGGCCCCCCGCTGACGGGAATCCTGTGGTCGATTCTCATCGCCGGGTCGGCGCTCGCCGCTGCCGGCATGGCGGTCTCGGCCACCAATCGCCTGGATATGCTGCGCTGGCTTTCGGCCTATGCCGGCGCCACTCTAGCACAGGGAGCGACGACCGGTGGCGTACTCGCAGCGCCGCTAGCCGTCGCCGGGAGTATCGTCCTCGTGCTGGCGATAGGCGTCCTCTTTCTGGCCGAGTCCCTGCCGCAGACGCGCTGGATTCCCTGGGTACGCGCCCTCGCGGCGCTCGCCATCCTGGGTCTTCCCTTGACCCTGGGATTCATTTACCGTTGGGGAGTCTACAGCGCAGCGCTGGGCACGGGCGACGGGGTGACAGCGGTCATCATGGCGTTTGCCGCAGCCATAGCGGCCGGGGCGCTGTGGGTGATCTTCCGTTCACCCGCGCCGGCTGACCCTTCTGCGTCGCCCGACCCGCTGCCCGCCGTCGGTGTCGTGCTGCTCGCGGCGCCAATCGTCATTCTCGGCGTTTTGCCATCGATTCTACAGGCAGCATTCGAGATAGCGGCCGGGCAGCCAATGCCAGACACACTCACCGCCTGGCTGGCTGGCGGCGCCGGCCCCCTCGGCGTTTCCGTCGCCCTTCTCATAGCCGTCCCGATGGCATGCGGCTGGGGGCTTGCGCGTGTCCGCGAGCGGCTCATGTCGGCGTCGCCAGTTCAGAGCTGGCGATACTATCTCGCCCTGGACTGGGTGTATACAGTGCACTGGCGGCCCGCCGGCCTCATCGGGCAAATCTACCGCAGCTTCCGCCAACTGTTCGAGAATGAGCGGTATGTCGGCTTTGTCGTCGTGCTGGCGCTCATCCTCGGGTTGATCCTGCTGTCGCAGCAACAGCTGCCACAGTAAGGGCATCGCTATGGAAACCTACCTCACACCTGTCAATTTCTTCCTTGCCCTGGTCGCCACCACCACGCTCCTGGCGATTGTCATCCAGTGGCGGCTCAGTCTCATCGTACTGCTCGTGCAGTACCTGATCACGGCGGGATTGCTCGCAGTGTACGTGTCCATCCAGGCAGCGGCGCTCACCATCCTGGCCGGCGCACTCGTCTCGGCGATACTGTTCACAAGCGCGCGGAGCGTGGAGGGACACCCAGGCAACCCCGGCTTCATTCCCGAAGGACCGCGCCGGGCGTCCGTCTGGAGCGCTTCGCTGACAGGATTGCTGCTACGCGCGCTGGCCCTGGCCGTCGTCGGCACGGGAATCCTTGGGACGGCGCTAGGCCAGATCGGGTTCGAGGGCGGCGCGTCAACGCTGGTGCCGGCCGTGTGGCTCGCCATCGTGGGCGTGCTGTTCATCGTCATGGCGCGCGCGACGTTCGCCGCGGGCCTCGGCCTCATCACACTCCTTATGGGCATCGAGGCCTTCTACGTCGCCGTCAACGACTCGCCGATTATTCTCGGGCTGCTGGCCATCATCCAAATCATCGTCGCGCTGACCATCGCCTATGGCATGGGACAGCCTGAGACAGAGCCTGCATGACACCCTTTTTGATTGCCCTGGCGATTCCGGTTGTCGCTGGAATCGCTGCTCTCCTGGTGCGCCGCGTACCGAGAGTCGGCGGCCTGATCGCCGTCGTGGCCGGCGGCGCCAGCCTCGTTCTTTCCGCCGGGCTGTTCAACGCGGGAGCGGAGACGCTCGACCTGCCGTTGGGAATAAGCATCTCGTGGTCGTCGCCGACAAACATCTTGATCGTCGCCATGTGGGTCGCTCTGGTCTGGTTCGGCCTGCTGGAGTTCGCGCAGCCTGGGCGAAGCTTCGTCCTGCCTGCAACACTCCTCGCCACCGGCCTTGCCGCTCTCGGCCTCGCGGTAAGCCCTCTGAGCGTGGCCGTTTTACTTGTCGAGATTTCGGCCCTCGTGTTGGTGTTCCCGGCCCTGCAAGGCCCGAATCGGCAGGCATGGGGATCGTTCGGGTACCTGAGCATCACCGTGCTCTCAGGTGGACTGGTTCTGATCGGGTTGTGGCTCATCGACTCGTATACACAAAGCCCTGTGCCCGACACAGCGCGCGGCGCAGCGACAGTTCTGGCGGTAGCCGCGGGCTTGACCCTGGCGCTGGTACCGCTCCAGTTCTGGCTGTCCCATCTCGCCGACAGCGCGCCTCACCAGGTCCTCGCCTGGATTGCTATCATCGGTCAGACGGCCGTCATTGGGTTCATGACACGTCTTCTGACCGACTACCAGTGGCTACTGACCGTTACCCCCCTTATTCAGACGCTCGTGCTGGGCGGCATTCTGAGCAGCTTCTTTGGCGGCTTCCTGGCCTTGACTGCCTCCACACCCCGGCGCTGGCTCGCATATGGCATGGTCTACACGATGGGGCTCATCGCCGTCGGCATCGGTCTCTTCAATCAGGCCGGCGCCCAAGGCGCGGCGCTCCTGTTGACCTCACGGGCGCTTGCCCTCTTGCTCGCAACAGCGGCGTTCCGCGCGGTGCCGCGAACCGTCACGACCTGGCGGGACGTGCGTGGGCTGGGCCTGTCGCGGCCGGCGGCGGGATGGGCGCTGGGTCTCGCCGCGGCGGCGTTGGCGGGGGTCCCGTTCGTCATCGGCTTCCCCGGCACCTGGCTGACGTTCCGCGCGGCATTCGCGGCGGCGCCAGAGCTTGGCTTTCTGCTTGTGCCCGGGGCAGTGTTCATGGGGCTTAGCATGGTGCGGCTGATTGCCAACCTCGTCCGGCCAGATTCAGACTTGCCGCCGGGGAGTGTGTCGCCGGCTCTGACCATTCTGATGCTTACGATGGCCCTCATCGCCCTGCTGGTCGGCTTCTTCCCTCAGATCGTGCTGACGCCGATCACCGCGAGCCTGTCCGCGCTTCCTTTCCTGCCGATCCGCTGAACCCAATGGAAGAAGCGAAAGCAGAGCCGCGGGGGGGATTGTTCCATCTCCCCGCGGCCCTGCTTTTGGCAGCGTTCGTAATGTCGAGGTTACGCGGTCGTTGGCGAGGGCGGCGTTGGCGCGGTAGGCCGGCGGCGCCAGCGGCGGATGAGCCACACCAGCGCAGCCAGCGGCAGTCCCACGATCAGCAGCACCGGCACGCCCATGATAGCTACCCAGATCGCGGCGTTCGCGAGACCCTGCAGCATCAGGAGCATGGCGCGGAAGGCATCGCGCACGGTCTGGAGGGGAGCCCACGCTTCGTCCACAATGGGGCGGCTGATGGGGCTGGGGAGGAGCGTCACCGCCAGAGTCGCCATCGCCGTGGACTTGTCCAGGAAGTTGATGCGGCCCTTGATGCGCTCGATGTCGGCGCGGATGCTCGTGAGCTCGCGGTAGACGGCCAGCACATCGTCGGCCCTGCCCGACTTCTCGCGCGTCGTCGTCAAAAGAGCTAGAAGCTCCTTCTCCGTCGCCTCGAGATTGCGCAGCCGCGCGTTGAGATCCGTGTACTCCTCGGTCACGTCGCTGCTTGAGATGTGCTCGTTCTCGCTGCGGCTCCCGACGCCCTTGATGTCCGCCAGCACACCATCGAACTTGTCGGCTGGAACGCGGATTGTCACCGTTCCACGCAGCACGTCATTCTCGCGGTAGAGGTTGGCGTTGGTCACATACCCACCGGCGCCCTCGGCGATGCGCTGAATGCGCCCGCGCGCCTGCTCGGCATCGCTCACGACGATGCCCAGGTCGCCGTTTCGGACGATTAGCCGGGTGTCGGCAGCGGACGGAATGGCGTCGCCACTCTCCGGGGCCGGTGCGGCAGCCGGGGCGCTCGGAGCCGCGCCGGCAGCCTTGCCAGCCGCGTCACGCATGGTCGACGGCGGCATGGGCGCGACGGCGGGCGCGCTTTGAGAGACGCCCAACTCTGCAGTGTTGCTCGCCTGGCGAGCGCACCCGCCCAAGACCGCGCCAAGCGCCAGAATAACAACGACCAATGGAAGCAATCGTGTCGCGCGCATCGTTTTCCCCTCCTGGAAGTGCATCTGTGTGTGTTGTGCTATCCAGGAGACGAAGCAGGTTGCCCGAAAGTTCCCGCGAGCTTCAAGCCTCCGTTGCGTTCGCCATGCTCGGCGCCGCCGTTTCAGCCTCGTCTGGTGTGCGCAGCAGCGCCATGAAAAGCAGCCCGACCATGGCGCCTACTCCGGCCAGAGCAAGCATCAAGCTCCGCGGCGCCCATCCCTGGTCGTGTGCGTAGCCAACCACGAAGCTCGATGTAGCAAAGCTCAGGGTGAAGCTGGCGTTCTCGATGGAGAAGATTCGGCCTAGCAGCCGGTTGGGCACGTTGTACTGCACGAGCGTTGTGCTGAACACCCACTGCGTGCTGCTGCCCATCGCGCCGCACCCGACGCCCAACAGCGCCAGCGGCAGTATCGGTGCGAAGGACGCCGCCATGTAGCCCGCGGCGCCCACGAGGCAGGCGGGGCCGAGGCTGCGCCGCAGGTAACGCCGCGAGGACCCGCCCAGGCGCTCGGCGATCACCGGACCAATCGCTGCCCCCACGCCACGGACGCCATACATCAGCCCAATCGTAATCGCGCCGCCGACGCCGATCGGAAAGACTTCGTTGCCCATCAAAGTACACACCAGGGCAATCCCGCTGGTCACGCCCCAGATTGCCTTGCTGAATGTGTAGAGCGCCGCGCGGCGGTGGTCGGCAAGGAATCGCAGGCCCTCGCGGAACTCCTGCCAGCCGGACGTCGTTCGCAGCAGCGCGGTGTGAGCCTCGTGAGCGTGGATGGACATGATGATCAGGGCCGAGCCGAGGAACGATAAAGCGTCGAGAACGAACGAGGCATCGCTGCCAAGCACTCCGGCGACCACACCGCCTATCGCCGCGCCCAACGCCAGCATCACGGACCACGTGCCGCCTGACAGCGTGTTGGCGATAACCAGCTCTTCCTCTCGGACGACGGAGGGGACGAAGGCGCTGCGGGCAGGCTCGAAGAACGACGTGATGCTGAACTTGAGGAAGACGGCAACGTAGGCCAGCCAGACCATGTCCGGCGTCCGCACGAAGAGAAGAAGGAGAACGCACGGAATGCGCAGCAGGTCAGCGGCCACCATAACGGTCTTCCGCGGCAAGCGATCCACGATGACCCCGGCAAACGGCCCTATGAGTGTCTGCGGAACCCCCTGGCATACCAGGACAATCGCCACGGCCTGAGCCGAGCCGGTCAGACGCAGAAGAAGACTGAAGAGGGCGATGCTGTCAAACCAATCGCCCAGCTCGCTCACAATCTGGCCGTACCACAGGCGTCGGAAAGCCTGGTTATGGCGCAGAAGACCACTATAGCTGGCAGACGTTACCATGGCGCGCACCCCACTGCGGACACCTCGAAATGCTCGTGGCGCCCGCTATCCGTCGGTGCGCCGCCGTCCTAAAAGTGTAGCCGGAATTGCGAAGATTGCACCGGCGCGAAATAGCAGCAACGCCGGATGGGCGATTTGTGCCCATCCGGCGCTGCTTGTGTTCGTGAAACGAACGAGCTTACTTGACGTCGACGGTCGCGCCGACCTCGGTCAGCTTGGCCTTGGCCTGCTCGGCCTCTTCCTTGCTGACGCCGGTCTTCAGCGTCGTGGGCGCGCCCTCGACCGCGTCCTTGGACTCCTTGAGGCCGAGGCCGGTCAGCTCGCGAACGACCTTGATGACCTGGAGCTTCTGAGCGCCAACGTCCTTGAGGACAACGTCGAACTCGGTCTTCTCTTCGACCGGGGCCGGCGCCTCGGCAGCGGGGGCAGCGCCGCCGGCGGGCGCGCCGCCCATCGGCATAGCCATCGCCATCGGCGCGGCGGC
Organism: Anaerolineae bacterium; assembly: GCA_046328505.1. Lineage (GTDB taxonomy): Bacteria > Chloroflexota > Anaerolineae > Epilineales > JAHCIE01 > JBDHWG01. Next base: position 50,439 of record JAXLWL010000008.1, on the reverse strand, counting down.
GGAGACGCCCCACAACTCCTGGAGCTTCTTGGACAGGTCGGCGGCCTCGGCAAGGGTGAGGCCGTTCAGCAGTTCGATTACCTGGTTAACGCGGTCGGTAGCCATGAGTTCTTGCTCCTTCTGATGACGTGCGTGTGCCGTCAGTGTATACGTGAGTTAGTCATTGTCGTGCTGAGCGAGCGAAGCGTCTCGGCGCCCGCCTGAGACTTCGTCCCGCTACTCAGCGTCGTGCGGTCAACTGCTTGCTTCGGGTGCGGCCAACTGGTCGGCGCGCTGCTGGATGATGGACACGAGGTCGCGGCGGGTGGCATCCACGAGGGTAACCAGCTGCTGCATCGGCCCATTGATGACGGTGACCAGTCCGGACAACGGACCGGCGATCGCGCCAACGATGCGTGCGCGGCTCTCGGGCAGCGTCGGCATGTTCACCAACTGATCGATCTGGTCGCCCTTGAACACGCTCTGGCCAAGGATGGCGCCCTTCACGACCATGATCTTGCTGTCGCGCGCGAACTGGTTCAGCAGTTTGACCGTGCCGGGGATGTCGTCGCGAACGAACGTCAGCGCCGTCGGGCCGGAGAGTAGGTCCTCCGGGGCCGCGCTATCGGTCTGCCGCAGCGCGATGGTCATCAATGTGTTCTTGGCAACAATGAAGTTCGCGCCCTTGTCGCGAAGCTGGCCGCGCAGCTTGTTCACATCGGCCACGGGCAGGCCGCGGTAATCCGAGAGAATCACGACCTGGCTGTTGCGCAGCTCTTCTGTCAGAAGATCAAGTTCGACTTGCTTCTGATCTCGTGACTTTGGCAAAGCTCTCACCTCCTCGAATAAGGATTGGTGGCTTGAGGCCAGGGGCCAGACAACAAAAAGCCTGCATGCCGAGCGACATGCAGGCGCAACTCTTCCTGGAACAGGTCGAAACGCTGCGGTCGTCGCCTCGGCAGGATATTAAGCCATTCGGCACCTGCTGTCCTAAGCGGAACCGGGATAACTATAGCACAGACACCCTGTAGTGTCAAATCCACGGTCGTTGCGAGCGTAGCGAAGCAACCTCGCGCTATTGCTTCGGCCCGTCCAGTGCCGCCCTTGGGCGACACGTAACCGGCCAGAGATTGCTTCGTCGGGCCAGCGCCCTCCTCGCAATGACCCCGTTCACTATGCCTTCTTCGTGCTTATGTCGGCCTCGTAGGTGATGATGATGGCCTGCGCGATGTCCTTCATTGGGCGCCGCGTGTCCATGCTCATCTTCTGAATCTTGCGGAAGGCATCGGCCTCATTCAAGCCCTGGCTTGTCATGAGAATGCCTTTCGCCCGATCCACCAGCTTGCGTGTCTCCAGGGTGTCCTTCATGCTGCGGTTCTCTTCGCGCAGCGCCTCGAACTCCTGGAAACGCGCGACTCCGACCTCGATCGCCGGGGCCAGATCGTTCGGGCGGAAAGGCTTGGTGATATACGCGACGACGCCCGCTTCTTGCGCGCGCTGAATCAGCGCCTTCTCGCTGTAGGCGGTGACGAGGATAACCGGCGCAACCCGTTCCTCGGTCAGGACCTTCGCCGCTTCAATGCCGTCCATGTCCGGCATCTTGATATCCATGATAACGGCATCCGGGCGGAGCTGGCGCGCCAGATTCACGGCGCTCCGGCCGTCCCCGGCCGTCCCTACCACTAGATAACCGAGACCGTCCAGGGTCTCCTTCAAGTCTTGTAAAGTAAGAATCTCGTCATCAGCGACAATGACTCGACGGCGTTCCACGATGACCTCCTGATCCTTAAGCGGAGCCTCCGTTGCGACGCACCGGTTTAGCTTGGAACCGGACGTGAGCGGCGGCGCCGCCATCAGAATTGTTACTGATGCTAAACTCACCCTGCAGCCCTTCACGAGTCAGGGTGTTGACCAGGGCCAGCCCCATATCCGGCGAGAAGCCCTCCGGCGCGCCCTGGCCATCATCTCGCACCTCAAGCTCGACAGTATTGCCCTGCTGGCCGATCTTCACCCAAACATTCCCCCGTTGCTGCCCCTCGAAGGCGTGCTCGACAGCATTGAGCACCAGTTCCGAGATGACGAGGGCAGCGGGGGTCGCGCGCTCGCCAGGGATAAAGACGTCACTTCCCTCCACATGGAAATCGACGACTAGCGGCGGAGGGACGAGCGGCTTCAGCAAACTCACCAGGCGCTCGGCCAGCGCCCGCAGATTCACGCGCCGCTCATTGGGATCGAACAGGAACTCGTGGACTGCCGACACGCTCAGGATGCGGCTGATCGACTCTTCCAGCGCCATGCGCGTCTCGGCGCTCTCGGCGCGGCGAGCCTGCATTCGGAGCAAGGCGATGATGGTTTGCAGGCTATTGCGAACGCGGTGCTGAAGCTCCAGCAACATCTCGGTCTTGAGCTTCAACTCCCGGGCGCGACGCTGTTCCTCCGTTGCATCGTGGATGGCGAGGATAACGCCCACCGGGCCCCGAGCGCCCTGCGGGAGCTGTGTCCAACGCCGCCAGTTGTTGCGCGGCTCGCGGTAGCCAATGAGCGGGATCGCCTTCTTCACCCAGAAGTGGCCCTCGGGTCGCAGTTCCTCCTCTTCGGTGCACGTGAGCTCAGTCAACGCGTGGGTCGCCAGGGCCGCGTCCCGATAGGGAATCTCGTGGAGCGATATGTCATCCAGCTGACGCATGAACCCGGCGCGGTTGTAGATGCTGGTTGCGAGACCGCTGGCGTACTGGATGCGCAGGTCACGGTCGACCACCAGGATGCCGTCATGCTCGCTGAACGATGTCAGCTTATCGGCGCCGTAGATCTCGCCAGACGCCGCCATGCGCTGAAGCTCAAGGATAGCCTCGCGGAACGCGGGCTGACGGCGGCGCTGGCGCTCTTCCTGGATGAGGGTGCGGTCGAAAGCCAGCAGCCCCACCGGCTCCCCGAACGTCCCCAGGACCGGATAGACAATCCGATGAATGTTAGCGTGCGAGTGATTGGCAGACGTCGTGGCCGTGCGGCGCCGATGGGCGGCCTGGGAGAGAGCATCATCCTCGGCCAGGTAGGCGACGCTGCCTACAATGCTTTCCGGCCAGATCGGCGGTACGGAATTTGCCCGCGCCTGAGCCACGATACGAGCACGCTGGCCGCCTTCCAGACGGTAGAGAAGCGCGTCAGCGCGGCTCAGGTCGGCGACGATGCTCATTGCCTCAGCAACACGTGTCAGGAGTTGTTCACCTGTCTCCTGCTGCATCTCAGCAGGCGCTGCAACTTGGGATACCTCAAGCATAAGGTCGTCACCTGCGCCATTGCCCGGTGCGGACGCGCCCTCCCCCCGTCGTCTGTGACGTGTCAGCAAGACGAGCGCCGGAGAGCGCGAAACTTCCCTGAATTATAGCATTCCTACCGAGCAGACCCAAAAACCGCGCGCATTCCGATCTGACTCCTTCGCCGTGTCGGTTTGTGCTATAATTCGTCAACTCATGGTTTATCCTTCGAGGAGGATTGGATGAAGGAGTATAAGACCGCAAACATCCGCAATGTTGTCCTGCTAGGACACGGCGGCTCTGGCAAGACATCGCTAGCCGAAGCGATGCTCAATGCATCGGGCGGCTCCACCCGTCTGGGCAAAGTCGAAGAAGGCACGACCGTATCCGACTTCGAGCCAGAAGAAGTTCGGCGTCATATTTCGATTAGCACTGCGATTGTGCCGGTCGAATGGAACGGCCACAAGATTAACGTCATCGATGCGCCCGGCTACACCGACTTCGTGGGCGAGGTGAAAGGCGCCATCCGCGCCGCCGACGCTGCCCTCGTCCTGGTGGATGCCTCATCCGGTGTCGAAGTCGGCACCGAGCTTTCGTGGGGCTACCTGGATGAAGAACGGCTGCCGCGGGCGGTTGTCATCGCCAAGATGGACCGCGAGAACGCGCGCTTCGAGCAGGCGCTCGCCGGCTTGCGGGAGGCCTTCAACGCCAACTTCGCCGTGATTCAGATTCCGATCGGCGCGCAGCATGACTTCAAAGGCGTGGTCGACGTATCCAACGGCCACGCGATTGTCGGCGACAAGGGCCAGCCGGGCGAGGTGCCCGCGAGCATGAAGGCCCAGTGCGACCAGGCCTATGAGACGTTAGTGGAGGCCGCCGCCGAGGGCGACGACGAGTATCTGATGAAATTCCTCGACGGTGAGACGTTGACCGAGGACGAGGTGCATCGCGGCCTACACCTTGCCGTCAAAGCCGGCAAGGTCGTGCCCGTGTTCGTCGTGGCCGGCACGGCCATGAAGGGTGTACAGGCCCTCCTCGATGCGATCATCACCTATCTCCCGTCGCCGGAAGAAGGTGTCGAGCGTGTTGCGACGAAGCCGGGCAGCGATGAGGGCGTGAAGCTTAAGGCTGACCCGTCCGGCCCGCTGGTGGCCCAGGTGTTCAAGAGCGTCGCCGACCCGTACGGCAAGCTGTCCTACTTCCGCGTATTCTCCGGCACAATCTCCTCCGACAGCCGCGTATGGAATGCGCGCTCCGAGAGCGAAGAGCGTTTGGGCCAGCTCCAGGACCGCCGTGGCAAGGAACAAATCAATGTGGACAAGGTCATCGCCGGCGATATCGGCGTGGCGATGAAGCTCGACCACACCAACACCGGCGACACGCTCAGCAGCGACCGCGCCCACGCGCTCGCCCTGCCCCCCATCACCTACCCGAACCCCGTCTACATGGCGGCCCTCTCGCCGCGAACAAAGACGGACCTGGACAAGATGGGCGTCGCGATGCAGCGTCTGGTGGAAGAAGACCCGACGCTGCGAGTTCGCCGCGAGGTGGAGACGGGCGAGACGATCATGGAGGGCATGGGCGAGTCGCACATTGACGTTGCCATGCGTAAGCTCCAACAGAAGTTCGGCGTCAATGTCGATAGCAGTGTGCCAAAGGTTCCCTACCGCGAAACCATCACCCGGAAGGTCGAGCAGCAGGGGCGACACAAGAAGCAGTCGGGCGGACGCGGCCAGTTTGGCGATGTCTACATCCGCTTCGAGCCGCTAGAGCGAGGCTCGGGCTTCGAGTTTTCGGATGAGGTGGTCGGCGGTTCGGTGCCGCGCCAGTACATACCCGCTGTGGAGAAGGGTCTGCGCGAGGTCCTGGACCAGGGCGTCGTCGCCGGGTACCCAACGGTAGACCTTCGCGCCGCGCTGTACTACGGCTCGTCCCACCCGGTCGACTCCTCCGAAATGGCCTTCAAGCTGGCCGCGCACATCGCGTTCAAGGAGGGCTTGCCCAAAGCCGGACCGGTGCTCCTCGAGCCGATCATGCACGTCGTGATTACCGTGCCACAGCAGTACGCCGGCGACATCATGGGCGACATGAACCAGCGGCGCGGGCGCGTGCTCGGCATCGATCAGCAGAGCAACAAGGCCGTCATCGAGGCCGAGGTTCCGCTCGCGGAAATGATGCGCTACGCCACCGACCTGCGGTCGATGACCCAGGGCCGCGGCATCTACACAATGGAGTTCGTTCGCTACGAAGAAGTCCCGGCCCACCTCACCTCACAGGTCGTCGAGGCGCGCAAGAAAGAGCTGGCCGAAGAACGCGGCTAGACGGGCCTCATGGCCGCCGGGCCAAAGCGAGCCACAACAGCGTAGAGGACACAGGAAGCCTGACATTACCATTTTCTCTGTGTCCTCTGCGCTTCCGTGGCAATTGTCTATATCCAGGAGTACTATCAAATGATTGACCCAGCGAATTTCCCCGGCCGCGGCAAGGTCGCCGTGCTTCGTACTCGACCGGAAACGGTCCTCGAGGACTATGGGCGGCTGATGCGCATGGCGGGCTACGAGGCCGCGCTGCCCAAGGAACGTGACACGTTCTTGAAGATTAACATCTCGTGGCAGACGTGGTACCCGGCCTGCTCTAGCGCGCCCTGGCAGGTGGAAGGCGTCGTGAAGACGCTGCTGGAGGACGGCTACAAGCGCGACAGCCTGATGGCCGCCCACAACAAGACCGTCGTCGTCGACGCCTACGTCGGGGAGCGGAACAACGGCCACAAGGCGGTTGTGGATAAATACGGCATCCAGAACGTCCACCTCTACGAGCCAGAGGTCGAATGGGTGCGCTACGAGCCGAAGACAGAGATGCTCGTCCTGGATAAGATTTTCCCGGAGGGTATCCTGATCCCGAAGCCGTTCATCGGCCGCAACATCATCCAGCTGCCCACGGTCAAGACTCACGTCTTTACCACCATCACCGGTGCGATGAAGAATGCCTTCGGCGGTCTTCTCAATGAGAAGCGTCACTGGACTCATGCCGTTATCCACGAGACGGTCGTGGACCTCCTGGCGATCCAGCAAGAGATTCACAGCGGGCTGTTCGCGGTCATGGATGGCACGTTCGCCGGCGATGGCCCGGGGCCGCGCGCCATGCGCTGGCACGAGAAGGACGTTATTCTAGCATCGTCGGACCAGGTCGCCATCGACGCCCTGTCGGCGCGACTGCAGGGCTTCGACCCACTGGACCTGAAGTTCATCCGCCTGGCCCACGAGCGCGGCCTGGGCGTTGGCGACCCGCGGCAGATCGAGATCGTCGGTGACACTGATGTGCTGGACGAGCAATGGGGCTTCATTCAGGAAGACACGTTCGCCAGCAAGGGGCAGAAGCTCATCTACCACGGCCCGTTGAAGCCGCTGGAGAAGCCGCTGCTGCAAAGCCCGGTCGTTCCGTGGTCGTACGTCGCCTCGCGCGCCTACCACGACGCGTACTGGTACCCGCGCGTCGGCCACTACCGCGTCCAGGATGCGTATAAGACCAAGTGGGGCCAGATGTTCAAGACCTACGTCCCCGGCGAGCCGGAGGATGACGGCTACTGGAAGCGGGCCGCGATGTACGCCGGCCTCGGCCTGGCCGGTGTCGCCGCCGGCGCGTACCTGCTCAGCCGCGCAAGCAAGAGCAACGGCGAAGACGGTAACAATTCCAACTGATGCTTCTCGCGCTTGACATCGCCAACGTCCACATCGTCATCGGCCTCTTCGACGGCGAGCGTCTTGTCGGCCACTGGACCGTCGCCTCCCGCGCCGAGCGCACCCCCGACGAATACTACGTCCTTCTCGACAACCTGCTCCATGTCCGCGAGGTTTCCCTCAAGGACGTGGATGGGGTCGTCATCGGCTCCGTTGTCCCTCCCCTCACGGGGACATTCCAGACAATTGCCGAGACGCTGGGCTGCAAGCCGGTTGTCGTCGGCCCAGGCACCCGCACCGGCGTGCGCGTGCGCATCGACAACCCACGGGAGCTAGGCCCCGACCGCGTCGCCAACGCCCTCGCCGCCATCCGCCTCTATGGAACACCGGCTATTGTCGTCGACTTCGCCACAGCCACCACCTTCGACGCCATCAACGCCGCGGGCGAATATGTCGGCGCGGCCATCGCCCCCGGCATCGAGATCGCAGCCGAGGCATTGTTTCGCCAGACGTCACAGCTCCTGCTTGTGGAGCTTTCGCCGCCGCCGTCGCCCGTGGGCCGCAACACAGTCCACTCGATACAATCTGGGCTGGTGTATGGTTATGTTGGACTGGTGGAAGGGATGGTAGCGCGCATTCGCGCCGAGCTGGGGGGAGAGGTCCACGTCATCGGGACGGGCGACCGCGCGCCCCTTGTCGCCGCCGAAAGTGAAGTCCTCGATGTGGTGGACCCGAACCTGACACTGACCGGCCTACGCCTGATCTGGCACATGAACCGGCCCTAGTGCATAATCAGACGACCTGTTCGGCATATATCTAGGGCGATTCCTCGTGGTCGACCAGGGTAGCCACGAGTGCTACTCCTACCCCATACCCGAAGACGTCCCCTGTACCGACACCATGTGGTGACGCGCCCTCATCCAGTATCCCCACGCACTCCCAATTTCAAGTAGTTACGTCGCGTGAGCAGGATCGCCCACGTGACGAACAGAGCCACGTTCGTCGCCGCATTCGCTAGCCGCGGAATGGCAAGCGGGGCGTTCGCCGCGTCCTCGTCTTTCGCCGCGGCGGGGACCAGCCACGTCATGACACTGGGGTAGTGCAACGCCATATTGAGCGTCGCCGTGATACTGAAGACGATGTAGAGCCACAGCCAACCGGGCGCCTCGGCAGCGGCAAGCAACAGGAGCGGCAGGGCGCCCACGAGGTACCACTGGTGCATGTTCGTTGATAGAATCACGAAGCCGCAGAAGAGGAAGGCGGACCAGAGATACATATGCACAGCGTCGGGCCGGCGCCAGAGAACGAAGAGCACGACCAGCTCCACGAGACCGAGGGCCGCCAACGCAACATGGCGATACGTCAACCAGGGCAAACCCATGGACTCAAGAGGCGGGAACGGCTCGCTATCGTGGACCGTCTCCGTCTGCACTACGAGGTACCATATGTTATGGGCGCTATGGTCGACATCATTGTTCTTGTTGCTCACGAAGAACATGTTATCAACCAGGTCTGGCCAATTTCCCGTCCTGACAATGGGCGCGACCAGGAGTAGCCAGATGGCGGCGAGAATGACACCGCCCTCCACGAGCTTCCGCCACCCAAACAGGCGCAGCGTCAGTATGGCAACCACGGGGAGGAATATCCAGGCCTGGGGTTTCGTACCCGCAGCGAGGGCAATCGCGAACCAGGCGATGACCGGCTGGCGCCACTCGATTGCCACAAATGCCGCGACGATGAGAACGATGTAGATGCCTTGTGTCTGACCTGCCAGAGCCGAAACGAAAACGATGGCCGGGTTGAGGACAAACGTCGCCATGAGAAGCAATCCCATCAACGCACCGGCTCGCCGCCTCGCGCTGACAAAGATCAAGAGACCCGTGACCAGGTCCGCAAGAATCGCAGGTATGCGCAGCAGGAAACGATGGTCAGGGTTGCGATAAGCGTTGCTAAGAGGCGCCGGGAATGAGGGGTCAACGAAAGCGCGGTGGAACATGCCCACCGCCTCGAACACGTACACTAAGCCCGGCAGGTTGTTGGTGGCTTTGATCTTGTAGTCATCGGTGTAGGTAGAGCCTATGCCGAAGGTGGATGCCTTCCAGGATCGCTCCATGTAACGGTTGACGTCGTCGGTGTAGCCGGGCGTTTCCGCTAATGGAAGGCGGATCAGGATAGCTAACAGAAGAATGATGACGATAGCGAGCAGTTGCCAGACTTTTCCTGGTATCGCGTGCGCGAGATAGCCCGAGACATGCAGCGGCTTAATGAGTCTCAAGATCTAACTACCTATGGCTAAACGAAGGTAGAACCCCGACAAGAATACCCTTACTGTTCCACGACTCATCTCGACTTAAGTTTCGCGTCTATCAGCCAAAACGAGGTACGTTACGAATATTTGACATCAAGATCACACGAAGTATCCATACTTACTGTTGAAAATGCAAATGCGCGTCAATGTCCGCGTAATATCCGGCGGATTTGCGAGTCTCACACGATGGAGACTAGAATTTCCATGTGAGGCCCACGCACCGACCCACGTGGCGGTGACACACGGCCTTGAAGTCGCTCTTATCTGCTTGTGGTTTCCCTTCGGCATCGCTTGGATCCGGTCTGGACCGAGACGGTAAGTGCCAGGAGGACGATGGCGTGGCGTTGTCGCCCGCTCCTTTTGTCCCCCCACCCCCTCGGCCAGCCGAGGGGCTTTTTTTATGCTTCGCCTCGACGGCGTAACCCATAGCTACTCACTGCCCGGTGGCGCGACCCTCGACGCCCTGCGCGGCATCTCCCTGACCATTGCGCAGGGGGAGCGCGTCGCCATTGTTGGCGCGAACGGGTCGGGCAAGTCGACCCTCGCCCGCCATCTCAACGGTCTGCTTCTGCCCACCCAGGGTGATGTCTACGTCAACGGCATCAACACGCGGAACACCTCCCAGCTTCAGAAAATCCGCCAGACCGTTGGCATCGTTTTCCAGGACCCCGACAATCAGCTCGTCGCGACGGTCGTCGAAGAAGACGTCGCCTTCGGCCCCGAGAACTTCGGCGTCCCGTACCCTGAGCTGCAAAATCGCGTGACTCAGGCGCTCGGCGCTGTGGACCTGATCGAGGAGCGCCAGCGCTCGCCACACCTGCTGTCGGGCGGGCAGCGCCAGCGCGTCGCCATCGCGGGTATCCTCGCCATGCGCCCGCAGGTCCTGGTTCTGGACGAGGCCACGGCCATGCTAGATCCGCGTGGCCGGCGTGATGTCCTGGATATCCTGGCCCGGCTGCAGCAAGAGGGCGTCACCATCGTCCAGGTCACGCACTTCATGCACGAGGCGGCGCTCGCCGATCGGGTCATTGTCCTCGATACCGGGGAGGTCGTCGCCGATGGCGCGCCGGCCCGCGTGTTCGAGGACCGCGAGCGCCTGCTGGCGCTCGGACTTGAAGTACCGGCTCCGGCCCGGCTGAGCCTTGCTGCGCGCTCTGTCCTACCCGGCCTGCCCATCGCATTGACACCAGACGAATTCGCGGCAAATGTCGCGGTGCATTTGCCAGCAACGTTACCCCTTCTCCCGCTGGGAGAGGGCTGGGGAGAGAGGCGGTATTCCACGGGGGGGCCTCGCGACTCTCGCCCTAGCCCTCTTCCAGCGGGAGAAAGAACCGGTACATCCGCCCTGGACTCCGATATCCGAAAGAGGCCTGAAGGGCGGGCTTTGCTTGAGGTACGCGGGCTGGAGCATGTCTACCTCAAGGGTACACCGCTGGCGGCCACCGCCCTGCGCGGCGTGGATTTCGACGTGCGCGAGGGCGAAATCCTGGGCGTCGTCGGCGCGACGGGCAGCGGCAAGTCAACACTGCTGCAGCATCTGAACGGGCTGCTGCGCCCGCAGGCTGGACGCGTGCGCGTCCTCGATCTAGACCTCGCGAATCCCAAGACGGACATTCGCGAGGCGCGGCGGATGGTGGGGCTGGTGTTCCAGAACCCCGAGGACGGTCTATTCGAGCAGTACGTGGGCGACGACATCGCCTTTGGTCCGCGCAACCTCGGCCTGGACCGCGCCGCGGTGCGCGAGCGCGTTCGCGAGGCCATGAGCCTGGTCGGCCTCGATTTCGAAGGTTTCAAGGATCGGCTGACATTCAGCCTGAGTGGCGGCCAGCGGCGGCGCGTTGCCCTGGCAGGCGTTCTCGCGCTCAAGCCGAAAGTTCTCGTCCTCGACGAGCCTACCGCTGGCCTCGACCCTGGCGCCCGCGCCGCCCTTCTGAAGCAGCTCACGCGGCTCAGGCGCGAGACCGGGCTGACGATCGTGATTGCGACCCACAGCATGGATGACCTGGCGGAGATCGCCGACCGCATCACGATCCTGGCCCAGGGGCGGGTCGTCCTGACAGGGACGCCGCGCGAGGTGTTTGGGCAGCCAGAGCGCCTGGCGGAGCATCACCTCGGTCTGCCGCAGGCCGCCGAAATCGCCGCCGCACTCCGCCGCCGCGGCTGCGCCATCCCGGCCGATATTCTGACCGTCGAGGAGGCTGAGCAGGCATTGATGCCACTGCTCGCCCCCACTCCGATGCCGGAGGCAGTATGAGTGAGTTCGAGTTCCTGCGCAACGTCACCATCGGGCAGTATCTTCCCACCGGCTCCATCATCCACCGCCTGGACCCACGGGCGAAGATCCTGGGCTTCCTGGCGCTGCTCGCCGCGACGATGATGGTGCAGGGGTATACCGGGGCGCTCATCGTTCTGGCGCTCGTCATCCTCCTGACTGTGACCGCGCGCATCCCGCTTGGCTTCGCGTTCAGGAGTGTACGAGCGGCCCTGCCGTTCCTCGTCGTCTTCGCCGTCCTGCAGCTCATCGTGCCGGTCGTGCCGCAAGGGATGACATGCAGCGACGTCGCCCGCGTCGGCTTCTTTGGCGTCAGCGACTGCGCGCTGTATCTCGTCGGACTCTCGACGCTCCGATTCGTGACCCTCATCCTGCTGCTGGGCCTGCTGACTTACACGACCGCCGTGACGGAGATGGCCCACGGCATCGAGGCGGGCCTGCGCCCGCTGCAAGCCATCGGCCTGCCGGCCCACGAGCTGTCGCTGGTCGCGACGATCGCCATCCGCTTCGTCCCCGTCCTGGCGGAGGAAATCGAGCGCCTCGCCAAGGCACAGGCAGCGCGGGGCGCAGACTTCGGGCAAGGCGCGGGTGGCCTCGTGACACGCGTGCGCCGTCTGCTGCCGCTGATGGTTCCGCTCATCCTTCTCAGCCTGCGCCGCGCCGAAGACCTGGCCCAGGCGATGGAGTCGCGGGGCTATGTCGGCGGCAAGGGGCGCACTCACTTCGTGCAGCTACGCGCGCGGCCGTCGGACTGGATGGCCGTCGCCGCCGCCGTGTTTATCGCCCTCGTCGTGATGCGTGGCCCGTGGCAGGGCCTCGATGCCGCCATCTGGACGAGGATCTGGAGCTAGCTTTCGCTACAAGGAGACCTCACGTGAAAATCACGACTCGTACCCTGGTGATCGCGGCCGTATTCCTGGCCATCACCCTGCTACTCGGCCAGATTCCCTTCCTGGGCTTCGTGCCGATGCCCTGGGGTGTCAGCGCCACCACCCTTCAGATTCCTACCATCCTCGCCGGCATCATCGGCGGCCCCATCGCGGGCCTGTTGACCGGTCTCGGCTTCGGCGTGACGAGCTTCATCCGCGCCGGTCAGCCGGGCGGCAACATCATCTTCACCGACCCGCTGATCTCCATCCTGCCGCGCCTGTTCATCGGCCCGGCCGCCTGGGCAGTGTACGCCGCCCTGCGCCGCTACCATGAGCCACTGGCCGCTGCGGCTGGCGGGGCAGCAGGCTCACTGACCAACACCGTGCTCGTGGTGGGAATGATTATCCTGACCGGGAAGCTGGCGCCGTCCGTTATCATTCCGATTGGCGCGATCAATGGCGCCGGTGAGGCTGTTCTCTCGGCCCTGGTCACCATGGCCGTCGTCGCCGCCTGGCGCGGCGTCGCTTTCGGCCGCCGCCGTGGCGCGAGCATCTAGCGAGATGCAATCATAGACATGTCATGCTGAGCGAATGCGAAGCATCCCGGTATATTGGGGACGCTTCGCTGCGCTCTCAGAACACACACTACTGTCATTGCGAGGAGCGCGTCTCGGGGGTGTGGGGGGCGAAGCTCCCCACTGACGAAGCAATCTGTCACTGGCTGACAGCAACGCCGCAGCGGCGCAGACTGCCTTTGACAAGAGTGGGAGATTGCTTCGCTCCGCTCGCAATGACGGGATAGCAGTGTTCTCATGCTAGCGCGTGCGATCGTAGGTATGGAGGTCTCACCATGACATGCCATTCAGTGCGGTTCCAATTGAGAACCATCATTTCGCTACGTTAGGCCGCCCCGGCCCGCGCCGTCTGTTGCTGCGGTTTTGTGGCCGGGCGGTCGATCCAGAAGGCAATCGCAGCGATGACCGGCGCTTCGATGAGCCACGTCATGGCCGTCTGGGACGGATCGGCTGGCGCGCCCGACAGGGTACCGGCGGCCGTGAGAAACGCCATAAGAAGCATGAGGCCGACCAACACATACTGCCGGGCGCGCGGCACGCCGGTAGCCGTCCTCAGATACACGGCGAGGCCGATGAGCACCAGGACGACCTCCAGACCCACTTCGAGGACGGGTTGGGCGTAAAGCCCCAGACCGAACTTCGGTGAACCTGTACCGAAGAGCGGCATCTCGGGGACGTGCACGAGCATGTCCAGTACCCAGTGCGAGAAGACGGTGGCGGCCACGGTAAGCCCGGCCAGGAGGCGAAGTCTGCTCCGTCGGAACAGCCACAGGGTCACCAAAAACGCCAGGCCTGACCACAGCAGGCTCGCAGCCAGGCTGTGGGAGTAGGGAAAGGCGTACGTCTGGTCCTCAATACCGCGGTAGACAGGCGCGATGTGAACCTGCTCCAACCCGATGGTGACGAAGAAGCCCAGAAGGAAGTCGAGCAACAGGGTGGCGAAGAAGAGGAGCCCCAGGTTGACCTCCGGATCCGCCTTCTTCATGATTATCGCTGCACCAAGGTGGCCGGCAAACATAGGTTCCTCCCTTAGTAGCCGTTCGGCGTGGCAACTTCTGCGGCTTCGGGCTTCGATGCCCCCACGCGGCTGCGCGCGCTCTCGCGGCGGCCGCTCGCCGTCACGAGCTCGGTAGCCTTGCCCAGGCCAAAGGCAGGCATGTTGTTGTAGACCGACTCGTACTGCCCCGCCTTCACCAAATACGTCTCGTGCCAGATGCCCACGTCGCCGTTGCTGGCGATCTTCTTATTGAAGTCCACCCAGGCGGGCCAGTGAGCGGCGTCGCGATTGCGGGCGTACGCTTCGAGGTGGTCGAACGAGCGCCAGTACTGCACCATCACCGTCTGCGGGAAGCCGAAGAACGACTCGTAGCCCAGCATACCAGCTTCCGGGTTCTGGCTAAGCTCTTGCAGCATCTTCGGCATCGCCATCGCGACCGGCCACCACTGCCCGACCTTCCACACCTTGTTAATCCGCATCCCGATCAGGAACACCACGAAATCGCCCTCGATCTGCGCGGTCACCCGCCGATTAATCGTCTGTGCCATGGCCGTCCTTCCTTCCCGAGGTTACGCCATCCGAACAGTCAACACTTACCGTACACTGTACGGCATCACCAGGCAAAAAAAAGGCTACGCCCGCAAGCCAACGACTGCCTCTTCCAAAACGCGCTGATTCAGGGCGGCGAAGCCGGTGGGGGAACCGTAAAACTGCGCCAGGCCAAGCATTACCTGACCGTGCACCAGCGCCCACAGATAGTAGGCCTGCTCCAGCGCGCCGTAGCCCGTCCCTCCCCTGAACTCGCCCGCCTCGACCCCGTCGCGCACAACTTGCACCAACACGCCAAACGAAGCGCCTGTGGCAACCATTTCGAGAGACAGCGGGATAGGCGGTCGACTGTTGAACATTAGCTTGTAGCGGTCAGGGTTCTCGGCCCCAAAGGCGATGTAGGCCAGCCCAACAGCGACAACCCGCTCCGATGCCGAAGCGCCCGGTATCTCTTGAGCCGCCTGCAGCCGCTGCGCGAGCGCGTCGAAGCCCTCTCCGCAAAGCGTGGCAATAAGCTCGTCCTTGCTGTGAAAGTATTCATACAGGCCCGACGGGCTATAGTCGATCCGGTCAGCCAGCTCGCGCATCGACAACCCATCGGCGCCGCGCTCCGCAATAATCTGCCGCGCGGCGTCCAGGATCGCCTGCCGCGTGCGGGCATGGCGGCGCCTGTGGGGCGCACTGGTTTCGGTCACGAACACACCTCATATTCCGAACACTGTACGGTTATTATACAATAAACGGGTTAGGTTGTCAAGAGGGGAATCGAAAAACGAGGGCGGTCCAGTCTTTTTCCTGGCGCTGCTCGGTCATCGTGAGGCCGCGGGCAGCGAAGCCGAGCTCGATCTCGACCACGTGGGTATCAAGGATACCGGACAGGATGAGCACTGCGTGGGGCGCGAGGCAAGCCGCCAATGCGTCGGCCATGTCCAGCAGAATGTGGGGCAGAATGTTCGCGACAACGATGTCCCACTGGCCCAGATCGGTCGGGGAAGCCGCCTCGATGACGCGCACGCGGTCGGCCACGCCGTTGCGCTCGACGTTCTCCTGCGCGGCGACAACGGCCACCGGGTCTATCTCCGTGCCGAGCACCTCTTGAGCGCCGAGCCGGACGGCCGCGATGGCGAGGATGGCCGAGCCTGTGCCCACATCGAGGATGCGCTGCCCCGGCTGGACGATGTCCTCCAGCGCGGCGACGCAGAGGCGCGTCGTGGGGTGCAGACCTGTCCCGAATGCCATGCCCGGCTCCATCGCCACAACCAGGTCATCTGGCTGCGCTTCGTACTGTTCCCAGGCCGGGACAATCACGACGCGCCGCCCGACGCGCAGGGTGTGGTAATCCTGTCGCCAGGCAGTGGTCCAATCGGCCTCGGACATCTCGCGAATCTCAGGTTCGGGCATGGGGAGAATGAGACGCAGCCGCCACAGGGCATCCTGGAGCGCCTGCAAGCGTTCCTCGCCCTCGTCCACAGGCAAGTAGCATTTCACCCGCGTCTGTGGCGGCGCGTACTCGCGGTCGGAGTCGGTGGGGAGGAGCGTCGTCTCGATGGCGACGCCGCCGGGCGCGAACCGCCCCATGACTTCGCTCACCGCCTCGATGGCCTCGCCATCGGCGAGGACCGACACTTCCCATAAACGCACCTATTCCCCCTCATCTAGAAGGCCAAATGGCGTCGCACCCACGCGCAATCCATCCACAGCACGAAAGTGTCTGTCGTAGCTGTAGAGAGCGTAGCCGTGCTGGAGAGCAGACGCAGCGATCCACATGTCGTTCGTCGGGATGGGTTGTCCCTTGCTTCGCAAGGCGCGATAGACCATAGCGTAATGCACTGCCGTCTCCTCATCCACGCGTACGATCTGCACTCGCTCAGAAGCTAGAAACAGCTGCAACTCCAAGCGGTTAGTTGCCTCACGCGATCCCACGGCGAAGCCGGCAAGCAATTCCCCAAGTACAATCGAACTCAAGGCCAGGCGTTGTGCGCGCTGGATAATCTCCACCGCATCTGCCTGGCCCTGCTTAAACGCGACGTAGGCGTTGGTATCAAGAAGAATGGTGTTCATTCCATAACGGCGGGTCAACCTGGTTTAGGTCATGGATCGCGTGCAGGAACTCAACGGCCTCCTGAGCGCTCCATGTACCGGCCAAGGCATCAAGGTCGTGGTAGAGTCCCTGATGTATCGTCCTGCGTTCCACCTCAAGGCCTCGATAGATGAGCTGACGGACCACCGCCTCAACGCTTGTGCCCGTGCGCTCGGCCTCCTGTTCGATCCACTCGGCCGCAGCTTCATCAAGTTGAGTGATAACAAGAGGATGTTCCATCATTCACCTCCCCTGCCAGTCGCAACTCGTGCGCAGATTATAGCGATCACGACGCCCAGCGCCAAACCACCGACGTCGCCGCGCAAGGCGAGACGACGTCGGGAATTGGAGATGCTGCCGCAACAGGCCGCCTACAAATTGAACGCGTCGCGGACCCGGTCGAAGAAACCCTTCTCCTTCTGCGGTGAGATCTTGGCACCGTCGCTGAGCGTCTGGGCGAGCTGCTCGAAGAGGGCGCGCTGCTGGTCCGTGAGCTTGCGCGGCGTGTCCACCACCAGGGTGATCATCTCGTCACCCCGGCCGGTGCGCTTCAGATTCGGGATGCCCTTACCGCGCAAGCGGATGCTCTCGCCCGATTGCGTGCCGGCGGGCACAACAATCTTCTCGTCGCCGTCGAGCGTCGGAACAACCACCTCATCCCCCAGCGCCGCCTGCGCGATGTTGATGTGCAGCTCGATGAGCACATCCTGCTCGTGGCGGCGGAAGTACTGGTGCGGCTGGACATGCACCCTAACATACAGATCGCCCGGCGGACCACCGCGCGAGCCTGGTTCGCCCTCATTGGAAAGGCGAATCTGCATGTTGTCGTCAATGCCCGCTGGCACGTCGACGACGAGGGACTTGGTGCGCTGGACGCGCTTCTGGCCCCGGCACTCGGGACAGGGAGTCGTGACAATCTCGCCCTCCCCGCCACACTGGGGGCAGGTGACAACGTTAACGAATTGCCCCAGGATCGACTGCTGAACACGCCGCATCTGCCCGGTGCCCTGGCAGGTTGGGCAGCGAATCGGGCTGGTGCCCGGCGCCGCGCCGCTGCCGTGACATACGTCGCAGGTCTCGGAACGTGTCACATCAATGGGTTTCTCGGCGCCAAAGGCCGCCTCTTCGAAGGCGATCACCAGGTCAACGCGTAGGTCGGCGCCGCGCTGCGGTGCGTTTCTCTGGGCGCCGCGCATCCGTTGGCCGAACCCAGTGAACAACTCTTCGAATATATCCTCGAACCCACCGAAGCCGCTGGGGCCGCCTGCGAAAGGGTTTTGCTGAGTCGCGTGCCCGAAGCGGTCGTACGTGGCTCGCTTCTGAGGGTCGCTGAGTACCTCATAGGCCTCGTTGATCTCCTTGAAGCGAGCCTCGGCATCGGAGGCGCTGTTCGCGTCAGGGTGATATTGTTTCGCCAGCCGTCGGTAGGCTCGCTTGATGCTGTTGGCGTCGGCATCCCTGGGGACCCCCAACACATCATAATAGTCGCGCTTGCTGCTCATTCATCCACCTTGTAGTCAGTGGCGGCGGCCAAATGGATGAAGCATCGCCGGGCGCCTAGCCCATGCGGGCGGCCCGGCGATGCCCGTCTTCTAGCTGACCACGGCCGGACAGTCCGACCTTATACCTCGCGGTACTCGCCTTCCACGGTGCCTTCCGGCGTTTCGCCTGACCCGCCGGGCTGCGGACCGGCGCCGGCTTCCGGGGCCTCGCCTGCCTGGTACGCCGCCGCGCCGAAGCTCTGCAGCATGCCTTGCAGCTCCTGGTGCGCGCGCTTGATCTCCTCGACATCGGTGCCGGCCAGCGCCTTGCGCAGCCCTTCGACCTTACTTTGAACCTCGCTGCGCATGTTCGCCGGCGCCTTGTCGCCCACGTCGCGCAGCGTGCGCTCGGCCACGTAGATCAACGACTCGGCCTGGTTGCGCGCCTCGATCTCTTCCTTGCGGGCCTCATCCGCCGCGCGGTGCTGTTCAGCCTCGCGCACCATGCGGTCGATCTCGTCCTTCGCCAGACCCGACGAGGCCGTGATCGTAATGTGCTGGGTGCGGCTCGTCGCCTTATCGCGCGCCGAGACCTTCAGGATACCGTTGGCGTCGATGTCGAAAGTCACCTCGACCTGGGGAACACCACGCGGCGCGGGCGGGATGCCGTCGAGGATGAATTTGCCCAGCGTCTTGTTGTCGCGCGTCAGTGGGCGCTCGCCCTGGGTCACATGGATCTCGACCTTGTCCTGGTTGTCGGCCGCCGTCGAGAAAATCTGCGTCTTGGACGACGGGATCGTCGTATTGCGCTCGATCATCGGCGTCGCCACGCCACCCAGGGTCTCGATGCTGAGGGTCAGCGGTGTCACGTCGAGCAGGAGGATGTCCTTGACCTCGCCGCCGAGAACGCCCGCTTGAATCGCCGCGCCAACCGCGACAACCTCATCCGGGTTGACACCCTTGTGCGGGTCCTTGCCGAACGCGCGCTTCACCTGCTCCTGCACCAGCGGCATACGCGTCTGCCCGCCGACGAGTACAACTTCGTCCACCTGGTTGGTGCTCAGCTTGGCATCGGCCATGGCCTGCCGCACAGGCCCCATGCTGCGCTCCACCAGGTCGCCGGTCAGCTGCTCCAGCTTGCTGCGGGTCAGCGTCATGTTGAGGTGCTTCGGGCCGCTGGCGTCGGCGGTGATGAAGGGGATGTTCAGCTCCGTCTGGAGAACGGTGGACAGCTCAATCTTGGCCTTCTCGGCGGCTTCCTTGAGGCGCTGGAGGGCCTGGCGGTCCTTGCGCAGGTCGATGCCCTGCTCCTTCATGAACTCATCGGCGACCCACGTAATCACGCGCAGGTCGAAGTCGTCGCCGCCCAGGTAGGTATCGCCGTTGGTCGAGCGCACTTCGAACACGCCGTCGCCCATCTCCAGGATCGACACGTCGAACGTGCCGCCGCCCAGGTCGTACACGGCGATGCGCTCGTCGGCCTTGCTCTCCAGGCCGTACGCCAGGGCGGACGCCGTCGGCTCGTTGATGATGCGGACCACTTCAAGCCCGGCGATCTGCCCGGCATCCTTGGTCGCCTGGCGCTGCGCGTCGTTGAAGTAGGCCGGAACAGTGATGACGGCCTTGCTCACCGTCTCGCCGAGGTAGGCCTCGGCGTCGGCCTTGAGCTTGCCCAGGATCATTGCCGACACCTCGGGCGGAGAGTACTCGCGCCCGCCCATGAGGACCCGGACATCGCCGTTGGGCGCCGCCGCGACCTTGTAGGGCACGTGCTTGATGGCTTCCTGCACCTGCGGGTCGGTGAATTTGCGGCCCATGAAGCGCTTGATGGAGAATATGGTGTTCTCCGCGTTGGTGATGCCCTGGCGCTTGGCGACAGTGCCGACGAGCCGCTCGCCACTCTTGGAATTGATGGCGACAACCGAAGGCGTCAGCCGACCGCCCTCGGCATTGGGAATCACGACCGGCTCGCCGCCCTCGATGACGGCGACAACGGAGTTAGTTGTACCCAGGTCAATACCGATGATTTTCATGCCTCTGTTCCTTCTTCAGGCGATGCCGCGCCGCCACTTTGGCTGGCCGGGCCAGGGCCACTGCTCACTTTCACCATCGCCGGACGGAGAACGCGGTCGCCCAGTCTGTAGCCACGCTGCAACTCGGCAATCACGGTGCCCGACGGATAATCATGTGACTCTTCTTGCATGATAGCGTCGTGGATATTCGGGTCGAATGGCTGGCCGACGGCATCGATGGGTGTTGCGCCTTCGCCCTCGACCGTCATTTGCAGCTTGCGGTAGATCATCCCGATTCCCTGTATCCACGTGAGATTACGCAGTTCGGCGGGCAACGTTTCGAATGCGCGCTCGAAATCATCCAGCACCGGCAACAAACGGGTCAGGAGACGGCCGTTGGCCGTTGCCACTAGAGTCGCCCGCTCGGCCTCGGTGCGGCGGCGGTAGTTCGCCATGTCGGCGCGCGCCCGCTGCCAACCGTCCAGGTATTCAGCTGCGCGCCCCTTGACTTCGGCCAGCTCGCTCTCGAGCTGCTCAACGCGCGGGTGTGCCGTCTCGACGGGCGTGACAAGCGCCTCGCCTTCCTCCGCTCCCTCGTCGTGCGGCTTCACTCCCTGCACTTCATCCGTCTGACGTGTCTCTTCCATTAATTGGTCTCCCACAACCTTCAGTATAAGTCACCGTCGTAACGAATGATGGAGCTTGCCTTGTTCCCGTACCCGCTCGCAGTGGAGTGTCAACTCCTCTGCCGTCGGAGGCGCTAGAGATGGATCTCCAGCGCGAGCAAGATTGCGGCAACAGTCACTGACAATCCATCAGTCGTTACGACGAGGTTCTTCTAGTATCCGTACAGCTCGCGCACAAGTGTGCTCATCAGTTGGGCCACGTAGCGGACAGTCGAGACGGCGCGGTCGTAGGGCATGCGCACAGGCCCCAGGACCGTCAGAACACCCTCGACCTCGTCCGGCTGGCCGTAGCGCGCTGCCACGACCCCCATCTCCGCGCCATCGGCGCTTGAGTCCCCGATAATCACCTGGACGCCACGCGGCGGCAGGCGCAACTCGGCGAGCAGCGCCTCGAGCGCATTATCGTCCAACGCGCGCAAGACGCTCTGGGCGCGGTCGGCGAACTCGGGCGCGGTAAGAACGTTGCCTACGCCCTCTTTGTAGACTTCACCGCGGCGCTGGTCCGCCTCGCGCATGAGAAACAGTAGGTGCTCCAGGGCATAGCCTTCCAGCTGCGACACGCTCACGTGGCCGAGGCGCGACGTAATCTCGCCCCGGGTCAGCCCGCCGAGGGCGCTGTTGAGCCGGTTCGAAACGCGGCTGAGCTCCTCCTGCGTTGTCGGCATCTCGACCGTGATCATCTGCTGCTTCACCTGCCCATCCTGCATGACCACGATGAGCAGCACGAGCGTGTCACGGATCGAGATAAGCTCGATATGCTTGAGCCGGCCCTCCATCGCTTTCGGCGCGGTCACGAGGCTGGCGGCGTGGGCCGTGTGGGCGAGCACCGCCGCCGACAGGCGCAGCCACTCCTCCAGCTCCTGGCTCGCCTGGTGAAACTGATGCTGGATACGCCGCTGGTCGTCCAACGGAAGCTCCGGGGCTTCCATCAGGTTCTCGACGAAGTAGCGATAGCCCCTGATCGTCGGTAGCCGTCCCGCCGAGGTGTGTGGATGGGTAAGGTAGCCTAGCTCTTCCAAGGCGGCCATCTCGTTGCGCACGGTCGCCGCGCTCCAGCCCAGACCAAAATCTTCGACGATGATCTTAGAGCTGATGGGCGCCGCGCTCTTGATATAGGCGCGCACAATGATACCTAGAACCGTGCGCTGGCGATCTGTCAACGCGTCTGTCACTCTACCCTCACTACTGCCAGGCGGATTAGCACTCTACTGTATGGAGTGCTAAAAGCAACACATATAGTCTAGCACGGTTGAAGGCTATAGTCAAGAGACTAAGCTAATGGTTTGATGAGAGCAGAAAGGAACGCAATGCTGCTAAAGTCAAGTGTGAGGACTATAATTGTGATAGGCCCGAGCAGGAGCGGTCTATGACGACCTCGACGAGAAGCGGGCAGAACGAACCAATCACCCTCGTCCTTGACAACGTTCTCACCCATGGCCTGTCGCCCGTTCAGCAGCGAATAGTTGCGGAGGCTGCGCGCGTGCAAACTGCATCACGCGGCGCGTTCTTCGTGCAGCAAGGCGCCGATGCCATCTGCGCGTATGTCTTGATCAGCGGGCACGCAAAGCTCGCCCAGACAACGGTGGATGGCGAGGAGATTCTGCTGCGTTACCTTGTTCAGGGTGACGCCTTCGGGCTAGTGGCCGTCTTGCGCCCCACAACCTACCCTATCAGTGTGAAGGCCGTGGATGACTGCCGGGCTCTCGCCTGGGATCGGCAAACGCTGCTCGCGCTTATGGAGCGCTACCCGGCTCTCAGCCTCAACGCCGCGCGTATCCTCAGCGAGCGCATGCGCGAGCTTCAGGAACGGGTGCAGGAGCTGACCACAAAACACGTCGAGCAGCGGCTGGCGCAAACCCTGCAACGCCTCGCTCGTCAGCTCGGCGAGCCTGTCGACGGTGGCATTCTCATCAGTATTCCTCTGCCGAGGGAGGACCTGGCGGAGATGACAGGCAGCACGACATTCACTGTGAGCCGCCTCATCAGCCGCTGGGAGCACGAAGGCATCCTCGAGGCGCGGCGAGAACACGTCCTCATCCGCGACCCGCATGCCCTTGTTCGCATCGCCGAGGACCTGGGATAGGGGGATAGGTTTTCGGGAGAGGGGCAGGTTTGAGACCTGCCGCGACAACATATCGCCGGGGGCGCTGTAGGGGCGGGTCTGAAACCCGCTCCTACGACATTTTGCGGCCGAAATTGACCGGGCGCAACGACAAGTGGCAAGTCTTGCCCTATGATGTTCACTAGGGAGGGTTTCGCCATGGATCAAGCCGACTCGCTGGCGCGAATGACCATCGAAAACCTACTGGATGCCCACCCTCAAGTGAGCGCCATTTTCATTCGGCGCCGGATGGCTTGCATTGGCTGTGCCTTGTCCTCCTATTGCACCCTGGCCTACGCGGCACACGTGTATGATATCAGCCTCCCCTCGTTGATCGCCGAGTGCCAGGCAGCCATCAACCGATCGTCCGGCAACGTCGCCGGATCAGTCCACCCTCAGGAGAAGACCAATGGCTACCGCAACTCCAAAGAAAAGTAATCGAACTCTCCTCATTCTGATTGTGGCTCTGCTCGCAATTCTGCTCCTCGCCGCGCTCTTCTGGTTCACCCGAGGCGGTGGCCTGACACCCGGCGCGGCGCAAAGCGGGATCCCTGCCGAAGCCTCGGCCCTGGTGGCCGAGAAAGGCATGACCCCGGACGACGTCTACGCGGCCCTCAAGACCTACATGCCGTCGGGCAAGACGGACCCCTTCATCATGTTCGCCTCCGGCGGCCACGCCGGGCAGATTCTCGTCATCGGCGTGCCGTCCATGCGCATCCTCAAAGAAATTGCTGTCTTCACGCCCGAGCCGTGGCAGGGCTATGGCTATGGCGGCGAGGGCAACCAAGTCCTGGCGGAGGGCGCGGTCAACGGCAAGCAGATCACCTGGGGCGACGCCCATCACCCGGGCCTGTCGGAGACCAACGGCGACTATGACGGCCAGTTCGTGTTCATCAACGACAAGGCCAACGCCCGCATCGCCGTTGTAGATCTGCGCGACTTCGAGACCAAGCAGATCGTCAAGAACCCCAACGCCATCAACGACCACGGCGGCACCTTCGTGACCCCGAATACCGAGTATGTCATCGAAGGTCCGCAGTACGCCGCGCCCATCGGCTTTGAGTACGCGGGCATGGACCAATACAAGGACAAGTACCGCGGCTTGATTACATTCTGGGCGTTCGACCGTACGTATCGACCCTGTTCCAGATCGAGCTGCCGCCCTACTGGCAGGACTTGTGCGATGCGGGCAAGGGTCGAGCTGGCTGGCTTTCGGCACTCGTTCAACACCGAGTTGGCGACGGGCATGACTCAGCTCGGCGAGCCGCCCTTCGAGGCCGGCACGTCCAAGAACGATACCGACTACTTGCACATCATCAATTGGCAGAAGGCGGAGGAGGCGTTCAAGGCGGGCAAGGCCAAGCAGATCAACGGCATCGCCGTCATCCCTATGAAGTCCGCCGTGGACGAGGGTATCCTCTTCTTTGCGCCGGAGCCGAAGAGCCCGCACGGCGTGGACGTCACGCCCGGCGGCGAGTACATCACTATTGGCGGCAAGCTCGACCCGCACGTAACCGTCTACTCCTTCGACAAGATCAAGGCGGCCACGACGGCCGGCGGCCTGAGCAAGGACGACTACGGCGTGCCAGTCATCCCACTCGACAAGGCGATGGAAGCCCAGGTCGAGCTTGGCCTCGGCCCGCTGCACACCGTCTATGACGACAAGGGCTACGCCTACACCTCACTGTTCCTCGACTCGGCCGTCGCCCGCTGGACGCTCGGCGGCTCATACCAGAGCCTCCATCCAGAACAACCGTGGACGTTGGTGCAGAAGCTGCCGGTTCAGTATAACGTCGGCCACCTGGCGGCCGCCGAGGGTGACACCGCCCATCCCAAGGGCCAGTACGTCGTCGCTCTCAACAAGTGGTCCATTGACCGCTTCGCCAACGTCGGCCCGCTGCTACCCCAGAACTTCCAGCTCATTGACAGCTCAAAGACCGGCGATCAGATGAAGGTGCTCTTCGACATGCCCGTCGGCATGGCCGAGCCGCACTATGCCCAGATTATCTCCGCCGACAAGCTCAAGCCATTTGAGGTCTACCCGGACATCGGCTGGAACACACAGACAATGTCGGTTGACCCCGACATGCAGATCACGCCGGACAAGGCAAAAGTCGAGCGCAACGGCAAGAATGTCGAGGTGTGGATGAACGTCATCCGCTCGCACTACACACCGGAGCGCGTCGAGGTCAACAAGGGCGACCACGTGAAATGGCACCTGACCAACATCGAGCGCACGCGCGACGCAACGCACGGCTTTGCGCTGAGCGGCTACAACATCAACCTGAGCCTCGAGCCGGGCGAGACGCAAACGATTGAGTTTGACGCCGACGCGGCTGGCACCTACACCTACTACTGCACTGAATTCTGCTCGGCGCTGCACCTGGAGATGATTGGCTACTTCCTGGTGAAGCCGTAAGCGGCTGCGTCTCATGTTTGACCCCCGCTCTCTGTGGGAGAGGGATGGGGTGAGGGTCTTGCAACCGGGCGTGAGTATCAAGGACCCTCACCCAGCCTCTCCCACGCGGAGAGGGGTAGGGGAACCAGAGACGGGGAACCGTGTGGCCCCTTCGGAGGAACAATGTCTTCGTTTGAGCTAGACCCTGACGTCAAGGTTGTGTTGCCGGACGGCTCGATACGCCACCTGACGGAGTACCTCATCCCAGGCGCGCTGCTCATGCTGGCTGCGCTGATGCTGATCACGTCCATCTTCTTGCCCTATTGGAGCCTGACCCTCAAAGCGCCGCAGTATCCCAAGGGCTTGCAGGTCCAGGCGTATGTCAGCCATCTCGAAGGCGACATGCGTGAGATTGACGGGCTGAATCATTACCTGGGTATGCCGCCGTTGGACGAGGGCGGCCGATTGGAGCGTTCCGCCTCCGTCTACATGATCGTCGCCCTCGGCCTGCTGCTCATCGCCGGCGTGTTCGTGCACAACTGGTGGGCGGCCATTCTGGCGCTGCCGACCATCGCCTATCCCTTCGTTTTCCTGGCCGACCTGTGGCTGATTCTCTACCGCTACGGGCACAGCATTGATCCCAAGTCGGCCCTGGGGAGCGCGATCCAGCCGTTCACGCCACCCATCATCGGCGAGGGCAAGATCGGGCAGTTTGGGACGGTGGCCCGCCCGGAGATTGGCCTGATCCTGGCGTTCGCCGCGGTCATCGTGGTGCTGATCGGCCTGTGGTATCACCGCGCGGCCTACAAGCCGATTGTGGACGCGCGTAAGCGAGCACAGGCGGGTGTCGGCGCCGCGCCGGTGATGCAGGCATGACGCGCTCGATGCTTGCCGCCCTCGCCGCCCTCGTCGTCCTGGCACTCGCCTGGCCGGTGGCGGCCCTCGCCGCTCCAGCCGCGGCCCATACCCTGGTCGTTTCGCCTCAGGGGCCGTACACGACCATTCAGTCCGCCGTGGACGAAGCCCAGAACGGCGACCGTATCGAGGTGCGGCCGGGCGTCTACCGCGAGGAACTGCTGGTGCGCAAGACTGTGACGCTCGAAG
The DNA here is from genome assembly GCA_046328505.1 of Anaerolineae bacterium. GTDB lineage: Bacteria > Chloroflexota > Anaerolineae > Epilineales > JAHCIE01 > JBDHWG01. The sequence continues at coordinate 24,097 of JAXLWL010000008.1, read as the reverse complement.
GCAGCGCCGGGGCTGTGATTGACGGCGGCGAGCAGAACACCGTCGTCATCCTCGAAGCGCCTGACATCGTCTTTCGCGGCTTCGAAGTGCGCGGGAGTGGCGTCGAGCCGGACCGCGACCACTCCGGCATTATCGCAGCGGCCCCGCGCGTCGTGGTCGAGAACAATATCCTGCACGACGTTCTATTCGGCATCTTCATCTCCAAGGCCGAGGGCGCGGTTGTTCGCGGCAACACGGTGGGCAGCAAGGACGAGTACGACGTGGCGCGGAAGGGCGACGGGCTACGCCTGTGGTACAGCCCGAATGTCCTTGTCGAGCATAACATCGTCAAGAACACGCGCGATGTCGTCGTCTGGTACTCGTCTGGTGTCACACTGCGCGACAACACTGTGTCCGACGGCCGCTATGGCGTGCACCTGATGTACTGCGACAGAGTGCTGATCGAGCGCAACCACATGCTCAACAACTCAGTCGGCATCTACACAATGTATTCGACTGGGACGGTGATGCACGACAACCTCATTCGAGGCCAGCGTGGGCCGAGCGGCTACGCCCTCGGCTTCAAGGACGCCGACGATGTAGACGCGCGCAACAACGCCCTGATTGACAATCGCGTAGGCATCTACCTGGACAACACGCCCTTCTCGCCCCAGGGGTTCAGCCATTTCATTGAGAACATCATTGCGTTTAACGACGTGGGCGTGATCGTGCAGCCCGCCGTGCATGGCAACGTCTTCGAGAAGAACGTATTCTGGGAAAACTCGGAGCAAGTGTCGGTGCAGGGCGGTGGATTACTGGCGAAGAACACGTGGCACAGGAACTATTGGAGCGACTACGCCGGCTTCGACGCCAATGGCGACGGCGTCGGCGATGTGCCGTATCAGTCGCAGCGGTTCTTCGAGGGTTTGGCCGACCGCGAGCCGCGGCTGCGAGTGCTGCTCTACAGCCCGGCGGTCGAGGCGATAGAGTTCGCGGCCTCGGCGTTCCCCGTCGTTCGGCCGCAGCCGAAGCTCACCGACGAGGCGCCCGCGATGGACCTCCCGCCGCTGCCCGCGCTCCTGGACGCCGCGCCGCCTACGCCCTGGCCCATGCGCCTCACCGCCGTGGGGCTGCTCGCGCTCGGCCTGGGCGTGGGGCGGCTCACGATGCGACGCGGTGGGCAGCAGACAAAGAAGAGGCTACTGTGGACACGAAGCCAACAGCGGGCGCGAAGCAAAAGCCTGTAAGCAGCTTCACCGTCTCGGTGCGCAATGTCAGCAAGAGCTACGGCGACGTGCAAGCGCTCGACGATGTATCCTTCGACGTGGGCACGGGCGAAGCCCTGGCGCTATGGGGGGCGAACGGCTCCGGCAAGACGACCTTGCTCAAGGCGATCCTGGGCCTCATCAAGGTAGACGGCGCGATTGTCGTCGGCGGGCACGACGTGCGCCGCGCCGGCAAGGCCGCTCGCTCGATCATCGGCTACGTGCCGCAGGAGACCGTCTTCTACGATCTCGGCGTCGACGCCACCATGCGGTTCTTCGCCCGCCTGCGGCACACGGACACGGAGCGCATTGACAGCCTGCTGGAGCGCCTGGGTCTAGCGGGCCACGCCGACAAGCCTGTGCCGGCCCTGTCGGGCGGGCTCAAGCAACGTCTCGCCCTCGCCGTGGCGCTCCTGGCCGACCCGCCGGTGCTGCTTCTCGACGAGCCGACCGCGAACCTGGACGTCCAGGCTCGCCACGAGTATCTGACCCTCCTCGCCGACCTGCACCACGAAGGCAAGACCATCCTGTTCGCGTCGCACCGGCTTGACGAGGTCGAGGGCTTGGCGGACCGTGTGTTAGTGCTTGAAGAAGGGAAGGTGCTCGACACGATCACGCCGGAAGCCCTGCGCGAGCGTTCCACGCCGCGTGTCAAGATGACGTTGTGGGTTCTGGAAGCGCACCGCGCCCGCGCCATCACCTATCTGCATCAAGAAGGCATCGAGGCGTCCTTGAACGGTCGCGGCACAGTCATCGTGCAGGTCCCCTCCGACCAGAAGATGCAGCTCTTGTATTCGCTCAACGAGTGGGATATCCCCGTCCTGAACTTCGAGGTAGAGTAACATGCAGCTCTCCATGAGGCTCATCGAGCCTGGCGCGGTGTGGGCAATTGCGCAGCGGGAGCTGCGTGAAAGTCTGCGCAACAAGTGGCTCTGGTTCTACGCTGTGGCCTTCGCCGGGCTAGCGCTGGCGCTCTCCCAGGCGGGCGTTGCTTCGGCCGGATACGCCGGCCTGGGCGGGTTCGGGCGAACCGCCGCCAGCCTGATCAACGCGCTGCTGCTGTTCGTCCCGCTGATGGGTCTGACCGTCGGGGCGGGCGTCCTGGCCGGCGACCGCGAGCGGGGGACTCTGCTGTACCTCCTCGCTCAGCCGGTAAGCCGCGCCGAGGTATTCTGGGGCAAAGCTCTGGGCGCGGGTCTGGCCGTCCTGGCCGCGCTCGCCATCGGCTTCGGCGTGGCGGGCCTGGGTCTAGCGGCGACCGTCTCCGGCAATGCGCAGACGTTCCTGGCCCTGGCCGGCTACAGCCTGCTCCTCGCCCTGGCGTCCCTGGGCCTCGGCTTCGTGCTGAGTGCCCTGACGCGCAAAGCCTCCACGGCGGCCGGCGCCGCCATCCTCGTCTGGCTCGGCCTGGTCTTCTTCGCCGACCTGGGCCTGATCGGCGCGGCGCTCTCGCTGCGCCCCAGCCCCGCCATGCTCATGACCATGCTCCTGGCGAACCCGCTGCAGATCTTCAAGCTCGCGGCGATCTATAGCCTGCGCGCGACCCTGGACACGCTCGGCGCGGTCGGCCAGTACGCAACATTCCGCTACGGCGAGGCGCTCCCGCTCATGCTGCTTGGCTTGCTGGCCGCCTGGATCGTGGCGACGTTCGCCCTGGCCTACTTCCTGTTCGATGTGAGAGGAGACGTGTAACCATGACCCGATTGTGGCGCGTATGGAGCGCCGCCATCGTCTTCATGCTCGTTGTCAGCGCGTGCGCCGCGACATCCGGTGAGCCGCAGCCGCCAGATATCGCCTACGGCCGCGACATGTGCGACGCGTGCGGCATGATTATCAGCGAGGCGCGCTTCGCGGCGGCGACGCTGACCGAGCAGGGCAAGACGCTCAAGTTCGACGACGCCGGCGAGATGTTCAGCTATCATACTGCCCACCCCGAGGATGCCGTCAAGGCGTGGTTCGTCCACGACTATGACTCGCAGCGCTGGATCCGTGGTGAGACGGCGTTCTTTGTCGTCAGCCCATCCCTTCAGACGCCGATGGGCACAGGTCTCGCCGTTTTCGCCGACCGGGCTGCCGCCGACGCCTTCGCGACTCGTACCAATGCCAAGGTCATGTCGCTGGCCGAGGCGCAGACTATGCTCGCCCAGATGAAGATGCCGAAACACTAGCGAACGGTTGGCTATATTACTTGATCCACTGAGCCGTGCCGGCGACCTCGTCGATACGCTTTTCCAGGGCGGTCAGGGCGGGAGGCGCGCTGTTGTCGCCGTAGTAGTGGTCAATCGTCTTGGTCACACCGCTGAGCGTCACCGATGTCACCGCTGAGGGCATGTCGGTGGCGTTCGCCTTCGTGTACTTGTCGTTCATGTTGAAGTAGCCCGCGGCGACCATTTCGTCCAGCAACGCGCGCACCGCGTCCGGGCTGATCTTCGCACTCGCCGGACCGACGACCTTCACGAAACGCTTCCCCTCCCACGCCACCTCGCCGGTGCCGCGGATCGTGACCTTGTAGGTCGGGCAGGCGCCAAAGCATGGGCCGCGCTCCAGGGTGATAACGACGTGGTCGATGTCGCCGACGGGCGACGCCACAGGCCCGGCCGCGGCTGTCGCCTGGGGTGAGTGCGTGGGCAGACTGGTGGGGCGGGCCGTCGTCGGCATGGGGGTGCTGGTCGGCGATGTCGTGGGTGCCGCGGTTGGGGCTGTGGTCGGGCGCGGTGGCTGCGCTGAAGTCGGCGCAGCAGTCGGCAACAGGGTGGACGAGGCGGTCGGCAGGCTCGTGGCGCTGGCAACGGGGCCACCAGTCGGCGCGGACGAGCCGCACGCGGTCAGCGTCAATGGAAGCACAAAGCCAACTAGGTACCTGAGTACATCTCTACGCCAGGCTAACCACATGCGAACAATCCTTAGAGTATTTATCTCGGGCCGGAGAATCCATTCTAAACGGCGAAGCGGATGTGGACGATGTCGCCGTCCTTGACGATGTACTCCTTGCCTTCGAGGCGCAGGGTGCCTTTCGTCCGCGCCACCGCCAGCGAGCCGGCGCTGATGAGGTCGTCGTACCCCACCACCTCGGCGCGGATGAACCCGCGCGCCAGATCGGTGTGGATGGCGCCGGCCGCCTCGACCGCCGTCGCGCCCACGGGAATCGTCCAGGCGCGCACCTCGTCTTCGCCGACGGTGAAGAACGACTGCACGCCGAGCAAATCGTAGGACGCACGGATGACGCGGTTCAGACCCGGCTCCTCGATGCCATACTCGGCCAGGAACACGGCCGCCTCGTCGCCTTCGAGCTGGGCAATCTCGGCCTCGATCTCGCCGCGCAAACCGAGCAACTGCGCCTTCGGGCCGCGGGGCTGGATCGCGGGCATCTCCTGGCCCTCGCCAAGGTTGACGACGACCAGCAACGGCTTGGCGCTCAGGAACTGGAACGAGCGCAGCCCCTTCTCCTCCTCAGGCGATAGCTCGACGCTGCGCACCATCTGGTCGTTTTCCAGGGCGTTCTGGATGCGCTCCAGCGCGGCATCCTCGGCGACTCGGACGTCGCGCTCGCCCTTCGCCAGGTTGGGCTTGCTCATCTCGGCCTTGAGGCGCTCACGCCGCTTCTCCACCATCGATAGGTCCCAGAGGATAAGCTCGTCCTCAAGGACGCGCAGGTCACGCGCCGGATTGACGTCACCCAGGGGGTGGAACACGTCATCGCTGGGGAAGGCGCGCACGATGGCGAGCAGGGCGTCGGACAGGGCAAGCTTGCTGAACACCTGGCGGTTGAAGGTCGTGCCTTCCATCGCCGTGCCCGGCACGGAGCCGGCCACGTCCAGGTATTGCACCTGGGCGTAGACGGTCTTGCGCGGCTTGAACATGGCGCTGAGCTTATCGACACGCTGGTCGGGGACGGCTACCGTCGCGAGGTTGGCTTCGCGCTGGCCCGCGGCTGCCGCGCCTGTCTGGGCCTGACCGTGGGTAAGAGCGTTGAATACAGTGGTCTGGCCGGAACCGGGCAGGCCGAAGATACCTATTTGCATATCGAAGTCCGTTGTTTAGAAGCCCGACGCCGCGAAGACGGGCGCAAGGAGGTTGTCCGTCGGCACGTAGTCGTCGGTCAAGATGATTTGGTTGGTATCCCGCAGCAGAGCGGTCTGGTCCTCCGCCGTCAGCACCTGCGCGTCGGGGCCGAACGTGGGAATGTACGGCGCCAGGTCACGCTTGGAGCCGACGATGACGAACGTATTGCGGATGTTGGTGCGCCAGCTCGGGACGTTGGGAATGATGTAGACATAGGGGAACACCTGGCTCATCGTCCGCGTGACCGCCGACAGGAACGGCGCGTCGCCGCTGTCGATGATGTTCGCCAGGTACAACCCGTCATCGGTCATGTGGTCGGCGACGAGCTGGTTGAACTCTTTCGTCGTCAGGTGGAACGGGACGGAGAAGTCGTTGAAGGCGTCACCCAGCACAAGGTTGTACTTCTCGTCCGCGGGCGCTGTTTCCAGGTATTGCCGCGCGTCCATGTTCGTGGTGCGAATCTTGGTGTTGGGCAGCATCTCCATGTGGTTCATCGCGACGTCGGTCACGCCAGGGTCAATCTCGATGACGTGAATGTCGCTGCCCGGATACTTCGCCTCGACGTAGCGCGGGAACGTGTAGCCGCCGCCGCCCAGGACCAGCAGCTTGCGCTGCCCCGCGACAGGCACCTTCTCCATGAGGTCGGCGTAGCTGCGCTCATAGGCGTAGTGCATACTGAGGGGCGACTCCAGCGAGTTGTAGGAGTGAATAAGGTGATCGAGCACCAGGACGCGGATGTTCTCCTCCGGTGTCCCGATCTTCGTGTCGTACCAGCGAATGCAGTAGTAGTTGGTCTCGATCAGGCAGCGGTGGGTCGGGAACGCGTCGAACAGATCGAGCGGGGACACGTTTCGGGTGTTAGCCTCTGAGCCGACCATGATCAGGGGGCCGAGGACGAGCAGCGCCACCGCCACGCCGTCGGCATGGCGGAAGAACGTCGAGCGCCCGACGATCAGGCCTAGCGCAATGAGGACGATACCCACACCGAGGATGATGGCGCGCGTCCCGAACGCGCTGATGAGGTAGAAGCCGGTCAGGAAGGTGCCGACGATGCTGCCGAAAGCGGAAGCCGCGTAGATGCGGCCGACGACGCGCCCGGTCTCCTCGAGATTGTGCAGCGCGAGCTTGATGAGTACGGGCGAGATCAGCCCAAGGGCGACGCTGGGCAGGAAGAAGATGCCGGCCGTGTAGAGGACGATGCGCCATAGCAGGGGCAGGCCATCCGGCACGCCGTGATTCACCATCCAATTGCCGAGCGGAATGACGCTAAAGGCCGCGAGCCCGGCAAGGATGAAGATCCAGCCGACGATGCGGCGGGAGGCCATGCGGTCGGCGATGATGCCGCCCAGGTAGTTGCCCAGGGAGATGCCGGCGAGGATAACACCGATGATGCTGGTCCAGGTATAGAGCGAGTTGCCGATGACCGGCGCCATGACGCGGCTCGCCACAAGCTCCATGACCATAATGCACATGTTGGAGATGAAGACGACTAAGATGGCGGTCGTGACAGCGATACTTTCGCCCCGCGCCCTCGCGCTCGCCGTGGGCGTGGCGGCGCTTGGAAGCTCTTCTGCTTGAGTGGTCAAGTCTCCTCCGATTGTGTGAGAGAGGGCAAACGCCGGGAATCATAGCACAGCGAGGGGCAGCGGACAAACAGAGCGCGCAAGCGTCCATGAGAGGCTTGCGCGAGGATACCGGTGGTGGGACTCGAACCCACACTGGGAGCATTTTAAGTGCCCTGCCTCTGCCATTGGGCTACACCGGCGCGAGAGAAACAAACAAGGCTGGCAGCGGCGCTACCAGCCTCTAGAGGCGACGGCCGGATTCGAACCGGCGTATGGGGCTTTTGCAGAGCCCTGCCTTACCACTTGGCTACGTCGCCGAAGCCACTGCAGACAAGGGCTTCACCGAACGGTGTACCGACCCTGTCATCTCGAAAGCGGGCGATGGGATTTGAACCCACGACCTTCTCCTTGGCAAGGAGACGCTCTACCGCTGAGCCACGCCCGCAACGAGACGTATTGTAGCAGAAACGCCCACAAAAGTCAAGCGTCTGAAATACCCGCAGGCCCGGCGATTAGCCGCCACTGCTCGTGACCTGAATGGTGTACGAGACACTGCACCCGTATGGCGAGCCTAGCGGCGGTTGAATGAGCAGCTTCACCGCGCCGTTCTGCGGCGCGGTCCAGGTGATACTCGCCGTGCCATCCGGGCCGTGAGGGGCAATGGTTATGAGCGTGCCCGTGTCGCTTGTCAGCAGCAGGTCGGTCTGCGCGCCGCCGGTCAAGTTCCCCGTCTGCATGAAGTACGTTATCCCCGCCTCCGCGTTAAAGGTGACCCAGTCGTAGTCGTTGGGAGTCGAGAAAGTGTGGGTCTGGGGAGGCCCATCCACCACGATAGGCTGCGCCAGGAAGGGATAATTGTCTGGCTCATAAGGATCGGCGCAGGCCACCGTCGGCGTCACGCCGGGGTACGGTACGACTGTGCCAGGATAACCCTCCGGTGTCGACGTTGAAGGTGGAACCAGCGTCAGCGTGACGGTCGGTGTCGCCGTGACAGTTGCCGTGGATGTCGCTGTCGCTGTGACGGTGCTCGTTGGCGTCTCAGTCGGCGTCGGTAGCGTGCCAGTGATAGTGGCGGTCGGTGTTGAGCTGGTCGTCGGCGTCAGTGTCACAGTGCCCGTCGGCGTGCTCGTCGAGGTCGCGGTGTTCGTGGGCGTGTCCGTTGGCGTGCTCGTCGAGGTCGCGGTACTCGTCGAGGTCGCGGTGCTTGTCGGCGTCGGCGTGTTCGTCGAGGTCGCGGTGTTCGTTGGGGTCGCCGTCTTTGTCGGCGTGCTGGTCGGCGTACGGGTCGCCGTCGGAGTCGCCGTGGCAGTGCGGGTCGCCGTCGGCGATGCTGTGGCGGACGGCGTCACCGTGGACCCTATCGTCGTGGTCGGTGTCGGCTCGCCCGGGACGAGACGGCTGCTCCTGACAACATGCGGAAAGTAGTAGGTATAGGCGGCGTCATTCGCAGGGGCGCGGGACGCAAGGTACGCGAACGACGGTCGAGCGAGAACGGCGCTCAGGCCAACGCCTATCACCAGGCTGATAAGTATAAGGCCGCGCAGCGAAGGCCGTGGCATCAACGGACTCTCCTCTTCCGAGCCCCCCGCGCGACACGCGCACGGGCGGATCACGGTCAGCGACTAACGGTGAGCCTCAAATGGTACTGATTTGGTTGCTCCCATAGATATATAACGTGAGAACAGCCGAGGCGTCACGCCCCAAGCCGTCCGGCGTGGCAAAAGGGGGACGAGTGCCACGCCGGACGCAGGCCCGCTGAGCGAGCCTGGGGACGGCGATCGGGTGGGGACAATCGCCGCGCGAGCAGGGGGACACTGCTCAATCGTCTAGACGCTGAAGAACGGGATTCGATACGCCCCACTTTCCTAGCGATTCACTTGCTGAACGCTGAGCTTGTAGCTCGCGCCACAACCGCCGAAGCCGGGATTGTAGTCCGCAACCCGCACATAGTAGGTGGCCGCGACGGTCGGCGTGAAGTCGATGCGCGACGCCGGCGGGTTGTTAGGGTCATCGTCGTTGAATGTGATTCGGACGCCATCCTGGGTATACAGCCCCAGCACTGTATCCACATCAGGCGCCAGGTCCGACGTTAGGATCGTATAGCTGTGGCTCGTGTCGGCGGTGAAGCGCACCCAATCCACGTCGCCGGCCGTCTGAAACAGGTGCGTCTGGGGCACGCCGTCGACTGTGATCGGCTGCGCCTGCGCCTGCAAGTCGTCTGGCTCGTACGAATCGAGACAGCCTGGCGCCGTCGTCGCCGTGGGAGTCGCGGTCGCCGCGACAGACGGGAGGGTCGGCGTCACCGTTGCCGCAGGCGGCAGGGTGGATGTCGGCGTCGGCGTCGCGGTCGCGGGCACGAGCACAGGCATAGACGACACCAGGGACGGCAGGTAGATCCGGTTGGTTGCCGGACGCGGCGTGGGCGATGGGCCGGGAGTCGCCGTGAAGGTCGGCGTGGGTGACGGGCCGGCGGTGGGCGTCCTCGTTATCGTAGCGGTTGGCGTCGCCGTCGATGTGGGCGTGGCCGACGGCGAGCCGCCACCGGGCACGCGTGTCACCGTGAGTTCATAGTACTGGTTCGGGTTGTAGTCCAGGCTGCGCGTCAGAATCATCACGTAGTAATCGACGCCACCCACTGGCGTGTTCGCGACCGTGTAGCTCATGACCTTGTCGCCCGCGCCAACGGTTTCGTTGGACGCGACCTCGATGTATTGATCGCTGTACATGTACGTGGCAAACTGGGCGGCGCCATTGTGCAGCGTGACCGAGAGGCTGTCGCCGCTGACAACGTGCACGCGGTACACATCGATGTCCTCGGCCGGGCAGATCGTCGCGTCGTATGTCTGCCCAAAGTCCAGAGCGATGGCCTGCGCGAACGAGTTGTTCGGCTCATACGGGTCCGCCGGACAGCCTGGGACAGGCGTTGGGGTCGGCGCGCCAGGCGTCCGCGTCGACGTTGGGGTCGCCGTGAGGACGATGGCCGTCGCCGTCGCCGTCGGTGTGGCGGTAAACGTCGCGGTCGGCGTGGCAGTGAAGGTAGCGGTGGCGCTATTTCCCGTTGCGGTCACCGTCGCCGTCGGTGTGTTCGTCGACGTCGCGGTCACAGTCGGCGTGCTGGTCGCGGTGGCCGTGCGTGTCACTGTCGCCGTTGGCGTCGGCGTCGAAGTACCGGGCGCCGGTGTCAGGGTGACTCCCCCCGGCACTGTCGCGGTGGGTGTCGCGGTGGAAGCCGCGCCAACGGTCGGAGTTCGCGTCGCGGTCGACGTCGCCGTCCCCGTCGAGGTGGCCGTGGGCGTGCGCGTGGCTGTCGCCGTGGCCGTGAGTGTCGACGTCGCGGTCGGCGTCGCCGTGGCGGTCGCTGTCGACGTCGATGTCGCGGTCGGTGTCGACGTCGCCGTAGGCGTCTTGGTCGGCGGTGGCGTCAGTGTCGCCGTCGCCGAGGGCTGCGCCGTCGGCGTCGCGACCTGGATCGTGACCGTGTCCGAGACGTCGGCTGAACCGCTCGGGTGGCCCACGATCTTGTAGATGTATGTGCCAGTCGCACTCGGCGCAACTGCGGTCTGCGACCAGTTGCCGGCGCCACCGGCCGTGCCGCCGGCGAAGGTCGTACACTGCGAAGGCGACGTGCACAGCTGAATGTCCACGGACATCGCCCGGCTCACCGAGCCAAACAATGTCACCCATTCACCCGGCGCGTATATGCCATTCTCACCCCGGTTGGCGGTAATCGAAATCTGGTCGAGAATGCGGAACTGGACGGCATCTTCACCCAGAACGACGCCGCCCTGTTGGTCGAACATGCGGATGCGATACTTGACGAGGCCGCTAGGCCCACCGAGTGGCCCTGACACGGTATCGGAGGCAGACGTGCCGTACCACTTGAGGCGTTGCCCCGACTCGTCCTCGCGATAGATTTCGATATACGAGACATACGGCACGGTGAAGGAAATACGAATCAGCTCCCCCAGCGAATACGTCGATCCTGGGCCTCTGTCCACGGTAATGGTGACAGAGCCGGCGGGCAAGGGTGTGCGCGTCGGTGTCACCGTGGACGTCGGAGTCGGCGTCCCGGTCGTGGTCGGCGTCACCGTGATCGTCGGTGTGTCGGTTGTCGTCGGCGTCAGGGTGGTTGTCGGAGTATCTGTTGGGGTCGGCGTCTCCGTGGGCGTCCCCGTCTCTGTCGGCGTGAGCGTGGTGGTCGGCGTCGCGAGGGCGTAGACGACATCCAGGTATGGGTCCTGGGTCACGTTGGAGCGCTCGCTCATGTAGACGCTGATGTAGTCGCCCTGGCTGCCAATAAACGAAGGCCAATCGTTCGCTCTATCATGGCCTTCCCGTAGCGCCAGCTTGGTCCGGCCCGCCTTCGCCAGCCAGCCAATGCCGGTATCGTTGAGATCCCAGGATGCGTAGTTGTTTGTCGCAATACTGCTGATATCCAACTGCGTTGAGCCCAAGGCCTCGCCCGCCTTCGAGTAGTCCCCCAACGCGAGAGTGGTGGCGCTCGGGTTGCCCGGCGACCATTGGACGACGCCAATGTAGGCGTTGTCGTCGTTCACGAAGTCGGTCTTGCCCGTCACAAACACATGGAGCGTTGCCTGGAGGATAATTGCGTTGTCGGGCAGCGCCGACGTATCAAAGGTGAGGAAGCCCCGGCTGATATTCACCTGGTTGTTGTTCGTGCAGCCCGCGCCAATCGTAACGGCAGTCGTTGTCGAACCTGAATCCGTCCCGGTTCCGTTCTGCGCGCTGCGCACCCCGTTCCACCGACTAGAGTTACAGTCTCCCAGAGACGCAGTGTTCACCACGCGGCCATCCGGGTTGATACTATAAAAGCGCGCGGTACTGCTGCCACTTGGGAGAGTCGCGGTGGGCGTGGACGTTGGGGTCGCGGTCGCGGCCTCCGCCGCAGCGGGGCCGGCGGTCTGAGACGGTGGCGCTGCGTCGAGGGTGGCGGCGGTGAAAAGGCCGCCGCATAACACCGCGCAAGCCAGCACGAAGGCGCCGGCCCACGTCCAGGGGGGAAGCTGTCGCATAACACTTAACCTTTGCTGAGAGGGGCGGTTGCCCGCCCAAAGGTGACATGCCTAGCTATGGAGCAATAGTAGACGAGGCTGAAAGGCATAATGCATCCTGATATAAGGACGCAGGACGAGGCTCCGGGTTACGCTTCGGCATAGAGTATGCACCGAGAAAGGCTGCCGGCCCCTATCGCAACTAGGGGATGCGCGAAATCGGGTGTAAAATCTTAGCGTCAGGACCAATGCGTTTCGCGGCATAATCGGAAGGAAGCATGAATCAGATCAGGCAGATCTCCTGGACAGCTGTGCTGTGGGGAGTGCTGACCGACTTTTTGCTAAGTCAGATACTATGGATTGCTGTCAATCTAAGCGCCGGGATTGATACGGGTACCGATCAGAGCGTAGCGGAGGAGCTGTTGCGGGCCAGCCCCTACTTCTGGCCCGCCACGGCGCTGGGCATCTTCTTTACTGGCCTGGGTGGCTTTGTCGCCGGACGGCTCGCGCGCCGCGGTGGGGTATTCTATGGCGCCCTCGTCGCTTTCATCACCAACGTTCTGTTGGGCGTGTTGCTCAACTTTCAGCCCCTGGACGACGTTCAAACCGTTGGCATCATCCTGGCGTTTGCCGCAGGCATGATTGGCGGCTGGCTCGGAGTGCTAAGCGCCGGCGAACGGAAAGCGGATAAGTAGTGCGCGCGGCGCTCACGCCTTCGCATCCCCAACCCAACGGGTGATAAAGGCGGCTACAATCTTCGTTGCCGTCACAACCTCTTCCAAATCGATCCATTCGTCCACGGTATGAGCTACGCTCACTTCGCCCGGGCCGTATAGGACGGCTGGCAAGCGCGCGTGGTTCGTAAACAGGCGCAGGTCGGAGCCATAGGGCACGCCTTCGACAGCGGGCGGCGTCCCGAGCACATCGACGTGCGCCGCCGCCAGGGTCTGCAGTAGTGGATGGTCGGCCGGCGTCTCGCCCGACTCGAACTGGCCCTCGAACCACTCGACGCGCGGCGGGTTCTCCCGCAGCCAGGGGTCAGTCTCCGCTACGGCTCGCACGGTGCTCTCCAACGCGGCTCGCGCCGCGTCGTTCGACTCGCCGGGTAGCACGCCGAAGCGCCCCTCCGCGACTACGCGCTCCGGCACCGACGAGTGCCATTCCCCCCCGTGGACCGTCCCGATGCTGATCGGCGCGGCATGGCGTGGGTCCTCGTACAGCGGGTGGCTGAAGTTCTCGTGGCGGCGCGCTTCCAGGTCCGAGATCGCCGCCAGGATGAGGGCGAACTTCTCGATGGCACTTACCCCGTAATGCCGCAGCGCCGCGTGGGCTGCCTTGCCCTCGACGGTCAGACGGAAGGTCAGCGCGCCCGACTGCACCGGACACATCCGCATCCGCGTCGGCTCCAGGACGATCACCCCGCCAGCCGTGTGCCCGGCGACGATGGTCGCTAGCGTACCGACTCCGCCCGACTCCTCCCCAATCACACTCTCGACGAGCACATCCTGCGCCGGCCGGAAGCCGAGGCGCTGCAGCGCGGCGATGGCGAACACGCCCGCCGCGAGCCCGGACTTCATGTCGAGCGCCCCACGCCCGTACAGCTTCCCATCCTTAACGACCCCGCCGAATGGCGGCACCGTCCACAGCGCCTCATCCCCAATCGGCACCACGTCCACGTGCCCATTGAGGATGAGCGAGCGCGTGGGGTCGTCGCGCCGCGCGCCAGTCCAGCGGCCGATGACGTTGACCCGCGCGTCGGGCGAGAAGCCGTCGTCGGAGAAGGCCGGGTGGCCCTCCAGGGCGTCAAAGCGCACCGGCGACACGGCGACCTCCAGCCCCATGCTCGTGAGCTGCTCGGCCATCACCGCCTGGCAGGCGTGCTCCTCGTTGGGCAGGCTCGCGGCCTGGACCATGCGCTGGGCGAAGGCGACAAGCTCGTCCCGCAGCGCCTCGACAGTGGCGTCAATCTCGTGCGTGTGCATAGCCTCTCATTTCGGACGTGCGATAATCTACACCACAGTTAGGGTGTAGCGAATGGTGTACATGCCCAGCGTTTCGCGGAGGCGCGTCTCCAACTCTTCTAGCTCTACGCCCGGCGCCGCCGACACATTGATATCGGCGACCATGCCATAGACCTTGTCTGGCCCCACGGCGACGGTCACGGCGTGGACGCCCGGCTGCTGCACGATCTCGTCGTGGTACACCGTCTGGACTTCGTGCCAGATGAGCTGAGGCTTGAAGATCTTGCCAACGGCCGTCACCGGCATATGGTCGATGACGCGGATGGTCTTGGGAATGGCGGCGCGCTCGCCAATGTGTTCCTGGGCGAAGGCGAGCAGCTCCTCCTCGGCGACGATAGCGCCGGGCCGCAGCTCGACGTAGGCCACCGGAACCTCGCCCAGGCGCGGATCTGGCCGGCCGACGGCGGCGGCGAGGGCCACGGCGGGATGCTTGTGCAGGGGGTCCTCGATAGTCTTGGGGTCGATGTTATGACCACCGCGGATGATAAGCTCCTTGCGGCGGCCGGTGAGCCAGAAGTAGCCCTCTGGGTCGACGCGCGCCAGGTCGCCGGTGTTGAACCACGGCCCCTTGCCGTCGCCGGTGTCCACCCAGATGTTGCGATTGTACGACACGTCGGTATAGCCGGAGAACACGTTCGGGCCGCGGATGACGACCGTGCCGATCTCGTCCGGCCCACAATCGCGTTCGTAGTTGTTCTGGTTATCCAGGACGACCGACTTCATTGCCTGGTAGGGCAGGCGGAAGCCGATGGAGCCGACGCGCTTTTCGCCGTTCATGGGGTTCACCGAGCTGACGCAGGTGCCCTCGGTCAGCCCGTAGCCCTCCAGGATGCGTACGCCCGTTCGCCGCTGGAACTCGGTGAACACCTCGACGGGCATGGGCGCCGCCCCACAGATGGCGTAATGCAGCGAGCTGACGTCGTGCTCGCCGATGGGGACCTGCAGCAGGCCGGCGTAAACGGTGGGGACGGCGCTGAAGAAGTTGACCTTGTAGTGCTCGATCACCTTCCAGAAGTTCATGATCAGGCCCATGTTGCGGTAGCCCTGCGGCGTCGCAAGGATGACCGTCGAGCCACGACCCCACGGGATAAGACCGGTCACGACCACGGCGTTGACGTGGAACAAAGGCAGGCCGCACAGGTAGACCTGAGAGCCTTCCGTACCGATGCACTCCGCAGACATCCAGGCATCGGCGACTTCCATCGCGTGAGTATGCGCGGCGAGCTTGGGCGTGCCTGTCGTGCCGCCCGTGTGGAAGTAGGCGCACACGTCCTCGGGGTTGACATCGCGCCCGCTGACGAGATGGTCGTCGGGCTGCGGGGCCAGGCTCGCGTGAAAGTCGAGGATGCGCTGGCCCGAGTCGTCCTCGGGAATCTCCGGCGCTGCGTGTCTGCCCAGGTATGCTAGCAGATCGACGCGAATAATGGTCTTCAGCGTCGGCACGTGGCTGCGCACCGCTTAGGCCTTGTCCCACAGGTCCGTGCCGGGGAATGGCCCCAGGGTAATGAGCGCCTTCGCCTCGGCCGCGTTCATGATGTCGGCGATGGTGGGAACGTCAAGCATCGGGTTAATGGGGCTGATGATGCCGGCCAGCTCACAGCCCAGAATCGAGAAAAACGTCTCCGGCATGTTCGGCATGAGCATGGAGACGACGTCACCGGGGCCGATGCCAATGTCGTGCAGCAGGTTCGCCGTCTGGATAATCTTTCCAAGCAGTTGGCGATAGGTAAAGATCGCCGCCTTATCGTATTGATTGGGGTCGAGGAAGAAGATGAGCGCCGGGCGGTCGGGGTTATCGGCGCTGCCGCGGCGAATCAGCTCGAACGTATTTGGCGGGAGGTCGCGGTCGGAGAAGGGGACTTGCTCAAACGCCTCAATATCGGCCAGGGTCGCGAAGCCAGGCATGCGCACTCCTCCTTATCATCGAGAGAGGCCACTTGCGCCTATGCCGGGCCTGTCCCTCAACGCGGAGTATACCCTCCGGATCCCACTCAGTCAAGCAAACCGGGCTACTCTGTAGACTCGGTCGAGGCTATAATGGGTTGCGCGAAGCCAAACTGGAGGGACGAAGCACCATGAAAGCTCTGATGAAAGTAGCACGAGGGGTGGGAAATGTCGAGGTGCGCGATATCGGCGAGCCGTCGCCGCCGCCGGGCCACGTCAAGCTCGCCGTGCGCGCCGCAGGTATCTGCGGCACCGACCTGCACATCTACCACGACGAGTTCCCGACGCGGCCGCCGGTGGTGATGGGCCACGAGGTCGCCGGCGAGGTAGTGGAGCTGGGCGAAGAGGTCACGTGGGCGGCGGTCGGCGACCGCGTCACGAGCGAGACATACTTCTCGACCTGCGGCCGCTGTCGCTTTTGCCGCGCGGGTCAACCGAACCTGTGCCTGGAGCGCCGCTCCATCGGCTCAGCGGTCAACGGCGGCTTCACTCGCTACCTGGTCGTTCCCGAGCGCAACCTGCACCCTCTGCCCGACGCCATTGACGACCAGGCTGGAGCACTCACCGAGCCGCTGGCGTGCGTCGTCCACGGCGCGCTGGAGCTGCCGACCCTGACGCCGGGCGACCTGGCCGTCATCGCCGGGCCGGGCGCGATTGGTCTGCTCACACTCCAGGTGGTAAGGGCGGCAGGCGCGCGCACGGTGGTCCTCGGCACCAACGCCGACGCGGGGCGACTAGCCCTGGCGCGGCAGCTCGGCGCGGATTACGTGGTCAATGTCCAGCAAGAGGACCCAACCGACATCGTCATGGACCTGGGCGACGGCTTCGGCGCCGATATCGTGTACGAATGCTCCGGGGCAGGCGCGGCGGCACAGCAGCTCCTGGCGCTGGTGCGCCGCCGCGGGCAATACGCGCAGATCGGGCTGTTCAGCGGACCAGTGGCCTGGGACCTCAATCAGATTTGTTACAAGGAATTGCGAGTCACGGGGAGCAACGCGTCTGTGCCAAGCGCGTGGGACCGCGCGCTGCGGCTGATGGAGACAGGGCAGGTGAAGACCGGGCCGCTCATTAGCCACATCTTTGCCCTAGACGACTGGCGGCAGGCGTTCGACACGTTCGAGCGCCGCGAGGGCGTCAAGCTCATCTTCCGCCCTGACGCGTGAATAGGGTTCTGCAGTAGAGACGCGCCATGGCGCGTCTCTACGCTAGCGCGACCTGCACCATCAGGCCGTTGAGATCGTCTACCGCCACGTCTTCGAAGGCCGCCAGGCCCCAATCGTCAGTCAGGCCAAACTGCTCGCGGTCGCGCGTCGCCAACGCCACCTCGATGCCGCCCAGGTCAGGCCAGGCGCGGTCGGGCGGCTCGACGGTCACCTCCACGAGACAATGGTCGGGCTGCTGGGCGTCGCGATACGCGGCCAGCCCAATGGGCAAATCTGGCGTTGGATCGAGGGCAAGCAGGGTCTCACCATAGCGCCGGGTATCCTGCGGAGCGCGCAGCGCAGCCGCCGACGGCGCTGGCCGCAGCAGTGGCAGCAAGTCCGGGGACAGGGTAAGGGTCAGCCGTCCACCGACGCGGCGGAACGCGGCTTGCAGCCGCTCGGCCATCGATTCGCCGCCCAGGAATGACAGATCCGGCTCGGGTATGCGCGCCAGCGCGGGGAGAGCGTTCATGCGCGCCGCCCACTCCGTGTCGTAGAACCGCGCGTAGGCGCCGCTACACTGCGTGCAGGCATCGAGGTGGAACGCCACCGCCGGGAACAGAACCGTGTAGTCCTGGCCGGCGAACTGCGCGTCGACATAGTCGGCGAGTTGCGCGAGGCACTCCACACACGCATCATCATTATGTTGTGTTTCGATCGCTTCGATGAGTTTGTCTCGGCGCGCCTTCGCGTCGCCCAGTCCTGTCGTTGTCATGTCTCGTTACCCCCTCACATGAAGGACGCGCAACGCTGGATTCACCTTTCCTCGCGGGCGTAAGGGACAGCGCGTCATGAGGGGCGCAGAAGCGCGCGCAGCGGCTCCCATTTGCGGAGCTTGTCGATATCCTTGGCGCGAGTCACTTGAATATGGCTTGGCAGCACCGTCTGTCCCAGGAGCGCGCCCTCGGTCTGCGCGAGCTCCTCATCGGGGCGGTCGTCGATATAGCGCCCGACGACCACGCGCCGCGACCGGTCGCTGATGGGCGCGCGGCGGATGGCACGGGTCAGCTCGTCCTCGTCCAGACCGGCGTCCACGCGCGGCGTCTCGTCCGGCGCGGGAAGCTCGCGCGGCTCGTCCGATTCGTCGTCATCCGACGCCACCTCCAACCGGCGACGACGACGCAGCTCGTCGATGGCGCGTGACGTGGTAATGCGCCGCGCCCACGCCTTGAAGGCCGCCGGCTCGTTGACCTCGTCAAGCGAGGCGTGTATCTTGACCAGGGCCGCCTGGGCGCAGTCTTGCGCCAGTGCTTCGGCGTCGGGCTGATCGCGGGCCACCTGGTGAGCCACGCGGAGGAGGTAGGGCCACAGCGCGCGATAAGCCTCTTCCTGCGCGCGGCGGTCGCCGCGGCGCAGAGCGTTGTAGAGGTCGACGCTGTCGGTCAGAGGTGTCTGGAACATAAGCTCCCGATGTGGCGCATGGGCTGGCTGGCAGTATTTCACCATTATAGCCAGCAAACGCACGGCGGCCAACTAAGCCACATCGAGCGGAGCCAGGAGTCTAGACGCGGTGAGGTGTCTCGGCTTACGAGAGGAGAGGCGCGGGGGACGTAGCCACATCGGCGCCGGATTTTGGCGAGGCGCTTGCCGAGGGCAGGAACACTGTCACGGACGTGCCGCGGCCGACCTCGCTGGACACGCCGACGCGGCCACCATGCGCTTCCACAATCTCGCGCACGATCGCCAGGCCGAGACCGCTGCCACCGTCGGAGCGCGCTCGGTTGCCGCGGTAGAAGCGCTCGAAGACGCGGTTCAGGTCTTCCGGCGGAATACCAGGCCCGCTGTCAGTGATAGTGAAAGACAGGCCCCCCGGCGATGGGCCGGCGATCAGGTCCACGTGCCCGCCGCTCTCGGTGTACTTGAAGGCGTTGTCCAGCAGGTTATTGAGGACCTGCTCCAGGCGGACGGGATCGCCGTTTACCGTGGGGAGCCACAGAGGCGTATGGTAGGTGAAGCGGATACCGGCCGCAGCGGCGCGCGGCTCGGCCGACTGGGCCGCGTGGGTGAGCAGATCGGCCATGTCTACCTCTGCCATGTTGAACGCCGCGATACCGCCCTGGAGCCGCGCCAGGTCCAGCAATTGCCCGATGAGCCGCCGCATGCGTTCCGACTCGGCATAGATGATGTTCGCCGCCGAGTAGTACTCGTCCATCGTGTGCAGCGAGCCGTCGACCATCGCCTGGGCGAAGCCCTCGATAGAGGTGAGGGGCGTCTTGAGGTCATGGGAGACGTTCACCAGGAAGTCGCGCTGCATGCGGTGCGCTTTGTCAACCTCCTGGCTCATCGTGTTGAACGCCCGAGCCAGCCGCGCTACCTCGTCGTCACCCTTGACCGGGATCGTCTGGCCGTAGTCGCCCCGCGCCATTGCCTCGGTCGCCTTCGTCAGTTGAGCGACGGGCTTGGTAATCGAGCGCGCGATCCAGTAGCCCAGCGCCGTCGCCAGGGCGAAAACGATGATACCGACCGTCAGCATCAGCCGGGTCAGCGTGGGCCACGCCTGCGCTTCGGGCACGAACTGGACCACGCTCACGTAGGCGGGCGAGTCGGGTGCCTCGGGCGTGGACGGACGGGGAATGGGGGCGACAGCGTACACAAGGGATTGGCTACCGAGATCGATGCTGTTGGTGCGCGAGGGGAGCGAGACCTTGGGCAAGGCCAGCCCGCGCGGCGCGGCCTGGTTCCCAGCGGGTGGCTGCGCCGCGCCGCCACCGGGCGACGCATCCGGGCGCTGCGGCAAGCCGCCGATCACCTGCCCTTCGAGACTGGGGATACGCTGGCCGTCAGGGGTGAGGGTACCGCCCAGGAAGTCGTCGATAACTCGTCCCTGCTCGTCCAGAAGAAGGACATGCAGGCGGGCGAAACGGGCCTGGTTGCGGATCTGGTTGCGAATGTCCGTCATCGACTGGCCGTTCGCGAGGCTCGTCTGAACGCGCTCGGCGACGGCCGCCGCCCGCCCGCGCATGAACACCTCGACCGCCTGAAGCTCGCGCCGGTTGAAGGCCGTGACGGCCACGACGGTCACGATCGTCAGCGAAAAGGCGATGATGAGAGCGTAGCTTAGAATCAGCTTGGCTTCGAGCGACTTGAGAAAGCCCATACCTAATACTACTCCGAATAAGAGGGCATGGGTAACGTCAGGTGTAAACAGTCTGTAAAATTGAATTTGAGGGGGGCGCGGAGTATACTGGGGCGCGGCACGCGACGTGGCGCGCCATACGATACGCAGCATCTCACTCAGCGTCGAGGAGGTTGTCTATGGGAGAGGTTCCCAGCGACCTGGCGATTGCCCAGGCCGCGAAGCTTTTGCCAATCGAGGATATTGCGACCCGTCTCGGCCTCGCGCCAGACGAGATTGACCCCTACGGCCGCACTGTCGCGAAAATCAGCCTAAGCGTATTGGAGCGGCTGCAAGGCCGTCCTAATGGTAAATACATCGATGTGACGGCCATCACCCCCACCCCCCTTGGCGAAGGCAAGACCTTGACCACGGTCGGCTTGGGGCAGGCATTGAGCTATATCGGTAAGCGCACGGTCATCACGCTGCGCCAGCCGAGCATGGGCCCGGTCTTCGGTATCAAGGGCGGCGCCGCGGGCGGCGGCTACAGCCAGGTCGTTCCGATGGAGCAGTTCAATCTGCACTCGACCGGCGACTTCCATGCCGTCGGCGCGGCTCACAACCTTCTGGCCGCAGCCCTCGACGCCAGCCTTTTCCACGGCAATCCCCTCGACATCGACATCAACGATGTGACATGGCCGCGCGTCATGGACATGAACGAGCGCGCCCTGCGGGAGATCGTCATCGGTCTCGGGGGACGGACTAACGGCGTTCCGAGGGAAAGCCGCTTTGATATTACGTCGGCGTCCGAGGTTATGGCCGTCCTGGCGCTGTCCAACAGCGTTTCTGATATGAAAGAACGGCTGGGAAATATTGTCGTCGGCCACAGCCGCCAGGGCAAAGCCGTGACAGCGCGCGACCTGGGCGTCAACGGCGCCATGACGGTCCTCCTCAAGGACGCGCTCAAGCCCAACCTGTTCCAAACTCTGGAAGGCACGCCTGTCCTCGTCCACGCCGGCCCCTTCGGCAACATCGCCCACGGCAACAACTCCATCCTGGCCGACAAGATCGCCCTCAAGCTCGGCGACTATGTCGTCACGGAGAGCGGCTTCGCCGCCGACCTTGGGATGGAGAAGTTCATGGATATCAAGTGCCGCTATAGCGGGCTGACGCCAGACGCCGTCGTGCTCGTGGCGACTGTGCGCGCGCTCAAGATGCACGGCGGCGCCGGGCGCGTCGTCGCGGGCAAGCCCCTGCCCAAGGAGCTGGTCGAGGAGAACCTGCCGGCGCTGGAGAAGGGCGCGTCCAATCTGATCAAGCACATCCAGAACGCCCGGCAATATGGTGTACCCGTCGTGGTTGCGGTGAACCGCTTCACCCAGGACACCGACCGCGAGCTGCAGATGGTGCGCGAGATTGCACAGGCAGCGGGCGCCGAGGGCGCCTACGTCTCCGACGTTTGGGCGCGAGGCGGCGCGGGTGGCACGGAGCTCGCGGAAGCGGTGGTCGCCGCGTGCGAGAAGCCGAAGAACTTCGAGTTCCTCTATCCGCTGGACATCCCCATCAAGGACAAGATCCACGCCATTGCGACGCGCATCTACGGCGCATCGGGCGTAGAATATACGTCGGAGGCCGACCGCGCCATCAAGCGCTACACCGAGCTAGGCTTCGGGCATCTCCCCATCTGCATGGCCAAGACGCACCTGAGCATTTCCCACGAGCCGTCTTGGAAAGGCGCCCCCACCGGCTTCCGCCTGCCCATCCGTGAGGTGCGGGCATCGGTAGGCGCGGGGTTCCTTGTCCCGCTGTGCGGTGAAATCATGACCATGCCGGGCCTCGGCTCCAAGCCTGCCTTCCTGAATATCGACATCGATGCGGACGGCAACACCGTCGGCCTTTTCTAGCAACCCAACCGCTTCATCACGCTGAGCGAAGCGAAGCGTCTCAACGACCCCGTCGGGATGCTTCGCTTCACTCAGCATGACAGCGCCATCTACCCACAAAGCACGGGTAGGTTGAACAGGAGCAAGCATGACCGCTCAGATTCTTGATGGCAAGGCGCTCGCCGCTCAGATCCGGGGCGAGGTGGCCGGGGGAGTGGCCGAGTACACCCAGCAGTATGGCATTCCCCCCGGCCTGGCGGTGATCCTCGTCGGCGATAACCCGGCCAGCGTCACCTACGTCAACAACAAGGCCAAGTCCAGCGCCGAAGTAGGCATCAACTCGCAGGTATACCGGCTGCCCGCCGACACGAGCGAAGGCGCGGTGCTCGACCTGATCGGGCGGCTCAACGCGGACCCCACCGTGAACGGCCTGTTCGCTCAGCTTCCCCTGCCGCCACACATGAACCCCATCCGGGTCCAGAGTGCCATCGACCCGGCGAAGGACGTAGACGGCCTCAACCCTATCTCCGTCGGCAGGCTGTGGATCGGCGAGGAAACGCTCCTGCCGGCGACCCCGTCGGGCATCCTGGAGATGCTCAAGCGCGGCGGCTTCCCGATCAAGGGCAAGCGCGCAGTGGTCGTCGGCCGCAGCACGATCGTCGGGAAGCCGGTCGCCGCGCTTCTGCTGGCCGAGCACGCCACGGTCACCATGGCCCACTCCCGCACCGTCCCACTGGGCGACGTCACACGCGAGGCGGATATCCTTGTCGTCGCCATCGGCAAGGCCGAGCTGGTCACGGGCGACATGATTAAGCCCGGGGCTGTGGTGATAGACGTTGGCATGAACCGCGTGGAGGACGCGACGAAGAAGGCCGGCTTCCGCAACGTCGGTGACGTGCAATTCTCAACGGCGGTGGAAGTGGCCGGCGCCATCACACCGGTGCCCGGCGGCGTTGGCCCGCTGACCATCGCCATGCTCCTGGTTAACACACTCACGGCCGCGCGCCGCCAACAACGAGGATAATCAATGGCATCGCAAGATTCTCTCGACGCGCTCATCGACCGCCTGCAAGCACCCGGCGTCGTTGATATGCATTTTGACCTTCTGATGGACTTGTACGAGAAGCGCCGACGGCGCAACGTCCTGCGCGACGATCACCTAGCAGACCTGCGCGCCGGCGACATGGGCATCGTCGCGGCAGCCATCTACTTGCTCGAAGGCTACCTGCCAGAGATGGCGCTGCGCGTAGCGCTGGACCATGTGGCCCGACTGTACATCGAGGTCGAGGGTAGCGCGGACTTCGCGATTTGCCGCACGTTCTCTGAGATCGAAGCGGCGCGCCAGGCCGGCAAGATCGTCTTCCTCCTCACCATGGAGGGTGTCGACCCGCTGGGCAACGATCTCAACCTGCTGCGCGTCTTCTACGAGCTTGGCGTGCGGATGGTCGGCCTGACGCACGCTCGCCGCAACTACGCCGCCGACGGCGCGGTCTTCGCTCCGCAGGGTTCGTCGCGCCAGGGACTGACTCCGTTCGGGCGCCAGGTCGTGCGCGAGTGCGAACGGCTCGGCATCATCATCGACCTGGCGCACATCAACCCGGCCGGATTCGACGACATCCTTGCCCAGACCACGCGCCCCGTCGTCATCTCCCACACCAACTCACGCCTCTACTACGACATCGAGCGCAATGTCACAGACGAGCAAATCAAGGCGGTCGGCGCCCGCGGCGGCGTGATCGGCGTCAACGCCACGCTGGTGAGCCGCGATCCAGACGGCGCGACGATTGACCGCTTCGTAGACCACATCGCGCATATCGCGGACCTCATCGGCATCGACAGTGTGGCGCTTGGCTTCGACTACTTCAAGAGCCTGTTTGAAGCGCTGCCGGAAGCGGAGAAGGAGCATATCCGGACGTCAATGACCGAGGTATCTGTCATCCCCGACCTCTCGTACCATGCCGACACGCGGAATCTGACGCGCACGCTCATCGAGCGCGGCTTCAGCGATGACGCCATCGGCAAGATTCTGTACGGCAACTGGATGCGCATCCTGAGGGAGATGCTGTAGAAAAACACGTGGCCCCGGCTGAAGTAGCCGGGGCCACGATA
>JAXLWL010000007.1:0-272747 GCA_046328505.1 Anaerolineae bacterium | reverse complement strand
GCGGGTTCTGTCGGACTGGATTATCGAGCTGTTCTTCCCCCGCGACATCGTGCAGACGATCGATTTCGGGAACCGGGTCCCCGGGCGAGAGATGAGTGCAGCAACGGACACGGTGGTGGGCAACAGCAACCCCAATGCCTCGTTGCACTCGGCATGACCGCCTGGGCTCAGTGTCAGGGAGGATTTGGCAATGTTTACGACCGGTAGAAGCGGCATCGTGGTCAGTGTGATCGTCGGCGCGCTAGGTGGCGCCCTCATGATGGGCCTGGGCCTGGCGTCGATTCTGACAGGCGTCGTGCTTGGCGCGGTGTATGGGCTGGTGTTCGCTCTGCTCGCCCGACCCCGCGCCAGCAGCCCGGGCGCGGGCTTGCTGTGGGGGCTTGGCTTCGCACTGTTGATGTGGCTCATCGGGCCGGCGGGCCTGTTCCCGCTACTCAGTGGCATGCCGCAGATGGGGATGCTCGACACCGCCCGCGCCCACTTCCCGGAGCTTGTCGCCTATCTGTTGTGCCTCGGTTTACCCCTGGGGATTGCCCTGGGAACCTGGGACACGTTTCAACCGGCAGTGGACCGCGTTGCCTTTAGCTGGCCGCGCGCCATCATCGTCGGCGGCGTGGCAGGCGTCATCGGCGGCTGGGCGTTCGGCAAGTGGATGGAGCAGGTCAACTTCTACCCCCTCATCGCCGGCATCTTCAACTCGAACGACCGCTCGCTCGGCGTCGGTTTGCACTTTGTCATTGCCATCATCATTGGCGCAAGCTTCGGCATTCTCTTCCAACGCGATGTGCGCCACGCCGGGTCGAGTCTCGGGTGGGGCATGGCGTACGGCATCTTCTGGTGGTTCCTGGGGCCGCTGACACTGCTCCCGCTGCTGACTCTGCACTGGCCGGATTGGTCGTACGCCCACGCCAGTGACCTGTTCGGCTCGCTCGTGGGCCACATCATTTACGGCCTGCTAGTCGGCCTCATCTATGCCCTGATTGATAGGCTCTGGGTGGCCTTCTTCCACGACACAGATCCCCTCAACCGCGAGGCTGAAGGCCCGGGGACGCGCACGCTCCAAACCTTGGGCTGGGGCGCTCTCGCCGCCCTGACCGGCGGCCTCGTGTTTAGCCTGGTCATGGTGCAGATAGGTTTTCTCCCGCGCGTGGCGGCCCTGGCGCACGGCTCCTCTCCGGCGCTTGGCTTCGTCGTCCACCTCGCCATCAGCGCCCTAATCGGCGGGACCTTCGGCGTTCTCTTCCACTATGAAGCGCCGACGGCGGGCGCCGGAATTGCCTGGGGTCTGGTGTACGGGCTGATGTGGTGGTTCATTGGGCCGCTGACGCTCATGCCGATTCTCCTCGGCGGCTCGTTTACCTGGACCATGCAAGCGGCCGATTTGCTCCTGCCGTCGCTTATCGGACATCTGCTCTATGGTGGCGTGACAGCAGCGGTGTTCATGTGGTTGCAGCTCCGCCACGAAGCGTGGCTGCGCCTCGACCCACGGCTCGCCGCCCGCGAAGCGCGGCGCTTCACGCCCACCGGCACACCGGCGCCGGCGGTGTGGCTGTTCCTGCTGGCCCTCGGTGTCCTCCTGCCGGTGATCCTCTAGCGCCCCTCATCCGTTTCACTAGCACGGACAACATACCATTGCCGCATTCCAGGAACATGGGATGCGGCAATCGCCGTCGCCGCCCACGCGCCCGCTCAGCGAGGGAGTTCTAAGGGAGAGGGTTGTCCATGGACTTTCGTTTCGGGGCGACGACAAACGTGTCCGGAAGGCCGTAGTTCATGCAGCGCTCGTGCAAAAGGTGAAGCCCTGCGGAAGGGGTCGCCTCCACAGGGCTTCAAGGTAAGGCAGCTACCGCGAGGAACCGCGGGCTACCCTGTGCATCAGCCGCTCTGCATGCTCATCATCTTAGTCTCGCGCATCTCGGCCTGGTCGCGGCGCTCACCTTGCTGCTGTATCAGCTTCGCCACGAGGCCGGTCCAGCCGGTCTGGTGGCTCGCGCCGACACCCGCGCCGCTGTCCCCGTGGAAGTACTCATGGAACAGCACGTAGTCGCGCCAGTGCAGGTCGCCCTGAAAGACCTCCTGCGTGCCGAAGACCGGACGGCGGCCGTGCTCGTCGTGTAAGAAGATACGGATGAGCCGCTCCGACAGGTCATCGGCGATGTCGTTGAGTGACACAAACTGCCCGGAGCCCGTGGGATGCTCGACACGAAAGTCGTCGCTGTAGTAGTGGTGGAACTGCTGGAGCGCCTCGATGATGAGGTAGTTGACCGGGAACCAGATCGGGCCACGCCAGTTGGAGTTGCCGCCGAAGAGCCCACTATCTGACTCGCCCGGCAGGTAGCGCACAACGTAGTTCATACCGTCGGAGTGGAGCTGGTACGGGTACAACTCATGGTGTTTCGACAGGGCGCGGACGCCATAGGGCGACAGGAACTCCGCCTCGTCGAGCATGCGCCGCAGCACACGCTTCATGCGGTGGCCGCGCAGGATGGCGAGCAGCCTTGTCTCGCGCATGCCCGGCTCCTGCCAACGTGAGACCAGGCGCGCCAGGTGCGGGCGATTCTCCAGGAACCACTCAAGGCGCTGCTTGAACTCGGGGAGCTTCTCGATTCGCCACGGCTCCATCGTCGTCACGGCGAACAGAGGAATCAGGCCGACCATGGAGCGTACTTTGAGCGGGATGGAGTGACCCTGCTCCTCCAGGTGGAGCACGTCGTAGAAGAACTCGTCCTCGTCGTTCCAGAGCGCGATACCCTCGCCGCCGATGTTGTTCATGGCGTCGGCGATGAGCAGGAAGTGCTCGAAGAACTTGACGGCGATGTCTTCGTAGACGCGGTCCCGGCACGCCAGCTCCAGGGCAATCGTCAGCAGGTTCAGACAATACATGCCCATCCACGCCGTGCCGTCGCTCTGCTCGATGTGGCCGCCGGTGGGCAGCATCGCGCTGCGGTCGAAGACGCCGATGTTGTCAAGGCCGAGGAAGCCGCCCTGGAAGATGTTGTGGCCCTCGGCGTCCTTGCGGTTGACCCACCAGTTGAAGTTCAGCAGTAGCTTGTGGAACACGCGCTCCAGGAAGAACGCGTCCCCCTGCCCGCGCATCTTCTCCTCAATCTTGAACACGCGCCAGGCGGCCCAGCCGAGCACCGGCGGGTTCACGTCGCCGAAATTCCACTCATACGCGGGAATCTGGCCGTTGGGGTGCTGGTACCACTCGCGCCCCAGGGCGACGAGCTGGTCGCCAGCAAACTCCGGGTCCACGAGCGCGAGGGGCACGCAGTGGAAGGCCAGGTCCCACGCGGCGAACCACGGGTACTCCCACTTGTCGGGCATGGAGATAATCTTGGTCGTGTTGAGGTGCCGCCAGTCACTGTTCCGCGCCTGGCGGCGCTCCGCGGGCGGCGGAGGGTGGCCCGGGTCACCGTCCAGCCACCGCTCGACATCGTAGTAGTAGAATTGCTTCGACCACAGCATGCCGGCGAACGCCTGGCGCTGGACGTTGCGCTCGTCGTCGGTCAGGCTCTTTGGCTGCAGCTCGGCATAGAACAGGTCGGCCTCGGCCTTGCGCTCGGCGAACAGGGCATCGAAGTCGCTGAAGACGAAGGGCGACGGATGGGTCGCCGCCGACTTCGTCAGCCGCAGCCGCACGACGGCAGTCCCGCCCGCCGGTATCGTCAGGTTGTAGTGGGCGGCGGCCTTAGTCCCCACACCGGTCGGATTCACGCGGTCACGACGGCCATGGACTACCGTCTCGTTGATACCGTCCTTGACGAACGGCGACGGATTCGGCAGGCCGAAAAGGCGCTCGACATTGGTCTCGTTTTCGGTGAAGAGCAGGTTTGGCGCACCGTCGCACGCCAGGACGTAGCGGCCGAGGACCTGATGCTCGGCCAGCACTGCTGTCGGCATATGGCCGTGCCCGCCGTCCATCGCGCCTTCCACCCGATGCAGGCTCGGCCGGGGGCTGTTGGCGTCCCAGCTCCACGTGTTGCGGAACCAGAGGGTCGGGAGCAGGTGCAGCTCAACCGGGTCGGGACCGCGATTGGCGGCTGTGATGCGGATGAGGATGTCTTCGGTGTCCGCCTTGGCGTACTCGACGAATACGTCGAAGTAGCGGTCATCGGCGAAGACGCCCGTGTCGAGCAGCTCATGCTCGGGCTCCAGCTTGCCGCGCCGACGGTTCGTCTCCACCAGGTCACGGTACGGGAAGGCGGCCTGAGGGTACTTGTACAGCATCTTCATGTACGAGTGGGTCGGCGTCGAGTCGAGGTAGAAGTAATACTCCTTAACGTCCTCGCCGTGATTGCCCTCGCTGCCCGTCAGGCCGAACAGCCGCTCCTTCAATATCGGATCGCGGCCGTTCCACAGCGCCAGGGCGAAGCAGAGGTATTGCTCCTCGTCGGAGATGCCGGCCAGGCCGTCCTCGCCCCAGCGATAGGCGCGGGAGCGAGCGTGGTCGTGGGGGAAGTAGTCCCAGGCGTTGCCGTCGGCGCTATAGTCCTCGCGCACCGTCGCCCACTGGCGGTCGCTCAGGTACGGCCCCCACTTCTTCCACTCGGCGTCGCCACGCCGGTCGGCCTCGAGCCGTTCATGCTCAGGTGTCTCAGGCATACTGCGCTCCTTCCTAGCCGGCCATCACTGGCTCGTCATGCACGGCTGCCGCGCTGCCCAGGCGCTCCAGCAAGTGATCGCCGACGCGCAGGGCATTGGCGATGACGGTCAAGCTGGGGTTGCAGGACGAACTGGACGGGAAGAAGCTCGCATCCACGACATACAGGTTATCAAGATCGTGCGCCTTGCAGTTGACGTCAAGTACCGAGGTGGCAGGGTCTGTGCCGAAGCGTACCGTGCCACACTGATGGGCGACGCCGGCCAGCGGGATGCGCTTGGACAGGTAGACATCCTGCGGGATGAAGTGGGTCATGCCGCCCTCGACGTGCTCCATGGCGTGCTTCAGCTTCTCAAGAAGGCGCTTGTGCGGCTCGGTGTTGTTCGGTGTGTAGCTCAGCATGATGTCGCCGGCCGACGTGAGCGTGACACGGTTGTTCGGGTCGGGCAGGTCCTCGGTGGTAATCCACCAATCGACCGCGTGCTTGGCGACGTAGTCGAGGGTCAGGCCGACGCCGGGGATGCGCAGCGAGGGCGCGTCGCCTTCGAGCTGCTCCGGCAGCGACTTGCCGAGCGTCTGGACGTGGCCGAGCGGGAAGTCGAAGCCGTCCTTGTTGTGATTGTCCGGCCCATTGCCATTCCAGTACCAGTCGTTGAGACCAATGGTCTTGGTAAACATGGCAGGGTTGGGGCGGCGCGACACGGCCAGGATGGCCGAGTTGTTGTGGCACATGTAGTGGCGGCCGACCTGGTCCGAGCTGTTGGCGAGGCCGTTCGGGTGCATGTCATTGGCAGAGCGCAGGAGGAGCGCAGCCGAGTTGATCGCGCCGCAGGCGACGACGACGATGTCGGCTGAGAACTGCTGCATCTCGCCGTCGACCTGAACCTGAACCGCCGTCACCTGACGCCCGCTCGGATCCGTGTCGAGGCGTGTGACGAGGGCATTTGTCAGCAGCGTGACGTTGCGGTGCTGAAGGGCCGGGCGGATGCACGTCGTGTCGGAGTCGTACTTGCCATCCACCAGGCACGGGAAACCGTCGAACGTGTCGCACTTGATGCACAGGCTCATGTGGCGGTATTCCTCGTCCAGCCGCACGCCGACCGGCAACGGGAACGGGTTGAGGCCCTGGGCCTTGAGGCCCTCGACAACCTCCTGCATGCGCGGCTCATGCTTGACGGCCGGATAGGGGTACGGCCCATCGGCAGGCGGCTCGGTTGGATCGGTTCCGCGCTCGCCGTGGGCGCCATAGAGACGCTCCGCACGCGTGTAGTAGGTGGCAAAGTCCTGGTATGTCAGCGGCCAGGCGGGCGACATGCCGCCGTGGTGGCGCACTT
This sequence comes from Anaerolineae bacterium, assembly GCA_046328505.1. Classification (GTDB taxonomy): domain Bacteria; phylum Chloroflexota; class Anaerolineae; order Epilineales; family JAHCIE01; genus JBDHWG01. Next base: position 266,810 of record JAXLWL010000007.1, on the reverse strand, counting down.
CGCCGAAGTCGCCCTCGCGCATGCGCAGGAGGACCGCGCCATAGACCTTGGTGTTGCCGCCCACGTAGTAGTTCGTGCCGGGGCGGAACGGGCGGCCCTGGGTGTCGTACCACATCTCGGTCGTGTGGTAACGTTCGTGGACGAAGACGGCGCGCGGGTCCCAGTTCTCCTTCTCGCGCGGCAGCCAGCCGCCGCGCTCGAGAACGAGGATGCGCTTGCCCGACGGCGCGAGGGAATAGGCCAGGGTTCCGCCGCCGGCCCCTGTGCCGATGATGATGACGTCGTAGTGATGCTGCTCGCTCATGCTATCCTCCTGTCACCGGTTCTCAGGCCCGGCGGTGGTTGGGTCTCGCTATCACTGTCTGTCTCTCGTCAGCGGACGTTACACATGAAACTAGATAACTGCGGCGGGCGCGATACCGGCGGCGGTCGAACCGCGGGTCTTAGCGTGCGTCAGGACGAACATGAACTCGTAGACCTGGGCCTCGGCGATGGATTCCGTCGCCAGGTTCTCCATAATGAACAGCCCGTGGCGCACGTTGAGCGTCTGGGGCACGATGAAGGGCCGCTCCGGGTCCTCGCCCGGCACCGCGCCGTAGCTCCACGTGTCGGCGCCGGTCAGGGCCACGCGGTGCTCGACCAGCCACTCTGCGACAGCCATCCCGATGCCCGGCTCGCCGGCGATGTAGCGCCCCGGATCAGTATCCCATAGCGTCCCCCACCCCGTGTGGAACAGGAGCACATCGCCCGGCTCGACCGATACGCCCTGCATCTGAAGCGTGCTTTCCAGGTCCTCGACCGTGATGACGTCGCCGGCGTCGAGGCGGGTGACGCCCCGGTAGCGGGCTACATCGGCCAGGACGCCGCGGGTGATAATGGGGGGAACCGTCTCGATGCCCAGCCGATTCGTCCCCCACTCCTCGACGACGTCCTCGGCGCGCCACCCATTGTAGAAGCGGTCGCCGATCTGAAGATGATTGAGGCCGTCGAGGTGGGTGCCGATCTGCATCGTCCCGGTGACCAGTTCGGTGACCCAGTTAATCTCGTTCTTTCCCCAGCCCTTCGCGCCATCGCCTTGACGCCGAGGATTGATGATGTGGGCGCTGGTCACCAGGCTTTGCTGCCAGAAGCGACCCTCAAAGCGAGGGACGTTGGCGTGGAGCGTGCGGCCGAGGTCGTAGACTTTGCCTTCGCGCACGAGCCGAGCTGCTGCCGCGACTTTGGCCGGTGAAATCTCGTTCAGGCTGCCTCGCTCATCACCCTCGCCATACCGCGAGGGCCACCAAGGGGTAACGTCCGTCATCTCGCGCCTCCGCTTAAGTCTTGACTTCAGTTCTATATAGTGGGGGAAAAGGCCTGCGGCGTTACACGCACAATCTACCAAGATTAGTGTAACGCTGGAGCGCCCGCCGAGTCTATTCAAGCAACAGCTAATGCCTAGAGTCAGCCATCAGGGTAGGAGGTCAACCATGAAAGGTCTCGCGGGGAAGAACGTTCTTGTGACCGGCAGTACGTCCGGTATCGGCCAGGCCATCGCCTTGCGCTTTGCCCAGGAAGGGGCGAATGTCGCCATCAACTACCGTCGTCAGGTCGAGGAAGCAACGATGACGGACGACCTCATTCACGGTGGCGCCAACAGCCAGCATCACGGCCACGAGGACCACTTCGCGCACGATATGGACGATATGCACACTCACCACATCTTCGTCCAGGCGGATATATCGTCCGAAGAGCACGTCGTGGCGATGGTGCAGCAGACGATTCGGGAGCTAGGCGGTCTCGATATTCTTATCAACAACGCGGGCTACCAGGTCTCGGCGGCGTCTCACGAAGCCAACACAGCGGACATCGACGGCGTCCTCTCCGTCAACCTGCGTGGCGCCTACCTCTGCGCTCGCGAGGCGATCAAGCACTTCCTCGCCGAGGGCAAGCCTGGGGTCATCCTCAACATCTCCAGCGTTCATCAGATTATCCCGAAGCTAAAGTACATCGGCTACTCAATGAGCAAGGGCGGCATGCAGAATATGACGATGACGCTGGCGCTGGAGTACGCCGACAAGGGCATTCGCGTCAACGGCATCGGCCCCGGGGCGACCATCACACCCATCAACCGCGCGTGGGTGGATGACCCTGAGAAGCGCGCCCAGGTCGAGAGCCATATCCCGATGCGCCGCGCAGGGAACTCGGAGGAGATGGCCGCGGTCGCCGCGTTCCTGGCCTCCGAGGAGGCAGCCTACATCACCGGCCAGACGATCTTCGTGGACGGTGGCCTGACGCTCTATCCGAGCTTTGCCTCACCCTGGTCGTCGGAATGAGCCTTAGTCCGATATGAAGAAGGCCGCCGAGGGCTTGCCCCGGCGGCTCTTTTGTTGGCGCTACGGCATCTTGACGCCGCCCATCGGTACGACCTGAAGCCAGATCCTCCACGGTGAGGCTCCTTTCTGTGTCAAGACTCTTCAGGCATAAGCTCTGGCGCCTTCGCCGGGGTCTTGTCATGCCGTAGGACGGCGAGGGCAGCGGATGGAAAGACGAGGACGGATAGGAGGGCTGCGGCGATCAGGGCTGCGCCCGTCGCGGAACTGATTGCCCCAATGTCCACGCCTAGCTGAGACGCCACGACCACAAACCCCAGAGTCGTCGCTTGGAGAAGGCCTGCGGCTATCGCCTGTCGATCGTCGATGAGCCGGCGGTAGAGCAGGGCAGGCACACCGCGCACGAAAAGCACGGCAGCCAGGAAGAGCGGAATGCGAACCAGGGCTGCGGGATTGGTGAGCGCGTGCAGGTCGAAACGCAGGCCGCTGACGATGAAGAAGAAGGGGATAAAGATCCCAAAGCCGATGGCTTCGAGCTTAAGACGGAAGTGGGAATGCGTCATCATCTGTTCACGGTCAACGAGGTTGAGGATAGCGCCCGCCATGTACGCGCCGAGGGTCACCTGGAGGCCCAGCCGGTCGGCGAGGACGACGAACACCGCCAGAAGCACGAACGCGCCCCGCGCACGGATTTGCGCGCTCGAATCCTGGAGCCGGACGAACACGGGCGAGAACCATCCCCAACTGCCTAGGCGCGTGAGCGTCAGAGCCCCCACCAGGGCCAGTAGGGCCAGTCCGCCAATCAGGCTAATCTGCATGGCCGGGCTGCTTGCCTGACGCGAGAACAGGAGCGAGATCAAGGTAATTGTGCCAACGTCGGCCAGTGTGCCACTGACCAGCATGAGTTGGCCAAACGTCGTCGCCGTCTGGCCGGCGTCCTTCAACACGGGTACGACAATTGCCAGCGCAGTCGCGGCGAGGATGATGGCGACGAACAGGGGCGTCTCGGCGAGGCCGGCCGCTTGCAGGCCGTAGCCCACCAGCAACGCCAGGCCGAGTGAAAAGAGGAAGCCGAGGCCGGCGACGCGTAGCAGCGGTCCGCGAAGCTTGCCAAAATCAGTTTCCAACCCCGCCAGAGACAGAGCGAAGGTCAATCCGATCAAAGCCATCATCTGAACCGGTACGTCAACCTGCACCAGCCCCAGGCCCGATGGGCCGAGGATGATGCCGACGCCGATTTCGACTACAACAGAGGGAACGCGCAGGCCAGGCAAAAGGCCCAGCATCAGTGGGACGGTGAAAGCAATCGCCGCGACGATGAGCAGGTTTGTGAACGAGAGGGGCGGGAGCATACGCGCTTACCTTCTTTGTTGGGCTTTCAGGCGCCGGTTCGCCATTTCTCATTGAGAGAGTCTCCCAACGCGCAGCCTCGTTACAGAAGGCCCACGGCTAGGGGGCAGTCGCGACGAATCGGGCGGTCCCGAATCTGCTTGCCTCCTCGCTTGGATTGGATCCGTAAGCGCGGCTTAAGAATTGTGTAACGATTTGGGCGTGAAAGGGACTAATCAGAGCGAGCTGCGCCACGACCGCGCTTCGAAAAGGGGACATTCGGCGCAGACCTGACTCTGCAAGGAAGCGATCAGATGGCCGAAACAGATGGTACGGAAATGACGTGTCAAGAACTTGTCGAGCTTGTGACAGAATATCTCGAGGGAACCCTCTCCCCCACCGATCGAGAGCGGTTCGAGGCGCACTTGCCTAACTGCCGCGGTTGCCGAAACTACCTTGAACAGTTGCGGCAGACGATCCGAACCTTAGGGAGGCTGTCCGAGGAGACGGTGAGCTCGGAGGCCAGGGACACTCTCTTGGCACACTTTCGCGACTGGAAGCGTGGAACCGCCCCACCAGTGTGAGAGACGGGCGAATGAAAGGCCTGCGGCCCGCGTATAGGGCAAATTCGTCCAGTCGAGCGCAAGAGTGTAACGCCGGCGCCGGCACAAGAGACTGTGCGGTAATGGGAGAAACACCGCCCGACTGAGAGTGGGTCGCTTGTGGAACCCGTAGCCATTTTCCGAGCCTGTACAATGGCGATGACCGTGCCAAGCGACCCAAGAGTGGTCGGGGTAGGCGTAGTCAAGCGCCAAGTGAGGAAGGAGCCTGCGATGGATGCCATGACATCCAACCCTGTCACAACGACCGAGAAACAAGTCGAGCGCGTATCGTTTTTGCCGCACTCGCTCGCGACGTGGTTCTTCGCCCTCAGCCGAATCCTGATCGGCTTCATGTGGTTCAGCCAGACACAGTGGAAGATGCCTCCAACGTTTGGCTGCCCGGCGAACTTTGCCTTCACAATCGATATCAATAATCCCACGTCGGGCCTGTGCGACTTCATCGGACGCCAGGCAACTTACGGCTCGATCGAGCCTTTCCGAGCCTTTCTCACCGGCTTCGTGATGCCCAACATCCAAATGGTTGGCTGGGGGGTATATTTCATGGAGCTAGCCATCGCGATCAGCCTGCTTTTCGGGATCCTGACTCGCCTCGGCGGGCTGCTTGGGGCGCTCCAGGGCATCAACCTCGCGATCGGGTTTGTCGGCGTCCCCCAGGAGTGGATCTGGACCTACATCTTCCTCGTGCTGCTCAACTTGATGTTCGTCGCAGTCGGCGCCGGGCGTTACCTGGGCGTTGACCACTGGCTCCACCGCCGCTTCGAGGGCGAGGTGGGGCTGGTAGCGCGTTTCGTTCGCCTTACAACGTAGCCGAGGCCATGGCGCGGCCCCGACAAGCACATCCCCGGCGGTTCCGGTTCGCCGGGGATGTGCTATTGTCAGCCCTTATTGTTCCTGAAAGCCCTCAAGTTCGCAGATCGTCGCACGTGAGGATTGGGCAGATCGCGTCGGGGCCTTCTGGCTCGTCGGGTGTGCCTTTGGGCCACTTTTCGGCTGGGTGATCACAGAGACTTTGCCGATCACACAGAGCTCGTGGTATTGGCTGTATGGCCTACGCGTGTTACTCGCAGCCGTCGCCCCCATCCTCCTGGCTCTGCCCCTCGTGCGTTATGTTCGTGGAAAGGCGACACTGGTAGCGTTGCAACTACTGGTGGTCATCACGTTTCTGGCGGTCTCGACGACGATCCAAGTAACTCAGGATCTCTGGCGGGGCCCGGTGTGCGTCAGGTTCAGTCAGAGGATAGGTGGGAGTTGTACCTGGAGCATGTCGACCAGGTGACTGTTCAATACGTCAAGTTTCTGCACGTCCGTATCACAGGAGGTTGTAATGGCCAAGATTCATCCGTCCAGCGACCATCCGAACGTCCTTGTCGTGACAGGCCCCGAAATCCACCACGATACCTATCGCGACGACCTGCGCACGGTGCTGCTCGACAACGCCAAAAGCCCTGTGCGCCAAGGCACTCACCACTTCTGGATAACCTACTTCGTTCCCACGACAGATGGTGGTGAATACGATAGTGGCGATCTCACCACTCGTCCTGCCGAGTTTCGTGGCGTGATCCGCATGGGCCAGCTGCCGAGCGACACATCCGCCGCAAATGTGGCCCAACACATGCGCACGATGCTCGAAGAGGTCGGACACCACTGGCTCGTGCCGAGTGATTTGCAGTTCAGAGCGAACGGCCGGCGCCAACGCCTCGCAACATCGGAAGAATGGACACAGTACGTGAACACTGGTCAGCGGTTACCTGGGGTTCCCCTGTTGGGGCGCGACGACCTTCACTGGCACTCCTACCTTCAAGCAGACAAGTCGCCGATTGATGGCCAGTGGTGGACGGACACTCAACGGGATGGTCTGTTCACCACCTGGACGGATCGCAGCCTCCCTGGTACTGAGTTGCAGCCCGATGGCCTGTCACAAGTCCAGCTCACCACCGCCTATAGCGACCTGGACCTGGCGATCATCGGCAAGATCGCGCCAGAGGATGCCTATCCCGGCACCGACAACCGCTTTGAGTGGATTGAGCCAACGCTTCTCGCACCCCTACCCTATCATCTCGGGGTCTGCGTAGGCTTCTCGCGGACCGACCTCATCCTGTTCGGCTATGACCAGGACCACCAGACCCTCGGCGTCTACAGCACCGGGGGCTTGGGTGGGACGCAGGTCGTCAGTGTCGAGCCAGTCCATGCTCCGCAGCCCCCCTTCGGCGTCGCGCTGCGGGTCGTCAAGCGCGGCGAGCAGTACTACTTCCAGGCTCGCGCTGATGAGTCGGTCGCTGCTCACCTGCATCCTGAACCGGGCGACGTACCGGGTGGGGCAGCCAGAGCGCCTCGTATCCGTGGATTGTTCGACAACCTGACTCAGCTCTCCCCGGCCAGCTCCAGCCCCGACTTGGCCGAGTGGGCGACCGTTGCCGTCGTATCATCGCAAACCAAGCCGCAGGCGATTGGCTTGATCCTTGACAAGTGGGATCATCCGTCGTTCCTCACAGGCGGATTCTTCAACTTGGAAGTACAAGCCGCCGGGCGTGAAACGGTACACAGCTTCGATCGCGTTCCTGCAACGCTCCCCGCTGGCACATCCTTCTCAGGTCTCGGCAGCACGCCCCAGTTGGATCTACCCGCCCCCAACGTGATCGTTCGCACCAGTGGACGTCGGGTACTGCTGATCACGGCTCCGTTCAGCATCGTGCGCTCTGACGGGACACTCGACCATCAGAAGCACTTTGGCCACTCGAGCACCGATGATCGCGCGCCGAAGCTCCTCGTTGGCGCCCCCAGCGGCGATTTCGCCTTCGGGACGTCTGTCACGGTGCACAGGACGCTTTCGACACCATGGGCGGCGGGCTACCTAATTGACAAACAGGTTTGGGGGTTGGCTCGCAACCTGCGCGCGCGTGACATGGTGTTGTCGGCTACGTCGCGGGAAAGACAGCTTCACCGCGGGACCAACTCGACGTTCAAGTTCGCGTTCATTGTTGCGGCGAGCCGTGAAGCGGATGTGACCGCCGATATCGTCAACCGCATTGACGTAATGCGGCAGTACTGGGATGTTGCCTTTCCCGCAGCCTCACGCGGCTACTTGAGATCAACGAGCACCTTGTGATCTTCAGATGCATCGATTAACAGAGAGACAGAGAGAAAAGGAGGGCATTGTGCCAGTCATGGGGCCTTCGGGCGGGGGCGGTGGAGCAGCCTTCAACGACGAACCCCTCTTCGCACCGGGTTCGAGAGTAGCGAGAGTGACGATCCGCACCGGAACCTTAGTTGATTCGGTTCAAATGACGCATGAGAACAGGAGTGGCAACCTCGTAGACCTGCCCCACCACGGCGGCTTTGGCGGGATGGAACAGTCCATTGATCTGGCTGCTAACGAGCATATCGTGCAGATAGATGGCCGGTATGGTAACGTGGTGGACTCGATCAACATTCGGACGAGCAACGGGCGTGTCCTCTCAGGAGGCGGAGGCGGAGGCCCGGTGACTTACCAATATCAAGCGCCACCTGGGTTTGCGATGGCTCTTCCGCATCTTGCGTGAAACGGGTCAGGCGGCTTGGAGGACGCGCCGACGCAGCAGGTCAAAGTGAGCCCGCCCGTACATCTGCCGCTTGAGCATCTTCAGGCGGTTGATCTGACCCTCGAGCTGGCCGTTCGGATGAATTGACAACTACACCTAATTGCATGGATGGTGAGGTTGTCTTCACCGTCACCCACCCCTTTCATCCCTTGTCGGGACAACACTTTCCCCTCCTCGCCCGACGGGAGTCTTGGGGCGAGTCCCGCGTGCTCTTCCAGGACCCCATCACCGGTCGTGTTTGCTCTCTCCCTACTGCTTGGACCGACCTTGGCCCCCCCGACCCTTTTGTTCTGCTCGCGGATGGACGAACTGTTCTACGGCTCCACGACCTCCAGTCTCTGCTCGCTCTGCTCCGCCGTCTCAATGGAGGGGATCAGGAGGGAGCACCATGAGCCAAGACAGCGCGGCGCAGCCGACTTTAGTAGGCCTTCGTTCTATGTTAGGCGTTGACCCTGATCCCATTGGCAGGCATCCTTGCACGTACTGGTGTCCAACATCACTTCAGGAGGTGCAACGATGATGCCCCAGCAGATCACGGCTCGTCACCTACAGCGCCTGGCGTGTTTGTATGTCCGCCAAAGTACTCTTCAACAGGTGTTCGAGAACACCGAGAGTACCGCGCGTCAATATGCCCTTCGTGAGCGCGCTCTGGCTCTCGGTTGGGCAGCGGAGCGCGTCGTCGTCATTGACCAGGATCTCGGCCAATCTGGTGCCTCCGCCGACCGGGTCGGCTTTCGGCGCCTGGTTGCCGACGTCGGCTTGGGCAAAGTCGGCCTCGTGTTGGGGTTGGAGGTCTCACGCCTCGCCCGCAGTTCCAGTGACTGGCACCAATTGCTGGAAATCTGCGCCCTCACGGGCACACTCATCCTCGACGAGGACGGTCTGTACGACCCGGCGACCTTCAATGATCGGCTTCTGCTAGGTCTGAAGGGCACCATGAGCGAGGCGGAGCTGTACGTCTTGCGCGCCCGACTGCAAGGCGGTATACTGAGCAAAGCGCGTCGGGGCGCCCTGAAACTTCACCTGCCGGTTGGCATCTGCTACGCCGAAGATGGGAGGGTCGTCCTTGATCCTGATCGGCAAGTGCAATCCACGATCCAATTCCTGTTCCGCACGTTTGAGCGTACGGCGACAGCGTGTGCGACCGTACGCGCCTTCTATCAAGAGCACGTACCATTCCCACGTCGGTTGCGGACGGGGCCGCATCAGGGAGAACTCGTCTGGGACGAACTGCGCCATAGTGATGTGCTGCGTATCCTCCACAATCCCTGTTATGCCGGCGCCTTCGTGTTCGGGCGTACCCACACGTCCAGAACGGCCGATGGCAAAGTTCACATTGAGATGCAACCCCGCGAGCAGTGGCAAGTGGTCATCCGTGACGCCCATGTCGGCTACATTACGTGGGAGGACTATGAGCGACATCTGGAGCAATTGGCTTTGAATAGCCAGACCTACACGCCGAGGCGACTGGCTCCCCCACGCGAAGGCCCAGCCCTGTTGCAGGGATTGGTGATCTGCGGTCGGTGTGGCGAGCGAATGACGGTCCGTTATCACCAACGTGGCGGGCAACGCGTTGTGCCCGACTATGTGTGTCAGCGGGAGGGTATCGAACGTGGACAAGTCGAGCCATGTCAGCGCATCCCTGGTCGTGACCTCGATGTGGCGATTGGCGCATTGCTCGTTGAGCTGATTACGCCGGAGGCAGTGGCCCTCACGCTGGTGGTGCAAGATGAACTTGTCGCGCGGGCCGCCGAAGCTGAGCGACTGCGCCAGTTGCAGGTCCAGCGGGCGCAGTATGAAGCTGATCTGGCTCAGCGGCGGTATCTGCGCGTGGATCCTGACAACCGTCTGGTCGCCGAGGTCCTGGAAGCGGAGTGGAATGCCAAGTTGCGTGCGCTCGCTGTGGCGCGTGAGGCAGCGGAGCAGCAACGCAGCCAGGATCAGACGCAAGTCAGTGCCGAAGAACGGCAAGCGATGTTGGAATTGCCTGAGGCTTTCGGTCGTTTTTGGCGCGATCCCCGGACGCCCACGCGTGAACGCAAACGCATCCTGCGCCTGGTGATCGAGGATGTCACTTTGAAGAAGGAGGCGAGCATTATCGCCCAGGTTCGGTTCAAGGGCGGAGCGACGCGGACGCTCAACGTTCCGCTGCCGCCACCATTTGCTCAGTCGCGACTGACGCCGTCGGAGACGTTGGCCGAGATAGATCGGCTGTTGGATACGTACACAGATACCGACGTCGCCAAGCGCCTCAACGACCAAGGCTACCGCACGTTCGCGGGGTTGTCCTTCCAGGGCAGCCATGTCTCCGCGTTGCGCCGCGCGCATCACTTGAAGGATCGGTACACGCGTCTACGAGAGCGTGGTCTGTTGACTGTGGACGAATTGGCCGAACAGCTGGGCGTGACAGCCCCCACAGTGTGGGCTTGGTTCCATCGAGGCCTCATTCGAGGCGAGCGTTACGACGAGCGAGGCTGCTATCTGTTCCAACTGCCAGTCTCCCCGTTGCCGGCTCGATATCATGGGCGACCTTCCAGACGTGGAACACGCTGATCCAGGAGACGAGGTGCAGTATGCAACGTGCCCGTTGCTGAAAGGTTCGGCTAGGGCAGCACGCACAGCCGCGTAATCACGGCGTAGTCCCGCCGCAAAGGTTTGCAGATCAGCCAGCTTGCTCTCGTCGCACGCTTTGAGCCATTCGTCCAACTCTGCTGCCCGACGTCGACACACCATCCCTTGAAAACGTTGGGCGAACTGATAGGCTGTCTCGACTTCAGGGGCTTGTCGAATGCGTGCGAGGGTCGCGGTTTGGTCGGCGTCCAAACGGGAGCCATCCAGAACCAAGAGCCAGGCCAATTGCCGTGACGAAGGTAGGCTCCGAGCCAGCGACGAGGAGTGATCGGTCATCGGTGAAGTGAGGTGCTTCTTTGGGGTATTGGGATCGGCTACGTCGCGTCGCTCATGTACCCAGCGTATCACGTTTCGCGGCGAACCAGGAAAGCCTTGCGCCTGAACCTCACGCCACAACTGCGAGGCGTTTCGACATCCCTCACGCAAGCGTGCGGAGAGATACGCCTCGTAGGGTGCGAGCATGGCGGGGCGAACGCGGTGGGGTGCCCGCTCAGGGAAGGTATCCGCGTACACGAACTTGCGCACCGTCGTCGGGCTGAGTTCGAGCTGCCTGCCAATCTGAACGATGCTCACCCCTTGCTGATGCAGAGCTCGTACGGCCTGGTAGCGCTCGTAGCGTCGGGCGCGGCTGGCTTGCTGAGCCACTTCCTCGCCCCTTGTGCGTGACCGCCGTCGGCGACGAATCGGCGCGGGTGTGTTTGTGGCCTCGATAGGCATGGTCGGCTGAGGCAAGGCGAGCAATTGGGCTTGCATCCGGCTGAGCTGGCGTTGCAGAGCTTGCCTGAGGTTCTGCAGCAGATGCCAGCGATCGGCAATCTGGGCCGCTGTGGGCGCGCCTTCGGTGGCGCCACGAGCATATTCAGTCGACCGATCACGGCTGATCCATTCAACACCCGGATGGTGGCGCAGCCACTTGGCGAGTGTATCCGCGCTGCGATCCTCGAGCATATCCAGCACGCGATGACGCTCCAGATCGACCAACAGGGTGCCATGGGTGCAGCCTTTGCGGTAGGCGAAGTCATCGACGCCCAGCACACGGGGCGTAGGATGCGTCATCACTGAGGCTCGATGCACAACCCGTAACAGGGTATCGGCACTGGCATCCATGTGGAGAAAGGCGACCACCCGTGCCGCGGCTTGACCGCCGAGGGCGAACGCGACGACCTGCAAGGCCTGGATCAAGCGCGTTGTCCGTTGAGCTCGTACGGCAACCACGTCGGGCAAGCGCTCCACAAAGGTACGCTGGGAACAGGGGGCATTGTCACAGAAGAAGCGGCGGACGTGCAACTGGAGCCGCACGGCTTTGTCGCTGACCGGCAAATCGAAAGGTCGTCGTGTGTAGTGGCTGTGGACACGTGTCGAGGTGTAGCCACAGTTTGGACACGACGCAGACGGGCTGGTGGGATGGGCGACGACGACAATGCTCGTATCGGTTGTAGTGATCTCGTCGACGGCACAGCCCGGCAAAGCAAAGGGCAGGGTGACAGGAGACATTCATCATTTCTAGCTGCCAGGGTCCCAGGCAGATTGGCTAAGTCACCCTAGAGTATAGGCATGCGCTGGCCTGGCCCACAGCCTTTTCACGCAAGATGCGGAAGAGCCACTAATTCCATGCAAGGTCACTTTGTGCCTGCCACACGACAAGCGATTATATGCGTCCGGGACCTTTGGGGCTAGTTGAGGCATGCGTGTTCCGTGCCTACGAATCTTTGATGGTTCCTTTCCGGATTCGTTTCGGTTGCCGTGGAGAAAATGGCGCCTGTGGCGAACTAGCCAGATAATGGATGCGCCAGTGCTCGCCGGAGCTAGATGGGAAGCCAAGCATGGAGAATCTGCCAGCGCCTAGTGGCAGCGTACTTAACTATACATCACCGGGGTCGTTGCGATACAGACACCGACGGGGCACGCTCGATGCCCCACTTCGCCACTCCTCTTCAATATGTCCAGAATGTCGAGAACGTCCTTGACAGCGATCGTGAGCTATGATAAGCTTCATTCTGGCGTCATGTAGGATATGTGACATCATCTCCCGGTGCAGGTCCCGAGTTGTGTGAGGTTGACATGGCTATCCCCGACCGCAAGGTTCTTCCTCGACGAATCGCGTCTCAGTCTACCGAGGTGTTCTACGCCGACCCGCACCATTTTGCCAAGAATCCCGACTTCTGCCTGCTGCCTGACGGGCGCATCCTGTGCGTGTTTCTCGAAGCCGACCAGCACATCCCTTTCCATTACTCGCGCATTATCCTCCTGCAGAGCGCTGACGGTGGACATACCTGGGGGGATAGGCGCATCATCGCCGACGGCTCACCCGTCGACTTCTGGGGATCTGCCGAGACCGTTGAGCGCGAGCCGTGGATCACCCCTCGTATCAGCCGATTGCGCGACGGGCGCCTTGTTATCAACTGCGACAAGGATGACATGGCACATGCCCACGAGTCGCAGAAGCCCGGCATCTGTGCCTGGTGGAGCACGGACGACGGCGAGACATGGAGCGGACCCTATCAAACCGGGGTTCCTGGCATTGAACCGGACCAGGTCGTCCAGCTAGACGATGACACCCTCCTCATGGGGTCGCACTTCGGCGTGGCGCGGACACTGAAGATCGGCCAGTTTGTCTCTCGCTCCATGGACGGCGGGCGGACATGGCCCGAGCTGGTTAGCATCGCTTCAGATGATGTCCACAACTTCTGTGAGGGTGCAATTGTGCAGCTCGCGAGTGGCCGTCTCGTTTGCGTGATGCGTGAGAACAACCACAACAACTATCCCTGCTACTTCAGCTTCTCCGATGATCGCGGCAAGAGCTGGTCGAAGCCCATAGAGGCGCCCTTCAGCGGCGACCGCCCTTATTGCGGTATCCTGTCCGATGGGCGGTTTTTCGTGACCTATCGCGATATGGCGGGGAGGCCCGCGTCGTGCGCATGGGTAGGCGATATTGAGAAGGATCACGGGTATCAGGTCTCCATTGCTGGCGGAAACCGCGGCCGCTTAGCGCCTGTCTTCGCCGGCCCGATCGGCGAGCACTACCCCAACGCGCCTGCTCGCGAGGTCAGCCGCAACCAGCATCTCGTCGAGTTAGGGCCCGATGCCCTACGCCTTCAATGTGCCTACGAAACCCCGATTCGCTATGAGCTCTTGCCACCTGATTATCAGAGGACGCACGTGGTATTCGAGGCGGAGATGCGGCTGGATGGCGGGGACGACGCGCCACGCTTCCGGCTCCAGGTTGCGCGTGTCGGTATTGTTCTCACTGCCGCACCGACCTGGCTGCACATTAGTCCGAATCAGGCCGGTCATCCTTGGGTTGTGAGGAAAGCGGTCGATCTGCGGGCGTGGCGTACACTTCGCGTCCAGAGCGAGGCCGGTCTTGTGCGCGTGTTTGTCGATGGGGAGGAAATCGCACGTGTCGCGAATCATCGGGAGCAGCCGTGGGACCGTTCGTACTTCGGCAGCGTCGGGGCCTTTACCGGCGGCGTATCTTTGCGCAAGGTCCTGTATCAGACTCTCGATGAGACGCGTGAGCACCAATGGCGATGGAACGCGGCCGATGGGACGTACCTCAATCAGTATGAGATCGACCACTGGATAGAACTGGCCGAGAATACCGAAGGCTTCCCGGACAACGGCTATACAACCTGGGTGGAGTTGGCAAATGGCGATGTAGTGGTGGCCGAGACGACGAACAAGGGCGTGCCGCTCCAGAAAAGCCAGTTGCACGCCTACTCTTTCAACATCCGAGACTTGTAGGAGAAAACACCTTGCCAGGCGCGCTGAGAGTTGTACTGGCCGGCTGTGGCCGCATCAGCCAGACGTGGCTCAGGACCGTCGAGACGCTTCCCGACCTCGAAATTGTCGGGCTGCTGGATGTTCTGGAAGCCAACGCCCAGCATCGGGCGGCACAATTCGGGCTGTCGGACGTGCTAGTGGGTACAGACCTCGATGCCGTTCTGGACGCAACTGAACCTGACATCCTCTTCAATTGCACGTCGCCGGAAGCACACGTCGATGTCAGCCTGACAGCACTGCGTCATGGGTGTCACATTCTGAGCGAGAAACCGCTGGCGGTATCGCTCGAGGGAGCACGCCGCCTGACGGACGAAGCGGTGCACAGCGGCAAGATTCTGGCGGTCACCCAGAACCGTCGTTACCATCCGATGGTCCGGCGTCTGCGCGCCTTGCTGCAATCCGGTGTCCTCGGGCCGCTCACAACGGTCGAGAGCGGCCATTACATGGGAAATCACTTCGGCGGCTTTCGTGAAAGCATGCGTCACCCTCTGCTGCTCGACATGGCCATCCACACCTTTGACGCCGCGCGCTGCATCACGATGGCAGAACCGGTCTCAGTCTACTGTCGAGAGTGGAATCCGAGGGGGTCCTGGTATGCTCACGGAGCGTCTGCCGTCGCCATATTCGAGATGAGTGATGGCGTCGTGTACACCTACCGCGGGAGCTGGTGTTCCGAAGGGATGAACACCAGCCCTGACAGCACGTGGCGGCTGATCGGGGAAGAGGGCAGCGCAACCTGGGATAGTTTCGATTCGGTTGCTGCCGAAAAGAGGATCGAAGTCGGAGGGCTTGAGCGCACAGGGAGTCTCCAGTCTTCGGTCGAGACCGTCGAGGTACCGCCATTCCGTACGGAGGACAAGATCGAGGGGCACGCCAGCCTCATCCGTGAGTTCGTTCACTGCGTGCAAACCGGAGCACTTCCAGAAACGGTGTGTACCGATAACATCAAGAGCCTGGCCATGGTTTTGGCCGCCGTGGAAAGTGCGGAAACGGGACGAACGGTGGAAGTAAGATGGTAAAGCGTCCTCTCAAAGTCGGATTACATCTGCCACATCAATCCTTGCTCATGGACGGGGAGACACCACACTGGAGCGACATCCTGGCGATCGCCCGCCGCGCCGAGCAGGTTGGCTTCGACTCGCTGTGGCTCGTCGATCACCTCCTCTCTCCGCGCGGCGCCCCTATCTGGCGCGGCGGTGCGCCAACCCCCATGGACGCCGAGCAACGCGGGTGCTGGGAGTGCTGGACGACGCTGTCGGCGCTAGCCGCCGCCGTGCCCCGAGTCGAGCTGGGGACACTGGTTCTCAGCGCAGGCTACCGAAATCCGGCTCTGCTGGCCAGGATGGCCGAAACTTTGGACGAGGTGAGTGGTGGACGTGTGATTTTGGGTATCGGAGCGGGCGACGCCGAGTGGGAGCATAGGGCATTCGGCTTTGCTTTCGATCATCGCGTCGGACGCTTCGAGGAAGCGATTCAGATCATCCGTGGCATGCTGCGAGAGGAAGTCTCGGATTTCGACGGCGAGTACCACCGTATACAGGGCGCCCTTCTGCGGCCGCGAGGCCCTAGGCCGTTCGGCGCCCCCATTATGATCGGAACGCTCGGCAACGGGCCGCGGATGTTGCGCCTGGTGGCCGAGTATGCTGACATGTGGAATGGTTGGCTCGTCCACGGCCGGAGTTACGCTGACTCAATCCCGCCGCTACGCTCGACCATTGATGCTGCCTGCGAAGCGCACGGCCGCGACCCCGCGACTCTCGCGCGCTCGGTGGCTATCCGAGTCTCTCCCCTGGGGCAGCCAACTCCTACCGGGGAGGCAATTTCGGGCGAGCCCGAGGCAATTGCGGATGCACTGCGCGCTCACGCCCTAGCGGGCATCCATCACGTTCAGATCTTCCCGACACCCATGACGCTGGCAGGCGTCGAAGCGTTCGTGCCCGTGCTGCAGTCTCTGGATGCAGGTTGAGTCTCAGATGCCTGACGCTGGGCGTCAGGCATCTTGACACATATCCCATATGGGATATAATTCGGGCGACGCTCCAAACTCTGGAACGGTCGCGTGACAGGAAATAACGCAATGGCTGTACCTCTTCGGCGTGTTGACCAACAACCGCTCGTTTCTCAATCCGCCCAGGCGATCATTAAAGAGTACGTTGTCGCCAATCGGCTGCGACCTGGAGACCCATTGCCGCCGGAGACTGAGTTGGTCCGCCAGCTTGGCATCGGCCGAAACTCGGTGCGCGAGGCAGTCCGGGCGCTGGCGGCACTCGGGTTGGTCGAAGTGCGCCGCGGCAGTGGTCTCTTCGTGGGTCAGTTCTCGGTAGAGTCGATCCTCGATAGCCTTGCCTACCCCGTGGCGTTCGAGCTGGACGAGCTATCTGACCTTCTCGCCGTGCGCCGCGCGCTCGAAGTAGGAATGGCCGACGTTGGCATTGCCGCCGTCTCCGCCGACCAGATCTGCCAACTTCGCGGCATCGTGGACCGAATGCGCGACCGTGCTGAACAAGGTGAGTCTTTCCCCGAGGAAGATCGCGAGTTTCACCAGGCTCTCTGGGCCAACCTCAATAACAGCGTCCTCATGAGGCTCCTCGACACGTTCTGGCTGACTTTCAACACAGCTGCCACCCACACTGACCTGACGAACCGCAATCCGATGCGGACTTACCAGAATCACGCGGCGATCGTGGACGCGATTGAGGTGCGAGACGTGGCAAAGGTCCGGCTTGCCCTCGACCAACACTACGCAGACCTGTCGGAGCGGATAGCCGAAGCTCGCCGTCGTCGCGAGGAAACAGGGAGCGACGATACGACGTGACCTGGTCAAACTCCAGGCCCGACAATTGGCGCCCTAGAAGGAGAGATAGCATAGCGTGATTTATCTAGCCCTCGCTGCGGCTAGCATTCAACCCCTTTCGTGAGTCTGACAGTCGTGAGCCGGACATTGGCGAGTTCATTCCAACGGAGGAAGAACCATGAAGGCCCGAAGTCTGCTACTTAGTCTGAGCGTGATTTTTGGACTCCTGTTTCTGCTAACGGCCTGTGGAGGCGCGCCCGCGCCAAGTGCACCTGCAGCAGCCCCTGCCACAGCGCCAGCCGCACAACAAGCAGCCGCACAGCAACCGGCAGCGCCAACAAGTGCGCCACCCGCTGCAGCCCCCCAAGCGGCAGCGCCCGCCGGCAATCTTCCGCAAGTTTTCGTCTATGTGAACAACGGTTCGCTCGGCCGGGGTCGCCCCGAAGGGAGTGATCCGGCCCGCCTTAAGGAAGTGCATGACGTCATCGCCAAAGAGGTAGGAGTTGACGTTCAGCCGATTCTAGCGCCGGGCGCGACGGCAGATGCTCTACAGAAGCTGAATCTGTTGCTGAGCTCGTCGGGCGATCGGGTCGATGTCTTCCAGGGCACCTGGACCGATTTCCAGGAAGTAGCGTTGCCGCTAGATGACCTGCTCAACAAGTACGGGCAGGATATTCTAAAGGCCTGGCCCGCCGAGGCTTGGGCGCGAATGAAGGACAGCAAGGGACGCACCATGGCGATCCCCCGCAATGGCATCGTTGCCCCCTATCCTGTCTGGGTTCGCAGCGATCTGCTCAAGAAGCTCAACATGCCGGCCCCGAAGACCATCGATGAACTTGAGGCCTATTTCAAAGCCGTGAAGGCCGCCGACCCCAATGCCATCCCGCTGATTGCCAACCTGACCGGCCTGCGCATGGCGTTCGCGGGAGCCTTTACGGATCACGGTTACTCCAACTGGGTCGATCCGGCCGACGGCAAACTCAAGCCGCCCGAGCTGCAGCCCGGCTACAAGGATTTCGTCGCGAAGATGGCCGACTGGTATAGCAAGGGCTATATCTACCCCGATACCCTAGGCACAACGGACCTTAACAAGCTCCGCGAAGTGCTGAAGACGCAGAAAGTCGGCGCAAATGCCGCGTGGTACTCGGTCGTCACGCTTGGCCTCCCGGCCGTGCAGCAGGCTAACCCCGACATTCAGATGGAAGCGACGTTTGTGACCGGGCCGAAGGGGAAGGCCGAAACGGCGGATGCGACCTCGGCGTCGAATGCCGTAGTCATCAACAAGAAGACACCGAACCCAGAGGCCGTTATCAAGTTCCTCAACTGGGAGTACGCCAAGCCGGAGAATCACCTCACGGCCGACCGCGGCATACAGGGCAAGGACTGGGAGTTCGTCAATAATCCCGACTTGCTCAAGGGCCTGCCGGCCGACCTGAAGCTCGTCAAGACCGCGGACTACCTCAAAACAGGCTACGTCGGCGAGTACTCGTGGTCCCTCGGACTGCCGATGGAGACGAAGTACGCCGTCCTGACGCCTGACAATAAGGTCACGCAGCACGCCCAGTGGCTTATCTGCTGCCAGGCCGACGTCTCCAAGGCTAAGTTACCAGCCGACGCGGCCGTGTCGTACGATCAGCGCCAGGTTCGCAAGGATTTCGCCGGGCTGGCCGACTTCCAGCGGCTCATCGAAGAAGAATCGACGAAGTTCATCACCGGTACCCGACCAGTGGGAGAGTGGGACAAGCTCGCCGATCAGATGAAGCAAGCCGGCCTCGACCAATGGAGTCAGGCGTACACGGATCAGTACAAGGCAGCGGGTGGCAAGTAAGGAAGGCAATGACGAGCCACGGGGCCGGTGCGTCCCGGCCCTGTGGCCCCACGGCAGGAGTGTTCTGAATGGCCCATACTCAGCCTATCCGCACCTCCGTAGAGCAAAGTGCGGCGACACGGCGCGTCTCACGCGGCGTACTGCAGCGGACCCGTATCGTATTTCGAAAGTATGGGTTCTATTATCTTCTCGCGCTGCCTGGCTTGCTTTACTTCTTAGTCTTTCACTACCTGCCGATGATGGGCATCGTGATCGCCTTTAAGGACATCTCTCCCTACGATGCAGTGCACGACATCCTCTATGGTGAGTGGGTAGGATTCACCAACTTCACGCGCTTCTTTAACTCGATCTACTTCTGGAATGTGCTCTCCAATACGCTCATTATCAGCGGTCTGAAGCTTCTCTTCGCCTTTCCCGCCTCGCTCGTCCTGGCGCTGCTGATCAACGAAGTCCGGCACACGCCCTTCAAGCGCGTCGTGCAGACCATCTCGTACATGCCCCACTTCTTGTCCATCGTCGTGGTCGCCGGCCTGATCACCAACCTGTTCTCCACGAGCCAGGGGCCGATCAATGGACTCATTCGAGAGATGGGGCAGCAGCCGATCAGCTTTCTCACTCACCCCGAGTACTTCCGACAGATACTCGTCGCCGGCCACGTCTGGCAGACGGTCGGGTGGGGAACGATTCTCTACCTCGCGGCGATGGCAAATGTCCCGCAGGAGCTGTACGAAGCTGCCGCCATCGACGGCGCCAATCGCTTTCAGCAGATCATATACATCACCCTGCCAAGCATCGCGTTTGTCATCGTCATCCTGTTCCTCTTCGCGGTAGGCAATCTCCTGAACGCCGGCTTCGAGCAAATCTTGTTGCTCTACTCGCCGGCGGTGTATAGTGTGGCTGACATCATCGACACCTACGTGTATCGACAGGGTTTGTTGAGTCTCGATTACTCGTACGCGGCGGCGGTTAACCTGTTCAAGTCGGGGATAGCCATGGTGCTGCTCCTCGGTGCGAACCAACTGGCGCGCAAGCTAGGCCAGCCAGGCCTCTGGTAAGGAGAGCAAGCTTATGCACCTGTCGCGCGGCGAACGCGTCTTCGAGTTCATCAACTATGGATTACTCGCTATTCTCACGCTCGTGTTTATTTTGCCGATTCTCTTCGTCGTCTCAAACTCACTCGTGAGCGAGGCTGAAGTCGTGCGGCGCGGGACTTTCGTTCTCATCCCTCAGCAGCCCGATCTGACCGCCTACCGCACCATCTTTAGCAGCTCGATCATCGGCGTGGCATACCTCAACACGTTGCTGCGCGTCATCGTCGGTGTGACGCTCAACCTGGCTTTCACCGCCTCCCTGGCCTACGCGCTAGCGAAAAGAACTCTACCGGGGCGCGGCTGCATGACGGTGTTCATCTTCGTCCCGCTTATCTTCAGTGGTGGGATCATTCCCCTCTACATTCTGGTCAACGCCCTCGGGCTGCGCAACTCATTCTGGTCCATGATTCTACCCGTCCTCGTTAACCCGTTCTGGCTGCTCATCATGCGCAACTTCTTCATGACGATACCGCAAGAGTTGGAAGAAGCCGCCATCATGGACGGCGCCTCGCCGTTCACGGTCCTGACTCGTATCGTTATCCCGCTATCGATGCCAATCTTCACGACCATTGGCCTGTTCTACGCTGTGTTCCACTGGAATGCGTGGTTCGACGCCGCCATATTTATCGATTCGCCGACAGGCCAGCCGGTCCAACTTCTACTGCGCAACGTTCTCCTGAGTGGCGTCCTGAACGACCCGGCCATGGCAGACTACCGTCCGCCCGCCGAAGCCCTTAAGGCGGCGCTGACCATTGTGAGCGCCGTGCCGATTCTGCTCGTGTACCCCTTCATCCAGAAGTATTTCGTGAAAGGCGTCCTCATCGGTGGGATTAAGGGATGATTCTCAATCCGCGATTCACAGTTCACACCGGATGTTCACCGTACCTAATCCAGGTCCGTTTTGTCGGCAATACAGGGAGCTGAAATGAGTTCATTTTCGACCAACGGCTCATCGTCGCCTCAGTCATTCACACTCATCGCGGCGACGTTCACCGCCTTCAACGCCGACGGCAGTCTCAATCTTGCTGCTATCGAGCGACAGGCCGAGCTGCTCGTCCGACAAGAGGTCAACGGGGTTTTTGTGTGTGGCACCACCGGCGAAGGTGTCTCCCTGACGACGGACGAGCGCATGCAGGTTGCCGCACGCTGGTGTGAGGTTGCGAGCGATAGCCTCCAGGTCATCGTCCATGTCGGCCACAACAGCCTCGCCGAGGCGCGCGACCTGGCGGCGCACGCGCAGCGAATCAAGGCGGCCGGCGTCGGCGCCGTGTCCCCATCGTTCTTCCGCCCGCGTGATGTGTCGACCCTGGTCGATGTCTGCTCGAGTATTGCGGAAGCTGCGACCGACCTTCCGTTCTACTACTATCACATTCCCGTGATGACAGGCATTCACTTGCCGATGGCGGATTTCTTCGAGCTTGCTCGCGCACGCATCCCCAATTTCGCCGGGCTCAAGTTTACCCACGAGGACTTGATGGACTACGCCCGCTGCCTGGAACTGGCCGGCGAAGAGTACGCCATCTTCTTTGGACGCGATGAGATTTTGCTCGCCGCCCTGAGCCTGGGCGCTCGAGGTGCTGTGGGCAGCACGTACAACTTCGCTGCCCCGATCTTCCGCGAGGTTGTTGCTGCATTCAGAGCCGGCGATCTCGACCGAGCTCGACGCGTCCAGGCCGAGGCGCGCAGGATGATTGAGCTCATCGTCAAGTACCGCGGCGTGGCTGCGCAGAAGACGCTGATGTCCTGGCTGGGCATTGATTGTGGACCGCTTCGGCTGCCCCTCGCGAGCTTGACGAGCGAGGAGGCGACGTCTCTGCGACGTGAGATGGAGCAACTAGGCATTCTTGACAGGCTTCTGGCCTGACCGGAGAACAGAGGAGAGAGCTGTGTTTGAGGTGACGCAGTTGTTTGAGGCGCGAACCCACGGTTACCACACCTACCGCATCCCCGCCCTCGTGGCTACGACCCGCGGAACGCTTCTGGCCTTCTGCGCGGCGCGGCACGGCAAGGGCGGTGACTGGGATCCCATCGACGTCGTCATGCGCCGAAGTCCAGATAGTGGCGTCACGTGGGAGCCGCAGCGTGTCTTTGCGACGCAGGGCAACCACACCGTTGACAATCCCGTGCCGATCGTGGATCGGGAGACGGGCGCGATACATTTCCTCCATCAGGTGGACTATGCCCGGGTTTACTATCTTCGGAGCGACGACGAGGGAATGAGCTGGAGCGAGGCAAGGGATATCACCGCCACGATCGAGGAGTTTCGTTCAGACTACGCATGGCGCGTGGTAGGCCCGGGGCCCGGTCATGGCATCCAGCTCAAGAGTGGACGGCTGGTCGTTCCCGTCTGGTTGTCGACCGGGGAAGGCACGGAGTTCGGCGCCGGTCAACTAGGCCACCGTCCGTCGTGCATCGCGACGATCTATAGTGACGATCACGGCGCGACCTGGCGGAGAGGCGAACTCGTGAGCTGTAACTCAGAGAGCGTGCGCAATCCCAATGAGAGCGTCGCGGTTGAGCTGAGCGACGGCCGGGTCATGCTCAACATCCGCAACGAGTCCGCCCCAAACCGACGCCTGATCTCGTTTAGCCCCGACGGTGCCACCAACTGGTCCGAGGCGCAGTTCCACGATGAGCTTTTCGAGCCTATCTGCTTCGCAAGCTCCGTTCGTCTGAGCTCGGCGCCGAAGAGCCGCAACCGCATCCTATTCGCCAATCCGGACAACCGGGAGGCCGGTCGGCCTCCCGGCTACCGCATGGGCAACTGGCTGCGGCGAAACCTGACCATCAGGTTGAGCTACGATGAAGGCAACACGTGGCCGGTCTCCAAAGTCCTGGATCCTGACTTTGCCGGGTATAGCGACCTCGCCGTCGGCCCCGATGGGACAATCTATTGTCTCTATGAAGGCGGTGGCATTCAAGGCAACATGTTCGACAACTCGCACATGTCGATCGCGCACTTCGATCTCGATTGGCTGACCGACGGGCGCGATTCACTCAAGAACCTATCCGACTTCCAAGATGGAGCAAGCGAGAGGGAGAGTACCGATGCCTCCAATCAATGAGGCAGTGCTGGCGAAGTTGACCACGTTCGATACTCCGACCGTGTGCAACCTCATCGAACTGTTCGATGTCCGGCCCTATCACAGCGGATATATGGATGCGCGGATTAATGCCGCGTTCCCGGAGATGCCGCCAATGGTAGGATTCGCCGCGACCGCCACGTTTCGGGCCGCCGCTCCGCCTCGCACCGGCGACGCCTATCAGGGACTGGCTGCCCAGGTCGAACGTTTTGGCGAACTCTCCGGGCCGGCGATCGTGGTCTTCCAGGACCTCGACAACCCGACTGTGGCCGCCACATTCGGCGAGGTGATGTGCACGACCTACAAAGCCTTTGGCGCCGTAGGGCTGATCACGAGTGGCGCCGGACGTGACCTGCAGCAGGTGCGTGCGATCGAGTTTCCCGTATTCACGAACGGCACTGTCTGCGCTCACGGCTATTGTCACACAGTAGCGGTACACGTCCCTGTCCACGTCGGCGGGCTAATCATCTACCCGGATGACCTGCTGCACGGCGACTGCAACGGGGTGACTACGATTCCCCACGACATCGCCGCGGAGTTGGCCGACATCGGTGACGAGTTCGTGGGCGCCGAGAACATCCTTCTTGAGGCGATGAGACTCGAGGGGCCATCAATTCAGTCTCTTAAGGAAGCAATCGCCGAGAAGGATGCGCGAGTAGCCAGGCTCCAGGCGCAAGTCTCCCGGCGCGCCAACAGGATGAAGAGACAACCGTCAGGGTAGCGTGGCCCTGGCGGTTGCTCTTGCTCGAACTTCAACAGGCCCCTGTAGTCGACAGGTTCAGGAATCGAGGTGGAGTGGGTGCCAGGAGGAACCGTCGGATCTGGTATTTGCTGCCGTATCATCACCGGAGGCTAATATCGCCTCGCATGTCAACACGGATTAACACTGCGCTAATAGAGGTTTAAACTTCAGTCGGTAGAATGGACTTGAGGCACAAACCCTTGCCAGAGACTCCCTTCCGCCCGCCCCTCCATGTTCTGCCCGCCACTGGCCGGGTCAGGGTTCCCCTCGACACTCACCGCCCGGTAGTCTCCGCCTCTCCGCTCCCACTTTCAACCCGCCGATATCCAGCTAGCCATTGGGAGGTTCCCGCATGCTCAAGGTCGCGCATCGTGGCGTCGTGCAGTACGCGCCGGAAAACACCTTACCCGCCTTCCAGCACGCTATGGCCCTCGGGGCCGACATGATCCACATCGATGTCCATGTGACCAGTGACCACGTGCCGGTCGTCTTTCGTGATCAGGAGCTGCGCCGCCTGACAGACGGCCGAGGCTCGATCACCCAGAAGACACTCTCACAGCTCAAGACATTGCGCGTGCTGGGCCGCGAGCCTATCCCGACACTTCAGGAGACGGTCGACTGTATCGGATCGACGGGTGAATGGTACCTCGAGCTGAAGGGAGAGGCAGCCGTGAGGCCAATCTTCGAGGTGCTATGGCTGAACCGCCTGCTAGATCGAGCCATCGTCGGCTCCTCCAACCTGCGCTTGATACGCGAGGTGAAGGTGGCAGCCCCCGGTCTACGAGCGGCTTACTTCGCCCCTCATCTGAGCCTGACAACGATGCTGGGTGCCGCCGATGCCCATGCCGACTACATTCATCTGCATGTCGGAGCCGGGAGCACGGCTGACCATTTTGTTAGTGATGAGATGGCACTACGTTTGAGAGCAGCGCGTCTGTCCGTGATTGCGTGGGAGGATGAGGGACCCGAGAGCCTGGATGAATTGCGTTACCTGGGCTGCGACCCCATGCGTGACGCAGCATTTGGAGTTCCCCTTAAGGTCAGGATCGAGCTGCCGGACTTACGGCTCGGCGCCGCAGACTAAAAAACGCGCACACATAGACCTTGACCCTCACGTCTCACCGTACGGACATAGCCGTCACCGGGCAGGGGAAATGTTAGGAGTGTTTCTCATCTGAAAAGTCTCTCCAAGCCAGAATATGGCTTCAACGGCAGAACCTCGAAGGCAATACACTGCTCGCGTACGAGAGGAAGCGTCGAAAGCAACGCGATCGCCTCCTGCTCCGAAGAACACTCCAGAAGCAACACAGCGCGATGGTCGGTCATAGTAAACCAAATCTCCCGCAACTGACCATCGCGATACAGTTCCCAAACGCGCTTGGCCTCCCCTTCGAGAAAGGGTGTCGCGTCCGGCCCGGCTGTCTCCGAGTTCTCCTTCTCGATTGCGAGGATTCTCACGATGTGCCTGCTTTCATGCCTCTCGCTGATTCCCAGGTGGGCGCCGTCGCATCGTCACGCACTATACGATAACGCGCGCGCACAGTCAAGCCCTGGTGGAGCGCTACGGTTCCTCGTTCAGGGGGCCGACCCTAGTACTAAAACGGCGAAATTATGGTAGACTACCCTGTGATAGACCACAGGGAGGGCCAAGAACGTGAACGAAGCCGAGTTTGAAGAAGTGGCGGATGCCTTCAAGACGTTTCATCGGCGCTTCGCCCCGCTGTTTGGCTACGTCCAGGCGAAGGAGCGCAGCGAGCAGTACCTGCGGGGCTTGTTGGTGCAGCGGGCCGAGCGTCGCAACGCCGAGAACATGGCCGAGGCGGTGGACGGTGCAGCCGCCCGTCCGCTGCAGCGGCTGCTAACCGACTCGCCGTGGGATCATACGGACGTGATCACGGCCCTCCAGGCATTCCTGGCCGAACGGCTCAACACCGTCGAGGGTGTGTTCATCCTGGATGAAACAGGCTTTGCCAAGCAAGGCAGGCACTCGGTCGGGGTCGCCCGACAGTACAGCGGCACGCTGGGCAAAGTGGGTAACTGCCAGATGGGCGTCTTCCTGGCCTATGCCTCCTCCAAGGGTCATGCCCTGGTGGATATGCGGCTGTATCTGCCCAAGGCATGGACCGACGATCGCGCCCGACGTGAGCGGGTCGGCGTCCCCAAGGACGTGGCCTACCAGACCAAGCCGCAGTTGGGGCTGGCGATGGTGAGGGAGGCACGCCGTCGCGGCGCCCTGGTGGGCACATGGGTCACGGCGGATAGCCTCTACGGTGGCTCGCCTGAGTTGCGCGACGGCCTGGAGGCCGAGGGCTGGCTGTATGTGCTGGAGGTCACCAGCCAGCAGCGTCTCTTCACCCAACCGGCTCACACCGAGATCCCCGCTTGGTCTGGGCGCGGTCGCAAGCCCCGCAAGGTGCGGCTCGTCGAGGGGGCAGCCAAGCCTCAGACAGTCGCCGCCATAGTCGCCGGTCTACCCGACACGACCTGGCACACGCTCAGCGTGGCCGAGGGTGCCCAGGGGCCGCGCACCTACCAGTTCGCCGCCGTGCGGGGCTGGGAGTGTCGCGATGAGGTGCCGGGCCGGGCGACCTGGCTCCTGGCACGCCGTAACGGCGACGGCAGCGAGCTGAAGTACGCCGTGTCCAATGCGCCTGAGACGATGACCCTGGAGACGTTGGCCCAGGTGGCCTCGACGCGCTGGTGTATCGAGACCGAGTTCCAGACTAACAAGGCGCAGATCGGCCTCGACGAGTACGAGGTGCGGTCTTGGCGTGGCTGGCATCATCACGTCGCCCTGGCTTTGTTAGCGGGCGCCTTCCTGGTGCAACTCCAGCAGACGTGGGGGGGAAAAGATGCCCCACATCACGCGTCCCCAGGTGGCTCGCGTGTTACGCGAGATGCTGCCCCAGCGCACCTGGTCTCGACGCGATCTGCTCGGCTGGCTCGCCGCAACGCAGTGCCGCAACGAGCGCGCCAAGCAATCGCACATCAAACGTCGGCTTGTTAAGACCCGTAATCCGTCGTTGTAGTACTAGGCGCTTGACCGATGATGCGTGCTGTGCGAAGGCGCGGGCGCGTCCGACAGGAAGTGGAAGGTCGCCTCGCATAGCTCGACCGCTCGCTCCATCATGATGGCGTGCTTGGCGCGCTGGATGACGAACAGCTCCCCGCGCTGGAACAACTGCGCGGCCATGCGCGCCTCGTTCACACTGATGACCGGGTCGCGGTCGCCGACAATGATCGCCGTCGGGTGGGCGACTCGTCGCACCATGCTCCACACATCAATGTCGAACATGCTCAAGGTGTGGCTGAGGGACGTTTCTTCGTCACACACCCGGGCGGACGGCAGGATGACCTCTTCGAAGAACCACGGATCGTATTCATAGAACGCGGTCTGCCGCGTGATCCAGTAGTTGTACCAGCGCGTCTTGTGGGCGCGGGACATAATCGAGAGAATTGGACGGTTGTCGAGCGCCGTCCGGATGCCCCACCGTAGCAGGCGGCGGTTCGGGCCATCGCGCAAGAGGGAGAAGGGCGGCGAGACGAGCACGAGCTTCCCCACGCGCTGTGGGAAGCGGTCGGCGAAGAGCAGCGCCGAGACTGCGCCCATGGATTGGCCCATGGGGTGAACAGGCCCCTCGATGGAGAGGGCGTCCAACGCCTCGGCGAGGGCGAGGTTGAAGGTCTCCAGGCTGTTGCCGCCGCGCAGCGCCTCCGCATGCTGCCAGCCCGGCATGTCGAAGGCGTAGAGCCGGAAGCCGGGCGTCGTCTGAATCACAGACAGGATATGCTCCCAAAAGCCGGCCCAGCCGTGGATGAGTACGAGAGGCTGCCCCTCGCCGCAAACGCTGTAGCTCAGCGTCGAAGCGCCCACGTCAACCGTCCGGCGCTGCAGATCTGTCGAGGACATCGTAACCTCCTTTAGCCACTCGCTCCCGCTGCGGAGAGCTGGTCTATCTGGACGCGCAGCGCCGCCGGGTTGTTGCTCATGATGGCGTCTACACCCAGCCGCAGATAGCGGGCCACGCGCTTCCCCGGCCGGCTGTCGAGCGGGCAGACCCACTGCCCGCGTCGGTGAGCGCGGACGACATAGCCTGGATTGGCGTACAACACCGGCCAGAACGGGCCGAGAATCTGGGAATGGGCCACGGGCATCGGCTCCAGAACGGATATGTAGCCGGTCGGAAAGGAGGGGCAGGCGCGCAGCACGGCGTCGAGGCGACGCCGGTCGAAAGCGAGGGCCACCACCTGCCGCTGCTCGATGCGGGCTTCGACCTGCCGCGCCAGCCGCTCTGCCCATGCGCGCTGGGCGAACCGCGGGTCCTTCAGCTCGACCGCCAACATCACGCTCATCGGAATCGCGTCCAGCGCCTGCGCGAGCGTTGGAATGCGCTCGCTCCGCCACCGCAGCCCCAGGCGTGACTGGATGGGTAGCGATGTGACGCGCCGGGCGGCCATTTGATCCACACGGCCCGGCTGCCCTGACATGCGCTGCAACGTGGCGTCGTGGTGGCACACCAGCTCGCCGTCGGCGGTAAACCATAGGTCGGTCTCGATGATATCAGCGCCCCCTTCCACGGCGGCATTGAACGCGGCCAGGGTGTTCTCTGGGGCCAGGTCAGACGCGCCGCGGTGGGCGAGGATGTATGGCTTTGGGCGGTCAAACAATGGATGCACGCTTTCCCCCTTTCAGGCGGCTTGCTGTACCGCCTGCCGCTCCAGGACGGACTGATAGTCGTCGAGGAGGCCGTCTAGGACGGTGGACCACGTCTGCTGGACGGCGCGCTCGCGCCCGTTGACGCCGAGCGCGGCGGCGTAGGCAGGGTCCGCCGTCAAGTGCTGCACCGCGCTCACAAGCCCGGCGATGTCATCGCGCGCAAAAAGTAGGCCAGTGTTGCCGGCGATGACGTGCTCCAGGACGCCGCCCGAGGCCGGCGCGATGACCGGCAAACCGGACGCCATCGCTTCGAGGACGACATTGCCCAGGGTCTTCTTGGCAGAGGGGAACACGAAGATATCTGCGGCGGCGTAGGCATTCGCCAAGTCCTCGCCGTGCAGGGAGCCGGTGAAGAGGGTGCGGGTGCCGGCGAACAGGCTTTCCAGCGCCGGCCGGCTCGGCCCATCTCCGACGATGGCCAGGCGGGCGTCGGGCAGGGCGTCGAGGAGAGGACGCAGGAGGTCAACGCGCTTTTCGGCAGACAGGCGGCCCACGTAGAGCAGCAGCGGAGCGTCAGGTTCGCCGCAGGTCAGCCGGTGTCGCCAGGCGTCGCTGCGCCTGCTCGGGTGAAAGCGGTCGGTGTCAACGCCCCGCGTCCAGATCTGGACGCGGGGGATGCCCTGCTCGGTCAGGTCGGCCAGCGTGGCGCGCGAGGGGCAGAGGTTCAAGTCGGCCTGGCTGTGGAGCCAGCGCACGTAGGCCCACAGGGGGCTGCGTAGGAGGCCTATTCCCCAGCGTTTGGCGTAGCCGGGCACGTCGGTGTGGTACGAAGCGACGAGCGGCACCTTGAGACGGTGAGCCTGGCGCAGTCCAACGACGCCGAGGGAAAAGGGGTTGAAGACGTGGATGAGATCGGGACGAAACACGTCCAGGTGCACCCGTAGATCTACGCTGGGTGGGACGAGCTTCAGCTCGGGGTAGAAAGGGCAAGGGACGCCCTGCAGGCCCCATACGACCGTCCGGGCGTAGCGCCGTGGCCCTCCTTCCGGGGCGAACAGCACGCTTGTATAGCCGCGGAGGGCCAGGTGATCGAGGAGATAACGCAGAGTAGTGACGACGCCATCAACTTTGGGCATAAACACTTCACTGAACAGCGCGACCCGCATGTGTCTCTCCTTTCACTAACCACGGAGCGACTGGACGTGTCGGCGCCAGAGGGTGCTTACGTCCAGTAGCCCCAATCGTGGCTGCGCCACCGTTCCGGTATCAGGCCTGTGTAGAGCAGGGCGCAGCGTGTCACCGAGTGCATAGTCTTGCGCATAGCGCCGCGCCGCAGCCGCCGTGCGTCGCGAGCATAAACGGCCAGGTCGGGCGCGAAGGCGACGCGAAAACCGGCGCGCTGCACGCGCCACACGATCTCCGTGTCCTCGTTGACGGTCAGCCGACAGTCGAAGCCGCCGACGGCCAGGAAAGCACGGCGCGAGAGCAACAGATTGGAGCCGGAAGCCGCCGCGACGCCGAGGGCGTGGGACAGACGCTGGCCGCGCACGAACCAGCGGTAGTAGCCGGCGTACTCGTCGGAGGAGAGCTTCGGGCCGTACAGGGCGTCCGGCCCATTATGGTCGAAGAGCCGGGCGAAGTAGTCAGGGGCAAAGACGACGTCGGCGTCGGTACAAAGCAGCCACGGGGTCTGAGCGATCATGCCGCCGAGTTGCCGCGCCGCCGGGATCCGCATCGGCCTTCGGACGATGTGCGTTTTGCAGGGGCGAAGACGGGCGGCAAGGTCGGGCGTGTCGTCGTCGCTCGCGTCAACGAGGATCAGCTCGACCTCCGGCGGTAGAGAGGCGAGGAAGGCGGGGATGTTGTCGCGTTCGTTGCGAGTCGGAACGACCACGGTCACGTCGCTGAGGCGCAAATCCGTTGCTCCTGGGGATAATTGCCGAGTCCAGCATAGAGTCCGAACTTGAATCGGGAGTTAAGGGTGTGTTAAGCGCGGGGGTGCTTTTCGTAAAAGGTGGTTAACGCGCCCGTGTTAAGGAGATTTAGCGCGGGCTTAGCGACGCGTTAACGCTCAACGCATGAGCGCTTAACGGCGAGGCGTCAGAATGGGAGCGGGTTGGGCTGGCTCACGAGGCTTCGGGGCCGGAGAAAGCGAAACGGGGTAGATTGCCAGTATCTACCCCGATCGTGCGTCTGTGTTTGAGATTGTTAGCAAGTCATTGGCTTAGTTAGCCGAGACCCGAAGCCTCTCTTTTGCACCACGGCGGATGAAGAGCGCCAGGTACTGTGTGACGGTGGAGTCATTCAGCTCGGCAGCCTCTTCATTGACGGCTTGCTCGACGACCGAGTGTGGCACCTCCCCACCGAATTCCTGGTAGAGGTCCTCAACGATGGTCTGCGTGACGTCGTCGGCGCTGCCATCGTTCGACTCAAGGGACACCGCATGAGTGGACCAGACGTAGGCCATAAAAGCCCGAACCTTTCGGTTTCGTTTCGACTATCTGATTGTGGTAGGAAGCAAGCTAGCCCATTGTATACCCTTTCGCGCTCCTTGTGGAAACGTGTGCACGACCCTCATCAGCTCTCCGTGCTCTCAGATACCGTCGCATCAGGAATATATCATGCCTTCAACACCGTATAACGGCCCCTTGAAGGCCGTCATCTTCGACTGGGCGGGCACCACCGTAGACCACGGCTGCTTCGCCCCCGTCGCTGTGTTCGTCGAGGTCTTCAATCGGCGCGGCGTGCCCATCACCATCGCGCAGGCGCGCGCCGATGGTGATGGCGAAGCGGGACCACATCCGCGTCATCGCCGCCATGCCGCCGGTCGCCGAGGCATAGCGCACGGCCGAGGGCGGCGACTGGACCGAGGGCAACATAGACGCCATGTTCCAGGACTCGGTGCCGCTTCAGATGTCCGTCCTGTTGAGCCACGCGGACGTCATTCCTGGCGCAGCTGAGACCGTGGCCGCCTGCTGCGTGCGGCCGCGTCGCGATCGCCGGGCAGGAAATCGCCCTGGCGACAAAGCCCATTCAAGCCCCCGCCGGCAGCACGGTCTGGGTGGGGCTGCGCCCCGAGAGCCTGTCCCTGGGGCAGATGAACGGCAATTCGAACCTGTTGCGCGGCAGCGTCGAGCACGTCGCCTTCCTCGGCTCCATCGTGCGCATCGAGGTCAGCCTGGGCGGCGTGTCTGTGCACCTGGACGAGTTCAACAGCCCGCAGCTCCGGCTACCCAGAGTGGGCGACCAGGTGTCGTTGAGCTTTCCGCCGGAAGCGTGCTTCACCATCGGCGCGACGGACCATCCACATCCCTGAAGAGGTCAGTATGCCCTCCTACGATCTGATCATCATCGGCGCGGGCGTCCTGGGCGCGTTCCATGCGTATTTCGCGGCGCAAAAGGGCGCGCGTGTTTTGCTCGTCGAGCGCAACGCACTGCCGAACGACGCCTCTACACGCAACTTTGGCATGGTTGTCCGCACCATCGCGCCGCCCTACGGTGAGTGGTCAGATATCGTGGGCGACTCCCAGGCCGTCTACCGCGAGCTCCAGGCCCAGCGTGACATCGGCGTGCGCGCCACCGGCAGCCTGTACGTGGCCTCGACCGAGACCGAGAACCGCGTGCTCCAGGAGTTCGCGCAAATCTACGGCGCGGACTATCGCTGCGAATACCTTGCGCCTGCCGATGCGCTCTACCGCTACCACTTCATCCGCCCTTCGTACTGCACCGAGGCGCTCGTGTTCGCCGACGACCTCAGCCTCGACCCGCGCGTTCTGCTCGCCCGGTTCATCCCGTTCGTGACCGACACACTCCCCGTCGAGTTCGTGCCGCACACGAACGTGACGAGCGTCAAGGCAGCGGGGGATCACTGCGCGGTACGCACCGCCAACGGCAAGACGTACATCGCCGAGCGGGTCGTGGTGTGTAGCGGCGCGGAGCACCGCACCTTGTTTCCGGAGGTGTTCGCGCAGAGTGGCCTCGAAGTGTGCAAGCTCCAGATGATGCGTACCATCCCGCAACCCATTCCCAGCCTGCCGCATTGTCTGCTGTCGGGCATGTCCATACGTCGCTACCCCGGCTTCAAGGCGTGCCCAAGCTACACCATGATGCAGCAGGAGGCGGTGGACGAGGAAATCAGGCGCTACGACCTTCATCTATTGCTCAAGGAGGAGACCGATGGCTCGGTCATCATCGGCGACTCTCACCAGTACAGCGGCTTCGCCGACGCGAACCTCCTGGAAGAGCGCACGACGCCGGCCATCAACGATGCCATCCTACGCTATGCCCAGAAGACGGTCAATCTCCCAACCTGGACGATGCAGAGCATCTGGAACGGCTACTACTTGCTCCACCGCGAGAAGGCCGTCTTCACCCACACCATAGACGGCCGCATCCACATCGTCACGGGCATCGGCGGCAAGGGGATGTCGAGCTCGCCGGGCTTCGCGCGACGCAGTGTCGAGCAGCTTCTCGCAGCGCCGACTGTTGCCTGATCCCGTTCGCCAACTTTCCGCCGGCGGGTGCGTATAGCATAATTGAGGGGGCCGGGCTCTGGGCTGACCGCTTCGCAGCCGCCCGGCACCCGGCGACACGCTTACCCTGGCAGAGAGGGCTATGACTTCCCAACCGACGCGCTTTGACCCGCCTGCGCTCCGCCGCACTCGCGTGCCGCGTTATCTTTTACTCCTGTATCTTGCCATCATCGTTGTGACCCTGGTCGTGGTCGTCGCATCCCCAGCCGCGCGCGGCGTGTCATACGCGCCGGTGCGCGAGCTGCTTCTGCCGCCCCCCGCGCCCATCGAGCTCTACGTGCTCTACTCGACCGAGAAAGGCCCGTGGCTGGACGAAGTCGTGCCGGCGTTCGAGCGCACCCGCCCAACAGTGGGCGGGCGGCCGGTTCAGCTCAAACTCCAGGCGATGGGATCGCGGGAGATGTACCTGGACGTGCTCAACGGCGCGAAGCAGCCAGACCTCATCAGCCCCGCCAGCTCCCTCCAGATATCGGCGCTCCAGGACCTGTCTCGCGCCAAGAACGGCGCGCCGCTGGTTCGGCTGAATGATTCTCAGGCGTGCCGCTCGGTCGTCAGGACGCCGCTCGCGTTCGTCGCCTGGCGCGACCGGGCCGACGCCCTCTTCGCGAAAGCACAGGGCAAGTCTGTCTGGCCGCTCCTGCACCAGGCGGTTGTTGACGACGCCGGCTGGTCCCTGTACGGCCATCCCGAGTGGGGCCTGGTCAAGTACTATCACACGGACCCGCGTAGCTCCAACAGCGGCTTCATGGCTCTGCTCTCTATGACTTACGATTACTTCAACAAGCCCAACAGCCTCAAGACAGGGGATATCGCCAACCCCGATTTCCAGAAATGGTTTCGAGCGTTCGAGGGCGTGCAGTCGGAGTTCGAGTCCAGCACCGGGCCGCTGATGGACAAGATGGTGGCGTTCGGGCCGAGCAAGTACGACATCGTCGCCGCCTACGAGGCCACGGCGATTCAGCAGTTCCAGAACGCGGCGCAGCGGTCGGGCGAGCTGCGTGTGCTGTACCCGCCCGCGACGGTCTGGAGCGACCATCCCTTCTGTACCCTGAACGCGGCGTGGGTAACGGCCGAGAAGGCTGAGGCTGCGCGGCTGTTCGTGGATTTCCTGGTCAGCCGCGACGCCCAAGAGGTCGCGCTGACAAAATATGGTTTTCGCCCTGTGGACTCCAGAGTTGCCCTGGACGGTGCACAGAGCCCCTTCGTTCGCTACCGCGACTCAGGTCTCCAGGTGGCGCTGCCGCCGGAGATCGAAGTGCCGCCAGGCGATGTGCAGGAGAGCCTGCTGGGCTTGTGGCAGCGGGTAACGAGCCGCTAGGAGAAGGGCTATGACACGCCGGTTTATCATTCTAGGTTTTCTGCTCACCTTCCTGGCGCTCGGCGCGGTGTCGTGCAAGAGTGTTGCCGACAAGGTCAATGACGTGACGGGCAGCGGGAAGACCGTCACGGTCAGCATCGTCTACGGTTCCGAGAAGCAGGAGTGGTTGGAGCCGCTGATTCAGCAATACAACGGCGAGAAGCACAAGACATCTGATGGCTCGACCATCGTTGTGCAAGGGACGCCGCTCGGCTCGGTGGAAGCCGCCGAAGCCATCGTCGCGGGCACCCTCCAGCCAACCGTCTGGAGCCCGGCGTCTTCCATTTACATCCCCGTGGCGAACGCAGAGTGGCGCAAGACGAAGACGACGAACCTGGTGGAGGGAACGCCCAAGGACATTGTGCTAAGTCCGGTCGTCATCGCCATGTGGCGGCCGATGGCCGAGGCCCTCGGCTGGCCGCAGAAGCCGCTCGGCTGGGCAGACATCGCCGCCCTTGCCACATCGGGTCAAGGCTGGGCCGCCTATGGCTACCCGGAGTGGGGCGACTTCAAGTTCGGGCATACACACCCGGGTTACAGCAATAGCGGCGTGTCGGCCATTATTGCCGAGGCGTATGCTGGTGCGGGCAAGCAGCGCGGCCTGACGGTGGATGACCTGAACAACCCGGCGCTCAAGGATTTCATGTCGAAAATCCAGGGCGCGATTATCCACTACGGGTCGAGCACGGGTTTCTTTGCCGACAAGATGTTTGGCGGCGGGCCGAGCTACCTGAGCGCCGCCGTCCTCTATGAGAACCTGGTCGTCGCCCAGGAGAGCAAGCGGCTCGCGGGCAAGAGCCCGCAGCCGCCCGTCGTCGCCATTTACCCAAAGGAGGGGACGTTCTGGGCGAACCACCCGTATATCATCCTGAACGCTCAATGGGTCACGCCGGAGCAGCGCGCCGCCGCCGAGGACTTCCAGAAATTCCTGCTGGATCGCCCGCAACAACTGAGCGCGCTGGAGTACGGCTTCCGGCCGGCCGATCCCTCGGTGGGGCTGGCCGCGCCGCTCGACCAGGCCCACGGCGTGGACCCGAGCCAGCCGAACACCGTCCTGGAAGTGCCGCGCGCCGAAGTCATCCAACAGACCATGAACACGTGGAAGCAGACCAAGCGCCCGGTGGATCTCACCATCGTCGTGGACACGTCGGGCAGCATGCGGGGCGACAAGATCAACGCTGTGCGGAATAGCCTCGGGCAGTTCATCAATCTGCTCGACGACCGCGACAGGCTGCGAGTTGTCCTGTTCAACAGCCGTGCGACCGAGATGTCGCCGCTCTCGCCCATCGCGCCCAAGCGCTCCGACCTGGTTCGCCGCGTCTCCGGTATTGTCGAGGGCGGCGAGACGCGCCTGTACGACACCGTGCTGGACGCCTACAAGGGGCTGACTGAAAAGGGCGACCCGAAGTCTATCCGCGCGGTTGTTGTTCTCACGGACGGCCAGGATAACCAGTCAGCCACCAAGTTGCCAGCCCTCGCGTCGGCGATCCAGATACCGCCGGAGCAGGGCGGCAACGCCATCAAGGTATTCACGATTGCCTATGGAAGTGACGCGGACCGCGACGTGTTGACGCAAATCGCGGACGCGACGGGCGCGCGGATGTATGAAGGGAAGCCAGAGAACATCCAGCAGGTCTACAACGATATCGCCACTTTCTTCTAGAGACAGCGCCAGCCCATGAGCCTGACCAACGCCTTTCGCAAGCCCATCGTCATCGCGACCCTCGTCCTCGCTGTAGTCGCGGGGCTCCTCGTCGCGTGGTGGCTGTTTCCCTTGGGCCTGGCCTTCGCCGCCGTCATAGCCCTCGCCATCGCGCGTGACCCGGCAGAGCGCCTCAGCGAGTCCATGAAATCCGCGGCCCCGCTCGCGCCGCGCTTCCAGGAGCCGTTCGACAGGCTTCAGCGCGCCCAGACGCGTATCCTCAGCATCCTGGCGGAGACCGATGCATCTGGCCGTTCGGTCGAGACGGTGCAGCCGGCGCTGGAGGAGCTAACGAGCCACGTCTACGCTTCGTGCCAGCGCATGACCCGCCTCGATACACTGCGAAACCAGGCAGGAGCGCAGGCGGCGCAGCAACTCGCGCAGACGGAGCAGAAACTCAACCGCAGCCACGACCCGCTGCAGCAAAGCGCCTACCAGCAGACGAAGCAGTCGCTCGAAGCGCGCCTCCAGCAAGTCCAGGCGGTATCGACCCAGGTGGACCGCTTCGACGCGGCGCTGAACAACGTAGCAACAAGCGTGGAGGGGGAAATCACCGGCCTGGTGCAGCTCCAGGCGCGTGGCGCAGACGACGTGCGCGCGGGCGCGACCGCGCTGGCTTCGCGCCTGCGCGACCAGGCCGCGTCGCTGGCCCGCTTCGAGCGGGATGCCGGGGACTTGGCGCTGTTCGAAAGTGAGATGCCGGCCGGGGCGTCATAGCCCCGGGGAAGGGAGATCGTTCTGCTAGACATTACTGCGTGTGTGATTCGAGCGCTCCAGGAGGATATCGGTCCAGGCGACGCGACGACCGGCAGCATCGTGCCGCCGGATGCGCTCATGAGTGGCCGGATTGTCGCCAAGCAGTCTGGCGTCGTGGCCGGGCTAGACGTGGCAAGCCTGGCGTTCCGACTACTCGACGAGGACGTCAGCTTCGTCGCTCAGGTGGGCGAAGGCGAGCGCGTCGAGAACCGCGATGTGCTGGCATCTATCTCTGGCCGCGCGCGGCCGCTGCTCATCGGCGAGCGCACGGCGCTCAACTTTCTCGGTCGCATGTCCGGTATCGCAACGCTGACGCGCCAGTTCGTGGATCGCGTTGAAGGCACAGGCGCCGTGATCCTCGATACGCGCAAGACCGCGCCTGGGCTGCGCGCCGTGGACAAGCTGGCTGTTCGGCGCGGGGGCGCCCAGAACCACCGCATCGGCCTGTATGACATGATCCTGATCAAGGACAATCATATTGACCGTGCGGGGGGAATGGCCGAGGCCGTTCGACGCGCCCGTGATGCCCATACATCGCTGGACATCGAGGTCGAGGCGCGCACGCTGGACGACGTGCGCGCGGTGCTTGACCTGGGCGTGACACACATTTTGCTCGACAACATGACGCTCGAGACGATGCGGGAGGCCGTTGCCCTGAACGCCGGCCGCGCTACGCTGGAGGCCTCCGGCAACGTGACGCTGGAGACGGTGCGCGCGATCGCGGAAACGGGTGTGAACACCATTTCCGTGGGCGCACTGACCCACTCGGCGCGCGTCTTCGACGTGAGCCTTCAATTCGTGGATTGATGGAAAGGAAGAGGATTGAGCGTGTCCAATAGCATGGCGGTCGAAACGTCGCCTGAGATCATGTACGTGATGATGAAGGAGCGGCTCAGCAGCGTCGTGCCGGAGTTTGAGCTGGCCCACAAAGCAAAGGTCGCAGCGGAGATCAACCGACTGAAGGGGGTGCGCAACGCCGTCATCCTCGGCCACAACTATATGGAGCCG
This sequence comes from Anaerolineae bacterium, assembly GCA_046328505.1. Taxonomy (GTDB): domain Bacteria; phylum Chloroflexota; class Anaerolineae; order Epilineales; family JAHCIE01; genus JBDHWG01. Next base: position 229,004 of record JAXLWL010000007.1, on the reverse strand, counting down.
GCACTGTTCCACTCGATCCCGGACTACACCGGCGACTCGCTGGAATTGAGCCGGAAAGCCGCCCAAACCGACAAGGACATCATCGTCTTCTGCGGCGTGCGGTTCATGGCCGAGACGGCCAAGGTTCTCAACCCGGGCAAAACGGTGCTCCTGCCCGCCGAGAAGGCCGGATGCTCGCTCGCCGCGAGCATCACCGCCGAGGATGTGCGCAATCTCAAGCAGCGCTTTCCCGGCATTCCCGTCGTCACGTATGTCAATACGTATGCTGATGTCAAGGCCGAATCCGACATCTGCTGCACGTCCGCCAACGCCGCCGCGGTGGTCGAGGCGCTTGACTGCGACACGGTAATCTTCTTGCCCGATGAATATCTGGCGCGGAACGTGGCGCGGGAAACGGGGAAGCACATCATCTTCCCGACCCTAACGCCCTCATCCCCGGCGGAGACGACGCTAGATTATCAGCTCATCGGCTGGCACGGGCGCTGCGAAGTACACGAGAAGTTCACGGTCGCAGATATCAAGGCCATTCGGAAACAGTTCCCCGACGTGGTCGTGCTGGCTCATCCTGAGTGCAGCCCAGAGGTGGTCGAGGCGTCCGATTTCGCCGGCAGCACGACGGCGGCCATTCGCTTCATCGAGCGCACGTCAGCGCCTCACTACCTGTTGCTGACGGAGTGCGCCATGGGCGACAACATTGCCGCCGCGAACCCCGGCAAGGATATGCTGCGTCTGTGCATGGTGCGCTGCCCGCATATGAACATGATTACGCTGGAGGACACGTTGGCGTCGTTGCAGGAAACGAAGTACGTGATTGAGGTGCCGGAGGATATTCGGCGGCGGGCCGCTCGCGCGGTCGAGCGCATGATTGCCATTGGCTGAGGTGAGTGGAACACAGACAGTAGGGAGCATCTCTATTGCTCCGACTAAGTTATCCGCTCGCGTGAATCGCGATCCCGTAGTACTCGCTTACGCCAAGGCGCGGGACGAGCTAGTGTTCGTCCCGCGCGTTCGACTCTTGCGTCTGCCGCGACGTCAGATCAGAGCTTTAGCGCCTCGCGCGCCAGCGCATTCGCTGCAGCCGGGGGTTAGGCCGCAAATTGTCGCATGCGCGTTAGGAATTGGCCGTAGTTACGCTTAATATTGCTGCCTCTACGAACGACATTACTCGATGTACCTCGGCTTGCGGTTGGCGTCCTGGCGTAGCAGCAACGCCAGGATGGCGCCGAAGGCGAACCCGCCGATGTGCGCCCAGTACGCTACGCCTCCCGCATCCCCGACCGCGCTCGATCCCATCGCGCCCATCCCGACCTGGCTCGCGAACCAGACTAGCAACATCAGCCACGCCGCGACGTGCAGGCGCAATGGAGTGAACAATGAGATCGGCCAGATGAACAGCTCGATACGCGCTGTCGGATACAGCACCAGGAAGGCGCCCATCACCCCGGCGATCGCGCCACTCGCTCCGAGCGTCGGGTCCATCGAGAGTGGCGAGACAGCGTACTGCGCGAGGCACGCGACGACGCCCGAGGTCAGGTAGAACAGCAGGTAGCGGCTTGAACCGAACGCCGCCTCAATGCCGGGGCCGAACACCCACAGGAATAGCATGTTGCCGAGAATGTGGCTCAGGCTGGCGTGCATGAACATGGAGGTGAAGGGTGTCAGGAGGACCTGCGCGGTGCCCTGGCCGTGCAGGAACGCGGTTAAGTGGGCTGGAACAAGAGCCCATGTGTTCACGAAGTCATCGCCGCCAAGGATCTCGACGCCGAACATGATAAGGTTCAACACGATGAGAGCGACGTTGACTTTCGCGCCTCTCATGCTCACCGAACTATCTACAGCTTCTGGTAGTACAGACATTGGTCCTCCTGCAGCATCTTCCATATTGCGCTTGACGCAGCGCGTTTTCAGATTGCGTGTCTCGCAACGCTTACCGCTCGCTCGCGTCCAGGCGCGGGACGAACAATCGCTCGTCCCGCGCCTTCGACTTAGGGAGCCAGCACAACCTGTCAGGGCTTCAAAGCCTCGCGCGCCATCGCGTTCGCCTCTTGGCTCATCGTCATGGCCTGCCGCAGCTTGACGATCCGCTGCTCGTAATCCGCGCGGATCTCGGCGGCGCGTGCCTCCAGCTTGGCCTTCCGCTCGGCCTGCGCCTTCGCCGCCTGCTCATGCAGCGTCTTGGTCTTTGCGTCGGCTTCCTGCTGCAGCGTCTTGATCCGCGCCTCCGCGCGCTCGCGCGCCGCCTGGAACCTGGCCTTGTCGGCATCAACGTTGGCTTGCAGGTTGGCCCTGGCCTGCGCCAGGTCGGCCTGCGCCTTCGCGTCGGCCTGCGCCAGATCAGCCTTGACCTTGGCATCGGTCTCCGCCAGCGCTGCCTTGAGCTGCGCGTCGGCTTGCTCGAGCTCGGCTTCCGCCTGCGCCAGGTCGGCCTTGATCGCCGTCAAGTCGCGCTCGATCTCGGCATCCACCACGTCCTCGCGGCTGCGTCGGAAGACCTTGCCGCCGAGCGCCACCATCCGGGTATCAACCGGCGTCGTCCACTCTTCGTCAACCTCGGCGACGACTGCCGTCGTCCCCGGTTCGAGCTGCGCGCTCACCTCATCCACGTAGTCCTCGCCGACGCCCGCATCCGCCAGGTCGACGAGCGAGCCAGCCAGTGCCCCGGTGGCCGCGCCGACTGCGACACCCGCCGGTCCGGCGATCAGGCCGACGATGGCGCCGACCGCCATGCCGCCCATGGTGCCCCACGGCGCCGGGCCAGTGGCCTGCTTGATCGTCACGCTCCCGCTCGCATCCTTGGCGATGACGGCCATCCCGTACACCACGATGTCGCCGTTCTCATGCAGCTCGCGCAGCGCGCTGGAGCCCTTATATGCCGCTTCTTCGGTCTCGAACACTGTCACAATCATCTTGTCCATGATCTTTCTCCTTGTGTAGTTGGATCACTTTTGTCGTCTGTCGGGCGGCGGTCTCGCCGCCCCGTTGCCATCAACTCAATGCTATTCAGTTGTTGTTATGAAGCGCTCGCCATTGGGCGCTCGACCAGGTTCTTGATGCGGCGCAGGCGGATGGCCAGCACGAGCTCGGTCACGCCAAAGACGATGGCGTACGCGCCGATGAGCCACAGCACGGCCAGCGCGCCGGCGGTCGGCTGGAGGACCAGCAGGACACCGAACACCACCGACAGCACCCCACTCAGCGCCAGCAGCCACTCACCCTCGAGTTCCTTGCGCAACTGGATGGCGGCCACCACCTCCAGGATCCCCGTCACGATCGCCCACGCCGCGATGAGCATGAGCAGCGCCAGGGCGGTGATGCTGGGATACAGGAAGGCGACGATGCCAGCGCCGATGCCGACCAGGCCCTCCACCAGAAGCACCCACCAGCGCGGCATGTTAGTGTTTGAGACCGCGACGGCTGTGGTGAGAATACCGTCGACCAGGGCGTAGGCGCCGAACAGGGCGACCAGCACCGCCAGAGAGATAGAGGGCCAGATAAAGGTTGCCACACCGAACAGGACCGCGACGACACCGCGAACGGCCCAAGCCCACCAATCACGAGACATTGCGTACAACATGTGCTACCTCCGTAGAAGTTGTTTCACGCGAACCGATTGAACTACCCCCAATATATCAGAGCGAACCGTCCTTGTCATCGGTGTGACGTGGATTGTGTGTACGCAGAAAGGGCCGCGTTTCAGGCGGCCGTTCTGCACATTCTTGGGTGGCCGTATCCACGCTTGTGGAGCGAGGCATACAGCAAATGTTGTAGCTTGCGCCGTTCACGGCGTGGGTGTAAACTCTACCCTGTGGCAAGAAGCCGAAAGCCTTGGCAGGTTTCTACTTCGACTGTGGCGCTTTCCCTGATCCGGAGTCGAGAGCATGACCACTTCGGCTGAGCGCGCGATTGATCTGGTGGGGGTGCTGCGTTCGCACCGGGAGGAGATCGCGAACGCCTGGGCCGACATGGCGCCTGGGATGCCGGGGGATCATCCCCCAGAGCCACCGCCGGCGGAAAACGTTGCCGTGATCAAGCAGGCGGTGGATGCCATCGCCGAAGCGCTGAGCACGGGCTCGTATGCGGCCCTCGAGACCTATCTCAATGACCTTAGGGTCGCCCGAGTGTCGGCGGGGTACGATGTCAGTGTGGTCATCGAGAGCCTGCTCTTGATCAAAAAGGCGGTGATCCCCTTCATCGCCGAAGGCCATGCGCCGACTTCGCCCGCCGTCTATGAGGCAATCGCTCAAGTCGACGATTGCTTGCAATATATGATCGCCGGCTTCGGGCGCTTGTTCGCGGAGATGCAGCGCCGACTCCAGGCACAACAGGAGCGCACGGCCCTGTTGCTGCGTACCCTGCAGATAGCCAATAGCTCACTGGAACTAGACGTTGTCCTGGGCCGGGTCGCCGAGGCAATTACCGAAGCCGTCGCGGCGCCCTACTGCGCGATTTACCTGGTGGACGCGGAGCGGGGTGTGCTGGTAACAAAGGCATCCGCGGGCGAGAGCGGCGATATTCAGCATGCGAGCTGGCGCCAGCGTCTGTCTGATCTGGTTTCATTCCCGCTTCTGCTCGAAGTGCTGGAGCGCAAAAAGCCGATAATCTCCGCCAACCCACCGGGCGATCCTCGTCTCGACCAGGCGATCGTCGAAGACCTCGGCCTGACATCCCTTCTAGTAGCACCCATCCGGGTCGGCAGCCGCGTGCTCGGCGTGGCCGTGCTTGGTACCTCCGAAGAGAACCAGACCTTTACCTCAGAGGAGATTGGCCTGACGTCGGGCATCGTCAGCGCTGTCGCATTGGCTATCGAAAACGTCCGTCTCTACGAGGAGACCTCGCGGCGGCTGGACGAGAGTCAGAGCCTCCAGCGAGTTACCGCCGCTCTGTTGCAGAAGCTCGACCTCAACGCCGTCCTGGAGATCGTGTGCAGTGCAGCGCAGCGGCTCACGGGTGCGCCGGGGAGTATCTTGTTCCTGCTGGAGGACAATGACTGGCTGTACCCGGCTCACATGACCGGCCTCCCCCCCTCGCCCCTGGAGCCAATACCCGTCGATCGGTCGTTCAGCGGTCGAGCGGTCCGCAAGGGCAAGACCCTCCTCACCAATGACATTGCGGGGCAGATCTGGCCCCTACCCACGGACATTCCGGTGACGGCCATTCTTGCAGCCCCGCTGCTTGTACGGGGGTCGGCTATCGGCGTTCTGGATGTGATGAACAAACCGGCCGGCTTCTCCGTAGAAGATGCGCGGATCATTAGCCTGTTTGCCGATCAAGCGGCTATCGCTATCGAGAACGCCCGACTGCGCCAGCAGGAAGAACACGTGGCCGTGCTGGAAGAGCGCCAGCGACTGTCGCGCGAGCTCCACGACTCCGTGACCCAGGCGCTCTACGGCGTCACGCTGTTTGCCGATGCCGCCACCCGGCTTCTGGAAGCTGGCGATAGCGGCCGCGCGCTGGAACACCTGCGGCAAGTGCGCATCACGTCCCAGGAGGCGCTGCGGGAGATGCGGCTGCTCATCTTCGAGCTGCGGCCGCTCGACCTGCAAGAGCAAGGGCTGGTCGCAGCTTTGAAGGCCCGGCTGGCCGCCGTGGAGAGTCGTGTGGGCCTGGCCGTCGAGCTCCAGGTAGACGGCGAGAGGCGGTTGCCTGTGGAGATTGAAGATGTGCTCTACCGCGTCGCCCACGAAGCGCTCAACAATGTGCTCAAGCATGCCCATGCGCAGCACGCGACCGTTCGCTTGCAGCTTGGGGAAGCCAGGGTACGCCTGGAAGTGGCTGACGACGGGATCGGGTTCGACCCGATTGCTGCCCAGGCCGCTGGTGGCTTGGGGCTGGGTGGGATGAGCGAGCGGGTCGAGCACTGTGGTGGGACACTCGAAGTCGAGAGCGCCCCGGGACAAGGGACGCGTGTGCGAGTGGAGGTGCCAATACCATGACTCAAAGCGTCATCCGCGTCTTCATTACCGATGACCACGCTATCGTGCGGCAGGGGCTGCGGGCTCTGCTGGCCACGGAGCCCGACATCGAGGTGGTCGGCGAGGCGAGTAACGGCGCCGAAGCGGTGGCCGCCGTGGAACGCCTGCGCCCCGACGTTATTCTGATGGACCTGGTGATGCCGCAGATGGGCGGCGTGGAGGCGATCCGTCGGATTAACACCCACTGGCCCGAGGCGCGCATCCTGGTATTGACAAGCTTCGCCGCCGACGACCAGGTCTTTCCCGCGATCAAGGCGGGCGCCTTTGGGTACCTCCTGAAAGACACCTCGTCCGAGGAGCTTGTGCGTGGCATCCACGACGTCAGTCGCGGCACGCTGGCCATGGATCCGACGATTGCCCACAAGGTGTTATACGAACTCGCTCATCCTGGGAATCGCCCGGGTACAGCCGAGCCGCTGACAGAGCGGGAGGTTGAAGTTCTGCGGCTGCTGGCGGCGGGACTGAGCAACCAGGCGATCGCCGAAAGGCTGCATGTCAGCGAAGCGACGGTGCGTACGCATGTGAGCAACATTCTGGGCAAGCTGCATCTGGCGAGCCGCACCCAGGCTGCATTGTACGCGTTGCGAGAGGGTCTGGCGTCGCTGGATGACGCGGAAATGTAGTGCTGGTCCGCGCTGCGAAGGACGCTGTAGGAGGCTACAACATTCGTCGGATGCGCGCTACCATCGAAGTGGAGAAGGACCGCCCGGGAGGCGGTCCTTTTTGTGTACCAGAAATCCACGCCGGTCTGATGACAGCAACGGCCCGTTCTCCTATAATGAGGCTAGTCACAGCGGTAGACTTGATTACCGTCGATCTGAGGACATGGTTTATGGATCTACATCAAACAGAAGCCCGGCCGATAGAGCCGCGCGTTCGCGTCCTTATCGCCGACGATCTGGCAAGCACTCGTGAGGGCCTGCGCGCGCTCCTCGCGACCTACCCCGACGTCGAGATCATCGGTGAAGCCGCGGGTGGGGAGGCAGCCCTGCGCCTGGTTGAGACATGCCAGCCGGATGTCGTGTTGATGGATGTGCGTATGCGCGGTATGGATGGTGTCGAAGCGACGCGGCGGATCAAAGACCGCTGGCCCGAGATCAGGGTGGTCACGCTCACGATCTACGGTGAACGGCGTCGCGATGCCCTGGCGGCTGGAAGCGATGCCTTCCTGCTGAAGGGATGCCCAACCGACGAACTACTCGCGGCTGTTCTAGCGCCAATGAAGTCTCGGCAAGCGGCGACACGCTCAATCAGGTGACAAGCTAATGACAGTTCCTGGCGTGACCGAGCCCGCCACAGCGACAACCCCGCCTCCGTCTTCGGGCCAAAGGCTGACGCCGACCTCACTCACCGGGCTCAGCAGCGAGGAAGTCCGCCGCCGCCTCGCCAAATACGGTCCGAACGAGCCGGCCTCGGAACAGCGGACTTCCGTTCTGAAGCAGATTGCCCTGCTTTTTGCGAACCCGCTGATCGTCATTCTTCTCATCGCCGCAACAATTACGGCAGCGCTCGGGGAACTGGCCGACGCCCTCATCATCTTCGTGATCGTCGCCTTCAGCCTCATCCTGGATTTCTTTCAGACCTACCGGTCGCAGCGGGCCGCCGAACACCTTCGCGCCACCGTCGCGCCCACAGCCACCGCCATGCGCGATGGCAAGTGGGTCGAGGTGCCACGCCGCGAGATCGTGCCCGGTGATGTAGTCCATCTTAGTGCCGGTGATCTCGTCCCCGGCGATGGCGTGCTGCTGGAAGCGCGCGACTTGCACCTCAACGAAGCGCCGCTCACCGGCGAGTCGCTCCCGGTCGAGAAGGCGCCGGCCTCTGGCGCAGACACCACGGCCAATCCAGCTGAGATCAACCGCGTCTACCTCGGCACGTCGGTCGTCAGCGGCAGCGGCATCGCCCAGATTACGACCACCGGCGCCGCGACCATGTTCGGCGACATCGCCACGCGGCTCGCCACCCGCGCGCCCGAAACCGAGTTCGACCGCGGCATTCGACAGTACAGTTTGCTCATCACGCGGGTCATTCTGCTGCTGGTGCTCTTCGTTTTTCTCGTGACTTCGGCGCTGCACCACAATCCCCTGCAGGCGCTGACGTTCGCTGTCGCCCTGGCGGTGGGTCTCACGCCAGAGTTCCTGCCGATGATCATCACGATCACCCTCTCGCAGGGCGCCCTGCGCATGGCGCAGCACAAGACCATCGTCAAGAACCTGTCGGCGATCCAGAATTTCGGCAGCATGGACACCTTCTGCAGCGACAAGACGGGGACTCTGACGACCGGTGAGATGACGTTGGAAGGCCACGTCGGAGCCATGGGGGAGCCGGACGCGCACGTCTTTCTCCTCGCCTACCTCAATAGCTACTATGAAACGGGGATCGACAATGAAGAGGCGCAGGCCGTTCTCCGCCACGGCGGCGCCGGCCCGCTCGACCTTGCTATCCTCCGTCACGATCACCCCAGTGTCGAGGCCTATCGCAAGTTCGATGAAATCCCGTTCGACTTCGACCGCCGCCGCCAGTCTGTCGTCGTCGAGACCGCTACCGATCACATTCTCATTACAAAGGGCGCCCCGGAAGGGGTTGTGGCCTTATGCACATCGTATCAGGACGGAGACAAGACGCGCGAATTCGATGCGGCGTCGCGCGAACAAACGCGAATCATCTACGAGAAGCTGAACGCCGACGGTTATCGCGTTATCGCCGTTGCCTACCGCTCGACGGCCCCCCAATCGGCTTATACAGCCGCCGACGAGCGAGACCTGACCCTGGCCGGCTATGTCAGTTTCGCCGACCCGCCCCTGCCCGATACGGCCGCAACAATCACGGCGTTGCGAGACGAAGGGGTATCAGTCAAGATTATCACCGGCGACAACGAGCTTGTGGCGCGCCACGTGGCCGTCGAGGCCGGCCTGGAGCCAGGGCAAATCCTGCTCGGCGATGAGATCCAGCGGATGACCGACCCGGCGCTCGCGGCGGTAGCCGAGAAGACGACGATCTTCGCCCGGGTCTCGCCCGCGCAGAAGAACCGCATCATCCTGGCGCTCAAGGCGCGCGGCCACGTTGTCGGTTATATGGGAGATGGGATCAACGACGCTCCATCGCTGCACGCGGCGGATGTAGGCATCTCGGTGACGAGCGCGACGGACGTCGCAAGAGATGCCGCCGACATCATTCTGCTCCAGCCAGGACTGGACGTGCTCCAGGAGGGCATCCTGGAAGGCCGCCGCGCGTTCGGCAACGTCATGAAGTACCTGCTCATGGGCACGAGCTCGAACTTCGGCAACATGTTCAGCATGGCAGCTGCGTCGCTGTTTCTGCCGTTCCTACCGATGCTCCCCATTCAGATTCTACTGAACAACTTCCTCTACGACCTCGCCCAGGTGACCATTCCCACCGACAACGTAGATCCGTCGTTCATCCAGAAGCCGCGGCGCTGGGACATGGGCCTCATCCGCGACTTCATGCTCTACATCGGGCCGATCAGCTCCCTGTACGATTTTCTGACGTTCTACGTCTTGCTGAACGTCTTCCACGCCAGCGAGGCCGCGTTTCATACCGGCTGGTTCGTCGAATCCCTGGCGACGCAGACGCTCGTCGTGTTCATCATTCGGACGGTCGGCAACCCGTTCCAGAGTCGGCCCAGTCTCCCCCTTACGCTCACCGTCGTCGCCGTCGTCCTGTTCGGCATGATCTTGCCTTTCACCTCGCTCGGCTCCGTCCTCGGCTTCACGCCCCTTCCTGCCGCCTATTACGTCTTCCTGGCGTTGGCAACAGTCACGTACCTGTTCATCGTCGAGATCGTGAAGCGGCGTCTGTTCGGGCGCCGTGGCTTCTAGGAGCCTGCGGGAACACTAACGAGCGTCTGCCAAACGGCAGCCGCCTCCTTTTGTGTCCCGCTCCTAATCGCTCGCTACCGAAGAAAAGAACGTCACGATCACCCGATCGGCGTGCTGCTCGACCTGCTCCGGGGCGAGTATGTCGACGTTACACAGCTCGCTTGAAAAGGCTGCCATCGCAAACGGCATCACTCCCAGCATGATCAGCGAGAGCAAGAAGCTCTCGTGGCTGAACTGGGAGAGCATGCCCTCGCGCTGCACCGCCTCGATTAGCGGATCCATTTGAGAGACTAGGGGCGCGAGTTGCGCCATGAAGTAGTCGAGGCGCGGGCCGCGTTCGACGCCCTCGTGCATGAGCAGGCGCCCAACCTCAGGATACCGCCCTGTGAGTATGATGGCGTTGCGCGACACTTCCTTCACAGTGTCCAGGGCACTGCTGTTGCTCGTCACCGCCGCCTCGACTAATGGCGTCATCATCGCCAGGTATTCCTGGAGCGTCGTGTCTATGACCGCGCGCCAGATGTCCTCCTTTGAGCCGAAATGATGCCTTATCAGCCCATGCGTGACGTCGGAGTAGGCGGCGATGTCGCGCAAGCTGACCCCGTCGTACCCACGCGAGGCGAAGAGCGCGAGAGCGCTATGCACAATCCGCTGTCGTGTGCGCTGGGCCGTTGCATCGGCTTGCCGGCCGCGTGGTTTTTCATGAATTTCCATTTTTGGTGCTCCTTTGCGCTCGGAATCACTTGACAGATATACTATCCGACAGTATAATATCTGTCAAATGCTATCCACTCGTATAGCGTAGACGGTGAACGGGCGATCGTCTACAGTGACGGCCGCGGCGCCAATCGCTTTTCACCGCCTGAGGTACCAACGGAGGGGTTCGGATAACTTATGAGCCAATCAGCGCTCCCCTACGAGGCATTGTACCAGTATCTTAGCCGCTATCACGGGCACGAGATCCAGTCGGATGCGGCCATACCGGACACTCCCGCCCTGATCGTCTGCAACCACGGGTTCGGTGGGATCGTGGATCTCAACGTGTTCGCCCTTATGCACACCTTTCACCGGCTTGACGTCGCTCGCCCGGTGACGTATCTCGTGCATCAGCTTGCCTGGACCTTCGGAGCGGGACGGCTCGTCGAGGCGTTCGGTGGTCGTCCTGCCAGCGAACGAGTCGCGCACGACGCCCTGACCGCGGGGCACCACGTCGTCGTGTTTCCTGGCGGGGACATTGATGCGGGGAAGTCGTGGCGGGATCGGCACGTCGTCAAGTTCGGCGGCCGTTCCGGCTTCGCGAAGGTGGCCATGGCCCACAACGTCCCTATCGTCCCTATCGTCACTGCCGGCGCGGGCGAGTCGCTGATCGTCCTCTCAGACGGACGCCGCCTGGCCCGGCTCCTACGGCTCCCTCGGCTCCTGCGGGTGAAGACTCTCCCGGTTAGTTTGACGTACCCGTGGGGATTGAACGCCGGTGTAGCGGGGATACTACCATACGCGCCGCTGCCGACCAAGCTGCTGACAGCGGTCCTGCCTGAGATGCGGCCGCATGACGAGGAAGAGCCTGCTGCGTTCGCCTCACGCGTGCAGTTCGCCATGCAGGATCGGCTCGACGGGCTCGTCGCGCGCCGCATCCCTGTGATCGGCTGACGGTTCGTCCACCGACCTACCTCGATCGGAGCGAAGCACTCGCCGAATGCGCGAGAACTTCTTATGCACTGTGCATATCAACGAAGTGGCCGCGCCGACGCGTGAGCCAGTTTTGAAGAGAGGTAATCGATGAATATCGTGCTCATCCTGAAGATTCTTGTCTCGCTCATCTTCGTCGCAGCCGCTTTCCAGAAATGGACCGGCAAGGTAGCGCCGGATTGGACGCGCTGGGGCTACTCGGAACATTTCATGCGTGCGACGAGTATCGCCGAGATTGTCGCCGTGGTGCTTCTCTGGTGGCCGGGCCTGACAATGGTCGGGGCTGCCCTTATGGCCCTGATCCTTCTTGGAGCCCTCGTCACCCTGATTCGGCACCATGAGTCGGCATCGCACATCGCCCTGCCCGGAATGACCCTCATCATGGCCTTGGCGATTCTGTATGTGACCTATGCGGCGTAGGAGCCTCAAAGGGTCATTCATCGAGGGTAGCAAGCAATGAAGAGAAACAGCAGGCCGTTCCGCAACAATGTTGTAATCATCACTGAGGCCTCGACGGGGATTGGCCGGGAACTGGCGCTCCAGCTTGCGATACAGGGAGCACGGTTGGCACTGGTCGCGCAGGACGGCGAACGCCTGAAGGAGGTCGCTCGCGAATGCGCGAAGCGAGGCGGCAGTGCGCTTTTTGTTCCCACCGATGTCGCCGACGAAGCGCAGTCCCGCGCTCTCGTAGAGCAGACCGTCGCCGAGTTTGGCCGGCTAGACATGCTCATCAACAACGCCGGCATGGGCATGTGGGCGCGCTTCGAGGAACTGGCCGACCTCAACCCCTTTGAGCGAATGATGCGCGTCAACTACTTCGGGAGCGTGTACTGCACGCAGGCTGCGCTGCCGCACCTACGCCGATCGCGTGGCCGCCTCGTCGCTGTGAGCAGCCTCACTGGAAAAAGCGGTACGCCCACGCGTACCGGGTATGCTGCGACCGAGCATGCCATGATAGGCTTCTTCGATTCTCTCCGCATGGAGCTTGCGGGAAGCCGCGTCTCCGTGACCGTAGTCTATCCGGGGTTTGTCGCCACAGAGATCCAGGAGTGCGCCTCCGGTCCAAATGGGAGGGCGCTCGCGACGGGAAACAGCTCAGTTTACGCCGCGGACGTGATGACGGCGCAAGAGCGCGCGCGGCAGATTTTGAAAGCGTCTGCGGCGCGACGCCGCGGCCTCGTGATGACACAGCATGGGCGCGTCGAGATGTGCCTTAAGCTGGTCGCCCCCGGACTCATGAACCGAGTTGCCCTATCGTGGATCGAGTGAAGGACATGCACGTGCTCTGGCATATGGACGTCAACTCTGCCGATAGAGTCCGGTATCACAAAGTTGGCTCTTGACAAAACGCAAAAACTGTATACACTTATTACCACACCCGCCGTGTTGACGAGAATATGTTAGGCGCATGGACGCAAAGAACCCGAACAACTGTATACATATAGTGGGTTCGGAGTGAGAGAAAGCGTTTAGATTTGCTGAATGAGAAACGAAGATGGAACTGTCCGGCGTGTGTGAAATCACGTCTGTACAGGTCTTGAGCGGCAAGCAATGAGGAGGTCTGCATGATCCTGGTGACAGGTGCGACAGGTCGGGTCGGCAGCGGCGTGGTGCAAGATCTCGCGGCGAAGAAGATTCCCGCGCGCGCACTGGTTCGCAATCCAGAAAAGGCCGCGCAACTCGCCGCGCAGGGAGTCGAGCTATGCGTGGGCGACTTGAGCGACCCCGCGAGCATTGAGGCCGCGCTCGTGGGTATTGAGCGCATCGTGCTCATTACCTCGAACGCGCCTGACATGGCAGACCTCCAGGGTAATGTGATCGCCGCGGCCAAGCAGCACGGACACATACGGCAGATTGTCAAACTGTCGGGCGGAAACTATGTCGGCCCCAACGCACCGATTGAAGTTGGCGTGAAACATTGGGAGATCGAAGCGCAACTCGCGCAGTCCGGCATTCCTTATACGCTTGTTCGCTCGAACCTCTTTCTGCAGACGATCATGCAGCTCGTGCATGCGCCACTGATGCAGTTTGGCGTGTTGGTCGCACCCATGGGCGAGGCGCGCTTCGCTGCGATAGACGGGCGCGATGTCGCCGCCGCGCTCGTCGGCGCGCTATCGAACGACGCGTGCATTGGCCAAACCTTCTATGTGACGGGGCCGAGCGCGGTCTCGATGACGGACGTGGCGACGTCACTCACGGACGCGACGGGCAAGCCGATCTCTTACATGCCGATTCCATTGCCGCTCTGGGTGGGTGGGCTGAAAGCGGTGGGCTTGCCGCAACAGCAAATTGACCACTATGTCGAGCTAATTCAGCTGGTGCTCAAGGGCGAGATGCAGACGGTCACGAATGACTTCGCCGCGATTACCGGGCACGCGCCGCGTTCGCTCGACGAGTTCCTGCGCGCGTACGCGCGGGTGAACGGCGATGCGATTCGTATCCCGGAACCCATTCTGCCGCCGCACCCCTCGCATCCGACGAACGCGATCAAGGGCGTCGGGCATCTCGCGGTGTTTGTGTCCGACCTCGAACGCTCGCAGAGGTTCTATCAAGACGTTATAGGCATGTTTCATAGCGAAACCATCGAACCGCAAATGCATCCCCTCAACGCCGCGTCGCGCCAGACTTTGTGTTTTATGAGTTTTGGCAAGCAGCATCACGACGTGGTGCTCGTGCTGGAAACGACGCCTGACGGCAAGCCCGTGCCAGTTGAGAATCACGGCTTGATGCACATGGCGCTGCGGCTCGACGACGGGCGTTCGACGCCCGAATTCGCCCAATCGCTCATGCAAAAAGGCATCCCCATCTTCTACGGTCCTGTGCTGCACGCGCGCGGCCCACAGGGTGACGGACTCTCGGGCGGCAATCACACAATCTATATTCATGACCCCGATGGACACTTGATCGAGATCTATCAGGGGATGAGCACGTTCTGACGGCTGACGAATGACGAGGGGTCTCTCGCGTCACCGGTTGCGCCTCACCAACGCCTTTCGAGGAGGAAAGCATGGATAACGAAGTCTACGATGTCGCAGTGGTCGGTTACGGTCCGGTCGGGCAGATGCTCGCGCTTCTACTGGGGCAAAAAGGATATCGCGTCGCAGCGTTCGAGCGTTGGCATGAAGTGTATCCGCTGCCGCGTGCGGTGCATTACGACGACGAAATCGCGCGCGTACTGCAAGCGGCAGGCGTCGCCGACCAAGTTGCGCCAGTGATTGAGTCGAGCGGATTCTACGAATGGCGCAACGCGGACCGCGAGCTTCTCTTGCTGCTCGATTGGAACGGCATGGGACCTTCGGGCTGGCCACTCAGCAACATCTTTTCGCAGCCCGACTTGGAAAGCATTCTCGACGCCAGGGCGCGCGCCTTCCCGACTGTTCAGGTAAATCGCGGTTGGGAGGCACTCAGCGCAGCACAGGACGACGATTGTGTCACGTTGACGGTGCGTCGGGGCGAGTCGGCGAGACCGGGTGAATGGACGCCGACCAGCGAGGCGCGCACGATTCGCGCCCGCTATCTCATCGGCGCGGATGGCGCAAACAGTATCGTCCGCCAGTGGATGGGCGTGACGATGACCGACCTCGGCTTTAGATACGATTGGTTCGTTGTCGACATCAAGCCGCATGGTCAACGCGAGTGGGCGCCTTACGCGTGGCAGTGGTGCAATCCGGCGCGCCCGACCACCATCGTGCCGAGCGGACCCGGACGCCGCCGTTGGGAGTTCATGCGCTTGCCGGAAGAGTCCAAAGAGGATTTTCAGGGCGCAGAAACAGCCTGGCGTTTGCTCGAACCGTGGGACGTTACGCCGCAAAATGCGACGCTCGAGCGCAGTGCGATGTACACCTTTCAAGCGCGGTGGGCGGACGAATGGCGTGTCGGCCGCATGTTGCTCGCCGGCGATTCAGCTCACTTGACGCCGCCGTTTGCGGGGCAGGGCTTGTGTTCGGGCGTCCGCGATGCCATCAATCTCGCGTGGCATCTCGATCTGGTTCTCTCGAACCGCGCGCCCGAACGCATTCTCGATACTTACACGAGTGAGCGCACGGTCAACGTTCAAATGTTTATCGGGTTCGCGGTCGAACTCGGCAAGATGATCTGCATCACCGACCCGCAGCTCGCGGCCATGCGCGACGCGCAATTCTTCGCGGCGCAGAAGAAACCCGCCCTCGCGCCGCCGCCGCCGCCACCGATGCGCCTGGGCCCCGGCATCCTTCACCAGGGCGATCCACTCGCGGGATTGCTGTTTGTGCAAGGTCAAGTTTCGCACAACGGCAGCAGCGGTCTGTTCGACGATGTGGTCGGGCGCGGCTTCGTTCTGCTGAGCAACCAAGGCGACCCAGCCACCGCCTTGAGCGCCGAGTCGCGGGCGTTCTTTGAGAGCATCGGCGGCAAGACCGCCTGTGTCAGTGCGGACGGGCCTGTCGTGGATCTTGATGGAACGTACGCGCAGTGGTTCGCGCAGAACCAAGCCTCCGTCGTCCTCGCCCGTCCCGACTTCTATATCTTTGGCGCAGCTCCGACACTCGATGGTGCCGAGCACCTCATCGCAGACTTGCGCCGGCAGTTGGCATAACAATGTTTGTTATGCTGAGTGAACGCGAAGCATCTGTCACGCAGCTATCACGATCCGTGCGCTCACAATGACGCAGAAGCCAAGAAGGAGAAAGTCATGTCCGAGCACCCTCTTCCCACAATTCATCACGTCAACTTCAAGACCATTCGCCTGCAGGAGATGGTCGAATGGTACGGCACCGTCGTCGGCATGAAGCCGCTGTTCATGTTCCCCGGCGGCGCGTGGATGAGCAACGACGAGGCGAACCATCGCGTCGCGCTGCTCGCCGTCCCGACCTTGACGGACGACCCCGACAAGCTGGCACACACCGGCCTGCATCACACCGCGTTCGAGTACGATTCGATTGACGGTCTGCTAGACAATTATGTACGGCTCAAGGAACTCGGTATCCTGCCGCACGTCACTGTGGACCACGGCATGACCACATCGTTCTACTACGCTGACCCCGACGGCAACAGCGTCGAGCTCCAGTACGACAACTTCGGCGACTGGGCGAAATCGTCGGAGTTTATGCGCTCGTCGGCCGACTTCGCGGCGAATCCAATCGGCGTGGTCATTGACGCGGACAGTATGGTCGAGGCGCGCAAGCAGGGAGCATCCGCCGAGGAACTTCATCGCCGCGCGTACTACGAGCGCGAATTCAAACCGACGCGCCCGATGGACCCGCGCCTTCCGCTGCCGCCCGAGCTTCACGTCGAGTAGATTTTCCGCCGCCGGATGGAATCCGTCGCGAATGAGTTCGCGAGCAAGAAACCGGGCCCCGCACAAGAAGCGCTTTGTATTTTTACTCGCCCTTCTCCTGCGACGGATTCCATTCGATCATCGACAAAGGAACGACTATGCGACTTGTCACTTTTCAATCGGATGGGGCCTGGCGCCCGGGTATGCTCGTTGGCGAGACGATTGTGGAGACGCAACATGCCGCGCAACTGGCCGGATTAGCGGACGGCAGCGATGACTCGTCGCGAGCGTCATTTGCCAGTAATCGCTGCATCATTCAGCACGCGCCGCAGACATTGCAGCAACTCGCGAGCGCCGCCCAAACGCTGGCGTCGGAAGGCAGGGGGACAGCTCTCTCCGAAACACGTCTCGGCCCGCCAATCCCTGACCCCGAAAAGCTCATACTCATCGGCTTGAACTATCGCGACCACGCGCAGGAATCGAACCAGCCGCTTCCTCAGGCACCAATGGTGATCCCTGTGTATCGCAATGCGCTCGCAGGCCCGCACGACCCGATTGTGTTGCCCAACGGCCATCGCGACTATGTGGATTATGAAGGCGAGTTAGCCATCGTCATCGGGCGGCGATGCAGAAATGTGCCAGAAGAGGACGCGCTCGATTGCGTTGCCGGCGCGATGGTCATGAACGATGTGAGCGCGCGCGATATGCAGCAGCAGTCGCCCCAGTGGGCTGCCGCGAAAATGATTGACACCTTCAAGCCGTGTGGTCCCGCGCTCGTGCTGCGCGACGAGATTCCCGATCTAGAGAATCTGACTGTCATCACACGCGTGAATGGGCAAGAGGTTCAGCACTCGAGCACCGCACAATTCATCTTCTCCGTGCGCGCTCTCGTCGCCTATCTCAGCTCGTTCATGACGCTGGAAGCGGGCGACATCATCGCCACAGGCACACCGCCCGGCGTCGGGTTCGCACGCAAGCCGCCCCTCTTCTTGCGGAGCGGGGATTTGGTTGAGGTCGAGATTGCGAAGGTTGGCATGATTGCGAATCGTGTCGTGGAGCAGTAAGGAGTATTCCATGTCCGATTATATGACCCTCGGGGTACGCCTGGAACACTCTGCGGCCAGATACAGCGATAAGACCTACTTGTACTGGAAGGACGAAGAGGTTTCGTTCGCCGACTTCAACTGCCGCGTCAATCAAGTCGCGCGCGGGCTGCAAGCGTTGGCTGTGACGCACGGGCAGAAGGTCGCCCTCTTGCTCAAGAATTGTCCCGAATTTCTGTACGCCTTCTTCGCGTGCAGCAAGCTCGGCGCTGTGGTTGTGCCGATCAATCCGCTGCTAAAGGGTGAAGAAGTGCAGTACATCCTGGACAATTCCGAAAGTGTCGTGCTGATCGCCGGCGCCGAATTTGCGCCGATCGTGCGCGAGATTCGCGTGAACTGTCCGCAATTGCGCGAGGTGCGCTATGTCGGCGGGGCGCCCGAGGGCGAACGCACGTTTGACGAATTCTGGCGCATGCCTGATACCGCGCCGGGCGCGCAGGTGTCGCCCGATGACATTGCCAGCATCATCTACACCTCGGGCACGACGGGCAAACCCAAAGGGGTACTTCTTTCGCACGCCAACTATGACTATGATGTCTGGGCGACCATTGAGGGCGGGCAGTACACCCAGACCGACCGCATGTTGTGCATGTTGCCCTTGTTCCATGTCAACGCCCAGGTCGTCAGTCTGCTGCCCGCGCTGCGTCAAGGCGCATCCTTCATTCTGTTGGACGGGTTCTCCGCCCGCGATTTCTTGCCGACTGTGGCGCGTTATCGTGCGACGACCTTCAGCTCCGTGCCGACCATCTACGCGATTCTGAACAATCGTCCTGAGGCGGCTGAGTACGATTTGAGCAGTCTACGCGTATGCATCTGCGGCGCGGCCCCGTTGCCGGTGGAAGTGTACAACGAATTCGAGCGCAAGTTCAAGGCGTTCATGCTGGAAGGATACGGCTTGAGCGAGGCCACGTGTTCCGTGACGCTAAATCCGATTGATGGGCGGCGCAAGATCGGCTCGATTGGCATCCCGCTGCCGGGACAAGAAGTGAAGATTTTCGATAGCTATGACCAGGAGGCGCCCGCGGGGCAGGTCGGCGGAATCGTCGTGCGCGGTACCAACGTGATGCAGGGCTACTATCGCAACCCCGAGGCGACGTCGGCATCAATTCGCGATGGTTGGCTGCACACGGGCGATCTCGGCACGATGGACGACGAGGGATACTTCTATATCGTCGGCCGCAAGAAGGAGATGATCATTCGCGGCGGCGAGAATATCTATCCCAAAGAAATCGAGGAGGTGTTGTATCGCCATCCCGCTGTACTAGACGCGGCGGTCATCGGTCTGCCGCATCCGATATGGGGCGAAGAAGTCGTCGCGGCGATTGTGCTGCGCGACGGCCAGAGTGTCTCGGAGCAAGAGATCATTGACTACTGTAAGCAGCATCTTGCCGATTACAAATGCCCGCGCCACGTGCGCCTCGTCGCAAGTTTTCCAAGAACGGCGACAGGCAAAACTCAGAAACCCGAATTGGTCAAGATGCTGACGATGGCATAGGAGGAGCTGATGATGAGTTTGCACGGAAGGTCGCGCCTGTGACGAACCGCATGAACGACACAGATGATACGCTCCAACCACAAGCTGACGTGAGCCGGGGTGAACCTGGTGGTGAGGGCGTTCTTCCTCTCTACCGCCGCTTGCGCAAACTGATTCTTGATGGCGCGTTCCCACCCGGAGCGATGCTTTCCCAGGTGAAGTTGGCCGAGTCGTTGGGGGTGAGCCGGATTCCGTTGCGAGAAGCACTGCGCATGCTCCAGAACGAGGGGCTGGTCGAGGCGGAACACAATCAGCGAGCGCGAGTTCCCGCCTTTGAGTCGGCCATCGTGGACTCGCTATATGCCAGCCGCATTCTTTTGGAAGCTCTGGGGATTCGTCTGACGGTTCCTCATATTGACCAGACGGACACGCAAGCTCTGAATCAAACGCTGGCTGACCTCGATGAGGTGGCGGGCCGCAAGGACAGTGACCTGGATGCCTGGGAGGTGCGGCATCGTCGGTTCCATGCCCTGCTTGTTCGCTCTGTAGACGCCTCGCAGCGCCAGAGGATTGCCAGGCTTGCCGATCAATGTGAATACTACCGGCGGCTCTATTACCGCCTTATGAGTCAGCATTACCCTACACGGCCGGCCGAGGCCGTTGCCGCCGAACATCGCGCCATTGCTAACGCCTGCTTTCAGGGCAACGCTGACCTTGCCGCCTCTCTGTTGGCGCGGCACTATGCTCGTACCGCCCTATCCGTGCTGGGACAGATGGTGCCAGAGTTCGATCCCGTCGCCATCCGCACGGCCATGCAAATCGTCGGAGCCGACACACGTCGTTCCGAGGAGCCAGCGCCCAGGCGGCGAACGCGAGGAGGGCAGGTGGCTCAGGCGCACGAACAAAACAGCCGACGCGGATAACACGTCCGACGCTTTCTCGACCTGCTAGACATATTTCTGTCGTTCCTGGGAGACCCCGGGAAAATCTGGAGCAAAGCAGCTCCAAGGAGTATAAGTGTGAGCGACATTAACGTTTCCGTTCTCATCGTCGGTGGTGGCGGCGCCGGGCTGACCGCCTCGATGCTTTTGTCATCCTATGGGATTGACTCGCTGCTGGTCAGCCGGTATCCCGGCACCTCGCACCTGCCCAAGGCCCACGTTCTCCAGCAGCGGACGATGGAAGTCTACCGCGAACTGGGGGTTGCAGATCCGATTTATGAGCTTGGGACACCAGCAGAGAACATGGCTTTCAGCGCCTGGTATGCCGGAGTCGCCGGACCCACGGCGGAGTACGGCCGCGAGATCGGTCGTCTGGAGTCTTGGGGCAACGGCGACCGCGACCCCAACTGGATGAAGGGAAGCCCATGCCGCCAGGCGAATCTGCCACAGATCCGTTTGGAACCGGTCCTTAAGGCTCATGCCGAGGCTCTCGCGCCGGGACGCATCCGTTTCAATCACAACTTCATTTCCCTGGAACAGGACAATGACGGTGTCACGGCTCTCATCGAGGACCGGGCCGCCGGCCAGCAGTACACCGTGCGAGCGCGCTATCTACTCGGCTGTGACGGCGGGCGCGTGGTGGGCAGTCAGGTCGGTATCGAGATGGAAGGGCCGAAGGAACTGGCCTCCAACGTGTCGATCTATTTCTCCGCCGACCTGTCCCCGTGGCTGCGCGACCCAGAGGTGCTGATTCGCTGGCTCCTCAACCCGGACTTTGGAGATCCGTTGAGCGGGGTGCTCGTTCCGATGGGGCCTCATCACTGGGGGCCGCAGTCGGAGGAGTGGGTGTTCCACCTGCTCTACCCGTTCGGCGACCCGCGCGCCTCCGACGATGACGCCGTCAAGGAGCATATGTCGCGCGTCCTGGGCATTCCCGACTTTCAGCCTGAGATCCACCTGATGAGCCGCTGGTCCATTGAGGGTATCGTGGCCTCGCGGTTGCGGGTTGGCAATGTCTTTGTCCTGGGTGACTCGGCCCATCGCCATCCCCCAACCGGCGGTCTCGGCCTCAACACCGCTGTCGGTGATGCCTATAACCTGTGCTGGAAAATCGCGGCCGTGCTGCGCGGCCAGGCGTCCGACAGCCTGCTGGATACCTACGAGCCGGAGCGGAAGCCGGTGGGAGCGCGCGCAGTCCAGCGCTCCCTGGAGAACTTTGGGAATCACCTCGAGACCGCTCAGGTGCTGGACATGACGCCGGAGAACACGCCGCAAGAGAATTGGGCGATCATGCGACGGCTGTGGAGCGACGAACCGCAGGCACAGCAGGCGCGCGTGCAATTCGAGAATGCCATCGCCAGGCAGGCGATGGAGTTTTACGAACAGAATGTCGAGTATGGGTATACCTACAACTCAGCGATCGTGCCTGATGGAACGCCTCCGCCGCAGTTGATCGAAGATGTGCATGTCTACGAGCCATCCACCAGGCCGGGCTGCACCCTGCCGCACGCCTGGCTCCAGCGCCTGGGGCAGCGCAAGGCGTTGCGTGACCTGGCCGGGCATGGTCAGTTCCTCCTCATTACGGGGGAAGGCGGCGAGGGCTGGATTCAGGCGGCGGCCGACATCGCCCAAGAGCGGGGTCTGCCGCTCTCGGCGATCAGCGTCAACCCCTTCTCTGGTGACTGGCTCGATATCCGCTTCGACTGGCTGCGCCAGCGAGAGGTCTCTTCAGGCGGCGCGGTGCTGGTGCGGCCCGACCGCCACGTTGCGTGGCGTTCATTCGCGCCCAGCGAGACCCCACGGGCAACGCTAGAAGGGGTGCTTGGTCAAGTGCTTGGCATTCAAGAGCCTGTGCTAGACTAAGGCCACCTCGGACCGAAAGCGAAGATGGGGATCCTATCTCCTTAGGAGATGGTCGTGCCTTCCGCTAGCGGTCCATCAATGACACTCATTCAAACATGAGATATCGGCGTCCGTGGGCAGGTCACGGACGCCGCGCTCTTTAGGCAGGCGAGCCGCCGGCGTGTTGAGGAACCGGTCGAGGTGGATACCCGCGAGCCGTCGTACAATCGACACAGTAGATAGAGGGAGGTCGGCGCAGGCTTTGTGGTCGGTATAGCTGCGAGGGACATCGACATGGGACCGCTCGCTACCCCGTACGTGAGGGTGAAGCTGAGTTTGCGTGTATATTTCAGGTTAGGGGTGTCGTGCTAAATCACAATCGAGCGTTGGCACCCGTCTTCGCTCTGTCCTCTTTCACGAGCCGGTCGTAGCAGCCAGCCCACAGGTCGGGTGTGCGGGTCATCTTGGTCAGCTTGATGTCGCTGAAGCGGGGC
Source organism: Anaerolineae bacterium (assembly GCA_046328505.1). Taxonomy (GTDB): domain Bacteria; phylum Chloroflexota; class Anaerolineae; order Epilineales; family JAHCIE01; genus JBDHWG01. Next base: position 206,396 of record JAXLWL010000007.1, on the reverse strand, counting down.
AATAGCAGCGCGAGCACCGTCGGCAAGTCGTCCCACTTCTCCCGAACCAGAACTATCTCCAACTGCCGTGCCGCCGGCTCCACCCACGCCCACTGGAGCCGAAAACGATCTGCCTTCATGTAGTAGTCTCGCTTCTCCCACGCAGCAGCACTCGTATCCACACCTTGCGCAATGCCACGCAGCGAGTAGACGATGAGCGCCGCGAGGTCCCGCGCCTCGTCATCAATGGCTTGCTTCTGCCCGAGCAGCCGCAGAGCTTCAGCAATCGTCCGCCGCAGCCGATTGCGCTCGGCGCCCGCGCTATCCGTATTCACCACCCGACCCATATGTCGCCTCCATGTACTTGAACAACCGTTCGGGAGTCTACTCGGGTTGGACTCCTGGGTCAAGCGTAACAAGCGAGGGTGGCGCCACTCTCTTTGAAATAGGTTTATCAGCCTCAGGCGGCGCTAGGCGTGACGAGCGTCGAGAGAACCTGGAGGAAGTCGACGGGCGAGAGCGTATACCTATTGTGGCGGAACGCTGATCGATTCAGGAGCGAGTGGGCGTGGGTCGACCCGATGGCGCGGCAACTGGAGATCGTTCTCGTTCGAGAGCGGTGGAACGATTTGCCGACGGTGCTAGCCCTCCTCCTGCCGCGCTTCAGCGACATCAAGCTGACCAAGATGACGCGCACTCCGGATCTCTGGAATGGCTGCTACGACCGCCTTCTGAAAGAGAATCGGGCCAAGCAAGCAACCCCTTCGCGCTTGTAGATTTTGGTGACCTGGGCGGCCTGTCGCTCCCGTGGTCCAGGGTAATTGCACACACAATTACCCTTGCTGCCGCCGGCTACTGTCCATGTCAAGCCTTCCGCAAACAGCCTGCGTCCCTCGACTGCACTCAGGTCGAGGGACGCAGGCTGTTGCTTGGTTAGCGGTCGATGTGTCACTGGCCCCGGCCGGCCCTTCGCGGTATAATGCTCGCGTCGAACAATCTCTAGAAAGCTCAGGAGGAGGGGCATGGACGAGATGACCGACCGCGCACTGGGGTTTGCTGCTGAGCACCAGCGCCAGGCCCTGGGCGAGCTTATCCAGCTGCTCGAGTTTCCGAGCATCAGCGCGCAGCCCGTCCACGCATCCGATGTGCGCCGCGCTGCCGAGTGGCTCGCCACCCACATGCGCTCCATCGGCCTGATGAATGTGACGCTCCACCCGACGGCGGGGCATCCGCTTGTGTACGGCGACTGGCTCCACGCGCCGGGTAAGCCGACTATCCTAATCTATGGGCACTACGACGTGCAGCCGATCGATCCCCTGAACCTGTGGAGCAGTGACCCCTTCGAGCCGCTCGAGCGCGCCGGGAATTTGTACGGGCGCGGAACCGCCGATGACAAGGGGCAGGCGTTCGCCACGCTCAAAGCCGTCGAGGCGTATCTCAAGACGTGCGGGGCGTTGCCGGTCAACGTGAAGTTCATCCTGGAAGGGGAAGAGGAGACGGGAAGCGCCCACCTCACGCCGTTCATCGAGGCCAATGTGCCGCTGTTGGCCGCCGACGCGGTCCTCATTTGCGACTCGGCCTGGGTGGCGCCAGACGCTCCGACACTCATCTACGGCCTGCGGGGGCTGACCTACGTTGAGCTGGAGGTTGTCGGCCCGAGTCAGGACCTCCATTCAGGCGCTTTCGGGGGGCCAATTTACAATCCGATCCAGGCGCTGTGCGATATCCTTGCCCATCTGAAGGATGACCAGGGCCGGGTGCAAATTCCGGGGTTCTATGATAGGGTGCGGCCGCTGAGTGACGAAGAACGGCACGAGCTGGCTCGCATTCCGTTCGATGAGGCGGAGTTTCGCAAAGTGACAGGTGTGCCCGCGATGGCCGGCGAGGCTGGTTACAGCATCATCGAGCAGCTCGGGGCGCGCCCGACGCTGGACATCCATGGAATTATCGGCGGCTATACTGGGCCAGGAGCAAAGACAATCATTCCCTCCCGCGTAGCGGCTAAAATCAGCATGCGTCTCGTCCCCGATCAGGACCCTGAAGAGATTGCCGACCTGTTCGCGGCGGAGGTGAAGAGGCTCGCCCCGCCCACGGTGCGGGTGAACGTGCGGCGGTTCCATGCCGCCTCCCCGGCCATCGTGGACCGCGATACGCCCGCCCTGCGCGCTGCGGCCCGCGCCCTGGAGACGGCGTTCGGCAAGCCGGTCTTGTTCGCGCGCGATGGCGGCTCGATTCCGGTCGTCACCGACTTCGATCGCTGCCTGGGCGCGCCCACGGTTCTGATGGGCTTCGGGCTGCCGGACGACAACATCCACGCGCCAAACGAAAAGTTTGCCCTGGCTCAGTTCTTCGGCGGCATTCGCGCCACTATCTACTTCTTTGGGGCTATGGGTGAGCAATCCGCTTGAGCGCGGCGCCGTGTTCGATCCCAGCGGCGCATATCGCTACCGTCTGTGGCGCATCTGGGCGGACGGCCCGACGGCGACCTTCGTGATGCTCAACCCGAGCACCGCGGATGCCGAGCAGGACGACCCGACGATTCGCCGCTGCATTGGGCTGGCCCGATCGTGGGGCTATGGGCGTCTGGAGGTTGTGAACCTGTTCGCCTACCGGACGCCCTCGCCCGACGTCCTGCGATTGGCGCGAGACCCGGTCGGCTCCGCGAATGACCATCACATCCGCGGGGCCGTGGGCGAGGCTGCCCTGGTCGTGGCGGCGTGGGGAAACGACGGCACGCTACTGGGCCGGGACCGCGAAACGCAGGCGCTGCTGGCTTCGCGCCCGCTCCACTGCCTGGGTGTGACGCTGCGCGGCCAGCCCCGCCATCCTCTGTACGTTCGTGGTGATACCGTACCACGTCTATGGAATGCCACCCAGTTATCAGATGCAACGCCGTCCGCGGGACCACGTAGAGAGGGTAGGAGGCTCGCGCAGAGCAGTGGCCTCGCATAGCGAGGCGTGGCGGAAGGAGGCGGGCCATGAATGCTCACGCTCCACCACAGCCGCCGCTGCAGCATCGGTTCACGCGCGACATGCTGCCGCGTGCGTTCCAGGTTATCGGTCAATGGCTGTTCCTGGGTGCGCTCTTGTTCGTGTGCGCGGGGACTCTCACGTGGGGCTGGGCGTGGGCCTATCTGGTGCTGGTCATGGCCCTCACGCTGGTCAACTTGTTTGTCCTCCCGCCTGAGCTCATCGTCGAGCGGGGCAAGCCGGGCAAGAACGTGAAGCGATGGGACCGCGTCATCACCGGGATCAGCATCATTCCCGGTCTCGCCCTCTATGTCGTCGCCGGGCTGAACGAGCGGTTTGCCTGGCCGCCCCTGCTTTCGCCGACATGGCACGTGCTCGGGCTGGCTCTGATTGTCGTTGGCATGGCGCTGTTTAGCTGGGCGATGTCGGCCAATGCCTACTTCGCGACGACGGTCAGATTGCAGACAGAGCGCGGCCAGACTGTTGCGGAGGGCGGGCCGTACCGCTACGTACGCCACCCGGGTTACGTCGGCTACATCCTCTCCGTTGTCGCGTCGGCTCTGGCGCTTGGCTCGGTGTGGGCGCTCATCCCTGCCGCCATGACTGCTGCGCTCTTCGTGACTCGGACATCGCTGGAGGACCGTGCGCTCCGCGCCGAGCTGCCGGGGTACATGGACTACGCCCGGCGCGTGCGTTTCCGCTTGCTGACGGGCGTTTGGTGAAGCCGATCCGGTCGGAGATGGTGTTATGCGGCGGGGACGACAATCTGCACGGCCCGCGGAATCACCTTGATGTCGATCGGGGACGGCTCTTGGACCTCGCCGTCGACCTGGAGTGATTGCAGGGGTGTGGGGACGATCGTAATCTGGCGGCCCTGCCAATGTTGCAGCGGCCCCTCCGGATTCTCGCCCGGCTCGCTGCGCACCACGACCGTCGTCAACATGCGCATCACTGATGCCAGATCCGCCTGGCGGATAACAAACACATCGAGCCGACCGTCGCTCACGTCGACTGTCGGGGGTAGGTTGAGGCCCGGCTGCCCGAGACTACCAACGTTGGTGATGATGCACGACAGCCCCTCACTCTGGATGTTCTGCCCGTCGATCGTCATGTCGTAGTGGGCCGGCTGCGGATCACGCAGGGCCTGGAGGGCAGAGAGGGCGTAGGCGAAGACCCCCATGCGCTCCTTCTTCTCGCGGTCCGCGCCTTCGACCATCTGAGCTTCCAGGCCCAGACCAACGCGCAGGATGAATCGCTGCCCGTTCACCTCGCCGACATCAACCCAGCGACGCATCGTGGGCTTACTAGTAATCATAGCCGCCGCATCTTCGGTTGTGCCCGGGATCCCTAGCTCGATCGACAGAACGTTGGCCGTCCCACCGGGCAGAATGGCGAGGGGCACGTCGGAGCCTGCCAGCCCCGCGGCTGCCTCCATCTGCGTGCCGTCGCCGCCGTAGACCGCGACGCAGTCCGCGCCGGCGGCGACAGCTTCGCGCGCGAAGCGCTCCGCGTCGCCGCCCTGCTTCGTCACATGGACGTGCCACTCGACGTCGGCGGCCTGGAACACCCTATTCAAGATGGAGAGCACCGGCTCCTCTTGACCCGCCGCCGGGTTGATAATGATGTGTATCCGCTTGTAGGGCGACTCAGCCGGCCGTGTCTCGACGTCGGAAATCTCCGGGCGGGACACCGCCTGTTTCTCGTCTGCATTGCCCTCGACGTGTTTCGTGCTGTCCGACGCCCCCAGAGCGTCGGCGACGCGCTCTTCTCGAATCTTGTTCATGCAGGCCTCCATGCGTCCTATTTTTCGCGCCTGGAAGCACGCTCCGCAAGATTCTTGCCACGTGCTACTTTGTTGTGTACGGCTGACCGTATCGATCCAGCGACGCGACCGCGGAGAGCGGTTTGCGCTTCTTCTTGCCCTGGCCGGCCGGCTGGGCAGGGTAACCAAACGGAAGAATCGCGAGGACGTCCAGGTTGTCGGGGATACCAAGCGCGGGCTTGATGTTCTCTAGATTCATGAAGCCAACCCAGTTCGAGCCGACCCCCTCGGCCCACGCCGCGAGGACCATGGACTGGATGGCGCGGCTGCCATCAGGCACAGCCAGCCGCGACTGCTCGACCAGGACCACGATAGCCAGCGGCGCCTGCGCTACGTAGGGGCCTGTCTTCGCAAGCTCGCCGAGTTTGCGAAGTGTCGCTTTGTCCTGGACGACAATAAAGTGCCAGGGCTGTTGGTTCATGCCGCTGCCCGTCAGCCGACCCGCTTCCACGATCCGCTCGACCAGGTCGTCCGGAACCGGCTTGTCTTGGAAACTTCGCACCGCCAGCACCGTCCGGATCGCCTCGAATACGTCCACGTTACCTCCTATGGTATGCTGTTCTTCGCCATTAGGGAGTATAGGCAGGCCATCGTAGCCCGTCAATCAGGCAACGCACATGCCAGGCGCAGTAAGCCACAATGTGCCTATTGACCTGCGCCGCCACGTGAAGTAAACTAGGTCAAGGTAGTGGCATCTAGTAAGATGCCAGGTCGTCGCGTGACGTTGAACGCTCCAGCCTGCGTCGTCGTTCTGAAACCAACCCGCGAGACCTCTTGAGTATGAACGCTGCATTGGACATCTCCGCTGCCAAGCTTAGAATGCCGCGCCTCGGCGCCGATCTGGTGCCAAGACCGCGGCTAGAGCGCCTTCTGAACAAAGGCATGCAGCGCGCCTTAACGCTCGTGTGCGCCCCGGCCGGTTTTGGCAAGACGACCTTGCTCGCCGAGTGGCTCGCCACAATCCCCCTGCCCGCCGCCTGGCTGTCCCTCGCCCCGGATGACTCCGACATGACGGTGTTCACCCGGCATCTTCTCCTGGCAGTTCAAACAATATTCCCTGGAGCGTGCCAGGCGACACTCGCCATGCTCGGCGCGCCGCAGACCTTGAAACCGAGCGCCCTGGCGGCTCGTCTCTGCAACGAACTCGACGAGCTGCCAGGGGCCTGCGTCGTGGTCCTGGACGACTACCACGCGGTCACTGATGCCGCCACGCATCAGATGATGGCCGTGCTGCTCGACTACCTTCCGCCGACCCTGCACCTGGCGATTGCCACCCGGTCCGATCCGCCACTGCCCCTGGCACGCCTGTTGGCTCGCGGACAGATGACCGAAGTGCGCGCGGCTGACCTGCGTTTCAACCGCGACGAAATCGAGCAGTTCCTGGCACGCATGGATGCGGTTGAGATAGATGAGGCGTCACTGGACGTCCTGGCGGAGCGCACGGAGGGATGGGCCGCGGGACTGCGCCTCGCGACTCTGTCATTGCGGGATGGCCCGGCCGGCGCCAGGCTGAGGGGTGGGTTTGAGCCGCGGGCCGACCGCTACATCATGGAGTACCTGCTGGACGAGGTGCTATCCAAGCAGCCGCCAGAGGTGCAGGATTTCCTGCTCATGACCTCCATTCTGGATGGCTTCAACGCCGCGTTGACGGCCGCTCTGAGCGAGAACGCTGACGTCGGCGCGTGCCAGGATCTCATCGCAAAGATCGACCGCGCCAATCTCTTCCTTGTGGCGATGGACGAGGCGCACGGCTGGTACCGCTATCACCATTTGTTTCGCGACTTGCTGCGCCACAAGCTGAGCCAGACCGTCGAGCCAACGGCGATCGCGGCGCTGCACGCGCGGGCGAGCGCCTGGCTGGCCGCGGCTGGGGCTGTGAGCGAAGCCATCTATCATGCGCTGGAGGCGGGGGCAGAGGCCCAAGCGGCCCGCGTTATCGAGCGCAACACACATGCGGTGCTCCACGACAACCGTCTGGCGCTCAAGCGCTGGCTGGATATGCTGCCGCCGCACCTGATCCAGCAGCGCCCGGGGCTGCTGGTCGCCCAGTGTTGGGTGCTGGCAGCCGGGGACATTCCGGACACCCTGCCGCCCCTGCTGGAGCAAGCCGAGACTCTGCTGGCGCGTCCGGACCTCGACCTGTGCGAGCTGGAACGGCGGGCCTTGTGGGGCGATATCAACCTCTTCTGGGCGCAGTCCTTCGTCTACACGCTGGAGGGCGAGAAGGCCGTGGCTGCCGCTCAGCGGGCGATCGAGGACATCCCGCCGCAGCATGCGCACGCTCGAGGCTTCGCCATGCGGTACCTGGTCATATCCCTACAGATGATCGGACGAAAGGCCGAGGCCGTCGTGTTGCTGCAGGAGGAACTGAGAAGCAACGCTTTCATGCCGCCCGCCCAGAAGGCCCTGACCATTACCGGGCTGATGCTCGTGAACTTCGCGGCGGGCGATCTCGCCGCTGCTGCGGAGGCTGCCCGTTCGGCCCTGCCACCCCTGGGCGAGCGCTCTCGCCAGAGTCACCTTGTCTCGCATATCTATCCGATTCTCGGCCACATATACTACGAGCTAAATGACCTCGACACGGCTTTGCAGTATTGCCAGGCTTGCCCCACGTTCGAGCGGAGCGGGCACTTCTGGGGCGACCACGAATCCCGCGCCGTGGCATGCTTCTGCTACGCGGCGCGGGGGCAATTCGCGGAGGCACGGCGTGCGCTGGATGGCGTGCTGGCTCTCGTTTCCCAGTTCGACGATCCGGTGCTGGTGGACAGAGCGCAATCGCTGGCCGCGCGCCTGGCCCTCGTCGAAGGCGACCTGCCGGCGGCATTGGCCTGGGCCTCGTCGCCGTCGATCAAGGATAAGGGGCTGGTGCGGCTCGAAGTGCCGGACATCACGCGGGTCCGCATCTGGGTGGCATCTGGCACGCCGGAAAATGCGCGGCGCGCCCTTGATGTTCTCGACTACCTGGTGGATGCGGCGGAACGGTCGCACACTGATTGGCGGCTGGCGCTTCTGCTGGCCCTGAAGGCGCTTGCCCTGCATACCCTGGGTGAGACGGAGACGGCGCGCGAGGCGCTGCGCCGCTCCGTCTCCGTCGCTGCCCCGCACGGCTACGCGCGAACTTACCTGGACCTGGGGCCTGGAATGGCCGGCCTTCTCCACCGTCTTGCCGAGCAGGGAATCGAGCGTGACTACATCGCCCGCCTTCTGCCTCTGTTCGCTCAAACGTCCCCCTCACAGCCCTCGCCGACATCGTCCATCAGGGCCGACAACGTCGAGCCGCTGACGACGCGGGAAATGCAGGTCCTGGAACTCCTCGCCCGACGCCTGTCGGATAAGGAGATTGCCGAAACCCTCAGCGTCTCGCCCCTCACCGCCCGCAGCCACGTGACCCACATCTTCGCCAAGCTCCGCGTCAACAATCGCCGCGCCGCCATCGAGCGCGCTCGCAGCCTTGGTCTCCTCGGTTCTGTCTAAAATTCGCGACCGAATCTACACCATTTCTACTAGATTCTTAAGGATGCGCGCCTGGCGCTGATGCGCTATCATACATTGTGACGGTCTGTGGCGCAGCCTGATCGCGATTCGTGTCGTAGTCAGGGGAACGGAGCCTTGAGTGTCGTCTCAATCTTCACCCTGTCATATTCGGCTCACCATCAAGGGCATACTCGATGAGAGCTGGTCGGACTATTTTCGTTCTCTATCCATTGAGCCGCAGCGACTCACCCCCGGTGGGCCGGTCACAGTGATCGCGGGCGACCTGCCGGACCAATCGGCCTTTGTCGGCATCTTGAATTGCGTCCAGGGGTTCAATCTGACGCTGCTCGCGGTGGATTACAGCGCGCAATCTGTTTGACCGCATCAGGCTGCGTGTATAATTGACGGCAACGTTGCTGTCGAACGCTAGAGAAACACAAAGGGGAACGAACATGCGCACATTCAAGCGCGTCCTCGCGGTCATCGTCATCGTCATCAGTGCCTTGTTTCTTTTGGTCAATATTGCTGGGCTGATAGGCGTCTGGTGGGCGGAAACGACCGCTGTCAGCGCCGTGGCCGACGTCGTCCAGATCACCGATAATATCTTCCAGCGGGCCCAGACCCGTGTCGACCAACTCAACACGCGTGTCGGAGAGGCTCAGCAAGGCGTCCGGAACCTGGAGACCGAGCTTCGCAACGCGGGCGATAAGGTCACAGACACCAATCTGGTGCTGGCAACCGTCACCGCGTTGACCGACAAAGATGTGACGCCTAGCCTGGATCGTCTGCAAACTGCCAGCGACAATTTCAACGAAACCCTGGACGACCTCGATCGGACGCTCAGGATGTTGGATCGGCTGACGGCCGGTGGCAGCCGCATGGGTGATGTCGTAGATAAGCTGCGCGGGGCGATCTCCAGTATTCGCGACTTGCAGCAGGATCTACGGGACATGCGCCAGGCGCTGCAAGACAAGAAGGCTGAGACGGTAGCACAGCTCGTCGATCGGTTGAGCGCGCCCATTCAGCGGGTCGACAACCGACTGGGAGTGGTTCAGGGCCGGCTGACTACTGTCAGCTCCGATATTACGGAAGGCCGGGCGCGCCTCGTGACGCTGCAGTCCCGGGTGGACACGGCACTCCTGCTGCTGGCGATCGCGTTCACGCTCGTTATTCTGTGGGGTATCCTGGCTCTCATCGCCCTCATCCTGTACGCGATAGCGTTCCTCACCGGACGCGATCCGATTCGGCGATGGTATGCGACTGAGCCAGCCACAACTGGTTAAGGTCTTGATCGGCTCCTCACTGCCGAAATAACACACTAGAATCCGTAGGTCAAAAGGGAGGAGCAGGCAGTGGCTGCCTGCTAAAGGGGGGTGTTTGCTCATGCTTCAGCGTGCCAGAACGACAACATATATCCAATATGGCGTCCTTGGGCTGAATCCGAGTCTTCGGATGGCTGTCGTCCGAGGCAGGCCTGTTCGCCTGACGCCCATCGAGTATCGCTTGCTGTACAGTCTCATGGCCGAAGACGGGCGAACGGTCAGCGGCGATCAATTGTTGGATCGCGTGTGGGGGAAGGGGTATGACGACTGCGACGACTATCTGTGGGTGCACATTTCACGCTTGCGTCGCAAGCTAGATGTGCCCGGCTTTCCGTCACTCATCGTGACGGAACGTGGTGTAGGCTATCGCGTCCGCAAGATGGATCACTAGCCATCAGGTTTCGTTTTTCTCCACAGCCGTCCTGATTTCCTCGATCCGCGTGAGGAGGGCGCCCGGAATGGGCGCCTTTTTCTGTGTTCGGTAGTCAAATGTCACGACGACGCCATCGCCCTCCGCCGCGACGCGCTGATGGCGCTGGCTGACGACGATGTGGCGCACTGTGAAGCGGTCGTGGGCGATATCGGTGACTCGCGCGCCGGCCCAGAGAGTATCCGGGTAGGTCACGGGGAACTTGAAGTGGCAGCAGATCGAGCCGAGAATCGGGCCAACGCCCGTCTGCTCCATGACGTCGAGGTAGCCGAAGCGCTCGAAGAGAGCGATGCGCGCGCTTTCGAAGTAGCGCAGATAGACCGTGTTGTTGACGTGCCGCATGGCGTCCATGTCGTTCCAGAAGACTGGGATCTCGATGACGACGGGGTAGGGGCGAAGCTTCTCGTGCATAGTGACCTTCTCTTGCTGTCGACAGTCATGCCGCCAATTGTACATCAGGCGAGTCGGGAATGCTGCACCGGGCAGGGTACGCTTCTTGCTCGCGTCGTCCGCAATGAAATCGATTCTTCGGCTGTGCATTCCGCGCGCTGGCGCGGCCGGCCGGATGGACACACTGCGGAGGTGACAATGGCGGTAAAGTTAGGTTGGAAAGCAGGGCCGGAGCAGTTTCCCCCTATGGAGCTGCTCGACTATGTTGTTGTGGCCGAGCAAGCGGGCTTCGAGACGGTAGACAGCAGTGACCACTTTCACCCGTGGAGCGAGGCCGGCCAGGCTTGCTTCGCGTGGACGTGGCTGGGCGCCGCGGCGGCGCGCACGAGCAAGATTGAGCTAGGCACGGGCGTAACGTGCCCTATCCTGCGCTACGATCCGGCGGTCATCGCGCAGGCCGCGGCGACCCTCGCCTGCCTCGCGCCCGGGCGCACGTATCTTGCCGTTGGGACGGGTGAGGCACTGAACGAGTACGCTGCCACCGGCGAGTGGCCAGGGTATGAGGAAAGGCAGGCGCGCCTCGCCGAGGCGATCGAGATGATTCGCGTCCTGTGGACGGGCGACGAGCTGACAAACACGGGCAAATACTACCGCACGCGCAAGGCGAAGCTGTATACGCGCCCCGACCGCCCCATCCCCCTGTACGTTTCCACCATGACGCCCGAGAGCGCCTACTTCGCGGGGCGCTACGGCGATGGCCTCATCACGGTCGGCGGCGAGAAGCCGGCGGTCTACCAGGAGATGTTCAGGAACTTCGAGGCCGGGGCGCGCGAGGCGCGGAAGGACCCTGCCAAGATGCCGCGCCTGATTGAAATCGGAGTCGAGTACACCGAGGATACGGAGGGCGCCGTTCAGGCCATCAAGAAGTATTGGGGCTCTACGTTCATTCTTGCCCTGTTCGACCAGAAAATCTATTCGCCGGCCATGGCGCAGAAGAACGGCGAGGCCGTGGGCGCCGACACCATCCGCCAGAAGCGCTGCATCTCGCCGAATGTCGAAGACCACGTGCGCTTCATCCAGCCCTACATCGACATGGGCTTTACGCACCTTTACTTTCACTCAGCGCACCCAGACCAGCGGGCGTTCCTGGAGCGCTTCGGTAGCGATGTTTTGCCGCGGCTGCGGCAGCTCCAGCCCCAGGGAGCGGTGAGCCAGCAGCTCGGCGCGAACGGGCGATAGGCGGCGACAGATACAACGACCCGAGTGGAATGGAACACCGCCACTCGGGTCGCTTCGATTTGGCCATGTTTCGCGCAATTCTCCCGCTGTGGGGTACATCGCCGGAGCCTGCGAATATCACACTCCGGATGGGTATGTCTCGGGGGCTTCGCCCGTTTCCCAGAGCGGCGTCCGCTCCAGCGGCTCGACGGCGCGGGTCTCATCGAAGTGAATGAGCGCGTCGAACTGCTCGGCCAGCCGGGCATAGAAGTAGTGGCTGATGCGTTCCGTCTGCGGCCGATAGATGACGCCGATGGCCCGCTCCAGCCGCGGGGTCTTGAGAGCGTCGGCAAGCTCGTCCACGTCACGCAGACGCAGCAGGAAGTCCGGGATGCCGACGGCGTGGAAGAGCGCCTCGTAGCAGCCGGGCATGCCGGGGTTGACTCGCTTGCGCTCGGCATTGCCGTCCCAATTGGAAGCCGCCGTGACGGTGCCGGCATAGGTGCTGAAGCCGACGAGGACCGCCTCATGGCCGAAGCGTTCGCGGGTCAGCTGGCCCACGTTCCACTCCCCAATCTGTGCCCGATCCGTCGCGGCGGCGTTGCCCAGGTGCGAGTTGTGCGCCCAGACGACGATTTTCGGCTCGCGCTTGTGGCGCTGGAGGTCCTCAGTCAGCGCCACAAGCGTGTCGAACATATGCTGGTCGCGGCGGTTCCACGACGCCGCGTCACCCTCGAACATCGTGCGGTAGTATTCCTCGGCGTCCTTCGCCAGGCGGGCGTTCTGCTCGGCGTAGAAGTACTCGTCCTCGCCCTCCGGGCCATTCGTCTCCAGATACTGCCATCCCCGCTGCTGAAGCTCGACGAGCTGGTTGACGACCTGATCGCGGCACGACTCCGTGATGCCGAAGCTGGCCGCGTAGCCGTAAGTCTGCGTGTCCTCACCGAAATGCTCGAAGCAACTGTAGCGGTAGCGCGCGCGTTGCGCGGCTTCTGGATCGACCTCATCGAGGTAGTGGATGACGGCGCGCATCGAGGAGTACAGGCTGTAGAGGTCCATCCCGTAGAACCCGACGCGCCGATTTGGGGGCAGCGCGGCGTTGTGGTCGCGGAGCCAGCCGACAAGGTTGAGAACGTCGGCGTTGCGCCACATCCACTGCGGGAACCGCTTGAACCCTTCGAGGGACGCGATCGCCGTCGACCCATCGCCCGCGCCGCGTATGTACCGATTGACGCGGTAGGCGTCGGGCCAATCAGCCTCGACGGCGATCGCGTTGAAGCCCTTCTCGGAGATGAGCCGCCGGGTCAGCTCGGCGCGCGCGTTATAGAACTCACGCGTCCCGTGGGATGCCTCGCCCAGCAGGACGAGGGGTGCGCTTCCGATCATGTCGAGGAGTGGGGTGTAGTCCTCGGGCGCGCCGCGCAGGGGCTGCGCGAACTGCCGAACCAGATCTAACGCCTGTGTATCCATTCTCTCGCCTCCCATCCGATACTGCGCAGCGGCGACGGGAGGGCGTGCAAGAGATATGCCAGCGCGGCGACGGACCAGAGGGTACCGCCGCAGGGGCGTGTGGCCGACGGCGGGGGAAAGAGAGAGGGAAGTGCGACAGACATCGTCGCGTCGCGGCGTCTTTGCCGCAAAATATAGAAGGGCCGCGGAGGCTAGAAGGCCAGGGTGATGGCGTTCTGGCTGGCGAATTCGAGGAAGGTAGCAGCGCCGCCTAGCTCGACGTAGGGCAGCAGATCATCGGCTTTGACGCCCATGACGTCCATGGTCATCTGGCACCCAATCAGGCGGACGCCGGACTCGCGGGCGATTTCGAGCAGCTCATCGATCTTGGCGACTTGAGCCTTAGTCATCCAGCTGTTCATCATGTTTGTCGCCACAGTGGTCATGCCCGGCAGGACGCCGACGATGTTCGGCACGGGCATCGGCATGGCGGGGTTGGCGAGCGGCGCGACCTGAAGTGGGCGCGGACGATTGCGCTTGATAATCTCCAGGCCGTAGAAGGTGAAGAACACGGCCGCTTCCATGTCCATCGCCACCGCCGTGGTGGACAGGATCAGGGGCGGGTACGCGGCGTCCAGGGTGCCGTGAGCGGCGATGATGGCGATGCGCTTCTTAGGCTGGTCCATGAGACGGTTCCTTCCTGGGTGCTACTTAGCTTTCTGGATGTAGAACACGTACTTGCCGCCGTCCTGCTCAGTGGCGAGCAGAGTCTGGCCCGTGGTCTTTGCCCACGCGCTGACGTCATTCACCGAGCCGGGGTCTGTGGCGATCATCTTGAGCACCTGGCCCACCTGCATCGCGTCGACCCCTTTCTTAGTTCTCAGAATTGGCATTGGACACGAGAGGCCGCTACAGTCAAGAACCTGATCGGGCGTAATCGGCATGAGTCCTCCTTTAAGAACTGTATTCGGGATATTATATGCGCTTCCACACAGGCGACGAACTTTCAATGTGTGAACGCAAATTCACGTGTTTGCATTTCGCGCCGAATCAGGGTAAAGTAGGCGCCGGAACGATTTGGCTCTCGGCCGCCGGTGCTCGCCCTATGTAGCGCCGAGTTGCTTTCTGCGCCGCGAGCGCTTCTCCGCCTTCGGCGCGGGTCGAGATGCCCCAGACCATTCTCGTCGTCGCCCTGGCAGCTCTTCCACGTCTCACCTCTGCCCACTGCCACGCACTCTGCCCGAACGGTCATCCTCAGGTCCTGGCGGGGCCTGTCTTATCTCAGACGGCGCCCGCCCTGCGCGTAATGTCGCGCCTAGAAAAGGTTCATGACCGTGTTGTTCCATCGGACGATTCTTGGATTGGCTGCACTGGCCGTGCTGGGCGCCGCTCTTGTCGGCAGCCACGTGACGCCGGCCGACAGCGCGCCGTCCTACGAGCAGCAAGTGCTCGACCTCATCAATCAGCAGCGGGCCGCGCATGGCCTGCCCGCCTTGACCGTGGATCCACGCCTGGCGGAGGCCGCGCGGGCCCACAACCAGCTCATGGCGCAGCGGGACAAGGCGTCGCACCAGCTTGACGGCGAGGCCGCCATCTGCACCGACAATGACCGCCTAAATGCCCACGGCTACGCCTGGACATTCTGTGCCGAGAACGTGGCTGCCGGGCAAGCCGATCCGCAGCAAGTGGTCAATGACTGGATGAACTCGGAGGGCCACCGGGAGAATATCCTCAACCCCAACGCGCGCCAGACGGGCATTGCCTTCGACACCGGACACGGCACATATCGAACGTGGTGGACGCAAGACTTTGGCGCCCCGCTGGGTGGCGGCGCCCCTCTCGCCTCTGCCGCCTCGAATCAGTCGGCTCACGCCGCACCGGCCGCCGCGCCTGGCGCAGCCTTGCTCGATGAAGGCGAACAGCGCCAGGTGATGCAGTTCAATCCGGGCGCGGCGCTCCAGCGGCGCATCTTCGGCGACGGCTTCGTTCCGAACTCGGGCGAGTTCAGCATCGATGTCGATGGCCAGACCTATATCGCGCAGCGGGCCGAGCATCTCGCCACCGGCGCCGTCCGCGTCTACTACGCTCCCTCCGGCGACTGGAGTAATGTGGGGTCGGTGGCGCGCGGGGCGACGGGCGGCGGGCTCGGCGACGCGCTCCTGGCGCAGTGCGAGGCGAAGCAGGTGATGCAGTTCAATCCGAGCGCGGCGCTCCAGCGGCGCATCTTCGCCGATGGCTTCGTTCCCAACTCAGGTGAGTTCAGCCTGGAAGTAGGTGGACAAACATATGTCGGGCAGCGGGCGGAGCATCTCGGCAGCGGCGCGGTGCGTGTCTACTACGTCCCGGCCGGCGACTGGCGGCACGTGCAGCAAGCCGACCGCTAGTGGCGTGACGCGCGCGATGCGTCAAAACGCGCAATGCACGCATGACAGACCGCTAACGGCACAAAAAGAGAGGGGTGCGGCATACGCTGCACCCCTCTCGCTTATTCCGTTGTCGTGTTAGTAAGTTCGACGCGAGCCGCCACGGCTCCCACCACGGCTGCCGCCGCTGTTGCGATTGTAGCTGCCGCCACCACCGCCGCCGCCGGACTGTCGTTCCTGCGCTTCATTGACACGGATCTGTCGGTTATCGAGCGTGTAGCCGTCGAAGCGGCGAATCGCCTCCTGGGCCTCATTCTCGTTGCCCATCTCGACGAAGCCGAAGCCGCGCACGCGGCCCGTCTCACGGTCGGTGGGAAGATAGACGTCTGCGACATCGCCGGCTTCACTGAAGAGGCCGCGCAGCGTCTCAGCGTCAGTGCGGTAGGACAGGTTTCCGACGTAGAGTTTCTTATTCACGATGCTCCTTTTGGGCGGCGTGGCCGCGCCGATAGGGGAGGCCAGTCGAGACCGACTTGCGCCTCGCCTTAGTACCTGCTGCGCGTCGAAGCGGCGTCCAACACGACGACATCCGCGGCCGCCGGACCCTTCGGGCCGCTGACCACAGAGAACTCGACGTTCTGGCCCTCTTCCAGGTTCCGATAGCCCTGACCCTGGATGGCGCTGTAGTGGACGAACACATCGCCGCCATTGGCCTGGCTCAGAAAGCCGTAGCCCTTCGTCGCATTAAACCACTTGACCGTACCCGTGACTCGTTCGGACATTGAGACATCTCCTGATGCAATAACTGTAGATCCGCGTGTCCATCCGAGCCAACAAAAATGCCGTCCAAGGTGAGAACCTCGACGGCCTGTCCAGCAGGGAGAAGGAGCAACTTCCAAGAGCGTTCTACATTGCCAAGTTTACAACAATTGTGAAATCATGTCAAGTCCCCGCGAGTGCCAGACATAGCAAAATGTGCCATGCACGAGCAGCGATACCAGTTCCGCCCGCGTCGCAGTGTGTTTCACGTTCTCGAACGCGGCCGGTTTGAGGCTATAATTCTGGCGATGTAAATACAGAATATCGGCCTTTTCTCTAGCCGAGGCGAATAGAATGACATCCCCCCAACCACCATCACCCCCCGAGTTCATCTTCGGTGCCATGTCGACCGAGGCGGGCCGCACCAGGCGGGCGCGCACGCAGTCCCTGGGTTTCATTCACGAAATCACCCCCAGTCCGGCGGACCCGCGCCCCGGCGAGGCGATTACCCTAAAGGTTCGCGTCGGGTCCGACGTGGCGGTCAAGTCCGTCGCGCTCACGTACACAACCGACGGCTCGCCGCCTAAGCTCTCCGACCCCACTCCCGACAGCCCGAGCATCTGTGTCGCGATGGCGCGGAGCCGCATCGTGTGGGATACGTTGTCGTGGGGGTTCGTCGAGGAGTGGGCGGCCACGATTCCGCCGCAAGCCAATGGCGTGTGGGTCAACTACGTTATTTCGGCCGTGACCGACGCCGATCAGCTCATCGTCAGCCCTTACTTTCGCCTGGAGGGGCAAGGCAGCCGCGAAAACCTGGACACGCACTTCATGCGGCAGATGGAGCGCCGCGCGCGGAACGGGCAGCCGCAAACGTATGGCTTCCAGGTGGATGAGGAGATCATTCCCCAGTGGCTGCGCGAGGCGGTCATCTATCAAATCTTCGTCGACCGCTTTGCGCCCGCGCCCGGCGCCGCGATGGCGTCCCACGACGACCTTTCGGGCTTCTACGGCGGGCATCTCAACGGGATTCGCGCCAATCTCGACTATCTTGGTGACCTCGGCATCGATGCCCTATGGCTCACGCCCATCTTCCCCAGCCCGTCCCATCATGGCTACGACCCGACCGACTATCGGAGCATCGAGCCGCGCCTGGGCACAGCGGCCGACTTCAGGGCGCTGCTGGCCGCGGCGCACGAGCGCGGCATCCGCGTGGTGCTGGACCTGGTCGCGAACCATTTTTCCAGCCAACACCCGGCGTTTCTGGCCGCCCAGAAATCGCCCGACGCCCCGACGCGATCCTGGTTCTATTTCCGTGAGCACCCGGACGTCTACGACTCCTTCTACGACGTGCCGAGCCAGCCGATTGTCGATACCGACAACGCCGAGGTCCGCGCTTACCTGGTCGAGGCGGCGCAGTACTGGCTCGACATGGGCGTCGACGGCTTTCGCCTCGATCACGCGCATGGTGCAACGCACGCGTTCTGGTCGGCTTTTCGAGCCGGTACCCGCTCGGCGCGGGCCGACAGTGTGACGTTTGGCGAGATCACCGATACGCCCGCCGTAATGCGCTCCTACGTCGGCCGTATGGATGGAGTCCTTGACTTCCAACTCTTGGAGCTGATGCGCGGCTTCTTCGTGTTCAACCGGCTGACTGCCAGCCAGTTCGACCTGGCCGTCGCCAAGCACCTGGCCTACTTCGGGAGCGACCTGGTTCTGCCGAGCTTCCTCGACAACCACGACATGAATCGCTTCCTCTGGAGCGTCGGGGGCGACAAGCGGCGGCTGCGTCTCGCGGCGCTCTGCCAGTTCACGCTGCCCGGCCCGCCGATCATCTACTACGGAACCGAGGTGGGCTTGAGCCAGCAGCGCGGGCTGGGACGCCTGGAAGAGGCGCGGCTGCCGATGCCCTGGGGCGAGGCGCAGGACGTCTCGCTCTTGCAGTACTATCGCGACTTGATCGCGCTGCGGCGGCGGATGGGGGATGTCTGGAGCTCGCCGCGCCGGCCGGTGCTCATTGACGACGCGCGCGGCCTGTACGTTTACGCGTCCGGGGACTGGGTGGTCGCGTTGAACAATCATGACACGCCCGCGGCTATCACGCTGCCGGGCGCCGGCAAGCTCCAGCTGGCGTTCAGTACCGATGCTGAGGTCACGCTCGGCCGCCGGCGGCGGCTCCAACTCCCGCCGTTCGCCGGCGCCGTCTGCGCGCCGCCGGGGAGCCAGGCGGCTGGCTCGTAGGCGCCGACCGATGGAACTGTGAGTCAGTGCCGCCGCAATAGTGCTGGCGCTGGAGAGCTATCTCCAGCGCCAGCGACGACGACGGTAGGGGACGCGGTATACCGCGTATTTAGCTCAGGATCACCATACCGGCGGGCGGCAAATCAATGCGCACGCTTGATCGACCATCCGGCTCTCGAAGGACGGTCACCGTCTGGTCCGTCGGCGGGTTGCGAAGCTCGTCATCTGACCAGTCGCTGCGGTACAGAACCTTCATCGTCGAGCCTTCCGGGTGGGTGTAGGCGTCCACGGTGATGAAAGCGCCGCGCGCCTCCGACGCATTCTGATTGAGCGCCATCACCACTTCCGTCTGGTAATGTATCTGCGACCACGCCGCGATCTCACCCCGCTTTGGAATCGCATATGGATAGCCCAGATAGCGTGTCTCACGCGGCCACATGCGGCCGCGCCGCAACGCGCGCCCGACATTATCGCGGCCATTCCGTAGGCGCGCGATCGCCGCGATGCGCAGATACGTCGGGTGGTTCGGGTTGAAGAAGTGGCAGCCTGACGTCCCAAACGCGCCGAAGGCGCCGCCAAACATGGCCTCGCGGACGTAGCGGTCCTCGGCGTAGCGCTTCGGCTCGATGCTGTAGTCGTGGTAATCCTCGTTGCCGTCGAAAGCCTGCTCCGTACCATAGTAGATGGACGGCATGCCCGGCATCGTGAGCTGCGTCGCCACGACGTGCGCCGCCTGGAGGTATCCGACGGGCCGCGAGGTGTGAGCCGCGAAGCGGGCTTTCGCGCCGCGTGATGACATGTCGTGATCGTCCAGCACGGCGACGATATACTGCCCCTGCTGGCGGAGCAGGCCGAAGTTGGTGTTCTCGTCGTAGAGCTCGAAGAATCCATGCGGATCGAGTTGCCCTTTGGCGAAGTCAGTAAGCCGGTTGGGATAAGCGACGATGCCCAGCACCGCGTCGAGATTCCCGCCGAAGATGTCGACGTAGCCGGGCGCGATACTGCCGTCGGTGATTTCACCGGTGATGAAGAAGTTTTCCTTGCCGATGGACTCGGCGAATTGGTGAATCGCCGTGCAGAATTTGGCCGAGGCCTGCGGCGACACATGCTTGACCGCGTCGGCGCGGAAGCCGTCACAGTCCGACAGGGCGATCCAATACTCGTAAACCCGGGTCAGGCTCTCCATGACGCCCGGGTATTCCAGGTTCCAGTCCTTCAGGTCGAAGAAGTCGCCGCGGCGATACTCAACGTTGGGACTAAGCGGGTCTTCCCAGGAGGCGATCTCCCAGCGTCCGATCGAGCCGGCGCGCGTGTACCACTCCAGGTTTTGCAGCTCCGTCGGCCACACGCCATCGTCGTCGGTTACGGGCACTGGAATGCTCTCGCCGGCGCCCGAGCGATACCCATGCACGGGGTACGGTGGCTCGAAACGGTAGGCCATCGAATCCTTCGGCTCGCCTGTGACCTCGTCACGATAGAACCAGTTGTTGCCGCTGTGATTGTAAATGACGTCGAGAATGACGTACATGCCGCGGTCGTGGGCGGCGTCTACCAGGTTGCGCAGGTCCTGGCGGGTGCCGAAGCGCGGATCGATGTCCATGTAGTGCTGAATACCGTAGCCGTGATATGTCTGAAGCTCGGCGCGCTGGCGCCAGGGCGGGTTGATCCACAGTGTCGTAACGCCTAGACCCTGGAGGTAGTCAAGCTTGCTCAGCGCGCCCTTCAGCGTTCCACCTACGAACCGGGTCCCGGCCGACATCCAGGCGGCCTTGTCCTGGGCCTTGAACTGGTCCGGGTTGTTGGGATCGAACATAGGGCGGGTGTCTTCGTGCCCGTCGCTGAAGCGGTCCGGCAGCATCTGGTAGAAAATCTGGTCGCGCCAGCGCGCGGGACTTGGGAAGACCCGGCCACGCGGGGTGAGATTGGCTTCGGCGAGGGTCCGCGGCGGTTCCGCCTCGATAAGGGTGTAAGTCGTCATGCTAGCCTTCCTGGAAAATCGTTCCTATGGGACGCCGGATATGCTTGTGTGAGGCTCGCCGACATTATACACCACTGCCGCTCGATTGACTGCAAGCGGCCGAGGCGGAACCGATCGCGAATTACATCAGAGGCACTGTGTCTGAGGCTCGCTCAGGCCGGCTGCAGCGCCGCCAGGACTTCCTCGGCGTGGCCTTCGGGCTTGACCTTCTCGAATATGCGCTCGATCTTGCCGTCGGGTCCAATGATGAACGTCTCGCGCGAGACTCCCCAATACGTCTTGCCGTACATGCTCTTCTCGCCCCAGAGCCCGTACTTCTCGGCGATCGCGTGGTCGGCGTCGGCCAGCAGCGTAAACGGCAGATTGAACTTGGCCTTGAACTTGGCTTGCGCATTCACATCGTCGGGGCTGACGCCGAGAACGACGGCGCGGTCAGTCTCAAAGCGCGGGAAGGCGTCGCGGAAAGAGCACGCCTCTTTTGTGCAGCCGGGTGTGTCGGCGCGAGGGTAGAAGTAGAGAATAACGGTCTTGCCGCGCAGGTCCGATAGCTTAAGATGCTTGCCCTCGTCCGTCAGAACATCGAAGTCGGGGGCTACATCACCGGGTTTCAACATCACAATCTCCTATTGAGCACAGAGTAGACACACACGGGACTACCCTCTAGTGACCGGACCGGGGAGGTTCTTACGTCACTGTACTTCAATCGTTACTGTGATGGCCGGCGCGGCAGCGGCCCACGCGCCATTCGGGTCCTCGAGTACGAGCAAGATGTGTTCCCCCTGGCGCCGCTGGATATTCAGGGGCCGGCGTCCGCCACCGCGCACCAGACGGTCCAGGCGCACGCTGACGCGCGGTGTGACCCGATCGCCGACATAGAGCTTGAGGGTCAGCCCGTCGTCGAGTGCCACCGCAGACGGCGCGCCATCAGAGAAATCAATGGCCAGGCCCGCCAGGAGATTGGCGTCCCGAAGACCTGCGGCGGGCTGGCCCGTCGCCTCATCGAACAGGATCGCCTGACCGGCGCTGAAGCGCGGGGTGCCCGAGAACAGGGTAACTTCTGGCCGTCTTCGTGGCGCCGCATCGTCCCTATAGGCTCTGACGCTCATTTTCTTGAACCCTCGTACGAACGTCGAGCTGGGTAGGCTGTTGCTCATCGCCATCACTCGGGGAGCGGCCGCAGTGGGCGTTAAGAAATTTTCTGACCACTCCTCCGGCAGAGCGTTCCCCACAGCCAGCGCGAGCTCCGTGACTGCCTCTTCCCCGTAGCGCCTGATTGCGACGAAGGCCGTCTCGGCGCACGGCAGCCCGCTTGCCAGGGACTCGTGGACGAGCAGCGCGTTCACGGTGTCCCGCACCGCTTCGCGCGCATTCTCGGCGTACAGCGCGGGCGGCGCCGAGGGTGCGATGTCGGCGTCGGCGTAGCCGAGACGCGCGAGGGCTGCTGGCAGGTCGCCTGGCTGATAGCCGGCGTAAGCCAGCCCCTCTAGCCGGTTCAGACGCTCCGCGCCAAAGAGGGCCTTGATGGCCGGCTGCCCCTGGCTAGACTCGGCCGCGGTCGCGGGGGTCTCGGCCAGGATATGGCCGTCGCCAACGGCGCGGAAGCTCATGTCGCTGCTTTCGGCGGCGGGAGCGCGCCCGACAATCCAGACCGGCCGTCCGGCCGGCAGATCGCCGAGGGCCAGGGCGGAGTGGCCGTCGCCGCCGTTCGGCAAGGAGGCGCCATGTCCGGACACCACACCTTCTCGGTCGACCTCCAGGCGCATGTTCAGGAAGAGTGGCGCGGCCCAGTCTTCGAGCACCTCTTCCAGGGCGGTGGTGATGTCGCCTTCCCTCGGATTGCTCGTCAGGAAGCGCGCAATGCCGCCGCTACGGTCGGCAAGCTCGCGGACCAGGTAGCTGTTGGGCGCGGCGTCGATGCACAGCACGCTAACGCGGCGTGGCGTCTTTTGCCGCGCCTCATCGTCTACCAGCCGCAGCACGCGGTCGCTGTCGCTGACCTGGGCATCCGTCACGATGAGGAGATGCCGCGCGACGTCGCCTTTTGTCCTGGCGAGCCTTAGCGCCTGCTCCAGCGCGACACCTAGCTCCGTGCCGCCGCGCGCCGATGCCTTGTTCAGAAAGTCGACGGCCGATTTCGATTCTTGCTCGTTGGCTGGCTGAAGCTTCTTGGCGAGCCATTCCTGGCGATCATCGAACAGGCACAGGGCGAACACGTCCTGGGAGGTCAGACCGTTCAAAAACGCGGAGCCTGCCCACTGCGCCGCTTCCCACTTTGGTCCGCTCATCGAGCCCGAGCGATCGACCAACAGGGTAATCTCCCGCGGCTTGACATCGCGCGTCGGCGACGCAGCCGGGGCCACCAGAGCGAGGAAATAGACGTAAGGGTCGCTGGAATCGCGGTGCGTCCACACGCGCAGGGTCGGCTGATCTGCCGCGGCCTCCCACTTCCAGCGAAGC
Source organism: Anaerolineae bacterium (assembly GCA_046328505.1). Classification (GTDB taxonomy): domain Bacteria; phylum Chloroflexota; class Anaerolineae; order Epilineales; family JAHCIE01; genus JBDHWG01. The sequence goes on along the minus strand of JAXLWL010000007.1, from coordinate 183,547 downwards.
GCGAGGTCTCGGTCGGGCACGACTTCCCCTTTCTGGAGGCGAATCCGCAGCCCATCGGGGCACGGCTCCACGGCCAGTGCGTGCGTTTGACTCGTGACGTTACCCGTCCCCCGAACAGTGAGGTCGAGGCTGAAGCGGTGGCCGGGGTCGCGCATGACCAGGAGCGGCTGGCCTTGAGCATGGCGGCCGGTGGCCTCGTCGCTCCGCACGTAGCGTGGGGCCGTCGTGAGCGGCGCCCGCAGCGTCCAGGTGTCGCCCTCGGCCCGCGCGAGCTGCACGTAGTGTGTCTCGACGGTCACATCCTCGTCAGGGCGAATGCCGGCGACGGCGAGGGTGAAGACATCCGGCGACTCGCGCGTCATCAGGGCCGCTTGCTGCCCCGCCTCCTTCGCACGGGCGTACGCCTTTTCCGCCTCCGCGCGCTCGCGCAACTCGGTTTGGATTTCCACGTCGCCGAAGCGCACCCGCACGCCCTGGACCGCCGCGTCGCCGGGCAGCGGGAAGCGATACACCGCTTCAATGATTTTGTCCAGATCGGTGCGGGAGAAGCGAAAGACCTGGGTCAAACGCAAATCCGCCAGGGGGCCGACGATCTCACCGCGCAGCTCGCTGCGTTGCAGTGGGACGAACAGCCGGGGTGCTGCACTCTCCTCCGCCGTTTGGATCTCGAGCACTGCGATACCACCAGGCCGCTCATTGTCGAAACCGGAGCGATTGAACATGGCCTTGTCCTCCTCATTGCGGCTCTCGTTGCCACAAAGCGAGTTCCGCTGACTCAGGCGGCGTCGTGTCGGCTCCCTGCATGAGGGAGCAGCGGCTGTATACACGAATTCTAGCACAACTCCTGACAATAAAGCAATAACGGTGGCTGTTTCCGAAAAACTCGCACTTGATTTTCCGGCGCACGTGATATATACTTGAATTATGAAACTATTGGAAAGGTGAAGTAATGTCTGCGTTATCCGACGAATGTGCTGAGGAGGTCTTCGAGGTTGCGCCTCTCATCATGCGCACCATTCGGCAGAGCATGCGCGCCCACAGCGCCCACGACCTCAGCGTGCCACAGTTCCGCAGCCTGGCGTATGTGGGCCGCCACCCTGGCGTGTCCCTCTCGGATGTCGCCGACCACGTAGGTCTGACACTCTCGTCGGTTTCCAAGCTGGTCGACGGCCTTGTGACTCGCGAGTTGGTTGTTCGGGAAGCCTCGGCCGAGGATCGGCGCTACCTCACCTTGCGCCTCACACCGGCGGGCGAGGCGCTTCTAGACGAAGCGCGGCAGGCGACGCGGGAAGACCTGGCGCGGCTGCTGGGGGCGCTATCGCCCGCGGAGCAGGCGCGCGTGATGGAGGCGATGGGGCTTCTGCGCGGGGTGTTCGCGGTCAGCCTTGAGAAACTGGTATAGCGAGAAGAGAACATGCCTATTTTAGAGACAGTGAACTTGACGAAACGCTTCGGCGAGCTAATCGCCGTGGACGGGCTGAACCTCTCGGTCGAGCCGGGGGAAGTGTTTGGCCTGGTTGGGCCGAACGGAGCCGGTAAGTCCACGGTTATCAAAATGTTGACGACGCTGCTGCCGCCCACATCGGGTCGGGCGGCGGTGGGCGGCTATGATGTTGTGAAGGACGCCATGAAGGTCCGCCACATCATCGGCTACGTGCCGCAAATGCTGTCCGCGGATGGCACGCTGTCCGGCTACGAGAACCTTCTCGTATTCGCCAAGCTGTATGACATACCGGGCAAGGAACGGGAGAAGCGCGTGCGCGACTCCCTCGCTTTCATGGGTCTGAGCGACGCCGCCGATCGCCTGGTGCGCACGTATTCGGGCGGCATGATTCGCCGGCTGGAAATTGCGCAGTCTATGTTGCATCGGCCCGAGGTCCTCTTCCTCGATGAGCCGACCGTCGGCCTCGATCCCATCGCGCGTCAAGCAGTTTGGGGCCATATCCAGGACGTTCGCGAGACATACCATACGACGATTCTGTTGACCACGCACTACATGGAGGAGGCCGACAGCTTGTGCCACCGGATTGCGATCATGCATCACGGCCACCTTGTGGCGCTGGGCACGCCGTCAGACCTGAAAGCCTCGGTGGGGGGGCCGGAGACGACACTCGACGACGTGTTTGCTGCCTATACGGGCGATAAGATTGAAGAGACAGGAGGAAGTTACCGTGAGACTTCAAGAACCCGACGTACAGCGCGCCGGCTGGGCTAGCGCTGCTCTACCACTCACTGAGTGGCCCAACGCGGTCGGCAGCTATCTTCGCAAGACCTACACGATTGCCGAGCTGGAAGCGCGAAAGCTGCGGCATGACCCGACGGAGCTGATTACCCGCGCCATCCAGCCAGCGCTGTGGCTGTTGGTCTTCGGCCAGGTGCTGAATCAGATCCGGCTCATCCCGACCGGTAATTACAGCTACATCGACTTCATGACGCCGGGCATCCTGGCGCAGAGCGTGCTCTTCGTGTCGATCTTCTACGGCATTGCCGTGATCTGGGAGCGCGACCTGGGCATCTTGCAGAAATTCCTGGCCAGCCCGACGCCGCGCACGGCGATTGTGTCCGGCAAGGGGCTTTCGGCCGGCGTGCGCGGCCTGTCGCAGGCGGCCATCATTTACATCCTCGCCGTTCTGCTGCACGTCCAGCTCAACTGGAACCCGCTCGCGATCTTGGGCGTCGTCTTTGTCGTGCTGCTGGGAGCGGCCCTGTTTGCGACCTTCTCCCTCATCATCGCCTGTGTGGTCAAGACACGCGAGCGCTTTATGGGCATCGGCCAGGTGCTCACAATGCCGCTGTTCTTCGCCAGCAACGCCATCTATCCTATTGCGGTTATGCCGAGCTGGCTCCAGGCGCTGGCGCTCGTCAATCCGCTGACCTACGAGGTGGACGCGCTACGCAGCCTGATGCTCGTCGGCTGGCCGAGCGCCTTCGGCCTCCCGCTGGACTTCGCCGTCCTCGCCGTCAGCGTCACGGCGCTCACCCTCATAGCCGGCCGCCTCTACCCGACGGTGGTGACATAAGCTGGCTGTGCCTGAAGCCGCCGCTCTCTTACTCGCTGTTCAGAACACAGAGACCTGCGGTGTCATTGCGAGGCGGGCTTTGCCGCCGAAGCAATCTCCCGGGAAGGCGATCTACTCTATAGTGCCCAGAGCGTCTTTCGCCAGGGCGAGGGATTGCTTCGCTGCACTCGCAATGACAACTTGACGGTGTTCTCGTGCTGTCGTGTGCCGCCACACGGCATGGTGGTCTCAGGGGGACAGACACCTGGTGCCGCTCGAAGTGAGACACGGCGGCGCGGTAGTCGTCCATGAGCACACTGGAAACTCCTTGAAAGGGCAATAGAGCGGCTGAGGAATCGCAGCCGCTCTGGCATCCGAAGTCGCGGCGGTTTCCGCGTCCGGCCTACTTGAACTTGTTGATGACGTTGTCGAGAACGAGCCGGTAGGAATCAGCGCCGATGCTCAGGCTGCCCCGGTAGGGGTTGTCACTGGACGCGATGACCAGAATGACCAGGCTGATGAAGGCGGCCGTAAGCGCAACAAGGATGAAGTGTATCCGCTGGTCTTCCAAATAGAAGAAGTATCCGACGAAGATGCTGATGGCCGCGCCGAACCAGATAACCGCCCACCAGGCGCCGGGGAGGCCGCTGCCCACGGCGTCAATGCGCTGGCGGCGGAAGCTGATAAGCTCGTTGTAGGCGGCCAGCGCCTCAGCATGGACGGCCTTCTGTCCCTCCGTCTTGGGCTCGAATGTATAGAGCGCGTCCTGGAAGTCGTTGAGGATCAAGGTGCCGCCGTCGAGAATGACGCCGTGGCGCTGGGCGGGCCACGCGTCGTCGATGATGAACTCCGTGTACCTCTTCAACCCGTCCTGGAGGACGGACTTCGGCGGATCCGGGTAATCTTTCACATCGCGGTAGAGCTTGCCGATGCTCGCGGCTTCCTGGGTGGCAATGCTGCTGACGTTCTGGTAGTTGGAATACGCGCCGGCCGCGATGAGGCCGACGGTGACGGCGTAGAAGACGCCGATGGCCTGGACGGTGCCGCTGACGGCGTCGTTGTTGCCGTCAACCATCCTGAGATGTGGCAGGATGAAGCGCCGGGTGAGCCACAGACCGCCGAGACTCGCGACCTCAAAGAATACCAGGAGGGCTGCGCCCAGCTGCCAGGTCGACAGATCATAGGCCCAGTCAGGCATTTTCGTAATCCTCCCGCCTACTACGCAAGAAAGTGTGAGCGCCGATCATTTGTGTGCAGTATGCCACAATGCGCCCGCTTTGTACAGAAACCTGACCCATCTGGCTCCCCTTCGCCGCTTGCATTCCCCAATCGCGCGTGTATAATCCGTCCACGACGACCGGAGGCGGCTCTATTCTTGTGTCATCGCGCCCTGCCCCACTGAGCGTCGACTGTTTTCTCCTCACCCATTTGACGCCTTGAAGGGAGGCTGGCTCATGTGTTGTGGATTTCTTATCCTCGTCGTCCTCGGTCCGCGTGTTTTGGATATTCTATGGTGGCTCGTCCAGCCTGCGAGATGGCAGGTGACCTTCAATAGTTGGCCCGGCGCCTTCTGGGTGTGGCCGATCTTGGGAATCATCTTCCTGCCCTGGACCACCCTCATGTACGTCCTGATAGCGCCCGGTGGGATCCAGGGGCTTGCCTGGCTTTGGATCGCCCTGGGGCTGGCCGCCGACATTGCGACTTACACGGGCGGCGCCGGACGGAAGCGGGTGCCCGGCTACACCGGCTACTAGGTCGAAAGCATAACGACGGCGGACACTGTGGCGCTCGGCCTCGATTTCTACATCTTCAAATCATCGCTACCTGGAAGGGAGGCTGGTTATGTGCTGTGGCTTGCTAACATTGGCGATATTCGGTCCGCGTGTTCTCGATGTTCTATGGTGGCTGGTTCAACCGGCGCGCTGGCAGCTCGCCTTCGCCGGCTGGCCCATCCTTTGGTGGATCTGGCCGGTCCTCGGCATCATCGTGCTACCGTGGACGACCCTGATGTTCATCCTGGTGGCGCCCGGCGGTGTTGAAGGCCTGAACTGGCTGTGGATCGGGCTAGGGTTGGTGGCCGACATTGCCACCTATGGAGGCGGCGCCGGACGCAAGAGCGTTCCAGGTTACAGCGGCTACTAAGACCGCAACCGAGTCATACGAAGCACGCGGCCGGCAGCGATTCCGAGACATCGGACGCTGTCCGGCCGCGTCGTGTTTTCCGGCTCTATTCCAGGAGGGAGCATCCCATGGAACGCAGGCAGCGTCCTCATGCTCGTGTCGGTGTCTTCGGCATCGGTCTTGCCGCCTATTGGCCGCAGTTCGATGGGTTACGTGAGCGCCTCGAAGGATACCAGGCGCAGGTTGAGGAACGTATTGCCAGCTTTGGATGCGATGTGGTCTCGGCTGGACTGGTAGACACCGTGCAGGGGGCACGTATCGGGGGCGACTTCTTCGCCTCGCAAAACGTTGACCTCATCTTCTGCTACGTAGGGACATATGCCGTATCGGCCCAGGTGCTGCCGATCGTGCAGCGCGGCCACGCGCCCGTCGTCGTCCTCAACCTCCAACCAACCGCGGCGCTAGACTACGAGAGCGTCGATACCGGTGAGTGGCTGGCGAACTGTTCGGCGTGCTGCGTACCAGAAATCGCGTGCGCATTTGCTCGCGCTGATATTGCGTTCAACGTCGTGTCAGGCATGTTGTACGACGACGACCGGGCCTGGAGCGAGATTCGTGAGTGGTGTGAAGCGGCGAGTGTTCGGCGCGGCTTGCGGGATGCGCGCATCGGCTTCCTGGGGCACACCTATCCGGGCATGCTCGACATGTACTCCGACTTCACGATGCTGCATGCCCAGTTGGGCGCGCATATTGAGCTGCTGGAGATGGACGATCTGTGGCAGCGCGTTCAATCGGTGACCGACGCGGAATTGGCTGCGAAGCAGGCCGAGGCGCGGGTGCTGTTCGAATTTGCGGAACCATCTACGGATCCCATCGCGCGCCCAATGGATGAAACCGATCTCGATTGGGCCGCGCGCGTGGCCGTTAGCCTGGATAAGCTCGTGGCCGACTTCGACCTCGACGGCATCACGTACTACTATCGGGGCGTGGACGGCAACGACTTCGAGCAGTTAGGGGCTGGCATGATCATGGGCAATTCTATGCTGACGGCCAGGGGGATCCCTGCCGCCGGTGAGGGCGATCTCAAAACGTGCGTGGCTATGCTTATCATGGATCGCTTTGAGGCTGGCGGCTCGTACACGGAGTTCTACGCCATGGATTTTAGAGACAACTTCGTGCTGATGGGCCACGATGGCCCCGGGCATATTGCCATTAGTGACAGCAAGCCCGTCCTGCGCGCCCTGAACCTTTACCACGGGAAGCGTGGCTCAGGCGTGTCGGTCGAGTTCAAGGTGCGCACAGGGCCAATTACCATTCTAGGCGTGACTCAGACCAAGGATGGCCGGCTGAAAATGCTGGCGGCTGAGGGTGAGGCGCTTCCTGGTCCGACTATGCGCATTGGCAACACGAACTCGCGGCTTCGGTTTGCCCTCGATCCAGCTATGTTTATCAATCGCTGGTGCGCGGATGGCCCGACGCACCATGTTGCGCTAGGTGTGGGACATCAGGTCTCGCGCCTGGCGAAGCTTGCGAACTTGATTGGCCTCGACCTCGCGTTGGTCCCGGGGCCTTAGCGATAAGGCTGTCGGCGCGAGATTGGCAGTGGCTTGTGGTCAGGCTTGATCCAGCCAATGGAGTTGATTCTGGGAAGGGTCATCCCTCAGGGTCCTCGCCAGATGGACGCGACCTGTGCTGCCAAAGCCTTGCCACGTGTTTCGATCTCGGTTTCCGTCCATTTCTCGTAGTCGGCGAGATCACGTGTTATCTCAATATTGCTGTTCTTATAGTCCTTTCGCTTGAACGAGAACGTATCATTGCTGAGTTCACTGTTGTATCCGGTTAAAGTGAGATTCCCAATTGTATGCAGCCAGCGATCGTGGATAAGCTCGGCGTTGGGGCCGAGATCCGCTTTCCAGTCTCCACTCAGCGTTTGCGGCATGATGTGTTCGACTTGAACGTCGGCTAGTTCCACGATCTCCTTGTGACCTTTGGCCCGTTCAAGCGACACCAGCACCGTTTTCGTGTAGTAGCTCTTATACAGAGGATATTGAATAAGGGCTTCCGTGAAGACCTCATCGCTCGGGAAGCCTTTGGACAAGAGGAATGAACGCAAACCGGCAAGCGGATTGTCACCTAGGTTGGTACACGCCGAGACGAACCACCGTGAGTAGCCACGCGAGGACTCACCAACTACATAGCGTCGAAGAACGAAACCTGACAGCAACTCGACTGCACTTCGCAAATCAGCGATAGTCATCTTCCCGTTCTCCACTCGCCTCATTAGGTTCAGGACGAGTGGGTAGGCAGTCGAGCTGTCGAGGCGCCGCAGTTTCTCCAATGCAGCATCAACCGCCAGATCCGGGTGCTTTTGTCGCCCTCGCAGAATGTCGTAGAGCTTGGCGTCGTGGGCGAGTGTCTCAGCCAAAGCGGTGGGTTGAAAGCTCGAGCCTTGATAGCTTTGCTCGAACTGCTGGAAGGTGGCGGATGTAGGCACGTACTTGCCTTCGCTCATTAGGAAGTCTCGGAAAAAGGCAGATAACGCACCCACATCGAGCCGTCCGGTTTCGTCTTCAAATCGTTTTTCAAGGGGTTTCCAGTGGTAGTCGTCGAATCCGTCCTGGTCCTCCAGCTTCACGTGCATAAACATAAAATTGCGTATCAGATCGGCTTCGCTTAGATCGACACCCGTGGAGTTCAGACTCTTGAAAACCTGATAGGGATTCTCGTTTTGGAGCTGGATGTACACGAATTGAAGACGAGCCTGCAGAGTGCCAAAGAGATTGTGAAGCCCTTCGCCATTACTGTTGCTGGGCAGACTTAATATCTGCTGTTCGAAAAAGCGCAGAGCTTCACCAACGCGCCCATCGACACTTTCGGAACCCTTAATTGCACCGATATATTGGTCGCGGTCTCTTTGTCGAGGGTAGACGCGCATGTGCTCTCGCCCGGACTTGTAAGGGTGCACTAGGAAGGTGTTTGATATCTCTGACGCGAGATCATCGAACCCGTGGGCTTTGGCCGTATTGCGCAGTGCCGCCAGTAGTAGAGTCATCGTGATAAGACGCTGCTGCCCGTCGATAACCTGGAACACCGGGACCTTGTTCGGAAAGTGCTCTTCAGCTACGAAGACCAGCGATCCCATGAAATGAGTTTGGGCGTTGGCTTCCGGCTCCTGTAGCTCGACCAAATCCTCCCAAAGCTTCTGCCAATCTTTGCGTTCCCAGGAGTAATAGCGCTGGAACACCGGGATAGCATACTGATTGGTCGGCGTCAAAATACCGTGCAGAGTGATATCGTCGGCTTTCATCTAGTTGTCCTTGGCTGGGTCGATGCGGGTGCTGAGCAGACCGGTGCTTTACGCGACTGCGTCCTTAGTGGAAATAACGCCGCGACTGGCCTCTAGTTACGAGATTTTATCAAAAGTCGCATGAGAGGCAAGTGATAGACAGCGGGGGCATCTGGCACGCGAGTTGCTTTTGTTGTGGGTAAGCTGTTCAGTTTTGGTTCCGTGATGGAGAGGAGCTTACCCGAATGGATATCTTGACCTGGCTTATTGTCGGCCTCATCGCCGGGTTCCTGGCGAGCCTGGTCATGGGTGGCGTCGGCTACGGGATCATCGGTGACATCATCATTGGCGTCGTCGGCGCGTTCGTCGGCGGCTGGCTATTTTCCGCGCTCCACATCTCTACGCCGTGGGCCGGCTTGCCGGGCCAGATCCTCGTCGCCTTTGTCGGCGCGGTGGTGCTGCTGTTCGTTCTGCACTTGATTACAGGCTCAAGACGGCGCGTGCTATAGTCATGGCGGTGTGGGAGGCAGAAGCCCAGGGATCAGCCCCTGGGCTTCTTGCTGTGCGAGACGCCCGACGCGGCCGGCCACCACGCGGATGGGCGCGTGAGCGAGACCGACACCGTGCCACTCACCGGGTCGTTGTTGCCGACATAGGTGAAGGGGCCGGGCCGGAAGTCGGGGTCGCCGGCGGCGAGAGCGAAGTACACTTCGCCCAGCGGGGTCAGGCGAACGTTCGCCTTGACGCAGCCGCCGGCGTCGCAGACGGGGTCCCAGTCCACAATTGGCTCCAGCGATGCGTGCAGGCTGCCCCAAACCGTGTGGGACACCGGGTCGAGGGAGTACTTCGCATCCACCCCGTCCCAGTATGCCCACGCCGCGACGTGCCCCGGATCGCCGTCCAGGTCGGCGACCGCGGCCTGCGTCAGCCGCGCCACGTTGTAGACGACGGTGTAGCGCACGTCGTCGTAGGGCGGCGTGTCGGTATCGGCGCACACTCGGTCCTGTGGATCGGTGGGGCACGGGAGTCCGACCCAACTCTGGCCTTGGAAGCTGAAATAGTGGGTGCCAAGCTGCGGCAACACCGTCGGTCGCCGGCATGCCTCGTACTGCCCGCTGGCTGCGTTCCAGCAGCCGGGCAGACTGTAGAACCGGTCGGCGGTCTGACGGATGACGCCGGCAAACCCCTTGGCGTATGCCTCGACGTCGGCGATGGCTGGGTGGCCCGGCTGGCCGAGGAAGGCGTCGCCGTCGAGAGGGTGGTTGAGGAACGGGTCCAGGGAATAGGACGTGAAGAACTCGGAGAATGTGTCGGCGTCTGCCTGGCTCCAGTGCTCGTAGTCGCCCGTAAAGGTCCCGTCGCCGTCGAAGTCGATGTCGACGGGACGGGTCATGCGCTGGAGGACGGCGGTGTAGTACGCCGCGGTCGGCGCCCACGTGTCCTCGTCGGGTGTATCGGCGTGGCGATAGTTGCAGTACATGTCGTGGGCCTGGTACACGTAGTTGCAGCCGACGGCGGCGGAGCTGAGGACGAGGGTGGGATGGACGGTGATGCCATACTGCGCCTTGATCTCATCGCGTACTTCCTGGAGGAAGCGGGTGTAGTCGCGCAGGATGCGGGCATACGTGTCGGGGCTCGTCTGCGCGTAGTAGTCCATCTCCGAGCCGACGAGGAAGGTGTACCAGCGGCGCGGGTCGCGCGATGGCCCCTGGCGGTTGGCGATGAGCCACTGCTTGAACTCGTCCCGCTTCCAGATGGCGGAGTGATCGGTGAAGACGAGCCGCCGCCCGCCGTCGGGGTCCTGGCAGTGATCCTCGGCATTGGGACGGCACGCGGCGACGTCGAACTGCATCTGGATGCTGCCGGGGACGTCTTGCGGGTAGCTGAGGTAGGAACGGCGCTGGGCATCGGTCATGGGCACGGTGGAACCCATGTACTTGAACATAAACATCAGGTTGTTGGCGCGCGGGTCGAGATAGTTGCCCCAGGCCACGTTCATGGCGTATGGGTGCAGGCGGTAGGTGACCCCGTCGCGCGTCAGCGTCTGCGCCATCTCCGAGACGCCGTTGGCCTCATAGTAGAGCTCGCGCGAGCAAGGGATCACCTCGCCTGGCGGGATGCCATCGCCGTTGACGTCGCCGACGCCCAGCCCGCCGGCATAGCACGTCTTGAGGCTGTCGTCCCAGTTGGCCATCGCCATGCCGTAGCGGCGCGATGGGTACGTCGTCGGCGCCACGTTCAGGCTCCCCTCGCTGAACGCCACCTGCCACTCCCCGGCTGACCCCCGCCGATACACCCCGAAGTCCGTCTTGTAGTCCAGGTCATACCGCCCCACCACCGGCACATCCTGCATCGGTGCGCCACTCGACCCCAGGCTGGTCGTCAGCATCCCATCGGGGTTGAAATCCTTGCTCGACAGCAGCGCCCGAAACTGCCCGCCGCTCTCCCCACTCCCCGGCCGATACACCGCCACATCCTTGATCCCATCGCCGTCGAAGTCGCCCACCACCGGCGTGTCCCCGCCTTCGGCGAGCCCGTCGATGCGCGCCATGTTGTTGTACAACCCGTAGTGCGACGTCACGATGTAGATCGAGCCGTTCTCGCCCAGCACCGCCAGGTCGTCCAGGAAGTCGCGGCCGCGGGCATAGCTGCCGCGCGTGTCGTCCTTGCTGCCGACACCGTGGTCGTAGTCCACCACGAAGGGCTTGCCGTTGGCGATGCCGGTGTAGACGGCGAAGAGGGCATCCTCGTCGGCGGAAAAGCCGCGGGAGGAGAGCAGGGCGTAGATTGCGCCGGTGGCGGGGCGGTAGACGAGGGGGTCGGCGAGGCCGTCGCCGTCGACATCGGCGGTGAAGGCAGTGAAGGCCGTCGCGCCGAAGGGGAAGGAGAAGTAGTGGGTGAGGCCGTCGCGGGAGGTGTGGATGGCGGCGACCCAGCGGAGGCCGTTGAAGAAGAGGAGGGCGGGGTCGTCGGTGAGGTCGCCGTCAAAGTCGGCGGCGAGGGGCTGGGCGTCGGGGACGGTGACGCCGGTGGGGATGGAGCGGGGCGAGCCGTTGAAGGCGGATGAGGAGGGCAGGAAGGAGACGACGCCGGTGGCCGGGTCGAAGGTGGCGATATCGGTGGCGCCGTCGCCGTCGAAGTCGGCGGGGAGGGGGGTGACGGCATCCCCGCCGGATGGCGGGAAGGTCTTGAAGGCGAAGGCGGCGCTGGTAGTGGGGGGGCAGAGGGCGAAGGCGGCGAGGACCAGGAGGGCGACGAGTGGCAGGGCGTAGTGGAAGCGGCAATGGCGGCGCATGGGCATGCTTTCTAGCGTGACGAGTAGGTTGAGTCAGCGTTGGGACTTGTTCACAGAGAATGACGTTATGGAGGCCTTGACGATACGGGGGGAACGGGCGAAATGCGGGCAAAAACGCGCGAAGTCGTAGGGGCGGGTTTCAAACCCGCCCTGGACGAGGACAGCGCAAGGGGGCAAACCCGCCCCTACAGGTGGCGCGATCGTGGATTTTCGGCGTCCGTGGCCCAAAGGGCAGGATTGTCGCGGATGTATTGCCGAATGCGTTCCAGGGACGTCTCGTCGCGGATGATATGCTCGTAGTAATTGCGCTGCCAGACCGGGCTGCCAGGCGTACCGCGTGTCTCGTTGATGCGGCGCGCAGAAAACGTCTTTAACCCGCGTACGATTTCTGACAGAGTGTGACGTGTAGGGGCGGGTTTCAAACCCGCCCCTACGGGTGGTGCCACGTTGTCGCTCAACACGATGATACCATGAACATGGTTCGGCATAACGACAAATGCGTCCAACTCGACGTGTAGGTAATGGGCGGGCAGGTCATTCCATGTGGAATACACCACCATGCCAAGGCTGGTGAGCCGCATGACGTCGTCCACGATAGCGCCAAACAGACATTCGCGATTGCGCGTGACCACGGTAACGAAATACGCTCCGACCTGGCTATAGTCATACCCCTGGAGCCGGATAGAGCGGCGGTGGTGATGATTGCGGTCGTAGCTCATGCGTGGATTGTACCATGAAGTGAAGTGGGGTGCTAGGGAGAATATAGCGTGAACGGAGGTCAGTTTCGCAGAAAACTGTGTCAGGCCGTTTCTTTTGGGGGCGTCTCGGCGTCTCGATTTGTGAACGCGACTTCACCCGCTACCCTCACAGCGGGACCTTCCCCAGGACAAACCCAAAATGCGCCCCTCGCTTCCACTTCGCCTGGCCCTGATCGGCTGCCTGTCCCTCGCCCTTGTCGGCGCAATCGTTTTCCTTCTCTTCTCGGTGCCGTCCCCCGCGGACGCCCGCGCTCGCGCCCTGCCCCGCGACGGCGACACCGAAACGGCGACCACGACCGTCACGCCGACGGTCACTTCAACGCTCACCATCACCCCGACCGATACAGTCACGACCACCGTCATCCCGACGGCCATCTCGACGGCCGTGCTGACGCCGACGCTCACCGCCACGGCGTCCATCACGTCGACGCCAAGCGCTACACCAAGCGCGACCGCGACACCGACCTCCGGCCTTCCGCCAGGCATAAGCCTCACGGGCATCTCCATGATCTCGGCAACGGATGGCTGGGCCGTTGGCTACGAAGTAGATAGCCAGCAACATGTCCTCGACAGCATAATTATGCACTGGGACGGGAGCGTCTGGTTATCGGTCTCATCCCCGACACACTACGCTCTCAAGGCCGTGGGGATGGTGTCGGCCTCCGACGGCTGGGCCGTTGGCGGCGGGCGCGACGCGGCGAGCGGCGCGGATGTGAGTGTCATCCTGCACTGGAACGGCCAGCAATGGTCCCAGGTGGCGAGCCCGTGGCAGTACTCACTGAACTCCATCTCCATGCTCTCAGCGTCAGATGGTTGGGCGCTCGGCACGCGCCAGCTTTCGAGTACAGCGTCCAGCTCGATTACCCTGCACTGGGACGGCCAGGTTTGGTCGGAGATCTCGACCTTCGACGCGTACGCTTTGTCCAGCATCGCTATGGTGTTCGATACAGCGGGATTTGCTACGGGCCACTGTGGCATCCGCCAGTGGGACGGTTATCTCTGGCGACCTTACCTCTACCCCATTGGAGATTGTGTAGAGGCAGTTAGGCCGGTTACCACAAGCGAAGTCTGGGGTGTCGGTCGGTTTACGCCACGCGAAGGCCCTCCTCAAGCATACATCACGCACACTTCCGGTAGTTCCGCGACGGGTCGCACAATCGAGACGGCCGGCCCACTGCATGCTGTACACGTGATCACGCCAACCGACGTTTGGGCGGCCGGAGACGCGGGAACAATCTTGCATTGGGATGGCCAAAGCTGGACACTTGGTCCGAATAGCCCGGCATACCCGCCGGACCCTGGCTTCCCGCGGCACACCGAACTGTCACTACCCTACGCTGACTTTGTCTCCATAGCGGCGCTGTCGAGCAGCGATGTCTGGATGGTCGGCGCGTCGTCTACTCATTGTCCGGGCCTTGCATCATGCTCTACCATTCTACATTGGGACGGTGTCGCCTGGGGCGAGGTATTCACCACCTTTCCGTTCACGGCGCGTCCTACTCCCACGCCAACGCCCACGCCGACACTTGCGCCGCCTGGGTTCCTGGAGTCATCGTCGCGGTGGTTGAGCTGGCAAAACCCGCATCCAACCGATCTCCAAGCCGTAGGGCTGTCATCGGCGACCGAGGGCTGGGCGGTTGGTGACGAGGGAGTGCTTCTGCATTGGGACGGCAGCGCGTGGAGGAGTGTCCCGGCGGGCCTTGATTCCTCCAACTTGAATGCAGTGTCTAGCATTTCAGCCACAAATGCCTGGGCCGTCGACAATGCTGGAAAGATTTTCCATTGGGACGGGCAGGTGTGGTCCGAGTTCGATAACTTCTGGCGGCCACTCTCATCACTTAGCCTGTTGTCCTCGCAGGAAGGTTGGGCTGTTGGGGCGCGCGGCTTGATCCTGCATTGGGACGGCGCCTGGTGGAGTACTCAGAATAGCCCCGTCGCCTCTGACCTTGCCAGCGTCGTGGCTCTCTCCCGGACCGATGCCTGGGCCGTCGGTTCTGGCGTCATCCTGCACTGGGATGGCGCGAGCTGGCGGGCTGTCGCAGGTGGAACGTCCCTCGGTCTGAGGGGGATCGCAATGACATCAGCGACCGACGGCTGGGTTGTTGGGCAGGGAGGCGTCATTCGCCGCTGGGATGGCAGCGCCTGGCTGCCGGTGGCTAGCCCGACGACTCAGGACTTGAATTCCGTGGCGATTCTCTCGCCGTCCAACGCGTGGGCCGTTGGAAGTGGCGGAGTTGTCCTTCACTGGAACGGAAGCGCCTGGTCGCTGATGACGACCGTTTCGCCCTCCTTGTCGTCACTGGCGATGATATCTTCAAGCGATGGCTGGGCGGTTGGGGATGGCAGTGCGGTATATCGTTGGAATGGTTACGCGTGGACAGAGTACACGCACATAGTCGGCCTGTCATGCTCCCAAATGGGACCATGGAACGCCCGCGCGATATCAATGCTGTCGGCAACCGAGGGCTGGGCCGTCGGCCCAAACACAGTCATCCATTGGGACGGATCGGAGTGGTGCCAGGTGCCGGCTCCGGCTGCGCGGCTCAATGGGGTTGCCATGGTGTCGCCATCGGATGGGTGGGCTGTGGGTTGGCACGGCACCGTTCTGCATTGGGATGGGGTTGCCTGGACCCGCTATGCCGAAAGTCCCGCATATCCACCGCCCGGAGCCGTAGCAGCATTGTCGGGCCCGCCGATCCCTGACCGCGAGCTAGAGGCAATCGCAATGGTTTCCGCGACCGACGGCTGGATCGTCGGCCAGGGTCTCATCCTGCATTGGGACGGTCACGCGTGGTCGGTACATTCAGACTCCATCCAGGCGTCGCTCTTGTCCTTATCCATGGTATCGTCCGACGATGGCTGGGCGGTCGGCTTCTCATACGTATCTCAGCGGGGTCTTGCATTGCACTGGGATGGCGATGCCTGGTCGGAGGTGCCGGTGCCAGCGCAAGGTGATCTGACTAGTGTCGCGATGGTTTCTGCGACGGATGGATGGGCCACTGGGGGAGATACTATCTTGCATTGGGACGGTCAGGTGTGGTCGCGCTTCCCCAACCCAACCCATCAGTACCTCGGGGCGCTGGCGATGGTTTCAGCGACGGATGGATGGTCTACCTCGCTTGCCCATTGGGATGGGCAGACCTGGTCTCCAATCGCAGCCGGCGCCCCGGCTGGAGAGCAATCGCCGACCGCAATTCAGATGGTATCGGCGACTGATGGCTGGGTGGTGCGCG
This sequence comes from Anaerolineae bacterium, assembly GCA_046328505.1. Classification (GTDB taxonomy): domain Bacteria; phylum Chloroflexota; class Anaerolineae; order Epilineales; family JAHCIE01; genus JBDHWG01. The sequence continues at coordinate 167,855 of JAXLWL010000007.1, read as the reverse complement.
GTGGTCTTCTACGCTACAGTCCAACATTCACGACGGTTTCCGGGTTCAGGCCAGAGGTGTATGTCCCCCTGATCATGAACGAGCGCCAGGTATTGCGCGTTGAGATGCGCGGGCAGCCGCTGCCCGACGGCTGCTGTGATGCCGTGTATGGCGTCTCGATGCTCTCTCCGAACGACGGTTGGGCAGTTGGAGCAGCTGGAAGGATCATCCACTGGAATGGGCAGGTGTGGCAGACCACGGCGAGTCCAACGTCGGCCACCCTTAATGGCGTGGCAATGCTATCCGCGGCCGAAGGGTGGGCCGTCGGCGACGTCGGTACGATACTGGGCTGGAATGGACAAGGGTGGTCGACCGTGCCCAGCCCTACGGGAGAAAGCTTGAAGGGTGTAGCCGTGCGCGCCAGAGATGATGCGTGGGCCGTTGGCAGTAACGGCGTGATTGTGCATTGGAACGGCAACGCGTGGACAAACGTGGCCAGCCCAACGACGGGAGAGCTACGCGGCGTTGCAGTCACGTCTGCAAACGATGCTTGGGCAGTCGGAATGTCCGACGCCAGCGCTCACACCGGCGGCATACTCCTGCACTGGAATGGAACTGTCTGGTCCCTGGTTCCCAGTCCGACCACTCGAGGTCTAGATGCGGTCACGATGTTGTCGTCGTCCGACGGCTGGGCCGTTGGCGGCGGACCCGAGACACGGTGGATATGCGGCCCCCGGCATTGTGACAGCTACACCGTCTATTTCAGCGTCATCCTCCATTGGGACGGAAACGCCTGGCGCGATGAAGGCTTGGATTGGGGGAAGTATCTTTACGGAGTCAGTGGGGTGGCGCCAAACGACGTGTGGGCTGTGGGGGACGGCGGCTTGGTGGTCCATTGGACTGGCCAAGGGTGGTCGACCGTGCCGAGCCAGCCGCAAGCCTCGCTCTATGGTGTGGCTGCTGTTGGGGCGCTAGATGCCTGGGCCGTAGGCAAACCTGGGGCCGTGTTGCACGCAGGACAATACCCTGCGCCGTGGCCGTGAGCGCTGGCGCCAGGGCGGGGGAATAGGTCGGGGCGGGTTTCAAACCCGCCCCGATGGTTTGTCTGTCAACGGATAGTGAACGGATGAACGGATTGTCATCTCGGGCCGAGAGGCGCGGCTATACCGCTCTTATCCGTTTTTCCATGACCCTATCCGTTGAGAGATGTGCGTCCGCTACTGGATGCCGGCTTGTTTGCAGGCGACGCCGACGTCGGCGGTGAGCGAAAGAGAAGCAGCGGCATAGGTCTCTAGAGGACGAGTGCGGAGTTGTTAAGGGAAGCGTAATATCGTCGAAACTAATTGCGGCTACAATCCCTTGTAGTGAAGAAAACTCGTATCTATACTTGAAACTGTGCTCCTGTTGACCGAGAGCGGTTGAGTCTCGAGGAGGGTCGGTGATGAGTGACATATCGCGTGATGAGATTACGCCCGAGTTCCTGTACATGAATCGGCGGCAGTTCATGAAGGGCGCCGTGCTGACGGGGGCGGCCTTCATGCTCGCGGCGTGCGGCGCGCCCCTGACCGGCGCGGTGCAGCCAACCCCTGTGCCGCCGGCGATACCGCCGTCTGTCAAGCTGCCGGCCGAGCTTGCCCACGCTGACCCGTTCGTCAGCGCCAAGACGGACGAGCTGGGGGCGGTCGTCAATCCGTATGACCAGGTCACCAACTACAACAACTACTACGAGTTCTCCTTGAACAAGGAGGACGTCGGCGAGCGGGCGCAGGGTTTCCAGCCGCTGCCGTGGAACATGGAAGTCAGCGGGATGGTGGCCAAGCCGCGCACATTCTCGATGGAGGATATCTACGCCACGTTCCCGCACGAGGAGCGCATCTACCGCCTGCGGTGCGTGGAGGGGTGGTCATTCGTGATTCCGTGGGTCGGCTTCCCGTTGGCGAGCCTGCTCAAGATGGTCGAGCCGACGCCGCAAGCCAAGTTCGTCAAGTTTGTGACGGTGTATCGGCCGGAGCAAATGCCGATGCAGCGCGCCAACATCCTTCCGTGGCCGTATACGGAGGGGTTGCGCCTGGATGAGGCGATGCACCCCCTCACCATCCTGGCGACCGGCATGTACGGCAAGCCGCTGCCCAACCAGGACGGCGCCCCCATCCGTCTCGTCGTGCCGTGGAAGTACGGCTTCAAGAGCGCCAAGTCCATCGCCAAGATCGAGCTGACGGATACCATGCCCGAGACGGCGTGGTCATCGGCAGACCCGGGCGAGTACGGCTTCTACGCCAACGTCAACCCGCACGTCGATCACCCGCGATGGTCCCAGGCGACCGAGCGGCGCATCGGCGAGCCGGGGCGGCGCTCCACGCTGATGTTCAACGGCTACGAGCAGCAGGTCGCCTCCTTGTACCAGGGCATGGACCTGAAGGCGAACTTCTAGTGCGCGAATCTCACGTCGCCCGCCCCCGGCCCACTGCGCGCCAGATAGCTGCGGACAGGTGGCTGTGGCTGCTCGCGCACATCGTGGGGCTGTACCCGCTGGCCCTGTTGATCTGGCGATACACCCACCACAGCCTGGGGGCGGACCCGATTCAGTCGATCAACGACCTGACGGGCCGGGCAGCGATTATCCTGCTTGGGCTGAGCCTGGCGGCGACGCCCATCTACATTGTGTTCGGCTACCGCAAGCCGCTGACCGTTCGCCGCGCGCTCGGCCTGTACGCCTTCTTCTACGCGCTGCTGCATTTCGCCAACTTTGTCGCGCTGGACTACGCGTTCAACCTGTCGCAGATAGTGCAGGACGCGGTCTTGAACAAGCCGTACATCGTGGCGGGCCTGGGGGCGCTGATCATTCTCACGGCGCTGGCAATCACGTCGACGAAGGGGTGGAAGAGGCGGCTGAAGCGCAACTGGATCCGGCTGCACTGGCTGGTGTACGTGGCGGGCGTGCTGGCTGTGCTGCATTTCGCGTGGGAGGGCAAGTCGGGGGTCCAGGGCGACCCGACGCTCTACGCGGTGATACTGACTGTGCTGCTGCTGGTGCGCGTCCCGCCTATTCGCCATAGAATCGTGCTGACGCGCCAGCGGCTCACCGGCAAGGCTCAAGCGCCCGGGGCGCTCTCCGCCGAACGGGTCGAGGAGCGGCCTGGTGTCTTCGAGAAATCGGGCCGGTAAAAAAGGTGAGGGGGTCGTCGATTTTGGCCGACGACCCCCTCGCTTTTGTATTGATGACTACTGGGTTTACTTCTGAAGCGTGCGGACAAAAGCGACGACGTCCAGCAGGTCCTTGTCCGTCAGGGCGTTATTGCCGCCCTTCGGGGGCATGTCCACCTTTGTGGTGTTCGCCGGGTCAGTCGCAGGCCGCCCCTTCTTGACGAAGTCGACGAGCTGCTGGTCGGTCTGGCTCTTGACGAACGCGCTGGTCGTGAAGTCCTTGCCGAGACCCTGGATGCCCTGGCCGGCGGGGCCGTGGCACGAGGCGCACGTCTGGGTGAACACGGTCTTGCCGTGGGCAGCATCACCCGCTGACTTGGCCGCCGCCTGCCCGCCGGACGAGGGCGCCGTAGCTCCGCCGCCGCCGCCACCGCACGCCGCAGCGACAACGGCAACGACCAGGAGCGCCGAAAGAATCAGTAGCACTCGAATTTTCATTTTGTATGCCTCCTTGCAATGCCTCGGGATGAATCCCGCCGGCCGACGTTCCCGGGGCCACTCACCACCGAGCATTCCAATTCGCCGGCCCGCGTATTTGAGCGCTGCCCTCATTATACATTGGCCCCGTCAAGAGTGCCAGAAAATGCCGCATTGCGTCTTGAATTGCACATGACTCATTCTTCCAGCAGGTGCTCGGTGTAAACGTGACGCCGCGTTCGGCTGTCACAGCGTAGCACGAGCGACTGTGTCTGCGCCTGGTTCCCCCGGTACTGCACACCGTTGAGGAGGTTCCCGTCGGTGATGCCCGTCGCGGCGAAGAACACCTGCTCACCGGCGACCATCTCATCGCATGTCAGGATGCGCCGCGTATCGAGTCCAGCGGCTTCGACCGCGGCGCGCTCTTCATCGCTCTGCGGCGCGATGCGCGCCAGCATGGCGCCTCCCAGTGCCTTGACCGCGCAGGCTCCGATCACCGCTTCCGGTGCGCCGCCTGTGCCCATCAGGAGGTCCACGGCGCGGTCCGGCGAAGCGGCCAGCAGCGCGCCCGCGATGTCTCCGTCGCGGCGGAGCATGATGCGCGCGCCCGCTGTGCGGATTTCCTCGATGAGATGGGCGTGCCGTGGCCGGTCGAGCACGAACACCACCAGGTCGCGTACCTGTTTGTGCTTTAGCCTGGCGACAAGGGCGAGCGTCCAGGCGGCGGGCGCGTCCATGCACTCGGCGACAAGCGCGCCTGTCAGATCACGGTCCGCCACGATCTTCTCAACGTAGATAGCCGGCGTGGGCGACCACATCGCATTGCGCGCCGTCGCGCCGGCTACCGCGATCGCGCCGGCGTGACCAAGGGCGAGCAGGTTAAGACCATCCACGGCATCGACCACGATATCCATCGCCGGGCCGCCCCTGCCGACGTGCTGCCCCGTCGCCAGGGGGGATGTGCTGCCAAGCCGCGCCTCTTCCCCGACTACGATCGTCCCGTCCATGTCGAAAGTGCTAAGCGACCGATACATCGCTTCGGCGGCGGCCGTATCGGCGGCTTCGCGCTGGCCGAACCCCATCCAGCGGCCCGCGGCGATTGCCGCCGCCTCCGTGGCGCGCACGAGGTCCAGCCCCCAGTTGCGGCTTGTGTCGTATTCCATATGCGTGTCTCTCTTCGTTGCCTAGCCGACGGCTTCCAGCAGACGCGCGGCTTCCCATGCCTGCATGCCGCCGTCTAGCACCGTGGCATTCGTGTAGCCGTTCTGTTGGTAGATCTGCGCCGCGCGCGTGCTGCGACGTCCCATGCGGCACACAAACACGATGGGCTGCTCGCGGGGCATAGTCGGCAGCTCGGCGACCAGCGTCGGCAGCGGCAGGAGCTGGGCCTGTTGGATGTGGCCCTGCTGAAACTCGCGCGGCTCGCGCACATCAATGACCAGGGGAGGGCTAGTGCCGTGGAGCTGCTGCCACAGGTACCGCGGCTCGACCTTCGGAACGTCGATCGCCATGGTGCTCTTCGGGAGCGCAATCTCGATGGCCGGAACGTAGTGGGGCAGATTCTGGCACTCGCGGAAGACGCGCACATCACTTTCGTAGATACACACCGCCGGATCCAGCACATGGTAGAACAGATACTCGATGGCGGTGTCTTCGGGAAGGAAGTGGTCGGCGCCGAGGTAGGCGCTGAAGCCCGAAGACCGCATGAAGCGCAGGACTGACGACTGTACGCGCACCATGAACACGTCCCCGCCGTCCTGACGATAGAACCGCACGACACTCTGCAAAGCGCGGATACCGGTAATGTCACAGTGTTGGACGCTGTGCATTCGCAGGAGCAGATAGCGCTGCGTCGGGTGAAGGCGGCGCTGCTCACGAATGGCCTTCTCTACATTGCTCGCCGCGCCGAAGTAGAGGTCACCCAGGATATCCAGGATGCCTAGCTGTGGGCACTGGGGCTGGTCGGGCTCGTGAACGAAGTGGCGGAAATCTCTGTCCGGCACGACGGGCGTCACCTTGGGGGCGCTGGTTTGCAGAATGTAGTAGGCCAGCGATATGAGGATGCCGCCCAGGACGGCGAAGTCGATGCGGAGGAAGAGCGTGCCCAGGAATGTCGCCAGCATGATGACGGCTTCACCACGGCTGCTGCGCCAGATATGCGCTATCTGCTTGCGGTCGACCATCCCAACACCGATAACGATGAGAACCCCGGCGAGGGCCGCGCGCGGCATGTACGCGCCGACCGGCGACAGAAGCAGCATGAACACCAGAACAAGCACGCCGGCGAGGGCTGAGGCGAGGGGGGAGCGTGCGCCGGCCTGGTAGTTCACGGTCGAGCACGAGTTCGAGCCGCAGGCGGGGATCCCGCTCAGGAAGCCGCTCGCAAGATTCCCCAACCCTTGTCCGACGAATTCCTGGTTGTTGTCAATCTGCTGGTCCGTCGCGATTGCCATCGAACGCGCAATCGCCATCGTCTGGATGAGGCCGACGGCGGCGATCGCCAGGGCGCCGGGCGCCAGCTCGGCGACCAGGCTCAGATTGAAGATTGGCAGGGGCTGGAAGGGCGGCAAGCCCTGCGGAAAGGGGCCAATGACTTTCACTCCCGCGTTGTTGAGGCCGAAGACGAACACGACGACACAGACGATGGCGAGGGCGATGACGGTTGCCGGCCAGCGCGGGCGCAGCCTGCGGACGATGACCAGCAGCGCGATGGTTCCCAGCCCGATTGCCAGGGTGAGCAGGCTTACCTGGGGAAGGTTCAGCACCTCACGGGCTATCGTGTCGATGACGCCGGTGCTGGTGATGCTCAGGCCGAGCAGGTAGCGAGACTCATTGATCGCCAGCAGGATGCCAGCGCCTGCCGCAAATCCCACCAGGAGCGAGTCGGAGATGAAGTTGACCAGCATTCCGAGCCGCGCCAGTCCCAGAATCAGCTGGAGCGCACCGGCGATGGCCGCCGTCAGGCCTGCCGCAAGGAGAAAGTCAGGCGTGCCGGGGGTCGCAACGGCGGATAGACTCGAGATGACGAGCAGAGCGATGACGTTGGTCGGCGAGGTGAATGTCTGGTTGGACGACCCCCACAGCCCGGCGACGATGGGGGCGACGATGGCCGTGTAGAGACCCATGGACGGCCCGACACCCGCGGCGACGCCGTAGGCAATGGCTTGGGGTAGAGCCACAATCGCCACCGTCAGGCCGGCGATGAGGTCGAAACGCAAGTGTTGGCGCGGTCCGGCGCGGAGGATTTCGGCCGGACGCGCAAGGTAGACAACGGCGCCTTTGACGTTGGCGAGCATCGATGTCTCTCTTCGGTGTAGTAACTCCCGGTAACGGATCCAAGATCGGGTAGGGGTAGCCCTCGTGGCTACCCAGGGCGACCACGAGGGATCGCCCCTACAGAGATGCCGAATAGGCCCTGTGACTGTGCACTAGAGTGTGCGGCGACGCTGCGATGGGACCACAGTATAAAATAGACCGCTTGACAATGCAACCTACTCTCCGCGCTTCCAGGGCTGTGCCCGGCTTCATGGCGTTTTGCAATCGCCCCTTGAATACGCTAGAATAAGTAATGGCGTTCTTGCACTCTGAGTCATTTGTGCTCGTTGAACGCACCTGGCCGGAATAGCCTATCCATGTCCTTCCTTTCGCGCGTTCCACTCCATATCTTGCTTCGCCGCGTGCGCTGGCTCGTGCCGCTCGCGGTGTTTGCCGTGGCGGCGCTGGAGAGGACGTTCTTGGTGACGTGGCTTGGACCGAGCGCGTCATCCCTCAGCGACACCCTCGATATCCTTATCCTCGGCGTGGTGGGAAGCGTGGCGGCCTGGATTGGGCTAACCTTGCTGGCCAATGCCCTGGAGCGGCGCAGCGAAGCCGAGCACCACCTGCAGGTGGCCTACGACGAGCTGGAAGCCAACCACCAGAGCCTGCTCGCGCTCAACCGTTTTGGAGAGCAGATCGCGGCGGCTGACAGCGAAGAGACGGTGTTGGAGCTGGCGGCGCAGGCGCCCATCGAGCTCATGGGGGCGCGCGCATCGAGCATTGTGACGTTCGACGACGCTGCCAACCGGGTGCAGCTCGACGTCGCGTGGGGGCTGAGCGAGCAGTACGTTCGCGCCATGCGCGCACAGATGGACGCGGGAATTGATGCCACTCGTTGCCGAGAATGCACGACGACACGCGTGCGGACTCGCGCCGGCTGCCCGCTGTTTGTCGGATTGGAGGAGCTTGCCGAAGCCGAGGGCATTGCTTCGGCGGTGTGCATGCCGATCGTGCGTGAGAAAGAGCGCGTCGGGGCCATCCTGGCGTACTTTCCATCCGCTGACGGACCGCCGGACTCCAGTGTGCGGCTGTTGAACGTCGTCCAAGGGGAAATTGCCGGCATGCTGGACAGCCGCCGGCTGCGCGCGCGGCAGATGACGACCATCAGCGCGCTGGACCAGGCGGCAGCCAGTGAAGCCAGCCTGGACCGTTTCACCGAGCAGGTGTTGCACATTACCGCGGCCGGTTGGGATGCGGAAGCCGCCGCTCTGTTTCTCTACGAGGCATCTTCCCATACCTGGACGTGCCGCGCCTCGCACGGGCTGGGCGATGAGATCAGCGACGCCCGATTCGAGCTGGCGCTGAACATGGCGCGGCAGACACTCAGCGGCGCGCCGGTCATTGCATCGACTGTGCCCCGCCCGGCGGGCGACGTGGTTTCCGCTGCCGCTGCGCCTCTTGTGACGGAGGGGCAGGTATTCGGCGCGCTGTTCCTGGGAGCGCACCGCCCGCGCGCGTTCACGACGCGCCACACCGACCTGTTGACGACGGCGGCGAACCAGATTGCCCTGGCCGTCCGCAACGCCCAGCTCTACGAGCAAGTGCGGCACATGGCTGTGTTCGAGGAACGCTATCGCCTGTCGCGCGAGATTCACGATGGCCTGGCGCAGACGCTGGCATACCTGGGGCTCCAGATGGAGCGCCTGGAGAAGCTCGTGCGGGTCGGCCGGGACGACGAGGCCATTCTAGAGATGGGCGAGATGCGCGAGTCCATTCGCGCTGCCTACGTGGACGCGCGCGAGGCCATCGACGGGTTGCGCCTGGCCGCCGAGCATCCGGAGCAGGTGGCGGCGCGGCTGGCGGACTACGTCGCCCACTTTCGGCAGCAAACCGGCATCGAGACGACTTTCGCCGCGGTTCCCGCGGATCTCGTTGCCGACCCTGATATCACTCTGCAACTCCTGCGGATCGCGCAGGAGGCGCTCACGAATGTCCGCAAGCACGCTCACGCCGAGCGCGTCGAGGTGCGACTTGTCGAGCAGCGCGATGAGATTGAGATGACCATCACCGACGATGGCGACGGACTGCCCCCTGCGCTCGCCGCCAACGGCGACTATCAGCGCCACGGGATGGCGACGATGCGCGAGCGGGCGCAGAGCCTCGGCGGCCGCTTCAGCATCGTGACCGGAACAGGTCAGGGAACCCGGATTATCGTGGCTGTACCGCATCGAGGTCGCCCATGATTCACATCCTGATTGCCGATGACCACCGCTTGTTCCGCGAAGGTCTGGCGCGGGTCCTGAACGACACGGCGGACATGACCGTTGTCGCGAGCGTGTCCGATGGCGGGGATGCGATTGCGCGGGCGGCGGAGCTGCGGCCCGATGTCGCGCTGCTGGACATCAACATGCCACGCGTTGACGGGATCGAGGCGGCGCGCCAGATTCACCTCGCTCGCCCGCAGACGCACATCCTGATGCTCACGGTGTCCGAGAACGCCGAGCACCTGTTCGCGGCGATTCGCGCCGGCGCCCGGGGCTATCTATTGAAGAGCATGGGCAGCGACGAGCTGACGGACGCTATTCGGCGCGTGAATGCCGGTGAGGCCATGATCGCACCCAACATGGCCGTCAAGCTGCTGGACGAGTTTGCTGCCCTGTCGACCGATAGCGAGCGCCGCGAGATTGGCGGCGAGGATCTCACCGAGCGCGAGCGAGCCGTTCTGCGTTTGATTGCCCAGGGCATGACAAACAAGGAGATTGGCGCCGCTCTAGCGCTGTCACCCCATACGGTCAAGGCCCATCTGCACAATATCCTGGACAAGCTGCACCTCCGCAGCCGCGCCGAGGCAGCGGCCTGGGCGACGCGCCACAGCCTCACCCGAGGCGCCCCGGATTAGCGACGCGCTATCGGCAGGGCACGTTTCAGACCGGCCCCTACTGTCCCCCCCCAAATGGACTAGTCCCCCTAATCTATTTCTAATCTAAGCGTACCCATCCGGGCGACGACGCACCCGTATGTCCCTTGCTATACTGGGTCTATGCCTACACGTGTTCTACTTGTCGGCCGAGGGCTTTTTCGAGACGGGCTGGCCCGCGTTCTCGATGAGGAGCCGTCGCTCCTCGTCGTTGGCTCGGCAAGCTCGTGGAGTGAGGCCGAAGACCTGATTTCCCAGACTCAGCCGGAGGTGCTGATCGTCGATCAGGCAGCTATCGGGAGCCGAACGACGAACGTGTACGCCCTGCTGGGCAATCCACCGCGCAGGCTCAGGATCGTCCATCTCACTCTCGATGAGAACCGCGCGGTTGTGGATGACTTGCATCAGGTGTCCGACATCTCTGTGACAGATCTGCTCGCCATTTTGCACTCGCCATACCAGGGGCAGTCCGAGGAGGCAACGGATAGCCCATGACGACGCACGCTGTTGGTTCGCCCACCCATCACCCTGTTCGCTGGTCGGCGTGGCCACTGCGGATTGCCTACGGACTAGCGGCGCTGGCCGTCATTGCGGTGCTGGCCTTCGCGATCGGTAAGCCGCTACGCGTCCTGCCCCGCATCAGCCTCTCGCCGGGCTTCGCGTTCACGAACCAGGCTGGGGTTGTGCGCACCAGCGAGGATTACCGGGGCAAGATGACGCTCTACAGCTTTGGCTACACCGGCTGCGGCGCGGGCTGCCCACAAACTGCCGACCAGGTCGCGGCGCTGCGCGAGCGCCTGGCAACCGGCAAGCCGGAAGGGGTCGATGTCGCGCTCGTGACGATTAGCGTCGACCCGGAGCATGACACCCCCGAGGCCCTGGCTCGCTTTGCGGCGAAGTACCCCGGCGATGCCTCGGTGCCCTGGGATCTTCTGACCGGCGATCCGGTCAGAACCAAGTACACTGTGGGCGGCGGCTTCGGGGTGTACTACGACAGAAAAGCCGACGACCCGACGGCTCTTCGCTTCGAGCCGCACTTCGTCCTGGTGGACGGCTGGGGCATTATCCGCGCCAACTACCGGACATCGCAACTCGACCAGAATATTGTGATGCGCGACCTGCAATCCCTTGCCGACGAGGCCCGCAATAGCACGGGCCTGGCCCATGTGGCTTACGAGGCCGCGCACGTGTTCAGGTGCTACCAATGACAGATGTTCCTATGCCTCATCGGCGGCCCTTCGCCCTCCGATGGCCCGTGTTGCTCGTGGTAGGCATCCTCGCGGTTGCCCTTATCGGCGCCGCCGGATGGAAGGTGGGCAGCTATCTGCGCCCGCACGCTTACCACGGCATGATCCTGCAGTCGCCGCAGCCCGCGCCTAACTTCACGCTGACCGACCAGCACGGCCAGCCCGTCTCCCTCAAGGATTATCGCGGCAAGCTCGTCATGCTGTTCTTCGGCTACACCACCTGCCCGGATGTATGCCCGGTGACGCTATCCGTCATCAACAAGGCTCGCGAGTCCCTCGGGGAGGATGCGAAAGATGTGCAGGTGGTGATGGTATCGGTGGACCCGCAGCGCGACACGCCGGAAGTCATGGGCGAGTATGTCGCGCGGTATGACCCCAGCTTCATCGGTCTGACCGGCACTCCAGACAAGATCGCTGAGGCGGCGACGTACTACGGCGTCTACTACAATGCACACCCTGTGGCCTCGGCGCTGGGCTACCTGGTGGATCACACGGCCACGGTGATGGTCGTGGACCGCGAGGGCTATCTGCGCCTTATCTTCCCATTCGGTATTTCAGTAGAGGACATGGCAAACGACCTGTCCTATCTGCTCAGTCGGTGACCCGCACCACCCGTTCAGTCTGGAGGAGACATAATGGACAAGAACGCACCGAATAAAGACCAACCGCAGCACCCAATAGGCGCAATCACAATCACCCTGATCTTCATCATCACGCTGATCATCTTGTGGAGCTGGGTGTACCTGATTCTGCTAGGAAGAGGGATGACGGGATGATTCACGTCGACAAATACGAAAAGTGGTGGATTATCATCAGCATCGCCGTGCTGGTGGTCTTCTTCCTCACAGTTACCATCTCATCGGTCGCCTTCGGCTATCAGCTGCCCTACTCGTCGATTACGGTGAACCCGAACACGGTCGACAAGGTCGGCCCATTCGCTGAGCCGGGGCTGCGCCAGCTCGCGCCGGGCAAGTACGAGGCGGTCATCCGCGCTCAGGCTCGCCCCTGGGTGTTCACACCCGCCGAGATCAAGGTGCCGGTTGGTTCTGAGGTTACCTTCATCGTGACCTCCCAGGATGTGCAGCACGGCTTCCTGGTCGACAATACCAACATCAATTTCATGTTGATACCGGGCCGGGTGTCCACGCTGACCCACACGTTCAACACGCCCGGCACGTATCACTACGTCTGTACCGAGTACTGCGGCCTTGGCCACCAGTACATGTTTGGTACGCTCATCGTGGAATAATCGCGTCAGTCGCGTGACTGTCGTCTCGAAAGGAGACAGCAATGCTTGCTTCTGAAAAGAGGCTCGTCGGCTGGCATATGGTGGTGGCCATTCTGGCCCTCACTGTCGGCAGCCTCTTCGGACCGATGCAAGGGCTAGAGCACGCCGGGGTCGATCTGTACACCCCACTTCAGCAAGTGGGAGTGCTTCAATCCTACTATCAGGGCCTTAGCCTGCACGGCGTTCTCAATGCTCTCATCTGGACAACGTTCTTCATTACCGGCTTTCTGACCCTGGTGACGGTCAATAGCCTCAAGACGCCGATCCGTTGGCCGTGGCTGAGCTGGCTCGCTTTCGCCTTCATGGTTATCGGGCTGCTGATCGCCGCTGTGCCACTGCTCCTGAACCTTGCTTCGGTGCTGTACACGTTCTACCCACCGCTGCAGGCGCCGTGGTACTACTACATGGGCCTGGTCATATTCGTCGTGGGGAGCTGGATGACCGGCTGGAGCATGTTCGCCACGTACCTCAAATGGCGCGGGGATAACAAGGGCAAGACCACGCCGTTCATGGCGCTGGCGTCCATCATCACCCTGCTGCTGTGGCAGATCTGCACCGTGGGCGTGGCCATCGAAATCCTCGTGTTAATCGTGCCATGGACGTTGAACATCCTGCCAGGTATTGATGCCGAGTTGGCGCGCACCTTCTTCTGGTTCACCGGCCACCCGCTGGTGTACTTCTGGCTGCTGCCCGCCTATATCTCCTGGTATGGCATGATGCCCAAGCAGGTCGGCGGCAAGCTCTTCAGCATGCCCCTGGCTTACCTCACCTTCTGGCTCTTCCTGGTGTTCTCGACGCCCGTCGGCTTCCACCACCAGTACGTCGACCCCGGCGTGCCTGACTTCTGGAAGTGGGTGCATGCCCTGTTGACCTACGGCGTGTTCTTCCCGAGCCTGCTGACTGCCTTCAACGTCGTCGCCTCGCTTGAGCTGGGTGGTCGGGCGCGGGGCGGCAAGGGCGTCCTCGGCTGGATTCCCAAGTTGCCGTGGGGTGATCCGTCGGTGGCCGCGCAGCTCCTGGCGATGATCGTCTTCGCCTTCGGCGGCATCGGCGGCCTGATCAACGCCTCTTACAACATCAACCTCGTCATCCACAACACGACCTGGGTGCCGGGCCACTTCCACACCACCGTCGGCACAGGCGTGACGCTGACCTTCATTGGCATCCTTTACTGGATGCTGCCCTACCTGACCGGCCGCAAGCTGTGGCGCCCGCGCTGGGCCGTCACGCAGGCCTGGGTCTGGGCAATCGGCGTGATGATCTTCTCCACCGGCCTGCACCGCCTCGGTCTGCTGGGCGCGCCCCGGCGGACGATGCTCGGCGCAGCGATGGAGGCCTATGGCAGCAGTGACACACGCATCTGGACGATGATGACCGCGACCGGCGGCATGATCATGTTCCTCTCGCTGGTTATCTTCGTCGTGGTCGTCGTCATGACCGTGTTCTTCTCCAAGGCGCGCGAGCAGGTTGAGATGCCCGTGGCCGAGGCGTACGAGCAGCCCGTTCTGATCCCGCGCTGGCTGAGCAGCTGGGGTCCGTGGCTGGGCGCTACCATCGTTCTGATCCTGCTGAGCTACGGTCCGATCCTCGTGCAGATGATCTCGAACGTTCAGCTAGTCTCACCCGGCTACAGGGTCTGGTAGGAAATTACCGTCGCTTCCATGTGTACGCGTGTCCACCGGGGGTTGCAGTCCGCGCCCCCGGTGGACGCATGTATCCATCGGGCGCGAAACTGCATCTAAGGGATAGAACGCTGTCATTGCGAGCGGCGCGAAGCAATCCGCCGCCCTTGTGAAAGGCACTCTACGGCGGGAGCAGCGGGCCTGTAACCCACCGATAGACTGCTTCGTCGGGTTTGCGCAATCCTGCTCAGAAACTTCACATGCGGTGTCATGCTGAGCGAAGCGAAGCATCTGGGCCGCGGTAGGCTCGCAGTCCAGACCCCTCGCGCTGCTCGGGGTGACATTCGGAAGTTTCTTGTGTCGGCGCATGCCGTCACTTGGCTTGGGGGTCTCGCAGTGACGCCCCATGACGATAGCATAGCGAAAACGAGGACCATTTCGTGTTCTTCCGGCGCGACAAACCGCCCGTGCTGTTGGAGGGCGTCGACCAGAACAAAGACTGCCTTCCTTCGGATGCCAGCGGCGCTTCCCCCGAAATCCCGGCCTCCGAGCATAATACCCAGGTTTGGAAGGCGCAGCGCAACCGCGTCTTGCGGGCGATGGAGCGCATTGCTCTGGCCGTCGAGACGCCGGTCAATCGTCTGATTGGCGCCCAGACGCTCAACCCTTTCTACCACACGGGTACGATTGCAGTGTGGCTCTGGATCATCGTGGCCGTGACGGGCTTCTACCTCACGTTCTTCATGCAGTTTGGCTTCGAGAGCACCTTCGCCGCCATCGCGCGCATGGAGGCCCACCCGCTGGCTCACGTGATTCGGGCGATGCACCGCTACGCTTCGATCTTCGCCCTCATCGTGAGCCTGCTTCACGGCTACCGCTTGCTGTTCATGGACCGCTTCCGTGGGCCGCGCTGGCTGGCGTGGGTTACAGGCGTGGTCATGATGGCCGTGCTGTGGGTGGATGGCGTGCTCGGTTACTGGGTCATCTGGGACGAGCGCTCCCAGCTCATCACGACGAGCGTGACCAACTGGCTGGACATACTGACGCCGTGGGGGCCGAACTTCCTGGGATTCATGCTCAGCGCCGAGCGGCTGGACCGTGGCTGGATCGTCATCGGTCTCATCCTGCTGCTGCACATTCTCCTGTTCGTTCTCGTCGCCGGGATGTTCTGGCTGCATATTGTGCGCCTCAGCCGCCCGAAGTTCCTGCCGGGGCGAGTGTGGCTGGCCGGCGTCTTTGCCATTGTCCTCGTCCTCGCCATCGCCATTCCGGTGGGCATGCTCTCCCGGGCCGACTTCAACGCGCTTTCCCCGCCCATCCGCATAGACCCGTTCTATCTGTTCTTCCTGCCGCTGGAAATCAACGGCAATGCCTGGTGGCTGTGGACGGGCCTCGGCGTCCTGCTTGCCGTGTCGGTCGCCCTGCCCTGGCTCCCGCGCCGCAAGAAGGGGCCGCCACCCATTGCCATCAACAAGGATCTCTGCACCGGCTGCACTGAGTGCGCCATGGATTGCCCGTACAAGGCGATCACCATGGTCGAGCGCCACGACGGCAAGCCACACAAGTACATCGCTATAGAGAACCCGGACATGTGCGTCTCGTGCGGGGTGTGCATCGGCTCGTGCGACCTCCAGGCCGTGTCGCTGAGCGTCCTCGCGCCCCAGGCGATTCCGAACGCGGCGCGCACGCGTCTCGAACGGGCCAAACGCCGAGCGCCCGAGACGCCGGTCACCATCGTCTACACCTGCGAGCGGCACGCGCTGTTCGGCGCCGAACGATACCTCTCCGATGGTTTTGACGTAGCAGCGAACGGCCCGCGCGCCGTTGAGGTCATCGCTCTGCCGTGCGTCGCGACGGCGTCACCCAACCTGGTCAGTGACACGCTGGAGATGGGCGCGGCCGATGTGCGCGTGGTCGGCTGCCCGCCGGATGACTGCGGCCGGCGCGAAGGCAATGCCTGGGAGGAGGGCCGCCTGAGCCGGCAGCGCGTGCCGCGCCTGCGCCGCGCCTACGCCGACGCGCCGATCACAACGTTCTGGCTCGCCCCCGACCGCTTCGCCGAGGCCCTCCCGCCGCCAGCCGCCCACGTGGGCCGTGGCGATGTCCCACCCACGCTGCCGGGGCGCATGGCCCCGAAGATCACGGCGCGCAACATCGCTGTCGCGCTCGGCCTCGTCGCCGCCGCGTTCCTCGTGCTCGTGGCGCTGAGCGCCGTCCCGATTCAAACGTATGGGGCAGACGAGGCGCGGCTGGCGGTCGTTCTACCCAACCCGGCGACGTTCTTCGGCGCGGCGCCAAAGCTCCCGAATGGCGCCCTGCCGAACTGGCCGACCCGCCTGTCTGTCGCGGTAGACGGCGCGACGGTGCTCGAACAGCCGCTATCACCGGCGGACGTGTACGTCGGTAAGGCGCCCGCTGTGCTAGAGGAGTGGCCGCTAACGCCGGGCGCGCACCGTATTCAAGTGTGGTTTGACGGAGGGGATGCGGGGACAACGACATGGCGGCTGGCGGACCGAACGGTCACACTCCAGCCGCGCGAGGCGCTTGTTTTGGACGACTATCACCTGCAGGGGCAGGCCAACTCACGTTGACAGTCGCACAGTGGCAGCACGCTTGCCCGTCTCGACGCCACTGCGGATGCCTTTGAGCAGCAGCCAGAGGCCAATGATTAACTCGAACAGCCCAATCGGCATGTACACCGACATCGGGACGTCATAGCCCGAGAACTCGGCCACGATTCCGATGAAGCCCAGAGCCACCGCCAGGACGCCAAACAGGGAGATGGCGCGCGGGATGTATCTGGACGCGAAGAACAGGGAATACCATACAAGGCCGCCAATGCAGTAGAACCACATATGCATTGTGTAGGCTCGCGTGTAGAGACCGTAGTAGAGGAACTCCCCTAGCGCCTGATAGAACGATTGATGGGGAGCGCCTGCCGCGACGAAGTCCCCGCTCAAGGGGATGAGGGCAATCACCCCCATCTGGCTCACGGCCAGCGATATCGCTTCGGCGAGCCACCATCCCAGGGCAACCAGCGCGAGAATCCTGCTCTGCGTCTTCAGGACGGTGTATAGGAGCACTGCCAGGACGACGATGAGGCTACTCGTGAGCAGTTGGGCGAGAATGCTGAATTGCACCTGGGACAGTCGCGCCGGGATGTTGGCAAGGATATCGGACACGTCCTTCGATCCAACGGCCGACGTGAGCGAGGTGCCGCCAATCATGCTGGTTAGAATAACGATCAGGAACGCTGCCCCCAAAAGCCTGGGGGCATATCTATCAAGGTTCACGTCTTTCCTCCTCTTGCGTTGCGGTAATAGCGGTACGGCGAATCAGGGTGGCCATCATACCGGTCCGGCCAGACTGGAGAGCGAAGGCCGAGGCGAGGCGACCGCAGACAGGTTGAAGCCCTTGACGATGAGCCACACCGCCATGAACATCTCCTGCACGGCGAGTGGCATCACGAGCAAGCTGTGAGTCGTTGAGCTACTACTTATCTGATCGAACAGAAGCAGCAGGCCGGCGCCCAAGTACATCACCGCCCCGAGGAAGCCCCAGCCCGATAGCCAGCGCGGCACGAGTCGCGCCTGATACAGCAGGCAATAAAGCATCATCGCCCCCAGCGGGAAGACGATCTCCGAGATCGCTGTGATCGCCGCGTTGCTTTGCAGGACGAGCGTGCCCAGCGTCATGAAGTACGGGGCGTCGGCCATGCCCGCCTTCGCGAATTCCTGTCCCAATGCAACGACTGCCAGGAAGCCGGCGGCCTGAGCGATGTAGAAGAAAGTCTCAAGCGCGCCCCGGAAAACGATGTACCCGATGGCCAGGACCGCGTTGCATTTCTTGGCCAACGGATACAGGACGACCGGAACCATTGCGAGAGCCAGGCCCATGATGAGCACGAGCAGCGACCCCATGATGATCTGATTTGAACTGGCTGGGACGTTTGCGAGATAGCCTGGCTCGGGCTCGGAGAAGCCACCCAGAAGCGGGCCGGTGACAACTACGCTGAGCACGCCGGCCACCGTTCCAATGATGTACAACACGCCGACACTGACCGCGGTCTTTCGATAAGTGTTCATTGTCTAGCTCCCCTACGCGGCCAGGGCTTCGATAACCCTGGCGCGCTCATTTCCCTTCTCCTTAGTTGGGGTTTCTACGACAGAGGTGTGGTCCGGCCAGCCGCCAAACAGGTGACCGAGAGGAGCGGCATGCCCAGGTCACGCACTCTCTTGAGCACGCCGTACAACGCGGCCTGATCGGGCATCGGGCCGGTGATGAGCGTGTCGCCGTTGTCTTCGAGCGCGATCGTCAGCCCCTCAAACCAGTCTGTCCATTGAGTGCTCAGATGGCCCCGGATCCTGATTTGATAGACCGCCGGTTCGCTTGCAGCAACCCAGGAGTCGCATTCGTTTGCCATTTGCCTGTACCCAGCGCGGCACACAACTTCGTCTCCGCCACATGTTTGATCTACTGACAATATACCGCGGCGGCGGTATCAGCGGGTAGATACCAAAGTACTGTCGTGGGGTACTGTTTTGAGGCTGGGGTAAAGAGGGCGCCCGCGTCTCGACGCAGGCGAAAGGCAGCAGGGGCGCGACAGGGCGCGCCCCTGCCTCAGTCGGTGGCGTCAAACGATGGAGATTGTTGCTTCCGGTGCGGTCGGCGGTTCGGCGGGCGCCTTCATGCGCGGCGGCTGTGCCTTGCTCCCGCCAAAAACGACTATCACGCCGATGAGGAAGCCGAGGTCGTACAGCCGGCCGCGGTTGTTCGGCTCATAGATGCGGACGTTTGGGGTGAATATGCTGGCGATGAGCACAATGGGCGCGATCAGCCCATGCCAGACCCCAACCCAGAATCCTGCCGGCTGGGCCTCAGGTTGGGCATACTTCGAGTTTGGACCGGCGACCAGGAATCTATTTGCCACGATTTACCTCCATTGGGGTGGACTATAACAGACCCAATTCGCGCGCACGCGCGACAGCTTCGGTGCGCCGCTGGACCTGCAGCTTGCCAAATATGCTCGCATTATATCCCTTGACTGTGCTCAACGCGAGAAAGAGCCGTTCGCCAATCTCGTGGTTCGATAGCCCCAGCGCGATGAGCCGCAGTATCTCCATCTCGCGCTCAGTGAGCGGCTCGACCAGGGACGCGGCACGCGGCGGCAACGGCGAGTCTTCCCCGTCTTCCCTCTCATCTTCAAATGCAGCCAGTAGCCTGCCAACATAGTCGGGCCTTATCCCGCGAGCGGCGGCGTGCGTGAGCAGGTGAGCCATCGGGGGGCCTTCATCGAGGAAGAGCCGAATGAAGCCGCCCGGCTCGGCCAGCGCCAGCG
Source organism: Anaerolineae bacterium (assembly GCA_046328505.1). Classification (GTDB taxonomy): domain Bacteria; phylum Chloroflexota; class Anaerolineae; order Epilineales; family JAHCIE01; genus JBDHWG01. The sequence goes on along the minus strand of JAXLWL010000007.1, from coordinate 148,585 downwards.
CATCGCCCAGCACCCGCGTCGCACTGTCCGTCGCGCCCTGGGCCTGGAGGGCGACTGCCTCGAGCACCATCACCTTGAGCCGTTCGTCTGCCCAACCCTTCGACTCCATCTGTTGGCGTAGCGGGTCCAGCACGGCCAACGCCGCAGACGCGTCTCGCCGGGCCAGCTGAATCCGGGCCTGGCTCAGGGGCAGTTCGTAGGTCTGACCCAGATCGGCGGCGGCGCCTATCTGGCCCTGGCGAAGCAGCGTCAGCACCTGGATCGCAGCGATTCCCGGCAGCCGATGGACGAAGCCGTCCTGACGCGCGGACTGCTCGGCCCGGGCCAGCGTAGCAGCCGCGCCGGCGACGTCACCCTGGGCCAGTTTCAGGCGAGCGAGAAACACCTCGCAAACGATGTATCTGTCAATGACGCGCTCATACAGCCGCGCCAGTTGGACGCTCTGTTGCCCGTGGAGTTGGGCCGCGTCGAGGTCGTTCCATTCGTAGTAGATACGCGCCAGGCCTAGATGCACTTCACAGCCACTGGGTAGCGGGTAGTCGCCGATTAGCGTGAGCGCGTGTCGATAGGTTTCTGCCGCGGTGTGTAGCCGGGTATCTAGCTCCTGGACCTCACCCAGGGAGCCGACTGCCAACATCGTGGAGAAGGTATCGCCGGAGCGCTGACTGATGGCTAACGCCTCGGCAAAAGCTTCGGCGGCCGCCGCCCGGTCGCCGAGGTACTGGTTGGCCACGCCGAGCGTCCACATGGCCGTGAAGCGGAAAGGCAGGTCGTCCGGGCGCAGGTATTCCAGGGCGCGGCGCGACTGGGGGATCATGCCTTCGGGATCATAACGCGTCATGGCCAGCGTCGCCCGCGCAGCAGCGATCTGGCCGATCAAGTCGCGGGTCTGTTCGTTCATGTCGGTGCGGTATAAGGCGGCTTCGGCGGCTTGTAGTTTCTCTTCCACGCCGCTCGTCTGGCCGGCGACGAGCGACAGTGTCGCCCCCCTCACCCAGAGGGACGGATGGGCGTCGCGCACCGGCTTCGGAATCGACTCCAGCCAGGCCAGTATCGCAGCCACAGCGCCGCGAAAGTGCAGCGGCATTGCTCTGTTCTGTATCAGCCGCTCGGCGCGCTCGATGTCACTCGCAGCGGCAGCGTGGTGGAACGCCTCCAGCGGCAGATTGTTCTCCTCATACCAGGCGCTGGCGCGCACGTGCAATTCGGCCACGCTCGCGCCATCCTCGGTGGTTGTGGAGATGCTCAGGGGCAAGCGTTGCCGCAGCAAGTCGGCGAAAAGGTGGTGATAGCGATACCAGCGGCGCTCGTTGTCGAGGGGAACGACAAACAGGTTAGCGCGTTCGAGATATTCGAGCGTTTCTTGCCCGGTAGCCGCCGTGTCGCGGAGGACGGCATCACATAGCGGGCCGCACATACGGTCAAGAATGGATGTGCGCAGCAAAAACACCTGGACCCGCGGCGGCTGATGTTGCAAGACCTCTTCCATCAGGTAGTCCAGCACATAGTGGTGGCTGCCGGTGAAGGACTTGATGAAATCGGCAGTATCCTTCTCGCCTTGCATCGACAGCGCGGCCAGCTGCAGGCCAGCGATCCAGCCTTCCGTGCGCGTCTCCAGCGCGGCGATATCCTCCGGCGCGATGTCCAGACCCATCACCTGATTGAGAAACTCTCGGGCTTCGGCCTGGGTGAATCCCAAGTCGTTGGCGCGCAGTTCGGCTAACTGGCCACGGACACGCAACCGTGCGAGAGGGAGCTGAGGGTCCTCGCGGGTCGCGATGACCAGGTGCATCTGTGGCGGTAGGTGCTCGACCAGGAAAGTGAGAGCCTGGTCGACGGCCTGGGCTTCAATGACGTGGTAGTCGTCCAGGACGAGGATAAAATCGCCCGGGACGGCGGCTATGTCGTTCAACAAAGTTGTCAGAATTGTCTCAGGTGGCGGCGGCTGTGGTGATTGGAGAGCGCCCAACACCCCGCGGCCAATCTGCGGCGCGATCGTTTGCAGGGCGGCGGCCAGGTAAGCCAGGAAGCGCGTCGGCTCGTTATCCCCTGTATCCAACGACAGCCACGCCGTTGGGTAGGGGCGGCCGGCGACCCACGCGCTGACGAGTGTAGTTTTGCCAAAGCCGGCTGGGGCGGAAATGAGGATGAGCTTGCTGTGCAGCCCCTCGTTCAGACGGTTGATCAGGCGCGAGCGAGAGATAGCCCTCGGTGGAGGTGGCGGAATGTACAGCTTGGTCGCCAGCAATGGAGTGGACATACACGCTCCGGCTTCGAGGGCGCATCTATCTTTTCTACGCAGAGCAAGGCCATCGGGTTCTACGCCTCGTCAAATGGGAGGCCGCGGACTTGCGGCCTGCCCGACCGGCTCCTATTGCTCGACGCGCAGCTTCCAGAGCGGGACCAGGCCGGCGCCGAGCGTTTCGCCGTTGTGGGACGGGAGCAGATTGCGCTTGGTGTCGAAGTCGTACACGCCGACCCTGATGTCGTAGACGCCAGGCGGCGCGTCGGCCGCGATCTCGACCTGCCGCGTGTCCTTCATGGTCGTTCCTGCGCGCCACGCGGAGGTAGGTAGGCCCCGCGTCCGCAGCGGCTCATCGCTCTGGGCAATCTTGTTGCCGTTGGCGTCGAGAACCTGGATGGTGACGGCGTAGTCCGCCGGCATGGCGTCCAGCGCGTGCCAGCGCAGACCGAGGGTAAAGCTCTCGCCGGGCCGTAGCGCCGTTCGGTCTAGCTCGTATTCGAGCAATCCTAGCCTGTGTCCCCACTCGTAGGTGAGGCTGTCCTCGGGCCGGGCGCTGATGGTCGGCCCCGCGAAGCGGACCTCATCCGCCTGAGCCTGTCCGCCGCTGTCCTTCACACCCAATCGCTCGCCGCTCGCATCGTACAGGCCAATCGCCAGCGTTGTGTGCTCGGCCCCCGGTGCGGTGTCAGGCACACTTAGCGGGTAGCGGTCGCAGAAGCGCGCGTCCGCCGGCCAGTGCGACGTAGGAAACATCCCCAGGCCGTGGTAGGTGTCTTTCTGCGCCGCAATGATGTCCTGGTCGGTCAGCAGATGCACGAACACGAAAACATCCTCGCCTACTGGCCGCGTTCCCTCCCAGCACGCCGTGACCCAGGCCGTCTCCCCTGGCGCAACGCTGTCCTGTTCCACGCGGTACCCAAGCAGCCGGACGCCGTTCTCGAACGTTGCGTCTGTTCGCTGCGCAACCGCGTTGCTGACTTGCTCTGATGAGAGCATGCGCGGCCCGGCATAGGTTGGCGAGATGACGGCGAACGGTACGGCAACCGCGACGGCGAGCATGACGACGCCGATGCCGGCCATGACCCAGCGCCGCGCACGCTCACCGCCGGGGACGAGCGCCAGCCAGCCGACAACGAGCAGAGTGGAAATGGCGGTCACGGCCGGGTACAGGAGGCGGCCCTGGCTGCCCGGCGTCGTCAGCGTCCAGCGCACGACGCCGACTGCGACGAGCAGCAGCCAGACGCCGAGGTAGGCGAGGGGCCACAATCGTGGCCAGTGACGGCGCCACACCGCTCTGGCGGCATAAACGACGATGCCGACGATGCCGATGAGCGCGGCGATATCGTAGGCATAGTAGAGTACCGTAGCAACGGGGATGTTGAACCAGCCGAACATGGCCCAGTAGGACCAACGCAGGCCCTGCATCTCGCCCAGCACGTCACGCAGGCCGAAGCCGTCCGGCCGCCGCCCCATGAGCGCCAGGTGCATGTTCAGGCCGCTCGGATCACCGTACAGAAGCCAGTTCCGCGCGAACCACCAGCCGCACACGAGAAGCGCGATGGCAAATACGACCGCCAGTTGCCCCATGGTCGTCTTTGGCCCCTGCCCTTCTCGGAACCGATTTGAAACGCTGAGCCGCGAAGGTGCAGAGGAAGAAGAATTATCTGTCCTTTTCTGCTCTGCGTCTCTGCGCCTCTGCGTTTCATTCCTCTTCGCCGTCCCTACAGAGGCAATATCGCGGGTGATGGGGGCGAGGAGGATGACGCCGGCGGCGAACGGCCACAGCAGGAGGCCGCTCAGCTTCGTTAAGGCCGCGCAGCCCAGCACAATGCCCAGAACGACACCGCGCCGATACGACGGTGGCGTGGCGACGAAATCCAGCAGGAGCACCAGGGCAAAGCTGCACAGGAACGTCACAAGGATATCGTTGTTGGCCAGGGCGCTGCTGAAAATGAAGCCTGGCGTCAGAGCCGTGACCAGCATCGCGCCGAGGGCGACGGAGCGCCGCTTTGGGTAGAGACGCTGCCCCAGCCAGTAGGCGCACAGGACGGTCCCCGCGCCGAGCAGGACGGACAACAGGCGCGTCAGGTGGACGGCGAGGGCGGGCCCGGTGTACGGGAAGGTTTCAGTCGCAGGGTGGATGATGTAGTTCTGGTTGTCCTGGTAGGGTGTCGGGACGGGGCGAAACTGGGGATTCTGGCGAAGGTAGCTCGGAAAATCGTCGGTCGACGCCCAGAAGGTGAGGGCCGCGCCGAGCAGATAGTAGAGCGGCGGCTGGCTCGCCTCCTGCGCCGCGAGGTGGGGGTATTGCTCGGCCGGCTGGCGCGGCAGACCCTGGCCGCTGGCGACGTGCTGGACGAAGGCGTAGTGCCACACCTCGTCGAAGCCTTCAAAGACGGGCGTCACCAGGCTGTAGACCAGGGCAAGGCCGGCGAATAGCACGACGACCAGGATGGCGTCGGCGCCGGGCCACCAACGGGCGCACCCGTCTCTCAACACGCGCGTGACTCGTTTCTTCTCATTCCCACTTGTCTCTAGTGTACCATTATAGCAGCGGAGGATGGCCGGTCAATCTTTCGCGGCCATTCAGAATTGACGAACGCGCCCGCGTGTGTTATACCCCTCCACATTCTAGAGCCGCCGCCCCGTCGGGCTTTCTCGATCGAAAACACGCAAGGAGCATCCCATGTCCGGCCCCGATTCTCATCTGACCATCGACCAGATTCTCACCATCCGCCCCGTCGTTAACCTTGAGCCGCCCCAGTGGTTCCCCGATGGCGAGAGCATCGCCTTTGTTTCGACCGTCGGAGGGGCGCAAGATATCTGGCGGATTGGGCGCGCGGGCGGGTTCCCCCAGCGCCTCACGTCGGAGATGGGCGTGGTGCGCTTCCTTGGCACGCCCAACGCGCGCCTGTCTCCGGATGGGCAGTCTCTCGCCTATCTCTCGGAGAAGGGCGGGACGGCGGAGATATGGCTGTGGTCGGCGGCAGACGGGCAGAGCCGGCAGCTCACGCACCACGGCGGCAACAATCTCAACGCGTTCTCCTGGTCGCCGGACAGCGGGTCCATCGTGTTCTCCGGCAACCGCTACGGCGCGTTCGATATCTACCGCGTGGATGTCGGCGATGGGCATACCCGACGTCTGACGTCCGGCGCTCAGAACGACGTCTACCCCGTGTTCGTGCCTAACGATGGCCGCATCGTCTACGTCCGGCTGGACGAGCGTTGGGCGGACCACGAAATCATGGTCATCGACGCCGACGGCGGCAACGCGATGCACATCACCCGCGACGAGGACTTCTTCGACTATCACTATGGCAAGACATTCGGCTACCCTTTGGTCTCGCCTGATGGCCGCAGCGTGCTCTTTCGCTCGCACCGCAACAACTGGATCAACTACTGGCGCGTCTCCATCGACGGCGGCGAGCCGGAGCCGCTGTGCGCGGGTGAAGCCGACCAGAGCGAAGCCCAGTGGTCGCCGGACGGCTCCCACGTCGCATTCATCTCCAACCACAACGGCACGCTGGCGCTGTGCGTCGTCGGCGCGGACGGGAACGGACTGCGGCGGCTCGTCGAGCCGGCGCAGGGGGTGTGCGCCTACCCGCAGTGGTCGCCAGACGGCCAGTCCATCGCTTACCTGTTCCAGTCGCCCACCGACCCGCTCGACCTCTACACCGTCTCCGTCGCCGATGGCCAGACGCGTCGGCTGACGGACTCGATGCCCGCCGGGAACATTGGCCCGCGGCTGGCCGCGCCTGAGAAGGTGGTCTTTCCCAGCTTCGACGGATTGCCTATCCCGGCCTATCTCTATCGGCCGGCGAATATCGCGCCCGGCGAGCGCCTGCCGGCTATCCTCTGGATCCACGGTGGACCGACGAGCCAGTACTTCGACGCTTTCACGCCTTACGCGCAGTTCTTCATTCAGCAGGGCTATGTGGTGCTACTGCCCAACATTCGCGGCAGCTCAGGCTACGGCAAGTATTACGAGGACCTCAACAACGCCGACTGGGGCCACGGCGACCTGAAGGATGTCCTGGCCGCGGCCGACTACCTCAAGACGCTGGAGTACATCGACCCTGACCACCTGGGAATCACCGGGACGAGCTACGGCGGCTGCATGAGTATGTCGGCGGTGTGCTGGGCGCCGGGCGCGTTCCAGGCCGCCATCCCGATGTCCGGGTACGCCGACTGGGTCCACGCCTACCACGAACAGGAATTGCGGCACATCAAGCTCCTGGAATATGAGTTCGGCCCGTTCGAGACCCATGAGCATATCTACCGCAAGTGCTCGCCCATCCACGACGCGCGGCAGGCGGCCACGCCCACCTTCGTCATCCAGGGGGAGGGGCAGCTGCCCAAATCGGAAGCATCGCGCCTGTTTACGGCGGCGCTGGAAAAAGAGTACAAGACCGTGAAGTACAAGGCGTATCCTAACGAGGGGTACTACGTTACATCACTTGCCGGAACACGCCAGATGTGGCTCGACATGCTTGACTGGTTCGATCAGTATCTGCGACCGATGTGATCGATGATTGGCGTGACGGCGCAGGCAGGTTGACGCCGAGTGTCATGCTGAGCGAAGCGCAGCATCTGGGCCGCGGTAGGCTCGCAGTCCAGACCCCTCGCGCTGCTCGGGGTGACATTCGGAAGTTTCTTGTGTCGGCGCATGCCGCGGAGCGGCATTGAGATCTCGCAATGACAGCGGCATAATTCATGGTTCATGGAGACCTGCAATGAAGGAGACGTTCGAGATTCTGGGATTGCGTGTCGAGCCGGGACAGTCGGCGAAAACTGTGCTGGACCTGACGCTGGCCGGTGTCACCACGAAGATGCCCCTGTTCGCGTTCAACGGCGCCTATCCTGGTCCGACCCTCGTCGTGACATCCGGCGTCCACGCGGCGGAGTACGTCGCCATCGCGACGACGTACAGGCTGACGCGCGAGCTGGACCCCGCGCAGCTGTACGGGCAAGTGGTCATCGCTCCCATTGTGAGCATGACCTCGTTCGCCAAGCGCGCCATTTACATCGCGCCACCGGACGACAAGAATCTCAACCGCCAGTTCCCCGGTGATCCCAACGGTTCCTACGCTCAGCAGCTCGCCGACTGGATCTTCCAGAACCTCATTCGCCGCGCCGATGCTTACATCGACCTGCACGGCGGTGATCTCAACGAGGCGCTGGTTCCGTTCAGCATCATCCGGCGGACCGACAGCACGGACGTCTATGAGCGCTCGATGGCCCTGGCCGAGGCATTCGGCTTGCCCAACATCATCGTGAGCGTCGTGGGCGGCTCGACGACCTCCGCCGCGGCGGAGGCGGGCATACCGTCGGTGCTGGCCGAGGTTGGTGGGCAGGGGCTGTGGTCGGAGGCGGACCGCGAGCAGATGTACGACGGCCTCCGTCGAGCGCTGGCGCACCTGGGGCTGACGCGCGCGCCGGCGCCGGCGGCTGAACCGACGCGCGTGCTCAACGAGTTCGTGTGGCTGCGCGCATCCCACGATGGGCTATGGTATCCCACCGTGGACATCGGCGACGCGGTCACGACGGGCCAGCAGCTTGGGCATATCGACGATTTCCTGGGCAACCCGGTGGAAGTAGCGACGTCACCGGTGTCGGGCACCGTCATGTTCCTGGTCAGCACGTTGGCCATGAACAACGGCGACCCTCTGATGGGAATTGGCGTGTGACCGGACGCTTGCTCGCCCGCCGGCGGGCGAGCAGGGGGCGGCATACGAAAACTAGCGTTTTGACGTGATTGGCTTATATTTGTGCAGCAGTGCGCGGCGATTGGAGCGGACCATCGTCGCATAGAAGGAGAAGTGAATGATCACCATTCGGATGGATCGCCGTGTCATGTACGGCATCCTCGGCGTGGTGGCTGTATTGGCCGTGCTCGGCCTGGGCTTCGTCCTAGGCAAAGCGGTCAGCCCGAGCAGCTCCACGCAGGTCGCCACCAACCAGTCGGCGAATCAGTCCCAGAACCCGGCGCAGAAGACCTTCCCAACTCCGGCGTACGATCCGACGGCGATCGCTGCCGCCAACTCGCAGCTCTCGCACGTGCCGCGCATCAACCTGGATGATGCCAAGCAGAAGATGACGGACCCGAACGTCTTGTTTGTGGACGCGCGCACAGCTCAGGAGTACGCCCAGGGGCATATCAAGGGCGCGGTCAGCGTGCCGGTGGCCGAGGTGGACAAATACCTGAGCCGCCTGCCGCAGGACAAGGAGATTATCGTCTATTGTGCCTGACCTTCTGAACAGGAATCTGCCCGTGAGGCAGACACGCTGATCAGCAAGGGGTACAAGAACGTTCATGCTCTGTTGGGCGGCTGGGCTGCCTGGAAGACGGCAGGGTTGCCGACTCAGCAGTAGTCATTCGATAGAACAATTGCGACGAATCGGGGGTGCATTCCGGGTACGGGAGCGCCCCCGATTGTGTTGAGATTGCCCATTGACAGACGCGGCGGACGGGTGTTCAATGAGAGAGAGGCATGAGGAAAGGGGGTGATCGTATGCCCCGCAACTGGCATCGTGTCTTGTTCTGGACGCCGCGAGCGCTGCTCATATTCTTCATCTTGTTCATAAGCCTGTTCGCCCTGGACGTGTTTGGCGAGGGGTATGGTATCTGGGGAACCCTTGTCGCGCTGTTCATGCACTTGCTGCCGACATGGTTCATGCTCGCCCTCCTCGCCGTCTCGTGGCGCTGGGAGTGGTTGACCGCCGCCGGCCTGATTGGCTTCGCCGTCTGGTATGTGGCATCCATGTGGGGCCGCTTCCCTTGGTCGGTCTACGTGCTCATCGCGGGCATTCCCTGCGCCATCGGGCTGCTGTTCCTGGCGGATTGGTACACGCGCGGACATCCACAACCGGCTGCGCTTTGACTCGGGCGACGACTTAAGGTACAATCCGTTCGTACACCAGGGCATAGGCCGCCTCAGGCGGCCATTCTTATTGCCAAACATGGAGGAAAACCATCATATGGCCCTGAAGCCTGAACAACAAGAGGTCTTGGCGCGCGTTAAAACCGACGACATAAAGTTCGTCAATCTCCAGTTCATCGACGTAGTGGGCATTACCAAGAGTGTGACGCTGCCTGTCGAGCGTTTGCTCGAAGCCTTCGATCGCGGCATCTGGTTCGACGGGTCATCCATCGAGGGCTTTACGCGCATCCAGGAATCCGATATGTTCCTGGTGCCCGACGCCGCGACCTACCGCGTTCTACCCTGGGGCGCGCAGGCGGGCAAGGTCGCGCGCCTCGTGTGCGACATATTTACACCCAACGGCGACCCCTTCGAGGGCGACCCGCGGCAGATACTGCGCCGCGCCGTCGAGCTTGCCGCCGAGCAGGGGCTGACGTACAACACCGGGGTTGAGCTAGAGTTCTACCTGTTCACGCCTGAGAATGGCCGCATTCGCCCGGCGCCCCACGATGTCGGTAGTTACTTCGACATCTCGCCCCGCGACGAAGCCAGTCTCGTGCGCCAGGACATCACAGGCGCGCTGGAGGAGATGGGCCTGGAAGTGGAAATGATCCACCACGAGGTCGGCCCAGGCCAGCACGAAATCGACTTCCGCTACGCCGATGCCCTGACATCGGCCGACAACGCCGTGACCTTCAAGTACACGGTGAAGGCAATCGCCCAGCGCCACGGGCTGTACGCGACGTTCATGCCCAAGCCGATCTACGGGATCGCCGGCAGCGGCATGCACACGCACCAGAGCCTGTTCCGCGACGGCCAGAACCTGTTCTACCGCGCCGACGACCCCTACAAACTCTCGCCCCTGGCCTACTCATTCATGGCCGGGCAGATGGCGCACGCGCGCGCCCTTGCCGCTCTCGTCGCGCCGACGGTCAACTCCTACAAGCGGCTCGTGCCGGGCTACGAAGCGCCGGTGTACGTGTGTTGGGCGCAGATCAACCGCTCTGCCCTCATTCGCATCCCGCGCTACTCGCCGGGACGCGAGCAGAGCACGCGCCTCGAGCTCCGTTGCCCCGACCCCAGCTGCAACCCTTACCTGGCGTTCGCCGCCATGCTCCACGCTGGCCTGGACGGTATCAATCAGAACCTGCAGCCGCCGCCGCCGGTCGAGGAAGATGTGTTCCACTGGGACGCTGAAGAGCTGCTCGAGCGCGGTGTCGCCACGCTGCCCGGCTCGCTCAAGGAGGCGTTGGACGAGCTATCGCAGGATGAGGTCATTCAGCAGGCCCTGGGCACCCACGTATACGAGGCCTTCCTCCGCGCAAAAATGGAGGAATGGGACGAGTATCGCACCCAGGTCAGCCAGTGGGAAGTCGACCACTACTTGGAAATCCTCTAGTCTAGCGCCGGGCCGACCCGACAGGTCCTTAGGGACGTGTCGGGTCTTTTCTTGTCCGGAGGAGTCTGCCGATGAACGTCCTGGTCATCAACGGAGCGGAGGTGGCCGAGCTCTTACCCATGGCCGACGCGATCGAGGTCATGGCCGACGCGCTGGAAGCCCTGGCGCGCGGCGATGCGATTCTGCCGCTGCGCCCCGTCATGTGGCTGCCGGACCGCATCGGCGCGCTGGGGATGATGCCGGCCTACCTCGGTGGCGAGCCATCGGTAATGGGGCTGAAGGTCGTCAGTGTGTTCCCAGGCAACCGTGGCACACCCTATGACTCGCACCAGGGCGCGGTGATGTTGTTCGAGACGAACCACGGGCGGCCGCTGGCGATCATCGACGCCTCGACGATTACCGCCATTCGAACCGCTGCCGTCACGGGTGTGGCGACGCGGGCGCTGGCGCGGGAGGATGCGGGGAACCTGGCCATCCTCGGCTCCGGCGTCCAGGCCCAGACGCACCTCGACGCGATGCTTGCCGTCCGACCGATCCGACGGATTCGCGTCTGGAGCCGAACGGCGGACAATGCCCAGGAGTTCGCCGAGCGCGAGAGCGGGCGCCACAATGTCGAAATCGAGGTGAGTGAGTCAGCGCAGGAAGCGGTGAACGGCGCCGATCTCATCTGCACGGTCACCTCGGCGACCGCGCCGGTTCTCAAGGGCGAGTGGATTGCGGAAGGCGCGCACGTCAACGCCGTGGGATCGAGTGTGCCGTTCGCCCGCGAGCTGGATACGGAAGCGGTGGCGCGGTCGCGCATGTATGTTGATCGCCGCGAGTCGACGCTCAACGAGGCCGGCGACTTCCTGTTCCCCAAGCAGGAGGGCGCCGTCGACGACAGCCATATCCAGGGCGAGCTAGGCGATCTGCTCATCGGGCGCGTCGAAGGGCGGCGCAGCCCGGCAGAAATCACCCTCTTCAAGTCGCTCGGCCTGGCGGTCGAGGACCTGGCCGCCGGGTATCATATCTACGTCAAGGCGCTCGCCCACAATGTCGGGACGGCGGTTAGCCTCGGCGGCACGCGAGACTAGGCGCGGCTGGCTTCGTAGGCGCGCGTTTCCTCCATCTCCGCCTCGAGCCGCGGCAGAATGCTCGGGCGAAGCAGGTAGATGCCGTAGACGAGCAGAATGATGTCGTGGGCGGCGTCGACCAGCGGCACAGGGAGGGTCCCCATCTGAAGAAAGAGGTCATTGAGGGCGTGGATGGCGATGACCACCCAGATCGTTCGCGTCCGCAGCCGTAGCGCCGCGAGGCCGACGCCCCCCGTCGCCGAGCCTAGCGCCTGGAGCGCGATTAGCCCCGGATTCCCCCGCAACACGATATTCCCCAGATGCGCCATGCCGAACAGAATCGATGAGATGATAACGGCGCGCCAGATGCCGGTTGGCCTCAGCAGGCCAAGCATCGCGCCGCGGAAAAGCCCCTCCTCGACGAAGGCCGTGGCGATGTAGCCGACGATGAGCGTGCCGAGCACGGCCGGTTCCAGGGGGCGCAACCCGCCGAGCAGGGGAAGTGGCAGCGTCAGCACTGGCAGCCAGTACAGGCTCAAGTGGCGCCACTTGGACGGGCCAACGAAGCCCGCCATGCGCCACCAGTGGAACGCGGCGAGCAGCCCGGCGACGAGAACCACGCCGACAAGGATAAGGACGAGGCTGGCGCTGATCCCCGTGCCATAGCCGGGCAGGCCGGGGACCAGAGCGGCCAGGGCGAACGCGCCGAGCGTGACGAACACGAGCCACGCGGCCCACAGGATGACAGATCCGACAATCGGATGCGTCTCGAACCAGTTCTTCATCCGTTTCTCCTATTCTGACTCTGTGATTATAATCTGCACGACACAAGAGCGTACCGTTAGCGTGCATGGCATAGTTTTCACACCGGAGAGTCTAATGTTAGTGCGCGAGGACAAGACGCGAACCGCGGCGGTTCACGATGGAAATGTGTTGGGCCACGACGGCGAGGCGGAGAGGAAGAAGGTAGGCTGGCGCATCGGCGAGCCCTTGGTAGCCCTGATGTTGCTTGCCCTCGTATCAGTGACGGCGCTGGCCGGTGTCGCTGCAGAGCCGCGCGTTGGCCCCAGCCGTGCTTCAGTGTTACCCTCGCCCCAGATGGTGCAGTGGTACCCGGCGTACAAGAACCGAGGCCCTGGGATGTGCGCCCAGGCCTCGCAAAACGGATGCGCCGATTTCTTGGAATGGTCAGAGTTCAAGGCCGAGGTCGAACAGAAGTTGCTTCCGCAGGCAAAGAACTTTCCGCCCGGAAGCACCGTTACGCTCGATCCTGCTGGGCAGAACGTAATTGTCGTCGCGCCCGATGGCGGCGCAGTCGGCGTTGTGCTCATGCAAGATGTGGCGGAGGACCGCCGCACCCTCGAAGACGGCTTTCTCTACCTTTCGGATGACACGCAAGAACACGTCTGGTACAAGTTCCAGCGTTACTCAGACGGGTCTTATCTCCAGGCGCCGCTCGCGCTCGCGTTGCACTAAACTAATCCCAAGGTGAAACCGTCATTGCGAGTGTGGTATACTGCCAGTATCCTGAACGTGCGATGGAGGGCCGAGATGGACAACATCCAGGCGACGTTGAAGCGCTGGCAGTTGGACGGCAAAGCGGTGCGAGACGGCATGTACCGCTCCCCCACACCGCGAGAACGGGAACGGTGGCACGCCATCTGGTTGCTGAGCCGCGGCTGGTCGGCCAACCAGGTCGCCGAGGCGTTGGAGCGGGATGCCCATACCATTGGTGATTGGGTGGCAGAGCTAGAGCAGAAGGGGCCCACGGGCTTGGCGTTCGAGCAGACAGGCGGCTCCCCCCCGTCCTCAGCGAGGAGCAGCAAGCGGCGTTGAAGACAGCCGTCGAAGGCACGCCCGAAGCCAGTGATGTGGAGCAGGCCAACTGGAACTGGAAGGGCGTGCACCAGTTCGTCAAGCGGCGTTTCGGTCGCACTCTGAGTAGCTCCAGTTGTCTGAACTACTTGCATCGGCTGGACTTCGTCCTGAAGCGGCCCAAGAAGCGCTTCCTCAAAGCCGACGAGGCCAAGCGCGCCGCCTTCGTCCAGATGTATGCCGAGTTGCGGCGGACGGCCGAGGCCGAAGGGGCCACGATCTTCTTTGTCGACGAAGCGCACTTTCGGGCCGATGTCGAGGTGCGGGCCAAGTGGGTGCCGCGCGGGACGCCCGCCTTGGCCGACACTAGCAGCCCCAGGCGCGGCGAGAAGGCGACCTACTACTCGGCGGTGTGCCTGGAGACTGGACAGACCGAGGTGATGAACGTGATGGAGAACCTGACGGCCGAGACCTCGGTGGCCTTCCTCAAGCAGTTGCGGGCCAACCACACCCAACCTCTGATCGTCATCTGGGACAACGGCCCGATGCATCATGGCGACGCCTTGCGCACGTATCTGACGACCCCCAACCTCAAGCTGCGCTTGGTCGCGCTGCCGGGCTACAGCCCCGACTTCAACGCCGACGAGGCGATCTGGGACTGGGTGCGCGAAGAGGTGACGGCCAACACCTGCTTCGGGACGGCGGCCAAGGTGCGCGAGAAGGTGGACGCCTTCCTGGTGCGCTTGGCGGACAAGACCGATGAGGTCAAGCAGCGCTGTCGCACGATCCTGCAATCCCGCGCCGACGCCCTGCTGGCCGTTGTTTAGTTGGTGACCCACATGTCCCATGTAGTTCTCACCTTGGGATTAGTTTAGGCCGCGGCCTTGTCGATCACAGGTCTCTAGGAAGCGTAAATCTACATCAAGTCGTCGATTTCGACTAGATTCAGAGGCCGACGCGCTGAAGGACGCTCGCGAGGACATCCATCGGGATGCCGGCGGCGTACAATGTCACCAGGTAACAAGCAAGCCTCCCTTTCATCCGAGCCTAGCATAATGGAGAGCAGAAATGTCAACGCCACTGGTTAATGGTGATGGCGTGCAAGCGCGGGAAACCGTGCGATTCCTGGTATTCGGCGCATCGCTGCGCGACGACTCCGTCAATGTACGCCTGGCTCGCCTGGCCGCTCAGGTCATCGAACGGCACGGCGGGATTGTAGACTTTGCCTCGATGGAGGAGTTCGACGCTCCTTCCTTTGATCAGGATGTCGAGAATAGCGACGGATTGCCGGCCGGTACGCAGGAGTTCCGCCGCCGTCTGGAAGCCAACGACGCCTTTGTGATTGCCTCACCGGAGTACAACGCCTCTATGCCCGGCGTCATCAAGAACGCCATCGATTGGGTCTCGCGCGCCAAGCCGCAGCCGTTCAACGGTCGCCACGGCCTGCTGCTGTCGGCCTCACCGTCCATGGCCGGGGGCAACCGCGGTCTGTGGGCCTTGCGCATCCCGCTGGAGCACCTGGGCGCTCGCGTGTTCCCGGAGATGTTCTCCCTGGCACAGGCGCATCAGGCATTCGACGCCGAAGGGCGAATCGCCAACCCGCAGCTCGCGGACCGCTTTGAGCAGAATATCGTCGGGTTCATGGACCTGGTAGAAGCGGCCAAGCACTACCCTTGCACGAAGGCGAAGTGGTACGAGTTCCTGGGCGAGCAGCCGGATCTGGCCACGGACCGCGCGGAGTGAGATGAACGATGGACGCGCACGTAACAATCACCAGACTGAGCAGCGAGCCAGATTCGGCTGTCATTGAAGATCTGATCGCTGTGTTGCAGGACAGCGTCGACAACGGCGCGTCCGTCGGATTCCTCCCACCACTCGCCGCCGACGAGGCGCAGAGCTACTGGCTCAAAGCGCTGGACCAGGTGGCCGAGGGCGAGCGTCTGCTGCTGGCCGCCCAGTGCGACGGCCGCATCGTCGGCACCGTTGCCCTGGGGCTGGAGACGCGCCCGAACGGCGCGCACCGCGCGGAGGTGCAGAAACTCCTGGTCCACTCCGCGTACCGTCGCCGCGGCATTGCTCGGGCGCTCATGGCCGCCGTCGAGGACGCGGCGCGCGCCGATGGCCGTAAGCTACTCGTGCTGGACACGCGCGAGGGCGACGCGGCGGAGAAGCTGTACGAACGCATCGGCTACACGCGCCTCGGCAGCATCCCCGGCTATGCCCGCAACGCAGATGGTTCCTTCGACCCGACAGTTATCTTTTATCGCCCGATTTAGAGGTGAGGAGAGTCACGATGGCTGAGAGTATTCATCCCGAGACCAGAATCGGACACGTGCATCTGAAAGTTTCCGATCTCGACCGATCTGTGCGTTTCTACCGCGACGTGCTGGGGTTCGAGGTGATGCAGTACTACGGCCGCCAGGCGGCGTTCTTGTCGGCGGGCGGCTACCACCACCACATCGGTCTGAACACATGGGAGAGCCAGGGCGGGCGGCCGCCGGCGCCGGGCACGACGGGCCTGTACCATATTGCCATCCTCCTGCCCAATCGCCGCGAGCTGGCGCGCACGTTCAAGCGCGTCTTGGAGAACGGCGTCCTCATCGACGGCGCGTCCGACCATGGCGTGAGCGAGGCGATCTACTTCCGCGATCCCGATGGCAACGGCATCGAGATCTACCGCGACCGTGACCCCAAGGACTGGCCGACGCGCAACGGCGAGCTGCAGATGGTCACTCGCCCGCTGGACCTGCGCGGCCTGCTGGCCGAGCTGGACACAGAGCCGGCCGCGGTGTAGGCGGAACATTCGCCGCCCGGACAGCGTCCTAAATCTGGAGGCAGAGGAAAGACGCATGTTAGGACGGCTGAGCCTGGGTATGGCGGCGGGAGTGGTTCTGGCGGGCATTCTGGTTGCTTGCGCGCCGTCACCACCCCCGTCTGCCGCCGTTGTTGTTGCAGCTCCCACTTCCGTGGCGGCAGCGACAGAGCCGCCTCCTCCGTCCCCCGCTCCGACCACCTCCCCTCCAACACCGCTACCGACTTCGTCACCATCGCCTCTGCCGACCCTCTCACCCACTAAGCCGGCCACTTTTCCCACCCAGCCCGTGCAGCAGTTGCCGATGCCCGTGCCGCGGACGCCAATGCCTACATCCGAGGGCGGCGCGCCGCGCGTCGTCATCTTGCCGACGCCGTGGCGGCTGATGGATGACGCGGCTTTTGGCGCGCAGGCGCGGGCGGACCTGGCAAAGCGCTTGAAGCTCGCGCCCGACGTGATCGAGGTCGTCAGCGTCACGCGTGGGGACGTGCCGATTGGGGTATTCAACTGCGCGGCGCGCCGCACGCCGGACAAGGTTCCCTACACGCAGCCCGCGCTTGTGACCGCCGTGGAAATTGTGTTGCGGGTCGGCGATCGCCAGTACACCTACTACGCCCAGGGCCAGCGCCTCATCACGTGCGACGTACCGTAGCACCCAAGCCCGACCGTCTGGGTTTGCGCCGTTATTCCGAGCGCCAGCGAAGCAATCTCCCGCCCCTGCAAGAGGTTGGCTAAGCGGCTGGAGCCTGTCACCAACCGGGAGGTTACTTCGTCAGTGGGGAGCTTCGCCCCCCCACACCCCCGAGGGGCGCGCTTCTGCTCAGAAACCTCAAACTGGGCTGTCATGCTGAGCCGAAGGCGAAGCATCTGGGCCGCGTTCGATCGCAGTCCAGACCCCTCGCTGCGCTCGGGGTGACGCTCGATGTTTCTTGTGCTGGCGCATGTCGTCACTCGGCTGGGCGCTCCCTGCAATGACAGCCTTCCTGTGCGCACTCGGCTCAAGTGGTCGCAAAGGAAAGCCCCCGGAAGGAGCACCTTCGCTCTTCCGGGGGTCTTCTTTGCCAGGAGGTAGAGACGCGCCATGGCGCGTCTCTACGCCGGGGTCTACGGCCTGGCCGCGGGTGTCGACGAGGCCTTGATCGCAATCGGAATGGTGAACGTGGACGGGGCCACCGACGGGCCGAGCAGGACATCGCCCTGCAAGACGTCGCCGGGGCTGATCGTCTTCTGGTAGCACACTTCCAGATGGGCCGGCGTGTTGGCCGGCAGCGCGCCACTCGGCACATTGCGCACCGTCACATCGTAGCCCTGCACGAGGTCCAGGGTGAGCTTGAACGTCGTGCTGCCACCCGGTACGCTATAGCCGTGCACCAGGATCTCGTACTTGCCGTCGACCGGCCGGGTCAGGCTGACCGACTCTTGAGCCGTAGACGATGTGCTGGAGGCTACGACCTCGTCCGGGTACGTGAAGTTCCCGTCGCCGTTCGAATCGCGCAGCAGGTATAGATCGAGGTCAGGCCCGCTGCCACCGTCGATGCTCACCGTCAGGCGCGAGGCGTGGGTGACGGTGAAGGGATACTTGTAGCTGGCGCTGCTCGGATCGTTGGGGTTGTCCTGGTTGACGGTCTCCGAGTTCCGCACCAGCGGCTTGCTCAGGCCGAAGCCCTCGGCTGCCAAACCGGGCAGATCCATCGTCGCGCTGAACGTCAACGGCGCGCAGTCGCTGATGGTGGTGGTAGATGTAACGTTCTTGGTCACACTGATAGCCGAGGGCGACACGGTCGCCGCGCCAATCGTCGTGGTGTACGGCACGTTGAACTTGTCGCCGTCGAACAGGACGTTGTGCAGGCGGATGGCGTGCAGCCCCGCCTTGGCCTCGCCGGCGACCCACTCCTCCGGTCCACCAGTGGCCGTCTGGAAACGCCAGACGCCCGCGCCGGTGTTGCGGTTCGGGCTACGGCTGACTTCATCGAGGGTATACGGGCCGTAGTAGGCCGGGTCAGCCCAGTTGCTCGTCGCGTTGCCAGGGTCGTTGGGGTTGCTGAAGCGGTCGCTCGTCGGCCCGAGGATGATGGTGTCAATGTCGGTGGGCGGCGCGGCGTCGTTCCAGACGTTACGTGTGAGGAGCTTGGTGCCGCTGATAGGCGACTGGGTGGAGTCAAAGAAGAAGGTGCGCCAATCACCGGATTCGGCGCGCCAGCTCCAGTCGAAGTCACCGCGCACGACGCCGTTGTTGTATGGGTCGCGCGGGTCGTTGGCGTTCGCGCCGCCCAGGGTGATGCTACCCGTGAAGTTGTACTGCGCCGCCACACTGGCGACGACCGGGATGGAGTTGACACGGTCGGGAATCTGTAGTTCGCTGCTGCTGCCGGTCTTCAAGGGGGCCGGCTGAGCCAGTCGCGTGTTCACGGCAATCAGCGGCATGAAGACGCTATACGGCGCGCGGCCCGCGTACGTCGCGCGAATCGCTCCGTCGTACTCGCCGGCGGCCGTGTTGGCCGGGATGGCGATAGTCGCGGTCGCGGTCGCGGTCGAGTGCGGCTCGATGGTCAGGTGGTCAGAGGTGAAGTTCACCCACTCCCACGGCTGCCGCTTGTAGAACTCGACCTTGATCTGCAGCGTCGTCGTCGGAACCGCCGGGGTGCTGGCTCGGTGCTGCAAGCCGATAAACAGCCCGTTGTGCATATGCTGCGTCGGGTTCTGCATCTGGACCTTCATGGCTGTACCGTAAGGGTAACTGTAGCCGACGCGCTCATACTCCCATCGCTCGATCTCAGTCTGGGCCCAGTTGAGAGCCGGATTCCCATCAATATCAGCTGCCTGGTACGGCACCATGTCCTTGTGGTTGACGACGCCGTTGCCGTTGGTGTCCGTCCACAGCTTGCCGTCGCCGTTGATATCCGTCCAATCGTAGATCAGCAGACGCCAGCGGTTGTCAGCTGAGTACTTCCCGGTCGGGTCCATCTGGCTCAACGGGAAGATCGCCGACACTTGGACCAACTCAGCGTCAGCGGGGATGTTGTCCAGGGGGATGAGATAGTCTGGCGCGCTGAAGGTGTATTTGCTTTCTTCGCTGAGCGGCTTCGTGGTGAACGTGAAGTCGCGCTGGTCGAAGCGCCGTAGAACGTCGGCGGACAATGTCACGTCGACCGCGTGGTCGCTCGGGTTGTTGAGGGTGAAGTTTTGGGTGTCGCTCGCGCCAGGGTAGATGATGTTGGCGAAGGCAGGATATTCCTTGCCCTGGTAGTCACCCACGCGCCACTCGTCCGGCAGGCTGTAGATGCCCTGGCGGCCGGAGGCGATGTCGGTGGAGGTGTCGGCGTCCACGCGGCCGGTACCGGCAGTGAACACGTCGCTGCCCGTCGACTGCGCGCCTGCCTTGAGCAGAGCGCGTGACTCCTGGTACGTCGGCCAGCGCCCATTCTTCTCTTTGAACGCCTGGTAGATCAGAGCCAGGTTACCCGCGGCGACCGGGGTCGAGCGGCTCGTGCCGCCCCACGTCTCCCAGGCGTAGTTGCCGTCATAGCTGATGTTGATCGGCACATCCCCTGAGGCGAAAGCGCCATCCGCGGCGACATCAGCCCCGACCGTTCCTCGCGCGTCAGGGCCGCGGTTGCTGAATGGGATGACGGCGCCGAAAGGAATCTGGTCGGTGCGGGTGATGGAGTCCCAGCCGGTTGAGCCAAACTGGGTCGAGGCGGCAACTTTGATAGCAACGTTTGGCAGCGGGGAGGTTACCGTGCCATATCCCGGGCCTCCGTTACCGTTGGCGAACAGGAAGGTTGTTGTGGGGTTGAGGCGGCGCTGGTAACGGTCCAGGTAGCGGCTGTTGTAGTCCCAGCCGCCATTCACGATGTCCGATTCCCCATAGCTGTTGCTGGTGATCTGGACATCGTCGCCTGTCTTCGGCCGCCCATCGTAGCCAAGCATCGAGAGGATCCAGGCATTCCGGATGGACGTGTCGAAATTGTAGTAGATGTCGCCAATAGGGACGAGCCGGGCCTTGGGCGCGCCGCCGAGGGTGACGCCGGGCGGGCCGTTAGGTAGGTCCTGGTAGAGCGGGGCGAAGCCGTTGATGCTCCCCTGCCCGACAACGTTCGAGGCGCATAGCGTGCCATGGTCTCCGTCTTCGTCGAACGAGCCCATGAAGGCCACCAGGGAAGCGTTGGCCGGCGGCGCCGCCAGGCTGCCATACAGCGTGGTGCTGCCGGGGACGGGGGTATTGCCGTCGGCGATGAAGTAGATGCCGCCGCCGGAGATGTCCGGCTTGCCGTCGCCGTCCATGTCGCGGTACGACAGGGGCGAGTCCTTGGTGACCGGCTTCTCGTTGGTGAAGTCGTAGTCGTTGTCGAGGTCAACGTAGACGGTGTCGTAGACGCCGGCCTGGTGCTCGTCGACCAGGAGCACGGCCGGGGACTGGCCATAAAGGTGGGCCACATTGAGGTCGGGGTGGCTGCCGAAGTGATACACCCCGCTCTTGCTCGTGTCCTTGAACGTGTACTCGTGGCTGACGCCGGGCACCTTGCCGCCGCGTCCCTGGGAGTCCGCGAACGGCGCAAACTTCGCCCGCGCCGTGCCATTCTGGAGGTCCTCATAGGAGCGGTAGACCTGCGGGGTCGCCGTCGTGTCAGCGTACCACGCCGCTCCGGTGGCAACGAAGTCGGTGCCGAATGCGGCGTCGTTGACGTAGAGCAGGATAGAGTAAGGGTCGAAGGCCATCGGCCAGCCGTAGTACGGCGAGCTGACGTCCTCATCGGTTGCCCACGTTCCCCAAAAGTCGGGGTGGGCCACGTCAACACCGCTGTCAATCACGGCCACGTTCACGCCCTGGCCCTGGTAGCCCTTCATCCAGGCGCGTCGGCTCTCGTGGTTCGGCCCAACGTCGTACCAGGCGCTCGGCTTGGCCCTCGACGGCTCGGCTGACGCGTCCCACGGCTTGTTAATCTTGCGCAGCTGCTCCATGCGGGCGCGCTGCTCATCGAGAGAGGGCTTGGGTTTGGGGTCCGGGGATGGAGGAGGCGGCTGCTGTCTCTCACCGGGGCCGGGAATGACAGGGTTGATCTGGTTGACACCGGGCAGAGAGGCAATCTTGGTCAGGGCGCTGCCCTTGACCTGGGCGAGGATGACCTCGGAGTCCAGTTGCGGTAGCTTGGCCGAAACCGCCTTGACGGCGTAGGGCGTGACATCCACGCCCATGTCGGCGTCGATGACGACCTGGATCACGTCGCTGCCCCCCGCTCTCGCGGCGTCGCGGACCGTGGGGGACATCTTCTCATAGGCGGCGTCGGTGGTCGTGGTGATCTTTTCGGCCTGCTTTTCGCCGGGCGCCGGTGGTTGGGCGGTGGCGGGACGAAGCACGGCGAGGGAGAGCGTCAGGACAGCGACGATAGCCGCCGCGGCTGCGAGGGGCAGCGCGAGACGTCTGAGTTTTCTCATTCTGAGGCTCCAGATTCTTGGGGCGAGCATCGCCCCGGGCGATAGATATCGGCCGATAACCAGATAGCTAGCGGGCGCTTGAGGCGCCCATCAGAGTGGTGGGCATAGACGTGACGGGGCTCGATCAGTAGGGCGGGGGACTCATTGACGCTCCTTACTGTAGTGTGTGTACGGTAATCGGGCGCGCAAGCCACCCGTATCCGGCGGCTGACCGATTGTATACCCAGAATTCGACGAGTGCAAGAAGAAGGTAACGTGGTACAAAACTCTTGGTCACTCTTTGCCTTTAGATCAGGCGAGGGGTGACCAAGAGTGGCTGCCTGTAATGATGTATTGAACGGTTCCGCGTGAAGTCACATATCTCAACGTTGTAACAGCGGCATGAACAGGTAGGCGCGCGTTCCGGTGATGGTGACTGGCACGTGAAACGTTGTCGGGGCGTCCTTCGGGCCAAAGTAGATGATGCCCTGGCGCGTCCCGATGAAGTTCGCGTTGTAGCGCACGGTGAAGTGCGTCGCCGTGCCGGCGGGCAGCGGGTCCGCGCTGATGCCCGTGACTTGCAGGTCTGTGCCGTCGATGTTGAGGATGGTGAGGGTGTAGCTCGCGCCGGGCGGCACATTGTAGCCGTTCACCAGGACACGGTACTCGCCGGGCGCCGGCATGGGCATCGAGATGTGCTCGCTCGCCGACGCGCTTGCGGACTGGGTGAGGGTTACCCAGAAGCCGCTCGTGTTCTTCACTTGAAGGTACAGGTCGACGTCGTAGCCGGTGAAGCTCCCGTTTGGCTGGAGCTGGATGTCGAGCAGGGCGCTGTTGCGCACCGTGACCGGGTATGTCTTGTTGCCATTCGGGTCCGACAGGCTGCCGGGCGGGGTCGACTGGCCGACGGCATCGTGGTAGACGCTCGGTGCGCTGAGGCCATACGCCTGGGCGGCCAGCCCATCCAGGTCCAGGGATGCCGTCAGGCTGACTGGGAAAGCGCCGGTGGGGCCGGGCGCAGTGAAGGCGACCGCGGTGGGCGAGATGACGGCCGAGCCGACGGTTGTCGTAAACGGCACACCGGAGGGCGACTGCCCTCCATACAGCACGTTGTGCATCGCGAAGAGGTTCAGCCCCTTTGTCAGCGGGGCGCTCAGCCACTCCGCCGTGCTACCCGTGCTCGTCTGGAAGCTGTATGCGTCGCCGGGCGTGGCGCTGCTGCCGTCGGCGTCGTGCAGGGTGTCGACGCTGCGCGCCTTCAGCGCCAAGTCGTACGGGCCGGACACCGCCGGGTTTACGACCGCGCCGACTTCGTCGACCGGCTGGCCGTTCTCGGTCCGTCGCGCCTGTGGGCCGTAGACCGCCACGTCAATATCCGTCGGGTAATCGGGCCAGACCGTGTGAATGAGAGACTTGGCGCCGGTCGTCGCCGCTGTGTCCGGCACATCCACGTAGAATGAGCGCCAGTCGCCCTGCGTCGCGTCGCCGTTGCCGAGCCAGTCGGTCAGGCCGAAGACGCGGCCATTGTCATAGGTGCCGTCGGTGGGCGGCGTGCCGCCGATGCGCACGGCGTTGCCAACCCCCAGGTCACTCGCCGCCGCGATGTTGGCGACGACCGGTAGCTCGCTGGCGTGGGTGGGGAAGTGGGTGCGGGCGCGGCCGGCGACGGTCACACCTTGCAGCGCGCCGGCCGGTCCGACCGCGTACGCCGTCAGGCTCGCGCCGGTCAGGGACGTCGGGCCGAGGGTGAGAAGCGGGGTTGCGCTGCCCGCGTGGGTCACGGTTAGGGTGTATGTGCCATTGGGCAGAGTGGCGTAGCGCGCGACGTTGTGGTAGTCGAGGTCGGAGAACAGCTTGCGCCCGTTGGCGTACACATCCACCTTGCCCAGGTCAGGCGAGAGCTGGCCGAAGCGCACGCGGCTTTGTCCTGCGCCGATGCTCCGGTTGCCGTCGACGATGGTTTGAAGCGCGGGGCCGGAGGCCGTCGTGACTGCGGCGAGGGTATACTCCGTGCCTTCGGCGACCGTCACATCCTGGTAAAGGATGGCGGCCGAGGCCGGGCTTCCGTGGGGTGTCACGCGGATAACGTGGGACCCCGCGTAGAGGTCTATAGTGGCGTCGGGGCCGATGGCCCCCAGCGCCAGGTTAGACACGGCTGGGGTTGCGCCGTTGTCGACGTAGACATCGACCGGGCCGAGACCTGCTGCCGCGTGGAGAAAACGAACGCCGGCGTCGTGGCTGCCGGGGGGCGTCGCCTTGACGCGGATGCTCCCCTCGTAGTAGCCCAGGGGCCAGTCGTTGGGGACGCTGAATGTGGCGCGGAAGGTGGCGGTCTCGCCCGGGGCGAGGGTGAGGCTCTGCTTGTCGAGGGTCAAAGGTGCCCAGGGCTGCCGTCGGTAGTAGGTCGCCTTCAGCTTGAGTGTGTCGGTCGGCGGCGCGCCAGTCGGATAGCGCTGGTGGCTGACACCGATTGTAAGACCGTCGGCGCCCTGCTCGGTCGGGCGGAAGATGCGCAAGTCCTGGCTGTTGCCGCCGAGCCAGGCGTTGCCGAGCGGGTTGAGCTCGCGGGACGTGTTCGGGTCGGGCGTGGTCTGGCCGGGCAGTGTGCCGGGCAGGTCTAGCTCGCCGGTGTTGACGACGCCGTTCTGGTTCAGGTCGGTCCACACGCGCCCGTTGTGGTTCCAGTCAAGCCACTGGTACGCCGACAGGCTCCAGCCGCTTTTTCCGAGTCGCCCGCAGCCAATATGCAGGCCGGTCGGGTCCTCGTTGCAGAACGAGGAGAAGGGTTGCGCCAGCTCCACGCGCATCATGTCCGTGTCGGCCGGGATGCTGATTTTCTCAGGCAGGATCAGGTAGTCAGGCCGGTACGGGCTATAGCGGCTTTCCTTGGTCTGGTTGGTCTGTAGCGTCCACTCCTGGCTATCGACCGGCGTCAGAGTGTCGCCGGATAGCTCGTAGGTCAGGGTCACGGGCGAGCTGTTGGTTAAGGTGTAGACCTGGCTGTAGCTCTGCCCCCGGTGGGCGATGTTGGGGAACGCAAGGTACTCGGTACCCCGGTAATCGCCGACCTGCCACTCGCCGGGCGCGACAGCCGCCGCGTACAGCCCACCGGCTGCCGCCGTCGCCTGGTCCGCGTCCACCTCGCCCGCGCCCTGGATCGCGGGGTTTTGCCCCACATCGCCGGCCGTCCCCTGGAGAAGGGCACGCGCTGTGCTCCAGGTGGGCGTCGTTCCTGTGCGCTCGTGATACGCCTGGTAGACGAGGGCGGCGACCGCGGCGGCCTGAGGCGCGGCCTGACTAGTTCCGCTGAACGCGAGCCAGGCGTTGTCGCCGTTGAGCCGACCGTCGGGACCGATGGACAGGTTCAATGGATAGGCGCCGGAGGCCGAGTCGCCCGTCGCGACAACGGCGACGCCAGGCCGTCCGCGCAGGTCCGGCCCGCGCGACGTGAACGAGGCGGGGTTGCCGTTGGTAATCTGGACGGTCGAGCTAATGATAGACGAGCTGGTATCCGTGCCGAACTGTGTCGCCGCGCCGACAGCCAGGACTGTTCCCGCGGTGCCGGGTGCGCTCATGGTGCCGTAGCCCGCGCCGCCGTTGCTGGCCGATGCGATAATCAGGACGTTCGGGACCATGGCGTTGAGCTGGGTGGCGAAGCCGCCGGCGTCCATGCTTTGCGGGAAACCGGTGTCCCCCCACGAGTTAGACAGAATCTGCGCGTCATCGCCGCTGTCGGGGTGGCCGTCGTAGCCATAGGTCATGGCGACCCATTGCGGGTAGTCGCCCAGGTAGGTCGAGGCGAAAATCTTCGCGCCCGGCGCGAGGCCCGGCGTCTCGCCGTTGATGACCGAGGCGCCGTCGGTGACGCCGCGCAAATCGGGAACGCTCGTGTCCTGGCCGAAGCGGCTGTGGATGCGCCCCTGCCCCACGATCTGAGACGCGACGGACGTGCCGTGCCAGAACCCACCGTAATCCCCGAAGAATGCGACCAGGGCGCCTGCCTCCGGCGGCGGGAAGCTGTCCGACGCTCCCCAGAGCCAATCGAGAATGGGAACCTGGCTGAAGCCGTCGGCGATGAAGTAGATGATGCCGCCGGAGATGTCGTCGAGGCCGTCGCCGTCCAGATCCCTGGCGACGGTGGGATCCTGGCCGGGGCCGAGACGCGCCGGGCGAATCGCCGTGAAATCGTAGGTAGCCTCGATCTGGTGGCTGCGGCTCTGGCGGCCCAGGTCTACGTACACGCTGTCGTAGACGCCGGCGGTCGCGTCGTCCGTGAGAAGGAAGACGGCGGGAACGGTAAAGGTCGCGCCGCCGATATCCTCCACGCGCCAGAGGCTCGAATCCGGGTGCACGCCGTAGTGGATGACGCCGGACCGGCTGGTATTGCGGAAAGTGATTGTTTCGGTGACGGTTGTCGGCGTGAGCACCGGCTGGACAGTCGCGTCGCCGATGTAGCCAGGTACCTGAATCTGGACCGTGCCGGTCATGCCGTAAGGCACGCCGGCGCTGAACGTGGCGGCGCTGGAGGCGTAGTTGGTCCCGGTCGGGTCGCCGTCCGTGAGCACATACGCCGCTGCCGACTCATCGTCGTACACCAGCGGAAAGCCATAGTAGGGCGAGTCGGGATGAGGGTCCGTGGCGTACGTGCCCTGGAGGTCGGGGTGGCCGAAGTCGACGCCGTCGTCGTTGACGCCGACGATAACGCCGGAGCCGTCATAGCCGTTGGCGGCGGCGCGGTTGGCGCCGAGCGCTTGGGTGGAGTACCACAGGTCAGGCGCGTCGGCCTTCATCGGCGCGGTGGCGGGCTTGTTCGCGCCGGCGGCAGCCTGCGTCTTTCGCTGGGCCGCGGCGCTGCGCTCTTGCGCGCGTTCCTCGGCGGTCGGCGCCGTTGGCATCACGCCGGCGACGCCCGGCAGCGAGGCGAGCTTGACGAGCCGGTCCTGGCGTACCTTCGCGGCGAGAATGCGGTTCTGGCCGATGGCAATCTTGAGGGGTCGCCACCGCTCGGCGATGCCATCGAGGGATGTGCCGTCGCGGGCGAGCACGCTGACGTAGACGGTGCCCTGGCCGCCAGCGCGCGCTTGCGGGAGCAGACGCGGGCTGAGACGCGCCAGGGCGTCATCCTCGCCGGTCGTCGTCTTGCCGGTTGCGCTAAGGGCGCGGCTCACGTCCACCTGGCCGGTGGACGGTCCCTGGGCGTCGGCGGGGGCTCCTCGGAGCAGGCAGAATATCAGCGCGGCCACAACACTAACTGCCGCGAGACTGGCGATGAGCAGTCGGCGTATCTTCAAGTGCATCGTTGGCACTCCTAAGTTTAAGTTTCCGAGCTTCCTGTTATCTATGGACGCTATTTCCGCCCACGAGGTACGGTAGATACAGTGACGGAACCGTAACCCCGACCACATCGACCTCGCGGTCGCCCGGCGGGTTGCCGCGGTGGAAGATGAACAGGCCCTGCTCCGTGCTGGTGGCCGTGTAGCCAGCCGTTGACGCGCCCGCCCATGTTTGGACGGTGGCAGCGCCGTGGGGAGGAACGGTCGCCGTCATACTGTTGGTTTGCAGGCGTGGATGGCCGGGGTCGAAGGTGTACCAGCCGGAATCGGGCGCGCGGTCCGAAAACGTCGTGTAGTCCTTGATCCAGTCGAGTGTAGTGACATAGAAGCTGAACGGCTTGTTGCCGCCGAGATTGGCGTCGTTGGCGCGCACGCTGAGGATCGTGACGCCGCTATTCAAGGTGAAGTCTGTCGGCGGCTCGGCTATACAGCCACTCGGTAGGGGCGGCGAATTCAGGGCCACGATGTCTAACTTGACGCTCTCCGGGCAGAGGTACGCGCGGTTGCGCCCCGAGACCCCGCCAATTGTCGCCGCGTTTTCGTCGAAGTTGAATAGCTGCCAGTCCGGGGCGCCGTCACCTGTCGTGTCCATGTGAACGATGTACACGGCGGCCAGGGGAACGGCGTGGGGCATGTAGCTCTGGACGGCGAAGTCGAGATTGCCGTTGCGGGCGCGCACCCCGACGCGTTGGACATCTATCGCGCTCGCGAACCCAGTCTCGGAGGGATCTCCGCCCATAAGGGAGAAGACCTCCGCCGTGCCGGTGTAGCCGGACGTGTTGGTGAGAGTCAGCGTGCCGCTCTGGCTCTGGCCGCGTCCGCCCAGGTCAAGCGTCGTCTTGTCGGTGGAGACGCTGGAGGCCTTGCGGCCGAGGAAGTAGAAGGGGACGTGCAGGCTGTCGCCGCCGTCTCCTTGCTGGGTGACATAAATATCGCCGGCGATCTCCGAAGCGCTGAGAGCCGCGCTGCTGCCGGTATTCGAGCCGCTGATTTGGAACGATGGCAAAGCGCTGGCGGGGATGGTCAGCGTGACCTGGACATCCCCGCTGGCGCCGGGGGCGAGCGTCACCGACGGCGGGACGATGCTCAGGCTGACCTGAGCGGACGCGGTGGGCGTGATGCCCCAGCCCCAGGTGAGGTCATACGTGCGTGTGTCGCTCGACTTGTTGGCGACGCGCAGGGTATGCGTGTCGCTGTAGGTGTCGGTGGCCACGGTCTGAAAGCCATAAGAGATATTCCCCAGGCCATCGGGATCGTAGGCGACTGTCTGGACCGCGGCGGCGTGCACCAGGTCCACGCGCCCGCTGCCGACGCGCGATATGGGCGCGCGGGACGAGGGGGCGTGGGAAGAGTCCAGGTAGAGGTCGGATTTGGCGGTGTTGGCGAGGAGGGCCGCCACCTCTTGGGATGTCCACGACGGGTGGAGTTGGCGCATCAGAGCCAGGGAGCCGGCAATATGGGGCGTCGCCATGGATGTCCCGCTCAAGCTGAGTGGGCCTGTACCCCTGCCCATGCCTGCCGACACGATGGACGAGCCGGGCGCGGTGATATCCGGCTTCAGCCGCGTGCCCTCCACATCCGGGCCGCGGGAGCTGAAGCTGGAGACGACATCGGCCACGTTCGTGCTGCTGGAGATGCTACCGGCCGCGTAGCTCGACGCCACGGAGAGGCCGAAGCGCCCGGCCGCGCTTTCACCCGCGACATACGGGATATCGCCGTCGTTGCCGGCCGCGGCGGCGACGAGAACGCCGGCTGCCGACGCCCTGTCGGACATCTGGCTGAGAACGTCGCTGCCGCTAAACGCGGCGCCGAGGGACATGTTGATGACGTCCACGTGGTCGCTCATGTCGCCGTCGCTGTTCGGGTCCATCGCGCGGTCCACCGCGCCGGCGATCAGGTCCGACTTGGCGCCGCTGGTCGCGAAGACCTTGTAGGCGTATAGGCGCGCGGCCGGCGCGACGCCGTGATACACCGTGTCGCCGCCGAACGTCGACGGGAGCGAGCCGTTGACTGAGTCGTTCGGGACGCCGAACCCGGCGGCGATGCCGGCGACGTGCGTGCCATGGTCCCACACATCAATCGGGTTGGGGTCCGGCTCGGGCACGGCCGAGCAGTCGCCGCTGGCTTGCTGCTGCGGCGAGCAGTCGGAGTAAGGGTCGTAGCGCTCGCCGATGAAGTCCCAGCCGCCGATGATCTTGAGCGTGGGGAACAGCGCCTGGCCCTTGTAGAGGCCCGGCAGCTTGGTCGCGTCGGCGCTGGCCGCCGCATAAGCGTCGGTTGTGCCGGGTCCGCCGAAGTCACGGTGGGTGTAGTCGATGCCGGTGTCAATAATCGCGATTGTCGTGTTGCGGCCGTCCAGACCGAGCGTCTGGCGCACCGTGTCCGCGCCGATGAACGGTACGGAGTGGGCGAGGGTCGGGCTGTAGACGGGCGCGGAGCGAATCGCAGCGACGCCGGGAATCCGCGCCAGGTCGGCGAGGCGGTCAGGTGTCGCGTGCACGAGCAGGCCGTTCATCAGATTTGTGTACCGCTGCAGCACGGGAGCGCCGAGACGCTGCGCGGCCACTTCGACGCGCGCCTGCTGCGCCTGGATCTGCGCCAGGCGCGCTTGCTGCGCAGCGGCGGCGTCAGTCTTGGCGGCGCCGCTTGCCTGCGCAGCAAGGTAGGTGTCGACGACAGGCGCCCCTTGCAGCTCAAGAATGAGACTCAGGCTGCGCGTCTCGCTGCCGCTCGCGGCGAGAGCAGCGGTTTGTTCGGCGACACCGGGTGTGATGGGCGCGGGGGGCTGGGATTGATCGGCGGCGAAGCTGGCGCTGCTGGCGGTGGCGAGAGTGAGCAAAAGGAGAGAGACGGCGATAATGGCCCATATTGGCCGGCGCGCCGAGCGGTGGGGACGCGGGGGGGTACTCATGTCACTCCTTCGGGGGCGGAATGGGCTGGAACTAGCCGAACTGTGCGTCCGAACCAGCGGAACGCGATGGCCAGGCTGCCCGCGACGAGGGCGAAGGCGATCCAGGGAACGGCCGGCATGCCCAGCGCGACCGACTGGTCGAACAGGACTCCGCCGAGGGCATTCCCGAGGCCGCCGCCGATGGCGAGCCCGAGGGCGCTGAAACCGAAGTAGCTGCCGAGCGCCTCAGGCCGCGCCATGTCGCCGGTAATGGCGGCGATGGTCGGCTGCACGAGCAGGTCGCCCAGGGTGTACACGACCAGGGGGACGGCAAACAGGAGGACGGCCAGGCTGACCCAGGGTGCGAGCGTGGAGGGCATGAAGGCCAGTCCCGCCATCCCGGCGGCCATGAGGCCGCAGCCGACTGTCATCATGGCGAACGGCGGGAAGCGGCGGCTGGCCCAGGCCACGACGGGATATTGCGCGATCAGGGCGAAGCCAGAGTATATCGCGAGAACTTGACCGACGACGGCGTCACTCCCGCTGACATAGCTGACGTAGAGCGGGAGCGAGAGGAATAGCTGGTTGAACAGGAACCAGTAGCCAATCGTCAGGGCCGTGAACAGGACGAACGGGCGGTCCGCCCACACGCGGGCGAGCATCGTTGGGATGGATGGCCTGTCCTCGAGCTTGTGGGCATGGACAGTCGGCAGGAAGAGCAGGACGGCGGCGGACGAAACGAAGAAGCACCCTGCGGCCGCCACACTTAGCGTGGCGAAGCCGATAGGCAGGAGAACGACGGCAACCAGTGGTCCAAGCATTGTCCCGACCCGGCCGGCGGTTCCGAGAAGCGAGAAGGCGACAGGGCGCTCGCTGATCGGGACGAGGGCGGCCAGCGCTGCCTTGTGGGTGGCTTCGAAGAGGACGCCGCCGAGGGCGGCGACGAGGGCCGCCAGCATCAGGCTCCAGAAGTCGTGGGCGAAAGCGAACATTGTAAAACCGACCGCGCGGATGAAGATGCCTAGCGCCAGCACGGGCTTGTAGCCGATTTGATCCGCGAAAGCCCCGCCGAACACCGTCAAGCCCTGCTGTACGATCACGCGCATGGCCAGGATGCTCCCGATGGCGGCGGCGCTCAAGCCAAGCTCTCGCGTCCCATAGACGGAGACGAAGGGGATGAGCATGAAGAAGCCGCCGAACATCAGGGTGACCACGACGAGCAGGACGGCGACACCCGGACGTCGGGCGACGAGCCAAGCGTTGTGAGCCATAGCTTATCTCTCGAGAGTCGCTAGATACAACTCGACAGCCTGAGTGAGAGTAATCTCCTCCGACTCGACGGCATCGCGGTGAGCCAGGTAAGCCGGAATGAGATGGTTGCGCCCGGTGGCGATCTCGACGCGGAACAGGCGAGCCATCGGGCCGCCCGCGGTCAGGTAATCGTCCTTCTCGAAGGCACGCAGCGTCGCGTCGACATCATAGGCGAGCGAGACAATCTCGGCATGCCAGCCGTCGTTGCGGCGCTCTAGCCAGGCGTAGCGCGCCAGGGTATCGCCTTCAAACGTGTTGCCCGCCGATCCGGCGTTAACCACCATGCCGCCGGACCAGTGGCGCACAAGGGAGACGTGGGTGTGGCCGCAAATGACGGCCGGATGGCCGGCGAGCCGCTCTTGCAGGTCGTGATCCGTGTGGCGGCGGAAGATGCCATCCTGGTCGCCGCGCGGGCTGCCGTGCACGACGAGAAAGTCGTCCACACATAGCGTCGCCGGGAGATTGTCCAGGTACTCGATGGCGTCCTCGTCGAGCTGGCGCGCCGCCCAGCGCGACGGTGCGTAATCGTCGCTGCGCTCATCCGGGTCTCCGCCGCGAGCCTGCGCCAGGACATAGCGCTCGTGGTTGCCTTTGAGAGTAGGGTAGTGGAGAGGGCGTAGACGGGCGATGACCTCGGCCGACTGCGGTCCGCGATTCACCAGGTCGCCGGC
Source organism: Anaerolineae bacterium (assembly GCA_046328505.1). Taxonomy (GTDB): domain Bacteria; phylum Chloroflexota; class Anaerolineae; order Epilineales; family JAHCIE01; genus JBDHWG01. The sequence goes on along the minus strand of JAXLWL010000007.1, from coordinate 116,722 downwards.
CACGATGACCTGGTCCGGGTGGCGGGCCAGGATGTGATCGAGCACCGCTTCCAGCGCAGGCAGATTGCCGTGGATATCTGAGATAACTGCCAGCTTCAAGTAGTCACTCCGGCCGAGAGAAGTCAATAATTATGCGTCGCCCAAGGGATTCCGGCAACAATTGGAGGTTGGAGTGGATCGTGAAATGTGAATTTCCGGCGCCGTCGGCCATCTGCCACCCAAAGACCTTTAGTTGCTTTCACCACGCGCCGCGGGACGTGCTATAATCAAGAGTGCAGAGAGCTGCGGGGGCGGCGCTGTTTCCCCAGGGAGAGTATGTATGACCGATAAAGTCTTGGTGAATCGTCAGGGGCCGATCTGGCTTCTCACGATCAACCGTCCACAGGTGCGGAACGCCGTCGATCCTGAGACCATGGCGGCGCTGCGCGAGGCCGTCGAGGCGGCCACGGCCGACCCGGATAGCCGCGTGGTTGTGATCAGCGGCGCCGGCGGCGCATTCTCGTCTGGCGCCGACCTTTCTGCGGCGGGGCTGGGCGGCCTCGACCGCGAGTCGGCGATTCGAACACTGACCGATGTCTACCATCCGACGATGAAAGCGATCCGCGCGTGCCCCTGGCCGGTGATCGCCGCCATCGACGGGCCGGCCGCGGGCATCGGATTGGACCTTGCGCTCGCGTGCGACATTCGGCTGGCATCGGACCGCGCGGTGTTTGCCGAGTTGTTTGTACGTCGCGGCCTGGTACCGGATGGTGGCGGGACATGGTCGCTTCAGCGCCTCGTCGGCATGGGACGCGCTCTCGAGCTGATCCTCACCGGCGAGTCGGTGCCGGCCGACGAGGCGTTTCGCATCGGGCTGGCGAACAAGGTCTACGCCTACGATATCTTCGAGGTCAAGGTGCTGGAGTATGCGGCGATTCTAGCCGCCCAGGCGCCGCTCGCGATGGTGCGCGCCAAGAAAGCCGTCTACGCCGCGCAGACGAGCACGTTCGACCAGGCGCTTGCCCAGGAAGCGATTTACCAGGGAGAGATTTTCGCGAGTGAGGATGCCTTCGAAGGGTTCCGCGCGTTCCTCGAGAAGCGTCCGCCGCAGTGGAAGGGCCGCTAGCAGTTTCTAACTCTCTGTCCGGATGGAAGTAGGCGACCGGAAAGGGCTGTAGTGGCTGCGCTGACTCTGCTCTTGCTAGGACCGCCTCTGGTGGAGGCGGGACAAGATCGTGTGCATCTGCCATCCGTCAAGGCTCACGCGCTGCTCTATTACCTCGCGGTACAGCCGAGCCATCCTTTCTCCCGGTCGCATTTGTGTGCGCTTCTCTGGGAGAACAGTAGCGAGACGGAGGCGCGCAACAGCCTGAGCACGGTGCTCACCCGGCTGCGCAAAGCCTTGCCCGTTTTCCCCGTAGCGGCCGAAGGCGACACGTTGACCTGGCGGCCCGGCGACGCCGCCTGGGTGGACACCGACGCCCTAAGGGGCGCCGGTTCAACCCTCGCCGATCTTCGCGCGGCTGCCGACTTGTGGCGCGGACCTTTTCTCGATGGGTTCGAGGTGCGCGACAGCAGCGGCTACGATGAGTGGCTGCGCCTGACGCGCGCCGAGTGGGAGGGGCGCTACCTCGATCTGCTCTACCGCCTGGCGGAGCAGGCGCGAGGGCTTCGCGAATGGCCGCAGGCCCGCGATGCCGCGCAGCGCGCCCTTGCCGTCGACCTCCTTCAAGAGCGATTCCACCGCGTTCTGATGGCGGCGCTGTATCAGATGGGCGACCGCGCGGCGGCCCTGGCGCAGTATCGCATCTGCGCTGAGACGCTTGAGGCGCAGCTTGGCGCGGCGCCCGACGCTGAGACCACCCGTCTGTTCGAGGAGATTCGCGCCGGTAACCTCCCACGGGCGGCGTCCCCGCCGCCTCCGCGCGTTGTTGCTTCGCCCCGGACGCCGCGCCCGCCTGATCTCCCCCTTCTTGAGCGGCAAGATGAACTCAACGCCCTTCTGTCTCAGGCTCGGCGCGCGGCCCAGCGTCGGCCCGCCGATGGCGGCGCGACCCAGCGGGAGCCGATGGGCCAGCTCGTCCTGGTCGAGGGTGAGGCAGGCATCGGCAAGTCGCGCCTCCTGGCGGAGCTCATCTGGCAGGCTGCCAAGCTAGACGAGCCGCCCTATACCATCCTCCAGGGGTATTGCCACGAGGCCGAACGCAGTCTTCCCTACCACCCTATCGTCGACGCTCTAAACTCCATTCTGCCGACGCTCGATCTGGCGGCGCTGCCCGTCGCCGAGGTCTGGCTGGCCGAGGTGGCCCGCCTTGTGCCGGATATCCTCGACGCGCGGCCCGGCATCCTCACGCCGCGCGCGGACACGGTGCGGGACCACCGACGCTTGTTCGAGGGTGTCACGCGGTTCCTGGCGGCGCTCCCCTCGCCCGTCCTCTTCATCCTCGACGACCTGCAGTGGGCGGATGAGGCCACGATCCAGCTGCTCGCTTACCTGGTTCGCCATCTTGCGCAATACCCCATCATGTTCGCCGCGGCCCTCCGTACTGATGACATGAGCGAGGCGTTGAAGACGACGCTGTGGCACCTGGAGCGGGAGGGCTATCTCAGCCGCCTGACATTGGATCGCCTGTCGCCGACGGCCATGACGACCCTGATCGAGGAAATGGTCGGGCCGGAGGATCGCGTCGAGCGCCTGGGCGCGTGGCTCTATCGAGAGACGTCCGGGAACCCGCTGTTCTCCGTCGAGATCGTGCGCTCCCTGATGGAGGCGGGAACGCTTCTCGACGAGCTGGGAGATTCGCGCTTACCCACCAACCCGATCAAGCTGACCCTGCCTCCTTCTGTTGTCGCCGTCATCCAGGCTCGCCTGGCGCGTGTCACTCCGCCGGCGCGCGAGCTTGTCGCCGCAGCGTCTGTGTTCCGCCGCGCGTTCGAGTTCGAGCTGGTGCAGGCTGTGAGTGGGCAAAGCGAGGACACGGCGCTGGACGCCCTGGACGAGCTTCTGCAGGCCCACCTGCTCATCGAAGAAGTGAGCGCCAGTGGCGAGCCACTATACGATTTCAGCCACGACACTGCACGCCAGGTGGTCTACCGCGAGCTGAGCCAGGCGCGCAGCATCGCGCTCCACCGCCGCGCCGTGGCTGTGCTGGGGCCTCCCAGGGATGGCCGCGCGGCGGAGCGCACCGCGTATCACGCCTATCTCGGCCGACTGTGGCGGGAGGCGGTGACGTGGAGCGTCCTCGCCGCTGAGAACGCGGCGAGCGTGTTCGCGTTCGCAACGGCGACGTTGCTGTATCAGCAGGCCCTCGATGCCCTGGAGCACCTGCCGGTCGACGACGATGTGAAGCGGCAGGGCGTCATGATCCGGCTGAGTCTAGCGCGCGTCGCCTTCTATATCTACCCCGGCCGCCTCAACGAGTGGCTCGCGCCGGCCGAGGCTGCCGCCCTGGAGCTGGGCGACGAACCCCTTCAGGCGATGGTCGGCCTGGCCAAGGGCGGCTCGCTCTACATTCAGGGCCAGTTCAAGATCGCGCGCCCGCTGCTCGAAGGCTTGTTGCCGCTCGCCGAGCGCACCGGCGACAGCCTTCTGGTGGCGCGAACGATGAACATCCTCGGGCGCCTCATGGCATTCATGGGCGACCTCCAGCCGGGCCTGCCCGTGCTGGCCGAAGGGGCGGCCCGGCTCGACATGGTGGGCGCTCACAACGATTCGCTCATCTCCCAGGGCATGATCGGTGCGGAGCGCGCCTACCTGGGCCAATTCCAGGCAGCGCTCGAAATCACAGAGCGTGTCTGGTCGGACAGCGCGAAACAGGCGGATCCGGCTGCCGTCGCCGCGGCGGCCAATTTCCTGGAGGCCGTCTATCAGATGTGGGGACGTTGGGCGGAAGCCGAAGCGTGGGGGCGGAAGGCCGAGACACTGGCGCAGCAGGCGTCAAACATCGTCTACGAGCGCAACGTCTACCTCTTTCTCGGGCTGCCCCTGGCCCGCCTCGGCGATCTCGCCGGAGGACGCGAGGCCCTGGAAAGGGCCATTGACCTGGGTGGAGAGTGCCGCTCGAAGGTCTTCATGGGCCGCGCCCACGCCTGGCTAGCGGAGGTTCTCCGGGAATCGGGCGAGGTTTCGGCGGCGCAGGCGGCGGCGGCGAAGGGGCTGGCCATTTCTCAAGAGTGCGGGGCGCGCTTCGACGAGGCCCTGGCGCATCGGGTGCTGGGCGAGGCCCTCGCGGCCGACGACGCGGCCGGCGGCCTGGCGCATCTCTGCGAGGCGATAGTCATCTGCCGCGAACATGGCTTCCAGCCCGAGCTTGCCCGCGCCCTGGCCGCCGCGGGGCGGGTAGCGCATGCCGTGGGGCAGGTGCGCGAAGGCGCGGCCTATCTGACGGAGGCCGCGGAGCTGCTCCGAGGATTGGACATGACGTGGGACCTGGGCCACCTGACAGCGCCTGCCTAGCCTCCGCTACAAGTCTCCGAAACGCTCATAAATTGCTCAAACAAGGCCCTGGATACATCCAGGGCCTTGTCCTGTGCGTCAGGCAGAGAGAAGGCTTGGCGACTGGATTCGGACCAGCAAAGCCTTTGATGGCAGTGCAGGCGTAGCCGTCATCCCTCGCCGAGGGCCCCGGCCGAATCGGTGATTGTGCATACCTGCAAATGTGTCGCTTGGATCGATCATGTGCTCCTAGAATGTTTCGCAAGCCCAAGTGTAACCAGTCAGTATGACACACGAAGAGAGGTAGACTGAGCATGCGTAAGATCATCGTCCTCACAGCCCTGCTCGCCCTGGGGCTGGCTCTGTCGGTAGTCCTCGGCCCGGCGGGTAGCCAGGCGTCGAGCCACCGCGAGGCGCCCCTTATCTCCCAGGACCCCGCTGTCGATACCACCGACGTTTATATGTTCCGCAGCCCTGACCAGCCGGACACGGTGACGCTCATCTCTTGCTGGAACCCGTTCGAGGAGCCGATGGGCGGGCCGAACTACTACCGCTTCGCCGACAACGCGCTCTATGAGATGAACATCGACAACAACGGCGACGGCCTGCCGGACATCACCTACCAGTTCCAGTTCCGAACCGGCTACCAGAATGGGAACACCTTCCTGTACAACACCGGGCCGATGACTTCGGTCAACGACCCGAACTACAACCTGCGCCAGACGATGACCGTCATTCGCGTCGATTGGCAGTCGACCACCGGCCGGCGCTTCGGTACGCCGACGATCCTCGGCACCGACCTGCTCGTGCCGCCGTACAACATCGGCCCGCGCTCTGACCCCAACTACAACGCCGACATCTACTCGAAGGCCATCTACACCCTGTCCGATGGCAGCAAGGTCTACGCCGGCCCGACCGATGACCCGTTCTGGGTAGACCTGGGCGTGTTCGACCTGTTGGCGCTGCGCAACCCCGGCATCGATACCCTGAAGGGCTTCAACGTTCACTCGATCGCCCTCCAGGTCCCGATCAGCAAGGTGCGCGGCACCGATCCCGTCATCGGCACGTGGGCGACGGCGAGCCGCCAGCCCATGGGCGTCTTCTACGGGAAGAACAACGTTGATGAGGTGAGGGCCGATGTTGCGGCGTCCAAGCCGAGCTACTACCCGTATTCCAACTCCTACCAGCAGGTGTCCCGCCTGGGCATGCCCCTGGTCAACGAAGTTGTGATCGCGCTTCAGGATAAGGACCGATTCAACGCTTCTCAGCCGATAAATGACGGGCAGTTCCTGAAGTACGTGACTAACCCCGAGCTGCCCAAGCTGTTGACCCTGCTCTACCCGAGCCTGTTCCCAACCGTTCCCGCGACGCCGCGCAACGACCTGGTGACGGTGTTCCTCACGGGGGTTCCGGGCCTCAACCAGCCGGCGAACGTCCGCCCGTCGGAGATGCTGCGCCTCAACGTGGACACGCCGCCGGCCGCGTACAGCAATGGCGCGTGGGGCAACCCCATGGGCGTTGTCGCCGGCGACGTCGCTGGCTTCCCCAACGGCCGCCGTCTGAGCGACAACGTGGTGGATATCGAACTGCAGGTCGCGGCCGGTCTGCTACTCGGCTCGCCGCTCTTCCCCGGCACGACGCCGGTGCCGAACGCCGGCGCGCTGAGCCAGAGTATCCCGGCCAACGACGTGCCTTTCCTGGAGAACTTCCCGTACCTGGCGCCCCCGCACCAGGGCTTCAACCACACGCACCATCAGTAGTCGCCGTTTTGTGAAGGGTGAGGGACGGCTCCGGCGCTTCGACGCCAGGGCTGTCCCCGCCCACCGAGGATAGCATGTCCAGGATTCCACTGCTGTTCCGAATTGTTTTCGCTGTGCTGCTCGTCGTGCTCGTCGCGACAGTCGTCGATGGGCGCCGCTTGTTTACTCTGGCTCAGCGCTGGCTCGGCCGCGAGGATGCGGCGAGCGCGGTCGTGGCCGACGCGGCTGCGTGGGCGACCGACACCAACGGCACGATTGCCCGCCTCCAGGCGCGCTTGAAGCAGCAGCCCGACGATGCGCGATCCATGACACAGCTCGGCGGCGCCTATCTACAAAAGGCGCGCGAGACCGGCGATCCGTCGTACTACGGCCGGGCAGAAGCGGTGCTCAAGCAAGCCCTGGCTCGGAACCCGTCGGACATCGACGCGCTCGGCTTTATGGGGTCACTCGCGCTATCGCGCCACCAGTTCCGCGAGGCTCTGCAGTGGGGCGAGAAGGCGCGGGCCATCAGCCCTGAGCGGGCGTACACCTACGGCGTCCTTGGCGATGCGCATGTGGAGCTCGGCGAGTATGCCGAGGCAGCCGACGCGATTCAGGCGATGATGAACCGTCGGCCCGACCTCAGCTCCTTCTCGCGGGTGTCCTACGTTCGGGAGCTGCACGGCGATATCCCCGGCGCCATCGACGCGATGGAGCAGGCCATAGTCTCAGGCGGGCCGAACGCCGAGAACACCGCCTGGGCCACGGTTCAGCTGGGACTGCTGTATTTCAACCAGGGCCAGCCCGACAAGGCCGACGCCATGTTCACGTCGGCGCTTGCGAGCTACCCCGGCTACATCCCGGCGCAGGCGGGGCGGGCGCGCGTGCTCGCGGCGCGCGGACAGTGGGACGATGCCATCGCGCTGCTCCGCCAGGCGGTCGATACCATGCCGATGCCGGAATATGTCATTCTGCTAGGCGACGTCTATATGGCGGCGGGTCGCGACGCCGAGGCAGCGCAGCAGTACGACCTGGTTCGCGCCATTCAACAGCTCTACAAGGCGAACGGCGTCGAGGTGGACCTGGAGACCGCGCTGTTCGACGCGGACCACGACCACGACTTGCCGAATGCTCTCGCCAGCGCGCGCAGGGGGTACGCCGACCGTCCGAGCATCCACGGCGCCGACGTGCTGGCCTGGACGCTCCTGAAGGCCGGCCAGCCTGGCGAAGCGCAGCAGATGATGCAGCAGGCGCTGCGCCTGGGAACGAGGGACGCCCTGATGTACTACCACGCCGGCATGATCGCGCTGGCGAACGGCGACTCGAGCCAGGCAGAAACGTATCTGGCGCGGGCAATGGAAATCAACCCCCACTTTTCTGTGCTTCAGGCGCCGTCGGCGCTGAAGGTTCTCGACGGCCTACGCACGGCCAAGTCTGGCGACGAGAGGAAGGGATCATGAGGCTTAGTGTTAGCTCTGGCGCTCGATACCGGCATCGTTTGTCACTGTTCATTGGAGCCGCAGTTCTATTGTCTCTGTTCGCGGCCGTCGCGCAGCCCATCATCGCCGCCGCTCACCCCCTGGGCAACTTCACAACCAACCGCTATAGCCGTCTTGAGCTTGCCCCGGACCGCGTGCGCGTCAAGTACATCCTGGACATGGCCGAGATCCCGACGTTCCAGGAGCTTCCTAAAGTCGACGGGAGCCAGGATGGGCAACTCAGCGATGCCGAGCGCGAGGCGTATGCCGCTCGAAAGATCGAGGATGTGCGCAGCCACCTGACGTTGTCCATCGACGGCGCGCCGGTGGCGCTTCAGCCAACGTCCCACGAACTGACCTTCCCCGACGGCCAGGGCGGCCTGAAGACGCTGCGCCTGAGTGTGTGGCTGGAGGCCCCCGTCCAGGGCGCGGGCCAGGTTGTCTACCGCGACGGCAACTACCCGGATCGGCTGGGGTGGAGTGAGATTGTTGTGGCGGCGAATGACGGCGTGCGCGTCGACCAGACGACGGCCAACACCGAAGACATGAGCCGCGAGCTGCAGGCCTACCCTGAGGACATGCTCAGCAGCCCGCTCGCCATGCATGAAGCCAACGTCGCGTACACCGTGACCGGCGTGGCCAGTGGGCCTTCGACGGCGTACGCCGCGACGGCCGGTGTGCCTCGCGCCAGCGATGCCTTCGCCGACCTCGTGAGCCAGCGCGAGCTTAGCCTGTCAGTGATTCTGCTCTCCTTGCTGGCGGCGTTCGGGTTGGGCGCGCTGCACGCCATGTCGCCCGGCCACGGCAAGACAATGGTAGGCGCTTATCTCGTCGGGGCGCGGGGCACGTGGCGGCACGCGATCTTCCTAGGGCTGACGGTCACGGCGACGCACACGGCGGGCGTCTTCGCGCTCGGGCTTGTGACGCTGTACCTCCAGCAGTATATCCTGCCTGAGCAGCTCTACCCCTGGCTCAGCGTCGCCTCAGGTGTGCTCGTGGTGGCGATAGGCGCTAGCCTGGTTGTGACCCGTCTGCGCAGTGTGATGCAGCCGGCGTCGCCTGGCGCCTACGCGCACGATCATGTCCATCCTCACGAGCACGTCCACCATCATCATAATCACGGTCACGCTCATGACCACCACGACCACGGCCACCATCACCACGATCACGATCATGACCACGCGCATCACCATCGCGCGCACGATCATGCCCACGACGACCATCACCCCGTGGGTTCGTGGTGGCGCCGAGCGACAGGCTGGCTAACACACAGCCACGGCCCGGACGGCCATACCCACAGCCACATTCCCGGCGACGATGGGCGGCCGGTGACGTGGCGCAGCCTGCTGGCGCTGGGGGTATCGGGCGGTCTGCTGCCCTGTCCGTCGGCTCTCGTCGTGCTTCTGAGCGCCATCTCTCTACACCGCGTCGGGTTTGGCCTACTTCTCATCGTCGCCTTCAGCTTTGGCCTGGCGGGCATCCTGGTTGCCATAGGCCTGGCGCTGGTTTACGCCGGCCGATTCGTCGAGCGGCGGCGCTTCGGCGGACCGCTGCTGCGTGTTTTGCCGGCGGTCAGCGCGGCGATCATCACCCTGGTGGGCCTGGCGATCACGCTCCAGGCGCTCTCGCAAGTGGGCGTGTGGCATGGGCCGACTGTGCTGGCGATGCTGAATCTGTGAAACGGCGCCGAGTGAGGGACAATATGAGGGGTAGCGAAAGGCTGGAACGGGGTCTGAGCCTGCTGGACGATGGGCATTGGGACGAGGCAGTCGCCGCGTTGGAAGATGCCCATGCCGAGTCGCCCGGCAGCGTGAGCGCGTACTGGCTGGTCCAGGCCCGCTTCCAGCGCGCCCGCCACACGTCGTTCACGTCGCCGTGGGAAGGGCTGGCAGAGTGGCGTGAGGTGGCGCGGCAGCTGGCGGCGGCCCGAACCTTAGCAGGCACGCGAGTCGAAGTAGATACGACGCTGTTGGGCCGAGAATCGGTCATCGCGCGGGCTTCCATCGTCGAGACGCTGCTGACAATCGGCGCCCTTGCGGCCCGGGCCGGTGACTTGGTTCACCTGGAGCGCCTGGCAGACAGTCTACCGGCGCCGGAGCCGGCGCCCTACGGCTTGCTCCGCGGTTACGTCGTGGCCCTGGCTCCAGGTCTTGCGCCGGATAGCTTGCTGCACAAGGTGCGGAGCAAATGGTGGGGCGTCTTGCTCGATCCGGGCGCGCGACGCGCGGACCACATCTTCGGCCACGGCAACGACGCGCCAACCCGTACCGCCGACATGCCTCAACGCGAGTCAGTGCGCGCCGAAGTGGCCCGCATCTACCCGGTGCGCGTGGTGTGGGGGAGCAGCGTCCGCTCTGGCCGCCGCGTCCTGTGCTTCGACCACTCCGAGGTGCTGGACACGGAGCGGTGGCTCGACCTGGAAGAGATCGTGGAAATCAGTGACGGGGCCTACCTGGGCCGTGGGCTGCGGCGCGAGGGTGATGGGGAAGCGGCCCTCTGGCACGACGTGGGCTACTACGTGCTGGCGACGCTGTAGGTGTGTCTATCCGGCCTGGCGCGCGCGTACTGCCCCACATAGAAATCTAGCCGAGGACGCTACGTTGCCAGCGGCGAGCCGTCGTGCTATAATCGTGCATCTACCTCGACCGAGCCCCCGTCGGCCAAAGGATCGTTTTCTTTGCCAGGAGGTGCACAACGCATGGCGACTACCGTTGGCGTTCCCGCCACCGAGAGCACATTTGAGGAAGTCTGGCTGGCCCCGCTGACGCCGCTGAGCCTGCTCGAGCGGAGCGAGTATGTCTTCCGCGAGAAGGCAGCCGTGGTCTATGGCAATCAGCGCTTCACATTCCCAGAGTTCGGCGCGCGTGTCCGCCGCCTCGCCAGCGTCCTTCGCGCCGCTGGTCTAGAGAAGGGCGACCGCGTGGCCTTCCTCTGCCCTAACATTCCCCCAATGCTCGAGGCCCATTTCGGCGTGCCACTGGCCGGTGGGGTCCTGGTGGCGATCAACACGCGCCTGACCGCCGACGAAGTCCAGTACATCCTGGAGCACTCCGGCGCCAAGTTCCTGTTCGTCGATACGGAGCTTGCGCCCGTGGTCGCTTCGACATATAGCAGCATTCCCACGCTGAAGACGGTCGTCTCCATCGTCGACGAGCAGGCGGGGGCGCTCGGTATCCGTCTGCCCGGGCAGGATTACGAGGAATTCCTGGCGGGTGGTAGCCCGGACCCGGTGCCGTCGTGGCTGGAGTCGGAAAAGGACACCATCTCCATCAACTACACCAGTGGCACGACCGGGCGGCCGAAGGGCGTCATGTACAGCCACCACGGGGCGTACCTCAATGCCATCGGCGAGGGGCTTGAGATGGGGATGAACAGCGACACGGTGTACCTGTGGACGCTGCCCATGTTCCACTGCAACGGCTGGTGCTTCACCTGGGGCGTGATCGGCGTCGGCGGGACCAACGTCTGCCTGCGCAAGATCGATCCCGCGGTCGTCGTGCGGCTCATTAAGGATGAGGGCGTGACCCACTTCTGCGGCGCTCCCACTGTGCTCATCATGCTCGTCAACAGCCCGGCGATCAACGACCTGACGCTGACAAAGCCATTGCACGTCGTCACGGCGGGCGCGCCGCCCTCGCCCACCATCATCCAGGCGGTCGAGGACCTGGGCGCCCACATTACCCACGTTTATGGGCTGACCGAAACCTACGGCCCGCACACCATCTGCGAGTGGCAGAGCCAGTGGGACGAGTTCCTGCCGGCCGAGCGCGCGCGGCTCAAGGCGCGCCAGGGCGTGGCGTACATTCACGCCGTGGACCTGCGCATCGTGGACGACGACATGCGCGACGTTCCCGCCGATGGCGCGACGATGGGCGAGGTCATCATGCGCGGCAACAACGTCATGAAGGGCTACTACGACGACCCCCAGGCGACCGCGCGCGCGTTCGCGGGCGGATGGTTCCACAGTGGCGACCTTGCCGTCATGCACGAGGACGGCTACATCGAGCTGCGCGACCGCAAGAAGGACATCATCATCAGCGGTGGTGAGAACATCTCCACCATCGAGGTCGAGCAGGTCATCGCGCAACACCCGGCTGTGATGGAAGTCGCCGTCATCGCCGTGCCGCATCCAGTGTGGGGCGAGGTGCCGAAGGCTTTCGTGACCCTCAAGCCGGACCACGAGCTGACCGAGCAAGAGCTGATTGCGTTCTGCCGCGAGCGCCTGGCCGGCTTCAAGACGCCGAAAGCGATCACGTTCGGCGACCTGCCCAAGACCTCGACCGGCAAGATTCAGAAGTACCGGCTGCGCGAGCAGGAGTGGAGCGGGCAGGAGAAGCGCATCCACTAACCATTGGCGGGCGGTCAGTGCGCCGACAAACTGAAGCGGCGGGGATGGTGCTTCCGCCGCTTCGACTATTTTTAGCCCTAAGCCTGTGAAATCTTTTCGTTTACGACGTGGCTCGCCCGCGCTCACTGTCGAGCAGCCGCATGCCATGCGCGTTGTAGCGCTCGCCTGCGACGGCTCCGTGCGGAACTGCCTCTTCGATGCGCGCCAGGTCCTCGGGAGTCAGGGCGAGGTCCAGTGCGCCGAGTGCCTCGGCGAGACGCTCCCGGCTTCGCGCGCCAATTAGAGGCACGATATCCTCTCCGCGCGAGAGCACCCAGGCGATGGCGATCTGGGCGACCGAGGCCTTCTTCTCGTCGGCGATGACGCGCAGCGCTTCGACGAGAGCGAGATTGCGGTCGAGGTTGTCGCCGTTGAAGCGGGGGCTGGAGTTGCGGAAGTCGTGGGCCGCCAGGGTGTTATCCTTCGCCCAGCGGCCGCTCAGCAGACCGCGCGATAGAACGCCGTAGGCCGTGATGCCGATGCCAAGCTCGCGGCACGCTGGGAGAATGGCCTCCTCGATTCCCCGCGAAAACAGCGAGTACTCGATCTGTAGATCGCAGATTGGGTGAACGGCGTGGGCGCGGCGTATCGTCTCCACGCCGACCTCCGAAAGCCCGATGTGACGAACATAGCCCGCTTTGACCATGTCCGCGATCGCGCCGATGGTCTCTTCGATCGGCACCGCGGGATCGAGGCGCGCCGGACGATACACGTCGACGTAATCGGTTCGGAGACGGCGCAGCGAGTAGGCAAGAAAACTCTTCACCGCTGCCGGACGGCAGTCGATACCGATCCAGCCACCCCTGGGATCGCGCAAGACTCCAAACTTGACGCTGATCACAGCGGATAAGCGGTCACGCCCGCGCAACGCCTCGCGCAACAGCAGTTCGTTGTGGCCGGTGCCATAGAAGTCACCGGTATCCAGCAGGTTCATGCCGGTGTCAAGGGCCGCGTGAATCGTCGCGATGCTTTCAGACTCGTCGGCCGGTCCGTACACATCAGACATTCCCATGCAGCCGAGTCCCAGTGCGCCGACACGCGGACCATCGTTTCCCAGTGAGCGCGTCATCATGTTGACCTCCCGATGAGTACAAATGATTGGCGTATATCCGATCGAAGCACAACGGCGCGCAAGGAACGGAGCAGGACCGATACCTACGGCAGCGTGAGGATCTCGGGGCCGTGGGGCGTGATGGCGATGGAATGCTCGAACTGCGCCGACAGCGAGCCGTCCTTCGTGACCACCGTCCAGCCATCTGGCAGCAAGACCCAATCCGGCTTGCCCAGGTTGACCATCGGCTCAATGGTAAACGTCATGCCCGGCCTCAGCTCGGGCCCTTGATGGGGCTGGCGGACGTGCAGAACGGCCAGCGGCTCGTGGAGGACGCGGCCGATGCCATGCCCTCCCCACTCGCGTACAACCGAGACGTGTTGCTTGTCGGCGTAGTCATTGATGGCGCGGCCGATGTCGCCGAGGAAGGCGCCCGGCTGCGCCGCGCGGATACCGACGTCGAGCGATTCCCTGGCGACGTCGAGCAGGCGCTGCGTTTGAGGCGCGACCTGACCCACCCCGTAGGTGACGCACGAGTCCCCACACCACCCCTTGTACTTCAGGCCCACGTCAATGCCGACGATGTCGCCTTCCTTCAGCACCCGCTGATTGGGAAAACCGTGGCAGATTTCGTTGTTGACGGAGGCGCAGATGACCCCTGGGAATGGCGGATGGTTGGCCTGGCTTCCCTTGTAGCCTTTATAGAGAGGCTCGGCGCCGCGCTCGCGCAACAGCGTCTCGGCCAGCTCGTCCAGCTCCTTCAGCCTCACACCCGGTTTCACCGCCGAGTCGAGGGTTTGGTACAACTCGGCCACCAGGCGGCCGGCCTCGCGCATAGCGGCGATCTCGCGGGCGCTCTTGAGCTGGATCGTTAGTTTTGGTCGTGGTCTCACGGTGATGTTCCACTCTAGTCTTCTGTGTTTCTAGTAACTCTAGTTGGATTGGGTGGGCTTGTCCAGAAACGGAAGGCTCTGCATATTGACACGGCGGAGAAACGGGCCGATAATCGCGGGCGAGAGAACACGCGCCGGCCTCAGACCGGCCGAAAGGAGTGACATCGGTGTCGCGTAGATACGTGGTCTTGCTCGCGCTGCTACTTGCCGGGCTGATCGGAGGTTGTCGTGCGAGCCGGGCGCCGTTGCCCGGTCAGCCCGCGCAGGCGGCGCCTACCGTCGCCGGCCAGACGTCGCTCCGCCTGGCGACCTTCGACGGCGGCCCGACCCTCAATCCCTATCAAACGATTATCGCAGAATATCAAAAAGACAATCCCAAGACGGTGGTCTATCTCGACGCGACGGCCCCGAGCGACTACCTCGCTCGCCTCCAGGAGTCTGCTGCCGCCGCGCCGGACATCGTCCAGGTCAACGACGGCATGATTCAGAAGCTCGTCGGCCAGCGCGCGCTGGCCGACCTGGCGCCGACGCTCGCCGCGTGCGGCCTCGATCCGGCCGTCTATCTACCCAACGTCGCCACGCCAGGCCGGATAGATGGGAAGCAGGTCTTGCTGCCCCAGCGCTATACCCCCCTGGTCGTCTACTACAATAAGAAGCTGTTCAAGCAGTTCAACGTGGCCGAGCCCAAAGACGGCTGGACGTGGGACGATTTCCTCGCGACGGCTCAGGCGCTCAAGCGCCGCAGCGCCACGAACAAGCAGTTGTGGGGCGTGGAGCTTCCGGCGGCATGGGCCGACGGCTTCGAGGCCCTGGCTTTGGCGAACGGGGGGCGTCTGGTCAGCGAGGACGGAACGCAGTACGTGGGGTACATGGACTCGGACGCGGTCGCCGAGGCGCTTCAGTTCTACGCCGACCTGTACCAGAAACAGAAAGTCGCGCCGCCGCCGGTGGACGCCGCCCAGATTGGCGGCGGCAACGCGCAGTTCGAGAACGGCGAGGCGGCGATGCGCTTCGGTGACCGCAGCCTCGAAGCAGCGCTGCGGAAGAATCCGAGTATCGACCTGGGCATCGTCGGGCTGCCGGCCGGCAAGGAACGGGCCAATGTGCTGTTCTGGGACGGCCTGGGAGTGATGGCGTCGAGCACCAGCAAGGAGGACGCCGGCCGATTCTTGTGCGCACTGGCCGGTCCGCAGAGCGCGGATGTCTGGAAAGACTGGGGTCTGCCCACTATGAGTTTGGCCGATGGCAAAAACGACGTGGCGAGTGATTCTGCGGTATGGCTTGGCGAGCTGCCCTACGTCAAACCTCGCGCCGCGGCGACGACAGCATGGTGGGCGGAGACAGGGCAGGCGCCTCTTGCACGAGCGATCCAGCAGGTTATCACAGGGCACGCGGCGGCCAAGGACGCGCTGACGCAGGCGGCTAAGGATGCGCAGGCGGCCCTCGATCAGAAGCTTCAAAGATAGCAAGGTAAGAACACGTCACGCGCCCATCCTCTGAGGAATGGGCGCACACACGGGCGCGGCGAGTCTGGCTGCGCTGAAAGGCAGGTCACCGTGAACTACGACTATATCATTGTTGGGGCTGGCTCGGCCGGGTGTGTGCTGGCGGACCGTTTGTCGGCGGATGGCAAGTCCAACGTGCTCCTGCTCGAAGCGGGGCCGGCGGACAAGAAGCAGGAGGTTCACATTCCGGCCGCCTTCTCGAAGCTCTTCAAGACGCCCCTAGACTGGGACTACGAGACCGAGCCGCAAGAGCACATGGCCGGGCGGCAGCTCTACTGGCCGCGCGGCAAGATGCTGGGCGGGAGCAGCTCGCTCAACGCGATGATCTATCAGCGCGGCAACCCTGCGGACTACGACCGGTGGGCGAACCTGGGCAACGCCGGCTGGAGCTACCGCGAGGTGCTGCCGCACTTCAAGTCGCTGGAGAACTGGTACGCCGGCGCGTCAGAATACCACGGCGGCGACGGCGGGCTGTACGTCAACAAGCTGCGCTCCCCCAATCCGCTCTCGAAGGCCTTTGTCAAGGCGTGCAAGCAGGTGGGCCTGCCGCTGAACGACGACTTCAACGGCGCAACTCAGGAGGGCTTCGGGCTGTACCAGGTGACCCAGAAGGGCGGACAGCGTTGGAGCGCGGCCGACGCCTTCCTCAAGCCCGCGATGAAGCGCAAGAACTTGAAGGTCGAGACTGAAGCCGAAGTCAAGCGCCTGCTGTTCGAGGGGACGCGCTGCGTTGGGGTGGCCTACACCCGCAAGGGCAAGGAGCAGACGGCGTCCGCGGCCAAAGAGGTGATCCTGAGCGGCGGCTCGATCAACTCGCCGCAGATCCTCATGCTGTCCGGCGTGGGCGACGCGGCGCAGCTCCAGGCGCTGGGCATTCCGGTCGTTAAGAATTTACCCGGCGTCGGCCAGAATCTTCAAGACCACCTGGCCCTGGGCGTCTACTACGCGTGCAAGCGCAAGGTTTCGCTCGCGCACGCCGAGAGCGTGCGGAATGTGGCGGCTTACCTGCTGCGGCATCGCGGCCTGCTGACGTCCAATGTGGGCGAGGCCGGCGGCTTCACTTACTTCAACACCGAGTCGCCCGAGCCGGACCTCCAGTTCCACTTCGCGCCGTCTTTCTTCATCCGCCACGGCTTCGACAACCCGGCCGGTGACGGGTTCACTATCGCGCCGACCCTCGTGCAGCCGAAGAGCGTCGGCTATCTCAAGCTGCGCTCGACCAACCCCTCGGACAAGCCCATCATCGACCCGAAGGGGCTGAGCGACGAGGCTGACCTGGCGTGCATGGTAGAGGGAATCAAGCTGGCGCGGCGCATCGCCAAGGCCAAGGCGTTCAACCGCTACCGCGGAGCGGAGTACCTGCCGGGCGAAGCCGCGCAGAGTGACGAGGATATCCAGGACTACGTGCGCAGCCGCGCCGAGACGCTGTACCACCCGGTCGGCACGTGCAAGATGGGCAGCGACTCGATGGCGGTGGTGGATAGCCGCCTGCGCGTGTATGGCCTGTCGGGGCTGCGCGTGGTCGACGCGTCGATCATGCCGACGATTGTCAACGCTAACACCAACGTTCCCGCGATGATGATCGCGGCGAAGGCCGCGGACATGATTTTGGGGTCGTAAGAGTAGAAATTCGAACGGGCAAGAGGTCGTTATGGGTGATGGGAAGCGAGTCGTTATCACCGGCGCGACGGGGCTGATTGGCCGCGCGCTGGCGCGCCGACTTCAAGCGCAGGATTACAAGATAGTCGTTTTCGCCCGAAACCCGGCCAAGGCGCGCGAGGACCTGCCCGGCGCCGCCGAGTACGTCGCGTGGCGCGCGGAGGAGAGTGGGCCGTGGGCGAAGGCCGTAGATGGGGCGGACGCCGTTATCAATCTGGCTGGCTCGCCCCTCATCGGCCACCGCTGGACAGACGCGTACAAGCGCGAGATTCGCGACAGCCGCGTCCTCGGCACTCGCGGCCTGGTCAACGCGATGCAGCAAGCGGACGTCAAGCCGCGCATGTTCATCAACGGGTCGGCCATCGGGTATTACGGCGCGACCGACGAGGTCGGCCTGACGGAGAGCGACCCGCCGGGGCAGGATTTCCTGGGCGAAACGTGCGTGGCCTGGGAGGCGGAGGCGGCGCGCGCGCAAGATATCGGCGTGCGCACCGCGATCGTCCGAACGGGCATCGTGCTGGCTAAAGACGGCGGAGCGCTGCCGCTGATGGCGCTCCCGTTCCGTCTGTACGGCGGCGGGCCGATTCAGCCCGGCACGCAGTGGCTGTCGTGGATCCACATCGCCGACGAGCTTGGCATCATCCTGCAGGCGTTCGCGGACGAGCGCTGGCAAGGGCCGATCAACGCGACGGCGCCGCATCCGCTGACGAACCGCGACTTCTCCGCCGCCCTGGGCAAGGCGCTGCACCGCCCGTCGTGGTTCCCGGTGCCGAAGTTCGCCTTGAACGTGGCGCTGGGTGAGGCGGCGGAGATGCTTACCACCGGGCAGAACGTCATCCCCGCGAAAGCCCTGTCCCTCGGCTACACGTTCAAGTTCACTGAGGCCGGGGACGCGCTGGCGAACGCCCTTGGCTGAAGCACCCCCTATCGCGGGCCAGACTCCACGGTCTGGCCCGCGGCATAGCCTATTACGCCAAATCCAATCGCGCTGAATTCCAAATCCCCGCTCTCTACTTTTTCGAAGCCGGCCTCTTGCAGCAGTGGCGGCAGGTCTTGCACGCCTGTGTCCAGGTGCGAGTGCATCATGGCGGCCGTCAGTATACGCCCCCGTTCGCTTGTTGGGCGCTTGAAATCAAGGATCAGCAGCCTGCCGCCAGGCTTCAGGACACGACGTACCTCGGCCAACCCCTGCCGCTTCAGAGTGTCGGGCAGGTGGTGCATCATCAGGCTGCTTAAGACGACGTCAAACGTCGCGTCCGCGAACGGAAGGGCTTCGATGGTGTTCACCTGAAAGGTCACATCGGCGCCCGCCCGCTTCGCTTTCTCCTTGGCAACCTCGATCATCTCCGGGGCCGCGTCAATTCCGCAGACGAGGCCAGAAGCCCCGGCGCGACTTTTCGCGGCAAGCGTGAGATCACCCGTGCCGCACCCTACGTCCAATACGGCGTCGCCCGGCTGAATGCGCGCCAGGTCCACCGTTGCTTCGCGGATCCGCCCCGCTCGGCCCATCGTCAGCGCCGTTACGACCGCATCGTAATGCCGTGCCCAGCCTATGGTGCGCCCCTCCGTGTGAGGCGCTGTATCGCGCCCGTGCCCAGGCGAGCCATGCTTGTGGCCGATGTGCCCGAAAACTCGATCGTGTAGACTCATCTTCTTCTCCTTCCAGACTCTGATGCTGTATACTTTGTACGATACCGAACAACATGTCTGGTTTCATTATCCAATATGGCCGAGTATCTGTCAACAACCAATTCTGGCGTGGTGTTCGATAGTGAACAAATGCGCCGGATTGTTTGGGAACGAGGGCAAGGATGAGCACGCCGAAGGCAGATCGCCGCACGCAGCGCACGCGCCGCCTCCTGGAGCAGGCGCTGGTCGCGCTCACGATCGAAAAACGATACGACCAGATTACCGTGCAGGATATCATTGACCGCGCCGACGTGGGCCGCTCGACATTCTACGCTCACTACCGCGACAAAGAGGATTTGCTGGTGAGCAGCGTGGACACCATGTTCGAAGACCTCACGTCTCAGCTCGATGCGCGGACACAAGGGAGTGGGAGCCTCGTCCCCGCCCTGGAGCTGTTCGAGCACGTGACGAGCCATCAGGGGCTCTATGAAGCGCTCGTCTGGGGGCGCGGGATCGAGGTGATTTTCAAGCAGGGCCAGACGGTTCTCAGCCAGCAGATGGAGGAGCGCCTGGCAGCGACATTGCCCGCTGGCAGCCAGCCCCCGGTCCCGCTGCCGGTCACGGCCACCTACCTGGCCAGCGCGCTCCTGAACCTCCTGCGATGGTGGGTCGATCACAAGATGCCGTACCCGCCCGCGCAAATGGCCGACATCTTCGACCGGCTCGTGATGCCGGGTGTCCACGCGGCGCTTGCCGTAGACTGACACCATACTAAGCGTCATTGCGAGGAGGGCGCGCTAGCCCGACGAAGCAATCCGCCGCGAGACGACAGCCTCGCCATAGCCACTCAGACCGTCTCTTGCAAGAGCGAGAGATTGCTTCGCTCCGCTCGCAATGACAGGTCGACTGCGTTCTTGGTTCGGCGAGGGTCGTCGTATGGCATCGATCTCCCGCAACGACCGGCTGGCGGTGGACAGAATCCGGGATAGGGGTTACACTATCCGCCGGAGGGAGAGACACACCATGACCCAGCTTCTCTATTATGATGACGCCTATGTTCGCGAGTTCGACGCCGTGGTCACCGGCCACAGCCCCGACGGCGCGGTCATCCTCGACCGCACCGCGTTCTACCCGGGCGGCGGCGGCCAGCCCAACGACGTTGGGACGCTATCGGCCGGCGGGCAGACGTGGCAGGTGACGAAGGTCAAGAAGGACGGCGGCGATGTGCTGCACACGGTCGAGGGCGACCCGCCCGCCGTCGGCACACCCGTGCACGGCTCCGTAGACTGGGAGCGCCGCTACAACCTGATGCGCACTCACACGGCGCTACACATCCTATGTGGCGTCGTCTTCCGCGACTATGGAGCGCAGGTGACCGGCGGCAACATGGAGCCTGGCTCGGCGCGCATGGACTTCGAGTTCGAGCGCATGCAGCAGGAGCTTGTGCGCGAGATAGAGGATCACATCAACAGGGAGGTCGCGGCGGCGCGGCCAATCTCGTCGCGCATCCTGCCGCGTGACGAAGCGTTCCAGATTCCGGACCTCATCCGCACGAAGATCAACCTGCTGCCGCAAGGCATCACCGAGGTGCGCGTCGTCGAGATCGCGGGGTTGGACTTGCAAGCTGACGGTGGGACGCACGTCGCCAACACGCGCGAAGTCGGAACCATCCGCGTCGTCGACTACCAGAGCAAAGGCAAAATCAACAAGCGCCTTCGCATCGCGCTGGAGTAGAGGCCTCACGGCGCCATGCTGTGCCGCGACGGCGTGCCAGATGTCGCCGGCGGCGTCGAGCAGGGAGTCGACGTCGATCTGGCTGACGCAGGCGTACGTCATCCCGTTCGCCGTCCACATCACGATGCTCTGCCCATCTTGTTGCCCTGCATAGGCAAAGCCGCCTTCGTACTCGCGGCGTTGCAGGCCGCCCGGCGGCGGCGTCTCGCCGCGCTGAACAATGAGCGAGATTGTCGCGCCATCCGGCTGCCTATAGAGTAGATGCGGTGTCGGCTGGCCCGCGATCTGGTCGACCTGCCCCCCGACCAGAGCCAGGCCGGAGACGGACGGGACGGGGACACGCCAGCCAACTTCCTGGCTCAGCCTCTCGGCTATGCTCTCCGGCGTCGTCACTTGCCCGGTTGGGCTGAAGCGATTGTGACTCTCCACGAGCTGAGTCAGCAAGGGCGATGGCGCCAGGGCAGTTCGCGCAGCCACGATAGCGCCAACGGCGAGCAGGACTACCGCGGCCGCGCCCAGCGCAAGGAGCATCGTCCGCCCGGGGAAATTCAAGGTGCGCCGTTGCGGCTCGCGGCGTGCCTGGGCGCGGACGGTCTGGCGAAGCGCCACCGGAGCGCGTTCCTGGCCCAATTGGTCACGCATGGCACTCTTGATATGCATTGCGCGAGTGAGCCGCGCGCGGCAATCGGCGCACGTGGCAGCGTGCGCATCGACGGCGCGGCGTTCGTCGTCAGGCAGCCGCTGGTCGAGGTACAGGTATACCGTTTCCGGCGACAAATGTTGCTCGGTCATGACTGGCCTTGCGCTTTCCGCGCGGCTCGCGCCTCAAGCAAGGCGGCTTCCAGGCGTCGCCGCGCGCGGTAGAGGCGTGACATCACCGTTCCGACGGGGCATTCCATCACCTGGGCAATCTCCTCGTACGATAACTCCTCCACGTCAGCCAGGACCAGCGCCATCCTCCATGCCTCCGGCAATGCCGCCAGCGCCACCTCAAGTTCCTCCGGCAAAATCCCCACCAGTAACTCGTCCTCGACGCTGTCCGCCGCCGCCCCATGCCACTCCTCCTCCATAGTTGGGTCAGTGTCCATGTCGACAAATCGCGCATGCGAGGCTCGGCGGAGCTGGCTGATATACGTGTGACGCATGATAGTGAACAACCAGGCGCGCGGATAGCGCCCGTCGAAGCGATCGAAGGCATCATAGGCCCGCAGGTATGTATCCTGGACGAGGTCTTCGGCGGACTGAGCGTTCCCTGTCAAACGACGCGCGGTGCGGTATAGGGCGTCTATGTGGGGAAGGGCGATATCTTCGAACCGCGGCTGTCGTTCGGTCTCCCGATGCCGCCACACGCTGGCTCTCTTTTCTGATTGACACGCGCAGGTCTCGATAACGGCCCCCTGAAATTGTACGCTTCACCGCCATACCTAACAACACCTCCTCCCCTATAGATATGGTAACGCCGGAAGGATGCGTGGATATTCCCGCAGGTGCTGGGAATATTCGGCTTTCAACCGGCGTTTCACCTTCTACAAGAGCGCTCAAACTGGATGACGCATAACTTTCGAAGGAGACAAGGATGATGTTTAGCTTAAGGCCGATTTCGCGCTGGCTGCCCCTTGTAGGGGCGGCAGCCCTCGCGCTGACTCCGTTGGGTGGGTTAGGCTCCGCGGCCGCGAGTGCGGGGGCAATTACCGAGTTCCCGCTATCTGGCGCCAACCTCGCCCCGACGAGCATCACGGCCGGCCCCGACGGCAACCTCTGGTTCACCGAGAACGGGAGCATCGGCCGCATGACCACGTCGGGGACAGTCACGCAGTTCCCGCACGCCGCAGGCACGTCGATGACGCCTGGGCCGGACGGCGCGCTGTGGTTCACCGAGACGGGTCGAGGCATGATCGGACGGGTGACGACGAGTGGCGCGTTCGCTGAGTTCAACCTGCCCGGCAACCCCCCGCCGGGCGCAACCTATTCCCAGACCCTCATTGACCACCCGGAGGCGATTACTGTTGGGCCTGATGGCGCTTTATGGTTCACGGTGCAGTCGTTCAGCAAGACGTGCTCATGCACAGTGGGCGGTAAGATCGGGCGCATCACGACTGGCGGGGCGATTACCGAGTTCACGTTGCCGTCGGGGAACACCCGTAGCACCAGACCGCGCGCTATGGGAATTACCACCGGGCCGGATGGCGCGCTGTGGTTCACCGACACCAACCTCGCCACGATTGGGCGGATGACGACGAGCGGCGCCCTCACGCAGTTCAACGTGCCCCAGGGGAGGCCACAGGGCATCACGGCCGGGCCTGACGGCAACCTGTGGTTCACGGCCAATTCCGGGCAAAACGCTCTTCTCGGACGGCTGACACCAGGCGGTGCGTTCACCGAGTTCACGGTGGCTTCGAGCGTCGACGGCGTCAGCGTTGGCATGGCGATTGCTGCCGGACCGGACAACAACCTCTGGATTGCCGACTACGATACCCTTACCGCTACCGGATCGATCTTGCGAGTCACGACTGGCGGCGCTGTGACTACCTTCCCACTCGCCCAGTACGACGAGATTGACGGTATCACACGCGGGCCTGATGGAGCAATGTGGTTCACTGTAACCCACATCCAGACCGAAACCAGCGCGGTTGGGCGTATCACAACGTCATGAACGTGGCGTGTTCATAGGCAGGGGCGCGGCGAGCGCCCCGTGGAGATCGCGGCAAAGGAGGGCAAGATGCGCAGGATGATGAACATGCGCAACGGGATCATAGCATTCTTCGTTGGGCTGGGCCTGTTCGCCATCCTCCTCACGCTTATCAGCCTGCTCGTGTCACTGAGTACGGGGATGTTGTCGCCACAAGCAAAGGCCTTAGCCGGCGCAGCCCTGGTTCTGTGCCTCATCATCGGCGCTGCATTGGTGTTTGCACTGAGCCGACTCGGGCGGCGCCTCGGCGACATCGAAGCCTGGCGCTAGGTCACACGCATTATCGATACGTAACGAGATGCCCCACAGGTTAGCCTGTGGGGCAGGGCTCGTTGTGGCCGGCCATGCCGGTCACGCGTCACGGGCGCTAAATTACCGGCCGTTGCTCTTGGTGAGCTGCTGCTGGAGGAGCTGCTTGGCCCGGTCGGCGCGCTGACGCTCCTCTTGCTGCACCTGGCCGAAGAACTGCGCGACATCCTTATCCCCCCGACCCTCGGCGTCCTGCATGTACTGCCCGTATGTTTCCGCGCCCTGGAGAGCGTGGTAGAGGATGCTGACGAGATCATACGTCGTGTCGCGCGTCCCTGTCTGACTCTGCTGTTCACTCATGCGATTCATATCTGCCTCCTGTAGACGATTCGTGCTGTCGCCTGGTGAAGCAATACGTATGCCAGGCGATGCTGCGTCTACCCTCTACCGATGTAGGGCATTTTGGTCGCCATGATCGTCATGAACTGGACATTGGCTTCGAGCGGCAGGTTCGCCATGTACAGGACGGCCTGCGCGACGTAGTCGACATCCATCGTCGGCTCAGGCGCGATGGTCCCGTTGGCCTGCGGCATTCCCACCTGCATCTGCTTAGTCATCGGCGTCGCTGCGTTGCCAATGTCAATCTGGCTGCACGCGATATCGTAGGCGCGGCCGTCCAGGGCGGTCGACTTCGTGAGGCCGGTGATGGCGTGCTTGGTAGCGGTGTAGGGCGCGGAGTTCGGTCGGGGGACTTGCGCGGAGATAGAGCCGTTGTTGATGATCCGTCCGCCGCGCGGCGTCTGGTCCTTCATCAGGCGAAAGGCGGCCTGGGTACAGAGGAACGCGCCGGTGAGGTTAGTGTCGACGACGTTTTTCCACTGCTCGAACGTGAGGTCTTCCAGCGGAATCGGCGGCGCGCCGACACCCGCGTTGTTGAACAGGACGTCGAGCCGTCCGAACTCGGCCTTCGTGCGGGCGAAAAGAGCCTCGACAGAGGCGGGGTCACTGACATCGGTGGGCACGACCAGGGGGCGCGCGGCGTACTCGCCCGCGGCGGCGGCTGTGTCCTCCAGGGGTTCGGCGCGGCGGCCGGCCAGGGCGACGCGGTAACCGTCGTTCAGGAACGCAAGCGCCACGGCCCGCCCGATGCCAGTCCCCGCGCCGGTGATGATTGCGACTCGATTCAAGCTGCTCATGGCTTGTCTCCCTTGCACGCGTTACTGACATTATCAAGGAGGATAACCGAAGGCGAGCCATCGGTCAACGTTCGTTCGCTTCATGCCTCCCGGTTCTGGACACTACGCCTGCCTGGTGTAACATTGCGGCAGAATGACGATTCAGGCGTCCCTGGAGGGTATATGCCGTGGTGGGCGAGCTACTTTGACGAGCGCTACCTAGACGTTTTTGGCGACAGCTTCACCGCCGAGCACACGGCGCGGGAGGCCGAGGCGATCGCCTCCTTCATCGATCTGCCTCGGGGAGCGCGCATCCTGGACCTGGCCTGCGGCCAGGGGCGACACGCGATCGCTCTGGCGCGGATGGGGTATCAGGTGACCGGTCTCGACTACTCGCCGTCGTTGCTGGCGCACGCGCGGCAGGCGGCCGAGGCCGCGGGCGCCGACGTCGCCTGGGTCGAGGGCGACATGCGCGACCTTCCCTGGCAGGACGAATTCGACGCAGTTATCAATATCACCTCGGCGTTCGGGTACTTTCCCACCGACGAGGAGAATGAGGCGGTTCTGCACCAGGTGGCGAAGGTGCTCAAACCGGGCGGGCAGTTCCTCATCGAGACGATGCACCGCGACTATATCGTCCGCGAGTACCAACAGCATGACTGGTACGAGACGGAGAGCGAGACGCTGGTGTGGGTTCTGCGCCTTTTCGACGCGGTTAAGGGACGGACGACGGTGCTGGAGCGGTATCGCACGGCGGACGGGAATGAGGGCGAGCGCTATCACAACATCCGCGTCTTCACCGCCACCGAGATGCACGCGATGCTGCGGCGCGCCGGGCTCGCGCCGGTGGACACGTGGGGGGAGTGGGACGGCGAGGCGTTCACCTTCGAGTCGACACGGCTGATTGTCCGCGCTGCCGCGAGCTGACGGCATGACTAATGCGGTTCGCTGTGCTACAATTTCGACTGAAGCGGTTTCATGCCGAATAGGAACGCGGGGGAAAGGAAGTCCAGTGGCTGCACTCGTATATGCCCACATCGGCTTCAATGATGCTGGTGTACCGATTATTTCAGGAACGCGAACAAAGGTCGAGGAAATTGTGCTGGATCACATCGCGTATCAGTGGGATGCGGACGAGATTCACGATCAGCATCCCCACCTGACTCTCGCCGAGATCCACAGCGCCCTGGCCTACTACTACGATCATCAGGCTGAGATGGATCAGCAAATCGAGGAGGGGTTGCGTCGCGTGGCCGAGATAAGGGCAAGTATGGGCGAGTCTCCCATTCGGCTCAAGCTCAAAGCCAGTGGACTTCTTCCTTGAGCCTGCGTCTCTATATGGATCACCATGTGAGCTCGGCCGTCACTGATGGACTGCGCAAGCGCGGCGTAGACGTTCTCACGGCGCATGACGATGGAGCCGCTCAGTTCGATGACGATACCCTGTTGAATCGGGCCACGGAGCTGGGCCGCGTGCTATTCAGCCAGGATCGAGACCTTCTGGCTATCGCTCATGGGAGGTTAGAGTCGGGCGTAGAGTTTGCGGGGCTGATCTACGCTCATCAGCTCAACATCACCGTTGGGCGGGCAATACGTGACCTGGAGATGCTCGCTACCGTGCTGGACCCAGATGATCTCCGCAATCGGGTCGAGTTTATCCCCCTTTGACAAGTCTCGGTTGGACAATTTCTTGCTAACATCCTCTCCCACAACGTATAATTCGGCGTTGAGGCGATAGTTAACGTGCGAGTAGATAACTAACGGGGGCTTCCTATGCGCGTTGTGATCACGGGCGGGGCCGGGTTCATTGGGTCACATCTTTGCGAGCGCTTTCTCTCGGAAGGGCACAGTGTTATTGCTCTGGACAACCTCTCCACAGGACGTATCCAGAACATCGAGCATCTGGCCGGCAATGAGCGCTTCCGGTTCATCAAGCAGGATGTGACCGAGTACCTCTATATCGATGGGCCTGTGGACGCCGTCCTGCACTTCGCATCGCCGGCCAGCCCCATTGGCTACCTGGATCTACCGATCCAGACGTTGAAAGTCGGCGCGCTCGGCACGCATAAGGCGCTTGGGCTCGCGCGCGCGAAGAAGTCGCGCTTCCTTCTGGCGTCAACTTCCGAGGTGTATGGCGACCCCCTGGTGCATCCTCAGCCGGAGAGCTACTGGGGCAACGTCAACCCCATCGGACCACGCAGCGTGTACGACGAGGCCAAACGCTTCGCCGAGGCGATGACGATGGCGTACAACCGGGTGCACGGCCTGCAGACGCGCATCGTTCGCATCTTCAATACCTATGGGCCGCGCATGTCCCTGGACGACGGGCGTGTGGTGCCAAACTTCATCGGCCAGGCGCTGCGCAGTGAACCGATCACGGTCTATGGGGATGGGTCCCAGACGCGCTCGTTCTGCTATGTCTCGGACCTGGTCGAGGGCATCTACCGCTTGTTATTCTCCGATGAGGTGTTCCCGGTCAATATCGGGAACACGGCCGAGATTTCGATGCTTGAGTACGCCGAGGTCATCAAGCGCCTGACCGGCTCGTCGTCGCCCATCATCCTGGTGACGCCGCCCAATGAGCGCATCGTGGATGACCCGAAGCAGCGCCAGCCGGACATTACCCGGGCGCGGACGATTCTCGGTTGGGAGGCGCGCGTCGCGCTGGAAGATGGGATGAGCCGCACCATAGACTTCTTCCGGCAGGCGCTGCCCCAAGCCAGTCAGTAGCCGATGTTGGAGCTTCGCGGCAGGCGCCTATCCTTCTTCGACCTGCCCCTGGCCGGCCTGGCGGCCGCGATCCTCCTGGGGCTGGCCGTTGTTGTGCTCTCGCCGCAGAATGCGGTGGTGCTCCTGCTGGCCCTGGCCGGCGGAGTGGTTGTTCTGCTACGGCCGGGCTGGGCGCTCCTGGCGCTGCCCCTGGCCGTTCCTTTTGGGGAGCTTCGGACACTCAGCCTGGGCGGGCTGACCGTCGGCGGCGGGGAGATTATCCTGGCAGCCGTCGTCGTCTCGCTCGTGGCGCGGGGCCTTGCGCGGCAGCGCCTCGTCATCCCGCGGGCGCCGCTGCTCGTGCCGCTACTCATCTTCCTCGGCGCGCTGCTGGTGTCAGTGCCCGGCGCGCTCTCCTTGCCGGCCGCGGTCAAGGAACTGGCGAAGTGGCTCGAGTTCGCGCTCACGTACCTCGCCGTGCTCATTGTCGCCGATGAGGCGACGCCGCGGGGCCGGATGGCGTTTGTCGCCGCGATGAGTGCGTCATTGCTCCTGGCAGGCACGCTGGAAGCGGCGGCGGGTATCGTGCAGTCGGTACAAAGGCTGGGGCCACCGAGCTATGCCATCCTTGGCGGCGCGCTGTGGCGGGCGTTTGGCGAGTTTGGCCAGCCGAACCCGTTTGGCGGGTTCATGAACATGGCCCTGCTGCCGGCGTTGAGCGGCCTGGTGGGTATCGCGCTCGGCGCGGGGCTGACAAGGCGCGGCTGGTGGCCGTCAGCCGAGAATGGCTATCGGCCAAGCGCCGTCGTCGCGATCTTGCTGCTTCTCGTGGCCGGCGTTGTCGGCCTGGGGCTGATTCTGAGCTGGTCGCGCGGGGCATGGCTGGGCGCCGTCGCGGGGGTCGCGGCCATAGTAGTGGCCTGGATTGTGCTAATCCTGGCTCGGCCGCCGGCAGAAAGAGCGTCGGAGGCGCGGCGGCGGGCCGTAGCGGCGCTATGGGTGCTCGTGGCGCTGGGGCTTCTGCTCGTGTTCGCGGGAGCTGCGAACGTCATCCCGTCGAGCGTGACGGATCGACTCGCGACCGTGGCCGATTATAGTGGAGGCCTCGATGTGCTCAACGTCGAGGTGAACGACGACAACTTCGCCGTTGTCGAGCGAGCCGCGCACTGGTATGCGGCTGCGAATATGTGGGCCGATCATTTTTGGACCGGCGTCGGTATCGGCAACTATGCTGTGGCGTATCCGCAGTACAACGTGCCGCGCTGGACGGACCCGCTGGGCCATGCTCACAACTACTACCTGAACATCGGCGCCGAAGCCGGGTTCATCGGCCTGCTCGCCTACCTGGTGCTCATCTTCGCCGTGCTATGGCGCGGGATTCGGGTGGCCGCCGATTACCCGGACTGGCTGACGCGGACGTTGGCGGTCGGGATCATTGGCGTGCTGGTCGCCGTGGGCGTCCACAATATTTTCGACAATCTCTACGTTCATGCGATGGGAGTTTACATTGCGATCCTTGTCAGCCTGGTTGATACCGCCGGTACCCGCGCCCGATAACGGCGCCGGTGCCATTCAGCATCTCCGCTACCGCCTATACACGCACCGCAAAGAGATCAAGCAATTTCTCAAGTTTGCCCTTGTTGGCACGCTTGGCGCTATCATTGACTTTACCGTTCTCAACATTCTGGTGCTCCACTTCGGCTGGCCCAAGGCGGCTGCCAACGTCGCCTCGTTCACCGTCGCCGTCCTGAGCAACTTTACCTGGAACCGCCTGTGGACATTCGAGCACGCGCGGCATCAGCCGATGTGGCCGCAGCTAGGGCAGTTCGCCCTCGTCAACCTCATCGGGTTGGGCATCAACGAGATATGCTTCGTCGGCCTCGACACCTACCTGTTCGAACCCCTATTTGGGGCCGTGCTGGGCTATAACCTCGCTAAAGCCTCCGCGACAATCATCGTGTTGTTCTGGAACTTCATCATCAACCGTTTGTGGACGTTCCGACAACGTCACCAGGAGACCGCACAGTAGGCCCGCGCATCACGCTTGACTACACGCCCGCTGCGCGGCAGCAGGCCGGCATCGGGCGCTATACACGAGAACTGATTCGCGCCCTCGCTCGGCTGGACAGCGAGGGCGCCTACGCGCTTCTCGTTCGCGGGGAGGCCACACTCCCGGATAGCCTCGCCGGTTTCCCTCCGAATTTCCGCGTCCGGCGCACCCCCATCTCCGAGCGGACACTTACGCGGCTCTGGCGGCTGCGGGTGCCACTGCCGGTCGACTGGCTCGCCGGCTCCTCCGACGTCTACTACAGCCCCGACTATATCTTGCCCCCGCTGCGCCGGGGCCGCGCCGTCGTCACAGTGCACGACCTCTCGTTTCTCACGGTGCCGGAGGCGGCCGACGCCGGCCTGCGGGCCTATCTGACCGAGGCCGTGCCGCGCTCCGTGGCGCGCGCCGACCACATCCTGGCCGACTCGGAGCATACGAAGCAAGACCTGGTGCGTCTGCTGCGTACCCCGGCGGACAAGATTAGCGTTCTATACTCGGGTGTCTCGCCCGCGTTTCGTCGCGTGGAGGACCGGGCGCGTCTGACGGATGTTTGCAACCGCTATAGCCTGACGGAGCCGTTCATCCTTGGCCTGGGCACGCTCGAGCCGCGCAAGAACCTGGTGCGGCTGATCGAAGCGTTCGGCCAGCTTGTCGCGGCCGGCGAGCCGCACGTGTTGGCGCTGGTCGGCGGGCAGGGCTGGCTCTACGGTCCGATTTTCGAGCGGGTTCAGACACTTGGCTTGCAGGAGCGTGTTCGCTTCCTGGGATTCGTGCCCGATGGCGACCTTCCCGCTCTCTACACTGCCGCCGATGCGTTCGCTTTCCCGTCGCTGTACGAGGGGTTCGGTCTGCCGCCACTGGAGGCGCTGGCGTGCGGCACGCCAACCGTGGTATCGAACGTGTCGTCCCTGCCCGAGGTTGTCGGCGACGCTGCCTTGCAGGTGCCGCCGACAGATGTGGACGCTCTCGCGGCGGCGCTGACGCGTCTGCTGCACGACGGGCCTCTCCGTGCGCGGCTGGGGGAAGAAGGGCCGAGGCAGGCAAGCCGATTTACATGGGACGCGGCGGCCGCGCAGCTGCGAGAGATACTATATCGTCTAGGAACAGATTAGTCGAGGGAGATTTTGCCGCGCTGGCGGCTAGACGGTGCCTCGGTGGGGGACGGCGGCTCGGGCGCTTCCCACGGGGGACGTGTGGCTTTGTCGGGCGGCTCTGCAGAAATATCGAGGTTTATCTTCCCGCGCTGCTTGCTCACGCTCTCGGCCCGGGCAGTCTCCTCGAACTCGTCGAGGTGCTCCAGCAAATCCGCCAGGGCGCGGAGCAGAACGACCACGGCCATGCGCACCTCGCGCCGCGCCGCGCGCAGATGCCGCCAGAACTCCCGCGGAAGGCCGGTAAACAGCTTTTCCAGGATGTAGCGGGTGATGAACAGCAGCTCGTCGGCCGGCTCTCCGCGAACATCCTCTATACGTCTGTTGTCGAATGGATCCATACACTATCCCGATAAGCGTTGTGCACTTGCTCGTCACCATTGTAGCACATGTTATCGCGGAAGGCACAGTTATCGAACAGCGAGCGCCTACGCGCGAGTTTCCTTGCCGGGAATTTTGCGGTACAATGTAGGCGTTGTCACGGGGGAGCATGACTGATAATCCTGTGGATCGTGTCCGCGGCTATTTGCATACGGCTGCGCCGGACCTGGACGTTGTCGAGTACGACGTAAGCACCGCTACGGCGCCTCTGGCCGCCGCCGCCGTTGGCTGCGAGGTTGGAGCCATTGTTAAGTCGCTGTGCTTTGTCGTGGACGGGCAGCCAGTTGTCGCGCTTGTCGCCGGGGACATGAAGGCGGACGACCGCAAGCTGGGCACGCTCTTTGGGGTGGCCAAGTCGAGGGTCAAAATCGCCGATCCTGAAACTGTAACACGGGTCACAGGCTACAGCGTAGGCGGCGTCCCACCCGTTGCCCACGCGACGCCTGTGCCGGTTGTGATTGACGCCAGTCTGCAGCGTTACGTCACGGTTTACGCGGCGGCCGGCGCATCCAACGCGATCTTTGCGATCCCCTTATCGCGCCTGATCGAGCTCACAAACGGTCAGGTAGCGGATATCGTGAAAGCCTGAATGGAGGACGAATATGCGAGTAGGAATTTTGACCGGCGGCGGAGACGTTCCGGGCCTGAATCCGGCCATCAAAGCTGTGGTGGACCACCTCATTGAGGAAGGACATGAGGTGATGGGGATTCGCCGGGGCTGGGGTGGCTTGTTGTACTACAACCCCGATGATCCCGCGCCGCAAGAGGAGTGGGCGTTCCCGCTCACCAAAGGCATTGTCCGCACCATCGACCGCACCGGCGGCACCTTCCTGCACACGTCGCGCACGAATCCGGCGCGGGTGCGGCTGAAGGACGTTCCCTCGTTCCTCACCGTCGAGGAACCCAACCCTGACAAGCGCTACGACTTCACGCCCCACGTCTTGCGCGTGCTCAACAAACTGGGCGTTGAGGCGCTCATTCCGATCGGCGGCGACGACACCCTGAGCTATGCCGTGCGCATGCACAAGGAAGGCATCCCGGTCGTCGCCATTCCGAAGACCATGGACAATGACGTCTTTGGCACGGACTATTGCATCGGCTTCTCCACCGCTGTCACCCGCAGCGTCGAATTCATCCACGCCCTCCGCACCCCGGCCGGGTCCCACGAGCGCATCGCCGTGGTCGAGCTCTTCGGCCGCAACTCCGGCGAGACGAGCCTTATCGCGGCCTATCTCGCCAGCGCGGGCCCGTGCCATTATCTCCGAGAAGTGCCCTTTGATCCGGACAAGCTGGCCAAGCTCTGACAGAGGACGAGAAGCGCAACCCGAGCCAGTACGCCATTATGACCATCTCTGAGGGTGAGCAGATGATCGGTGGCGACGTGTTCGAGCGCGGCATCGAGGATGCTTACGGCCACAAGAAGCTCGGCGGCATCGGCCAGTTTACGTCCGATGTGCTTAAGGAGCTGACCAAGAGCGACATGATCTACCAGCAGGTCGCCTACCTCATGCGCTCCGGCGCCCCCGACGCGCTCGACCGCATGGTGGCGACGAGCTACGGCTACCTGGCCGCGCAGCTCCTGACTCGCGGCGTTACAGGCCGCCTGGTCGCGCTGCAAGAGGGCAAGTACACCAACATCCCGATCCAGACGGTGACCCAGGGCGTCAAGCGCGTCGACGTGCACGAGCTGTACGACGTCGAGGCGTACCGGCCGAAGGTGGCCCACGTCATGGGCAAGCCGATGTTCCTGTACTAAAGCTCCGTGACGGAAAATCGAAGCGGCCCTCTCCGCGCGAGAGGGCCGCTTCGCGTGGTCACGCACGTTTACTCGTTGAGACGGTACTCGGCTACGAAGACCTCGTTCTCGGTGAGGCCAGCTACGGACGGCTTCACGCCCGTCTCATCCTCGGCCAGGCGCGTGGCGGCCGCGAAGCATCTGTCCCATAGTTCTGGAAGCACAGCGATCAGGCTTGGCTCGTCTTCCAGCAGACTCTGAATCTCGATGCGCGCCTCGGTAATGGAAGCTACCCAACTCCGAGAGCGTCGCTCCGGCTGAATCTTCCACTTGAGGATGTGCATCATTAACCGCGTCAACTGGCTGCGGAGCGCACGCCGCTCTGACCGTCCCAAGGCGTCAATCAACTCCTCGAGGCCGTTTGTGGCTTCCTCGATGTTCTGCTGCCGCAGCTCGTCCCGAATCGCCTGGGCAGTCTGATAGTGTGAAGTCGCCGAGAGCTTCGCCCAATCCATAGCCCAATCCTTCCATCGCGTCGCTTTCGCGCTAGCTTCCCGATACTAGATTCTATACCGACGCTCCTAACTGAGTCAATCGCGCGGCTTAGGGCGTGAACTGGTACAGGCCCCAGGCGTTGACGTCG
This sequence comes from Anaerolineae bacterium, assembly GCA_046328505.1. GTDB lineage: Bacteria > Chloroflexota > Anaerolineae > Epilineales > JAHCIE01 > JBDHWG01. The sequence goes on along the minus strand of JAXLWL010000007.1, from coordinate 83,451 downwards.
GATAAGGGCGCAATGTCCCGAACCTGCGCCGGCCCAAACTTTGGACGCGTCGCCATCTGGTCCAGGGTTGCATCGGACACGATGACCTGGGCCGGCCAGGAAATGGCTCGCAGGTAGTTATCGAGCTTCTCCGCGGTTCCCAGCCGCTTGACCTCGACCCCCCGCCAGGCGAACATCCCGTCCAGCACGCTGCTCGGCCCCGTGCCCTCCCCGTTTGTGCGCTTGATGTTGCTATCGAGCACAACGGGCTGGCTCTGCCGCTGGACGTCGGCGACGACGGCGAAGAACTCGTCGTTCGTGCGGCCCGCCGCCTGCTCCACGGCGTAGTAGCCGATCAGGCGCGACGTGAGGCCCGCCAGCATGACGACGATGAGCAGCGCGACTGCGATGCGCCGCGCAGTGAGCCACCAAGCACTATCTTCACGGCGCTGGATGAGCATGGCCGCGGCGCCGCCGATGGCGACGCTCATGGCGGGGAGGGCGAGACCGCTGTAGCGACCCAGCAGGGTGTTGTTGAACTCCCGCACAAGCACAGGCATGAAGAGCAGCGCCGAGCCGACGAGCCATAGCGGCAGGGAGGCGCGGCGGGCGGTGTAGATGAGGCTCGCTAAGGCCACGGCTGCCATGAGCAAGGCGAAGCCGTCGGCGTGCCAGGGGAAATCGGCGCGGTGGCGCGCGCTGCTGAGCACGTCAACAAAGGACAGCGCGAGGTTGACGATTCCGGCCGAGAATGAGGTTGCGCCCCAGCCGCTCTCAACGTTGCTCGACGCTCCCACAAGACGAGAACGTGACCCGGCGAGAAGGGCCGGCAGGTGGTAGGCGATGATGGGGGTATAGGCAAGGAATAGCGTCACCAGGGCCAGGACGCCCCACCATCCCCAGAGCAGGCGCCTGCCCTTTGGCTGGAGCCACATCCAGATGGCCAGGCCGGGCACGAAGACGGCGCACAAGGGGTGGGTCTGCACGGCCAGGCCGGTCAGGGCGGCGGCGGCGACGAGCCAGACGGCGCGCCCACCGGCCGCGGCTCGTACCGCTGCCCACCAGCCGAGCACCTGGAGCACGATGGCGAGCACACCCATGTGCAGGACGTGGCCAAACACGACGACAGGGGTCAGCGTGACGGCGAAGAGCGCCGCGCCGATGACACCCGCGAGTCGTCCATATAGGGCGCGGCCGAAGAGATAGACCGCGAGGACGCCGGCGCAGCCCAGAAGGACCGTCAGGATGCGCGGCGCCTGGAGCGCGCTCGACATAAATCGCACGGCGGCGAGGAGGTAGATGACCAGCGGCCCGTTGTAGCCAGTGTCTTCGAAGACCAATGGCCGGGCGCCGCCGTTGACGACGCCCATGACGGTGCGCCAGATAGTGACCTCATCGTTGAAGCGGGGAATCTGCTGGAGGTAGGGCCAGCGGATGAGGAGCGCGGCAAAGAACACAAGCGCCGCCAGGAGCACCTCGCCGACGCGGGTGGACAACAGTAGCGATGCGCGCTCCGAAAAGCGCTCGGTCGTCGCTGGCTGCTGGTTGTGTTTCTCTGCCTCCGTCTGTTCAATCGTCGGGGTCATTGCGCAACACCGGTCCCGAAAGATTCATTAATGCTGTTCGGAGAGCTCTCCGGGCAAGGCATCGCGTGGCATGTAACGAAGCGACGGAATCAGCCAGCGGCTCAAGCATGTTGAATTTTATATGCGTTGCTGTTACTGGGCAAAGGTGTGCCTATGCCAGACACAAGCCCGGCGCACGCTGGCCGGGCTTGTTTCACACACACGGATACCGAAGGCGCTTATACCAAACGAGGCTAGAACGGCTGCAAATTCGGTGTCATTGCGAGACCTCAATGCCGTGCGGCGGCATGCGCCGACACAAGAACACAGTTAAGCCGTCATTGCGAGCGGAGCGAAGCAATCCCCCGTCCTTGTCAAAGGCGGTTTGCCCCGCTACGGCGTTGCTGTCATCCACCGAGAGATTGCTTCGTCGCGCTGATGCGCTCCTCGCAATGACAGTAGTGTGTGTTCTGAGCAGCCTCCCTGCCGCCTATGGCGCATCCTCACGGATGAAAGTCTAGTGAGCCGAGCCTGCTTCAGCAGGCTTCGCCGTATCAGCCCCAGACTTGAGTCTGGGGCGTCGGCTGACGACAACGAGCCGCCGGACAACTTTCATAGCAGGAGGGCAGTAGCCCGACGAAGCAATCTCCAGTCCCGCTGTGAGATTGCTTCGCCGCGCTCGCAATGACAGCCGTTCCACAAACACTTGGTATTACACCTGGGGGAGCTTCTCCAGGGAGGCCTCGACGGCTTCCTGCGAGTAGTCCAGGTCGGTAAGCTGGTTGGTCAGGTAGCGCTCGTACGCGCCCAGGTCGAAGTGGCCGTGGCCGCACAGGTTGAAGACGATGGTCTTAGCCTCGCCGCTCTCCTTGCAGCGCAGCGCCTCCTCCATCGCCACACGGATGGCGTGGGACGGCTCCGGCGCCGGGATGATGCCCTCGGCGCGGGCGAAGCCGACGGCGGCCTCGAAGATGGCGCGCTGAGCGACGGCGCGCGCCTCGATGAGGCCGTTCTCGTACAGCGCGGAGATGATGGGCGACATGCCGTGGTAGCGCAGGCCGCCGGCGTGGATCGGCTCCGGTACGAAATCGTGGCCGAGGGTATGCATCTTGACCATGGGGGCCATCTTGGCGGTGTCACCGTAGTCGTAGGCGTACTTGCCCCTGGTGATGCTGGGCGCGGCGGTTGGCTCGACGGCGATGATGCGGCGCTTGCGCGGGCCAAGCTGGTCGGGGATGAAGGGCAGGGCGAAGCCGCCGAAGTTGCTGCCGCCGCCCACGCAGCCGATGAGAATATCGGGGTCCGCGTCGGCCAATTCGAGCTGCTTGATGACTTCCTGCCCGATGACGGTCTGGTGCAGGAGAACATGGTTGAGCACGCTGCCCAGCGAGTACTTGGTATCATCGCGGGTGGCGGCGTCCTCGACCGCCTCGCTGATGGCGATGCCCAGGCTGCCCGGCGAGTCGGGCGAGGCGGCCAGGATCGTGCGCCCGGCATTTGTATCCGGGCTGGGGCTGGGAACGACAGACGCGCCGTACGTCTCCATCATGATGCGGCGGTACGGCTTTTGATCGTAGCTGACGCGCACCATGTACACCTTGCACTCCAGCCCGTAGACGCTGCACGCGAAGGCGAGCGAACTGCCCCACTGGCCCGCGCCCGTCTCCGTCGCCAGGCGCTCGACGCCCTCTTGCTTGTTGTAGAAGGCCTGCGGAACGGCGGTGTTGGGCTTGTGGCTGCCGGACGGGCTGACGCCCTCGTACTTATAGTAGATGCGGGCGGGCGTGTCGAGCGCCTTTTCCCAGCGCAGCGCCCGGTAGAGCGGCGTTGGCCGCCACAGGCGGTACACATCCCGGACGGGCTGCGGGATGTCGATGAAGCGGTCCTGGCTGACCTCCTGGAGGATGAGGCTCATCGGGAACAGGGGCGCGAGGTCATCCGGTCCGAGCGGCTGGTTGGTGCCCGGATGCAGCGGCGGCGGCAGATGGAAAGGCAGGTCGGCCAGGACATTGTACCATTGACGCGGCAGATCGTCTTCGGAGAGGGTGAATTTCACCTGGTCTTGGTCCACAATTCCTCCTTGTAGGTTGGACGGTACGGCTATTGGTGGCTCCATACGAATTGCGCGTTTTGTCGTTGCGCACCCTCGCGGCGGCCTAAAGACCGCCGCTACGAAATGGAAGCCCAAGAGGCTAGGGCGCGAATCTGTAGCCCTTCGGGCTTCCATTTCGTAGCCGTGGCGTTCACGCCACGGCGGACACCCGCCGAGCGGCGTGACAGTCGCCTCCAGATGTATCAGACGCCTAGCGCACCAGGGCCTTCGTTTCCTCGGTAAAGGGCAGGATGTAGCCCATACGCTCCTTGACGCGGCGCAAGACCGTGGAGGCCTGGGCATGGGCGCGCTCCGCGCCTTCGCGAAGGACGTCAATGGTGTAGTCCGGATTCGCTTCCAGCTCGGCCATGCGCTGCTGGAACGGCGCCAGTCCCTCGATGACGACCTCGGCCAGGTCGCGCTTGAGGTCGGAGTAGCCCTTCCCCTGGTAGCGCGCCTCGATCTCGGCGACGGACAGCCCCGTAAACAGCGAGTAGATGGTTAGCAGGTTGGTGAGGGCCGGCTTGTCCTCGCTGGCGCGAATCTCCGTTCCCGAGTCGGTGACGGCGGCGCGGAACTTCTGGCGGATGGTGTCCGGGTCATCCGACAGGGCGATGTAGTTCCGGGGCGTCTGGGCGCTCTTGCTCATTTTCTTGGTCGGGTCGTCCAGGCCCATGATGCGCGCGCCCTCGACCTTGATGAGCGGCTCCGGGACGACCAGCGTGCCTTCGCCTAGCCGGTAGTTGACGCGCTGAGCGATGTCGCGCGTCAGCTCGACGTGCTGCCGCTGGTCTTCGCCGACGGGAACGAAGTTCGCGTCGTAGAGGACGATATCCGCTGCCTGGAGCACCGGGTAATCGAACAGGCCGACGTTGACCTCCTCCTGCCGCTTGCCTGCCTTCTCCTTGAACTGGGTCATGCGCTTGAGCTCGCCGAAGTAGGTAAACGTGTTCAGCATCCATGCCAGCTCGGTGTGCTCCGGCACGTGGGACTGGATGAAGATCGTCACCCTGTTCGGGTCGAGGCCCGCCGCCAGGTAGGCGTTGGTGAGGCTGATGGTGCGTCGGCGCAGCTCATCCGGGTCCTGCGGGACGGTAATGGCATGGTGGTCGACGACGCAGAAATAGTTCTCGAACTGGTCCTGCTCCGCCGCCCAGTTCTTGATCGCCCCCAGGTAGTTGCCAATATGAAGATTGCCGCTCGGCTGTACGCCGCTGAGCACACGTGGTTTCGACATGCTGCTCGCTCCTTCCTGAAAAAGACTCTACTCCGCTGAAATACAAAAACCCCCGCGCCCTTGCCGGACGCGGGGGAGTAACCCACGTGGTACCACCGTGCTTGGAGGCTCTCGCCTCCCTCTCTGCGGGCGCCCATTACGCCCTGTGCGCTGATAACGGTCGCCTTCCGGCCAGGCCTACTTGCCGCGATTCGCGGGTTCAGCCGGCGGCTCCCAGGTCCATTCGGCGTCTGCGCTGGCGTCAGGCTCTCACCTTTGCCCGACTCTCTGTGGCCCCGCTGTGGCGCTTACTTGCCCCTGTTCATCGCCAGTTTCTTATCTTGGGATGAGTATATCGCAATTAGCGCGCCGAGTCAACTGTCGAGCGGTGGATTCGGCGTCCGCCAAATGGCTGAGGTTGAGCGCCTTCTACTCTTCTTGCGCCTCGCGGCCGAGGGCGGCCAGGGCGCTGAGGCGCAGCTCGGTGAGCGCCTGGACGGCGTCGACGAGCTTGCCCAGCGTCACGAAAAAGTCCTGCATTTCGGCCAGGCGCTCGCGATAGAATTGGGCCGTGGCGTCCGTGTGGTTTGGATCAACCGCTTCCACCAGGCTCATGCTCTCTTTGACGGAGCCGAGCGCCTGTTCGAACTCTTTTTTCTCGCGCTCTTTGAAGATCTGTTTGGCGATGGCCCAGAAATCGGTTTCAACTTCGTAATAGTCACGGCGGTCGCCGACGTTCCAGATTTTGTGCACCATGCCCAGGCGCTCAAGGCCCCGTATGTGGATGCTCACGCTGCCCTTGCTGATGCACAGGGCGTGGGCGATGTCGTCGAGGCTGAGTGCGCCGGGCGTCATATACAGCAGGCCGTAGATTTCGCCCATCGCGCGGTTGAGCCCCCAGAAGGCGCTGATGCGCCCGCTGCCCCGGATCAATGTCTGCTTGGCTGCGTCCAGGCCTTCCGCCGGCGGCCCCTGTGTGTTGGCCGGGCTGGCCATATCGTCCCCCTTACCTTTTTTCGCGCGGCGTCTTTCCCACCTTTTGCATTCTCGGCGCGGCCGCACCGCTGCCAGCGTGTCGATTACGCTATCTAGAGGAATTCTATCATGGAGGCTTACCCAGGGCAAGGGGACAGTTGCGGTACGGCGGCGGAGGGGGTATACTGAGCTTACGGAACTCCCCCCTCCATTCCCCCAACCCCCTTCCTCCCCCCACAGGTGGGGGAGGAAGGGGGAGCCGAGCGCAGCGAGGCAGGGGTTGGTGGGGGGAGAAGACCAAAATAGGAACCGGGTATGATCGATAGCATCCAGGAGCTTATTGGGGATTGGGCGGCGGGCGAGGGACTTGACCCGCGCCTGCACGTCTGGAGTGTTCGCGCGGCGCAGACGGACGCGGGCATAGTTCTACGTGGGGAAACCCTGGATCAGCAGGCGCGGCAGTCGCTGATGACGACGCTGCGTATGCACCTGTCCGGCGTCACCCTGGTCGACGAGATTACGCCTCTGCGCGAGAACGCGGCGGCTGCCACGATTCGCCGCGCCGTCGTCAACGTCCACGCCGAGTCGAAGTCGAAGTCGGAGGTGGTGACGCAGGCGCTCTTTGGCGAGATGATCGAGGTGTTGCGCTCGATCCCCGGCTGGTCGTTCGTGCGCATCGTGGCCGACGGCTATCTGGGCTGGATCGCCGAGCACGCCCTCGCGCCGGGCACGCTGCCTGGCCCGTCTCACTTCGTCGGGGCAAACCTGGCGCCGTGTTTCAGCCAGCCGGATGGCGGAGAGGTTGTCGGCCAGCTCCCGTTCAACGTGGCGGTGGCCGTTATGGAATGCGCCGGCGAGTGGGCCGGCGTCGCCGCGCCGGATGGCCAGGTCTGGTGGACGAGGGTGGAGAATCTGACCCTGCTGGACGACCGGCCTGTACCTGACGCGGCCGGGATGCCGGTGATGGTGGCGCGGATGGAGCGCTTTGTCGGGACGCCGTATCTCTGGGGCGGGCGCTCGCCGTTCGGCTACGACTGCTCGGGCTTTGCTCAGACGGCGCTGCGGTATATGGGCGTGTCGGTGCTGCGCGACGCCGACCAGCAGTTCGAGGAGGGCGACGAGGTGGATGGGCCGCTTCAGCCGGGTGACCTGCTGTTCTTCGGCCGGCCGGGCTACAGCGCGTCGGGCATCGCGCGCACCGCCGGCGTGGACCACGTCGCAATCTCGCTGGGCGGCTGGGATCTACTGCACGCGACGGGTGCCGTCTGGAGCGTGACGCGGAATAGCCTGGACCCGTCGTCGCCGGTCTACCGACGTAGCCTAGCCGAGACATACCTGGGGGCGCGGAGGTTTCGATGCGACTGACATGGGAGCCTTTGACTCTGCGCCTCGCGTCCGCATTCAACATTGCCCACGGCAGCTACACCGAGCGTCACAACGTTCTTGTCCGTCTCGACGCCGGGGACGTGGTCGGGCTAGGTGAGGCGGCGGTTGTGCCTTACCTGGGGGAGAGCCGCGAGGGCGTCGTCGCGACCCTGGAGGCGGCTGTCGCTGCCCTGGGCGAGGACGCCTGGCTGGTGGAAGACATTCTCGACGCATTGCCGCCTGGCTCCGCGGCGGCCCGCTCGGCGATTGCCTCGGCGCTGTACGACATTCTCGGCCGGCGGCTCGGCCAGCCCCTGTGGCGGATCTGGGGCCTGAACCCTGCCCGCGCGCCCTTGACCTCGGTGACCATCGGCATCGATACGCCGGAGGCCATGGCCGCGCAGGCCCAGGCTTTGAACGCGCCCATCCTTAAGGTCAAGCTTGGCGGCCCGGATGACCTGGCTCTCGTCCGCGCGATTCGCGGCGTGACCCACGCCCTGATTCGCGTCGATGCCAACGCCGGCTGGAGCCGGGCGGCGGCGGCGGCGCTCATCCCCCAGCTCGCGGACCTGGGTGTCGAGTTCGTGGAGCAGCCGCTGGCGGCGGAGGATACCGACGGCCTGCGCTGGCTGCGCGGGCGCTCGCCGCTCCCGCTGTTCGCCGACGAGTCGGTGCGCTCGACGGCGGATGTGGCGCGGCTGGCCGGGGTTGTCGACGGCGTTGTGGTGAAGCTCGCGAAGTTCGGCGGGATTCGGGAGGCGCGGCGCGCGATTGACCTGGCCCACGCGCTGGGCATGCGGGTCATGCTGAGCTGCATGGTCGAGTCGACCCTGGGCGTGAGCGCGGCGGCGCACCTGGCCCCACTGTGCGAGTACGCCGACCTGGATGGGCCGCTGCTCATCGCCAACGATCCATTCGAGGGCATGGCATACGATGGCGCGCGGCTCCTCCTGCCGACTGCGCCAGGCCTTGGCGTGCACCCGGTGTCCTAGGGCGGGTTTCAAACCCACCCCTACGGCGCTCGCTTTGTCGGTTCCAGGCCGAGCAATCCCATCTCGTGATACAGCATTTCCGGCAGCCCCTCTTCGAGAGGGCGTGGCGCGAAACCCAGCTCGCGCTTCGCCTTGGCGTTGTTGCCCAGGTATGTCGCGCCCGCTATAACGCGCAGGTTCTCCGCGGAGAACTGCTCTGGTACGGAGATGCCTTTTTCGACGAGGCCCATCAGCTGCGAGGCGGACTTGAAGAGAAACGGCGGCGCGCTCGCGGGCCGCGGAATGCCGGTCACGGTCTCGGCGAAATCCAACGCTTCGACAAGCGTGTGCGCGTCGCCGCAGATCATGTAACTCTCCCCCACCTTGCCCTTCTCCATCGCCAGGATGTGGCCCTGCGCTGTGTCCTCCACTGTGGCCCAGCAGAACGCTGTGCGCTGGGGAATCACGGGCAACTTGCGCTCGAGATACTGTAGGAATGTCGTGCGGATGCTGCTGGTATCGCCGATGCCATACACGACGCCCGGCATAACGATGATGAGGGGCAGACCCGCCTCAATCATGGGCTCGGCGACCTGGTAGTGGGCAAGCCACTTGGTGCGATCGTACTCGCTCAGGAAGTCGCCGGTGTAGTGGTAGGTTTCGTCCACCAGCCGGCCGTGGGTGTTGGAGTTGATGGCCAGCGTGCTGGTGTACACGCCGCGAGGAATCTCTAGCTCCTTCATCATCTCAAGGACGTTCCGCGTTCCGTCGACGTTGATCTTCACACCCTGGCTCTTGTCCTTGACCCCGACTTTGTACCATCCTGCGATGTGGTAGACGCCGTCCACGCCCGTCATCGGGCCGCGCAGGCTCTCCTTGTCTGTGACGTCGCCGGGGATGACCCGGACGCCAATGTTGCCCAGATCTGTTGCTGCCGGATTGCGGGCAACGGCCACGACCTCGTGACCGGCGGCGACCAGCATTCGCGCCACTCGCCCCCCGATGAACCCTGTTGCGCCGGTCACAAAATACTTCATTCGTTACCTCTTTCTCGACGGACACATGATCAATACGAACTCGAACGCGGCTCAGGCGCGGCGGCGGAGGATGCGGCCGCCCCAGCGGAACCAGACGATGTCGCCTTCGGGACCGCGCAGAAACTCGCCGCGCAGGTCCTTGACCGGCGACTCGAGGCCGATGACCTGGTCGGGGCCGATGACGGCGAAGCGTACCGGCGGCGGAGTCGGCGGCGGGGGCGATGTCTCGTCGGGGAAGCCGCCCTTGGGATAGCCTTGCAGCACCAGGTCGCCGTCCTTCACCGTGATCTCGATATCCGACAGGCGGCCCTCGTAGGTGCCGGCGTAGGCGGCGAGGTCTGTGTCGTCCAGGCTCAGCGCGACGGGATCAGGGTCCTTGACGCCAAGATAGCGTTGCAGCGCCCACTTCGTCACCTCGGTGTTCAGCTCGCCGCCGCTGGAAGAGTTGGTCAGAACGGTCAGGGCGAAGCCCGCCTCCGGCGCGAAGACGAACGCCGAGAGTTGGCCTAGCGTCGCGCCGCCGTGCGCTACTGTCTTGACACCGCTGACGTCGCGCACGATCCACGACAAACCGCGCCAGCCGCCGAACGTATCGATGGGAACCAGGGGCGATTGCATCTCGGCCATTGTTGCCTGGCTCAACACGCGCTCGCCGTTCCCTGCCGTCCCGTCGCCCATCTGGAAGCGCGCATAGCGGAGCTGATCGCGGGCGCTCGACGTCAGACCGCCGACGGCGTTGGCGGCGCGGGCGATGGGCCACGGCGCCAGGATGCTCGTCTTGCCTTCGACGGTGACATGGCCGACGACGAAGCGGCGCAGCATGACCTCGTGCGGAAAGAAGAACGAGTTGGTCATGCCCAGGGGCGCCAGGATGAGGTCGCGCGTCGCGGCCTCGTAGGTCTGGCCCGTAGCCAGCTCAATGATGCGGCCGAGCAGGTAGAAGCTGGAATTGCTGTAGTGGAAGGTCGAGCCGAGCGGGGTGAGCTGCGGCAGGTCCACCATGCGCTCCACGGCGAGTTGCAGGGCGTCGTCACCCCATCCCGTGTCGATGAAAAAGTCGCCCACCCAGCCGCCCGTGTGGGTCAGGAGGTGGCGCAGGGTGACGCGAGTGGCAACGTCTTCATCGGCGAGCCTCAGCGCCGGTAGGTAGGTGCGGATGGGCGCGTCGAGGTCAAGGGCGCCTTGCTCGACCAGGCGCATGATGGCCGTGCCGGTCACGGTCTTGGTGGTCGAGCCGATCTGGAACAGGGTGTCGCCGTCGACCGGCAGGGGATTGTCGACGCTGGTCACACCCAGACCGGCGACATACTCCTGGCCGTCGTGAATGACACCGACGCCGACGCCGGGGATGCTGAGGCGCTGCATGCTTTCGGCAATCACAGACTGTAGTTCGTCGAAGAGATTCTCGCTCATGAGGCCCTTCCTGTCATGCTGAGCGAAGTGAAGCATCCCCACAATACTGGAGACCCTTCGCTACGCTCAGGGTGACGGCAACGGTAATCCGAGTAGCAGTCCGTCAGCTGCCGCCGGTGACTTCGAGTACCTGACCGGAGACATAGTTGGAGAGGGGCGAGGCGAAAAAGAGGATCGCGCCGGCTGCTTCCTCCGGCGTTCCTGCGCGGCCCATGGGAATCATCAGCTTGGCCATCTGGCGCATCTGCTCCGGAATGCCGAGGGCGATGTCCTTCTCGCCGCGCTGGACGTGCTCGCCGGTGTCCTTGGCGGCCGTCAGGCGCGTCTCGATGAAGCCGAAGGCGCACGCGTTAACTTGAATATTATATTCGTTTGTCTAGCTTTCCCCCCAGGGAATGCCAGCAGTTGTTTTTCTCAAGCGAAAAGTGGCTCATCCGCGCTTTTGATACTGCCGGCGCAGTGCGGCTCGGTTAAGCGGTGGGAGCGTGCGGCATAAGCTTGGCAAAGGGTGTGATGCGCGTTTTGGCCGGCTCGATGCCAGGAAACCACTTCCCGAGCCACTGCCGTTGATCATTGTCTTCAAGCCCTGCGCCCCCCATGAACCGCTGTCCCTGCGGTTGGTTTGTTGACAATGAGAAAGAATATACTTGTAGTACGGGAACGGTCGTTCGCTACCAGAAGCGCATCTCCGACCCCCTCCTCGACCGCATCGACATCCACATCGACGTCCCCCGCGTGGACTACGATAAGCTCCTTGCCGGCCGCCTCGGCGAACCCAGCAGCGCCATCCGTACTCGCGTCGGGACCGCCCGCGCCTTCCACCGTATCCTCAAGCTCGCCCGCAACATCGCCGACCTCGACGGCAGCGACACCATCAAGACCCACCCCAGCAGGGACGCAGACGCCCCCGCACCCCTGAAGAGCCGAAGCCCTCCAGTACCGCCCGCGACGGCAGATATAGGAGGCCCACTGGAATGACTACTGTTACACAAGTCGCTACAAGGGCCGAAATAGAAGCAGTTGCCCGCGAGATCGCAGCGCGGGGTAGCTCCACAGATTAGCGTGGAATGTTGGTAGTACATTGACAAACGTGGGTCATGGGGCAGACTTTCCAGATGACGACCGGCAAGTCTCATCCGAAAAGTAGCGCCCATGAACCCACAAACGCAATTCTGCCCCAACTTGACGTGTTCGGCAAGAGGACGGGTCGGGGCGGGCAACATCCGCATCCACTGCCGTGCGGACCATCGGTACTACTGTACGGTCTGCCACCAGCCGTTCAGCGCGACGTCGGGGACGCCCTTCCATGGCTTGCACACGCCTACAGAGGTGGTAGTGCAAGTGGTGACCTTGTTGGCCTACGGCTGCCCGATCCAAGCTATCGTGGCGGCGTTCGGCTTCGATGCCCGCACGGTGGTGCAGTGGCAACAGCGGGCTGGCGACCATTGTCGGCGCGTGCATGAGCAGCTGGTGCTGGGAACCCCGCAAGACTTGGGGCAGGTGCAAGCCGACGAACTGCGGGTGCGGCTGCAACGCGGGGTCGTGTGGCTGGCGAGTGCCATCGCCGTGCCGACCCGCTTGTGGTTGGGGGGCGTGGTCAGCCAGCGACGCGACAGCAGCATGGCCCTGGCTCTGGCCCGCCAAGTCCGCACCGCCGCTTTGTGTCGGGCCGTGCTGATCGTCTTTGACGGCTTCGCGCCCTACATCGGCGCCTTTCAGCAGGTGTTTCGCCTGGCCCAGCCGACGGGAACACGCGGTCATCCGCGCCTCATCGCCTGGCCCGACTTGGCCTTGTGGCAGGTGGTCAAGCACACACGCCAGCGTCATGTCACGCACATCGAGCGGCGGATCGTCCAGGGTACAGCCCGTCTGGTAGAGCGCCTGCTGCATGTCACGCAGAACGGCGGCGTGCTCAACACCGCCTACATCGAGCGGCTCAACGGCATGTTTCGCGCCTCGTTTGCGCCTCTGGTGCGACGCAGTCGTGCCACCGTTCGACTGACCGAGACGCTGACGGCTGGGATGTATCTGGTCGGTTGTGTCTACAACTTCTGTCGCTGTCATGACAGTCTCGCCGTGGAACTCGTTCTGCCGGATGGACGGCGCTGGCTCAACCGCACCCCGGCGATTGCGGCCGGCTTGACAGACCATGTGTGGAGCGTCCATGAGTTGCTGGGCTTCAAGATCGCGCCGCCGCCTTACCCGTCACCCAAACGACGCGGCCGACCGACCAAAGCTGAGGCGCACGCTCGTTTACTGTTTGCCCATCCTCCACGCTAATCTGTGGAGCTACCGCAGCGCGGTTCAGCCCCAGCGTATTGTTCTTCTCGGCTCCTCTGCCGGCGGCATTCCGCTCGTGGCACCTTACGGCCGGGCATCCTCGCTGAATAGCCTACCCATGCGCAGAAAGAGGCGCAGGTCGCCGCGTAGTCTCATGTCGCCACGGATCAATGCGATTGGGAGCTTCAATCGAGAGGTCAGCATCCGGCAAAACACGCCTGTTTCCCGAAGATGGATCACCAGCCCGGGATGTTCAACGACGCCTTCGCCCGAAGTGGGAGCGTCAGGACATAGCTTGATGTACCATTCACCGCCACCGGCGCCGTCAACCCGAAAAACCAGCGTCGTGCGCAGTGAACCACCGATATCCAGACGGTAAAGCAGGCTTAATGCTCGGGCGGTACGGCCAATCGCACGGTGGCGGATCTCGGGTGTGAGTTGCTGCCATAACGGTGGCAGGTTGGCGGGTTGTGTCACCTGCGCCGAGTGAACCAAACCAGCATGGATCATAATGATGCCAAGGACTTCAACGATGCTGACAGCCCTGTTGTAGATCGGCATCGCCGCGGTCAGCTCAGCCTGCTCAGGTTTGAGATGACGAGCGATGCTGGCTGCCTCGCTGAGTATGCCCAAGAGATTGGCGCACACCTCGTTCATCGGAATACTCAGGTGATCGTCAATTCCCTTGTGATTGTAGGCCTTGAACTTGTAGCGGTCCTCCAAACCAACGAAGGTATAAGGCTGGCCGCAGAGCGTATGCTTGACACTCTCAAGACCAGCCCCGTTGAGGGCGACCAGATGTGCAACCGTTTCGTGCAGGTTCCACTCTTTGGAACTACCCTTCACCGGCTTGTCCCAACTAGATTCATCGAGGGAGTCGAAGAAACGGGCATATATCCGATGCACTTCGGAGAGGTCATCGGCCAACGTCTCGGGGTCAAACGTCTCATTCATTGTTTCCCACCTCCTTTGGCACGAGCACGATCTTGCCGATCACGCCTCCCTGCTCGAGCAACTCCTGCGCGTCACGTGCATCGGTAAGAGGCACGCGCTGCGCGACGAGCGGCTTGATCCTCTTCTGTTGCAGGAGGTCAAACAGGGCCGCCAAATCCTGGCGAAACCACGACGGTTTTAGCCGTTTGAGCCATTGGATGCTGTAAGGCATCACGCGTCTCCAGCCGGGAAGCAGGCAGCCGCCCGCAATGTATAGCCCGAAGAGGGCAGTGCCGCGAAAGCGTTGACGACGACCTGGACGATCTGAAGCCAGTCCCCCGCCCCGTAGCGAGGTCGTGAGGCCGTAGCCCACGACACACCCGCCACGACGGAGAGCCTCGCGGGACTGCCAAAGGTGGGGGCCGGCGATGGGGTCGAAAACTGCATCGACACCCTCACCTGTGAGGCGGTGAATCTCTTTCACGAAGTCCTGATGCTGGTAATCAATGGGGATACCACCCAGGTCGGAGACGGCTGGCACCCCTCGCGACGAACAGGTGCCATACATCTCCAGCCCGACCAAGCGGGCAAGCTGCAAGAGGGATGTACCGACTCCGCCTGCCGCGCCGTGAATCAACACACGCTGACCTGGTTTGACCTTCGCGAAGCGCTGCAGCATCTGATACGCCGTGACGTAGTTCAGAATGAGGCTGACAGCTTCGCCGGCGTCCAATCCCGTTGGCACCGGAACCAGCTCACGCTGCGGCAGGCAGACGAACTCCGCGTATGCACCGTGGATCGGCAAGGCAGCAACTATCTGGCCCAGTTCGATTCCAGCGACGCCGTCGCCAAGCTGATCTACAACGCCAACCAGATCCCACCCAGGCGTGAAGGGCAGCGAGGGCGTTTCGGGATGTACGCCCTCGCGCATCATGACGTCGGGCAAGGAGACACCGGCGGCGAGCACTTTCACCCGCACTTCACCATCCTTCGGCTCGGGGCACTCTTCTTCAACCACCCGAAGTGCATCCGACCCGCCATAGTGAGTGACGACAATGCGCGTGTTTCTCATGAACCTCTTCCTCCCTTGCTGAGCGCTTAACCACAGTCCGGCAACGGCCCGAGGATCTCGATTTTGTATCGAGCGGCCACCGTCTCGGGTTCGGATGTTGCGACTGCCTGCCCCTGTTCAGCCACAAAGTGATCGAAGCCCGCCGGGACGGTCATGTAGAGGATCCTCGCGCCGGCAGTGCCATCAACACGAAAGCCGTGAGGCGTACCGCGCGGTTGATAAAGGAAGGCACCGGCAGGTGCGTCCTTTCTTTCACCACCCCAGAAGAATGTAAGGGTGCCTTCCAGAACATAGACTGCCACATCTTCCGTGTAGTGGATGTGCAGCGGCGTGGCGTAGTGGGGCGGGCAGGATATCTCAAACACGTTGAACAAATCGTGCGTTTGTTCCGAGGTCGCCTTAACGGAAGCTGCTACTCCCAGTGTCTTGAGGAACAGCCCTTCTTCGCTATTGAGCACATAAGGTCTGGTCTGTAGAAATCTCATTATCATACCCTTTTTGAGCCGTGCCATCTGACATCATTAAAGATCGGAGGCGCATGCCGCGGGTGACACTTCGGTGACACATAAACTGTCACAATCGTTTGGTCTGGCTCGGATTGAGAGGGGTAGGGTCAAACCTTACATAGGATTCCGCCCTTCCCTTAACGGTCAAGAAGGAGTATTATCAGTATGTTATGGGAGGTGCTCCCCAACACGACCGAGACCCATTGCCGCTGTCGCACCAACAAGAAGCTCAAGTCTCACTGCGTGCCGGGCTACATCCACCCTGGCATCGCACCCCGGCTGTTGAGGGATCGCCAATGGAATCGCCGATCACATTTGGCGGGTGGCTTCGTCAGCGTCGCAACGAACTCAGACTTACACGTGAGGAGTTGGCCAGGCGAATTGGCTGCTCCGTCTCCACGCTGCGTAAGATCGAGGATGGCGAACGGCGCCCGTCAGGCCAGATCGCTGAACTGATGGCGAAGAGTCTGGATATTCCACCTGCGACGAGGACGACTTTCGTGAGAGTGGCGCGCGGTGAATTGAGCGTGGACCGCCTCGCGTCTGCCTCGATGCCAATGACTGCTCCAGGTCATTCGTCCACTTCATCGACTCTCCGACACAGCCTCCCTATAATCCCCACACCAGTCATCGGTCGTCAGCGCGAGGTGGGGGCGCTTAGCCAACTGCTGCGTGATCCCCAGTGCCGCCTACTCACGCTGGTCGGCCCTGGTGGCATTGGCAAAACCCGGCTTGCCATTGAGACCGCGGCACAGATCCAGGATGTCTTCGCCGCTGGCGTCCATTTCGTTCCCCTGGCCGCCGTCAATAGTCCACGCTCTATTGTGCCGGCGATTGCCGACGTCATCGGGTTTGCATTTCAGAGCCCAAGTCATGCCCAGCCAAAGACACAGCTGTTCAGCTACCTGAAGGAAAAGAACGCTCTTCTTCTACTCGATAATCTCGAACACTTGTTGGTCGAGCCAGGCATCGAGGTACTGGCTGAATTGCTTGCGAATGCGCCACGAGTGAAACTGCTGGTCACATCCCGCGAGTCATTGGAATTACAGAGTGAATGGGTATTTGAAGTTCGGGGGTTGCCGGTTCCTGAAAGCAGATACACTGAGGAAAGTGCGAAGGATACCTCGGTGGAGTTGTTCCTGCAACGCGCCCGCCGGGCGCATGTGGGGTTCAATGCAAGCACAGAGGATTATCCTCCGATCGTCCGCATCTGCGAGCTCGTGGAAGGGATGCCCCTGGGTATTGAACTGGCAGCAACTTGGGTGCGGACCCTAACCTGTGACGAGATCGCGCGGGAGATCGAGCGCGGTGTGGATTTCCTGAGCGTATCCACGCGCGACCTTCCCAGTCGTCACAGATCTCTGCAGGCTGTGTTTGGGCATTCGTGGAAACTCCTCACCGAAGAGGAGCGGGCAACCTTGCTTCGGCTCTCAGTGTTCAGAGGTGGTTTCCAGCGCGAGACCGCAAGGGCCGTGGCAGGAGCGACGCTCGCCGTGCTTTCTGCATTGGTGGCGAAATCCTTGATTCGGCGAATCGGTACAGGACGTTATGATCTGCACGAGGTTATCCGACAGCTTGCCGCCGGGCAATTCGCCAGTCAGCCAGATGAACGAACTGCGACGCTGGCTCGCCATAGTGAGTATTTCCTGACCTACTTCAGCCGGGCTGACGAACGCTTCAAGAGCCCTGTGCAGCGAGAAACGCTAGGCGAACTGCTCACCGAGATGGATAACTTCCGCACAGCCTGGGATTGGGCAGTTGCTCACGGTGACTTTGCCTTGATCGAACAAACCATGCGCCTACTGCCATGGGTCTACGACACGCGTGGCTGGTTCCTCGAAGGACTCGACGCTCTTGGCCGGGCCGTCAACGCGCTTGAAACAGCTCACGTGCACTCGCCACCTGACAGAACAGATCAGGTCGCGCTGGCGCACCTCCTGACTGGTCGCTCCCTGCTTGCGTACCGACTTGGGCAATATGAGCAGGCACAAGCCATGCTTGAACGCGCTCTGGCAATCTTGCGTCCCTTGAATGAGCTGCGCGTGCTGGTCGAGGCAGTACACCTCCTGGGGATGGTCCTGGAAGTGACCGGCGATTACGCCAATGCGCTGGAACTGTACTCAGAAGGGCTGCAGATCGCCAGGGCAATTGGTGATCGCTGGTACGCCGCATTGTGCCTCATTCATCTTAATGGGCTCGTCGCGATTACCCATCGAGGAGTTGATCTCGAACACACGCACGAGCAGTTGCAGTTCGCCGTGGCCGAGTGGCGTCTCATCGGTGATCCCCGCTTTACGGCGTTTGCACTGAGGCTGTTTAGCCAGAGTGCATTCAGCCTCGGATGGTATGATGAAGCGCGCGCCGCGCTGGAAGAAAGTGCAGCGCTGAATTTATCCGTCGGCGACCGCTGGGGCTCCGGCGCAGCTTACCGAGGTCTCGGCGTCGTGGCGCAGGCACGAGGTCAGCATCAACATGCAGTGGCGATGTTCCGTAAAAGCCTCGACACGTTCATTGAATTGGGGGGGGGCTGGTGGGTGGCGCGTGTGCTCGCCGAGATGGGACGAAGTGTTTTCGCGCTTGGGAATGAGGCTAAAGCTGAGAGCATCTGGCACGAGTCATTGCGCATCGCAACCGAGACCCATGGCACCCCTGTAATGCTGGAAGCGCTTGCGGACCTGGCTCGCCTGCAGGCGAAACGAGGCAATTTCGAGGAGGCTCTTGAATTGCTGTTAATCGTCCTGAATCACCCGGCCGGCTTTCAAGAGACCAAGACCCGCGCGAGGCATCTGTGCATGGAATTGGAAGCGCAACTGACGAGCGAACACGTGGACGCAGTTCGCGGGCGGGTGCAGGCCAAAACTCTTGAAGCTACCGTGCATGGCATTCTGAAGCACCTGTATGATATGACGAGAACGCCACATGCTTGGGACACTTAAGGGTGAACTGCCACGCGGAAGAGGATCCCGCCCACAATATCAGATTGCAGGCGAAATCGCATATTGCGAGTAACCCTACCCTTGCGGCTGGCTTGGTGACAATTAGGATTAATGTACTTGTAGTGCAAGCACGATTACCCGCTATCAGAAGCGCATCTCTGGCCCCCTCCTCGACCGCATCAACATCCCCATTGACATCCCCCGCGTGGACTATGACAAGCTCCTCGTCGACCGCCTCGGCAAACCGAGCAGCGCCCTCCGCGCCCGCGTCGAGGCCGCCCGCGCCGTCCAGCGCGACCGCCTGGCGAAGCCCCTGCCGGAGGACAGCCTCTACCATAAGCGCAACGGCAGCCTCCTGAACAAGTCCAACGCCGACATGGGACCGACGAGGTGCGGGAGTACTGCCAGCTGGACGCGGCAGGTAAGGCGCTGGTGAAGGCGGCGATGACGCAGCTGCAGCTCAGCGCCCGCGCCTTCCACCGCATCCTCAAGCTCGCCCGAACCATCGCCGATCTCGACGGAAGCGACACCATCAAGACAGACAACCTCGCCGAAGCGCTCCAGTATCGGCCACGGCGAGAGGGGTAGGGGTCACGGCGCAATGAGTATTGTCACCCGAATCGGGTCATCCTACCTGTGAGTCGAGCCTAAAGCATGCCAGCCCGGTGGCCCTCTACATCCCCTCTCCCGGTCGTCTCACGGGTCTTGACATATGCCGCCGCCAATTCAGTTCGCCCATGAGCTGCGGCGAGTAGTGTGAATACATGTTTCCCGATCAACCATTGCCGCTTGTAACGTTCGGCACCACTGAGGGACTGTTCTATACACTGAGTGTCCCAATTCGTCAGCATGACAGGAGGTTGTAATGGCAGATATTAGTCCGTCGAGTGACCATCCGAACGTTCTTGTCGTGACAGGCTCCGAAATCCATCACGACACCTATCGCGACGACCTGCGCACGGTGCTGCTCGACAACGCCAAAAGCCCTGTGCGCCGAGGCACGCATCACTTCTGGATAACCTACTTCGTCCCCACCACAGATGGCGGTGAGTATGATAGTGGTGATCTCACCACTCGTCCTGCTGAGTTTCGCGGCGTGATCCGCATGGGCCAGCTGCCGAGCGACACATCCGCCGCAAATGTGGCCCGACACATGCGCACGATGCTCGAAGAGGTCGGTCACCACTGGCTCGTGCCGAGTGATTTGCAGTTCAGAGCGAACGGCCCACGTCAGCGCCTCGCGACATCGGAGGAATGGACACAGTATGTGAACACTGGTCAGCGGTTACCTGGGATCCCTTTGTTGGGGCGCGACGACCTTCACTGGCACTCCTACCTTCAAGCGGACAAGTCGCCGATTGATGGCCAATGGTGGACGGACGCCCAACGCGATGGTCTGTTCACCACCTGGACGGATCGCAGCCTCCCTGGTACTGAGTTGCAGCCCGATGGCCTGTCACAAGTCCAGCTCACCACCGCTTACTGCGACCTGGACCTGGCCATCATCGGCAAGATCGCGCCAGAGGATGCCTATCCCGGCACCGACAACCGCTTTGAGTGGATTGAGCCAACGCTTCTCGCACCCCTCCCCTATCATCTCGGGGTCTGCGTGTGCTTCTCTCGGACCAACCTCATCCTGTTCGGCTACGATCAGGGCCACCAGACCCTCGGCGTCTACCGTACTGGTGGTCTCGGTGGAACGCAGGTGGTCAGTGTCAAGCCGGTGCGTGCTCCAGAGCCACCGCTGGGCCTCGCGCTGCGGGTCGTCAGACGCGGTGACATGTACTATTTCCAAGCCCGCGCCGATGAGTCAGTGGCCGCTCACCTGCACCCCGAACCGGGCGACGTGCCGGGCGGCGCAGCAACGGCGCCCCGCATCCGTGCCTTGTTCGACAATCTGGCTCAGCTACCGGCGGCCAGCTCCAGCCCTGATCTGTCCGATTGGGCCACCGTGGCGGTCGTATCCTCCCGCAGCCAGCCGGAGGCGATTGGGTTGATCGTCGACAAGTGGGATCAACCGTCGTTCCTCACAGGCGGATTCTTCAACCTGGAAGTGCAAGCCGCCGGGCGTGAAACGGTACACAGCTTCGATCGCGTTCCGACAACGCTCCCCGGTGGCGCATCCTTCTCAGGTCTCGGCGAGACGCCCCAATTGGATCTACCCGCCCCCAATGTGATCGTTCGCACCAGTGGGCGTCAGGTGCTGCTGATTACGGCTCCGTTCAGCATCGTGCGCTCTGACGGGACACTCGACCATCAAAAGCACTTTGGCCACTCCAGCACTGACGACCGCGCGCCGAAGCTCCTCGTTGGCGCCCCCAGCGGCGATTTCGCCTTCGGGACGTCTGTCACGGTGCACAGAACGCTCTCAACACCGTGGGCGGCGGGCTACCTGCTTGACAAACAGGTTTGGGGGTCGGCTCGCAGCCTGCACGCGCGTGACATGGTCTTGTCGGCTACCTCGCGGGAAAGACAGCTTCACCGCGGGACCAACTCGACGTTCAAGTTCGCGTTCATTGTTGCGGCGAGCCGTGACGCGGATGTGACTGCCGATATCGTCAACCGTATTGACGTGATGCGGCGGTACTGGGATGTTGCCTTTCCTGCAGCCTCACGCGGTTACTTGAGATCAACCAGCACCTTGTGAACAACAGACACGGCGGGGAGTCACATGCGTAAGGAGGGCATGCCTACAAGGGCCTTTCAGAGACTGCGCGCCAGATGGAGGAGCCACGGGGCCACGAGGAGTAGGTACAGGGGCAAGTACTCGGCAGCGACGAAGGGAATGCTGTACCGCTCGCCGATGTAGTAGTGGTACGACAGGAAGACGGTTCCGCTGAAAATGAACCACGCAAGCCACACACTCACGGGTAACACTCGATACGTCACTGAAGGCGCACTCCAGGGCCAGAGGGTCGTCAGAAACGGCAAGAGCCACAGCACGTACCACGGCTGCAGGAACTGCGAGCCGAGCGTGAGCAGGGCGATGATGGTGAAACACCGCACGAGATACACGTGCTGGCCCTTCGCCGGTCGCAGCAAGTGCCACAGCGCAAGCCCTCCGACCAGCGCCAGCAGCACGAGCTGGACGACGCGGTATGGGTCGGAGACGCCGAAGAAGCGCAGGCTCTCCCCGAGCACGGCCGCCGCGCTCATGTTGAACACTTCTCGCAGGTAGACCGGGTAGTACGTGATGATGCCCAGCCCTGACGCGCGGTAGGGGTACACGGCGAGGGCGACCGTGACGGCGAATGCGGCCGGCAGCCGCCAGCTACGCCGCCACCACAGCGCCGGCAGCAGAAGCACGGGAAACAGCTTTATGAGCGTTGCCGCCGCCAGAGCCACACCCACGACGGTATCCCAGCGCCGCCATGCCGCCAACAAGGCAAGCGCCAGGCAAACGAGCATCAGCCCCTCGACGTGGGCGCTGCCCGCGATCTCATACACGGCCAGGGGATGCCAGGCGTAGATGATGATGAGGGTGAGGGGCTGGCCGAGGGAGTGCAGCAGGGCTAGCAGGAGCAGTAAGGTTCCAAGATCGCTAGCGACCATAACCGCCTTGACTGGCCAGATACTATCGCCCAGCCATTGGTGGACGGCGCGGAAGGCAAGCTCGGCGCCGGGCGGGTAGATGGTGACGGAGTCCTTGCGGTTGATGAGCGGCCAGACAGTGGCATCGTGCAGGGGAGCCAGCTCGGGCGCAGCAGGCGGGTAGGCATAGGGGCTGATACCCGCGGCCTGGACACGCCCGTCCCAGACGTAGCGGAACATGTCCGACGACAGGCTGGGAACGGTCGTTCCCATGACGAAGCGAAAAGCGACGGCCGCCCCGATGATGACGAGCAGCGGCAGGAGGTGAAGTTGTCGCCCTGAGCGACGCGAAGGGCCGCCTACAACGCCGGGATGCTTCGCTTCGCTCAGCGCGACATCTTCAGGTGCAGCGCCCTCCGGATCATCTGGGCTGCGCTCCACCGTGTCGGCCTGGCTCACCACGATTGCGGAAGCGTAGAGTACAAATTGGACGCCGAACACGGCCATCATCGCGTCGAGGCGGGGCGCCGCGCCCCACGCGCGAACCAACATATACAGGCCGAGCTCGCCGAGCGCGAGCGCGGCGAGCCAGACCCCTGACCAGCGACGAAGAGCTTGCCAAACCTGGCGCCTCACCATACGACGAGGCAGGTCTCGGTGCGACGGACGCCCACGGCGCCCGCAATGCCCGTCGTCACTCAGTTGCCGAGGGATTGGAGATCGGGGCTTTCGACAAAGGCGATGAGGTCGTAGCGCCCCGTGACGGCATGAACATGCTTGATGACGGAGCCTTCCAGCTCCATATCGGGTAATTCCTGCATCAGGTCTTGCACCCGTGTCGGCTCGGCTTCGATAAGGACATATGCCTGGATCATGGTTGGTCTCCCTATCAGCAGGTCTTTGTTGTCGTTTGGTCACTGATGGCTCTGCACGAGAGCCGGGTCTCAGCCTCAGGTGAACGTCATCAGCGGCACGCTGCCGGTGCGCGTCATGATATCCAGTTGGCGCTGGACGCGCTCGACGGCAGCCGCCAGAGGAAAGATGCGCCGGCTCACCTGCATGTCAGCCTCAGTGGAGAGCGGATGCCAGAACACACCATCGAGGTTGACCGTCAGCTCCGGCACGAGGTTGTCCATGCCCAGCTCGAGGCCGTCCTTCGAGTAGCCGCGTTTCGCAAGTGGGCGGACGAAGTGATCTTCATCGGGGATGCCCAGGCTGCGGTGGAACTCGCATAGCGCATCAAGATGCGCCGAGTTCGCCGGTGTCTCGGTGGTGGACAAGCGCACCCGAAACCCGCGCTCTTGGAGCAGCCGAATACCCTCTACCGCCTTGGCCCAGCTTCCCTGTCCCCGGTAGGCATCATGCTCTTCCGGCCGCCCGCCGTCGAGGCTCACCTGCACGATGAGGTTGTCGTTGGCGACCGACGCGAGCTTGTCTAGACGCCCCCCGCGCAGGATCATGGCGTTGGTCAGTACGGTCGTCTTCACCTTCGCCGACGAGTAGGCCAGCATGGCGTAGATGTCGTTCAAGATGAACGGCTCGCCGCCGGTGAAGAAGACATCGCTGAATCCGAGCTCGACCGCTTCATCCACGAGACGCTGCACATTCGCGAGGCCCAGGGCACGGCGCGGAGCGTTCGGGCTCGATTTGGCGACGCAGTATGAGCAGCGCAGATTGCAGTCGTAGTTCGTGTACAGCCACAGCTTCCACAGGGTAGCCGGTGCTGCGGTGGATTGCGTATCGGGTACAGGGCAAAGATCGGCCATGTGACACCATCTTCCATTTACGGAGTCCAGGGCGCGGCGTGCCGTGTGCCTACGAATTACCGATCGGGCACAGACTGTACCGACCAGGACAGGCTGGGCAGCATGGCTCGCGTCCGCGGGGCGAAGGCCGCCGGATCAGCTGCCAGCTCGGCCCGCAGGCGCTCGACCTCCTGCACCGTGTCCACGTCGTACCACGTGGGGAGCAAAGCGACGCGCCGCCCGGCGGCGTCCGCTGCCGCCGTGGTCTGGCGCAAGACGCTGGGCGTGCTCATCGCGACATCGAACAGGCTCGCGCACGGCTCCTTCACGCCAATGAGATAGTAGCCGCCGTCGTCGCACGGGCCGAGGACGACATCAGTCGCAGAATGGTCGAGTTCGGCGAATGCCTGGCGCAGGTACGCCGGCGGGAGCGTCGGGCTGTCACTGTCCATGACCACCGCTTGCCGATAGCCCCCCGCGAGGGCTTGCGCGAGTGCATTGTGCAATCGCGAGCCTAAGTCTGTGCCAACTTGCGGCTGCAGGTCGAAGGCTGGCGGGCAGACGGACCGGAAGTAAGGCTCGGCATCTGCCGGGGCATACGCCAGAATGGGCTGCACGCCATCGACCTGCGTCATCACGTCCAGCGTGTCGCGCAGGAGGCACTCATACAGCTCGGTCGCCTGTTGAGGGGTGAACGGCGGTGTCAGCCGCGTCTTAGTCTGACCCATGACCGGACGCTTGGCGACGACGATGAGAGCGCGGCGCATGGTTTCTCCCTTCGGCGAGAGCGTAACGCAATGTGGTACGGAGAATCTGGTAGCCGGCGCGAACAGAGCCTTTAAGCGTCCCGCTAACCTTCGACTGTCCGGCCACGCGCGGCCGGTAGCTGACCGGGACTTCCACGATACGCGCCTGCGAGCGCGCGGCCTTGACGATCATCTCCGTTGGCCAGCCGTATATCATCTCTTGCATGTCCAGGGCGATGAGAAGGTCGCGGCGAATCGCCCGCATCGGGCCGAGGTCCGTGACCCGGACGCCGTACAGCCGATAGAGCAATGCCGCCGCCAGTGAGTTGCCGAAACGGGCATGCGGCAGTACGGCCTCGGCCTGGCGGGCCAGCGTGCGCGAGCCGAGCACGAAGTCAGCTTCGTCGGCGCGGAGCGGCGCGAGAAGCCTCGGCAGCTCGGCCGGGTCGAAGCTCCCGTCACCATCGAGAAAGGCAACGATGTCTGCATCCGAGGCGGCGGCGACCCCAGCGCGGCAGGCATACCCATAACCCCGGCGAGGCTCGACGACAACCTCGGCGCACGTGGCGCGAGCAGCATGGGCTGTGCCGTCGGTCGAGCCGTTGTCCACGACAACAATCCGATCCACGACACCCCGTGGGATCGCGGCGACAACGCCGCCTATTGCGCCCGCTTCATTCAGGGCGGGAATCACCAGCGCGGTGTTCACGGTCTCTCTCCCGATGACTCGCCAGGGTCATGCAATCGCACCGCGAGACGGGCGGCATGATAAAGCAGAGTACGCGATGTGTCAACTGTAGTAGTTTGCAGTCTCGGTCGTTCCCGTAACGTTACACTTGTGTAGGAAACTCGGCCCTGGGTCCCCATTTCGCAAGGTTCTGGTATAATATGCGCACATCCAGTCGGAGGTACGTCTTCCCATGTCCGGCCTCCCTCAGAAGTCCGAGGAATCATCTGACCAGACCAGCCTCTCGTCCGAGGATCTGGCTCTGGTGATGGCACTGCGCCGCGGCGATGAGGCCGCCTTTGTGACGCTGGTGAACCGCTATCATGCGTCGCTTGTGCGGGTCGCCCTCGCGTACGTCCCAGATCGGACGGCAGCCGAAGAAGTGGCGCAGGAAACCTGGCTCGGCGTGATCCAGGGTCTCGGCCGGTTTGAGGGACGCTCCTCGCTAAAAACCTGGATCTTCCGCATTCTCGTGAACTCCGCCAAAACGCGCGGGGTGCGCGAGAGCCGCAGTATTCCCTTCTCCACTCTAGAGGACCCTGAGAGCGGAGACGAGCCGTCGGTGGACGCGAGTCGCTTCCTCCCCGCCGATCACAACAAGTGGCCTCACCACTGGGCCATCGCGCCGGATAGCTGGGGCGAGCTTGACGACGTGTTGGCGTCGCGCATGACGCGGGAGCATGTCGAGCGCGCCATCGCGGCGCTGCCCCCCGCGCAGCGCGAGGTCATCACCCTGCGCGACATCGAGGGGTGGACGTCCGAAGAGGTATGCGAGGCGCTCGTCATCAGCGAGAGCAACCAGCGGGTGCTGCTCCACCGCGCTCGTTCAAAGGTGAGACAGGCACTCGCAAACTATCTGCGTACAAATTAGTCCGCAGCGATGCAGTTAGTCGGGGCAGCTCGCTCATAGGGCTGCCCCGACGCTTATTTTGGCGCCAACCCTCGGCGTGTGTAACGAGCTGCCAACGCTGGCAGACCATACCATGGCCACCTTGATGCGTCAGCGAAGGAAGGAGGACCGATGGTGAACCAATTCATGCGCCGCGGAGTGATCGGGCTGCTTGCGGGACTTGTGGGCAGTCTGGTCGTGCTGGGGGTCTTCCATGACGCGCCGCATGTTACGCTCGCTCTTGTCGTTGGGGTCGGGTACGCCCTGGCGTTTCGACCGTCGCGTGGCGGCTACGCCGATAGCCTCATGAGCGCGGCGGCGATGGGCATCCCACTCTGGGCGCTGTTTGACATCATCATTTTCCCAGTCGCCAACGGTCAACCACCCCAATGGACGGCTGCCGGCATGCGTGCCCAATTTCCGTACCTCGTCGGCTGGGTGGTCTTCGGCACTGTCCTCGGTCTCGTAGTGCAGGCGCTCCGTGACCTGGCGTTGCGCCTCCTCGGGCCGGAGCCTGAGCCGAAGATCGAACCGGTGACGCCCACCCGAGTTGTCGTCGTAGGCGGCGGCTTCGCGGGTGTCACCACTGCCCAAAGCCTCGAGAAGCTCTTCGGCCCCGACCCGTCGGTCGCCATCCAGCTCGTCAGCGAGACAAACGCCCTCCTGTTCACGCCGATGCTGGCCGAGGTCGCGGCGAGCAGCCTGGAGCCGACCCACATCAGCGCGCCGCTGCGAACATCGCTGCATCGAACCGAGGTGATTCGCGGCTGCGTGGCAAGCATCGATCTGAACGCGAAGCAAGTGCTTCTCGCGTCCGACCACGAAGCGCCAGAGATGATCGCGCACCTGGCGCTCCCGTACGACCACCTGGTCCTCAGCCTCGGCGCGGTGTCCAACTACTTTGGCAACAAAGGCATCGAGGAAAACTCCTTCGACTTCAAGTCCCTGGCGGATGCCATTCGCATCCGCAACCACGTCATAGATATGTTCGACCGCGCCAGCCGCGAGGCTGACCCGGCGCGGCGGCAGGCGCTGGTGACGTTCGTCATCGCGGGCGCGGGCTTCTCGGGCGCGGAGCTAGCCGGCGGGCTGAACGACTTCGCCCGCGGGATGCTGGCCTACTATCCCAACATCTCACCGGAGGACGTGCGCATCATCGTAGTGCATCCCGCCGACCGCATCCTCCCTGAATTGAGCGAAAGCCTCGCAAAATATGCTTTGGAGCGTATGGCCGCGCGCGGCGTCACGTTCAAGCTCAACACGCGCGTCGCGGATGCGCGGCCCGGCGTCGTCGTCCTCAATCCTAACGAGGAGGTTCGAACCGAAACCCTCGTGTGGACCGCCGGCACGCGCCCCAATCCCGTGGTGCAGGCGCTGCCGGTCGAGCTGAGCAAGCGCGGCGCCGTCGTGGTGGATACGACGTTGGCTGTGCCGGGGCAGCCGGGTCTCTGGGCGCTGGGCGATTGCGCCGCCGTGACGGACGCCAAGACCGGCAAGCCGTGCCCACCCACCGCCCAATTTGCCCTGCGCGAGGCGTACACCGTGGCGCATAACATCCACGCCACGCTGCGCGGCCAGCCCCTCAAGCCGTTCCACTTCGACGCGCTTGGCATCCTGGCCGTCGTCGGCCACCACACAGCGTGTGCCGAGATCAAAGGGCTGCGCTTCTCAGGGCTGTTCGCGTGGCTGATGTGGCGCGGCATCTATTTGAGCAAGCTGCCGGGGTTGGAGCGCCAGGTACGTGTGTTGTCTGACTGGATTATCGAGCTGTTCTTCCCCCGCGACATCGTACAGACGATTGATTTCGGCGAACGCGGGGCAGTCCGGCCGGCCACTGGCGCGCCCTCGCCGGCGCCGGTCGGCAAGGGGGGCAATTCCCTGGCCGGCGAGCCCACACGCAGCGCTTAGGAGGATTCGCGATGTTCACAAGTGGTAAGAGCGGTATCGTCGTAAGCGTGGTCTTTGGGATGCTGGGCGGTGCGCTCATCATGGGTCTCGGCCTGGCGTCGTTTCTGACAGGCGTCGTCCTCGGCGCGGTGTACGGGCTATTCTTTGCGTTGCTCGCCCGGCCCCGCGCCCGGACTGCTGGCGCAGGGCTGTTGTGGGGCCTGGGCTTCGCGCTCTTGATGTGGCTCATCGGACCGGCCGGCCTGTTCCCGCTGCTGAGCGGCATGCCGCAGATGGGGATGCTCGACACGGCCCGCGCCCACTTTCCGGAGCTGGTCGCCTATCTCTTGTGCCTTGGCCTGCCGCTGGGGATCGGCCTCGGAACATGGGGCGCCTTTCGCCCGGCCGTCGACCGCGTCGCCTTTAGCTGGCCGCGCGCCATCGTCGTCGGAGGCGTGGCGGGCGTCATCGGCGGGTGGGCGTTCGGCAAGTGGATGGAGCAGGTCAACTTCTACCCTCTCATCGCCGGCATCCTCAGCTCGAGCGACCGGTCGCTGGGCGTCGGCCTGCACTTCGTCATCGCCATCATCATCGGCGCGAGCTTTGGCATTCTCTTCCAGCGCGATGTGCGCCACGCCGGGTCGAGTCTCGGTTGGGGCATGGCGTACGGAATCTTCTGGTGGTTCCTCGGGCCGCTGACGCTGCTCCCGCTCTTGACGCGGCAGTGGCCGGATTGGACGTACTCCCACGCCAGTGACCTGTTCGGCTCGCTCGTCGGCCACATCATCTACGGCCTGATCGTCGGCCTCCTTTACGCCGTCATCGACAGGCTGTGGGTGGCCTTCTTCCACGACACAGACCCCCTTAACCGCCAGGTCGAGGGGCCGGGGACACGTACGCTCCAGACCCTCGGCTGGGGCGCACTCGCCGCCCTGACCGGCGGCCTCGTGTTCAGCCTGGTCATGCTGCAGATCGGATTTCTGCCGCGCGTGGCATCCCTGGCCCACGGCTCCTCTCCGGCGCTTGGCTTCGTCGTTCACCTTGCCATCAGCGCGCTGATCGGCGCGACCTTCGGAATTCTCTTCCACTATGAAGCGCCGACGGCGGGCGCCGGAATTGCCTGGGGCCTGGTGTACGGGTTGATGTGGTGGTTCATCGGGCCGCTGACACTCATGCCGATTCTCCTCGGCGGCACGTTCACCTGGACGATGCAGGCGGCGGACCTTCTCATGCCGTCGCTCATCGGGCATCTGCTCTACGGCGGCGTGACGGCCGCGGTGTTCATGTGGCTGCAGCTCCGCCACGAAGCGTGGCTACGCCTCGACCCACGGCTTGCCGCGCGCGAAGCCCGCCGCTTCACCCCTGTTGGCACACCGGCCCCCGCCGTGTGGCTGTTCCTCCTGGCCCTCGGCGTCCTTCTGCCGGTCATCCTGTAAGCCCTCTCCCGACTGTTTGATAAGCACCCGCAACAACGACATAGCCGCGTCCCACGCGTTTGGGATGCGGCTATTACTGACTGTGAATGGAAAGGCCGTCATTGCGAGCGGGAGCGAAGATACGGTATTGGTTGTCAAGGCGGACTAAGAACCTCGTCAGAGTCAAGGGTGCGGCTCGTCTGAGGATGACAGGATATTGGGGTGATTGGCAAATGCTTGCGACGCAACGACGCCGACGCCTGCTTCGATCCAGCGCACGCTCCGCCCCACGGCGAAGTGACGCGACCGAACCGCTCACCCAGTGCACCTGTGTCTGGATCACGAGCGACAATAGAATAAGTTATTGAGCACCTCCCAATCGCTGGGCGTACCCGCTCCACCTGCACAACGCTCTGCAGGGGTGTGTAAAGATGGATGATACTCGAATAGCTGATCAGGGATGCATCATACACCTGTACTCGGCTTAACGTACGGTACGACCTGCTCGGCTAGCAAGCGTATCGTTTCTGTATCCCCCGCATCCAGCGTCTCGACGATAAAGTACTGGATTCCCGCATCGGCCAGAGCCTGGTACTGGGCGACGACATCATCGGGTGTCCCAGCCACAACGAAGTTACGCCAAGGGCCTGAGTAGCGCTGTTCAAGACCCCAGGGAAGTAGTAGTGAAGTTTGGCCTCCACGCCCGCATCGTCTTCAGCTAATATCAGCCAGCCCGTCGAGATCGTCCGTAGCAGCGTGTCAAATGGACGTCCCAATGCCTCACAATGCTCCCGCAGTACACCCAGCTTACGGCGAACGGCGTCCGCCGTTGGAGCACCGCTGATTAGGCCGCTACCATAGGTAAGCAGATTACACGCGTCAGCGTACTGAGCGACTTGGCGCAGCGTGACCCGTTCGCCACCTCCGCCAATCATCAGAGGCGGCGTTGGACGTTGGATCGGTGGCGGCGCAATGCGCGCGTTGGTCGTCTGGTAGTAGCGCCCGTGGTAGGTAAATGACTCGGCTGCCCACACGCCTTGAATGATCGTGAGCGCTTCCTCCAACGCCGCCTGCCGTTCAGAGGGTGGGGAGAACGGTAGGCCGAGATTGGCGAACTCGTTGGCGTCCCAGCCGATCCCGAGGCCAAGGACGAGGCGGCCCCCGCTCAGGTTGTCGAGGTCGGCGGCCAGACGCGCGGTTATCACCGGATGGCGGAACGGGATGGCACTGACGTTGGTTCCCAGACGGATGCGCGAGGTTTTGACCGCGAGCGCGGCCATGTGAACCCAGCAGTCCAAAGCCCAGGCGGGATGGTCACCGAAGAAGACGGCATCGAAGCCCAAGCTCTCGGCGAGCTGACCTGCCGCTAGAAGGTGGCCAGCCGGGTCAATCTTCGTATCGATGGGAAAGACCTGGAGAGCGAAGCCAATCTGGTGACGGTGGGCTTCGACCCACGGAGAGCACGGCCAGTTAGCTGTCATCGGCATATCTCCGCATAGGCGACGAGCTAAGCGGAGGGATTATGCGCCTGACCCATCGCTCTGTCAACTGGACTGCTCCGGTTTCGACCCGCGACGCCTGGCAGTCGCCACGTTGAACGGGTTTCTCCAGGAAAGTATTTGTTGGGCCCGCTATACGAGCAATCCCACGCTGGCACGATAGACTGCCTGATACGCGTAGAAGCGCCCTGGCTCCCAGCGAGAGATCGCTTCGGCGGCAAAGCCCGCCTCGCAATGACGCCGAACTTGCAGCCGTTCTCGCACGGTTTGGGCTATGAACTTCTTTCGCAGTCCAGACTCCTCGCCGGCGCTCGAAGTGATATTCGGAAGGGTCTTGTGGCATGGTAAAGCCCTGCGGCCTTGAGATGTTCCGCAGGGCTGTAATTGGTTCGACGTCAGTGTACGACCGGCGCGCAGGCCGCCGGCCCTATCAGCCGCTCTGCATACCCATCATTTTCATCTCGCGCATCTTGGCCTGGTCGCGGCGCTCGCCCTGCTGCTGAATGAGCTTGGCGACGAGGCCGGTCCAGCCAGTCTGGTGGCTGGCGCCGACGCCCGCGCCGTTGTCGCCGTGGAAGTACTCGTGGAACAGCACGTAGTCGCGCCAGTGCGGGTCGCGCTGGAAGACCTCCTGCGCGCCGAAGACTGGACGGCGTCCCTGCTCGTCCTGCAGGAAGATGCGGATGAGCCGCTCGGATAGGTCGTCGGCAATGTCGTCGAGGGAGACGAATTGCCCGGAACCTGTCGGATGCTCGACGCGGAAGTCATCGCTGTAGTAGTGGTGGAACTGCTGGAGCGACTCGATGATGAGGTAGTTGACCGGGAACCAGATGGGGCCGCGCCAGTTCGAGTTCCCGCCGAACAACCCGCTATCCGACTCGGCCGGCTGGTAGCGCACGGTATAGTCCATGCCGTCGGAATGCACCCAGTACGGGTGGGCTTCGTGGTACTTCGACAGGGCGCGGACGCCGTAGGGCGACAGGAACTCAGCCTCGTCGAGCATGCGCCGCAACACGCGCTTCATGCGGTGCCCGCGCAGGATGGCGAGCAGCCTGGTCTCGCGCATGCCCGGCTCCTGCCAGCGCGAGACCCGGCGCGCCAGTTGGGGGCGGTTCTCCAGGAACCATTCCAGGCGTTGCTTGAACTCCGGTAGCTTCTCAATCCGCCACGACTCCATGGTCGTGACCGCGAATAGGGGGATGAGCCCCACCATCGAGCGCACCTTGAGCGGGATGGAATGGCCCTGCTCCTCCAGGTGGAGCACGTCGTAGAAGAACTCGTCCTCTTCGTTCCACAGCGCGATGCCCTCGCCGCCGATGTTGTTCATGGCGTCGGCGATGAGCAGGAAGTGCTCGAAGAACTTGACGGCGATGTCTTCGTAGACGCGGTCGCGGCACGCCAGCTCCAGCGCAATCGTCAGCAGGTTCAAGCAGTACATGCCCATCCACGCCGTGCCGTCGCTCTGCTCGATGTGGCCGCCGTGGGCAGCATGGCGCTGCGGTCGAAGACGCCGATATTGTCCAGGCCGAGGAAGCCGCCCTGGAAGATGTTATGGCCCTCGGCGTCCTTGCGATTGACCCACCAGTTAAAGTTCAGTAGCAACTTGTGAAACACGCGCTCGAGGAAGAATACGTCCCCCTGCCCACGCATCTTCTCCTCGATCTTGAACACGCGCCAGGCGGCCCAGCCGAGCACCGGCGGGTTGACGTCTCCGAAGTTCCACTCGTAGGCCGGTATCTGGCCGTTGGGGTGCTGGTACCACTCGCGCCCGAGGGCGACGAGCTGGTCCTTGGCGAACTCCGCGTCCACGAGCGCCAGCGGCACGCAATGGAAGGCCAGGTCCCACGCGGCGAACCAGGGTACTCCCACTTGTCGGGCATGGAGATAATCTTGGTCGTGTTGAGGTGCCGCCAATCGCTGTTCCGCGCCTGGCGGCGCTCCGCGGGCGGCGGAGGGTGGCCCGGGTCACCGTCCAGCCACCGCTCGACATCGTAGTAGTAGAATTGCTTCGACCACAGCATGCCGGCGAACGCCTGGCGCTGGACGTTGCGCTCGTCGTCGGTCAGGCTCTTCGGCTGAAGCTCGGCATAGAACAGGTCGGCCTCGGCCTTGCGTTCGGCGAACAGCGCATCGAAGTCGCTGAAGACGAAGGGCGAGGGAGGCGTCTCCGCCGATTTCGTCAGCCGCAGCCGCACCACAGCAGTCTCGCCGGCCGGTATCGTCAGGCCGTAATGGGCGGCGGCCTTAGTCCCCACGCCCGCCGGGTTGATACGGCCACGACGGCCATGCACCACCGTCTCGTTGATACCGTCCTTGACGAACGGCGAAGGGTTCGGCAGACCATAGTGGCGCTCGACGTTGGTCTCGTTTTCCGTGAAGAGCAAGTCCGGCGCGCCGTCGCACGCCAAGACATAGCCGCCGAGGACTGATGCTCGGCCAGCACTGCTGTCGGCATATGGCCGTGCCCGCCGTCCATCGCGCCTTCCACCCGATGCAGGCTCGGCGGGGGCTGTTGGCGTCCCAGCTCCATGTGTTGCGAAACCAGAGGGTCGGGAGCAGGTGCAGCTCTGCCGGCTCGGGCCCGCGGTTGGCCGCCGTGATTCGGATGAGGATGTCTTCCGTGTCCGCCTTGGCGTATTCGACGAACACGTCGAAGTAACGATTGTCGGCGAAAACGCCGGTGTCCAGGAGCTCATACTCCGGCTCTAGCTTGCCGCGCCGCCGGTTCGTCTCCACCAGGTCACCATAGGGGAAGGCGGCCTGAGGGTATTTGTACAGCATCTTCATGTACGAGTGCGTCGGCGTCGAGTCGAGGTAGAAGTAGTATTCCTTGACGTCTTCGCCGTGGTTGCCCTCGCTCCCGGTCAGGCCGAACAGGCGCTCCTTGAGGATGGGATCGCGTCCATTCCACAGTGCCAGCGCGAAGCAGAGATACTGCTCGTCGTCCGAAATGCCCGCCAGGCCGTCTTCGCCCCAACGGTAAGCGCGGGATCGTGCGTGGTCGTGGGGGAAGTAATCCCACGCGTTGCCGTCGGCGCTGTAGTCCTCGCGCACCGTCGCCCACTGGCGGTCGCTCAGGTACGGCCCCCACTTCTTCCACTCGGCGTCGCCACGCCGGTCGGCCTCGAGCCGTTCATGCTCAGGTGTCTCAGGCATACTGCGCTCCTTCCTAGCCGGCCATCACTGGCTCGTCATGCACGGCTGCCGCGCTGCCCAGGCGCTCCAGCAAGTGATCGCCGACGCGCAGGGCATTGGCGATGACGGTCAAGCTGGGGTTGCAGGACGAACTGGACGGGAAGAAGCTCGCGTCCACCACATAGAGGTTATCGAGATCGTGGGCCTTGCAGTTGACGTCCAGCACGGAGGTCGTGGGATCCGCGCCGAAACGAACCGTGCCGCACTGGTGGGCAACGCCGGCGAGTGGGATGCGCTTAGACAGGTAGACGTCCTGCGGGATGAAGTGGGTCATGCCACCCTCGACGTGCTCCATGGCGTGCTTCAGCTTCGCCAGGAGGCGTTTGTGCGGCTCGGTGTTGTTGGGGGTGTAGCTCAGCATGATGTCACCGGCTGACGTGAGCGTGACACGGTTGTTCGGGTCGGGCAGGTCCTCGGTGGTAATCCACCAATCGACCGCGTGCTTGGCGACGTAGTCGAGGGTCAGGCCGACGCCGGGGATGCGCAGCGAGGGCGCGTCGCCTTCGAGCTGCTCCGGCAGCGACTTGCCGAGCGTCTGGATGTGGCCGAGCGGAAAGTCGAAGCCGTCCTTGTTGTGATTGTCCGGCCCGTTGCCGTGCCAGTACCAATCGTTGACGCCGATGGTCTTGGTGAACTTAGCGGGGTTAGGGCGGCGAGAGACGGCCAGGATGGCCGAGTTGTTGTGGCACATGTAGTGGCGGCCGACCTGATCGGAGCTGTTGGCGAGACCGTTGGGGTGCATATCGTTGGCCGAGCGCAGCAAGAGCGCCGCCGAGTTGATCGCGCCGCACGCGACGACGACGATGTCGGCCGAGAATTGCTGCATCTCGCCGTCGAGCTGGACCTGAACCGCCGTCACCTGCCGCCCGCTCGGGTCGGTGTCGAGGCGTGTGACGAGGGCGTTGGTCAGCAGCGTCACATTGCGGTGCTGAAGCGCCGGGCGAATGCACGTCGTATCGGAGTCGTACTTGCCATCCACCAGGCACGGGAAGCCGTCGAACGTGTCACACTTGATGCACAGGCTCATGTGGCGGTATTCCTCGTCCAGGCGAACGCCGACTGGCAGCGGGAACGGGTTGAGGCCCTGGGCCTTCAGGCCCTCGACGACCTCCTGCATGCGCGGCTCGTGCTTGACGGCCGGGAATGGGTACGGTCCCGTCGGCGGGCGGCTCGGTCGGGTCCGTGCCGCGCTCGCCATGTGCGCCGTAGAGGCGCTCGGCGCGGGTGTAGTAGGGCGCGAAGTCCTGGTAAGTCAGCGGCCAGGCGGGCGAGATGCCGTCGAAGTGGCGCACCTCGCCGAAGTCACCTTCGCGCATGCGCAGAAGAACCGCGCCGTAGACCTTGGTGTTGCCGCCGACGTAGTAATTCGTGCCGGGACGGAACGGACGGCCCTGGGTGTCGTACCACATCTCGGTCGCGTGGTACCGCTCGTGGACGAAGACGGCGCGCGGATCCCAATTCTCTTTCTCGCGCGGCAGCCACCCGCCGCGCTCCAGGACGAGGATGCGCTTGCCCGACGGGGCGAGGGTGTAGGCGAGGGTCCCACCGCCTGCACCGGTACCGATGATGATGACGTCATAGTGATGAGTCGCGCTCATGCCAGCCTCCTGTAGTCGTCAAGTCCGTCTGTCTGGGTCTCAACTGCTGTCACTGTCTCTGAATCCTCGTTGTTTGTTACACGCGAGCCTAAACAACCGCGGCCGGTGCAATGGTGGCCGCCGTTGAGCCGCGTGTCTTGGCGTGGGTCAGGACGAACATGAATTCGTAGACCTGGGCCTCGGCGATGGATTCGGTCGCCAGGTTCTCCATGATGAACAGGCCGTGGCGAACGTTGAGCGTCTGGGGCACGACGAAGGGGCGCTCCGGGTCTTCGCCCGGCACCGCGCCGTAGCTCCACGTGTCGGCGCCGGTCAGGGCCACGCGGTGCTCGACAAGCCACTCCGCGACAGCCATGCCGATGCCCGGCTCGCCAGCCGTGTAGCGCTCGGGGTCAGTGTCCCATAGCGCGCCCCAACCGGTGTGGAACAGGAGCACATCGCCCGGCTCAACGGCGACGCCCTGCATCTGGAGTGTGCATTCCAGGTCCTCAACTGTGATGACATCGCCAGCGTCGAGGCGGCTGACACCGCGATAGCGGGCCACATCGGCCAGAACGCCCCGTGTGAGGATAGGCGGAACGGTCTCGATGCCCATCCGATTCGTCCCCCACTCCTCGATAATGTCCTCGGTGCGCCAGCCGTTGTAGAAGCGGTCGCCCATCTGAAGATGGTTGAGGCCGTCGAGGTGGGTACCGATCTGCATCGTGCCGGTCACGAGCTCCGTGACCCAGTTTATCTCGTTCCGTCCCCTGCCCTTCGCGCCGTTCCCCTGTCGTCCGGGGTTGATGATGTGGGCGCTCGTGACGAGGGTTTGCTGCCAGTAGCGGCCCTCGAAGCGAGGGACATTGGCGTGGAGGATGCGACCGAGGTCGTAAACCGTGCCTGCGCGGACAAGTCGCGCCGCGGCTGCGACTTTGGCCGGCGCAATCTCGTTGAGGCTTCCTCGCTCATCGCCCTCGCCATAGCGCGAGGGCCACCAGGGGGTAACGTCTGTCATCTTGCGCCTCCGATCAGGTCTTGACTGCGGTGCTATATAGTGGGGGGAAAGGCGCGCCGCGTTACACAGATAACCCACCAGTCTTGACGTGTAACGCTGGAGCCCGCGCCGAGTCTATTCCATCAACAACTAATGCCTAGAGTCAGCCATCAGAGCAGGAG
Organism: Anaerolineae bacterium; assembly: GCA_046328505.1. Classification (GTDB taxonomy): domain Bacteria; phylum Chloroflexota; class Anaerolineae; order Epilineales; family JAHCIE01; genus JBDHWG01. Next base: position 46,721 of record JAXLWL010000007.1, on the reverse strand, counting down.
GTCAACCATGAAGGGTCTCGCTGGGAAGAACGTTCTCGTGACCGGCAGCACGTCCGGCATCGGCCAGGCCATTGCCGTGCGCTTCGCCCAGGAAGGGGCGAACGTCGCCATCAACTACCGCCGCCAGCTTGAGGAAGCGACGATGACGGACGACCTGATTCACGGCGGCAGCAGCCAGCATCACCACGACCACTTCGAGGACGAGATGGACAGCATGCACACGCACCACATCTTCGTCCAGGCGGATATCTCGTCGGAGGAGCAAGTCGTGGCGATGGTGCAGCAAACAATTCGGGAGCTGGGCGGTTTGGACATCCTCATCAACAACGCGGGCTACCAGGTCTCGGCGGCGTCTCACGAAGCCAATACAGCGGACATTGACGGCGTCCTCTCCGTCAACCTGCGTGGCGCCTATCTCTGTGCGCGTGAGGCGATCAAGCACTTCCTCGCCGAGGGCAAGCCTGGGGTTATCCTCAACATCTCTAGCGTTCACCAGATTATCCCGAAGCCGAAGTACATTGGCTACTCAATGAGCAAGGGTGGAATGCAGAATATGACCATGACGCTGGCGCTGGAATACGCCGACAAAGGCATTCGCGTCAACGGCATCGGCCCCGGGGCGACCATCACACCCATCAACCGCGCGTGGGTGGATGACCCTGAGAAGCGGGCCCAGGTCGAGAGCCACATCCCGATGCGCCGGGCCGGCACCTCGGAGGAGATGGCGGCGGTTGCGGCGTTCCTGGCCTCGGACGAGGCGGCCTACATTACAGGCCAGACCATCTTCGTCGACGGCGGCCTGACGCTCTACCCCAGCTTTGCATCGCCGTGGTCGTCGGAGTGAGTGGTGCTCCGAGAAGAAGACAGGCCGCCGAAGACGTGCTCCTCGGCGGCCTTTTTCTGTTCCACGGCGCGTTCGCTATCGGCGTCAACTCTCGGCGGAGACTCTCTTCGGCGCGAAACGCCGTCTGATCGGGGCCGAGGATGAACACGCGGCGCTCAAGCCGCGTTCTCGGCCAGGGGTGTCACCGTCTCGTGGACGTAGGGATGCAGGGGGAACGATGCCAGCACTTCGTCAAGCGCGGCCTGCGACGGCACCGTGAACACCTGCCACGAGCGAGGCTGGTCCGCGGCGATGTACAGCTTCTCTCGTATCCCCTGGCCGTCCAGCTCCACCCCACGCGCCGACTCGGCCGGAATCAGCGCCAGGATCTCCGGCGTCGGAACCTGATTCAGCATGCTCTCCACCAGAAAACGCATATGACCTCCTTGCTCGTCTCATCTATGGAGTGACGGACCTTATACCAATTAGGGTTGGCGGATGTGCATAGGTAGAGTATCCTTGAGGGCCAATCGGACGAAGCCAGCGAGGATGCGATGTACAAACCGATACCGGTGATCAAGGAGCCAGCGGACGAGTTGAAACAGCTGCAGAAGCAGGAGCGCCATCCTCTGAAACAGAAACGCCTGCATGCTCTCTACCTCTTGGCGAGCGGCCAAGCCACGGAGCGCCAGCAGGTCGCCAGCTTGTTGGGGGTGAGCCGCAATAGCGTGGCTCACTGGCTGGACCGCTACGCCGAAGGCGGGCTGACGGGCATGTTGACAGTCAAGCCGCTGCCAGGCCGCGCCCCGGCCCTCAACGAAGCGCAAGTCGACCAACTGCGTGCGGCGTTGGCGCGGCCGGAGGGCTTCGGCTCCTACGGTGAGGTGCAACAGTGGATCGCCTCGGAGTTGGGTGTGACGATGAAGTACCATGCCGTCTACGACCTGGTGCATGACAAGCTCGGCGCGCGCCCGAAAGTGGCGCGCCCCTCGCATCCGAAAAAAGCGAGGCAGCGGTGACCACCTTTCAGACAACTCTGGGTGATCAGCTGGCGGCGGTGGCACGCGACCACGCCACGCCCTCGGCCTTGCCTCTGGAGGTCTGGGCCATGGACGAAAGCCGCTTCGGCCTGCACACCGTCCAACGTCGTCGGATCACCTCGCGGGGCGTCAAACCCGTCGGGCGTTACCAGCACGACTTCGACAACTTCTACATCTACGGCGCGGTCGCGCCGCGCACCGGCGATGGCTACTTTGAAGCTCATCTGGCCCTCAACGGGTCGAAGTTCCAGCTGTTTCTCCACCAGTTCGCCGCCGAGTACCCGCATACCTTCAATGTCCTCATCCTCGACAATGCGAGGGTTCATCACGCTAAGGATCTGACGCTGCCGACCAACATCGCTCTCATTTTCCAGCCACCCTACGCGCCTGAAGTCAACCCGGCCGAGCGGGTCTGGCTGCAGCTCAAAGACGACTTGGCTTGGCGCTGTTTCGACGACCTCCTGGCACTCCAGGATGCGCTACGTCCGATCATCGATGGCCTCGACACCGACACCCTCCGCTCCCTCATCGCCTACCCCTACATCGTCGAGGCTATTGATGCACTGGCGGCTTGGCAAATTGGTATTACACAACCATTGTCTCGCAAGGAGGCCAGGCGTTACAGCACAAGAAAGGCCCTTCGCACACAGAGATTTCTAGACGACTCGAGCGGTCCCGAATATGCTTGGCTACTACAATGCTTTGAGGAGATGGTAAGCGCGGCTTAAGAATTGTGTAACGTTTTCGGCGTGCGCGAGACTACTCAGAGCAAGCTCCGCCGTGACTGCGCTTCGAAAAAGGGGCTTTCGGCGCAGAAACGATCCATAAGGAAACGACCAAATGGCCGAAACAGATGATACAGAAATGACGTGTCAGGAGCTCGTGGAGCTTGTGACGGATTATTTCGAGGGCACATTGTCTCCCACCGACCGCGCGCGTTTCGAAGCGCACCTCCCGAACTGTCGCGGCTGCCGCAACTACCTCGAGCAAATGCGGCAGACGATCCGAAGCGCAGGGAGGCTGTCCGAAGAGACGATAAGTCCCGAGGCTATGGACACTCTCCTGACGCGCTTTCGCGATTGGAAGCGCGATGCGTCCCCGCCGGTGTGACGACGCGTCGATGTCTGCGGCCTGTGGCATCTCTGCAGAGCGAGTTCGTGCGATTGAGCGCGAAAGTGTAACGCTTGAGCGAGTATACGAGACAGTGCAGCAATAGGATAAACGCCGCCCGGCTGAGTATAGTCGAGGCGGAAGTCGCCAAGCGCCAAACGCGCAAGGAGTCTGCTATGGATGCCGTGAGATCCAACCCTGCGACTGTGCCCGACAAAGCAGCCGAGCGAGTGTCGTTCTGGCCGCAATCGCTGGCGGGATGGTTCTTCGCCCTGACCCGCATCATCATCGGCTACATGTGGTTCAACCAGACGCTCTGGAAACTGCCCCCAACCTTCGGTTGCACCGCGAACTTCGCTTTCACAACAGACATTAACCGCCCAACGTCGGGCCTGTGCGACTTCATTGGACGACAGGCGACGTACGGCGCTATCGAGCCATACAAGGCCTTCCTCACCGGCTTAGTGATCCCCAACATCCAACTGGTCGGCTGGGGTGTCTACATGATGGAGCTGGCGGTTGCGATCAGCCTCATCTTCGGGATTCTCACGCGGCTGGGCGGCTTGCTCGGCGCGATCCAGGGCATCAACCTTGCCATTGGGTTCGTAGGGGTGCCTCAGGAATGGATCTGGACCTACATCTTCCTCGTGCTGCTCAACCTGATGTTCGTGGCAGTCGGCGCCGGGCGTTACTTAGGCGTTGACCACTGGCTGCGCCAGCGCGTCGAGGGCCGAGCGGGGCTGGTGGCGCGGTTCGTTCGCCTGACGACATAGCCGAGGCCGGCGACGATACTGTGGGGGCCAACGATAGGTAGGCCCGCCTCGCGTTGGCACAGCCCCTGGCGCACGTGCGCGCAGGGGCTGTTGCCTGCTTGCGTAGGGTAACGGCAGCTCCCTGAATGCATCCGACGCTGGCATAGAGCCGGCCGAAGTGGGAACTACGTCAAGCTGAGCGAAGCGAGGAAAGCGCTTGTCAAGGAGCCAATTGGGACAGCCTAAATTCGTCTTTGGGCTGAATCGACCACGTCGCGAGCTTGGGCAGCTAGAGCTGATACGAAAACGGAAGGAAGAGCAGTAGATCAGACCCCGCACCCATCCCCTGGCTGTAATGGTTACCCGCAAAGCATGTTGGTCCGTTCTGCCCGTTGGGCCTCGAGGGTGCCATCCCAGTGGCCCCTAAATTCCCACCCGGAGTTGTCTCGCCGGACTCGACACATTCCGATTAAGGCTGTGTAGCTGACTCATGTAATCGACAACAGCGCCAATGTCACCACAATTACATCAACTCGTGAGAAGCTCGACCGAGTGTTAGCGCGAGATCTTGAGTTACACATGTACCCACGTTTCGAACGTAGTGTATTTGCAGGTCAGCGCGGGTTGTAACTGATGACTGTGCTTAGGGATGTCGTCGTTGCGAGGAAGAGGACACCTGTAGGCACATCGTTGTGCAAGTGGACGCGCAGATTGAGAATATTCCTGCTCCTGCGGTTGGTGCGGCGAGAGCCAGCACGAATGCACGTGCAGCGCCGGCACCGTCGCCCGCTACCAGAAGCCCATCACTGGTTTCCTCCTCCCCTCCTCGACCGCATTGACATCCACATTGACATCCCCCGCGTCGACTACGACCATCTGCTCGGCGACTGCCTCGCCAGGGCCGTGCCCGAGGACACCCTCTCGCCCGAGCACAATGGCAGCCGGCTGCACAAGTCGGACGCCGACACGGGACGGGCTGACGTACGGGAGTACTGCAAGCTCGGCAATGCATTCATCTGTGGCTGGTTGTAGGCGTACCAACGACAAGCGCCAACGATGGGCCGACCATTTCCAGGGTCTTCGCGTTCCATGAGGAGCCACTCGCCGAGATCAAGCTCGCACAGACACTCCGTGACTTGAATATTATATTCGTTTATCTAACATGTATTCCTAAATTTCTTGTTTGACAACGTAAAGGGGCATAGACTGCCAAGGACAAGAAGGCCATGATGAGCAGGACGACGACAACGGTAGAAGCGACAACCACCACGGGCGAACTGCCTGCATTGAGCAAGATGACCGCCAAGGATTCGACGGCCAAGCTAGCGCACCAGCGGCTGAGTGCCCTGCAACAGGTCAGCAGGTTGGCACTGCCGCCCACTCCCGGCTGCTGATCGTGGATGTAGCGCCATTCTTGTTTGGATTATGGCGGGTCGAGGAGCCAGACATCCTGCACGACAATGCTGGTCACAAGCCCCTCGTGCTGGAGGCGGCCCCGCGCGGCCAGCAGCGGCGCGTTGAACGCGTCGCGCCGCCGCTCGAACAGGTCCGGGCGGGCGATGAGGTTGATGAGGCCCGTCTCGTCCTCCAGGGTGAAGAAGGCGTGGCCCTTGGCCGTCGGCGGACGCTGGCGCACCACTACCAGCCCGGCCACGCGCACCATCTCCCCATCGCGCCGCCTGCCCAGGTCGGCGCTTGCCACGAAGCCGTCCGCCTTAAGCCGGGGGCGATACAGGCGCAAGATGTGGTCGCCTGGCGCCATGCCCAGCAGCTCGTACTCCCAGCCCATCGCCTCCGCTTCCCCTAGCTCAGGCAGCGCCGCTGCCTCGACCGGCGCGTCCAACGCCAGCGCCTCCTCGCGGTAGTCGAGCGCCCCCAGCGCCCACAACAGTTGCCGCCTCCCGCCCTCGCCGCCGCCTAGCTCGTTCAGCGCCCCGGCGCGTATCAGCGTCTCCACCAAGCCGCGTGGCAGGTGGGTGCGGTGGCACAAGTCGGCCAGGCTGTCGAAAGGGCGCTCGGCGCGGACGTCCAGCAGACGCTCCTGGGCCGCCGGCCCAAAGCCGTGCACGTAGCACAAGCCGAGCCGGATCGCCTGCCCTTCTAGCGTACACTTGCCGTTGCTGTGGTTGACGTCGGCGTGGCGGATGGGGACACCGTGGCGGCGCGCGTCGCCCATGATGACCTCGGGCGCGTAGAAGCCCATCGGCTGCCCGTTGAGCAGGGCGCAGTAGAACTCGGCCGGGTGGTACGCCTTGAGCCAGAGTGACTGGTACGCCAGGTGGGCGAACGCTGCCGCGTGGCTCTTGCAGAAGCCGTAGGAGGCGAACGCGGCAAGTTGGTCGAAGACCTCGTTGGCCGTCGCCTCATCAACGCCGTTGGCGCTTGCTCCCTCAAGGAAGCGCCCGCGTAGCCGGGCCATCTCCACCCCCGACCGATGCCGCGACATCGCTCGCCGTAGGGCATCCGCCTCGCCGCCGGTGAAGCCGGCGATTGCCATCGCCACGCGCAGCACCTGCTCCTGGAACAGGATGACGCCCAGCGTCTCGTGCAGGATGGGTTCGAGGGATGAGTGAGCGTACGCAACCGGCTCCAGCCCCGCGCGGCGGCGCAGGTAGGGATGCACCATGCCGCCCTGGATCGGGCCGGGGCGCACGATGGAGACGGCGACCACGATGTCGTCGAAGCACTGGGGCTTGAGGCGCGGCAGCATCGAGATCTGGGCGCGCGACTCGACCTGGAACGCGCCGACAGTGTCGCCCGCGCACAGCATGGCGTAGATGCGCGGGTCGTCCAGCGGCAGGTGAGCGAGGTCGGGGGCCTGCCCGGTGCGCGCCTCGACCAGCCGTAGCGCCTCGTCCACCAGCCCCAGCATGCGCAGGCCCAGCAGGTCGAGCTTGATGAGCCCGGCGTCCTCGACGTCATCCTTGTTCCATTGAACCACCACCCGCCCCGGCATTGTCGCCCGCTCGACTGGCACGACCTCTACCAGGGGCGCTGCCGTCATCAGCATCCCGCCGCTGTGGATGGACAGGTGGCGCGGGGCGTCCACAAGGCCCTGGCATAGCTCCTCAACCGCCGCCCGCATCCGCCGCGTTGGGTCGGTGTCCTCGGCATCCTCGCCCCCCTCTGCCTTCTCCATGCGCTTGATCATGGCCGGCGTCAACCCCAGGGCACGCGCTACATCCCGCCGCGCCATTCGCTCGCCGAACGTGACGACATTGCACACCATGCCGGTGTGCGCCCGCCCGTAGCGGGCGTACACGTACTGGATGACCTCCTCGCGCCGGTCCGCGGCGAAGTCAATGTCTATGTCCGGCATGGTGTGGCGGTCCTCGCTCAGGAAGCGCTCGAACAGCAAGTTGAACTGGAGTGGGTCCACGGGCGTGATGTCCAGGACGTAGGCGACGATGGAGTTGGCGGCCGAGCCGCGGCCCTGGTAGCGGATGCCCGCTTCGTGGGCGAAGCGGCAGATGTCCCGCACCATGAGGAAGTAGCCCGCCAGGCCCACGCGCTCGATGAGGTCCAGCTCCCGCGCCAACTGACGGCTCGCCGCCGGCGTCACCGGCTGGTACTTCCGCCGCAGTCCATCGTAGCACAGCCCATACAGCACGCTGAACTGCGTCTCGCCGTCGGGCACCGGGAACAGGGGCAGGCGCTGGCTGCTGAAGTCCAGGCTGACGTTGCAGCGCTCGGCAATGCCCAGGGTGTTGGCGAGGGCGTCCGGCACGCCCGCGAACAGCCCTTCCATTTCCGCCGCCGACTTGAGGTAGCATTCACTGTTCGGGCGCAATAACCCGCGCGCGTGGGCGTCCTCCAGCGTCGTCAGCTCGCGGATGCACGTCACGAGGTGCTGTAGGCGGTGCTCAGCCCGGGTCGCGTAGTGGACGTTGTTTGTCGCCACAAGGGGTAGCTCGACGCGGAGTGCCACCTCCATCAGCCCTCGCAGCAGGGGCGGCTCATCTGGCAGCAGATGCCGCTGCAGCTCGACAAACACATTCTCTTGCCCGAACACCTCGCGCAGCCGCCCGGCCGCCTCCTGCGCGTTCTCCCGCTCGTCAGCCAGGATTGGCGCCGCGATCACCCCCCGCCGGCAGCCGGAGAGTGCGATAAGGCCCCGCGAATACGTTTGCAGCATTTCCCACGTCATCTTCGGGGATGTCTTGCCGGGCCAGCTTTCCTCTGTCATGCTGAGTGCAACGAAGTATCCCGGCGCGCTGGGGGACTCTTCGCTCCGCTCAGAGTGACGGCGAGGCGCTACATCATGGAGATATGCGTGGGAGAGGAGGCGGGAGAGGTTGGCGTAGCCCTCGCTGGTCTCGACCAGGAGCGTCAGGTGGCCCGCGCTCTCGACCGTTACCTCCGCGCCGATGATAGCCTTCGGGCCGTGCTCCTTCGCCGCCTGCCAGAAACGCATCGCGCCGTACAGCCCGTCGTGGTCCGTGAGCGCCAGGGCAGGCATCCCCAGCGCGGCGGCACGCTCGACCAGCGCCTCCGGGGACGACGCGCCGTCCAAGAACGAGAAGTGGCTGTGGGCATGCAGCTCGACGTACACCGCAAACAATCAATCATACACGCGGATGAGCCACCACGCGCCCGTTCCCAGGTCCTGCGCGATGAGGCACAGAACACCCGCCCGCGTGACCACCTTCAGGTACTCGCGCCACGCCGCCGGCTCCGTCCGCCACCACTCCTCGCTCACCCGCCAGCGATTGCAGACGCGCTCTACAGGGTAACGCTGCCCCTGCCAGACGAACGCCACGATCTGCCCGTTCGCATCGCACTCTGCCCCAATCGGCTCGCCTTGCAGCCACATGACCCCCATCAGCTCGCCCACTCGCTCCACGCGACGCGCCCCTCGACACGCAGCGTGTGGAGCGCGGCCACCCGCGCTCGCAGCAGCCGGTCGCTGCCGTAGCGCAGCCGCAGGGCGCCCGCCAACTCCCGCACTTGCCCCTGCCGTTCGGTCGGCGCTTCCCCCGCGTCCCACAGGCTCATCTGTCGGCCGAGCAAGTCGCCGATCTCGCCCAATGTCAGCGTCAGCCCGGTCACGCCGCCGTCCCAGCGTCCTCCCTCCCACCGCCCCATGAGCAGTTGCCCCAACCGGCTCCGCTCCGCCGTCGGGGCCGTCAATGCCCAATGCTCGGCCCGCGCCGCGCCGCGGGTGAACTCCAGCGTCGCCGTCATCGCTTGCGCCCCCTGGAGCCGCGCCTGTAACCCGGCTGTTGGGCTCTCCAGGAGCCGCAGCGCCGCGCCCAGCAGCGGCCCCAACGTCTCCAACGGCGGATCGAACTGCACGCTTACCGTCACCCGGGGCTGCCCGCTGCGCGGCACGACCGGCCGTCGGTCCTCACCCCGCGCCCAGCCCTGCGCCAGCTTCCCCGGCAGCCCGAACTGCTGAAGCACCGCCTTCGGCGGCAGGTCGGCGTACTGGCCGAGGCGGCGGATGCCCAGGTAGCCCAGGCGCGTCTGGCTCTCAAGCGGGAGGGGCAGTAGCCCGACAGGGAGGGGGCGCAGAAAAGGCTCCTCATCCGCGCCCATGACCACCCGGATGCGGCCGGGCGCTGTGTGGCTTGCCGCCGCGTAGGCGGTGAACTTTCCACTATCGCAGCCAATGGCCGGCTGCAAGGTCGCGCCCACCTCGCCCCGCACCTGCCGCCCGACCTCGCGGCACACGGCCGCCGCCTCATCCACTTGCACACCCGGTACATCCACAAACGCTTGCCCCAACCCTGCCGGCTCGACGCGGTCCGAGAACTCCCCTAACACACCCAGCACGGCCTCAAACTCGCGGGTACACTCGCACCCGTCCACCTCGCGCACGACGAGGTCGGCACACGCCACCTGCGCCTGGCGAACCGTCTGCCCGACGGCAACGCCCTCGGCCCGCGCCCTTGCGCTTGCGTCCACTACGCGCCCGCCTGCCCCCAGCACAGCGACGGGCCGCGCCAGCAGCGTCTCATCGGAACGCGCCAGCCAGCCCAGGGCGAAGCTGGGGATGGAGCAAGTGATCACGGCCATGCCTAGATACCATCGCCTCGCACGACGCCGTTGTAGCGGATCTCCACCGTCACCGCCTTGCCGCTCGGTCCTAGCTTGTTTTTCTCCACTTTGACCTCGACGCGGTAGCCGCGCACGTCCCGTCCCAGGTCGAGCCAGCTCTCGCGCCGCAACGCCAAGCGAACGGCGGCGTGCTGGCCCAGGGCATCCCGCGCCGGTTCATCGAGCAGCCTGCTCCAGACGCCACGCGGTGTCTCGTCCAGCACGACCAGTGTTCCCTCCGACTGCGCCAGCCGCGCGACAAGCTGGTCCAGCACGGCGGCAGCATAGCGCCGTGTCGCGGTGCTCTCGTCCAGCGCAGCCCAGTGGTCGAACACGACCGCTGCCCAGTCGCGCCGCTCGGCCAGGGCCAGCAAAAGGTCGAGCGCCTGCCGGCTGTCTTTGGGGCGGGCGATCAGTACATTATCCAAATTTACGCCGCAGCGCTCCAGATATTCGGCGTCGCACGTCTGCCCCAGGTCCACATACGCCACCGGCCGCCCTTTCGGCCCTTGCGCTCGCGCCAGGAGCAGCGCCGCCAGTGTCCGCTTGCCCGATGTGGCCGCCCCGGCCAGCACAGTGATCTTGCCGCGCGGAATGCCGCCGATGCCTAGCGCCGCATCCAGCTCCCGAAACCCTGTCGCCAGATGCGGCACAGTTGCCGAGGCGCGGACCCCCTGCTGGATCGCCCGCGCCCCGAACCGCGTCTGGAGGACGGACACCGTCTGCTCCAGCCGCTCCTGTTTCCCTTTCCGCCGCGCCATCCGCCGCTCTAAACTCTACCCCTCCGCCTGCTCGTGTTTCTCATTCCTGCTCACTGTTCTATCCCGCTGTCATTATATAGAACATATGAGCGAGATGTCAACGGCTTTGGCTTAGAATTCAAGCCCAACATAGCTGCGTTTCCCATTATTCATATCGTTTTCACGAACAAATTCCGACAGTGGTAGCTCCACAAATTAGCGTGGAGGTTCGGCAAACAGTGAACGAGCTTGGGCCTCGGCTTTGATCGGTCGGCCGCGTCGTTTGGGTGTCGGGTAAGGGGGCGGCGCGATCTTGAAGCACAGCAACTCATGGACGCTCCACACATGGTCCGTCAAGCCTGCCGCGATGGCGGGTGTACGCTTGAGCCAGCGCCGCCCACGCGGTAGGACAAGTTCCACGGCGAGACTGTTGTGACAGCGACAGACGTTGTAGACACAGCCGCCGGGCGCCCCCCCGCCCACACTCGGCGGTGTGTCCCTGGACCTGTCCGCCCTGACCCAGGTTCATTGGCTCGACGAGAGCGGCCTGGTGGTGAAGGTTGACGCGGGCAAGCTCGGCATCGAGCTGGAGCGCGAGCTGGATAGCCGCGACTATACCCTCAACCACTCCCCTCAGTCGCTGGATCGCTCGTCGGTCGGCGGCTGTGTCTCGACGCGTGCCTCGGGGCAATTCTCGTCGCGCTACGGCAGCATCGAATCCCTGGTGGTGGCGCTCACAGTCGTTCTGCCAGCGGGCGAGATCGTGGCGACACCCTTGGCGCCCCGGGCGGCGTTGGGGCCATACCTGCGCCACGTGTTCATGGGCGCCGAGGGCACCATGGGGGTCGTCGTCGATGTGACGCTCAAGATATTCGCCCAGGCTGAGCATCGCCGCCTGGAAACGCTGCGCTTCCCCAATGTCGCGGCCGGCCTGGGCGCGATGCAAGGCATGCCGACACTGTCGCTGCCGAGATGGGCCGTTTGCTGGGATAGGAGACGGCGGAACAAGGGCGGCAGGTTGAAGCGTATCGCGGTTGGGTCGTCGCCAACCGGTTCAATCCCACGGACAAGGGGTTGGAGCATGGGGGAGTGAACCAGGACTAATCGCGGGTTTCGCCTGGGAGTGAGTGGAGCGCAAGCGAGATAGCTCTCCCTCCAAATCAGCGACAGGCCCTGGGCCGATCTAAACTAATCGCGAGGTGAAACCCGCAGGGCGGGTGTGGTATACTGCCAGCATCCTGAACGAGCGACGGAGGGCTGAGATGGACAACATCCAGGCGACATTGAAGCGCTGGCAGTTGGATGGCAAGGCGGTGCGAGACGGGATGTACCGTGCGCCGACACCGCGCGAACGGGAACGCTGGCACGCCATCTGGTTGCTGAGCCGCGGCTGGTCGGCCAACCAGGTCGCCGACGCCTTGGAGCGGGATGCCCATACCATCGGCGATTGGGTAGCAGACCTCGAGCAGCACGGCCCCAAGGGGTTGACCTTTGAGAGGACGGGCGGCTCCCCCCCGTCCTCAGCGAGGAGCAGCAAGCGGCGTTGAAGACAGCCGTCGAAGGCACGCCCGAAGCCAGTGATGTGGAGCAGGCCAATTGGAACTGGAAGGGCGTACACCAGTTTGTCAAGCGGCGTTTCGGTCGCACCCTAAGCAGCTCCAGTTGTCTGAACTACCTGCATCGGCTGGACTTCGTCCTGAAGCGCCCCAAGAAGCGCTTCCTCAAAGCCGACGAAGCGAAGCGCGCCGCCTTTGTCCAGACCTATGCTGAGGTGCGGCAGCAAGCGGAGGCCGAGGGCGCCATGATCTTCTTTGTCGATGAAGCCCACTTTCGGGCGGATGTCGAATTGCGGGCCAAGTGGGTGCCGCGCGGGAAGCCCGCCTTGGCCGACACGACCAGCCCCAAGTGGGGCGAGAAGGCGACCTACTACTCGGCGGTGTGCCTGGAGACCGGCCAGACCGAGGTGATGAGCGTGACAGGAAACCTGACGGCCGAGACCTCGGTGGCCTTCCTCAAGCAGTTGCGGGCCAGGCACAGCCAGCCGCTGATCGTCATCTGGGACAACGGCCCGATGCATCATGGCGACGCCTTGCGCACATATCTGACGACCCCCGACCTCAAGCTGCGCTTGGTCGCGCTGCCGGGCTACAGCCCCGACTTCAACGCCGACGAGGCGATCTGGGACTGGGTGCGCGAGGAGGTGACGGCCAACACCTGCTTCGGGACGGCGGCCAAGGTGCGTGAGAAGGCGGACGCCTTCCTGGCGAGCTTGGCTGACAAGACGGATGAGGTCCAACAGCGCTGCCGCACCATCCTGCAATCCCGCGCCGATGCGCTGTTGGCCGCTGTTTAGCTGGTGACCTACGTGCTCCATGTAGTTCTCACCTTGGGATTAGTACTACAACGACGGATGACGGACCTTAACAAGCCGACGTTTGATGTGCGATTGCTTGGCGCGCTCGTTGCGGCACTGGGTTGCGGCGAGCCAGCCGAGCAGATCGCGGAGCGACCAGGTTCGCTGAGGCAGCATCTCGCGTAACACGCGAGCCACCTGGGGACGCGTGATGTGCGGCATCTTTTTCCCCCCACGTCTGCTGGAGTTGCACCAGGAAGGCGCCCGCTAACAAGGCCAGGGCGACGTGATGATGCCAGCCACGCCAAGACCGCACCTCGTACTCATCGAGGCCGATCTGTCCCTTGTCGGTCTGGAACTCGGTCTCGATACACCAGCGCGTCGAGGCCACCTGGGCCAACGTCTCCAGGGGCATCGTCTCCGACGCATTGGACACGGCGTACTTCAGCTCGCTGCCGTCGTTGTTGCGGCGAGCCAGGAGCCAGGTGGCGCGGCCCGGCACCTCATCGCGACACTCCCAGCCTCGCACGGCGGCGAACTGGTAGGTGCGCGGCCCCTGGGCGCCCTCGGCCACGCTGAGCGTGTGCCAGGCCGCGTCGGGTAGACCGTCGACAATGGTGGCGACGGTCTGCGGTTGGGCTGCTCCCTCGACGAGCCGCACCTTGCTGGGCTTGCGGCCACGCCCAGACCAAGCGGGAACCTCGGTTTGAGCCGGTTGCGTGAAGAGGCGCTGCTGGCTGGTGACCTCCAGCACATACAGCCAGCCCTCGGCATCCAGGCCGTCGCGCAACTCAGGCGAGCCGCCGTAGAGGCTATCCGCCGTGACCCACGTACCCACCAGGGCGCCGCGACGGCGCGCCTCCCGCAACATCGCCAGTCCCAGCTGCGGCTTGGTCTGGTAGGCCACATCCTTGGGGACGCCAACGCGCTCACATCGAGGGCGATCGTCCGTCCATGCCTTCGGCAGATACAGCCGCATATCCACCAGGGCATGACCCTTGGAGGAGGCATATCCCAGGAAGACGCCTACCTGACAGTTACCCACTTTGCCCAGCGTGCCGCTGTACTGTCGGGCGACCCCGACCGAGTGCCTGCCTTGCTTGGCAAAGCCTGTTTCATCCAGGATGAACACACCCTCGGCGGTGGTGAGCCGTTCGGCCAGGAATGCCTGGAGGGCCGTGATCACGTCCGTATGATCCCAGGGCGAGTCGGTCAGCAGCCGCTGCAGCGGGCGGGCGGCTGCACCGTCCACCGCCTCGGCCATGTTCTCGGCGTTGCGACGCTCGGCCCGCTGCACCAACAAGCCCCGCAGGTACTGCTCGCTGCGCTCCTTCGCCTGGACGTAGCCAAACAGCGGGGCGAAACGCCGATGAAACGTCTTGAAGGCATCGGCCACTTGTTCAAACTCGGCTTCGTTCACGTTCTTGGCCCTCCCTGTGGTCTATCACAGGGTAGTGTACCATAATTCCGCCGTTGTAGTATTAGTTTAGGTCTCTCTTCACTATTGCGAGACAAGGCCGCCCCTCGCCTTGCCCACACAGGCAGAAACAAGCCGGTTTACCTTGGCCAGTCATGGCGGGCTTACTTGATGTTGACGATGTGTTTGGCCCGCGCTAGAACGGCGCCATTGCGATGAAGCTCGCACGTCATAGTGTGGACTCCTCGGTACTTGGTGTATTCCCACTGCTCTTCTGAATCTCCGTCCTGCATATGCCCCAGATCGCCCGCCTCACGCGCCTCCCGACCGTGATTATTGACAATCCAGCGCACACTATAGGGCTGGAGCACTGAGGTTTTGACGATGGAGAAGCGAAGCCAGAAGCCCTTGGGAAGTGCCCTGCTATCACTTGGGTAGCCTTGGGTAGTCTCACCGTATCGGGTGCGTGCGACTTGGGCTCTGATCTTCAAAGTTCCGAGCTGATGCACCTGGGGAAGCTCTATGCCGCCTATTTCCTCGTCAAGAGCTTCGTCAATCTCCTCCGTTTCGGCGACCCGCTTGACCTCATCCTCCGGCATCGTTCGTTCAGCCTTCGGGAATTTGGACCCCAGAACCGTTCCCCAGAGCGCCGCGCTATCCTTATAAGTAGTCGCTTCAAGTGCACTTTGGGCGGATACGAGGCTCTCAGTCACAATCTCAGTGAAAAGCTCAACCTCCTCCGGGTCAAAGGTGAGCTTTAGGGTTTCACCCGGCATCCCTGGATCAGCTACATCCGGAAAGACACCGTGCTTGAGTTGCTGGCCAGCATCCCGCCATAGGTTGTCCAGAAACGTCACGAACGCTTCCGCGTATGACGGCGCATCGGCGTCCTGATACTTGGCAACGAGCGCCTCCAGGGTGAAGCCCTTGGGCTTGGGCCGTTCGACAGCGCGCAGATCATGCGCTTGGTACCGGTACCAGGCCTTGACGATCTTAACGAAAGGGATGAAGCGCCCCCCGTTCTCTTTGTTGAGAGCCGTAGCCGCAGCTAGGTGTCCTTTGGGGTGAGTGGGAACCCATTGGGCCAATGGGCGATCTGGTATAAGGAGCGGTTCTTCTGGACCGTTAACCTGCACCACTGGCACCGCGTCCAGGGTCATTCCCGACATTTCCACCCGAATTGACCGGCGCTGGAGCGCGGTTTTGTCTTGATAACCGTTTCGCTCAAGCACCCGCCGCAGCCGGGCCACGACTGCCTCAGGTTTGTGATCGGCCGGGTTGATGTTTAGCAGGATGCAGATATCAACGTCCTTGATAGGCTGGACAGCAGTGTTGCGCCGGTAGGAGCCGTAGAGAAAGGTGCCGGCAAACCAGTCCTTGAAGTGCTGGTCGGCGCCGAGGCGATCCCGCAACGTATTGTGAAGCTGGACAGCGCGAGTACGGTTGGCGCGTGCTGGCTGGATAGCCTGTAAGTACCGGCGAAAGTAGCTTGGAACTTCCATCATAGACTCCTGGACGGTAACGTATAGGCAAGACGGTATCCCACCTCGTTATCCCCAAAATAAACGCTTACTGGGTGGCGGTCACGAAGTTGCTGACCAACCATCACCGCGAATTCAACGGATGAGGCGAGAAACACATGCACCTCGTCCACGCCCTCCTGGTCCCATAGGCGGCGAAGCTCAGTACCAATGTGCCGGGCCCAGGCACGGGCTTGGGCGTCTGTTGTGAGAGCTGCACGGGACGGACCGTCGGCAGGGGCGCATCTGACTCGAAATCGCGGGATTACATTCGTCTTCGTGCGCCACATGGTTACCGCTGGCGCCACTTCGCGGCTGATGGGAATTTCCACAAGTGCGGTCTTCGCATCTTGGCTCAGTCTGGTCGTGGTCACCAAAAAGTCATTGGCCTCATCACTTGGCCCATCGCAGGCCCACACGCCAAAGTCGTTGCGGAGCCTCAATCGGAGACTACCCCGCGGAGGGTACGCATAGCCGAGGGCGATGGCGGCAGGTAGCCTGGCTTTTAGCCATACGTCAACGATATTTGATTGCCCCTGCCCGGCCAGGATCCTCGTGATGTCCGAGAGGGCGGGAAGGAGCGCATTAGTCCAATAATCGGGAGGCACGTCCCCTGCTTCAAACGGTCCCGACCAATCAATATCCAGATGTAGAGTAGGGGAGGGGGGAGTATAGGGGAACGTCCGCAGGCACAAGGTTATGATGTGGTCATCAGCTCTCCCTCGCGCCAGCCTGAGGCTTAGCGTCGCTCGAAGCGCTCTGATCGCAACTCGCTTTACATCATCAGGCGATAGAACAGACCTGTCGATCAACTCAGCATTGAAGTTGGCAAGGGACGGTAGACCTCGGTCCGCGCAGAACAAGGCTACATCCTGAAACGACATACCCAAGAGCACCGGGATAATGGGAAAGCTTGGTTGGCGACGGTGCCGGGTTAGAGCAGCGGGTATCTCGTACTTCCAGATGAACTCCGACTGGAGAAAGTCCTCGGTCATAAACAGGAGAATAGCATCACAGCTTTGGTCAATAAGCGAGGTCAGGTACGGCACGTTTTGGCTGCCAAGCGGGAGGTACGTTCGATCCCGGATTACCCGGACACCTCGTTCCTTCAATGCCTGTTCCAAGGGGAGGATAGCCTGCTCGTCGTGCCGAGCGTAGCTTATAAACAAGCTGGCCGGGTCAGAGGGGGAAAGTTGCAAAGAGAGTTGGTGATTGGCGGCTGACATTTCTTCTTCGGCATCGAGATGCTTACATGCTTTAACAATGTACTCGATTTTAGCACAGATGAGCGAAGAGGGCCATCCTGCATAGACTGCTCACATTGCTGAGATGAGTTGCGCCCAAGAGCAGGGCCATCTGGTATGCTGGTCCACAGTAGCACATTTGAGCATATGAGGGACAACCTCGTACTCGAGACCGAATGTGCAATCAGGCTGAGCTTGCACTCGGATGGAGGTTCGCTAATGAAAATGCCGCTTCGAAAGCACCGGATTCAACATGGGAACTCGACGGACATGACAGCAGCCCAACAATTCATTTGCGGGGTATGCAAACATGGTTTCAACCTGAGGAGCCAGTCTAGTCGCTGAGTAGGCACTCTGGTTGGCCTGATGGCCCAAGCCGTTGCAGAGCAAGGCGCGCAGGACGTGTCATAGGGGCGCGTCAGCGTCCCCTTGACGCGGACGAGCACCTTGCTATCCTTATCTCCGCCATCAGGCCGACCAGCACGAGACCTAGCGACTCAACCCGAAGGGAGAACCCTGCCATGGATCGGGAAACCAAACAACGTCTCGCCTGGGTGCAGCTTTACGAACGAACGAAGGATGCAGGCTTTGTGTGTCGTCGCTGTGGCATCTCGCGTCCGACCTTACGCAAGTGGTGGCGTCGCTACCAGGCGGACGGTGTTTCAGGCCTCCACAGCCGCAGTCGTCGCCCGCATCACTTCCCTAACCAGAAGGTCTTTGCCGAGCAAGAGCAGTGGATCCGCCAGCTACGGACGCAGCGGCGGCTCGGACCTCGGCGCATCCAGGTCGAGTTGGAGCGTCACCATGACTGCCACCTGTCTCTCGCGACTATCCACAAGACCTTGAAGCGCCTGGGCATGAACCGTCTGCAACGCAAGCGCTGGCGGAGGAAGACAAAGCGCTATCAGAAACAGGTGCCAGGCGAGCGTGTCCAGATCGACACCTGCAAGATCGCCCCGCGCCGCACCCAGTACACCGCCATCGACGACTGCACCCGCCTGATGGTGATCAAGGTCTACCCGGCTCGCACCGCCGAGAACGCGGTCAGATTCCTCGATGACCTGGGGCGGCAGATGCCGTTCCCCATCCAGCGCATCCAGACTGATCGTGGCACTGAGTTTACCAGCTATAAGTTTCAGGACGCTCTGTGTCAGCACCACATCAAGTGGCGACCGATCAAGCCTCGCTCGCCCCATCTCAACGGCAAGGTCGAACGGGTTCAGAAGACCGCTCTCGACGAGTTCTATGCCACGCTTGAGCTGGATCAGCTGGATGACCAACAGTTGGCGGGAGAGGTCCAGAGTTGGCAAGCGTTCTACAACGGCAAGCGCCTTCACAGTGCGATTGGCTCGCCGCCCGTGGCTAAGCTTCAAGCACTGAAGGATGTGATTCCATCCCAAGAGGAGGTCAGCGCGGCCTACGACCCGCAAGCCGAGCAACGGCGCTATGATACGCTGATGATGGAGCGCTATATCGATGAGAACCTCTACCGTTGAAACCATGCCCGCGAGCATCACACAACTCAGTATCACAATCAAAGTTTCATATTGACAACATCAAACGACTTTTGGTACTATGCGAGTATATGCTCGTTGGCTATGCCCGTGTCTCGACCCAAGATCAGACCCTCAACCTGCAGCTCGATGCCCTGGAAAAAGCTGGCTGCGACAAGGTATTCTCTGATACCGCGAGCGGATCGCTCTCAAGCCGAGACGGATTGATTCAGGCCACTCAGTTCATGCGGACAGGTGATACCCTCGTGGTGTGGCGTCTCGACCGACTAGGCCGCTCGCTCAAGCACCTCATTGAAACGGTAACCGCGTTCAACGAGCGAGGCATCGGCTTCAAGAGCTTGCAGGAGAGCATCGACACGACCACGAGCGGCGGTAAGCTCGTCTTTCATGTCTTTGGCGCCCTCGCTGAGTTCGAGCGGGACTTGATTCGTGAGCGGACGCAGGCGGGGCTCGCCGCGGCACGAGCGCGTGGGAAGCACGGCGGCCGACCACCAATCCTGGATGCGCAGAAACAGAAACTCCTCCAGAGCCTCTACGCCGACAAGACCAATCGGCTCGACGATATCCTCAGCGCCCTCCACATTTCCAAGTCGACCCTCTATCGCTACGTCAAGCCCTAACTACCGACGACCATCGCCACATCCAGCCAAGAGGGCCAACGATGCTCGGGCACAAAGAACGACAATTCAAAGAGCATACGTTACACCTTGAGCAATGTGTTCCTCGGACCAACTTCTACCGCCAGGTGGAGGCCAAGCTCGATCTGTCGTTCGTGACTGAGTTGGTGAAGGACTGCTATTCCCCCTCACTCGGACGCCCCTCCATTGACCCGATCGTCTTCTTCAAGCTGCAGCTGATCATGTTCTTTGAGGGGATCCGCTCCGAGCGCCAACTGATGGACATCGTGAGCCTGAACCTCGCCCATCGCTGGTACACCGGCTACGACTTGGATGAAGCGCTGCCCGATCACAGCAGCTTGAGCAAAATCCGCACGCGCTATGGCCTCCACGTGTTCGAGCAGTTCTTTGAGCACATCGTCGAGCAGTGTATCGAAGCCGGTTTGGTCTGGGGCAAGGAGCTGTACTTTGACGGGACCAAGGTGCGCGCCAACGCCGCAGTTGACAAGATGGTTTCGCGGTGGTATTGGGAGGCCAAGCAGCATGTGACGACCCTCTTTGCTTCACAACTTTCCTCGCCCGAACCACCCGCCGCTCCGCTGGTACAAGGACAAGACACTCCTTCAGCCACCGCTGACCTATCGATCCCAGAGCCATCCTCTCCTGGGTTGGCTGCGCTTGTCGAGAAGTACGACGGAACCCGGCTGAATGACAAACGCACTGTGTCTTATGAGCGTGTGACGGATCGCAAGGTCAGCCTGACAGACCCCGATGCGACGCCCATGAGTCGCTTCACAGGGGACAGAGCTAAGCTCGGCTACCATACGCAGTATGTGGTCGATGGTGGCAAGCGCCGCATCATCCTGGCTGCGCTCGTGACGCCGGCCTCGGTGATGGACAACACGCCCATGCTCGATCTCGAACGCTGGGTACGTTTTCGGTGGCGGCTGAAGCCGAAGATTGCGGTCGGGGACACCAAGTTTGGCACGGTGGAGAACATTGTGGGCCTTGCTGAAGATGGGATCATGGCATATCTGCCGACGGCGGACTTCAGCCAGCGCAACGAGTTCTATGCTCTGGAACGCTTCACCTACGACGCCGAGCGTGATCTGTATACCTGTCCTAACGGTAAGGAACTTCGACTGCATTCACGGCGACAACGTGAGGAAGTGTTCGTGTACCGAGCTCTGGCCAAGACCTGCAATGTATGTCCATTGAAAGCGAAATGTACCGATAGCCAGAGCGGCCGCCATATCTTTCGCTCGTTCTACCAGGCGGATGTGGATCGAGCCCGAGGCTATCGCGAGACAGAAGCGTACGAAAAGGCCATGCGGAAGCGGCAGGTTTGGGTAGAGCCGTTGTTTGGTGAAGGGAAACAGTGGCACGAGATGGGGCGTTTTCGACTGCGTGGCTTGGCGAAAGTGAATATCGAAGGGGTCATGAGGGCGGCCGGGCAGAACATCAAGCGGTTACTCACTCGACACCAGTGGGACAAGCCGAGGCTCCCGGCCGCACCCGCTGCCCTGCCGGTATCATTTCCTTGTTTCCTGTGGTGATTATTGGCTCTGTAGCAGCCTCGGCCCACTCGACTGGCCGACTTTTTCAACAGCCTGAAAGATTGTGCGACTCGTGGTCATATTGGGCCAGGCGAGTAGGCGAGTGCGACTACTGGTGATATAATAGGGAGCGGCCAAGTAGTCTCTCGGCGTTGTCAATATGAGACCTTGATTGTGGTACGCAGTTGCGTGGCAAGCAGGCTGCCTTATGCTCCCGAAGTACAGTTCATGCACAGTCCGAACCACTATGTCTTCTGTCCTAACATCTCATACCTACTAATCACAGCTGTGTTACCATGCCAATTAGGAGGGGGGCACATGACCGAGACCTCTACCGAGCAGATTGTCTACGCCGTCACGGATGAGGGCGATCTTCTCGCCGGCTTGGCGATTCGACCTCTCCCTAATCGCAACAAACCTGTTCCGATTGTTTGGCTGCCCGGCTTTACGATTAACTTCTACCACCCGAGCTTTGTCCTCATTGGTCGTCACCTGGCCGATCTGGGCTATACTTTTGTCATTGGTAATACACGAAGTCATGATGTTGCCACGAACATATGGCGACCAGAGCCGGTCGGCACAGGCATGACCCTTAACTATGGAGGCTATGGAGGCGGCATGTGGGAGCGCTTCAGCGATTCGCCACATGATGTCGCTGCATGGATAGACCTCGCCATGAGCCTTGGCTTCCAGAGTGTTGTGCTTGTCGGACACAGTTACGGCGCCAAGAAAGTCGTCTACTACCAAACGGAGCGGCAGGACCCGCGAGTGCTCGGTGTAATACTGGCGTCGGGGGGAGTAAATCCCGTCACGCCGGACCCCGAACTGATGGCTCTTGCCCAACGTATGGTGAGCGAGGGTCGTGGGGAGGAATTGCTGCCCTGGGGTTCCCTGCAATCCTTCTTTACGGGCACATTGAGCGCACAGACTTACGCGGATCCTCAACGCTATGTGGATCTCTACGGGATACACACATCGAACCCAGCACTCGCCCGCAGTGGCTGCCCGCTTCTAGCCTGTTGCGGAACAGAGGACTTCATGCAACCCGATGATCTGAACATTATCCAACAGAAGGCGATAGCGGCTCCGCGCGTCGACATCAAAGTATTCGAGGGTTGCGGACACGGCTACGAGACATACGAGCCTGAGATTGCCCAATCCTTCGCAGCATGGATTGACACCTTAATCTAGGCCCTACTTGTCGCCAAACAAGCGTAATACCAATTAGAGTTGCTGACCGTGCATGAGATGAGTATCCTTCCCATCTAGCACATAGAAGCTGATAGGGAAGGCATGTACAAGCCAATTCCGCGCATCCGCGAAACGGCCGAGGAACTCAAACAGCGTCGCAAGCAGGAGCGGCATTAGCTCAAGCAGCAGCGGCTGCAGGCGCTGTAGCAGTTGGCCACGAGCGTATGCGCCTGAATGCAACCCAGCCGAGCGTGTCTGGTTAGCCATCAAAGATGATCGAGCGTGGCGCTGCTTCGATGCTCTGCTAGCCTTACAAGATGTGCTCGCCCCCATCATCGAGGGCCTCGATCTGGCCACCCTTCGGTCACTTACAGCCTATCAGTACATCACCGATGCCATTCATGCACTAGCGGCTTAGCGAAATGGTATTAGGTCTGAAGAGTTCTTCGTAGAAGGTATCAGTGCCTCTTATCAACACGCGGGTCGTGTTTCCGGCAAAATATCTGGCTATCCTGGAACAGCAGGAAATAGCCGAGAGTCTGCAGCCGGACCAGGCTTTGATCAAAAATCTCTATACCCTGATTAGCTCTGGCACGGAGCTAGCCCTTTACACCCAATCCCATGTCGGGTTTGGTAATCCAAAAGTCCCTTGGGCTAAGTACCCCTATTACCCTGGCTACGCCGCGGTGGGCCGCGTCGAGGCAATTGGGGTCGATGTGGACAGAATAGCAGTCGGAGACACCCTCCTCTACCTCGGCGCTCACCAGGCGTATGCCGTGCTAAGCGACGCCGATCTTCGTGTAAAGGTGGCCGGCGATATCCCGCTCGCATGGGTGCCCTATGCTTGTATCGCTCACATCTCCAATACGGCACGTTGGGTCTCGCAAGCCCAGCCAGGAGAGACTACCGCAGTGGTCGGGCTGGGGCTAGTCGGCCACCTTGCGGCTCAATTGTTCAAGATCTTCGGCGCCGCGACAATTGGCCTCGACATTGTCCCTTTCCGACGGAGTGTCGCACAGGCGGTCGGGATCGGGCTTGTCGTCGACCCTGGTGAAGACGTGACGGCGGCTATCAGGGCTACAGCGGGCGGGCGCGGAGCGGATAGCGTCGTGGAAGCCACCGGCAATCCCGATCTCATCGGGGCTGCGCTCCGGGCTGTCCGACCGAGAGGGGAAGTCATCCTCCTGGGGAGCCCGCGTGGACCGGCAATAATAGATGTATACGACGACATCCACCGCAACGGCGCCATACTCAAAGGTGCTCATGTAGGGCTATTGCCGCGGGTATCGACGGAAGGAAAGCTGGACCGCCAAACCGTCATGCAGCAGATGCTGGAGCTGATTAGACAGCGGCGTTTGGTGGTCGAGCCACTCATTAGCGAGATCATTCAACCGAGCGATATCGACCGTGGTTACCGCATGCTCCTGGAAGAGAAGGGCCGCACGTTATCAGTACTCATCCAGTGGGCTTAAGGTGTAAACTGTGGTCCTAAGCATCGCACAGTCCTAGAACAGGCTCCGGAGATCACATTTTCAACAGGCTCAAAGATTGTGCGACGGGAGCTATCATCTCCATTCTTTGTACTGGCAGTTTACTCAGCCTGAACGCGTCGGGCAATACTACCATATCAACCACCGCGGCTAATTGCTCCAAGTCTTTGGCTTTGACAACCACTACAAACAGAGAGAGCCGGGGCAAAAACCCTCGGCTCTTTCGCTGAACGGTTCGTCGGCACGCTTGGCGGATGCCTCGCACCAACGATCTCTTCAACATGCTCTATCGAATTTACGACCGCTATTCGCTGAGGGGCACCAGCAAACGCGGATCATCATTGGCCGGGTTACCAATGCGTTTGTCCACCACATACCCCTCCATCTCCTCCGCCGAGTAGGGCTTGAGAAACTGCGAGAGCTGTTCAACCTCCACTGTGTCTGGATCGAGCCAGGCGGCCTCATCCTCTTGCCTCAGTATCACCGGCATCCGGTTGTGAATGGGCGAGAGAAGATCGTTCGGCGCAGTAGTGATGATGGTGTAGCTCTTGACCTCGTCGCCTGTCTTGGGGTGCGTGTAGGTCGAGTACAGACCGGCAAAGCCGAAATACTCCCCAGTCTTGAGACGAAAGTTGAAGGGCTGCTTCCCGGCGCCCTGTGTCTGCCACTCGAAGAAGCCTGACGCTGGCACGAGACAACGGCTGAATTGAAGGTACCGATGAGCCCACGGCTTACTCTGTAGCGTATCGTCTCGGACGTTGATAAGACTCTTCGGCTTGTCCTTCTTCTCCTCCCAAAACGGCACAAGCCCCCATACCATCATCTCAACCGAGTTGGGACTGTGAGAGACGACAACAGGGAGCACCTGTCCAGGTGAGATATTGGCGCGTGTCTGAAACTCAATTCGCGGCAATTCGCCTTCGATCTCGAACCGCTCCTTGAATCGCTCAGGGTTGGAGAAATTGAGGTTATAGCGTCCGCACATGGTTTTGTATCAGGGGCCTCCGTTCCCTACTCAGAACATCCTGGAACGGAATTATAGTACAAATGTTCGCGCAAAGCCAAACGGCGTGGTCGTAGAGCGCCTGTTTTAGGCTGTGGTCGCACCGTCCACCTGGCGAACCTTGGCAAGCTGAGGTCCGAGATAGTCGTGGTGCTCATCATGGTGCTCATACGAGGCTTTGACATACAGCATGAGCGGGTAGCCATCAAACCAGGGATAGCGGTTAGGCTCTAGCAAGTCTGGCTCAGGGATCGCCTCGGTCAACTCGATAAAGCGGCGAAACCCGTTGCGCCAATTCTGGTAGACCGTTGACCAGGGTTGGTCGTGGTAGGTTTTGTATATCCACGCGTTCAATTCATGCGGTTGGCCTTCTTGTTCTGGATCGAGGTTCGCCGGCCAATCGGGGTATTGGGGTGTCTGGTTGTTCAGAGCGCCTTCGAGGCGAGCAACCGTTCGCTGCTGCCAGGCCCACAAATGCACCATCACATCCTTGAGCGACCAATTGTCTTCAAGGACAGGCGCGTTGACCTGCGCCTCGCTCAGACTATTGAGGAGGTCTTCCCAATGCTTGAACTCATGACGTATCGTCGTCAGCATCTGTTGCTTATCATCCACGGCCCATTCTCCTTAATTGCCCCCATTCATGCCGCCCTCAACACGAGTCCCAAGCCGCTCGTCGGAGAGTTCATGTTCCGCGGAACAAAGCTCTGGTGCCGCGGGTGTCGTATCGAACCGCGAATAGGCATACCACGCTTTATACTCGCCGTCGTCTATTGCCAATGGCCGGTGCTATACAGTGGCAGCCAAGACACGGGGGAAGAGCCTCGTAGATCTTCTTGTACACAAGTTCGTAGGCTTCAAAATGAAACAGGATCGGGTCAGCAGATGGATTTCGCCGGCGTCGCTCCCAACCTACAAGCTGGGGTATTCGCCATCGGAAACCCGGGTTAGGACCATGTCCCCAGAAAGCTTGAGATGCACAAAAGCTACCAGGCGGGCCAGGATCTGTCACTCGCTCGGCCTCGTCGAGTAACTCCTGGATGCGTGGGTCGGCTTGCACTAATTCCGCCCAGGTAACTTGTGTCACCCACATTGGCTTCACCATGCTTTGCTGTCGCCACCACTGGATCCGTTCCCGCAGTTGCGTGAGTTGGTCAAGAACGGCTTTCACCCTTTGGCTCAGGTCAACAGCCTCATCTGCTGTGTCCGTGGTCGCCTCGGCCATAGCCCGGGCAGAGAGATGTTGTTGGACGACTTCCAGCAGCCGATCCACTGCAAACGGCTTGGCGAGACCGCCACTCGCTCCCAGTTCGTCAGCCTGTTGGAGCGCGGCATCCGATGCAGTGACGAGCACAACGGGCGCTCGTGGTGCAGGCAAGTTTTTGTACGCCGTCATGAATGCCGAGCCGTCCATAACGGGCATGTTGAAGTCGAGCAGTATCAGATTGGGCTGCACCGCGCCAACCAGCTCAAGCGCGTTCTTGCCGTCTGAAGCCTCGAGAACCTCGTAACCCTCATCCGCCAAGATGAGGCTCATCACTTCCCGGATCGCTGGCTCGTCGTCTACGACTAAGATGCGTGGACGCGCCCAATTCTGCCGTACAGGTAGGACAGGAGAGGCGGCTAGCATATCTGGCTCCCTTGATCGCGGCCGACCGACTGACGAGAGCGCAGCAAAATGTAGGCCAACGAAACCCGCTCGACCGTAACGGTCACTCCCAGGTTACAACACGACACCAAATGTTTCTTCAAGGATGCGATGATAGGTCGCCTCATCCTCAATGAGCTGCTCTTGTCGTTCCCCAGCCGTGGTCGTAATGAGCCGCCAATTGTCCAGGGTGATACGACCTGCAACAGTCGCCAGGCTGCAGATTCGATTTCGCGTGAACAACGACTCGGGTGACGTTTGGTGGTAGTGGCACATGGGGCGAAAATCAGTGAGGTTTCGCGGCTGAAGCGTGAAGCGATATTGCGCTTTCCACTGACCATCGTAATCGCGTTGCCAAAGAATGCGATAATCGCCTTCCTGGGCGACACGATAGGCCCGCAGCCCCTGCGCTTGCTCGCCTCGTATCTCAAGGCGCAGCGGCTCACAAAATGTATCGCCCCATCCGACATCTGCCAGCCACGATTCCGATTCGCTATTAGCGCATCGAACGGATAGGGCCAAGTGATCAAATTCCGGGCCATACTGCCCATTGTCATAGGCGTCACTGGCCGACAGGTAGGTGACGCTGAAGCCTAAATCCGTCAGGAGCGATGCGAAGAGACCGTTCAACTCAAAGCAAAAGCCACCGCGTCGTCGTAGAACGATTTTGTCGAATGTGGCGGCTAAATCGAGAGTAATCAGTCGCTTGAGGTGGATATCGAGATTTTCGAACGGTACTGCACGCAGATGGGCGAGGTGTAGAGCACGCAACGTTGTGGGGGTTGGATCGAGAGTACTGGCGTAATTGATGCGCCGCAAGTAGAGAGGAACGTCCATATCAACACCCCCACGGCTAGCCCTATATGTCACTGCGATACATAGGCTCGGCTCGAAGGTTGGTCACGTTTTCTCGATGGTAGCACCCCTTGCTCGCTAGACTGCCATTATATGAGAAGTCGAGAGAATTCGCTAGCAGACTAACGCCGCGAACAAGCAAGTGTCGTTCCGGAAGTCATAAGTTAGTCCTACATCGCCGTTCGTCAGGCCAAGTACTGGTTATTAACCAATGGTGCTAGTTTGACGAAGGACATCAGGTTCGAGTAGTCTGAGGTTACCAGACCAACAGACGGAGGGAACCTGATGTCCACCGAAGATTTTATCATCGAACTGTTCTGTCGTGTAGACGACGCGATGCCGAATGTACCGAAGCATAGCCAGGCTGACCTCTACCCCAGCGAGGTCGTCACGCTCGGCCTCTTGTTTGCGCTCAAGGGCGTCGGCAATCGCCCCTTCTATCGCTGGGTGCAGCGCGATTGGCAGCCCTTGTTCCCCAAGTTGCCTGAGCGGACGCGCTTGTTTCGGTTGTTCAAGACCCACCAGGCGTGGAGCGCCTACTTCTTGGCCCAGCCGACCGTGCTGGGGATCGCGGACACGTACGGGATCGAGTTGTTGCACCCCATGCGTGAGGGACGCAGCTCCAAACAGATCGGCAAGAAAGGCGTGTCCAACAGGCGCTGGGTTGTTGGCGGCAAGCTGGCCTTCCTCGTCAACCAACTCGGCTTGGTGGTCGCCTGGGACTGTGACACGGCCAACGTCCACGACTCGATGTTCCAGGCTTTGATCGAGCCGTTTGCTGAGGTGATGCTCGTGCTGACCGATCATGGCTTTCATGCCCAGGCTGGCGAGCCACCGAACATGAAGGTCTGTCAGCGCGGGGAGTGGAATGTGCGTATGATGATCGAGACGGTATTGTCGATGCTGACGACGGTGTGTCACTTCAAAAAGGTGGCCCATCGTGTCTGGGACTACTTTGAGGCCCGCTTGAGCTGGACCATGGCGGCCTTCAACATCTTGGTGCAATGGCATGGCCTCACGCCCGATGACGATGGGTTCGTCCATCTCTCGATTGCCGAGTTCAGCCTGTAAAACTAGCACCATTGGTTATTACAGCTGAGGCGGCGAAATTCCTTGAGAATGTCTCTACCACCTTTACAAAGCTGAAAATCTACCGGGCGGAGATTTGTATAATTATGGGCGGCGCTGCACGATTTCAAGATCAGGAAAATCCAACCTCAAGCGTGGCCAGCTGTGGTGTCTTTCAATTCTCGGAGGAGCGACTTATTGAGATTACATCATACGTGATTGACCTTCCACCATTTCAGTGCAGGGGTAGAGAACGCAAGTCGAAGAGACCCTGGAAAGACCTGCTATTGACAGTCAAGACCGAACATTAACTAACCCTCCCCCCATTGTTTTTGTCAGTCGAGATTGCGGTGCCGACCACTCGAACCGGAGGAAACAAACAAAAAGAGCCGGCTCATACAGAGACAGAGTGATCTGCTCGATGACCCGGCTCTCCTCAAGAATCGCACGGCACTCGGCCGCGCTCTAGAATAATACGAGCTGACCTTCAGGGACAGGCTTCCGGCGTCGGCGCGGTCGGCGCACCAGCTGCGCTAACTCGTCGAAGTCTATCACACGACCGTTAGCAGCAACGTTCTGCTCCACACTCTCGTTGGCATCCGCCTCGACCTTGCCCGCAAAGACCTGGCGCCAGAGGCCGACAGACTCCTCTCCAGGCGCGTCTGGCTCGAACTGTGGCCCTGGAGCCGTGAGCACCGCGTAGGGCCCGACGTCGTCCGGCGCTTCCCAAGTTCCTTCGACCAGGTAACCGTCGGCCTCCGCTTCCACCGCCCGTGCCTGGGCGAACAGCGCCTCCAACGATTGTCCGTCCTGGACGCCTCCTTCGGTCAACTGGCGCGCCAGGGCAACGAACATGTCTTGCCCATCGCCTTCTAGCGCCGCCAGGCCATCCTCCGGTAGCTCTCCTTCGACCATCAGCGCAGAGCGCACCTTCGCCGCCACCAGCGCCAGCGCGTCCGCCTGGAGCGTCTCCTCGTACACAAAGTAATTCACCTCGACCGGCTCGCGCTGACCGATACGCCAAGATCGCCGACTCGCCTGGCGCATCACATAGATGCTGTATTCCACCTCAAAAAACACGATTGACGGAAAGTCTATCAAGTCAGTGTTATGTGGAATGTCCGCGGATATGTAACAGCAGTAACCCTTGGTCAGAGAGAGGACTTGACAGAGGTGGTATACTGGTAAGAGAACGAGTGTTTTGATTTGAGGTAGATGAAATGACTGGCATCGGTTGGGAACGGTATCCGCATGTCGCGCAGCATGTCCATGCGCGCACCTGGTTGACTATCCAGGCCAACCTGGGCCGCGCCGCCAATACCATCGAAGCCTACGGTCGGGCTCTCGACGACTTCCTCGCCTTCAGCAGCCAGCGTCAGGTCGAGCCCGATACCGCTACTCGTGAGCATATTGCCGCCTATGTCCACGATCTCGCCAGCCGAGCTAATCCCCACTCCACTCTCACCACGGGCCTGGCCAATGCCACGCTGCGCCAGCGCCTCACCGCTGTGAGGCTCTACTACGACTACCTCCTGGAAGAAGGGCAGCGCACCACCAATCCCGTCGGACGGGGCAAGTACACCCCAAGCACCGGCTTTGCGGGACACCGCGACCTCCCCTTGATCCCCCACTACCGCAAGTTGCCCTGGATCCCCACCGACGAGCAATGGCGCGCCATTTTGGAGGCTGCGCGCAGCGAGCCGATCCGCAATCGTGTGATGCTCGCCCTGGCCTACGACGCTGGGCTTCGGCGGGAAGAGCTATGTGCGTTAGCGGTGGGCGACATCGATCCCGCCCATCGGCTTCTCCACCTCCGTGCCGAGACCACCAAGAACCACCAGGCGCGCGTCGTCCCCTACTCTCAGCCGACGAGCGTTTTGTACACAGCTTACCTCCAGCATCGCCGCAAAATCAGCCAAGCACGGGGTCCGCTTTTTGTGTCGGAGTCGCGCCGCAATCGCGGTCAGCCTATCTCCATCTGGACCTGGTCGAAGGTGGTCGAAGCCATCGCCGAGCGGGCGGGCGTGGCCCAGTTCACAACCCACACGCCGCGCCACCTATGCCTCACCGATCTCGCGCGAGCAGACTGGGATCTACATCATATTGCTGCCTTTGCCGGCCACCGCTCTGTCCAGACGACCTTGCTCTACATTCATCTCAGTGGGCGCGACCTGGCGGCGAAGGTGGCTCAGGGGATGGCCGACCTTCACGCCTGGCGTGTGGCTTGCCTGGGGGAGGTACTCGGATGACCACGGCTTGGCAACCGGGGAAAGCGTGCCCCGCCGCAATGAGCGAACAGACATGGCACTGGCCTGTGGACATCACAGCTTATCGTCGGGCGAGTGACCTCAGTGCGCTAGAGGCGGCCGAACTGGCCTATCTGGTCCACCGCCATGCGGTCTCCAACGGGCATTGGGCGCCGCGCTCGTATCAGGTGCTGGAGCGGCTGCGGCGGCCGGTGATGGACGTACTCGCCCTCACGGGCGCGGACGAGCAGACGCGGTCGACGACCCTCACGGTGATCGTCGCCGAGATGCATCGTCGCCAGCGTGCATTCTGGGGCTGGACGTCAGACGAGTGGGTCGAGACGTTGTGCGCGTCGGGGGCGGCATTTGAGCAGCGCCACGCGACCACCCATTCTTGCCGAGCACACCTGCTGGCGTTGAGTTACCTGCTGTGTGACTTCCAGGGCCTGGCGGCCCTAGGCGCCTTTGACCGTTTAGCGTTGGCTCGCAAGGTCTTTGGTGTCTCGTGGGTAGATCAGGCCGTACAACGCGTGTTCGATATTGTGACGCGTTGGGGCTATCGGCCAACGCAGGCCAAGATCGTCTACCGCGCTGTGTCCGAGGCCCTTTTGGCTAACCGCAGCCCGCGGCTGGAGGACTTAACGCTGGATGGTCTGGTTGATCTGCGCCGCCAGATGCCACGCGATGCGCGTGAGAGTTTGTTCGCCGTCTCCCGAGCGCTCGTCAGCCTGGGTATCCTCGACCGCCCTTTGCCCATGTACCAGCACCAGACCACGCCGTCGGAGGTGCGAGATCCGACGCAGGGCGTGGCAGACGAGTGGGTGGGGTGGTGCCAACGCTGGCGCGAGACGACCACACTGGCGCCCAGGTCGCGCGAGGGCGCCTACAGCAACTTGCTGCGTGTGGGGCGTTGGGTGACACGCACTCATGCCGAGGCGGTTTCGCCCGCTGATTGGACGCGCGAACTGGCCGCGGAGTATGTGGCTGCGGTGGATCGCTTGCATATCGGCGAGTGGGCAACGCCGACGATGCTGAATCGGACACGATTGGGTCAGCCGGTCTCACCCAAGGGCAAATTCCATTATCTCAGCGACATGAGCAGCTTCTTCCGTGACCTCCAGGAGTGGGGCTGGATCGCACGCCGCTTCGACCCGCGCCGCTGCTTTGCTGCGCCGCGCTCGATCCGTGACCTAATGGGTCCGAAGCCACGCGTGCTAGCCGATGATGTTTGGGCCAAACTGCTGTGGGCGGGTCTCAATCTCAGTGAGACAGATCTGTCGGTGAGCTATCACAGCCAGGAGCACTACTACCCGTTGGCAATGGTGCGAGCCCTGGCATTGGTCTGGCTGTTTGCGGGTCTGCGGAGCGATGAAATCCATCGTTTGCGAGTAGGCTGCGTGCGGTGGCAAACGCGGGATGCTACCGTCCAGGGCGGCCAGGATGTGCTGCCCAAAGAGGCGGTGTGTTTGCTCGATATCCCCACCAACAAGACCAGCTCCGCGTTTACCAAGCCGGTCGACCGTGTGGTTGGCGAGGCGATTGCTGGGTGGGAACGGCAGCGTCCCACCCAGCCGACGACCGTAGACCGCAAAACGGGCGAAGTCGTCGACTTCCTCTTCGCCTACCGCGGGCGGCAGATGAGCAAAGACTACCTGAATGCCACCCTTATCCCACTGTTGTGCCAGAAAGCAGGCGTTCAAGACAGCGACGCCCGTGGAAGGATTACCAGTCACCGGGCGCGGTCCACGATAGCGACGCAGTTGGCTAACGCCAAGAACCCCATGACGCTGTTCGAGTTGCAGATGTGGCTGGGTCACCGTCACACCGCCTCGACCTTGAACTATGTGACTACCACGCCGACCAAGCTGGCCAAGGCCTATGCCGATGCCGGCTACTTTGAGCGTAACGTCCGTGTTGTCGAGGTCCTGATCGACCAGGACGCTATTGAGAGCGGTCGCGCAGCGAGCGGTGAGCCGTGGAAGTTCTACGATCTGGGGCATGGCTACTGCACCTACGACTTCTTTGACCAGTGCCCCCATCGCATGGCGTGTGCCAAGTGCGGGTTCTACGTGCCTAAAGGATCGAGCCAGGCACAGCTGCTGGAGGGTAAGGCGAACCTGCAGCGGATGCTGCAAGAGATGCCACTGCTCGACGATGAGCGGGCTGCAGTCGAAGAGGGACTGTCGGCGATGGAGACGCTCTTGGCGCGGCTGGCGGATGTGCCGACGCCGTCAGGGCCAACACCCCGTGAACTAGGGAGTGGCTCATTTATTCCTGTAGACGCTGTTGCCGTTCGTCCTGTGCAGCCGGCAAAGTCGCACGTCGAGGCCGCTTGATATTCCACATAATCGAGCCCGGTTTGCACCAGGCGAGGATGGCAGATCAGGACGTCGGCGCCCTCGCGAACCCGCGCCGCTACCCATTCCTCTCGGCGGTCCGCGGCCACTGTCCCCGCTTTCAAGACCGCCACCCGAAAGCCTTCGCGTTCCAGGATCGCGCGCAGGCGAGGGCTGATGTCCCGACTCTCGGTGTGGGTAATAAACACCAAGACGTGCCGACCCCGCTCGCGCTCCCGCCGGACCAGGTCCACCAGTGCCCGCTCTTTAGGGTAGAGCACGTTGTCCGGCAAAGCAGGCGCGTGGGCAATGACCTGACCATCCCGCGGGTCGAGAACGGTCTCGCCGCGCGTGACGGCGTCAGGATACGCCAGGAGTGCCTGGAGGTAGGTCGCCAGGAGGCGCTTGGAGCCTTCTTGGAGGGCGGACGTGACCGCCTGCCAGAGCTGGGTCGAGAGCCGGCGGTAGGCGCTCGCCTGGGAGAGATGGTCCGCTCCGTTTCCCCGATCCAGCTTGAACAGCGCGACCCGCTCGGTGTACGACGGCAGGTTTTGCGCGACATCGGCCAGACGGAGAAAGACGGTGTTGCCGATGAGGTGGAAGAGCACCATGGGCGAGACGCCGGGCTTCTCGACAATGCGGGTGTGGTAGCTGCGGCGCTTGGAGAGGCGGCCGTCGTCGGTGTAGCGGTCGGCGTTCTTCTTCGTGATGCGCTCGATGATGCCATACCTGCTAATCCAGCGCGCCTCGTCGTGATAGCCGAACTCGCGGCGCATGGCCGGGCTGAACCGCCAGAGCAGGTAGAACAGCGTCGAGGCATAGCCACCAGATGCTGTGCCTGTCAGGATCAGTGTTCGACGGCAAGTGTCGGCAAGAGCGCCGGCGGCCAAACCCTGGGCTGAGCCCCGTGCTTTCATCTCGTGGCACTCGTCAGCCACGAGCAGGTCGAAGTAGCCCGGCATGCGCCGGGCGATGTAGTCTGCCAGGGGGTAGCGGCGGGGGCCGCTGCGGTCCGCCTGCCACAGGGGGTTACCGCAGCCGGAGCAACGGCGCTTCTTTGTCGCAAGCTCAGCTCGGGTGAGGGGTACGCCCTCGTCGTCGGTGATGGGGGCGAAGCACGTCGGACAGCACAGGAGTCGCACGATCTCGCCGATGTCATCCCGCGCCACGCCGCCGGTCTCGTCCCGCGCGAGTCGTTGAGCCGTCGCAGGCGTCCAGCGGTAGCCGAGCTTGGCCTGCTCGCGGGAGCACACGACGAACTGGATCATCTCGCCTTGCCGCCGAACCCGTTCCAGGTCACCGATAGTACGGACGATGGCCACGTGAGCGCTCGGCACGGTCTGGAGGATCTCGCGCCGCCACTTCTTCACGAGGTGGGGCGGGCACAAGATCAAAACCCGACGACAACCGGCGAGATAGGCCGCGGCCGCCCCGACATACGACTTGCCGACACCCATCTCGCCGACGATGCTGGCGCTGGAATACGTCTGGAGGGCCACGGCAGCGGCGCGAATAGCGTCGGCCTGCGCGCCGAGGGGACGCCGCAGGAGGCGCTGCAGGTCGAAGCCGCATGACTGGCGGGTGTTTGCATCGTACAAGGGCGGGTAGGCTTCGACGACCGCTTGCGCAAGGGCGTCGCGGTAGGTGTCGATAAACGACGCAAAGTTCACGGAGTTGGCTCCGGGCGTGCCGTCTCAGGCGCACCGCCACCCTCGATGGTTTCCAGGGCGCCGGTCGTCAGGTCGAGCGTCATGACGGTTGTGCAAAGAACCTCGCGCTCGACCTCGGTGTCCGCGTCATCCGTCTCGACCGGAATCAGCACCTTGTGCGTGCGGCCCTTGACCAGGATGCGGCGGTCTGCCTGACTCAGAACCACGTTGTTGAGGAGGCCGGCGGCAATGAGGAGCGCCAGGTGGCCGCGGCGCAGCGGCATGAGCGGCCGGACCGGGCGCTCTTCCGGTGGCCAGATCTGCTCGGTCAGCTCTGGATACGTCCACACGCCTCGGCGTCGACTCTCGGCAGCTGCTTGCGCGGGGTCGAAGAAAAGCGAGGCGAACAGGACGTCGCCAGCCGGTAGCGTGGGCACGACGAATGTCCTATCAGGCTCCTTAGGGAGAGGCGGCAGCTCGTCTCGGCTCCAGTGATCCAGGTGTTCCTGTATGACGGGGTCTGGGCTCGACTGCGGCTTGCGCACTGCGAAGAGGACGATCTGCCCGAACGCGGCGTACTCGGGGTCGGGAAAGCGATAGGCGGCAAAGCCGGTGTAGTGGGCGGCGAGGTAGCGAGCCGAGAGCGCGAGGCGGCGCTGGGGGATGATGAACACGAGTACGCCGTGAGGGCAGAGCGAACGCGTGAGACCGACGAGGAAGGCATGTTCGAGGCGACGTTGCTCTTCGTCGGCATCATACGGAGGATTCAAGAGCAGGCACGAGAAAGCGCCGTGGGCGAGGCGGATGGAGAAGGCGCTCGTGGCGAGAACGTGGTCGAGGTGAACGTGTGCCGCTTCGGCCCGTTCGTCGTTCAGCTCGATACCGAAGCTCTCAGCGCCCAACGATTGCGCGAGGAGAGCCGCAGCTTCGCCCGTTCCAGCACACGGGTCCAGGAGCCGGATGACTCGCTTCCCGCCGCGCGCCTCCGCCATCAAGTGGCGTGCGATAGCTGCCGCGACGGTCGGCGGTGTGGGGTAGTAGCCGGCCTTGGCGGCCGATTCGAGTCGGGCCATAGGTGATCTCCTTCCTGGTTTCCATCATGCGGGTGGTTGCTGCATGCGCGATTCCGCGTCGGCTACGTTCAACACTCCGCCCTGCACGGCTTCAGTAAGATCAGCCGACAGCGCTTCGACGTTGGGATGGCAGCGGTAGGCAAGCAGACCGAGAGCCTCCAACGCCACAGCCTCCTCAGTGCGCAAGGCCCGCTGCCAGAGCCAGTCAGCCCAAGTCGGGTGGAGCGGTAGATCCAGGCGACGATTCAGGAAGCGGCAGTGGAGGAGCGCGGCTTCTTCGAGCTGGCGGGGGAGAAGCAGAAAGTCGACATGATCATGAGTGTAGAAAGCGATCCGGGGGACGAGCACCCCCTGGAAGCCGGCCGCAACTGTCAGGCTAGCCGTGAAGAAGCGCCACCCTTGAGGCCCCTCTGGTGCGAGGGCGCAGAAGCGCGCCGTTCCCAGGATTTCGGTGCTGAGGGTGGCGACTTCGCCTTTGATGAGCCTCGCCCAGAGGGCGCGAACGGCCTGCTGTGACCCCAGAAGGGAGAGGAACCAGAGGCGCATGCGATGTGCCTCCTGGCTCGAGTCGAGTTCCCAGGCATAGGCATCGACACTCGCGCTGAATCCACCTGCCTGGAGGACGGGCAAGTCTTGCTGCGTATCCATCGTCATCTCCAGTTGTTATGACCGTCGAGTGACCGCCTTCGGATGAAGGCCGACGATGCCCGCAACGGTCTTGGGTTCCGCAAGTATGCAACGTAGTGTTACATCATCCAGATCGAAATAGGCCGACATCATACGGCAAGAACCGGCGAGTAGCTTCTCGACGAAGCTGGCTGCAATCGCCGCGACGACCTGGTTGATCGTCGGGCCTTGTATCTCACGCGCGATGGCTTCCGCACAATCGAGGGCGGGTGGCGGTGCAGGCGGCGCATCGAGCAGGTCAGGGCGCTGGAGCGCCGGCGACGGCAGCGCGCGACACACGCCCTCCCGTTCGTCGAACGCCCCGCGCAATCCGTCGGGATGGCTCGCGTTGCCCAACAGCACCTGGCCGGAGTTCCGTCCGTTGCCGCAATCAAGCCACCAGACATCCGACCGGCCCTCCGAAGATGCAGTCAGCGCTCGGCGGGCATCAGCGTTGTCCACGCAGCCCACGAGCAGGTTCAAGCGAGACGGCTGGGCGCGGAAGATGCGGGCGTGGAGGCCAGCATCATACGGCTGGACAGCGTAGCCGATGGTACAGCGAAAGCGCCGCGCCAGCCGCTCGGCAAGCACTTGCGCCTTGAACCCACCGATCTCGCCAGGATCGAATGCCTGGCGACCCACGTTGTGCTCCTCGACACGATCCATGTCCACGAGATACAAGCTCGCGGCGCGGCCGATGAGCAGTCGGCATGTCGCCTCGGCCAGAAAGCTCCCCGTTCCACCGCAGCCAACCAGAACGATGGTGGCGTCCAGCGCATCGCTAGCTCGGCTTGCAACTCCTCTAGGGCTTGGGTCAATTCCGTATGCCATCGCAGATACTCTCCTCGTTCCCCTCATTCACGATGTCGTGGAACGCCCCAAGCTCTCCCTCGAACACGTCTTGCCAGACGCCAGGCATGAAGTAGCCGTACACGCCGACGCGGAGAGCCACCTCCGGGTGTTCGGTGTCCAGGCACCCGATGACGCCGTAGAGCGCCAGCCGCCCCTCGTCGGCGTCGTCTACCTGGCTGAAGCGGGCGGCGTAGGCGTGGTGAGAGTGGATCTCCAGGACGACGCTCGGCGCGGGACAGTAGGCGATCTCGGTCTCCCCTGTCGTCTGACGCGGGACGACCAGGTGATAGCCCAGGCGGTCGTCGTGGCGGACGGTGAGCAGGACCTCCTGCCCGTGGAGCGCCCACGCCTGCGCGATATCCACTATATGCTGCCAGATGCCCAACGGAATGCGGCCGTGCTTGAGACGGCACATGGGCTGCAGCGCCCGCAGCCCGCGCACCTCACAGTGGGCAATGGGGACACGAGCAGACAGGTACTCGTTTTCCGCCTGGACGCAGACGCCGTCGCCCGCCAGGATGTAGTCGTAGGCGAGGCCGCTCGGCGCCGGCGAGCCGTCGACGGCGATCAGGTAGTCGACAAGGCGCATCGTTACCCTCCCAGCCGCATGGCGTCGCCGACCTGGAGTTGGGGAACCAGGTCATCCAATGGGAACTCGCGCTGGCCGCGGATCTCGGCCCAGAGTCGACCAACGTCGTCGGGGTAGCGCCGCGACTTGCCGTGGCCGGAGTGTGGTGAGAACGCGCTGCGGAAGAACGCCTCCGGTATCCTAGCAGGATCCGCGGGAAAGGTTTCCGTACCCGGGCAGACACGGGCCGTGGGAAACACGTTGTAGCAGGGACAACAGTAGAGCTGGTCGCTCTCCGAGCGGGGACGCCTGCGGGCCGCGAAGACATACGGCGCCCCCTGCGGACCACAGACAAAGACCAGGCCCGGCATCGGCAGACGCAGTCGGCGGAGCGGGGCGCCGGGCACTTCCCGCAGCCGAATCACCCACACCCGCGGCTCGCGCCAGACGGCGATCCGATTGCCGGTACTTGTCCTCGCCCACCAGAGGGTGTCTGCCGGTAGAAGGCCGCTGGACAGGTCTAGTTCGCGAGCCAGGGTATGGGCGATGTCGAGGGCGGACACGACCCGCACACGCGTCGCCGGGCCGCTGTAGTCATGCAACACGACCGTCTCCGCGTGGAAGTCGAGACGCATCTGGAGCGGGTCAGGCTCGACCTCGACGCTAGACGGCAGCGCCCAGCGGTAGGGTGACCGCTCCGTCGTCACGCTCGATGGGGACAAGCCCTCGTTCGGTAATCTCAAGGACATACAGCCTCCGCGTCCGTTCATAAATCAGCCGCGCATCGTGGCCGAGGGCGGCATCCAGGAGCTGGGCGAAGTGCGACGCCGGATCGGCCTCGAGCCAGGTCGCCAGGGCATCGATGCGGTCCAGAATGTCACGCGCCTGCCGCCACTGCTGGGCCAGGTCCCGCACGTTCTCGCGCGACCACTCGGCGTCCGTCACCTCCACATCGTCGCTCAAGTCGAGGAACGCGGTCCCCGTCTCGCTCCACAGCCAGTCGGCAAACTCGGCCACGCCGGTGCAGAACGTGCCGTCGAACTGGCCGTGCAGCTCATCGAGGGAGAAGCCCTCGTCGGGGATGCGGGCGAGCAGGTCACGCTCAATGTGCGCTTCGGCCCAATCCAGCAGGGGTACGCGCATGTCCACCGGCGCCTGGCACAGGACGAGCAGCAGGAGCTCGCCCAGCCGCCGCTCCAGGTCGTGGAACGCCTCAAACGACCAGCCCAGGCGCACGAACGGGATGCCCCAGACCACCTGGTCGTACTCCTCGCAAGCGTACACCGGGAAGAGATTGGCTTCGATGCGCCCCAAGAAAGCCTC
Source organism: Anaerolineae bacterium (assembly GCA_046328505.1). GTDB lineage: Bacteria > Chloroflexota > Anaerolineae > Epilineales > JAHCIE01 > JBDHWG01. The sequence goes on along the minus strand of JAXLWL010000007.1, from coordinate 8,028 downwards.
GACTCGCGCCGTCTCGCGGCTCTCGCCGGGCCGCTGGGCGTTCCAGATGTCAGCCGCCGCGTCGGGGAACACCTGCTCGACGATGCGGCGGAAGGCGAGCTGCGAGGCGTGGCCTGCCAGGAGTGCTGCGGCGGACCGGGGGCGCGCCGCGGTCCGCCGCAACAGACTGTCCAGCGCCAGAGGCCGAACGATCATGGGTCGAGCAGCGCGCGGAGCGCCTCGACCGCCCCGCGCGTCGCCTTGGCATAAGCATCGGCCTCCGCGATCGCGAGCGAGATCTCAGGTTCGCGGCGGCCGGCCGCATCCACGTCCAGCTCGCCCTCGGCGTCGATCAGCTCCTCGGCCAGGTCGAAGACGCGGAGGCGCGTTTCGGGCACGCGCCGCAGGAGGTCCGCAGTGAGGAACGGCGCCCCTTTCGTACCGATGCGCTTGCTGAAGGTGTAGAGGCTGTCCTCGCCGCGCCGCTCCTCGCGCGTTTCGGCGTTGTTCAGCTCCGGGAAGAAGACACCCAGCTGGCGCCGCACCTCGTCGACGCTCAAGCTGGGGTCCGGGTCGGGGAAGCGGCGGTTGTCGTAGACAAAGATACGCGCCATGGTCATCCTCCTGGATCAAACAGGGTCATCTGGCTGCTACCGGCGGGTACCGCCGTCGGTGCAGGCTCGCCAGGCTCGACGGGTGGAGAGGCGGGCTGACGCTCCGAGCGCGGGGACGGTTTGAGCGCGGGGGCGAGGGTCGGGTTGCGCGGCTGCGTACGCCATTGCGCCTCGGCGTCGTCGGCCAGGGCGTGCAACGCCTCGGCGAGCGCCGGCCAGCCGTCTACATCCGCGTGGCGCAGGACAGGGTCGCAGTCGTCGGCGCCGACGGCCAGCAAAGCGTGATAGCCATCGTCCGTTGGATGCAGGGTGACGGCAAAACGCAGGGCGCGCTGAGCCTGAACTTCTGCAGGGGGTGCTGGTGGCGTCTCGACGTTAGCTTGATCGGTCTGAGGCTCTTCCATGGGAATTGTCTCCTTTGCTATGCCGCCTGCTGGGGACGCAGCAGCGAGGGATCGTGGATCGGCATGACGACGGCGAGAGCATCGGGGGAGCGCTCGCTCAGGGCGCGGATGACCACCGGCGTCTGGGGCGTGACCCAACTCAGCTCGACCTGCGGCTCCGAGATCGCGTCCAGCAGGTCGATCAAGAGGCGCGTGTTGAGAGCGACGCCCTGCGCTTCACCCTCCAGCTTCGCCGGTAGCTCGCTGCGCGCCTCGCCGGTCAGGTCGCCCCGCGCCTGCAGGACCAGGTGATCGGCCGCGGCCAGCAACACAACGGGCCGCGCATCGCCCTGGGAGCCGAAGAGGCCCGCGACGCGCACCGCCTGCCGCAAGGATGCCGTCGCGACGGTGACGCGCGTGCGCCAGGACTTGGGGATGATCTGCGCGATGTCGGGGAAGCGCCCGTCCACCAGGCGGGTCACGAGGCGCGTCGAACCGACCGACAGCGTGAGGCTCTGGGTCTCGCCGCCAAGGTCGAGGCGCGCCGTATCGCCATCCGAGAGCAAGTGGCTGAACTCGGCGACGGCAGCACCGGGAACGAGAAGCTGGCGGTCGCCGCCGGTGACATCTGGCAAGACGACGCGGGCGAGGCGGAAGCCGTCGGCGGCGGCGAGGGTGAGGCCATTCGCGCCGAAGTCGAATAGGACGGCGGTGAGGATGGGGCGGCTGCTGTCGCGCGAGGCAGCGAAGCTGACCTTGGTCAGTGCCGCCTGCAGCCGTTTGGCATCCAGGTCGAAGGCCCAGCCGTCACCCGGCGCAGGCAGCGCGGGATACTCGGCGGCAGGCAGAGAGGCCATGCGAGCCGTCGAGCGGTCGCAGGTGACGGTAACACGCTGGCTGGCCGCATCGAGGGTCAGCCGCAGGGGATCAGCGGGAAGCTGGGCGACGTACTCGCCGAGCAGGCGGGCGGGCGTCGCCACCCGGCCCCGGGAATGCACCTCGGCAGCGATGGTCATCTCAGCGCCGAGGTCACCATCGGTGGCGATGAGGGTGAGGCCGTGGGGCCCGGCGTCGAGCAAGACGGTCTGCAGGATAGGGAGCACGGCCTTGGTGGGCGCGATGCGCGTGATGAGCCGCAAGGCGCGGCTGAGGGTGGACTGGGTCACGGTCAGATCCATGAACGTTCCTCCTTGAAGATAAAGCAGAGCCGGCATCGGCTCCACACGCGGTGAGGCGCTCGGTCCAGGCGGGTGCAGCAGAATATGGCCTCCTGACCGTTCAAAGGGCTGGTAGACGGAGGCGCCGATGACGCCTATAATCACGGTAGTCTCATGGGAGGGAGTCGGGCGACTGACACCAGGTGGAAGTACTGAGCGGCGTTATGGAGACCAAGATACTAGACGGACATATCGAGATCACGCCGGGCATTGCGGGTGGCAAGCCGCGCATTGCGGGCCATCGGATCACTGTCCACAACATCGTGGTCTGGCACGAGCGCCTCGGGCGGAGCGTGGATGAAATTGCGGCCGAGTACGACCTGTCCCTGGCAGATGTCTACGCCGCGCTGGCGTACTACTTTGACCATCGTGAGACGATTGACCGGGAGCTAGACGAGAGCCAGGCTTTCGTCGAGGTGCTGCGGCAGCAGACGCCGTCGCTCCTCAAGGCGAAGCTCCAGGAGCGGCGGGCGGATGGGGCAGAGGATTAGGTTCTACACCGACGAGCATGTGGCGCGGGAGTCCGGGCAAGAGCCGGTAACATGTGTCGTATAATACTCTCTCAAACGGCCGGATGCGGTTGAATTACAAGTTGGGCGTCCTCTACCGGGAGATCTCTGAATGGCCGACTCAACTGACAACAATGGCAATCCAGCCCTCGCGAAAGTGCATGAAGATGCGATGAAGGCGGCGAATGCCAGTTGGACCGAGACGGACAAGTTGTACGTATCCGTATGCTCGGCTCTTGTCGCTTTGGCGGCACTATTCGGACACTCAGCCGGTGGCCCGGGAGTATCCGTTTCCTGGGTTGGTGTTCTAGTCCTCCTGCTATCGGTCAACTGGGCGATCCTGATCAAACGGTATCGACGGAAAATACTGTTCGCGCTTGACGGGCTCGCTCAGGAGAGCGGTGACTCTGCGATAGCGCGGTACTACCAAACGGAGCGGGAAAGATTCAAGAGAGACTGGAAAGACTACTTGATTGTCGGCATCGTCGCCCTTGCGTCCGCTATCTTGATCTGCCATCCAGGATAAGGGCCAGCGGCGCAATGAGCAGGGTACCCGTCCATCACCGGAATCGGCACGGCCGGCGCTGCTGTCGCATGTGCAGCCACGATCGGAGTCTTGACTACAGGCCTTGCTAGCGCTGGTGTGGGTCTTGTATTCGGCGTGGTCGCTCACGCGACCAAGTCGATTGGTCGGGTACGCAAGCGGGCCCGCGAGAGTCACTTCCGATATCTCCCCACAACCGAGAAGTCCGGCATGGTTTTTCGGAGCGATCTGAACAGTTTTGACGAGAGGGCCTCCGCGCGCCCACCGCGTGAGTGCGCAAGCCCCGGGGTGTATTTGCGATCGTTGACTACACTTATCGCAAACGCATGCCAGCACCAGAAACGCCAAACAAAGCGCTCCACCGAGCGCGCCAAAGGACGCGCGGGTGAGCGCCATCTGTTAGTCTGCCTCTGTTCCTCCTCATGCTGACTTCCCCGTCTTCTCGCTACTATCACTGGGTTTGTAGATGATGCGTTGGTTACGCGACCCCCGCCACTCGCCGGTGCCGATGGCGAGCGCTGCGACATACGGCCCGTCAATCAAGATATCGATGTCGTCGAGGACGTGCTGAATGGCAGGTTGGCAAGCGGCCATGCGCCACAGTTGCTCATGCGCGTAGCCGCTGTAGCACAGGATGTGGGGGCAGCCGCGCCCTCGCAGCGCCTGAACCAGCGCCCGCAGCCCTTCCGGTTGGGCAAACGGCTCGCCCCCGAGGATAGTGACTCCGTCCCGCTCGTAAGCGGGGTCAAGCAGGACATCGGCGAGACGCTCAACGGGGACGAGCGCGCCGCCGTCGAAAGGCCAGGTCTCCTGGGCAATACAGCCTCGGCAGCGTAGGGGGCAGCCTTGCATTTTGAGCACGCTGCGTTGCCCCGGCCCCTCGATCAAGCTATTGTGGTAGTAGCCCGCCACGCGGAGACACACCGACGCGGCAATCTCCTTATCTGAGACAACCGGTGGCGGGAGCACCGTCACCGGCTGGGCGCAGGCGATGGAACGCGCCGGCGGGAGGAGGTCGCCGGCGAGGGCCGACGCCTCCTCTACGGTCATCCCTTCCAGCACAAGCGCACCGTTCCCCGGATCCACAAGCCACGTCAGCTCGCTCATGGGCCACCTCGCGTGCGCGCCTGCGGCCGGATACGCGGCCGGACGTAGTACTCGCTCGTCTTCTGCTCGCTCGTCGGCTTACCCACAAGCTGCTCCACTAACTTCGCCACGTCTTCGCAGGCCGGTCCAGCAACCCCCTGGATGTGCATCTCCAGCGCGCCGGTCGTCTCGTCGATGCTGAACTCGATCGTCGGCATCTTGCCCTCCTTCAGTACCGAACGCGGATCTTGACGACGTGCCCCTCGACCATCCGCTGAGCCGTCCCATGCAGCCGCCGCTTGACCTCCTCGACGACGCGCTCGTTGTAGGCTGTGCGCAGCTTGACCAGGAACTGCCCGCCATGCAGCGCGCGCCCGTCGTACTCCGACACGATGGGCACATACCCGTCCGGCGTGCGCGCGAAGCCCACGTCGTTGGAGGCCGAGCCGAGGTGCTTGCGGCGCACCACGATCTCCGCCGTCTCAGGACGTTTGTCCCCAAGATAGCCGTAAAGACTGAGCGTCTCGCCCTCTTCAATCTCGATGTAACCGAGGTCGGCGAGCGCCGCCAGCAGGAGCGCCCGATCCTTGAACACCAGGTCGGTGAACGTGACGTACTTACTCATCGGTCAAAACTCCATCAAGCGTTCGCCGGCTGGGACCGGCTGGGGCCGCACGGCGTCGACGGCCAGGTGCTCCCGCGCCCACTTGCGCAGTTCCTCGATCTCCTCGCGCTTGACCTCCGACGTCGGGCGGATGGACTGCACCCGCTTGAGGATGTCCCCCGTCGCCAGCGCGCGCCCGCCGTCCATGAAGGCGTCCAGCAGCGCGGCCTTCACCGACGCCTCGATCTCTGCGCCCGAGAAGCCGTCGGCGGCCTGGGCTAACTGGTCGAGGTTGAAGGTCTGAGGATCACGGCCACGTTTGGCCAGGTGTACCCCAAAGATGGCGGCACGATCCTCGACCGTCGGCAGGTCCACAAACACGACGTGGGAGAAGCGGCCCTGCCGCACCTGCTCCGGCGCCAGCTGCCGCACGTCGTTGGCCGTCGCCACGACGAACACGTCCTGCTGCTCCTGGAGCCAGTTCAGGAGAAAGGCGATCGTCCGCGCCGTCTCGCCGCCGTCCGTCCGCGCCGATGACTGCAGGCCGCCGACGGCTTTTTCGTACTCGCTGAGGCCGAGCACCGCCTTGAGCGTCGTGGCGATGGCCAGCGCCCGCTTGATGCTCACGGCTGCCGAGCCGATGACGCCGCCCCCCTCGCCCATTACAGCCGCCATATCCAAGTCGAGCAGGGGCCGACCCAGGATGGACGAGGCGATGCGCTTGGTGAGGTCTTTGCCCGTGCCCGGCAAGCCCACCAGGAGCATACCCTTCATCGGCTCGACGCCATACGCCCGCGCCGCCGGCGTGAACGTCACCGCCGCTTCCTGGAGCATCCGGCGCAGGTAGGCATAGCCGCCCAGGTGGTCGGCCGGCTCGGGGTGGGTGTAGGTGAGCGAGCCACTCTGGCGGATGACGCTGCGCTTCTCGTCGAGAATGAGGGGCAGGGCGTCCGGGCCAACCCCGCGCAGCGCGATGGCTGCCTTCGCCAGGGCGTTCTCGATCTCGCTCTCGGTCAGCCCCAGCAACGCCTGGACGAGCTGCTCCCGGGTGCGGGCATCCACGGTCAGGGTGATGTCGGGGTTATCGGCCAAGCGCGCCAGGTGCAGGTCGAGCATAGCCGCCACTTCGCCCTCGTCGGGCAGCGGCAGGTCAATGCGCTTGACCTCCTTCTCCAGGGCCGGCAGGTCGGGGAACGTCGGATCGACGAACAGGACGGTGACCGGCCGCGTCTTGATGGCCCAGGCGAGCTCGCGCAGGCGGCGCACGAGCTGCGGCTCCTCCTGGCCAAATGGGGCGAGGTAGACGCCGAAGTCACACAGCACGAACAGCCCGCTCTCGGCCGCGGCGATGGTGTCCAGGACGGTGAAGGGATCGTCGGTCTCGGGGATGGGCCGCGGCTGAAGCGTCGGAGTATCGCCGGCCACCTGGCGCAGGCCGCTTGTCCTACTCCAGAGGAAAAGGTCCTTGCCCTTGTGACGGGGAAGTCCGGCGACGGCATTCATGAGGCGGCGGAAGCGCGTCTCCTCAAAGGTCGAGACGCTGATCAGCCCGTAGCGGGCGCGGATGAGGATGTCTAGCTCGGTCACCAGACCGTCGAGGGATGTTACTTGCGACATGCGTTTTTCTCCTTGTACTTTACACTTCGAGAGCGGCCATGCGATTCGGCTCGACGAGGGTCTGGGCGTCGGCATAGCAGAGCGCGATGATGTCGCCCAACACCTCATTCAGGCTCCCGATATCGCGCTTACGCTTGCCACCCGGATGCTGTGCCAGGCGCTCCAGCTCGGCAATCAGCTGCGCCAGCTGCTCATCCGACTGCCAGTTCATCAAGCTGAACCACCTCGACAACTTGCGCACGCGCTTGACCGAGCCGCCAGGCAACGTGCGGTGCTGTTGGAGCGAAGCGCGGAGGGCCGTCGCCGCCTCGTACACCGCCGCCCGCAGCTGCTGCGCCCCCTCCTCCAGCGGGCTGAGGGCGTCTTGCAGCCGCTCCCGCGCCGCGTCGAGCTTGATCTGCCGCAGCCGCGCCTTGACCTCGGCCTCGCGCCGGCGCTCCTCTTCCTCGGCTGCCAACTGACGTCGGATACGCTCCTCCTCGGCCCAGAACTCGGCCTGCACCAACCGCTCCCGCGCTTGCTGATGCCGCTCTTCGAGCCGCTGCGCCGATTGCGCCTGGATCAGCCGCTGGCGCTCCTCGGCTGCCTGGCGCTGCTCGGCCAGCATCTCGCTGCCCAGCAGCAGGACGCCCACCCGATAGCGCAGCACGAGGCGGTGCTGCAGGTCGTCCGGCGTCGGCATGACGCGCAAGACGCCCTCGACGACGGCGTTCTGGAAGCCCTCGGGAATGAGGTGGCCCGTCGCCTGGAGCCGCCGCACCGAGTCCGCCGCCAGTTGGAGGAAGGTCGCCACGACGCGCTCGCGGACAGCGTCGTACTGGTCGAGCACATGGGCCTTGGCAGCGTCCAGCGCCGCTTGAGCCGCCTCGAACTCGGCCTCGAACTGTTCGAACGCCGTCCACGGCACCCAGCGATACGCCGGTCCCTCCAGAAGCGTCTCGACCAGGCGGAAGTGGTAGGAGTACTTGTGCAAAGCGGCGTGCGCACGCGCCGGCGGACGCAAGAGAGGCAGGCGACAGTCGTCGGGCAGCAGTCCGTAGCGCGGGGCGCGGAACGCGATCTGGGCATCCCGCGGCAGGCTGATGCCCAACGCCTCCCAATCGAGCCGCCGGTCGAGCAGACCAAAGCCCTGGGCATCCACGTTGACGAACACGCCGTCCGAGTCGAGGGCCGACAGGTCGAACGGCAGGCGCTCGACGGCATCGGGGGCGACGCCGACACGCTCGCTCACGCGCTCGGCGCGGTGGGCGGCGCCGTTGGACGCACCGTTGGGGGTGATCGTCTGAAGCATTCCCATCTCCTTCCTTAGTGAGCAGCCGGGACTGCGCTCGGGACATACATACCTTTCTCGCGCAGCGAAACGTATCCATCGCCGGCGACAATGATGTGGTCGAGGACCTGCACACCGAGGATCTCGCCGACGCGGCCCGCGTCCTGCGTGAGGCGGATGTCCTCGGTGGAGGGCGTCGCGTCTT
>JAXLWL010000006.1:0-451816 GCA_046328505.1 Anaerolineae bacterium | reverse complement strand
TGCTGAATCAATATGTTGCGCCGTCTTGTTGAATTCCTCAGCCAGAAAGATACGCCTTCCATTTCGGTCTTTTCGCCTGATATCCTTGTCTTGATAGAATTGCTCTATACATATCCTTTGTTGATTGGCCCTGTGGTCAGGGATAGGGATAGTAAATGAGAAGACATTATTACCCCAAGCTTTGTAAGAATCGTCCTTTCCCTGAACTTCTCTCATGATTTTCTCGTTGTCACGATCGAAGATGCAAATCAAAGGATGCGAATTGTGACGTTCTGACCACCGATGACACCTTTCGAGCAATTGGCTGTCCCCACCGGATTTGTCATTTTCCCCCGGTTCCCAAAAAGTAAGTTCCAAATCATGCAACAGTCCTTTCTGCTTTAGGGCCTTAAATGCTGCTTCAAGGTGCTTTCGGTCCGTTTTACCCTCTGTACACAGTTCTGGGATCAGCAGCGGTGGCGTCGGCTTGATCTCCTTTTCTACAGAGACCAGACCTGGGCATAGTTTCATCAATCGCTGCTGAAAATGTATATACATAGCGTTGTCTTTACCACGGATCATGCCAAGAAACTCGATCTTGCCGCGTACAACTTGAGCAATAGACGGAGGTTGACGATGGGGAGCCAGATGAGAGGGTAGATACTTCTGCTCATATCTAGCCTGAACAGCTTCCAAGCCATAGCGTTCCCACGCATGGAGAATTGCACGAATCTCCCGAATATAGCCTCGCTGCACATTTGGCATCACGTTTGTGGTTAATCCGGTCACCTCCTGCCGCTGATAGCGAGTCTGTAGCCTTACTTTCGCCAGATTTATTTCAAAACCGTTGCTCTCAATAATCGCCTTAAGAGGATCACCGAGTTCCACAATGCCCGACTCGTTTGTCTGAGCTAGTGCCGCTGGAAACCGAGGCCGTGTAGTTGAAAACGTTAGGTCATCCGCGTATCTCGTGTAATCGCATTTATTGCTTTCGGCAAGTTTCCGAAGCTGCGAGTCTAGCTTGGCACAAATCATATTCGAGATAATCGGCGATGTGGGAGCACCTTGCGGCAGATACGCCCTATCTAGGTTAGAGTCTGTCACGCAGCAGATTTGCGCCAATACTGTAGCAACGTCTGTGTTGAGGTTGTAAGGCGGAGCTGTGAAAATGCCGCGCACGCGACCGAAATTAATCGACGGAAAGAAGTCCTTGAGATCGATATTCAGAACGTACCGCTTGCGCGTATGAACGCGAGCATTCGTCAAAATGCTTTTATTCAACACGTAGCCATGCACGGATGCTTTGGGCTCGTAAACCAGAGCCAGTATGTAGTTAAGCTTTTGCTGGAGAATCTTGAGAGATGGACTCGGTGCCCAAATCTCGCGGGAACCGCCTGACTTCTTCGGAATACGAAAGGGAGTATATCTCCGGCTTTGAGGCGCTCTATAGATATAAAAGCGCAAATGAGCGTCAGGAATCTCGAGCAACTCCGCGACATCCTCGCGCGTTCTCAACGCGTAGAAGGCGTCGCGCAGTTCCTCATTCGAGGCAGTCAATTTCAGGGCAGGGATTTGGCTTGTCATAAAGGGAGGGCACTTACGGAGTAATCCACGCTTACCGCCAGCAAGCAAAGCACAAAACGAAGCAGAAACGAGGGCGCGTAAAGGGAACCTTCCGCGCAGCTGTCGCGTATACACGACAGAATCGATCACGCTCAGCAAGTGCCCCAGGGGCTATTATACCATCCTGCTCAATGGCTGACAATCCTGTGACAGATCCACTTTGACCTACCCTATCGAAGGCTTACTCGTACCGGAGGGCTTCGGCGGGGTAGACGTGGCCGGCTTGCCACGCCGGGAGCATCGTCGTCGCCACGGTCATGAGGTACGCCACCAGGGCGATGACGCCGATTTGGAGCCACGGGATGCCGAACGCGACGTCCGGGTTCTGGGCGGCAATGAACGCCACGACGTTGCGCGACAGGATGATACCCAGCCCGACGCCGATGAGGATACCCAGCACGGCGATCAGCGTCGATTCCAGGAGGAAGGTCGCCTGGACCAGGCCGCGCCCGAAGCCGATGGCGCGCAGGACGCCGATCTGCTGCCGCCGCTCGACGACGGCGCGGGACGCGATGACGCCGAGCGCGACGACCCCGCTAATCAGCCCCAACCCCATGAACCCCTGTAGCAACTGATTGAGCAGCAGGCGAATGCCCTGCTGCACCCGCAGCTCTTCGTTGAGCACCGCCGCGTCGCCACCCGTTGCGCTGAGCGCGCGGCCCAGGCCGAGCGCGGCCGAGTGCGGGACGACGCCCGGCGCGACCTTGAGGTAGTATGTGCCGGGGGTCGGCGGCGTCCAGCCGGCGGCGCGGACGGTGTCGGACGTGGTGTAGAAGCCGCGGCCGATGGACGCGCGCGCGTCCATGACGGCGATGACGGTGAGCTTCATCGGCGGGCCGCCCTTGGGGTCGCGCAGCCAGATCGTGGTCGGAGTGAAGCCGCGGTCGTCGCGGTACATCCCCTGGAAGACGAAGGGGTCGGTGCCGAAGGTCGTGGTGTTGCCGCGCGGTGGCGCGTCGCGGCGGGGCAGGGTGCTGCCCTGGAGCACGGCCAGGCCCGGCGTCGTGCGCAGCGCGGCCCAGACCGCTTCGTCGGAGGCGTACTCCGGCGCGCGCTGCGTGAGGGGAGCGCCCACGCCTTGCAGCCAGCCGTCGTCCACCACTTGCAGCGTGCTCGCGCCCCAGCGGGCGACCGTCGCGCCTAGCTGGATGGCTTCGACCGGGATGCTCGACTGCCCGCCGATGGCGGTGAAGTCGTCGGGGGAGACGGCGGGGGCGTTGGCGATGGCGGCGCGCAGGTCGGGGATGCGGGCCGGGTCGACGTCGGCGCGCAGGTCGAAGCCCGCCGCCTGGGTCTCCAGGTCGGCGTAGGCGTAGCGCGTGCCGGACAGCAGGATCGACGCCGTGGTCACGGTGAAGATGACCAGGGTGAACATGAGGATGGCGAGGCCGGTGCGCCAGCGGTAGCGGGCGGGATAGGCGGCGGCGATGCGCAGGCCGGCGGCGATGGGGGCGCCGCGGCGGACCAGGCCAGCGATGCCTGAGATGAGGCCCGGCAGCAATTCCAGGTTGTAGGCGACGGCCCACACTGCGCCGAGCACCATGAACAGCCCCGACAGCGCCAGCAGCTCCAGGCTGCCGACGAACTGCTCGGTCTGCGATATGCGGAAGCCGGGCACGCCGCGCGCCCAGAACAGGAGCAGTCCTGTGCCGGCCAGGGTGAAGCCGATTCGGTCGCGGGTCACGCGGGTGACGCCGAGCGCGACGAGCGCCCAGCGCACGGTCAGCCCGACGCCGATGACGGCGAGGGACCAGCCGGTGGCGTTGAGGGCGACGAGAGTCGGGCGGTTGTTCGTGGCGAGGGCGAGGGCGGCGCCGAAGAGGATGAGCAGCGGGCCGCGCGTGACGAGGCCCCAGGCGAACGCCAGGGGACGGCCGCTGCGGGCGAGGTCGGCAAGGGACGGCGCGGGTTTCGGCTCGTCGGGCAGGTTGCGCACGGCGGTGACGACGTTGAGGCGGGCGATCCGCCACGCCGAGACGCTGACGGTGACGAAGGTGATGAGCAGGCCGAGGCAGAAGGCGATCATGAGCGACTGCGGCTCGACGGAGCCGGTCAGGCGCAGGCCGAAATCGGTCAGGTAGCCGCTCAGGGTATTGATGATGAGAACGGCCACGGCCAGGCCGGCCAGGATGCCGACGATGGACGCCGCCAGGTCGTACAGCGCGCCCTCGAACAGGAAGATTTGCACCAGGTGGCCGCGCTGCGTGCCAAGGGCGCGCGCCATGCCTAGCTCGGGGCGGCGCTCGGCAGCGAGCAGCGCGAAAATGAGGAAGACGAGCATGATGCCGGTGGCGATGGAGAACAGGCCCAGCACCAGGAAGGTCGAGGTCAGGGCGCTGGCGAACGCGCCGGCGATGTCGAGGCTGAGCTGCTTGAGCTCGATCACCGTGAGGCGGTTGAGGTTCGTCAGGGCATTGACGAAGGACGTCGCGGTGCCGGGCGCGAGGCGGAACAGCACCGGGCGCAGGCTGGCGAGGATCTGCGGGTCGCCGATGAGGCTCTTGAACTCGGGGGTGACGCCGGGCTGCTCCAGCGCCGCGGCCAGGTCCAGGACACGCTGCTGCACGAACGGCGGCTGCTGGTTGATGCTGTCGCGCAGCCCCTGGCGCACGCTCGGCGTCGCCAGCAAACGGAAGATGGTCTGGGCGGCGGTGTCGTCCACCAGGTTCGAGCGCAAGCGCAGGGCGATCTCGCGGCTCCAGCGGATGCTGTCCTCGGCCGCGCCACCTTCCCAAAGGCAACGCAGCGCCGCGAGACCGCGGCAAGATGGCTCGCCCGGCTCGTTCACGATGAGCACCTGGTTGATGCTGCCGGGGATGCCCTCCGTCGTCTGCCACCACGGGAGGCCAACGAGGGCGGTGGCCTGGGTGCCGCCGATGTCGCCGTTGCGGGCGATGGCCTTGACACGCGCTGGCACTTCGCGCCCCTTCACGTAGATGACCAGGTTGTCGCCCGCCTTTGCCTGGAGGTTGCCCGCCGCTGCCTCGTTCAGATAGATGTCGCCCTCGCCGAGGGCGCTGAGGGGCAGGGCGCATTGCCCCGCCGGCGTCGCGTCTTCGGGTGTGGGGCAGGCCGTGTCGGTCAGCGCGCCAAAGGCCGGCGGCGTGTCCGGCGGGAGGGCGAGGAGGTTGATGCCCGCGTTGACGACCTGCTGGTCGGTGTCGGCGATGGCGTACTGGCGGATGATGGAGCCGGTCACGGCGGCGACGCCGGGCGTGCCGTCGAGCAGCGCGGCGACCCGGGCGACCTCGGACTGCGCGAAGTCATCGCCGGCGACGAGTGGGATGCGCCCGTCGGCCAGCCCCTGGAAGTCGGACTGGGCGAAGCGGCGCGTGCCGCCGCGATAGGAGACGACGACTTCATCAACGTTGCCCAGGGAGCCGCGCACGAGCGAGCGCACGGTGTTGCCCAGGGCATCGCCGGTCGTGAAGGCGGCGGCGACAATGGTGGTGCTGAGGGCCAGGCCGACGACGATGAGCACGGAGCGGGCGCGGCGGCGCGGGATGTGGCGCACGCCGAGCTTGACCAGGATGGGGTTGCGGGCAGCCAGCAGCAGGATGATGATGGCCGCGGTGGTGGTCAGACCCGCGAGGACACCGGCCAATATCGGGGTCGGCACGCCGAAGAGGGTAGTCACATTTACGCCCCGTTGACGATGACAGGCTCGCCGCCGTCGTACCGGTGGTCGATAACCTCTTCCTCGACGATACGGCCGTCGCGCATATGGATGATGCGGTCGGCGCGCTCGGCGACGGCGCGGCTGTGGGTCACGATGACGACGGTGTGCCCGGCCTGGGCGTGGAGCGCGTCCAGGAGGTCCATGATGTCGTCGGCGGCGACGGAGTCGAGGTTGCCCGTCGGCTCGTCGCCCCAGATGATGGCCGGCTGGGTCACCAGGGCGCGGGCGACGGCGACGCGCTGCTGCTGGCCGCCGCTGAGCTGCGTCGGCGAGTGGCGGGCGCGGTCGGCCAGGCCGACGTCGGCGAGGGCGGCGAGGGCGCGCTGCCGCGCCTCCCGCGAGGGGACGCCGCTCACCAACAGCGGCAGCTCCACGTTCTCGACGGCGCTCAGCACGGGCAGCAGATTGTACGCCTGGAAGATGAAGCCCATGGTGCGGGCGCGGTACGCCGTGCGCTCGGCGTCGCCCATGGCGCTCAGGAGCGCGCCCTCGATGGTGATGCTGCCTGCGTCCGGCGCGTCGAGCCCGGCCAGGCAGTTGAGCAGCGTTGTCTTGCCGCAGCCGCTCGGCCCCATGATCGCCACCATCTCGCCCTTGTGGACGGCAAAGTCTATGCCGCGCAGGGCATCAATCGTCACTTCTCCAACGCGGTAGCGCCGCACGACGCCCCGCGCTTCGACAATCGCATTGTTCACTGTGTCCTGCTTGGTAGTCCGCCGTTGGCCTGGAGGGTGTTGTAGAACAGGTCGGCCAGGCGGCTGTAGCCCGCGGCGCTGGGGTGGAAGCCGTCGATGCTGACGTACTCGGGATGGCTCGCCAACTCACTCCACTGGCTGTGGACGTCGACCAGGATCGCGCCGTGCTTGGCTGCCTGGCGCGCGATGACGTCATTCCACTGGCTGACCTGGCCGGCGAGGCGCTGCGGGGGAATGCCCTGGCTGGCGTACACTGGCACGCCTTCCAGGGCGGGAATATTGGCGATGAGAATGCGCTGCGCGCCGCTGGCCTGCACGCCGGCCAGGAGCTTGTCCAGGTCGCGCTCGTACTGCACCAGGTCGACGCGGGCGTTGAAGTCGTTCACCGCGAGCCAGATGGTGACGATATCGGGGTGGGCGTCCTGGGCGATGGGCAGCGTCTGGGTCAGGGCCTCATTGAGCTTGAAGCCGCTGACGCCCAGGTTGACCAGCTTGGTGTTCGGCGGCAGCCGGTGGTAGAACTGCGGCACCCAGCCTTCGGTCGTCGGGTCCGACGCGCCGACGCCGACGGTGTCCGACGCGCCCAGCGCGACGTAGGTCAGGCCCGGCGGGGGCGCGGCGCGGCTGCACCCGGCGAGGAGCAGCGCGACTAGGGCCAGGATCAACACTATCCACTGTCGTCCTGAGACCTTAATGCGGTGTGGCGCCATGTGCCGAGACAAGAACACAGTTAAGCCGTCATTGCGAGCGGAGCGAAGCAATCCCCCGTCCTTGTCAAAGGCGCTTTGCCCCGCTACGGCGTTGTTGTCATCCACCGAGAGATTGCTTCGTCGCGCTGATGCGCTCCTCGCAATGACAGTGGTGTGTTCTGAGCAGCGCAGCGAAGGGCTCCCAGCGGTACCGGGATGCTTCGCTGCGCTCGGCATGACACCGGATGTAACGCTCCTGAGCAGCGGAGCGAGGGGGCTGAAGGGCGGCCCAGATGCGTCGATTGCCTCGGCATGACAAGCGAGGCTCGTTTCCCAAAATGCGCGGTTGTGCATAGCGAAAGTATAGTGACCGGGTGAGGGGAAATAAAGCGAGGGACGGGGGACGGCTTGCGCCGCCCGCGTCCCTCGGTGTGCCGCCGAGCTAAGCGTGGAGGTCGAGAACTCAGTCCTCAAGCATAGGGTGACAGGCCGCGGCTGTCTGTCACCGGCGACTCATCACCAGGATCGCCAGACCCAGCAGCCGTTCCACCAGACCCAGTGGCCGGTGGGCTTGTAGTAGTTGTAGTTGCAGCAGCTGTTCCAGGACCAGTTGCGCGGCTGATAGTTGTAGCCCCAACCGCAGCAGTTGTTGTTGTAGCCCCAGCCACGGTTCCAGCCACCGTTCCAGTACCCGCTGCCCTTCGCCGGGATCACGATGCACTGGCCGGCGCGGATGTAGTTGGGATTGCCGATGCCGTTGTAGGATGCGAGAGCCCACACCGAAACGCCGTAGTGGGCCGCGATGCCGGAGAGCGTCTGGCCGGGCTGGACGACGATACCGTTGCAATACCAGTTGCTCGGATTCTCAGCCGGAGCGGCGAAGCTCGCGGTGGCCGCCACGAGGACAATCACCAGAGCCACGCCCAGTGCGATAATCAGTTGCCTTCCCCAAACCTTCCTGAACATACGAGAACCTCCCTTGTGTGTGTGCGCACGCGCGCGTGCCACCTCGTCTCCCACGCTCAGTCTGACAGCTGACACATCATTGTGGAGCCGGGGCGCAAATTACCGCCGGCGAGTGGATCTCACGTCGTTCTATCAGATAAAACGACAAACCACTCCTTATTGTTATTTTACATCAGGAAACTCCATTTTTGGCGCTAAAGTTTGATTTTGGTCTATATTGACCTCCATGCTCGCTGTTGCTCACTAAATGCACGTTTCTCACACTAGGGACGACAACTGCTCTCGCGCCCTTTCCATGTGGCCCAGGCGACTTAGGAACGAGGAGGAAAAAGCGAAGGGGTGGAGGACGTTTGCGGCGTCCTCCACCCCTCGCTGAGTCGACGGGAAGGAGTAGGCGAGGCCGGCGCGGGCGTGACCTCGCGCCGGGCGAGTGTTAGTGGTGTTGGGGGTAGTGGCCGTTGTTCCAGTTGTAGTTCGGGCCCTTGTAGCCGTAGTTGGGGTAGTTGTACCCGTAGTTGTAGCCAGGGTAGCACCACCAGTTGTTGTTGTAGTTCGGCGAGTAGTTGTAGCCCCAGCCACCGTTGTAGTAGCTGCTGCCGTGCGGCGGGATGCAGATGCACTGACCGATGCGGATGTAGTTGGGGTTGCTGATGCCGTTGTACTGCGCCAGCGACCACACCGACACGCCGTACTGCGCGGCGATGCCGGACAGGGTCATACCGGGGCCGACGAAGACACCGTTGCAGCCGCCCCACTCGTTGGGGTTGTCATTCGGCGCGGCGAACGAGGCGCCCGCGGCGACGGCAACGACAACCAGGGCAATGGCGAGGGCGATCACGAGCTGCCGCCCCCAGATGTTCTTGAACATGGAAACCTCCCTAAATGTGTGATGGTGCGCGTGCGCGCGGGTTACAATGGGTCTCTCACGCCACTTCCACTTCCGCCGACACCAACCGTGTCATCTACTGTGTATTGTAGGGGATAACGCCAGATTATGTTGGACGCGAGACCGACTCCTGAAGTACGTAGAACGCGGCCAGGCGACAGATTCCCGACGACCGGGGCGGCTGGCTGACGCATATCTGACGAGGGGATGTTAGAGGGAGGAAAAGATTGCGAGGGACGGAGGACGGCTCGCGCCATCCTCAGTCCCTCGTTGTGCCGCCGGAAAGGAGAGGGATCGGGGAAGTGAACGAATGAGATCAGGCCAGGTGGCCCTCTCTCGTCACGGTCGTGTTACTTCTTGTATGGCAGAGGGCGGGGCATTGGCCGCGGAGCCGGCTTGGGCTCCCAGCCGCAGCCGGTGTTGCACCAGCCCCAGTTGCCCTTGTCATAGCCCCAACTGCCACCCCACCCGCAGGAGTTGCACCAGTTCTGGCCGGGATGGCCATCGTAGTAGTGGCCACCGTACGGCGGGATCTTGATGCACTGGCCGATGCGGATGTAGTTGGGGTTCCAGATTCCGTTGTACGATGCGAGGGCGTGGACGGGGACGCCGAACCGCCAGGCGATACCGGACAGCATATCACCAGGATGAACAACGTACCCGCTGCAACATGCGTCGCAGCCCCAGTTGCTCGGGCTGTCTGCAGGTGCCGCGAAGCCAACGGACGCCAGGCCGAGGGCGAGAACGAAAGCAACGGCCAGGGCGACGATCAGCGGGCGGCTACCAAGTTTCTTGAACATACAGAAACCTCCCTCAACGAATGCGCGCGCGCGCGGCTTATGGATAAGTCCCGTCTCCCAAAATCCTTCCTACGGACAACACACTGATGAAATTCCCGCCGGGGCGGGGGTGGCAGCCGCTGGCTTGCTGGGCCGGTCGGCGGCCGGGATAAATAGATATGGTCACGCGCTCAAGGCGCAATGAAACCCGTCACTCAACGATCTTAATCTGATCTGGCGACCGAACGATGATCTCCGGCGCGCCCTGGTATTCCTGAATCTTGCCCGTTACCTGAATCTTCTTGCCCTGGTACATCTTCTCGGGCGGCTGCGGGAACTTCGCCGCGTCTTGCGGGAAGATGACCACCGTCATGTCTTTGTTGCGCGGACTGAAATCTAGATAGATCACGCGGCCGGTGTTGGTGGTGCGCGTGATGACGCCCTCCACCGTCGCGTTCGTGTTAATCCACTTCGCCGCCTCGTTCCACGGTATCACGCTTGGCGCGGCGACCGCCGTCGGTACCACCGGGCCAGAGCGGCCCGCCTCCCAGTCGTCTACCATCGCGGATGCCAGCTTCTGGATGGCGCGCGGGTCCTCGACGATGATGCTCGCCTCCCGGTTGAAGTCGATGGACTGCGGCGTCAGGTTGATGCTCCCAATGAGCGCCTTCTCGCCGTCGGCCAGGATGACTTTGGCGTGGAGAACCGGCTTGTCCAGACGCCGCACTTGCGCCCCCGCGGCCTCGAGCCGTTGCAGAAAGGGCTGGTTGAGGTCGGCCTGGCCTTCGATGGGTGTCGCCGCCAGCACCCGCACCTGCACCCCGCGTTTCGCCGCGTCTTCCAGGTGGCGCACGACTTCGTCATCCTGGATTTCCAGCTGCTCGAGATCGAGCCGCCGCTGGGCGCCGTCAATGAGCTTCAGAATCTCGGCCCGGCTATTGTTCGGGCTCCATACCAGGCGCGCGTGGCCCAGGTCGGGCGCGGTGCGGTTCCAGTCGGCGTCGAAGACGGCCGCCACTTCCTGCACATCCGCCGGCACTCGCGTGAGCACCTGGTATTCGCGGTTCTGAGTGAAGGCGGAGCGCACCAGGTTGGACGTCATCACGAAGGCCAACGCATCGTCCACGACCAGCGTCTTCTCGTGCGTCAGCGTGAACGTCGGATTGGTGTAGCGCGCATCGATGCCGCCCGCCTTCAGGTCGTTGTACAGCGCCGTGTTGTTTGCCGTTTCGTCGCAGCACGGCTTAGGCTCGACCATCACCCGAACATCCACCCCGCGCGCCTTCGCGTCCTTGAGGGCGCGAATGATGGCGTCGTCGGTCATGAGATAGATCTTCAGCCGAATGCTCTGCCGCGCCTGATTGATGGCCGAGACGATGGCCGTGTTCTCGGCGCCCGGCTGGACATAGAGCGTGATGGGCGGCGCTGGCGTCGCCGTTGGGCCTGTCTTCGTTCCCGTCGGCGTGGCGACCGTAGGGACGGCGGTGGCTGGCGCTACCGTCGGCGCGGAGGCCGCTGCAATCGGTGGCGGGGTCGCGGTCGCCGGCACCGCTGTCGTGGGCGTGCAGCCCGCGAGTATCAGAGTACCCAGCAGCCAGCCGAGCCATAAGCGCCAACGCATCCAGGCCATCTCTCTAATCTAGAATTCAGCATGCTCTTAAAGAACTTACAATGCCATTATAGAACGTTTGCTAGCTTCTGTCAAGTGATGCTCGCTGTTGTTTTGCGTTTATTTCTCTTGCTACTCTAAATTCATACTTTTGGCGGCTCGCGTGGGAGCGCTTCCTTAAAATTTCGTTAAATCCGTTTTATTGATTTGCATCATCATCCAAAAGGATGATATAATGCCGGGCGTCTGCCACCCAGCCGTCGCTGGTAAAGGGTCCAACGAAGCTCGATCCGCTTTCGCTTTGCACCGGCTGTATTTGGACGAACGAACGGATCGGCGATCCTGGGAGGTGACTATGAGATATCGGCTGACCCTGGTGGTTGGCTGCCTGTTGGCCGTGGCCCTGGCGCGCCCCTTCGTCGCTAACGCTGATGGTAAAACGGTACGCTGTCAGGTATCCGCATCCGCGCTCCGTGTTCGCTCGGCGCCGGATGAGGACCAGATCGGTACGGCCTACGGTGGGACGTGGCTGACGGCCACGTCTAGATCTGCCGACAGCACCTGGGTCCAGGTCGCCTGGTCAGGTCGCCAGGCGTGGGCTTTGGCCCAGTACCTGAACTGCTCGAGCGATCTCAACGACCTGGATGTTGCGGGGGACGATACGTCGTCTTCACAGAGTGGGCCGTCGAATGGCACTGATGCCGCCGCCGCCGTGAGTCCCGTTGCGGACCAGAAGACCGCTCCCGCAGCAGACATCGCACCAACTGTTGATCCGATGGTGACAGCCATGCTGGATGCAATCAACCAGGTGCGGGCACAGTACGGTCTTCCGCCGTACAATCTGGATATGCGTGCCGAGGATGCAGCGCAGTGGATGGCCGACGACATGGTCGCTCGGCACTACTTCTCGCACTACACACCCGATGGACTTGGGTGGGCACAGAGGATGCGAGAGCGAGGGCTGCCCTGCCCCGGATGGTGTGGCGAGAACATCATCCAGGGGGCGACGGCCGACCAAATCGCTTATAGCATCAACTGGTGGATGCACTCCGCGGTCCACCGGGCCAATCTCCTGAGCCGACGTTATACCGGCATAGGAGTAGGTGTAGCGCAGCCGCCCTGGACGGGCGCACGCTACTTCGTCCTGAACTTCTACGGCGAGTGAGCAGACAAGAAAGCCCCCCGACCTATTCTCAGGTCGGGGGGCTTCTTTTCTTGTGACGGTCGCGCGGGGCAACGATGCCCGGCTAGACCTCTACCACGCTGTTCGGCTCGCCGTAGGGGCCGATACGCACGCCGTCGGCCTCCTCGTCCGTCACCCACGCCTCGCCATCCACGAGATAGCGGAATTGGTACGCCTGCCCGGCCGGCAGATTCGCCGTCGCCGTAAACACTCGGTCCTTCTTGCGCAGCTTCATCGGGAGCGCGTCGACTTCCCAGTTATTGAAGTCACCCAATACGTTGACAGCTTGGACGCCATTGTCGGCGGGCATTTCGAAGGTGACCTTACACTCTGCGCCCTTGCGAAGATACTTTTTCTGAACCATAAAACCTCCTTGCCAAAAAGCAATACGTTGCCGGATTGCCCACTGCATGGTCCGGCGCCGGGCGGCAATTATAGCCCGATCTCAGCGCGGGTCAAATTCTGGCTCAAACATGTGTTCTAGGTGACGTGGGCCGGCGGCGCGGTGCGGGTCTTGCTTGCCGGAAAGTTGCCTTTACGCTATACTGCCCTCTGAGAGCAAACAGGCCATCGCGGAGGGAACATGCGTGTTCTGGCTGTGATTCTAGCGGGTGGAGCGGGGACGCGTCTGAGCATTCTGTCGGAGAAACGCGCCAAACCGGCGGTTCCCTTCGCCGGGAAATACCGTATCATCGACTTCGTGCTGTCCAACTGTGTCAACTCCGATCTCTATAACGTTGCTGTGCTGACCCAGTACCGGCCGCACTCTCTCAATGACCACCTGGGCATTGGGCGCCCGTGGGACCTGGACCGCACGCGTGGCGGGCTGCGGCTCTTGCAGCCTTACCAGGGGCGGCGCGAGGGCGACTGGTATCGCGGCACTGCCGACGCGGTGTTTCAGAATCTGCCCTTCATGGACCCGGGCGCGGATACCGTTCTCATCCTTGGGGGCGACCATATCTACAAGATGGATTACCGCAAGATGCTGGCGGCCCACCAGGACAACAATGCTGATCTGACCGTCGGCGTGCTCCACGTGCCGCAGGCGGAGGTCCACCGCTTCGGCATCCTGACGGCGGACTCTAGCGGACGCATCACCGATTTCAAAGAGAAGCCGAAAAAATCTACCAGTAATCTGGCGTCCATGGGTATCTATGTGTTCAAGGCGGATGTCCTGCGCGAGGTGCTGTCAGGCACGCCCGAGCTGGCGACGCCGGGAATCGCGCCGGCGCCGGTCGCCGGCCGCCCGATGGACTTCGGCAACGACGTCATCCCGTCGATGATCCACACGCACAATGTGTTCGCCTTCTCGTTCGAGGGCTACTGGGTCGATGTCGGGACGATTCAGTCGTACTGGGACACGAACATGGAGCTGCTCGACCCGGAGCCGCCCCTCGACCTCTACGACCCCTCCTGGACAATTCATACCCGCAGCGAGGAGCGCCCGCCGGTGCGCCTGGGCTCCGCCGCCGAGCTTGACCGCGCGCTCCTCTCCAACGGCTGTGTCATCGAAGGCACGATCGAACGCTCCATTCTGTCGCCGGGCGTCCGGGTCGGTAAGGGCGCTGTGGTGCGCGACTCGATCATCTTCAACGATACGGTCATCGAGGACGGCGCTGTCGTGGACCGCGTCATCATCGACAAGGGCGTCGTCATCGGCGCCGGGGCCGTCGTCGGCGAAGGGCCGCTCGACGTGCCGAACCGCAAGTACCCGGACAAGGTGAACACGGGCATCACGCTCGTCGGCAAGAGCGCCTCCGTGCCCGCCGGCGCTCGCATCGGCCGCAACGTGATCGTCTCGCCCGACCGCACCGTCGAGCGCTTTCCCGCGGTTGTCGAGAGCGGCGAGACGGTGTGACCACGGATGGTGATCCGCGATCTCGATCCGGGGAATGACGCAGAAATTGAGCAGGCCGCCGCGACATTGGTCGAAGGATTTCGCGACCACTGGCCGGCGGCCTGGCCCGATTTGGCCGAGGCGCGCGAAGAGGTACGCGAGGCGCTGATGGACGGAAGAATCTGCCGCGTCGCGTGCGGCGGCGACGGGCAGCTACTCGGCTGGATCGCCGGCCGCCATACTTACGCTCGCGTCTGGGAGCTGCATCCGCTGGTGGTGCAGCCGCGGGCGCAGGGCCGCGGCATTGGGCGCGCCCTCGTTGCCGACTTCGAGCGCCAGGTCGCGGCGCGGGGCGGGCTGACCATCTCGCTCGGCACCGACGACGAGGACAACATGACGACGCTGGGCGGGGTAGACCTGTATCCCGATGTCTTGTCTCACCTTGCGCGCATCCGCAATCTGCGCGGCCACCCGTATGAGTTCTATCAGAAGTGCGGCTATGTCATTGTCGGCGTCGTGCCAGACGCCAACGGCTTCGGCAAGCCCGACATCCTCATGGCGAAGCGCGTCACCCCATCTCTTCCCCCTAAGTAAGATATGCGCTACGACGATCCCGACTGGCAGAACCGGATGCGGGTGCGCCTGGACACGAACCTCGCCTGGGCGGATCGCGTTGGGCCGCGCGGCATCCCCGCCGATGCTCTCGCGCCGCTAACATTTGTGTTATCGGACGCCGTAGGGGCGGGATTCAAACGCGCCCCTACAACCGCCGCCGCGACGCGAAACGCGCCCGAATCGCCGGGCGACGTGACGGACTTTGCCCGGTGGGCCGGACGCCACTACGATAGCCTTGTCGTCCTGGCCGAGGGTTCGCTCGGCGAGGGCATGGCGACCCTGGCTGCCGCACTCCTTCATCCCCACTGGAATCTGCTTCCCCAAGACGCGCGCGTCGGGCCGCGCCTGTTCTTTGTCGATACCACGGACCCGGAGGTCGTGAGTGGCGTCCTCGATGTCCTCGACCCGGCGGCCGCACTGTTTCTCGTCGTCGACGCGGCGGGCAATGCGCCCGGCCCCCTGGCCGAGTTTCTGGTGTTCCGCCGCGCCCTCATGACCGTCTTGAACGAGAAATACCGCGAGCACATCGTGGGGCTCGGCGGACCGAGCGCCGATGTCCTGCGCGTTCTGGGGCGCCAGGAGGGTTTCCCCGTCTTCGATCTGCCGGATAGCGGCTCGACCATTCTCCATCCGGCGGCCTTGGCGCCTCTCTCCGCGGCCGGCGTGGACAGCGCCGAGCTCCTGGCCGGCGCGGACTTCGCGCGCGCACTCTCGGCCGAAGCCAACCCCTGGCGCAATCCGGCCCTCATGGCCGCGGTGCTCCACTGGCTCATCGGCGGCGAGGGCGCGTGGGCCGCCGTCGTCCCGCAAGCCGCCGCCCTCGTCCCCATCGGCCGCTGGCTGGAGGCGCAGCGGCGTCGGCGCGTGGCGGGCCGAGGACATGGAATTGCAGATGTCGTCGCGGATGGGGAGCCGCCGCTTGCCGAGGCTGGGCGGGGCCTGGTGGACTTCATCGCCGTTGGCGAGTACCGCCGCGAGGCGCCGGTGCCGGAGCTGCGGACGCGGTCCGCTCTGCCGACGCCGGAAGCTCGCGCCGCGCGCGATCAGGTCGTCGCCGGCCTAGGTTATCTGGGCGGAACGTTGCTGAGCGAGCTACGCCATGCGGAGGGACGCGCTTCGGCGTTGGCCCTGGCCGAAGCAGGCCAGCCATCACTGACCTACCGCCTGCCCGAGATCAACCCGTTCACCGTCGGCCAGCTCGTCGCCTTGTGGGAGCTGCAGGTCGCATATGCCGCCGCGCTGACCGGCCGTGCCGCGGACGACGCGTCCGTGGACACCGTTCGCGAGGCGGCCTCGGCGCTCGCGAACCGCCCCGGCCTGGAGGAGAGGCGCCGCGCGCTGCTGGCGGAGGAGGCACGGGCGCGCGACGACCGCATCGTCTAGCTGCGCTTGCCCTCGACGCGCGCCTTGAACTTCGCCATGTCGATGATGAAGCGCTCGTGGTCGCCGTCGCCGACGCGCTCGCGCTCGTCCTCCGCTGTGACGCGGAACACAAGCCGCCGCCCATCCACCGCCGTTAGCTCAGACCGCACGCGGACCCGCATGCCCATCGGCGTCGCCGCCAGGTGGCGTACATTGACCAGCGTTCCGACGGTTGCCTGCCCCGGGTCAAGGTAGGCGTTCGTCGCCAGGACGGACGCTTCCTCCATCCACAGGATCATCTCCGGCGTTGCCAGGACATCCACGCTGCCACTTCCCAGGTGCGTGGCGGTGTGTTCCGGCCCGACCACCCGTTCGAATTCTCCCACCAGACCCACTTTCAGTTCCGGCATGACTTGCTCCTCGTATTGGCGGATGAGACGTATGATACCCGCCTTCAGGTGAACTCGCCAATACTCAGGGCTGCCGCAGACCAGACCCCTCGCTCCGCTGCTCAGAACACAAGTTGCGGTGTCGCTGCGAGGAGGGCGACAGCCCGACGAAGCAGCCTCCCTAAAGGTGAAGCGCAGCTGATAGCGGCTCAGAGCGCCTCTCGTGGCGGCGCGAGATTGCTTCGCTTCGCTCGCAATGACAGCTTGACGGTGTTCTCGTGTTGGCGCGTGCTGCCACACGACATGGTGATCTTGGGTGACAGCCTGGACGTTCCTCATAGCGGCGCATTTGGCCATACGGCATCGGCGTCTCGCAATGACAGTTTTTTATCCACAAGTGGTATTATGGTGTCGTAGAGCGGCTACTGGCCCTGGCGTAGCAATCGGGCTACAATTGGGCTCAACGCCGAAGGGGGGCGGCGACCGCCTTCGGAGGCCCCATGAAACTCCTGGTTGCCAGCCTGCTTGGGTTCGCGTCGCTCGTGTTGCTTGCCACACTAGGCGTGTCCCCGGCGGCGACTGCGCCGGACGCACCCATCGGCGGGTGCTCCCTCTTCCCATCCAACAATGTCTGGAACACCCGCGTCGACAGCCTGCCCGTCCATCCCAACTCCGCGGCCTACATCGCCAGCATCGGCAGCAACACCGGCCTGCACCCCGACTTTGGCGCGGGGACGTGGAACGGCGGCGCTATCGGGATTCCCTATACCACGATCCGCTCGTCCCAATCCACCCCGGTACCGACAATTAGCTTCGACTACGCCGACGAGAGCGACCCCGGCCCTTACTACATCCCGGCCGGCGCGCCTATCGAGGCGGGAGGCGACGCCCACGTTCTCGTCGTCGATACTGACACGTGCACGTTGTACGAGCTCTACGCGGCTTCGCCCCAGGCGGGCGGCGCGTGGACGGCCGGCTCGGGCGCGATCTTCAACCTGCGCTCCAATGCGTTGCGTCCGGTGGGCTGGACGAGCGCCGACGCCGCCGGCTTGCCGATCCTGCCCGGCCTCGCGCGCTACGACGAGGTTCAGGCGGCGCTCGTGCCGGGCGGCCTGGGCTACATCCCCCACGCGCTGCGCTTCACGGTGCAGACCAGCCAGCGCGCCTACATCTGGCCCGCGCGCCACTACGCGTCGTCGAACACGAGCGCCAGCGTGCCGCCCATGGGAGTCCGCTTCCGCCTCAAGGCGAGTTACGACATCTCTGCTTTCACGCCGCAGGCGCGCGTCATCCTGCGCACCCTCCAGCTCTACGGCATGATCATCGCGGACAATGGAAGCAACTGGTATATCAGCGGGGCGCCGGACCCGGGCTGGAACGACGACGACCTGCACAACCTGGGCGGGGTGACCGGGGCGAACTTCGAGGCCGTGGATGAGAGCGGCTTGATCGTCGATCCAGACTCGGGCCAGGTCGTTGGCGGGGCGGCGCCGACCTCGACTCTTACCACCGTGCCGGCTGCCACGCGGACGGCGACACCTACCGCCACGCGGACGGCGACACCTACCGCCACGCGGACCTCAACGCCGGCCGCCACGCGGACCTCAACGCCGGCCGCCACGCGCACGGCGACTCCAACTGCAACACGCACCGCCACGCCCGCCGCGACACGCACTCCAACGCCGACGGCCACACGCACGTGCCGCTACCTGGGGGACGTGAACGGTGATGGTCAGATTGACGCGCAAGATATGCAGATCGAGGCGGACCACTGGCCGCGCCGCACGCTGGGCGCCGCCGACCAGACCTACGACATAGACGGCAACGGAGTCGTGGATGTCACCGACTTAATGCAGGTCGCGGCGAACCTCGGACGGCCGTGCCGGTGAAGCCGTCAAAGAAGTGGCCTGGCCGCCGAGAGGGTAGCGGCCAGGCCTATGAAGGTGATCCGTGAGGGGAACATCACGGACCCGTCTGACGACGGCAGAACTCAGGGAACCCAGAAATCCGTGTAGCTGTGGCAGGTGATGCCGTTGTAGCTGGCGACGACGTCAATAGGCACCTTGTAGCCGCCGCTAATGGATCCGACGTCGAACCAGATGTACATCTGCCCGTTTCCATCCGCCGGTCCATAGCCGTACGTTCTGTCACCCCACGGGTAATGCACCACGATATCCACGTGTGCGCCCGGCAGCGGCCGGCCATCCTGGTCCCGGATGGTGAAGTAGATGTACTGGCGGCCCATGTTCATCTTGTTGTACTTCAGCCAGTGCGACACGTTGAGGGCGTGAACCGGCGGCGGCCCCTGCGGTACCCACTTGGGCTGCCACGGCTTCACCGGCTGGCCGGGCGCCACGGCGACGTGGCGGACCTGATCCTTGGGCGCGGGCGCCGGGGCGGCGGCGGCGCACAGGTCGGCAGAGATGGAGACGAAGCCGGACTTGCCGACGGTCGCCTGACCAACGTAGCGGTAGCCGCCACTCGTGTCCGACCACATGGCCGTCACAACGGTCACGCTCTGCGGGGTATCCATCCCGTAGACGGCCTGGATGTAGCTGCCATAGTTCCAGTTGATGTTGACCGGCTGGTCGAAGATGAACCGGCTGTGGTCGTAGGCGCCGGGCGGGGTGATGACCGTGCCGGGCGCGGGGCGGAGGACTTCCTCGGATGCCGTCCAGATGACCGCCGTTGGGTTGGAGCCCCAGGCTGTCGGCCAGCAAACTTGGACCGAGAGGCGTGGGGCAGTGTCAGCTTCGCTGGGATCGATACGGTTTTCCCAGACGATCCACGCCAGAGCAGCGATCAAAATGGGGACAAGGCTCAGATACAACAATGCGCGCTTCATGCCAGTCTCCTTGGTCTGTGAGGTAGATGGGGCAGCCTCTCATAACGTGAAGATATCTCACTGGCAAGAACGAAACGCCCTATGATTGCATTACGCCGCTAAACGGCGCAAGCGTAAATATTGTGTGAAAATGCCGGAAAATCCACGAAACGAGCGATATCTGCCTAGCGCAGCCAGGCGGACGGCTGTTTGACGGGGGCGCTCCACGACGGCGCGCTGCTCGGCGCTCGCGACGGGGGCGAGGGTGGACGGTAGCCGCCAGGCGGTCCGTAGCCACCGGAAACGGGGACGCGATTGTATTGAGGAGCCGTGTATTGCTGAGGAACATACTGCTGCTGAGGCAGCGAGCGATAGACGGGCTGCTGCGGGATGTATTGCGGCTGGGTCACGGGGAAGGGGGCGACGTACTGCCGCGCGACAGGAACCGCGGTGCGGGTCGGCGTGGCGGTGGGCGCGGGTGTGGCCGTCTGAGTCGGCGCGGGTGTCAGCGTGGCCGTCGGAGTCGCCGTTGCGGGCAGCTCAGCCGCGGCGGCCTGGGGTACGCCGCCGGCAATCACGGGCGGCGGGATAGCGATGCTATCCGGCTCGGGAGGCGTTGGGACCATGCCGCCGCCCTGCCGGCCCATGGGCGACATCGGGATGATGCCGCCGCTCTGCTCCTGGTTCAACGTGGGAGGCGCCGTGCTGCCCTGCAGCCCACTCGGGAGCGTGGGAACGACGCTCAAGGCGGTTGACCCGCCGCCCCAGTAATCGCCCGGTACCTGCGCCGTATCCTGACCACTCTGCTGCCAGGCCAGGTTGTCGACAACCTGGAGCGCGACAAGGCACGCGAGAACAAGGACGAGGGCCGCGGCGAAAGGACGGAGTCGAATGAGCAACGGCGTCGCAGGGAGGAGAGGGCCGGGCACAAGGGCCAGCATCTCGGGCGTGCCGTCGATGCTGGGCGGCAAGGCCAGGTAGGCGTATTCGCCCTCGGTCGCCGCCGCCGCCAGGGGCGCGCGGACGGCCAACGACGCCAGCAGCGCGCGGGTCTCCGGCTCTAGCTCATCCGGCAGCAAGAGTAGCAGGCGCGCCGCTTCACCGGTTTCGGCGTCCTGGACGCGCGCGACGAAGAGGCCCGGCCGCGCCGGCCGCGCCTCGATCACCCGGTACTGCCCAATCCGCTCCAGATGCCTGACATCCAACGCCATTCCGCGCTCCGTCGTGAATCCATCTTCCTTCAAGTTTAACGCCAAAACCCGTTTTGTGTTACGTCGCGCGCCTGACGATCTTCATATGTTTCACGCACGAGGTGATTGCGCAGGTGGGCGCGTCGTGCTACACTTTCTAAGTAGCCGGGCCGCGTGTCGCGGTTGGTAGTGTGGCGCCGGTGGGAGGTCAATGAATGGATAGTGCCGAGATAGGCCCGGACCTGACAGGGGCGCCGGGGATGAGCGCGGAAGCGCCCGAGATGGAACGCGGCGCGGTGAGTGACGAGGTCTTCGCCCGCATCCCGCGCGGTCCCGTATATACGCTCGTCCAGGCACTCGGCTGGCCCGCTTGGCTCGTCGCCATTCTCGTCGGCTGCCTCTCCCTGGTCGGCATCTGCGTCGTGGTGTACCTTCGCCTTGGCGTGACCAATTTCCTGGCGTGGCTATGGGACAACCAGGGGATCGGCGTGCCTATTGTTACGGGCATCACTTTCTTCGCCGCCTGGTACCTCGATGCGGCCGCTGAGACCATGCTGCGCCAGATGCGCCCGGCGGTTGGGCTTTCCGATGCGGCCTACGATGCTCTGGCGATGCGCGCCTTGCGGTCTCGACGGCCCGCCACGATTACCTACTTGATTCTCGCCATACTCCTCGGTCCCGTGGCCTGGTATGGGACGACGGCGCGCCACGAAGTCTTCGTCCGCGACTATATCCTCGTCGGCATAACCGTGGTCGCGTTCCTGGTGCTGCTGGCCTTCGACGCGGGGCTGCGCGGAATGAAGAGCATGAAGGCGGTGACACGTGCCCCGCTCGACATCGATATCTTCGATACGGATGACCTGACGCCCATCGCCCGGCTGAGCCTGCGGATCACGACGGCGGGGCTGGTGATCGTCGTTCTCCTGGTGTTCTTCTGGGGCATCTCCGAGGCGGCCATCGCGCCGTACCTCTATACCGTCTTCGTCGTAATAAGCGCGCTGAGCTTTGTCATGCCGCTGTGGCACCTGCACAAGCGTATGGCAACGGTGCGAACGCGGGAGCTGGAGACGATCCAGGCGATGGTGCGCGACGCGTACAGCGCGCTCAAGCTAGCCCCGGATGCCGAGCGGCACAAGCGGGCCGAAACCCTGGCCTACCTCATACAGACGGAAACGCGCATCGCCAGCGCCCGCACCTGGCCGTACGACTTCCAGGTGCTCGGCCAGTTTGCCGTGATCCTGCTTATCCCACTGGGCGTCGCCACCTTCCAGGTCATTATCAACCGGCTGTAGAGGCACTGTATTCGGCCGGCGCGAAGAACACCAGAATCGCCAGCTCTTCCTCGATCGAGTGGAAGCGGTGGTCGACGCCCGCCGCGACGAAGACGATCGACCCGGCGGACACCGGGCGGTCTTCGCCGCCGACGTGAATCATGCCGCGCCCGCGCGCCACGTAGTAGACTTCGTCCTCGCTGTGGGGCTGCTGCGGGTCGACGCCGCCCGCCGGCAGCACATACAGCCCCAGGCTCATTGTGGGGACGCGCAGGAACTCCAGATACAGGCGGCCCGCCGCCTCGCGCTGCGCCGCCAGCTCCGCCATCTCGAATGCTTGCATAGTTGACCTCCTGATGAACTGGCCAGGTTGACCCTCTCAACCATCTGGAATGATCTTATACTGAGTAGCCTAGGGCTGCCACTCATCACCCTAGACTGACAGCGTTGAAATACTGTGCGCCCCTCTCTCAGATGCGAGAGAGGGGCGCGTTTGTCTTGGACGGCGGCTCAAGGGTGCATGTGGTAGATCGCGCCGCCGTCGCCGACGGCCCAGCCTTCCTGCTCGCTGAGCATGCTGACGGCCCGCAGCGTTGCGCCCGTGGATGTCTGTCGGCTCCAGCGCGTGCCATCCCAGCGGATGATCGCGCCGCTGTCACCCACAGCCCACGCCCGGTTCTGGTTGACAATCGAGACGCCATAGTAGCTTACGTTGGGGACGTCTGAGCCAATCATCGCCGGCTCAGCCTGGCGCCAACAGGGCGCGCTCTGCCGACAGTTGTTGCTGTAGTAAGCCAGGACGCGGTTCGCGCCGACGATCCAGCCGGCGGGAATCACGTTGGGCGCGAAGCGGTAGAACCGGGCGCTGTACAGCGTTGCCACGTCCTGGAAGTTGAGAACGCTGGCGTCGAACAGCCACGCCCCACTGCCGTCGTATTGGAGCATGCTGGAGAGATCACCTACGATAGCGCCGAGGCTGCCATCAGCGGTGACATGGACACCGTTCATGTTGTTCGCGTTCGAGCCGACGGTGGATGTCAGCCAGCGCTCGCTGCTGCGGTCCCAGTAGAGCAAGGCCGCGTCGCCGTTCGTCACGCGCGCCAGGATAAACCCGCCCGGCGTAAACGCCGGCGCGTTGAGGCTCATGCTGACCGAGACGTAGTTCCCGTTTGGCGCGTTGGCTATCGAATTGACGGGATACGCTGTCCACGACGAGCCGCCATAGCGCAGGATCGTCTTGTTATCTCCGACGGCCCAGCCATCGGTGCGCGAGACCATGACGATGCTCCTCAGGTTCGGCGTCCCGAAGGGAACGGTCTCCTTACTCCACGCTCGCCCATTCCAGCGCAGAATGGTGCCGCTGTCGCCGACGGCCCAGCAATTGGACGCGTCCACACAGTCGATGGCGCGCAGGGTGTTCGAATTCGGATCCGGCGACGAGACAAGCTCCCACTGGGGCACCAGGGTCGGGGTCGGTGTGCGCGTCGGCGTGCGCGTCGGCGTGCTGGTGGCCGTGTCCGTCGGCGTCGGCGACGATGTCGCCGTTGGTGTAGCCGTATGGATGGGCGTGGCGGTGTCTGTTGGGACCGCGGTCTCAGTCGCCGTCGTTGTGGCTGTCGGCGGCGCAGGAGCCGTGGCCGTCGCCGTGGACGGCGGGGCCGCCACGGTTGGCGTATGGGTCAGAGAGGGGGTCACACCGGGCGGCGGGGTTTCAGTTGCCGTCGCTGTGGGTACCACCGGCGCTGCGACGCCGCCGACAACGTGGGGCAGGAATACCCGCATGACCACTGGCCGATTCGTGGGGGTTGCGCTTGGGCTCGCGGTTCGGGTCGGGGAAGCCGTGGGCGAACTTGTCGCGGGGATGGGTGTGCC
This sequence comes from Anaerolineae bacterium, assembly GCA_046328505.1. Classification (GTDB taxonomy): domain Bacteria; phylum Chloroflexota; class Anaerolineae; order Epilineales; family JAHCIE01; genus JBDHWG01. Next base: position 428,368 of record JAXLWL010000006.1, on the reverse strand, counting down.
TGTCGGTGTCGCCGTCAAGCTCGCCGGGGGTGTCGCCGTCCGGGTGGCGGTCGGGGTCTTCGTCGGCGGGATTGTGCCGGTTGCCGTTGCCGTGCTGCTGGCCGTGGGCGCCGCCGTGGGCGACGATGTCGGCGTGGCCGTCGGCTCCGCGGGCTGGCCGGTCTTGTGCCAGTGGACGACACCCATGTTGGGCGTCCCGAACCACATGTCGCCGTTCGGCGCCTGGGCGATGGACGTGATGTTATCGTCCGTGAACGGGTACTGCGGGTCGCGAATATCCACCGTCGTCCAGGTGGTTCCGTCCAGGACGTGGACGGCGTTGAACATGAGTGGATACGACGAAGCGTGGTCGATGAGCGGGTTGGACGAACTCATGACGTCCGCCAGCCAGCCATGCGACGTCGCGACCCAGAGGCGGCCGTCGCTGTCCTGCACGATATCCGAAACCGCGCCTTCATAGAGCCACTTGATCGAAGGCTGCCACTTGTTGTTCTGGAACAGGTTCAGGACAGCATCGGTGTGGTGCTGCGCCACGATCCACTCGCCCGTGCACGCGGGATCATAGCAAAGGGTTGGCGGCGAGGTGTACGTTGTGGCATGAACGGTGTACGAGCCGGCCCACACCCGCCGCTGGGCATCGACCAGGACGGAGCTCACGTCGCTGTTCCACCCTTCGAGGCCCGCGGTGTTGTAGTCTTTCCCGTACGCGGTCCAGACGTTCGTCGTCTGATTATAGCGCCCAACGCCGCCGTTCACGAGCCGATAGCCGTTCACGCTGTTGTAGCGGTACGATGGGTAGAAAGCGCCCCACACATCACAGTTGGTCGGGTCGAGGGCCAGGTCGGCGATGCCGGCGGATGGCATGTCCTGGTTATTCAAGGCAGTGACCACCTTGGCGGCCGGGTCGACGGCGTCGATGCCATAGCCGAGCGGGTTGCCCATGATATCGCCCTGGCCGACCCACATCTTTTCCGGCGTCTCGCACGTGCCCCGCGGCATCACGACCGTGACGGGGCCACCGTTCAGCACCGGCCCCGTCGGCGTCACGCCCTTCTGCTTCGGGCCGTAGGTCTGCCATCTCACGCCGTCGTAGAAGGTCACGCCGCCGTCGCCGTAGCCTGTGACCGCGCCGTTCTCGCCGCGCTTCACATTCTCCGAGCGGATGCCAATCCAGACGCGGTTGCTCCCGTCGAAGCGTATGTCGCCGATGTTTGACCCATTCAGGCGCTGGACGAGTCTGATGATCGGCGTGCCGGCCGGGTAGGTCTTGCGGAACGCGGGGTTGGGGTAAATGTAACACGACTGCTTCCCGGGGTCCCAGCCGGCAATACTGATGACGTATGGTTGCGGGTCATCTCCGAACTGGAACTTGGATGTGTCCGTGAGCGCCGCCAGCGCGTTGCAGTTGGCGACGGTGTTGCCTCCCGTCACGTTGATATAGACGTAGGCGTTGCCTTGGGTTCCCGGACCGCTGAACGTTCCGACTTGCTCGGCCTGGGTCGGCGCGCTATCGATGATCTGCCACGCCGCGGGCGATTGCCAGTCGGCCTGGGGGTTGAGGACGCTCACGCCGCGGCCATAGAACGCGGCATCCGCCCGCCCGGTGCCGATCCAGACCTCGCCATTCTGGCGCGCGGCGATCTTCGTGATGTTGTTGCTCAACGGGCCGTTGGTGCGGAGACGCGCCGTCACGGCGCCGTCGAGATTGACGGCGTTGATGCCCGCGCCGTTGTTGCGAACATCGGACGTGCCGGCCCAGACACGGTCGCCGTCGGCCAACAGCGTGCGAATCGTGCTGGTGCTCAAGCCATTGCTCTGGCCGGCATCCACTGATTTCACGTGCAGCCAGCACGTCGTGTCTTTGTAATTGGCGATGGCACAGTTTGCGTTGGCAATACTGATATCCGAGCCGATACCTGTATCGGTCGCCGTCGCCGCCCAGATGCGGCCCTGGCCGTCAGTCGCCAGCTTGTAGACACGCGCTTCGCTCAGCGCTTCGATCACGCCGCCGGTGCTGGAATCGTTGGTGAAGTACGCCCGGATCTGGGGCCAGCTGCCGCCGGACTTCACCTGGAGGCCGAGGCCATAGATGGCAAACCACGGCCGGCCCTGCGCGTCAATGGTGACGGCCGAGACCGAGTTGACCGTCGGCTGCGATCCATCCCGGCATAACGCCATGTTGTCGGTTCTAGAGTTGCAGGTGTAGTTCTGGTAAGTCGTCCAGCTCGTGCCATCCCAGGAGCTAATCCCGCCGTCGCCGCCGCTGTGCCAGTCCCCTTGCTTGGCGTCGTTGCCGCCCGTGCGGTCCGGCTCAACCCAGCGGTATTGCGGCCAGAACGTCGCCCATATCTGACCCGTCGTGGGATCGACGGTCATGTCTGTGACGTTGTTGGAGGCGACGTTGGAGTTCGCATAATAGAACGGTTTCGAGGCGCTGTTCCAAGAACGCCACGTCTTCGTGGACGGGTCATACTCCGCGACGCCGCCGCCCAGGTACTTCGTGCCATCACACAGGTAGTTGAGGCCGCCGCCGCCCGAGAAACGGGTAGAGATGGGCGTGTCACACTCACCCTGGTACGTCTGGATGCGGAATTGCTGTGTGCCGACAAAGATGTGGCCGTTGGGGGCCACCGCCAGGGCCGTGACGTTGTTCGACGGAAGACCGAACGTCATCGGGTAAACGGCGGCGCCGGCGGCGACGGGCTGCTGGAGCGGCGGGTCGACGTAGATGAAATTGCCATTGGTGCTGATGTCGGCCCACGCGTAGCGGTAGATCGTCGGGTCGCCCTCGATCTTGAAGTAGGGCGTTGCCGTGAACTTGTCTCTGAGCACAGTGATGTCGAAGGTTTGGAGGGGAAGGTCGCGCTGGCCCGCGTCGCGCGGGTCGGTCACCGTGTCCATCTTGGTGGCGCCCAGCGTCAGCGTGTTGCTGAGGGTGAACGTCGCCCATTGATTATCGGCGCCCAAACGGCTCAACCCGCGATCCGTCGCGAACCAGCGGTTGCCCTGGGCATCGACGGCGACGGAGCGAACCTCGTTGCTGGCGAGGCCCGTCTGCGGGTAGAGATATTGCTGATAGGTCGGGTGGCTGAGATCGGAGATGTCCCACTTGACGACGCCGCCGCCCCGCGTGCCGGCCCATAGAGTGTTCGGCCCGTCTTTCGCCAGCGACCAGATGTTGTTGCCGTTGGCGATGGTTTCCCACTGCCCGCTCAGCACGACCGAGCCGGTCTCGGCGGATGCCGGGTCAGAGGAGACGAGCAACAGGGCGATGACAGGCGCGATGAGCACCCGCATTGCGTGGAACGCGACGCGTGGCATGTAACGCAACATGAATCCTATCCTCCCAAGAAATGAATCCGCATCCAATAAGACGGCAAATGGCCCTTCTGGATACGCGGCTCTGCCTACAACCTCCCCGCGCTTGTATTGCCAAATAGGACGCGCCCCGCTCAATACAGAGCGGGGCGCCAGTTCGTCTCAGCCGCGGGATCAGGCGCGGGTACGGTGGTAGCGCATCGCCAGGCCGCCGGCGATGATCAGGCCGCCGAGGGCCGCCCAGATGATCGGGAAGCCGGCGCCGGTGTCCGTCGCGCCCGTCGTTGGCAGGGCGGACGGCGTCGCGTTGGCGGCCGAGGCCGCGCCAACGACCGGCGTCGCGGCAGCAGCGGCGGAGGCCGCGGCGGGCGTGCTGGCCGCGCCGGCTGCTGTGCCGGCCGCGGGGGTTCCAGCGCCGCCTGTCGCGGCGGGGGCGGGAGCGGCCGCGAAGGTCAGGTTGGAGATCTTGCCGTTCGCGAGCTTCGCCGTGACCTTCTGGGTATCGCCTGTGCTGGGTTTGGCCTGCCAGGTGACGGTATCGCCGCTGGTCTGGACTGTGCCGGCCACGGGCGTGTAGGTCAGCTTGGCGTTCGCGCTCGCCTGCAGCCAGGCGCGGATAAGCCCCGGCGTGAACAGCGAGTCGCCGTTCAGCGTCGTCACCACGGCGTCGGGGGTGAACGCTGCCGCAGCGGTGTCGACGTTACCCGCATTGAACGCCGTATTGAAGGCGGCAACGGGCGCCGGAAGGTCGGTCTGGGCGACGACGGCGGGAACGACGACAAGCAGCGCGGCGATTACAAGAACACCCAGTACGGCCAAGACAGTCTTCTTCATGATGTTTCTCCTTGATAACAATGATGAGCGTCATTAACTCCATCCAGGCGAGCAGCGTAACCATGACACCGCAAGACAACACAGAGACCGCGTTCACCCGTTATGAGGTGTAGCGCGGACTCCGCTCCAAATGGCGAAACAGTGAGAACTTGCCCTACCTCGCCTTATCGCCAAATCAGCACGAAACGTGCCATTGCGCGCGGTGGTCTTTCCTCCGCATGGATGCTACAATGGATATCGCAATTGATGAGACGAGCGAGGACAGCGATGACGACGGCCCAATTCGCGTATCCCACCACGCAGACTGTTGACCAGATAGACGACTACCACGGCATCCGAGTAGCCGACCCGTACCGATGGCTCGAAGATACCGACGCCCCAGAGACTCGCGCCTGGATCGAGACGCAGAATGCTCTGACCTTCGATTTCCTGAGCTGCATCCCCTCCCGCGACGGGATTCGCCGCCGCCTCACCGAGCTTTGGGATATCCCCACGCGCTGGGCGCCGGTCAAGCGCGGCGGGCGCTACTTCCAGCTACGCAACACGGGCCTCCAGAACCAGGACGCGCTCTATGTCATGGATGCCCTCGACGGGGAGGCGCGGATCCTCCTGGACCCCAACGCTCTCTCGGCCGATGGGGCCGTTGCACTCACGAGCTGGTCGGTCAGCGACGACGGGCAGTGGCTGGCCTACGCGACCAGCGCGGGCGGCTCTGACTGGCTGACGTGGCGCGTCCGCGATGTGAGCCGCGGCGAGGACCTGCCCGACCTCATCGAGTGGAGCAAGTTCTCTGGGGCGTCGTGGCGCAAGGACGGCAGCAGCTTCTACTACGGCCGCTACGACGCGCCTGCTCCAGGCCAGGACTTGCTGGGCGTGAACTACAATCAGAAGGTCTACTTCCACGCGCGCGGGACGTCCCAGGCCCAGGACAGTCTGGTCTACGAGCGGCCGGACCAGAAGGAGTGGGGCTTTGCCCCGATCGTCAGCGATGACGGCCGTTATCTCGTCCTGCACGTGTCCCAGGGCACCGATGTGCGCCGGCGTTTGTTCTACCAGGACCTCGTCGCGGGCGGGCCGGTCGTGGAACTGATCCCCGACCTGGAGGCCGCCTACTGGTTCGTCGGCAATGCTGGCCCGCTGTTCTACTTCGAAACGGACCTCGATGCGCCGCGCGGCCGCCTCATCGCCATCGACACAGCGAACCCCGGGAAGGCGTACTGGCGGACGGTGATTCCGGAGTCTGAGGATACCCTGGAGCACGTCGAGATCGCCCACGGTGAGTTCGTCGCGCTGTACCTCCACGACGCCCACCACCAGTTGCGCCGGTTTGCCAAAGACGGCACGCCGCTCGGCCACATTCCGCTGCCGACCCTCGGCGCGATTCCGCTGTACTTCAACAGGCTGCAACTGAGCAGCCGCCAGGAGGACGACGAGCTTTTCTTCGCCTTCTGGTCTTTCCTCTACCCTGTCAGCGTGTACCGCTACGACTTCACCCGCGGTGACAGCGACGTGCTGTACGCGCCACCGCTGCGGATGGACACCGCTCGCTACGTGACGCGCCAGGTCTTCGCCACGAGCAAAGACGGCACGCGCATCCCGATGTTCCTGACCCACCGCGAGGACTTGCCGCTCGACGGCCAGAACCCGACGCTTCTCTACGGCTACGGCGGCTTCAACATCTCGCTGACACCGAATTTCCAGGCCGGCCGCCTCGGTTGGCTGGACATGGGCGGTGTGCTGGCCTGGGCTAACCTGCGCGGCGGTGGCGAGTACGGCGAGACGTGGCACCGGGCGGGGATGCTCGACAACAAGCAGAACGCGTTCGACGACTTCATCGCTTGCGCGGAGTACCTGATCGAGCAGAAGGTCACGTCGCCGGCGAAGCTCGCCATCCAGGGCGGCTCGAACGGCGGCCTCCTCGTCGGCGCGGCGCTCAACCAGCGCCCCGACCTGTTCGGCGCCGCGCTGCCGGCGGTCGGCGTGATGGACATGCTCCGCTTCCAGAAGTTCACTATCGGCTGGGCGTGGGTCAGCGACTATGGCTCGTCCGACGACGCAGACGGGTTCAGGACGCTGTACGCCTACTCCCCGCTGCACAATCTCAAGCCGGGGACACGCTATCCGGCGGTGCTTGTGACAACCGGCGACCACGACGACCGCGTCGTCCCGGGCCATTCGTTCAAGTACGCCGCCGCGCTCCAGGCAGCGCAGGCCGGCGACGCGCCGGTGCTGATTCGCATCCAGACGCGGGCCGGCCACGGCATGGGCAAGCCGACGGCGATGCTGATCGAGGAGACCGCCGACCAATGGGCATTCCTCACCCACGCGCTGGGCATGGAAGTTGCGGGCTGAGGACCGCCCTCGACCAAGGTCTATGACCCGCGTTAGTCTCGAAAGGTGGCTCCCGCATGGATGACAAGCAACAGGTTATGGCACGGCTTGGCGAGATGCTCAGCCGCTGGGAAGGGCTGCTGGCCGGGATGACCGAAGAGGAACTCACGGCTCCGCTCGTCCCTTCCGATTGGTCCATCAAGGATGTGATGGCCCACCTCTGGGTGTGGCAGCAGCGCACCATCGCGCGAACCGAAGCCGCTGTCGTCGGCGGCGAGCCGGAGTTCCCCCAGTGGCCAAGCGGGCTAGACCCGGACTCCGAAGACGACGTGCAGCGGATCAATGCCTGGAATTACGAGAGGAAGCGCGAGCAGCCGTGGCCGACCGTGCACCAGGAGTGGAGCGACGGCTTCCGGCGTCTCCTTGATCTCGCCGACAAGGTGCCCGAGCAAGACCTGCTGGCGGTCGGAAGGTACCCCTGGCTGAAGGATTACTCTCTCGCGTTAATCCTCGATGCCTCCCGCGAGCATCACGAGGAGCACCTGGACGACCTGCTGGCCTGGCTCCAGCAGCACGAGAACACAATCACCGGCCGTTGAGCTGCTGTCCAATCGAATCTGCGCAAGGCACAAGCGCCGCTCTCGCGGAGCGGCGCTTGCCTTTGCGTGATTCATCGTTATACCCTCTGGCGCGGTGGTCTTTAGGCCGCCGCTAACGATGCAAGCCCAAGGGGCTAATGCCAAACGCGATTGGAAAGGCTGTAAGCTCCCGCTGGGCGACAGCCATACCATCGGCGTCCAGCCGTCTCCCACAAGGGCGCGGGATTGCTTCGCTGAGATGAAAATAGCACGGCTGTCGCCCTGAGCGTAGCGAAGGGCCTCCAACGGCACCGGGATGCTTCGCTCCGCTCAGCATGACATTTTCATACTTACGGGTGACCCAAGGGTCATATAGACTGCGCTCGCAATGACAGCCTTTCTACAAACACTCGGCATAGGCGCGTCTCTTCAGCCGCTCCGGCTTCCATGCCTAGCCGTGGCGCCACGGCGGCAGCTGCGTTCCCATCATCTCGCGTGGAACAGACCGACAGGACGGAGGAAAGGATCTGCTGCTGTGGTCCGTCCTTTGCATAGATGGGGGAGAGGGGCGGATTTCTGGTTGGAGAGATAGTCACGTGACGAATTTGTGAAAGTTAGTGTGAAGACGCCAGATTGCCCCCGGCTACCCGTTTCCATAATCCACAACGGGCGTTAGAAAGTGTGGATAACAGTCAAATTCATCTGTGGTGTGGGTAGAACAGGATACGTTGGTATGCGTTCGCTCAAGATTGCACTCATCCTCATGCTCGTGGCTCTCTCGGTGGGATCCTTCGCCCACCGCGCCGAAGCGACCGGCCCGGCGCAGTCCGATCTGGCCTATCGCACATATCTTCCCTTCGTCGCCGTCAGCACCAGCGCGGCGAAGACGCACGACACGCTCACCGGCATCGTGTGGGATGACGCCAACGGCAACGGCATCCAGGACCCAGGCGAGAACGGCCTCGCCGGCATTGCGGTTGCCCTGACGGCGACGCCGCTGACGAACAACGATGACCCGACGAGCAGCATGTTCGCCATCCGCACCGACGCGCAGGGCGCTTTCCAATTCAAGCTGTACGCCGGCTACAGCTACACTATCCAGGTCCTGGCCGACGCGGCGTCCTACACGCCGACGACGCCCACGCAGCGTTCATTCCAGACGCCCACGTCGTTCGCGCCCCAGTTCGCCTTCGGCCTCAAGCCGCGCTAGATAACCGTTTCCGGGTGGGGGCGGGATTCAAACCTGCCCCGCCGGAACAAACCTTCCCCGTGTTTCCCCCTTCGGGGTCTGCATTCCCTATTTTCCCGATTCTGTGGTAGACTGATAGCCATCCGAATCACCCCGCATCGCCCGGATTGCTTAGCGTCTCATGCACGAGCGCCCGCCCGACAGCCCCACGTCCGCCCCCGACCGGCCCACGGCCGACATCGCCCTGCCTGTTCTCCTGGAGGGGCTGTTGTTCGTCGCGCCTGGCCCTGTCTCGGTGGAGGAGCTGGCGAAGGCCATCGAGGTTGCGCCGGAGCAGATCGAAACGGGGCTGAAGGATTTGGCCGCGAGCCTCGCGACGCGTGGGGTGCGGGTGCAGCGTATCGGCGCGCGCGTGCGCCTCGTCACAGCGCCAGAGATGGGTGCGGTCGTCCAGCGTTTCCTTGGCCTGGCGCTCGAGCCGCCGCTGTCGCCCTCCGTTCTGGAAACCCTGGCGATCATCGCCTACCGGCAGCCTGTGACGCGGCCCCAGATTGAAATGGTGCGCGGTGTGAGCGCCGACCACGCCGTGCGCACGTTGCTGGCACGTGGCTTGATTGAGGAAGTCGGACGCGCTGAAGGCGTCGGCCGACCGATCCTGTACGCGCCGACTGCGCGCTTCCTGGAGCATTTTGGGCTGACCGACCTGGACAGCCTGCCGCCATTGGAAGACGACGCCGCTCCGTTGAGCTGAGCGGGACAAGGAGTAGGGCCGACCATGGCGGAAGAGAGACTACAGAAGGTGATCGCGGCGGCAGGCATCGCGTCCCGCCGCCACGCTGAGGAAATGATTCTCGCCGGGCGCGTGACGGTGAACGGCGATGTCGTGCGCGAGCTTGGCACGCGCGTGGATGCCGAGCGCGACCGCATCGAGGTGGACGGCAAGCCGCTGTCGCCAGAGGGCTTCTTGTACCTGGCGCTGAACAAGCCCGTCGGCGTCGTGACTACCGCCGACGACCCACAGGGCCGCACAACCGTGATCGACTTGCTCCCGCCTGACATGGGCCGCGTCTACCCCGTCGGCCGTCTCGACCTGGACACGCGCGGCCTCGTCCTGCTCACCAACGATGGGCAGGTGGCCCACAAACTGATGCACCCGCGGTACGAACACGAGAAAGAGTACCACGTTCGCGCCGCGGGGCAGCCGAGCGAGCAGATCCTGGACACCCTGCGCCAGGGCATCGAGCTTGAGGATGGGGTCACCGCGCCGACCGAGATCGAGATTATCCGCCGTGGCCGCGACATGACCCTTCTGCGCATCATCTTGCACGAGGGCCGCAAGCGCCAGATTCGCCGCATGTTCGATGCCATCGAGCATCCGGTGCGCGACCTCGTGCGCGTCCGCATCGGCCCCATCGAGCTGGGCGACTTGCGCGAGGGGGAGTGGCGCCGGCTCACGCCGTGGGAGACACAGGCGCTGCGCCGCCTGGCCGGTCCTGCCGCGGCGAGCGGGGCGGCGAAACGCAACCCGGGCCGTTCCCAGGGCGCGAAGGGTAAAGCCAGCCCGCCGCCCGGCGGCAAGAAAGGCTCACCGCCAACGGGCAAGAAAGAACCTGGGGTGCGTGGGGCGGGCGCGGACCGGCCGCCACGGCCGAGCGCGCGTCCGGCGGCAAGCGGCGCCGGCCCATCCCAGACGCAGGCGTCACGGTCACGCCGCCAATCGCGCCCAACGGGCACCTCCACAGGCGGGATAGGTAGGGACGCCGCCGGTAAGGATGCCGCCGGTAGGGGCGGGTCAGGCAGGGGCAGCGCGGGTCGGGACGCCCCAACGGGCGGGTCAGGTAGAGGCGGGTTTCAATCCCGCCCCGACGAAGGCGGTTCCTCCGGTGGCCGCCCGTCCGGGAGCCGCTCTTCCAGTGGCCGCTCATCCGGGAGCCGTCCGCCCGCCAAAGGATCGCCGCGCGGGACAGCGTCCGGCCGACCACCGAGTCGACGTAGCTCTACGAGCGGCAGCCGCTCGCAGCGAGGCGGACCGCCGTCAAAGGGATCGAAAGGCAAAGGATGAACTGGGTGGCTGAAACGGTTGATTCCAAACTTGGGCCGGCGGTCATTGCTATAGACGGGCCGGCCGGCGCCGGCAAGAGCGCGGTAGGCGCTGCCGTCGCCGCGCGGCTGGCGTACCTCTACTTCGATACGGGTGTTCTCTACCGCGCGCTGACTTTGCAGGCGCTCCGGGCGGGCGTAGACCCCGGCGATGCCGAAGGGCTTACGCGCCTCGCCCTCGCTGCTCCGGCCGCCGTCCACGCGCCGACCGTGGATGATGGGCGCCAGTATACGGTTGAGATCGGGGGCGAGGATGTGACGTGGGCGCTGCGGCGTCCGGAGGTCGACGCCAGTGTGTCCCGGGTGTCCGCCCACGCAGCGGTGCGCGATGTGCTCGTGGCGCAGCAGCGCCGTATCGCGGCCGAAGGCAAAGTCGTCATGGTGGGCCGCGACATCGGAACTGTCGTTCTGCCGGACGCGCCGCTCAAGGTCTACCTGGACGCGGCCGTCGAAGCGCGCGCGGAGCGTCGCCTCAAGGAGCAAGCCGCGCAGGGCCACGCGCCGAGCTACGAGGCGCTGTTGGAGGAAATCCGGCGCCGCGACGCCATTGACAGCGGCCGCGCCGTCGCGCCGCTGCGGCCGGCGACGGACGCGATCATCATCGATACAACGGCCATGACGGTCACGCAGGTGGTCGAGCGCGTGGTCGCGCTGGCTGAAGAACGCGCCGCGGTCGGCGAACCCTGACACCATCACATACTCTCACACAGGACTTAGCAGCACTATGGTACAACCTCCCTGCGACAGCGTTCCCGATCACTCCCCCTGGTTTCGCCGCATCATTCCGTCCGTGGCGCGGTTCCTCCTGACGCTATTCACTCGCTATGAGGTGCGCGGCGTTGAGAATGTCCCACGCGAAGGCCGGGCGCTGCTCGCGTCGAACCATCTCGGCCATCTCGACCCTATCCTGGGTGTCGGGGTTGTGCCGCGCTCGTGTGAAGTGATCGCTCTGATCGACCTGTACGATGTGCCTGGCACCGGCCAGGTGATGCGCTGGTATGGGGCTATACCCGTGCACCGCGACGAGTTCGACCGCGACGTGATTCGCCGTGCCCTCGGCGTGCTCGGGTGCGAACGGATGCTGTGGGTCGCGCCGGAGGCGCGCATGAGTGAGACGGGCGCGCTTGTTAAGGCGCGCGACGGGGTGGCGTGGCTGGCGGCGCGGAGTGGCGCGCCCGTCGTGCCCATCGCCATCACCGGCACGGAAAAAGTCTATGATGCGTGGCGTCGTCTGCGTCGCCCGCGTGTGACAATCACCTTCGGCGAGCCGCTATGCCTCGAGGTTCCCGCTCAAGGGAGTCGCGCGGCGCGGTCGGCGACCATCGAGGCCAACACCGAGAAGATTATGCTGGCGATCGCCGCGCTCCTGCCGCCAAACTACCGTGGAGTGTACGGATGAAGACCTCGCGACTGCGAACCTTCGGCAACTGGCTGTTTGGCTGGCTCTTGCCGCTCATCTGCCGCTTACGAATGACCGGCCGCGAGAACGTGCCGCCGACCGGGCGACTGCTCGTGGCGGCCAATCACGGCAATTTCATCGACCCGTTCCTCATTCAAGTGGGGATGAAGCGCCTGCTCGTCTTTTTCGCCAAGAAAGAGGTCTTCGACTGGCCGGTCCTGGGGCCGCTGGCTCCCTACTACCATATCATTCCCGTGGATCGCGGCGCGGGTGACGCCAACGCCGTCAAGCGGTCGCTCCAGACTCTCAAGAGCGAGGCGGCGCTCTACATTGCCCCGGAGGGCACGCGCAGCAAAACGGGCCAGCTTCAGCAGGGGCACTCCGGCGCGGTCGTCCTGGCGACCCGGGCGGATGCGCCCGTTGTGCCGGTCGGTGTGTGGGGGCAGAAGGCGTTCTGGGATGACTTGAAGCGCCTGCGGCGCCCGCGTATCGGCATGAGCTACGGCAAGCCGTTCCGGTTCGTCGGCTCGTCTCGGCCGTCGCGGGATGAGATAGACGAAATGACGACGGAGATGATGTACCGCATCGCGGCGCAGCTACCGCCGGAGTGGCGCGGCGTGTATGCGGGCGATCCACCGGCGTGGCGCTACACGGCGGACGCCGACGCCGTCCAGCCGAAGGCGGCTGAAGTCGCCACCCCGTAGCGTCCAGCCCGTCGGTTATGAGCCGGTATCGGCGGTGACAGTGAAATTGGCCGACTGGCTGAGCTGACCGTTGACGTACACATCGAGGCGGTACTGGCCGGGCGGCCAACCTTGCTCCAGCGTCATCTGGCCGTGGACGTAGTCCTGCCACTTCGACAGCTCGGCCTCGCTGGAGTCCAGCTCGGCATTCTTCTTATCCCCCGCATCGACGGCGACCCACACGAGACGAATCTTCATCCCATCGGCCGGATTGGCCAGCGTCACGAAGGCATGTATCTCGTTGTTCTTCGGCGCGAGCGTCGTTCCCGCCTCGACCGGCTGCCCTTTCGATTCATCGCGGGCAATCTCGATCTTTGAGACGGACGTCGGGCCGGAGGGGCCACATGCGACGGCAAGCAGCGTGATCAATGCGAGCAGCGCGGCGGTGAGAACGCGGGACATTCGTTTTTCCCTCAAGGCGTAATTCGAAACTAACGGACGACAGTCAGTTTAGCACAAGTCGAATGATACATGCGAACGTCGCCTCTGCTCTCCGAATCCTGCTATTGAATCAACATTCAGACCGCGCTACAATGGAATCGAGGGGGTGTCCCGATCAAGGAGGATCATCATGACACCTGAAGAGATCATGGCGAAGATCGAGTGGTGCGGCCACGAAGTCTGGGAGAAGGGCAACCTGGACGCAGTGGATGGCTTCTATGCCGACCGGGTGCTCTACCATCGCCCGCCCCTGCCGGACATCGTGGGGCTGGCGGCGCAGAAGGCGAATGTCGCCAGCTTCCGCGAGGCGTGCTCCGATATCCGGCTGGAATTCCACGATTGGGTCGGGAGTGAGGACAAGATTGCCTATCGCTGGACGCTGCGCATGATCCACACAGGCCAGTCGGCGGCGATGCCGCTGGCGCCCACGGGCAAAGAGCTGACGCTCATCGGCTGCACGTTCGACTACCTCAAAGACGGCCAGATCGTCGAGGAGATCGAGTACAGCGACCACCTCGACTTCTTCCGCCAGCTTGGTCTCGTGCCCGCCCACGCCTGATCGCCGGATGACCTGTCGCCGCGAGACCCTCGATGCCGTGGGATGTAGGCCGTCACGCGGCATTGAGTCCTGCTCGGAAACTTCACTCGCTGGTGTCATGCTGAGCCGAAGGCGAAGCATCTGGGCCGCATTCGATCGCAGTCCAGACCCCTCGCTTCGCTGCTCAGAACACAGGACACGCCGTCATTGCGAGACCCCCACGCCGGGTGACGGCATGCGCCGACACAAGAACACAGTTAAGCCGTCATTGCGAGCGGAGCGAAGCAATCCCCCGTCCTTGTCAAAGGCGGTTTGCACCGCTACGGCGTTGCTGTCATCCACCGAGAGATTGCTTCGTCAGTGGGGAGCTTCGCCCCCCACACCCCCGAGATGCGCTCCTCGCAATGACAGTAGTGTGTGTTCTGAGCAGGAGGACGGTAGGACGACGAAGCAATCTCTCGGCGGGTGAACGGCCTGCTTTTCCCGCGCTAGATAGTCTGTCGTCAGGGCGGGAGATTGCTTCGCTGACGCTCGCAATGACAGCCATGCCGTGTTCTGATGCTAGCGCATGCCGCCACACGGCATGGTGGTCTCGGGGTGACACCCGACGTTTCCTGGGTCGGCGCGTGCCGTCACCCGGCATTGAGGTCTCGCAATCTCGCAAGGATGGAGTGGCTGTGGTAAGGTTGCGTCACGGGCACTGGACGATGGCCTGGGCCCACAGGCACCCCCCGCACGCCGGCGCGGGGCTGTCGAAGCAGTCGGTCTCGTTGGTCTCTGCCACCTCGCAGCCGCCGCACGACGTGCAGGGCGCGAACCCAAAGCCCTGCACGCGCTCGCGGTACGTCACATAGTCGGGGTCGTTCCAGAGCTCGAGCAGACCGCGCTCAGCCACGTTGCCGATGATGTGGCGCACCGAAACACGCCGCCGTCGCCGTAGGTAGCCGACGTGGGTGTGCAGCAGTGGCGGGCATGGGCTGACGCTGCCATCCCACCCAATCGCCAGCGCGCCACTCTCGATGAACGTGCAGACGTCGTTCGCGCCGCCGAGGTTGTTGCCGGCGAAGGTCACGTTGAGGTTGCTCGTGAGCACACGAATGAACGTCTCGCTCGTCACTTCGTCGAGCTGCATCTTGGGCATGCTCAGGCGAGGCAGCCACTGTGACGGCAGGTAGGCGATGTCGTTCAGCGTGCGCTCATAGAGAATCTCGTCGCACATCTCCGGCGAGTAGGGCAACAGATTGCTGACCATGAACCGTTTCGCGCCGAGGCGTCGGCCTATCGCGATGACCTGGGGCAGGTCGGCGATATTGCGCTTCATGGCAACGAAGGCCACGCCAATCTCCGGTGTCGGGCGGTGGGCGGGGGGCCGCGCGCGGCGAAAGCCGTCCAGGTTTGCCAGCACCTGCGGCAGGGCCGCGCCGAGCCGCACATCCGCGAAGTGTTCCGGCGTCGCGCCGTCAATGGACACCCACAGCACATCCAGCCCGGCGTCGATCAGCCGCCGCGACCGCTTCGCGTCCAGCAGCGTGCCGTTCGTAATCATCTCGGCCGTCGCGCCGATTTCCTTCACCCGCGCCACCATGTCGATCGTCTTGGGGTGGGCCAGCGGCTCGCCAATCCCGCCGAAGAAGACAGTCGGCGGTGGCGTAATCTCGCGCAAGCCGTCCAGAATCCTGTCGAAGGTCGCTTTGGACATCTGACCTAGCGGCTCGTGCCACGCGCCGCGCATGCAGAACACGCAGTCGAGATTGCAGCGATTGGTCGGCTCGATGTACACCTTGGCCAGGTGCGTCGCCGGCCGATGGAGGCGAAACTGGTTCGCGTCCTCTTCGATCCGCATCCGCGTGCCGGGCCGCAACCCAAAGCGCGCCGCGACTTCCGGCGGCAGGGTGATCCGCCCCTGGTCATCCACCTGTGCCCAAAGGGTTGACTCCGCGCTCATAGCGTCACCTCACGTATCCATAACCAGACGGCCGGTGCGCATTGCTACCGGCTTCCTCCAGTATACAGCCGATGCGCGGCTCTCCGCGGGAACGTCCGGCAACGCACCGGAAAGAGCCTGCTACGGAGTCGTACCGCCTGTCTTGACAGGCATCTAGCGGGGGTGTACCATGCTGTCAACGTCATTCCGCCCCACGATGGCAAGGCATGGTCCGGGTCGGCCTTCTCGTAATCTTCCTCTTTCTTGGGCTCGGCGTGGCATCGAGCGCCCTGGCGCACCCGCGCGCCGATGGCCTCCTGTATCTCCCCGTTGTGTCAGTCCGCGCCGCCTCGGACGCCGAGTTGCGGCGCCCCTACGGCCTCGCCCTGCCCGCTGTATTTGTAAAGCGCAACCCGCTCCAACCACGGGTGCGTCTGAACGCCCTCTACTACGACACAAGCATCGCCACTGAGCCAGACGAGTCGTTCCAGATATGGAACCTGGACGACGACCCCGTCTCCCTCCTTCGCTGGTCCGTCAGCGACGGCACGCACACCATGACCTTCCCCGACCTGGCCATCCCGCCGCAGGCTGGCGTCTGGTGCGCCTTCAGCGCCAGTGCCTTCCGCTTCACCTTTGTCGCCTCGCCCGCCTGCGAGTATGGCTCTGTGACTGACGCGAGCATTGCCCACCTGTCGGGCGCGGCGCTGCACTTCCCCAACACCGGCGGCCGCCTGACGCTGTTTACCCCGGGCGGCGTACCCGCTGACACCCTCGTCTACGAGAATGGCAAGACGGCCGACGGCTGGGTCGGCGCAAGCGTCTATCCGTGGCACCCCCTCGGCTTCAGCGAAGAGGGCCAGATTCTGACGCGCAAGATTGATGAAATCACCGGCCAGCCGCTGGCGGACGTGGGCAAGGCGAGCGTCTGGGCGTCTGACCCGGCCGACATCTTCGATGGCCGCCGGGTGCGCTTTCCGGCGTGGGACATGGGCGCGTGGCAGCCGTTTCGTAGCGATAGCGCCGCACCAGTGACTGTTGCCCTCGCGCCCGACGCCGCCTTCGATTTGGTGCGCGCTACCCTGGCCTCGGCGACAGTGAGCATCGACCTCGAAGTCTACCAGATCGAGCATCCCGCGCTAGCCGATGTTCTCGCGGAGCGTGCCGCCGCCGGCGTCGCGGTGCGCGTGCTGCTGGAAGGAGCGCCGAGCGGCGGCCTGACGGACGAGGATCGCTGGGCGGCGACGCGCATCGCCCGCGCCGGCGGCCGAGTCGTGTACATGGCGGCCCAGGGTGCGCGCCGCCCGCGCTTCAAGTCGCAGCACGCCAAGTTCGCCGTCATCGACGGGCAGCGTCTGCTGCTCGGCTCGGAGAACCTGACGCCCGACGCCATGCCCAGTGACGACAAGAGCGACGGGACGTTGGGGCGCCGCGGCGTCGTCCTGGTGACGCCGCAGCCTGACCTCGTCGCCTACACTGAAGGCATCTTCAACCGCGACGCCGACAGCCGGTGGGGCGACCTCGTCCCGTGGAGCGAGGGCGATAGCGAGTTTGGGCCGCCGCCGCCCGGCTACCAGCCTCCGCTCGTCTCCGGGGGCGTCGGCTATCCCGCGTTTGCGACGACGCCGCTGACGACGACCGCGGACCACTTCGAGCTCATCCAGTCGCCTGAGAACAGTCTGCGCCGCGTGGATGGCTTAATCGGGCTGCTTGGCCGGGCGGGCGCGGGTGACACGATTCTCGTGGAGGAGCTATCCGAGCCGGGCTGGTGGGGCGCGGCGGGCAGCACGGCCGACATCGACCCGAACCCGCGGCGCGAGGCGCTTATCGCGGCTGCCCGGCGGGGCGCGGCTGTCCGGGTGCTGCTGGACCGCTTCTTCGACGACCCACGCGATCCTCGCTCCAACACCGCGACGTGTGTCGGCCTGAATGCCCTGGCCGCCGCCGAAGGCATCGACCTCCAGTGCCGCACCGGCAACCCGACCGGCCTGGGCATCCACAACAAGATGGTCCTCGTCCGCTTGAGCGGCGAGGGCTATGTGCATGTCGGCAGCCTCAACGGCACCGAGGTCAGCCACAAGCTCAACCGCGAGCTAGCGCTGCAGTTCCACAGCCAGGACACGTACGCCTACCTGGCGTGGGTCTTCGGGTGGGACTGGGAGCGCGGCCGCTGAGGTGCGTTGCTATGGGGTCCGAGCATGGTGAGAGGTGTTTGGACAGACTCGCCAGGGTAGTGCTATACTTGCCACCCTGGGTACGTTAAGTGGCGAACCGCAGCAGGAGGCACTATGGACTTCTTCGAGCAATGGTTTGGCATTTCGCCGGATGGCGGAAATGGCTCGCTGGAGCTACTGTATCTGGCAGTCATCATCGCCATCATCCTCATCTTTGTCTTCCGCAAGCAGATTGCGGCCATGATTCGTGAGTGGCGCGGGCAGTCGCGCCGCTAGCGAACGCGAACACGGGCGTTGGCGCCCCCTGTATCTCCAATCGTCTTGAAGCGGAACACGCCGCGTGTGCAACCAAGAGGCACACGCGGCGTGTTCCATGTCCTCAGACTACCCTAATCGCAGACGACGCGCCAACACGCCACCGCCGATGAACAGCAGGCCGGCCAGCACCATCGCCAGCACGGCGAATGACTCGTCGCCACCCGTCGTCGGCAGCGCGGCCGGCTTGGCAGCCGCAGCGGCGGCCGCGCCGGCGCCCACTGTGAACGTGAATGTGCCGTCAGCCTGATCCCCGTCTTCGGCCGAGTACGAATGCCACTTGACGGTGTACGTACCCGCCGGGAGATTCGGCTTCAGGCTAATGGTCATGAGCGTCGGGTCGTTCGAGTCGACCTTGCTGTCGTTGGTGTCGACGCGCTGGTTGTTGCTGTCCACCACTGTGAGATAGCTATTCGGCGGCGAAAGCTTCTCGGTGAACCAGGCGCGAACCACGGCCGGGGACTGCGCGACCGTCGCGCCGTCCGCCGGCTCGGAGTGGTCGTAGTGAGCATGGGCCAGGACAGTGCCTGCGGCGAACAGCGCCAGGATAAGCGCCATTGCGGCAAGCGCGATGAAGCGTGCCTTCACGGTAATCTCCTGTGTGAGAATAGTCAGATGGGTATGGTCGGCCGAAGTGGCCGACGTGTATCGGCTGGAGGAGTTACGAAGGCCGCGGCGGGGGATCGGGCGGCGGGACGAAGACCGCCACAATCCGATTCTCTGGCAGGAGGATTTGGCCGCGATGCGGGCCGAGCGGGGGGAGCGAGGGCCACGGTGACGTGTGAAGCACCAGGTCGGATAGCCCCGCCACGCCCGATGCGAAGATGTCGTAGGCGATCAGGACTACGACATGCGCCTGGCTCACGCCGTCGGCTGCGGCCGCCTCGTCCTCCGCGTGGTGGTGATGCGAGTGATCCTGACCGGCGAGATGGGCTTCCAGAGCCAGCGCTTGCTCCTCCGGTGTGCCACCCACCACAACATGGCTATGCCCCGGAATCGCCTCAATGAGGCCATCGCCCAGGACGGGCAACACCAGGCGCACGCCCATCGCCAGCAGGACGGCCAGGCAGACGAGTCTCGCTGTCATCTATCTGGCCGCCAGGCTGAGGGTGGACATCGCACGACTCGCCTCCTACCGCATGTCGGATCACTTGCGGAGCGCAAATGATAGCCGAAACTCCGTCAAGGCCAAATCCAACACACGGCGGAGGCGAGGCCCTTGCCCATCATCTACTTCCACATCAAGCTAAAGTCAATCGGCGTGTTGGGCAGGTAGTTGGAGACCTGCACCAGGTACGTGCCCGGCCTTGGCGGCAGCATCACAATATGATCGCCGCTCGTGTCTCCCGCCTTTGTGTCTTGCCCCATGAGAGCGCCGTTTGCCCCGTAGACCTTGATGCCTACGCCGCGCTCGGTCACGGGATCATCTGGTGAGTAGTGCAGACGGAGGACGCCGCCGGTTTTGTCGACCGTCACAGCGTAGAAGGCATACACGCCGGCCCGCGAGCCGGTGAGCGAGCCGGTCTGCGCCGCGCCGCGCGTCAGCGGCCAGGCATTCTCGGCCGTCGTGTTGGGCGCGGGTGTCGGAGGTGGCCCGGGTGTTGCGTCCGATGGGTCGGCGGTGCCGCCCGTCGCGGCCACCACAGCGCCCTGCGTCGGTGTCGCCTTGGCCGCTCCCGCGCTCTCGGTGACACTCGGACCGCCCGCCGCGAGCAGCGCGTCCCACGCCGGCCGCGACTTGAACAGGGCGACCTGGCTCACCGTCTCATCCCACTGAGTGCCCAGCACGCTCTCTAGCTGGGGGGCATCGCTCTGCGGGTAGATCGGCATGTACAGGTTGTTATACACGTCCCACAGGTCGTTGAAATCGGCGTAGGTCATGCTGCGTCCAAAGCCCAGGTCAGGGTCGTTGACGATGAGCACGCCCCTGGCGTCGTCATAGCCGACGACGACGCGGTAGTGGGGCAGCGGGTTGGCTTCACTGAGCCACTGGGCAACGATGACCGGCACGCCCTTGTCTAGGAGCGCCTTGACGTTGTCAATCGTGCCCCGGTCCAGAATGCGCGCTTCGAGATCGAACTGGGCGACGTAGGGTGGGACGGCGCCGGCGAGCATTCCCCACTGCTGAGGGTCGGGCCGCAACGCAGTCTGGGCGTCGGCCTGGCTGACGCGGTGGCCGTAGTAGGCCAGGATCATGGACACCGACGCCGGGCCACAGTTGTTGAGTGTCTGCCAGACGCGCCCGACGGGGTCAAGGAGCACTGAGGCCGGCGTATCTGGCGTGACAACCGCAATCGTTGGATCCACGGCCGGTGAGGGCTGGGGCGCCAGGGTGTCCGGTGGAACGGGCACCGGCAGTAGAGCGCTGGCAGCCTTGTTCGTCGCCCCGTCGCTCAAGCCCGTCGTCCACTCTGGCAGCCGGGTCAGGGAGACCGAAGCGGCGGCTTGCGCGGCGGCGACATCCCCCGGGGTATGGAGCGCCCGGGCGCGAATGTCCTCAATGTCGGTGGCCGGAAGGCTCGCCGGTAATGGCGCAATCTGACTTACGCTTGGGGCAGCTGTCTGGACCGGCCAGCCGCGGGGCGCGGCGCTCGTCGCCACGCCGACGGTTACAAGCAACACAAGCGCCATCGCTGCCGCATATAGGGGGCGTGGCCAGGCGCGGGCGGGTAGGTGGAACATGCACTGACTCCGACACCTGTGGCAGGTGTCTCTAGCCGGTAGCTGCTACCGGAATCGGGAGTATGGTGGATGTTGGGCGTTGCCGTTCCGAGGGCGTAGGTGTCGCGAAATGGGAACAGTGGCGAAGGCGGGGAGGAGCCTGGTAGGAAGGCGAAATTGTCAGCCGCGAGTATAGCACACTCGCGGTCAAACTGACGTGACAGACTATCAACGGTGCGTGGTAATGTGCTCACTCACATAGACGCAGCGCGCTTATGGATTTTACCTGGTGCGCTTCAGACTTATCGAACTCTTAATCCATTATCTATTCATGCGCCAGCAGCCGCTCCGGCGAGGCGGCCGGATGCCCATGCCCACAGGAAGTTGTAGCCGCCGATGGGGCCGAACACGTCCAGCATCTCGCCGCACACGTGTAGGCCCGGCAGCGCGCGGCATTCCAGTGTCGCCGGGTCGACCTCGTCCAGCCGCACCCCCCCGCCCGTGACCTCCGCCTTGCGGTAACCCTCGTCGCCGGTCCAGGGCAACGCGTAGCGCGTGAGCAGGTCGACCAGCCGCCGACGGTCGGCGCGCGGCAATTCCGCGGCCCGCCGCGTCTCCGGCAGTCCGGCCTCGGCCAACAGCACCCGCGCCAGGCGCTCGGGCAGGCGGTCGCGCAGCACGGCCAGGACGCTGCCCGGCGCACTCACCAGCGCCGCGGTCCAGTCCTCGGCGGTGTGCTCGCTCCAGGCGACACGGATGGCAGGGCGTTTGTCCCCGCATTGCCGCGCGGCGATGTGCGACACGTCGAGCACCGCGGGACCGCTGTAGCCGCGGTGGGTGAACAGGAATCCGCCGGAGACGCGCAACGTCGGCTCGCCGGCCGCGATGGCGACGGGGAGGGACACGCCCGCTAAATCGTGGTGGGCGGCGCTGCCGCCCAGGAGGGGGGTCAGGGCCGGGTAGGTCGGCGCTACAGTCAGCCCGAGGCTTTCGGCGAGACCCAGTCCGGCCCCATCGCTGCCTGTTGTCGGCACGGACAGGCCACCGGTCGCGAGGATGACACGGCGCGCGAAGAGAGGGGCGGACGAGCGCGATTCCGGGCCTGCCCGGCGCTTGCCGCCGCTCCACGTGCCGACGTCCAGCCGCCACGCGCCGCGCTCCGCTTCCCAGGCCAGCCCCGCCAGCGAGGCATTCAGCCGAACGTCCACGCCGCGCCGCTGGCAGGCCGTGAGCAGCGCGTCCCTCACGTCCGCCGCGCGGTCCGACACGGGAAAGAGCTTGCCCGGCGCGCCGAAGCGGGTCGACATGCGGGCGCCCGGGTAGGTTGGCTCGACTGTCGTATCGAACGGCTCGTGCTTGAGCCGCACACCCATCTCGCGCTCGAAAAAGCGCGCCTGCTCGGCGAGCGGCCAGGCGGCCAGAACGGCGTCCAATGTGCTGCGGTTGGACGCCGTCTCGAACACACCGGTGTGCGCCTCGGCCGGCAAGATGTTGCAGCGGCCGCCCCCGCTGATGAGGATCTTCTTACCGATCACGTCGGTGCGCTCCAGCAGAAGGACACCGGTTCGCGTCTGCGCCGCGAACAGCGCCGCCATCAGCCCCGCCGCCCCGCCCCCGACCACGACGACCGGCCATATCCGTTCCGCCACGTTCCTCCTACAAATGCGTGGAATGGGCTATCTGGGCTATAATGTGCCATACACTCGGCAATCTGACAAACGAAGTGGGAAGCGTGGCGAACCTGGTCGAAGAGACGCGGCGGGCCATCGAGGCGCACGGCCTGGTGGCCGCCGGCGACAGTGTGGTCGTAGCGGTGTCCGGCGGGCCGGATTCAGTGGCCCTGCTGGACGTGTTGATTCATCTGCGCGACAACCTTGGTGTGACCCTCCACGCCGCGCACCTCGACCACCGCATTCGGCCGACCAGCGCCGAGGACGCAGCGTTCGTCGCCGACCTCGCCTGCCAATGGAACATCCCTTGCACCGTGGCATCGGCGGATGTGCCGGCGCTGGCAGGCGACGAGGGGCTATCCTTGGAGGATGCGGGGCGGCTGGCGCGCTACGGCTTCCTGGCGGCTCTCGCCAATGCCCTGGAAGCGTCGGTCGTCGCGACGGCCCACCACGCCGACGACCAGGCCGAAACTGTGCTGCTTCACTTGCTGCGCGGTAGCGGCCTCGCCGGCCTCCGCGGCATGCGGCCGTCTGCGCCACTGCCGCCCGTCGCCGACGCCCCGCCGCTGGCCGTCGAGCGCAGTGACGAGCCGGGCCTGCCCGCGATGCTGAGTGTGCCCCCGGCGACCTCGCGCATCAGACTGGTGCGCCCGTTCCTGGGGATCACGCGCGCCGCGATTCAGGCACACGTCGCCGCGTTCGACCTGCCCCACCGCCTCGACCCGACGAACGTCGACACAAGCATCCTGCGCAATCGCGTGCGCCTGGAGCTGCTGCCGCTGCTGGCGACGTACACGCCGGCCATCACGGCGATCCTGGGGCGGACCGCGCAAACACTCGCCGACGACTACGACGTGCTCCAGGCCCTGACGCTTGCGGCGTGGCCGGGCGTGGCCCGCGAGGAGGCCGACGGCGTCGAGCTGGAGCTTGCGGCGCTTGCCCAGCAGCCGCTCGCTCTGCGCCGCGCCCTTGTGCGCGAGGCGTTGCTGCGGCTCGGGCCTTTGCGTGATGTGAGCCTGGCGCACATCGAGCGCTGTCTCGCCCTGGCCGAGTCGGGCGAGCCTGGCGTCGGCGCGGACCTCCCCGTGGGCGTGCGCGTCACGCGAGGCTATGCGACCTTGTACATCGGCCGCGGGGAGCCGCCGCTGCCCGACTGGCCACTGCTGCCGCCGAATAGCCTGCCGGTTGCGGTGGCGATTCCCGGCGTGACGCCGCTGCCCCATCGACGCTGGGCGCTTCACGCCGAGTGGGCGACGCCGGACGAGACTGAGCGGCCGGCGCTACGCCACGAGACGCCGCACTGGACGGAGACTATCGATGCCGGGGCCGCGGCCGGCGGGCTGTGGCTGCGCCCCCGGCGGGTGGGCGAGCGCTTTCAGCCGTTGGGCCTGAGTGGGCGTAGCCGGTCGCTCCACGATTTCATGAGTGACGCGCATATCCCGCCCGACGCGCGCGACAGGCTGCCGCTCGTGGTGAACGGCGCCCACATCGTCTGGGTAGGTGGCTTTCGTCTCGATCACCGCGCCCGCGTGACCCCGGACACACATCTCCGTTTACGGCTGCGCTTCGCGCCGCGCGAGGGAACATGGTAGAGCGAAAATCCGCCGTCCAGCATTTGACCGCGCTCCAGAGCCGGGGCTACATCCTGGCGATCGCGGGCACATTCCTCTGGTCCACGACCGGGCCGATCATTGCCGCACTGCTGGCGAACTCATCCATCGCTCCGCTGACCCTGGCCGCGTGGCGCGACATCTTCGCCTGCCTAGTGCTGCTCGCGGTACTCGCTGTGTGGCGGCGGCCCCTCCTGCGGCTGGCGCGCTGGCACTGGCTGTTCGTGGCGCTCTACGGGGTGGTGCTGGCGGCGATGAACGGGATGTGGACGATTTCCGTCGCCCGCAACGGCGCCGCCATCAGCACCGTCCTCGTCTACACGGCGCCGGCCTTCGTCGCTCTCGGCTCGCGCTGGCTGTTCGGCGAGCGGCTGGGGCGCAATATCTTCGTGGCGCTCGCGATGAGCCTGACCGGTATCGCCATGGTCGCCGGGCTGTACGACCCCGTTTCGCTTGCCCGCGATCCGTTGGGCACGATTGTCGGCATCGGCTCAGCGGTGTGCTGGGCCGCCTTCAGCCTGTTCGGAAAAGCGGCAGCACGGCGCGGCTTGAAAGCGCCGACGCTCATGGTCTATACCTTCGGCGTGGCCGGACTGCTCCTGATGGCAATTCAGCGGGGGAATGTTTTCCCGAGCATTGGGACGGCAACGTGGGCCGGCATCCTGGGGCTGTCGGCGATTCCGACGTTGGGCGGCTACGGGTTGTACACGGCCAGTCTGGCCTACCTGCCGGCCGCGACGGCGAGCCTCATCGCGGCGACTGAGCCGGCGCTGACGGCATTTCTGGCGTGGCTATTCCTGGGGGAGACGCTGACGCCGGTTCAGCTTGTCGGGAGCGCGCTCATCGTCGGCAGCGTGCTGGCGTTGAGCTGGGGCGGCAAGGCCGGCGAGCCTGTAGAGGTTTAGGGGCATCGAGGAACAACGGTTATAGCATGGAGGATGTCATGTCAGGTGAAACGCCGCGCGTTGTGCTCAAGCCGGGGAAGGAAAAGCCGGTGCGAAATTTCCATCCCTGGGTGTTTTCCGGCGCCGTCGCCCGTGTCGAGGGGGACGCGGCGGACGGCGCGGTCGTGGATGTTGTGGACGCCAAGCGAACGTTCCTGGCGCGTGGGATGCTCAACCGCCGCTCCCAGATCTGGGTGCGCTTATTCTCGTGGGACCCGGACGACACGCTCAACGTAGAGTTTCTACGGCGGCGCATCGCGCGAGCGCAAGGGTACCGCGCCCGCACAGTGGGCCACGAGGCGACGGCGTACCGCGTCGTGTTCAGCGAGGCCGACGGCGTGCCCGGCCTGATCGTGGACCGCTACGCCGACACGCTCACTGTTCAGATAAGCACCCTGGGTCTGGCGCAGCGGCGCGACCTGGTGGTGGAGGCGCTGGCCGCGGAGCTTGCGCCACGCGGCATTGTGGAGCGGGTTGACCTGGACATGGGCAACCGCGAGGGGCTGGACGCGGTGACCGAGGGCGTTGTCTGGGGCGAAGCGCCACCGCGCGTCGAGGTCGCCGAGAACGGGCTGCGCTTCGCGGTGGACATAGTTGCCGGGCAGAAGACGGGCTTCTACCTGGACCAGCGCGACAACCGCCGCCTGGTCGGCCGTCTGTGCGAAGGCGCCCGCGTGCTCAACGGCTTCGCGTACACCGGCGCGTTCGCGGTCTACGCGGCGGCAGCCGGAGCGGCGCAGATCGTCAACGTCGATACGTCGGCCGACGCGCTGGACGTGGCGCGGCAGAACATGGCGCTTAACGGCTTCGACCGGCCGCAGGATGAGTACGTCGTCGGGGATATGTTCGCCGTTCTGCGGGCGTACCGCGAGCGGGGGGAAAGGTTCGACGTCATCATTCTGGACCCGCCCAAGTTTGCCCACACGGCGGCGCAGGTCGAGCGGGCGGCGCGCGGCTACAAGGACATCAACTTGCTGGCGTTCCAGCTCTTGAAGCCGGAAGGCTACCTGGCGACGTTTTCTTGCTCCGGCGCGGTTGACGCCGACCTGTTTCAGAAGATTGTTTTCGGCGCGAGCGCCGATGCCCGGCGCTTCGCCCAGATCGCGGCGCGGCTGACACAGGCGCCCGACCACCCGGTGCTGCTGAGTTTTCCGGAAAGCGCGTATCTCAAAGGACTTATCTGTCGCGTCATGTGAGGAATCGACATGGATGTTTTCATCGCCCGCCTGGTCTACCTGGTGCTCTTCTTCATCCTGCTGCTTGTCCCGCTGGGCCTGTTGCTGTTGGCGAACTTTGGCGAGCGGCGCCCCACGGCGCGCATCCTGACCATCATCAGCATCGCTGGGGTGGCGGCCTTGCTGGCCCTGCTGGCCCTGCTGTCGTTGGTAGCGCCGTTCGCGGCCAGCATGGCCGAGCCGTCGGCCGCCCCGCCCGTCACCTCGTTCTTCATCGCCTTCATCACCGCGTTTGTTCTGGGCTTGACCGCCGTGGGCGTGGTGCTGCCGATGATCCCGCAGGTGCGCGGCGCGTTGTCTCACATCATTCCCATCCGACGCGACTCCATCGTGGACGGCGTGGCCCTCTCCCTGGCCGTGGCCCTGGTCGGGTTCAGCATCGCCAGTCTCCCGTCGGCGGGCAACCTCACCAATGCCTCAGCAGCCGGCGACGCGGCTGGCCTGATGGAGGATGCCGTTACCCTGCCGACGATCTGGCTCCAGGGCATCATGTTCGCGGTGTACGGTTTTATCGGGGTGGGCTTGTGGGTGCGGCGGTCGTTCCGCGAGGTGATGGAGCGGCTGGGGCTGGGTCCGCTGACGCCGCAATACCTGTCCATCGCCATCGGCGTTTTCCTGGCTCTCTTTCTCCTGGACACGTTCATCAACCTGGGCTGGCGCACCCTCGCCCCGCAAGCGTTCGAGGAGTTCGGCCGGGTGACCGACGCGCTGTTCGGTCCGTTCACGTCCATTCCGGGCGCGATAACCCTGGGCGTGTCGGCGGGGATCGGCGAGGAGATTCTGTTTCGCGGCGCCGCGCAGCCGCGCCTCGGCCTGTGGCTCACGGCCTTCCTGTTCGCCATCGCCCACGTCCAGTATGGCCTGACGCCGGCGCTGATCGAGCTATTCATCGTCGGCCTGGTGCTGGGCTACACGCGGCAGAAGACGAACACGACGACGACCATCGTCGTGCACACGCTATTCAACGCCAGCACGATCCTGATCGCGCTCTATTTCCCCAACTTCATGAGCTAGCGCCGTGCCGCGCTCGTTTCTCAACGGAGTGTGCCCATGCCGACATCGACAATTACGTTTGACGACTTCATGAGAGTCGATATGCGGGTGGGACAGATTACGCATGTAGAGCCATTTCCCAGGGCGCGAAAGCCGACCTACAAAATCAAGGTCGACTTCGGACCAGAAATCGGTGAGAAATGGTCGAGCGTTCAGGCCGCGCGCGAATATACTCAGGATGAAATGCTGGGGCGTCAGGTGATTGGCGTCGTCAACTTCCCGCCGAAGAATATCGCGGGGTTCATGTCCGAGGTGCTCGTCATCGGTGTACCCGCTGAAGATGGTAGTCTGTCGCTTCTGGAACCGAGTCGTCGACCCGCCCAGCTTGGTGGACGAGTGTATTGAGACGATGTCAGCCTGAATAGAGAACGCGGAGGGCGTATGCTTCCCCTCCGCGTTCTCTCGTTTTCGCTCGAAAGGGCAGGTTTCAAACCTGCCCCTACCGCCACATGCTCGTCATCTATGCCGCGGCGACCGATGGGTTGAACAGCGCCTCGAACTCGCTGCGCTCCACAGTCTCCTTTTCCAGGAGCATGTTGGCCAGGGCCTCAAGCTGATCGCGCTGCGCCAGCAGCACCGACTTGGCGCGCTCGTAGGCGTGGTTGACGATGCGCTGCACCTCGCGGTCGATCTTCTCTGCCACGGCGTCGGAGTAGTTGCGCTGCTCGCCGATCTCGCGGCCGAGGAACACAAGCTCTTCCTTGTCGCCGAACGTTATCGGGCCAAGGCGCTCGCTCATGCCGTACTGCGTGACCATAGCGCGGGCGGCCTTCGTCGCGCGTTCCATGTCCTCACTGGCGCGAGTCGTCACGTTGCTGAAGGTGATCTCCTCGGACGCGCGCCCACCGAGCCGCGCCGTGATCTCATCCTCGAACTTGCTCTTGGGCATCAGCCCGCTTTCCTCATCCGGCAGGCGCATGACGTAGCCGCCGCTGAGGCCGCGCGCGACGATGGACACCTTGTGCACCGGGTCGCACTGCGGCATCGAGTGGCGCACGATGGCGTGGCCGGCCTCGTAGTATGCCAGAACGCGCTTGTCCTCCGGCGAGAGGACGCGGCTCTTGCGCTCCGGCCCCATGATGACCTTCTCCAGCGCCTCCTGCATGTCCACCAGGCCGATGGCGCGGGCATTGCGGCGCGCCGCGAGAATAGCGGCCTCGTTCACGAGGTTTTCCAGGTCCGCGCCGGCGAAGCCCGCCGTCTGCTTGGCGATAACGTCCAGGTTCACCGTCTTGTCCAGCGGCTTGCCGCGGACGTGAACATCCAGGATCTTACGGCGGCCGAGGCGGTCAGGCCGGTCGATGACGACACGGCGGTCGAAGCGGCCGGGGCGCAGCAGCGCCGGATCGAGGATATCGGGGCGGTTTGTCGCCGCCATCAGAATGACGTTCGTGTCGGTGTCGAAGCCGTCCATCTCGACGAGGATCTGGTTGAGCGTCTGCTCGCGCTCGTCGTGGCTGCCGCCAAGGCCCGCGCCGCGGTGACGGCCGACGGCGTCGACTTCGTCGATGAAGATGATGCAGGGGCTGTGGCGCTTCGCCTGGTCGAACAGGTCACGCACGCGCGACGCGCCGACGCCGACGAACATCTCCACGAACTCGGAGCCGCTGATGCTGAAGAACGGCACGCCCGCCTCACCGGCCACGGCCTTCGCCATCAGGGTCTTGCCACAGCCGGGCGGGCCGACCATGAGGACGCCCTTCGGGATGCGCGCGCCCAGCGAGATGAACTTCTCCGGCTCCTTGAGGAACTCGACGACCTCGGCCAGCTCCTGCTTCGCCTCTTCCACGCCGGCCACGTCGGTGAACGTTACGGTCGGCTTATCGCCGCCGAACATGCGGGCGCGGCTCTTGCCGAAGTTCATCGCCTGGTTGTTCCCGCCTTGCGCCTGGCGCATCATCAGGAAGATGAAGCCGCCCAGGAGGAGCACAGGCAGCAGGGAACCAAGCAGCGGTCCCCAGTTGGACCAGAAACTCGGAGCGACAACCTCGATCTTCGTCGTCGTCATATCCTGATCGTTGACGCCCATCGCCTTGAGCGTGTCAATCAGGTTTGTGCCGTGCTCCTTGCGCACCATCTTGTCCTGGTTGCTGCCGACGTACTTGACGCGCAGGTCGTCACCCATGACCGTGATGGATTGGACCTTGTGATCGCGGATATCTTTGGCGACCTGAGATAGGCCGAGACTCGATTGAGTCGACGGCTGGGCATTCACGAATGTCATGAGCAGGGCGACGAGGGCTAGCATGACGACTAGCACCACGACGCCGCTCCGTAGCATACCCCTGTTCACATGCTTCTCCAGTTAACTTCCACGTAGGCATCCGAAGACACCCGAAGCTCTATGCGTCTACAGGCTGAGTTTATGTTTCCCCATGAACAATTATACACACATACCGTGCCATTGGAAAGACGGTGCGAAAGGGTGACGGTATGGCGGACCGACGGAGCGACGCCACCTCATTTCGCCACGTCGTCACGCTGTTACATCTCTACCCTGCCGGCGTCTGGAAGTGCTGCAGCACAGCCCAGAACAGCGGAATCAGGCCGAGCAGAAACAGCGTTGCGGCCACCCCTAGCCCTATCGTTGCCCAGTCTGTTCCAGTCGCCGGCGGCGACACCGGCGCGGGATAGGTAGTCGGTGGAGCGCTCGGCGCGGTGGGCGGCCGCTGCGCACTCGTCGTCGCCGTCCGTGTCGGCTGCGCGACGGCTGCCCGGGCTGCGACGACCGGCACCGGGCCGGTGATCTGCTCGCCAAGACGCTGGTACGCCTTGAGCGCCGAGCACAGCGCGTCGGCATCGGGATAGCGCGCCTCGGGCCGCTTCTGCATCGCGCGCGAGACGATCATCTCCATGCCCGGCGGCACTTTCGGGTTGACCGAGCGGAGCATGGGTGGGTCCGCCTGAAGATGCTGAGTCGCCAGGGCGAGGGGAGTGTCTCCCTCGAACGGCAGGCGGCCTGTCAGCATCTCGAACATGATGACGCCTAATGAATAGACGTCGGTAGCAGGCGAAATCTGCTGTCCGGCCGCCTGTTCGGGGGCAATATACTGCGCCGTTCCCCACACCTGCCCCGTCTGAGTCCGGGAGACGGCGGTGGCCGCGACGCTGCGGGCGATGCCGAAATCTGTCACCTTCACCTGGCCGCCGCGGGTGAGCAGGATATTCTGCGGCTTCAGGTCGCGGTGGACCAGGCCGGCGCGGTGAGCCGCGCCAACGCCTTCGCAGACCTGGATCATGAGGTTGATGACGCGGTCGGTGGGCATGGGCGCTTCGGCGACAATGTGAGTCTTGAGGTTGTCACCGTCGACGTACTCCATGATGATGAACGGGATGCCCTGGTTCTCGCCGGAGTCCCACACGGCGGCCAGGTTAGGGTGGAGGAGGTTGGCGAGGGCGACGGCCTCGCGGCGAAAGCGAGCCAGGAACGTCGGGTCGCCCGCGAACTGTGGGCGCATCATTTTGACGGCCACCGGCCGCGCCAGGCGCTCGTCGTAGGCGCGGTAGACGATGGCCATGCCGCCCTGGCCGATTTCAGCGTCGATGCGATAGCGATTGTCTATCAGCGTCTTGTTCTGGTCCGTCATCGTTCCTCTGCCTTGAGCTTCCCGTCACTTTCAGATTGTACTCGCAATCTTATGTCTTGTCGAATCGACATATCTGCCAGGTTTGCGCGGCCTTCGCGCCCCCACTATAATAACGCTAAATTGGCAGGTTAATCAGATGAATGTTCACGTCATTCAAAACCCAGTGGCTGGTCAGGCGGGGGCGGCCGGCGAGGTAGAGGCTGCGCTTCGCCTATTGCGCGATTCCGGCTGGCGTCTCACTGTCCATGAGACGACCGCGCAGGGCGACACGACGCGCTTCGCGGCGGCTGCCGCGGTCGAGGGCGCCGATGCCGTTGTGACTGTCGGCGGCGATGGCTCGCTCAGCGAAGCGGCCAACGGCCTCGTCGGGACAAACACGGCGCTGGGCCTGATTCCCATGGGCACCGGCAATGTCTGGGCCGCCCAGCTGGGCCTGATGGGCTCGCCGACCATCATCCACCGCCCCGACCCTATCTCGGCCGCGCGCGCGCTCGTTTCGAGCCAGCGCAAGCTCATCGATGTGGGGATCGCGACCAGCCAGGGCTACGAGAAATACTTCATGCTGTGGGCAGGCATCGGCCTCGATGCGACCATTACCCAGGTCATCGAAACCGAGGCGAAACCGGTCAAGCGCCGCTTCGGGCAAGTGGCCTACGTGTACGCGGCCTTTCGCCCGGTCCTGGAGGCGCGTGGGACGCGCGTCAAACTGCGGGTTGACGGCAAGCCGCATCGGCATCGCGTGATGTTCATGGTCGTCAGCAATATCCAGTACTACGCGGGCACCTATCTGGCGCCAGAAGCCCAGGCCGACGACGGCATGTTCAACGTCTACCTGTTCGACGGCGACTCCTGGGTCGACTCGGTGCGCCATATCGCCCAGATCGCGCTGCGCCGCCACCAGGGCGACCCGACCGTCGAGACGTTCCGCGCCCGCGAGCTTGAGATCGTCGCCGACGAGAGCCTGGCCGTCCACCTGGACGGGGACCCGTTCGTGAGAACGCCGCTGAACATCCGCGTCGCGCCGCGCGCCCTCACGGTGCTGCTGCCCGCGAGTGCCCCTGTCGATCTGTTCTCCGAAAATCTGTCCATGTCCAGGCCGGCGTCATCTTGACCCACCCATCACCCTATCGGGAGTAGTCTATGTTTGGCATCCCGCGCTGGCAGTGGATCATGCTTGCCCTCGGTGTGCTCGGACTCGGCAGCGAGTTCCTTGGCGCCCCCGCTATCATTATCTTCCTCCTGGCCGCCGCCGGTCTCATCCCTCTCGCCGCCCTTATCGGGCGATCGACCGAGGACCTGGCCCACTACATTGGCCCGAAGTGGGGCGGTCTACTCAATGCCACATTCGGTAACGCGGCTGAGCTCATCATCGGCGCTGTGGCGCTGTCTAGCGGCCTGTACGACCTCGTGAAGGCGTCTATCACAGGCTCCATCATCGGCAACATCCTGCTGGTGTTGGGCGGTGCGTTCCTCTATGGCGGTTTCAAGTACGGCGTCCAGCGCTTCGATAGCCGCGAAGCGGGCCGCAACGGCACCATGATGTTGCTCGCCATCTTCGGCCTGCTCATCCCGGCCGTTTTCGCCTTCACCGACGCCGATCCGGGCCGCGTCGAGACGGAGAGCATTGCCGTCGCTTTGATCCTCCTGGCACTCTACGCAGCCTATATCGTTTACAGCTTCACGCTTGGCGACAAGGACAAGGCGATAGCGGATGAGACCTACCCGCCGAGCATCGACGAGGGGGAGGAGCAACCCAGCCATACGCCGTGGCCGCGCACCACTGCCATCGCCGTGCTGGCAGGTGTCACCGTGGCGACGGTTATCCTCAGCGAGGCTATGGTCGGCCAGGTCGAGACGATTGTGCGCCAGTTTGGCGTCAGCGAGTTTTTCATCGGTGTTGTCGTGGTGCCCCTGGTCGGCAACGTCGCCGAGCACTTCAGCGCCATTCTCTTCGCCGGGAAGAACCGCATGGACATCACCCTGGGTATCGCCGCCGGGTCGTCTACGCAGGTAGCGCTGCTTGTCGCGCCGGTGCTCGTCCTGCTCAGCCTCGTCCTCGGGCCGGCTTCGATGAACCTGGTCTTCCTGCCCATCGAGATCGTGGCCGTCGCCGCCGCCGGGTTCCTTTTCCAGACAATCTGCCTGGATGGGGAGAGCAACTGGCTGGAAGGCTTTCAGCTCCTTGCCCTGTACGTCATTCTCGCCGCCGTCTTCTTCCTGGTACACGTGCCGGGGGCCAACCTCGGCCACTAAGATGAGCTATTTCGGGTGGCAGATGAATCTCAGGACCACGAAAGGCACGAAAGGGCGCGAAAAACGCGAAAGGCTCACCCCGGCGGGCCTTTGCATGGGGAGGGGCCTGGGCTATTCAGAACATGAAGCCAGTGTCATTGCGAGGAGGGCGACTGCCGGGGGCGTGGGGGGCGAAGCTCCCCACGGACGAAGCAATCTCACGGAGGTAGCGGCCCAGGCATTGCCACTGAGACCCGCTCTTTCAGGGGCGGGAGATTGCTTCGCTGAGATGAGAATAGCACGGCTGTCGCCCTGAGCGCAGCGAAGGGCCCCCAATGGCACCGGGATGCTTCGCTCCGCTCAGCATGACATTGTCATAGTTACGGGTGACCCGAGGATCATATGGACTTCGCCCGCAATGACAGCTTGACTGAGCTGTCGTTCATGCGCAATTCTCGCGTACTCTCTAGAATCTCGCGGTCCGGGCCTCGTCTACCATGATGACCTCCAAGGACGGCTCGTTCCACTGGCGGTGGCTCGACGCGCTGGTCGCCCTGAGCCTGACGCTCGCCGCGGCATGGATACGCTTACGCGCCCTTCAGCTCGTCCCCACCCTGACCGACGAGACCGACGATGTCCAGTTCGCGTTGCGCATTGTCCGCGACCACTTCTTCCCGGCCGTCTCGTTCGACACGTACAACGGGCCGCTCCTGCACTACCTGCTCGCCCCCGGTCTCTGGCTGGACGGCCCCGCGTGGCCGCGGCTGCTCATCATGATCCTGGGGGCGCTCACGGTCGGCGTCACCTACTTCCTTGGCGCGAGTCTCGCCGCGGCTCATTTCGCTGCCTCTCCCCGCGCGGCGACCTGGTCCCGCCTGGCCGGTCTCATCGCCGCTGCACTCCTCACCGTCTCCTTCGTTCCCGTCGTCGTCAACAGCCACATCGCGTGGTCCAACGCGACGACACCCTTCTGGACGACCCTCGCGCTGCTGGCCCTGGCCGAGGCCAACCGCCGCGGGCAGCCGTGCCTGCTCATCGCCGCCGGCGCGCTGGCCGGCCTGGCGTTACAGACTCACCCGACAGCCTTCGTCATCCTGCTCGGCGCGGGCATATGGATCGCCGTGGTGCGCCGAGCGTGGCTCCGCACGCGCTGGCCGTGGCTCGCCCTGGGCGCTGCCGCGCTGCTGACGAGCAATCTCATCATCTACAATATCGTGTCGGGCGGGGGATCGGCGGAGGGCGCGGCGCGGCGCGGCTACGCGTTCACGGGCGGCTCGAGCCTGGCGGATTACGTGGACAACATGCGGGGTTTCGTGGGGCTGGCGTATCAGATGGTCGGCTCCACGTTCATCTCGACTCTCGCGGCCGACGCGGGAACGCCCGCCATGCGCCACCCCGTGGTCATCGCCTACGCCGTTCTTGCCCTCGCGGCCCTGATCTACACGGCTCGGCGCGCGGGGCTGCCCCTGGCGTGCTGGCTAGCGGCCTTCCTCATCTTTCCCTACTTCAACCGCGCCTACGATTCCCACATCTCCGCGCGTTACATGGCGGCGCTTCTCCCGCCCACGTTCGCCGCGATGGGGATTCTGCTCGCGGCCGGGGTGGCAATACTGCGGCCGGCCACCAGGGATGCTACGGCAACGGGCAGGGGGCTGCGTCTGGCCATCGGCGTCGGCGCGATACTGCTGACGGGGGCGCTCATCGCCTACCCGCTCACCCGCCTCGACACCTACTATTTCTACGAGCTGGCCGATGGCCGCAACAATGCGCGCATGTGGCAGATCATGGACGCGGTGCGCGAGCCTGTGCAGGACGGCACGCCCCTGTACCTGGATCGCGGCTTGCGCGACCTGAAGCTCGACGCGGGCGGCCATGTCTACAAAGCCCTGGGCATGCTGCTAGACCTGGACCACACGCCGCACCTCAACCCTCCGGTCGAGGAGCTGGCCGGCGCGCCCGTCGGCGCTTACCTCGTGCTTACCGATGCCCGACGCGACGCCCTGGCTTCGAGCTTGGCGCTGGAGCCGCTGGCACTCCCTGATCCCCCAGTCCCTGCGGCGCCTGGAGGCTACTGGGTGTATCGAATTGTGGGAACGGCCAGATGAAGACCGCCGGCGCGCCCGCCGGCTTCTCGGCTATCACGAAATTCACCCGCGTTCCCGCCGGGACGCGCGCCCCTGGCGCCGGCTGCTGGCCCACGACCGTATCCGGCGGAACCTCGTTTGTCGCTAGAGTGTCGATATTTCCGACCCTCAACCCTGCTGCCTCAATCGCAATATTGGCCTGTTTCTGAGCCAGCCCCAGCACGCGCGGCACCTCCACCATCGCCTGTGTGGGCACGGCGGTCGCGGCGGGACTAGGGGCGGCCGTGGGCGGCGCCTTCGTGGCCGTCGGCGCTATCGCCGTGAATGTCGGCTTCGGGGTGATGGTAGGCTTCGGCTCGGTGGGCGCCGTCGTGGGCTTGGGCTGTGTCTCTGTGGCTGTGGGCTTGGCCGGCTGGGGCGTCGCCGACGGCTTGCCGGGCGCGGTCGTCGCCGTTGGCACCGCCAATGTCGGGGATGGTGGAATGATAGCGGGCGCCAGGCGCGACGAGAGATTCTGCTGGATGAACATGAAACCGGCCAGGGCCAGGCACAGGACGGCCAGCAGAGCCAGCAGCCCTGCCCACCCCAGGCCGCGGTTGCGGCGCGGCTGTGGCGCGGGCGCTGGCGTGCGCGGCGGCGGATAGGTGGGGGGCGCACCGCCGGACCTCGCGGGCGAGGTAGCCGCCGCTGTCGCTGCGACAGGCACGGCCGCTGCGGCGGCGCGGGGCAGCGGGCCGGTGGTCTGGCCGGCGCTCATCTGGAGTCCCGCCAGCCCTTTGCTGAGGCTGGCCATGTCCGGGTAGCGTTGCGCCGGGTCTTTTGCCAGGGCGCGGCTGACAATCGCCGCCAGCGCCGGGGGCGCGTCGGGCCGCAGCGACAGCAGGTCGGGTGGGTTGCTCGACAGGTTCTGGGCCGCGACTTCCTGCGCCGTCTGCCCGACGAACGGCGGCCGCCCGGTGAGCGCCTCGAACAGGGTTGCGCCGAGGCCATAGACGTCGGCGCGCGTCGAGAGGGGCGCGCCCTGTAGCCGCTCCGGCGCGACGTAGGCCGGCGACCCCATGATGGTCGTGCCGGCCTGGGCGCCCGGTGGGCTGGCGATGCCCAGGTCCACCAGCTTGACGCGCCCGTCTTTGCCGACCAGGATGTTCTCTGGCTTGACATCGCCGTGAACGAGCTGCTGGCCGTGCAGGAACGCCAGGCCTTCGGCCGCCTGCCGCGTGTATTCCACGGCATCGGCGATGGGCAGCGGAGCGAGCCGGTTGAGGGGCTGACCGTCCACATACTCCATCACGATGTACGGCTGGGCCGGGTCGGCGCTCAGGTCGAGGACGGCGGCGATGTAGGGGTAACTCACCTGCGCCGCGCGCCGCGCCTCCTCCTGGAATCGCTGGAGGTAGGCCGGGTCCTGTGCCAGGTGCGGCCGCAGCAGCTTCACCGCGACGGTGCGCCCGAGACGCTGATCCAGCGCGCGGTAGACGACGGAGGAGCCGCCTACGCCAATCTGCTGTTGCAGCTGGTAGCGCCCATCCAGGATAGTCGCGCCGGAGGCGCCGCCAGGGATGTTGCTCATGCTTCCCCTACTCCAAATAAGGTTTCGTATCCCACTCGCGGTGCAGTCCCAACTCCACCGCGAGCACTATTCGTGCTTGTCCGCGACGAGGGCGAGCCGCCACGGCCAGTGCCAGTAGACGCGCGCCGGCACACCCGCCGAGTGCGCCAGTTCCCGCATCTCGCGCCGCGTATACGCCCGCCGAATCGACAGCGGGGCGTCGTAGCGCGTCAGGTAGCTCCGGGCGATGAACGGCTGGATCACGAAGTAGCCCAGGTAGGGCGGCCACGCCCGAATGAGGTCATTCGCAATGATACCCCGCCGCGCCGTCGCATACCACGATCCGAGCATGGCTGCCACGGTTGGCGGGGGGAAGTGATGCAGAAACAAGGACGCCACTATATAGTCGACGTGCATCTCCAACGGTAGGTTCCCCGCTTCGGCGGCGACGAGCTGAATCTCGGGATAGTCGCGCAGCCACGGCCGCGCAATTGCCAGGTGCCGCTGGTTGAGGTCGACCGCCAGCACCCGGACGTCAACGCCCCGCCGCCGCGCCCAGCGCACGATGGCGACCGGCAGGTCCGCCGCCCCCGCGCCGATATCGGCGACGACGATGGGCCGGTCGGCGGCGCGAGCCGCATCCGAGAGGCGAGGAAGCAAGTGCCGCGCCAGGGTGTCCCACCCGCCGAGCCAGCGGTTGATGCGCTGCAAGTCGGTCAGGCTGACGGCCGCCTCATCGAGAGTGCCGACGTTCAGGTCCAGAAGCTCAGGGGAGTCGAAGCGCGGAAGGTTTAGTTGCACAGACATGCTCTCTCGCTCGTCGTTCATTGGTTCTAGCGGCGAGCATAAATTATACTGTCTCCTTTTCCGTGTAGAAAGCAGCGGAGGTTGGGGAGCTGTCAGCGCGTTGAACCGCAGGGGGTGGTTGACGTGCATTCATGCCCGGGCTAGAATTTGCTCACTGTTCGCATATCGCTTGTAGCGAAGAGGAGAGCCGCGTGACCTTGTCCTTGAGCGTTGATACCATACCGTTGCATAGTGATGCCGACGGTGTTGTGCGCGTTGGCACTACACGTGTGACCCTTGACACGGTCGTGTCTGCGTTTGTGGACGGCGCGACGCCTGAAGAGATCGCGCAGCAATACCCTGTGTTGCGCCTGGCCGACGTCTATCAAGTCATCGCCTACTATCTCTATCATCAGCCTGAGGTGGAGGCGTACTTGCAGCAGAGATATGCTCAGGCCGATGTTGTTCGACGAGAGACCGAAAGCCGCCTCGATCCGTCGGGCGTTCGAGAGCGCTTGGTCGCTCGGCGCCAGGGCTGAGTGAGTGACTTTGTGCTCCGCCTTCTTGCAGACGAGAACTTCAACAACGATATCGTGCGTGGCCTTTTGCGCCGCCGCTCTGATCTGGACCTCGTGCGCGTCCAGGATGTTGGGCTTTCGGGTGCTGATGATCCCACGGTGCTGGCATGGGCCGCGGAGGTAGGTCGAGTATTGCTTACGCACGATGTCTCGACAGTGACGCGGTATGCCTATGAACGTGTGGCGGCCGGCCAGACTATGCCAGGTGTGTTTGAGGTGAGTCGTCGTGTGCCGGTTGCCGTCGCTATCGAGGATATTCTGCTTCTGGCCGACTGCAGTCTCGAAGGGGAATGGGAAGGTCAGGTACGCTACCTACCGCTCCGCTAGGGTACGCTATCCTACATTGTCTGACGCAGGGTGCGAGTCAACAAAGGGGAAGAAGTATGAGCGCAACAGTTATCTCGGTTACATTCCTGACGCAGACCCAGCCTTCGAGCAATGGGCGCTTCTCTGTGCCCACTAAAGTATGTGATTTGCTGGATCTGGATTCGAGCACGCCCATCGGATTGGTCATAGAAAGCTCAAAAGGGACGCTTGTGATAACAAAGACGCTAATGTCCGGGACCGAGATTTACGGTCCGGAAATAGCACAGCATGTTACTAACGACCCGACAATTCGCGTTACGGTGTACCGACCCGTGAAATGACGCTCGATAAGCGTCCTGTTTGCCCTCCCTGTCCGTGTATTCCGTGTGTTCCGTGTTTCTATTCTTGGCGCACGAAAACCGCCGCCCATCCTACCGGTCGGCGGTTCGTCGTTTTGGCCCTCGCGGCGTGGCTACTGCTTGATACCCATCAGGTGGTCGTCGCGGACGGCGTGGGCGCGGACCAGCGTCGCACCGAGCGCCACGTTGTCGGTCGGCGGGCTGATGCGAATCAGCGGGTGGTCGGTCGGCGGCGTCGAGGCGATTTTCGCCAACTGCGTCGGCGTGTCTCGCACGACGTGTAGCAGCGGCGAGGGCACGCGCGCGACGGCGGCACGGGCGACGGCGCCTGCGCTCGGAATGGCAACGGGTAGAATCGTCCGCCAGACAATGAGGGCGGCCAGCAGGCCGGCGACCATAAGCCCCATGCGCACGGCGTGCGGGTGGTACACCGGCGGCGTCGGCGCGAGTAGCTCGACCACCGGCATGGCGGTCAGGTCGTCGAAGTTCGGGAAGAAGCACCGCATCAGCGCGGCATAGCGCTTCGAGACGCGCCACATGCCAAGGTCCGCTTCGTAGTGGCGCTCGCCAATGGGGACGGCATCCTCGAACGCGGCGAGCGTTGGGAAGAAGCCGGGCCCGTAGCGTAGCCGCAAATAGTAGCTGTCGCCGTGCTGGCGCAACTCGTCGATATGGATACCGGGGACATCATAGTACATCACGGCCACCCCTTGCACTTCCTGTCAGCCCTGCTCAACATTATGTGGCGTTAGTTGCCCTGGCGCGCACTTTGGTCTATACTCCTTGTTCGGCGTGAAGAAATAGACCGCGTGACACGCTATAGAGCAAGACAAGGGCCAGCATAGGGCGCGCAAGGGTGATGCCGTTCGCCCTTCCTATATATAGTGATGAACGACGGATGATGTGTACTACATATGGACGCGGCTTGAGTTTTCGTCCTGGCCGTTGTATAATGCAAAATAGCGGCCGGAGGATGATTTGAGGCGGCTGACGATCTGCGTCGTGATCGCGCTTCTGACACTGGTTTCCGGCTGCCGCGCTGAGACTCCCGCGCCCCTGGCCGCCGCTCTGGCCCTGGTCATCCTGCCTACGGCGACCGCGACCGCGACGGTGACCCCGACGGCGACGGCGACCGCGACACCCACGGCGACTGCGACGGCGTCGCCGACCGCGACCGCAACGGTGACCCCGACGCCCCGTCCGGCGACGGTGGCCCTGCGGCCCGACCGCGCGAAAGTCGCGCAGGGGCATACCCTGGCCGTCACGCTGACCGCCGACCAGCCAATCACGGCGACGGGTACGCTGGGGGATGTGCCGTTCCAGTTCCACCGCGCCAAAGACGCCTACTGGGCGATTGTCGGGGTTGGGTTGGATGCGCCGCCGGGTCAGACGCCGCTACGGGTTGTCGTGGACGATGCGACGGGAAAGAAGCAGACACTGTCGGCGTCCGTTGAGGTGACGCGGACCGAGCGGCCAAAGCTGAGCTTTGTGCTGCCGCCGGGCAAGGCCGACCTTATCAACCCGGAGATTACCGGGCCCGAACTGGCCGCGTTGCAGAAGGTATGGGCGGTGGACACGCCGACCTGGCGCGGTGCGCCGATGCAGCGCCCGCTCGCGGCGGATGCGCCGAGAAGCGCGCCGTTCGGCCAGGAGCGTGTCTACAATGAGGGCGAGCTGGAAGAGCCGCACACTGGCTCCGACTGGGCGGTCGAGGTAGGGACACCGGTGCTTGCCGCCGCCCCCGGCCGTGTCGCCGTGGCCGGCCCGTCGCAGGTGCGTGGGAATGCCGTGTGGATCGATCACGGTTGGGGCGTCTATTCCGGCTACTTCCACATGTCCTCTCTAGCGGTGAAGCCGGGGCAGATGGTGCAGGCGGGGCAGCAGATCGGCGCTGTGGGAACGACGGGGCGCTCGACCGGGCCCCATCTTCATTGGGAGATACGGGTTCACGGAGTCGCCGTGGATCCGCTGGAGTGGCTCAGCCGGCCCATTGGCCCGACGAGGAGCGAGGCCGGATCATGAATGCCAGCCAACAGGCAGAGGGAATGACACTCACGACGACCGCTCACGATACGATCGCCGTTCTCGACTTCGGCTCTCAGTACAGCCAACTCATTACGCGGCGGCTGCGGGAGCTTGGTGTGTATAGCGAGATGCTGCCGTGGAATGCGCCCGCCGAGCGCGTTCTGGCGCTCAACCCGCGCGGGTTTGTCCTGTCTGGCGGCCCATCGAGCGTCTACGAGACCGGCGCGCCGACCCTGCCGTCGTATGTGATTGCCAGCGGGCGGCCGGTGCTGGGCATCTGCTACGGCATGCAGCTCCTCACCCACGCCCTCGGCGGCCACGTCGCGCCGAGCGGGCAGCGGGAGTACGGCCCCGGCGATGTGTCGGTGTACGCGCCCGGCGGCCTGTTCGACGGTTTGCCCACGACGCTGCGCGTGTGGATGAGCCACGGCGACCGGGTCGAGACCCCGCCGCCGGGCTTCCACGTCCTGGCGACGAGCGATGGCTCGCCCTGCGCCGCGATTGGCAACGACGCGGGGCTGTACGGCATCCAATTTCACCCCGAAGTTACCCACACTCTTGAGGGCCGCGAGATTCTGGAGAACTTCGTGCGCGTGTGCGGCGTGCGTCAGGATTGGACGCCCGCCGCGTTCATTGAGGAGAGCATCGAGCGTATCTCCGCGCAGGTCGGCGACGGCCACGTGGTGTGCGCGCTCTCCGGCGGCGTCGACTCGTCCGTCGCGGCGACGCTGGTCTCGCGCGCCATCGGCGACCGCCTGACGTGCATCTTCGTGGACCACGGCTTGCTTCGGCAGGGGGAAGCCCAGGGTACGCTCGACCTGCTGCGGCCGGTCATCGCGGCGCCGATCGTGTTTGTCGACGCCTCGGCAGATTTCCTGGGGGCGCTCAAGGGCGTTACGGACCCGGAGGTCAAGCGCCGCAAGATCGGCGAGCTGTTCATCCGTACCTTCGAGGCGACGACCGAGCGCCTGGGTGGCTCCGACTTCCTGGTACAGGGGACCCTCTACCCCGACGTTATCGAGAGCGCCGAGCCCTATGGGCGAGATACCGGGACGGCGCCTGCCGCGAAGATCAAGACCCACCACAATGTTGGTGGGTTGCCGGAGGACATGCGCTTTCGCCTCGTGGAGCCGCTGCGTTACCTGTTCAAGGACGAGACGCGCCGCGTCGGACTCGCCCTCGGCCTGCCGGAAGAGGTTGTCTTCCGCCAGCCGTTCCCCGGCCCCGGTCTGGCCGTGCGGATCATGGGTGAGGTCACGCCGGAGCGCCTGAATACGCTCCGCGCCGCCGACGCTATCGTGCGGCACGAGATCGAGGATGCTCACTTGCCCAATCACCCCTGGCAATTCTTCGCCGTCCTGGCGCCTGTCAAAACGGTGGGTGTGCAGGGCGACTTCCGAACCTACGCCGATCTGGTCGTTGTGCGCGCCGTGACCAGCGAGGATGGCATGACAGCCGACTGGGCGCGCCTGCCCCACGACTTGCTGGCGCGCATCTCGTCGCGCATTGTCAACGAGGTGCCTCACGTGAACCGCGTCGCCTACGATATCACGAGCAAGCCGCCGGCGACCATCGAGTGGGAGTGAAAGGAGCTGCCCTATGGCTGCCAGTGTTGGCCCGCAGCTAGATACCGATATCGTCCAGGGCGCTTTCGTCCAGGGCGCGTGGCGCACGAAGGATCCGGGCGTGGGCGTGTTTCCGGGCGAGGCCATGGGGCATCCGGATCGCGGACTTCTTCTGGCCGTCGTGGAGCTGGCCGGGCCAGACGAGGGCAAGGAGGCGCTCGGGCAGCAGATGCTCGACGCGGCGCAGAAGGCGTATTTCTCCAGCACCGGCACGGAGACGAATGGGCTGCGGTTGGCGGTCGAGGCCGCCAACGAGGCTCTCTATCTCGTGAACTCCACCGTCGAGCGCGATGCGCGCCGCCATGGCGGCATCGGCCTGGCGACACTGATTGGCCCCGACCTCTACATCGCCCAGGGCGGCCCCTCCCTGATTTACATTGTTCAGGCAGGGGATTTGCTCCAGTTCCCCTCCGACTCGCCCTGGATCTCCGGCGGGGATGAGGATGCGGCTGACGGCGGCTGGTATCCGCTCGGCGTGCGGCGCAATATCCGCGCAGACCTGTACCACGTGGAGGTCGGCGACGGCGACCTCGCCGTGCTCACATCGCCCAGCGTGGCGCATTTCGTCAGCCGCGATACGCTGCATACGGTTCTGGAGCAGTCGCCCGAGGGGCTGGCGACGGAGATCGTTCAGATGGCGGCCACCCAGTCCCCGCCGCCCGAGCTGGGTCTCATCGCGGTGCGGCTGGAGGAAATCGAGGGCGTGGCGGCTCCGCCCAACGGCGTGAACAAGCGCGGGTACGCCCAGCCGAAGGATGTGGCGGAGAAGGCTGCGACGGTGAGCCTGATGGGCCGCATGAGCGGCTGGCTCGGCCAGACATCGAAGAGCGCCGCGTCGAGCGTCGGCCGGGGCGCGGGCGGCGTCTTGAAGCAGACGCTGCCGGATGACGCTCGCGGGACGCCCGCCGTTCCGCGGGGTCCGTCTCTCTGGCGCTGGCTTGCCCTCATCATTGTGGTGCTGGTCATCGCGGCGGTCGCCTTCACGACGTTCCGTTCGATGAATCAGCGGCGGCAGGAGGACGCCCAGGTAGCCCTGTTGCTGAGCCAGGCGCAGGAGCGGGTGACCGCGGCGACAGGTAGCCAGGCAGACAAGCAATCGGTCATGAACCTGCTGCGCGACGCGGAGGCGAAGGTCAACGAGGCGCTGAAGATCCGGCCGAGCGACGAGAACGCGAAGCGTCTCCTCCAGACAATCCAGCTCCAGACCGAGCAGGTGGGCGGCATCTACCGTCTCGCTGACTGGGCGCCAGTCCTCGCCGCTAACGAGCCGGGCGCGGTGATGAAGTACTTGCAGCTCAACGGGCAGCAATTGTACGCTATGGACACTGGCCTCGGGCGCGTGTTCCGACAGCGCCTCGGCGCGGGGGCGACACCGGAAGTCGCGCTCAAGTCGGGGGACACGGTAGGGACGCGCACTGTCGGCGACCTGGGGGACATGGTGTGGCTGCGCAGCGGCGGCGCGCGCACGGTCGAGGATGTGGGCGCGATCGCCCGCGACGGCATTCTCTGGGAAGTCAGCCCGACCGGCGCGCCGACGGCGATCCAGATGCCCGGCAGCAAGGACTGGCAGAACCCGCTCATCGCCGATACCTACGGCGGCAACGTCTACCTGCTCCAGCCGGATAGCTCGCAGATTCTCAAGTACGTCGCGAGCGGGAACGACGGGTACCAGGCGCCGGCGGCGTGGCTGAGCGACAAGGTCGACCTGAAGGGGGCGATCGACATGGGGATTGACGGCGACGTCTATATCCTCATGGGGGACGGGCACGTCCGCCGCTTCACCGGCGGCAAGGAGGACACGAAGTTCAGCGTGCAGGGGATCGATCTGCCGCTGACCAACCCGCAGGCCCTGTTCGTGCCGCAGGACGGCAAGTCGCTCTACATCCTGGACAATGGGCGCGTCGTCGAGGTCAGCAAGGACGGCGTCTTCCAGCGCCAGTTCCGCGGGCCAACGGACAAGTCCATGGACGACCCGCGCGGCCTCTACGTAGATACGAGCGCCAACAAGCTGTAC
The DNA here is from genome assembly GCA_046328505.1 of Anaerolineae bacterium. GTDB lineage: Bacteria > Chloroflexota > Anaerolineae > Epilineales > JAHCIE01 > JBDHWG01. The sequence goes on along the minus strand of JAXLWL010000006.1, from coordinate 384,166 downwards.
GTCATCAACGGCAACAGTGTCTTCAGCGCAACGATCCCGGCGGCGGGTGCTGGTAGCGCAGCGCAGCCGGCCGGAACAGCACAGCCGGTTGGGACCGCGCCGCCCAGCGCCACCGCGCGACCGCAGGCCCAGCCTACCACCCGCCCGTGAGGATTTGAACCGCGACTGAAGCGAACAATGCTTTGCTGCGCTACTTAAGATAGACAGGCGTCACTGCGAGGAGGCCGCTAGGCCGACGAAGCAGTCCCACGATAGGTAAAAAACTGCACTCTGGCCGCTCAAACTGCCATTCGCAAGGGCGAGAGATTGCTTCGCTCCGCTCGCAATGACGGACTGGACGACTGATCTTCTAATGGAGACAACATGCCCGTGCCGGAGAGACTCGCCGCCGTTCGTCGGCGCATCGAGGAAGAGAAGCTGGACGCCCTCGTCGTGAGCAGTGCCGTCAACCGCCGCTACCTGAGCGGCTTCACCGGCTCGGCGGGAACGCTCGTCATTCGCTCATCCCAGGCTATCTTCGCCGTTGACTCGCGCTACTATGAGCAGGTCGGGCAGCAAGCGCCTGACTACACGCTCGAGCGCGTCGGCTACGACTTCGTCGGCAACCTGGAGCGGATGCTGGAAGGCGCGCATCGCGTGGGGTTCGAGGCCGGGACGGTGACGGTCGCCGAGTTCGAAACATGGCGCGAGAAGACGCCGGGCGTCGAGTGGGTCGCGACGAAAGGGCTGGTCGAAGGCATTCGCGCCGTCAAGGAGCCGGCCGAGCTGGCCTCGATCCGCACCGCCGCCGAGCTGACGGATGCCGCGTTCGCCTTCGTCTGCGGCTTCATCTGCCCCGGCATGCCGGAGAAGGCGGTCGGCTGGGAGCTAGAGAAGTTCTTCCGCGAGAACGGCGCGCAGAACTGGTTCGACGGTCCCATCGTCGCCAGCGGGCCGAACAGCGCGCTGCCCCACGCGCGCCCCTCTGAGCGCATCATCGGGCGTGGGGAGCCGATCGTCATCGACCTGGGCTGTCTCGTGGACGGCTACCACTCCGACATGACGCGCACTATCATTCTGGGCGACGCCGACGCGAAGTTCGAGGAGATTTACAGCCTGGTGCTGCGCGCCGAGGAAAATGCCCTCCAGAAAGTGCACGCGGGCATGACCGGCAAGGCGGCGGACGCGTTGGCGCGAGACATCATCGACGCGGCGGGTTACGGCGAGAATTTCGGCCACAGCCTGGGCCACGGCGTCGGACTGGCGATCCACGAAGCGCCGAGCGCGCGGAAGATCGCCGAGGAGCCGCTCGGCGCCGAGATGACGCTGACGATCGAGCCGGGTATCTACATTCCCGGCTGGGGCGGTGTCCGCATCGAGGACCTGGTGGTGATCGAGGCCGACGGCGTGCAGCGCCTGAGTCACTCGCCCAAGGCCCTGGCGGATATGGTTATTCCTGTGTAACAGCCTATGATGGATTTCTTGCGGAGGGTGTGGCTTCCTGTAGCCTGCTTCGCTGTAGGGGTGCTGGTCGGCTGGCTGCTCCTGGGCGGGTTCAACTCTCTGCGCGCCAGCGCGCGGCCGGCGGACCTGGCGCCGAACTACCTGCAAGATTACTTGCAGCTCGTCGCGGACTCGTACGCCCAATCCCGCAACCTGGCCCTGGCGAAGCTGCGGCTGGAAGGGCTGGATTCGACGACCGTCCAGCGCGACCTGACCGAGCTGGCGCAGCAGTCGCGGCAGATCAACCTGACCGCGCAGGCCGACCGGGCGCAGGGCCTTGCTACAGCACTGGGAGGCAGTGGGGCCGCGCCGACGCCCGGCGCGGTGGCGACGGCAGCCGCCGTTCGCACGCCGTTGCCACCGCCGGTGGCTGCCGTCGTGGCGTCCCAAGACTCCTCCTTCTTCACACGCTTTCGCGCGGGACTGGCGCCGGCCGGCGCCATTCTCGGCCTCCTCGTACTCGCCGGTCTCATCTTCTGGGCGCTGCGGCGGTGGCGCCTGATGGGGCGGTTGAGACCGCGGCGGAACAGCGGCGGCGCTGCCGGCGCCTCTGCGCAGGAGCCACTGCCGCCTGCCTCGCGCCGCGGCAGTCTCCAGGTCAACCCACCCTCCTATATCACGCTCAATACGCCCGGCGAGCTGCGTTACTCCGCCGACATCCCCAACTTCCGCCAGGACGTGCGCATCGTAGACGCGTCCCGACGCGGCATCGGCGAGATCGGGCTACATGTTTCCCAGATTCCGCCGCCCGACCCGACGACGGGCGCGCCGGCCGGGCTGGAGCTGAGTCTATTCGACATCAACGACCGCCGCACGCGCAAGACCATCCTCGTCAGCGCCCAGGCGGCGGCCGACCGCACTACCGATGACCTGGTGTATGGCCTGCCGGCCGACTGGAACAAGCCGGCCGTCAATGTCGAGACGGCGGCCGGGCCAATCACGCTGGAGACGGCTTACCTTCGCCTCGTCGCGCAGGTTGCGGACTACGATTTCCGCCCCGGCGTGCTGTATCAGACATTCCGTGTTTTCACGCTCAACGTGATGGTCACTCCGAACCAGGCGGGCGGCACGCCGCCACCGCCTCCCGAAGAGGACGTGGAGGAGGATGACGTGACCGGCGCGACTTCGGTCGCGGCTCCGCCCGGCACGCCGTAACGAGGGACATGAACGGCCAGACGACTCTGCACCTGGAACATATCGACCTGCGCATCGAAGGCATGGACTGCGCGGACTGCGCCGCGCACGTCGAGCACGCCCTGGCGTCGGTGCCAGGCGTCCGCCGCGCCGCCGTGCTCCTCGCCGCCGAGCGCGCCGAGGTCGAGTACGACCCGCGCCAGGCAAACGAGGCGGCGCTGGCCGCCGCCGTCGAACGGGCGGGCTACCGTGTCGGAACGCCCACCTCCGATACGCAGCAGACCACGGCGCGCTTCGCGCGGCTGGCCGGCTGGGTGGTGCTGGTCTTCGTCGTCGGCGCTATCCTGCTGCTCGTCGTTGGGGAGCGCCTCGGCCTGCTCGACATTGCCGTCAACGCCATCCCCTGGCCTATCCTGGCCGCCGTGCTCCTCATCGGCGGCTGGCCCATCTTCCGCAACGTCATCCTCGCGGCGCGGTCGGGCCGCGTCACCGCCCACACCCTCATGACCGTCGGCCTCCTGGCCGCCGTATCGGCCGGCGAAGGCGCGACGGCGGTCATCCTCGTGCTCCTGATGCGCATCGGCGACGCCATCGAATCCTACACCACGAACCGCTCCCGCGAGGCGGTGCGCTCCCTGACGCGCCTCGCCCCGCGCGTCGCTCATGTGCAGCGCGATGGCGAGCTGGCCGATGTGGACGCCGACAGCCTCGCGCCGGGCGACATCATCGTCGTTCGCCCCGGTGAAACCATTCCCGCCGACGGCGTCGTCCTCGACGGGCGCGCCGCCGTCAACCAGGCGGCCATCACCGGCGAATCCACGCCGGTCGAGCGCGGCGCCGGCGAGAACGTGCTGGCGGCAACGCTGACGTCGCAAGGCTCGCTGACGGTGCGCGTGAGCCGCGTCGGCGCGGACACTACCTTCGGCAAGATCGTGCGGCTGGTGGAGGAGGCCGAGAGCGCCAAAGCGCCGGTGCAGCGCCTCGCCGACCGCTTCACTGCCTACTACCTGCCGTTCGTCGCCGTCGTCGCGGGGTTGACGTGGGTCATCAGCCACAGTGTCAGTGCGATGGTCGCCGTCCTCGTCGTCTCGTGCACCTGCTCCATCGCCATCGCCACGCCGGTCGTCGTCCTGGCGAGCGTCGGCCGCGCCGCGAAGCAGGGCATCCTCATCAAGGGCGGCGCCGTGCTGGAGACTCTGGCGAAGGTGGACACGGTCCTCATCGACAAGACCGGCACGCTCACCCTCGGCGCCCCGACCGTCACCGACGTCATCCCGCTCAACGGCGCCACGGCCGACGACATCCTGCGCCGCGCCGCCGCCCTGGAGAGCCTGTCCGAGCACCCCATCGCCACGGCGGTCGTCCGCGCCGCCCGCGACCGCGGCCTGCCCGTTCAGCCCGCCGCCGCCCTGCGCAGCGAGTCCGGGCGCGGGGTCAGCGGCTCAGTCGAGGGGCGGCACGTCACGCTCGGCACGCGCCGGCTGCTGGCCGACGCCGGCATCGACCCGTCGCTCTACCTTGGCACGGCAGATGCTCTTGAAGAGACAGGCAAGTCGACGTTCTGGCTGGCCGAGGACGGCGAGATCGTGGGACTGTTGGCAACGTCGGACACCAAGCGGTCGGGCGTGGCCGAGTCCCTGGCCCAGATGCGGAAGATGGGCGTGCAGCACATTGCCATTCTGACCGGCGACCGCCGCGCGGCCGCGGCATCCCTGGCCGATGAGCTGGGTGTGGCGTACGAGGCCGAGCTGCTGCCGGAGGACAAGATTCGCATCGTGCGCGAGATGCAGGCGGGGGGCCACGTCGTCGCCATGATCGGCGATGGCGTGAACGACGCGCCCGCCCTGGCCCAGGCCGATGTGGGCATTGCGCTCGGCGCGGCGGCCTCAGATGTCGCGCTGGCCGCGGCCGATGTGGCGCTGATGCGGGCGGACTGGCGGCTCGCGCCAGAGACGCTGGCGATCGGGAAGCAGGCGGCGCGGCTCATCCGCCAGAACCTCGGCTTCACCGCCATTTACAATATCACCGGCGTGACGCTGGCGGCATTCGGAATTCTGCCGCCGGTGCTGGCGGCGGCGCTGCAATCAGTGCCGGACCTGGTCGTGCTGGGCAACTCGGCGCGCGGTCTGAAGTAGGGGCGATCCTCGTGGTCGCCCTGGGTAGCGACGGGGGCTACGGGGTTACGGGTTACGGGGTGACGGGTAGCTACAAGAGCTACCCCTACCAGATGGCTCCTACGAGATGGCTACCCATACTAGGTTTAGTGTTCAATAGGCCCCACTTGACTAGATATGGTATAATATAGCGTAAGGAAGGGATGGCTCCGAGACGGCCGATTGACAAGCTCTATTTTTATGCTCTGAAGCAAGGAGGCGACCGTGGCATTCACGTACAAGAATAGCAAGGGCAAGACCTATCATCTGCACTCGCGGACAACGGAGACGGCGAGCGGGAAGCGCACGCTGTACTTCTTCTCGGGCGAGCCCGGCGAGGGCGCCCTCGACAAGGTGCCCGAGGGCTACGAGGTATCTGAGACCGCGACGGGCCTGCCGGTGCTGAAGAAGCGCGCCGCGGCTCCCAAACCCGCGCCGAAGGCGACATCCAAAGCCAAGTAAATCACGCAACGCGCACGCGCCGCACAAGCGACGGAGGCCCTGGTGGTTCCACGACCATCAGGGCCTTCGCGCTATTGTGGGTCGTTGGGCCACGAAGGTCACGAAAAGGGCGCAACCGCTGTCAACGGATACGGTAACGGATAAACGAATAGTCTCGCATGGTGGGACAAGTCTCGCTATAGGTGATCAGGGTCCGTTTGTTCGTTAGCATCCGTTGACAGCGGATTGGACTTCTCTCACATATGTCGCAAAACCGTTAAAAAGTGCGTGGGTGTGCTTGCTTTCGTGCTATAATGGCCCTAAGGGGAGATGAGGAGCTTTCGGCGCGTCATTAGGCAAAGCGCCGGGCGCTCCTGTGTTTTGCCCTACATAAACGTAAACGTCAAAGCACAGAGGGGCCTGAAATGAATAGAACAGGGCGTGTTCACCCGATGTTAGGTGGCGGCGCGCTCGTGCGCGCGTGCCTGATGGTCCTCGCACTGGCGGCCATCCTCGCGGCTGCAACCCCCATTCACGCGACAACCGATAGCACCATCATCTACGTCGTCCCCGGCGGGACCGGCGACGGCACAACCTGGGACAAGGGCAAGGACCTGGCGGCGGCGCTGTCAGGGGCAAGCAGCGACTCCGAGCTGTGGGTCAAGGCGGGGACGTACAAGCCGACGAGCGGCACGGACCGCAGCGCAACTTTCGCTCTCAAGAACAACGTGGCGATCTACGGCGGGTTTGCCGGCACGGAGACGACGCGCGGCGGGCGCAACTGGCAGACCAACGTCACGACGCTGAGCGGCGACATCGGGGCCGCCAACGATACCAGCGACAACAGCTACCACGTGGTGACGGGGAGCGGAACAGACGCCACCGCCATCCTCGACGGCTTGACCGTCAGCGGGGGCTACGCGAACGGGAGCTACCCCGACACCTCCGGCGCCGGAATGTACAACGTGGGTGGCAGCCCGACGCTGACCAACGTGGTTTTCAGCGGCAACGTCGCCAGCTCAGCCGGTTATTACAACGGCCTCGGCGGCGGAATGTACACCGACTCCGGCGGCCGCCCGACGCTGACCAACGTGGTTTTCAGCGGCAACGCTGCGACGGCCGGCGGCGGTATGTACAACTACGCCAGCGCCCCAACGCTGACCAACGTGGTTTTCAGCGGCAACGCTGCCAACTACGGCGGCGGGCTGTACAACGACTACAACTGCAGCTCGACGCTGACCAACGTGACCTTCAGCGGCAACTCCGCCTACTACTACGGCGGCGGGCTGTACAGCGACCGTGGCAGCAGCACGACGGTCCGGAATGGTATTCTATGGGGCGACAGCGCCGCGGGAGACCCTGAGATCTCCCAACCCTGGGGCGGAGTCACGCTGAGCTACAGCATCGTGCAAGGCGGCTACTCCGGCGCGGGCAACCGCGCCGACGACCCACTGTTCGTCAGCCCCATCACGGCCTCTACACCGACGACCACCGGCAACCTGCGCTTGCAGGCGGCCTCCCCGGCCATCAATGTTGGCGACAACAATGTCACTAACCCCGCGCTGCCCGCCATCGACCTGGACGGGAACAGCCGCATCGCCTTCGGAACGGTGGATATGGGCGCGTACGAGGCGCAAGTCATCGCAAACCCCACCCAGTCGCCCGCCGCGAACGCGGCCGGCTGGAACAACAGCGACGTGACGGTGACGTGGAACTGGAGCGACGGCAGCGGCGCCGGGCTTGACACCAACAACTGCACCACCAGCAGCACGTCGTCGGGGGAGGGCACGCTCACCTTGACGGCGCAGTGCAAGAACCTTGCGGGCAGTATTGGGGTGGCATCCCATACGGTGAAAGTGGACAAGACCGTGCCCACGGCCAATCCGACCTCCTCGCCGGCCGCGAATAGCGCCGGCTGGAACAACACTGACGTGACGGTGACCTGGAACTGGAGCGACGCCGCCGGTGGCGCCGGCCTTGACACGACACGGTGCCCCACCAGCAGCGCGACGAGCGGGGAAGGCTCGTCCGTGACGGTGAGCGCCGATTGCTATGACCTCGCGGGCAACAAGGGAGCGGAGACGAGCCAGAGCTTTAAGATCGACGCGACGAAGCCAACGCTGATCGGCGCGCCGACGACGCAGCCAAACAGCGCCGGCTGGTACAAGGGCGATGTGACCGTGGCGTGGACGTGCAGCGATGCGCTGTCGGGTATCGTCGGTGTGTGCCCGCCAAACAGCACTATCTCAAGTGAGGGCACGGACCTGACGGCGTCCGCTCGGGTAAGCGACCAGGCGGGCAACACGACCAATGCGGTCAGCAGCCCAGCGGTCAAGATCGACAAGACGAAGCCGACGATCGTCGCGGCGGCGACGACGCAGCCGAACAGCGCCGGCTGGTACAACGGGCCGGTGACGGTGCGCTTCATCTGCAACGACGGCCTGTCTGGCATCCCGACCGGCGCCTGTCCATCGGACCAGGTGTTGAGCGCCGAGGGCAGCGCGGTGAGCTCGACGCCGCAGACGGTCACCGACGCGGCGGGCAACGTGAGCGATCCGAGCAACGTCGTCACCGTCAAGATCGACAAGACGAAGCCGACGATCAACATTACCGCCCCGGCCAGCGGCGTCGTCTACCCGGTCGGCGCATCGCTGACGGCGAGCTTCGCCTGCTCCGACGCGCTCTCCCAGGTTCAGACCTGCATGGGCACCCTCGCCAACGGCAGCCGCATCGACACATCGACACCGGGCGCGAAGACGTTCGCGGTCAACGCGACGGACAACGCCGGCAACACCAACAGCGTGACGGTCGGCTACGTTGTCGGCTACGCTGTGGGCTACGTCTCGCCGACGGACGGCTCCCACGTCAACGAGCTGGTCGTGACGGGCATGGGGCCGTGGACGACGCCGGTGAAGTGGACGCTGAAGAACAACGTGGGGCAGGCGATCACGGCGGCGGGGACGGTGAAGGCGGTGACGTACAAGCCGATGACGTGCGGGGGGACAACGCCGGATCCGAGTGGGGCGGCGACAGCCGGGGGGTACAGCGGCACGAACCCGAAGTACGACACGTACCAGAAGCTGTGGGTGTTCAACTGGCAGTTGTCGGGGAAGGAGTGCTACGCGCTGTACGTCACTTTGGACAGCACCCAGGTGCTGACGCTGCTGTACAACGTCCACTAGCGAGGTGTGTCACCCGTGAGCTAGCGGTCACGCAGGACGGCGGGCGACCGCCGTGGCGTGAACACCACGGCGACACAATACAAGCCCAAGGGGCTAAAGAGATGTGCCCGAGCCCCTTGGGCTTCCATCCCTAGCGGCGGTCTTCAGGCCGCCGCGAACGTGGACAACGGCGCACCGCCCATCTCAAGTGCAGCACACCACTACTCCGCCTCCGCCCTTATTTCGCGACGACGTTGAGGGTCACGTCGAACGTCTGGGCCGGGGGCGTGTCTCGCTCCCACGGTCGGCGGTAGGCAAAGCTCAGCTTCGCCGAGCCGACCGCCGCGCCTTGGTACGTAAACGTGTACATCCCGCCGGCCCCGGCCTTGCCGCCCGCGTTCGGGTCCGTCTTGTATTGCGGCTCGCCGACCGCCGTGACGCTGTCGGAGGAGGGGGGCGCCGCTTCCCAGGCGTAGCCGGTGGTCGGGTTGCCCGCCAGCATGACGGCGGCCTGTTGGTCGAGGGCGATGTTGAACGTCTTGCCGTTGTCGGCGCTCGTAATCTGGATAGGCTTGGCCGCGCCCGCCGACGACGGCAGCAAGCCGCAGCCGGCCAGGAACACCAGGCCGAGGGAGAGAACGGTTAGGGGAAGGAGTCTCTTGAGCATAGCGCCGTCCTTGTGGTGGGTGAGGCTGCTCTGTCGTACGGCTCGATATTTCTTCACTATACTGAATACGCCGGGCAGGCGAAATGAGTTCCACGCGCTCGGCTCGCAACAACAGGGACGTCACTTGGCTTGCCTCCGGCGCGGGTATAGAATAACCCACGCTGAACGAGCCACGTTCGAGACCACCAACAGCGCCTCACACTCATACTCCATATAGGCGAGGGGAGATTATGGACGCACTGCAGAACCTATTCAGTCTAGAGGGTCAGGTCGCGGTCATCACCGGCGGCACCGGCGTGCTCGGCGGCGCTATGGCCAGGGGCCTGGCCCGGGCCGGCGCCAGGGTCGGCGTCCTCGGCCGCCGCCGCGAGCTTGCCGAGGCTGTCGTCGCCGACATCGGGGCGCTTGGCGGCGAGGCCATCGCGCTTCCCGCCGACGTTCTGGACCGCTCCCAGCTCGAAGGCGCGCGCGAGACGGTCCTGGCGAAGTGGGGACGCCTCGATATCCTGGTCAACGCCGCCGGCGGCAACATGCCGTCGGCCACCCTTCCGCCCGGCCAATCCTTCTTTGCCCTGCCGGTCGAGGGCATGGACCCGGTCATCGCCCTGAACCTGCGCGGCACGCTCCTGCCCATCCAGGTCTTTGGCGAGGCCATGGCGCAGGCGAAGCGAGGCAGCATCGTCAACATCTCCTCGATGGCGGCGCAGCGGGCGCTGACGCGGGTCGTCGGCTACGGCGTGGCGAAGGCGGCGGTGGACAACGCGACGCGCTGGCTGGCGGTGGAGCTGGCGCGGTCGTTCGGCGCGGGGCTGCGGGTGAACGCGATCGCGCCGGGCTTCTTCATCGGCGAGCAGAACCGCACCCTGCTGCTGAACGAGGACGGGACGCTGACGGCGCGCGGCCAGACGATCGTCGACCACACGCCGGCGGGGCGATTCGGGGAGCCGGACGAGCTGCTCAGCACGCTGATCTGGCTGTGCAGCCCGGGCGCGAGCTTCGTCAACGGCGTCGTCGTGCCGGTCGACGGCGGCTTCAGCGCCTTCAGCGGGGTATAGCCGGGCGGCGTGCTTGGACACCGTAAGGCACGGGCTTTTTGTGCTTGACTCCGGTTGACCCTTCAGGTATAATGACGGGAATTCGAGACGAGGAGACGCCTTCCCGCTCGACTTTTCGTTAACGCCTCCCCATTGGCTTCTGTGGTGAAGCCGCCATTTGCGACACATGATAGTCGCCTGCACGCAGCAATGCTATGCTGCGGCATGGCGGCTTTTTGTTACCCCGCAGGGGTGTCGCAGCGACAACCGAACATGTTCGATTGGCCGGCGGCCCGACCCGCTGGCTGGCTCACGAGTGAGTAGGAGCTCCCATGGACCAGTTGACTGACGACCCCGACCAGTGTACCCGCCGTACGTTGTACGACCCTCGGTTCGAGCATGACGCCTGCGGTATCGGATTTATCGCCGACGTCAGCGGGCGACCCAGCCACGACATTCTTTCCCAGGCGCTCCAAGCGCTCAGCAACATGGCCCACCGCGGCGCGATCGCTGCGGATGGGAAGACAGGCGATGGCGCCGGCATTCTGACCCAGCTCCCACGTAAGCTCCTGGCCCGCGAAGCCGCGCGCATGGGTTGGTCCGGTGACCCGGCTGACCTCGGCGTGGGCATGTTCTTCCTGCCGCGCCGCCGCTGGGCGGACCAGGGCCGCTGCCGCGACATCATCGAGGCGACCATTGCGCGCCATGACCTGCACTTCATCGGCTGGCGCGCCGTGCCTGTGGATCTCAACGCCCTGGGCGAGCGGGCTGCCGCCGGCCGCCCCGACATCCACCAGGCGCTCATCGCCCGTCCGGCGCACCTCGCTACCCACGATGCCTTCGAGCGCTCGCTCTATCTGGTGCGACGCGATATCGAGGCGCAGATCGCCCGCGAGAAGATCCAGGGTTTCTATGCCGCCTCGATGAGCTGTCGTACGATAGTCTACAAGGGTCTGTTCGTCGCCCCGCAGCTCCCCCAGTTCTACCTCGACCTTTCGGACACCGACTACACCACCGGCCTCGCCGTCTTCCACCAACGCTACAGCACCAATACCTTCCCGACCTGGGAGCGCGCGCAGCCGTTCCGCGTGCTGTGCCACAACGGCGAGATCAACACGCTCCAGGGCAACGTCAACTGGATGCGCGCCCGCGAGGCCGACCTGTCGCACCCCGGCTGGGGCGCGGATATCGCCCTCATGAAGCCGGTCGTGGACATGAGTGGCTCCGACTCGGCGATGCTCGACAACGCCCTGGAGATGCTGAACCTGTCGGGCCGCGACCTGCCCCACGCCTTGCTGATGCTCGCGCCCGAAGCCTGGGAGAAGATTGACCTGCCCCAGGCGTGGCGCGATTTCTACGCCTACCATGCCTGCCTGATGGAGCCGTGGGACGGCCCCGCCGCGCTCACCTTCACCGATGGGCGCACCGTCGGCACGATCCTGGACCGCAACGGCCTGCGCCCGGCGCGCTTCCTCGTGACCCACGACGGCCTGGTGCTGTCGGCGTCGGAGGCGGGTGTCCTGCCTATCGCCGAGGAGCGCATCGCGCGCAAGGGCAAGCTCGGCCCCGGTCAGATCATCATCGTCGACGTCGATCGCCACGTTGTGCTGACCAACGACGAGGTCAAGGACGAGGTCTCCGCCCGCCAGCCGTATGGCGCGTGGGTCGCCGAGAACACGCGCAGCCTGCCGCCGGTCGAGGACAAACCCACGGAGCTAGGCTCGATCTCCCTCGGCACGCTCCAGGCCGCCTTTGGCTATACCTCGGAGGAGCTGACCGCCGTCATCCGTCCGATGGTGCTCGAAAGCGCCGAGCCGGTCGGCAGCATGGGCGACGACACGCCCCACGCCGTCCTGTCCGAGAAGTACCGCTCGCTGTACAACTACTTCAAGCAGCGCTTCGCCGAGGTGACCAACCCGCCCATTGACCCGCTGCGCGAAGAGGCGGTGATGTCGCTCACCGTGCGCCTTGGCCGCCGCCCCAATGTCCTGGCCGAGACGCCGGAGCACGCGCGCCTGCTGCATCTGAGCAGCCCGTTCCTAACTGACGCCGAGCTGGCCGCCCTGCGCGCTTACGACGATGACGGCTTCCAGAGCGCAACTCTGCGCACGCTGTTCAAGACCGACATCGGTCCTGAGAGCCTGGAGCGCTCCCTTGCCGCCATCTGCGGCCAGGCGATCCAGGCGGCGAACAGCGGCAAGACTATTCTCATCCTGTCGGACCGCGGCGTGGACCGGCACCACGCCCCGATTCCGATGCTGCTGGCCGTCGGCGCGGTGCACCACACCCTGCTGCGGCGCGGCCTGCGCATGCGCTGCTCCATCGTCGCCGAGACGGGCGAGGCGCGGGAGGTCCACCACCTCGCCGTCCTGCTCGGCTACGGCGCGAACGCCATCAACCCCTACCTGGCGATGGCGACGGCGCGGCACACGGCCGAAGAAGGCCACCTGCGCAACAAGGGCGTCACGGCGGAGCAGGCCGAGCACGCGTTCGTCAAGGCCGCCGAGAAGGGCGTCTTCAAGATTATGAGCAAGATGGGCATCGCCACGGTGGACTCGTACACCGGCGCCCAGATATTCGAGGCTATCGGCCTCGACAACGAGCTTGTGGAGCGCTGCTTCACGGAGACGCCGTGCCGCACGGGTGGCCTGGGCTTCCGCATGATCGCGGAGGCCGCTGCGGCTGCACAAGACGGCGTTCGCCGGGCGAGGAGGAGCCGAAGCTCGACAACCCGGGCTTCTACAAGTTCAAGAAGGGCGGCGAAAGCGCTCACGCCTTCAGCCCGCAGGTCGTCCACGCCACGCGCTGCACAAGGCCGTGACGTACGAGGTGCGCTGAACGGCGGCTTCGAGGAAGGCTACCGGGCTGTACAAGGAATACTCCAGCATGCTCAGCCGCTGCCGCCGCGCCTGCTGAGCCGCGCGACATGATGGAGTGGAAGATCGGCCGCCCATTCCGCCGAGGAAGTCGAGTTCATCGAGTCCATCCTGCGCCGCTTTTCCACCGCCGCCATGTCCATCGGCGCGCTCAGCCCGGCAACACGGCACCCTGGCCGTCGCCATGTCGCGGCTCGGCGGCCTGAGCAACTCCGGGCGAGGGCGGCGAGGTCAAGGCGCGCTACGGCACCGAGGCCAACAGCGGCATCAAGCAGATCGCCAGCGGGCGCTTCGGCGTGACGCCGAGTACCTGTCGCGAACGCCGTCGAGCTGCAAATCAAGATGGCCCAGGGGTCGAAGCCCGGCGAGGGCGGTCAACTCCCGGCCACAAGGTCCCCGGCCGAGATCGCGACTATCCGCCACACGCGCCTGCCGGCCCCTATCCTCTCCCCGCCACCGCACCACGACATCTACTCCATCGAGGACCTGGCGCAGCTCATCTTCGACCTGCGGCAGATCAACCCCGGGGCCAAGATTAGCGTCAAGCTCGTGGCTGAGGCCGGCGTCGGCACGGTCGCGGCGGGCGTCATCAAGGGCGGCGCCGATATCGTGCACATCTCCGGCCACTCCGGCGGCACGGGCGCGTCCTCGCCTTCGTCCACCAAGAACTGCTGGCGTCCTCGCGGGAGATCGGCCTGGGCCGAGACCCAGCAGACGCTCATCCTCACGGCCTGCGCGACCGCGCCGTCGTTCGAACGGACGGCGGCCTGCGTGTCGGGCGCGACGTCATCATCGCCGCGCTGCTCGGCGCCGACGAGTTCTTCGCTCGGCACGGCGGCGTCGTCGCCGAGGGCTGCCTTATGGCGCGCGCCTGCCACACCAACATCGTGCCCCGTCGGTATCGCTACCCAGACTCCGTCCTTGCGCGCCAAGTACACCGCCACGCCGAAATGGTGATGGCGTTCTTCCTCTACGTCGCCAACGAGGTACGCGAGCTGCTGGCTCAGATGGGCTTTCGCCGCCTGGACGAGATCACCGGCCGCGTGACCTGCTGCGCCAGACGCCGCAGACCGGCTTGCCTGCTGCCGACATGCTCGACCTGTCGCCGGCCCTCGCGCCGACCCTCGAAATCGGCCGCCCGTACCGCAACGAGCGCCCCACGGACCTGGGGCCGTCCGTCAGCGGTCTCCAGGCGCAGATCGTCGCCGACGCCGCGTCGGCCGTGGCGTGCGACGCCCTGCACCTGCGCTACTCCATCCGCAACATCGACCGCACGATCGGCGCGACCCTGGCCGGCGAAATCGCCAGGCGCTTCGGCGACGAGGGCCTGCCGCCGGGCACCATCCGCCTCGACTTCGATGGGACGGCGGGGCAGAGCTTCGGCGCGTTCGGCATCGAGGGCATGATGATGCGGCTCGTCGGCGAGGCCAACGACTACGTCGCCAAGGTGGTCTCAGCGGCGGCGAGATCGCCATCCGTCCCAAGGAAGAGGCGACCTACGAGTGGCGGCACAACACCATCGTCGGGAACACCTGCCTCTACGGGGCAACCGGGCGGCGCGCTGTACGCGGCGGGCCGGGCGGGTGAGCGCTTCGCCGTCCGCAACTCGGGCGCCGTCGCCGTCGTCGAGGGCGTGGGTGACCACGGCCGGTGGAGGTGCGCATGACCGGGCGGCGTGGCGCTCATCCTCGGCACGACCGCGCAACTTCGGCGCGGGCATGACCGGCGGCGTAGCCTACGTCCTGGACGAGGAGGGCGCGTTCGAGGGCCGCGTCAACACCCAGCTCGTGCGGCTGGAGCGGCTGGACCGCCCCGGCGACGTGATGGCGGTGCGCTCGCTGCTCAAGCAACACTTCGACCGCACGAACAGCCCGCTGGCGTGGCGCATCCTGGCGAACTGGAACACGTACCGCGGCCAGTTCTGGAAGGTCGCGCCAAAGGAGACGGCGGGGCAGCAGATGAACGAGGACGAGGGGACGCACGCTGACTGGCCGAGCACCGACGGCGGCCTGACCGCCGTGCAGGCCGTGGTCATGGGCCGCCCCGTGGCGATGTAGCGCGAAGTGTGTGTGGAAAGGCTGTGATTGCGAGCGTAGTCTATATGACCCTTGGGTCACCCGTAAGTATGAAAATGTCATGCTGAGCGGAGCGAAGCATCCCGGTGCCGTTGGGGGCCCTTCGCTACGCTCAGGGCGACAGCCGCGCTATTTTCATCTCAGCGAAGCAATCTCTCCCACCGACTCGGAAGACCGTCTGATGCGTGTATAGCGAGTGATGGTCTCCGGCGAGAGATTGCTTCGGCGGCAGGGCCGCCTCGCAATGACAGCAACCTTAGCTAACAGTTGGACGTTCAGTATCAGAAAGGGGCGCTCCCATCGCGGGAGCGCCCCTTTTCTCGTTTCAGTCACGGTCCTCGGGTGGCGTCACGGGCCGAGGGTGTAGGTGACCTCGATGTAGGGGTCCAGGGACGTGCCGGTCTGCTCGCTGAGGTAGGTGCTGATGTAGTTGCCCTGGCCTGCAATAAACGACGGCCAGGCGTTGAGGATGTCGTGTCCTTCGCGTAGCGCCAGCTTCGTCGGCCCGGACGTGCTCACCCAGCCGAGGCCCGAAGGGTTGAGATCCCACCTGGCGTAGGCTGCCGCTCCGATGGCAGAGATGGTGAGGCGGTTGGAGCCTTCGGTCGGGTTGGTGACGGCGTTGCCGGCCTTGTTGTAGTCGGCGGTGGTCAAGGTTGTTGGGGAGGTTTGCGCGCCCTGCACCAGTGACACGAAGGCGTTGCCGTCGTTCTTGCTGAGGGTCTTGCTGGTGACGTAGACGTAGACGGAGGCCTGGCTGATGACGGCGTTGTCGGGCAAGGCCGAGGTGTCGAAGACGAGGAAGCCGCGGCTGAGGCTGACCTTACTCGGGTTGAGGAGGCCGGCGGTGGAGCAGCCGGTGCCGACCCAGTTGGCGTTGGCGGCATTGGTGGAGTTGGCGGTGGTGCCGCTGGTGGCGTTGTGGCCGGTGGTCCAGCCTGTCTGGGAGCACGCACTGGACGAGCTAGTGTAGCTGACGCTGCCGTCGCCCTGGGTCGCATAGACGCGGACGGTGGTCGCTCCCGTCGGCGTTGCAGTCGGTGTGCTGCTCGCGGTTGCCGTCGCTGTGCTCGTTGCCTGTGGGATCGGCGTATTCGTGCTCGTCGCCGTCGGCGTTGCAGTCGGTGTGCTAGCCGCCGGGCCGAGAGTGTAGGTGACCTCGATGTAGGGGTCCAGGGACGTGCCGGACTGCTCGCTGAGGTAGGTGCTGATGTAGTTGCCCTGGCCTGCGGTAAACGACGGCCAGGCGTTGAGGATGTCGTGTCCTTCGCGTAGCGCCAGCTTCGTCGGCGCGGACGTGCTCACCCAGCCAAGGCCCGACGCGTTGAGATCCCACCTGGCGTAGGCTGCCGCTCCGATGGCGGAGATGGTGAGGCGGTTGGAGCCTTCGGTCGGGTTGGTGACGGCGTTGCCGGCCTTGTTGTAGTCGGCGGTGGTCAGAGTTGTTGGGGAGGTTTGCGCGCCCTGCACCAGCGACACGAAGGCGTTGCCGTCGTTCTTGCTGAGGGTCTTGCTGGTGACGTAGACGTAGACGGAGGCCTGGCTGATGACGGCGTTGTCGGGCAGGGCCGAGGTGTCGAAGACGAGGAAGCCGCGGCTGAGGTTGACGTTGGAGCTGCCGAGGAGGCCGGCGGTGGAGCAGCCGGTGCCGACCCAGTTGGCGTTGGCGGCATTGGAGGAGTTGGCGGTGGTGCCGCTGGCGGCGTTGTGGCCGGTGGTCCACGCCGACTGGGTACACAGATTGGAGAAGGTGGACGAGCTAGTGTAGCTGACGCTGCCGTCGCCCTGGGTCGCGTAGAAGCGGACGGTTGTCGCTCCCGTCGCCGTCGCCGTAGGCGTCGGGGTGTCGGTCGCGGTCGAGGTTGCGGTCGGCGGCAGCGGCGTGTTCGTCGGCGTATCGGTTACCGTGGGAGTGTTCGTCGGTGTGTTCGTCGGTGTGTTTGTCGGCGTGTTTGTCGCCGTCGGTGTATCGGTCGCGGTCGGTGTGTTCGTTGGCGTATCAGTCGCCGTCGGTGTATTCGTCGGCGTGTTCGTCGGTGTGTTCGTTGCCGTCGGCGTATCAGTCGCCGTTGGTGTGTTCGTTGGTGTGTTCGTCGGTGTGTTCGTAGCGGTCGGCGGCACCGGTGTGTCGGTCGGTGTATTCGTCGGTGTGTTCGTTGCCGTCGGCGTCGGCGTATCGGTCGCGGTCGGTGTGTTCGTCGGCGTATCGGTCGCCGTTGGTGTGTTTGTCGGCGTGCGCGTCGCGGTCGGCGTGTTTGTCGGCGTGCGCGTCGCCGTCGGAGTGTTCGTCGGAGTGTTCGTCGGTGTGTTTGTGCGCGTCGGCGTGACCGTCGCCGTGCTGGTGGGTGTCTGCGTCGGGGTGGCGGTCGGCGTTGGCACGATAACGCCACCTTCATACGCGCCCATGTCCACTCGGCCGCCGACAATGCGCGGGTTGCCGTCCAGATCGGTGCTGGCCAGGCCGGTCGTGTAGGTGTCACCGGCATTGATTGCCGGGGAACCAACCTGGAGGTGCAGGTTCCCGCCGCTGGTCGGTGCGGGTGAGGGTACAGGCACGACGAACAAGGGGTCAGCATCCAGGTTACCCGTTCCTGTGTAACCGCCCTGCACGATGCTATAGGTTACGATGGCGTTGCCGGCCGGCACGATCTCACCGCTGCTGTCGCCCCACGCGATACTGTTGCGGATGGTCGGGCTGCTCTGGACGTTATACATCGCGCCGCCGCTGGAGGCGGAGTTGCCGCTGAAGGTGACGTTGGTCAACGTCGCGTTGCAGGTCGGGCCGTTGAGCATCCCGCCGCCAAGTTGACCAGCGGAGTTGCCGCTGAAGATGACGTTGGTCAGTGTCGGGCTGACGCTGTTGGCGTTGGTGCTGGACATCCCGCCGCCGCTATACTGAGCGGAGTTGCCGCTGAAGATGACGTTGGTCAGCGTCGGCTGGCTGGAGACGTAGTTGTACATCCCGCCGCCGTCGCCGCCGGAGTTGCCGCTGAAGACGACGTTGGTCAATATCGGGGAGCTTGTGGTGTTATTCATTCCGCCGCCGAAATTGCCATAGTTGCCGCTGAAGGTCAGGTTGGCCAGCGTCGGGCTGCTGTAAGAGTTGTACATCCCGCCGCCACTATTCGGGCCTGGGGTGCTGCCGTTGGCGTTGCCGCCCGTAACGGTAAAGCCGTCGAGCACGGCGGTGCTGTCCACCCCATTGCCGACGACGACGTGGTAGCTGTTGCCGGAAGCGTCGTTCACCGTCCCAATGTCGCCGGAGAGGATCGTCACATTGGTTTGCCAGTTGCGCTGGCTGCGCTGGGTTTCGGCGCCGGCGAACCCGCCGTAGAGAGCGACGCCGCTTTTGAGGTTGAAGGTCGCGGTGCGGTCGCTCGTGGTTGTCGGCTTGTAGGTGCCGGCCTTCACCCACAGCTCGTTGCCGCTCACGGCCCCGGCAAGCGCGGGGGCCAGGTCCTTGGCGTTGGCCCAGGACGCGCCGCTTTGAGCCCCAGCGCCGCCGGGAACAACGTATATAACGGACGAGGGCGTGGCTGTCGGGGTTGGCGTGGACACGCTCACCCCACCCTCGTAGGCGCCCATATCCACTCGGCCGCCTGCAATGCGCGGGTTGCCGTCCAGGTCGGTCCCAGGCAAGCCGGTGGTGTCGGGGTCGCCCGCGTTGATAGCCGGGGAGCCTGCGAGAAGGTGCAGATTGCCGCCGGTGGACGGGGCGGGCGCCGGTACGGGGGTCACGAATAGCGGGTCCGTGTCCAGGTTGCCTGTGCCCGCGAAGCCGCCCTGCATGATACTATAGGTCACCGTGGCGGCGCTGTAGGGGCCGTTGTTGATCTGATCCGGCGTATTGCCCCAGACGATACTGTTACGCATCGTCACCTGGCCGATATTCTGAACGATCGCGCCGCCAACGCTCGCTGCGTTACGGCTAAACACCACGTTGGTCAGCGTCGCGCTGCTGTTCGTGATATTGACCATGCCGCCACCCGAGTTGGAGGCTGAATTTCCGCTGAAGACAACGTTGGTCAGCGTGGGGCCGGCGTCGACATCGTACAGTCCGCCGCCGTCGGCCGCAGTGTTACCCTTGAGGACGACGTTGGTCAGCGCCAGGGCGCCATAGCTGTTGCTGTTGTATACCCCGCCACCCGAAGCGGTGGCAGAGTTGCTGCTGAAGGTCACGTTCGTCAGCGTTGGGCTGGCCTGGTAGTTGGACAGTCCGCCGCCGTTGGCGCCGGCGGAGTTGCCGCTGAAGGTGACATACGTGAGTGTCGGGCTGCTGGAGTCGTTGGGGCATCCCGCCACCCGGAACCGGTGGCAGTATTGCTGATAAAGTCCACATGGCTCAGCGATGGGTTACTGCTGCTGATGTTGTACATCCCGCCGCCGTCGGCTGTGGCGGTGTTGCCGTTGAACCACATTGGTGAGCGCTGCCGGTGGCTGCGTTCCCTGTTCCGCATCCCGCTGCCATATTGACTGTCGTTGCTGCTGAAGGTCACGTTGGTCAGCGTGGGGCTGCTGTTGGTGTTGAACATCCCCCCCGAACGTGCCATAGTTGTCGCTGAAGGTGATGTTGGTCAGGGTAGGGCTTGCCGTTGATGTTGCAGCATCCCGCCGCCGTCATGGTCGGCGGAGAGTTCGCTAATCGGCGCGTCGGCGCTGCCGCCGGTAATGGTGAAGCCGTCGAGCACAGCGGTGCTGTCCACCAAACTGCCCACGACGACGTGGTAGCTGTTATCGGAAGTGTTGTTCACCGTCCCAATGGCCCCGGAGAGGATCGTGACATTAGTCGTCCAGTTGCGTTGGCTGCGCTGGGTTTCGGCGCCGGCGAACCCGCCGTAGAGGGCGACGCCGCTCTTGAGGGTGAAGGTCGCGGTGCGGTCGCTGGTGGTCGTGGGCTTGTAGGTGCCGGCCTTGACCCACAGCTCGTCGCCGCTATTGGCGGCGGTCAGGGCCGCGGCCAGGTCCTTGGCGTTGGCCCAGGATGTGCCGTCTTTCGTCCCGGCGCCGCCGGGAACAACGTAGACGACACCGGTCGCGCTCGCGGGTTGCCCGAGCAGCAGGACGGCGGCGAGAGCGAGAAGAGCGAGGCAGAAGCGAACGAGGATGCGCGTCCGAGGCTGAGTATGCAAGTTGTGTCCCCTGAGAGTGTGATGACGCAGTGGGTATGACCATTCAACACCCACTGTTAGTACCGGCAAACAGCAAGAGCGGCTTCCCTGGGCCGATGGGGGGAGAGATGAGGGAAGCCGCTCGCACGTCTGTGTAAGTATAGACGCTAAATTATGAGAGAGGATGCGCCGGAAAACAAGGGACGCGGAAAGCGAATCTCGCCTTCCGCGTCCCTTCCATATATTCGCAAGCGTTGTCATGTTGAGCGAGGGAGCTAAGCCATGCCCCACCCCCTCGCACACTGTTCAGTTGTCAGTCAGCCTTCCGCGACCGATCTTGCGATCAGGGCAGCGGGAGCGGGCCGGGTGGGTAGATGCCGGCGGTTGCCGAAACCATGTACTTCTGGCCGGCGATGGTCGCCGCCACACCTGGGATGACTACCACGGCGTTGTCGCCCGTGAACTTCAGCTCATACAGCAAGCAGGGGTTCAGGTTGCTGAACTTGAAGTAGCCCTCCGTGTTGGTCATCGTGGTCTGCAGGTACGTGCCAGGCTGGTTGGCCGCCGTCGGGGCCAGCCAGAGCTGCAACTGCACACCCGCCGCCGGGTTCTGCGGCGCGCCAGACCAGACACCGTTGTTGTTGGTGACGCCGGTCGGTGTCCGACCCAGGAACTCGTAGCCCTCGACGACGCCGGTGGGCGGGGTGAGCGAGACACTGTAGGGCACGGCCGGGGTGCTGCTCTGGCACGGCGCCAGGATCACAGCGCTGATGGCGGGGACGCGCGCCGTGTACCCCTGACCGGTGTACGTGACGTAGTCCTTGCCGGGGTCGGCGACGGTGATCTTGTACGTTCGGCCGGTGAGGACAGCGGGCACGGCCACGACGCCGTTGGCATCTGGGATACCCTGGAACGCCTGGGCGCCGGTGCTGTCATCCACGACGGTGACGACGGCCTGGCCGTACACCGGCTCGCAGATGGTGATGTTGAGCGGGGCCGAACCGCACGAGGTGGGCACGCCGGGACACTGGGGCGTGTAGCCCTCGAAGTCGAAGCCGGGTGGCATCGGGAAGCCTTCGCTGGCGGTGGACAGGTCACCGACCAGGCCGGGGCCGCTGGTGGAGGGGATGACGCGCTCGACCTTGACGGCGGCCAGACCGACGACGTTGCGCAGCAGGATCGGGAGCTGGGGGTTGCTTGGCCCGAAGATGGGCACGCCGGTGAGGACGTCATGCTCCCAGTAGACGGCGGAGATGACGGCGCTGCCGACGAAGCCGGGACGGATCCAGTCCCAGTTGTCGAGGTTGACGTACTCGACCTGCTTCTCGTTGAGCTTCTCGCAGACGTAGTCAATCAGGCCGTTCTGGTCGTAGACGTAGACCACGAAGTCGGTGAAGCCGGGCTTCGGCACGACGTTCTGGATGGCCAGGTCGGTGACGAGATTGAGGCTGTTGCCGCGCTGCATGAGCGACGGGATGCCGATCAAGCCGACGCCACTTTCGAGGCCACTGGCGTCGCCGGCGCCAATCTGCCAGAGGTAGGTCTGCTCCTGGGGGAACAGGTTGTAGGCGGCAGCTTGGGTGATCTTGGTCGGGCTGCTGTAGTTGAGCAGCTCGGCGACGGCGGCGATGGGCGAGGCGTTCACGTTGGGGTCGCCGGGTGATTGCCACGCCTGGCTCTCGACGCGGACGGCGCCGACGTAGTTGCCCGGGAGGTTGCTGACGAGGGTGAGCGGGAAGCTGGTCTCGCCGCGCGGGCAGACCCAGTCGACGAGGGTGGTGATGATGTCACCACTCTGGTCCATGAAGTAGACCTTCACCTTGGCGGCGGTGACGCCACTCATGTTCTGGACGTGGATGTTGGTGCCCCAGCCGTTGGTCTCGCGGTAGATGAGCGGGCCGTAGGCGACGGTGGAGCCGCCCTGGAGGTCGAGACACTGGCCGTTGAAGATGTAGCACAGTGAACCGGGCGAGCCGGTGTAGCTCATGAGCACATCCTGACCGATCTGGTCGACGATGATGCCCAGGGGCTGGGAGGCGCGGATCCAGGCGCTGCCGGTGAAGCCGGTGGGCACGCAGCCGGAGACGTTGAACTGGGCGGTGTAGCCGGGCGAGAGCTGCGCGACAGAGCAGATCTGGGAGCGCAGACAGTCATCCTGAGCCTTGAACCACAGCTCGACGCTGGTGCACTCGCTGCCGCTGTTCTGGATGTACAGCCAGGAGTTCCAGCCGTTGAAGCCCGAGTAGACGGTCGGGGCGTAGTAGGCGAAGCCGCCGAAGAGCGGGTCGTAGCGGCCGTCGCCCTTGGCGCTGACAGCGCTGTAACTGGAGGCCATGGTCAGGCTGGGGTTGGAGTTACCCGGGCCGCGGCGGGTGACCTCGATGCCGATGGGCTCGCCGTAGAACGGGTTCCAGTTGAAGGGGAACTGGCCGGGCAGCGGGTTGACGCTGGGCCAGCCCTCGGGCCAACTGAGCTTGTTGAGGGTGTTGGTCCAGTCCTCGCAGCGCCAGTAGGGGTTGCCCGAGTCAGCGGACGGGTTGTAGCTGATGGCGATGGCGCTCTTGGCGGAGGCCGGGAGCTGCGAGGCGGTCCAGACCCAGGAGGTACCCGGCTTGAGCATGCCGGAGCACTCGATCTTGAAGGGGTTCTGAGCCTGGGGCTGGCAGAAGCCGGAGTTCTCGGCGAAGAGGAGGAGGGCGACCTTGGTCCAGGTGGAGCCGAGGTTCTGGGCTTCGATGACCCAGTCGACGCCGGACTTGGTGTTGCCGATGGCGCCGAGGACGGGCACCTGGTAGTACGTGCTCCCGCTCTGGATCAGGTGTGGGTGAGGCGGCGGCGGCGGCGGCGGCGGCGGCGTCTGAACCTGCACGTCGGCAGAGAACTCGGAGGTGAACGGGTGCAGGGCCGTCGTGTTTGTCGCCGTTGTGGATACATACTGACCGACAGGAACTCCAGACAGTCCGGTGGCCGTGAAGGTGGCGTCGCCCGAGGCGTTCGTCGTCACGTTGACAAAGCCCAGATAGGTCTTGCCTTCGCCGTAATTGGACATGCCCGGCGTCGGGTTCGCGAAGAACTCGATGCGGAAGTTCGTACTCGGTGTGCTGTTGAGGCTACCGGTCACCGTCGTCTGCGTGCCGTCGGATGTGGCCTCGCTAAGCACCGGGTAATTCTGCAACTGATTCGGGCCGGCGTCCGGGTCTTGCGAGTCGTTCGGCGTGACGCCGTCGGGCGGGAAAGCCGAGGTGAGGCTTAGGTCAATGCCCAGGCCCTGCGTCGTGCCGTAGATGGAGTTCTTGGTGATCTCCGACAGCGCACTCGGGTCGGCGATGACGATCCCGTAGGTGTTGTCCAAGATGGTATTTGACGAGACCGTGCTGGTCGTGTTTGGGCCGACTCCGTCCGAGTCGAAGATACGAATGGCAGCGTATGCGGCGTTGCTTATCGTGTTGCCGCTGATGGTGATGTTGCTGGTCGCGCCGGCAAGCTGCACACCGTGGACAGCCGATCCGGTGATGGTATTCCCCGAGACCGTGACGTTGGTGGCGTAGGTCAGGCGGATGCGGTTGTCGTTGATGAGGCGGTTGTTGGAGATCGTCACGTCCTTGACCGCGTTGGAAACGACGCCGGTCAGCAGGATACCGGCGTTACGGTGGCCGGTGAAGTAGTTGCCGTCAATCCTGGCGTATGTCAGACCCTGGTCGGAGTAGATGCCGTTGCCGCTGGCCGCCCCGGGCTGATTGTTGTTCGCGAAGCAGTTCTGGCTGGCAAGGGTCAGGCTGCTGGGCGTGGCGCTGCTGCCGTTGCCGTTGAGGTACAGGCCGAAGATGTTGTTGCGGATGACGTTGTTGAGCACCTGCCCGCCGGATTGAGAGCCGGTCATGTAGATGCCGGTGCCGAGATAGGACGCCGTAGCGCCTTCCACCACGAAGCCGTCAATGACGACGTTGTTAGCCGTGACGTAGAACGCGCCCCCGGTCCCGTTCATGATGGACTCGCCGGCCGTGGCATTGCAGCGCCCGACCCCGCTCACCCCGGCCTGGGCGCCCTTCAGCGTCAGGGTCTTGTTGACGGTGACCAGCTCGGAGTACGTCCCCGCGTGCACGAGGACGGTGTCGCCAGCGTTACCGTTGTCGACCTCGCTCTGAATGGTCGTAGCGATATGGCGGGTATTGGCGAAGGTGTAGCTGCTGGAGGTGTAGGTGTAGGGCGTCAATGTTCCCGGCGGGTTCGGCCCTACGACGACCGCCTTGTCGTACGTGTTGTCGTTCCAGTACGACGCCCAATCAAACTGAGAGTTGTCGTATGTGCCCCGAGCGCGGATATACTGGGCTCCGCCGTTCTTGAAGGTGTTGGTCTTGATGACCGCGCCGCCCACAGAGTAGACGAACCACGGCACCCCTGTTCCCGAGCCATTGAAGCTGATAGCGGGGTAGGTGTTGTTCTGGAGGTCGAAGACGTTGCCCGTGATGGTGCGGCCACTGGCCGGTCCAGAATAGCCCGCGCCACTGGCGAGCGCGATCTGCAGCCCCTCAAAGAGGTTGCCCTGGATGGTGTAGCTCTGGACGTGAGAGGTGTTCGTCGTCGTGTTGTAGCGCCAGTCGTCGAAGTACAGCGAACCATCGGGGTCGGCGAGGTCCGAGTTCTTCAGCGTGAAGGCGTCGCCGATGACTTCGATGGTCTTGTCGGAGCTGCCCGCCGGCGCGTTCGGGAGAATTTTCAGGCCGCCGATGGTCACGCCGTCAGCTTCGACGAAGATGCCGCTCGTTCCGAAGTTGTTGGTGGCGTTTGTCTCGACGGTAGCGGCTACATTCGCATAGGCGGTAATCGGCTGGCCGCTGACATCAACGCCCTGGATTGTGACGTTGCTTTTGTTCTGTCCGATGAACAGGCCGAACTGATACGGACCGGTGCCGTCGAACAGGAAGCGGTTGCTGGCCGTCTCGCTGTAGGCGCCCGGATAGACATACACCGTACCACCGGGCGATACCGCGTCAATACCGGCCTGGATTGTCTTGAGCGGGTTCGCTTGGTCGCCAGCGTTCGTGTCGTTGCCTGTCGTGGCATTCACGTAGCAGGCGGCTGTGCATGTGGGAGCGCCACGGGCGGTGCGCACCTCCCCGGCGCTCAGCAATCCGACGAGAATGAGACCGACAATTACATATGTGACTTTGCGAAACACCTTTGCCCCCTTGATTTGTGTGACGCCGTCCAATCTAGGGTTGACGTCAACTGCTTGGGCCGGAGTCTGTTGTCTCCCCAGCATCAACATCGTGACAATGCAGGGATGGCGACACACAGACAATGACAGGACAAGTCTATCACACCGTGCCAGTAGGCTCCGTGAAGCTTCCGCAACAATATGTGAAGGAAAGTTCACCATCGAACGGTCTAGGCTTCTGCCAAGCCACACCCCATCCTCCGCGTCTGACAGGCGAGATACACAGGACCCGTATATACAACGCAGCACTCCACGTCAAGATACGCCGCAATTGCACGGCGTGACTAATGGACCAAGGCGAGGTTGTGAAAAGCGAAAGGCACGCGGCGGGCGATCCTTTTTCGCGCCTGTCGCGTGCCTTTTCGTGCGTTTCGCGGTCCAACTGTCTCCGCGGTCCAAAGCTCTCAGTCTGCGCCGACCATCTCCTCGGCCGCTTGAATCTCCATCTCTTCCTCCGCCATGGGCTGCGGGTCGCGGGCGCGCTGGTGGGCGCGGGCGGCCTCGACGAACGCCAGGAATAGCGGGTGCGGGCGGTTGGGGCGCGACTTGAACTCCGGGTGGAACTGCGTGCCGAGCATCCACGGGTGGTCGGCCAGCTCGGAGATGTCCACCAGCGAGCCGTCCTCGTTTGTGCCGCTGACGACTAGCCCCGCGCCTTCTAGCGCCGAGAGGAACAGGTTGTTGACCTCGAAGCGGTGGCGGCGGCGCTCGGAGATGATGTCCGAGTTGTAGGCGGCCATGGCGCGTGTGCCGGGCAGGACGTGGCTCGGCTCGGCGCCCAGGCGCATTGTCCCGCCCATGTCGGTGATCGTGCGCTGCTCGGGCAGGAGGTCGATGACCGGGTAGCGCGTCGTCGGGTTGAACTCGGTACTGTTGGCGGTCTCGTTGCGCAGCGCGTGGCGGCCCAGCTCGATGACCATGATCTGCATGCCCAGGCACAGCCCGAAGTAGGGGACTTTGTGCTCGCGGGCGTAGCGGGCGGCGGCGACCTTGCCCTCGATGCCGCGGTGGCCGAAGCCGCCCGGCACGACGATGCCGTCCACGTCGCCGAGGAGCATCGCCGGGTCCTGCTTTTCCAGGTCCTCGCTGTCGACCCAGACAATGTCGATGTCCAGGCCGTGGGCGATGCCGGCGTGGTGCAGCGCTTCCTTGACGCTCATGTAGGCATCGTGGAGGGCGATATACTTGCCGACGACGGCGATGCGCACCGTGGGCTTCGGGGCGCGGATGTGCTCGACGAGGCTGTACCAGTCGCTCAGGTCGGCGGGCACGTCCGGCAGGCCCAGCTCGCGCACGACGAAGTCGCCCAGCCCGGCCGCCTCCAGCTCCAGGGGCACGGCGTAGATGGTGTCGGCCGTGACCAGGGGGATGACGCCCTGCTGGTCCACGTCGGTGAACAGGGCAATCTTGGCGCGGACGTCGGCGGAGACGGGGAAGTCGGAGCGGGTGACGATGATGTCGGGCTGGATGCCGATGCCGCGCAGCTCCTTCACGCTGTGCTGCGTCGGCTTGGTCTTCAGCTCGCCGGTCGCGCCGATGTGGGTCAGCAGGGTGACGGACGTAGAGGACGTTGCGGCGGCCGACGTCCTTGCGCATCTGGCGGATGGCTTCCAGGAAGGGCAGGCCTCGATGTCGCCGACCGTGCCGCCGATCTCGACGATGAGGACGCCCTTCGACGCGCGCATGATGCGGCGCTTGATTTCATTGGTGATATGGGGGATCGTCTGGATGGTCTTGCCGAGGTAGTCGCCGCGCCGCTCCTTGGCGATGACCTCGGAGTAAATCTGGCCGGTCGTGGCGTTGCTGTCGCGGCTCAGGTTCACATCGGTGAAGCGCTCATAGTGCCCAAGGTCGAGGTCGGTTTCGGAGCCGTCTTCGAGAACGTAGACTTCGCCGTGCTCGTAGGGGCTCATGGTGCCGGGATCGACGTTGATGTAGGGGTCGAGCTTCTGGATCGCGACGCGCATCCCGCGCGCTTTGAGGAGGCGTCCGATTGCCGCCGCCGTGATGCCCTTGCCCAAACCGCTGACGACACCGCCCGTAACAAAGATGAATTTCGTGGTCATGCCTGCCTCCACGCACCTCTGCGTTCATGATCACGCCACTTCGGAGACAAGAAGATTGCCACAGAGGTACAGAGGGCACGGAGAAAACAAAATGTCTAAGCCTCTGTGCCTCCCCAAGAAATGAGCTGGGCTGTCATGCTGAGCGGAGCGAAGCATCCCCGCGTCAGCCGAGACCCTTCGCTCCGCTCAGGGTGACAACGATTCTCACTCTGGAAAAGGGCGCTGGAAATCACTCAACATCAGATAGACCGTCCGGGGTTGTGATTCTTACTCCTGCCTTTACGGCGCGATGACCGGCTCCTCCAGCGGCCGAATCCGCACGGTGACCGACATCTTCTCCTTGGCGGTCCCCTTGTAGAAGCCGCGCACCGGGGCGGCGTCGGCGTAGTCGCGGCCGATGGCGATGCGCACGTAGTGGTCGGTCACCATGCGGCGGTGCGTCGGGTCAAGCCCGAGCCAGCCCTGGCCGGAGTACGCCTCGACCCAGGCGTGGGTCGCCAGCACATCGTAGGGGCCGTTCGAGCGGTCGTACAGGTAGCCGCTGACATAGCGCGCCGGGATGCCGATGCAGCGGCAGCAGGCGATGAGCAGGTGGGCGAAATCCTGGCAGACGCCTTTGCGGCCCTGGAGCACTTCGTCCGCTGTGGTGGAGATGTCTGTGCTGCCGGGCACGTAGTCGAAGTGCTCATAGATGGCATACTTCAGCGCCAGCATTCGGTCTTCGTCGCTACCCTCGCCGGCGTGCTCGCGCGCGAACGCTTCGATGGCCGGCGTCCAGAAGGCGTAGCGGCTGGGGGCCAGGGCATCGTGCCGCTCCAGGAGGTGCGGGTTCGCTGCCGGGATGAGGACCTGCTGGGTCGTCTCGACGACGCTCGTCGCCACGATGACGCAGCGCCGATGCGCGGGCAGGATGCTGTAGCAGTGCACCGTGTTGCCGAAGTCGTCGGTCAGCTCGTCTACGGGGGCCTGCGGCTCGACGCTGAGCTTGAAGCTCAGGCAGCGCTGGCCGTGTTCGTCTCGCGGGCGGACACGCGCTTCGCCGGCGCGCTCGCTGACGGCGCCGCTGTACGTGAAGATGGTCTCGTGCTCTATCTGAAGTTTCATTGTTGTTGTTGCTGAGCCTGTCGGTTCCAGCGGTCCATGGCACCTACCGGGGGAAGGTTGGTGGTCACGAAGTAGCTCTGGGTTACGGCGTCACCGACGATGTTGATCTTGGACACCAGGCTGTCCAGGTAGTGCGGCAAGTCCGCAAGGGCGTCGCGAATATCCAGATATTCCAGCTCCGCGCACAGCCGTCCCAGGGCGCGCTCGGCGGGGTTGCCCGGCCGCAGTCCCCCCTCCGACGTGCTTTGCAGAGCGGCGCGTGTCTGGCCGAGGCAGAAGAGCACGCTGCGCGGAAACGCCTGGTCCAGAAGCAAGAAGTCAGCCACCCGCCACGCCTGGAGCTGCGAGTGGACGCGGCGGTACGGCTCGAAGGCGCTGGCCGATTTCAGCAGGGCGATCCACTGCAGGGCGGCCACCGGGTTGGTGTCGCCGGCGTTGGCGATGGTCTCGGCCAGGGTGTGATACTTGACGTCGAGGATGCGCGTCGTCTTGTCCGCTCGTTCCAGGTACTTGCCGGCCTGGATGAAGTACCAGCCCTCGCCGTGGGCCATGGTGGCGTCGGTGATGCCCTGGAACAGGTGGGACCCATTGCGCACGTCGCTGAAGAAGCTGTACGGGTTGCGGGTAATCTCGGCGACATCGGCCGCCCGCACGAGGTGGTAGAGGCGGTTTATCTCCTCCCACATCTCGCGGCTAATCTGCTCGCGCACCGAGCGCGCGTTCTCTCGCGCTCGCTCGATGCAGGCCAGGATGGCGTTGGGATTGGTGGCGTCGGCAATGAGGAAATGGCTCACCGTCTCGCCGTTGAACGCCCCGTAGCGGCCGCGGAAGACGGAGCGGTCGCCGGTGATCTCGATGATCGGTTCCCACGTCAGCGACTCGGTGAGCTGTGGAGCATCCAGGGCAGCCTGGAAGTTGACGGCGAGGATGCGCGCGACGTCCTCCGCGCGTTCGAGGTAGCGCGCCATCCAGTAGAGTGATTCGGCGACTCGGCTTAGCATGGGTGTTCTTCCGGTGTCAGGATGACCAACATTTTGCTACTCATCGAGTACCCAGGTGTCTTTGGAGCCGCCACCCTGGGAGGAGTTCACGACCAGGGAGCCGCGGCGCAGGGCGACCCGGGTCAGCCCGCCGGGGATGATGTTGATGTCTTTGCCGTACAGGATGTACGGCCGAAAGTCGATATGGCGGCCTTCGAAGTGCCCGTCGACGTAGGTGGGGTGGCGGCTCAGGGCGAGCGTCGGCTGCGCGATGAAGTTGCGTGGGTTCGCCTTGATCTTCGCGGCGAACTCCTCGCGCTGCGCCTGCGTCGAGTGGGGGCCGATAAGCATCCCGTAGCCGCCCGCTTCGTTCACCGACTTGATCACCAGCTCGTTCATGTGCTCCAGGATATAGGCGCGCTCCAGCGGGTCGGCGGCGAGGTAGGTCGGCACGTTGTCGAGGACAGGCTCCTCGGCCAGGTAGTAGCGAATCATGTGCGGGACGTAGGGATAGATGCCCTTGTCGTCGGCGATGCCGGTGCCAATCGCGTTGGCGATGGTGATGCGGCCGGTGCGGTAGGCGTTGAACAGCCCGGCGCAGCCAATCTGCGAGTCGTTGCGGAACGCCAGCGGGTCGAGGAAGTTGTCGTCGATGCGGCGGTAGAGCACGTCGATTGGTTGGAGGCCGCGCGTCGTCCGCATGTACACGCGGTTGTCGTAGGTCACAAGGTCGCGGCCCTCGACAATCTCGACGCCCATCTGCCGCGCCAGGAACGAGTGCTCGAAGTAGGCCGAGTTGTAGATGCCGGGCGTGAGCAGCGCGACGGTCGGCGTGTCGACGCCCTCCGGCGCGACGCCGCGCAGCGTTTCCAGCAGAAGTTGCGGGTAGTGCTCCACGGGCAGGACGCCGTAGCGCTCGAACAGGCGCGGGAAGGTGCGCTTGAGCGCGGCGCGGTTCTCCAGGACGTAGGAGACGCCGGAGGGGCTGCGCAGGTTGTCCTCCAGCACCAGGTAGCGCCCCTCACTGTCCCGCACCAGGTCCGTCCCCGTGATGTGGATGTACACACCGCCGGGCGGCGTGACGTGCATCATCTGGTGGCAGAAGCTCTGCGCGCCAAAGACGAGGTCTGAGGGGATCACCCCATCGCGCAGGATGCGCTGCTCGTGATAGATGTCGTGGATGAACAGGTTGAGGGCCGTGACCCGCTGCTTCAGGCCGCGTTCCAGGCGCGACCACTCCCGGTGTGGAATGATTCGTGGGATGAGATCGAACGGGAAGATGCGTTCGATTCCCTCCTGCGCGCTGTACACCGTAAAGGTGATGCCCTGGTAAAGGAAGGCGATGTCTGCGAGCCGGACGCGCTCGTCGAACTGCTCACCGTCCAGCTCGGTGAGACGGTCGTAGAGGTTCGCGTAGTGTGGGCGAGGCTCCCCGGCGTCGTCGAACATCTCGTCGAAGAAATGGTCGAGAGTGTAGCCTTCGAATAGGTTGGACATGGTGAAGTCTTCCATGTTTCCATCCCGGCGCTCGAAATAGACGTAGGAGCGCACGGGTGTGCGCCCCTACGTGGGGGCATCGTGTTGTATTGACCAAGGAGTATACACGAAGTCGCGTCAAGAGTCCATGTTGAGCAGGGACTCGGCCCTCTTCCCCCAACCCCTTCTCCCACAAGGGGAGAAGGGGGGCCAGAAAGGGCCTCTCGTTCCCCCTCGCCCGTTCTGGGAGAGGGGGTTAGGGGGTGAGGGAGAGCAGCGCTACGGTCTGCGGCGCAGGTAGAAGTAGTAGTCGTTCACGGCGCTGCACGCGAGCTGGAGCCGATAGGTCGTCAGCGTCGTGCTGGTGCCGCTGGACGGCTGGATGCACGACGTCACGCCGGGCGTATGGTCGAAACACTCCATGCGCAGGTAGTCCCACTGCTGACGCCCGGCGTACTGCGGTTCCGGACGGTTGTAGTTGATGCCTGCCAGGAAGCTCAGGTCGGAGAATGCGTAGTCAAAGGACTGGCCGTTGGCGGTCACGGTGCGCAAATCGGGGACGTTGACGGTGCGCTGGCCAGCCGGTTCGCTTGGCGAGCAAATGCCCGGCGATGGGCAGATGTCGACGCGCGGGTCCTCGACCATCGTCACGCCGTTCTTGTTGACGTTGGTCCCGACGCTCAGCTCTTCCGGCAAGATGTCGGTGATCTGCTGAGTCGTGCCATCCGGCAGTACTTCCATCATGTGCGCCGTGGAGGTGTACGGGCAGACCTGGGGCGTGGCCCGCGGCTTAACATAGATGTTGTAGACGTTGCGCGCGTTGCAGGCGAGCTGGAGTCGGAACGTCGGCTGAGTGGTCGTCCCACCCGACGGCGGCACGATGCACGACGTGACACCCGGCGTGAGGTCGGTGCAGTCCATGCGCACGTAGTCGTACTGCTGGCGTCCGGCGTACTGCGGCGCGGTCAGGTTGTAGTTGACGCCCGGAAGGAAGCTGAGGTCGGCGAAGGCGTTGTCCAGGGTCTGGCCGTTGATGACCACGGTGCGCAGGTCGGCTACGCTGACCGAGCGCTGTCCGGCCGGCTCGCCGGGCTGACAGTTCCCCGGCGACGGGCAGATGTCAACCTGGCTGTTGTCTACCAGAAGGGCGCCGTTCTTGGTGATGTCCGTCCCGACACTGAACTCGCCCGGCAGAATATCGGTCACCTGCTGCGTCGTGCCATCCGACATGATCTGGAGCAGGTGCACGGTCGAGTCGTACGTACATGGCGGCGTGCCGGTGATTGTCGGCGTGGCCGTCACTGTCGATGTGAGGGTCGGGGTTGCCGTGGCGGTGGATGTGGGCGTCGCCGTCGGAGTGGCTGTGCTGGTCGGCGTGCCAACTGTGGCGGTGGATGTGGGCGTCTCAGTCGATGTTGGCGTGTTGGTCGGCGTGCCGACGGTGGCGGTGGATGTGGGCGTCTCGGTCGGCGTCGCCGTGCTCGTCGGTGTACCAGCGGTGGCGGTGGATGTAGGCGTCTCTGTCGACGTTGCCGTGCCGGTAGGCGTCTCGGTCGACGTGGCTGTGCTGGTGGGGGTGCCAGCGGTCGCCGTAGATGTGGGTGTCTCGGTCGACGTGGCCGTGCTGGTGGGGGTGCCAGCAGTCGCCGTAGATGTGGGTGTCTCGGTCGACGTGGCTGTGCCGGTAGGCGTCTCGGTCGGGGTCGCCGTGCTGGTCGGTGTGCCAACTGTGGCAGTGGATGTGGGTGTCTCGGTCGACGTGGCTGTGCCGGTAGGCGTCTCGGTCGGCGTCGCCGTGCTCGTCGGTGTACCAGCGGTGGCGGTGGATGTAGGCGTCTCGGTCGACGTGGCTGTGCCGGTTGGCGTCTCTGTCGACGTTGCCGTGCCGGTAGGCGTCTCGGTTGACGTTGCCGTGCTGGTGGGTGTACCGGCGGTGGCGGTGGATGTGGGTGTCTCGGTCGGCGTCGCCGTGCTGGTTGGGGTGGTGCTGCCGGTCGGTGTGGACGTCGCCGTTCCGGTCGTGGTGGCCGTCGATGTGGCGGTGGGCGTTGCCGTCGCCGTCGAGGTCGCCGTGCTTGTGGCCGTGCTCGTGGCCGTCGCCGTCGAGGGCGTGATGCTGCCGGTCGGCGTGACCGTCGGCGTGGGCAACAGGATCGCGGGAATGTTCAGGATGACGGTACAGCAGAAGCCGAACCGGTCACCCGTCACGATGTACGTATTACCGCCCTTGCTTCCGTACCCCGGCGGGAAACCAAACACAAGGCGGTAGTCTTCGGGGGTCGTGAGCGCCACAAACCCATACTGGCCGTCGACGCCCGTGACCTGGACGCCCAACGGCGTGTTGGGGTCGCTGACCTTGTAGAGCGTGACGGTCACGCCGGCAAGGCCAGGCTCGTGGGGTTCGTGAATGCTGTTGGCGTTCTGGTCGAACCAGACCTGGCCGCCGAGGCGGCCGTTGTTACCGATACACCCTTGCGGGCTGTCGCTGTGACACTCGGGGATGGGGCCATCGGCGGTAGCGGCGGCGGCAGGCGCATCAGCTTCACGCGCTTGCGCCGGTGGGATGAGGGACAGGCCGAGACCAGCACCGGCAAGAGCCAGCGCTATGAGCAGATACGCGACGGTTCTCATAGGCTCCTCTCCTGTGGGTGACTCACCTGATAGGGCGGCCAGCCAACACTATGCGAATACGACACCGTGTGAAAAGATCCGGCTAGACGTGGGAAGCCCATGTTGGCTTGACGCGGGCTACCTCGGGTCTATAATCGGCAATGGGTGGGGTGAGAGTGAGTGCGTGGACGAAATCAGTAATGGGTGTGCTAATCTAGTTGACGAAGGAGCCGCCAATGCGTTACGCGATCTGTGTGACGAACCTGGGGACATATTCCGACCCAGGCGTCGTAGCCCGTCTGGCTGAAGCCGCGGAGGCTGCCGGTTGGGAAGGGCTATTTATCTGGGATCACCTGGGCTTTGTTTGGGATGCGCCCGCGTGCGATCCGTGGGTTGCCCTTACCGCCGCTGCGACGTCAACAACGCGCCTGCGGCTAGGAACAGCCATTACGCCTGTTCCACGCCGCCGCCCGCATGTTCTTGCTACAACTCTAGCATCATTAGACATTCTGAGCAAGGGGCGGGCCACCGTAGGGGTAGGAATCGGTGGAGTGCCGCAGGAATACGCGGCTTTCGGCGAACGGAGCGACGCCAAAGAGCGCGCGGCGATGCTGGATGAGGCGCTGACCATCATGGACGGCCTGTGGTCGGGTGAAACCGTCACTCACCACGGCCCGTACTACACCGTTGAGGGCGTCACGCTCAAGCCGCTGCCGGTGCAGCGGCCGCGCGTTCCGGTCTGGGTGGGCGGCAACAGCGGCCCGGCCCTGCGTCGCGCGGCGCGCTGGGATGGCTGGATGCCCGACAGCGCCGACATCGAGAGAATCGTCATGTCGCCCGAGGATCTGGCGGCCAAGCTCAGCGTTGTGCATGCCCACCGCACGTCCGACGGGCCGTTCGATGTCGTGTTCATGGGCTACTCGACGCCGGCCGACCGCGACCTGGCGGAACAGTATGCTGCGGTCGGCGCGACGTGGTGGCTGGAGCAGCTCCATGACAAGCGCGGCTCGTTCGAGGAGATGCTGGCGCGGGTTGAGGCCGGCCCCTTCACTTCCCGATGAAGCCGTACTTTGCCAGAACTGCCTGCCCATCCGGGGACAGAACGTAGCTAACGAACGCATCGGCCAGCGCCTGATTCTTCGTCCCCTTGACGGAGGCGATCGGGTAGGAGGCGATCGTGTTGAGCGCGTCGGGAATATCGAAGCGGGTGACTTTTGGCGCGGCGTCCTGCGTGATATCCGTGGTGTAGACGATGCCCGCGTCACCCTCGCCCAACACGATCTTGCTCAACACGGCGCGCACGTCCTGTTCGTTCGAGACGACGTTCTTGAGGACGCCGTCCTTATACTGCGCCCCGTATGCCGGGTCCGCCGCCGCCTTGTCCAGGAAATCGCGCGCGTATTGACCGACGGGAACTTCCTTCGCCGCGAGAATGACCTTTAGACCGGGCTTCGCGAGGTCGCGCAGCGACGTGACGCCCGCGCGGTTGTCGGACGGCGCGATGGCGACGAGGCGATTGCGGGCGAATACTTTGTCGGAGCCCGATGTGACGCTGCCGGCCCCGATCGCGTCGTTCATCTGCTTGGGCGCTGCGGTGGCCAGCACATCGGCGCGCGCGCCCTGGCCAAGCTGCTGCACGAGCTGTTGTGAGCCGGCGAAGTTGAACGCCACCTTCGTTCCAGGGTGCGCCTTTTCGAAGTTGGCCCCTATCTCTTTGAATGCTTCGGTCAGCGACGCGGCGGCGAAGACGGTGAGATCGCCGCTAGCGGCGGGAGCAGCTGTTGGCGCGCTGGCGGCTGGGGCCGAAGTCGGCGCGCTAGCGGCTGGAGCCGAAGTCGGCGCGCTGGCGGCGGGGGCGGCGGGCGCCGACGCGCAGGCGCCGAGGCTGACAACAAACACGACGACGAGGAAGGCGAGAGCGATGTGGCGCAAGGGAATCCTCCTGTGATACTCATTAGATAGTTACTCATTCAATGAGTATAGCTGGGAGGATTATACGCGCATGCCGAAGCGAGTCAAGGCGCGGCAGCGTTGCCCTTGCGTCCTGACGCCAATGCAATATAATAAGACCTCCCCGTTATTATTCGGTACTGGTGTGACGTCGACGCAGCCCGGCGGCCCACGCCGCGCTACGTTGCCCACCGCCTGCGCCCGGCCCAAAGGAGTGAGCCATGGAGACTCGAAGGATGAGTTACACGAGCGGCGCGAGCGAGAAGCCGCTTCTCGGCGTGACCATTGGCGACGCTTTCGACCAGACCGTAGAAAAGTATCCCGACAACGAAGCCCTCGTCTCTCGCCACCAGAATGCTCGCTACACGTACCGCGAGCTGCAGACGGTGGTCAATCAGCTCGCGCGCGGCCTGATGGCCCTTGGCCTGCAGAAGGGCGAGCGCATCGGTATCTGGGCGCCCAACAACGCCGAGTGGTGCATCACCCAGTTCGCAACGGCCAAGATCGGCGCGATCCTGGTCAACATCAACCCCAGCTACCGTCTCCACGAGCTGGAGTACGCCTTGCGCCAGTCGGGATGCAGCTACCTGATCACGGCGCCCGCTTTCAAGACGGCCAACTACCTGGAGATGGTCAATGCCCTGGCGCCGGAGCTGGCCCACGCTCAGCCGGGCCACCTTCACGCCGAACGCCTGCCGGCGCTGCGCGGCGTTATCCGATTGGGCGACGATGCCACCCCCGGCATGTTTACCTGGGGTGACGCGCTGGCCGCGGCCGACAGAGTCACGCCGGAGGAGCTGGCCGAGCGACAGGCGCAGCAGGAATTCGACGACCCAATCAACATCCAATACACGAGCGGCACGACCGGCTACCCCAAGGGTGCGACGCTCAGCCACCACAATATCCTGAATAACGGCTATTTCCTGGCGGAAACAATGATGTTCACCGAAAAGGACCGCCTGGTCATCCCGGTGCCGCTGTATCACTGCTTCGGCATGGTCATGGGCAACCTTGGCTGTATCACCCACGGCGCGACGATGATCTACCCCTCCGACGGCTTCGACCCGAACGCGGTGCTCGAGGCGGTACAGGCGGAGAAGGCCACGGCCCTCTTCGGCGTCCCAACTATGTTCATCGCCGAGCTAGGCAGCCCACGCTTCAGCAAATTCGATCTGACCAGCCTGCGCACGGGCGTTATGGCGGGCGCTCCCTGCCCGGTCGAAGTGATGAAGAAGGTCAAGACGCTGATGAACATGACCGACGTCGAGATCGCGTATGGCATGACCGAGACAAGCCCGGTCAGCTTCCAGACGCGAATTGGCGCGCCGCTGGAGAAGCAGGTCAGCACCGTCGGCCAGGTCCACCCCCACGTCGAGGTCAAGATTATCAACCCCGCCACCGGCCAGGTTGTCCCTGTCGGTGAGACGGGTGAGCTATGCACGCGCGGCTACAGCGTGATGCTCGGCTACTGGGGCAACGAGGAAGGCACGCGGCAGGCCATCGACCAGGCGCGCTGGATGCACACCGGCGACCTGGCGGTGATGGACGACGAAGGGTACGTCAACATCGTCGGCCGCATCAAGGACATGATCATCCGCGGCGGCGAGAATGTCTACCCGCGCGAGATCGAGGAGTTCCTGTACACCAACCCGAAGATCGCCGACGTGCAAGTGATTGGCGTGCCCGACGTCAAGTACGGCGAGGAGATCATGGCGTGGGTGAAGCTGCGGGACGGCGAGACGGCGACGGAGCAGGAGATTCGCGATTACTGCCGGGGCAAGATTGCCCACTACAAGATTCCGCGCTACGTGAAGTTCGTCGACAACTACCCGATGACAGTGACGGGCAAGATTCAGAAGTTTATCATGCGCAAGCAGAGCATCGGCGAGCTGGGGCTGGAGCAGGCCGCCGCCGTCCAGACGGCATAGCCGCCACGACGCACCGACGGTCGAGTGCCGTGTTGCGCATGCAGTGATCGCTGTGTCGTGGCGACTCATGGGTTGTGAGTCATTGTTGCTGCAATGACGTTTGCGGTGGAGCAGGGGCAGGTTTCAAACCTGCCCTTATCCATTCGAGAGGGATACGGCTGCGAACTAATCGAGGATGATTAGTATCTCGAAGGTCACGGGCCTCTTGCGTTGCCGGGGAGACAACGGTATAATGTCGCTACACCAAGAGGGGGACTGGAAAGGTGTGGTATGCGCATCCTTTGGCTTGTCGTCCTCATCCTCGCCGTAGCCCTCTTGTTTGTCCTCAACACGCCGATTAGCCCGGCGAGTGGCTACCTCGCGG
The DNA here is from genome assembly GCA_046328505.1 of Anaerolineae bacterium. Lineage (GTDB taxonomy): Bacteria > Chloroflexota > Anaerolineae > Epilineales > JAHCIE01 > JBDHWG01. Next base: position 346,339 of record JAXLWL010000006.1, on the reverse strand, counting down.
CGACGCCGACCGGCTTCCCGGTCTACATGCCGGCGCTCGTGCGCCAGAGCAGCCTCTCCGATAACCTCCCGCCCCCTGTTACCCCTGTCCCGATTCTCGGCTACGTTTGTCGCCGCACGACCGATCCCGGCCTGTGCTGGAACACGACCTTCACGCTCAACCGCGGCCCAGGGACGGCGTGTGGCCGCGACATGAGCGTCGTCTACTACCTGACGTCTGACACGGTCAGCCTCGATCCATACGAGGGGCTGAGGGTACGCGTGTTTGCGGACGCGCCGGAGACAATACCCGGCTGTCCGGTGCCGCTGCTCCACGTCCTGGGTCTCGTCGTACCAGGCGCGACGCCGGCAGCGCCCTGACGCCAGAAAGACGCGAACGCCGATTGGTCTTTCAGTCGGCGTTCGTGTGAGCGTGTTTATCGTATTCGGTTCACCACTCAGGCTCTGGCTCTCGGACGATCAGCACGTCGGACGGAGCCGAGCGGATGATATCCTCGACCACACCCTCCGCGGACCAGCCCAGGAGATCGGCGTTGAGTCGGGCAGGCAGAAGCACGAGGTCAGTGTGCGTGGCGCGACAGTGCTCACGCAGGGTGGCCGCGACCGAGTCGTAGCCTTGCAGGATGGAGACATGAACTCCGATTCCCTGCTGCATGAGCTGCCCTCGCCACGGGGCAAGCATACCCTCCGCGTCGCGCACGGCACTCGTATCTTCGAAACCGCCACTCCACGGGTTCGCCATGGTTGGCTGCGGAACAACGACCTGCGCCAGAATGACCTCGCTGTCGAAGGCGCTTGCCAGGCCAGTGACTCGCTCCACTGTAGCCTCGGCCATCTTCGGATTGTCTATATAGGCCAGGATCGTCTTGTACATAGCTGCTCCCGTTCTAGTTTTGGGCCAAACAGAACGTGTATGCTAATACCAAGTATAGGACCTTCGAACCGCGCAAGCAACTGACGGGTCTTCTCGGCCTGCGCTGAAGAAGAGGCGCTGCCACGGTGAGCTCCTATCCTATCTATTAGACGTCGTGACAGCCCGATTTGCTCCCCCCAAACTGCGGCAATGTGTCACAGCACCATAGACTGGTGCGCCGAAGCGCATTTTGGCAGACCTTCCCACGCAAGCGTATAATTGCTGCACTATGGGCACATACACCGGGACGCGAGACGCCCCGTCACATCTGTTGGACGTCAGCCTGGCCGAGCTTATCGTCGGCCTCCCCATCGCCTTCGCCGCCGCCGTCATTCTTGCTTCGTATCTGCTGGACCTGGCCGGCTGGCCGATAGACCAGCACCCCGTTTTCGCCCTGGTCCTTATCACGTCAGCCCTGGCTGTCTTTGTGATGTGGCGGTGGGGGCCGCCGGTGAAGCTTCGCGCGGGCTGGGGCGAGATAGGCGGCCTCGCGGTTATCCTGGCCGGTCTCCCGCTGTACATCTACTGGCTTGGGGGTAGCACCTGGATACCACCCAGCGGCTCCGTCGATGCGCCTCACCACCTACTCCTCATCAACTTCATTCGGAACTACGCGAGCCTGCCCCATGACCCCGACCTCTGGCGATACCTCGGTGAGTTCTATACCTACTCACCCGGTAGCCACATTCTCGCCGCTCTCGCTGGCCGGGCCCTCGGAATGCCAAGCCTGTATACGATCGAGCCGATTCTGGCTCTGGTCGCGACCCTGCGCGCCGCCGTTTTCTACCTCATCGCCCTGCGCCTGCTGCCGGCACTGCGTGTTCGCCCACTCCTGGCGCTCGCCGGAACCATCCTGCTCCTGGTCGCCTACTGGTACGTCATCAACTCCTTCCTGTGGTTCTTCTTCTATGCCCAGGTCGTCTCGGAGCTGTTCGCGCTCGCTATGCTCTGGGCGTTAATCGCCTGGAATGACCGCCCGTGGTTTGGCCCGCTCGCGTTCTTCAGCCTGTGCGGCGTTGCCGTGTGGCTCACCTGGCCGGTATGGCTCCCCGTGCCGACACTGACGCTGGCCGGATTGCTGTTGCTGCGCCGCGACCTGTCCCTGTGGCGGCGCGCCGCTATATTCGGCCTGACCATGCTTCCCGTGGCCATTGTCGCCGCCGCGTACACAGTCGGACGAGCGAACCAGCTGGTCATACTCGCAGCCGAGGGAGGCGTTACCCAGGCGTCGGTGGAAGTCTTCGGCTGGCCGCTGCTGATCCTGGCTGCGGCAGGGATGGTGGTGAGCCGGCAGCGCACGAATATGCGGGCGGTCTGGTTTTACACCGGCGCGTTGCTGGCGCAGACCGTCGCGCTGGCCGTCCTCGATACCGTGCATCAAGTCGAGACGTACTACCAGACGTACAAGATGTTCTACTTGCTGGTTTACCCGCTGGGGCTCTTCGCGACCGTCGGCCTCACGAGCTTGTGGCAGGTGGCTGCCAGGCGCTGGCCTCGGGCCGGCTTGCCTCTCGCGGCGTCACTGCCGGTTCTCGCCGTGGCCCTGGCTCTGTGGAACGGGCTGACCTTTCGGCCACTGCCAGAAACCGAGTCTCTCACGTTCAACGAGCCGCTGTACGGAGCCGTGACGTGGACGCGGCAAAATCTCCCCGGCGCGTGCGTGGATTATCTCGTGAACTACGCCATCACGGCCTACTGGCTACACCTCGAGTTGGGCAACCCGCGTGTCAACGACCGCACGAGCCAGGCGATCAATTTCTACGAGCAGCGACTCAATACTCCGAACCGCTGGGACCGTCCGCGCGGCCTGCCTTATGCGATCGTTGAAAACATGGGCGAGGTGCCAGACGACGTGCGCCGGCACTTCAAGGTGCTCTACGAGTCCCCGCCGGCGGCGGTGGTCTACCGTACAGGCGAGTGCGATGAGGATGTTGTCCTGTTGCAAGACCACCCTATCGCCCCGCGCACCGATACCCTCGCCGCTCGCTTCGACCAATTGCTCGGTACACACCTGGCCGCCTACTAAGGAGAGTTCCAAGGCGCGCGTCTCGCGACCTCGGGCATGCGTGTTCGACGCGTATCGCCCGCTCTTTGACGTAGCAAGCGATGCTACTTTGCGCTAGGCGAGACGGTGGTAAAATGATGGGGTAGGACCCATCTTGCGCAGGGAGGTAGGGGCATGGAGATTCTTGGCATTGACATCGGTGGCTCAGGGATCAAAGGCGCTCCCGTAGACACAATCACCGGAACGCTGACCGCGGCCCGCAAGCGCATCCCGACGCCGCGCCCGTCGACGCCGGCGGCGGTCGCCGCGACGGTAGCTGAGTTGGCGCGTTTGTTTGACTGGCACGGGCCGATCGGCATCACGTTTCCCGCGATCGTCCGCCACGGCATCGTTCGCAGCGCCGCGAACGTCGACAAGTCGTGGATCGGCACGCACGGCGGCGAGCTGTTCAGCAATGCCACCGGCTGCCCCGTCCTCCTGCTCAATGATGCCGACGCGGCCGGCATCGCCGAGATGCGGCTAGGCGCCGGGCGCGAGCAGATGGGCGTGGTCATGGTCCTGACGTTCGGGACGGGCATCGGCAGCGCCCTGTTCAGCCAGGGCGTCCTCGTGCCGAACACAGAGCTGGGGCACCTCAAGATGTGGTGCGACCTGGACGCCGAGACCAAGGCCGCCTATCGCGTGGTCGAGGACGACAAAGTCGGTCTCAAGAAGTGGTCCAAGCGCGTCAGCGAATACCTGGCGTATCTGGAGGCGCTCTTCTCGCCCGACCTGTTCATCTTCGGCGGTGGGGCGAGCAAGCAGTTCGACGAGATTGCCCCGAACCTCAAGACCCAGGTTCCGGTCGTCCTGGCGCAAATGAAGAATGAAGCAGGGATCGTCGGCGCGGCCATCGCGGCGGCCGACCTGGCGCAGCCACGGGAGACACTGATTAGGCCAGAGATCGACCCGGCCGGCGGCGCGAGCGAGGCAACCTAGCTTCGCATCTGGCGTTGGATGATCTGATGGAGCGAACAATGGCTAAATCCAAGGGAATGGATCTTTTTCAGAGCGTGCGGCAGGAAGAGATCAGCCGCGAGGCGCCCCTTGCCTCCAGGATGCGCCCGCGCACCCTGGACGAGTTCTTCGGCCAGGAGGACATCGTTGGCGCCGGGCGACTCCTCCGCCGCGCTATCGAGGCCGACCGCCTGTTCAGCTCCATCATCCTCTGGGGGCCGCCGGGGACGGGCAAGACGACCCTGGCGACGATCATCGCCAACGCGACCAAGTCCCACTTTGAGACGCTGAACGCTGTGATGGCCGGCGTCGCCGACATTCGCAGGGTCGTCGCCGAGGCGAAGGAGCGCCGTACCTACAACGGCCAGCGCACGATTCTCCTGGTGGACGAAATTCACCGCTTCAACAAGGCGCAACAGGACGCGCTCCTCCCCCACGTCGAAGACGGCACGCTGACTTTGATTGGCTCGACCACGGAGAACCCATTCTTTGAGATAGTGGGGCCGTTGATTTCCAGGTCGCGCCTGTTCCACCTCTCACCCCTGACCACCGACCAGGTGCGCGACCTCCTCCTCCGCGCCCTCCATGACAAGGAGCGCGGCTACGGCGACCGCTCCATCGACATCACCGACGACGCCCTCACCCACCTCGCCGACATGGCCGGCGGCGACGCCCGCACCGCCCTCAACGCCCTCGAGCTCGCCGTCGAGTCCACGCCCCCCGACGAGCAGGGCGTCATTCCCCTTGACGACACCGTCGCCGAGGAGAGCATCCAGCGCCGCGTCGTCCGCTACGACAAGGGCGGCGACGAGCACTACGACACCATTAGCGCCTTCATCAAGTCCGTCCGCGGCTCCGATCCCGACGCCGCCCTCTACTGGCTCGCCAAGATGATGCTGGCCGGGGAGGACCCGGAGTTCGTGATGCGGCGGCTGCTGATCCTGGCCGGCGAGGATATCGGGCTGGCGGATCCCAACGGCATCGTCGTCGTCACGGCCTGTGCCAATGCCTTGCAGTACGTGGGCCTGCCCGAGGCGAAGTACCACCTGGCGCTGGCGACGGTGTACCTGGCGACGGCGCCGAAGTCAAACTCGATGACGCAGTACTTCGAGGCGGAGCGGGTGATCCAGGAGGAGGGGGCCGGGCAGGTGCCGGTGCACCTGCGGGACGCGAGCTACAAGGGGGCGGCGCGGCTAGGGCATGGCAAGGGCTACCAGTACCCGCACAGCTACGAGGGTCACTGGATCGCGCAGCAGTACCTGCCCGACATTCACAAAGACCGCCGCTTCTACGACCCCAGCGACCAGGGCTACGAAGCCGAGGTCAAGGCGCGGGTGGAGCAGTGGCGGGGAGCAGACGAAGAGTAAGGCATAGAGTAGTATAGGGCTGTCCGATGCAGGCACGTCCTGTTAAATGTGCTTCCCTCGATGAAGAACCTCCCGAGAACAGCGATAAGTTACAGCCTCCCCTTGCACCAAAGTACAACTGAAACGCCTTGAGGGACATATGTAGCTTGACTAAGCGCCGTGCTCGACTCGCCAAGCGTTGCGCCGCCATTTCCGCGTGTCTCTCCGTTACCTACCTCGTCTCAGCTATTCCGCTCCCCTTCGCCTCGCGATGTCCTGCTTCCCCCAGCCCATCTTGCGCAGAGAAATAAAATTTCCCTCTCTACCCCCTTGACAAGAAAAGAATTTTATTCTACAATGAGAGGCGTAGGGAGAAATTCTTTTCGGCGAGGTGGTTATTGGCCACCCCACCTGATAGCTCTCCTTGCATCATCTGTGGCTCGACGACGGCGCGATGGAGCATGTTGACGCCATGAAGCATTTGAAAGAAGCTCTCCGAATTGATGAGACACCTGTCACTTCCGACCTGGACTCGGTGATCAGCCAGGCCGATGAAGACGATGTGGCGCGCTGCTGGTGGCTCGGCCAGGCGGGCTTCGCTCTGAAGTCCAACGGCCGGCTACTGCTGATTGATCCGTACCTCTCCGACTCCCTCGCCAAAAAGTACCGAACAAGTGAATTCAAGCATCTGCGCATGATGCCTATTCCAATCGCTCCGGAAACCATCCACGACTGCGACTGGTATCTCTGCACGCACGGCCACACCGACCACATGGACGCCGCCACCATTCGCGGCGTGCTCCAGGCGTCGTCGCCAGAGTTTCTCGTTCCCCGCGCCGAGATGGAGAAAGCGAAGGAGCGCGGTGTTCCCGTCGACCGGCTGCACGGCATCAACGCGGGCGAGACGGTGGTGTTGAGCGACAACCTCGTAGTTGAGGCGGTCGCCTCGGCCCACGAGCGCCTGGACACCGACGCCAACGGCAATCACAAGTTCCTGGGCTACATCATCAGCCTGGGTGAGTTGCGCCTCTATCACTCCGGCGACTGCATTCCCTACCCCGGTCTCGCCGACACCCTCGCGGCGAAGGACATTGATATTGCGTTTCTCCCCATTAACGGCCGCGACGACTACCGCCTGTCGAAAGGCGTGCCCGGCAATTTCACGGTCGACGAGGCTATCGCACTCTGCCACGCGGCGGACATCGGCTATCTTGTCGGCCACCACTTCGGCCTGTTCGACTTCAACACGATAGATCGAGGCGACGCCGAGGCGGTACTGCGGGAGCAGGCAGGCGAACTAGGCTGCCTGCTGCCGGAGATTGGCGTGACTTACGCCCTAAGCCGCGGCGGAAGGGAAAGACCATGAACGACGTGTTGACCCGGATCGGGACACTGAAACTGCTGCCGGTGGTGAAGATCGAGCGGGCGACGGATGCTCTCGACCTGGGGCGCGCGCTTGTGGCGGGCGGGCTGCCCGCCGCGGAGATCACCTTCCGCACCGCGGCTGCCGAGGAGGCGATCCGCGTGTTGTCGCGGGAGCTGCCGGAGATGCTGGTCGGGGCGGGAACGGTACTCACCGTGGACAACGTCAAGCGGGCGGTAGATGCCGGCGCGACCTTCATGGTGTCGCCCGGCTTTAACCCCAGGGTCGTTGACTACTGCGTCGAGAACAGCATCTCGGTCGTGCCCGGCGTCAACTCGCCGACGCAGATCGAGATGGGGCTGGAGCGAGGGCTGGACGTCCTGAAATTCTTCCCGGCGGAGGCATCGGGCGGCATCAAGCTGCTCAAGGCGATGGCCGCACCCTATAGCGGCGTGAGATTTGTGCCAACGGGCGGCATCAACGCAAACAACCTGCTGAGCTACCTGGCCCTTGACGAGGTGCTCGCATGCGGCGGCACCTGGATCGCCGAGACGAAGACGATCTCCGCGGGGCGGTTTGATGAGATTACGCGGCTGACCCACGAGGCGATTGAGCTTATGGCGGCGCGAGAACGCGTCGGCGAATGACGCACAGCTCGCAGTCGCGGGTCTGCTCGATACTGCGAACGACCCTCACGAAAGCCTCCAGGAACACGAAAGGAAGACACGCATGGGAACCAATGGAGCGAACGGCGCAGTGCTGGCCGGAAAGGTTGCGATCATCACAGGCGGTGCTTCCGGCATCGGAGAAGCAATCGGCAAGACATTCGCCGGCAACGGCTGCAAGGTAGTGCTGGTGGATATCAACGACCAGCGCCTGCAGCAGGTGGTGGATGAGATTACGGCTACCGGCGGCATCTGCAAGGGCGTGTGCGCCGACGTGACCGATGAGGCGCAGGTCATCAAGTTCTTCCACGATACGGTCGACGAGTGGGGCCGAATCGACTTGCTGGTGAACAGCGCCGGGCGCGACTCGCTCTCGCCGCCGGTCACCGAGGTCACCCTAGAAGAGTGGAACAAGACCATCGGGCCGAACCTCACGGCGGTCTTCCTGTGCTGCCGCGAGGCGTTCCGCGTCATGGAGAAGCAGGAGACGGGTGGGCGCATCATGAACATGGGGTCGTCCTCGGCCAAGCTCGCTTCTGGCCCGGGCCACAGCCCCTACCGCGCGTCAAAGCACGGCATGATGGGCTTCAGCAAGAACATCCTGCTCGAAGGCCGCGACAAGAAGATCGGCGTGACCGTCATCAACCCGTCCCACGTCAAGACGCCGATGACCGAGATCATTGACAAGGGCCTCTATGATGAGAACCTGCCGGCCTTCCTGGACGGCTGGCTCGACGAGAAAGAGCTGAAGGAAGGCATCCACGCGAGCTGCATCGACGTGGAGAACGTTGCCGAGATCGCCCTGTTCGTCGCGACGCGCACGCCCGACGTGACCATTCCGCAGATCGCGATGTACCCGACGCACAAGGCCCACCGCTACGGCATGGAAGTCTGATAGGGGAGCGCGCCATGAAAGCGATGGTTCTCGAAGACAAGGGACAGTTGACCTACACCGACGTGCCGGAGCCTGAGGTGGTCGGCCCGCGCCCGGTGCTGGTGCGCATCGCCGCCGTGGGCGTGTGCGGCTCCGACATCCTCCGCTTCGCCAAGGGCAAGGCTTACCACTACCCGCTCATCCTCGGGCATGAGTTCTCGGCTGTCGTGGAGGAAGCGCCCGCCGCCGGCCGCTTCCAGCGCGGCGACCGCGTGGCCGTGTTCCCGCTGCTCCCCGACCCGCGCGACCCTTTCTCGCGCATCGGTGAGTACGCCGTTAGCTCCGGCTACGACTACTTTGGCTCGCGGCGCGACGGCGCCTTCGCGGAGCGGTTGTGGGTTCCGGAGGATAACCTCATTCCGGTACCGGACGACGTGCCGCTCGTCCACGCCGCGTGCACCGAGCCAGCCGCCGTTGCGCTCCACGCGATGTTGAAGCTGCGGATTCGCGCCAACGCGACCGCGCTCGTCATCGGTGGCGGCCCCATCGGAGCCTTCGCAGCGCAGTGGCTCAGAATCCTGGGCTGCAGCCGGGTCATCGTCGCGGACATTGACGGACGCAAGCTCGACATTCTGCGCGGCCTCGGCTTCGAGGTCATAGACGCCGCCAACCAGGACACAGTCGCCGCAGCGAAGGACATGACCGATGGCCGGGGCGTGGATTGCTCGGTGGAAGCCAGCGGCCTGCCGGCCACGTTCCTCCAGGCGCTCCAGGCGGCGGCGGTGTTTGGGCAGGTCATGCTTCTTGGGGACCTGAGCGGCGATGTGACGCTGCCCGCGCCCCTCGTCTCCTCCATCCTGCGGCGCGAGCTGACGCTCTATGGCACATGGAACTCGAAGATTACGCCGCCGGGCAACAGCGAGTGGGAGATGGTGCTGCGGCACATGGGCCACGACCTCCAGGTCGCACCGCTCGTCAGCCACACTCCTTCTCTCGGCGAAGGACCGCAGATGTTCGCCGACATGGCCTCGCGCCGCGTGTGGTACAACAAGGTCGTCTTCGCCATCGCCGAGGAAGCGCGCGCCGAAGTGGAGGCGGGTGTAACGCTAGGGGCTGCTCTGGCATGACCCTCATTGCGAGGAGGGCGCGAGCCCGACGCTGAAACGCTATCGACGGTGGTTCACAAGGGCGAGAGATTGCTTCGCTGAGATGAAAATAGCGCGGCTGTCGCCCTGAGCGTAGCGAAGGGCCTCCAACGGCACCGGGATGCTTCGCTCCGCTCAGCATGACATTTTCATACTTACGGGTGACCCAAGGGTCATATAGACTACGCTCGCAATGACCGAATGCGAAGCCACTGTTGAGGGAAGGAGTTTGGGATGAAGGCCGCCTACTTCTACGGGCCGGGCGATATCCGAGTCGAGGATGTCGAGACGCCATGCATTCAAGATAATGAGATGTTGATGCGCGTGCGCGCCAGCTCAATCTGCGGCACCGACCTACGCATCTCCAAGTACGGGCATTTCAAGATCCCGGCCGGCCAGCGCCGCGTGCTGGGACACGAGATCGCCGGTGACATCGTGCAGGTCGGACGTTTGGTCGAGGGGTACTGCGACGGCATGCGCGTCACGGTGACGCCGAACATCGGCTGCGGCGTGTGCGAGATGTGCCGCGATGGCTACAACAATATGTGTCCCAACTACGAAGCGTTCGGGATTAGCATCGACGGCGGCTTCGAGGAATACATGCGTATCCCGAATATAGCCATCAAGGGCGGCAACGTCTTCCCTATCCCGGACCACCTCGGCTACGCGGAAGCGGCATTGACCGAGCCGCTGTCTTGCTGCTACAACGCCCTGCGCTCCGTCAGCACGTCGCACAATGATACCGTGCTGGTCATCGGCGCCGGGCCGATCGGGACGATGCACGTCATCCTGAACCGCATCGCCGGTGCGAAGAAGATTATCGTCGCCGACATCCGCCAGTCGCGCCTGGACAACATCAGGCTGTTCGGCGCCCACGTGACCATCAACAGCGCCGAGGTCGATCTCAAGGAGGCGCTGATGGAGGAGACGGGCGGGCGGGGCGCGGACGTGGTTATCACCGCCGTGTCGTCGGCAGAGCTCCAGACGCAGGCCGTCGAGCTACTCGCGACGCACGGCCGGGTGAACTTCTTTGCGGGTCTAGGGAAGGACGCCCTGGCGAGCATTGATACCAACCGCGTCCACTACAAGGGGCTGCGCCTCGTCGGGACGACCGGCTCGACTAACTCGGACTACTACAAGTGCCTGGCCCTGGTCGCCGAAGGCCGCGCCGAAGTCGGGAAGATGATTAGCGCCGAGTTCCCGCTCGACGATATCAACGCCGCGTTCGAGTTCGCCGCGTCGGGGCAGGGGCTAAAGGCCGTTATCACGCGCGACTGACAGCAGAGGAAGGAGCATCGCCATGCCAAAGAAATACGTTCTCGCGCTCGACTCTGGAACCACGAGCTGCCGCGCCATCCTGTTCGACCACGCCGGCGCCATCGCGTCGCTCGCTCAGCAGGAGTTCCCGCAGATCTTCCCCAAGCCGGGCTGGGTCGAGCACAACCCGATGGACATCTGGAACACGCAGCTCACGGTGACGCAGCAGGCCCTCGCGCAGGCCGGCATCAGCCCCGACGAAGTCGCGGCCATCGGCATCACCAACCAGCGCGAGACGACCGTCGTCTGGGACAAGACCACCGGCAAGCCCATCACCAACGCCATCGTCTGGCAGGACCGCCGCACCGCCGGCTTCTGCGACGAGCTGAAGGCGCGCGGGCTGACCGAGTACGTCCGCGAGAACACCGGTCTCGTCATCGACTCCTACTTCTCCGGCACCAAGATTCGCTGGATGCTCGACAACATCCCTGGCGCCCGGGCGAAGGCCGAGAAGGGCGAATTGCTGTTCGGCACCGTGGATACCTGGCTCATCTGGAACCTGACCGGCGGGCGTGTCCACGTCACCGACTACTCCAACGCTTCGCGCACCATGCTGTTCAACATCAAGTGCGCCGATTGGGACGAGCGGCTACTGCACGAAGTGGGCGTACCCTGCGCCATGCTGCCGCGCCTACGCCCGTCGAGCGACATTTATGGCATGACCGATGAGGCGCTCTTCGGCACGCAGATCCCCGTCGCGTCGTCGGCCGGCGACCAGCAGGCCGCCTTGTTCGGACAGGCGTGCTTCAAGCCGGGCATGGTCAAGGCAACGTATGGCACCGGCGGCTCCCTGCTCATGAACACCGGCGACACCCCCATCCCGTCTGAAAGTGGAATGCTCACGACAGTCGCCTGGGGGCTGAACGACAAAGTCGAGTATGCCCTGGAGGGCTTGCTGTTCGTCGTCGGGGCGTCCGTGCAGTGGCTGCGCGACGAGCTAGGCATCATCCAGGACTCGGCGGATACCGAGTACTTCGCCCAGAAGGTCAAGGACACCAACGGCGTGTATGTTGTGCCCGCCTTCGTCGGGCTATCCGCGCCCTACTGGGACCAGTACGCGCGCGGCGCCATCATGGGGCTGACGCGCGGCGCCAACCGCAACCACATCATCCGCGCAACCCTCGAGTCCATCGCCTACCAGATTCGCGACGTCATCGAGTGCATGGAGCACGACTCGGGCATCACCAACAACGAGCTCAAGGTCGATGGCGGCGCGGCGCGCAATAACTTCCTGATGCAGTTCCAGTCTGACCTCTTGGGAGTGCCCGTCTTGCGCCCCAAGATCGTCGAGACGACGGCGCGCGGCGCGGCGTTCCTGGCCGGGCTGGCGACGGGCTTCTGGAAGGACCAGGCCGAGCTGGTAGACACGTTCGAGCTAGATCGACGCTTCGAGCCTGAGATTGACCAGGCCCAGCGCGACCGCCTCTACACCGGCTGGAAAAAGGCCGTCGGGCGGGTGCGCGACTGGGAAGAGCATTGAGGGAAGGAGGCGGGCCAGCCACGAATACCTGATGCGACTGCCTCGTTCCGCAGCGATTGTCCGACCCTGCACTGAATTCCGAGCACACAATATCAGAAGGAGACCAATACCATGAGCAAGACATTCGTGCTTCTCGCTCTCGCCCTCATCCTGGCCGTCGCCGTTGTCGGCTGCGGCTCCGCACCCGCGCCGGCCGCCAGTCAGTCCCAGCCTGCTCAACAGGCGCAGCCAGCCCAACCGGCCCAGGCTCAAGCCACGCAGCCGCCGGCCACGCAAGCACCGGCGGCGAAGGCCGCACCGGCAGCCACCGCTCCGGCGCAGGCGGCTCAGGCAAGCAGTTCCAGCCAGGGCAAGCTGGTGGACACGGCCGCCATCGCCGACTGCAAGTACGCGGCGCCGACACCGCTGAAGGAAGGCGCCCAGGCGTCGTCCAACACGCTGTCCTACAAGGGCGGCGACATGACCATCGCCTATCTGCCGATGGGCACGGAGTTCAATTACCACGTCGCTCTCAATGAGGGCATCAAGAGCATCGCCGCCCAGAACCCGCACATCAAGTCGTTCATGCTCTCGCCCTACAAGGGCACCGATCAGGCGGCACAGATGGGGATGCTCCAGGACGTGACCAACCGCGACGACGTGAACGCGATCGTCCTGATTAGCTTCGACGAGCAAGCCCTGGCGCCGCTCGTGACCGAGGCGGTGAAGAAGGGCAAGGCCGTCATCATCGTCAACTCCGACATTCCGAACTTCCCGACCCCGGTCCACGGCGTGATCGGCGTGAACCAACGCGCCGTCAACAAGAAGCTCGCCGACTGGGCGCGCCAGACCTACGGCGAGGGCGCGAAGAAGGTCGCCGTGCTGGAGGGTGAGCCGGGCTACTTGAACGACCAGCGCAGTGGCGGCTTCAAGGACGGCGTCAACGGCACCAACTGGAAGGTCATCACCAGCGTCAACGGCGGCTGGAGCGTGGACAAGGGCAACCGCACCGCGATGGACGTGCTCCAGGCGCACCCGGACACTGAAGTGCTGTACGCCGCCAACGACTACATGGCCGAGGGCGCGGCGCTCGCCGCCAAGGAGCTGGGCCGCAAGGACCTGGTCATCCTCGGCTACGACGGCGACACCAATGCCCTGGAAGACATCTACAACGGCACGATGACCGCCACGACCAACACCATGCCGGTCATCATGGGCCGCCTCGCCGCCTGCTACGCCATTGACATCCTTAACGGCAAGACCCAGGGCGGCTATGTGAACACGCCAACCGAGATCGTCACCAAGGACAACGCCGGCCAGGTGCTGGCTAAGGTCAATGACCTCTACCCGAAGCCTTCGGACGAGATCCTCAAGAAGCTCGGCGTGAGCAGCAACTAGTGTCAGCAAACGTAGTGGCGACTGCAGTCGCTCCCGTCGAACGGCTGTAGTCGCCACTACATGGGTTCATGATATCGGGCAGGGAGGAACAAGCTATGGCGCCGGGACGAACAGAGCCTCTATGGGAGCTCGACAATATCACGAAGATCTATCCGGGCGTTCGAGCCAACGACGGTATCTCACTCAAGCTCTACCCCGGCGAGATCCACGGCCTGCTCGGTGCGAACGGTTCGGGCAAATCCACCCTCATCAAAATCCTGTCCGGCGTTCACGAGCCTGACAGCGGCAGCATTCGCTACCTCGGCAAGCCGGTGCGCCTCGAAAATCCAACGGCGGCGCGCAGCAAAGGTGTCGCCACAGTCTTCCAGGAGTTCTCCCTCGTGCCGAGCCTGACCGTCGCCGAGAACATCTTTCTGGGGCATTACCCGCGCCGCACGGGCGGCTTCCTCGTCAACTGGAAGCTGATGCGGCAGCAGGCTGTCGAGGTGCTGCGCACGCTGGAGATCGAGATTGACCCCGATCGCCTGGTCGGTGAGCTGTCCGTCGCCGAGCAGCAGATGGTCGAGGTCGCGAAGGGGATGCAGCGCGACGCCAAGATGCTCATTCTGGACGAGCCGACGGCGGCGCTCGGCGAACACGAGATCGCTGCGCTGCATGCCCTCCTGCGGCGCATGAAGCAGCGCGGCGTCGCGATCGTCTATATCTCGCACCGCTTGGATGAAGTCGTCGGGCTGGTAGACACGGTCACCATTCTCAAGGACGGCAAGGTCGTCAGCACCGCCGAGGAATCCGTCCTCGAAGTGGACGCGATCGTGGCGAAGATGGTTGGCCGCCAGGTCGAGCAACACTACCCCAAGGAACACAATTGCGGCGACGAGACCCTGCTTGAAGTGCGCAACCTCTCTAGCGACGGCGGCGTGCGCAGCGTCTCCTTCGAAGTGCGCCGGGGCGAAGTCATGGGCCTCGGCGGGGTCATTGGCTCCGGGCGCACCGAGATCGCCCGCGCCCTGTTCGGCCTCGACCGCGTCTACGCCGGCGACATCCTGGTGGATGGGCGTAAGCTCACCCTCCGCTCGCCGGTCGACGCCATCAACGCCGGGATTGCGCTGCTGCCGGAGAACCGCAAGTCGGACGGGCTGTTCTTTAACTTCACTGCGGCGCCCAACATCTCCTCGGCATCCCTCAAGAAGCTCAGCCGGTTTGGCGTGCTGCGGGAGCGGCGCGAGGAGGAGGTGTGCCGTCACTACGTGGACGACCTCGAAATCTCAGCGCGCGCGATCAGCCAGACGGTGACATACCTGTCGGGTGGCAATCAGCAAAAAGTCGTCATCGCGCGCTGGCTCCTGGCGAACTCGAACGTGCTCATCCTGGATGAGCCTACCCAGGGCATTGACATCGCCGCCAAGGTCGCTGTGTACAACCTCATCAACCAGCTCACGGCCGCCGGCCGTGCGGTCATCCTGATAAGCTCGGACCACAACGAGCTGATTGCGATGAGTGACAGGATCGCGATTGTCCGTGACGGCTCCATCGTGGAGGTCAGGGACGCCAAAGATGTCGACCACACACACCTCGTCCAGGCGTCGGCGGACGAGGCTGACATGATACACGCGTAAGGAGGCCGATCATGGCTGAGCAAACGACCAGCGCCGGGAAGCTCGTCGCCCCGAGCCGTTCGTGGGTTTCCCGTCTCATGCACGTTGAGCTAGGGCCGTTGGTTGCCCTGCTGCTAATCTCCGCGTTCTTCGCTATCACGACGCCGAGCTTCCTCGACGCGCAGAACTTCCGGAATATCTCGCTCCAGGTGGCTGTGCTCTCGATTGTCGCTATCGGCTCGACGGTCGTCATCATCGGCGGCGGCATTGACCTCAGTCCAGGCTCGATGATCGCGTTCCTGACGATGTGCCTAGCCATCCTGGTCAAGCTCCAGGAGTGGAACTTGTGGCTCGCGCTGGCGGTGACACTCGCGCTAGGCGCCTTGCTCGGCGCGGTGAACGGCTCGCTGGTGGCCTACCTGCGCATTCCGTCCTTCATCGCGACCCTCGCGACCCTGAGCGCCTTCAAGGGCCTCGCCCTGACGGTGGGGCCCGGCTCGCCGGTGTTCCAGCTCTCCGAGCAGCTGCGTCAGCTCTTCTACGGCACGTTCCTGGGTCTGCCGCTACCGTTCTGGTACGTGGCGATCCTGTACATCTTCTTCTGGATACTCCTGGAGCACATGCGCCTGGGTCGCGAAATCTACGCCATCGGCGGCAACGACTCGGCCGCGAAGCTCTCAGGTATCAACGTCTCCCGCGTTCGCTTCCTGACGTTCGTCATCGCCGGTCTGTGCACCGCTGTCGGCGCTATCCTGCTGGCCGCGCGCCTCAACTCCGGCTCGCCCAACTACGGCGATGGGGTGGAGCTACAGGCGATTGCGGCGACCGTGGTCGGCGGGGCGAGCCTGGCCGGCGGGCGAGGGCGCATCATCTCGACGCTCATCGGCGCGCTCATCATCGTCGTCGTGCAGAACGGCCTCAACCTGAATGCCGTCTCGACCTCGATGCAGGCGCTCACCATCGGCGTTATCATCGTCGTCGCGGTCGGCCTTGATATCTGGGGGCCGACGATGCGGGATGGGCTTGGCAAGCTGATCCGCCGCTCCGCCGCATAGACACTACGCTATTGAGGAGGCAGACATGGACTACGGACTGACCAATAAGGTTATCATCGTCACCGGCGGCGCGACCGGCATCGGCAAGGCCATCGCGCAGGCGTTCCACGACGAGGGGGCCATCGTCGTGACCAACGGCCGCGACGAAGCCCGTCTTCAGCAGGCGCTGTGCGACATCGGCCCGCGCGCCTACGGCATCCACGCCGACCTGACGAAGCTCGAAGATAACGAGACGCTGTACGAGTACGCCAGAAGCTTCGGCCCCATCGAGGGCCTGGTCAACAACATCGGCATCTTCGAGAGCCGGGACTTCTTCGAGTTCGACGATGCCCGCTGGTTCGAGTACTTTGACTCCAACATCATGACCGGCGTCCGCATGTGCCGGCTGGTCCTGAAGGACATGCTGGCGCGCAACTCCGGATCTGTCCTGTTCATCTCCAGCGACGCAGCCATCAAGGCGATCCCCTGGATGGTGCCGTACTCGATGACGAAGGCCGCCCAGCTCGGCCTGGCCCGCGCCCTGGCCGAGATCACCAAGGGCACGAAGGTGCGCGTAAACACGCTCATGCCCGGTCCGACGGCCACCGAGTCAGTGCGCACGTACTTCGGGCAGATCGCGGAGCAGAAGGGCGTCGCCTACGACGACGTGCTGACGAACTACTTCAAGGAGAACGAGCCAAGCTCCCTCATCCAGACGCTCATTGACCCGGCTTACCACGGCCGCGCCGCCGTCGCCATGATGACCAACCCGGCAATCAACGGCAGCGTGCTGCGCTGCGAGGGCGGCATTATCCGCTCGTCCTTCTAACGGGAAGCAGGTGTTATGAACAAGCTTGGCATCCACGCCCTCGTCTGGGTGTCCGACTGGACGGACGAGAGCATACGCTACGCGGTGAATAAGACGGCCGAGGTTGGTTACGATCTCATCGAGGCTGTCATCTTCGACCCCAGCGAGGCGCGGCCGGAGCAGACGGCGCGAGCGCTCGCCGCGGCCGGCATCGGCTGCGTCACAGGCATGGCTCTTAACCCGGCCGCCGACATCTCCAGCCCCGACCCGGACGTTGCCCGGCGCGGCGAGCAGTTCATCTCAGATGCGATCCTGGCGACCCGTGACATGGGCTCCGAATTGCTAGGCGGGGTGACTCACTCCGCCATGCACCGCTATCTCGATCCGGCGCACCCGGCCGCCCGCGAGCAGTTGGTCGAAATCTACGGGCGGCTGGCCGATAGGGCGCAGGCGGCCGGCGTGCGGCTGGGCATCGAGGCGGTCAACCGCTACGAGAGCAACGTTATCAATACCCTCGACGACGCGGCCCAGATTATCGCCGAGGTGGGCAGCGAGGCGCTGTTCATCCACATGGACACGTACCACATGAACATCGAGGAGCACGACAGCGGCGACGCCATCGTTCGCAACAGCCCGCTCATCGGCCACGTCCACATCGGCGAGAGCCACCGAGGCTACCTCGGCTCCGGCTCCGTTGACTTCCCGGTGTTCTTCCGCGCCCTGGCCGGCGTTGGCTACAGCGGCCCCATTGTCTTCGAGGCGTTCTCTCCGGCTGTGCTCAACCGCGATGTGGCAAACGCCCTCGCCGCATGGCGCAGTCACTGGAGCGACTCCGACGACCTGGCCCGCTGCGCCCTGGAGTTCATGCGGGCGCAGATGGCGGCGGCGCAACTCTCCCTGACTGCGCGCGTCCCCATTCCCTACCGCTATGTCATGGCCGAGGAGGCCGTATGAACAGCATTGGTGTACACAACCTGGTGTTCGTGCCCGACTGGAGCGAGGCAAGCGCCCGCAAGGCCATCAACACCGCCGCGAGCATCGGCTTCGACCACCTCGAGGTCGTCATATTCGATCCGGCGACGACGGACGCGGACATGACGGTCAAACTCTCCGAAAGCGCCGGTATCGCCGTCGCGGCGGGCATGGCCCTCAACCCGGCCGCCGATATCTCCAGCGCCGATCCAGACGTCGCCGCTAAGGGCGAGCAGGTCGTCGGCGACTGCATCCTGGTCGCCCGCGACCTGGGCGCGTCGGCGCTCGGCGGCGTGACATACTCCGCCCTGCACCGCTACATGGAGCGGCCGACGGCGGCGGCACGGGAGCGCGTGACCGAGGCATACGCCCGGCTGGCGGCGAAAGCCGAGGCGGCCGGCGTGCGGCTAGGCATCGAGCCGGTCAACCGCTACGAGTCGAACCTCGTCAACACCCTCGGCCAGGCGGCCGACATTGTCCGCAAGGTGGGCTCCGACAGCCTGTTCGTTCAGATGGACACCTACCATATGAACATCGAGGAGGCCGACATCGCCGGCGCCATTGAGAGCACGAAGGATGTGCTTGGCTACGCCCACGTCGGCGAGAGCAATCGCGGCTGCCTCGGCAGTGGAACGTTCGACTTCACCACGTACTTCAAGGCGCTGGCGCGGGCGGGCTACACCGGCGGCTTCACCTGGGAGTCGTTCTCGCCGGAGGTGCAGGACGCCGGAACAACCGGCCTGTTGGCCCTGTGGCGCGAGCCGTGGTGCGACGTCGAGGAGGCAGCGCGGCTGGCCCTCGCATTCATGCGCTCCCACGTCGAGTCGGCGTGGGCCACGGCGAAAGGCTGCTAAGGCGGCAAGGAGGTGTATATGGCAAACGAATACAAATCGGCGGTGCAGCCGACGATGTACTTCATCGGGGTGACGACGGGGAAGTCGTCCATCATGAAGGTCTTCCCGTCGTGGGCCGAGGCCCTGGGGCTGAATGCTGTCATCAAGGGCTTCGATTTCCCGCAACACGACGAGCCGGAGCACTACCGCGAGGTGGTCGAGTTCATCAAGTACGACCCCAACTCGCTCGGCGCGCTCGTCACGACCCACAAGTTGGACCTGTTCAAGGCGGCGCGCGACCTGTTCGACTGCGCCGACCCGTACGCCGAAATCCTGGACGAGGTGAGCAGCATCTCGAAGCGCGGGCCTGCCCTCTGGGGACACGCCAAGGACCCCATCACGGCGGGCCTGTCCCTTGAAGCCATTGTGGACGACGGCTACTGGGGCCGCACCGGCGGCGAGTTGCTCCTGCTAGGCGCCGGCGGCTCGTCCCTGGCCCTGACGCTCTATTTGCACAACAAGATGCTGGACGGTGGTGACGTACCGCGCAAGATCGTCGTCACGAATCGCAGCGAGCCGCGCCTGACTGAGATGAAGGCGGTCCACAAGAAGATCGGAATGCAGATACCGGTCGAGTATCACCTGGCGCCGACGCCAGACAAGAACGACGCCGTCGTGAAGACCCTGCCGCTCGCATCTATGGTGGTAAACGCGACAGGCCTGGGCAAGGACGCGCCAGGCTCGCCGCTGACGGATGCGGCAGAGTTTCCCGAAAACGGTGTGGCGTGGGAGTTCAACTATCGCGGCGACCTTGTCTTCCTCGACCAGGCTAACGCGCAGAAGGTCAGCAAGCACCTCAAGATTGAGGATGGCTGGGTGTACTTCATCCACGGCTGGACGCGCGTCATCGGCGAGGTCTTCCACCTGGATATTCCGACGAGTGGTCCCGAGTTCGACAGACTGAGCGACATTGCGGGCGACATCGCCCGGGGAGGCAAAAAGTGAGCGCGAGAGAGATGGTAGCGACGGTAACCGATTTCGACCTCAAGACCGGCTTGTCCAAGACCAGGACGCCGCTGCGGCGCACCCTGGCGAACATGAAGGGAATGTTCTACGACCAGGCGGCGTACAATGATCAGCTTTTGCGCGAGAACGTCCTGATCTACGAGTTCTTTGACATGGGCATACCCGACAGCGAGAAAGAAGTCGCGTACGGCACGAGCATCACCTACCCGGGCAAGATCGGCGATGAGTACTTCATGACCAAGGGCCACTTCCACACCGTGATCGACACCGCCGAGGTGTACTACTGCCTGAGCGGCCACGGCTACATGCTGATGGAGAATCCGGAAGGCGACTGGGAGGCGCAGGAACTGACGCCGGGCGTGGCGGTCTACGTGCCGGGGCGCTACGCCCACCGCAGTGTCAACGTCTCGCCCAATGAGCCGCTGGTGACGTTCTTCGCCTTCCCCGGCCACGCCGGCCACGACTACGGCACCATCGAGACCCAGGGCTTCCGCAAGCTGATCGTCGAGCGCGACGGGAAGCCGACCTTCGTCGATAACCCGCGCTGGAAGCGGTAGCGCCGCAAGGGAGACGCCATGAAAGGGAAAATCGCCGTCACGCCGCGCTCACTCTCCCGCAGCGGCCACCCGGCGCTCGGCGCGCTGGAGACGGCCGGGTACCAGGTTATCTTCCCCACGCCGGGGCGGCAGCCTACGCCCGAAGACCTGCGCGAGTTCCTGCCGGGCTGCGTCGGCTACCTCGCCGGCGTGGAGCCGGTGTCGTCGGACGTGCTGAGCCTGTGTCACGATTTGAAAGTGATCAGCCGCAACGGCGTCGGCGTGGACAATATTGACCTGGATGCCGCGCGGTCCTTGGGCATCGCCGTCGAGCGGGCAGCGGGAGCAAACGCGCGCGGCGTGGCGGAGCTGACCATCGCCCTGATGCTCGCCGGCCTCCGCTCCGTTCCCGCGTCCGACCGCTGCCTGAAGAGCGGCGGCTGGGCGCGCCAGGAGGGCATCGAGGTAAGCGGGCGAACGCTCGGTGTCATCGGCTGCGGGCAGATCGGCAAGCTCGTGGCGGAGATGGCGCTTGGGCTGGGCATGCGGGTGCGCGCGTATGACCTGTTCCTCGACCTCACCTTCACCCCGCCGGGCGATTTCGCCTACGGCACGTGGCACGAGGTCTTGAGCGAATCCGACGTCATCTCCCTGCACTGCCCGCCGCGCGAGCAGGCGCTCATTGATGCGGACGCGATCGCGCACATGAAGGACGGCGCGTACCTCGTCAATACCGCTCGCGCCGCCCTGGTCGACGAGGCCGCCATCCTCAGCGCCCTGGAAACGGGCAAGCTACGCGGCTTCGCCACCGACGTGTACGACCACGAGCCGCCGGCCTTGACCCCCCTGCTGTGTCACGACCGCGTCATCACCACGCCGCATGCCGGCGGTCTGACCCAGGAGAGCATCGAGCGCGCCACTGAGGCCGCGGTCAGGAATCTGCTGAAGGTGCTGGAAGGCGAAGGTTGAGCCACGGCGCGCCATGCTGAGGAAGTTATGGTGCGCCGTCGCCGATTCACGCGCTGTCTAGCGTTGACATCTTACCCGGCGCATTTCGTTCCGGATGTAAGGGGACGTATAATACCGTTTCACAGGAGCCCCAAAAGTCGATGTCATGGGATGGGTCTTGTTGGAGGAAGGGATGGACCGATCGCAGTCGGCAGAGCGCCAGGACACTATTGAGCTAATCTACAAAGAATTGCCCTATCTGAACCCTGCGCTCCGCCGCATCGGTGAGTACATCGTCGAGCACCCTGACGAAGCCAAGACCATGACCATCAACCAGCTCGCGGCGGCCTGCGGTGTCGCCGACTCGACGGTCACGCGCTTCGTCAAGGAGATTGGCCTCAAGAGCTATCAGGACCTCAAGATCGGTATCGCCGAAGCGCTCACCTTGAGTGGCGCCGCCGACGGACAGGCAGACGGCAACTACGTCTACGAAGACATTTCCCGTACCGACTCAACCCAGACGATCATCGACAAGGTTCTCTACCGCAATATCCAGGCGCTCACCGACACAAAGCAACGCCTCAACGTTGTGGAGTTGAACCGCGCCGTCGAAGCGATTGAGGCGGCCAACGTCCTCATCTTCTGCTGCATGGGCTCGTCGGGGCTGGCCGCCGAAGAAGGCGTGATGCGCTTCACCCGCGCCGGCAAGAAGTGCATCTTGTTCCGTGACCAGAGCATTCAGCTTATGACCGCCGCGATTGTCGGGCCGCAGGATGTCGTGATTGGCATCAGCAACTCCGGCCACTCGACGCTCGTCGTCGAGTCGCTGAAGCTGGCGCAGTCCAACGGGGCGCGCACAATCGGTATCACATCCTCCGAGGAATCCCCGCTCGTCAAATACTCTGAAATCAGCCTGTTCACCCCGACGAAATCCTCCGCCCTGGGTCCCGGCTTCTCCTGGGAAGCGACAACCTCCAAGAGCGCCCAGATCCTCGTCATTGACGTTCTCTACGCGTGCTTCGCCGCGCGACACTTTGACGAGACCCTCAAGTCCCTCGAAGACACCTATACCGCCATCAAGGACACGCGCGGATAGAGCTGGTTGCGGCGAGCGCCCCATCGACATCACCGACGACGCCCTCACCCACCTCGCCGACATGGCCGGCGGCGACGCCCGCACCGCCCTCAACGCCCTCGAACTCGCCGTCGAGAGCACACCCCCCGATGACCAGGGCGTCATCCACATTGACGACACCGTCGCCGAGGAGAGCATCCAGCGCCGCGTCGTCCGCTACAACCGCAGGGGCCGAAGGCCCCCCCTTACCCCCTCAGAGGCGACGAGTACAACCGCAGGGGCGTACCGCCCCCGCCCCCCAGCAGACATCTTCGCCTTCATCAAGAGCGTCCGCGGCTCCGACCCAGACGCAGTTCTGTACTGACTGGCGAAGGCGCTGGCCGGGGAGGACCCGGAATTCGTGATCCCGCGGCCGCTGAGCCTGGCCGGGGAGGACATCGGGCTGGCGGATCCTAACGGCATTGTCGTCGTCACGTTAGTGCAAACTCAATGCGGCACTTTCTTCAACCTCGATGCCATTGGTCCATAGCTCGTATTCACTCATATCTATGTTGTCATCCCAGGAGATGCTGTAGCCGCCAGGATCAACGGCGACAGCTTTGAAGAAGGCATCCTGTCCCAACAACTGGAAACGTTCGAGACTCAGGATTGGGTGGCAGTCATAGACCTTCTGGACATCGTTGATGAAAGTTACCAGGAGACGTTTGTCGTTGAGAGCCACTAGAGAAAAAGCGTGCAAGGACCCGCATCAGCTTGTGTCCCTATCCATTGAAATCTTCGTGAGAGGAAGCTCAACCTGGCCCACCGGCTAGATCCGAGCTCTCGCCGACGCGACGGCATTCCTGTTCCCGTGATGCTGGCGCTGCCGGCCGACCCGCCAAGCCGGGACGAGGTTGACGCTATACTCCTGGCGGCGGATGGTATGGCAGGGCAAGTGGGGCGAAGTGGGCTGACGCGGATTCTGTCCATCTCGCGTAGCAAGCGCGTGCTGGAGAAGGAGTGGGACCAACTCGAGGGGTATGGGGCGCTGGGCCAGTTGACGAACGAGGTCATCGGGACGAAGGTGGACTGGTGCATCCACCGCGGCTGGCCGCGGCTGGAGGACGAGGACGGGATGCCACTGCTCTACCTGTCGGAGAAGGGCTGGGACCGGGTGCAGCGGGTGTGGGTGGAGCGGCTCATGGCTGAGTTCGAAGAGTGAGCGGCCAACCGAGACCTCCTACAAGTCTGGCTGTGCCTGGAGAACGTCCACCGTCCCGTCAAGCTGCAGCTGCTCGAGCGGATCGTGGCGCAGGAACGGCGGGACCTGGCGCCGGTGCTGTGGGCGTGGTTTCGCTACGAAGTGCTGAAGATGCGGGCGGCCATCAACGATGCCCTGGAACACCTCGGCTTCGAGCGCCTCTCCCACCCCAAGGACCGGCCGGTTGCGCCTGAGGATCAGCGAACAGTAGAATCATCGCGCACGTATGCCTGATATTCTGCATTTGGCAGGTCGTGGAGAAGTTCATGGCACAGTTCAACTATACCTTGCATGTAAGGCGACGAGCACCTCTTCGGTATCCGCGTCGAGCGCATCACACCCGTTAGCTGCACGCTCCCCGAAGCCGACATTGAACGGCTGCCAAGCGCGCCGCCGCCTCAGTATGAGGGATTGGAGGACGAGGAGGACTTCGATGACGAGGCGATCGAGGACCTCGACGCGGCGGAGTACCCGTGGGGTGGCGATGGCACGGACCTAATGAAACCGGTTCGCGCCCACGTCGAGGCCGCTCTTGTCCCCACCGACGCGCCTTACCCGGCGCCGGTGGACCAGCTCCTTCACCTGGGAGATGCGCGCAAGAGAGACATCCGAGATCGTATCGCCGCCCTCGGCCTGACGCAGGCGCACGTACCCGAACTGGTCCGAATGGCCCGCGACCGGACGCTCAATACGACGTGGACTGAGACGGACCAAGACTGGGCGCCGATCCACGCTATGATTGCCCTCGAAGCGCTTGACGTCAGCGGGGTTGTATCCGACCTGATCCCGCTGTTCGACGTAGATAGCGACTGGTTTGGCAGTTCCCTAGCCAGGGCTTTGGGTCGCACAGGCGCGGCGGTCGTGGAACCTCTGAGCGCCTACCTGCGCGACCGCACGCGGTGGATATGGGGACGGGCTGCGGTCGCTGAGGCCATGGCGGAGATTGGCAAGCAACATCCAGAGTTGCGCGACACAGTCGTTCAGATTTTCACGGATGAGCTGCGAGAGGCTGACAAGAACGATGCAACGCTGAATGGCTCTATCCTCGTGGGCTTGCTCGACCTGGATGCCGTCGAGGCGCTGCCGGTAATCCGAGCAGCCATGGAAAAGAACCTCATAGATGAGTCGGTGGCGGGCGACTGGCAAGAGGTATTGAACGAACTGGGACAGGAGGCCGATCCCGACGACCCCTTGCTCAAGAAGCCCGCATTTCGGCCTTCGTGGCCTTTCGGTTTCCTCGATCAGGATGGTCTCGTGCCGCCTGAGAAGCCAGCCAGACCGGCGCGGGCCCCAGCGGCGCCTCCCGCGACGAAGAACGATGGCAAGGCCAAACAAAAGCAGAAGCGCAAGGCTGCCCAGGCATCGCGCAAGGCCAATCGAGCCAAGAAGAAGCGGAAGTAGGCTCGGCTAGTGCTGAACGGCGTTGTGTAGCTGCTCAACTGCGTAGGCGTAGCTGATCTTCTCTTGTTCGAGGCGTCGGTTGTCTCGCGCAAGCCCCTCAAACAGCGCGTGCTCCTCAGGGGTCAGGTTCGGGAGCCAGTGAATGGCGCAGGGTTCGCCGGGTACAACGAACGCTTCGAACGCGGCGAGGGTGGCCTCGTCCATCATCACCGATTGGACGCGGGGGAATGACGCGCGGAGTTGGGAGAGGATGACGAGGCCGTGGGCGTCCAGGTCGCCCCAGTAGATGAGGGGACACTGCGCCAGCCAGCGCACCGACTTGAGATGCTCGACGTTGAAGCCACCGCCGAAGACGGCGAACGTGTTCTCCAGGCGCGGCAGCGTCAGGAAGTTCATCTTGTTCTCGGTAATGACGCATCGGCCAACTAAGGCCAGGCGCTCAAACTGCGACACCGGCGTGCTGAAGTCATCCATGAGCAGACGATACGCCTCCTGCAACCGCGGGTCCAGGATGCGCACCCGAATGAGCGGCTCGTCGTAGCGCAACCCATAGCGCCGCTCGAACATCGTCGCGTCCGCGCAGATCGCCTCGTCGGGCAGCAGCGTGTCCAGCAGCCGGCGCAGGATTCCCTTGTGTCCCTCGACAAACTTGGTGTGAACCGGGATGGGCAACTCCCGCAAGTAGAGATTCGGGCGCGGGTGGGCCACAAAGTAGCGGCATACCTGCACCAGGTCGGGCCACTCCCCCGCGTGTTCGATGACGGTCTGCGGGTGGTCGGCCAGCCAGTCTTCCAGCGCCGGCAACTCGGCGCGGATGAGCGCCACGTCGCGCTGGAACTGCGCGATCTCGGCTTCTTTGCCGAGAAGGCGCGCGAAGTCGGCCTCCGTTTCGATGACAATGCGCTGTGGAAGGGATTGCTCGCCTAAGCGGCGTGTCTGTCGGGTGGCGAACTCGATGCGGTAGCCGTAACCGAGGCTATCTTTGGAGCCGGCGACCAAGGCCTGTATGCCTTCGCGGAGCGTGAGATAGCCGTCCGATGGCAGGGGCTTGCGGAAGGGAATCTCCAGTGGAAAGAAAGGCATCTGGCGCAGCCAGGCGCGCAGGTAGTCCGGATAGCGCCGCGCTGCTTTCTCGCGCACCTCGTCGGGCGTAATCACGGCTCGACGCGCCCGTCCAGAAAGGCCGCCTTCTGGCGAACGTACTCGTCGCGTGTGATGTCAATGACGCGCGAGTCGTTCTCCTCGACGGTATTGTACACGAAGTGGCAGGTGGCAATGTAGGGCTCGACGACGTGCGTCTTGTCCAGCGGCGTCACCACGATCAGTTGCAGCGCCAGCTTCTTGAACAGTTCCATCGCGTAGCGGGCGTTGGTCTCGTCCGACTTGCTGAAGGCTTCGTCCACGACGACCAGGCGGAACGAGCGCGAGCGAGCCTCGTCCAGTTCCAGACCGTACTGGTACGCGATGGCAGAGGCCAGGATGGTGTAGGCGAGCTTGGCCTTCTGCCCGCCGGACTTGCCCGACGAGTCGGAGTAATAGCCCTTCTCCTCGTCCGTCTCGCGAAAACGCTCGCTGGCCGAGAAGTCGAGCCAGTGGCGCACGTCCGTGACCTTCGTCGTCCAGCGCTCCTCCGCGTCGAAGCGCTGGATGAGCGCCTGGATGCGCTGGAAGCTGATCTCGTTGTCTTCCGCTGTTCGCGTGCGCCCTACATCCGGCAGGCAGGCGCGCAGGGTCTGGCGAAACTCGCGCACCTCGACATCGCGTGTCGGCTCGGCGCTCAGGCGAATGTAGGTCGCGGGCGTGTAGTTAATCCCGTGCAGCGACTGATTGAGCGCCGCGATGCTCTCGCGGATGCGGTCCACCTGGTCTTCGAGCGCGCTCTGGAAGAGAGAGATGTCGTGGATGACCTTCTCGTTGAGCAGGTTCTTGAAGCGCCGCTCGTGCTGCGGGAGGTCGTCGCGCTCGATGCGCTCCCACATGCGGCGGAACTCGCCAACCCCGTTCACCGAGGTGTCCACGTCCACCGTCTCGGCCGGAAATTCGCCCTTGTAGGTCAGCATCCGGGTCAGCAGGCTGTTCGTGATCTGGCTCTCCCGCCGGCGCTCGCGGTCAGCCGCCTGGCGCAGCGCCTGGGAGGCTCGCGCTTCGGCATCAGCCACGTTGTCCAGCGTCAGGCTCTCGTGAACGTAGCCCACGATGGTCGGAGCGAGGGCGGCCAGGCGATCGGCGCCACAAGCCGCCAAGATCGCGGCGCAGCGGTCACGCTCGGCCCCGAACTCCGCCACGTCGCGCTCCAGCAGCGCCACCCTCCGCTGCGCCGCCTCGCGCTCGCGCCCGGTATCGGCGACGGCCTGCTCCAGCGTCGTCAGCTCGATCTGGAGTTGCCGCAGCCGGTCGGAGGTCTGCTCCAGCCGCCGCATCTCCTCCTGGTACCGGCGGCGGCTCTCAGCGTCCGGCCGCCAGTCCAGGGCGGAAAACTCGTCGAAGCGCAGTAGGTCTTCGAGACGCCGCTGCCGGTCCCGCAACGCGCTTTGCCGTCGGTCGTTGTCGGCGATGGCCGCGTCGGCCTTGTGGAGCTGGTGCGTTAGCGCCTGAAGCTCGGCCTCCAGCGCCGCGACCTTCTGCCGGTTATCCCAGCCGAGGATGTAGCGCTTGCGGTCGCGCAGGGCGAATCGGTCGTCCTTCTCGTGGCGCGTGTGGCCGCTCTTGATGAGGCCCTCGCGGGTCAGAGCTCGCGGCTCGCGGCGGAAGCGCTCCAGGCTGTCGCAGCAGACGTACGGGAAGCCCTCGATCAGTTCGGCTCGGAGCCAGTCGTGGAAGGGCGTGTCCGGTTTGATGTCCAGCTTGTGAATCAGCAGGTCCGGGTCGAGGTCGCGCGACGCTGGCAGCAGACGCCGCTCGCCCACGCGCAAGAACACCAGGCGGCCGTTCAGGTGCGTCGCGTTAACGTAGTCACTCACGCGGCGATAGTGGGCCTCGGGCACGAGCATCTGCCGCCCGAAGCCGCGCAGCAGCCGCTCAATGGCCCCTTCCCACGCGCTCTCCGCCGCCCGCACGCGCAGTAGCTCGCCGACGAAGGGCATGGCGTCGGCAGCCAGGTCAAGCGCGTCCAGCAGGCGCTCGCGGAGCGCCAGGTCCTCGCGCGGAATCTGCGTCGTGCGCTGACGGAGCGAGCGGATCTCGTTGTCCAGCGTCGCGCAGTCCTCGCGCAGGCGGCCCTGCGCCAGCTTGCGCGCGTCCCGATCGTCGGTCAGCGCCTGGAGCTCCTGGGCCAGTGTCGGCAGGGCCGCGCGCGCCGCTTCAGCCGACTTGTGAAACGCGGCGGCATCGTCATACCCCGGCAGGCCAAGGGACTGCGCCAGCGCCGTGTACTGGTTCGCCAGCCCCTGCTTGCGCAGGATGTGCTCGTCCAGGCGCTCGATCTCGCGCTGTAGGCTCTGCAGGCGTTGGCCCGTCTCATCCTGGCGTAGCGCTACCACCAGGTCCAGGCGCTGACGGTCCAGGGAGTCCAGCGTCTCTTTCAGGCTACGGCTGCGCTCTTGCGTCTCGGCCAGGTTGCGCTGTGCCTCGGCGATTGCCTTGTCAAGCAGCACGCGCTTGTGCTCTGCAAAGAACGCCGGCACGACTTCGATACACTCCTCCAGGCGCCGCAGCGTTGCCTGGGTCGCGTCGAGATGGTCGGCATCGGCCAGGAGGGGGCGCAACAGGTCGAGCTGCCGCCGTGCCTTCTGGATGGCCGCGTGGGCCTGGGTCAGGCTCTCGTGGTTGCGACGCAGGTCGGCGATGCGCGCCTGCACATCGGTGCGCTCGAGCATGTGGGTGCGGACGAACTCATTCAACCCGCCGATCTCCTTGATGGAGACCGTCTGGTTGAACAGGTCGAGGGCCTTGTCCGAGCGCAAGCCGAAGCGCCGCCGGAACGCCTGGCTGTACTTCGAGAACTCGTCGTAGACTTCGACGCCCGCCTGGCGCAGCCGCCGCTTGAGGTCGGTCGGCGTGCCGAACTGGCTGAAGTCGGCGGCGATGCTCAAGGCGCGGCCGGCGATGGCGAAGAACTTCTGCACCTGGTCTTGCTGGAACCAGAACACCTGGGCCAGGGTGACCTGCTCGCGGTAGCCTGAGTTGCCGAACACGGCCAGCAGAACGGAGTAGTCGTTGCGGGTGCGGAGGTGCTGCGTCCGCGCTGCGTAGCTGTCCTCCGCCTTCACCTTGCCGTACGCGCCCAGCACGTAGCTGCGCTCGTCGCGCTCGCGCTTGCGCCCGTCGCCGCCGGCCTGGTTGTAGGCGCGCCGCTGGTTGGGGACGAGCAGAGTGAGGAGGGCATCCACCAGGGTGGATTTCCCGGAGCCGTTCGCGCCCGTAAGCAAGGCCGTCTGCCCGCCCGGCCCGATAGCCCACACCTGGCGGTTGAACGTGCCCCAATTGAACACTTCGAGGCGCTGGAGGCGGAAACCCGCCTGGGCATTGTCCGGCTCGAACTCAAGCGGTAGACCCAGCATAGGCCTTCAACTTCTGTTGGATTTCGGTGAGCTTGTCGGCCGGCAGGCGGGCTTTGAGGATGCGCCGCACCTCGTAGCGCTCGTCCTGGATGCCTGGCAGCCGCCGCAGGAAGCCCAGCTCTTCGACGCGGTTGATGGCTGCGCGCACGGTGTTGCGCAGCCGCGTCTCGTCGGTGCGGTCTGGCAGGAAGAGCGCCATCATCTCCCCCATCTGCTCGACTGACAGGACGAGGCGCGTCCCGCCAGGCTCGTTGACGTCGAACTGCTGCAGGCGCTCGCGAAGGAGCACGAGCAGGAGCGTGGCGTTATAGCCCAGACGGTCGCGGCGCGTCAGGCGCGGCAGGCCGTGGGCCGGATCGTCCTCGTCGGCCGGCTCCGGCTGCGTCAGGTAGGCGTAACCCTCCACCTCGTCAATGATGAGTGTCAGACCCATCTTGCCCATATGCTCGGCAATAGGCGTCTGAAAGCGCAGGAGCGCATCCCACGTCGGGCCGTCGTCGGCGTACACCACCCCCTGAAGCAGCCGGATGAGCACGGGCGCGTAGGGGACAACAGACTCGTGCGTCATGAGCGGGGCTGCCCTCGAAAGACAACGCGGGGCAGGGTGAGGGTTGGAGCCGCCGCCTCAGGCGTTGGAGCCGGCAACGCGACCTGGTCGCGCGCGCCCACATCTATTGCGTGACGTTCGTCATCGATGGCAATCGAGAGGTACGCCAGCAACTCGGACAGGCCCTGGCGAATGGGGTAGCGCCGCGTCAGCTCGGCGAGTGTC
Source organism: Anaerolineae bacterium (assembly GCA_046328505.1). GTDB lineage: Bacteria > Chloroflexota > Anaerolineae > Epilineales > JAHCIE01 > JBDHWG01. The sequence goes on along the minus strand of JAXLWL010000006.1, from coordinate 316,120 downwards.
ACTTCAGGCCGCGTCTCCAGGACGGTATCAATGCGCTGGCGCAGGGCGGCCGAGTCGACGTAGAACCCGCCGTAGAGCGGCGCCAGGTCCAACGTGTCCATAGGCTCCGCGCCTGCCACAACGCGCTGCTCCGAGAAGTCCAGGCTCTCGGGCGGCTCCCACAGGGGCCGTTCCATGACCAGGCGCACCTCCGGCGGACCCTCTAGCAGCAGGAAATCAATATCAGGCGGTGGCGACAAGACGACGGAGCGCGCCATGCGCTTGATATCCTCGATGAGCTCAATGACGCGGCGGCCCTCCGCGCGCTGGCGGTCGTCGAGCAGGTAACGCAACTGCTCGGCCAAGCGCAGGTTCGACTGGGCGACCTTCTCGCCGGCCTCAATGAGGCTGGTCTTGATGCGCCGCAGCCCTCGCTGCTCCTGGCGCAACGTCTCGAGCTCGGGCAGCGCGTAGACGGCCTCGATGAGCGCGCGCAGCTGCTCCTGGCGGGCCGGGGATATCAGGAACTCCCAGAAGCTGTAGAAGCTGCGCCCCTGATCCGATGCTTTCAGGGCCTCATCCGCGTCGAGGACGTGGGCGACCACCGAGCCGCGGCTGGCGCCTTCCTCCATGTGTTTGACCTGGACATCGCGGGCAATGGCGCGAAAGTTCTGCTCCACCTCGCGGAAATCGGCCAGCAGGCGCCGCGCCACGTCGTTGGCCTCGCGGAAGCGCTCCTTGATCTGCGTCTCGGTATATCGCTGCACCCGCCCGGTCTGAACAATGGCGTCAATCTCCTGCTGGAGTGCGTTGCGCTGCCGCTCCAGTTGAGCGAGTCGTGTTGCAGCGTCCTCAGTGCTCTTGCCGGCAATATCCTCCAGCAGCTCAAAGACGCGCATGAAGCGCGACTCGGTGCCGACGAACTCGCGCTTCTGGAGGTCCTCGAACCAGCCGATGACCCGCTCGGCGTCCGGCGTCAGCTCGACCAGCGGCTCGTCCTGCCCGCGCTCATAGTAGAGCCGCAGCAGCCGGTGGTCGTCGTCGGACCAGGTCTTGAGATATTCGTGCGCGGAGCGCGGGTAATGGTCGGGTTGGTCGGTGTTGAGGTCGAGGAGAATGTCATCAAGCTGCGCCAGGACCTCACCGTAGGGGATCGCGACGCGGTGGGAGCGCTTGAACGCGTGGTAGAGGAAGCTGATGATAAGCGCCGCCGTATCCTTCTGCAAGAGCTTGAGACTCGGCGCGTGCGACAATTCGTAGGCAATCTCGTCGTGGTCCATGTCTCCTGTCACCTGGGCCATCGAACAGCCGTTCAATTATAGCACACATGGTAGAAAATCACGCGACACAGCCACAAAGACCGCCGCTTCTACAACCTCAGCGACCAGGGCTACGAAGCCGAGGTCAAGGCGCGGGTGGAGAAGTGGCGGGGAGCAGGGAACGAGTAACCGGGATTGAGCGAGACTTCTGAGCCAACAAGCCGACGGCTGATCAGCTCATAGGTCTCATTCAGAGACCTCGAATCTCCACCAGTTCTTCCCCGCTCTGCAAGAGAGACAAAGCCTGGGCTAGAGTACTCAAGAGGATTTTCTGCAAGGCCGCGTTTGATGTGTTGCCACACGTGAGCCAGAGGACTTGCGGCGGCGGGCCTAGCCGGTCAAGCAGCTGAACAAAGTCGCTGTCCTTCGTCATCACGATGGTGGCCTGGTGCCGGGCCGCCATGAAGATCTCGTGGTCGCTTGCATCGCGCAGGCCAAGATCACGCACCGGCATTGTCTGCACAGCAAAGGTATCCGTAATCCACCGCGCGATTGCGGGCGAAATCTGAGCGTCAATCCAGAGTATCATGCAGCGACGACTGGGTGATCAAGGCGCCGGGCTGCATACTGTAATGCCGCTTTCAGGTCGTCGAGTTCAAGATCGGGTAGCTCAGCCAAGATCTCTTCAGGACTGAGACCCGCCGCGAATAGCTCCAGGACATCAATGACGCGGATGCGCATGCCGCGAATACACGGCCGTCCCCCGCACTGGGCCGGATTGATTGTGATGCGCTCCATCAGTTTCGACATGCAACTCATCCCTCCCCAGTCTCGACCAGATCGCGTTGGCAGTGATGCAGCGCCCCCTGTATGCACATTATACCCGCCCTGGCACGCGCCTCAAAACACGCTGCCTCTGACTGCCCACGTGGAGAGGTAACACACAATCTCATGGCTGAGGATATCGGTGCGAGAGGCGGCAGAAGAAGTCGTGCTTTGAGATAGTCGGGCCGTTGATTTTCCATGTCGCGCTTGTTCCACCTCTCGCCCCTGACCACCGACCAGGTGCGCGACCTCCTCCTCCGCGCCCTCCACGACAAGGAGCGCGGCTACGGCGACCGCCCCATCGACATCACCGACGACGCCCTCACCCACCTCGCCGACATGGCCGGCGGCGACGCCCGCACCGCCCTCAATGCCCTCGAGCTCGCCGTCGAGTCTACCCCGCCCGACGCCAACGGCGTCACCCATATCGACGACACCGTCGCCGCGTAGAGCACTACCTCCCCGACATCCACAGAGACTGCCACCTCTACGACCCCAGCGACCAGGGCTACGAAGCCGAGGTCATGGTTTCACTGCCCGCGCTCTAACTGCTAACGGCTGGCTCGCGGCGGCGGGCTGCCGGCGATACCCCCTTGCTTGCGAGTCTACAAGAACGCCACAAGCGCGCTGAACTGGTCCGCCCACAGGTCGCCGCCGAACGCGGGCATGTTTCTCCCACCGGCCGCGATGCGTATCGTCATCTGCTCCGGCGGTAGACGGTCCGCAATGATTGTTGTTAAGCCTCGTGGTCGGGTTAGCTCTCGTCCTCGTGGTGTGGGTGGTGTGGCGGACCCGCCGCCATGCCGCACCGGCGGCATGGTCTGTGCACGACGACGTATTGCTGGGAATGGTCGCCCTTGCCGCTTTTGCTTTCGGTGTGTTCATTACCTATCTCATCGTCAGCTCGCGCGGATGAAAGGCGAACGTTGCAGACCGTTTCGGCGCGCTAGTGTTGTGTTACACCGTACAGCGGCCGAAATGTAGTAGCGACTCCCAGTCGTTTACTAGACCGCAGAACGACTAGACGTCACTACTGCATGACGCGCACCTGGGGTCGTCATAACGAGGTGTGGAGACCGACGAATGGCAAATCGTTCGACTGGTAGACATGCGCCCGGCTGGCCGGGCATGGAGCCGCGCTGGACGTCGGCCAAGAAGGTCGGCGTCGGCACGGCCCACAACGCCACGAGCCGAGTGTGGTTCACACTCAGCCACGGCATCTTCGACGAGATTTACTATCCCCGCGTCGACCGCGCCTGCACCCGCGACATGGGGCTGCTCGTCGCGAACGGCCACGACTTCTTCTCGGATGAGAAGCGCGACACCGACAACCAGGTGGAGTATCTGCACGACGGTGTGCCCGCCTATCGGCTGCTGAACCGATGCACCCAGGGGCGTTACCAGGTCGAGAAGAAGATCATCGCCAACCCGCGCTGCGATGCCGTCATGCAGGCTACGCACTTCAAACCCCTGCAGGGCGGGCTCGAGGATTACCATGTCTACGTGCTCCTCGCGCCGCACCTTGGCAATCGCGGCTGGGGCAACACCGCCTGGCTCAGCGACTTCAAGGGCGTGCCGATGCTTTTCGCCGAACGCGCCGGGTACGCCCTGGCCCTCGCCTGTAGCGTCCCGTGGGTCAAGCGCTCCGTCGGCTTTGTCGGCGCTTCCGACGGCTGGCAGGACGTCTCCCAACACTTTGGGATGGCCTGGGAATACCAATACGCGGAGAACGGCAACGTGGCGATGATCGGGGAGGTGGATCTCGCAGCCAGCAACGGCGAGTTCCTGGTGGCGCTCGGTTTCGGGAGCGACGCAGCAGAGGCGGGACACCGGGCGCGCCTCTGCCTACTCGACGACGCCGAGGACGTCACGAGGAAGTACGTCAACGGCTGGCAGCAGTGGCAGCAATCGCTGCTCCAGCTGTCGGCGGACCAGGCGACGAAGCGCGATTTGTGCAAGACGAGCGCGATGGTGCTGTACACCCACGAGGCGAAGAGCTTCCAGGGCGGCGTCATTGCCAGCCTCTCGATCCCCTGGGGGTTCGCCAAGAGCGACAACGACCTGGGCGGGTACCACCTGGTGTGGGTGCGCGACCTGGTGGAAGCCGTCGGCGGTCTGTTGGCAGTGGGCGCGCACGACCTGGCGAAACGGGTCCTGCGCTACCTTCAGACGACGCAGAAGGCCGAGGGCGACTGGCCGCAGAACATGTGGCTGGCAGGCGTGCCTTACTGGACCGGCACTCAGATGGACGAGACGGGCTTTCCTATCCTGATGACGGCCAGCGCCCATCAGCAGGGCAGCGTCTCGGAGAAAGAGCTGCTGCAGTTCTGGCCCATGGTCCGGCGAGCGGCAGGGTTTATCGTGCGCAATGGGCCGGTGACGCAGCAGGACCGCTGGGAGGAGAACGCCGGCTACTCCCCGTTCACCCTGGCCGTGGAAGTCGCGGCGCTGCTGGCGTCGGCGGACCTGGCGGACCTGGCGCACGAGAAAGCGGTTGCGGCGTACCTGCGCGAGACGGCAAACATCTGGAACGCGAGCATCGAGTCATGGACGTATGCGACGGATACGGACCTGGCCCGGCGCGTCGGCGTCGAAGGCTACTACGTGCGAATCACGCCGCCGAATGGCCCGGATGCGGCGTCTCCGGCCCGCGGCTCGATTGCCATCAAGAACCGGCCCGCCGACCAGAGCACGTATCACGTGAGCGATATCGTCAGCCCGGATGCCCTGGCCCTGGTACGCTTCGGTCTGCGCGCGCCCGACGACCCGCGCATCGTCAACACGATCAAGGTCATCGACGCGCTGCTCAAGGTGGACACTCCCTCGGGCCCGGCGTGGCATCGCTATAACGAAGACGGCTACGGCGAGCACGCCGATGGCGCGCCCTTCGACGGCACGGGCATCGGGCGCGCCTGGCCGCTACTGACGGGCGAGCGCGCGCACTACGAACTGGCGGCGGGCCGGCGCGGCGAGGCCGAGCGGCTGCTGCACACGCTCGAAGCCTTCGCCAACGAGGGCGGGATGATCCCGGAGCAGATCTGGGATTCGGCGGACATTCCCAACAAGGAGCTATGTTTCGGGAGGCCGTCTGGCTCCGGAACGCCGCTGGTCTGGGCGCACGCCGAGTACATCAAGCTGCGCCGCTCATTGCGCGACGGCAAGGTGTTCGACATGCCGCCGCAGACAGTGGAGCGTTACCTGCGCGATAAGACTGACACACCCTATGCTGTGTGGCGCTTCGACCACCGGCGAACGACAATGCCGGCCGGCCGGCGGCTGCGCATCGAGACCCTCGCGCCCGCCCGCGTTCATTGGAGCAGCGACGGCTGGCAAAGCAGCCAGGACATCGACACCCGGGATACAGAGCTGGGCATCCACGTCGCCGACCTGCCCACGCAGGCGCTGGAAAAGGGGACGGAGGTCGGGTTTACTTTCTACTGGCCGGACGCGGATCGCTGGGAAGGCCAGAATTTCGTCGTCGCTATTGGAGGAGACCGAACGCGGGTGGAGAGGTGGCGGGAGGAATCGAGCGAAGAGTGACCGTCTCACTTAACCTGGATACCGAGACGGCAAAGGCGGGAGCTAGCCATTGGCAGTTCATGGCTCAAGACAAATGACCATTCCAGCATGCCCAAAGCGCAAGGAAGGAATCTACATCGAACGATTCCGCCTCCAACAACAGAGCGGAGATATTAGGTTCGCTGGCTTTAGCCCTCCACGGCAGCAGCGATTGCCTCGCAAGCGTCCAGGATATCGGCGAGGTAGGCGCGCCTGTCACGCGGCATATAATAGTTGCCTCGTCCGTTCGATGTCGCGTGCAATGTACGGGTTTTTCACCGCCCCGACCATGACCAGGTCAATCTCGCGGCCAAACAGCGTGCGCAGCTCATCTAGCAGGTCGAAGTACGCGTCAACTCGCGCGTATGGCGCCATTGGGCCAAATTCGACAAGCAAATCCACATCGCTTTTGGCGTCATCGAAATCATCCCGCAGGGCTGAGCCAAACACGTCGAGACGCGCGACATTGTGACGCGCGCAGATTTCTGCTATCGCCTCGCGCTTACTTCCCAGCAGACTGATCATGGGGCTGTTTGCTCCTCATATCGCCGAGGGCGTGTAAATCATGCGGCATCGGTCAGCTTCAGCCGTTGGTTCGGCGCGGTGCGCTCATCCCTGCTCGGGTGAGCGCGGCTCCCATAGCTCGAATCGGTTGCCCTCGGGGTCGGTCGCCCAACCGAACCGGCCATAGTCGTAGTCCTCAACTCGGTCGTCTACCTGCGCTCCGGCGGCTCGGAGTTGGGCTAGCATGGCGTCGAGGTTCCGGACGCGATAGTTGACCATGAACGGCGCCGCGCCCGAACCGAAATAGGAGGTGTCGGCAGGGAACGTAGACCAAACCGCCTGTTCGCCGGCCGCGGCAGACGTGAAGGCCCCGTAGGTCTGCTCCGGTTCGACGGGCACGCCCAAGTGTTCGCGATACCAGGTGGCGAGCGCCTCGGGATCGCGCGCTTTAAAGAACACACCGCCGATTCCAAGTACCTGCTCCATGCAAGCCCCTTTCCCTCGCTCCGGCGAACGTGTAAATTCAGCCGCACTACGTCGCATAATTGTGCATTATACGATAGCGCCTGACAAGTCGCCCGTATTCTATCACCTAAGATGTTACCGGGCTGACAGCGGCAAGTCGCCGCGCCTCCACGGCGTTCAGCAATGCCGTAAAGGCGTCGGCGAACGACTGGACCCCCTCTTCTTCCAACTCGCGTGTTACGTTTTCCATAGAGATGCCCAGCGCCGCAAGGTCGTCAAGGTCCTGGCGCGCCGCGTCCAAGTGCTCCTCGAGGGTCAGTCGTACCCGCCCATGATCGAGGAACGCTGCCAACGTTTGGGGGGGAACCGTGTTGACCGTGTCGGGGCCGATCAGTTCCTCGACGTACATGACATCGCTGTACGCCGCGTTCTTGGTGCCGGTCGAGGCCCACAAAGGCCGCTGGACGCGGGCGCCGCGGGCCTGCAAGGCCTTGAACCGCTCATCGCCAAACACCTGCTTGAAGTCGGCGTAGGCCAGGCGAGCATTGGCGATGGCTGCCTTGCCGAGCAATCGCGTCGCCTTCTCCGCCTCAGGGCCGGCTTCCTGCGCGATCTCCGCCAGATGCGCGTCCACTTTCGTATCCACGCGCGAGACGAAGAAAGAGGCGACCGAGGCGATCGAGGCCACCGGCTCGCCCTGGGCGGCGCGCGCTTCCAGGCCGCGCAAGTAGGCATCCATGACGTCCAGGTAGCGGTCGCGGGAGAAGATCAGGGTAACGTTCACGTTGATGCCCGCCGCGATGGCGTCGGCGATAGCCGGGATGCCCTCGCGGGTCGCCGGGATCTTGACCATCAAGTTGGGCCGGTTGACACGCGCCCACAGACGCCTGGCTTCGGCCAGCGTCGCGGCAGTGTCTTTCGCCAGATAGGGGCTGACCTCCAGGCTCACGTAGCCGTCGCCGCCGGTGCTGGCCTCGTAGAGCGGTCCGAACAGGTCCGCCGCCGCCTGGATATCCTCGACGGCCAGTGACCAGAAGATGTCCTCGGCCCTGTCGCCAGCGTGAGCCAGGGGAACCAGGCCGGTGTCATAGTCGCTGGATTTGGTGATGGCATTCATGAAGATGGTCGGGTTGGAGGTGACGCCGCGAATCTCGTTGCGACGTACCATTCCGGCTAGCTCGCCGTTCGTCAACAGGCTGCGCTGGATGTTGTCGTACCAGATGGACTGGCCCACTGTGTGTAGCTGTTCGACAGTATTCACTCTCAACTCTCCTGGAGCAATTGCCCCGCTAGCAGTTCAATACCGATTTGCTCGACGCGATCAACCGACAGACCGAGCTCTTTGAAGACCTGATTGGCTGGCGCCGACGCGCCAAAGCGATTCAGCGCCAGAACACGGCCCTTGTCGCCGACCCACTCGCGCCAGCCCAGGGACACGCCGGCCTCTACCGCCAGCCGCGCCTCGACCCCTGGTAGCAAGACCGCATCACGATAGGCCTGGTCCTGGTCCGCGAAAAGCTCCCAGCTTGGGAAGGAGACTAGCCGGACGGTAGCGCCACGCGCCGCCAACCGCTGGCCGGCTGCGACGATCAGCGCGACCTCGGAGCCGCTTGCCATCAGGATGACATCCGGCGTTCCCTCGCCTAGATCGGCCAGCACATACGCGCCTCTCTTGACTCCCTCAGCCGACGCGTACACCGAGCGGTCAAGTGTGGGCAGATTCTGGCGTGTCAGCGCCAGGACGGTGGGCCGATGACGCTGCTCAATGGCGACCCTCCATGCCTCGCGCACTTCGTTGGCATCCGCCGGCCGCAGCGTGACCAGGTTCGGGATGGCGCGCAGCGCCGCCAGGTGTTCTATCGGCTGGTGCGTCGGCCCGTCTTCGCCCACACCAACGCTGTCGTGGGTGTACACCCAGATCGAGCCGAGATGCGAGAGGGCCGAAAGCCTCACAGGCGGGCGCATATAATCGGAGAAGACCATGAACGTCGCGCCAAAGGGGATGAGGCCACCGTGGTACGCCATGCCGTTGACGACGGCGCCCATTCCATGCTCGCGCACGCCGAAGTGGATATTGCGTCCCGCGTGGCAGTCGTCGGCGAAGGCCTGGCTGTCGGTCAGCCAGGTATTGGTCGAGGGGGCCAGGTCGGCTGATCCGCCCATCAGCTCCGGCAGCCGGGCAGCCAGGGCGTTCAGCACTTTACCGGAGGCTGCGCGCGTCGCCAATCCCTTCTCGTCGGCGGGGAACTCGATCAGCCCGTCGGCCCAACCTGCCGGCAGCTCGCCCGCCAGCCGCCGCTCTAGTTCGGCCGCCAGATCGGGGTACGCCGCGCGGTAGGCGGCGAGCTGGTCTTCCCAGGCTTGCTCCGCCGCGGCGCCGGCCGCGACCGCCTGGCGGAAGAAGGCGAGAGTGTCGTCGGGAACGTAGAAGCGCGGCGACGTGGGCCACCCCGCCCTCTCTTTCGCGCCGTCCAGCTCGACTTCCCCCGGCGGCTCGCCGTGCGCCTTGGCCGTGCCGGCGCGGGTCGGCAGGCCGTAGCCGATAATGTTGCGGACCATGATGAGAGACGGACGCGGGTCACGCTTGGCAGCCTGGATTGCCTGATCAATGGCTTCCACGTCCAATCCGTCGGCCACGCGCTGGACGTGCCAGCCATAGGCTTCGAAGCGCGCCCCACGATCTTCGGTGAAGGCCAGATCGGTGGAGCCTTCGATGGAAATGCGATTATCATCATAGAGATAGATGAGCTTACCGAGGCGCAGGTGGCCGGCCAGCGAGGCCGCTTCGGACGCGACGCCTTCCATCAGGTCGCCATCGGTGACAATGGCATAGACGTAGTGGTTAATGATCGCGTGCCCCGGTCGGTTGTATACCTGGGCGAGGTGCGCCTCGGCGATAGCCATGCCGACACCGTTGGCGAAGCCCTGCCCCAGGGGACCAGTCGTGGTCTCGACGCCAGGCGTCAGGCCGTATTCCGGATGGCCGGGCGTCAGGCTGCCCCACTGCCGAAAGCGCTTCAGCTCGTCCAGGGGCAGGTCGTAGCCGGTCAGATAGAGCAGGCTATACAGCAGCATGGACCCGTGACCGCCGGATAAGATGAAGCGGTCGCGATTGGCCCAGGATGGGTTAGCCGGGTTGTGGCGGAGATGGCGCGTCCAGACGGTATATGCCATCGGCGCCGTGCCCATCGGAAGGCCAGGATGGCCCGAATTCGCCTGCTGGACGCCATCGGCCGACAGGAAGCGAATGGTGTTGATAGATCGGTCTTGAAGGGTCGTCGTCTCACTCATGCGTTGAAGCCTCCATGTGAGTGGTCTGCACTTCATCGCCCATCATAGCGAGGTAACTCGCGTGGCAGCCGGGACTATGGCCCGACGAGCGCTGGACAATTAGCCAGGTGAAAAGCCGAAGTGACGTTAGCGCTAACTATATACTTGCTATTATAGCGTAGATTCGTAGAATTGCAATAGGTAGATGTCACTTTTTGGAGCCAATCATGAAAAGACGATCTACGATTGCCGACGTCGCCCGCGCCGCCGGGGTGTCCATGATGACCGTCTCCCGCGTCATGAACGACAAACCAGGGGTGGGGGAGGAGACACGCGAGCGCATCCGGCAGCTTGCAGCCGAGATGGACTATCACCCGAGCCAGATCGCCCGTAGCCTCGCCACGCGGCAGACGTCCAGCATCGGGCTGGTTGTGCCAGATATCGCTAACCCATTCTTCGCGCAGATCGCGCGGGGCGCCGAGGATGCCGCCTTCGAGCACAACTACAACCTCTTCCTTATCAACACGGCCGAGGATATCGAGCGCGAGATTGTCGCCCTCGCCTCGCTTCTTCAAAAGGAGATTGACGGCATCATCCTGTGCAGCTCGCGCCTCCCACCGGACGATCTGGAGTCCCACATCCAGAGCTTCCCGGCCGTCGTGCTGTTCAACCGCGAGCTGGGCGAGCCGATGCCCAATGTGGCGACGCTCAACGTCAACGACCGGCTCGGCGCTCTCCAGGCCGTGCGCCACTTCGTCGCGTATGGACGCCGCCGCATCGCCATCATCGCCGGTCCGGTCACCTCGATCTCGGGGCAGCGCCGTCTCGACGGCTACCGCGTCGGGCTGCAAGAGGCACAGATCATCTTCGACCCGGGCCGCCTGGAACACTGCGAGCCGACGACCGAGGGCGGCCACGCCGCGGCCACGGCGATTCTCACCCGCCGTCCCAGGGTGGACGCTATCTTCGCGTTCAACGATCTCGTAGCGGTCGGCGTGCTGCAGGCGTGTGAGGACGCCGGGAAGAAAGTACCGGACGATATCGCCGTCATCGGTGCGGACGACATCCCGATCGCCACAATGCTGCGCCCCCAGCTCACGACCCTGCACATCGACCTGCGAGCGGTCGGCGCCCAGGCGATGGCGCTGGTGTTGGCGATGATCGACGGCCGGGCCAACGGCGCCGACTCCGTCTACGAGATTACCCCTGAGCTTGTCATCCGTGAGTCCGCCTAGAAGCGCCTCCGTAATCGACGTGGCATGCTGAGATTACCGAGCCGTGAGGCGGCACACGTCGACGCGAGAACACTGCCATGCCGTCACTGCGAGCGGAGCAAAGCAATCCCTCGCCTTGGTCAAGGGCGGTCTGCACCGCTACAACGTTGCTGTCAGCCACCGAGAGATTGCTTCGTCAGTGGGGAGCTTCGCCCCCCACACCCCCGAGAGACGCGCTCCTCGCAATGACAGCCTCGCCTGGCGCTCAAGAGCCAGGCTAAATAGACGAAGCCCTCCGAAGGGGGCTGCCCAGCTTGCTGCAAGACAGCTTTCATAGTAGCAAACACGAAGCGTCCCGTAGGCGTCGGGGACGCTTCGCTTCGCTCAGGTGAAAGCCACGAATTGAGGCGCTAATCGGTGAAGGGCCATCGGTCAGCTCTTGCGAGTCGGCGCTACGATGCCGTCGAATCCTCTGACGCGCCGCCTTACTCCGTGATATATTCTTGACGTTAATACATACTTATTGTAACGTAACTCGTGGCGATTTTGCCTTGGATTCGCCCGAATTCGGCCCTTTTGCCCATTGACATGGCCCAAATGTGTGATATACTGGCATCATAGAACGTTAACGATAACTCAATCCAGCAACCACCCAATAAGGAGAGGTGACATGAGCGCGACAATCACAACCCCCCGCCAAGAAGTTCCCGTGATCCAGCCTGAGGCACAGTTCGTTTCCCCGCCCGGCCGCTATCGCTCCCTCGCCGCCATGGCCCTCGCCTTCGTCGTGGATAACCAGGAAGGCGGCCTTATCAACGTCCTGTTCCCCGTCATCATGCAGGCCCTGGCTCTGCCTCTGAGCGCCCTGGGCGTCCTCGCCAGCGTCAGCCGCTTCGCCCGCATGATCTTCGGCCCTCTGTGGGCCATGGCCGCCGACAGGTGGGGCCGCAAGCGTATCCTGTTCCTCATCACTGGCGTCTGGGGCATCTGGACCGTCGCCGCCGGTTTCGCTCAGAGCTACCAACAACTGCTCATCCTCTACACCATCGGCGTCATCGGCACGGTCGGCGCAGAACCTATCGTTCAGGGCATGGTGCCCGACTTCTTCAAGGAAACCGAAACGGGCAAGGCCTTCGGCTTCCTCCGCTCCGCCAGCGGGTTTGGCGCCCTCGTTCTGACACCGCTCATCGGCCAGCTCGCCAACGTCGAGAACGGCTGGCGCTACGGCATGTTCATTATGGGTGGCATCGCCATCGTCAGCGGTATCCTGATCCTGTTCATGGTGCACGAGCCTGAGACGCGGTCCGGCCCCAATGCGCATGCCAGCTCCTTCGACTTCAAGGCGATGGGCGGCCTGTTCAAGACCCCGACGATCCTGCTGATGGCCGTGAGCATCATCTTCGTCACCCTGCTGGTGCTGCAGACCTTCTTCGTGACCTACTTCGTCAAGGTGCGCGCGTGGGAGACCTCTGGCGCGGCCGTGCTGATGACGGTCTGGATGGGCGGCTTCATGATCAGCTCGTTCGTCGGCGGCATGCTCGGCGACTGGTTCGACAAGCGCTTCGGGCCCAAGGGTCGCATCTCGATGTTCCAGCTCTACTGCCTGGCATTCGCGGCCATGACCTTCCTCACTCTGCAGGTTGACTGGGGCCACGGGCCAATCATCTATGTGGTCGTCTTCCTCCTGGGCCTGGTGTCCTCCATCGGCTTCTCAGGCGCGATTGCCCCGATGGTGTCCGCGGTGGTGCCGCGCTCGGTGTCCGCGACCGCCTTCGGCCTGCTCTTCGGCCTCATCCAGGGTCTGATTGCCGCGCTGCTCTCGCTGTTGGCCGGTAGCCTGGCCGAGACCTACGGCCTCCCGGCGGTGATGTTCTGGATGCTAACGGTGCCGTACGCCCTCAACGCCCTGTTCTGGTTCCTGTTCTACCCCTTCTACCCGAAGGATGTTGCCACCCAGGTCGCCCGCACCGCCGCCGAGAAGGCTGCCTAACCTCTCCTCAAGTGCCAGGGATGTCGCAAGGCATCCCCGGCACTTACTCAATGCCCCAGGAGGCTGACAATGCTCTACCCAATCCAGAACGACGTGCGCAACAGGCTTGACATCTCCGGTATCTGGGATTTTCAAATTGACCCGAACGAGGCGGGGGAGCAGAGCGGGTGGGCCAACGGCCTGCCCGAGCCGCGCCCAATCGCGGTGCCTGGTAGCTGGAACGAGCAGTACGCCGACATCTTCAACTACACCGATCGTGCCTGGTACGTCAAGCGCACCTTCATCCCGACGAGCTGGGAAGGGCAGCGGGTGTTCATCCGCGTCGGCTCCGCCAACTACAGCGGCACGGTCTACATCAACGGCGTCAAGGTGGGCGAGCACAAGGGCGGGCACCTGCCCTTCGCTTTCGACATCACCAATCAGGTCCGCTGGCGCCAGGCCAACACCATCGCCATCAGCGCCGAGAATTACCTCATCCAGGACCGCGTGCCGCCGGGCGGCGCGGGTCCGCTGGGTGTCTCCGGCTTCCCCGGCACGCCGTACGACTTCTTCCCGTTCGCCGGCCTGCACCGCCCGGTCGTGCTGTACACCGTTCCCCAGGCGCACATCGAAGACGTGACGATCGTGACGGGCATCGAGGGGCAGAACGGCACGGTCAAGGTGTCGGTCAAGGTCAACGGCGCGGCGAGCGAGGGCAAGGTCGTGTTGAGCGGCGCCGGCGGGTCGGTCGAGGGAACGCTCTCCCTGGCGAACGGCGCGGGCGAGACGACACTCGTCGTCCCCAACGCCCGCCTGTGGTCCGGCGACGACCCGTATCGGTACGACCTCGACATTACCACCGACAGCGACCACTACTCGCTCCAGGTCGGCATTCGCACGATCGCCGTCCAGGGCAAGCAGGTACTACTCAATGGGAAGCCGGTGACGCTGAACGGCTTCGGGCGGCACGAGGACTTCATCGCCAGCGGCAAGGGCCTCAACCTGCCGCTGCTGGTCAAGGATTACCAGCTCATGCGCTGGGTCGGCGCGACCAGTTACCGCACGTCGCACTACCCCTACAGCGAAGAAGAGATGCAGCTCGCCGACCGCGAGGGCTTCCTCATCATTGACGAGATCCCCGCCGTCAGCCTGCAATTTGAGACGCCGGATCTGATCCCCATTCACCTGCGCGAGTGTCTGCGCGCCATTGACGAGTTAATCGCCCGCGACAAGAACCACCCTAGCGTCATCATGTGGAGCGTGGCCAACGAGCCTATCCCCCAGAACCCGCGCGCCCGTTTCGCTGGCTGGCGGCCGGCGCCGGGCACGGATGACGTCGGCAAGCGGTTCCTGGATGAATTGGTCGCCCACGCCAGGGAATTGGACCCGACGCGGCTGGTGACGGTGGTCGGCCTGATGGGCGCCCCCAGCGAGTGGCTGGACACGAGCGACGTCATCTGCATCAATCGCTACTGGGGCTGGTACACCGACGGCGGTGAGCTTGACAAGGGTATCCAGAAGATGGACCAGGAGTTCGACGAGCTGTGGCAGGCGCTGGGCCGCCCAATCATCGTGACCGAGTTTGGCGCGGACACCGTGGCGGGCCTGCACAGCGAACCGGCGGTGATGTTCAGCGAAGAGTACCAGGCGGACTTCATTCGCGGGTACCTGGAGTCGGCCGCGAAGAAGGACTTCGTGGTGGGCATGCAGGTTTGGAACTTCGCCGACTTCGCCGCTGTGCAGGGCATCAACCGCGTCGGCGGCCTGAACCTGAAGGGCATCTTCACGCGCACGCGGCAGCCCAAGATGGCGGCGCAGGTGCTGCGCGAGTTCTGGCGGAAGTAGAGACGCTTGACAGTAGGAGACGCGCTATCGCGCGTCTCTACTGCGGCGAGGATGTGACTTTGATGGACGTCGAGACGCTGGCGCGGACAATTCAGAGCATTCTAGCGCCCGTGGTGATGATCTCGGCCTGCGCGATCACCCTCGGCGGACTGTGGGGCCATGCCTCATCCATCAACGATAGGCTGCGCGCCATGAACCGCGAGCGCCTGGAGCTATGGCGCGCAGGGTCCGCCGATGCCTATACGGCCGAGCGGCTGCTCCAGATCGACACGCAGACGCCGACCCTGGTGCGCCGCCATCGCCGCGTGATCCAGGCCATCGTCGCCATGTATGGCGCGATCCTGGTCTACATTGTCAGCATGTTTGCGATCGCTGCTGCCACGGTTGTAAACATCTCGGCGACGCTGGCGCTGCTCTTGTTCCTGGCCGGAACGCTGCTGCTCCTGGTCGCCATCCTGCTGGCGATCCTTGAAGTCCGAATCTCGCAGACGGCCATCGAGTTCGAGGTCAACCGCGTGGCGGGTCTGCGCAACTAAGTCTGTATTAGCACAGGAGACGACCGTGCTCTACCCAATTCAGAATGACAAACGCAACAAACTCGATATCTCCGGCATCTGGGATTTCAAGACCGATCCCGACGGTGTGGGCGAGGCCAGCGGCTGGGCCGGCGGATTGGCCGACTCCCGCCCGATGGCAGTACCCGGCAGTTGGAACGAGCAGTACGAGGATCTCTTCGGCTATCTGGGCCTCGCTTGGTATGTCACGCGCACATTCGTCCCCCGGAATTGGCGCGGGCAGCGGGTGTTCATCCGCGTCGGCTCGGCGAACTACCACGGGGCCGTCTACATCAACGGCGTCAAGGTCGGCGAGCACGAGGGCGGCCACCTGCCCTTCGCCTTCGAGATCACGGACCAGGTCAGGTGGGACGAGGAGAACGTCGTCGCCATCAGCGTCGAGAACGAGCTGACGCCGACGCGCGTCCCCTCGGGTAACATGCCGTCTTCCATGGGCATGTTCGCCAGCACCCCGCGCACCACGTTCGACTTCTACCCATTCGCCGGCATTCACCGCCCGGTCGTGCTCTACACCGTCCCGCAGACCTACATCGCCGACATCACGGTTGTCACCGACATTGATGGCGCCGACGGTACGGTGAAGGTCACGGCGCGGCTCAACGAGCCGGCGACGGCGCAGGGGAGCGTCACCTTGAGCGGCGGCAGCGAGCCGCTGCTGGCCGCGCTGTCGTTCCAGGATGGCGTCGCCGAGGCGACGCTACGCGTTCCTCAGGCCTGCATCTGGTCCGACAAAGACCCATACCTCTACACCCTGACCGTCGCCACGGACGTTGACCGGTATGCGCTCAAGATCGGCCTCCGCACGATTGCGGTGCAGGGCGGCCACATTCTGCTCAACGGCCAGCCGGTGACGATGAACGGGTTCGGCCGCCACGAGGACTTCATCGCCAGCGGCAAGGGCCTGAACCTGCCGCTGATGGTCAAGGATTACCAGTTGATGCGCTGGACCGGCGCGAACGCCTATCGCACGTCGCACTACCCGTACAGCGAGGAGGAGATGCAGCTGGCCGACCGCGAGGGCTTCCTCATCATTGACGAGATCCCCGCCGTCAGCTTGCAATTCGACAACGATGAGAACATCGCGGCGCGCCTGCGCGTGTGCCTCCAGCAAATCGAGGAGCTGGTCGCCCGCGACAAGAACCACCCCTCGGTGGTCATGTGGTGCGTGGCGAACGAGCCGATGCCCAGGAGCCTGGGCCTGGCCGGCCTGGCGGGTGGAGGGCCGGCGGATCCTGCGGAGGCGCCAGGCAAGGCCATGCTGGATACGATGCTGGCCCGCGCGCGAGAGATGGACCCGACGCGCCTGGTCACGATTGTGACCGTGATGGGCGGCCCGACGTCGTGGATGGAAAAGTGCGACGTCATCTGCATGAACCGCTACTGGGGCTGGTACGTCCTGGGCGGCGAGCTGGACAAGGCGCGGGCCAATCTTGAGCAAGAGCTGGATGGGGTGTGGCAGCAATTCCACAAGCCGATCATCATGACCGAGTTTGGCGCCGACACGATGGCCGGCATGCACGGCCACCCGGATGTCATGTGGACGGAAGAGTACCAGGCCGCGTATATCCGTTTCCACCTCGAGGTGGCAGCGGCCAGGGACTACATCGCCGGCATGCAGGTGTGGAACTTCGCCGACTTCGCCGCAGTGCAGAGCATCGCCCGCGTCGGCGGCCTGAACATGAAGGGCATCTTCACCCGCACGCGGCAACCGAAAAAGGCGGCGGACGTGCTGCGCGAGTTCTGGGCCAAACCCGCGTCGAAGGCTAACTAGGCCCCAAGGTATCAATGCGCGACCTGACAGGTTTCAGAAGGCTGTCAGGTCCTCCAGGAAGGAATTAGAAAGATGTCACCCATTCCCTGGACGCTTTCGCCCGACCGCTGCTTCGACGCCGACCCGGCGCAGCGCAGGATTGCCCGGGCGCTGTATGCCACTGTTGCGGACCTGCCGATTGTTGGCCCGCATGGGCACGTACCGCCCGCGCTGCTAGCCGATCCGTCGGCAAGCTTCGGTACACCCACCGACCTGTTCATCATTCCCGATCACTACGTGTTCCGCATGCTCTATAGCCAGGGCATCCCGCTGGAGAAGCTCGGCATCCCCAGCGTAGACGGCACGCCGGTCGAGACCGACCACCGCAAGATATGGCAAATCTTCGCCGAGAACTTCTACCTGTTCCGGGGCACACCCACCGGCCTCTGGCTGTCATCGTCGCTGATCGAGGTGTTCGGGGTGACCGAAAAGCTGAACGCCGACAGCGCGCAATGCATCTATGATCACCTGGAGGCGCAGCTCGCCCGGCCGGAGTTCTCGCCGCGCGCGTTGTTCCAGCGCTTCAACATCGAGTGGCTCGCGACCACCGACGCCGCGACGGACACGCTGGACGACCACCGCAAGCTGCACGCGGCGGGCTACACCCATGTCTTGCCCACGTTCCGCCCCGACGCGCTGATGAACCTGGCGAACCCGACCTGGCATGGCGACATCGAACGCCTCAGCGAGGTGTCCGGTATAGACGTGACCGACTACGCGGGCTATGTCCGGGCGCTTGAGGAGCGCCGAGCCTTTTTCAAGAGCATGGGCGCCCTTGCGGCTGACCACTCGACCTTGACGCCGAACACTGTGCGCCTCAGCACCGGCGAGACTGACGCGATCTTCCAGCGCGCCCTGCAAGGTCGGGCGACAGGCGATGACGCGGCGCGCTTTGCCGGCCACATGCTTACCGAGTTCGCTCGCATGAGTGTCGAGGATGGCCTGGTGATGCAGCTCCACCTGGGCGTCGTTCGCAACCACAACGCCGCCGTCTTCGAGCGCTTTGGCGCGGACAAGGGCGGCGACATCCCGGTGGCGACGGAGTGGACGCAGAACCTGCGGCCGCTGCTCAACGCCTACGGCAATGACTCGCGCCTGCGCCTCATCCTGTTCACGCTGGACGAGACCACCTATAGCCGCGAGCTAGCCCCTCTCGCGGGCCACTACCCCGCCGTGGTGCTCGGCCCGCCGTGGTGGTTCCATGACAGTGTCAACGGCATGCGCCGCTACCTCGACGGGGTCACTGAGACGGCCGGACTGTACAACACCGCCGGCTTCAACGATGACACGCGCGCCTTCGCCTCGATCCCCGCGCGCCACGATGTCTGGCGTCGGGTGAGCTGCGACTGGCTAGCCCGGCTGGTCGTGCAGGGGCTGATCGCCGAGGACGAGGCGACCGAGATGGCATATGACTGCGCCGTGGGTCTGGCGAAGCGCGCCTACCGCATCCCGGAGCCCGAACCAGTTATGTAGTAACGACTTCTAGTCGTGCCACAGTCGCAGAACGACTGATGAGCCATTACTGATCAGTGCCGTATTCCGCTCGCGGTGGAGTGCCAACTCCACGGCCCGGCGGAAGCGCTGGAGATGGCTCTCCAGCGCGAGCCCTATTGCGGCAACAATTAGTTAATCTACATCAGTCGTTACTACATTCGCGCTGCTAAGTTTCCCAAAGGGAGGAGCTATTATGGACACATTGCACAGCTTGTTCAGTCTAGAAGGTCAGGTCGCGGTCATCACCGGCGGCACGGGCGTGCTCGGCGGCGCGATGGCGCGCGGCCTGGCCCAGGCCGGCGCGCAGGTCGGCGTCCTTGGCCGCCGCCGCGAGCAGGCCGAGGCTGTTGTCGCGGACATCGAGGCGCTGGGTGGCGCGGCCATGCCGCTGCCCGCCGACGTGCTCGACCGCAAGCAGCTCGAAGCCGCGCGCGAGGCCGTCCTGGCGCAATGGGGGCGGCTCGATATCCTGGTCAACGCCGCGGGCGGCAACATGCCGGCGGCTACGCTCCCGCCGGGCCAATCCTT
Source organism: Anaerolineae bacterium (assembly GCA_046328505.1). Classification (GTDB taxonomy): domain Bacteria; phylum Chloroflexota; class Anaerolineae; order Epilineales; family JAHCIE01; genus JBDHWG01. Next base: position 296,825 of record JAXLWL010000006.1, on the reverse strand, counting down.
CTTTAGCCTGCCGGTCGAGGGGATGAACCCTGTCATCGCGCTGAACCTGACCGGCACGCTCCTGCCCAGCCAGGTGTTCGGCGAGGCGATGGCCGAGGCGCGCCGGGGCACCATCGTCAACGTCTCGTCCATGGCGGCGCAGCGGGCGCTGACCCGCGTCGTCGGCTACGGCGTGGCGAAGGCGGCGGTCGACAACGCGACGCGCTGGCTGGCCGTCGAGCTGGCGCGGTCGTTTGGCGGCGGCATCCGTGTGAACGCCATTGCGCCGGGCTTCTTCATCGGCGAGCAGAACCGCGCTCTGCTGCTGAACGAGGACGGCACACTGACGGCGCGCGGCCAGACCATCATCGACCACACGCCGGCCGGGCGCTTCGGCGAGCCGGACGAGCTGATTAGCACGCTCATCTGGCTGTGCAGCTCGGGCGCGAGCTTCGTCAACGGCATCGTCGTCCCGGTGGACGGCGGCTTCAGCGCCTTTAGTGGCGTGTAATGATCTACCACGCCTAATATCGCATAGGAGAATGACAATGGACATCGGAATCACTGGATTGGGACGAATGGGCGCAGGCATGGCGGAGCGTTGGCTGCGCGCCGGGCATCGCGTCGTGGTAAACAATCGCAGCCACGGCCCGATCGAGCAGCTGGCGGCCAAGGGCGCCGTGCCGGCATACAGTCTTGAGGAGTTGGTGGACAAGCTTGCGGCGCCCCGCGCCATCTGGATCATGCTGCCGGCCGGCGACGTGACGGAGCGCACCATCGACAAGCTAATCCCGCTGCTGGAGCCGGGTGATACCATCATCGACGCGGGCAACACGAACTTCAATGACGACATTCGACGGGCGGCGATGCTGAAGGAATATGGGCTGAACTACATTGACCAGGGAACGTCGGGCGGAGTCTGGGGGCTGGAGAACGGCTTCTGCCTCATGGTTGGCGGCGAGACGGACGTGGTCAAGCGGCTGGAGCCGGCTTTCGTGACGCTGGCGCCGCCCGATGGCTACGTCCACTGCGGCCCGGTCGGCAGCGGCCACTTCGTGAAAATGGTGCACAACGGCATCGAGTATGGCATGATGCAGGCCTATGCCGAAGGCTTCGAGATTATGCGCGCCAAGACCGACTTCAATCTCGACCTCCACGCTATCGCCTCCGCGTGGCGCTACGGCAGCGTCGTGCGCTCCTGGCTCCTCGACCTGGCCGAAGTGGCCTTGCGCGAGGATCCCGACCTGACAGGCTTGAAGGGGTATGTGGACGATAGTGGCGAGGGACGGTGGACGATCCAGGCGGCGATTGACCTGGACGTGCCGGCGCCGGTCATCACCCTGTCGCTGTTCGAGCGCTTCCACTCGCGCCAGCCGGAGTCGTTCGCGGCCAAGATGCTGGCGGCGATGCGCAAGGGCTTCGGCGGCCACGCCGTCAAGCAGGCCGTCTAGGGACCATAGGCAGGCACTATGAACGCAACGACTGTCGCAGCGGCTGATGCCGAAATACCTCTTATCTTGACCATAGATATCGGCTCGTCCTCCGCTCGCGCGATCTTGTATGACCGGCTTGCGCGAGTTGTGAACGGCGTCGTTGCGCAGGAGCGTTACGAGATGCGGGCGACGGCGGATGGAACGGTCGAGGACGACCCAGACACGGCCATTGAGCGCATCGCCCGCTGCATAGATGAGACGCTGACGCTGGCCGGCCCGCTCGCAGCGCGGATCGAGGCCGTCGCCGTAGACACCCTGGTCTCCAATTGCATGGCGATCGACGCCGAGGGCCGTCCGCTGACCGGCTTGATGACCTATGCCGATACGCGCAACGCGGCTGACGCCGAAAGCCTGCGTGGCACGCTCGACGAGCCCGCCGTCCACGAGCGCACCGGCTGTCTGCTGCGCACGAGCTACTGGCCGGCGCGGCTCGCCTGGGTGCGCCGCATTCAGCCGGACGTCTGGCGCGCAGCCGCCCGCTGGATCACGCTCGGGGAATACCTGGAACTGCGCCTGTTTGGCCGCTGTCGAGCCAGCTACTCAGTGGCGTCGTGGAGCGGGTTGTTGGACCGCCGCCAGCTTGCCTGGGACGCGTCCCTCCTCAACCACTTGAAGGTGTCGCCGGACCACCTCTCGTCCCTGGTTGACGTGGACGAACCCCTGCGCGGCCTTGTCACACGCTATGCCTCGCGCTGGCCGACGCTGCGAGATGTGCCGTGGTATCCGGCGGTCGGCGACGGCGCGGCGGCCAACGTCGGCAGCGGCTGCGGCGATGCCTGTCGAGTGGCGCTGACGCTCGGCACGACGGGCGCGCTGCGCGTGGTGCAGACAGAGGTGCCACAGGTTCCGCAGGGCCTGTGGTGCTATCGGGTGGACCGAGAGCACAGCCTGGTGGGCGGGGCGACGAGCGAGGGGGGCAACGTCTATGCCTGGCTGCGCGACACGCTCCGCCTGGGCGACCCGTCGGAGGTCGAGGCGGCGCTGGCAGCCTATCCCGCCGACGGCCACGGGTTGACGGTGCTGCCCTTCGTCGCCGGCGAGCGCAGCCCCGATTGGGCGGGCAATGTGGGCGCAACGCTGCACGGCCTGACCGTCGCGACGAAGCCGATTGCGATTTTGCGGGCGAGCCTGGAGGCCGTGGCCTACCGATTCGCGGTCATCGAGCAGCGCCTGGCAGGCATCACCCCCCCGACCCACCGCCTGATTGCGAGTGGCAAGGCGTTCCTTGCCTCAGCGGCGTGGGCGCAGATCTTTGCCGATGTCCTCGGGCGGCCGGTCGTGGTGTCGGCGGAAACAGAGGCGACAAGCCGAGGCGTCGCTCTGCTCGCGCTACGGTCGCTGGGAGCGCTGTCGTCGTTTGGAGCGATACCGAGCGCCGATGCGACGGTCTATGAACCGAATATGGAGCAATACGCCATTTATCAAACGGCGATTGAGCGTCAACGTCGGCTGTACGACCGCCTGATCCGCCAACTCTAGCTAGATCACATCCCCGACATTCACATAGATCACCGCTTCTACAACCCCAGCGACCAGGGCCATGAAGCCGAGGTCAAGACGCGGGTGGAGCGCTGTCGCGGAACAGGGGAAGGGTGAGGAGTCGGCGGTAGGCGAGACGGAAAGGGCAATCAGCGCCTGTCGGCGGAATGCAACGACTTTACTCCCTCGCCACTACGGTATCGTACAGCCCATAGTGGGTCAGGCCCTTGTGGCTCTCAATTCCCGTATATCGGAGCGAGGCATCTTCATAGCGCCGGAAGGCGAAGACGGCCTGGTTCATCTGCTCGGTGTTGAACACCTTCAGCTGCACGAGCAAATGGAAGTCCTGCACCGTCAGGCCGGTCACGGCCAGGAACAAGTCCGGTTCGAGCCGGGTGATGACGTCCTGCAGCGTGTTCTCCCGGAAGTCGGTCAGGTACATGAACGCCGGAATGCGGGTCGCAAACTTGATGAGCTTCTCCTGGACGAGCTTGCGCTTGGACTTGTACTCCTTCTCCTCATCCGATAGCTCTTGCTTCTCACTCGGTGTGAGATTGTGGTCCTTGCCCTTCGCCTTTAGCTCCTTGACCTTCTCGCTCTTGTTGATGATGGTCTCGAGAATATTGTCGCCCAGCGAGCGCCATCCCTCGATGCGCTCGACGGCAGCCATCGCCTCGGGATTGTCCAGGACGCGGCGCAGGGTGTCGTTGTCTACGTTCACGAGCAGCGCGCTTTCCCACTTGCGGGCCAGCAGCGTGGCCGAGGTGCCCGCCATCGCGATGTCGAGGATGCCGCCGGCATCAATCTGCGTCATGTTCGCGCCGTCGTAGGCCAGCACGGGCAGGAACGAGACGAGATCCCTGACGGCATTCTCCGGGTTCGGCTCGCTCGGCGAGAGCCCGATCCCATACTCGGAGAGCTGCCGCAGCGCGCGCGTGGGCGCGAAGTCGAAGACGAAGCAGACGGGCTTGAGGATTTCCTCCTCGTTCGGGTTGTCGCCGTTCGGGTTCCTGATAGACCAGGGCGACTGAACCCGGAAGGCGGCCTGGAAGTAGGTCTCCGGCGACTTCAGGTTGCGGAGCATCAGGATTGACGACCACTGCGGCACGGTCACACCCGTCGTGAGCTTGCCGCAGGACAGGGTAATAGTCTTCGTGTCGAATCCGCTCCCGATGGCCTTGCGCACGGGCGGCAGTGCCTCAAGCCCGATGCCCGCCGCCGGGCCGGCGGCGACGACCACCTTGTAGTCGTGCCAGAAGACGTTGTGCTTTTCCGCCAGCAAGTTCGCCATCGCGTGGCAGGCGGCCACGTTCGGCAAGAACCAGAACGAATGCTGGAGGTAGGGGAGCAGGCGGACATCCGAGTATGGAAACGGAGGGCGTGTGCCAGTCTTGAGGCTCTCGATGGCTTGCGGCGCGTACGAGCCCCGGATAATGTCCAGCCACTTCTGCACGTCACTCTTGTGCTTGAACTGCGCGCCCGCGCCCGTGCCGGAGGCGGCGAAAAACTCGTTGAGATCGAACTCGTTGAACTCACCGGCGCTGGCGATTACCAGCAGCTCGTCCGGCATCTGGTAGGTCAGCAGGCGCATCTGCGGCAGGGCGGCGTAGGGGTTCCATTGGTCGGGGTGTTCCGCCGCGAACTCCTCCCTGGCGCGCTGTTCGTCGGTGTACGTCCAGTTGAAGATCTGTTCCTCAATGAACTCTCCCGTCGCCAAGGCCCTGAACGGCGTGCCGGAGAGGTAGAGATAGGCCCGCGTGGTGATCGGCAGGATCTCGGTCTCGCGCGCGGAAAGTTCGCTGAGGTCTTCGTTCACCTCTTCCAGCCCGGCGGCGTATTCGAGCCGCGTCTCCTTCTTCGCTTCCGCCTCGTCCTCGCCCTCGAACAGCTCCTTCGCCGTCTCGCGCCACGCCCCGAAGTGATACTCGTCGAAGACCACCAGGTCCCAATTGACCGCGTGAACCCACTCGTTCTTCGCCTTGATGGCGCCGTTGTCCCGGCCCAGAAAATCCTGGAACGACCCGAAATAGACGAGCGGCTTCTCGGCGTTGGCCGTCGTCGGGTCGGCGCCGTTGGCCCTGGAGAGGTACTGCCAGCCGTCGAAGTCCACGTGCGACTCCAGGTCCGTCCGCCACGCATCCTCCACGGCGGGCTTGAAGGTCACCACGAGCACCCGCCGCGCGTCGAGCGCTTTGGCGAGCTGGTACGTGGCGAACGTCTTGCCGAAACGCATCTTCGCGTTCCAGAGGAAGCGCGGGGCGGCGTTCGGGTCCTCGCGCCAGATCGACTCGAAGTAGGCGCGCGCCTTGGCGACGGCCTCGGCCTGCTCCCGCCGCATCGCAAACGTCTCGTGGTGCGTGCCGGAGAACGTCTTCCCGCTGCGCAACTCGGCGAGCGCGGTCTGCACGTCGGCGGCCGAGCAGCGCACCCACTCCAGGACGGTGTTCTCGAAGCCCTTCGCCTCCAGGCGAGCGCGGACCTCGTAATCGGTAAACGTCGTGCCGTCGTCGCGCTCGGCGGGCTCGTCCAGCTCGATGCGGTAGTTCTTGATGGCGGCGGTCTTGAGCTGCTCGCCGACGCGCTGCTTCACGTCGCGCGTCGTCTGCCCCACCTTGAGCAGGCCCCTATGCGCCTCGTCGGCGATGGAATAGGCGTAGATGCGCAGCCGCGCCGACGGCTTTGGGGCAAGGATTTCCTCGATGGTTTGGGCCATCAGACGTCGCCTTCCGTGCTGAGTTCCATTGGGCGAATAACCGCTTCGATGTACTCAATCTCCTCCGTCGTGAGACCGTACTTCTTGTAGAGTGCTTCATCCGTCCATAGTCGATCCCACACCTGAACTGGAACCCATGAATAGGTTGATCGGAGTGCGTGTTGCGTGAGTTTGCGGAGCGAAACGAGGTGCCTGAAGAACTTGGTGCAGTAGTAGGAGCCAAGGCTTCGCGCTTCGTCCTCACTCCCTACCCAGAAGACCAGAAATGACTGAGTAGTGACCGATGGCGGCGCACTCAACCATGGCTTGCCGAGTACGGAGTCGGGGATTCTTTGACCACCATCTGAACCCGCTTCTGGAACAAGCACTTTCCACTTGTCGATGAGGGTGGCGTTCTTTGTGATTGTGTTCCGTGGGACAAACCCAATAGCACGCTTGCCGCTCTTGACATAGTGAAGGGCTACGTCCCCCGCCTTATGGTTCGCATGGAAGCCCTCGAAGTTGGTCGCGATACCGAACGGGGTGTCCGCTGTCAGGATATCGGTAATCGGCGGCTCGGCGGCCTTCAACACTTTGCGCAAGATGCCAACGGCTCTTGGATCCCGCACAAACACGTCAAACTCGTCGAGCTGTCGCAACGAGGTCGTCTCCTCGTCTCCACGTACTACGGTGACCTCACAGGGGCCATTGTGGGATTCCGACCAGAGGAAGTAGCAGATGCCACCCTTAACCTCAACATTTGGAAAGACCTCCTTAGAGACTGGGAAATCAACCAGCCTGAGAAGTTTGTGTGAACTAAGCATCTCCTTGCGGAACTCGTCGAGTCCACGCCCACCCGCCAGCCAACGTGAGGGGACCACCATCGACAAGTACTTTGGCTCAAGTTTCTTCGCTTGTTCCACGAAGAGGTGATAGATGGACGAATCGCTCGTGCCACCTGCCCCTCCCTTCATCTGGTATGGAGGGTTTCCGATGACCACATCGAATTGCATGTCGCCCCCAAATAACTCGGCCAACCGAGCCTTAATGTCGTCGGTGTGGATGAACGCATAGGCATAGTTCTCAAGCCTTAACCCACGGTCGAAGATCTCACGCGGCGCGCCGCAATAGCGGCACTTCGCGCCCTCCCACGTGTGCTCCGTGCGCTTGAACCAGATATTGCCGTCGGCGCTGGCGAAGGAGCGGGCGATGGAGTGCCGGCCGTTGGCGCGCTTCGAGCAGTACACGCTGCGCCGGGCGAGCAGGCTGGTGAGATGGGTGATGCCGATGCCGAACACCTGCCGCGTCAGGATGTGATTGACCCGCTCATGGAGGTCCGGAATCTCATCCGCCAGGCCCTCGGTGAGGCGGCGTGTAATCTCGCGCAGGAACACGCCGGACTTCGTGCACGGGTCCAGGAACCGCACGGTGGGGTCCTTCCAGAGGTCGGCGCCGCCGTGGTCGGCGTCCCACGCCTCGGCCAGCGTATCGAGCATGCGGTTGGCGAACTCGGGCGGCGTGAAGACCTCGTCGTTGGAGAGGTTCGCAATGCACGTCAAGACGTCCGGGTTGCGGCCGCGGAGCGAGAAGGGCGCCTGGCTATTCATGCGGTTCCCCTCATGGCAGCGTCGGCCGCGGCCAGCTCGCGCATCGTCATCGGCGGGTAGGTCGTGGTCGGCGTGAAGATCTCATGCTTCCCAAGGTGCGCGAAGAGCGAACCTTGGGCGCTGAAGGTTGACGACAGGACGAGCATGTCGAGGCGGAAATCGCGGCGCTGGAACTTGCCCTTGCCCAGGTAGCCCCACTCGGCAAACGTGATCGGCTGGTCGTCATGGGTGCGCATCTTGAGGGCGTCGCCGTGGACGAGGTTCTGTGACAGCACGTAGGAGGCGGCTCGATACAGGTCATCCGACTCGGCGATGTTCAGATACTCGGCGAGGATCTCCAGCATGTTCGCCCGGCACTCGGCGATGTTGTCCGCCAGCAGCTCGATGCCGTAGATGCACATCAGCGCGAGCAGCGCGTAGTGCCGCCGCTCGAAGTCGGACCTGGCGTACTTGATTTCCACGGCCGCGAGCTTGCGCCGCAAGACCTGGACGAGGAAGTTTCCGCTCCCACAGGCCGGCTCCAAAAAGCGGGAGTCAATGCGCTCTGTCTCGTCCTTCACCAGGTCGAGCATGGCCTCGACCATCCAGGGCGGCGTGAAGACCTCCCCGTGGTCGGCGACACGTTGTTTGGACTTGACGAAACTCTTGGAGGGCTGCATTTCGGGCTATGCTTCCTTATGGTAATGTCGGGCTAACTTGTAGGACCGATGGCGTCACACATTATAGTCTAGAACATGCGCGACTCAAACCCCAATGGAATGCTCACATTTGTGATAGTGTCGCAAGGGTTCCGCCGCCTATCATTCCTGACAGGTGATAGTGACAGGTGAAAACTTGATGCTTGTGACGGTGACCTCTGAGCATCCCTGGCGGTATACTGGCTTCAGCACTCTTGCGTGCTGCACCCCTCGCCGGCGCATTCGGCGTGTCCATCCGGCATACACTACAGGAGGTTCTGATGGCTAAGGAGAGTTCGAACAGCGTCTATCACATCCTCGCGTTCTCGTTCGAGGGCGAGAAGACCGCAGCGACGGCGGCGGAGCTGCTGAAAGACCGCCGCAAGGAGGAGCAGTACAAGATCGTGGCCTGGGCTACCGTCCGCGTGGACGAGAAGGGCAAGGTCCACACCCATGAGCCGGGGCACGGCGGCATCGGAGCCGGCGCGGGCTTGGTCGCCGGCGGCCTGCTCGGCCTCATCGGCGGGCCGGCCGGTCTGCTCCTGTGGGCCTTGGGCGGGGCTCTCATCGGCGGCTCGATCGGTCACTTCGTCGGCCGCTCCATCCCGCAGGAAGACCTCAAGGAGCTTGGGCTGCGCCTGAAGCCCAACAGCTCGGCCATCCTGGCTCTCGTCGAGGACAAGGGCGCTGAGGGGCTCATTGACGAGATGAAGGGTGAGCATGCCCAGGTGCTGACCATGACCTTCGGCGACCAGGCGTCGGGTGTCATCGAGCAGGCCGTGATCGCCGACGGCGAGGTTGCCGCCGATGACGGGAAGGCCGAAGCTGCCCCCGCTCGAGCTGCGGCCGCTGCTACGGCGGACGACGGCAAGAAGGCAGGAGCGTAACGGAATGGCAACCTTGGCGGCGTTCAAGTTCGACACGCCCGACGGGGCGGAGCAGATGCTGGACATCGTCGAGGGGCTGCAGAAGCAGCAGCTCATCGATATCATCGATGGCGCGGCCGTGGCCTGGCCTGCCGATAAGAAGAAGCCTAGCACGAAGCAGCTGCACCACACGAACTGGACCGGCGCGCTCGGCGGAGCATTCTGGGGGATCCTGTTCGGCTTACTGTTCTTCATCCCCTTTGTGGGGCTGGCCATCGGCGCAGCGTTAGGCGCTCTCGCCGGCCACTTCTCGGACTATGGCATCAACGACAAGTTCATCAAGGAGGTGCGCGATAAGGTGACGCCTGGCACATCCGCCCTGTTCTTGCTCACGCAGAACGCCGTCACCGACAAGGTCATCGACGCGATGAAAAAGGGGCCAACGTTCGAGATCGTCTCGACGAACCTGACGCAAGATCAGGAAGCCAAGCTGCGCGAGGCGTTTGGGGAAGAAACCCCGGCCACTGCTTGACGCCGAGAGCAAAGAAGTATGCACATCCTACCCACAGCCACCACTCACGAGAGAGGCGGCTGTGGGCGTATCCGTTGGGCTTGCGCAGACAATGCCGAGCACACAAGACGCGACTCTCACGTGACTCAACGAGCTACGCACTTTCTGACTCGCATACCTCAGGAGTAGGTGCCCATGAATGACCAGACTGTCAAACGCTTTGCCGTCTTTGCCGCCGCCGCGAGTCTGTCTACCTGGGCGGTTGACAACGCCGCCACCCAGGTCGGCCTGCCGAGCATGCAATCCGCGCTCGGAATCTCGGTGACGGCTAGCCAATGGATTCTGAACCTGACGCTCATGGTCCTGGCCGGCTTCGTCACAGTGGGCGGCGCACTAGGGGATAGACTTGGCCGTCTGCGCATGTTCCGGCTGGGGATCCTCTTGATTATCGTCGGCGCTGCCATCACCTTTGTCGGCGGTTTGCTTAATCAGTTCGGCGTTATCTTGATTGGCCGAGCCATCGAGGGCTTCGGCGCTGCCTTCTCAATTCCAGCCGCCACCGCGCTGCTATTGGACGTTTTTCCACAGCTGGAGCGCGGCGGGGCGCAGGGACGAATGATGATGATCAACATGTTCGTCACCGCCTTCTCGCCGACGGTCGTCGGACTGGTGATCCAGGTGGTGGCGTGGCCTTATGCATACTTGCTGACTATCTTTGGCGCTGCCGTGACGCTGTTTCTCATCGCCCGCGTGAAGTACGACCAGAAGAAGCCGCAGCCGACGCCGTTCGACTATGTTGGATCGGTGCTCGTCTTCCTGACGGTGGCGCTCATCACGATCGGCATCATGCAGGCCGGCACCGACGGTTTGGCGTCGCAATCTGTGCTGCTGCTCGTGGGCGCGGGCCTCGTCGCGGGCGCGGTTCTTGTGTTCCTCTCGCTTCGCAAGGAGTACCCGCTCATCCAGTTCCGCCTGATGAAGATTCGCAATGTGGGGATTGGTCTCTTCATCACCCTCATGCGTTTCCTACCCAACGTGCTCATGGGCGCCTTCGTCGCGCGCTATGCCCAACAGGTGCTCGGTCTGTCGCCCACTGTGACGGGCCTCCTCATGATTCTACCCATCCTGGCCCAGGTCGTCGCCGCCCCCATCGCCGGGCGGATGCTCGACAAGGGCGGCCCGCGTCGGCCGGTCTCGCTTGGCATGGGGCTGTTGGCCGTCGGCGTGCTCCTCCTGGTCTTCGGCTTCCCGGCGCAGAACCTGTGGGTCGTTCTGATCGGTACGATCATCGGTGGCTTGGGCTTCGCGTTCACCAACCCCGTCACGATCGCGGCGCTCAACCAGACGCCGCTGGCGCAGCGTGGCATGGTGGCGGGTATCTTCCCGCTCGCCGGCCAGTTCGGAACGGCCCTCTGGGTCGCGATGCTGACGGCGGGCCTGACCGCTGTCATGGCAGCCTACACGGCGAACAACCCGGGCGCCTCCGAGGCCACTGCGCAAGCCGTCGCCCTCGGCGTGCTTGCCGGGCTGTCGCTGGTGGCGACGGTGGTCACTCTGGGTGTCTCGCTCCTGCTGCGTAACGTAGCGCCGCAGCCGCAGGGAAGCGCCGCGCCGGCTGCCTCGGCGACGTCGAGCAAGTAAGGCGCTTTCAGCAAGAAGAGGAATACCAATGAGCCAGTTGAACGTCATAGACATAGACAAGGCGGAAGCGCGAGAGCTGAGCAAGCGCGTGACGATCTTCGCGTTTGCCCTGGTCGAGCACTATAAAGCCATCTGGGCAGCCTTCTGCCCGGACTCGCCGCGCCGCGTCGAAGAATACAAGTACACCTTCACCCTGAAGCTGTACGGGCCGGAGTTCGATCTGAACGTCAGCCCCAACAACGACACCGTCTACGCCGGCGCCGCCTTCGACCTGCGCGCCGAGCCGACGGTGCTCAAGGTTCCGGCGATTCGCGATCGCTACTATAGCATCCAGATCATCGGCTGCACAACGGACGACGTGGGCTACATCGGCACGGGCGCCACCGGCACTGAGGCGGGTACGTACCTCATCGCCGGGCCGGATTGGAAGGGCGAGGTCCCAGCAGGCATCAGCGGCGTTCTGCGCTCGCCGAGCCGCTTCGTGATTGCCCCGGCGCGTATCGCCGTTCACGGTGAGGCGGACCTGGCGAACGTTGCGGCCCTGCAAGACAAGTTCGTGGTCATGCCGCTGAGCAAGTACCTCGGCCAGCCTGCGCCACCCCCGCCGCCGGCCGTCAACTGGCTGCCGTTCTACGACGCGCGCACCGGCGACCTTTACGGCTTTCTCAATCACCTGGCGTTCATGATGCAGTGGCAGGTCTACTCAGCCGCCGATGCTCCGGCCCTCGCCGATGTCGAGACTCTCGGCGTGAAAGCGGGGGAGCCTTTCGACAAATCGGCCTTCACTGTCGACACCTGGAACGCCCTGGACGAGGGACTCGCGTCGGGGCGGGCCGCTATCCAGGACAGGGCCGACCATATCGGCCGCGTGGTGAACGGCTGGAGCTACTCACCGCCCACCGCGGGACACTTCGGCACGGACTACCTCCTGCGTTCGGCCACGGCGTGGAAGTACATCTATCTTCAGGCCCCCGAGGAGGCGCTGTACCCGACGGCCGACGTGGACGCCAACGGCGAGCAGTTCGACGGCGCGACCGGGCGCTACGTCCTCGACTTCCCCGCCGGCCATCTGCCGCCGGTCAAGTACTTCTGGTCCGTGACAATCTACGATAAGAAGCGGGGCCTGCTGGTGCGCAACCCCATCAGCCGCTACTCCATCAGCGACCGCACCCCAGGCATCCAATATGGCAGCGACGGCGGCCTACGACTCTACATCCAGGCCGACCGGCCTGACGACCAGGAAGCCGCCAACTGGCTGCCCGCGCCGCGCGAGCCGTTCTATCTCATCTTGCGCTGCTACGGGCCAGAGCCGGCGCTGCTCGACGGCGAGTATGTCATCCCAGCGGTTACCCGGCGCTAGACATGACGATCACACGGAGACTCGTTTCATGACTGATACACAAACTACAACTCAGCCCAATCTGTTCGAGGACTTCCAGTATGCGACCGCGCTCCAGGCCGCGATCTATGGCATCGCGCCGCTTGGCATGTGGCAGCGGCTCTCGGCTGAAGTGGTCGAGCCGAAGACGCGCAAGGCCGCGCTCAATGCCTATGCCCACGTGACGAGCCTGGCGACACCCACTCATGCTCTGTTTCGCGCGCCGAACAATGACACGCTCTACTCGACCGCCTGGCTGGATGTGCGGCGCGAACCGGCGCTCTTGACCGTACCAGATACCCACGGCCGCTACTACACCGTGCAGCTGATGGACATGTTCTCGGACACGCTTACCAACATTGGGCCGCGTCTATTCGGGACGCAGGCGGGCGTCTTCGCCGTTGTCGGCCCTGGTTGGAACGGTGAGCTGCCGCCCTCGGTGTCCCACGTCATCCGCAGCGAAACGCCGTTCGTGCTTATCCTCCTGCGCATCCTGGTGGACGGTCCGGAGGATGTCCCCGCCGTCGTCGCCCTCCAGCAGCAGTTCCACATCGCGTCCCTGCCGCGCTTCGAGCAGGGGCTCGACGGCGACGAGCCGGGGGTGGAGGGGGACGCGCCGCCGTTCGAGGCGCCGGACGCCAAGGCATGGTTCGCGCGTCTCGACGACTTTCTACGCATGACTCCGGTGCGAGACGGAGAGGCGGCGGTGATGGCGGAGTTCGCAGCCATCGGCATCGGCCCCGGCACGGCGACGCAGCAGTTTCCCGCCGATGACGACACGCTGACCCGCGCTCACGTGGACGGAGTCAAGGTTGCCCAGGCGGTCGGGCCGACGGCGGGCGACCTGGAAAACGGTTGGCGCGTCATGCGGCGCGGCATCGGCACATACGGATTCGACTACATCCAGCGCTCTGCCGTCTGGGTGGGCGGACCGCTGGCGAATATCATCGAAGAGTCGCTCTACCCAAGCACGATACTCGACAGCCACGGCGATATGCTGACGGGCAAGGGCAAGCGCTACGTCGTCCACTTCGCCCCCGGCCAGACGCCGCCCGTTGCGTTCTTCTGGTCGCTGACGATCTACAAGCTCAGCGACGGCATGCTGGTGGAGAACCCGATTAACCGCTACTCTATCGGCGACCGGACGAAGGGGGTACGCTACGGCGCGGACGGCTCGCTAAGCATCTACGTCCAGCAGTACGCGCCGAGCGAGGACGAGATGGCGAACTGGCTGCCGGCGCCCGACGAGCCGTTCTACCTGACGCTGCGGCTGTACGGGCCGAAGGAGACGGCAATCAAGGGAGAGTGGCAGCCGCCCGCGGTGGTTCCACGGTAGGTGACACCGGCGACCTCTCCGAGGCCGCCGGCTGGAACCGGTGGCTATAGCGCGAAATTGAGCCAGCGCCAGGATACCCTGGCGCTGGCTGCTTTAGTGGCGCGGTCGAATGTGTGTGTTTCGACAAAGCAGAAAGAGGGGCATCCCCGCAGAGATGCCTCTCTTGTAAAATACCTCGATTATGAGTTGTCGGTGACGGTGGAGCGGCGCTTGGCGGCAACCCCCACTCCGACCGCCAGGGTACCGACGACGAACAACAGAGCGGCGGCGGCGTTCGTGTTCTCCGCGCCAGTCACCGGCAGGGCACTCGGCGCACTGGCGGTGCTCTTCACCTCAGAGGTGAGGAGGAACTGGCGGCCGTTGAGCGGCTGCACCGGGCGGTTCGTGGGGTACATGATCGCCTTGTAGGCGGCGAGCTGCTCGGCGGAGGCGGTCACCGGCGTCGACATCATGATCCACTTGACACCCTGGGTGCAGGGCGGCGTCGTCAGTGAGCCATCGTAGCGGTAGTAGGTCTGGGTCGCAGGCAAGAAGTCGGCGGCGTTGACCGTCGCGCCCGGCACCGGCTTGGCATCTTGCTGGTCCTTGGGCAAATTGCTGAAGACCGGCGCAAGGGCCTTGTTCTCCGCGCCCGGCTCGATCCAGACACCGACGACGACCACGTCACCCTTGTCGCTCTGATGCACCAGGTGCAGCTCCATCGCATCGAGCTTGCCATTGGCCTCGTGCTCGCTGGGATTATGGAAGTGGAACTGTACCAGCTTGTAGGGAACGCCGTCGAGGGTAAGCGTGCTGCCCTCGTGGTACTCGCCTTCGATCGTGTGGCCGTTGTTGAGGATGTTGAGGGGCGAGGGCTTGTAGTCGAGCTTCAGGTCGGCGGGGTTGACTGCGGCTGACGCCGGGATATTCACAGGCGATTGCTGCTTGCCCGTGGAGCACAGGGCGTAGTCCGGGCTGAGCGAGCCCCAGTACTCCGGCCCTTCCGCGCCTTCGTAGGTCCAGTGGGCCGGCCCGTCGGCGAATGTGGCCGGCACGAGGGCGATGCAGAGCAGAAGCAGAAGTGGCAAGACGAGCAGCGATCGTTTCAACATGGTAAGCTCCTTCTGTCGTCGCTGAGACGTTCAGCGATTGTATGAGTTTCTTCACCTGTTGTTATACCCGCTCGCCGCCGGGAAGTCACCGACACATCTACCAAACACCACCTATCACTTCTACCTGTCATTATTGTCAGGCCCATCTCGATGCCGTTCTCCCCTCGCTCCCCTCGCTGCGCTGCGTCCCTGTGGGGCGGCAAGAATCTACACTTACAGAAAAGCGCGTTTCTTGACGCACTGACTGAGCTACACTAGAATGCCGCGCCAGAAGACGTCAACCGGCAGTGCTGAGCGCTTCCCGCAGGAGATCGGGTTCGCGGGCACCGAGTACGGGGAGTGAGGCCATATGAGCGTCAAGGGCATGAACACTGTCGAAAGCGTCGAGCAGCCCTCCCAACTATGAGCTGCTTTTCTACAGCATGTTGTGCTCGATGGCGATGCGGACGGCCTCGGTGCGATTTGCCGCGCCAAGCTTACCGTAGATGTTCGTGAGGTGGAACCGGGCGGTGGACTTGCTGATGTTGAGGGCTCTGGCAATCTCGAAATCGGTCTTGCCCGCCGCCGCGAGGCGCAAAATCTCCACCTCGCGATCGGAGAGACTCGCCCCGGGCGGGAGGTCGCTGACGTCAGCCATGGCTAGAGCTTGCGTAACCTCGGGTGTGAAGACCTGCCCACCAGCGTGGACCGTCCGCACGGCGGCGGCCAAGTCCTCGGTGGATACGGTCTTCAGCAGGTAGCCCCGCGCGCCGCTGTGAATCGCTCGACGCGCCAGCGTCGTGTCGTTGTAGCTCGTCAGAGCGATGACGCGCACCGACGGCATCTCGCGCGTGATCTGCTCGATGACGGTCGGACCATCCAGGCCGGGCATGACGATATCCACGAGCGCCACGTCTGGCTGCAGCTCGCGGCACTTGGCTAGCGCCTGCTCACCATTCTCTGCCTCACCCACACACTCCATACCCAGCTCAGCCGACAGAAAGACGGTCAGTCCGATCCGCATTGTGGGGTGGTCATCCACCACCAGGACGCGGATCGGCGCTTTCTCCTGCGTGCTCATGACTGCTCTCCCCATCGAACGACGACACGGGTGCCCTCGTACGGTGCGCTGATGATATCCAGAGAGAGACCTGTCGCTGTCGCGCGTTCCCGCATGATCTCCAGCCCCAGGTGATCGGCGTCCACCGTCGACGGGTCGAAACCGCAGCCATCATCTGCAATCGAGAGAGATAGGCTGCCCGGACGGGCGGTATACGCAACGGTCACATGCTGTGCGCGGGCGTGGCGGGTTATGTTACTCAGAGCCTCCTGCGTGATGCGGAAAACAGCGATTCTCACATCCTCCGGTGGCTGCGGCCCCGTCGCCCCCAGACGCGACGTCACGGCCACGTGTGTCCGCGCGCCGAAGGCCTCAAGGGCGTAGGTCAGTAGCGTGTCGAGCGGCGCCAATGATAGGGCGGATGGGCGAAGCTCTATCAGGAACAGGCGCATCTCGGCGACGGCGCTCACCAGCATCGTGCGAACGAGCTCAACAGGGTGGCGCGCGGGCGGCGGGGCGTCGGCCCACAAGCGCAGCGCCGTGCCCGCCAGGAGCTGGGCCGAGCACAGCGTCTGCGTAACGGCATCGTGCAGATCGCGTGCCAACCGCGCCCGCTCCTCCGCGGCTGCGACGAGATGCGCCTGCTGGTAGAGCCGGGCGTTGATGACAGCCGTCGTCGCCTGGTCGGCGAAAGCTTGCAGGACACGCAACGTATCCGCGTCTGGCGGGGAAGGCGGAGTTGTCACGACGGCAAGCAAACCGATGGCCTCGGCGCCGCTCATCAGTGGCAGAGCGGCGACAGGCGGCACCAGCGCGGCGCTGATCGCCAAATCCGACCAGAGGCGGCCGTGGGCCGCCTTCAGTGACTCGATCATGGGAAGTGCGTCGTTTAGCGGGGCGCGTCGCTCGACGACGTCCTCCCATCGCCCGGCCGCTTCGCGTACCACCAGGTCGCCGTCCTCCACCAGCGCCACGAGTGCGCCATCGTAATCGAACACACGCCGAAGCTCCTGCAATATGGTGCTCAGCACCTCCTGCCGATCGATGGAGCGGGCCAGTGCCGCCGATGTCTCCTGCAACGCCTCTGCCACCTCGCGCTGCCGGCGCTCACTCTCCGTCCGTTGTGCTACCAGCTCTTCCAGGTGCTCCCGGTAGGAGGCCAACTCTGCTTCCGTCTTGCGCCGCGCCGTGATGTCGAGGAAGGTGCTGACGACCGCCTCAACCTTGCCGTCGGCGTCGAGCAAGGGCTGCGCCCAGGCGTCAAGGGCCACGCGAGCGCCCCCTATTTCGAGCTCGAAGTCATCGGCGTGGGCAGCCTCACCGTTTAGAGCTCGTATCATCGGGAGTTGAGCTTGCGGGTACAGCGTATCCGTCGCCGCGACAAAAGCGGGGAAAACCCGCCGCGCTTCGGTGTATGACCTGTTGCCCAGACGGCCCTGCATCCCGATCAGAGTGGCCGTGGCATTGTTGACGTATACCGGCATCAACTGGGCGTCGTAAACGGCGATGCCCACCGGAATGGCATCGAGGTATCGCTCTCGGCGGCGCACGCTCTCGGCGGTCTGGCGCCGAAGCTGGTCGACGTTGTCGACCAGCGCCAGCGAGATGAGCAGGATAAGCACGAGGACCATAGCCGCATCGCCCAGGGCGAACCACGGCTGCCACTCCCCCACACCCATGCGCGCCATGTTCGAGACGAGACCGGCGAGGATTGGCACACACGCCGCCAGCAGGAAGTAGCGCGCCGACTTGGAGCCTTGCCGCCACAGTATCACGGCGGCGGCGATCAGACCGAGGGCTGCGAGTGTTCCGATGACGACGAGAAAAAACGACGCCACGCGCGGCAGGCCTAGCGGCGCCAGTAGTAAACTGGCGAGGATGACACCGATGGCGAACAGGGCGAGACGATGGGCCGCAGGAAGGTGTGCCTTGAGCGCCAGAAAGGCGTCCGAGAAGGAGATGAACGTCACGATGGTGGCCACGACGAGTATCTGGTAGACGGCCCCCCACAAAACCGGTTGGTCGGGACGTATCAGCTGCATGCTGGCGCTGCCCGAGGCGAGGGTGAGAAGCGCAAAGGCGCCGGCAAACGCGGCCAGCAGCAGAAAGCTGCGTTCACGCAAGCCCACGGACAGCAAGAGGCTCAGAACGGCCGTCGCGAGCAGTGAGCCGATCAGAGCGCCCCAGGCCGCAGACTGTGTCTTGTCTGTCTGTTCGAACGCGAGCGGCCGCCACAAGGCCAACGGCATGCGCAGGTCCACGCTTGCGTTATCCGGGCGGATATAGTAGGTGACCTCACCCCGCGCCGGAATTGTCACGGGATAGACGAAGCTCCGCGATGGCAGCGGGAGAGGCATCTCCGGGCGGGAGGCTCCGCTGGGAACGAGGCGATACGTTCCGGCGCTTTCGTCGGGCGCGTAGAAGGCGACCGCCGTCGGCGCAATGGCTGCCACTTGCACGTAGTAGGCCGCCGCGTGGTCCAATGGGTTGCGCACGGTGAAGCGCACCCACGGCGGTTGGCCAGCGACGTCGGCAAGCCAGGTGGTGGACGCAACTGGCGCGAAACGGTCGGCCATGCCGGAGCCACTAACCTCATCAATGCCGAGTTGACCGGCGGGATCTTGCAGCACCTCAATATAGGGATCCAGCGACATCGAGGCGGCGGAGTCGGCTAGCTCCGCCACTCGCGAGCTTGGTCCTGGCTGCTGGGCGGCGGCGCTACATGCTGACAGCGTCAGAGCGAGAAAAACCCCCGCGATGACGAACGAAGCCACTCTCCGTGTCGAAGCCATGCTGCCCCTCTTCGTCGAGCGATGTGTCGCCCTGAGACCTCCATGCCTACGATGGCACGCGCCAGCACGAGAACACCGCCGTCCTGTCATTGCGAGCGGAGCGAAGCAATCTCCCGCCGTTGTCAAATGCAGTCCGCACCGCTACGTGGTTGCTGTCAGCCACTGAGAGATTGCTTCGTCAGTGGGGAGCTTCGCCCCCCACACCCCCGAGACGCGCTCCTCGCAATGACAGTAGTGTGTGTTCTGAGCAGCGCAGCGAAGGGCCCCCGCCAGTCCCGGGATGCTGAGCCGAAGGCGAAGCATGACAGCATTGCCCTCTCGTCCATGCACAGTCACCAGCGCCAACTGGTATGAAAGCTATGGATCTCAGAATCGTTATCGTCATGATAACATAGATGCGTTCATAGTGCGAAAAGGTTCAGGACAGAGTGACCCGCTCACTCCAGGGCGTAAGGCAGAGGATCATGTAGTGGATGAGGATATCGGGGCGAGGGGCGGCAGAAACAGTCGTTCTTTTACTCCTTATCCACTACAGCACGTAACCTCTTTTTACGGGACCAGCAGCGCCTTAATGGCCCTTCGCTCGTCCATCGCGCGGTAGCCTTCCGCCACCTGGTCGAGCGGCAGGGTCAGGTCGAAGACCTTGCCGGGGTTGATCTTCCGGTCCAAGATCAGGCCGATCATCTCCGGCAGGAAGTGGCGGACGGGCGCGGGACCGCCATGTAGATGCACGTGCGAGAAGAAGAACTCCCGCCCCGGAATCTCCACGTCGTGAAGCACGCCGACGAACCCGACGTGACCACCGGGCCGCGTGGCGCGGATAGACTGCATCATCGCTTCCTGCGTGCCGACGGCCTCGACAACCGAGTGCGCGCCAAGTCCGTTGGTCATGTCCTTGATGCGAGCCACGCCCTCGTCGCCTCGCTCGGTCACGATGTCGGTCGCGCCGAACTCTAGCGCGAGCTTCTGGCGTGACTCGTGCCGGCTCATCGCGATGATGCGCTCCGCGCCGAGTTGCCTGGCGGCGAGCACCGCGCAAAGCCCAACCGCGCCGTCGCCTACGACTGCCACCGTCTTGCCGGGGCCGACCGCAGCGGCTACAGCGCCAAACCAGCCTGTGCCGAACACATCAGACGCCGCGAGCAGGCTGGGGATCAGGTCCGTCGGCGGCAGGTCCGGCGTCGCGACGAGGGTGCCGTCCGCGAGCGCGATACGGGCGTACTCCGCCTGCGCGCCGGTGGGGGCGCCAGGCTGGCGGTGGACGCAGGAGGTCTGATAGCCGGCGCGGCAGATCTCGCAGGTGTTGTCGGAGGCGAAGAACGAGCCGACAACGAACTGGCCGGGTCTGATGTGCTTGACCGCGCTGCCGACGGCCTCGACGATGCCGGCGTACTCGTGGCCCATCGGGACTGGCTCCGTCACCGGGTCGAGGCCGCGATAGGGCCAGAGGTCCGAGCCGCACACGCAGGTGGCCGACAATCTGATGACAGCGTCGGTTGGTTCGACAATCGTGGGATCAGGGCGCTCCTCAGATCGCACGTCCCGAGCGCCGTAAAGAACTGTACCTCGCATACTGTATCTCCTTCCGAGAATCACGTACCTGGTCACGTCGTTCAACTCAGTCCGCAAGCTCTATTCTCACGGTGAAGTCGCGGGTCTGGCGCGCGATCGCGTCCACGCTGCCGTCGAACTGGCCGATCCGCACGATGCCGGTGAAGTAGCCGACGTCGTCGTAGTAGAAGACGAGGTCGCGCGCCGGGTTGTAGTAGCCAATGTCGCGGGGGAACGGATCGTCACCGGGGGGTACGCCGTCCATTGACAGCTTCCGAGGGAGTTGCGCGATCTTCTCGACGCCGTTGAAGTCTCGGAAGGTCAGTGTCAGCGGGAGCTGGGCGATCAGGTCGCGCGCCGTGGCGTTGTCCCATAGCCGTCCGGTCAGGACAGTATCCCCGATGATCACCCGTATCTTCGTTTCATTGGTAGCTGGTTGGCTTGTCGGCATAGGCGTTTCTCCGTCGGCTGAGTGTGGGGTTGGCAGCGCAGTAGATAGCGCCGCAGGGCTACATGAAGTATACTTTGGACACCTGTCCAGCATTTTGCCCATTTGTATACAATACTTGCTCGATCCTCCGAAATTCAGCCAGATGGAATGGTCGCCTATGTTGACATCTCTCGATCCCAATTCGCGTCTCATCGAAGGAGACAGCATCCGAGATCGGAGCGAACCAGACGCGCGCCGCCTGGCACGTCTGGTCAGTGCGTATGCTCCGTACGACGGTGTCTTTGATCTCCGTGTGCCGGGCGTGCATGTCATCCGCCGTTCGAGCCCGGACACTCATCTGGTGTATGGCGTGCAGCAACCCGCCCTATGTATCGTCGCGCAGGGCGCGAAGCGCGCCCTGCTGAACCAGGAGGTGTTCGAGTACGACACGGAACGGATGATCGCGTTCTCCGTCGATCTGCCCATGGCTTTCCAGGTCACCCGGGCCAGCCGCGCGGAGCCGCTTCTGTGTGTCAGACTGGACCTTGACCCGCATAAGATTGCCGAGCTGGTGTTGAGGGTATATCCCCACGGCCTGCCGCAGGCTCAGCAAAAGTACGCCGTGTACGTGGGTCGCTCGAGTACGAGCATCGTCAACGCCACAATCCGGTTGATCGAACTGATGGGGGATGCGGCGGATGCCGCACTCATCGCTCCGCTGGCCATCGATGAGATCTTGATCCGCCTGCTACTTAGCCCGATTGGAGGGCGCGTGGCCCAGATCGGCTACGCGGAATCGAGCGTGTCCAGGGTCGCGAAAGCCATAGATTGGCTACGCGCCAATTACACCCAGCCAATGAACGTCGAGGAGCTGGCCGAGCTGACGCACATGAGTGTCTCCTCGTTCCACCAGCACTTCAAGGCGGTCACGTCGATGAGTCCGCTGCAATTTCAGAAGGCGCTGCGTTTACACGAGGCGCGGCAACTTATGATGTCGACGATGATGGATGTCGGGACGGCGAGCCGGCAGGTGGGCTATCTCAGTGCGTCGCAGTTTACGAGGGAATACAGCCGCTTCTTCGGGTATGCGCCAAGCAAGGACATTGCCAGGCTGCGGGAACAAAGTCTTGCCGCAGTAGAGATGGCTCAGTAAGCTGGCGGTATGCACGGTGGCTCAGGGTTCAATACCATCGAGATCACCGACGATGCCCTGAGCCACCTTCGATTGACCCGATAGGCTGTGCGTCAATTCCTCCAGGAGTGCGCGAGCCTCGATCAAGTCTGAGGTCTCGAACCCCTCGCTAAACCAGCCGTAGATTGCCGCCAGCCTTTGCCGGGCATCTTCATGGCGACCCTGACGCTGCCAGAGGCGGACAAGGCTGATAATAGCCCGTAATTCCCACAGGCGTGCCCCCTGCCGCTGAGCAATCGTGATAGCGCGGTAGAAACATGCCTCGGCGGCGGTTTCGTCAACGTTCTCGCCAGAGAGCAGCAACTCTCCCTTGAGCCGCCACAGCTTGGCTTCGCCATAGTGCAGCCCATTCCGCTCCACCAGGGTCAGCTCCTCCGTCACAACCCGCCGCGCCTGCTCGATCTGACCGGCTGCTCGATAAGCTCGGATCAAGACGATCATCTGCAACACCCGCAGGGCCACCGTGCCCATCGCCTGCCACGCCGCGGCGCCCTGCTGTATCTGGGCGATGCCGCCCTCGATCTGCCCCCGCTCCACTCGGCTGAAGCCCTGGGTGATCGCGGCCAGCACCTGGAAGGTGACCAGCCCCTTGTCTTGCGCCAGACGGAGCAACTCCTCCTGGCATGCCTGGGCCGCCTCTGGCTCACCTCGAAAGGTGTGAAACATCGCGCCATCCAGGGCCAGAGCAAAAGCCAGGGTTGCCGACTCGTCTAGCTCGCGCGCCCGCGCCAGAGCCGCGCGGCCACACTCGGCCGCGCGGTTCGCATATCCTAGCGGCCAGAGCGTCCAGGCCAGCCATGTGAGGCAGGAGACCTTCTGGTCGACGCCGATGAGCAAAGGAGGCGCCTCTGGCTCATTATCATACAGCGCCAGCGCTTGCACCAGGTGTGTCCGAGCAGCCTCGATCTCGCCGCTTAGGGACAGCGTGAGGCCGATGGCCTGGTGGGCTGCGGCGAGGGAAAGGCCATCCTCGGCTTGCTCGGCCAGGTGGAGAAGCTCTTGACCGAGAGCGAGGGCTTTCTGGGCCTCTCCTTGTCCAATATACACGAATATCAGCGCCAACAGCGTCGCGACGAGTTGGGGGCTGGCGCCGGTCGTCTGGCTCAGCTCATAGGCGCGCGTCAAGGCGCTTCTCACTTCTGGTCCGCCCCACCCGCGCGTGACATACAATGGAGTCGCCAGGGCCAGGCGCACCCCTGCCTCTTGCTCGGCGCGCGCGGGGGAGGCGGGTAGGGTTGCCAGCAGGGCCAGGGCGCGCGTGTAGTGCGCAACCGCTTCCTCCCACGCGGAGAGACTCATGGCCTGATCGCCCGCTACCCGACGGTAGGACACCGCTTTGTCATACAGCCCTGCTTCCTCGAAGTGCCAGGCAAGCTGCGGCGCCCTGCCCATGAGCTGATCCTGGGTTGCAGTGTACAGCGATTCCAATGCCAGCCCCACGGCCTCATGTAGACGAACGCGCTCTACCTCGTCTATCTGATTGTAGAGATATTGCCAGAAGAGACGATGGCGGAAGCGATACCGGAACAGCCGACGTCCGTTGACCCTCTCCGTACTGTGGCTACGCAGCAGCTGATAGTCATGGCTCGAGGCGTAGACTAACTGTGCCTTGAGCTCTCGCTCTTCCAGATCTCGGACCTGGGCCACCACCTCAGCCGCGAACTCCTCACCTTCTACGCTGGCGGCGCTCAGCGTTGCTTGCACGTCTGCCGGCAGACGGCCGATGTGCTCGGCGATGACCGCCTCCACCCGCGCCGGCAGAGTCTCCCAATCGAGCGCCGCGCCCTCCACCCAGTTGCCCGCTTCATCTCGCTCCAGCCCACCATTCGCCTGCAGGCTTCTCAGTAGCTCGACGGCGAACAAGGCGTGTCCCTCGGTGTGGTGGTACAGGGTATCGCGAAAAGTTTCATCCAGCCGATTCGGCTCGCTATCCAGGAGCGCGTCGATAAACAGTTGCCCGGATGCCCGGTCGAGGTCAAGCTCAATGTCTCCGAACTCGCGTCGTAGCTCGTGGGCGACTGCCGCGAGTGGGTGGCGCCCGCCGTCACGGCCCAGAGCCACGTCCTCCCGGCGATAGAGCGCAACAATGAGAATTCGGCTGCCCGCGAGGTATCTCGCGAGATGGAAGAGCAAGTTGATGGAGCCGTTATCGGCCCACTGCAAATCGTCCAGGAGCAAGATCAGGGGGTGGTGACGCGCTAGGGCGCGCAGAAACGCCGTCACCTGCTCGAAGAGGTCTGTCCGCTCCAAGCTAGCTGCATCAGTGTTGCGCTGAGCCTGACGCCGCACGCGTTCGGCCAATGTGGCGCACCCCGCTGTCGTCGTGGCGCGCCCGTTCGCTTTTGCCGCGGCCTCGACGCGGAGCGCTACAGTGTCAGCATCCACGAATCGGTTGACCAGGCCCGGCGCACTCTCAATCAGCGCCTCGACCGCCGTCGGCACCAGGTCCCATAAGCGCTGAGCGTGCTCTAGCGTGATACCACCGCCGGACCGCTCGATCTCGATATCGCCCGTCAGCATCTGGACGACCTCCCGGAACGGCAGGTATGGATCGTCCAGGCCGATAAGAGAGCTGCATTTCCCGCCCGCGACGACCGCACTCCGCTGCGCCGCCATTGCACGCCGCGCAAACTCGTGCACCAGCGTCGTTTTGCCAACGCCTGCCTCGCCCGTGACGAACACTACACCGCCATGATTGGCCAGCGCCAGGGCCAGATGGGTGTCCAGCGTGGCCAGCTCATAGGCCCGGCCGAAGAAGGGGTCCGGCCCGTCCGTTATGCCGTTTGGGCACGCCAACACCTCCGGGAGGATATCGGCCTGGATGCTGTTGCGGAGGTCCGTGGTTTCCCGCGCCGGCGCAACGCCCAGTTCCCGGGCCAGCAAGCGGCGGCACGTCTCGTATTCAGACAGCGCATCGCTCCCCCGACCGCTGAGCGCGAGCGAGAGCCTCAGTTGCCGATAGGCCCGCTCGTCCCATGGATCGAGCGCAAGCTGTCGCCGGGCACCGTCCTCCGCTTGAGAGTACTGATGCTGGGCGAGGTAGGCCCCGGTCAGATGATGCAGCGCCAACAACGTCTGTCGGTTGAACTGCTCGCGCTTGAAGAGGAGCCATTCGTCGAAGGCGGCGGAGTGACCAATCGAGAACCCCTCCAAGAAAGGTCCGCGGCACAGTCCCACGGCCTGCTCCAAGGCGCTCAACGTGGGATGGCCCTCCAGAAGGCGGGCGAGGGCCACAACATCGAGCCAGGCATCGGCAGTCGGGTTGAACTGGACGGTTTCGCGGGTAATGAGGAGGAAGAGAGGGGACAGGATAGATGGTCTTGCAGCAGGCGTATCGAGAAGTTGGCGCAGATTGGCGAGTGCGACGCGCAGAGAGGTGAGCGCTGCGGTATTGGAGTAGTCGGGCCAGAGCAGCGCGGCCAGAGCGTCGCGTGCGTGAGGGCGCCCGGATTCGACGGCGAGGAAGACCAGTAAGGCCCGCGCCTTGTCCGACCGAAAGCCCACGAGAGGCTGCTCTTCTAGCACAGCCTGCAGTGGCCCCAAGAGTTTCAGCATGAGACGAGGCATCGTTCCGTCTCCACCCCCAGCAGCACCCGTCTAACTCCATTATACCACAAGGCAGACCATCGGTAACGGGAGGATGAACAGAAACAAACGAAAACCGCCGTTACGTTCTCGTCACAGTCTCGATACGCGTGTTTGATACACTAGGTGCAAGTGACGCGTGCCGCGGAAGGAGCGGTTATGAGTCCCGAGCACCCGCGCTATGTGGCTTACATGCTACGCCTGTGGGAAGTAGGGGGTGAGGATGGGCCTGTGTGGCGCATCTCGCTGGAAAGCCCCCATACGGGTGAGCGCCAGGTGTTCACCAGCCTGGAATCGCTATTCACTTTCCTACGTGCGGAGCTAGCCGGCTCTGTTTGGGAAATGCCGGATGAGGTCCCGGTCCGCCATGAAACATACAGGGAGCTAGGAACATGAGCCTCCATGAGGCTCGTACCTGTCTCATGCCCGCTGCACTCCCGTTACGATCTTGGCGCGTTCGTTCGCTATAGTGTGTCTAGAGGGCTTCTTTCCCTGCGGCAAGCCGGTCAGACCGGCAGCCGTGGCATGAATTATCAGCGCTCGCCATGACGCGAGCACCATGCAAGACTGAAGAGCATGAACCTGGTTCCCTCACGCCCGAGAGCTGCCATGAATACCCCGACGTCGGCCACCCCACGCGCTCGACCCCACTCCCTGCTGTCCCTCCAAGGAGGTGCTACAATGTCCGCCCGAAGACGCCTCACCGCGCTGCTATTTGCCCTTGTCCCGACACTGCTGGTCGTCCTCACGGCCGGCTATACCCTGACCCGCGCCGCGCCCGCGCCGGCCGGTGACGCCATCGCCGAAGCCTTAAGGCTGGCGCGGGCCGCGCCAAGCTACCACGTGACGGCCGAGTCCCAGCAGACCATCATTCCCCGTGCTGTGCCGGCCAACATTGGGCGGACAGACGAGAAAACCACGCTGCGCGTCGACGGCGACATTGTTCGGCCGGAAGGCGCCGCCAAGGATACGCAGGCTGACGCTCGGCTGACGCTCGGCGCGGACAAGAAAGGCGCCAGCGTTCAGCTTTTGGTTGTCAACGGCAAGGCCTACGTGGGCTACGGCGGCAAGTGGAAAGCGATCGACGACCCGTTGGGTGCGACAGCGCCCCAGGGCGACTACCTGGGCTACCTGGCCGCGGTCGTTGACGTAGCCGACGCCGGCTCGGTGCAGACCGCAGCCGGAACCATGCAGCGCTACACCTTCCGCCTGGACGGGCCGCGCTACGCCGACTACCAACGCGAGCAGACGGAAAAGCTCCTGGCGGGCCAGATCCCTGACGGCCTTCAGCTGGGACGCTCGCCAGTCTATGAAGGCATGAGCGGCCAGGGCGAGCTGTGGGTGGATAGCGAAGGCCGCGCTCGCCGCGAGATCCTTGACCTGACGCTGCCGCAAACGACCGTGACGGCGGGCGCGCAAGTCCACCAGGTGGTAGATCTGTCGCGCTACGGCGACCACGTCCCGCCGATTGAGGCGCCGGTCGCCGGCCCCGACGGCGCGCTGACGCTGCCATCCGCCGCCCCGCCGGCCCCACCTGAGCAGGCGCCGGTTGCCCGCAGCACCCTCGACGTCCCATCGTGGGCTTACTGGCTGTTGGGCATCATCCCGCTGGCGATCTTCGTCGCGCTGCTGCTTCGCAGCCGCACCAGCCGCCCGCTGTACATCGCCATTGTTATCGCGACGATCCTGTCCATGGTCGGCGCGCCCCTGGCGAACGCGGCGCTGACGGCGCGCTTCACGAATCAGATCGCCAGCCAGAGCAACTCGCCGCCGCTAGACAAGGCCCTGTCGTCGCTGACGGGCACGGTGAGCGATGAGGCCGCGGCGGATGCTATGCTGGCGCGGCTGACGCGCACACCGCCTGAAAGCCCGAAGACCGTGCCGGCGCAGGGGGCGCCACTGGGGGCGACTACGACCGGCTTGAGCGACTGCCGCACGCTGTTCGTGGCCGACGGGGTAGACCCGAACGCCGACGCGGACGGCGACGGCCTGAAGAACAGCGAAGAGTGGTGCCTGGGCACCGACTACACCAGCGTAGACACCGACGACGACGCCATCACCGACACGCTCGAGGTGCCGGGCTACACGGACAGCCACGGCAAGACCTGGCTGCTCGACCCGCAGGTGGGCGACACAAACGCCGATGGCATTGACGACGGGTCGGCGTGCAGCGTAGACGCGACGACGAAACAGCTCACGTGTCCCGACACCGATAGCGACGGTATCCCGGATGCCTGGGACAACGACATAGACAACGACGGGGTGTTCAACGGCGAAGACCTCTCGCCGGCGCAGCCAGAAACCCTGGTCTACCGCCCGGAGGTGGAGTTCCACGTGACCAGCCACCACCAGAACACGGTGGTCTACGTAGACTTCCACATCCAGCCCTCGGACACCCATCACCTGCGCTACAACACGACCAAGCTGGACTGGCCCGACGACACCGCCGGTCAGATGCAGGACCTGAACCACTCCGGCGAAGACATCCAGTTGCTGCCGGTGATGGAAATCAACAGCAACGTCACGCCGTCGCTGTCCGACGAGTACAGCATCGGCGTCAACGACACCACCGACAGCAACGGCAACCAGGTACACCAACTCCTGATCCCGCTGCAGGCCGTCGGAACCGGCGGCCAGGTCAGCGCCTTCGCCGGCCGTCTGGCGTTCACGTCGAGCGAGGTCGGCACGGGCCTCAACCTGACGGAGGGGCGCCTGGAGTGGATGACAGACGGGCAGATTGACAGCTGGGCGAACTGCAAGGACTCGACCAAGCCGTCCGACGCCAGCAACTGCGAGGTGCAGACCGAAGAGTCTATCCTCTCGGGGTACTACGAGACGGCCATCCGGGTGACCGGCCTGGAAGTGTCGGAGAGCCAGAACGTCCAGGTCGCGCTGTTCGGGACGGGGACGAAAGTACCGGAAACGACGACGGATCCGGCGGTGGACGACGAAGCGACGGTGATGTTCCGGCTGCTGTCGGGCCTAGCGCCGACCTTCCTGGGGAACGTCAACCCAACGCTGCCTGTGATCGTCGACAAGTTTGCCCACCCGGCGGCGGGCCAGACCATCACCGACACCTGGGGCGTGAATCCCGCCCTAACGGTGACGAACCTCGGCTACTACTCCCACACCGACCAGGCGATGGCCACCACGTCCATGACGACGACGGTGGACTTCCTTAACCACAACTACATGACGTGCTCGGGCACGGTGACGCCCACCAACGCGCTGACGCCGACGATTGTCGGGGCCTACGAGGAGACGAGCAACGGCCTCGATCCCACGGACACGAGCCTGGTGACGATGAGCGATCTGAATCCGACGCGGACCGATCCTCTCTCGTTCAGCTTCGACCTGGGTCGGCAGCCGCTGTCGGTTATCCGCCGCGTGCAGCTCACGCAGTATGCCTGCCGCATAGACCCAGCAAAGGGCACTCTGGCGTGGCAGGCCCTCTCCATGGGTGAAGGGCAGACGGAGATTGACCGACGCTACCCATCTGACATGAACAGCACTGACGCGGATGCGATCATCATGCTGTTCAGCACGTACTATGAGGGCCTGAGTACGATCATCAGCGTTGACGGACAGCCGCTGCCGAATATCGGCCAGACGGCGAACCCGGCCGACCTCGGGGATTTCTTCGCGCCGACCGAGCACAGGATGCCGGGCTATGTGCGCACCGCCTACCAACTCAATAGCCTGACCGTCGCCGTCAAGAGCAAGGGGACGACGGAAGCGCTGCGCAACTGGTCCAAACAGTTGAGCAAGACCGTCCTGATGAGTACGTTCCTGTCGACTTTGGTGATGCCGTTGGCCAAGTGGACCTGGTACTTCTATCACCAGTACAAGTATGAGAGATGGCTTGTTCGAGGGGAAAAAGCTGATATGCTGCTAAGTACAACGAAGCGGGAGAGCCTCCGCGCGGCAGCAAGCCAGCTCTGGCAGGACTGGAAGACCCTCTTTGCAGGCAGGCAGCTAAGGCCCTATGTCGGGCGTATGCAAGAGATGAAGGGGAACAAGCTGTCGTACGCGGGGGAGGTGAGCGCCTCCAGGTGGGAAAGGGCCAAGATGAACGTGCTTGCGGGCGTAGTCATGCTCGTCGCCGTCGGCGCGACGTGGGCGATCTACGCTCGAAGCGTGAGCAGCCCTGACCTGAACAGCATCCAGAAAGACGAGATGCTGGCCGAGGCGATCGCCAGCACGATTCTGCTGGTGTTCATGTTCCTTATCCAAACCCTCCTCACGTGGATTGCCAGCACGATCGTGGGGACTATCATCATGCTGGCCCTGTTTATCATAACGTATGTCATAGTCGCCGCCATAAGCGGCGACTGGAACCCGCTCCACACCTTCCAGCATCTGAATGAATGGCTGGCCCAGGCGGTCGTCAAGATAGACCTGTTCGTCACCGATCCCGGCGTCTACACGGATCCGTCTGAACCAGGTCTGACGATCAACGTCAACAAGAGCAATACGACGGCGTATGGCGCCATCGCCGACAACCTGACCGTCTACGAGATCACCACGACAATGGTGACGACGTTCACCAACAACACGAACGTATCGCACACCGGCACCGGGTATTGGGACGACCGGCAGGGCAATCTCGGCGATGTCAAGAACAGCTGGGCCTTCGCCGAGATGGACAAGGACCCGGATGCCCAGCTGCCGTTCGGAACCAATAACTTCAACGTCACCAACTCCGTCTACCCCACGGGTGGCGAGAAGGTCGCCAATCCGGAGCAATACTGCGATGACAGCGCGACCGTTGACAAACAGAAGGAGAAGCGCTGCCGCAACAAGACCTCGATCACATTCAACATGGCTCACCCGGGGCGCGACCTGGCGTACCCCTTCCTGACGCAGCTCGAGGCCAACCTGGCTTACCAGAAGTGCGTCTATGCGGTGTTTGGCTTCCAGTGCAGCGCCGATATCAACTACAGCAAGGGGCCCGCGAAGGACACGGACCCAGAGAACTACGCGGATGCGAAGGCATCCGTGACGATGGACGTCTTGCCGGCGACGGTGGACGAGCTGTGGACGTGGGCGATCACCGGCCCCGACGGCCAGCCCTACGCCAGCTGGAACCCCGACAAGGACGGCGACGGCCTGGCCGACGCGGAAGAGCAGCGGCTCGGCACCGACACCACCAAGTGGGACACCGACGGCGATATGCTGTCCGACGGCTACGAGTACGACAATAGCGATGTGCTGGCCAATGATCCCACCAAGGCGGACAGCGACGGCGACGGCCTGAGCGACCGCGACGAGCTGAACTACGGCACGGATCCGAACAACGTGGATACCGACGGCGACGGCCTGTGGGACGGCGACGAGGTCTGCCACTACGACGCGGCCTTGAAGAAGGTCGTTGGCGGCTGGGACATCAAGCTCAGCACTGGCCGGGTCGCTCACGTCTGCTCCGATTCGACCGTTGCCGACTATGACGGCGACGGACTGAACGACAAGCAGGAGAAGAACGCGGGCACCAGCCCGTGGGCGCCCAACACCGCCCCGGCGCTCGACGTGACGGTCGACCCGACGACGATCCACGACGGCTCGACGTACACCCTGCTCAAGCCGGGCGACTCGCTCCAGGTGACGCTCAACCTCAACAACACGACGAGCGCGCCCATCAACCAGGCGATGACCCTTAACTTCGATACGGCTGCCCTGAGCAGTCTGACCGTCGGCCAGCAGACCGGCTCGTCGGGCTACACGCCACCCTCACCCACGGCCACGAGCGGCGGCTTCTCCTGGGCGCTCAACCAGAAGGCGCTGGCGGCCACGCAGGCCATGACGTCGCCCATCGCCGGCGGCATTCAGGCGAGCGTCAGCCAATCGGCTCGCACATCCCTCCTGGCCAGCGTCCCGTACAGCGATACCATCGTCAAGGCGATGAAGACGGTGAGCACGACGCAGACCGTCCTCATTGACGCCGATAACCCGACCTCGCTGGTCACGGCCCCGACGGCCAACCAGGCCGTCCACGGCACAGCCTTTACGCTGGGCGGAACGGCCGATGATCCGACCTCCTGGCCCGCCAAGGTCGAGGCGCGCATCACCGGCCAGGGCTACGTCAACGGCGTCGCTCAGGCGGCCTATGACAGCGGCTGGAAGGTCGCCGACGGCGACCGCCTCTGGGCCTACACCTGGACGCCGCTGCCCGCCGATGGCGTATACACCGTCGCGAGCAAGGCGACGGACGCCGTGGGCCACGTTGAGACGCCGGCGGCCGGCACGGCGATGATCGTGGACAACACGCCGCCCAGCGCCAGCATCGGCAGCCTGAGCAACGGCCAGGCGCTCAAGAACATCGTCAACAGCACCGTGGTCATCACCGGCACAGCGACCGACAAGCTATCCGGCGCGCCGCAGGTGGCCGGACTGTCGGTCGTCCAGCTCAGCATAGACAACCAACCCTGGCGTAATGTCACTCTCACCCGAACTAGTGACGGCGGCCAGGGCAACTGGCAGTTCTCGTGGCGGCTCGCCGACCAGAAGTACGGCAGCCACACCCTCGCCGTGCGCGCCGTCGACATTGGCGGCCTCATCGGCGCCGAGCAGCAAATCACAGTCATTGTGGATACGCTCCCGCCGACGGACATGTGGTCCAACGCCTCGTCCGAGGTGCAGGCGGGCAAGACCGTGACCTTCGAGGGCCACGCCGACGACACCGGCAACGTGCCGTTGGCGGCCCGGCCGGTGGCCCTGGAGGGCGGGGCCAGCTCGCTGCTCGACCCCATCCAGCAAGCGACCGTGTGGCTGATGCCGAACGGGCCGACCGAGGATGTCGTCAAGACGGTCACCTGGCTCGGCGATGTGGACGGCGACGGCCGCGCTGATCTGGCGGTTGGCAGCCCGAACGCCGTGGTGAACGATGAGGCCGACTCTGGCCGCGTCTCGATCCTGTACGGCGAGGCGGGCGGCTGGCCGAAGTCGCCGAACGGCATTGCCCTGAAGGATTCGCCCAGTACCTTTGAAGGCGTGAGCGGCGCCCAGCTCGGCGCGTATGTCGCCGCGGCCGGCGACGTGAACGGCGACGGCCTGAGTGACCTGCTCATCGGCGACCCGCTCGTCAACAACCAGGTCTACCTCATTTACGGCAAGGTTGGGCCGATGGGCGTCGTCGCTCCCGATAGCATGGACAAGCTGACGGGCAGAATCTTCACCGTCATCAACGGCACGGTCGGCCAGCGCATAGCGTCGGCCGGCGACGTCAACGGCGATGGCTACGACGACATTCTGATCGGTGTGACCGGCCGAACCGACGGCAAGGGACGTGTCTACCTGGTGCTCGGCGGCAAAGAGACGAACTCGCCGTTCAAGGACCAGATGACGTTCATCCTGGACGGAACCTCGTCTCAGTCGAAGCCAGTCGCCGCGGCCAGCTTCGAGATGGACAACCTGGCTACAGCCCAGGTCGGCATGACGGGCATCGGGGATGTGAACAACGACCAGTACGCCGACTTCGCCATCGGCGATCCGAACAAGGCACTCAGCGGCGCGACCGCTCCGAGTGTGTACGTCTTCCTGGGTAACGGGAGCTACAGCCGCGTCGCCAATCCTAGCCCCGGCAACCCCGTGCAGAGGGCGAGCGCCCGCCTCAACGGCGACTCGACCGCCAAGGTCGGCTCGCAGATTGTGGCGCTGGGCGACGTCAACGGCGACAAGCTGCCCGACTTCGCCTTCAGCAGCGGCAACTACCCGCGCATCGCCTACGGCCGCGCGAGCGGCTGGACGATGAACATGACGCCGGACGTGAAGTTTGGCGGCTACACGTCGCCCTCGCCCAACGGCTTCATCGCGGCGGTCGGCGACGTGAACAGCGACGGCCTGAACGACATTCTGCTCGGCACGACCGCCGCCAGCGGCAAGACACGGCTCGTCCTGGGCCGCTCGGACCTGGCGACGAACCAGCCGGTGCAGGCCCAGCTCTCGCTGGTCGGCGCGGCAGCCTCGGCTCCATACGCCGCGGGCGCGGACGTCAACTGCGATAGCTCCTCCGACATCCTGCTCGTCCCGTCAGGTAGCCTCACGGCGGGAAGCGCCAAGGCGACCGAAGCTAGCGCCGCGGAGGTGGCGGCAAGCCAGGAAGAGGCAACGGCGATCGCGAAACAGGCGGCGGAGACCAAGCGCGCCATGCGGCATGAGCTAGACCTCGGCCCATCGCCCGCGCCGCGTCCGCTCAACGAGCTGCCGGTCTTTTTGCAGGGCGACGACGGCCCCACCGGCGCGTCGATCGTGGGCAGCGTCGCGGATATTGGCGTGATGCAATCCCAGGCGACGAACGAGCCGGGCCAGGTCGCGACGGCGGCGCAGAACCGCTACGTGGACGATGACTACTGCTCGACGTGCGCCAACGACGGCCACACCTGGGGTACGAATGCCTTCAGCACCATTCAGAGCGCTCTCGACGCGGCCACGGTCGGCACGAGCGCCACATCGCCGGGCGATACGATCATCGTGGGGCCGGGCACGTATGACAAGGCCATT
The DNA here is from genome assembly GCA_046328505.1 of Anaerolineae bacterium. Lineage (GTDB taxonomy): Bacteria > Chloroflexota > Anaerolineae > Epilineales > JAHCIE01 > JBDHWG01. The sequence goes on along the minus strand of JAXLWL010000006.1, from coordinate 262,990 downwards.
GTCCACGACGGCAAGAACTTCATCACCATCCACGGCGTGGACGCCGATGCGGTGTTCATTGACGCCGCCGGTGGCACGGGCATCCAGGTTCTGCCGACGTCGGAGAACAAGACCGGCATCAAGGGCGTGGTCATCGAGAACCTGACCATCCGCAATGCCCAGACGAGCATCGAGGTCAACTACGGCGGGACGGCTGCCTCGACCGACCTGTCCGACCAGAACAACATCCGCATCCGCAACGTGTTGTTCTACCAGGATCGGGCCAGCAGCAAGGCGCTCGCCATGAACACGTCCGGGGTAGACCTGCGGCACAACACCCTGGTCGCCAACGGCTCCGGCATCGTGCTGATCGAGAATAGCGGGGCCATCACGGACGCGCTGTACGTGCGCGACAACCTGTTCGTGGCCCTGCCCAACGCCGCGCCGCTGCCGCAGTGGTTCAAGGACAACAACGTCATCCACACGGCGCTGCTGAACACCAACAACGGCTTCGCCAGCGACGACGGCCAGGCGGCTGACTGGCTCACGGCCCCTAGCGGCTCGGCGATGCAGCAGATGACATTGCTGCAGGCCGCCTTCCTCGACCAGCCGAAGCAGGTCTTCCGCCTGCTGTCTACCTCGACAGCGCGCGGCAAGGCCAGCGACGGTAAGGACATGGGCTACTACATGTACCATGTCCCGGTGTACGTCAACCCGAGCTACACGGAGGCGGGCAGCAACAACGGCCACACCTGGGGCGTGGATGCCTTCAACGACATTCAGTCCGGCATCAACAGCGGCGCGCAGCGCGTCCTCATTGAACCGGGTGTCTACCGCCAGCGCATCTACATGGTCAACGGCGTCGACCTGTTCGGGACGGGCGCCGCGCTGACCGTGCTGGCGCCGCCGAACGCAACGTCCAGCTTCCTGGTTGGCGCCGAGGGCGTCAAGGACGCCGGCGTGGCCTTGCTCACGATCACAGGTGAGGACCACGACGACGGCCTGCATGTGGACGCAGGCGGCTTCATCTCGGTGACGCGCTCGGTCATCCGCAACGCGCCGATTGCCGTGAAGGTCACCGGCTCCAATACGGGCGCGACCTCGGCCGAGGCGCTGCTCGTCAACAACACCCTGACCAACAACACCAACGGTGTATCGGCGGCGAACTGCGGCAACGTGGACGTGCGCAACACCATCTTCGCTTTCCACACCGCGGCGGCGCTGAGCTACCAGACCTGCGCGGCCACCAAGCTCCACACGTTCAACGACTTCTGGCGCAACGCGCCCGATCTGAAGATTGACGGCAACAACATCGACCAGCCCGGCTCAGGCGAGGTCTTCGCCGACCCGCGCTTCACCGATGCGGACGCGCAGGACTTCCGGCCGCAGGTCGGCTCGCCGGTCATCGGCGCGGGCGATCCGGGCGATCCAACCCCGCCAGGTACCGGCGGCCGAGTGGACATCGGCTACGTCCAGGCGTCTTCGGCGGCGGTCTACGTCTCGCCTGATTACTGTGCCCAGTGCATCAACGACGGCCTGGAGTGGCAGGTCAACGCCTTCAACACCATCCAGGACGGTGTCAACCACGTACCGCCTATTGCCGGGCAGTGGACGGTCGGCGTCGCGCCCGGCACCTATACGGAGCGGGTAGCGCTCAAGAGCGGCATCCGCCTCATCGGAAGTGGCGCAGAGCAGACAATCGTGGATGCCGCCGGGACCAGCGCGCCTCTGACGCTGAATGGCGTCACGCAGGTCGAGGTCACGGGCTTTGACCTGCGGCGCAGCGACGCGTCGAACGCGGGCATCGTCGTCTCTGGCGCGTCGAACGCCATCACCGTCACCCACAACATCCTGCAAGCCAACACCGGCAGCGGCGCGATCTTCCGCAACGCCTCCAGCGGTGTCTTCGGCTTCAACACCGTGGCGAACAACACGGTCGCCGGTCTGACCCTCGCTGACGCCCATACCTGGGTCAACGCCCGCTTCAACATCTTCGCCGACAACGCCGGCAAGGGCGTCAACAACAACAGTGTCGGCCTGTTCCAGGACGGCTACAACCTGTTCTATCAGAACACGGGCGGCAACACCGCCGGCAGCGTGACCCTCGACGCGACCGACATCGTCAACCAGGACCCGCAGTTCGCGGATTCTACCCCGCTGGCGGCCGAGGGCTACCGGCTGCCGTCTACATCGCCGGCGGTCAACGCCATCCCGTCCACCGACTACGGGCCGGTGCCTCTAGGGGGCGGCGACCAGGCGGACCTGGGCTACACCGAGCTACTGGCGACGCCGGTGACCCTGATGTTCGGCAAGCAGGGCGCGACCAGCTGCGGCGCCGGTAACTCCGGCGTGAGCGGCGTCCAGGTGGGCGTGAGCTATGTAGCGAACGCGTCTAGCTCCCCGGATAGCACACTGCCGACCACGTGGACGGCGGCAAGCCTCACGTCGCGCGGCCAGGCCGGCTCGTACTGGACGGCTCCCATCAACCTCGCGTCGGGCGGCGGCATCTACCAGTCGGACGGTCTGTACCGCCTGTACACCGTACCGACCGACCTGTCCGGCAACACCCTCGACCTGAGCGACCCGCGGGTCTACCGGGCGTCGTTCATCGCCGACAAGACCGCGCCGACGGCGACCATCATCACGCCCACGAACGGGCTAGCGACGACCGCAGCCGCTGTGGTGATGGAGACCGACGTCAGCGACTACGTTGCGACGGGCGCGGGAACGCAGTACAACGTGGCGCGGGTGTATTTCGACGTGGACGGCACGCAGGTTACGGCGCGCCAGCTCACGGCCGGCGCGGCTACCGGCGCTCAGCGCTACCGCGCGGTGACAGCCCTCGCCAACGGTACCCACAGCATCACGGCCAAGGCGGTCGACCAGGCGGGCAACGTCGGGCAGAGCACGACGTCCCAGATCACGATGTCTACGCCGCGCAACGAAGCGACGCTGACGGTCCCGGCGCCAAACAGCGCGGTAATCCCAGCGACGGTGGACATGCAGGGCTACGTCCACTTCATGAACACGAGCGGCACAGGCCAGGTTAAGGTGAAGGTCGGTACGACGACGGTCACCGCGAGCCTGGATGATGCGAACGCCCAGGCGACGCACTGGACCGCCAAGAGTGTGCCCCTCGGCACAGAAGGTCTGAACACGGTGTCGGTCGGCGCCAGCCGCACCGCCGGCGCGAGCACGCCGTACACCTCGACATTCACGGTACGCAAGGACGCGACTGCCCCAACGCTCACGGTTCAGTCGCCGAGCAGCACGATCGTCAACACCGTGACCTTCCAGGGTACGGTTAGTGAGAGCGGCAGCGGCCTCAACGCTGTGGAAGTCAGCGTGGACGGCGGCCGCACTTGGGCACGGGCGACCGTCAACGGCACGGCGTGGACCTTCGGCTGGACGGCCCCGCCGCAGACCGACTACGCGACGTTCCCGATGCGCGTCCGCGCGACGGACAACGCCGGCAACGTGGCGACGCAGACCACGACCTTCGTCGTGGACAACCTTGGCCCCACCCCCTTCCGTGTGACAACGGCCAATCCGATCGAGGGCAGCCATCTCGCGGCGCCATCGTCGGCGACGTTGACCTGGCAGCCACTGGATGATGGGAGCGGGACGGCGAGCGTCTACGCTGCGACGGACACAATCAGCAACACCGTGCCGTCGACGACCGGCACAGCCATTAGCGGCAACAGCTACACGGCGCAGTTCAGCCAGGCGGGTGACTTCTACGTCCACCTCGCCGCCAAGGACGCCGTGGGCAACGTGACGGTGCGCCACTACGGCCCGTGGCTGGTCGGTTCCGCCCTCGCCGCCGCGCCGGGTCCGCAGTGGCAGTCGTCCATCAGAGTGGACGGGCAGCTCGACGTGGCGGGCGGCGAATGGAATGCCTCGACCCAGATGCTCGACCGCGATCCGCGCATCTCGCCGGCGCATGAGCTGTGGGCCAGCTTCGACGGGAGCGCGATGTACATCGGCAGCCGCGGCGCGCGGTGGCCGAGTGTGGGCCGCGGCTACGTCTACCTCGACACGGTCGCTGGTGGCACCCGCAGTCTGTGGCAGCCGGAGGGCGAGACGCCGCTCCCGCCGCGCTATCAGCTGCCGTTCGACGCAGACACGCTCATCGTGTTGGACGCCACCGGCTCGCGAGTGCTGCGGTACGACGGGGCGAGCTGGCAGCCGATCCAGGCGCCGGAGGCAGCAATCGCACTCGGCGCTCAGGGCGGGGCGGAGATCCGCGTGCCATGGTCGACGCTCCAGACGAGCGCCGGAGCCTCGGACGTGAGGCTGTTGGCCTTTGGCCTGGCGCGGAACGGTATAGGGCCCTTCACGGTCTTCCCAACGTCGAACTCGCTGCTGGGGCTGTGGAGTGACGCTTATCACTGGGCCGGCATCTCGCCCAGTACCGTCCCGAATGCCAACCAGCCCCACGGCCACCACGTTGAGATGGACGCGAGCAGCCTGCCGCCGACGACAAACGCCGTCGGGCCAGGCGAGACGATCCAGTACGTCGTGAAGGTGACCAATCGCGATCTGGAAACGCACGGGAACGCGCACCTGATCCTGCGGGCGTCTGATGGCCTGCAGCTGCAGGGACTGCAAGGCTACCCGACGCCACCGGCCGGGCAACTGTGGACCATCGAGCTAGGAGCCCTGGCGAGCGGGCCGCTGGCGCCGATCACCGCGACGGCCCGGCTTGCCAACGATCTGGGGGCGACGACGGCAGTGACACTGACGGCGCTGCTGCAGACAGGAACGCTGGCAAGCGAGCCGACACTGGACCTGGCAATCTTGAGCCATACCGTTGACCCGCGGCGAGCAGCGGCGCAGATAGACCTGGCCGAGGGCGCGACGATTCAGCCGGGCCACCAGGTCGTCCGCGGCACGGCAACCGCCGGACCAGCCGGCGTCGGCAAGGTCGAGGTCCGCGTCGGCGACGGCGCGTGGCAGACGGCGCAAGGCACAACGGCCTGGCAGGCCGAGATCGAGGCGCCGGCGACAGGCCAGTTTGTGCTGGCAGCGCGGGCGAGCGACACGCTCGGTCTGGTAGGCGATGCGACGACCCACACTGTCACAGTGGACGACGTCGGGCCGGTCGTGAGTGTGTCCCCACCGGCGAACCTGATCCTGTCTGGCGTCAGCGCGCAGCTTGGTGGTACGGCCCGCGACTCGCTCCCGAGCGGTGGAGTGATTAGTCGGGTCGAAACCCAGGTGGACGGCGCTGCATGGCGGCTGGCAGAGGTTGTCGGCCAGCCCAGCGCGGATGGAACAGTCACCTGGCGGCAAAGCTGGCCGCTGCCGAGCGAGGAAGGCGTCGAGCATGTCGTGCGCGTGCACGCGGTGGATGCAGCGGGCAACGTCGGAGCAGCGAGTGACCCGCTCAAGGTGACGGTTGACAACACGAAGCCGCAATCGTCCATCGTGTCGCCGCAGGATGGGGCGACGCTGCCCGAAGCCGGGCAGAGCGTGCTGCCGGGCGAGATGCTGGCGTGGGGCTACGCGACCGATGGTTGGGGTATAAGCGGTGTCGAAGTTAGTGTGGACGGCGGCGCGACGTGGAACAAGGCAGAGATAGGTCAAGCGGCTGCGGAGTTGTTGGGACACTACGGGAAGGCACAGGAAGTGGGTGCGGTGGCGGAGTTGTGGGCGATTGTCCTGCCGACGGAAGTTGGGGAAGTGCTGGTCAATAGCCGGGCAATTGACCGGGCGGGGAACGTGGAGACAGTGAAGGCGCCGGTGCGCATCACGCAGACGCACGAGCCTCCGCTGCGCCTCTGGCTCCCCACCATTATCAACAAACAGTAGATCAAGTTAGCAGCAAGCCCGGGGGCCATAGAGATGGCCCCCGGGCAGCCGGTCAGTATGAATGGTAGTGACCTGACAAACCTCACCAACACCCTCGCCGATAACCAGCATCTGTTCTGCCGCTTGTAACTGCGCCGAGGAGGTCCGCCATGTCTACCCGTACACGTCGTCTCACGGTTGCTGCTCTGCTCCTCTTGCCGGTGGTCTTGATCCTGGCGCTAGGTCTCAGCGTGCGGCATGACTCGGCTCACGCGCCCGCCGACGCGATCTCCGATGCCCTGGCGAACGCGCGCGCCGCCGGTAGCTACCACCTGGCGGCCGATATCCAGCAGGCGCTGATTCCACGCGCTCTGCCCGAGAACCTTGGCAAGAGCGACACGCGCACAACCCTGCGCGTCGACGGCGAGGCGCTCGTTCCTGACCGGGCGCGGCTGACGCTGCGCCTTGGCGGCGACGGCGACGTGTCCGGCGAGCAACCGTTCGGGGTGGGCATGGGACCGTCAGCGGCGAGCGCGGGCGCTCCGATCAAGCTGCTGGTGGTCGGAAACCGGGCCTTCGTCGGGCACGACGGCGCCTGGCGCGTAGTGGAGAACCCGCTCAGCGCCGCTGCGCCAGTGGCCGACTACCTGAGCTTCTTGACGGCGATTAAAGACGTCCAGCCCGCGGACGACCTCGCGGTGAGCGCAGCGCCCGCCATCGCGGACGCCCGGCGCGCTATGCAACACTATCGCTTCACCCTGGACGGCCCGCGCTACGCCGAGTACCTCAAGGAGCAGCTACAGACGTTACTCGCCGACGATCTGCCGCCGGGCGTGGAGCTGCAGGCGCCGCCGATCTATCAGCGGATGACCGGGACGGGCGAGCTGTGGGTAGACGGCGACGGGCTGCCCCGCCGTCTGCTAGTGGACATGACACTGCCGGGGGTGAGTGACGGGAGCGATGCCCAGGTCCACATGCTCGTTGACTACAGCCAGTTCGGCGCGGCTGTTGCGCCAATCGAGGCGCCGCAGCCTGGTGGCCCGGACGGCGCGTGGACGGTGTACGCGGCTGCCGAGCCTGGCCAGCCGGACAGCCAGCCCGCCGCGCCGGCCGTTCCGGACGCGCAATCGCCCGCCGCCGTGGCCGGCTCGCTTATGCCGAAGCTCGGCGAGTGGGCGAGCACAATCTGGCCAGGCCTACTGAAGCTCATCGGCGCGGCGCTGGTGATCGCTGTCGCCGGGCTGTGTCTCTGGTATCGTCGGCGCCGCGCGGTCTACGCGGGTCTCGTGCTATACATCCTCGTCGCCCTCCTGGCCGCGCCGTTGCTCCAGGCCGTCCTGATGTCGCGCTACGCGACCCACGCCGCCGCGCAAGAGTCGTTGCCGCAGGCCGTGGCCGACCTTGGTCTGGGACCGTCGCCGACCGAGCGAGACAGGGTGGCCGAGCTACGCGCCGATCTCGCTGCCAGTGGGCCGGCGGCGACAACTATCGTGAACGACTGCCTGACGCTGCCAGAAGGAGTGTCGGCGGCCGGCGACGACGACCACGATGGCCTGACCAACGGCATCGAGAGGTGCCTGGGAACCGATTACCTCAACGCAGATACGGACGGCGACGGCATCAACGACGGCGATGAGGTCAAGGGGTTTGTCGTGGGCAGCAAGACCTGGACGACGGACCCGCTCCAACGCGACTCGAACCACGATGGCATGGACGACGCGATGGAGTGGAGCCCCGATTGGGTCAAGAACAAGCCCGCAACGCTGGACTACGACGGTGACGGCATCCCGAATGCCTGGGACAGCGACAATGATAACGATGGTGTGCCGGACGACCTCGACCTGTCGCCATACAAGAAGCTCGACTATCGCGCTAACTACAGCTTCTCGGTGACCAAGCCGACGAGCAATGCGCTGCACAGCAACACATATGTCTACGTGGACGTGCAGGTGCAGCCGGAGACTGCCTCGCACCTGCGCTACACCATGAGTATCCTCGATTGGCCATACGACGACCAGGGCCAGATCCAGGACCTCGACAAGTCCACGGACGACATCAAGCTGATTCCCGTGCTGGAGCTGAAAAGCACGGTGAACCCGAAGCTGGCCGCGCAGTACGGCATCAACGTCGAGAATGTCAACAATCAGTACTACCGGCTCCTGGTTCCCCTGACCACGGTGGAATCCGCCGGCAACATCTCCGCCTTCAGTGCGCGGCTCGCGTTTCTGCCATCGGAAGTGACCTCAACCCTGCAACTGACGGAGGTTCGGCTAGGGTGGATGGTTCAGGCCAAGCTGGACCAATCTAAGTGCCTGTCGCAGTCGGGGACGACCTGCACGCAGACGACGGTCGAGGTCACCGACTCGGTGGTCGTGTCGTATTACGAGCCGAAGCTGCGCGTCACGGGGCTGAACGTCGTCGAGAGCGGCAGTACGACCGTCGGCCTGTTCGGCGTGCCGACGGCGCCGGAGATCTCGACCGGCACGACTCCCGATGAGGCGCGCGAGATCTTCAATCTTGTCTCCGGCATGGGGCCGGCTTTCCTCTTCAACGTCCAGCCGGATATCCCCGCCATCGCCAAGCGCTTCACCGACCCCACCACGCCCGTGGAACAGAAGTGGGGCGTCACGACGCCGGTCCAGCTCACGACCGCCACGTACGCCCACGAGGACCTGGCTGTCGCCACAACTTCCATGACGACGACGGTGAAATTCCTGGATCAGTACTACCAGCACACGCTGACGCCGACACTGGCCCTCGCCTACGAAGAGGTGACGGGGCGGACCGACATCGGCGGCGAGCAAGGCGTTACGTTCCAGGATAGCCCGTCAACTAGCCCGACCACGACTGCCATCGGCGTCAACCTGACTTCTAACTCTCTGTTCACGGTGCGCGCCGTGCAGATTCAGCAGTATCACTACGTCAAAGGCTCGGATGGCAAGCTCGCCTGGAAGTCGCTCACCATGAACCAGGCGCTAGGCGAGCTAGACCGGCGCTATGCTAACCAGACGGACGTGTACATCCGGACGTTGTGGCTGACCTGGTACGGGGGACAGGTCAACTATATCATGGTCAATGGCCAGGTCATCGTCGGTCCTAACGGCGAGACGCTGATCGGGACCAAGGCCGACGACGCTGCCCTCTACGCCAGGTTCTCGCAGCCGTCTCAGCCCAAGCTGCCCGGGTATGTCCAGGCGGCCTATCACCTGGACGCCCTGGCGGCTGACATCGGGCTGGATGGCGCTGCGGCGGGCTGGCGCGAGTGGAGCGCGTCGCAGTTCAACCAGCCGACGCCGACGAGCCAGGGCATGGCGACGTTCATTGCCGCCGCCGGCGCAGTCTTCATACAAATCTTGCCGGTGCTTCGGCTCGTGGGTCAGGGCATCAAGTGGGGCGCGCGCGCCGCCTACGGCGCTATCAAGTCGGCGCTGCGCCTGGGGGACGCCGCCACCGGTGTGACTCGGACCGCGGAGGCTGCCGCCTCGGGCGCGAAGGGCCTGGGCAAGATGGCTGTCGCCGTGGCGATCATCGTCGCCGTCATTGCGCTGGTCATGGTGTGGAGTAGCTTCCACGGCTACTCCGATAGCGTGTCCCATCTGCAGACCGACATGGAGCTGGCGAGCGCGATTGCCTCGACCATCATGATCGTGTTTACGCTGGTGCTGTCGCTGGTGCTGGTGGCCGTCGCCTCGACCGAGGTCGGCATACTGGTAGAGCTGATTGTTGCGGTGCTCACGTACCTGTTCGTGGCCCTCATCACCGGCGACTGGAACCCGCTGAACACCTTCAGCCACATCGTCGAATGGCTGGCGGACTATATCCTCAAGGTCGCCTTCTACGCCGAACTGCCCGAGGATAACCCGGTCAAGAGCAGCGACCTGACCTTGACGTTAGCCGATGAATCGAAAGGCACGGTCATCAACAATGCGGTCACATTCCTGACGCACCTGACGACGACCATCGAGGTCGGGCCGGGCGAGAAGCACTGGAACTGGGCGCACAGCCGGGGCGGCAACGTTGACGACGTGAAGCAAAGCTCCGCGTTCACGAAATGGTCTTCGACCGATTCGATCGCTACGTCCACGCGCGGGACGTGCTGGATGGTCGGCAGCGTGAAGTACTGCCCCACCACGGTGACAGCGTCGTTCACGCCGCAGAGCGCCATCCGCAACGCCGTCATCCACGTCACCAGCATCATTGACTACTCGCTCCGCTACCAAAAGTGCTGGAAGGTTCCCTTCGCCCGCACCTGTAGCGCCGATACGGCGACAGGCTCTGGGCCGACGACATCCGACAAGGATGCCTGGAGTGACGCCACCAGCCCGATCTACCTGGATGTATTGCCGAGCACGGTGGACAACCTGTGGACGTGGAGCCAGGTCACGAATCGCGACAAGGACGGCGACGGGGTGGCCGACAGCACGGAAGCAGCGTTGGGCGCAAGCACGACGACCTGGGACACCGATGGTGACGGCCTGTCGGACGGCTTCGAGCGCGACAACGCCACGTCTCTGGGGACGAATCTATCCAAGAAAGACACGGATGGCGACGGCTTGACGGACCTCGAAGAGTACGTGCTCGGTACTTCGATCAACGTGGCCGACACTGACGGCGACGGCTTGAAAGACGGAGAAGAGGTTTGCCACGTTGACGCGAGTGGGAGCCTCGTCGGCGGCTGGCTGGTAACGAACTCCGGCGGCTGGCGCACGTGCTCCAATCCGCTCGATGCAGACTCCGACCGCGACAAGCTGACCGATCTCCAGGAGAAGTCCCTGGGGCAAAGCCCCTGGTCGCCCAACACGTCCGTGACGCTGCTGCTGAGCACGCAGCCGCAGACGACACACGACACGGCCACGTTCACGCTGCTCAAGCCGGGCGACACGATGACCGGGCAGTTCACCCTCACCAATAGCACCGCGGCGACGATCACGAGCACGATGCAGCTCTGCCTGAGCAGCGCAGCCTTCGCCGCTCCGACGGTGACATCCGTCACGCAGACGACGGGCTACACACCGCCGACCGCGACGACGGCTACCCAGGGCGCTAACATATGCGCCGCCTGGAACTTCGCCACGCGGCCCTTTGTGACCGGCGATTTCATGACGGTTGGCTTCTCCGCCAAATCGCTGTCAACCGCCACGTCCGGGGAGACAACGCTGAGTCTGAGCGTGCCGTACATAGACCCGGCGAACGGGACCGCCAAGACGTCGACCCAGGCGGCGAGCGTCCGCATTGACGCCGACAACCCGAGTACCACCATCGCCGCGCCGCCAACCGGGACGGCCCTCAACGGCACGGCCTATGTGGTCGGTGGAAGTGCGACAGACAAGACGAGCTGGGTCAATTCGGTCCAGGTGTCGATGGATAACTGGGCCACAACGAAAGCGGCGAGCGGAACGGACACCTGGACGTGGACGTGGAGTCCGCTGCCCGCCGACGGTGTCTACACGCTGCGCGCGCGCTCGACAGACGCGGCGGGCCGCACCTCGGCCGACGTCACGCAGAGCGCGGTCGTTGACAAGACAGCGCCGGGCGCCTCGTTCACGAGCCTCAAGGACGGGCAGGTCCTGACGGGACTGACGCCAGATAGCGTCGGCGGCGCGAGTGTGACCCTTACAGGAACGGCGACAGACAGGCTCTCGGGGGCGGCGCAGGTCGCCGGCGTTGACGTCGTTCAGCTCAGCATTGACGGACGGCCGTGGCAGGCCATCTGGCAGAACGTTCAGGCGACTGCGCCCGCGACGGTGGATTGGACCTACACGTGGAAGCTGAACGCGAACGCCAGCGGGCAGCATACTCTGTCCGTACGCGCCAGCGACGCGCTGGGTCAGACCGGCCAGACGCAGACAATCAGCGTGATCGTGGATGTTGTCGCGCCGGCCAACATCATCACCAACTACACTACGGACCTTAAGGCAGGCGTGCCGGTCACCATCCAGGGTCACGCCGACGACCTTGCCAACGTTCCCCTGGCGCCCCGCCCCGCGCCGCTGACGGGCACACGCGATAGTGTCATCAGCGCCACCATTCTTCTGGAGCCGTCGCAGATAGGCGACCTGGCTGGAGCAAAGGTGGCCTGGCTCGGCGACGTCGACGGCGACAGCCGCGCCGACGCGGCGATTGGGATGCCCGCGTACAACGGCGGCGCGGGTCAGGTGGTCATTCTCAAGGGACGCGCGGGTGGCTGGCCGGTTCCGCCGTCCACCGAAGCGCTTAATACGTCGGATAGCCGCCTGATCGTGGCCGACGCGTCGGCCATTGGCGCCCATATCGCGCCAGCGGGCGACGTCAACGGCGACGGCCTGGCAGATCTGATGGTCGGCAACCCGACTGACGAGGAGGTGTATGTTGTCTTCGGCCGGATTGGGCCGATGGGGGCCGACTGGGACCTGGAGGAGCTGAAGAACTCGAACGCGGCGGCGCGGGGTGTCGTTCTCTACTCCACCGAGGGGAGCATCGGCACCTGGATCGCGCCGGCCGGCGATGTGAATGGCGACGGCTACGCCGACATGCTCATCGGGGCAACAGGCGCTACCGGCCATCTATATCTCGTCATGGGCCGAAAGAACTTCAGCAGCCGCACGGTTGATATCAAGACCGACGCGGCCGCCGTGCTGCCCCTCGATTCGCTTGGCGCTACGGCCGTCGGTGTGGGCGATATGAACGGCGATGGGGTGGGCGATTTCATCGTCGCCGATCCTAACAATAGCTACAAGGGAAGCGGGCCTGCGCTCTATCTGTTCTCGGGGTCCGCGAACTTCCAGAAAGCATCGAGCACGCATCCGCAGCAAAGCCTGAAGCCCTTGACGGACCGCGCCGCGATATTCACGGGCCCACTGCCCCTGGGTAGCTCCATCGCCGCCCTGGGCGACGTGAACGGCGACAAGCTCGCCGACTTCGCTTTCACCAGCGCGGGACTGGCGCACTTGGTGTTTGGGCATCAGGGCGGCGGCTGGCCGCTGGGATACAGCGGCGACCGCCACCTCACGAACTACCCCCTCGCGGCCAACGGCGTTGTTGCCGCTCCCGGCGATGTCGCCGGCCCCAACGCCGCCGCGCCCGATGGGCTGAACGACATCGTTCTGGTCAGGGGGGACGGGGTGGCTTATCTGATCACAGGCTCAACAAACCTGCCGACGCTTCCCGTCGCCTCCGCCACGCTGACCAAGGTGGCAAGCGTCGCTTCGACGCTCTTCGCCGCCGGCGCCGACCTGAACTGCGACCGCTCGTCGGACCTGCTCGTCTTGCCGACGGACGCCGCATCCGGCAGTCTGGCGCGGACCGAGTTGAGCTACGGCCCGGTCCCGCATGTCCGCGAGGCGTCCCTGCCTGTGAGCACCGGGTCGGGCGGCACGCAAGCGGCCCAGTCGGGGACTTCAAAGGCCATGGCCGCGGTAGACGTCCACGTGTCGCCGACTTATTGCAGCGCGTGCGCGAATGATGGGTATGTCTGGGGCACTACCGCCTTTTCTACGATCCAGTCGGCAATTAACAGCGGCGCCCAGCGCGTCCTGGTCGGTCCCGGCGTCTACCGCGAAGCCGTGACACTGAAGACTGGTGTGAAGCTGATCGGCGCCGGCGCCGACACGACCGTCATCGGTCCGCCATCCACCTCTCTGTTACTTCCGGCGCCGCAGGCGGTGGTCCTGGCCTCTGGCGCGAGCAATGCCCTTCTGTCGCGGGTGACGGTGGATGCCACTGGGATCCAGAACGGCGTGCTCATCACGAGCGGCGCGAAGGGCGTGCAGGTAACGCGCAGCATCGTGCGGAAGGCGGCGGGCAGAGCGATTGGCGTGGCTGACGCCGCAACCCAGGCCGATATTGTCAACAACACGATCATCGGCGGCAGCACGGGCGTGGAGGTGAGCTGTAGCACTGTAACGGTGCGGAACACCGCATTCGCCTACCAGACGAATAGCGCCATACGCTATGTGACCGCCGGCTGTCCGGCCGGCTCGGCCCCGTCCATCACATACAACCTGTTCTGGGGCAACGCGGCCGACCTGGTTGTGGATGGTGTCGCCCGCGACGCCGCGACGCCGGGCGCCGTGTTCGCAGACCCCTTGTTCACCAACCCGTCACAGAACGACTACCGGCCGCTGGCCGACTCGCCGCTCATTGGCGCCGGTGATCCCGCTGATCCCGTCCCGCCCGGTTCCGGGACACGCGTCGACATCGGCTACGTGCAGCAGGTCCAGGCGTCCTTCTTCGCCGACGACAACTACTGCCAGACGTGCATCAACGATGGTCTGACGTGGGGCGTGGACGCTTTCGGCAAGATCCAGGAGGCGGTGGGCGCAGCGAACCAGTTCGTGGTGGCGCTTGGCGCGTCTGGTACCTCGACACCCCAGGGGCTGGTGGTCACCGTTGGTGTAGGCCCGGGTACCTATAGCGAGCGGGTGAGCCTGCCGAGTCACGTCCGCCTCGTCGGGAGTGGCGCAGAACAGACAATCATCAACGGCACCACGGCCTCGCCGGTCCGCATCAAGACCGCAACGCAAGTCGAGGTCAGCGGCTTGCAGCTTGTTGGCGGCAGTTCTGGGGCGGGTGTCGAGGTCGTCTATGCCTCGAGTTTCGTCACGGTGACGCGCAATATCGTGAGATCCAACAAGAGCGGCATCGTTTTCGCCAACAGCTCGTCTGGCCTCGTGCTCAACAACACGGTGGTCAGCAACACCGGGCCCGGTGTATCCAGCTACGATGCGGGCACCTGGGTCGAGGTGCGTGACAACATCCTGGCGAACAACGCCGCTGGTCTCTACGCCGTCGGCGGTGGGCAGATCCTGAATGACTACAATCTCCTGAACGCCAACACGACGAACTACCAGATAGGCACAGGTTCGACCCTGGTCCAGGGGGCAAACGACATTGTCAACCGCGACCCGCTCTTCGTGAACGCGGTTGTCGGTGACTACCGCTTGCGAACGACCTCTCCGGCGGTAGACGCCGCTGACCCGCTGGGCGACGTCCCGGTTGGCGGGGGGGCGCGTATGGACATCGGCTACCGCGAGGTAACCGCGGCCCCGCTCGCGCTGCTGCTCGGCACGGCCGGAACGTCCTGCGCTATGGCCGTCTCGGGCATCGGTAAAGTCGACGTCGGGCTTAGCTTCGTGACCGATCCGACGCTGCCGATCACCGCGACGGTTCCTTCGGTCTGGCTGCCCGCCACGCTCAAGACGGCAAGCCAGGCCGGCTCCTACTGGACCGCATCCGTGACGCCTGCCTCGGGCAACGGCCTGTACCGCGTGTACGCGCGCGCGGCGGACCGCGCCGGCAACATGACCGAGGGCGCGGCCGGGTCCGAAGAAGGCGCGATGCTCACAAGGGCAACCGGCAGCGGTGGCACAGTCGGCGGGTCGTGGTACCGCGACGCGTTCGTGGCGGACGGGACCCCGCCCGACGTCCAGTTCATGTCGCCCACTGACGGCAGCACGACTGGCGATGCGGCGCTAGACCTGGTCGCCCACGTCAAGGACACCGTCAAGGTTGGCGACACGACGCAATCGAACCTCGACGCGGTCGAGTTCGAGGTGGATGGCGCGGTCGTCGCGGCGGACCACGTCGGAGGCGGCATCGTCTATCGAGCGTCCGCGCCCGTTGGGGATGGCGCGCACACGCTCGTGGCCGTCGCCCGCGACAAGGCCGGCAACGAGACCAGGGTCGGGCCGAGGACGGTGACGGTGCTGGCGACGAAGGACACGGCCATTGTATCCTGGCCGGTGGACCAGAGCGCGGTCATGACGACTACGGTTCCGGTCCAGGGCTATGCTCGCTTCGTCGGCGCGGCTCCCCACCAGGTGGCTCTGTACGTGGACGGGGCGGCGGTAGGGCCGGCGCAACTCGCCGATGCACAGGCGAGCTTCAGCGCGTGGTCCGGCACGGTGACGCTGACCGGCGAGGGGACTCACCGCATCGCCGCTGCACCGGGCAGCGACAAGCCGTCCGGATCGCAGGCAATCAAGGTCGTCCTCGACTTGACGCCGCCGGCGGTGGCGGTGGCCGAGCCTCCCGAGGGTAACGTCATCACCACCACCCTGATGCTGAAGGGGACTGCGAACGATAGCGGCAGCGGCGTGGCTGCGGTTGACGTAAGCCTGGACGGCGGCTACGTGTGGCTCCCGGCCGCATTGAACAGCGGCGCGTGGGAGCTGACAGTCCCCATGCCGTCCGACAGCGACTACGTTACCTACTCAGTCCTCACTCGCGCCCGCGATGCGGCCGGCAACGAGGCTGTTACCACGCGCCTCATCGTAGTAGACAATCTGGGCCCGACGTCGTTCTCGCCCGTGACGGCGACACCAGAGCAAGAGAGCTACCTCCAGGCGCCGGCTGAAGTGAAGCTGGAGTGGGTCGCGCCGAGGGACGCCAGCGGCGTCGTCAGGACGTTCGTCGTGGTGGATACCATGACCGACACGATACCGGTGACGGACGGCGCACCGCTCGGCGGCACAAGTTACACCGCCCAGATGAGCCAGGCCGGCGACTACTACGTCCACCTCGCCGCCCAGGATGCCATCGGCAACCTCACCGTGCGCCACTACGGGCCGTGGTTTGTCGGCGCGCGCCTTGCCAGCATGCCGGGGCCACGGTGGCAGTCCTCTATCCAGGTGGACGGCCGCCTTGACGTGGCGGGCGGAGAGTGGAACGTTTCGACCGAGATGCTCGACCGCGACCCGCGCATCGCGCCAGCCCATGAGTTGTGGGCCAGCTTCGACGGAAGCGCCATGTACCTCGGCAGCCGCGGCGCTAACCGGGCAAGCGTCGGCGGCGGCTACATCTATCTAGACACAGTGCCCGGCGGGACGCACAATCTGTGGCAGCCGGAGGGCGAGACGCCATTGCCGCCGCGCTACCAGCTGCCGTTCGACGCGGACACCCTGGTCGTGGCAGACATCGGCGGGTTGCACCTCTTGAGATTTGACGGCGCGAGTTGGCAGCCTGTGGATGCCCCGGACGTCACGGTGGCGTTGGGCGGCGAGGGCGACACCGAAATGCGGCTGCCGTGGTCTGTGCTCCAGACGAGTGTCGGGGCGGCGGACGTGCGCCTACTCGCCTTCGGCGTCGCGCCAGATGGAGAGCACGTCACGAGCGTGTTCCCAACGACGAACTCGCTGCTGGGATTGTGGAGCGACGCCTACCACTGGGCCGGGATCTCGCCCAGCACCGTTCCAAACGCCGACCAGCCGCGCGGCCACCACGTCGAGATGAGCGTGAGCAGCGAACCGCCGACAACATCCCCGGTTGGACCAGGACAGGCGATACAGTACGTGGTGAACGTGATCAACCGCGATCAGGAGGCGCACGGGAACGCGCATCTGCTGCTGACAACTTCCGATGGCCTGCGGCTGGAAGGGCTGCAAGGCTATCCCACGCCGCCCGCGGGGCAGTTGTGGCGCATCGAGCTAGGCACGCTCGCGAACGGGTCACTGGCGCCGATCACCGTCACGGCGCGGCTAGGCGCCGACCTGAGCGCAACCGGTGCGGTCACGCTGACGGCGCTGCTGGCAACCGGAACACTCATAAGTGAGCCGACGCTGACAGCGGCGCGGCTGAGCCACACGGTGGACGCGCGCGCTCCAGCGGCGCAGATAGACATCGCGGCCGACGGGGCGACATTGCAGCCCGGGCGCCAGGTGGTTCATGGGACGGCGAGCGCCGGGCCGAGCGGCGTCGGCAAGGTGGAGGTCCGCGTCGGCGATGGGCCGTGGCAGACCGCTGACGGCACAAGTGTGTGGCAGGCCGAGGTGGACATCCCATCCTCTGCCCCAATCACACTCGCCGCGCGGGCGACTGACACGCTGGGGCTGGTCGGCAGCGCGACAATCCGCACTGTGACCGTCGACGACGTGGCACCGGTAGCGACTGTGACCGCGCCGGACAACCTAATCGTCCGCGGGGTCGTGGGACAGATGCAAGGCACGGCCCACGATCTCTTCCCTGTCGGCGGCCTCATCAACCGTGTCGAGACCCAGGTGGATGACAACCCGTGGCGGGTGGCGGAGGCAGTGAGCGCTCCAGGCGCCGACGGAACGGTTACCTGGCGCCAGAGCTGGACGCTGCCAAGCGAGGAAGGCGTCGAGCATCTCGTGCGCGTGCGCGCTGTGGATGCCGCCGGTAACGTTGGGCAGGCCAGCGAGGCCGTGAAGGTGACGATCGACAACGTGAAGCCGCAGTCGTCCATCGTCTCGCCGCAGCCGGGAACGACGCTGCCGCAGCAGGGGCAGGACGTGCTCCCTGGAGAGATGCTGGCGTGGGGCTACGCCGTAGACGGCTGGGCTGTCAGCGGAGTCGACGTGAGTGTGGACGGCGCCCAAACGTGGCACAGGGCCGAACTAGGGCAAGCTGCGGCGGAGTTGTTGGCGCGGTACGGGAAGGCGCAGGAAAAGGTCGCGGAGGCGGAGCTGTGGGCAATTGTCCTGCCGACGCCGCTCGGAGACGTGATGGTGAACAGCCGCGCAATAGATCGGGCGGGGAACGTGGAAGTCATGAAGGCGCCGGTGCGGGTGACTCAGACGCACGCCGCTCCCATACACCTCTGGCTCCCCTTCATCTTCCGTCGACCGTGATCCGAAAAGGGGACTTTACGCCACCGAGAAATACCGACAAACGCCTGTAGGGCGGCTATCAGTGAGTGGGCAGTCCGGTGGATGTCGCGTCAAGGCCGACATCCACCTCGTCTACGTGAAGAACTTCCATGTGAGCGCGATCAGGAGGATCTGGGGAAGGCCGACGACTGGACCCAGAGGTTTGCCTGTCGTGGGCGATACGCTTTATGTAGCCGTCTATGAGCATGTGCAGTTCATCCCGCAACTCGTCAGGGCTAATGGTCTTGTCGAGCAATGCCGCGCAGATGGACCGCCGAATTGCTCGTCCCCATTGATGTAGCTCCTGCTCGCTTACCTCCGGAAACAGCCGCTGCAATTTCTCCTCGAACTCGAGCGCTGTGGACGTAAGCAGGGTTTCAATGACCTCCCAGAACGATTCGGTACCAAGTTCCAGCGCCGCATGAATGGCGGGCCGGCAGAAAGTGACTTCCTTCACGACGACATTGATACCCTCGTCCAGGTATTGCTGCGGGTCCAGATGGGCGAGGTGGCCGAACTGGGTATGGAAGTCCTGGCAGTGCTTCAGCAGTGCTTCGGGACACAATCCGTGCAGCACGAGGTCGCGCTTGGTCGGGAAATAGTGGTAGAGACCGCCGATACTCAGGCAGGCCGCGTGCGCGGCCTGGCGCATGGACAGACGACGCGCACCAACTTGCAGAATCAATGGCGCGACCGCGTTGTAGATCTCTCGCTGGCGTGCAAGCCGGTCTTCCGGAGGCCGTCCGAGTTTACCGAACGCCATAGCCGTTTCCTCTCAATAAATCACCGACCTATTGCCAAACTACCTACGCATGTGATACTGTATCACTGCAGATTACATGTTGCATCCAACCATCTCGCATCTGAATCGGCTGGCTCGCGCCGAATTCGCACAGGAGGCACGGTGATGGTCAAATCAGGTGATGTACTCGAGCATCCCATTACGCGAGAGAGGATTGTCTTCCGCAAGACCGCACGCGATACAGGCGATGAGCTATTACAAGTGGATTTCTACATTCAACCGGGCGGTTTTGTGGCCGCTGAGCATATCCACCCACTGCAGGAGGAGCGCTTTGAGGTGATCTCCGGGACGCTTCGTGGCCGCGTGGCGGGCAGAGAATTCAGCAGCGGCCCAGGAGAGGCAATTGTCGTTCCCAAGGGTACGCCGCATGTCTGGTGGAACTCAGGCGATGACGAGCTACGCGTGCTCGTGGAGGTTCGGCCGGCGCTCAGGTTCGAGAGCTTCTTCGAGACATTCTTCGGTCTCGCCCAGGACGGCAAGGTGGATCCGAAGACGGGATTGCCGAACCCATTGCAACTAGCGGTGACGCTACGAGCGTTCCGAAATGAGTTGATCCTGGCGCGACCACCGCGGCTGGTGCAGACGCTACTCTTCGGATCGCTAGCGCCGATTGGCAGTCTGCTGGGATACCAGGCCGAGTACCCTTACCCATCTTTAAGGCAGACGGCGGCGCAAGCATAGTGCATTATACGACAGCGCGAGCGCAGCGTCAAGCGGTTTTTTCACCCTTGCGCGCCAATGAGGCCCGATTATGTGGCCGAGCGACTCACGGTGAGCGTGTAGGTTTGGGACACGGTGCCGTCAGGTGAGGTGACGGAAATGAGCACGTCCGGTTCGCTGTCGCTGAGCTGCACCGAGTGTGTTACACCAGAACGAAGCGCCGCGCCGTTGATTGCCAGACCCTGGTGCCGCCCGGATGTCGCCGTGGCGGTAATCCCAAATTCGCTGACACCCGCATCCAACACGACCGTGTACGTATAGTGACGGGTATTGAAGCCAGGCTCGAGCCTCGCCCCCAGGAGCTGCAAGTTGCTCAGGGCCGCGATTTTCTCCGGCGCGGCGCTCAGGCAACGGCCCTTCGCCACGTTGATCGCCACCCAGTTCGGGTCGCTAAGGCGGTCGCCGACGACCACCTGCCACACGTCGGTCGGGCGCAGGGACGGCACGAGGACGCCCTCGCCCTCGTCAACCAGCAGCTGCGCGGCGTGCTCTAGATTGTCCAGGTAGGTCTCGCCCAAGATGGGGACATCGTTGTGCCCGCCGTAGATTTCCCGGACTTTGCCGGCCACCTTCGCGCGGAACACCTGAAGCGACGACAGGTAGTCGTCGATCGGCGGCATCCCCGGCATCTGCATCCAGAGCGAGTCGGGGATCGTCGGCCGGTTGCCGCCGACCGCGTCGCTGGAGAGCAGGATACCATTCGCTTCGTCAAACAGTACGATGTGCCCTGGCGAGTGGCCGAAGACCTCGTACACCGTCAGTGTCCGGTCGCCCAGGTCGAACGCCGCGCCCTCGCGCAGATCAGCTATCTGTTTCATGTCGATCCGATAGCCCATGCGCTCGACAAAGCGCTGTACCAGCGGCAGATCGCGGTGATTCATGTACACATTGTAGTCGCCCTGAAACTGACCCATTGCCGCGATGTGGTCGGGATGGCCGTGGGTAATCACGACATCGAGCGGGCGATCGCCGATCATTCCCTCGACCAGCGCACGCAGGTCGCCGGTGCCAAGCCCGGCGTCGACCAGGAGCGCGCGTTTGCTGCCGATCACCAGGTACATCTTCGTGTCATCGAAGTCCCGGATCATATGGATACCCGGCTCGACCTCTGATGTCAGGTAGACGTCTTTGGCCCGGCGATCGATGACGTAGGTGAATGTTGCCACATCGCTGAGAGGCAGACCGTCGCTGACGGCAACTGCGTTCAGGGTGTAAGTGGTGCGCACCCCACGGTCACCATCGTTGATCGCCTCGAGCACCGGCAGCTGATACGGGTCGAAGATGGGGCTTGACCGGTCGGGAGTGCTCCCGTCCAGCGTGTAGTGGATCGTTGCGCCCGGTGTCGCGCACAACAGGGTGATGCGCTGCGTCACGCCAAATGCGCCGGGGGCAGGGAAGGCATACGGCATCGACGTCTTTTGGGACGGTGACGCAGTCGTCGGCTCGGTGCTCATAGCGGCTCTACCTTTCCAACACTTCTGCGATCTGGCTCATTTGCTCTGTCGTCAACGGGCCAAAGTCCATGGCCCTTGCATTCTCCTCGACCTGCCGCACTGTGCGGAAGCCGGGGATGGGAATCGTTTGGGGGCTGCGCGCCCACAGCCAGGCCAGCGCCCCCTGCGCCACGGTTCGTCCATCACTGGCAAGAATCTCGCGCACATTATCGCGCTTCGCGAGCCATTCGGGGCTGGGCCGGCCATCGACGAAGTACTTCATCCACTCCGGGCTTTTCTCACCGCGCACGTCGTCGGCAGAGGGTTTCGTCTCGGCGGTGTATTTGTTGGTCAGAAACCCCATTGCCAGCGGGCCGCGGTTGATGGCGGCCAGGTTGTATTTCTCACACACAGCGATTACGGCCGGGTTGTCATCGAGTACGTTGAGCTGAAGCTGGATTGCCGCGCAGTTAGGGCCCTGGGCGAAAACCTCCGCTCGATCAGGAAAATCCGTGCTCCAACCATACGCCCGGATCTTGCCGTCCGCCACAAGCGCCTCGAGCGTCTCACGCACCGGCGCGGCGTCTTTGGCGGGGAACCCATTGTCGTGGAACTGGTACAGGTCAATGTAGTCCGTGTTCAGGCGGCGCAGGGAGTCTTCGCAAGCGCCGCGGATCCCCTCGGGCGACGTATCCGCGCCCGTCACCTGACGCGTGGCTTCGTCAAACACGGCGTTGAACTTGGTGGCGATGACGACCTGCGAACGGCGGCCGGCGAGCGCCTGGCCGAGCACCCGTTCACTGTGACCCGCGCCGTAGACGTTGGCCGTGTCGAAGAAAGTAACGCCACGCTCGAGTGCGGCGTGGATAGCGCGGACGGACTCCTCATCATCAACCTGGCCCCAGCCGAGGGGTGTTTCCCCCGCCCAGAATGGGCCGCCGATGGCCCAACAGCCCATGCCGAGCGCACTGACCTCAATTCCAGAATGCCCTAGATTGCGTTTCATCTACTGCCTCTCTATTTTGTCTCTGTTGTTTTTAGTCAGAGAGACTCTGTCGGCAGTAGTTTACTCTCGTTGCTCGCGCCGTCCAAGCAGCCCTGCAAGGACGTGCGCCAAGATGTTGCGTGACCTGGGTCGATTAGAGGGGGTATTCCGCGCTATCGTCGCGTTACTCGATGAGGTAGCCGCCGTCCACATAGAGGATTTCGCCTGTGATATAGGCGGCTTCGTCGGAGGCGAGGAAGAGGGCGGCGTTGGCGATATCGCGGGGCCGGCCCACACGCCCCAGGGGAATCCGCGCCTCGTAGCCGGCGCGGCGAACGGGGTCGTCAAACGAGCCGTGCCCCGAGTCGGTCGTTCCCGGCCCGATAGCGTTGACACGGATGCCATAGCGCGCCAGGTCGAGCGCGAGCGCGCGGGT
Organism: Anaerolineae bacterium; assembly: GCA_046328505.1. Taxonomy (GTDB): domain Bacteria; phylum Chloroflexota; class Anaerolineae; order Epilineales; family JAHCIE01; genus JBDHWG01. The sequence continues at coordinate 240,258 of JAXLWL010000006.1, read as the reverse complement.
CATCATCAGGACGCCGCCTTTCGACGCGGCGTAGTGGACCTGGTCGGGGAAGGCGACCGCCGACTCGATGGACGCGATGTTGACGATAGCGCCGCCGCGCCCGGCCGCGATCCACGCCCGGGCCGCCGCCTGGGCGCATAGGAACGGGCCGCGCAGGTTGACGGCCATCATGCGGTCCCACTGGGCGTCGGTCAGATCGAGGAGCGGGACGCGGCCGAGCAGGCCGGCGTTGTTGACGAGGATATCGAGCTGCCCCCACATGTCGAGGGTGTGCTGGACGAGACGCTCGACGTCGGCGCGCTGGCTGATATCCACGGGAATGGGCAATGCCGCGCCACCGTTCCCCTCGATCAGGGAGACGGTCTCTTGAGCCCGCGACTCAACAAGCTCGGCGACGACCACGCGCGCGCCTTCCTCGGCCAGCCGCAAGGCGATGGCGCGTCCAATGCCTGATCCTGCACCCGTGACGATGGCGACGTGATTGGGCAGCCGCATAGTTAGACCTTCAGGCGCGGGTCGAGGACCTCGCGCAGAGCATCACCAAGAACGTTGAATGCCAACACCGTGACGAAGACGGCCAGGCCGGGAAACACGGTCAGCCACCACGACGTGCGCATGAAGTTCTTGCCGTCGCTGAGCATGTTGCCCCAGCTCGCCGTCGGCGGCTGCGCGCCGAGGCCCAGATAGCTCAGGCTGGCTTCGACCAGAATCGCGAAAGACAGGGATAGGGCGGCCTGGATGATGATGACCGGCATCGTGTTGACGAGCAGGTGGCGGTGAATGATGCGCAGGTCCGAAGCGCCGACCACCTTCGCCGCCGTGACGAACTCCTTCACCCGTAGGGATAGGAACTGCCCCCGTACCAGGCGCGCCGTGCCCATCCAGCTCGTCAGGCCGATGATGAGCATCGTCATCGGCAGGCTCGGTCCGAAGACGGCGACGACGGCCAGCAGCAGGAAAAACTGCGGGATGCTGAGCATCACGTCCACAAAGCGCATAATCCCCGAGTCTACATTACCGCCGTAGTAGCCGGCCAGCGCGCCGAACACCGCGCCCAGGACGATCAGGATGGCGACCGCGACCAGGCCCACCGACAGCGACACTCGCGCTCCAAACAGGAGCCGGCTCAGGACATCGCGCCCATACTGATCAGTGCCGAGGAGGTGGTCTGCTGTGAGGGGCGGCCGCAGGCTCAGGCTGGTCTCCTGGGCCGCCGGATCGAAGGGAGCCAGGACCGGCGCGAAGATAGCCGCCAGCGTAACCAGGACGATGATTGCCAGCGCCAGGACGGCCAGGCGATTGCGCGCGAAGCGCCGCCACGACTGGAAACGCCGCTGGGCGGGCCGGGTCCACGCCTGCGGTTGGGCCCGAGGGAGCGCAGGAGAGCTCGTTTGAGACGTCATTCCCTCACCGAGTCGAAGCTGATGCGCGGGTCGACCATGACGTAGATGATGTCGATGACGAGGCTGAGAACGAGGATGACAACGGTCGTGACGATAGCCAGCCCCATGATGACCGGGTAGTCACGCTTGAGAACGGCCTCCAGGCCCAGGCGGCCAATGCCCGGCCACGCGAAAATGCTCTCGATGATGATGGAGCCGCCCAGAAGGCGCGGCAATGATAGGCCGACGATAGTAATCAAGGGAATGAGCGCGTTTTTCAGACCGTGCCGTATGACGACCGTCTGGGATGCCAGTCCCTTCGCCCGCGCCGTCGTCATGTACTCTTGCCGGACAACCTCCAACATCGAGGTCTTGACGAAGCGCGTGTACCAGGCGACGTACGTCAGCGCCAGGACCGTCACCGGAAGGACATAGTGGAGCATGCGCTCCGGGAACGGCTTGTCCTGGCCCATGCCCGTCGAGGGCAGCCAACCCAGCGCGAGCGAGAAGATCATCAGGAGCATCAGCGCGGACCAAAACTCGGGCATGGACAGGCCGAACAGGGTAGTGACCGTCGCCGTGCGGTCCACGAGGGAGCCGCTGCGGAGGGCCGAGATGAGACCCACCGGGACGGCGAGGCACAGCGCGAGCAGGATGGCGAGGCCCTGTAGCTGGAAGGTGGCCGGAATGCGCTCCATGATGAGGCCCATGACAGGCTGCTGGTAGCGGAACGACTGGCCAAAGTCAAGGGTGACGGCCTTGCGCAGCCACAGGACATACTGCATCGGCAGCGGCTGATCCAGGCCCAGGTCGTGGGCCACCGCCGCGCGCACTTGCGGGTCCGGCTCACTCTCGGGCACAAAGAACGCCGTCGGGTCACCGGGCGCGGAGTGAATAAGGAAGAACACGATGAGACTCACCCCGAGCAGCAGCGGCGCCATCATCAGCACACGACGGATGATGTAGCGAGTCATCTCACCTCGGAAGGTTACAGCGAGCACTCATGGAACGGCATCGCGTCCCATGAGTGCTCGCCGGCGGATGCCAGGGGCCTACTTCTCCTTGTACCAGTTCTGGATGTGGTAGTACGGCTGGATGGGGTTGGGCGTAATGCCCTTGAGCTTCAGGTTCGTGACGATAGGGTTGGGCCGGTAGTAGGCGTAGAAGTTGGGCAGCTCGTCAGCCAGGATCTTCTGGACCTGCTGATACGCCTTCTTGCGGTCCTCAACCGTCGTCGCCGCGCGCCCGTCGTCCAGGAGCTTGTCGACCTGCGCGTTGCTGTACTTGTAGTAGTTGCTCGGCGCGCCGGTCTTGTAGACCTGGTACAGCGAGTCGGGGTCGGGCAGGCCGGAGGCCGTGGCCTGGGTCGCGATCTCGAACTGGCCGTCCTGGACGCTCTTCAGGAAGACCGGCCACTCGTTCATGACGGGCTCGAGCTTGATGCCGATCTTGGCCAATTGAGCCTGGGCGAAGGTCGTGAACTGCTCGCGGAACAGGTTGCCCGAGTTGGTGCTCCACTTCAGGGTAAAGCCGTTGGGGTAGCCCGCGTCGGCCAGCAGCTTCTTGGCCTTTTCGACGTCGTACGTCGGCATGGCCTGGCTCTTGTCGTACGTCCACAGGGTCGGCACGACGACGCTATCGGCGGGCTGCGTCACACCCTTGAGGATGTCGTTGGTGAAGGCCTTCATGTCCAGGGCCATCGCGATGGCCTGGCGCACGCGCACATCCTTGAGGTAGGGGTTTTGCAGGTTGAACTGGACGCTCTCGATGCTCGACGGCGGCAGCTCGATGACGTTCAGCTTCTTCTCGGTCTTGAGTCGGGGGATCTCGGTCACGGGCGGCACGATGCTCGTGTCGATGTCGCCGGACTCCAGCGCGACCAGCATGGCATTCAGGTCGGGGATCACCTGGTGGCGGATCCCGTCGAGGCACGGCCTGCCGCCCCAGTAGTCCGTGTTGGCCTCGAACGTCCAACTATCGCCCTTCTTCCACTCCTTGAACTTGAACGGGCCGGTGCCGATGAGCTTCTGCGCCCACTCGCCCTTGGCGATGTCCTGCCCCTGCACGAGGTGCTGCGGGACGGGCTTTAGCTCGCGCATGGAGGTCACGAGGAAGGACGCCGTCGGCTTGGCCAGGGTAATCTGAACGGTGTAGTCGTCCAGGACCTTGATGCCGGACACCTCCTTCGTCTTGCCGTCGATGGCATCCTGCGCGCCGGCGATCATGTTGAACCGGCTGCGGAAGGGGCCGGTGTAGTCCTTGGAGAGAATGGTGTTCAGTGTGAACGCCACATCTTTGGCGGTGAAGGGCTGGCCGTCATGCCACTTCACATCCTTGCGCAGCTTGAAGGTGTAGACCAGGCCATCCTTGGAGATGTCCCACGACTCGGCGAGCCAGGGTATCGGCTCGAAGGTCTTGGGGTCTACGTCGAGTACGCGGTCGAATACCCAGTCGGTCAGGTAGTCGCCGTCAGTGTCGACGCGCAGGAGGGGGTTGATGTTCGCCGCTTCGGCGTTGGTACCCGTGACGGCGAATCCGCCGACGACGGGGCAATTGGTCCCACCGGGCTTAGCGGCTGCCTGGGCGGCGGGCGCCTGGGTAGGGGTGGTGGCTTGGGACGAGCCCTGGGCGGGAGCACTGGCAGCCTTCGAGGCGTCTGAGGCCTGACTGGCGGAAGGCGCTGAGGCAGGCTGACCGCCACAGGCCGCGACCGCGACGAGCATGACGAGCAGGGCCAGGCACGTGATCCACTTTCGCATGAGCTTCTCCTTCTCTGGTTCGCACCGAGCTGACGCTAGGGGAGTTCCCTTAGCTCAATACCACCTCAAGCACCGACTGCGCGACATCGTCCGTCGTGCGGAGTGTGCCGCGACGCTCCTGGTACACGCGCTTGGCCTCAACCGGGTCAGCGCTTTCGCGGAACATCACCTCCAGCAACGGGGTATCCACTACCCCCGGAATGAAGGCCTCGAAGCGGATACCGGCGTCGGGGTAGTCGACGGCCAACTGCTTCATGAGGAGAATGACACCGGCCTTCGAGGCGCAGTAAGCCGGCGAGCGCGCGGTTCCTTCGATACCTGCGCCCGACGCGGTGCTGATGATCAGTCCGCTGCCCTGCTGCCTCATAACTGGCATCGCGTACTTGGTCCCCAGAAACACACCCTTCAGGTTCACGTTGAGCACGAGGTCCCAGTCGCCCTCGGTACATTCCTCGATGGTGCCGCGACGCAGAACCCCCGCGTTGTTGAACAGGATATCGAGACGGCCGAACCGGTCCACGGCGGTCTGAATCATGCGCTCGGCGTCAGCGGCGCGCGTGACGTCAGCCCGCACGAACAGCGCCGTCCCACCTGCCTCTCGAATCTGCGCGGCCGTCTCCTCACCCTGCGCGGCGACAACGTCCACGACGACGACGCAGGCCCCTTCGCGCGCGAAGAGCAGCGCCGTCGCTCGCCCGATCCCAGACCCCGCGCCCGTAATGAGGGCCACTTTGTCGGTTAGCCTGCCGGTCATCCAAATACCTCAATAATGTGCTCGACATCGCCGCCCAGGATGATGTGCACCTGGTCGGGGTCGTCGGCCGGCTGGTGGACGATGATCGGCGCCCGAGTGCTGCCGAGGCGGGGCAGGTACATCAGCTCCAGCAAGCTGTCGTCATCCAGTGGGTCGGCGTCCAGGTCGTGAAACGCCGGCTGTAGCCCGCGGTCGGCCAGGTAGGACAAGGCCGTCTCGGTCCGCGGCGAGCCATGCCGCCCGTACACTTTCGAGGCCGGCTGCGTCTGCTCGCCAAGGTCCTTGAGCACGCGGTCCGTGTAGGCCTTGTCGGAACCCAGGATAAGCCGTCCGCCTATGTCGATGAGCGGGTCACGCATCGCGCCGTCGGGCCGTCGCATGAGGCGGACAATCTCCTCTTTCGAGATCGGATCCGTCTCAAGGTCGTGATACACGAACGGGATGCCACGTCGCGAAAGAAACTCTTTCGCCATATTGCAAGCGTTTCACCAGGTACGGCCGTAGAAAATCGTGCGTCCTGTCGTGGTCATTTCACCTCAGCATTTCTTCCTGAACTAATGTAAGGGGCAGCGTGCTGTAGCGCATCAGGCGGTCGTGGAAATCCTTCAGGCGGAAGGCGCTGCCCTGCTTCGCCTTCACCTTCTCGCGCAGGTCCATCAGCATGGATAGCCCGACTCGATACGACGAGATGTAGGTCGGGCGCGTGGTGTAGCCGCGCACTTCGCTCTCGGCCCAGCGGGTCTCAAGGCGGGCGCGGTCGGCCAGCCAGTTGACGGCTTCGGGCGCGCTCGTGCCGCGGGTGTGCAGGCCGGTGTCGATCACGATGCGGACGGCGCGCCACAGGCCGTTACGCAACTGCATCAGGCGGAAGCGCGGCTCGGCCAACGGGCCGGTCTCGTACCACAGCTCCTCGGTGTACAGGCCCCAGCCCTCGCCAAAGATCGGACTCCAGAATTGCAGGCGGAGGGGTGTCGCGACCTGCTTCGAGATGACCTTGTGCAGGTGGTGGCCGGGGTAGATTTCGTGCTGAGCGATGCCGCGGATCCAGGCCCAACTGCTGTCGCGCAAGTGCTGCACCTGGCGCTCAGGCGGGGCGTCGGAGTCTACGGGCGTGATGTACCACTTGCTCTTGAGGCCCGGCTCGAAGGCCGGCGACGTCCAGGGCTTGGCGATGGGCGACGAGGCGCGCATGAACGTCGGCATCCACTCGAGGGAGCAGCTTTCCCCATCCGGGAAGGTGATGAGATCGAGGTCGAGGCAATGCTGGCGGGCGAGCAGAGTCTCGTCCTCGTAGGCCTGCCTCAGCCCTTCCGCCGTGGGGTGGTCGTTCTTGATCCGCTCCAGCGTCTCGACCCAATCGCTGTCTGGGTCGATCTGGCGTGCGACCTCGGCCATCTCTTGCTCGTAGTTGTCGATCCACTCGCGGCCGAAGTCGTAGAGTTGGTCGGCGTCCATGTCGAGCATGTGGTAGCGCTTCAGGATGAAGTCGAACCTCTCGCGCCCGATGGCAAACTCGCCCGCCGCCTGCCCACCGATTTCGCGGATGTAGCCTTCAAAGTCATGCACCGCTTGAGCGGCGGTGAGGCTGGCTGTCGTCACCTCGTCCGCTAGAGCGGGAACGAGGGCCGCGGCTTCGGGAATGGCGCCGCTCAAGAACTGGCGTGTGCTGCGCGCTGTGAGCAGACCGAACTCGACCCAGATAGGCGGGATTTCGGACGGGCGGAGGTTGCGGCGGGCCGTGGCGAGGGACGGAGGAATGGCCTGCAGGCGCGATAGCAAAGCCCGCAAGCGCTCCTCGAGGGGGGCGTGGTCGCCGATGAGCAGGTCGTTGAGGCCGATGCCCACGTTCTGAAGGTAGAAGCGCGGCGCCCGTTCCCAGGGCCGCAGGTCGTGGTCGAGAATAGCGCGGTCGAGCACGCCCAGCGCCCACCGGCGGTCCAACTGCTCGTCGGCGGTGAGCGTGGCCGGGTCAAGACTTTCGAAGCGGCGGCGAAAGTCATGCAGGTCCGCGCCCCAGGCATCCAACGCCTCTGGGGTGACATCAGCAAGCTGATGGTCGTAGCGGTGGATGCCGACGTTGGTGGCCAACGCCGGCTCCTGCCGCCACGTCGCTTCCAGGAACTCGTCTACGAGGCTTGAGAAGGCGGACATGGGCCTCCTATGCCAGGGCGCTCTCACCCTGCCGCGTCATTCGGTTGACGACGACCTCGCCTTCCTTCATGACCAATCGCACGTCGCGCAGCGCCGAGATGTTCTCCAGCGGGTTCCGCTCGACGACGATCAAATCGGCCAGCTTGCCGGTCTCGACCGTGCCGAGCGTTGCCAGAACGCCGCACATCTCAGCGGCGTTCCGCGTCGACGCCAGCAAGGCCCTGGTCGGCGTGTGGCCGGCCTTCACGGTCCACTCGATTTCAGGCACAGCGGTGTCGGCGATGGGGTTGAGGTCCGCGCCGTTGACGATGGTCACGCCGGACGCCAGGGCGTTCTGGAACGCCTTCTGGTGGAGCTCTGCCCCCGCCAGCGCGCGCTGCAGAGACCACTCGGGCCACTCCCATCGGCGCATGTAGGCCTCGTCCATCGTGACCGACAGCGTCGGGCAGTAGTAGACGCCCTTCTCCGCCATCAGGTCGGTGGCCTCGCGGTTCAGCTCGTAGCCGTGCTCGATGCAGTCGAGACCGGCCTTGACGCCGATGATGGCGGCCTCCGAGCAGCCGGTGTGGGCGCAAACCTTCAGACCCTTCTTATGCGCGGCGTCGCAGGCGGCTTTGATATCCTCGTAGTCCATCTGGACTTCGTACATGCTCTCGCGCACACCGGCGATACCGCCCGTGATCATCAGCTTGATCCAGTCAACGCCCATCTTGATGCACTCGCGCGCCGCCTTGCGAACCTCTTCCGGGCTGTCTACCTCGATTCGCTTCGACGTGTACACCGGCTCGATGCGGCCATTCGCCCCGTGCCCACCTGTCATGCTGAGGCCTTCGCCGGCGCCGAAGATGCGCGGTCCGTAGAGACGCTTGTCGTCGTAGCCCTTCTTCCATAGACCTGCCGGGGTCTTGTTGGCGTACGCATCGCGGAGGGCCAGGTCGATGTAGTCCGACTCGCCTACGGCGCGCAGAGCCGTGACGCCGACGTGGAGGGCCGACTGTGTGTTGCGCACCGCGCGCAGCGTTCGCTCGGCGGGCGTCTCGAAGTAGCTCACTCGATTCGGATCGGGAATCATGCCGCCGGGGTGGCAGTGGCTATCCCACAACCCCGGCAGGAGGTACGCGCCACCCAGGTCGAGGACACTGGCGCCGGGCGGCGCCGGGGCCGCGGTCTTGTCGATGACATCAATCTTGCCGTTCTCCACGACGACCGTTGCGCGATAGGGCTGCATGTCGTCGCGGACGCAGTCAATGACGGAGCAGTTGATCAAGTAGTGCTTCATCCGACCTCCTCGCCTCCAATCGTCCTTCGAGCGACCCGGCCGTGTCAATGATGTCGTGCTCGCGAAGCAGGGCCACCAGGCTATCGTACGCGAACTTGAGACCGTCGTGCATCCCCTGGCGGTAGGGGTACTTGCCCTTGCCGTCGTTGTAGGAAAGCTCTTGCCCCAGACGCTCGGCCAGTTGGCGCAAGTCGTCTTCAAGGCTCGGGGGGGAAGGGGTCGTCATTTCTTCTCCGAGGCCAGGCCCAATGCGCGTTCCATGGCCGGCTGGTCGAACCCGAGGATGCGCTCGTCGCCGACGATGAGCAGCGGGACGCTAGCTTCACCGGTCAACGCCAGCAGGCTGGCGCGCGCCGCCGGGTCCTTGCGGATGTTGCGATCCTCGAAGGGAATGCCATGCTCGGAGAGAAACTCTCTCACGCGGCAGCACTCCTGTCACGTCGGTGATGTGAAGTCCGTATTCAGGCTGTAGAGAACCACGGCGGGTTGAGACATGCGGAAACCTCTTGGAGTATTGGGGGCTGACAACGACACATGCATTGTAGCCAGGGTCGCGCCGCTTCTCCAGAGGTATTCGTATCAGTTTTCTTGCCGATTGGCATCACGCCCCTACCAGCCCAGGGCGTAGTTCTCCCGACGCGGGTCGGCGCCGGCCATCAGCGTCCCAGTCTCTGGGTCGAGCAGGATGGCGCACAGGCTGCTGGCGGCGCGAGCGTAAGCAGGCCAGACCGCGACCCGATGGCCGCGCCCCGCCAACTCGGCGCGTACCTCGTCGCCGATCCGGTTCTCCACAGTCAGTATTCCCGGGCGATAGGTATGCGGCCAGAACGAGTTGGGGAAGCTCTCGGTGCTGAAGCGCGGCGCTTCGATGGCCTGCTGCGGGTCCATGTCGAAGTCAATCAGGTTGACGAGCAGTTGGACCATCGCCTGGCACTGCATGTCGCCGCCGGGCGTGCCAAATGTCAGCCAGGGGCGCCCGCCGCGGAAGGCAAGCGCGGGATTGGGGGTCAGGCGCGGCCGCTTGCCGGGTTGGAGGGAGCTAGGGTGCTGGGGGTCGAGCCAGGACTGGGTCCCGCGCGGCGAGATGACCAATCCCAGGCCGGGCACCATGGGGGTCTCGCGCGCGCTGTCGCTCGGCGTGGCCGAGAACAGGTTGCCTTCGGAATCGGCGACACACAGGTAGGCGGTGTCATACGGCCAGGGGCCGGGCGCGGTGTCCACAGGCGTCGTGCCACGCGCGCTGCTCGCGCCGAAACCACGCGGGTCGCCCGGCGGCGGCATCTCCGGCCAGGCGCGAGCCATGTCGATGTCGGCGGCGCGAACGCGGGCATAGTCCTCGCTCAGCAGCCCATCCAGCGGGACCTCGACGAAGCGCGGGTCGCCATAGTAGCGCTCGCGGTCGGCGAAGGCGAGCTTGAGGGCCTCGGCCAGCAAGTGGACGTAGTCGGCGCTGTTGTGGTCCATCGTGGCCGGCTCGAAGTGGTTCAGGATGTTGAGCGTCTGGTTGATGACCGGCCCCTGGCACCACGGGCCGCACGTTGCCACCGTGACGTCGCGGTAGCGGCTCAGCACCGGCTCCTCGACGCTGACGTGGAAGCTCGCCAGATCATCGTACGTCAACAAGCCGCCCTGGGCCTGGGCGAACTCCGCCATTTGGCGGGCGATGTCGCCGCGGTAGAACAAATCACGCGCGGCCGGTATGCCGCCTCTGTCCTCGGCCTCCACCATGCGCCGCAGCGTGCTCGCGAGGTCCGCCTGGATGACTCTCTCGCCGAGGGCTGGCACGCGGTCGCCCGGCAGGAGGACCGCCGCCGTCGAGGGCCAGCGGCGGAAGCCCGCCGTATCGCCCGTGAGGTCGCTATGGAGCGAGCCATACATAGGAAAGCCACGCTCGGCCAGCTCGATGGCGGGCGCGGCGACCTGGGCAAAGGGAAGCGTACCGAACTGTTCGAGAGCCGTCAGCCAGGCATCGGCGGCGGCCGGAACGACCGAGCGCATTATGCCTTCGGGGAGGTCGCCGTACCGTTCGCGGAAGAGGTCGATGCTCGCAGCGCGCGGCCAGACGCCCAGGCCGTCGATGACGACCGTCCGTTCCTCGCCGGCCAGGTGCAAGATGATCGGCGCGACGCCGCCCAGGCTCGTCATGTGCGGCTGGAGGACGTTGATGCACAGGCCCATGGCGACGCCGGCGTCGACGACGTTGCCGCCCTGGTCGAGAATGCGCTGGCCGGCGACAGACGCCAGGTAGTGGCTCGACGCCACGGCCGCCCGCGTCGCCATCACGACCGGACGGTGAGAAGGGTATAGAGGCGCTTGCCGCATCATGCCATCCCTTTCTGGCTGAGCACGTTCACGTCTGGCGACTCACGCCGGCACTTCGAGCATGCGCTCGGCGATGAGCGTCACCGGCGGCGAGCCGTAGCTCAGCAGTGTGTCGTGGAACGCCTTCAGGCTGTACGCGCTGGCTTGCCCCTCGCGCCACTCCTCACGCAGCTTCTGAATCTGCGTCTTGCCCACCAGGTACGATGACGGGTAGGTCGGGTTGTTGTGGGTCGTATAACGCCGCACCTCGCCCTCGGCCATGTGCGTGTCCAGGGCCACCTGGTCGCGCAGCAGCGCCACCGCCTCCTCGAAGCTCATGTTGCGCGTGTGTAGGCCCGTGTCGATGACGACGCGCACCGAACGCCACAAGGCATTGCGCAGCTTGAACAGCATCACCGGCGGCTCGTGAATGAAGCCGGTCTCCTCGAACAGGTCTTCGGTGTAAAGCCCCCAGCCCTCGACAAACACCGGGCTGCTGAAGTAACGGCGCATGGGCGACGCCTGCGTGGCGAGCTTGTGGTGGACCTTCTGCAGGTGGTGGCCCGGATAAATCTCGTGCAGGGCGATCGAGCGGGCGAACGCGTAGCAGTTGTCGCGCATGTGCTGGCGCTGGCGCTCGGGCGAGGCCTCTGGATCGAGCGGCGTGATGAGCCACTCACTCTCCAGGCCCGCCTCGAACGGCGGTGTCGTTCCCATGACCGCAATCGGCAGCGAGGCGCGGAGATAGGCCGGGATCCACACCATGTGGCATACCTCACCCTCGGGAATGGTGATCAGGTCCCGCTCGACGCAGTGCTCCCGCGCGCGCCACATCTCGCGCTCGTAGGAGTCCTTGAACTCGGCCGGCTGCGGGTGGTCCTCCTTGACGCGGTCGATCTGCTCGATCCAGGTGCGGGAGGGGTCTTGCTCGCGGGCATAGGCTTCCAGGCGCGCCTTGTCCTCGGCCATGCGCTCCAGCCCGAACTGGTAGAGCGACTGGTGGTCCATGTCGAGCAGATGGAAGTGCTGAAGCAAGAAATCGAAGTGGGCCGGGCCACACGCGTACGTCCCCTGGGCGCGGCCGTGCAGGTCGCGCAGGAATGTCGTGAACTCGCCCAGGGTGGCTCGACCCCGCGTCGCCGCCGCATCGATGTCGCCATGCAGAGCATCGGGCAGCGTCTCGGCGAAGCCCGGCACGGCTTCGCCCAGGAATTGCTCCAGCCCGCGCGCCGCCGTCAGGCCCATTTCGACATACAGCGGCGGGGCGTCATCGGTCAGGTTGGCTTGCGCCGCCGCCAGGTAGTCGGGTATCTGGTTCAGGCGAGCCAGGAGCCGTTCGCCCCGCGCTTCGGACGGCGCGTAATGGCGGCTCATCAGGGGCGACAGTGCGCCGCCCAGGCGTTCGAGATACCAATAGGGCGCCCTCTCCCAGATTCGTAGGTCGTCGTGGCGGCGCAGGCTCGTCTCCAGATCGATAATCGCTACCCGGTGATCCATTCGCTCATCCGCGCTCAGGCCTTCAGGCGCGATGGCCTCGAACCGTCGCAGGAAGTCACGGCGGCGATTCGTCTCGGCCTCGATCGCATCCTGGCTCAGCGTGCCTAGCTCGTGGTCATGGTCGTGGATGCCAAGCTGCGAGGCGCGAATGGGATCTGTCTGGAACACGAAGGCCAGATATTCATTCACCAGCGTCTGAAGCTCTGTCATGATTGCTCCTTGAAGCCATTGCGCACAATCGTGCCGTTCAGGATGACCATCGCCATTTGCTTGAGGCAACGGATATCGTCCATTGGGTTGTCGCGGACGACAATCAGGTCAGCCAATTTGCCACTCTCGATTGTTCCCAGGTCGCCCAGCGCGCCGCACATCTCGGCGGCGTTGCGCGTTGCCGCCACCAAGGCGTCCCATGGAGTCATGCCACAGCGCACCATCTGCTCGATTTCGGCTGTCGTCGTCTGCGCCAAAGGGTGGAGATCCGAGCCGTTGGCGATGCGAACGCCTGCCGCGACCGCCATCTGGAACGCGCGCTGGTGGTTGGGCGCAGCGGCGAGCGCCTTCTCGACGGCGACAGCGGCCCATCCCATGCGGCGCATATACGCCTCGTTGTGCGTAACGCCCAGAGTTGGGACATACCACACCCTCTTTTCAGCCATGAGAGCCACGGCGTCCTCATCCAGGGTATAGCCATGCTCGACGCTGTCCACGCCGGCGCCCACGGCGATGCGCACGGCGTCGGGTCCGCCCAGGTGAGCCATAACCTTCAAGCCCTTGCTGTGGGCAGTATCCACGGCAGCCTCGATCTCCGCCGCCGACATCTGCAGCTCTGTCATGCTCTCGCGCCCACCCGCGACGCCACCCGTGACAAACAGCTTGATCCAGTCCACGCCCATCTTGATGTTGAGGCGCGCTCCATAACGGAAACCGTCAGGCCCGTCGAGCTCCATGCCTCCCCAGGGATCCGTGGACGGAAATGCGTCACGCGTCGGTGCATCCAGGAAGACCGGGGCTCGGCGGCGATACGCGCCGTGGCCGCCGGTGACCTTGAGCGGTGGCCCGGACACGAAGAGGCGCGGCCCTACCTGGAGGCCTGCGGCGAAGGCATCGCGCAAGGCCACATCGATATAGGCAGGCTCACCTGCGGCGCGCAGCGCCGTAACCCCCGCTTGCAGCGCGTCAGTGGCATGCCGAAGGGCGCGCAGGGTGCGCTCGGCCGGGGTCTCGAACAAAGACTCGGCATTGGGGTCTGGATAGTACACGCCCAGGTGGCAGTGGCAATCCCACAGCCCGGGCAACAGATAGGCGCCACTCAAATCGACTACGTGCTGCCCCGCCGCAGGCCGCAACTCGGTCGCGAGGGCGATCTCTGCGATACGCGTGTCGGTAATCACGACGGCCATGCCAGGGCGCGGGCGGCTATGGGTGGCGTCGATGAGCGTGCAGTTGTCAAGGAAAAGGGAGGGAGCCATAGCTTAGTCCAGCACCCGATCCGAGCCTGGCACGAACGCCGGCCCATTCATGACCAGATACGTCATGTCGCCACTGAAAACATACGGCACGCCGCGCGGGATGAAGACATAGTCGCCGGCGCGGACCTGGCCGAGAGGCTCGCCGCCTACCTGGAACTCGGCCTGACCGTCGATAATGTAGTAGACACGGTCACTCACGTCACACACCAATTCCTGGTGTTGGCCCCATAGGCGGACCCAGGTTACGCTGATGGCAGCGCTGTGCGCTTCGCGGTGGACAACCCGCTTCATGACCAGCGAGTTGTCGGGCTCGTAGATCTCCGGGAGGCTATCGGCTTTGATGATCACGGTGGGGTTCCCTCCCATGTGGCGCGCATGACACCTGTGCCATAGAACAGGTCGGAGCGAAAGGCACGTAAGCCGATCTGGCCGTCGATCTCGGACCAGAGATAGACGCGGGCAAGCTCGCGATAGACGGCCTCTGCTTCGTCGGCCGTCATCTGCCAGCGGTCCTGGATAGCGGACCGCGGCAGCGGCCCCTCGCGGTTGATACGGTCGTACGTGAGATAGGTGGCGGGAGACATGAGCATGCGCTCAGGGTAGCTAATGACCGACACCATGAGGTAAGCGCCCGCCTGCAGTTCACTGACAGTCGGCGGCAACTCGTCGTCAGGAGGCTCGCTGGACCGCCGCGCGACGCGCAGCCGACCTGCGGCGGTCTGGCAGAGGACGTCCTGCCAGTCTACGGAACTCGCGTCATCCAGGCGGCGACGAATGAGGCGGTAGAGGCCCGTCATGCCCACCTGATGAACGATGGATGCCAGGATGCGGTCGAAGTTCGGGTACTCGTAGAGCGTGGTGTTCACTTCCTGGAGGAAGGTGCGGTAGAGCTGGATGGGAGCGAGGTCGCCGTTTTTGTGATAGTAGACGATGTAGGCGATGAAGTTGGCGATGCCCTCGTCGAAGTAGCGATAGTAGCCGCCTTTGCCCTTCGAGCCAGTGCCGAAGTGATGGGTGTTTTCGTGCAGCGTTGCCAATTCCGCGACGCCAGGCATCATGTAGCGACGCAGGAAGTAGACGCCCTGCGGGTAGCCGGGACGCGGCCCGCCCGGCACGCTGGACACGGCGAACCAGTCCTCATTCTCGGCTGGGGGCGGGTAAGTGTCAACGACGACGGGCGGGTTGCACGTCCAGCCCAGATTGAGGCGATCCACATAGTAATCCGCGACCACCTCATAATAGGCCTCGATCGTTTCCATCACATCCCAGCCGGCCAGCGGGTCTGTCTTCAAGAAGGCGAGGGCGTTGTCGGCGTCGGCAACCACGAGCTGGAGGAAGGCTTTGGCTTGCCCCCTCGCCCCGGCTTCCCGCTCGCGATACTCGTCCACTTTGGCCGCCAGGCGCGTCAACGTGTCCGGACTGTAGTCGGCGTCCGTCAGCGGGAAGAGGCTCTGAAACAGCGAACGGGGATAGAGAGCGGTCGGCGTGCGCAGAAGGGCGTAGATAAAGGCGGCCTTTTCGCTTAGCACGTTATCTCCTCTCCGTGCGGCGTGGGTCCAGGGCGTCACGGAGACCGTCGCCCAGAAAGTTGAACGCCAGCACGGTAATGAAGATGGCGAGACCGGGGAAGACGGTCATCCACCAGGCTTGTTGGATGAAGTTCCGCCCGCTACTGAGCATGTTGCCCCAACTGGGGGCGGGCGGCTGGACGCCGAGGCCCAAGTAGCTCAACGTGCTCTCGACGATAACCGTAAAGGCGACAAACAGCGTCGCCTGAACGATCACGACGGATAGAATGTTTGGCATTATGTGGCGGAAGATGATGCGGCGATTGCTTGCGCCAACGGCAAGGGCAGCCTCGACGAATTCCTTTTCGCGCAGCGACAGGAATTGCCCGCGCACGATACGCGCCGTCCCCATCCAAGACGTGAGCGCAATGACAAGGATGGTATTGCGCAGGCCCGGCCCGAACAATGCCACGATGGTCAGGATCAAGAAGGTATTGGGAATGGACATCATGAGATCGATAACCCGCATGAGCGGACCGTCGAAGGTACGGTAGTATCCGGCCACGACGCCTATCAGAACGCCAATCGTGATGAGAATGGCAACGGATACAAAGGCCACTGATAGCGACACGCGCGAGCCGACGAGAACGCGGCTGAACGTGTCACGGCCCAGGTCGTCGGTCCCCATCAAGTGCTCGCGACTAGGGGGCATCAGCGAGTTCATCAGGTCTTGCTCCGCCGGATCATACGGAGCAAGCGCGGGCGCGAGGAGGGCGATAACCACCAGGATTAGGATGGTGAAAAGCCCGGCCGTGGCCAGGGTGTGGCGCCTAAACGCGCGCCAGATGAGCACGCGTTGGGAGATCGTTGGACGTTCACGCCTAGACGCAACATCGAGAGTAACACTGCTCATCGTTACGCCTTTGCTCGGTACGAAATGCGCGGGTCGAGGCGGACGTACAGGATGTCTACCAAGAGGCTTGAGAGGATGATGACCGCTGCCGTCAGCATCGTCAGGGCCATGATGACCGGCTGGTCGCGGCGCAAGACGGCATCGTAGGCCAGGCGGCCCAAACCAGGCCAGGCGAAAACCGACTCGACGATGATAGCGCCGCCGAGGAGGCGCGGCAGTGAGAGCCCGATAACGGTCACCATCGGGAGAAGCCCATTCTTGAGCGCATGACCGTAGATCACCCGGCGCTCCTTCAGCCCCTTGGCGCGCGCCGTCGTCAAGTAGTCCGAGCGCATGACGTCGAGCAGGCTAGAGCGCATGAAGCGCACATACCAGGCCATGTACTCCAGGGCCAGCACAACGGCCGGCAGGAGCAGGAAGCGCCAGCGTTCTATGAGCGGTTTGTCGTCCCCGATTCCGCCGGAGGGTAGCCACCCGAGGTGAACGGAGAAGAGCATGATGAGCAGCAAGGCCAGCCAGAAGTTCGGAAGTGAAAGGCCCAGGAATGACAGCGTCGTCACTGTGTGATCGGCCGGTGAGTACTGCCGCGTCGCGGCGACAATACCCACCGGAATCGAGATCATGACGGCTAACAGCAGCGCCGTGACTTGGAGCTCGAGCGTCGCCGGAATGCGCGCCACAATGAGGTCCCTGACCGGCACGTGATAGGTGAACGCGTAGCCGAAGTCGCCGCGCGCCACGTTGGACAGCCACTTGAGGTACTGGATGTACACCGGCTGGTCCAGCCCCAATTCTTGCCGCAGCTTGGTGCGGAACGTCTCGAGGTCGAGCGCCGAGTCGGAGAAACTGCTAGGGATGAAGTACGCCGTCGCATCTCCGGGCGCGACCTTGATGAGCGCGAAGACGAACACGCTCAGGGCAAGCAGCAGCGGAACCGTCAGCAGCACGCGGCGCGCGATGTAGCCTGTCATGACGGCCTACTACTGCTTGTGCCAGGCCCTGGCGTCCCACATTGGCCCTAAGGAACTTGGCGTGATATTCGAGATGTTCTTGCGCGCGGCAACGCTGAACAGGTACTCGTAGGCCCACACGCGCGGCACGTCCTTGACCAGGATCTGCTGCGCTTGCTGATAGAGCTTCTTGCGCTGCTCCATATCGTTGGTGCCGCGCGCCTGTTCCAGCACCTTGTCCAACTCCGGATTGCTGTACTTGCCGTAGTTGGTGCTGCCTTTGGTATGGTAGTCGCCGTAAAGCGTGTCGGGGTCGGGGATGCCACCGTTCGAGCTGAGCACCACGATGTCGAAGTTGCCCTGAGTCACGCCGCCGATGAATGTGCTCCATTCCTGCAGCTCAACGTCGGCCTTGAGCCCGAGCTTCTGCATCTGCGCCTGCAGGTACGTTGCCATCTGCTCGCGTGTCGTGTTGCCCGCGTTTGTGCGGATCTTGACGCTGAAGTCGGCCGGAACCTTCGCTTCGGCCAGCAGCGCCTTCGCTTTCTCCAGGTCAGGCGCAGGCTGCTTGAGGCTGGGGTCGAAGGCCCAGCTCGACTTGAGCAGTGGGTTGAGCACGGGCGCCTGGATTCCGCCCAGGACCTTCTGGCTGAACTCCTCCATGTTGAGGCTCATGGCGATGGCCTGGCGCACCCGCGGATCGGCCAGTGTCGGGTTCTTGAAGTTGAAGTAGATGGCGTCCAGTGAACGAGTCGGGTGATCGTAGACGGCAATATCTTGATTGGTCTTGAAGCGTGTGACAAAGCGCGGCTCCAGCGGATTCATCTGGTCCACGTTGCCACTCTCCAGGGCCAGTCCCAGCGCGTTCATGTCGGGGATGATGCGCTCGGTGATGCGCTTGGCGCACACGGGAGTGCCCCAGTAGTCGGGCTTGGCTTCCAGGGTCAGGTGGTCGCCCTTGACCCACTCCAGCACTCGGTAGGGGCCGACGCCGACTGGGTTCTGCATGAACGGATGCTCGGCGGTTAGCTTCTGGCCTTCGAGGATGTGGCGCGGGATGGGCTTGAGGTTGCGCACCGCGTTCGCCAGGAAAGCGGCGTTGGGCTTGTTGAGCTTGAGCTGGAGAGTCTTATCGTCGACTACCTTCACGCCGTCGAGGGAGGTGGCCGAGCCGGCCATGACCTTGTCCGCACCGACCAGGTCGCTGAACAGACTCTGCCAGGGTCCCGTGTAGTCCTTTGAGAGGATGGTGAGAAGAGTGAACTCGAAATCCTGGGCCGTGAGCGGCTTACCGTCGGGCCACTTCGGACCGTCCTGAAGCTTGAAGGTATAGGTTGTGCCGTCGGAGGAGACGTCCCAAGACTTGGCGAGCCACGGGATGGGCTGCATCGTCTTGGCGTCGAGGAAGACGAGCGGCTCGGAGATGGCATCGGTGCGGGCGACGGTGCTCGAGTCGCTACCGTACAGGGGGTTTACGGACTGACCATCGCCATTGATACCGATGATGACTTCCTTGCCGCACCCATCCGCGCTGGCCTGGCCTTGAGCCGGGGCCTGCTGCTGAGCCGCTGGGGCTTGCTGCTGAGGCGCCGCGGATTGAGCGGGCGCCTGGGCCGGCGGGTTCGCCGCCTGGCTCGCACCTTGCCCCGCTGAGGGCGAGGCTGGGGCTGAGGCGCAGCCGACGATGAGGACAAGCATGATAATCAACGCAAGCCACAGACCGAGACGTTTCTCCGCCACCTGTTGACCCTGATACATCGCCGGTGCTCCTCTCTGAGATAGGCTGGGCCAAGGAACGCCTCTCCCCTTGCGTCGTGGCAAGGGGAGTCGCGCCATCGGGCGCTGTCTCGGACCGGAAGTGAGTATGTAGTTGTGGAATGTCCGGGCCTGGTGCTTATTCTAGGGGCTTCGCCGGTTGAGCAATAGGTCTGAACGGGTCATGTTATTGGCCAGTCGGTATCTACACCATCCTGGCCAAGCGCGCCATCTCGTCGTAGGCGTCGCGCAGCCCTTCGCCGGTGAGCGGAACGTCGACGATCGTGTGGGTCACGCCCAGGGCGCGGTGCTGCGCCATGGTTTCTTCGGTCAGGCGGTATTTAGCGCCCGGGCGGGCGACGATCGCCAGGTTGGCGAAATCACGCCCCGCCTGCTCGCAGAACCGGTGCAGGCGCTGCACACCGTCGGTGAGCTCGTCCATGGTAATAAGGGTCGGGTGCCAGCCGTCGCCCAGGCGCGCGACACGGCGCAGAGCCGCATCGCTGTGTCCGCCCCAGACGACGGGGATTGTTCCGTGGACCGGGCGTGGGTACATCTGACAGTCCTGGAGCTGCCAGATGTCGCCCTGGAAGTTGACCGTCTCACCGCTCCACAACGCCCGCATCAGCCGAATCATCTCCACCGAGCGCTTGCCGCGGTCGGCGAACGGCACCCCGATCAACTCGAACTCCTCGGCCATCCAGCCGGCGCCGACGCCGAGCCAGACACGGCCGTCGCTCAAGACGTCGAGCGTCGCTAACTGCTTGGCGAGCAGGACCGGGTTGCGCAGTGGCAGGACGAGCACCGACATGGCCAGCCTGATCCGCGGCGCGGCAGTGGCGGCCCAGGCCAGCGCGAGGAGCGGGTCGAGCCAGGGCGTGTCGGCCGGAGTAGTCCAGCGCCCATCGGCAGCGTACGGGTAAGGCGAGGCGACGTGGTGGGGCAGAACGACGTGGTCGCTGACCCACACGGAGTGGTAGCCGAGTTCGTCGGCCCAGCGCGTCAGGCGCGTCAGGGTCTCGGCGTTGGCGAAGGGGCCAGAGGCAGGAATACGGATGGCTAGTTCCACGGGGATGACCTCATCAACTCAATGGCGTGTCTGGCGGTCGTGTCTCATAGGGCGGTTAGCCCGCCGTCGACGGGCAGGGCGACACCGGTGATGTAGGACGAGTCGTCGCTAGCGAGGAAAAGAGCGACGCGGGCAAGCTCGTCAGGATGGGCCACGCGCCCGAGGGGGATGCGCTCCATGAGGCGACGCTTGGTCGCTTCGGGGTCGGGCGACTCTTCGATGAACCGTCGGTGCATGGGCGTATCGACTTCGCTAGGGCAGATGCAGTTGACACGGATGCCATTGCGCGCGTAGTCGACGGCGACCTGCTTGGTGAGCATGACGACACCGCCCTTGGCCGCGCTGTAGGGCGCTTGCCGCGGGGACGCGACGAGGCCTAGCATGGAGGCGGTGTTGACGATCGAGCCGCCGCCACTCTGGAGCATGGCGGGGATGGCGTATTTGCAGCCGAGCATGACACCCTTGAGATTGACGTCGAGGCTGCGCGACCACAGGCTATCGTCAGTCTCGGTGACACTCGCGGGCAGCGTCAGCCCCGCGTTATTGAAGAGAATATCGAGCCGACCATAGGTGTCGAGGGCCACCTGCACCATCGCGGCGACCTGCTCGGCGTCGGCAACGTCGACGCGAGCGAAGCAGGCTTGGCCGCCCTGGCTTTGAATTTGAGCCACTGTCTCCTCGCCGGCGGCCTGGGCGAGATCGGCGACGACGACTCGCGCGCCTTCCTGAGCGAACAGGATGGCGGACGCGCGACCGATACCCGACGCCGCGCCGGTGATAATGGCGACTTTGCCGTCGAGTTTCATACGCCCGGCTCCCTGTTGTGCGGCCATCGTCGGGCTTTCATGGCGTGGCTGCCGTCTCGGCCGCGGGGCGCTGGCCGCGCGGCTCCAGGCCGACGAGCTCGGCGACGCGCTGCATTTCCTCGTGCAGAACCTCCAGGCTCGGGTCCTTGATAATCGGGTCGATAATCCAGTGCGTGACGCCCATGGCCTGGTGCGCTTCCAGAGTCTCCGGCGACACCGGGTATTTGTCGTACGGGCGCGCGATGATAGGCACACTTTCCGGGTCGCGGCCGTACTGCTCACAGATCTCGCGCATACGCTTGACGCCCGCCTGTAGCTCTGCCAGGGGAATCTGAGTCGGGTGCCAGCCGTCACCCACCTGCGCCACCTTGCGCATCGAGGCCTCGCTGTGCCCGCCCCAGTAGATGGGAATCGTGCCGTTGGCCGGGCGGGGGTACATCTGGCAGTCGTGGACGTGCCAGTACTGGCCGTCGAACTGCACCGTCTCCCCCGACCAGAAGGCGCGCATCAACTGCGCCATCTCGACCGCCCGCCGACCGCGGTCCTCGTAGGTCGTGCCGACGAGGCCGAACTCCTCCGCCATCCAGCCGGCGCCGAGGCCCAGAATGAGGCGCCCGCAGGTCAGGTAATCGAGGGTGGCGGCCTGCTTGGCCAGCAGAATAGGGTTGCGCAGGGGCGCGACCAGGATGGTCGTCCCGAGCTTGCAGTGCGGCGCGGCCTGCCCGGCCCAGGATAGCGTGAGCAGCGGATCGAGCCAGTTGGTGTTCGGCGCGTAGTCCCAGCGGCCGTGACTGCGGTAGGGGTACCACGAGTCGACCTGGAGTGGCAGGACGACGTGGTCGGTTACCCAGAGCGAGTGGAAGCCGAGGGCCTCGGCCCACCCCGCGACGGTCACGATATTCTCAACTGTCGCCTTCGCGCCGGCGCTGGGCAGACAGACACCGAATTCCATGGGGTTTCTCCTCTCAAATCTAGAGCACAAAGGGTTCGGGCGAATAGGGGAAGCGCTCGTCGGAGGCAAGGTAGGCGGCGAGCGCGGCCACCTCGTCGACGGTAATCATGCGGCCGAGGGGCTCGTCGGCCTCGTAGGCGCGTCGCGCCGCGACCGGATCAGGGGTGCGGTCGAACAGCGCCTGGATAATCGGCGTGTCTACCGCCGTCGGGCAGATGGCGTAGACGCGGATGTTCTCTCGCACGTAGGCTGCTGCCAGGGAGCGGCTTAGCATGACCACGCCGCCCTTGGTAGCGCTGTAGATCGGGCTGCTGGGCCAACCCCGCACTCCCGCGATCGAGCCCAGGTTGATGATGACGCCGCCGCCAACCCGCTGGAAGGCCGGGACGGCAGCCTGGCAGGCCCAGAAGACGCCCGACAGATTCACGGCCAGGGCGCGGTCCCATAGATCGTCAGGCGCTTCTTCGATGCGGCCACGCCCGGCGACCCCGGCCGAGTTGACCAGGACATCCAGGCGTCCCCAGTGGGCTTCAACGTTAGTCACGAGTCGGCGCACCTGCTCGCGCTGCGTGACATCGACGGGGAAGAACACGGCTTCGCCGTCGGCTATCAGGCGCACGGTTTCCTGTCCCGCCTCTGGCACCAGATCGGCGACGGCCACCCGGGCCCCCTCGGCGGCAAACCGCAAGGCAATGGCGCGGCCAATGCCGCTGCCGGCCCCGATGACCAAAGTGACCTTCCCCGACAAGCGTGGCTGGGTCATGTCTGGCTCGCTTCCACAGACGCGGGCAAGCCGAGCAGGCGCGCGGCGTTGCCTCCCAGCAGACGTTGCTGAGCCTCCGGGTGGATGGGCAGGGCGCGGAACTCCTCCAGCGACTGCTCCAGGCCACGGCTCGGGTAGCACGACGAGTACAGCATCCGGTAGCTCAGGAAACCGTTCGCCGCCTTGACATAGTCGTCTGCGCCGGGCATGTTGGGCAGGTACATGTAAAACTCAGGCATGAGATAGACGTTGGTGCACCGCATGGCGAGGGCGCAGGCTTGCACCGTCCAGGGCCAACAGCCGTGACCGACGATGATTGTCAGGTCGGGGAAGTCGAGGGCGACGTGCTGGATGTGGACCGGCATCGAGTAGCTCATGTCAGGCCCGATGAAGTGGCTGCTGGTAATCATGACGGGAACGCCCAGGGCGTTCGCCGTCTCGTACACGGGGTAGACTCGCTCGTCGTCATCGGGTATCGACGGCTCGCTCCAGCCAGGCTCGATGGCGATGCCGCGGCAGCCTTGCTCCACGCGGCGCTTGATCTCATCGACCGCGCTCGTTTCTATAGGGTCAATCCCGGCGTAACCGACAAAGCGCCCCGGGTAACGGTGAAGCAGCTCGACGATGTCGCCGTTGTCGACGCTTCCGTAACGTGGGGCGCAACGCTGGCCCATGATGACCGCCAGGTCGATCCCCGCCTCATCCATCTCCTGGACGAACAGCTCAATCGACTGCTGCTCGAACGATGCGCTCGGCCGGCGGCCCGCTGAGAAGGAGTTGCCCCGCACCGGATCCTCGACCGCGGGGCGCGGGCGGAAGAAGTAGATGCCCAGGTAGCTCTTGTAAGGCGGCTGGACGCGGAAGTCGATAAGCATTGTCCTGCCTCCTATAGCGCCGCTGTGCGGAGGTCGCCACCCCCGCCGACGTAGAGGTTCTGGCCCGTGATGAAGCTCGCGCCCTCACCCGCAAAGCACAGCACCGCGTAGGCAACATCCTCGGGCTGGCCGAGGCGCGGGATGGGTTGGGTGCGGGCGCGGGCCAGATCGCGCTCCTGCTCCTCCTTCGGCATGCCGAGGAAGAGTGGCGTGACGATGAGCGTCGGCGAGACGCAGTTGACGGTGATGCCGTACTTGCCCACCTCCATCGCCAGGCTGCGCGTCAGGCTGATGACGCCGCCCTTGGAGGCCGCGTAGTTGGCGAGCCCAGCTCCGCCCAACCACGAGCGCGACGCGATGTTGATGATGCGGCCGTAGCCTTGCGGCTTCATTGCCCGAATGGCCGCGCGGCAGCACAGGAACTGTGAGCGCAGATTGACATTCAAGATGCGGTCCCAGACTTGGTCGCTCATGTCGGCGACGTCGACCTCGTCGGCAATTATACCCGCGTTGTTGACGAGAATGTCGAGTCGGCCGAGATCGGCTACAACGCGCTCGACCATCGCGTCTACACTGCCGGTCTCGGCAACGTTGACGGCTACGGCGATGGCCGTCCCGCCTTCGGCGCGAATCTCGCTCGCGACTGCCTCGGCTCCCGCGGCGTTGAGGTCGGCGACGGCCACCGACGCGCCAGCCCGCGCCAGGACCCTGGCGATGCCCGCGCCGATGCCGCTAGCGGCCCCCGTGACAATAGCCACTCGGCTCGAAACGTTCATAGTCCACCCTCGGCGGTTTGGGTATCAGAGGACGCCGATCTTGCCCGCGAAGCCGCCGGCCTTGATTGCCCGGCCGACGATGACGTCCAGGACGACACCTGCCTCCGGTGCGCAAATCTCTTCCAGCACGCTCCCATCGAAGTCGAGTACGCGCGCGAACAGCCCACCCTGCTCAATCCAGTCGCCGACGCTGACCGCCGGCTGGTACAGCCCTAGCTCCGTCGTGCGCAGAAGGATACCGTGATCAATCTTGACCGGCTGGCCGGCCCACAGGACAGGCGCGCCGTCCTCGATCCCCAGGAAGCGAGCCGCGTTGTGGAGGGAGTTGTAGACGGCGGAAATATGCCGTTCGTCCAGCGCGCCGCGCCCGCCCGCCTCGAGCGTTGCCGCCGGTCGCCCGGAGCGTATCGCCTCGGCGGCGCCCGTACCTCGCCCGAGGACCGCCCCCGAAGCATCGGTCACTTCGACAAACGGCATGCCCAGCGACAGCGACAGGTCGAGCGTTCGCTTGTCCAGCGCGGCGTCGCCAGTGGCGTGGGTGATGATGAAGAGGTCGATGGCTTCGTCGTACTCGCCGCCGTGACAATCGATCACCGCGTCCGCCTTGAGGATAACCTCCTGCGTGATGGTGTACGCGATGACCTCGGTCAGCGTGCCGTCGGCCTTTCCAGGCCAGACGCGGTTGAGGTTCTTGCCATCAATGGGGTTGGTGTACTGGGTGTGGGCAGACAGCGCCGCGACATCGGCTGCCAGCACCACGAGCACGCGCCCCGCCAGCTTTTCGGGCTCCAGCGAGCGCCAGAAGCGATGGACACCTTCAAGCGCCGAGTACTCCGTGGCGTGGACGGCGCCGATCGCGGCAAGAGTCGGCCCTGGCCGCGCTCCCTCGACGATGCCGAGCGGCACAAAGGTGCGATGGCCATTGTGGACATCTACCACCGGCAATTTCACGTAAGTCTTGCTTGCCATTTGTGTCTTCTCCATGAATTGAGTGAGGGTGTGGCTACAGCGTCGCCGAGGCGGGCAAGAGTTCGGATGTCATGCCCAGATAGTGCATCTCGCGCTCGCCATCGGTCAGGCGCACCTGGTAGAAGCTGATGGGGGCGTCGAGCCTTTCGCCGCTGGCGTCGAACCGAATCCGCCCCGTCACGCCGTCATACTCCCCAAGGTCACGTAGAGCGGCCAGGACGGCGGCGCGGTCAGGGCGGCCCGCGCGGCGAATGGCCTCGGCGAGTAGCATGGCGCTGTCGTAGGCTTCCGGGCTGTAGGTGCTATCTTCCGGGAATCGCGCCGCGTAGGCCTGGCGGAACTGCGCTGCGCTAGGCAGGCGGCGGAAGTCGGCGCCGGAATGGGTATGATAGGCTTCTGCGCCCGGCTCGCCTCCGCCCAACGGGAAGGCGGTCTTCATGGCGTCCGTGCCCAGGAAAGGCGCTCGCAGCCCGGCCAGGCGCAGGCCGCCCGAAATCGTCGGGCCTTCGACAGGATGCACGGCGCAGAACACCAGCTCTGGCTCGGCCACGACGGTGGCATGGATGAGGCCGTTGAAATCTTGGTCCGTCGGCGCGTACTCCTGGCGGCCGACGACCTCGCCCCCGAGCGCCTCGTACTCGCGGGTAAAGAGGTCGGATACCGTCCGCGCCCACAGGTCGTTGGCGTGCACGATGGCCGCGCGTTGGGCGTTCAGGTAGCCCCGCGCCAGCCGCGCCAACTCTCCGCCCTGGACATTTTCATTGGCCACGAGACGAAAGAATGTCTGGTAGCCGCGCCGACACAGGTCGGGGTGAGACGCGCACGGGCTGACCTGCGCGAGACCCGCTGCGTCGAAGACGGGGGCGTTCACAAACGCCTCTCCGCTGCCCATCGGACCGATAACGCCTACGACGCTGGGGTCGGCTACCAGCTCATCGGCGAAACGCTTGGTCGCTGCATGGTCGCCGAAGTCGTCACACACGCGCCACTCCAGACTGACGGGGAGAGTAGGGTCGGCGGCGAGGTCATCCATGGCGATTTGCAGGCCGCGGTAGATGGGGTTCTCGGCGGCGGCGCGACCCGGCCGCGACGAGATGGCGATGGCGATACGAGCCATCGGCTTGTCAGTCGACATGATTACGTCCTCCTGGGGCTGTCCGAAAGAAGTGTTCGATCGTGTCCGCGATCCGTTCGACCTCGGGGCGAGTGAGTTCTGGATAGGTAGGCAGACACAGAAGCTCCTGTGTCACCTGCTCTGTGACAGGAAATGCGCCCTGCGCGTAACCCAGGCTCTGATAGACAGGCTGCACGTGCAGGGGTGGGACATACATCAGACCGGACCAGATGCCCCGGCCGGCCAGGTAGGCTTGCAGGGCATCCCGTTGTGGCGTGCGAATGACGAAGTTGCGATACACCGCCTCGCCATCCGGATCGTCTTCAGGCAGCAGAAGATGCTCTGGCTCCAGGTCCGCCAGCCGCTCGCGGTAGAGCGCGGCGTGAGCGCGACGCTGCGCCAGCCAGCCATCCAGATAAGGCAACTTGACGCGCAAGACGGCAGCCTGCATCTCATCCATCCCCGCGTTGAACCCTTCGGCCTCGTACTCGAAGCGCGCGCCGATGACACCGCGCCGCACGGCGTTGAGACTGGCCAGGTTGAACCCGTACGCGCCGAGGACGCGTACCCGCTCGGCAAGCGCCGAGTCGTTGGTCACGACGATACCCGCCTCGCCCAGCGCTCCCAGCAGCTTCCCGGGGCTGAAACTAAAACAGCCGATGCGCCCCAGGCTACCCACACGTTGCCCCCCGTACCTGGCGCCGTGAGCGAGGGAGGCGTCCTCGACGACCGGGAGCCGATAGCGCTCGGCGATGGTCAGGATTGGGCGCATTGCGGCCGGCGACCCATACATGTGGACGACGACGATGGCACGGGTGCGCGGCGTGATGGCCGCTTCAAGCTGTGTCGGGTCCAGGTTGTACGTGCGCGGGTGGATATCCACCCAGACGGGCCGCCCGCCCGCGTGGGCGATGGGAGCCGACGCCGAGATGTCGACGTTGGGAACGCTGATAACCTCGTCTCCGGCGCCGACACCCACGGCGCGCAGGGCCAACATGACGGCGGCGCCGCCCGCGGCGACGGCGATGGCATGGCGCACCCCGATGTACCGCGCAAACTCACCCTCGAATTGCGCGACTTCGACGTCCGGCGTGTAGACGCCGCGTTCCACGACGCGCTGAAGAGCTGCGTCGAGGGCGGGGCGCAGAGTGGCTTGTTGTTGCGCGAGGCGTCCGCCTGGAATCGTGAGCATAGGCTTAGGTGCGCCGCGAGCGCGGATCCAACCACTCGTTCAGACCGTCGCCGATGTAGTTGGTGGCGGCGGCGCTCAAGACCAGGAACATACCCGGGAAGAAGATCAGCCACCACGCCGTGTCCAGGTAGGGCCGGCCATCGGCCATCATGTTGCCCCAGGTCGGTGTGGGCGGCTGCGGGCCCATGCCCAGGAAGCCCAGGGAGGCCTCATACAGAATCACCTTGCCCAACTCGAAAGAGGCAATGACAATCAACGGGCGAGCCGCGTTGGGCAGGATGTGCCGCGACAGAATCCGAGACTGCCGGCAGCCGACACAGCGCGCGGCGGCGACGAACTCATGCTCCCGCAGGCTGAGCGTCGATGCGCGTACCGTGCGGGCGAATATCGGCCAGCCGGTGATGATAAAGACGATGATCACATTGACAACGTTTGGGCCGAGCAGGGCGACGATCGCCAGCGCGAGCAGAATCATGGGTACGGCCAGTTGCAGATCGGCGAAGCGCATGATCATGTCGTCGAATATGCCCCCGCGCGCACCGGCGATCAGGCCGAGCAGCGTACCAATGATCGCCGATCCCGTCACAGCGATGATGCTGATCGAGAGGGAAACGCGCGCCGCCAGGAACGCGCGCGTCATGATGTCGCGGCCCAACTGGTCGGCGCCGAAGAGATAGGTCCGTCCGGCTTCGTTGGTCCAGCCGGGCGGTTGTAGTCGCGCGAAAAGATCCTGCCGGTATGGATCGAACGGCGAGACCATCGGGACGACAATCGAGCCGATGACGAGCGTCAGCAGGATCAGTAGACCTATGAGCGGCAACGCCGCTCGCCGCCAGCCGACGCGGTAGCGCCGCGCGCGCCGGCCGACGAGTCTCGGCCGCTCAATGGTTAGCCCGCCGCTGGGCGCGCTGGAGGTCGTGCTCATCGATAGCGGATCCGCGGATCGAGTATGGAGTACAGCACGTCGACGAATAGATTGATAAGGATAAAGACAACGGCCGACACCAACACCACGGCCTGGACGACAGGGTAATCGCGGTTGTAGAGAGAGCTGACTGCCAGCTGGCCGATACCAGGCCAGCCGAAGACGGTCTCGGTGATGACGGCTCCGCCTAGAAGCGCGCCGACCTGCAAGCCGACGACGGTGATGACCGGCAGCATGGCATTCCGGAGGGCGTGGCCGACGACGACTCGCGAGTGGCTGAGACCCTTGGCGTAGGCAGTGCGAATATAGTCGCCGCGCAGAACGTCGATCATGCTGGTGCGCGTGATGCGAATAATCATGCCCGCCAGGAATGGGGCAAGGGCCAACGCGGGCAGGACGAGGTGCTTCCACTCGCCGCGCCCCGAGGTGGGCAGCAGCCGCCAGTGGAGGGCAAACAGATAGATAAGCGTCAGGCCGAGCCAGAAGCTCGGGACCGACTGCCCGAGCAGGGCGAGGAACAACGCGACATTGTCGAAAACGCTACCCGGCCGCAGAGCGGCGATGATGCCCAGCGGGATGCCGACGATAATCGCCAGGAATAATGCTGCCCCGGCTAGCTCGATCGTCGCGGGCAGCGCCAGCATGATGAGTTCCGTCGTCGGGCGCGAGGCGCGTATCGACATCCCCAGGTCACCCTGGAGAGCGCGCCCGACGAAGCGGATATACTGTTCAGGCAGAGGCCGGTCCAGCCCAAGGGAGGCGCGAACGGCGGCTACCTGTTCCTGCGACGCCTGCTCGCCCAGCATCAACCGCACCGGATCGCCGGGGGTGAGGTGGATGAGCAAGACCACCACTAGTGAGGCCAACAAGAGCAGCGGGATGGCCCACAGCAGGCGTCGCAGGATGTAGTTCCAGTTCATAGCCGCGCGTTACTGGCCCAGCGACGAGCCGGTGAAGAAGAAGAACTCGTCAGGGCGCGCCTTGAAGCCGTTCAGGTTCTTGCTGACCCCCAGCACTTGCAGCGGGTAGTACAGGAAGACGAGCGGGGCATCATCCCAAACCATGCCCTCGGTGTCCTTCAGCAGCGTGTCTAGCGCCTTGGGGTCGTTGGTCACCGCGGCCTTCTTTAGATTGTCGTCAACCTTCGGGTTGCTGTAGGAGGTGCGCGACGGCGTGTTCTTCGAGTTGAACAGGAAGTCCATCATCAGCACGGGGTCGAGGGCGTCGGCCGACCAGCCCTGCATGAAAGCGTCGAAGGGGGAGTCCTTGCCCTTGCGCGCCTCGGCGCTCATGGCTGCCCACTCGCCCTGCTTGAAGTCGATGTTTAGGCCCACAGCCTGCCAGTAGTTGACCAGCGCTTCGGCGACCTGGCCATCATTCGGGTAGCGACCCTTTCCCACGCCGAACACGATCTTCTCGCCGTTGTAGCCGGCCTCCTTGAGAAGCTGCTTGGCCTTTTCGGGGTTGTAGTCGTAGTTCAAGTCCTGGCGGGAGGAGGTGAGCGAGGGCGGCAACGGCCCTTGCGCCTGAGCCGAGATGTCCTTGAGGATGGTGCCCGTGAGAGCCTTCTTGTCGACGGCGTAGTTCATCGCCTGGCGGACTTTGGGGTTCGCCAGCGGCCCTCGGTCGTTGCGCAGCGCCACGTAGACCAGGCGAGCGGTGGGCGCGGTCGTCACCGTCGTGTTCGGCGACTCCTGGATCCGCTTCATCATCTCTGGCGAAACGGAATCGATCATCTGGACTTCGCCGGCCTGGAGGGCGGCCTGACGTGTGCCGGCCTCGGGCAGAATTCGGGCGGTGATGCGCTCGATGGCCGGGGCCTTGCCCCAGTAGTCAGGGTTGCGGGCCATCACGAGTTGCTGCCGCGGCGTGAACTCGACGAACTTGTAGGGGCCTGTCCCCATCGGCTTCGTGTCCATCTGGCCCGAGTCCGCATAGGATGGCTCGACAATATCGAGCAGGGTCAGACGCCAGAGCAAGCTGGGCGTCGGCGCGGTCGTCTGGATATCCACGGTGTAGGGATCCACCACGGTAGCGCCCTTCACAAGGCCATCCAGAGCAAACTGCATCCACGCGTCGCCCTTGGGGTCGAGCGCCTTCTCCAGGCTGTACTTCACAGCATCGGCGGTCAGAGGCTTGCCGTTGTGGAACTTGACGTCCTTGCGCAGCTTGAAGCGCATCGTCGTTGGGTCGACCTGCT
Source organism: Anaerolineae bacterium (assembly GCA_046328505.1). GTDB lineage: Bacteria > Chloroflexota > Anaerolineae > Epilineales > JAHCIE01 > JBDHWG01. Next base: position 209,899 of record JAXLWL010000006.1, on the reverse strand, counting down.
CCCACGACTCGGCCAGCACCGGGTAGAGCTTCATGTTGTCGTCGAACCACACCAGCGGTTCATAGATGTGGCGCAGCAGGCTGAAACTGGCGGCCGAACCTTCCTTGCGGATGTCCAGCGCGCCGATGTCCTCGGAAATGGCGATAGCTAGCTCCTTACCTGAGGCCTTCGCCGCGGGCGCGGCAGCGGCCGTAGGAGCCGCTGCTTTCGGCGCGTCGGTGGCTTTAGCAGCCGGTGCGGCAGGAGCGGCGGGGGCGGTGGTTGGTGCGGCGGCTTGGGGCTGGCTGGCCGGTGCGGGCGCTGCCGCGGGAGAAGCGCAGGCCATTAGCCCGGTCGCAAAGAGAGCCAGGAGAAGCAGACAGGCGAAGACCGAACGTCGTCCACGGGGCACGGGCATTGTGTCCTCCTCTGATGATGAGAGCCGTGGACGCCAGTATAACAAGTCGACGAGCCGCCGACAATGTGCTAAAGTATCACGCAGCGGGGCAAGTAGTATCAAACGCTCTAGATAAGGCCGCGCTTGACCGCCTCCATGATGGCTTGGCTGCGACTCGTGACATTCAATTTGCGGAAGATGTCGGCTACCTTGCGCTTGATGGTCACCTCGCTCCAGTGCTCCTGGCGAGCGATTTCGCGGTTGGAGTACCCCTCGGCGATGAGGCGTAGAATCTCGAGCTCGCTGTCCGTCAGCCCCGTCTCGTAGCGCACGACCTCTTGCGCCTGGGCCTCGAACTCTTCGAGCACGCGCCCGACGAGGTCCGGCGTCAACTGGCGCTCGCCCTGGTAGACCTGGCGGATGGCGTCGGCCAGCTTCTCGTGGGCGATGCTCTTGAGGAGAAAGGCGTGCGCGCCACTGCGGAGCGACCCAAACAGGTACTCGTCCGAGTCGTAGCTCGTCAGGACGATGACCTTGATGTCGGGGTGGGCCTTGCGAAGGAACGGCAGAATCTGAAGGCCGCTCCGCCCAGGCATCCGAACGTCGAGCAGGATGAGATCGGGCTTGAGGCTGGCGACGCGTTCGAGCGCCTGTGTCGAGTCGCATGCCTCGCCCACCACCTCGATCTCGGGTAGGTTGAGGAGCATATTGCTCAAGCCCTGACGCACCACGGGATGATCGTCGGCGATCAAGACGCGGATCTTATCAGTATTCATGCTCTACCCTCTGGACGCGGTCACGGGGGAACTCCAGCACAATCCACGTGCCGGAGCGCCCCGAGCGAATATCGAAGGTTCCACCGATGGTCTGCACGCGCTCGCGCATCGCGATCAGGCCAAGCCCATGTCCGGGGCCTGAGGCTGTCGCGCCCGGCTTGAAGCCGTGCCCGTCGTCGCGAATGCTGACCTCGACCGTCGCCGGGGAAAATCGGAAGATCACCTCGACGGACTCGGCGCCGGCATGCTTGCGGACGTTGTTGAATGCTTCCTGCATGATGCGGTAGATTGTGATGCGCGCCTGCGAATTGAAGCGCACAGGCTCCCCTTCGACGTGCAACTCGCAGTGAATGCCTGTGCTCTGTTCGAAGCGCACCAGGTAAGCCTCGACCGAGGGCAACAGCCCCATCTCGTCCAGGCTGGAGGGCCACAGGTTGTAGATGGCCTTGTGGGTCTCGGCGATTGCCTGGTTGAGGAAGGCGCTCACCTCGTGCAGATGGGCCCGCGCCTCCGTTAACTCAACCGGCAGACGCTGAGTCGCGCCCTCTACCTGGTAGAGCGCGCCGTACACGAGTTGGATGACGCCATCGTGAATGTCGGCGGCGATGCGGTGGCGCTCATCTTCCTGGATCTGCACCGTGCGCGCCAGTAGCTGCTGAAGCTGGTCGGCTTTCTGGCGTAGCTCGTCGTGGGCGCGGGCCAGCTCGTCGTACAGGCGCGCGTTATCCAGGGCCACGGCGAGCTGGTCGGCCAGGGTTGTCAGGAGCTGCTTGTCCTTGACGGTCAGCCCGCCGACATTGACGCTCTGAACGTCGAGGACGCCGATGACCCGGTCCTGGATCTTGAGCGGGATAGCCAGCTCGGAACGCGCATGCTCGACGGTTCGAATGTAGTGGGCTTCCTGGCGTACATCCGGCGCCAGGTAGGAAATGCCGAGATGGGCGACGCGGCCGGTAATGCCGCCTTCGGGGCGGTCGGTGATCGGGACACGGAAGCCCAGGTGCTGCTCGCGTCCCAGGCCGATGGTGTCGCGGACCACCAGGTCGCCGCGCACCGGGTCCACGAGCAGCAAGCCCATCGAGTCGTAGTTGAACGTCTGGCTGACTTCGCGGACCAGTTGGGGGATCAGCTCCGACAGGCTTTGGAGCTGGGTGAGCTGCCGTCCGGTCTCGGAGATGAGGCGCATCTCGCGCTCGCGCTGTGCCGTCTGACTGTAGAGCGCCGCGTTTTCCAGCCCCAGCGAGAGGTGGGCGGCCAGGGCCTGGAGCCGGAGCACAACCTGGGGCGCATCGGCGGTCGGCGCCAGGGCGACCAGGAGCGCACCGAGGTCGGAGCGGTGCGTTCGCAGCGGAAAGGCCAGTAGCTCGTGCGGATAGTCGGGCGGCAGGCCCAGGAATGAGGTGAGGATGGGCTGCGGGTGGTGCAGGCCGAGACCCGGCTGCGGCGGTTGGAGGACGGCGCTCAGCAAAGCCAGGCCGAGCGTCTGGCCCGGCCACTCGGCATCATCGAGCATCGCCCCGTCCCACTGGCCCACGACGTGCCACTCCGCGCCGGACTGGCCGGGGCAGAGGGCAATGGCGCTCAAAGTCAGGGGAGCAAGTTCGGGCAAGGTTGCCGCAGCAACCGCCGCGATGGTCGCGACGTCCAGACCCTGGAGGATCGCCTCGGTCCAGGCCAGGGTCTTCTCGGTGCTGTCGCTCGCCATGTCGAGAATGGTCTCGGCCATGTGCCCCGCTTTCTTCGTCACCTTGTAGCCCGTCCGCGCTGATGGAGCGATATTCTAGTGGGCCGGCGCTGCGGATGCAAATTCAGCATGGGCCGTGATACCACCCGGCGCGAAAGTTGACCCGGTTGCCTGTTGCCCGACGATAGGGCCTCTGCTAATATGAGAGCTACCTGATCCCCTGGAGGATGAATGCAATTTGGCCTCTGTCTGCCCAACTTCCCCTTTGGGGTCCAGCCCTCGCCCGATGCCCTGGTGGGTGTCGCGCAAGCCGCCGACCGCAGCGGCTTCTACTCGGTGTGGGCGACGGACCACATTCTCGTTCCCCACGACAAGCCACGCTACGGTCTGATCTACGAGGTGTTCACGACGCTGGCCTATCTAGGCGCGCGGACCGACCGAGTGCGGCTCGGCACGTCTATCCTCGTTATCGGCCTGCGCGACGCCGTCCTCGTCGCCAAGCAGACGGCGACTATCGATGCCCTCACCGGTGGCCGAATGCTCCTCGGAATGGGAGCAGGCTACATGGAGGGCGAATTCCAGAACCTCGGCCGCGACTTCCACCAGCGCGGTAAGCACTTTGACGAGGCGATTCGGGCCATGCGCGCCTTGTGGACCGAGGACTCGCCTGCCTTCGACGGCCAGTACTACCACTTCAAGGATACTTTGTTCGGCCCGAAACCGGCCCAGTCCGGCGGTATACCCATCTACGTCGGCGGCAATTCGGACATTGCCCTGCGGCGCGCCGCGGCCCTCGGCGACAGCACTCATTTCGATGACTTCACCGTGGACCAGGTGCGCGAGGCGCGTGATAAGCTCCAGAAGCTCACCCAGGCGAACGGCCGCCATGTCGCGCTCAGCGTGCGGCGGACGGTCGACCTCCGCCCCGCGCTGGCGTTGAGCCAGGGGAAGACGCCACCCACAGCGGGTGCGGGTGCGCTGGCCGGGTCGATTGACGAGGTGCGGGCTGCCGTGGCCGCCTACGCCGACGCCGGTCTTGACCACCTTATTTGTCAGTTCGAGCACGAGACCCAGGAGGAGCACCTGGCCCAGATCGATCTCTTCGCCCGCGCCATCATCGGCGGGCAGTGAGGCAGGCATGACGCTGCCCGTGGTTCGACTCGGCTTCGCCGCACCGTTCAGCGGCCCCCAGGCTATTGTGGGCCGGCCGATGAGCCAGGCCGCGCAACTGGCGGTTGACGAGGCCAACGAGCAGCATGAACTGCCGTTCCGCCTGGAGCTGCGGGCGGAGGATGATGGGGCGACGCCAGAAGGGGCGCGGGCTGTGGCCGAGAGCTTTGTCGCCGACGAGGCGCTGCTAGGCGTCGTGGGCCACAAGAACAGCGGGCCGTCGGGTGTGGGGGCGCCGCTCTACGCGGCGGCGGGTCTGGCGCAGATCGCCCCGTCGTCGACCAACAGCGCGCTGAGCCAGCAAGGCTACGCGACGTTCTTTCGCATGTGCGCCCACGATGCTCTCCAGGGCAGCGTAGCTGCCCGGTACGCGGTACGGGTTCTCGGCGCGCGCTCGGTGGTCGTGCTCCACGACGGCACAGACTACGGCAAACCGCTGGCCGAGGAGGTGGCGGCGACGGTCGAGCGAGAAGGCGCCCGTCTCGCCCTGTTCGAGGGCATCCAGGAAGGCGGGCAGGATTTTAGCGCCACGGTCAGCCGCATCCAGACCATCCGGCCCGACCTGGTCTATTTTGGCTTGACGGAGATCGAAAGCTCGATTGTGGCGCGACAGCTTCGGCAGGCGGGGGTGCAGACAACCCTGTTCGGGACCGACGGCTCCAAGGAGTCGCAGTTTCTACCTCTCGCGGGCGAGGCTGGCGAGGGCGTGTACCAGACGTACGCCGGCGTCGACATCGACTGCACGCCGACGGCTCACGCGTTCGCCGCGCGCTATCGGGCGCGTTACGGCGAGCCGCCGGTCTATGGCGCCGAGGTCTACGATGCCGTGGGGCTGTTCGTCGCCGCGCTGCGGGCGGCCGTCCAGGACGACGCCCCGCTCACGCGCCAGGCAATTCTGGCCCGGCTGCGCAGCGGCCACGCGTTCGACGGCGCGACCGGCCGAATCCTCTTCGATGGTCACGGGGACCGCGTCGATCCCACCATCACGCTCTGGCGCGTCGAGGGTGGCGCGATGCGGCTGCTTGGAGCAGCGCGTGACCTGATTCCCGCCAGGGAGAAGTCGGAGATGCGGCAAGGATAACGAGAGCGTTGTCCTCAGCCGGGCAGCGTCACGACCTGCCCTTACAGTGAGTGCGTATGCCAAAGCCTACTGTGAAACTTGGCTGTTCGGCGGTGCTCAGTCGTGATCCGGATGAGGCTGTACACGGCGGCCACATTGCCCAGGCAGTGAGGCTGGCGGTCGAGCAGGCCAACGCGCGCGGCGACTTGCCGTGCGAGGTCGAAGTGGTCGTCGGCGACGATGGCGCGGATGTGGCGATGAGCGTCGGCGTCGCGCAGAGCTTCATTGCCGACCCGCAAGTGCTTGGCGTCGTCGGCACCATGAACAGCGACACATCCCTCGCCGTCGGGCCGCTCTTCGCCGCGGCTGGACTGGCGCAGATCGCGCCCGCTGCCAGCAATCCGGACCTGACGCGGCAGGGCTGGCCTACCTTCTTTCGCCTCGTCGCCACCGACCTTGTCCAGGGGGCCGTCGCCGCCCGCTACGCTGTGTCCGTGCTCGGCGCGCGCGCCATAGCCGTGATTCACGATGGGTCGAGCTTTGGCAAACCGCTGGGGCGCATCTTCGGCGAGGCGGCGCGGGCGCAGGGCGCCGAGGTGATTCTGTTCGTCGGCATTCAGCGCGGCGAGCTGGATTTCCACGACCTGGCGCACCGCGTCGCGCGAGCCGCGCCGGACCTGATCTTCTTTGGAGTCATCGAAGCCGAAGGGCGCGTCCTGGCGCGCCAGCTGCGCGAGGCGGGCGTGACCGCGCGCTACTTCGGGGCCGACGGCCTCAAGCCATCGCGGTTTCTGGCGACGCCTGGCTGGCCCGTCGATGGCCCGTACCATACCAACGCCGGAACCGATGTGTTCCACAGCCCGTCGTCGGCGTGTTTCGTCGCGGATTACCGCGCTCGATTTGGCGAGGTGTATTCGATCTACACCGCCGAAGCCTACGACGCTGCCAACATTCTGCTCGCCGCCCTCGCGCGGGCGCCGCGGCTGGACCGGTCGTCGGTCGTGGCCGAGGTCGCGCGCACACGTGACTTCGCGGGCGCGACAGGATCGATTACTTTTGATGAGCGCGGGGACCTGCTCAACCCGCGTATCGGCCTGTACCGCGTCGACGGCGACCAGACGATTTTCCTGGGATATGCCAGTGACCTGCTGGCGCACCCGGTGTCGTCCTGGAACTTGCCGTTTGAACTATAATTCTCATTACCAAGGAGCCGTCCGCATGTCCAATCGCCCTATCTACTTCGTCCGTCTCAAGCTGGACCCCGCTCAGGAAGCTGCGTTTAATGAGTGGTACGATCACGAGTACCTCGACACGCTGCGTCCCATCGCGCCCCTGTTCGTGAACATCTACCGATATGCTGCCGGCGAGGGCGCGGACAAGACGTATCTGACCATCTACGAAATCAAGGACGAGGCCTCGATTGATGAGGCGCTGAGCGTGTTCGATGCGCCGGAGCGCGCGTCGCACCGTGTCGATTGGAAGGCATGGGAAGCGAAAGCCGTCACCGAAATCCAGGCCGGCGTCTTCCACCAAATCTATCCCCAGTGAGGACCGCATGAGATCACTCGCCAGTGTCGCGCAGACCATGCCAGGCTCGGGTATCCGCGAGATTGTCAACCTCGCGGTGACGATGCCCGATGTCATCCGCCTCGAAGTAGGTGAGCCTAACTTCCCCACGCCGCCTCATATTGTCGAGGGCGCAATTCGCGGGGTCCAGGCAGGCTTCACCAAGTACACCCAGAGTTGCGGTCTGCTCTCGCTGCGCGAGCTGCTGGCGCAGCGCGTGACGCGCGTCAATGGCGTCGCGGTCACCGCTGACCAGGTGAATGTCACGGTCGGCGGTGTTGAGGGCGTGCTGGCCGCCATCGTGGCGGTGGTCGAAAAGGACGAGGAAGTCCTCATTCCCGACCCTGCCTGGCCCAACTACGAGATGTCGGTCCTCGCACACGAAGCCGTGCCCGTTCGCTATCCGCTGCGAATCGAGCGCGGCTTCGTCCCTCAGATCGAAGACCTCGAGCCCCTGGTCACGCCGCGTACCAAGCTGCTCATCGTCAACAGCCCGTGCAACCCAACGGGCGCCGTCTTCCCGCGCGAGACGGTCCAGGCGCTGGTCGAATTTGCCCAGCGTCACGATCTCTGGCTGCTGGCCGACGAGGTGTACGATGAGTTGGTCTTCGAGGGCGAGCACGTCAGCCCCGCCATCTACGATCCGGAGCGCGTCATCAGCATCTATAGCTTCTCGAAGACGTATGCCATGACGGGCTGGCGTATTGGGTATGTCGTCGCCAATCGCGAGGCGTCGCAGGTCATCATGAAGCTCCAGGAGCCGTTCATCTCGTCGGTCGCCGGCCTCGTGCAGAAGGCGGCTGAGGCGGCTTTGACCGGGCCGCAGGATTGCGTGCGAGAGATGCGCGACTCCTACCACGAGCGCCGCGATGCCGTCGTGGACGTCCTCAAGAAGCACGGCTCCTACATGTACACCCCGCATGGGGCATTCTATGTCATGGTCGACGTGAGCGACTCGGGCCTGAACTCCCGCGATTTCGCCCTGGCCCTGCTCCGGGATCGGTCGGTCGCCGTTGCACCCGGCACCGCCTTCGGCAGCGTCGGGAGCCACACCGTCCGCGTCTCCCTGGCGACGGAGAAATCGCAGTTGATAGAGGGCGTCACACGCCTGTGTGACTACGCCCACGAAGTGAGCGCAACCCTGCGAACGCGCGTATATGGCTAAAGTGCTACTGCAAAGGATAGGGCATGGGACGCAATTATTCAGCCGCGATGCTGAAACAGTTAGAATTTGGCGCCGGCGAGACCCTGGAGGGCGACGCCGCATTGTTCCTGTTGAAAGCATTACTTCAGAGTGGGGTCAGCTACATGGGCGGCTACCCAGGCGCGCCCACCAGCACCCTGTTCGACGCCATGAGCGACGCCTACGACCCGATTCTCAAGCCGCTGGGCGTCTACTTCGAGGGCTCGGGTAACGAGGCGGCGGCGGCCTCCCTGCTTCAAATCTCGGTTGACAACCCCATTCGCGGGGCGGTCAACTGGAAGGTCGTCGGGACGAACGTCGCGTCCGACGTCCTGGCGCACGTCTCGTCGTCCGGCGTCAAGGGTGGCGTGGTGGTGTTTGTCGGCGAGGACTACGGTCTGGATAGCACGACGGTGGCCGAAAAGACTCAGCCTTATGCTCTCAAGTCGGGCATGGCGGTGATCGATCCACCGGCCGACCCCCAGCGCATGGCCGACCTGGTCGAGGAAGCCGTTGCCCTGTCTGAAGCCAGCGAGATGCCGGTCTTCTACCTGCTGCGGACTCGTGTCGGCAACCTCAAGGGGTCGATTGTCTGCCGCGATAACGTCGAGCCGCAGATCAGCACGCGCCGCAAGGTGGAGCGCCTGGACGTCGTCCGGCCGCGCATTCCGCAGCCGCCCTACAGCCTGGATCAGGAGCGCAGCAAGTTCGAGCAGCGCATCCCGGCCGCGCGTCGCTTCATCATGGAGCGCGGGTTGAACGAGGTCAAGGGTAACGCTGACAGCCGCATCGGCTTGATTACCCACGGCGTCTTCTACAACACGACGCTCCGCGCCCTGCACAGCCTCGGCCTGGCCGACCTGGATGGCGCGACCGACCTGGCGATTCTGAACCTCAACGTCATCGAGCCGCTGGTTCCCGACCAGATTCTCGACTTCATCCAGGGCAAAGACTCGGTGCTGATTATCGAAGAGGGCATGCCGAACCTGATTGAGATGGGCATCCGCGCCATGCTCCAGGAGTGCGGCGTCCAGGCCGACGTGCACGGCAAGGACGTCCTGCCCAAGGCAAACGAGTACGCGCCCGACGTCTTGATTCGAGGCCTGGCGCAGTTCCTCGGCCCCCGCCTCGCCGAGCCGGCTCAAAGTGACTCGATCGCCGCTCGTGCCCGTGGCGTGGCCGAGCACATCAAGCGCGCCGCGACGCTGCTGCCGGAGACGCTCGTGCGCCGCTCGGCCATCTTCTGCACCGGCTGCCCGGAGCGGCCCATCTTCAGCGCCTTGAAGATCGCCGAGCACGAATTCGGCAAGGTCCATTACGCCGGCGACATCGGCTGCTACAGCATGGGCAGCTTCGCCCCATTCTTCATGACCGACTCGGTCACCGGTATGGGCACGGCGCTGGCCACGACGGGGGCCATGCAGCAGCTGTCGACCGAGAAGATGGTGTCGTTCATGGGCGACGGCACGTTCTGGCATAGCGGCCTGACGACGAGCTTCGCCAACTCGGTCTACAACAACCAGGACGGCGTCGCGGTCATCTTCCAGAACGGCTGGACCTCGATGACAGGCGAGCAGGAGAACCCGGCCAGCGGCATCAATAACCTCGGCGAGCCGATTTCCCAGATGAACATCGAGGGTACACTCAAGGCGATGGGGGTCAAGAGTGTCGAGCGCGTCAACCCCTACAACTTCCGCGACTCGTTGAGCGCAATCCGCCGCGCCATGCGCAGCACCGAGCGCGGGCTGAAGGTCATCATTTCCGACGCCGAGTGCATGCTCCAGAAGCAGCGTCGCGTCCGCCCCGAGCGGGCGAAAGCCATCGCCGCGGGGCAGCGGGTGGCCGACCAGAAGTTTGGCATCGACGACGACGTGTGCACCGGCGATCACTCGTGTATGCGCTACAACGGGTGTCCGTCGCTTACCCTCAAGCCAAGCCCGAATAAACTGCGTGAGTACAACATCGCAACAATCAACAACTCGTGCGTCGGGTGCGGCCTGTGCGGTGAAGTCACCCACGAGGCGGTTCTGTGTCCTTCGTTCTATCGCACCGAGGTTGTGCATAACCCGTCATGGTGGGACCGCCTGTCGTTCGGCATCCATCGCAGCCTGATCCGGGCTGTATCGGGTGTTAGTGTATGAGCGGGTCGTCCACCCTCGCCGTCAAAAGTGTGATAATCTCCGCTATCGGCGGCCAGGGCGGCAACCTGCTGGCCGAGTGGACTTTCCTGGCGGCGCACCTGGCGGGCCATCGCGCCCAATCCATCGGCATGCCGGGCCTGGCGCAGCGCGGCGGCGCCACGACCTACTACCTGGAAGTCGCCAGCAGTGACGACCCGGCCCGGCTAGCCAAAGCGGTCTTCTCAGCCTTCCCCTTCCCCGGCGAGGTCGATGTCCTGGTGGCCCAGGAGTACCTGGAGATGGGGCGCATGCTCCAGCGCGGCTTCGGCGCGTCCGACCGCACCACTGTCGTCGCCAGCACCCACCGCGACCTGGCGGTCTTCGAGAAGATGCCGATGGGCGGTGGCGTCGTTGACGCGGCCGACCTGGAGAAGCTGGCGCGAGAGTTCTCCCGCCAGTTTATCGGCCTCGACGTGCCGGGCGTCGTGCGAACGGGGGGGCTCAACGAGCTGAGCGGCAACGCCGTCCTGCTCGGCGCGCTGGCCGCGTCGCAGGCGCTGCCCATCACCGTCGAGCAGTACGCCGAGGCCATTCGGCGCGTGGGGGTCGCAGCGGATGCCAACTTGAAGGCGTTCGAGGCGGGCCTCGCCGCGGCGCGTGACCCCGGCCCGCTGAGTGTCGTCAGCCATCCGGAGGCGATCGACCCGATCGGCACGCGGGCCGCCCGCCTGCCCGCGCGCCAGCAGAGCGCCTACCGCGCGCTGGCCGAGGCCCTGGCCCAGACCTACAGCCCGGAGCTGATCGAGACGCTGCTCGAAGCCGCCTATCAGCTCGCCGATTACCAGGACGTCGAGTATGCCGAGGCGTATCTGGACCAGGTCGAGGAGATTCACAGCCTCGACAGGGAGCTGGCGCCGGCGAATGGGGCGCGGCTGACGGACACGTATGCCCGTAACCTGGCGACGCTCATGACCTACGAGGACGCCGTGCGGGTCGCGGACCTCAAGACGCGCCAGGCGCGTTTCGACCGCATCAAGGGCCAGTTGGGTGTTCAGCCGGGCCAGCCGTACAAGGTCGTCGATTTCCTCAAGCCCGACATGGAGGAAATCTACGGAATCTTCCCGACCTGGCTGGCGGACCCGACGGTGCGCCTCTTCGGGCGGTGGTTCCACGATGCCCAGGGCGAGCCGCGCTACTGGTCCCAGACCCCCAACGCGACGACGCTGCCCGGCTACATGACCTTCGTCTTCCTGACGTGGTTCAAGCCCCGCCGGCGCTCGTCGTGGCGCTATCGCAAGGAGAGCGCCTTCTGGGGTGAGTATACGTCCAATGTTCGCGAGTTTGCCCGAACGAACTACGACCTGGGTTGCCTGGCCGCGACGACCGGCCAGATGGTGCGCGGCTACGGCCATGTCCGCCGCCGCACCTTCGAGACCACCCGCCGCTACCTGGACAACGTGGTGCGGCCGGTCATGGCGCTGCCGGACGAGCCACAACGGGGCTACAGGCTGACGCTGCGGGCGGCCGAGGCCGCCAAGAAGGTCGTGCTGGCCGACGACAACGGCATCGACCTGGCCGAGCTGCTCGCCCAGCGCATCCGTGACCGTCACGGTGACCTGGACTATGACCAACTGATTGCCGAAGTCGAGAAATCGGCGACAGTCTTGAAGCAGACTGTGCCGATATCCATGCGGAAGGTGGCGCTATGACGGAGACGAACGAGCCGCTCGAAAGCCTGGCGGCGAACTGGGAGCGCGAGATTCTCGAGCCGGGCCTGAAAGCCGACCCGGAGCGGCAGGCCGGCTTCACAACCGGTTCAGGCGTGCCTTTGGAGCGCGTGTACACGCCGCTCGATATGGCGGCGACGGACTTCGACTACGCCGCCGACCTGAACATGCCCGGCGCCTACCCGTTCACGCGCGGTGTCAGCCCGACGATGTACCGAAGCAAGTTCTGGGTCATGGGGATGTACTCGGGCTATGGCTCGGCCGAGGAGGCTAACCAGCGCTACCGAATGCTCCTCGAACAAGGCCAGACGGGCTTCTCCATCGCCATCGACCTGCCCTCCCAATGCGGCTACGACGCGGACCACCCGCTCGCGCGGGGAGAAGTGGGCAAGGTGGGCGTCCACATCGGCTCGCTGGAGGACATGGAGATTCTGTTCGCGGGCATCCCCCTGGAACAGGTGCGGCAGATTCGGACGACGGCTAACGCCATCGGGCCGATGATGCTCGCCCTGTTCGTCGCCGCCTTCGAGAACCAGGGCATCGACCCACGCAACGCGCGGATGTTCATCCAGAACGATGTCCTGAAGGAGTACATCGCCAGGGGAACGTACATCTTCCCGCCCGCCGCGGGCGTCAAGCTCTCGTCGGACGTTATCGAGTACTGCGCCCGCCACTTGAAGGCCTGGACGCCACTGGCGATGAGCGGGTATCACATCCGCGACAGCGGGAGCACGGCGGCGCAAGAGGTGGGGTTCACGTTCGCCAACGCGCTCGCCTACCTGGAGGAGACGCGGCGGCGCGGCCTATCCATCGACGACTTCGCGCCCCAGCTCTTTACCTTCCTGGGCGCGAGCATCGATTTCCTGGAAGAGGTGGCGAAGTTCAGGGCGGCGCGCCGAGTCTGGGCGCGTCTCATGCGCGAGCGGTTTGGCGCGCAGAACCCGGAGTCGATGAAGCTGCGGATCTTCGCCTACACCCTGGGCGGCAACCTGACCGCGCAGCAGCCCCTCAACAACATCGCCCGCGTCGCTATCGAAACCCTGGCCGCCGTATTGGGCGGGGTGCAGACCATCGCCACGTCGTCGTACGATGAGGCCCTCTCTATTCCCACCGACGAAGCCGTGACCGTCGCCCTGCGCACGCAGCAGATTGTTGCCCAGGAGGCCGGGGTGACCGGCACCGTGGACGCGCTGGGTGGGTCGTATGCCATCGAGAGCCTGACGACGCGCCTGGAACAGGAAATCATGGCGATCCTGGACAGGGTCGAGGCGCTAGGGGGCGCGGTGCGCTGTGTCGAGAACGGCTACTACCAGGGCCAGCTCGCCGACGCCGCCTATGAAGTGCAGCGCCAGATCGAGGCCAAAGAGCGCATCATCGTCGGTGTCAACGGTTACACGAGCAGTAGCGCCTCGCGGATACCCATCTTCGAGCACAACAGTGAGACCGAATCGCGCCAGTTACGCCGATTAAACGACCTGCGCCAGCGGCGCGACAACGCCCGCGTTCGCGCGGCCCTGGCCGACCTGGAGAGCGCCGCCCGCGCCGGAGAGAACGTCATCCCGGCGCTCATTCCGGCGGCGAAAGCCTACGCCACGCTGGGTGAGATGTGCGACACGCTGCGGCAGGTGTATGGCGAGTACATGGCGAATACGTTCGCCTAACGAGGACCACCAATGTCCGAGGCCGTTATTGTCGAGGCCGTGCGCACGCCGATTGGGCGCCGCGGCGGCCAATTCAAAGATGTTCACCCCACCGAGCTGGCCGCGTCCGTGCTCAACGCCGTCGTCGAGCGGGCGGGAATCGAGCCTGGCCAGGTGGACGATATCATCATGGGCTGCGTGTCGGTCGTCGGCGACCAGGCCCTCAATATCGGGCGCAACTCAGCGCTGCTGGCGGGCTTTCCGCCGTCCGTCCCCGCCACGACGATCGACCGTCAGTGTGGGTCGAGCCAGCAGGCCGTGCACTTCGCGGCCAGCGCGATCGACAGCGGCGTGGCGGATATCGTCATCGCGGCGGGCGTCGAGAGCATGACGCGCGTCCCGATGGGCAGCACGCGCGCCAACGGGCCCGGCTACCCGTTCACCGATGCCCTCAAAGAGCGCTACCCGATGACCTCGATGGGCGCGTCGGCGGAGATGATCGCCGCGCATTGGGGGTTCACTCGCCACGAGCTCGACGAGTTCAGCCTGGTCAGCCACCAGCGGGCGGCGCGCGCCCGCGCCGAGGGCTGCTTCCAAGACGAGATCGTGCCGCTCAACGTAACTGTCGATGGCGCGCCGGTCGCGGCGGACCAGGACGAGGGCATCCGCCCCGAAACGACCCTGGAGAAGCTGGCAGGCCTCAAGACGCCCTTCAAAGAAGATGGCGTCATCACGGCGGCCAGCTCTAGCCAGGTGTCTGACGGCGCCGCGGCCCTGTTGCTCATGTCGGCGCGGCGCGCGGCGGAGCTGGGGCTGCGGCCCCGCGCCCGCATTGTCGCCCAGACCGTCGTCGGCGACGATCCCGTCATGGCGCTGACGGCGCCCATTCCGGCGACGCGGCGTGTCCTGGCGCGGGCCGGCCTGGCCCTGGCCGACATGGACCTGATCGAGATCAACGAGGCCTTCGCGTCGGTGGTGCTGGCGTGGGCGCGCGAGATTGAGCCTGACATGGACCGGGTGAATGTCAACGGCGGCGCGATCGCCCTGGGCCACCCGCTGGGCGCGAGTGGCGCGCGTATCATGACCACGCTGCTCCACGAGCTGGAGCGGCGCGGCGGCCGCTATGGGCTTCAAACCATGTGCTGCTTCGGCGGCCTGGGTATCGCGACGATTATTGAACGTCTCTAGTGCCAAGGATAGCCCCATGACAGAGCGACGAGCCAAACCCCTCGACGGCCTACGTGTCGTCAGTTTCGAAGTCCAGGTCGCCGGGCCGTACTGCACCATGATGCTGGCGGACCAGGGCGCCGATGTTATCAAGGTCGAGCGGCCCAAGACGGGCGACACGGCCCGCGAGGGCGCGCCGATGATTAAGACCGAGGATGGGCGGCGGCGTAGCGGCTACTTCATGCGCTTCAACCGCAACAAGCGCAGCATCACCCTCAACCTCAAGGAGGAGGCAGGCCGCCAGATCTTCCGCGACCTGGCCCGCGAGGCCGATGTCGTCGTCGAGAACTTCCGGCCCGGTTTGCTGGATGAGATGGGGCTGGGCTACGCTCGCCTCAGCGAGGAGAACCCGCGCCTCGTCTACGCGAGCATCAGCGGCTTCGGGAGTCTGCCTGGCTTCGCCGGGCCGTACAACGAGCGCCCGGCCTACGACATCGTCGCTCAGGCGATGGGCGGCCTGATGAACACGTGTGGCGCTGCCGACGGCCCGCCCACCTGGCTGGGCGTGGCGCTGGGCGATATCGTGTCGGGGATGCAGGCCGCCTACGGCATCATGCTCGCCCTCTATGAGCGTGAGCGGACGGGGCGCGGCCAGTATCTCGACGTTTCCATGTACGACACGATGGTCGGCCTGGCCGAGCGCTCCGTGACGGCGTACTCGCTGACCGGGCACGTTCTCCAACGCGGCCGCGAGCCGTACATGGCCCCGTGGGGCCCCTTTGCCTGCCGCGACGGCTACGTGGCCCTCATCGTCGCCACCGAGAACGACTGGGCCAAGTTCTGCCAGGCGATTGGCCGCCCCGACCTCATCGGCCACGAAGGCGCGACGTCGGGGCCAGAGCGAGCCAGGAACATCACCGGCTGGTTGGGCGACATCGTCAACGGCTGGTTCGCGGAGCAGACGAAGGCGGAAGCCGTCGAGAAGCTGCTGGCGGCGGGCCTGCCGGTCGGGCCGGTTCAGAGCGCCCAGGAGGTGTTCGAGTGCCCGCAGATCGCGGCGCGTCAGCTTCTTATCGACGTCGACGATCCCGTGGTTGGCCCCGTCAAGCTCGTTGGGCCACCCATCAAGCTATCCAATAACCCAGACCCCATCCGCCGCCCTGCGCCTGACCTGGGTGAGCACACGGCGAACATCCTTTGCGACGTGCTCGGCTACTCTGAAGAGCAGGTCGCGCAGTTGAAGGCCGGCGGCATCGTCTAGCCTGCCCTGGGCCAGACAAGGAAGGCTCAATGAACGACGTTGTGGTAGTCAGCGCTGCCCGCAGCCCGTTTGGTAAGTTTGGCGGCACGCTCAAGGACTTTACTCACCCCGACCTGGGCGGTCTCGTCTTCGCCGAGGCGGTGCGCCGCGCCGATATCGACCCGGCCGACGTGGACGAGATTGCCGTCGGCATCAATCTGCCGGGCTCGGACCGTTCAATCGCGCGACAGGTCGCTATCAAAGCCGGTATCCCGACGGAGAAGGTCGCTTACACCGTGGATCGCGCCTGCTGCTCCTCCATGGCTGCTATCAACCTCGCGGCGCGCTCGATTCGCGTCGGCGACGCAACGATCGCAGCGGCCGGCGGCGCGGAGAACATGAGCCGCACGCCTTACTTTGTCCACGATGCGCGTTGGGGACGGCAGCTGGGGGACATCGTTCTCAAGGACCAGCTCATCATCGCCTGCCCGATGACCGGCAAGCCCCGCGCCGTCCAGGCGGGCGAGGAGGCCGTCGAGTATGGTATTGGCCGCGAGCCGCAGGATCGCTGGGCGCTGCGCAGCCATCAGCGCTACTTCGCGGCGCGTGACGCCGGCCGCTTCGAGGACGAGCTTTTCCCCATCAATGTGCCCCAGGCCAAAGGCGCGCCCGTCGCGTTCTGCCAGGACGAGTCGCCGCGCTCCGACACGACGCTGGAGCGGCTGGCGCGTCTGCCCCTCATCTATGGCAGCCCGACGGTGACGGCGGGCAACGCGCCGGGGCTCAACACGGGAGCGACCGCGGTCATCCTCATGTCGCGCGCGGAGGCCGAGCGGCGCGGCCGTGCTCCCCTGGCGACGATTGTCAGCGGCGCGATGGCCTCGGGCCACCCCGACCGCATCGCATCCATCCCGGCCACAGCCGGCAAGCTGGCCCTCGCCAAGGCCGGCCTGACCATCGACGATATCGACCTGATCGAGATCAACGAAGCGTTCGCGGCGGTGCCCCTCGTCTCGACGCTCATCCTGGCCGACGGCGATGAGGCGAAGGCCGAGGCCATTCGCGAGCGGACCAACGTCAACGGCGGAGCTATCGCCGTCGGCCACCCGACCGGGGCGACGGCAGCGCGCATGGTGATGACGCTGATCTTCGAACTGCGGCGGCGGCGGCAGGCGGCGGGCGACACGCGGCCCTACTATGGGCTGGCGACGCTGTGCGGCGGCATCGGCGAGGGTGAGGCCGTCGTCGTGCGTGTTGACTAAGCATTCCCTACCAGGAGCGTGGCATGCCGGATCGCTACTTTGAGGAGTTTGAAGTTGGCCAGCGCCTCACAACGCGTGGCCGGACCGTGACCGAAACCGATATCGTAAACTTCGCGGGCGTCAGCTCCGACTTCTTCCCACTCCACATGGACCAGGAATACGCCGCCAAGACCCGCTTTGGGCAGCGCATCGCGCACGGCTTCCTCGTCCTGTCCATGGCGAGCGGCATGGTTCCCGCGGACCCTGAGAGAGTCGAGGGCTTGTACGGTTTGGACCGCGTTCGTTTCATCAAGCCTGTGTTCATCGGCGACACGATTCACGTGGAAATGGAGGTGCTGAGCCTCCAGGAGCGCCCGGACGCGTCGGGCGTCGTCGAGTTCAAGCAAAGCATCATCAACCAGCGCGGCGAGCTGGTGATTGTGAACAGTTACCGCCTCTTGATGCGCAAGCGCCCCAGCGAGAAGGACGCCTGATGTTTCGCAAAGTGCTCATCGCCAACCGCGGCGAGATTGCGCTGCGCGTGATCCGCGCCTGCCGCGCCCTGGACATCCCCACCGTCGCCGTGTACTCGGAAGCCGACGCCGGCGCCCGTCACGTCCAGGCGGCCGACGAGGCCGTTCTGCTCGGTCCACCCCCGGCGCCGGCCAGCTATCTCAACGTCGCGGCGCTGCTCGCGGCGGCGCGCGACACCGGCGCCGATGCCGTCCATCCAGGCTATGGCTTCCTGGCCGAGAATGCCGCCTTTGCCCAGGCCTGCCACGAGGCCGGGCTGACCTTCATCGGCCCGGCGCCGTCCGTGATTCGGCAGATGGGCGACAAGGTCGAAGCGCGCCAGGCGATGCAAGCCGCCAGCGTTCCCGTCGTACCTGGCCTGCTGACCTACCTTCCCGACAACCCGGACGAGATGCAGGCGGTGGCCGCTCAGGTCGGCTACCCGCTGATGATCAAGGCGGCGGCGGGCGGCGGCGGCATCGGGATGCAGCGTGTCGCGAGCCCGGAGAAGCTCGGCCAGGCGTTGGAGCAGGCGCGGCGGCGGGCGCAGCAGGCCTTCGCCAATCCGGCCCTGTACCTGGAGCGCGCCATCGACACGCCGCGGCACATCGAAGTCCAGCTGTTGGGCGACCATCACGGGCAGCTCACGCACGTCTTCGAGCGCGAGTGCTCGGTGCAGCGCCGGCACCAGAAGGTCATCGAGGAGTCGCCCTCGCCGTTTGTGGACGACGAAATGCGCGAGGGGCTGCTGGCCGCGGCGGTGCGCGCGGGACAGGCCGTCGGCTACACAAGCGCCGGCACGGTCGAGTTCATCGCCGACCGCGACCACAACTTCTACTTTCTTGAGATGAACACGCGCATTCAGGTCGAGCACCCGGTGACCGAGATGGTGGCGGGCGTCGACCTGGTCCAGGCGCAGGTTCGCGTGGCGGCTGGGGAACGCCTGGGGCCAGAGTGGAACAGCCTGCGACAGAGCGGCCACGCCATCGAGGCGCGTGTCTACGCCGAGGACCCAGTCACGATGTACCCCTCACCGGGGACGATCACGGCGTATGATGAGCCTGCCGGCGATGGGGTGCGCATCGAGGGATGGGTCACTGAGGGCACGGTCGTGACGCCGTTCTACGACCCGCTGTTGGCGAAGGTCGTCGTGTGGGATGAGACGCGAGACAGCGCCATCCAGAAGATGCGCGATACGTTGGCGCTCTACCGCATCGAGGGCATCAAGACCAACATCCCGCTGCTCCAGAAGGTGCTGGATCACCCTGGCTTCGTCGCCGGGCAGTACGACGTCACACTACTCTCGAAGCCACTGTAGCTGCCGGAGGCGAGGAGCGCCGCGTGGGGAGACTGCAAGACCGCGTTGCGATTGTCACAGGGGCGGCCCAGGGGATCGGGCGCGCGCTGGCCGAGGGCCTGGCCGGTGAGGGCGCCGCCGTGGTCGTGGCCGACCTGCAAGGGGAGAAGGCGGAAGCGGTGGCGGCGGCGATTGAGGCGAACGGTGGAAGGGCGGTGGGTGTGGCCGCCGACGTCACCCGCCTGGCCGACATCGACACCGTGGTGGAGCGCGCCGTCTCCGCCTACGGGCGGCTGGATATCCTGGTCAACAACGCGGGCATCGGCTACTCCCGCCCCTTCTTCGAGTTCACCGAGGCCGACTGGGACCGCACCATGGCGGTCAACCTCAAGTCGGCCTTCTTCGCCACTCAGCGCGCCGCCGCTCAGATGTGCCGCCAGCCGCTCCGCTCGCCCGAGCAGCGCATGCGGGGCAAGATCGTCAACATCGCCTCGACGTCGGCCTTCATTGCTTCCTCCACGTCGATGGTCCCCTATGACGTGTCGAAGGCCGGGGTGCGCATGCTGACCATCTCGGCGGGGCAGCAGTTGGGGCCGCTGGGCATCAACGTCAATGCCATCGCGCCCGCCACGACCAACACCGACCTGGTGCGCGCCTTGTTTGACGACGCGCACATGCGCGCGGCGGGCGAGAAGCTGCCGCTGGGCCGGGTGGCCGAGCCGGAGGATATGGTGGGCGCGGTGGTCTTCCTGTGCTCCGACGAAGCCGATTACATTACAGGCCACACCCTGGTCGTGGACGGGGGCCGGCTGATCCGCTAGATCGCCCTAGTCGTCCAACAATACCAGGATATCGTCCGCCTGGACGACGTCGCCTTCCTGCCTCACAATCTCCGCGACGGTTCCGTCGAAGATGGCATCGACGTTCACTTCCATCTTCATGGACTCGAGAATCACAAGCGTGTCCCCGGCGCTTACGGCGTCGCCGGGGCTGACGAAGATACGGAATACGGTACCGGCCAGTGGGGAACGGATCTCCATGGGGATGGGCAAACCTTTCGGGATAGATTAGACGGGCATGACGCCGTTGCGGCGCTCGACGCGGCGCGGCGGGCGGACTGAGTAGGCATCGTAGCGGAGAATCAACTCGTCGCGCAGCTGACGGCCCGGAATGACGGCTTCGATGAAGAACTCGGACGCGACCGCGTACGGGTCGATATTCTCCTCATACTCGGCGCGCTTCTCCGCGATGTAGGCCGCGCGCTCCTCTTCCGGGAGCTCCATAATCTTGTTGTAATAGACGGCGTTGATGGCCGCCTCCGGCCCCATAACCGCGGGCCTGGCCGTCGGCAGGGCGATGGTGCAGTCGGGCTGGGTCGGGTTGCCCGACATGGCCAGGTAGCCGCCGCCGTACGCCTTGCGAACCATGACGCAGATGCGCGGGACGGTCGATTCGCACACGGCGAACAGCATCTTCGCGCCGTGACGGATGATGCCTTGCCGCTCGACCTGGGAGCCAATCATGTAGCCCGAGATGTCGCACAGGAACAGCAGCGGGATGTTGAAGGCGTTGCAGGCCCAGACGAAGCGCGCTGCCTTGTCCGACGAGTCGGGGAACAGGACGCCGCCCTTGACCTTGGATTGGTTCGCGACGATGCCGATGGGCCGCCCGTTGAGTCGCGCCAGCCCCGTGATAAGCTCCGGCGCGAAAAGCCTCTTAATCTCGAAGAAGCTGCCCTCGTCGATGACGCGCTGGATGAGCTCGTACATGTCGAACGGGACGCTCTGGGAGAGCGGAACGATGTCCTCGATTTCGCGTCCGGCGACCGGCGCCCGCCCTTCCGCCATCTTCGGCTGCTCGCGCCAGTTCTGGGGGAAGTATGACAGATACTTGAGCAGGAGGTCAAGCGCCTCCTTGTCGTTCTTCGCCAACACATCGCCTAGCCCGCTCTGGACGCAGTGCATGCGCGCGCCGCCCATCTGCTCCAGCGTCACCTTTTCGCCGATGACCATCTCGGCCATGCGCGGCGATCCGAGGTAGGCGTTCGCGTTCTTGTCGACCATGATGCACACGTCGCACAGGGCGGGCACGTAGGCCGAGCCGGCCGGCGATGGGCCGAACAGGATGCAAATCTGCGGGATGCGGCCTGACAGCCGAATCTGGTTGTAGAAGATGTTGCCCATCGCGTCGTGGCCGGCGTAGCAGTAATGCTGCTCGTCCAGGCGCGCGCCTGCCGAGTCCACCAGGTACAGGAGCGGGATACCGAGCTCGTCGGCCTTCTCCTGGGTGTAGGTCATCTTCTGGTAGGTCTTGCGGCCCCAGGTGCCGGCCTTGACGGTGTAATCGTTGGCGATAATGGCGACGAGCCGCCCGCCGATCTTGCCGATGCCCGTCACTACGGCATCGGCGGCCAGCCCCTCCTGGACGCGCGTCAGCAAGCCATCCTCGACGAACGTGCCCGGGTCGAGCAGGTAGTCGATCCGGTCGCGAACGAACATCTTGTTCTGCTCGACCAGTTGCTTGTGGTACTTCTCCGCGCCGCCCTGGTGGGCCTGCTCGATGCGTTCCAGTAAGAGCTGGTGAGGATTGTCGCTCATTCGACCGGGATCTCCATTCTCAATAAGGCTGTGCTCATGGCTTTGCCCGTCTGATCGAAGCGCAGCGTGCGCGTCGCACCGCCGTCGAGGGCATTGCGCAGGACGATGTGGAGCGCGTTGATGTTGGGCATGGGGTAAATCTCGACAGGGCCTTTGACCATGTCGCGGAAGTGCTCTTTGATGCGCTCGGACGTGACCTCGCGTTCGAGCAGAGCGTACGCGTTATCGTCGAAGGCGAGCAGCCCGACGCTGCATACATCCCCTTTGTCGCCGGAGCGGACAAAGGCTAACTCACGCAGTTGTTTCATGTGTGACATGGATATCTCCTCACCACTGGGGCTTGCGTTTCGCCAGGAAGGCGGTGATGCCCTCGCGCAGGTCCGCGCCATGCATGTAGGTCGCGCGAAGCGTGCGGCCGAAGGTCAACGCCTCGTGATAACTCATGTCGGCCGTGGCGTAGAACAGGTATTTGCCCAGGCGCATCGCCTCCGGGCTGGCCGCCGCCAGGTCCCGGGCGAGTGCGAGGGCCGTCGTCTCTAGCTCGGCGCGTGGGACGACGCGGTTGACGAGGCCCCACGCTGCCGCTTCGTGGGCTTCGACCATGCGGCCGGTCAGCGCCATCTCCAGGGCGCGCTTCTCGCCGACGGCGCGCCGGAGGGCGGGCAGGATCATGAGCGGGAACAAACCGATGCGAATCTCGGTGCAGCCCAATTCAGCGTCGGCGGCGGCGACGGCGAGATCGGCCAGGGCGACCAGCCCTGTTCCTCCCGCCAGCGCGTAGCCCTGGACCGCCGCGACGATCGGCTTGGCGAGGCGCGGCGCGAGGTCGAACAGGGTCTCCCAGGCGCCGCCCGACGCCCACAGGGCGACCGCCGACTCGTCTAGCTCCGCCGAGAACTCTTTCAGGTTGCCGCCCGCCGAGAAGTGGTCGCCCGCCGCGGTCAGCAGGATCACGCGGACGCTCGGGTCCGCGTCGGCCTGGCGCAGCGCGTCGGTCAACTCTTTGACCATGGCGTAGTTGAGGGCGTTCCGCTTTTCGGGCGCGTTGAGCGTCACGCGGGCGATACCCGCGTGCGTTTCACCCCCGAGGACGGCCGGCGCCTCGTACAGAATGGCGGACATCAGACTTCCACAATCCGAACCTGGGTCGGGACCGCCTCGCGCGGGATGAGCGTCGGCCAGAGGGCGACGACCGGGCGCGGGCGGAACGGTACGCCAAACGCCGTGCCGATGCCGCCGATGGTCCACAGGTGGGTCGCCTCGCGGCGCACCGCGTCGGCCTCCTCCTCGGTGCGGCACTTGGCGGCGATGCGCAGCCCGACTTCGTTCGGCTCATAGTCCGGCTGTGGCGCCGTCGAGCCATGCAGGGCGTTGATCCCGACCAGCTCGAAGCGAATCTCCTCGGGGTGTACGCCCAGCATATTCAGGCGGCGGCACACGATGTCTTCAGCGCGGCATGCTTTGTCCATCGCATCGGGCCACGAGAAGAGGAGCAGCCCCTCGGCGATCCAGCCGTCCTGGTAGCCAATGCACACCTTGAGCGTGTCGGGGCGCGGCTTGCCGCTCATGTTCGTGACACGCACGCGGTCTCGCCCGATCTCCTCCAGGTGCAGCGTCGTGAAGTCAGCCACGCCGTCGGGCGCGAAGTAGTTGTTGGGATCGATGACTTCGTAGGTCAACTGCTCCTTGACCGTCCACTGATTCACCAGCCCGCCCGAGCCATCGACCTTGGTGATGACGGTGCTGCCGTCTTCGCTCATCTCGGCGATGGGGAAGCCGATGTGCCAGGGCTCGCGGGCTTCCCGCCATTGGCAGGAGCCGCCGCCCGTGCAGAAGCAGGCGCACTCGATGATGTGGCCGACGGTCACAGCGGCGCCGATCTTGTTCCAGTCCGGCTGCTGGAAGTTCCAGCCGAACTCGTACATCGCCGGGGCGATGGTCAGAGCGCTGTCCGAGCAGCGGCCGGTAACGACCATCTCGGCCCCGCCGGCCAGCGCCTCCATGATGCCCTCGGAACCGATGTAGGCGTTGGCGGCGACGATGCGGCTGCGGATGCGCTCCAACCCCACTTCACCGGTGTCCATGTTCACCATCTGGACGCCCTCGGCCGTCAGCCGGTCCAGCTGATCCAGGACATCGTCACCCGTCACAATGCCGACCTTCATGCCCTGGTAGCCCATGCGCCGGGCTAGCTCGACCACCCGCTCGCCGCCGGCCAGAGGATTGGCGCAGCCGGCGTTGGTAATCATCTTGACGCCGTTGCGGTGGGTGTGGGGCAGGAGCGCCTCGGTCCAGGGGAGCAGGTCGGGAATATAGCCCCGGTTGGGATCTTTCGCTTTGATGCGCTGGAAGATAGCGAGAGTTAGCTCGGCAAGGTGGTCGAGACCCAGGTAGTCTAGCTCACCCTTCTCCGCCAACTCGACCGCCGGATCCAGCATGTCGCCCCAATACGCGCTGCCATTGCCGATACGTACCGTTTTCATGACCTCTCCTTAGGTAATCAACCATCCGCCGTCGACAAACAGCATGATGCCGGTGACGTAGTCCGCCTCATCGGATGCCAGGTAGACCGCCGCGTTGCCTATATCGCGGGGCTGGCCGACGCGACGCATGGGAATGTGGCTCAAGAGCATGTCGCGGCGATCAGGGTCGGATAGGCTATTGGCCGTCATCGCGGTATCTATGACGCCTGGCCCGATGGCGTTGACGTTGATCCCATGCCGTGCCAGCTCGAGCGCCATCGCCTTCGTCAGCATCATCACGCCGCCCTTGGAGGCTACATAGTGAGCCTGCCCTTTGAGGGCGATATGCGAGTTGATGGACCCGATGTTGACGATCTTGCCGCCAGTCCCCGCCGCGACCATCGCCCGCGCCGCCGCCTGTCCGCACAGGAATGTCCCTTTGAGGTTGACGTCCAGCACGCGGTCCCACTGGTCCTCCGGCAGGTCGAGGAAGGGAACCAGCGTCTCGATGCCGGCGTTGTTGACCAGGATGTCGACGCGTCCAAAGCGCTCCACCGTCTGCGCGACCATGGCCTCGGCGTGGTCGCCGCGGCTGACGTCGGTCAGGGTCACCAGGGCTTGCCGCCCGAGCGCCTCGATCATGGCCGCCGTTTCGCGCGCGCCCTTTTCCGACACGTCGGCCACGACGAGGTGCGCGCCCTCCTCGGCGAACCGCAGCGCGATGCCCCGCCCATTGCCAGAGCCGGCGCCCGTGACAATCGCAATCTTATCCTGGAGACGCATGGGGAAGCCTCTTCCACGTTACAGTGGTCGACGACGGCGCCTGGGCAAGACTAGCCTGGCGCTGTGGGAATGCCACACCACTACCATCATTTTACCGAAATCGGGGAATAGGGAAAACGGCAAAGCGTATCAACGATGGTGACGAGTGGTATCAACTGGCAGGTCTAGGAGCGGAAGCGCCGCTCCGTGAACGCGTCGCCGAGGATGACGAAGGCAAGAACGGTCACGAAGATGACGAGACCAGGCAGGACGGCGTACCACCAGGCGCGGAACACGAACAGGCGCGCGTCGGAGACGATGAGACCCCACTCGGGCGTCGGGTTCTGCGCGCCCAATCCGAGGAAGCTCAAGCCCGTCAGCGCGAGGATGACGTAGCCCAGGTCGAGGGTGATGCGCACGTTCATCTCGTTCGTGGTGTGCGGCAGGATGTGGCGGAGGATGAGGCTGTGGTTCGGGACGCCGACTGCCCGCGCCGCGTCGACGAAGACGTTCTGCTTGATGCTGAGCACCTGGCCCCGAATCATGCGCGCATAGCTCGGCCACCACACGAGGGTCAATGCGAGGACGGCCGTGCCCATGCCGCGGCCTAGGGCGCTGGCGATGGCGAGGGCCAGGATGAAGTAGGGGAAGGCCAGGAAGATGTCGACGACGCGCATCATGCTCTGGTCGATCCAGCCGCCGCCGAAGCCCGCCAGCCCACCCACCAGCGCGCCGATAAGCGCCGCGGACAGCACGATGATCAGCGCCATGCCAACCGAGTAGCGCGCCCCATAGATCATGCGGCTGTACACATCCCGCCCCGTGCCGTCGGTACCGAACCAGTGCGCTGCCGACGGCGGCTGCAGCCGGTCGCGGACGCTGAGGGCCAGCGGGTCCTGGGTTGTCAGGGCCTGGGGGAAGAGCATCGCCAGGGCCAGCACGATCAGGACGATGGCCGATGCGATGGTGGACCACTTGAGCCGACGCGGAAGGAAACGCGAAAGGCGGCGCGGGGGCGCCGGTCGCGGCGAGATGGTGGGCATAGGCACGACATCACTCATGGGTTACTGGCGCAGGCGCGGGTCGAGAATCGGGTAGATGAGGTCGATGACCAGATTCACCATGACGAAGGTGAACGTGATGATAAGGGCGAGGGCCTGGATGGGCGCGTAGTCGAAGGTCTTGAAGGACTCGAAGGCGTACAGCCCAATGCCGGGCCAGGAGAACACTGCCTCGACCAGGATGGTGCCGCCCAACAGCCAGCCAAACTGGAGGCCCAGCATGGTCAAGATGGGGTTCATGGCATTCTTCATCACATGCCGCCCCAGGATGACGCGCTCAGAAAGCCCCTTGCTGCGCGCCGTCTGGACATACGTCCGCGACATCTCCGCGCGTACCGTTGACTGCGTCATCCGGGTCGCGACGGCCAGCAGGCTCAGCACGAGCGCGGCCACCGGCAGGATGAGATGCCGGACGGAGTCCATGAATAGCGGGATATTCCCGGCCAGCAAGCTGTCGACGGTGTACAGGCCGGTCACGAACGGGGGCGGGGTGGCCGACAGCTCCAGCCGGCCGGCGACGGGGAGCCAGTTGAGATAGGTGCCGAAGACGAGCTGGAAGACCAGGCCGATCCAGAAGATCGGGATAGCCACGCCGAGGACCGACGCCCCTCGGCCCATCCAGGCTATCGGCGAGTTGGGGCGGACGGCCCACAGAACGCCGAGCGTGATTCCCAGCACGGCGTAGATCAGGAAGGCCACGAGCGTCAGCTCCAGCGTGGCCGGGAGGAACTGCCTGATATCGTTCCAGATGGGCTGGCGGGTCTGGATCGAGCGGCCCAGGTCGAAGTGGGCCAGCCCGACAAGGTAGCGCCCGTACTGCACATAGACGGGCTGGTCCAACCCTAGGGAGCGGCGGACTTCCTCTACCTGTTCCGGCCCGGCGTTGAGGCCCGCGGCAAGGCGGGCCGGGTCGGCCGGGATCACGCGCGCGATGAAGAACGTGAGCGTGACCACACCGAGCACGACGAAGAACATCCAGCCGAGCCGGAACAGGAGATAGCGAAACATTGGTGCTGGCGCCGCCTACTGCTGCGTCTTCTTGGTGTTGAAGAAGCGCACCAGGTAGTTGTAGTCCAGCGTCTCGTACACCGCGTTGTCGATGTTGCTGCGCACGGGCTGTGCCAGCGTCGGGCTAATCACGTACAGCGCCGGCACGTCCGCGACGATCTTCTGCTGGAGCTTGATCAGCTCGTCGTTGCGCTGCTTCGGGTCCTGGATCGTTGGAATCTCGTCCAGCCACTTGTCGACCTGCGGATCGGAGTAGTACGACCAGTTGTAGCCGCTCTTGTCGGCGGTGTTGCTGGAGTGGTACGACGTGCGCAGGATGAACGTCGGGTCGTTGGTGAACATCGACTGGTTCAGGAACGAGATGTCGGGCGCGTTGGCCTTGTCCGCCATCATGGGCGGCATTTGCGGCCAGGGCACGAGGACCTGCTCGACTTCGATGCCGAGCTTGGCTAGGCTATCCTGGAGGATGGTGCCGGCCACTTCCTCGTAGGAGAGACCCTTGAGGCCCAGGTACTTGAGCTTGATGGTTTTGGGGTCGACACCCGACTCGGCCAGTAGCTGCTTGGCCTTTTCGAGGTCCTGCTTCTGGACCGGCAGGCTGGGGTCGACGCCTTCCGCGTTCTTCGGCAGCGGGCCGGTCGGGATTTCGCCGAGGCCCTGGAAGAAGTCGGCGAAGGCCTGGTAATCGAAGGCGTACTTGACGGCTTCGCGGATCTTCTGGTTCGCCAGCGGGCCCTTGCTGGTATTCAGCGTCAGGATCGAAGTCTGGAACTGTGGCTGCTTGACCAGCTTCACATCCTTGAGCTTGCTGGCCGCGATCGAGTCATCCGGCCCAACCGCGCCGAGCATGTCGATCTGGCCCTGGACGAGGAGCTGAAGGGCCGTCGAGGTGTCGGCGTCGACGCGCAGAATGACGCGGTCCGGGGCGCCGGGCTGCCACGGGCGCCAGTAGTCGGCGTTCTTGTTCAGGACAATCTGGCTGCCCTTGGTCCACGAATCGAACTTGTAGGGGCCGGTGCCGACGCCGTTGGTGGCGAAGAAGTCCTTGGCCAGCGGATCGCTGGCGGTCTTCTTATCCGCGACGGCCTTGGGGCTGACGATGGGCAGCTTCGGGAGGACGCCCAGGAAGTAGACGTTGGGCTTCTTGAGGGTAATCTTGAGCGTCGACGGGTCGACGGCCTCAATCTTGGCGACGTCGGTCATCATGCTGGCCGGCCCCTGGTTGACGGCCTGGATGCGCTCCAGACCGGCCTTGGCCGCGTTCGCGTCGAAGGGCGTGCCGTCGTGGAACTTCACGCCGTTGCGCAGCTTGAAGGTGTACACCAGGCCGTCGCTCGACACATCCCACTTCTCGGCCAGGGCGGGCTTGAGCTCGGTGCTGGCCGGAGCATACTCCAGCAAGCCTTCGTAGACGTTGCGCACGAATTCCAGGCCGTCGGAGCTAAAGGCGACAGCCGGGTCGAGGGTGGCCGTCTCGGCGATATTGCTGAAGACGATGGTATTCGGCTGGCCTGACGCCCCACTGGCCTGGGGTGCGCTGGTCGCCTTGGGAGCTTCGGTCGCTTTCGCGGCCTGAGTCGGCGCTGCGGTCGGGGCGGCTGCCTTAGGCGCCTCGGTGGGCGCCGCTGCCTTGGGCGCTGCGGTCGGGGCGGCTGCCTTAGGCGCTTCAGTTGGGGCGGCTGCATTCGATGCGGCGGGCGCCGCTGGGGCGGGGGCTGCCGCAGGCGCGCAGGCGGCGAGCAGGCAGAGGATGGCGAGCAGAGGGAGAAGGACGTAGTGGAATCGAGATGCGGACATGAGGTTCTCCTTCGTCTTACCGAGTCGCGACAGTCGTTCTCAAGCTAGGCACGATGCGCGGCGAGCGCGGCGCGGGCCGCGCGGGTCGCCGTCTCATCGATGCTCACACCATCCGCCTGGAAACACACGCCATACTCGCGTTCTGCGGCATCCCGCGAGATGTAGCCGTCCAGGACGTCGTCGGCTACCCGCCGCGGGTCGCGCTCCCAGGCCGGACCATACCCGCCGCCGCCCGCCGTGTAACAGCGAACGGTGATGCCTGGCCCGATGGGGCGATGATTCGCCTTCTTCAAGGTAATCTCGCCTGCGCTGCCCGGATCGACGATGCAGCGGGCGCTGCGCCCGGTCTGGCCGCCGGCGGTGCCCCAGCCGGGTGTGACCGTGCGCTCCAGCCACAGCACGAGGTGGCAGCCGGGCGCCGTTGGCACGTAGTCCTTGATGAGTGCGAGCCCGCCGCGGAAACGTCCGGCCCCGCCACTGTCTGTCTCCAGCGAGCGTTGCCCGACACGCAGCGGATACTTCGCCTCTTCCACCTCAGCGGGGAGGTTTTTGAGGTCGCCGGCCATGTAGTTGACCATGCTGTTGAGGCCATCATTGTCAGGGAGCGCCCCCCACCCGACCGCGCTGGCTTCCCCTGTCAGGAAGAGCGCACCGGTGGACGTGTGGCCCGTCATCATGAAGTTCATCTGGTCCGACGGCTGCCCGGCCGGGATGCGCTCGGGCACAGCCTGGCTCAGCGCCTTGAGCACCAACTCGATCATGAGGCCCAGGTGCGGGGCATAGTAGACACACGCCGCCGGCTCCTGGGCGGCGAAGATGCTCCCGGTCGGGGCCGTGACGGTCAGGGCGCGGAAATGCCCGCCGTTGGGCGAGTGCTGCGGGTTGATGAGGAACTTGTACGCCAGGCGCGCCGCCGAGATCGTCTGAGCCAGACCGCAGTTGGTGCAGCCGGCCCGCTGCCCGCTCGACCCGGTCAGGTCGATGTCCATCTGGTCCCCGGCGATGGTGACGCGCACGCGCAGGTAGATGGGGTCGTCAGTATGGCCGTCGCTGTCCAGGTACCCGTCGGCGACATACTCCCCGTCGGGTAGGGCGGAAATGGCAGCGCGGTCCGCGCGCTCGGCCTGGGCGAAGATCTCCGCTGTGGCGGCGCGGACGGTCGCCAGCCCAAACCGCTCGACGACGGCCTGGTAGCGCTGCTCCCCGGTGCGACACGCGGCGATCTGGGCGTGGAGATCGCCCAGGATGGAGCGGGGGAGGCGGCTGTTGCGGGCAATGATGTCCAGGATGTCGCGCTGGGCCTCCCCCGCCTGGTAGAGGCGGATCGGGCCGAAGCGCAGCCCTTCCTGGTAGATCTCGGTCGTGTCGACCGACACGCCGGCGTCCTTGCCGCCCATGTCGAGCCAGTGCGCTTTGTTGGCGGTGAAGCCGATCACTTCACCGTGGTAGAATATGGGCGAGACGACAGTGACGTCGTTGAGGTGGGAGCCCGTCAGGTAGGGGTCGTTGATGGCGTAGACATCGCCGGGCCGGATGCCTGTCGGCCCGAAGTGGTCGCGGACGATTCTGACGGCCTCATCGAGCGCGCCCAAGAAGATAGGCAGCCCGGGCGCCTGGCCGAGCAGCTCCGCGTGCTCGTTGAACAACCCGACCGAGCAGTCCTTCATCTCGTAGATGATGGGGGAGAAAGCGCTCCGAGCCAGGTTGGCGTTCATGTCCTGGGCAATGGCGTTGAATGCGT
Organism: Anaerolineae bacterium; assembly: GCA_046328505.1. GTDB lineage: Bacteria > Chloroflexota > Anaerolineae > Epilineales > JAHCIE01 > JBDHWG01. The sequence continues at coordinate 179,711 of JAXLWL010000006.1, read as the reverse complement.
TGCGCAGGATTTCTACAGTGATGTGATCCGGCATGGGCAGGCCCTCCGTCTTATGGTCGACAGTGTACCTGTCTCCGTGGACCATATCAAGAGCGCGCGGTATCACCTTCATGAGCCGGTTGTATCAAACTGTCGATTGATACTCCTAGGACTAAACAATGAACCCTTTTCACCTTGCTGTCTGGCAGTGGTCTAGGGTAGAGTCAGAGAATGTGATGATTCCCCTGACAGCGGCCAAGGAGCAGCAAGCATGAGTGGCTACCGCATCGCAGTGGATATTGGCGGGACATTTACAGACATTGTCGGCTACGACCCGACGACGGGCGACACCCACACCGCCAAGGTTCTCTCGACCCCCGAAGATCTGTCCGTCGGCATCTTGCAGGGCATCCGACGCCTCGCCCCCAACCTGGCGGAACTGGATTTCTTCGTCCACGGGACGACGGCGGCCCTCAACGCCTTCCTCGAACGCAAGGGGGCCAACGTGGCGCTGCTCACCACCGAGGGATTCCGTGACGTGTACGAGATTGGGCGCGCGAGTCGTCCGGATATGTACAATCTGTTCTACCGCAAGCCCACGCCCCTCGTGCGCCGCCGCCACATCTACGAGGTACCGGAGCGCACCCTCTACGATGGCACCAAGCTCAGGCCGCTGAGCCGGGCCGACCTTGACGCCGTCGTCGCGCGGCTGCAGGCCGAGCCGTACACCTCTATCGCCGTCTGCCTCCTCCATGCCTACGTCAACCCCGAGCACGAGCTGCTCGTCGCCGAGGTGCTCCGCGACGCCTTGCCGGGACGCTCCATTTCGCTCTCCCACCAGGTTGCGGGTGAGTGGCGCGAGTATGAGCGGACGTCGACGACGGTCCTCAATGCCTACGTCGCGCCCATCATCGAGCGCTATCTGTCGCGCCTGGAGCAGCAGGCGGCGGCGGCCGGCTTCGACAACGATCTGCACCTGATGGAGTCGAACGGCGGCGTGATGACGTCCCAGGCGGCCCGGGCGCGGCCCATTCAGACTCTCTTCTCGGGACCGGTCGGTGGGGCCATGGGCGGAGTGGCGCTCGGCGAGATGTTGGGGGCGAGCCACCTCATCGGGGTGGACATGGGGGGAACGAGCTTCGACGTCAGCCTGGTGGTCAACGGGCAGGCCGACGTGACGACGGAGACCGAGCTACAAGGCTTCCCGGTCCTGATGCCCACGGTCAACATCCACACTATCGGCGCGGGAGGCGGCTCGATTGCCTGGCTAGAGGCGGGCGGTTTGCGGGTCGGCCCGCACAGCGCGGGAGCGCGGCCCGGCCCGGCGTGCTATGGGCGCGGCGGCACACAGCCGACTGTGACAGACGCCAATCTCGTGCTCGGCCGCATCGACCCGCAATACTTCGTCGGCGGCGAGCTTACCCTGGATGCCGAGGCGGCCTGCCAGGCTCTGACCCCGCTGGCCGCGGAACTGGGGTTGAGTATCGAGATGCTCGCCGAGGGCATCCTGGACATCGTCAACGCCAACATGGCGAACGCCATTCGCGCCATTACCATCGGCCGCGGCATCGACCCGCGAGACTTTGCGCTTGTTGCGTTCGGCGGCGCGGGGCCGATGCACGCCGTCTTCCTGGCGGAGGAGCTGCATATCCCGCGCGTGCTGGTGCCCTTCTCGCCCGGCACATATTCCGCCTGGGGCATGCTTCAAACCGACATTCGCCATGACCTGGTACGTACCCACTACCGCAGTGTCGCGGAGACGCTCGCGCCCGACCTCGAAACGGCGTTTCAGCGTCTCGAAGCCGAGGGTGTGGACATCCTGCAGGGCGAGCGGGTGGCCGCCGATGCGATGCGCTTCGTGCGCAGCGCCGACATGCGCTATGTCGGCCAGGAGTACTTCGTAAGCATCCCGATGCCAGACACCGTGGATGACGCGAACCTGGCGGCCTTGCCTCAGCGCTTCCACGACGCCTACCTGCAACGCTACGGGCACAGCAACTCCCAGGAGGCCATCGAGTTTGTCAATCTGCGGATCAGCGCGCAGGGCGTCCTCCCGAAGAGTCGGCCGGCCCCCGCAGCCGGCTACGAGTCGCGAACGGCGCCACGACACGCGCAGCGCCCCGTGGTCTTCAAGCGGCAGACGTGGGACACCGGCGTTTACTACCGCGACGAGCTTTCGCCCGGCGATAGCCTGGTGGGGCCGGCCATCGTCGAGGAGAAATCCTGCACGACGGTCATCCCGCCGGGCTTTGGCGTGGAAGTCGACGGACTGGGTAACCTGGTGATCACGCCCGCGTAGGACCCCTGCGACCGTTTGGGAATGTTAGGGGCTCTCGAATTTTAGCATCGGCCGGCCGCTCGGCACCGCGGTCGGGATGAGCTTGCGTAACTGCTGCGGGGTTGCGCGGGGATCGAGCAGCCCGTGGCGCACGAAGGCGACGAGCTGGCGAAACTCATCTGGCGTCAGCTCAATCGGTGTCGCCAGTATCGGGTCGACGCGAGCCAGAACAGGGTCAATTGGCCCGGTCGGCCCGGTCAGGTCGGCAGCCAGCCGCTCGCTCTGTGGGGCATAGCCGCGCGCCGACGCGGCCACGTTGAGGTGGTGGCGCACGGCGTCCTCCAGGCGCGTGAATGCGCCGTTGTGCATGAACGTCGGCTGCACGGCGACGTTGCGTAGCGGCGTCGTCCGGAACTTGTAGCGGTCGGCCGCATCCCCGCTGATTTCCTCCCTCCCGAAATCCTCATTCACCCCCGGCCCGTCGAACGTGTTGTTGGTCACGCGCGGCGAGATCTGAGGCACGCCGATCACGTGGTCGCGGAAGTCGCTGAACATCTCGTTCGACGCCCCCGATACGGCGTGGCACTGCGAACAGCGCGCCGCGCCGAAGAACAATAGCGCGCCCCGCTTCTCGTCGGCGGTAAGCGCGTCCCGCTCGCCTCGCGCGTAGCGGTCGATAGGCGCGTTGGCGAAGGTGAGCGTGAACTCAAACTCGGCGATGGCCTTGCCCAGATGGTCGAAGGTGATAGGGGCGCCTGCCCTCACCTCGCGGAAGCTCTGGCCGAACAGCAGCCTGTAAGCGGGGACACTGTTGAGCCGCCGCAGCACCTCGGCGCGAATGGCGTTGTTGTCGCCGGGAAATTGGAATCCGGCAACCTCGGTTCGCTCCGTGGGCGGGATGAAGGCCTGGGCGACGAGCAGATGGGGCTGGTAGGACAGCGACAGGCTTTCCGGCGGCGGGAAGAGGAACCCGGCGCTGTTGTCAAACGGGTTGCCTGAGAGGGAAGCAAAGCGCGAGTTCCACATCAGGTTGGGATAGAAAGCAGTGTTGGCGGCCGTGGGCGCGCGCCGCATGTTGCGTGGGCCTGAACGGTGCGGGCCGACGATGCCATTGTTTCCAATCCCAATGGCGATAGACTGGGTGTCGCCGAAGCCGGCGGTCGGCGAGTGGCAGCCGGCGCACGTGTTGTCGTTGTTCAGGCCGGTAATCGTGTCGAACCAGAGCAGACGGCCCAAGTCGGCCAGTCGGCGGTCGACGGGCCGACCAAGCCTCTGCTGGAGCCTCTCCTCGACTCGGCCCGTGAAGCCCTGTGCGCGAAGGACGGCCTGCAGTTGCTGGTCGAGGGACTCTGCATCAGCGGCCTCTCGATCGTGGGCGGAGCTAATGCTCGTGAACACGAGCGCGGCGAGGGCGGCTGCTAAAACAAGCGCGATGCCCCGAATGAGAGTGTGCATGGGTGATCCTCTGGCGAGTGACGTTGTTAAGACCCGGGGAGGGCAGCGTGACACGGCTGCTCTCCCCGGTCGGCCGTACAGTGACCGAAATGTAGTGACGACTTCCAGTCGTGCCCTAGACCGCAGAACGACTCAAGTCGTCACTACATAACACGCAACTCACGTGTAACAGAGCGCTAGATCGGGTCGCAGGTAAGCGGGTCACCGTGCGTGCTGAACTTCTGCCAGTTGTCAACCGGCGGCCAGTACGCGGCCGGATCCTTGTAAGTCCAGCGCCAGTTGAAGCTGACGTTCAGTTTGGTGCCGGCGTTGTTCTTCACAATGAAACTGTCAAGCATGGTGATCTGGTGTACCGTGCTGCCTGCCGGCGTTGTCTCGGAGCTGAAGTTGACGTAGTCAAACGTGTAGCTCCCCTTGCTATCCTGGGCAGTGCCGGTGACCACGTCGTAGATGGTGACGGTCTTGTCGCCATTCGGGGAGGTGACGGTCACCGTTTCCTGCTGGCGCTGGCCCACGCCGTCGAGCTGGCGCTGAATTGCCCAGCATCCCTTGAAGCCAGGTTTGAGAGTCCAGTTCACGGTCTCGGTCTTAGTCTCGCGCGTGACGCTCAGGAGTTCAGGGCCTGAGGCTGGCTCGGATGCGAAGCCAACGGAGGCTTGCACAAGGGCCAGGACAAGGGCGAGCAGAACGATTGCGGCGAGTCGTTTCATACCTTCGAGTCCTCCTTAGACTGTTGAAACGGATTGTTGACACAAGCGTACGGCCCGTTGAGCAGCGCCGCGGACACTCGATAGATACAAAAGAGATACAGTATCCGTGGCGGGCTATCCTCAAGCGCCGGCGGAAAGGAAGACGAGGCGGCAATCGTCGTTTCCTTGCGGGGTACGACTCTGCTCCGGATATCGCAGTTGCGCGTAGGGCAAGCATGGGTACAATTGAGGTAGGAAGAGCAATAACAACGGAGTTCTTGAAGCGTTTCTATAAGCGAATCAGGTAGCAATCTGAGTAGCGAATCTATAAGAGCCCCGTTGTACACTCGTTTCGTGGGCCTCTCCAGTCGGGTCCTCGTCGTTCACCACGAGGACCTGCCACTCTACACTCCTGCCCATAGCGGCGTCTGCATCACCATTTCACCACGCCGTTCGTCTATCCAAAGCCAAGAGTCGTTGATCCGAACCGCTCTCCGCCTGAAAATACCGCCGCTCATGTCTCCTGTCTATGCTGCATGACAGGAAGAAAGGCTGCTGGTGATGACTCTCCTGCGCATCGCTCTGTTGGGTGGCCTCACAGTCGCGCATGAAGGTATTTCGGCGCCGTTGAAAATCACGCGGACCGGCCAGACCCTCCTGGCCTACATGCTCATTAATGGGTATCGTCAGCATTCTCGCGATGTTCTCGCCGACCTGCTCTGGGGCGAACAGTCACAGGCGCAGGCCCAGCGCTGCCTCAGTACGGCGCTGTGGCGGCTGAGGCGCGAGCTGGAGCCGCCGGGCGTGCCGCGCGGGACGTATCTGACCACGTCCGCCAGCGGCGACATCGGGTTCAACTGGGAAAGCAACCACTGGTTCGATGTCGAGACGTTCGAAAGCCAGCTTAGTCTGGCTCTGGCTCGCCCGCTCGATCAGATGGAGCAGGCCGACGCCGACCGGATCGAGGCCGGGCTGAGCCTCTACCGTGGTGATTGCCTCGAAGGGTTCTACGATCACTGGGCCTTGGCGCGGCGCGAGCACCTCTTCTGTCTCTACATGAACGGCCTGACCCGGCTCATGCGCTTCCACGCGCGGATTGGGCGGTACGAGACGAGCCTGCGGTACGGGCTGAAGGCGCTGCAGCATGACCCACTGCGCGAAGAGACGCAGCGCGAGGTGATGCGTCTGTACTGGATGACGGGGCAGCGCTCCCAGGCCATGCGGCAGTATGAATCCTGCCGCACGCTGTTGGAGAGTGAACTGGGCATCGCGCCTATGGAGGAGACCCAGGCGCTGTTCCATCAGATCAGCCTCGAGCCAGCGGACCCCGCGCCCACGCCCACCGCGCTTGCCAAGCCGACGGAGTTGTCAGATATCGAGCAACGCCTGGAGGAGGCCATCAAGATGCTCAACCAGGCGAGCAACCATCTCCAGAGCGTCGTGCGTTTGCTGGAGGAGCAGACACTGCATCAGACCAACTAACCCTATCAAGGAGCTGCGCCATGCCGAACACGCTGAACTCCCCGTTTGAGCCGCCTTTGCCGAGCGACTGGGCCAAAGGCATTGACGTGGCAATCTGGCAGCAGGGGCTGGATTGGGCGGCGATCGCCCAGGCCGGTTTCTCGTTCGCCTTCGTCAAGGCCACGGAGGGCGACGACTACACGGACCCCGCCTTCGCCAACCACTGGCAGGCCGCCAGGGAACATGGCTTGCTGCGCGGCGCGTACCACTTCTTCTGGCCGGAAGACGACCACGAGCAGCAGGCCAGACTGTTCGTCGAAACCGTCAAGCGGCTGGAAATCGACGACCTGCCGCCTATTCTGGATGTCGAGGCGCGGCCCAAAGCGCCTCCGTTCCCGAACGAGCAGTGGATCGACGGCGTTCGCACCTGGCTCGAAATCGTCGAGGATGGCCTGGGCCGTCGCCCGATGATCTACACGAGCCAGGGGGAGTGGACGCACCTGCGCGATTCGTCTGGCCTGCCGCCGAGCTGGACGGCGCGTTACCCGCTGTGGGTCGCCCACTGGGACACCGCGCAGCCTGGCCTTCCGGACGGGTGGGACGCCTGGCACTTCTGGCAGTACAAGGCCGACAGCGTGCCGGGCTTCAGCCGGCCGGTCGACTACGACGTGTTCCACGGCTCGCCGGACGACTTGCGCCAATGGCTGATGGGAACGGCGAGCGGCCCGTCTCTCCCGATCAGGGATGTCGCGGGCGGCCCATCGCGGCTGTCCTTCCCGCTCACCGTCAGCTACATCAATCAGATTGAGGCCGACGGCAGCGGACACGACAACTGCGGTCCGTGCTGTCTGACGATGAGCCTGTCATACATCGGGCAGGTGCCGACGGTCGCGGAGCCTCAGCTGCGCGAGATCATGCACCAGGTGGCGGGGGAGCTGAAAGGGGCCGACTGGAGCACGCCGGTCTTCACGGATTTCGACGGCATGGGGCGCTACCTGGACCAGCGGCGCATCGCTCACCGCGCTACGCGCACGTGGCAGCAGGTGGAACAGACCCTCGACGCCGGCCAGCCGGTGATCCTTCGGCTCTGGAACGGCGTGCTTGACCCGTATGCCTACGGCGCTGGACCGGGCTGGGTGTCCAATCACTTCATCGTCCTGCTCGGCTACACAGACACGCACTTCTATGCGGCCGACCCGCTCACGTTTCCCCGACGGGATCTCGTGAAATACACCCGCGAGAGTGTCCGGACCGCCGTTGAACGGGTCCGCAGCAACGAAGGGCTGCCGTTCGAGGTGGATGCCTTCGTCGTAGGCGACCCGCCATCCGTTGCCCCCGCTGCCCAGCCAATGCTGATAGACCCCATCGACTCGGTAATCAGCGATGCCCAATTGCAAGCCTATCTTGAGCAGTATCTCAAGCGGCAGGGGCAGGCCATCGACATGAACAGCGCCATCATCAGGGCGGCCGTTCTGGCGTATCGGCGCGGGGAGACACGCGGCCCGGCCCTGTCCCTCGAATACAATGTCAAGCTGGACGATGGTCAGGTTGTGTCGCGGCAAGACTTCACGGCCGGCGTGGCTCAGCGCGATCCGCAGACGAACCAGGTTATCTGGCTGGAGCTTGTCCTGCATCCCGAGGAGCTAAAGCGCGAGCACCTGGCCGTAACCCTCGGTGAGCGAGAGCCCGAGCCGGCGATCACGACGCCTCTCGCCGGCTTCGTCCGACGCGAGAATGGTGAGCTGCGCCTGGACGGGCAGCCGTTCCGTTTCGTCGGCGTCAACACGCGCGAGCTTGTCCACTACGGCAACCACGCCGTCAATCAGAACTGCAACGAAGAGCAGATCGGGCAGCAGCTTGACGCCGCTCGCCAGATGGGCACGAGCGTGGCGCGGGTCTTTCTCGCGCATCGCGCTTACGATCCCAACACCCTCGCGGACGAGGTGGGCAACCGCCTGGCCGCTACGCTGGACATTGCCTACGGGCCGATTGACAGCCCGCGTCCGAACCCGATTCGCCTCCTGGTCGCCTTCACCGACTACAACAAGGGGCGCGGCTACTACCTTCGGCAAGATGAGCCGTTCTTCAACCCGGCCGGGTTCCTGGAGGGGGTGGAGTGGTACGGCGGCGAGTGGCGCACCAACTACTGGCCCTTTGTCGAGGCCATCGTGAGCCGCTTCCGGAACGACCCGCGCATCTTTGGCTGGGAGGTCGGCAACGAGCTGAAGCTGCCGGCGGATCCCGAGACGTTCCTCGGCTTCATGACCCTGGTTACGTCGGAGATTAAGGAGTTGGACCCGAATCACCTCGTCAGCTCGGGCATCATCAGCACGCTCCACTGTGCTTTCGACGACGTGCAGGGGAGCCGCTTCTACGCGAACACCAACATGGACTTCGCCACGCTCCACCTGGCAGGCGCCGGCTCGGACTATCCCCATCTCGACCCGCTGCCGGAGTTTGCCGACAATCCGGACGAAGGGCGGCGGCGCGCCTACCTCGCGCATCAGCTGGGCCTCGCCGGCGCGGCGGGCAAGCCGCTCATCGTAGAGGAAGCGGGCTACATGCCGCGTGAGATTGCGAGGCTCGAGGACCTGGCGACGTTCGCTTTCGCCACGGGCGCTGTCGGTTTCCTGCCTTGGGGTTTCTCCGGCTTTCCGGACCGCCGCGACCGCGATGTCGGCGACAACATGTTCGGCCTCGGAAACTTCCCGCCCCAGTTCGACGCGAGTCTGTTCGACCGCGTGATACAGGGCCTGGCCGCCGTGGCGACGGCGCAAATGCCACCCGGAGGCGATCGAGGGCTCTTGTCCCTCCCGCCGAAGAAGCCTGCGCGTCGCAAGACCACCCGCAAGACGACGCCCAAGCCAAAAAAGCCCTGAGACGACACAAAACGTGATAGCCGTGTGACGTTCGCGTGACACGGCTATGCTAATATGGGTACACGCGTCGCGGTATTCTGTGTCACTAGATGACATGATAATCGTGATGTCTTTGCAGCAGCCTGGTTGAGTTGAGGAGCTGAACGCAAGAGACAGCATGATTGCCGACGACTACGCTCACGTATTTATCCTGCGCATCTGGCGCGAGCCACGCGAAATCGCGAATGCTCCACCGGAGTGGCGCGGTGTTATCGAGCACTTCTCGGATGGGCATCGGCAATCCGTCTCGCGTCTCGAGGATATCGACGCTTTCATTCTCTTCTACCTGAAGAGAATGGGTATAGATCCCGACAAGTGAACTGCTTAGTCACCCTAACGACGTGTCATAGGTTAGTCCATGAGCTCTGTTTTCCGGCGACACCGTCCCCAAACTTCGTCTGAATCCCAGCCGGCCTTGCCGCCGCCGCCCGAGCCACCGGCTCCCAGGGCGGAGCCGGCCCCCGCCGCGGCAGTCGCCTCGGCTGCGGCCAGCGACCAGGGCGGCTTCACCCCCACTTCAGACATCGACCCGTTTGTCGGCCAGATGCTGCTCCTGCTGAGCGACATGGCCGGCCTGCCGCGCGCCCCGGGCGACAAGCCGAATGCGAGCGTGCGTCTCCTGGGCCTGATCCCGCGCCCGCTCGGACTCGGCGGACGCCGCGGCCTGCTCAATCAGCCGGGATTGGCGGTGGCGGAGCTACGCGGCGGCTGGATCGAGGCGACTGTCGGCTACAACGTTTCGGGGTCGGACCTCGACAATGTCAATACGCAGTCCGATACCATCATCACCCGCCTGCTCTCGCGTAGCGTGGACCTGCGCCGCGAGGGCGTCCTGCAGCTCAGGCTGGCCGGCACGACCGACAGCGAGTCGGGCGGGTCGCCGCCAACCCTGCGTCGAGTCCTGACCTACACCGTGCTCTACGAGTACCGCTTCTTCGACACCGACGGCGCGGCCAGCCTGATTGCGCGCATTCCCATCGACAGCGAGACGGACCTCGGCTCGCTCACCCACGAGCAGACCGTCGTCACGGACTGGATGGTGCGCTGGGACGACCAGGGCGCCGCCGCGCTGGAAATCAGCCCGCCGCCTCGTGGCGTGCTCACGGTGCGCGGGCTGAGCATCGTCGCCTATCTGCCGGGCGGCGGGCCGACCGGCCGGGTCACGCAGACCGTGGTCCAGAACGGCGGCACGACGAACACGCCGCTAGGCTCACTGGTCGACTTCCTCAATCTGTTCCAGCGCGACTCGACCCGGCCGCTGACCCTGGTCTTCCCGCCGCTGCCGCTCCAGCCGGGCGAAACCCTGGAACTGCACGACTATCAGGTGGGCGAGCTTCTGTTCGCTTCCCCCATCGTGCTGCGGGGCCCGGGCGATGTGTTCCGCGTGAGCTTTAGCGAGACGTCCTTTCCGACCAATAACACGAGTGTTGTCTATCTTCGCGCGCTGATTTGACGCCGGGCTGCAATCGCGACTTCTTGCCAAGCCACGCCTGGCACTCAAGTGCCAGGCTGAGAAGTCCAAGCCCACTGAAGTGGGCTGCGGAGCCTGCTTCAGCAGGCTTGGTCCTATCAGCCGCCGACTTGAGTCGGCGGCGTCGGCGGGCGAACTCGCCGGACTGGGCGTCAAGGGCAGCAGTTTTATGTTCGACCCACTTTAGCAGAGGCCACGCGCCTCAGGAGGATTGCCGATGCCTGAGTTAGTCTTGCCGGGAGTGTACATCGACGTTCGCGCGGAGGCCCTCATCGTACCCGGGCCGGTCACGGTGGGCAATATCGGTATCGTGGGTACCGCGAACCGTGGCCCCGTCGGCGAAGTCCAGGTTCTGAGCAGCTACGCCGACGCCCGGGCCATGTTCGGCGCGTACGACAAGTTCGACGCGCCCGACACGGCGAACAGCCCTCTGACCCTGCTGCGCGCCCTGGAAATCGCCTATTCCCACGGCGCGGCGACCGTGTTCGCGGTGCGCGTCGCGTCCAATTCGGCCGCGGCGGCGAAGCCGTCAAGCGCCATCGCCGGGACCAATGTCAGCCTCGAAGCGCTCTCGCCCGGCTCGTGGGGCAATGGGCTGACGGCGACCGTTGGCTCCGCCGACGCCGGCGGCAATATTCCGCTGACCATCAGCCTCGGGAGCCAGGAGGAAACGTTCCTGGTCAAGACGGCCCAGGACATCGTGCAGCGCATCGGCGACGCGCGGCAGGGCTCGGTCCTCGTCAAGACGACGGTCTCGGGCACCCCCACGGGCAACGTCACCCCGACGGCCGGCGGCTCAACACCCACGCCGCTGCCGTTCACTGGCGGCAAAGACGGCGCGGACGCGTCGGAGGCCGACTACAAGGCCGGGCTAGAGCTTCTCCTCAACGAGAACGCCCACATCATCCTCGCCGCCGGGCAGGATATCACCGAGGCCGGCGCCGACCTGAAGGCCCACGTCGAGCAGGCGTCGACGGACAAGATCAAGCGCGACCGCATCACCGTCGTCGGCAGCGCCCCGGCGGGCAACGACACCTCCGCGTTCCTGAGCAGCCTGCTCAGCCCGACTGTCACCGGCGACCGCGTCATCTTCGTCGCGCCGGGCATCAAGACGGTAGACGCGGCCAAGGCGGCGGACCGAACCATCACCGACCCGACCGTGACGTTGCCGGGCGCGTACACGGCGGCGGCCATTGCCGGCATGCTGTCGGCGCGCGACCCCCAGGTGAGCCTGACGAACAAGACGCTGAGCGTGTCGGACCTGGAAGTCCTGTTCAACTCCGGCCAGCTCGAGCAGCTGGTGCAGAACGGCGTCCTGGGCCTCGAAGTGCGGCGCGGCGTGCGCGTCGTCAAGGGCATCACGACCGACCTGGGCGCGTTCCAGCAGATTACGACGCGGCGCATCGTCGACTTCGCCAAGTTTGGCGTGCGCTCGGCGTGCGATCCCTTCATCGGGCTGCTCAACAACGACCGGGTGCGCCAGGCGCTCAAGGGCGCGATCAACGGCTTCCTGGCCGGCATGGTGGACGACGAGATGCTGGAGAGCTACGCGCTGGACGTGTCGGCCACGCGCGACCAGGAGATCCGCGGGATCGCCCAGGTCACGATGACGCTGCGCCCGACGTTCAGTATCGACTATATCAAGGTCACGATGTTCCTTGGTTAAGGAGACTGCCCCATGGCGAACACCAATGTCTACACCGGGTCCGACGCGACCCTTACCCTCGCGGTCGAGGCCGGCGCCGAGGGTGACGCGGCGAAAGAGATTATCGAGTTCTACGGCCTCAGCCCTGTCGGGCGCGCGACCAACGTCGAAGTGGTGGTGACAACCTCGGTCCAGGCTTTCCACGAGGTCGGCCGCCGCCACCCTGCGTCCCTCAGCGAGGGCAACATCGACGTGTCGGGGAAGATCGGCCGAGCCTTCATCAACGGCGCACTGCTGCGCCTGATGCTGGGGCAAGGCGCGCTGGTGGAGCGGAGCAGCAACCCGTTCCCGCAGCCCTCTTTCAACCTGCAATTGCTGGCGCGCAACCCGGCTCTGCCGGACACCAACAGCACGCTGACCATCCACGGCGTCAAGTTCGATAGCTGGGTGTTCAACCTGCCCGAAGACGACTTCCTGATGGAAGGCGTGACGTTCAAGGGCCTGTTCATCACCGTCGAGGACAAGGAAGCCACCGGAGGCTGAGCCGTATGACCCTCACCGCTGAAGAGCTTCTGGCAGGCGGGGCGCTCACCCACGTCGTGGACCTGCCGTCCAATCTGCTCAACACGAACGGGGGCGGGCCGGGCGGCCAGGTCGTCCTCCGCCCGCTGACGGTGCGCGACCTCCAGCGCATTGGCAAGGCGGCCAGGGATGATGATAGCCTGTCCGCGGCGTTGATGCTCCAGCAGTCGCTGGTCGAGCCGCCGCTCAAGCTGGAGCAGATAACGCAGCTCCCGGCCGGCGTGGCTCGGTTCCTCGTCGAGCGTGTCAACGCCATCAGCGGTATCGACACGCCGCGCGATGCGCTGGAAGAGATGGTGCAGGCCCCGCTGGCGAAGGCGTGCTTCATCCTGGCCCGCGAGTTCGGCTGGACGCCGGAGGAGGTCAGCGGCATGACCATCGGCCAGATCCTGCTCTACCTCGAGATGGCCCGCGATGGGAGCGCACACGCGTGATGGCACGCCGGCAGCCACCGCTCAGGGCGGCGCAGGCAATGGCCGCGTACGGGCGCCAGATGGCGCAGCGCACGGCCTGGATCGCGTGTCTAGGACGGGGCAGCCGCTGGCTGGAGCCGCTGCTGGCCCCGCATCATCCGCTGCGCCCCGGACCGCTCCTCGGAACGACCCTCTCCGTGTTGACTGCCGAGGTTGACCAGCCCGCCGAAGCGCGGCCCGAGCAGACGCGGCGGCCGGTGCGCCTTCCCGAACGGCGAGACGAGGCCGCGCGAGGCCGTCTCTCGCCAGCGGGTGAGGCGGCAGAGGTTCCCGTCGCGTCGCATCCAGAGCCGAGACGCGGGGTGTCTGGGCTTCCAGGCCGATGGCAAGCCGATCTCCAGTCACCTCCCGGCGCTGCGCGCGCCGTCGCCGACTTGCCGCGTCAGGCGCCGTCCGCGCTGCTGGCTTCCTTCGCGGGCGCTGCTCCAAACGTCGTGGCTCGTCGCGTACCGCGGCCCGGCCCCTTAGGCGAGTTGGCCGCGAGGATGGGGCGCGGTTGGCAGGCCCCTGTTGTCGAGCGCGTCAAGCGTGTTGCCGCCGGCGGCGAGAGCCGACCGGTATCAAGACCTTCGGCGAGCTTGCCCGCGCCCATAGCCGCCGCCTGGTCCACGCGGCTTAGCGGTCCGACTGCGCCGCTCTCACTTCTGAAGCGAGCCGCGAATCTGGCGCCGGCTTCGTTGCGGGACGAGCGCGCACCCGCCCGCCCGAATGGAACCGCCGCGGCATCGCCGTCCGCCGCGCCACAGGTCGCGGCGCAACTGCCATCCGTCGTGCCGCAGGCGGCGGCGCCATCATCGCCCGCCCCGCCAGCGCGGGAGTCGTGGGACGCGCCGCTTGTGACCGAGGAAGGCGTTCCCTTCGCTCCATCGCTGTGGGGCATGCTGGACTACCCCATCGCGGCGTCGGCGACGGCCCTACCGCCGCCGGACCAAGAAACAACGGTCCGGGTGGTGAACCCTACGCTCGCGCCGAGGCTGCCCTTCCTGATGCCGTCTGAGCCGGGCGGGCCGCCTGACCTGCCCATTGCCGCCGCCACGGCGCGGCAGGGGGCGATGGCCGAGGCAGCGGCGGAGGAAGACCTGGAGGCGTTGGCCGTGAAGCTCAAGCGCATCCTGAACGAGGAGGCGCGGCGGCATGGGATAGGGGTGTAGCTATGCGACCCATGTTGGATGACCTCGAGCTGCCGCAGGTGCAGGAAATCGCGACCGTCGAGCGCCGCAGCCTGGCCGAGCACAAGCCGCCGGGCATGGACGGCAGCCTGCTCCAAAACCTGGGGCGGCGGCCCACTCGCCTGGCCCTGTGGGGCGTGGCAACCGGCCCCGACGCGCGCACGTTCCTGGAGAAGCTCGACGGAAAGTTCCGCGACGGCAAAGCCGTCCCGTTCACAGCCGACATCATTGCCGACGCCGCCATCGACCAGGTCGTGATAGACGACATGACGGTCCAGGAACTGGCAGGAAAGCCGGATCGCTTCGCCTACGTCCTGACGTTGCGCGAGTACATCGAGCCGGTCGAGCCACAGGACACATCGGGGCTAGACGCCGACATCCTCGGCGACGCCACCAAGCTCATCGATGACATGGTGCCCGGGCTGGACCTGGGACTGAACCTCGCGACAGGCCTCGAACAGTTCGTCGCTCCGTTGACTGAGCTGCTCGGGCGCTTGCAGGCGGCCAACAGGAGCACGGGACAAGGTTAGTTAGAAGGAGACGAGTCATGGCAACGACACCGACCAACCTGTTCGATGACCTGAAATCGGCGCTCACGACATTCAAGAACTTCCTGGATCAGAACGTCCCGACCATCAAGCCCGCTATCCAGGCGCTGCGCTCGCTGATTCCGCAGATCACCGACCTGCTCAACAAGCTCATCGACCTGATGAACAGCATCAAGACTGAAGTCGACCGCCTGGCCAGCCAGCCGATCCCCGGTGTGGAGCAGGTCAGCCAGTTCACCCAGGGCATCACCTCCCTCCTGACCACGGCCAAGAATCTGCTCCCCGACCAGGCCGGAACGATTGACGACGTGCTGTCCGTCGCCCAGGTGGTGAGCAGCCTGCCGTCGGTCGGCCAGATCAAGGCCGAGATCGATAGCCTGATTGACGCCGTCGTGACCCACCTGCGCAACCTGAACTCGTAGTCTCGCGAGGACATCCATGCCCCAGGCGCGCCCGATGCTCGGCGATATCGAGCTGCAGCAGGTTCAACAGCTCGAAGTCGAAAAGGACCAGGTTCTGACGCAGCACTCCGTGCCGGCGCTGGAGGGGGACTTCCTCCAGCGGCAAGGGCGGCGCGCGACGCGGGTGACCGTGGCCGGCGTGCTGACCGGGTCGGAGGTGGCCGATGGCCTGAGCAACCTGCGCAAAAAGTTCCGCGCCGCCGAGCCGGTCAGCTTTGTCGCCGACATCGCCACGGCCACGCGGGTGGACCAGGTGCTCATCGAGGAGATGGGGGTGCGCGAGCTGGCCGGCAAGCCGGAGCGCTTCGAGTACAGCTTCACCCTGCGCGAGTTCATCCCGCCGCCACCAACGAAGCGCGAAGAGCCGCCGCCGCCGCCGCCCCCACCCCCGCCGTCCGTGGAGACGGGCACGCTCGTGGTGGAGGTCACAGTCCAGGGGCAGCCCGATTTCGACATGGGGCGGCTGACTGTGACCGTCGAGGGCACGCAGGACGATGGGGCGGTGCTCTCCCGCACCTTAACAAACCGACAGAACAATGTCTGGACCGAGGAGAACTTCCCGCCCGGCCAGTATACCGTTCGCGTTGTGGAGAACCCCGGTGCCTAACTCAGGCGCGCTGACCGGAACCGCTCCGGCGGCCGTTCGCGCCGGCCAGACCACGCGCGTGCAGATTACCCTGTCGCAGACGTCGCGCCTGGCGCGCACGTTCATCGTCCACTTCCGCTTCGACAAGGCGTTCGTCGAGCCGTGCATGCGCCAGGTGCTGCAGCAGGTCAACGCCTACGCCCTCGCCCACGCGGACGAGAAGCTGCTGATCGTCGGGCACTGCGACAAGACCGGCTCCGGCCAGTACAACCAGTCCCTCTCGGAGCGGCGTGCCCGCAGCGTCTTCGCCTACCTGACCGTCGGCCGCGACGCGGCGTCGCGAACGGCGGCGCTCGCGGAGTGGAATGCCATCCGCCAGCGGCGTCCCGGCGGCGAGCTGCCTTCGGTGCGCGACAACTGGGACGTGCGGGAGTACCAGCACATCCTCCAGGACCTGCGCTTCTACGCGGGGCGTGTGGATGGGCAGAACGGTCCGACCACCAGGGATGCGGTGCGCGCCTACCGCTGCGCTAAGGGCCTGCCGCCTGGCGATACGGTGGACGACCAGACGTGGGAAGCGCTGATCGCGGACTACCTGGGTCAGGACAGCTTCGGCATCCCGGCCGACCGCTTCCTCCCTAACTGCAGCGGCGAGAGCCTCAAATGGCTGGGCTGCGGCGAGGAAGACCCCGTCGATAACCGCCCCACCGCCTGGCGTCCGAACCGCCGCGTGGAGCTTCTCTTCATCCACGCCGACGCTCTGCCCTGCCAGGTTCCACAGCCGGACACGTTCAACCTCCCATCGTCGGTCGCGGTGAATAGCAACTGGTGTGTCGGGCCGACGACCGGCGGCGGCAGCCACTGCTGCTTCGTGACTCCCGCCGCTCCCGGCAGCACATCTTCGCGTTCCCCGGACGCCTTCACCCGCGTGCCGAATGAGACAGGGACGATCACCGTCGAAGGCACCATCCAGCGCGAAGGAGCCGGCGGCGCTCTGACCCCCGTCCCCAATCAGCCCTTCGTGCTCATCGCGCCGAACGGCGAGTTCAAGGCCGGCGAGGACGCGCAGGGTGAGGGCATTCCCGGGCGGACCGATGCCAGCGGGAAGTTCTCCTTCAGCAACATGCCGCCCGGCGTGTACACCTTCGATGTCATCACGCCCGCCAACGCGCCGATACTGGTCAGGCTGGCCGACCAAAGCGACGGCGATATCAAAGGCCCCAGCGTGTGCAAAGCCCTGAGCGTGCCAGCGACGGGAGGCGGGAACCCGAGGCTGGACGTCGTCATCGTCAACGCGCCAGTTCAGCGCGAGATCCGATTGTCGGTCGCGGCGCATGTCATGGTCCCGCTCGACTCGCGCAGCAACGATGTGCGCCAGTGCCCCGACAGCACGGGTACACCCGTCCCACAGGTCACGCAGCACACCGAGGCCGAGATTCGCCAGTTCTTCGAGCAGGCCAACACCATCTGGCGCCAGGCGCGTGTCCGCTTCGAGCTTGTTGACCTTGTACGCGAGGCGTACACCCATCCCATCGCCGATCCGGCGCTGCGCGGCAGCTGTCCCGTCGACCAGAACGAGTTCACGTTCCTGTTGTCGCGCTGCCCCTACCCCGACGTGGTCAATACCTACTTCTTCCGCGACTTCGCGGGCAGCGGCGAGGCCGGCTTCGGGGTGTCCGTCGAGAACGGCGCCGCCAGCGGCCTGCCGGGCGGCGCGGCCGTGGCCGACCGGGCCAGCGGCACGTTCGGGGGCGTCCCTATAGATGTAACGCTCGACGCTCAGCAGAGTGTCGAGGTGCTGGCCCATGAGCTGGGGCACTATCTCAACCTCGAACACGTCGACGACACCCCGGCGAACGCCGACCGCCTGATGTTGCCGACCACAACGGCGGGGACCAACCGCAGCCTCATCCAGGCCGAGATCGACCGCGCGCGGGGGTCGCAAGGGGCGGCAAGCTCGTGTGTTCCGCTCCGCCTACGGGTGAACGGCGCGACGCAGATCGGTGGTAGCCTGAGCAATCAGTTCATCGTGATCCAGGACCCGGCCCGCACCGTCACCATCGACGCCGATATCCCGGACCGCCTCGTTGACCCCGCGGTCGGCACGCTCACGGTGACGGGCGGCACGCCAGGGGCGAACCCGCGGCAGCAGACGGTCAGCGGCGCGAACACGGGCGACTTCACGATAGAAGCGACGTACACGCCGGCCGGCGGTGGGACGCCTGTTGTCAAGCGCGTCACCATCCGCGTCGCGACCTTCACCCTGCGGGTGGAGGGGGCCACACAATCAGGTGGCCCAGCCGGCACGGTGTTTTTCGCAACTGCCGATCCAACGGCCAGCGTCACAGTTGTGGCGGACATCAGCTCGGTTCCGTTCTGCGTCCCGACGACCCTGGTTACCTGGTCGGGCGGTACGGAGGCGGCGAACCCACTGCGCCGCACTGTGCCTCGAACGGTCGCGCCGCCTGTCGTCGTGACTGCGACCGTCGCCGGTGTCACGCGAACCGTCACCATCAACGTCGTGGCTATCGAGGTGACCGAGACGGCGGTAGCCGCCGCGCCCGCATTGACTTTCGTGCGCTTTGGGTTGTGGGACAATGCTTACGATGCCGCAGAGAATATCAAAAACAACGCGGCTGACGCAGACAACTTCGTCGGCGCCGATAGACGCAAATTCCACATCCGCGTGCGCGATCTCTCCGCCGCCGGGCCGGTCCAGGCGAACTGGAAGACTCTAAAAGCCGATCAAACGGATGATGATGCCCCGGCGTCCCAGGCTTTGACCCTGACTGAGACCGCCGCGGGATCGAAGATATTCGTGTCCAAAGCGGTGATGTTGGCCACAGACGATACGGACCGCGACTTTCCTACGCATAGCGGGTTCACGGCCCCGGCGCCTGACGCCGGGCTGCGCAACGCGGGTCAGAGCAATCACCGCACGCGCAGAGCGAGGCTTGACGGCTTCGTGAGAGTGGAATACTCGCCCGCCGCCGGCGTGCGGCTGCCTGTGACTATACCTGTATTCAACCGGGCGCTGCCATTCGCGACCACCGACTCGACCGACAATGTCGCGGCAGGCGCGAGAACTCTCACCCCGGCTGTCATGTCAGGAGTCGTCGGTGGAGTACCGTTTTCCATCAAGGTCGGCTCGGTTCTGACGATAGACACCGGCGCGAACCAGGAAGTCGTCAACGTGACGGCGGTGACGGCCACAACCTTTACGGCTGTATTCGCCAAAGCACATAATGGTACCGCTACACCCTTTGCTATCAGCGGCACAACGGATGAACGAAGACGCCTGAATTGTCGAGTGATCAGGTACACGGGCGCCGGCATTGCCGGCTACGTCGAAGCGACACCAGCTTACATTGCATCTCAGTTTGAACATGCCAATCTGCGATGGAACCAGATCGGACTTCAGATCGCCCAGGTGGCAAATGCGGATCGGCCCGTACCTCCCGCGGCGTTGAATGCAGCGGCGAAGTTCCCGTTTGTTCACCCAGGCGGCGCCCAAGAGGTGGTTGTGCTCAGAGACCTACTGCCGATTACGCCCGACAACACGCTGACGGTCGTCTTCGTGCCACTCAGTGGCGCCAACGCCTATGCCGCGATTCTGGCAGTCCCGCCCATCCCGGTCGTTGGCGGGCCGCCCTTGACGATGGGCGACCGCTTCTTCATCTTCGTCGATACAGCTCTGGATTTGCGCGACGAAACGCTGCCGCACGAGTTGGCGCACGTCCTGTTTAATCGTGGTGACATTGCGACGGCGCGTCGCTTCTTCAGCCTGAACACAAACCCTGCTCTGAACCTGGTCATAGGCACGGGGATCGCCCTGCCCGACGTGCGGATTTACAGGCGCATTCAGACGCTGCACTCGGCGGACCCGAATAATGACCCGAACAACAACAACATCCTCAATTGGGCCAGGCGCAGGCGCACAGGTCGGTTCCCTGTCGACGGCAGTGCAGGGCCGGCGACCGCGACGACCGGGAATACGTTAACAGTTGATTTCTAGACGGGAGGCCATCATGGGCGGGCAATCCGTGCCCCCGGATGATGTGAAAAGCATCCAGGACGACATTCTGACAATCGTAGGCGGTAATTTCACCCCGGTCTCGTTGGGGGTGGATGGTTACGAGGCTGTCCGGAGCCGAGCGCGTTCCCGGGCGGCGGACTACCTTGCCGTATTTGAACAGCTCTTTCTGGGCGCGAATTTCGATGCGATGCTGCAGTCGCGTTTGCATTTGCCAACATTTTTGGAGCTACTGTCCGACGTGGAACCGGAAGCCGTTCGCCAGACGGCGGATCGGCTCCTCAAACAGTACGATGCTGTCTTGATCATGTATGACCAGGCCAAAGACAAATCCGCCCTGTTTGAACTTCTACCTGAGGACTCGATGCGCCTGTTTCAACGTCTGGACAGTCGCCGCAAGAGCCTGCAGTTGCTGGCTGAGGGAAAAAAGGGATAGGCGAATTCGATGCTCACACCCGCGTATCGTTTGACGTTTAGCTCCAAGGCGGCCGGGTCCGGCGGCGTGCTCGGCGCGGTCTCCAACGTGGCGCAGAGCGCGCTGGGCGGCAGCGGCGGCAAGGTCGTCGACACGACGAAGGAGCCGAAGGCGAGCACGATCACCGACCTGATCGTCGCGCTCGACCTGGACACGCCCGCCGACTCGTTCACCCTGGTCATGGGGCAGGTCGGCACCTTCCGTCCCCAGCGCGATAACCAGGTCAAGCTGGAGCTGGGCTACGCCGACGACGACGGGTCCCTGACGCAGGTCATGCAGGGCGGCGTGACCGTGGTCGAGCCGGGGCTGCTAACGACGCGCGTCGTTGGGCTAAGCGGCGCCGACGCCACGCTGCGAACGTTCGTCAACGAGACGTATGAGGGGCAGACGGCGGGAGCGATTGTGCGCGACCTGGCGGGCAAGGCCAACATCGAGGTCGCCACCGTCGATGATGGCATCGCCTTCCCGGCCTATGTGATCGACGCGCGCCGCAGTGTGTTCGCCCACATGCGCGATCTGGCGGCGCTGTGCGGCTTCGATCTGTACATCAACAGCGACGGCAAGCTCGTCTTCCAGCGCTTCGGCAACGGCAACACCGTGCACACCCTGGAGTTCGCGAAGCACATCGTCACACTCGACGTCGTTCGGTCGCCCCTCGATGCGGCGCATGTCGAGGCGTGGGGCGAGAGTCCGGCCGGCGGCCGGGCCGACAAGGCGTGGGCCTGGCTCATCAAGGACTTTAGCAGCGCCCGCGGAACGGCCGGGTCGGGCGACCCGCTGCTCCTCCTGGAGCGCCCGGCGCTGCGCACGCGGGACGCCGCGACGACGGCGGCCGAGGCCGCCTTCCAGGCGATACAGCGGCGAGGAGTGCGCGGCGAGCTGGTGACGTTCGGCCAGCCGCTGATCAAGCTCGGCGACGCGGTCAAGCTCCAGGGCCTGGCGGACGACACGCTCAATGCGACTTTCCAGGTGCGAAGCGTCAAGCACCGCATCACCAAGAGCGGCGGCTTTACCACCAGCGTTGGCTTTCGATCAGTGGGGACCTGAGCATGGACTCGATCATCACCACGATCCAGGAGATTATCCGCCACGAGATGCGCGGCGTGCGCGTCGCCGAACTGGGGCTGGTGGACGACGTCTATCCCCACAGCGACAACGGCGACCGCGACAACTATGGCTGCGACGTGCGCCTGAAGAACAGCGGCCTGCTGCTCAAGCGCGTGCCGATTGCGACCGGGCATATCGGGACGGCGGCGATCCCCAACAAGGGCGACCTTGTGCTCCTGGCGTTCGACAAGGGCGACGTCAACCAGCCCATCGTCATCGGCCGCCTGTACAACGATACCGATCGCCCGCCGCTGAACAACCCGAACGAGGTCATCTTTCGCCTGCCCCTGGCCGAGGCCGACGAGAAGACGGTGAAGGCCGCCATCCGCAACATCGGGGCGAACGACCCGCCGCGCGAGATCATCGTCGAGATGCCGCCCAAGATTACCGTGCGAATCACCGATGGAACCGTGCGGGCGACGGCGGGCAAGACCGAGATGAAGCTCGACCAGCCCGATGGGGCCGGCGGCACGGTGACGGTCGTCGCCGGACGGACGAAGATTACGATGAACCAGGACGGCGATGTCGTCGTCGAGGCCGCCGGCTCGATGTCGCTCAAGGCGACGCGCGACCTGTCCATCGAGGGGCAGAACGTCTCGATCAAGGGCCAGCTCAAGACCGACATCGAAGCCGGTACCCAGGCGACGCTCAAGGGCAACATGGGCGCGACAGTCGATGGCGGCCTGGCGAGCACGGTGCAGGGCGCGAGCGTGTCCATCAAGGGCATCACCCAGTTCTCGGTGTAGGTTGTCGCCCTGAGCGTAGCGAAGGGCCCCAGACCATCGGGATGCTTCGTTGCACTCAGCATGACAGCCCAGCCGTAGAGGAGCTTATGCCAGGCCCACCCGTGACGATTGGCTGCGTGGTCATCATCACCCCCGGCGCGGCAGGTCCGCCCGATACCGGGACGATTATCGGCATCTTTCCGCCTGTTATCACGGCGAATGGGATGCCCCTGGCGATGACCGGCTCGCTGTGTACGATGGTGAACTCGGTGACCGGGATTCCGTACCCGTTGGTCATCGGCCCGCTCGGGAGTAGCGGCGTGACGGTCGGCGGACGCGGCCTCGTCCGCATGGGCGACAGCATCCCAACGCCGCCGGGCATCCTGACCATCGTCGGACCGCCCGCCACCCTGACCGTCATCGATCAGTCGCCGCCGTAGCCGCACGTTGAAGAATGTAGTGACGACTTTAGTCGTTCCCAGCGCCACAGAACGACTGAAGTCATCACTACAAAACACTGGCCTTAAGGAGCAACGTATGGCTGTGCTGCCAGCGCGTTTTGGAACCGATCTTCACTTGATGCGCAACCTGGACCTGCGCCACAGCAGCCGCGACCCGGGCAACGACCTGGCGACGCAGCGGCGGCCCGGCGCCCAGGGCCGGGACCTGGATATTCTCTCCGGCGCCGACAACCTGGTCCAGGCGCTCTTGATGCGGTTTCTCACGCCCTTGGGCGAGCTGGACGCGCTCGGCCACCCGGAGTACGGCTCGCGCCTGTTCGACCTGATCGGCGAGCTGAATAACGACACGACGCGCAACCGCGCCAAGCTGTATGTGCTTCAGGCGCTCGGGGCGGAGCCACGGGTCAAGGAAGTCATCTCGGTCCGCGTGACCCAGAACCCTTCCATCCGGACCCAGATGGACATCGACATCTCCCTGCGGGTGGTCGACAGCGATACCCCGCTCAACCTGGTCTTTCCGTTCTTCCTGGAAGGGGGGCGAACACCGTGAACGGCGCTACCCTGAATCTGATCGAACGGCCCTACGCCGAGATCGTGGACGATATCCTGACGGCTATCGTCGGCGGCGTGGTCAACGAGCCGATCTTCTTCGACGTCAAAGAGGACCTCTACCCACTGGCGAAACCGGCGAGCGATATTCGGTCCATCACCGGGACGCGGACGCCGCCCGGCGCCTCGGACGCGCAGCACTTCGCATTCCAGAAGGGGCAGGACTTCGACTTCGACGGCGCTTCCAACGGCGTGCTCTGGCGGCAGAAGGGCGCGCTTCCCGACGACGAGACGACGTTCTACGTGGACTACTTCCTGCGCGACGCCAACCCACCGCTGACCGACATCAACGTCGGCAGCGTGACGCGGACGCTCAGCGAGGCCATCAGCGTCGAAATCGCCACGGTCTACCAGCAGATCAACCAGGCCTACCTGGCCGGGTTCATCGACACCGCGACCGGCAAGTCCCTCGACCTCGTCGTGTCGATTCTGGGCGTGACCCGCAAGACGGCGGAGTTCGCGCAGGGATTGGTGACATTCTACCGCGACCCGGCGGTCCAGGGCGCAGTCACCATCGCCGAGGGCCTCAGCCTGAGCACCGACAAGGGCGTGACCTTCGTCACCAGCGAGCTGCGGACGCTCCAGCGCGGCCAGGTGCGCATCGACGTCCCCATTCGGGCGACCGACGCCTCGAAGGGGCCGGCCGGCCAGGTGGGGCCAAACACCATCACGACCCTGGCGCAGCCGCTGGCCGGCATCGGCCGCGTGACTAACCTGGAAGCGACCCAGCTCGGCGCGGACGCCGAGACGGACGACCAGCTTCGCGCCCGCGCCCGCGCCGTCCTGCGCGGCCTGGGCAAGGCGACCCTGGCGGCGCTCATCCAGGCCCTGTTCGACGCACGCGCGAACCTGCTCGAAGTATGGGACCCCAACGGGCCGCCGGGCAAGACCCCGCCCACGACCGGCATGGTGACGCTGCTCATCGATACCCCGCCGGAGCGCTTCGCCGATGCCCAGAGCCGCGTCGAGGAGACTCGCGCGGCCGGCGTCCAGGCGACCCTCGTCGCCAAGTACATCTTCTTCCGGCCGCGGCTGGTCATTCGCGCTACGCGAGACCTGACGCCCGACGGCAAGCTGAAGCTGGTCGGCCAGGTGATCGACGCGCTGAACGCCGTGGCCGACACGCTGACGGCGGGCCAGCCGGCGAAGGGCAAGGACCTGCTCGACGCGGTTAAGAAGGTGCAGGACGTGGCCGGCGACGGCGCGAACGCCCCGCGCTTCGTGGATGTGATGGCCTGGCAGTCCGACATCGGCCAGCCCGCCGCGGCGACGCTCGTCAACTCCCTCCTGGACGCTGTCACCGCGACGCCCAGTGACGCGGACGCCCTGCGCGCGGCGTTTACCCGCATCCTGAGCGATGCCGGGCCGGTCGCACCGACGAGCAGCCGCCTGCCGGCGCGCAATCTCGTCCAGACGGCGGCGCCCGGCCGCACCGGCCAGGCCACGGACGAAGATATCGCCGCGGCCCAGTTCCAGGTGACGACACCCGACGCTACCTGGACCGTCGTGCTCGACATGGATCCAGCGGACGTGTTCATCGCGGAGAGGCGCTGAGATGCCGACCAAGACCGACCGCATCCTCGGCCGTCTGCCGAGCATATACAAGGCCCGCCCGGCGCCCTCGGTGCTCTACAGCGTCACCGACGCCTTCGGGAACGAGCTGCTCCAGGCGGAGAACAGCCTGGCGGCGCTGATGCTGGCCCACTGGGTGGACCACGCCGATAAGGGCGCGGAGTTTATTGACGACCTGCGGCGCATCGGCGCGCTCTACGGCCTGTCGCCCCGACCCGATGAGACGGTCGAAGAGTTTCGGGCGCATCTCAAGCGCTACGTGCGCATCTTCCTGGAGGGGCCGTCCACGGTCCAGGGCGTGTTGCGCATCACCGCCGAAAGCCTCGGCCTCCAGATCGATGACGACTACAGCAAGCTCGACTCGTGGTGGACACGCCCCGACGACAGCCTGACGACCGTCGAGCCGCGCGGCGACGACGCGGCATCCTTGCTGTTCGGCATGCCCGGCGGGGCGGCTGTCGGCCAGGCGGCGCAGGCGGCGCAGATCGTCGGCGATGTTGACCTGCCGGAAGGGGCGGCGCTCACACGCCCCGCGACCCTGCGCCTGAAAGTGGATCGCGACGGGACCGTGGAGATTCCGCTGCCGGCCGGGGCGTCCCTCGACAGTATCATCGCCACCATCAACACGACCTGCCATCGGAGCATAGCCACTCACGACGGGCGGCGCCTCGTGCTGACATCACCGACCACAGGCCCGTCCAGCCGGTTGGAGGCCATCGAAGGCGACAACGACGCCGCCCCCGACTTGCTGGGGCTGATGCCGCACACCTACCTGGGGGGGCCGGCCGTTGCCGCGCGGGCCACAAGTGCGGATTTTGGCGCGGGCCTGGACCTGCGCGACGAGAGATTCCTGCGGCTGTCCATCGACAATCGAACGCGCGTCGAGGTCGACTGCGCCGCGAGCGCCGCCGATGCGTCCCACGTCCGAGCGAGCGACGTGGCCTCAGCCATCAACGCCGCGCTCAAAGCTATCGGCGCTCCGCCTGTGGCCAGTGTAGATGGAACGCGTCTCGTCTTGACCTCGCCAACCCAGGGCTTCGCCAGCACTTTGACCCTGGAGCCGGCGGCGGCCCAGGACGCCCGACAGCGCCTTTTCGGCGCGGCGCCATCGTTCTACACGGGACGGGACGCCGCCTCGGCCGACGTGACCGGCCGGCGCGACCTGAGCGGCGGCGTCGACCTGCGGCAGCGCTCGCAGATTCGCTTGCGCCTCGACAACCGCGCGCCTGTGACCGTCACCTGCGCCGGCGAGAACCCGGGCGCGACTCAGCCTGACGAGATTGTGACCACGCTCAACCGAGCCCTCGGCGAGAACGTTGCGTCCCACGACGGCCGCTTCATCCGCGTGACGTCGAGGACGACCGGGGCGGCCAGCCAGATCGCCTTCGAAGCTTTGCCCGCTGATGTCGACGCCACCGACGCGATATTCGGTATCCGCCCGCGCGTAGCGCAGGGAGCCGCGGCCACGCGCGCCCGGTTGGTGGGCGTCGTCGATCTGCCGGATGGGGTCGACCTGCGCGCGTCGCACCAGCTCAGCCTGGCCGTGGACGGTGCGCCGCCGGTCGAGATAGACGCGCGGGACCAGGTGAAGGATGCCGCCCAGGTCTCGCTCGAAGCCGTCGCCACCGCCATCAACGCGGCCCTGCCGGATGCGATTGCCGCGCGAGACGGTGACCACCTGGTGCTGACCTCGCCGACGCCGGGCGCGGCTAGCCGAATCGACCTGCTGCCCCTCACGACGACGCGGCGGCGGCGGTTCGTCACGCGGGCGATGGTGACGGACGAGGCGGCGCAGATAGTCCACGGCTTTGTGCGCAAGGATGCCGTTGGGTCGGCGGGGAGTGTGGCCCAGGTGCAGGGCGAGCCTGACCTGAGCCGGGGCGTCGACCTGCGGCAGAACCGCTACCTGCGCCTGAGCGTGGATGGCGGGGCGCCCGTCGATATCGACTGTGCCGCGGCCAGCGGCCGTCCGCGCATCGCCCTACCGCAAGAGATCGCCGGTGCCATCAACACTGCTCTACACGCAGCCGGCATAGCCGAAGACGTGGCGAGCACCGACGGTCACCGCCTCACCCTGACTTCGCCGACGGCTGGCCAGGCGAGCCGCATCGCCTTCGCGCCGCCGCGGGGGATGGACGCCGGCGTGATCTTGCTAGGCGAGAACCCGACGGTGACGCCGGGCCGGCCGCCCACGGGCGTGAGCTTCCTGGGAACCGCGGACCTGAGCCAGGGCATCGATCTGCCGGCCCACGCGACATTGCGGCTGCGCGTCGATGACGTGACGAGCGACGCCATCGACCTGACCGGCGATCAGCCGCAGCACATGACGCAGATCGGTCTCGCCATCGCCATCAATCTGGCATTTCAGACGACGGTCGCGCGGCCGGACGGCGCGTTCCTTCGCCTGATCACCCCGACGACCGGCAGCCAGAGCAAGCTCGAATTCCTGGCGCCCGGCGCGGGCCAGGACGCAACGAGCGCAGTCTTCGGCATAGCGGGCGGCCGTCAATACCACGGCGCGGACGCCACACCACCGCGTCTCGTGGGGCAGGTCGACCTGAGCCAGGGGGCGGATCTGCCGGCCAACGCCACACTCGCCCTGAGCGTGAACGGCCAGCGTGTCGAGATCGCCATGACCGCCGACACGGGCGGCCACAAGAACCTCGCCGAGATTGTGGACGCCATCAACACCCCGTCTCGCGGCGTCGTCGCCTCCAGCGAAGGCGGGCGGCTCGCCCTAACGGGCAGCGCCGCGCCAGGCGCCAGCCTCAGCGTGCTGCCGGTGACAGGCGGCGATGCGCGCCCGGCCCTGTTCGGCAGCGTATCGGATGAGACGACGGGTCAGGATGCCACGCCCGCCACCATCACAGGCGAGGTAGACCTTCTCAAGCCCGCCGACCTGTCCGAGCGGCGCGTGCTGCGCGTAGCTGTGGACGGCGGCCTGCCCGTCGATATCGATATCGCGGGCGCGGCCCCCGCGTCGACCACACTCACCGAAATCGTGGCGCGCCTCAACGCGGCGGTGCCGGGGCTGGCCTCGGCGACCGACGACGCGCATCTGCGGCTCACTTCGCCGACAGCGGGACCCCAAAGTCGGCTGAGCGTGCTCCCGAACCGCGCGCTGGAGCTCATCGAGTACGCCCCCCGGCTGGTCAGCGATGCGCCCCGCAGCCTGCAACATGGGGCGCGGTGGACGCTGGACAACGTGGGCGCGGCCGAGGCCGACCTGACCATCGACCTGCTCGCGCCCCAGGGAACCGTCGGGCCGACCTTCGTCAACTGCACGACGGGCCAGCGTCTTCGCGTGCTCACCGATATCCTGCCCGGCGGCCGTCTTCGCGTCTGGACGGGCGGCGGTGGGCTGCGCGCCGCGGTCACGGCGCCGGACGGGAGCGAGACGTCGGTGCCGCCTTCGAAGCTGCTCAGCGGACCGCTCGGCGCGCAGATCATCCTGACCGGCGCGGCCTCGTCGGCGCTCAGTGGCGGCCAGGAAGGCGTCGGCGCTCAGCTCCAGCTCAACGACCCCGGCGCTCCGGCTCTCGCCGTCCTACACGCCCGTCGTTTTGGCGCGGCGGGCAGCGCGGTGCAGGTAACGGTCGCGGAGGCAGCCATCCCAGGCCAGGAAGCTCCCGCCCCAAGCGGCCAGCAGGTGCGCCTTGTCGGCCTCATACGTGTAGACACCGCGGGATATACGCTCGTCGGCCCCGCGGACGCTGTCCTGGCCGACCTGCGCGCCGGTCCAGGCGTGGCCCTGGCCAACCTGGCCGGCCGAGTCGCCGCCGTAAGTGGGCCATTCTACCCCTCCGACGCGGCGGCGGGGCTGATGGTGGTGGAGCAGGCAGCCGCGCTGTTCGATGTCACGCTCAGCGACGGCGCCGGGCCGCAGGAGACCTACCAGGGCGTGACGATTGGCTGGCCGGCCGACGAGCAGGATGGCCTGGTCAGCCGCATCAACCGCATCGACTCGCGCATGGTCTGGGCCGAGTACGCGAGCAAGGCCGACGCGCTGCGCGTCCCCATCGGACGCTCCGAGTGGCTGTACCTCGACTGCTACGGCGCGCGGTTCGACCGCGACCAGGTCGCCGACCCCGCGCGTGGGATCAACACCCGCTTCCCCGGCGCGGTCTGCCGCGAACGCGGCGTGTTCGATGTCAGCCGCTTCGCACCGCTGGCGGGTGAGGCCGAGAAGGCGGTGTTCGCGGCGGGACCGATCACCGATGGCGTGGTGGAGGTCACAACGCAGCGCGAAATCTACCAGCCGGGGACCCTTGCCGTCAATCTGCCGGCCGACCTGCCGTCGGAGTTAGGCGCACGCTTCGACGAGGGGCGCTTCGGCAGTGCCGACGACCAGAGCGAAACCTATCCGGGGTTCGTCACCGAGCCAACGAGCGACCCGAAGCACCCGCAGCAGCTCATCGGCGATAGCAACTCACGGCTGGTCACAGCCTCGGTGGTGCAGCGGGTGGAGATCGGCTTCGAGCCGGTCAGCCTGCCGATTCGCCACCCGCGCGTGCGGACGTTGCAGGGTGGAACGGCGACAGAGCGCGCGCGAATCTACCTGAAAGACGTTGACGTGGCGGACATCATCAAGCTCGAAGCGCGCGAGCCGGGCGAGGCGGGCAACGCCATCGCCGTGACGGTTACCAAAGTTGATCCCGCCCACTTCGATATGTCCATCAGCTACCAGGGCGGCCGGTTCGAGAGCGCGCGGCTCGTCGCGCTGATTGGGCAGACGGGCGTGGGCGAGACGATCCCCGCGGCGACTGCGGACCTGTTGAAGCCGGGCCCCGTCGGAGTGCTGCACGCCAAGGCGGCCGGGGTCCACGTGGAAGTGACCCGCGACCGTACTATTTGACCACCCGAGCCGGGCACGGCCTGGGCAGGAAGGAGATGATTCCATGCCGGACAACAATAGCGTGTATGTCGAAGTGCATCCGGGCGACCTGATTAGCGCCGGGTTGTTCAATGGGATGCAGCAGCAGATCAAGGAGGATATCCAGAGTCAGATCGCCAAGGCCAAGCAGGATGTCATCGACGGCGGCGTCAAGCGGGCCGACAACGCGGACAAGTTCGATAGTAAGTCGCCCAAGGACTGGACGGACATTCTCGATCAGCGCTACGCGCCCCGCGTTCATGATCACGAGGGCACGGCCAGCTACCGCCGCTACTTCCGCCGCATGGACGCCGAGGAGACGCTGCTCGTCATCGAGCACGATCTGCACCGCTTCCCCCTGGTGGACGTCTATCGGCTGGAGCCGCTTGTCGTCCCTCCCGACCTGATCCCGACGCCGGCGAGCGGGACGCGGCCGACAGCGCCGCAGAACACGCCGTTTTTCCTGTACTACGGGCACAACGAGCTAGACGCGTTGCAGCAGCAGCCACTATTCACGAAGCGGCTGCCCCGCCGCGTCCTTGGCACGCCCTGGGAGCTGCTGCTGACCGAAGTCGGCGTTCAGTACAACGACGACTATAGCCTCAACGACGTCATCAATGACTTCCTCGACGCCTTCTTTAAGGCCCCCGGCGCCGACGAGATGGACCACATGGTCTCGAAGTGGATCGACGACCACCGCGACAGCCGCACCGTGGCCACGCTCAAGCAGCGCGGCGAGTGGGATGACATCCGCTGGGCCGTTCTGCCACGCAAGCTCGCCGACGGCCTGGCGCTCGTCCCCGGCAACGATCAGGTGCAGCAGATTGTCGGCGTGGACATCGTCCACTTGAGCTACGACACGGTCGCCATCCAGTTGCCCGCCAATGCTCTGCAGCCGGCGGGGCAGCCGGGCCGTTTCTTGGACCTGATGATTCTACTACGCAGTTAGGAGGATTAGCTATGGCAACCGCACCCGCGCCAACCCCAACTAAAGTGTATCACCACGTTT
Source organism: Anaerolineae bacterium (assembly GCA_046328505.1). Taxonomy (GTDB): domain Bacteria; phylum Chloroflexota; class Anaerolineae; order Epilineales; family JAHCIE01; genus JBDHWG01. The sequence goes on along the minus strand of JAXLWL010000006.1, from coordinate 149,132 downwards.
TTCGCAGGCTCGGCGCCGAGCAGCGCCGCGCCATCATCGAGCACAACCTGGGCCAGTTCCCTGTGGTGGACGTCTACGAGCTGCTGGGCATACCGACCGGCGACGCCGGTCCGCAACAGCAGCAAGTCCAGTTCTTCATGTACTATGGGCACGACGAGCTGGATAGCCTGCTCCGTACCATCGGGGTGCGTGTCCCGCGCGAAGTGTTTGGTACCCTGATCGAGCAGCTCCTGAGCGAGTACGGAGTCCAGTACAACGACGACGATAGCCTCGGCGATGTCGTCAACGACTTTCTCGATGCGTTCTTTGCCGAGCCGGGCGCGGACGAGATGGATCACCGCACCTCGCCCTGGATCGAGGCGCACCGCGACCAGACGGTCGGGCAGACCAAGGAACGTGGCGAGTGGGACGACATCCGCTGGGCGGCTCGCCCGGTGAAGATGCTGGCCGGCGAGCCGCTCAACGTGACATCCGGCGGAGCGACGGCGACGATTACCCCGCTCGTGTCCGTCGAGCAGCTCAGCTACAACGCCCTGGCCGTAACGGCGGCAGCCGATCTGGGAACCGTGATCGGCCCGAACAACCAACCCGTTGCCCGCGACTTTATCGACGTCATGCTCGTCATGTCGGTTTGATTCCGCAAGAGACGCCATGAAGCTCATTGATCGCTACCCCGGTGGCCAGGACCCTTTCGAGGGGGACCATACCGTGACGCTGCGGAGCCTACCCGACGGCGCGCGCGTCACGAAGGCCAGCCTGACGCTCACCCCGGCGAAAGACGCCGCGGGCGCAGCGCCAACGGAAACCATCCTGTTTGACGACACAACGGGCGTCGGGAGCCGGGGAGCGACCCGCGATCCGGCGGCGCTGGGTAGCGCCTTCTGGGCGGCGGCGAATCTCAACGCGCGCCGAAACATCAGCGCGGTGATCGCCGCGCGGGAGCCTGTCTCGCCCACCGGCACCGGGGCCAGCGCCGTCGCTGACGGCGGCCAGGTGTCGGTGCAGATGGACATCGGCGGGACGTGGATGGGCGTCGCGGCCGATGGCACACTCGAAGCGCCCGGCAAGCCGAAGCTCATTCTCAACCTGCCCCTCAAGCCGGCGGCGGGCCAACAGCCTGCTCCGACATCCCTACCACCCCTGGCGACGGGCAGGCTTAAGCTCACCGCTATGTCTTCGCCGACCGCCGTGAATGACCATGGGCAGGTCTCGCTCTACGGCGTGGTCGTCAGCGCCACGGCCAGCAATATCTCGGTGCGGTTGGGGCAGCTTCCCCCGTTCTGGACGCGGCCCGGCGACCTGGGCGGCGCGGCGACGTCGCCCGATTTCGCCGCCGTTCTCAACGCGTTCCTGGCCGATGCCCAAGCCCAGGACGGCTTCTACAGCGTGCCCTTCACCATCCATAGTGATAGCCTGGCCCGCCTCGACGTCGACGTGAGCATCGACTTCGTCGTCGAGCAGCCCGTGCTGCCCCCACACCTGCCCGAGGCGACGGCGAGCTTCGGGGCGAGCACGCTGCCTTCGCTCGCGACCAGCCTCACAACCGTGACACTGCCGCGGCAGGCCGTGCCGGTGACCGGCCGCAGCTCGGCCCAGATCCAGGGTCAGTTCCAGTCGACGCGCGTCGCCGCTGGGCCGATCGGCGATACCCCGCCGGTCTTGCCCGTCGAGGTCGCGCCGACCCGCTCGCTGGCCCAGGCGATCCTCTTGGACCAGGAGACGCATGTCCTGGCGGTTGACGTTCCGCTTAGCTCGCCCCAGGCCATCCTGACAGGGATGCACATCGCCTTCCAGACTGATGACGACGGCAAGCCGTCGGGCGACGTCCTGCCCGGCGGCGACGGCCAGCCGGCGACGGCCGAGGTTCGCGTCGATCGGCCGCTGCCCAACCAGTCGAGCTGGGGGACGGCGACGTTCAGGACGCCCGTCCGCCTCCAGGCGGCGCAGCGTTACTGGCTCGTGTTGCAGAGCACGGACGGCCGCGCTTTCTGGGACGCCATACCGGGCGCGGCCCAACCGCCCGCGCTGCTCGCGCCACCGCTGGTGAGCAGCGACGACGGCGGCCTGTCGTGGCGCGCGGCGGCTGTAACGACCTCCACGCAGCCCCTGGCCGCGCTCATCCGGCTGCGTACCCAGGTCGACCACTTCACCATACCGGTGCAGCTCCAGATCGGGTCGGGGCCGAACGCCGTGCGCCGCAAGCTCAACGAGTTCGATCCCCTGGGCCGCGTCGAATTCACGTTCGATTTCGCGGAGGCGATGGGCGCGCACCTGGCAACCCAGGTCGCGGCTGCCCCGTGCGCCGCCGGCGAGCTGCTGGTCAACGGCAGCTTCGACACGCCCCCGCCGGACGATGCGGCGCGCCGTCTGCTCGGCTTCGACGCTGCGAGCGATTCGGCGATCGCCGGCACCGTTAATCTGAGTCAGGGCGTCAACCTGAGCGTCCAGCGCTATATTACCCTGGGTGTCGACGGCAGCGCACCCCACCGCATCGACTGCGCCGGCGCCGTCCCCGCGCGCACCACCATCACGGAAGTCGTGGCGGCCATCAACCGCGCGTTTGGCGGCCAGAGGGTCGCGAGCGAAGACGGCGGCATCCTGTTCCTTGCCTCCCCTTCAGATACGGGTGGCCGAGTCGACCTGCTCCCCTGGCGCCCCGACGGCCCGCCCCAGGGCTGGCAGCAAATCGGCGGGTCGCGCGGCGGATCGGGCGGCGTCGTGTCCATCTCGCGGCTGCGGCTGCCTATTCGGCGCCCGCCGGTCTCAAACGGGGTTATCCTGGCAACCCAGAACGTGGCCGACCGCATTGTGGCTGCTCTCGAGTCTAACGCCATCGAGGCGGCGACCCTGGCGCAGACCGTGAGCGTCGGCGCGGGCTGCGTCTACGCTCTGCGCTGCCAGTTCGCCTCGCTGCGCCTGGGCATCTTCTCCGGCCTGGCGTCGCGGAACGAGCCGCCCACCCTCGGCGGCTGGGAAGTGCACTGGCTGAGCGCGACCGGTCAGGAAATCCGCCTCGACAGCGGAACACTCGACGTCGCGGATGAGGGTGTAGGCTTCGCCCCGTTCGAGGTGCGCCTGACCGCGCCCGACGGGGCCGTCCGGGCCGAGGTGCGCTTCATCCAGGCCCCGCCCGGCATCCTTCTCCTGGACGACGTTTCGTTCGCGGCGACGTTCGACCGCGTGTTCAACGCGACGTTCGGGTTGTGGCAGGCCGCGCCGGACAATGTTGGGCCGCGCGAGCCTCAAGGGTGGAGCCTGGAAAGCGGCAACGTCGTGCAGACGCAGGACGGAGCCAAGCTCATCAGCGATATGCAGGATGACGCCGTCTTGACTCAGACTGTCGCGGTCAAGGGCGGCCAGACCCACAGCCTCATCGTCCAGGCCAGCCCGTCGGCGGCGCTCGACGACCCAGACTCGGTCGCCGCGACGGCGCGGGCGCGGGTCGAGCTGCGCTGGCTCGGCGACGGCGCGCCGCCCGCGCCTGTCGTTATCCCCCTCGACGGCCGGGATTTCTCCATCCACTCGTGGGTCGGTGCTGCCCCGGCTGGCGCGAAGCAGGCGGAGATACGCCTGATACAGCCTGCCGGCGGCGGCTCTCTCGCCCTAAGCCAGGCGGGGCTGACTGAGCTGGACGCCGTTCAGGTGCCGCTGACTTTCCTGTCGGAGACGCCGGGCGAGCTAACCCTGTCCAAGCTGCGCGTGGCCTACGATCTGCCGTCGGCGGCTCCGACCGCTCGCCCGGCGAATGGGTTCAAGCGGGCCGCGCTTGGGACACGCGAGCTAGGTCTTGCGCCTGCCGCACCACCCGGCCCGCTCGCCGCTCCCGCGCCACTCACGGCGCCGCCAATCGCGCCGACCCCGGTCGAGCCGGTCGCGCCCGCTGCGCCGCCCGCGCCCCCCCTGACAGAAGCGGTGGCGGCGCCGGCCGAGACACGCGAGGTGACTGTTCCCGCGCCCCCCGCCGTGCCGCTGGCCGAAACGGCCGAGCCGGCGCCAGGCCCGGCCGGCCTGATCGACGTCAAGGGCATCGGGCCGGCGCGCGTGCGTCAACTCACCGAGAGCGGCATTACCAACCTCGCCGATCTGGCGGCGGCCACGCCGCAGGACATCGTGACGCGGCTGCGCGGGGTCACGCAGGCGGCGGCCGAAGACTACATTCGCCAGGCGCGTGAGCTTGTGGCGACAGCGCCGCCGCAAGCCCCATCCACACCCCCGGCGCCGCCGGCCGTAGACCTGCCCCTGACTCTGGTGAGCGGCCTCGGCGCGGCCCGCGTGGCGCGGCTGAGCGACGTGGGAATCGATACCGTCCAGAAGCTGGCCGAGGCCGCGCCCGACGATGTCGCCCGTGTCCTCCGCGGCGTCTCGCTGGAGACTGCGGCGCACTTCATCGAGGCGGCGCGCCAGGTCCTCGAAGCCAATGCAGGTGGCTCGCCATGACTCTGCCCTACATGGAGGCCCGAACATACGGCCTGGGGCAGCTTATCTCGGAGCGGCGGATGTTCGCCGTGCCCGACCACCAGCGCGACTACGCCTGGACGCCGGATGTCGTCAGCGCTTTCCTCGATGATGTGATTGGGGCGATGCAGGACAACGCGCCCGACTACTTCGCGGGCCTCGTCGTCCTGGTCGGGCCACAGCCGGGCGGCGCTTGGGAAATCCTCGACGGCCAGCAGCGGCTGGCGACGGCGACGATGATCTACGCCGCTCTGCGCGACGCGCTGGGCCGGGTCGGCCTGGAGAAGGATGCCCAGCATATCCAGGCCCAGTTCATCGGCGTGACAGAGCTAGGCGATGAGGCGGCCAGGCCGCGCCTCAATCTGAACGTCAACAATCGGCCGGCGTTCGTCGAGCTTGTCGTCAGCACCAGTGAGCCGAACACCCTGGAGGCCAGACGGCGCGAGGGCGCCCGCTCCTCATCCAATCGCCGCGTCGTCGAGGGCATGCTGACGTGCTACGACCGGGTCAGCCGCCTGGTACGTGAGAGCGGCGACGCGAAAGATCAGGCGCAGGACCTCTACCGGCTCGCCAACTACCTGCGCGACAACGTACGCGTCGTGTGCGTCGACGTCCCGTCCACGGCCAACGCCTACGTCATCTTTGAGTCGCTCAACGACCGTGGCCTCGATCTGTCGGCGCTCGACCTCGTGAAGAACCACATCTTTGGCGCGGCCGGCGACCGGCTGCCCGACGTGCAGGCCAACTGGTCCAAGATGGTGGCGTACCTGGGCGACCGCCGCGCCGAGGATTTCCTCCGCGTGTTCTGGACATCCCAGTATGGCCCTCTGCCCCGCGGCCGCCTGCTCGATCAGTGGCGCATTCAGTCCGAGTCGCAGGACGAGGTGGCCCATCTCGTGCGCGACATGGCGGAGGCCGCGGAGCAGTACGCTGCGCTGGACATGCCCGAGCACGAGCTCTGGTCCGACTATAGCGAGGCATGCCGGGAGAGCATCCGGTCACTCTCACTGCTGGGTAGCCGCCCGATGCAGCCCATCATTCTGGCCGCCTTCGAGGGTATGAGCGCCTCGGCCATGGAGGAAATCCTCCGTTTCCTGGTGACGCTGGCTGTGCGCGTCATGGTCGTTGGCGGCCGGTCGAGCGCGCTCGAGACGGCGTGCGCGCGGGCCGCACAGGGCATCTTTAGCGGGGACCTGGCGACACCGCGGGCCGTCTGGCAGGAGCTGGCGGCTGTTGCCCCCGACGACGATGAATTTCGCGAGGGCTTCAGTCAGTACGCGGAATCCAAAGAGGCCAAGGCGCGCTATCTGCTGTACGCGATGGAGGGCGTGGCCGCCGGGGATGCAGCGCACCCACTGCCGCCCCAGGAGACGTTGTGGATCGACCACATCCTGCCGCGCCACCCCACCAAGGCGTGGCAGCCGATCCTCAACGCTGATCCCGATCTGCGGCTGCAATACGTCCACCGTCTCGGCAACCTGTGCCTTCTCGAACGCAAACCGGACCGAACGCGCGGAGGTGGTGGCTTCGAGCAGAAGAAGGCCGCTCTCTACGCGCCGTCGGAGTTGGTGTTGACGCGGCAGCTCGCCGAGAAGTACACGACGTGGGACCGTCAGGCCATCGAGACGCGGCAGCGCGATCTGGCGGAACTGGCTCTCCTCGCCTGGCCGCGCCCATAGTCGGCCTCGCCGCTTGTTGTATGGAGGTTAGAAGTGGTCGAATTCATCAACCAAAACAAGCCGGCCATCGATGCGCTCTTTCAGCTCGTCATCGTCATCGTCCCCGTCGCCATCACGTGGTTCATCCGTACCTACGTTCGCGCTTCGTCGCGGCAGAATCAGCTTGCCGCGACCGTTCGCCTGGCAAATGCCGCTATTGATGCCATCGAGAACATGGACCGCACGGGCAAGCTCGTCCTGCCGTCGAATGTGGAGAAGGGCGGGTACAAGCTCAAGCTGGCGACAGAGTGGCTGGAGTCGGAGCTCAACCGCAACGGCATCCAGATGTCGACGCCGGACGCCGAGAAGTGGGTGGCCGCCGAGTTCCAGCAACGTGTCGGCGGCGTGCGCTCGGTTGGAACAATCGCCGAACTGACGAAGCAGGCGGTGGACATGATCCAGGACCTGGGGCGGAACAAGCTGATCGACATTCCGCCGGACGTCGATCGCACGCTGTACGTGACAGGGCTGGCCGCCGACTGGCTTCTCGCCAAGCTCGCCGAGAACGGCGTTACGATCACGCGCGACGAGGCGATGAGCTGGGTGCGCGCGGAGATACTGCAACGCATGGGGTCGCAGACGAGTACCCTCGCCAACGATATCCCTCTGACCGACCTGGCGCAACACGCGATTGACTTCGTCAACCAGCTCAAAGCCAGCGGCACGCTGCGCGTGCGCGCCGGTGGGCCGAACGAAGACATCGAGAACGACCTGGCGATCGCGTGGGCCTTGACAGAAGCCGCCAAACAGAACCTGTCCGTATCGTCGGAGCAGGTCGCCGACGCTATTGCGGCGGCGCGGGAGGCGCGGCAGGGCGGCTCACTGCCCGTTCGTTCGGCGGGGTGACCCCTGTGATTGAAATCCCTTGCGCGATTGTTGCCGTCTCCCGATTGTCGGAGGCGCTGGAGATGGCTCTCCAGCGCGAGCCTTGGGGGGATGACACCCGCGATTGAAATGGAGGGCCGACAATGGCTGTGGAGACGAGGCAGCGATCCGTCACGCCGTGCAGCGCGACGTTCACGATGGATGGTCAGACGGGGAATCTCAAGGTGGCCGTGGGCGCGCCGGTTACGCTCCAGGCGGATGATACCCAGGCGGCGAGCTACCATTGGGATGTGCTGAGCGAGTCGACGTCGGGTAACTTCGAGCTAGCCGGCGACCAGCAGGCCCAGGCGACGCTGACGCTGCGCACATCCGGAGCATTCCGCGTGCAATTGACGACGAGCCGAGACGGCTGCACGACGAGCGAGCGGCAGATCGTGTGGGGGGCGACGTCCCACGGCTACCGTCTGCCCGCAGCAGCCGAGCCGCTCACCTTCGACGGTGACCCAGAGTGGGCCGGCGACCTCGAGCAGGTCCTGCTAGACGTCGATAACCGCCTTCCGACGGCAGATCAGGCGGCGGCTCTCGCCGCGGCCGACTCGCCGAGCGCCTCGAACGCCTTTGTAACCTACAACCAGTGGACGGCGACGACGCTCACGGCAGAGGAAAAGGCCACCATTCTCGGCGCGCTGCCCAATATCCTCAGCGCGGACGAAAAAGCTGCGCTCATGGCAGCCCTGGCCGGCGCGCTCACGGCCGATGAGAAAGCGCAACTGCTGGCAGCGCTGCAAAACGCGCTCACCGCCGACCAGAAGACGGCGCTGCTCGCGGGGATGCTGGCCGCCGATGAGAAGGCGGCGCTGCTCGCGGCGCTGCCGAACATCCTCAGCGCCGATGAAAAGGCATCGTTGCTGGCAGCACTCGCGAACGCGCTAAGCGCCGACGAGAAAGCCGCGCTGCTGGCCGGCATACTCGCGCCACAGGAGAAGGCCGATCTCCTGGCAGCCCTCCCCAACGTGCTCACAGCGGATGAGAAAACGAGCCTCCTGGCGGCGTTGCCGAATGCACTCACGGCGGATGAAAAGGCGTCGCTTCTCGCGGCGCTGCCGAACGCGCTGAGCGCCGACGAGAAAGCCGCGCTGCTGGCCGGCGCGCTCACGGCCGATGAGAAAGCGCAACTGCTGGCAGCGCTGGCGAACGCGCTTTCTGCCGACGAAAAGGCGGCGCTGCTTGCGGCGCTGCCGAATGCGCTAAGCGCCGATGAAAAGGCGGCTTTGCTCGCGACGCTGCCGAACGCGCTAAGCGCCGACGAGAAAGCGTCGCTGCTGGCCGGGATGCTCACGGCGCAGGAGAAGGCTGACTTACTCGCGGCACTCGCGAACACGCTGACAGCCGACGAAAAGGCGGCTTTGCTCGCGGCGCTGCCGAACACGCTCAGCGCCGACGAGAAGGCGTCGCTGCTGGCGGCGCTCGCGAACGCGCTAAGCGCCGACGAGAAAGCGTCGCTGCTGGCCGGGATGCTCACGGCGCAGGAAAAGGCCGATCTCCTGGCAGCGCTTGCGAACGCGCTTTCTGCGGACGAAAAGGCGGCTTTGCTCGTGGCGCTCGCGAACGCGCTCAGCGCCGACGAAAAGGCGGATCTGCTTGCGGCACTGCCGAATGCGCTCAGCGCCGACGAGAAGGCGTCGCTATTGGCCGGGATGCTGACGGCGCAGCAGAAGGCGGACCTACTTGCGGCGCTAGATAGTCTGTTGACGGCCGACGAGAAGGCAGCGCTGCTCGCGGGCATGCTCACCGCGCAGCAAAAGGCCGACTTACTTGCGGCGCTGGACGGTCTATTGACGGCGGATGAGAAGGCGGCACTGTTGGCCGCGCTGCCGAATGTGCTGACGGCGGACGAGAAGGCGGCATTGCTGGCCGGGGTGCTGACGGCGCAGCAGAAGGCCGATCTTCTGGCTGCTCTCGGCGGGGAGTTGACGGCGCAGCAGAAGGCGGACCTACTTGCGGCGCTAGATGGTCTGTTGACGGCGGATGAGAAGGCCGCACTGCTGGCTGCGTTGCCAAACGCGCTGAGCGCCGACGAGAAGGCGTCGCTGCTGGCGGGGATGCTCACCGCTCAGCAGAAGTCTGACCTGCTTGCGGCGTTAGATGGTCCATTGACGGCGGACGAGAAAGCCGCGCTGCTAGCGGGTATGCTGACGGCGCAGCAGAAGGCGGACCTACTTGCGGCGCTAGATGGTCTCTTGACGGCAGACGAGAAGGCGGCGCTGCTGGCCGGGATGCTGACGGCGCAACAGAAGGCTGACTTACTCGCGGCTCTAGATGGTCTCTTGACGGCAGACGAGAAGGCGGCATTGCTGGCCGGGATGCTGACGGCGCAGGAGAAGGCCGATCTGCTGGCTGCCCTTGGCGGGGAGTTGACGGCGGACGAGAAGGCGGCGCTGCTGGCCGGGATGCTGACAACGCAGCAGAAGTCCGACCTGCTAGCGGCGCTGGATGGCGCGTTGAGCGGCGACCAAAAGGCAGCGATACTCGCGGCACTAGCGGGTATGCTGTCCGCCGACGAAAAAGCGTCGCTGCTGGCCGGGATGCTGACGGCGGAGCAGAAGGCTGACCTGCTGGCCGCGCTGTCGAACATGGTGACGGCGAACGAGAAAGCTGCGCTCGACGCGGCCACGGCTCCCAGCCAAAGTAATCCCTTCGCGACCATGAATGATCTCGGTGGGATGCGCGTTGTGGCGGTGGGCCACGTGGACTTGGGCCAGGTCGCGCCGCCGCAGACCCCTCTTCAGCCGGGCGTCGTCTCGAACCAGGCGGACCGCGGCCTGGCGACACTGAGCTTCGTGGGCTACGCGCCGGACCGCCAAAACGCCTACAGCGTTCAGGTCCTGCCGATTAACCCGGCCCAGGTCGCAAGTGACCAGGTCGGGAAGATGGCGCTTGTTGAGCTTGTGGGGTTCGATGACACGGGCTTCACGCTCCACATGGCCCGCTTCCAGCTCTCGCCCCTGACGTCGGGCGAGCACTATCTCGGCTCGTGCTATGTGCAGGTGAGCGAGATTACCGCCTACGCGCCTGAGCCGCTGCCGTCGCCGCCGCCGCAAACCGAACCGGGAGGCGCCAAACCGCTCCAGCACGGCGTCGCCGAGCCGCGTGGAGCCGCCCCCTTCATGGGCTCACGCGCGGGGGCGTTCCGCTACTACTCCATCCAGATTCAGCCAGAGCCAGGCTCGAATGTCGCGGCGCAGACCAAGCTCTTCTTCAACTTTTCGCCGGGCGATCTGAGCTACAAGGAGGTCGGCGTCAATCTCTATCGGCGCGATGGGGAGCTCATCGGCAACCCGGTGAACACGACGGGGCGCAGCGGGGAGCGCGAGATGCTGTTACCGACCGCGCCCGGCATCTACCTCGCGCAAGTCTTCAACTACCGCGCGGACGTGGACCTCGACTACACGCTCCTCTGGCAGTAGAGGGGCAATGCCCGACGGACCTGCCCTCTCGCCCAAAGCGACAGGCTAGCACGTCCATGCCGATGACACGGGGAAGTATCTGTGGTATGATGGCTGCAGATACTTCCTTGTCTTGACGAGACCCGGAGCCGGCCGCAGATGGACCGCCACAAGGAGAACGATCATGTCGGAAGCTCAGAATCAAATACCGCCCCACTTCCTGGTGATGATTCCCGGCATCATGGGCAGCAAACTGCGCAACAAGAAGACGGGCGAAGTGGTATGGGTCGACTTTGGCGCTATTCCGAAGAATCCCTTGCAGTGGAACGGCTTCGTTGACCATCTCCTGAGCGAGCTTGAGTACCCCAACGATGACCTGGAGCCGGCCGGCATCATGGACAAGCTCATCTTCGTTCCGCCCTGGGCCAAACAAGAGATCTACAGCCGCCTCGTCGCCGCTCTCCAGGACATGGGGTACAAGGCGGACCCGTCCCAGTACGCCGAGCCGGATCGCACGCTGTACTGCTTCGACTATGACTGGCGGCAAGACAACCGCAAGTCCGCGGCGCAGCTCGCCGAGGCGATCCAACACTGGCAGAGCTTCCACCCCGACGCCAGGCCCTGGATCATCGCCCACAGCAACGGCGGGCTTGTCGCGCGTTGGTACGTCGAGAAGCTGGGTGGCAAGGACACTGTCGGCCGCCTGTTCCTCCTGGGCTCGCCCTGGGATGGCTCCCCGAAGGCGCTGCGGATGCTGTTCGATGGCGTTGTCCTCCTGCGCCAATGGCCCGGCCTGTTCGATGTCGCCGAGCGCACGCGCAAGGTCGTGAGAAGCTGGCCGTGCGCGTACCAGCTATTGCCTCACGTCGATCCGTTCCTGCGCGGGCCGAGCAACGAAAACGTGAAGCTGACCGGCGACCTGGAATGGCTGGATGACCAGCAGCGCACCCTGCTCGACGATGGTCTGCGGTTCACCACGGAGCTGGACAAGGCGACGAGTGTCGAAACATTATGCTTTTTCGGTCGTGGGCAGCCGACGAACACGGAGGCGGTCTTGCACACCGACTCGGTCGGTGACTGGGAGCGCATCGACTGGAACACGACCGACGCCGGCGACGGGACAGTGCCGGAGCGCGCGGCGGTGCTGCCGGGCAGCCGAGAAGAGCTTCCGTTCGCGGTGACGCACGGCGAGATCTACGTCAACCCCGATGTGCTAGAGAAGCTGCAGTGGGAGCTTATCGGCAAGTTCCAGGTGGGCACACTGGCCGAGCTTGTCGTTAGCGGGCTCGACATCACCTTCAACCCGGACAAGGATTCCTACGCGCCCGGCGAGCCGATCCAGGTTGTCGCCACCGTGAGACGGGTAGAGGGTGGGACCGCAGTGCGTGACGCCGTGATCTCGGCGCAGCTCGTGTGGCGCGATGCTCTACCGGGTAGCCCGGTCGCGATGGCGGAGACGGCTACGATTCAGCTTGCGCCCAGCTTTGTGGAGGCTGGCCGCTACGAGGGGACGTTCACGGCCCCCGCCGCCGAAGGGTACTATCGCGTCGAGGCGACGGTCGCCGTGCCGGGGGTGCAGCCTGTGACCCTGGGCGAGCTGATCGCCGTGGAGGCTGTGCCCGGCGCTACGGCGAGTGAGACAGGCGGCGAGGCAGCGGCGGGCGGTGGTCCAGGTGTCGATATCGACATGGTGCTGGGGCGGCCGCCACAGCCAATGCCCCCGCCCTCGATCGACCGGGGGCTGGACGAAATTCCATCGGTGCTAACGGGGGGAACGGCCCTCGGAGGAGACATCGATCGGGGTCTGGATGAGGAGCCGACGTCACTCCGTGGCCCTGGTACCGGGGCGGGAACTGCGGCGACGCCGGCCGAGGAGCAGCGCTTCCTGAACGCGACGATCGAAGGGCAGCCGGAGAATCAGCCCCTGCGTGTCGGCCAGGACTACAGCCTGGCCTTCGCCGTGGAGCTCGTGCGCGCGGGCTTTGCCGCCGCTCTCCCGGAGACGAAGCAACTCTTCCTACCGACGGAGGACGAGATCAGCTTGACCGTGCGCCTCGACAGCCAGGACTTCGACATTGGGCCATCCTTGCAGCAGACGCTCCGTTTGCCGCGCAGCGGCCCCTCGCGCGCCCCGGCGCGCTTCACGATCAAGCCGAAGCAGGAAGGCCAGGGCGTGATCTCGGCCGTGGTCCTGAAGGACAACAACTTCGTCCTCCTGCTGACCCTCAAGCTCGGCGTCGGCGCGGCCCAGCCGGCCGCGATGGTCGATGTTCAGCCGCAGAGCCGACCGCTGGCCGGGGCGCACGGTCTACAGCCGCGCGACCTGAACCTGGTCATCGAGCCGAGCCCGGACGGCTTCAAGATTACGGCGACCGGAGCGTTTGTGTCGACGGCGACGCTGCCCCTGCGAGAGCAGGCGCTGGCGCAGTTGATCGACCGGGCGCGGCAGACGCTGTTCGCGATCGTCGACACGAAAGACCCGGCCAGCGGGCGCAAGCCCTACCAGGCGGGGATCGACATCCCGGAGGACGTCAACCGTCAGTCGCTCAAGGCCCTGGCGCGGGTCGGCTGGCAGCTCTACCAGGGCCTGTTCTTCAGCCCCGCCGCCGACGCGCAGGCGAACCGCTTTGGCACGTGGCTCCGCCGGCTGGCGCAGACGGACACGCTCAAGATCCAGATCGTCTCCAACCAGTTCCTCATGCCCTGGGGCCTGCTCTACGTCGCCGACCGTTTCGACGAGAACAACGTCCAGCCGGAGATGTTCCTGGGCCTCAAGCACATCATCGAGCACCTGCCGCTCCAGACGGGCGACAACCCGCCGGGTCAAACGATCCCCACCCAGCCGACGTTCACGGTGAGCGTCAACGTCAACAAGGATATCGACGCCCAGTTCCACACGACCATCATCGCCGACCAGGTGGCGTTCTGGCAGAAAATCCAGGCGGACAAGCTGGCCGACGTCGTCGTGCGCTCGACCAAGGCGGAGGTGGTGCAGGCGCTGGCCGACACCAGCACGCCCGACCAGCTCGTCTACTTCTACTGCCACGCCGGCGCGCCCGAGGCCAACGACCCGCTCGGCCCGGCCGGCGCCTCCCTCTACCTGACCGGCAGCGAGCGCCTGACGCTGGACGACCTGCAGACGTCGGCGCCGGCGACCGATCAACTGCCCGGCGCCCCGCTCGTGTTCATCAACGCGTGCGAGTCGGCGGACCTGTCGCCGCTGTTCTACAATGGGTTCATGCCCTACCTGGTGCGCAAGGGCGCGCGCGGGATGATCGGTACGGAGTGCCAGGTGCCGGCGCTATTCGCCGAGAGCTGGGCCGAGGCTTTCTTCACCCAGTTTCTGCGCGGGGAGAAGTCGCTCGGCCAGACCTTCCTCGACCTGCGGCGCGACTTCTACTTCAATCACAAGAACGTCCTGGGGCTGCTCTACGCGCTGTACTGCAACGGCGACACGCAGGTCACGCCGGGGTTGGAGCTGGTCTAGGGGCTAGCACGCTCGTACAGCGAGATGTGCTTGGTGCTGTCGGCGGTGAAGGGGGCGCGGTCCCAATCCGCCCAGCGCTCGCGCAGCCGCAGCCCGGCCAGCCGCGCCATCAGGTCCAGCTCCGCCGGCCAGGCGTAACGCAGCTTCATGGGGCGCAGCCTGACGCCCGCCTCGGTCAGGACGATGTGCTGGATCGTGATGTGCTGGCGCACCGGGTCCCACTCGCCGGCGTTCAGATGCACGGCGCCCAGCTCGAGCTTCACCACGCGCACGACCTGGCGCGCAGTGAAGCGCGCTACGTCCGGGACGAACGCCTCGATGACGAACACGCCGCCCGGCGCGAGGCGCCGCACGACATTCTCGAAACAGCGCACCTGCTCGTCCTGGCTGAGCAGCCCGAAGATTGTGTTGAACACGACGAAGATCAACGGGAACTCGCCGTCAACACCAACGTCGGCGAAGTCGCCGATGGTGACGGGGATGCTGTCGCCGCCCGGCCGGGCGCGGAGCCGGGCTACCATCTCAGGCGATATGTCAATCCCCTGCATCGCTACCCCTGCCTGCCGCAACGGAAGCGCGACGCGTCCGCTGCCGATAGCGAGCTCTAGCGCCGTGCCGCCCCGCGCCAGCTCGCTCAGGCGCGCGATCATGCGCTCGTCAGCGTCCGGGAACCAGTCGTCGTACACATCCGCGAACCGCTCGCCAAAAGTCTCGGCTCGATAATCGTCCATGCTTACTCCCGCTGAGAGGCTGTGGCCGTCTTTATGTCACTGAGTGCTGCTGATTATCGCACAAAAGTGAAGCCGCTGCAAGTAGTTTTGCGTTTGGATCGAAATATGGCCCTCGAAACTTGTACTTTGACCGCGATTGGGACTATAGTGCAATCATAGGGCAAGTCTCGCCCACAAACCCTTGCCGACGCGGATACCCAAACCTTCCGCCGACATAGGGAGGCCTCCACTCAATCCAGGGGCCATCCGCTTGGCCCCGCAAAGAGGGTCTATGAACAAGCGCATATTCGTCGCGGTCGTCGTCCTCGCTATTGCTGCGTTGGCCCTCGGCACAGGCACTGGGTACGCTCAATTCAGCCGCCCCAGCGGGCCGACGCAGGGCACCGTCCAGAACGGTGTCTACACCAACCCGGTCGCAGGTTACAGCCTCACATTGCCCGCGTCGTGGCTCAGCCACGGCTACAAGTGGTACGAGTACTACGGCGCGGACGCCGAGAAGGCCCGCCCCGGCACGACGTACATCACCGAGTGGGTCTACACGCCACAGGAGGCGGGGCAGCCGGAGGGCGTGATCCTCGCTATCTATAACTACCCCAAGGCTTATTGGGATGACCTGGCGAGCCAGCCGGTGGCCCTCCCCGGCCCGCTCATCGCCGAGACCGCCGACACGGCTTACGTCATGTTCGGCCCGGGTGGCGTTCCCTATCCGGACGGCAGCGTCGATCGGGTCACCTACGACTCGCTCGCCATGACGCCCGACCAGGTCCGGCAGGCATTTTCGGCGGTAGGCGCGGTGCCACCGACCCCGTTCGCCCCGCCGCAAGCCGCCCCTGCCGCACCGGACACAGGTGGCGCCGCGATCGCCAACCCGGCGTCGCAGAACTGCGTCAAGCAGGGCGGCACGCTCTCCATCGAGACGAAGCCGGACGGTGGACAGTACGGCGTGTGCATATTCGAGGATAACCGGCAGTGCGAAGAGTGGGCCTTGCTGCGGGGTGAATGCCCGGCCGGCGGTGTCAAGGTCACCGGCCTGGTGACGCCCGCCGCGCGCTACTGCGTGATTACGGGCGGGCAGTACACGGTGACCGGCGCCAGCAACACACCGGAAGAGCAAGGCACGTGTACGCTCAAGAGCGGCCAGCAATGCGATGTCTGGGATTACTACAACGGCAAGTGCACTCAAACATCCACCCCGGCGCCATCGGCGCCGGGGTCGGTCTTTCCAGCGCCTACGGCGCCGGCCACAGGGCCGACTCTGGGCGGGGCAAGGCAAGTCTCCTTCGACTCGAACCGCGGCGGCGACTACGACGACATCTACCTGATGGGCGTTGCCGGTACGGACACTCAGCGCCTGACCACGGGCGACGCCAACAGCTTCGCCGGGCCGTGGTCACCGGACGGCGCGAAGATGGCGTATACTTCCTTTGGCCTGACCAACAGCGATGTCTCGGTGATGAACGCCGACGGGAGCGGCCAGACCAACCTGACGCACGAGGCGTCGAGCTCGAGCGCGGGCTTTCCGTCCTGGTCGCCGGATGGCCGCCGGATCGCGTTCACCTCGCGCCGTGACGGCAACAACGAGATCTACGTCATGCAGGCCGACGGCTCCAACCCCACGCGCCTGACGAACAATCCCGCCGACGATTTCGCCGCCGCGTGGTCGCCGGATGGCTCGCGCATCGTCTTCGCCTCCGACCGGGATAGAACGGCTGGCGTCTACAGCCTGTACATCATGAACGCGGATGGCTCCGGTGTGACGCGGCTGACGAATGCGCCGACTAACGATTACGCGCCGGCCTGGTCGCCGGATGGGGCGCGAATCGCGTTCCATGCCTTCAACAATGGCCCGGCCGACGTATATGTCATCAACACCGACGGCACGGAGCTGCGCAACCTGACGCAGAACCCGGCCCAGGACTGGTTTCCGGCCTGGTCGCCGGATGGCACGCACATCGCGTTCCAGACGAACCGCGACGGCAACTGGGAAATCTACGCGATGACCGTACCGCCCCAGGGCGCGAATGCCGACGCCATCGGGACCGACCTGACCAACCTGACGAAGAACTCGGCCGATGACCAGCGCCCCGCCTGGCGGCAGTAAGTGCGCCTAACAAAAGTGTCATGCTGAGCGAAGCGAAGCATCCCGGTGACGCTGGGGCCCTTCGCACTGCTCAGGGCGACAGCCCACGGCGTTCCGCTAAGCGCAGTAGGCGGGCGCGATAGGCGGCCGTTCGACGCTGAGCACGGGGGGAAGGAAGGGCGAAGTGGAAGTCAGTCAGAAGCTTCGGCTCGCGAACGTCAACGAGGACTCCGTCGCCTGGCTGCTCGAGCCGGACCCCGCGAACCCCGCCATTCGCTACTTCGCCCTGCGCGACCTTCTCGACCGGCCGCCCGACGACCCTGACATAACCGGCGCGCGCGCCGCCATCATGGCGAGTGGGCCGGTGCCCGCGATCCTGGACGCGCAGCACCCGGAGGGCTATTGGGAGAAGCCTGACGGCGGCTACATCAAATACCGCGGCACGCACTGGCAGATTATCTTTCTGGGCGAGCTGGGCGCGGACCCCCGCGACGAGCGCGTGCGGCGCGGCTGCGAGTACCTGCTGAGCCACAGCATCGCCAGCAACGGCGCCTTCGCGTACAACAGCAAGCCCTTGCCCAGCGGCGTCGTGCCGTGCTTGAACGGCAATCTCCTCCAGGCCGTGATTCGCCTGGGCTTCCTGGACGACCCGCGCGTCCAACGCGACCTGGACTGGCAGGCGCGGGCGGTCAGCGGCGAGGGGGTGACGTACCTCAAGTCGGGCCCGAGCGGCCCGGACTTCGCGTGCGCCGTCAATCTCGGCCAGCCGTGTGGGTGGGGCGCGACCAAGGCGATGAAGGCGCTGGCCGAGGTTCCCGACGCGCAGCGCACCCCCGCCATTCGGCGCGCGCTCGAGCAGGGCGCGCAGTTCCTGCTACGCTACGACCTGGCGAAAGCCGACTACCCCTACACCGGCAACGTCAGCTCGACGTGGTTCAAGCTCGGCTTTCCGCTGAGCTACTGGAGCGATGTCCTGGAAACGCTGGGCGTTCTCGGGTCGCTCGGGTATGGCGGCGACCCGCGGCTGGATGAGGCGTACCGCTGGCTGCTCGGCAAGCAGGACGCGCAGGGCCGCTGGAAGCTCGAAAACTCCCTGAATGGGAAGATGTGGGTGGACATCGAGAAGAAGGGCAAGCCGAGCAAGTGGATTACCCTGCGCGCCCTCCGCGTCGTCAAGTGGGTGGAAACGTCCCGCGCCACCGCCACCCTTTGAGCGCTCGCGGCGGAGTGCCAACTCCGCCGCCGTTACAGCAGATCTCGCGCATCATCTACAGGGATGATACACCTTGCGTCGGACAGGTAGAAGCGAGCGCTCGACCAGATGTATGCCTCGGGGGTTTCGCTGAGGTTCCAGTGCGGCTGACACGGGTTGTTGTGAATGTACGCCATCTTCTCCCGTAGAAAATCCGGCGAGAACACATCCTTGGCGTTATAACCTTCTTCCCAGACTCTGTGGTGCTGCCGACTCGGACGCGTTACGTTCAATGCGAGAAAGGCTAGCGCGGAGGAGTTGCTCTCGGCCTCCAATTGCCGTACCAGACGGTCGGACGTGGTGTGCTTGAAATCACGGATTGCATCGGCAATTGTGTGCTCGGCAGGGCTCTGTATGATGAAATGCACATGATTTGGCATAATCACGAAGCTGAACAGCCTGAAACGTCCTTGATGCCGCATGCAATCTAGCGTGTCAAGGAGGAGACGCTTGATAATGTCACGACGGAAGACATGAGCATACTGAGCAGCCTTGGTTGTGACGAAGTACAGGTGCTCGGGGCAGAAGGTGGGCCTCCAGTTCGACATCGGCGTCGTCGTCCTTTCTACCCGCTGGAGTGTCAACTCCAGCGGGAGCACATTTATCACGGAAGAGGCGCTGTCAGGTTGTGGCTGCCTCGGCGGGGATGCGCCAGAAAGGCCCGGTCAGGCCGACCGACGCAAACACTGCCTCGGCTTCCGCAATCGTCCGCCCCCGGTAGTCCGGAGCCATGCGATTGGAGTACCACGCCCTCGCCAGTGCCCATATCTGGTCGAGCGACACGACCTCGCCGCGGGTGACATTCTGCCGCCGACACCACGCATCCAGCGTTTCCTCCGACCGGAAGAACGCGATGTTGGCTCAGGTAAAGGTGAGGTTGTCGTACCAGCGGGCGAAGGGCAGGAGGAAGTGGACGACCTCGCCGTGGCCGACGAACTGGCCGCCGCGGATCGTGAACCGGATAGGCGCGTCGTCATCGGTGGCGCGAGCCTCAATCTCTACGTTGCCGCCGAGCATGGCTGCGATGCCAAACGAGTCCCAGGCGCAGTTCGCCCAGTAGGTATGCCCGTTGGCGAGCACCCGGTACGGCGTGGGGACGGCGGAATACGGGTTGGCCATGCGGATGGCGCCCGTGTCGGAGTCGAGCAAGATGGCGTGGCGGTCGTGCAGGTCACGCAGGAGGCGCTGGGCATGGTCGGTGGAGATGGCGAAATGCGCCGCGATATCGGCGGTGGTGGGGGCATGCCCGGTGTCGGTGAGGGTGGTGTAGATGAAGAGGCGCGTATTCCACAGGAGTTCGTCGTCGCTCACGCTGACCTCCGCTCTGGTATGCAGCGCGCCCGGCGGCTCAGCGGGCTTGTTGTTCCACGAAGTTCTTAAGCTCGTCAAGCACCATTTGCCAGTTCTGCTCCGAGTGAGCGCGCTCGTCCTCGGTGGCATTGCGGTCCTGTGACAGCGTTACATGGGTCTGGGTGCCCGCGTTTGACAGCTCAATAGTTATGGTGTGGTAGCTTTCAGGGACGTCCGGCGCCCCAGAGAGCGGGCTGTAGTGGGTGTATTGAACCTCACGGCCGGGCTGAAGACGGGTAATGATGCCCTTATCCTCGTATGGTCGGCCCTGCCACTCTCCACGCCAGACAATCGGGCTACCCTCGCGCCAATCAGAAACGACGTCGGTGCCGAACATGTAGTGCTTGATGGCGGCGGGATCGACCAGCGCGCGCCACACGCTATCAACCGGAGCATCAATATCAACCGAGGCTCGCGCGACAAGATTCCGATCCATGCTAACTCCTCCATTCCCACCCATTGCCTAGGCCATGATCGAGACCAGGTCCCAGATCGGCGTTCCGAGCGCCACGTTGCCGGTGATGCCTACCCTGCGTCGGACGTCGTCGGGCGGCAGTCCCTTGCTGAAGAGCCGCCACGCCGTGTCATCGCTCATGGTGACTCCGGTGACCACGTCATCCTGTGCCCCATGATACAGGCTCCACGCGCTGTCTTCCCGCACAAGGGACCACGTTCCGCCGGCCCGGCCCGTCACTCGAACAGCAATCAGTGTGCCTTCGGCGGCCGCGACATCGCGGTAGGTGTAGGGCAGGGCGCGGAAACAAATGTCCATCACCGGGCGCAGAAAGCGGCGCTCCACCAATCCCGGCGCGCCGATGGCCTCGCGAATTTGCTGCTGGTGGAACCACTTCTCGGTATACTCGCGGCCGACGTCGAACCAGTTGGCGGACGTCGCCTCGCCGGCCCACAGGACGCCAATTGTCGAGGGGGCGTCGGGCGGGAGGGAGCGGAAAAAGGCGTGCAGTTGCGCGTCGGTCAGCTCGAGGAAGTCGAGCAAGACCGGCGCACTGATGCCGCGGGCAGAGCGTACCCAGGCCTCGTTTTGCTTGTTGATGAGGGCAGTCAGCTCCGCGGCCGTTTTCCAGGAACGGCGGCCGGTGCGCTGGAGGTGGTCGCGCTGAAACGACAGCCGACCGAGGTTGCCGCCGAGCAGGTGCGCGACAATGTCCTTGACCGACCAGCCCGGGCAGGCCGTCGGTTTCGCCCAATCGGACGCCGGTAGATCGCGCAGCAGGGTCAGCAACGCGCGGCTTAGCTCAGGGAACAAGTGAATTGTGTTTGTCCGAACGAGGGGATCGAGACTCACGAAGTCCTCAAATGGGTGATGCCCCGCCTTAGCTCCGTGCGCCACTCGGCCGCGTCGGAGTTGGATTCAGGGCCGACGAGGTAGCATTCCCAAACGTCGTCGGCAGGGATGTAGCCCTGGGCCACAATCCAGGTGTCGAACTCCTCCCACGCAGCGCCGAGGCCCTCGTAGCCGCCGTAGAGAACCGTGCGCGCCATCGCCTCGGCCGGTATCTCGCCCGGCGCCATGCGTCCCGCCGCGGTCACCGGCGTGGCTACGGGCACGCCTAGCTCGAAATCGAAGACAGCGGGGTCGATGCGCAGGTGGTGCGTGAACCACGGGCCGGCGGTGGCAATGCCCTGCGCCGCGAGGGCCGCCATGAGCTCGCCGCGGGTCGGCCCCATCACCTCGCGAATCTGTTCCCGCGGAACAGTGACGTGGATGACGGCGGTCGGCCGGGCGCTTGTCTGCACAATCTGTGGCTGTTCGATCATGGGAGGCTCCGTACTTACATGGGAAATGCGATAATACACTGCGCCCGACTGAACGTCAAACGGATTGTCAGTATTCGAGGCGACGCTTTTGTTGGTAAGATATTGACAAAAAAGTGAATCGGCTGTATACTGGAATTAGGTATCGGGGTTTTCTTACTGCGCCAAGTTGCGCAGCACCCTCATCATCCAACAGACCTGTCTCGGAGATCCGGGGCGCTACGCGAGACGCGTGGTAGCCCCGGTTTGGCGTACGTACACCGTAAGCGATTTGGACGAGATGGGTACGTTTGGGTTCTAGCCAAGTGTTGGATGAAAGGTGGGAGAGAGCCATGAAACCCTGGACAATTTCACGAAAATGGTTGTTGCTCCTGCTCGGCGCGGTTGCGCTGGTCGTGCTGCTAGGAGCTGTGGTTGCCAGCGCTGCGGAGTCTACTGATAGCACCGTCACCTTCTGCTACGACGGCTATTGGCACTTCGTGAGGTACGAACCCTCCGGCGCCTGCCCCTATGGATGGTTCCCTGTGACCGTCGGCAAGGGCGAGAAGGGCGACAAGGGCGACAAGGGTGACAAGGGCGCGACCGGCCCGACGGGCGCGACGGGCCCAAGTGGCCCAAGTGGCCCAAGTGGCCCCACTGGCGGCAAGGGCGCGACGGGCGACAAGGGCGCGACCGGCCCAAGTGGCCCCACTGGTCCCACGGGCGCGACGGGCGCGACGGGCCCCAGTGGTCTCACGGGCGCGACGGGCCCCGGCGGCCCCAAGGGTGACACAGGTCCTAAGGGTGCGACGGGTGAGACCGGCCTCAAGGGCGCGACTGGCCCCACTGGTCCGACGGGCGCGACGGGCGCGACGGGCGCTAGCGGCCCCAGTGGCCCCGCTGGTCCCACGGGCGCGACGGGCGCTAGCGGCCCCAGTGGCCCCAGTGGTCCCATGGGCGCGACCGGCCCCAGTGGCCCCAGTGGCCCCAAGGGTGACACGGGTCCGGCCGGCGTAGCGGCCACGTTTGTTGTGCACGCCAGCAACCCGACTACGTTTGGGTACCCGGGATCGGCGTTCGCATTCTGCCCGACCGGCAAGGTGGCGACGGGCGGCGGCTGGGAGTGGGAGCCGTCTAATCCGGCGAGTCCTGGCGTCGCGGCCGTGAAGACCTCACTGCCGATCAAGAGCGACTATACGCCGCCGACGGGTACGGATAGCCCGGCCGGCTGGGGTGTCGCGACGTCGCCGGCCAATGGCAATGGAACGCTCACGGTCTTCGTCATTTGCGCACCGAAGTAGAGGTGACATGCATGGTATGGATGGGGCTAGGAGGCTCCATCGAAGCGATGACGCCCCGGCGATAGAGCATCGCCGAGGCGTCTCTTGTTTGGGCCGCCTCGGTATGCCTCGTCATACAGCGCTCGCCGTTGACATCGCCGCGGGACGGACCTACAATCCACTCACTAGCCCAGTGATGACGAAAGGGATATCCCTATGGCCCTCGATCCAGTGGCGGCGGCACTACGCGACGCGAGCGACACGCGCGAGTTCCTGACGGGCAGCGGTGTCCTGGCTCAGCTCGACCCGTTGTTCGCCAAAGCCTTCGGCGATGTGGCGGCGGTGGTCGTTGCCGATGAGAACACGTACGCCGCGGCCGGCGCGGAGGTGCACGAACGGCTGCGCGCCGCCGGCCGCGAGGTCGCCGCGCCCATCATCTTTCCCGGCCGGCCGACCCTGGCCGCCGACTTCGACAATGCGCTCGCGCTGGAGGAGCGGCTGCGCCCTGTGGGCGCGATTCCCGTCGCCGTCGGCTCCGGGACGATCAACGACCTGACCAAGCTCGCCTCGCACCGTGTTGGGCGGCCGTATATGATCGTCGGCACGGCGGCGTCCATGGACGGCTATACCTCCTATGGCGCGGCCATCGCCAAGGACGGCTTCAAGCAGACGATGGAATGCCCGGCGCCGCGCGCCGTGCTGGCCGACCTGGATGTGCTGATGCGCGCGCCGGAAGGGATGACGGCGTCTGGCTACGGCGACCTCCTGGGGAAGATCACGGCGGGCGCGGATTGGATTCTGGCCGATGCCGTCGGGTCAGAGTTGATTGATATGCGCGCGTGGCCGCTGGTGCAGGACTCGCTGCGAGAGTGGACGGCGCACCCGGCGGAGCTGCGGGCGGGCGACGCGAAGGCGATGACGGACCTGTTCGAGGGGCTGACGCTCGTCGGCCTGGCGATGCAGATCAGCCGCTCGTCGAGGCCCGCGTCGGGTAGCGAGCACCGCTTCAGCCATCTGTGGGAGATGCAGGCGGCCGAGCACGGCCACCCGCCGGTGCCGCACGGCTTCAAGGTCGGTGTCGGGTCCATCGCCTCCGCCGCTCTGTACGAGCTTCTGCTGCAGCGCGACTTGACGCACCTCGACGTTGACGCCCTGGTGGCCGCGTGGCCGTCGCGGGACGAGCTGGCGCAGCAGGTGCGCGACGCGCACGACATTGGCTGGCTCGGGGAGAGCGCAGTGAAGGAGAGCCTGGTCAAGTACATCACGCCGGAGCAATTGCGCGAGCGCTTGCTGCTCATTCAGCGGCTATGGCCGACGCTGAAGCCGCGGCTGGAGCAGCAGCTCATGACGGCGGAAGAGCTGGCGGGGCTGCTGAAGGCGGTGGGCGCGCCGACGACCCCGGCCGAGGTGGGGGTGACGCGGCAGCAGCTCAAGGAGAGCTATCTGTTGTCGCGGACGATTCGCAGCCGCTACTCGGTGCTCGATCTGGCGACAGAGGCAGGGCTGCTCGACACGCTGGTGGACGAGCTATTTGCCCCTGGCGGCTACTGGGAGTACGTGTAAGCTGCACTGATTGACTACGCGCCCGTCTCAATGTGACGGGTGAGGCCGTGCCCAATGTCAAACCAGTCTGCAACGGGCCGTGCCTGGATGAAGGTCGGTGTCATTCCCGGTCTCATCCTTCTGTTTGCGGTCGCCTTCAACCTCTGTTATCTATATTCAGAAGTTGGGCTTCGTGTCCCCATGCTTCATGATGGCGTTCTACACCTGCTGAATCTCCAGCGAGTTGTAGCTGCCATAGCGGAAGGACAGGATCCAACCGATGTGTGGCTGGGGGGGTTGGACCTGGGCTATCCGCTGTTCCACCACTACCAGCATCTTGCATACCTCCCACCGGCGCTTCTGTATCTTCTCTTTCAACACACGATCCCTCTCGATGACGTCTACCGCTGGACCAACTACCTGCTGCTGAGCTTGTTCCCGGTCACAATCTATTTTTCAATGCGGTGGTTCGGCTTCGGGAGGCTGCCGTCGGCGCTTGCCGGTCTTGTCGCTCCATTGCTGGCGACTGATGGTCTCTACGGCTTCGATTTCGGCAGCTATGTCTGGCGCGGCTATGGTCTCTACACCCAACTGTGGGGTATGCTGCTGTTGCCCCTAGCCCTGGGGCGATCCTACGTGACACTCCGCCAGAGCAAAGGCTACTTCTGGTCCGTGCTCTTGCTGGCTGCCACCCTGATGTCGCATCTGGTTTCCGGCTACATAGCCTTCGTGTCGCTTGGTTTATTTGCCGTGCTGCCTGCGCTCGGAAAGTGGGAGTCGGACCAGACGGTTAGAGATGTGGGCCGGCGGGCGCTGCGCTTCCTGCTTTTGCTGGCGCTCACGGTGTTGGTCATCTTCTACTTCCTGCTGCCCTTCGTGCTTGACGGACGCTACATGAACCGCAGTGTCTGGGAACTGCCAACCAAGTATGACTCCTATGGCTATGAGTGGGTGCTGAGCAAACTGGTCACTGGGCAGCTGTTTGATTTTGGCCGCTTCCCTTCGCTCACCATTCTTGTCGCCCTTGGCCTGGGGTATTGTCTCTGGCGCTGGCGCGATGAGCGTTACCGTCTGCCTGTCGCGCTATCGCTTCTCTGGTTGCTTCTGTACTTCGGGCGTCCCACCTGGGGCGTCCTGCTCGATGCGCTACCACTAAGCCAGGATTTGCATCTACATCGCCTCATCGCCGGCGTCCACCTTGGCGGCATCTACCTGATGGGCATTGGCCTCGCGTTGCCGTGGCATCTGGCATTGAACAGAGTCTCGCGATGGGTGCTGCTCGCGCCCGCTACCTTGACCCTTGCGCTGCTGTATCCCGCCTACAGCGAGCGCGCGGACTTCCTGGCTCAGAACACGCGGTTAATGGAGCAAAGCCAGGCCGCGTACCAGAGCGAGCAGGGGGATATAGCAGATCTGATCGACTGGCTGAAGCACGCCCCGCCGGGGCGTGTGTACGCGGGGCTAGGCGCTACCTGGGGGCAAGACTATCGCGTCGGCGCAGTACCCATGTACGCTGTGCTGCAAAGCGCTGGGCTCGACATGATGGGGTACATGTACCACGCCCTATCCCTCAATGCCGAGGTCCAGCTGCTCTTTGATGACCGCCGCCCCGAGCAGTACGACCTGTTCAACGTCCGCTACGTGGTCGCCCCGAAAGACCGTGTGTTTCCCGCATTTGTCAAACCTGTGCGCGAGTTCGGGCGACATCGAGTGTACGAGGTCACGACGAGTGGGTATTTCGACCTGGTCGACTCGAGTCCGACATGGGTCGGCACCTCCGCGCAGTTCTACTCGGCCGCCTCCAGGTGGCTCGCCAGTAGCCTTCCCCGCGCAGCCGAACATCCCGTCATGCGTCTCGACGGCGCCCGCCCGGACTACGTCACATCCTTCCCCCTCGACCGGGCCGATGCGCTCATTCCCCCAAGTGACCGGCCGATTGCGCCACCGGCCGGCCGGATCCTGTATGAGCGCGCGGAAAGCAGCGCGTATGTGGCCGAAATCGAGGCGGCGCGGGATAGCTTGCTCATGCTCAAGGCCACATATCACCCCGACCTGACTGCGTATGTGGACGGCAGGCGGGCGGGCTCGGTCATGGTCATGCCCAGCTACGCCGCGGTCAATGTCGGGCCAGGCAATCACAGCATTCGCTTCGAGTACCAGCCGCCACCGTGGCGTACCTATCTAATCTTCCTGGGTCTTCTCGTTCTGGCGATCATCGCCGTGGTCGAGTGGCGATTCAGGGGCCTGCTGCAACGGGGAGCCGATTCCATCGCCATGTGGCCACAATGGCCGAGAGAGCGATGGCATGTCCCGGGCGTCCTGGGTACGAAAGCCGAAGGATGGTATGAGTCGGCCAAAGCGCAACTGGCCGCTCATCTCCCCTTCCTCGCGGGCGTGTTCCTGGCTGCACTGCTGGCTGGTCTCCCCATGTTCCAGTTCAAGCTGATGAGCGGTCACGATGTATTGGCATACCTGCCGCGCAATACGGAGTTCTTCGCCACCCTGCGCGCC
Source organism: Anaerolineae bacterium (assembly GCA_046328505.1). GTDB lineage: Bacteria > Chloroflexota > Anaerolineae > Epilineales > JAHCIE01 > JBDHWG01. Next base: position 122,700 of record JAXLWL010000006.1, on the reverse strand, counting down.
GGCGATCTGTTTCCTCGTTGGGCCGCCGACCTGAACTTCGGCTACGGTGAGCCGTTATTCAATTTCAATCCACCCGTCATCTACTACCTCTCCTCGGCCTTCCATGTGCTTGGGTTCAACTTCATTGCAGCCGGCAACTTGGCGGACTTCGCCTTGTTGTTGCTAGCTGGCATTGGCATGTACGTGCTGGCGGCAGAGTTCTTTGGCCGCCTAGGCGGCCTCGTCGCCGCCGTGGCCTACGTGTTCGCGCCCTACGTTCTCGTGGTGCTTTACGTGCGGGCGGCCCTGGCTGATTTCGCTGCTTTCGCGTTCATTCCTCTCCTTCTATGGGGCCTGTACTGCTTCGCTCGCTTCGGAAGGAGTCTATACCTTGCGGTAGGGGCGTCTGCCCTGGCTCTGCTCCTGCTTAGCAGCAATCCCGTCGCCCTGATAACTTTTCCGATCCTGCTGTTGCTGCCATGCCTGATAGCGTGGAGACTACGCGACTGGTGGCCTCTTGCCCGCGGTGTCTGGTGCCTGGCGCTTGGCCTGGGATTGTCGGCGTTTTTCTGGGCGCCCGCCTTGCTCGAGCGCAACTTCGTCCAGGTATCCAGGGTGCTGCAAGGGTACCTAAACTACGGTAACCATTTCGTGTACCCTCAGCAACTCGTATATTCACCCTGGGGTTACGGCCTCTCCCTCCCAGGCCTCGACGACGAGATGAGCTTCGCTCTCGGACCCGTTCATCTTGTGTCAGCCATTGTTGCTGTAGTCTTGATTCTCGCGGCATCCCAACGACAGGTACACATCTGGGGCCGGCTTGGAGTCGTCTTCTTCTTGATTGTCTTGCTCTACGCAGCGCTGTTCAGTACGAACCTGTCGGCTATTGTCTGGGACCGCGTGTCCCTGCTCAACTATCTAGAGTTCCCGTGGCGTTTCCTCTCCCTGGCCGCAGTTGCCACAGCCTTCCTCTGCGGCCTTCCATTCCTCCTGATTCCTCCCGAGCGCCGGCGGCTTCGCGCCGGCCTGGCTGCCGGTGTGCTAGTAGCGCTATTCGTGCTTGGATTTCCCTACGCACGGCCTCAGACGTTTCTCGATGTGAATGAAGCGGACTACAGCCCGGCGACGGTCGCCGTGAGGGACATCGCCGTTACCACGGTTCAAGAGTACACGCCTATCTGGGTGAGCGATCGCCCAGAACGCCCAGCGCAAGCCCGCGCCGTCATTCTATCCGGCGCGGGAGAGATTGTCCCTACGCGGCGCTCACCCACTGAGCCAGCCTGGGAAATCAGGATGGTTGATCCTGGGCGGATTCGCGCGAACATCTTTTACTTCCCAGGATGGACCTTGTATGTCGACGGGGTTCAGCGGGCGATTGACTTTAGCAATTTGGACGGGGTTATGGAATTCTCTCTCGAGGCGGGTGAGCATAACGTTGAGCTAATCTTCGCTGATACTCCGACCAGGATGTGGAGCAGCATTATCTCTTGGCTGTCACTCTTGGTTCTGGCAACATCGCTGTGGCTGATCAGGCGAAAACAGCTCGCGAAAACCGCGGAGGTATCATCCGACCTCGATAGTGCCACCTCCGCGGTCGCACCGATCATCTCATGACAGGCGTTCCTCATGAAGCTGCGTTATCTAGTTGTCGCCGTCTTCACCCTGGGCCTCCTTGCCGGAATGGGTGGCTGTCAGCGCAAGTCCGAGGAGCAGCTCGCCCAGGAAGCGCTGGATCGCGGTTTGCAGGCGTACGCTGCGGGCCGAATTGACGAGGCCGCCGCCGCCTACCGCGAGGTCCTGGACCATGACAAGCAAAACAAGTGGGCCTTCTACAATCTGGGTGTCATCGATCAGGCCAGCGGCCGCGATCAAGCCGCGGAGTACAATTACCGCCTGGCGCTCAACGTAGACCCGGACTTCCCGTCGGCGCTGTTCAACCTGGCGGTTGTGCGCTTCAAAGCCGGCTCTACTCAGGAGGCGGCTGACCTGTATCGCCATCTTGTGGCCGTCCAGCCGAACAACGCAGCCGCCCACCTGAACCTGGGCTTCGCCCTGATTGGGTTGGGCAAACTCGACGAGGGGAATGCCGAGATCGCGCGCGCTGTGCAGCTCGACCCTGGTCTCGCTCAGCCGGCCCCCATCGAACCGACAGGGTCGCCCGCCGCCAAGTCAACCCCCTGAACCGGTCCCGAGCCAAGTCGGTGTGACACGGCAGCCCCTTAGTAACAGAGCTACCTCCTGGCGCGGACGATTCGCAGCCGCTACTCGGTGCTCGACCTGGCGACGGAGACAGGGCTGCTCGATACGCTGGTGGACGAGCTATTTGCCCCCGGCGGCTACTGGGCTGATGTATAGGTGATTTGCCTAAACGTGGAGGATTAGCGTCGTACGAGTAAGCTCAACGTAGTTGTGCGTGTCAAGCCCTCGATCAGTTCCAGGCGCTTGACCTGGCTCAATCGCGCTGCAAACGCCAGGACCGCGAGAATGTCGTCACGCTCGAGATCCTCGTAGTCTGCGAGAATCTCGTCAATCGTCATCCCCGAGCTGAGAAGCTCGAGGATGGTTTCGACAGGATAGCGCAGACCACGGATAGTCGGCTTTCCGTGGCAAATATCTGGATTGATTGTAATGCGGTCGCTCATTGTGCTCATGCTGCCCATCGCCCTATGAACCTCAGTTTCTCGTGTCGCACTTGGCATTATATGAAATGGCTTGCCGAATCGCAAACCCCTGTCGCTAATGAGGGTTGTCAGTGGCAACGGTGCGGATGAGGGTGTAAGTTCCGGGCTGGGGCTGGTAGCCGAGCTTGCGGTTGACGGCGAGCATAGGGCCGTTGCGCGAGTCGTTGTCGGTGCGGATGTAGTGCGCGCCGTCCGTGATGGCCCGCCGGATCGCGAGGAGCTTGAGCGCCTGCGCCAGCCCTCGCCCGCGATAGTCGCGAGCAACGCCGGTGAAGGCGTTGTAGGCATAATCCTGGTCGGGGTAGAACGCCACGGCCGCCAGACCAACCCAACGGTCGCCGTCCGCCGCGAGAAGCTGGCCGTCCGCGCGGTACCATGCGGCTTGGAATACGTACTTACAGAACTGCTCGAACGGCGGGAAAGCGCCTTCGTTGCCGGGGTTGTCGAGGGCGGCGGCGCGGTTGATTTCGTACAGCTTGCGTTCCTCTGCTTCTGTAACCTCCGGCATATCGGCGAGGGAGAAGAAGCGGATGCCCTGCGCGGATGCGCAGTCCAGGGCGGCGACGAAGGGCGTTTCGTCGAAGGTGGTCAGGTCGAGGCTCGATTCGAAGGTATGGCGGGCGACCTTATAGCCGCGCCGCTCGGCGAACGCCATCGATGCCGGGTCGTTGTCACGCACCGATGTTTCGATCTCCAGGGCGCCGCGGGCCTGGGCTACGCTCAGAGCATCGGAGAACAGGCGCCGTCCGATGCCCTGGCCGCGCCACCCTGGATCGACGACGAAGTCGAGCCGAAAGAGGCCAGGGCGTTCCCAGACCCGCCGCTCGACGTCCGCCATGCCCACGATGTCCCCCTCACCGGCGGTAGCCAGCGTGGTGAGGCGCAGCCCGCCCTCAGTCGGTTCCCACCACTGGCTGGCTTGCTCGACGGTCACCGGCTCTCGCTCGGTGATGCTCAGGAGGCGCGCCAGCGCCGGCAAGTCGTTCTCGAGGTTGACGGGGCGATACGCGATCATAGGGCATATCCTTGAGACAACGGCACGTGTTTTGCTTCCTCATAGAGAGAACGTGAATCGCTTACTGGCGCTGCGCTCGCTCGAAGGTCGGCTTCCCGTCCACAAAGGCTGCTTGATTGATGCCCCAGCTCCACTTCTTGTCCGGCGTGATGCGGAGAACGGGCCCGTTGGGCGTCTCGACAATTTCGGCCTGGCCGTGTATCTTGATGCCTCGCGGTGTCCACGGCTGTGTCGTCGCGAGGTCGTCGACCACGAAGGCAACCTGGCGTTGACCCTTCTTGACGTTGAGATACTTGAGCGTGCGGGCGTTGTCGAAGCCGCCAATCGTGAACGTCTCGCCGTCGAAGCGGTAGCTGACCGCGGCAACGTCCGGTTGTCCGGCGGGCGAAACGGTGGCGACGCGCCCAAGGCGCTGGTTTCGCAGATACTCTTGCTCAGTTTCGTTGAACATCTTTTTGCCCTCCCTTGTTGTTCACCAGTATGCAACTCTCTAGATAGTATAGCCGACGCCGTCCTTTCAGTCGTCCCTCGCTGCTCTGAAGATTGCTTGGCAGTTTAGAGCGGCTCGCGCTACAATATTCGTCGCGTTTTCTTGCGTTCTGGCAAGTGTTACCTATGTACAAGGAGGCAATGGTGCCGACTGCAGAGTTAGTGCTCTCGGATTCGGTGTTTCAGGTCCTGACCCCCGAAGGCCAGGTGATCGGCCCGCTTCCCAATCTTTCCCCTGAACAACTTCTCGACTTCTACCGTTGGATGGTCTACGGCCGCATATTCTCGGACCGTATGGTCGCCTTGCAGCGGCAGGGTCGCATCGGGACGTTCGGCCCCCTCAACGGCCAGGAGGCGGCGTCCGTCGGCATGGCGGCGCCCCTCAAGCCGGACGACTGGGTCATCGGCTCGTACCGCGAGATCCTCGCTTACCTCATGAAGGGCGTCTCCACCGAGGCCATCATCGAGGTCTACAAGGGCTACGTCTCCGACGGCTATGCGCGCGAGACGCACTGTCTGCCCATCCAGATCGTGCTGGCGACCCAGATGCTCCACGCGGTTGGGGTGGCGATGGCGATCAAGTACGAGGGCAAGCCGGATGTGGTGCTCGCGGTGTGCGGGGACGGCGCGACGAGCGAGGGCGACTTCAATGAGGCGCTCAACTTCGCCGGCGTGTTCCAGGCGCCGGTCGTCTTCGTAATCCAGAACAACGGCTGGGCCATCTCCGTGCCGCGCCACAAGCAAACGGCGGCCCGCTACATCGCCGACCGCGGCCCCGCGTTCGGCATGCCCGGCCACGTGGTCGACGGCAACGACGTGCTCGCGGTCTACAGCATCGTCAACGAGGCCGTCGAGCGGGCGCGGGCGGGCGGCGGCCCGACGCTTATCGAAGCACTTACATATAGATTGGGCGCGCACACGACGGCGGACGACCCGAAGAAGTATCGCACCGAGGAGATGCTGTCCGAGTGGGCGCCGCGGGATCCCATCGCGCGCTTCAAGACATACCTGGCTGAGCGCGGCCTGCTGGACGAGAGTCTCGACACGCACATCCACGACGAGGCCGAGCAGCGCATCCAGGCGGCCGTCGATGCCGTGGAGAGTCTGCCGCCGCAGGACCCGCTGGAGCTATTCGACGTCACGTTCGCGGCACGCACGCCGCAGCAAGAGCGCGAGCGCGAGGCCCTTGTGGCTGAGCTTGGGCGAAAGGGGGAGTAGGGCCATGCCGCGCATGACGATGGTCGAGGCCATCCACAACGCCCTGGAGCTGGAGCTTGAGCGCGACCCGCGCGTTCTGATATTCGGAGAAGACGTCGGCCGCAATGGCGGCGTTTTTCGTGTTACCGATGGTTTGCAGGAGCGATTTGGCGAGCGGCGCGTGTTCGATACACCGTTGGCCGAGTCGGGCATCATTGGAACGGCGGTCGGCATGGCGGCCTATGGGCTGCGCCCCATCGCCGAGCTCCAGTTCGCCGGCTTCAGCTTCGTCGCCTTCAACCAGATCGGCTCGCAGGCGACGCGACTGCGCTATCGCTCCGGCGGCGTATACACCGTCCCGCTGGTCATTCGCGCTCCGTTCGGCGGCGGCGTCCGCACGCCGGAGATGCACTCTGACAACGTTGAGGCGTTCTACCTGCACCTTCAGGGCATCAAGGTCATCATTCCGTCGAACCCGTATGACGCCAAGGGCCTGCTCCATGCCGCCATCGACGACCCCGACCCGGTCATCTTCCTGGAACACATGAAGCTCTACCGCTCCTTCCGCCAGGATGTGCCGAGCGAGCGTTATACGCTTCCCATCGGCGAGGCCAACATCGTACGTCCCGGCGACGACGTGACCGTCGTTACCTACGGCGCGATGGTCCAGGCGTCCCTCGCCGCCGCAGAGGAGATCCAGAAGACGGACGGCGCGTCGGTGGAGGTGCTGGACCTGCGCACCATCGCGCCCATGGACGAGGCGTGCATTGCCCAGTCGGTCAACAAGACCGGGCGCGCGGTGGTCGTCCACGAAGCGGCGCGGGCGGGCGGTGTCGGCGCGGAAGTGATTGCCGTCATCAACGAGCAATGCCTCTACTCGCTGCTCAAGCCTGTCGAGCGCGTGACCTCGCCCGACATACCGTTCCCGCTGCCGAGTGTCGAAGATCTCGTGCTGCCGAACCCGGTGCGCATCGCCGCCGCCATCCGCCGGACGCTAGAGCCGTAAAGGAGCATCGCCGTGGTTGAGTTCAAGCTGCCCGATGTGGGCGAGGGCATCCACGAGGCCGAGGTTCTGCGCTGGCTGGTCGCGGTCGGAGACGTCATTAAGCGGGATCAGCCTATCGTCGAGATTCAGACCGACAAGGCCGTAGTCGAGCTGCCGTCGCCGATCGCCGGCCGTGTCCAGGAGCTTCGCGCTCCGGCCGGTCGTGTGGCCCACGTCGGCGACGTTCTACTCGTGATCGAGCCGACCGGCGCGACGGTCTCGGCGTCCCCGGTTCAGCCCGCGGCGACACCCGCCCGCGCGCCCAGCAATGGCAAGTCCACGACGGACGGCCACCCGACCGTCGCCGACGGCGCCCCCCCCAACCGCACGCTGGCCGCCCCGCCGCCACCCGCGCCCACCTCAGCCGCGTCTTCGCAAGGGGGGAATGGCCCGAACCGCCGCGTTCTGGCGGCGCCTGCCGTGCGCAAGCTCGCGCTCCAATTGGGCGTCGATCTGAGCCAGGTACGGGGCAGCGGGCCGGTCGGCCGCGTTTTGCCAGAGGACGTGCGGCGCTTCGCCGAAGCAGGGCCGCAGCCGGTCGAGGCCGAGGCGGCTCCTCCGGCGATCGAAAGTGCGGCCGCGGCCGTTGCCGTTCCCGCGCCTGTGGTTCCCGCCGCGCCCGGCGCGCCCCTTGAAGAGCGCGTCGACCACGAGGCGCTCCAGGGTTTGCGGCGGCGCATCGCCGAGCGCATGGAGATCGCGTGGCGCGTGCCGCACGTGACCAGCTTCGAGGAAGTCGACGCGACGAAGCTCGTCGCCCTCAAGGCCGCGCTAGCGCCGGAGGCCGAGCGCCGGGGCATCCGCCTGAGCTACACGCCTATCTTCGTCAAGGTCGCAGTGCAGGCGCTCAAGGAGAACCCGTACTTCAACGCGACGCTGGACATGGAGAAGGGCGAGATCCTGCTGCGCCGCTATTACCACATCGGCGTCGCCGCGGCCATCCCGGAGGGGCTGGTCGTCCCCGTCGTGCGCCACGCCGACCGCTTGACGCTGATGCAGGTCGCGGCGGAGGTGAACCGTCTGGCCGAGGGTGCGCGCGCGCGCCGGCTATCGATCCAGGAGCTATCCGGCAGCACGTTCAGCATCACGAACTTCGGGAGTTTCGGCGGCCAGCAGGGAACGCCCATCATCAACCCGCCGGAGGTCGCCATTCTCGGCGTCGGGCGCATCGAGCCGAAGGCTGTCGTCGTGGATGGGCGCATCGAGGCGCGGCCTATGCTACCCCTGGCGCTAAGCTTCGACCACCGTCTCATCGACGGCGCGGCGGGCGCGGCCTTCCTCGGACGGGTCAAGGCGCTCCTGGCGAACCCCGAAGTGCTGATGCTGGACATGCTGTGAAGTAACACCAAATGTGTATGGAGAGGCTGTCATTGCGAGCGTAGCGAAGCAATCTCACGCTCTCGCGGAAGAAAGTCTATGCGCCATGGCGTCGCTATCACCCGCTGAGAGATTGCTTCGTCGTCCTATCGTCCTCCTCGCAATGACCCTTCCAAGGCTAGTGAGTTGGAGGATGTATGGTTGTCGGCGATTTGGCGACGGCGGTGGATGTGGTGGTTCTCGGCGCCGGGCCGGGCGGGTACGTGGCGGCGATCCGCCTCGGCCAGCTCGGCCGCAAAGTCGTTATCGTCGACCCGGGGCCGCCCGGCGGGACATGCCTGAATGAAGGCTGCATTCCCTCGAAGGCCCTGCTCTCCGCCGCCGACAACTACTGGCGCGCGCGCTCCTTCGGCGAGATGGGTGTGTGCGTGGACGGTGTTCACATCGACTTTGGACGAATGCAGGCGTGGAAGTGCGGCATCGTCGAACGGCTCACCAAGGGCGTGCGCCAACTTCTCGAAGGCTACGGCGTGCAGATCGTTCACGGCCTGGGCTGGTTCCTGGCCGACAAGGAGGTGCGCGTCGAGGGCGAGAACGGCTCGCTGCGCTACTCCTTCGATAACTGCATCATCGCTGTTGGGGCGGCGCCTGCCGCGCTGCCCGGCCTCGACTTCGACGGTGAGCGTGTCCTCACGCCCACGCAGGCGCTCCAGCTTCCCGACCTGCCGAGCAGCCTGACGATCATCGGCTCGGACTATGTCGCCGCCGAGCTGGCGACGATCTATGGCAAGCTGGGGGTCGCTGTGCGGCTGCTCATTCCCGCTGGCCGCAAGCTACTCGAAGACTTTGACCCCACGGCGGGCCGCCTGGTCCAGGCCGGGCTCAAGAAGCTCGGCGTCAAGGTCGAGACGAATGTGGCCGACCCGGCGGCGGCGCTCAACGGCGACCACCCGGTCGTCGTGTCCGAGGGTGTCGCCCCGCGCACCGCGGATCTGCACCTGCATACCGTTCACGTCGAGACCGACGAGCGCGGCTTCCTGCCGGTCGACGACCGCCTGCGCACCAATAACCCGGCCATCTACGCCGTCGGCGACGTGACCGGCGGCCTGCCTCTGGCGACAATCGCCATCAAGCAGGCCAAGGTCGCCGCCGAGAGCATCGCCGGTCTACCCGCACAGTACGCGCCCCAGGCCGTCCCGAAAGTCGTGTGGTCCGAGCCGCCGGTCGCCGCCGTCGGCATGAGCGCCGCGGAAGCCGAAGCCGCGGGCTATGATGTCGTGACGGGGCGCTTCCCCCTGGCGGCGAGCGGTCGCGCGCTGACCCTCGCCGCGCCGGATGGCTCCGTGCTGACCGTCGCCGAGAAGGACAGCGGCGTCCTGCTGGGCGCAACCATCATCGGGGCGCGAGCCGGGGAACTGGTGGGCGAGGTGGCGCTGGCGATGGAGATGGGCGCGACGCTGACCGACCTCGCCGAGACGCTGCACCCGCACCCGGGCTTGCCGGAGACCATTCAGGAATCGGCCGAGGCCGCCCTCGGCGCCACCGTCCACTTGTTGAAGCCGACGGGCGCGTAGCAGCCGCAGCCCCTCGCACGCGTCCCTAACGTCTTGCGTCCTTCGTGGTCCAGTTCCCTTCGGCGTGCGTCGCTTCCGTTTCCTCGTTCGGCTACGGGCCGGTGTCCGGCAGCCAGGATGGGGCATGGATGACCCCGTTGTGGCGACCGGCGGAGTCGGGCGCGATGTCTTGCGTGAGCAGATACTCGGCGACGAGCCCCTGGGCCGGCGCAATGCCGGCGTTGAAGAGGTCCGCGACTTCGCTGTCGCTCAAGAGGCGATTCCAGAGCCGTACCTCGCTAATCTCTCCCTGGAAGAAACTGTTCAGATCACGTGTTCCGATGCGTAGCGGCGCATTGCCGGCGTGTGGCGTGATCTTCCCCGCGTATACGTCGCTGTCTCGCCTGATGCCGTCGCGGTAGATGTAAGTGCGGTGAGTGTCGGCCGCGCCGACCACGTGGATCCACTGCCCCGGCTCGAGTGTGTCCTGGAAGTGGCTACCGGTGCCGAGGCCACCGGTCGGGTTGAAGACGTAGAAGCTGATGCGGTTGCCGCGGCCCTCGGAGTTATCCTCGCTATACATCCGAAACGTCCACTCGTACTGTCCCTTCTCGCCTTTGCCGAGCCAGTGCACATAGCCCGATCCTTCCGCGCTCGCGAACGAGAGCGTCTCGGGCCGCATGCGAGCGGACACCGTGAGCTCGCCCGTGGTCGTGACGCTGAAATCAGGGCTGCTGGGGACCTCGATGTAGGTTCCGATGCCGTCGAAGTGAAGATGAGTCGTGCCTTCAGCCATCGTAATCACTCCTCTCTTCTATAATGAATGTCTGGGTCAAGGACAACAGGGCTACCCGCGGTAGCCGCCAAAGAACCGGAATCCGAAGCGGCGGCTCACGAACACATAGAGGATGATGACGGGGAGGGCATAGAGAAGGGCGAAAGCCGACATGGCCGGTACACGGGCAAGCCCGGCGGGGTCGCGGAAGCCGTAGATGACCAGAGCGGCCGGGAAGAGGTTAGGGGCGCGCAGGAGAACGAAGGGGACGAAAAACTCGCCCCATGCCGAGACGAAGACCCACACCGCGACGACCACCAACCCCGGCCGAATCAGGGGAAGGACGACGTCGTGCAGAGTGCGCAGCGGTGATGCGCCGGCCAGCTGGGCTGCCTCCTCGCACGAGCGCGGCACGCCGGTGAGGAAGCCGCGTATCAGATACATGGCTGGCGGGAGAAGGAGCGCGGCGAGCACCAGGATGACTCCCACGTGGCTATCGAGGAGTCGCAGGTCCGCCGCGATGAGATACATGGGAATCATGGCGGCCGGACCTGAAACCACCGCGGTGATGAGGACGAGGCCGTACAGGACAAAACCGTGGGCTGGAATGGCGCCCCGCGACATGGCGTAGGCGGCCAGGGCAGCTGTCGTAAAGACGACCAGCGTGACGCCGAGGCTGATGATAGGGGTGTTCCAGGATAGGGCGACCGCCGTCGTAGGCGCGGCGAAAAGCTGCTGGAAGCTGGCCAGCGTAGGATGCGCCGGGATTTCAAGGCTGGCACCTGGGCGAGGGTTGAAGGGTGTCAACACAACCCACAGAAGCGGCGCGGCGTAGAATGCCACGATTGCAGTGATAAATATGGCGCGCGCGAGGCGGCCCACGATCCGCGCGGTGCTCACAGGCTAACCCTGTTCCGCTGCACGTAGCCCAGGAAGGCGAGGCCGAGCAACAGATTGAGCATCAGCACGACGACAGAGATGGCTGCGCCCTGGCCGAAGAGCATCGGATCTGAAAAGGCCGTTCGGTAGGTGTAGATCGCCAGGGTTTCATTTCGCCGCATCGGCCCCCCGCCTGTCAGCAGAAACGGCGTGAACGTGTTGATCGTCCACAGGATGACGAGCACCAGGTCCGCGACAATATAGCCCCGCAGCAGCGGCAAGACGATGTCGCGAAACTTTTGCCAGCTGGACGCGCCGGCCACCGTAGACGCCTCCAGGAACGAGGGCGGAATGGTGGCCAGCGCGGCCGAGAACAAGAGCATGGAGAACGCTGCGCCGCGCCACGAGTTGAACAGTATCATCGCGAGCAGGGCGAGGTCGAGTTGCCAGTCGGGCCGTCCCAAGCCGAGCGCGGCGATGGCCGCGTTCAGCGCGCCTCGGTCGGGATTGAGGAAAGCAAGCCAGGCGAAGGCAACCACGGTGTCGGGCAGGATCCACGCCACGATGGCCAGGCTCAACACAATCTCGCGCAGCGGCCCGCGCAAGCCGTACAGCGCCCAGGCCAGCGCCAGCCCCAGCGCCACCTGGCCGATAATCGCCGAGCCGATCACGAACTCAACCGTGACCCACAGCGACCAGCCAAAGCCGCCCGGACTCAGCCAGCCATCTGACTCCAACAGGCGGGCGTAGTTTGCCAGACCGACGAAATCCATCGTCCCCGCGCCAAAGCCGAGGAGATGGAGATTCGTCAGGCTGATGACCAGCGTCCAGACGAACGGCACGACAAGGAAAGTGACCACCAGGAGCGCGGCGGGCGCCAGGAAGGCTGCGCTGGTGCGCCGGGTCAACCGCCTCTCGCTGACCTGGCTGTGCGGGAATACACTCACTGTGTCGGCCGTTCTACTCGATCCGGCCCGACGATTTCCACCAGGCGCTTGGCGTACGCCGCCGCGGCATCCTGCGGGCTTTTCTCTCCGGCGATGACGCTCTCGGTCGCCTGTTGAATGGCGACGGAGACGGCGGGGTAGTCCGGGTCGGGAGGGCGCGTCGTGGTGAGCGGCAGGAGCTGCTGCGCGAGGCCAGTCACCACGGGATCGTTTGGCACGGCCACGTCATCCCGCACGCGGACTCGCGGCTCGATCTTCTGGTAGCCGTCCAGGGCCTCCTTGCTGAACATCGTTTCCAGCAGATCCCAGGCCTCGGCGGGATGGGACGTGCTGGGGTTCATGACATAGCCCGCACCACCGGACACAGTCACGAAATCCTGCCCGCGGATGCCCTTACCCGGCGCGCTCGCGGGCATCTTGGCGGCCCCGACAAGCTGCTCCTTGTTCGGGAGCGCCGTGTCGCCCTCGTTGAGCACGGCCCGCCAGAGGTAGTCGCCCTCGGCGTAGATGGCGATCTTGCCGTCGCGGAAGTCGCGCTGCGATTGCTCGCGGCCGCCCTGGACGAGCTGGTAGCGCGGATTCCCGAGCTTCTCATCAACGTAGACCAGCTTGTAGAAGGCAAGCGCGTCCGCCAGCTGCTGCGCCGCATCGGTGTATTTGTTGGTGGCGAAGTTGTAGACGCTGACGCCGGTGCCGAGGAGCAAGGGATACCATCCCTGCATCGTCGTCGCCTCGCCGTTGGCTGTTCCGCCGATAATCTGAAGCGGCGTCACATCCGGGCGCTTCTGTTTGATGAGGCGGGCCGCGGCGAGAATATCATCCCAGCTCTTGGGCTGCCACGGGTCCGGCAGCCCGACGTCCTTAAAGATGTCTTTGCGGTACCACAGGCCGCGCACGTCGGTACCTTCGGCGATGCCGTAGCGCTTGCCGTTGTAGCTCATGATCCCCTGCAGCGGCGGCGGTATGTGCGCCCAGCCTTCCCAGGTGTTGACGGCGGGGCCGGCCACTTCGTCCAAGGACTTGAGCAGACCGCCGGCGACGAACTGTGGCACCCAGAAGCCATCGAAGCCGAGGATGTCTGCGCCGCGCCCACCGCGGATGTCGAGGGCGTATTGCTTCTTGAGGTCCTCGTCGCTCAGCGTCGATTGGACGATGTCGACCCGCACGATTTTGCCTTCCTCGCGCATCTTCTCTTCGAACAATGGGCTGACGACGGTGGTCAGCCAGCGGTATGTGGTGTCACCGTCGCCGCCCTGGGAGCAGCCGCAGTTGATGGATAGAGTGATTGGGGCGCTGTTCGCCGCCGCCACAGGCGTGGATGCCGGTTTTGCCGTGGCGGCAGGCGCTGTGCTCGTCACGGCGGTCCCGGTCGCGGCGGGCGACGTCTGAGATGTTGGGGGAACCGCCGCGCCGGTACATGCCGCGGCAACGGCGCCCACGAAAAGCCCACCAACAATGAGAGGGACAATTCGACGAAACATGATAATCATCCTGTCAATTGCAGAATTGGGTTAGTCAACGCCAACAAAATTGCCTCAGCCGTGTCCATCGAATCATTGCGGCGCAGCTCGGCGCGAACATAGCCGTGCATCGCCATATCGAGCCGAGCCTGAACACTTGTCTCGCCCGCCCTCACGGCTTGCTTCTCTACGACGCCCTCGGTGGTGATGAGTAGAAGCACACCGTCTACGGCGGTCGAGACCCGGCACGTGATTTTGGCATCGGCGGCCGGGAGCCTATCGCCCTGCATCGCTATGCCGTCAGCCGTCTCGGCAATGAGCCACAGGCGAGGGCCGTCGCGTGACGCCGAGATAGAAGCGTGGCCCGCGCGAAGCCCGGCCAGGATCGCCTGGGGCGTGAGGTCGTCGGCGTATACCCAGGTCGTCGGCCGTCCCAAGCCTTCGGCCTCGTCTGTGCCGACATCTTGCGGCTCCGGCATGTGGTAGTCGCTGCCGCCCACGGCGACGACGCGGCGGCCGGCGCAAAGCATTCTATCCCACGACGCGAGGGAAAGGGCATTGTCCGCCGACCAGGGTCCGTTCCAGACCTCGAAACAATCGAAAGGTAGATCCAGGCTGTACTTCCAGAGGCGGCCGGTGCTATCGGGGTGATTGGCAGAAACGAGCAGGCCGCGCTGATGACCTTCGGTGATGATGCGCGCCATGTCCGCATCCGTCCGAGCGCGGAAGTCGAGCCAGCCTGCCGCGCCCCACGCGTTCAGGTGCCCGTAGTAGGTTGACACTTCCTGCGCGGGCAGGAGAACGAAGTCGGGGCTGCTGAGCGCGCTGAGGTGCGCCTGCTGGCTGACAGTACTGTGGTCCGCGACGGCGACGAAATCGAGGCCCCGGGCGCGCGCCTCTGCCGCGATATCTGCGAGGCTGCCCCGGGCATCGCTGTGGTGGGAGTGGCAGTGCAGGTCGCCGGCGAACCATGCTGGGCCGGCACGCGGCCTGGCATCGAACGGCGGCGTTGCCACCGCCGGGAGAACGGCCAGCGCGCCGACGTCCCCCGGCCCATCGTCGAGCGTCACCGTGACGGTGCAGGCGCACCCGCCGGGGGCAATGCGGTAGAGGCCAAGGATGACGTGCCAGCGGCCCGGCAGAAGAGGGCCGGGGAGATAGCCTGGGGTGGCGGCGCTCTCCGTCAGAACGGCGCGCCGCCGCGCCGACCCGCTCCATCCGCGGAATCCGTCGCCGGCGAGAAACGCGATGCCACGAGGGTCGAACAGGCCCATGTCTACGACCTGGTCGTGGCTCTCGTCGAACGAGTAGCTAACTTCGAGGCGGCTCACACCCTGCGGCACAGTGAAAGGCAGCAGTCAGTAATCGCTGATGCCCTTGTCGGCCGGTGTGAGCGTGCCCTGGAAAATGACCTGCGGTGCGCGGAGCGTCATATCTCCTGGCCCGTGCGCAGCTTTTCGTACAGTGCCGTGGTTTCCTGGTCGGGGCTCATGTGCTCCCGCTTCCGCGCGACGGCGAGCGTCTGGTAGTGGCGCACCGCCTGGCCACGCTCCCCCAGACGCACGTGGCACTGCATGATGCCGCGGTGGGCGGCTTCCTCGTAGTCGTCGTGCTCAGCCGCACGGCGAAAGAGCGTGTCGGCCTCGGCGAAGTGGCCCGCCTCATAGTGCAGGCGACCCAGAGCGAGGAGCGCTCGCATGTAGGTCATGTCGAGCGCCTGGCGCGTTGGCACAGCCCACGGGCTACCCACATCGTTCAGGAAGAGACCGCGATAGAGGTCCACGGCTCGCTGCAAGTGGTCTATCGCCCGGGCAGGCTCCGTCGCGGTGAGGCGCTGGCCCACCGCCGCCTCGGTGTCGAAGGCCTCGACGTCGCACCAGTGCGGAAGGTCGCGGTTGAACGTGTACTCGTCGCGAGAGCGGAGAATCCAGTCCCGGTCACCCAGCACCTTGCGCAGATTGTGGAGCGTAGTGTGGAAACGGCCCCGCATCTGTTGAGGGGTGGCTTCGGGCCAGATGGCAGCGCCGATGGCATGCATCGAGCGGTTGGGTTGGGTGAGTAGGTAGAACAGCAGCTCAGGGGCGCGCGTGTACGTGTAGTCTGGCGGCTGGACATGGTAGTCGCCACGGTAGAGCTGGGCGTTGCCCAGGCCGTAGATGCGCACAGTGTCCACTCGCACGGAGACGACGGGCACAGGCGCGACCTCCTCCAGCACTTCCACGGCCGGAATAGCGGCCGGTCGGGGAAGCTGGATGTTGTCGTGGCTACTTTGAAGGAGCGTCGCGACCGCCTGGTCGAGCGGGAGCGCCAGGCCGGCGTTCCACAACTCCTGGAATTGACTCTCGCCTAGCACTGCTCGGGCGTTGCTCAGATACTGGTTGTGGAGCGGCAAATATCTTTCTGCAAGCGGCGCTTCCAACGAGTCGCGGGTGGCCTTGGCAACTCCAAACATCTGGACGCAGGTGGCCATCTGGCCCTGCTCATGGGCGTACATCCCAACGATGGTCATGGTGTCGCCCATGCCTCGCCGGTCCCCCAGGGTCAAGCGTATGCCCAGGCTCTCGCAGCACAGTTGATGCGCTAGGGGGTAATTGCCTTGGTAGACGGCCGTAATCGCCTGGCTGACGAGAACGGATGCCAGGTAGTAGTCATCGTTCATCTGCCGAAGAACAGCCGCGCTTGCCTCAAAAACAGCCTGTGCTTCGTCTAGACGGCCTCGGAGCACGTCCATAAACGCTAGATTGTGCCTGACCCAGGCGATGCCACCGGGAATGTTCAGTTTCTCCCAGAGCGCCAGGCTTTCCTTGTACCAGCGCTCGGCTTCAGCATCGTCGCCCTGCGTCATCGCCACATCTCCGAGATCGCTGAGCGCGGTGGCGAGCGCACCTTTGTCGCCCAGATTTCGATAGAGATTGACGGCGTCCTCCAAACACTGGCGCGCGCGGTCGTACTTCTTCAGGCGAAATTCCGTCAGCCCGAGGTTGGTGAGAACGAAGGCCATGTGCCAGCGGTCGCCGTTGTGCCGGTAGATGTCCATGGCCTGCTCGAGGCGGCGCAGGGCGCTGGCGTAGTTGCCCTGACGCTGGTCGATCATCCCCAGGAGGCCGAGGGGCATCGCCGCGCTCGCTTCATCGCCAATCTCGTGGAACAGCGACAGGCTCTCTTCCAGCTGGCCGCGAATCGTCGCGTAGTTGCCGGCGACGAGGGACGACATCGCCAGGAAATTGAGCGCCCAGGCAAGGCCCCAGCGGTCACCCAGCTCGCGGAACATCTCGACGCTTATCGGCTGCATCTCCCGCGCGCGCGGGTAGTCGGCCTCGAAATCGGCCTCCAATCCGGCGAACATCAAGGCATATGCCAGCCCTCTTTGGTTCTCCGTATTCTCATAGATAGCGATGCACTCGTCGAAATACACCCGCGCCACGGCGTAGTCATCCTGGAACGCGGCGAGGACACCCGCGCCCAACAATACGGCCGCGTAGACGCGACGCGGCTCAACGGCCTCAGCCGGGACCAGCGGAATGTCGGCAAGGAAGTACCCGTCCGGTTCCTGATGCTCGCACACAGGGCCGCGCTTCAGGATCGCCGTCAGCCAGGTGCGGCCCTCGGTCGTGTAGCCGCGGAGATACCAGAACCAGAAGAGGGCCGCGCCCAGCCGCAAGCTGTCTAGATGCGAGTCGGCATCATCCTGGCTCCAGGCCAGGGCAGCGCGCAGGTTCTCGTGCTCGACTTCCAGGCGATCCAGCCACTCACCCTGGCGCGGACCGCGAACTGCGCTCGCCGCCTGCTGAGCGAGGACAAGAAACCAGCGCAGGTGGCGGCGTTGTACGGCCTCGGTCTCCGCCGCGGCCACGAGCTTCTCGCGCGCGTACTCGTACACAGTCTCCAGCATGCGGTAGCGGGCGGTGGCGCCCTCCACGCGCTGGTGCCGTTCCAGAAGCGACTTGTCCACGAGATGCGACAGCAGGTCGAGCACGTCGCCGCGAGCGATGGTGTCATCCGGGCAAACACCCGCGGCGACCGCCTCTGCCGCTTCCAGGGTGAAGTCGCGGGCGAAGACGGAGAGGCGGCGGAAGAGAACGCGCTCCTCCGGTGACAGGAGCTCGTGGCTCCAGTCCAGAGTGGCGCGCATCGTGCGGTAGCGCGGCAGAGCGGTGCGGCTGCCGCCGACGAGGAGATGGAAGCGATCGTCGAGACGGGCCGCGACCTGCTCCACGGACAGCACCTTGACTCGTGCTGCCGCAAGCTCGATGGCGAGCGGAATACCGTCGAGACGCTGGCAGATGCGGGCGACGACGGGCGCATTAGCGTCTGTCAGCGCGAAATCAGGGTCTGCGACGCTGGCGCGCTCGACGAAGAGACGCACGGCCTCGTAGGAGGCGATGTGTTCCCGATGGGGCCCCGCGGCGCCATTTTGTAGTGGCGGGGGTTCCGGCACTGAGAGGGATGGTACCGTGAAGGCCTTCTCACCCGGGACGTTGAGGAGTTCGCGGCTGGCGGTGAGAATGGTGACGCCGGGACAGGCGCGGAGGATGGCTTCGGCGACTTGGGCGGTAGCCGCGGCGACGTGCTCGCAGTTGTCGAAGACAAGCAGGGCGCGGGCCTCGCGGAGGGTGTCGACGATAATCTCCACAAGGCCGCCGGGGGTGAACTCGCCGCGTAGACTGAGGGACGCGGCAACGGCCTGCGGCACGAGGCTGCTGTCGTCGAGCGCGCCCATTTCGGTCCACCATACGCCGCTCGGAAAGTCATTCAGGCAGTCGAACGCTACCTGGTGCGCCAGGCGCGTCTTGCCGCTGCCCCCCACGCCGATCAACGTCACAAGGTGGGCGTGGGCAAGGTGGCCGCGGACGAGGGCTAGTTCGCGCTCGCGGCCAACGAAACTTGTGAGTTGCAGTGGTAGATTGGTGGGCGGATGGACCACTTCTGAGCCAATATCAACAGTCCTGGCAGCCTCGCGCGGCTTCTCCTTGTGCATTCGCTCCCCCGGGGTGCACTCTTCGAAGCAGACTTTGGCGCGGCCAGCAGTACGAGATCACGCCGAGGTTCATAGTCGAGCAGACACCTTCCCTAGGTGCCTCCCGGCGCAATGCGTGCTGCTCGACAGACGCCAATGATACCACAAATGCGTTACAAAGGACATATATGCATCGCAAAACTGTGTAAATCTAAGTCTTAGCGTACTCTTGGGTATTTGACATCGGCATGGCCCACAGTTAGAATCCGCAGCAGGTGGCTCCACGTTGGCGCTGCCAATATGCCCGGCCGACAACAGTGATCAGGAGAGTTTATGCAAGTCACGCAGCCCGTGCCTCGCGCCATGTCGGCCACCGACGCCCGGGCGCGCGCCGCGCGCCGCCGCGCACGTGAAACGCGCAACTTTCTGCTCGCCCTCGCCTTCCTCCTGCCATCCCTCATCATCTTCACCATCTTCGTCTTCTATCCGCTGGCCAAGTCCGTCTACCTGAGCACCTATCTCACGGACCCGCTCGGGCGCCCGAGCGTTTTCGTTGGGCTGGACATCTACCGCGACCTGCTGACGGATCCGGATTTCCAGGAGAGCATCTGGGTGAGCTTCAAGCTTGCCTTGATCATCGTTCCCTCGGTGATCGCGCTTGCCCTTGCCCTGGCTGTGCTGGCGAACCAGCGCGTGCGCGGGATTGGGGTCTTCCGCCTGTTGTTCGCGTCCACCATAGCCGTCTCGACGGCTATCGCTTCCAACATCTTCCTGATGCTTTATAGTTCTCAGTCGGGAACAATCAACTGGCTGCTGCAGCTGGTCAAACTGCCCGCTGTGCCCTGGCTGCTGGACCCCTTCTGGGCGCCCATCGCCGTAGCGATTGCGACGGTGTGGATGAGCCTCGGGTTCACCTTCATCGTCCTTCTCGCCGGCATGCAGGGCATCCCGGATGAGCTTTATGAAAGCGCCGCTCTCGACGGGGCCAGTGGCTGGCCGATGTTTCGCCACATTACCTTCCCGCTGCTGTCTCCAACGCTCTTCTTTGTCGCCGTCGTGACCACCATCGCCGTGTTCCAGGCGTTCACGCAAATCTACATCATGACCAAGGGCGGGCCGAGCAACAGCACCAATACGATCGTGTTCTCGCTCTACCTCGACGCGTTCCAGCGCTTCCAGTTCGGGATCGCTTCGGCGCAGGCCATGGTGCTGTTCGTGATCATGCTAATCCTGACGATCCTGCAGTTCCGGGTTCTCGAACGAAGGGTGCATTACGGATGAGAAGCTCTCCCACGACTCAGGCCATGATCTATGCGATGCTTTTCCTGGCAGCGATGGGCGTCTTGCTGCCGCTGTGGGTCGCGTTGAGCAGCAGCCTCGTGCCAAGCTCCGACGTGTTCAACCCACCGCTGAATATCATTCCGCTGAACTTCCAGCCGCAGAACTATGCCGACGTTATTCGCCAGGTCCCGGTGGCCAGGTTTCTCACGAACAGCGTGATTCAGTCCACCGTGGTCACGCTGGGCCAGCTCGTCACGGCGAGCCTGGCGGCCTACGCTTTCGCCTTCATCGAGTTTCGCGGCCGCAACGTGCTTTTCTTCCTCTTCCTGGCGACGCTCATGATCCCATGGGAAGTGACGATTATTCCCAACTACCAGACCATCCGCGCGCTGCACTGGACCGACACCTTTCAGGGCCTCACATCGCCATTCCTGGCGACGGCGTTCGGCACGTTCCTGCTGCGCCAGAGCTTCATGACGCTGCCGCGCGACCTGTACGATGCCGCGATCATAGACGGAGCGAGCCACCTGCGCTACTTGCTGACCATCGTGCTGCCCCTGTCGCGGCCCGCCCTCGGCACGCTGGCGATTTACGCCTTTGTCAGCGCCTGGAACCAGTTCTTCTGGCCGCTCCTGGTGACCAACGATGTCAACATGCGCACCGTGCAGATCGGTATCTCGATGCTGCAACAGGAGGAGGCGACGCAGTGGAACATTGTCATGGCGGGGGCGGTGCTGGCCCTCATCCCAACCTTCGCCCTCCTGATCCTGGGTCAGAAACAGCTCATTCGCGGCCTGACCGCTGGCGCGCTCAAGGGGTGATGCTGGTCAGTGCCTTAAGAGCAGTTTAGCACGGTTTTGTCGCCGGAAGAGGTACAGAAGCGGTACAAAAAGCGGTATAATCTGCGGCGCAAAACGTTAACCGCTGTTAACGCAGCAACAATAGACGTTTAACGCTGCGCTGATAGATTTCTAAGATGAATCGAGTCAGTCGTGTTCCATTGATCGCTCTCACAAGGAGGAGAACGAGCCATGCAAAGTAGAAAACTGACGTTCCTGGTGCTCGCGCTGGTGGTCGTCGCTCTGCTCGCCGCGGCGTGCGGCGGCGGCGCGACCGCGCCAGCCGCACAGCAGCCGGCCCAACAGCCGGCGCAGCAACCCGCGCAGCCGGCTGCGCAGGCGACCCAGGCGCCGGCGGCCCAGGCCCAGCCGAAGGCTCAGCCCGCCGCGCCGACGGAAGCGCCGAAGGCGGCGGCCCCGGCCGCCCTGCCGACGGGTGTGACCAAGAAGGTCGATGTGAAGCCGGGGCAGACCAAGGTCACCTTCTGGCACGCCATGGGCGGCACGAACGGCGAGGCCGTCCAGAAGATGGTGGACGACTTCAATGCTTCCCAGGACAAGTACGTTGTCGAAGCCACGTTCCAGGGCAACTATGACAACTCCCTGGCGAAGCTGCGCGCCGGCCTGCCGACGGGCGATGTGCCGACCCTGATGCAGGTCTACGACATCGGCACGCGCCTGATGACGGACCTGGGCGTGACGACGCCGGTGCAGAAGTTCATCGATGCCGAGAAGTACGATACAACGGACCTGGAGCCGGCGCTGCTGAACTACTACCGCCTCAACGGCTCCCTCAACTCGATGCCGTTCAACGCTTCGAGCCCCATCCTGTACTACAACAAGGATGCATTCAAGAAGGTCGGCCTCGATCCTGAGAACCCGCCCAAGACATGGGCGGAAGTGGCCGACGCGGCCAAGAAGTTCAAGGGCGTGGACAACTTCCAGTGCGGTCTGGCCTTCGTTATCTACGGCTGGTTCTTCGAGCAGTGGCAGGCGACGGCCGGCAATTACTACGCCGACAACGAGAACGGCCGCGCTCAGCCCGCGACCAAGGTCGTCTACAACACGCCGTATTCCGAGGCGCTCCTGAACTGGGCGAAGGACAACGTCGGCAGCGGCGCGTTCTGCAACGCGGGCCGCAACGCGGCCGGCGGCAGCGACAACGGCCAGGCCCTTTTTGAGCAAGGCAAGGCCGCGATGTACATCGAATCGACGGCTCGCCTGCGCAGTGTGGTGAACAATACCGAGGGCAAGAACGCGTTCAAGGTTGGCACGGCCTACCTGCCGCGCCAGAACGCGGACGACTTCGCCAAGGCAGGCATAATCCCCGGTGGCGCCTCGCTGTGGATCCTCAAGGACAGACCGACGGAAGAGCAGCAGGGCGCGTGGGAGTTCATCAAGTATGTCGCCGCGCCGGAGCGCCAGGCCTTCTGGCACACCGCCAGCGGCTACTTCCCGATCCGCAAGTCGGCTTACGACCAGCAGATCGACAAAGACTGGCGCGCCAAGTACCCGCAGTTCGAGACGGCCATCCAGCAGCTCCAGAAGACGCCGCAGTCCAATGTGACCTCAGGCGCGCTCCTGGGCGTCTTCCCGACCGCTCGTCAGACTATCGAGACGGGCTGGGAGGATGTGATCCTGGGCAAGAAGCCGGCGAAGGATATGCTGGACGCGGCTGCGGCCTCGGTGACCAAGGAGATCGAGACGTACAACAAGACGGCCGGCTCCCACTAAGCCGCCGAACACTCGCGTCACCCTCTGTCCCCCACCTGAAGTTACGGGTGGGGGACGCTCTATTTCGCTCGGAGTGTGTTCCACGTACGGCGACCGAAATGTAGTAGCGACTTCCAGTCGCTTCCTGGACCGCAGAACGACTAATGTAGATTAACCAATTGTTGCCGCAATAAGGCTCGCGCTGGAGAGCCATCTCCAGCGCCTGCGATGGGCGGTGGAGTTGGTACTCCACCGCGAGCGGAATACGGCACTAATCAGTAATGGCTCATCAGTCGTCACTACAAAATCCGCAACTCATGTGTAACGCGCCGCCAGACTGTCTGTCGAAGCGGTGACAGTTTATATATGTATTGTGAATCTACCTTGATATTTCTAAGTTTTGCCAGCCTAGACGCAGCGTAGTACTTGTGAACGCGGCGTGAACGTGGTATCATAGGGCAAGCCGAACATATTGCAGTAGGAGCTTCTCAGAGGGGGGATAGCGCTAATGAGACGTTCCACCTACCTTGCCCTGGCCATCGCCGCCAGCCTTATCAGTCTTCTGTCTGTACTCTCGATCCTGCCGACCTCCGTCGCCGCGCCGTTCGCCCAGGGCGGCACGCCGGACGGCTCTGGGACTCCCGCGCCAACCGGCGCCGGCCCTTCGCTCCACGCGTTCGTGGACCCGCAGGGCACGCCCGCCATCCTGGTTCAGCCGTGTCCAGGCATAGGCCCCCAGGGCTGTATTGGCACGAACGGCCGCATTGCCGGCGTGATCTGGGAGGATCTCAACCCGAACAACCTGCAAGACCCCGGCGAGCCGGGGCTGGCTGACGTGTTCGTCCAGATCTACCAGGGGGACACGGTCGATCCCAGCAAGCTGATAAGCTCCCAGACGACCGGAATCACCGGCGGCTGGGAGTTCCTCGGCCTGGAAGCGCCGGAGACCTATGCCGTCCTCTTTACCTACCCGGCGGGCTGGCGCGGGACGTACCCTAACCCGTTGGTCGTAGACGCGGAGAAGTTCAGCTGGTGCTGCACGGTGTTCTACTATCTTCCGGCGCGGCCGCAGGCCATTCCGCCGACGGATACGCCGACGAACACACCGCCGCCTAGCAACACGCCGACTGAGGCGCCGCCAACCTTGCCGCCGCCGCCCGGCAGCTCGCCCACCAACACGCCGCCGCCGACCAACACCAGCTCGCCGTCCCCAACGCCGACGAACACCGCGACGAGCACGCCGACAAACGCACCTTCGAACACGCCAACACCGACGAACGCGCCGACAAACACGCCGACGCCGACGCCGACAAATACGCCGACGCCAACACCGACGAGCACGCCGACGAACACACCGACCGGCACCCTGGCGCCAACGCCAACACCGACGAACACGCCGACGCCGACGCGCACACCGACGCCGACGCCGACCGTTACGTCAACGCCGACGCGCACACCGACACCGACACCGACACCGACGCGAACGCCGACACCGACACGCACGCCGACGCCGACGCCGACCGTTACGTCAACGCCGAAGCCGCATCTGCCGCCGACCGGGGCCAACCTGTCCCGGCTGCCTCAGTATCGCTCGGCGGTTCTACCCCCGCCTTCGCTCAGGCCGGCGACGGCCATCGGGTGGGTTGAAATCGGCGGAGCGCTGACGCCTCTCGTGTCGGCGTCTAGCCCGATTGACGCTGACATCGATGCGCCGGGGCGCGCGGCCATCAGTCCACTCGGCGGGCTTTACATCCCCATCCACACCGCGCGGTATGAGGACGTGCGCCGCTTGCAAGAGGGTGACACCGTCACCGTGGCCTACAACGGCTCGCTGCGCCCGTACCGCGTGTACCGCACGACGTTCATGTGGGGGGCGCGCGCTTCCGACGCGTGGACGGCCGTGCCGCGGGATGACATCCTGCTATCCGTTCCACTCATCGAGGGCGGCCAGGGCCGCTATCTCGTCTGGGCGACGCAGCAGTAGCTTCCCTCTCCCCCAAACGCACGCCCCCGGTTCTCATCGAGAACCGGGGGCTTTTTCTTCTCGCTATTTCACGCGAACGGCGACGAGAGTGCCGTCGCCCGCGGGATATATGGTGGCAATGACGCGTTCGTCCTCCGCCACGCGCCGGGTAAGTTCCCGAATGGTCGTGGCGCTCCCACGCCGGTAGCCTTCATCGTGCGGGTTGAACACGGCTCCGCCGCCGAAGGCATTGTGGGCGGCGATGACGCCGTTGAGGCGGACGTGCTGCACGGCCCACTCGTAGTAGCGGGGGTAGCCTTCCTTCTCCGCGTCGATGAAGACGAAATCGAACGGAGCGTCGGCCTCCAGCGCGGGCAGCATGTGCTGCGCATCGCCTACGCGCACCTCGACGCGGTCGGCCACACCGGTCGTCGCGAAGTTCTGGCGCGCGACGTCGGCGTGTTTCGGCTCCTTCTCGACTGTGATGAGTCGGCCGCCCGGCGCGAGGCCGCGGGCGATCCACGTCCCGCTGTAGCCGCCGAGGGTGCCGAACTCTAGCGCCTTCGTCGCGCCGCATGCCCGGACGAGCAACTGGAGGAATTGACCCTCCTGCGGCTGGATGCCGATATCCGGCAGGCCGCGCTCGCTGGCCGTCGTCAAGATGCGGTCCAAGGCGTCATCCTCCGCCGCGAACAGCTCGGTGATGTACGCGGCGGCCTGGTCATTGTAAAGCGTCATTGTGTCTCCTGATCTTATGAACCGACGGCTTTCAGCGCGAGGGTCTCCAGGTCCGGTACTTCGAGGTCGGGTTGTGCGTGGGCCGGCGGCGTCGCGCCGGAACCGGCCTTGCCGTGGCGGCGATTGACCCAGACCGTCGATAGCCCCAGCGCCCGGGCCGGGACGATGTCGTGATAGAGGCTTTGAGCGACGTGGAGGATCCGCTCTCGCGGGACGCCGATGCGCTCGAACGCGACCATGAAATTGTTGAAGGACGGTTTGTACGAGCGCACCTGCTGCGCAGTAATCACCCAGTCGAAGCGAACCCCAAGTCGGTGGGCAGAATAGGAGAACAGGTCATCGTCGACATTGGAGATGACGGCGAGCTTGTACTTGCGCTTCAGCGTCTTCAGCGCCGCCGGCGAGTCCGGGAAGGCAGGCCAGTCGCGCACCGACCATGCGAAGGCATCCAGCTCGGTCTGGGTGGGGTGAAAGCCCAGGCGCGTGCCGAACCCTTGCAGCACCATGCGAAGAACATCCTTGTACGCGTGATAGCGGTCGGCCTCGGCCGCTGACTCTAGCTCGCCGAACAGCTGCAGCGCCGCCTGGTGGTTGATGTCCACGCGGTGGGCGGTCAGCACGGGGCGCAGGGCCGCCCAGATGCCGGTCTCCCAATCGATCATTGTGCCATAACAGTCAAACGTCAACACGTCGAAACGATCAAAGTCTAACATATCGAACCGGTCCCTCGCCGGCGTCAGGGCCGGCAGCACAAATTATGGAATGCGGCGTATGCGCTCAATTCAATTATACCGCCGTTTTAGCGGGGAATGCGTAATAGCGAGGCTAACCATCGTCCAGACGAAATAGAACGCGAACGCGCTGGGAGCGACATAGTCCCAGCGCGTTCTGCGGGAAAGCACACCCCGGACGATTCCCCCAAACCACCAGGTGTACTTCGAACCCCTATCGAGTGAGGCCCTCGTTCGCGGCCGCATCCGTTTGGGGAGGCGCCGCAACCAGGGGTGCATCGTCCCTTTCAGCAAGAGCCACAAAGGGAATAACAACGACGGACTTGAACAAGGGATCATCCCCATAGCGGATGCACGCATCCCAGCCACTTAGCGAACGTATACGGACAATGAGTTGACTGGTGTTCGGGATAACAGCAGGATCCGGACCGCGAACTGTCCGGATGACATGCGTCGGAGTACGATTGAAATCAAGGCAACTCTCCGATGGATTGCCTGTCTGCGGCCCACTCACGTCAACCGTCATCTGCGCAAGCACATCCTCAGTCCCGCCATGTTTGTGGATAATCTGCGCTTCCACCGTCTGGGGGCCGTAGCCATCCAGGAATAGGTCGAACTTGTAGTCACCGCTACGGATATCCCTGAGCAAGGTGGCATCGAAATCTATCGGCGATATCAGGCGACTAATCCCCCTCATGCCGTAGCAGCCGCCTTGCGTCAAGAAGTAATCCGGATATCTGGATGAACACAGGTACAGCGTGTTAGGGTCCGGTGGCGGCGTGGGTGTGTTCGTCGGTCTGGGTGTGGCCGTCATGGTCGGTGTAGCGGTTGGGGTCGGCGGCGGCTTGACGACGATCGTGACGGAGTTGCTGGCTGTCACACCCCACACGCCGAGAGCGTCCACCGAGAACACATAGGTACCCACTGGCTGGCCCGACAGGGTGTACTCAAGATCAGGCCCGGCGTAGATCACCTGCGGGCCATCTGCCGCATTCATCAGCCACAAGCGATAGGCCTTGGCGTGATCCGACGCACTCCACATGAGGCGAATCGTGTCCCGCACTGGCAGCGAGTACGCGAGCGACAGCACGCCCGGCGCCTGCGACTCAAATCCTCGCTTCATGACGATAGGAAAGATCAGGCAGTACGGCTGGGAGCACGGGCGCGGCTTGGGCGTCGGCGTCAGCGAAGGCGTCGCTGTGCGCGTCGCCGTCACACCGGGTGTTCCTCCACCCGTTGGCGTAGCCGTTGGCGTGGCTGTATCCCCTGGCGGCGTGGTCGCCGTCGTGGTGGAAGTCGCGCTCGGTGTTGGCGTGAGCGTAGCGGTCGCGGGTATTGCCGTCGGCGTGCGTGTAGTGGTCGCAGGTATTGCCGTCAACGTCGAAGTGCTTACGGGAGCCTGAGTGAAGGTGATGTGGTGCTCGTCGAAGGTCTCGCCGAAGCTCGATGTATCTGTTCCGTCGTAGATGCGCAGCGTCCAGATATAAAGCTTGCCGAACTGGAACCCGGTCAGCGGTGCCACCGACTGCAGGGTGTATGAGTCGTTATGGTACACTGTCGGCACCAGCCATCCGCTGCCCGTGTCCGCCGCGAACAGACCCAGCCGATACCAGTCGGTTGCCGTCGATCGCATCGTCCAGGTGAACTTCGTCGGCACGGTCTCTGTCGCATAGTCGGGCGGAAGAAGCAGGGGCACGGCGGCAATATTGAGGTCCCCCCCGTTCAGCGTCTGCCCCGAGCTGTAGCTCGTGATGTCCGGCCCGAACCAGATGAACACATACGCGGGGTTGTCTTGGTTCGGCCCATACTTCACATAGTATGTTGAGCCGGAGGCCAGCGCGCCAGGATTGGTGAAGGTGTAGGTTCCGCTCCCGTCAGTCGTCGCGTTCGAAACCGTCGATTCGCTTGAACCATTCCACAGCCGCAGGACAACCGATGCGTTCGGCACCGGCACACCATTGGCGACCAGGCGGCCGGTGATGGCCCCGGCCGCGGGGCCATCCTGCGCCTTTGGCTGGACCAGGCCGAGATCCGTCGCGCCGGGGTGCTTGGTCGTGCGCGTGTAACCGTCCAACACAGACGCACCTGGGGGCGGACCTTCCAGAGACTGCGTGATATCAACGCCCGCCGGCGGTCCCTGGGCGGCGACCTCAGATTGCACGAGCGCCAGGGCGCCGATAATGAGGAGTAGTATTGTGAGAATTGCGGCAAGGAAAGTGCGCGGCATTGGGCATTCCTTTCTGGGTGTGATCAGTGTGGCTTGCCACAGTATCCTCAGTATGCCACGGGGCGCTGCGAGCAACTGCCAAAATTCTGCCGATATATTGCCGATTGGCTACGAGAGAAAAACGGTCTGCCACTTGCTCCATCATTGACTCGGATTGCGTGATTGGGTAGACTCAGGGCACAATGACGTGGGGGACGGTGTGGTCAATCGCA
Source organism: Anaerolineae bacterium (assembly GCA_046328505.1). Classification (GTDB taxonomy): domain Bacteria; phylum Chloroflexota; class Anaerolineae; order Epilineales; family JAHCIE01; genus JBDHWG01. The sequence goes on along the minus strand of JAXLWL010000006.1, from coordinate 94,702 downwards.
AGTCGGTACGCTCTGCACTGCAATTTTGGAAACGCACGGATACCCTGGCCCAGCATCCGCTGGCCGGTCTATGCATCGTCGAGGAGCGCCGCGTCTCCGCCGGGTACGCGGATACGTCGATCGGACGCGGCACCGCGTTGCGAGACGTTCTCCGAAAAGCCATCGATTCCCTGCGTCCGGGCAGCGGGCAGACGGATTATCGAGACGACCGCTGGCGGTCGTTCATCATCATCACCGAGCAGTACGTAGAGGGTCAACCGTCTGGGTATGTGGCCGAAGAGCTGAGTATCGCCCTAAGCACCTACCACCACACGCAGGCCGAGGCGCTCGACGCCCTCGCCGCCGTCCTGCGCGAGGGCCAGGTGATGACGCTGGTGGAGGCCGTCGCTGATGCCCCGGTTGAAGGTTGAGGGTGGGTGGTCACATCGGTGCGCCTGCAGGCGGATGACGCCCATTCCCTCGCACGTGGGAGAGTCTCAGGGTTCTGAAAACCCTGAGACTCTTGGCCGCGTCCTGCCCGCTGGAGTAAGCCGCCTCACGAGCCTTTCCACGTTGGCGACACTCTCCCTATATCGACATCTTTTCCCTGTGACACCTTGAAAACCCATAGCCGCGGGAAATCAAGCCGACTGGCGACTAGGCTCTGGTCAGAGGGCTCGGTGAAGAATCCAAACGATCCGTTTCTAGGACTCAAAAGGATGTAAGATCCTGGCGGAATCCCAGCGAACTCAAAGCGACCACTTTCATCAGTACGTGTCTGAGGCGTATCATCCTGCATGCTGATGACAAAGCGACCATCTGGCTGCTGAGCGAAGAGCGCAAGCGCTATATTTGCGCCACCGTTTATTGTCCCCACAACGCGGCTACCGGAAGCAGTCGATTGCGTTCGCGCTGGTGTGGGCGTAGGTGTCAGCGGTAGGGGAGTCGGAGTAAGGGTGGATGAAACAGGTGTCGCTGTCGGCGGCACGGGGGTGGCCGTGGGCGGGACAGTCACCCACGGCGCGGCGATGGTCGCTGTGGGTGGTGCGGGAATAGCTGTCGCCGCCGCCGAGCTTGCGACAGGGGCGGAGGGCTGACCCCCACAGCCAGCCATAACCAGAGCCGAAACTACTAGCAAACCGAGGACGATGCATAGCGGGAGTCGCAAGCTCATTTCGGCGCTCCTTTTCGTGGCGGAGTCGAAACCTGGATGAAGCAGCACGATAAGCCCAGTATGCCACAGGACACGGCAGGCAACTGCCAATATTCTGCCGAAATATTGCCGATCGGCTGCGAGAGAAAAACGGCCTGGCACTTGTCCGTGATTGACTCGGATTGCGAGATTGGGTAGACTCAGGTCACAAGGACGTGGGGGACGGTGTGGTCAATCGCAAGTCGGTACGCAGTGCGCTGCAAGCCTGGAAACGTACGGATACCCTGGGCCAACATCCGCTGGCCAACCTATGCATCGTCGAGGAGCGCCGAGTCGCCGCCGGGTACGCGGATACGCCTATTGGACGCGGCACCGCCTTGCGAGACGTTCTCCGAAAAGCCATCGATTCCCTGCGCCCGAACAGTGGGCAGCCGGATTATCGGGACGACCGCTGGCGGCTGTTCATCATCATTAACGAGCAGTACGTAGAGGGTCAACCGTCGGGGTATGTAGCCGGGGAACTGAGCATCGCCCTAAGCACCTACCATCACACGCAGGCCGAGGCGCTCGACGTACTCGCCGCCGTCCTTCGCGAAGAGGAAGAACGCGCCTCACACAACGGCCAAACTGCTCACTATTCCACGCTCCCTTCTGAGACAGCCCCGCTCGACGGACCGGACATCTCTGCCAGTCGCGAGGCGAATGACCGCACCGGCGCCGGCGAAACAACCTCCGTCTCGCTGCAGAAAGACGCCGACCGACGAAGGCCCGCCCGAGCGATTGCGCTTTGGGCGATCGTCGCGCTGGTGATACTGCTGCTCGGCGTGGGCTGGCTCGCCATTCGGCAGCGCGGAGCCTCGCGGACAGCAGTCTCCACAATCTCTTTCGGCCAGGATAGAACCTCCGCCATTGCCGCCAACCCGGTGACGAGGCGAGTCTACGTCAGCCTGGAGGACATGCCCGGCGTTGCCGTAATCGACGCTACGAACAACGCTGTGCTGAGCAAGATACCCACGCAAGGCTATCACAAGGGGATCGCGGTGGATCCAGCTGCGAACCGCATCTATGTGGCGCAGCAGTTTGCCGGTAGCGTGCGCATCATAGACGGGGCGAATAACAGCGTCATCGCCGACCTAAAGGTGCCCGACCTGGTTCAAACGATCGGCGACGTGGCGGTCAATCCTGTCACTCAGCGGCTGTACATCATTCGCGCCAACAACAACGACGTTGCCGTGTTCGACACCACGACGAACACCTTCCTGGATGCGATCGCCTTTGGCGCGCGCTCAACGCCGGACTGCCGCGCGATTGCCTGTGATTCCAATGGTATCGGTGTCAACCCAGCCACCAACCGCGTCTACGTGACGCATCCTGAGAGCAGCAGGCTCAGCGTGATAGACGGTGAGACCAACAAGGTGATTGCCTCAGTGCCGGTCGGCAAGGGCGCCTCCCGGATCGCGTTCAATCCAGTGACCAACAACGTCTACGTCACGAACAGCGGAGACAGCACCGTTTCGGTCGTGGACGGCGCGAGTCATCAGGTCCTTGCGACTATTCCCGTCGAGGCGGGGCCGTTAGGCGTCGCCGTCAATCCAGACACGAATCGCGTCTATGTCGCCAACGGTGACCGGAAGACGGTCTCGGTCATAGACGGCGCGTCTAACCTGGTAGTGGCGAGTGTGCCTTTGGGCGAGTCGGCCAGTCTCGCCGCCTTTTTGCCGGGCGCCGGCCGCATCTACGTCACGACCGACAGCGGGCATAGTATCAAGGTCATTGAAGACACCGCGCCCGCTTTCGCCGCGTGGCGGCCCGTAAGGACGACGGGCGGTCCACCTACGCCGCGGGGAGACTCGGCCAGCCGGCCGGCGGGCTATGACCCGGCCACCAATCGGTTGGTGTTCTTCGGTGGAATGAAGCAGGGAGGCCCGCTGCTCAACGACACCTGGGTGCTGGCGGACGCCGACGGCACGACAGGAACGCCGCGCTGGATCGAGCTGGCGACGGCCAACACGCCGCCACCGCGCCGGAGCCACGCTGGCGCGTACGACGCCGTCAACAACCGCCTGATCACCTACGGGGGCTGTCTGGGCGGCTGCACGCCGATGGACAACAACGTGTACGTGCTGACGAATGCGAACGGCCTTGGCGGCAACGCGACCTGGGTAGAGCTTCACCCGACCGGCGGCCCACCGCCACCCCGGGATGGACACAGCGCGGTGTACGATCCCAAGAGCAACCGCCTGATCGTATTCGGCGGCGATAACTGCTGCGGCCAACGGTACGATGATACGTGGATTCTGACGAACGCCAACGGGCTGGGTGGTACGCCGGAATGGATACAGCTCGCGCCCGCCGGTGACCGGCCGCCCGCGCGCGTCAGCCAAAGCGCGGTGTACGACGCGGCCAACAACCGCATGATCGTTTTCGGCGGCGCTACATCTACCGGCGCGCTCAACGATGTCTGGGTGCTCGCCAATGCGAATGGCCTGGGAGGCACGCCAACCTGGAGTCGCCTTGCTCCCGCGGGCGACGCGCCGACGGCCCGCAACGGTCACTCGGCGGTATACGATGAAACCACAGGCCAGATGCTTATCTTCGGTGGCGGCGGCGCCGACGGCCTGCGCAACGATACGTGGGCGCTCAGCTACGCCAATGGCTTGGGCGGCACGCCGACATGGACGCAGTCAGCGCCGTCAGGGTCGGCCCCATCGGCCCGCGTGGCAGCCAGCGCCGTCTATCGCGGGGCGGCCAACCGCCTGGTGATCGTATCTGGCGATACTCCATCAGGCTCGCTCAACGATACGTGGACACTCGTCAACGCCATGCCGGCCAAAGAGTGACCGCACCGCTCATCGCCGCTCTTCCCAAACTCATCGTTTGACAACCTCTTTCCCTGTGCCTATACTCTCCTTCCCCTATCGCCGCTGGAGTCCTTCGGGCGAAGACGCCAAGAGGCGTCTCACAATTGAGAGTGCGGGAGGCTGTCATGAGCAATCTAAGCGGTGTCTGGAACTGCGATGACGGCGGGACGTACTACATCAGCCACTTTCAAAACAGCATCCGGTGGGCGGGTCTGAGCGGCGACGGCCAGATCTACAACGGCCTGTGGTTCTGCAACGTTTTCTCCGGAAGTGTGAGCAACAATCAAATCACCGGGCGGTGGGCGGATGTCCCCAGGGGATTGACCCACAACGCTGGCACGCTGACCCTCGCGGTGCACACGGATGCCGCGGGCAACGTCACCGGGCTATCCAGGACCGCTGTTACCGGCGGCTTCGGCGGCTCATCCTGGACGTTCGCGTCCGCGGCCAGGCCCCCGGCGCCCGAAATCTTCCACGTGTTCGACCAGGTGATGAAGAACCAGAACGCATGGCGCGACCACTCGCTGCTGGACAACCTCAAGCCGGCCAAGTTCCTGACGGCAGTCATCTTCGGGCAGGTTCTCGCCGACAAGGAAGCGCCCCACATCAACTACCGGCAGGCGAGCGGGCGGACCTACAAGGACTTCATCTGCCTGGACAATAACGACAGCCCGCCGGACGGCGATCTCAACTTCGACCTGCAGGTGGATGAGGCCTCGCTGCCGGCGGACTTCTGGAGCGACGGGTGGGAAACGAGCCACGGGGTGACGGGGGATAACTTCCGAGCGAAGCTGGACCACGGCCTGGGGCGGCTGCACTGCGAGTCCATCATGTATGGGCGGACGGCGGAATGCGGCGACGACGACCACTTCAACGATCCGCCGCTGCTGCCGGGGTGGCAGGAGGGCGGCGGGAACGGTGTGCTCGTCAACGGCACGCCGATCGCCGGGGACCTGGGCCTGGCGCCGCGCGACGGCAGCTCGAGTCTGGTTCAGGCGATCCGCGGTCTGCCGATTGGCGAGGCAACGGCGGTGCGGGTGACCGGCGTCCTGGCGCTGGACTGCGGGCATGGGATTGAGCACGACTGCAACGAGGACGACGCGTCGTACCAGAACCAGGAAATCCACCCCGTCCTCGCCGTCGACATCATCAACGCGACGGGCCGCGATGACCTCAGCGGCGTGTGGGCGGACACCAGCGGCCTCACGGTCTACGTGCGCCAATCCGGCTCGGACATCTGGTGGCTTGCGGCCAGTCCGGCGCTAAACGACTCGCGCGCGGCGGTCTTCCAGGGAACACTCGCGGCCGACCACCGCCACATCAGCGGCACGTTGGCGTCTATTCCGCTGGGGACGGACTTCCAGGTCGGCGGCAACGCTCCGCAGGCGTTGAGCTGCGTCGTGGACGCGGGCCGGCTGCAGATGTTGGCGTCCGACCAGTCCGTCTTTCTCCGCAAGCTATACGACAGGGTCACCATCAGCACGGTGATTGATCTGAACGGCGTATGGACGGCGGGCGGCGCGCCCGGCCCCGTCATTTCCACGGCCTACACCTCGATCACGGTGGACATGTCGGCCTACAATCGCCCGACGGCCCACGGCTCCATCCTGGATAGCTCGACCATCCAGGTGACGTTCCCCGACGACGCGACCTATACGGGCAAGCTCACGCTGCCGAACATGATTCGCTGGTCCAATGGCTCGGCCTGGACGAAGGAGGCTCTGATCCAGGTGACGCCGAACCACGTCTCATTTGGCAACGTAGCAGTCGGCGACGTCGCCGACCGCAGCGTCCATATCGCAAACGTCGGGCCGGTCGACCTGGTGATCACGATCGCGGCGTCGCCGGCCGGGAGTGCGTTCCGCTGGCCGGGCCGGGCGGCGATGACCATTCCACCGGGCGGCTCATTGAACGAGACTGTGGACTTCGCGCCCAAGGGAATCGGGGATGCCTCGGCGACGCTCGTGGTCCAGAGCAACGCCGCGGGCGGTCCGCGTTCGGTGACGCTCCAGGGGCACGGGACGAAGGGCGTGCACCCGTTCTAGCCGCCGCTATGAATTTTGTGTGAAGCCTATTGACGCTCGAACATTAGTTCTATATAATGGGCGTATCTCGGAGGGGGCCAGCCGGGAGCGTCCGTTTGCCACGTCGCTCATCACATCGAGAGCGCCTCGATCACACCATCTCTGTCGTGCAGCAGCGCCACGGTCCTCAGGCCCTTCGCCGAGGCGCCGCCCGTGCCGCTGTTCCCCATATCTCCACCGGCTTCGCCGCCCTGGATGACGCCCTCGGTATCGGCGGCATCCCTCGCGGCCGTGTCACCGTTCTCGCCGGCGCCCCCACCTCGGGGAAACGTACCCTCGCCGCCCTGATTCTCTCCCAGGCCCAGGAGCGCGGCCGCCGTCCCGTCGCCCTCATCGACCTAGAGGGCGCGTGCGACGCCGACTACCTGGAACGCTGCGGCGTCCGCCTGGATGGGCTGCTCGTCGGCCGCCCCCTGGATGCCCGTCAGGCCCTCGACCTCGCCGTCTCTACTGCCGAGCGCGCCGAGCTAGCCGCCGTCGTGTTCGACCACTGGTCGGCCCTGCCGTCGGACGCTGCCCTGCGCCGCTATGCCGCCGCCGCCCTGGATCGCCTCGCCACGTTGCTGGCTCGCTCCAACGTGGCGTTTGTCGTGCTGGAGGACACGCGGGCTGGCTGGCTGGAACGGCTGTCGGCGTGGGCAGATCCGGCACAGAGCGCGCTGGCGCACCACGCCGCTCTGCGCCTGGCGCTGCGCCGCGAGGAGTGGCTCACCCTCGGCCCCGACGTGCGCGGCTACCGCGTCGGCGTCGCCGTGGAGAAAAACAAGCTCGGCGCGGAGGGCGGCTCGGCGACGGTCGAGATCCGCTTCAACGGCACCGTGCGCGGCGCCGGTCTCTAGCCCTTCCATAACTGGCTATCCTGACTATGGCTATCCTGACCTGTCTCATTCCGTCCTTTCCTATTGCTCTGTGGCAGCGGGACGACCCATCGCTGCCCGACCGCCCCGCGGCTGTCATCGGCGCCGCCGACCGGGTGGTAGATGCTACGCCGGCCGCGCTGCGTGTGGGTGTGGCCGTTGGGCAGACGGCGCGCCAGGCGCGGCTCGCCTGCCCCGACCTTGACTGCCGCCCGGCGGATCCTCGCGCTTACACCGCTGAGACCGAGGCGTTCCTGGCCGTCCTGGACGACTTCTCGGCGCGCATCGAGCCGTGGGGGCCGGGCCGCGCTTACCTGGACGTGCCCGATCTGGCGCTGCGAGAAGCGGCAGTGTTCTGCCGCGACATGGGGCGGCAGGTGCGGGAGAAGCTGGGCGCGGCGCTCCAGCCGGCGATTGGCTGCGACAGCGGCAAGTTCACAGCCCACGCCGCTGCTTCATATACCCGGCCCGGCGCGCTGCGCGTCGTGTCCCACGCCGAGGCGCGCCCCTTCCTGGGGCCGCTGCCCGTGCGCCTCCTGCCCCTGGACGAGGCGAGCCAGCTGCGCCTCGGCTACCTGGGCATCCGCACCCTCGGGCAATACGCCAGCCTGCCGCAACGGGCCATCCTCCAGCAGTTCGGAAACCCGGGGCGCACGGCTCACGCCTGGGCGCGAGGCCAGGACGACCGCCCGGTTGTTCCCCGACAGCATCGCCCGATGACCACCCTGACGCGCGACTTCGACGCGCCCATTGACAGTGCGCCCCGCTTGCTCGACGAGGCCCACCGGTTGCTGACGGCGCCGCTGTCGCAGTTGCACGCCCGCTTCCAGGGCGCGCAGACGCTCCAGGCGACATGGGAGATGACTGGGGGCAGGCGCGAGACGCACGCCTGGACGCTCCCCTCGCCAACCGCCGAACTTCGGACCCTGACAACGCGCCTGGCTGCCCGGTGGGAAGGGCGAGCATGGGACGGCGCCGTAGTCGGGCTCACGCTCACGCTAGGCGAGATCGGAGACGTGTGGGGCGAGCAGTTGAGCTGGCTGACCGAGACGAGCGCGTCGTCCGGGGTTGCCGAGGTGGCGCGCCGGCTGCGCGTCCGTTATGGCGCTGGACAATTGGCGCAGGCAGTGGTTCGCAATGCCCTGGACCTCCGCGTCGAGCGGCGGGCCGTCTGGCGGGAGGCGTCGTGACCGCGCGGCTGTGGATCGAGGGCGAGGCTATCGCCGTGCGCTGCAGCGACGCGGGCCGCCCACTGGGCTTCACCTGGCGCGAGCAGACCTACCGCGTCCGCCAGGTGTGCAACCGCTGGCGCGTCAGCGAGGAATGGTGGCGCTCGGAGCCGGCGGCGTGGCGGGAGTACATCAAGCTGGTGACGGAGGATGGCCTGCTGTGCCTCATCGCCTGGGACATCGCCGACGACCGCTGGTTCCTGATTCGGGTTTTCGACTGAGTGTACGTCGAGCTGCACGCCCACAGCTATTTCTCGCTGCTGGATGGGGCGTCGTCGCCGGAGGCGCTCGCGGCAGAGGCGGCGCGGCTGGGCATGTCGGCCCTGGCGCTGACCGACCACGACGGGCTGTCCGGCGCGGTGCGCTTCTGGCACGCGGCGCGGGAGCGCGGCATCCAGCCTATCATCGGGGCGGAGGTGACGCTGGCCGACGGGGCGCACCTCACTCTTCTGGCCGAGACCGACGCGGGATACGCGAATCTCTCGCGCCTCCTCTCCCTGGCGCATTTACAAACCGGCGTTCCCGTAGGGGCAGGTCTTGTACCTGCCCACGCCGCCCACCCCGCGGCATCCACCGGGAATGGGGCGTCCACATCTACCAGGGCGTCCACACCCACCAGGGCACCCACAAGGGATGCCCCTACAGAAGGGTGGCCTGGCAAGACGGCGCCCCGGGTGACGTGGGAGATGTTGCATGCCCACCGACAGGGCATCATTGCCCTCTCCGGCTGCAGGCGTGGACCGGTTGCCGCGCCGCTCCTGGCGGGGCAAGTGGAGGCGGCGCTTGACGCCGCGAGGCGCCTGCGTGAGATCTTCGGCCCGCAGCACCTCTTCGTCGAGCTGCAGCGCCACATCCTGCCGGATGACACGACCCTCATCCGCGGCCTGGTGGATGTCGCCCGCCGCCTCGACCTGCCCCTCGTGGCGACCAACAACGTCCACTACGCGACCCGCGACTCCCACCGCCTCCAGGACGTGCTCGTCTGCATCCGCCACCTGGTCTCCCTGGACGACGCCCAGCGCCAGAGCCTGCTCCGCCCCAACACAGAGTTCAGTCTCAAGGGGTATCCGGCGATGGCGCGCCTGTTCGCCGCCCAGCCCGACGCCCTCGCCAACACGCTTCGCATCGCCGAGCGCTGCCACGTCGCCCTCGATTTCACCGGCCAGCGCCTGCCCGCTTTTCCCGTCCCGCCCGGCCACACCCCCTTCAGCCTCCTGTATGACCTGTGCCAGACCGGCCTCCACCGCAAGATCGTGCCGGTCACGCCGGCCGCCAGCCGCCAGCTCGCCCACGAGCTCGACATCATCCAGCGCACCGGCCTGGCGGGCTACTTCCTCATCGTCTGGGACATCTGCCGTTTCGCCCAGGAGCGCGGCATCCGCTACCAGGGGCGCGGCTCGGCCGCCAACTCCCTTGTCGCCTACCTGCTGGACATCACGCCGGTCGACCCGCTGCAATTCAACCTCCTCTTCGAGCGCTTCCTCAGCGAGGACAGCCGCACCATGCCCGACATCGACATTGACTTCGCCGCCGACCGCCGCGAGGAGGTCATCCAATACGTTTACGGCCGCTACGGCGTGGAGCATACCGGCATGGTGTGCAACGTCAACACCTTTCGGCGGCGCTCGGCCATCCGCGACGTCGGGCGAGCGCTGGGCATCGCGCCGCCGATGCTCGACCGCCTCATCCGCGAGCATCCCCAATTGCCCGAGGTGAGCGACACGCCCGATGCCGCCGATCCGCAGACGCTCCTCTGGCAACTGTGTCACGAGCTGGAGGGGACGCCGCGCCACCTCAGCATCCACGTCGGCGGCATGCTCATCACAGCGGCGCCCCTGGTGGAGGTCGTGCCGGTCGAGCGGGCGACGATGCCAGGGCGCGTCGTGGCGCAGTGGGACAAGGACAGCGTCGAGGATGCCGGGCTTATCAAGCTCGACCTGCTGGGGCTGCGCACCCTCGGGTTGGTGGACGAGGCCGTGCGGCTCATCGGCGCGGACATCGCTCTCGACAAGCTGCCCCTGGACGACCCGGCGGTGTACGAGATGCTGTGTCGCGGCGATACCCTCGGCGCGTTCCAGGTCGAGTCCCGCGCCCAGGCGCAGATGCTGCCGCGCCTGCGTCCGACGCGCTTCGAGGACATCGTCGTCGCCGTCGCCATCATCCGTCCCGGCCCTATCCAGGGCCACATGGTGCACCCCTACCTGCGGCGGCGCCAGGGTCTGGAGCCGGTGACCTACACCCCCCCCGCGTTGGAGCCGATCCTCGCCGAGACGCTGGGGGTTATCCTGTTTCAGGAGCAGGTGCTGCGGGTAGCAATGGCGGTCGCGGGATTCTCCGGCGGCGAGGCGGACGCGCTGCGGCGGGCGATGTCGCGCCAGCGCTCCCAGGCGGAGATGGCGCGGCTGCGGGAACGCTTTGTGCAGGGCGCATTGGCGAATGGCCTGGACGAGGCGCTGGCGGAGGAGATCTTCGGGCAACTCGCGGCATTCGCGGCGTACGGCTTCTGCAAGAGCCACGCGGCGGCGTTCGCTCTGCTGGCGTACCAGACGCTGTGGCTCAAGGTCTACCACCCGGCGCCGTTCTACTGCGCCTTGCTGAACCAGCAGCCGATGGGGTTCTACGCGCCGGAGGTGGTCATCGGCGACGCGAGACGCCACGGCGTGCCGCCACGGCTGCCGGACATCAATCGCAGCGCGGAGGCGTGTCTACTGGAAGATGGCGCGATCCGGCTGGGCTTGCGCTACGTGAGCGGCCTGGGGCCGGCGGCCATCGAGCGGCTGCTGACGGCGCGAGCAGACGGGCTGTTCACGAGCCTGGTGGATCTGTGCCGGCGGACACGGCTGCCGCGCGGGATCGTGGAGAATCTCATCCGGGGCGGAGCGCTGGACGAGCAGGGGGCAGGCGAGTCCGATCGGCGGCGTCGGCTGTGGGAGCTAGGGGCGCTGGACTACCGTGAGGAAGCGCTGGCGCTGGACACGCCGGTCGAGGCGGCCGCGCTGCCCGAACTGGGGGAAGCGGAGGCGATGGCCTGGGAGTACGAGCTGCTGGGGATGGCGCCCGACGACCACATCCTGCGCCTATACCGCCCGACGCTCCAGGCAGCAGGGTTCGTGGCGAGCAGCGAGTTGGGACGGCGTCGGGACGGGGAGACCGTGCGCGTGGCGGGACTAACGGTCGTGCGGCAGCGTCCCCCGACGGCGAAGGGCCACGCGTTCTTTACGCTGGAGGACGAGGGCGGGCTGATCAACCTGATTGTGCGGCCCGACCTGTTCGAGCAGCGGCGGGACGTGCTGAGCCACGCGCCGCTGCTGGCCGCGCGAGGCCACCTCCAGCAGGAGGGTGGGGTGACCAGCATCGTCGCCCAGGACGTGTGGCCGCTAGAGTGATGTCACAATGGCAGGCGCATGGACAATAAAAACGCCGTATGCTCATTCAGGGAAGGACTTTGGCATTCGCCTCACATCGGTCGTAAGGGTATACTCCAGGCCACTGAAAGCCGTTTGCCTATCGAGGGTTCCATGACTATCGCACCTGCTAATGATGAAGCGTTTGATCTGGCTGAGGAGTCACATGATTTTCCTGGTAGGCGGAGCGCCGAGAGCGGGTAAGACTATTCTGGCTCAACGCATAGCTGCTAAACTGCCGGCCGGCTGGGTTTCAACGGACCTCCTTCTCGACCTCTTGCGGCTGAAGCAGGAGGACGGCGTCAAGGTGGAATGGAATGCGGCTCCCGAAGCGATCACAGCGAATGCAGCTTGGTTTTTCCCGTATTTGAGTCGTTTTGTCTGGGGCGCGGCGTCACTCGCAGAGAACTACGTGATCGAAGGCGTCGACTTTCTGCCACGGCAAGTTGCCGAGCTGTCTACTCAGTATCCGGTACGCTCGGCGTTTCTGGGCTGCTCCCGAATGACACTCGAGGATTTTGACCGCTTTCCAGGCCGCTCACAGGGTTACGGCGGTCTACCTGAGGCAGTTCGACGTCAGATCGTTGAGGACGTTCCCCTCTGGAGTGAGTTCATTCGTCAGGAATGCCAACACTTTGGATATCCTTATGTGGATATGGTCGACGATTTTCCCAAGCGCCTCGATGAAGCGGAGACCGTGCTCCTAACCAGCCCATGACCAAAGCGAGTTGGCGAGAAGTTGCATAGGGTCATAGTATTTGCAGAGCCGGGCGTACTTCGATGAGACGGATAGGGAGGGTCAATGTTGCGGGGAATGACTACCATCAGTTATTGGGCCGAGGACGTCGAGGCCGCCAAACGCTGGTATGCCGAGCTGTTGGGCATCGAACCCTACTTCGAACGTCCAGGCTACGCCGAGTTTCGTGTCGGCGATTACCAGCACGAGCTAGGTCTGATTGATCGCCGCTTTGCGCCCAAGGGTATGGGGAACGACACCGGCGGCGCGATCGTGTACTGGCACGTGGACGATGTGCGAGCAGCGTTCGACAAGCTGGTGGCGATGGGGGCCACGCCGCTCGAGGGTCCGACGGAACGCGGCGCCGGGTTCATCACGGCATCGGTGGTGGATCCGTTCGGCAATATCCTGGGCATCATGGTCAATGCGCATTACCTGCAAGTGCTCGCCTCGACCCAACAGCCTTGATATGAGATATACATGATGGAGAACGGCCGTCCCACCAGGGTCTATGGCGTGGACTTCAGCGGCGCCGCCAACGCGGGAACCAAGATATGGGTGTCGAGCGGCATGGTGATGGCAGGCGTCTTGCACGTTGAGGACTGTATCCGTGGCGATCGCTTGCCCAACGCCGGCGTCGGGCGCTCGGAAGCGTTGAACGCCCTGGTGGAGTTCATGGCCCAGGCCGGCGAAAGCACCTTTGGCCTCGATTTCCCGTTTGGCGTTCCGCGTTCGTTGGTGCAGGCGCAAGACTGGCCGTCGTTTGTGCTGGCCTTTCCGGACCGCTATCCCGGCCCCGACGACTTCTATCACTCGTGTCACGCGGCCAATGGCGGCCGCGAGATGAAACGCCGTGTGGACACGGAGGCTCGTGCGCCGTTCGCCGCCTACAACGTGCGAATGTATCGGCAGACCTATCATGGCATCCGCGACGTGCTTGTTCCACTTGTCAGCCGCGACGCCGCGCGTGTATTGCCGATGCAGTCCCCTATGCCCGGGCGACCCTCCGTCGTCGAGGTGTGTCCGGCCTCGACGCTGAAGGCAGAGAGCCTGTATGTGTCGTACAAGCATCGGGGGGAGGAGTATCGGCGGGCGAGGCTTCACATTCTGAGCGAGTTGGAGCGGCGAGGCCCGTTACAGTTAACAGACCCGCGGCTGCGCGAGGCGATCCTGGACGATCACCAGGGCGACGCGCTGGATAGCGTTGTGGCCGCCTATGCCGTCTTCAAGTCGCAACCCCAGTTCGGCAAGGCACGGGCGGAGTACTCTGAGGATTGTCTGCTGGAGGGCTACATCTATTCGGGAACGTGAGTCAGGCGACTGTCCGCCAGCGATCTTTCGAGCGCTACAATCCCCAAGCCGTCTCTGGTACGAAAGCCATGGCGGCGCGAGAATGAGGAGGCTCATGTCTCCACGGGCTCTGACAATCATCCCGGTCATCGGTTTCGTGCTCATCGAGCTGATTCTCCGACGTGGACGCACCGCGAGATCGTGGGCCGCCGGCGAGAGCGACCGTGGCACGACCGCCGCGATTCTGGGCGCTTACGCTCTCACGGCTCTCGCATTGTCGGTGACCCTGCCTGGGCCGGTCTGGCCCGTTTGGCTGCAGTGGCTGGCATTGGGGCTGGCTTGTGTCGGCGTGATCGTGCGGGTCTGGGCGTTTCGCGCTCTGGGACAGTTCTATACGCGCACCCTTGTCACAACTGAGGAACAGACGGTCGTGCAAACTGGCCCCTACCGCTGGGTGCGGCACCCGGGCTATCTTGGCAGTCTGATGATCTGGGTTGGCGTCGCGGTCGCATCGGGCCAGGTCATTCCCAGCCTGCTTGTGCTGGGTCTGATGGCCGCGGCGTATGCCTACCGTATCGCCGTCGAGGAACACATGCTGGTCGCCTCATTTGGGCCGGCGTATACCGGCTACCAGGCGCGGAGTTGGCGACTTCTCCCGTTCATCTACTGATGAGAAGACTTTTGAGGAGGGCGACACGGCCTCAGAGCCGCGCCTCCTACCAAATGGCCTTGCGAAGCCGGACCGAACCTGTAAACCCCTTCGTCGCCGACTATGGGTGCAGCTTCAGGCCCTTCAGCAGCTTGTCCATCACCTTCTTGCGGCCGCGCAGCGCCAGCCCCACCAGTTTTAAGTCCTCGCTGCGGAAGGCCCGCACCGCGGCCCGGTTCGCCTCATCGTGGGGCGTGGCGAACAGTTCCTCCGTATAGATGCTGAACTGCACGTCCCGCCTCAGCGCCTGCTCGTACACCGCACGAATCTGATCGTGGTCGGCAGTGAAGATCGTGATAGGCTGCCGAATCATGGGCAGGTAGCTCACGTCCGAGCCGTCCACATACGGCTCTCCCAGTGCGTCCGGCAGACCGGCGATGCCGCTGACCGTGAACGCCGTCACGTTGAGTTTCTGCCATGTCAGCAGGTCGTCGCGCACGACGACGGCGATGCGTGTATCGAAGACCATGGGCGCTCCTGGCTGTCGATTTCGGGGTATGGCGAACGACTATTTATCAGAGACGCAGGCAACCGCCGCGATTATACACCACAAGGAGCGACAAATGGCTGAGATTCAGAAGATTGCCCCGTGTTTGTGGTTCGACAACCAGGCCGAGGAGGCGGTGGGCTTCTACACCAGCATCTTCCCGAACTCCAAGATCGGCAATGTGATGCGCTACACCGAGGTCGGGCGGGAGATCCACGGCCAGGAGCCTGGCTCGGTGATGACGCTGGAGTTCGAGCTGGACGGGCAGAGTTTCACGGCGCTCAACGGTGGGCCGCTCTTCAGGTTCAACGAGGCGATCTCGTTCCAGGTGTTCTGCCGGGATCAGGCGGAGGTGGACTACTACTGGGAGCGGCTGTCGGAAGGCGGCGACCCGGCGGCGCAGGTGTGCGGCTGGCTCAAGGACAGGTTCGGGCTGTCGTGGCAGATCGTGCCGACGGCGTGGTTCACGATGTTGAGCGGGGGCAACGCGGCGGGCGTACAGCGGGCGATGGCGGCCATGTTCCAGATGAAGAAGCTCGACATCGCCGCGCTCCAGAAGGCGTACGACGGCTAGACCATCGGGGCCCGACCCCTGTCAGTCGAGCCGCACAAAGGAACAACGACCAACGCCGCCCATTGCGCAGGGCGGCGTTCTAGTGTATGCTTGCCCCCACAAGTCCGTCGGGGTAAAAGCCATGTCTCTCTCCGTCTTTGATCTGTTCAAGATAGGAATCGGGCCGTCCAGCTCCCACACGGTAGGGCCGATGTGGGCGGCGCTGCGCTTCGGCCAGGCGCTCGCCGCCCAGGGGCTGCTCGGCCGCGTCGAGCGCGTGCGCGCCGACCTGTATGGCTCGCTCGCGCTGACCGGGCGTGGCCACGCGACCGACAAGGCGATCTTGCTTGGCCTGTCGGGCGAGCGCCCCGACACCGTGGATCCCGACAGCGTCGAGGCCCTCGTGGAACGCGTGCGCTTCGACGCCCTGCTGCGTCTCAACGGGCAGCGGGACATCCGTTTCGACGAGACGGCCGACCTGGTCTTCCACATGCGCCAAACGCTCCCCCGTCACCCTAACGCCCTTTGCCTGACCGCGACCGACGACGACGGGGCGGTCCTGCTGGCGGAGACTTACTACTCCGTGGGCGGGGGCTTCGTCATCAGCGAGAGTGAGGCGGAGGGGGGAAATGGGGGGGGCAGCGAGTCGCCTCGCCCGCTGCCGTACGAGTTCCATTCGGCGGCCCAGTTGCTGGCGATTGGGCAGCAGACGGGGTTGTCCATCGCCGACATCGTGCGGGCGAACGAGACGGCCTGGCGCACGGCTGACGAGACGGACGCCGGCCTGGACCGCATCTGGGCCACGATGGAGGGCTGCGTCGAGCGCGGCATGCGCACCGAGGGCCTGCTGCCCGGCGGCCTGAACGTGCGCCGCCGCGCGCCCAGTCTCTATGGGGCGCTCCAGGCGCGCACTATAGAAAGTGATCCCCTGGCACTGCTCGACTGGGTCAGCCTGTTCGCGCTGGCCGTCAACGAGGAAAACGCCGCCGGGGGGCGCGTCGTCACAGCGCCGACGAATGGCGCAGCCGGTGTCATTCCCGCCGTCCTGGCCTACTACCGCCGCCTCATGCCGGGCGCGAGTGACGCGGGGGTGCGGACGTTCCTGCTGACGGCGGGCGCTATCGGCATGCTCTACAAGCGCAATGCGTCCCTCTCCGCGGCAGAGATGGGCTGTCAGGGGGAAGTCGGGGTGGCGTGTTCGATGGCGGCGGCGGGGCTGGCGGCCGTGATGGGCGGGACCAACGAACAGATCGAGAACGCCGCCGAGATCGGCATGGAGCACAACCTGGGGCTGACATGCGACCCCATCGCTGGGCTGGTCCAGGTGCCGTGCATCGAGCGCAACACCATGGGGGCGGTCAAGGCGGTGAACGCGGCGCGGCTGGCCGTCCTCTACGGCGACGGCGCCCACTTTGTGCCGCTCGACCGGGTGATCGAGACGATGCGCCAGACCGGCCACGACATGCAGGCGAAGTACAAAGAGACGAGCCTGGGCGGGCTCGCAGTCAACGTCGTCGATTGCTGAGCGGACCATGGGCGCTCCGCTGGCTGGCGGCGCCGGATTTTCGCGCGGTAAGGGATATGCCATATAAGAGCGTCATATGTGAGGGTGAAGCCAGCGCAGACTTGAACGATCCCCGGCGCGGTGCAGATACACTGATGGCTCAAAAGAAGAGCTTCGAGGTCGTCAGCTCGCCGCGGAGCAGGCCCGAAGCTTACTCAACTCCCTAATTTACGTTGTGGACAAACTAAGGCGCACCGACTCGAATCATCTGAACGGATGACCGGCGAATCATGTCTGGGGCTGTTGTGAGCCGTCGCACACTTGTGCTATACTCATAGGGATGTAGAATCATAGAAAAAGGTGGCCGGCGTCAGTCGGCCTTTTGTTTCAGGAAGCGTGATTATGCAGGAACAGTTGATCATTCGTGGCGCGCGCGAGCACAATCTCAAGAATATTGACGTCGAGATTCCCCGCAACAAGCTCGTAGTCATTACGGGGCTCTCAGGCTCGGGCAAGTCTACCCTGGCGTTCGACACGATCTTCGCCGAGGGCCAGCGGCGCTACGTCGAGTCCCTGTCGGCGTACGCCCGGCAGTTCCTCGGCCAGATGGATAAGCCGGACGTGGACTCTATCGAGGGGTTGTCGCCGGCGATCTCCATCGACCAGAAGGGCGTTTCCCACAACCCGCGCTCGACGGTGGGGACGGTGACCGAGGTCTACGACTATCTGCGACTCCTGTTTGCCCGCATCGGCATCCCGCACTGCCCCATCTGCGGACGCGTCATCAGCCAGCAGACGCCGCAGCAGATGGTGGACGACATTCTGAACCTGCCCGACGGCACGCGCATCCTCCTCCTCGCCCCTCTCATCCGCGAGCGCAAGGGCCACCACCAGCGCGTCTTCGAGGACGTGCGCAAGGCGGGCTTCGTGCGCGTTCGCGTCAACGGCGAGATGCGCGACGTGAACGAGGACATCGAGCTCGACCGCTACAAGCAGCACACCATTGAGGCTGTCGTGGACCGCCTGATCGTGCGCCACAACGACGACCCGCAAGCGGGGGACGATTACCGCGGCCGCATGACCGACTCGGTCGAGACGGCGCTGAAACTCGGCAATGGCGTCATGATCGTTAGCATCCTGAGCGACACACCGGAGGATCGCCTCTACAGCGAGCACTTCGCCTGCCCGGAGCATGGCACGACCATTGGCGAGATCGAGCCGCGCACTTTCTCGTTCAACACGCCCCACGGCGCTTGCCCAACGTGCCAGGGTCTTGGCACCAAGCTGGAGATCGACCCGGAGCTGATTGTCCCCAACCCCGACCTGTCCCTGATCGAGGGCGCCGTCGCGCCGTGGTCGCGCAGCGACGGCGACAACGAAGGCTACTATGCCCAGCTTCTCGCCGGGGTCGCGGAGCACTATCACTTCTCGGTCGAGAAGCCGTGGCGCGAGCTGACCGAGGAGCAGCAGAAGATCGTCCTGTACGGCAGCGGTGGCAAGACGATTCGCCTGAACTACCGCAACCGCGCCGGCCGCCAGCGGATGTACGACACGACCTATGAAGGTGTCATCCCGAACCTGGAGCGGCGCTACGGCGAAACCGACTCCGACTGGGTGCGCTCCGAGATCGAGGAGTTCATGAGCTCGCGCCCGTGCCCGACGTGCAACGGCGCCCGGCTGCGGCCGGAGGCGTTGGGTGTGACGGTGGACAATCATAACATTGTCGCGGTCACCCAGATGTCCATCCGCGAGGCGCTGCCCTGGGTGCGCCGTTTGCGGGGGACCGACGCGCCGGCCTATGAGAACGGCGCGAACGGCCGCGGCCCGTCACCGCTCTCGAAGCGCGACAGCATCATCGCCGAGGGCATCCTCAAGGAGATTGACGCGCGGCTCGGCTTCCTGGTGAACGTCGGCCTGGACTACCTCACCCTGGACCGCCGCGCCGGCACCCTCGCGGGTGGCGAGGCGCAGCGCATCCGCCTGGCGACGCAGATTGGCTCGCAGCTCATGGGCGTGCTCTACATCCTGGATGAGCCGAGCATCGGCCTGCACCAGCGCGATAACACGCGCCTGATCAAGACGATGCTGCGGCTGCGGGACGTGGGGAACACGGTCCTCGTGGTCGAGCACGACGAGGAGACGATGCGTTCGGCCGACTGGATCATCGACCTCGGGCCGGGGGCGGGCGAACATGGCGGCAATGTCGTCGCGGCCGGACCGCTGGAGGCCATCCTTCACAACCCGAACTCGCTGACGGGGCAGTACCTCAGTGGAGAGCAGGAGATCGCCACGCCGAAGCGCCGCCGCCACGGCAACGGCTACGGGTTGGAGGTGCTGGGGGCGCGGGAGAACAATCTCAAGAACATCGACGTGCGCTTCCCGCTCGGCACCCTCACGTGCGTGACCGGCGTCTCCGGCTCGGGGAAGTCGACCCTCGTCCTCGACGTGCTGTACCGCGCTGTGGCCCAGAAGCTCTATCGCAGCCGCGAGAAGCCGGGCGACTACGACGGCCTGCGCGGGCTGGAGCGTCTGGACAAGGTCATCGACATCGACCAGTCGCCCATTGGGCGGACGCCGCGCTCGAACCCGGCGACGTACACCAACCTGTTCAACCAGATCCGCGACCTGTTCGCCGGTCTGCCCGAGTCGAAGGCGCGCGGGTACAAGCCGGGCCGCTTCTCGTTCAACGTAAAGGGTGGGCGGTGCGAGGCGTGCCAGGGCGACGGCATCATCAAGATCGAGATGCAGTTTCTGCCGGACATCTATGTGCCGTGCGAGGTCTGCCACGGCGCGCGCTACAACCGCGAGACGCTGCAGATATCGTACAAGGGCAAGAACATCGCCGAGGTTCTGGACATGACGGTGGACGAGGCGATCGAGTTCTTCGATGCCCTGCCCGCGCTGAAGCGCAAGCTCCAGACCCTGTCGGACGTTGGCCTCGGGTACATCCATCTCGGCCAATCGGCCACGACCCTGTCGGGCGGTGAGGCCCAGCGCATCAAGCTCGCCAAGGAGCTGTCGCGCGTCGCCACGGGCAACACCCTCTACATCCTGGACGAGCCGACGACCGGCCTCCACTTCGAGGATGTGCGGAAGCTGCTCGGCGTGTTGCAGCGGCTGGTGGATAACGGCAACACTGTGCTGGTCATCGAGCACAACCTGGACGTCATCAAGTCGGCGGACTGGATCGTCGACTTGGGGCCAGAGGGCGGCGCGGGTGGCGGGCGCGTGATTGCCGCGGGAACGCCGGAGGATGTGGCCCATGCCGAAGGCTCCTACACGGGCGAGTTCCTGCGACGTGTGCTGGAGGGCCGCTGGCAGCCGGAACGGGTTACGCTGGAAGCGTGAGGGGACATCGTAGTTATCTTGTAGAGACGCGCCACGGCGCGTCTCTACTGTTCTGAGCTTGCGGGCCGCCGAAATCTCCATTATCATAGAGATAATAATGGAAAGTTACGCCCCTCGACAGGAGTTTGTTTCCTCGGAGGTCTGATGCCAACGCGCTACTGGATTGTGACCACCTCGCCCGACAACATGGCCCGCACGGCCGCCAACGGCTGGCGCGTGCAGGGCTTCAAGAGCCGCCAACGCAAGAACGTGATGGAGAAGATGGCGCCGGGCGACCGTCTGGCGTACTACCTCAGCGGCGCCAAGAGCATTGGCGCGCTCGCTACCATTACGTCTGAAGGGTTCGAGGAGCACACGCGAATCTGGGTCAGCGAAGGCAAGCCCGACGAGGACTACGCCTGGCGCGTCGAGATTAAGCCGGATCTGGTGCTCGGCGAAGCAGAGTGGGTGCCCGTCGAGCCGTTTAGCCAGGAACTCGCCCATATCCGCAAGTGGCCGGCCGCGAACTGGACCCTCGCTTTCCAGGGCAATCTGCGCGAGGTTAGCGCCGACGACTTTGCCGTTCTTGAACGCCATGTTCGCCAGGCTGCCGAGACGACCGCCTGACGCTCACCCATCTCCCGGAGGCTTCATGGTCACTGCCATTGTCCTGATGAACGTCGAACACGGACACTTCGACCGGATCGCCCAATCCCTCGTCGCCCTCAGGGGGATCACCGAGGTCTACTCGGTCGCGGGCGGCTACGACCTGGTCGCGGTGCTGCGCACGCAGACGAACGAGCAGATTGCCGACCTTGTCACGCGCCAGATTCTCGCCATCGGGGGCATCACGCGCACCGAGACCTTGATGGCGTTCAAGGTCTACTCGAGCTATGACCTGGAGCACATGTTCTCAATCGGGGACGAAGAAGTCTAGCCCGGGCAGAATTTCGCCGGCGCTCTGTTCTAGAGTTTAGTAAAATTTAGTAAGTGACGGTACAATATAGAGCATCGACGCAAGGATGTTATAGGACGGTACAAGGGAAGGGGCGCGGCTCAATACCCATGTACCGTCTTTCTGTTCATGCCGGCTGATATGTGTTGAGGAACGGGCATGCCTCAAAAAGTGACGATGGAGGATGTCGCTCGCCAGAGCGGCGTGTCGCTGGCAACCGTCTCGCTCGTGATACGGGGTCGGCCCGGGATAAACGACGAAACCCGTCAGCGGGTTTTGGAGGCGGCCCGCGCCCTGGGCTATCAAAAGCGCTCGCCCGCCGATAGTCAGGCGTCTCGCCCGGCCCAGTCGCTGGGTGTTCTCATCAAGGGGCGTGCGGACGATGTGCCTCTTGCCAACCCCTTCTACGCCCCTCTCCTGGCCGGCATTGAAGCGGCCTGCCGCAAGGCCCGCCTCAATCTCCTGTTTGCCACTATTCCGGTCAACCTGGACAATCACCCGACCGAGGTTCCACGGCTGCTCGAAGAGGGGGACGTGGACGGCGTCATGCTAGTCGGCGCGTTCGTGGACGCCACGATCACTCGGCTGATCGAGCGCCGCGCCTTGCCGCTCGTTCTCGTTGACGCGTACACGGAGGCGTGCTACGACATCGTCGGTACGGATAACTACCGCGGCGCGTACGAGGCCGTGACTTACCTCCTCGAGCGCGGCCACCGCCATATCGGCCTTGTGGGAACGCAGCCGGACGCCTATCCGAGCCTGAAGGAGCGCCGGCGCGGCTATATCCAGGCACTCGAGGACTACGGCATCGCCGAGCGCTACTTCGGTGATTGCCGGATTGCCAAGGACGAGGAGCTAGTGGCCGCTACCCGCCTCTTGAGTGAGCAGCCCGATATTTCCGCCATCTTCTGCAGCAACGACCACGTCGCCGTCCGCGTCTACGAGGCGGCGCAGATGCTTGGCCGCCGGATCCCGGACGATCTGTCGATCATTGGCTTCGACAACGTCGACCTCGCGCTCTACCTGTCGCCTCCGCTCACCACGATGCACATCGATACGCCGGGGCTCGGCACCCTGGCCGTCGATGCGCTCGTTCGCCGCATCGAGTCGGCGGAGGCGAGCTGCATGACCACCCTCATCCGCCCGCGCCTTATCGAGCGCCAGTCGGTGCGCGCCCTGAGCCTTCTGCCGGCCCCCATGCAGGATTAGCAGTTGCCCCGAACTGTTATCACTGCTCGTTCTCCGCTCGGCCTAGGGCAAAGTGGTCACTTTTCCACGTCCGGGCGAGAAACCTTTCCCGGACCCGTATACAAGTAGGCCGGAATCGGGGTATAATAGAGGCATGTTACCTCACGGATAACCCCTTACCGAATCTTGGAGATATCCAATGGCTATTACTATGCAAGTCACCAACACCAAACTTGTCGAGTGGGTGAACTCGCTGGTCGAGCTCTGCAAGCCCGACCGTGTGCACTGGTGCGATGGGTCGCAGGAAGAATCCGATAGTCTGTGTGAGCAGATGGTGGCAGCGGGCACGTTCATTCGTCTCAACCCCGAGAAGCGCCGCAATTCTTTCCTGGCCCGTTCGGATCCCTCGGACGTTGCGCGTGTCGAGGACCGTACCTTCATCTGCAGCCTGAACCGCAACGACGCCGGCCCGACCAATAACTGGGTCAACCCCAAGGAAATGAAGCAGACGCTGACGCGCCTGTTCGACGGTTCAATGCGCGGGCGGACGATGTACGTCATCCCGTTCAGCATGGGGCCGCTCGGCTCCCCCATCGCGCAAATCGGCGTTCAGGTCACTGACTCGCCCTATGTCGTCGTCAATATGCGCATCATGACACGCATGGGCAGCAAGGTTCTCGACGTGCTGGGCGACGGCGACTTTGTGCCATGTCTCCACTCCGTGGGCTACCCGCTCGAGCCGGGCCAGCAGGATATCTCCTGGCCGTGCAACAAAGAGAAGTATATTGTCCACTTCCCTGAGGAGCGCTCCATCTGGTCCTACGGCAGCGGCTACGGCGGCAACGCGTTGTTGGGCAAGAAGTGTCTCGCCCTGCGTATCGCGTCCGTCCTGGCGCGCGACGAAGGCTGGCTGGCCGAACACATGCTCATCCTCGGCGTCGAGGACCCCAAGGGGCAGAAGACCTATGTAGCGGCGGCGTTCCCGAGCGCCTGCGGTAAGACCAACTTCGCCATGCTCATCCCGCCCAAGCCATTCGAGGACGAGGGCTGGAAGATCAGCACGGTGGGCGACGACATCGCCTGGATCAAGCTCGGCAGCGACGGCAAGCTGTACGCCATCAACCCCGAGGCGGGCTTCTTCGGCGTCGCGCCGGGAACCTCCTATAAGTCCAACCCGAACGCGATGGAGTCCATCAAGGAAAATACCATCTTCACCAACGTCGCCCTGACCGATGACGGCGACGTGTGGTGGGAAGGAATGACCAAGGAGAAGCCGGCCCACCTGATCGACTGGAAGGGCAACGACTGGACGCCCGAGTCGACGGCGCCCGCTGCTCACCCGAACGCGCGCTTCACCGCGCCCATCAGCCAGTGCCCTTCGATCGATCCGGAGTATGATAACCCGCGCGGCGTGCCGATCTCGGCGTTCATCTTCGGCGGCCGCCGCACCAACGTCGTCCCGCTCGTCTACCAGGCCTTCAACTGGAATTACGGCGTCTACGGCGCAGCGACCATGGGGTCGGAGATGACGGCGGCGGCGTTCGGCACCATCGGCCAGGTGCGCCGCGACCCGTTCGCCATGCTGCCCTTCATCGGCTACCACATGGCGGACTACTGGAACCACTGGCTCAACTTCGGGCGGCAGATCCCCAACCCGCCGCGCGTCTTCAACGTCAACTGGTTCCGCAAGGATGAGCAGGGCAACTTCCTGTGGCCGGGCTTCGGCGAGAACATGCGCGTCCTGAAGTGGATCGTCGAGCGCGCCCGCGGCCGCGCGGTCAGCGTGGAAAGCCCGATTGGCTGGATGCCGCGCTACGAGGATATCGACTGGCGAGGCCTGGACTTCTCGCGCGAGCAGTTCAATGCCCTGATGACGGTGGATCGCAAGGTGTGGGAACAGGAAATCCTCTCGCACGAGGAGCTGTTCATCAACCTGTACGACCGCCTGCCGAAGGAGATGTTGTTCCTGCGCCAGCTCATCCTGTCCGGTCTGTGGCGCTCGCCCGAGCACTGGGACATGGCCGTCGACCATTCCTGAGATCAGGTAGCAAGCGTAATTCATGCCTCGGACTTGATGAGTCCGATCACGTAGCCTCCGCTCCCCAGATACCGCGACGGTGTCTGGGGAGCTTCGTCTCAGAGGAAGGCGGTCGATGTCGGTTGAGAGGCCTGCGAGCCGTCTGCTCGAGCGCCACGCGCGGTACTACCTGGCGCAGGCCGAACAGGCGGCCGAATGCTACGCGAACGCGCTGACGCTGGCGCGGGACATCGGCTACCCTGAGGTCGAGGCGCGCGCAGCGCGCGGCCTGCGTCTCGGCGTGCCGAGCGTAGCGTAACGATTGAGAGCGAGACGGCGGGGCAAGATCAGAGGATCAGACCGAACCTGGGCATGATGACCCCGTGATACACGACGGAGCCAACTATCAAACTGCCGGTGATAACCAGGGTGGCCTTTCGCACCGGGATACGGTGCGCCGGCCTCGGTTCACCCTGGAGCGCCGCGCGCCGCTCCTTCTCTTTCTGGTTAGCGGCGATGGCTGAACCGGCTGCCATAGTCATGGGAATAGCGGCACAGAACATACACATGATTGCACCTCCTGTGTTCGAAAGCGACCACAAACGTAGCTCACATCGGGGGATGTGTCAAGCGCGCCGCGAAGAACGCTACTTCCAACACTGCAAAGGATAAGCTCATATGTCAACACAGGACGCGCCAGACGTCAACATCGAGACGCCGGAGTGGGTGAAGGACGCGGTCTTCTACCAGATATTCCCCGACCGCTTCGCCAAAAGCGACCGCGTGCCGAAGCCAAACAATCTCCAGCCGTGGGGCGCACAGCCGACGATCGAAGACTACCAGGGCGGCGACCTGCTCGGCGTAGTCGAGCATCTAGACTACCTGCAAGAGCTTGGCATCAACGCCATCTACTTCACGCCCATCTTCCAGTCGGCCAGCAACCACCGCTACCACACTCACGACTACGAGAAGGTAGACCCCATCCTCGGCGGGAACGCCGCGCTGCGCGAGCTGGTGGACGCGGCGCATCGACGCAGTATACGCGTTGTCCTGGACGGAGTCTTCAACCACGCGAGCCGCGGCTTCTTCCCGTTCAACGATATCCTGGAACACGGCCCACACTCGCCCTGGCTGGACTGGTTCTTCATCGAGGGCTGGCCCCTGGCGCCGTACACCGGTAACCGCCCGGCCAACTACGTTGCCTGGGCCGGCAACCGCGCTCTGCCCAAGCTCAACACCGATAACCCCCAGGTACGCGAGTATATCATGGGCATCGCCGAATTCTGGCTGAAGGAGTATCACATCGACGGCTGGCGGCTCGACGTGCCGGCCGAGGTGAAAACGCCCGGCTTCTGGGAGGAGTTCCGCCACCGCGTCAAGGGCGTCAACCCGGACGCTTACATCGTCGGCGAGATATGGCGCGAGGCGCGCGAGTGGCTGCAAGGCGATCGCTTCGACGCGGTGATGAATTACTTGTTTGCCGCAGCTACCATCGCCTTCGTCGCGGGCAATCGGGTGAGCCCATCCCTCGTCAAGGGCCGCTCGTATGACCCGCATCCGGCCATCGACGCGGCCCAGTTCGGCACGCGCATCCAGCGCCTGCTCAACCTGTATGACTGGCAGGTGACGCAGGCGCAGCTTAACATCCTGGATAGCCACGACACGGCGCGGCTGCTGAGCCTCGCGCGAGGCGATAAGGCGAGTGTGCGGCTGGCGACGCTGTTCCAGATGACCTATCCCGGCGCGCCCTCGATCTATTATGGCGACGAGATCGGCTTGCGCGGCACGCTGGCCTACGACAAGCCGCACCACGACCCCGACGCGCGCTGGGCGTTCCCCTGGCATGACCGCAGCGCGTGGGACACGGAGCTTCTGGCCTTTTTCAAAGCGGCGGTGGCCCTGCGCCACAGCCACCGCGCGCTGCGGCGCGGCCACTTCTACCAACTCTACGCCGAGGGCGAGGTCTACGCCTTCGCCCGCCGTAACGACGAGGAGACACTGGTGGTTGCGCTCAACGTGGCCGAGGCGTCGCGCGACGTCAATCTGCCGGTGGGCGCGTACTTCCGCGACGGCGTCACGCTCAAGGCGCTGCTCACGGCCAGCGGCGCGACGCTGCACGAGCGCTGGGTGGTCGACGACGGGCAGGTGCGCGTCACACTGCCCGCCAGAGATGGTGTCGTGCTGGCGGTGGCCTAGGAGTGACGCCGGCTGCGCTATTTTGTCATTATTCCGTATGGTGAAATGTCTACCGTAGGTGAAGACACTAAGCTACTGCCACAAACGATTTCGTGGTAGAATGGGACCTGACGTTGGCACGGGCGCGCCGCCACAATAAATTGGTGCGTCCGCCT
Organism: Anaerolineae bacterium; assembly: GCA_046328505.1. GTDB lineage: Bacteria > Chloroflexota > Anaerolineae > Epilineales > JAHCIE01 > JBDHWG01. The sequence goes on along the minus strand of JAXLWL010000006.1, from coordinate 68,018 downwards.
TCGCCTGTTTACTGAAAGAGAAACCGAAATGGAAAAGCGAATCGGCATTCTGACCGGCGGCGGCGATGCGCCGGGGCAAAACGTCTGCCTGAAAGCTATCGTGTACCGTGCCATCGAACACGGCTACCAGGTGCTTGGCTTTCGCAAGGGCTGGGAGGGTCTGCTCAACTACAACCCGAACGACCCGCAGAGCTACGGCCAGAATATCCTCGGCCTGACGCGCGTACGCACCCGCGACATCGACCGAATGCCGGGCGCGTATCTACATTCCAGCCGCATCGATCCGGCCAGCACACCGGCGACCGCCCTTCCGCCCTTCCTGGACGCCCAGGGCGCGCCGACCGTCGATGTGACCCCTCACATCCAGGCAATGATCGAGGAGCTAGGCCTGGAAGCACTGATCGTGCTGGGCGATAGCCAGGCCCTCGCGTACGCAGCCCACCTCGCGGCCGCCGGTGTCCCCGTCATCGGTGTTCCCAAGAGCGTCCACAACGACATCAACGGCACGGACTACACCCTGGGCTTCTCAACGGCTCTGGAGCGCGGCGTGCGCTTCATCCATGAGATGCGAGCCATGGCGGCCTCGCGCGAGGAGATCGCCGTCGTGGAGGTGGTCGGCCGCACCACCGGCCTCACGACGCTGCTGATCGCTCACCTGGCGGGCGCCGACCGCATCCTGATCCCAGAGGTTCCCTTCGATCCGCAGCGACTGGCGGCCTGCCTCCTGGATGACAAGCGCAACAACCCCAGCAACTACGCTATTCTGGCGGTTGCGCAGGCCAGCCGCGTCCTCCCGGAGCAGATGCGGACATACCTGCCAGAGTTGACGCGCCTGGCGAACTCGCGCACGCTCGCCGAGGCAATCGCGGTGGGCGAGCGCGAGCGAATCGAGAACGAGATTCTCGAGGATATTGCGAGCATCGGCAATCGCGGCCAGCACGTGACAGGGAGTGGCGCGGTCGTCACCGAGATTCTTGAAAACATCACCGGCCAGCGCATGCTGTTCCAGCCCCTCTCGTACCTGATTCGGAGCGGCGAGCCGGACGGTCAGGACCTGCTCGGCGCGATGAATTTCGCGGCGCTGACACTGAAGCTGGTACTCGGCCATCAGTATGGCCGTGTGGTGTGTTACCGGCGGCAGGAGAATTACGTGGATATGCCACTCGACGTGGTGACGCAGCACGCCGGAAACATCGACGTCGCGGATTACTACGACGCGGAGACGTTCACCGCTCGACCCGACATCATCTGGGCCGCGCGGGTGTGACGGAAAGGAGCCGCCGATGGTCGCGCTTGCGGCACAAGCAGCGCCCGTTGTCCAGGTGACCAACGTCGTGAAGTCATTCGCGGTCGGCACCGGGACGATCACAATCCTTAAAGGGGTCTCGTTTCAAGTCAAGCAGGGCGAGTTCGTCTCCATCGTTGGGCCGTCCGGCAACGGTAAGTCCACCCTGCTCAACATGATTACAGGTATCGACCGCCCGACCAGCGGCGAGATTGTCGTGACCGGTCGGCCGGTGCACAAGATGAGCGAGGACCAGCTCGCGGCGTGGCGCGGGGAGAACGTGGGCATTATCTTCCAGTTCTTCCAGATGCTGCCCGCCCTGAGCCTGCTGCAAAACGTGATCCTGCCCATGGACCTGACCGGCAAGTATCGCGGGCGAGAGCGCCAGGAACGGGCGCTGCATCTCCTGGAGATCGTCGGTCTCGCCGAACAGGCGCACAAGCTGCCCAGCATGGTCTCCGGCGGCCAGCAGCAGCGCGCGGCCATCGCCCGCGCCCTGGCCAACGATCCCCCGCTTCTCATTGCCGACGAGCCTACAGGCAACCTGGACTCTCATACGTCCCACGATGTTTTCGACCTGTTCACCGAGGTGGTGAGCAAGGGGAAGACGATGGTGATGGTTACCCACGACAAGGAGCTGGCGGCGCGCGTGCCGCGTGTCGTCGAGGTCCTGGATGGCCGCATTGTGCGCGACGAGTACATCGGCCACCCGGAGTGGGCAGGCTTCTAAGGAGAGCGCATGGGCGTTCTTTGGTACAAAGTCTGGTTCGATATCTGGCACTACAAGACGCGCACCGTCCTCGCGGTCCTGTCCATCGCCGCGGGTGTCTTTGCGATCGGCGTTGTGTTCGGCATGGTGGACCAGCTCCTCTCCGGCATGGACGCGGCGCACCAGGCCGTCCACCCCTCCCACATCCAGATGTACCTCAACGACTACATCTCGCCAGAGGTTGTGCATGGCCTGAAGCGCGCGCCGGGCGTGGAGGACATTGAGCCGTTCAACGTGGTCAACGTCACGTATCAGCCGAAAAAAGGGGGCGATCTCAAACAGGGTGCCCTTGTCCTGCGCGAGGACTGGAACAGCCAGCGCATGGACATGCTCCAGCTGCGGGAGGGTACGTGGCCGGTCCGCAACGGCGTCGACATCGAGCGCCTGTCGAGCAGCTTCTATGGCTTCGACATCGGCGACAAGGTGACGTTCGAGCTGGACGACAAGCAGCGCACATTCACCATCATCGGCAAGGTGCGCCACCCGTTCGTCCCGCCGCCCCAGTTCGGCGGTGAGGCGTACTTCTTCATGAGCCGCGACGCGATGACGCGCTACGATGTTCCTGAGAACAAGTATCGCGGATTGTACGTTACCGTCACGCCCTACAGCGCCGAGAACGCCCGCGTCGTCGCCAGTGATCTGAAGGATCGCCTGGCGAAGGACGGTATCACGGTTGGCGCGACTCTGTATCAGGACCCCAATCGCCACTGGGGGCGCATGTACGTCGAAGGCATCAACATGGTGATGCAGATCCTCGCTATCGTGTCGCTGCTCCTGAGCGTCGTACTGGTGTACAACACACTCACGGCGCTCATCACGCAGCAGACCGACCAGATCGGCATCCTCAAGGCCATCGGCGGCCGGTCGGTGACCATCCTGCGGCTCTACCTGACCGACGTGCTCATCTATGGCCTCCTGGCGCTGTTCATCGCCCTGCCCCTGGGCATGTTTGCCGCGTGGAGCGTGACGCGCTGGTTCCTCAACCTGTTCAATATCGACTACGACGTCTTTCGCTTCTCGGCGACCGCGGTGACTCTGCAAATCCTGGCCGCGACCGCTGTCCCCCTGCTCGCTGGCCTGGTGCCGGTGCTGAGCGGCGCGCGAATCACGGTCCGCGAGGCCATCGCCAGCTATGGCATCGGCGGCAAGTTCGGCGCGAACCGCTTCGACAGGCTCATCGAGGGCATTGGCGCGCGCCTGATGCCCACCCACTACGCGACGGCGCTGGGCAACATGTTCCGCCGCAAGGGCCGCCTCATCCTGACCCAGTTCGTGCTGGTGTCGGCCGGCGCGATGTTCCTCATCGTGATGACTCTTAGCTCGTCGATCACCGAGACGATGGACAACTTCTTCGCCCGCCGGCACTACGACGAAACGTTCTATACTACCGGAACCTACCGCCAGAACAAGGTCATGAACGTCATCAACGCCGACCCCACGGTCGCCAACGCCGAGCCGGACCTGATTATGTCGGCGACGGTACTCAAGCAGGGGCAGCGACTCAAGGAGGCCGGGCTTGGCACGGAGGTGCACGGCATCGTGCCGGGGCGGGAGTTCACCGAAGAACCGATCCTGGAGGGGCGCTGGCTGCAACCGGGCGACGGCAACGTGCTCGTGTTCAGCAAGCGCGGCGCCGACAAGAATGGGCTGGCGCTGGGGGACACGGTGACGCTCAACCTGGGCGAGGCGGGCAAGGCCGACTTCCAGATTATCGGTCTCTACCAGCCGCTCTCCGGCGACGTCGGTTTCTCCACTGAGACCGTTTACACGCCCATCAACGCGCTCTGGGATGCCAGCAAAGAGTACCCCCGCATCAACCGGATCCTCGTCCGGACAACGGCCCACGACGAGGCGAGTCAGGATACAACGCTCAAGAACGTCAAACAGGCGCTGGAAGACCAGAGCATCAAGGTGGGCTACTCGCAGACTGAGTCGGAGAACCGGCGCCAGACCGAAGGCTCATTCAGCATCGTCACGTCCATGCTCCTCGCCCTGGCGACCATCGTCGCCGTCGTTGGCGCGATTGGCTTGATGGGTGCCCTGTCCATCGCCGTCGTCGAGCGCACGAAGGAGATCGGCGTTCTCCGCGCGATTGGGGCGCGGTCGCCGACGATCATGGGCATGTTCGTGATGGAGGGTGTGCTGCAAGGGCTGATGAGCTGGGCTCTGGCGGTACTCATTTCCCTCGTGTTCAGCCGGCCGATGTCGAACCTGTTGGGTGACACGATCTTCAAGCTGCCGCTGGACTACCGCTACAACTGGCAGGCGGTTGCCATCTGGCTGGTGATCATCCTGGTGCTGGCGACGCTCGCTTCGATTGCGCCGGCCCGCTCGGCGACACGCATCAGCGTACGCGACAGCCTCGCGTACGCGTAAGCGTCCGCTGTCAACGGATGAAGCACGGACAAACGGATACTAGCACAACGGCATAATGCTTCCGCGCGGCGAAGCCAATCCGTTTATCCGTGATAATCCGTTGACAGCTTCTTACTACGTCCGCGCCGATAGGCGTGCTTGCCTCGCTCCTTGGGAGACGGCGAGCGGCGACTCGTCGAAGTGCGCCAGTAGATCGGCCGGCGAGTCGTAGACGGCAACCGCGTCCTTCAGATCGGCCGTGTCCCACCCACCGCAACGCAGCGCGATTGTTCGCGAGCCGGCCTTGCTGGCCGACGAAATATCGTAGGGCGTGTCGCCGAGCATGACTGCCTGATCTGCGGGCAGCCCGAGCTTATTCAAGGCAACCTGGATGATGTCCGGGTCGGGCTTGGAGTTCTTGGCCTCGTTGGATGACACGTGAGTCTCGATGAGGTCGTCTACCCGCGCGATTCTGAGGAGCGCGTCGAGCTGTTCAGTCGACGATGAGCTCGCGATGACGAGCTTCAGGCCAGCGGCCTGCAAACGCTGCACCAGTTCGCGCACCTTCGGGAACGGAGTGAGCTTCGGCAGATAGTGCCTTTCGAATATCTCATCTCGCGTCTTGCTGATGCGCTGACCGTCCGGACTGTTCTTGTCGAGGCTAACGACAGCCGGCAAGAGATTGTCGCCGCCCATGCCGATGGCACGGCGTACTTTCTCGAACGGCACATCGTAGCCGTGCTGGGCCAGCGCCTCCACCCACGCCGTCGCGTGTGCATCGTTGCTGTCCACGAGCGTGCCGTCTACGTCAATCATCACCCCTAGAATCTGTGACACTCCACCCTCCTTGAGCCGATTCGTCGTTTTGGTGAGGGTGTCAAAGCAATTTCGCGGCCAGCACATAGCCAGCTGAGCGTGTTTCACATATAATCAGAGGTAGTTCAGAGCCTGCAATGTGGAGGCGATATGCGCGTACAACTGGCGTACGGACGAGACGGGCTGACGCTGGACCTCCCGCCGGATGTTTGCGTCGTCATGTCGCCCGCTGTTCCCGCCGTTCCCGACGAAGCTGAAGCGCTGCGCGCGGCGCTCCGTCATCCCATCGCCTCTATGGCTCTCGCCGCCAAGGTGAACCCTGGCGATCGAGTCGTCATCACCCACAGCGACATCACCCGCGCCACGCCCAACGACCGCATCCTGCCCATCCTCCTGGCTGAGCTTGAAGCCGCCGGCATACGCCGCGACGATATCACCCTACTCAACGCCCTTGGCACGCACCGCAAGCAGACGCCGGACGAGCTGCGGCGGATGCTCGGCGACTCTATTGTCGACAACTATCGCTGCCTCCAGCACGACGCCTTCGACGAAGCCAATCTCGTGCCGCTCGGCGTCACCTCGCGCGGCCACCCGGTGCGCATCAACCGCACATACCTAGAGGCCGACGTCCGCATACTGACCGGCTTCATCGAGCCACACTTTTTCGCGGGGTACAGCGGCGGGCCGAAGGCTGTGTTGCCCGCGCTGTCCGGCTGGGAGAGCGTGTTCACCAACCACGGCTACGCCATGATCGCTGACCGCAACGCTACCTGGGGAGTCACGCGGGGGAACCCAATCTGGGAGGAAATGGCCGAGGTCGCGCAGAGGACGAACCCGACGTTTCTCCTCAACGTGACCCTGAACGCGCAGCACCACATTACCGGCGTGTTCGCGGGCGACATGCTTGCTGCTCACGCTGCGGGTTGTGAGTTCGTTCGCGACCACAACATGGCCGCCGTGGACGACCTCTTTGACATCGTGATCACGACCAACAGCGGTTACCCACTCGACCAGAACCTCTATCAGACGGTCAAGGGCATGAGTGCGGCGGCGCGGATCGTGCGCGAGGGGGGAGCGATCATCATGGCGGCGGGGTGCGAGGACGGTGTGCCGAACCACGGTAAGTACGCCAAGCTGCTGCGGCGTGGCGGCTCACCCCAGGGCGTGCTGGACATGGTGGCGCAGCCGGGCTTCAGCGAGCACGACCAGTGGCAGGTGCAGCTCCAGGCCATCATCCAGCTCAAGGCCGACGTCTACGTCTACAGCGACGGCCTGACCGACGAGCAGATCCGCGCTGCCTTGTTCACGCCATGTCGCAATATCGAAGCAACGGTCGCTGACCTGCGCGACCGCTATGGTGCGAACGCCCGCATCGCCATACTGCCCGAAGGCCCGCAAACCGTGGCATACCTACACCAGACCGAAATGACTGCATAGCGCTCAAGGAGACCATTGTGACCACCCGCCTGTATCTCATCCGCCACGGCGCGACGCCTGCCAGCGCCGAGGACCGCTTCTCCGGCTCAGTGGACATCGATATCTCGGACGAAGGTCGTCGACAGGCTGAGGCCCTTTCGGAACGCCTGGCGGATGAGCCACTGGCCGCTATCTACTGCAGCCCGATGCGGCGCACCGTCGAGACGGCGGAGATCATCGCCCGCCCGCATGGCTTCTTGCCGTCACCCAATCCAGCGTTGAAGGAGATTGACCACGGCCACTGGGAGGGGATGCTGCGCAGCGAGGTTGAAACGAAGTTCGGCGAGGAGTACGCCGCCTGGTCCGAGGACCCGTTCACGTTCGCCCCGGGTGGGGGCGAGTCGGGGGTGAGCGTGCTGGCCCGCGCGCTGCCCGTCATTCGCGAGCTTGTTGCCGCCTGGCCGAACGGGAATGTGGCCGTCGTCTCCCACAAGGCGACCATCCGCCTGCTCATCAGCAGCCTGCTCGGATTCGACCCGCGCGGCTACCGTGACCGTCTGGACATGCAGCCGTGCTGCCTCAACATCCTCGACTTCAAGGACCCCGTTCGCGCGCGTTTGATGCTATTCAACGATGTCTCCCACTACGTGGGTGAGCCGACGCGCAGCACGAACCGCCTGTCGAAGTGGTGGGACACGGCGGCAACGGGCTAGAGAGGTTTGCACATTTGAGCTACACGGGCTAGACTTTTCGGCGAAGCAAGTCCATTCCCCTCGTCTGTCGAGGCTGCCCGTGCCGCTGTCGGAAGTGCTGTTCGAGCTACGCGCCGCGCATAGCGCCCAGGTTGCCGCATGGCGGCACTTCCCGGAGCGAGCGGCTCGCCGCGCCCCTGTACCGGAGGCCCTCCATCCGGCCTTAGCCGATGGGCTGCATCGGCGCGGCATATCTTCTCTGTATACGCATCAGGCGCAGGCCGTGACGGCGGCCTTGCGCGGCGAGCACGTTTGTGTTGTGACTCCCACAGCGTCTGGCAAGACGCTGTGCTACAATCTGCCGGTCCTTCAGGCTCTGTTGAGCGACCCGACGGCGCGCGCCCTATACCTTTTTCCGACGAAGGCGCTTGCCCAGGACCAGGTCACGGAGCTGGGGCGCTGGCAGACGACGCTGGACGCCCCTGTCGCTGCTGCTACGTACGACGGCGACACGCCGACATCGGCGCGCTCGCGCGTTCGCAAGAGCGCGCGTGTCATCGTCACCAATCCCGATATGCTGCATACCGGTATCTTGCCGCACCACACTCGCTGGGCTGATCTGTTCGAGGGACTGCGCATCGTCGTCCTGGACGAGATGCACACCTATCGCGGGGTGTTCGGCAGCCACGTCGCCAACGTATTGCGGCGGCTGCGGCGCATTGCGGAGTGGTACGGCGCGCGTCCACAGTTCATCCTCTCCTCGGCGACGATTGCCAACCCCGCCGACCTGGCGGCGCGATTGGTGGAAGCGCCGGTATCGGTCGTGGATGACGACGGAGCACCGCGCGGCGAGCGTCACTTCATTCTCATTAACCCGCCCATTGTCGACTCGCGTCTCGGCATTCGCCGCTCCGCCGCCGCCGAAGCGACGACTCTGGCCCGCCGTTGCCTGGCCGAAGAAGTGCAGACGGCGGTGTTCGCGGGCAGCCGCCTCACGACGGAGGTCATCCTGCACAACCTCCAGAACGCAGGCCAGACGCCCGTGCGGGGCTATCGCAGTGGGTATCTGCCCCAGGAGCGCCGCGCCACCGAAGCCGGGCTGCGCGATGGCTCAGTGCGCGGCGTGGTCAGCACGAATGCCCTGGAGCTCGGTGTCGACATCGGCGGGCTGGACGCAGTCATCATCGCCGGCTACCCCGGCACTATCGCTAGCACGTGGCAGCAGGCGGGGCGCGCCGGGCGGCGGGGGAGTCTCGCTGCGGCGATGCTTGTGGCGCGCGGCCTGCCCCTCGACCAGTATCTTGTGGCGCACCCTGAGTACATCATCGGAACCGAGGACGGCGCGACGCCTTCGCCAGAGCACGCCCTGGTCAACCCCGACAATGCCCTGATTCTCACGGATCATATCCGCTGCGCCGCGTTCGAGTTGCCCTTCGCGACGGACGAAGCATTTGGAAGCCCTCACCCCCAGCCCCTCTCCCATTTTGGGAGAGGGGAGGAAGAGGGAGATGCCCTTTCTTCTCCCCCTCTCCCTTCATGGGAGAGGGGGAAGGCGGGTGAGGGACAAGCCCGCGTCCAACTCACCCAGGACATCCTTGAGTTTCTGGCGGAGGCGGGCGAGGTGTACCGCAGCGGTCAGCAGTGGCACTGGTTGGCCGAGGCATACCCGGCCGAGGCGGTGAGCCTGCGGACGGCGGGGGCCGACCGCGTCGTCATCCTGGACGAGACAGCCGGGCCGCGCAGCATCGGCGAGGTGGAGCGCTCGAGCGCGCCGGGCATGGTTCACGCGGGCGCAATCTACCTCCATGACGGCGCGATGTACCACGTTGAGCGCCTGGAGTGGGAGGCGGGACGGGCATTTGTTCACCCTGTCTCGGTGGACTACTACACGGACGCGATGGGCTCCGTGGATGTTGAGATTGTGGCCGAGGCCGAGCGCCGCGATGTGCCGGGGGGATGTATTGCGCACGGTGAGGTCGAGGTTACGTCGAAGACGACCGGCTATCGCCAGGTGCGCTTCACAACGGGCGAGACACTGGGCTGGGGCGAGGTGGATCTACCGGCGCAGACCATGCTCACGACAGGCTACTGGCTTCAGCTCGATGAGGCGACGATTGACCGCTTCCGCGCCGAAGGCTGGTGGCGGTTCGACCCTAACGACTACGGGCCGACGTGGGCGACGCAGCGGGACAAGGCGCGGGCGCGGGACGGCTATCGCTGCCGGGCGTGCGGCGCACCCGAGCGGCCGGGGCGAGGCCACGACGTCCATCATCTTCAGCCGTTCCGTTCCTTCGGCTATGTGCGCGGCCACAACCGCCATGATCTCATCGCCAACAGGCTGGAGAATCTCGTCACGCTCTGCCCGAGCTGCCATCGCCGCGCCGAGGAGCGCCAGGTGGTGCGAGGGGCGCTCAGTGGGCTGGCCCATGTGCTCGGCAACCTCGCGCCGCTGTACCTCATGTGTGACCCACGGGACCTGGGTGTACTGTCGGAGGTGAAGGCGGTTGGGACGGGGATGCCGACGCTGACTATCTACGAGCAGATTCCGGCCGGTCTCGGCTTTGCCGCCGCGCTGTACGAGCGCCACGCTCAGCTCATGGCCGACGCCCACGATCTGATCGCCGCCTGTCCTTGCCCGCAGGGCTGCCCCGGCTGTATTGGGCCGACGACGGAGGCCGACCCGGAGGCCAAGGCCTGGACGCTGCGCCTCCTGGGCGCACTGATGGGAGAGCCGTCGTGAGCGGCGAGCCGATGAGCATGCGGGATCGCCTGGAACGCCTGCGCGGGCTTGGTGTCCGCCGCGGCTCCGAGGTCTTCTCTGGCACGCCAGCGGCGCCTCCCGCCCCACCCCGTTCGATACGGCATCGCCAGGATATCTCGGATGTCGTGGTCGGCAGCGACCTTGAGACGCCTCACGGCGCGTGCTTCGTCGCGGAGACACACTATGCCGAACACGGCGGCTTGCCCGTCGGAGCGCCCTTGCCCCTGGCCGGACTTCTGCCGCGCTTGCTGCGCGATGACGCTCTCGGCCGTGTCGACCTTCGCCGCGCCGTGTTCCTCGACGTTGAGACGACAGGGTTGAGCGGCGGAACGGGCACCTTCGCGTTCCTCGTCGGCATTGGGACGTTCGAGGGCGATACCTTCCGCGTGCGGCAGTTCTTCATGCGCGACCCAGGCGCGGAGCCGTCCTTGCTCCATGCTCTATCGGAGGCTGTCGCGGGCTACGACGCCGTTGTGACGTTCAACGGCCGCTCGTTCGACATGCCGCTGTTGACGACGCGCTTCCGCTTGCAGCGGCGCCGCGCCCCGTTGGCCGACGCGCCGCACCTTGACCTGCTGCTCCCCGCCCGCCGCCTGTGGCGCGCGCGCCTGGGGAGCTGCTCCCTGGGATCGCTGGAACGGGGTATTCTGGGCGTCGAGCGCGTGGACGACGTGCCCGGCATGATCATCCCCTACCTCTACTTCGACTACGTGCGCACCGGCCGCGTCGAGCGCCTGGAGCGTGTCTTCTACCACAACGCGCTGGATATCGTCACCATGGCCGCGCTTCTCGCGCGCATGAGCGCCATCCTGGACGACCCAGAGGGCAGCGGCATCTGCCACGGCGCCGACTGGCTCAGTCTGGGCGTGGTGTATGACGCGGTGGGCGACGAGGCTCTGGCCGGGCAGGCCTACCAACGCGCGATGGGAACGGCGCTGCCGCCTGAGCTGCATGAGCAGGCAAAGGAGCGCTACGGCGCTCTGTGCAAGCGGCAGGGGGCGTGGGACGAGGCTGTCGCCGGCTGGGCCGCGGCGGTCGAGGCCGGGACGACACGCCGTCTGTATCCCTATCTCGAGCTGGCGAAGTACTACGAGCACCGCCGGCGGGACTACCCGGCGGCGGTCGATGTCGTGCGCCGGGCGATCGCGCTCGTCGAGACGGCCACTCTGCGCGACGGCAGCCTGTCGCAGGCGGCCACTCTGGCGGAGCTGCGCCACCGCCTCGCGCGGCTTGAACGCAAGTCGGGTGTCAGCGGCGACTGATGCGTGTCCTTGCCGTGGCGGACCGCGTCGACCGCCGCCTGGAAGCGCCGGATGCGCACGAGCGCACGGGCAACGTTGATTTGCTGCTCGGTGCGGGGGATCTCCCGTACTCTTACCTGACCTATCTCGCCGACAAGTTCTCCTGCAATTGCTTGTTCGTCGCGGGCAACCACGACAAACCCCTCAAGTGGGATGATTTCGGCGACCCCGTGAGCGCGCCACGAGGCTGGACTTACGTTTCCAATCGCGTGGTCGAGGTTGGCGGCGTGTTGGTGGCCGGATTGAGCGGCTCGATCGCATATAACCCCGGCAAGCCATTCCAGTACTCTCAGAATAGAATGTGGGAGAAGTGTCTCATGCTGGCGATGAGAATCGCCTGGGCTACGCGGCAGCGCCGCCGCCGCCTGGACTTCCTGCTCACCCACTCGCCCGCCGCCGGCATCAACGACGGCCCGGATTATGCGCACCAGGGTTTCCTGGCGCTGCGCTGGCTCCTGGACCGCTTCGAGCCGCGTTACTTCATCCACGGCCACATGCATCGTTACAACCCGCGTCTGCCGATGCGGAGCACATACGGGAAAACCGAGGTTATCAATGCCTTCGACTTCCAGATCTTCGACGCCGACGTGGGCGCACCCAACGGATGATAGCGAGGCGGCAGCGGACCCCTTCGACGTCGTCGTCATCGGGGCGGGGCTAGCCGGGAGCGCCGCCGCCACTCACCTGGCGCGGGCGGGTGCGCGTGTCCTTCTGCTGGAGGCGGAGGCGTTCCCACACGACCGTCTGTGTGGCGAGTTCCTCTCGCCGGAGTCGGCGCCGATGCTCGAACGCCTGGGCGCGTCGGACGCGGTTGCTGCCGCCGGCCCGAGCCGGATGACCGAGGCGCGCGTCACATCGCCGGGCGGCGCGGTGTGGTCGAGTCATCTTCCGTCGTCGGCGCTGGGCTTGAGCCGTCGGGCGCTGGATGCCTTGCTGTTCGAAAATGCCGCCGCCGCTGGAGTCGTGACGCTGGCGCCGGCGCGGGTGACGAATGTCGTGCAGGTTGCGGAGGGGACACAACGCGTGGCGTACCGTGTGCGCGACGGCGAGACCCGCGAGGTCGCGGCGCGGCTGGCGCTCGGCGCCTGGGGCAAGCGCTCTGGCCTGGACCGTGCCCTTGCCCGCCGATTCCTGTACCGCGATCACCCCACGTTCGCGCTGAAGGCGCACTACCACGGCCCCCGCATCGGGGCGCGGGTCGAGCTGCACACCTTCGACGGCGGCTACTGCGGCCTGGCGGACGTGGAAGGGGGCAAGGTGAACCTCTGCCTGCTGGCTGAGACGCGGTTGTTGCGCGCCCAGGGCGGCGACCCGGAGGCATTCGCGCGTAACGTTCTGCCGACCAATCCGGCGTTGGGAGACTGGCTCGCCCAGGCGGAACGAATCCACCCGCGCTTCATCGCCATCAGCCAGGTGCCATTCTCGCCCAAGGAACAGGTCGTCGACGGCGTATTGATGCTAGGCGACGCGGCCGGCCTCATCAGTCCGCTCGCGGGGAACGGGATGGCGATGGCGATGGCGGCGGCGGAGATGGCGTCTCCGCTGGCACTTGCTTATCTCGATGGGAAGATGTCGCGGGTCGATTTGGAGAGGGAGTACTCGCGGCGCTGGCGCGCGCGCTTCGGGCGCCGTCTGCGGTTGGGGCGGGTGCTACAGCCGCTGATGTTCCAGCCGCGCACGCTCGGCGTGGGGTTGCGGCTGCTACGCGCGGCTCCGTTCGTAGGCCGCGCGCTCGTCGCCGGGACGCGCGAAGCGCCAACCACTAATACCGCAATCGCCACTTAACGACGCTCTTCCCCAGCTTTCTTGGCTGCTTCATATTCGCCTATGACGCGACGGATGAAGTCAGAAGTTACGTCGCCCTGCTCGGACTTTGAGTAAATGGTGACGAGGATGATTGTGGCTTGGGTTTGCACATAGTAGATCATCCGGTAGCCCGAGCGCTTGCCTTTGTCAATATCGGTATTCTGTATGCGAACCTTGAAAACGCGATAGCCTATACGGGGGATTTACTCGCCTGGTGTCTGCCCTGCTTGTAGCTGTTCGACAACCGGCTGGACGTCTGCTTGAAGGTGGCGATACTTCTTGCTCAGACGACGGATATTCCGACGGAACTCCGAGGTGAAATACACCCCTACGTTCTGTTGCGCCGGTGGCAGGGTTTCCCGCTCAGCGTCGTCTTGCGGCTCCTTAGTCATCGGCCAAGCCCGACCAAAGATCCTCAACAGGATGGATATCGCCTTCCATGGCCTCTCGCCAGCCCTGACGGAAGCTTTCATTGGCCGGTAGGAGGGTAACGCTCTCGCGGTATGCGCGCAGAATCTGTAGCAAGGGCGCAAGATACTCAGCCGGAATCTTGTCCACCTCTTCCTGTACCTGCGCTCGATAGATCGTTTCGGCGCTTGCCATAAGAACCCTCCTATTCAAGGTCTACAAGGAGGCAGCCCCTTCTCCTATTATACTACTGACAGCTATCAATTGGGTTCGAGGGTGGAGCGGTGGAGGTGGACGGACTGGGCGACGGCGCGGCCGATGTTGCGATCTACATCGTCCACGCGCACTGTGAGGGGGCCATCGAAGGGCGCGACCTCGCGCAGCTCGACGCGTGCGCCAGGCACGAGCCGCAAATCACGCAGGTGCACCAACAGGTCGGGATTATGGGAGGCCACGCGGTAGACGACCGCCGATTGGCCTGGGATCAGTGACGCCAGGGGCACCTCGGCGATATCTGGCATCTCTCCGTTCGGGCCTGGGATGGGGTCGCCGTGGGGGCAGGTCTTGGGGTAGCCGAGCTGGGCTTCGAGCCGGTCGACGAACTCAGGCGAGAGGACGTGCTCCAGCCGGTCGGCCTCGTCGTCCACTTCCTCCCACCCGTAACCCATCCACTGCACCATCATGACCTCCGCCAGGCGGTGCGCGCGCATGACCCGTAGCGCCTCGCCCCGTCCATGGTCGGTCAGCGCCATGCCGTGGTATGCGGCGTAGCGCACGAGGCCCGCGACGTGCAGCTTGCACGACATGGCGGTCACGGCGGAGGGCGACACGGAGAGCGCATCGGCGAGCGCTGATGTTGGCACAGGCGACTGCTTCTTCTCGAGGCGAAGCAGCGCCTTGAGGTAGTCCTGCATCGTGGCGGTGGCGGCGGTCTTTAGCTCAGTCATAGGGTCTCTAGGCCCGGTACTTGTTATTGTGAACACTGCGAATTATACCGGGGTCGGACGATTCGCGCAACAATAAAAATGATATGCTTCTTAGAAAGTGAGGCAGTATGGGGAGCGCTCCCTTTGTCTATTTGCCTGACGTCGCCGGGATGGTGAACGTCGTCCCGGACGGCATCCTGAGCCGCACGGTTTCCAAGACCGACAAGGTGACGGCCGTTGTGTTCAGCTTTGGCGCGGGGCAGGAGCTGTCTGAGCATACATCCGCCAAGGCGGCCATCATCCAGGTGCTCCAGGGTAAGGCCGAGATTAGCCTGGGCGGTGAAACGTTTGAGGCCGGGCCGGGGTCGCTCATCGAGATGACGCCGAACCTGACCCACCGCGTCCTGGCTGTGACAGACATGGTCATGCTGCTGCTCCTGCTACAGTGAGCTTCAGCCATGCTGTGGTATAATTTCCGGGTTGTATTTGGGAAGTGCTGCAGATAGAGTCTTGATCTCACTGGAGAGTGCCAGCGTGCCGCGTTCGCGCCTGATATTGGTTACCGCGTCTATTATGTTGGGCCTGGCCCTTGCCGCCATCGAGGCGACTGTGGTCAGTACCGCCATGCCCACGATCATCTCCCAGCTCGGTGGGCTGGCCGAATACGGCTGGGTGTTCTCCGTCTACGCGCTCACCAGCGCCGTCATGACGCCCATTTTTGGCAAATTGTCCGACCTGTACGGGCGGCGGCCGGTGTTCCTGGTTGGCATGGGGATCTTCCTGGTCGGATCGGCGCTCAGCGGCCTGTCCCAGTCCATGACGCAGCTTATCATCTTCCGCGCCATCCAGGGCGTCGGCGCCGGCGCGATCCTGCCGCTCTCGTTCACAATCGCCGGCGACATCTTCACCGTCGAGCAGCGCACCCGCGTCCAGGGCCTGTTCTCGGGCGTGTGGGGCGTGGCGAGCCTGGTCGGGCCGGTTATCGGCGGCTTGATCGTGCAGTACGCTTCGTGGCGCTGGGTGTTCTACATCAACGTTCCCCTGGGCTTGCTGGCGATGGGCATGGTGTGGTATGGGCTTCCCGAAATGGCCCCGCGCCGCGACCGCGTACTGATCGACTACCTCGGCGCGCTGACGCTCAGCCTGAGTGTCGTGGCGTTGCTCCTCGCAGTGATGGAGGGCGGCAATCTGTGGTCGTGGGCGTCGGTACAGACCGCCTTCTTGCTGATTGTCGCCGCTGGGTCGCTGCTGGTCTTTCTGCGCATCGAGCAGCGCGCGCCGGAGCCTCTTATCCCGCTAAGCTTGTTCCGCGACCGCGTGTTCAGCGTCGCCTCGAGCCAGGGCTTCTTGACAGGGTTCGCGCTTTTCGGCAGCTCGGCCTTCATCCCGCTGTTCGCGCAAGCCGTGCTGGGGAAGACCCCGGCGGAGGCAGGCCTGATCCTGACGCCGCAGATCATCGGCTGGGTCATTTCGAGCACGGCCGGCGCGCCTTTCATCCTGCGTCTCGGATACCGCCCGATTCTCCTGGCGGGCATGACGACGATGACGGTCGGTGCGTTGATGATGACGCGCTTGAGCATCGACACAAGCGTCTGGTATCTCATCACCGCCCAATTCCTCGCCGGCGCCGGCATGGGTATCTCGGTCACTACTCTGCTCATCGCCGCCCAAAACCGGGTGAGGCGGTCGCAAATGGGCGCAACGACGTCCACTCTGACCTTCAGCCGCAGCCTCGGCGGCACGATTGGCGTGAGTATGATGGGCGCGGTCCTGGCGGCGCTCCTGTTAGGCGGCATGCAGAACCTCGGCGGCAACCTGTCCATCACGCCGGAGCAGCTCCTCGACCCGATTGCTTCCCAGCGTATCCCGCCCTCGGCCCTCGAGCCGCTGCGTGAAATCCTCGTGCTCGCCATTCAGCCGGTGTTCGTGATCGCGGCCGTGGCGACGGCGCTTGGCCTGGTGGTGTCGTTTTTCATGCCGGGCGGCTCGGTCAGGGAGCTGGCGGTCGAGCCGACGGGCGTGGAAATCGCCGCGCCCCTGGAGTAAGCCGTGCCACTCGACGCACTGACGCTGGCGGCGCTGGCTGACGAGCTTCGCGGTTCGCTCGCAGGCGGACGCGTGCAGGCCGTCGTGCCGGTGGACCCATTGACACTGGCGCTGGAACTGTATCATGGGCGGCGCGACTACCTGCTCCTCTCCGCCGACCCGCAGACGGCGCGCGTTCATTTGACCGAGGAGAAGGGCCGTCGAGGTGTCGAGAAGGAAACGCCATTCCTGCTGATGCTGCGCAAGTACCTCAAGGGGGCGCGGCTTGTCGACATTTCGACACCGAAATGGGAGCGTATCCTCGTCCTCGACTTTGAGGGAGCAGAGGGGCCGAGCCGCCTCGTAGCGGAGATCATGGGCCGGCTCAGTAACCTCATCCTGCTCGACGCCACGAACACAATTCGTGATAGCGCGCGGCGCATCACCCCGGAGATGACGCGCGCTCGCGTCGTGTTGCCCAGGCAGACCTATATCCCGCCGCCACCCATCGAGCGCCCGGCGCCGGACGAGATGGCCGAGCCACAGCTCGATCTGTTGCTGGCGGGTGCGTCGGCGGATCGCTCGCTGTGGCGGACGCTGCTCAACGGCTTGCGCGGTCTTAGCCCACTGGCGGCGCGCGAGATCGCGTTTCGCGCGGTAGGCGACGCCGAGGCGACCGTGGGTGATGTGGAACGCCTGTCGCCGGTGCTTGCGGCGATGGGTGAGGTGTGCGGCCCCCTTACCGACGGCGGCGCGTGGGCGCCCAGCCAGGTGCGCGAGGATGACGCAGTTGTCGAGTTCGCACCCTACGCCCTGACCCACCTGAATGGTGAGCCGGCGCCGAGCTTGAGCGCTGCCATCGCAGCCTACTACAGCAGCCAGGTGGGGCGAGATTCCTACGCGGCAGCGCGTAGGCGGGTGCAGGTGATGATTAACGGCGCGCTGGAACGCGCCGAGCGGCAGCGCGCTGCCCTGGAGCGCGAAGTCCTGCCGCCGGACGCCGTTGAGCAGCGCCGCGTGTGGGGCGAGTGGCTCCTGGCCTATGCGTCAGCGGTGCCGCCGGGCGCTCGCGAGCTGACTATCCCTGATACCGGCGACGGGCCGTTAACGATTCCCCTCGATCCGACGCTGACCCCGGTCGAGAATGCTCAGCGCATGTTCCGCGACTATGAACGGTCGAAGCGTGCGGCCGCCGACATCGAGACGCGGCTGGAGAGTGTCGACGTCAACCTCGCGACGCTGCAGCAGCTTGCCACGGACCTGGCGCTGGCGGAGAACCGCCCCGAAATCGACGCGGTCCACACCCAGGTAGCGGCGCTGGTCGGCGAGCGCGGGCCGACGACGCGCGGCGGAGCGCGGCCCGCCCCGCCCATCGAGGTCACATCGCCGGACGGGGTGACGATCCTGGTCGGGCGAAACAGCCGCCAGAATGAACACGTGACGTTTGAGCGCGCCGCCGGCCATGACCTGTGGCTCCACGCGCGCGCCGTGCCTGGAGCCCACGTGATTGTCAAGACGGAGGGGCGCTTGGCGCCGGAGACGACGATAGAGGCGGCGGCGAGCCTGGCCGCGTACTACTCGGCGTCACGCGGCTCGACGAGCGTCGCGGTGGACGTGACGGACGTGCGGCGGGTGCGGCGGCTGAAGGGCGGTGGGCCGGGGCTGGTCACATATAGCGGCGAGCGGACGTTACACGTCGCGCCACGCTCCGCAGACGAATTTGAGTAGAATTACCGTCGGGACTCATTATCCCACGACAATTGCGAATGCTGCCATCGAGGAGGATGTATGCAGACTGCCGAGCGAATGAGCCGGCTTGGGACGGAGACGGCGTTCAAAGTCCTGGCCAAGGCGCGCGCCCTGGAGGCCCAGGGCCACGAGGTGATTCATCTAGAGATTGGCGAGCCGGACTTCGACACCCCGGCGAACATCATCGACGCCGGGGTGCGGGCGCTTCAGGGCGGCTATACGCACTATACGGCCGCGGCGGGCATCCCGGAGTTCCGCGCAGCCATCGCCGAGTACATCGGCAGCACGCGGGGTATCAAGGTCGACCCGAACATGGTCGTGGTCACGCCGGGCGGCAAGCCGGTGATGTTCTACGCCCTGCTGGCCCTGACGCAGGACGGTGATGAGGTGCTGTACCCCAACCCCGGCTTCCCCATCTATGAGTCGATGATTAGCTTCTCGGGCGCGAAGCCTGTGCCGATGCCTCTGACCATAGAGAATGACTTCCGGCTCGATCTCGACCATGTTCGGGACAGCATCACCTCGCGCACGCGCATGATTATCTTGAACTCGCCGGCCAATCCCACCGGCGGCGTGATGACGGAGCAGGATGTCAAGACCCTGGCGGAGATTCTCGCCGACCGCCCCGATATCATCATCCTGTCCGACGAGATCTACAGCCGCATCATCTACGATGGCGCGCACCACAGCATTGCCAGCTTGCCCGGCTTCCAGGAGCGGACTATTATCCTCGACGGCTTCTCGAAGACGTATGCGATGACCGGCTGGCGGCTCGGCTACGGAGTCATGCGCCCGGACATCGCCGAGGTCGTGACCCAGCTCATGATTAACTCTAACTCGTGCACCGCGGCGTTTACCCAGATCGCGGGCATCGAGGCATTGACGGGCCCGCAGGACAGTGTCGATGCGATGAACGCGGCATTCCTGGAGCGGCGCAACGTGATTGTCCAGGGGCTGAACAATATCCCGGGCATCAGGTGCGCCATGCCACAGGGTGCGTTCTACGCCTTCCCCAACATCGAAGGCACCGGCCGCAAGTCAGAGGAACTGGCCGAGGACCTGCTCCAGAAGGGCGGCGTGGCCTGCCTGTCGGGCACGTCGTTCGGCAAGTACGGCCAGGGCTACCTGCGCCTGTCCTACGCCAACTCTCTGCCGAATATCTGCAAGGCGCTCGACCGCATTGCGGAGGTATTGAAAGACTGAGATGGTCAGACCGACTGAAGTCGTCACTACGAAGAGACGATTTCGTGCCGCCGACTTCAGTCGGTTTCTCGCAGTTGTTCTCGCTCTCTTCGCTCTGGCCGTGGCCCTCTCCTGGCCGCTGGCGCGCGACTTCACGACGAAGGTCCTTAGCGACGGCGGGATGGACATTCCGCTCAATATCTGGGTGCTCTGGCACGCCAAAGAGGCGTTGCTCGGGCACCAATCTCTGTTCTACGCCGATCTCCTATATTACCCGATCGGTACTTCGATGCTGACGCAAAGCCCCGGCCCCCTGCTGGGGCTGTTGGCGTTGCCGTTTTGGGGGCTGGGCTTCGCGGCGGCGTACAATGCCACGTTGCTGCTTGGCCTGTGGCTGTCCGGTGTCGCCATGTATCTCCTGGCGCGAGACCTGGGCATGAATCGGCCTGTCGCCTTGTTCAGCGCCGTGGTCCTGATGACGGCGCCGATGGTGTTGGGCGGCTTGCCCATGCACATGGACAAGGTCTTCATTGCTCTGCTGCCCCTGGCGCTCCTGGCGTGGCGGCGCGCCTTGGACCCGGCTCGAAGTGTCGGGTGGGTCGCGGTGACAGCCTTCATCGTGCTCCTGACAACGCTGCATGGGGGCTGGCACTTCATCCAGGTGATGCTGGCTATCTTCTTTTTCGGGGCGGTCGCGTGGATACAGCCGGCGGGCAAGCGGCGCGATCTGGCGCGTCGAGAGATTCTCTTCCTTGCCCTCATAGCTATTCTCGTCGGCCCATTCTTGTTTGCAACGCTCCGCGCTTCGGGCAACCCCGAGATTGCGCTCAACCGCACCGAGTGGTCCCTGTACCTCCAGCCCGACGCCATCCAATTCCTCTTGCCTACGGGCTTCAGCCGCCTTCTCGCCGCACCCAGCCTGGACATCCTTGCCAGGTACAAGATACCGTGGACCATCGAGAGCGCTATCGACGTTGGCTGGATCCCCCTCGCGCTGGCCCTGCTCGGGGTCGCTGCAGCCTGGCGCAAGACACGCTGGTGGGCGGTGTTGCTGACGATCTGTATGGTGCTGGCGCTCGGCGCTCAGCTCAGCATTCTCGGGGAACGCACATTCACCAAGTACAACTTGCCCGTCCTGCTGCCGTACGCCTTCATCACCAGCCTGCCCGGCCTGTCGTTCATGCGCACGCCGGGGCGATTCATGATGCTGGGGTCTGTCGTCCTGGCGGTGCTGGCCGGGTATGGGCTCGCCTGGCTTACGACGCGCTGGCCGCGTTGGCGCAACGCCACGGTGGTTGCGGCAGCCCTGCTGGTGCTGATCCCTGCGTGGCCGGGACCGTGGCCGCAGGAGGCGCTGCGGCCGCCGCCGGCGTTCTACCAACAGATCGCCGCCGACCCGGAGCGCTATGGCGTGTTCGACCTGCCGCTCCGCACGCACGAGCCGTACCCGGAGTGGTGGATCCCGTACACGGCCTACTACCAGCTCGATCAGATGACCCACGGCAAGGGGATCGCGGCGGGCTACCTCTCGTTCGTCTATCATGAGCATCCTCTGTTCCCGTGCTGGTATGCCGATGACCAGACCCCCGGGGATGTGAAGATCAACGGCGATAAGATAAGCTGCTTTACGAATGCTCAGTATGAACTGGCGCGCAACGGCTACCGCTATGTCGTCCTGCACAAGGCGAAGCCGGAGTTCCCCGACTTCAACGACCTCAAGCCAGGCTCCTGGATGTACAAGGTGTCCCACGCCTTCGTTGACGCGGCCTTGCCTGATGTGGCGCCTATCGCCGACGATGATATGGCGACTGTCTACGCCATTCCGGCGAACGCCGCACCGATTGCTCTCACCATGGAGATGCGCGACGGCTGGGAGGAGCGCGACCAGGGCGAGCGGTGGGCGCAGTCTCCGTCGTCGCTGTACATTGTCTCGCCGACGGCGCAGCCGGCTGTTCTACAGATCACGATGGGGCAGATGCACGACCCGACAGCGGCGAGCGGCGTGGGGTCCGCTGGCCGCCTTCGGGTGCAACTCGGCGATGAGACGCGAACCGTGGAGGTACGGGAGGGGCAGACGGTGGATGTTCCGCTGACTCTGGCGGCGGGTGGGCAGACGGTGACGCTGGCGCTGGAAGCGGGGAACTTTCACCCGTCCGACTACGGCATGGAAGACACGCGGACGCTGAGCTTCGTCGTCCGCGGCCTCAACCTGAAGACGGGGCAGTGATACGATTCAGGAACCAGGCGGCAATGCTCCGAAACTCATCCGGGTGGCTCCACATGAACGGGTGGTCACCGTAGTTGACGAGGAAGGCATGACCCTGTTCGATCTCGTGCGCCATCATCGGCACCTGCACGGCCACATCGGGCAGCAGGCTATCGGTGAGGCTGGCCGTCAACAAAACGGGGCACCGAATCGCCGATAGGCCGCGTGGGAACCAATCGACGCCGCCGCGCTCGGCCCAGCGCAGTAGCAGATTACTATCGGCGCTGACGACCTCGCGCCAGTCATCCCCGTGTGCGATCCGCCAGAAACCTCCGCCGTGTTCCATCTCCCACTGCCGACCGGCCACCGACGCGCGCAAGGCCTCCGCGGACAGCCCGGCGACGCAGCTATCCGCGATGATCGTCGCGACCCGGTCGGGGGCCAGGAGACCCATGAGCAGGGCGACGATGCCGCCGCCGCTCGTGCCTATCACAATAGCGCGCTGATAGCCGAGATGCTCTATCAGCGCAGCGGCGTCGCGCGCGCCGTCTTCCCACCAGCTCAACGGCCACCGTTCGAGACGGTCTGACTGGCCGGTACCGACGAAATCGAGCGACACGGCGTGGTAGCGTTGGCCGAAGTGCGCCAACTCTCCCTCGTGCAGCGCCGAGGACGCCGTATTGCCGGGCGGAATCAACATGAGCGGGCCGCTGCCCTGCGTGCGGAATTGCAGGCGATGGCCGCGGTGGGTGAAGAAGGGCATAGTAGCAGGCCAAATGAGACGGACGATCTGGTCTTTCAAAGGCCCGATCGTCCGTCAGCTTCTATCGGCGGCGTTCGTTTATTCCAGGATCCACTTGTCGAGGGCGCGCTCCCAGTCCGCCAGCTCCTCCGGCTTGAACCAGAGGGCGACTTCGGTCTGGGCAGTCTCGGGGCCGTCGGAGGCGTGGACCAGGTTGCGGCCGACCATCACGGCGAGGTCGGCGCGGATGCTGCCGGGTGCGGCCTCGTGGGGGCGCGTGCTTCCCACCGTTTGCCGCACAATCTCGATGGCGCGGGGACCTTCCCATACGCAGGCGACCACGGGCGACGAGGTGATGTACTCGATCAGGCCTGGGTAGAAGGGCTTGCCCTTGTGAATGGCATAGTGCTCCTCAGCCAGGGATTGCGGAACCTGCATGAACTTCATGCCTACGAGCTTCAGGCCGCGCTGCTCCAGGCGGCCAATGATTTCGCCAATGAGCCCGCGCTGCACGCCGTCGGGCTTGACTAGAAAGAGGGTGCGTTCCACGATGTAGTCTCCAGTGTGCGTTAGCTCTCCGTCGAGAGAAGGACCTCAGTGGCCTTGATAATCGCCGTGATCGGCATGCCCGGCTTGAGGCCAAGGCGGTGGACCGAATCAACGGTGATGACGGATACAATTTCCTCGCCGCTTGGCAGGCCAACGACAACTTCCGCCGTCACGACGCCTTCCTTGACCGACTTGACTGTACCCTTGAGTTGGTTTCGCGCGCTGAGTGCCACGATAAGCCTCCTATGCTAATTTAGTTGGGGTCGAGACCGTTCAATTATAGCTGCAAAGTCCATGCCCGCAGGTATCGCGCCAAATGCCAGCCGCGCCTCCGCCGCGAAGCGAGCCGCGCAGAACGCGTCGCTCACGGCGGCCGGAGCGTGGCGCAAGAGCAGCGACGCTTCGAGCGCCAGGGCCATATCCTCCACGACGCGGCGGGCGCGCGCCTCGGCGTCTTCGGGGTTCATCAGCTCGCGCTCCAGCCGCCGCAGAAGCTGGTCGAAGTCGGGGTTCGCGCCCTGGGCGAGACGCACCTCGTCCAACAGCGCCGCCACCGTCGACGGCTCCTTGCGCGCTGCCCGCAGAACATCCAGGCACTGCACGTTGCCGGACCCCTCCCAGATCGAGTTGACCGGCACGTCGCGGTAGAGACGCGCCATCGGCGACTCCTCCACGAACCCGTTTCCGCCCAGGCATTCCAGCGCCTCGGTGACACCGGCGATGGCGCGCTTGGTAATCCAGTACTTCGCGACGGCGGTGACGATGCGCGTGAACAGGGTCTCGCTCTCACTCGTCACGGCCTGATCGAAGCCGCGCGCCAGTCGAATCGCCAGGGCCGTCGACGCCTCAGACTCCAGGCACAGGTCGGCCAGGACGTTCTGCATGAGCGGCTGGTCGATCAGGCGGCGGCTGAAGGCGTAGCGGTACGCCGCGTGGTGTGTCGCCTCGGCCACCGCCCGGCGGAGGGTCGCGGCCGAGCCAAGGGCACAGTCGAGGCGGGTGTGGCGCACCATCTCGATAATCGTCGCCACGCCGCGGCCTTCCTCGCCGATCATGCGCGCCCACGCGCCGCGAAACTCGATCTCGCTAGAGGCGTTGGAGCGGTTGCCGACCTTCTCCTTGAGGCGCAGGATGTGGAAGGCGTTCCGCTCGCCGTCCGGCGTCCAGCGCGGAAGGAGGAAACACGATAGGCCGCCGGGCGCCTGGGCCAGCACGAGGAAGGCATCGCACATCGGGGCGGAACAGAACCACTTGTGGCCGGTCAGGCGGTACGCGCCGGGCGCGCCTGTTGGCTCGGCGCGTGTCGTGTTGGACTGCACATCCGAGCCGCCCTGTCGCTCGGTCATCGACATCCCGAAGATGACACCGCGCTTCTCAGGCGCCGGGATGAACCGCGGATCATACTCGGTCGAGAGCGCCCGCGGCTCCCACTCGGCGGCGACGTCCGGCTGCAGCCGCAGAGCGGGAATAACGGCGAAGGTCATGGTGATGGGACAGCTCGGCCCCTCGTCGATCTGGTGCCGCAGCATGTCGAGGGCGGCGCGGGCGACGTGCGCGCCGGGGCGTTCGCTCGTCCATGGCAGCGAGTGCAGCCCCCACTCGACCCCCATTCGCATCTGCTCATGGTAGGCGGGGTGGTACTCGACCTCGTCTATGCGGCGTCCGAAGCGGTCGTAGCTATGGAGAACGGGCGTATACTCGTTCGCGAGTTGGCCGAGGCGTAGGGTCTCGGCGCGGCCGAGCAGCGCGCCGAAGTCGCACGCCTGCGCCTCGATCCACCCACCCCCCTCGCGCTGCACGGCTTCACGCAACGGGGTGTCATGGGCGTATAGGTTGTAGTTCTCTAGCGGGGGCGGTTGGTTGAGAACAACGTCCGGCGGCTGGGCCGCGAACTCACGGGACTTCATGGTTGTCCTCCTTCTCTCATCTTCATTATACCACACACGCACGCTTGCCGCCTTTCCATCCAGCAGGTATACTAGGCGGAGCTTCGGTCAGGAGAACACGATATGGGTAACGCCCATTTGTCATTGCGAGCGCGGTCTACATGACCCTCGGGTCACCCGTAACCATGAAAATGTCATGCTGAGCGGAGCGAAGCATCCCGGCGCCGTTGGGGGCCTTTCGCTGCGCTCAGGGCGACAGCGTGCGCTATTCTCATCTCAGCGAAGCAATTCCCCGCCGTGTGAAAGACCGTCCGGGGCTGGAACAGCGTCACCCTTGCGGAGTGGGAGATTGCTTCGTCGGTGGGGAGCTACGGCCCCCCACATCTCCCCAATCGCTCTCCTCGCAATGACAGCCTGGATTGTTGTGCTGGCTGCCCTGTTCACCTCCGTCGCTCTTGCCCAGGGACCATCGGACGGTGACGACGGCGGCGATGGCGACCCGGCGTCAACGGCACACAGCGCCGGTCCCGTCGTGGGCGACCCAACGGGCATCTCGTTCATCGAGAACCTGCGGGCGCGCTCCTATGGCGGCGGGAGCATCGAGCGGCTGCGGGTGATCGAGGACAATGACGACTTCACGCGCTATGCTATCCGCTACCCGAGCGACGACATCAGCATCGCGGGCTTCATGGATGTGCCGAAGGGCGTCGAGCCGCCATACCCGGCGGTGATTGTCGCGCACGGATTTGTCGCGCCGAGTAGCTACACGCTGCTGCCGTACAGCACCCCCTACGCTGATGCCCTGGCCCGCGCCGGCTACCTGGTGGTTCACCCGAACTACCGCAACTACGGCGCGTCGGGGCAGGGGCCAAACCCAATGCGCTCCGGCTACGCCATCGACGTCCTCAACCTGATCGGCATTCTCAAGACCATGCCCGACGTGCGCGGCGACGCCATTGGCCTGTTCGGGCATAGCATGGGCGGTGAGGTGGCGCTGCGCGTGCTCGTCGCGACGACCGACGTGCGTGCCGCCGTGTTGTACGGCTCGATGAGCGCCGACACGTGGGAGAACTGGAATCTCATCAACAACAAGTGGGCCGGCGGCTGGTTCCTGTTCGACGGCCCGTTCAGCCCCTGGCGCGACCGGGAGGCGTTTCGCCTGTCCTCCCCGAGCAGCTTCCTCGACGACGTGACGGCGCCGATTCAGATACACCACGGAACGGCGGACGACACCGCGCCGCTGCGTTGGGCGACGAGCCTCGCCGCGAGCCTGCGCGACCACGGGAAGGATGTGGAGCTGTACACGTACCCCGGCGCCGGACACAGCTTCGGTATCGGCGGCGCCGCCCACAACACGATGATGGCGCGGAGCATCGCCTTCTTCGACAGCCACCTAAAGACCCAACAGTGAAGCGGAGCCGCGAAAAGAGAGATACGTGCCCTGAGTAAGGCGCGAGCGTCTCATGCCGTGGCGCTGGAGCGCCACAAGTCACAATCATAGTTCGCAACCTAATACCAAACGTGTATAGAAAGGCTGTCATTGCGAGCGAAGCGAAGCAATCTCCCGCTCATGCGACCGGTAGCCTACTCCAAGTAGAGATGCCCGTACCCGTGGTGAGATTGCTTCGTCCGTGGGGAGCTTCGCCCCCCACACCCCCGGAAGCCGCCCTCCTCGCAATGACGCTGACTTTGCAGCTTTTCTAGCAGCGTTTGGTATAAGACGCGGTACGCATCCGAAGCGTACCGCGTCGTCTATCCCTAGTATGCTGTTGTTCGAGCGAAGCAGCCTAGCTCCGCCTGACGGCCGGGCGGTACAATGCCAGGCCGAGACCACTCAAGAGCAGCAGTGCGCCCAGGATCACCAGGAAGCTGCTGTCGCCCGCCGGTTCCCCGCCTGTATTGGGCAAGGGGGCGCGTGCCGCCGTTGGGCGCGCCGTCGGCGTCGCAGCGGCGGCGCCCGCACCAGAGGATGCGGTTGCCACTGCCTGTGGGGTTGCGGTTGCTGCCGCTGTCTTGAGGGTGGCCGTGGCCGCCTGAGTAGCCTGGGCCGCTGCGCCTGCGCCGCTGGCCGATGTCGCTGCCGGCGTCACCTGGGCGACCTGCTGCGATCCTGACAAGGCATTGCTGCTCGTCGCGTACATAATCACGTCCTGATCCGTCCCGCCTCCCGAAACGACGATACCGAGGGGTACGGTAATCGTGGCGGCGCTGCTGCCAGGATTCGTGATCTGTAGCGTCCCCTGACCCGCCCACGGATTCTGCTCCGGCTCCGCAGGCAGAGGTGTCCAGCTCGTCGCCGTCACCTGGACATTGTTGGCCCCGGCTGCCTGCACGAGCGTCTGGCCGTTCGCCGGCGCTGCCTGCGCGTTGGACGCCTGGGTGCCCGCGGTGTAGATCTGTTGGGCCAGGGCGTTGTCAGTCGACTTCCATTCACCACTGGTCTGCCGCCAGAGAGCGAGCTGGACCTGGTAGGGGTTGGTCTCGGTGAACCCCTGGCTCACGGCATAGCGCAGGATGTTGACGACCTGAGGATCGGCTGTCTTGTTGCCAAGGCTCGTTGGGAAAGTCGCCGGGAAGGGCTTGCCGTACTCCAGGCAAAAGGCCTTGACGTTCACCGTCGCACTGCCCTTGGCCGGAACCGTGACAGTCTGCGTGTCTCCGCCGCTGGTCTGGGCGGAGACAACGAAGACCGAGACGACCAGGCTCAGACCGGTCAGCGCCACCACCGCGGCCAGAAATAACCGTAGGAAACGGGACAGGCGCATCGGCTCACTACTCCTTTTCGGTCCGCCTCGCGAACTGAGTGCCTTTAGCGGCGCGCGGCCGACGGACGATAGATGGCTACCGCGAAACCGGCGAGGAGCAGAAGGACGCCGACGATCACGAGGAAGCTGCTGTTACCCGAGGGAGTCGCGCCTGTCACAGGCAGCGCCGACGGGGTGCTGGCGGGCGTCGAAGTCGCCACCGCGGCCGAGGTCGCCAGCGGGGTCGAGGTGGCGGCCGTCGTCGCCAGCGGCGTTGAGGTTGCGGCCGTGGTCGCGACGGCTGTGGCCGCGCCGGTGGTCGTGGTCGCAACCGCCGTGCTCACAGCGGCGACGGTGCTCGTCGCGGCGGGCGTCGCCGTGTCGGCCTGGGCGACGGGCTGAGCAGCGGGCTGAGCAAAGGCAATCGTGGAAGCGATGAGGCTCAGACCGGTCAGGGACACGATAGAGGCAAGGAAAACTCGTAGGATAGGTGAAACTCGCATGGGCTAACTACTCCTTTTTGATGCAAATGGTATCACGGGTCAACGTTGTCCTTCACAAGCAACTTATATGCCAGTGAGCCTCAAAACCGTGGCAGACTGGCACAAAAAAGGGTCCCCGTGCAAAAGCACAGGGACCACCACTAAGGCCCTTTGTGGCTGAATGCGCCCTTAGGCGCTATATCCGCGGCTCTCAGTCTCCACGGCCGCTTCGCCCGCTAGCTCGGCCAGAAACTCGTCGTGGTTCATCGGCCGCGAGAACATGGGGTAGTTCTTCTCGACGGCGAGGCGCTGCTCTTCCTCGCTCAATGTCGCTGTGCAATCTTTCAGCGTGATGACGTTGTACCCCTTCTCGTAGGCCGTGCGCATGGTGGACTCGACACAGCAGTTTGTCAGGAAGCCGCCTAACGCCACGGTCGTGAGGCCGCGGCTGCGCAGGATGAAATCCAGGTTGGTGCTGGCAAAACCGCACAGGCCTCGTTTGCCTTCGATCACGATATCTTCCGGTTGAGGCGTTAGAACGTCGATGATCTCGGCGCCCCAGGTGCCCTTGCGGAAAGATTGGCTGTCGACGACGCCTTTCAGAATGCCGTAGGGCTGCGAGGTCAGCTCGTGGTAATCGCCGGTGAACGTAATAGGCTCAAAGACGATTGTCGCGCCGAGGGCGCGAGCTTTTTCCACGGTCTCGACCGTGTTGGCGAGCATGTTCGTGCTCTCCATCACGGGCCGTACGGCTTCGTGAAGCGTGCCACCTTCCGATGCAAAGTCATTTTGATATTCTATCAGAACCAGCGCAGTGTGTTTGGGATCCATGGGCGTACTCCTTGTTATTGATGCCCTATTTGCGATTGACTGCTGGACCGCGCAATGTCTGGATTGTAGCCTCGCCGACTTGCCGCGTCAAGCGTTTGCACGATGAATTATGGTTTCGGCAGCGGCGTGGTGTCCGGGCGCCGGATGAAGTCAAGGACGAAGAAGGTCTGCTGGTCGATGACGGCCACGCCGACGCCCAGGTCCGTCATGTGTGGGTCGAGGATGGTTTGGCGGTGCACGGGGTCGCTCATGAACCACTCGATAGCATTCCTCACTGCGTCGTCGCCGTAGCTCTGGTATATGTTTTCAACGGTGATATCGTGGGGGATACCGGCGTCGCGAACGCGGTCATCGGGCGTCTTGCCTTCCGGTGTGTCGTGGGCGAAGTAGCCACGCGTGGCCATGTCGCGGGCATGTTCGGAAGCGATCTGCGCCAGCCCCTCGTTCCACACGAGCGGGGCAAGATGGTCGGGCCGCTCGCCCGACTCTGACGCCGTCGCTCGGGAATCGAGCCGGGCGCGTTCGGTGTTTACGGCGGCGAACACAGCGCGTCCTAGCGCCGTCTCCGGCGCGACGGTAGCGGTGAGGGTCGGGATGGCCAACGGGGTAGCGCTCGGTAGCTCGGCCGTGGGGACATGCGTTCGCGGCGTGGCGGCCACCAAGGTGGAAGTCGACATCGGCGTGGGCGGGGCAGCAGTGGCCCGCGCGACCGTTGTCGAATCGGGCGTGGGTGCGGCGTATTCAAACGACGCGCAGTGGACACACTGTGAGGCCACTCCTACCTGGGGCACAGTTGCTGTTTGTGCTGGTCCTTGCGCGATATTGCTGGATGCGGGCGGCGCCGATTGACACCCGGCCGCCAGCGCAGCGATAGGCCAGATCAGGAGAATGTATGCTCGAATGATTTGTCGCACTACTTCAGCGCCTCCGGCATGAGCCTTTTGGAGGCACTATAGCAACCCGCGAGCCACGGACGAAGTAGTGATGATGGACGACAGGTTGCTGGTTATAGGGCAAGGGTCACGGTGTCAGACTCGGGTAGGTTGAAGGCCTTTAGCTAGAATGGGACACGCGGAGAGCAGCTGCCCTCCGCGTGCCTGTTTACCTCGGGTGGTCGGGCGCTAAACCCCGGCGAGAGTCTGCCCTGCCTCCAGCAGCGCCTGCACCTGCTCCGGGCTGCGGCCCTCGGCGTAGATGCGCAGCACCGGCTCCGTCCCCGACGGGCGAATGAGCAGCCACGCGTCGTCTTCCAACAGGTACTTCACCCCATCCATGCTGTTGACACGGGCCACGCCTACGTCCGCCAGCTTGGCCGGCGCGTTGTCCGTCAGCCGCTTGACCATCTCCTTCTTCGAGAACGGCGGCACTCGCAGGTCATGGCGGTCGTAGAAGACCGGCCCCTGCTCGGCCAGCAGGTCGTCGATGACGCGGCTCAGCTTCCGCTGCCCCTGCTTCGCCATCACCTCCAGCAGCAACAGCCCCATCAGCATCCCATCGCCCTCCGGCACATGCCCCTGGATCGTCAGGCTGCCGCTCTCCTCGCCCCCGATCAGTACGTCCCCCTTCAAGATGTGGTCCGCGATGTGGTTGAAGCCCACCGGCGTCTCGTGCAAGGTCAGACCGTAGTGGCGCGCCAGCCGATCCACCAGCAGCGTCGTCGACACCGTCTTGACCACGTCGCCCCGCTGGCCGCGCTCCGCCAAGTGGCGCAGCACCAGCGCGAAGATCATGTGCGGGCTCACGAAGCGCCCGGTGTCGTCCACCGCGCCGACGCGGTCGGCGTCGCCGTCCGTCGCCAGCCCGGCGTCATATTCGCCTTCCGTCACGGCGTGCACGAGGGCGCGCAGATTGCGCGGGATAGGCTCCGGGTGGACGCCGCCGAAGCCTGGGTTCAGCTCGTGGCGGATCTCCAGCACCTCCACTCCCATCGCGCCGATCATCGCCCGCAGGTAGCCGCGGCCCGCGCCGTACATCGGGTCGGCGACGACGCGCGGGTTGAGGACGGCAATGGCGTCGAAGTCGACGAGCGTCTTGAGGTGCGCCAGGTAGCCCGGCAGGGTGTTGTAGCGGCTAATGAGCGGGTGCGCGGGCGAGTCGCCGCGATCGTGGCCGGGGGCGTCGTAGGTGGTGTAGGCCGGGGCGTGTCCCTGCGCCAGGTTCTCCTGGAGAAACCGCTCGATCTGGGCGGTGTCGTCGGGCATGGCGGAGCCGCCGTGGCTGGCCTTGACCTTGATGCCGTTGTAGCGGGGCGGGTTGTGGCTGGCGGTAATCATGACGCCGGCGGTGGCCTTGAGGCTGGGTACGGCCCAGGAGAGGGCCGGCGTGGGGCAGTTGCTGCTGGTGAGGTAGACCTGGATGCCGTTGCCGGCGAGCACGCGGGTGACCTCGATGGCGTAGCGGTCGGAGAGGAAGCGGGTGTCGAAGCCGACGACGACGCTGTGGACGCCGTTGGGGGGTGTCTGGGCGAGAACCCACTGGGCGATGGCCTGGGAGACGTGGCGGACGTTGGCGAAGGTGAACTGATCGCTGATGACAGCGCGCCAGCCGTCCGTGCCAAAGTGAATATCGGCCGCTGTGGTCGCCGCCGGATCGGGTACAGATATCATGGATAACCCTCTGTAATGACTTTAGAATCGGATCGAGGCTCGCGCTTCTGCCGCGCCCACACCGCTGGTGCGAGGCGAAGTCGGACGCAGGCCTTCGCGCTCACATGAGCAAGATGAATACCATGTCAGTAGTGAGCGGCGCTTCGCGCTGCCATCATTCCTGTCGGTCAGTATGCAATTATAGTCGGGCGTCCGCGTTGTGCGAAACCTGACGCACGATATTCGTCATCTTTGACCCTCAGTTGGCGAGTCAGATATACTTCCGGCATTGAAAACGGTTTGACCCACTGGAACGGAGAACGGCTTATGACTTCCCCCGCGGCGACTGCCCCCCTCGCTCACTTTCCCGTCCTGGACCACGGCTTTGTCGAGCTGTGGAACATGATGGGGACAGATCAGACCATCGCGGCCTCGGCGCGCGTGAGCCTGCACCGCGAGTTAGCGTCGCTGACGGACCAGTCGGAGAAGCAGGCGGAACGGGACCGCGGCCTCATCAACCGTCTCATGCGCGACCGGCACACCAGCCCGTTCGAGTCTGTGGTGTTCCAGTGGCGTGTTCGGGCGCCCATTTTCGTGGCGCGGCAATGGTTTCGTCACAGATTCAGCTCGCTGAATGAAGAGTCCGGCCGGTATGTCGAGCTTCAGGATGAGTTCTACGTGCCGGCGCAGCTCCGCGTGCGCGTCGGCAAGGCGATGGACTACGCCTACGCCGACATGGACGCGGAGCAGAACGCGGCGTTCACCGCGCGCATCGAAGCGCTCTACCGCGAGGCGCGCGCTCTGTACGAGGACATGCTGGCGGCGGGCGTAGCGCGCGAGCACGCGCGCATCGTGCTGCCGGTCGCCCAATACACGACGTTCATCTGGACCGTCAACGCCCTGAGCCTGATGAACTTCCTGCACTTGCGCAACAGCTCCCACGCTCAGGCCGAGATCCGCGCTTACGCCGCCATCATGGAAGGTGTGTTTGCGGAGCGCTTGCCCTGGACGCACGCGGCGTTCCGGGAGCATTGGGGTGTAGGGATGATTTGAGGATGAAGGAAACTGGACCACGAAACGCCCTGAAAGGGCGCGAAAGACACGAAAGGCTGGCGCTGAGTGAGAGCCCTTCGCGATTTTCGTGGCCTTGCGCGTCATTCGTAGTCCAGAGGCTTTCCGTTCTGGGCTTTGTCCTGCCTCTCCTGTGGTTGCTGGCGGCGTGCGGGGGACGCGGCGCGTCGGGGGTGACGGCGTCGGCGGTGGCCGGGTCGGATGCTATCGTGACGACAACGATCGAGGGCGACACCGCCATCGTGGACATTCGCAGCCCGCGCGGCATTGGCGGCGCGACGGTGGACCTGGGCGCGCAGGCGGTGAAGCGCGTCGTGCTGCGGCTGCACCTCAAGGGGTTGGAGGAGCTGCGGTTCCAGTACGGCGATACGGTGGTGAAAGTCTCGCTGCCGAGCTACGGCCCGCCCGAGCCGCGGGAGAGTGTGGCGACGACGGCGCAGAGCGAGCAGCCCATCGGTCCCAACAGCACGTACTGGATGAAGGTGACGATTGTTCCTGAGAGTGGCGCGGCGGCGCGTATCCCGCTGGAGAGCGGGTACATCGAGGTCGAAGCGCCGCCCGCTTTCTTCCAGAGCGGCGCGACGTCCTTCACGACGAGCTGGGTGGACTTCTACCGCTGACACAGACATTTCAGAAAGTGAGTGTGGGTGAATGATTCTGAGTGACCGAGAGATCGCGGAGCGCGCCGTCCAGCACGGCATGATCGAGCCGTTCGTGGCGCAGCAAGTCAAGCAGGTGGACAGCCAGGGCGTGGTCAGCTTCGGGCTGTCCAGCTACGGCTACGACTTCCGGGTCGCCAACGAGTTCAAGGTGTTCAAGTCGACGTACATGCCCATCGTGGACCCGAAGCGCTTCGCACCGACGAGCTTCGACGAGATTACGGTCGCCAATCACGAGGCGGTGATCGTCCCACCCAACTCTTTCGCGCTGGCGCGCACCGTCGAATACTTCCGCATCCCGCGGGACATCCTGTGCATCGTGCTGGGAAAGAGCACGTATGCCCGCTGCGGCATCATCATCAACATTACGCCGCTGGAGCCGGAGTGGGAGGGGCAGGTGACCATCGAGATTTCGAACACCACACCCCTGCCGGCCTACATCTACGCCGGCGAGGGGATCGGGCAGGTGTTGTTCCTGCGGGCGAGCCAGACTTGCGCGACGAGCTACGCGGACAAGTCGGGCAAGTACATGAAGCAGGAGGGCATCGTCCTCCCGCGTTTGTAGCGGGATTGTGGACATTTGCGGCCGGAAGGCTAGAATTGCCTGTGCTAATTCCACCGCGTGAGGTAACCTGTTGAGCCGGCGTTCCGCCCTGGCCAAGAACACCGCCATCTTGATGGCGTCTTTTATCATTAGCCGCGTGCTTGGCCTCGGCCGCGAAGCGGTCATCGGCTACCAGTTCGGCACGAACCCCGACTACGGGGCATATCTGGCGGCATTTCGGGTCCCCGACCTGCTGTTCAACGTGATCGGCGCGGGCGCTATCGGGTCGGCGTTCATCCCCGTGTTCGCCGGGCTTATCGCGCGCGACGAAGACAGCGACGCGTGGAAGACGGCAAGCGCCATCATGAACATCATGACGGTCATGCTGGTCGCGCTTGCCATTGCCGCCGCCTTCTTCTCCAGCGGCATCACGAATCTGATTGTGTCGGGCTTCTCGCCCGAGGAGCAGGCGCTCACGTCGAACCTCGTGAGCATCATGCTCCTGTCGCCGGTGCTGTTCGCCGTCAGCGGCCTGGTGACGGCCATCCTCCAGTCGTACCAGCGCTTCCTCCTGCCCGCCCTGGCTCCGATTGTCTACAACCTTGCCATCATATTCGGCGCTCTCGTCCTGGCGCCGCATGGCCTCGGCGTGCACGGCCTGGCGGCCGGCGTTGTGCTGGGCGCGGCGCTTCACCTGGGCGTCCAGATACCGGGGCTGCTGCGGCTGCCCAGCCGCTACTCGTGGACATTTGGCATCTCGCTGCCGAGCGTGCGCGAGGTGACCAAGCTCATCGCGCCGCGAACGCTCGGCCTGGCCGCGGTGCAGCTCAACTTCATCGCCAACGTCAATCTCGCGTCGCACCTGGACGATGGCCCGGCGCGGGTCGCGGCCCTGAGCTACGCCTGGATCATCATGCTCCTTCCCCAGGGCATCTTCGCCCTGTCCATCGCCAACGCCATCTTCCCGACGTTCTCGGCGCAGGTGGCGCGCGGCGAGCACGCCGAGATGAAGCGGACGCTGGCCAGCCTGGTGCGCCTCATCGCCTTCGTCACTATTCCAGCCAGCGCCGGATTGTACGTGCTACGTACCCCCATCATCCAGCTCCTGCTGCAACGCGGCTCATTCAGCGCAGAGTCGACGGCGCTAACCGCCGACGCCCTGCAATACTACGCCCTCGGCCTGGTGCCGCACTCGATGGTTGAGATTCTGACCCGCGCGTTCTACGCCCTGCACGACACGCTCACGCCCGTTCTGCTCGGCCTCATGGTGATGGGCCTCAACATCCTCCTCAGCTTCATCTTCATCGGCCCGATGCAGCAAGGCGGTCTCGCCCTCGCCAACTCCCTGGCGACGGGAATTGAGATGGTCGTTCTGGGGACTATTCTCTGGCGGCGGATGGGCGGGCTGGACGACGGGCTGCTGCGGATGTCACTCGTCAAGACGGCGCTGGCGACGCTGGTCATGGTCGGCGTGCTGATCGGGGTCTCCCTCGTTCTGCCGTCCGTGCCGGCCGCCATCCGCGCCATTATCGAGCTGATCGTCGGCGCTGTTGCGTTCTTCGTGGCCGCCCTGGTGCTCGGCTCGCCGGAGCTGTCCATGCTCCAGCGCCTCGCCTCGCGCTTCGCCCCCCGCCTCCGCCCGACCGTGTAACTCAGCCGGTCGTCAAAAAGAGACTGCCTCCCCGTACGCGGGAAGGCAGTCGTCGGCAAATGCAGTAGAGACGCGCCAGGGCGCGTCTCTACGTATGTATGGGTCAATCCGTCGGCTTAGTACTCGGGCATCGGCGGGGCGCCGCCGGCCTTTTCCTTCTCGGGCAGGTCGGTCACGAGCGCCTCGGTCGTCAGGATCATCGCGCCGATGGAGGTCGCGTTCTCGACGGCGGAGCGCGTCACCTTCGCCGGGTCGATGATGCCGGCCTTCATCATGTCCGTCATCTCGCCGGTCATGACGTTGTAGCCCATCGTCTTGCTGCCCGCCTCGCGCATGCTGCGGCGGACGTCGTCCACGGCCACAGCGCCGTCCATGCCCGCGTTCTCCGCGAGCTGGCGCATCGGCTCCTCGAGGGCGCGGCGAACGATGCGGACACCGGTCGCGGCGTCGCCTTCGAGCGTGAGGTCGTTCAGCGCGGACTGCGCGTTCACCAGGGCCACGCCGCCGCCAGGCACCACGCCCTCCTCGACGGAGGCGCGGGCGGCGCGCAGCGCGTCCTCGACGCGGTGCTTCTTCTCCTTGAGCTCGGTCTCGGTGGCCGCGCCGACGCGGATGATGGCGACGCCGCCGCTGAGCTTGGCCATGCGCTCCTGGAGCTTCTCGCGGTCGTAGTCGGACGTGGTCTGCTCGATCTGGGCCTTGATCTGATCGATGCGGCCCATGATCTCGCTCTCCTTGCCCGCGCCGCCGACGACGGTCGAGTCGTCCTTGGTCGAGATGACCTTGTCGCAGCGGCCGAGGTCGGCGATGGTCACGGTCTCGAGCTTGCGGCCGACTTCCTCGCTGATGACGAGGCCGCCGGTGAGGGTGGCGATGTCGCCCAGCATGGCCTTGCGGCGGTCGCCGAAGCCAGGGGCCTTGAGGGCCAGGGCGTTGAACGTGCCGCGGAGCTTGTTGAGCACCAGGGTCGCCAGGGCCTCACCCTCGACGTCCTCGGCGATCACGACGAAATCACGGCGGCCGGTCTGGACAAGCTTCTCCATGATGGGGACGATGTCCGCGGCGGCCGAAATCTTCTTGTCCGTGATGAGGATGTAGGGGTTGTCGACGGTGGCTTCCATCCGCTCAGGGTTGGTGATGAAGTAGGGGGAGATGTAGCCGCGGTCGAACTGCATACCCTCGACGTACTCGGTCTCGAACGCCAGACCCTTGCTCTCTTCGACAGTGATGACGCCGTCCTTACCAACCTTCTCCATGACATCGGCAATGAGGTTGCCGATCTCGCGGTCGCCTGCGGAGATGGTGGCAATGTTGGCGATGTCGTCGCGGCCGCTGACCGGAATAGCCGTGTCCTTGATAGCCTGGACAACGGCCTCGCGGGCCTTCTGGATGCCGATCTGGATCTGCATCGGGTTGGCGCCAGCGGCGACGTTGCGCAGACCCTCGGTGATGATGGCCTGGGCCAGAACGGTAGCGGTCGTGGTGCCGTCGCCGGCGGTGTCGTCGGTCTTGGTGGCGGCTTCCTTGACGAGCTGCGCGCCCATGTTGGCGAAGGGCTCTTCCAGCTCAATATCCTTGGCAACGGTCACGCCGTCGTGGGTGACGGTCGGCGCGCCGAACTTCTTATCGAGGGCAACGTTGCGGCCCTTGGGGCCGAGGGTCGTCTTCACGGCATTGGCGACGGTGTCGACGCCACGCTTCAGCTCGCGGCGAGCCTCTTCCCCGAAAACTAGCTGCTTAGGCATATCCAATATCCTCCTTGCGCTTCTGTGGCGGCGATTTACGCGTTAGCTTTCTCAGTCTGGACGACCGCGAGAATGTCCTTCTCGCTCAGGATCAGGTACTTCTTGTTATCGATTTTGACCTCGGTGCCCGCGTACTTCTGGTAGATCACGCGGTCGCCCACGGCGACTTCCATCGGCGTGCGCTTGCCGGTCTCCTCGTTCAGGCGGCCGTTGCCGGCGGCGAGGACGGTGCCCTCCTGGGGCTTTTCCTTGGCGGTCTCCGGCACATAGATACCGGTCGGCGTCATCTCGTCCTTCTCAATCGGCTCGACGATCACCCGGTCGCCCAGTGGCTTCAGATTCAAGCTCATACAGTACTACCTCCTTCGAGAATCAAAGTGATTTGAGGCGAGTTCTTTAGCACTCGCCCACCGAGAGTGCTAAACCGAGATATATTCTACCCTCATTTTGGCGTTTGTCAAGGGGGGAAAGGGGGAAATGCGCGGCTTTTAGCAACTTTTCATATTCCGCGGAGGAAACTTGACGGTCAGAGGCGCAAAGAAGTATAGCAGATAAGAGCCAAGAGTGCTAAATCCGGTAAGTCCGGTTTTGCCTGCCCCGGCCCCTTGACACCGAACAGGTGTTCTGATATACTATTACCCATGAGTAGAACATCGGTTCTGTTCTAGGAGGGGTTGTGAGACCAAGAGTAGAAGAGCTATCTGAGCATCAGCGACGGGTGTTGAGGTTTATCGAAACGTATATGAACGGCCACGGCCGGGCCCCGAGCATTCGGGAGATCCGCGCCGAGATGCAGATGAAGTCGGAGGACCACGTCCACCGCGACGTCAAGCGCCTCGAGGAGATGGGCTTCCTGCGCGTGACCCCGCGCATCGCGCGCGGCATCGAGCTGCTCTACTGCTGGGACGGTGCGCAGTATGGCACCGGTGTGCTGGTGATCCCGCACTATGGTGAGATCGCCGCCGGTCTGCCACTCCCGAAGCCGGACGACAGCGCCAGCGACTCGCTGAGCCTGACGCGCGACCTCGTCGGGGACACACGCGACGTCTACGCCATGCGCGTGCGCGGCTTCTCGATGATTGACGCGCTCATCAACGATGGGGACACGGTCATCCTCCGCCACGTCGACACGGCAGAAAACGGCGATCTCGTCGCTGTGTGGATCGAGACCGACCGGGGCGGCGAGACGACCCTTAAGCGGTTCTTCCACGAGGGAGACCGCATCCGGCTCCAGCCGGAGAACTCCAACATGGCCCCGATCTACTGCGATCCTTCCAAGGTCACGGTTCAGGGCAAGGTTGTTGCTGTCATCCGCCAGGTTTGAGACGGTGCGAGTTCGGAGCCTGGAGGCGCCCGCCGCCTTCAGGCTCCCGCTTCGGGAGGCGGTACCCATGAGCAAGCGCATCAACCAACTACACTACCAGGCCGACCAGATTGAGGCGGTGCTGGCCAGCCACAAGATCAACGGCCGCGTGACCGGCGGCTCCGTCACGCCTCAAATCGTCCGCTTCCACCTCGTGCCGGCAGTGGGCACGAAGGTCAACCAGATCACCCGGCTCTCGGAAGAGCTGGCGCTCGCGCTGGGCGTCGCCACCTGCCGCGTCGTGCGGCACGGCGCGACCATCGATCTCGAGTTCCCGCGCGGTGACCGCGGGATGGTGCATCTCTTCGACCTGGTGGAGCGTCTAAGGCACGTCCCGCCACACACCGCGATCCTCGGCATGGACGGCGAAGGAACGCCGATCCTGTTGCGTCTGTCCAGCCCTGAAGTCCCGCACGTTCTCGTCAGCGGTACCACGGGCAGCGGAAAGACGGCGCTGGCGCGCTCGATGATCGCCAGCCTGGCGCACTACAACTCCCCAGCCGACCTGGCGCTTCTGCTGATTGATCCCAAGGGCCGCGGCTACGCTCCCTTCGCCAGGCTCCCGCACCTGGTGTCGGCCGTCGCGCAGAACGCGGAGGAGGCAATCACCGCCCTGCAGTGGCTCGTCCAGGAGATGGAGCGGCGCGACCGCGAGCGAATAACTCTGCCGCGCATCGTGACGTTCATCGACGAGCTGGCGGACCTCGCGCTGGTTGGCGGTCCGGCCGTTGAGATGGCGCTGACCCGCATCTCGCAGCGCGGCCGGGAAGCAGGGCTGCATCTCGTCTGCTGCACCCAGAAGCCGAGCAGCGCCATCATCGGCTCCCTCGTCAAAGCCAACTTCCCGGCGCGGCTCGTGGGCAGCGTTGCGAGCGCGGAAGACGCGCGCGTCGCCGCCGGCATCGCCAAGAGCGGCGCGGAACGTCTCGTCGGTCGGGGCGACTTCCTCCTGGTGGTGCAGGGCAACGCCCACCGGCTTCAGGCGGCGTTTGTTTCCGAGGGCGACCTGGGCGGTTGTCTGCCCGTCGGCGAAACGCCGCGGCCAATCGCCGGACTCGCGCCGTCAGCAGTCCCTATTGCCGCAGCGCCGCGCCGTCGGCGCTCCACCGCGCCGCCGCCCGTTGCTCCTGCCCCGGCTCCGCAGGCCCAGCCCCCGATCGCAGCGGCG
Organism: Anaerolineae bacterium; assembly: GCA_046328505.1. GTDB lineage: Bacteria > Chloroflexota > Anaerolineae > Epilineales > JAHCIE01 > JBDHWG01. The sequence continues at coordinate 28,301 of JAXLWL010000006.1, read as the reverse complement.
CGCCCCGAGGCGACAGGTTCTACACCCGCGCCCGCGGCGCCTGCCGAACCGCCGCAAGGCGCAGCGCAGCAGCTCTCGCTCGGCATCGAGGGTGTGGCATCACCCGCGCCGGTTCCGGCGCCGAAGAAAGCGCGGCCGGATGGATGGCAGGTACTCACCGGGGGTGGGCAGAAGAAGGCTTCTTAGCTCCGGCGTCGCCCTGAGCAGCGCGAAGGGCCCGGGTTGCGCCTGGGGATGCGTCGCTTCGCTCAGCGCATGACAAGGTACAGGAGGCGATTGTGAACTGGCTGTTCCGTGGTGCTGTGATTGCGTTTTTCGCCGGACTCGGCGGGGCCGTCGCGGTCCGCATGGGGTCGGAGGCGATGGCGGTGGTCGTTGGGGTCGTCCTGGGTGTGGCGGGCACCCTGCCTGTGGCGCTGCTCATTCTCTATGCGGTGCGCCGTGCGGAGCCGCGCGAGTCCGAGAAGCCTTCTGTCCAGCCGGCGGGGCAGCCCTGGCAGCAGGCGAGTCTTGGCCCGGCGGCGCCGCCGCCTCAAATCATCGTTGTGCCGCAGGCGCAGATGCCCATGCCCCCGCGCAGCATGGGCGGCTGGTACCCGCAGCAGCCGGCGCTGCCGCCGGTGCAGCGCGAGTTCAATATCATCGGTGAGGATAGTTAGCCCCGCGAGGAGGCGGCATGCCCGCCTCCAGGATGCATGAGCGATGCTCCCCACCATCATTCACACCTGTCGGGAGTGCGATTATGGACATTGGATTGCTGTGGTACGATAGGGATCCCAGGACCCCCTTCGCGGCGAAGGTTGCGCTGGCCGCGGAGCGCTACCAGGAACGTTTCGGCCTGGAGCCGAACCTGGTGCTCGTCCATCCGTCGGCGTTGAGCGAAGGCGCGGCTGCGCCCGGCTTCGAGGTGCGCGCTAACGCGTACGTCCGCCCCCATCATCTCATGCTGGGCTACGACGCCGACGCGCAGCCGACGCCGAGGGTCGCCGAGACGCCCGCGGCGCCGGTCGATGACGAGCGCCCGAGGAAGAAGCGCAGGGCTGCGTAGACAGAACTCATCCCCCATCCCCCTCCTTCCTGAGCCGCGCCGGTTTTCGGTGCGGCTCGCCTCATTCCTGTGTGAAGTGGAACGAGCCGACGACCGTATCGTAGAGCTGCTGCGTCCGCCCGTAAACCCCAGCGTCGGCCGGATCGGCGGGGGTGAACTGGAGCCGGTAGATTTTGTCGTTGTGCGCCAGGATGATCTCGCGGGTCAGGTCCTGGTAGGGGACGTTGTCCAGCAACACGGCCTCCTGCCCGCCGATTCGGACACCGCTGCGCTTGACCTCGATCCCCGGCGAGCCGACCTGGGCGTAGAGGGCGTCACCGGCCTGCTGAGTCGTGCGTCCCTCGCTCGGCGCCGTCTCGACGCTGACGCGGGGATCGGTGTGGTTCATGATGGAGCCCATCACAACGGCGGTACCGGTCGGTGAGTAGTGCTCGACGGTGTAGGCCGACGGATACAGCAGGCAGTAGCCGTGGTCCTTGTTCACCAGCAGGCGGGTTTCGGCTGTTGCCGTTGGGCAGACATTGCCAACCGCGGTCGCGCTCGACGTGCCCGTTTGGCCGGTCGGCGCGCCTACCGAAGTGCAGGCGGCGGCGATGGCGCTGAGACTCAAGGCGACAAACAACGGGATCCGATTCAACCATGTGCTGTGCATAAGTACCCTCTTTGTTTCGTGTGCTAACTGTTCAGGTCAGACGTCGTTCTACGGGTCAAAGTTCCGCAAGCGCTTGTTGCTGTGTTGCCTAGTTTACGCGGAAGCTTTGTCCACGGACCTTTGTGGCGCAGATATTGCTAGTCTACGGGCGAACGCGGAAGGCCGCTGTTTGAGAGTAGGAAGTTGGTTTCAGAAAGGATTGAATATGGCTCACGAAGAACTGTTGAATGCATGGCTTAAGGACGCTTACAGCATGGAAATGGGGCTGGTGCCCATCTTGAAGCAGCACGCCGACGACGCCAAGGATTTGCCTGAGGTTCGGCGCCGCGACGAGCAGCACGTTGAGGAAACCAAGCGCCACGCCGAGATGGTGAAGGCGTGCATCGAGCGCCGCGGCGACAACGTTTCGTCCGTCAAGACCGCCATCGGCGGTATGGTCGGCACCGTCCAGAGTGTCGCGACGGCACCGTTCGGTGACGAGCCGGTGAAGAACAGCCTCTCCGACTACGCGGCCGAGAATTTCGAGGTCGCCTCGTATCGCGCACTGGTCGCCGCCGCCGAGCAGCTCGGCGACAATCAAACGGCACAGGTGTGCCGCCAGATCATGCAGGAAGACATGGCAATGGCACAGTGGATCGAGCAGCACATGTCGACCGTCGTGAATTACGAGCTTCAGAAGAAGGCCGCTGAGCACAGCAAGAGCTAAGGCTCGCGAGATGTAAACCGACACGGAGGCCAGAGGCCACAGCCTTTGGCCTCCCGTCATTCCCTGGAGTGACTATGCGACCATTTCCCCTCACGGACATACCCCAGCTCTTCAGCTCCTTCTGGCTTGCCGGATTCGAGTCTGGCAGCCAGATCAACCAGGATGGCGTTCGCCTCGACATGATCGCTTCAACGCAGCACGACCAGCAGGTGGAGGCCGACTATGCCCGCCTGCGCAGCGTCGGCATTACAACCGCGCGCGACGCCGCGCGCTGGCACCTCATTGACCGTGACGGCCGTTACGACTTCTCGTCCTTCGCGCCGATGGTGGAGGCGGCGCAGCGCCAACAAATCCAGATGATCTGGGCGCTTTGCCACTACGGTTGGCCGAACGATTTGGACGTGTTCGCGCCGGCATTCGTGGATCGCTTCGCGCGCTTTTCCCGCGCCGTCGCCCGCTTCATCCGCGAGTACTCGGACGGCGTGCCATATTATACACCGGTCAACGAAATGTCATACCTGGCGTGGGCGTCGGGCGACGCGCAGTATTTCCATCCCTTTGACAAGGGCCGCGGCTACGAGCTAAAGATGCAGCTCACGCGCGCCGCGATTGCCGCGATGGAAGAGGTCTGGGCGGTGGACAGCCGCGCGCGTTTCGTGCACGTGGATCCAATCATCCACATCACGCCGGAGCGGGGCCGCGAAGACCTGGCTGAGGAGGTCGAGGCGCGGCGCCTGAGCCAGTTCCAATCGGCCGACATGCTGGTGGGGCGGATGGAGCCGCAGCTCGGCGGCCATCCGCGCTATCTCGACATCGTGGGCGTCAACTTCTATCACAACAGCGAGTGGGAGTACCCTAGCGGCCTTTGGCTTGGCTGGGCGTACAAGCCCCTGGATGACCGCTGGCGCCCGCCGCACCAGATCCTGGCCGAGGTGTATGCGCGCTACAAGCGGCCGATGTTCATCGCGGAGACGAGCCACTACGGGGTCGGGCGCGCCGCCTGGCTGCGGTTCATGATGGGCGAGGTTGCGCAGGCGTGGGAGATGGGCGTGCCGATCGGCGGCGTGACGCTGTTCCCGATTCTCGACCGCCACGACTGGGACCGGCTCGACCACTGGCACAACAGTGGCTTGTGGGACCTGGTGCCAGACTCCGAGGGTGTGCTGCGGCGTGTTCTGAACACGGAGTACGCCGACGAGCTAAGCCGCCAGCAGGCGGCGCTTGAGCACGCCCGATACAAGGTAGGCTAGGGCATATGTGCCCGCCCTGAAGCGCCGTGGGTTGCCACGGGGACTCCCCCTTCACACAATCTTGGCGAAAGGGCATTCGCGGGCGTACAATACCCCCGGTTGAGCCAATTTCACCCCTGCCTTCTACCCCCTGAGGGCCCTACTTCCACGCCGGAGTGAGAGGAGAGCTACGCGAATGCCTGCCTGGGAAGCCTACCTGAACGAGAACAAGCAGCGGTTTGTCGATGAGCTGGTGGAACTGGCCAGCATCCCCAGCATCTCGGCCCTGTCTGAGCACGCGCCCGATGTTGCGCGCGCTGCCGAGTGGGTGGCGAACCGCATGACGGCAGCGGGCGTCGAGAACGTCCGCATCATGCCCACCGGCGGCCACCCCGTTGTTTACGGCGACTGGCTACACGCGCCGGGCAAGTCCACCATTCTCATCTACGGCCACTTCGACGTCCAGCCGGTCGACCCGGTGAACCTATGGACGACGCCGCCGTTCGAGCCGTCGATCCGCGATGGCCGACTCTATGCCCGCGGCGCGACGGACGACAAGGGCAACATGCTTGGCCCCATCATCGCCGCCGAGGCGTTGCTCAAGACGACCGGCAAGCTGCCCGTCAACGTGAAGTTCATCTTCGAGGGGCAGGAGGAGATCGGCAGCCCGCAGCTCGGCGCGTTCGTTGCGGCGAACAAGGACCTGCTCGCTTGCGACGTCGTTCTCAACGCCGACAGCGGCCAGTTCAGCGAAACCGAGCCGCAAATCGGCGTCGGTCTGCGTGGCCTCGCTGCCATCCAGATCGACGTGCAGGGCGCTCGCTCCGACCTGCACTCCGGCATGTACGGCGGCGCTATCGCCAACCCGCTGCACGCCCTTATTGCGATCCTGGACTCAATGCACGCGCCGGATGGCACGATCACTGTCGAGGGATTCTACGACGACGTCGTTCCGCTGACGCCGGAGGTGCGCGAGGAGATCGCGCGCATCCCCTACGATGAGGAAGAGTACAAAGCCGAGATTGGCATCACGGACGTATTCGGCGAGCCGGGCTACACCACTCACGAGCGCCTGTGGGTGCGGCCGACGCTGGAGATTGTCGGGATATGGGGCGGCTTCCAGGGCGAAGGCATCAAGACCGTGCTGGCGCGGGAGGCGCATGGCAAGATTGCCTGCCGCCTCGCGCCGAACCAGAAGCCCGAGCGCATCCGCGAGCTGTTGGTGCGCCACGTCGAGACGCACACACCGCCCGGTGTCACCGTCACCGTCCAGTCGTTCCCATTCCAGGCCTACCCCTACCTCATGCCCCTCGATCTGCCGACGGTGCAGGTCGTGAGCGAGGTGCTGACCGAGATGTACGGGCGCGAGCCGTACCAGGTGCGCTCCGGCGGCAGCGTCCCGGTGACCGAGCTCTTCCACCGCCACCTGGGCGCGTACTCCGTCGGCCTGGGCTTTGGCCTGCACGACGAGCAGATTCACGCGCCGAACGAGTTCTTCCGCCTGTCGAGCTTCGAGAAGGGCCCGGTCGCCTACTGCATGACGCTGGAGAAGCTAGGCGGCGCATAAGCAAGCCCGAGTCTATTGCACCGCCCGACATTCCCCACCTCTTGGACGTCCAAAGAGGGGACTGGCTACGGAGGCACAGAGGACACAGAGAAAACGTGAATATCTTCCCTCTCTGTGTTCTTTGTGCCTCTGTCGCAATCTTCTCTTCTTGAGCCACCACAGGAGGCTATCCGCATGTCCACCCGCGTATCCCCCCTGATGCGCCTGTTCGTTCTTGTTGCGGCCCTCGCGGGCGTGGCCCTGCTCCCAGGCCAGGGCCACGCCCAGGGCGGCGGCGCGGTCTACACCGACGGTCTGGCCGCCGGCTGGCAGAACTGGTCGTGGATCACGACGGCCAACTTCGCCAACACGTCGCCTGTGCACAGTGGGAGCCAGTCCACGGCCGTGACGTACACTGCAGCCTGGGCCGGCCTCTATCTGCACACGGACACAACCATCGGCGGCGCCACGTACAATACCCTCCGCTTCTACATCAATGGCGGCGCGAGCGGCGGGCAGGGCGTCGAGGTTAAGCTGGCCGACGGCTCGCAGAACCTCGGCCAGAGCGTCGCCGTCAATGTGCCGAAGAATACCTGGGCGCAGGTCGATGTGCCGCTCAGCGACCTGGGAAGTCCGGCGCAGATCACCGGCGTGGTCTGGCAGGACACCACCGGCCACGCCCAGTCCACGTTCTACCTCGATGACATTTCCTTCGTCTCGACAGTCACGACGCCGACGCCGACGCTCCCACCCGGCGCCGGCCCGTCATTGAGCGTCGATGCCTCGGCAAACCGCCATGCCATCAGCCCCGACATCTACGGCATCAATTACGCCAGCGAGGAGCTGGCGAATGCCGTGCGGCTGCCGGTGCGCCGGTGGGGCGGCAATTCCACCACGCGTTACAACTACCTCTACGATACAAGTAATCACGCCAGCGATTGGTATTTCGAGAATATCCCCGAGGACAACGCCAACCCCGCGGCCCTCCCCAACGGCTCGGCCGCAGACTCATTCGTCGATCAGGACCGGCGCACCGGGACGAAGACTATCATGACCATGCCGCTCATCGGCTGGACGCCAAAGTCGCGCGCCTATGCCTGCGGCTTCAGCGTGGCGAAATACGGTGCGCAGCAGAGCGTCGACCCGTACCGCACGGACTGCGGCAACGGCGTCAACACCTCGGGCGCCAACATCACCGGCAACGCCGCAACAGACACGAGCACGGCTATTGACCCGACCTTCGACCAGGCGTGGATCGGCCACCTCACGAGCCGCTACGGGACCGCGGCGAACGGCGGCGTCGCGTACTACAACCTCGACAACGAGCCGATGCTGTGGAACAGCACGCACCGCGACGTCCACCCGTCACCGACGAGCTACGACGAGCTGCGCGACCGCACGTACCAGTACGCCGCCGCGATCAAGGCCGCCGACCCCAGCGCGAAGACCCTTGGCCCCGTCCTCTGGGGCTGGACGGCCTATTTCTGGTCGGCGCTCGACGCCGCGCCCGGTGGGAGCTGGTGGAACAACCCTCAGGACCGCAACGCCCACGGCGGCGTCGCGTTCACGCCGTGGTACCTGTCGCAGATGGCGGCTTACGAGCAGCAGCACGGCGTCCGCATCCTGGACTACCTCGACCTGCACTACTATCCGGCGGCGGCGGGCGTCTCTCTCTCGGGCGCCGGCAGCGCGGCGACGCAGGCGCTGCGGTTGCGGTCGACGCGCTCGCTGTGGGACCCGACGTACGTGGATGAGAGCTGGATCAACGACACCGTGATGCTAATCCCACGCATGCATGACTGGGTGAACCAGAACTACCCCGGCACCAAGCTCGCTATCAGCGAGTACAACTGGGGCGCGCTCGACAACATCAACGGCGCGCTGGCGCAGGCCGACGTCCTTGGCATCTTCGGGCGAGAGGGGCTAGACCTGGCGACGCTGTGGGAGCCGCCGGCGGTCACAGACCCAGGCGCGTTCGCGTTCCGCATGTACCGAAACTATGACGGCGCGGGCGGCGCCTTCGGGGACACGAGCGTTCAAGCCACGAGTGCCGACCAGGGTACGCTCGCGATCTATGGAGCGCAGCGGAGCGGCGACGGTGCTCTGACCCTGGTGGTGGTCAACAAGACGAACAACGGTCTGACCAGCCATATCGCCCTGGCCGGGTTCAACCCCGCGGCCTCCGCTGCCGTGTACCGTTACAGTCCGGCGAATCTCGCGGCGATCGTCCGCGATGCCGACCTGGCGGTCACGAGCAGCGGGTTCGACGCGACGTTCCCCGCCCAGAGCATCACCCTGCTCGTGCTACCCACGAGCGGCGCCCCCGTCTCTACCGCGACGGCCACCGGGACGCCGACGCCGACCGCGACCCGCACGCCCACGCCCAGCGCGACACCGACGGTCACGGCCACCGCGACACGGACGGCAACGGTGACGCGCACGCCAACAGTGACGCGCACGCCGACCCGCACGCCGACCGCGACCAGGACGCCAACGCGAACACCGACACCGAAGGCGACGCGGGTGCGCAGAGGCATGGGCGACTTCAACAACAACGGGGTGATTGACGACGAGGACGTGCAGATAGAGGCGAGCCACTGGCCGCAGCGGCCAGCCAGCGTCGAGGATGCAGCCTACGACATCGATGGCAACGGGGACGTGGACATTGCGGATATCATGAGCCTGACCCGCGACCTCGGTCTCCCGGCGGCCGGCAACTGATGCTTGCGTGTCGTTGCGAGGTCGACGGCGCGCTCCTTAGACGACACGCGTTCGGCCATTGCGAGGACGACGATAGGAGGACGAAGCAATCTCCCGCGTGGTGACAGCGACATCATTGCTGGATGGACTGTCTCTTGCAAGGGCGGGGAATTGCTTCACTGCGCCCGCAATGACGGCGAACGACGCGCGCGGGTCGCTCACCGCCAGCGGGGGTGTCTTGGCCCCGTGCTATAATTAAGTACCCTGGTGGTATGAGACATCAATGACATTGTATTACGAAGTCACCCTGGCAGAGGGGCGCATACGCCCGTACGTGCGCGAGACGCCGGTGGAGTTATCGCTGCCACTGAGCGAGATGGGGCATGGCCGCGTCTTTCTGAAGCTGGAGAACATCCAGCATACGGGCTCGTTTAAGTTGCGCGGAGCGGTCAATAAGCTCCTGACTCTTTCCCCCGCCCAACGCGCCGGCGGCGTCGTGACGGCGTCGTCCGGCAACCATGGCGCCGCGGTGGCCTACGCCCTGAACCGGCTGGGAGCGCGCGGCGTCATCGTCGTCCCGGAGATCGCGTCGCCGGCTAAGGTCGCCATGATTCGCCGCTATGGGGCCGAGGTCATCTTCCACGGCGATGACAGTGTCGTGAGCGAGATGTACGCCCGTCAGTTGGCCCTCGAACGCGGCCTGCCGTACATATCGCCTTACAACGACCCGGACATCGTCGCCGGGCAGGGGACGATCGGACTGGAGCTGGCGCGACAGGTTACGCCCATCGATGCCGTGTTCGTTACCGTTGGCGGCGGCGGCCTGATCAGCGGCATCGCCGGCACCTTGAAGGCCGTCTATCCCGGCGTGCAGGTTATCGGCTGCCTACCGCAGAACTCGCCGGTGATGGCCGAGTCGGTGCGCGTCGGACATATCGTAGAGATGGAGTCGTTGCCGACGCTGTCGGACGGATCGGCCGGCGGCATCGAGCCGAATGCCATTACCTTCGACCTGTGCCGCGAGCTTGTCGACGATTACGTGCTCGTGTCCGAAAGTGAGATTGCCGACGCGATCCGCCTCATAGTCGATAGCCACCACACGCTCATCGAAGGCGCGGCCGGTGTCGCGGTCGCCGGCTACATGCGCCGCTGCGAGGACTTCCCGGGCGGCAACGTTGTCGTCGTTCTGTGCGGCGCGAACATCAGCCGCGAGGCGCTGCGGGCGATTCTGTAGATGGAATCCTTCCTGCACGCGGAGACGCTGATCATCGAGCTGCTGCTGGCGGCCTCGATCGTGGCGATCGTCGTGCAGCGGCTGCGCATCCCGTACACCGTCGCGCTCGTCCTGGTTGGCCTGGCGTTCACGGCTTTCCCAGACACGCATCTGGAACTGACGCCGGAGCTTATCCTTGGCATCTTCGTCCCGCCTCTCGTGTTCGAGGCCGCCTTTCACATCAGCCTGACGGATCTGCGTCACAACTGGCGCGCCCTCACGGTTCTGGCGGTGCCGGGCGTTATTCTGACAATGATCATTGTGGGCGGAATCGTCAGCTTCGGGGTCGGTCTGCCGCTGTCGGTCGCGCTGCTCTTTGGGGCGCTGATGTCGGCGACGGACCCGGTTGCGGTCGTCGCTCTGTTCCGCTCGCTGGGCGCGCCCAAACGCCTGACGCTGCTCGTCGAGGGCGAGAGCCTGCTCAACGACGGGACCGCCATCGTCGTCTTCAACCTGATGCTCATCGCAGCGCTGACCGGCATATTCGATCTGCCGCAGAGCGTCGTACAGTTCGTGGTCGTCTCCGTCGGCGGCATTGCTATCGGCGCGGCCCTGGGCTGGCTCATGTCGCGCGCGTTCAGCCTCCTGGACAACTACCTGATCGAGACGACGCTCACAACGGTCGTGGCCTACGGGAGCTACCTGCTTGCGGAGCGGATGCACGTCAGTGGCGTTCTCGCCGTTGTCGCGGCGGGCATTCTCAGCGGCAGTCTCGGTCCGCGCCAGATGTCGCCCACGACCAAGATCGTTCTATACAATTTCTGGGAGTACATGGCGTTCGTCGCCAACTCGATGATCTTCCTGCTCATCGGGTTGCAGATCAACCTGGCGGCACTCACCGCCGATGCGTGGCCCATCGCCGTCGCTATCGTTGCCGTGGTTGCCTCGCGGCTGATCGTGTTCCCTCTCTCCTGGCTTCTGAACCGATGGGGCGAGAAAATACCACCGGCGTATACCAAGGTGCTGTTCTGGGGTGGGCTGCGCGGCGCGGTGAGCCTTGCCCTGGCGCTCAGCCTGCCTGCCACCCTCACGTACAGCAACCTTCTGCGTGTGATGGCTTTCGGCGTCGTCCTGTTCACGCTGCTCGTCCAGGGAACAACCATGGACTTTGTCCTGCGGCGCCTCGGCCTGGTGGAGCGCTCCGATGAAATCCAGGGTCGGCAGCGGTTGCGAGCGCAGATGCTGATGCTGCGGGCCGCGCATGACCGTCTACGGAGCCTCTATTCCGAGGGGATGATTGCGTCAGAGATCTATGTGACGCTGCAAACCGACATCGAGACGGCGGAGCGAGGCTTGCAGGAGGATGTTCACGAGCTACTCCAGGCGCGTCCTGATATGGCCGTGGCGGCCATGAACCGCGCCCAGCGTGAGGGCCTACGGGCACAGCGCAGCCTGGTGGCCGACCTTCAGCGCGATGGTGTTATCTCAGACAAGGTTTACGCCGATCTGGTGGCCGAGGTCGATGCCCAGCTCGATTCGGAAAGCCCGCGCATGATCGGGCTGCCACAGCCGAGCGACGACACGGACGATACGCCAAACGAACACGGGGATGGGCCGGGGCCGCGAGCGCGAGCGCGAGGCTGAAGCGTCACAACGACGGTCCCACATGAAAGGAAGACATCTATGGCCGGACCGAGGGTAGACACGCTGGTGGCGAAGCTGGAGAAGGGCGGGCAGCGGACGCGAGAGATCCTGGGCGGTCTGTCGCCCCAGGAGTGGGACCTGGTCGTATACAACGACCCTGACCCGTGGACCATTCGCGATGTTCTGGCGCACTTCGTGTCCAGCGAGGAGTATTTGCGGGCGATGGCGCAGGACGTGGTTGATGGCGGCAAGGGCGCGCCCGAGATGCTCGACCTCAATGCCGTCAACGCGGCGGAGCAGGAACGGCTGGAAGAGCGCCCCTCGGCGGAGCTGCTGGCCGACCTTGTCGCGGAGCGCGAGCGCACCCTCGCCTGGGTCCGCACGTTAGACGACTCCGCCCTTGACCTGGAAGGCAGGCACCCGGCTCTTGGCTACGCCAATGTAGAAGGCTTCATCAACGCCATCTACGGCCACCATATACTGCATATGCGCGAGGTGCAGCCGGTCCTCGCCGCGGCGCGGGAGGGCTGACATGGCGGGCGAGGTGAAACCGGCGAATCAGCCCCACCAGGGCCAGCCGCTCCTGGCGACAGGCGAGCCGCTGGACACGGCGCGGGCGGCGATGATTATGGTGCACGGGCGTGGCGCTGACGCTCACGATATCCTGACTCTGGCGAATGAGCTTGCTCAGCCCGGCTTCGCCTACCTCGCGCCCCAGGCCCGCCACAACACGTGGTATCCCTATAGCTTCCTGGCGCCCATCCCGAACAACGAGCCAGGCATCTCCTCAGGCATGGCCGCGCTAGACGCGGCGCTGGCGCGTGTCACAGCGGCGGGCATCGGCGTCGAGCGCACGATGCTGCTCGGCTTCTCTCAAGGGGCGTGCCTGTCGCTGGAGTACGTCGCGCGTTACGCTCGACGCTACGGCGGTGTCGTGGGGTTGAGCGGCGGCCTCATCGGCCCGCCGGGGACGCCGCGCGACTATCCAGGTTCGCTGGAGGGGACGCCCGTCTTTCTGGGCTGCAGCGACGTGGACCCTCACATCCCGAAGGAACGGGTCGAGGAGACGGCGGAAGTGTTGGAACGGATGGGGGGGCACGTAACGGCGCGCATCTACCCCGGGATGGGGCATACCGTCAACTGGGATGAGATTGAGTTCGTGCGTGGGTTGATGGCGGCGCTCGTTGGGGACGTTTGACCTTGCGGGAAAGGGTGAGTATGCTTCGGAAACGCCCGAGGTAGCTAGACGTGCGAGGGTAAATTATGAACTACCTGGACCGCATAACCATTGAGCCAGGAAAGCGTGGCGGGAAGCCCTGTATTCGGGGGCTGCGCATTACGGTTACAGATATCCTTGAGTATCTTGCCTCGGGCATGACCGAAGACGAGATACTGCGCGATTTCCCCGATCTAGAGCGCGATGACATCCGAGCCTGCTTGGCCTTTGCAGCGGAACGCGAGCGGCGGCTGGCTGTGGTGGCAGCGTGACTGAGATTAGGCTATTTGTTGCTGATGAGGAAAAGTCGTTGCTTGTGCTGACCTCCTCATGAAGCCTGAGCGTCATATGCCAAGTCGTCCAGGGCGGCGAGCGCGTCGGCAAGCTGGGCTGTCGCGCCAAGCTCCACCGTGATCGTAATCAGCGCGTACGGCTCCGACAGCACCCGATAGTCCATCCCATCCTGCGACACGCGCCGCGTCTGACCTGCCTGGGTACGGCGGCACGTTTGGTATCGTAGACGGCCGCCGGCGTCGATCCAGATCTCGGCGCCATCGCGCCGTCGACCATGCACGACATTGGGCGCGCCCTCCGCGGCCCCATTGACGGCGTAGCCGTGGGCCTGGAGGGCGACGGTCAGCCGGTGCGCGTCGAAGGCGAAGGGCATCGCTTAGAAGATGGCGCGCGATACCATGATGAAGCCGAGGATGATCAGGGGGATGCCGACCGGGGCGGCCAGAAGCGTCAGGGTCAGGAAGAACCCAATGATCATCAGCAGCATGCCCACGCCAAAGAATGTGACACGCCCAATGAGGTTGAGGACGATGGCGAGCGTGCGCCACAGGATGACGAAGGGCCACGCGTACCACGGGGTCCGCCGGCGCACTACAATATCTGCTTCGACTGGCTGTATCCTGGCCATGGCTTCAGTTCTCCTCGCACTAGATTGACCAATCACGATACGCGCGCATCAACCGCCGCGTTTCGCCTGATACTCGGCCTCATACTCCTCGCGGTTCGGAACAAACACGTCGATAATCTTGCACGGCCCGGTTATGACACCCCGGTGGTACACATTGGGCGGGATGTAGAGCATATGCCCCGGCTGCATCGACACCGTGTGGTCATCGAACACCAGGTCAATGCCACCGTTGAGCGAGATGGCGCACTGGGCGTGGAAGTGATTGTGGCGCGGGATGACATAATCCGGGTCGAAGTCCCAGTAGACGAACGTCGCGCCGGGGGATGAGACGACGGCCCAGCGGCAGCCGGGCGCGCGCTCCACATAGTCCGAGGGCGCCGGCTGGCTGTCCGGAGGAGCGATCAGGGTCACGTCGGGCATCAAGGGCCTCCTGGTGGAATGATGGCGGATCTAGAAACGCTCGAAGCGATCAACCTTGACGACGAAGCACACCGCGCCGCCGACCTCGACTTCGACCGGCTGCGGGGAGAAGAAGGCCGCCGGTTCGATGATCGAAGGTAGTGCATTGACGACGTGGGTTCGCGTGCGGGCGTTCTCGCGGATAATCGTCAGCACGGTGTTTACCGATGCTTCGTTCGTTCCGACGAGCACGGTGGCGTTGCCCTGGCGAAGAAAGCCGCCGGTCGAGCTGACAACCGTCGCCGAGAAGCCGCGGCGATTCAGGCCGTCCAGCACGGCGCGTTGATCGTCACCCTGGATGATCGCAATGATCAAATGCGTAATCGGGACAGGCGGTGGCGGCATAGAACCTCCTTTGTCGCTGCCGCGTAGCGGGTTCCCTGGAGCGGCTCAGTCTTTGCGCCTTCCAGGCTCGGCCACGATTATCTTCCAAATGACCCGCCGCGTCAAGCGCGCTAAACGAATCGGGATGCCCGCGGAGGGCACCCCGATCATGGCGTTATGTGTGGTTGTCACGGCGGAGAGGGCTACGTCGCTGTCTCTCTCCACCGTCTCGTCCCTCATCGATTTTCAATGAAACGCGCTCAGCCTCAGTCGCTCGAGCCTGCAGTCGGCGGCTCGGCGGGCGGCTCAGCGGGCGGGGTGGCCGGCGGCTCGGCGGGCGGCGGGGTGGCTGACGACTCAGTGGCGGGTGGGATGCTGACAGGCGGGATGCTGGGCAGACCAAGCGTCGCCGAATCATCGCGGGACCGGTACCAGCTTCGGGCGTCCTCGAGGACCTGCCCGGCCCATGCCCGGCCGCCAAGACCGAAGGCCAGGGCGCCGGCGATGGCGACGCCGCCCAGGGTCAAGCCGAAGGCCAGGACGACGATCTGCTGGCCGAGGCCCATCTGCGTCAGGCCCATCGCGGCGAACAGGATGAAAATCGCGATTTCGCCAATGAGCGCCAGCAGGTTCTTCGACGGCCAGCCGCTCGCGCGCACGCCGCGTCCTACCATCGTCGCCAGCCAGAGGCCGAAACCGATGATGATCAGGCCCAGGATGACCTGGATGGCGATGACCAGGAACTGGCTCAACAGCGCGCCGAGATCACTCCAGCCCAACACGAAGATGGCCTGCATCACCGCGGTGTAGACGATGAAGACGAACACCAGGGTACCAACGACCCTGGACGGCGTCTGGCCTGACTTACTCTCTACGTTGGCGACCCCCATCCACAGGAAGATGCGGTTGAAGCCCAGGCCGGTCAGCAGGTCGGTCACGATCTGCCCTACGACGCGGCCGATGTAGTAGGCCACGATGATGAGCACGATCGCCGCGATGATGTTCGGGATCGCGTTCAGGAACTCGGTCAGCATCGCGGTGAGCGGGGCGGTGAGCACCGTTAGGTTCAGGGCGCCCATCGCGGCAATCAAGGTCGGCACCAGGACCAGGATGTACACGATCAGGCCGACCAGGGCGGACAGGCCCTGGAAGCCGAACCGCCCGCCGACGCGGTCGGTGCCGATCGCCTGCAAGGCAGACGTCACAATCTGGCGCAAGAGGCGCGCGATGAACACGCCGATGATCAGGATGACGATCGCGGCGATGATCTGGGGAATCCACGCAAGTATGCTGCTGACCAGCGCATTGAGTGGCTCGAGGATCGAGGTCGCGCCCAGGGCGCTAAGCGCCGATGGGAGGAAGATCAGGATCGTTACCCAGAACACGATTGAGGCGATGATCGCGGTCAGGCCTGGGGAACGAACCCGGTCATCCAGGCGGAAGGCATTGAGGATTTTCCTCACTACCCACCTCAGAATGGCTGCGACCAGCCAGGCGATGAGCAGGATAACGACGGCGGTGATAACACCACCGAGTACTTTCCCGAACGTCGCCGTGAGGGTGGTTTGGTCGAATGGCATGTTGCCCGTCTCCTTTCGATAGATAAAGCCGGAAGTGCAGTACTTCTGTTTCCGATTATACCACAAACATTGCCCATGTAAACCTGAAAAGGAAGAACGTCAGGGCTTTACCTGTGCTTCCGACAGAATCGAAAGGTCGCGCACTTGCCAATGGCGCTGCCTGCTACCAGGGTCCTGGCACGACGGTGGGCTGTGGGCCACTCAGTGGCGCGAGTCCGATGTTTCGCTCTGCTTCTGAAATAACGTCGCTGACTGCGGTCAGGAGATACTGCGGGGTATAGCCCGCCGCGGCCGCGCCGAGCGTCACCTGCGGGCAGCGATTCAGGTCGGCCAGCGGCGCCGAGAGGGCGTAGCGGCCCGTCGCATCGGTGGTCACGTGGAAGGCGCGGTTCTCGCAGGTCGAAATGGACACGTCGGCGCCGGCAATGGGTTTGCCAGGGCCAACGCTGAAGTCGTATACCAGCCCGGTCAAGACGAACGAGAGCGGCGGCGGCGTGGACGCGGGGCCAAGGGGATCGGCGTTTCGCTCAAGCAGCGGAAGATATAGCACTGTCCCCGCGCCCGGCCCGAGAGCCGCAGCGGCGGGATTCTGCCCGGCCGCAGCCGCCGATGAGATAACTAACAGTAGCAATGCCGGAACTAACAACACCCATAAACGCACGTTAGACACTCCATCTAGGCGGCGGACTCAAACAACAATACCCAGGTCTGATAACTCGCTGCGCAGGCTTCCGTAGGCGAGCCGTCCCAGGCCGCCTTTGAGCTGGAACAGGGGGTCATTGGCGAGAGAGGCGCCGACAACCTGCCCCAGTTCTTCCAGGCTGGGCACGGAGTTGTTTTTCAGCGCCTCCAGCAGGGCGGCCTCGGTCTTGCGGCTCGCCTCCAGGCTCTCTTTCAAGTACTGCCGCGCTTCCGCGCCCTGGTGGGCGAACCGCGGCTCCCCGGACCATATGAAGGCGTGGCCGAGGACGATGGTATCCATATCGAGCGCCAGTAGCCGCGCCAGACTTTCGCGGTACTGTCGGCCGGAGTGAAAGTAGAGTGGCAAGCCGCCGCCGGGCAGGCCGTAGCCCTGGACGGCGTCGGATACGATGAGTAGCGCCCGCTCCGGCTCGTAGAGGCACACCATGCCGGCCGAGTGGCCGGGCGTGTGGACGACGACAAAGCGCCACGTGCCCAAGTCGATCGTGTCGCCGTCCTTTAGCTCGCGGTCGGGCGGCGACTCCAACAGACCCGCGTCATCGGTGTGTATCCAGATGGGCGCGCTGCTCGCGTCGCGCACCGCCGCGTTGCCCTGGACGTGGTCCCAGTGGCCGTGCGTGTTGACGATCAAGCCGATGTCAGGGAGAGACCGGCCGAGCGCGGCGAGCGCTGGCTCGATAGCGGCCGGCATGAACTCGCGGACACCCGTGTCGACAACGGCGAGGCGGTCGCCCTGGACGAGGGTGACGGCGACGTCGACGTTCCAGCCGGGCGGGAGCGGCGATTGGGCGACAACAAGCCCGGGCAGAACGGTCTGGTAGGGGTAAGGCATGCGCGGCTCCTGTTCCTTAGCCTGATTTAGCAACTAGTGTGCCAGTTGTCAGGTACGCGATACCAAATGAAAGACGCGCGGGGCGGAGTAACTCATCACTCCGCCCCGCGCGTCCGAGAGATCAGGCTTTGAGGAAAAGCTCGACGACCGGCACGGCGACGGGCGGCTTCTGGACGGGCAGTTCGAGAGTAAGGGTGCCCGGCGGAAGCCCGCCCATGGTGATGTTCTGCGCCGCCTGGTGCGGGTCCACGACAATGCGCTTGACCTCGGAGGCGTCGTTGAGAAGCTGGGCGTACTCGACGCGGTCCGCGAGGCCCGTCAGGTGGACGTGGCGGAAAGGCCAGTCGAACAGGTGCAGGTAGAGGCGGTTTCCGCGCTGCGTGTAGCGCGCGTCGGCCGGCGGGGTAAACTCGCTAGGGCCGCAGCCGTAGATGGCGCGGCTGTGCAGGTGCATCCACTCGCCGATGCCGCGCAGCCGTTCGACAGCGCGCGGCTCGAACTCGCCGCGGGCGTTGGGGCCGACGTTCAGGATGAGGTTGCCGCCCTTGGCGACGGTATCCACGAGCATCCGCACCAGCATGTCGACCGGCTTCCAGTCCAGGTTGTCCCTGTCGTAACCCCAGCTCCCGTTGAGCGTCTGGCACGCTTCCCAGACAATAGGGCGGCCGTTGGCGGTCGGCGGAAGGTGGGGCTGGTACTGCTCAGGCGTCACGAAATCGCCGCCTATCTCCAGCCGGTCGTTGACGATGATGCCGGGCTGAAGCTCGCGCACCATCGCCAACAGGCGCTCCGCCTGCCAGTCGTCCTTGCCCTTTCCCTTCGCCCACCCCCAATCGCCCCTGGAATACGAGAAGTCGAACCACATGATGGCGATTGGGCCAAAGCGTGTCAGGAGCTCCCGCGTCTGCCCGTGGAGATACTCCGCATACTTGCGGATGTCGCGCTGGCGCGACTGCTCCCGCGCGGCCTCATCATTGCGCAGCGGGTGATGCCCGTCGATAGGGAACTCCGGGTGATGCCAGTCGAGGAGCGAGTGGTAGAAGCCGATCTTGAATCCCTCGCCGCGGAAGGCGTCGACCATCGGTTTCAACAGGTCGCGGCGGGCCGGCGTCTTGGTGGCCTTGTAGTCGGTCAGGTCCGAGTCCCAGAGGCAGAAGCCGTCGTGGTGCTTACTCGTGAACACGGCATACTGCATGCCGGCGTTCTTCGCCTCGCGCGCCCAGACTGCTGGATCGTACAGGTCAGGATCGAAATGGTCGAAGTATGGCTGGTAATCCGCGTCCGAGATGCACTCGCGGTTTTTCACCCACTCGTGGCGCGCCGCGGCGGCGTAGATGCCCCAGTGGATGAACAGGCCGAAACGGTCGTGCAGAAACCAGGAGATGTCGGCAGGGTGTGCGGGCGGCATGTGTTCTCCAGTTAGCGCAAGAGCATGACGAGGAGCTGAGCGATCAGAATCTTGACGATCATCGCCATGGGGTAGACCGTCGTGTAGCCCACGTTAGGGATCTCGTTGCCGGTCTGCTCTGCGGCGTAGCCCAGGACGGCCGGCTGCGTCTCCATGCCCGCCAACATTCCGATGAGCAGGCTGCCGGGGATCTTGAAGAGCTTGTAGCCGACGACGAGACACAAGGCTGCGGCAGATGTTGTGATGATGACGCCGCCCAGGAACAGCGTCAGGCCGTTGCCGTTGGTCAAGGTGTGCACGAACTCATAGCCAGAGCGCGTGCCGATGCCGGCCAGGAACAAGATCAGTCCGGCCTGGCGCAGGGTCAGGTTCGCGTTGTAGGGTAGCGTCCAGACAATTGGCCCGGTGCGCTTCAGCGCGCCGAAGATGAGGCCGACGATGAGCGGGCCGGCGGCAGCGCCGAGGCGCAGCGGGACGCCGCCGAGGAAGGGGATCGGGATCGCACCGATCAGAAGGCCGATGGCGATACCCAGGCCGAAGGAGAGGATGTCAACCTCGCTCAGGGCGCGATAGGAGTCGCCCAGGAGGGCGGTGATGCGCGCCATGTTCTCGCGGCGGGTGACTACGCGCACCCGGTCGCCCAGGTCGAGCACTGTGTCGCGGTTGGCAAGAAACTCGATGTCGCCGCGGCGGACGCGGGTGATGATGGCATCGTACTGTTGGGGAAGCTGCAACTCGCGCAGGGGGCGGCCGATGATCTCGGGGTTGGAGACGAAGATACGCCGGAAGTCCACTTCGTGGCGGTCCTCCGCCAACTCCACCTCGGCCGGCTTACCCAGCGCCGCGATGACGCGATCTACCTTCACCGGGTCGCCGATGACGCTGACCTGGTCGCCGAGCTTCAACCGGATGTCCGACGTGGCGACGTGCATGTGGTCCTTGTGCAGCACGCGAACGAAGACGACGTCCCAGCTATTCTTGTGCGTCATCTCGCTAAGTGTGGCTTCCGTGGCCGAGGGCTGCGTCACCTCGATGGTGCGCGTAACGAGGTTGTCGCCGGTAACACCCAGGTGGCGCAGGTCCTCAGCCTCCTTGGCGTAGTCGAATTTCCACACGCGCTGAGCAATCACAATCGACAAGATGACGCCGAGAAGGGCGTAGGGGTAGGCGATGGAGTAGCCGACGACAGGCTCGCTCAGCACAGGCGAGTCGGCGGGAGTGACCTGCTTGAGGAAGTCCAGCACGGCGGCGAGGGCCGGGGTGTTGGTCAGGGCGCCCGCGAACAGACCAGCCGTCACGGCAGGCGTCAGATGCAGCGAAAAATAGACGCCGAGGGTGACGAAGGCGCTGATGATGAGTACCAGGCCGATGAACGCGTTGTAGCGCAAGCCGTTGGAGCGAAACGACGCGAAGAATGCCGAGCCACTGGCGAGACCTATGGTGTAGACGAACAGGACGAGGCCAAGCTGATAGATGATTTCCGGCAGCTTCAAGGCTGGGTCGAAGGCGCTAATGAAGAGACCGACGAACAGCACGGCGGCGACGCCGAGCCCCACGCCGCGGATTTTGATCTGGCCGACAGCATAGCCGAGCGCCGCCACGAGAAAAAGGAGCACTAACGGGTTGCTCGCCAGAATGGAGACAACTGTAGACATTGCGTTCTTCCTATCCGGGCAATTGATGAGAAGGCCCAGGAGATTCCAAAAGTGTCTAGGGCCTCCGCGAGGCTTTTTTTTGCCCGTTTGGCTGTCAGTATAGTCTCGTTACAAGGGAGGTGCAACTCGCTCTTCGGCGTGTATCGCCTCGGAAATTGGCGTCGTTCCCCCTTTACAAACGCCGGAATCTGTGGTTATAATGGGAATGAAGCACACGACTTCGTGGGGCTACTTGAAAGGACACAGGACATGAGCGAGCGAATTGAATGCGCACGCTGCCACGGCGCGGGCTACCTTAGCAACGGCATGTCTCCTTGCCCGGTATGCAAGGGCGCCGGTTGGGTCCTGGAGCGCGACGCCGAAAAAGACGATGACTGGGACGAGGACGAAGAGTGGAACGAGGAAGATGACGAGCTATGGGACGAGGACGAAGAGGATTGGGATGAGGATGAGGACGAAGAGGATTGGGACGAGGATGAGGATGAAGAGGATTGGGACGACGACTGGGAAGAAGATGAAGAAGAGGACCTTGAGGCGTTACTCCTCCAACCCTCGCTTTAATATTGCCAACTGGCGGCAGGTATAACTCACCTGCCGCTGTTTATGTTCCCCCACCACATGACGAGAACCGCCATGCGCTCTACGCTTATTGCTATTGTTCTCGCTTTCTGCCTGGCTGCCTGTGTCGGCGGGCAGGCGCCGGCTCCGCCGACTGCTGCAATCCCGACCCTGACTCCGCCGGTGGCTGCCTTGCCCGCGCCGACAGGCGGGGTTGTCGTCAAGAGCCCGGATTGGGCCAAAGACCTGATTCTCTACCAGGTATTCGTGCGCAGCTTCGCCGATTCCAACGGCGACGGCATCGGCGACCTGAAGGGCATTACACAGCGGCTGGACTACATCCAGAGCCTGGGCGCCAACGCGATCTGGCTGACTCCCATCTTCGCGTCGCCGTCTTATCATGGCTACGATACCAGCGATTACTACGCTATCAACCCGCAGTTCGGCACCCAGGAGGACCTGGCCGAGCTGACGCGCGAGGCCCACAAGCGCGGCATCAAGGTCATTCTGGACTTCGTCGCGGGCCATACGTCGAACCAGCACCCATTCTTCCAGGAGGCTTACGGCCACCCTGGCGCGCCCCACAGCGAGTTCTACCGCTGGGAGGATGCGGGGCAGACTCACTATGCCAGTTTCCCCGGCGCGCCGGACCTGCCGTCTCTCAATCATAGCAGCCCCGCCGTCCAGCAGTACCTCATCGATGTGGCGAAGCACTGGCTGGACCTCAACGGCGACGGCGACCTCACGAACGACATCGACGGCTATCGCCTCGACTATGCCCTGGGCGTGCCGCATGACTTCTGGAAGCGCTTCCGGCAGGAGGTCAAGGCGGTCAACCCCAACGCCATCCTGCTCGGCGAGGTCTGGACGGGCAACGCCCTGGAGATCAAGCCCTTTTTCGACAACGAGTTCGACGCGGCCTTCGACTTTCCGCTGTACGGCACGCTAGAGGGCAGCCAGGACCGGACCGGCGACGGCGTGCTGAACGGCCAGGCCAGCGCCGGCCTGATCGACTCCGACCTGGGCGCTGCCGACCGCGTCTACCCGCCGGGCTCGGTGCGCGTTGGCTTCATCAACAACCACGACACCAACCGCGTCGTGAGCGAGGTCAACGGCAACCTCGACCGCGCCAGGACCGCCGCCACGCTGCTCTTCACCTTGCCCGACCCGCCGATGGTCTACTACGGCGAAGAGATTGGCATGCAGGGGACGAAGGGCGGCACAGGAGTGTGGGACATGACGCGCCGCGAGCCGATGGACTGGTACGCGGCGGGCAGCGGCCAGGGCATGACGACGTGGTTCCAGGGGCCGGATAACAAGGCCAACGATGGCGTCTCGGTCCAGGAAGAAGACGGCAAGGCCGGCTCGCTCCTGGAGCACTACCGTTCCCTGGCGAAGCTGCGGCGCGAGAGCGCGGCCCTGCGCGTGGGCGACCACGAGACGGTGAACGTCGACGGGAACGACAAGGTCTACGCGCTGGTGCGGCGGGCGCCGGACGATATCATGCTGGGCGTGTTCAACTTTGGGGACCAGACCGCCAACGTGAACCTGGACTTGAGCCAGACCAACCTGGGGGACACGACGTACACCGTCACTAACGCCCTTTCCGGGGCGACGTTGCCTGATCTGTCCGGGCCCAAATATGGAGCACAGCTTCCGGCGGCAGGCTCCTTGCTCTTGAGACTGAAAGCCAAGTAATCACACAGGAGAAGTCAGCGCATGATTAAAGGCATCGATCACGTCGTCATTCTGGTGGATAACCTCGACAAGGCCATGCAGGACTACACCGACCTCGGCTTTCGTGTGACGCCGGGGGGTGAGCACACGGGTGGCGCGACCCACAACGCCCTCGTCGCCTTTCGCGACGGCAGCTACTTCGAGCTGATCGCGTTCAAGAAGGCGGCGCCGGACCACCGTTGGGGACGCTTCCAGGGCAAGCGCGAGGGCCTCGTCGACTTCGCCCTTCTGCCCACAGCCATCGAGCAGGACATCGCCGGGGCGCGGGAGCGCGGCGCAGCGTACGAGGGGCCGCTGCCGGGCGGGCGAACGCGGCCCGACGGCCAGGAGGTGAAGTGGCAGCTCGGCCTTCCGCCGCGCGACGGGATGCCGTTCCTGTGCGGCGACGTGACGCCCCGCGACTTGCGCGTGCCGTCCGGCGATGCGTGGGAGCATCCCAACGGCGCCCAGGGCATCGCCACGGTCAGCGTCATCGTCAACGACCTGGACACGGCGGCCGTGGAGTATGCTGCGCTGCTGGGCATCGAAGCCCCCTCTCGCTACGACGACCTGTCCAATGCCTTCCGCCGCGCTCGCTTCCGCGTGGGCAACGCTGTCATCGCCCTCGTCGAGTCCACGGCGGAGAACCCCATTGCGCCGGAGCTGGCCGACTACGGCGAAGGCCCGTTCGCCCTCGATTTGCTCGGCGCGGCGGGCGAGAACGCCCCGCTGGACGTCGCCAAGGCCCACGGCGTGCGCTTGGCGTGGCTCCCGGAGTCCGAGGCCAACGCGCGACCGACGTAGCCTGGACGTTCACCCCAGGCCTCTCCCGGGCGGAGAGGGAGCCAGTCATAGAACGGGGGCGACCATGTGGCCGCCCCCGTCGTCGTTGCAAAGGTATTTGGCTGTTTTGGGGGCGTGTTACTGAAGCAGGCTGCCGTTGACGCTGATGCCGTCGACGAGGCCGGGGGCCAGGAGGCGCGAGACCGGGCAGCCGGCCGCTGCTTCCTCGACGGAGGTAGCGAACGTTTCGGGATCAATGTCGGGAACAACAGCGGCGGTGTCGAGACTCATCTTAGTGATGGAGAAGCCCTGCGCGCCCTTATTCAGGGTCAGCGTCGCCGTTGTCTTTACCTCGGTCGGGACAAAGCCCTTCTGGCTCAGAATGTTGGCGAGGGCCATGCTGAAACACGCCGCGTGCGCCGCCGCGATGAGCTCTTCCGGGTTGGTACCGCCACCATCGCTGAAGCGCGAGTCGAACGTGATGTGCGCATCCTGAATCACGCCGGTATACGTCGAAGCCGTGCCACTACCGCTTCTGAGGTCGCCTTTCCATGAGCCACTGCCGGTGCGAAGTAGATCCATTGTGTATAGCCTCCGTTGTGTGAATTTATCACCTAGAGTATACGCATATCCTGTGCCGTCCACCAAGTTACGACGATTGCCACGCCCGCGGGGCCGGGATAGGGTATAATAAAGTCAGAGATGTCAGAATGATTAAGGGCATCCCGGAGGAGGTCAACATGGCGACTGTGGACGCGGGTGAGCAGGGGCAGACACTCCCGTCGGCGACGGTTCGGACGCGGAGCCGGAGAACATGGTGGATCATCGGCGGCGTGGCCGTTGTTGTGCTTCTCGCCCTGGCCTACCTGGGCGTCGGGGCGTACATTGCCGACCAGTTCACGCACACGAACCATCGGCGGGAGACGAGCACCCCGGCCAGTGTCGGGTTGACTTTCGATAATGTGACCTTCCCGTCGCGCGACGGCGTGAAGCTCGCCGGCTGGTATATCCCCGCGCCGGGAGCGACGAGCGCCATTGTCATGGTGCACGGCTATACCTCCAATCGGACGGCGGAGTTCGGCGGCCATTTCCTGGAAGCGGCCCGCGCGCTCCACGACCACGGCTACAACATCTTCATGATCAACCTGCGCGGCCACGGCGAGTCGGAGGGCGACCGGTTCAGCCTCGGGGCGAAGGAACGGTTGGACGTTCTCGGCGCTGTGGATTGGCTGCAGGCGAAGGGAATCTCCAAGATCGGCGCGTTGGGCGTGTCGATGGGGGCGGCGGCGACGGCGGAGGCGGCCGTTGACCCGAACCGCGGCGACGGCATCAAGGCCGTCGTTCTCGACAGCGTCTTTGCCGATAGCTACGACCCTGTGCAGCGCGAGTTCAGCAGCACCACCGGGCTGCCGACCTGGCTGCTGCCCGGCGCGCGTCTCATGGCGCAGCTGATGTACGGCGTGGACATCGCCGGCGTCCGGCCTGCCCAGGATCTCCCCAAGATCAAAGCGCCGGTCATGCTGGTCTACGGCACGGCCGACACGACTGTGCCGCCTGACCAGCAGCAGATCGTTCTCGCGGCGCGGCCGGATGCCGAGTCATGGGTAGTCCCCGGCGCAACGCACGCTCGCATCTACCTTGCGCAGCCGGACGAGTACAACAAGCGGCTTTTCAGCTTCTTCGACCGCACCCTGGGGGCGCCCCAGACCGCTGCGCTTCCCATCGAGCAGACGTGGCTCGCGAGAGCCCATGCTACCGCGTCCTTGCGAGGCGGGCGACTTCCCACCGAAGTTATCTCTCGCAGGGCCGAGATGCCGCCCTATCCGGTCCAGATGGTGTTGCGCGGCGACGCGGGATTGCTTTGCCCCGCACGCAATGACTCGATATGGTCAACCTGAACTCGGCGGTCGCCTATCTCGCCCTGGGGGTGACACTCCTCCTGGGGCTGTACCTCGTCACGCGCAGCCCGCGCCGCGCGACGGCGTGGCTCGCCGCCGGGACGCTCTGGGCGCTGTCGGGCTACTTTCTCAATCGCCTGATTAACCTGAACCTCACGACCTACGGCAGGGTGGCGACCCTTGGGGCGATTAGCGCCATCTGGGCCGCGCCCCTGTTCTTCAATCTGGCGACGCGGCTGCGCGGCGGACGACGAGCCTGGCGCATCCCGATCTGGGCCGCTTACGGGATAGTCGCCGTTTTCAGCATCCTGGTGCTTCAAACCGACCTCGTGTTCCAGGGGCGAGGAAACCTCCCGGCGCTCCAGGGCCAGGACACTGTCGCCGGGCCGCTGTACGCCGTGCTCGGTGCCTACCTTCTCGCATGCGGCGCCCTCGGTGTGTGGTTAATGTGGCAGGCGCAGCGGACGGCCGCGCCTGGTGTGCGCGCGCGGCTGCGCCCCGTCTTCCTCTCGTCCCTTGTCGCCATCGTCGGCGTCGCTTACCTCGTCGGAATCAGCCTGCTGGCTTTGCCCGCCGTGGTGCTCGGCGGCGACGTTCTGCTCGCCGTTGCCGTGACGGGCGTGGGCTACGGGGTCGCGCGCTACAATGCGCTGCTGGAAGGGCGCGCAACCGGCAGCGACCTGCGCTACCTGGCCCTCGCCGTCAGCCTCGTCGTCCTTGTCTACCTGGTCGTGACCTGGGTCTTCTTCGGGCTGTACGGCATCTCCCTGGCCGCATTCATCCCCGTCTTCATCACGGTGATCATCTCCCACACGCTCTATGACGCCTTTCGCAATCAGCTCGACCGCCTGTTCTTCCAGCGCAATGCCGCCCGACTGCGCGAGAGCCTGCGGACGCTGGCGCGGGAAGCGGGGGAGGGCGAGGCCCTGGGGCCGGCGCTGCGCGACACCCTCGCGGCGACGTGCGCGGAGTTTAGTGCAAACAGCGGCCTCGTTGCGCTCCGCGACCCACAGGGGCTGAGGGTCGCGGCGAGCCTTCGGCTGCCCTCGGCCGGGGCGCTGCTGCCGGACTTTGACATTCCCGACGACGCTTCCCGCCTCACAGCGCCGCTGTCCGGCCTGGATGCGTCGTCCTCCGAGAGTCTTGCCGCGATCGCCCCCCTCTCATCGGTTGGAGAAACGCTAGGCTTCATCGCCATCGGCGCGCGCGCTGGGGGGTATACGGACGCCGAGCTGGCGTCTCTGGCCGATGTGGCCGACCGTATCGCCAATGTCGTCTACGCCGCTCGCGCCGCCGACAAAGCGAGCGCCGACCTGCATTCCCAGCTCGACGCGTACCGAGACCAGCAGCGCGACCTGGAGCGCCGAGTGCAGGAACTGACGGCGCCCGCGCCGGCGCTGGAGCTGAGCCAGGCGGCGCTCGTGCGGCAGGTTGAGGACGCCCTGCGCCATATTTACGACTTTCCCTACCTGGGGGAGCACCGATTGGCGAGATTGCGGGCGGTGGGCGCGGTGTTGCCGGACAGCACTGGGTCGGTGACGCTGCTAGAGAGAGGGCAGGCGCTGCGGGATGTGCTGATTCGAGCCGTCGAGCGGCTGCGCCCGCCGGGGAGCGAGCCAAAAGGGGACGACGCGGCGGGGCGGCGCGAGTGGCATGCCTATCTCATCCTGTGGGAGAGCTATGTGGATGACATTCCCAACCGCACGACGATGAACCGCCTGTTACTGAGCGAGGGAAGCTACAATCGGCTGCGTCGACAGGCATTGCGCGGCGTGGCGCGCGCGCTGGAAGATGAGGAAGCGGCGCTGAGTGCTCAAATAGCATGAAGGGGCGCCTATTGAATGCGCCCCTCACACTCCTCCACAAAGTCTGTCAGATCGATGCGTTAGTTTTCCTCAGGAACGAGGTCCATCTCCTGATGCTCAGGAATGTGCAGGCTTGCCTCGGCGACAGGCTGGAGGGCTTCGCGCAGCCAGACCTTGACCTCATACGTCGACGGGACACGTCCCTCACACATCACTACGTCGTTGACGACAACAGCCGGCGGCATCAGGATACAATACTTAGAAACGGCGGAAGGTTCTGAAATGTGTTCGATCGTCGCTTCGATCCCCAAGCCGGCGATCGCCTCGCGAACGACAGCCTCGGCCTTGTCGCAGTTCCTGCAATCGGGACCGAGTACTTTGATAACGACCATTATCAATTCTCCTTTACGATTTACCCTGCCGAGATTATTCTCGGCTAAATGATTATCCCTGACCTGGACGCCGTATAGGCGCTTTGATTACGCCACACAGGGCCGCCCGTATGCGAGCGGCCCCCGTAGCCACCACTATTGTACACCCGGTTGTAGCCGAATCGCGTTAAATCGTCTCCGCACAGGGTGGATAAGCCTTCACCTTCGTGAGAAGGCGTCACGCAATGCGTGCGCTGGCGCGGTCCAGGAGGTCGACCTCGTTCGGCGTCAGATGGAGGCCGAGCGCGGCCGCGTTGGACGCCGCCTGGGTCACGTTCTTCGCGCCGGGGATCGGCAGCGTGCCTTTCGCCACCGTCCAGGCAAGGGCAATCTGGGCGGGCGTCTTGCCGTGAGCGTCGCCGATCTGACGGAGCAGGGCGACGAGCGGCTGGATCTGAGCGAGCAGGCGCTTGCTGTACTTGCGGCCACGCGCACCAGCCGGGGCGTGGTCGGGCGTGTATTTGCCCGTCAACAACCCTTGCCCTAGCGGGCTGTAGGCGATGGGGGTGATGTTCAGCTCGCGGCACGCGGCAAGCAGCCCTGTCGTCTCGGGCTTGCGCTGGATCAGGCTGAACTCGATCTGGTTCGAGGCCAGGGGCAAGCCGCGGCGGTAGAGCATCTCGTGGGCGCGGCGCATCTGGTCCTCGTTGTAGTTCGAGACTCCAACTGCGCGCGTGAGCCCCGCCTCCACAGCATCGGCCAGGGCATCCGCCCAGGTTTCGACCGCCACGGGCGGCATCGGCCAATGGATCTGGTACAAATCCACCTTGTCGAGACCCAGGCGCTCGAGGCTCGCGCGCAGCGCCTTGAGCAAGTCGGCGGCGCGCAGGCGGTACGGGAGAGGCATGAATTTCGTCGCGACAACAACGGGCTTCGAGGTCTGGCGGATACACTCGCCGAGCAGCCGCTCCGAACGGCCAAAACCGTACATCTCAGCGGTGTCGAAGAAGTTCACCCCGGCCTGGAGACTGGCCTGGAACGCGGCCGCCAGGTGAGTGTCGTTATAACCGTTGCCGTAACCCCAGACCATCTTGTCGCCCCACTGCCACGTGCCGAGACCTATCTGCGACACATAGACGTCGGAGGCGCCCAGGCGTACCATATCAGTCGTCTGTACTGCACTCATCTTTTGACTCCCTAAGGAAAGTATCCAATGTATTCGATACGCTGAGAAGGCTAATCTTTCGCGTCCGAGCCGACAAAGAAAAAGCCCCGCTTGAACAGTGCACGAGTTCAAGCGGGGCAATGATTTGAGATTGGCATGCGCGTGGCAG
>JAXLWL010000005.1:697500-802162 GCA_046328505.1 Anaerolineae bacterium | reverse complement strand
CACTTCCGACAGAAAGCTGATTACCTACGTGGTCTTGCACACTGCAAGCTGGCATATGCTGGAGCAGGCCAAGGCCACTGAGGAGGGCCGATTCTACAACTCCATGGCCGCGAACTTGTTCTCAGCCTTTTGCATTGAGGCGTATCTCAACCACCTTGGAATGGAGAAGGTTCCCCAGTGGGGCAACCTCGAGCGTAAGCTAAGCCCTAGAGATAAACTAGATCGCGTGACAACCGCCATTGGTTACACAGTGCTTTATGATCGCCCCCCCTTCCAGAGCTTCATCGAGATATTCAGGTTTCGGGACGCTGTAGTACATGGCAAGACGGCGCATCTGACTGATCGCAGCGAGCAGAAACTGCTGTTAGGGCAGAAACCGCGATTGAAGAAGACCTCATGGGAAGGCCAGCTTCGCTTGGAAATCACACAGAGATTCTTTGACGACACACGCAAAATGATTGTTATCCTTCATTCCCACGCCGGATACGATCAAGATCCATTTTCTACCCAAGAAACTGCAGCATGGAAAAGCGAATTCAAAACAGATGACTGGTAGTCCCGACCCGGTAGGTGCTTTTTGTGGGAGTCGACAGCACTACTGCGGTTGACTTTAGCCCGTGTCTCCGCTACTATCACTGCTACATGCGAGCCCCGTCTCCTTAGCATGAGTTTTGCTGAGTGACCCCTGATACCTCTGTTTGCCCCGGAAGGATGCCCCTATGGATGTGAGCGAGCGCCGCGCGGCCCTGGAAAGACTTCACGCCGAGGTGCGCGCCTGCGAGCGCTGTGACCTGTGCAAGACGCGGACCCAGGCCGTGCCCGGTGAGGGGCCGGCGACCGCGCAGATCATGCTCGTCGGGGAGGCGCCGGGGCAGCGCGAGGACCAGTTGGGCCGGCCGTTCGTCGGGGCGTCGGGGCAGTGGCTCACCGAGCTGTTGGG
This sequence comes from Anaerolineae bacterium, assembly GCA_046328505.1. Taxonomy (GTDB): domain Bacteria; phylum Chloroflexota; class Anaerolineae; order Epilineales; family JAHCIE01; genus JBDHWG01. The sequence goes on along the minus strand of JAXLWL010000005.1, from coordinate 801,222 downwards.
GATGGCCGGGCTGAAGCGCGAGGATGTCTACATCACCAACGTCGTGAAGTCGCGCCCGCCGGGCAATCGCGACCCGCTGCCGGACGAGATCGAGGCGTGCCGCACGTGGCTGGAGCAACAGCTCGCCATCATCCAGCCCAGGGTGATTATCACGCTGGGCCGCTACAGCATGGCCTGGTTCTGCGGCGCGGGCCTCAAGATCAGCCAGGTGCACGGGCGGGCGCGGCGCTGCGGCGACCGCGTGGTCATGACGATGTACCACCCGGCGGCAGGCCTGCGCAGCCCCGACGTGAAGCGGCAGATCGAAGAAGATTTCGCGAAGATTCCCCGCCTGCTGGCCGCGCTGGAGAAGGAAGAGGCGCAGCCGAAGTCGAAGGACGACCAGGGGCCTGACGAGACGCCGCCGCCGACTCAATTGTCGCTGTTCTAATCTACTTTCCTGCTGATGAACGCCCTCGAACCGGTCTACCGCGACATTGACGCGGGGGTCCCCTACGACTACGAGAACGTCCCCAAGCTCAAGGCCATTGTCAACTTCGGGACGAACCTCGAGCACCCCATCCACGGCTGGTACTACTTCAAAGAGGGCTTCGCGCCGGGCATCGTCCACTGGGCGTTCCAGCGCTTCGCCAACCCGGCCTTCCCCGACCACGTCGCCCGCCGCGGCGCGCGCCTCACCCACCGCTCGGAGTCGGCTTACGGGCCGCTCGTCCTGGACCCATTCAGCGGCTCCGGCACGACGGCGCTCACGTGCCAGTTCGCCGGCATCGACGCCCTGGGCATCGAGCACAACCCGTTCCTCGCCTTCGTCGGCCAGACGAAGCTCGCCTGGCCGCGCTACGAGCCGGACGCCCTCGACGCGCTCCTGCCCGAGCTGACGGCGGCCGGCGGGGAACCGGCCATCGAGCCGCCGAACCTGTCGTCGTTCAACCGCCTCTACACGCCGGACGCCCTCGCCGATCTGCTCCTGGTCAAGGAGCGCATCGCCGCGCTGGACGAGCCGCTGTGGCGCTGCTTCTTCCAACTCGCCCTGGCTGCCATCGTCGAGCGCACCAGCCTGGCGCGTAAGGACGGCAAGGGGCTGAAGGTCGTCCGCCGCGCGCGGACACCGGCGCCGGTGCGCGAGGCGTTTACGGGGCAGGCGCGGCGCATGATCGAGGACCTGCGCAAGCGTGCCGACGTGCGCGACCGGGCGCGGCTGGCGGACGTGAACATTCGCCAGGGCGACGCGCGGCGTTTGGCCGGGGTGACCGACAACAGCGTGGACATGATCGTCTACTCGCCGCCCTACCTCAACTCGTTCGACTACGCCGAGGTTTACAAGCTGGAGATGTGGCTGCTGGATTTCGTGCAGAGCGCGAGCGAGTTCCGCCAGTGCGCGGCTCGTCGCTGCGCTCCCACGTCAGCACCCCCATCTCGCCGACCGGCTACCTGAACTACCCGCCGCTGACCGCGCTCATCGAGGCGATTGATCAGGCGAACCTGTGGAACCCGCGCATCCCGGCCATGATCGAAGCCTACTTCGACGACATGTACCTGGCCCTGGCGGAGCAGGCGCGCGTGCTGAAGCCCGGGGCGTATCTGGTGTGCATCGTCGCCAACTCCGCCTACGGCGGTGTTCCGATTCCGACGGATGCGTTGCTGGCGCGCATCGGCCAGCGCCTGGGCCTCGTGACCGACGGCATCTACGTCGCGCGGCGCATGAACACCAGCGCCCAGCAGCTCGCCCGCTGGGGCGGCAGCCGAACCTATCTGCGAGAGAGCGCGGTCGTGATGCAGAAACTATAGCGATTCCATTGTCACACTGAGCGGAGCGAACCATCCCCAATGGCAAACGCCGCGGCCTTTTGCTATGCTTAAGGTGACAAGCTTTATTGTTTAGAGGGTCTCATGCCTGAACGGATAAATATCATTCCCCTGGGTGGCGTCGGTGAAATCGGCCGCAACATGACGGTCATCGAGTACGCGGGCAAGCTCATCGCCATAGACTGCGGCCTGATGTTCCCCGAGCGCGACATGCTCGGCATCGACATTGTCATTCCCGACTTCACGTTCTTGCGCGAGCGCCGCGACGATTTTCTGGCCCTCTTCGTGACCCACGGCCACGAGGACCACATTGGCGCTATCCCGTACTTCCTGCGCGACCTGCAAGGCCCGCCCGGCGCGGCGAACGCGGCGGACGAGCCGGAAACGCCCGAGACGCCGCCCTATCGCGTGCCGGTCTACGCGACGCCTCTGACGCGCGGCCTCATCGAGGTCAAGCTCAAGGAGCACAAGCTCCTGCGCGATGCTGACCTCCACACCATCGAGCAAGACTCGCGCATCACGCTGGGGCCCTTCGCGGTCGAAGCGTTCCCCGTCAGCCACTCCATTCCTGACGCGGTCGGCTACGCCATCACAACCGCAGCCGGCCTTGTCGTTCACACTGGCGAGTACAAGTTCGACTACACGCCGCGCCACGGCCGACCGACGGATGTGCAGAAACTGGCGGAGTTCGGCGCGCGCGGCGTTCTCGCTCTCCTGTCCGACAGCACCAATGCCGACCGTCCCGGCCACACACCATCCGAGGAAGCCGTCAACGAGACGTTCAACCGCATCTTCGCGACAGCGGAAGGGCGCGTGATCGTGGCCACCTTCGCCTCGAACATCTCGCGCGTGCAGCAGGTCATCGATGCGGCCTACCAGCACGGACGGGAAGTCGGCGTGGTCGGGCGCAGCATGCAGGACAACACGGCCATGGCGCGTGAGCTTGGCTACCTGACCGTCCCCCAAGGGCGGCTGGTGCGGGTAGACGAGCTGGACCGGCTGCCCGATGAGCGCGTCGCGATCGTTTGCACCGGCTCCCAGGGCGAGCCGACGTCGGCTCTGACGCGCATCGCCAACGGCGAGCACCGCCAGGTGAGCATCAAGCCGGGCGACACCGTCGTGTTATCGGCGACGCCCATCCCTGGCAACGAGGAGATGGTCTACCGCACCATCAACAACCTGTTCCGCCTCGGCGCGCGCGTCTTCTACCAGTCGGCGCCGCTGCCCGGCGGCGCGATTGGGCTGGTTCACGTCTCCGGCCACGCCGCCCGCGAGGAGCAGAAGCTCATGCTCAGCCTGACGCGGCCGACGTATTTCGTCCCCATCCAGGGTGAGTTCCGTCACCTGGTGATGCACGCCGAGCTAGGGGAGGCGCTGGGCGTGCCGCGCCAGCGCATCTTCATCCTGGAGAACGGCGAAGTTCTCGCGCTCGGCGAAGACGGCGGCGACATCATCGATGAGGTGCCGGCGGGCAGCGTGTTCGTCGACGGTCTGGGGATTGGGGACATCGGCCAGGTAGTTCTACGTGACCGGCACCACCTGGCGAAGGACGGCTTTCTGGTGGCAATCGCGGTGCTGGATGAGGTGGGGGAACTGGTGGATACGGAGCTGGTATCGCGCGGGTTCGTGTATCGGCCCGACGCGGAAGACCTGCTCGACGAGGCGCGCCAGGTCGTCATTGAGGCGATTGGCGGCCAGTCGCACCGCATCCCGGAGGGCGTCGAGGAGATGATTAAGGCGACGCTGGGCGAATTTGTCTACCAGCGCACCGGCCGCCGCCCGATGATCCTGCCCGTCGTCATGCGGGTATAGACCAAAGAATCGCCACAGAGGCACGGAGACCACAGAGAGGAGCCGTTGCTCCTGTTCTCTGTGTTCTCTGTGGCGGATTTGTCTCAGGCGAAGCGGAGGTGGTTCGCCGTCGACAGATACTGCTCCTCGTTTGCCTCGATATGCAGCTTGTGCATGAGCACCACGTCGCCGCCCGGAAGCCACTGGGTCGGCTGCACGCACAGACTCATGCTGAAGCGGTTGTTGTCGTACACGGCGACGCGGCCCGGACCGTACGGTATCCGGTACACGCGGCCCGGCGTGCTGGGGCTTGTGACCTCCAGGTAGCCGCGCTCTTCCATCTGCTTGAACTCGTCGGAGCGCAGTGTCTGACGCAGCAGACGACGCGCCGTCTGCTCTGCCCGATACTGCGCGGCCACGTAGTCAACGAACTTGTTCCATGGGCGCATCAGGTGCTCTCGAGGAACGCAGCACACAGCCGCCAGGACGGCCAGGGCAACCAGCGCCAGAAGAACCGCGGGAATCAGCACAGCCGGCATAGGCGATTACCTCGACCTCATCCACCCACGATGCGCGGGACGACGACGACCTTCTGCTCTGCCTTTGGATCGAACTCATCCATCACCCGCGTGGGCTCGTCTTCCTTCACGATGAAGGCGGTTGCGCCCATCGCCCGTGCCTCGGCCAGAATCCGCTCGGCCTCAGCGATCGCCTCCAGCGCCTCGGGATCTCCGACCTTGACCGCGTCCGGGTCCCAGTCCACTCGCACGTCACCGACCTTGGACAACATGTGCAGGGAAGCCATCTTTGCTCCTTACTCCTTCCAAACGAATCTCGGTTGTTCTTGCGGATCACGACGGACATCGAGAGGGCAGAAGCGAAGAGAGAGATGAGCCTGGGGCGGCGGCCCCCGGCGGGTGTGGGAGATGGCTTGACCTAGCCCTCCGTTGGCAACACAAGCAAGTTTCGTTCCCCGATGGCACGTGAGTACGCTGAAATCAGTGAGAACGTCGGGATCGCAGTATGTGACGCAAGCGCTCCCAACTGCGCCGCGGTCGGCGCGTGTCCTGCTGCGTCACGGCGTTCGCCGAGTAACGCGCCGTCTCGAACGCCGTCGTCAGCGTCTCGACATCGGGCGCGCCTTCTGGCACGACCGAGCGTAGACGCTCGGCGTACTCCCGCGCCGTCTGGCTCGGCGGCCGGCCGACGCCGAGTTGAGAGGCGCGTTGGGTGGTAGACAGATAGAAGTAGACGATTAGCTCGCGCGGCGACAGTCCCCCTAATCGCAGCCAGCGCGGCGGGGCCGGAAGAGCCGCTGGGGCCGCGCGGATCATCCGCTCGCGCACGGCGCTCGCCACACTTCGCGTTGTGCCCCGCAGCCACGCCCACCACGCCGCGAGAAGGCTCAGCAGGCGTCCCACGCCGGGCCGGCGCGCCGCACCTTGCACCCACTCGCGCCGCGTCTGCATGAACTGATACGCGGCATAGCCGACGACAAACAGCAGCACCGCCCAGAAGATAATCCCGCGCAGCATCGCGAGCCAATCGCTGTCGCTGCCCGCGACCATCGGCGGCGCCTGCGGCAATGACGGCATCGCGGGCGGTAGCGGCGGCGTTTGCGGCCTGCCAAACAGGAGCGTCAGTAGCCAGCTTATGAAGGCCCATGCGTAATAAGCAGTGACAAGCCAGAGAAAGAACAGGATGGATACAACGAGACCGAGCAGCCAGTTGAGAACCGTCAGCAGCCCGATGGTGTAGCGGGTGGGTAGGAAGGAGACGGCGACGGCGACCAGGACCAGGGTTACGGCGGCCAGTAGCGCCCAGCGCGATGCGATGTTTTGGGAAGCAGGAATGTCGTTGAAGCGCCATCGCGTGTGCAGAAGCTCATAGCGCGCCTGGCTCAGCAGCAGCAAGCCCAGGACAAAGTATACGAGAACATTGAGAATCAGTCCACCGACCGGCGGGCGGTTCAATTCCAGGAGCGTGGCCACTCCGACGTACGAGAGGCCGGTCGCAATGAGCAGGATGATGCCGCCGTTGAAGAAAAGCTGCTGTAACTCGGCCAGGCTGAGCGACGGGTCGAAGTAGCCGCTCTCCGGCGCTTGCGCCAGCTCCTCGAAGTCTCGCGCCACGTCACCCGCGCCAAGCCAGGCGAAGTAGGCCAGAACGATCACGAGCATGAACTCGAGCGTGACAATGTTTCGCGGGTCCTGCTGCCAGAGAGCTATGTCGTTTAGCAACGCCTGTGGACCCCGCGCGACGTAGCTGACAAGCTTCAACGCCACGAGGATGACGACCCACTCGGCGAGACGGAAAGTCCACCACTCGCGCCCCCACATCCGCTCTCGCCGCACCATCTGCCGCGCGTAGAACGCTTCGAGGCTGACCAGGAAAACGCCGACGACCACGTACACCGCGTTCCATTCGGGGACGAAGGCACGCACAAGCTGAGCGACGCTCAAGGCGATGCACGCAAACATGAGCGCGACGAGAAGTGGGCGCAAGACGAGCAAAGCGCGAGGGGGAGCAATAACCATGGAGGTTATACTCCTCCCAAGTGGGCAAGCTCTGGAACTTCCGTCTCCCAGTAGACCTGGGTCACCGGAATGCCCAGGCGCTGCGCGGCGCCGCTGGGCGTCCCCTGCGTCAGCACGAGGACGATGCTGAAGCCGGCGCGCTGGAGATGCAGGAGCAGCGGCGCCAGGTCCGGCGGCTCCGCCGGGAGAACCAGCACGACGGTGCTGCCCCAGCCCAGCCCTGCCGTAACCCGCCGTGCCCACTCGACGATCGGTTCCGCCTTCCCTAGCTCGACACGCGCCAGGATATCCAGCGTCTGAATGAGGTGCGCCTGCCCCTTGCCTGGCGGAAGCGTCATGGGCATGCCTGCACTCAGCGGGTCGTAACCGTCAACAGCCAGCCCGACGGCCTGCTGAATCCCGGCGAGATGGCTCAGAATCGAGGCCGCGACAGTGACGGCGACCTCGGAGGCATTGTAGCGGCGGTGGATGGCATAATCATCTTCCGCCAAGTCGAGCAGGACCATCGTTTCCAGGGCGATCGCCGGCTCATACTGCTTGAGCAGCAGCTCGCCCGTGGCCGCGGATGCCGTCCAGTGGATGCGCCGCGGCGAGTCGCCCGACTGATAAGGGCGGACGCCGCGCACCCGGGACGGGTCCTCGAACAGGCGCTGTCGGCTCGGCAGGCTCACCGACGGTGACCGCGAGGGCAGGCCGAGGCGCTCCAGCGGGACGATCTTGGGATAGACGGTCAGGAAGGATTCATTCCCTTCTCGCGTCTGATCCTCCCCGAAGCCGAAGACATCGCCGGCGCCCAGGCTCGTCGGCCCGAGGCGGTAATAGCCCCGCCGACGGCAGTCCAGGGAATATCTGAGCGTAGCGCTCTCGCCCGGCCACAGGGAAACGACCCGCCGCACGAACGGCGGCGACGCCATCTCGATAGGGACGCCCTCCTGGATGCGCAGCCACGGCACCGGCAGCCGGCCCTGGTTGCGCACCGTGAGCGTCACGTCGACGCCCTCGCCCAGGAACGCCCGGTCCTCGTATACCCGCTGCACTGTGACGCCGCGCAGCGCGCGTCTCGTCCACCAGTGCGTTGCGACCGCCAGCACGGCGAACAGGTAGAACACATAGAAGAACAGATCGACCCGCAGAATGATGGCGATCAGGAAGACAAGCAGCAGGAAGCCCCAGAAGTTCTTCATACTCATAGTCTAGCAAATATCTGCCCCACAGGCGAACGCTCCTCAATGATGATTGACTCGCATCCGAGACTACGCCATAATTGGGCCTTGAATGCAAGAGGTAGCTGCCCATGCCGAACGGAGTCACGGACCGTCTGGATATCGAGATTAATGCGCTGCGCCCGCGACGGCTGCGACTCGCGCTCGCCCAGCTCAACACGACCGTTGGCGACATCGACGGCAACTGCGCTCTCATCCGCCAATACCTTGGCCGCGCCCGCGAGGCCCGTGCCCAAATCGTCGTCTTCCCGGAACTGGCGATACCCGGCTACCCCCCTGAGGACCTTCTTCTCAAGCCCGAGTTCATCCAAGCGAACCTCGCGGCGCTCGAGTCGCTGCTGCCCGACACGGCGGGCCTGACCGCGATCATCGGCTTCGTGGACGCCAACGTTGACATCTTCAACGCCGCCGCCATTTGCCACGATGGGCGTCTGGCCGGTGTCTACCACAAGACATACCTGCCGAACTACAGTGTATTCGACGAGGACCGCTACTTCCAGGCGGGCAGCCGCGACTCGGTGTTTGTGCTCGGCGGCGTGACATTTGGCGTCACCGTCTGCGAAGACATCTGGTCGCCGACAAGCCCGGCCGAGACTCAGGCGCTGGCCGGCGGCGCCGAGCTGCTCATCAATATTTCGGCGTCACCCTACTACGCCGGCAAGCGCGTCAACCGCGAGCGGATGATCGCCACCCGCGCTGCCGACAATGTCGCCATCGTCGCCTACTGCAACCTCGTCGGCGGGCAGGACGAGCTTTTGTTCGATGGCTCCAGTCTAGTGTACTCGGCCGGGGGCGAGCTGATTGCCCGCGCCCCGGCGTTTGAGGACGACTTCATTGTGGCCGATCTGGACATTGACGACGTGTTCCGCCGCCGGCTGAAGGACCCGCGCCGCCGCAAGGAGCGCCTCGTGTATTCCGGCGACGGCGCTATCGAGGTGGTGCGCCTGCCCGAGATACCGGGCGCCGGAGAAGCCGATAGTCTCACCCCTGTCTCGCGTGGCCCCATCGCGCCCGCCCTGTCGGACACGGCCGAGGTCTATCGGGCACTCGTCCTCGGCACTCGCGACTACGTCCAGAAGAACAACTTCAAGAAGGTCGTCATCGGCCTGTCCGGCGGTATCGATTCGTCGCTGACCGCGGCGATTGCTGTAGATGCGCTGGGCGCCGCCAATGTCGTCGGCGTGGCGATGCCCTCGCGCTACTCCTCGACCCACAGCCTGGAAGACGCCGCGGCCCTCGCCCGGAACCTCGGTATCGAGTACAAGGTCGTCTCCGTTGACGAAACGTTCCAGGCATATCTAGACATGATGGCGGGCGCCTGGCCTGGCGCCGAGCCTAACGTCGCCGAGGAGAACCTCCAGGCCCGAATCCGGGGCAACATCCTGATGGCCCTATCCAACAAGTACGGCTGGCTCGTCCTGACTACGGGCAACAAGAGCGAGGTTTCAGTCGGCTACAGCACTCTGTACGGCGACATGGCGGGCGGCTTTACACCGATCAAAGACATTTACAAGACGGCGGTGTACGCCCTGTCGCGCTACCGTAACGCGTTGGGGTCTGTCATCCCCGAGCGCTCGCTGACCAAGGCGCCATCCGCCGAGCTGCGGCCCAACCAAACCGACCAGGACACACTGCCGCCCTATGATGTGCTGGATGGTATTCTCGAGGCGTACGTGGAGGATGACCGATCGCTGGCGGAAATCGTGGCGCTCGGCTACGATGAGGCCGTCGTGCGGCGGGTGATTCGCATGGTCAACATCAACGAGTACAAACGCCGCCAGGCTCCGCCGGGTATCAAGATCACCCAGCGTGCCTTCGGCAAGGACCGCCGCTTGCCGATCACGAACCACTTCAGCGGCTGGAACGGCGCTGCGGCGAGCCGTCCAGCGGGTGTGTCTGGGCGTGGGAGCTAAGAGGAGAGATGTCACAGAAGCACAGAGGACACGGAGCAGAACGCTTATATTCCTATTCTCTGTGCTCTTTGTCCCTCTGAGGCATCCCTAAAACGGTCAAGTTTGCAGAATGTAGGCGAGGATAATGGAGACTGGCGTTCTGGAGCGGGAGATCAAGCGCAAGCGCGTGCAACTCGACGCCCTGCGCGAGATTGGCAAGGCCATCAACTCGGCGTGGGGGCTGGAAAGCACCCTCGAGCTCATCACCCGGCGTACCGCCCAGGTGATGGGGATGGACTCGTGCTCGATCTACCTGCTCGTCGAGAACAACACGGGCCTGGTGCTCAAGGCGTCGACCGGCCTGAATCGCGCAGCGATCGGGCGTGGCTTCCTGCACGTCGGCGAAGGCTTGACCGGCTGGGCCGTGCTGCATAATCGGGCCGCCTGGTCTTCGGAAGCGCATGCCGACCCGCGCTTCCACTACGTACCGGGCACGGACGAGGCGCGCTTCTCGTCTCTACTCGCGGTGCCGCTGGCAAACCAGGGGCACGTCGTAGGCGCGATCAATGTCCAGACCCGGCCGCGCCACGAGTGGAGCGAGGAGGAGATCGAGCTCCTGGGCCTTATCGGCGATCTCGCGGCCGGCGCGCTGGAAAAGGCGCTCATGGCCGAGCGGCTGCAGCGGCAAGTCGCGGAGATGACGGCGGTCCAGGAAATCAGCCAGACCATTACCTCGTCGCTCTATCTCGAGGACATGCTGGGCGTCATCGTCGAAATGGTCGCCAAGACGATGAACGTCTACTCGGCGTCTCTCGTCCTGTTGGACCAGGGCGAAGGCGAGCTTGTCATTTACGCGACGGCCGGGGGCGCCGCTGAAACTGTGCATCGCCCGGCGAGGGCGCCCGGCGAGGGTCTCGCCAGTATCGTCGCCCAGACGCGCAAGCCGGTCGTGGTCGCGGACGTGCGTAACGACCCGCGCTTCCGTGATCCAGAGCGGGCGCGGCGCGAGGGGTTGTGCTCGCTCCTGGCCGTGCCGCTCATGGTGCGCGATCGCGTGATCGGCGTGTTGCGGTGCTACACGACCGCGCCGCAGCCGTTTAGCGATGATGATGTCAACCTGCTCTCGACCCTGGCGAACCAGACGGCGCTTGCCATCGAGAACGCGCAGCTCTCGGTACGCGCGGCGGTGGTGCAGGAGATGCACCACCGAGTGAAGAACAATCTCCAGACAGTGGCCATGCTGCTACGCCTGCAAATGAACGATCCAAGGGCCGCCGCCGCGCGGCCTGCCCTTCAGGAGAGTATCAACCGCATCCTAAGCATTGCCGCGGTGCACGAAATCCTGGCGGGTGCGTCCATCGGTCGCGTCGATGCGCGCGCCCTCGTGGAGCGCGTCGCCAGTCTGGTGACACGGAATATGCTTCAGCCCGGCCAGGCCATTGAAGTCTCCGTTGGGGGTGACGCGCCGACGCTGCCTTCCCAGCCCGCGACGTCTCTTGCCCTGGCCGTAGCGGAGCTGGTACAGAATAGTCTCGAGCACGCGTTTCCCGACGAGTCGTCGGGCCGCGTCCACATCGATATCTCCGACACCGGCCCGGAAGTCGTCGTCACGGTGACGGACGACGGGCGTGGGCTGCCGCCCGACTTTGATGCAGCCGTCGAATCGAATCTTGGCATCCAAATCATCCGCACCCTGATCGAGGAAGATCTGGGGGGCACGTTCTGCCTCGCCAATGGCGCGGCCGGCGGGACAGCGGCCACACTGACCATCCTGAAGACAGGGAGCTGAGCATGGGTTTACGAATCTTGATCGCTGACGACGAGGCTATCATTCGCCTGGGGCTTCGGGCGATGCTGATAGACTTGGGGCACCAGGTCGTGGCCGCCGCGCGAGACGGTCAGCAGGCCGTCGAGATGGCGCGTGAGCATAGTCCCGATCTGGCCTTTCTCGATGTAAAAATGCCGCGGAAGGACGGCCTGGACGCGGCGGCGGAGATCAGCCAGGAGCGCCCGATCCCGATTATCCTGCTAACAGCCTATTCAGACGCGCAGACAATCAGCCGTGCGCGTGAAGCCGACGTGCTGGCCTACCTGGTCAAGCCGGTCAAGGAATCGGACCTAGCGCCGACCATTGCCGTTGCCCAGGCGCGTTTCGCCGAGAAAATGGCGTTGGGCGGCGAACACGCGTCGCTGGTCGAGGCGGAGCAGACACGCGCCACTGTGGACCAGGCCAAAGCCCGCCTTATGGCCGAGGCCGGGATGACGGAGCCGGACGCCTACAAATACATTCATTTCACAAGTCGCCGCGAGCGCCGCACGATGCGCCAGATTGCCGAGCGCATCCTGCAGGCGCCCTCGGTGGCGGAAATCATCACGCCCTCAACGGACGGGGCATAAGACAAAGGAGAGAGCTTCATGGATCGCAAAATCCGCGTCCTCGTCGCTAAGCCAGGCCTCGACGGCCACGACCGCGGCGCAAAAGTAGTCGCTCGCGCCTTGCGCGACGCAGGCATGGAGGTTATCTATACCGGCATCCGTCAGACGCCGGAGATGATTGTTGAGGCGGCCCTTCAGGAGGATGTGGATGTCATCGGTCTATCCATTCTCTCCGGCGCTCACATGGCCCTCTTCCCACGCATCGTCGAGCTGATGCACGAGGACGGGCTGGACGACGTTCTGATCATCGCCGGCGGCATCATCCCCGACGAGGACGTTCCGCAGCTCAAGGCACTGGGCATCTCCGGTATTTTCGGCCCCGGCACCTCGACCCAGGACATTGTCGCCTTCATTAACGCCAATGTCCGCCGCACAAGCGTGGCATGATACCCCCGCGTGGGCGCGCGCGAAGTCAGCGCTAAGCCCCGCGGTTCCTCGCCTGACCGTGCTGGACGGTATCCTCGCCGCGCTACTCACGGCAGTGGCCGCGTGGGTGCGCTTGGATTACCTGCAGATCATTCCGTCGTTCACGGATGAGATCGGTGAGATCCAGTTTGCCAAGGAGATTGCCAGCGGCCACATACTACCCGTCGTGTCGAAAGACACGTACATGGGGCCGCTATACCACTACCTGCTGGCGGCAGGTATTTGGGCTGGCGGCGATGCCTCGTGGCCGCGCACATTCTCCCTGATTCTCGGCGCGCTGACCGTCGGCCTGACCTACTTTCTCGGCATGAGCTTGGGTGCGCTCTACCGTTCAGGCGCGCCAGCAAGGGCAAGATTCGCCGGTGTTATAGCGGCTGCAATGATGGCCGTCTCGTTTGTGCCCGTCGTCGTCAACAGCCACATTGCATGGTCGAACACGACGTCACCTTTCTGGACGACGCTGTTCTGCCTGGCGGTGAGCGAAACGGTGCGGCGGAATGATCCGCGCCTGCTTATCTTGGATGCCGTCCTCGCCGGTCTGGCCCTCCAAACCCATCCTTCGGTCATTGTGTTCGTGCTAGGTGCGGCACTTTGGCTCGCCGTGATGCGGCCGATGTGGCTCAAGACGCGCTGGCCGTGGCTTGCGATTCTGGTAGGCGCGTTGTGTATCGCCAACCTGATCGGATATACGCTAGTAAGCGGCGGTCAGTCCATCGCCCTCGCTTCCTCGCGTGACTACGCCTGGACTGGCAGCCTGACGGCCGGGGCGTATCTGCAGAACGTCCGCGGCTTTCTGCTAACAGCCTATGAATTGATCGGCTCTACCTTCCCACGCGCCCTGCCGCCAGAGTCTGCCATCCTCCTTTCGCCTATGCTACTCAGCTATGGCGCCCTAGGCATCGCCGCTCTGGTTGTGACAGCCCGCCGCGCTGGCCTTCCGCTCGCCTTGTGGCTCGCCGCCATCGTGCTTATCCCGATCTTCAACCGCCGGTATGAGGCATACATCGAAGGGCGCTACCTAGCCCCGCTGCTGGCGCCGACTTTCGCGGCGATGGGAATCCTGCTGGCAGATGGGCTGGCGACCTGGGACAGCACGTCCCGACGCTGGATGTTCTGGGCCACGGCTGTGGCGTCGGCTGTGATCGTCGTGCTATGCCTGGTATACTCGCTCATACGCCTCAACCAGTACTACGCCTACCAGATGGCCGAGGGCTACTCGAACGCACGGCTGTGGCAGGTGATCGACGCAGTGAATGAGTCGAAACAGAATGGGTCGATTGTGCTCATTGACCGTAGGTTGAAAGACCAGCGCAACGGCAACGGCGTGAACGTCTATCGCTTGCTAGACGGGCTGCTTGACCTGGAGCGAACGGACACAGACAAGCGGCGCGTTGGGAAGCTGCCCTCGGCGCCGGCGGGCGCGTACATGATTCTCACTGACGAGGAGCGCGACACGCTGAAAGACGCGCTCGACCTGGAACTGGTTGATATCGGGGCAACACCCGCTCGTGCAGAGCCAGACGCGTACTGGGTGTATCGCGTGCGCGCCCGCCTCTCCGCCGCCGCGCCATAAGCCACTCTACGACCACATTACCCAAAGGAGCGATCATGACAGTCCCATACCCAGGCTCGTCCCTAACCTTTGACCCGCAAGAGGCCTTCGAGGTTGGCATTGAAGGCTATATCTTCCTCTACCCGCTCATCACAATGGACGTCACTCGGCGGATCATGACGAACGTTCCGCCAGGACAGGTACCCGGCTTCGGTCCGGCCGGCGCATTCTCTCATATGTGCGCCTTCCCGGATGCCAACTTCAAAGATGTCGTGCGGCCGAACTTCGATACTCTGTATTCCGTAGCCTGGGTAGACTTGACGCGCGAGCCGACCATTCTCTCGGTGCCGGATACGCAGGGACGTTATTACTTGCTGCCGATCCTCGACATGTGGACTGACGTCTTCGCGGCGCCCGGCACGCGCACCTCGGGGACCCGGGCCGGGCACTTCGCCCTGGTGTATGAGGGCTGGCAGGGCGACCTGCCGGACGAGATCGAGAAGATCGAGGCGCCGACGCCGTACGTATGGATCATCGGGCGCACGCAGACCAACGGCCCGGCCGACTACGACGCCGTCCACAAGGTACAGGATGGCTTCGTTCTCACGCCATTGTCCCAATGGCCCAACCCGCCCCAGTCTCCGTCGTTCACGTTCGATCCCACGGTAGACATGAAGACCCCGCCGCTGCACCAGGTCAACAACATGTCTGCCCGCGATTTCTTCACCTACGGCGCGGAGCTGATGAAGCTGCACCCGCCGCATAAGACGGACTGGTCCCAAGTCGCCCGCCGACGACTGATTGGCCTGAAGCCGGGTGCGAGCTTCGATTGGGACAGGCTGCCCCCAGCCGTGCAAGAGGCGTTGGACGGCGTACCAGCTGCTGCGCTGAAGTCCATGCACGCCAAGCTGCCGACGCTGGCGCGCGTCTTCAACGGCTGGCAGATGAATACGGACACGATGGGTGTCTACGGCGACAGCTATCTAAAGCGCGCCATTGTCGCCATGATCGGTCTTGGCGCCAACCAGGTTGTAGACGCGATATATCCGTTGAGCATTGTGGATGCGGACGGCAGGCCCTACGACGGCGCCTACGACTACGTGATGCATTTCGACAAGAGCGAGCTGCCGCCCGTTGGCGCGTTCTGGTCGCTGACCCTGTACGACGACGAGGGGTTTCAGGTTGCCAATGAGATCAACCGCTTCGCCATTGGCGACCGCGATGCCCTGACGTACAACGCCGACGGCTCGCTGGACATCACCATCCAGCACGAGAACCCCGGCCCCGACAAAGTCGCCAACTGGCTCCCGTCGCCCACGGGCGCGTGGAACCTGGCCATGCGCCTATATGCGCCGCAGTCGTCGGCACTGGATGGGAGATGGACGCCGCCGGGGGTGAGACGCGTCGGCTGACGAGCATTGCTGTCACCCGAGACATCCAACTTGTTTGCCTAACTCTCAATCCTCTGCTAGAATATGCGTACATGCGTTCTATACCTAGAACGACACGCTACTCTATAGGCTAATGAGAGAGGCGCTATGCCTAAGCTGAAGACGCGTTGGGTGTGCCAGCAGTGCAACGCATCGTTCCCGAAGTGGAATGGCCGCTGCACCGAGTGCGGCGAGTGGAACTCCCTCGTGGAAACGGTGGTGGACGAGAGCCGAGCCGCCCGCAGCAAGACGATTTTCACTGCCGCCGGCAACGGCAGCCAGCCGGAGCGCCTGGGCGACATCGCCGCCGACTCCCTGACCCGCGTCGAGCTGCCGATCGAGGAGTTCAACCGCGTGCTGGGCGGCGGCATTGTCCCCGGCTCGCTCGTGCTCATCGGCGGCGACCCCGGCATCGGCAAGAGCACCCTTCTGCTCGAAGTGTCCGCCCGCATGGCGCAACGGATGAAGCCGGTGCTGTACGTCTCCGGTGAGGAATCGGCGCGGCAAGTGAAGCTCCGCGCGGACCGCCTCGGCGTGAACGCCGACGACCTATATCTCCTGTCCGAGACCAACCTCAACGCTATCATCGACCAGGCGCGGCAGCTCCGCCCCCGCTTGCTGGTTGTCGACTCGATCCAGGCGGTGTACCTGGAGGAGCTGGAATCGACGGCCGGCTCGGTGTCGCAGGTGCGGGAATCGGCAGCCCGCCTGATGCACCTGGCGAAGGGCGACAATATCCCCATCTTCGTCGTCGGCCACGTCACGAAGGCCGGCGCTATCGCCGGCCCGCGCATCCTGGAGCACACCGTCGACACGGTGCTCTACCTGGAGGGCGAGCGGTTCCACTCCTACCGCCTGCTGCGCTCCGTCAAGAACCGCTTCGGCTCGACCGACGAGGTGGGCGTGTTCGAGATGCGCCGCGAGGGGCTGGTCGAAGTCGCCAACCCTTCCGAGGCGTTCCTGGCCGAGCGCATGGTCGCGGTACCCGGCTCGACCGTCGCCGTCACCGTCGAAGGGACGCGCCCGCTCCTGGTGGAGGTGCAGGCGCTGACCACAGCAACGGCATCCCAGGTTCCGCGCCGCACGGCGAACGGCATCGATCTCAACCGCCTGCTCCTGCTCACGGCGGTGCTCAGCAAGCGCGTCGGGCTGAAGCTCGCGGTGCAGGACGTCTTCGTCAACGTTGTCGGCGGCATGCGCATCACGGAGCCGGCCGTGGACCTGTCCGTCGCCGTCGCCCTGGCGTCGTCGCAGCGCGGCGCGCCGGTGGCCCCCGACCTGGCGGTGTTCGGCGAGGTCGGCCTGTCGGGCGAGCTGCGCTCCGTGGGCCACACCGAGAAGCGCCTCAACGAGGCCGCCAAGCTCGGCTTCAAGCGCGTGCTGATGCCTCGCCACCCGCGCAACAGCGAGCTGAACACGCCCAACGGGCTGCAGGTGCTGGAAGCGCGGTCGGTGGGCGAGGCGCTGGACATGGCGCTTCAGCCGACGCGCCCATCGCCGGAGCGAGTGCATGCGTCCGAAGACCAAAGCATTCATGATCGGCTAAGGTAGGGTTAATCGAGGCTTAATCGCGGCCATCTATACTACACAGTAACGGTGGCTAACCTCCCACCCTACCTCTCAGAGACAACGGCCTGTGCGTGACTCTCACACGCTCAGGCCGTTGTCTCTTGTACCGATGATTCGTTGGAGCGAGCCGCCATCCACCTGATGACTGATGATTTCTTGCCCTATTTGGTGCTAAGCTTTATCATAGAAACCGTGGCGGCGGTCCCCGTTTGCCGAAGCCCTTTTTGATGCGGACCGAGAGCCGACAGAAACGCGCGAGCGAGCCTGTCGGCGTACCTTTTATGTAGGGATGGGTGCATGAAGCGAGTGTTGACGATCTGGCCCCTGCTATGGCCCTTGAGCCGCAGAGCGGCTGTCGCCGGTGATGGCGTCAGCGGGCGCGTCAATCGGATGGCCGGGCCGGTCATCGTCGAGAACCTGCTCCAGACGCTCATGGGCGTCGTAGACATGATTCTCGTCGGCGGTCTGGGCGCCGACGCGCTGGCGGGCGTGGGCAGCGCGATCCAAGTGCTGTGGGTCATCCAGTCGGGCTTCGCGGCCATCACGACCGGGACGACGGTGCTGATCGCCCACAACACCGGCGCGGGCAAGCGCGACGACGCCAATTGGGTGCTGAAGCAGTCGGTGATGGTAGCCACCGTTCTCGGTATATTGATCGGCATCCTGGGCTGGTATCTCGCCTTCCCCATCATCGAGGCCATGGGCGGCGAGCCGGAGATGGTGATCGACGGCGCGATCTACTTCCGCATCACTGCCACGATGAGCATCTTCATCCTGGGCATGTTCATCCTGGGCGCGGCCCTACGCGGGGCCGGCGACAGCAAGACGCCGATGAAGGTCGCCGTTGTCGCCAACATCATCAACGCCGTTCTCGCCTGGGCCATGATCAACGGGCATCTCGGCTTCCCGGCGCTCGGCATTATCGGCTCAGCCTGGGCGACGGCAATCGCCCGCGCCGTCGGCATGTTCCTCCTGCTCGGCGTCCTCATCTTCGGCCGCGGCAAGCTGCACCTAAAGCTGCGCGGGAGCTGGCGGCCGGACTGGTCGGTGCTGCGGCGCATGTTCAACATCGGGCTGCCCTCGATGGGTGAGCAGCTCATGATGAGCGTCGGCATGCTCCTGTTCGGCGTCGTCGCCATCCGGATGGGCACCGAGGTCTACGCCGCGCAGCGCGTCGTCATGAACATGATCTCGTTCAGCTTCATGCCCGGCCTGGGCTACGCCATCGCCGCGACCGCCCTCGCCGGCCAGTACCTCGGCGCGCGCGAGCCGTACACCGCGAAGCGCTCCACGGACTACGCAACGCTGGCCGCCCTCGTCATCATGTCGGCGGTCGCCGTGGTGATGTTCTTCTGGGGTGAGCCGCTCATGCGCATCTACACGTCGGACGAGGTCATCATCGCCATCGGCGTGACGGCGCTGAAGGTGCTGGCGCTCACACAGCCATTCCAGGCCATCGGCCAGGTGCTGGCCGGCGGCTTGCGCGGCGCCGGCGACACGCGCTACCCGATGATCATCACGAGCGCGTCCATCTGGCTGATTCGCCTGCCGCTGGCGTTTCTGTTCGGGCCAATCATGGGGCTGAGCCTGGCGTGGGTCTTCGTCGCCGCCGTGCTGGACGGCGCCTTCCGCGCCGTGATGATGTGGGCGCGCTACCGCCAGAACAAGTGGATGCACATCAAGGTGTGAGTCCTGAAGTCACCGCCACTTCCAGCGACGTCAGCACCGTCGAATTGTATGGCCCGGCTCCTTGCCACAGGATCCGCCCCTGGCGATCCACCAGCAGCATGGTGATGGTGCTCTCGTCGGTCACGCCCAGCGGGGCGAGGAAGCGCCGCTTGTCGGTGTAGATAGTGAGTGTGCGCTCACGCGCCTCCTTGCTGGCGATGCCCGCCGCCATGCCTCCGTCAATGAACCGCTGCACCATGCGGTAGCGGCTCGAAAGTGTTGGCAGCTCGTAGATGCGCACGCCCGCGTGGCGCGCGGCCAGCGCGTCGAGGTGCGGCACCCACACGTCAATGATGTCCTGCTGCCAGCGCTGGAACGCCAGAATGACGATGTTGAGGTCGCCCTCGAAGTCGGCCGGCAGGCGGAAGGCTCGCCCCTCCAGGTTGCGTGTCTCGATTTGCGGAAACGTGCCGGTCGCGCTTTGCATGCTGTAACTCCTCTCTTCCTTCGTTCCATCCGTCTTGCGTATAATCACCCTGTACCCTTTCTGCCCATGAGTTCACGTTTGAGTGTCATGCTGAGCGAAGCGAAGCATCCCCCGGTGCTCCACGGGGCCCTTCGCGCTGCTCAGGGCGACAGCGAACGCTTCTGTTGGCGGCGCATGCCGTCCTACTGCTTAGGATTCTCACACGAATTTGGGGGTGGGCGTCATGCTGTACATCCATGTCAAATGGCTTCACGAGCACTCTGATGAGCCCGTTGATCTCTATAGCGAGCTGACAGATGATGGATGGGAAGTACGAAAGGTCGAGATCTTTGCTGATGGTTCTGCATCCTTCGCTAGCCAGACGACACGCAGTGGAACCGGCAGCCTAGGCCAAACTCCGATCCCTTCACTCGCCGAGATAAACGCTGATCCTCAGTTTCGAGGACGGGCTATAGATAGGGATGAGTTCGAGACAGTCTGGTCAAATGTCGTAGCGTCGTGACTCATATGGCCGTAGCCAGCGACCAACAGTCTACTGCACCAGACCCCGCGCGGCAATGGGCCAGATGACCTCGACCCAGTCGCCGCGCACGCCATACGCCTGGTTGTGCAGGTTGACGGCGACGCACACGTGGTTGGGGATAACGTGCACCCGGTCACCGATCTGCGGCTTCGTCGGGCAAGCTGAGACATCCACGTAGGCGTGCTCCTCGTTGAGCTTGTAGATCTGCGCGTCCGGCAGCTCGACAATGTACCCGAAAGGCGGACCGCCCTCCGTCGTCAGCGTCTTCGAGCCGCCGTCGAGGATGACGCGGTCCGGGGTCGGCGCACTGACCACGGTACACAGCAACGTCGCCGCGCAGCGCTCCAGGCTGAAGTAGCCGCCGCGCACCCCCGTCATGTCCTCGAAGATGTACGTCCCGATACGCACCTCGGTCAGCCGCGGAACCTCGTGCTGCCGCCGCATCGAAGGGCTGCCGCCGCCGCTCACAACCTTAGGCGTCAGCCCGGCGGCGTCCAGCGCCTCGCACACGGCCTGCAAGTGGGCGGCGTTCTCGGCGTTGCTGGGGTAGAGCATGATGCCTCGCCACTCCAGGCCGGGCAGGCTCTCGATCAGCCGCGCCAGGCGTATCACCTCCTCGGTCGCGACGACGCCCGCGCGCTCAATGGTCGTCGCGACTTCGATGAGCACGCCGACCGACGTCCCGTGCGCCGCCATCGCCTCACTCAAGCCGCGCACCGTCAGTTCGGAGTCGACGGCTACGCTCATGGCCGCCTGGTGTGTCAGGCGCACCAGCCGCTCCAATTTGGACGCCCCGATGATATTGTAGGGAATGAGGATGTCCGGGACGCCGGCCGCCGCCATGACCTCGGCCTCGCCGAGCTTCTGGCACGCGATGCCGACCGCGCCGGCGCGCATCTGCCAGTGGGCCAGCGCCGGGATCTTGTGCGTCTTGATATGCGGGCGAAACGCCAGGCCGTGCTCATCGCAGTAGGCCTGCGTCTCGGCGATGTTGCGTTCGACTCGGTCGAGGTCTAGGACGAGGGCAGGAGTCTCGATATCGGACACGCGCATGGAATGGTCTCCTGATGGGCATCGGCATTGGCTCCACTCATGGTGGGCGGTTCGGCCGTGCATTATAGCACAGACGGCGCGGCGGCGCTCAAGCGTGGGCAGGCCCGGCCTCTCTCTCCGTAAGAGAACGGGTAGATTGGAAAAACGTTCGGCATCTGTTACAATACAGGACGGGCTACTTCGGCCATAATTTCCCCGAAGTCGGCCCTCACACTGATCGCCATTGCGCAGAACACGAGCACGCCACATGAGCGAGATGGGAACGGTCGAAAGCCTTGAGCAAGAGTTGGCCCCCTGGGAGACCTATTCACGTGCTGATGTGCGCCGCCAGATTGATCTCCTGAATGATCTTGCCTGGGAGTTGAGTGACACTGATCTGAATCGCGCGCGCGCACTGGGCGAGACAGCGTGCCAGTTCGCCCAATCCTATGGGGATGGCGGTCGGCCCTACGAGCGTGGAATGGCGTACGGCCTGCGTACGCAGGGGTATGTCAACCAACGCCTTGGTGACTACGGGGCCGGCCTGAGCCAATTGCTCCGCGCGCAAACTCTCTTTGAGGCGCTGAGCGTCGGCGACGGGCTGGCCGATGTGTTTGACGGTATCGCTGGAATCTATTACCACATTGGTGATTTCGCCGAGTCGCTGAGCTACATGCACAGGCAGCTCGACCTCGCTCAGCGCATTGGCGATCGGCGGCGCGTCGCCAACGCCTACAACAATCTGGCGGCCATCCACTCCGAAATGGGTGATTATGACCGCGCTGCGGGCATGTTCCATCAGAACCTGGTCATTGCCGCCGAGATCAACCACAAGCGCATCGAAACTATCTCTCACCTGAATCTCGCGGAGCTTTGTCACTCATTGGGCGACTATGGGGAAGCATCCTCGCATGCGCAGCAGGGCTTGCGCATCGCTCAGGACGTTGGCTACGAGTTGTTCGAGGTCCACGCCCGCGACATTCTAGGGCGATTGTCTCTCACTCTGGGCGATCCGATTTCCGCAATTGGCTATCTTGAAGACGCACTGGCTCTGTCGGATGCGATGGACTCAAAGGGCACGAGCTCACTCGTGCTATCGCACATGGGCGAGGCGTACCGCCTTATGGGCCAGCTCGATCGAGCCGTGGCGTGTCTCGAGAAGAGCGTCGCGACGGCAGAGGCGATCGAGGCTAGAGCTGAGCTTCTCGAAGCGCTTTTGCGCCTATCCGAAGTTTACGAACAACAGGGAAGCCTCGCGCAGGCGTTCGCCCACTTCAAACAATATGAAGCCGTCAAAGAGCGTGTCCTGAAGGAGAAAGCGGACCAGCGCCTCCAAGTGCTGCAAGTGGCTTACGATACCGAGGGAGCGAAGAAAGAGGCGGAGATTCTGCAGAAGGCGAATGAGCGGTTGGAACAAGAGGTGCGCAGCCGCACGGTCGAGCTGAGCGATACCGTGGCGCTGCTCCAGAGCGAGATCGCGGAGCGGGAGCGGGCAGAGGCCGAGATACGACAGCTCGTCGCCACACTCGAGCAGCGTGTCGCCGCGCGCACCGACGAATTGGCAACCTTCTTCGACCTGACGCTGCTGGCCGGTCAAGCTGGCCAGTTGTCGGAGGCCTTTGCCCAGGTCCTGCCGCGGATCCTGGACGTGATGCGCAGCCAGGCCATCAGCATTTGCCTCTTCGATGCGGACAATACGACCCTGCGCCTGGCCGGGCAGCTCAATCTGCCAACCCAGTGGCCGACAACCCTCCCGCTGGGTGCGGTCTCGGAGCGGTTCCGACGCTGGATGTCCCATCCCGACGACCCCTTGCTGACGCTGAGTCTCGCCGCGGAGACGAGTCTCCCCCTGGCCTTCCGCCAGCCAGGATTCGAGTCGTATCTCGGCGCGCAAATTCAGCTTGGCGCTCGCGTCGAAGGCGTGCTGAGCTGCTACAGGGTCTCCGATCGCGGCTTCGGGCTGGACGAGGTCGCCCTGGGGACGGCCCTGGCCGAGCAGATCGGCATGATGCTGGCAACCCAGCGTCTGCGCGAGAATGCTCAGACCATGGCCGTCGTCGAAGAGCGGCAGCGGTTGGCTCGTGATCTGCACGACTCGGTCACCCAATCCCTCTACAGCCTATCCCTCTTTGCGCGCGCCGGCCGCGAGGCCGCGGAAGACGGCGATGGCGAGCGCCTGAAGCTGAGTCTGGCTGAGCTGGAGCGAAACTCACTGCTCGCGCTGCGGGAAATGCGCCTGCTTCTGTATGAGTTGCGCCCCGCCGACCTCCAGCAGGAAGGCCTCATTCGCGCCATCCGCCTGCGGCTGGACACCGTAGAGCGCCGCGCGGGGCTGAAGGTAGTCGTTCACCTCGAAGAGTTGCCGGGTCTATCGTCCGATTATCAGGCCGAGCTATACCACATCATCGTGGAGGCGCTGAACAACGTAGTCAGACACGCCGCCGCCACCACTGTGACCGTGCAAATGACCGCGCGAGGTGGGCAGGTGCAAGTGCGCATTAGTGACGACGGACAGGGCTTTGACCCCGAGCAGATAACGGGCGGCATGGGGCTGAACAATATTCGCGAGCGTGTCACCCGGCTGAACGGTCAGCTCAAGGTGACCAGCGCCCCTGGGCAGGGCGCTCGGCTAGAGGCGGTGATACCATGTCTGAACGACCACAACCAATGACCGACCCGATTCGGGTCCTGATTGTCGACGATCACTTCGTCGTGCGCCAGGGGTTGGCGACGCTGCTTGTGCCGCGCAATGGAATGCAGGTGGTGGGCGAAGCGGCAAACGGACGCGAGGCGGTGGAGCTGGCCCGCGCACTCCAGCCCGACGTCATCTTGATGGACATGCTGATGCCGGAGATGGAGGGGCCGGAAGCCATCGCGCTCATCATCCAGGAGAACCCACAGGCCCGCATTCTCGTGCTCGCCAGCTTTGCCGAGACCGCGCGCCTTTCAGCTGCCATTCAAGCCGGCGCCCTCGGCTACCTGCTCAAGGACTCCTCCCCGGATGACCTGTTGCAAGCCATTCGCACCGTCTATCGGCGCAATCTGTTTCTGCCCCAAGACCTCGCCGTCAAGCTGATGCAGCCTCAGCCGCCTGCGCCGGCGCTCGATCAACTGACCGACCGCGAGCGAGACGTGCTGCGCCTCCTCGCCCAGGGCCAGTCGAACCTGGAGATCGCCGACAATCTCGGCATCAGCGCCACGACTGTGCGCTCGCATGTGAGCAGCATTCTCGCCAAATTGAATGTCACAAATCGGACTCAAGCAGCTTTGATTGCACGTGAGCGCAAGCTGCTCTGACACATCCCCCTCCCACCAGTCGTATCCGCCGGCGGTCCTGGACGACCTCCTACAAATGTAGGGGGTCATTTGTTTGCGAAGAATCAGCTATTGCACTGTTGCGGTGGGGTGGATTGCCTGGGATAATGGGGACGGCGATAACGGTGCTGTTACAAGACGACGGATTGAATCTATGTCACATTCTGGCCCGATTCCCACCGTGGTGATTTCTAGGCCCGGTGTCATGCAGCAGGCGCTTCGCGCGTCGCTGGCCCTCTGCCCACGCATCTTAGTAGTCGCCTCGGCGGGCGATGGCCCGACGGCGCTTAACCAGATGAGTCTTCTGGCCCCGGCCCTGGTGGTGATCGACTCCAACCTCAGGCCAGACGAGATTAACGTCGTGCTGGCCGCGGCCAAGGTCAGGCAGCCACCGCCGCACTGCCTCGTCCTGGTCCGATCCCCGCACGACGAGCGATCCATGCTGGCGGCTGGCGCCGACTCTGTGCTCTTGCGTGACAGCTCAGGTTACGAAATGCAGACGCTGCTGACCCAACTGGCGCAGATGTAGAGGGCAATCCTATGCTTCAGCCTATCGAGACACACAATCACCTACGGTACGGTATTCTTGAGCTTTCCCCAGTGCGCCGAGTGGCAATTGTTCGGGGGCAGGATGTCCGCCTCACGCCCATCGAGTATCGGCTCCTGGTCACTCTGGTGGCGGCGAATGGGCGGATCCTAAGCGGCCGCCAGTTGCTTACGGCTGTGTGGGGCAAGGAGTATGCGGACTGCGAAAACTATCTATGGGTCCACCTGTGCCGCATGCGGCGCAAGTTCCAAAGCGCTGGTCTCCCATCATTTGTTCTGAACGAACGCGGTATTGGCTATCGCGTTTGCGACGCCGAAGCTCTTATATCTTCCACCGAGACTGGGCCACGCTTGCTCAGACTCTGACGAGGAACACCATCAATGTCCAAGACGCGTACACTTCTCTTCACACTCTTGTTGACCTTCCTGCTCGGCGCGTGCTCGCGAAGTGGGGATTCGCCGGGGCCTGGGGCCTCGACGACGGGCGCGGCGTCTCCCACAACGGCGCCCACGCAAGCGGCCGCTGCCCAGCAGCCGACCGCCCCTAAAGGGGCAACCACGGCCGCGGCGCCCGGCAAGGCCGAGCCTACGGTGGCCACTGCTGGAGCTGCTAAGGCCACTGACTCGCCCAAGGCCGCTGCGCTGCCAGCCCAGCAGCTCTACATGCCTCGCAGCGTAAAGGCTGCCTATGACAGCGGCACCCGCAGCCCTGACGGCAAGCCGGGGCCGAAGTACTGGCAGAACCACGCTGCCCACGACATCACGATTGATGTGACGCCGCCGAACCGCACCATCACCGGCACCCAGGTGATCACCTACACCAACAACAGCCCGAACGCGCTACCCGCCGTGCTTGTCCGGCTGTATCAGAACGCCCACCTGCCGCAAGCAGTACGGGAGCAAAACTACTCGCCGGACTTCCTCACCTCCGGGATCCACATCGACGAATTCCGCATGAACGGTGAAGCGGTGCCGTGGGAGCCGTGGCAGGCGCTGCCATTCGAAACCGTCAAGGCCATCATCCTCCCCAAGCCGATACAGCCCGGCGAGTCCGCTCAGTTCTCGTTCAAGTGGCACTACGATCTTGGGCAACAAGCCGCGAAGGAAGGGGTCATTGATCCAACGACCTTCTTCATCGGCTACTTCTTCCCGCGTATCTCTGTGTACAGCGATACAGACCAATCCATCCTGCCGGGTTGGGACGTGGAGGAATTCACGTATCGCAGCGGCCGCGAGCTGAACAATGACTTCGCCGACTTCAAGGTCGCAGTCAACGTGCCTAAGAACTACGTCGTCTGGGCCACCGGCGATCTCCAGAACCCAGACGAAGTGCTCCAGCCAACCTACGCCGCGCGCCTGAAGCAGTCCTTCACCAGCGATGAGGTCACCAACATCGCCCGGCCCGAGGACGTCAAAGGGGGCAAGGTCACCGCTCAGACGGACACGGTCACGTGGCGGTGGAAGGCGGAGAACGTCCCCGACTTCGTCCTCGGCTTGAGTGACCACTATGTGTGGGATGCGGGCAGCGTCGTCGTTGACCCGACGACGAAGCGCCGCGCCAGCGTGCAGGCCGCGTATGGGGCGGACGCGACGCGTTGGAGGGAGATGGTCAAGGTCGCCAAGGAGGCCCTCGCCTTTGGCTCGACGGAATGGCCTGGTGTACCGTACCCCTACAGCAAGACCACGGCCTTCGTCGGCGGCGCGGATGAAGAGTATCCGATGATGATCAACGACTCCCCCGAGGGGCCGTCCGAGGCGAATGGCAGCATCCGCTTTGTCGCCGCGCACGAGCTGCTGCACAGCTACTTCCCCTTCTACATGGGGGTTGATGAACGGCGCTATCCCATGATGGACGAGGGGTGGACGACCGCGTTCGAGTACCTCTTCAACATCAAGGACCTGGGCAAAGAGGAGGCAGCCAATCTCTTCAAGAAATTTAGGGTCAAAGAGCTTGTGCCGCCTCGCAATGACCTGGATATCCCCATCATCACACCGGCGGATGCCCTGCGCGGCCCGATCGCTAGCAGCAACGCCTATGGACGGGCGGCGCTGGGGTACCTGGCCCTCAAGGACCTCATGGGCGAGGAGGCGTTCAAGAAAGCACTCCTGGAGTTCATGGCGCGCTGGAATGGGAAGCGCCCCCTGCCCTGGGACATGTTCAATACCTTCAACAGCGCCTCGGGCCAGGACCTCACCTGGTTCTTCCAGAACTGGTTCTTTGAGACCAACTACATGGACTCGCCATCGGTGAAGTAAAGAAAGACGGAAACAGCTACGCGATCCAGGTGAAGAACGTCAGCAACACGCCCATACCGTTTAGCGTCATCGCCGTCTGCGACGACGGCACGACCGAAACACTCCACCAGACCGCCATCTGGAAGGGTCGCCCAGATTAGCAACTGTTACGCTGAATGGCTCCAAGCCGCTGAAGTCGGTCACCCTGGACGGCGGCATCTTCATGGACGCCACGCCGGCTGACAACGTCTGGAAACCCTGAACAAGCTCGACTGACCCCAGGAGAACTATCTCATGAAAGCTATCGCCCTGACCGTTCTCTTCGCAGCCACCTTGCTCCTGTCGGGTTGCAGCCTGTTTGGGGGGTCGTCCCAGCAGGCGGCGTCTCCCACAGCAGCCCCGACGCAGGCGGCTGCTGCCCAATCGCCGGCTGTGCCGAAAGCTGCGGCGACGGCGACGGCAGCCGCCGGCAAATCCGCGCCTACGGCCGCTGCCGCTGCCAGTGCCAAGGCCACGGAAGCGCCCAAGGCCTCCGCGCCTACCGTGGCGCCGGCCGCGAGCGGCGGCACGCCGGCCCCGCAAGCGATAGCAACCAATACGCCGCGCCTACGTCCGCTGGACTTCTCGCCCTTCCAGGAAGCGCTGGCCGGTTTCACCCCGCAGCGCGCTGCCAAGGTCGAGGCGGTGGTCAAGGACGGCGACATCGCCAAGGTGCAGGCCGCGATGAAGGCCGGCACCCTGACCTCGGAGGAGCTGACCCTCTACTTCCTGTCGCGCATCAAGCAGTATGACGACACGCTACGCACGTACGTCGAGCTGAATCCGGACGCGCTGAAGGAAGCCCGCGCCGCTGATGCCTTGCGCAAGCAGGGCAAGAACGTCGGGCCGATGCTGGGCATCCCGGTGAGTCTGAAGGACAACATCGAGACCAAGGCGCCCATGCACACCACCGGCGGCGCTGAGATCCTGCTGAACAACGTGCCGAAGGCCGATGCGCCGCTGGTCAAGCAACTCCACGACGCCGGTGCAGTCATTCTCGGCAAGAATAACCTGTCCGAATTGGCCGGCGGTATCGCCCTATTGCCGCCCGGTGCGAGCGCAATCGGCGGGCAGACTGGGAATCCCCACGGCGACTTCTCGCCAGGCGGCTCAAGCTCTGGCAGCGGCGCCAGCACGGCCGCCTACCTGGCGATGGCGAGCGTGGGCTCCGAGACCGCCGGATCCTTGATTCTACCTGCCTCCTGGAACGGCGTGGTCGGGATGTATCCGAGCAAGGGTGTTGTGAGCGGCGCCGGTGTGATCCCGCTTATCAAGAACAACGACTCTGCCGGCCCCATCGCGCGCAACGTCAGAGACGTGGCGACTCTGCTCGGTATCATTGACACCAAGAACGTGGACTACACCACGGGGCTGGATCCCAAGGCGCTCAACGGGGTGAAGGCCGGCTTCCTCCAGGCCGATATCCTGGCACAGCCGGCCAGTCCGCTCGAAGACACGAAGGACAACGCCGCGATCGCTCAGCTCATTCAGAAGAGCCTGACAGGCGCCGGCGCGACGGTAACGGATATCACCCTCAAGCCCGACGGGGCGGTGGACCAGCTCGGTCGCGCCCTGGGCAGCATGATTGCCGGCGGTGTGCGCCACGACATGCTGCCCTACCTGACAGCCGCCGGCGCGCCGGTCAAGTCTATCGAAGACCTGGCGGCTTACAACCAGAAGGACCCCACAACGCGCATCCCCTGGGGGCAGGCCATGGTAGACGCTTCTGTGGGAGCCGACGTCTTGAAGGACCCGAAGGCTTACCAGGAGCTTATCGCCCAGGCCCGGGACCTGGCAACCAAGACGCTCGAGACCGCATTCGCCGAGAACAAAGCCGATGTCCTGGTCAGCGTCGGCAACTATCACTCCGGGCTGTACGCCACGGCGAATTACCCCGCGATCACGGTGCCGCTCGGCAAGCGAACGAACGGCATGCCCGTGGGCGTGACCCTGATCGGGAAGCCGGGGCAGGAGGCCAAGCTGCTTGCCTACGCCTACGCTCTGGAGCAGGCGACCAAGCTGCGCGTCAATCCCGACCTCTCGAAGGTCACTACGGGCGCGGCGCCGGCAGCCTCGACCGCGTCTGCCAAGTTCAGCAAGGCGTGGCAGTCGGTGTCCTGCGATACGTTCGATATCGCCAAGGACATCGCGGCGATCGCCGACTGCGGCTACGTCACCGTGCCCGAGAATCGCGCGAAGGGCGGTGCCAGGACGATTCAACTGGCCGTCGTGCGCGTGAAGTCGCCGAACCAGGCGCCAGGCGCGCCCGTCTTCCTCGGCACAGGCGGCCCCGGCGCCGACGGCTTGACCCAGGCGCAGGCTGCCGTGGCGAGCCTGGAGTGGCCCAAGACTCACGCCGACGTCCTCGCCGACCGCGATTGGGTCTTCTTCTCGCAGCGCGGCACGAAGCACGCCAAGCCCGAGCTGACCTGCCCGGAGTACGACCTCATCGAGTTGCAGACGGCGGTCGAAGGCTGGAATGAGCAGCAAGTCGCGGCGCAGATCACCAAGACCCTCCAGGCCTGTCGCGACAAGTACGCCGCCCAGGGCGTTGACTTCTCCGGGTACAACTCGAACGAGAACGCCGCGGATGTCAACGACATCCGACAGGCGCTCGGTTACGACAAGATCATCTACTACGGGCAGTCGTATGGGACGCAACTGGGCCAGTTCCTCATGCGCAACCACCCGGATAGCCTGCAGGCGGTCATCCTGGACGGCGTTGAGCCGGTCAAGTTCACAGCATATTCCCAGGCCGTGAACCTTCAAGACTCGTTCCTGCGCGTGTTCGCCGCGTGCAAGGCCGACGCGGATTGCAACGCCAACTATCCCGACCTGGACAAGGTTCTGACGGCAGTTTACGACCAGTTAGAGGCCAACCCGCAGCCAGTGGAGGTCACGCTAGGCAACCAGAAAGTGCCGCTGAAGCTCACGGGAACGATGATTCTGAACGAGCTGCTCGGGGGGATTTACGGCGGCGGCGCGGATGTCCCGCACATGATCTACGCGCTGAAGGACAACGATCCGGTGACGCTGAAGGCGTTGGCGCCGAAGCCTCCGAAGACTGTCGGCACCGTGCAGTACCTGATGCAGTACGCCTTCAACTGCGCCGACGACCCTATCACCTCTGTGGACGAGGCCGACACCAAGAGCTGGCAGAAGATGTACGCGGCCATGGCGCGCGAAGACAACCTGAAGACGGCTCTAGCGTGCAAGCTCCTGCAGGTGCCGCACCTGCCGGCCAGCTCTGACGTTCCCGTCGTCTCCAAGGTACCGGTGCTGATTCTGAACGGCGGCCTCGACCCGGTCACCCCCGTGTCGAACGGCGACACAGTTGCGGCGACGCTGGCCAACAGCCAGTCTGTCGTCTTCCCCGCCGGCGGACACGTTCAGGAACACAATCCATGCGCCCTGGGCATCATGAAGGCGTTCATGAACAACCCCTCGGCGAAGGTAGACACCACGTGCGTCGCGCCCAAGCCCGTGTTCAATACGCCGTTCGAAGCCAAGGTGACCGCCGACAACGGTAGCCCGCTTCTGACCCTGACCATGCCCGCCGGCATGAAGGCGGCGGGGCCACCAAACACATGGCAGTCCGGGAATGGGATGCAGGCGATCAGCGCCAAGGCGTATCCCGCCGGGACGTCCCCTGACGACGCGCTCAACGACGCCATCCAGAACCAGCCGCTGAAGGTCGAGAACCCGCAAATCGTCGACGGCGAGCCGATTGACGGCCGTCCCACCAGGGCTATCCATGCGACCGCCACGTCACAGGGCATGAGCATTACGGTGGATACATACGCCGTTCCGACGGACGCGGGCACTGTCGTTCTGCAGTGGGTGAATGTAGATTCCGCGACGGCCGAGGATTATCGGCAGACGACCCTACCGGCGACCCTCAAGACGATCAAGGTCTCAACCAAGTAGCACTGCCGATTGGCAAAAAACAGCGGGGCCGATGTTCGGTCCCGCTGTTTCTCTGAGCGCTCAGCTTGATCTATTGGCGGGCAGGGCGAGTGGAGTTGCTGCCTCGGTTCTGTCGCTGTGACGCGCCGCGCCCGCTTCCTGCGCTCGCTTCCCGCGCTCGAATGACGGGGATGTCGGCGACGAGCCGCTGGTAGCTGCGCTCGCTGGACAGCGAGATCTTGATGCCGGCGCGGTCGATCTCGACGTGCTGCGAGATGCTGGAGACGATATCGTCCTTGAGGGTTTCCAGGAGCGCCGGGCTGATGTTGCTGCGGTCGGTGGTGAGCACGACCTGGAGGCGCTCTTTCGCCACGGCGCTGCTACTCGGTTCCGGGGAGCTGAACAATTTGCGGAAGAAACTCATCCCTATCCCCCTTCCACGCGGAACAGGTTCTTCAGCCACCCCATGAAGCCGGTCTGTGTTTCCAGCGTCATGAATGGGACGTCCTCGCCCAGCAGCCGCTTCGCGATGTTGCGGTAGGCCGTGCCGGCCGGCGAGTGGTTGTGGAGCGCGACAGGCGTGCCTTTGTTGGTCGAGACGATAATCGCTTCGTCGTCCGGGACGATGCCGACCAGCTCAATCGCCAGAACGTCCAGGACATCGGTCTGACTGAGCATGTCGCCCCGCTGCACCATGGTGGGCTTGAGGCGGTTGATGATGAGGCGCGGCGAGGCTTTCTCCTCGGCTTCCACGAGGCCGATGATGCGGTCGGCGTCGCGCACGGCCGAGACTTCGGGCGTTGTCACGATGAGGATGTCGTCGGCGGGAGCGACGGCGTTCTTGAAGCCCTGCTCGATGCCGGCCGGCGAGTCGATGAGGATGAAGTCGAAGTCCTTGCGCATCTCCTCGACAAGCTGCACCATCTCGGCCGGCGTGACCGCCGACTTGTCGCGCGTCTGCGCCGCGGGCAGTAGGCACAACTCCGGCAGCCGCTTGTCGCGGATCAGCGCCTGGCGCAAACGCGCCCGGCCCTCCACCACATCGACGATATCGTACACGATGCGGTTCTCCAGCCCCATCACGACGTCAAGGTTGCGCAGGCCGATGTCCGCGTCGATACAGGCCACGCGCAGCCCACCGAGCGCCAGGGCCACACCTATGTTGGCCGTCGTTGTCGTCTTTCCCACGCCCCCTTTGCCCGACGTTACAGTAATAGCTCGCGCCGCCATAAAATCCTCTCCTACGGTTCGTCCCAGGCTTCGACAACGATTTTCCCGTCGCGGATCCGCGCGACCTCGGGGACCGCGTGGCGCTTCGGCTCGCCCGCGCCATCGGGCGCTCGGCTGAACAGGTCGGCAATGCGTAGCTGCGTCGGCGCCAATTGGACAGCGCACACCCAGGCGTCCAGATCGCCGGTTGCACCCGCGTGCACCAGCCCGCGCAGGCGGCCCCAGACAACCACATCGCCCCCCGCGACGACTTCTCCGCCAGGATTTACATCCCCGATAATCACCACGTGGCCCATGTGCCGCACGGACTGGCCGGAGCGCACTGTGCGGCGCACCACCAAGCCACTTCGCGCCTCGCTCTCCCCGCGCGGCGGAGCGGCGACTCGGGCGCGGGGCGCGGTGGCTGTGAGGCCGAGAGCGCGGGCGGCAGCGCGGGTCGTGCCATCGGTCGCCACCAGTCCCCGCAGGGTGCCACCCTGCTGTCCAAACAGGTCCCGCAGCCGCGCAATCTCAGCCGCATCCAGATTGCGTTCCCCGACATCGAGGGTTGCCTGCGCGCCCGTGAAGAACTTCGCCGAGCTGGCGATGCGGTCGGTGAGAGCCGCCACCTCGTCATTCCACTCCCCGTCACCGAGCGTTACCACGAGGCCATCGGCCGTACCCTTGATTGTAACAGTCACCTCAGCTCCCGCGCCTACTATATGTAGTGGGCAACCTGGCCAATAGGCTCTTATGTAGTATAGCTGTTTATGAGCAAAGTGTCAATGGGGACGAAATCATGTAGGTGACGACTTCAGCCGTTCCCGGTGGTCGAAGAACGACGGATGGATCGTTACTACGAAACAGCTACCATCAGTCGCCGGCCTTCTTGGGTATGACGGGCTTCTCGGGCGGCGGTAGCTTGAAGATAGCGCGCAAGATTTCCGCCGCGATGGGCGCAGCCGCCTCCGAGCCCTGCATAACGGTGGGTGGGCCTTGAACCGAGGAGCCGTCGATCATGACGAGCAGGGCGACCTGGGGGTTATCGAACGGGGCGAAGGCGGTGAACCAGGCGTGCGTCGGCCAATGCCCGTCTTTATCCTTGAGACACTGCTGCGTGGCATCGTCCCACAGGCAGAACTCGGCCGTCCCCGTCTTCGCGCCGATGGTAATCTCGCTTGGCAGTCCAGCGCCAGAAGCGGTACCCAGTGGCGGGACCGTGGCCTGACGCATGCCCTCACGCACGATCGCCAGGTTGCTTTCGCTCACCGGCACTTTGCGAATGACCTCTGGCTGGAACGCGTGGACGACCTGGCCGTCCGCCGTGGCTTCCTGGTACATGATCTGCGGTTTGTAGAGCGTCCCGCCATTCGCCACGGCAGCCGTTGCGTTGAGCATTTGCAGCGGCGTGGCATTGAAGAAGCCCTGGCCAATAGCCATGTTGTACGTGTCGCCGACGTACCAGACGTCGGCATAGTTCAGGCGCTTCCAGCGATCCCACGCGTCGCCGTCCTGGGCCATCAACCCCTTGGCCTCACCGGGGAGGTTTATGCCCGTCGGCTGGCCGAAGCCGAAGGCGCGGGCATACTTGGCAAAGCGGTCGATGCCAAGCCCGTTGAACTTCGTCGGCTCGTAGCCGCCTGTCACCTCATAGAAGAACACGTCGCACGACTGGGCGAGGGCCTGGATGACGTTGATATCGCCGTGGCCCTGGGGCTTCCAGCAGTAGAATGGCGTGCCTTTTGCGGTCGGGTCGCCCGGCACAGGCAGGTAGATGATGCCGGGGTCATGGACGAGCGTATTGACGTCGATGACGCCTTCCTGGAGCGCGGCCGAGGCCGGGACGACCTTGAAGACCGAGCCTGTGGGGTAGATGCCCTCATAGGCGCGGTTCATCAGCGGGTGGCTCTTGTCCTCGCTCAGGCGGACGTACTCCTTGACGTTATCGGCGTTGATGCCGTCGGAGAAGACGTTGTTGTCATAGCCCGGAATCGACACCATCGCCAGGATTTCGCCGGTCTGCGGGTTCATGACAATCGCCACGCCGCGCGTCGCTCGAATCTGATCGAGACCCTTTTGCAGCAGCTCCTGCACCTTCTTCTGGAGATCGAGGTCCAGGGTCAGGACAATATTGTGGCCGGGCGTCGGGGGCGTGGCTTCGCCGATGATTCCCACCTCTCGGCCCGCCGCGTCCACCTCGACCGTCTTGCGGCCCTTGGTACCGCGGACCGCGGTCTCGAAAGATGCCTCGGTGCCGGCGAGGCCGATCTTGTCCCCGCGCTCGTAGTCGCTGCCCGGCTTGAAGTAGTCGCCACTCTCCTCGGCCGGGATATTGCCCATGAAGCCGAGAATCTGCCCGACACTGCCTCCCGCGAGGTACTGACGCACCGGAGTGACGCCAATCGTCACGCCGGGCAGGTTCAGGCGGTCCTGCTCAATGGTCAGCGCCAGGTCGCGGGGCACTTGCGACTTCACGCGCACCTGGGTATAGGGAGCGCGGCAGGCTTCGGCGATATACTCCTTGATTCCGTGGGGCACGGTGGGGCCGGGCGGGACGTAATTCGAGGTCGCGCGGCAGACGTCGGCGGCGATGGTCTTGATCCACGCGGCCGTCGGCTGCGCCTCGCCGCCCGGCTCGCCGCTGGAATGGATGTCCAGCATGTGCGCCAGGCGCTCCAGGACGGCGGCCTGCTTCTCTTCGTCGTCGGGGAGGTCCGCGTACGTGATGTACACCGAGAAGCTCGGCTGGTTCCGCACCAGGATCTTGCCGTTGCGGTCGTAGAATATGCCGCGCTCGGCGTCTACGGTTCGCACGCGCAGACGGTTCACATCGGCGCGTTGCCGATAGATCGCCGAGTCGAACATCTGGAGCTTGAACAGTTGGGCCAGCAGGGCGACGAACACAACGAAAATGACGATGCGCAGCACCAGCAGCCGCGGGCCGGGTGAGGGCGGCGGCGGCGGCGGCGGGGGAGGCCGCTGGCCCCAATGCTGCGTCTTCGGGTCGTCAGGAATAAAGTCGTACATACGCTTACACGCTCACGGGAGCAGGCGCCGTGCGCCTATGCAGCCATGCGAGCGGCTGGAGCAGGATCAACAAAAGAACGACATTCCAGATCAGGAGCGGCACGATGGAGCCGACGATCGCGCTCCAGGGAACCCGGAATCCGCCCAGGTTGAGAATTGCCAGGTAGATGGGATGGAACAGCAGCGTGGTGGCAATCATGGTGACGGCAGGCCAGAAGAACCCCGACGTGAACACCGTGCTGTGGACGATGCCGCCAATCAGCGCCGCAAGCAGGAGGCCAAGCGTAAAGCCGCCGAACGGCCCGGCGGATAGTAGATCGAGCAGGACCCCGCCGATAAATGCCCACAGGAGCCCTTCTTCAACGCCTCGCAGCAGGCTCCAGGCAACCACCAGCACGAGCATGAGGTCCGGCCGGACCGGCAGCCGCGGCAGCCAGGTCACGTGGATCAGGGCCGCGATGGCGACGAGGGCTATCAGCAAATAGACGTTCACCGGCACGGCGAAGAGGCCGCGGCGCTTGCGTCCATTCAGCATTATGGGTTCTCCGGCGGCGTTGGCTCAAACTGCGTGACGACAAGGACATTTTCCAGCCGGTTGAAGTCGACTGTGGGCCGAATCTCGGCCTCCTGGAACAGCTCGATGTCTTGCTGGCGTACACTCGTCACCTGACCGATGGGTTGGCCACGTGGGAAAATGCCGCCCAATCCCGCTGTCATGACGATATCGCCGACCTTGATGTCGCCGCCTTGCTCGATGTAGCGCATGAGGAGGCGCCCGTCGCCGGTTCCCTGCACGACGCCTGTGACACGCGTGCGCATCACCTGGCCGTTGACCGAGCTCGCGCGGTCCGTCAGCAGAAGGACGCGGGCCGTCCGGTCACCTACATCAACAATGCGTCCCACCAGTCCGAGCGGCGTGACAACCGCCTGGCCCTGCTTGACGCCGTCGCGCTGCCCAAGGTTAACGGTCATTACCGACAGATAGGGGCTCGGGTCGCGGCTCGTCACCTGCCCCGGCACCAACCCGGCCCCGCCGTGGCTGACGACCTCAGCGCCGCGTAGCTGCAGGGAGGGGTTGGTCTGCTTGTATGCCAGCTCGTCCCGCAGCCGCCCATTCTCATTTGCCAGTTCGGTGAGCCGAACGTTCTCCAATGAGAGGCGTTCGACCTCGCCCCGCAAGTCCGCGTTCTCGCTCTCTAATGTCTGGAACCGGCGTACCCCATCGACGAAGGCGGCAGCGCGGGCGGCCAGGGCATTGGACGGCTCGCCCACAGGCGAGGATATGTCGGAGAGAGCGCGCTGAACCGGCGCCAGGCGTCCCGTCTGATAGAGAACCGCGCCCACGATCGTCAGAGCGATGAGTGTCAGGAATAGCCAGGAATGCTCAAGGATGCGGCTCATCATTCACGCTAAGCGGTTGGCCTCTAGCGCGACAGGTTCGGCCGCTGAGTCGCGGCGAGAACCTTATGCAGGCCATCCAGGTCTTCGAGGACGCTACCCGCGCCCTTGGCGACACACGCCAGCGGATCCTCGGCGACGTAGACATGCATCTTCGTCTCTTCGCACAGGCGCTGCGCGAGGCCCTTGAGGAGCGCGCCGCCGCCCGCCAGGGCGATGCCGTGCTCCAGGATGTCGGCAATCGGCTCCGGCGGCGTATCGTCCAGCGTATCACGCACCAAGTCGACGATGGCGCTGACGGGGCCGGCGAGGGCTTCGCGAATCTCCACGGAGCTCACTTCGACCTGCTGCGGCAGGCCCGTGATCAGGTTTCGCCCGCGCAGCACGCGGGTCTCCTCCTGCTCCAGCGGGTAGGCAGAGCCGATGGCTATCTTGACCCACTCAGCCATGCGCTCGCCGATGAAGAGGTTGTACTTCTGACGCGCGTACTGGATGATGGCTTCGTCCATCTCGTCGCCGGCGACGCGGATCGAGTTGCTGACGACGATGCCGCCGAGGGCAATCACCGCCACTTCCGTCGTGCCGCCGCCAATGTCGACGATCATGCTGCCCATCGCTTCGGTCACCGGCAGGCCCGCGCCGATTGCCGCCGCCATCGGCTCCTCGATCAGGTACGCTTCGCGAGCGCCTGCGGCGAGGGAGGCGTCATGGACCGCGCGCTTCTCAACCTCGGTCACGCCGGACGGAATACCGACGACGACGCGGGGCTTGGGAATGGGCCGGTACTTTTCGTGCACCTTGTGGATGAAGTACTCGAGCATCTTCTGGGTGACGTCGAAGTCCGAGATGACTCCGTCGCGCAGCGGACGAATAGCGATGATGTTGGCCGGGGTGCGGCCCACCATTTCCTTCGCCTCGGCGCCGATGGCAAGCACCTTGCGAGACTTTTTGTCGATGGCAACAACGGAAGGCTCGTTGATGACGATGCCCTGGCCGCGCACCATAACGAGGGTGTTAGCCGTTCCCAGGTCGATGCCGATGTCGTGGGAGAAGAGGCCCAGGAAACTGTTGATGAGGCTGACCACGGTTTAGCATGCCTCCTGCGCACCATACTGACAGCACGCGCTGGCGACTGACGATGAACCTTGCATAATTATTGCCGTGTCCCGCTCGAGGTGGAGTGACAACTCCACCGCCCGTCGGAGGCGCTGGAGATGGCTCTCCAGCGCGAGCACGTTGTCGGCAACAAACGGTGAAGAGTCACACTGCTCTAAGTCTAATACGGGTTCAGCCCGCAAACGCTACGCGGAGCGCAAAAAATGAGGGCGAAAGAACGCAGCTTGCCCTTGGGCCAGCCTCGTCTTTCGCCCGGCGCTATTCATTCCGCATTTACTCTTCAGCGCGCTCGCCTCGGCGGCGCTCGGCCTCCGTCTCGGAGATGACCTCAGGCAGCTTCGGCGACTCGCCTGCGCCAACGCCTTCCTCTTCCTCTTCCGCCTGGACGCGCGGCGGCGTGACCTTGGCGACAAGCTCGTCGACGTCGTTCAGCACTTCGACGTTTGAGGGGACCTTGAGATCGGACACGTGAATGGCCGCGTCGAAGTCGATGAGAGGGCTGATATCGACGACGACGGAATCGATCAGGTTCGCAGGCAGCGCGCGAATTTCGACTGCGGTCAGGTTGTGCAGCAACGTGCCGCCATCCTCGACCGCCTGCGACGCGCCTTCCAGCACGATGGGCACCGTCGTCGTGATCGGCTCGTCCATCGAGACAGCCTGGAAGTCGACGTGCGTGACGCGCTGGGTGGTCGACTCGCGCT
The DNA here is from genome assembly GCA_046328505.1 of Anaerolineae bacterium. GTDB lineage: Bacteria > Chloroflexota > Anaerolineae > Epilineales > JAHCIE01 > JBDHWG01. Next base: position 763,355 of record JAXLWL010000005.1, on the reverse strand, counting down.
GGATGTCCTTCACAAGAGCAACCAACCCGTCGCCGCCGGCAACCTGGATGGTAATGAGGTGGGTCGTGCCCGCCCGGTGCAGGGCCAGGTTGAGGGCGCGCTCGTCAACCTGAATACTCTTTGCCGCGACGTGGTGGCCGTAGACGACGGCCGGGATGACACCCTCGCGGCGGAGTTGATTAACTTTCTTGCCCGTGACTGTCCGGTTCTCAGCCTCGAGCTGGATCTGCTTCGACATCGACGTTACTCCTAATGAACTTTGCAAGCGGTTATTATAACACGCGGAATAGCAAAAGGCAAAGAATCGCAGGTGCGAGCAATTCATGCTATCATGCTTGCGTCATGCAGACTTCTCGAACTCGATTCACCCCCTGGCTGTCGCTCCTCCTGGCCGTTCTCCTGGGCCTGGTGGCCCTCGTCTTCGCCGCCCTATTCTTCCGCGCCTTCACGCGCGCCCACGCGCCGACCGGCATCGAGGCCCAGCCGCGCCCGGCGCCGCTCCAGCTCGGCGCAAACGTCGCCCTGCTGCGCCGGGCCGACACCGAAATCGCGGCGCAGCTCGACCAGGCGCGCGCGGCCGGTTTGCAATGGATCCGCCAGCCGGTCGAGTGGGCCGCCGTCGAGCCAACGCCAGGCGCATACGATTGGGCTGCGCTCGACCGTGTCGTGGATTCGGCGGCGGAGCGCGGCCTGGGTGTTGTCTTGACGCTGGCCGGCGCTCCCGCATGGGCAAGGAAGCCGCTGGACCAGGGCGCGCCGGGCGCTCTCCCAGCTGATCCCGCGACCTACGCCCGCTTCGTGACACAAGTCATGAACCGCTATCGGGGGCGCGTGGCAGCGGTCCAGGTCTGGGATAGCCCCAACCTGGCGACGGGACCAAACCGAGAGCATGTCCAGCCACGCCAGTATGTAGCGCTGCTGAAGGCAGCCTACGAGGCCGCGAAAGCGGCCGACCCCGGCGTGATCGTCCTGGGCGGAGGTCTCGCGCCGACGACGGAGAACACGCCGAGCAACCAGGATGACGTGCGCTACCTGGAGACGCTTTACCGCGCCGGGGCGGGACAGTACTTCGACGCTCTGGCGATCAAGCCGTATGGGTTCTGGAGCGGACCGGACGACCGCCGCGTTGACGCCAACGTGCTGAACTTCTCGCGCGCCGTTCTCCTGCGCGACATCATGGCCCGCTACGGCGATGCGAGCAAGCCCGCCTGGGCCGTCGAGTGGGGCTGGAATGCCCTACCGTCGGACTGGCAAGGCCGTCCCGCCGCGTCCGGGAGCGACACCGACGCCGTTCAGGCGCCCCGCGAGGGGGAGGCCGTGCTGCGCGCCCGCAGCGAGTGGCCGTGGCTGGCGGCAATGATCGTGACCCATCTCCGCCCCGACGCGCCGCCGGACGACCCAATCTGGGGCTTCAGCATGCTGGACGACCGTCTCGAAGCGCGCCCGCTGCTCACGTCAATTGAGGGCGCGGCCGAGGCGTCCGTTCCACCACCGGCCCCAACGCCCAACCCGCTCCCCTTTTACCTCACGCTGGCCGGGCTTGCTCTCGGCGCGGTTGTGGCAGGGGCGGGCGCGCTGCTGCTGGCGCGCCGGGCGCCGTGGGCGGCACTGTGGGCGGCGCTTGATGCAGCGGTTGGGAAGCTAGGTGACGCGGGAGCGATGGCGGCAATCGCCGCGTCCGCCCTCTTATTCACGCTGCTGCCCTGGCCACTCAACGCCGTGTTCTTGCTTCCCCTCACTATTCTCGTGGCCGCACGCCTCGACCTGGCCCTCGCAGCCGTCGTCGTCGCCACGCCCTTCTTCCTACGAACGATAAGTCTCGGTCCCCTTCAGGTGTCCCTCGTTGAGACGCTGGCTCTGCTCGCGTTCGCCCTGTGGGCGCTGCGCCGATTGACCCAGAATGGCCTCGCCGCGCTCAAGGCTCAGCTTCCGCTGAACCTCCAGGATGGCGCGGTGCTGGTGTTGCTGCTGTTGGGTGGGCTATCGGGCCTGTGGGCGTTATTGCCCGGTGTGGCGACACGCGAGTTCCGCGTCGTCATCCTGGAGCCAATCCTTTTCTACATCGTCCTGCGCGACGCGCGCCTCGACCGCCGGCAGATTCTGCGCCTGGCCGACGCCGCGGTGCTGGCGGGCGCCCTGCTGACGCTGTATGGGTTCGCGACGTACACGGGCAGCGGCTCCGTGGCCGCCGAGGGCGTGCGGCGGCTCAAGAGTGTCTACGGCTCGCCCAATAACCTGGCCCTCATGCTCGGCCGCATTCTGCCCATCCTTCTCGCCCTCGCGCTGTGGGGCGAGTCGCGCCGGCGACGGCTCGCCTACGTTCTCGCAGCCGTCCCGATCGTGGCCGGCCTGTTCATGACTTTCTCGACCGGCGCCTGGCTGCTGGGCGTACCGGCGGCGCTGCTCGTGCTAGGCGCGGGACGCAGCCGCCGCGCGTTCTTTGCCATGCTCGGCGCGATTGGCCTGGCGGCCCTGGCCCTGATTCCCTTTGCGCGAACCGAGCGCGTGGCCCGCCTGGTCAACGTGGGAGAGGCGGCGACGTGGGAGAGACGGCAGTTGCTGTGGCAGGCGACCCTGAACATGATTCGCGACCACCCGTGGCTGGGCGTCGGCCTCGACAACTTCCTCTACGAGTATCGCGACGCCTACTACCTGCCCGGCGCCGAGGTGGAGCGTAACCTGTCGCACCCGCACAACATCCTCCTCGACTTCTGGTCGCGGCTGGGCATTGTTGCCGTCGTTGCCCTCGTGGGCAGTCTCGTCGCCTTTTTCCGCGGCGCGTGGCGCCTGTTCCGCAGACTGACCGGCGATATCCGATGGCTCGTCCTGGGGCTCGCGGCCAGCATGGTCTACTGCCTAGCCCACGGTCTGATCGACAACTCGTTTTTCCTGGTCGATCTCGCGTTCTTCTACATGTTGACCGTCGGCATCGTTCGGATGCTAGAACGCCAGGGTGAGGCGTGACGACTCGTTTTACCTCTGGCCCACCATGCGCTTATAATTGCCGCACCGGGGGGTGAGCACAGTTGGAGGAATTCATGCGCCGTCTTCTGGTAGCCCTCGCGGCGGCCTTCTTGCTTCTGGCGATAGCCACACTTGGCGGGCAAGCGGCCCCGGATGCCGCGGCCTTGCAGTGGTCGCCCGCGTCCATCACACTTGCGAATGCTGGCGCCAGCACGACCATAGACCTGTGGCTCAACTCCGCTCAGAACCTCGGCGGGTACGAGCTTGACCTGAACTTCGACCCGGCGGTCATCGCCATCGACAAGATCGACCAGCTGGCCGCCACGTCCGGCCGCACCTGGGCCGGCCTGCCTGCCTCCGGCGATCCCAACGTAACCTTCGTGACGTTGCAGCCCGGCGCGATCAGCTTTGGCGCGTACAGCTACGGCACGCAGACGCAAGGCTCGAACGGCAACGTCCAGCTCGCCCGGGTCTATCTGCACGCCGTCGGCGCCGGCTCGACGACGCTGCACATCTCGCGAGCCCTGGCTGCTGGCGCCGATGCCGCGACGACAACGCCGGCGCTGGCCGACGCGCCGGTGACTGTCGGTGGCAGTCTCGTAGCCGTGACCGGCCGGGTCACGCTGCCAGCGCGCACGGACCACAGCGGCACCCAGGTCGCGACGGACAACGCGAGCACGTTCACCGCCGCCGACGGCTCCTTCACCCTCTCAACAACCCCAGGCCAGCATACTCTGACGGCAAGCCACTCGCTGCATCTGTCCAGCGTCACAACCGTCACGGTGGGAGCGTCTGGTCTCGCGCTGCCGACGGCGACCGTGCTCTTGGCCGGCGACGCCAACAACAGCGGCGCCATCGACCTGTTCGACCTCACGATTGTCGCAGGCCAATACGGCCTGAATGTCCCGCCCGGCGACTCCCGCGCCGATCTCAACGCCGACCACATCGTCGACCTGACGGACCTGGTGCTCGTCGCGGCCAACTACGGCCGCCAGGGACCTGCGCCGTGGGGCGCGGCGACGACGTCGAGCAGCAAGGTATCGCCCGAGGATCCCGAGCGGCTGGCGCGGCGCGGCCCGTCCTTGTCGCTGGCCGCCCCTAAGTCGGTCACGGCCGGCGACGTCTTCGAGGCCCAGGTGAGCGTGTCAGGGGCGCGGGACCTGGCCGGCGTCGACGTGACGTTGGCCTTTGATCCAGCGTCGGCCGAGGCGCTCGCCGTAGGCTCGCCAACTCAGGACGTCGCGTTCTTCGACCCGGCGCGTGTATTGGTGGCGCGAAACGATATCGACGCGGCGGCCGGCAAGGCGCGCTACGCGGCAGCGCAGGTTGGGGTGGACGGCGCACCACGTCGCCAGGGAACACTCATGACCGTTCGCTTCCGCGCTCTGCGCGACGGCCCGCCCGCCATTGATATTGCCGCAGCGCGCCTCGTCGACCGCGACGGTCAAAGCCTGATTGCGAAGACGGCGCGCTAGCGCCCTATGCGTTTTGACAGTAGGGGCGGGTTTGAAACCCGCCCCAGCCGGCGGTGGTAGGAGCGTTCTGTAAGAACTTCGTAAGCCTCTCGTCAACAGAGCGTAACCCGCTTCGTGTATGATTCTCGTTCATCCAGCCGATGCACGACGGCCGCAGGGTACGGCGTGAACGCCCGTCGGGATGCGAGATGATACAGGAGGCGCGGATGCAGCGCGTAGACGCGGGCCGATTCAAGTGGAGCCAGGGACAGGGCGATCTGGCATCGCCTGGAGGCCTGATGGGCGGGGAACTCATCCTGGTCGTGGACGATGAGCCGAACATTCGCGAGGTTGTGACATTGTATCTGAGCCAGGAGGGCTTTCGCGTGGCGTCCGCCACAACCGGCGCGGAGGCGCTCGACGTGGCGCACCGCCAGCGGCCCGACCTCGTCATCCTCGATCTGATGCTCCCCGGCGGGCTGAGCGGCCTGGAGGTATACAAGGCGCTGCAGAACGACGGCCGGCCGCAGCCGGTCATCATGTTGACGGCGCGGGGGAGCGAAACGGACCGCGTGGTGGGCCTGGAGCTTGGCGCCGACGACTACGTGGTCAAGCCCTTCAGCCCGCGCGAGCTGACCGCCCGCGTTAAGGCCGTGTTGCGCCGTTCAGCGTCGGTCGCCCCGCCAGCCCAGGCCGCGCTGACGTTCGGGCGGCTACGCATCGACCCGTCCACCCGCATCGTCACCGTGGACGGCTCACCCGTCCTGCTGACCGCGCGCGAGTTCGACCTGCTTCTCTTCCTGGCGCAGCACCCCAACCAGGTTTTCACCCGCGACCAGCTCATGGATCGCGTCTGGGGCTACGAGGTCGCGATGGACACGAGCACCGTGACGGTCCACGTGCGGCGGCTGCGCGAGAAGATCGAGACCGATCCGGCCAGCCCACAGTTCGTTGTGACGGTATGGGGAGTCGGGTACAAGTTCGACGCCGCGGCCTAGTCCTGCGCCGCTGGCTGGTCGTCACGGGCGCCGTCATTCTGGCGTTCGCCCTCGCCCTTGCCTTCGCGAGCCTGTTGATGCAGGCCTCGCGCGAGGCCCTGGGCGACCTGATGGCCTACCTGGGCGTCTCGACCATCCTCTCCCTGGCCCTGGCAACGTGCCTCTTCTGGCTAAGCCGCGATGCGCCGTCGCTCTGGCTCAAGGTCATGATCGCCTACAGCCTCGGCCTCCTGGTGGCGCTGGCCAACATTGCCGTAACGGCGCGCCTGATGTTCCTGTCGGAGCACGACCTCGCGCTGCTGGCGCTCCTTCTCCTCTTCAGCACGGTTGTATCTCTCGGGTTCGGCGTCATGCTGGCCGGGATGATTAGCGCGACGGCGCGACGCCTTGCCAGCGCCGCCAAGAAAGTCGCGGCCGGTGACCTGTCGGTCCACGTACACATCGAAGGACGCGACGAGCTTGCTCAGCTAGGCCACGACTTCAACCGCATGAGCGAGCAGCTGGCCGAGGCGGCGGCCGAGCGCGATCAGATGGCCGAGGCGCGGCGCGAGCTACTTGCCGCCGTCTCCCATGATCTCCGCACGCCTCTCGCTTCGATCCGCGCCATGGTGGAGGCGCTCGCCGACGGCGTCGTCCAGGATCCGGCGACCGTGCAGCGCTACCTGGTCACTATTCGCGGGCAAACGGAGAGTCTGAGCGCGCTCATTGACGACCTGTTCGACCTCGCGCAGCTCGATGCGGGCGTGATGCGCTTCGAGATGCAGCGCGCATCGCTGGGGGATCTTATCTCCGATACGCTGGAAAGCATGCACGTGCAGGCGGTTGGCAAGGGCGTGAATCTGTCGGGTCAGGTTGACCCCACTGCCGACCTCGTGCTCGTCGCACCCGACAAGGTGCAGCGCGTCCTCTATAACCTCGTCCAGAACGCGATTCGTCACACTCCGCCCGACGGATCGATCTCCCTCACGGCCGTGCCAGAAGACGAGTATGCCCGCGTCGATGTGGATGACACGGGCGAAGGCATCGCCCCCGAGGACCTGCCCCACGTGTTTGACCGGTTCTATCGCGCGGAGAAGTCGCGTTCCGCAGACTACGGCGGCGCGGGTTTGGGCCTCGCCATCGCTCGCAGCATCGTGGAGGCCCACGGCGGCCACATCTGGGTGGAGAGCCAGGTCGGCAAGGGAACGCGCGTCAGCTTCACCCTACCCCGCGCCTGAGACATTATGTAGAGACGTACCAGGCGTAGAGATGCGCCGGCGGCGGTAGAGACGCGCCATGGCGCGTCTCTACCTTATGTCTTGTGTCTATTTCACGCACCAGCGTGTTACGACATCGAAATAGATGCGCGTGCCGAACGAGAGGTTGGCGACGCTCACGCGCTCATTGTGGTTGTGCGCCAGGCCCGACAGCGCCGGCCCCTCGTAGCGCATCGGCACGAACCCCAGCACCTTTGTGCCGAGCTTCACGACGCTCTTGGCGTCCGTCCCACCGGTGATGAGCGCCGGAACGACGACCGCGCCCGGCTCGTGGGCCGCCACGACATCCTGAATGAGGGCGAACAGCGGCGACGACGGATCGGCCTCCAGGCCCGGCGACACCGGCTCGTGGAACTCCAGCTCCACATCGTCGCCCAGCGCCGCCCGCAGCTCGGCCATGAATCCCTCGCCGGTCTGCCCCGGCAGGATGCGCCCATCCACCAGCGCCTCGGCCTCGGCCGGGATGACGTTGATCTTGCTGCCCGCGCCCAGGATAGTCGGCGTGGCCGTGTTGTGCGTGGCCGCGAACATGCGCCGCTTTCCCACGTCGGGCAGCGGCAGGCGCGCGATGGCCTCGGCCTGGACGGCCGGATCGTCGCTGAGCACATTGCGCAGATTCGCGGCCTGCTTCGGGTCCAGGTGCGCGGCGATGGCCTCAACATGGGCGCGCACAGTCGGGATGACATGCATCGGCAGGTTGGCCGCGCCGAGACGCTGGAGCGCGGCGCCGAGCTTCAGAATGGCGTTGTCGTTGTGCGGCAGGGAGGCGTGGCCAGGCGCGCCCCGCGCCCGCAGCGTGAAGCGCGCCGTCCCCTTCTCGGCGGTCGAGCACGCGAAGAAGGTCATGTCGCCGAAGACAATCGCCGTCGGCCCGCCCTCGTTGATGGCATACTCGGCGCGGATGAGCTCCGGATGGTTGTCGACCAACCAGCCGGCGCCCATGCTTCCGCCCACTTCCTCGTCGGCCGTCGCCATGAAGATGAGGTCGCGCTTCAGGGGCAGGCCGAGGCGCTTGACGAGCAAGAACACCATCAACTCCATCGCGACGACATTCTTCATGTCCGTCGCGCCGCGTCCCCAGATTTCGCCGTCCACAACCTCGCCGGAGAACGGTGGGTAGCGCCACTTGTCCGGCTCGGCCGGCACGACGTCGATATGGCCCATGAGCAGCAGGGGCGGCGCGCTGCCGTCGCCCTTGAGGCGGGCGACCACGTTGCCACGTCCCGGCGCGGACGACACTACGGTTGGTTCGATGCCGTTGGCGGTTAGAATGGCCGCAATGTACTCCGCCGCGATAATCTCATTGCCCGGTGGGTTGGTCGTGTCGAGACGTAGGAGACCGCGCAGTAACTCGACGACCTCTGTCTCTGTCGCCGCCCAATCCACGTCAATCGTATTGATAGTCATATATTCCCTCGTCTGCTGTGACACCGATTGAAGACCAGCAAAGCCGTCATTGCGAGCGAAGCGAAGCAATCTCTCGCCCTTGCATCAGGTAATCTGAGCCGCTTTGGCGTAGCCTTCACTCGTGGAGAGATTGCTTCGTCCTCCTATCGTCGTCCTCGCAATGACGCGGCGGCCTTCCTTTGTCGGGATAGCCACCTCTAGCTACCACATGGGCAGGCGGTTGTCAAACAGCCAGCTATTGTTCCAATTCTCGTCGTCGGGAATCTCGCGGGCAGACGGCTCCTGCCATGACACTTGAGGAGTGGGGGGCGCGGTCACCGTGACCTCGCCGATTTTCACCGAGTCCGCGCCATCGGCGGCGCGCAACCGAGCGTGGCCGTCCGTCCCGCTAGGATACCAGCCAACTTCGACCGTGTACGTTCCGGGTGGCAGGTCGGGTGGAAGATACAGCGACCGCCACATCACGTTCTCGCTCCCCGCTGTCCACTTCCCGGTCGGTGGAGTCGGACTGGAGTCGTAGCCGGTGACGTACTGGCCGGCGTCATCCAGCAGGTGCAGGAACAGGGTATAGTCGCGGCGCGGCGCGCTCGCCGCGCGCCAGCGCAGGCCGGCCGGCAAGCCGTCGCGTGGCGTCAGCGGCGCGACGGGTAGGCTGGCTGCGCTCAACGCCAATCCGTCGTCGAAAGCGGCGCTCGACGCGTGCCAGGTCGGATCGGCCGTCGCGGGCGTGAAGTGGTAGAACAAGGCGGGGTTGCCTCCGCCCTCTATCTCATGGGTTGCGTCCAGGCTGGCGGCACCAGAATAGGCCGTCAGGAGCGGGCGCCAGGTGTCGATCTCGTCGCGGAAGCCGACGAGCCAGGTCGGCAGCGTGAGGCTTGCCTTCGCCAGGTCGCTGTCACTGGGCAGGGGGTGCGCGCGGCGAGCGAGGTCCGGGTAGAAGGTGCGCAACTCGCTCCACTGCCACGGGGCAGTGAAGACGATGTCGTCCGTCTCGTTGGCGTGGGCGCGGAGAAAATCGTACATCGTCCGCCGCTCCGGTGGCACCGGCGTCACATTCTCATACGCCCAGACGAGGCGCTGCTGGCCGTAGAGAGAGGCCAGGACGAGCGCCGCCAGGAGCACAATGCGCCAGGGCCAGCGCAGCGCGACGACGAGGCCCGCGACCGCCAGGAGAAAGATGGGCAAGGCCGGGGCGAAGTAGCGCGCGCTGTAGAAGGGGTAGCGCAGAACCACCAGTGCCGCCAGCACAATGTACGTCAGCCCCACACAGACGACGAGCAGCGTCAGGCGCTTGCCCGGACGGACGAGCGCCAGGCCGACCACAATGAGCGCGCCCAATAGCACCGTACCGGCCGCCGCCAGGCGCAAATCGAGCGCCAGCCCGACTCCATACGCCATGGCCGCGTTCGCCAGGGCCTGAAGCGAGTTGGGGCGGTGCTGGAAGTTCTCCCACACCTGAGCCGCGATGGGGGCCTGTTTCGGCAGCGCGTAAGCAAGCCAGGGCAGCAGGGCCAGGATGGGCGGGACGGCCACGGCCAGGGCGCGCCCTAGACTCGCCCAAGGACCGCGCGTTCGGAAGCCGACCACGACCACGTACACGGCCTCCGCGATAACAAAAAACACGCCGTAGTAGTGGACGTACACCAGCACGACGTTGACGACGACGACCAGGGCCAGGGACGTCCAGCCGCGCCTGTCTTCGCTGCGCACCAGGAGCAGCAGGCTGAGGACGGCGAGCATGATCATGAGGGAGTAGCCGCGCGCCAACGGGGACAGGGCCGTGTGAAAGGGGCTGATGGCGAGCAGCGCCATTGCCACCAGCCCGACGGCCGGTGACGCGAGACGGCGCCCCAACTGATACAGCAGGGGCAGGGTCAGCAGGGACGCGGCCAGGGACAGCAGCCGCAGACCCCACAGGCCATCCGCGCCGAGCCAGCCGGTCCATATGACTGCGAGCACGGGGTAGAGCGGTGGGTGGCTGTCATTCAGCAGACGTCCGACGCCCTCGCCCAAGTTCGGCGCGAACACAATCCACGACGTCACGATCTCGTCCGGTTCGAGGTAGATGGGGAGGAGCAGAAACGACCGCACAACGGTCGCGATGACGATAATGACACCGGAGATGGCGAGAACCTGGCCCGTCGTGAGCGAAGCCCCCCACGCCACTGAGGAATGGGCGGCGGGCGACGTGTCGCGTCCCGATGAGTTTTCTACGGAGTTTTCCATGGAGAGCAGTCCGCAGGACTTTGTCTTCTCAGCGCCGCGGCTTCAGCCCGGCGCGCGGACTGCGGCCCAGATGCCGAGCGCAGCGAGGCATGACAACCCAGGATTATTCTCCGAGGTAAGGATCCGGGCCATGTCATCAGGCGGCCGTCCTTGCCTACCGCCTGGCCCACGCCGTGAGGCGCTGCGCGGCGACCTCGAGCGTTTCTTTCTTCTTGCAAAACGCGAAGCGCGCCAGGCCACGGCCGAGGTTACGGTGGTCCTCGGAATAGAAGACGCTTGGCGGAATGGCCGTGACGCCGGCCTGGATCGTGAGGCTGTGGCAGAATGCAATGTCGTCCGGGTAGCCCAGGTCGCGGATGTCCGCCAGGGCGAAGTAGGTCCCGCGCGGGGCGAACGCGGTCAGCCCCGCCTCGCGCAGCGCCGTCAGGAGAATCTCGCGGCGCTCGGCGTACTCGGCGCGCAGAGTGTCGTAGTAGCGCTGGGCATCGGCGTGCTCGAACGCGGCGGCGATGCCGAGCTGCAGCGGCGCCGCCGAGCAGAACACGATGAACTGATGGGTGGCGCGGGTCGCCGCGTTCAGGGCGGGCGGCGCGATGACCCAGCCAACCTTCCAGCCGGTGAGGCTGAACGTCTTGCCGGAGCTGGATATCGTAAGCGTGCGCTCCCACATGCCCGGCAGGGTCGCGATGGATACGTGCTGCGCGCCATCGAACGTAATCGCCTCGTAAACCTCGTCGCTCAGCACGAGGGCGTTCCACTTGTGGCACAGCTCGGCGATGAACGCCAGCTCGTCGCGGCTGAACACCTTGCCCGTCGGGTTGTGAGGCGTGTTGACGATGACGAGGCGGGTGCGCGGGCCAAAGGCAGCCGCCAGCTCGTCAGGGTCGAACCACCACTCAGCGTGGGTCTTGTCCGGCTGACGCAGCGGCACATAACGCGGCACGGCACCCGCGAACGTCACGGACGGGACGTAGGAGTCGTAGAACGGCTCGAAGACAACCGCCTCGTCGCCAGGGTTGAGAAGCCCCAGGCACGACGCGAACACGGCCTCGGTTGCCCCTGACGTGACGACGATGTCGCGGTCCGGGTCGAGCGCGCGACCGAGGGGGCCGCTGTAGTGGCGGGCGAGGGCGGCGCGGAGGGCGGGTGCGCCGTGGGAGATAGCGTACTGGTTGACGTCGGCGTCGATGGCGCCCTCCGCCGATGCCTTGACCCAGGACGGACCGGGAAAGTCGGGGAAGCCCTGGCCCAGGTTCACCGAGCCATACTGCGCAGACAGAGCACTCATCTCAGAGAAAATGGACGTACCGGCGCCGGCCAGGCGGTGAGCGAGGGGGAAGGTGGCATCTGTCATGAGCATTAGTCCGGTGTTGGCCAGGGGCGCGTGCCTTCGAGTGCGCGGCCGATGCGAAGAAGCGTTGCTTCCTCCCACCACGCTCCCACAAGCTGGACGCCCACCGGCAGTCCTTCAGAAGTGAATCCGCTGGGAATGGACAGGGCGGGAAGGCCGGCGAGGTTGAACGGGCGCGTGTAGCGTGCAATCGCCTCGCGCGCGCCGACCGTCTGCCCGTCGATGTCGACTTCGCTCGCCCCGATGGGCGGCGCGGGCACAGCGCAGCCAGGCGCGATGAAGGCGTCGGCCGTCTCGAACACGCGGCGGAAGTCAACCATCAGCTCGGTGCGCACGCGCAGCGCCCGCGCGACATCTAGTCCGCTCACTTTGAAGCCGAGCTGGAGGCGAGCGCCGACGTCGGGCTGGAACCGGTCGAGCTGCGTCTTGAGGCGCTCCTCGTGCAGCGCGCTCGCCTCAGCGTTCAGCAGGTCGAGCGCGGCGCGGTTAGCGTCGGCGAGGCGCGGCAGAGAGACTTCGACGATCCTGGCCCCCAGGCGCGCTAACGTATCGAGCGTCTCGTGCAGCCCGTTGAGCACCTCGCGCGTCGCGCCTGCCAGCGAGTAGCCTGGGTCGAGGGCGACGGTCAATCCTCGGACGCCCCGGTTGAGGTCGGCGGTGAACGATGGGACGGGCCGGTCCACGCTGGCCGGGTCTGCGGCGTCATACCCGCTCATTGCCTGGAGCACGACGGCCACGTCATAGACAGAGCGCGCCATGGGGCCGACGTGATCCAGGGAGTAGGACAGGGGAAGAACACCGCGATTGCTGACACGGCCGTAGGTGGGCTTCAGCCCGACGACTCCGCACAGCGCGGACGGGATGCGGATGGAGCCGCCGGTATCGGAGCCGGTCGCCGCCGCGCACAGACGCGCCGCCACGGCCGCTCCACTGCCGCCCGATGACCCGCCCGGCATGCGGGTCGGGTCCCAGGGGTTGCGCGTCGGCCCAAACGCGGAGCTGTCGCCGGACACGCCGTAGGCCATCTCGTGAATGTTCAACTTGCCGAGAATTACCGCGCCCGCCGCGCGCAGCCGCGCGACACTCGGCGCATCCTCAGACGGTACGTTGTCCATGAAGAAGGCCGAGGCCGCCGTCGTAGGAACGCCGGCCACATCGAAGAGGTCCTTGAGGGCGATGGGAATGCCATGCAGCGGCCCGCGATACGCGCCGCGACGGATGTCCTTCTCCGCTGCCTGTGCCTCGGCGAGCGCGGACTCGGGCGTCACCCGAATGTACGCGTTCAGCTCGGGATCGTGCGCGGCGATGCGGTCGAGATACGCCTGGGTGACTTCGGTGGGGGACACCTCGCCCGTTGCCAGGCGAGGCGCCAGATGTTCAATGGTGAGGCGTGTTAGCTCGGTCACCGCACGTAGACTTCCTGGCTATCGCCAATCTCGTCGCCGGTGTTCAGCTCCACGAACGCGTCGAGCCACCAGGTGTGCCACGCCTGAACGCCGTTGTACGTCGGCTGGGCGTCCTCGGGCAGAGCAAACGAGCCGTCGAAGCTGCGCGTCTCGCCCGGCTGCATGGTCAGATCGCTGGTGAGAACGAGCTCTTCGCTGTACGTCTCGTTGGCGATTTCTTCCTCGTCCTCTTCCTCGTCGAACTCGTCCTCTTCGTCGTCTAGGTCGGTGCCGTTCAGCGACGCATCCACCGATCCGTCGTCCATCTCGTCCTCGTCCAGGTCTTCCTCGTCGCCGTAGATATCCAGCTCCTCGACGCCGACCAGCTCGGCGACCAGGGCCACACCGGAGATGCGCTGGTTGGCAGTGACGCTGACGCTGAACGAGACGGTCTGGCCGGGGGCAACCTGCTCCTCATTGATCGTAAGGCGGATATCCACAGGCTGGCCGGACGATGCTTGTGCGCTCATTTCGATACTCCTTGTGGGAATCATATTAATGGTTAGTGTAAAGTATAGGTAGAACGGCCGAGACTACCCCACAGCGCCTACGGCGTGACGTCGACCGTTCCTATCTCAACCATGTCCCGCCCATCCGCGAGGCGCAAACGCTCGCCAGTGGCCGGATCGTACAGGCCGACGCGCAGCGACAGCTTGCCCGCCGCGTCGAGCGGCAGCATCAAGCCGTGGAAGTCCGGGGTGCTGCGCGCCGCGGTCCACCTGGATGTCGGACGGCTGCCGCCCTGGGGCTGGCCGTCATGTTGGGCGACGAGGCGCCCCGATTCATCGTACAGATGCGCGAACACGACGTAGTTCTTGTCCATCGGCTGCGCGGCGCGCCATTTGAGGTCTATGGTCACGTCTCCGCCCGGCTTCGCTTCCGACGTGTAGGTCGCGCTGTCGAGATGCGGGCCGGCCCGCCACGTGGCTCCGAGGTCTGTGTCCACGCGCGGCTCGGCCTCGGGCAGGTAAAGCGCAAAGAGAGTCTCGTCCCGCCACGTTCCGCCCGCCGGGTATAGATGGTGGTCGAGCCAGCTCTTGAGCTCGGCGTTCGGCCCCGCCGTCCCCTGGTAGAGAGATACCCAGATGCGTGGGTAGCGCCCGGCGTCGGCGGTTAGTCGGTCGCTGATGCGCCGCATGTCCTCGGTCACGGGGTCCCAGCGCTGGGCGAACGTCCAGGCAGGGTCCGTCGGCCCGCGGTAAGCGTCATAGACCCCCGCCAGGCTGAGAACGTTGAACACGACGAGGTCATCGGGATGCGCGCCAATGGCGCGAAGAGACTGCACATCCACAGTCGGGTCGAACTCGCCGGCGCGTTCCAGCCCCTTCGCATACACCGCCCCAACCCACGTGGGCCAGATCGTGGTGACCGCGACCAGGATGATGGCTGCCGCGCCGAGCCAGCGCGCCCGCGCGCTCAATACGGTCACGGCAAAGGCGACGGCCAGGGCAATGAATGGGCTGGCCGCGATAAGGTAGCGCCCGGCGAACATGTGGGCCTGCGTGCCGAGGAGAACGCCGACGACGGTGAAGACAAACGCGAGGCCGGGCAGGAGGAGGTGAATGGGCGCCAGGTCGGGGGATACGCGACGCGCAAGACTCACGATGAGGCCGGCTGCGACGACGGCGAGCAAAACCCACACGACGAACCAGCCCGCGTCGTAGGCGAAGATAACGCTAAAGATGGCCATCGGAAACAGGCGTTGCATCTCGCCCAGCGTCAGTGTGTCGTTCTCGTGGGTCGTGACTCGCTGCAGCACCGGACCGACGGCGTACAACACCCACGGAACGTACAGCACAACGATCGCCACCGAGGCGAGAACGACTCGCCGCAGCGCCCGCCGCCCGGCATCCGAACGCCCCAGGGGCAGAGCGACGAGAACCGCGTATATAACTAGAGCGGCGAGCGCCAGGGCGCTGTAGTAGAACGAGTACAGCGCCAGCAGCGCGCCCACAATCCAGCCGAGGAGCGCCACGGTTCGCGCGGGCCGCGCCGGGTCGAGGCTGTCGAGCAGGCCCCACACAGCGAGCAGGACGCCGACGACGCACAGGGCGTACATGCGGGCGACCTGGGAGTAGTAAATCAAGAGGGGCGCCAGGGCGACATACGCGGCGGCCAGCAGCCCTACAAGCTCGGCATGCGGCCCGCGGCGCAGCCAGACGCGGCCCGCCTGGTACGCGAGAGGTACGGAGACGACGCCTGCGATGAGAGACAGGTAACGCAGGACGTATTCGGGCCGTCCCAGCACCAGCCACCCGCGCAGCAGGAGGTAGTAACCCGGCGGATGCACATCGTATGCGGTGATGTTGAAGAGATCGCCGAGGGGGAGCTGGCTCAAGGCCACGCTCCAGCCTTCGTCCCAGGCGAGCGTCGGCGTATGCAGTTGGAACGCTCGCACAGCGAAGGCAAGCAAGACGAGGGCGGCCAGGATCAGCCGCCGTAGCCAGGAATTCGCCATCCAGTCCCCTCTACTCACGCACCTGCGTCCGCCATGATCCAGCCATCCTCATCGCCGTAGTTGGCGGCTTCCTCAACATGCTGCACCCTACTCTTCACGGGCCACGCCTGAGTCTGGGCGACGATACCGCGCCCCGGCCCAGTCGGCGAGGCGGCGAAAGTATGGGGCAGCCGCACAGACTCGATCGCCACAGTCGATGCACTCGCCGTCCCCATCGTGTCGGATGCGGCGGTCGGCTGGGTCGGTGTTGCCGTTTGAGAAGGACTCCAAAACAGCAGTATCACCAGGCCAATGATGATGAGTCCAAGCACGACGACAAGTACCCACATCCAGATGGGCGGCCCGGA
This sequence comes from Anaerolineae bacterium, assembly GCA_046328505.1. Classification (GTDB taxonomy): domain Bacteria; phylum Chloroflexota; class Anaerolineae; order Epilineales; family JAHCIE01; genus JBDHWG01. The sequence continues at coordinate 747,449 of JAXLWL010000005.1, read as the reverse complement.
CCGTTTCATTCTCCCACTCCAGTTACTTCCTCATTCTGAGCGCCTGACGATAGGCCAGGTACAGCTGGTCCGTCGTCAGGCGCGGATAAGCCGCCCGGATTTCCTCCAGCGTGTAGCCCAGGTCGAGCGCCGCGCGGATGTACTCCGCCAGGATGCGCGTGTCGCGCCCTGTTGGCGGCGGCGGCAGCGGCTGCCGCTCCCCCACGCTCGTGCTCATGCCTTCGACGCGATGAACTCGTCGCGAACCGCCTGCGCCAGCGACGGCTCAGTCAGGACCTCTAGCGCCGTGAGCGCCATGGCCTTCGCCGCGCGCAGCATGTTCTCGCGTCCCATGTCCGACGCCGAGCAGGCGACGACCTGGGGCGAGTGGCCGGGGATCGGCTCGTCGCTGATGGCGAACTGGCAGCCTGAGGACGGCGCGGCGTAGCTCACATTCCCGAAATCGGTGGAGTACATGCCCACGCCCGGCTCGCGGCCCTTGAACGTCAGGCCCATGCGCTTGAGGTTCTCGGCATACCGCTTGCCGAGGGTGTAGTTCGGGCGCATGTCGTAGTACATGTCGCCGGTCTCGGAAATCTTCGTCGTGGTCTCCGTCATAGCCGCCGCGGCCTCGGCGATCCTATCCACCTTGCCACACACCTCGATGACGCGGGCCGCCTCGGGGGCGCGGACGAGGATCTCGGCCGAGGTATAGTGCGGAGTGACGTTCGGCGCGTCGCCGCCGTGGCTGATGATGCCGTGAATGCGCACGTCGTCGTGGAGGTGCTGGCGCAGCGAGTCGATGCCCAGGAACAGGTGGATGACCGCGTTGAGCGCGTTCGCTCCGTTCCAGGGGTCCGCGGCGGCGTGAGCCGTCTTGCCGAAGAACTCGTAGCGGCGGTGGGACACGGCCAGGCAGCGACCGGTGCCTTCTTCGGTCGGAACGCTCGTCACGTCGCCGCCGTGATGCACCATCATCACCGCGTCCACGTTGTCGAATAGCCCGTCCTTCACCATCGGAATCTTCCCGCCGCCACCCTCCTCCGCCGGCGTGCCGAAGACGATCAGGCGTCCCCCGGTCTCCTCGAGGATGGCCTTGACACCAACCCCCGCCGCGACAGTCGAGGCGGCGATCAGATTGTGGCCGCAGCCGTGGCCCAGATTGGGCAGGGCGTCGTACTCCGCCAGAAAGCCGATGGTCGGGCCGGGCTTGCCGCTGTCGATCTCGGCGGTGAACGCCGTGGGCATCCCGGACACGTCGCGCGTCACCTTGAACCCCTGCTCCTCGAACGTTCGCGTCAGGAGGTCCGAGGCGAATACTTCCTGGAATTGCAGCTCAGGGTGGTCATGGATTTCATCCGCGACAAGGAAGATCAGCGGACGTTGCTCGTCAATGGCGGTGAGCAGACGCTCGTCGAGGCGCTGGTCAAGGCTCAACATAAGGCTCTCCTGCTGGGTAGTTCCGAACGAGGGCAGCATCTTTAGGGCTTGATTATACACCAACTAGGGTCAAATTGGGCCGCCGCGCGAAATAGCGGCCCGGAATCTTTGACATGACCCGCAATGCGTGATATAGTAAGTGCATCTTACAATTCGATTTCACTCTACGAGGACCTTGTGCTCCAGCTTCTGGCTTTCGCCTATGCGCGCGTGTTCCCCCGCTCCCGTACGGTGCGCGGAATGCGCTTGCCTGGGTCTGGGTGAAGCCGTGGGCATACCACGTTGACTTGCGTTCTCTCTATGCTCCCAGACACGTCGTCTGGGAGCTTTTTGTTGGCCCTGGCCGTCGTTGCGAGGAGGGCGGTAGCCCGACGAAGCAACCCCCCGGCGTGCGATAGTGACGCTTGTTCGGCTCTAGACGGCCCCTTGCAAACGCGTGAGATTGCTTCGCTACGCTCGCAATGACAGGCAGAGAGGAGATGTATCATGCTCCGCGTTGGAATCTACGGCGCGACCGGCTACACCGGCTTCGAGCTCATTCGTATTCTCAAGCGCCACCCGGAGGCGCAAATCGCCTGGCTGACGAGCGAGCAATCGGCGGGCCAAACTCTCGGCGATGCGTTCGCGACGGTCTGGGATGACCCTCTCATCAAGAGCGAGGACGCTCCGCTGGACCACGTCGACGTGGTTTTCCTGGCGCTGCCCCACGGCGCATCCGTGCCGATGGTCAAGAAGGTCGTGGATGCCGGTGTCCGCGCCATCGACCTCTCGGCCGACTTCCGCCTGCGCGACGTGCCGACGTACGAGAAGTGGTACAAGACGCAGCATACCGCGCCGGAGCTTGCGGCGGAGGCCGTCTACGGCTTGCCGGAGCTATACCGCGATCGGATCCGGAACACGCGCCTGGTCGCCAACCCCGGCTGCTACCCGCAGACGGTCATCCTGGGCCTCTACCCGCTGGTCAAGTGCGGGCTGATGGCAGAGCCGCGCGCCATCGCCGATTCCAAGTCCGGCGTCTCCGGCGCAGGCCGCAAGCCGAGCCTCACGACCAGCTTCGTCGAAGCCCACGACAATTTCTCGCCCTACAACATAGGCCACGTCCACCGCCACGTGCCCGAGATGGAGCAGGCGCTCAGTGAGGCGAACGGCAGCCCGTTCACCGTGACCTTCTCGCCCCATCTCCTGCCGACGAACCAGGGCATCCTGACGACGCTCTACGTCCGCCTCAACCGGCCGATGAGCACCGAGGAGCTTGTCGGCGTGTTCCGCGACGTTTACCGCGACGAGACGTTCGTGCGCGTCCTCGCGCCTGGCAAGCTGGCGACGTTGCGCCACGTGGTCGGCACGAACTGGCTGGTGTTCTCGGCGACGGCGGTCGACGACCAGGGGAACGCGATCATCGTGGCGACAGAGGACAACCTCGTGCGCGGCGCGTCCGGCGTCGCGGTGCAGTGCATGAACATTATGTTCGGTCTCGACGAGACGATGGGGCTGGTGTAACAGGCGATGCCTGAGTACGACCTGTACGCAACACTGTACGACTTCGAGTACGACGACGTCCTCGACGACATCCCGTTCTTCCGCGATCTGGCCGTGCGCAGCGGCGGGCCGGCGCTCGAGCTGGCGTGCGGCACGGGCCGGGTGCTGATTCCCGTCGCGGAGGCGGGCGTCGAAGTGGTCGGGCTGGACATCTCGCTGCCGATGCTGGCCGTTGCGCAAGAGAAGGTGAGTCTGCTGGCGCCCGAGGTCCAACAGCGCATCACGCTCGGCGAGGGCGACATGCGCGACTTCGACCTGGGCGCGGGGCGGTTCGCCCTGGTGTACATCCCGTTTCGGTCGTTCCTGCACCTGCTGACCGTCGAAGATCAGCTCCAGGCGCTGGCTGTTATTCGGCGCAGCATGCGCCCGGAGGGGCGGCTGGCGCTGGCATTCTTCAACCCGCGCCTGGACTACATCGCGCCTCGGCTGACCTCGCGCGGCGCGACGACGTTTCTGGAGGATACGTACGACCTGCTGAACGGCGAGCGCCTGCTCCAGTGGGCCTGCACCCGCTACGATGCCTATACCCAGGTCTCGCGCACTGAGCGCATGTACGATCGGGTCGGCGCCGACGGCCGCCTCATCGAGCGCACCTACCGCCAGATTACCGTGCGCTGGATGTATCGCTACGAGGCCGAGCACCTCTTCATCCGCGCCGGCTTCGAGGTCGAGGCGCTGTACGGTGACTTCGCCGGCAGCCCGTTCACTGCGACGAGCGAGGAGCAGGTCTGGGTGCTGCGGCCGGCCGGTCCGCGCTCCGCGGCGCGCCGGCGAACGTCGCGCAGGAGTCGCGGATGACGGAGGCGCGGGTGGCATGGCGCGAGACTGTTCGCGCGGCGGCCTATCACGCCGCCATCGCGGAGGGGGCGGAGCGCGGCGAAGGCCCGTTCAACTATCGGTGGGAGCACGTGCGCGCGGTCGTTCGGCTGGCCGGCTGGCTGGCGCGAGAGCTGGATGCGGATGCGGACGTGGTCGAAGCGGCGGCGTGGCTGCACGACGTGTGCAAGGCGCAGCCCCAGCATGCCCTGGCCGGCGCTCGCGAGGCGAGGCGCCTCCTGGCGGAGACGGACTTTCCCCAGGAGCGCATTGACCGGGTCGCCGATGCCATCGAAAAGCACGCGGGGTTGTTCCGCGAGACGCCGGTTGAGCCGCTCGAAGCCGCCGTTCTCTGGGATGCCGACAAGCTCTCCAAGCTCGGCGCGACGGCGTTCCTGCACTGGCTGGCCGTTGGGTATCTCTCCAGCAACAGCACCGAGGCGTTGATGGCCGAGAACGAGGAGTGGCTGCGCGAGGTACAGCCGCGCATGGCTGCCAGCATGAACACCGGCCCGGCGCGGGCCGAGGCGCGGCGGCGGCTGAGCGCGATGCAGGATTTTCACGCGGCGTTGGCCCGCGAGCTATCCCTGGAGGCCCACGTCGGCGATCCAGTCGCGGACGCCGACGAAGAGGAGTGACATGGCATGGCACAGCGTGTGTTGAAGGTGGGCGGGCACGAGCTGGACGATCCCACGTTCGTCGCCGGCTTGATCGAGGCGATCAAGGTGATGCCAGAACGCCCCATCCTGGTGCATGGCGGCGGCAAGGAAATCTCCCAGCTCAGCCTGGACCTTGGACTCAGCGCGACTTTCGTTTCCGGCATGCGCGTCACCGACGCCGCGACGTTGCGGCTCGCCGTGATGGTGATGGCCGGGCTGGCGAACAAGCGGCTGGTGGCAGCGATGGAGGCGGCCGGAGTACCGGCGCTGGGCGTAAGCGCCGTTGACCTGGGGCTGGTGCGCGTCACGCGCTGGATCCACCCTAGCGGCGATCTCGGTTACGTCGGGCGAGTCGTGGGCGTGAACTCCGAGGCCTTCGAACGCCTGCTGGCCCTGGACGCGGTCATCGTCATGTCGCCTATCGCGGCCGACGGCGCGGGCCAGCTCTACAATGTCAACGCCGACCATGTGGCGCAGGCTGTCGCCCGCAGCCTTCATGCGGGCGAGTTGGTGTTCGTCACCAACGTCCCGGGCGTCCTGCGGGAAGGGGCGCTCGTGCCCCACCTGACGGCAGCCGAGGCCGAGGGCCTCATCCGCGACGGCGTAGTCGCGGGCGGAATGATCGCCAAAGTGCGCGCCGCGCTCGACGCGATCAATGATGGCGTCAACACAGTGCGGATCGTGAACCTGGCGTCCATCGCGGATGGGGGAACGGCGATTACGCAGACTGAGATGGTGACGGAGTGACGGTGTGACGGAGCAGACAGTTCCCTCTCCCAAAGGGAGAGGGCGGGCCAGAAATGGGAGCAGCCACACAGGAGGAGTCAATGCTGGTGAACTACACAACCGACGAGCTCATCGAGATGGAGCGCCAATACGTCGCGCCCACCTATAAGCGTCCGCCCTTCGTCCTGGAGCACGGCGACGGGGTCTGCCTCTTCGATACCGAGGGCCGCCGCTACCTGGACTTCGTCGCCGGCATCGCCGTCAACGCTTTCGGCAATGCTGACCGCGAGATTGCTCACGTCATCGGCGAGCAGGCCGAGGTCCTGGGCCACGTCTCTAACCTCTACTACAGCGTTCCGATGCTGGAGCTGGCGCGAGACCTGGTGGAGTCGTCATTCGCCGACAAGGTCTTCTTCTGTAACTCCGGCGCCGAGGCCAACGAGGCGGCATTCAAGTTCGCCCGCCGCTGGGCATTGGACCGCCACGGCGAGAACAAGTCGCGCATCGTCGCCTTCACCAACGCCTTCCATGGCCGCACGATGGGCGCTCTGGCGGCGACCCCGCGAGAGAAGTACCAGGCCCCATTCCGCCCGCTCATGCCCAACGTCCAGTTCGCCACGTACAACGACCTGGAGTCGTCGGCGGCGACCATCGGTGACGACGTGGCCGCCGTCATTGTCGAGCCTGTGCAGGGCGAGGGCGGCATCTACGTGGCGACGCAGGAGTTCCTGGCCGGGCTGCGCGAGATCTGCGACCGCCACAACGCGCTGCTCATCTTCGACGAGGTGCAGTGTGGCCTCGGACGCACCGGCAAGCTCTGGGCATATGAGCACTATGGTGTGACGCCCGACATGATGACGCTGGCGAAACCGCTGGGCGGCGGCCTGCCGATGGGCGCGGTGCTGGCGACGGACAACGTCGCTGGGGCGCTCCACCCCGGCGACCACGGCACCACCTTTGGCGCGAACCCCGTCATCTGCCGCGCGGCCCAGGTCGTGCTCAAGCGCATCAACAACCCGGCCTTCCTGGCGCACGTTGCCGAGGTCGGCGACTACCTCAAGAACGGCGTCGAGTCCCTCAGTACGCAGCACGTCAAAGAAGTGCGCGGCCTCGGCCTGATGGTCGGCGTCGAGATGGATATTCCCGCGGCACCGCTCATCGACGAGGCCTACCAGCACGGGCTGATTATCACCAGCGCGGGCGAAAACGTCCTGCGCTTCGTGCCGCCGCTCATTCTGGAGACGTGGCACGTGGACGAGCTTTTGACCGGATTGAAGGAGATTTTCGATGGAGTCGATGCCCAGGGTGTATAGTAGGGGGTGGCCTGTCGCCGACAGCGCCACCATCGCGCCAGGCGCTATTGCCGTCCTGGAGCCAGAGCCGGAGCCTATCGTGCGTACAGCGCGCGTCGCGGACGTTCCACAGATTGCGGAGCTTGTTGCCTACTACGCGCAGCAGCGGAACCTTCTGCCGCGCTCGATCAGCGACATCTACCAGTCGGTACGCGAGTGGGTTGTCGCTGAGATCGACGGCGAAATCGTCGCGTGTGGGTCACTGCTCATCATGTGGGCCGACCTGGCGGAAGTGCGGTCGATCGCCGTCAAGCCGGACTTCCAGGGCCAGGGGCACGGTCAGGCGGTGGTGCTGGCGTTGGTCGAGGAGGCGCGCCGCCTGGGCATCCCGACGGTATTCTGTCTGACGCGGGCCGTGCCGTTCTTCGCTCGCCTCGGTTTCCAGGTCACCGAGCGCGATCGTTTCCCACGCAAAGTGTGGAAGGACTGTATCCACTGTCCAGTTTTCGCGAACTGTGACGAGGTGGCCATGGTGCTACCGGTCACGCGAGAGTAACGAGGTCAATGCAGACCTGGCAGGTTGCCGACAGCCTGCCAGGTTCTTTTTGTAGAAAGCACTGTTATGGAGCAGGAATCGTTCTCCGCCGCCATGCCCGTGGCCGAGCCGCGAGTAGGGACGCGCTTCTCTCGCCTCGACGTCGCCATGTTGGGCGTGGTGCTCATCTGGGGCCTGAACTTCGTCGCCCTTAAGGTGGGACTCTCTGAAATAAACACGCTCGCCTTCGCCGGCATCCGCTTCGCCATCGCGACGCTCACCATGGTCGTGCTCGTGCGTATCACTCGCGAGAACCTGAGAGTCCAGAAGGGCGACTTCTGGAAGATCATGGGGCTGGGGGTCATGGGGCAGGGCGGTTACCAGGTCATCTTCATGAGCGGGATGGCGCGCTGGTCGGCAGGCCCCGCCTCGCTCATCCTGGCGACATCGCCCATCTGGGTCGCCCTGATAGGCCGCGTGACGGGCGAGCGTATCAGCCGCTGGGCCTGGCTGGGCATCCTGCTGTCCTTCGGCGGACTACTCCTGCTGATCCAGGGAGGCGTCGAAGGGAACATGGACGCCGAACACATATGGGGCGGGGTGTTGCTGCTGCTCTCGGCGATTGGCTGGGCGCTGTACACCGTTGTCTCACGCCCATTTCTTCACCGCTACTCCCCGCTGAAGCTCACCGCGCTGACGATGGTTCTGGGCACGTGGCCCTTGTACCTGGTTGCCCTGCCGTCGGCGATTCAGCAGAACTGGCGGAGCGTTAGCCCCGTCGCGTGGGCCAGCCTGATCTACTCCGCGCTGTTCGCCATTGTGGTTGCGTACGTTATCTGGTATGTCAGCATCCAGCGCGTGGGAAGCGCCCGGACCTCGGTCTATAGCAACCTGGTGCCGGTCGTCGCTATGATTTTGGCGTGGGTCCTGCTCGGCGAGCGCATCGCCCCGATACAGCTGGTCGGCGGCGCCATCGTCCTCTTCGGCATCGCCCTCACTCGCAAGAAGTGATTCGACGGCCGCCGGCTAGAACAAAGCGGAGGGCAGGGTGGGAACGGCGCAATCCTCAGAATCTCGACCAGGTGATGAGCATATATCGAGGCCGGCGGGGATCACAGCTCTCAGCGTCTTCTTCATATTTGGGACGGTGATCGCCTTTGTCGCTGCGATGTCGCTTCTCGTCCCCGGTAGCATACTAGAGCCAATGTGGCGTCTCAACCCACAGGGCCGCGAAGCTCTGGCCGGCCTGGGCGTATGGGCCACAGCTCTGTTTGCCGGCGTATCTATCCTGTGCGCGTGCTGCGCGCTTGGTCTCTGGACCGGCAGGCGATGGGGGTATATTCTCGCGCTGGCAGTGCTGATTGTGAACATCGCGAGTGATGTGGTAAGCGCGTTCATGGGTATGCAGCTTAGGGCGGTGGTAGGTATCCCGATCGTCGCCCTAATCGTTGCCTACCTGTTCACACGCCGTGTGCGGCATTTCTTTTCGAGGTAACAGCGATCTTGGAATCGTCTAGAGGCGAGCCAGTTGGCTTCCCTGGTCCGGCGCCTGAAGTCTCACGCCTGTGTCGGAGGGGCGGAGCGGGGACGACGGAACTCGCGGCGGTGGCGCCAGACGAGGATGAGGAAGTTCCCGAGCCACACGCCGAGCAGCCAGGGAGCGGCATGGGTGAACAGCAGCACGGCGAGCAGTGTCAGCATCCCCAGGGTAATCGCCCATGCCTCGACCTTCAGCACCAGCACCCAGAACGTAAGCGCCACCCCTAGCGTGATGGGGGCGAGCCACGTCGTGAGGGCCAGCCAGACGCCAAACGAGACGGTGATAGCCTTGCCGCCCTGGAAGCGCAGAAAGGGCGTGTAGCAATGCCCCAGGATGGGGGCGAGGGCGACGGCCGTCAGGTCCCAGCCCGAGATGCCACCAATTCCCATCGCCAGCCACAGCGGGATCGCCCCCTTGAAGCCGTCCAGCAGAATCGCGGTCATACCCCACGCCCCGCCGCCGGCCTTAAAAACGTTCGTCGCGCCGGGGTTGCCGTCGCCGTAGTCGCGGATGTCGACGTGCAGCGCGACGCGCCCCAGCCAGTAGGACAGGGGAAGCGCGCCAGACAGGAACGCGACGGCGAACCAGAACGGCGTGCTAGGGTTCACTCGTTGACCTGCGGCACGGATTTGCGGAAGGACAGGCGGTGGCGAATCTCGCGCAGACGCTCACCGCCCTCGTGAGACATGACCAGGATCGAGCCGAACGTGATAAGCGTGTTCGTGACGAGAAAGAAGGCGAACTCCTCGACCGGCAGGACGCCGCCGATGAGCAGGGGCAGCGACGTGGCCGGGGCAATCGTCCACGTTCCGCCGCCGATCGCGATCGAATCGACGGCGGCTAGGTACAGCGTCAGCGAGGCGATGGACACGACAGTCAGCCGGCCGTAGCGGCGCAGAATGTCACCGCCGAAGCCAACCTGCAGGGCGATGGGCGGCAAGGCCCACGCGAGGATGAGGGCGAGGTACGTTCCCGGCGCCCAGCCCACGGCCAGGATGATGACGCTGGCGAGCCACACCACACCGATAACTGGCAGCGGGGCGTAGCGCCACGACGAACGCAGAGGCGCCATCTGGCGCGGCAGCGGAAGATGGCGCATCAGAAACAGCAGCCATAGCCCGGCCAGGATCGTCTGGACGACAAAGAAGGTATATTCCTCGAGTGGCACCCAGCCCAGCGTGATGCCGATGACCAGCCGCGGGTCGTACACCCAGACGCCGGTCGCGACGAGATAATTGTCCCACGGCGTCGTGTACACCACGGCCAGGATGATATGAAGCAGCGTCGCCGCCCAAATGGGCCAGTTGCGCAGGCTAGGCGGCATGGTCTTGCCGCGCCGACCGTCAACGACTGCGACGATGGCGAGAATTGCCGCGGGGAAGAGCACGAAACGCACCAGGAACATGAAATACGTCATTCTTAGGCCTTTGCTGCTTGAATCCTGCAACCTGAATCCGTCATCGCGAGATACCCACTATACCCTTCGGCCGCGCCAGTGGATACCGTTGCCGAGAGTCTTGCGGGCAATGCCCCAGAGCGAGGCGGCGAACACTATCCCGCCGCCGACCGGCCCTAGCAATGCAAGCCACGGACGCCCACTGCGCTGCATCCACGGCAGCATTCCCAGTGACGCCGCGCCCCACGCGAGAAGCAGCCAGCGCGGGTGAATCTTGCCGGTTAGCACGCCGAGCACGGTCATCAGGGGCGTCACCTGGGCGGTCACGAACAGCATCGTGATGAGGCTGCGCAGGCCAATATGCTGCATCGAGCCAGAGGCGAGACGCGCCATGCCGTGCCACATCTGCCGCGTGTCGGCGTACATGTACACCTTCGCCGCGTTCTCGCCGCGCAGGATCGGCGCCTGGTAGCCCCCGTCACGTAGCACAGCGCCGAGCGCGACGTCCTCGATCATCTCACCTTTGACGCTGCCAAACCCGCCCGTCCTTTCGTACACCTCTCGACGCAGGAGAATGTACTGCCCGTTGAGCATGCCGGCGTCGCGCCGTAGCCCGGCGAACAGGCCGGCGTAGGCCACGTCGAGCGTGAGCCGGTCAAGCAGGCCGAAGGATTGCTGGTCGAGGAAAAGGCTCAGGCCATCCCACCCGCGCTCCATCGCGGTGCGGACCGCCTGGGCCGGCCCGTCCGGCGCGTGGGCCGTATCGGCGTCGGTGAACAGGAGCCACTCGCCGCGCGCAGCCATCGCGCCCTTGTGGCAGGCGTGGGGCTTGCCGAGCCAGCCGAAGGGCAGCGCATCGAGGCGAATGACGCGCGCGCCGAACGAGCGCGCGACGTCGCCGGTATCGTCGCTGGAGCCATCGTCCACGACGATGATCTCGACCTCGCCGGGATACTCCAGCGCGATCAACGTCGGCAACAGGCGGCGCAGATTGACCGACTCGTTGCGCGCCGGGACGATAATCGAGAGCGAGGGAAATGGCCCATCGATCACCGACCAGGCGAGGCGGGGCAGGCCATCGTAGACCCGCCGCGCGCGGAGGCCGAGCGGGATGGCGAACAGGCCCATCGCGGCGTTCTGCCGCCAGTTAATCAGCATGCGGCCGCTCCCGTCGAGTCACGCGCATCATCACGCCCGGCCGTGGCTCAAGCGTCGCTCCCATGTACGGCTTGATCTGCGCGCCGTTAAGCAGCTCGAAGTTGAACTTCTGGAGGAGCCGGCCCAGGACCACCTTGCCTTCGATCTGCGCAAAGATCGCGCCGATGCAGTTGCGCGGCCCGCCGCCGAACGGGACGTAGGAGAAGGGCGGCCGCCGCTCGTGCGGGTCGAAGCGCGCCGGACAGAAGCGCTCGGGCTCCGGCCACTCCGCCTGCTCGCGGTGCGTCAGGTAGATGGAGTACATGACGCGCGTATGCTGCGGGATATCGTAGCCGTGAATCTGGAAGTCTTCTCGCGCTTTGCGGTTGCCAACATGAATGGGCGGGTACATTCGGAGCGTTTCTTTATTGACCTGGTCGGTATAGTCCATCTGGGCGAGCTGCTCAGCGGTCGGCGGCGTATCGCTGGTCCCCAGCACCGCGTCCACCTCGGCGACGACCTTGTCCATCACGTCCGGGTGGCTACCCAGCAGATACAGCGCCCAGGCCAGGAAGGCGGTGCTCGTGTCGTGGCCCGCGATGAGCATGGTCAGCAGTTGGTCGCGGATGAGGTCGTCGGTCATGTCGGGCGCAACGATGAGCTGCCCCAGGAGATCGCCCGCATCCGGCGCTTCGCCACTGGCGGCAAGCTCGGCGCGGCGCTTGCGAATGATCCCGTAGAGGTAATCGTCCATCTCGCGCTTGGCGCGGCGGTATTGCGGGCGCGGCATATCCGCCCACATGATCCATGGGCCGGGCGAGATGTACGACAGGATGCGCATAATGGTCGGCCACAGGCGATCCATGTCGGGCGTGAAGTCCACGCGGAACAGCGTGCCGACGAGAATGAGCAGCGCGATCTTGCGCATCTCGACAAGCATATCGCGGCGCTCGCCCGAGACCCACGCCTCTGTCACCTGGTCGGTGTAACGCCACATGGCTTCGACGTGGCGTAGCGACTGGGGACGCAGCAGAGTCGGCTCCATTGTGGCGCGCAGCCGGTCATGCTCCGCGCCGTCCACGACGAGGACACCGCGCCGCAGGAGCCGGGTCACGGGGTCGGTCTCGCTCCGCCACTGCAGCTTGTCGCGGTCGGTGACGAGGACCTGGTGGGCGGCTTCGCGGCCGATCACGACGGCGGGCTGGAAGCGAGGCATAGTGATTTGAAAAACATTGCCGACGTGGGCATGCATCAGGGCCAGGGCCGTTAAGAGCGAGCGGTCCCGCGCAAGGCCGCGCAGAATTTTCAAGCCGGTCGGCCCGTCGGCGACCGGTAGTGGGCAGGATGACACCGCGCCTCCTTACACTCCGTCCTCGATATCAAAGCTAATCTACGGATTTCAGGCGCGGCGGTCAAATTGCAGCGATACCGAAGTTTGGGAAAACGGGGGCGCGGCGGATATAATTCTTGAGTTACGCGTTATGGTGGCTGGCGGCAGGCCAAAGGATGCATGATAGGCCTCCGCCCGGAGGACATGGTGAGAAGTTGGCGTTTCTGGTTGGGAATAGCAGTTAGCGCGTTCTTCCTGTACATCGCGCTGCGGGGCCAAAAACTAGACGAAGTGCTCGTCGCCCTGCGCAATGCGGATTACTGGTGGCTGGTCCCCGGCATCGCCGTCTACTTCCTGGCCGTGGTCGCGCGCACGTGGCGGTGGCACTACATGCTGCGCCCGATGAAATCGATCCCCGTTCCCCGCCTGTTTCCCATGGTCGTCATCGGCTACATGGGCAACAACATATACCCGGCCCGCGCCGGCGAGATTCTGCGGTCGTATGTGTTGCGGCGAAGCGACGGCGTGCCCATGAGCGGCAGCCTGGCGACTGTGCTGATCGAGCGGCTGTTCGACGGCCTGACCATGCTCGTGTTCGTCTTCCTGACGCTGCCGTTCTTCAATGTTAGCGACACGATGCGGCGTTTCGTCATCTTGTTCACCATTCTCTTCCTGATCGGCCTGGTGCTCTTCCTCTACCTCGCGAGCGCGCCGCACCGCGCCATGTGGCTCTACACTCTCGTCGTCGAGCGCTTCGTGCCGAACCGCTTTCGCGGCGCGGTCAGCGATAGCCTCGACCGCTTCATGGGCGGCCTGTCATCGCTGCGGAGCGGACGCGATGTGGCTATCATCTTCGGCACGTCCATCGTCATCTGGCTGCTCGAAACGCTCAAGTACTGGTTCGTCATGCACGCCTTCCCGTTCAGCGTCAGCTTCTTTGTACTGATGCTCATGAACGGCATCGTCAACCTGTTCACGACGATTCCGGCCGCGCCCGGCTATGTCGGCACGTTCGACGCGCCGGGGATCGAGATTCTCAAGAACGCCGGGGTGGACCCGGAGGTCGCGACGGCATACACCCTCGTGCTGCACGCGGCCCTGTGGCTGCCCATCACGCTGTTGGGTATCTTCTTCATGTGGCGGGCGCATCTCTCGTGGCAAGGGGTGCAAGAGGAGCTGGCGCAGGAGAGCGAGTCTCCCCTCGCGGCGCAGTCGACGAGCAGCGGGGGATAGTGACGTTCACTTGAACGCCTGTAATGTTTATTCTAAGTCGCCTGGGGTAGTCAATGATTGAGCTGACAAACGCAAGTCGTGAAACAAACGGTCGTCCTCTGCGGATCGCCATCATCGGCGCAGGCATCGCCGGCCTGGCCGCCGCCAACGATCTCACGAAGGCCGGCTACCGCGTCACCGTGTACGAAGCGGCGCCGCAGGCGGGCGGGCTGGCGTCGGGCTTCCGCGACTCGACGTGGGAGTGGCCGCTGGAGCGCTTCTACCATCATATCTTCCAGACCGACAAGGCTATTCTCGACCTCTCGAAGGAGATCGGGTACGCCGACAGGACCTTCTTTCGCGCGCCCGTCACGGCGCAGTGGTGGGAGGGCAAGGGCTACGCGCTGGACGGCCCGCTACCCGTGATGCGCTTTCCGGCGCTGCCGGTAGCCGACCGAGCGCGATTCGGCGCCGCCATCGCCTACCTCAAGTATGGCGTGCGCGACTGGCAGCCCCTGGAGCAAACGACGGCCGCGGAGTGGACACGGAAGGCGATGGGCGACACCGTCTACCAGACGCTCATCCATCCGCTGCTCGAAGGGAAGTTCGGGCCGTATGCCGAGGAAGTCAACATGGCGTGGCTGTGGGCGCGCTTCAAGACGCGCAGCTTCAAGCTCGGCTACTTCGTCGGCGGCTTCCAGGGCTTCACCGACGCGCTCCTGGCCCACGTTCGGCGGGCGGGCGTCGCGGTGACTCTCGGCACGCCCATCGAGGCGTTGAACCCATTGCCCGACGGTCGCTGGCAGGTCATCGCGCCCGCGACCGACGCGACCGCGCCGGGGGCGACATACGATGGCGTCGTTGTGACCGGCTCGCCGGGCCTGCTCAACCGCCTCGTCCCGTCGCTGCCGCCGGAGTACCTGGGCAAGCTCAGGACGCTGCGCTCGATGGGGGCGGTGGTCATGACCATCGCACTCCGCAAGCCGCTCACGGGCGGCCTGTACTGGGTGAACATGCCCAAAGACCAGTTCCCGTTCCTGGCGCTGGTCGAGCACACGAATTTCATTGAGCCGGCGCGGTACGGGGGCGACCACCTCATTTATTGCGGCGACTACCTGGACCCCTCCCACGAGTACTTCCGGCTCAGCCAGGACGAGCTCTTGCAACGGTTCTTGCCGGCCCTGAAGCGCGTCAACCCGGCGTTCGATGCCTCCTGGGTGCGGGCGACCTGGCTGCACCGCGAGCCTTACGCCCAGCCCATCGTCACCGTGAATCACTCGCGCAACATACCCCCGCTGAAGACGCCTCTGCCGGGGCTGTTCTGGGCGAGCATGAGCCAGGTCTATCCGTGGGACCGTGGAACGAACTTCGCCGTTGAGATCGGCCAGCGCGTCGCCCGGACGGTCGCGGCGGCGGCCGCAATTCCGGGGCCGACGCCGACGGTGGCAGCCGCCGAAGCGTGAGTTGAGTGATTCGGAATCGCGCCTAGAAGCGTCGCCCTGAGCATGGCGAAAGGCTCCCAAAGCGTGGGGATGCTTCGCTGAGATGAAAAAAGCGCGGCTGTCGCCCTGAGCGCAGCGAAGGGCCACCAACGGCACCGGGATGCTTCGCTCCGCTCAGCATGACATTTTCATACTTACGGGTGACCCAAGGGTCATATAGACTCCGCCCGGCCTGACACGTCACGGCGACGATTTGACACATTACGTTCGGTTACATACAGTTGTGGCTCTCAAGCGTCGGCGACGCTGGTAGCCGCTTGGCACAGAAGGAAGTGAATGCTTATGAAAAACATCTCCGTCATCGGGACAGGGTACGTCGGCCTCGTGACCGGCACATGTCTGGCGGATTTGGGCAACAACGTCACGTGCGTAGACATCGACCCGAATAAGATCGAGATGCTGCGCAACGGCATCATGCCCATCTACGAGCCGGGCGTCGAGGAGCTGGTGCGGCGGAACGTCGCGTCCGGCCGTCTCTCCTTCACGACGTCCTACGAAGAGAGCGTGCCCGGCTCCGACTTCGTCTTCATCTGCGTCGATACACCCTCCGGCGCGGGCGGCGAGGCGGACCTCAAGTACGTGCGCAGCGCCGCCGTCGGCATCGCCCAGGTGATGCGCAAGCCCCTCATCGTCATCAACCGCAGCACCGTCCCGATTGGCGCGGCGACTTCGTCCACGACGTCGTACGCGGTCACGTCAAGGGCGACATCCCCTTCGCCGTCGTCTCCAACCCGGAGTTCACGCGCGAAGGCACGGCGGTCTGGGACTGCCGCCAGCCCCGACCCGTCGTCCTCGGCTCCGCCGACCGCGACGCCGCCGAGCTGGTGGCGCAGCTCTACCTGCCCCTCCGCGCCCCGATCATGATTACCGATCAGCGCACGGCGGAGATGATCGAAACCTTCCAACGCCTACCTGGCGGCGCGTATCTCGTTCATCAATGAGATCGCCACCATCTGCGAGCAGCTTGGCGCCGACATCAAGGAAGTCGCGACGGGGATGGGGTACGACAAGCGCATCGGGCGCGCCTTCCTCGACGCCGGCATCGGCTGGGGTGGCTCGTGCTTCCCCAAGGACGTCAAGGCGCTAGAGTACATGGCCTCCGCCTACGGCGCACACCCGCAACTGCTGCGCGGCGTCATCGAAATCAACCGCACGATGCGGCGGCGCGTCATCCAGCGCCTGCGCCAGCTCCTCGGCAAGCTCAACGGCGCGACCGTGTGCGTGCTAGGCCTGTCCTTCAAGCCCAACACCGATGACATGCGCGAGGCGCCGTCGGTCGAGATTATTCACCTGCTGCAGAACGAAGGGGTGAATGTGCGCGCGTATGATCCTGTGGCGATGAAGAACGCCCAGCGCTTCCTCCAGGACGTGGCGCTGTTCGAGGACGCGTACGAGGCGGCGCGCGACTGCGACGCCGTGGTCGTGGTGACAGAGTGGAACGAGTTCAAGCAACTCGACATGCCGCGGCTCAAGAGCGTGATGCGCCGTCCCATCCTTATCGACGGCCGCAACATCTACGACCCGGCGAAGATGCACTCGTTCGGTTTCGTCTATCGCGGGATTGGCCGCGGGCACGGCGACGAGTCGCACGATGAGACGGAGGCTCACCCCGTCATTATTCAGACACCGGTCGCCTAGCCGTGTTGGCGACGGGCGTGGACCTGATCGAGGTGAACCGCGTGGCGCGCTCGATCGACCGCTTTGGGGAGCGATTCCTGAACCGCGTGTTCACGTCCCAGGAGCGCGCAACCCTCGGTGACAATCCGCCGCGCCTGGCGGCGCGCTTTGCCGCTAAGGAGGCCGTCGCCAAGGCGCTCGGCACCGGCGTTGGCACGTTCGCCTGGCGCGATATCGAGATTGGCCGAGATGAGCGCGGCGCGCCCTTCGTCATTCTTCACGGCCCGGCGGCGGCACGCGCAGCCGAGCTGGGTCTGCGACACTTCGCCCTCAGCCTCAGCCACACTCACGAACACGCCATCGCCTTCGTCGTCGCGACATGAGACCGGTTGTACGAGAGTCGGGGCAGGTTTCAAACCTGCCCCGATTTCGTTTGCTCAGTACTGTAGCACGGCGTAGACGTCGTACTGTGACAGGTTTTCGCGTCCCCCCAGGTCCACAAGCTCGATCAAGAACGCCAGCCCAACGACCTCTCCGCCCAACCGCTCGACGAGTTGGGTAGCAGCGCTTGCCGAGCCTCCCGTGGCGATGAGGTCGTCCACGATCAGCACCCGCTGGCCCGGCGCGATTGCGTCGGTGTGCATCTCCAGCGTCTCCGCCCCGTACTCCAGCAGATACGAGACATTGATCTTCTCGGCCGGGAGCTTGCCCATCTTGCGAATGGGGACAAAGCCGGCGCCTAGCTCATAGGCCAGGGGCGCGGCGAAGATGTGGCCGCGTGACTCGATGCTGGCGATAACGTCGATCGGCGTGTCGCGGTAGTGGTCCAGCAGGGTGTGGATGGCGGCGCGAAATGCGGTAGGGTCCTTGAGCAGTGTCGTGATATCCCGGAACAGCACGCCCTTGACCGGGAAGTCCGGGATCTCGCGAATGCGAGACTTGAGGTCCATAGATGCCCTTCTCCTCGAGGCAGGTTCGTAGCGCCCCATATTGTAGCCGTCGTGATGGACGGCGGCAAGCTTTTGCCACGGCTGACCATGGCCCAGAATTTGCTCCGCTCATACATAACAGCGTTTGGTGTCTATTTTAGTTTTGCGGAGGTGGCATATGGAAAGTCGAGCAAAGGCCCTCGGGCACCCCATTCATCCTATGTTGATTGTATTCCCGCTGGGGCTGCTAAGTGTGTCGGTCATCGTTGACATTGTCTACCTCGTCACGAACAATACCCGCTTCCCGTTCGCGTCGTTCGTCATGATTACCGCCGGCATCATCGGCGGGCTCATCGCGGCCTTCTTTGGCCTGTGGGACTACATGGGGATACCGCGTGACACGCGCGCCAAGAATATTGGTCTATTCCACGGCATGGGCAACGCGGTGGTGCTGCTCCTCTTCCTTGGCTCCTGGCTCTTGCGCTATTCCAGCCCGGACTACATCCCAACGACGACCGCCATTGCGCTCTCCATCATCGGTCTCCTGCTCAGCGCGGTCACCGGCTGGCTGGGCGGCGAGCTGGTGGACCGCCTGGGTGTCGGCGTGGACCACGGGGCTAACCTCAATGCGCCGAACTCGCTGGGCGGGCAGCCGGCCAGCGCCAACGAGACGCGCGCAAGCGACGTCCACTCGACCGCGAAGTAACGGCGTGAAATCGCCCCCTGGACACGAGCAAGCCCCATCCATATACTGTTGGCTGCCGATCCGCAACGGGTCGGCAGCTTCTTGTGTGTCGGCAGCTTCCCGCGCCATAGGAGGTAAACGATGAGCAATCCGCGTCTGGCCGAGTCGAAGGTGGTGGATGCCCCGCCGTCCGCCGTGTACGAGCTGTTGTCCGACTATAGAGTCGGGCATCCCCAGATCCTGCCCAAGCCGTATTTCCAGTCGCTTCAGGTCCAGCAAGGTGGCAAGGGCGCCGGCACAGTGGCGCGGGTAACAATGAGCGTCATGGGAAGCAAGCAAACCCTGGTGGTGACCGTGACGGAACCAGAGCCAGGCCGCGTTCTTCGGGAAGACGACGCCACAGCCGGCGTGACGACATGGTTCACCATGACGCCTCTCGACGGTGGCGCCCGCAGCCGGGTCGAGATCGCCACGGAGTGGCGGGCCAAGCCGGGCATAGGCGGCTGGATCGAGGGAAAGCTCACACCCATGATGGCCCGCCGCATCTACCGCGCGGAGCTCGACCTCATCGCCGCGCACTTCGCTGCCGCGACGAAATGATACCTGTGACGCAGATCGTTTTGACGATGATGGACGTAGAGCGTAGAATTCCAAAATGACTGTCTACAGCGCGCTACGGCGTACGCTCGTATGGAGTAGAGCATGACCACCACATTTTCTGATGACATGCGGTTGAAGGCTCTGATGAAAGAAGCTCTTGTCGAGGTGCTAGAGCAGCGCCGCGAGTGGTTCTCATCACTTGTGGTTGATGCTCTGGAGGATGTCGCGCTGGTTCAAGCGATCAAAGAGGGCGAAACGACAGATATTGTAAGCCGCGATGAAGTCCTTGACTTGTTGAAGGCCAAGCGGTGAATGTTATCTTTCGGCAGAGCTTTGCCAGAGACATTAAGAAGATTCGCGCGAAGACGATCCGCCAACAGATCCAGGCTGTTATTGAGCAACTTGAGCAAACCAACTCGCTGTCTGACCTTCCAGATGTCAAGAAGCTAACCAGCGACGGCCCCTACTATCGCATTCGCATAGGCGATTACCGACTTGGGCTCTTGGTCGAGGACGACACCATTACCGTCGTGCGATTCCTCCACCGTCGCGATATTTATCGCTACTTCCCCTAATCGACGCGGGTAGCAATCCGTCGGACTTTGCCTCTCTGCAACCGCACAAGGAGTTGCACGTGACTTACGAGAATGGCGGCACACCAGCGCCGCTGGCAACCGGCCATGTAGTTGCAGTGAACGTCGGCCAGCCGCGCGAGATCATCTGGCTGGGACGAAGCGGCATGTCGAGCATCTGGAAGACGCCGGTGCCGGGCCGCCTGGAGGTGCGGGGCGTCAACGTGGTCGGCGACCGGCAGGCGGACCTGGGCGTCCACGGCGGTCCAGACCAAGCCGTCTACGCCTACGCGGTCGAGGACACCGAGTGGTGGGCAGAGCAGCTAGGCCGCTCCCTGGAGCCGGGCACCTTCGGGGAAAACCTGACGCTGCGCGACATCGATGTAACCAACGCCGTCATCGGCGAGCGCTGGCAGGTCGGCGGCATTGAGCTGGAAGTGACGCAGCCGCGGTTCCCCTGCTGGAAGCTCAGCGCGCGCATGAACGACCGGCATTTCGAGACGAGGTTCGCCGACGCCCGCCGCCTGGGCGCGTACCTCCGCATTCGCTCTGAGGGCGAAATCGGGGCCGGGGATGAGGTTCGCGTCATCTCGCGCCCCTCCCACGGCGTGACCATCAGAATGGTCGGCGATATTCGCCTGAGCGACACACTCGAGGCAGCGACTCTCCTCAACGTGCCGGAGCTTGGGGAGGGTATGCGCCAGTGGGCGATGAGGGCCGCGACGCGCTCCAGCCTGGCGTGAATCTTGCAAACCGACTGCATGCAGAACTATGAAGGAGCCTAGAAGGAACCCTGCATGCAGTGTCCGCAGTGCGGCGCACAGAACCCCGAGGGACAAGTTTTTTGTCGAAATTGTGGCGCAGTGTTGCCCCCGCCCGGCCAGACCAGTCCGGGGTTGGCGGGGCGCGCGCCCTCTCAACAAGCCCCGGCCCAGCAATCGCGTCCCCGGCTGATCGTGCTAAGCCTCGCCCTATTCGGCGCGCTGGCGCTCTTGCTTGTCATCGGCTCGCGCCTGAATGCGAGCAGTCCCCCCGCCACATCCTCGCCATCCCCTGTCGCGCAGATGATTGTGACCGATGAGCCAGCGAGTGCCACAGCGCCATCTTCACCAGAACCCGGCGACACCCCGGAATCCTCGGCCGCGCCGCCGGCGGAGAACACCAGTCCGCCCGCAAGCGAACCCGCCCAGTCCCCTGCCCCGGCCGAGGCCAATCCCCCGGCCAGCGAACCTGCCCAGCAGCCTGTCCCGGCGGCGAACAATCCCCCGGCGCGGCCAACCGCCGTGCCCGCAAACCCATCCGACACCGGCCCGCAGCTCACGGCAATCCGCGTAGACCGGCCGCCGACCATTGACGGGAATCTAGGGGAGTGGCAAGGCGCGTCCCAGGCGGTGGACGCCATCGTCTTCGGCCAGGAGAACATGTCGGGCGTCGGCGACCTCGGTGGGCGTGTGTGGCTCGAATGGGACAACGACGCGCTGTACGTCGCCGTCCTGGTGATCGACGATACGCTCAGCCAGCCCAGCCGCGGCTCCAATCTCTACCTGGGCGATAGCATCGAGATCCAGTGGGATACCAACCCGCCGGGCGATAACTCCGCGGTGTGGGACGCCGACGACTGGCACATCGGCCTGTCGCCGGGCAACTTCCAGGACCGCCCGCCCGAGAGCTACATCTGGACGCCGGTCACGGGTAACGGCGCGGACATGGGGGTGCGCATGGCGGGGCGGCCGTTCATGAACAATGGCCAGTACCAGGGCTACACCATTGAGACGGCCATCCCCTGGCCGCTCGTTAACGTCCAACCGCAGTCGGGGCAGACGTTCCGCCTGGCCGTCGCCATCAGCGACGACGACATTCCGCAGGCAGTGCAGCAAAGCATGGTCGCCACCTCACCCTGGCGTCAGTGGCACCGCCCGGACACCCTCAACACCCTCGTGCTGAAGTGAGCATCATACAATCCCGAACTCGGCCCGGAACGACGCGCCTTACTGTAGGAACACGCAGTACAGCCCGTCTACCGTTCACAAGACCATGTTAACGAACGCCAGTCGCTTGCCATCTCCCGAGAGAAGCAGCATAGCGTACTGGTGGCTGTTCCGATTATGATCTAAACCTGTCGTTGCTTGACTACCCTCACAGAGAAGCTTACACTCCTGCAACCATCCATTTACGAGCCAGGAGTCAAGCATGGCCGTCGTGAACGTATTCCTCTCGTGGTCTGGATCACGAAGTAGGATAGTAGCAGAGGTATTAAGAGACTGGCTTCCTAAGGTACATCAGCTCGTGCATCCGTGGATTTCTGTTGACATTGAAAAGGGTGCCCGATGGGACGGAGAAATAGCTGCTCGCTTGGATGAATGTCGAATCGGGATATTGTGCTTAACAGCTGAGAATATGAGAGAACCGTGGCTCCTATTCGAAGCTGGCGCAATCTCCAGGACCAAAGATGCCCGTGCTTGTACCTACCTGTTTGAACTCAAGCCTTCTGACCTCTTGGGTAGCCCGCTCGCCTCCTTCCAGCACACCCGAGCTGATGACAAAGAAGACACACGACGTCTCATAAGAACGATAAATAACTCCCTCGGTAGTGAGAAATTGGGCGAGAGACAACTTGATGCAAGCTTCGACAAGTGGTGGCCCGATTTGGAGGCTGCTCTGTCAGAGATACCGCCAGTAACAGATCTAAACCCAGATCCCAAAGCCAGAGAGAGAGCAAAGAAGCCACTTGACCTTATTACGTCAAAACAGTTAGAAAGCCCTCAAGAAGATAGATTGGTGGTATCTGATGGCGTTAGTCGAAGTCTATCTAGAATAGGCAAAGCTATTTATGCTTGGCTAGAGAGTAATTTCGCAGACGCCGAAATTCAACCTCGAGTAGTGATTCCAGTTGGAGATCTTCGTGTTGATATCGCCTATTATCTTCGGAAGCCTGATAATATTTCGATAGCTGTGGAATGGAAACGAATTCGCGATCCTATGGAGGTCTATAGTGCTTATGAAGATGTAGTGAAGACGGCGGATTCGCTGTTGGTTGAGGAGATGGTCGACGAATTCCTCGTATTCATCATATCCGTTGACGAGCTGTCTGCGCCTGAAATCGGCGATCTGATTGCTCATCGCCCGTTCAAATTGCACCCAAACATAACTACGATGGTCGGTTATCTCGGACGAGATGACGGGCTTAGGATTATAGCAGAGCATGGTGGTCTCCGCGCACGGCATATTGCATCATCTCCATGAGATCCGCCGTGAGGCCAGAATGTACTGGAAAACGCTATCGTCTAACAGAAAGGACTATGTTACATAGGCATATCTGAGTAAATTGCGGGCATTAGGTCTTGAAGTGTACTGTAGATAAGAACGCCAAATATACCTAATACAACAAGACTGCTGATCAAGCCAAGAAACAAGAAATCGGCGATCTCGAGTTTGGGATTTAGGCTGTGTACTACCATTAACACCAGTCCAATGAGAATAGGCGATATAATGGTTCCCACTCCACCGACTGCGCCTGTCATAATCTTATCAATGTCCTTTCTATTCAACTGCCCAACACGTTCTCCTCTCGTGTAGGCGTAGTACAAGGCAGAAGATCGTTGTACGTAGTTACGGCGGACGATCATCCACCCGATAGTTCCCCACCCGTAAGCAAAAATGAGAAAAAGAAGAATGGATAGTGCAATCGGGATATTGATCGGCTCAACCAATGCGCCACTTGGTCCCACCAGTTGAGAAAAAAAAGCCGCGATTGCGATAATGTCAGCAAAAAGGCCAATAATGCCTGCAACTAGATTGAAGATTTCGGCCTTGGACATGCTCAGCATCTTCCACTGGGGGCAGTTTCGTCTGTATTCTACTCGGAGTCTACGGAAAAGAAAACCGCGGACAGTTGCAGCAAGGGAAGGGTTGGGGACTAGAGCAAGGCCCGCTGCTTTCTAGCGCCCGACGACCGGCTGTTATGAGATCAGAACTCTAGTCCATCCAGTGTCGGGGTACGTTCGGGAGAGTTTACGTGGCAACGGGGATCGAAGCGGAATGAGAATTCCCAAGACGCCTCAAAGTACAGGAGTATACTCTTAACTCGACCGAATAACCGCTTGACGCCCTGGAATCTCGCGCTATACTATGGCCTCCTAATCGTTGAGACAAAGCTGCCTTGCTCGCAAGGGGAGCGCCATGTCTGACCCTGTCGTCAGCTCTCTGACCCCGATTCTCGCCGAGTTCGCGCCGCTCGGCCGCGCCGGCCTCCTGCCCGCGCTCCAGGCCGCGCAATCCTTGACCGGCTACCTGTCCGAACCCGTTACCGTCCAGATCGCCAGCGCCCTCGGCGTACCTCTCGCCGACGTTCACGGCGTCATCGACTTCTACGGCATGCTCTACCGCGAGCCGCAGGGCCAGACCATCATGCGCGTCTGCACCGACCCTTCGTGTGCCCTACGCGGCGGCGAGGCCGTGCTGGCGGCGGCGCGGGCGCGGGCGAACGCCCTGGACGGCGAGACCTCGGACGGCCGCGCATGCAGCGTCGAGCGGGCGACGTGCCTGGGCCTGTGCAACACCGGCGTGGCGGCGAATGTCACGCGCTGGGATGCCGCGGCCGGGACGTTCCGCAATTCCACCGCCACGCATCTCACCCCGTCTTCCCTCGACGCGCTCTTCGCCGGGCAGACGGTCGCGGCCGAGGACTACGTCGGCGGCGACCTGTCCATCGTGTCGGTACTGTGCGGCAAGGGGCGCGCGGCAAGCCTGATCGAGTACGAGTCGGCGGGCGGGATGCAGGGAATCCGCAAAGTGCTGGGGCGGTTGTCGCCGGGCGATGTGATCGGGGAGATCATGCGCTCGGGGCTGCTCGGCCGCGGCGGCGCGGCGTTCCCCACCGGCATCAAGTGGGAGAGCGCCGCCAACGCGCTCGGCTCGCCCAAGTACTTTGTGATTAACGCCGACGAGTCGGAGCCTGGCACGTTCAAGGACCGCGTCCTGATGGAGGGCGACCCGAACCGCATCCTCGAAGGGGCGATCCTTGGCGCGTACGCCATCGGCGCGCACAAGGCCTACTTCTACATTCGCGGCGAGTACTCCGTCGCGATCGAGCGCGTGCGGCACGCCATCGAAGAGTGCCACGCAGCGGGCTACCTGGGTCGAAACATCCTCGGCTCGGGCTACGACCTGGACATCGAGGTACGCACGGGCGCGGGGGCGTACATCTGTGGCGAGGAGACGGCGCTGTTCGAGTCCATCGAGGGCAAGCGCGGCTTTCCCCGCGTCAAGCCGCCGTTTCCGGTGACCCGCGGCCTGTTCGGCAAGCCGACCGTTGTGAACAATGTCGAGACGCTCGCCAAGGCCGTGTATGTCCTCAGCCACGGGGCGGCCGCGTTCCGCCGTTTCGGCACCGAGAAATCTACCGGGCCGAAGCTGTTCTGCGTCTCCGGCGACGTCGTGCGGCCCGGCCTGTACGAAGTGCCGTTCGGCGTGACCCTGCGCCACCTGGTCGAAGACCTGGCCGGCGGGGTGACGGGGGATGGCCTGCAAGCGATCCTCATCGGCGGCGCGGCGGGCGCGTTCGCCGGTGAGGAGGCGCTTGACGTGCGGCTAAGCTTCGAGGACCTGCGTGCCGTCGACCTGCCCCTCGGCTCGGGCGCGGTCATGGTGTTCAACACGTCGCGGGACTTGCGCGACGTGCTCGCGCGCCTGGCGCGTTTCTTCGCCCACGAGTCGTGCGGCAAGTGCTACCCGTGCCAGCTTGGGACGCAGCGCCAGTATGAGATACTCACGCGGGTGGCGGCGGGCGAGGTTCGACCCGACGACGCGCTGGCGCTCCAGGACGTCGGCTGGACGATGACCGAGGCGTCGCTGTGCGGCCTGGGGCAGACAGCGGGCAGCGCCGTCCTCAGCGCGATGCGGCGGTGGCCGGACCGGCTGGGGCTGGCCCCGCATATGCAATCGACCGAGAGCACCCAGGACAGTCTGTCATCGCGAGGAGGGCAATAGCCCGACGAAGCAATCTCGCGGCGGATGAGAGCGATGCTACAGCAGTGCGGACAATCCTTTCGCAACAGCGGGAGATTGCTTCGCTACGCTGCTCAGAACACACACTACTGTCATTGCGAGGAGCGCATCAGCGCGACGAAGCAATCTCTCGGTGGATGACAGCAGCGCCGTAGCGGTGCAAACCGCCTTTGACAAGGACGGGGGATTGCTTCGCTCCGCTCGCAGTGACGGCTTGACTGTGTTCTTGTGTCGGCGCATGCCGTCACCCGGCGTGGGGGTCTCGCAATGACGATTTGTGACGACTCCAGGAGAGATAATGGCAAATGTCACGCTCACGATAGACGGGCAGACGGTGACGGTTCCGGAAGGGACGACGATCCTGCAGGCGGCGCAGAGCCTCGGCACAACCATCCCGACCATCTGCTACCACGAGGCGTGCACCTCGAACGCCGTGTGCCGCATGTGCGTCGTGGAAGTCGAAGGCGCGCGCCTCCTATCGCCGTCGTGTGTCGCGCAGGTGCGCGAGGGAATGGCCGTGCACACCCGTACCGAACGAGTTGAGCGCAGCCGAAAGACGATCCTGGAGATGCTCGGCTCGGCGGTCGACCTGAGCGAAGCGCCGGATATCCAGCACTACAGCCAGGACTACGGCGCGGACACGGCGCGGTTCGACGGCGAGCGGCGGGCACTGCCCGTCCTCGATGACAACCCGATGTTCATCCGCGACTACGCCAAGTGCGTGCTATGCTGGCGCTGCGTCCAGGTGTGCGCCGACGATGCCCAGTACGCCTACGCCATCAACTTCAGCGGGCGCGGCTTCGAGACGAGCATCGCGACGTTCTTCGACCGGCCGATGCCGGAGACGACGTGCGTGTTCTGCGGTCAGTGCGTGGGGGTGTGTCCAACCGGCGCGCTCAAGCCGCGGCGCGAGTGGCTGCTCCAGCAGGGAGCCACACCGGACGAGATTATGCAGATGAGCCGCACGGAACGGCGGCGCGCGAAGCGGCGAGGAGACTGATATGTTGGCTTCCGAACGAGTCGTCTCCACGACATGCCCCTACTGCGGCGTCGGCTGCAACCTCCACCTGCACATTGCCGACGACTTTATCTACAAGGTCACGTCGCCCTTCGACGGCGTCGTCAACCACGGCAATCTGTGCGTCAAGGGCCGCTTCGGCCACGACTTCCTCTACCATCCCAATCGCGTCACGACGCCCCTGATTCGCAAGACGCCCCAGGCGCCGGGCCAGCGGACGCAGGCCTTCGACCGCGCCGAGTGGCGGGAGGCCACGTGGGACGAGGCGCTGGACTACACGGCGGATCGGCTGGTCGAAATCTACGGGCGGGACGGCAGCCGGGCGCTGGCCGTCTTCTGCTGCGCGAAGGCGACGAACGAGGACAACTACCTGCTGCAGAAGCTCTTCCGCGCCGTCTTCCGCACCAACAACGTCGACCACTGCACGCGCCTGTGCCACGCCGCGTCCGTCGTCGCGCTGCAAATGGCGGTCGGCTCGGCGGCCATGAGCAACACCGCCGCCGAGGTCGTCGATAGCGACGTCTTCATCGTCACCGGCTCCAACACCGCTGAGACCCACCCCATCATTGCGCTCCAGATGAAGGCGGCGGTGATGAAACATGGCGCGAAGCTCATCGTCGTTGATCCGCGGCGCGTCGAGATGGTCAACTTCGCCACGCTCTGGCTGCCAGAGAGGCCGGGGACGGACGTGCCGGTGTTCTCGGCGATGGCGCACGTCATTCTCGAAGAAAAGCTCTACAACGAGGCGTTCATCCGCGAGCGCACCGAGAACTTCGACGCCTTCGCCGCGTCCATGCAGAAGTTTACACCCGAGTACGCGGAAGCCGTGTCCGGCGTCGATCGGAATCTCATCGTCCAGGCAGCGCGCCTGTACGCCACGGCAAGGAACGCCGCCATCTACTGGGCGCTCGGTATTCCAGAGCACACGCACGGCACCGAGAATGCAATGTCGCTGATCCACCTGGCGCTGCTGACGGGCCACATTGGGCGGCGCGGAACCGGCCTCAACCCTCTGCGCGGGCAGAACAACGTCCAGGGCGCGTCCGACGCCGGCGCGATGCCGTGGCACTACCCGGGCTACCAGCGAGTAGACGACGAGACGAACGCGCAGAAGTTCGAGCGAGCATGGAACGTCGAGCCGGGCGGCCTGCACCGCCAGCGTGGGCTGACGACGACCGAAATTGTCTCGGACATCCGCCCTGGCGGCGTTCGCGGGCTCTACATCATGGGCGAGAACCCGATGATGTCTGAACCGGACCTGAACCACACGCGGCGGCAGTTGCAGGGACTAGAGTTCCTGGCGGTGCAGGACTTGTTCATCAATGAGTCGGGCGCGTTCGCCGACGTTTTCCTGCCGGCCGCGGCGTGGGCGGAAAAGGACGGCACGTTCACCAACACCGACCGCCGCGTCCAGCGCGTTCGCTGCGCCGTCCCGCCCCGCGGCCAGGCCCGCCCCGACGTGGCGATCATCTGCGACCTGGCGCAGCGCATCGAGGCGCGGCTGGGGCGGGCGACAGCGGGCTGGCGCTATGCCGGACCGTGGGAAGTGCTGGAGGAGATGGGGCGGGTCGTTCCCGACTACGCGGGCGTCAAGTACCACCGTATCGAGGACGTGGGTCTGCAAACCCCGGTCCCCGACGACAATCATCCCGGCACGCCGTACCTGTTCGCCGAAACGTTCCCGCGCGGCCGAGCGAAGTTCTTCCCGCTGGAATACAACCCGGCCGTCGAGATGCCCAACGACGAGTACCCGTTCATCCTGACGACGGGGCGCGTGCTGGAGCACTGGCACGGCGGGACGCTCACGCGCCACTCCCACCTGGACGACCTCTATCCGGAGGCGCGCGTCGAGATTCATCCCGCCGACGCGGCGAGGATCCAGGTCGAGGACGGGAAGGCGGTGCGGGTGACCTCGCGCCGCGGCGCGGTCGTCGTGCGAGCGTGGGTGACGCAGCGAGCGACGCTAGGTGTGGTGTTTCTGCCGTTCCACTTCGCCGAAGCCGCCGCCAACCTCCTCACCATCGACGCGATTGACCCGCAGGCCAAGATTCCCGAGTACAAGGCGTGCGCCGTGCGTGTCGTCCCCGCCCGCGAGGAAGAATTGCCGAACCCCGCGGCGCAGCAGGCGAGAGGACGATACTAAGCCCTATGACTCGCGCCATCCGCCTTCTCCCGTGGAGCGCGGAGCCTGCCGACCGCGAGCTGGCGACCAGCTTGGCGCTCCTGGCGGGCGTGGAGGAGACCGGGCAGCCGGCCATGCGCTGGTACGAGATCGCTCCGCCCGCGCTCGTCCTGGGCAGCGGGCAACACCTGAGCGACGTCAACGTCGCGGTATGCGCAGCCATGGGCGTGCCGGTCGTAAAGCGGTCGAGCGGCGGCGGGGCAGTCTTTACCGGCGTCTCATTGAGCCTGGATGTAGCCCTGCCGCCCGATGACCCCCTCGACAGCCACGACATTACAGAGTCCTACCGCTGGTTGGGCGAGACGTGGGTAGCGGCGCTGGCGAGCCTGGGCATCGCGGCGCGGCTGGTCAGCGTCGCCGAAGCGCGCGCCGACACGCGGAGTCTCTCTCCATTGCTGAAGCGCGTGTGCTATGCCGGGCTTTCGCCCTACGAAGTCGCTGTGGGAACGCGGAAGGTCGTGGGGCTGGCGCAGCGGCGGCGCCGGCAGGGCGCGCTCCTGCAGGGTGGCGTCTACCTTCACTGGCCGTCAGAAGAGACGGCGGCGCTGGTCGGCATAACGAACCAGGAGCAATCAGCGCTGGCCGAGGAGTTGCCGAGGCGCGTCGCCGGCCTGGACGAGCTGCGCACAAACGGCGCGCCCTCGATGGCGGCGCTCCAGACGGCATTCGAGGCGGCGCTGCGGGAGCGTGCCGGTGTCGTTCCATCGCCGACGGAATGGGCGGCGACCGAGCGAGATGCGCGAGACGCGGCGGTCGCGCAGTACGCGCCCTTGCAGGCGGGCTGAAGACACGTTACCATGAAGTGTTCCTGCCCATACACCAGCGTGCGGCGTCGCTGCGAGGAGGGCGTCTCTCGAGGGCGTGGGGGGCAAAGCTCCCCACTGACGAAGCAGCCTCCCGATAGGTGAAACGCAGGAGATCACTGCTCAGAGTGCCTCTCGCCGTGGCGCGAGATTGCTTCGCTTCGCTGCTCAGAACACACCACTGTCATTGCGAGGAGCGCCTCAGCGCGACGAAGCAATCTCTCGGTGGATGACAGCAACGCCGTAGCGGTGCAAACCGCCTTTGACAAGGACGGGAGATTGCTTCGCTTGAGAGATTATTCCTATTCCGTCAATTCCGTGTGTTCCGTAATTCGCTCCCTGGCCGCCTGCGTGCCTTACACTGCCGGGTCGGCCAGGCGCAGCCGACGGAACAGATACGGCGCGATGCCCGCGACCCATGCGCCGATCAGAGCATAGCGCGCGTACCGCAGGACGTCGGCTACCAGCGACGTGTCGCGGGGCAACACAGCGCCAAGCCCAAACCACAGGATCGCCAGCCCAACCATCCCGACAAGAAGACGCCCTAGCCGCTTTTGCCACACCCCGCCCGCCGAGAAGCCGCCACGCCGATCGAGCCACGCCCACCCCACGATCAGCCCAAACAGTGCACCCGCCGTTGTGAGAGTTGCCTGCACACCCAGCGGGGCAATGTCCGCGCCGCTCGCCGCGCGGGCGTTACTGGCCCAGGTTTCCGGCAGCGGGGTTGCGCCGCGCCACGCGGCGAGCGCCGCCGCCGCGGCGATGAGGGCAAGCGAGGTCGCGAGCGCCACAAGAACCTGGGCGCCTAGGCTCTGCCCCTTGAACCAGAGGCCGACCGGCTTCTCCCAGCGCAGGAACGCCGCCAGCAGCAATGCCCCGATGAGCCAGCCGACTACGACATCCGACAGGAAGTGCGCGCCGAGATAGACGCGGGACAGGCCGATGAGTATCATGAGAACGATGGCGGCGGCCCAGGCGAGCCGCGTGCCAATCGCCGACGCGATGACGCCCCAGACGGCGACGGCGTTTTGGGCGTGCCCTGACGGCGCGCCGAAGGTCGTCTCTGGACTGAGGGCGCGCACGCTCGGGTCGACCCAGTAGGGGCGCGGCTGCGCGAAGGCCATCTTGAGCAGGTCGTTGAGGCTCGCGCTCAGAAGCAGAATCATCCCGACACGCAGGCCCAGCGCGGTGCTGACACACCAGTACAGGATAGGCAGCAGGAGCAGGTAGAACTCCACGCGGCCCATGAACGTGAGAAGCTGCATCGGCGCGGTGAGCCAGCCGCCCAGCCCCTGCAGCCCCTGAACGATGTCTAGCTGACTACCCCAGAATGCTTCCATCGAATCCCCCTTTGGTCGCAGGGGGATTCTAGCATGGATGTGGGGTGAGGCAACTCAGGCCAGGTCTTCTCTCAGCAGATCGGTGTTGATGGCGAAGGCAGCCGCCGCGCCCTCCGCCGCCGCGATGATGACGAGCTGGACTCGGCGCGAGGCGTCGCCGGCGACGTACAAGCCTGGCGTATCGGTGGCCTCGTAGTCCGACGTCTTCACCGCGCCTTTCCTGGTAAACTGGCAGCTCAGGCGGCTGGCCAGGTCGGAGCGCTGCTGGAAGCCCGTGTTGAAGAAGAGGGCGCGGCACGCGAGTGGCTCGCCGCTCTGGAACACCACGCGCTCCAGCCGCCCATCCGTCCCTTCCAGGCGCGCGATCGGCTCCTGTCGGACCGCGATGCCGTTTCGCCCCAGGCGATCCAGGTCGCGCTTAGGCAGCGTCGTCGGCCCATCGGTGCATAGCACGAGGTCGCGGCTCCACGCCGTCAGCTCTAGCGCCAGTGCGTAGCCCTGTCGGCTTGTGCCGTACACCGCCAGCCGCCCGTCACGCACCTCCCAGCCGTCGCAGTAGGGGCAGTGATGCACGCCCTGACCGTAGAAGGCCTCGATGCCCTCAATTGGTGGCAGCTCGTCGACGATGCCCGTCGCGAGCAGCAGCTTGCGTGCGGTGATGGCCGTTCCATCGTCCAGGATTATCTCGAAACGCCCATCCACCTGGCAGGCGTCCGTCGCCGTGATACACCGAACTTCGACGCTGTCATAGCGGCGCAGCTCGTCGCGCCCCATCTGGAGAAAGTCGGCCGGCGGCGTGCCGTCGCGTGTCAGGTAGCCGTGCATCGCGTGGGACGCGGCGTTGCGGTACTGGCCGTTGTCCAGCACGAGGACCCGCCGGCGGCAGCGGCCGAGGATCAGGGCGGCGTTGAGGCCGGCCGGTCCACCGCCGACAATGACGACATCGTATCGCTCGTTCACATGTGAATCTCTAGGCATCGCTTGTCCTTCCTGCTCAGGCTTATCAGACCAGAAGGAGAAGCAACTTCCGGACCGCTTGGCTTTCAACTGTGGTATAATTCACCTAATGATTCCCCTCATTCCTTGCGTCTTGACAAACAAGGCGTCTCATGTCGCGAAAGCGGAGTGATGCTAGACACCGGTTTATCTGATCGACGGTAACGGGAGCCCAGCATCTGTTGCTGATAGAATTGGAGCGCCTCGAAATGACTTCGGCCGTTATGCCCGGCATCAATTCCCATTTTATCTTTAAAGAGGATTATACCGATGAAGAATGCAAGATAATTCAAACAGTCAGTCGAGAATGGCAAGTGACGAGTTCAGGTGACCCGGTAAGGTTGTCCAATAGCACCTACCGCTTCTTTCTCGCCAAACCTGCTAGAAACTTCCAAGAGATGTTCAACATCGATAGGGAGATCGTGTTTGTATTCAGTCCGTATAGCGATATCGAGCCGCGTACGCTGGATGCGATTGATAATGCAATCCGCCTGTTCCAGGCGTTGCGCCTTGAGCGAATCTGTGCGGTTGTAATAAGCAAGGATGCCGATGTTCAGACAAAACTACGAGAATTGCTGAAAAGCAACCAGGAATCTCGCATTGTTGTACCATTTGTGTATGATGAACTGCTATCACCTAACAGCAACCCATACTTCATGCGAAATCGCTTCAAAGAGCACTTCTATACTCGTGATTTGTTTGCCTTTCAATCGCCGCTACGAACCGACATATACTTCTTCGGCCGCACGGATCTCGTACATGAGATTGCGAGTCGCCATCGGTCTAATGAAAGCTCTGGCATATTTGGTTTGCGTAAAACTGGCAAGACATCGTTGATTTACGGCATTATGAGGGCTCTGGCACAAGACGAATCTCACGCCGTACTCGTTGATTGCCAAAATCCCGCTTTTCATCAGAGACGCTGGAATGAGGCGTTATATTATCTTCTCAACGAGATTAGGTCGCAGTTGGGGTTGAATATTTTGTCGCTGGAGGAGAAGTTATTTACAGAAACTGACGCACCGATCTTGTTCGAGCGAGAACTTGTCAAGATTCACGGCAAGTTTCAGCAAAAGAGCCTACTACTCATATTTGACGAGATCGAAAATATAACGTTTCAAGTCTCACCGTCGGAGCATTGGCGAAATGGTCGCGATTTCGTCTATTTCTGGCAGACACTGCGATCATTGTTCCAAGAACATTCGCAAGTGTTTACGTATTTGGTGGTCGGTACTAATCCAACATGCGTAGAGTCCCCTTCCGCCAATGGCTTTGATAATCCGATCTTCAATCAAATACCGTTTCAGTATATTCCAGGGTTTGACGTTCCACAAACAAGGGAAATGGTGCGAAAATTAGGCAAGACTATGGGGATAACATTCGATGAAATTCTATACGGCAAATTAACTGAGGATTTCGGAGGGCATCCGTTTCTAATCCGCCAGGTCTGCAGTATTATCAATAAACTGTTGGATCCAGAGCGACCATCCTCTGTAGGTAAGGCCATCTATGAGCAAGCAAAAGCGAAATTTTCGCAGGAGTATCAGAACTATATCGAGATGATTTTGAGCGTTTTGCGACAGTATTATCCTGATGAATACGCAATGCTCGAATATTTAGCCGTTAATGACACAAAGACTTTCAAGGAGTTTGCCTCGCTCTCCCCTGAATACACCAACCATTTGCTCGGGTACGGACTTATCGAGCAAGTGAATGGATTGTATGGTTTCAAAATCGAGTCTGTCAAGCAACATCTCGCTCACAAGGGCAGGTTCAAGAAGTTGAATCCTACACCTAAAGAGATGTTAGCTGAGATTTCGGAAAGGCGCAATGAGTTAGAGCTATAATTGGCCCCGAAAACTAGACCACGTGCTAAGGTGAAAGACATAATCTAGAGCACGTGGAGGGTCAAGCCGATGCCAAAGAAACGTCGTCAGTTCAGCGCCGAGTACAAGTTCAAGGTCGCCCTGGAAGCGGCCAAAGGTACCAAGACGCTGGCCGAACTCGCCAGCGAGACGGGTGTTCACCCCAACCAGATCAGCCAGTGGAAGAGCCAACTGCTGGAGCAAGGCGCCAGCCTGTTCCAACGCGGCACAGGATCGGGACAGCGCGAGACCGACAAGCGCGAGGCCGAGTTGTACGAGCAGATCGGGCGCCTGAAGATGGAGCTCGACTGGTTGGGAAAAAAAGTTGCCCCCTTCGAGTGAGGCCAAGCGGGCCATGATCGAGCCGAACCATCCGAGCCTCAGCTTGCGGCGGCAGTGCGAGCTGATCGGGCTGCCGCGGGCCAGCTACTACTACGCGCCAGCGGGCGAGAGTGAGTTGAACTTGACCTTGATGCGTCTCATCGATGCGCAGTACCTCAAGACGCCGTTCTATGGCTGGCCGCGCATCTTGTCGTCTCTGAGGCGCTCTGGCTACGCTGTCAACGGCAAGCGGGTGCGACGGCTGATGCGTCGGATGGGCTTGCAGGCGATCTATCCCAAGCCCAAGACGACGGTGGCCTGTCCCGACCACAAGGTCTATCCGTACTTGCTGCGTGGCCTGACCATCACGCGACCCAATGAGGTCTGGAGCGCCGACATCACGTACGTTCCGATGCACCACGGCTTCATGTACCTGGTGGCGGTCATCGACTGGTTCAGCCGCTACGTGCTCGCCTGGCAGCTGTCCAACACTCTTGACGGTCAGTTCTGCCTCGATGCGCTCAAGCACGCGCTGGCGCAGGGGCGTCCGCACATCTTCAACACCGACCAGGGGGTGCAGTTCACCGCGCGGCCGTTTACCCAGTGCCTGGAAGACGTCGGTGTGCGGGTCAGCATGGATGGACGAGGTCGAGCGTTGGACAACATCTTCGTCGAGCGCCTTTGGAGGGCGGTGAAGTACGAGGACATCTACCTGAAGGATTATGCGTCGGTGCCAGAGCTCCATGTAGGGTTGGGTGCCTACTTTCAGTTCTACAATCACGAGCGGCCGCACCAAAGCCTGAGCTACCGCACGCCAGCCGAGGTCCATCTTGCCTGAATGGGTATGTCGTTCATTGAGTCCTTCACCTTATTTTGACCGTTTCGTGGTCTTGCATTTGGGACCAAGTGTAAGCCAAAGCTTCGGCGAATCGTTCGCAGTCAGTTGCATGCTCGTTATGGAAAAGCAGTTGCTACCAGCTTCGTCCTCGACATTCTTGGAGAACCCAGATGTGAGAAATACAAGGCTTATTCATACGAAACTCTTTTTGATACAAATACGGTAGATCTTTACCTTGTTGCCTGACACATTCCTATGAGGCACTCGTGACATCGAAGCACATTAACAAGTGAGACTACCAGAGCCGGCGATTTTCGAGTAGAGTCGAGGTGCCAACCAAAACCTACGCGGAGGGTCGCCATGTCTGATAGCCTCGCCCTGTATTCTACCATCCTTGAGCAGGCCCGTACAGCCAACCCCAGAGAAGACCTGCGTCGCCAGAAGGTTTTCGCCTGGCTCGTCGTGGGCTTGCTGTTGGAGCAGACCATCAACGTGCCCTACCTGGCTAACGCCATTGTCTCGGCGGCGAAGGCCGCCAGCCGTGAGCGGCGCGTCCAACGCTTCTTGACCAACACGCATGTTAAGGTGCGTGCCTACTATGACGGCCTCATCCGTCATGCGCTCAACGGCTGGGCGGGTCAGATCCTCTACATCGCCATCGACACCACCAGCCTGGCCGGCCGTTTGGTGATCTGCCGCTTGGCGTTGGTGTATCGCGGCCGCGCGATCCCGTTGGTCTGGCAGGTCTACGACCGCAAGAGCGTCATGCTGGCTTACGCCAGCTACCAGCCGTTGCTGGAACACCTCTTGACGTTGCTGCCCGCCAACGCTGAGGTGGTGCTGTTGGGGGACAAAGGCTTTCGCACCACCGAGATCATGCAGTTCTGTCGCGACCATCGCCATTGGCACTTTCGGCTACGGCTACAAGGCACGCAGTACGTTTGGCTGCCAGACCGTCGCGTCCTGCCTCTGGCCGACCTGGGCATTCAGCGCGGCCAGGCGGGCTTCCTGCACCAGGTTCATCTGGGCAATGAGCGCTACGGCCCGCTCGACATCGCCTTGGCGTGGGCCGACGGAGCCAAGACCGAGCCGTGGTACATTGCCACTGACGAACCGGCGGACTTGACCACCCTGGACGATTACAGCCTCAGGATGGATATCGATGAGGCGTTCCGCGACGACAAATCGGGCGGTTTCCAACTCGAAGACTGTGAACTCGCTGACCCGACCAGCGTCGAGCGGCTGCTGTTGGTCATGGCCGTGGCCACCCTCCATCTCGTCTCGCTCGGCACTTACGTCGTGGATCTCGGCGAGCGTCCGAGCGTGGACGGTCACTGGCGGCGCGGGTTGAGTTACTTCCAGATCGGTTGGCGCTGGCTACGACGCAACGTTGGCTGTGCTGCCAGCGTGCTCCGCTCATTAACACTCTTAACGAGCGGCCCTGATCCTGAGCCAGTCGTTCTACCCGGTGCGCGTCGCCAGGCGCCCAGGTGGGCTGAGTGGTCTTTGCCACCTCCTGGCTCGCTGTGTCCATCGTGACTTACGGGAATGTGTCAGGCAACAAGAGATCTTTACTTCGAGGACCTTCGCAAGATCATCAACAAACACTGGGATACATTTCGCCATATTTTTGGCCCCGACCAGAATGTGTTCAGTCGTCGAATGGAGACAGTCAACAAATACCGGGCAGACGCCCACGCCACCAACATAAGCATGGAGGAACTGACGTTTTTTCGTTTGAGCATCAACGCACTTGAGGAACAGATTGGTGAGTTCATATCTTAGTGTCCAGGAGATACGCAGAGTTTAATGCTTAAGAAGGGTGAGGAGCTTGGTCTCGCAATCCATCACAGTGCGATCGAGCGCGTTTTCGCCTCGGTCGGCCACGTGCTGGTCGCGTATCTGTTTGGTTCCCAGGCGCGCGGTCAGGCGGGGCCGCTCTCCGATGTCGATTTCGCCGTGCTGTTTGACAAGGCGCTGCCCGAAGACCGCTACCTTGACACGCAGCTCCAGTTAATGGACGAGCTAGGCCGGGCCGTGGAGCACGACGAAGTCGACATCGTTGTCCTCAATCAGGCGCCCCTCGCGCTGGCCTACCGGGTGCTTCGCGACGGCATCCTGGTGTTCTGTTCCGATGAGGATGCCAGAGTTCAATTCACGGCGCGCACGGTGATAATGTACCTGGACTTCAAGCCTGTCATTGAGCGACATGAGCACGCCATCCTGGAACGGGCGCGCAGAGGGGAGCTGCTAAATGGATACAACCCCCATCGTGGCGCGCTTGAGCGCTATCGCCAACTCCGTGAACGCCTTAAAGGAGCTTCAGACTCTGACGTATGAGGAGTTCATGAGTGAGCACGTTATCTACGCAGCAGCTGAACGGGACTTCCAGGTCGCGATTCAAGCGGCTCTGGACATTAGCTCTATCATCCTGGCCGAACAGTCAGTCAATGTACCGGAGGCCTATCGTGATCTCTTCCCTGCTCTTGCCGAGATCGGTGTCCTGCCCGTAGACTTGGGGCGACGGCTGAGCTATATGGCTCAGTTCCGAAACGTGCTGGTTCATCTGTACCTTCAGGTCGACCCCCGAAAGGTCTACGACTACCTGCAAAACAACGTTGGCGACCTGGAGCTATACTCAAAGTATGTCGGCGATTACCTGGCAGGGCGTGGGGCGGACGTCTCGGCTTAGAATTACCTTGCAAGTCATTGTCGAGTCGCGTCATTAAGGGGCCTCGCCACTTGAGCGAGACCCCTTTCGATTGGTGGAGGGCAAAACTGCGGGCGGAACCGTCTCCTAGCCGCAGGAGTGGTTTTCGCGGATGTCCCAGCAAGCAGTCACCGGCGAGGAAACAGCGCCCGTCGCAGACTGCGGAGAGTAGTCGATCTCCACCTTGGCGAAGTTGAACGACACGTGGTCCACGGCGTTTTCAGTGCTCTGCGCCACCCCGTGTTGATAGCTGCTGACCAGCACGTCGCTCAGCTTGATCATGAGAAACTCGACCCGAGCCTCGCCGGCCTTGCGTACCGTGAGAGTGGCATTCTGAATATGCTGGCCGGAGGCGCAGGCCAGGAAGAGCTTGGGGCTGGCCTTGTCAAGGTTCTTGCTGATGGTGAAGTCCTGGACGTTGCTCTTGCTCGATCCCCCACCACTCCCGCCGCGCTGCATGGTGCCGGGATTGGTGACGCCGAAGCTGTACGAGAGAACCTCGATCTCGTCCTTGTGCTTCGCATCCTGACTTTCCCCGTCGATACCCGTCAGTTTCAGGAACATGTCCACTGCCATGGGTAGCCTCCTTCGTCACGCCAACAATGTGAAGGTGAACTCAGCCGTTCCATCGCCGCCCAGACCGTAGGGCTTCTGCCGCGCGACATAGCTGCCCCGCGCGCCCAGGTACTGGCCGGTGCCGCCGACAATGGCATAGACCGCCGCCGTTTCGTCGACAAGCTGCCCGGTCCCCATCCCGACCAGCGAGCCGTCAGCCAGGTTGAATGTCTGCATATCCAGCGTGGTCGCGCCGAAGGGGCTGTCGCCGAACGGCGTGTGCATGCAGACCGCGGCGGCATAGAACTCGCCGCGCTTGACCCCATCACTTCCAACCAGCTCCCCGGACACCCCGAGCCGGTCGCCGACGCGCGGCCACGCAGCCTGCCCCTCGGCGCTCCGCAGCATCAGATGACGCCCGCCGAGCGTGAACGTGGCCGCGTTGGATGGGACAGGTGGCGGGGCGTGCGCCGCTTCAGCGACGCTCCCAATCAGCGCTCGTCCGCCGGCAAGGGCGCCCAACAACAGCAGACCCCGGCGCAACAGACTACGCCGGGCGACTCCGTAACTCCCTTCCATGGAACCTCCTGAGTGATACGCGATTCGGTTGACCTACTAAACAGGACGGTCGAGGATGTGGGCGACTTTCCGAAAAGGGGAGTAGCCGGGAAGCGGGGAGAGCGGCCGAGTGTGGCTACGTAGATAAGACGAGCAGCGCGAGCCTACGGTTACGGCTTTTAGCTTGACTGGAACGATTCGTCGCTTTCGTTGACAGGCGCGACCATCCCGAGTCCGAGCCAGCGGCGCACGACGTCGAGGGCGTCGCGGACGATCTCGTTCGGGTCCTGGCCGGTTTCGCGCGCGGCCTGCACGATGAGTGGGCCAAGCTGCCGCTCACCGTCGAACGCCATCAGCAGGCGCAGCGCCAGCTCGTCCAGCGGTCCTTCGAACCGCAGTCCGCGCGCCATCTCGGCATACATGCCTTCGACCTGCCACGCGCCACCGTCATAGAGCAGGGTTTGATGCAGCCGCCCCTCTGTCGGCGCCAGCACCGCGTCGAGCAGCGCGTCGGCGTCGGGCAGGCGGCGAAGGTAGTCCTGCGCCGCGAACATCTGCTGCAAGTGATCGCTCGCCGAGCCGGTGCTATCCCGGGGCAGAGACTCGGCGTAGACCCAGTTCGGCGGGTCGGAGCGCCGCATGACGACCGCGCCGCCACTGATGGCCTGGATGCCTAGCTCGGCGTAGTAGGCCAGCCACTCGTCCAGCAGGCGTTCCATCGCCGCCTCATCCTCGGGGAGCGGCTGCCGAATCCAGGTCGCGGCGTAGTCCAGCGGCGTCGCGGTGTGGTGGCGCAGCAGCAGGGCGTCGCAGCCCGAGTCGGCCACCCACTCGACGAGCGGCGCGGACCAGTCCGCCTGCGGCGCGTGCACCCAGTCGCATAGCACCGTCGCGTAGCCGCCGGGGCGCAGATATTGTCCGGCGCGCTCGACGACCAATCGGCTGACAGCGTCGCCGCGCAACCCCGCGTCGCGGAAGATATAGTCGTTGCGCGGGGAGATGACGTACGGCGGGTTGCAGGTGATGAGGTCGAACTGCTCGCCCTCCACCGGCTCGAACAGGCTGCCCAGGCGGCACGCGACATTCGAGACGCCATTGAGCGCGGCGTTGAACGCGGTCATGTTGAGGGCGCGGGCGCTGACGTCGGTCGCGATGACCTCGTCGCAGTGGCGGCTGGCGAGGAGCGCCTGCACCCCGCAGCCGGTGCCCAGGTCGAGCGCCCGACCCGGCTGCCGAACGGTGAGCGTCGCCAGCGTGATGGAGCTATTGTTGACGCCGGTGACGTGGTCGGGGCGCAGGGCGGCGCCCACGAGGTAGCGGTCGCACACCAGGTAGAGGTCGCGAAAGACCATGAGCCGATAGGGCGAGACGAGTCTGCTCCCGCTGGCTTCGGCCAGTCCGAGGGCGACGAGATCCTCCGGTGTGAGCGGCGCGAGAGCTTCCGCGAGAGTCTCCGGCTCGACCGGCACGCCGAGCAGGAAGAGGCGAATGAGGTTGTGCAAGGGAGCATCGCCGAGCCGTCGCAGGTAGATCGGGATCTCGACGCGCCGGAAGGGCGCGCCCTCCTCCTCGCCGAGCGCCTCGCGCAACCCGTCAGGCGTGTAGTTGTGGCGGCGCAGGACGGCGCCAAGCGCTCGGATGCGCGCGGGGTCGCTGATATCCAGCGGGTGCTCGTCGGTTCCTACCTGTCGCTGCATAGGCGCCATCCTTGTGTCGGCATCGAGCGCAGTCATGCTCGCAGGGAGATTAGTATACGCCAAGATGC
This sequence comes from Anaerolineae bacterium, assembly GCA_046328505.1. Lineage (GTDB taxonomy): Bacteria > Chloroflexota > Anaerolineae > Epilineales > JAHCIE01 > JBDHWG01. Next base: position 706,986 of record JAXLWL010000005.1, on the reverse strand, counting down.
CGCGCGCGTGTAGCAAGCCGAGCGTAGGACCTTAAGATGAGGCGGCATCGGTGAGGGATTCATAATGCTTCGGTGCGCAGCCAGCCGCTTCCACAATCTTTCGCTTCTTACAGTAGTGTTACAAATTCCCGGAATCCCGCGCGGAGGCGGCAGAAGCCATTGACATACGTCATGCGTTCGGGGTACATTAGCTCGCATAGTAACCACCACGGCCGACGTCACAGCGTATACACACGAACGAATGGAGACCAAGCATGGCGCAAACGAACGTATCCGATACGACCTACCTCGAGCGGCTGGAGCCTATCGTCACCGATGTCATCGGCCCCCTGGCAGTAGAGATCGACCGCACCGGCGAATTTCCGAGCGCCGCGATGCGTGCCCTGGGCGAGGCCGGGCTGCTCGGCCTGGTCAGCGCGACCGATGTGGGGGGGATGGGGCAGGGGCACCGCGCGGCGGCTCTCGTCATGGAGCGCGTCTCGCAGGCGTGCGCCTCGACGTCGATGGTGCTGTGCATGCACTACGCCGCCACGGCGGTCATCGAAGCCCACGGCCCGCGAGACGTGCGCGAGGCCATTGCCGCCGGGCGTCATACCTCGTCGCTGGCGTTCTCGGAAGCCGGCTCGCGCAGCCACTTCTGGGCGCCCGTAAGCACCGCTGCGCCTGTTCCCGGCAACGGCCACGTCCGACTGGATGCGCGCAAGAGCTGGGTTACGTCCGCCGGGCAGGTGGACAGCTACGTCTGGTCGAGCCGGCCGATGGCCGGCGATGGCGCCAGCACCATCTGGCTTGTCCCGAGCACGACGCCGGGCATGCGCGTGGCCGGCGCCTTCGATGGTCTGGGCCTGCGCGGCAACCACTCTAGCCCCATCATCGCTGAGAACGTCGTCGTCGAGTCGGGCGCGATGCTCGGGACGGACGGCGGCGGCTTCGACATCATGATGGGCATCGTCCTGCCGTACTTCCAGATTATGAGCGCGGGCTGCTGCCTGGGCATGATGGAAGCGGCGACGACAAAAGCGGCGGCCCACGTCGCCGGAACCGGGTTCCAGCACCTTGGCCAGAACCTCGCCGACCTGCCGACCATCCGCGCCTACATCGCGCGCATGCGCGTCAAGACGGACATGGTGCGCGCGCTCTTGCTGGATACGCTGGATGCCCTGGAGACTGGGCGGGCGGACACGATGCTGCGCATCCTGGAAATCAAGGCCGCGGCGGCCGAGACGTCCACCGAGGTGACGGACCTGGCGATGCGTGTTTGCGGCGGCGCGGCGTTCCGCAAGGAAGTCGGCGTGGAGCGCCACTTCCGCGATGCGCGGGCCGCGACGATCATGGCGCCGACAACGGACGTGCTGTACGACTTCATCGGCAAGGCCGTCTGCGGCCTCCCGCTGTTCTAGGAGGCGGAATGGCTGACAAAGACACCCTGGTGCTCGGCGCCGTCGCCTACGACCCCAAGGTCGTCACCATCTGGGAAGGCTTCAAGGAGTACTTCATTCGACACGGGCTGCCGTTCGACTACGTGCTCTACTCCAACTACGAGCGCCAGGTCGACGCGAACCTGGCGGGACATATCGATATCGCGTGGAACTCGCCCCTCGCCTGGGTGCGTGAAGAGCGGTTGGCGCGCGCCCAGGGCGTCGCAGTACGTGCCATCGCTATGCGCGACACCGATTGTGACCTCCGTTCGGTCATCGTCGTGTGCGCCGATGGCCCCGTCCAGACGGTCGCCGACTTGCGCGGGCGTACAGTGGCGGTCGGCGCGTCAGACTCGCCCCAGGCGACGTTACTGCCCCTGGCGTACCTGGCCGACCAGGGGTTGACCCCGGGCGTCGACTTCACAGTGCAGCGCCACGACGTCCTCGTCGGCAAGCACGGCGACCATGTCGGCGGCGAGCGGGACGCAGCGCGAGCGCTCATGGCAGGCGACGCCGACGCGGCGTGCATGATCCAGGGCAACCTACGTCTGTTCGAGAGCGAAGGGGTGTTCCCGCCCGGCGCAGTGCGGGTCCTGGCCGAGACCGGCGCTTACGACCACTGCAACTTTACCGTCGGCCCGGCCGCGCCCGCCGACATGGTCGAGCGCTTCCGCGCGCTACTGATGGGTATGTCCTATGATGACCCCGACGTCCGACCGCTCTTCGATATGGAGGGGTTGACGGCATGGCGCGAGGGGCGGCTGGAGGGGTATCAGCCGCTGGAGCACGCCGTCGATTTGTTGGGGTAGAGCATTGCAGTGTCATGCTGAGCGAAATGCGAAGCATCCCGGTTTCCCAGGGATGCTTCGCTTCGCTCAGCATGACATTTTTATGTTTACGAGTGACCCAGCGGTCACATAGACTGTGCTCAGGTGACAGCGGCGCTCCTCCATCCGCGCGATACGTTACAGCCGCCGCATCTCCTCGTGCGCCAGCAGGTTGGCCGGGTCGACGGCGAGGACCTGGCCGAGGGCGCTGCGGGCGCCAGGCACGTCGCCCAGGCCGAGGCACGCCAGCCCGCCCATGAGCGTGAAGTAGAGGCGCTGCTGCTTCTTCGGGTCCTCCTCGAACGTCGGGTTGGGATTGCCGTAGAAGAAGTAGTTCGGCGCGACGCCGGTCTCGGCCATCTGAGCTGCGCGGTGCTTGAGCGCGGCCAGCCGGGCGCAGCCCTCGTCCGTCTTGCCCTGCCGCAGCAACGTCAGCCCCTTGTAGACCTCGACCTCCATGAGATCACTCTTCGACGCCAGCACGCGCTCGAACGCCGTCGCCGCACCCTCATCGTCGCCAAGCGCCGCGTACGCCAGGCCAGAATAGTACAACAATTGCGTCGTGTCAGCGTCCGACGGCAGCTCACCCAGGCTCGACGGCCACGCCAGCCCCGCCTGGAAATGCTCCAGGGCCTGGCCAGCCTCGTCGGCGTCCAGCGCCGCGCGCCCGAGCAGCCACTGGGCGCTGGTATACTGCGAGGCGACCGAACCTTCGCCCGCCTCCCACGGGTGGAAGCTCCGGCCCTCGCACAGCTCCAGCGCCTTTGCGGGCCGGCCGGTGCGGTTGTACAACGCCATTAGCTCAGTCATCAGGTCATCGCGCTGCACGACCACATCCATGCGGTTCAGATAGCGCGCCAGTCTCTCCTCGGGCGCGACGGCCTTGCGGCGCAACAGGAAATCCTGCTCTAGCATCAGGCGTGCGTCGTCCGGTTTGGCGGCCACGGCCTTGTCGAAGTAAGCCAGCGCCGCATCGAGGTCCTTGGCGTCGTTGTAGGCCGCCAGGCCAAGATTGCGCCAGGGAATCGAGAAGTCCGGCTCAAGGCTCGCCGCGTGTTTCCACAACGCGACGGCCTCGGCGTGGCGCAGTTTGTCGTACAGGAGATTGCCCAGGTAGTAGCTAGCGCGCGCGTCGTCGGGGTAGGCGCTCAGCGTGTCCTGGAGGATAAGCATCTCCTCCAGCCGCCAGGGGAAGCAGTAGTCGGGGGACGCCTGGGCTGCCTGCGCCTGCCACTCGGCGTCGGCCGCGACATCACCCGCGCGGCGCGCGAGGTAGCTAAGGGTGTACGCCACCATGGGATGGAGCGGTGCGAGGCGGGCGGCGATGCCTAGCAGGTCACGCGCCTCCGCGTCGAGGCCGGCGGCGGCGTAGTCGAGGGCAATGTCCAGGTAGGTCTGCGTTTCGCCGCGCATGAGCGCCTGCATCTCGGCCAGGCGGAACAGCGTTTCCGCGGGGTTCGCCAGCGCCAGCTCGTAGCGCGCCCAGAAGTCGAGCGGGTCCAGTGCGACGGATTCGGCGGCGAGCGCTTCGGCCTCGGCGTTGCGGCCGCTACGGCGCAGGATCGCCGCCTTCAGCCCACGTGCCTTGGCATTGTGCGCGTTCACGACGAGCGAGCGGTCCAGGTGGTCCAGAGCCTTGACGGGGTCATGGCGGAGCAGGTCGATCTGGGCCAGGCCGTAGAATGCGGCCGCCTGCCAGGCGTAGTTCCAGGTGGCCTTGTAGAAGGCTTTGTAGGCCTCGTCCAGGCGCCCCTGGTACTGCAGCGCCAAACCCAGATAGTAGAGCGGCTCGCCGTCGTACGGGTTGAAGTTGAGCCACATCAGACGCTTGACGGCCGTTTGGAAGCGCTCCTCTGCCGTCGCGAGCTCGCCACGGCGCAGAGCGAGCTTGCCCATGACGAGGTTGCAGCGCGCGTCGTTCGGGTCGCGGCGCAGCGCCTCGCGCCAGTACAGCTCGGGCGCAATGCCCGGATGCCGATATTGCTCCAGGTGCAGGCCGATGAGGAACAATTCCTCGATGGTCGCCACGTCGGCCGGGGCGGGCGGCGGCTGGAATGGCTCGGCCATCGTTCCGTCCCATTCAGGCTCCGGCCGATAGCTGATAATCTCGACGCCCTGCGCGTCGATGACGCGCAGCAGGAGGTCAGGCGGCGCGACGACGGCGGGCAGCGCGACTTCCTGGGTGAACGGGCGGCCGGGGCCGAGATCGACGACGGCGTGGAAGAGGGTCTGGTCCCCGTTGGTCAGCGTCACGCTTCCCCGCTCGACCTGCTCCGTCGCGTAGACGCCCAGGAAGGCGTGGCCCTCGCCGACTTCGAGGTTCACGGCGGCGCGCGTGTTGGCATTCTTCATCGCGCCGATCTGCTGCACGGGCAGCCAGAACTGGCTGAAGCTCCGCGTCTCGTAGGGCATCATCCAGGAGAAGTCGGGCTGGTTGTCGGTGTAGGCGCCCGCCATCAGCTCCAGGTACTCGCCTTCCTCCTCCAGGTCGTACAGGTTTCGCTGCCACTGGTGGCCGTAGGGGCCATTCGCCCAGGTGAAGTACTTCTTGCCGCCGGAAATCCCGGCGTCCGCGACGTGAACGACGCCGCAGCCGCGCTCGTGGTCGTAGCCGCCGAAGAACTCGTACTTCGACTCGGCGGCGAAGAAGGACGTCGCGCCCGGCGAGTTGGTCCAGTAGCTGATGTCCGTTCCGTCGCCGTAGTCGTTGCTATAGAAGTGACCTTTGGCGATGGGGTACTCGGTCACCGGGTTCTTGGTGTGAAAGACGGCGTAGTGAACATCCGGCGGGAACACGACCTGGTAGCGATCGTTGATCTTGACACCGGCGTTCGCCCACCACAGGAACGTCTGCGGGAATGGGGTGCGGTTGAAGAGGCGCACCTTGGTCTCGACGACAGCCTTGCCGGGATGCAGTGTGATACCGACCATCCCCTTGGTGCGATTGAGGGGTTCGTGCTCGCCCATCCACACCGTCACGCTGCCGTCGTCGTTCTCCTCGATGACAGCATCGGTAGCGTCGAAGGTGCTGGGGCGGTGGTGCTGCGGCCAGTTGAACTCGACGCCGCCGGAGATCCAGGGGCCGAATGTCCCAATCAGGGCCGGCTTGATGACCTGGTGACGGTAGAAGAAGTCGTAGCCGTTGGTCTTGTCCTGGGCGATGAAAATGCGTCCGCCCAGCTCGGGCAGGAGGACAAGGTAAATGTATTCGTTTTCGAGAATGATGGCCGTGTATTCGACGTCAACGCGCTCGTTGGAGATGCGGTCGATAAACGGGTGGGGGTAGATGTTGCCCTTGCTCCCCTGGACGTTGCGCGTCTCGAAGAACATCGGGTTTGGCTCGGGCGCGAGCGTCGGGTACGTCGGAATGGTCATCCGCTCGGTCCGCGCCGTCACGCGCTGCAGTTCGTTCAACGCCATTGTTGTTTCCTCCAATTATGATTCTGATACAGCAACCGGCTCCTTCTTCGGCCGGCGCAGGCTCGACCAGGCATGGCGCAAGACAATAATCTGGCTGTAGATGACCCAGATCAGGAAGATTGTGCCGACCGTTGAGCCGACGGTGAATAGGAAGGTCACGAAGTTTGCCAGGCGCGTGGTCCGCGTCTCGATCTCGTTGAGCTGGCTTTCGAGCTGTGTCAAGGGGGTTTGGACGCTGCCGATGGCGGAGTTCACCCGGTCGGCGGCGGCAGCAACGTGACCCGCCACGCCCGGGTTATTCCCGCGCGCTTCGCCCGCCGCCTGATCCAGCGCCGGCGCAGAGCCGCTCAGGTCATTCATCTGGCCCTGGACCGTGTCGGCCAGGGCCGCGTCCGGAGTGGGGATGTTGACGAAGGGCAGGTGATTCAGCGCGCCGATCGTGGTGCGCATGGGACCGACGAACAGGTTCGTCGCGCCGAAACGCTCGCCCACGCGCCCGGCGACCGCGTCGACCGTCTGCTGGCCTGCCTCAGGGAGCAGTCCGAGCAGAGCGGACTTGTCGGCGGGATTCTGGTTGAGCTTCGCCGCTGCGTTGCTCAACGCGGCGGTTTGTTGCTGCAGCTTGCCGACCCCGGCGTTGACCTGGCTGACGTTGACGCTCGCGGCCTTCACGGTCGCGGCGGTACCGGTCAGGAACTGAACGACGCTCGTCGTGGCGACGCTGCTGGCGATCCAGATGCCGATGATGCTGCCAAGACTCAGGACCAGCACGACGGCGGCGATGAACAGACTGATGGCGGCCCAGGCGCGCTTCAGAAATGTTGCCATATTTGTGTCCTCGTTGACGGTGGAGCTGAAGCCGTTACTGGCCTGAGTATATCACCATTTGCCGCGCCTGTCTGCCCTCAATGAGCGCCTTGGGCGGGCTCGTGCGTGTAGCCCAGGGCGTCGCGCAGCCAGGTGATGAACGGGTACATGGCGCGGAAGGTGTCCACGATGAGGGGAGCGGCCGTCTCGTCGTCGAGCGTGCGAGCATCGGCGTCGCGCCCAACGGTGTAGCTCTTGAGCTTGACCATCTCCAGCATCGGCGTGTTCTCGTCGTAGCCCTTCGGCGGGCGCGTCAGGCGCGGGCCATCGAGCGTGTTAAACGTCGCCTTGAACGACGGATCGTCCAGGACCTCCTGGAGCCGGCGGGGAAAGGTGGCTATGTAGGCGCGGACGCGATTCAGGCGCTCGGTCTCCGGCATGTAGATCCCGCCGCCGATGAATAGCTGACCGTCGTGGTTGACCTGGAAGTAATACGCCGGGGTCTGCGTGTTCTTGCCGGCCTCGGTAATGGCGGCGCTGAACTGCGTCTTGTACGGGCTTTTGTCCTTGGAAAAGCGGACGTCGCGGTAGATGCGGAACATGCAATCCTTGGCGGCGACGCCGGAGATGCGGCGGTCGAAGGTGGCAATGCCGAAGATGACCTCATCAACCAGGTCCGTAAAATCGGCGCGCAAGGCATCGTAGCGAGCGCGGTTCGCCTCGAACCAGACTTTGTTATTGTTGGCCTCTAGCTCTGCCAGGTATGTCGTCAACGCTTCAAAATCCACAGTTTCCTCCTTCAAAAGGCGCCGGTGACGTGGGCCAAGACAGGTAGAAGCTGACGCACGGCCCGCGCTCTCAGTGTACTCCATCCAAGTCCCCTTTTGCAACTGCCTGGATTGGTTGTATAATCCGCGTCCAGGCCACGCTCGCCTGATAGCCTTCTCCCTGTCCTCGCACTCCGACAAACCGAACGCACAAGAATGACTGAAATATGAGCACTGACCCCATCACCACCGAGATTATCCGCAACGCTTTTCTCGCCGCCGCTCAAGATATGCGCGTGGCTTTGACCCGCAGCGCTTTCAGTCCCGTCATCTACGAGATGAAGGATTGCAGCGTCGCCTTGTTCAACGAGAAGGCCGAGTTGCTGGGTCAAGCGCCGGGCCTGCCGTTCTTTCTCGGAGCGCTTAGCGAGGTCGTGCGGGTTGTCATCGACCACGTCGGCCTCGATGGGTTTGACGCCGGTGATGTCTTTATCCTCAACGACCCTTACCTGACCGGGTCGCACCTGAATGACGTCGACATCATCTCCCCGGTGATCTGGCAGGATCAGGTGGTCGGCTTCAGTGCCAGCCGCGCCCATTGGCGCGACATCGGCGGCCGCGACGCGGCGTATACCATCGATATTACAAGCATTTATCAGGAAGGCCTGCGGCTAGGACCGGTGAGAATCGTCAAGGCCGGGCATGTGCTGGATGATGTGGTGGACATCCTTCGCCGCCAGAGTCGGCTCCCCATCCTCCTCGTGGGCGATCTCCACGCGCAGATCGCCGCGTGTCGAATGGGCGAACAGCGTTACAGGGCTATCCTCGACAGGTTCGGTCTGGAAACGGTGCGCTCCAGCATGGCAGCAGTCTTTGAGGCCACAGCGACACTGGAGCGAGAGGCGATTCGCTCAATTCCTAACGGCGTCTACACAGCCGAGGGCTGCCAGGATGATGACTTCGTCACGGCTGAGCCGTCGTGGGTTCGCGTGCGGGTAACGGTTGAAGACGAGCGGATCCACGTCGACACAAGCGGGTCGAGCGCGCAGCGTCAGGGCGCGACGAATTGCGGCCTTGTTCAGACTATCTCGGCTATCCGTCTCGCGTATAAGTTCCTGGTTGCGCCTCAGGCCGGCGTGACGGGCGGAAGCTTTCGAGGACTGGAAACCACTATCGAGCCCGGCTCAATTTTCGCGGCGCAAGAGCCGGCCGCTTGCCTGCAATACGGAACTCACACGATGCTCCTCGTGGACCTGATTCAGAAGGCTCTGGCGCCCGCAATACCCGAGCAAGTCGCGGCGGGGCTTCCCGGCGATGCGTGGAATGTCGTGATCGTCCGACGTGGTCCCGACCGCCGCGTTCGTGCCGCCTGGGCCGAATCCACCGCCGGGGGATGGGGCGCGAACGCTCACGCGGACGGCGAAAGTGCGGTTATCCATTCGGCGGCCGGTGACTTTCGCAATTTCCCCGTCGAGAGCATGGAAAATAAGTACCCGCTGCTGATTCACGGCTATTCTGTAGGCGTCGATAGCGGTGGGCCTGGCAAATACCGCGGCGGCCTCAACATCGTCCGCGAATATGAAATCCGCGGCGACGGGTGCGACCTCACGCTGTGGTTCGAGAGAACCAAGACGCCATCGTGGGGATTGTTCGGCGGCGGGCAGGGGAGCGTCCCGGGCGTGCTAATCCAGCCGGGGGAACCCGGGGAGCGCCGGCTGCGCAAGGTGAACCACCTGCCGGTTAGCCCCGGAACACGATTTCGCGTTTTTACCGGTGGCGGCGGCGGCTACGGGCCTGCTTGGGAACGCGATCCGGCGCGAGTAAGAGAGGATATCGTCGACGGCTATGTGAGTCGGCAAGCGGCCGAGGAGTTGTACGGCGTTTGCTTCCTGGAATCGACAAACGAGATTGATGCAGAAGCGACGCGCCAGCTTCGTAGCCGTATCGCCGGCCGTGCCCCTTGAGCAAGCCGCCGCCCGGCGAAGGGCTGACCATCGTTGTCGACTACCGCGAGCGCCGCTCCGGCGTCCCCGCCATGCTTGCTGACTACGGGGTGACGGTCGAGGAGCGCGAGCTAGCGGTTGGCGATTATATCATCGTACCGGGGCAGATTGCCGTCGAGCGCAAAGCGCCGCGCGACCTGGCGCTCAGCATCCAGCAGAGACGGCTGTTCGAGCAGGCAGAACGGCTCAAGATGGCTTTCACCACACCGATTATCGTAGTGGAAGGGCCGAGCCTGTACACTTA
>JAXLWL010000005.1:0-690000 GCA_046328505.1 Anaerolineae bacterium | reverse complement strand
TTGCCACTGGTACCGAAGTACCCGTTCGACTTGCATGTGTTAGGCACGCCGCCAGCGTTCATCCTGAGCCAGGATCAAACTCTCCGTTGTATCACTTCTTATCGCTACCTCTGTAGCGCTTAGGCTCTTACTTGACGGTCTGGCTGCTAGTCTCTCCAGTTCCCTGGTCGACTAGCTCGCTGTCTCTGTCACTCTTCAGTTGTTAAGGTCGTTGGGACACAACAAGGCCTGGCGCTAGGCCAGGCCGCTCGTAGCTGTCTGGTCTCGCTGGTCCGTTATCGCTTTGTTCGCCTCACGGGGTGCTGCACCAGGTGCTCCTCGCGTGTCGTGTTCACAAGTGCGGTGTAGTATACTCTACTTCCCGCTCCTTGTCAAGCCGGTGAGCGTGTTTTTTCGTCGCTCACCCGCCCTGATTAGGATGCGCTCCCCTAGCGTTTCTTACGCTCCCGCGTCATTCTCGCAAAGGTTCGCATCCCGCTCGCGCCGTTCCTCACGGCGCTAGGAGTAAGAGTCCAATGCGGGAGATTCCTTACGTTGCGTTGGCGAAAGGGTTTGGACCGCGAACGACGCGAAAGGGTTCGGCTTGCGCACGTCGTGGTCCAAACCGTGGTGGTGCACTCCAACCGCCGTCAAACTTGATTATCTCCCGGCGCTGCCTGGTAGCGCCGCCGATGTCGCCCGTCGCCTGTCCCTCGCCTCAGCCGCAGGCTCAGCCTCCAGGCGATCAGCCGCGCCCCAGCACCATGCCAGTTTCGCGAGATAGACTCCGAACCAGAGCGATCGCTGCCGCACCTGCGGGACTTGAGCCTGGATGCGCCATGTGACAGCGGCGGCAAGCAGAGGGGCAGCGACGCGCAAGACCCACGGATCAAGCAGGACAGCAGGGAAGCCCAGGTGGTGCGCGTAGCGGCGATCGACACGCGCCGAGTAGTAGCCGATCTCCCACGCCTTTCTCATCGCTGCCTCACGGGAGCCTCGCGACTGGCGATGCGTCGCCGCTGCGCAAGGGTCGAAGAAGAGCGTGTAGCCGGCTAGCCGCAGCCGTGCCGTTAGCTCGGTGTCCTCGCCGGCCGGGCGAGGAAATGTCTCATCGAACAGGCCGACCTTGTCCAGGACACAGCGGCGGACGGCCAGGTTGAACGAGGTCAGGTGGAGGCGCTCGCCCGCCGGCGACGTTGGCAGGAATTGGTAGACCATGCAGGCATTGTCGCACGCCGTCCAATATGGCTCATCCCAGTCAACGTCGACGGCGCCGCCCACGACGGCGACGTCAGGATTCTCGAACCAAGCGGCGAGGCGAGCCAGCCAGTCGCGCCGCGGGATCCCGTCGGCGTCCAGGAAGACGACGATGTTGCCCCGCGAGGCGCGGACGCCGATATTCCGCGCGCGCGCAGGGCTGACCGGCTCGGCTGTGTCGATATGGCGGGCGAACGGAAAGCGAGCGACATGGCCATAGCGGTCGAGCCCCACGACAATGACCTCGGTCTCGCTCATGGGCCATGTTTGGTGGGCGAGAGCAGCGAGGGTTTGGTCAATAATTGGTGAGTGTAGATTTGGAATGATGACCGACAACTGCATGCTGGATTTCCCCCACGATATGCTTTGCGGCCCTCGTCAGGCGGGGCCATTTGAATCGCGCTGTCATGAGCGCCTCGAACTCACGCATCGAGTAGCCGGCCCACATTTCGATGCGCCGCAAGGCGAATAAGTCGGCGTCGCGCGCATTGCTCCAGCCACGGATGCCGCACGCACAACCGTAACCCGCCTCTACCACGGCGTCCCGCTCGCGCTTCCCGAAGGCGCCATAAGGGTAGGCGAAGGCCGCGGGGCTGATGCCCACCGACTGTTCCAGCCGACGCCTCGACCCACGCAACTCGGCTTGCAGATCGGCAGCCATGAGGTGCGTCAAACTAGCGTGCGTCGCACTGTGACTACCAATGGAATGGCCCTGAGCAAGCAAATGTCGTAGCTCGTCGGATGAGAGTAAGCAACATTGACTCGTCGCGCCGGGCCAATCCGCTACGCCGCCAATTTTGTCCGCGACGACGAACAGCGTCGCCGGGAAACCACGCCTGGCGAGAATAGGCGCGGCGAAGTCGGCAAAGTCGGCGTAGCCATCGTCGAACGTGATCGAGACGAGTCGGCTCGGATCGCCTCGCCGAAGACGTGACACTCCTTCGGCGAGCGGGACAACCTGTGCGCCGCTCTGATCCAGCCATTCCATTTGAGCCGCGAATAGAGACGGCGAGACAGTCAGGCGGTCGGCGCCGTGGGGGTTGATGCCGTGATAGGCCAGGATATTCAGCTGTCCGGTGTGGACTCGGCTAGGTGAGTAAATCGTCGGCATGAGAGCGACTCGCTTGATGCATTAATTGTTATGTAGCATCAGCTCATCGCTGTCCCGTTCGTAATGGGCGACACGCGGGCACGTAGCGCAGATATCCGGCAAGGGCTGGCTTGCGTCGGTCAGCTGGCTGCGGAACGCGCGATACTCCTCGCCCCACCATACGCTCGCGAGATCGTCGGTGTAGACGTTGCCCAGCCCCTTGCGCCCCGACGCCAAAGCCCAGGAACAGGGGAGGATGTCGCCTTCGACGGTCACATACAGCCCCGTCCACGGGTAGCGGCAAGGAGCACGCCGCCTGCCCCGCTTTTGCGCCTCGGGGACTCGCGCCTCGGGCGTGACGGCCGCTGGCGCCGTTTCATCGTCTGGCGCCGGCTGGCCCGTCCAACCGGGTCGGCCACCGGCAACAAGCACAGGCTCCACAGGCTCCCATGGGATGAAGAACAGGGTGACGCCCATATCGCGCGCCATCCGCTGGTATTTGTAGAGGCTGCGCCATTCGTCCGGATCGACGGCGAGTGGCAGCATGCTCTCGGCAAAGATGTGGAGCGGTGAGAGAATCACGACTTCTACACCCAGCCGCTCGGCCAGGCGGATAATGTCTGGCACTTCGGGCAGACCAGGCTTTGTGACGACGACGTGGAAGCGAACGTGGGGCAGGTCAGTATTGCGCTCGCGCTTCATGTCGCGCAGCGTTTCGAGGTTAGCAACGATGCGGTCCATCTTCGCACCAGCGCGGATTGTCTCAAAAGTCTCCGGCGTGCTGCCATCGACCGAGACCGTGAGCGCGTAGATACCCGCGTCCATGAGCTTCGCGATGCGCTTGCGGTCCAGGAACATGCCGTTGGTGTGAAACTCGACGGCGCAGCCTTTGCTCGCCGCGTACTCGACCATCGCGTAAATCGCCGGGTTGAGCATCGGCTCGCCCAAGCCTTTCGGCACCACGCGGTAGAGGATCGGGAGCTGGTCCACGAGCTTCTTTAGGGTTTCGAGCTTCATGTGCTTGCCCGGGCCCATGGGCAGCGCGCCGCGACACATGAGGCAATGCAGATTGCAGACTGTTGTAATTTCGAGCTGAATGTCGAAGGGGAGGTGGGTCGGTTGATCCGGCTGCACGACGTAGCTGTGTAGGTAGTTGCTCCAGGCGGGGAGCATCGCGGGGGCCAAACGGCGGTGGGACACGACGCCCCAGACATGCCGTCGGTACCAATCATACTGCTGGACGAGCTGGTCGAACAAAGCCACATGAGCCTCCTTGCGTGATGATGCGTGGCTGGGTGGGATGGTCCAACAGAACCTCGGTGCGGGGGAAGCCGCGCCGAGGTGTTTTGTGGATTTACAGTTACGACGCTCAACGCGGGGAGGAGATACGCATCAGTGGCAAGAATTGTCTCAAGAACGAGACCACGAAGAACAGCGCGCAGTGGCTAGAGGATCACTGCGCGCGCTGCCTCGACAAAGCGGCGGACGCGGTCGGGGTCCTTGCGGCGCGGATCGTCCGCTCGGCTCGTATGCGTCGCTGAATCCACTCCCGCCGGCTGCACCTGGCGGATCGCGTCCGCCACATTCTCCGGCGAGAGGCCGCCGGCCAGAATTACCGGTATACCGACCGTCTCCACGATGCGCCGGCTCACCGACCAATCGTGGGTTTGTCCTGTGATGCCCAGCCGCCCTGTGTTGGGATCGCGGGTGTCCAGCAGCAGATAGTCGGCGACACTGTTGAGCTTGACGGCAACATAGAGCGCGGAAGGGCCGACGACGGCGACCGTCTGCATGACCGGCAAATCGGGCAGCCGCTGCTTGAGGGCGTAAGTCGACTCGGCGCCGAAATCCGACACCGACGCGGCGATGTGCAGAATGTCCGGCTGGAGGGCTCTGGCCAGCGCCTCGATCTCATCTACGTTGGACGTCACGGTCAGGGCCACTTTCTTGGCGGGCGGCGGAATCGCTGCGAAGATACGCCGCGCCGTGTCCGTGTCCACCTCATCGGGCTGCCCGCTGTCGCCGACCGCGATGCCGATGTGATCCGCGCCGAGACCGGCCACCATTGCCGCGTCCTCCGGCGTCATGATGCCGTAGATCTGGACGATCATGGCGTCAATCAAGCGCCTGCGCCAGGTCTGCGACGAGGTCGTCGGGGTGCTCCAGACCAATGGAGAGACGCAGCAGGTTAACCGGCGTGCGCGTGTTTGGCCCCTCGATCGAGGCGCGGTGTTCGATGAGGCTCTCGACGCCGCCCAGGCTCGTCGCCCGCGTGAAGAGGCGGGTTCGAGCCGCGACGCCCATCGCCGCATCCTGGCCGCCCTTGATCTGCACCGACGCCATACCGCCGAAGCCCGACATCTGGCGCGCCGCAACATCGTGGCCCGGATGCGAGGCGAGGCCGGGGTAGTGGACAACCTCGACTTTCGGGTGCTGGGCGAGAAAAGCCGCGACGCGCATGGCGTTCTCGCAGTGACCGCGTATTCGATACGGTAGAGTGCGAATTCCGCGCAGAAGCAGCCAGCAGTCGAAGGGCGAAGGAATAGCGCCGCCGTTGCGCTGGATCATGCGCAGCCGCTGGAAGAAGTCATCTTCCTCCCTGCCAACGACAATGCCGCCCGTGACGTCGGCGTGCCCGCTGAGATATTTCGTCGTGGAGTGCATAGCCAGGTCGGCGCCGAGGGCCAACGGGCGCTGCAGAACGGGGGACGCCCACGTATTGTCCACCACGAGACGCGCGCCCCCACTGTGGGCCAACGCGGCGATACGGGCAATGTCTGTGATGCGCAGCAGGGGGTTGCTCGGCGTCTCGACCCATACCAGGCGCGTTGTCGGCCGCATGGCATCGGCGACCTGCGTCGCGTCTGTCAGGTCAGCGAACGTTACGTCGAGGCCCCATGGTTTGAGGATGTCGCTCAGAATAACGCCCGTGCCATAGTAGGCATCGTTAGGGGCGATGACGTGGTCGCCCGGCGCAAGGCACTGGAAGACCGCCAGTGTCGCCGCCGAGCCGGATGAGAAGGCTGCGGCGGCAGCCCCGCCCTCCAGCGCGGCCAGCGCCGCCTCGAGCGCCCGACGGTTCGGGTTGTCGGAGCGCGAGTAGATGAAGCCGTGGGGAAATGAGCCATCTTCCGCGCGCTCGAAGGTGGTGGACAGGTAGATGGGCGACGCCACAGCGCCGGTCGCCTGGTCGACGTCGTGGCCCGCGTGTATCGCGAGGGTTTCTAGGTGCATATGTCTATCGCTTCTGCACAACCGGGTTGATGAGCGTTCCGATTCCGTCAATCGTGATCGCGACCTCGTCGCCGTCCTGGAGCTTGACGTCTTCGGGCGGAACAATGCCCGTCCCTGTGAACAGGAACACGCCGTGGGGGAAGTCGTTTTCGCGCCACAGATACTCTATCAGTTCGGCAAACGGACGCACGATACTCGCGGTGGTCGTCTGGCCTTCGAAGGCAACACCGCCCGCGCGGCGAATTTCCACCCGTATCGCCGCGCACTTCGGGTCCAGCCCGTCGGCCAGCGTGATAACAGGGCCGAGGGCGCAGCTCTGGTTGTACACCTTCGCCTGGGGCAGGTAGAGCGGGTTGTCGCCCTCGATATCGCGCGCGCTCACGTCGTTGCCGACGGTGTACCCGACGAGGGCTCCCCGCGCATCCATGACCAGCACAAACTCCGGCTCCGGCACGCTCCACTGGGAATCGGTGCGGACGCGGATAGGGAGCCGCGGGCCGACCACGTGGTGCGGGTTCGCCTTGAAGAATAGCTCCGGGCGCGGCGCGGTGTAGACGCGGTCGTAGATGCCGCTCTGGTGGGACTCCTCTTCGCGCGCTGCCAGGGAGCGCTCATAGGTCACACCGGCGGCCCACACCTCTTGGCTGTCAATGGGCGCGAGCATGTGCGGTACGCGATGCTCCGGGACGTTGTCCAACTCGTCGAGTGACGCGGCGGGCACCATGCCTTCGACTTTCTCCATCACCCAGTCGACGAAACCGCCCGCCGGGTACCCCGTGATGCGCCCGAGGAGCGTTCCGAGCGTGCGAGGACGCCCCGGTTCAGCCTCTGTCAGGTCATAGACGTCGCCGTCGATAATCGCGCCGACGCGAGCGCCTAGCAACGGCATGTAGTAGCGGCACAGTTGCATGATGTCTCCTTCAGGCAGTGTAGACGTGTGCCTGGCCTTGGTCCATGGTATAGAGGTGGGGCGAGAGCGGAAAAGGACGGCTCTCGAAATCGTTGCGCACCCGCGCGGCGACCTGCTTGACGTACGCTGCGTCGCCGTCCCCGATGACGACCAGGATATCGCGCGTCGGAATGCCGAACAGAAGGCGGCCCCAGACCCGCTGCGCCAGGACCTGGTGCAGCGCGGGCAGGAGGATCCGCGCCGCGTCGTAGCCGTCGCCCGTTGCGGAGATGAACGCCGTCTGCATACCCTGGTTGGCCTGGGTGAATGCCGTCGTGTTAGCGCGCTCGCGCAGGTTTTCAAGCGCCACTTCGTCGAGGTTCTGCGCCGTCCAGCCCTGTGTACGCAGGTCTGCTTGCGTGATATAGCGCATGATCGACGGCGCATCGGCGACGTAGACCACGCTGAGCTTGTCCGCGAAGGGGCGGGAGACGAGAGTCTGGCCCTGGCGCGCCGCGTCGCGAATAAACGCCTCATCCTTAATCTGTGGCAAGAGCGCCGAAATCGCCGCTCGCTGTTCTACCCCGGCGACGCTGCCGGGAACAGTGAGAGCCTGTTGCGCGGCCAGGCTCACGACCTGATCGAGGCTCTGCGGCTCGGCCACATAGGCGCGGTAGAAGGGGTCCACGTCCAGGTCGAACGAGCGCTGTCCGGCTGCATTGCGCGTGGTTACGGCGACGACCCCACCCTTGCCCACCTTCGCCGTAGCGACGCCGGGCGTTTGCTGCAAGCGGGCCGCGATGCGCGCCGCCAGTTGTTCGATCGTCAGGAGCTGGACCCCCATATGTCTCTCCTGGTCCGCCTACTGTACCGGGTTTTCCAGGCGGCCGATGCCATCAATCTCGATCACGACGGTGTCGCCCGGCTTGAGCCATACCTGCGGCTTGCGCGCCATGCCGACGCCATCCGGCGTGCCCGTCATGATAACGTCACCGGGCAGCAGTGTCATCGTGCGCGTCACAAACGCGATGATTGTCGGAACATCGAAGATCATGTTCTCGGTGTTCGACTCCTGCATGACCTGGCCGTTGAGGTACGTGCGGATGCCTAGAGCGTTCGGGTTCGGTATCTCGTCCTTCGTCACAAGCCACGGCCCCAGCGGGCAGAACGTGTCGGGGGACTTCCCCAGCCCCCACTGCCCCCCGTTGGCGAACTGCAGGTCGCGGGCGCTCACGTCGTTGCCGCACATATACCCGGCGACGTACTCCAGGGCCTCCTCGCGCTTCACCCCTTTCGCCGTCTTCCCGATGACAACGCACAGCTCGCCTTCGTAGTCAATCTGGTTGATCACTGACGAATCCCAGGTGATCGGCGCGCCGGGTGCTGTGATGGACGTGGTGAACTTGGGAAACACGATGGGCGACGTGGGCAGATCGGAGCCTGTCTCGGCGGCGTGCGCCTTGTAGTTGCGGCCGATCGCCAGCACCTTGGACGGCCAGGGGACAGGAGCACCAAGCCGCGTGGCCGCCAGGGGTTGGCCGGCCGAAGCGTCGGCGACGGCGCGCTGCGCGCGGTCTATGACGGAGTCGCCCGCCTGTAGCAGGGCGAGCATGCTGGCGGGCAGAGACGAGTCGGCCCCCGCCACGTCGACAATCTGGTCGCCCCGAACAGCGCCGAGGCGAGGCTCATCATTTTCACTGTAGTAGGTTACAAGGCGCATAGCACAGCTCCAGAGTACAGGTATTGGGCATGGAGTCCTATTGGGTGCTGTGGATTGTAGCCAGCGCAGTGAAGCAGGTCAAGCAGACGAGTACACCGAAGCCCCGAGGCGCTAATCAGCCACGGGCTTCGGGTGCCTGACTCGGCAGAATGATATTGTGGGCGGCAAAATGTCGCCGATGCTGCATAATGAACATGAATTGCGTCTTTCGACGCTGGAAGGAAAGCAAGAGCGGTGCCACCCTGCCCAACGCGAAACCCCGAAGCGACATCGCCTCGGGGTTATTCCAGTGTGTTTGGTTATTGCGCCTCGCGACGCGCCTGGCTCCGTTAGGACTGAGCCGCGGCGACCGCTGTGGGCATCGTGTCCGGCGCCGGCCCGAACTTGTTCGGCCCCGGCGTCCCGGCGAGGAAGCCGCACTCAATCAGCACCCACAGGCTGCCGATGATGGGCACCAGGCCGATGAGCACCCACCAGCCCGACTTGCCGCGATCATGCCAGCGCTTGAAGCTGATGGCCAGGGCCGGCCAGATGAGCAGGATGCTGACGACGAAAACGAGAATGCCGAGCAGCCCACCAAAAAGGCCGCCGCCCTCTCGTCCGGCCGCTGCACCCAGGCCCCCGCTGAGGAAGCCGAGCACAAGCTCGATGATGAACAAAGGCAGAACGCCTTTGAGCCAGAACGTTCGACGCGAGATGCGGCCGCTGAGGGAAAGATAGAGTTCCGAAAGCGTCATGACAGAGTCCTCCTGAGTGGGATGGGGGATATCCGCAACCGCCGGCGCAGGCGGCAGTCGTCACACTATAACGGCACGCGCGGCGCAGTGTTACGGTACGTAGACGAATTCGTCTACAGCCGACTTTCCGCGACTTTCTCGATGCAGGATCATTCCGTTGGGCCGAAGCGCTTGTTACAAAATGGAGAGCTTCAAGACCGATCGACGCGGCCTCTACATTCGGAACGGCTGGACGGCGATAATGATGATAAAGAGAATGCCGGCGGCGAGGGCAAGCAGCTTGCGCGGCCAATTGAGAGTCGTGATATCGTTGAGGGGCATTGGGTGGCTGAGGCCCGTCACGAGGAGGATACCGGCCCACAGCAGCCAGCCGGTCCACCAACGCGACGCGATGACCAGGAGCACGAGAGTGAGCATGGCAACGATGCGGGAGCGGCGCCCAAAGACGGCGTACGAGATGTGGCCCCCGTCGAGCTGGCCGGCCGGCAGCAGGTTGAGCGCGGTCACCAGCATCCCAAACCAGCCGGCGGCGGTCAGAGGATTGCGGAATAGGTCATACACGCCGACGTCCGGTTTGAGCAGCCAGGTCAGGCCCATGGTCAACAGCGAGTTGGAGAGTTGCAAGGGTAGGGCCATGCGCCGCGCCAGGAGAGGCGCGATCCAGTCCTGCGGGAGCAGCAGCCCGATAATGAACAGCGGCAGGGCCACGGCGAACCCGGCCAGCGGCCCGGCGATCGCCATGTCGAACAAGGCGCGACGGTTGTCGATCGGCGACTTGAGGCGGATGAACGCCCCCATCGTGCCGAGGGGCGGCAGCGGCATGGGGATGAAGTACGGCAGCGTGACCTGGAGGCCATGAATCTGCGCGACGAGATAGTGGCCGAACTCGTGGACGCCGAGGATGCCCAGCAAAGCGACGGTGAAGACGAAGCTACCCAGCGGGGACCAGAGCTGCCGCGAGACGAACAGCACGCTCGCCACGGTTATCACAAACAGAAGCGCGTTGATCCACACCCGGGACCGGGTGACGGGAACGATGCCGCGCATCGCGATGACCTGCTCCGCTCCCGCCTCGTGGCGCATCATCGGCGTATATCCGAGCGGCCTGAACTGGCTCTGAAGGTAACGGTAAGCGCTATCGGCGCTCTGGCGCAGGCTGCCGGTGAACGTTACAATTTTCTCACCGCTGCCAGATACGCCGACCTGCCCCGTCTGAATCGTCTCAATTGTGAAGACGCGCTCGACCGCTGCCCGCAGCCGCGGCAGCGGGTCCTCGATCGGGGGTGTGTAGGATGGGTAATATACGTCGGCCGGCGCTCGCCCAACTGTATCCATTCGCTCCACGCGTCCACTCTCCCGCCACTCAGGTGGTACGGCTCAAAGACAAATCGCTGAATGCGTCACCAAATAGTATATCACAAGTGCGACAAAGCAAAGTTGACAGTTGCCAGCTTACGTCAAACAATGGCGCGGGTGATGGTCAGGTGACGAGCGCCTTCAACCCGTGTATAATATGAGCATTCGGGCACTCATAGTTAGCCACAGGGAAATACGTATGATGATAGCGGCAACGCCGGAGGGGCCGCCCGACTTTCTTGCGGGCGGCAGTGAGATGGGCGAACTGATCCGCGAGATGGACTGGTCACAGACCCCATTGGGGCCGGTCGCCACGTGGCCTCAGAGCCTTCGCACCACCGTCAGCGTCTGCCTGAGCTCGCGCTTCCCGATCCTCCTCTGGTGGGGGCCGGACCTCATCATGCTCTACAACGATGCCTACCGTCCGATGCTCGGTACGAAGCACCCGCGTGCCCTCGGCGCGCCGGGACGCGAGATCTGGCCGGAAATCTGGGACATCATTGGCCCAATGCTGACGGGCGTCGTGAGTCGGGGCGAGGCAACGTGGTCCGATGACCTTCTGCTCGTCCTCGAGCGCAACGGCTACCCCGAAGAATGTTACTTCACGTTCTCCTACAGCCCCATTCGTGACGAGTCGGGCGGCGTAGGAGGCGTCTTCACGGCCGTTCATGAGACGACGCAGCGCGTGATTGGCGAGCGCCGTCTCCAAACCCTGCGCGAGCTCGCGTCCGAGTCGTCCAAGGCGATGACAGAGGCGGAGGCTGGCGCGCTGTCCCTTGATGCGCTCGCCCACAACCCCATTGACCTCCCCTTCGCGCTGCTCTATCTGCTCGACACCGACGGACAGACGGTTCGCCTCGCTGGGACGACCGGGCTGCCCGTCGATTCGCCGTTGGCCGTTCAAGTCATCGACCTCGACGCCTCTATCGATGACAGTGACGTATGGTGCCTGAGCGATGTGTTCACCTCCGGCAAGCCGCGGTTGGCCGAGAACCTTTCGGAGAGATTTGGGGCGCTGCGCCTCGGCGCCTGGCCCGACTCGCCGCCGACCCAGGCAATCGTGCTGCCACTCACGACCTCGAGCGCCGGGCGCGCGAGTGGCTGCCTGATCCTCGGTCTCAATGCACGGCGCGCGTTCGACGACGACTACAAGGGGTTTTGCGATCTCGTCGCTCGGCACGTTGAAACGGCGATCGCCAATGCGCGGGCCTACGAAGAAGAGCGCGCGCGCGCGGCGGCGCTCGCCGAGCTTGACCGCGCCAAGACGGCCTTCTTCTCCAACGTAAGCCACGAGTTCCGCACCCCATTGACCCTGATTCTCGGCCCGCTGGAGGACGCCTTCACCCAGGCGACTGCCCCTGAGCAGCGCGAACGGCTGGAGCTTATCCACCGCAACGCTCTGCGCCTTCAGAGACTGGTCAATACCCTCCTCGACTTCTCCCGCATAGAGGCCAACCGCATTCAGGCGGTGTATGAGCCGACCGATCTCGCCGCGTTGACTCGCGACCTCGCCAGTGTGTTTCGCTCCGCTGTGGAGAGAGCCGGGCTGCGGTTCATCGTCGACTGCCCGCCGCTGCCGGCGCCGGTGTATGTCGATCGAGAGATGTGGGAGAAGATCGTCCTCAACTTGCTGTCCAACGCCTTCAAGTTTACGATGCGCGGCGAGATCGCGGTGAGGGTGCAAGCGGCGGATGGCGCCGCGCTGCTGTCGGTGTCCGACACGGGGACCGGCATCCCGGCCGGCGACTTGCCCCATATCTTCGAGCGCTTCCACCGCGCTGACAGCACCCAGGCTCGGACGCACGAGGGCACGGGCATCGGCCTGGCCCTCGTCCAGGAACTTGTCAGGCTCCACGGCGGCTCGATATCGGTGCAGAGCGAAGAAGGCTTGGGCAGCACGTTTACGGTCTCCATTCCCACCGGCGTGGCCCACCTGCCGGCCGATCGCGTCGGCGCCGACCCACGGAGCGCCGCAACCGCATTGACCGCGGAGCACTACCTGGACGAGGCCCTGCGCTGGCTGCCCGATGAGCTTCCGTCGCGCGCCGAGATCGACCGCACCCCCGAGGCACCTATTCGGGAATCAGTGGACGGCGAACCTCGGCCGCGAATCGTCTGGGCCGACGACAACGCCGACATGCGCGAGTACGTGAGCCGCCTTCTAGCGCCGCTCTACGACGTCGAAACGGTGCCCGACGGCGCGTCAGCCCTGGAGGCGGTGAGGCGCAAGATACCTGACCTTGTTCTCGCCGATATCATGATGCCGCGCATGGACGGCTTTGAGCTACTCAGTGCCCTCCGGGGCGACGATAGCACCCGCGCTATTCCTGTGCTTCTGCTCTCCGCACGCGCCGGGGAGGAGGCGCGCGTCGAAGGCCTCCAGGCCGGAGCCGACGATTACCTGGTCAAGCCCTTCACTGCTCGAGAATTGCTCGCCCGCGTTCAGGCGCAGTTGGAGAGGGCGCGCGCCGCGGCAGCGCTGGCGCGGCAGCAGGAGCTGCTCCAGACCATCATCGACCGCATTCCGGTCATGATCACGATGTACGATCCGGAGGCGCGTCTTCTGTGGCTCAACTCCGAGTTCGAGCGCATTGTCGGCTGGTCCTCGCGAGATGCGGCTGGTATCTCCTTGATGGAGGAGTGCTACCCGGATCCGCAGTACCGCGAGGAGGTCAGCGAGCATATGCACGTGGGGCAGGGCGGGTGGATGGACATTCGCATGCGGACGCGGGACGGACGAGACATCGAAACGTCCTGGGCGAATGTGCGCCTGTCGGACCAGACACAGGTAGGAATAGGTATCGACATCACCGAGCGCAAGCAGGCCGAGCAAGCGATCCGCGAGCGCGATATCATGCTCCGCGCGGCGATGGATGCCGGCAAGCTCGGCGCGTGGGTTTGGGATATTCCCGCCAACCAGGTCACCTGGACCAACAACATCTACGAGTTCCACGGCCTCGAACCGGGCACATTCGGCGGTACCGTCGAGGATTTCGCCGCGTTAGTTTACCCGCCAGATCTGCCTGGCGTGCGGGCGGCGCTCGACCGCAGCCTGACCGAGCAGGTTCCGTACGAAAGGGAATTTCGCACGGTGCGGCCCGACGGCGAGATGCGCTGGCTGTATACGCGTGCCGAGGTGTTCACAGACGCGGCCGGCTCGCCCGGCCGCATGATCGGCGTCACGCAGGACATTACCGAGCGTAGACAGTCGGAGGAAGCCCTGCGGCAGAGCCAGAGCCGGCTGGCCGCGGCGATGCAGATCGCCCAGCTTGGCATCTGGGAGTATGACCCTGTCGGCGAGGTGACCTACTGGGACGCCCGCTGCCACGAGATCTTTGGTGTATCCGAGAGCCATCCCATGTCGGATACAGAAGTATTTGCCCTGATCCACCCGGATGATAGAGCACGCGTCGGACAGCAGGTCAGCTCGGCGCTAGCCCCTGGTGGGAATGGTCAGTATGCGACAGAGTATCGAATCGTGCGCCGCGACGGGACACAGCGCTGGGTCGCGGTGCGCGGAAACGCCGTAGCAACGGGCGAAGATGAGGCAGGTGGCCCTGCTCGCTTTGTCGGCACTGTGATGGATATCACCGAGAACAGGGAGATCGAGGAACGGCTACGCGTCAGCGAGGAACGCTTCCGCGGCACCTTCGAGAATGCGGCGGTCGGCATGTCCCACGTTAGCCTTGACGGCCGATGGCTGAACATGAACGACAAGCTGTGCGAGATTACCGGCTACTCGCGCGAGGAGCTGCTCAACCTCACCTTCCAGGAGATCACTCATCCCGACGACCTGGCAGAGGATCTGGAGTACTTGCGCCAGATGCTCGCGGGCCAGCGGCAGATGTACTCGATGGAGAAGCGCTATATTCACAAGCGTGGCCATACCGTCTGGGTCACCTTGACCGTGTCGCTGTTGCATAAGCCCGATGGCGCCCCAGACCAGCTCATCGCCGTCGTCCAGGACATTACGCTGCGGAAGCGCGCTGAGGCCACCGCTCAACGGCAAGGCCGCCTCATCGAGTTGTCGTATGAACCGATTTTTGTCTGGGACTTCGAGCGCGGTATTGTCGAGTGGAACGCCGGCGCGGAGCGTCTGTATGGTTTCTCTGCCGCAGAAGCCATCGGGCAGATCAGCCACGATCTGCTTCACACCATTCATCCGATGCCCTATGCCGAGTTTCAACGCACATTTGAGCAACGGAAGACATGGTCAGGTGAGCTGCGCCAGGTCGCGAAGGATGGGCGCGGAGTCATTGTGGCCAGCCGCCAGCAGATTATCGAGGTCGATGGACGGCAGCTCGTGCTGGAAACCAACCGTGATATTACCGAGCAAAAGCGGGCGGAGGAGGCGCTGCGAGAAGCCGACCGACGCAAGGACGAATTCCTCGCCACGCTTGCCCACGAGCTGCGCAACCCCCTGGCGCCGGTTCGCAACGCGGTGCAGATTCTCAAGCTGCAAGATTCCCTCGACCCCTCTTCCCAGGCTGCGCGAGACATCATCGACCGGCAAGTTCAGCACATGGTTCGGCTGATCGACGATCTCCTGGATATCAGCCGCATTACCCAGGACAAGCTAGAGCTTCGCAAGGAGTCCGTTGAGCTGGCGAGCGTGCTCTTTCAGGCCCTGGAGACGTCCCAGCCGCACATCGAGCGCGACGGCCATGAGATCACCGTCTCGCTGCCTTCGGAGCCGGTCTACCTCGATGCCGACCCAGTGCGCCTGGCGCAAGTGTTCTCGAATCTACTCAACAATGCCACCCGGTATACACCGCCGGGCGGGCAAATCTGGCTGACCGCGGAGCGCCACGACCGCGAGGTCATCGTCTCCGTCAAGGACACGGGCGCAGGCATCCCGACGGACAAGCTCGGCACCATTTTCGATCTGTTCGCCCAGCTCGACCGTCCGCCAGAGCAGGCGCGCAGCGGATTGGGCATCGGCCTGACCCTGGTGAAGCGGCTGGTCGAGATGCACGGCGGGAGCGTTGCGGCCTATAGCGACGGACCAGGCCAGGGGAGCGAATTTGTGGTATGCTTGCCTGTGCTGGATGGGCCGCCGGGGGTAGACGCGGCGCCACCGGCCACCACCGCGGTCAACGGCGCAACCCACCTGCGCGTCCTGGTGGTCGACGATAACGTTGACATCGTAGAGTCCCTGATGGAGCTGATGGAAATCGAGGGCCACACCGCGCGCGCGGCCCACGACGGGCTGGAGGCCGTCGCGGTCGCTGAGGAGTTCCGCCCGGATGTCGTGCTGCTGGACATAGACCTGCCGCGAATCGATGGCTACGAGGCGTGCCGGCGGATTCGCGAGCAGTTCTGGGGCAAGCGTATGACACTGGTCGCCCTCACGGGATGGGGGCAAAAGGAGGCCCGCCGCAGGTCGCACGAAGCAGGGTTCGACTACCACCTCGTCAAGCCGGTGGATCTGGCGGAACTCATGAGCCTGCTCGCAATGTTGCCCACCGAGGAGAGCCATCGAACAAAGCCTTGATCCCTCAATTCACAAACCCAATTCATCATCCCTGTTAGCCAAAGGAGGCTTGCATGGCCAATCAACCTGAACGCAACCTTGCATTGGAGCTTGCTCGTGTGACCGAAGCCGCAGCCATGGCTGCCGGCCGCTGGATGGGCCGCGGCGACAAGAACGGCGCCGACGGCGCAGCTGTGGACGCGATGCGTCTCATCCTGGGTAGCATCGAGATGAACGGCGTGGTTGTCATCGGCGAAGGCGAGAAAGACGAAGCGCCGTGGCTCTACAACGGCGAGGTCATCGGCAACGGGCAGCCCCCCGATGTCGATGTCGCTGTCGACCCCATCGATGGCACGCGGCTGCTCTCCCAGGGCCGCAGCAATGCCCTCTCCGTGGTGGCGCTCGCTCAACGCGGCAGCATGTTCAACCCCGGCCCATGCGTTTACATGGACAAGATCTGCGTCGGCCCCGAAGCCAAGGGCACCATCAATATCAATGCGCCTGTGGAAGTCAACCTCAAGAACATTGCCCGCGCCAAAAACAAGCACCTCGAGGACATCACTTGCGTCATCCTGGACCGCCCTCGCCACGAGGGCCTCATCGCAGAGGTGCGGCGCTGCGGAGCGCGCATTCGCCTGATTACGGACGGCGATGTGGCCGGCTCGATCATGACGTCTCTGCCTGAGACGGGCGTCGATGTGCTGATGGGTATCGGTGGCACGCCGGAAGGTGTCGTCAGCGCCTGCGCCCTGAAGGCGATGGGCGGGGACATCCAGGGGCGGCTCTGGCCGCGCAACGATGCCGAGGCGCAGCTGGCGAAAGATATGGGCTACGACCTCAGCGCCGTGCTAACCGCGGATGACCTTGTCAAGAGCCAGGACGTCTTCTTCTCGGCGACCGGCATCACCGACGGTGAGCTCCTGCGGGGCGTGCGCTATATCCCCGGCGGGGCGATCACGCACACGCTGGTCATGCGCGGGCGGTCAGGGACGATGCGGTACATCGAAGGGCACCATCGCTGGGACAAGCTGATGCAAATCAGCCAGGTGCCCTACGATTGAGGCCAACGATTCTGGACCACGAAGGCCGCGAAAGCCCGCGAAAGACGCGAAATGCAATCGCAGGCGCTTTTGGCGTCTTTCGAGTACCTGTCGCGTCCTTCGTGGCCGAACACACAACGGTTTGAGGGTGGGGGCAATATGACCAAACTGATCGAGGTTCGCGCGCTGGATGGCTACCGGTTGTGGCTAAGGTATGCCGATGGCGTCGAAGGCGTAGTGGACCTGTCCGACCACGTCGGGAAAGGGGTGTTCGCGGTGTGGGAAGATTCGCGCGAGTTCGCCAAGGTCACGATTGGCTCGAGTGGCGAGCTTGTGTGGATCGACCAGGTTGACATGGACCCCGACGCTCTCTACCTGAAGATCACCGGCAAAAAGCCGGAAGACATCTTCCCCAGGCTGCGCGAGCTAATGCCCGATGCCGGAAATTAGCCGCTTCTTCGGGATCATCATCAAGATGTACATTGATGACCACCCGCCGCCGCACTTCCACGCTGAGTACGGTGAGCACAAGGCCATCATCGGCATTCGCACACTCACAGTGATTGACGGCTATCTTCCGGCGCGTGTTTTAGGGCTTGTGATTGAGTGGGCTTCTCAACATCAGGACGAACTGCTTGACCTATGGCAGCGCGCCACGAACTATCAACCGCTCTACCACGTCCCGCCCTTGGAATAGATACGTTCGCCTAACACGAACCCCGTAGCTCTTGCCGCTACGGGGTTGCATTCTATCTTAGGGAACGATTGACGGTCTCCGTCGGGGCTTACTCTTTCTCCGACTGCCCGGCGGGCGCCTTCGCGCCGTTCGTTTCGGGCGTACCGTGGCCGTTGGAGGCAGCCGGCGGCGTGCCGTTGCTGGACGGCTGCGTGCTGCCGTTCGACGCGCCGTTCTCCCCGCTCGACTTCTGCGGCACATTTCGACTCATCCGGTCGCGCACGTTCTGCGCCTGCTCGCCGAAATTGAACTCGACCGAGTCCAGGCGGCGCTCGGTGCGGTTGATGAGCGAGCGAGCCCGGGCGAGGGAGTGGCGCGACCAACGCGCGACCTTGCTCGGCAGGCCCGTACCCGGCGCCGGCAGGACGGGCGCCCACTTCACCGTCGCCGCCGCCCACGTCAGCCCAGCGCCAAACCCGACCAGGCACAGATTGTCGCCCGGCTGGATGCGGCCCTCGTCCGCGGCCTCGCACAGCGCGATCGGTATCGACGCGGCCGACGTGTTGCCGTACTTCTGGATATTGACGAACACGCGATCCATCGGGATATTGATCTGCTTGGCCGCCGACTCGATGATGCGCAGGTTGGCCTGGTGGGGGATGAACAGAGAGATGTCGTCCGGCGTGAGGTGCGCCTTTTCCAGTGCCTCCTTCGCGGCCCGCCCCATCACCCGGGTCGCGAAGCGGTAGACCTCATTGCCGTTCATCGACAGCCCGGTGCCACTAGGCATGACACCAACTGGGGGAATGCGGCTGCCGCCGTTGCGCAGGATAAGTGACTGCGTGCCCGTGCCGTCTGCGCCGAGCACAAACGACTGCACGCCGCTGGGAAACGGGCTGGCCTGGAGCACCACGGCGCCCGCGCCGTCGCCGAAGAGGACGGCGGTCGTGCGCTCGTTCCAGTCGATCCAGCGGCTCAGGGTTTCTGCGCCGATGACCAGGACATTGTTGTGCATACCGGTCACGATGGACTGCGTCGCCATGCTCAGGGCGTACACGAAGCCGGAGCAGGCGGCGTTGAGGTCGAACGCCGCGGCCTTGGTAGCGCCGAGGTGTTCCTGAACGAAGCACGACGTGCTGGGCAGGTGATAATCCGGCGAACACGTGGCGACGACGATCAGGTCTAGCTCACTCGGGTCCAGGTCGGCGCGCTCCAGGGCCTGCCACGCAGCGCGTGTCGCCAGGTCCGAGGTCGCCTCCTTCGGGTCGGCAAAGTGCCGCGCCTCGATACCGGTGCGTGTGCGAATCCAGTCGTCCGACGTGTCGATCATCTTGGCGAGGTCATGGTTGGTCATGACTCGTTCGGGAAGGTGTTTACCCCAGCCTATGATAGCAGCATAACGGCTCACAGGAATCCTCCTGGCAGATAGCAGGCTCGAATGGATGCGTCCCGTCTAGATGCGCCGCATGACGAGCGTAGCATTGTGGCCGCCCAACCCGATCGAGTTGGACATAGCCACTTCGATGTTGGCTGCCCGCGCCTCATTCGGCACGTAGTCCAGATCGCAGTCTGGATCCGGCGTCGTGTAGTTGATGGTGGGTGGAAGCACACCCTCGTGTAGCGCCTTGAGCGTGATAACGGCCTCGACCGCGCCGGCGGCGCCCATCAGATGCCCCATCATGGACTTGGTGGAGCTGACGGCCATGTGGTAGGCATGGTCGCCCAGGACCTTCTTGATGGCGTAAGTCTCAAGTCTGTCGTTGACAGTCGTGCCTGTGCCGTGGGCATTGATGTAGTCCACGTCTTCGGCGGAAAGCCCGGAGTCTTGCAGCGCGCCGACCATGGCGCGGATGACGCCGTTGCCATCCTCCGCCGGCGCCGCCATGTGGTACGCATCGACCGCCGAGCCATAGCCGACAATCTCGCCCAGGATCGTCGCACCCCGGCGCTCGGCGTCTTCGAGGCGCTCCAGGATGACAGCGCCGGCGCCTTCCCCGAGGACGAATCCATCGCGGTCGGCGTCAAATGGGCGGCTTGCCTGCTCTGGCGCGTCGTTGCGGGTGGACAGCACCTTCATATTATTGAACATGGCGAAAGCGAACGGGTGACAGCTTGCCTCCGTCCCTCCCGCGATGACCGCGTTGGCCTGACCACGGCGGATCATCTCGACCGCCTGCCCAATGGCGTCGGTGCCGGTCGCGCAGGCCGTCGCGATCGACATGTTCGGGCCACGTGGGCCTAGCTCGATGGCGATCGTCGCCGCCGCCGTGTCGGGCAGGAAAGCAGGAAGGCTGAACGGGCTCACACGGCGAGCGCCCTTCTCCTTCCAGACGACGCTGCTCTCCAGGAGTGTGCGGTAACCTGCAAGGCCGGTGCCCATGACAACGCCGACACAGTCGCGGTTTTGGTCGTCAATTTCTAGCCCGGATTGGGCAAGGGCTTCACGCGCCGCGCTGAGGGCGAACAAAACTACGATGTCTGTGCGGCGCGCCTCTTTGCGGTCGATAACCAACAGGGGATCAAAATTCTTGACCTGGGCCCCGAAGCGAGTGTCGAATTCAGAAAGATCGTAGCCATCGAGAGGCCCGACGCCGGACCGACCGGCGAGCAGAGCTTCCCACATCGCAGGCGCCGAGTTTCCCAGGGGCGTCACGGCCCCAAGGCCTGTCACGACCACGCGCGTTCTCATTTCCCCGTTCCTCCGTAAAGACATTATTCGCGGTTGGCCGCAATCTGGAGAATTGTACATCCAGTGACGACGTTAATATTAATGCAACCGCATTATCTTCGAAGATAAACACTTGAGCCCTGGAAAAGATACGCGCCGGACACAATTTGCTTGCGCGGGGGCAAAAGAAACCTGCCCCTCTCGGGGGAAGAGGGGCAGGGAACGCGGGGGAGATGAGTGCTGCGGGGGAGCTCTTGAAGCCTTCGCGAGGGCGCGCTATTTAGTGCTGGGAGCCTGTCTGGCCGGAGCGCACCTGGGCATCCTTGATGGTGCCGCGCCAGGCGCCCGTCTCCTGACCACGCGACTCGATGAACTTCTTGAACCGCTCCAGGTCGCCCTCGACGCGGCGCGAGACAAAGCCGAGCTTGTCGCCGGTCTCTTCGACGACACCCTCGGGATCGTAGTCGATCTGCAAACTCACGCGGGTCTTGTCCGCGCCGAGCGGCTGGAAGGTCACGATGCCGTCATTCTGAGCGCCCGACGTGCTCCTCCAGGCGATCTTTTGATCAGGCACCTGGTCCGTGATAACGGCGTCCCACTGCTTCTCCTTGCCCGCCACCTCGGCGACCCAGTGCAAACGCTTGTTGTCGAGCTGTTGCACTGACTTCACGCCCTCCATGAACTGCGGGAAGGACTCGAACTGCGTCCACTGATTGTATGCGGTGCGAACTGGCACATTGACTTCGATAGACTTGGTCAGACTTGCCACACTATCCTCCTTTTCCACTTCTTCTGCCGATATGAACGGCCAAAGTGTGTATTGGGCGCCCGGGTGCAGCGCTCGAGGCGTCCACGGAAGATGGCCGTTCCCCTATTCGAGGTCAAGTCTGCAAGTTTTGTGCCAGGTATCGTTCAGTTGCTTGCCGCACCGCGCAGCGCCCGCAGCAGTGACCGCCGCTCGGCGAGCCGCTGCTCTCCGGCCGGGTTGTCGCTGCGAAAGCTATCATCCAGCAGGTCCTGAGCTTCGGTCGTTTGAAGCAGGACGCGTTGCTCATCGAACACGCGCGCGGCCGCGTCGTCACTCGACGCGTTGATGAAGTCGAACAACGCGTGGGCGACCGGCGGCAGCTCCGGCTCTTCGCTGTCGAACTCCGAAACCACCTCCTGCAAAGCCTCATAGCGCTCTTGCAGCATGGCGGCCGGCTCAGCGTCGTCGCTGGCCTGCAACGCTGCGATCAGCCCCTCGATGCTCTCCAGGAACGGCTGCTCGAGCTCCGGCGGAATGCGCTGCCAGAAGTCAGTGAGGTCGGCCTCGTCATCGCAGGCCAGGAACGCATCGAGTAGCAAGCTCATGGTCAGCAGCATCCGGACGTTCGGGTTTGCGTCGAGAAACTTCTGCACGTCGTCACTCAGCGCCTGGTCGGCGGCGAGCGCGTCGTTCAGGGTGTTCATGTCAATGACACCGGCCGCCTGGAGGCGTTCCGCGAGGTCGGGGGGGAACTCGGACAGTATAGGGTTATCCATTTCGTTTGCCTTTCCGGCGCCCGGCGCGTGCGTGCTATCTACGGCGCTAGTCATCGAAGTCGTTGATGGTGGGCGTTGGTATAAATATCAGCATATTCTGCCCAAACAGCAAGAACCATGCTGCTGGGAGAACTCGCGAAGCAAAGCACAGCCGGCCAGGTTCATGGCCTGGCCGGCTGTGGCACGACGGACTCGGCGTCTGGCTGCTAATGCCCCTGCATGAGGAGCGGCAGATAAACCTTGTACGGTCCGCCGGTATATGGAGTCGGTGTGACAGTTGGCGTCGCGGTTGGCGTCGGCGTGTCCGTCGGCGTCGGTGTGTCGGTAGGCGCAGGCGTGTCGGTCGCGGTCGGCGTCGGCGTCGGTGTGTCCGTCGGCATCGGCGTTTCGGTCGGCGTGGGCGTCGGCGCGACGTCGGCCGGAAGCACGGTCATGTCGAGCGCGAAGGCGAGACGCGGCCGGCCCATCGCGTTGGTGTCGATCGTCAGCTTGCCGTGGTAGTGCGGTGGATTCGGCCCGTCGACGGCGCTGGCCGGCGCAAACTTACTGTCCATCTGCAACGCGACTTGCCAGCTGACGCCGCCCTGGACGTCGGGGCACGAGGCGCTGCCGTCGAAGACGATGGGCGGAACCGCGCCCACCTTACCGTCAATCGGTGGTGAGGCGATACTGCACACCGGCTGGAACCAGCCGGGGCGGCGCCAAGTCATGTCGAGCGCGCCAAGGGCGTTGCGAACGAGCGTTTGCAGATCGCCGCCCCACTGGCCGTTCTCGAAGGATGCGTTGATGGCGATGACCTGCGGGCCGACGCCGGCCTGGAAGCTCTTGCTGGCCAGCAGCGCCTCGCCGTCTGACCACTTGGCGTGGAGCTGGGCATCGCCCTGCGGCTGCGCGTCCAGATGGTTCGTCGTGTTGAGAACGGCGACACCCGTGAACAGCGGGTCACCAGGATCATCGACGCCGCCGAGGATCGCCAAACCCTTGGGCGTCCCGGCCGTCGCGAGGGGCGAGTACTTCTCCGCCGCCCAGCGGCCGCCCAGGCCCGCCGGCGCGTCCTTGAGGGCGTTGCCGCCCAATAGCACCGTGCCGCCGCGGTCGACGAAGTCGGCCAGCATGTCGCCGACGCGGTCGGGGTCGCCGAGCGGGGTATTGTTCCAGACGATCGCGACGTCGTTGTCCAGCAAGCTATCGAGGGTCACGACACCACCGGCGAAGCAGTCGGCCAGCCCGGCGGCCGAGACCTGGCACAGGCGGCTGACGACCTTGCTCGGGTCGAGCGGTGTCGCGCTGGCGGCCGTCTTGGCCGGAGCGGAGTTCGCTTTGGACTGCGGGTTCGGCAGGTCGCCAACATTGAACGGCGCGAGAAGGGTCGGCACGCCGCCGGCGCTGTCGGTCACCATCCACAGGTGCGTCGGCCCGTTGTTAAGCTCGACGTGCAGGCCGCCGACGAGCGGGTTCTGGATCTGGAAGGTTGTCGAGTACACGTCGCCGTAGTGCATGGTGACATCCTGCGGCGTGGCGGTCGTGTTCAACGCGACGGGCGCGCAGTCCCACGCCAGGAAGCGTTTGAGCATATCCTGGAAGCCCGAAGCGGGCAGGCCCTCAAGCCCGAAAGTGAAGAAGGCGGTGCAGCCCTGGCCGTAGCCGTGGGTGATTCCGGTCACGCGCCCCTTCTCATCAACCATGTTCGCGGCCGCGCCCGGGATGGGGCGCACGGCGTCGGCCAGGTTGGTGTAGGGCGGGCCGTACGCGAACGCGCCGAAGTTGTGGCCGAGCGGCGAGGCGCGCAGGCCGCGCATCGTCGCGCCCTTAGTGTTGTTATCGAAAGCCTCGATACCCAGCACCTTCTTGCCGAACTCGGTGACACCGCTGACGGACAGGTAATCCTGGCTGCTCAGGGCGAACGTGTTACCCTTGCGCGCCTCCAGGAACTCCCGCACGGCCTTCTCGGCTTCAACCGGGAGCGGCGGGTGGCGCGGGTCGGTCTTGCGGACGCCGGTAATCCAGATCACCTTCTGATACTGCGACAGCGCCGCGCCGCTGGGTATGCCGTCGTCGTCGGTGTTCCAGACGTTGAACTGGGCGCCGATAGCGTTCAGCGCAGCGACGTACATGTCGCGCACGGGGTAGTACTGGCCGCCCTGTTCCAGGCTCGGCGCGTCGTTGACGAGCAAGGTCGGCGGCAGGTCCAGCGGGCCGCAGTAGAAGTCAGCGCGCTGCACACGACGCACGAAGCGCCCATCCCGGTTCTGCGCCATCGCGTCGACCTTGAGGCTGTGCATGCCCGGCTCGAAGCGCAAGTCCTCCGAGCAGTACACGCCGGTGCCCTTCGGGTCGGTAAGCTGCACCTGCTTGCCATCGCTCAAGCGGGCACGCAGGTACTCGAAGCGGCCTCCCGTGATGTTGCCCTTCTTGTCGTTGAAGCTGATGCAGACCTTGTTGGGCGTGGTCGGTCGGCACGCGCCGACGCTGGGCGTGAACAGGGTTAGGTCCGTGTCCACCTGACCTTCGACAGTTGCCAGGAACTCGGTGCCCGTGCCACTCGGGTTGCTCAACTCGATCTGCCACGAGCCGGCCGCGGGCGCGGCGATGCGGTAGCGCTTGCTCATGCCGCCGGGCGCGGTATCGACGCGGTAGACGTTCGGGTCGCCTGTCGGGACAACGCTGCTGTCCGGCCGGCGCAGCACGAAGTTGAGATTGACGGTCGGATCGGCCCAGTTCACCGTGAAGTACAGGAAGCGCGCGCTCTCATTCAGGTTGACGGACAGCGTCGTCGAGCCGCCACTGTTCAGCGTCCCCGCGGCTTCGAAGAGCCGCTGATAGTCGCGCTGGTAGTTGTCGATAAAGTGGTACACATCTGTCAGGCGGTTCTCGACGCGCGAGGCGACGCTGACGTCCGCCGCCGGGCTATCCACCTTGTCGCTGTCCTCGCCGCTGCTCTTGGCCGCGCTGGGGCCGGTCGGGACGAACCACGGCG
The DNA here is from genome assembly GCA_046328505.1 of Anaerolineae bacterium. GTDB lineage: Bacteria > Chloroflexota > Anaerolineae > Epilineales > JAHCIE01 > JBDHWG01. Next base: position 665,380 of record JAXLWL010000005.1, on the reverse strand, counting down.
TGCTGCCGGGGTGGTCGTTGGCAATGCGCGCCATGAGCGCCTGGTCGGCCAGCGGACCGAGGGCGACGGTATCGACGCGCACCCCCGTCGGGATGGACGCCTTCATGTCGTCGTACATCGGCGGCGTGTTCTCCATGCCGTCCGACAGGAGGACCATGGCTTGCGTGCGGCTGTCGCCGCTAATCTGGTTGAAGCCCATCTGCAGGCCCTGGCCGAGCGCGGTCGTGCCCGTGGGGCTTAGGCCCGCGAGGTTGCCCGCCATAGTGTTGCGGTCGCCGGGCGCGCCGACGTTGAGCAGCGCCTGCACCAGACTGGCGTTCGTGTTGAACTGCGTCTCCGACACGCCGTCGCCGATCTCAGTCATCTGGATGAAGTCGCGGGCGGCGGCCTTCGCCGCGGGCATCTGCGCGTAGTTCGCCATCGAGCCAGAGGTGTCGATGACGACGGACAGCGCCTTGGGCGGCGTCGGCGTGCTGTTGTAGCGCACCGCGTTCGTCTCGGTCTGGGTGAGAGCGCCCAGGAAGTCGACCTTGAAGTCGTACAGGCCGGCGGCCGCCTGCGAGGGTGCGCGGACGATGAGCCAGTACTGGTTCCCGACCGGCCCGCGCTCGATGACGCCGCCCTCACCGACACCGTTGCCGGTGTCAATCTGCTTCGCGCCGACGAAGAGCTTGAGCGCGTTAGGATCGGCCAGGTTGGTGATGAGGTTGGTCGAGGGCTTGAAGCCGTCGCTGACATCGAGGTGGATGGGGAACGTGCCGGGGCCGCTGAACCAGCCGGCGTCGGCGACCGCGCTCGTCAGCGGGTAGACGATGTTGAAGCTCCAGGGGTTGTGCGTCGCGGCCAGGCCGTAGGCCTGCGGGCCTTGCGGCAGGCTCGTCGAGCGCACCTCGACGGTCCACCAACCGGCAGCCGGGTTCGGAACCGTCACCTGCTCCTGATTGTTGAGATTGTCGTTGCCGCGCGTCGCGGCGTTGGCGGGAATAGCCGGGTTGAGCACCCACGGCTGCCAGGTCGTGACGCCATCGGGCGCGATCAGGCGGAGGTCCAGATCGTTGACAAGCTCGGTCGCGGCCAGCAGCGTCCCAGCCGCGTCGTCCCAGGCGAGGCTCACCTGGAGCGTCGCGTCGCCGGGTTGGACGTTGAGATGGTAGCGCTGGACTTCGCCGTTGCTCGTGACCTTGCCTTCGACGAAGCGGTTCTCGCGAATCGTGTCGACCGCCGCCCTGGCATCGACGCGGCCGTAGCCCGTCTGGAAATCGGGGCCATTGCCGCCACTCGGCGAGGCCGCCGAGTTCATGAGGATGGCCTTGACCGTGGCCGGCAGCGGGTCGGTGGTCGTGCTGTAGGAGTTGTGGAACTGCTGCACCATGAGCGCGCTGATGCCGGCGACGGCCGGCGTCGCCATGCTCGTGCCGCTCATCGTGTCGTAAGGCCAGCAGAAGTCATCGCCGGAGCCGTCACAGTTGCGCCCTGTGTTGTCAATGAACTGGTTGGGGATGGTGGACAGGACGTTGACGCCCGGCGCCGACACGATGGGCTTGAGCCGCCCGTCGTCCGTCGGCCCCCAGCTGCTGAAGCCGGCGCTGCCGTCGTTGTTCTGGTTTGTCGCCCCGATCTGGATCGGGTTCTTGGCCGTCGCGGGCGGGGCGGTCGTATTGAACGTGCTGCCGCACGGGGCGCTGCCCTGGCGCTCGTTGCCGTTGGCCCAGGTCATGATAAGCGGGCGGCCCAGGCTGCCGCGCACGATCTGGTCGAGGAGCTGGGCAGCCGCCGGGTAGTCGCCCTCGTCGCTGCACGGGAAGCCGTTGGTGTTGACGTTGCTGCCGAGGGAGGCGGTGGCGATGTTGGCGCTGTGGTTGATGCCGTTCTGCATGTCGCTCTGGATGTCGCCGAGGTTATCGTACAGGATGGTGCCGGTGCCGTCCGACTCGTAGCCGTAGGTAATCAGGCCGGCGCTCGGGGCCATGCCGCGGTTGTTGAGGACGCTCGTCGCCGCGCCCGACCCGTTGCCCAGCACCGTGCCGGCGACGTGGGACGAGTGATCCGCGACACTCGTGCTGTCCTGGTCGACGATGCGGCCGTTGTAGTCCTCGTGGCTGGCGCGGCCGACGTCGTACACCAGGACGTTGACGCCCGCGCCGTTCAGGTTGTACGGCGCGACGTTCTGCACCTGGTCGACGTTCGTCCGCGCGCGCGTGTTCGAGTTTGTCGCCGTCAGCGGTGGGAGCGGCGCTTCCAGCCAGAGCACTTCCTCTTGCTGGCTCAACGTCGTGACATCCGACGGCTTCATCACAGCGGTCACCGCGTTGATGGCCGAGGATTCGTTGGTGATACGCGCGCCGATTCGCGCCAGAACCGCCCGCCCATCCGCCAGGCTCACATCGTCGTGGAACTGCACGATGACCGGAATGATCGGCGTGTCCTTGTCAGCGCTCGGCTTGACGACGTCGGCGGCGAGGGTCGGGGCGACCTTGTCGACAGGGAGGAGGGCGCCAATCCAGGCCACTCCGCCCTTGCCGACCAGCGACGACGCCTTTTCGGCGGAAGCGTCAATCAGCGCGACCCACGCCTGCTGCGGCAGGTAGTTCTGCAGGTGGATGCCGCGCGCGGCGAGAGCCGCCTTCTCCGGCGGATCCGGGATGTGGTCGAGCTGCACCAGCGCGTGATAGCTGGCCGACTTCGCCTTGGCGTCGGACGCCGCGCGCTCGAGCTGGGCGCTGGTGGCGGCGTCGACGCCGGCCGTCGGCTTGATCGTGCGAGATTTGAGGGTGATGGGAGGGAGCTGTGGTCCTTGCGCTGACGCCTCTGGCGGTGGCGAAGATGCCGCGCCAAGGGCCAGGAGAATGAGTGTCAGCGCGAGGCTGACGAGCAGAGTGGCTCGTATCGTCCGCGTGCGATGCATACGACGTCTCTCCTTCGAACTGTGTCCCGGCTCGGTGAAGGCCGGGGAATCCTGTCCAACGTACTACCCTTACCGTCAGGACGGATGGAGAGACACGCACCTTTCCACGCGCTGCTATGGTGCGATTAGCGAGACAAACTGGGCCGGGCTGACAACCCTTACTCCTTCTACCTGCCCTAACACGAGCAGATCGCGATCGCCAGTGACCAGGTAATCTGCCTGCCCAACAACTGCGTAGGCGAGCAGATAGTCATCCTTAGGATCGCGCGTGACCCGGGGAATGGGGTCGGCAATTGCCGGGATGACCTCGGCGACCGCCTTAAGTGTCTCGATCAGTGTTTGCAGGCTCTCCACCGAGAGTATGGCAGCGAGATGCGGCTTGGTGGAGGCAGTCACCAGGATTTCTTCAATCAACGCCTCTGGAATCAACAGTGTGGCTTGGGGAGAAAGCGCCGCTGCAACGACGGCGTGAACCGGGCTGTGTTTATTGCGCGTAAGCAAGTAGCTGATGAAGATGTTGGTGTCAAGGAGAATGCGCATAGCAGGCTACTCATCACCAAAGCGTATCTGCCCTTTCCGCACAAGTCTATCAACGGCATCCCGCGCAAGCTGGTCCCCTAGCGCCAGCGCTTCTTCCTCGGTGATGTCCGGGGTCTCGGCCTGAACTTGCTTGCGCAATTGCTCGAGCCGGGCCAGGGCCACCCGGCGACGCGCCTGCTCTTCTTGGCGCGCCCGCAATGTGAGCACTTCCTCGTACTCGGCATAGGCCATAACGACGGCTGTCGGCTTGCCGCGACTTTCGATCACAACCTCATCACGATTCTCGACGACCCACTCGATCACGGTTCCGAGGCGGTTCTTCGCCTCTTTGGCAGACACGGTTTTAGGCATGACTTCCTCGCTTTACTACACTGATTGTCGCCTGTTCCGTCCGGCGCGATAGTGTCTACGATATGCACTAGTATACGCGCTCCTATTGTAGCTATCAAGTGGCTACAATAGGAGCGCGTATCTGTCGTGGCGCTGAGAAGAATAGAACGGTGACGCCGAGGGACGCTGCAATCAGCGCCCGGCGCCGGCGGCGGCGAAGCGCTGCGCGATCTGCCGCACGTACCCGTTGATGACCGCCAGCCCCGCCAGGATGAAGCCGAAGCCGACGAAGTCGGCCAGCTTGAGGCGCTCGCCCAACAGGAGCGTCCCCCATAGGATACTTGTAAAGGGCGAGATATACGTCACGAGCGAGGCGTTGGTCGCGCCGACCTCGCGAATGAGCCAGTAGTACAGCAGGTACGCCAGGGACGTGCCGACGACGGCGAGCATCACCAGGGATACGACCGCCGGCAGCAAGGTTCCGCTCTCCGGCAGCGTCATCTGCCACGGGTGGTCGACCAGCAGCGCCACCGGCAGAATGGCAGCGCTGGCCATGAGCATCTGCCCGGTCGACGCCGCCATGGGCGCGACGCCGCGCAGGTGCTTGCGCGCGAAGACGATCGTCGCGCCGTAGCTGGCCGAGGCCAGGACCACGGCCAGATCACCGGCGAGGTTCTGGCCGGCGCCCGCGAGGGCATCCGGACCGATGAGAATGGCGACGCCGGCGAAGCCGAGCATAATGCCGACGACCTTGGTCATCGTCATGCGCTCATCGTGCAGGAATAGGTGGGCAAAGATGGCGGTGAAGATAGGGGACGTCGCGATGAGGATGGCCGCCAGGCCGCTGTCGATTCGCTGCTCGCCCCACGTCAGGGGCGAGAGACGACTACATTGACATAGTAAGAATACTTAAGGCGTGACGAGCTGTATCGAGACGACGGGCCGCCCAATCGGGCGGCCTCGTCATTTCCCGGCGCTTGCAGGTATGAGGCGGCGAGCGATCTGCCCCGCGTAGCCATTGAGCAGCATCAGGCCGGCGAGGATCAGGCCGAAGCCTACGAAATCCCCGACGCTCATGTGCTCGCCGAGCAGAACGACGCCCAGGACGATGCTGGCGAATGGTGAGATGTATGTGACGGCCGAGGCGTAGACGGCGCCGGCGTTCTGGATCAGCCAGTAGTAAAGCAGGTACGCCAGTGATGTCCCGACAACGGCGAGGGTGAGGAGCGATAGAACAGCTGGCCAGAGTGTCTGGGCGCTAGGTAGACTAATGGTCCACGGCCGGTCAATGATGAGCGCTAGGGGAATCATCATGAGGCTTGCCATGAGCATCTGACCGGTGCTGGCTGCCAGGGGGGCGTAGCCTCGCATCTTGTAGCGCGCGTAGACGATCGATCCGCCGTAACTCATCGCGGCGACGATGATGGCGAGATCGCCCCAGAGGTTCTGGGTTGCGCCAGCGAGGGCATCCGGTCCGATAAGGATGGCAACGCCGACGAAACCTAGCAGGATGCCAGCGCCGATGGCGGTCGTGACGCGTTCGTCGTGCAACACGAAGTGGGCGAATATCACGGTGAAGATCGGAGCCGTCGCAATCAGAATCGCGGTGAGGCCACTATCAACCCGCACTTCGCCCCAAGTTATGAGACTGTATGGCACAGCGGCGTTGAACAGCCCCATGACGGCGAAACTCGTCCATGCGGCTCGCGTGGACGGAAGAGGAATGTGGCGCAGCCGTAGGATGGCGAAGCTCACCATAGCCGCGATGAAGACGCGAGAGCCGACGAGTGTCGCGGGCGGGAAAACCTGTACGGCGACCTTGATGAACAGGTAAGACGCGCCCCAAATGGAACCGAGCAGCAGCAGTGCGCCAAGTGCGCGAGCCTTCACAGCAATCCTCCCGAAATATAGAGCCGGCGCATCAGGGCGCCGGCTTCTCGGCGAAACATTATCCACATGACGTTGAGCAATCAGTGGGGACAGTATACCTCAGAACACCTCGGAACGCTATCCACTCCTTGCGCTCCAATCTCTGCGTGTGGTGATGCTCATTGGCGTAACGCAGCCTCTCATGTTATCATGAAGCGGTGGCGGGGTGAAAGTGATACCGCTCCTCGCTATTGGGCGACCGGGTCTTCCAGTATAATTGGCCCCGAAAACTAGACCACGTGCTAAGGTGAAAGACATAATCTAGAGCACGTGGAGGGTCAAGCCGATGCCAAAGAAACGTCGTCAGTTCAGCGCCGAGTACAAGTTCAAGGTCGCCCTGGAAGCGGCCAAAGGTACCAAGACGCTGGCCGAACTCGCCAGCGAGACGGGTGTTCACCCCAACCAGATCAGCCAGTGGAAGAGCCAACTGCTGGAGCAAGGCGCCAGCCTGTTCCAACGCGGCACAGGATCGGGACAGCGCGAGACCGACAAGCGCGAGGCCGAGTTGTACGAGCAGATCGGGCGCCTGAAGATGGAGCTCGACTGGTTGGGAAAAAAAGTTGCCCCCTTCGAGTGAGGCCAAGCGGGCCATGATCGAGCCGAACCATCCGAGCCTCAGCTTGCGGCGGCAGTGCGAGCTGATCGGGCTGCCGCGGGCCAGCTACTACTACGCGCCAGCGGGCGAGAGTGAGTTGAACTTGACCTTGATGCGTCTCATCGATGCGCAGTACCTCAAGACGCCGTTCTATGGCTGGCCGCGCATCTTGTCGTCTCTGAGGCGCTCTGGCTACGCTGTCAACGGCAAGCGGGTGCGACGGCTGATGCGTCGGATGGGCTTGCAGGCGATCTATCCCAAGCCCAAGACGACGGTGGCCTGTCCCGACCACAAGGTCTATCCGTACTTGCTGCGTGGCCTGACCATCACGCGACCCAATGAGGTCTGGAGCGCCGACATCACGTACGTTCCGATGCACCACGGCTTCATGTACCTGGTGGCGGTCATCGACTGGTTCAGCCGCTACGTGCTCGCCTGGCAGCTGTCCAACACTCTTGACGGTCAGTTCTGCCTCGATGCGCTCAAGCACGCGCTGGCGCAGGGGCGTCCGCACATCTTCAACACCGACCAGGGGGTGCAGTTCACCGCGCGGCCGTTTACCCAGTGCCTGGAAGACGTCGGTGTGCGGGTCAGCATGGATGGACGAGGTCGAGCGTTGGACAACATCTTCGTCGAGCGCCTTTGGAGGGCGGTGAAGTACGAGGACATCTACCTGAAGGATTATGCGTCGGTGCCAGAGCTCCATGTAGGGTTGGGTGCCTACTTTCAGTTCTACAATCACGAGCGGCCGCACCAAAGCCTGAGCTACCGCACGCCAGCCGAGGTCCATCTTGCCTGAATGGGTATGTCGTTCATTGAGTCCTTCACCTTATTTTGACCGTTTCGTGGTCTTGCATTTGGGACCAAGTGTAGATCAAGTGGTATAAACCCCAACAGCCGATTGCGGCGCAGGAGACAATATACACGTCGCGACGTTATACTATTGAGCAATGGCGTACCGACCCGGAAGTGATAGGGCGAACTGCGTTTGCAGATCACCTACCGATTCGGGCACAGCACTTCCTACGCAACCAACCCGACCACGCCATCCAATTGAGCACAAATTGCATTGATGTCCCGTGGGAGCTTTTGCACGATGGACAGGACGTTCTCTGCCTCAGTCGCCCCATGGCTCGCAAACTTAGCTTCCTCAAGGAACCGCAAGCCCATTACCGGCCCGCTAGCTCAGCAAAACGAGCGTTAATCGTGGGAAACCCAACAGGGGACTTGCCGGGCGCAGCGGCCGAAGCACAAGCGGTAGCCAACCTGCTGCAACAGCACGAGGTTGAGGTCGATCTTCTCATTGGGCCGGCACAAGTATCTGCCAACGACTTCGTCAAACGGTTGGTCACCCAGTGGTATGACCTCGTTCACTATGCGGGCCATGGCTACTTTGAGTCAGCTGATCCTCGTGGCAGCGGTCTGTTGTTCGCGGACGGCCAGGTTCTGGCAGAGGAACTGGAGCGGGTCCTGAAGAGTGCAGCCTTCGTCTTTCTGAGCGCATGCGAAGCGGCTAAGTCTGGGACACAGAAGAGTACCATGGGTTTCCGAGGTACATTCATCGAGGGGTTGGCAACGGCAGTGCTTCTAGGTGGGGCGATAGGTTGCTTAGCGCCGATGTGGGAGATTGACGACGGGATCGCGCAGGACTTCGCGGTCGAGTTCTACCGCCATCTCTTCGAGAACGACCCGCCACTTCCCCTAGGGGAAGTGGTACGTCAGGCCCGATTATCGGTACGCGATCAGTCCCCAGACTTTTGGGCAACCTGGGTTCTTTATGGCGGTCCTCTGATGCTCTTGAGTCAAGTTCCGGATAATGAGAAAGTCGGGTGAGCGAGGCCCCAAGGAGGCATAGTTATGGCGTACAAATTCCCTGCAACGGTGAGCAAGACGCTATTCGTGGGGCGAGAGGCTGAGCTTGAACTGTTCGACCAAGTGCTGCAAAGCCAGCGGAGAGAGCGCATCCTCCACTTTCCCGGACCAGGCGGCACAGGCAAGACGCGCTTGCTCGAAGAGATGCGCGAGCGGGTCGCTACTCAGCCCGATGTCCTCGTCACGGCTGACCTCATCGACTTCTATAAGACGGCTAACCAGACGGGTTTCGGGCTGCTGGACGACGTGGCGCGTCAGTTGGGCGCTCAACGCTTCCAGACCTTCCACCAGGAGCGTGAGCAATTCCGTGAGCTTCTGTTGCGGGAGCCAGAGCCAGGCGAGCGTGGGGAAGCGGTGCACCGCGTGACAGAGGCCTTTCTCAAGGACTACCATGCGCTACAGACGCAAGGGCTACGTGTGGTTCTGCTGTTTGACACGTGTGAGGAGATGCATGGCGTGGAGGACTGGTTCCTGGGAACGCTACTGCCAGGCATCCTGATGCGGACGCAAGTCCATCAACCACCTGCGGACGGCGTGCGTGAAGCGGAGATCGATATTATCGAAGACGATTTGCACACGACCGTAGTGATTGCGGGGCGCAAACGCCTCGACTTTCCGGCCGAGGTAGGTGACCTGGTGCGGGTGGCAGATCTTGAAGCTCTGAGCGAGGCGGAGGTGCGAGAGTTCTTCCGCAAGGGCAAACTAGACGAGGCTATTGTCAGCGACGAACAAATCGGAGAATTGCGCATCCGGTCGGGTGGCCGGCCATTGTATGTGGCGTTGAGCTTCGACTGGATCAAGAACGAGGTCGGCACTGTCGAGCAACTCCTCGCTCCACATATCGCAGAACATGACATTGCCAAAGAGGCGTCTGACGATCAGGCCGGGGTGTTTGAGCTAGAGGCCCCATTTGCAGCCAGGCTGGTGGTATGGGTGCAGCGGCTGCCGTCGGCTGAAAGGCGAGCTATCCTCTATACGGCGCTGGCCTGGCGGCGGATGGAACCGTCCCTATTGAGCCGACTACTTTACGAAGGCAAAGACGAGGAAGAGAGGATCGAGCAGGCTCGACTGCTCATCGAGCGTTTGAGCCGATTCAGCTTCGTGAAATACCGACCATCGAGTGAGGACTTCCTGGGGAGCTTCCAGCTCCACGACGAGATGCGTGACCTCGTTCGCCGCTATGTCTGGCCGCAAGAAGGCGCGATGACCCAGCAGGCCCTGTTGATTCAAGTCATCGCGTGGTATGAGGAGCGAATTGGGAGGGCTGAACTGCTGGCTGGGGAGGCGCTACCAGCCGATGATGAGGAACGCGCGCTCGTTGCCGAGTGGCTGTTCTACCAAGCCCAGCTTGACCTCGCTCAGGCTTTCGGTCACCACGAGCGTCTCTTCCGATATGCCAGCCATTACCTCGACCTGGCCTTCTGTGAGATGCTCAATCAGGAGATGCGCCGCTTCAGCCGAACCCTATCCCTCCAGCAACAAGATGAGTTGAGTTATCGCGACGCCCTTGTCGCCTTCCGTCGCGAGCAGTACGCCAGCGCCTACAAACTCTGGGTGTCCTTGCTGCGCCGTCCTGACCTGAACCTGAAGTTGCGCGCGACGACCTTGATGATGCTGACGGAGTTGTCAGGCTACACCGGTCGTCCCGAGGTCGGCATCGAGTACGCCCAGGATGGTGAGCACCTCTACCAGGAATTGATCGCGGCGGAAGCAGACCCGAGCGAGCGTGAGCAACTAAGGGTCGAACTCGGACAGCTCTACAACAACCGCGGCTACTGCTATCGTGTCAAGGGCGAGTTCGCCAACGCCCTCAGCGACTACGACCAGGCACTCCAGATGCCGGGTCGGCCCAAGAACGAGGCGCGCACCCTCAACAACATCGGGTTCATCTACTTCTTGCAGGGCAACTTCACCGAGGCCCGCACGCATGTTGGGCGTGCCCTGCAGATCCGCGAGGATTTGGGCATCGACTATGAGCTAGGGCTAGGCTACAACACGATGGGCCAGATCATGGAGGAGAGTGGGCGAACGGACGAAGCAGCCGACCTGTATCGCAAAGCGTTGGAGCGTTTTCGAGTAGCGCGGAGCGAGCGAGGGCAGGCTCTGGTGCTGCTCAACCAGGGGCGTCTGGAACGGGTGGTGAACGACTACGAAGAGGCGATCTCGAACCTGGAAGCGGCGCGCAAGGTGTTTGAGAAGCTGGGGGACAAGGACAACCTTGCGCATGCGCTGAACGAGCTGGGGTGTGTCTACCGACAACGCGGCGAGACCGACGATTGGCAGAAAGGGCTGGCGCATCTTGAAGCGAGCCGCCAGCTCAGCGAGGAGCTTGGCCGACCCCGCGACCTGGCTGACAACATCGAGGATTTGGCGATCCTCCACTATCGCTGGGCGAGGGAAGCGCGCCATCAAGGTGACACCGAAGCGGTCCGTGAGCATGCGACACAAGCTCACGCGTACGCCCGTCAGGCGCACGAACTGGCTCGAGAGTATCGCATCATTTACCTACAAGCTAAGAACGAACGCACGTTTGGCGACCTGGCCTACGACGAAGGAGCCTACGACGAGGCGTTCGACCACTACTTTGCGGCGTGCCGCTCGATGGCACGGGCGGTTGGCGAACGCAAGGGGTCGCCAGTATTGCTGCAGCGGCGGTATGAGCAGATGGTTGATCGGCTGCAGGAGCGGCTACAGAGCTTTCCTTCGGTAGAGGAGACGCAGCGCCAGGTCGAGCGGCTCCTACGGCAGTTGCAGGTGTTGAACGAACAGGAGCGAGAGCAGCTAAGCACTCTCCAGGAGTTCCTGGAGGCGTCCAACCGCCTCGCACTTCGCGCTAAGTCATTCCATAAAGCGACTCGATGACAGACGTCCGGAGGCATCACAATGCATAATACTCGTATTCCCCCGCCGCTTGTCTTGTTCAACGCGGACGTCCCCTCGTCGGAAGGTCTCGACGGCGACTGCGCCTGTCCAGCCTGGAGGGTCACAAGCAGCCCTGTAACTCCCTTTGAGAAGTTGCCCTCGACGTTGGGCCAGGTCCAAGCCCAGGACATTCCCCTGGCCCCCGAGCATAGAGTGCTATTCACCGATACGCGGCCAAACGGGCTCGCCGTCCTCAACTACAGCGCGGAACGTATCTGGGACCAGTTCGACACCTCCCGCTCGGTGCAGCAGGTGCTAGAGAGCCTCCCGGACTTCGCCCCAAATGAAGTTGGCGGTGTCGTCCGCGATCTCTGGCGACACGGCTTCCTGCTCGACTCGTTGCCGCAGCGCCCGTTTGTGTCTTCGCAGGACACCCTGATCGTCTGGCTCCACGTGACCAATGCCTGCAATCTACGCTGCTCGTACTGTTATGTCCGAAAGACGGATGGCGCGATGGATGAAGATACAGCCGACTCGGCTATCTCTGCGATCTTCAAGACAGCCATTGCATATCGTTACGGACGGATTAAGGTCAAATACGCCGGAGGCGAGGCGCTGCTTAACTTTCGCCGCATCCTCGAGACTCATGATAAAGCACAAGCATTGGCTAACCACCATGCTATCAAATTGGAAGGCGTTGTTCTGAGCAACGGCATTGGGCTGAGCAAACGCCATGTCGACGCTTTACAGCAGCGCGACCTTCGCCTCATGATATCCCTTGATGGCGTCGACGCCGCCCATGACGCGCAACGAGTATTCGCCGGTGGCAGTGGATCGTCGGCTCGAGTGAGGCTCGGCATTGAAACCGCGTTACAACATGGTCTCGTCCCCACTATCTCGGTGACTGTGTCAGCTTCCAACGCGGCGGCACTATCAGAAACGGTCGAGTGGCTCCTCGATCGCGACCTGCCATTCAGTCTCAATTTCTATCGTGAATGCGATGCGTCCTCCACCGTGGAAAGTGTTTCTAGTAGCGAGCAGAGTATCATAGACGGCATGCTGAACGCTTTCAAGGTGATTGAGAACAACCTCCCTCGCCGCAGCTTGCTCAATTCCCTGGTTGATCGCGCGAATCTGTCTATGCCGCATTTTCACACGTGCGCGGCTGGTACGGACTACCTTGTCATTGACCACAACGGCCATGTTACGAATTGCCAGATGAGACTGGACAGCCCGGTGGCAGACATATACGCAGTCGACCTGCTTGGCGCAATTCGACAGTCACCACTGGGGATCGGCAATGTGTCGGTCGATGAGAAGGAAGAGTGCTGCTCCTGCACCTGGAAATACTGGTGTGCCGGTGGATGCCCTATCGAGACCTATCGCGCGACCGGCCGCTACGATCTCAAGTCACCCAACTGCCACATCTACCAGACTCTCTATCCGGCGGTTGTTCGCCTGGAGGCGCTAAGACTACTCAAGTATAGCCAGGCTGTAGCGTAGCAGGAGGGTATTATGCCTATGCCTTCGGAAAGCAGAACGATTAGCTGCCCGAACTGCGGTCGTACTCAGACCGTTCCCCTGAACATTCTCGTGGAGGGAAACACGGGAACCGCAGTTCGTGGGCCAGGTGAAGAATTGAAGTCCCTCGCGAAGAAGATCCAGCAGGCTCTGAATGACTCGAGACTCAATGCAGCCAACGCCTGGATTGACATGCCGCGCTGCCCCACGTGCGGCCACCTCTTCCGCTACAATGTTCAGACACAGGAAGCTCGATGATGAGCACCGAGTCAACATCGGATCAGACAGATCGACTTGTCGAAGAGACGCAAACCTTCTGGCACGATGTAGGAAAGAGCCTGATTCGTGGGTCCGCGAGAACGATTGACGGCACAGCTAAGCAGATCATTGCAGTGGCTGCTATTCTGGAAGGCCTCTACTTCCACGCTATCGCTTTTGGCAATCTTCGGGGACAGATTACGACAACCACTCTGCTCGTCGTCTACCTAGCGCCTATCGCTCTGCTCCTCGTCAGCCTGGCAGCAGCCCTATTCGTCTTCTTCCCCAGCCACTACCGCCTTAACTTTCGCTCGTGGGAGGCCTGTCAGCTTGTCTATGAGCGTGTCGTTGCCAGGAAGCTGTTCATGCTACGGCTGGGTTCGCTCGCGCTACTGGGCGGCGTGGCGGCGATGGGGTTTGCCGTTCTTACGTATCTTCAAAACTAGGCGAACTGTGAGTACCTTGCGCAAGGTACAGTTCGCCGAGTCGCTTCACGCCGAGTCGCTCAGGGCCTTCAGGAGGGCGTCACGGGCGTCGGAATAGAAGACGATACTGATCTTGGTTGCCATGTCGTCGGAGAGGTCGTAAAGCTGTTTGCGCGCCGTCACTGGGATCAGCAGCGTTGTCGCGCCGCGCTCGACGGCTAGCTCGGTAACACTCACCGCGTTGTGTACCGGGTCTATTGCGCCTCCCAGGTTGAGTCCCCCGACCGCGACGAGACCGGCTTTGAGACTCTTGCCCAATAGACTGCTGCACAGGGCCAGGAGCGCGGGCAGGCCGAGGGCCGCACCAGATTTCGCCGCAGTGAACGCGCGAAGCTGGACACTAAACTCACGCTGCCGTGGGTCGCGGTCGCCCACGAACTCACGTCCTCGGGCGTAAAGGTTCTGTTCGGCGTACTTGACGCTTTCGATGAACGGCGCCGGCGCTGGGCGGTTGAGAATGCGCACTCCTGAGCCTGGCCCGTCCGTCACGTCAATGCGATATAGACCCACGTTGTCGTCCACTCCCCCCGGACTGATACCCCAGACCTGGCCGGGCGGCAGCGGGTCTGGACCAATCATGTCCTCGCTCTGTAGTTCGGGGGTCGTGACGAACTTCTCGACGCCGTCCTCGCCCAGGGTGTAACTGAAGTGCGTGTTGCGGAACTCCGCGGCGCCAATGCGCTTCTGCTGCTCCTTGACGCGCCGGCGGCACTCCATCGCCAGCCGTGTCGCCCACTCGATGTCCTCCTCCGATATTGGCATTGAGCTATCCGGGTAGAGGAGTTTCAACAGTCCGTCCACCGTCCGATGAACCGCCGTCGTGTCGCGCCCACTCAAGGCCCCGCCATACTGCACTCGGCCAAGCGTTGCCGATAGGCGGCTATCGGCGCGGAGCCGGTTCCAGCACTCGGACACGAAATCGCTGACGAGGCCGAAGTGGTCAGTGAGCAGGTCCGCATTCATCTTCGGCACATCCCAGCCGGGCAGGTAGGTGTGTATGCGGTCCATGAATGCCGTGTCGTCGCGCATCTCCGGCGGCATCGGGCCGAAGAGGTGCCCAAATCGGAGCTGATGCTCGACGTCCACATTGAAGTTGCCCACCATGACGATCGAGCCGTCGGCGCGGATACTCTCCCGTCCGCGGCTGAACTCGCCCGACTCCATGTAGCCCTTGAGGATGTTCACGCCGTCCTTCTGATCGAACGAGACGCCGGCGATCTCGTCGAAGCAGACGACGTCGTACTGCGCCACGAGGCCGCGCTGGCCAGTGGCGTTGTTGACAAACATTCGCGCGACCGTAGCCTTGCCGCCGGAGATGAGATGCGCGTAGGGCGAGACTTGCTGGTACAGGTGGGACTTGCCGGTGCCGCGCGGGCCAAGCTCGACCAGGTTGTAGTTACGCTCGACGAACGGCACCATGCGCAGCAGCAGGATATCCTGGGCGCGGGGCGACAGCGCGTCCGGCTCCAGACCGATACTCCGCAGCAAGAAGCGCTTCCAGTCTGCGGTGGTGAACGCGCGGCGTCCTTCGACGAGGTCGTCGAGGACGGTCCGTTTGGAGAGTTGAATCGGTCGGATGGAGTCGACGCCGAAGGGACGACCGCCGCGCTGCTGGGCGATGCTGCCGTCGTATGCTAGTGTGACCTCGGCGTAGAAGCCGCCGGTCAGAATGCGCTCGTTCTCGCGAACAAGTTCATCCCCGATCCGAACGTCAGTAAGCCGCAAGCTGGGTAATGTGACAACGTACGAGTCAGTGGTGGCATCGAGGCGGGCGGTGATCAAGTCGATGAGTTTGACTGCACCTTGCTCGCGCGCCTGCGCCTTGAATAGCTCCTCCTCGCCGGCGCGCACCGTCCGCTCGCGCATCTGCCGCTCGACGATCGCGAGACCCTCGGCGATCTCGCCGGGGTCCGTGGTGGCACAATAGCGGCCAAGCAGGAACTCACCGACATACGTCGGCACCGGGTATTGGCCCTTGAAGCGGCGGGCGAGGTCCTTGCGCACAATGTAGCCGTCGAAGGCTTCGGCGGCCAGGTGATCCAGAGCATCCAACTCCATCGTCATCACAACCAGTACTCCTTACGACTCTTCGCCGATCACCGTCGAGCGCTGTGCCAGCACAACCCCGGCTTCGTCGAGCACGACGACCAGCGCCGCCGTCCCTTCGTGCCTGTCGTCAGCCACAGGCACCGACACCTGCCCATCCGCACCGATGGCCTTCGGCGCGGCGAGAAGGCTGGACCCCGCATCGGCTGACCGCGTGCGAATGTCAACTCGCATGGTCGGCTGGCCGTGCCGAACTCGAATACGGCACCGCAGCCCGACCCACTTGACGGCCTCGATCACCACAGCCGCTGCCTTGGGATGTGCCGCGCTCACCGTCAAGACCGGCACTATGCTCTCTTGCGGGCTGATGCCGCCGTACTCGTACTCACGCCCGGCTTCGTAACACGCGATGCCCGGTGCAACCGCAATCTCGACATCGGAGTCCCAGTGCCAAGGGACAACCTGCTGGTCCGTCGCGGCGAGGGGCTTGAGGCGGGCGCAGCGCCCTTTACGGACCTCGGTCAGGTGCTCGGGGAGGTTGACCTTCGGCAAGCCGCCCGGGAGCATCAGCCAGCCGTGGTCGGTAATGACGATGATCTGCCGCCAGCCCGCCTCCAGGAGCGCCGCGATACGCCGCTCCAACCCGCGGAGCTCCTCGCCCAGCCGTAGCGCCACCTTCCAGCCGTGCTCGTGTCCGTATTGGTCGATCGCTCCCATCTCCGTCCAGGCACGGCCCGACGGGTCACCCACGTCGTCGCCTTGCAGGACCTGATAGTCTGTGGTGACAAGCAGCGCGCGCAGCCCCTCGGCTGTCACACGGCTCCCCGTCGCAGCAACAATCGTGTCGAGGCCGGTACCACCGCGAAGCTGGCCTGCCACCGGTGAAACGGCCGGCTTGGCCGTGGGGGTCACGGTCGGCAGCGCGGCGAGGCGCCACGCGACATGGCACACCAGACCGCGAGCCTGGAGGGACGCGGCGAGTCCCTGGCCGGCATCCATGCGCAGGCTGTCGCAGAAAAGGAGGCACGTGCCGGCATCGGCTGTTGGCGGTGGGACGACGGTGTAAGTCCTGGCGGTGGCGTCGGCGGCGACGGCGTTCTGCATCTCGCGTGCGCAGCTTTCGAGCCACGGGCGATAGACGGCAACCAGGGCCGCACTGACAGCAGCCAGATCTTTGGGATGCTCGACGGCGGCCAGCGCGGCCATAGCCGCGGCATCCGCATGCCAGCCCCACTCCGTGTAGGCGACGGCAATCGCCGGCACATTCCCCGTGGGAATGCGCTCAGTCACCTCGGCAAGTCGCTTCAGGTGCTCCAGGGCGAAGGCCAGGGGTGAGGCGCCTAGCGCTGCCCACACCCAGGTTCGCCGCGGCCCGTGTTGGTTCTCCAGGCGTCGAACTTCGACGCACGCCTCCGACGCGCCCTTGTCGTGCAGCCCCCCCAGGGCCAGGCGGAGCTCGTCCTCGGCGCTCTCGTTCTCCTGCGGCCAAGACTCCGTGCGGTCGAAGAGCGGTAGGAGGTCGCTCGGCCGCGCGCGTCGCAGCAGAGAGGGCAGGTGCGGGTAGGCGCGCGGCGCCTCGGCGAAGCGCTGCCACACCGCTTCCCACACGCCCATGCGCTGCCCGAGGAGAGCGGCAGCGCTGAGCGGGCCGTCCTTCTCCGGCTGAAAGCCATACTTGCGCTTGCACAGCGTCGCGAACGACTCCCACTCGCCGGCCGTCACGCGCCCACGGTAGGCGGCCGGGTCGTTCAGCCACAGCAGCAGACTCTTGACCTCGTCCGGGTTCATGAGCGTGTCGAAGAACGCTGCACGCAGTGGCGCCTCGCGCTTGAGGTGGGCGACCGGCTCGTCGGCGACCTTGACCAGCGCCCGCTGCAGCGCGTCCCGCGTTCCACTGTCCCCTGCGACCTCGATGCCCAGGCCTCCGTCACCGGCCTGAAGAAAGGCGACGATGGTCCAATCGCGCCCGTTCTTGTGCGTCCAGAACACGCCGCGGTACATGAGCTCAACCAGCGGCTGGAGGTGCTTGGGGCTGTCCTCGACGTCGCGCAGCTCGGCGCGGCTGACGCCGGGCAGGTAGATGATGGGCGTCGTGTCCGCCGGCAGCGCGTCTTCCGGGAGAGCGTGCGCAATCATGCAGCGCAGCCAGTAGGCCGGGCCGGTGCGCGCCGCCGGGTCATAGGCGCCGAGGGTCAGCAGCGGCAGGCTCTGGCGCAGCCGGGGCACCAGGGGCTCCCACTGCCTCTCGCCGTCCGGCCACAAGACTGCGGCTGGCGCCACCTGGTCGTTCTTGTTGTAGACACCGGCGCGGGTGAGGGCGGCCGCCACGGCGTCGAGAAAGGTGCCTTCCTGGAGTGTCGTGTTTGATGCGAGATTGGGTAGGCCCACGGGGCTCATTCCTGCAACTGAGGCCAGCGGTCTTTGACATATGCATCGAGATGGTGTTCTTCGCGCACAGACAGATCAACGGACTGGTTACCCGTGCGGACATAGAAGCGCTGGGAGTCGGGGCCTTTGCCGCCCTTTCTGGGTTCCTTGATGAACAACGGTTTTGGACCTGGCAACACTGTCACTCTGCAAATCTCGCGTGCGTTCACCACGGGGAAGGTCGCGCGAATATACGACACGAACTCCCATCCGAAGTTCTCCAGCAACATGTTCATCAACCAGCGCTCGAAGCCATCGCGGTCCTGATCGTTCGCTCGCAGCGTTCGGTAATCCATGTCTAGCCCACAGATGAATTTGTCGTCCGTGACACCGATCAAGAGTGTACCGCCGTGCTTCGAATTGAGCAAGGCCGCCACCGCTTTTCGGATGTCTTTCTCACGCTCTTTGTTCTTCTTCCCCTCAGGGTAGTCCACCCGCGCAGTTGACTTGAACTCAAGGGTATCGCTCTCTTCCTCGGCGAGCAACTCTTCGATGCTCGGCTCGTGGCGCGGGAAGCCGAGCAGCGCGTCGAAGTCGGCCGCTTTCCAGGGCGCTCCGGCGCTGAGCCGGGCGATGGTCACGTCGGCCAGCGCCGGCAGGGAGCGCCGCAGCGCCGCGCGCGTCGGGTCGTCCGTTAGCACGTCCACGCCCATCCCGGCGTCTCTACTCCGCAGGAACGCCGTCGGCGTCCAGTCGCGGCCGTCGCGCTGCACCCAGGTCGCGCCGCGAAACTGCAGCTCGGCCAGGAGGGCCAACTCGCGGTTGGCGTGGGCCACGTCGCGCAGCGCCTGGGCGCTGATGCCAGGGAGATAGATCACCGGCGCACGGTCATCGGCCGGCGCCAGGGTCAGTGTGCGGTCGACGACGCAGCGCAGCCAGCAGGCCGGGCCGGTCAGCGCCGCGTCGTAGGCGCCGAGCGACAGGATCGGGCGCTGCTCCCGCAGGTGAGGCAGCAGCAGCTCCCACTCACGCGCCTCGTCCGGCCACAGCACCGTGACCGGTGGAACCTGGTCGCGGGGGGTGTACCCTTCGGCCTTAGCGAGAGCACCCAGAACAGCACTGACAAAGGTTTCGCTATCCCGCACCAGATGCCTCCGTCCTTATCACTGCAACCGCGCAGGCTTCGAACGCTCAATCATTCTTCGGTCGGGCCCAGTTGCAGTAGCGGTGCGTCAGGCGCGCATTCTCTGGAATCGTCTTGCCGCCGCGCCAATACTGTTCGATGTGGTCAACCGCTGCATCATCCACTGACTGGATCTGATAGCCACAGAGAGCACACGTGGAATCCTTTTGGAACAACTCCTGTTTCAAGGCGTTGGAGAAACAACGCGGCTGCTTGACGTGGGTTTGCAGAATCTCGTTAACTCGCATTCTCGCCAGATCAAAGCGGCGTTCGACGCGTTTCCCCTCGCTTGTGCCAAGCAAGATGGCGTCAATGAACTCCTCGTTGGTGCTCATCAAGTCGATGAGGCCCTCGCGTAACTCGTCCAGCGCCGACATGACTTGATTCTTATCCTGTTTACAGAAGATACCCATAAGAACGTCGTAGAGCGCCGCGTTGAATTTCTTCGTCTCCCACGCCCCATCAGCCTTCGCTTGAGTACCGCGGCTGAAGCGACGGAAGGCACGTTCACCAAATAGCGAGTGAACAAGGGAGAGGGCATTCCGGAATGCTTTCCGGAGTGCCTCCGCATCGTTGTGTCCGATATGCTGGTACTGCTCCATGTCGCGGTTGAAAAACCGCTTCATGGGGCCTTGATAATTCAGATATGTGGCGTGGTAGAACGACGCGAAGCGAAGGACCAGCTCGACATCGCGCATCCGCTTGTCTGGCTCTTTGAATCCCACCAACTTCTTGAAGTCCGGATCCGCCGCCAGTTCTTTCAGAAGGTTCATGTACGGGCCTCGGTACACGCAGTTGCGGAGCTCCATATCATTCAGTGGAACCGCGCCGGTATTGAGGCGCTCGAAGATCGTGAACTTCAGATCGGGGTCTGAGTCCTTCAGGATAGTAATGGTGCGGATTTGGAAGTCACGTATCTTGTCCTGTATGCTCTCGTCCAAGTCGGCGAAATGCCGCTGGTCGAGTTCCGGAAACACACTGAGGCCGCGGAGAGAGAATTTGCCATCTATGAAGTGGAAGAACGACGTGAGGCGCTGTTGGCCGTCGATCACGGCTTCCCTGCCACTCGCCTCCTCTGCCAGGTAGATAATGGGCAGTGGCACACGAAGCAGCGCCGACTCGATGAGGCGACTCGCTTTAGTATTGTCCCAGACGAACTGGCGTTGGAAGTCCGGCTGCAAGTCGAGCTTGCCTTTCTTCCATTTCCTGTACAGTGACTCGATTTCTGGGTCTGATGCGTTGGTGTAGATCGTCCGCTTATCCGATGATATGACGACCAGGTCTTGCTCGTCGCCTTCACTGCCCTCGAACTCCAGTTCCTCCTCGACAAGAGGCGCTGCTGCGGCCATCGCTGTCCTTCTCCCTCTGATTGATGCTCTGATTCAAGTGTATAGGGCGTCTGGAGCTGGCGGGCCTAGGAGACCACACCTGCTTCATGGCGCTTCAGGCGCTTCTCGGCGTTGGTCAGGTGCAGGTCGTTGAGGCGCTCGCTGCCGTCGGGGTTGGCGCCGCGGTCCTTGTTCCAGTTGATGGTGAAGCGGCTGCGCAGGATGCCCGCCTTTACAAACGGGCGGATGTTGAGCCGCACGCCGTCGTTGAGGTCCGGCGCCCAGCCGATGGGCTGCGCGTGCAGCGGCTTCCAGCGCACGTAGATGTCGTAGGGCGGCTCGCCCTCGCGGATGGCGATGAGCTTCTTCTGCAGCTCGAGCGCGGCGACTAGGCGCCCGTCCGCCCCGGCTTCGCCCGACTCCCGCAGGTGGCGCTGCAGGGCGATCCACTGGCCCAGGTAGGTGTAGCTGAGCTTGTCCAGCGCCGCCGTGTCGAGCTTGTGGTAGTTGACCAGCGCCGCGAAGCCGTCCTTGCGCCCGTCCCAGATGTGCCAGATGAACGGGCGATTGTGGAACAGGCTGCAGTGCTGGCTGAAGAAGGTGTCGCGCAGCCATTCACTCAGCGTCTTGCCGGCGTAGCCTACGTCCGCCAGCAGCCGGTCCAGGATACCCGGCGACCACGCGTCGCCGTACGCTGCGGCAAGCAGCGCCTGGAGCCGCTCGGCGGCCGGCCGCTCCCCGGCGACGGCCGGTAGGCAGACGATGCCATCGTCGTCTTCCAGGCGTTCCAGGTTGTCCCACTCCCCCTGCGGCCAGCGGTAGCCGAGCAGGCGCGCGACGGCCACCTGCAGCGGGGCAGTTGAGCCGATAGGGTGGCCCTTGAACAGCCACTGCGTCGGGTCGTCCGAGTGCGGCTCCGGCAGCGGCCCCGCCTCGTCCGCCACCTTTTGCCAGTATTCGAGGTCGAAGGGAACTTTCAACATAGTCCTATTTGTTACTTTGACCGACTGATCTATGCGCCTTACTGCTTGTGCGAATTCGCGCGACCGGCAGAATTCCCATATCGCGGCGCGGTAATCGTCATCGAGTGGAATTATCACGGCTGCATTCTCGTCAAAGAGCTCACCTGTATACAGAGTACACGACAGGCTGCTCATCTGACTAACCGACAACCCTCTCTTGCCCCATGCCTGAGCACCTTTTATGTAAGCTCCAGGACTCTTGACCAGCTGCCCTCTTCCGTCCTCCCAAAAGATAACTTGTTCGCGGCCGTGGTAAGCCTTGCTCTCAACAACACTGCCCTGTAAATAGCTCCAGTCTGTACCAAGACGAGATATCTCCCAGAAATACCGTACAAATCGTCCGAAATCTCCCGTTGACAGTCCTTTGAACGCATTTGCATAAGAAGCTAAGTATGAACGGGCAGGTGCAATATTCGTGGCAATTCTCGCGTCGGGATTATCTACCATCACCAATTGCGGGACAACCTCAAGCGCACCAGTCTGAAGTACTTGTGCTTTTCCAGCCGCGTTGTGCGGCTCGGTCGCATCTATGCCCGTGAGCAAGTGATCTTGGGCAGGAGTGCGGCTGGTCAATATCACCAGAACAACGTTAACGACGTGCCCTGCGATTGTGTCGAACGCACTGGCTCCAAGACGCGCTACGTGATCGAAAGTCTGACCACGGAGCATTTCGAGACGAAGATGCCTAAATACGCCAAGTAGAAGCCAGCTTTGTGGAGTAACGACAGCGTACGACCCACCAGGAAAACAAAATGCGTGACAGCGTTCGATGAACACTGTTGCTAAGTCCGCCTTTGCTACTGCGTACTGGTTGTCACAGAAATCCTTCAAGATATCATCTTGCCGACCACGCGCAAGATATGGAACATTGGTAGCCACCAGCACGTACTGCCGGGCTAAAAGGTCCGCTGCTCGCGCCGCGTCCTCCGCGCCGGCGCCAAAGACGGCCGCGGCCGGGTCGTCGCGGGCGGTTTTCGCCAGCAGCTTGTCCAGCAGCGGGGCGACGTCGGCGTAGTCGGCGCCGAACAGGCGACTCTGCAGCGGGGCGTCGGCCGGGTTGATGAGGCTGCCCAGCGTCGGCGCGTCCTTGAACAGGTCGTACAGCCGCTCCAGCGTCGTGCGCAGGCGGACGTCGTCGCCGGCCAGCCGGGTCCACGCCTCCTTCTGCCCCTGCACAGGCAACCCGGAGCACGCCACGTTGATGACGGGGCGCGGCAGCCGGTCGTAGCCGACGACTTTCCAGGCGGCGAAGGCGAGGGCGAACACGGCGATCTGGGTGCAGCGCGGGTCCAGCTCCAGGCCGAACAGGTTCTCGCGCAGGACGCGGGCGACGGCCTCGGCCTCGGTCAGCCCCTCCTCTGCCATGCGCATCCGCCGCAGCATCTCGAACGCCGCGACGAGGAAGTGGCCGGAGCCGCAGCACGGGTCCATGACAGTGACCTCGGCGGCGCGGTCGGGCCAGCCGGGGAACGTCCCGGCGGCGGGCGTGCCGTCATCGCGGAAGCGCAGATACGCCCAGTCTCTCAAGAGGGGACTGTCCGGGTGCCGCGCCGCCCACCACGCGCCGAGGGAGTTCTCCAGGAGGAACTGCACCATGTAGTGCTCGGTGAAGAGCTGCGTCACCGGCGGCAGGTCCTCGCCGCCGATCTTGCGCCCGCTGGCGTTGACCTCGTCCTTCTTCTTCGTCTGCCAGAACTGGTACACCCAGCCCAGGGCGTCGTCGGCGGTGAACACGTCGGCCGGCACGTCGGCTAGGATGCGCTCCAGGCGGGCGCGGCGCTCCGGCGTGAAACGCACCTGGGCCGAAGGGTCGGCGGCGCGGAAGATGCCGGGCAGCATCGCCGAGGCGTAGCGCGCGGCCAGCGCCCAGGCGTCCGACTCGCCCTCCTCCGCCGCCAGCTCGGCGCAGTCCGCCAGCGTCACCGCCACCTTGTGCTTGGGGTGCATGAGCAGGCCGGTCTCGGCCAGGAAGCGGGCGAACAACATGCGGTGCCACGCCTCGTAGGCCACCTCCTCGACGAGGGGCTGGACGCCGTCGGGGTGCTCCTCGGTGTGGAGGCTGCGCTTGCGGGCGAGGAGGCCGGCGCGCAGGTGGCGCTGCTCCCCGCTCAGGTGGGGCGGCACGCGGCCGGGTGGCTGGTCGATGCCGAGAGCGGTCAGGGCGGCCCGGGCGCCGTCTTCGGCGGCGTCGCGGGCCTGGATAACGGCGCGCTCGAGCACGCGCCGCAGTTCGGGGGCAAGCGGGGGCATGGGGGCTGGCTTCCTGTCTAGGTGAGCAGGACCGGGTTGCCCTGCTCAATCTGCTCCATGATGCTGTGCCTGAGCTGGCGCAGGTAGGTGTCCACGTCGGCCTCGGTGTGGAGGGTACAGGACGGCGGGTGGAGCGCGACGACGTCCGGGACGTGGTACTTGGCGGCCTGCTCCATGAGCTGGCCTAGGCGCGTCGAGACCGCCGCCGCCTGGGTGCGCCAGTAGTCGAGGGGCGTCCGCTCCAGGGCCACCAGCAGCGCCTCGGTGTCGCCCACGGCCGGCGTCGGCACCGGCGCCAGGGCCGAGTCGCTCGCCAGCTCGCGCCGCCGGTCCTCGGGCAGTGTCTGAAACTCCTCGGAGGCCTCCAATGTGGCGCGGGCCTGGGCGCGGGTCGCGGCGAGCTTCTCCCGCGCCGCCTGCAGCTCGGCGCGCAGGGCATCCGTGAGCCGGTCGATGAGGGGCGGCACCGGGTCGGGGTCGGCTAGCAAGGCGCGGTTGTCCTTGATGGCGTCCATCTCGTCGCGCACGGCCTGAGCGAGGGGCGTGTGCCCCCCCTGGCTCAGCAGGCGCTCGAGCTGACGCCAGTCCGACCGGCGCTGCGCGATCTCGTCCCGCGCCCGCGTCCAGGCCGCGTGGTCCGCCAGTAGACTGTCCCGCGCCTCATAGACCGCCAGGAGCTGGCGGTTGCCCGCCGTCGCCTTCAGCTCTTCGAGCGCCGCCGTGGACGGGCGCGCCGGCAGGGGCGGCTCGCCGCCCGCTTCCCTGGCGATGTCCAGCAGGTGGTCGAGGGTCCGGGCGACGCCGCCGGCTTCCTCGCCCGCCTTGATGGGCAGCCCGAGGTCGGTCAGGAACTTTCGAATGGCGAGGCGCTGCCCGGCCGAGATGATGACGTCCTCGGCTTCGAACTCCGTGACGCCGATGTCTGACTGGCCGAGCTGCTTGACGGTCTGGGGCTGGCCGTTGCGCCTGGCGCGGATCGCCTCGGAGGCCATGAGGGCCAGCAGCGCCCCATCCACGGCATCCTGCGGCCAGCCGTAGGGCGGGCCGGTGAACTGCTTGCGAATCTCGAGGCCACGCTTGCCCGCGCCGCCGATGAAGGTGAGCACCGCCTGGCAGGCCGGGTGGTCCTTGGCGTCGCCCGCGTGGCCGACGGCCGCCAGCGCGTCCGGGGCGCCCTGGCGCGCCCGCTGGAGCACCTGGCCCCAGCTGAGGTGGTCGCCGATGTTGAACTTCGGGAACAGCCGGACGAGGGAGCCGTCGACCGCTTTCCGCACCGACTCGCGTAGGCTGCCCCCGGCCACCTCGACGCCGCCGCCCTGGAAGACCTTCGCGCCGTTCACGATATCGCCGATGAGCCTGTTGCGCCGCTCCTGCTCCCCCGCCAGGCGGGACTCCATCCCAATCCGCGCCTCGCGGCCTTCGTCGGTCGCCGGCACGCCGCGGGCTTCGATGGTCTCCCGCGCCGCCGCGACGTTCGACAGGGCGGCCTTCAGGGCGTCGGCCTCGCGCCGAGGGATGAAGATGAAGACAATCGGGCTTTCGCTCCCGGCGGCCTGGGCGTCGTCGCGCACCGTGCGCTCCGACACCGACCACTCGTCGCGCACCCAGACGGGCACGATACCCGTATCCGTGCGCGGCGCGGCAGCATCGTAGGTCACGTCGAACTTGCGGGGCGTCTTGCTCGTCCCCTGGGTGAATGTCAGGCCCTTCAGGATACCGTTGACTTCAGTCCGCATCGCCGTCGTGCGGTCGCCGGCAATGCGGCTGTCGTCGTTCTGAAGGCGAGTCAGGCGGCGGCGGTAGTCGGCCTCCCACTCCTGGCTCTCCCGGGTTTGCAGCCGGTACTCGCCGCCCGGCATCAGCATCAGAACGCCCTTGTCCACCAGATCCTGGAGCAGCTCGGGGATGCGGTGGCGCAGCGTATCGCTCCCCGCCACCAGGTTCTCGACCATGAGGTCGGCTAGCGTCGCGGCCGTGGCCTGCAGGCCGGTCGCGGTCGGCCCATCCATTGGCAGCTTGCCGATGATGAAGACCAGGGAGCACAGGCGGGCGCGCAGCTTCCCATCGGGTGTGCCGTCGTCCTGTTCCTCAATCATCTGCGCCATGTCCCGTAAGAGCACGCTGCTCTGGAGCATGTTCGACTTGAGCTGATCGTAGATGACGTCCCCCGGCACAACCGTCCCCAGGGGCGCCTGAGCGACTTGCCGCGTGGCTTCGTGGACGATGCGGAGCTGTGTTCTCAACTGCCCGGCCGCGCCCGCGCTGTCGATGGCGCGTAGCGCGCGCTCCCAGAAGCGCCGCCGCACCGGCAGGAGCGGATAGTCGGGGATGAGATACTGCGCGTCGTTGGGCGAGGCGCCAATCCGCGTGCCGATAAGATGGCGGTTGATCTCGCCGCTGGCCTGGTCGAGCACGCTGTGCAGCAATTGTTCCTTGCCAGGCGCCTTCCGCAGCGCGACCTGGCGCACGACACGCTCCACGTCGGAATCCGATAGCGTCACCTGGACCGTGAAGCGCCCTTGCAGCTTCTGGAGTTGCGGTGTCGCCTGCAGGGCCGCCTGACCTGTGGCGACGAAAAGGACTTTGCTACCGAACTGAGTCGAGCACCCCTCGACAATATTCTGGACATGCAGCGCCCGTTGGGAATTCTCTCCGATGGCCTGTTGCAGCTCATCCAGGACGAACAGCACACACGGGACTTGATCGGGCGTGGCAGATTGCAGTGCCAGAACATCGGCGATAGAAGTGAACAGTTCGTCGTCGGTGATTTCGTCCTTGAATGGGAACGTCTCCTGGAGGAGCTTGTGGACGTCAGAGCGATTCACCGCCATTTCCGGGTCGGCGGTGAGGATGGCTTCAGCGAGATGGGAGGAGATATACAGGTCGCTCAGCTCGTCCTCTAGCGTCCGGCCACGCTCTTTAAGCACACTCTCGATCGTCGGCAACAAGTCGTTTTGTCTTGCCCAGATGACGAAGCGCGCAGCCGGATACTGCTCCGGCAGGCCGGCGCTGCGGAATAAGATCGCCAGGATAGCCAGGCGAACACTGCCTGCCCCTGCCCCCAGCGTTCCGGCCGCTGACCAGACGCCACCCGCGCGTCGTCCGGCGATGCTGAGTTCCCGAAGGTATTCGTGGACATCGTTGGGCAGTTTGGCTATTCCGCGCGCTGTGGCGCCATCCGGGAACTGAACGTCCCGCCACAGGTATTCCAGCACGCGGACGAAGTGGGACTTGCCACTGCCATAGAAACCGCTCACCCAGACCGCCGGCTGTTCCTCCTTGTTAAGGTGGCGCAAATACGTATCGAGGATGCGTTCGAGACCGCGTCTGTACTCGCCCTCACAGACAAACGACTCGATCTCGTACCGCAGCACACGCCACTCGGCCGGCGATTGCGGCTCGATGACCTTGGCAACGCCCTGGTTTGGGATCGTCCACGTCGTCGGGTCTTTCAGAAAGACCTCGCGATTCTCGGTCATATGCTAAGTCCTATCTGTCGCTGAGATGGGTACAGCGAGATAATTCCAGCCATCGCGGGCATCCAGAAGGCGATAGATATTGCCATCGCGGTGGCCGGGAAAGAAGACCAGGAGGCGCCCGCGAATGCTCGATGATACTGCTTTACACAACTCGGATACTTGCATGAGGCCAAACAGAGAAGCCACACCAGACACCGCGACGACGCAATTCTCGTCGGCGGTAGGCGCCTCGAGACTGTTCCTGACGCTTTCGATCACGGAGGTCTCAAACTTCGCCAGGGCCAGGGACAGCATCTTCGGCTGCTGAAAGTAGGCTTCCCGATACTCATGCTGTGCCATCCACTGCGCAAAACTGTCGGTCAAATCCACGTGTACCCAGCCGTGCCCTGCGGATCGAGTTGCTACCTCAAATTCCGTTATGCGGAAGCGGAGGCGCCGCTCCTGGGCCGGCTCATATAAGGCGAACCAGACCTTCTCCGCTCCAGCTAAATCGCGTGTCCAGGGTTGACGGACAAAGCGCGCATACGCCTCGAGCAGCCCTTCAATCTCACTCACTGTGCAAAATTCTCCCTGCCAGGAAATGATAAAAGCTGATGTCGGTCACATCCCCCCCGCGCCGGTATTCCAGCCAGCCTTGCTGCGACGCCGCGACGGCCTGGGCATGCAGCACATCGGGCGGGGCATCGAGAAGCTGCGCCCAGAAGGTCTGGAAGAGGGCCTCGCCCCGCGCGCCGCACAGGTAGCCGAGCAGCAGCGCATACGCCACCGCCGTCGGCCGGCTGGTCGCCCGGGCGCGAACCTTGGTCAGGCGCCCTTGCAGATGCCCCGACTGCTCCCACGACGACGCGGCGTGGCGGCCGACGTTGGCGAGCATCGTCGGGTTGTACCGGTCCGGAAAAGCTTCACTCGTTGCTTTCGAAATCATATGCGGGTTGACCGGCGATCCGAGTGGAATGCTTATAACACTCGCCGTCGCACGCAGGATGGGGTCACGCGCGCTGCTGCAGAGGAGGGCCAGCAGGGGCTGCGCCTCAACATCGGCATCCCACAGCTCACGAAGCGCACTGAAGAGGAGGACGGCCGGGTGGAGGGCGTACAGCTCGCGGAGCCGGCGAAACGACTCGCGGCGTGTGGACAGCGTCTTCTTGAGCAGGACGTTGTCGTCGACGATCGCCGTGCGGTACTGCTCCATATCGGCGTTGGGCGGGCAGGCGGCGAGAAGTTGCCGCAGCTCACGCAGCATAATGGTGCGACTGCCGTGGGTGCCTACTGGCTCGTTTGAGAAACCGAATTCGAGTGCCGACGCTGGAACCTGTGTTATCACGAACGGGGCCTTGACCTAGGAGACTTGCGTGGAAGCCTCAGAAACATTAACGAAAAATGACGCCCGGAGTTACTGTAAAGCGGAAATATGTCTACAGTAGCGAGCTGGGCAGCGCGACCACAGCCGGACGGGAGTGTTGCGGACACGAATTATAGCACAGGCGAAGATACCTCATCTACTTAGCATCACAAGCCGTTGTTCTATCATTCGCTACTTGGCGCCTCGTTGTCATCTGACAACGAGGCTGTGGTGCGGGACTAATGAGTTGACAATGTCAAAAGACTTTCGTACAATATTCCGTGTAGCGCGAAGCGGACTGCAAGCCAGGAGGGTTGATGGAAGCCCATATTTTAAGGACTATAGATCCGCAAAGCCTTGGCCGGCGATTGCAGCAGGCGCGACAGGCGCGTGGCCTGACGCAACAGGCGGCCGCGGACCATCTCGGCGTAGCCCGCACCACGGTCACGGCTATCGAGAAAGGCGAGCGGGGAATCCGTCCATCAGAGCTTGTCCGTCTTGCCGAGCTTTACGGTCGAGCCGTCGGTGAATTCACCCGCCAGGGTGAACCATCTGAAGCGTTTGCTGTCCAACTCCGTGCTGCGCTTCCCCCTGATGCGCCGGCCGACGATGAACTATCCGCCTGCCTGTTGGAGTTCCAGCGCCTCGCCGAAGACTACTTAAGCCTCGAGCATCTGTGCCGAGCGCCGTTTTCTCGCGAGTATCCACCACCTCGGTTGATTGGACGAACCGATCCCGAAATAGCGGCCGAGGACCTGGCGGTGTCGGAGCGTAATCGTCTCGGGCTGGGCGATGGCCCCATCCTCAACTTACGAGAGATGCTCGAGAACGACGTAGGCTTGCGCATCTTCTACATGGACCTACCCTTCCGGGTCGCCGCTATCTATGGGTACACCGAGCGGTTGGGCGGGTGTATCGCCGTGAATCGCAACCACCCGGAGGAACGACGGCGGCTGTCCACGGCTCATGAGTACGGCCACTTCCTCACGCAGCGTTTCCGGGCCGAGATCACGCTCCTGGGACGGTACGTCCGACGCCCAGACCACGAACGCTTGGCCGAAGCGTTCGCCCGCGCTTTCCTCATGCCCGCGGCGGGACTTCGACGCCGCTACAATGAGCTGGATCGCAACCGAGAGGGTTACATCACGCCGGGCGATCTCCTGACCCTCGCCCATCTCTACTTTGTGTCTCTCGAGGCGCTGGCGCAGCGTCTTGAGGAGCTGAAGCTGCTAGCGGCGGGGACGTGGGATCGTCTAGAGCAGGCCGGGTTCGCGGTGCGAGAGACTCAGGCGCCTTTGGAGTCGCCGCAGTATCCAGTCTCTAGCCAGTTGCTTCCCGCACGTTACTTGTACCTGGCGGTTGAAGCCTTCGAACGAGGTGATCTCAGCGAAGGGCAGTTTGCGCGTTTCCTGCGCGTGGATCGGTTGGAGGCGCGGAGCATTGCCGAGGAGCTACGCAGCCGAACCGTCGTCTCGGATGCGGGAAACATAGGGGTCTTGTCGCTGGACCTGGGCAGGGCACTATCGGCTGAAGGTGAGTAGCCGTGGGGGCTGAGTACGAGGGCCTCCAGGTTGTGCTGGATGGCTGTTGCCTGCTCAATCTGTACGCAAGCCGCCGCATCGCTGACATTTTCCGAGGCTCGACAACGCAGTTCGCCGCATCCACACGAACTCTCGCAGAAGCCATCTATGTGTACCGCGGCGGAGCGGGCGAGGATGCGTACGAGCGCGAACGGGTTGACCTGTCGAATATTATTGAGAGACACCTTCTCGAGGTTCTGTCGCTGGAGACCGAGGAGGAATATGCAGCGTTCGTAGACTACGCTGCTATGCTCGATGATGGCGAAGCCGAGGTGTGCGCGCTCGCCGTCCGCCGAGGGCTGGCAGTGGCGACCGACGATCGTAAAGTCCTACGCGTGCTGAAAACGCAGCATCCCTCAGTCCCCGTTTTCACCACGGCTGGTATCGTCAAGCATTGGGCGGAGGCGTCTCGGATTTCCGACGCAATTCTGAAGGCGACGCTGCTCGATATCGAGATCCGCGCTCGTTTCAAGCCGCCGAAGTCCGACGAATTGCAGACGTGGTGGTTGAACATGACCCGCGGTACGTAGCGTTGCTGATCGCCGGTACGCAGCGCCGTTTGACGCGACGTGGAATGCATCGGCTGGCCACGCTTATGGTGTCTCTTTACAAATTGTGGCCAATGAGACCAAATCTACGGCCAATAGCCCCGCTCGTGCTTTCCACGTCCGACATGCCGCCAGATTGGGTCACGTAGCCCCTCACTGTTGGCCAGATCGTTCATAGATGCTTCGTTAGTGAGACAGATAGTGAAGCCAGTGTCGTTGCCCAGGCCGACGTCTCGTATCGCGGCGAAGATGTGCGCTTCCTCCATGGCGCGCTGTGTGACAATCAGCAGCGCCGGCATGGTGGCGTAGTCCCGGCGGTACAGGCGGCGCTCGTAATACTCGGCGTAGGCCTCGAACTTTGCCCGTAAGGCTTGCCGCCACATAGTTCCGCGATCATATTCCAACCAGAAGCTGTGCTTGTTGCCGGCGATTGCGTAGACACCGTAGCCGTCGGGGCGGAGCATGCCCTGGCCGCACTGAGCCGCGCTCCGCCACACGACCAGGCGCTCATCATGACCCTCTGCTCGCGCCCGACGCGCCGCTCGATACAACCCCACGAAGACGCCGTTGACGCCCAGGGTGTGGCCCAGCACCTGCACCAGCTTGCGCCGGACGCCAATCGGTTGTTGAGGTCCACCTCCCACATATCCCAGCCAGTGTGTCGCTTCGGCCAGGGTCATTCCACGTTGTTCGGCGAGCAACCGCAGCGCCACCCGCGTTACCTCCACCCAACCTCCCGCTGCTCGCTGTCCCACCTCGTCCGCCGTCAACAGGCGCAATGCTCCGAGCGCCACGAGGCGATCACATTGCCGTCGCGCCCACGGCACTGTCCAGTCTATGATCTCGGCCAGGTCAACTGCCGAGAGGAACGGGTGGCGCGCGACCACGTCCAGGAGCTCCCGGTCTACGGGTGTCAACGTCAGCGCCAGGGCTGCCGAAGGATGTTCTACGACAAGCTTCTCCGGGGTCAGCGCCAGTTCCAGGCTGCGCAGGTTCCAGGTCTTGCCGTTGCGCTCGGCTCTGACTCTCTCTTTGACGGGAGCAGGGCGTGGATTCTCTTCGCACGGTTGCCCTCGGCCTTTCCCAATCTCCACCTCGCCCCGTTCGACCTGCGCCCACGTCACGACCCAGCCCTCGATCCCACTATCCCGCTGCGCTCGGCCCGCCTCGCTCAGAAGACTCCGCCATGCCGTAGCGCGCCCCTCACTCACTGTACCCACAACAACGAGTGGCAGCACGCCGCCCTGGACGTGCCGCCACTCCACCAGGCCACCGAGCCGCCGCCTATAGCGCCGCAGGGGGAAGCCGCCTAAGTCGGCGATGAGCAGGTACGCCATCTCTGCTTTGCCCCACCGCAGACAGGCTCGCGCTGGCGCTCGTACGGTGACGATGTTCTCGGACCTCTGCCGGTATCTGAACTGCCACGGCGTCTGCCAGTCCACGAGCATTGGTGAGGTGGGGTCTGAGGCGACGACGGCCGCGAGGAGACGGTAGAGGGCCAGGTCGTGGGGCAGGCGTGCTAGCCGCCTCAGCAGATCACTGGGCCGCAGCCGCCGCGCTTGAGCGATTGCCATCGGATCCGTCCCGTTGTCCAGCGCCACGATCGCTATCCCTAGCCCTGTGAGGTGGCTCAGGCGCGGATTGTGCCCGCCTTCGAGGGGCCGCTGGAGGCGCCCAATCAGCCCCAGCGCCTCCAGCCGCCCAATCACCCGATACACCTCCGCCGGGCCGCTTAGCCCCATCATGCGCGTCAGCACGTCCACCGGCGCGAACGGCAGCCACGACAGCAGCGTCAGTACCTCCCGCTGGGTCGTTGTGAGGCCAATAGCGACTGCCCCGATGTTGGCGCGGGTGACAACCGTCACGACCCGTGTCCGTTCCCGTTCGGCCGGTGATCGCCGTTCGACGGGCCGCGTGACCGGCCTCGCCGCGACCGGCGGTTCGCTGGGTTGTCGTCGTCAGCTGGCTTTGTCTCGGAGGCGTCAGCCGTGTTATGCCCGTTCGAGCTGGCCGCAGCTTGCTCCGCTTCGACGCGGCGCTGCACCGCCTGCAACAGCATCGCCTCCACGTGCGCCGACGGTGTGCCATGCTTCGCCACTGACGCTTGCTGCATCAGCTCCGCTCGCACCAGGTTGGGTTCTACCGGCGGGTCGAGCCGCACCCAGAACACCGGTAGCCGGCGCCCGCCTATAGAGAGCTTGACGTAGCACTCGTGCTCCCCCAGCTCCACCAGGTCGGCCACCTCGACCTCACCGCCTAGCTCTGGCGCCAGGTAGCGCGCATCCTCCGCGCTCATGTGAAAGGCGAACAGCCCATCGATGTTGGCGAACACCATCCCTCGCACGTCGCGCACCCCCTCGGCGTCCAACTTCGCCAGCCGCCCCAGGCTCTGCGTGGCCAGGGTCAGGCTCGCCCCGTACTTGGCCAGCTCGCCCAGGATGCCCTCGTAATCAATGCTTGGTAGAGTATGCGCCTCGTCGATGAGCAGATGTACCGGGCTACGTTGCTCCTTCGGCCATGTGACCCGCTCGCGGATGGCCAGGCTGAGGAGGTTCACGATCGTTCCGCCGATGAGCGCCGCTGTGCTCTCGCCGACTAGCCCTCGCGCCGTGTGCAGCAACACAATGGTATCCGCCTTGACCCACGCTCGCGGATCGATGGTCGAGCGAGGCTGGCCGACGATGACCCTCGCCGCTTGGCTGCCGACGAAGCGCTGCACCTTCGTCTGAACAGGGTTGACGACTTCCGTCTGGAAGTGCTGACCGAGGCTGTCGTAGTAGCTCGTCCACCAGGTGTGAACGGTGGCGTCGTCCACCCCGCGCAGCACACGACGGCGGAAGGCCCGCTCGGCCAGCAGGGGCGGCACGTCCAGCAGGGTGTATTGCCTGTCCCGCCCCGCGTCGCCTTCGTCCTTGACCACCTTCTCATTGGCCAGGTAGAGGGTCAGCAAGGCGAAGCGGAAGGCGTCCTCCATACGCGGCCCCCAGAAGCGGTCGAACTCATGGCGCAGGACGGTCAGGGCGTTCTCGACCGCCTGGTCGCGGTTCCAGCCGAGGCCCACGTCCAGGAGGTTGAGGCCGAAGGGTCGGCGGCTGTTCGCTACGTCGAGGTAGACGACATCCTCCTGGCGGTCACGCCCGATCAGGCCAAGTGTCGCTTGCACCAGGTCGCGGTGGGGATCGACCACGACAAGCGTGCCGGGCTGGGTGACCAGGTGCTGGGCCAGCCGCAACAAGAGCGCCGACTTGCCGCGGCGGGTCTTGGCCACGAGGAGCAGGTGGCGCTGCAGCAGGTCGTCGGGCAGGCAGACGGGGATCTGACGTCCCTGTAGCTCGGAGACGCCGATCCGACACCCTTTCCCTACGTCCCAGGGCGGGGGCTGCCAGCGCCGAGCGGTGGTGCGCTCCAGGAGGGGCGTGTCGCTCGTCGCCAGGGGCAGGTGCCAGAGGCCGGCCAGCTCCCGCGTGTTGAGAATGGAGGCACGCGACCCGCGCCGGCGCGGCGTCAGGCGATTGCCCGAGGGCAGGTCGAAGGGCCGATAGGCATCGGCGAGGCGGTCGAGGATCGCCTGAACCCTCTCTTCGGGTGCCGTCTTGGGGGCGAAGACGGCGAGCTGCAGCTGGGCCTGGTAGGCCGGGTGGCTGATCTTGTCGCGCACGAGCTGCGGGTCGTAGATGGGCTTGTCGGTCAGCCGGCGCACCAGCCAGAAGACGCCGACGACGATGGCGACGACGACAACCGCCGCGAGGACCAGGGCCAGTCGGCCGTAGTGGTCGTAGAGGTTCATCAGGGTCAGGCTCGCGACAACGAAAACCAGAAACAGGGCAGCCAGAACGAGCTGGCTCCAGGAGGTCTGGGTTTCGGTAGCCGCCTGCTGGGCCATGCGCTCGTGGTACAGGGGCGGCTCGACGGCCATGCGGCGGTAGGGCTTCGACCAGCGCGTGGAGGCCGGACTGAGGACGAGCTGGCTGACGGCGCGCCAGCCGTCGGGCAGGTTGGACAGCGCCGCCAGCACAGGGAGCAGGGGATCGGCCTGCGCCGGGCGGTCGGGGTACAGGTCGTCGTCGTGGAAGGTGCGCAGGGGCAAGTAGGGCGGCTCCTGCAGGACGAGGGAGCAGGCGGCGACCTGCTCGTTAGGCTTAACGTGGAGCGGGTTGTCGCCGAGGGGGTGGCTGACGCCGATGGGGCGCAGGTCGGCCTGGGGGTAGGCCGCGCCGAGGCGGGTGTGCAGGTCCTGGGCCGTCACATTGCCGGGCGCGCGGATGAGGAAGTGACGGGACAACGAGGTCGCCCAGATCTCCAGGCTGAGGGATTGGCGCGAGGCCAAGGCAGCCAGGAGGTTCTCGGCGGCGGTGAGGGTCGCTGCGTTGGTGCGCGGCGTGACGATCTCGAACACGTTGGTCTCGGTCTGTTCAGTTGTGCGAGACATGTAACCTCCATGCGGTTTGACGGACTAGCTGCGGCCAGTGTATCACGCGACCGTCCTCCGGGCGTGAGTTTACTGTCCGCGCAGCGTCCTTTTCTGGAGGACGCTGAAATTCATTCGGCGAGAATCCTGAAGAGTCAGGCCAAAGATCGGCGCAACCAGCTCGATTGACGGCTGAAACAGCCCCCGACGAGCGCTGAGGCATGGGGATGGTTTTCGAGGACTGTCTGAGCCTGTTGGCCGGTGTTACTTGCTTCACGCGGCATGACCTCCACGATCGTCTCCGAACGTCGCTCGGCCAGAAGCGGCTGAGTAGCGGCGAGCGCCTCAAGGGACGCTCAAAGGACGGTTGGACGAATGGCATCTCGATCAGGCTGAGCATGGACTTCCCTCCCAGTGTACCAAACGCCACTTTCCCGGCGCTTTCCCGGCGCTTTCCCGGCGTACAGGTTGGGAAAGTGGAGGAGTTTCGGTGCGAGTGATGGCCAGCGCTGCCGGCCGAATACCCGAACACGGTTGTCATGGCCATTCTACAGGCGCTGAGTTTCATGGGGATTACACGGGAGTTATTTGGGAGTGTTATTCGACGAGTTTCCGGAAAAACGCTCACTTTCCCGGACCGTGCGCCGGGAAAGTGAGCTGCTCCGGGCCAGAAGGCGAAGCAGAACATCGACTTTCCCGGACCGGGCGCCGGGAAAGTCAGCCGTCGCGGGGCCCGATCGAACCTACGCGCCACTTTCCCGGAGCCGGCTCCGGGAAAGTGAGCCGCTGCGGGGCGCGAGTCGGAGCCGAACGCCGACTTTCCCGAACCGGGTGCCGGGAAAGTCGGCTCTCGCGGCGCCAGATCGAACCCACGCGCCACTTTCCCAACTGGGAGTCCGGGAAAGTGGCGCGGCCACCCTCCGCTTTCCCGGTGCCGGCGCCGGGAAAGTGAGGCAGTTGCGCCTCGCGTCAACAGAAACGGACGGCTGGAGGACGCTCGGAGGACACTCCGCGACAGCGAGGGACACTGGAGAACGCTCGCGCCCCGGCCAGGAACACCGGCGGACACCGCGAGCAAACCACGAGGACACCAAAGTAGACTCACGACCATCGATTAACCTCATCTCGCTGAATTACATCCGCCGCCGCTGCCAATTACGCTGCCCGTGTAATCGCCAGGAAACTGCCGGGAAATGGGCGACGTGTATACTGGACGAATGGAGCGGCAGCAGCCTGTTAACGTTCGAAGGGGACAAGTGGCTCATGCCACTGGCAACCCCTGGTCGCAGTATACAAAACGACGCTAACTCTTCGAGCGCTTTTCGGTCACTTTTCGAGCACGTTCCGAGCACCCGGAAAACTCGTCAGCGTAGTGATTGTTTTCTGCGACTGCCGGGGCTGTTGGGGCCCCGAAGATCGACATCTGACCGAGCAAGCGCCAGGATGAGACGAGTGACGCCGACACGGCGCCAGGCATCTGTTACGACCAAGAGTCATACGAAGTTCAGGCGGGGTTGCTAAAATTGCTCGGCCAGTGATTGAAACGGAACCAGCGAGTTATCGAGGTTTGGTAAACTGGGGGAGGTCAATTTGGAGGCTATGGAACGACGGACTGTAAACTCACGCTGGGGGGACGCTGGGAGGACGGCCGGAGGACGGTAGCCGTGTAGACTGGAGGCAGCTAATTTCGCCACTTTCCCAAACTGCCGACCGGGAAAGCGCCGGGAAAGCGCCAGGAAAGTCCCGGGAAAGTGGCGTGGGCTACACTAGGAAGGATGGACAACCATGCACGAGGAACACGCGTTCGGCACGCAAGGAGGATATGACCAGACCTTATGGTCTATGAAGGAAAGTAGATGGCTTCGAGTCGATCAGACAAATCCACGGACTCCACGCTGACTATCACGCGGGTGTACCGTCCCGATCTGCAGCGCCAGCTAGACGCCCTGTTGAAGCTACTCAGTTACGAGACCCCTGCCGAAGTAGAGACTGAGGCGTTGGTCGAGCCGTCGGACGTCGGAGACGGGCTGCCCGCGAGCTCGCCGGATAACGGCAACTAGAGACATCACGAGCGACTCTTCACCTCGGGTGACACGTCCCTTGATGGCATTATGTACTCTTTGAGGTCGCTCTTCTGTATAAGCAGCGAAATAACACCGCTTCGATCTAAGCCAGTGAGGTCAACGAGCTGGCTTAGCTTGTCATACACGTCGGGCCGCAACGAAACGCTGAACTTCTCGGCCTTGGGTTTCGCGGACTTCGGTCGTCCTCGTTGGGGGCGATTCGTGTCTGGTTCCATAGGGTCTCCTTCGGAACCATTTTAACATATCCGGTCGTTTCGGTGCGATAAAAGAATACTGTGTCGGCGAAATGTCGGAGAAATGTAGGCATATATAATTATAGTACGACTAAAATAATTCCATTAGTACCGAATAGAGGTATTGAAAGGAGTACGCTATGTTGGCTTCGGAAACAGGCACGCGGACTCATGCTGCGGCAAGAGCCGCCCTGTACTGCCGCGTGTCCACGGATGAACAGGCCGAGGCGGGAACGATTGGCATTCAGCTCCACAACACGCGGCGATACGCCGAGGCGATGGGCTTCGACATCGTGGCGACGTATAAGGATGAAGGCTGGAGCGGCGCGATCCCAATTGAGCAGCGGCCGGACGGGAAGCGCATGATGGCCGACGCTCGCAAGAACGCGTTCGACGCGCTGATTATCTGGAAGCTAGATCGTCTTGGCCGAGACGTCATCTCAGTGCTACAGACAGTTGATGAACTGGACAAGCAAGGCGTCGCCTTCTATAGCGTGACGGAGCAGTTCAACACGGCGCCTCCCTTCGGGCGCCTGGTGCTAACCGTGATGGCCGCCATCGCTGAGATGGAGCGCTCTGTCATCTTGCAGCGGACGAATGAAGGCAAGATCAAGAATGCTCGCGAGGGCAAGTGGGCGGGCGGAGCCTACCCTTACGGTTACCGTATCGATGAGGCAGGCTACCTGATCGAGTACCCGCCCGAGGCGGACATCGTTCGAATGATCTACGACATGTACGTGAACCAGAAGATGGGGACGCCGGCGATTACGACCGAGCTCAATGTTAGGGGCATTCCATCACCCTACGCCAACCGAGGCTATCGCAACAGACGGTCTGAAGAACGCTTTGGCAAGATGAGCGGCCGATGGGCAGTGGGCAGCGTCGCTCGGCTTCTTCAGAGCCCGACCTGCATGGGCAAGTTGGTTTACAACAACAAGCGGGCTAAGGAACCCATCGTCATCGAAGTCCCGCCGATTGTTGACGCAGAAACCTGGGAGCGGGCGCAAGAACAGCGGCGTGATACCTACTCCGACATGCGGCGGACGGGGAAGCGGAAGTACTTGTTGGCCGGTCTGATCAAATGCGGTATGTGCGGCCTGACCTACGTAGGCAGGCTGGGCGGGAGTCAGAACAAGACAACCTACTACTACTGCGGCGGCAAGGAATATGTCAGCCCATTCAGATTGCAGAAATGTGAGAGCGCCTTAATCAGGGCTGAGCCACTCGAGAATGCGGTCTGGGCGGACATACGAGCCTTTGCTCTAAACCCGGGCGAAGTCTTGTCGCACCTGGCAGCTCAAGCGGAGCAGGGTCGGCTAAACGCCGCTGAGATCGAGCGTCAAATCGCAGAGATAGGTGACAAACTGGAGGCTGGACGGCAGTGGCGACAGGAAGTGCTACGCCTGCGACGCGTCGGCAAGATCACCGAGGATGACATGGTGATTCAGCTCGACGAGCTGGCACATGAGGAGCGCAAGCTGCTTGTCCAAAAGGATAAGCTCTTTGAGAAGCAGCTCGCGCAGGAGCAAACCCAGGAACGCTTGAAGGAGGCAGCCGCCGTTCTGGAGCGGATCCGAGGGCAAGTCGACAACGCGAGCTTTGAGGCAAAGCGCGATCTGGTGCGTCGGCTGGTTGACCACATTATCGTCGAGACAGTGGGGGAGGGGCGGCGGAAGAAGGCGAAGGCAACCGTGGTTTACTGTTTTACGCTCAACCGCCCAGAAGGCGACGTTATGGTCAATGTGGTGGATTTGCAGGTGTCGTAATAAGGCTGTAGGGCACAGCGCCGTTGAACAGGCCCATTACCAGGAAAGTTCCCCACATGGCGCGGCTCCGCGGGAGGGAGATGCCGCGCAGGCGGAGGATGAGCAGGCTGGTCAACGCCGCCATGACAACGCGCAGGGTGACAAGGGTCAGGGGCGGAAAGACTTGCACCGCCACTTTGATGAAAAGGTAGGACGCGCCCCAGATAGAGCCGAGTAACAATAGTGCGCCAAGCTCGCGTGCCTTCACAACAACCCTCCCGAAATATCGAGCCGGCGCATCACGGCGCCGGCTTCTCGGCGAAACAGTATACCCTTGAGCAATGAGTGGCGACAGTATACCTCAGAACGCGTCGAAACGCTATCCAGTTCTTGCGCTACATGAGGCGCGCAACTCGTTATTTGCGCGTGGCCCGTGTCGTGCTACAATATAGTGCTGTATGAATGTAACCACGGAGGGACTTGAGGTTATGACTGAGGAGCAGACAGGGGCTGTGGAGCCTGAGGCGCTCGCCCCCGACAGCGGGGACGTGGCCGCACCCACTACCCCCGAGAATGGGGACGCCGCAGCCACAGCGGCTCCCGTACCGCCGAAAGCAAAAGCCCCCGAAGGCCCACCCCGGCTTCGGCTGGACCAATTGAAGCCCGGTGAGCAGATTACAGGGACGGTCAAGAACATCGCCCAGTTCGGCGCGTTTATCGACATCGGCGCGGAGCAGGACGGCCTGGTGCATATCTCCGAGCTGTCCGAGAACCGCGTGCGCCGCGTCGAGGACGTGGTGAAGCCCGGCCAGCAGGTCGAGGTCACGATCCTGGACGTGGACACGAAGCGCAAGCGCATCAGCCTGTCCATGAAGCCGCGCTACGACGTCTACGAGGCCCAGGCTTCGGCCGACGACGACGACAGCGACCCGGCCCAGACAACGATGCAGGCAGCTTTCCAGCGCGCGCAGGAGAAGAAGGCGGAGGCCGACGAGAAGCAGCGCAAGAGCGCAGCCAAGAAGCGCGCCGAGCAGGATGATATCCTCAGCCGCACGCTCAACAATCTCCGCAAGAATCCGTAACGAATGAGGGACACGGTGAGCAAGCGCTCGCCCTGTCCTGGATTTTTCAAGTCGCGTTTTCCCAGGGAAGATTTAGTAGACTGCGGGCTGCGTCCACAGCGCAGCCGCATGTG
Organism: Anaerolineae bacterium; assembly: GCA_046328505.1. Lineage (GTDB taxonomy): Bacteria > Chloroflexota > Anaerolineae > Epilineales > JAHCIE01 > JBDHWG01. Next base: position 625,273 of record JAXLWL010000005.1, on the reverse strand, counting down.
AGACGTATGTCTCTTTCTGTTGTCATTCTGGCGGCCGGAAAGGGGACGCGCATGCGTTCCCAGTTGCCGAAGGTGCTTCACCCCGTCGCCGGCCGCCCGATGCTCCAACATGTGCTAGACACCGCGCGCACCCTCGCGCCGTCCGCCCTGGCCGTCGTCGTCGGCGCGGGCGATGATGTGCGCGCCGCCGTCGCCGGAGCGAACGCCGACGCCGGCGCACCGTCCCTGACGGTTGACATTGTCGTGCAGGAGCGGCAGCTCGGCACCGGCCACGCCGTGTCTCAGGCCGAGTCGGTCGTGGCCGGCCGCGCCGACACCGTGCTCGTCCTCTACGGCGATACCCCCTTGCTGACCGACGCCACTCTGCGCCGTCTCGCCAATGCCCACGCGGCGTCGGACGACGCCATCACCCTGTTGACTACCCACATCCAGAACCCTGCCCTGCGCCCCAACGGCCGCGTCGTGCGCGGCCCCGACGGCGCCATCCTCGGCGTGGTCGAGGCGGCGGAAGCGACGCCGGAGCAGCGCGACATCGCCGAGTGCAACATGGGCATCTACGCCTTCCGCGACGCCTGGCTCTGGCCGGCCCTGAAGCAGGTGCAGCCCAGCGCGGTCAAGGGCGAGATCTACCTGACGGCCCTGATCCACATGGCGATTGCCGAGGGGCTGGGTGTCGGCGCCGTCTCGACGCCGGACCACACAGAGACCCTGGGCGTCGACACGCGCGCTCTGCTCGCCGAGGCCGAAGCGGTCATGCAGCGCCGCATCGCGCGCCAGTGGCTCGACCGTGGCGTCACCCTTATTCAGCCCCACACGATTACCATCGACGCCGGCGTCGACATCGGGCCGGACACGACGGTCTACCCCAACACGTGTCTCCAGGGGCGAGCGCGCATCGGCGTGGGCTGCATACTCGGCCCGGGCGCGGTCATCCGCGACGCCGCGCTGGGGGATGGCTGCCGCGTGGAGATGGCCGTTGTCGAGGGCGTGACCCTGCCCGCCGCGACGACTGTCGCGCCGTTCACGCACCTGTCGCTGAGTAAGGCTGCCGTGGAGCAGGACATCTAAGGGAGTGCCATGGGGGGCATTTTCAGGAGGAAAGGCTTTTGGACCCTAGCAGTAGTTATTGGATCGAGTTGATATTTTATGGTGTGTTCCTGGCCGCTACGGCCCTCGCCGCCAGCGGTGAGACGGCGGTCACTTCGCTAAATCGCATTCGTTTGCAAGCCTCGATTGACCGAGGCGACACCCGCGCCGAGGCCATTCGCGGCATCATCGGCGACCCGCGCCAATCCCTGGCCTCTCTGCTCGTGTTGAATACTCTCGGGTTGCTGGGCGGCGCGGTCACAGCCACTTTGCTGGCCTTCTCCGTCTCATCCCTCGTCAACCCGTACATCATAACCTTCGCGCTGCTGGCCCTGGTTCTCCTTGTCCAGTTTCTCTCGAAAGCGATCGCGCTGCGCTCGCCGGATCGTACCGCCCTGCTCATCGCCCGGCCGCTGCACATCCTCGCCGTTATCTTCAGCCCCATCGTGCGCTTCCTCGGCTTCCTCGCGACCGGCGCGACCAGCGATAAGTCGGTGGATATGCTCGCGCGGGAGGAGGAACTCCGCCTCCTGGTCGACGTGGGCGAAGAGGAAGGCCTGATCGAGGAGCAAGAGCGAGACATGATCGCGGGCGTGTTCGACCTGGGCGACACGGTGGCGCGAGAAGTCATGGTGCCGCGCATCGACATTGTCGCCCTCGACATGGAGACGCCCCTGCAAGAGGTCCTGAATACCATCATCGAGTGCGGCCACTCCCGCCTGCCGGTCTACGAGGAGAACATCGACCAGGTCGCCGGGGTGCTCTACGCGAAGGACCTGCTGCGCGCGCTGCGGGACATACGTGGCGGCGGAGCGGAACCGTCCCTGCGCGACCTGCTGCGCCCGGCCTACTTCATCCCGGAAACAAAGCCGGTGGACGACTTGCTCGCCGAGCTGAAGCGTATTAAGGTTCACCTGGCGGTCGTGGTGGATGAATACGGCGGCACAGCTGGCCTCGTGACCATCGAGGACTTGCTCGAGGAGATTGTCGGCGAGATCCAGGATGAGTACGATACCGAGGAGCCGATAAGCCAGACCATCTCGGCGCAGGAGATCATCTACGATGCTCGGGCCAACCTGGACGACCTCAATGAGGAGCTTGACCTGCACCTGCCTACCGGTGAAAATGATACGCTGGGCGGCCTGATCTTCAGTCAACTGGGACGAGTCCCAGAGGTGGGGGACGAGGTACAGGTGGAGAATGTCCGGCTCATTGTGCTTACTGTGCATGGCCGGCGCATCGGGAAGGTCAGAATCAAAATCGAAGAGAGCCGCCCGGGAACCGATGACGGGGACCGCGCTCGCGATGGCGCATCCGCGGCGGCAAGCGCACAGGAAAACGAGGAAGAATGGCAGACGACACGCAAAATCAACGGGACGGCGTAGCCGAGCAGCTTATTGCGGCCGCCGCAGAGGCGCGCGAGCGGGCCTACGCGCCCTACTCTCGCTACCGGGTCGGCGCTGCCATCCTCACCGCCGACGGCGACATCTTCACCGGGTGCAACATCGAGAACGCCGTCTACCCGCTGGCGACCTGCGCCGAGCGTACCGCGGCGGTCCACGCCGTCGCCGACGGCCAGCGCAAGTTCGCGGCCGTCGCCGTCGTTACGTCAGACGGGGGAACGCCGTGCGGGGCATGCCGCCAGATTCTTCGCGAGTTCGGCGGCCCCAGTCTCGTCGTCTACGTGGCAGACGCCGCGGGCTGCTACCGCATCTACACGCTCGCGCAGCTCCTGCCTGATAGCTTCGGCCCCGAGAACCTCTCCGTCGGCTGCGACGACCGGTAGGTTACTTCTGAGAGCGTCTACTTCGCCAGCATCGCCGGCGTGACCTCCACCGTTCCCAGCGAAATGCTCGTGCCTCGCGGCGTCCCGTCCGCCGCAGCAGCCGCCAGGTTGCGCTCCACCGACGGGTCCCACACCAGAACGCTGGCTTCATACGTCCCCGGCGCCAGGTCCTTCGGCAGCGTCACCTCCGTGAGGCCTCGCACCGTGACGTCAGTCGGCAGGCCCGCCGCTGCCAGCCACGGCGCGCTCGGCCCCTGGTTATGGCTGACACGGACCTTCCCCTCGGCATCCTTCAGTTGCAACGTGACGGCGATATCGCCTGCCAGCGGCTCCCGCGCCTGCCAATAGAGAATCCAGCGCAGCACGCCGGGATCGCCTTTCAACCGGTCCGCCCCGACGAGCGTCAGCCGGTCGCCGAAGGTCGCGCCGATGGATTGTTGCGGCGTCGGCATAGGCTCGACCGGCGACCAGTCGGCCAGGTCGAAGCGGAGGAGCGTGTACTCGCGGTAGTTGCTGCGTGTAACGCGCCCCTGTCCGCTGCGGCGTTGCAACTCGTCAATCACCATGCCCGTCGGGTCGGCGGCCTCGTGCTGCCACAGGATGAGCCAGATACGCTCTGGCTTGCGCGCCAGGATGGCGTTGAGCTGGCTCGCGCCGGCCTCGTAATCGAAGCCGACGAACATCGGGTGTACCGCCGCCTGGCCGTGGTAATAGTAGTCGAAGGCATCGGGCCGCGCATCCATGAAGATGATGTCCTGCTCCGGCCGTGCCCGCTCGTTCAGGTAATCGGCGATGCCGCGCGCGTCCTCGTGCGGCACCCACGGCGCGATCGTCGCGCTCCAGCCGCCGCGCCCTAGGAACACCAGCAGCGCCACCAGCGCGACGGCGTACACCGCGCGCGCAATGATGGCCTTTCGCCATAGCAGCCCAAACAGCACCAGGGCGATGCTCAGGTAGAGCATCGGCGCGGCGGGGATGGCGTAGCGAGCGACGAACTTGGCGATGGAGCTGCTGGCAACTGCGATGAGCAGGAGCGGCAGCCACGTCGCCAGCATCGGCAGCGCCTCGCGGCGAGCCAGGGTCGCGTCGCGCCGGGCGTCGCGTATGAGGAGCGCGGCCGAGCCGAGCAGAAGCAGGACGGCGGCCGCCCCCGCCCATGTCGCGACATCAAGAGCCAGGAAGCTGCGCAGACCGTTCTGGATGACGGCGGATGCGTCGAGGTACGCGGGGAAGTACTCGGGCGTCGAGCCGAACAGGCGACGCATCTGGAGAAGGGCGAACGGCAGCCAGGGCAGGAACAGCAGGGCGCCGACCGCCGCCGCCAGCAGCCAGCGGACGAACACGCGCCACCCGCTCAGAAGCGCGAAGAGAGCAAACGCCGGAATGAAGAACACGCCCATGTACTGCGTGTAGAGCATCCCCGCCAGCAGCACCCCATGCGCGACCCACAAGCCATTTTGAAACGCAAAGGCGCGAAGGCGCTGAGGCGGCGATGTCATTGCGAGCGAAGGCGAAGCAATCTCCCGCCCGTGTGATTGATGCTCTAGTGCGCGTACATCCTCTTCCCTTTGCGTCTCTGCGTCTCTGCGTTGCTTTTCATCTTCGGCTTCCAGCGTTCGGCGCGTTGCGGCCAGCAACGTCCACGCGGCAGCCAGGGTGAAGCACGCCAGGAGGCTGTACATGCGCGCCTCGCGGGCGTAGTAGACCAGGAACGGGGACAGGGCGACGAGGGCCGCGGACGGGGCGCCCGCGATGAGCGCGGCGCTATCCTCGCCAGGCCGGCCACGGAAAACTTCGCGGAAGATAGCGTACGTCAGCGCGACTATGAGCACGCCGACGACAACGCTGGAGAAGCGCAGCGCCGTCTCGGAGTCGCCGGCCACGAGCATCCACACGTGGAGGACGAGGTAGTGCAGCGGCGAGTGGTTGTCCTCGCGGATGAGGCGCTCGACCAGGGCGGGAATGGGGAGCCGCGCCGTCTGGACGGCGAAGCCCTCGTCGTACCACAGGCTCGGCCCACCGAGGGCAAGCACGCGAAGCGCGAACGCGACGAGGACGACGCCCAGCGCGGCAAGGTCCCCGGCGCGGCTCAGGGATCGAGATGTTTTCGGAACCATTCGATAACGCGTCCGTTCATGTCGCGGACGTGCAGACGCTCCTGGAGCCCGTGGGGCTCACGGGGATAAGTCACGAGCTGGGTCTCGACGCCGAGGGAGCGCAGGCCGCGGTAAAGCTCGTGAGCCTGGGCCACCGGCACATCGGTGTCGTTCTGACCGTGGAGAATGAGCGTCGGCGTCTGGACAGCCGAAAGGTACGTCCACGGGGAGCGGGCGCGGTGAGCGTCGGGGTCTTCGAGGGGCGACGCGCCGTCGAAAAAGACGAGCTGCCAGTTGTGAATGCTGTTCTGCCCCCAGTGGCTGTCGAAGTTGACGATGCCGGCGCCGACGACCGCGGCCTTGAAACGCGTTGTCTGGGTGATGGCCCACGCCGTCATGTAGCCGCCGTAGCTCCAGCCGATGATGCCGACCCGGAGCGGGTCGGCCACGCCCATCTCGACGACACAATCCACGCCGGCCAGGATGTCTTGCAAGTCACCGCCGCCGAGGTCCTGATGGTTGCCCTCGGCGTAGGCGCGGCCCAGCCCAACACTGCCCCGCGGGTTAGGCATCAGGATGGCGTAGCCGAGGGACGAGAGTATCTGGGCCGTCGAGCCCGTGCTACCCAGAAACGTCGGCAGCCAGGCGCCCGTCGGCCCGCCGTGAACCCAGACGACGAGCGGGACGCGCTCGCCGTTCCAGCCACGCGGCGTCAGCAACAGCCCCTGCACGCGCAGACCATCCCGCGCGGTCCAGTGGATGTTCTCGACGCGCCCGATGTCGTACGCGTCCATCTCAGGCTGAAGATGCGTCAGCTGACGCATCTCGCCGTCGACCGTCCCGACCCAGACGTTGCGGCCGTGATATGGGTCTTCGCGCACAACCGCGAATGTGCAGCCATCGGCGGCCACACTCACCCGCGCCTGGAAGGGCGCATCGAGCGCGGCCAGGTCCTGCCACAGCGTTGACACGCTCCCGTCGCGGCCGATAATTGCCAGCAGACCCTCACCGTCACGAATTCCCGCGCCGATCAGCCGCCCGTCGTTCAGCCATTTCACACTCCCGAACGACGCGGCAATCCCGGGGGTGAGACAGTACGCGGAACCGCCATCGCTTTCGACAAGCCACACATCGCCGGCGACGGCGCCCTCGTCGCTCCACGCGCCCGCGATGAAAGCAACGAATCGCCCATCCGGCGACCAGACAGGGGCGGCGCTCACGCCTTCGGGCAGCTTCGCCGTCCTGTACAGCGTCACTGGCTGCGCCTCCGGCCCATCCAGCCGCACGAGGCGGTTGTGGTACCAGGCGTCACGGCGGGGGTCGTCGCTCACGACCAACGCCCAGCGCCGGCCGTCGGGCGACGGCGCCGCCTCGTAGACCTGCATGCCGGGCGGGGAGATCGGCGTTAGCTCGCCGTTGCTCAGATCCACCATGCACAGACGCGTCCATTGGAAATTGTCGTCGGCCACGAAGGGATCTTCGCCCTCCTGCCGACGCTTTTCCACATCTTCCGGCACTGCTTCGGTCACCAGCGCGGCCAGCCGCCCGTCCGGCAGCCAGATGGGCCCGCGGATCTCGCAGCGTGTGTCCGTCACCTGCCGCGCCTCGCCCCCCACCCTATCAAGCAGGTATAGCTGATACTTGCCCTCCTTCAGACGATCCGAGATGAAGGCAAGCTGCCGGCCATCCGGCGACCAGCGCGGAGCGCGATCACACGACAGAGAGGCCGTGAACTGGCGAGCGCCGTTGTCGTCGGCAAGCCAGATCGCGCTCTTTCTGCTGTGGTCCTTTTCTTTGAAGATCGGCGCGTAGCCGAAGGCGACAGCGCTTCCGTCAGGCGAGATCTGCGCATCGCTGGCGAGCCTGACCTTGAAAATGTCGTCCATCGTGGGGCGGGGCCGGTCGGCGGTCATGCCTTACTCCGTTGTAGAGGTTTCGGGTAGATGACGGGCTCGCCATGCCTGCATGCCGCCGGCCAGCTGCTGCGCGTCGAAGCCGTGGCGCTGTAGCAGGCGAGTCGCGGGTATGCTGCGGTGGGCGCTGAGACAAATAAGCACGACGGGGCGGTCAGGGTCGAGACCCAGGTCGCGCCATCGCGCAGAAAACGCTGTGATAGGTAGACTGGCCGCGCCCTCGATGTGGCCGTTGGCGAACTCTTGGGCCGTTCGCACATCCACGATCTGTGGCGAGGTCTGCGCCAGGGTGGCAGCCAGACTCTCCGGCGTGATTTCCGGAACGCGGCCCAACGGCCACCACCAGGGCAGTCCGAGAAAACTCAATTCCGCCTCTCCGCGGCTTCTTTGATGACCGCCGCCTCGGCCAGCGCAGTGTCGATCAGGGTCAATAGCCGATCGACGGCGAGCGGGTAGGGCGCAGACTCGTCGGCGCCAGCGACAATGGCGCCGTTGATGGCGACGAGTGGGAAGCGCAGACCGCGCGACCGCGCGCCGTCGATGAGCCGGGCGAAGTGGGCGCGCAGCCTGGGGTCGCTCAGGTCATAGTAGTGCAGCTGGACGTGCTCGCCGAACAGGTCCCGCAGCGCCTTCGCCGTCTCCGGATAAGCCTCCGTCGACGAAACGCGGCTGCCACACCCGCTGATGAGGCATACCTCATTCGCCGGGTCGCCGAACACCGTCACGCGCAGCGTCACGCCTCATCCCTTTCCAGGGGCGAAGCATCGGACCGCTTCACGCGGATGTGCACGACGCCTTGCTCGACCCGCTTCCCCACCCGAATCGACAGAACGCCGTGCTCCAGCGTCGCCTCGACATCGTTGGGGTCAATGTCTTCGGGCAGGCGCACGCGGCGCTCGAACGCGCCATACTCGCGCTCGATGCGGTGCATGCGGGTGCTGTTGGCTTCGTACGGGCGTCGCCGCTCGCCCGCAAGTTTCAGGACATTGTCGGCGAAGTCCAGGCGCAGGTCGCTTTCGTGCACGCCCGGCACGTCGACCTTGATGAGGTAGGCGTCGGCCGTCTCGCACACGTCAAGAGCCGGCTGCCACGCTGTATCCAGTTGAGAGCCGCGGCGGTACACAGTGCGCTCCTTATCGGAAGGTCTGTCCGTTCCTCTGCTCGACGCGGATATCGGTAGGACGATGGACGGTCGGCACGTCGGAGCAGTCGAGGCGCGCCCCACAACGCGGGCAGACCTCCTTGCAGTTGCGCGGCTCCAACGGGTGACCACAGCGGTCGCAGGTATCCAGTCTATCCACCGATGTTCCCTTCCTGCTATTTCCGCGTCCGATAGTTCGTGAGGGGCAGGTCTGAGACCTGCCCCTGCCGCTGATGTGCCCTAAATTCTAGCATTTGCTAGAGTGATGCGCAAAGCCACTTTCGCGCGATGAGCAGCCCGCCTTCACGCCGCACCGGCATGGCGAAATCGAACCGATCGACCGCCAGCACGTAGTCCAGGTCGCTGGGGATGAAGTCGGCGTCCTCGGGGTCCAGAAAGAGCTGCGCGTGAGGCGTGGCGAGAATGATGTCGCGGATACCGCTGGTGTCCGGCGCCTCACCCCGTATCAGCGCCGCCAGGTAGTCGGCGCAAACGTCGTCCTCCATCGGCGCGTGGCTGACGTCGCCCGCCATCGCCACGATGCTAACCACCGACGGCGCTTGCCTACAGATGTATTCGGCGGTCGCTCGCCCGACGACGAGGCTCGCCAGCACGATCGCATCGGCGCCGGCCGCCGCGACCACACCCTGGGTACCCGCGCCCGTGCGCTGGATGAGCCGGCGGCCACGCACGTCGGCGGCGGCCATGCGCGTCGGCGAGTTGTTCAGGTCAAAGCCGGGAATGGTACGTCCCCCGACCTCGCCGATGAGCATCGCAGTTGGAAAGCGCTCGCGCAGGGCGAAAGCCTCCTCGATCGTGCCGACGAGCATGATTTCCTCGGCCCCGCCCTCGAAGGCGTAGGCGGCGACGGTGAAGGCACGAATGACGTCGATGATGACCGCCAGCCCGCGTGCCTGCTCCGCTCCCGCGACGGCGCGCAGCCTCAGAATCTCCGGTGTCACTGTCTAGACCTCCGGATACTTAAGGCCGCTGCCAGTGTTGATGAGCACCACGCTCTCACCGGCGGCCAGCCAGCCCCGGCGGCGCAGCTCGGCGGCGGCGGCCAGGGTCGCGGCGCCTTCCGGCGCGGCCCATAGCCCCTCGCTCCGCGCCAGCAGATCGCCATACGCGCGGATAGTGTCGTCGTCCACGGCAATCGCCGTCCCGTCCGTTTCGCGCACGGCCTCTAAAACCAGGAAGTCGCCCAACGCCTTTGGCACGCGCAGCCCGCTGGCGACCGTCTGTGCCCCCTCCCAGAACGTCGAAACGTCGGCGCCCTCGTCGTAGGCGCGCACCAGCGGCGCGCAGCCCGCCGCCTGAACCACAACCATCCGCGGCAGAGGCGCGCTGGTCCAGCCGATGTCCTGCAGCTCCTTGAGCGCCTTCCAGATACCGATGATGCCGACGCCGCCCCCGGCCGGGTAGATGACAACGTCGGGGAGATCCTGCCAGCCCCACGCCTCGGCGATCTCGAGGCCCATCGTCTTCTTGCCCTCGATGCGGTAAGGCTCTTTCAGCGTCGCCACGTCGAACCAGCCGCGCTCCTTTGCCTGGGACCCAATGAGTCGGCCCGCGTCTGAGATGAGCCCATCCACCAGGGTCAGGTCCCCGCCGTAGCGCCGCACCTCTTGCTTGTTGATGTCCGGCGCGTCCTGGGGCATGGCGACGTGGACCTCGATGCCCGCCCGTGCCCCGTAGGCCGCCCACGCGCCGCCCGCATTCCCCGCCGTGGGCATGGCAACGGCCGTGATGCCCAACTCCTTCGCCTTGCTCATCCCCGCCGCCGCCCCGCGCGCCTTGAAGCTGGCGGTCGGGTTGAGCCCCTCATCCTTGATGTACAGCTTTTCGAGGCCGATGGCTTCTCCGACTCGCGGCGCCTCCAACATCGGCGTGCCGCCCTCGCCGAGAGTGACGATATTCGCCGGGTCGCGCACGGGGAGAAAGGGGAAGTAGCGCCACATGCCCTTGTCCGCCGGCCACAGGTCGTCCGGTGTCAGGCGCTTGAGCGCCTCCAGGTCGTAGTCCACCAGGAGCGGCGAACCGCACACGCAGAGGTTGTGCGGCAGGTTGGGGTCATACGTCCGCTCGCAGCGGGGGCAGTGGAGATGGGACACGTTCATGGGGCCTCTTCGCTAGACGCGTTCGATCCAAGCTCGGCCAGCACCTCGGCGGTGTGCTCGCCAAGCGCGGGGACACGACCCATCCGCGGCGCGACGCCGGCCAGGTTGTACGGCGGGATGAGGGCCGGGATGGGTCCGACGAAAGTGTCCACGTCCACCCAGCGCTGTCGGGCGGCAAGCTGGGGGTGCCGCGCAACGGCCGGGACATCGTTCAGCGCGGCGTTGGCGATGCCGGCCGCATCCAGCCGAGCGATGACCTCGTCGCGCCGCCACGCGGCGAAGCGGCTCTCGATGGCGCTCTCCAGGGCATCGCGGTTCGCGACGCGCCGTTCGTTGGTCACAAAGCGCTCGTCGCGCGCCATGTCCGGCGCTTGCAGGACGTCGGTGCAGAATCGATGCCACTCGCGGTCGCTCTGGACAGAGAAAATGACCGAGCCATCGGCGCAGGCGTACGCTCCGTAGGGCAGAATCATGTTGTGGCGCACGCCGGTGCGCGGCAAGATGCGCCCGGCCCCCAGCCAGGTGTACAGAGGGGCCATCATCCACTCGGTCATGCACTCCAGCATCGAGATGTCGATGCGCTCCCCGCGGCCGCTATTCGTTCGTTGGAGCAGCGCCGTGGTCACAGCAGCGTAGGCGTACAGCCCGGCGCCGATGTCGGCCATGGAGATGCCGACCTTCGCGGGCGTGTCCGGGCCGCCGGTCACGCTCACGACGCCCGACTCGGCCTGGACGAGCATGTCGTACGCCTTCTTGTCGCGGTAAGGGCCGTCGGGACCGTAGCCGGAGATGCCGCACCACACCAGGCGCGGGTTGCGCTCGGCCAGCGCCTCGTACCCGCAGCCCAGGCGCTCGACGGCGCCCGGCGCGAGGTTGTGCACGAACACGTCCGCCCGGCCGAGCAGTTGCAGGAGCGCGGCGTGGGCGTCCGGCTGCTTCAGGTCCAGCACGACGCTGCGCTTGCCGCGGTTGAGCCACGCGAAGTAGGCCGACAGCCCGTTCAGCGCGCCGTCGTACCCTCGCGCGAAGTCTCCGCCGTCCGGCCGCTCGATCTTGATGACGTCGGCGCCCATGTCGGCGAGCTGGCGCGAGCAGAACGGCGCGGCCACCGCCTGCTCCAGGGCGATGACGCGAAGACCGTCGAGAGGCAATTTCACGTCTGTATCAGACACGGTGTGATATCCTCGTACCCCCCGCGGGGGTGTCATTGCGAGGAGGGCGGCTTTCGGGGGTGTGGGGGGCGAAGCTCCCCACGGACGAAGCAATCTCGCGATGGGCAAGAGCCACGCCACGCCGAGCAGACCACCTTGACGCAAGGGCGGGGGATTGCTTCGCTCCGCTCGCAATGACAGTCACGCTGACCTACACCCGCACCCTGTTGCTCAGCGCCTGCTCGTACATCGCCACGTACTGCTGGGCGCTCTGCTCCCACGAGAAGTCCTGGGCCATGGCCGTCTGGATCATCCTCTGGATGTGGGGCTTGCGGTCGAAGTACGTGCTGACGGCCCAGCCGACTGAGTAGTAGATGCCGTTCGGGCTGACGTCGTAGAACTTGAAGCCCGTGCCATCTCCCGTCGCCTCGTCGTACTGCTGAATGGTGTCGTTGAGGCCGCCCGTCGCGTGGACGATGGGCAGCGTGCCGTACTTGAGCGAGTACATCTGGTTCAGGCCGCACGGCTCGAAGCGCGACGGCATGATGAAGAAGTCGCAGCCCGCCTCGATCCAGTGAGCTACGCCGTTGTTGTAGCCGATGAAGCTGCCCGCGCGGCCAGGATAGCGCGCCGGCAGCGCGCCGTAGTAGGACTCCAGCGCCTTGTCGCCTGAGCCGAGCATCATGAACTGGACGCGCATGTTGTTCAGGATTGGCTCGATGGCGGCCGCCAGCACATCCAGGCCTTTCTGCGACGCCATGCGGCTGATGACGCCGATAATCGGGACATCCGGCTCTTCAGCCAGGCCGAAGCGCCGCTGAAGCTCGTCCTTGCATATGGCCTTGCCCGACAGGTCAGCCGGCGTGAACCGCGCCGGGATGAGGCGGTCGGTGGCCGGGTTCCACTCGTCGTAGTCCACACCGTTGAGGATGCCGACGTAGTTAGCGCCTTTGTTATTCAGGTACGGGGCCAGGCCGTGGGCCAGGCCCGGCGTGCGCGTCTCTGCGGCGTAGGTCGGGCTGACGGTGTTGACCATGTCGGCGTAGTAGATGCCGCCCTTGAGGAAGTTGATGTTGCCGTGGTCCTCGAACTTCTCCGGCACAAAGTTGCCCCACTGCAAGCCGAGGTAGTCATAGTCCACCGGGCGATAGACACCCTGGTGGGCAATGTTGTGAATCGTCAGCACGCTCGCGGCGTCGCCGAGCATCGGGTCATCCCAGTGCCAGATCTTCAGGTAGGCAGGCGCGAGGGCCGTTTGCCAGTCGTGCGCGTGAATGATGTCGGGCTTGAAGCCTGTGTCGCGCAGAAGCTGGAGAGCGGCGCGGGTGAAAAACCCGAAACGCGCCGGATTGTCGAGGTAGTCATGGTAATCGCGGTCATGGTACACGCCGTCGCGGGCGAAGTACTTCTGGGAATCGATGAAGTAGAACGGTACCCCGTCCACCTCCGTCGTGTAGACCGCGCACCACTCCAGGTAGTTCCCCATCCACACGCCGAGCGAGCTCATGAACAGGTGCGGGCTGTAGCCGTTGTAGTTGATGGCTGAGTAGTACGGCATGATGACAATGGCATCGTGGCCCATCTGCCGCAGGGTCTTGGGCAACGCGCCCGCCACGTCCGCGAGGCCGCCTGTCTTGGCGAACGGCACTGCCTCGGCGGAAATCATCGCGATTTTCAACTGCTGGGACATGAACTATGAAACTCCTTGCGTCCAATCCGTGGGCGAGCGTCGGCCGGGTAGCAGCACCGACTCGGTGCGCGCTTTCTCACGGATATAGTCGCGGCGGTCCTGGTTCGCGGCTGCAATCAGCATCGCGCCCAGGCCAATATGCAGCATATAGCAGCGCATGCGCTCTTCGAAGTGCGGGACCTCTTGCCCACGCGCTGCTGCTCGCGCGCACCAGATGTCGCCATATGGCACGCGCTTGCTGTAGAAATCGAGGTTGGCGACGTCGTGCAGGAAATCGCCCAGGCGCATCTCCGCCCAGTCCAGCACGCCCGTCACCTGCCCCGCCTGACCGACCACATTGTCGAAACCGTAGTCACCATGGACTAGATACTTCTGTGCAGGACAATAGTCCAGGAAACGCCGCATCTCCTCATAGAGCGCCAGAAACACGTCCCACTCTAGCAGTGGGTGGTTCGGCAGGGCGTTCCAGTCGTAGTCCTTCTTCTGATTATACAACGAGAGCAGGTATTCAGGCCACGATTCGAAGAGTCCGCGGCCCGCGCCATCCGTCAGCCCCCAGCCACGGTAGGCCGAAGCGTCGATGGCGTGGATGGCGTCAAGCGCCGTCAGGAGCGACGGGACGCATGCGCGCTCCTCATCCTCCGCCATGCGCTCAATGGTCGTGCCGGGACAACGCCTGGTGACGGCGTAGTAGAGGCCGGCGGCATAACGGCCCGCGCTTATGACCGCTGGGATGGGCAGCGCGGGCGAGGCGAAGCGCTGCCACGCCAGCACGTCCTTCTGGAAGTCAACCTCGAACGAGTTGACGCGGAGGACGAGCGCCTGCCCGTCGGCATCGAAGGCGAAAGCGCGCGCGAACATCCCGGCGCCGATGAGCGCCACATTCGCGACGGGCGCGTCAAGCAGCGCTGTAAGGAATCGCTCGGCATCGGTTGCGGTGACATTGGGAAGGGCGGAAAGCGGCGGTCTGCTCATGCGATAAGTCGTTGGACCACGAAAGACATGAAAGGGCGCGAAAAGTAGACATCTTTTTTCGTGTCTTTCGCGGCTTTTCGTGACCTTCGCGATCCAGCGCCTCCGTGTCCCGCTTACCAGCGCCAGTAGGCGGCGATGAGCAGGACCGCGAACAGGAGCGTCAGGCCGGTCTGCCACGCCCCGATGACGGCGGGCTTGACGCCAACCGGCGGACGCCACAGCCCGCCAACCAGCGCTTCAGCGAGCCCGGGCAGGAAGGCGACGACGGCGAAGAGCGGCACGAAGCCGAGCAGCGCCAGCGCGGCGACGATCAGCGGATTAGCGACGTTGTAGAGAGTGGAGCGCCATGCCAGCCGGCGCCGCTCCGGCCACTCAGGGACGGCCTTCATGCGGCGGTATTGGAGCGCCAGGTAGATGTACACGACCCCGCCGGCAGCCTGGAGCCAGCACAGCAGCCACAGCCAGAACGCCGTCGCGTTCAGACCGCCAACGCTGACGCCATACGCGGCGGGCGCCGCGAGACACAGGACACCAGAGCCGACGAGCTCCGCGGCCATCTGCCCGCGCTCGGCGCGACGCGCGACGAGCCACATCTGCCACGCCAGCACCGGCAGCGCCAGGATGGCCAGCCACAGAATCCAGGCGTCACCGGCGGCGATAAGGCCCACCAGCCCTATCAGCGCCAGCAGCCCGTACACGCCCAGCCAGACGAGCGCCGGGGTGGCGCCACTGCGGGCGCGGCGGCCGGACAGCGACTTGGTCAGGATGGTCAGCGGCTGGAGGGCAAGGAAGCCGCCGGCGACGGCCAGGAGCAGCCAGAGCAGCTCGGGGCGCCACGCTCGCCCGACGCCAAGGCCGACGAGCAGGGGGGCGCCGAGCATGGCCCACGCGCCGTGCTGCTGCGGCAGCGCCAGGTGGCGGCGGAAAACAGATTGACGGGAAACAGATGACGTAAGCACTACTTCTCGTTCCTCTCCTATTTACAACCCGCGCTGCTGACGTCCTGTAGCGTGAATAGTGGAGGATTGGCAGCCAAGACGTCCTCGATGTGCTAGCCGAAGTCAATCATCGGGGGCATCTGTAAGTAGATCCCCTGGACGGACCTCGAGTAGCTGTGCTATGATACCCAGCGCCGGGAGGGAGACTTGGCTCGTCCTGTTATACCAGTAACGGCGTATCATGCCGGACGTGAGCCCAGTTTTGCGCTGCAATTGAGACATATTCAAGCCACGTGCCTCAGCAACTTCTCGAATGCACAAGCGCAGCTGTCCCATGAGATATAACCCTGTTGAACGCATGGACCACTTCGATAAGCATCATTTGTAGTATACCAGCAGCAACGTACTGTTGACAAGATATACTATTAACAATATACTGTTTATGATAGGCTATATACAGTAGCCCCCGAATTCGCGAAGTGATCTCATGTCAGAAACTTCTCCTCTTACCTTCTTCTCTAGCGAGAGAGTTACACTCTACTTGGGCGACGCTTTCGAGACGCTTTGCCTTCTAGAAAGCGACTCGGTAGATTGTATTGTGACCTCCCCACCGTATTACGGTCAGCGAGATTATGGTGTACCAGGGCAAATCGGCTTGGAGGAGCACCCACAAACGTACATTGACAGGCTGACGAGCGTATTCCGAGAAGCCCAGCGAGTGTTGAAACCTTCTGGAAGCTTATGGGTCAACGTGGGCGACACTTATTGGAGTGGTAAGGGACGACCGGGCGGGATCGATCCCAAACAGAAGAATCGCCGCTTTCTTCGTCCCCAAGACCGAACCGGCAAAGATCGGTGGTGCGCACCTAAGCAACTGCTGTTAATTCCTCATCGACTAGCGATCGCGATGCAAGACGATGGCTGGATCGTCCGCAATGACAACGTTTGGCATAAGCCATCTCCTATGCCAGATCCAGCAAAGGATCGTTCCTCGCTAACTCACGAATACGTCTTCCATTTTGTGAAACGACGTCATTACTACTTCAATGCTGCAGCTGTAGCCATTCCGTCGAATGGGAAGAACAAGTCGAAGCCACCAGCTTCGGTTTGGGTAATTCCCACAGTACCATCTCAAAAAAGACACGCAGCCGTCTTTCCAGAACAACTAGTACTATTGCCAATTCGAGCAACTTGTCCGGCAGGTGGAGTATTCCTAGATCCATTCTGCGGGAGCGGCACTGCTGTTTCCGCAGCTCTACTCCACGGCCAAGCTACGCATGCAATCGGCGTCGACCTAAGCAAAGATGCCTTGTCTGAGGCGAAAGACACGCTGTACCCGTCGTTAGTTTATCCAGGGGATTGAGAACTGAACTTGAGGTCGTCGATGAAACTTAATTGCTGAACGCCAGGTTGCACATCGGGGTCGACGAACGACGGAAGAGTCAGAATAGTCTGTCCGCGTTTCAGTGCTTCAATAGCTTCTCGGTTCGCTTGATTATTACAGAAGGGATGGACAATTCGTTGGTTGTCGGCGACAGTCGCACCACCCCGAAAACGCTCCAGGATGTGGTCGTGCTGCACATCGCCCGCGGGGTCTACCATCCCTCCGCAGATGCCACATCGAGGCAGACCCGCAAGTAGGGTAGCCAGTATTAGGGTTGACTTCTGTTTGGGAGTAAAAGTACGACTACGTCCTGACGCCGGAAGTGCGGACCTAGAGGCCTTGCCACTGAAGCTCGCTATCAAATCAATTATGTCGCCGCCAAATCCAGGCGACATAACGTCTCCACGGTGATTACTGAGCAGTTCCAGCAAACGCTGAAAGAATTTGGCGGCCTGGAGGGTGATCTCAGGACCGGAACCGATCTTTCGCCCGAAGGTGCCTGTTATCTCCGCTTTGTATTCCACCAAGGTCGTTTCGAAAGCGCCGCGATATGCCGAGAAGACTCTTTTCCTTTTTAGCGTGTCGTCTTCACTACCGGAGAAGAGCCAGTAGATCCAGCCGTACAGCAAGCCACGCACGTGGGCACCGGCATCATTGTAGAAGTATAAGGCGGGCACGAGCCCAAGGGATTTTGGAGAAGGGCCTGCGAGATGGCTAAATACGTCCAGTGCATCTTGAACTAGCCGCCAACCGTTGTTAATGATTTCTCCAGATGAAGCCGCACGATCGTTCTTCAACAGTACTTCAGTCTCTGCTACTTGTCCCTTGCCCCGTTCGATGACAGTCAACAACTCAGCCAGGTAATACGGTCTCTGCCAGATCGTCGGAACCACGAAAAACGGCTGCTGTACTCGTCGGATCGGTCTCTCATACGTTGGTCTGAACAAGAGGTCGTGAAGTGCAGAAATGCCCGTATGAAGTTCGGTAACTTTTTCCTGAAGGGCGGAGTCGTTTTCGCCTTCTGGAATATGACTTGGCCAGTACTGCTTCGAACTATTGATACTGGCAAGAGACATAATAGTTCGGGCAAGACTAGAGTCTCGATTCTCAACGAGCTTGGTTTCCCATTCCGACAGTTGACGACCGCTCTTGTTGATTTTGAGGAACGAGGCTTCGGCCTTCTGATAGTCTCCCCTAACATTCAAGATGTGGAAACCGACGTTGCCTCTACGCAGATTCCGGTAGAAATACGCCCGCTGAAATGTGGTAGGGTCCAGATCTACCTTCGGTGCCCCACCCTCCATCACAACACGCTCAAACTTCTCGTCCGCACCTTGGTAGTCACTTATACTCCCCACTCGTAGCTTAACGAGATCGCGTACCTGTTTTGCTGCTGCCTTGATGAGTTTTTCTTCCTCTTCATCAGGATACGCCTCGTCGGGAAGCTTGTCACCCCAATCGTCATTCAACCATGCCAATACGACCGAAATGCGATGGCCGCCGTCCAGGACGTAATCATAACCGTTGTTCGGGCTGGTCCACATGATTAGGCTTGGGATGACTTGTCCGTTCACTATCGACTCCAATAGCGATACACAATCATCTGGCGTCCATGCCCAAGTTGCGCGTTGAAAATCCGGCTTGCGAAGTAAGGTAACGCGTGACGACGAGCTTTCGCTGAAGAGATCTCCCAACCTCAACATCGGCTGCTCGGTAGGTTGGATGTCTACATGGAACTGATCCTCAGGCCGTTGATACCGCAGATTCTCGCGCGGCAGTAGATGATCAAGATAGACTCTGAGTTCGTCAGCCATAGATAACCCTTCCTTTCAGATCTTACGTGGGCAACCGGTGCTGTTGCAACCATTGTTCACACGATTTCAGAGGCAGGAGATACTTGTACCGGTTGATTTCATGGCTACTTCATCGTGCGGAGCTGCGGGAAGAGAACGACCTCGCGGATCGAGGTGCGGTCCGTGAACAGCATCACCAGGCGGTCGATGCCGTAGCCGAGGCCGCCGGTCGGCGGCATGCCGTGCATCAGCGCCAGGATGTAGTCCTCGTCCAGCGGCATGGTCTCCTCATCGCCCGCCGCCCGCATCGCGGCCTGCTGGATGAAGCGCTCGCGCTGGTCCAGCGGGTCGTTTAGCTCGCTGAAGGCGTTGCCCATCTCGCGCGTGGCGATGAAGAACTCGAAGCGCTCGGTGAGCTGCGGCGCGTCTGGCTTCTTCTTCGCCAGTGGGCTGATCTCCGTCGGGTAGTCGACGACGAAGGTAGGCTGGATGAGCGTGGGCTGGAGGCAGGCGTCCAGCAGCTCGTTGACGAGCTGGCCCCAGGTGGGCTTCGGGTTCACCTTCACGCCGCTCTTGCGGATGGCATCGCGCAGCGCCTCGAACGTCGTGTGCTCGTAGATGTCGATGCCGCTCTGCTCCAGGATGCCATCGCGGAGACTGACGCGGCGCCAGGGCGGCGCCAGCTCGATCTCGTTGCCCTGGTACGTGATGCGCGTCGTGCCGAGCACTTGCTGAGAGATATACGCGGTCATGTTCTCGACGAGCGCCATGATGTCGCGGTAGTCGGCGTAGGCCCAGTAGCACTCCATCATCGTGAACTCGGGATTGTGAGTAGTGTCCAGGCCTTCGTTGCGGAAGTCGCGGCCGATCTCGTAGACCTTGTCGAGGCCGCCGACGATGAGGCGCTTGAGGTACAGCTCGTCGGAGATGCGCAGGAAGAAGTTGCGCTCCAGGGCGTTGTAGTACGTCTCAAACGGGCGCGCCGCCGCGCCGCCGTAAAGGGGCTGAAGCACCGGTGTCTCAACTTCGATGAACCCCTCACCGTCCAGGTAACGGCGCATGGCGCTGACGATGGCGGTTCTGCGCAGGAACACCTCGCGCGAGTCGGGGTTGGTGAGGATGTCGAGATAGCGCTGGCGGTAGCGGGCTTCGGTGTCCTGCAGGCCGTGCCACTTCTCGGGCAGTGGCCGCAGCGCCTTGGAGAGCATGGCGAACTCGCGCACCTCGACGGTCAGCTCGCCCATGCGCGTGCGGAAGAGAGTGCCGCGCGCGCTGACGAAGTCCGCCCGGTCGAAAGTCTGCTGGAAAGAGGCGTAGCGGTCCGCGCCGACCGTGTCACGCTTGAAGGCGAGCTGGATCTGGCCGCTGCCGTCCTGGATGGTGGCGAAGGTGAGCTTGCCGTGGGGGCGGATGCTGAGCAGGCGGCCGGCGACAGCGACCTCCGGCGACTCGACCTTGCCCTCGGCCTCGAGCGACTGGAACAAGGCGTGCGCCTCGGCGGTGGTATGGGTTCGGTCGACATGGGCCGGGTAGGGATCGACGCCGGCCGCGCGCGCTTCCTCGAGCTTGCGGAGCCGCTCGGCGGTTAGCTCGTCGGTAATCAAGTCGTCAATGGTATCGGGCGTCGTGGTCATGTGTCCCTCAAGAAAAAACGGCCAGGGGGCGCCCCTGGCCGTGATAAGCTGGCATACGCCGAGCGCCTGGGCCCGGCGCCCGGTCAGCGGATGCTCACGATTTTGAACTGAAGAACGCCACCCGGCGTCTGGACCGAGATCTCGTTGCCCACGGTTTTGTTGAGCAAGGACTTGCCCAGGGGCGACTCGTTGGAGATAAGTCCCTTGCCCGGGTTGGCCTCGGTCGAGCCGACGATCCGGAATGTCTCTTCGGGGCCGCTCTCGCCGCCATCACTCTCGACCACGGTTACGGTGGACCCGAGCTGCACGCGGTCGGTGCTGCTCGGCTCGTCGATCATCTTCGCCGTCTTCAGGATCATCTCGATCTGCTGAATTCGGCCCTCGAGGAATCCCTGCTGCTGTTTCGCCTCGTCGTAGCCAGCGTTCTCGCTAACGTCGCCTTCTTCCTTGGCCTCTTTGATACGCTGGGCGACTTCGGGGCGGCGCACGTTGACAAGGAAATCAAGTTCCTCTTCGAGCTTCCGGCGCCCTTCGGGGGTCAGGAAAACCTCTTTGGTAGACACAATCTTACTCCCTCGTAGGAAACGATACAAGAGTCATGGCGCCCCGTCGGTCCGTCTGACCAGCCTGGACAGCCTCGCGAGCGCCAATAGATGTGCCGCGACTTTCTGTCGCGGCAATCGTTACACGAGCACGTATTATACCATAATGTTTTCAAAAAGCAAAGTCAACTTCTCATGGCAGCGTCGTAGCCTTGGGCGCGCTCGTCGGCGCGGGCGCGCTCGTCGGGTTGGCGGGCGGCGACGTCGGCTGCGGCGCACTCGTCGGCGCCGGAGCATCGGTGGGGTTCGCCGGCGGCTCGCTTGTTGGTGGCACGCTCGTTGGCGGAACGCTCGTTGGCGGAACACTCGTCGGCGGTACCGATGTCTTCGTCGGCAGCGCCACCGGTGGGCGCTCCGTCGGACGGATCGGCGGGGCGGACGTCGCCGTGGGCGGCGGCGGGGCCGTCGGCGTACCGGGGCCGGTCGTGTTCGAGGTCCTGGTCGGCGTGCGCGTCACAAGCGGCGCCACGGTGTTAACAGGTCGCTGGAACTCAGGCGTCGCCGTCGGCGGCACCTTAGTCGGCTTATCTGGTTCAGGGTAGGCAGACGTGTGGTCTTCGGGCGACGGGTACGCCGCGGCATCCGTAGGCTTCGGAAGATCAACCGTCGGCGGTGCGGGCGCATCGGTTGGAGCATCCGTCGGCACGTCGACAGGCTGCACAATGCTGCGTCGAACAGGCGTCACCGACGGGACGGCGGACGGCTGCGCTGCTGCCTGCTGAGCAGAGGCCGCTGCGTTCACCACCGCCGGCGCGCGGGGCGCGGCAGTCGCGGGCTGAGTCGCGCTGGGGGCGGAGGTCGGGACCAGGCTCGGCGCCAGCGCGGGAATCGAGGTGGACGTCGGCGGCACGGCGACGATACCAGACGACGGCGTTGGGGTCGCGCTGCTCGGCTCGGCGCCCGCTAGGCGCTTGGCCTCTGCCGCTTCGCTGGCGGCCTCCTTCAGGAGAGCTTGCGCTTCCAGCGTGTTGCCGCGGGCCAGCATGATCTGCGCTTCCTGGCGCCTGACCTCGGCCAACACGGCGTGTACCTGAGCGCGTCGATAGTCGTCGAAGGCGACAAGCAAGCGCACCTGCTCGCCGACGCGCTTCACGGTGTAGAGCGGCGTATCGGGCAAGGCGCTCGAGGCGAATGTCGAAGTAGAAAGGAATATGACAAGGAACAGTAGAACGGCGAAGCCCACCGCCAAACGGCTACCCCACGCCACAGCCGGTATCGCCAACCAGCCGGCCATGACGGCGCGGAGGCGGGTTGGCCAGGGAGCGCGCGGGGGGACCGGGGCACTCATCAGTTGTCGGCGCAGCCCCGCCTGGAAGCTCGGCGATGGCTGCGGGGCTTCGATCCCCTCCAGCAACATCGCCATCTCCAAGAGAGGCGCCAGCTCGTCGGCATAGTCTGGATGAAGGGCCAGACAATCCTCGACTGTTGCCTTGCCTATGCGGATGTCCTCTAAACAGGCATCCAGCACACTAGCGAGGCTCATGACCTACTCCCCCATGTATCAACTCACGCAGCGTTGCCAGGCCCCGGAACTGCAATCCGCGAACGGCGCCCTCGCGCTTCCCCATCAAGACCGCGATCTCGGCGGTGCTATACCCCTCAATGAAGCGGAGAACGATCACTTCTTGCTGCTCTTCCGTTAGCTGACTGATAGCCTGCTGCAACTGTTGCGATGTAAACAAAGCCTGGAGCGACTTTTCAGGCGCGTCGTCGTCACCGCTTGGCCGGATCTCGGACCGGTCCTCGGGACCATCGAGAGTCACTGTATCCCGCCGTGCCCGATGATAGTCGACCACCAGGTTACGCGCGATGCGGAACAGCCACGCCGAGAACGGGTAATCGCGCCACTCATAGCCCGATATTGCTTCCCAGGCCCTGAGGAACACCTGAGCCGTCAGATCTTCGGCTTCGTTCACGCTGCCGGTCTTGTAGTAAACGTACTGGTAGATCCTGGCGACATAGCGGTCATACAGCGCTCCGAACGCGTCACGATCGTAGCGTGAGGCGCGCACGGCCAGGTCCTTCTCGTCGTCCACAGACCGGTACTGATGTATCTCTACATGAGATAACGCCGGAAACTCGGCTGCGTTATGCGATTCTGTAGATGCGCTCGAGATGTCCAAGTTCATCCACCAGATGAGATCGGGGCGATGGCTAGGGGCTAGGTACGGGCGGCCAGCAAGGGCAGGTTCGAAACCTGCCCCTGAGCTCGAATTCTACTATCAATGATGACGCTTGCCAACTCGGAAAGATGCGCGCCCGCCCGGCGTGATGCATGCGAGGATAGACGGACAAGCGCCCTTCATACTTCTTAACGGATTGACCCCATCAAGTGTTAGGCGCTCGAACGGCAGAATTTCATAATTCTTTTATTTTGTAACTTTTGTCAAGGCGCATTGGTCGGTGGCGAGGGCGGTTGTTGCTGACCGCCTTGCTGCAGTTTGTGGTATTCGCCAATCCATTCCTTTATCTCTGTCTCACGCGACTTGCGCTCGCTCTCCGCTTTCATCCGACGCGAGGCCTCCATGCGCCGGATGATTTCGTTCTGGACGGTGCGTGGATCCGGCACGAACGACCAGGATTGCCTGCCCGACGAGCCGGCCGTCTCCATCACGATATCGCCGTAATTGAAGAAGCGCGCGATCGGACCAGGGATTGTGAAAGTCACATCCTGCAGATTGTCGAGGCTCGCTGTCTTTCGCGTCTCCGAGAGATAGAATGGTTTGCGGTTCACGTCGATGACGGCGCGCTCCGTCAGTATATAGATGTCAATCCGCCAGTCATCGTAGACCCACAGCAGGCGGGCGAGGACGGCGACGAGGGCCAAGAGCATAAGCGCGTCCACCCAGAGCGGCAGGGGGTAGAAATAGGCGAACGCCGCAGCTTCCAGCGCCGCGAGGCCCACAAATGCCAGGAGCCACAGGATGGTATCCCTGACCATGACGATACGGTGCTTGCGGTAGATGATGGTCGAGCCTTGCTCGTCTCGAATCTTCGGCCAGAAATAGCGGTACGTGCTCGTCACGGGGTCACTCCTACGGATGACCGGCGCCGGCACCGGCGGCTTTTGCGACGACGGCGGAGCGGCAAGGGGATCCATGACCTCCTGAAGCGAATCATGGATGTACTTCTGGCGTTGGGCCCGCGAGGCCTGCTCCGCGCGTTGCCGCGCCTCGGCCAGGCGCTCATTCACGACTGCGGCGACGTACGCGCCGTCGGAGATGCGCTCAAACTTGATGGGCTGCATGCCGGCCGTGCCGATTACAACATCGCTCCAGCCCAGGAAGCTCGCCCACGGAGTTGGAACGTTGACCGTGGTGTTGACGACGCGCTCTATCGGCGCTTCGCGCTGACGCTCGCGGATGTACGGGCGCACCATCTGGGCAATGACGCGCTGGTTTGTGACAATGTACTGGTCAGACCACCAGTCGGCGAAGCTCCAACCGAACAGCAGCATGGCCGCTGTCAGGAGACTAAGGCCAATGGCAATCCACGAGAACAGGCTCACCTGGATCGCGGCAAGGCCGCCGCTGACGGCGATCGCGCCTAGCAGAATCAGAAGGGGCAGAGCGAGCCGCTCGATGAGCATGCTCCAGTGCTGCCGCCGCGCCACCAGGATCGTCTCGTCGGGCTGGCGATCCGGTAGCCGGATACGCATCCGCCACATGCGCAGCCGGAACTCGCGGCCTAGACGACGGATGCGCGGGTATTTCTGCAGCAGGTCAGTGAGCGCCTGACCGCCCACGCTGAACACAGCCGACTCCTCGTCGGCCACGGCATCGTCGCGGTAAATCTGGCTGCTCGACGATAGACTCTCGACGCCGAACACATCGCCCGGATCGACCCGCTCCCGCGTCCGCGCGCCGGCGCGTGGGTCGGGGCGCTGAAGACGAATCAGGCCTGTCTCCAGGATATACAGGCGGTTGGGCGACTGGCCGATGCGGTAGAGCGCTTCGCCCGCCGCGACGATCTGCCATTCGGCGACCTCGGCGATGGCGCGCACTTCCTGGTTCTCCAGGCGCCGCATGCTCGGCAAGCGCCGCAGCCAGTCGTAGATTTCGTCCGGTGTTAGTCCAGGCATAAAACGCTTATCCCGCGCCCAGCGCCTCTTTCACCTTCTGCGCGATGTCCTTCGTCATGCCGGGCGCCGCTGCTAACTCTTCGATACTTGCAGAACGTATGCCATCCAGCGAGCCAAATTGTTTGAGGAGCGCTTTGCGCCGCTGCGGGCCGACGCCTCGAATGTCTTCGAGCTGCGAGGCGATGCCGGTCTTGCCCCGCAGAGTGCGGTGATAGTTCAGGCCGAAGCGGTGCGCCTCGTCACGTATTCGCTGTACGAGGAACAGCCCCTGGGTGTTGCGCGGCAGCATGACCGACTCCGCGCGGTCCGGCAGGAAAATCTCCTCTTGCCGCTTCGCGAGCGAGACAACGGGAATATGGTCCAGCCCCATGTCGTGCCACACCTCGAGCGCCGCGCTGAGCTGCCCCTTGCCGCCGTCAATGATGACGAGATCCGGCGTCAGCGTAAACGGGTCTACCTCGTCGCGCCGGCTCGGTGGCGGCCCATTCTTCTTGCGCCCCTTCGTCGGCGCCGGCTCATCTTCCTGGGCTGGCGCCTCTGGCTCGCCGGTGAGTGTGTGGAATGTCAGATGGCTGAAGCGCCGGCGCAGCACCTCCTGCAAGGAGGCGAAGTCGTTCGGCCCCTGCACCGTCTGAATGCGGAACTTGCGGTAGTCACTCTTGCGCGGCACGCCCTGGACGAAGACGACCATCGCGCCGACGGAGTTGGTCCCCTGGGTGTTGGAGATATCGTAGCACTCGATGCGGCTGGGCGGATTCGCCAGCGCCAGCGCCTCCTGGAGCTCGCCCAGCGCCGTAACCTGCTTATTCTGGTCGGACTCCCACTGCGCCTTCAGCACGCCGAGCGTCTCGCTGGCCTGCTCCGCGGCCATCGCCACAAGCTCGCCGTTCTGCCCATTCTCCGGGACGCGGATCATGACCTTGTCGCCGCGGCGGCTCTTGAGCCACGACTCGATGATGTTCGCTTCCTGCACCTGGTCCTGGGTCAGAATGATGGGCGGCACGTAGGGCACGTCGTCGTAGAACTGGGTGATGAATGAGGACAGCACCTCCGGGGTAACCTCACCTTCCGTCCCTTCGAGGACGAAATACTCCCGGCCGACGAGTTGGCCGCCGCGAATGAAGTACACCTGGACGATTGCGCTGCCGTTATCCCGCGCCAGGGCAATCACGTCCTGGTCGACAAGCTCCGAAACACCAATCTTCTGCCGCTCGACAATCTTCTGCAGCGCCAGCATGTTGTCGCGCAGCTTGGCCGCCTTCTCGAACTCCAGGCTCTCGGCGGCCTCGTCCATCTGGCGCTTGAGCTCCAGGATAATGTCCTCGGACTTGCCCTCCAGGAATCGACACATGCGGTCGATCATCGCCCGGTACTGCGCCTTGTTGACCGCGCCGATGCACGGCGCCAGGCACAGGCCGATGTCGTAGTACAGGCAGGCACGCGGGTCCTTGCCCGTAATGACGCGGTTGCACGTCAGATAGGGAAATACCTTACGCAGCGTGTCCAACGTGCGATAGACGGCCCACGCCGCGGTGTACGGCCCATAGTAGCGCGCGCCGTCCTGCTCGATTCGGCGCGTCAGGCGCACCGTCGGGTAGTCCTCGTGCCAGGTGACCTTGATGTATGGGTAACGCTTGTCGTCCTTGAGCCGCACGTTGTAGCGCGGCTTGTACTGCTTGATGAGCGTCGCCTCGTGGATGAGGGCTTCCAGCTCGGTCGCGCGCTCGATCCATTCCAGGTCGGCGACGTGCTGGACGAGGATGCGCGTCTTCGGGTCGTGGTCGGCGCCCGCCTGAAAGTATGAGCGCACACGGTTGCGCAGGTTCACGGCCTTGCCGACGTAGATGACCTTACCGTTCTCATCGCGGTAGATATAGTTGCCCGGCGTCGTCGGCAGCGCCTTCAGTTTCTCTGCGATGACGGGGTTCAATTCATTCTGCGCCATAGTTCGCTTCCACGGCTAGACTGACTGCAACGTGGGAAAAGTGTAGTCCAGGCGTACAGCAAGGTCAAACACATGTTCGACCCGCACGCCCAAATCCTGCTCGCCGCCGCCGCTTCTTGACGTAATATTATAGCACGTGGCCGGCCCATGTCAACGGCACGCCGTGGCTCGAGGGGCGGGTTTGAAACCCGCCCCTACGACGATCCGCTGTTAGGCTGAAATAGGACTCCCGCAAGAGCGCAGTAAGACCGTTTTGATATCCTATCGCCACATACAGAGGAAGTCCGCACGATCTTGGGGAGATTAAACGAAACATGGCTACTACCCGCGCTGCTTCCGCTAACCATACATCCCGTGCCACCCTTCTGCCCATCAACCCCATGGCCACCGACCTGAGTCTGCTGGCGCGCCTCGCCGAGGGCGACGAAACCGCCCTCGCTCGCCTCTATGACCGCCACGCCGCCGCCGTGTATGCCACGGCGCTGAGTATCGTCCGGCAGCCCGCGACCGCCGAAGACATCGTCCAGGAGACCTTCCTGCGCGCCTGGCGCGGGGTCGCCGCCGCGCTGCCGACGCTGCACGACCCGGTGGCCTGGCTGATGCGCATCGCCCGCAATCAGTCCCTGGACGCCCTGCGCCGCCAGTCCGTCCGGCCTCAGGCCGTCGAGTCCGAAGAAGCCGCCGACATGTTCGAGGCCGCGCCGGACGAGACGCCGGAGCCGGAGGCCGCCCTGTGGCTCAACGTGCGGCGGCAAGCTGTGCGCCGCGCCCTCGCCACGCTGCCCATCGAGCAGCGCCACGTCCTCGAGCTGGCCTTCTACGAAGGGCTGACGCACCAGGCCATCGCCGCCGAGCTAGGCCTGCCGCTTGGCACCGTCAAGACGCGGGCGCGGCTGGGAATGCGCAAGCTCGCCACGGCGCTGGAGCCCGAAGGCATCGCCGCCGCGTAGGCGTCGCCCTTCCCTGCTACCACGTTTGACAGAGCACTCACTTGGTAGTATGATTGGAGTATGAAAATCAAGACCTCTATCACCCTGTCTGAAGAAGTCGTCGAAGCCATAGATCGGATCGCGGGCGAGCGGAATAATCGTTCGGAGTTCATTGAGGAGGCGGTACGAGCGTACATCGCGGATATTACTCGCCAGCGCCTGAACGCGCGGGACCTGGACATCATCAACCAGCACGCCGACGCTCTTAATGAAGAGGCGCTGGATGTGCTCTCCTACCAAGTCATTCCGTGAGACGTGGCGACCTCTATCGAGTCTCAAATCCCTCGCCCCACGATCCGAAGCGATCTCGTGTATTTGTCGTCGTTAGCCGACAGATATTGATCGATTCGCGGTTTTCCGCAGTCATCTGTGCGCCGATCTACTCCGCCTACGACGGGCTGGCGAGCCAGGTACCGATAGGCGTGGATGAAGGCTTGAAGCACGACAGCAGCATTCACTGCGACGAACTGGTCAGCTTGCCCAAGTCGGTGCTAACTAACTACGTAGGCTCGCTCTCACTGCAGAAGCTCGATGCACTAAATATGGCTCTCCGGATAGCCCTTGATATTCCCGACTAAACACGCATTCGCCCATGGCTTCTTTGGCCATGGGCGAATGCGCGTTACACGGAGCACATGATTGGCCGGCACATCAGGCTCGTCGGGTGCGGCGAGTGGTGAGCGCGGCGATGCCCAGGATGACCAGGGCGAGACCGCCGAGGATGAGCCGCTGCGACAACGGCGCCGTAGCGTCGCCAACACCGGTGCTCGGCATGGCGCTCATCGCCGCCTGGAGCTTCGCCATCGACTCTGGTGTGGTAGTGACCACCACGGATTGCAGCTTGTCGCCCTGGAAAGTCCAGACGATCGTGTACTCGAGGGGCGCTATGCCCATCTTGGTGAATACATCATCCCAGTACTGGCCGCGGCCGCTGACCTGGTTGCCGTTAACCGTGAGGTCGCCGATCTCCTCCACGCGGCCGTTCTGTGACCAATCCGCCTGGTACTGAGCGAGGATTTCCGGCCACCCGTGGGCGATGCCCGTCGTCCCGGGCGACGCCGGGACCTGCTGGCGCGTGCCGTTCGGCACCCACATCGCGGCGAGGGCAGCGGCATCGTGAGCGTTGTAGGCGGCATCGACTTTCTTAGCAAGGGCAGCAAGATCGGGCTGCTGCGCGAGAAGTGTCCCCGGCAAAGCCAGGAGAACGGCCAGGGCAGCTAATGATATAGGAAGCGTTTTCATGGCAGGCTCCCTTCATGGGGTTGGGAAGTAGTGGCAATTCACGCGTTCCATCGCGCTGCCTCTAGTAAAGCGCAGATGAGGATGAATCCATATCCGCTGTGCGGTAGAAAAAGTGGTAGAACGAACGACGGCAACGTGAGCGTGCACGCAAACGAAAGCAGCCCGCTGATCTCCAACGGGCTGCTTTTCTTTCTTATTCGATTGTCTGATGTGTTCATACCAGTTTCGCGGCCTCGATCTCGACGGTACCATGTTTCAGAATGGTGTCACTCGCTTTTGGTCCGCTCAGTGAGGTCCTGAGCGAGAGCTGGCAAGCGCTCCGGGCAACAGCCCGGCGTCGAGCTCGGGGTCACCGCTGGTATTCAAGTCCTGCAGCCGCGCCATCCGGTATTGGTATGCCGCGTTCTGCGCCGCCGTCGGCCCGGCCACAGCCATCGTGCGGTCCTGCATCTCCGCCTGGGTCTCCTTCATGGCCTGGTAGCGCAGCTGGGCAACCGCGGGTCCGCTGAGAGGGACAGGCACCGTCGTGCGGTCCTGGGTCTCCGCCTGGCGCTCCTTCATGTCCTGGTAGCGCTGCTGGGCGGTCGGCGCAACATACGAGCCAGGGATACTGACCGTGTGGTCCTGCATGTCGGCCTGCATCTCCTTGGCGCTCGTATAGCGCGCGAGGGTAGCGACGGCGCCCGCGCTGCGGACAGCAACCGTGCGGTCCTGCAGCTCCGCCTGCTCAATCTTCGCGTTCTGATACCGCTGGAGCGCTCCGACCAGAGGTACGGCGGACACGATAGGCGCGGTGCGGTCCTGCATGTCAGCCTGCGTCTCCTTCGCGCTCGTGTAGCGCGCCAGGGCAGCCACGGCGCCCGCGCTACGGGGCGCGGCCAGGGTGCGATCCTGCTGCTCTGCCCGGTCCGCCTTCATGGCCTCGTAGCCGGCCAGTTTGGCGAGCGCCGCGGCGTTGTGCGTCGGCGCGATCACGGCCTCGGGGACCGCAACTCGGGGCAGCGTGACGTAGCGCGCGCCGCCGACGATAACCAGGGCCAGCAGGGCGATCAGCCCCGCGAGGGCCAGGTGATGGTGGGAGAACCACTGCTCAGTCCGATGAATAGTCGCGTACATGGCTCGATTTCCTTTCTTTGCCCCGTTTGGGGGCTGGTGCTTTGTTCGTCCGACCTTTCTACATCCATTAAAGCCCACTCCCCGGCCCATTCACATCCGCTTTGCGGCATAGAAGCGGTAGAAGGAGCGGGATAACGCAGCGGTAGGAACGATAATTGCAAACGAAAGCAGCCCGCTGATCTCCAACGGGCTGCTTTTCTTTCTTATTCGATTGTCTGATGTGTTCATACCAGTTTCGCGGCCTCGATCTCGACGGTACCATGTTTCAGAATGGTGTCACTCGCTTTTGGTCCGCTCAGTGAGGTCCTGAGCGAGAGCTGGCAAGCGCTCCGGGCAACAGCCCGGCGTCGAGCTCGGGGTCACCGCTGGTATTCAAGTCCTGCAGCCGCGCCATCCGGTATTGGTATGCCGCGTTCTGCGCCGCCGTCGGCCCGGCCACAGCCATCGTGCGGTCCTGCATCTCCGCCTGGGTCTCCTTCATGGCCTGGTAGCGCAGCTGGGCAACCGCGGGTCCGCTGAGAGGGACAGGCACCGTCGTGCGGTCCTGGGTCTCCGCCTGGCGCTCCTTCATGTCCTGGTAGCGCTGCTGCGCGGTCGGGGCCGAGACGATCATCGCCGCGTGGGCGCGCAGGTAGTCGGCCACACTCTGGGTCTCCGCCGCGACGAACTGCGCGTGCTCCGCGATGGCGCTGTGCGCCGCCACATAGCTGTTCACGCCCTGTGCCGCCGCCTCATACGCCGCGGCGCTCATCAGCGCGTGCTGCTGGATGTAGCTCGCCACGCTCTGCACCGCTGGCTCGACGGCCGCGCGCGTCGGAACCGCGTTGTGCACTCCGATGTAACCGTCGACGCCACTGGCCGCCGCCTCGGGCGCTATGGCGCTCATGACAGGCGCGGCGTTCACGATCGCGTGCTGCTGGATGTAGCTCGCCGCGCTCTGCGCCGCCGGCTCCAGGAGCGCGTACGCCGGGACGCTCGCGTGCGCCTGCACGAAGCCGTTCACGCCTGCGGCAGCCGCGCTATCAGACGGCGCCAGAACAGACGGGATGAGGGTGCGGTCCTGCATCTCTGCCTGGCGCTCCTTCGCATTGCCGTAGCGGGCGATAGCGGCGACCGCTGCGGCGTTGTGCGCCGGGGCCACCACGGCCTCGGGCGCTGCGGCCCGGGGCAGCGTGACGTAGCGCGCCCCGCCGAGGATGACCATAGCGAGGAGCACAATCAACGCCGCGAGGGCCACGTGGTGATGGGAAAACCACTGCTCGGTTCGATGGACAGTTGCGTACATGGCTCAATCTCCTTTCTTTGCCGCCCTGATGCAGGCGGCGGTTAGTTCCTTCCAACCTTCTACTCCCATTTAAGCCCAATAGGCAGCCTTTGCGTATCCGATTTGTGGTATAATGGTGGTAGAACTACCGACACAATAACTGACACATCGGACTACCAACGTCCGGGTGCGGGGATGACACGGCCCCGGGAGGTGCGCCGTGAGCATAGACCTGTCATTTGG
The DNA here is from genome assembly GCA_046328505.1 of Anaerolineae bacterium. Lineage (GTDB taxonomy): Bacteria > Chloroflexota > Anaerolineae > Epilineales > JAHCIE01 > JBDHWG01. The sequence continues at coordinate 594,084 of JAXLWL010000005.1, read as the reverse complement.
AACCTGGCTCAAGCGCCGACGCCACAGTCTCGGCCTGACCCAGGTCGAGCTGGCACAGAAAACAGGTTATTCGAGCGAGACGATCCGCAAGGTCGAGGCTGACGAATTTCGGCCTTCCCGTCAACTGGCCGAAGCCCTTGCCGCAACCCTCGACATCGCCCCGTCCGACCGCGATAGGTTCATCCAATTCGCCCGCGGCGTCGAGCCTGAGGTGGCTGTCTCACTCCCCTCCGAGCCGGCCCCTATTCCTCCCCCGCTCCCCTTAGACCGCCACAACCTGCCTGCGCCGCCGACTCCCCTGATTGGACGCAATACCGAAGTCGCGACCGTCGTCGCGATGATGCAGGGTGGCAATGCACGCCTGCTGACATTGACTGGCGCGGGAGGCACCGGCAAGACACGGCTGGCGCTGGCCGCCGCATCAGAGCTACTCGGCTGTTTCCCCGATGGTGTTTACTTCGTCGATCTCGCTCCAATCCGCGACCCAGCCCTCGTCGTGTCCGCGGTCGCCCGAACGTTGGACGTGCGCGAGACGCCGACTCGGCCGTATCGCCAGGCACTCGAGGATCACTTGCGCGAGAAGTCTGTGCTCCTGTTGCTAGACAACTTCGAGCAGGTGCTCGACGCCGCCTCGGCGCTGGCCGATCTCCTGGCGGCAGCGCCGAGGGTCAGGATGCTCGTCACCAGCCGCGAGGTGCTCCACCTCCGCGCTGAGCGCGTCTACCCCGTCGAGCCTCTTGCCGTTCCGCCGCCCGGCGACCTTCCGTCCGTCGAGCAACTCACGGATTACCCGGCCGTCGCGCTGTTCGTCCAGCGCGCCGCGGCGGCCAGCCCCAACTTCCATCTCAGGACTGATAATGCGGCGGCGGTAGCCGAGATTTGTGCGCGGCTGGATGGGTTACCCCTCGCCATCGAGTTGGCCGCGGCCCGCGCGCGCTTGCTGTCCCCGGAGGAGATCCTCCATCGCCTCACCCGGCGCCTGACCATCCTGAGCGACGGATACAGAGACTTGCCGCGCCGCCAGCAAACGCTGCGCGACACTCTTGCCTGGAGCTATGACTTGCTCGACGAGGAGGAGAAGACCCTGTTCAGACGCTTCGCCGTCTTCGCGGGCGGCGCCACGACGGATGCGCTGGAGGTTGTTGGCGGCGGGAATGACATTGCCCCTGTCGAGGCGCTCAATCTGCTTGGCCGCCTGGTCGAGAAATCGCTGGTACTGATGGAGACGCGCGGCGCGGATGCGCGCTACCGAATGCTCGAGACCATCCATGAGTACGCGCTGGAACGGCTGGAAGAGAGCGGCGAGGCGGATGCGGTACGTCGGCGTCACGCGGAACACTACCTGACGCTTGTCGCAGCCGCCGGTGGAGACCTCGAGGAGTTCGAGACGACAGGGCCGCGCCCAGACTGGTTTGCCCGCGTGGAGGCAGACAACGCCAATGTCCGAGCGGCGTTAGCGTGCGTCCAGGAATCGCCGGCGAACCGCGATCTAGAGATGCGCTTCATTATTCCCCTCCTCATCAACCTGCCGCCGGAAAAGACGGACAACCCGCATCAGGTGGTCGAGACGGCCCTGGCGCACGCGCGGGAGAGCCAAGCCCGCGCCCAGGAAGCGTACATCCTGTACGCCCAGGCATACTACCTGGCGGGTCTGAAGCAGTTTGAGGCCGCATACGCGCGGTACGGCGAAGCGATGGAAGTTTATCGTGAGCTTGGGGACCGTCGGCAGGAGGCCGAGATACTCGGGGGCCTCGGCATAATCGCGCGTGAACAGGGGGACGCGGCGTCGGCCCGCCGGTGGCTGGAGGAGAGCATTGCCCTGTTCCGGCAACTAGGAGACGAGGGCGGAGTCGCCACGGCGGTTCTCACCCTTGGTGAGGTCGCCATCCTGCAAGAGGATGCGGCGTGGGCGAAGTCGCTCCTGGAGGAGCCGCTACGCATATTCCGGGCGCAAGGCAACATTCAAATGGCTGGCTGGGCGCTCAATCACCTGGGCCACGCCGCGCAACTCGAGGGCGACTTCGAGCACGCAACGCGGCTGCTGGAGGAGAGCCTGGGCCTGTTCCGGGTCGTGGGGATGGAGGTGCCGAACATCGCTTGCGACTTACAGAGCCTCGGCGACTGCGCGCTAGGTCTGGGCGACCCCACTCTCGCCAAAACACACTTTGTCGAGGCTCTCAAGCTGTTCTATCGCTACGGCGACATGGCGGGCGCCGCGTGGTGCCTGGCAGGGCTGGCCGGCGTCGCGGCACTGGAACGGCACCCGAAACGAGCGGCGCGGCTATGGGCTGCGGCCGAGAGTGTGCAGCAAGCCATCGGGGCGCGGTCCGCTCCGGCGGCGCGTGCGATCCGGGAACGATTGACCGCGGCTGTCCAGGAGCGGTTGGGCGAAACGGAGTTCGCGGCCGCGTCAGACGAAGGACGAGGGATGACGCTTGAGGAGGCCGTCGGCTACGCGATGGAGAACGCCGAATGCCTGCCGCGAGTCACGCAGGGAGCAGATGCGTGAGCGATGACCTATCGTTCGGAGGCTGGCTGAAGCGCCGCCGCCGCGGCCTCGGACTGACCCAGGTCGAGCTCGGCCAGCGCATCGGTTACTCCGGCGAGACCATCCGCAAGGTCGAGGCTGACGAATTTCGGCCTTCCCGTCAAATGGCCGAAGCCCTTGCCGCCGCCCTCGACATCGCCCCGACCGACCACGACAGGTTCATCGAGTTCGCCCGCGGCATCGGCCAGAATAACGATGTCGCCCTGCCCACTGATCCAGTCGACCTTTCCTCCCCCCATCCCTCCTCGCGCCTGAACCACAATCTGCCCACGCCGCCCACGCCGCTCGTCGACCGCCAAACCGAAGTCGCCGCCCTGCGCAAGCTCCTGCTGCGCGACGACGCGCGGCTGGTGACGCTCACCGGCGCCGGCGGCACCGGCAAGACACGCGTTGCCCTGGCCGCCGCAACCGCCGCGCTTGACGACTTCCTCCATGGCGTTTTCTTCGTCGACCTCGCGCCTCTCCGCGATTCGGCCCTCGTGGCCTCCACCATCGCCCGCACTCTCGATGTCCGCGAGACGGCCGGCCACCCCTATCTCACGGCCGTTGAGGACTACCTGCGCGAGAAGTCGCTCCTCCTGCTGCTGGACAACTTCGAGCAAGTGCTCGACGCCGCTCCCATCCTTGCCGACCTCCTGGCCGCTGCCCCGCGCATCAAGCTGCTCGTCACCAGCCGCGAGGTATTGCGCCTCCGCGCCGAGCACGTCTTTCCCGTCGAGCCGCTGGCCGTTCCCTCCCTCCGTGACCTGCCGCCGATCGACGAGCTGACCGCTTATCCGGCCGTGGCCCTGTTCGCCGAGCGCGCCGGCAATGCCCGGCCAGGTTTTCGCATGTCCGCCGAGAACGGTGAGGCTGTGGCCGAGATCTGCACCCAACTGGACGGGCTGCCCCTCGCCATCGAGCTGGCGGCGGCGCGTGTGCGTCTCCTCCCACCGGCCGCGCTGCTCTCCCGCCTGGGCAAAGGTCTGACGCTGACAGCCGGCGTGCGAGACCTGCCGGCGCGCCAACAAACCCTCCGGGCCACGATCGAATGGAGCTACAACCTGCTCAGCGAGGAGGAGAAGGCCCTGCTCAGGCGACTCGGCGTCTTCGTCGGCGGGGCCACGCTCGAAGCGATCGAGGCGGTGTGCTATGCAGGCGACGACACCGCCGGCGACGTGCTCGACGGCATTTCGGCGCTGACCGACAAGAGTTTGCTGCGGCAGGCCGTCACGCAGGGCGAACCCAGCTTCAGGATGCTTGAAGCAGTCCACGAGTACGCGCTGGAACGGCTCGAAGAGTCGGGAGAGGCGCAGGCGCTTCGGCGTCGTCACGCGGACTACTTCCTAGCCCTGGCCGAGCAAGCCGAGCCCGAGCTGCTGGGCCTGCACCAGATCGCCTGGCTAGAGCGTTTGGAGCGCGAGCATGACAACCTGCGCGCGGCGTTGCAATGGTCGTTCGAGGCGGGCGATCTCGACACCGCGCTACGCCTGGCGGGCGCACTCGGTTGGTTTTGGTATCTGCACAGCCACCTCGTGGAGGGGCGTACCTGGCTGGACCGCGTCTCGCGCCAGGCCGGCGAACAGTCCACGGCGACGGGGGCCAAGGTTTTGGCTGCGGCAGGCACCCTCGCCTTCGCCCAGGGCGACTTCACGGCGGCCAGGGCACTGCACGAGCAGGCGCTCGCGCTCTACCGCGAGGTCGGCGACGCCCGTGGTGAAGCATCCTCGCTCGACAACCTGGGTGTGCAGATGCTGGCGCAGGGTGAACTCGAGGCGGCCAAGGGGCTGCTCGAACAAAGCGCGAGCCTCTATCGAGAAACAGGCGACAGAGTGGGGCTGATGAACGTCCTCAACAACCTGGGGGAGGTGGCGCGCACCGAAGGTGACTACGCTGCGGCTGAGCGATATTATGTGGATGGCCTGGCCCTCGTCGGCCAGGCCCGGAACAGCATGCTGGTTGCCTGGCTGCTGCACAATCTCGGCCACGTGGCGCTCTACCGCAACGACATCAAACGCGCCGACGATTTGTTCCGCGAGAGCTTCGCCGCTGGTCAGGAGATGGGGTTCATGCCGGTGATCATCGCCTGCATAGCCGGCTTCGCGGCAGTATGGGGCGCGCGCGGGGACGCTACACGAGCCACGCGGCTGTTCGCCGCCGCCGACGCTATGCTTGCTGAGGCCCACAGCCACCTGGACCGGCCGGACAGCATGGCGTATGACCGCTACCTGGCGGCGGCCCGCGCGGGGCTCGACGCCGAGGCGTTCGAACGCGCGTGGGCGGAGGGCCGAGCGATGACGCAGGAAGAGGCGGTCGCTTACGCGCTGGAGGAGACACAGGCGTGAGCACGGACCTGTCGTTTGGGAGCTGGCTCAAGCGCAACCGCCGCGGTCTCGGCCTGACCCAGGTCGAGCTGGGCCAGCGCATCGGCTACTCGGGCGAAACCATCCGCAAGGTCGAGGCCGATGAGTTTCGGCCGTCCCGCCAGATGGCCGAGGCCCTTGCAGTGGTGTTCGACGTCGCCCCGGCCGACCGCGATCGCTTTCTCCGCTTCGCCCGCAGCGGGGGCGCGGATGGGTTTGTCCCCTTGCCCCCCATCGGCGTGCCCTCGCCTGCCCCGCCCTTTCGGCACAACTTGCCCCTCCCCCCTACTCCCCTCATCGGGCGCGATGCGGAGGTCGCCGCTGTCGCGGCGCTGCTGGTACGCCGTGGCGCGCGCCTGGTGACGCTCACTGGCGCCGGCGGCACCGGCAAGACGCGCCTCGCCGTGGCTGCCGCGACCGCCGCCCTCGACGACTTCCCCCATGGCGTCTTCTTCGTCGATCTCGCGCCCATTCGCGATCCATCCCTCGTCGTCTCGACGATCGGTCGCACCCTCGATGTCCGCGAGACGGCCGGCCGCCCCTATCTCCAGGCCCTCGAGGACTACTTGCGCGAGAAGTCGCTGCTCTTGCTGCTCGACAACTTCGAGCAGGTGCTCGACGCCGGCTCGACGCTTGCCGACCTCCTGGCGACGTCCCCCCACATCAAGCTACTCGTCACCAGCCGCGAGGTATTGCGCCTGCGCGCCGAGCACGTCTTTCCCGTCGAGCCGCTGGCCGTCCCGCCCCTGCGCGATCTGCCGCCGCTTGAGGCGCTAGCCGCTTACCCGGCCGTGGCCCTGTTCGCGGAGCGCGCCAGCGACGCTCGCCCGGATTTTCGGGTGACAGACGAAAACGCGGCGGCGGTCGCGGAGATTTGCGCGCGGCTCGACGGGCTGCCCCTTGCCATCGAGCTCGCGGCGGCCCGCGTGCGTCTCCTCCCGCCGGCCGCGCTGCTCTCGCGCCTCGGCAAGGGTTTCGCGCTCGTGGCCGGCGGCGCGCGAGACCTCCCGGCGCGCCAGCAGACGCTGCAAGCCACGATCGAGTGGAGCTATGACCTGCTGGCGGAGGACGAGAAGACGCTATTCAGACGATTCGCCGTGTTCGCGGGCGGGGCGACACTGGAAGCAATCGAGGCGGTGTGCAACGCCGACGGCGACCTGGGGAGCGATGGTACCGAAGGCGTCGCCGCCCTGGTGGACAAGAGTCTCCTGCGGCAGACGAACGACCAGGGCGAGCCGCGCCTCGGAATGCTGGAGACGATCCGCGACTATGCCAGCGACCGACTGGCGGAGGCCGGGGGGGTGGAGGTCGAGAGGGTGCGTACGCGCCACCTGGAGTACTTTGTGGCCCTGGCCGAGCAAGCCACGCCAAAGCTCTGGGGACCTGACCAACTGGTGTGGATGGACCGTCTCGACGCTGAGCAGGACAACCTACGCGCCGCCGTCGAGTGGGCCGCCCACTCTGGAAAGGTCGAGCTTGGGCTGCGAATTGGCGGCGCCTTGCGTGAGTTCTTTAAGGTGCGCGGCCCCTCGCAGGCATGGCGCGATCGCGTCGCCGAGTTGGTAAAGCGGAGTAGGAACGCGTCACGAGGGGTTGCGCCCACTGTCCTGGCCCGCGCCTACCTGACCCTCACGGACCTGACGTTCTGGCTAGAGGATCACGCGGTTGCGCAGGCCTGGGCGCGCGAAACCATAGCGCTCGCTACAGAGCTGGGTACGGACGGACGCCAGATCACTGCATGGGTGCTGGCGGTGATGGCCCACGCCGAACCGGATCCTCCGGAGAGACGGCGGCTCGCCGAGGAAGCTCTAGCGCTCGTCCGTGACGGCAGCAGCGTCGAGGAGCGCACCATCGTCGGTCTCGCCCAGATAGCCGTGGGGCAGGCGTTTCAATACCAGCAGGACTACGCGGCCGCCCGCCCATGGTTCGAAGCGGCGATGGCGCGCTTCCAGGAGCTAGACAATCCGCTATCGCGCGCCTATACCGCCGGCTATTTCGGTCTGATGCTGATGTATCAGGGCAAGTACGCGCAGGCGGACGTGTATGTCGAGGAGGCGCTTGCCTTTGCGCGGCGGACAGGCAACAAGTTGGACATCGCACGCAATGTGGTCAGGTTGGGGCACATCCTGGTCATCGAGGGGCGCGTCGCCGAAGGTGAGGCATTGCTGAGGGAGGGATTTGCGATAGACCGCGAGGTTGGCAACCTGCCTCGCGCGGTCGAGGGAATGAACAACCTGGGCGAGCTGGCGCGGAGACGGGGCGACTACACGTGCGCCCTGGCTTTGAACGAGCAGGCCCTGGCTCTCGCGCACGAGAGCGGCGACCCTGTTATGATCGGTCACGCCCTGGAATACCTGGCACGCACCATGCTCGACCTGGGCCGGCCGACCGACGCTCGCCCTCTGCTCAGCCAGAGTCTACCTCTCATTCACCACGCGAGCTACCCCGGCTGCATTACACACTCCCTCGAAGCCTTTGCCCTGCTTGCGCTGGCGGAGGACCGCCGCGACCGGGCGTCGCGACTGTATGGCGCGGTGGAGGCCCTCATTGAGACGGTTGACATAGCCCTGCCTGTGTTCGAGTACGCCGAGCATCCGCGGGTGATGGCGGCCGCCCGCGCCGACCTCTACGGAACCGCCTGGGACGAGGGCCGGGCGATGACAATGGACGAGGCGGTGGCCTACGCGCTGGAGGAGGCTGGGCCAGAAGGGTAAGGCTTCGGACCATGAAAGAACTAAAGGGACGAAAGACACGAAAAGTGTCTTTTGATAGCTGCGGTCACCTGAGTTATACTCTCGGTATGCAGGTCCAGAACCAGGCACAGAATTCTATTCTGTGCGTCGGTGGCACAATTGAGTTGCGCGACACAATTGAGGGGATTGCATGGCTGACATCGGCGCGGTTCAGAGCCTGGCGCAGAAAATCGTAGAGAACGTTGAGCGCGTCATCGTCGGCAAGCGCGAGGCGATCGAGCTGCTGCTGGTGTCCCTCCTGGTGGAGGGACACGTGTTACTGGAGGACGTGCCGGGCGTCGGCAAGACCATCCTCGCCCGCGCCTTCGCCCAATCCTTTGGCGCCGACTTCAAGCGCCTGCAATGCACGCCGGACCTGCTGCCCAACGACGTGACCGGCGTCTCGGTCTACCGCCAGCCGACCGGCCAGTTCGAGTTCCGCCCCGGCCCTGTCTTCACCAACATCCTGCTCGCCGACGAAATTAACCGCGCCACGCCGCGCACCCAGTCGGCCCTGCTGGAAGCGATGCAAGAGCGCACGGTCACCATGGACGGTGTGACCCACCCGCTACCCCGCCCGTTTCTCGTCATGGCGACGCAGAACCCTATCGAGTACGAGGGGACGTTCCCGCTGCCGGAGGCGCAGCTCGACCGGTTCCTGCTGCGGTTCACGGTCGGCTACCCCGAAGCGGCGGAGGAAGCGCAGATTGTGCGCAACCTCCAGCGTACCCATCCGATTGAGACGCTGGGCGCGGTCGCGACCGTCGCCGAGGTGCAGGCGGCGCAGCCGCAGGTGTGGGAAGTGCATGTGGACGACAGTGTGCTGGACTACATCACGGGCATCGTTCGCGCGACGCGGGAGCATCGGGATGTGGCATTGGGGGCCAGCCCGCGCGGCTCGCTGGCGCTGTTCAAGACGTCCCAGGCATGGGCGGCGCTGCGCGGCCGCGACTATGTCATCCCCGACGACGTCAAGCGCCTGGCCCCCGTCACGCTCCCGCACCGCATACTCGTCAAGCCAGAGAGTGGGCTGCGGGGACGAACCGCGGCCATGGCCGTGAACGACGTCCTCGCGTCCGTCGCCGTCCCGATGAGCCTGGAGCGGAAGTAACCTGACACCTACTCCAGAGGGCTAATGTGACGCGCTTGTTGCGCTCTCGCGGACGCCGCGCGCCGCGCCGATAGCCAGGCAGACGGGGCAGCAGGCGTCCAGCCAGTCGCCCACGCCCTCCATCGTCGCCGCCTGCGCCTCCGCCTTTGTCTTCCCCCGCCGGCGAAGCCACAGCCACACCACAAGCCCGATCACCGCCAACGCAACAACGACGAGGAGCGCCGCCATGCCGCCGGCGTTCATGATCAGGCTGATGATCGGCCCACCGATGTAGCCGATGGCGAAGTGCAGCGCCAGGAAGATACCGCTGCCGATCAGCACGCCCAGGAGAAAGTTCGGTATCGGCACCTCGGCGAGGGCGCACGCGGGAACTGTCGCGATGCGCACGCCGGGTGTTGTGAGCGAGGTAGCGATTCCAACCGTGCCGCCTTTGCGCATCAGCGCCGAGGCCTTATCAACGCGTTCCGGCGGCAGGCCGATGTAGCGGCCCACCCGGTCTAGCATGGGACGGCCGAAACTGCGCACAAGCATGTATTGCACCAGCGCCCCGACAATCATCGCCAGGAGGATGATGCCGAAGCCCTGCCAGAGAATGTAGCGGCCGGCAGCCGCCTGAGCCGCGGCGGCGAGCATCAGCAGGTCGCTAGGGATGGGGATCGGCAAGCCGATCTCCTTCAACAGCATGATAATGAATATGGCGATGAGACCGTACACATCCACATAGTGCGACAGCACTGGCCCAATCTGCTCTACCATGACTAACTCACTCCCTGGAGCCTCAGACCCTCACAGAATCCCCGTCATCGCGAGCGAAGTCCATTTGATCCTTGGGTCACCCGTAACTATGAAAATGTCATGCTGAGCGGAGTCTATATGACCCTCGGGTCACTCGTAACCATGAAAATGTCATGCTGAGCGAAGCGAAGCATCCCGGTACCGTTGGAGGCCCTTCGCTGCGCTCAGGGCGACAGCGTGCGCTATTTTCATCCCAGCAAAGCAATCTTTCGCTCTTACGAACATCTCTCTATGACCGTGACTAGCGTCGCCATTGCGCGCAGAGAGATTGCTTCGTCCTCGTATCCTCGTTCTCGCACTTGACCGCGTTGCTCAATGGCGTGGGCGAAGCGATCCCCCGCCGCCGGAATCGCTTCGCCACACGCATGATGATGACCAGGCCTTACGGGTGGTAGGTCGCGTTCGTCCCGATCAGGGGCAGGGCGATCTGCGCCGCCACGACGTTGATGCTGCCGACCGCGAAGAAGTCCGTTGGCTGCGGCGCACCCAGCTCATCCAGGTAGATGATGTTGAGCAGCTGCGTGTAGGTCTGCAGGAACGTCGGCCCACGGAAGTCGAGCACCCACGTGATGTCCAGGGCCGGGCTGCCCGGGCCATGGTGCTCAACGATCACCTGGTCGACGTGCAGGATGACGTTCTTGGTCGTAATCGTAGCACCGGGCGTGCCAGGCGCGATCCCGCCGAGCCACGTCCCAGGGTTGTCTGGGTCCTCGACGTAGATCTTGTTTTCTGCCGCCACGTAGCGGCCGGTGAAGGCATTCTGCGTGTCGTTCGCCAGGCGCGTCTGGATCTCCTGGATGTTATCCCAGCCGTTCACGTGGTCACAGGATGTGACGATGACCTGCGGCCCGAGCAAGTGCTCGCTGTCCGGCGCGCTCGCCTTGTCATCCGACAGGGGGAGAGCCGCGTTCACCGCCACTTCGCGCGTTCCCGAGATGACGCGGATGAACGGCGGGCGGTTGCTGCCCCAGGCCGGGCCGTCTGGGTTGCGCTTAGCCTCGAAAACGGACAGGTCGTTCGGGTTGAAGAAGAGGTTTTCCTGCCAGGCGACCATGGGCGATGTCGCCGAGCCGCGCAGCGCCGGGCGATTGGCCGGGTCGAAGGCGGCGGTGTTGATGCCGCGATAAGGCAGCGCATCCAAGTCCCAGCGCTCCTGGCCGGGGCGGGTGTCGGCGAGGTGGCGGACGAACAGGAGCTTGAAGCCGCCCTGCTGCTCAACCCACGCCACGTGCGGGACGTTGCCCACGAAGTAGATGTCGGGGGTCTCAGCGTTGTCGAAGCGGAAGACGTTCAGGCTGTCGCCGACCGGCACCCAGTTCGTGCCGTCGAAGCGGCTGACGAAGATCTGCCACGCCTGCCCGTCGAACTCCTGCCACACCGCCCACGGCTTCGGCTTCGTCGGGTCTTCCTCAGGCAGCGTGCCTGTGGCAATCCGCGGGTTCTCGGCATTGCGGAAGAAGTTGCGGTTGAGGGCGCAGTTCTGGCCGACACCGGTGCAGGCGGGCTGGATGTCCCAGCGGAAGTTGCCGAGGGCCGTCGCATCGGCAATCGCCTTCGACGCGAAGATGCGACTGATCTGCTGCCCCGAGTGGTCCTGCTCCTGCCATATGGTCCACGGCACCGTGTTGTTGGGACCGGAGAAGACAATGTCAGGCTGGGTGGCGTCGTTGGCCGGATCGAAGTTCAGCGACGGGCCGACCCCGGTGACGTTCTTGCCGGTCGGGATCCACTGCAAGCCGCCCAGGATGTTCGGGCCGATGGCCGGCGCGCCGCGCGACACGAAGATCTGGCGTTTGCCACTCTCGACCACGCTGTTCTCCTGCCACGCCACCCAGGGAACGAACGACGTCGCCCCCGCGTTGACGGAGCCGGTGGCGATGCGCGGCTCTTCGGCGTTCTGCGCTGGGTCAATGTTGAGGCTGGGCGGGTTGCGCTGGCCCTTGTCGCCCGTGAGCTGCCAGAACTCGCCGCTGATGTCGCTCAGGAGCTCGCTGACGAAGATGTTGTTCTTGTTCTGGAGCGTCACCACCGGCTCGTACCAGGCCACGAACGGCAGCGTGCCGTGGCCGTTGGTGACCTGACCGCCGAGGGCGATAGCCGGGTCTTCGGCCACCGCGCCGGTATCAATGTTCAGGCTGCCGTTATTCTTCGCCGTGCCGCGGGTCACCCATTGACCCGAGTTCTTGTCGAAGCTCCGCACGAAGATGTTCTGACTGTTGCTGCCCCGGAGTGACTCGGCCAGGGCGACCCACGGAACCGCCGTATTGGGGCTTTCCGGGGCCGCAACCGCCAGCGCCGGCTGCTGGCCGACGAAGCCGGTGCGATCGACCGTTACCCCTTGTCGATTGAAACCGCCGATGATCCCACTCCCTACCTGAGGCAGGGCCAGCGCCACAACAGCAGTTGTGACAACGGCTACCACGACCAGAACAGGGATGATCAAGCGTAGGTGTCGCGAAAACCGCATACTTCCTCCCTTTCGAGTTGACAGGTGCTACTTATCTAGAGTGACGAACCACAAGCAAGGATGGATTTCGGTTCAGGGGCCGACTGGGGCCGCCTCGCGCAGCATGGGATAGTACACGCGATACGAGGCAGTTGCAACGGGCGTACAGCCAAAGGCGTCGACGGCCGTGATAATCTGCGCCGGCGTGGGCATCGCCACCTGGCGCGGGTTGGACACGCTCGCCTGCAAGAAAGGCGCGATCGCGGCCTCCGCATCGCCCAGGCAATTGTAGCGCGCCACTTCCATGCACAGGTCGTTGGGCGGGTCCTTCTCGGCGATGATGCGGCCGAGGATGCGGTGCTCCGCCTCGACGCCGAGGATCTGACCGACCGTTTGCGCCAGGAGGGGCTGGCCGAGCTGGGCCAGGCGCTGCGTCGCGGCCAGGTACGCGCCAATGAACACGTTCTCCAGTGTATCCAGAATCAGGAGAAACGTCGGCAAGTCGTCGAAGGCATTCTGTGGGAAGTAGAAAGTCGTGGCCGCGGGCGCGGCGCCGTTCTGCTTCAGGTAGTCCAGGTGGTGACGCTCCTCGTCAAGGGCGGCCTGGAGATACCACTGGCGGGTGGCCGGCAGCGAATGGAAGAAGCCCCCCTGGATGCCGGCGTAGTAGAAGGTGATGCCGAGGGCCTCCGCCGTCGCGGCAATGTTGAAAATCTGCAGCAGTTGCTCATCGCATGTCGTCGGCGTGGCCGGTGCGATAGCCTGGCAGGTATAGCTCCCGATGACGGCGGTCATCTGCTCGCTGGTCGGCATCGCCACGGGGCCGACGTAGTTCAGGCCGCCGTTGATGTAGATGCCGAGCTTGCCGATAATCTGAGACGGACAGTCAATGGCGGCGCGCTCGAAGCAGAGGTTGTTGGGCGGGGGCGGACTGTTACCGGATAGCTCGCGCCCTAGCACGCGATGCTCCGCCTCGATACCGACAATCTGGTTGGCGATCTCGGCCATGGCCGGCTGGCCTAGCTCAGCGAAGCGCCGCGCCGCGGCCAGGTAGGCGTCCATGAAGCCGGTTTCCAGTGTTTCGATCGTCGCGATGAACTTGCTGAAGCCGTTAAAATCGAAGATGCCGGGCGGGAAGTAGAACGACGTCGCCCAGGCGGTTGCCCCCTGCTGGAGCAGATACTTGTAGTGCGACCACTCCTGGTCGAGCGCGGCCTGAACGTAGGCGCGCTGGTACGTCGGCAGGCGCGTGAAGAAGGCCGCCTGGGATGCCTGGTAGTAGAACGTCATGGCCAGGCTTTCCAGCGTCGCCGCGACATCCAGCACACTCTGCGCGGTCTCGATGCACGTGCTCGGCGGCGGGGCCACGTCTCCAACCGCGCCAACGGCCCCGGCCAGGCCCGGCGGCAATAACAACCCGCCGGCGGCCAGGGCCGCCAGCTTCAGAAAATCTCGACGGCTCACCTGCGACATATCATCCCCCACGCTCAGATGGAATGAGGCGCGACGTAGGTCGCTCTTCTCAGTCAACGCATCGTTTCACGCGCCGGATTTCGCCGGCCGCCGAGAGAAAGGGAATCAGAGACGCGAAGACGCAGAGGAAAAAGCTCGAATCGTCTTCTTTCTCTGCGTCTTTGCGCCGCAGACAGCTCTATCTTAGACCTCAACGCCAAAGGCTGTTGTTCCATCGGTCGAGAAGAGCCAGACCACCGTAGAGCAGGCCGAACAGCACCGCCCCGAACAGTGAGCAGGCGAGCGCCGCTCGCGCGACCTCACCGCCGAAGAACAGCCATACCAACGCGCTGCCGATGACGGTGATGAACAGCACGACGGCCACGGCCAGGCGGATCTCGGTCGCGCGGCGAAACGCGCGCATGTTCGTCGGTTTCCCCGTCCGCGGCTTGTCGTCCATCGCGATCTTCCTTCTAGAACAGCCGCGCCAGCTCGTCGCGCGCGAACGTCGGCAGCAGGGCACAGTGGCCGTCGTGGCATAGCCGCACCCCCGCTTCGGGAGGCGTCACACGCCCAATCTGCACCGCTGCGATGCCCGCCGCGCCGAGCGCCGCGATGACCTCGCCTACATCCGTCTGCGAGAGCGTCGCCAGGAGCGTGCCAGATGATATCAGGCCCAGCGGGTCCAGGTCAAACCGCCGACACAGGGCTTTCGTCTCCGGCGCGATGGGGAGAGCGTCGGCATCAATTTCGAAGCCCACTCCTGCCGCCGCCGCAATCTCGTGGATCGCCGTCGCCACTCCGCCCTCGGTCGGGTCGTGCATGGCGTGGACCTGGCCGTGAGCCGTAGCGATGGCCGCGTCACGGACGATTGAGATACCGGGGGCATGCAGGAAGTTGCGCGCCCGCGCCATAAGGTCGGCCGGCATGTCGTCCAGCGCGTCGGCCTTCTCCCGCGCGATAATGGCCGTCCCTTCCAGCCCCACGCTCTTCGTCAGCAGCACCGCGTCGCCGACCTGGGCGCCGGCCGCCGTCACCAGGGCTTCCCGCGACGTCTCGCCGAGCATCGTGCCGACGATGATGGGTCGCTCCAGCCCGTAGCTGATCTCGGTGTGGCCGCCGACAAGCGCCGCGTCGACTTCATCGCACGCGGCCGCGATTTGAGCGAGCAGCGTGTCCACCAGCGCCGCCGTCGTCGCCGTCTCAGGCAGCAGGAGCGTCGCCAGGAACCAGCGCGGCGTCGCGCCTAGCGCAGCGATATCGTTGGCGTTGACGTGGACGACGTACCAGCCGATCTCATCCGTCGCGAACGTAATCGGGTCCGACTTGGCGACGAGCAGGCGCCCGCCTATCTCCAAGACCGCGGCGTCCAGCCCGAGGCCCGGCCCAACGACCACGCCCGGCGCGGGTTGCGCGTAGCGGGCGAGAAACGGGACGAGCAGATCAGGGGGCAGCTTGCCGACGGGTAGAATGTCGCTCACACCAGAATCCTCCTCCGTTTCGGAGGGTAAGACAGGCCTTACGGGAGCGTCAGAATTGACGCAACCCGCTGTTGTTGCTATACTTCATTGTACTTCGGGGCGTGGCGCAGCCCGGTTAGCGCGCCTGGTTTGGGACCAGGAGGTCGGTGGTTCAAATCCACTCGCCCCGACTAAGCGGGTTGCCTAGCAGAGTGCGCGGGCGTAGCTCAGGGGTAGAGCGTCTGCCTTCCAAGCAGAATGCCGTGGGTTCGAATCCCATCGCCCGCTTATGTGGGGCTGTAGCACAGTGGTCCGTGCTGCCGGCTCATAACCGGCTGGTGAAGGTTCGATTCCTTCCGGCCCCATCTTAGTCCACCGTTCGACGGTGGGCTTTTTCTATTTGCGCCGCTCGCGCGGGATCTCGCCCAACACCCTGACGCCTAGCCCCTCGACCTGCCCCGTGTCGTAGAGCCGCGTGTCGAGATAGTGCAGGAAGAAGGCCAGGCCCACACCGGCGAGTAGGGCGAGCAGCAGCCGCAGCGGCAGGTCCAGCCGCTCGCGCAGCCCCGCTGTGACGACCGTCACGCTCGGCCCATCGATGATACTCACTTCCGGCTGTCCGTTCAAGCGCGCGAACACCTTCGGGCTATCCTCGCGCAGCGCGGCGACGACCGCATCCGCGATCGCGGTCATCTCTTCTTGCGCCGCTTGCGGCGACGACGCTTCCCGTACGATGGTCAGGGAAACGGTGCGGTGCTGTTTCTGCGAGGCGGTGCTGCTCGATATCTGGCCGACGTTGCTCTTGAGATTGTCGGGCAGCCGCGCCGCCACCATCTGCTGAAACTCCGAGCCGCGCACGAACGTGCTGAAGTCGTCCACGAGGTACTCGGCGGCCTGGGGCGCCGTCAGCCGCGGGTCCACCGACAGGTTGCTGGTGTTCGGCAGGTCCGGCACATCCACCAGCAGTCCGACGCTCAGAGTATACACCGTCGGCGCCGGGCGCCGCAGAATCGGCCCGAGCGCGAGGACAATCACAACCGGAATGAGGACGGCCCACCAGCGCCGTCGAATAATAGCCCAGTACTGTCGCAATTCCATAGCGTTATTACCACATCTATTGGTTTAGTCCAAGGAATGCCGCGAGCCGCGAGCGGAACACACTCACATCGAAGCGGGCCGCGTTGGCCCGGCACACGCACGGATCGAAGCTCGAAATATCCGTCGCGGCGACGGTCTCCGCCAGCGACTCCGCCGTCTGCGGGGAGAACAGCGCGCCCGTCAGCCCCGGAATCACGGTGTCGAGCGCCCCGCCCGCCGCGTAAGCGATCACCGGGCGTCCGGCCGCCTGCGCTTCGACCGGCGTCAGGCCAAAGTCCTCCAGCCCGGGGAAGATGAACGCCTGGCAGCCGGCCATCGCGCGCCGCATCTCGGCGTCCGGCAGGCGCCCCCAGAACTCTATCGTCGGTCCCGCCAGGCTTTCCAGCCGCGGCCGGTCGCGGCCATCGCCAACGATGACGAGCCGACGCTTCAGACGGTTGAACGCCTGTATCGCCACGTCGACGCGCTTGTAGGGAATGAGCCGCGAAACGACCAGGTAGTACGGCTCGCCGGCCACCACGGGGCTGCCTTCCGCGGCCTCGGCATAGCGCGCCACGTCGACCGGCGGGTAGATGATGGCGGCGTCCCGCCCATAATAGCGGCGAATACGCTCCCGCACGGCGCGAGAAATCGCGATGAAGCGGTCGACATTCTGCGCCGCCGCGTAGTCCCACGCCCTTAGCTGTTCCAGCAGCAGCGGCACGACTGCCCGCGCCAGCCGCCCTCTGCCCTCGTGCGCGACATAGTCGGAGAAGTTCCACACGAAGCGGGTCGGCGTCAGACAGTAGCACACGTGGCGCGCGCCGACCGGCTTGCGGACCCCGTGGCAGAAGGCGCTCTTGTTGCTGATAATCAGGTCAATGCCGCCCAGGTCCAGGGATGCGAAAGCCGACGGGTAGAACGGCAGAAACGCCTGGTGGCGCTCCTTCACCATCGGCCAGCGGTCCAGATAGGATGTCCGGATGTCCCACGCCTGGTAGAACGGCGGCATCGCGTCCGGCGCGTACATCGAGGTGAACACCGGCGCATCGGGAAAGAGCGCCTTGAACACCTCGAGCACGCGCTCAGCGCCGCCATACTGATTGAGCCAGTCGTGGGCGAGAGCGACCCGGTAGGGTGAGAGTAGTGGCGAGACCATCGCCGGAATGATACGCCATCCGCGCTTCTCCGTCCAAATTGCGGTCAACCAGGCGCGTGGTGCGCGTTCTGTAGCAACGACTTATGTAGATTAACCAATTGTTGCCGCAATAGGGCTCGCGCTGGAGAGCCATCTCCAGAGCCTCCGATGGGCGGTGGAGTTGGCACTCCACCGCGAGCGGAATACGGCAGTAATCAGTAATGGCTCATAAGTTGCTACTACGTTCCCTCCATAGCATGCGTAACCAATGACCAGGGATGAAAACATCTGCGCCGGAGTGTTCCGGGGCGTCACTTGTGTGATATACTAGAGGTTAAAGGGGGAAAGATGTTTGAGCACTTCGGCCCCGTGAACATGGCCGAGGCGTCGGAAGCGCCTCTACACGTTCGGATGCTGGGCTACCCCCAGATTATCTGGAACGGCTCCCCACTGGCGGTGCCCCGCCGCCAGGCGCGCGCGCTCGTCTACCGTCTCGCCGCCCACCTGGCGCCCGTCCCACGCGCCGAACTCTTCTACCTCTTCTGGCCCGACCAGCCCGAGACCAGCGCCCACCGCGACCTGAGCCACCTGCTCACCCACCTCCGCCGCGCCTTTCCCGTTCCTGACATCCTGCTCACCGATATGGAGATAGTGAGCTTGAACCCGGCCCGCGTCTGGGTCGACACACTGGCCCTGGAGAAGGCGCTCAGTCCCGCCCCAGATGGCGCGCGCCTCGCGATGCTGCGTTTGGCGGTCGACCTCTACCGCGGATCGTTCCTCGCCAACTTCTCGCTGGCCCGCGAGCCTGAGGTAGATGTATGGATTGCCCAGGAGCAGATTATCTGGGAAAGGCGCTATCTAGAGGCCCTGCGCGCGCTCATGCTCCTCGAAGCCGAGTCGGGGAACCTTAGCTCGGCGATGGCCCTCGCCGAGCGCTACCTGGCGACAGACAACCTGGCCGAAGATATCCACCGCCATCTCATCACGCTCTATGCCGCGCGAGGTGAGCGCGCCCTCGCGCAGCGCCAGTTCGAGCGCTGCGCCGATGCGCTCCAACGGGAGCTGGGCCTGCGACCTCTCCCGGAGACAGTCGCGGCATACCACGCCGCCCTGGCCGGAACCGGCCGCCTCTCCGCGACGACACAGAGAGGTATCACCGGCAACCCCGAAATCCTGTCCCCGAAGCTCGTCTAGCCCCTAATCCCAGGCAGCTCCCCAGCCGACTGCCGCCCCATCTGCTGCCCCACCTAGCTCGGCATAGACACTCTCGACGTTGAGGCGGTGAGGCCCGGCGTTGTCGTCGGGATACCGAAACCGCATGTCCGCGCACGCGGCCACCGTCTCATCCATTGTCTTCCCCGCGCCAACCGCCCGCTCGACCCGCTCGCGCAGCTCGGCCAGGTACGCCCTGTCATCGGTCAGCCGCGCCTGTATCTCCCCGCCATCGACCGTCGGCGTGCCATGCCCCGGCACGAGCGCGTTTATGTCGCGCCCCGCCAGATCAGCGAGGGTCCGCTCGTAGCCGGCCAGGCTATCGCTCACAAACGGGATCTCCAGGTCACTCAGCATGTCCGCTGCCCAGAGCGTCCCGCTCACCGGCTCGTAAATGGTAAGCTGGTCGGGCGCGTGGCCGGGCGCGTGCGTCAGCCGCACGAGCATGTCGCCCAGCCGCAACTCGCCTGCGCCGTCGACCGTGTGGGACGGCATCGGAATGGCGAACGGCGCCTCGCGGTGGATATCAGCCTCCTCCTCAAAGCGAGCAATCTTCTCCACGAGGTGTGCGCCCGGCTCGTTGGCCCAGCGCGAGAAGCCGGCCTGGGTCACGATGGGAACGTCGGGAAAGTGCTCTGGCCCGAAGACATGGTCCCAGTGGCTATGGGTGAGAATCAGGTACGCTGCCTCGATCTCGCGCGCCGCGAGAAAGTCGCGCATCGCTTCGATCTCGGCCGGGTAGATGGCCGGGTCAATGAGGATAGCCTGGAAGCCGTTCATCCAGACGCCGCTGTTCGTCGCGAACAGCGGGCTTTGCGCGACCCAGAGATCAGCAGCAATGGGGCGAAATGTGGACATAGGGTTCCCTCTACGACCCGAGCGCCGGCAGCCAGGCCAGGCAGTCGTCGGCCAGGCCCTCCACCGCGCCACGCGCCGCGCCTTGCGCCGCGAGATCGGCCACGAGCCGCTCAACGGTAGGCATGTCCCACTCCAACAGACGCGAGACCTGGCGGGTAGGCACGGCGCCTATGTTCTGGAGGTGCTGCCGCAGGAGCGCCGCCATAGACTCGCGCCGCCCGAGGGCGCGGGCCTGCTCCGGTATCTGGGGGTAGGCGCGGGGCAGCAGGTCGTACACGTAGCTGTATCCCCAGCGGTTGGCGTCGGAGATGCCGACCTTGGCGATGCGCATGCTGCGCTGGAGCTGGGCGATGGCGCGGTCGAAGCGGCCGACATTGCTCTTGCCCTCCAGGCCCGACACGCGCCGCAGCACGCCCGTCGAAGCTGCCTGACCGTGGTCTAGCAGCGCCTCGTACACCTTCTTCGCCTCCAGGCTCAGCGTACCGGCCTCGTACTCGGCCAGGTAGTCTTCCGGATCGCCGAAGTTCTCGGTGAGGGCGTAGAAGTAGGGCGCGCAGTGCAGCGAAACAAGCATCGGCTTGCCGCGCAGGAGCTTGGCGTAGAACGCGCGGCGCTGGATGGGAAGGGCGTCTTTCCAGTCCCAGACGAGGCCGACCGAGCGCTCGTGAAAAGTCTCCGGGCCGGCGCGGCGCGAGCCGTCCACGGCGTTCCATAGCGTGGGCATGTCGAAGTCGCGGCTAGAAAAGACGAAGGCGAAGCCGACCGCGTCAATCCAGTCAGCCGCCTCCTCCACCGACCGGAGACGCAGCTGGGGACGGCGGTGGTAGACTTCGTCGCGGCGGGCCTCGATCGCGGCGAGGGTTACAGGAAGAGAGTCAGGCATGGTCAGACAAGTATAGCCGGGATTACCGTCATTGCGAGAACACCATTATGAAAATGTCATGCTTCGCTCCGCTCAGCATCCCGGTGCAGCCGGGCCCCTTCGCTGCGCTCCTGAGAACACACACTAGTGTCATTGCGAGGAGCGCGTCTCGGGGGTGTGGGGGGCGAAGCTCCCCACCGACGAAGCAATCTCTCAGTGGCTGACAGCAACCCCGTAGCGATGCAGACTGCCTTTGACAAGGGCGAGGGATTGCTTCGCTTCGCTCGCAATGACAGGATGGCGGTGTTCTCGTGCTGGCGCGTGCCATCTTAGGCATGTAGGTCTCAGGGGGACAGCCGCGCTATTTTCATCTCAGCGAAGCAATCTGCCGCCCTTGCGGCCTCCAGCTCTGTTGTCAGGACTATGCCCGGCGGCGGGTGGCGCGCAACCCCACGCCGGCGAACAGTAGAATCACGCCGACGACGGCCAACGCCGCGGTGGCCGGCGATGCAGCGCCGGTCGCGGGCATGAGCTGCGTCGAGGGGACA
The DNA here is from genome assembly GCA_046328505.1 of Anaerolineae bacterium. GTDB lineage: Bacteria > Chloroflexota > Anaerolineae > Epilineales > JAHCIE01 > JBDHWG01. Next base: position 573,503 of record JAXLWL010000005.1, on the reverse strand, counting down.
GACGACGGCGGGTCGACCGGGTGCCAGACGTTGGCGAGGAAGCCCTGCGCGTCCGGCTCAGTCACCTGCTTGTCAATCGTGGGCGTCCCGTTGACGCATTTCCACGCGTAAACGGTGGCGCGTCCCGTGACGGCCATCGGAATGAAGTCGCTATTCGCGTTGGCCTTGCAGAAGTCGTTCATGGCTGCCGTCGGGGTCTTGTCGGTGTTCGCCTTCTCGCGGCACGGGATGTTGGCCCCGAAGTTGCATGCGAGCACTTTGCCGTCGGCACAGCGCCACGTCGTAGACTTGACGACCTGCGGGTCCATGGGCTTGTCGGGGCTAACCTGGCTCCTGAACAGGCTCAAGGCCACAGCCTCCGGGTTCGCCGGCCCGACGTAGCGCGCATCCGGCTCGTCTATCGTTCCGACGGCCTTACAGTACGTCCACGGGTCCGCGATGGTTCCCTGGCCGGCGGGGGCGGCCCAGGCAGGAGCGACGCTGATGAGCAGGATGGCAAACGCCAGGAACAATATGGCCACTATGCGCGTCATGGATGTGTCTCCTATAGCACGGTGGGGAAAGGTGGAAGCCACGGCCAATTATACTCCTGTGTCCCGGCGCCACAATTCCCGTTGCTGCGATAGACGATTATACTTCGGACGTGGTTCCGTTTCGAGGTAAGCAGAAGGGCTAGAGATGATGAAGGAGGTTATGTGACGCGAGTGAGTCGCGCCATTGTCGTGATAGGATTGTTTGCGTTGAGTCTGTCTCTCAGCGGGTGTGGCCTGCTGAGCCGGTTCCTGCAGCCTCAGACGCCTGCTGCGAGCGCCCCGGCCGTCGTCGCTCCGCCCCCCGCGCCACCGCAGCCGGCGCAACCCGCCGCGCCCGCGATCGGCGGACCGGCCGGCCAGGCGGGTATCGGCAATTTCACCGCCCGCTTCAACGGGCGCAGCGTCGAGGGCAGCTTCACCGTAGGGAACGAGGCGGTCAACTACGTGTACCGTTTGCAGCGCTTCGACGTCGTGGATGGCCGCCTCCAGGTCACCGGCGGGGTCAGCTACACGCGCAGCTCCGGCGGGCAGGGGTCCATTCCCAACGTCGCTGCGGCGATCAGCGCCCAGGATGAGGCGTGCCAGCAGCTGACGCTGGACACGCAGCCCATCCCACTGCCGGACTTTGGAACGACGCTGCCGGCCCAGCACAAGGCGGTGAATATGGCAGGGGCGCAGGGAGCGTCGAGCGGGGCGGCCCAGATGATGTGCCAACTGGTGCAGGGGGTCCAGAACAACCCTAACAACCCGCTCATCCGGGTGCTGCTCGACCAGGTGAACAAGCAGCTACAATAGCATCAGGTGGGGTAACACCAAGGGGGCGTCCACTGAAGGGCGCCCCCCTTTGTTAGCTCCGCTGGAGATACTCCTCCATTCCGTCATTGCGAGGACGACGTTAGGAGGACGAAGCAATCTCTAGATAGGCAAGAGACCGGTCATAGCGGCGTAAACTATTACGTGCAAGGGCGTGAGATTGCTTCGCTTTGCTCGCAATGACAGAATCGGTCTATCGCTGGTTGGTGAAGAAGCTCAGCAGGCCGGTGTCGGACGGGCGCGTATGCATGTACCACTGCTGCACCGTCTGGAGGCGGTCGTGGGGGTCGAGCAGGACGCTGCCCACCTGGACGTTACGCACCTGCGAATCGACGGCATATTCGTAGATGCCGTGGTACAGGAGCAGAGCGGGCAAGTCCTGCGCGAAGAGCGCCTGGAAGTCGCGGTAGAGACCGGCACGCGCGGCGGGGTCCGTCGTATGGCGCGCCTCCTCCAGAATACGGTCGGCGTCCTTGTTCGACCATCCGCTGTAGTTCTGGCCGTCCTTGATTTGCGTCGAGTGCCACTGGGCGTATGGATCGGGGTCGGAATCCGGCGTGTTCCAACCGTACAGAATCGCGTCGAAGTTTCGCGGCTCGAGATAGTTGTTCTGAAACTCGTCCGGCGCGACGACGCTGACCTTCGCGTGAACGCCAAGCTGCTCCCACTGCTTGGCGATCATGTTCGCCACAGCCACGCGGCTCGGCTCATCCGCGGTCGTCAGCTTGAACTCGAACGCCCGGCCATCACGGTCACGGATCCCGTCACCGTTCGTGTCCCGCCAGCCGGCGTTATCCAGCAAGGCGCGCGCCTGATCCACGTTGTAGGTGTAGCGATGGAGCTCGGGGTTATACGCCCATGAGTTCGTAATGATGGGGCTATCGGTGACAAGAGCCTGGCCGTAGAGCGCGTGACGCACCAGGGCCTCGCGGTCCAAGCCCATCAACAATGCCTGGCGGACGGCGCGGTCCTGGAACAGCGGGTTGTGCAGATCCAGGTAAATCGCCGTGAAGATCGGTCGGGCTGCGGAGTAGATCGCGCCTGAGGAGAGTTTCGCCAGATCCGCCGGGGCAACCTGCCCCACGCCCATCACCTCCTTGCGGTTGAACGCGGCGAGGGCGCTGCTGCGGTCGGGGAAGAAGCGGAATATGAGGCGACTGAGATAGGGGCGGCGGCCGCCATCGTACGGGTTCGGCACAAGGTTGGCCGACGTATCGTCCAGCTTCTCGATCTTGAATGGGCCGTTGCCAACCGGCTGCGTGCTGAAGGAGTGAGCCGCCATCTGGGCGACCGGCACATCCTTCAAGACATGGGCGGGCAGCAGGCCGACCGCGGTCTGGTCCAGGAACGGCGCGTACGGCTCGGGGAGAATGAAGCGCACGGTGTGGTCATCGACAACTTCGACCGCGATGTTGTGCCAGAGGATCGCCATGTCGGGGTCGCCCGAGAAGGCCGGGTCTTGCAGCGTCTTGATGGTGAACAGGACGTCCTCGGCCGTGACCGGGGCGCCGTCGCTCCAGAACACGTCGTTGCGCAGGGTGAACGTATAGATGAGCTTGTCGGGGGAAATAGTCCAGCCGGTGGCGACGTCGGGAACCGTCGCGCCGCTCACGTCCGCGCGCGTCAGGCCGCGGAACAGCAGATAGACGAGGTCCTTCTCCGTGTCCGTCTGGGCAAACAGGGGCGAAAGCACGCGGGCCCGCCCCACAACCGCCTCGGTGAATGTTCCGCCGACGTCAGGCACCTCGACCGTCGGCTGACGCGAGATCAGGCCGAATATGATGACGCCGAGCAAGATAAGTCCGGCCAGCGCAATGAGCACTGGCCATCGCCGTATCCGCGACACGCGCTTTCCTTCGCTAGGCTATCGTTGCGCGATGAGTGACGTGATGATGGCGACGACGAGGAACAGCACAGCGAACACAATGGTGAGCTGGAACAGCGTGCGGTCCACGCCGCGGCGCGAGCGCGACAGGCCCTCGGCCTGGCCGAAGATGCCGCCCGCGCCCTCGCTGCGGCCCTGGAGCACGACAAGGGCGATAAGGGCAACCCCAATCACAATCTGAACAACGTATAGAGCAGTGATCACTCAACCTCCACGACGCTATGAAATCCGCGAAAGTATACCCGCGTTCAGCCGGTTCTGCAAATCACCGGCTGTCCAAAGGCTCGGGGCGGGTTTGACACCCGCCCCGTCACGTGTCGCGCCGACCGATGAACTGCGAGGAATTGTCGCCGCAATGGGGCTCGCGCTGGGGAGTCATCCCCAGCGCCTCCGCCAGCGGCGGAGTTGCCACTCCGCCGCGAGCGAGGATACGGCAATAATTGATGCAAGGTTCGTAAGTCGGCGCTACAGACCTAGTAGATGTGGTAAAACAGCGGGATCACCTGGCCGCTGTTGAGGGTGATGAACAGCGTGTAGCACCCTCGCCCCGGCAGCACCCAGTTGTACACCCACAGCTTCTGCAGCGTGTCGTACTTCGGGTTCGCGCTCGTCACGCTCGCCGCCGTCGCCCCAGTCGGATCCGTCGGGAAGGTTCCGCAGCCCGGGTTCGCCTTGTACGATACCCCCGTCACCGTCCCCGCTGCCGTGATCGCCTGCCCCGACGCGTTCTTCAGCGTCCACTTCACCGGCGTCGCCGTCGTCCCGATGCTCGTCGGGTAGAGGCTGTTCACGCTCGGCGGCCCCACCGTCGGCGAGACGGTGCTCACCGCGTAGCCTACCGTGTAGTTCACCTGCACCGTCGTCGTGTTGCCCGCGTTATCCGTCGCCGTGCACGTGAGCGTCTTCGCCCCAACGCTCGACGTGTTCACCGGATCACAGCTTTGGCTCGCCACACCCGACGTCGCATCGCTGGCGTTCGGCGTCGCCGTCGCCGTCCCGCCCAGAGTCGGCGGGTTCGGCGAGATCGTCGGGCTGAGCGTCGGCGCCACCGAGTCGATCTTGAACGGCCCGGCGTTGATGCCGGCGTTGCAGTTGCCCACCGCGTCGCACACCTGGCCGGAGGGGATATACACCGCGCTGCCGTTGGTCGTGGTCGATTGGGTGAAGTTGCAGGTCGCGCCGCTGCATGGCGGGCTGACGACCCCAGAGCCGGCGTCGCTAGCGGTGAAGCCGGCCGTCTGCGTCCCGCGGCACCAGCCGTTGGCGCCAGGCAGCGAGCAGCTATTCGCCGAGGGGTTGAGCGTGACCGTCGGCGGGGTCGTGTCCACCAGCCAGGTGTAGGTCGCAGGCTGGGAAATATTGGCTCCGTTGTCGGTCGACGTCACCCGGAAGGTATGGCTGCCATCACTGAGGTTGCTGTAGCTCTTCGGGCTGGTGCAGCTCTCCCACGCGCCGTTGTCCAGCTTGCACTGGTAGGTGAGCTGGTCCGACGGCGTCATGTCGTCGCTGCCGCTGAAATTGAACGTCGCCGACGTGCTCGTCGTCGGATTGGCCGGCTTCGGCGGGTCGATTCTCACGCTCGGCGGTGTGTCGTCCTGGCGCTCGTACGCGCCCATGTCGACGATGCTGAAGACGATGCGCGGGTTGCCGTCCAGGTCGGTAGTCAAGCCATACGGGACGAAGGCGTTGCTGCCGGTGTTGAACGCGGCCGAGTTGGGGCCGAGGCGCAGGTTGCCGGTGGTCGTCGGCGCCCACGCCGTGATGGGCGCGATGAAGTTGGGGTTGGCGTCGCGGTTGCCAATACCGCTGTAGCCGCCCTGCACGATGCTGTAGGACACCACAGGCTGGCTGCTGACATTCCATATCTCGACGTCGCCGTCGCCCCATAAGATGCTGTTGCGGATCTGAGGGTTGCTGTACGAATTCTCCAGCCCCGGGCTGGAGTTGCCGCTGAAGGTGACGTTCGTCAGAATCGGGTTGCTGCTCCCGTTGTACATGCCGCCGCCTGTGCCAGCCAAGTTGCCGCTGAACACGACGTTCGTCAGCGTCGGACTGCCGCTCGAAACAACCATGCCTCCACCGCGGGCATCATATGCCGGAGCAGAGTTGCCGCTGAACGTGACGTTGGTCAGGTTGGGGCTACCGCCCGCAATGTACATCCCACCACCGCCGAAGGTGGCTGAGTTGCCGCTGACGGTGAGGTTGGTCAGCGTCGGGCTGCCCGACGACATCAATATCCCGCCGCCACGGTCATTGGGACCGTAATCATCACTGGCGTTGCCGCCGATAACGGTGAAGCCATCGAGAATCGCGCTGTAGTTCGTCCCGCTGCTCGTCACGACGTGGTAGCTGTTGTCGCTGTTGTCGTTCGGCGACCCGATGTCGCCGCTCAGCACCGTGTTGTTCGTCGCCGGGTTCGCGTTGCGCTGGCCCAGGCTGCCCTGCCCGCTGGTGAACCCGCCGTAGATCGCCACGTTGTTCAAGAGCGCAAAGGACTTGCCGCGATCCGTGTCGCTCGTTGGCGTGTATGTCCCCTGCGCCACCCAGATCTCGATGCAGGCGTTGGACGGCACGCCCGCCAGCGCCTCTGCCAGCGTCTTGTACGCCGTGCCCCAATTCTGGCCGTTCCCGGATGAGCCTATGGCCCCGTTGACGTAGAGGAGGCTCCCCTGCGCCGGGCAGGGCGACTCGTACGCGCCCATGTCCACCGGCCCGCTCGGCGACGGGACGATGCGCGGATTGCCGTCCAGGTCGGTCGTCACGCCGGAAACATAACTGTTATTGCCCGCGTTGATGGCCGGCGAGATATACTGGAGACGCAGGTTGCTCGGTGGCGCCACGAACAGCGGGTCCGTGTCCAGGTTGTTGCCACTATCGAACGTGCCCGGCGCATTGGGGGCGCCCGTGTCCCACCAGCCGCTGCCGCTGCCGCCCGACCCCTGCACGATGCTGTAGGACACCCATGTCTTGCTATTGATGGAGGATTTGTCGGTGAAGATTTCGCCGTTGTTGGGGGCGCTGTCGCCCCACAGGATGCTGTTGCCGAGGGCCACCCGGCTGTTCACGTTGTAGACCGCGCCGCCCTGGGAGGCAGAGTTGCCGTTGAAGGTGGCGTTGGTGAATGTCGTCGGGGTGTCGCTCGGGGGATTACCAGAATTGTAGACCGCGCCGCCTTGGTTCGCGTGATTGCCGCTGAAGACGACGTTGATGAACGACGGGTTGCTGTAGTCATTCTCCACACCGCCGCCGGTATCGGCGGTGTTGTTGCTGAAGATAGCGTTGGTCACCGTCGGCTGGCTCGGGGTGTTGCCGTTGAGGCGGTTGTACATCCCGCCGCCGGCGCGGGATGCATTGTTGGCGCTGAAGATGACGTTGGTCACCGTGGGGCTGCCACCGACGTTGAGCATCCCGCCGCCGCAGCTGTTGCCCGGGCAGCCCTCGTTGACGCTCGCGTTGCCGCCGGTGACCGTGAAGCCGTCCAGGACGGCGGTGCTGTCGGTTCCACTGCCCGTCACCACGTGGTAGGTGTTGTCGCCGTTGTTGTACGGCGTCCCGATGTCGCCGCTCAGCACTGTGTTGTTCGTCGCCGGGTTCGCGTTGCGCTGGCCCAGGCTGCTCTGCCCGCTCGTGAACCCGCCGTAGATCGCCAGGTTGTTCCTGAGCTGGAACGTCGCACTGCGGTCGGCGCCGGCCGTCGGCTTGTACGTACCCTGCGCCACCCAGAGCTGGATAACGTTGGGGCAAGCCTGCGCCGTCGCCAGCGCTCCTGAGAGTGTGGCGTACGCGTTGCCCCACGTCGAGCCGTCCCCCGAGCCGCCTGACACCGCCGCATCGACCAGCAGCGTCACCGAGGGACCCGACGGGCACGTGATCGGCGGGGACGCGAACACCGACGGCTGCCCGACAGCCAGGACGGCGGCCAGGGCGAGAATAGCAAGGAGAGCGCGCAACAAGGCGCGCGAGCGAGACTGAGTATGCATTTGTCCCCCCCACGGAGTATGGAGTGTAAGGTGCTGTGTGTAACGGGAGTAGTATAGCCAACGTTATGCGCGATTGAAAATGGGAACTCAGGGGCGGGATTGGTCGCCGGCGTTGGAGATGGCTCTCCAGCGCCTCCGCCAGCGGCGGAGTTGACACTCCGCCGCTGGCGCGGATACGACAACAACTGATGCAGGGGTCACAAGTCGGCGCTACAGACCTAATAGATGTGGTAGAACAGCGGGATCACCTGGCCGCTGTTGAGGGTGATGAACAGCGTGTAGCACCCCCGCCCGGGCAGCAGCCAGTTGTACGCCCATAGCTTCTGCGCCGCACTGTACGACGGGTTCGTGCTGGTGATAGTCGCCGCCGTCGCCCCGGCCGGGTCCGTCGTGAAGCTGCTGCACGACGCGCTGGACGAGTTGAGCTTGTACGCGATCCCCGTCACAGTCCCCGGCGCCGTGATTGCCGTTCCCGCAGCATTCGACAGCTTCCACTTCACCGACGCGCTAGAGGCCCCGATGCGCAGTGCAAGAACGGTGTTGACGCGCGGCGGGGCCACCGTCGCCGAGACGTAGCCGATGGTGTAACCCACCGTGTAGTGTACCGTCTTGCTCACCGAGTTGCCGGCGTTGTCCGTCGCCGTGACCTTGAAAGCCCTGGCGCCGACCGTCGCCGTGCTGAGCGGGCTGCCGTTGTTGACAACCGCGCCTCCCTGCTCAGTACCGACGCAGGTCTTGACGCCGCTTCCGCCCGGATCGCTACAGGTGTAGCTCGCGGTGAGCGGCGCGCCGGTCAGATAAAACGCGCCTTCGACGGGGCTTGTGATGCTGATCGTCGGCGGAGTTGCGTCAATGCTGACCGTCAGCGTAGCCGCGTTCGTCACCGAGGTCCCGCAGCCGAAGGTGGACGTGAAGACGGCGCGATATTGCTTGCCACTGTCGCCGGCCTGGGCTGTAAAGCTCAACGTCGTCGACGTCGCGCCAGCAATGTCGGTGAAGGTCGCGCCGTTATCCGCGCTCACCTGCCACTGCACCGTTGGATTGCCTCTCCCCGCCGCCGTGAACGTCGCCTGGCTGCCCGCTGCCACAGTCTGGTTCGTCGGGTTCGTCGTCACGTCGGGGTTGAGGTGGACAATCAGCGGCGCCGCGGCCGATGTCGCCGTCCCAAAGGGGTTCGTGAACACCGTCCGATACTGGTTGCCATTATCCGCCGCGTGGGCCGTGAAGGTAAACGTGGTCGACGTGGCGCCGGGAATGTTGTTGAACGTCGCACCGTTGTCTGTGCTCAGCTGCCACTGCGCGGTTGGCGCGGGGTTGCCGCCCGCCGTCGCGCTGAACGTTCCGCCGCGGTTCTCGCACAACTCTTCCAACGGCGGGTTGGGCCCATCGATGCCCTGCGCAGCCTCGCCGACAGACAGTGTGGCGGCGGTCGTCGGCGTTCTGCACCCAAAGTCGGAGATGAAGACGGCGCGGTACTGACTGCCGTTGTCGCTGAACTGCGGGTTGAAGCTCAGTGTGGTCGACGTCGCGCCGGGAACGTCGTTGAAGCTCGTGCCCTTGTCGGTGCTGACCTGCCACTGGACGCTTTGATAACCGGTTCCGGCTGCCGTGAACGTCGCCTGGTTGCCGACCGACACCGCCTGGTTCGTCGGATTGGTCGTCACGGCCGCCGCGGTGTGAACGATCAAGGTCGCCGCGCCCGACGTCGCGGAACCGGCCGAGTTGGTAAACACCACCCGGTATTGCTTATTGTTGTCCGCCAGGTGCGCCGTGAAGGTCAGGGTCGTCGACGTGGCGCCGACAATGTTGGTGAAGGAGGCGCCGTTGTCGGCGCTCACCTGCCACTGCGCCGTCGGCGCCGGGCTGCCGCTCGCCGTCGCGCTAAACGTCACCCCGCGGTCCTGACAGATCTCCAGGACGGTCGGGTTGGGGCCGTCGATGCCTCCTGGGGCCTGATCGGTCGGGTCGACCGTATGCGCCTCAGCGGCGGGGGTAGGGGCATCGGCGGCGAAGGTCGGACGCCCGGCGGCCAGGACGGCGGCGAGGGCGAGGAGAACGAGAAGGGTTCGAATAACGACGCGAGCTCGGATCAGTGTAGGCATGCTTCCTCCTGAATAAGCTTGAGTGGACTGTGCTACACTCTACGGCGCCCTCGTCCGCGAAACGTCCGGGAATCGTCCGGACGTTGCCGCCGAGACCTTCCTCCTTACCGCGAAGGGGACAAACCAGCCCCCTCTCCCGTTCTGGGAAGAGGGGGCTGATAGCAGAAATCAATAGATGTGATAGAACAGCGGGACGACCTGGGTGGTGTTGAGGGTGATGAACAGCGTGTAGCACCCCCGCCCCGGTAGCACCCAGTTGTATACCCACAGCTTCTGCAGCGTGTCGTACTTCGGGTTCGCGCTCGTCACGCTCGCCGCCGTCGCCCCAGTCGCGTCCGTCGTGAAGCTGTTGCACGACGCGCTGGACGAGTTGAGCTTGTACGATATCCCCGTCACCGTCCCCGCCGCGGTGATCGCCTGCCCCGACGCGTTCTTCAGCACCCACTTCACCGGCGTCGCCGCCGTCCCGATGCTCAGCGGGTACAGCGCGTTCACGCTCGGCGGCCCCACCGTCGGCGAGACGGTGCTCACCGCGTAGCCCACCGTGTAGTTCACCTGCACCGTGTTCGAGTTGCCGGCGTTGTCCGTCGCGGTGACCGTGAAGCTATAGCCGCCGGGCACGGCCGTGCTGAGAGAGCTGCCGTTGGCGGCAGTCCCGACGCACGACGCGAGGCCTGAGCCGCCGGGGTCACTACAGGTGTAGCTCGCCGTCAGCGGAGCGCCTTGCGGGTACACGGCCCCATCGGCCGGGCTGGTGATGGTGATCGTCGGCGCGGTCTTGTCAATCTTGAAGGTCATGCTGGATGAGCCTGTGTTGCCGGCGAGGTCAGAGCAGGTGGCGCTCACCGACACCGATCCGCCTTGCCCGCTCGTCGTGCTGCTGATGGGGCACGTGGCCGTGTTGAGGCCGGAGCCACTATCGCTCCAGTTCCACGTAACCGTCACGTCGGAGGTGTACCACCCGTTGCTGCCGAGTGTGCCAGCAGTGACGACGGGGTTGGCCGTCGGCGGGGTCGTGTCGACCGTCCAGCGGTACTGCGCCGGATCGGAGGTATTGCCCGCGTTGTCGGTGGCCGTCACGTAGAAGGTGTGGCTGCCATCACTGAGGTTGCTGTAGCTCTGAGGGCTCGTACAGTTCGCAGACGACAGGCTGTCGAGTTGGCATTGGTAGCTCGCCACGCCGGTGCCGTTTCCATCGCTGGCGCTGAAATTGAACGTCGCCGACGTGCTGTTCGTCGGATTGGCCGGCGTCGGTGAGTCGATGCTCACGCTCGGCGCCACGGTGTCGACGGTGAAGGTGTTCGTGTTGGAGTCAACGCTGGTGTTGCCCGCCGCATCTGTGGCCCTCGCCTTCACTGTATGCAGCCCGTCGGCGAGCGCGCTGGTCGGCGTAAAGGACCAGTTGCCGCTGCCGTCTACGGGAGTGGTTCCCCTCGACGACCCGTCGATGTACACCGTCACCGTGCTGTTGCCTTCCGCCGTGCCGCCCACCGGCGGCTTGGACTTGTTGGTGAGCGAGCCGTTCGCCGGGCTTGTGACCACCGGCGCGGGAGGCGCGGTCGTGTCGACCGTCCAGGTGTAGGTCGCAGGCTGGGAGGTATTGCCCGCGTTGTCGGTGGCCGTCACCGAGAAGGTATGGCTGCCATCGCTGAGGTTGCTGTAGCTCTTCGGGCTGGTGCAGCTCTCCCACCCGCCGTTGTCCAGCTTGCACTGGTAGGTGAGCTGGTTCGACGGCGTCATGTTGTCGCTGCCGCTAAAATACAACGTCGCCGATGTGCTATTGGTCGGATTGGCCGGCTTCGGTGAGTCGATGCTCACGCTCGGCGCCGTGTTGTCCTGGCGCTCGTAGGCGCCCATATCGACGGTGGTGTAGACGATGCGCGGGTTGTCGTCCAGGTCGGCCGTCAGACCGGATGGGACGAGGGCGTTGCTGCCGGTGTTGAAGGCCGCCGAGTTGAAGCCGAGGCGCAGGTTGCCGGCGGTGGTTGGGGCCGGCGTCTGGCTCAAGTTGATGGGCGTAATGAACTTGGGATCGGCGTCGAGGTTGCCGCCGCCGTCTGTCCCGCGGAGTGTACTATCGCCGAAGGGATGCCACCAGGAAGAGCCGCTGCCGCCAGACCCCTGCACGATGCTGTAGGATATCGTTGCGCAAGGGAAGCTGTCGCAGGCGAGCTCAACGTCCGACGAGGTGGAGTCGCCCCACAGGATGCTGTTGCGGATCGTCACGCTGCCGCTGCTGACGTATATCCCGGCGCCAATACCGCTGCCGCTAGACAGGTGCGTGACGGAGTTGCCGCTGAACGTGACGTTATTCAGCGTTGGGGTCCCGCCCTCGGTCAACAACGCGCCGCCGGAGGTGCCACGGGCCAGGTTGCCGCTAAAGACGACATTGGTCAATGTCGGGCTGCCGGTTGTGAAGTTTGGTGGCCCACTTGTGTCGTTGTACACTCCTCCGCCGTAATCGGCGGCGTTGCCGATGATGGCAACGTTGGTGAGCGTCGGGCTTCCCGCCACGATGTACATCCCGCCGCCGCGCTCGCCAGGGTAGGCGCCGGTCGCATTGCCGCCGGTGATGGTGAAGCCGTCGAGGATAGCGGTGCTGTCGGTCCCGCTGCCCACCACGACGTGGTAGCTGTTGTCGCTGTTGTTGTTCGCCGTCCCAATGTCGCCGCTCAGAGTGGTGATGTTCGTGCCCCAGTTGCGTTGGCTGAGCTGGTTCTCCGTCCCGGCGAACCCGCCGTAGATGGCAACCCCGCTCTTGAGCGTGAACGATTTGGAGCGGTCGTTGTCCGTGGTCGGCGTGTACGTCCCGCGCTTGACCCAGATCTGAGCGCCGCTGCTGGCGCCTGACAGGGCCGGCGCCAGGTCCTTGGCGTTGGCCCAATCGGCTCCGGTCTGCGCTCCCGCGCCGCCGGGCACGACGTAGATGATGGTGGTGATAGTCGCGTGAACGGGCTGCCCAACGGCCAGAATGGCCGCGAGGGCGAGGAGAGCGAGGAGGGCGCGTCCAAAGGCGTGGGTGTAGGAGTGTGGCTGCATAGATTCCTGGGCGAGAGGCCGTGTTGAGTGTTCGTTGTTGGTCGAGATGTACTTGCAGAAGCCGCGAAACACGCAGCGGCGGCGTCCCTGGGTTGCCACTCGAAGGCAAGGGCCGCCGCGCCGATATTAACGCAACTGAACAGGTATTATAGGGAGGGCTGGGGGAAGCGCAAAGAATTCGGCAGGCCTCACAGGATGAGCATGGCGTCGCCGAAGCTGAAGAAGCGGTAGCCGTCGGCGACGGCCTCTGCGTAGGCGGCGAGCATCGCTTCGCGTCCGGCGAAGGCGCTGACGAGCATGAGCAGCGTCGAGCGCGGCAGGTGGAAGTTGGTGATGAGGGTGTCCACGGCGCGGACGTCGTAGCCGGGCGTGATGAACAGCCGAGTCCAGCCGCCGTAGGGCGCGAGGGGCGGCGGCTCCGAAGGGGGGAGCAGCGCGGCGAAGTCCTGGGGCCGGCCGGGGTCGATGCCCTCGCTCGCCAGCGCCGCCGACTCCAGGACACGCACCGCCGTCGTTCCCACAGCGACAACGCGCCCGCCCGCGACCCGTGCCGCGTTGATCGCCGCCGCCGTCTCCGCCGACAGCTCTGCCCACTCACTGTGCATGACGTGGCTCCGCGCGTCCTCGACCTCGACCGGACGGAACGTGTCCAGGCCGACGTGGAGCGTGACGAACGCCATGCCGATGCCCATCTGGTCCAGCCGTTCGATGAGCGCCGGCGTGAAATGCAGCCCGGCGGTGGGCGCGGCGGCCGAGCCGACGACGCGGCTGTAGACGGTCTGGTAGCGCTCCGGGTCGTCGAGGTGCTCGTGGATGTAGGGCGGCAGGGGGACGTGGCCCAGGTCGGGTAACAGCGGCTCGACCGGCGCGTCGAAGCGGACGAGGCGGCCGCCGGCGTCGGTCGTCCCGACGATCTCGGCGCCGACTTGGCTCGCTCCAAAGACGAGGCGCGTGCCGGGCGTCAGGCGGTGGCCGCGCGCCAGCGTCTCCCAGGCCGTCGCGTCGACCGGCTTGAGCAGCAGCAGCTCGACCTTGCCGCCGCTGGCCTTGCGACCGAGGAGGCGGGCCGGGCGGACCCGGCTGTCGTTGGCGACGAGCAGGTCGCCGGGGCGGAGAAGGTCGGGCAGGTCGCGGAAGTGGCGGTGGGCGCGGCGGCCGGTGGCGCGGTCGAGGACGAGCAGGCGCGAGGAATCGCGCGGCTCGACCGGCGTCTGGGCGATGCGGTCGGGCGGGAGGTGGTAGTCGAAGTCGCTCGTGCGCAAGGGCTGGGTCAAGGCGTGGTCAACCAGGAGGTCAAAGTCTATCATCCAGATGGGTGATGGCGTTGTCGGCTTTCAGAGGGAAAGCATAGCACAGGGCCGCGTTTATGGTCAACTTGGTGTTGACAGTGATTAAGGCGTGTGTTAGAATGGGGTTAAGAAATTCTAAGGAGGTGAACAAATGGCGCGCATTCGACTTCTGGCCCTGACCGTCACCGCCGCCGCGCGCGGCGCAGGTCTCGCCGTTTTCCATAGCCGTAGTGCGCCTGTTCACCGCTAGGGTTTGACCCTGCTGGCCGTGGGCGTGCTACACGCCCACGGCCTTTTTCATCTCTACGCCCTTATCAGCCGTGGGCCATCTCTCAGCCCGCGGCTTTTTGTGTGTCAAGTTGGAGTCATTGCGAGGAGGACCTGAGGACGACGAAGCAATCTCGCGATAGAGAATGTGCCACACAGAGCTAGATTGCTTCGCTCCGCTCGCAATGACGGTCTCATACTCAGGAGGTTCCGCCCATGGAAGTAGCATATCGAACGGCAGCCGCGCCCACCCGCGTCGCCGCCACAATGGGCATCGCGCTCGGCGTGAGCGACGTGGTCAAAGGGTTCGATGGGAGCAAAAGCGGGAGCTGGTGGCAGCGAGTGCGCGGCCAGGTCCCGGCAGCCAGTCGGGTGATGGCCGTGGACCACATCAGCTTCGAGGTTCGGCGCAACGAGGTCTTCGGCATCCTAGGCCCGAATGGTTCGGGCAAGTCGACCCTCATCCGGCTCATCTCGACGCTGCTCATCCCGGATAGCGGACGGATAAGCGTTTTCGGGTACGATGTCGAGCGCGATGAGCTCATTGTCAAGCGAATGATTAACCGCGTCTCTGTGGACGCCGCGTTCTTTAAGAAGCTAAGCCCGATGGAGAACCTGCTCTACGCCGGCCGCCTGTACGGTCTCGACGGGCGCGCCATCCGCGAGCAGTCGACGGCCATCCTCAACCGGCTCGGCCTGGAGACCAAGACTCTCTACGAGCCGATGGAGGACATGTCGCGGGGAATGCAGCAGAAGGTAGCGATTGCGCGCGCCTTCCTGAGCGCCCCGATGCTGATGCTGCTGGACGAGCCGACAACCGGCCTCGACCCGCGCTCGAAGCGCGAGGTGCAGGCCTTCGTCCAGGAGATCCGCAACACCCACGACGCGACCGTCCTACTGACGACGCACGACATGGACGAGGCCGAGAACCTGTGCGACCGAATCGCCGTCGTCGAAGGCGGCCGGCTCGTCGCCCTGGACACACCGGCCGGGCTGAAGCGCCTCGTGGCCCGCAACGGCTACGAGCCGACCCTCGAAGACGTATTCATGACCCTCACGGGCAAGCGTCTGATCGAGGACGACCAAGTCAACTAACGCGCGTACCGCTGACCCGTTGCTCATCGGTGCGTTGCCCAGATACGAGACGGAGGGAGGTTGAGAAGATGAATGTACGCAACTCCTCCTACACCTTGAGCCGCGGTATGATCACGATTCGCAACCTGGGGTATCAGCCATGACACCAAGCACACTCATGAACGAGGTTCGGTCCTCGTATGCGTTTGTCGAGCGCAACTTTTTCCTGGTCCGCCGATACTGGGGCTGGGAAGCGGTCTGGATTATGTATGGCGTCGCCAACGCCCTGGCCGTCACGTATATCGGCGCGGGCATGGGCGCCCTGACCGGTCAGCAGGTCGACACGAACTTCCTCATCCTCTACCTGCTGATCGGCACCGTCATCTGGCGGTACCTGTCCATCGTCTTCGACTCGCTCAGCGAGGTCATCATGTGGGAGCGCTGGGAAGGCACCATTGAGTACACCTTCATGGCGCCGGTCAACCGCCTCACACACCTGGTCGGGCAGACGATCTTCTCGATCATCTACGGCATCCTCCAGGCCGGCCTGATCCTGGTGGTGGTGGCGCTCTTCTTCCACCTGGACATGAGCCAGGCCAACTACGGATCGGCGCTGGCCGTCCTGCTGGCCGGCAGCCTGTCGTTCATCGGCGTCGGCATCATCGCCGCCGTCCTGCCGATGCTCTACCCGGAGCGCGGCGCGCAGATGACGAACTTCGCCCAGGCGCTGTTCTTGCTGGCGTCGGGCGTCTACTACCCGGTCACGGTTCTGCCGGGCTGGCTGCAGACCATCTCGCGCGTCTCCCCGGCGACCTACACGCTGGAGGGCGTGCGGGCGGCGCTGCTGGACGGCGCGTCGGTGCAGAGTCTCGCGCCCATCATTGGGCTATTGATTGTCATCGGTCTGGTCACGATCCCCGTCGGGGTGGTGACTTTTCAGTGGGGCGAGCGGTACGCCAAGCGCACCGGCAAGCTGAAGCGCAACGGATAAAGGAGAACCTATGCTTATCGAAGCTTTTGACCCGAAGATTGCCGGCGAGTCCGAGTGGCAGGCCATGAACCGCTTCGCCAACCGCCGCCGCAAGGAAGAGTGGCCCAACGACCTGCCGGTGCCTGTTGAGAAGACGCGCATTGACATGACCGTCTTCAAGGAGAACACCCGGCGCTACATCTGGGTCGTGTGGCAGAGCGAGGAGATTGTCGGTATGGCAGCCTTGTATGTCGAGGACGCGCAGACCAACACCCACCTGGCGTGGCTCGACATGTGGGTGCTGCCGCACGCTCGGGGCCACGGCCTCGGCCGGCAGCTTCTCGCGCTCGCCGCGGAAGCTGCGCAGAGCGAGGGCCGGCGCCTGCTGATGGGCGAGACGGATAGCTACGTCCCGGCCGGCGACGCGTTCGCGGCGCACCTCGGCGCGAGCAAGGGGCTTGTCGCCTACACAAACGAGCTCGACATCGCCGACGTGGACCGCGCCATGATCCGCCGCTGGATCGAGCGCGCGCCCGAGCGCGCCAGTGGCTTCAGCCTGGAGTTCTGGGGCAACAGTGTACCGGACGAGGACATCGACCGATGGATCCGCATGTTCGAAGCGTCCATGAACGACGAGCCGCGCGGCGACCTGGAACTGGAAGACGAGAAGCTCACGCCTGACGAAGTGCGCGAGTGGGATCGCGTTCTGAGCCGTCGCGGTGTCGAAGCGTGGACGGCTGTTGTGCGCGAAGACGCGACCGGCGAGCTGGCCGGCTTCACCTCGGTGCGCTGGAACCCGTACGAGCCGGACAGCATGTGGCAGGGCGGCACGGGAACGAGCCGGAACTACCGCAATCGCGGTCTCGGCCGCTGGATGAAGGCCGCCATGATGGAGCGCATCCTGCGCGAGCGGCCAAGCGTGAAGCGCGTCCGCACCGGCAACGCCGAAGTCAACGCGCCGATGCTCAAGATTAACTGGGAGATGGGGTACCGTCCTACGAAGACGTGGACCATGTGGCAGATCGAGGTCGAGAGGGCGCTGGCGTGGACGGGCCAGGGCGTCGTCGAGGATGACACCCGCGACGATGCCCTCGAAAGCGCCGCCGCGTAGGAGCCGTCATTGCGAGGAGGGCGATAGCCCGAGGAAGCAATCTCCCGGTGGGAAACGACAATGCCATCTCGGCATGCACGTCTTTCACGACAGCGGGAGGTTGCTTCGCTCCGCTCGCAACGACAATGTGAACACATGAAGGATATAGTTAAGGAGACTCAAAATGCGTATCGTACGTTTTGACCCGGCGAGCGCGAGCAACGCCGATTGGCAAGCGTTAAACAGCTTCTGGAACATGATCGACGCTGAGTTCTGGCCGGAAGACCCGCCGGTCCCCGTCGAGAAGACGATTCTCGACTACACCAACCAGCCTTCGTTCACGACGCGCTACCTCTACGCCGCGTGGGACGGCGACGGCCAGATCGTCGGCTCGTCCGAGGCGTGGGTCCCCCATACCGAGGACAACCAGCACCTTGCCTACTGCGACCTCAACATCCTGCCGGAGTGGCGCGGGCAGGGCCTCGGCGCCCAGCTCCTGGCGTGCCTAGTCGAGCCGGCGCGCGCTGAGGAGCGCCGCCTGCTCCAGTTCTTCGTCGACGGCGAACTCAACACGACCGACATCGACCTGGAACGCGTCGGCAAGATGGGCATGGAGATGCGGCAAAACCAGCTCGACATTGCGAAGGTCGACAAGCACATGCTGGACATGTGGATTCAGCGCGCCAGCGAACGCGCCTCCGACTTCAGCATCGGTGTCTGGACCGGCGCTTACCCTGAAGAGGAGATGCCAGGTCTCGTCCACCTGTTCGAGGCGATGAACGACGCGCCGCGCGGCGAGCTGGACTGGGAGGACGAGGTAATCACGCCGGAGATCCTGCGCGAGTGGGAGCAGAGCGCAATGAAGCGCGGCGAGGAGCGCTGGACGGTCGCCGCCCGCGATAACGCGACGGGCGAGCTGGCGGGCTACAGCCAGATCTTCATGCACCCGCTCCGGCCCACGGTCGCCTGGCAGGGCGCGACGGCGACACTGCCGAAGTACCGCAACCGCGGCCTCGGCCGCTGGATGAAAGCGGTCATGCTGGAGAAGGTCATGCGCGAGCGTCCGCTCATCCAGTGTATCCGCACGGGCAACGCTGATAGCAACGCGCCGATGCTGAAGATCAACTACGAGCTAGGCTTCTACCACCGCAAGACGTGGCAGATCTGGCAGCTCGAGGTCGACCGCGCCGCCGAGTACACTACCGAGAGCGAGTGCGTGGAGCAGGTAGCGTAAGTCTGTTCCCTCATCCCCCAACCCCCTTCTCCCCGTGTGGGAGAAGGGGGTTGCACCAGGACCTATGCCCCTGTCGTGCGCCAGCGGCCGGCCCGGCGTTCCAGCCACAGCAATATCTGGTTGAGGCCGATGGCGAGGACGCCGATGACCAGGACACCGGCCTGAATCTTGTCCGGGTTGTTCTGGGCAATGCCCTCGTTGAACAAGACCCCGATCCCGCCTGCCGCGATCCACGCGCCGATGGTCGCCAGTCCGACAATAGACACGGTCGCCAGCCGAACGCCCGCCAGGATGATGGGCGCGGCCAGCGGCAGCTCTACCTGCCACAGCGACTGCATGCTGCTCAGCCCCATTCCCCGCGCCGCCTCCAGGATGGCCGGATCTACCCCCCGCAGCCCCACGACGATGTTCCGCACCAGGACGAACTGCACGTAGATGACGAGAGCGAACAGCAGCGGCCGCAGGCCGAGGCCAAACGGCTGAATAAGGAAGGCCAGCAAGGCGAGGCTGGGAATCGTGTAGATAATGCCCAGCACGCCGATGACCGGCACGTCCAGGCTACGGCGCCGCGCGACGAGGATGCCCAGGGGGAACGCGAGGAGCATGGCGATGCTCAGGGCAATCGCCGTGATTATGAGGTGCTGCCGCAGCAGCTCCAGCACGCGGTCGGGGTAGCGTGTCAGGTAGGTCATGACGCCGAACGAGACTCGGACACGCCGTCGCGGCTATCCTCGGCCTGCTCGCGGATGAGACCGATGGAGACGCATCCGACGACCCGCCCATCGTCCACGACGAGCAGGTTATCCGAGCCGGTACGGAGGAACAGCGCCAGGGCGCTACGCAGGTCATCGTCGGGGCGCAGCGTGGGCGCGTCGTCGGATGGCGTGACGTCGGGCGACGGAACCATGGCCGTCGCGACGCGGACCTGGCTGAGCTGGCGGAGAATGTCGTCGGCGTCGACGAGGTCGCGCACGAAGTCGTCAGCCGGGTGGGTCAGGATGTTGAACGGCGTGTCGTACTGCACGACCTGGCCCGCGCGCATGATGACGATGCGGTCGGCCAGGCGCAACGCCTCCTCGACGTCGTGGGTGACGAACAACACCGTCTTGTGGAGCTGGCGCTGAAGGTCGAGCAGCTCGCCTTGTAACCGCGTCCGGGTGATCGCGTCGATGGCGCCGAAAGGCTCGTCCATCAGCATGATATGGGGGTCGGCGGCCAGGGCGCGCGCCAGCCCGACGCGCTGCTGCTGGCCGCCCGACAGTTGCGAGGGGTAGCGGGCGCTGAACTCCTCCGGCGGAAGCCCCACGAGCGTGAGAAGATATCTCACGCGGTCGTCCGTTTTCGGCCGCGGCCACTTCAGCAGGCGCGGCACGACGGCGACGTTGTCACCGACCGTCATGTGCGGGAACAGCCCGGTCTGCTGGATGACGTAGCCAATGCCGCGCCGAAGGTCGGTGACCGAGCCTTCGCGGATGTCACGCCCTTCGACCAGGATCGTCCCGCTCGTCGGCTCGTACAGCCGGTTGACCATCTTGAGTAGCGTCGTCTTGCCGCAGCCCGAGGGGCCCAGCAAGACGACGAACTCACCGTTGTCGACGCTCAAGGTGACATTGTCCACCGCCGGCCGCGGCGCGCCGGGGAACACCTTGCTGACGTCGCGGAACTCGATCGCCTTCACGGGTCCTACTGCTTCACGAAGCCCTGCTGGACGAGGAATTCCTTCGCTACGTCGGCCGGCTCGCGCTTCTTGCCGTCCACCTCCCAGTTCAACGCCTGCATCGTCTGGTCGGTGAGCTTCGGCGCGACACTGTTGAGCAGCGTGGCCAGCCCTGGGCTCTTTTGCAGCGTATCGTTGCGCACAACGGGAGCAACTTGATAGGGCGGCCACAGGTGCTTGTCGTCCACCGGCGTCATCAGATCGTAGCCCGCGATCTGGCCGTCGGTGCCGAAGGCCAGCGTCACGTCGGCCTGGTCATTGAGGAGCGCCTGGTATTTCACGCCGATCGCCACGTTCTGGATCGAGGCGAAGTCGAAGCCACCGTAGACCTTCTTGAGGCCAGGCAGCCCGTCCGGGCGCTCCAGGAACTCCGGGATGAGCGCGGCGCGGAGCTGGGGCGCTTTCTGGGACAGGTCGGACAGCGTCTTGATGCCGAGTTGCGCCGCTTTGTCCTTCTTCATGGCGAGAGCCTGGGTGTTGTTCATCGGCGCCGGGTCGAGCCAGGTGAGATTCTTGGGCTTGTAGCCGGCGACGACGGCGTCGTAGGTCTGCTTGGGGTCAGAGATGGGGTCCTTGCCGAGGACGACTGTCAGCCCCGTGCCGGTGTACTCGGGGTAGAGGTCAATGTCGCCACGCTCGAGAGCCGCCTCCGCGACCTGGGTCGCGCCCAGGTTGAGCTTGCGGTCGACCTTGTAGCCGTTCGCTTCCAGGAGCTGGGCGTAGATTTCGCCCAGGATGAACTGCTCGGTGAAGTCCTTCGAGCCGATGCGGACGGTCGCGCCGTTGCCGTTGACCGCCGCGCTCGGCAGCGCTGACGTGGCGCGCGCGCTCGCAGCCGCGGCGGACGCCGGAGTCGTGATGGGCGCCGCGGCTGTGGCTGTCGCCCCCGCCTGGGCTACCTGCGCAGCCGAAGGGGTCTGGCTCGTCTGCGAATTGCGCAGCACCGCCTCCGCCGTCGCGTCACTCGAGCCGGGCGCCTGCGTCGTTGCCAGCACCTTGGGCGCCGCGGAGCCCTGGAGCTGCGTTCGCTCGCCGGGCTGCTCCTGGCCGCCGCTATTGCACGCGGCGGCCAACAGGGCCAGCGCTGCGACGGCCACGAGTATAAGGGGATGAAACACGCGCTTCATACTATATGGTCTCCCTCTGTTGTTTCAAACTGTAGTTTATCGCTTAACAATACGGGGGTGCAGGACAATAAGGGGCCGTCCCCATCACGCGGTTCGAACCCGCAGACGGCGCTCCAGACCACTGAGCAAGATTTCTGCCGTCAGCGCAAGGATGGCGACCGGAACGGCGCCGACGAGCAGGAGCTTGCTATCGTTGAGGGCCAGTCCGGCGGCGATGAAGTCGCCCAGGCCGCCGCTACCGATGAAGGTCGCCAGGGTCGCGCTGGCAACGACCTCAATGGTCGCCGTCCGGAAGCCCGCCACGATGACCGGCAGCGCCAGCGGCGCCTGCACGCGCCACAGCGTCTGGGATGGCGACATGCCCATACCACGCGCCGCTTCGATGACGGCCGGGTCGACGTTGCGGAAGCCGGCGTCGGTGTTGACGAGGATGGGCGGGCACGCGAGGACGATGAGGGCGATAAGGGCGGGCTTCGGGCCCAGACCGAGGAAGGGGAAGACGAGGAGAATGATCGCCAGGCTGGGGATGACGCGGAGCGTGTTGACGATACCGAGGGCGACGGCCGACGATGTGGGGCTGCGTGACGTGAGGATGCCCAGCGGCACGCAGATCGCGGCGGCGATGAGCAATGCCGCTGCGCTCAATGCCAGGTGTACCTCGACGGCCTGGGTGAAGCGGACGCTATTCGTCTGAATATACTGTATAGCTGCTAACCACGGACCCATGCGAAACCAACTTCCTCAACCCGGTCTTCCTCATTCATACTGACGACTTATGGTACGTTCCTGATTATTGTCGCTTCCCGCTCACGGTGGAGTTGTCACTCCACCGTCTGATCGGAGGCGCTGGAGATGGCTCTCCAGCGCGAGCATCGGGTTGGGTATTTCCCATCAATATGGTCACTCCTGGAGCGGCTGGAACCCCCGCCCATGTATCTCTTGAGCCGGCGATACGATCACGAACGCCTTGGGGTCCACCTGGCCGACCAACGCCTTGAGCTTGTTAATCTCCGTCACCGTGAGCGCCACCATCAGCACTTCGCGCTCCTGCCCCGAGTACATCCCCTTGCCGTGCAGAGCCGTGACGCCGCGCTTCATCTCCTTCATGATGTTGTCGGCGACCGCTTGCGGCTGGTCCGTGACGACCAGGGTGAGCAGTTGCTGGCGGTGACGCGTCAGGCGCGGAATGATTTGTCCCAGGTCCCATCGCCGGCTGGGCTTGCCGCCCTTCTGGAACAGATCCCCGACCACAGGGATATCCTCGTACTTCGGCAGAATCTCGCCCGGCGACTCGTGCAGCCCTACCGTGCCGAAGCCGACAGCGAAAACGATGGCATAGAAGATCAGGATCGCGGTCAGCACAACCCCGCCAGACATGTCGCCGATCGCGGCCCGCTGAACGATGCCATCCCACGATGAGATCGGGATGGGGTGCAGATACAGCTTAAAGATGAGGGCGATACCCACCAGGATGTACAGCCAAACGTAGTTGCGGCGGAAGCGGCGGCCGAAGGCCTCCGCCGTCGTAATCGGAAACCTAGGTACAAGCAAGGAGTGGGCCAGGCTTTCGGCCCACTCCGCGTGAGGCGTGAACGGCGGCACGAGCATCGCTGCAAAGAGGTCGGTCTCGATGAGACGGGCGCGGTAGCTCCACAGCTCGTAATAGCGGTAGCGGCGGGCTTCGATCCACAGGAACAGGGTGAGCAGCACCATGTTCATGACGAGGATCGCATAGTGGTTGGAGATGCTGGAGAAGCAGAAGGTGACGGCGGCGCTGGTGGTGATGACGGCCCAGTTGGTGGTCGTGTCGAGACGCTGCCGCCAGGCGTTGCTGCGCTGGATCTCGGCGCGGTAGTAGTGCACCATCGCCGTCGTGAACTCCGAGGCGCGCAGGTTGTAGCCCCGGTACGACCAGACGGCCTCCGGCGTCGGCCCGGCGCCCGGCGGATGCGATGCGCCGGGGCCATGGGGCGCGCCTGGCGGCGGTGGGGGAGCGCTATCAGCACCGAATGGCGGCGCGCTTGAGTTGACGTCGGGCATACATCCTCCCCTTATGAACCATGCTCCGCAAACGCCGTAGGGGTGGCCCTCGTGGCTACCCAGAGCGACCACAAAGGATCGCCTCCCACCGCCATGCGAATAGGCCTCTGATTATGCCCTAATGATATCGACCGAGGGATGCGCGCGCAACTCGCCCAACTGTCAAATAGAGCAAGGCCCTGAACGTCGCCAAGACATTCAGGGCCTCACAAGAGGTGGAGATGGCGGGAATTGAACCCGCGTCCCGAAAGCTGCACCGAAGGCGTCTACAAGCTTAGTCTGCTCCCGAGTTGTCGCGCTGGTCCATCTTAGCCGACCAAGCCAGATCCAGCGCCAGGCGATGGTCTTTCGCCTCCCTCATCGCCGTCGGGGAAGCGGCACTCCGGCTAAATGGTGCTGCTAACTAGACTGTCGGAGTGAGACTAGCGCAGCATCGCCACTCTTAGGCGGCGAGAGCCAATGGTTGATTGGCAGTTGTTTTTTGCCCACTTTTTACGAGGATCAGGCGCCTCGGCTTGCAGCCCGCGATCTTCCCTCCCGGTCGAAACCATGTCATCCCCATGCACTGGTAAGACGCCAGGGCGCGGCAAACCTTACGCCGCCGCCCTTCACCCCCAGCGCGCCAGCCACTCGTCCGCCGTCAGGGCGTGCGGGTCGGCGCCGGCAGTCTCTAGCTCGGCCAGGATGTCGCTGAAGCGTTGCGTGAAGCGGTTGTTCGCCTCGCGTAGCGCGCTCTCCGCGTCCACACTGTCCCACAGCGCCACGTTCGCCAGGGCGAAGAGCATGTCGCCGAACTCGGCCGCGCGCTCCTGTGGCGTCTCCGCCGCCTGCCACTCCGCGAACTCCTCCTGGAGCTTCGCCCACGCCCCTTCGCGCGACGGCCACGCGAAACCGTAGCGGGCGGCGCGGCGCTGGACCTCCTGCGCCCGCGACAGGGCCGGCAGCGCCAGGACGATGCCGGCGAAGGGGTTGGCGGCGCGCTCGCCCTTCTTCGCCCGTTCCTCCGCCTTCAGCCGCTCCCAGTTGCGCGTCACGCCCTCGGCGTCGGCTACCTCGACATCGCCGAAGACGTGGGGATGGCGGCGGATAAGCTTGCTGACGATGTGGCCCGCGACGTCGCTGAGTTGGAACTCGCCGTCCCGCGTCGCGATCTGGGCGTGGAACACCACCTGCAGCAGGAGGTCGCCCAGCTCCTCGCTGAGCTTGGCCATGTCGCCGGCGTCGAGGGCATCGAGGCACTCGTACGTCTCTTCGAGAAGGTATGGCCGCAGCGACAGGTGCGTCTGCTCGCGGTCCCACGGGCAGCCGGTCGGGCTGAGCAGCGTCGCCATGACGTCGTCGAGGGAGAGGACGGAGCCGGGATGCGGCAGGGCGGGGACGTAGAGATAAGCGGCCTCGGGCGGCGTCGCCTCGGCCAGCTGGGTCAGGGTCGTCGGGTGGAGTGTCGCGGCGCCGTCGGCGAGGCTCACGAGCGTCGCTGGGTGGGCGTCGGGGTAGGCGTTGCGCAGCGTGCGCGCCACGGCTACCCGATCCGCGACGCCTAGCGCGACGAGGGCCGGGCGGTCCACGTCCAGGTGGGGACTATAGCGCGACGCGATCGCCGCGCCGTCGGCAAGCTGCACGCCCGACTGGAACGGGTCCAGGTCCAGGGCGGCCAGCACAGGCTCCAGGGTTGCCAGGGAAAGCATGATATGAACACCTCTCATGTTGGTACGTCTAATTCTATAATAGCGGCGCTGCTCAGAAACTTCAAACTGGGCTGTCATGCTGACCGGGGCTGTGGGGGGCGAAGCTCCCCACGGGCGAAGCATCTGGGCCCCACTCGATCGCAGTCCAGACCCCTCGCTTTGCTGCTCAGAACACAAGCCTGGCTGTCATTGCGAGGCGGGCTTTGCCGCCGAAGCAATCTCCCGGTGGGTGATAGTTGCGCTCGCTGTCTAGAGCGTCACTTGCGACGGCGGGGGATTGCTTCGCTGAGATGAAAATAGCGCGGCTGTCGCCCTTCGCTACGCTCAGGGCGACAGCCGCACCGGGATGCTTCGCTCCGCTCAGCATGACATTTTCATACTTACGGGTGACCCAAGGGTCATATAGACTGCGCTCGCAATGACGCATCGCGGTGAATAGCCACCTTGCCTTTGCCGCTATCGCCAGCGATACTATATAATAGCCTGGCACTGTCGACGTCAACACCGGGGGGTCAAATTGCATACCCGTTCTCGCTCGCGCTCGCTCGTCCGCGCCCTGCTCATTCTGCTCGCTCTCGCCGCCGTCCTCGCCGCCGGCCACCCGGCCGCGTTGGCATCGCCACCCGGCCCGAGCTGTCCCAGTTCCGCCACGCTCTACGTCAACGCGTCGGTCTCAGGTGGGACGGGCGATGGCTCGACGTGGGCCAACGCCACCGCCTCCCTATGGGCGGCGCTGACCACGGCGGCGAGCTGCTCCAACGTGACACAGATCTGGGTCGCGGCCGGCACGTACAAGCCGACGGCCGGCACGGATCGCAGCGCGACATTCGCCCTCAAGAACAACCTGGCGATCTACGGTGGGTTCGCCGGGAGCGAGACGCAACTCAGCCAGCGCAACTGGCGCACCAACGTCACCATTCTCAGCGGCGACATCGGGACGGCGAACGACACCAGCGACAACAGCTATCACGTCGTGACGGGCAGCGGGACGGACGGCACGGCTGTCCTGGACGGCTTTACCGTGACCGGCGGCAACGGCGATTATGGCGGCGGGATGTACAACAGCGGCGGCAGCCCATCGTTGAGCAACCTCATCTTCAGCGGCAACTCGGCGAGCAGCAGCGGCGGCGGGATGTACAACAGCGGCAGCAGCCCGACGCTGACCAACGTGGTCTTCAGCGGCAACTCGGCGGGCCTCAGCGGCGGTGGTGGGATAGGCAATTTCCAAAGCAGCCCGACGCTGACCAATGTCACCTTCAGCGGCAACTCCACCAGCTTCTCGGGCGGCGGGATGTACAACGCCAGCACCAGCAGCCCGAAGATCCGCAACAGCATCCTGTGGGGCGATACGCCCGACGAGATCAACGGCGGCTCTTCTAGCCACCCCTCTGTATCCAACAGCATCGTGCAGGGGTCAAGCGACACGAGCAATGGCAACCTCAACTCCGATCCGCTGTTCGTGGGTCCGCCCGGCAACCTGCGCCTGCAGTACGCCTCGCCGGCCATCAACAAGGGCAGCAACAGCGTGACTGACCCCTCGCTCCCGCCCACCGACCTGGACGGCGCCCCGCGCATCCAGGGCGGCACCGTGGACATGGGCGCGTACGAGTCGCCCTGCCCGGCCCAGGGCAGCATCATCTATGTCAACGCATCCGTCTCTGGCGGCCTCGGCGACGGCTCGTCGTGGCTCAATGCCTACACCACCCTGACGGCGGCGCTGGCGGGCGTGCCGACGACGCCGGCGAATGCCTGCGCCGAGATCTGGGTCGCCGCCGGCACTTACAAGCCGACGACCGACACGAACCCCTACGCAACCTTCCAGCTTCAGAACAACGTGGCCGTCTACGGCGGGTTCGCCGGAACCGAAACGACGAGTCAGTTCAGCCTGCGCAACTGGCGCACCAACGTCACCATTCTCAGTGGCGACATCGGGACGGCGAACAACAGCAGCGACAACAGCTACCATGTCGTGACGGGCAGTGGGACGAACAGCAGCGCCATCCTCGACGGCTTCAAGATCACCGCTGGCAACGCCCAATATAACCAGGTTAGCGGCACCAGCTACTTCGGCGGTGGGATGTACAACAAGAACGGCAGCCCGACGCTGGCCAACCTCACCGTCAGCGGCAATTCTGCCCTATACGGCGGCGGAATATACAACGAAGGGAGCAGCCCGACGCTGACCAACGTCACCGTCAGCGGTAACTCCGTCTCCGACTACGGCGGCGGAATGTACAACTACGGTAACAGCAGCCCGACGCTGACCAATGTCACCTTCAGCGGCAACTCTTCCGGATCCTACGGTAGCGGGATGGCCAACAACAGCGGCAGCAACCCGACGATCCGCAACAGCATCTTGTGGGGCGACAGGGGCGGCATCGAGATCGCCAACCTGTACCAAAGCGCCGCCACTGTGGCTTACAGCATTGTACAGGGCGGCTACACCGGCGCGACTAACTCCGACCCGCTGTTCATCACCCCCATCACCGCCTCCGCCCCCACGACCACCGGCAACCTGCGCTTGCAGTCGGGCTCCCCGGCCATCGACGCCGGTAACAACATCCTCATCCCACCCGGCGTCACCACCGATCTCGACGACGCCCCGCGCATCGCCTTCAGCATCGTCGACATGGGCGCCTACGAGGCGCAGGTCGTCGCCAGCCCCACCCAGTCCCCCGCCGCGAACTCCGCCGGCTGGAACAACGCCGACGTCACGGTGACCTGGAACTGGCGCAACGCGAGCGGCGCCGTGCCCGACAGCGTCGACTGCCCCGCCACCAGCACGTCCTCGGGCGAAGGCACGATCACCCTCAAGACCACGTGCAAGGACGCGAACGGCTACACTGGCGCCGCCTCCTACACCGTCAAGGTGGACAAGACCCCGCCGACGGTTAACACCAACCCCACGGCGAACTCCTGCGATGTGCCGGGTAACACCCCCTGGTGCCGCGGCACCCAGACGGCCGGCTTCACCGCCAGCGACTCCCTCAGCGGCGTCGCCAGCCCCTGCACCGGCGCGTCGTGCAACTTCACCCAATCCACGACAACCAACGGAAGCGGCGTCACCATTCCCTCTGGCCAGGTGTGCGACGTGGCCGGCAACTGCGCCGCCAGCATCAACTCCGCCCCGTTCTCCATCGACTCCGTCGCCCCAACGAATGTGAGCGGCGCGCCGACGACCCCGCCGAACGGGAGCAACGGCTGGTACACCTCGCAGCTGCAGGTGCAGTTCTCGGGGAGCGACCCCAGCCCAGGCTCGGGGATTGCCTCCTGCTCCCTGGTCACCTACAGCGGCCCCGACGGCGCCGCAGTGACTGTGAATGGCTCGTGCACCGACTACGCGGGCAACACCAGCGCCTCGGTCGCTTCCAGCACATTCAAGTACGACGCCACGCCGCCAACCCTCAACCCCACCATCTCCCCCAACCCACCGGTGCTCGGCGGCGCGGCGACCGCCTCCCCCAACGCCTCCGACGCCACCTCGGGCGTCACAACCCAGAGCTGCGATCCCGTCAACACGTCGAGCATCGGGCCCAAGACCCTCACCTGCACCGCCACCGACAACGCGGGCAACACGTCGAGCGTCCAGGTCAACTACACCGTCGGCTATGGGGTGAGCACCGTCTCGCCGACCGTCGGGCCGCCGAGCGTCAACAGCCTCTACCCCCTCAGTATCGGCACGACAGCGACCCCGATCAAGTGGGTGCTGAAGAACGCGGCGGGCCAGGCGATCACGGCGGCGGGGTCGGTGACCGGCGTGGCGTACAAGCTCAACTCGTCGGCTGCGTCGTGCAACAGCTTCACGACGGATGCGACGGGAGCGACGGCGGCGAGCGTGACGAGCGCGAACCCGAAGTACGACACGCTGCAGAAGCTGTGGGTGTACAACTGGGTGCTGCCGGGGCGCGGCTGCTACACCCTGTTTGTCACCCTCAACACCTCCCAGGTCATCCCCCTGTTCTACCACATTTATTGATTTGCGTAGCTCGGCCAGGGGCGGGTTTGAAACCCGCCCCTAGGCCGTGTCATACCAAGCGTGTGTAGCAAGGCTGTCATTGCGAGACCCCCATACCTGGTAGCGACATGCGCCGGCACAAGAACACTGCCTTGTCGTCATTGCGAGCGTAAGCGAAGCAATCCCTCGCCCTTGGTGCGGACGGTCTGAGTGGGTATGGTGAGGCTGTCACCCACCGGGAGATTGCTTCGGCGGCAAGGCCCGCCTCGCAATGACGCCGCGAGTCTCTGTGTTCTGAGCAGCGAAGCGAAGCAATCGCCCGCCCTTGCGACCGACAGCCACCCTGAGTGGGGACGCTTTTGCCCGTGGTGAGATTGCTTCGTCCGTGGGGAGCTTCGCCCCCACACCCCCGGCAGCCGCCCTCCTCGCAATGACGCTGCTTTGCATCCTTTCTAGCTGCGTGTGGTATCAGTCCCCTTTGACAAGCGCCTCGTTCTATCGTATAATGACGATAATTGGAAATTTACGATGGAGGGTGAATGAAGACCGTGACACTGCCGCCGACCGAGGAACGCCTGGCGCAGATTTTCCGGGCGCTCGGCAACCCGCTGCGCCTCCAGATGGTGCGCTACATGGCCGAGCATCCCCAGTGCATCACCGGCGACCTCGTGCTGGCGAGCGACCTCGCCCAGTCCACGGTCAGTGAGCATCTCAAGGTGCTGCGCGAGGCCGGCGTCGTCGCCGGCGTCGTCGAGGGGCCAGCGCGCTCCTACTGCCTCAACGTGGAGACGCTGCGCTGGCTGCGCGAGCAGGTGTCGTTCCTGACTCAGGACCTTGAGGCGTGCTGCGCCGTCGAGCCGTTCATCCCAGAAGGGAGCATCCAATGAGCGTGACGATTGGCCCGGCGCGGCCGGAGGATTTTCCGGCGGTGCTGGCGCTCCTGGAACGCAGCCACCTGCCGCCTGACGGACTGGCCGACCACCGTGACGCGCTACTCGTCGCCCGCGAGGGAGATGCAGTGGTCGGGAGCGCGGCGCTAGAGGTCTACGGTGACGCCGCGCTGCTGCGCTCGGTCGCGGTGGACGAGCGCCTGCGCGGGCATGGGCTGGGGCAGCGGCTCACCGACGCGGCGCTGGAGATGGCGCGGGAGCGCGGCATCCACGAGGTCTATCTACTGACCGAGACGGCAGCGGACTTCTTCCCGCGCTTCGGGTTCCGACCCGTTGATCGGACCGACGTCGCGGCGGAGGTGCAACAGTCCGTCGAGTTCACCAGCGCCTGCCCTGTCTCGGCACTCGTCATGTCGCGGGAAGTATAATGGCCGCACAGCGCAGGCGCGTGTTGATCCTATGCACCGGCAACTCGGCGCGCTCGCAGATGGCCGAGGGGCTGCTGCGGGCGCGGGCGGGCGACAAATTCGAGGTGCACAGCGCGGGGACGGAGCCCAAGGGGCTGAACCCGCTGGCGGTGCGAGCGATGGCCGAGAAGGACATCGACATCTCGGGCGCGCGGAGCAAGAGCGCGAGCGAGTTCCTGGGCCAGCCCTTCGACTATGTGCTGACGGTATGCGACAACGCCAAGGAGAACTGCCCGGTCTTTCCGGGGCCGGCGCGGCGCATCCATTGGAGCTTCGAGGACCCGGCGGCGGCCGAGGGCAGCGAGGAAGCGCGCCTGGCGGTCTTCCGCCGCGTGCGGGACGAGATTGACGCGAACCTGCAAGAGTTCGCGGCGGCGGCCTCTTGACGAAACGAACAAGGAGATAATGATGGCCGATATTGCGATGATGGACGCGGAGACCGTGCGAGCGGCGGTACGCGAGCACTATGCGACGGCGGCGACGAGCGGGTCCTGCTGCGGCCCTTCGAGCTGCTGCGGGGACGAGGCGCCGAATACGTCGAGCGGCGTGGGCTACTACAGCGCCGAGGAGTTGGCCGGATTGGCGGATGAGGTCGCCGGCTTCAGCCTCGGCTGCGGCAACCCGATTGTCTACGCCGACGTAAAGCCGGGCGAGACGGTGCTGGACCTGGGCAGCGGCGGCGGGCTGGACTGCTTCATCGCGGCGCGGCTCGTCGGGCCGACAGGGCATGTGATCGGGGTGGACATGACGCCGGCCATGCTGGAGCGGGCGCGCAACGCCGCCGAGCGCATGGGCGTCGCCACCGTCGAGTTCCGCGAGGGCTTCATCGAGGCGCTGCCCGTCGAAGACAACTCCGTGGACCTGGTTATCTCGAACTGCGTCATCAACCTGTCCACGGACAAGGACGCCGTCTTCCGCGAGGTGCGCCGTGTCCTCAAGCCGGGCGGGCGGATGCTCGTGTCGGACCTGGTCACGGCGGGGCAGTTGCCGGACGCGGTGCGACGCGACCTCGAGCTGTGGGCCGGGTGCATCGCCGGCGCGCTGCCCGAGCGCGAGTACGCCGGCAAGGCGGCGGCGGCCGGGCTGGAGCGCGTCGAGGTGCTGGCGCGGGCGGGCTACACCGAGGACACGCCGGAGTGGCGCGACCTGGGCGGCCCCAACGGCCCAATCTACAGCGTCAAAGTTCGGGCGTACAAACTTTGACAAACGCCCACGGTCGTCCTATACTATCCTGCACTTCATGTACCGCCGTAGTGTCTATTTAGGAGTACCAACTATGTCTCTTCCTCTGATCGGCATCCCGACCCACAACGAGCGGTCGAAAGAGGACAAGGTTCCGCCGCGCTATGCGATGAGCCAGAGCTACACATGGGCTTTGGAGGAAGTCGGCGGCGCGCCGATCCTTCTGCCTCTTTTGCAGAATAAGGCCATCCTGCGCCAGCTCTACGACCAGCTCGACGGGCTGCTTCTCGCCGGCGGCGGCGACCTCGACCCGGCGCGCTACGGTGAGGCCCCGAACCCCTACCTGTGGGATGTGGACGTCCTGCGCGATCGGGTAGAGACCATCATGACCCAGTGGGCGCTGGAAGATGACAAGCCTATCCTCGCCATCTGCCGTGGCGTCCAGATGCTCAACGTCACGTCAGGCGGCACGCTGTACCAGGACGTGCCGAGCATGCACCCGTCGCCGATTACCCACAACTGGCACCTGAAGCGCCCGCGCCACTACCGCGCGCACCACGTGGATGTCAAGCCCGGCACGCGGCTGCACGACATCCTCGGCGCCCGCGTCCAGGTCAACAGCCTGCACCACCAGGCCGTCAAGGACGTCGCCGCCGGCTTCATCGCCAATGCCATCGCACCGGACGGGCTGGTCGAGGGCATCGAGAAGCCCGGCGCCGCCTTCGTCGTCGGTGTGCAGTGGCACCCCGAAGTCCTCGCCATCGAGGACGCGGGTATGCGCCAGTTGTTCGCCGCCTTCGTCGACGAGGCCCGCGCGTGGAAGGCGCGCCGCGCCAAGATGGAGCAGGCCGCGTAGCTGCGTAGCCCATCCAAAGGCGCCGTCGCCATGTCTGGTTGATAGAACTGAGAGACCCGTTTCCCGTGCTGGGAACGGGTCTTTTGCTCATGTCAGCGTGATCGAAGCATCCAATGTCAGCGTCATTGCGAGGAGGGCGACAGCCCGACGAAGCAATCTGGCGGTGGATGACAGCAATGCCGTAGCGGTGCAAACCGCCTTTGATAAGGGCGCGAGATTGCTTCGCTTTGCTCGCAATGACGGCATGGCTGTGTTCTTGTAGTGGCGCGTACCGCAACACGGCATGGTGATCTCAGGGCGACAGCCAGACTCGTCGTCTCGCGCGTCTGATGCGACGGCGGGGATTGCTTCGCTGAGATGAAAATAGCGCGGCTGTCGCCCTGAGCGCAGCGAAGGGCCCCCAACGGCGCCGGGATGCTTCGCTCCGCTCAGCATGACATTTTCATGGTTACGGGTGACCCGAGGGTCATGTAGACTGCGCTCGCAATGACCTCGGTAAGGACGTCTGTTATGTCGGATACACGCCCCATCGGGGTGTTCGACTCGGGGATCGGCGGCGTCTCAGTGCTGCGCGAGATCGCACGCCGCCTGCCGGCCGAGAACCTGGTCTACTTCGCGGACAGCGCTAACGTCCCCTACGGCAATCGCCCGCAGGAGGAGATCGAGCGCCTGAGCCTCGCCGCCGCCGCCTTCCTGTTGCGCCAGGGAGCGAAGCTCATCGTCGTCGCGTGCAACACCGCCTCGGCAGCCGCGCTGACAGCCCTGCGCGCGGCGTACCCCATCCCCTTCGTCGGCATGGTTCCCGCCGTCAAGCCGGCGGTGGCGCGCAGCCAGACGCGCAAGGTCGGCGTCCTGGCCACGGCGGGGACATTCCGCGGGCGGCTCTACGCGGATGTCGTCGAGCGCTTCGCCGACGGCGCGGAGGTCCACACCCAGGTCGGCCAGGGGCTGGTGGAGCTGGTGGAGGCGGGGAATATCGAGGGGCCGGTGGCGGAAGCCGCCGTCGCGCGCTACGTCGACCCGCTGCTCGACGCCGGCGTCGACACGCTCGTGCTCGGCTGCACCCACTACCCCTTCCTCGCGCCGACCATCGAGCGCGTCAGCGGCGGGCGGCTGGTGATCGTGGAGCCTAGCCCGGCCATCGCGGCGCAGGTCGAGCGCGTGTTGAGCGAGGGCGGCCTGCTGCGGCCGAGTGGCACAGAGGGGACGCGATACTACTTCACGTCCGGCGATCCGGCGCACTTCGCGGCAGTGCTCGCGCGCCTGGTTAAAGACAGCGGCGAAACGCGCGGCGTGCGGTGGGAGAAGGATGGTTGGCAGGTGGACTAGAAGCGGAAGGCGTCGGCGTGGCGCGACTTGCCGTTGCGCGGCTCGCGCGCGGCGAGGGGCCGGCTGAGCACGCGGTGGTAGACGGTGGCGACGCCCCCAATGGCGCAGGCGTCCGGCCCGTACTTGGCGATGACGATATCCGCGCCCTCACGCGACCAGCGCAGAGCGCGGCGCTCGATCTCGGCTTTCATCGGCGGCAGCAAATACTCGTGGGCCAGGCTGAGCATCCCGCCAAAGACGATACATTCCGGGTTGAGCAGGTTAATCAGTCCGGCCAGGCCGATGCCCAGGTAGTGCCCCGTCTCGCCAAGCGCGTCGAGGGCCACAGCATCTCCCCGTCGCGCGGCAGCGATGACGAGCTGAATGGTAATCTGGTCAAGCCGGCCCTCGGTCGCCTCGATCAGCCACGACTCGCAGCCGGCGTTGATCGCGGCGCGAATGCGCTCGAAAAGCGCTCGCTGGCTGGCGACCGTCTCCCAGCAGCCGTGGTTGCCGCAGGCGCATAGTGCTCCCTCCGGCTCGACGGTCATGTGGCCCACTTCGCCGGCGAATCCGGCAGTGCCGGACAGAATGCGGCGGTCGAGGACCACGCCCGCACCCAATCCCACACTCGAGTGAATGTAGAGCACGTAGCGCACATTCTCCGCCGCGCCGAAGTAGGCCTCACCAAGCGCGGCCAGGTTGGCCTCATTATCGACGTAGATGGGGAAATCGAAGCGGGCTTCGAGAGCCTGTCGCAGCGGCACATCGGTCCAGCCCAGGTTGGGCGCGAAGAGAAGGGTTCCCGTAGCGACGTCCACCAGGCCCGGCACGCCCAGGCCGACGCCCAACACCGGCAACCCGGCCTGCTGCGCGGCTTCCCGCGCCTGCTCCAGTCCGCGCGCCACGCGCTCGAGGATCGCGTCCTGGCCGTCGAGATGGGACGTGCGCTCGTAGAGGCGCCACAACACCCCCGCCGAGAAGTCCGTCAGCAGAATTGAGATGAAGTCCACGCCAATTTCAGCGCCGATGATCGCGCCCGCCGCCGGGTTCAGCTCGAGCTGGATAGACGGCCGGCCCGTGTCGCCGGTGTTCAGGCCGTTCTCGCGAATATACTGCGCTTCGAGCAGCTCGCGCACCAGGCTGGACACCGTCGCCTTGTTCAACCCGGTCATGTCGGCCAATCGCGCGCGCGACAGGGGCGCGTGCTGGTGCAGGCACTCCAGGATGAGGGCGGTATTCATTTCACGCATCATGGCGTGGTCAACACTGCGCAGTGTATCCAAAGTTGACCCCTCGACATTAGTTTGTTTGGTAAACAAACCTTGGGAGTAGTATACCGCGCCAACTTCAGATGTCAAGTCAAAGTCGTTCGCCGCACAGTAGCCAATCGGCGAGGAGGGCGACGGCGAACGCGCTGAGGCACACGCTCGTCACGCCGATCCACCCGACGCTCTGCCACGCGAGGCCGGGCACGACGCCGCCCAGCGTCCCTCCGACGTAGTAGAACACGAGGTACAGCGCGCCCGCGCCACCCTTGCTGTGGGGCGCGCTGATGTTGACGAACGCGGGCGTGACCGCCTGAGCCGTGAACATGCCGCTGCACAGCACGAACAGGCACACAACGATAACCGTCAGGACCGGGATGAGCGTCAGGATGGTCCCCAGCATGGCGACGGCGAGGCCGACGGCGATGAGCAAGCGCCGCGAGACGTGCGTGGAGAGGCGGCCGGCGATGGGCGAGATGACAACGCCGGCCAGGTAGCTCAGGTAGGCCAGGCTCACGATGGCCGGCGACAGGTAGAACGGGGCGCCGGTCAGGTAGTACGGCAGGTAGGTGAAGAAGCCGAGGAAGCCGAAGAACAGCGCGCCGCCGATGATGAACGCGCCCACAAGCCGACGGTAGCGCAGGAGAGAGAACATCCCGCGATACGCGGCGCGCCAGTCGCCATGCGCGTGCCGTCCGTCGCGCGGCAATGCGAACGCCATCCCGATGGCAGTAGCGAGGGTCAACGCGGCAAAGACGGCGAACGCGGTCCGCCACCCGTAGAAATCGGTGATGATGCCGCTGCCGACGCGCCCGACAAGCCCGCCCGCGACGTTCGCTGCAATCCAGCCGCCGACCGCGCCGCCCAACGCGCGGTGGTCGACGAGATCGCCCAGGTAGGCGACGGCGACGGCAGTCAGCCCTGGGATGAACAGTCCTTGCAGCGCGCGGAAGATGAGAAGGATGCCGAAGGTAGGCGCGAAAGCGCACAGCAGCGTCGGGATCGTCAGCAGCGCCGTGCTCCAGACCATGACCGGCTTGCGGCCCAGGCTGTCGCTCAACGAGCCGTAGCTGAGCGAGGCGAATGCGATGAGCAGCACGACGGCCGAGACCGACAGCCCCGCCGTCGCGGGCGCAATGCCGAACTCTTGCGAAAGAATCGGCAGAATCGGCTGCGTCAGATACATGTCGCCGAAAACGACAACGGCCGCGGCATACAGGGCGAACATCGCCCAACGTTGTCTGGCTCGCTGCATGGTCGCTATCTTGTCGCTCGCTGGGTGGACTCAAACCGCTTGGGCTGCTCGACACGCCCATGGGGCAGGCGCGGACGGCGAACGCAATCATAGACATTATTCAGAATAGAGTATAATAAATGGAGAAAGGAAAGACCCGATGCAGGCTCGGGTAAAGAGCGCTTCGGGCTGGCACTAAAGAGAAATATGTCTGATCTAGCCGCCGCATACGACGCGCCCGCCGATGCCCAACATTATCGCCGCGTCATCGGCCAATTTGCTACGGGCGTCACCGTTATCGTCGCGCAGGAGGGAGAAGAAACTCACGGGATGACGGCCAACTCCGTCACGTCTCTTTCTCTCGACCCGCTGCTGCTTCTGTTCAACGTCGACAGGCGCGCTCACCTCTTTCCCATTGTCCGCGACACAGGTACATTCACCGTCAACATCCTGCGCGTCGAGCAGGAGCCACTCTCGCGCTACTTCGCCGGTGGCGCGCGCAAGGGAATGGCGCCGCCCGCCTTTCGCTTCGTGCCGTGGGTCGGCGCACCACGCCTGGACGGCTGCCTCGCCTCGGTGGCCTGCACCGTCGAGCACATCCTCGACGGCGGCGACCACTGGATCGTCATCGGCCGGGTTGTCGCTCTGTACCAGGGCGAAGTGCCCGGCTCGCCGCTGCTGTTCTACGCGGGGCAGTACCGCCAGCTCGCCCAGGCCATTGTGCGCCCACCGGCGGACGGGAACGCCGACACCGCGCCCATCCCGATGTACTACGACCCGTGGTACGACGACACGCGCCGTTGAGGAGACGACTATGGCGCTGAACATCGTGCGCGCCGCCCATGCCGAGATGCGCGTAACGGACCTGGGGCGCGCCCAGACCTTCTATGTCGACATTCTTGGCTTCGTGGAGACGGCACGCGACGGCGAGCGCATCTACCTGCGCGGCTACGAGGAGCACGAGCATCACTCACTCATCCTGCGCCGCGCCGCCGGCCCCGGCCTGGGACACCTGGCATTTCATGTCGCGTCGCCCGCCGACCTGGACGAACTAGGGCGTTTGCACGCTAGCCGCGGCCTCCCCCACTGTTGGCTGGAGGCTGGCGAGGAGCGTGGGCAAGGTGAGGCGCTGCGCGTGCAGGACCCGGCCGGCCTGCCTGTGGAGTTCTACCACTATATGGAGCCGGCCGAGCGGATGCTGCAACGCTACGACCTCTATCGCGGCGCGCGCGTGATGCGCCTGGATCACTTCAACGTGCAGGCGCCGGACGTGCGCGGCGCGTATGCCTGGTACCACGACCACCTGGGGTTCTGGCTGTCGGAGTATACCGAGACCGATGGGCCCGAGGCGCGCCTGTGGTCGGCGTACCTGCGCCGCAAGCAGACGGTGCACGACATCGCCGTGATGAGCGGCATCGGCCCGCGTCTCCACCATATCGGGTTTACCGTGCGCGAGGAGATGGACATCATCCGCACCTGCGACATTCTCGCCGCCGCAGGGTACGGGCAGGCCATCGAGCGCGGCCCGGGCCGCCACGGCCTGACCAGCGCCATGTTCCTCTACCTGCGCGACCCGGATGGCAACCGCATCGAGCTCTGCGCCGGCGACTACATGGTGTCCGACCCAGACCAGCCGCCGCAGCGGTGGAGCATCAACGACCCGCGCCGATCAACCTTCTGGGGCCACACCCCACCGGCAAGCTGGTTCAACGACGCCGCCCTGGTCGAAGACGTCCTGACCGGCGAGCTTCGCCCTACCTCCCCAGCCATCCTCCAGGACCGCCCCGACTTCGTTATGTAACACGCTGATCTAACCCCGCGGGGCACGCCCGGCGGTCGGGATTGCTTCGCGTTCGTTCGCCATAACCCGAACCTAATCTTCCGCCAGCCACACCGCCATCTCGCTCGGCGTTCGGTTGTCCCACGCGTAGTAGGGGATGGCGGTGAGCGGCGTCGGACGGAGAGTCGGCGGCTCGGCGCGATACAGCCCCTCGCCCCAGCCGTCACTCTCGGCGGCCAGCGCTTCGCCCCTCACTGCGACCACGCCGCCGAGCAGCCCCTCGTCATACACCGCCGATAGCTCCGCCGACCGCGGCAGCCGCAGCCGATGCAGGGGAACCGAACTGTCTTCACCCTCGATGCAGTAGACCAGCGGTCCGCGCCGTAGCGCTACCCGCCCGGCATCCGCCGCGATGTCGGGGTGCGCGTAGACGCGCTCGACCGGCATGGGAAACTCCACCATCACCTCGTCGCCCGGCCGCCACGTCTGTTCCAGCCGCATGTACCCGCGCTCCGTCACGCTGTCCGCGTCGACCTCCGCGCCGTTGACGCGCAGTGTCGCCTCCCGCGCCCAGCCTGGCCGCCGCAGCCAGAGACGGAACGGCATCGGCGCGTCCATCTCCAGGCGGACCGACACGCAGCCGTCCCAGGGGTAGCCTGTGTCCTGGCGCAGCGTGAGCGTCTGTCCGCCGAGGGACAGACGGCCGGCGCCGTGGGCGTACAGATGAATGACGGCATCCGTCTCGCCCTGGGCGTAGACATAGCCGCCAACCGACGCGATGACGCGGGCGAGATTCGGCGGGCAGCACGCGCAGCTATACCACGGCTGGCGCAGGTGCTGGCCGTCGCTGGCGAGGGGGTTCTCGTAGAAGAAAGTCTCGCCGTCGAGGGAGACGCCGCTGAGCACGCCGTTGTAGAGCGCCTGCTCCAGGACATCGGCGTACCGCGCATCGCGCTCCAGGCGCGTCATGCGTTGCGCCCAGAAGACGAGGCCGATGGCGGCGCACGTCTCGGCGTAGGCGGTCTCGTTCGGCAGGTCATAGTCGGCGGTGAAGCCTTCATTGTCGCGCGACGGCCCGATGCCGCCGGTGATGTAGAGACGCCGCAACGTGAGGTGCGTCCACAACCGACGGCAGGCCACGGCCAGGGTCGCGTCGCCCGTCTCCAACGCCAGGTCGGCCATGGCTGAGTAGAGGTACATGGCACGCACGGCGTGGCCGACGACCTCGGTCTGCTCGCGCACAGGGATGTGAGCCTGGTTGTAGGCATAGGTTCCGGCCCAGAACGCCGCCGGATCCTCGCCTCGCGCCAGCGCTTCGCTGTCGAAGTAGTACGGACGCCGGCCGCGCTCGTCGACAAAGTATTGCGCCAGGCGCAGGTAGCGCGGCTCGTTCGCCGCGTGGGCCAGGCGGACCAGCGCCAGCTCGATTTCCTCGTGGCCGCAGTAGCCGCGCTTCTGGCCGGGCTGCGGGCCAAAAACCGCGCCGATCGTGTCGGCATAGCGGCGCAACGGCGCGAGGAGCGTCGTCTTCCCGGTCGCGTCGTAGTGGGCGACGGCGGCCTCGATCAGGTGGCCCGCGCAGTACAGTTCGTGCATGTCGCGCAGATTCGTCCATTGGTTGTAGGGTTCTACCGCCGTGAAATGGGTGTTCAGATAGCCGTCGGGCTGCTGCGCCGAGGCGACCAGGGCGACGGTTTCGTCTACCAGCGCCGCCAGCGCCGGATCGGGGTGGGTTCCCAGGCTGTATGCCGCGGCTTCGAGCCACTTGGCGACGTCGGAGTCCCAGAACTGGTGCGGCACCGGCTGCTGACCCGGCCGCCAGTTGAGGCGGAACGCGTCGATTCGGCCGGTGTCCTTGAGCTGGCGGTAGATCGCCGGAAGGGTGCGCTCCCGATTGACGCGCTGCCGCTCTCCCCACAGGCCCCCGTCGAGGGTGACCCGCGTCCAGGGTACCGGTGTCCAGTCTGACTCGCGATGGGTCGCCATGCATCCTCCTGAGCGTGATGTGCGCTAGAGTATAACACGCTGGCAAGGAGAGTCAACACGCGGCGAGGGCGGAAGGATTGGGTTATAAATGTGTACAGTTGTGAGATGAAGCGTCACGGTGCCGGCGTCGGCCGCACGACCGTGTCTAGCGTGAGCATATCGCCGAGCGGGTGGCCGGTGGCGTCGAAGGCGGGCATGAACTCGTTCGTCTTGGCGTCGGCAAGGCCCACCTGAATGCGGTACTCCCCCTGCCCCTTGACCGGAAAGCTCAGCTTCTGCCGGTCCGCGATGGGCCGCCCCACCGGCCACGTCGGCGTCGGCGCGTAGCCATCGTCCGGCTCCCCCTCGTCCGTGTCCACGACCTTTCCCGTAGCGTCTACCAGCCGCGCCACGACCTTGTGTGCCGTCGCGGTCGGCGCCAGCGCGCGAAAATAGAGCGTCAGCCGCGTGCGCTCGTCGTTTGTGTCCAGGTTGTAGCCCAGGAACTCGGCATTCTCCCCGAAGCGCCCGGCCTGGGGTGTGATGGGCGCGCTCGCCAGCGGCACCCAGATGGCGCGGTCGCCCGAACGCAGCCCGACGACGTAGTGCATCTCCACCCAGTCGGTGAAGTTGGGTATCTTGTCGAAGTGATTGCCCCACAGCGCGATCGCCGCCGGTCGCCGCCGCTCGAGCTCGGCCAGGGTCGCCCCCCACCCGAGCTGGCCAGTATCGATGCGCTTGCTGCTCTGGTCCACGAGCCACGGAGCCTGGGCGCGGCCCGACCGGAACGCGATCATGGGCGGGTCCGCGAGCACAAAGGCGTCCGGCGGCGTATTTTCGCGTACCCAGTCCGCCGCTTTGAAATACGAGGTGTACTTGTCGTTGGTCACAGCATCGGTCAGGCTTGCCGCCTGCGCCGGGAGATTCATGACCAGGATCGCCAGGGCGACGACCCCCGGCACGAGTATCCAGCCGGCCCGGCGCGGCGAGCGAATCGCCAGCCACAGCGCCCCAACGCCCGCGCCGGCCAGCGCCGCCAACGGTGGGAGCAGCAGGGCCAGGTGATGCGTCGGGAAGAGAGGCTCTTGATTGGCGAGGATGAGGGCGGTCAGCAGCAGCCACCCGACGGCGACGGCGCCCGAGTACGACCGGCGTACCAGCAGCGCCAGCCCACCCAGCGCGGCCAGGGCCGTCAGGCCAACATTGTCGTAGAAGAGGTACTGGACGAGCCAGCCGACGTTGTAGGCTTTGTTGCTGCCCCAGGCATCGCGCGCTTTAAGCGGCGTCAGAATGGCCTGGTCCAGGAAGCCGCCGACGTCGAAGAACAAGAGAAACGGCAGAGCCGACAGCACCGCGCCCAATGCCAGGGCCAGAACGCCGCGCAACGCCTCGCGCCAGGGATTGGGGACGTTCCACAGCCGGCCGGCGGCCATTGCGAGCAGCGGGATGGCGAACACCGCGCCCGTGAGCTTGAGCCACACGGCCCAGCCGAGCAGCGCGCCTGCGACAGCAAGCCAGCCGAGTCGTCCGCTACGCGCGTAGAGCAGGGCGAAGGCGACGGCCAGCGTCCCGACGCCGATGGGCGGGATATCGTGGCTCACCGATCGGGCGAGCCAGAAGAAGTTCGGCACGACGGCCAGCAGGATGGCCGCCGCGACTGCCGCAATCGGCCCGACCCATCTTTCCCCCCTCGCCCCTTGTGTGCGAGAGGCATGGGGGGTGAGGGAGGCTCCCAGCAGCCCCGCCAGGAGCGCCGCGCCCACCATCCCCAACAGCCCATAGAACATGACGACCAGCCTCCCGCTCTCGACGCTCTCCCCGAACAGGCGAAAGCCCGTCAGGAGGGAAACGGCGAGACCAGGCGGCTGGTCGCTCCAGATATCGGTATACATGCGGAAGCCGCGCCCCATGAGCTGCGCCCAGCCGAGCAGGATGCCCTCATCCGGGTCCCACTGCGCCGGAGACAGCCAGCGCGAGTACACCAGGCCTGTGACGATGACAACGACCAGCACCCCCAGCGCGCCGACCAGGGCCGGTGCCAGGCGTGTTGTGTCCGACGCAGCCGCTTCGGTCTCGCCGGGGTCGCTCACGCGCGCCGGCCGTAGTGTCTCCGCGGGCGGCTTCTGCACGCGCTATGCCCCGTATTTCTTCAGGCGCAGAGCGTGGGCCATCGCTAGGGGCATGATGTCCGCCGCCATAACGTGTCCCAGGCCGCCGGCGCGGCACTGGCGCTCGAACCAACGCGGGTAGCCGTCCGGGCGCGCCGTCTTGGCCCAGATGAGCAGCGGCACCGGGTGCCAGGAGTGGCTGCGCAGCGCCGCCGGCGTCGAGTGGTCGCCGGTGATGACCAGGACGTCGGGCTTCAGCGCCAGGATGTCGGGCACGACGGAATCGGCTTCCTCGATGATCTTGACCTTGGCGTCGAAGTTGCCGTCCTCACCGCGGCTGTCGGTGTACTTGACGTGCATGAAGAAGAAGTCGTACTTCGCCCAGTTCTCGCGCATCAGCGCGATTTCCTCGCTCGTCTTCGTCGCCAGAGGCTTGAGAACGTCCATCCCAACCAGGCTGGCGACGCCGCGATACATCGGGTAGACGGCGATGGCTGCCGCGCGCAGCCCGAATACGTCGGCATACTTGGGCAGGGCCGGATCGCCCGCGGCGCCGCGCAGCATGACCATGTTGGCCGGCGCCTGGTCCTTCAGCGCCTCCTTGGCCTTGGCAATCCACTGGTTGGTCAGATCGGCCGTGTACTGCGCCTTCGGGTCCAGCGCCTTGACGGCCAGCGGCGGGACGCCTGTCGCCTGCGGGTCCGTTTCGGCCAGCTCCGGCGAGAGGTTCGGGCCGCGTAGCCGCAGCACGAAGCGATACTCGCGCACCTCCTCCACCGCCGTCTCGATGCCGGGCACCTGGATACCCTGCAGAATCTTGACGCGCTTCTCCGCTTCTTCGGTCGCGATGCGGCCGGCGCGGCGGTCGGTGATATTGCCGGCCGCGTCGATGGTGGCGAAGTTGCCGCGGAAGGCGACGTCGCCCTCCTGAATGTCCATGCCGATGCCGACGGCTTCCAGCGCGCCGCGGCCGACGAGGTATTTCAGGGGATCGTAGCCGAACAGGCCGAGGTGGCCCGGACCGCTGCCCGGGGTAACGCCGGGGGCGACCGGCAGGCTCAGGCCCATCACGGATTCGGGAGCGATGC
The DNA here is from genome assembly GCA_046328505.1 of Anaerolineae bacterium. GTDB lineage: Bacteria > Chloroflexota > Anaerolineae > Epilineales > JAHCIE01 > JBDHWG01. Next base: position 530,554 of record JAXLWL010000005.1, on the reverse strand, counting down.
GGTCGATGTTGGGCGTTTGGGCCGCCTCCAGCTCAGTCGGCCCGCCGGGGACGAAGGGCAGGCCGCCGAGGCCGTCCATCACCAGTAAGACGATTTTGGTATCGTTTTTTTCGGACAATTCGCGCATCAAGGCCAGTCTATCGTATGACATGTTAATCTCCTTTACCTAGCGGGCACTGGCCCGAGCGCGGCCGGCGGCGGGGCGGCGAATCGACAGCCAGCCCAGCGTCCCCAGCACGAGCGCCTCCAGGACCGTTAGCCCGACAATAAGCAGTGAGCCGTTATACCACAGCTCTTCCGGGTAGAGCTGAATGAGCGTGTCCGTGTCGAGGAATAGCCAGCTATTGCCCTCGAAGAACAAGCGGTGAAAGAGGGTGAAAAAGAGGTCGAAACTCGTGGCAGCGAAGATGCCGATGAGGACCACCACAACGATGGTGAACACCCCGGCCCAGATGAGCGTTCGCCCCGCGCTGCGGCGGATGACGAACAGCGACACGAGGATGAGAACCCCCATGATGACCTGGGCAATGAAGGCATTGTGTAGTACGTCGCGCACGTCGACCATATGGCTGACCTCGCGCTCATTGAAGGCGGGGCGGCCGTTGACCGTGAGGGCAACGAAGGCAGACAGAGGGATAGTCCCGCGGACAAAGTCGAGGGCGGCGAGGCCTACCGACTGGCGTTCCGCAGGGTTTATGGTCGGCGCGGGCGGGAAGTCACCCTGAGAGTACTGCCAATCGACAAACCAGTGGTTGAAAACGATGTTGGTGTTCGTAATCAACAGGAAGAAGGGCATCAGCCCGATCACCAGCACGCGCGCAATAACCTTCATGAGATCGCCTCAGTCTTGTCGTCGGCCTTCAAAAACATAGCGCAGGATCATCGCATCCGTCAGCCACTCAACCGGCGCGCGGTCATCCGTCAGCAACTCGCCGCTCCCGGTCCACGCCGTCACCCGCCCCTCGACGCTCGCCGCGACATCGCGCACCGCGGCGCTATTCGCTGCCTCGGCATGGGCAGCGTAATCCGACAAGGAAGATGGCTGCCGCGTCGCGACGAGCAGGCTGTTGAAGGAGCCTGCCGGGGTGACAACGTATACATCAGGAAATTCCGCCCGCAGCGTCGCCGCGATCGCCGTCACCAGTCGGTCGTCGTTCGGGCCGTGGCCGACGTTCACTACCAGCACACCATTCTCGCTCAGCCGCTCGCGCGCCAGGGCGAAGAACTCCCGTGTCGCCAGGTGGAACGGGATGTACGGCTGGCGGTAGGCGTCCACAGCAATGACGTCGTAATGTCCGCCGTCCCCTTGCAGCCAGGCCCGCCCATCCCCCGCGACGGCCCGCGCCTTCGATTCGTCCAGCGCGAAGTACTTGCGCCCGATATCGATGAGCGCCGGGTCGATCTCGACGCCGACAACTTGCGCTCTCGGGTAGACGGCGGCGTACTGCCGCGCTACCGTTCCGGCCGCCAGACCGATAATGGCGACACTTCTCGGCTCAGATGGCGGTCCCGGCGCAAACAGTGGGGCCAGCAGAAAGTCGTCCCAGATGCCGCCGGATAGGAGCGCGCCGGGGCGATACCACGAGTGGAGCGCCTGCCCCTCGTTCAGCGCCAGCCAACGGTCATCGCCCGTCTGAAGCACCTGAACGTAGTTGTAAAGAGTCTCAGCCTCGTACAGGACGTTCGCGCCGGGCTTCACCGCGCTCGGCGGCAGCATCGCCAGCACGGCCACCCCGGCCACTCCGACGGCGACGGCCGCCGCAGCCCGCCGCCTCCGATGCGCCATCAGGCCGGCCAGCGCAGCCAGTAGGAGCGCCGCCGCGAACGTCAGGAATGTCGCGCGGGTGCCGACGAGTGGCACGAGCACCAACGCCGCCGCGAATACGCCCAGGATGCTGCCCACCGTGGACAGGGCATACAGCGACCCCACATCCCTGCCCGCCGAGGTCACGTCGCGCAAGGCGAGGCGCACGGCAAAGGGCGCAATCATGCCCAGCAGAATCACCGGCAGCGAGAACAGCGCCAGCGTCCCCAGCAGAGAGCCGACGAACAGACCCACCGAGACGTCGAAAAAGCTCTGCTGCGAGGTACGCAGCACCGGCCCGGCGGCGAACGGGATCAGGCCGATCAGCACCCCCGCCAGCGCCGCTATGCCGTAAAGCCAGGTCGGATCGGGCCGCCTGTCGGCGAGCCGACCGCCGAGCCAATAACCGAGCGCCAGGTAAACCAGCATCAGCCCGATGATGTTGGCCCAGATCAGGAGCGAGGTCCCGAAGTAGGGTGCGAGCAGGCGCGACGCAGCCATCTCGATACCCAGACTCGCCATCCCGGCTACAAGTACCAGGGCGCGCAACACCGCGAGCTGCGTGGGCCGCAGCCCGACGAATGATGGCGTCATGGCGGCTTGGGCCGAAGGAGCGGGCATTTCAAAGGGAAGTATACCGCAAGCCGGACACGCGGCAAAGTAGGAGGGGCCGGATTACGGGTTCTGGATGCAACTTACACTCTCTCACCGGGCTCGGACTCATTGCGTCACAAGGCCGTCATGTCAGTTGTTAAATCTTACGAGCACCTGAAAATTCACTACTTTATGGCAATATTTGTGAAGTATTTTCTTGCCTTTTGTGTTACAATTACCGGCAAGACGAGAGACGGGCCAAAGTGTCAGCACTTCGCTGCGCAGCTTCAGGAGCACGATCGCATACATCACAGTCTTCTTTCCGCCTTTAGCTCCCATCCGCATCTGTCTGTGATATTCCGGGGGGAATTCCAGCGTTGGAGGCGAGCTATGCCCTTTTCCGCAAAGTCCACGGCTCCCCATGTCACAGACGCAACTGTTCCTCAACTGGTCTGGGACCGTACACTGAATTCGCGGCTCACCCTCTTCGTAGCGCCACCAGGCTACCTGCTCATGGAAGGCCTTGCCTCCATCCTCAACGAGCGAGGATGGCCAGCCGTGTGGCTTCGCCTGGAGGAAGCGGATCGCGATCCCGCGATGTTCCTGCTCTCCCTTATCGACTCCGTAAGGCGCGTCAATCCAGCGTGTGGCGCAAAGACTCTCGCTGAGATGCGGCGCAGCCCCGGGCCAACGTCCGGATGGCCGGCCCTCTACACCGCGCTCGGGCAAGAGCTGGCCGATGCGTTGCCGACACCGTGCGCCATCGTCCTGGAATGTCTCGACGCGCTGGGGGAGCGTTCGCAAATTCTACCTCTTCTGACATCGCATCTCGTGCCCGAACTCCCGCCAAGCATTTCGCTCGTCCTGACCGCGCAGAAAGCACCGGCACGAAATGCCCTGCCAGAGTACACAATCATTCGCGGCGTCCGCGACGTCTATGTCGATCCGAGCGCTGCCGAACGTTGGGGGCACAACCTCGTCGTTGGCCTCGCCAGCAATCTGTGGCAGCGGATTGCAGAGCTGACAGACGGCCGCGCGGAGGTTCTCTTCACGCTCAGCAACGCCACGCGCTCGCTCGGGCCTGACCTTATCCAGCAAATCGTGAAACGCGCCGGGCGCCATGACGACCTCTTGCGCCGCGTCGCGTCGGCCTGGTATTCCCTCCTTGATCCGCCAGCGCAGAAGTCCTTCGCGCTTGCGACTCGTATCGAGTATGTTCACGCGAATGCCTTGGAGGGAAGCCTCCATAGCCCGACAATCACCGACTACCCGTGCCTGCAGCCTCTCGACGACGGCTGGTTCCACACCCGAGATGTGTGGCGAGCGCCGATTCGCGCGATCATTCCTCACTCGGTGGAAACCGACCGTGCGGGCTTGCGCGAGGCAGCGGATGATCTGGCTAAAGCCGATGCCGTAGACCGGGCCCTTCAAATCTATCTGAGCATAGATGACTACGACAGCGCCGCCAAAGTTGTTGGCGCCGCCACGGATAAGCTAATGGCGTTGGGGGCGTGGTCAAGTCTGAGTACCTGGATAGCCGATCTACCCGTCGCGACTCTGAAATGCACTCCCTGGCTGTTGTATACACGTGGAGAGATTGCAGCCGTCCTGGGAAGCGCATATGAGGCGTGTCGCGCATTTTCTGAAGCAGCCGACGAATTCATGGCGAGACAAGACCCCGAAGGCGCCTGCCAGAGCCTTCTGGCTGAAAGTGCGCTTGCTGCATGGGACAACGATCTCGCTTACGCCGAGGAGCGAGCTCTTCTAGCCCGGTCAACCGCCAAAGCCAGTACGCTGACCTGGTACACGGGTTGGGCCAACTGGCAATTGGCCTGTCTTGCGGCCGAAGTTGGGAGTGTCGATGAGGGACTAGGGTATCTAGCACAAGCGGCCTCGACCTGTGATGAGAGTGCTGACCCTTTCATGGCAGAGTTGCTTAAGGTGACAAAGCAGCTCATGCTTAGTCAGCGGGAACTCCGCCTCCGTAGAGAGATGTATCGGCAAGCTTATTTCGCACTAGAACATGCAGAGCAAGAGCTTGCAGAAAAACTTCACAACCTCCTGCGCCTGCCGCCCTTGAACCATGAGTTCCTATTGGAGACGCGCGGCTGGTTGCGCACGCCAATGTCAGTGAAGCTGTCGGCGCCTCAGCTAGTGCCATTGCCAACGACGGAGAGGCCCGAAGGCTTTTGGAGCACGGTCCTAGGGGCTTTAGGACTGCGGCGACGCCCTAATGAAGCAAGTGTTGATCTTGAGAGGAATAGTCAGCCAGCACTTAGCGGACTCCAAGAGTTGCCCGCCTTGCCGATGAGCGAACCACTTCTTCTTCCCACAGGTGCAGTGATGGAGAAGACCACTCTGGAAGAGAACGCTCGGGCGAAACAGGAAGGGGATGCGTCAGTCCTGGAACTGTGGCCGCCGAAGATCCCCTCGGAGACAGACCCCCAGACAGACGTGACGCTTAGTGTCCACCTTCTTGGATCTTTCGTAGCCTCAGTCGACGATATGCCTATTACCAAGTGGCGAAGCCAACGCGGGCAGGCCGTCTTCAAGTATCTGCTCGCCCATAGGCAGACAACGACCCCGCGAGAGCTGCTCGTTGACCTGTTCTGGCCCCACGCCGACGCACATGCTGGCCGCAACAATCTCAATGTGGCTCTGCATGGGCTGCGAAAGGACTTGAGTACCGCGACAGATGTTGCCATTGTCATCTTTGAAAGCGGAGGCTATCGAATAAGCTCCGACCTCAAGATATGGCTGGATGTGGAGGAGTTCGAGCGGCATGTGGAAGCTGGGCAATCCCTGGAACGCGTGGGGGTCATCGAATTGGCGAGAGCTGAGTATGAAGCAGCGATTAGTGTCTACAACGGCGATTACCTGGCGGACGACATGTACGAGGAGTGGCCCATCGTTGACCGCGTTCGTCTACGCTCCACCTACTTGGATACGCTCGATACCCTGAGCCAAATGTACTTCGGGCGCGGAGACTATGGCGAAAGTGTCCGGCTGTGCAAGCTCATGTTGTCGCGTGACGGATGTCGAGAAGATGCCCATCGGCGGCTCATGCTCTGCTACAGTCGGTTGGGGCAACAACGCCTGGCAGTACAGCAGTATCAGACATGTGTTGAAATACTCCGCGCCGAGTTGGATGTAGAACCAGAACCTGCGACCATTAGTCTATACGGGCAGATTCGGGCTAGTCGCCTCGCCTGACAAGACTTAATTTCGCAGTCAGCCTTGATTAAGTGTTCGGTAAAGCGGCAATTAAGCAGCGAGTGCTACGATGGCTCCAGGTTTGAGCATCAGTGGCGCCGCTGCTGCTCTTGTCCAACTAACTCAGTCAGGTACTCAGCAAAGGAGAGAAGAGCTATGTCCGCTGTTACCCGCACGCGAAGTGCCGCGCCCGTCGTTGCGGCCGCCAAGGCCGCGGAAAAGCCCGCTGTGTCGACCGAGGCCGTGCGGCAGGTGTTCGCTGCCAAATTGAACTCGAAGCTCCAAGAGCTTAGCGCCACGGGTACTGAGGCCGCCCAGCCGGAGTTCTGGTGGGACCTCATGGCCATTGGCCCCATCCAGTTCGCGCCGCCAGCGCTTTCACCGGCTGCTGTGGTCGACATCGGCGACACGGCGTACGTCATCACAGTTCTCGTCCTGAATCCGGCGCTGATGCTGCCGGGTCCTACGAGCCCGAAAGCCGTCCTCGAGACCTTCAATCTCACCGTCGATCTGACGTACTCGACCGGGAACAAGACCACCTGGACTCTCGCCGAGCCTGCGTGTCAGCTCACAGGGGCTATTCCTCTTAGCCCTGGTGGCGGCATTTTCGGCTCCGAGTTCTACGTCGATGTCCAGGCCTTCTCACCCACCACTGCCGGCTTGCATGAGATGAACATCACGGCCAACATCCCCGGCATGGGCGGGATCCCCTCGTTCTTCGGCGGCTACTCTGCCTGGACGCTGGATCTGGACTTCGACTGGCTGGCCTATTATCTCGGCTTCAGCACCGAGAACCCTGACCGCCGGCCGGTTCTGTTCCAGGTACAGCCGTAGTCACAACGACGCGTGGGAACAAGTTGCCTTGACTGATCAGGTGGCCGGGACGGACCCTGGCCACCTGATCGAGATCATACCCCACAGGAGGTCTGCGATGTCTTTCAGTACTTCTGATGTGCGCGCGCTATGGTCCGCACTTGAGGATGCACACAATCGCGTGTATGAGCCCAATGTCACGCTCGTGGATGTTGGCATGCCGTTCAAGGATGGGAAACTTGTCGAAGGCAAGCTGGCGATTAGAGTGCACGTGCGCAACAAACTACGCGGCTCTGCGCTCGAAGAGGCGGTTGCGCGCGGGCTCACGAGTCCTGTTCCGGCCGACATCAGAGGCATCCCTACTGATGTGATTGAGGCACGATACACTCTTAGCGCCGGAAATGGGCTGTCGGCGACAAGCCGAACGTCGGCCAACCCCAGGTCGCGGTTCGCCGTGCTCGAAGGAGGCATTAGCATCTCTCAAGTCTTCGCCAACTCGGCGGGTACCCTCGGCTGCCTCGTCGTTGACCCAGACGGCGCACCCATGATTCTTAGCAACTGGCACGTACTCGCTCGGAGCTGGCGGACGCTGGCTAATGCTCCTATCTGCCAGCCGGGGCGCCTCGACGGCGGTGATGCCGGCGATACGATCGCGTCGTGGACACGGGACGCAATGAAGGCGGGATTGGATGCTGCCGTAGCAACCCTCAATGGCTCGCGGCCCATCAAGAACGATCAGCTCGGTCTCGGGCCGGTCTCCGGCGTGGGAACTCCCGCAGTAGGCATGATCGTAGCCAAGGCGGGCCGCACGACTCAGGTAACACGGGGACGCATCACGGGAATTGGTGGACAGTTGCGCATCCCATATGATGGGATACCATGGACGATTCAGCACGTTATCTCGATCGATCCCCTCGCTGGCGAGCCCTATGTGACTCAACCCGGTGACTCCGGCTCGCTTCACCTGGAGGATGCCAGCAAGGAAGCGCTCGGGCTGCACTTCGCAGGCGACCGAATCAGCGGCCGGGCGCTGGCGATGGACATTAACCCTATCCTCAGTGCGCTTGACGTCGCGATCGTCACAGACCCGGCGGTTGTACTGCAAGCTACAGAGATGGAAGCAGCGATTGCCTAAGGAGTTGGTCTCAACGAGAGGAAGCTCAAATGCGCCACAGTGGACTGCCGCAGATGGACAAAGCTGAACAAGCGCGCGACAAGCTGGTGCGTCTGGTGTTCACCGATCCGCGCGTGTCAATGGTCGACATAGGAGCTGAAGGTGAGGGCGAGGAGCAGGTACCTGTGCTTCGCGTGCATGTGAAAGGTGGCGCTGAAGCAGACGAACAGTGGCCAAAGGAAATTGATGGCATTGCTGTTCGTGTCATCTCCGGCGACTATAGACTTCAGTAACCCCCGCTAGTCGTTCGGCAACGGAGACCGCGTAGAGGCAAGGAGCCGAGACTGTGTCAAGACAAGACTTGCCGGACGAAGAACGCAAGATGGTTGACCGGGCGGGAGATGATTTCAGGATCATCCGTGGCATTGGGCCTTCTATCGATAGCTGGCTGCACGAGCGCGGTGTCCTAACTTACGCCCAGCTTGCTGCGATGACCCCGGCCGACATTGCTACTCTACTCGGCAGCCAGCCCCTGATCTCCGAGGAACGCATAGCCAAGCAGGAATGGCCTGAACAGGCGCAGCGGCTGGCTTCGAAGGCTAGTGAAGGGTCGACGGAGGGAAGCTTCGTGGAGAGTCGGCAGCGCTACGCCACATTCGTCGTCGAGCTTCTGTTGGACGACAACGACAACGTCAGGCGAACGCGCCTGGTTCACTCCCAGAGCGGAGAGGACGTCTCGTGGGCCGGATGGGATGAACGCCACCTGATAGGCGCTATTGCCGAGAATGCCGGTACAAAGACCTTGGCCCCGGAGCATGACACGGGATCTCTTCGACCGAATCTCCCATCTCCACTCGTCGAAGCGGGTCCGCCAAGAGTGGACACGGAAGGCATCGCCCAGCTCGAAATGGAGATGGGAGCGCCGAGAATAGGGTTCGTGTCCAACAACGGATCACAGGCAGCAGGACATCCGGAGCCGGCGATGTATGCCGAACTCGATTTCAGCCTCCGCGCGGACGGACTCTACCTCGCAAACACGAGCCGGGTACCGTGCATCGTGCATTTCCTGGCGTTCGACACGGCCCACCAGGCCGTAACCGTGCTGGCTTCTAGTCAGCAACTCTTGGACCTAATGGCGACAAACTATACGAACGAGGCCCAGTTCGAGCTTCCGAATCCAGGCACCTACCAAATAGTAGCCGCGGTGATCGTCCGGGACGCGGAGGTTGTCGGGGTCAGCCTTGGCCCGCTCCTCGAAGTTGCATAGGCGCTACGACTGTCGAGCTACTTACAACTGCGATAGCGGTCTGGTCCACCACAATTCGAACCCGGCCTCGGTTAGCCAGCGCCGCATTTCGGCTGTCAGCGGCGTCTGATGGTTGGCAACATCTTCGTCTTCTGCCTCCGGTACTCCGTTGTTCAGCCTACCGGTTAAGGCAGAAGACGATTCACCCGGCTCGAGTCCGGCATACTCTGCCTCGTCAGAAGGCATCACACTGGGCAGTTTGTTGCCGCGATGGCTGGCCGTTGCATCTCCTACAACGAGTACCGTCTTCTCCGCCACCAGCACGCCAGTCTCCGCTCCCCAGGCCAGAGCGTAGACGTCACCACGCTCCAGGGTAATTCGCTGATAGTCGAGCTGCGACTGCAAGAGCACGCGGCGACCACATGTGGGACAGTGCCACTCCTCGGCGCCCGAGGGATGTGTTGACACGAGTTGCATCTCGTGTACTTCATTCGTACTCACGTCCTCAGCCTCCTATCTCTGTGCCCCGGCGGAGGGCAGCACCGGGGCTAAAGCAAAAGGTGTGCCATTTGCCGAGAATTTGAATATGTAACGACTCCGAGACCCGAAACGATACCCGCGAACCTTGCAATTTCATTGACTGCTTGGGGAACAGGCTCGTTTGTCACCTCGCCGATGGGCTGCCGCGCCAATCTTTTCCCAACAAGTTCTTCACAATGTCTGAAAATCTCCTTGCTACACTAGGGGCAAGTCGGGCGGTGAAGCGCACGACGATAGCACACGAAGCGTACAAGGAGAAAGAAGATGAAGCGAGTTAAGAACGTAGTTTTGGCCGGCGTTGCGGCGCTGGCGCTGGTGATCGGGTTGTTCGGCGTGGGCCGCGCGGTTGGCGTGGCGAACGCGCAGTCGCCTACCCCAACCGCCCCCACCGCTCCGACCGGCCAGCCCCCGATCAACACCCTGGACCAGTCGTTCTGGACGGCGCTCGCCGGCAAGCTGGGCATTTCGGTGGACCAGCTCACCACGGCGGTCAAGGCGGCGGCCAAGGATGTCGTGGCTAGCGAGCTGCAGGCCGGGCACATCACTCAGGATCAGGCGACTCAGATTAACTCCCGCGTTGACCAGTGGCAGCCTGGCCAGGGCCTGCCATTCGGCCATGGTGGCGGCCCCGGCCGCGGTGGCCCCGGCGGCCCTGGCGGCCCCATCGGCGGCCCGGCCGTGTTCGACGCAGCGGCCAAGGCTCTCGGCATGACGACGGCTGACCTGCAAACGGCCCTGCAGTCGGGCCAGACCCTGAGCGCCATTGCCCAGTCCAAGGGCGTAAGCGCGGACACCGTTAAGGCGGCCATCGTCGCCGCCAAGAAGGCCGAGGTGGATGCAGCGGTGACGGCAGGCCGCCTGACCTCTGACCAGGCGACCCAGATCAAGCAGCAGATCGATCAGGAGGCCGCGAGCCAGAGTCTGGACGACATGCTGCGCGGCCCGGGCCACTTCGATGGCGGCCCTGGTGGCCCCGGCGGGCATGGCTTCCCCGGCGGCCCGCAGCAGACCCCGGTCGCGCCGACCGCGACGCCGGGCGCGTAGAAGAGTCCTTTCCACGTGATGACATCCCTCTCTCCCCGCGTGGGAGAGAGGGTGTCGTGGTACACGGCCAGCGTATTCGGGACTATACTTATGTTACCAGACACTTTGACTCAACGCGGGACCACTCACAGCATGATCCAGACAATCCTCGTCGTCGACGATGAAACCAAGCTGCGCCAGATGATCCGTGTTTACCTGGAACAGGAGGGCTACCGCGTCGTCGAGGCCGCCAACGGCCGAGAGGCGATGTACGTGGCCCGCTACGAAAAGCCCGACCTCATCATTCTCGATCTCATGATGCCCGAGATGGGCGGCTACGAGTTCATGCGCGCCTACAGCAAAGAGGCGGACACGCCCGTGATTATGCTGACGGCCAAGGTCGAGGACACCGACAAGATTCTCGGTCTCGAGGTCGGCGCCGATGACTACGTCACCAAGCCCTTCAATGTGCGCGAGTTGATTGCCCGCGTGCGGGCCGTGCTGCGCCGCAGCCAGCGCGCAGCGGCCGAGGCGGACGTCTTGCGCGCCGCCGACATCGTGCTGGACCGCGAGAAGGTCACGGTCAAGGTCGCCGACCACTACGTTGATCTGACGCGCTCTGAGTTCGACATCCTGGCGGCGCTGATGTCCGCGCCGGGGAAGGTCTTTTCCCGGCTGGACCTGCTCGATCGCACCGCCGGTGACGCTTACGAGGGCTACGAGCGCACCATTGATGTGCATATCCGTAATCTGCGTACGAAAATCGAGCCGGACCCCCGGCATCCCATATATATAGAAACGGTTTACGGGATGGGGTATCGCTTCACGACCGAGAAATCGGCCGAGTGATTGGGGAATCGGATGGGCCTTATGCGCTCGCTGACGTTCAAACTCACCCTGGCGTTCTTGCTCGTCGGGCTGGTCGGGGCGATCCTGGTGGCCGTCCTGGTCGCCCAGCAGACGCGAACGGAGTTCGACCGCTTCCGCCAGAGCCTCGAGCAGGACCAGGCGCTCATGGTGTCCGCGCTTGGCGATTACTACAGGACGAAGGGTAGCTGGGACGGGGTGGACGGCTACCTGGCCAGCAGCTCGCTACTGGCTTTCCCTAGCCGAGGCATGGCGCTGCTGGACGCCGACCGCGCGGTAGTGATCGGCAACAGGCCCTTCCCCGTGGGCCAGACACCGCCACCGAGCGTGCTGGATACCGCGACGCCCATCACCGTCAACGGGCAGACAGTGGGCTACGTTCTCTTCGACCCGGGCGCTGAGAGGCCGCCCGGCGCGCCTGGAGATAATCCGCGGCGCGGCGGCAATCCTCCCCCGGGCGGCGGACCGACGCCAGATGTCCAGTTCTTGCAGCGGGTCACTTGGGCTTCGGCCATCAGCGCCATCATTGCCGCGCTCATGGCGCTCGCGCTAGGCATCCTGCTCGCTCGCTCGCTCACCCGCCCGATTCGGGAGCTGACGGCCGCCACGAAGGTCATGGCGAGCGGCAAGTTCGACCAGCGCGTCGCGGTGCGCTCCCGCGACGAGATCGGCCAGTTGGCGGAGTCCTTCAACCAGATGAGCGCCGACCTCGAGCGCGCCAGCCAGACACGCAAGCAGATGACGGCGGACCTGGCCCACGACCTGCGCACGCCACTGAGCATCCTGCGCGGCTACACCGAGGGACTGCAAGACGGCCGGATCGAAGGCTCCGCCGCGCTGTACGCCGTGATGCATGGGGAGGTCGAGCACCTCCAGCGTCTCGTCGAGGACTTGCGCTTGCTCTCCCTGGCCGACGCCGGCGAGTTGCGGCTGAACCGGCGCGCGGTGGACCCGCGGGCGCTGCTCGAACGCACAGGCCTGGCCTACATGGTGCAGGCGCAGCAGCAGGGGCTGGAGCTTCGCGTCGAGGCGCCGGATGATCTACCCTCCATCTACGTCGACACCGACCGCATGACCCAGGTGCTGAACAACCTGGTCTCCAACGCCCTGCGCCACACGTCGCACGGCCAGGTCACCCTCTCCGCCGCCGCGCAAGGCGGCAGGGTCCAACTGAGGGTCAGCGACACGGGCAGCGGGATCGAGCCTGACGACTTGCCGTTTGTTTTCGACCGCCTCTACCGCGTCGACAAGGCGCGCCAGCGCACCGATGATACGTCGTCTGGCCTGGGCCTCGCCATCGCTAAGGCGATTGTGGAAGCGCACGACGGCACGATCTCGGTCGAGTCCGTACGCGGCCAGGGTACGACATTCACCATGATCCTGCCGGCGGCCGGCGACGGCGTCACAGGCAGCGCCGACAGCATCCCCGCGCGCAGGCGGCCAAGCCTTGGCGCTCGGGTGACCGAGATCCGCGCCAGCGTCGCCCACCTGCGCGGGGCCTATTGAATCTTGGCCCCGCCCTAACCCCGCCTCACAATGGAGACACACTCATGCATCAAACTACACCTGTCGGCGCCGTCGAACTCGTGCTCGCCTTCAACGACGCTCTCAACCAACGCGATCTTGCCTCGATGATGGAGTTGATGACGGAAGACTGCGTTTTTGAGAATACCTACCCCACACCCGACGGCTCACGCTACGTCGGCATGACGGCCGTCAGAGCGTTCTGGGCGAACTTCTTTTCCCAATCGAGCCAGTCGAGCTTCGAGGTCGAGGAAATCTTCGGCGAGGGCGAGCGCTGCGTCATGCGCTGGACATATCGCTGGGTCCAACAGGACGGAGCGCCGGGCCACATACGCGGCGTGGATGTTTACCGTATCAGGGCTGGCAAGATTTCCGAGAAGTTGTCCTACGTCAAAGGCTAGTCGGGAAAATCCCGACCGCGCCAGGTTCGTCCTCTCTTCAGACCCACCATCGGTGGGTCTGTTTCTATTTCAACCGAACAATGTCGCTATCTGTTCTTAACAATGTCTGAAAATGCGGCTGCTATGATGGTGCCAGAGCACGGAATACTCCTTCTCTATCCTGACAGAACTGGCGACCGATTTACCGAAGCATGGGAGAGTAATATGGTAACTGCAACCCTTCGAGATGGAAAAGCGATTCGCAATGTATGGAGTGGCCGCCGCTGGCTGTGGCTCTTGGTGGTAGTCATCATGGCCGGCGCAGGCCTTTTCGCGTACGAGCGCTATCAGTCTGCGTCCGCCGCGACGGCGACGACCACGACCACGGCCACAATCGCGCGCGGCGATCTCGCCTCGACCGTGACTGCGACCGGCAATATCGAGCCCGCTACGGAAGCGGATCTTAACTTTTCGTCGAGCGGAATTGTCAAGGAAGTCCTGGTGAAGCAGGGCGATGTCGTCCAGGCGGGCCAGGCGTTGGTCCGACTCGACACGGCGGACCTGGAAGCGCAGGTAACGACCGCCCAGGCAAGCCTCGATAGCGCCAAGCTCAAGCTGGCGCAGGCAAAGGAAGGCGCGAGCGACACTGACCTCGCCACCGCCCAGGCCAAGGTGGATAGCGCGCAGGCCGCGCTCGATGCGCTCTACGCCGGGCCTACCCAGGCCGAACTGACCGATGCCCAGTCCAAGGTGGCCTCGGCGCAGGCAACTCTGGCGAAGGCGCGCCAGGGAACGGCGACCGCCGCCGAGATCGCTTCGGCGCAGGCGGCCATCACCTCCGCCCAGGCGAACCTGGATAGCGTCAAGGCGGGCGCGACGGCGACGGACATCGCCAACGCGCAGCAGAAGGTCGAGCAGGCGAAGAACGCCCTCTGGGCGGCTCAGTCTAGCCGCGACTCCACCTGCGGACGCACCAAGGACCCCGACAACGACTCGAGCTGCCAGAACGCCCGCGCCCAGGTCAACCAGCAAGAGGCGGCTGTGCAGATCGCGCAGAATGACCTGGCCGCGCTCCAGGCGGGGCCAACCGACGCCGCCGTGGCCGCCGCGGAGCAGACTGAGAAGGCGGCTGAGGCGAGCCTTGCGAAGCTTACGAACGTCGATCCGAACGACGTGGCCGTCGCGCAGCAGAACGTGACCCAGGCCCAGGCCGCGCTCGACAAGCTGAAGGAGGGGCCGACAGACGCCGAAGTGACGCAGGCCAAGGCGGCTGTCACGGAAGCGCAAGCCGCCCTCGACGCGCTCAAGAAAGGTCCGGATACCCTGACGGTGCAGGTGGCAGAGACGGCGGTGACGCAAGCCGAAGCAGCGTTGAAGCAGGCCCAGATCAAGCTGGAGCAGGCGACGCTCACCGCGCCGACAGCGGGGGTGGTGACGGAGGTTAACGCGGTGGCGGGAACGACCGCGAGCGCCAGCAGTAACCCGATCCACCTCGCCGACCTGAACGATATGCAGATCCAGGCGCAGGTTTCCGAGCTAGACCGCGCCAAGCTCAAGGTCGGGCAAACAGTCAACATCGCGCTCGAAGCCCTGTCTGACAAGACGCTGGCCGGCGAAGTTACAGCGATCAGTCCGGTGGGAACGAGCACGAGCGGCGTCGTGAACTACACGGTGACCGTGAAGGTGACGGAGACCGACCCGAGCGTGGCGGCGGGGATGACGGCGACGCTCAACATCGTGACGGACAGCCGACAGGGCGTGCTGACGGTACCGACCAAGGCCATCCAGACGGTGAATCAGCAGAAGGTCGTAACCGTCCTGCGCAACGGCGAAAGCGTCCAGGTGCCGGTGACCGCAGGCCTCACCGACGGCTCGAAGACCGAGATTAGCAGCGCCAATCTGAAGGAAGGCGATGTGGTCATCGTCAGCGGCGCCGGCGGGAGCAGCAGTTCGAGCAGCAGCACGACCAAGAGCAACCAGGGCGGCATGGGTATCCCAGGTGTTGGCGGCGGCCCGCCGGCGGGCGGCATGTAAGCGGCGCCCGAACAGGCCTTCCCTCTCCTTCACCGAGAGTCTCGGCGAGGGAGAGGGAGCCCGGGTGAGGAGCGGCATAGGAGACATTATGAACAGGCACCTCATTGAAATCGAGAGTGTGATCAGAATATGGAGACGACAATGAGCATTTTCGAATCACTGCAAATCGCACTCGACGGCTTGAAGGCCAACAAACTTCGGGCCGCGCTGACGATGCTGGGAATCATCATCGGTGTGGCGGCGGTCATCGTCATGCTTGGCATTGGCCAGGGCGCTCAGGCGAGCATCCAGGCGCAGATTGAGTCCAACGGCACCAACCTGCTCTACATTCGTCCCGGCTCGACCCAGCAGGCCGGCGTTCGCACGGCGCAAGGCTCGGCGGCGACGCTGACCTATGCCGACGCCCAGGCCCTCGCCCAGGCCGGCGCGGCGCCCGCCGTGGCTGCCGTCGCGCCTGAGTACGATAGCTTCGGCCAGGTGGTCTACCAGGGTAACAACACCAACACCCGAATTACGGGCGCGACGCCGGAGTACCTGACCGTCCGCATCATGAAGCTGGCAAGCGGCGACTTCATCGACGCCGCGCAAGTCACGACGAAGTCTACCGTCGCGGTCCTCGGCGCCAATGTCGCCAAGACTCTGTTCGCGGATGCCGACCCCGTTGGTCAGTCTATCCGCATCAATAACGTGTCCTTCCGTGTCATCGGCGTGCTGGAGGCGAAGGGCGGCACGGGCTTCGGCAGCGTGGATGACCAGGTGATCGTCCCCATCACGACAGCCCAGGCAAGACTGGCCGGCGGCGGGCAGTTCCGCGGCTCGAACAACGTCTCCGTCATCAACGTCGAGATTGTGGACTCCTCACAGAATGAGGCCGCGATCCAGCAGGTGAGCGAGATTCTGCGCGAGCGCCACCACCTGACGGGTGACGACGACTTCTCGGTCACCAGCCAGCAGGACATTCTCGAGACGGCCACGACTACCACCCAGATCTTCACCCTCTTCCTGGGCGCGATCGCGGGCATCTCCCTGCTGGTGGGCGGCATCGGTATCATGAACATCATGCTGGTCAGCGTGACCGAGCGCACGCGCGAGATCGGGTTGCGCAAGGCGGTGGGCGCGCGCAAGAACGACATCCTGGCCCAGTTCCTCGTCGAGGCGACCGTGTTGAGCGTGCTCGGTGGCTTGATAGGGGTCGTACTGGCGATTGTCGTCGGTCATCTGATTGGCGGGCTGTCGATCAGCAACATCTCGCTCAACCCGGTCATCGGCTACCAGGCGGTGCTGCTGGCGACGCTCTTCTCCGTCGGCGTCGGCCTATTCTTCGGGGCGTACCCCGCCAACCGCGCCGCCGGCCTCAACCCGATCGAGGCGCTGCGCTACGAGTAACCTCGATCAGCTCCGGACCTCCAGACTGCCGACACAGGTCGGCAGTTTTTCTTGCCCGCCATCCTCACATTCTCCCAATCGGCTCTTCACAATGTCTGAAAATCCGCCTGGTATACTGTGGTCTGTAAGCGGTCAACGCAGTTTGACGCGAACGTGAGCATAACGAACTTGAGCATAGTGAATTCAGGAGAGCTATACCATGACAGAACGCACACCCGCAGGACCCAATCGGAAGCAGGGGAAGCGGCTTACTGGAGTGAAGACGGCGATCGCCGCGTTGGCTATCGGGTTTACCGTGGGAAGCTGGGGCATTCTGGCGAATAGCGGCGCCGCCACCTCGCAGGCGAACACGGATACGACGCCCGTTGCCGTCGTGGCCCAGGTTGCATCTGCCCCGACATCCACGCTCGTGCTGCCAACGGCCACAGCAACCTCAGCGCCGCCAACACCGACCACGCAGTCGGCGGCTACGGCAACGCAGCCAGCAGCCACGGCGACGACACAGCCGGCAGCCACGGCGACAACCGCGCCGACGGCAGCGCCAACAGCGACCGCGCAGGCAACAGCAGCGGCATCCACGACAAGCAAGACGACGACAACGGCCCCGGCGGCCGTCACGCGCACGCGCTCATCGAAGTAACGGAAAGCACACACGAGGAAGGAGCACGACGATGAACAAGATTAACATGACCCTCACACGGATGACCGGCAGCATGGGGATGTTCGCGCTACTTGTCGGCTTGGGCGGAGCCCTGGGCACAGGCGCGGGGGCAGCATGGAACGCCCTTTCGAGCATCTCGTTCTCGTGGGCGAACCTGATCGCCTCGTTCACCGGCGCAGCGCCCATGGGCTACTGGTACCTGTCGCGGGGCGCGGCGATCGTGGCCTACCTGCTGATGTGGCTGTCGGTGGTCTTTGGCCTGATGATTACCAACAAGCTGGGGCGAAAGTGGCCCGGTGGGCTGGCGACGGTGGACCTGCACCAATTCGTGAGCCTCCTGGCGCTGGCGTTCGCGGCCTTTCACGGACTTATCCTTCTGGGCGATCAGTATATCGGCTACTCACTGGCGCAGATCCTCGTTCCGTTCACGAGCACCGACTACCGCCCCCTGTGGGTCGGCCTGGGCCAGATCGGCCTCTACGTGGCGGCCCTGGTGAGCTTCAGCTTCTACGTTCGGCAGTACATCGGACATCGCGCCTGGCGCGCGCTGCACTACAGCAGCTTCGCCGTCTACGTCATGGTCACACTTCACGGCCTGATGTCCGGGACGGATAGCACGAACCTCGCCGTGCGGCTGATGTACGCTCTGACCGCCGCCAGCGTTGTCGCGCTCACCGCGTATCGCATCAAGGTCACGCGCGCGCAACGCGCCCGCCGAGCGCGGCCCGCACTCCAGAGGTCGGGCAGCGAAGGCATGGGCGAAGACGCGGTTGCGGCGATGTGAGACCGCACACGACTCGCCTTCACCGGCGAGTATCTGGAAACGTAGCAAGATGTTGGGCAACACCTGTCGAAGATGTTGCCCAACATTTTGTCTTGCGCGGTGTGCCAGTTGACGCAATTAGAGTACAATTTCCGTTCCGCACGTAAAAGTGCAAAGCGGCCGAGCAGCGTTGCATAAAGTGGAGGAGTAGGATGGAATCGTCTCACGCGGATGCGTTTGTATTTTTCGGCGCCACAGGTGACCTGGCCTACAAGCAGATTTTCCCCGCGCTCCAGGCGTTGATTCGCCGTGGATACCTGGATATGCCCATTATCGGCGTCGCGAAGTCCGGCTGGTCTCTCGAACAGCTACGCGAGCGCGCCCGTGATAGCCTGGCGCACGCCGGCGGCGTGGACGAAGACGCCTTTCGCAAGCTCGTGGAGCGCCTGCAGTACGTGGACAGCGACTACCGCGACCCCAACACCTACAAGCAATTGCGCGCTCTCCTCGGCTCTGCCGCCCACCCCTTGCACTACCTTGCCATCCCGCCGTCGATGTTCGCGACAGTGGCTCAAGGGCTGGCCGAGTCGGGGTGCGCCGAGAACGCCCGCGTCGTCGTCGAGAAGCCGTTCGGGCGCGACCTGGCGTCGGCGAAAGAGCTGAGCAAGATTCTGCATCAGTACTTCCCGGAAGAGGCGATCTTCCGAATCGACCACTACCTCGGCAAGGAACCCGTCCAGAACCTGCTCTTCTTCCGCTTCGCCAACGCCTTCCTGGAGCCGATCTGGAACCGCCACTTCGTATCGAGTGTGCAAATCACGATGGCCGAGGATTTCGGCGTGCGCGGCCGCGGCCGTTTCTATGAGGAAGTCGGCGCTATTCGCGATGTCGTGCAGAACCACATGCTCCAGGTCGCGGCGCTGCTGGCAATGGAAGCGCCGTCGAAGGACGATAACGAGGCGACACGCGACCAGAAAGCCGTCCTGCTCAAAGCCATGCGCGACGTCAAGCCGGCCGACGTAGTGCGCGGGCAATATCGCGGCTATCGGCAGGAGGACGGCGTCGCGGCGGACTCGCAGGTCGAGACCTTCGCCGCCATGCGGGTTTATGTGGATAACTGGCGTTGGGACAATGTGCCGTTCTACATCCGAGCGGGCAAGTGCCTGCCGGTGACGACGACGGAGGTGCTGGTCAAGCTGCGGTACGCGCCGCACGCCGTCTTCCGCACCGCCCCGACCGGCGAGCCAAACACCTTCCGCTTCCGTCTCAGTCCAGAGGTGCTCATCGCCGTCGGTGGGCAAGCCAAGATGCCGGGCGAGGCGATGAAGGGGGAGTGGGTGGAGTTGGTCGCCGTTCACCAGCCACCGCGCCAGATGACGCCCTACGAGCGGTTACTCGGCGACGCACTGCGTGGCGATCCGACCCTCTTTACGCGGCAGGACGCCGTCGAAGCCGCGTGGGAAGTCGTGGAGCCGGCGCTGCAGAATCCGACGCCTGTCTATGAGTATGAGCCAAATACATGGGGACCGGCGGAAGCGAACAGGCTCATTGAGCCGCACGGCGGCTGGCACAACCCGACGGCGTCGGCCGTTTCGACAGCCAAGGAAGCGGCGGAAGAAGCGTAGCGCTCCCGGCTTAGTCTTCTACGTGCCGTACCCACTGGACGCCTAGCTGCTGAGCACGTTGCACAAGACGCCTATCGGCCGTCCACAACTCCGCGCCCAACTGTTCGGCAGCCGCCAGGTACTGTGCATCGTAGGCTGCTGCGTGGTTGAGACGGTCGGCCCAGGCAAGCGCCAGGCGATGCGTAT
This sequence comes from Anaerolineae bacterium, assembly GCA_046328505.1. Taxonomy (GTDB): domain Bacteria; phylum Chloroflexota; class Anaerolineae; order Epilineales; family JAHCIE01; genus JBDHWG01. The sequence goes on along the minus strand of JAXLWL010000005.1, from coordinate 510,781 downwards.
CGAGCGAAGGCGATACCTCAGTAAATTGAAGCACGAATATCGCGTCAAGCGCCTCAAGAGCATCTGCCGCGGACAGCATCTTCGCGGCGACGGCTTTGCGGAGCACAGAGACGACCTCGTATTGCCACAGCGAGGGAACGAAAAGCTCGTCACCGTCATCGTGCCACGTCATGAGGCGCTGGCTTGCGGCTGCTGAGTAGGGATAGCGTAGCGCCAGCGCGATGGCAATATTGGCGTCTATGACTCGTCGCGTCACGCTCCCCCCAATTCCTCGATGCGCTCGGCGCGCGCTTCCGCCAGCAAATCGCGGTCAGAGACAATCGCAACCGGGCCACGGCCGCGAATCACCGCCAAGCGTTCGAGCGCATCACGCCAGCCGCCTTGTGTCCGCCGCCGCTGTTCCAGGCCCAGGCGAATCACCTCGCGCACCACATCCGACACGCTCCGTCCCTCGCGGGCCGCTATCTCAGCGAGGGTTTCGCGTTGCTCCTCCTCGATCAGTAGTTGCACCCGATGCAGTTGCGTCATGCTGCACCTCCTATCAAAAGTATACACACTCTATTACACACCACAAGCGACGCTCTGCCTCCACCTTTTCAACCTACGGGGCCGGTACTACTCTTATCTTCTTCTTAACCAGAGCTATTGCCGTTTTCAGCCGCACTTTGTAAACTATGTGTTAAGCAAAAGGCATCAGCTTTTTCAAGCGAGAGAGGATACTCATGCCTAGAGAGACATGTTCGCGCCGCGAGGCGCTTAGAAGCCCGGCCTGGCGAGCCGTCGCCCTCGCGCTGGCACTGGCCCTAGTGGCCGTCTTCGGCCACACCGCCGGCCTGGCCTGGGCCAGCCCATCGGCGGATGAGCCGACGACCGCCGCCATCCAGGCCGTTATCCAAAAGGCCAACGACGCGCAGCAGCAAGCCTTCGCCGCGCACGATCCCACTATTATGAAGGATACCTCGACGAGCGACTACTACGACCAGATGGTTCAGACGAACCAGGATCTGGCGCGTAACAGTGTCAAGGCCATCAAGCTCGTCAAGCTCGAGTGGGGCGATGTCAGCCTGAAGACCGATACGACGGCGACGGCAACGACTTATGAGACGTGGGAGACGACGTACGCAGACGGCACGACCGACGTGAGCCGGGACCAGAACGTCTACACGCTCGTCCTCGACCAGGGAACATGGCTGATTCAAAACGACGACCATCCCGATAGCAGCGTCGCGACCGTGCCCGGCCAGGCGCCATCCTCTCCCTCCAGCCCAATCCCGCCGGGCAGGCGCGTCAACCCGAACAGCGAGAATGTGTCGCACAACTGGTCCGGCTACGCGGCAACCACCGGCTCGTATACCAGCGTGACGGGTACCTGGACGGTCCCCCAGTCCGACGGCGCCATTCCGCTTGGCACTGCGGCGAGCTGGGTCGGCATCGGAGGTGTCTCAAGCCGCGACCTGATTCAGGCCGGCACGATGGAGACGAGCCGCGGCAACGGGTCTGTCCAGTACAGCGCATGGATCGAGACCCTGCCACAGTCCTCGCGCCGCGTGGCTTTGGCCGTCAAGCCCGGCGACTCTGTGACAGTTTCGATCACAGAAACGCAGCCCAACCAGTGGCTCATCGCCTTCCAGAACAACACGACGGGCGCGACCTACGAGACGAACGTGACTTACTCGTCGTCGCACTCGTCCGCTGAGTGGGTGACAGAGGCGCCCGTCGCCGGACGGCGGATCACGCCCCTCGACAACTTCGGAACGATCACGTTCAGCGGTAGTAGCGCCGTCAAGGACGGCGACAGCGTAACGATCGCGCAAGCCGGCGGCCGCCCCATCACGATGGTCGACATGTACAATAATACCATCGCGACGACCTCCGCTGTGACAGAGGATGGCAGCGGATTCAGTGTGACCCGCACCGGCTCGGCGGCGACACAGCCGACGCCGGGCCAGAGCATCAATCCCGGCTCAGGGCGGACCCCGAACAACGGGAGCGGTCGCGGCCGGCTGGGACGATACCCGTTCACCGCGTAGTAAGACATTCATCGCGCGCACAGTGGCTAAACGGGTCGGCGGCGGAACGTTCCGCCGCCGACCCGTTTTCCGAACCCCATCGTCGATTTCAGGCGAATTCCCCACACCCCAGGTCTTGCAGCAAGTCCCGGGCCTCTCTCAAGTCCGGCGTATCGAATCCCTCGGTGAACCAGCTGTAGATGTCCGTCAAAATCTGCCGCGCTTCCTCGGTCCGTCCCCGGTGTCGCCACAAACGCGCCAGGCTGACGGTGGCCCGCAACTCCCACGACCGCGCACCCTGCTGACGGGCCAGGGCAATCGCGTGCTGGAAGGAGGCCTCAGCCTCGGCTTCGCCGGGTATGGCGCCGCTTGCCAGCAACTCCCCCTTGAGTCGCCACACCTCAGCCTCGCTGGAACGTAACCCCGCTTGCTCGATGAGGGCCAGGGCTTCTTCCACAGTCGCCATGGCCTGGGCAACGTCACCGGCATCCCGGTACGCTTCAATCAACAGCAAGAGATACATGGCCTGGCCGGCCATGGTCCCCATCGCTTGCCACGCCGCCGTCGCCTCGCGTATCTGCGCGATACCCGCGTCGGCCTGCCCCTGCCACATTCGTATGCGACCCTCCAATGGCATTCCGAGCACCTGGAAGACGATCAATCCCTTGTCAGACGCGATCCGGCGAAGGGTCTCTTGACACGCCTGGACTTCCTCCATCTCCCGGCGAAGACTGTGGAACCATGCGCCGGCGATAGCCAACGCGAAGGCCAGCGTCGTGGGCTGGCCCAGTTCGCGCGCGCGCGCGATAGCCGCCCGGCTACGTTCAGCCGCTTGATCGGGATATCCCGCCTCCCACACCACCAACGCCAGCCAGGTTAAACCACTGACCTCTGGATCCAGACCGATTGGCAGCCCGAGCGGCCCGGACGGCTGCACGGCATAGAGAGCCTCTGCTTGCTCTAGGTGGTCGCGCGCCCTTTGCACCACGCCCTGGAAGAATAGCGCGGCCCCAATGCCCACGTGCGCCGCGGCAAGGGAAAGCGGGTCCTCGGCCTGCTCCGCTACTTGGAGAAGCTCCTCACCCAGAGCGACGGCCTTCTGAATCTCACCCTGCGCAATGTACATCGCAGACAGAGCCAACAAAGTCGCCACAAACTGTGGCCCGGCATCGATCGCCTGGGCCAGCTCGTAGGCTCGGGCCAGCACATCCCGCGTCTCTAGACCGGCCCACCCCCGTGTGAGGGAGAGCGGGGCGGCCAGAGCAAAGCGCAAGGCTACCTCCTGCTCCGTTCGCCCGGCCGATGCGGGCAACGTGGCCAGCAGCGCCAGGGCGTGCATGTAGTGCGCGATCGCCTCCTCACAGGCGGCCAGCCGCATGGCCTCATCCCCGGCCCGACGACGGTAGAGCACCGCCTTGTCGATCTGGCCCGCCTGTTCGAAGTGCCACGCGAGCCGCGGCGCGCGACTGGTGTCGTGGTCGGCGGCCGCGGCGTACAGCGATTCCAACATAGCGCCGACGGCCTCGTGCAGGCGCGCGCGCTCCGCCTCGTCGAGCCGGTTGTAAAGATACTGCCAGAAGAGATGATGGCGGAAGCGATAGCGGGAAAAGAGGCGTCCCTCGATCCGCTGCAAGCCACGGCTGCGCACCAGGTGATAGTCGCTGCTCAACGCATAGCTCAACCGAGCCTTGAGATCGCGTTCTTCAAGCCCTTGCACGTGGGCGACGATCTCAGCAGAGAACTCCTCGCCCTCGACGCTGGCGGCGCCCAAGAGCATCTGCACCTCCGCCGGCAGACGCTCGATACGCTCGGCAACGATTGCTTCGACGCGCGCGGGCAGCGTTTCCCAGTCCAGCGTCTGTCCCTCGACCCACTCCCCAGCGTCGTTTCGTGTCAAACTGCCGTGCTCCTGCAAGCTTTGCAGCAGCTCGACGGCGAACAAGGGGTGCCCTTCGGTGCGGCGGTAGAGCGTGTCGCGAAACACCTCCCCAAGCCGATTCGGCTCGCTATCCAGGAGAGCATCAATAAACGGCCGTCCTGCCGCCTGATTCAGGTCCAACACGATCTCGCCGAGGTCACGCTGCAACTCGTGGACGACGGCCGACAGAGGGTGACGTCCGCCGTCGCGGCCCTGAGCAATGTCCTCTGGACGATAGGCGCCAACGATCAAGATGCGGCTGCCAGCGAGGGAGCGTCCCAGATGGAAGAGGAGACTGATGGAGCCATTGTCAGCCCACTGCAGGTCGTCTAGTAGGAGTATGAGGGGGTGGTGGCGGGCCAGGGCGCGCAGGAAGGCTGTGACCTGCTCGAAAAGGTCCGATTGCTCCAGAATGGTTGCCCCTTTGTTGCGCTCGGCCTGACTTCGCACGCGGGCCGCCAACGCGGCACGCGCGCCCGCGGTGGTGTGTAGCCCATCGGCCACGGCGAAGGCTTCGGTTCGGAGCGCCAGGGCGTCGCCGGCCACAAAACGGTCAACCAGTCCCGGCGCGCTTTCAACCAGGGTCCGCACGGCCGTCGGCGCCACCGCCCACAGGCGCTGAACGTGCTCGGGCACCGGCGCGCTGCCGGCCCGTAGTACGTCGATGTCACCCGTAAGCATCTGGACGACCTCACGGAACGGCAGGTAGGGATCGCCCAGGCCGATAGAGGCTGTGCACCTGCCGGTCGCGCCGACCGCGTTTCTGTGGCTGGCGACAGCACGCCGTGAAAACTCTCGCATGAGAGTCGTCTTGCCGCTGCCGGCTTCGCCAATGACGAAGACCACGCCGCCGTTACTAGCCAGCGCCTGGGTCAGGTGGGACTCTAGCTGGGCCAGCTCGCGGTCGCGGACGACAAAGGGCGCGCGGTGCCCCCCAGCGTCTTTCACCTGGGGCAACACTTCGTCCAGGGTACCTGCCTGAATCCTATCGCGGAGATCCACGGTTTCGCGGGCCGGCGCGACGCCCAGTTCCTCGGCCAGCACGCGGCGGCATGCTTCATATTGAGCCAGGGCGGCGCCCGGCCGGCCATCGAACGCCAGCACGGCCATCAGTTGCCGATGAGCCGGTTCGTCCCATGGATCAAGGGTGAGCTGCCGGCGCGCGCAGGCCTCAGCCTGGGCATACTGGCCCTTGGCGATATAGGCTGTTGCCAGACGATGCAGCGCCGACAATTCGAGGCGGCTGAACTGCTCGCGCTTGAAGAGGAGCCACTCATCGAAGGCGGCGCACGCGCCGATCGAGAACCCTTCGAGAAACGGCCCGCGGCATAGGGCGACGGCCTGTTCCAGGTCACCCAGCGTCGGATGCCCCTCCAGCAGTCGGGTAAGGGCGACGACGTCGAGCCGAGCATCCGCCACCGGATTGAATTGGACGGTCTCGCGGTTGACTAACAGAAAAAGAGATGACGAGGTCGCCAACCCCTTTGAGGGTTCATCGAGAAGGTGGCGCAGGTTGGCGAGTGCGCTGCGTAGGTAGGTGAGTGCCGTGGCGTTCGGGTAGTCGGGCCACAGCAGGCCGGCCAGCGTTTCGCGGGCATGGGGACGGCTAGCCTCGACCGCGAGGAATATCAGCAAAGCGCGGGCCTTATCTGATCGAAAGCCAACTACAGGCTGCCCTTCCAGCACAGCCTGGAATGGCCCCAACAGGGATAGCGCCAGACGCGACATTGGTTTCCCCCCGATCAACAGCTGCCTTCTTCCATTATAGCATAGGTCAGCCCGTTCACAGGCGCTCGACAAAAGACCACCGAACCAGCCGGGCGCTACGTTCCCGCTGCGATCTCGATACGCACCTCTGATATGCTGAGACCAGCGACTGCGTCGCGGAAGGAGAGCGATGATCACCGAGCCCCCGCGTTACCTGGCCTATATGCTACGCCTGTGGCAGGTAGGGAGTGAGAATGGGCCTGCCTGGCGAGTGTCATTGGAAAGCCCGCATACAGGCGAGCGCCGGATGTTTGCCAGCCTGGACGCGCTGCTGGCTTTTCTGCGAGCGGAGACCGAGGGTTCCTTCTTCCTCGAGCCACTCGACATTCTGCCGCCCATTGATCCACCCGGCGGTCGTGCCGTCCGGCCGCCGTAATGCCTGTCCACCGCCGGATGCGATTTCGCTACGTTCGTTTGCTATATTGCGTTTGGGGAGCTTCATTTTCTGTCCAAATGCCCTGCACGCTGCCTGCCATATCCGAAGCTCGGCCTAACTGTGTGCACGATACAAGACCAAACTGCATGATCTGGTTCGCTCACGTCCGAAAGCTGCCAACGAATTCCTCCGCGTCGATCACCCCACGCGCTCGACCCCGCCTGCGCTGCCCATCCAGGAAGGTTCTACCATGTCCGCTCAGAAACGCTTAAGGCTATTGATTTGTGCCCTTTTGCCCACACTGCTGGTCGTCCTCGCGGCCGGCTACACTCTGACCCGCGCCGCGTCCGCCACTCCTGGCGACGCCATCACGGATGCCCTGCGTCAAGCGCGCGCCGCTGCCAGCTACCATGTGACGGCAGACGCCCAGCAAACCATCATTCCGCGCGCCGTGCCGGCCAACGCCGGGCGGACGGATGAGAAGACGATGCTGCGCGTGGACGGCGACGTAGCCCGGCCGGAGGGAGGCGCCGCAGATGTGCCTGCCGACGCCCGATTGACCCTGGGCACAGACAAGAAAAGCGCGGCTGTGCAGCTGCTGCTCGTAGGCGGAAGCGCCTACGTCGGCTACGGCGGCAAGTGGCAGAAGGTGGATGATCCGCTGGGCGCGACGGCTCCCCAGGGCGACTACCTGGGCTACCTGGCCGCGGTGGCCGATGTAGCCCAGGCCGACTCGGTCAAGACCTCGGCGGGGAGCATGGCACGCTACACCTTCCGGGTCGATGGGCCGCGCTACGCCGACTATCAGCTCGAGCGCATGGAGACGCTTCTGGCAGGCCAGATCCCTGACGGGGTCAAACTGACCCGCTCGCCGCTCTATGACCGAATGAGCGGCCGGGGCGAGCTGTGGGTAGATAGCGATGGCCGCCCACGCCGCGAGATCCTCGACCTGTCCCTACCCCAGACCAGCGCGACCGAGGACGCCCAGGTCCACCTGGTAGTGGATTTCTCGCGCTATGACGAGCATGTCCCGCCGATCCTGGCGCCGGTCGCCGGCGCCAACGGCGCGCTGGCCCTGCCGTCCGCTCCGTCCACCGCCCCCGCGCCGCCGCTGGCCGCGCGCAGCTTGCCAAGCGTGCCCCCCTGGCGCTCTATGCGCTCGCCGTCATCGCGCTGGCCACTTTTGTGGCTCTGCTAGTACGCAGCCGCAGCAGCCGCCCCCTGTACACCGCGATTGCGGTCGCGACGATCCTGTCCATGGTGGGCGCGCCGCTGGCGAGCGCGGCATTGACGGTGCGGTTCAACAACCGCGTCGCCAGCCAGAGCGCCTCGCCACCGCTGGACAAGGCCATCTCGACACTGACCGGAGCGCCGAGTGATGAGGCGGCGGCGCAAAACCTCCTGGCTCGCCTGGCACAGACGCTGCCTGAAAGCCCGAAGAACGCCGTCCCCCAGACGACTCCCCTCGGCTCGTCGGGCACAGGCTTGAATGACTGCCGCACACTCTATTCAAGCGAAGGCGTAGACCCCAACGGCGACGACGACAACGACGGCTTGAAGAACAGCGAAGAGTGGTGCCTGGGTACCGACTTCAAGAATGTCGATTCAGACGACGACACCATCACCGACACCCTCGAGGTCAAGGGCTATACCGACAGCCACGGCAAGACCTGGCTCCTCGACCCCCTGGCCGCGGACACCAATCTCGACGGTATCGATGACGGGTCGGTCTGTTATGTTGACAGCACGACGGGGAAGTTCACCTGCAGTGACATCGACGGCGACGGCATCCCCGACGCCTGGGACGACGACATCGACAACGACGGCGTGCTCAACGCGGACGACCTCTCGCCGACTGATAACAACAACCTGGCCTACCGGCCCAAGATGGAAATCGACATCGCCGGCAGCCACCCCGACACCGTGGTCTACGTCGACGTCCAGCTCCAGCCGCAGGCCATGAATCATCTGCGCTACAGCACGACGTGGCTCGATTGGCCTGACGACAGCGCCGGCCAGATTCAGGACCTGAACCACTCTACCCAGGACGTAGAGCTCTTGCCCGTGCTGCAAATCAACAGCCCGGTCAATCCCTCGCTGGCCGAGGAATACAGCATCGCCAGCACCCAGAGCGACGACAAGACCTATTACCAGCTCACGGTACCGCTCCAGACGGTAGGCACCGGCGGCCAGGTCTCCGCCTTCTCCGGCCACATCGCGTTCACCGCCAAGGAAGTCGGCACGTCGCTCAAGTTAAGTGAGGGACGGCTGCTATGGCTGACACAGGCGCAGATCGACAGCTATACCAACTGCAAGGACTCCAGCAAGCCGGCGGACGCCAGTAACTGTGAGATCGACACCCAGCCGTCGGTCATCTCGGCGTACTATGAGCCATTGTTCCGCGTCACAGGCCTGGAGCTGTCGGAGAGCAAGAACGTCCAGGTGGCGCTCTTCGGCACAACGGCGCCGGAGACGACCACGAACCCGAATGTCGACGATGAAGGCAAGGTGATGTTCAACCTGCTGTCTGGGCTGGCGCCGACCTTCCTGGGCGATCTCAACCCGACGCTGCCCCAGATCGTCGACAAGTTCGCGCACCCCGCGCAAGGGCAGACCATCACCGATACGTGGTACGTGGACCCCAAGGTCACGATCACCAACCTGGGCTACTACTCTCACACGGACCAGGCGTTGTCGACGACCTCGATGACGACGACCGTGCAGTTCCTGAACCAGCACTACATCGAGTGCAAGGCAGGCGCGACAAACGCGATGACGCCGACGCTCGTGACGGCCTACGAGGAGACAAACAGCGGCCTCGACCCGACCCAGACAGGCCTGGTCACTGTCACGAACGGCGAGCCGAACATGCAGAACGGCAATCCTATCGTTTTCAACTTCCAGTTAGCCCAGTCCTCGCTGAACGTCGTGCGCAGCGTCCAGCTCACCCAGTACGGCTGCCGCGTCGACCCGACGACGAGTAATCCGACCTGGCAGGCGCTCACATCCCAAGAGGGACAGGCCGAGATACAGCGGCGGTACCCGAACGAGACGCAGGCCGACTACGGGACGATGATGATGATGCTCTTCGGCTCCTACTACGAGGGCCGCAGCCGGGTCATGAGCATCGACGGCCAGCCGACGCCTGACGTCGGCCAAACCGCCAATCCGTCCGACCTGAACCAGTTCTTCGCCGTGGGGACGCACAATCTGCCCGCATACATGCGCACGGCCTACCAGTTGGATGCCCTGGTCCTCGACATCAAGAACAAGGGCACGTCGCAGGCGCTGGATAGCTGGGCCACACGGCTGAGCCGAACGCTGAACATCCAGGCTTTTGTGAAGCTCCTCGTCGTGCCCATGGTCCGCTACGTGAAGTACGCGGTCACTATGATGAGGTACGCGAATTTCTGGGCAACCCGCATGGTCCGCATGGATACCAGGCTGAGCTATAGAATTATGGCGGCGCTTGTCGCTCCGTTCTATGCCTTCTCATTCCGCTCGCGGAATGCGGAGTTGCAGTTTATCGTGCGGCGCGAGCTCAAACTGTCTCCGAATCCAACCCACGATCTGTTCGACCATCCTCGAGCGGTCGCCAGTGGCGCCAAGCGCGCCAAGATCAAGATGGTTGTGATCGGCGGGATCGTCACGGCGATTGCCGTCGTGGCGACGTGGCTCGTCTGGCACAAGAACAACGGCGGCGACATCAACAGCATCCAGCAGGATACGCTGTTGGCGCAGACCATCGCCAGCACCGTCCTCACCGTGTTCATGTTCGTCGTCGACACCATCATCGCGCTGACCGCCAGCACGGGTGTTGGCTTCTTGATCGAGCTAATCATCTTAATAATCACGTATATAGTGGTCGCCGCCATAAGCGGCGACTGGAACCCGATGCATACCTTCCAGCACTTGATAGAGTGGCTGAGCGAGGCCATTCTCAAGATAGACATGCTGGTCAACGACCCTGACGTCGGGGCTATACCGTCCCAGCCGAGCCTGACGGTTCACGCGAACCCGGCCAATCAGACGGCGTTCGGGTCCATCGCCGACAATCTCACGACCTACGAGATTACGATGACGATGGTCACGACACTGACCGCGAATACGAACATCGACATCAAGAAGGACTACTGGCACATGCGCCAGGGCAACCTGGACGATGTGAAGCAGAGCTGGGCCTTTGCCGAGATGTTCCAGGACCCCGACTCCTTCAACGGCAACCCGCCGGCCTGGACCAGCAACTTTAGCGTCAAGAACTCGGCGGTGACGTCAGGCAACGGGTCCAATCCCCAGGGCTTCTGCGATAGCGACAGCCTGGTCGACGCCCAGAAATACAAGCGCTGCTACAACACGACGTCGATGACGTTCAACATGACCCAGTCGGGGCCTAACCTGACCTTCCCCTTCCTGAGTCAGCTCGAAGCCAATCTCCGCTACCAGAAGTGCTGGTATGCCGGTGTCGGCTTCACGTGCAGCGCCGACATCAACTACAGCAAAGGCCCCGACAAGACCCAGGATCCGGAGAACTACCAGGACGCGCGCTCGTCCGTCACGATGGACGCCGTGCCTGCCACGCTGGACGCGCTGTGGACGTGGGACGTCAAGAACCTCATCGACAACAGCACCTACCCGGCCTGGAACACCGACAAGGACGGCGACGGCATCTCCACCGCGACCGAGCAGTCCCTCGGCACCGACTCGACCAAGTGGGACACCGACAACGACGGCCTGTCCGACGGCTTCGAGTACGATAACCGCGACAAGGTGGCGCTCGATCCGAAGAAGGCGGACACCGACGGCGACGGCCTGTCCGACCGCCTGGAGCTTATCTACGGCACGGACCCGACCAATGCCGACACCGACAACGACGGCCTCTCCGACGGCGAGGAGGTTTGCCGCTTCGATGCCACGCAGGGAAAGATCATCGGCGGGTGGGATGTCAAGCTCGCCAGTGGGCTAGTCAGCCACGTCTGCTCCGATCCCACCAAGGGCGACTACGACGGCGATGGCCTGCTCGACTCGCAGGAGAAGGCCGCCGGCACCAGCCCCTACGCGCCCAACACCGCGCCGTCGTTCGTCTTGAATGTCACCCCGACGACGACGCACAACGGCTCGGCCTACACGCTCTTGAAGCCGGGCGACTCGCTGCAAACGGTTCTGAACCTCAACAATACCACGACGGCGGCGGTCAACCAGCCGATGACCCTGTCCTACGACACCGCCGCGCTCAGCGGCCTGGCCGTCAGCCAGCAGACCGGCTCGTCGGGCTATACGCCGCCGACGCCGACCGCTACGAGCGGCGGCTTCTCCTGGAACCTCACCCAGAAGCCGCTCGCCGCGACGGAAGCGATGACGTCCACCATCGGTGGTAAGGTCCAGGCGAATGTCGGCATGTCTGCCCGCACGGTCCTGCAAGCCAGCGTTCCCTACAGCGACACCACCGTCAAGGCCATGAAGACGGTCAGCAGCACGCAGACGGTGCTAATCGACGCCGACGCGCCAAGCTCGCTGGTGACCGCGCCGACACCGAGCCAGGCCGTCCACGGCACAGCCTTCACCCTCGGCGGCACCGCGACCGACCCGACCTCCTGGCCGAGCAAGGTCGAGGTACACATCACCGGCGCGAGCTACGACTCCCACTGGCAGCAAGCGGACGGCACCGATATCTGGGACTATACGTGGACGCCGCTGCCCGCGGACGGCGTGTACACCATCGCCAGCCGCGCCACCGACGCCGTGAACCACGTCGAGACACCGGCGGCTGGCGTCTCCATGATCGTCGACAACACCCCGCCCAGCGCCAGCTTCGGCAGCCTGGCCGACGGGCAGGCGCTGAAGAATATCACCTACAGTACCGTCACCATTACCGGGACGGCCAGCGACCTGGTGTCGCACGCGCCGCAGGTCGCCGGCCTGGCGACTGTCCAGCTCAGCATCGACAACCAGCCCTGGCGCAACGTCAAGACCTACACGTCGGACCACCCCGCGACGGGCGATTGGTCGTTCGCGTGGAAGCTGGCGGACCAGAAGTACGGCAGCCACACGCTGGCCGTTCGCGCCATCGACGCCGGCGGTCTCGTCGGCGCGGCGCAGCAGATCACGGTCATCGTCGACACCCTGCCGCCGACCGACATGTGGTCCAACGCAGCGTCCGAGGTCCAGGCCGGCAAGACGGTGACCTTCGAAGGCCACGCCGACGACACCGGCAACGTCCCGCTGCCTGCCCGCCCGGTCGCTCTGGAGGGCGGTGTCTCCAGCACGCCCCTGAATCCTATCGACCAGGCCACAGTCTGGCTGATGCCGAACGGGCCGACCGAGGACATCACCAAGACGGTTACCTGGCTCGGCGATGTCGACGGCGACGGCCGCGCCGACATGGCCGTCGGTACGCCCGGCTCGGCGATCAACGGCGCCGCCAACGCGGGTCGCGTGTCTATCCTCTACGGACAACCCGGCGGCTGGCCGCTGTCACCCGACGGCATCGCCCTGAAGGACTCGCCGAGCACATTCACCGGTAAGCCCGGCGCTGAGCTTGGCGCGTATGTCGCCTCCGCCGGCGACGTCAACGGCGACGGCCTGAGCGACATCCTGATCGGCGACCCGCTCAACAACCAGGTCTACCTGATCTTCAGCCGCGTCGGACCGATGGGCGCCCTCGACCCCACGAGCCTCATCAACTCCTCCAACAAGTCGAAGGGCAAGATCTTCACGGTCAACAACGGCTACGTCGGAAAGTGGTTCGCGCCCGCCGGCGACGTCAACGGCGACGGCTACGGCGACATCCTGATCGGCGCGACGAACCGGTCCGACGGCAAGGGCCTGGTCTATCTCGTCCTGGGTGGCAACCCATCGAACGGGCCACTCTCGGTCAAGCAGAAATTCACACTGGACGACCAGCAGGCGCTGTCGCGGCCGATTGTCGCGGCGAGCATCCTGATGGACAAGAACGGCGCTGTCGCCACGGGCCTCGGCGACGTCAACAACGACCAGTACGCCGACTTCGCCATTGGCGACCCCAACAAGGCGCTCAGCGGCGCCAACAGCGCCAGCGTCTACGTGTTCTTCGGCGGCCCGTCCTATGTCGGGGTCGGCAACCCCACCGTCGTCAACCCCGTCCAGGGCGCTAACGGCCGCTTCACCGGCGATGCCGGAATGCCCGTCGGCTCGCAAGTCGTGGCGCTCGGCGACGTCAACGGCGACCAGTTGCCCGACTTCGCCTACAGCAGCGGCAACGCGCCGCGCATCGCTTACGGGCGGACCAGCGGCTGGAGCATGAACATGACGGCCAACGTCTCGTTCACGGGCTACCCCGTCGCGCCCAACGGCTTCATCGCCGGCGTCGGGGACGTGAACAGCGACGGCAAGAGCGACATTATGCTCGGCACCGTGAGCGGGCGCGCGTACCTCGTCCGAGGCGCGGCGGACTTGGCTACCAACCATCCTATCCAGGCCCAGTTCTCCGATGTTGGGGCGGCCGCCTCGGCGCCCTACGCCGCGGCCGCAGATGTAAACTGCGACAAATCATCCGATCTACTGCTCGTCCCCTTCGGAACGCAAATGACGGCCAGCGCCAAGGAGACGGCCGAGTACAAGCGCGCCGTGCGGCGCGAGCTAGACCTCGGCCCATCAACCGCGCCGCGGCCGCTGAATGAGCTACCGGTCTTCATGCAGAATGGCGATGGGCTGGCCGCTCCGTCGGCCTTCGCCAGTGTCATCGACGCCGAGGCGCTGAGCTCCAAAGCGATGGCCGAGCCGGGCCAGGTCATGACGGCCGCCCAGACTCGCTACGTCGACGACGACTACTGCGCATCTTGCGCCAACGACGGCCATGCCTGGGGCACGACGGCCTTTAGCACCATTCAGGCGGCTCTAGACGCGGCGACGGGCGGGACGAGCGCAAGCGCGCCGGGCGACACTATCATCGTCGGCCCCGGCACGTACGACAAGGCCGTCTTCCACGCCGGCAAGAACTTCATCACCCTCCACGGCGTGGACCCCGACGCGGTGTTCATCGACGCGGGCGGCGGCACCGGTATTCAGGTCCTCCCGGCCTCCGAGTACTCGCCAACGGCAGGCGGCCTCAAGGGCGTCGTGATCGAGAACCTGACCATCCGCAACGCCGTCACGAGCATCGAGGTCAACTACGGCGGCACGGCCGGCTCGACCGACCTAGCCGACCAGAACAACATTCGCGTCCGCAACGTCCTGTTCTATCAGGACAAGGCCAGCAGCAAGGCCGTGGCAGTCAACACCTCCGGCGTCGAGCTGCGGCACAACACTCTGGTCGCCAATAGCTCCGGCATCGTGCTGATCCAGAACACGGGCGCTATCACCAACGCCCTCTACTTGCGCGACAACCTGTTCGTGGCCCTGCCCAACGCAGCGCCGCTGCCGCAGTGGCTCCAGAACAACAACAGCATCTCCCTCTCGCTGCTGAATACGAACAACGGCTTTGCGGGCCAGACCGGCACCAATGCCGACTGGAACTCGGCGAAGCCTCCGACCGGCACGTCGATGACCCAGATGGCGCTAACGCAGGCCGCCTTCCGCGACCAGCCTAAGCAGGTCTTCCGTCTGCTGTCCACCTCGCTGGCGCGCGGGAAGGCCGCCGACCAGACCGACCTCGGCTACTACACCTATCACGCGCCGGTCTACGTCAACCCGACGTACTGTGAGAAGTGCAGCAACAACGGCCATACCTGGGGTGTCGACGCGTTCAACGACATCCAGGCGGGTATCAACAGCGGCGCGCAGCGCGTCCTGATCGAGCCTGGGCTCTTCCGCCAGCGCATCTACCTCGTCAACGGTGTCGACCTGTTCGGGACGGGGGCCGCGCTGACGGTGATCGCGCCGCCAAATGCGACCTCCAGCTTCCTGATTGGCGCCGAAGGCGTCAAGGACGCCGGCGTGGCCCTGCTGACCATAACGGGTGAGGACCACGACGACGGACTCCACGTGGACGCGGGCGGCTTCATTTCGGTGACGCGCTCCGTCATCCGCAACACGCCTTACGCCGTGAAGGTGACCGGGTCAGGCACAGGCGCGACCTCAGCCGAGGCGCTGCTCGTCAACAACACCCTGACCAACAACACCAACGGCGTGGCGGCGGCGAGCTGCGGCAACGTGGACGTGCGCAACACCATCTTCGCCTACCACACTGGGACAGCCCTGAGCTACTACCAGAACTGCGCCACGACCTACCTGCACACCTACAACGACTTCTGGCGCAATGGGCACGACCTGAGCATCAATGGCAATAACGTGGACCAGCCCGGTCCGGGCGAGGTCTTCGCCGACCCGCGCTTCATCGACCCCGACGCGCAGGACTTCCGGCCCCAGGACGGGTCGCCGGTCGTCCGCGCGGGCGATCCGCGTGATCCAACCCCGCCCGGCACCGGTGGTAGAGTAGACATCGGCTATGCCCAGTCCTCCTCCGCGGCCGTGTACGTCTCGCCCGACTACTGCGCCCAGTGCATCAACGACGGCTTGCAGTGGCAGGTCAATGCCTTCAACACCATCAAGGACGGCATCAGCCACGTGCCACCCATCGCCGGAGAGTGGACGGTCGGCGTCGCGCCGGGTTACTACACCGAGCGCGTCGCGCCCAAGAGCGGCGTCCGCCTCGTTGGTAGCGGCGCGGAGCAGACGATCATCGACGCGGACGGGACAGGCGCGCCTGTAACGCTCAACGGTGTCACCCACGTCGAGGTCACCGGCTTCGGTCTCCAGAACAGCGACGCGTCGAACGCGGGTATCGTCGTCTCGGGCGCGTCGAACACCATCACCGTCACCCACAATATCATGCAGCTCAACGCCGGCGGCGGCGCCATCTTCCGCAACGCCTCCAGCGGCGTCTTCGGCTTCAACACCGTAGCCAACAACACCGGCGACGGTCTCACCCTGGCCGACAGCCACACCTGGGTCAACGCCCGCTTCAACATCTTCGCCTACAACGGCGGCAAGGGTGCGAACAACAACAGCGTGGGCCTGTTCCAGGACGGCTACAACCTGTTCTACCAGAATAGCGGCGGCAACACCAGCGGCACCGTCACGCTCGACCCGACCGACATCGCCAACCAGGACCCACAGTTCTTCGATCCCAACCCCTGGGATCCGGCGGACTATACACTGCAAGCAACGTCGCCGGCGGTGAATGCGGTGCCAGCCACTGACTGGCAGCCGGTGCCCCTGGGCGGTGGCGACCGCGCCGACCTGGGCTACAAGGAATTGCTGGCGACGCCCGTGACGCTGATGTTCGGCAAGCAGGGAACGACCTGCGGCGCCGGCAACGCGGGCGTCAGTTCGGTCGAGGTCGGTGTGAGCTACGTACCGGATGCCTCTGTCTCGCCCGAGAACACCCTGCCGACAACGTGGACCGCGGCGACGCTGACGACGCGTGGGCAGGCAGGCTCGTACTGGACACTGCCCATCAACCTCGCGACGGGCGGCGGCATCTATCAGTCGGACGGTCTGTACCGTCTCTACACCCGACCCACGGACATGGCGGGGAACACGCTCGACGTAACCGACTCGCGTGTCTACCGCGCGTCTTTCATCGCAGACAAGACCGCACCGACGGTGTCCATCATCACGCCGACCAACGGCCTGGCGACATCGGCGGCGGCCGTGGCGATGGAGACCGACGTCAGCGACTACGTCGCGACCGGCGCCGGCACGCAGTACAACGTCGCGCGCGTGTACTTCGAGGTCGACGGCACGCAAATCGCGGCGCGGCAGCTCACCGCCGGCGCAGCGACCGGCAACCAGCGCTACCGCGCGGTGACCGCGCTGCGGGACGGCAGCCATAGCATCACGGCGAAGGCGGTTGACAAGGCCGGCAACGTCGGGCAGAGCGCGACCTCGCAGATCACGGTCTCGACGACCCGCAACGAGGCGGATCTGACGACACCGGCGCCGAGCAGCGCGGTCATCTCCACCACGTTGCCGCTCCAGGGCTACGTCCACTTCAAAGACACGAGTGGCAACGGCCAGGTCAAAGTGAAGGTCGATAATAGCACGACACCGGTCATTGCCACGCTAGACGACTCGACCGCGCAAGCCACGCGCTGGACGGCGAACGTGACCCTCAGTGCCGAGGGCGCGCACACCCTCGCCATCGGCGCCAGCCGCACCACCGGCGCGAGCACGCCATACACGACGACGTTCTCGCTGACCAAGGACTCGACCGCGCCGGCCGTCACAGTGCAGGCGCCGAGCAGCACAGTGATCAACTCCGTGACCTTCCAGGGCACGGCGAGTGACGGCGGAAGCGGCCTGAACGCCGTTGAGGTGAGCGTGGACGGCGGCTACACCTGGTCGCCGGCGACGGTCAACGGCACGGCGTGGACATACGCCTGGGCCGCCCCCTCGCAGACCGACTACGCGACGTTCCCCCTGCGCGTCCGTGGCATCGACAAGGCGGGCAACATTGGGACGCAGTCGGCCACGTTCGTGGTGGATAACCTCGGGCCGACTCCCTTCCGCCTGACGACGGCCAGCCCCATCGAGGGCAGCCACCTGACGGCGCCGGCGTCGGTCACGCTCGCCTGGCAGCCGCTCGATGACGGAAGCGGCACGGTGAGGACGTTCGCCTCGGCCGACACCATCAGCAACACCGTGCCGTCGACCACAGGGACGCCGCTCAGCGGCACGAGCTACACCGCTCAGCTCTCGCAGGCCGGTAACTTCTACATTCACCTCGCCGCCCAGGACGCCGCCGGCAACCTCACCGTCCGCCACTTCGGCCCCTGGTTCGTCGGCGCCCGCCTCGCCAGCGCGCCCGGTCCGCAGTGGCAGTCCTCCATCCAGGTGGACGGCCGCCTTGACGTGGCCGGCGGCGAGTGGGATCCTGCCACTGAGCAACTCGACCGCGACCCGCGCATTTCGCCGGCCCATGAGATGTGGGCCAGCTTCGACGGGAGCGCGATGTACCTCGGCAGCCGCGGCGCCAACTGGCCGAGCGTCGGCCGCGGCTACATCTACCTGGATACGGTGGCCGGTGGGACGCGCAGCCCATGGGTACCGGAGGGCGAGACGCCGCTCCCGCCGAGCTATCAGCTGCCGTTCGACGCAGACACGCTCGTGGTGCTCGATACGGCCGGCTCGCGGGTGCTACGCTTCGACGGGTCAAGCTGGCAACCACTCCAGGCGCCAGAGGTCTCGATCGCGTTGGGCGCCACGGGGGATAGCGAGATAAGGCTGCCGTGGTCGACGCTACAGACGAGCGTCGGGGCAGGCGACGTGCGAGCCCTGGCCTTCAGCCTCGGGCGCGACGAGACGCTGCCACGCACCGTCTTCCCGACCTCCAACTCGCTGTTGGGCGCGTGGAGCGACGCCTACCACTGGGCCGGGATCTCGCCGAGCACCGTTCCGAATGCCGACCAGCCCCACGGCCACCATGTCGAGATGACGGTTAGCAGCCAGCCGCCGACGTCCGCACCGGTTGGCCCAGGGCAGTCCATCCAATACGTGGTTCGGGTGACCAACCGCGACCTGGAGCCGCGCCCGAACGCCCACCTCGTACTGGCGACGACTGATGGCTTGCAGCTCGTCGGCCTGCAGGGCTACCCGACCCCACCCGGCGGACAACGCTGGAATATCGACCTGGGAAGTCTCGCCAGCGGCGCGCTCGCGCCCATCACGGTCACCGCCCGCCTCGGCAACGATCTGGCAGCGACAACGGCGGTGACCATGACGGCTCTCCTCGAGACCGGGCTGCTGGCAAGTGAGCCGACCCTGACCGCGGCGCGTGTAGCCCACACCGTGGACGCACAGCGCGCTCAAGTCCAGATCGATCTGGCAGCCCAGGGCGCGACCCTGCCAGCCGGCCGCCAGATCATCCGCGGCACAGCGACCGCCGGGCCGAGCGGTGTCGGCAAGGTCGAGGTTCGCCTCGGCGACGGAGCCTGGCAGACGGCGCAAGGCGCCAACGCATGGCAGGCCGAGGTCGATATCCCGCTCACCGGCACCCTCGTTGTCGCGGCGCGAGCGAGTGACGCGGCCGGTTTGGTCGGCGATGCGACAACGCGGACGATCACCGTCGATAACGTGCCGCCGATCGCCAGCGTGAGCCCGCCGGACAGCTCCATTGTCTACGGAGTGGCCGGCTCGCTCCGGGGCACGGCCCGCGACCTGTTCCCAAGCGGTGGGAGCATCAGCCGCGTCGAGACCCAGGTCGACGGCAACCCGTGGCGAATGGCCGAGATCGTCGGCCAGCCGGCCGCCGACGGAACCGTCACCTGGCAGCAAACATGGACCATCCCGAAGGAAGAAGGCGTGTCCCACGACGTGCGCGTGCGCGCCGTCGACGCCGCCGGCAATGTCGGCCAGCCCAGCGAGCCGATCAAGGTCACCGTCGACAACGTCAGGCCGCAGTCCAGCATCGTCTCGCCGCAGCCCGGCGCGACACTCCCCCTGCCCGACCAGAACGTCCTGCCGGGTGAGATGCTGGCGTGGGGCTACGCCCTCGACGGCTGGGGCGTCACCGCTGTCGAAGTCAGCGTCGATGGCGGCCAGGCGTGGCACCGGGCGGAGATAGGGCAGGCGGCGGCAGAGCTGCTGGGCCACTACGGGAAGGCTGCTCAAGCCGGAACCGCGGCCCAGCTATGGGCAATCGTGCTGCCGACGCCGGTGGGGGACGTGATGGTGAACAGCCGGGCGATCGACCGGGCAGGGAACGTCGAGGGCATGAAGGCGCCAGTGCGGGTGACGCAGACCCACGAGCCGCCGATGCGCCTCTGGCTCCCCCTCATCATCTTTGAGCAGTAGCGGACAGATCGTCCGAAGCGATCGTCACCATTCGCCATAGACAACCTGCACGGGGGCGTCGCGCTGCACACGCGGCGCCCCCGCTGGCATCAAGCGTTGCGCTGAAGAGGGGGGAGGCCGTTCCATGGACACCCGCACACGTCGTCTCGTCGTTGTCGCTCTGCTCTTCGTCCCGGTTGCCCTGGTCCTGGCCATGGGTCTCAGCTTGCGGCGCGCATCCTCGCCCGCGCCCACCGACGTCATTGCCGATGCGCTTGCGAACGCTCACGCCGCCGGGAGCTATCACCTCGCTGGCGACATCCAGCAGACGCTGATTCCTCGCGCCGTGCCGGAAAACCTCGGCAAGGGCGACACGCGCACGACTCTGCGCGTCGAGGGCGAGGCGCAGGTGCCCGACCGCGCCCGGCTGAATTTGAGTCTGGGCGGCGACGGAGACGCATCCGGCCAGCCAGTCTTCGGGCAGGGCCCGCAAAGGACTGCTGCCGGCGCAAGCGCGCCGATAGAGTTGCTGGTGGTCGGCAACCGCGCCTTCGTCGGGCATGCCGGCGCCTGGCGCGTGGTGGAGAACCCCCTCAGCGCCGCCGCGCCCGTGGCCGACTACCTGAGCTTTCTCACCGCCGTGAAAGATGTCCAGCCCGTGAATGATACGGCGGCCGGCGCCGATGACGGGCGCGGCGCGCGTCACTATCGTTTCACGCTGGACGGCCCTCGCTATGCGGAGTATCTGAGGAATCAGTTGCAATTGCTGCTGGCGGATGACCTGCCGCCGGGCGTAGAGCTGCAAGCGCCGCCGATGTACCAGCGCATGACGGGTGCGGGTGAGCTTTGGATCGACGGCGACGGCCTGCCGCGGCGCATGGATGTGGACATGAGTCTCCCGGCGGCGAGCGACACGAACGACGCCCAGATCCACATGCTGATTGACTACAGCCAGTTTGGCGTCTCTGTCGCGCCGATCGAAGCGCCAAGCCCGGGCGGGCCAGACGGGGCCTGGACCGTGTATGCGAGCGCGCAATCCGACGCGCCGGACCCAGCCGTGGCGGCTGGGCCCGCGACTCAGGATACGCGTACGGCGGCCGTAACGAGCACCCCGCTCATCTCGGCCATCACCAGCCGGGTAGCCGCGGCCTGGCCGACTGTGCTCAAGTGCCTCGCCGGGGTGCTGGTGATTGGCATGGCCGGCCTCAGCGTTTGGTACCGCCGGCGTCGCGGGGTCTACACCGGCCTGGTGCTCTACATCCTCGTAGCGCTTCTGGCCGCGCCCCTGCTCGAGGCCGTTTTGATGTCGCGGTACGCGACGCGCGTCGCGGCGCAAGAGCCACTGCCCCAGGCCGTTGCCAGCCTTGGCCTTGCCCCATCGCCGGCCGAGCCAGATAGGATCGCCGCGCTGCGCGCCGACATGGCAAAGACCGGGCCGGCGGCGACGGCGAGCATGAACGACTGTCTCACGCTGCCCCAGGGCGTCTCGGCGTCGGGTGACGAGGACCACGACGGCCTGACGAATGGCGTCGAGCGATGCCTGGGAACCGACTATCTCAACGCGGACACGGATGGTGACGGCATCAGCGACGGCGACGAGGTCAAGGGATTCACGCTGAACGGCAAGACGTGGACGACCGATCCGCTCCAGCGCGATTCGAACCACGATGGTATGGACGACGCGATGGAGTGGAACCCCGACTGGGTCAAGAACAAGCCGGCGACGCTCGATTACGACAACGACGGCATTCCCAACGCCTGGGACACCGACAACGACGGTGATAACGTCCCGGATGACGTCGATCTGTCGCCGTTCAAAGTCATGCCCTATCGCGCAAACTACAGCTTCTCGATTACAAAGCCCACGGGCAATACGCTGCATAGCAATTCGTATGTCTATCTCGACGTCCAGGTCCAGCCGCAGAATACCGCGCACCTGCGCTATACCACAAGCGTTCTCGATTGGCCCTACGACGACAAAGCCCAGATTCAGGACCTCGACAACTCTACCGATGACGTCAAGCTGATTCCTGTTCTCGACCTGAAGAGCACGGTAAACCCGAAGCTAGCCGCCCAGTACGGCATCAACGTCGAGAATGTCAACAATCAGTATTTCCGCCTGTTGATTCCACTCAACACGGTAGAATCGGGCGGCAACATCTCCGCCTTCAGCGGGCGCCTGGCCCTCATGCCCGCCGAGCTCGCGTCGACCCTGCAATTGACCGAGGTCCGGCTAGGCTGGATGGCGCAGGCCAAGCTCGACCAGTCGAAGTGCCTGGTGCAGGCCGGCTCGACATGCCTCCAGCACACGGTCGAGGTGACCGACTCGGTGATTGTGTCGTATTACGAGCCCCAGATGCGGGTGACGGGGCTGAACGTCACCGAGAGCGAAGACGTGACCGTGGGGATGTTCGGCGTACCGACAGCGCCGGAGATTTCGACCGGCACAGCGCCCGACGAGGCGCGCGATATCTTCAACCTCGTCTCCGGCATGGCGCCCGCTTTCCTCTTCAATGCCCAGCCGGACATCCCGGCGATTGCGAAACGCTTTACGGACCCGTCCACACCGACTGAGCAGAAGTGGGGCGTGCAGACTCCAGTCCAGTTGACGACCTCGACCTACAAGCACGAGGACGAGGCCATCGCCTCGACTACCATGACGACGACGGTGCAGTTCCTGGACAAGTACTACCAGCACACCCTCACGCCGACGCTGGCGCTCGCCTACGAAGAGAAGACCGGTGTGCAAGACATCGGCGGGGACCAGGGCATCGTCGTCCAGGACAGCACGTCGACGACCTCCGTCGGCTTCAACCTGAGCTACAACTCCATCTTCACCACCCGAGGCGTCCAGATTCAGCAGTATCGCTACGTCAAAGGCTCTGACGGGAAAATGGCCTGGAAGGCGCTGACCATGAACCAGTCCCTCGGGGAGCTGGACCGGCGCTACGGCAACCAGGCCGATGTGTACATTCGGACGTTGTGGCTGACCTACTATGGCGGGCAGGTCAACTACGTGGCGGTCAACGGCCAGACGCTGGTCGGCCCCAAGGCCGACGACGCCGCACTCTATGCCAGGTTCTCGCAGCCATCCCAGCCGAAGCTGCCCGGCTACGTCCAGGCAGCATATCACCTGAACGACCTGGCGACCACCATCGCCCTAGACGGGGCAGTCGCCGGCTGGCGCGAGTGGGCCGCCTCGCAGTTCAACCAGGCGACCCCAACAAGCCAGGGGATAGCCACGTTCATTGCGGCAGCGGGCGCCGTCTTCATACAGGTTCTGCCGGTGATTCGTCTCGTCGGCCAGGGCATCAAGTGGGGCGTGCGCGTCGCCTATGGCGCGATCAAAGAGGCGCTGCGCCTGTCGGACGCTGCGACCGGTGTGACTCGGGCCGCGGAGGCAGCGGCTTCAGGTTCCAAGAGCCTGGGCAAGATCGCAGTGGGCGTGGCCATCATCGTCGCCGTCGTCGCGCTGGTCATGGTCTGGAGCAGCTTCCACGGCTACTCCGACAGCGTATCCCATCTCCAAACGGACATGGAGTTAGCCAGCGCGATTGCCTCGACCATCGTCATCGTGTTCACGCTTGTCCTCTCCCTTGTGCTGGTGGCCGTCGCCTCCACCGAAATTGGCATACTGGTGGAGATCATCGTCGCGGTGCTGACGTATCTCTTTGTGGCCTTGATCACGGGCGACTGGAACCCGCTCAATACCTTCAGCCATATTGTCGATTGGCTGGCGAATTACATCCTCAAGGTCGCCTTCTACGCCGAGTTGGATGAGAATCACCCGGTCGATAGCAGCGACCTGACCCTCACGCTGGCGGACGACAATCTAGGCACCGTTGTCAACAACCGGGTCACCTTCCAGACGCACCTGACGACGACCATCGTGGTCGGCCCGGGCGAGTCGCATTGGAACTGGGCGCACAGCCGCAGTGGCAAGGTCGACGACGTCAAGCAAAGCTCGGCGTTCACCCGTTGGGCATCGAGCGACTCGACGCCGACGACGCAGAACGGCACGTGCTGGATGAGCGGCAGCGTGAAGCACTGCCCTAGCACGATCACGACATCGTTCACGCCGGCGCAGGCCGTGCGCAACGCGGCCATCCATGTCACCAGCATTATCGACTACTCGCTGCGCTACCAGAAGTGCTGGAAAGTTCCGCTTGCCCGGACGTGCAGCGCCGACACGGCCAAAGGCTCTGGGCCGACAACAGACGACAAGGATGCGTGGAACGACGCAACCAGCCCCATCTACCTTGACGTCCTGCCCAACACCGTCGACAACCTCTGGTCGTGGAACCAGGTCACGAACCGCGACAAAGACGGCGACGGCATCGCCGACAGCCAGGAAGCCTCCATCGGCACCAGCGCGAGCGCGTGGGACACCGACGGCGATGGGCTGTCGGACGGCTGGGAGTGGCAGAACGCGGCGGCGCTGGGGACTAACCCGGCCAAGAAGGACACCGACGGCGACGGCCTGACGGACGCTGAGGAGTATCGCCTCGGCACGTCGATTAACGTGGCCGACACCGACGGCGACGGCCTCAAGGACGGCGACGAGGTGTGCCACGTCGACTCGACCGGGAAACTCGTCGGCGGCTGGGATGTCAAGTTCGCCAGCGGCTCCGTCGTCCACGTCTGCTCCAACCCGCTCGACCCAGATTCGGACCACGACGGCCTGACCGATCTCCAGGAGAAGTCGATTGGTCTCAGTCCGTGGGCGCCGAACACGGCGGTGAGACTGGACTTGAGCACCGGCCCTCAAGTCTCGCACGGTGGGTCGAGCATTACCCTGGTCAAGCCCGACGCCTCGGTGACCGGCGCGTTCACCGTCACCAACACGACGGCGACCACGATCACTAGCACCATGCAGCTCTGCCTAAGCAGCACAGCCTTCTCATTCCCGGCTGTGACGAGCGGAGGGACCTACGTTCCACCGTTCCCGACGGGCTCGACCCAGGACGGCAACAACTGCATGAATTGGAACTTCAGCCCGCGTCCGTTCACCCCCGGCAACACGGTCTGGGTGACGTTCTCGGCGCGAGCACTCTCCGCGTCCCAGTCTCTGGAGACGACCATCAACGTGAGCCTGCCGTACAAGGACCCGACCGACGGGAGCGCCAAGACCGCCACGCAGGCGGCGACCGTCAAGATCGACGTCGATAGCCCGCAGACGACGATTGCGGCCCCGGAGAGCGGCAAGGCCATCAACGGCACGGCGTACGTCGTCGGCGGCACCGCGAAAGACAGCACAAGCTGGGTCAATTCTGTTCAAGTGTCGGCAGACAACTGGGCGACATCGAAAACCGCCAACGGATCTGACAACTGGACCTGGACGTGGAGCGCGCTACCGAGCGACGGCGTCTACACGCTACGCGCGCGGTCGACCGACGCGGTCGGGCGAGTCTCGCCTGACGCCAGCTCCCAGGTGATCGTCGACACGAAAGCGCCTGCCGCCGCGATTACGAGCGTGCAGGACGGGCAGGTCCTGACGGGGCTGACGCCTGACAGTACGGGTGGCGCGACGGTGACGCTGAGCGGCACGGCAACGGACCTCATCCTTTCCGGCATCTCGCAGGTCGCCGGCGTCGACGTTGTGCAACTCAGCATCGACAATCGGCCCTGGCAGTCAGTATGGCAGAACACCCAGGCAAGTAACCCGTCGTCGACGTCCTGGAGCTACCCCTGGAAGCTGAACGCGAACGCCAGCGGCGCGCACACGCTCGCGGTGCGCGCCATTGACGCGCTGGGTCAGGTGGGCAATGCGCAGACGATCAGCGTCGTCGTAGATGTGGTCGCGCCGGCCGATGTCATCACCAACTATGTGACGACCGTGAAATCGGGCCAGGCAATCACAATTCAGGGGCACGCCGACGATCTTGCCAACGTTCCGCTGGCGCCGCGTCCCGTGCCCCTGCAAGGCACGCGAGATAGTGTCATCAGCGCGACCGTCCTTCTCGAGCCGGCGCAGATCGGCGACCTACGAAATGCGACTGTGACGTGGCTGGGAGACGTGGACGGGGATAACCGGGCGGATGCGGCCATCGGCATGCCCGCCTACAACGGCGGAACGGGGCGGGTCCTCATTCTCAAGGGGCGCGCGGGCGGCTGGCCTGTGCCACCGGCCACCGAGGCTCTCAACGCCTCGGATAGCAGCCTGGTTGCCGCCGGCGCGTCCGCGCTCGGCGCCCACGTCGCTCCCGCCGGCGACGTCAACGGCGACGGCCTCGCCGACCTTCTCGTCGGGGACCCGACGAACGACGTGGTCTATGTTGTCTTCGGCCGAATCGGGCCGATGGGGGCCGACTGGGACCTGACCCAGCTTCGGAACTCGAACCAGTCGGCGCGCGGCGTGATTCTCACGTCCACCGGCCGGACGATTGGCGCGTGGGTCGCGTCGGCCGGCGACGTGAACGGCGACGGCTATGCCGACATGCTGATCGGCGCGCCAGGCTCGGCGGGCCAGGCCGGCCACGCCTATCTCGTCCTCGGTCGCAAGAACTTCAGCAGCCGCACCGTGGACGTCACGAAGGACGCCGGAGCCGTCTTGCCCCTGGACCCGAATGGCGCCATGGCGATGGGGGTCGGCGACACGAACGGCGACGGTCTTGATGATTTCATCGTCGCCGACCCGAACAACAGCTTCCATGGCAGCAGCGCCGCGTTGTACCTCTTCCTCGGCTCGCCGAGCTTCCAGAAGGCATCGAGCACGCACGCGCAGCAGAGTCTCGCTCCCCTCACCGACCGCGCCGGCACATTCACAGGGCCGACGCCGGTCGGCGCCTCGTTTGCGGCGCTCGGCGACGTGAACGGTGACAAGCTCGCGGACTTTGCCTTTGTCAGCGCGGGCCTGGCGCATCTGGTCTTTGGGCGCACCAAGCATGATTGGCCGCAAGGGTACGCGGGCGACCGTATCTTCTCCGGCTACACCATGGGCGCTACCGGGTACGTCGCCGCACCCGGCGATGTCGCCGGACCCAACGCGGCAGCGCCCGATGGCCTGAACGACCTCGTCATCGTCAAGGGCGATGGAGCGGCCTACCTCTTCATGGGCTCGACGAACTTGCCTACGACGCCCAGCCCCGCGGCTACCCTCACCAAAGTTGCCAGCGTCGCGTCGACCCCCTTCGCCGCCGGCGCCGACCTGAACTGCGACCGATCGTCGGACCTGCTGGTGGTGCCCCAGGATGCCGCCGCCGGTAGTCTGGCGCGCACCGAGCTGAGCTACGGCCCCGTTCCTCACGTCAGCGAGGCGTCCCTGCCCGTCGGCACGACGTCAGGCGACAGCGGAGCCGCTCGCCTCCTGGCTTCGAAGGCACTGACGGCTGCCGCGACGGTTCACGTTTCGCCAAGCTACTGCAGCTCGTGCGCGAACGACGGCTACGTCTGGGGCACGACGGCCTTCTCCGGCATCCAGGCGGCGATCAACGCCGGCGCTCAGCGCATCATGGTCGGGCCGGGCGTCTATCGTGAAGCGCTCACACTGCGGACCGGCGTCCAGGTCATCGGCTCGGGCGCTGACGCCACCATCGTCCAGAGTCCCTCCTCCACGGTGACGAAGCTGGTCACTATCTCAGGCGCCAGCAACGCCAGTCTGTCGCGGCTGACGGTGGACGCGGGCGGGACGGCGACAGGAATCTTCATCAACGGCGGCGGAAAGGGCGTGCAGGTCAATCGAAGCATCATCCGCAACGCCGTCACCGCCATCACCGTGGCGGACAGCGCAACTCAGGCCGAGGTGGTCAACAACACAATTATCGGCGGCGGCACGGGGCTGGACGTAACGTGCAGCACGGTGGCCGTGCGCAACACCATCTTCGCCTACCACACGAACACGGGAATTCGCTACGTAACACAGGGCTGTCCGGCCGGATCGGCGCCATCCATCACGTATGACCTGTTCTGGGCAAACGCCGCCGACCTGGTTGTGGACGGCAACGCCCGCGACGCAGCAACACCGGGCGCCGTGTTCGGCGACCCGCTCTTCACAAACCCATCGGTGAACGACTATCGGCCGCTGTCCGACTCACCGGTCATTGGCGCCGGCGACCCCGCCGACCCGGTGCCGCCCGGCTCTGGCACACGCGTGGATATCGGCTACGTGCAGCAGGTCCAGGCGTCGTTCTTCGCCGACGACGGCTACTGCCAGACGTGTGTCAACGACGGCTTGACCTGGCAGGTGGACGCCTTCACCAGGATTCAGGACGCCGTGAACGCCGCTTCGCAGTTCGTCAAAGCCGTCAGCGCCTCCGGCACGCTCCCGACGGACCAGGCAACGGGCGCGGTGGTCACGGTCGGCGTGGGGCCGGGCGCCTACAGCGAGCGGCTGACCATCCCGAGTCACGTGCGTCTCATCGGGAGTGGCGCGGAGCAGACGACAATCAACGGCAGCAGCGCCACCCCCGTCATAGTGAGCGGCGCGACACAAGTCGAAGTCAGTGGCTTCACGCTCACCGGCGCAGGCTCTCAGCCGGGGGTGAGTGTCGTCAACGCGTCTAGCTTCATCACTGTGACGCGCAACGTCGTGCGCAGCACGGGCGGCATTAGCTTCGGGACAAGCTCATCGGGGCTCGTCCTCAACAACACCATCGTCAGCAATACCGGCACTGGCGTGTCCAGTACGGGCGCGGGCACATGGGTCGAGGTGCGCGACAACATCCTGGCCAACAACACGGCGGGGCTGTCGACGGCGTCTGGGGGGCAGATTCTGAACGACTACAATCTGCTCAACGCGAACACCGTCAACTACCAGGTCGGCGCCGGCACGACGCTCGTCCAGGGCGCCAACGACATCGTCAACCGCGACCCGCTGTTTGTGGACGCAGGCCACGCGGACTACCGCCTGCAATCCAAGTCCCCCGCGGTAGACACGGCCGACCCGCTGGCGGATGTGCCGGTCGGCGGCGGCTCGCGGATGGACATGGGCTACCGCGAAGTGGTCGCGGTGCCGCTGACGCTCCTGCTGGGTACGGCCGGAACCTCGTGCGCCATGGCCGTCTCCGGCATCGGCAAGGTAGAGGTCGGCCTGAGCTTCGTGACCGACGCCACGCTACCTATCACCGCGACGGTGCCCTCGGCGTGGCTGCCGGCGACACTCAAGACCGCGAGCCAGGCCGGCTCCTACTGGACAGCATCCGTCACGCCGAATTCGGGCGATGGCATGTACCGCGTCTACGCGCGAGCGACGGATCGCGCGGGGAACATGGTGGAAGGCGCGGCCGGGTCGGACATGGATACGTCGGCTGCCAAGGGGGCGGCGAATAGCGGGTCGACGGTCGGAAGCGCGTGGTATCGCGACTCGTTCGTGGTGGACACGACGCCGCCCGAGCTCGATTTCAAGTCGCCCTCGGATGGCGCTACAACCGGCGACCCGGTGTTGGAATTGGTCGTACACGCCAAGGACACAGTGAAGGTTGGCTCCAAGACCCAGTCGAACCTCGATACGGTCTACCTCGAGATCGACGGAACCGTCGTCACCGCGGACCAGGTCGGCGGCGGCATCGTCTATCGGGCGCCGGCGCCTGTCGGCGACGGGGCGCACACGATCGTGGCCGTTGCCCGCGACCGGGCCGGCAACGAGACGCGGAGCGTTCCGCGAACGGTGACGGCCCTGGCCAAGCATGATTCAGCGATGGTGTCCTTGCCCGTCGATGAGAGCGCCGTGATGACGACGGTAGTTCCTGTCCAGGGCTATGGCCGCTTTGTGGGCACTCCACCCTACCATGTGGCGCTCTACGTAGACGGCGCAGCAGCAGGGACGGCTCAGCTGGCCGACCCACAGGCGAGCTTCAGCAGCTGGTCGGGGACAGTGACCCTTGCGGGTGAGGGGACGCACCGTATCGCGGCAGAGCCAGGTGATCAGAAGCCGTCTGGGTCCGATGGCGTCAACGTCGTTCTCGATCTGACGCCGCCATCATTGCAGGTCACCGCGCCCGCGGAGGCGGCGGTGGTCAACGAGCCGTTCACGTTGAGCGGCAGTGCGGATGACAGTGGCAGCGGCCTGGTTGCGGTCGATGTCAGTCTCAATGGCGGCTACGTGTGGACGCCCGCGACCCTGACCAAGAACCGTTGGGAGATACTCCTCCCGGCGCCAGCCGATAATGACTATGTTACCTATCCGGTCCTCGTGCGCGCACGAGATCAAGCCGGCAACGAAACATCCGCGACGCGGTTGATCGTGGTCGACACGTGGGGACCGACACCGTTCGAATCCGTGACCGCAACGCCGGCTCAGGAGAGCCATCTCGCAGCGCCCGCTCAAGTGCAATTGGAATGGGCGCCGCCGCGGGACGCCAGCGGGGTCGTAAAGACCTTTGTGACGGTGGACACCATCAGCGACACCGTGCCGTCGACCACGGGCACGCCGCTCAGCGGCCCGAGCTACACCGCTCAGTTCACCCAGGCCGGCACCTTCTACATCCACCTCGCCGCCCAGGACGGCGTCGGCAACCTCACCGTCCGCCACTTCGGCCCCTGGTTCGTCGGCGCTCGCCTTGCCAGCGCGCCCGGCCCGCAGTGGCAGTCCTCTATCCAGGTGGACGGCCAACTGGACGTGGCCGGCGGGGAGTGGGATACCGCCACCGAGCAGCTCGACCGGGACCCGCGGATCGCCCCGACCCAGGAGCTCTGGGCCAGCTTTGACGGGAGCGCGATGTACCTCGGCTGGCGCGGCGCCAACTGGGCGAGCCTCGGCCGCGGCTACATCTACCTGGACACGGGAGGCGGCGGGACGAGCAGCCTCTGGCAACCCGCCGATGAGACGCCGTTGCCGACGCGCTATCAGCTGCCGTTCGACGCAGACACGCTCGTGGTGCTGGAGACGGACGGAGCGCGTGTGCTGCGCTACGACGGCGCGAGCTGGCAGCCACTCGACGCAGCTGATGTGGCAGTGGCCACCGATGGTCAGGGCGACACCGAGCTGCGTCTGCCATGGTCCGCGCTGCAGACGAGTGTCGGCGCGGCGGATGTGCGGCTGCTCGCCTTCAGCCTCGCATCCGATAAAGAGCACGTCCGGAGTGTATTCCCCACGTCCAACTCGCTGCTGGGCGCGTGGAGCGACGCCTACCACTGGGCCGCGCTGTCGCCCAGCGCCGTCCCCAATGCCAATCAGCCCCACGGCCATCATGTCGAGATGACCGTGACCAGCGAGCCGCCCACCACGACCCTCGCCGGTCCGGCTCAAACCATCCAGTATGTCGTACGCGTCGCGAACCGCGATCCGGAGGTGCACGAGAACGCCCACCTCGTGCTGACCACCACCGACGGCCTGCAACTGGTGGGCCTGCAAGGCTACCCGACCCCGCCGAGCGGTCAGGTCTGGAACATCGAGCTCGGCGCCCTCCCCAGCGGCGCGCTCGCGCCCATCACCGTCACCGCCCGCCTCGACAACGATCTGGCGGCGACAACGGCGGTGACCCTGACGGCGTTCCTCCAGACAGGATTGCTGGCCAGCGAGCCGACCCTGACCGTGGCGCGTCTGACTCACACCGTGGACGGGCGGCGCGCTCAAGCGCAGATCGATCTGGCAGGCCAGGGCGCGACCCTGCCATCCGGCCGCCAGGTCATCCGTGGAACGGCAAGCGCGGGGCCGAGCGGCGTCGGCAAGGTCGAGGTTCGCCTCGGCGACGGAGCCTGGCAGACGGCCGAGGGGACGACGGCGTGGCAGGCCGAGGTCGACATCCCGCTCGCCGGGACGGTCATGGTGGCGGCGCGCGCGAGCGATGCCTTCGACCTGGTCGGCGACGTGACAACGCGAACGGTCACCGTGGACGATGTGCCGCCGGTCGCCAGTGCCACGGCGCCGGAGAACCTGGTCCGGCGGGAAGTCGTCGCGCAATTGTACGGCACGGCCCGCGACCCATTCCCGACCGGCGGGAGCATCAGCCGCGTCGAGACCCAGGCCGATGACAGCCCCTGGCGAGCGGCCGAGATCGTCGGCCAGCCGAGCGCCGACGGAACCGTCACCTGGCGTCAGAGCTGGACCCTGCCCAACGAGGAGGGTGTCGAGCATCAGGTGCGCGTGCGCGCGGTCGACGCCGCCGGCAACATCGGGCAGCCCAGCGAGCCGATCAAGGTCACCGTCGACAACGTCAGGCCGCAGTCCAGCATCGTCTCGCCGCAGCCCGGCGCGACACTCCCCCTGCCCGACCAGAACGTCCTGCCGGGTGAGATGCTGGCGTGGGGCTACGCCCTCGACGGCTGGGGCGTCACCGCCGTCGAAGTCAGCGTCGATGGCGGCCAGGCGTGGCACCAGGCGGAGATAGGGCAGGCAGCGGCGGAGCTGCTGGGCCGCTATGGAAAGGCGGCGCAAGCCGGCGCCACGGAAGAGCTGTGGGCGATTGTGCTGCCGACGCCGGTTGGGGACGTGATGGTGAACAGCCGAGCGATCGACCGGGCAGGGAACGTCGAGGGCATGAAGGCGCCGGTGCGGGTGACGCAGACCCACGAGCCGCCGATACACCTCTGGCTCCCCGCCATCGTTCGGATCGAGTAATAAGGACTGATCCTCTAACCTCCTGTTGGGAACAGCGGGTGCCAGAGACGACGCCAGTCGTCTTTGACACCCGCTGTGATTCCCGCCCGCAGGACTGCGTAGGCACGGATTGTGCGGACACACCTTCCATCCGGGGGCATTGACGTTTGCAGAGGAGTCATCGGCATGAAGGTATTCGTTGCGGGAAGCAGTGGGGCGATAGGAAAGGTTCTTTTGCCGGACCTGGTCGCGCAAGGACACAACGTGGTGGCGCTCGTTCGGTCGCCACAAAGGGCCGGCCAGGTGGAGGCGGCGGGCGCAAGAGCGGCGATCGCCGATCCCCTTGACAAGCGCGAGTTGACGGCAGCTATCGTGAAGGCCGAGCCGGAGGTCATTGTCCACGAACTGACGGCTCTGACCGGCGTTGGCGATTTCAAGCACCTGGACGAGCAATTCGCGCTCACCAATCGCTTCCGCACCGAGGTGACCGACACCCTGCTGGCAGCCGCGCGGCAGGTGGGCGCTCGGCGCTTCATCGCCCAGAGCTTCTGCGGATGGCCCTTCGCGCGCCAGGGCGGCCCGGTCAAGACCGAGGACGATCCACTCGATCCCTCACCGCCTGCCAGCTTCGCCAAGACCCTGGCCGCTATCCGATATCTGGAGAACGCCGTAGAACACGCAGCCGATGTCGAGGCGCTTGCCCTGCGATATGGTTTCTTCTATGGGCCTGGCACCAGTATCGCTCGGGACGGCCCGGTTGTGGACATGGTGCGAAAGCGCCGGCTACCAATCGTCGGAAATGGAGCCGGCGTGTGGTCATTCATCCACATCGCCGATGCCGCGCGCGCGACGGCTGCCGCCGTCACGTGTGGGGCGCCGGGCCTCTACAACATTGTCGACGACGACCCGGCCCCCGTCTCGGTCTGGCTGCCGGCGCTGGCCAAGGCAGTCGGGGCGCGTCCGCCATTCAAGGTGCCGGCCTGGCTTGCCAGGGTGGTACTCGGTGAAGGCGGCGTGTCGATGATGACAAAAATCCGCGGTGGGTCGAACGCGAAGGCAAAGCGAGAGCTGGGATGGGAGATGGTGTATCCCAGTTGGCGCCGCGGCTTCGTGGAAGGGCTCACGTAACCTCAGTAACGGGCCGCTGTGATTCCCACCGGCCCGGAAGGCGAGCGCATCCTCGCCTTCCGGCCGGCAGATTACCGGAACGCCCACTCTAGCGGCCGGACAGGCTTTCGTCGCGCTCCAGGAGCGGCAAGTACAGGCGCTGGGGCAACTCACCGATCAGAGTCGTGGCCCAGGCGCTGGGTCTATCGTAGGCCGCGTGATAGGGCCAATAGTAGTCGTCGCCCACAGCGCCGACCCAGTAGTGTCCCAGGTGCAGACCGACCAGGTGATTCCAGCCTCCCAGCCCGGCGGCGGGGATACGCATCTCGGCGTCCCAGGTCGTAGCCGAGACGATGACCTGCGCCTCGCCGTTGGCGGGATCCGCAGACGGCGTCCCGTCCTCCCCAACGGCCAGGCTATAGTGGTCTGGCGGCACGCCGTTTCCCCGCTGGTAGTGAACATCCGCCTGGAGGGCCACTCCATCATCCTGGACGCCGGTTCCCCGCTTAAGATGGCTGAAGCATACCCACAGGTCCGTGTCAGTGTGCAGCAGGTGGACCACGGCCTGGCTGCCGTCGGAGTAGGGCACGAGCGGCACAGTCACGCCCGCCGCGTACGCCGCGTCGTCGCATCCCCCGTCCAGCGTCGGCGGCTGGCCGGCCGGGATACGCAGCCAGTCTACGTTGAGCGTCTCCTGGGCTGTGGACGTCTGGCCGTTAGCGTCGCGCGCGGTGAAGGTCAAAGTGTGGGCGCCTGGGGCTAAGCCGGCCACTTCCGTCTGTGGCCCCGCTCCCACTCCCGCGCCGTCCACCGCCCAGCTCAGGCGGTCAGCGGGTTCGCCGCCGTCCTCGGCGTCGCTGGCGGCGCCGCGCAGAACGACCGCCTGCTCCGGCGGGAGCGTCTGCCCGGCGAAGGGGCGCAAGATGGTCGCCTGTGGCGGTCGGTTGGGAACGCGGAAGACGCCTGAGGTAGCGAGGGCAGTGTGATAGCCGTCGCTGGCCGCAACGCGGATGAGAGCCGTCTCGCCGCCGGGAATCCCACTGAGCGATGGAAGAGATAAGGTGACGACATCGGAGTCTGGCGGCCCGGGCAAGCCGGTCACCAGCGCCCGCCACGAGCGGCCGTCGTCAGGGCTGTATTGGACGGTGTACAGCAAACGATCCGCCGCGTCCGGATCGGACGCCCGCCACTGAATGGTCATTGACGTATCAAAAGCCTCGCCGGCGGCGGGCTTAAGGATGCTGACCGTGGGCGCCGCCGGCCCCGGCCGGAGGCTGGCCAACACGGTCGCCCCCTCCATCAGGTCGAGCTCAGCCACAACACCGTTAGGCGCGGGAAAGGTCAGCGCAAAGCTCTTGGCTGCGGTTGGGTCGGCTGCCTGAAAGCCCGCCGCCTCGTGGATGTCATTGTCGATGGGCGTCACCACCCGGTCATCCAATTGGGAGCCGTCCGCGGCGGCCAGGCGCAGGTGGAAGGACGAGCTATCG
Organism: Anaerolineae bacterium; assembly: GCA_046328505.1. Lineage (GTDB taxonomy): Bacteria > Chloroflexota > Anaerolineae > Epilineales > JAHCIE01 > JBDHWG01. The sequence goes on along the minus strand of JAXLWL010000005.1, from coordinate 475,893 downwards.
CGCGGCTGACTCGACGCGCCGGAGGCCAGACCAGCCTCCGCGACCGTCGGCGCGGCAAGCGCCTGCCACTTCTGCCGCGCGCTCGCGCCCAGTCCGGACTGCGGGAAGACCCAGGCGTAGTTCAACGCGCCGGCATTGGTCGTCGGGGTGACGACGCCTGTAATCATGACGACATTGGCCGCCGCGGCGAGCTTTGCTGCCGCGTCCGGGTTGCCCTGCCCTGTCGCTGCGCGGCCGATCTGATCATTCAACGCGTCGGGCACGGCGTCGAAGAGGGCGCTGAAGGTGTAGTCGCTGATCCAGCGCGGCTTCGCTCCCGCACCGCACGCCGGCGTGCCGAAGCAGGTGTAGCTCATGATATCCTGGGCAGCGTTGGGCGCGATGGGCGACTGGCTGGCGACATCGAAGCCGAAGTGGGTCACAGGGTTGGTCAAGGAGCGGTCGTCGAGCATGCACGGGTTGTAGGGGTAGTTCGGATCCGGGTCGTCAGGGTTGCCGCAGTTGACGTGCTGGCGATCGTGATTGTGGGCCATCTCGTGGGCCAGCGTGACCGCCCGCACTCCCTTCCAGTCATTCGGGATCGCGGAGTCCGGTGGCAACTTGATCCACGCCTGGTCGTTCCCGAGACGGCCAGAACCGTTCGTTCCCAACAGTGGGTTCGGATCGCCTGTCGGGGTGGTCGGCGAGACAATGCCGATGTAGTGGGTGTGAGCGTGGGCATTGTCGCACTGGTCCGGGTCGTCGGAAAACGTGTCGCGCTCCGTCAGCGATGTCAGGATGCGCGTGTTGTTCTCGGGGATTTGGTAGGGCGCGAAACAAGGGTAGGGAATAGGGCCGGCGAAGCAGATCTCCTGCTTGGCAATGTCGTCGTCTTCATGGAAGAGCCAGACATCCGGCACAGGCCACAGGCGCTTTAGTATGTCAGTGGCCATGTGAACGTTGGCGCTGTTGTTGTCGGCGGCCGGACCAAAGGTACGCACCGGGATGGTGACGACACACGCCGGCGGCCGCGTGGTAAAGGTAAAGGTCTGGTTTACGGTGTTGTTCAACCGATCGGGGTCCTCGTACTCGTTGCGCGGGTCGATGGTTGCCTGCAAAGTGATATCACCTGCCTTCGTCCAGGCATCGGGTAGCTGGAACAGCCAGCTGCCCGGAATCTTGGTGCGGTCGAAGCAGTTGGCGCAGGAGGGGAGAGATTGGGGGCCGTTGATGGGCTGCAGGGGCGAGCCTGGTAGGGGCGAGCCGTTCTGCGAGCCGATCAGGCTCGCGCCGACCGTGTTGGCATTGGCGCCCGAAAGCTGGCTGCCGTAGACGCGCACGTACGTCGTCTTGTCCGCGACAAGCCGCACGTCGTTGTTCAGGCTCTGAATGTCCTGGGTCACTTCCCAGCCGCTGACGCTGAAATTGTGCAGCAGCGCGTCCGCATTCACGGGCAGGCGATTGATGGTGGCGCTGCCGCCGTTGGCGTCGCGGCTGACAAAGTAGACGTTGTCGCCATCGGTATAGATCCGCCCGCCGGCGTCGTGGATGTTCTCCGTGATGGGGACGGACCCGCCGCCCGACAGCGGGAGACGGCGCAGAAAACCATTGCGAAGGTTGATGCAGAAAACGCTGGAGCAATCCTGGTACACATAAGACTGCACGAAGAACAGCGACTCACCGTCCGTCGCCAGATCGCCGATGGTCCACGGCTGGTCTGTCGGGGCGGTGTATATCGTCGTCTCCGAACAGCCGGGCAGGATCAGTGAGCAGCTATAGCGGTGGATGGTCTGCGGGCCATTCGTGTCCACCCAGAACAGGCTATAGCTCGGCGGGCGCACAACCTGGCCCGACGACGAACCGGGGAAGAAATGGTAGAGCAGATGCGCGCCGTTGGTCTGAGCCAGCCTATCGCGGGAACAGGTAATCCGTAGGAACTCGAAACAGGTCTTGTCCTCCCGCCACAGGCCCGCCGCGTCGACGAAGTAGAGGTACGAGTCGTCCACGGCGAGGGACGTGGCCGACACGTCGTGCATCAGTTGCTCGGCGCCGACGCCGTTCTTGCCGTAGGCGATGATCAGGCCGCTGAACGCCACGTAGACGCGCGAGTCATCGACAACCAGACGCGCCGTGGGAAAGGGCAATCCAATAGCCAGGGGTGTGGCGGGATCGTATGGGGGGATGCTGGAGCGCCGCTCGACCTGCTGCGCATTGGCGTTGTAGTAGTAGATGCCGGTGTTGTCGGCCGTGGAATCGATGATGTGGGTCGTGTGAGAGTCGCACGCCGACGCCGGAAAGCTCACCAGCGTCCGCACTCGCCCCAAAACGCCGAGGCCGCGGCTGGGCATGCGTTTGAGGTAGCCGTCGTCGAGGGGAACGGCGGGTGCGTCGGGTTTGGCACGCGGCGGCGGAGAGCAGTCCAGGCTCCAGTAAAGTAAGCCGGCGCCGATCGCCCAATCGGTGAAGCCTTCGCTGACGAGGACAGTGGGCGGTGTGTCGGGCGCCTGGGGCTTGTCGAGGTGAACCGGGGCGAGGGGCTGCCCGGCCTCTCTCGCTGCGGAGGCTGAACTTACAAGTGTACCAAGCAGCAACAGAGCAAACCACCCGGCCCACGACGAACGACGCAAGACTTTCCGCAGCATGAGCTTCCTCCATGGTGAGCCAAGTCATCACGCCTGAACAGCCGGTGAGCCGGCCCTGTTTGCCAGCGATCGTCTATTCCCTTATAAGACTCTCAAAACGACGGGTTTATTCCTAATCCCGCTGGTAATGGTAGATACAAGCCACAAACAGGGCTGGCGCTCACAGCGCGGCTGGAGGTAGACGTCCTCGCATATCAATGACACGAACCGGCGCCCCGCTGGCGCTCACGGGTTGTTGCTGTGAAGGGATCCGGCGTTCATCAGTAGCGGGAGATAGATGCTTGGGCGCGCGGTGAGCCAACGCGCCAGTCGCGGCGAGAGCTTCCCGCCGGCGTTATCAAAGCCCCCACCAATGTAGACGTACGGTCCCCCTACGACTACGGTCTCGACGACACCGTCCACACCGCTGCCGAGCTTCGACCACGTGTTCCCGTCCCACTTCGCTGTGCTGTTCACTGTCGTCGTCAGCCCATTATCGGACGCCGCGGCGAAGTCACCGCCCACGTAGATGTTGTTCCCGCTGGCGGCCAGGGTGTACACCGTCCCGTCAACCCCGTTGCCGAGGGACGACCACGCGCTCCCGTCCCAGCGCGCGATGTGGTTGACCGTCTTCGTCCCGCTCACATCGGTCGCGGTGGTAAAGACGCCGCCAACATAGACGCTGTTCCCGCTCACGGCGATCGCTTGGACGGTGTCGTCGACGCCGCCGCCGAGCGCCGACCAGCCACTCCCATCCCACCGCGCGATGTGATTAACGGTTTTCGTTAACCCGTTCGCGGTAGCGGTCGTGAAGTAGCCGCCCACGTAGAGGTCGTTCCCGTTCACCGCCAGAGCCGTGACCGTACCGGCCACGCCGGCGCCAAGGGGCGACCAGGTGTTGCCGTCCCACTTCGCCACGCGGTGGACGGTCTTCGTTCCGCTGGCGTCCGTGGCGGTCTCGAATTGCCCCCCGACATAGACATCACTGCCCCTAACGGCTATCGCGAATACATTATGGTTGACACCTGCGCCCAGGCCTGACCAGGCGGTGCCGTCCCAGCGCGCGATATGGTTGACCGTTCGCTCACCCGCCGCATCGGTCGCCGTGGTGAAAATGCCGCCGACGTAGAGGCTGCTCCCACTCTGCGCGATCGCCCGAACCGCTCCTCCGTTAACCCCGCCGCCGAGCGGGACCCAATCGCCGCCGTTCCAGCGGGCAATGTGGTTGACCGTCTTGTTCACGCCGCCGGAGGTGACCACCGCGAATCCACCTCCAACATAGAGGCCTGCCGAGGTGGGCAGGATGGCATAGACGTAGCTGGCTAGATCGGTACCCAGCGGCGCCCAGTGCGTCCCGTCCCAGGCGGCAATCTGGCGCATCACCCGGTTCCCGATGTCGTCGACGGCGCGGGTGAAGTCCCCGCCGACGTACGCCCGCCCCCCTGTCACGCCGATGGCGAAGACCCGCGCACCGAAGTCGGCGCGGACGCCGCTCCCAAGCGCCTCCCAGTGATCAACGCTCCAGATCGCGATGCTTCCCACGGGCTTCGTCCCGGTGTTGTCCGTCGCATTCGCGAAAGCCCCGCCGACGTAGACACGGCCGCCGTTTACAGCCAGCCCGTACACGGTGTCGCTCACGCCACCGCCCAGCGCCGACCAGTTGCTTCCGTCCCAGCGGGCCACGTGGTTAACGGTTTTGGTCCCGGCGGTGTCAGTCGCGTGCGAGAAGGCGCCGCCGGCATACACGCTCGTCCCACTAACCGCCAGGGCCAAGACGACGCCGTCTACCCCCGTCCCAAGCGGCGACCAGCCCTGCCCGTCCCATTGCGCAATGTACTTGACCGTGGTCCCGCCGGCTTGGCGGAAACTGCCACCGGCATAGACAACGCCGCCGCTCACGGCGAGGCTGAAGACAGTGTTGTCGAGGCCGGTTCCGAGACGCGACCATGTCGTACCGTTCCAGCCGGCGACGTAGTTCACCGTCTGAAACTGTCCGTGATTCGAGGCCGCCTGAAAGGAGCCCCCCACGTAGACTGTCGTTCCGCTGGCCGCCAGGGCAAACACGGTGTCGCTCACACCCTCGCCCAGCGCCGACCAGCCACTCCCGTCCCACTTCGCGATGTGGTTAACGGTCTTCGTCCCACTCGCGTCGGTCGCCTCCAGGAAGTACCCGCCGACGTAGACATCACTCCCACTCGGCGCGATGGCGTTGACAACGCTACTGACGCCACTCCCCAGCGCCGACCAACTCGTCCCGTCCCACATCGCGATGTGGTTGGCCGTCTTCGTGCCGCTGACATCGGAGACGGTCGCGAAGGTTCCGCCGACGTAGACAAACGGACCGCTGACGGCTATGGCATCGACCTCATTGTCCGCGCCGCGGCGGCCGAATAGATCGTCCCAATATTCGTCGCCGACGTCCGCGGCTTTTGGGTCGCCGAGCGCGGCCCCGCGCCCGGCCGGTACAAATCGCGGCGCCCCATCCGAGCCGGTGCGCATCGCCCACCCCGTTGGGTCCAGGCTGCCGCTGAAACCGCGGCCGACATCAAGCGTGCCGTCCGGCTTTAGCAGTTGTTCGAGCGGCACACGCGCCCCCGCCGCACCCCATGGTGCGGAGACTTGGGCAGGGTTGGGCGCACCTACGGTCGCCCCCGGCGCCGCCAGGAAGACCAGTACTAAGACACCCAGAACCAACCGACTCGCGACCCGCCGCCATGAGAGTACCATCGTCGCCTCATTTCAGATGCGCGGCCGCGGGAACGCGGCTTCGGAGAAGGGAGACGTCTGCCTAGTAGGAGTGACAGCGGGTAATAGTACAGGTATAGCCGAGGTTGTCAAGCACGATCCCCCCGACCACCAGTCATCCGGCCACGCTCAAGGTTTCGTGATGGTGGACACAAGCCACAAACAGGGCTGGCGCTCACTGCGCGGTTGATGCCAGAAGCCAGATAAGGTGGGCGGCGAGGTTGATGGCGAAAACTCGGACGCTTCCTTCCAACTCCTCATTGCTTGGGGCAATAGGATTGGCGACGCGGTTGGTCGGAAAATCCATCGTCAGCGCGGCAGCGGGAGGCCGGCCTGCTGCAGCAGACGGCTCAACTGCTGGGCTGTGCTGACGGCCTGGCCCTGGTAGTGATTGTTGGCGAACGCGAAGAGCTTCTCGCTCTCCTCCGCCATCTTCTCGATCTTCGGCACCCACTCCTGCAATTCCTCGTCGCTGTATGAGTAACTGTAGCGTTCGTAGCTTTCCTCATGAGCGAACCATTTCTGGTAATGGTGGACACAAATTACAAACCAGGTTGGCGTTCACTGCTAGGCTGCTGCTATAAGTCGGATAGGTCGAGTGGCGAGGGTGAATGACGGAAGTCCAGGATGCTTCTTTCAAACGCCTCACTTCTTGGGCAACGGGATTGCCAACGAGTTGGTCAATCGAATATGTCGTCAGCTTGGCATATCCAGCCCCGCTTGTTGGAGCAGGCGGCTGATCTGCTGTGCCGTGCTGACGGCCTGGCCTTGGTAGTGGTTGTTGGCGAACGCGAACAATTTCTCGCTCTCCTCCGCCATCTTCTCGATCTTCGGCACCCACTCCTGCAATTCCTCGTCGCTGTACGAGTAGTCATAACGCTCGTACGACTCTGCATGGCTCCACCACTTGGCATAGTTCCTTCCATGGAATCGGACATAGGCGATGGGACCAGTGACTTCAGCAACAGGGGGAACGAGCGTCTTGAACTGCGGTTGGTCTACGGCGCAGAAGCCGAGCCGATATTCGCGCAGGAGCTCGAACACCTCGTCCTCGATCCACTCGCGGTTGCGGAACTCGACGACCGTCGGCAGGTCGCTCAGGCGGTCGCGGAGGCGACGCAGGTAGTCCTGATTTTCCGGCGTGTTGTGGAACGAGGTCGGGAACTGGGCGAGGACGCAGCCGAACTTGTCGGCCTCAAGCAGCGGCCAGAGCGCCGAAGTAAACTTCTCGAATGCGTCGGGGTCGTCCCGGCCGTGGGTGAGTTCCTGGCTAGCCTTGATGGTGAACTGGAAGCCGGGTGGCGTCTTGTCGGCCATAGCTTTAAGTGTGCGGGCCGCCGGCAGCCGGTAATAAGTGTAGTTGATCTCGGTGCAGCCGAAGAGGTGTTCGGCGTAGTACTTGAGCCAGTCCGTCTTCTTAACGTCTTCGGGATAGATCGGGCCGACCCAGTCGTCGTAGCTGTAACCGCTGGTACCGACGTAGATTTGGGCAGGCATCGCGCGCCTCCACGCTAAGCGTTTGGTGAAACGATTCATCCAAATGAATTCTAGCGTATATGTGCTGAGATTCAACTGTCATTCGAATGAGAGTACCTAGCCTCTGTACTCCAACATCGCGCCCATCTTGTGGTTCATTCAGCACGAGGTGGAGGAGGGTCGACAGGGACTGAACTTCTAGGAGTGGAAAAAGCCACAGCGCGAGGCGCGGAACGCGGAGAGGGCGGTTGTTCAGGCCCTGAACCTATTTCTGCTTCTCGGGCCTGTCAGCCAGGCTTACCCGTGAAGCGGCAGATAATTGGGGCCAGGGTTTGACATGACCTGCCTATGTGAAGAGCTACCGGGCACTCAAAACAGCCCCTTCCCGACTTTAGCGAGAAGGGGCGAAGATGAACCTGAATCAGCCGGGGACCTTATGCGCTAAAGGCCACCTGGTTGTTGATGGCGCCGAAGGCATTCTTGGCGAGCTCCTGGTGGATTTGACCTTCCCATACCAGACGCTGCTGCTCGAGTTAGACTGACTCGCCGTGTATGCCAACATCTGCGACACAGTCAGACTCGACGCGCCACCGAACGCGCTGCTCACGTTCTGGTAGCGCCATTTCTCACCGTACACACGGTGCCGTCGGATAACTAGTCGGTAACGCCGTCCATGTCAACCGGCACGGCGTTGTTACTGCTGTCAACATTCGGGTTGAAGACAGTGATGGTGCCACTGACCTTCACGTTGCTGATCGTGCTTCCGTCGTGGGTCACTGTCACCTTGTAGTCGAACGTCGCACCCCCACCCATCTGCTTGACGCTCGTCTTGTCGACGTCCTTTGTGATTGTCCACGTGTACTTGTTGTCGCAGGCGCCATCGGCGTCCTTAGTGACAGTGAGCGGGAGACCCGGCCGAACCTCCGTCTCCTGAACCTTGAACGCGTCACACTTACACTTGCTCGCGGTGTCAGGATAGCCGTCGGCCAACGAGCAGATAGCCAGGATGTACACACCGTCGGCGTTGTTCGTATCGGCGTAGGGCATGAGACGAACCTTGTTCGAGGGCATACTCCGACAAATTCCATGGGCGTCCCTCCGAAGTCGCAGAAGTGGTATTTGTATATGAGGCGACCCAACCGCGCGGCAGAACGTAGGATGGTGAGGGGCGCGACTCTGCAGCGCTTCCCGTGCCCCGGCGCGGGCCAGCTTCTCCCATGCGTAGTATTGGCCGGCTGAGAGCATCATCACTCCCGTCGCCTGGCTCCAGCCGAGTTACCTGGGATGAACCGGTACTTACTACGCCCGCACTACTCTCGTGTGGCCAAATATGGCAGAAAGACGTACCTGGACGCGTCAGGTAGGCTATAGTAGTGTCCCTTGTTGGTCGCCGCGCTTACATTCCCGGCGCGATCAACCAACTGCACGTAATAGAGCGTGTTTCGAGTTGCCGGAATGTCGGCGACCCACTTCATGCGCGCAGCATCGTAAGCCAACGCGACGCTGTCCCACTGACCTGCACCCTGGGTATACGTCACCATTCCTCCGAGGATGCCAGATAGATCCGTGCCCTCGACCTTGATTCCTGCAATCTGTCGGCCTGCGTCAACTTGCTCGCCAACGTACGTGATTGTGGGTCCGGTCCAATCTGGGCTATCGGAGTAGTACAGGTCCAGATTCAGGTTGTCATACAATCGCTCCCGTAATCCCTGGGCGTCGTACTGACCGAGCTGCGTCACGAGCATATCGGTCTCACCGGCCGGTGAGACCAGGTTTTGGAGCGTTGCCGGCTGCGCCGGCAGCCAGCCGTCGCTTTGCAGAGGCGGCTCAGCCCAGTAGAGCGACCGCGGTGCAAGATACTCGTGCACCGGTTGGGACACCAGGGGGTCCAGGGTCGCCGTGTCGCTGTAGTGTCCGCTGTGCAAGACGACACCGTGGACTCGTCCGGTAGAAGATGAGGTGACGTTCGCGTAGAACTTAGGCTGCACCGGCTGCCCCGCCTCGACAGTTGTGCTGCGGTTGATACCATAGAACACCCCGTCGGTGGCATGATGCTCGTCTAGGGCGCTGAGCGAGGCAGGCAGAGAGATGTTTACATTTCCCAGGTGGACAGGGCCGACATCCAGAGGCAGGTTCTGGGTAACCTGGACGCTGGGGAAGGGGTCTTCAGGGCTCAGGAGCCCGCCACTCACCAGTTGATACTGGGGTAGGCCATACAATGTCGACTCCATCATGGCCTTCTCATCATACTCGTCGAAGGTTGTCGTCTCACTGAAGTAGCGCCGTTTGGCGGTCAAGATGGCCTTGCCGATGGCGACATTTCCGCCCTGCACTAACGCCCGTGTGTAGTTGTTCATCAACCGTTCCGACCACCCTAACCCCTCGTTGGATCCCCATCCATAGCCCGTATTAGCAATGTAGTTAGCGCCGCGCTTAAAGAAGGCCTGGGCCAGGTCGAGGCCGGTCGGTAGGGCGGCCGTTTCGTTCAGGCCAGAGTGGCAGCCCAGCGTCACGACCAGACTACTACGCAAATCGGAAGAGCCAAAACTGAACACGTCTGTATCGGGAACACCTCCGGAGAGGGGGGCACCCTGCAGGTGTTGGCTGGCATGTCCGTTGATAAACTGCACATCGAAACGCGGCGTCGTGTTGAGTTGTCGTTGGCGGAAGCTCGTCGCTGACCAGCTGGGGCCAATCAGGCTGCTATCAATCGTCCCGCTTGGTCCCAGATCGGCTGCAATGGTGTTGGATATGGTCTGCCCGGCATCTACAACGAAATCATAGCCGGTCACGAGGACGTTGTGCATGGTCATCGGACCCTGGGCGAGGTAGCCGTTAATGAACGCCGTAATCTCAGTCGGCCCTTCTGGCAGACGGCCAATGGCGTAGTCGGGTACATACACCTCCTGGCCCTTCACAATCTTCGGCTCCCGGCTGACGTAGTAATCGTCGGTCAGCGTCATGTTATCTCGACATGCCGCCCAGATCGAGGTGTTGGCGGTGACGAACGTCTGGTAGTTGCTCTCCCCAAACTTGGTGCGATCGGGCGTACGACGGAAAGGCACGACGCTGTCGTTACCAACGATGACAACATACTCGACACTGGGGTTTGTGGCGAGAGCCGCCATTATCCGGTTGCGCACAGCGGCTGCAACGTTGTTCGCCCGCGTGGTGTCGAGTGGGGTCGCGTTCCACAACGTGTAGGCGGCCAGCGCCGAGTTGTCAGTCTCCGCCTGGATGATCGTCCCTTGCACGCGAGGGTCACTCGCCAGTAGAGCCAGACTGTTCATGATGTCGGTGGCTGCTGCCGCGCCATACAGCGCCTCGAGCCGCTCACGGTTTGTGACGATCAAGGTGCGGATGCCGGAGGCCGGCGGGGTAGACGTCGGGACAGGCGTCGCGGGCGGCGTCGCCGTCGGTGTCGGGGATGGGGGCTGCGCGCCGCGTGTGACCGACAGACTGTAGCTTGTTCCGCGCCCCGACCGATTCGAGCGATAGTGATGGACGCGAGCGTAGTACGTGCCGGCGCGAGGGAAAATATACGTGATGCGCGACCCCGGGCCGACGCCATAGTCATCGTTGGTTGTCAGCTCGGTGACACCGTCGGTATCGTACAAGTGCAAAACGGTGTCGCAGTCGCCAGACAGATTCGACGTCTGGATGACGTATGGCTCACCGGGTACGGCATCGAAGCGCACCCAATCCGAGTCCCCGTCGGGCGTGAAGTTGTGCGATTGGGGTGACCCATCGGTGGTGATCGGGCGCGCCTGGGCTGCCGAGTTATCTGGCTCGAAAGCATCCAGCGGCTCCCCTTCGGAGATGGCTAGATGATAGGACGTGGTCGGGCCGCTGACACCAGGGTCGTTGTGTTTGACGCGTAGATAATAGACGCCGGTTGTCGGCGCCGTCCAGCGGAGGCGCGAGGCCAGCCCACCACCACCATCGTCGTCGCAGGCAATCTGAGTTGTGTTGTCGGGGCCGAACAGACACAGGACAGTATCGGCGTCAGCGCCCAGCTCAAATGTCTCGATCACATAGCGTTGCCCCTGGGTCGTCGGAAACCGTACCCAGTCCTGATCGCCGGCCGGACACGATGTATGGGCCTGATCAGCGCCGGTGGGCATTGCCAGACTGGCCGCCACGGGCGAGTCGTCGGACTCAAAGCTGTCGGCGGCGCACAGCGACTGGACCACCGACAGGTTATAGCGCGTGGTTTCGCCGGTCTTCGTGGGGTCGTGGTTCTGAGCCGCGACATAGTAGATGCCGTTCGCCGGCGCCGTCCACTCGATAGTTTGGCCATTTGCCAGCGGGGCTCCGAAACTGCACGTGTTGTATAGCCCCAGGATAGGGTCGGCGTCTGCGCCCATACCTGTCGCCGAGATGAGGTATCGGGCGCCACTCGTCGCGGTGAACTTGACCCAATCCTGGTCGGCGGGTTTGCAAAAGACATGCGATTGCGGCGCGGCGCCGACCGTGATATCCCGCGCGGTTGCACAGCTGTCATCCGGTTCGTAATCGTCGCCGCTGCAACTCGTCGCTGCGGTGACGAACAGCTCGTAGTCAGTTGCTGGCCCATAGGTGGCGAGGTGATGCTTCACCTGGAGGAAGTACTCACCGGTGGTCGGCGCCTGGAAGGTAAGCTCGGCCCCGTTGCCGAACGCCGGATCACTGGCAGACAAAGGGGGCTGGTCGCAGCGGTTGTATAACCCGAGGATAGTATCGCCATCGGCTCCAACATTGGCTGTGGTCAGCGTGTAGGTGATTCCCTCTGTTGCCGTGAACTTGACCCAGTCTTCGTCACCGACGGGGCACAGGCTATGCATCTGGTGCACGCCGTCGGTCGTGATAGGACGCGCCGCCCCACAGCTTTGGTCCGGCTCGTATATATCCGGTGTGCACGAGCGCGGTGTCGCCGTTGGTGTCGGTGTCGGTGTAAGGCTGGGTGTGGGTGAAACGGGGACCGTTGGCGTCGGAGTCGTCCCGATGCAGCTGCTCGTCGAGGTGAGGTTATTGGTTTCGTTGTCCTCCGGTACGTCATTATCGCGGTCAACCCACGCATAGATAATATGCCCACAGCCGGGCGAATTGAATGTGTAGCCTCGATATGTCCAGGTGAATGACTGACCTGCATTAAGGCCAAAGATAAATGTCAGACTCGTATCGGGTGTATTTGGTTCAGGTGACGCAGGCGGGTCGACGTACAGGTACGTCCTGAAGCCGCCGGCGCTGGCGCTGCCAACATTTGTAATACGGACCTCGATATCTGCTGGCTGGCCTACATCCGGAAACGGCGGAATAACTCGGAGGCTCTGGATGACGAGGTCGGGGCCGGAGGACGCGGCTGCCTGAGCCGCTTGGACAGGCAGAGCGGCGCCGCTGCCCGTCACGAAGCCGAGGGCCAGACTGAGAAGACCGGCCAAGAGTAGCATTCCCCAGAATGTGCCCTGCAGGCGAGTAGATGTCCGCATAGTTTAGCCTCCGAGCGAGTGATGCGCGGGACGCTGCCCCTGAACTCGTTGGCGCGGCGTCCCACGCATCACTAGGTTGGTTCTATCGGCCTTGGCCCTTCAGAATGCCAGGCAGGAACAGCGGGTAGGGCTGAACGTTCACAACCGTGCTCACCACGCGCGATTGACCGTTGGCGTTGGTGACCTTGAGCGAGATCGTGTGGGTCGCCGTCTCACCGTCGCGCATGGCCGGCGACAGGATGTGCGTCAGGCTGTCCGTCGTGCCCAAGACTCCATCGCGATCCGATACCCACTCGTAGGTGAACGGGGCATACCCACCACTCGCCGTGGCCTCAAAGCTCACAACCTCCCCCGCCCGAACGGTTACCCCACTGGTCGGCTGGGCGATGGTTACGGCAGGCGGATAATAGTCGGGCGTGGCCGGAATGTAGACCAAGGCATTGGCCGCCAGGACCCGGTCGCCTTTCTGGAAGTCGGCGCGGAATGCCCACACCGGAATCATTTCGGCTTGCGAGACGTCGTGGGGTTGCTCGTAGTACGCCAGAGTGGGGACGGTGTTGGCGGTGGGAGTGATCTGGTCGGCATCGAGGGGGATGGTACCGACAGCGATCTGATGGTCGGCCTGGAAGTCGCGCCAGGCCTTGTCAGATGTCTGAACCTGGATCGCGCGCCCTTGCTCGACATCCCGCGACCCACCCAGAAGGCCAATGGGGAGCTGAGACTGTTGCTTCGGAGCAGTGGCCCCTTGCGTCGAGCGACCTCCCGGCTGGCCGTAGTAGACCTTCGTTGATCCGCCAGGACCGACGACAGACACCTCGGTGGTAATGATACCCTCTTTCGTCATCTGGACCCCGGCCGCCAGATGCCGGCCATATGCGACCATCACATCGACGCCGGACGACTCCTGGGTCGTGCCTTGAGGACTGCCAAACGATAGACTGGCGTTCTTACTCACTGGAGTCATGACGTCGTTCTCAGTGTGTTGATCAGTGGCATAGCGCACGCCGGGCAGGTTCTGGGCATTCGCCAACAGATAGCTGTCGGCCAACTGGGCCGCCTGCTCAGTACCGGGCAGCGATAGAGGCAATCCCGGCTCGGGTGGCAGCCATAGCTCGGCGAGGTTCTGATATGTGTAGCCGCCACTGGCGACTTGAACAGATAGTGTTCGTGTAACTCCATCCTGCGTGGAACTGATGGCCCACTCCTGGCCGTTGCTCATCAGCGTCAGGGTGTCGCTGAAGCCCAGGGTGTTGGCAAGGTTGCGAGCGTAGCTCTCATCGACGGTGCGCTGCACGACACGGTAGGAGGGCATCGCCACCAGTGGGGCCGTATCTACGACCATCGGATCGGGCTTGTAGCAACTGTGGTCGAGCCAGAAGTAGTTGTCGTCCACAATATCACCATAGGCTGGCCCGCCGCGGTTCCAGAGCTTGTCGCCGTAGTGGCGCGAGTCTTCGGCAATCACGCGGGCCGTCACGCTACTGGGCTGCTGCTGGTCGCACATCGTGAACCACGCCTGCGTGATAGTCTTGGGCTGACGCAGCCAGACGCGGCCGAAGAGCGGAAGGTCAACGTACCACCCCAACATCTGATCCGCCCACGGGCCGCCCTCGTCGACGTCCTGAGAGACGGTGATGTAGCCTGCAATCAGGTGCAGACCGTTCATGCAGTTGGCCCAACCACCATGGTTGATGAGGGTGAGGCAAGTGCCAATACCAAGCCACTCGGCATCTTTGTCACCCCAGGAGCCGAGACAGTCGGACGGTTCCAGGCCGTTGTCATCGTGGCCCCAGGGAAAGAACATCCCACTATCATAGCCGTGGTCGCAGTAGTAGGTGATATCCACGTTGTCGATATAGTGGTTCTCATTACCTCCCAGAGCAGCGCGCTTGAAGTCGCGCTCCCACGCCAGGCTGTCGCCCCAGATGAAACTATCAGAACCCGTATACCCCGCACCGCGCATCCGGTTGTAGAAGTCCCAACCCGACGTGCGGCATCCGGGTAGGTCAGAGCCACCCGCGCCGGCCGGTGGCGCGTCAGCGACGAACTCGACGCCCACGTCGAGCGCGCCATCGTCGGCGCCTGTGGGTCCGCGTGCATCCAGGGATGCTGCGGGACTGACAGAAGCGACTCTCGTTGTGACGGAGGGATCGGCGGTGACCAGACCAGCCAGCAGCGCGCTGATACCTATGACCAACGCCAGCGGGATCAACAGTCTCGAACGGCGGAAATTCACATTACCCTCCCTGTTGCTGCGCGAGACGCGGCGGTCTTCGCGGATACGGCGAATGACAACGAGCCGTGTTGATTAGCCGATACCCTGCTACATTGGAGCCTCCTTCGACCATAATCGGAACAACATCCCCAAGATACGCTGTGCCCACTTCGTCATGTCGGTGTGCCTGACCAGCGCTGTACCAGTCTATCGAATTCAGGGGGCGGTCCGACCTCCTGCCCAACCCAAAATGCCTGATCGCCGCGTAGAAACGAGGCGCCGCCTTGACAGAAGTACTCGAACTCTTGAACCTGGCCGTTTGACAGGTGAAATCGCAAGCGGTACTGGCCCAGACAGCGCGAGCGAGGCCGCAAAGGCAACTCCTGGTTCAACGCAGCGATGAAAGGCTGGATAGACGCCGTGTCAGTCAGTACGCGGGCGGCGCCCGCCTGACCAACTGGTGTTGTTTGGATGATCTCTAGCTGAGTCGTTTGGTCCAGCCCTGCCGCCTGGACGACGTTGACAGAGCCATGCGCCTGGCCGGCGCCCGTGTCCGCCTGACAACCGGCGAGAAAGGCGGTGAGTACTATAGCCAGAGCGACCCAGTGTCGGAACCCGGTCTGACGAGCCATCTATCTATCTCCAGGCATGACGCGACGCGGCTACCTGCTCAGCCTGCTACATAACCTCCAAGTGCTACCCGGCGCTCGTCTTCGGCTATCGCAACGTCAGTAACGCCTGGATGACGCCCTGTCCGTCAGCTAACGGTTCCAGCGCCTTAGCCAGGACCGCCCCCGTCGGGTAGACTTCGACATCGCCCACCAACTTGGGAGTAGCCTTCATGGCGCGACCGGGAACGGACGAGGTCACGAGAAGATCGCCCGGCGCGATGGCCCCGTTCTCCGCCGTCACCTTCACCGGAACGACGCCGAGCAGCGCCAGGGGAACCTTCCCCGTGATGTGATCGGCTGCCTCGGCCAGAATCCCCGGCTGAGTAGAGTAGACGCCCGCCGTGTTGCGTTGGTAGGCTGACGTGCTACGCATCAACTTCCCATCTGGGCCTACGACCAGCACGTCACCAGGTTCTGGCCCCTCAACGGCGGGCAGCATCTCGGCATAGTCGAGACTAAAGGGACGGAAGGAGCCGTGCGCGTACACATTGCCGTCGTGGTCCACCCTGAAAAACAGGTTGTCGCCGCCCGCAAAGGCGCGGATCAAGTCCCCCGTTCCCCCATTGCTCAGCACCACTGTACCGTCGCGGCTGCTATTGGCAGCGTAGATGGCAATACCGGCGTCGGGGTTCCTCGCCAGAGCCAACACGGCAGCGCCAGGGACCGCGTTCCCGAAGCTCTCGCCGTAGACGCCATAACTGCTGTCGCTGTAGCCATGGACGCCAGTGCCGCTCGAGCTTGTGCCATACACGCCGTCGTTGCCCGTGCTGACGCCATAGACGCCTACGCCGGTGCCGTTCGTGTTCGAGCCATACACGCCCGCGGCGGTAAGACCATCGCCGTTGCTCGTACCAGATACTCCGGCAAAGCTGTTGCTGAAACCCTCCACACCAAAGCCGCTGCTGCTCGAACCGGAGACGCCCGATCCGCCGGTGCTGGTTCCAACCACACCGCCACCACTGGTGCTCGAGCCAAATATAGCCCGCCCACCAACGCTGATGCCCTCCACGCCGATCCCATTGCTACTCGATCCTCGCACGCCAGAACCGTTGGCATTGGAGCCTGCTACGCCGACGTCGGCGCCGACCAGTTGAGCCGATCCGTTCGCATCTTGAATCGTCGCACCCGGCTGCAGCGTCGTGGCCAGAAGCGCCCACGGCACGGCCTGAATACGCTGACGAGGTAGCATCTCAGGGTCCGGGGCAACTGTCACACCGAGGAACCGTGGGCCTGTCGCAAACACAGCGTCACCTATTGCGACCGTCTCACCCAGCGTGACATTGAAGAGACCGTTCCGCACGGGAACGTTGCGCAGCGTCTCCTCGAACAGAGGCGTTCCCCCTGTCTCGACGTCGTAGATCGCAAGCGCCAGATTGTAGTTGCCATTCGCCAGGGCGCCGTTGGCCAGCCGCAACACGCCCTGGTATGCGAAGGTCCGCGCTATGGCGGCAGCAGGGGTAGCTGCGTTGGATCGTGCCAACGCGTTCGGCGCGGCGTCGGGGCCGGCCGCCCAAACGGTCCAGCCGCCGGGCCGCAAAGTGTTGAGGAACGCCAAACCAGCCAGGAGCAACGCGCCTAAGGCGATGATTTCAGTGCGACGATACAGCACGGCAATTCTCCTTTCATCTAACCGAGAGCTACGGTTCGGTGAGATTTATCAAACTCCCAGTTCCCCAACCGCGCGCGATAAGCGGCAGGTATAGCTTGCCGCCGGTGCGGACGGAGACGACTTTCGGTGGCGCATTATCCCCCGACCGATCCTGCGCAAAGAACACGACTCGATAGTCACCGCTCTCGATGAAGCCGTTAGGATAGTCAGCCCGAAACAGCCCTTCGTTCTGCGGCACCGGCTCGAGGCGGATCAGGGGAACCCCGAGATCCAGGGTTGTCGCCGTTGGCTCACGGAACGAGGGAGGATACACAGCCGCCCACACGATCTCCAACGGATCATCGCCACGCTCCACTGTCGCCGTTAGAATGCCCGTTGTCCCGATGCGGGCGACGGAGGCATCCACGACTCGCGGCGGAAGCGCCCCAAACAGCTTGGCGACATAGCGATTCTTGGCGATATTGCCGTCGGTCACATTCGAGATCCCATCGCCATTATCGTCTATCCAGGGGGTCTGGTTGCTGGCGACAGCACTCACGGCGGATTTGGCCTGGTCGAAGCAGGACCGTAGATCGCCGCTGGAACTGAGGCAGGTGAAAAAGGCATCAGAGAAGTAAGCGCCCTGGACCGAGGCATAGGCGTTATTGTCACGCCCCGTCGAGGTGATGATCACTCGACCCGGCTTGGAGATACTTTGCGCGATGCTGCCGACGCGGTCGATGAAGCTGCCGGAGTGACAGGCCTCGTATATGATATTGACTTCATCCACGCCCGACTTGCTCTCCAGGTCGCGCAGCCAGGCGTCGAGGTCGGCCGGTGCGACCCGTCCGGCGGTCTGACAGCCATCGGCACACAAGAATTCGATCTCGCCATGATCCATGATGTACATGTAGAGGGGACGCCCTGGGCCCACGCGAGCCCGCGCCCAGGTCTGAATCGCCTGACGAACATTGTCGGCTGAAGTAATCGCGTCGACTTCGTTAGCCGTACCGTCGCCGTTCGGGTCCTGCGGTGAGGGGCTAAGATAGTAAATGTCCTCATCGCGGAAACCCGCGCCACGAAACACGCGATAGGCGCGATTGGTGGCATTGAAGATATTCGGCTGCAAGCTGTTGGTATCGTTGTGACCGGCGATGATAATCACTGCGCCGGGCGCGGCGCTCAACTGCGTCACGCTCAGTGTAACGCTAGAGGAATTGCCTGCGTCGTCGAAGACGGTCACCTGTACCTCGTTGGAACCCACGCTCAAGCCGATGTTGTTGACGAGGAACGGGGAGGAGGATCCGGTCAAGGTATAATCCCACCCGTCGACGCCGAGGGTGACGTTCTGGACATGCACGCGACTCAGGTTGCCGCCGGCATCGCTCGCGATGCCGCCAATGGTCACTGCGCCGACAGTCGTCGTGTAGACGCTGCTGGCGCTGGGGCGGTTAATCGTCAGCGAGGGGATAGTCGAGTCAGGCGGTGGGTTGGGGGCCTCGCTAAGCTCGGTTGATCTGGCGCTTTCGTTGCCTGAAAAGTCGACTGCGCTCACGGCGACATAGTATCGCGTTCCGTTATTCAGCTCATCGACGGCATAGTAGGTCGTATCGGGACCGACAGGCGTGACGTCCTCGATTCGACCATAGGCGCCGGGTGCGGTGCCAATCCACACGCGGTAGCCGACGACGTCCGCCTCTAGATTGCGCTGCCATCGGACGCCGAGCGTGCGATTTCCGGCGATCAGGCGCTGGAGGTGGGGTGGCGCTGGCGGCTCGCTATCAACGCTAAGGGATAGATGGTAGTAGGTATCTGAACCGGCGACACTTGGATCGTGCTGCTGGAGTTTGACGTAGTACGTTCCGCCGCGCGTCGCATCAAACTGCAGGCGAAGGGTCGAGGCGAATGGGTTATCCTCAGAGGATAGCGGCGGCGCATCACATCGGTTGTAGAGGAACGCTACGGCATCCGAGCGCGGACCGACATCAGAAGTTTCCAAGATATACGTCTTGCCAGCGACGACGTTGAACTTCACCCAGTCCGTGTCGCCCGGTATGTGAAAGTTATGGGTCTGGGCGACCCCGCCGACGGCAATCGCGCTCGCGCGGGTACAGGCGTTGTCGTCCTCGTAGGCATCAGCGAGTATCGTCGGCGTTAGGCTAGGTGTTGAGGTGGACGGCAGGGTCGGCGTTTGCGTTGGAGTAGGCGTGGATGTGGATGACAGTGGCGCCGTCGGCGTTGGCGTGAATGTGGCAGATGCCAGAACAGCGCCACTCAGGAAGCCTGGGGCGATCTGAGCGTTCGCGCTGGACGAAGCGCCACTTACCCACTGCCCCAGGCTATCCTGAACCACGAAATTCGCCGATTGACGTTCTCCACCACCGGCCGACAAGAAGTGCCAGCTCAGATCGAAGCTGGTTGAGACTTGTGCTACGGCAACACCGGCGAGTAGAAAGCCTGCCACGGCGGCTAGAAGGCGAGTCCGGAATTTGCGGTGCATTAGCGGCGTCCACCTACAGTCCGACGACAGGTCTACGGCCACCGGTGACACAGTGCTGATTCATTATGCCGTTTTTGGTGTCGCAGCGCATTTATCTTCTGTTGCGAGCACTTTTGATTTCTGAGGAACCGAAGCTGCGGTGTGAGGCTAGAGTGGCAAGGCGGATTGTGTATTGCTAGCTGGAGATATATTGCTTGAAGACTGGCATCATCATATCAGAACAAGGTTGTCCCTGTCAAGGGCCTATCAGGCCAACTTTAGGCTCATCCAGCGCGTATCTGATAAGTACAGCGTCTAATCTGGCCCTCGCCGACTTGCACGGCAAGACCTGGATTATCGATACATAAGGCGGTAAGCCGCTCGCCCCTGAGCACGGCGGCTCGGTCCGCTGCTGCTTATCGCCGGCGGCTCGGGTGTCGTCCCGTTGATGGCGATGATCCGCCACCGCGCCGCGCAGCAGAGTCACCTCCCTACCCGGCTGCTATTCTCGTCGCGCTCGTTTGACGACATCATCTATCGTCGGGAGCTGGACCAGCTCGCTGCTGACGATGCCGCGCTACAGGTGTTTCACACTCTAACCCGCAGCCGGCCACCCGACTGGACCGGCTACCAACGGCGGATTGACCGAGCGATGCTCGCTGAAGTGACGTGGTCACCCTCTGAACAGCCGCGTATCTTCGTTTGTGGTCCGACGAGTCTAGTGGAAGGGGTCGCCTCAACCCTGGTAGATCTGGGTCACGTACCCGAGCGCATCAAAACAGAGCGTTTTGGAGCGACAGGAGGAGTGCGATGAGCGAGGAAACCCGAGCGCTGGACGGGAATGTGGCGGGCGGGCTGCTCCAGCAGATCTTTGTGGTTGAGATGACGACGGCGCGCATCGTCTGTGCCGCATGTGGTTCGACTGCGATCATGGGGGAAACGGCGGTCTACGCCACAGCCATGGGTATGGTCGTTCGCTGCCCGAGTTGTGAGCACGTCATGATCCGGATGGCCAACATCCCGGACAGAGCGTGGGTTGATTTCCAGGGAGTGCGGCTCATCCAGTTGTCGGCGACCGCCTAGGCATCGGCGATGGACGGCATTATGTTGCCCTAGATAGACGTCGGTACCGTCTTTGAGACTCCCCCTGATGGGACCGAAATATGGCAATTGGGAAGCACGTATTCACACCATTCGCCGCAGCTCGCGGGCCAACTCGACTGCGGCAGGCATGGCGGAATGTGTCAAGCTCGGTGATATGACACGTTAAGCCTCATCCTTTGCGTGACGGACTTCTACGTCCTGATCCACCACCCTGTCTACGGCTGATGCTAGCGGTGCGGCGGCGATTTCGGTGGGGGAACCGCCCGCATGCTGTGCAGGCTTTCGGCGATGTCGGCCGCCGGGATGTGCCACAAGTTCAGGTGTCCTTCCCAGGGCGTGTTAACCTCGAAAATCGCAGGGTTGGTTAACACCCAGGCGAAGCCGCGGTCACTGTCCTCGGTCTCGTACTCATAGCAGTCTGTCACCGTCACGATGCCCACAAAGCGGCCTAAAGGGAGATCCTTGGGCAGCGTCAGGCCTGCCTGCGCACAGTACTCTTCCGCATCCTCTCTGTCGGCTCGTGTGAACGTCCCGGATGAGTGGATCACCAGAGGCCCTCGATACTTCGTGGGCCACGACCGATACTCTTCAGTCTTTTGTCCCGTCACAATGAGACTGGCCCACGGTTGCCGCACTGTGAGGACGGTCAACGTTGCCGGCAGCTTGTCATATCGCATGACGTCCTCTTCTTGGCTTTGTGGCGCGGCATCGACGTCAGCATTTGCGGGTTGCGCGTTCGTGACTGCGACGTGCGGCACGCTAGCGACGGTATCGCGCAGCTCTTTCTCCAGCATCTGCGGGTCGTGGGTGACGTGGAAGTCCCAGCGGCCGAGCTTGCCCCAGTTGTTCACGGCCTGCACCCACCGGCCCGCCGCCTCGTGCTTCGCGCGGTCCTGGTCCTTCTCCTGCCCCTTGATCTCCAGGATCAGCGTGACGTCGTTGCTCAGCCGTACCAGGTAGTCCGGCTCGTATACGTGGCTGACGCCCAGGTACTCGTAGGGAATGACGAAGTCCAGGCCATCGTTGCGGGCGTAGAATTTGACGATGCCGTGCTGCGCCGCCTGCTCCAGGCGGAACGCCGCCATCTGCTCCCAAGTCTGGGTGTCCGCCGCGACGAGGTTGATGTGGCTGCGCATCGTTCCGACGCACGGCTGAACCGTCAGGAAGTCCACGTCGCTCGTCGTGCCGATGGGCTTGTAGCGGTTGAGCAGCGGCATCAGCGGCGGCTCGCCCTGGCCCTCGTCCGGCCGGATCGCCGCCAGCAGCCGCTCGACCACGCGGCGCAGGTACTTCTCCTGCCCCAGTTCGCACGGGTTCTCGCCGCGGAAGTCCACCTTGCGCTCGACGTAGGCATGCACCAGGCGGTACACCTGGGGGAAGAGCTGGTGGCGCGACTGGAGGCGCAGCTTGGGGTTGCTGTCCGGGTTGGGCGACGTGTGCTCATCCCCGACCAGGCCGACGACGACCTGCCGCGCGATCTCGAACTCGATAGTCTGCAAATGCGTACTGGCGTAGTACGCGGCGCGGTCCTGGAGCTCGGCTTCGCCCGGCCCGGCCTGGCTCGGCGCGCCGATCTCGTAGCCGACGCGGGGCTTGACGAACACCGCCGTCGGCTCGTACTCCGGCTCGATGCGCAGCGGCTCCATGGCGTCAATATCCGCAGTGATGATGTTGCGGCGCAGGGCGAAGGCGTAGCCCTCGACGATGGGGAACTGCATCTCGAAGGCGGCGCGCTCTGGCAGCGCCCGCACGTGGTTCTTGGGTTTGTCGGCCGGCGGGGCGGGGGCGTTCGTTGGCCGGCCCTTGTACGGGATGAGGCTGAACGGCACGCCGTAGATGTCCACGTACTCCTCGGTCAGCAGGCCGGTCGTGGGATCAGGCGTGTAGTCCATGCGCCGCAGGCCGCGCCCGACGACCTGCTCGCACAGGAGCTGGCTGCCGAAGGCGCGCAGGCCCAGGATGTGGGTCACGTTGCTGGCATCCCATCCCTCGGTCAGCATCGCTACGGAGACGACGCAGCGCACGTGCTCACCGGGCTGGCCCTTCTTGCCGACCGTGGCGACAATCTCGCGCAGCAGCTCGGCGGCCTCGCCCCGGCTGACCGTCGGGTCGCCGCTCTCGGCCTGCGCCAGGAGCTTGCTGTCGATGCGGATGGTGGGCGTGAAGCCGGAACGGTTCGAGAAGTAGTCGGGGAACACGCGGCCCTGGCCGTAGCTCGTCGCCTTCTTCGGCTTCTTGGTCTTGCGGCGCGGCGTCTCGTCGCCGTCCTCGTCGTCGGCGTCGTCCGCGTCCGGCGCGACGACCTCCACCTCCTGCTCCCCCGAGATGTTGCGGTAGAAAACCTCGGCGATGTCGGTGTTGTCGCAGACTATGATGAGCACCGGCGGCGTCTTGTCCTGGGCGTCGTTGGCTGCCTGGATCTGGTCGAAGCGCTGCACCCACTGGCCGGCCAACATCAACAACGCCGGCTCGGCCTCGGTGTAGACGACCTCGGGCTTCGGCTTGCCCGCCTTCCCCGGCAGCTTCTGGCCCGGCTGGAGGTTGGCGGTGATGTTGTGCCACAGCCGGAAATACTTCGGCTCCGGCCGGCCGGTCACGTCGCTCACCGGCAGGCGGGGGATCTTGACGATGCCGCTCTCGATGGCGTCCACCAGGCCGAAGTCGCTGACGAGCCACGGGAACGGCGAGCCTTCGGTGTGGCCGCTCCCGGCGATGTAGAACGGCGTTGCCGACAGGTCCACGCAGCAGCGGATGCCAACAGCGCCGTTGATCTTGTCCAGGCCGTCGATCCAGACCGTCGCCTCCTCCAGCTCGGCCTTCTCTTCCTGGCCGAGCGTCTCGCCGTCTGCGCCGTTCGCCAGCGGTGGGCGCCAGGCGTGGTGGCCCTCATCGTTGAGGACGAGCACCGGCCCGCGCGTCGCCAGATCGCCCAGGACGCGCCGCGCGAACGCCTGGGCGCTTTCCGGCCCCTTGTCCACGACACGGTAGGTTGTCCCGCCCTCGCTGTGCTCCGACTCGGGCGCGAAGACGTGCCAGTTGGTGACCAGCACCTTGCCCTGCCCCATCAGCGGGCGCAGCATCGCGGGAACCAGGTCGAAGGCGGCGTAGTAGTTGCCGGCGTCCTCCGGCCGCAGCACTTGTAAACGCTCCTTGATGGTCAGATTGGGGCAGACGACGAGCACGGCCGATGGGAAGCGCTCGTCGCTGGGGACGCGGGCGCGGTTGCAGAACGCCCAGGCGATGAGCATCGCCATGACGACGGTCTTGCCGCTGCCGGTCGCCATCTTGAGGCCGAGCCGGGTCAACGGCGCGAGGGCCGGGTCGGCGGGCGAGTCGGACAGGCTGCGCAGGTCCACCTCGCTCACGCGGGGACGGAAGCGCGGCGTCCGGCCGCTGAGCAGGATTTCGTTGAGGAAGATGACCGTCTCGGCCGCCTCGATCTGGCAGAAGAACAGCCGCCGCGGCCGGTCCTCGCGTCCCCACGCCCGCAGCAACTCTTTCGTGATCGGCGTCGCGCCCTCGTAGCCCGACTGCCGCCAGCGCTTGACATCCTCGCGCAGGGCGTTGACCAGCGGCAGGTCCTCGCGCTGCTCCTCGGCGAACATGGCGAGCTGCTGCGACGCCACGCGCTGCGACTTGAACCAGTAGGAGGCCGGGCGGCGGCCGGGGACGCGAGTCGCCGTGCCGGCTTCGCGGTCGTACACCCAGTGCTCCGTCGGCTCGACGTACGGGCTGCACAGGATGGGCTTGTCGACCGGCTGAACGGCGAGGTCACTCTCGGCCATAGCGCACCTCGCCCAGGCTCAGCACCCGCATGACCTCGTTGCCGCGCGGGTCGATGACCTTGACCGCTACGCGGCGGTGCTTGCCTGTGGGAAATGGCAGGGAGCGTGTACCGGAGAAAGCCGCGAAGCGCGCCGGATCGACGACGGACTTGAGCGCCTGAGCCAGCTTGTCCCACGCGCTGCCGTCGGGGAAGAAGGCCTGGCTGATGCAGAACGTCTGCCCGTCGTAGTCGCCGTCCAGGAACCACGCCGCGACCTTGTCGGCGCTCGTCGCCCGCAGGGTGTTGGCGACCGGGTCGTAGATATCCACGCCCTCCATCGTCACCACCCACTCGTCGCCGTCTTTGTCCAGCGTGACGCGGGGCTGGCCGAAGACGGTGAAGAGCTGGCTGCTGGGTGTGGTCTTGAGGAGGTTGCCCATGTTCACGTCGGGGCGGATGTGCGCCAGGTGGCAGTGGACGTTCGGGTTCGGGTCGTCCTGGATGATGGCCTGGGCCGCCGCGTCCACGGTGAAGCCGGCCAGCACCAGGTCGTCGTAGCCGCCGCGCGCCGCCGCCCGCAGGCAGTCCTCGACCTGCTTGGCCGTGATCGGCCCGTACTGCGGCCCGAACGACACGGCCACGCGCCGCCCGCCGCTCCACTCGCCTACCGCGTGGAGGATGCTGTGCAGGACGGGCTCCAGGCGGTCGAAGGCGGCGACCTTGTTGTCGGGAAAGCGCACGCCGTCCTGGCGCAGCAGCCGCAGCATCTTGTCCAGGTAGGCCTCGGCGTTCGACGGCTCGTCGGCCGGGTCGAAGGTCTGCAGGTCGTCGTCGGGTTCGCCGCCGATAGGGCTGCCCCCGTCCAGCGTCTCCTCGACCGGCTGGACGCCCTCGACGGTGAACGGCCCGCTGACGCGCAGGATGCCCGACGCGGCGCGCGGCTGGTCTACCAGTTTCTCGGTCTCGGCGCTGGCGGCGATGACGGCGTTGACCTCGTCCATCTTGCCGCGCCACGCCGCCCGATACTCGTCGAGGGCCGCCTGGAGCGGCTGCGGCCAGTCCGGGTCGCTGTCGTACGGGACTTCCCACGCCTGCCAGGATTGGGGCAGCAGCCAGCGGCGGCGGTCGGCGTCGGTGACGGCGCGCTTGCCCTCGCGCCGCTCCTTCTCGGCCAGCTTGGCCTGCAAGCGCGTGCGAGTCTCGGCCGGCGTCTGCGCCAGGGCGGCGTTGAGCGCGGCGAGCTTCTCGGCGAGGACCGGCTCCCAGCGGGCGAAGACGGGGTCGAGGGCCGGGTTCTGGGCGATGGACTTGAGGGTGATGTGGGGGACGGTCTTGTAGACGAAGCCGCCGGCGACGCCCTTGTCCGCGTCGGCCAGCTCGTAGTAGTCGAACTTCGCGGTCAGGAGGCGCTGGCGGGCGAGGGCAACGGCGACGCGGCTGGTGTCGATGGTAATCCAGCGCCGTCCCCACTGTTCCGCGACGTAGGCCGTCGTCCCGCTGCCGCACGTCGGGTCCAGCACCAGGTCCCCCGGGTCCGTGGTCATGAGCATACAGCGCTGGATAATCTTCGTCGCAGTCTGGACTACGTAGAGTTTCTGCTCGGTGAAGTTTCCTGTAGCTGTGTCTTCCCAAACGTTGTTGTGAGGAATAGCAGGGAAGTCATCGAGGTATCGTATAAATCGAACACTGTTTTGAGCAACGTGAATGCGCTCTGCTTGTGCAAGCCTGATCATCCCAACGGCGCTAGTCTTCCAGTGATTACCTGCCCCGCAGTGGTATTCTTGCCCTGCGAATGCGAACACGCCCTCGCTCGCGATTGTAGCTCCCTGAGAAATTAGCGACGTAGGTGCGTAAAGACGGCTACCTTGGGGCAAGAGTGACAGATCATCACGTTCCCGCGCGGTTAGCCCTCTATCTTCCCCGCTTGGAAGATGCACCCAACCGTAGTGGCCCAACTCACCTGACGCGGCCTGCTTAGGTCGATAGGTCTGATGGAATCTGACTTGACCTCGGCTCTTGGCGTACCACAAGACGTAGTCACTTACAGAAGCAATCAACTCACTGCTTTGTCCCGCTGTCTTGACGACAGTAATGGATGCGCAGAGATTCTCCACTCCGAATACTTCGTCAAGTACCTCGCGCACGTGGTGAAGATTCTCATCGCCGATCTGGACGAAGATGCTGCCGCTGTCGGTGAGGAGGTCGCGGGCGGCGACGAGACGGTCGCGCAGGTAGGCCAGGTAGGAGTGCACGCCCAGCGTCCACGTGTCGCGGTAGGCCTTGACGACCTCCGGCTCCCGCGTCAGGTCCTCGTCCTTGTCCTTGACGTCGCGCTTGCCGACCTGCGCCTGGAAGTTGCTGGCGAACTTGATGCCGTAGGGCGGGTCAATGTAGATCATCTGCACCTTGCCGGCCAGGTCCTCGCGCTTCGCCAGGGAGTTCATCACGACCAGGCTGTCGCCCAGGATGAGGCGGTTGGCCCAGGCCATGTCGTGGGCGTAGAACTTGACCGCGTCGCGGTACTCCAGCTCGGGGTCGGCGAACAGGGCGCGCTGGAGAGGCTGGCGCCGGGCGAGCTTGAGCACCGCCTGCGCCGAGACGCGCTCGTGGATGTGCAGCGCGACGGGGTCGACCTCGAACCAGCGCTTCTCGCGCTTGCCGGCCCACTCCAGCCAGGGCTGCTGATGGCGCAGGGCCTCGGCGAGCAGCCGGGCCTCGGCGTCGGTCAGCGGGCGGCGGCGCGCCTCGTCCAGCAGGTCGGGCAGGCGGTCGGCCGCACCGCTGTCGTCGAAGCGAAGGACGGGTGGGAGGTGGGGGTCGTAGGCGTAGCGGGTGGGCGGGACGTCGCTGACGCGGCCCTGGGCGGCCAGGCCGGCCGGCGGGATGTTCTTGCGTTTGTCGGCGTAGCGGTAGTCGGCGACATTGTCGGTGGCATCCTGGGTCGGCGCAGCTTTGCGACGCGGCATAGGGGACACTCCATCCAGGGGGGATTCTCCGGGGGGATTGCCGCCCACTATAACACACGCGCGTCAGCAAGTCAACTGCGGGGTTGGGGCGAGCGGGCGTCGGCCTCCCGCCTGGCATCGACCCGAGCCTGCTCTTTATTGGCGGCTTATTCCCGTGGCTCCAGCGACGCGAAGTAATCCAGGAGCAGGCGGTGGACGAAGATGTAGCCGCCGCCGACCTTGCGCAGGAAGATGCGCTCCGCCGCATAGTCCAGGAACGGCACATAGTTCAGCGGCATCGCCCCCACCCGCCACAGCACCAGCCGCAGGGCGACATGCGAGAGGACCGCGTAACCACCATAAGCTAGCCCACCCACCAATCCGAAGTCCAGTCCGAAGCCCAGCCCGAAGCCCAGCCCGAAGAGCGGCCCGAAGACCGGCCCGAAGGGCGGCACATCCACCAGCGCCCCGACCAGCACGTAGACCAGCACGTAGACCAGCACGTAGACCAGCCCAGTTAAGATTGCACTCCAACCTGAGCGATGAACTCCTTGATTCGGGCTGGCGTTCATTTCCACCCTGCCTCCGCTCAGCCCGTGGAGCAGGGTGTAAGCCTGCCCGCTAACCGACGCGCCGGCCGCCCAGAAGCCCAGCCCCTCGAGAAGCCCGTAGTACAGCCCGAGAAGCAGCGCCCCGAACAGCGCCCCGAACAGCGCCCAGACCAATCCCCAGAGCAGACCCCAGGCCAGCCCGACGGCAACCCAGACTACCACCCCGGTGACTACGCCGACGATTGCTCCAGTTCGTGCTCCACGCCTCGCCCTTGTCTGTGACCAACGCAGAGTCTCCACCACAACGATCCTCCGTGGCTTCACACTCGGCGCGCCACTCAGCAAACCGCCCACCCCGCCGACCAACACCCCGACCACCCCGACGCCCTGCCCGACGCCCACCCCCCCGACCAACATCCCGACCAACACCCCGACCACCCCGACGACCAGCCCCCCACTAGCCCCATTAAGGATTAATCGCCCGCGCTCTTGACGCGCGCCTGATAGCCGTTCGTCTTCTCCGCCAAACAATCCAGCAGCTACACCACCGACCAGCCCGACGAGCAGCCCGCCGATTAGCCCGAACTCCAGCCCCTGGACAAGCCCACCTATCAGCCCGACGACCAGCCGACGGTCACCCCGGCGACCAGCCCACTTCCCAGACGATCAACGAGCACGTAGCGGCGAAGCAGGGGGCGCGTCGGAAGCCAATCCGGCTGCAATCGCTCCAGGAAGAACAGCGTCTGCCCCTGCTGTGTCATGCCCCGCGCCAGCCACGCCAACCAATGGAGTGTTTGCTCACGCGAGTAGCGGCGGTCCGCCCCGCGCCGCTCGAACATCCGCTCGACGTACGCGGCGAAAACGCGGGTGGATGGGGCCGAGCCGTCGGGCGGAGGCTCGGCGATAGTCTCGGCCGGCCCGCCCTCGTACGTTAGCAGCAGGACGTTCAGCATCACTGGCGTCTCGGCCAGCTTGCGAAGCTCGGCGTCCGCCGCCAGCATCTGGCGCAGGCCCTCGGCCGGTGACCCCAGCTCGGCCAGGTAATGCTCCACCTGCTCGCGCGACAGCGGCTGGATGAGCACCGCCGTCGTCAGTATTAGCCTGGCCGCCAGCGCTTCGTACTCGGCGATCCGCGAGCACACCACAAGCGGGTCCAGCCCGTGCGCCTCGCGGTACTTGTTGATGGCCTCGACACACGCGCCGCGCTCCTCCGCCCGCACCTCGTCCAGCCCGTCGAGCAGCGGCAGGATGCGGCCCTTGCCCACCCACTCTTGCGCGATGGCGCGCGGCACGTCGTAGCGCAGGCGTAGCTCGTCCACCAGCCACGCCGTTAGGGTCGGACGCTTCTCCGCCCACGACGAGAGATTGAACACCACCGGCAACAGGTGGTTCTCATCGCGCATGGCCCTTGTGAGCAGATCCTGGGTCAGGTCGAGCAGCATCGTCGTCTTGCCCGTGCCCGGATCGCCGAGGATGAGTAATTGACCATCAGCCTCGTCGTATACCTGCTGAATCGTGCTTGCAGGGGGGAGCGGCTGGGGTGTGGACTGCTCGGAGGTCTGGATAAGCGTTTCCGATAGCCGCACCACCGCGGTTGGCCGCGCCTCCAGCCCCAGCGCCAGCTGCGCCTCCTGGTAGAGCGACTTTTCGAGCACGCCCTTGACCCATATGGTGCGCACCTTCTGGAGCAGATTCAGCTCATTGGGCCTGCCGCGCTCGTCGGACACCTCAGTGATTTCCGTGCTTGCCATACATCCCCTCTTCGGTGAGGGCAGAGCGCAGAGCCGCTCGCTGCCGGGCGTTCAGGTCAACAGGATCGGACATCGGCGCGCCTCCGTGGGGAGCGAATGTCGCGAGGACGGAGTCTACCACCGGCGGCGACGGCGCGTCAAACGGCGACCGTCCCGCTCAATAATAGTTTGCCACTGATATCAAGGATGAATTTGACATGCATATCAAAGTGACCTATACTTGCATCAACGCCAGCTTTAGAAGCCGCTCGCCGCCCCGCACCCCAAGGAGAACCTGCTATGACCACCACGACTCTTGGCGCCTACATTCGGCGCGTGCGCCTCGAACAGGGTCTAACCCTGCAACAGGCAGCCCAGAGAATGGATATGAACTTTACATATCTGTCGAAAATCGAAAACGGTCACATCACGCCCACCAGCAAAACCCTGGCGGGCATCGCCAACGCGCTCAACGGCTCGTTGACTGAGATGCTTCGTCTCTCGGAGAGTGTTCCATCAGAAGTCCAGAAGAGATTGGAAGATGAACAGAAAGCACGCTTGGCCGCTCAATCCTTGGCCCCCCTAGCACGCTCAGCATCGGATTCCACTCAAGCGGCGCTCGTATCACTAGAGGAGGAGGTGTATGTGTCTGATAGTGTAAGGTGGCCGTTGCCAGATGTGCTCATCCAAGCCCTGGGAATCCCCAGATCCGAGGCCCAACAGCTGGCGGTCACTCTTGAAAGAATGGGACAGATGAAAACTGCTGACCGCCAGCACGTGCTCGAGATCGTGGAGAAGCTAGTTTCGACTTTTGATCGTAAGTCATCCCAAATTCCGATCTAGCTCCGAGGAGACACTGAGTTGCCAACGATTGACCTTGACAAACATGCAGCGCGACGTGATACAGCCCTTTGCCAATGGTATGCGGAACGTCCCGCGTTCTCTATTGATACGCCGATTTCTGGGGTGCTCTACGACATCTGCCAGGACGTCTTCGGCTTCGAAGTTGACTACGTGCCTGCGTTGCCCTATGACTGGTACGCCTACACGGATTTTGCTCGGAGACAGATCATGGTTCTGGAAGCCGAACCCTATCAGCGGCGCCTGAGCCGCTACTGCCAGTATGGCCCGAACCTGGATCAGCATCACGCTGGAACCCTCGGCCACGAGATAGGTCACGTTGCGACACCTGCTCATTGGCGCTTTGCTCAGGAGCGTTACCTACAGCTAGTCGGCCTTAGCCCAGGTCTTCCCGCAGCCGCGCGGAGAATTCTGCAGAAACGCGAGAAGTTCATCGAGCGCGAGGCGCATGTCGTTGGTCAGCTCTGGCTGATTCCCGAGTGGCAGCTGGTCCGGCGCCCAGAATATAACCGCCTGAAGTCCTGCATCGACGACTGCTGCGATCACCGGACGGGTGCTCTCTATCGCGACATTGTCATGCCGCTCAGCGCCCATTTCGGCATCACCCCCAAAAACGTCGGGATGACCCTGCTGCGCTACGGGCTCTTCAGCGACTTTGGGCAACAGCATGGGCAGTTCCAGATCACGTTGCCCGGAAAGCTTCCGAGCTGGACGGCAGCCGTTGAGGCGAACCCGGTGCCGATCCCGACGGGCCGTGCTCGACCTTCACTGGTCGACCGCTCTTCGACGGCAGTGTCGCCGCCGCGCCCCTTCTGAGAGGCGCGGCGGTTCTCTAATATAACACATTTATTGTTAGGGCACGGAATAGGGCCAACCTGGCCATAGGTAAGGAGTTGGGTAGGTGTCTGTAGACTATTGTCACCACATCTTGATGCTGTCGCTCAGCTCGACGCGCGGCAGGAGTTCGTAACATGGAGACCAATCTCCTGCCACAGCACCAGGCACTGTTGGATGCCTCCGGCATCTCGGCGGAGGTCGCAAGCGCACGGGGCTACCGTTCGATTACCAGCAAAGCTGAGGCGAGGTCTCTTGGCTTCGGCACCGCGCAGTGTCGGGCTCCGGCGCTGCTTATCCCCATCTATGACTGCCGCGGGCAGCTGGCCACCTACCAGTTGCGTCCTGACGAGCCCCGCATCATCAACAGCAAGCCGGTGAAGTACGAGACCCCGTCCGGAACGCGGATGGTGCTGGACGTTCCGCCGAAGGTACGAGCGAACCTGCGCAACCCCGCCACGCCGCTCTTCATCACTGAAGGCGCGCGCAAAGCAGACGCGGCGGTCAGCCACGGCTTCTGCTGCATCAGTCTCCTCGGAGTGTGGAACTGGCGCGGCAGCAACGAAGATGGCGGCAAGCTCGCTCTGCCGGATTGGGACAACATTGCGCTCAACGGTCGCCAGGTCTACATCGCCTTCGACTCGGATGTAATGACCAAGCTACCTGTGCGAGACGCGCTGGTCCGCTTGAAGGCGTTCCTGGAACACCGCGACGCGCTCACGTCAGCCTGATCTACTTGCGACCTGATGAAAATGGCGCCAAGGTCGGCCTCGACGACTTCTTCGCCGCCGGCCACGACACGGTTGATCTCCTTGCTCTCGCGCGCTCGGAAATCACCCCTCTTGCGGGAACTGTCGATGCGCTGCCCTATCAGGCAACTGACTCGGGCCTCATCTGGCACAAGCCGACTAGGGATGGGGAGATGGCCGTTCAGCTCACAAATTTCACGGCTAGTATCGTCGGCGAGATTGCGCTTGATGATGGCGTCGACCCTCAACGCCAGTTTGAGATTGAGGCCACGCTGAAAGGTCGGAAGCGTCGATTCTCTGTCCCCGTTGCACAGTTCGGTGGGATGTCGTGGGCGATGGAGAGGCTTGGCGCCGGAGCTATCGTGCAGCCGGGGCTCAGCACCCGCGATCATGCGCGGGCCGCCATTCAATTCTTGTCAGGCGATGTGCCAGAACGCAGCATATATACCCATGCTGGCTGGCGGCTGCACGACGACCAATGGGTCTACTTGCACAGCGATGGTGCGATCGGGCCCGACGGCGCGACGCCCGACGTGGAGGTTGCGCTGCCTGATGCGCTATCCCATGTCCGGCTCTTGGTCGCCTCCGACGGTCAAGAGCAGGTTGAAGCGGTTCGCGCCAGCCTGGCGATTCTGGATGTGTGCCCTGATCCTATCTCGTTTCCGGGTTATGCATCGATCTGGCGAGCCGTACTTAGCGAAGCCGACCTGAGTATCCACGTCAGCGGTCCCACAGGTGCGGGCAAGAGTCAGTTCGCCGCTCTCTTGCAGCAGCACTTCGGGGCCGACATGGACGCCCACCATCTACCGGGCGCGTGGTCCAGCACTGGCAACGCTCTCGAAGGTCTTGCCTTTGCGGCCAAAGACATGCTCCTCGTGATCGACGACTTTGTACCCACAGGCAACTCGGCCGATGTCCAGCGAGCCCACCGTGAGGCGGACCGCATCTTTCGAGGTCAGGGCAACATGGCGGGGCGACAGCGCATGCGGCCGGACGGAACGCTGCGACCGCCCCGTCCGCCGCGCGGGCTAATTGTCAGCACCGGCGAGGAAATCCCCCGCGGCCAAAGCCTGCGTGCCCGTGTTCTTGTCGTAGAGCTTGGGCCGAGCGACCTTGACTGGACACGCCTGACGTCCTGCCAAAAAGATGCCGCGAGTGGGCTCTACGCCCAGGCGCTGGCCGGGTTTGTCCGGTGGCTTGCCGCACGGTACGAAACTCTCCGGCGCACCCTGCGCGCCTCGATAGACGAGCTCCGCCAGCAGGCCGCTGCGTCTGGCAGCCACCGTCGCACGCCGGAGATTATCGCCAATCTGGCCCTCGGTCTGAGGCTCTTCCTCAACTACGCAGCGGAGATCGGAGCCATAACCGCCAGCGAGGCTGACGCCTTCTATGAGCGTGGATGGGGTGCTCTCGGGAAGGCCGCCAAGGCCCAGAGTCTCCACCAGGTCGAGCAGGAGCCGACCCGTCGTTTTCTGGAATTGCTTGCCGCCGCGATCAGCCGGGGAACCGCTCACGTTGCCAGTCGGGATGGTAGCGCGCCACCGGACTCCGCAGCCTGGGGGTGGCGTGATGGTGATCCGCGAGGACCGCGTATAGGCTGGGTCGACGGTGAGCAGTTATTCCTTGAATGCGATTCGGCTTATGCCGCCGCCCAGGACGTAGGCCGGGAGGTAGGGGACGCCCTGACCATCACCCCGCAAACATTGCGGAGGCGGCTGAATGAGAAGCAGCTCCTGGTCTCGACCGACGTGCCGCGCCAGACGCTGACGATTCGCCGCAGCTTTGAGGGACGGGAACGGCACGTTCTCCATTTGCGAGTGACAAGTCTCTTTCCTGCTACGGAACCCGACAAACCCGACATCACCCTCCGGCGGCCCAGCCACAGGCGCGGAGAGCCGCCTGTAGTGTCGGCTGGCTCGTCGGGTTTCGTGGTGAACCCGACATCGGCCCCCCGTGCTACTGCCCATACTACCACCGTTTCGTCGCCTGGAATGCCGACTGTGAAAGGGGCTGATCCCAGTGCAGATACGGACAATGTCGGGTTTGTCGGGTTTCCTTCGTCATCAGAGATACACGGAGCGTCGAATGATTCGCACCTGTCGGGTGGCGGCCAAAACCTGACACCAGACCCGACGGTTAACCCGACGAACGAGCAGAGCGGGCGGGAGGTGTTCGATCTATGACCATTCTCGAACTTTTAGACGAGCTGCACACACGCGGGGTAGTGCTTGAGCGCAACGGCGAACGTCTCCACGTTGACGCACCCACAGGCGCGGTAACCGCACCTTTGCGCGAAGCGATGGCCGAACACAAAGAAGAACTCCTCGCGTACATCGATCTGGCCGACTATGACACCCGTCCGGATCTCGCCTCAGACTCGCTCTTGTGGCGGCGTCTGCTGCAGATGGCTGCCTCTGACGACCACTTGGCGGAGGGGTTGTTCGGCGTCCTGCGCGGCTTTCGAGCGATGGGAGCGCGGCTTGCCCCGAGCGACCGGGGCTACCAGATTGAGCCCGGTGAGATTGACCCCACCGAGTACGCCGCTTGGCGGGTTACCTACCTCATGCCCCATCGGGTAACACTCACTGAGTATCTCAATGCCCTGGCCGGTGAGCGGGAGGTTGCGTGATGCGCCTCTAGACCAATTCATCCGACTGTCCAGACCGGCCTTAAGGCCAATTCGCGGCGTGATTACACAGGCTGTCCGAGCTTTATGCCACTGAGTTAGTGGAGGTTAGTCAACAACATGTCTCCGACCATTCCCCCCAAGCCGAACGCTATTTCCTCCGTCGACCTCAAGCAGCGTCTCGCTGCGGTCTACCACCTGCTAATTCAGCAGGGGCTGAAAGCTCATCGTGCGGAATCGGCCGACAACCATATAACGCGCGTGGAGGTAGATGACCGGACCGAGGACGCCAAGCAATAGCTAAGCTGGAAGTCACAAAGCGGTTGACTGCCCTCGCGGGCTGCCGTGGTCGTCGTACGGATACAGCCGGGTTTTGTGCAACCATGAGGTCAATGCACCGATGGGATGGGAGACACGTAGCGGGCGACAGTACTACTACCGGGCTCGCAAAATCGACGGCCGGGTCCATCGCGAGTACATCGGCACAGGTGAGATCGCAGCGCTGATTGCCCAGATGGATGATCTGGATCGTGAGCGCCAGCATCTGCGAGTCCTCGAGGAACGCGACGAACGTGCCCGCATCAGCGCTCTGGACGGCGCAGTGGCCCGCCTTGATGAGCTGGCCGACGTGCTGGTGCGAGGGTCGCTCGTATTGGCCGGTTATGAGCGCCATAATCGTGGCGAATGGAGGAGACGACGTGGGCAAGAAGAATGTTGAGCCACAATCCGAATCGGACAAGTTCATGGCGCTGATCCGCCGCGCCGAGGGGGGTGATAAGAACGCCATGAACGAGCTGCGTCCGCTCCTGCGCGATTCATCCTACCTCTGGGAGGAGTTCGGCAATCTCGCCATGCAGGCCGAGCGATCCCTCATCCGGGCTTTCGCGGGGAAGAACGAGATCGCTAAAGAAGCCGTGGACCGCAAGATGCGGGCGCTTCGGGCTGAGCTGGCAGGTCCGAACCCGACACCGCTGGAGCGTGTCCTTGTCGAGCGGATTGTCGCCTGTTGGCTGGCCCTTCAATACGCGGAGACTGTCTACGCTCAGAATATGGGGGATCTCACTATCCGCCAGGCGGACTTCCACCAGCGCCGCCTCGATCGTGCCCACGCGCGTTACCTATCGGCCATCAAAACGCTTAGCCAGGTCCGCCGCCTGATGCAGCCTCCCCTCCAGGTAAACATCGCGGCCGAGGGCAGCCAGCAGGTCAACGTCGCCGGCGATCTTAAAGTGCAGCCCCGGACAACGTCTACCGGAGATGTTCCCGCGCCTCCGTCCACCATAGCCGCCTTCCATGAGACACCGGAGCAATCCTCTTGACAGATGCGCTACTCTGTATTAAAATACCCGTATCGGGCAATTAAACACAACTATGGACTCCACAGAGTATCTGACGCCCAAGGAAATCGCCCAGCTTCTCAAGTTGCACGAGGAGACGATCCGGCGTTATCTGCGGTCGGGCGAGCTGCCGGCGATCAAGCTGGGAGGCGTCTACCGAGTGAAGAGGGAAGACCTAGAGGAGTTTCTGAAGAAGCATCGAACTCTATAGGCGAACGGAGGCCGAGGCTGTTGGCGCAGCCTCGACCCCCTAGCGCCCCCGCTGGGACTAGCAGCGAGGGGCTGGTTTGGATACTACCACGTCTGTTGACGGCGGTCAACCAGCCTTTGCGTTGGTTAACCGCCGTTTGACATTTGGTGGCGGGGTGAAGCAACCACCAAGAAAGGACGAAGAAATGAGTCGAGAAACTTGTACGTATAAGTTGACGCCGCTCGACACAGCGGTCGAGGAGCGTCTGGCGAAGCTGCACGCGCTCCTCATCGCCCATCGCTACGATGCGGCGCGCGGCGAGCAGCTCGACATCCTGGCGGAGGCCACCGCCGGTGCTGTCGAGTACTACGACGCGCCTGAGACCGTACCGTGTCCGCCACAGATTGCTGTCGTGCAGGTGCTGCTGAGTTTGGCCGAGTCTGGGATGCGCGAGGGCATGTACCTCGGCTATCTCGCCGCAATGTCCGGGGGAACCGATGTGCCGGCGGTTGTGTCGGCCGAGGTGTGGGCGCGTGAGGCTGTCAAGCGCCTCAAGTTGGAAGACCTAATGGGCCACAACCTCGGCTTCGGCTACGAGACAACGGAACGGGCGACCGTAGCCCTGCAAGACCCGGTCGCCCGCTAGCGAGGATCCGCGACTTCACCCCGCCATCTCTCTATGTTACCACGAGCGGCGATATACGGCTACTGATATACGGCTCCTAATGAAGCTGCAGACGCTTAAGATGGAGGAAGAGCAATGACGAAACGAGCGGTTCTCTATGCGCGAGTCAGCGGCGACGATACCCGTCGCGATACGAGGAACGTGCGCGGACAGCTGGATATGTGCCGTGACTACGCTCTTGAGCGAGGTTATGTCATCGTCGAAGAATTACACGAGGATGACCGGGGAGCGTCAGGAGCATCGTTCGAGCTGCCGCAGCTGAACCGGGTACGCGAGCTGGCTCAAGCCCAAGCGTTCGATGTACTTGTAGTTCGGGAAATCGATCGTCTGAGTCGTAGGCTGGCCAAGCAACTCGTGGTCGAAGAACAACTGAAGCGATACGGTGTTCAGATCGACTATGTGCTCGGAGAGTACGCGGACACTCCCGAAGGGAATCTGAGCAAGCATATCAAGGCTGTGATTGCCGAATACGAGCGGGAGAAAATCACCGAGCGCATGGTCCGTGGTAGGCGCTTGAAGGTACAATCGGGCAGCGTTATTGTTCACGCCTTTACCCCGTACGGCTACGATCTAGTGGAGAAAGACGGGAAGTGGCAGCTAGAGGTCAACGAGGAACAGGCGCGCATCGTCCGTCTTGTATTTGCTTGGTACACTGGGCGCTCCGAGGAACGACAACCACTGTCCTTGAGGGCCATCATGGCCAGGCTGAAGGAGATGGGTGCCCCAACCCAGGGCGACACGAATCCCCGGCGCGCGAAAGTAACGACGAAGGTTCGTGGCCGCGCAATATGGGCTCGATCAACTCTGCATTCGATGATCGACAATGAGACTTACGTAGGCACCTGGTACTACGGCAAGTATCGCAAACACAACGACCGGTACAGCTTCAATCCGCGGGATCACTGGCTGCCGGTGGCAGTTCCCGCTATTGTGGAGCGAGATGTATGGGATGCTGCTCAAGCTCGCCGGGCGCAGAACAAAGCCGACAGTCCCCGCAGCCTCAAGCATGATTACCTTCTGCGCCGTCGCGTATACTGCTCCCAGTGTGGACGCAAAATGACGGCAAAAACCACGTTGCCAGACGGCGTTCCGTACACTTACTATGTGTGTATGTTTCACTGGGAAAAGCCGCCTGTGTGCACTATGTCGACCCATTTCCGGGCCACGCACGTGGACCGAGTGGTCTGGCAATGGGTGAAGCAACTCTTGGTGGATCCCACTCTGCTTGCCGACGGACTGCAGAACATTGAGACGGGACAGGAGCAGGCGAGACTCCCGTTACGTGAGCGGCTTGCCATTGTAGAGGACTTGCTACAAGACAATCAAAGTCAGTTGAACCGCCTAATGGATCTGTACCTGTCGGGTGAGATCGAGAAGGAGATGCTGCTGGACCGGAAGAGGCGGCTGGAAGCGACCATTTCAGCGCTGTCTTCAGAACAGCAAGCGCTTAGCGAGCGTCTCGCAGACTATGAATTGTCCCCGCATATGATTGAGAATCTGCAGGCTTTTGCTCGCCAGGTCGGAGCCGGCTTGACAGAGGCGGACGAGAGTCTGGATGTTCAGCTAAGCGTAGTCGAACTTCTCAACGTTGAGGCCACATTAGCCGTAGAGGACGGTCAGAAAGTGGTATACGCCCGATGTCTTGTGGGCGCAGCCGACCTATCGCTCGGAGAACCTTCGAGACAGTCGGGTAAAGGAGAAACCGGAGACGAGGACAAGTCTTTGTCACTTGTGTCCACTACTACTGGTAGTTTCGACCATGAAAGCGCACATAGGCGATAGGGCCGGTGACCCAGGCGACCGGCGGCACCAGCGTCTTGAACTGCGGCTGATCCACGGCGCAGAACCCCAACTTGCACTCGCGCAGCAGCGCCTCGACCTCGTCCGTAATCCACTCCCGGTTGCGGAACTCGACCACCGTCGGCAGGTCGCTCAACCGCGGCCGCAGCTCGCGCAGGTAGTCCTGGTTCTCGGGCGTGTTGTGGAACGAGGTCGGGAACTGCGCCAGGACGCAGCCGAGCTTGTTCGACTCCAGCAGCGGGTACAGCGCGGAGGTGAACTGGTCGAACGCCTCGGGCTTGTCGCGCTGGTGCGTGATTTCCTGCGGCGCTTTGATGGTGAACAGGAAACTCGGCGGCGTCTTGCGCTCCATCCCCTGCAGCGTGCGCGCCGTCGGCATGCGGTAGTACGTGAAGTTGATCTCAGTCGTGTGGAAAAGGTGCTCGGCGTAGTAGTTGAGCCAGTCTGTCTTCTTGATGTCCTCGGGATAGATGGGACCGACCCAGTCGTCGTAGCTATATCCGCTCGTCCCAATGTATATCTGTGCCGCCATGCGTGCCTCCAAACTGGCTGTGTCGCCGCGTGCCTTGCCAAAGATTCTAGCCCATATGTGCTAGGATTCAAGCCAGGACACGAGCACACAGCGCAATCGGCGGGCCAGGCGGAATGACAGGCGGCTACCGTGAGAGTGTTGCCAGCCCGGCTGCTTCCATCTCGACAAGCTCTCGCGCGAACACCGAACGGCGCGCTGAAGTCGGAGCGGCGCTGCGAGCAAGCGTCACCAACCCCGCCGCCTCCATCTCCACCAACTCCCGCGGAAACACCGGACGGAGCGTTGAAGTCGGAACGGCGCTGCGAGCGAGCGTGACCAGTCCGGCTGCCTCCATCTCCACCAGCTCGCGTGGTGTCGGAGCGAAGGCCAGAGCCGACCCAGACCGCCCCAGGGTGACCAGCCCGGCCGCCTCCATCTCGACCAACTCCCTGGAGAGCGCGGCGCTCGTGGGCGGGGCTGCGGCGGAGCTGGTTGTGCTTGCGATCGCGTGTTGCAGCGCTGGGTCGAGGTATTCCGGATCTGTTGCGCGGGCGCCGGCCATGCCCCGCGTGGGTTGGTAGGCGTAGTGAATGACGAGCGCTAGAACGACAACGATCGCCAGGCCTAGCCACCAGCCCCGATGCGCTTTCCGCGAATCCGCAGTCGATCCCTGCTCAACCGGCTGATTGTCCATCGTGTCTCTCCTGAGTGAGTGTTCCCGATCCTGTTTGCTACTATGGGCAAGAGTGTACGGCGACCGGAGAGGCATCCCTGACACTCAATTGACACAAAAGCGATACAATTTGCCCGGCGCTATCCGTGCAAGGTGTGTCTGCTCGTGTTATAATAGCCCGCACTCAGACGGCATCTCGCGGGCGACAGCAAGGTTCTAGCCTTCACTTCCGCGAAGGGGTACCTTCATGCAGACGGACCTCACCTTCAGCGCCTGGTTGAAGCGGAAACGCAGGGAGCAGGGGCTTACTCAGGAGACGCTCGCCGGCCTGTCAGGCTGTTCGACGACATACCTGAGGAAAATCGAGGCCGGCCAGCGGCAGCCGACTCGTCAGGTCGTCGATGCGCTGCTTGACGCCCTCCAGGTGCCGCAGGCCGCCCGGCCGACGTACGTCGCGTTGGCCTTCGCGAAACGCGGTGAGGCAAAGCCCAAGCCCATTGCCGACCTACCAACGCCCCTGACGTCGTTCATCGGACGCGAGCACGAGCTTGCCAGCGTCCAGGGTCTGCTCGAACGCAAGACGGCGCGCCTGATTACGCTCACGGGGACGGCCGGTGTGGGCAAGACCCGTGTCGCGCTCCAGGTGGCCGCCAACATGCTAGGTCAGTTCGAGGATGGCGTCTACTTCGTGGACCTGGCCCCGATCAGCGCCCCGGACCTTGTCGTCCCAACCATCGCCAGGGCGCTCGACGTTCGAGACGTCGGCGCGCGCCCAATCCTGGACGTCCTCAAGGAAGCCCTCCGCAACAAGCAGATGCTGCTCGTGCTCGATAACTTCGAGCAGGTCCTCGCCGCTGCTCCGCTGGTGAGCGAGCTGCTCGTGGCCGCCCCGCGCGTCAAAGTGCTCGCGACCAGCCGCGTCGTGCTCCGCATGCGCGGCGAGCACGAATTTCCCGTTCAGCCGCTTCCGGTGCCGAACCCCGAGCACATGCCGTCGCTGTCCGCGATAGCCGAGTATGCGGCTATCGCGCTGTTTGTCGAGCGCGCGGTCGGCGTCCAGCCCAACTTCGCGGTGACCGACGAGAACGCGCTCGCCATCGCCCGTATCTGCTCCCGCCTCGATGGGCTGCCCCTGGCGATTGAGCTAGCCGCGGCTCGAATTAAGGTCTTTCCCCCGGACGACTTGCTCCAACGACTGGACAGCCGCCTCAAGACACTCACCGGCGGCGCCCGCGACCTCCCTGCGCGCCAGCAAACACTGCGCGACGCCATCGCGTGGAGCTACGATCTTCTCGGCAAGTCTGAGAAGATGCTATTCAGACGACTGGGCGTGTTCGTCGGGGGCTTCACGTTCGATGCGGCGGCGGAGGTCTGCGACCGGGACGGCGACTTGGGTATCGACGTTGTTGATGGGATTGGCTTGCTGCTGGACAAGAGCCTGCTGTCGCAGCAGCGAAGCGCCGCCGGCGAGCCGCGCTTCGGTATGCTGGAGACAATTCGCGAGTACGCCCTGGAACAACTGGTGGAAAGTGGCGAGATCGACTCTATACCGCGCGCGCACGCACGCCACTTCCTGATGCTCGCCGAGACCGCCGAGCCCGAGCTTGCCGGCCCGCAGCAGAAGGAATGGCTCGATCGCCTGGCGGCCGACCACGACAACATCCGAGCCGCGCACGGGTGGATGCTGGCGAGGGGCGAGATAGACTGGGGATTGCGGTTTGTCCGGGCGCTATG
Organism: Anaerolineae bacterium; assembly: GCA_046328505.1. Classification (GTDB taxonomy): domain Bacteria; phylum Chloroflexota; class Anaerolineae; order Epilineales; family JAHCIE01; genus JBDHWG01. The sequence continues at coordinate 434,555 of JAXLWL010000005.1, read as the reverse complement.
GCGCTTCTGGTACTTTCGAAGCCACTTCAGAGAGGGGCACAGGTGGACGGAAGACACCCTGGCGCGAGCGGAGACGGGCGTGCACACGGCCACCTATGCCAGGGCCCTCGATGCGGCGGCGCGATTCGCCGACTCTCAAGGCGACGCCGACAACGCCGCGGCCTACTCTGAAAAGAGCAGCCAGATATTCCTGGAGCTGGGAGACCAGCGCAGCGCCGCGTATGCGCGCTACTTCCTGGGGCTCGTCGTTGGCGAAAACGGCGATCCGCCACGCGCATACGCGTTGCACCAGGCGAATCTCGCACTCTTTCAGTCGTTGGGGGATGAGCGCGGGGAGTCCGGCTCCGAGGTCGGCCTGGGCATGGTGGCGGCGGCCCTGGGCGACTACTCGACGGCGCGCGTTCATCTCGAACGAAGCGCGATGCTCCGCAGAAAGCTAGGCGACAAGAGTTTCCTCTGCTATGCCCTCGGCTGGCTGGCATTGGTGAACGTGCGCCTGGGGGATCTGGGCGCCGCCCGCGCCGCCCTGGCGGAAGCCGTGGCCGTCAGACGGGAGCTAGCCGACGAGGGTGGGTTGGCCGCCGCGTGCGAAGGGCTCGCCGCGATCGCCGCCGCCGAGGGGCGGCCGGGCACAGCAGCGCGCCTGTTCGGAACCGCGGAGACGGTACGGGAGAAGGTTGGCGTTCGCCTGCCGCCCTCGGAGATGGCCGAATACCTGCATCATGTGGCTATCGCCCGGACCCAGATGGCCGAGGATGAGTTCGCGGCGGCGTGGGCCGAGGGCCGCGCGATGTCCCTGGAGGACGCCCTCGCCCTCGCCCTCTCGCCGTAGAGACGCGCCGTGGCGCGTCTCTACCCGCCTAGAGCGAACTCCCGCACCGGTTCGATCTGCGACAGGTCGCGGTTGAGCCGCAGGAGCGTCAGGCGGTCCAGGACGGTGTGGTAATCGAGGTTCAGGGCCTCTGCCTCGCGCCGCGCCGCCGCGTAGTGTTCACCGTCCAGCTCCAGCTTCTCTGGCGCGAACGGGTCGTACGTCTCGGGCCGGCGCGCAAACAGGCCCAGGCTGATGTGGGGGACGAACTCGATGTCGGGAATGCGGTACGGCGCGGGCGGGCCGTCGTACAGCGCGTCGTGCAGGCGCACCATCTCCTTGCGACCCTCCTGGAGCGTCAGGAACAGCCAGTAATCCCACGACAGGTGAAAGCCCGCGATGTGGATCGGGAACGGCCGCCACCCGCGCAGCACATTCCCGACGTGCGCGGCCAGTTCCGCCTCGCCAACGTCCTCCGGCACGGGGTATATGAGCGTAAAGTGCGGGGGTAGGGTCGGCCACGGATTGTACTTCGCGGCGAACGCGTCGATGCGCGCCGTGTCTATCGCGGGAAAGTGGACCAGGGCGTGGTACATGCGCGCCTAGCGATCGGCGAGGATGACGAAAAAGTCCTCCGGCGCAGCGCCTATCTCACCGCCGAAGGACAGGAAGAACGCGAGGTTGCGGAAGCCGGCGGCCCTGACCAACTCGCCATACTGCGCCTCTGTGTACGCCAGGGTCGTCGCGGCGTAGCGCGTCACGCCGCCATCCTCGGCTCCCACGACGTAATACCGCTCGGTCGCCGCCGCGACCGGCTCATCCCACGCGCTCTCCTTGAGCACGATGTGCGGGGAATCGGAGAACAGCCCGCGGTCGGCTGTCCACCACGTCAGGCCGCTCCGTCCCCTCCGGCGGACGCTGTCGAACGTCGAGACTTCCAGGAGCAGCCGCCCGCCCGCCCTCAGCGCCGCGCACGCCTTGCCGAGAATCAGCGCGGCCTCCTCAGGACGGAAGACGTTGAGTTCGCCGTAAATGAGCATGACCAGGTCATAGCCGCCGCCATAGTCGGCGTGGCGAATGTCGGCCTGGATATACCGGCACGCCAGCTCGTGGGTCTCAGCTTTCTCGGCCGCGTAGCCGATGGACGCGGGCGAGAAGTCGATACCGACGCAGCGGTGGTCCAGGCGCGCCAGGCGCTCGGTGTAGAGGCCCGGCCCACAGCCCAGGTCGAGGATGCGCGACGGCTGATGGCCGAGGATGACGCGGTCGATCCAGTCTACGTGGCGGTCGATGGTGGCCGCGCGCCGGCTGGCCGCGTCGTGGGCCTGCGAGAGGTGCTCCCGCAGCATGCGCCGGCTGAAGCCCGGCTCATCCCACGGAATCTTGTCGCCCTCGGCCCAGGGCTGGGGCGGCTCTGGTCGGCGGACGATGTCTATCAAGTGCATAGGCCCTTCACTCCTCCAACCGCATTTTAGCCCGTGGCGCGCACCCTGTCAACCGCCCAATCCCGCCAATTTGGAGCGCTCTCCCGCCGCCGACTATACTTGTCAAGACATCGAGCAAAGCGAGGATGAACATGGCCCAGACGATTCCGACACGCGCAGAAGTAGCGAAAGAGCATACCTGGAACACCGAGAGCATTTTCCCCACTGAGGCGGCCTGGGAGGCGGAGGCCAGTGCGGTCGTCGCGGCGCTGCCGGAGCTGGAGCGCTTCAAGGGCCACCTGGCGGACGGCCCGCAGGTCCTGGCCGACTACTTCGCCGCCGCCGAAGCCATCACGCACCGGCTAGGCAAGGTCGTCGTCTACGGCGGCATGGGCGCGTCCGTCGACATGGCCGACCAGGCGGCGCAGGCGCGCAGCGACCAGGCACGGGGCCTCGTGGCGCGCGTCGCATCGGCGGCGGCATTCGCCGAGCCTGAGATGATCGCCATCGGCTTCGATACCCTGCGCCACTGGATGGACATCGAGCCGCGCCTGCGCGTCTACGCCCACTACTTCGACCGTCTAGAGAAGCGCCAGGCCCACGTGCGCTCGGCCGAGGTCGAGGAGGCGCTGAGCGGCGTGATGGACCCGTTCCGCACGGCGTCGGCTACCCACGGCATCCTCGCCAACGCCGATATCGTGTTTCAGCCGGCGAAGGCGAGCGACGGCGAAACGCTGGAGGTCGCCCAGGGGACGATCAACGCGCTGCTGACGCATCCGGACGGGGAGGTGCGGCGCACGGCGTGGGAGAACTACGCCGACGCGCACCTGGCGTTCAAGAACACGATGGCCAACGCCCTCGCCGCGGGCGTCAAGCAGGACGTCTTCGTCGCCCGCGCCCGCCGCTACCCTAACTCGCTAGAGGCGGCGCTGGGGCCGAACTTCATCCCAACCGAGGTGTTCTACAATCTGCTGGACGTGTTCCGCGCCAACCTGCCGACGTGGCACCGCTACTGGGACATTCGCCGCAAGGCGCTGGGGGTGGAGAAGCTTGCGGCCTACGACGCCCGCGCCCCCCTGACCGACGCCAAGATCGAGGTGCCGTTCGAGCAGGCCGTCGAGTGGATCAGCCAGGGGATGCGGCCGATGGGCGACGAGTACGTGAGCGCCCTGCGGCGTGGCGTGCTGGAGCAGCGCTGGGTGGACATCTACCCCAACAAGGGCAAGCGCATGGGCGCGTTCTCGACGGGGGCGCCGGGTACCTACCCGTTCATCTTCATGAGTTACAACGGTGACCTGTTCAGCATGAGCACGCTGGCCCACGAGCTGGGCCACTCGCTGCACTCCTACTACACCTGGCAGACGCAGCCGTTCGTCTATGGGCGCTACGGGCTGTTCGTCGCCGAGGTCGCGTCCAACTTCAACCAGGCGATGGTGCGCGCCCACCTGCTGGCGTCGAACTCCGACCGCGCCTTCCAGATCGGCGTCATCGAAGAGGCGATGTCCAACTTCCACCGCTACTTCTTCGTCATGCCCACCCTGGCGCGCTTCGAGCTTGAGATACACGAGCGCATCGAGCGCGGGCAGGCGCTCACCGCGGAAGGGCTGATCGGCCTGATGGCGGACCTGTTCGCCGAGGCGTACGGCCCGGCGGTGGACGTGGATCGACCGCGCGTTGGCATCACCTGGGCCGAGTTCCACACCCACCTGTACAGCAACTTCTACGTCTACCAGTACGCCACGGGCATCTCCGGCGCCCACGCTCTGTCGGAGGGCATTCTATCGGGCAAGCCAGGGGCGGCGGAGAGCTACCTGGCGTTCCTCAAGGCCGGCGGCTCGATGTACCCGCTGGACGCCCTGCGGCTGGCCGGCGTCGACCTGGCCTCGCCCGCGCCGGTCGAGCAAACCTTCGCCGTCATGGCGCGCTACGTGGATAGGCTGGCAGAGCTGGTCGAGTCCTGAGAAGCCACCACAGAACACACTGAAAGGGAAGGGCCGGCGAAGTCCTGCGGGCTGGATTAACCCCAGCGGGGCTGGAAGACGGCGTGGCCACCGCGGCCACAGCACCAACCCGTCATTGCGAGCGAAGCGAAGCAATCCCTCGCCCTGGTTCAAGACCGTCTGAGCCACATCAGCCGTGTCTGTCACCTGTCGGGAGGCTGCTTCGTCGTCCTATCGTCCTTCTCGCAGCGACACCGTCGGCTGTCTTCCGCATAGCCAGCCTCGCTCAAACGTTCTGTGTAAAAGACAGGCGCTTCAGCCAGGCGCTCTGCGCGAGAGCGCGATTGTCGACTGTCGGCGCCGCCGAATGAATTGCGGCGGCTGATCTGGAGAAGCCTGCTCGAAGCAGGCTGGCTAACCCGGGTCGTCCCCATGCCAGCCTGCCTCGGCAGGCTTTGCCACGCCAGGCTCGGAATTCCATTCCGAGCCGCGGCTGGTCGAGGGTCGGGCGTGAGAGGGATGCCGACTGGAAGTCGGCGCGACAAGAAGAGTATGCAGAAAATAGGCACAGAGGGCGCGAACGATGTTCGGCCCTCTGTGTCGGTTGTGGCACCCAGGTCAGGGGTGGGAGATTTACACGTCGTAGTACAGGTGGTACTCGTACGGCACAGGGCGCAGGCGCACGGGATCGACCTCGCGGGCCGTCTTGTACGCGATCCACGTCTCCAGCACGTCGGGCGTGAACACGCCGCCTTCGAGCAGGTAGTCGTGGTCCTTCTCCAGCGCCTTGAGCGAGTCGGCCAGCGAGCCGGGCACGGTCTTGATCTTCGACAGTTCCTCACCGCTCAGCTCGTACAGGTCCATGTCGTGCGGCTCGCCCGGATCGATCTGGTTCTTAATGCCGTCGAGGCCGGCCATGAGCATCGCCGGGAAGGTCAGGTACGGGTTACTGGACGGGTCGGGGAAGCGAACCTCGACGCGCTTCGCCTTGGGCGAGTTGCTGTACATCGGGATGCGGACGGCGGCGCTGCGGTTGCGCTGCGAGTACACCAGGTTCACCGGCGCTTCGAAGCCGGGCACCAGGCGGCGGTAGGAGTTCGTCGTCGGTGCGGCCAGGGCCAGGATCGACGCGGCATGGGTCAGGATGCCGCCGATGTACCACAGGGCCAGCTGCGACAGACCCGCGTAGCAGTTGGGATCGAAGAACAGCGGCTGGCCGTCCTTCCAGAGGCTCTGGTGCACGTGCATGCCGGAGCCGTTGTCGCCGAACAGGGCTTGGGCATGAAGGTGGCGGTCTTGCCGTGGGCCTTGGCGACGTTCTTGACGATGTACTTGTACATCAGGAGGCTGTCGGCCATGGTCGTCAGCGAGTTGAAGCGCATGTCAATCTCGCACTGGCCGCCGGTCGCAACCTCGTGGTGGTGGATCTCGACGTTGATGCCCGCGTCGATCATCTTGAGGATCATCTCGGAGCGTATGTCCTGCAGCGAGTCGACCGGCGCGACGGGGAAGTAGGCTTCCTTGTAGCGCGGGCGGTGGCCCAGGTTGGCGCCGCCGTTGCTGCCGCTGTTCCAGACGCCCTCTTCGCTGTCCACAAAGTAGTACGACTCGTTGGTGGACGAGTCGAAGCGCACCGAGTCAAAGACGAAGAACTCCGCCTCCGGGCCCCAGTAGCTTGTGTCGGCGATGCCCGTGCTCTTCAGGTACGCCTCAGCCTTGCGGGCGATGTAGCGCGGGTCACGGCTGTACGGCAGCTTGGTCAGCGGGTCGTACACGTCGCACACGAGCGACAGCGTCGGGATGGAGCATACCGGATCCACAACTGCGGTGTCGGGATCGGGCATCAGGAGCATATCCGATTCGTTGATGACCTGGAAGCCGCGAATACTCGACCCGTCGAAGCCGAGCCCGTCTTCGAACGAGTCCACCTTGAGCTCGCCGACGGGCATGCTGAAGTGCTGCCAGGTGCCGGGCAGGTCGATGAACTTCACATCGACAATCTTGACGCCGGAAGCCTTGGCGAAGTCGAGTACTTCTTGAGGGGTCTTTGCCATGATCGTATCCTCCTACAGTCTAACCCGACGCGGGTGCGCCAGGCGTATTTAACCCAACATTCCGTAGATTGTGGTGGCGGCCTGCCACCCAACCTGCGCGCCAAACAGCACCAGCGCGATGCCCGACACTGCGGTCAGGGTGCGGAAGAGAGTCGGGCGAACGAATTGCCGGCCGAAGCCGACAAGGGCTGCCATGAAAAAGGCGTAGAACGTACAACCGAGGACGAAGCTGCTAACAAAGCTGGCCGTCCCGACCGGCGTCGTGTCGGTGATGCCGGATGCCAGCATCGCGCCGCCGATGGACACCCACCACAGGATCGCCAGTGGGTTCGTCAGCGACATGATCGCGCCCGTGCGGAACGAGTCTTTGCCGGTCAGCGCCGCAGCCACTTGCAGGTCTACACCGCGGCGGGCGTCGCGCAGCGCGCCGATGCCGAGGTAGGCCAGCACCGCCGCCCCGAGTATCCAGAGCGGGACGCGAATTGCGACGTGGGTGACAAGGGGAGCCAGGCCGAGGAAGGCCAAAACGCAGAAGGTCGTGTCGCCGATGATAGAGCCGAGCTGGAGCGCCAGTGCCGGGCGGAACCCGCCGCGCAAGCCGCGGCGCAGAGTTTCCATGGTGACCGGGCCGACGGGCATGCAGAAGCTAATACCGAGAAGGACGCCAGCTATGAGAGTATGGAGTGTCATCGATCCGCTCCGTCCCCAGACAACAAAAAAAGCCTTTGGCCGCCCTGTTTCGGGCGGATACCAAAGGCTTCTCGACCTTGCGAGCGCGCCGCTGCCGGCCGCTCCTTATAAGTTCTGCGTAATGCGCGATATTCTACACGGTACTGGCGCGCTTGTCAAGTCCGGCGCAACACCGCGTGGAGGCATCTCCACCCCATGTGAACAGGCCTGAACGGCATAGCGCGTAGAATGCGGGATAATGGGCAGAAAGAAACCCCTAGCCTTTTGGCTAGGCGGGGCGGGAGCGATAACTAGCCATTCGGCAGGCGCATTCTACCCGCAAAGCCATTCCCGGATGAACGGGTTCGCGGTACACTGCCCATGCCCACGTTGTGTTGTTGTGTCGTAGCGAAGATGAAAGATAGCAAAGGAGCAACGAGGTGGTTGCCAGAGTAGAACCTCCCCTTTATTGCATTTTGCTGGGCCCGCCGGGCGCCGGTAAGGGAACACAGGCCATCACGCTCAGCCAGGACCTGGGTCTCATCCGACTTTCGACGGGCGATTTGTTTCGCGAGAACATCGCCAAGCAAACCGACCTTGGCATGCGCGCCAAGGCGTATATGGATCGTGGCGAGTTGGTCCCCGACGATGTGACGATCGCCATGGTGCTCGAGCGTTTGCGCCGGCCGGACTGCGCCGCAGGCGCGATCTTCGATGGCTTCCCGCGCACCGTCTCGCAGGCGAAGGCGCTGGAGAATGCCCTGACTGCGTGCGAGGAAGGCATCTCCTGCGTCCTCGACCTCGAAGTGTCCCACGACATCCTCATTGAGCGCTTGGGTGGACGGTGGATGTGCCGAGGCTGTGGCGCCTCGTACCACGTCTCCTATCATCCGCCAACCGTCGCCGGCAAGTGCGACGAGTGCGGCGGCGAGCTGTACCAGCGCCCCGACGACAACCCTGAGACCGTCGCCAATCGTCTGCGCGTCTATATCGAGCAGACGGAGCCGCTCCAGGACTTCTACCGCGAGCGCAACCTCCTCGTCGTGATTGACGGTGAGCAATCTATTGATGAAGTGCAGCAGGCAATGCGCATCGCGATGGAGCTGGCCCGCTCGCGGCGGCTGTTCCAGTTCAACACGCGCCGCACCATGCCCCCAATCCCGCAACGCGTCCGTTAAATGCCTCGATAACAACCGAGAATGGTCGACGCCGCCCCCGGATTTGCGACACGCGCCGGGGGCGCCGCGCATTTGACGCATTTGACAGATGGCGAGAGGCCGTGTATAATGATTGTGCGTTTGTTAGGGTTGACCTTTTGTGGTTGCCCTGGGTAGCCACAAGAGCTGCCCCTATAGGTTCATTCGAACATTACAAGACTTTTGAGGCCCGTGACGCCCCTCGGAACGCACCATAGCGGTGCGGCTTGCCGAGGGATTTCTATTTTGGTGGCACCACCGTCTGGCCGGACTGTTCGGCCGGGGTGTTTTGTCAGGATAAGCTGTCGGCTGGTTCCGGGCAACTGAATAATCGCGCCGAAAAGCGCCGTAAGGCCTGGATGCCTTTGAGCTTATCGTTATTGTAGAGGCCATTGTGATGCCTGGAACGCGTGCGAGGATGGGCGTGTTCCACCCCCCGCTGGGATGATCCCGCAGCAAGGTGGGATCGGGGCCAGCAGTGTGCCAACGAGTGCCCCCGGAGTAGGCGGCAGCCATCTACCTTTTTCAGGTCCTCGGGCTGACGGGTGTCAGCCCCACCTTCCCAAGGAGGCATGATGGCAACCCCACCCTCAACCGAGTCCACGACGGACACGGGCATGAAAAAGACACTGGGCCTCACCGGTGTCACCGTCAACGCCATGGCGCTCATCGCGCCGGGCGCGTTCCTCTGGATCACATTCCAGCTCCAGGCCGCCCAGGTGGTCGGCGACCTCAACACGGGCATGGCAATGTGGCCAGGCGTCGTTTTCGCCCTCATCGTTGCATTCCTGACAGCCATCTCCTACGCGGAGCTGGCCCGTAAGTACCCTGAGGCCGGCGCGGGCAGCGCGTACTACTTCGCTGAGAAGTCGATGCTGGACCGCGTCGAGACGCACTTCCATCGCTTCGCCCGCATCACCAAGTTCGTCACCGGCTGGGCGGCGCACCTGTTCTACTGGGTCTACCCCGGCGTCATGGTCGGCATGCTGGCGACGCTGATCGCCTACATCCTCGGCCAGTTCGGGCTTGAGTTGGGCGTCCCCTACCAGATGGGCATCGCTGTGCTGGCGGCCGTCTTCATCGGCTCCGTCGCCGTGCGCGGCATCACCGGCTCGACGATGGCGAGCTGGGTCATCAACATCATTCAGCTGACCGTCCTGGTCATCTTCAGCATCGGCGCCATCTGGTTCCGCCTGGCGAACCCCGACAATGTCCAGTTCGTCTACCCGTCGGCCCCATCGGTTGTCATCCCGTTCAACCTGGCCGCCATGCTGTTCCAGTCCACCATCGCGATCCTGATCCTGGTCGGTTTCGAGTCCGCGACGGCGCTCGGCGCTGAGGCCAAGAACCCCAAGCGCGACGTTCCCCGCGCCGTCATCCTCTCCCTGGTCATCCAGGGCATCCTGGCCTACCTGTTCGAGTACTTCGCCGCCAACTTCGCCCTGAACAACGGCCTGACGGCCACGGCTGCGGACGGTACGGTTGTGACGGGCATGGACGCCGCGGCTGTGTCCTCCGCCCCTATCGGCGACCTGATCCAGCAGATTGGTAACGCCATCGGCGGCCACGGCTTCGCCCTCATGATCATCGTCGCCATCACCGTCGCCATCGCCGTCATCGGCTCCGTCCTGGCCTGCATGAACACCGCCGTCCGCGTCAGCTACGCCATGGCCGCCGACAAGGAAATGCCCGAGCTCCTGGGCATGCTGCACGGCAAGTACGCTACACCGCACATGGCCGTCTGGATCCTCGTGGCTGTCTCCGCCATCATCGGCGCCTTCGGTGTCATCAGTATCGTCAACCTGACGGCCGTGACGCTGGCGTCGAACATCGGCACCTTCCTCCTGTACGCCCTGATCTGCGTCGCGACCGTTCTCGCGTTCGCAGGCAAGGAGAACTCCAGCCGCGTGAAGCACCTGATTGTCCCGATTGTTGGCCTCATCGCCAACGTCGGCATGCTCGTCGCGATCGTCGCGCTCGGCGTGCTCTCCGGCGGCGACTCCCAGAAGGAATCCTTCATCGCCATCGGTATCGCCCTCGTCTGGGCGGTGATCAGCGGCATCTACTATGTCATCAACAGCAGACGGCGCGGGCAGGAAACGGCCGTCGTCAGTGCGAAGTAGGATCTTGCAGACATAGGGCAGGTGAAGGGGCAGGTGTGAAACCTGCCCCTTCCGGCCCAATACTGAGATAGCGAGAGTGTCCGCGATGACCGGAGTGGAAGTAGGGCAGGCAACTGACGTTGGCCTCGTGCGTGAGGGCAACGAGGATAGTATTAGCGTGCATGAGCCGCTCGACGAGGCCGTGATGAGGGCCAAGGGGCGGCTATTTCTGTTGGCGGATGGGATGGGCGCGCACGCGGCCGGCGAGCTTGCCAGCCGTATGGCCGTCGACATCCTCGCCTCGGAATACTACGCCGACAACGGCCCGTCGCCCGAAAAGGCCCTGGAGAACGGCGTCCTCAAGGCCAACCTCCAGATCTATCAGTTCGGCCACGGCAACAAGACCGGCCACGGCCCGATGGGAACTACGCTTACCGCCGTCGCCGTCAATGGGCGCTACGCCCACATCGCCCACGTGGGCGACAGCCGCGCCTACCTGGTGCGCAACGACCAGGTGGCGCAGCTCACGGCGGACCACTCGGTGGTCGGCGAGATGGTACGCATGCGCATGATTACCGAGGAGCAGGCGCGCGTTCACCCCAACCGCAACGCCCTCAACCGATGCATCGGCATGAGCCCTTTGCTCAAGGTCGACATGATCCGCCAGGAGCTTGTCGCCGGCGACGTCCTGGTCATCTGCACCGACGGGCTGTGGTCGCTGGTCAACGAGAGCGAGATCGGGGCGATTGCGGGAGATTATGCGCCGCAAGAGGCGTGCGACAGGCTCGTAGAACTGGCAAAATCCTATGGTGGGGACGATAATATCAGCACCATTCTCGTCCGCGTCCATTCCATCGCAGCCAACGCGCCGATGCTCCCGACGAAGCGGAGACTGCTGAGCTGGCTGAAAACGTAACATATGACCATACAAGCGGGTGATCGCCTCGGCAACTACGTCATCACGTCCCACCTGTCTCAAGGCGGCATGGCGGATATTTACCGCGCATCCGATGTTCGTGACAATAGCGATGTCGTCCTGAAGGTGCCCCACATCAGCCTCGTCGGCGACCCGGCGCTCTACGACCGGTTTCAGCGCGAGGTGACCATCGCCCAACGCCTCAACCACCCCGGCGTTCAACACGCCGTCGCCACCCTCAAGGCCGACGGCCTGCCCTACCTCGTTCTCAACTATGTCGACGGCGTGCCGCTGCGCAACCTCATTCGCGAGCGCGCCCCGCTGCCGGTCGCGGAGGCGGAGGACCTCATCCGCCAGCTCGCCGATATCATGGCGTACTGCCACAGCGAAGATGTCATCCACCGCGACCTCAAGCCCGACAACTTGCTCGTCACGCCGGAGCACAAGCTCGTGCTGCTGGACTTCGGCGCGGCCCTGCTCGAAGGCGCGCGCCGCATCACCTGGGCGAACCTGACCGCCACGCTCGGCACCCCCGACTACATGGCCCCGGAGCAAATCCAGGGCAAGCGCGGCGACGAGCGCACCGATATCTACGCCCTGGGCGCGATCTACTATGAACTACTGACCGGGGAGCCGCCGTTCACCGGCGACAACGCCCTGGCGATCATGAACCAGCACCTCAACGCCACGCCGCCGCGCGCCGACCACGCCAACAAGGCCGTGTCGGAGGCGACCGCCGCCATCATCGCTAAGTGCCTCCAGAAAAATGCGGCCGAGCGATACCAGAGCATGACCGAGGTGCTCCATGACCTCGATCATCCCGAGGACGTGGATCTGAGCGTCCTGGCAAAGGTCGCGCCCACGCGCCGCTTCGGCCTGAGCGACTCGCAGTACACCGTGATCGTGGCGCTGCTCATCAGCATCGTCATTCTGCTCGGCATGGTGCTCATCGGCATAGGCGCGCAGTATCTCCATACCCGCTGAGCGCGTAGAGGCTTCAGGCGCCTCTCACCCCCCATCTTTCACAGCCACGCCTTTCCTTTTCCTTGACAGCACCTCGTCCGGCGTCTACAATGGGGCCACCGGACGGAGGATGCCGCCGATGACGCCTGGCGCCGACCCACCCTCAAATCTAGAGTTTCACCCGCTGACGCCCGACCGCTGGGGCGACTTCGAAGCCCTGTTCGGTACGCGGGGGGCGTACGGCGGCTGCTGGTGCATGTGGTGGCGCGCGAGCCGCAAAGAGTTCGAAGCGAACCAGGGCGACGGCAACCGCGACGCCATGCGGGCGATCGTGGAGCGCGGCGACATCCCGGGCATTCTGGCCTACGCCGACCGCAAGGCGGTGGGCTGGTGCTCGGTCGCGCCTCGCGAGAGCTACGCGGCGCTCGAGCGGTCGCGGACCCTCAAGCGCCGCGACGACGCGCCGGTGTGGTCCATTGTTTGCTTCTATGTTGCAAAGGGGTACCGTGGCGCCGGGGTCGCCGAGGCGCTGGCCGGGGCCGCGGTGGAGTACGTGCGCGAGCGCGGCGGCGCGGTCGTTGAAGCCTATCCGACGGTGCCAAGAACGGGCAGCTTGCCCCCGGTCTCCAGCTATATGGGTGTCCCCAGTCTGTTCGAGCGCGTCGGCTTTGTCGAGGTGGCCCGCCCCTCAGCGAGCAGAGCCATCATGCGCTACACGATTGGCTGATGTCGCGCTCGCCCTTCCAGGTATAGGTCGTCGAGAGCCTGCTGCGGAGAATCTACACTATGGCCCGCATCCTCTTGTACATATTGGCTGCCTTCGAGATCGTCATCGGCGCCTTCAGTCTCTTCTACGCGATCACGCTCTGGCGTGACCCGAACGCGGAGATGGCCAGGCTGTTCATTCCGGCCTTCCTGACCGTCGGGCTGTTGCTCTTCAGCGGGCTGGGACTCCTCATCCGCCGTCCCTGGAGTTACTACCTCCAGTTCGGGCTAATTATCCTCGGCGTGGCCGTGTTCACCGCCTATTATGCCCCGCTAGGCGCGTGGTCCTCCGGCGCGATTCTCGCCGTCTGGCTCATCGGCGCAGCCCTGTTCCTCTTATTCCTCCTGCCGCCCGTGCGTCGACACTTCCGGACCGCCTAGCCCTCGTGCCCGACGAAGCGACTGTCACCCTCAGCGAAGCTTTCCTGGAGCGGACCGTTCGTCGGTTGGCGGCGCAATATCTCGTCACCCGCAGCCGCAGCCTCGGCGGCATCGGCGCGGCAGTGTTCGAGAGCATGACCATTGACGTTCTGCCGGGCATGCACATGCTCATCGCCCTGCCGGGCTTGGTGCAGGTCCACGTCTCTATGACCGCCACGTCGAACGCGATCCGGCTCGAGGCGCACAGCTTCGAGTTCGCCGGCTTCCCGCTGCCCCTCAAGGGCGTGTTGACGTCGTTCCTCAAGCTCGTCGAGGAGCGCATCAACGACCCGCTCGGCCGCTTCCTGGCCGCGATGGAGCTGGCGATTACGGATACCGAGTCGACCAACACCGACATCATTCTGCATCTGAACCCGCCCCGTCCCCAGTAAGGAGCCTCTCGTGAGCACCGACTCCGCCAGCCTCTCGCCGCGCGCCGTCTATGCCATCCTGCCGCCTGACGGACGCCTGCTCTTCCTGACGCGACTTCTGCGCCTGTTCGGCTACGGATTCCTGTCCGTGGTGCTGGTGCTGTACCTCGTTGAGGTGGGTCTGACGACGACGCAGGTCGGCCTGCTCCTGACCTTCACCCTGTTGGGTGACACGGCCATCTCGCTGTGGCTGACGACACAGGCCGATCGCCTGGGGCGGCGGCGCACGCTCCTCGCCGGCGCGGCGCTCATGGTCATAGCGGGCATCGTGTTCGCCTTCACGAGCAACTACATCCTCCTCATCGTCGCCGCTACCATCGGCGTCATCAGCCCCAGCGGCAACGAGGTCGGCCCCTTCCTGTCGGTCGAGCAGGCGTCACTGACCCAGCTCTTCCCGTCCGAGCGCCGCACCCAGGTCTTCGCCTGGTACAATCTCGTCGGCTCGTTCACAACCGCTCTTGGCGCTCTCCTGGCTGGCGCTCTCGCCCAGATGCTCCAGAACCACGGCTGGCCGCCTCTGGATAGCTACCGGGTCGTCGTCCTGGGCTACGCTATGGTCGGCGCCCTCCTGTTCATCCTCTTTCTGCGCGTCTCACCCAATGTGGAGGCGTCCCTCGCGGATCTGGCGCGTCGATCGAACACGTTGAGCGCGAAGTTCGGCCTGCACGGCTCCCAGAAAATCGTCATGCGGCTCTCGGCACTGTTCGCCCTGGACGCCTTCGCCGGCGGCTTCGTCGTGCAGACCATCGTCGCCTACTGGTTCACAGTGAAGTTCGGGGTAGACCCGGGGCTGCTCGGCGCGATCTTCTTCGGCGCCAACGTCCTGGCCGGCATCTCGTCACTTCTCGCCGTCCGCCTCGCCGCGCGCTTCGGCCTCATCAACACGATGGTGTTCACCCACATCCCATCGAACATCCTCTTGATGCTGGTGCCGCTGATGCCGACCCTGCCCCTGGCCATCATTGTGCTCCTCCTGCGCTTCAGCATTTCCCAGATGGACGTGCCGACGCGCCAGTCGTATGTCATGGCCGTCGTCCGCCCGTCGGAGCGCTCGGCGGCGTCAGGCATCACAGGCGTCGCGCGCACCATTGGCGCGGGCATCTCGCCGGTGCTCGTCGGGCCGATGCTCGCGATTCCGGCGCTCATCAGCGCGCCGTTTTTCATCGCCGGCGGCCTCAAGATCGTCTACGATCTGTTACTCTACCGCGACTTCAAGACTGTACGGCCACCAGAAGAGACGAAATAGGAGGTTCCCGTGTCTCAGCCAACCCCCAACTACAGCGCGAGGTCTGAGAGCGTCGGCCAAGTGGGCCGCACGCTGAACTCAGTGCGCCAGCACGCCATCGTCATCGAAAGCTCCGCGATGAACGGCGAGATCAACTCCGGCGAAGCCTTTCTGGTCGGTATCTCGTCGTGCGGTGTTACCCTCATCGAAGGCGCGGCGCAACAGCTCGGTATCGGCATCAAGCACATGGAGGTGCAGATAGACGGCTACAGACGCCCAGACGTCGCCGCCTTCGAGCACATCGACATGCGCTTCACATTCGTCGGGCCGAGCGAAAACGAGGCAGCCGTCCTGGTGGGGCGATACCGGGACGGCTGACTGCTGTATCGAACGGTCGCGGCCGCGACCGACGTGCGTATTGAGGTTGTTGCGAGACCAGCGTAGCCGGGAAGACATCTTTTAGCGGACCGTCAGCTCGACCCGGCCGTTGAGGACTTTCACGTCGTCGACATACCACTTCGACGTGTACTGTGCCAGGGCCTGATTCGCCATGCCCGGCACCATCGAAGACACAAACCCGCCGGGTGACATGGACTCTATGTTCAGCGTCACGACCCCGTCGCGCGCCACCGGACGTCCCACGAGGTCGATGTTGCTCAATGACATGAAGCCGTAGGTCGCGTTGTCTGCCGTGAGGTGCATCCGCCCGTCGGCGAACCGCACGTTCAATCCGCTAACATCCGCGCCGTACTGCGCAAGCGCCCCTTCCGACACGAACTTGGCGACGTCGGCCTCGGTGATGACAACCTTTTTAGGGCCGGTCGCCGCCGTAGCCTCGGGCGCCCTGGTAGGAGTCTTGCTCGGCCTGGCCGTCGGCGACGGCTCAGCAGTGCGCGTCGCCGTGGGTCGCGGCGTGGCCGTGTTGGTCGGCGCGCGCGTGGGCGCCAGGGCGACGGGCGCGCCGGTCGCCGCGGGAACCGCCGTAGCCTCTGCCGTCTGAGATGACCCGAAAGGCCAGCCGCTACAGCCGGCCAGCAATCCAACCCCAACAAGCAGCGCGGCGATGAGAGTCCACCGCCACTTCGATGCTGTATTCATAAGCGCCCATTCCCTTCGAGCGTAGCGTTCTATTGTGGATCAGCCGTCCATTATAAGCGCGTTCGTGCTTCTCCCGCGAATCCACGGTGCATTCCCGGCGGCATGCAGGAATGTTGGCACGCTGTTTGCCATATATCGGATTAGACGGCGAACACCGGGAGGAGTTATGACCAAGCGAATCGATGACATCCTCGACAAGATTATCGCGATGGATCACCCGAAGGGCAGGACAAAACCCGCTGAGACCGGCGTCATCGACCGGAACACGCAAGACATCGAGAACGCCGGCCGCGTCGACTCCGCTGCTGCGCATCAGGCACAGCGACGTCGCACCGCGCGGGAACGTGTCGCGCGCATCATCGAGACCGGCTTCATCGAGTAGCCGCACACCTGCGTCGGCAGAGAAGAAGGCCACCCTCGCCATGGGTGGCCTTGCTGCATCCGGCCGCCTCCGCGTTGACATGGCAGCCAAATCAACGATAATGATAACAGTCATGTGACGAATACTAACCATGCCGGAGGTACAATGGCAGTCAAAGACAATTTCACGCCTGAAGAATGGAAGCTGCTGCTTCAGTCGCCGATGACCGTCGCCCTCGCCGTTTCCGCGTCCAGCCCCAGCGGCCCCATTGGCGTCAGCAAAGAAAGCTACGCCGTCGCCAAGGCGCTGGCCACCGTCAAGCAGGCCGGCTCGCCGAATGCATTGATCCAGGGCGTCGCTGTAGAGCTGGCGCAAGATCATAACGCGGCCAAGCCAGAAGATATCAAGGGCAAGAGCCCCGCGGAGGTGGTGAGCCAGGCCGCAGCCCAGTTGGGGCAGACGTCCACCATGCTCGCCGAGAAGGGCGGCGACGACGGGCAGGGCTTCAAGGAGTGGCTGATCGGGATTGCCGCGGCAGTGGCCCACGCCGCCAAGGAGAACACGAGCTTCGGCTTCGGCGGCGTCGAGGTCTCCGACGCGGAGAAGGCGGCGGTCGCGCAGCTCGCCCAGGCGCTTGGTGTCGCCGATCCACTCGGCGGCGCTCCTGCCCCCGATGCCCCGCCACCGCCCGCGCAAGCGCCGGCCGAGGGAAGCGCCGGCTCGTAGCCAGGTAGCCCCGCTCACTCATCCGACGGATGTGGCAATCATCCGTTCAGGCTTTGACGCGCGGGGCAGGCTGTGATATACTAAGTTCAATGAGACATAGACCGCGTTGACGGAGACATGCGCGGGTCGCGCCGACTTCAGAGAGCCGCCGGATGGTGCGAGGCGGCAGCGGCAGCCCGACGTTCCCCTCCCGAGCTGCTCCCGGAAACGGCATCCGCCGACTAAGGGAGCCGGCCGCTCCCCGATATGGAGACGTTGAGGCCCACTGCCTGACCGCAGCGGGCGAACCCAGGTGGCACCACGAGCACTCCTCGTCCTGTATGGACGAGGAGCTTTTTTGTTGCCCCAATCCTTTTTGGAGGTAGAGTATGCTAGACATCAACCTTATCCGAGAGAATCCCGACACAGTGCGCGCGGCGCTGGTCAAGCGCGAGGACAATCCGGGCATCGTGGACCGCGTCCTGGCGCTGGACGAGCAGCGACGTTCCCTGCTCTACCAGATCGAGACGATGAAGGCCGAGCTCAACGCCGGCTCGAAGCAGACCGGCAAGCTGCCGAAAGAGGAGCGCCCGGCCCACATCGAGGCGATGCGCGCGCTCGGCGACCGCATCAAGGACATGGAGCCGACCGTCGCCGCGGTAGAAACGGAACGCGACACGCTGCTGCGCGAGATCCCCAACATCCCGGCCGCCGATGTCCCGCTCGGCGACGAGAGCCACAACGTCGTTCTCCGCGAGGTGGCCGAGCCACGCCAGTTCGACTTCACGCCCTTGCCGCACTGGGAACTGGGCGAGGCCCTGGGCATCATCGACTTCGAGGCGGGCATCAAGCTCAGCGGCTCGCGCTTCTACGTCCTCAGGGGGCTGGGCGCGCGCCTCCAGCGCTCACTCATCCAGTGGTGCCTGGACCTGCACGCCGAGCAGGGCTACACCGAGATGTACACCCCGTTCATGGTGCGCGAAGCGTGTATGTGGGCCGCCGGGCAGTTGCCCAAGTTCCGCGACAACCTCTACCACGACGTAGAGGAAGACTTCTGGATGGTGCCGACGGCCGAAGTGCCGCTGACCAACATCCCGTCGGGCGAAATCCTGGACGCCGCACAACTGCCGATGAACTGGACGGCGTATACCCCGTGCTTCCGCCGCGAGAAGATGGCGGCAGGCCGCGACGTGCGCGGCATCAAGCGCGGCCACCAGTTCGACAAGGTCGAGATGTACAAGTTCGTGCTGCCCGAAACCAGCTACGACGAGCTGGAACGCCTCACCGCCAATGCCGAGGAGACCGTAGCCCGGTTGGGTCTGCCGTACCGCACAAAGCTTCTGGCGACGGGCGACCTGGGCTTCGCCTCAACCAAGACCTACGACATTGAAGTCTGGGCGCCGGGGCAGGACGAGTGGCTGGAGGTCAGTTCGTGCTCGAACGTGGAGGATTTCCAGGCGCGGCGCGCCAACATCCGCTTCCGCCGCGAGCCACGCGGCAAGCCGGAGTACGTCCACACCCTCAACGGCTCGGGCGTGGGAATGCCGCGCGCCGTCATCGCCATCCTGGAGAACTATCAGCAGGAGGATGGGACGGTGGTCGTGCCGGAGGTGCTCCGCCCCTACATGCGCGTCGACGTCATCGCACCGCCAGGGAAGTGAAATCGCGACGGAGTGACGGGGTGACGGGCAATTGCTTCACTTGCGCTCACCCTCACGAGATACGGCGTCGTTGCGAGGAGGACGGTAGGACGACGAAGCAACCTCCCGCTGGGTGACAATGCATTCGTGCGCTAGACGATCTGTCACAAGGGCGGGGGATTGCTTCGCGTTCGCTCGCAATGACGGGGTCGGTGAAGGCAGTCGTCCTATCACCTCGTCACCTCCTCGCCTCGTCACTTGCGCCTGCGGCTCGCGTAAGACCGGGAACAACTTGCTCATCTAACGAATGCCAGACTGCCTTTCTATGTGGAGGGATGGCAGAGTGGACGATTGCGGCGGTCTTGAAAACCGCTATGGGGCCTGACCTCATCGGGGGTTCGAATCCCTCTCCCTCCGCCTCGCGACGTGACTCGAGACGCTTGACCACGTCGGCCAGATATGCTATAATAACTTCCGCAACCTGGGGGGGTCGCATAGCCAGGTCTAGTGCGGGCGCCTGCTAAGCGCCTACGGGGGCTTAACCCCCCGTCGAGGGTTCAAATCCCTCCCCCTCCGCCTTCCATAGGTCCAGCCCTACGCCTCCCCAGGCCGTAGGGCTGGAGTCTTTTTCACCCCCGTGAGAGGTCATCCATGAGCGAGTCGCCAACGTTGGCCTACCTCGTCGTCACCGGCTCCGTCTACGCCTTCCGTGTCCCCGAGCTCATCGCCGGCCTGGGTACGCTCGGGCTGCGCGTGCTGACGTTGCCCACGCCCAACGCGCGGCAGGTCATCAGCCCGCGCGAGCTTGTGCGCCTGCCCGGCCACCGCCTCGTCGAGAGCTACTTCGACGCCGCCATTCTGCCGCGCCCTGAGCCTGGTATCGTCCTCGTCGCCCCGTGCACCTTCAACACCCTCAACAAGCTGGCGCAGGGCATCGCCGACAGCCTCCCCCTCTCCCTGACCAGCGAGGCCATCGGGCATGGCGCGCCGGTCATCGTCGCTCCCTCCCTCAACCCTGGGCTGTGGCGACACCCCCGCACGGCGTCGTCCCTCGCCACGCTGCACGAGTGGGGGATCAGCATCGTTGACCCCGAGCCGACCGAGCATGGCCTCGCGCCGACTGAGACCATCCTGGCCACTGTGCGCGCTCGCCTGCACGGCTGAGCACTCACCCTGGCGTGGAGACACCATGTCCCGAACCCGTGTCATCATCCTGGGCGCGGCGGGCCGCGACTTCCACAACTTCAACCTCGTCTACCGCGACAACCCGTATGCTGAGGTCGTCGCCTTCACCGCGACCCAGATCCCCGGCGCCGAGAACCGCGTCTATCCTCCATCCCTCGCTGGTTCGCTCTACCCGGACGGCATTCCCATCTACCCCGAAGCCGACCTGGAGCGCCTGATCGCCGAACACAGCGTCGACGAGGTTATCTTCGCTTACAGCGACGGCTCCCACGAGTATGTCATGCACCGCGCGTCCCGCGTCCTGGCGGCGGGCGCCGACTTCCGCCTGCTCGGCCCGAACCGCACGACGCTGACAGCGCAGCGTCCCGTCGTCGCCGTCTGCGCCGTGCGCACGGGCAGCGGCAAGAGCCAGACGAGCCGTTACGTCGTGCGCGTTCTGCGCGAGATGGGGAGGCGAGTCGTCGCGGTCCGCCACCCCATGCCCTACGGCGCGCTCGCCGAGCAGGTCGTCCAGCGTTTCGCAGCCTACGACGACCTCGACCGCTACCGCTGCACGCTGGAAGAACGCGAGGAGTACGAGCCTTACCTCGACATGGGCGCGGTCATCTACGCCGGCGTCGACTACGCGCGTATCCTGGCGCAAGCCGAAGCCGAAGCGGACGTGATCGTGTGGGATGGGGGAAACAACGACCTGCCGTTTTACACTCCCGACTTGCACATCGTCGTCGCCGACCCGTTGCGGCCCGGCCACGAGCTGCGCTACCACCCTGGCGAGGCCAACCTGCGCATGGCCGATGTGGTGGTCATCAACAAAGAGGACACGGCCGCGCCGGGGGACATCGAGACGGTGCGGACCAACATTCGCGCCGCCAATCCCGACGCCCTCATGGTCGACGCGGCGTCGCGTATCACGGTAGACGACGGCGCAGCGTTGGCCGGCAAGCGCGTCCTGGTGGTGGAGGATGGGCCGACGCTCACCCACGGTGACATGCCGTTCGGTGCGGGGCGCGTGGCCGCCGAGCGGCTCGGGGCGCACATCGTCGCGCCGGTGGAGTTCGCCGTCGGCTCGATCCGCGACGTCTTCGCGCACTACCCTCAGGCGCGCGACGTGCTGCCAGCGATGGGATACAGTGAGGGGCAGATCCGCGACCTCGAAGCCACGATTCGCGCCACCAACGTCGATGCGGTCATTCTCGGTACGCCGATCGACCTCCGACGCGTGATGCGTATCGACGTGCCCGCGGTCCGCGTGCGCTACGAGTTGGAGTGCCTGGGCCAGCCGACGCTAGAGGACATCATCCGCGAGCGTTTGTCTAGAGAGACTTTTGACAGGAGCGCTGCCAGGCGATAGAATGCCGTAGTCAGGCTGCGCGGGATAATCCCTGCGACTCCGAAACGTCTTCACTTACCGAACGAAAGGTATTAGAACATCATCATGCGCGAGAATCGAGCCCGCACCATCTGGCAGCAAGGCGGCGCCGTCATCACTGGCTGGCTCCACATCTCCTCGTCCTTCGCGGCGGAGATTATGTCGCAAGCCGGCTGGGATGCCCTCACCATCGACCTACAGCACGGCCCGGTCGATTACCAGGCCGCGGTCCCCATGCTCCAAACCATCTCCGCCACCAGTATCACCCCGTTCGCCCGCGTCCCCTGGAACGACCCGGCCATCATCATGAAGATGCTCGACGCGGGGTGTTACGGCATCATCTGCCCGATGGTGAACACGCGGGCTGAGGCCGAGGCGTTTGTCGGCGCCTGCCGCTACCAACCGCTGGGCTACCGCAGCCACGGGCCGACGCGCGCGCGCCTCTATGCCGGCGGCGATTACGTCGAACACGCCAACGACACCATCATTACCATGCCGATGATTGAAACGGCCCAGGCAGTGGAGAACATCGACGACATTCTGAGCGTCCCAGGCGTCGACGCCTTGTACATCGGGCCGGCGGACCTGAGCATGAGCTACGGCTACCCGCCGCGCACCGACCTCACCGACCCCTTCCTGGTCGACAAAATCGATCGTATTCTCGCGGCGGCCAAGCGCCACAACGTCGTCGCGGGGATTCACTGCGCGTCGCCGGCGTACGCGCGGCAAATGATCGAGAAGGGGTTCCAGTTCATCGCCATCCTGAGCGATGGCGGCTTGCTGGCGAACGCCGCCAAGGCCGCCGTCGAGGCGACGAAGGGAACGGGAAAGAACGGCGGCGGCCCCACCGGCCCGTATTGAGGACGAACGCGGTCGATAAGGCTTGGGACCGCGAAGGCCACGAAAGCCTACGAAGAGCCCGAAAGGTCACGTCGACGACGGCCAGTGCAGCCAGAACACGCACACAAAGACAGCGATGTTCACCGCCAGCGCCGCGACAGTGTTGAACATGGGCCATGTGCCGAAGAACAGCACAATACCGGTGGTCGAGATAATCGCGAAGACCACCGCGAGCGGCTGCCACAGGCTTGTCGGCAAAAGGATGCCCCAGAACGCCAGCGCCGCCGCGATGAAGCCGACCGCAGACAAAGCCCAGAAGACGCTCGCGATGAGCCGCGCGGTTCGCGGCGCGAGCTTCGGAAATAGCCACGAGCGCGCCGGCCGCCAGCCACTCTTGTTGTAGCTGCGGTCGGCGAACGGCAGCGCCGCGAGCGCCCCGATGTGGCCGAGGCCGTGAATCAAGAGCAGCACGCCAAAGAGGACTTGAGTTGTTGAGGCGCTCATATGATTCTGCTTTTGTCTGGAGCGCCGGGACTTATGCTGGTTGCAGAATACCCAGCGCGCGGTCAATGCGCTCCAGCGTCGTCTCGCGCCCGAGGCAGGCGATGGTCCCGAACAAGGGGGGCGCGACGCGCTTGCTGCTGAGTGCCACGCGTAGAATCGTGAACAGGTCCCCTGGCTTGATGCCTCGCGCCTCCGCCATCCCCCGCAGTGCCGCTTCGATGCTCGCCGCGTCGAACGGCTCTAGCGTCGCCAGCACCTCGCGCGCCGCCTCAAGCTCGCTCGCTGCGTCGGTGGGTGTAAGCTTCTTCGGCGTCAGTTCGGCCGGGTCGGGCGGCGGCGGCGTCTCAAAGAAGAAGTCCAGTAGGTCCACTGCTTCGGTCAGATTGGCCATGCGCTCCTGGATAAGCGGCACCATCGGCTCGATCTGCTCGGCGGTCACATCAAACCCGGCCGCCTCCATGAACGGCACGAGCCGCCGCGCCAGGTCGTCCGGCGCGAGCATGCGGATGTGGACGCCGTTGAGCCACTCGGCCTTGTCGTAGTCGACGGCGGCGGGCGCGGCGCGCACACGGCCCAGGTCGAATGCCTCGATCAGCTCCGGCACCGTGTAGACCTCGCGGTCGCCGCTGGCCTCAGCCCAGCCCATCAGAGCGATCCAGTTGAGCAGGGCCTCAGGCAGATAACCCATCTCGCGCAGCTGGTGCACGAAGATCGGGTACTCGTTCGACCCCTTGCGCTTGCTCATCTTGCCCTTGCCCGACGGGTCGAGGAACAGCGACAGGTGGTAGAAGCGCGGCGTCTCCCAGCCGAGCGCCTGGATGACCTGGACGTGCAGCGGCAGGCTCGGCAGCCACTCGACACCGCGCAGGACGTCGGTAATCTTCATCAGGCCATCGTCCACCATGGCGGCAAAGTGGTACGTGGGGAAGCCGTCGGACTTGAGCAGCACCGGGTCACGCAGCGACTTGTTAGGGAAGCGAATCTCCCCCCGTATCTCGTCGTAGACGACCGTCTCCCCCTCCTCCGGCATCTTGAACAGGACGGCAGGCTTGACCCCGGCCTCGCGCCGCCGCGCCTTCTCGTCCTCCGGCATCGAACGCGTGCGGCGATTGAAAGCGACCGGGTCCGCCTCCCCTACCTCATCGCGGATCGCGTCGAGATCTTCCTTCGAATAGTACGTCTCGTAGGCATGCCCGCTTTCGAGAAGCTTCTCGATGTACGCGTGGTAGATCGGCAGGCGCTCCGACTGGACATACGGTCCATACGGCCCGCCGACATCTGGCCCCTCGTCCCAGTCCAGCCCCAGCCAGCGCAGCCCGCTCTTGATGTTGTCCAGACTGCCCTCGACATAGCGCGTGCGGTCGGTGTCTTCGATGCGGAGGATGAACTGCCCGCCCAGCTTGCGGGCGCTCAACCAGTTGTACAGCGCCGCCCGCGCGACGGCGATGTGGAGGAAGCCGGTGGGGCTGGGGGCGACGCGGCCCCGGAACGGGCTAACGGATGGATTGCTCATGGGTCACCAGTCGAATTCCAGCATCTTGCGGCGCATTACGACGCTCTCGACAATGCCGAGACCGAACAGGAATGTCAGCAGCGAGCTGCCGCCGAAAGAGATGAAGGGCAGCGGCTCCCCAGTCGTCGGAACCAGGTTGAGGTTCACGGCGATGTGGAGCGCGGTCTGTAAGAAGATATTGAACGCAATGCCGACGGCCAGCAGCCGCCCGAAATCGTCGGTGGCGATGCTACTGGCGCGCATGAGGCGGAGGAGAAGCAGGGTGACAACGGTGATGAAGATGGCCACGCCGACGAAGCCCAGCTCTTCGGCCATCACGGAGAACATGTAGTCGGTATATGGCTGCCGCAGGTAGTGAAGCTGGCTCTGGAGGCCCTGGCCGTACCCCTGGCCCGTCCAGCCGCCCGACCCAATCGCGATGAGCGCCTGGATGGTATTGTAGCCTTTGCCGGACGCATCGCTGCTCGGGTCCAGGAAGGTGATGATGCGGTCGAGTTGGTAGCCTTCCAGGAAGCGGAGGCTGACGGGTATGGCGGCGACCGCGGCGAGGCCGAGTGTCGCGGCGTGCCAGATGCGCATCCCGGCCACGAACGCCATGATGAGCCACAGCGGCGCCAGGAGCAGCGCGCCGCCGAGGTTCGGCTCGACGAATATCAGCCCCATGACCGCCAGCGTCATGCCCAGTGTGATCAAAACGTGGCGAATCTGCCGCATGTCGTGGCTCGCCATGTAGCCCGCCAGGGCTATGACGAGCAAAACCTTCGCCATCTCCGACGGCTCGACGCGGAACAGCTTGAAGTCGAAGGAGCTGCGCGCGCCGCCGAAGGCGCTCCCCGCGACGAGCACCGCGGCCAGCAGGCCGAGCAGACCGACGTAGATGACCTTCCACAGCCTGCTCCACACGCGGAAGTCGATGAGGGCGGCGGCGATGAACACGATGACGCCAAGCCCGGCGTAGGCGCTCTGGCGCAAGGTGCGCGCCTCGTAGATGGCGGTCATCTCGACACCGCGAATCATGTAGATGCCGAAGCCCATCAACGCCAGGGCGGCGAAGAAGAGCAGCCAGTCGAAGCGGCGAACGTACTTCCAGTTGATCACGGGCGTGTATCCCCATCGCGGCGGGGCGAAGTCAGCGCAAGCATGACGAAATTTTACTCTCGCCCTTGGTCAGCAGCAATTCCACAGCAAATCCCGGTTTTACAACCTTTTTACAAATTCGGCCATATCTCTGACGCCTCCCCCGGCGTCGTTTAAGTTGCAGACAGGCGAGACACACGGCCGATGCCTTGCCACTCGCACGGGGGACACGCTCAGGCGTCTTTGACATAGGACCCACTTGCGACAAGGAGATACGAGCACAATGCACAACATCCGACGACTGACCCTGGCTCTCATGCTGGCTGCCTTCGCAGCCGTGGCCGCGCTCGGCGCGGTCGCGTGGGCCGACACCGGCGACCACACCGACCGTGGCATGCACGTTGTAGGCAAGATCACGGCGAAGTCAGCCGACAATGCAACCCCCCAGACCTTCGACGTGAAGCCCCTCATGGATTGGCGGGGCAACACGAACGTCACCTTCACCGTCGATGACAAGACCAAGTACTTCATCTACGACAAACCCGGCGCCGGGTTTGGTGACCTCGCCGTGAACGATAAGGTCGAGGTCCAGGCGCACAAGGTGACGAACAACAGCGTCGATACCTGGGTCGCCGACCAGGTGACCGTCGTTCCGCCGATGCCGGCGGGAGGCGGCCGGGTGACGTCGATCACCGACAACAAGTTCGTGATCCAGGCAGGTGAGCATTTCACCGCCACAGTCACCACGAACCCCAGTGACCCGGACAAAACCATCTTCCGCGTACCGGGTGTCACCGGCACGCCGACCATCAACGATCTCAAGCTGGGCGACTGGGTCAGTGTGTGGGCCAAGCCCAAGGCGACATCAGCAGACGACGAACACCCCACGCCGAAGGAAATCACGGCCTACGTGGTCCAGGTTGTCCGCCGCGCGCCCCCGCCCCCCCCGGCGCCGACCACCCACCTCTTCAACGAGGACGGCAAGATCGCGAACCTGAATAAGGACGCCAAGAGCTTTGACCTTGTGACGGACGAGAGGGGCGCGAACAACACGATCAGTGTCAAGTGGGATGACAAGACTGTCGTGCTGCCGGATGGCGCGGAGTTTAAGAATGACCTGCGCGTGCGCGTCGTCGGCACGCGAACCGGCACGGACCCGGTGACCGCACGCATCATCGTCGTGGAGCACGAGGACAACTAGCGCCGACGCGTTGGCCCGAGACAATCACCTGCCTGGGAGATAATACCGTACCCCGCCGGAGATGGCGGGGTACGGTGCTTTTCATAGTTGCATCTCGCCAGAGGGCACCGTATAATGGGGGACAGCAACAGGTGACTATCTGTAACCGGGTGAGCGAGGGCTTATGCGCTATTACACCTTGCTTTTCTGCGTACTCGTCGCGTGCGCTGTTCTGCTCGGAGTCAGACTGAGGTATGAGCAGACGACTGTCTCGGTAGCTCTCGCCGCCCCATCGAGTAATGGTCCGCTTTCTGATGAAACCCCAGCAAACACGGCAACGCCGGGTTACGTCATTTATAGTCCCTTGATTGCCCGCGCCGCTTCCGACTTCCTCGAATCCCCGGTCACGTTAACGCCCAGCACTACTCCCACTTCCCCCTCCGTTTCACCAACCACAACGGCCACGTTCGTGTTCACACCCGCCGTCACGT
Organism: Anaerolineae bacterium; assembly: GCA_046328505.1. Classification (GTDB taxonomy): domain Bacteria; phylum Chloroflexota; class Anaerolineae; order Epilineales; family JAHCIE01; genus JBDHWG01. Next base: position 407,676 of record JAXLWL010000005.1, on the reverse strand, counting down.
TGACCCCGACGCCCACAGGCACCGATACGTCGACGCCAACGGTCACCAACTCGCCAACCCTCACAAGAACGGCAACTTCGACCCCGACTGTAGGGCCTACGTCCACGTTATCGGTCACTCCAACAGGGACTGCGACCTCGACGGTATCTCCTACAGCGACGGCAAGTTTGACGCCAACCACCACTAGCACGCCGACCTCCACGTCGATTACAACGCTTACATCGACGCCGACGCGTACCCCAACGGTGACTCCAACATCGGAGCCGCGGACTGTTTATGTGTTGGCCTATACCTACAGCTATGTAGACAGTATCGACTATCGGCATGTCATTGGTGAGGTGAAGAACAACACGAGCCAGAGCAGGCAATTCGTGGAGATCATTGCTGACTTTTTCGACGCTCAGGGGCATCTCGTCGACAATGCATTCACGTATACCTCCCTGAGTGTTCTTGCGCCTGGCCAGAAAACTTGCTTCAACCTGCTTCTTAGAAACCAACCCCAGATCGTCTCATTTCAGTTCGAAGGCGTCACCTCATCAACGACCACGAAGAGCGTACCGCCGCTGACCGTCCTAAACGACAGTGGCCACTACGACGGCTCGCTCGACAACTACAAACTTATCGGGCTTGTTCGCAACGATGCCGCTACCCAAGTACAGTACGTCGAGCCTATCGCTACTTTCTACAACGCCTCTCGGCAAGCAATAGGCTGCGACTCCAGCTACGTGAATAGCACAAACCTGGACCCGGGCCAGGCGAGCTCTTTCACTATCTATAATCTCGCGCCTACAGCCAGCCAGGTTGTGAACTATGTGATCCAGGTGTACGGTCAAGTCCCGATCGAGGTTGACCTGCCATCTCAGGAGCAATAGGCGCTGCTCTAGGTCCGTCCCAGAAGATTGTCCAGGCGCGAGGCGCACTCTAGCATCGAGCGGCCGGTGTGGTAGGCGACTTTCCACGGGTTGCCCAGCCGCCCATCGATAGCGCGCCCGTCGCGGTCCAGCAGCGTCCGCCACTCACCGACGTCCTGCGCGATCATGTGCGCAGAGACAAAACGCCAGATACACTCGAAGGCGTCCAGGTAAACCGGCTCGCCAAAGGTCGCGTAGCCGTCCAGGAAGCCAACGAGACTCTCGGCGTGCTGCCAGAACTCCTTCTCCTTGATGAGCGCCTCCCCCGAGGCGACCCCGTCGCGGTAGATGCCGCCCATCTCCCAGTCCACGCCGTGCGCGACCGCGTGGTCGAGCAGCCGCCGCATGACAGGATAGTATGGCGTGGGGTCGGCGCCTGCCGTCTGCAAGGCGCGGTTCAGGAGCCACGCCAGCTCGACGTTGTGCCCGTAGGAGGTCGTGTCAGTCGGCGTGGCCGGCGCGTCGCCCTCGCGCTCCGCGTTCCACGTCCGCCGGATGGCTATCGCCGGTATCGGCTGCCAGTCAAGGTCGAACTGGTTGCGACCGCAGCCGGTGACTGGATCGACCATGCGCGTGACGATGAGGTTGGCGACCTCCAACAGCTTGCGGCGGTGGATTTCCTCGCCGGAGGCGGCGTAGAGCGTGGTGAAGCTCTCCAGCAGGTGCATGTGGGTGTCGAGACTCTTGCGGTCGCCGGCGGCGAAGCCCGGCGGCGCCGGTGACCAGTCCTGCTCCAGGTTTTCGAGATACCCGGCACGCTGCGTGTCCGCCGCGTACTTCTGGAGCAGGTCGAACGTCTGCGCGGCGTAGGCCAGCCCGCGCCCATCGCCCGTCGCCAGGGTGTACTCTGACAGAGCGTAGATGGCGAACGACTCGCCGTAGACGACCTTGCCGTCGTCAAGCCGGCTGCCGTCGCGTTGCACTTTCCAGTACCACCCGCCGCGCTCGGCGTCCCAGAAGTGCGCCAGCATGAACTCGAACCCCTTCGCGGCCAGGTCACCCGCCTGCTTCAAGTCGGGGTGGCGGCGGTAGAGGGTGGAGAACCACCACAGAAGGCGACACTGGGTGTTCAGGTACTTCTCGGGCGTGTCCAGCCGGTCGCCTTGCTCGTCGAAGTTGGTGAGATAGCCGCCGTATTCGGCGTCCCAGGCACGCGCGAACCAGTAGGGAATCAGGCCCTGCTGCAAATGCTGCGTGACCTGCTCGTGAAGTCTCGAAGGTCTGTCCCTCTGCGCGTCCATTAGCCCCGTCCAATTTCCATAGTTTTGGTTCTCTGTAGCCAGTATAGCAGACGCCCCCGGCACGCGCAACACGTGCGGCGAGGCAGAGCAGAGCCGGCGTCTATTGACATAATGGACAGAATGGAGTATACTGGAATTGGCACGAGGTCCGAAGCCGCCGAACCGGGCACAAGGAGGTGTTATGGTTATGGTAGCCGAGCGACACATCAATGAAGTCCTCCGCCAATTTGGCGACGCCTATAACCGGGGAGATGCCGCCGGATGTGCTGCGACGTACACCGAGAGCGCCAGGATCCTGCCGCCCAACGCGCCCATCACGCAGGGGCAAGGGGCGATCCAGGCGTTCTGGCAGGGCGTGATGGGGCGGGGTATTCGCAGCATGGCGCTGGAGACTCTTGACTGTCAGCAGGCCGGCGATACGGCGTACGTCATTGGAACGGTCATGATGCACATCCTGAAGTCGGATGGGCAGATGTCCACTCAATACGAGAAGTATGTTGACGTGTGGAAGCTCCAGGAGGACGGGGCCTGGAAGTGCGATACGAGCATCTGGAACAGCATGCCCGCGCCAGACGCGTGACCACGATCGCGCGCCGCAGATCATATGTAAGGGCGGGTTTCGAACCCGCCCTTACAATTCCATCACCTTGATTCCCAGTTCCGCTGCCAGAGCTTGAAACTGTGTCGGCGTAATGATAACGCCTCTCAGATCATGGTGCTTGAGATTCCACCCGGCCAGATTGGCCCCCCGAAGATCGGTTTGGAAGAATCTCGCCTCCCGAATATCGGCATTGGAAAGATCACAGCCGACAAAGGAAGTAAATTCCAGGTTTGTGAGGGAGAGATTGGCCTCGACGAAGGACGCCCCCTCAAAGACCATGCGCTCAAGCGATACGCCTCGGAAATTCGCATAATCCAGATTGCAGTCCTTAAAGGTCGCGGCCGTGAAGGTTATGCCTTCTCGGAAATCAACGCCCATCAGTTTGCACTTTTCAAAGGACGCCGAGAAAAGGTTGCTGCCGGCAATCTTGACACCATTCAGATTGCAGGAGCGAAATATGGACGCATTGAGACGGGTGTTGGCGAGGTTGGCGTTCAGAAACGAACACTCCACGAACAAGCAGTTCTCCAGCTTCTTGTGATCCAGGGATAAGCCTTCGAAGATACAGTTATAGTATTCCTCATCATCCACAATCTGCTTGGCATCAGCCTGTTTGTAGGTTCGTCGTTTCATCAGTCGACTGTCCCCGGTCATATCCCTAGCGCTTCTTGAGCGCGCCGGGTGGCGGCGTCCTCTTCCCCTCGTGGCCGATGAAGCTGCCCAGCCCGTACTGCGCCCACTTCTGGTCCACCAGGGCGCGAATATCGGGCGACATGAAAATCTCGTCCGGCCAGGTCTGGTGCGGGCCGGGGTCGCGCGCCGTCTTCCGCGTCGCGTCGATTCCCATCTTCCCGCCGAAGTTCTTCTCCAGCGAGGCGTGGTCCAGGTCGTCCGTCGGCCCATCCACGATGACGACATCGCGCTTCGGGTCGTAGTTCGCCAGCACCTCGAACGCGACCTGCGACAGGTTGTGCACGTCCACGTCTTCGTCTACGACGACAATCGTCTTGGCGAGCATCATCAGCCCCATGCCCCACAGTCCGTACATCACCTTGCGCGGCTGGCCGGGATAGCGCTTCTTGATGGAAACGATGACGAGGTTATGGAACGCGCCCTCGGCGGGCATGTTCACGTCCACAATCTCTCCCTGGAACAGGCGCATCAGCGGGAGGAACATGCGCTCCGTTGCCTTGCCCATCCAGTAGTCCTCCATCGGCGGCTTGCCAACGATGGTCGTCGGGTAGATGGGGCGGCGGCGGCGCGTGATGGCCGTGACGTGCATGACGGGGTACGTGTCGGCCAGGGAGTAGTAGCCGGTGTGGTCGCCGAACGGCCCCTCGACGCGCTGCTCGTTGGGGTCCAGGTAGCCCTCGATGATAATGTCGGCGTCGGCGGGCACCTCTAGCGGCTGCGAGACGCAACGAACGAGCTCGACCGGCTTGCCGCGCAGGAACCCGGCCAGCATCATCTCATCGATGTCCGGCGGGAGTGGCGCAGAGCCGGACCACGTGATGGCCGGGTCGCCGCCGAGGGAGACGGCGACGGGGATGGTGGGCTTGTGCGTCTCCTGGGCGACGCGCTGGTGCTCGGTGCCGCCCTTGTGACGCTGCCAATGCATGCCGAGCGTTCGCTCATCGTAGACCTGGAGGCGGTACATGCCGACGTTGCGGCGGCCGCTCACCGGGTCGCGAGAGAAAACGGACGGCAGCGTGATATACTGGCCGGCGTCCTGGGGCCAGCACTGGAGGATCGGCAGCCCGTACAGGGAGAAGTCGTCGCGCATGACGATTTCCTGGCACGCGCCTTTGGCGACGATCTTCGGCGCGACGGCGCGGGCAACGCCGAGGAGCTCCATGCCCTTGCTGGCCTTGTCCATCAGCGTGCGCGGCATCTCCGGCGTGATGAGGCTGCCCACACGCTCGCCGATCTCGTCGAGCTTCTGGACGCCGAGCGCCCACGCCATGCGCTGCTCGCTGCCGAACATGTTGATGAGGACCGGGATGTCGTGGCCCTCGACGTTCTCGAAAAGGAGGGCGACGTTCTGGCTCGCCGGGCCTTTGCTGACGCGGTCGGTGATTTCTGTGATTTCGAGGATATTGGAGACGCGGGCCTTGACGCGCTTGAGCTGCCCGCGCCTTTCGAGGAATTGCACGAATTCGTTTAGACTGCCGTACGCCATGATGACTCCGCCTGTTCTGCGTGGAACGAATACGTTTTGTTTTTCCTCAGTCCCGTGCCGCTGGAACCGCGGTTCCTTACTTCCGACTGCAAACAAGAGGCACTGCCACAAAGGCACAGAGAACACAGAGGATGTGATATACCTGAAGCCCTCTGTGCTCTCTGTGCCTCCGTGGCGATCTTCTTCTACGTTGTTCGGCTGCTCTATCGTCTATTCTAGCCCTACTCGTCGCGCCGGGCAATTGGGGCATCAGACAGTGGGCCACAGTGGGCGCCGGGGCGGTCGCAGTACGGGGTGAGGCCGGGGAAGTGGCTGCGGTTGCGCGCGACCCACGCGTACACCGCGTCCTCGACGCCCATGACGCCCGGCCAGAAGTAGGCGCTCAGCAGCCAGGGCCAGCCGAGCGCGGCGGCCAGGGCCGCGTTTATGGCGGCGGCGCCCCGGTAGCGTCGCCCCCGGCCGTCGACGACCCACGCCGCGCCCTCCGCCTGAGCGACCGTCAGCCCGGCGTCCGTCAGGACACCGGGCTGTTGGAACGGGACGATATGCACCCTCTGGTGACGGTCGAGGCGCTGCACGAGCACCATACACAGCGTTCAGAAGTCTCAGCTGCCGTCGAAGATCAGGGTAACCGGTGTAGCCAGGAACGCCACAGGCGCCTCCGCATCAATACGGACCGTCGAACGTGCAGATCTCCGCATCGTGGCCAAGGTGCTTGACCAGCTTGATGGGATCCAGCGGCTCGCCGAGGATGCCGTCATGGATAGCCCAGCTGCGCCCGCGCACTGTGGCGGCCGCCCGCGGGTGGCGGAACGGCGTCGAGCCGTCGAGACGGGCGTACAGGTCGCCGCCCGGCTGGAAGCGCTCGTTGAGCTCGTTCATGTAGGCCCCGCCATACAGGTAGTCGAAGCCCCAACGCTCCATCAGAATGGCATTATGATAGCCCAGCGGATAGGCGAAGAAGAACTCGTGCTCCAGGGCCTGCAGGAATCGCTCGAAGTACGGCAGCACTTCCTTGAGCACCAGGCCAAGGCCCTTGCGGACCTGCCCCGGCGCCAGCCCCGCGTTCATCGACTCGATCTCGGCCTCGACGTTGCGGCGCGCCTTGCCCAGCATCGTCGAGCGCCCGTGTCCGTCGGTGTCGACCTCGAAGCGCGGCGCGGTCGGGTCGTTGGTCGTCAGAAAGGTCAGCTCGACCTGCCCATTCGGCGTATCGCGCGCCTCGCCGTACAACAGCGGGTCGCGGTCACTCAACCGCCGCCAGATCGACAGCCAGGCCTCGCCCGTGTGGGGCGAGCCGCCGTGCTTGACGACGCGCTCACCCTCAAGGTTGAGAAACGTCTCGCGGTCGATGTTGTACTCGTCGAGGAAATGCGGCGGGAGAAAGCGGCGCACCCACTCGTCGCGCTCCTCCTCCGGCAACGCGGTCAACGTTTTCAGCGACCGGGTCGGCCCAATGTCTGCCGTCTCCATCGTCTTGGTCGTCTCAGGCAAATCCTCTAGCATTGCACATCTCTCTTTTCCCGAGCGGTCGGCTGGAAAGATTGGGCGCTCTGGCCGGCTCAATAGGGGCAGAATGTCCCTCGGAGAACCGCTGCCATGAGTGTCACCCTCGTCGATCCACGCCGCGCCCGCCGCCTCAATACTGCCGAACGTCCGGTCCAGGCCCAGTGCGTGATGTACTGGATGAGTCGGGACCAGCGGGCGCAGGACAATCCGGCGCTGCTGTATGCCCAGGAGTGGGCGCTGAAGCTCGACCTGCCGCTGCGGGTCGTCTTCGCGCTAACCCCGATGTTCCCGGGCGCGACCGACCGCCACTATCAATTCATGCTGGCCGGGCTCGAAGAGGTTGAACAGACTCTCCGCCGGCACAACGTCAGCTTTCAACTTCTCGACGGCGACCCGGCCGACGAAGTTCCGCGCGCGGTTCACGCCTACGCAGCGGCCCTCGTCGTGGCCGACTTCTCGCCGCTGCGCATTGGCCGCGCCTGGCGCGACACCGTAGCGCAGCGCCTCAGCGTCCCCCTCTACGAGGTCGACGCCCACAACATCGTACCCGCCTGGCTGGCCTCAGACAAGGAAGAGCACGGGGCGTATACCTTTCGGCCCAAGATAAAACGCCTCTTGCCCGAGTACCTCACCGATCTGCCGCCACTCCAGCCTCACCCGCACGGCGATCCAGAAAACGCCACCGACTGGGCCGCCGTTCGCGCGGCCCTCCGCGCCGACACATCCGTCGCACCGGCCGCCGGGTTTGCGCCCGGCGAGACCGCGGCCCGCGCCGCCCTCGACACCTTTCTCACCCGGCGCCTGGCGGCCTACGCTCACAATCGCAATAATCCTGCCATCGATGGCCAGTCCGACCTCAGCCCATACTTCCACTTCGGCCAACTCGCCCCGCAGCGCGCCGCGTGGGAGGCGGCTCGCTGCCGCGACGAAGACGGCGAGAGCGTGGACGCCTTCCTTGAAGAGCTTATCGTGCGCCGCGAGCTCTCCGACAACTTCTGCCTCTACCAGCCCGCCTACGACAGCGCCGCCGCGTTCAAGGGGTGGGCGAAGAAGACGCTCGACGACCACCGCGCCGACCGCCGACCGCATCTCTACACCCGCGACGAGCTAGAGTTCGGGCGGACAGCGGACCTCGCCTGGAACGCGGCCCAGGCACAGATGGTGCGCCACGGCAAGATGCACAACTACCTGCGCATGTACTGGGGCAAGAAGCTCCTGGAATGGAGCGCCTCGCCCGAAGAAGCGCTGGAGACGGCCATTGCTCTCAACGACCGCTATGAGCTAGATGGGCGCGACCCGAACGGCTATACCGGCGTCGCCTGGTGCATCGGTGGCATCCACGACCGCCCGTGGCCCGAGCGCCCCATCTTTGGCAAGATCCGCTACATGAACTTCGCCGGCCTGAAGCGCAAGTTCGACGTGGACGCGTACATCCGCGCCAATCCGCCACTATCCTGATTGTTAACTCTGGCCCCGCCGTCATTGCGAGCGCAGTCTATATGACCCATGGGTCACCCGTAAGTATGAAAATGTCATGCTGAGCGGAGCGAAGCATCCCGGTGCCGTTGGAGGCCCTTCGCTACGCTCAGGGCGACAGCCGCGCTATTTTCATCTCAGTGAAGCAATCTCCGCCCGGTGCGAAGGACCGTCTGTACCGCTGTGACCTGGCCTACGATCCGCCGTGAGATTGTTCCGTCGTGGCTCCTCACCGTGACCGGCTGAAAGATGGGCAACAACGGCCAGGCGCACCCCTCCCAGAGAGGATTGCCTGGCCGAATCCATCGTCCCGGATGGCGCGTCTATAACGCACTGCGGCATAAAGAGTATATCACGGACCGCGCCGTTCCGCAAGGGTCCGGCGGTCCAAAATTGACGGTGGAATTGGGGACGCTTCGCTCCGCTCAGCGTGGCAGCATCCTGCTCTCAGAACGGCCAGATGAACGGTACGAGAAGCATGCTCACGATGAACACGAGAATGAGCAGCGGCAGGCCGATTTTGGCATAGTCGCCGAAAACGTAGCCGCCCGGCGCGTACACCAGCATATTCGTCGGCGACGCGATCGGGGTCAGGAAGGCGGCGGCCGCGCCCACGGCCACCATCATCAGCATCGGGTACGGTGACACCCCCAACAACCCCGCCGTTTCCAGAACAATCGGGGCCAGAAGCACCGTCGTCGCCGTGTTGCTCATGACCTGGCTCAACCCCGCGGTGAGGACGAAGACCCCGGCCAGCACCGCCAGTGGGCCAATCGTTCCCAAACTGCCAACCAGGGTATTGGCGATGAACGCCGCCCCGCCGGTGACCTCCATCGCCGTGCTCATCGGCAGCATCGCCGCGATCAGCACGACCGTCGTCCAGTTGATTGAGCGGTAGGCGCCCTCGGGCGTGACCGCGCCGCCCAGCACCATCACGACCGCCGCCAGCAGGGCCGCCATGACCGGCGGAACGATGCTCGTCACCATCAGAAAAATCATGCCGATGAGCGCCACAGCGGCGATCAGCGTCTGCATGCCAAAGTGCGATACCTGGCGGGCCATCGCTTCTGGCTCACCGACTACGACGAAGTTGTCGCCGTCCTCGCGCATGCGATCGATGCCCGACCACGGCCCGCGCACCAGGAGCGAGTCCCCCAGGGCGAGCCGGGTATCCTGGCGCGACACAAGGTTGCTGCCGCGCAGCAGAGACAGAACCTGGACGCCGAACTTCTGGGCAATATCACTCTCCGCCAGCCTCCGTCCCGCGTAGTCCGAGCGCGGCGCGATCAGCACCTCCGCCACACCGACCTCTTGGGACACCAGCACGTTGACAAGAGTCTCATCGTCGCCGGTCAGTTCCTGGATGCCCAGCCCCAGGTCGGCCGCCACCTGCTGCACGCGCTCGGGCCTCCCCTTCACGATGAGAAGATCGCCGGGCTGCACGATGGTGGCCGCGTTTGGCAGGTCCAGGTGTTCCTCGTCCCGAAGGTTGTGCTGTAACTCCCGCAGGCGCGCGATACCTGTGGCCTTGCTCTCCGGCGCCGCCCGCTCGACGCGCAGGACGGAGACGCTGTAGCGTTCGCCCAGCCCGATGTCCTCGAGGCTTCGGCCCGATGCGCCGATCTCCGGGCCTACTTCCAGCACGAAGAGCCGCGACTGGAGACTGTACGACTCGGCCATCTGCTCGACCGCCGCTGCGGCCTCGACGGGGGGCCGACCGGTCGAACGGTCGGGGAGGAGGCGCGGCGCGAGGAACACGAGCAGCACAACAGACGCCACGAGCAGCGGCGCTCCGATGAGGGCGAAGCTGAAGAAGCTGAACGGGGCCATGCCGGCGGCGCTCAACGTGTCGGACACGACGATGTTGGTGGGCGAGCCGATGAGGGTCAGCAGACCGCCGAGGCTGGCGGCGAAGGCCATAGGAATCAGGAAGCGCGACGGAATGCTCTTGAGACGCCACGCCGCGGCGACGGCGGCCGGCAGGAGCATGGCGACCGTGCCGGTGTTGCTGAGGAATGCCGAGATGAGGCCCGTTCCCACCATAAGGACGATGAGCAGGCGGGTCTGGCTGTCGCCCGCCTGGCGCATGAGCTGCTGGCCCAGCCAGTGAGTGATGCCCGTGCGCGACAGTCCCTCGCCGACGACGAACAGCGCCGCCACGAGAATGACCGTCGTATCGCTGAAACCGGCGAGGGCCTGCTTGGGCGTGATGACGCCGGCTAGGAAGAGGGCCAGCAGCGAGATCACCGCGACCAAGTCCGGCCGCAGCTTGCTGAACACAAACAATAGAATCGTCACCGTCAGGATGACGAACGTGATAATCATGCCCGAGCCCATAGGATCACCTCGGCAATGCCGGTTGGAGCGAGGGGACGCTCACATGGCGAAGGATAGCAGAGCGCGCGCGGCGGGGTCAAGTAATGCAGGCAGTGTTGGTTGCCCAGGGAAGGCGCGTCTATACTTTCGTTCAAGACCCCTGTGAGGCAAGACCATGAACACTACTACATCTCGCACGGCGCTGGGGTTGGCGATGCTCGGCCTCGTCGGCGGCAGCATCGCCTGGTACTGGCGCGCCCTGGACCGTTTCCCCGACGACTTCACGCCTCCTCTCGACGCGGGCAAGACGGCGAGCCTCGGCCAGCCGGTACGCGTCGGCGGTTGGGGCGGCGGCGGTGGCGGCGTGCGGCGAACGCCGGTCATCTTCGTCCACGGCACGACGGGCGCGGCATGGAACTTCGGCGTGGCGCGGCTGCTATTTCGCCTGTGGGGCTACAAGCCGGACGAGATGTGGGCGCTGACCTACGGCTGGGGCGGCGAGCCGCACGTTGATCCGAACGGCGTCGAGACGCGGGACGACAGCGTGGACGAGAACCTGGCCGACCTGGACGGTTTTGTCACGAGGGTACTGGGGTATGTCCAGCAACGCAATCCCCAGATTACGCAGGTGGATATTGTCGGGCACAGCATGGGCGGGGTGCTGGCCCGCAAGTGGATGAAGACACACGGAACGGCCCACCTGGTGCGCTCGCTGGTCACGCTGGATAGCCCGAACCACGGCGTCGATCCGGACGCGATGCGGAGGCTCCGTTGTCCGGATGAACCGAGCCGCTTCTGCGAGGATTTCGCGGAGGGCAGCGCCTGGCTGGCGGAGCTGAACGCGCCGCCGGAGGTGCCGGAGGGCGTGCGCGCCCTGGCGATCTACGATGGAACGGATAAGGTCTCATTCATGGGAACGCCGCTGTCGCCGCGGCTGGAGGGGGCCGACAACATCGCGTACAACCTGGAACGCGGCGCGCGTGTCACGCACGTCGCCTACGTCTACGACCTCGGCGTCCTGCGCACCGTGTTCGACTGGCTGCAGAAGGGGGCGGTCGAGGAACCGTCTGCCGTCATTGCGAGCGAAGCGAAGCAATCTCCCGTCGTTGCATCAGACGGGCTTGGGCCGGAATAGCAGATAATCGATAGCCCAGCTACATGTCCTCCGCCGCATCCCCCACGTCCTCCGCCTCGTCTGGGACGACAGGCTTGCCGAACGGCGCCGGGCGGAACTGTCCCTGCCGCTCCTGGAGCTCGCGCCACTCATCGGCCGTGACGACGTAGCGCTCGTCGTCCGCCTCGTTGAGCAGGGTCATCGTGCTCTGCATAACGTCGATATGGATGACTTTGGCCTGACCGGTGGCCCACTGGAGACGCGCGCCGACCTTTGGGAACTGGCCCTTGACCTCGACGTAGATGTCCTGCTCGAAGGTGAGGCAGCACAGGAGGCGGCCGCAGACGCCGGAAATCTCCGGTGGGTTGAGGGGGAGGTCCTGCGTCTTGGCCGTCTTGATCGAGACGCGGGGGAAGTCGGTCATCCACGACGAGCAGCACAGCTCCAGGCCGCACTTGTCGATGCCGCCCAGCAGCTTGGCTTCGTCGCGCACGCCCACCTGGCGCAGCTCGATGCGCGTATGCAAAACGCGGGCCAGGTCGCGCACGAGGTCGCGGAAGTCGACGCGCTTGTCGGCGGAAAAGTAAATGGTCAGGCGGGTGCCGTCGAAGGAGTACTCGGCGCGCACCATCTTCATCGGCAGGTCGTGCTCGCGCACCTTCTGTTTGCTGACGGCCAGCGCCTCGGCCTCCTGCATGCGGAAGCTTTCCATGAGCGTCAGATCGCGCCAGTCGGCGACACGCTCCACCGGCTTCAGCGGCTGCACCACCTCACTGTCATCAACGTCGGTGGTCGGAATGACCACGCGCCCCACCTCGGTGCCGCGGCTCGTCTGGACGACGACGTAGTCGTTCACGCCGATGCCGACACCGGCCGGATCGAAGTAATACACCTTGCCCGCTCGCTTGAACCTGACCCCAACAACAAGCATACTATCCTCTTAAGGCCACTCTAGCAGTAGCACTTCTAACGTTAATCGTGGGTTTGCATTCCGCTCCAGCGCCGCGCTCGCCGCGCGCAGCGCGCGTAGCGCTCCCGCCAGTTCGGCGGTCGTGCGCCGGCGCGCCAGGGCATCCAGGGCGGCCCGCTGGTCGATGTTCGTGATCCACTCACCGCAGCCGGCCTGCGTCAGGAGGGCGTCGCGCCACCAGCTCTGCCATAGCTCCAGCAGGTCCGGCAGGGCATCCGGCTTCTTGGCCAACTCCTCGGCCAGGGTCAGGCGCTCGCCTCGGTCCGCCCCAACGGCGCGATCGAGGCGTTCCAGGGCGGCCGTGCGCTTCGACAACAGGCTCGGGTCCTTCACCGCGCTGAACACCCAGCCGATGCGCCCACCGCTCAGGTGCGCCAGCCGGTCCGCCTCGGCCGCCTCCACGCCACGCGCTTGCAGCGCGGCGCTGATTTCGCTGATCGGCGTCAGCCCCACCGTCACCCCCTGGCAGCGTGAAACCGTCGTCGGCAGGAGGCTATCGACATCCTCGGCGGTCAGAATGAGTACGCCATACGCGGGCGGCTCCTCGAGGGTTTTGAGCAAGGCATTCTCAGCGGCTTCGTTCATGCTGTCGGCCCGGCTCAGGACGACGACTCGGTAGTCGCCCTGGTACGGGCGCAGGGACAGCTCGCGCTGCACCTCGCGCACGGTGTCGATCTTGATCTGGCCGCGGCTGGCCGCCTTGCGCGTCTTCCGTTCGCCCCCGCTCTCGCTACCGCCCGCCTCATCCCCTGCCGCGCCGTCTGGCTCGATGACGCGGAGGTTCGGGTGCGTGAGAGCGGCGACCCGACGGCATGAAGCGCAAACGCCGCACGGCACACCCGCCGCGCGCGCCTCAAGGCTGTCGCACAGCAGCGCCTGGGCGAAAGCCAGCGCCAGCGTCGTCTTGCCGACGTTGGGCGGGCCGACGAACAGGTAGGCGTGGGCCGGGCTGCCGACGGTCAGGCTGCGCTGGAGCTGCCGAACGGCCATGGCGTGGCCGACTATAGGCCAGCCTGGGGAGACGCGAGACATATCCATAGACATCGATTCTAGCACATTGAGGCAGTATTGCGAAAAGCGCACCACGTGGGAGCTATCAGCCGGCCTCGCTCTTCTTGTCCTCGGGCAGTGAAATCGTAAAGCTCTGGCCGAGCAGGGCATAGCTGTTGGCGCCGAGGTGGTGCACCGGCCTCATCTCTTCATCTTCCGGCAGCAGCCAGACGGCGTCGAACGCGGCGGGGTCGGCGGCGGCGCGCAGCACTTCGCCGACGAATAGGGTGTGGTCGCCTATCTCGTAGGTGTCCGCCAGGGCGCACTCGACCCACGCCAGGGCTTCCTCGATGAGCGGCGCTTCGATCTCCTTCGGCTCGGCCCACGTTAGCCCGGCCTGGCGGAACTTGTCGGCGCCCGACGTCCCGCTGAGCTTGCCGACGCGCGCGACGGCTTCGGCCAGGGCGCGGCCGGGGATGCTCAGGCCAAACTGACCGCTGCGGCGGATGAGGTCATAGCTGAAGCGCGTCGGGTGGATGGCGATGCCGAGGCACGGCGGATTCTGACTGAGGGCGCTCGTCCAGCCGACGGCCATGACGTTGACCTTGTCGCGGTACTTGCACGTGACGAGGGCGACGGGACCGGGGCTGACCAGACGGGTGGCGAGCCAGAGAGGTATTTCTTGTTTGGGCATGGCGTCAGGCGACCCCCTTGATCTGGCCCCGCGTCAGTCCGACGACCAGCATGTCTAGCTCCAGGACCGGGTTGAGTCCGCTCGACTTGAGCGCCAGGTCGGCCTGGAGCAGGCGGCCAAGGATGGCTTCGAGCTGCGGAACTGTGAACTGCCGCGCCTGGCGCGTCGCCTTCTCGATGACGAAGGGGTGCTGGCCGAGCCGCTGGGCCAGCTCGGACGGCGCGAGGTTGGCCGTCTGCAGCAGGCGCACCTGGAGCAGGATGCGAAACTGGCGGGTAATCATGAACAGCAGGTAGAGGGGCGCTTCGCCGGCATCCAGCAGGTCGTGCAGCAGGCGAAGCGCAGTGCGGCTGTCGCGCGCGGCGACCGCGTCCACCATCTCGAAGATGCTCGTCTGCGCCGCGGCGGGCACCATGCGCCGGACGTCGTCCTCCGTAACCGCCTGGCGCGGACCGGCGTAGGTCAGCAGCTTGTCAAGCTCCTGGTCCAACAGGCGCAAGTCGTTACCGACGTACGCGGCCAGCAACGTCACGGCGGCGGGCTGGATCGCGCCGCCTTTGACGGTCGCGCGCTCACCAATCCAGCGGTTGAGGTCGCCCTTGCGCGGGTTCAGCGGCTCGAACTCGATGATTCGGGCGCGGCTGCCCATCGCCTGCGCCGCCTTGAGCACGGCATTGCTCTTGGCGATGGCCTTCGGCTCGACGAAGACGAGGTGCGTGGAGTCGGGGAGGCGCGAGAGGTAGGCGGCCAGTCCGTCGAGGAAGGCCTTCGCGCCCTCGCCAGGCTCCGCCGCGGCCTCGCCCTCGCGGTCGGTCTTGCGGGCGGACAGGCGACTCAGGAGGCCGTCGACGATAACCACGCGGTTGCCGAAGAATGCGACGCCGTCGCAGGCCAGCGTGACCTCGTTGAGCGTAACGCGCTTGCCGTCGAGGCGGCTGGTGTTCATGTCGCCCCAGGCCGGGTCGATCAGCTCGGCCCGCAGCCGGGCCAGCGCCTCGCTGCGATTGAACTCGTTCTCGCCGTGGAGGATGTAGAGCATGGGCAGGAGGATGATATCAGTGCGGGCCGTCGCCGATTTCGACGCGGTGCACCGGCACGCGGCCTTCGCGCTGCCGCTTGACGCGCTTGAGGTAGGCATCGCCGAAGTCGGCCGAGGTCGTGAACTTCTCCTGCACCTTCGGGCCGAGCGGCTGGGCGAGCAGGATCGCGACGGTGCTCGCCAGGACCATACGCGGCAGCTTGTCCAGCATCCGCTCGTCGCGCGGACCGGCGGCGGCGGTGAACGATGCGACACCGGCGAGCAGACCGGTCACAACGAGGTTGGTGCCGCAGTTTGGGTGCACGACCAGGTCGCGCTGGCCGTCGCGCACGCGGCGCATGGCCTCCTCGACCGCGGGGCCAATCGCGTCGGTCGGGATGTCACCCAGAAGATAAAAACCGCCCCAGTCCGACCGCCCCGCCATGCTCACGCTGGGGTACCGCTCGGCCAGGACGCGGATAGTAGCGTGCTCAATTCCGTGGTTGCGCCGCGTTGCCGCGACCGGTCCAACATCCAATACACTCATTTCACATCTCCCGGTTTCTTTTGCGAAACTTTCACGTTATATATACAGGTAGTCGCTTCGAAGTCTAGGAATAGACGGCAAGATGGCTGCCTCATCACAGAAGTGTAGCACTTTAGACGCCAACCGGCAAGACCCCTGGGCGAGAGCGAGCCGGTCCTGGCGCCGCTACCGCTCTCGCCGGAGGCGATATGCGCCGCATTTTCGCGCGGCCCCGCTGGTGGGGCCTGGGCCTTGGGCTGCTCGCCCTGGTCCTCTTCTTCGTTGCCAGCATCCAGCAGGCCCAACCAGCGACGGCCGCCCTGGGTCGCGGCGACGCTCACGGTAGCCTGCCCATACCGCCGGCCAGCGGCAGGGTCAATGCATACCCCGGACCCAGCGACACACCCGCCGCCTACCCGGCGCCGGCCACGGCGACGCTCCCGCCGCCCGGCAACCCGATCGGGACGGCCACACCGACGGCGACGACTCCGGCTGCTTACCCCGGCCCGAGCGAGACACCTGGCGCCTACCCGCCGCCGGCCACCGTCACGGAGACCGCTACGCTCGCGCCGCCGGAGCCCAGCGAGACGGCGACACTTGTGCCGCCATACCCCGGCGTCACAGCGACCCTCGTGCCGCCATACCCGGGCGTCACGGCGACACTGCCGGCCTATCCTGGCGCGACGGCGACCCTGCCCGCGTATCCGGGGCCGACGCGCACAGCAACACTGCCGCCCCCGCCGACACACACGCCCCACCCGTACCCTTACCCGGGCGCAACGGTTCCGCCGTATCCTGGCCCGACGGCAACGCCGACCCAGGAAGCGCAGATACTGTCGTGCGACGATGGCGACTCGACCCAGATATGCCACGGGGTCGTGGCAGTCAAGGTGTATATCGACTATCAGTGCAACCGCGTGTTCAACCCGACGGTGGACGCCCCCCTGCCCAACACAGATGTCCAGGTTCGCCTGGACGATGGCCGAACGCTGACGGGACACACGGACGCTAACGGCGAGACAGCCATTCAGGGCGTCCAGGTAACGCGGGGCCATCCTGCCCAGGTACGCGTCGGGAAGCCGACGCCGCCGTCGTGGGTCGTCCAGGGTGGGCTGATGCTCAGTCTATGTGGCAACAGCCCGGCGTCACTTACCCTGACGGATGACAGCTTCTCGACGGAGCAGCGCACGAACGTGGCGTTCCGGTTCGCCGTGCGGTAGGCGTCCGGGAGGGCAGGATTGAAACCTGCCCCTACGTCGGTCGTTCTGCGGCTTCGACAGTCAGCAGGTGCACGCGGCAGGTGAAGCCCGGGCCGGTCGGACTGCACGCGTAGAACCCGGCCTCGATCGCGTCCGGGCAATTGTGCAGGTGCGTCACGCGCATCTGCCGCCAATTCGCGCCGTCGTCGGCCCAAGCCAGCAGAAAATCGCTCCCCTCGCGCCGTATCGTGTACCACATCTCTGACACGGTTGACGGAACATCCTGCGTCGCCCAGTCGGAGAACCCCAGGTTCGTCACGACAGAGCCTAGTCGGCTCATCTCCGGCGTCTCGTACTCGACCGAGCACTTGATCCACGTGTCCGCGTCGACGCGCACCATCAGCCCGCACTGGTCATACTGCGCCGTTGGCGTGAACGCCACGTGCGCGGTTAGCGCAAAATCTCCTGCCACCGGCGTGTAGAGGAAGTGGCCGTTGTCGCGGCGGAAGCCGTAGTGCGTCCGCTGCCAGTAGTCCGTATCGGGCCGCGTCGTGACCTCCAGCGGCGGGCCGACGGCCCAGCGCGCGGGGTCGTAGGACCAGCGGAACAGCTCGGGATGCTCGGTGAGCGAGAAAACGGCCATGTATTCCCCTCCGGATTGCGTTTGTCAAAGCCATGTGGTTGCAGTTAGCAACCAATTGTAATTATACTTGTATAGTAGGAGGACGCCATGCCCATTCTGCACGTTAGAAATGTGCCCGAGAACCTGTACACGAGACTCAAGGAACGCGCCCGCATCGAGAACCGTTCTCTCAGCGCAGAGATCATCACCCTGCTCGAGCTAGCTCTTCAAGAGCAAGACAGGCCGGCTATGGATAGTGAGCTGCTGGCCCGCATTCGACGCCGGCGATGGTCTCCACCCGAGAACACTCCCAGCAGTGTTGAGCTTCTCCGCGAGGACCGGGGACGGTGATTGCGAACACGCCCGCCTACGTTGTGGATGCGAGCGTTGGCATCAAGCTCTTTGTGAACGAACCTTTGGCAGAGCAAGCAGCGGCGTTATTTGCGCGGTTGGCGGCAACTCCGCCGGCTCAACTCTTCGTGCCTGATCTCTTTTTCATCGAGTGTACAAACATTCTCTGGAAATATGTGCACCGCTCTGGATACCCCCCTGAAACGGCGCGCGCAAACCTCAGCGAGTTGAACCGGCTGAGTCTGCGGGGCATACCGACCTCTGAGCTAACCGCACAGGCGCTGGAGATCGCGGTGGCACAGGTAATCACGGCGTACGATGCATGCTACGTTGCTCTAGCGCGCGATTTGGGAATACCATTCATCACGGCGGACGAAGTACTCGTGCGCAAGCTGAAGAATTCCCCATTTGACGTCCGGTGGCTGCCCGAACTCGAAGATAGACCATCATAAGAAAGCCTCTACGAAGGTTTCCGGATGCCCAACATCGCTCTCCTGCTCCTCCAGATCGTCGTCATCCTGGTCGCCGCGCGGCTCGTCGGCGGCCTGTTCAAGCGTATAGGCCAGCCCCAGGTCATCGGCGAGATGCTGGCCGGCATCCTCCTCGGCCCATCTCTCCTGGGCTGGGTCGCGCCCAACGTGTACGCCACCCTCTTTCCGCCGGCCTCCCTGGGATTTCTCACTGCCCTAAGCCAGCTAGGGTTGATCCTCTTCATGTTCCTCATCGGTCTGGAGCTGGACGCGCGACGCCTGCGAGAGCGCGCCGGTTCTGCGGTCGTCATCAGCCAGGTCAGCATCCTCGCGCCGTTTGTCCTCGGCGTGTTTCTGGCCGTCTACCTCTACCCTCGCGTCGCCGAGCCGGGCGTTCCCGTGAGTCAGTTCGCCATCTTCATGGGCGTTGCCATGAGCATCACCGCCTTCCCGGTTCTGGCCCGCATCCTGACCGATCGCCGGCTGCTCCGCACCGAGCTGGGCATGCTCGCCATCACGTGTGCGGCGGTGGATGACGTGACGGCGTGGTGCCTACTGGCCGCCGTTGTCCTATTCGTGCACGCAACCGACGCGACGACCTCGCTCTGGTTCCTCGTGGGCGGCACTATCGCTTACGTGCTGGCGATGCTGTTCGCCGTTCGCCCCGCGCTGCGCCGACTCACCCTTATCTATCAGCGCGACGGCGCCCTCGGCCGCGGCCTTCTCGCGCTCATCCTCATGTTGGTGCTCCTGTCGGCGTGGGTCACCGAGAGCCTCGGCATCCACGCCCTGTTCGGCGCCTTCCTGATGGGCGCCATCATGCCCAAGGAACACAGCTTTGTGGCGACCGTGTCCGACAAGCTGGAAGACCTCACGGTCGTGCTGCTGCTGCCGCTCTTCTTCGCCCTCACCGGCCTGCGGATGAGCGTGGGCCTTCTGAATGGATGGGAGATGTGGGTATACACCCTGCTCATCATCGCCGTCGCCGTCGTCGGCAAGCTCGGCGGCGCTATGCTCGCCGGCCGCGCCACGGGTCTCACCTGGCACAGCGCCGGCGTGCTGGGGATCCTCATGAACACGCGCGGCCTGGTCGAGCTTGTCGTCCTCACCGTCGGCCTCGACATCGGCATCATCGGGCCGACGGTGTTCACCATGATGGTCATTATGGCCCTGGTCACCACGCTCATGACAACGCCGCTGGTCGACTGGCTCTTTGTGCGAAACCGCCAGCTCGCGCCGCCTGAGCCGGCCATCGCGGCCGCTTCTGGCATATCTGGCAAATCCGACTAAAATTGGCCCCGAATATCCGCCGTCCAGGAGAGATTCATGCGTATTCAACCTCTCGTGGGGCGACGGCTCGCGGTTGCCATTGTTTTCCTCGTCCTCGTCCTCGTCCCCCAGGCTGCCCATGCCGCCGACCCCCACGCGCCGTCGGACCTTGATCCCGTCCCTCTTGCCACCATTCCCCAGAGCGATCCGTTCTTTGGTGTGGTCCAGGCTATTTCCGCGCCCGACCGCGCTCAAGCCGCCGGTGTGCGGTGGGAGCGGTTGGTCTTTAGCTGGCAGGCGCTCCAGCCGTTGCAGCCGACCGACGTCCTGGTCGAGCATGGCTTTCCACCGGAGGAAGTCCAGGCCGAGCGAGACCGCGGCATCGAGGTCGTCGGCGTCATCGTCGACACGCCGGCGTGGGCAGTCGAAGACCACCGTCAGGGGCCACGCGGCGTCCCCAAGGGCCTGGACAAGCCCTGGAACGACCCCGAAAACTACTGGGGTAACTACGTCTATCGCCTGGCGCGTCTCTACAAGGGATCCGTCGACACCTGGATTGTCTGGAACGAGCCGGACGTCTACGACGCCGACGGCCACGCCTTTTGGGAAGGGACGCCGGCGCAGTACGCCCGTCTCCTGAAGGTCGCGTATCAGGCGGCGAAGGCCGCCAACCCCAACGCGCGCATCAACATGGCGGGCATGGCGTTCTGGTTCGACAAGGAGGCCAAGCGCCCCCTGTTCATGCAAGACGTGCTCGCCGCGCTGGCGAAAGACCCTGAGGCCGCCGCCAACAACTGGTTCTTCGACGGCATCATGGTCCACGCCTACGGCAGCCCGCTCAACGCCTACGCCGAGCCGATGCTCTATCGGCGCGTTCTGGCGGCCTATGGTCTCGACAAGCCGATCTGGATCGGGGAAGCGAACGTCGTCCCTTACGACGACCCGGCCGGCAAGCTGGAACGCGGCTACCAGCGCGCAACTATCCAGGAGCAGGCCGCGTGGGTCATCCAGGCCACAGCCCTTGCGCGAGCAGCGGGTGTCGAACGCTTCGAGGTCTACAAGATGCGTGACGAAGGCTCCGACAACGGCGTGCACTGGGGGCTGGTACGCGACGACGGCAGCATTCGCCCGGCGTATGTCGCCTATCAGACGGCGGCGCAGCAGTTTGGCGGCGCCACCAACGGGACGCTCTTCTGGGGCGGCTCGACCTTCCCGCCGTCCGGCGCGCAAGTTCAGGGCATCCTCGGCTCGGCCAACGACCGCTGGCAATTCATCTGGCCGTCGCGGCTCGTCGGCGTGCGGATGCAGCGCGGCGACAGCCTGGTGACGGTCGTCTGGAATACGTCGCCCCAGCCGCTCAGCGCGTTCATTCCAACGGACAAAGCACTCAGCGCGGTGGACAAGCTAGGGAAGCCAGTGGCGCTTGGCCAGACGGACGGCGGCTACAAGCTCGACCTCGCCCCGGCGACACACAATACGGACACGCGCGACACCTCCATCTATATGATCGGCGGCGACCCCGTCATTCTCACTCAATCCGGCGGAAGCCTGGATACGGCGCTGCCTCGCGAGGTGGACGCGTGCTTCGGCGCGCCGGGCCTGGGTCAGGCCGGCTGGAAGGCCGACACGGGCTACACCGTCAGCGGCGCCTGGCTCGATTTCTACCAGGCCAACGGCGGGCTGAGCATCTTTGGCTACCCGCGCAGCCCGGTCATGGTGGACCCGCTGGACGACAAGCAGTGCGTGCAGTATTTCCAGCGCGCCGTCCTGGAGTGGCACCCGGCGAACCCGCCCGCCTTCCGCATCCAGCGCCGCCTGCTGACCGAGATCCTGACTGAACCGGCCGCGCCAGCTACGCCGGCCGACGGCCCGAACACCGCGGATAGCTGGTACTTCCCGAAAGGCCCGCAGGGCCTCGGCCACGCGGTGAGCAACACCGCGCCGGACGGGACGCGCACCGGCTTCAAGGCCTTCTTCGACAAGTACGGGCGCGAGACGACGTTCGGCTACCCGATGGAAGAGCCGACGCAGCGCGGGGATTTGTGGACGCAGCGCTTCCAGGCGGGCATCATGGAGTACCACCCGGAGTTCGACAAGGACGGCCTCAAACCCGGCACGGACCAGCCGTGGCGGACGTGGACGGTCGAGTTGCGCCTGCTCGGTGACGAGTACATCCAGAAGGCCGGCCTGCCCTTCGCCCAGTAGCCTGCCCGTCCTCTATTGTTGAGAACGACACGAAGCCCTCGCCAGGCTAACCCGGCGAGGGCTTTCTCGTTCCCATACGTATACGCCTGAGACGATGTATCTACGGCTTGTTCTGGCCGCCGCTCTGCGGGCCGGTCTGACCGGGGCGCAGGCGGTCCTCGCCGCCGCTCAGATCGCTCTTGGTCGGTCCGCTGGACGTACCCGCAGCGCCCTGGGCCATACCCTGGCCGCTCATGCCCTGACCCGACGGCTTGTTCTCGCCGGTACTGACGGGCTGGCCACCCGTGCGGGCCTGCTGGCCCTGGGGCTGGTTCTGGCCCTGCCCGCCGTTACCCTGCATGCCGACCGCATTGCCGAGGCCCTGCTTCTGGGCTTCTTCCTTCGTCGTCTGCTTCACATCCTGCGCAACCTGGCTGCCCTCCCGCACCGCCGTCGAGACAGCCGCGTCCGCCACCTGCTGCACCTTCTGGAAGGTCTCGGATGCCTTGCTGGACGCCTGATCCAGGAGGTTGTCGCGCATGTCGCCCATCAGACGATGCTCGCGCTGGGTCTCCGGGATGGCGAGGCCAATGGCCGTACCGAGCGCCAGGGCCATCGCCCCGACGCTAAGCGGATTGTCTTCGAGCATCTGCTGGAAACCGCTTGTCGCGCGGCGGCGGCCGTACTGCGCCGCGTCGCCAACGTTGCCCGCGAAATCGCCGGCCGTGTCGGTCGCCGAGCCGGCCGCGTGGGCCACGGTGTGCTTGGTCTCGCCCGCGACGTCGCTCACGGTGTCCGCGGCCGAGCCGGCCGCGTGCGCTACGGTGTGCTTCGTCTGGCCCGCGACGTTGCTCACCGCGTCCGCCGCAGAACTCGCCGCGCCGGTGACGGCGTCCGCCGCCGATCCGGCCACGTTGCTGACGGTGTCCTTGACCTGTCCGGCGACCTTGCCCACCGCGCCGGTGGCCGAGCTGACGACACCGCCCTGGTCCTCGGGCAATTGCATCCCGCGCCGCGTGCGGTTGCTGTAGTAGCGGGTCTGGTCGCCGTATCGGCGCGCCCCGCCGTTGCCGCGGCGATAGCTCTGATAGTCGTAGTCATAGCCATACTCATCGGACGACCGGTCGCGGCTCTTGAACAGAAGCCAGCCGATGCCAATGGCGGCGAGGGCCGCCGGGATCGGGTTCTCGCGAATCGTGTCCAGGAAACCGCCGCCCTGTTGTTTCACTGTGTCTGTCGTGTAATCTGCCATTTGCTGCACCTTCCCTATCGTAGCCGCGCGGACGGTTTCTTTCGCCTGCTCCGTCGCGTCGCGGACCGTGACCATCGCCTGTTCCTTCGCCTGCTCCTTGAGCACCGACGGGCTGAGCTTCTGCTGGATGGCGTCAATGGTGCCGCTCATGTCGGCGCGGGTCTGGTCAATCTCCTGCAGGATCTCCTGAGTGTCGGCGTTCTCGTCGTGGCCGTTGTGCTCCCGGTTGGCTAGCTCGTCTGCTGTTTGGCCCATTCTACGTTCTCCTTCAACGACTGGATCGTCTGCTCAGGGGCCATGTTTTGCTGCTTGAGCCGATCCAGCCCTTGCTTGACGATTAAGGCGCCGATCGCGATTACGATGACGCCCACGATAAGGGCCGACAGCCAAAGCGGAATGTACAAGGCCAACCCAACAATGATCGCGGCGAGGACCGCCAGCAAACCGGCATACGCCAGCAGGCCACCGGCGACCACAGTTCCCACGTCCCGGCCGGTCTTGGATGCCTTCTCCGTCATCTCAGTCTTGGCGAGCTTGACCTCAGCCCGGACGAGGCGACTCACATCCGCGGCGAGCTCACTGAACAGCTCGCCAAGCGACATGTCTTGTTTCTGAGTGTACATGCGGCCTCCCCGCTCTACTCGATATCAGGGAGATCGCCCCGGTAGACCATCGAGGTCGTGCCGGTGTCGTACCTCGTGCGGTCCTGGCGATTCGCGCCGCGCCCGTAGCTTTGCTGCGCGCCGTAGCGCGTCTGCGTGCCGTACCCCTGGCCCGCCATATAGTCGCCGTTGCCGCCGTTATAGCCATAGTCTTCCTGGACGCGCGAGGCGCTGCTCTTGAGGAACCGCGCTGCGACGAGGCCCAGGGCAAACGCGGCGCTGATGAACAGAACCGGCTGCTCGCGGGCGAAATCCTCGACATCGGCGACGATGTCGTTGACATTTCTATCGCGCAGGTAGTTGGAAAACTGCTCGACGCGGTCGGCGGCCATGTCGGCGGCACCGGCCAGCGGCTGCGCGTTGGTCTGCTGGAGCTGCTGGCTTGTCTGCCGCAAAGTGTCCGCGACGTCGCCGAGAGAGTCGGCCGCCTGCGTCTTGCGGTCCTCGATCTGCGAGACCGCCGTATCCTTGACCTGGCCGACCATCTGCCCGGCCGAGTCCTTGACCTGGCTCACCGCCGGCCCGGCCGCCTCCTGAGCCTTGTCGATCGCCTGCGAGGTCGTATCCTTCGCCTTGTCGACAGCGCTGCTTACTGTGCCGCGGTCGTTGGGGGTCGTCGATGAGGGGGTCTGCATCGTGTCTGTAGGCCCTCGATAATTCGGATCGCGTGGCGCCATAGTTTCCTTCCTCTTCTCTCCCTGCGGCCCGGGCCAACCGCGCCCGGCCGCCGCCTGTCTCAAAGTAACTCGTCTGTAACCGCCTCAAGAGCAAAATGTATGCCAGTGGGCGGACAGACATTTCCAAAAGAAAAAGCCCGCGCATTGGCGGGCTATTCCGAGGCTTCGGGGGCTTCTATCGACGCGCTATGGCGTGTCTCTACAGAACGGTCTGGAAATCCGGCAGGCGGGCGAGGCGCTCCACGCCGACCAGGTGGTGCTGCTCGTGCACAATGATGACGCGGTAGGCGTCCAGCACGCTGTAGGTGACCAGCGGCGACGCGGGCGACGTAATGACCGTCTTGAGAGCGCGTTCGCTCTGCGTCTGGGCCATGGTCGAGAGAAGCTCCTCTTGCTGACGCAGGAAGGTCGCGACGATGTCGCCCGGCACGTTGGTGTGGCTCGGCTGGAAGACCTCGGGCGCCGTCAGCTTGCGGGCAGCCTTCGGGTCCAGGCTCCAGACCAGCATCCGCCCCATCGCGCCCGGCAGCAACGGCACGCGCTCCCACGCGCGGGTTGCCTTGCGTCCGGCGACGACGTCGGTGAGGGTGGCAAAGTAAGTGCCGTTGGCGGTCAGAATATGGTCGAAGTTCTGGCCGATGCTCCACTCCTCGGCGTTGGGTTTCCAGTTGAGCTGCGCGGCCGAGAGGCCGCCGTACTGCGCCTCGACATCGGCCGCGATGCGGCGCGCCTCTTGCTCCAGGGCAGCCAGGTCGGCGTGGCGGACGTCCAGGGTCATGCATTCCTCCTAGCGCGTGAGCGGGCGTCGGTAGTCAATTGGTATAACGACCCACCAAGGCTTCCTCGACGGCGTCAAGCGGGTAATGCGCCGGGTCGAGGGCGTAGTGCTGGGAAATCCCGTCGATAACGGCGAACAGGATAGCCGCCTCGATTTCGGGCTGCTCGGCGCCGGCCGCCTTGAAGTACCCTTCCAGCGTGCGCCGAATGCTATCC
Organism: Anaerolineae bacterium; assembly: GCA_046328505.1. GTDB lineage: Bacteria > Chloroflexota > Anaerolineae > Epilineales > JAHCIE01 > JBDHWG01. Next base: position 382,452 of record JAXLWL010000005.1, on the reverse strand, counting down.
GTCCAGGTATGTAGCTGTTCGCCCAGGCCAGCGATGACGGCGACCTGGTTGCGAACGCCGTAGGAAAGCTGCCAGAAGCGCAGGTTCTCACGCACAATGGCGAAGCTCGCGCGGATGAGCCTTTCGATGGAAGGCCGCGGGTCCGCCGGATCTTCGGCGGCAGCGAACGACTCGCGCACCTGGGCCAGGCTCTGCTCGAACAGCGCGACGAGCAAGCCCTCCTTGCCGTCGAAGTAGTTATAAAGAAGGCCTTGCGCCACCCCGGCGTGCTGCGCAATCATCTTCACCGATGTCTCGCTGTAGCCCCGCTGGGCAAAAAGGGTCATGGCGCTATTGAGGAGCTTCGCGCGAGTCTCCTCGCGCTGCTGTAGGTTCTGCTCGTGGGTGCGCGGCATCTTCTCCATCCATGAATGAACGTTCATTCATTCTACAGTGATGGCCCATGCATGTCAAGAGGCAAAATTGGCACACCTCTTGCTTTGGGAAAACAGTGTCAGAGTATTGCCGGCTGCACAGGCGGCTCTGGTAGCGAGCAGTTCTTGTGATGGTGTTGGATTCTAGTGGAGGAAAACGTATGTCTCAGATCAACGTTAACCCGCCGAGTGAGGATCGTGGCTCATCGGCCGGTCTCGTGACTGCGCTGATCGTGCTGATCATCCTTATCGCCCTGGGTTGGTTCTTCATGGCTGGCCCGGGCCGCGGCGCGTTCAGCGGCGCATCGACCAACAACAACGCGCCGGCTCAGGTGGCCCCGGCCGGTGGCTCCAACGGTGGCGCGTCGGGCAACGCGGCTGGCGGCGTCTCTGGCTCGGCCGGCGGCGTGTCGGGTGGCGCGTCGGGCTCGGCCTCTGGCTCGGCCGGTGGCTCGAGCAGCAGCAGTAGCAGCACGGGCGGCACAGGCGGTACGGGTGGCAACACCGGCGGGTCTGGCAGTCCGTGAGGCTAACAGACCAACGATCAGCAGTTTCAACGTGGCAACACCGAGGGGCGCACGACAGGTGCGCCCCTTCTTCGTTGCATCACATCCCTGCGTCGCGCAGCAGCAGCACGTCGCACGGCGCGTGGTCCAGGACAAAACGCGTCGTGTGGCCGACAGACGCAGGCCCTAGACGCGGGTGCCCCGCGGTTCCCTCCCGCGCTCGGATGGCGATCAGCGCCACGCCCCCCTCCTGGGCGACGCGCACGATGACTTGCTCGGGCTTTCCCCTCTCCACCAGCGTCGTGGCGGCTGTTTTGCTCTGCCGCGTCTTAATTGGTCACATCGGCGCCCCCGCGTCCCGCGCCCGCCGCGAAGCGGCCCGCCCCCGCCGCCGTCTCGCCACTGCGTATGGTCTCCAGCCCCAGCGCCGCCTCGATGCGCAGCCCTTCGGCTAGGTCGCGCGCGATGCCCTCGTAAACGGCCTGTCGATCGTTGCGCAGACATGCCCGCGGGAAGCCCGCCACGACACGTCCGATCTCGACGGCGCGGGTGAGGCTCGCCCCACGCGGCGTCACCTCGTTGACCAGCCCCATCGCCAGCGCTTCCTGCGCCGCAACCGCGCGCCCCGTCAGAATCATGTCCAGAGCGCGGCCCAGCCCGACGATACGCGGCAGGCGCTGCGTGCCGCCGTCAATCAGGGGGACGCCAAATCGCCGCTCGAAGCAGCCGAACACGGCGCTCTCGTCGGCGATCCGTAGGTCGCACCAGCACGCCAGCTCGAGCCCGCCGGCCACGCAGTACCCCGCAATCGCGGCAATGGTCGGTTTGCGGCCCGTAAGACGGGTGAAGCCCAGCGGACCGTTCTCACCCTCGGCATCCGCCACCAACTCGTCGGCGTGGTAGAGATCGGCGCCGGCGCAGAAAACGTCGTCGCCGCCGGTCAGGACGGCCACCGCGGCATCGGAATCGGCCTCGAAGGCCAGCCAGGCCTCGCGCAGGGCGCGCGCCGTCGAGCCGCGAATGGCGTTGCGCGCTGCCGGACGGTGAATCTGGATAATGGTGACCGGCCCGTCCCGCGAGACAAGGACTTCGTCCGCCTCTGGCATCCTGTCCCTCCCTGTTGATATGCCGTTTGTCGCTTATGCTATACTTGATGTGTGACCGTGCTGTCATTGTGAGGAGGACGATAGGACGGCGAAGTACTCTCGCGACGGAGAGAGATTGCTTCGCTCACGCTCGCAATGACGACAAGGCAGTGGCCTTGCGCCGGCGCATGCCGCTACGGGGCATGGAGGTCTCGCAACGACGAGTTGCCGGCGTTGCGCGGTACTACGCGAGGCTGCGGAGCTGTGACGGCGTGAGCAGCCAGCGGAGAGTCCCCTGGCCGACCGACGGGGTCGGCGAATCGACGTCCACCCGCGCCAGCCCATTCTTTTTCAGGAGGATGTGCAAGCCGGGGCCGACGAGCATGCCTATCGTCTCACTGAAGCTCGGCTCGTGGCCGACGAGGATGACCTTGCCATCGAGCGGCACGCCGCCCATCACCGGGGCGAGCGCCATGTGCAGCCGGTCGAGGTCGAAGTCGAGGCCGAGAAACGGGGTTTCGATGCATGGCGTCTTGAGGCGCTTGCTGACGATTTCAGCCGTCTGAGTCGCCCGGGGCAAGGGGCTGGTCAGGATGATGTCCGGTTTGACGAGCGTTTTAAGCCCGTCGGCTACTTCCTTGGCAAGCTTTATGCCCTCCGGTGTGAGTGGGCGCGCGTCGTCGTTCTGCTCGTAGCCGGCAGTGCCGTGGTCAACAGCGATACCGTGGCGTAGAAAATAAAGCTGCATAATCCGTCTCCTGCGAAACTGGTTAGTTTCAGTGTATGACAAGGGGTGGGCGGTGTCAAGGGGGTTGCGAGACTATGACCGAATCGACGATGGCGAAGTGGGCCTATGCCCCACCGGGCATGCAGCGGGTAGGCATCATCGACCTGGGATCGAATACGACGCGCCTGGTCATTTACGGCTACGTGCCGGGCCGCGCCTTCCGCATCGAAGACGCCGTCCGCGAGCAGGTGCGCCTGAGCGAAGGCATGGACGAGGGCGGCGTTCTCCGCGCCGAGCCGATGCGCCGCGCCATCGAAGCCCTGCGCCTGTTCAAGCGCCTCAGTGACGTCAACGGTGTCACCGAGGTGCTGTGCGTGGCGACGGCCGCCAGCCGCGACGCTGTGAATGGTCCGGCTTTCCTGCGCCGCCTTACGACGGAGACCGGTCTGACACCCCGCCTGCTCACCGGCGAGGAGGAAGCCTACTACGGCTACGTCGCCGCCGTCAACAGTCTCCAGTTCACCGACGGTCTCGTCGTCGACATCGGCGGCGGTAGCGCCGAGATGACCCAGGTCTCGCAGCGCCAGCTCGTCCAGGCGCGCAGCCTGCCCCTCGGCTCGGTGCGCACGTCGGAGCGATTCCTTAAGAGCGATCCCCCCCGCAAGGCCGAGGTCAACGCTCTCATCGATCACATCAATGCCCAGATCAAGGATTTCGACTGGCTCAACGGTCCGGCGATGGTCGGTATGGGCGGAACGATCCGCGCCCTGGCCAAGATCGACCGGGCCGTCCGGCAACCGGGCGTCAACCACCTGCACGGCTACACCCTGAGCAAAACGGCGGTGGATCGTCTGGTCGACCAGCTTCGCGGCATGACCGTGGCGCAGCGCACCAACATCCCTGGGTTAAGCAAGGACCGCGCCGACGTGCTGCTCGGCGGCGCTATCGTGCTCCAGCAAATCATGAACGCCGGACGCCACACGAGCCTGACCGTGTCCAACCAGGGCATCCGCGAGGGGCTATTCTACGAGCGCTTCCTGTCGAGCCCGACTGGCGACGGCGCAGCGCCCAACAGCGGCCCGCCCCTTCTGGGCGACGTCCGCGAGTTCGGCATCCAGAATCTGCTCTCTCTGTACGGCGGCAACCTGCCGCACTTCGCACACACGCGGCTCCTGGCGCTGTCCCTGTTCGACCAACTTCAGCCCGTTCACGGCTACGGCGCGTTCGAGCGCGACATCCTCAGCGCCGCCGCCTGGCTGCACGACGTGGGCATGGTGATAGACTACTGGGACCACCAGATGCACTCCCAGTACATCATCCTGAACTCGCCCATGCTCGGCTGGTCCCACCGCGAAGTCGCGCTCATCGCCCTGCTCGCTCGCAACCACCGCCGCGGCGGCGTGACGTTCGAGGGTCTGGCCGGCGCGCTGGAAGCCGGCGACGACACCCGGGTCGAGCGGCTGGCAGCGCTGTTGCGCCTAGCGGAGTTCCTCGAGCGCGGCAAGACCGGCGTGGTCGCCGACGTGCGCGTTCACACCGGCGACAACTGGGTCCAGATAGAGGCGCTCGCGCGGGGCGACGCCAGTATCGAGGTGTGGGAGGCAAGCCGCAACAGTGACCTGTTCCGTAAAGCCTATGGCCGCAGCGTCGAAATCGTCGAGAGCGTCGCCGCGCCCGCGTAGCCAATGTAAACGTAGCCCATAGAGTCGGGTTCGGTCAGGTAGAGGCAGGTTTGAAACCTGCCTCCACGGGCACGCTCCCCACGAAATGATTGGAGGAGTAATGGAAGTTGAAGCGAAATTCACTCTGAGCGAGGAAGGATTCGAAGCCGTCTCGAACCTGCATGAGATCGCCGGCTACACCCTCGGCCCGGCCCGAACGCGGCACGACCTCGACCACTACGTGGACACGTCCCACATGGATATCGTCAAAGGCGGCTACGCGGCGCGGCTACGCCAGCGAGAAGGGCGCGTGATCGCTACCCTCAAGTCTCTGACACCCGCCACGAACGCCATCCACTCCCGCGAGGAACTGGAGACCGAGGTAGGCGACGACGGCTGGCACCCGCAAAGCTGGCCGGCGAGCGAGGCGCGGGACATCGCCGTGCGGCTCGGCCAGGACATGCCACTGCACGAATTGTTCACCGTGCGCCAGGCGCGCCATGTACGGCTGGTCTACCGCGACGATACTGTGATCGCCGAGTGGAGCCTCGACCAGAGCACCATCACGGCGGGCGAGTGGACCGAGCCGCTGCGGGAATTAGAAATCGAGCTGGTGCAGTTCGGGACGCCGCATGACTTGAACATCATCGCGAGCGCCGTCAGTGAACTACCAGGTGTCTCGCCTGAGCCAATGTCGAAGTTCGAGCGCGGAATGCGGCTTTATATGGGAGACGGCAAAGTAGATAGGCTGGCGGCCGAGGCAAAGACGGCATCCGGCGACTCGACGGAGTCGCTGCGGGACGAGGCGCGCGAGCGGCTGAAGCTGACCAAGAAGGCCGAGAGCAAGAAAGAAGCGGACGATAAGGACGACAAGAAATCCGGTCCTGGCGTTGAGCCTGGCGACACCATGGCCGAGGCCGGACGCAAAGTGCTCGCCTTCCACTTTCAGAAGATGCTCAACGAGGAGGATGGCGCGCGCAAGGGTGACGACATCGAAGCGGTGCACAAGATGCGCGTGGCGACGCGGCGCATGCGAGCTGCCCTCAAGATGTTTGCCCCATACTACAAGGCGCGCGTCGTTCACGACCTGGCAGGCGACCTGGGCGACACGGCCCGCGCGCTGGGCAAGGTGCGCGACCTGGACGTGGCCCTGGAGCACCTTGATGAGTACGCCGCAACGTTGCCGGAAGAGGCGCGGGCCGGCCTGGACCCGCTGAGGGAGCATTGGAGCAAGCAGCGCAACAAGGCGCGCAAGAAGCTCGTGTCCTGGCTCGACAGCCAGCGCTACAGGCAGTTCGTCGCGCACTTCAAGGACTTTGTCGAGTCACCCGGCAAGGGCAGGCTCAAGTCCGACGATAGCATCCAGCCGATTCTCGTGCGCCACCTGGCGCCCGCCGCCATCTGGGACGCCTTCGCCGAGGTGCGCGCCTACGATCGCGTTGTCGAGAACGCCCCGGTCAACCTGCTGCACCAGCTACGCATCCACAGCAAGCGCCTGCGCTACACCCTGGAGTTCTTCGCCGAGGACCTGGGGCCGAACGCCGACAGCCTGGTGGAAGCCGTCACCGCCATGCAGGACCACCTGGGCGAGATGCACGACGCCCACGTCAGCGCCGATACGCTAGAGGATTTCCTGGCTGCCCAGAGCCACAAGGGACACGAGCTGCCCGCCGTCCAGGACTACCTCCAGGCTCGGGCCAGCGCCGAGATGCACTACTACGAGACGTTCGCGCCGGTGTGGGACGCCATCACCGGTAAGAGTTTCCGCCGCAAGCTCGGCGACGCCGTCGCCCGGCTGTAACCCACCCCTCACCCCCTGCCCCCTCTCCCAAAATGGGAGAGGGGGGAATTCACATCGTTGCGCCGATGATCCAGGGGTTGAACTCTTCCTCGCCGATGCCCTGGGCCTCGCTCTTCGACGCCTCGCCGCTGGCGACGCGCAGCAGCAGCTCGAAAATCTCCTCGCCGACTTCCTGGATCGTCGCGCCATCGAGGATGCGCCCGGCATTCACGTCCATGTCCGGTAGCATGTGCGCGTACATCTCGCTGTTACTGGCGATCTTGATGCTCGGCACAGGCTTGAAGCCGAAGCAGCTTCCGCGCCCGGTCGTGAACGCGATGATGTTGCACCCCCCGGCCACCTGCCCCGTCACCGACACCGGGTCGTAGCCCGGTGTGTCCATGTAGACGAAGCCGTGCTTCTGGATTGGGTAGGCGTACTCCAGGACATCCACCAGGGGTGACGTCCCCGCCTTGGCGACCGCGCCCAGCGACTTCTCGTAGATCGTCGTCAGCCCGCCGGCCTTGTTGCCCGGCGTCGGGTTGTTGTCCATCTCGAAGCCATTGCGCCCGGTGTAGTCGTGCCACCACTCGATACGCTCGATGAGCGTCCGCCCGACTTCCGGCGACACCGCCCGCCGCGTCAGCAGGTGCTCCGCGCCGTAGATCTCCGGCGTCTCCGACAGCACGACCGTTCCCCCTTGCCGGACGATCAGATCGCACGCGTAGCCCAGCGCCGGGTTTGCCGTGATGCCCGACCAGCCGTCGCTCCCGCCGCATTGCAGCGCCAGGTTCAGCGCCGAGGCGTCCACGGTCGTGCGGCGAGCGCGGTTGGCGACGGGCAGGAGATTCTCCACCGCTTCCAGCCCCCGCTCGACCGTCGCCGCCACCCCGCCTTCCTCCTGGAGCATCACCATTGGTGGCAGGCGGCGCCCCTCGCCCGGCATGTACAGCGTCTGCGCCTCGATGAGCGGCGCGAGCTGGTTGATTTCGCAGCCCAGGCTCACCAGGACGAACCCGGCGACGTTCGGCTGGCGCGCGAAGCCCGCCAGCGTGCGCTGGAGCATGGCGATCTCCGGCCCGCCAAAGCGCGTGCCGCAGCCGTTTTTGTGCGTCAGGGCGACCACGTCATCCACGAAGGGATAGTCCGGCAGCAGCTCGGCCCGCGCCCGCTCGGCGATGCGTCGAGTCGTGTGCGCCGAGCAGTTCACCGACGAGATGAGAGCGATGGTGTTGCGCGTCCCCACCCGCCCATCGTGGCGGACGTAGCCCTGGAACGTGCGGCGCTGGTCCTGCGGCACGAGGCTCACCGGGTGGCAATCCACGCCGAAGGCATAGTCACGCTCCAGGTCGGCCACACCTAGGTTGTGCGTGTGGACGTGGGCACCCGGCGCGATGTCCGCCGTCGCGAAGCCGATGACCTGGCCGTAGCGGTGGACAGGGGCGCCGGACGGGATGGCGCGCAGGGCAATCTTGTGTCCGACCGGGACCGTCTCCCGCGCCACCACCGCCCCGCGGCCATTTGCCGCGACGGCGCGCCCGGCGATGAGGGGTGCGCGCGCTATGGCAACGTCGTCGTCCGGGTGGAGGACGACGACGCGGGATTCACCGACAGAATCAAGGATTTGCATAGGACCTCAAAGAATCACGGCGGCCAGGGGTTGGCGAAGTTGTTGAGCAGCGGGCCGCCAAAGGCGGTGTCGGGCTGGTCCAGCGGGTCCGTCCACTCGCGCGGGTCGTCCAGGTTACGCTGCCAGCCGCGGGCGAACGCGTTGTACAGGGCGATAGCATCCCAGTCCATGTCGATGAAGTTCAGCGGATTGTAGGCGTGCCGGTGGCTCGCGTCGCGGATCTCCAGGTGGAGGTGCGGGCGCGAGTAGCACGTCGCGTCCGGGTCACCGGATAGCCCAACGACCTGCCCCTGCTTGACCTGCGTGCCCGGCGCGAGGGTCGGCCGCTGCAGGAGGTGGCCGTAGAGCGAGGCGTAGCCGTTGGGGTGGTTGATCATGATGTTGTGCGGGCCGGAGCCATAGCCATAGACGTTGTCCACGTCCGTGACGACGCCGTCGCCGATCGCCAGGACCGGGGTGCCGCACTTGGCGCTGATGTCAATGCCGAAGTGGAGGCCCTGGCCCATGCGGTAGTCACCGAGGCGGCTGCGGTACGCGAAGGTCGTGTTGCCGTAGGGCTGCCCGAACAGCCAGGTGTTCGGGCCGGGCGGCCCGCCGAAGGGGAACGCGAAAGGTTTCGAGCTCTCCTGCGCCTGCGCTGTCGAGGCGCTCGTCAGGACAGCGGCAAGGGCGACAAGAGCAACTACCGCCGTCACGCGCGACACAATCTGCATTCTCATAGGCATACTCATCCATCCATTCGGTACCGGTCGAACGCCGCGGAAGTATAGCACTCACCCATTTGAACGGCAAAGGTCAGGGAGCCAGATGGAAACGCCCCCGGCGCAAACCAGGGGCGAGGCTTTTTGTGCAGCTTTACGGCTGTCGTTGCGAGCGCAGTCTATATGACCCTTGGGTCACCCGTAAGTATGAAAATGTCATGCTGAGCGGAGCGAAGCATCCCGGTGCCGTTGGGGGCCCTTCGCTACGCTCAGGGCGACAGCCGCGCTATTTTCATCTCAGCGAAGCAATCTCCCGCCCTCGCGTCAGAGGGCCTACCCGAGCAATCGGGTTGCTATCGCCGACCGCGAGATTGCTTCGGCGGCAAAGCCCGCCTCGCAATGACTCTCGATCAGCGTCTGGTGCTACGCGCGCTGGAGAACGCGGTCCATGCGCTCGATGATCGCCGTGGCGAACTCGGAGGTCTTGACTTCAGTCGCGCCTTCCATCTGGCGCGCGAAGTCGTAGGTCACGATCTTGTCCTTGACCGTCTCGGTGTACGCCTCGATGATCAGGTTGGCCGCTTCCTTCCAGCCGATGTAGTCGAGCATCATGACGCCGGAGAACAGCAGCGAGCCGGGGTTCACCTTGTCAAGGTTGGTGTACTTCGGCGCGGTGCCGTGGGTGGCCTCGAACACGGCGATGCCGTCGCCGATGTTGCCGCCGGGGGCGATGCCGACGCCGCCGACCTCGGCCGCGATAGCGTCCGAGAGGTAGTCACCGTTGAGGTTCGGCGTCGCGATGACGTCGAACTCGTCCGGGCGCAGGAGCATCATCTGGAACATGATGTCGGCGATGCGGTCCTTGAGGACGATCTTGCCCTCCGGCTGCTTGCCGTTGTACTGCGACCAGAGCTCGTCTTCGGTGATGGTCACGTCGCCGAACTCGTCCTTGCCCAGCTCATAGCCCCAGCTGCGGAACGCGCCCTCGGTAAACTTCTGGATGTTGCCCTTGTGGACGAACGTCACGCTCTTGCGCCCGTTGTCGATGGCATACTGGATGGCCTTGCGGATGAGACGCTTGGAGCCGAACTCGCTGATGGGCTTGATGCCGATGCCGACGTTCTTGTTGCTCAGGAAGTGGGCGCCCAGATCCTTCTCCAGGAAGTCCACGACCTTCTGCGCCTCAGGTGTCCCCGCCTTGTACTCGATGCCCGCGTAGACATCCTCGGTGTTCTCGCGGAAGATAACCACGTCGACCTTCTCAGGGTGGCGCAGCGGGCTGGGAATGTTCGGGAAGTAGCGGACGGGGCGGACGCAGGCGTACAGGTCCAGCTCCTGGCGCAGAGCGACGTTGAGGCTGCGGAAGCCGCCGCCGACCGGCGTCGTCAAGGGGCCTTTGATAGACACGAGTACCTCGCGCAGGGCGGCAAGGGTCTCCTTGGGGAAGTAGTCGCCGTAGATATCGTACGCCTGCTCGCCGGCGTAGAGCTGCATCCAGGCGATCTGGCGCTTGCCTCCGTACGCCTTCTCCACCGACGCGTCCCAGATGCGGAGCGACGCCCGGGTGATGTCAGGGCCGATGCCGTCGCCTTCGAAGTAACCCAGGATCGGATGGTCGGGGACGATGAGTTTGTCGTTTTCGTATCGGATTTTCTCGCCATTCTCCGGAAGCTTCACGTGCTCGTAGGCCATGGGCGTGGGTCCTTTCATAGTTCGGTTGACGGCAATCGAGAAACCCGAAGGCGCAGCATTCTTCGGGTGTGGAAACCTTCGCAGCGGGCTCCAGGGGCTAAAGCCGCCTGGCTACAGGATGGAAGCCTGAGAGGCTCAGGGGAGGTTTCAGCCCCTTGGGCTTGCATTCCTAGCCCGACGGTTGACCGTCGGGCGGATTCAGCGCTCCGGTCCCGGCAGGACGGGGCGGTTCAGGTCACGCGCCACTCGCTCGCGCACCGAGGCGTCGTTGATGTCGAAAACTTCGCCGGTGACATCCTGCGCTGCCGACGTGCACAGCCAGAAGATGAGCTCCGCCGGCTCGCGTGGGTCGCGCAGGCGGCCCTCGGCATGGAGCTGACGGAAGCGGTCGACGTTCGGGAACTGCTCGGCCGAGAGGGTACGGATGTCAGCCTGCATCCGCGTGTCCGTGACGCCCGGGTAGATGGCGTTGACACAAATGCCGTGCGGCGCGACCTCGGCGGCCAGGACACGGGTGAGCTGGTCCAGACCGGCCTTGGCGGCGGAGTAGGCCGACCAGCCGGGGTTGACGCGGCGCGCGGCGCCGGTCGAGACGTTTATGATGCGCCCGCCGCCCTCCTCGATCATCAGGGGGACAACGGCATGGCACAGGCGATACGCGCCGACGAGGTTGACGCCGATGTTGTACGCCCACTCGTCTGGGTCCACCTCCCACGCCATTCCGACGGGCGCGAGCGCGCCGGCGTTGTTCACCAGGATATCCACGGTACCGAACACCTCGACCACCTGGTCCACCAGGCGGCGCACGTCGTCGGCGACGGCGACATCCGCGACGATTCCGATGGCATCGGCGCCCAGGGCCTGCAGTGCGTCCGTGGTTGCGCGTATCTGGTGCGGGCTGCGCGCGGACACGGCGACCAGGGCCCCCGCGGCGGCCAGCATCTCGGCGGTGGCGCGGCCGATGCCTCGCCCGCCGCCGGTAATCAGAACGACCTGTTCTGCGACGCTATGCGGCATACGTTTCTCTTCGTTGCCTTCGCCTACGCCGCGATGGCTGCGCGCTGCTCTGCCTCGTCTTCCGAGGGGGCGGGTTGGGCCAGGCCCTCGGCGGCCAGGACATGCTTCAGCGCGCTGATAGCGACCTCGATCTGACTGAGATCTGGCTCGCGGGTCGTCAGTTTCTGGAGCAGCAAGCTAGGTGTGATGATGACGCGCACCAGCAGGTATTTCCCGTAGTACTTGGCGCTGATGCGGATGACTTCGTAGGCAATTCCGGCGATGACGGGGATCAGCAGAATGCGCGAGGCAATGCGGACGACGAACTCGGGCCGGCCAAGAAAGCCGAAGACGAAAATCGAGACGACCATCACGATGAGCAAGAAGCCGGTGCCGCAGCGTGGGTGGAGCAGGCTGTAGCGCTTGACGGAGGCCGGCGTCAGTTCAGCGCCCGCCTCGTAGGCGTTGATGGTCTTGTGCTCGGCGCCGTGGTACATGAACACGCGCTTGATGTCGGGAAGCTGCGCGATGGCAATGATATAGGCGAGCAGGATGCCCAGGCGCAGCAAGCCTTCGACGGTGTTGCTCACCCAGGCCGACGCGATGAACGAATCGAGGAAGCGCACGACCAGCAGCGGCAGGATGAAAAAGATGGCAATGCCGGCCGCGAGCGAGACGGCGAGTGTGCCCCAGGCGGCAGGCCCCTGGAACTGCACGTCCTCGCCCTCCTCCGAGAGGGCGACATTTCCAGACCACATCAAGGCCCGCGTGCCGAGGCCGAGGGCATCCCACAGCAGAGCCAGGCCGCGCACGAAGGGCATCTTGCCCCAGCGACTCGTGTAGATGGGCGAAGTGAGAACTTCCTCGTGGACGACAATCTCGCCCTTCGGGTCGCGCACGGCGATCGCCGCGTGCGCCGCCCCGCGCATCATGACTCCTTCGATAACCGCTTGACCGCCATAATTAAACTCTGCCACGCGTCATGCTCCCTTAATACTAAGCCTTGGCTGTCATGCCGAGAATTCCATGCCGTGCAACGGCATGCGCCAGCGCCAGAACACTGCCGAGCTGTCATTGCGAGCGCAGTCTATATGAGCCTTGGGTCACCCGCAAAAATGTCATGCTGAGCGGAGCGAAGCATCCCGGTGCTGTTGGAGGCCCTTCGCTGCGCTCAGGGCGACAACTATATTCTGGTGATTATACATCCGAGTGAAGGGTTAGGGCAACCAGCAGAGGCAAATCGCGCCACGAGACCTTTGACTAGTGGACTGGCTGTGAATATAGTTTCGCCCGTGAGCATCTCCATTAAAGACATCGCCCGCATCGCCGGCGTCTCACACTCCACCGTCTCGCGCGCTCTGCGCTACAGCCCCGTGGTCAACGCGGACACGGCCGAGTCGATCCGCCGCATCGCCGCGGACCTCGGCTACACGCCCAGCGCCATCGCCCGCGGTCTGGTGCACGGCCGCACCTACACCCTGGGCTTCGTCGTCTCCCGCATTGCCCACCCGTTCATGTCCGAGGTCGTCGAAGCGGTCAGCGCGCGCGCCCAGGAGCGCGGCTACGACCTGATCGTCGTGGGCGCCGGCGACTCCCAGCATGAGGTCGCGGCGGTGCGCATGCTCCGCGAGCGCCGCGTCGACGGCATTCTCGTCCAGGCGTCGCGCGTCGGCGAGCAGTACACCTCGCTCCTCGATGAGATCGGCGTCCCCATCGTGCTCATCAACAATCAGGCCGGTGGGCGCACCATCTACTCTGTCGCGTGCGACCACGTCGCGGGCGCGCGTCTCGGCGTGCGCCATCTTCTCGCCCACGGGCACACGCGCATCGGCCATCTGCCCGGCCCGACCGGCGCCACGGCCGCCGAGGAACGGCAGCGCGGCTGGATGGAGACGCTGCGCGAAGCCGGGCTGACGCCAGACGCCGCGCTCCTGGCCCCCCCACCTCTCACCGCCTGGACACCGGAGGAAGGCGTCACGCAGACTCTCGACCTGCTGCGCCGACCGGACCCTCCCACTGCCATCTTCTGCTACAACGACATCGCTGCTATTGGCGCGCTGCGGGCCGCCCGCATGACCGGCCGCGACGTGCCGCGCGACCTCTCCATCGTCGGCTTCGACGATATACTCCTGGCCGGCTTCACCGACCCGCCCTTGACGACCGTCGCGCAGCCGACGGAGGCGCTCGGCCAGGTCGCGGTCGAGATGATACTGGCGCTGATCGACGAGAAGGACAAGGGGCAGAAGGCGCGGGAGGCCGCGCGCGATGAGTGGGATGATGAGCTGCCGCCTGCGGACGACGGGGCCTGGTTGGCGAGCGCCGCCGACCGCATTGCCGCCGTCGCCGAGGCTCACGGCGGCGAAACGCCCGGCGAGACACCCATTCGCATGGTACTCCTGCCGCCGCACCTGGTCGAACGCGAGTCCGTTGCTTCGCCCGTTTGACACTCCGCCTGGAAATGCGTAAAACCTAAGGCGTATGTAGCGCATTCAATAAGGAGCAACCAATGAAGGGTTTCTTTAAGACTCTGCTTGTCCTCGGCCTGCTCGGGGTCATTGCATACGCGATCTATAAGGTGGTCAGAGGTCTCATCGGTCAGCCGGCAGCCGGCGGCGACGGCGGGAGCATCTCCAGCCCGGGACCGCTGATGGGCGGCGACGATGGCCTGACCATCAACGAGGCCGACCTGGGTGGCGATGTTGCCCCAGACCTCCTGGAGATCCTGGTCGACCCCACCGACAAGCAACCTTTGGAGCTGGTTGACGGCAAGTGGCTGGTCAACCGCCGCACCGGCCGCCGCTATCCCATCGTCACCGGGATCCCGATCATGCTCCCCGAAGTTGGGGAGAAGTATCGCGACCCGAGTCTCATTGTCGCGGGTCAGAACGGCGCGTGATGGACGAGGAGAGGACGCCGGCCGGCGACTCTACCCGGGATCGCGTTCAAGCGCAATTCGGCCGCGCCGCTGAAGCATACGTCGCCAGCCCGTCCCACGCGCAAGGGGCGTCGCTGGCGCGTCTTGTGGAGCTCGCGGCCCTGTCGCCATCGCATCGCGTCCTCGACGTGGCTACTTCAGTGGGGCACACCGCTCTGGCGGTCGCGCCCCACGTTGCATATGTGCTCGGCATCGACCTGACACCCGAAATGCTGCAGGTCGCCCGGCGCCTGGCGCGCGAGCGCGAGGTCAACAACGTTGAATTTCGGCCGGGCGACGCGGAAGCGTTACCGGCCGAAGACGCCTCGTTCGACCGCGTCGTGTGCCGCATCGCCCTTCACCACTTCCCGAACCCGCTCGCCGCAGCGCGCGAGATGGCGCGCGTCGTCGTCGCCGGCGGGCGCATCGTGCTCGTCGACAACATCGTTCCACAGTCGCCGGAGCCGGCCGCCTTCATCAATCGCTTCGAGACGCTGCGCGACCCATCGCACCATTGGGTCTTTCCCCTGACCACGCTGGCCGGCCTGTTTCGCGGCGCCGGACTGACCGTCGTTCACACCGAAACGCTCACGAAGTCGATGGACTTCCGCGATTGGACGGCGCGCATGAGCGTGCCGCCATCGCTGGAGAAGTGGCTCTGGGAGAGTCTCGAAGGCGCCTCGGACGAGGTGCGCGCTTTCCTGGAGCCGCGCCAGGTGAACGGGCGGCCGACGTTTACTCTGCACGAGGGCATCGTCGTCGCCGTGAAGGACCAGCCGGCTCCGCGCGCTTAGTCAAAGAGCAACCACGGAACACAATCAATGAAACCCGATATTCAAGACACCTATGACGAATTGCTAGAAATCGCGCACACGCTGTCCGATATTGCCGCCGCGAGCGCCGTCCTCGATTGGGACCAAGAGGTGATGATGCCGCCGAAAGGTGGCGAGGGACGAGCGCACCAGGTCGCCACACTCGCGGCCGTCCACCACGAGAAACTGACGGCCCCGCGGACCGGCGACCTCCTCGCGCGCCTGACCGACGCCATGGCGGGCGATGGCGATTATTCCATCGTCGAGCGCGCCTTCGTCCGCGAGATGCAGCGGCAGTTCGACCAGGCGGTGAAGGTGCCGCCCCTTCTTGTTCGCCAGCTCGCCGAGGCCGCGTCGCGCGGCGTCGAGATCTGGCGGCAGGCGCGCGCTAACAACGACTTCGCGACGTTCGCGCCGGCCCTGCGCCACACCTACGATCTGAAGCGGCAGCTCGCTGAGAATCTCGGCTACACCGACTCGCCGTACGACCCCCTGCTCGACCAGTTCGAGCCGGGTATGACGGCGGCCCAGGTGCAGAGGTTGTTCGACCCGCTGCGTGACCAGACCCGCGACCTGTTGGCGCGCATCAACGCGGCGCCCCAGGTGGATATCTCCATCATCGAGGGCAACTGGGACGTCCAGAAACAGTGGGACTTCGGCATTCAGGTCCTGAGGGACATGGGCTACGATTTCGACGCCGGCCGGCAAGACCTGTCCTCTCACCCCTTCACCACGAGCTTCACGGCGCCCTTCGACGTGCGCGTGACCACGCGCGTCTTCCCCCACTTACTCACGTCGGGGCTCTTCTCGACGATTCACGAGGGCGGCCACGCCCTGTACGAGCTTGGCTTCGACCCCGCCCTGGCGCGGACCCCCCTGGCAGACAGCCCCGGCCTGGCGATGCACGAGTCCCAATCGCGGCTCTGGGAGAACTACATCGGCCGCGGCCGCCCCTTCTGGCAGCACTACTTCCCCATCCTGATGGGGACGTTCCCGGACCAGCTTCGCGCCGACGACTTCGAGCGCTTCTACCTGGCCGTCAACCGCGTCGAGCCCTCGCTCATCCGCGTCGAAGCCGACGAAGTAACGTACAACCTGCACGTTATCCTGCGCTTCGAGCTTGAGCGAGCGCTGCTGGAGGGTAACATCCAGGTCGAAGACCTGCCCGAGGCGTGGAACGCCAAGATGGGGGAGTACATCGGCGCGACTCCGCCCACCGACGCCAACGGCGTCATGCAGGACATCCACTGGCCGAGCGGCCTTGTCGGCTACTTCCCAACCTATTCCCTCGGCAACCTGATCGGCGCGCAGCTCTACTACACCTTGCGGGACACGTACGCAGACTTTGATGACCGATTGGCCGCCGGCGACATGGGTTTCATCCTCGCCTGGCTGCGCGAAAACGTCCACCGCTACGGCCGCATCTACTCGACCAACGAGCTTGTGCAACGCGCGACGGGAAAGCCCCTGGACGAATCCTACTTCGCCCGCTATCTCGGCGAGAAGTACGGGCCAATCTACGGATTGGAGCCGCAATGACAGACGCTCCCACAACTGACGAGCTTTTGGACGAGCAAACTATACAGGGCTATCCCGTCTACCCCGAGCTGCCGTGGGATGTGGAGCAGTTCGAAGACAAGTTCGTGAAGGTCGGCGACCTGACAGTGCGCTACTGGACGATGGGCGAGAGCGGACCGCCGGTCATCCTCGTCCACGGGCTAGGCGCGTCCGTCGAGTTCTGGGTGCGCAACATCCCCATCCTGGCGCGCCACTACCGCGTCTTCGCCGTGGACATTGTCGGCTTCGGCCGCTCCGACAAGCCTCTCCAGTACGATTGGGGCGTGGAGCGCGTCGCCGACTTCATGGATGACTTCCTCATCGCCATCGGCCTGGACAAGGTTCACTGGGTCGCTAACTCGATGGGCGGCCTGATTGCCCTCGTCACCGCTGCCCGCCACCCAGGGCACACCCTGAGCCTGACCCTGGTGGATAGCGCCGGGTTCAGCCGACGGGTCACCTGGCTGTTCCGTCTGATGGCAATACCTCTTATTGGCGAGCTGCTGATGATGCTGGGAACGTGGGCGCTGCGCTTCACGCTGCGCCGCCTGTTTGCCGACCCCAAGCAAGTGCCGGAGCACTGGGTGCAGGCCTGGGCACGCATCCTGCAGCAGCCCGGCGCGCGGCGCTCGTTCCTGCGGGTCCTTCGCAGCGGCATCGGCCCCTTCGGCGTCAAAAGGCGGATTCTGCAGATCGCCGAGAGCGTTGTCGGCCAGATTGCTTGCCCGACCCTGATCCTCTGGGGGCTTCAAGACCGCATCTTACCCTTCGACGGCAGCTTGCGCGCCCTCTCGCAGATTCCCGGCGCGCAGCTCCACGTCTGGGACGGCGCAGGGCATTTGCCGATGCTGGAGAAGGCGGCGTCTTTCAACGGCGTCATATTGAACTGGCTGGCTGAAACGAGCCGGCCGCATTGACATATCATCACGCTCAATGAGGAGATCCTTCCATGTCGAAGCCAAAGGTGTTGGTCACTCGCCTGGTACCAGAAGCGGGGCTGAATATCGTGCGCGAGAACTGCGACGCCGACGTGTGGGAGAGCGACATGCCCATCCCACGCGACGAGTTGCTGCGGCGCGTGCGCGACATTGAGGGGCTTTACGCCCTCCTGACCGAGCGCGTCGACGCTGAGCTTCTTGATGCCGCCCCGAAGCTCAAGGTGGTCAGCAACATGGCCGTCGGCTTCGACAATATCGATGTGCCTGAGTGCACGCGGCGCGGGCTTCCCGTCGGTAACACACCCGGCGTCTTGACCGATACCACGGCGGACATGGCGTGGGCGCTGATGATGGCGGCGGCGCGCCGCATCCCGGAAGGCGAGCGCTACGTCCACGAAGGGAAGTGGAAGACATGGGGACCGCTGCTGCTGCTCGGCCCGGATATCCACGACTCGACGCTGGGCATCGTCGGGATGGGGCGCATCGGTCAGGCGATGGCGCGCCGCGCCCAGGGGTTCAACATGCGCGTTCTGTACTACGACGACCTGGTGCCGCAGGAGGCAGTCGCCGGCCTGGGGGCACAGAAGGTGAGCCTCGAGGAGCTCCTCGCCCAGTCTGACTTCGTCACTATCCACGTACCATTGATGCCTGAGACCCGGCGCATGTTCTCGACGGAGCGGTTCAAGCAGATGAAGCCAAGCGCCATCGTCATCAACACGTCGCGCGGCCCCGTCGTCGATCCCAAGGCTCTGTACGAGGCGCTCCGCGATGGCGAGATTGCCTACGCGGCGCTCGATGTCACCGATCCTGAGCCGATTCCGATGGACGACCCGCTCCTGAGCCTGCCCAACTGCCTCATCGTCCCCCACATCGCCAGCGCCAGCTTCAAGACTCGCAGCCTTATGTCCACCATGGCGGCCGACAACCTGCTGGCGGGGCTGAAGGGGGAACGCCTGCCTACCTGCGTCAACCCAGAGGTGTACAACCGCTAGGGCACGCATTTGCGTTAGCTGGTACACATTGCGCGTATCTCGCAAAGAGAATTCACGTCCTTCTGTGAAAGGGCGTGAATTTTTCTTGTATTTCACGCTTTTTGCGCGACAACTACGGAGTTGCGTCGTTATCAACATTAATATAAAATCAGCGCGGGGCTGCGTAACAGCCCGCGCCCGTCTGGGCCGTTGCCCCCCAACGTTCTCGACGCTGGCCCAAGAGTACTTGTTAAGCATCAAGGGAGGGGCTATATGCGTGTGACTACCGCCGTTGTTGTTGCTCTATGCCTGCTAGGGCTTCTAGTGGGTCTTTCCTTCATACCTGCTGCCCAGGCAGCGAACCCGGAGTCAAATCCGGCGGCCAAGGCTACGAAGAGGCCGTCCAGCGCCCCGGCTGCGCAGCCGACCAAGTCATCGGGCAATAGCGATGTCAAGCCCCTGCCATCCCCCGGTTTGCGCCTCCAGGACTTCGTCGAGAAGAAGGACGCCGCGCCCAAGAAGGAATCCAGCAAGCGCGAGAAGCTGGACCCTGTCGCCACCGCCACGATTGACCCCTCCATCCTGCCCTGCCCCGGCACGGGGCCGCTGGGCTGCATCGGCAACAACGGACGTATCGCCGGTACCGTCTGGGAGGACCTCAACCACAACAGCCGCCAGGACTTTGGCGAGCCGGGTCTACCGGGCGTCATCATCGACCTGTACATTGTGACCGCGGGCCAACCGGACCAGTTCGTCGGTGAGCGCGTGACCGACGCGGCCGGCAACTGGGAGTTCCTCGGTCTGGAAGCCCCGGCTGACTACAGGCTGAAGTTCACTTATCCCTTGGGCTGGTCCTCGCCGGCCGGCACGACGATTGACATTAGCGCCGAAGTGTTCCGCTGGTGCTGCACGAAGTTCTTCACCCTGCCCGCGATTCAAGTCAACACGCCAACGCCGACGGACACGCCCACCGACACGCCCACCAGTACGCCGGTGCCGACGAACACGTCGACCAGCACGCCGACGAATACGCCGACCAACACACCGACCAACACACCGACCAACACGCCGACGAATACGCCGACCAACATCTACACGAACACACCGACGAACACACCCACGGACACACCCACGTCGACGCCCACAGATACGCCGACGAACACGCCGACCAGCACGCCGACTGATACGCCGACGAGCACAATCACGCCGACGCCCACTGAGACGCTTCCCATCGGCGAGTTCGGGACGGTAACGCCGACGGCTACCGTGCCACCGACCAACACACCGACCAACACACCGACCAACACGCCGACGAATACGCCGACCAACACGCCGACGAATACGCCGACCAACACGCCGACGAATACGCCGACCAATACGCCGACCAACACACCGACGAATACGCCGACCAACACACCGACCAATACGCCAACCAACACGCCGACCAACACGCCGACCAACACGCCGACGATACCGATCCCGGAGATTGTCACCAACACGCCGACGCCGACGCCGACCAACAAGCCGCCCTCGGAGAAGACGCCTGTCCCAACAGCGCCGCCGCAGTGCGTGGTCATCACTGGGCAGGCGGAATCCTGCCTCCCCGGGCCGATCACGGCCGTCATCACCATCGAGAACTTGACCTCGCCGATCACGGTGACGACAGACGATAATGGCTACTTCACGATGGGCCCATTCTGTAACCTTGTGCCGGGCAACTACACGCTGACAGCCACAGCGCCCGGCTACGCGCCGGTCACTCAGACGGTGTACCTGTCGCCGCAGGCGCAGCCCTTCGTCATCAACTTCGTCGGCCCGTACTGCTTGCCGCCGATCATCCTGCCGATCACCGGTGGCAGTGCGCCCGACACGTCCGTCGCGCTGCCCGGCACGGGCGAGAGCCTGACCCAGTCGGCCTACGAGAGCATCAGCTACGGCTATCATGCCGTCGCGGAGACCGTCGCCGGCTGGCTAGAGCGCCTCGACATCCGGCTGGAGTCGGTCCCCGACCTTAAGGACGGCGCGTGGCGGCTGCACGTCCAGTTCAAGCCGTGAGTTCCATAGCCTAGACCAGTAGACCACGAGCGTGGCCGGCCTCAAACCGCGCCACGCTCGTCCTTTTTGCCTTTACCCCCATTGACGCCTCGTCACCCCCGTTGTATAATGGACAACACTCACCCCACGCCACGTCACCCGCGCCGCCACTGCCGCCTTATCACGGTATCGGTTTAGCGCCGAACCGGGGCGTTTTGTCGTCCAACCAGGAGGGGTACTATGCGGGCCGCGACCGTTGCCGCTTTTGTGTTCGCCGCAGTAAGTCTCCTGATCGCGCTTGCCTTCATGCCGGCCGCCCAGGCGGCAAACCCGGAATCCAATCCGGCTGCGAAGCCCACGAAGAGGTTGGCCAGCGCTCCGAAAGCCGAGCCGACCAAATCTTCGGGCGGCGATGTCAGCTCCCTCCCCGCGCCCGGCCTGCGCCTCCAGGACTTCGTCGAGAAGAAGGACGCCGCGCCCAAGAAGGAATCCAGCAAGCGCGAGAAGCTGGACCCCGTCGCCACCGCTACGATCGATCCCTCCATCCTGCCCTGCCCCGGCACGGGGCCGCTGGGCTGCATCGGCAACAACGGACGTATCGCCGGCACAGTCTGGGAGGACCTCAACCACAATGGACGGCAGGACTTTGGCGAGCCCGGTCTGCCGGGCGTCATCGTCGACCTGTACATCGTCGGGGCGGATCAGTCGGAGCAGGCGGTTGGCCAACGTACAACTGACGCCGCCGGCAACTGGGAGTTTCTGGGGCTAGAAGCCCCGGCTGACTACCGGCTGAAGTTCACCTTCCCATCTGGCTGGGGCTTGCTAGGCGGCAACACGATTGACGTTTCGGCCGATGTCTTCCGCTGGTGCTGTACGAAGTTCTTTACGCTGCCGGCAGTCCCGGTTGCGACCTCCACTGTAACGAGCACACCGACGGATACGCCGACGGACACGCCCACCAACACGCCCACGTCGACCGCCACCTCGACGCGCACACCGACAGGCACGCCGAGCGACACTGCCACGCCGACGCTCACCCCTACCGACACGCCCACGCCGACCGCAACGCCCACCGACACCCCGACACCGACCAGCACAGCGACCGATACGGCCACGCCGACCGGCACGCCCGCGACGAGCACGCCGACGGCAACGCCAACCGAAACGCCGACCGACACCCCTACACCAACCGATACCGCCACGCCTACTGAGACGCCCACCGATACCTCAACGCCGACGAACACGCCAACCGATACGGCCACGCCGACCGACACTGCGACACCAACCGACACCGCCACGCCGACGGGCACGCCTTCTCACACAGCCACGCCCAACAACACTGCGACACCGTCGATGACGCCGACGGCAACGGCCACCGCGACTCCGACAGGCACGGAAACAGCCGTCAACCCTACACTCGTGCACGTGACGTCGACGAACACGCCAACCGCGACGTCATCTGCGACGACGACTTCGACGGCCACGCCGACACCCACCACCAAGTCAAATCCAGAGCCGCCACCACCGACGGTGACCGCCTCGCCGGAACTTACTATAATCCCGCCCTACTTCACGCCGCCGATCACCCCTCCGGCGACGGCTACGCCCACCGTCGGTACAACAGAAACACCGACACTCGCCGTGACCGTGACGGAGACGCCGACGCCCGCGGGAACCGCGACTGTGACGCCGACCCTATCGCCGGGCTGCCTGCTCGTCACGGGACAGGCACAATCTTGCTTCCCAGGCCCGATAACCGCCGTCATTAGCATTGAGAACCTGATATCACCCGTTACGGTCACCACGGACAGCAACGGCTACTTCACGCTCGGCCCGCTCTGCAATCTCGTCCCGGGCAACTACACCCTTACCGCCACGGCGCCCGGCTACACGCCGGTGACCCAGACGGTGTACCTGTCGCCGCAGAGCCAGCCCTTCGTCATCGACTTCGTTGGCCCCTACTGCCTGCCGCCCGTGATCTTGCCCGTGACCGGCGCGAGAGAGCCTGGCTCGGAGAGCGTGCTACAGAGCATTTACGAAACGGCCACCCCAAGCCATCATAGCGTCGCGCAGACGCTCGCCGGCTGGCTGCGGCTAGTGCTGCGGCCATAGGGGCCGCGAACGAACACCGAGCGTAGTCTCTGCGCTATGCTGTAGCGCTACCCTGGCGCTCTTGGAACCACGGAATACACAGAATACACGGAAACAAGATGGCTCTGCCCTTTCCGTGTATTCTGTGTATTCCGTGGTCGTTCTTCTGCGACACTCGGAGTGACAGCGAGTTGGCCCTGCGTGGCCGGCGTGGTATAATAGGGCAAGGAGATTCGTATGCCTCTGGATCAGCAGACCGTCGAGCATATCGCAGAACTGGCGAAGCTGGGATTATCGGAAGAAGAGAAAATTCTCTTTGCCGAGCAGCTCTCCGCCATTTTGGACTACGCGGCGATGCTCCAGCGCCTCGATACGAGCGCCATTCCACCGACGGCTTCGGTCCTCGCCCTGGAGAACGTGATGCGCGATGACGTCGCGCGACCCTCTCTGCCGCGGGAAGACGTCCTGGCGAACGCGCCGCACGCGGTAGAGGGCCAGTTCCAGGTACCGGCAATCCTCGACTAGTATTCTCCTGATTCGTTTCCCGGGGAGTTGCGCTTGTACACACTGACACTCCACGCTGCTCAGGCCGCCCTACGGGCGGGTGAGACAACTTCGGTCGCCTTGACCGAAGCCGTGCTGGATCGAATTGTCGCGACCGACAACGCCGTCAAAGCTTACATCTCTGTGACACCGGAAGTCGCCTTGGAGCAAGCGCGCCAGGCCGACGCGCGGCGAGCCGCGGGCGAGAATGGCCCCCTCCTGGGTATCCCCTACGCTCTCAAGGACATCATCGCGACAGAAGGCATCACGACGACGTGCGGCTCGCGCATTCTGCACAACTTCGTGCCTCCCTATGATGGCACCGCGTACATCCGGCTGCGCGACGCCGGGGCGGTGCTGCTCGGCAAGACCAACATGGACGAGTTTGCCATGGGCTCGTCCACCGAAAACTCGGCGTTCTTCGTGACCCACAACCCCTGGGACCTGACACGCGTGCCGGGTGGCTCCAGCGGCGGCTCGGCGGCGGCCGTCGCCACAGATGAGGCGTTCTTCGGCATCGGCACCGACACCGGCGGCAGTATTCGCCAGCCCGCCTCACTCACAGGCGTCGTCGGTTTGCGGCCGACCTACGGGCGCGTCTCGCGGTACGGTCTGGTTGCCTTCGGCTCGTCCCTGGACCAGATCGGCTCGCTGACGAAGGACGTGACCGATGCCGCCCTCGTGCTGGGCGTCCTGGCGGGCCACGACCCGCTTGACTCAACCTCTGTCGATATTCCTGTTCCCGACTACACCGCCGCGCTCACCGGCGATGTGCGCGGCATGCGCATTGCTGTACCGAAAGAGTATTTTGTGGACGGCATGGAGCCGGGCGTCGAGAAGGCGGTACGCGACGCGATCAACGTGCTGGCAGGCATGGGCGCCGAGGTGGAGGAAGTCCATCTTCCCCACACCGAGTACGGCCTGCCCGCCTACTACCTGATCGCGCCGGCTGAGGCGTCGGCCAACCTGGCCCGATACGATGGCGTCCGCTACGGCCTCTCCGCCGAGAACCCGCTGGACGTGAGTGACCTGCTCCGCCGCACGCGCGAGGCAGGCTTCGGGCCGGAGGTCAAGCGGCGCATCATGCTCGGCACATATGCGCTGTCGGCGGGCTACTACGACGCCTACTACCGCAAGGCACAGCAGGTGCGCACGCTCATCAAGCAGGACTTCGACCGCGTCTTCGAGCGGTACGACGTGGTCGTCGCGCCGGTGTCACCGTTTGTGGCGTGGCCGATCGGCGCGAAGGTCGACGATCCGCTCCAGATGTACCTGGCCGACGTCTTTACCCTGACCCTGAACCTGGCCGGGGTGTGCGGCCTTTCCGTGCCCTGCGGCTTCTCCGAGGGCCTCCCGGTCGGGCTCCAGATCATTGGACGCCCCTTCGGTGAGACGAACATTCTGCGCGCGGCCTACGCTTACGAGCAGGCCACACCGTGGCACACAATGAAACCCGTCGTTGAGACCGTTGTTATTGATGAAGAGACGATAAGTTAGTTAGGCGCAGGGAGGCGCCGCCCATGCAAGTGATTATTCCGTTAGCCGGCCGAGGCACCCGCCTTCAGCCCCACACATTCAGCAAGCCCAAGCCGCTCGTTGCGTGCGCCGGCAAGCCCGTGCTGGGGCACATTCTGGATAAGCTCGTCGACATCCAGGACGAGATTGAAGACATCGTCTTCATTGTCGGCCACCTGGGAGAGCAAATCGAGCAGTACGTCAAGCCAAACTACGATTTCAAAGCGCACTACGTCGTGCAGGAAGAGCTGGCGGGGCAAGCTCACGCGATCAATCTAACCCGCGAGTTCATTCACGACCCTGTGCTCATTATCTTCGTCGATACCGTCTTCGAAGCGAACCTGCGCGACCTGCCGACGGTCGATGCCGACGGCGTCATCCACGTCCGCGAGGTCGACGACCCGCGCCGCTTCGGCGTGGTCGTGGTAGGCGAGGACGGGTACATTAAGAAGTTCGTCGAAAAGCCGGCCACGCCTGTGTCCAATCTGGCCGTCGTCGGCGTGTACTACATCCGTGACTACAAGGGGTTGTTCTCGGCGATCGACGATCTCATCGAGCGCAACGTGCAGACCAAGGGCGAGTATTTCCTGGCCGACGCGTTGCAGATCATGGTAGAACGCGGCGCCTGCTTCAAAGCCGCGTCGATTCCGGTCTGGGAGGACTGCGGGACGCCCGAGGCGCTGCTGCAAACCAACCGCTACCTGCTGCATCACGGCCAGGCCACCGACAATGCCGCCGATTTCCCGGCCGCCGTCATCATTCCGCCGGTGTTCATCCACCCGTCAGCCACAATCGAAGGCTCAGTGATCGGGCCGAATGCCACCATCTCCGCCCATGTCGAGGTGCGCAACTCCATCGTCCGCGACTCTATCGTGGAAGAAGAGAGCATCATCGAAGATACCATGCTGGACCAGTCCCTCGTCGGCCAGCGGGCCTACGTGCGCGGCCAGTTCCACAAGGTAAACGTCGGCGACGCGGCGAGTGTCGATTTCTAATACAGAACTAGGTGGAGGACGCATGATTACCCAAACGCACCGAATCAGCCAGCGAGTCGCCACGGTTCCACCATCGGGGATTCGCAAGTTCTTCGACATTGTCGCCACGATGAAGGATGTCATCTCCCTGGGTATCGGGGAGCCTGACTTCTCGACCCCGGAGGATATCAGCCAGGCGGGCATCCTGTCCATCCAGCAAGGCATCACCGGCTACACCTCCAACTCCGGGCTGATCGAGCTGCGCCAGGCTGTGTCCGACCACCTGGATGCTCTGTACGGCGTGCGCTACGACCCCGGCGATGAAATTCTGATTACCGTCGGCGTCTCCGAGGCGCTGCACCTGGCGATGACGTCATTCCTGGAGCCAGGCGATGAGGTCGTCTTCCCGCAGCCGTCGTATGTCGCCTACCCCGCGACCGTCAGCTTTGCCGGCGGGATCCCTGTCGCTGTGCCGACATATGTCGAGCACGAGTTCCAACTTACCGCCGATGATGTTGAAGCCGCGATCACGCCGAATACGCGCATGCTCCTTGTCGGCTACCCTAATAACCCCACCGGCGCGGTCATGAGCCGACAGCGCATGGCCGAGGTCGCCGCCGTTGCCGAGCGCCACGATCTGCTCGTCCTCTCCGACGAAATCTACGACCGCCTGGTGTACGGCGTCGAGCACACCTGCGTCGCGGCTCTGCCGGGGATGCGCGAGCGAACGCTTCTGCTCGGCGGCTTCTCCAAGGCGTATGCCATGACCGGCTGGCGCGTTGGCTATGCCTGCGGTCCGGCGGACATGATTGCCGCCATGCGAAAGGTCCACCAGTACATCATCATGTCGGCCCCGACATCCGCCCAGTACGCGGCGACGTACGCTATTCGCCACGGCGAACCGCACGTGCAGGCGATGGTCAACGCCTACAACGAGCGGCGCAAGACGATCGTCGCGGGCTTCAACGCCATAGGCCTGCCGACGTTCGAGCCGCGCGGCGCCTTCTACTGTTTCCCCGACATCCGCAGCACCGGCCTCGACGAGAACGAGTTCTCGGAGCGTCTGCTGATGGAGGAGAAGGTCGCCGTAGTGCCGGGCACGGCGTTCGGCGATAGCGGCGCCGGCTACGTGCGCGCCGCCTACACCGCGTCTCTGCCCCAGGTCGAGGAGGCAATCGAGCGTATTGGACGCTTCGTGCGCCGCGTGCGGGGGTAGACCTTCATCCGAAGGGAGAGGGGCTGAGAGGAGATGGATGGCGGTTCAAGTTGAGCTGGTCACCGCGGAGATGCTGGCGGCGCTGCCCGACACGGGCGAGCGCACCGAACTCGTGCGCGGGGAGGTTCTCGTCATGGCGCCGGCGGGTGAAGAGCACGGCGAGCTTACTATAGCCATTGGCGCAGCAATGTACGATCACGTGCGCCAGCATAGGTTGGGGCGCGTGTACGGAGCCGAGACGGGTTTTGTCCTGTCGCGGGAGCCGGACACGGTGCGCGCCCCTGACGCCGCTTTCGTCGCGGCTCATCGTCTCGCCGACCGCCCGCGGCGCTCCGGCTTCTTCGACGGCGCGCCCGACCTGGCCGTCGAGGTCGTCTCGCCGAACGACAGCTACCAGGACGTCGAGGACAAGGTGCACGACTACCTGAACGCGGGGACACGCGCTGTCTGGGTTGTCAACCCTCGCGCGCAGATCGTCACGGTCTATGAGCCCTCGATGGTGGCGCGGCGGCTCACAGTGAACGACACGCTGGACGGCGGTGATACGCTGCCCGGCTTTGCTCTGCCAATCGGCGAACTGTTCGAGATCGAAATGTAGTGGCGACTTTAGTCGCTTTTTGGGCCGGGGAAGCGACTGAAGTCGCTACTACATGGTTTCAGCGTTGTATGAGGTGCAAGTGGACTACGAAATCGTCATTGGGCTAGAGTGCCACGTCCAACTACTCACAAACTCCAAGATGTTCTGCGGCTGCGCCACAGACTACGACGGCACGCCACCCAACACCCGGGTCTGCCCGGTATGTCTGGGTCTGCCGGGCGCCCTGCCGGTCATCAACCGCAAGGCCGTCGAGTTTACTCTGATGACGGGGCTGGCGCTCCACTGCGAGATAGCCTCGTTCGCCAAGTTCGACCGCAAGAACTACCATTACCCTGACCTGCCCAAGGGCTACCAGATCTCGCAGTACGATCTGCCCTTGACCCGCAACGGCTGGCTCGACATCGAGGCCGAGGGCGCGACCCGCCGCATCGGCATCACGCGCGTTCACCTCGAAGAAGACACGGCGAAGAACACCCATGTGGACGATTACAGCTTGATTGACTATAATCGTTCCGGTGTGCCGCTGATGGAGATCGTCAGCGAGCCAGACCTCCGCACGCCCGAAGAGGCACGTCAGTTCGCCCAACGCCTGCGCCAGGCGTTGCGCTGGATTGGCGTCTCGACCGGCGACATGGAGGCCGGCGCGATGCGCGTCGACGCCAACATCTCGGTGCGGCCCGTGGGACAGACGACTCTCGGTGTCAAGACCGAAATCAAGAACATGAACTCGTTCCGCGCCGTGAAGCTGGCGCTGGAGTACGAGGCCGCCCGACAGATCGATGTGCTGAAGCGGGGCGGCCAGATTGTGCAGGAGACGCGCGGCTGGGTCGAGTCCGACGGACGCACCGTCAGCCAGCGCAGCAAAGAGTACGCCCACGACTACCGCTACTTCCCGGAGCCGGACCTGCCGCCGCTCGTCGTCAGCCGCGAGTATGTGCAGACGATCGAGAGCAAGCTACCGGAGCTGCCGGAGTCGCGCCGCGAGCGCTACATGGCGCAGTTCGGGCTTTCGGCCTACGATGCCGATGTCCTGACAGGCAGCCGTGTCGTCGGTGACTACTACGAAGCGACCGTGGCGGCGAGCGGCAACCCGAAGACGGTCGCGAACTGGGTCACGGGCGAGCTGTTCCGCTTGCTGAAGGCGAACGACGTCGAGATCGAGGCGGTGAAGGTGACGCCGGCGAATCTGGCCGAGCTGACGCGTCTCGTGGACGACAAGACCATCAACGTCACCGTCGCCAAGAGCGTGCTGGAAGAGATGTTCGCCAGCGGTCGGTCACCTCGGGAGATTGTCGCCGAGAAGGGCCTGACCCAGATAAGCGATACGGATCAGCTGCGGCAGATAGCGGCCGACGTCATCGCCGCCAACCCCAAGGCCGTCGCCGACTATCATGGCGGCAAGCCAACCGCGGTTAAGTTCCTGGTGGGCCAGGTGATGCGTGCCAGCCGCGGGCAAGCCGATCCGGTGATCGCTGGCGCAGTTCTTGAAGAGTTATTGAAGCGCGAGGGCAGCAACAGTGATGCGTGAGCCGCGAATCAAACTGTCACGCTGCACTCGAAGCTCAGTGTATATCACACCCCGCAATGACGCGGGTACTCCACGAGGAGGTTCCTGATGGCAACGATGGGTCCAGAGACCAAGGCTATGCCAGGTGCGGCGAAACCGCTGGAAATGGCCATCCAGCAGTATGACGCGGCCGTCGCCATGATGCCGGAGCTAGACCCCGGTATTGTGGACATCATGCGCGAGTGCAAGCGCGAGTTGACAGTCAACTTCCCTGTGAAGATGGACGATGGCAGTGTCCACGTTTTCACAGGCTTTCGCGTTCACCACAGCACCGTGCGCGGCCCTTCGAAGGGCGGCCTGCGCTACTCGCCAGACCTGACGCTGGATGACGTGCGCGCCCTCGCCATGTGGATGACGTGGAAATGCGCCGTGATCAACCTGCCCTTCGGCGGCGCCAAGGGCGGCGTGGTCGCTGACCCGAAAGCGTTGTCGCACCATGAGCTGGAGCACCTGACCCGGCGATATGCTAGCGAAATCAGCATCCTGATGAGCCCCGAAGGTGATATCCCCGCCCCGGACATGGGAACCAATCCCCAGGTCATGGCGTGGATCATGGACACCTACTCGATGCACAAGGGCTACTCGACGCCGGCCGTCGTCACGGGCAAGCCCGTCGAGATCGGCGGGTCCATGGGCCGCGCGGAAGCGCCCGGCCGCGGCGTCATGTTCGTCACGCGTGAGGCGCTGCACCGCACGGGCAAGAGCATCGAAGGCGCAACGATTGCCGTGCAGGGCTTCGGACAGGTTGGGCGCACAACGGCCCTCCTGACCCAGGGCAAAGGCGCGACCGTCGTGGCCGTCAGCGACAGCCGCGGCGGCATCTACAACCCGCACGGGCTGGACATCGAGATGGTCATCCAGCACAAGAACGAGAGCGGCTCCGTCGTCGGGTTCCCCGGCGCAGACGGCGTGACCAACGCCGAGCTGCTCGGCTTGCCGGTCGATGTTCTCATCCCGGCGGCGATGGAGAACCAGCTTACCGCGTACAATGCCGGACACGTCCAGGCGCCCCTCGTCGTCGAAGCCGCCAACGGGCCGACCACACCTGAGGCGGACGCGATTCTGCGCGACAAGAACGTCCTGGTGATGCCGGATATTCTCGCCAACACCGGTGGCGTCGCGGTATCCTACTTCGAGTGGGTGCAGGGTCTCCAGCACTTCTTCTGGAATGAGCGGGAGATCAACGTCAAGATGCGCGAGATGATGATTCGGGCGCTCGATGAAGTATGGCACCGCGCTGACAACCGCAAGACGAGCATGCGCATGGCCGCCTACATGACGGCGATCCAGCGGGTGCACGCGGCGACCTTCATTCGCGGCATCTACCCGTAGGGTCGATAGACTGACGTAGGGGCAGGTTTGAAACCTGCCCCTACGAGGTTATTGCCTAGCGTTATTGATGGATACTATCACCGTCCAGCTTACTGCCATGGCCCACGGCGGCGCCGCCCTCGGGCGTGCCGCCGACAAGACCATCTTCGTCCCCTACGCTCTGCCCGGTGAGCGCGTCGAGGCGCGCATCGTCGAAGACCACGGGCGCTGGGCCAACGCAGAGCTGGCGCGCATTCTCACCCCTTCTCCCGACCGCGTCGCGCCTCCCTGCCCGCACTTCGGCTCCGGCGATCCGGATGTGCGCGGCGCGCCAGACCCCGATCCTACCCTCGCCAAGGGCTGCGGCGGCTGCCAGTGGCAGCACATCGACTACGCGGCCCAGCTCCGCCTCAAGCAGGCCATCGTGAAGGACCAGTTCGCCCGCGTGGGCAAGCTGCCCGACGTGGAAGTGCGACGGACCATCGGCATGGACGAGCCGTGGTTCTACCGCAACCACGTACAGATGCGCCTCGCCGAGGACGGGCGGCTCGGCTTCCGCGCTCTGCGGGAGCACACAGTCGTCCCCATCGAACAGTGTTACATCATGGCGCCGGACGTGCGCAGCCTATGGCAGAGTCTCGAGATGGACTTCCCGGAGCTTCGCCAGGCCATCTTGCGCGCCGATATGGGCGTGGACGACCGCCTCGTCCTGCTGACGACGGACTTCGACGAGCTCCCGGAGCTTGAAGTCGATTTCCCGGTGTCGATCAACCTGGAGCTGCGCGACGGGCAGGTCGTCAACCTGGTGGGCGCGCCGTGGCTCATGGCCCACATCGCCGGCCGCGATTACCGCGTCTCCGCCGAAGCCTTCTTCCAGGTGAACACCGCGATGGCCGAGACTCTGGTGCGCCTGGTGCGCGAGGCGTTGCGCCCCCGCGCCGACTATACCTTGCTCGACCTGTATGCCGGCGTCGGCCTGTTTGGGCTGGCCCTGGCCGACGAGGCCGGCGAAGTCGTCGCCGTGGAGGAAAGCCCCGCCGCCGTCGCCGACTGGCGCGTCAACGCCGCCGACCTGGATAACGTCTCGCTGTACGAAGGCCGCGTCGAGGATATCTTGCCCCGGCTGAATCGCGCTTTTGACCTGGCCGTCCTCGACCCACCCCGCGCCGGTGTCGAGCGCCGCGCCCTGGATGCCCTCGCCGGGATGCAGCCGCGCCGCATCGCCTACGTGAGCTGCGACCCGGCGACTCTGGCGCGAGACGCGCGCGGCCTGGTCGAGCGCGGGTATCGCATCCAGTACGTCCAGCCGGTCGATATGTTCCCCCAGACGTGGCATATCGAGTGCGTGGCCTTTTTCACGCGAGAGGAACGGCAGAATGAACGGCAAGCTAGAAGCGCCCCTCCGCCAACAGCTCGCGGCGGCCGGCGACGCTCGCGTTGACCTGATTATTCGGACGACGGAGGCGCCGGGCGAGCATGTCGCCGCGTGCGAGGCGCGGGGCATGACGGTGCGCCACGTCTACAAGCTGCTGCCCGGCATCGCCGTCTCGGCGCCGGCCGCCGCCGCCCTCGCGTTGGAGAGCGAGCCGTGGGTCGAGCGCATCGAGACGGATAGGTCTGTGCATACGATGTGAGTCGCGCTGAGTGGAACGAAGCATACCAGACAGGGTGACGAGGTGACGGCTGCACCGCTCTAGTGGTCTCTATTTCTCACAAGTTGCGCGTTTTGTAGTGACGACTTTAGTCGTTCTGTAGCCGTGGGAGCGACTAAAAGTCGCCACTACATTCTCATCACTGTACGAGCAACACACCACTGGTTGTTAAACAGGAGTGACTATGGACCCTAGCAAGCTGCATCCGACGTTGCGCACAATGGTCGAAGTCGACATGGGGACCAAGAGCATCCAGGAGATGGCGCAGGAGCCGAAGGATTACCCGGTCATCGTGCGCTATCGCTCGGCGGTCAGCCGCAGCATGACGGCGGACGTGCAAGCGCCGGTGACCCAGACCTTTGACCTCATCAATGCGGCGGCGATGACGGTCAACTTGCTGGAGTTGAACGATATCACCGAGGACCCCAACGTCGCGCTCGTCTGGGCCGACCTGCCTGTTCACACGATGCTGGACACTTCGGTGCCGATCATCCGCGCGCCCGAGGTCTGGGCGGCGGGGTTTACCGGCCGCGGCGTGACCATCGCCATCGTCGATACCGGCGTGGACACGGAGCATCCCGACCTCGTGGGCCGTGTCGCTGAGTTCAAGGACTTCACCGGCCAGGGGAATAACGACGGTAACGGCCACGGCACCCACGTCGCCAGCATCGCCGCCGGCAGCGGCGCCGCTTCGGACGGCAAATACCGCGGGGTGGCTCCCGATGCGACGATTATTGCGGCCCGCGTGTTGGACAGCAGCGGCAGCGGCAGCCAGAGCAACGTCATGGCCGGAATCGAGTGGGCGGTCGAGCGCGGAGCGCGGGTTATCAACATGTCTCTGGGTGGGCCACCGGAGCCAAGCGACGGCACAGACGCCCTCTCCGCGCAGGTCGACGCCGCGGTTCGGGCCGGTGTCGTGTGCTGCGTCGCGGCCGGCAACTCGGGGCGGAATGGGGCCAAGACCGTCGGCTCACCCGGCGGCTCGCGCGAGGCCATCACCATCGGCGCGACGGTCAGCGACCCGGCGAACGCGTGGGATGAGGCCGCCGACTTCTCCTCGCGCGGCCCCACGGCGGATGGCCGCGTCAAGCCGGACGTGTGCCTGCCGGGCTACCAGATAACGGCGGCGCGCGGCAAAGGCACGACCATGGGCACGCCGGTCGACGACCACTACACGACGGCGTCCGGCACGAGCATGGCGACGCCGCACGCTACGGGCGCTGTGGCGCTCTTGCTCCAGTCCGAGCCGACCCTGACGCCGGCCCAGGTCAAGGAGCGCATGATGCGCGCCGGGCGGAGCATGGGACTGGACCCGAACACGCAGGGCACGGGCCGCGTAGACGTGCGCGCCTTCTTCCGTGGGCAGGCGGGCGAGCCGCTGCCGGGCAAAGAGACTCCGACACCCACGCCTACGCCGACGCCTGTCCCGGCGCCGGCGAGTGGCTGCCTGCCGGTATTTCTGGTATCATTGCTCGGTCGGTAGACGGTACGGGACAACATTCGAAAATAGCCGCTCAACATCCTGAGCGGCCACATGCCACGTAGCCATGTGAAGCATCCTGGGTCATCCGGATGCTTCTCGGCATTTCAGATGCCGCGCGGCTGCGTATTCCGCGGTTCAGCGTAGAACCTTAAAAACGTGTCGGTTTAGTGTTGGCTAACTGTCGGGTGACAGGTGGCCTCCTGTTGGCTGATGCAGCGCGTCATCAGCGACAGGGAGCTTCTTCAGGACTATACTGGGACCAGCCAATCCCAATCATGGAGGTTCTATGGCTGTTTCCGATCTTCGCCGCTGGGTCTTTGGCCGTGAGATAGCCACGGTCGAGGCTCCGCACCAGGCCATCAGCAAAACGGTCGGCCTGGCCGTGTTCGCCTCAGACTCACTCTCCTCAGTCGCCTACGCCGGCGGCGAAATCCTCCTCGTCCTGGCTGTTCTCGGCGCGGCCAACTACTGGCTCGCCGTCCCCATCACGGTCGCTATCTGCGTCCTCCTCATCATCCTCGCCTTCTCCTACCGTCAGACGATTTTCGCCTATCCGGGCGGAGGCGGCGCGTACATCGTCGCCCGCGACAATCTCGGCGAAGCGCCAGCGCAGGCAGCCGGCGCCGCTCTGCTGACCGACTATGTCCTGACTGTCGCCGTCAGCATCGCTTCGGCCGTCGACCAGATCGCCAGCGCCTTCCCCGTCCTGTTCGACTACAAGGTCGAGCTTTCCCTCTTGCTGATCCTGTTGATGGCGCTCATCAACCTGCGTGGCGTCAAAGAGTCCGGGCGGGTGTTTGCCGCGCCGACCTACTTCTTTGTCGCGATGATGCTCATTATGATCGGCGTCGGCTTCTGGCAGGCCTTCAGCGGCAACCTCGGCACCGTCAAGTTCGTCTCGAACGTTGAGACGCCCTATGCCGCCTCGCTGACCGGGTTCGCCCTATTCTTCCTGCTGCTGCGCGCGTTCAGCTCCGGCACCACCGCCCTCACCGGCGTCGAAGCCATCTCCAACGGCATCACCGCCTTCAAGGAGCCGCGCTCCCGCAACGCCGCCACGACGCTGCTCTGGGACGCCGCACTGCTGATGATCATGTTCCTGGGCCTTGGCATCCTGGGCTACCTCGTCAACGCCCGCCCATCCGAGGCGGAAGTGCTCATCTCGCAGGTCGCGCGTACGATCTACGGCCAGGGCTGGATGCAACTCCTGACGCTGGCGTCGGCCACCGTCATCCTCATCATGGCCGCCAACACGAGCTTCGCCGACTTCCCGCGCCTAGCAGCGCTCCACGCCGGCGACGGCTTCCTGCCGAAGTGGTTCACCTTCCGCGGCAGCCGCCTCGTCTTCAGCTGGGGCGTCATCGTTCTCGCCGCCTTCGCCTCCATCCTCATCCTCCTCTTCGGCGGCTCGGTTAGCCGCTTGATCCCGCTGTACGCCATCGGCGTCTTCCTGAGCTTCACCCTCTCTCAAACCGGCATGGTAGTGCGGTGGCAAAAGATCGGCCGCATGATGAAGGCCGGCGTGCTGCGGCCGGGCGACGAGTTTGCGACCCTGGGCAGCATTCTCCGGTTCGACGCCCACTGGCGCTGGAAGCAGGTTCTCAACGCCATCGGCGCGGTGGTGACGTTCGTCGTCGTCATCGTGTTCCTGGTCACGAAGTTCACTCAGGGCGCCTGGATCACCGCCATCCTGATTCCCTCGCTGCTCTGGCTTTTCTTCCGCATTCACCACCACTACCAGGAGGTGCGCCGCGTCATGAGCACGACCGGCGAGCACATCCCGTATGCGCCCCGGCCGGTGCGCGCGATTGTACTGGTCGGCGATGTGCACCGCGAGACGATGCGCCTGGTTGAGTTCGCCAACTCCCTGGGCATCCCGTGGGTAGGCGTCCATGTCGCGATTGAGGAAGAAAAGGTCGAAGCGGTCCAGAAGAAGTGGAAGGAGCGCGTCAGTGTCGGCGAGTTGGTCGTCGTGCAGTCGCCCTACCGCAGCCTCAGCCGCCCGATCCGCGAGTATGTGTTGGATCTGTTGGAGGAAGAGCCGGACGGCTACGTCCAGGTCATCGTCGGCCAGCTCCAAACCGGGAACCCCTGGAGTCAGATCCTGCACCAAAATGCTCACTTCATCGAACAATTGGCGCTCCAGGACCTCGACCGCGTCGTGACGACCGTCCTGCCCATCCAGCTCTACACTCCGAGCCGCGGACGCCCTCGTCTGGATGCTGGCAAGAGCGCTACTCCCGGCGCATCCACAGAGACGTTGCGAGGAGATGACACTCCCCCGTCTCTAAGCCCGCCTGGTGAGTAACGCGGATATCGAACGCGCGCGGCGCTGACGGTGACAAACGACACAGTGTTGGAAGGAAGATTACCATGTCCGCAGATATTCTTGCTTTCGTCATACCCGACTTTCTGTTCATTCTGATTGTCGTCGGGTGGGGTATTCTGATCGTCGCCGGCATCGAGCCGGATAAGCCCCTGAGCGGTGGTATTCCCGGCCACGTCGACCTCTCGCACCTCGAGTCATCGACGTGGAGCCGGATCGACCGCATCGGCTCAATGCTCGCGTGGATCGTGTTTGGCGCGACCGCTCTGTCGCTGCCACTCATCCTGTTCTGGATTTTCACCACTCACGGTACATAATCCCAGGACCTCCAGAACCAAGCGACTACAGAAGGGGTACGGCAGCGTCTCGACGCTGCCGTACCCCGAGTCTTGTTAACCTTTCGCACAAGCAGCGCCAATTGCTTGTCGAACTGTGCGCCGGTCTTCGATTTGCGGTATACTTAGGACGTTGTACCGCACTTGGTGCGGTGCCGAGGCTCTTCCGAGCGTCTAGGCGGTTGCCAGGAGATGGATTGTGTGTATAACCGCCAGGACGCTTGTGGTTCGGGTCTTGCTCTCGTCTCTATCGGAGCAAGAGGGATTGCCGCCTGCGCGGCGATCTCTTTCGTCGGCCTGGCCCCGAACGGTGGATAGGCCACTCCAGGCCGCTCTAGTGGAGGTTCTTTATGGGGGTTTCGGATCTACGCCGCTGGGTCTTTGGCCGTGAGATAGCCACGGTCGAGGCTCCGCACCAGGCCATCAGCAAAACGGTCGGCCTGGCCGTCTTCGCCTCGGACTCACTCTCCTCAGTCGCCTACGCCGGCGGCGAAATCCTCCTCGTCCTGGCTGTTCTCGGCTCGGCTAACTACTGGCTCGCCGTTCCCATCACCGTCGCTATCTGCGTCCTCCTCATCATCCTCACCTTCTCCTACCGTCAGACGATCTTCGCCTATCCGAGCGGAGGCGGCGCGTACATCGTCTCTCGCGACAACCTCGGTGAGACGCCGGCCCAGGTCGCAGGCGCCGCCTTGCTGACGGACTACGTCCTCACGGTGTCGGTCAGTATCGCTTCGGCCGTCGACCAGATCGCCAGCGCCTTCCCCGTCCTGTTCGACTACAAGGTCGAGATCTCTCTGCTGCTCATTCTACTCATGGCGCTCATCAACCTGCGTGGCGTCAAGGAGTCCGGCAACGTCTTCGCGTGGCCGACGTATTTCTTCATCACGATGATGCTCATTATGATCGGCGTCGGCTTTTGGCAGGCCTTCAGCGGCACCCTGGGTTCCGTCAAGTTTGCCTCGAACGTCGAGACACCGACGGCCCTCTCCCTCACCGGCTTCGCCTTCTTCTTCCTGCTGCTGCGCGCGTTCAGCTCCGGCACCACCGCCCTCACCGGCGTCGAAGCCATCTCCAACGGCATCACAGCCTTCAAGGAGCCGCGCTCCCGCAATGCCGCCACAACCCTCCTGTGGGACGCGACCATCCTCATGGTCATGTTCCTGGGCCTTGGCATCCTGGGCTACCTCGTCAACGCCCGCCCATCTGAGGCGGAAGTGCTCATCTCGCAGGTGGCCCGAACAGTCTACGGCCAGGGCTGGATGCAGCTCCTGACGCTCGCTTCGGCCACGATCATTCTCATCATGGCCGCTAACACCAGCTTCGCCGACTTCCCGCGCCTGGCGGCGCTCGTCGCCGGCGACGGCTTCCTGCCCAAGTGGTTCACCTTCCGCGGCAGCCGCCTCGTCTTCAGCTGGGGTGTCATCATGCTGGCCGGGCTGGCCAGTGTCCTGGTTGTGCTGTTCGCGGGCAGCGTCAGCCGCCTGATCCCGCTGTACGCCATCGGCGTCTTCCTCAGCTTTACGCTCTCTCAGAGCGGCATGGTCGTCCGTTGGCGCAAAGTCGGCGAGATGATGCGGAACGGCACTCTCCGCCCAGGCGACGAGGTACCGACGCTGGGCAGCATTCTCCGCTACGACTCGCATTGGCACTGGAAACAGGCGCTCAACGCCGTCGGCGCGGTGGTGACGTTCATCGTCGTGATCGTGTTCCTCGTCACCAAGTTCGCCCAGGGCGCCTGGATCACCGCCATCCTGATTCCGTCGATCATCTGGGTGTTCTTCCGCATCCACCGCCACTACCAGGACGTGCGGCGGGTCATGAGCACCGCCGGGAAGCATATTCCCTATGTTCCGCGCCCGATTCAGGCGATCGTCCTGGTGAGCGACGTCCACCGCGAGACACTGCGCCTGGTCGAGTTCGCCAACTCCCTGGGTATTCCCTGGAAAGGCGTCCACGTCGCAATTCAGGAAGAGAAGATCGAGAGCATCCGCCAGAAGTGGGCGGAGCGCGTCAATGTCGGCGAGCTGGTGATTGTGCCGTCGCCCTACCGCAGCCTCAGCCGCCCGATCCGCGAGTATGTGCTGGACTTGCTGAAAGAGACGCCGAACGGCTACGTCCAGGTCATCCTGGGGCAGCTCCAGACGGGAAATCCCTGGAGTCAGGTTCTCCACCAGAACGCCCACTTCATCGAGCAATTGGCGCTTCAGGACCTTGACCGCGTCGTGACGACCGTCCTGCCCATCCATCTCCACTCCCTCGACACGGATGAGTATGGCGGAGACGGCCAGGAGGCTGTATCCCCTGGTCCGCCGCAAGCGACAGCGCCGCTCCCCGACGAGGCGCCGGCGGCGTCAGGCCACGCGAAGGGAGGGTAAAGGATGTCCCCGGAACTTCTGGCCATCGTTATACCGGACTTCCTGTTCATCCTGATTGTCGTCGGCTGGGGTATTCTGATCGTCGCCGGCATCGAGCCGGACAAGCCGCTGAGCGGCGGCATCCCTGGCCACGTCGACCTCTCACATCTCGAAAAATCGACGTGGAGTACGGTCGACCGCATCGGCTCAATGCTCGCGTGGGTCGTGTTTGGCGCGACCGCCCTGTCGCTGCCGCTCATCTTGTTCTGGGTGTTCACGACCCACGGCCAGTAACGCGCATCCCGGCAAACGCAAAACGTCGGAGGTCGGGTAATCCCGCCTCCGACGTTTGATTGTCGGTCCTCGCCCTTGTCTTGCGATTCCTGTAATGCTTCGCTGCGCCGCTCAGAACACAGAGACTTGCGGTGTCATTGCGAGGCGGGCTTCTTGCGGGGGTGTGGGGGGCGAAGCTCCCCACTGACGAAGCAATCTCCCGGGAAGGCGATTCACTCTATAGCGCCTAGAGCGTCTTTCGCTAGGGCCCGAGATTGCTTCGCTTCGCTCGCAATGACGGCATGGCTGTGTTCTTTGTTCTTGTACTGGAGCGTGCCGCCACACGGCATGGTGATCTCAGGGCGACAGCCTCGCTACGCTCGGAGTGACAGCCTTGAGGCTCCAACGCCTCTCACAGCGCGGCGACGAGCGCCCTGACCAGGCGGCTGAAGCGTGGGACGGCCGCGTTGGCTGCCGCCAACACGTCCTCGTGCTCCGCCTCGCCCAGGCGGGCCATGCCCTCGGAATTGTCCTCGCAGATGTTCGTGATCAGCGAAATCGCCAACACACGCAGCCCGGCGTGGCGCGCGACGACCACCTCGGGGCAGGTAGACATGCCGACGGCGTCGGCGCCCATCGATCGCAGGAATCGGATTTCGGCGGGTGTCTCGAAAGACGGCCCGGCGACCATGGCGTAGATGCCCTCTTCCAGCATAATCTTCTGGTCGCTGCCGACGCGGTGAGCGAGCCGCCGCAGCTCCCGGTCATACGCGCCGACCATGCTTGGGAAGCGCGGACCGACGGTGGGATCATTTGGGCCGCGCAGTGGGTTGTGACCCGCCATCCCCGGCAGAAAAATGTGGTCGCGAATCACCATCAGGTCGCCGATGTTGAACACCTCGTTGACCGCACCCGCAGCGTTCGTCACGAGCAAGACTTGCGCGCCGAGCGCGCGCATCAGGCGTATCGGGTAGGTCACCTCCTGCGTCGAATGGCCCTCGTAGAAATGCAGCCGCCCGCGCATCACGACGATGGGCTGCTCGGCAAGCTCTCCAAACACCAGCTCACCGGCGTGCCCATGCACCGTCGTGTTCGCCATCCCCGGGATAGCCGTGTAGGGGATACTTGTCGCGTTGACTACCTCGTCCGCCAGCCCGCCCAGCCCTGAGCCCGTAATTACACCGATGCGTGGCGTCTGAAGAGAGTGGGATCGAAGTGTATTGATGGCATCCTGCAAAACGTTATCGGTGACGACGGGTGTGGTCATCCATGCCTCACGGCGCTATCGGTGTATTCCGCAGTGGCGTGGCGTGCACGGTCGCTGCTCACCTGGGTATAGATTTGTGTCGTCGAGATGTTGGAATGGCCCAGCAGCTCTTGCACGTTGCGCAGGTCCTCGCCGTTGTCCAGGAGGTGGGTCGCGAAAGAGTGGCGCAGCGTGTGCGGCGTCACTTCGGTATCGATCCCCGCCGCCTCCACATAGCGCTTGATAATGAGCCACAGCCCCTGGCGGGTCAACTGCGTGCCGCGTGGGTTGAGGAAGAGCGCAGCGGCATTCGTGCCCTTAGCAAACACGCCGCGCCCCCGATCGAGGTACTCCACCAGGGCGTCCATGGCGCGCGGCGCGACCGGGATGGTGCGCGCGCTCTTTCCGTCACGGCTGTTGACGCGTACAAGGCCCGCGCTCACATCCACATCCGAGACCTTGAGCGAGACGATCTCGCTGACGCGCATACCCGTCGCGTACAGCAGCTCCAACAGCGCCCGGTCCCGCAGGGCCTTGTGGGAGTCGCTCTCCCCCGGCGCGGTCAGCAGCAGCTCGACCTGCTCGCGCGTGAGAGTATGGGGCAGGCGCTTGTTCACCTTGGGCGAATCCAGATCGCTGGTCGGGTCCTCGGTGACCGTTCCGGTTGCGCGGAGATAGTGGAAAAAGGCCTTGATCGCCGCGACCTTGCGCGCGACCGTGGCCGACGTGTACTCGCGATCCCCCTTGAGATGGAGGATGTACTCGATGAGCGTTCCCTGACCGACTTCTGCCCAGCTTGTGATTGTTGTGCTGGTCTCCAGATAGGTCGTGAATTGGGATAGATCATTACGGTAGGCCATCAGGGTGTTGTCTGTATAGCCCTTTTCGACGGCGAGATATTGCAGGAACTCTTCGACGGTGCCAAACATAACTTCCTCCTCCCTTTCGCCGTGCTCGATGTTCGACGCCGAAGCGCGCCCGGGGCGGCGACAGTCGCGGAAAATAGTGTATCAGCTTTCCATAAAAAGTGCAAACTTGGATATAGTCGTCGGAGAGAGTACACTTTCGACATGCTTAACCCCTGTGATGCGGGACGGGTGCGGTTCGCCCGTATACTGCTCCTGCTGCTTCTCCTCCTGGCCCTTGCTCCCGCCGCCAGCGCTGACGGCCCGGACTGGCAAGAGGTTCGGACCGCGCACTTCGTCATCGCTACCCCCGACGACACGGCCGAGGCGCAGCGCTACGCGGGCTTCGTCGACGGCGTGTACGACGAGATGACCGCCATCTACGGCTATGCGGTGCCGGCGCCTGTCACGCTGCGTCTCTACCCTGACGACGCCAGCTACATTGCCACTAATCCCCTCGCCGCGCACCTGCCGGGAGTCGTGGCCCACGCCACATCGAGCAGCGGGCGCCACGACATCTCCATCGACGTGCAGCGTACGAAGTCGATGTCGTCGGAGAGCATCGTCAACAATGTCCGCCACGAGCTAACCCATCTCATCCTCGCCGACCTGTCCGACGATCATCTGCCGGTTGGCTGGCACGAGGGCATAGCCCAATATAGCGAGAAACCCCTCGACAGCGACTCGGCGCAAAACGTGCGCCAGATCAGGCGGGCGCTGGCGGTTGACCGGCTGATGACGTGGGACGAGATTAATGCACCGGGCGGCGCCTATGGCAACCCAACCATCGCCTACCCGGAGAGCCTGTCGATGGTTGCGTTCCTGGTGGACCGCTACGGGTTCGACCGCCTCGTCCTTTTCGTGAAAGCGATGGCAAAGACGACAGACTACCGCGTCGCTCTCGAGAAGACCTACAACACGTCCGCCGACAAGCTCGAGGCCGGCTGGCGCGCCTACCTGCCAGACTATGTGGACACGCGCTACGCCGTCCACGCCCTGTACGCTTACGATATGGCGCCGATGCGTAGCTTCCTCGAAGCGAAGAACTACGCCGCCGCCAAGCGCGAGGCGGAGGACGCCCTACCCCTTCTCCGCGTTACCGGGCAGACGGAACAGCTCGTCGAGGCCGAGTCGATTCTGGCGACGGCGGCGCAGGGTATGGCGGAAGAGTTGACGGCCCAGCAGAAGGGCCAACGCAACCTCGACAACGCGCGTGGTGGATCGCCGGCCGTCCCAGCGCCGGCCGATCGCGCGGCCGTCCCGGCGGCCAAAGGCGGTGACACGCGGAGTGACGCCGCGGCGGCCGGGGATGCGCTGCGCGCGCTAGATCGCCTCAAGCAGGCGGAGGCGCTGGCGGCTCGCAACGGTAGCGCGGACGGCGCGATGAGCCGCTCGGCCAAGGTGGCCGGCGCAGCCGACCAGCGGCAGGTATTCTTCTTGGCACTGGGCGGCGGCGTCCTGCTCCTTCTAGGCGTGGGCCGCCTTCTCTTCGGCGGACGCCGCGCCAGCGCCGATGCTCCCACCAATCATGGCGAACGGCGCGACGCCGAGTGACGCATGCCAACCCTTATCGTTCTCTCTCACTTCGCGGCTGAGCCTCTTCTAGAAGCCCGGCGCGGCGGCCAGACCGTAGCACGCGCCAGCCTCGACCTCGGCCTGACGGAAACCGACGTCGCCCTCGATGGGCAGGGTATCGCCCTGCCCGACGGCCAACACCTACCGTGGGCGGTTGTGGAAGAGATCGCGGAGAACGAGGTGGCGTGCTACGCCATCGAGGGCAGCGAGGCGTACAAGATTCAGCGCTTCTCAGAGGCAATGGGGCGCGTCTACACGCTCATGCCGACGCGCCGCGCCCCGACAATGCTGATCTCTGGCATCCCGATGCACCGCATCAAGGACGTGGACCCGACCGAGGACACGCGGCGGAAGATTCGCGCTGCCGCCCCGCGCGGCCGAACGCTGGATACGGCGACCGGGCTGGGATATACGGCTATCGCCGCGGCGAAGCGCGCCGAGACAGATGCCGTGATAACCATCGAGATCGACCCGACGGGGCTGGAGATCGCGCGGCTGAACCCGTGGTCGCAGGCGCTCTTCGACAATCCGAAGATTCAGCAAATCATCGGCGACAGCTTCGACGTCGTGGAGATGTTCGACGACGACAGCTTCTCGACCATCATCCACGACCCGCCCATCATGAGCCTGGCCGGCGACCTCTACTCTACCGACATGTACCGCGAGCTGCACCGCATCCTGAAGCGCAGCGGCCGCCTGTTTCACTACATTGGGGACCCCGAGGGGAAAATGGGAAGCAACGTGACGCGGGGCGCAATGCGGCGTCTGCAAGAGGCTGGCTTCAGCCGCATTGACCGCCGCCCCGAAGCGTTCGGGGTGGTGGCGTATAAATGACCCTAGCGCCGGGCTAAAGCCACTATCTTTTACATACATCTCGGCAGCGCGATAGCCAGCGGGGCTGGAAAACGGCGTGGCCTCCGCGGCCACAGCGCCAACCCGTCATTGCGAGCGAAGCGAAGCAATCCCTCGCCCTGGTGCAAGACCGTCTAGGCCGCATCAGCCGTGTCTGTCACTTGTCGGGAGGCTGCTTCGTCGTCCTATCGTCCTCCTCGCAGCGACACCGCGGGCTGTCTTCCGAATAGCCAGCCTCGCTCAAACGTTCTGTGTAAAGGATAGGCGCTTCAGCCTGGCGCCCGCGCGGCAGCGCGGACCAACTGCGGCTATATGAATGTGTGCCTTGCTCAGATAAACCTGGGACGGGGTTATCCCTCGCCCGCCAGGGCTTGCAGGGTGCGCTGGCGGTCTACCATCCCCATGAGGCGACGATCCTCGTCCACTACGACCAGCCGCTTGACCCGCCGATCCACCATCATCTCGATCGCGTCGAGGATAGACGCGTCGGCTCGAACAGCGTACACTTCGCGGGCCATCACCTCCCGCGCGACCGTCGCCAGGCGCGGGTCGGCGCTCCCGCCCAGTCCCAGCCAGTGGCGCACCGTGCTCCACGCGCGGGGCTTCTCATGCGGCAGCGCCCGGTTCAGGAGCATGGCATCGGCGATCAGGCCGACGACGTGGCCGGCGCTATCTACGATGACCACGCGGCGCAGCGGGCTGTCCACCAGGCGGGGCAGAAGCTCGTCCAGGGGCGTATCAGGGTGCGCGGTCGGCACATCGGCTGCCATGATGTCGCGCACCCGCAGATTGACCCCGGACGGCGGGGGCAGCATGGGCGCCGCTTCCCTGGCCGTCTTTCCTGCCGCGCGCAATACATCCAATCGGCTGACGATGCCGACAAGCCGCCCATCCGCGTCAACGACGGGCAAACGCTTGACATGGCGCTGGGCCATCAGCCGCGCTGCGTCGTTTAGGGGCGCGGCCGCCTGAATCGTGGCAGGTTGAGCCGTCATGATGTCCGCCGCCGTCTTGCCGCCCTCTTCGAGTACACGCAAGTGGTGCGCCGCCAGGTCGGACGGGAGGTCCTTCTGAAGACTGAGGCGCACGGGCAGCCCACCCCGCGTCAGCAAGTCGCCGCCCGTGATAATGCCCACGACACGCCTGTCACCGTCCACGACCGGCGCGGCCTTGACGTCGCGGTCCACGAGCAGGCGTGTCACGTCGTGGAGCGGCGTATCCGGGCGGACACTGGCGACATCGTGGCTCATAACGTCGCTCACCCGACGGCCCGCCGCCAGCCTCTCTCTTTGGGCGTTGGTCGCGATGACCGTCACGTCTTCGAGGGTGATCAGTCCTTCGCCGACCATGCTGGTCACTGTCTCCAAGACGACGGCGATGCGCTCGGGCGTGTCGATGACCACGACCACCATCGGCAGGTCGGCGCTGATGTCGGCGAGGCGAGCCGCGTGAATGCGGCCGTGCGCGCCGAACCCCGCCAGGCCCCGCGTCAGCGTGGCGCCGGCCATGCCTGCCTCGCGCAGGGCGTCAAGCAGCGCGGTGTGCAGCGGCTTTCCCTGCCAGCGGTCCGCTTCGCCAAAGTAGATTGTCAGGCGCTGTGCCGCGCGTCCCGGCTCCATGTGTTCCTCCCGAACGCAATCGAGTCCACGTTGACCCTACCTACCGCCACAAGGCCCGCGCCGCGATGACGCCCAGGAACGTCGCCAACATTC
The DNA here is from genome assembly GCA_046328505.1 of Anaerolineae bacterium. GTDB lineage: Bacteria > Chloroflexota > Anaerolineae > Epilineales > JAHCIE01 > JBDHWG01. Next base: position 337,504 of record JAXLWL010000005.1, on the reverse strand, counting down.
CCAAAACAGCGCTGCCGCCGAGATTGACCAGGGCCAGCCACCAGCCAGATGCCTGCCCCACCGTCCACGTCTCGTACGTCAACGACGAGAAGGTGGTGAACGCCCCGCAGAATCCGACGGCGATGAGCAGCCGGTAGTTGGGGTCGAGCGCCAGGCGCTCAGTCGCCAGGGTCACGAACAGCGCCAGGATGAAGGCGCCGGTGACGTTGATGAGCATCGTCGCGTAGGGGAAGGCAGCCCAGCCGCGGTCGCTGAACCACGTCTGGATGAGGTAGCGGAGGTTCGCGCCGACAATCGCGCCGAGACTGATGATGAGAAAGCGCGTCATGTGTCTCTTACCTCTCTCCCGTGGGAGAGGCGTGAAGGCTGGCTCCTATCGTACTCCCAATGGCGCGAAGTGGCAACTCGTTAATTACACCGACTGGGAGTATCATTAGGGGACTTGAAGAGGCATCTCCAGCTCGAGTTCATCGCGGATGGGGATGCCGTAGTCGCCGACGAGCGGGATCTGCGGCTTGAGCAGACGCGCCGCCTCAACCGCGTTGGGGTAAACGGCGACGAGGCGAAAGCCCCGCCGCTGGTAGAAACGCAGCGCGTCCAGGTTGTCGTTCGTCGTGATGAGCCAGACTCGCCGGCAGCGCGCCGCTCCCGCCATTCCGACGGCGGCGTCGATGAGCGCCGTCCCTATTCCGCGGCCACTGCGCTCGCTGTCAATCGAGACGATCTCGCAGGCGTCGTCGGCCAAGGTATAGGTGAGGAGGCCGACCACGCGACCGTCTTCGAGCGCTGCGAAGCCGGGCAGGGTATCAGGGTAATAGACGACGCTGTGAACAACGACAAACGCTGCGCCCCAGTGATCGGCGATCCGGGCGCGCACCCAGACGGCGTCAGATGGGCTGAGGGCGCGGACCAGGAAGTCCGTCATAGTAGCTCCTATATCCGTTACGGCATCCGTTGATAGATCGCTAATCGCGTGGAGCAGAGACGCATGCCCGAGTTTGAGTGGGACCGCGATGAGAGCATCCTCACTGAGACGAAGCGACAGGTTGAGAAGCCTCGGCTCTACAAGGTGCTGCTCCACAACGACGACTATACCACGATGGATTTCGTGGTCTATATCTTGCGTACCATCTTCCGGCACAGTAGCAGGGATGCCACACGCATCATGCTCCACGTTCACCAGGCCGGTGTCGGCGTGGCCGGCGTCTTCACTTATGAGATTGCCGAGATGAAGGTAGCGCAGGTCACACAGCTCGCGCGTGAGAATGAATTCCCCCTACTGTGCACGCTGGAAGAAGAATAGGTCTTGTCCATGATCACGCAAGAGCTGCAATCTACCCTCAACCGGGCGGTCATCGAGGCCGCCGCACGCCGCCATGAGTTCGTTACGCTCGAGCACCTCCTGCTGGCGATGCTCGATGAGAAGACCTCCAGCGATGTTTTGCGGCACTGCGGCGGCGATCTGGAAGCCATGGGCCAGGACCTCGAGGAGTTCTTCGAGGAGAATATGGCGCCCGTTCCAGATGGCACGGCGCCCTCTCCGCAGCTCACCGCCGCCCTGGCGCGCGTCTTCGACCGTGCCCTCGCCCACGCCCACTCCTCCAGCCAGGAAAAAGTGGACGGCGGCCATATTCTAGTCGAGATGTTTCAGGAGCGGCAATCCTACGCGCGCTACTTGCTGGAGAAGCAGGGGATTAGCCGTCTAGACGTCCTCAACTACATCTCCCACGGCATCTCTAAGGTCGCCGCGGCCGACGCCTCGCCCGGCCTCAACGAGACAGACGGGGACGAGGACGAGGAACCGCAGCCCATCCGCGACCCCCTCGGTGCCTTCACCACGAATCTTGTCGTGATGGCCGCCGAAGGCCGTATCGACCCGCTCATCGGGCGCGAGAGCGAGCTCGAGCGCATGGTGCACGTCCTCTCCCGCCGCCGCAAGAACAATCCCGTGCTCGTCGGCGACCCCGGCGTCGGGAAGACGGCCATCGTCGAAGGTCTTGCCCTGCAAATCCACACTGGCAGCGTGCCCGAGGCGCTGCGCGGCGCAGAGGTATACGCCCTGGACATGGGCGCGCTTCTGGCGGGCGCGAAGTATCGCGGCCAGTTCGAAGAGCGGCTGAAGTCTGTCATCGCCGCTATTAAGCGCCGCCCCGAGGCTATCCTCTTCATCGACGAGATCCACACCGTCGTCGGCGCGGGCGCGGTCAGCGGCGGCGCCCTGGACGCCTCGAACCTCCTCAAACCCGCCCTGGCGTCCGGCCAGATTCGCTGCATCGGCTCGACCACCTATGCCGAGTTCAAGAACGTCTTCGAGCGCGACCACGCCCTGGCGCGTCGGTTCCAGAAGATTGAGATCGGCGAGCCGTCCGTGGAGGACACCGTCCGCATCCTCAAGGGGCTTCGCGGCTACTACGAGGATTATCACGGTGTCCGCTACACCGACGAGGCGCTCGAGGCAGCGGCGGAGCTATCCGCGAAATACATCAACGACCGCTTCCTGCCGGATAAGGCCATCGACGTCGTGGATGAGGCGGGCGCCGCCGCGCGCCTCCTGCCCGTCTATGAGCGTCCTGAGTTCGTTGGCGTCCACCAGATCGAGCTGATGGTCGCGCGCATGGCGAAGGTTCCGCCTAAGACCGTCTCCGTCTCCGACAAGCAGCGTCTCCAGGACCTCAGCCAGGAGCTGCGCGGCGTCATTTTCGGCCAGGACCACGCCATCGCCCAGGTCGTCAACGCTATCACCCTGGCGCGGGCAGGTCTCGGCAATCCGGACAAGCCCATCGGCTCATTCCTGTTCTCCGGCCCGACCGGTGTCGGCAAGACGGAATTGGCGCGGCAGCTCGCCCGCGTCCTCGGCGTCGAGTTCCTGCGCTTCGACATGAGCGAGTACATGGAGAAGCACACCGTCTCTCGGCTCATCGGCGCGCCGCCGGGCTATGTCGGCTTCGACCAGGGTGGTTTGCTGACCGACGCCATCATCCGCACGCCGCACTGCGTCCTCGTCCTGGATGAGATCGAAAAGGCGCATCCTGACCTGTTCAACATTCTCCTCCAGGTGATGGACCACGCGACGCTGACCGACCACACCGGCAAAAAGGCCGACTTCCGCAACGTTATTCTGATTATGACGACGAACGCGGGCGCGCGGGAGCTGAGCGCGCGCTCCGTCGGCTTCGAGACAGCCGGCGGCGTTCCGGAGCGTGGCATGAGCGCAACCCAGACGCGCACCGCCATCGAGCGCACCTTCAGCCCCGAGTTCCGCAACCGCCTCGACGGTTGGGTCGCGTTCGAGCCGCTGGGCTTCGAAACGATCGAGCGTGTCGTGGATAAGTTCATCGAGGAGCTGCAAGCACAGCTCGTAGAAAAGCACGTGACCATCACCCTGACCGACGCCGGGCGGACGTGGCTCGCCAAGCGCGGCTTCGACCCGCACTACGGCGCGCGACCCATGGCGCGCCTCATCCAGAGCAAGATCAAGGAGCCGCTGGCGAGCGAGGTCCTGTTCGGGCGTTTGCAGTCCGGCGGCCACGTCACCGTAGACGAGCAAGGGGGGAAGCTAACGCTGGAGGTGAGCGAGTGAAACGCTATCCCCGTGTCATGCTGAACGACGCCCGCCGACACCACCGACTCAAGTCGGTGGCTGAGAGGGCAAAGCCTGCTGAAGCAGGCTCGGTTGGGCAGGAGGTTGCCAAGCCAGCCCACTTCAGTGGGCTTTCCCCTTTCAGCCTGGCACTTGAGTGCCAGGCGTCGCCGAAGGGATCCCTGCACTTCCGTCTGCCTTTGCGTCTTTGCGTCTTTGCGTTCCTGATACTCTTGGCCGTACTCCTTGCCGTGCCGAGCGCCTTCGCCCAGGGTGCGACCAGCTACGTCGTCCAGTCCGGCGACACCTTGAGCGCCATCGCCGCGCGTTTCGGAACGACGGTCCCCGACCTGGCCCGCCGCAACAACATCGCCAACCCCAACCTCATCTACCCCGGCGAGAAGATCGTGCTCGACGACGACGGCGCGAGCAGCCAGGACGCCACGGCGGCTGCGTCCATCGTGCCGCCGCCGCCCGATACACCGGCAGCGACCGCGCCGGCCAGACCGGCGGAGCCGGACACGCCGCTCCCCCGCCCCTTCGCGAGTGTCACCCTCGACCCGTCGCAACCCACGCAAGGAGATACGGTCAAGGTCAGCGTCTCCCTGACGCAGCCGGCGCGGGTCACCGCGACGTACCACAGCCCCGAGCTTGACAACCTCTACGAGTATCAGGGCATCCCCTTCGTCTCGGACGGCCCGCGGGCCGTCAAGGGGCTAATCGGAATTCACATCCTGAGCGACGTGGGCGAGCATTCCCTGACACTGACAGCGACGCCCGACGGCGGTGAGCCGGTGACGCTGACCATCCCTGTTCCGGTGCTGGAGGGCGACTTCCCGACCCAACACATCACATATGACCCGCAAACAGCGCAGCTCCTCGACCCAGACCTGCGCGCTGCGGAGAACGGGCGGCTGGCCCAGATGTTCAAGGCCGGGGCGCCGGAGCCGATGTGGGACAGCCTCTTCACCATCCCGTCGCATGCCCGCCTGACCTCGAACTATGAGCGGCGCATCGCCAACGACAACCGCCCGTCAGCCCACGAAGGGTTGGACTTCGGCGTCCCGTATGGCACGCCTATTCCGGCTGCCGCGCCGGGTGTCGTCGCGCTCGCCGAGCCGCTGACCGTGCGCGGCAATACCGTGTGGGTGGACCATGGCATGGGCGTCTACACCGGCTACTTTCACATGTCCCAGATTCTAGTAAAGCCGGGCCAGCGCGTCGAGACCGGCACGATTCTCGGCCGCGTCGGCAGCACCGGCCTCTCGACCGGCGCGCACCTTCACTGGGAAGTGCGCGTTAACGGCGTCTACGTCTCACCGTGGGCGTGGCTGCGCACGTCATTCCCCTAGAACCTGAGTCGCTGCGAGGACGACGGTAGGAGGACGAAGCAGCCTCCCGGTGGGTGATAGACACGCGCTCGCCATATAGACCGTCACTTGCGACAGCGGGGGATTGCTTCGCTGAGATGAAAATAGCGCGGCTGTCGCCCTGAGCGTAGCGAAGGGCCTCCAACGGCACCGGGATGCTTCGCTCCGCTCAGCATGACATTTTCATACTTACGGGTGACCCAAGGGTCATATAGACTGCGCTCGCAATGACGGTACGGCAGTGTTCCTCTGTCGGCGTATGCTGCCACCGATACGGTCTGCTCGTAATGACGGGTAACGCAAGAACGCAAGGAAACTTCTTTGACCACAGTCGGCATTATCGCCAACCCACAGTCCGGTAAGGACATCCGCCGCGTCGTTGCCCACGCCTCGACGTTCGATAACCACGAGAAGGTCAACATCGTCCGCCGCCTCCTGGCCTCCCTCGACGCCCTGGGCGTCCGCGACGTGCTCATGATGCCGGACTCCTTCAACATCGGCCAGCGCGCAATCGAGAAGACTCACCTGAGCCTCGCCGTGCGCACCCTGGAGATGGCCCCCCTGTTCAACCAGGCCGACTCGACCCACGCGGCGCGCCTCATGGCCGAGGCCGGCGTCGCCTGCATCATCACGCTCGGCGGCGACGGTACCAACCGCGCCGTCGCCAAAGGCTCCGGGCGCGTGCCTCTACTGCCCATCTCCACCGGCACCAACAACGTCTTCCCGCGCATGGTCGACGCGACGCTGGCCGGTCTCGCGGCGGGCTGCGTCGCGACCGGCCGCGTCTCGGCCGACGACGCCATCCGCCCGACTCGACGCCTGGATGTGGTCCGCGATGGCGAGGTCATCGACATGGCCCTCGTGGACATCGCCGTCTATGCCGACCGGTTCATCGGCGCCCGCGCCGTGTGGGACATGAGTCGCGTGCGCGGCATCGCCGTCACCCACGTCGCGCCCAATGTCATCGGGCTGTCGTCGGTGCCGGGCGCGCTGCCGGAGGCCATCGCTACCGGGCCAGACTATGGCGCCTGGGTGATGCTCGGCAAGGGCGGGCCGACGGTGCTGGCGGCGGTGGCGCCCGGCGACGTGCGCCCCATCGGGATAGCCGCCTTTCGCCCATTGGCCGTGGGGGACGAGATTAGCGTCGACGCCGCGCCGGCCGTGCTGGCGCTGGACGGCGAACGCGAGGTGTCCCTACGCCAGGGTGAGACGCTGAAGCTGCGCCTGAGCGCCGACGGGCCGCCGGTCATCGATGTGGAGGCAGCGCTGCGAGCAGCGGCGGTAGACGGCGCCTTCGTGCAGAGGAGGGAACATGAGCGGGGAGCCGTCAGTGGAGCGTGACTTTCGCTTCCAATCCACCACACCGTTGCAGTTCGGCGTCGGAGCGCTGGCGCGGCTGGGCAAGGAGGCCGCGAAGCTCAAGATACGCCACGCCTTCCTGGTGACGGATCCGGGCCTGCGTGACACCGAGATGGTCGCGGCGGCGCAGGCGCGGCTCCGCGAGGCTGGGCTGGCGGTCACGGTTTTCGGCGACGTCGTGCCGGACCCGGATGTCGCCAGCATTAGCCACGGCGCCGAAGCCTTCCGATCCAGCGGCGCCGATGGGTTCATCGCCCTGGGCGGCGGAAGCGCCATGGACACGGCCAAGGCGACGGCTGTCCTGGCGGCCGGCGGCGGCGAGAGCATCGTGGCGTACTTCGTGCCCGGCGCGACACGGCCGACCCCTGTCATCGCGCCGCTCATCTGCATGCCGACCACGTCCGGCACCGGCGCCGAGGTCACGCCCATCGCCGTCGTCACCGACCCCGAGCAGGGCATCAAGCGCACGCTGTTCCATGCCCACATCGCGCCCGCCCTCGCGCTCGTGGATCCCGCGCTGACGGTCTCGCTCCCGCCGAAGCTAACCGCCTCAACAGGCTTCGACGCCCTCTCCCACGCCGCCGAGGCCATGACCTCGAAGACGGCCAACCCCATCGCCGACGCCCTTGCCGTCGCGGCCCTGGAGCTGATCGGGCGTTTCCTGGTGCGGGCGGTCGAGAATGGGGCCGACATGGAGGCGCGGGCCGGCATGAGCCTGGCTGCGGTCATGGCCGGGCAGGCGTTCGCCAACGCCCTGGTCCACCTGGGACACGCCGTCGGCCACGCGGTCGGCGTCGCGTACCACATGCCCCACGGCATCGCGTGCGCCATCGCCCTGCCCGCCGCCCTGGACTACATCCGGCCAGCGGCCGAGACGCGCCTGGCGCGAGTCGCCCGCGCCCTCGATCCCTCGTGCGCGACAACCTCGGATGAAGAGGCCGCGGCGATGGTGGCGCCGATGATTGCTGATCTATACCGGAGAGTGGGGCTACCAGGGCTAAGAGAGGCTGCCGGCGTGGGAGAGGCGGACCTGCCGTACCTGGTCGAGATTACGCTGCGCGAGACGGATCTGATTCGCCGCAGCCCACTCCAGCCGACCGTCGAGGACTGGACCGAAATCTACCGCGGCAGCTTGTGAGCCATTTCCGAGTCATTGCGAGATCACCATGCCGTGTGGCGGCACGCGCCAACACGAGAACACCGTCAAGCTGTCATTGCGAGCGAAGCGAAGCAATCTCGCGCCGCCACGAGAGGCGCTCTAAGCCGCTATCAGCTCCGCTTCACGTATCGGGAGGCTGCTTCGTCGGGCTGTTGCCCTCCTCGCAGCGACACCGCAACTTGTGTTCTGAGCAGCGAAGCGAAGCGATTTCACGCCCTTGCGAAGGGCCGGGTAGCACGGGAAATTCCGTGTTTCGCCCAGCGAGAGATTGCTTCGTCCTCCTATCGTCGTCCTCGCAATGACGCTATAGTGTCTGTGTTCTCTGCGCCTCTGCGTTGCCTCACTCCGTCCGGAGGCGGTAGCCGCGACCGCGCACCGTCGTCACGAAGCGCGGCTGGCGCGGGTCCGGCTCGACCTTCTCCCGCAGGCGCGCCACCAGGCGCTCGATGCGGTCGTCGTCTACCTGGTCCAGGTACGACTCGCCCCAGACGTTCTCCACAATCTGATACTTGTCCACAATCTGATCGTGACGCTGGTAGAGCAGGGCCAGGAGCCGGTATTCCAGGTCAGTGAGCGGCGGGATCGCCTTGCCGTCGACGTAAACATCACCGCGCTCGGTATCGACGCGCAGGCCGTTCTGCCCGGTCGGGCGTACCCGCCGCGTGCGCACCACGAAGTCGGCGAAGACGGGGCAAAGCAACGCGTACCCGTTGCCGGCAGGCCTCACCAGGTGTTTGGCGCGCAGGTAGCTGTTCGCCGGCTCGCCGGGAGTCTGACCGGCCGCTGCCTGGGCCAGAGCTTCGCGCTCGTCGTCGAAAAGCTCGTTCCAGATCGCGGCGCACTCGGCCTGGACGTTCTGGTCGAAGGCCAGCGCCGACTCCGCCTGCCGTACAATGGCTCCGTCATTCTGTCCGCCGCCCTCAATCAGCCCGGCGACCAGGTAGGTCAGAGCGCGGAGCAGACCGGGGTGGCCGTCGGCCTGGGCGTGAATGAAGTCGGCCAACGGCTGCGTCACGATACAGCCCGCCTCGGCAGCGTAGTCGCGAATGTACCCGTGGGCTTCATCGTTGTTGAGCGGGGCGAGATAGCGCGTGCGATAGGTAAACAGCTCGTAGAACGGTTCGACGTCCGCCCGCAGCAGCGGCAAGCGGTGGCTCGTCGCCGTAATGAGCGTCAGCGACTGACCGTACTGGTCGGCGAGGGCGCGCAGGTTGAGGAACACCCGGGCGTCGAGGCGGCGCAGGAGGTCGTCCAGTTCGTCCAGCAAGAGGGCCACGCGCCCGAGGCTGTGAATGACCTCCCCAAGCGACTGGACGAACGCATAGGCATCCTCCAGGTGCGAGTTGGCCAGAACCAGGGTGGCATGGGCGCGCTCAGCGCCGGGACGGCACGGCGAGTCGTGGGGCAGAGCGTCGAGGATGGCGCGGATGACCAGCTCATAGAAGCCGACCTCTGTCCACTCCAGCACGCGGTTGCAGTCGATGTAGATGGCCATCGGGCCATTCGGCAGGCTCGTCATCGCTCGCAGGACCGCCGTCTTGCCCATGTTGTTGACGCCGACTATGGAGGCATGCTCGCCGCGTTGAACACAGCGGGCGGTGAAGGCGACATCAGCGGCGCGCCCGCCGGTCTGAGCGGGTTGTGAGGCTTGGCTCATAAAGGGAGTCCATCCTGAAGCGAGGTACGACGCTTCCGCCTCAATTATACCGGCAGGCAAGGCGTGGGGCAAACGCTGGGAAGGAGTTTACCATCGACACTACGTGTCCACCGCCATAGCTGCTATAATTCGGCGGCGATGAAAACGAAGTATGTCTCCCTGGCCGTCATCGGCGGCGTCTACCTGCTCCTGGCGCTTGTCTACGCCTGGGTGACGCCTCTGTTCGAAACGCCCGACGAGACGTGGCACTTCTGGTACGTCAAGCACCTGGCCGACGGGCAAGGCCTCGCCGTCGTGACCGCCGACGAGCGCCCGCTGTGGCGGCAGGAAGGCACGCAGCCGCCGCTGTACTATCTGCTCGGCGCGGCGCTCATTCGCGGCATCGACACGTCGAATGCCCTCGACGTCATCCAGCGCAATCCCCACGCCAACATCGGCCGCGCCGACCTGCCCGGCAATCGCAACTCCGTCCTGCCCGTCTCGCGCGCGCCGTTCCAGGGGGCCGCCGAGGCCGCGCAGACCGTGCGCTGGCTCAGTGTCATCCTGGGCTTGGTCACGGTACTCAGCGTCTATGGGCTGGCGCAGGAAACGTTTCCCGACGACAACGTGCTCCCGGCCGCCGCCGCTCTCTTCGTCGTCTTCGTCCCGCAGTTCCTCTTCCTGAGCGGCTCCATCAACAACGACAACCTCATCATCGCCCTGTCGAGCCTGGCATTGTGGCGGCTCGTCCACTGGCTGCGGCGGCCGCCGCGCTGGGGCGACCTGCTAGCGCTGGGCGTCATTGGCGGGCTTGCCGCGCTCTCCAAGCTCTCCGGCCTCGCGCTGATCGGTTTCGTCGTCGCCGTGGTCAGCCTCCGCGCGCTGACGCGGCGCTCGCTGCGCGATTTCCTGGCGTGGAATGCGGCCTTGCTCGCGCTGCCCCTCGCCATCGCCGGCTGGTTCTACTGGCGCAACTTTACGCTCTACGGCGACCCGCTCGCCCTGGACATCCACCTGACGCTGTCGGGCCGCCGCACGCCGCGGCCGTCCCCCTGGCAGCTCTTCCTGGAGCTAGACAGCGTGCGCCACTCGTTCTGGGGTGTGTTCGGGTGGTTCAACGTCCCCGTCCCGCCGTGGATGTTCGCCGTGTACGACGCGCTTAGCATCGCCGCGCTCGTGGGGATGGCTATCGGCGTCTGGCGATTATTCCCTCACCCCCCTGCCCCCTCTGCCAAAATAGGAGAGGAGGAGAAGAACTCTGTCTCCCTCGCCCGTTCTGGGAGAGGGGCAGGGGTGAGGGATCTTGGCATCCTTGCGCTGCTCCTGGCGTGGGTAGGTGTGGTGTTCGTCAGCCTGCTGCGCTGGATGAGCCTCATCAAGTCGGCGCAAGGGCGGCTCCTGTTCCCGGCGATTGGCGCGGTCGCGGTCCTCGCCGCGTGGGGCCTGAGCCAGCTCGCGCCGCGCCACCGGGCCATCCTCCTCGGCGGCGTCCTGGCCGTGATGGGCGTCCTGGCCGCCGCCATCCCCTTCCTGGTCATCGCTCCGGCCTACGCCGCCCCGCCCTGGCTGCCCGATATCGAGGCAGCAAGTCCCGCGTATCGGCTGAACGACGTGTTCGGAGGCAAAGTGCGGCTTCTCGGCTACGACGCAGGCAGCGATGTCGCGCCCGGTGGCCTGCTGCCCGTCACGCTCTACTGGCAAGCGGCCGCTCCCATGGATACCGACTACAGCCTGTTCGCCCAGCTCGTCGGGAGTGAGCCTGGCGGCGGGCGCGTCGCCGGAACAGACACCTACCCCGGTCTAGGCAGCGAGCCGACACGCGGCTGGCCTGTCGGCCCCGTCCTGCGCGACACGCTCTACATCCCAGTCGGCGAAAAGGTCGCCGCGCCGCGCTCCTATCCTCTCGTCGTCGGCGTCTACGACCGAGCGAAGGACACCCGCCTGAAGGTGACGCGCGACGGTCAGCCGGCCGGCGACTCGGTCGAGCTAGGCAGCGTCTTCGTGCAGCCGGAGGGCTGGTCGCCACCAAACTCGCAGGATGTTGTTTTCGGCAGCGCGGCGCAGCTGGCCGGCTACGATCTAGGCGCAGCGAACGTGCGGCCCGGCGATACCGTTCCCTTGACACTATACTGGCGCGCCGCTGGGCCGCTGCCTGCCGACTACACTGTCTTTGTCCATGTCGGCGACAGTGAGCCGCTGGTGGCCCAGGCGGACGCTCCGCCGCTTGCGGGGCACGCGCCAAGCGCGAACTGGCGGCCGGGGCAGACCATCGCCGACACGCATGCGCTGCGCATCCGCCCGGATGCCGCGCCGGGCGTCTACCCCGTGCGCGTAGGGCTATACGATCCGGCGACCGGGGCGCGCCTACCTGTGACGGACGGCGGCGTCGGCGATACGACCGATCTCGGTACGATTACTGTCGGAAACTGAGGCCGCTCCCCGCACCATTGATCCAGGAACGAGTCACCCCCGCACCTTGCCCAGCTTACTACCTCCCCATTCGCGGCAGCAAACCCTACCGTCGTTGCCGCCTTTGTTTGTCCCCCTCAGGTGCCCTATATCGTGACATGATATCGACTTGTCGGATTGGTGACAATACTGAAACCGTCTCTATTCGTCATAACCCGGATTACGAGTCCTCCAGAATCCGAGTCACAATCACTTGACCTTCAAGGCAATGGTGATATAATCCGCCTGTCCCCCTGACCGATTATGTGTTGACAAGTTTACATGGAGGGTATCTACAATGAGACGGAGTGTCATTCGTTGGCTAGGTCTCGTCGCGGTTCTGGCATTGTTACTCGCCGCGGCCGCGACCGCCAGCGCTCAGCCGCCCAAGCCCGGCTCGAGCACTGGTGACGAGGCACCTGCTACACCGCAACGTGCCCCGCGCCAGACCATTGATCTGGCCACCTATCCGGCCAAGCGATGGATCGTCCAGCTCAAAGACGCGCCGGTCGCCAAGTACGATGGCGGAGTCGCGGGCTACAAGGCCACCTCTGCCAAGGCGGCCGGGCAGACAAAGCTCGATACCAACAGCGCCGACGCGAAGGCATACGCCGCCTACCTCGATGCGCAGCAAAAGGCATTCGCCTCCGCGCTGAGCAAGGTCGCGCCAGACGCCAAGGTCGAGGCGAGCTATCAGGTCGTCCTGAACGGCGTGGCCGTCAAGATGTCGGCGGAGCAGGCCAAGGCCGTTCGGAAGCTGCCAAACGTTCGGGCGGTGACGCCCGACATCCCCTACGAGTTGCAGGACTACTCGGCTGTGCCGTGGATTGGCGCGCCGACACTGTGGAATCGGCTGGGAGGTCAAGGCAACGCCGGCGACGGCATCAAGGTCGGCATCATCGACTCGGGAATCTACGTGAAGTACAATGCGAGCGGCAACTATATCGGCAATGCCTGCTTCATCGACACGGGCTATACAGCCCCGCCAGGGTATCCGAAGGGGGATACGCGCTTCACCAACAATAAGGTGATCGTTGCCCGCGCCTACTTCCGCCCTGACGATCCGCCCGTTCCCGGCGAAGACACTCCGATCCAGGGTATCCCCGAGACCAGCTCTCACGGCACACACGTGGCGGGTTCGGTGGCTTGTGATGCTGGCACCCAGGCCACTTTCGCCGGTGTGACCGAGACGATCTCCGGCGTCGCGCCGCGCGCCTATCTTATGAATTACCGCGTGTTCTATGAGAGTGTGTCCAACCAGGACTTCCAGAGCGGCAACGCCTATGTTGTCGAGCTTGTGAAGGCCATCGAGGACTCGGTCAAGGACGGCGCGGACGTCATCAGCAACTCGTGGGGCGCGAGCTATCAAAACACCTTCGCATGGCCTGACCCCATGATTCAGGCGGCGGAGGCAGCGTGGGATGCGGGCGTCGTGGGTGTCTTTGCCAATGGCAACGACGGCCCAGAGCAAGCCACCGCCATCTCGCCCGCCATCTCGCCCAAGCTAATCGGCGTTGGTGCAAGCACGAAGCCACAGGCGATTGCCACTGGCTTCGTAGATGTCACGGGCCCTGCCCCCGTACCGCCGAAGCTGCAAGGCCTGTCGTTCGGCAGCGCGGAGTTTGGCCCACCCATCACCAGCTTGTTCGGTCCGGCGCCCTATGTCCCCATCCAAACAGTAGATACGACAGGATCTACCCTGGCGTGCGGCAATCCCAGCACGACCATCCCGCCCGGCTCGCTAACAGGCAAGATCGCGCTGGTCCAGCGCGGAACCTGCAACTTCAGTCTGAAAGTCTGGAATGCGCAGCAGGCGGGCGCGATCGCCGCGGTTGTCTACAACAACGCAGCCAACGGCGATGGCATCCTCAACATGGCCGGCGGCGCCCACGCGGCCGATGTCACTATTCCTTCGGTCTTCATCGGCCACTCGATGGGTGTGGGAATGGTTGACTTCTACAATGCCAACCCCGGAACAGCGACGGTCCAGTTCGACCCCAACGGTCGTGTCATCGACACACGACCCGACGAGATCGCCGGATTTAGCTCGCGCGGCCCGACCGAGAGTGGGCTCATCAAGCCTGACGTTGTCGCTCCTGGCGTGAACATTCTATCGTCGGGCTATGGCGAATTGCCGAACCCCTTCATCGGCTTCGGCCAGGTGTCCGGCACCAGCATGGCGACGCCGCACGTAGCGGGCGCTGCCGCGCTGCTCAAGCAGCTCCACCCCAACTGGACGCCCTCCCAGATCAAGTCTGCGCTCATGAGCACGGCCAAGATCGATGGCGTCGTCGTCGTTGACGGCTCGCCTGCCGGAGTTCTCGACCGCGGCGCAGGGCGCATCGACCTGACAAGGGCCGGCGACGCTGCCCTCAGCTTCGATCTGCCGAGCGTCAGCGCCGGCACGATGCATCCGGGGCAGAGCCACGACTTCACCATCACGGCCCAGGAGATAAGCGGGCAGGCCGGGACTTGGGCACTGGCTGTGACGCAGACCGGCAATATGTTCTCTGTCACGCCTAGCTCCTTGAACGGCGCTGCGAATGGCACGGCGAGCTTCAAGGTAAGCGTATCGGCAGCAGCCGATGCCGCTACTGGCGCGAGCGAAGGTCTGCTGACTCTTACCAATAGCGCGACCGGCCAGATACTCCACATCCCGCTGTGGGCGCGCGTCGAGCCGGCGACGGCGATGACGGATGTGCTGCTCGTCGACGACGATGGCTCATCTGTGGATGACAGCTTCCCCAACTACTCGGAAGTCTACACGAGCACGCTGCAGTCGCTCGGCGTGAGCTACGACTACCTGGATATTGGAGCTTCCTCGTTCCCGTCGCTCAATGACCTGTATAACTACAAGGCCGTTGTCGTGTTCACGGGGATGAACGATAGCTTCAGCACCAGCGGCTTCAGTGTGACAGACCAGAAGACCCTGATGGAGTGGATGAACGACGGCGGGCGACTGTGGATGTCCGGCCAGGATGTCGCTGACACCACGGACAGCAATGCCAGCTACAGCTCGCCGAGCCTGGGCCGCTCGCGCCTCTACCACGGCTACCTGGGTCTGACGCCCATCACCGAGGACCTCTACAACGGCGCGATACCGCCGAAACCCTCCGCTAACGGTGTCGGCCCCATGGCCGGCGTCCAAATCGCTCTGGTGCCGTCGCCCGTGGACAGCAAGCTGACCATCGAAGCGACGAAGGCCATGACGGACACCGACACGTACATGGCGACCGAGACGATGAAGCCGTTCTTCCACCCGCTCGGCTCGACGGCGTCCGCCGACACCAACGTCTCGTGGGGCCGCGCGTCTGACCCGACGCTCGAGTCGCCGCTGCAGAAGTACATCTACCGCAGCGCCTCCATGGGCTTTGGCCTGGAGAACATCGACAACTCCGCCGGTCTCGCCACCCAGCAGCAGGTCGCGGCCAAGACCATGGCCTGGCTCATGGACACCGTCTCGGTGAGCGTGTCGGCGAGCACCGCCAGCCAGTTCTCGCCCACCACCCTCACCGCCTCCGCCTCCTCGTCCGGCGGCGCCAGCATCGCCCAGTATCGCTGGGACTTCGGCGACGGTTCACCCATCCAGGTCACCACCTCCGCCTCCGTCCAGCATACCTACTCCACCACCCATCCCGCCACCGCCCGCGTCGAGGCGATGGATGCCCTCGGCCACACCGCCGTCGCTTCCACCGTCATCAACCCGTCGCCCTACCAGTGCCCGCTCAATGACCCCAACGCCGTCTGCAACGGCTTCGTCCTTGTGCGTGCCTTCATCGACTACGGCTGCAACGTCTTCCTCAACCCGGGTGACACCCCGCTGGTCGGGACCACGCTGATGCTGAAGATGCCCGACGGCTCGACCAAGACGGCGACCGTCGACAACGCGGGCAACGCGATCTTCACCGGCGTCACCATCCCGCCTGGCGGGTCGGCGACGCTGACGGCGGACAGCCCGGCTGAGCCGACGTGGATCGCGGCGCAAGGGCTGACGTTGAACTCGTGCCCGAACAGCCCGACGAGTGTGACGCTGACGCCGAGCAGCTTCAACCGCGGTCAGGCGTACGTGGACTTCCGCTACAACGTGAACCGCTAGGCGCGTCGCTCGGTCGCATCGTGTGTGACACCCTCTCCCTGTGGGAGAGGAATGGGGTGAGGGTCTTGAAACGTAGCGTGAGTCCGAAGACCCTCACCCAACCTCTCCCACGGGGAGAGGGGCAAGAACTGAGATGATGCACGCGCAGGCCCGTCGGTACCGACGGGCCTGCCTTATTCTCTATTGCATGACTTGTCGAGATAGTGACAATAATGAAATGGTTGCGTCGGGTTGCGGGTAAACGGAACCTACTTTTTGACGCTGCGTTGAGTATTTTTGACCCTTAAGCAGACCGTGATATAATGCGCACGTCCTCCCAATCTGTTTACTGTCACTACAATTACATGGAGGGTATCAATGCCGAGACACCGTGTCATTCGTTGGCTAGGCCTCGTCGCGGTTCTGGCGCTACTGCTCGCCGCCGCCGCGACCGCCAGCGCCCAGCCGCCATCGCCAGGTTCCAGCGTCGGCGATGAACCACCGACCGCGCCGAAAGCCCCGCAGGGCTTCGATCCGGCCAAGTTCGTTCCCCAACGTTACATTGTCCAGCTCAAAGACCCGCCCGTCGCCAAATACAATGGCGGCATCCCCGGCTTCAAGGCCACCTCGGCTGCAGCGACGGGGCAGAGCAAGCTCGACACCAGCGATGCCGCCGCCAAGGCGTACACGGCATTCCTGGAGACGCAGCAGAAAGCGCTCGCCAATAGCATCAGCAAGGTCGCGCCAGACGCCAAGGTTGAGTACACCTACCAGGTGACATTCAACGGCATGACCATCAAGATGTCGGCGGACCAGGCCAAGGCCGTGCGTAAGCTACCCGGCGTTGTCACCGTCAGCCCCGAGCGCGCCTACCACCTCGATCTCTTCTCGAGCGTCAACTGGATCGGCGCGCCGACACTGTGGGCGTCCCTCGGCGGCGAGGCAAAGGCCGGCGATGGCGTCAAGGCTGCGGTCATCGACGGCGGCATCTACGTCCGCTACAACGACAGCGGCGAGTATGTCGGGAACGCCTGTTTCACCGACACAGGCTACACCGCGCCGCCCGGCTACCCCAAGGGCGACACGCGCTTCACCAATAACAAGGTCATCGCGTCGCGGGCGTACTTCCGCCCCGACGATCCCCCTGTGCCCGGCGACAATCTGCCCATCCCGGGTGTGCCTGAGGCAACGAACCACGGCACCCACGTCGGCGGCATTGTGGCATGCAACGCCGGAACACAGGCCAACTTCGAGGGCGTGACCGAGACAATCCAGGGCGTCGCTCCGCGCGCCTATCTGATGAGCTACCGCGTGTTCTACCACAGCGGGAACCCGGAGTGGGACGGCAACGCGTTGGATCCGGAGCTGCTCCTGGCGTTCGAGGACGTGGTTAAGGACGGCGCCGACGTCGTCAACAACTCCTGGGGTGGCTACCCAGCGCTGCTACCAGGGCATTCGCCGCTGGAGGACGCGATCGACGCTACGGTCGATGCCGGCATAACAGTCGTCTTTTCCAACGGCAACAGCGGGCCAGATCCGGCGACAGCCGGGCAGCCGGCCTATCTACCGAAGGTTATCGCCGTCGGCGCGAGCACGAAGCCGCAGGAGATCGCCAGCGGATTCGTGGATGTCACCGCCCCTCAGCCGGTCCCGTCGAACCTGACGGGTAGCCCCTACGGCAGCGCTGAGTTCGGCGCCCCCATCAAGAGCCTGGTCGGCCCCGCGCTTTACGTGCCGATTGAGACGGTCGACAGCACTGGCTCTACGCTGGCCTGCGGCGACCCCAACAACAACATTCCCGCCGGTTCGCTGACTGGCAAGATCGCGCTGATCCAGCGCGGAACGTGCAACTTCAGCCTGAAGGTGTGGAATGCGCAGCGCGCGGGCGCGACCGCCGCGATTATCTACAACCACGCGGCCGGCGGTGATAGTGTCCTCAACATGGCAGCCGGCGCGCACGGCTCCGACGTCACTATCCCATCGGCCTTCGTCGGCCACTCGATGGGCGTCGGCATGGTCGGCTTCTATGGGCAGCATCCGGATGCCGCCACAGTGCAGATCGACCCCAGCGCGCGTGTCACAAACGTGACGCCGGATGTCCTGGCGAGCTTCAGCTCTCGCGGGCCGAGCACGGACCAGATGATCAAGCCGGACGTCACAGCGCCCGGCGTCAACGTTCTGTCATCCGGCTTCGCGAATGCCGACTACCCGGCGAGCCTGACCGGCTTCGGACAGGCTTCGGGCACCAGCATGGCCGCGCCCCATGTCACCGGCGCCGCGGCGCTGCTCAAGCAGCTCCACCCAACATGGAAGCCGTGGCAGATCAAGTCGGCGCTCATGAGCACGTCGAAGACCGAAGGCGTCCTCAACAGCGACGGCACACAGGCCGGCGTCATGGACATGGGCGCGGGCCGCATTGACCTGACCAAGGCGGGCACACCCGGCCTGGCGTTTGACACACCCAGCGTCAGTGGCGGCGTGATCCGCGCCGGCGGAACGCGCCACATCACCGTCCAGGCTTCGGACCTGACCGGTGCCGCCGGCACGTGGAGCCTGTCCGTTACGCAGGTCGGCAGCGCGTTCAGCGTCGCGCCGAGCACGCTTAACGTCGCCGCGAACAGCGCGGCCAGCTTCACGGTCACCGTCGCATCGGCCGCCGACACCGCGCCTGGCGCGTACGAAGGCGTGATCCTGTTGACCAACAGCGCGACCGGTCAGACGCTCCACATCCCGTTGTGGACCCGCGTCGCTCCGCCCTCGACGCTCAAGGACGTGCTCTTGGTTGACGACGATGCCTCGGGAGTCGACGCTAGCTACCCGAACTACTCGGAGGTGTACACGAGCACCCTCCAGGCGCTCGGCGTGAGCTACGACTATCTGGACATCGACCAGGAAGCCTTCCCGGGCCTGAACGACCTGTACACGTACAAGGCCGTCCTCATCTTCACGGGTGAGAACGATGGGTTCGCCACCAGCGGGTTCTCGACCACTGACCTGACCCGCTTGATGCAGTGGATGGACGACGGCGGTGACCTGGTCGTCGCAGGCCAGAACGTAGCCGAGACATACCACACCGAGAGTGGCAACTTGCGCACCGCCTGGGGCCGCATGTACAACAACTACCTCGGCCTCGTGGTCTCCAACCCTGATCTGTACGGCGGCGCAACACCGCCCAAGCCATCGGCCAACGGTGCCGGCCCGATGTCCGGTCTACAGCTCGCCCTCGTCGCCGACCCGCCGGGCAGCCAACTCAGCATCGAGGCATCGGAGGCCTATACCGACCGCAACCAGTTCAACGCGGCCTCGACCAACCGGCCTCTCTTCCACCCGCTGGGCGTGAGTGTGCCGGACAGCGTCAACATTGCCTGGAGCCGCACGTCGGATCCGACGCTCGACTCACCGGCCCAGAAGTACCTGTACCGCTCCGTGGCGATGGGCTTTGGCCTGGAGAACATCGACAACTCCGCCGGCCTCGCCACCCAGCAGCAGGTCCTCGGCAAGACTCTGAGCTGGCTCGCGGATACGGTCTCGGTGAGCCTGTCGGCGAGCACCGCCAGCCAGTTCTCGCCCACGACCCTCACCGCCTCCGCCTCCTCCTCTGGCGGCGCGGCCATCGCCCAGTATCGCTGGGACTTCGGCGACGGTTCACCCATCCAGCTCACCACCTCCGCCTCCGTCCAGCATACCTACTCCACTACCCACCCCGCCACCGCCCGTGTCGAGGCGATGGATGCCCTCGGCCACACCGCCGTCGCCTCCACCGTCATCAACCCGTCGCCCTACCAGTGCCCGCTCAATGACCCCAACGCCGTCTGCAACGGCTTCGTCCTTGTGCGTGCCTTCATCGACTACGGCTGCAACGTCTTCTGGACCCCCGGTGACACCCCGCTCGTCGGCACCACATTGCTGCTGAAGATGCCCGACGGCACGACCAAGACCGCCACCGTCGACACTGCCGGCAACGCGACGTTCACCGGCGTGACGATCCCGCCTGGTGGGTCGGCGACGCTGATGGCGGACAGCCCGGCGCAGCCGACGTGGATCGCGGCGCAAGGGCTGACGTTGAACTCGTGCCCGAACAGCCCGACGAGCGTGACGCTGACGCCGAGCAGCTTCAACCGCGGTCAGGCGTACGTGGACTTCCGCTACAACGTGAACCGCTAGTTCCTAAGCCGTATGGGCGGGTGTGACACCTGCCCATACACGACGCCACAAGTCGGGGTTGAAACCCGACCCTACATGACCCAAGTCACAGGCCCGCCGGTACTGGCGGGCCTGTCGCTTATTTATCCCATCGCTCTTGTCTGCTGCACGACGCGCTTCTGGCGCAGGACGGCCTCGGCGGCGGTGAAGTACTCGCGGATGTCGCCCTGGGTGCGGATCCACGCCATGTAGCGCGCGATACCGTCGGCCAGGTCGACGCTCGGCGCGTAGCCCATTGCCCGTGCCTTTGTGATGTCCGACGTGAGGTAGCGCATCTCGCCCGGACGGAACTCGCCGCGGCAGATTGGCTCGATACGGACGCCTACGGCCTCGGACACCATCTCCGCCACCTGGCGAATCGTCGCGGCGTGCCCACTGCCCACATTCACCGCTTGCCCGTCCAGGGCGTCGCTCGCCGCTGCCAGGAAATTGGCGCGGGCGATGTCCTCCACGAAGCAGAGGTCGCGCGTCTGCCGTCCGTCCTCGTACAGTACCGGCGGCTGGCCGTTGAGCAGGCGCGTGGTGAAGATGGCGATGACGCCGGTGTACGGGTTGAACACCGACTGGCGCGGGCCGTAGGTGCAGGAGTAGCGCAGAGCCACGGTGGGGATGCCCGTCTGGCGGCCCCAGGTCAGGACGAGGCGCTCCTGGTCGACCTTGGTGATGGCGTAGACGGTCTCGCCGCCGATGGGCGACTCCTCCGGTGTGGGGACGGACGCGCCGATACGCCCGCACACCGGGCAATGCACCTCCCAGTCGCCTTCCTGGAGCTGGGTCAGCGGCCGCGTCGGAGGGAAGACAAGGCCGTGCTCGGGACAGCGGATAGCGCCCTCGGAGTAGACGGCCTGGGACGACGCGACGACGACCTTGCGCACGGGCAGATTCTCGTCGCGGATGATTTCCAGCATCTGCGCCGTGCCGAAGCTGTTGACGTGGACGTACTTGCCCATCTCCGGCATGTAGCCGCCGTAGGCCGCCTCGTGGAAAACGACGTCGATGCCGTCGAGGGCGGCGCGCACCGTCGCCGTGTCGCGGATGTCGCCCTGGACGAACTCGGCGGCGGCGGGGACCCAGACGGGCTTGCCCAAGCGATGGGTCTGCGGCTCCAGGGCGTCGAGGATACGCACGGACCAGCCTTCGCGCAGGAGAAGGTCGGCGATGTGGGAGCCGATGAGGCCGGCGCCGCCGGTGACAAGGGCGCGTGTACCGCCGCGACTATGTGAAGTCATAACGCTATGCCTTTTCTACTCTGCGACGTTATAATATCATACAGGGTCAGCAACCCACTGGATAGAACGGTATGCTAGCGAAGATCGATCTCCAACATCTGATTCAGATCATCCGGGAGCACATGCCTGAGCTTCTTGAGCGGTATGACGTTGAGTCCCTTGGGGTCTTCGGCTCATTCGCACGCCAGGAGCAATCTCCCGAGAGCGATCTAGACCTGTTGGTTACCTTCCGCGAAACTCCGGGCTTGCTCAGATATATCGCGCTAGAGAACTATTTATCCGACCTACTTGGCGTCAAGGTCGATCTCGTCATGAAGGATGCACTCAAGCCACACGTCGGGAAGCGCATCCTGGAAGAAGTCATCATGCTATGACGGCGGCTCGCTCGTATCTCGATTATCTGAACGACATTCTGGACGCCATCGAGAAGTCCGAGCAATTCGTTCATGGCATGACCTACGAAGAGTTCCGCCAGGATGATAAGACGGTGTTTGCCGTCGTCCGAGCGCTCGAAATCGTCGGTGAAGCCACAAAGCAAATCCCACCCTCTGTGCGAGCCGATTACGCCGAAATCCCGTGGCGCGAGATGGCAGGCATGCGCGACAAGCTGATCCACGATTACTTCGGCGTCAACCTGCTTGTCGTATGGAAGACAGCAACCGAAGACATGCCAACGTTGCGGCCTCTACTTGAGGCCATCCTCGACGACGCCGACGACTCCCCACGTTCGTAAACCATCCACTACACCATTACTCCCTCGCGGCGCACCTGCCGCAGAAACGGCTCATTCCTCGTTTCGTATTCGACGAGTGAGTGTGGAACGACAGAAATGAGCCGCTCGAAGCGTAGGTTCAGCTCGGCGAGCAGCGGCCCAAGCCGTGTGATCTCCTGTCCCGACACGACATCGTCACGAAAGACGAGGACGACATCGACAGCAGAGTCCGGGGATGCATCGCCACGCGCCTGCGACCCGAACAGGATAACCTGTACCAGGCGAGATCCGTACATCTCGTGCACACGGTCACTAAACTCGCGCAGCAATTCTCGCGTTCCGGGGCTAACGGCGGCTGCCACAAATCCCTCCTACTCCGACATGGCCAGCGGGTTGAAATCAGTGTCGGTGTCGAAGACGTCACTGCGCTCGACCCGCTTTAGGAAGTTGACGATGACGTACGTCAGCGGCGTGGCGATGATCTCGTACACCGACTTGAAGAGCCACTGGGTCACGACGGTCTGCATGACGGCGTCGGGCGGAATCGTCCCGACGAACGCGATCGTGATGAACACCAGGGAGTCGAGGCCCTGGCCGATGACCGTCGACCCGATCGTGCGCGTCCACAGCCAGCGCCCGCCCGTCGCCACCTTCATCTTGGCGAGGACGAACGAGTTGGCGAACTCGCCGACGAGATAGGCGGCGAACGAAGCGACGAGCAGGCGCGGGGCGTAGCCGAGGATACGCTCGTAGGCCGGCTGCGCGTCCCAGAAACCCGCGCTGGGCAGAAGCTGGGCGATGATGATGGCGATGACGGCGAACAGGTTGCATAGGAAGCCGAGCCAGATGACCTTGCGCGCCTGGGAGTAACCGTACACCTCGGTCAGAATGTCGCCGAAGATGTAGCTGATGGGGAAGATAATGACGGCAGCCGGCAGAATGAGGCCGAAGATATCCACCAGCTTCACCGCGATGATGTTGGAGACGATCAGCGACGTGACGAAAAAGGCGACGATGATGACGAACCAGATGGAGTAACCCACCCGCGTCTCGCGTGTCTTGTCCATTTACGTATTCACCCCTTGGTTATGAGTCATTGCGAGGAGGACGACAGGACGACGAAGCAATCTCACGGTGGATGAAAGGCCCGCCAGCTCAGACAGTCCTTCACCAGGGCAGGAGATTGCTTCGCGTTCGCTCGCAATGACAGAGTTGGTAAATTATACATCGTCCGGTGGATGGCGTCTCATCCGTTGGGGTTTTGCCGGTTGAGTAAGACCGTGGTACAATATCTATCAGATAGATACGCGATATAGGCACGACGTACGAGCAGGACGAGTACTCGGGAGAGCGGCGCCAGGGAGGCGAGGTCGCAAACTGGAAGCCCCGCCCGCACAGCACCCGACGAAAACCACCTGCCAGTCTCGGGCAGAACACCAGGGGGTGGGGAGACGACTGAAGTCGTTACCACCGTTTCCATGGTCAGTAAACCCCGACGGCTTGGCCCCGTTAACGGCCCCTGAGGGCGGGCGAATGTGCCCGTCGAATGTGGGTGGAACCACGGGAGTCTTCCTCTCGTCCCTGCGGGGCGAGGGGTTTTTTGTTTTTGGAGCACTTGTCGAACACGAGGAGGTTCGTTTATGAGTCAGGTATCTAGCGACGCGGCGCAGGCCGAGGCGCCTCTGTCGCAAGCCGATCATTTGTACCGCGTGCGCCACTCGGCGGCGCACGTCATGGCCCAAGCCGTCCTGGACTACTTTCCGGAGGCCAAGCTGGGCATTGGGCCGCCCATCGAGAACGGCTTCTACTACGACTTCGACCTGCCGCGCCCACTGACGCCGGAAGACCTGGAAAAGATCGAGGCGCGGATGCGCGAGCTCATCGCCGACGGCTACCCCTTCGAGCGCCGCGTCGTCAGCCCGGAGGTGGCGCGCGAGCTATTCAAGGACCAGCCGTACAAGCTGGAGCTCATTCGCGACCTGCTGGCGGGCGAAGTGGACGAGTACGGCGAGCCGGTCAAGGAAGGCTCGGTCGTCCTGTCGACTTACCGCGACGGCGACTTCGAGGACCTGTGCCGTGGGCCGCACGTTCCCAGCACCGCCGATATCAACCCGGCGGGACTGAAGCTCCAGTCCATCGCCGGCGCGTATTGGCGCGGCAACGAGAAGAACCCGATGCTCCAGCGCATCTACGGCACCGCGTGGGATAGCGCGGAGGAGCTGGAGCAATACCTGTGGCGGCTAGAGGAAGCCAAGCGCCGCGACCACCGCCGCCTGGGACGCGAGCTGGACCTGTACAGCGTGTCGGAGGACGTCGGCCCTGGCCTGATCCTGTGGCACCCGAAGGGCGCGCTCATCCGCGTCATCGCCGAGGACTTCGCCCGCCAGGCGCACCTGGACAACGGCTACGAGTGGGTGTTCTCGCCGCACATCGGCCGCGCTCTCCTCTGGCAGACCTCCGGCCACCTGGGGTTCTACAAGGAGAACATGTACTCGCCCATGGACATCGAAGGCGAGGAGTACTACGCCAAGCCGATGAACTGCCCGTTCCACATCGAGAACTACAAGAGCAAGACTCGTTCGTACCTCGATCTGCCGCGCCGGTACGCGGAGTACGGAACGGTCTACCGCTACGAGCGCAGCGGCGTGCTGCACGGGTTGACCCGCGTGCGCGGCTTCACCCAGGACGACGCCCACATCTTCTGTCGGCCCGACCAGGCGGAAGAGGAGATCGCGCGGGCGCTGGAGTTCTCGCTCTACGTTCTGCGCTCCTTCGGCCTGACCGACTTCACCGCCTACCTCTCGACCCGGCCCGACAAGTACGTCGGCGATCCGGCCGATTGGGACATGGCGACCGAGGCGCTGCGCAAGGCCATCGAGGCCCACAATCTGCCGTACGAGGTGGACGCGGCCGCGGCCCCGTCTACGGCCCCAAGATCGACCTCAAGGTCCACGACGCCCTCGGCCGCGAGTGGCAGCTCAGTACCATCCAGTTCGACTTCAACATGTCCGAGCGGTTCGGGCTGGAGTACGATGGCGAGGACGGCGCCAAGCACCGCCCGTACATGGTACACCGCGCGCTGCTCGGCAGCATGGAGCGCTTCTTCGGCGTGCTTATCGAGCACTACGCCGGCGCGTTCCCGCTGTGGCTGTCGCCGGTGCAGGCGGTGATCATCCCGGTGACCGACCGCCACGCGGCGTATGCCCAGGAGGTCGCGGCGCGGCTCAAGGCGGCTGGTCTGCGGGCGGAGGTCGACCAGCGGCCGGAGCGCATGCAGGCCAAGATCCGCGACGCCCAGCTTCAGAAGACGCCGTACATGCTCGTCGTTGGGAACCGCGAGGCCGAGAACGGCACCGTGTCGGTGCGTGTGCGCACCGGCGAGGACCGCGGCGCTGTGCCCGTGACTGACTTCATTGCCCACGCCCAGGAGCTAGTCCAGGGCAAGTCGAGCGAGCTGTAGGGCTCTCGGTCGTAGACTAATACCAAGCGTGTATAGAAAGGCTGTCATTGCGAGCGAAGCGAAGCAATCTCCCGCCCACGCGACCGGCAGCCTACTCCAAGTAAAGATGCCCGTACCCGTGGTCAGATTGCTTCGTCCGTGGGGAGCTTCGCCCCCCACACCCCCGGAAGCTGCCCTCCTCGCAATGATGCTGACTTTGCAGCTTTTCTAGCAGCGTTTGGTATAGGGCATTGCACCATGGCGGCTTCAACCGCTCTCCAATCCGGAGCAGTTGAAGCCGCCACTGCATTTTGGTAGGCGACCGCACCGGCAGGGGATTGGGCCGCATTAGCCGGTCAAGAAGTGGTCCTAAAATTCCGTCACTTATGTGCCCAAATCGCTTGAAATTGACGAGAAAATGGGGTATAATGGCCTATATAGGGTTGACGCAGTGCGTAATGGGTAAAGGCTCACGTCGGGTGGGCCAGCCCGGCTCGGTCGCCCGCAAAGAGAGGTTGTGCGATGTTTACCACTCATATGCACATGGGAACGCGCGAATTTGACATCAACTGGCTCATCATCCTGATCGCTGTCGCCGCTTTGGTGCTCACAGTTATGTACACACCTTCGTGGCAGATGCCGGTTGCTTCCACCGGCCCGATTGTGCCAGGGATGCCCTGATTCCCCTGCCCGACAGTCCATTTGGCCAATTCATTTTTGCTGTGAGCAATTGGTCTAAATGAAAAATGAATATGCGAGTTATGTGACGAGGCCGTCCCTCATTCAATGGCGAACCGAGGGGCGGCCTCTAATGTTGGTGAACATGGAGTGGCGACTTCTAGTCGCTTACTAAATCCAAGAGCGACTGGAAGTCGCTGACACGTGGGTACTACACCGCTAGGCTTTCTGTAGTCGATTAACCAGGTCGATGTAGGATTGCATCGCCTTGTCCTTCGACGTGCCTTGAAGCCCTGCCCATGCATCGTACTTGGCGCGGCCGACAGGGTCGGTAAAGCCGGGGCGCTTGCCGGAGGCATCGCCCACGGTCGCTTGCTTGTACAGACTGTAAAGCTGGAGCAGAGTCGCGTTGTCCGGCTTCTTGGGTAGCGACTGAGCGGATTGAGCGGCTGCGGTGAACTCGGTTGCCAGATCAGTCGACATGTGAACTTCTCCTATAGTTGTCATGCTGAGCATAGTCTACATGACCCTTGAGTCACCCGTAAGTATGAAAACGTCATGCTGAGCGAAGCGAAGCATCCCGGTACCCCTGGGGCCCTTCGCTGTACTCAGGGCGACAGCCGCGCCTTCATCTCGGCGAGACATCCCGGCGCATCTGGCGTCCTCCGCGTTGCTCAGGGCGACAGTGGCGGCTTAGCCGTGTGCCGTGACAGCCTCCGGCTTGATCTTGATGATGACACGCACCTCGCCGGGCCGGCGACTAGCATACGTATCGCGCCCCGTATATTTCTTTGACAGCTTATCGATGTGAGCGTCGCCGCCCTCGGCGGTCACCTCGACCACCGGACCGCGGACGAGCAAGTAGCGGTAGGCGTTGTCAGGGTCGGTAATCTCCAGGGCAACGCGCGCATCGCGCTGGATGTTGCGCGTCTTCTGGCGTCCCTGGGCGGTGTTCACCAGAACGTACTCGCCATCGTAGTCCACCCAGACCGGCGTCACCTGCGGGCTACCGTCCGGCATGACGGTGGCGAAGTGGCCGAAGGCGCGCTTCTCGAACAAGTCTTTGTGCGAATTCGGGATATTGCTCACACTAACTCCCATTACTTCTGCTGTGCTGGCGCCAGGACTTCCTCGGCGACCGTGTCGAGAGACTCCCTAATCACGCTGAAGAGGAATTCCAGCTCTTCGTCGGTTATCACGAACGGCGGAGCGAAGCACAGGATGTCGCGGACGGCGCGGATGATAACGCCCTTGCGCTGAGCTACGTCGCGGACGCGCCCGGCCAGCTTCCCTTCGGGGCTACCCGGCGCCTTCGTGCTCTTGTCGCTTACCAGCTCCAGCCCGGCGATGAAACCCTTACCGCGCGCGTCACCCACGAGCGGATGGTCGGCCAGCGCCTGAACCTTGGCCTGCAGCTTCTCGCCCATGACCCTGGCGCGCTCGTACAGCCCATCGCGCTCCAGGATTTCCAGGTTCTTGAGCGCAACGGCGCACGCCGTCGGATGGCCGGAGTAGGTCGCGGCGTGCATCCACTGGCTCGGCTTGGGCAGGCCGTTAATCACGCCGGCGATCTCGTCGTTCATCATCACGCCGCCGAGAGGTATGTAGCCGCTGGTGACGCCCTTGGCGAAGCTCATCAGGTCCGGCTGGACGCCGTAGCCTTCCAGGCCCCACATGCTGCCCGTGCGCCCAAAGCCACAGATGACCTCGTCGGAGATAAGGAGCACGTTGTACTTGTCGCAGATGGCCCGCACGCGCGGCCAGTAGTCGTCCGGCGGAACGATGACGCCGCCGGCGCCCATGATCGGCTCGCCGATGACCGCCGCGACCTGGTCCGGCCCCTCGGCGAGGATTGCCTGCTCGATCGCGTCGGCCGCCGGCTCACCGACACCGCGCCCCTGGAGCAGGTTCTCCGGGAAGCGATACGGGTAGGGCGAAACGACGTGGACGAAGCCCGGCGGGTGCGGCTCGAAGCCCTTCCAGAAGGCGGGCATGCCCGTCGCCTGGCTCGCCAGCGACGTGACGCCGTGATAGGCGAACTGGCGCGAGATGATGCGGGTCTTGTCGGCGTAGCCCTTCTGCTTCCAGTAGAAGCGCGCGGTCTTGATGGCGCTCTCGTTCGACTCTGCGCCCGCCGTGGTGAAGTACACCGCGTTCAGGCTCGCCGGACCAATCTCCGCCAGCTTCGCCGCCAGCTCAATCACCGGGATATTGGAGATACCGACGTACGCCGAGAAGTAGGCCAGCTGCTTCATCTGCGCGGCCGCCGCCTCGGCAAGCTCCTCGTTGCCATAGCCGACATAGACGTTCCACAAACCCGCCAGCGCGTCGACATAGCGCTTGCCGTTGATGTCCGTCAGGGTGGCGCCCTTGCCCTCGGTGATGATAAGCGGACCGTAGTCCAAATGCATCTGGCGATTATGCTGGGGGTGAATCAGATGGGCCAGGTCGTTTTCGATCAGAGTCGCCGGAGCGTGATCCATACGACCTCCTTTCTACTTCTGCACTAAGCTAGTATAAATGAGGCTTAGAGTTTAACCCGAAACAGCCGCGATGTCCAAGCCCGGAGAGTCCGCATGCCCCCGAAACCCTGGTCGACCCGTTCCTCCCGCCTGGTGTACCAGAACCCCTGGACACGCGTCCGCGAAGATATCGCCGAGATGCCGGATGGCCGGACGACGCTGTACGGCGTGGTCGAGTGCAGCGACGCCGTCGGCGTCTTGCCCTTCGTGGATGATAACCACGTCGTCATGGTGCGCCAGTACCGCTACGTCTTCAACGAGAATGGGCGCTGGGAGATGCCGACCGGTGGCGTCAAGCCGGGTGAAAGCCTGGCGGACGCGGCGCGGCGCGAGTTGCGGGAGGAAGTCGGGTACGACGCTCAGACTTTGACGCCCATTAGCACGTTCTACAGCAGCAAGTCCATTGTCCAGGAGACGTGCCACGTGTTCATCGGCCGCGACCTTGTCCGCGCCGAAGCCCTTCCCGATGAGACCGAGTTCCTGGAGGTGGCCGTGCTGCCGTTTGCCGACGTGCTGGCCATGACCCTTGCAAGCGAGATCCGCGATGCCATGACGGTGATCGCCGTCCTCACCGCGGCACGCGGCCGGGCGCCATGAGGCCCGCGTCGACTCCAGTTGCGAAAACAGGCCCAAACCGGCCTCGAAAATGTTACTTTCCTGTTACTCCCGGTACGAATATTGCGGCAAAACGGCATCACGGGGTCGGTGTGGAAGGAGGAGAGGAAGGGCGACCGAAGTACGCGCAAGGGCGCCGGGCGCTTGAGCCGGCGTGAGGCAAGAAAAAGCAACAGCTGCGTTGAGTCTACGCCGCGGACTGCGCCAAGTTTGCGAGAGGGAGGTCGTATGTCCTGGACGCCCACGCAAATCCATAGTATCGTCATGAGTTACGCGCACGAGGGCGAAGCCCTCTGCCCAAGCTGCCACGTCTCACTGGTCCCGCGGCAGGAACAGTTGCCCCGCTACACACGCCCTATTACGATTCTGGGCTGCCCTATCTGCTGCACCGAGATGCGCCTGGTGCTTCCACCGGTCGAGACGCCGATGGCCCTGTGAAGCAGGCACATGACAACAGCATACGTTACCTTTTGAAGAGAGTAGAGGGCATGCCACCGCGTGCCCTCTACTCTTTCCAGCTTTCCAGCAGCCCCAAATGCTCTGCGTTGCATTATACTGTACAATGAAATGCAATTCTTTTCCTATGGAGGGGCATCCGCCGATGACTTCCGCGCTCCCATCCGACCACGACTCAGGCGTACGGCTCGCCGAGCTGATGGCCGCCCTCTCGATGGCGACCGACCTCGGCATGGGCCAGCCGATGGAGTACGCCATGATGAGCTGCATCGTTGCCGTCCGGCTGGCGGAGGCGACAGGGCTGTCGGATGACGACATGCGCGACGCCTACTACGAAGCTCTGCTGCGCTACATCGGCTGCAACGCCGACACATATTGGCTGGCTTCCATCGTCGGCGACGAGATTGCCTTTCGTACCGAGATAGCCCCCCTCGACGGGGCCGACAATATGCGCGTCGTCAACCTCGTGCTGCGTTCCATCTGGCAGGCCAATGTCGGCGCGGATCCCGCCCGAATGGCCCAGGCCGTCGCCCAGGGATTCGCGCAGATGCCCCAGGTGCGGTCGAGCTTCTTCGCCGGGCACTGTGAGGTAGCGAAGGGGCTGGCGACGCGGCTCGGCTTCCCGGCGCGGTTCGTGGCGACCATCGGCCAAATCTACGCGCGGTGGGATGGCAAGGGCGTGCCGGCGCTCAAGGGCGACGCCATCTCCCCCGCACTCCTTGCCGCGTCCCTGGCACAGGATGCCGTCACGTTTTACCGGCTCGGCGGGATTGACGCCGCCCTCGCCATGGCCCGCGAGCGCCGCGGCGGCGCCCATTCCCCCCACCTCGTCGACACATTATGTCGCAACGCCGCGCAACTTTTCGCGGGGCTGGATGACGAGCCGGTCTGGGACAGCGTGCTGGCGATCGAGCCGGGCGCGCGGAGGACGTTGCACGAAGGCGAGATGGACGGCGCGTGTGAGGCCATCGCCGACTTCGTGGATATCAAGTCACCCTTCTTCCTCAATCACTCGCGCCGCGTAGGCGACCTCGCAGCCGCCACGGCCCAGCGCTATGGCCTGCCCGACAGCGATATCCGCGTTCTACGCCGCGCCGCCCTGCTCCACGACATTGGTAAGGTCGGCATCAGCGCGGGCATCTGGGGCAAGCGCGGCCCGTTGACTGAGCGCGAGTGGGACAAAGTGCACCTGCACCCTTACTACGCGGAACGGGTCTTGGCCCGCCCGGAATCGCTGGCGAAGGTGGGCTCGTTGGCAGCCATGCACCACGAACGCATCGACGGCTCCGGCTACTACCGCAAGCTGTCGGGCGCTCTGCTCACACCTGCTGCCCGCATTCTGGCTGCCGCCAATCGCTATGCCGCGCTCACCGAGGAGCGGCCTCACCGGCCGCCCGCCTCGCCCGATGAGGCCGCCAACGCCTTGCAACGCGAGGTGCGCGCGGGGCGGATGGACGGCGACGTTGTCAACGCCTTGCTCGCTGCAGCCGGCCACCGCGTGAAGGCACAGTACAAGGCCGGCGTCGCCGGCTTGAGCGAGCGCGAGATCGAGGTGCTCCGCCTGATTGCGCGGGGCTATACGATGAAACAGGTGGCGGAGGCGCTGACGATCTCCACAAAAACCGTCGACCGCCACATTCAGAACATCTACGCCAAGATCGGCGTATCCACCCGCGCCGGCGCAACGCTCTTTGCGATGGAGAACAATCTGCTCGCGTAAATGGGGAATCCTCCCGATGCGGCCACCGGCCGGCTCCGCTATTCTAGTCGTGTAAGTTCGATGAGAAGCACACGACGCATAGAAGGAGCGACCAGCCATGATCAGCACACTGAACGGTACCCGCGCCCAGACGCAGATTGACGATGTGACCCGGATGTCGGCGGCACAGCTCGTCGAGCACATCGCTACAGGCGACATCACCGCGACCGAGGCCGTCGAGGCGCACATCGAGCGCATTGAGCGCGTCAACCCAAGCCTCAATGCCGTCGTCGTGAAGCGTTACGAGGCGGCCCGCGCCGAAGCCCACGCCGCCGATGCGCGCCGGAAGACGGGCGAGCCGATAGGACTGCTGCACGGGCTGCCGGTCACGATCAAGGAGTGCCTCGACCTGGAAGGCACGCCATCGACCTTCGGCCTGCCCTCGCGCGCCGCCACCCGCGCGACACGGGACGAGCGCCACGTGTCGCGTCTCCGCGACGCGGGCGCCATCGTTCTGGGCAAGACCAATGTCGCCCAGCTCTTGTTCTACTACGAGAGCGACAATCCTCTCTACGGCACGACGAAGAATCCCTGGAACCCCACACGCACGCCCGGCGGCAGCAGTGGCGGCGAGGCAGCCATTATCGCGGCGGGCGGCTCTGCGCTGGGCCTCGGCACCGATATCGGCGGCAGCACGCGCATCCCGGCCCACTTCTGCGGCATCGCCAGCCTGAAGCCGACGACTGGCCGCACGCCCGACCTGGGCCGCTACAGCGTGCCCGTCGGCCAACAGGCTGTGCCGAGCCAGGTTGGCGTCCTGGCGCGTCACGTCGAGGACGTCGCCCTGGGGCTGGAGGTCATCAACGGCGGCGCCAATCCCGCCGTCGAGCCGCCGATGCCGCTCGGGAATTTCCGCGACGTCGATGTCCGCAATCTCCGCGTTGCCTGGTACACCAATGACGGGACGTTCGCGGTCGCCCCGGCCATCGCGCGGGCCGTGCGCGAGGCAGCCGACACGCTGCGCAATCTCGGCGCCCAGGTGACAGAGTGGACGCCGCCGGACGCTGGCCTGGCGATGGGTCTGCTCTACGGCATCTTCGGCGCAGACGGTGGGCGGTTGATGCGCGGGATGCTCGGCAAGGATAAGCAAACGCCGCAGATCGCCCAACTGCTCACCCTGGTGCGGCTACCGCATACGGCGATCCGCAGCGCGCAGGGCGTCCTGAACGCCATAGGCCAGCGCAACCTGGCAATGGGCCTCGGCGCCTTCGGGCACAACGATACGGCGCACTACTGGCAGCTCGCCGAGATGGTGATGGACTACCAGGCGCGCTTCAAGGACGCGCTTGACAGCGCCCAGGGTGGGCCGTTCGACGTGATTCTCTGCCCGCCTTGCTCGCTGCCGGCGTTCACACACGGCGCGAGCAAGGACGTCATCACGGCCGGCGCGTATGCGTGCCTGTACAACGTGCTAGGCTATCCGGCCGGCGTCGTGCCGGTGACGCGGGTGCGCGAGGCGGAGCAGATCGGGCGGCCGGTGTCGAAAGACAAGGTGGAGCAGGCGGCGCGGGTGGTGGAGGAAAATAGCGCGGGTCTGCCGGTCGGCGTTCAGGTCGTGGCGCGGCCCTGGCGCGAGCACGTCGCCCTGGCGGTCATGCACGCTATCGAGCAGATGGCCGCCTCGCGCCCCGACTTCCCACATACCCCGCTGGCCTTGCCGGGCTGAAGCCTGCCACGCGCATGCCATGTTGATGAAATATAGCGTAGAGACGCAGCCCTGGCGCGCCTCTACGCTATGTTCGGGTCATAAGGTGCGAAGCGACGTATTCGGCGTCCTCGCCGACGCCCAGCAGGAGCCCCGACCTGTGGGTATGCATCCAGTGCAGCCCCGCGAAGTACAGCCCCGGATACACCGTCACGCCGCGCTGGGTCACCGGATAGCCCATGTCGTCGAAGACCGGCAGCTTTACCAGGCTGAAGTCCCACGTGTGGCCGGTGGCCCAGACAACGCTCGTAATGTTGGCGCCACGCAGGTCAAGCTCGGTGACCACCTCGGCGTCGTAGCCGTCGCGCAGTTGAGGCAACACCTCTGGCGGGATATTCAGGCCGTGCTTCTCGATGTGCTGGTCCACGAGGCCCACCGTGTCGGCCTCGACCTTATCCATCTTCGCCAGGCTCTCCTTGAGGTCGGGCGCCAGGATAATCCTGTTCCCCTCTACCCCGCGAAGGTGGCCGAGCAACGTGACGCCGTCGCGAACGAACTGGTGCAGGTTGATGTTGTGCCCGCCGCGCGTGCCGCTGAGCTGCGGAGCGCCGATGAAGCGGGCGCGCGGGGCGGGCAGCATATCCACGGTTCTGCTATAAAAGCCCGTTTCCGTTAGCCACCAGAAGATGTCTTTCCCACGGTAGCGCCGGGGCGACCGCCCGGCCGAGCCAACGCACAGGTAGACCTTGCGCCCGCTCTCATACAGGTCTTCGGTAATCTGGCAGCCGGATTGGCCAGAGCCGACAATGAGCACAGCACCCGGCGGCAACTGCTCCGGGTTGCGATAGCTGCTACTGTCAAGTTGCACAATTTGTGGCGGCAACTTCTCGCCGAGCGCTGAGGCCTTGCCGCGCTGAAAAGTGCCAGTGGCGACGACGACGTTCGACGCCTCGAACGCGCCCGCGTCGGTTTCCACCGTGTAGCCGTCATTACGCGGCTCAACGCTCGTGGCGCGCACGCTGTAGCGCACCGGAAGATTGAAACGATCGATGTACTCTTCGAAGGTGCGCACGACGTCGTCGCGGGCCATGAAGCCGTCCGGGTCATCGCCGTCGTAGACCGCGCCGGGCAGGCGGAATGTCCAATTGGGCGTGTTGAGCGTGAAAGAGTCCCAGCGCTGGTTGCGCCACGCTTCGGCGGGCAAGGCCGCCCGATCGAGGACAACGTGCTCGTGCCCCTGCCGACTCAGATAGTAGCTTACGGAGAGGCCACCCTGCCCGCCCCCGACAATCACAGTCTCGACGCGCTCTGGCACGTCAATATCCTACTGAGGACGCCGCCTGGGCCGTGAGCTGCACTTGAATAATCAGGTAGGTGTGTACGGCGGCGGCGGTGTCGCGGAGGCGGCGCGGGACGCGCGAGAGAGTCTGGGTGTACGCCTGGAGCGCCTTGGCAACCTCGGCATCATCCTCAATCACCGTACCCTGCCCCTGCACATCCTTCCCGTCGACGTGCAGGGTGACGGACGCGCCGCCCCGCAGGTTGCGCCACCACGTGCGGTCGCGACGGCTGAGGATGGTGATGACGTCGCCGGAGCGCGTGTAGTTCACTGGGAACGTGTACTGGGCGCCGCTCTTGCGGCCGGTCACGGTGATGAGCAGCGACCGGCCGGCGAGGCCGTGCAGTGGCGAGCGCAACACCCAGGTCATCATGTCGTTGCCGAACCTCATCCAGCCACTCTGCTCTGCCATCAACGGCCTCCTCACACTAGATCAACAAGACACTACGCCCAACACCATTTCGTGCTGGGCGTAGTCTAGGCTTCTGCGCCCATTCCGTCAAGGCGTGGAGACGGCAATCGCTGACAGGGTGGCTTCGAGGTCGCGGCGGTGCGGCTCCAGCCACGGCGGCAGCTTGAGGCTCGTCCCCAGGCTCGCCACCGGCTCGTCCACGGCGAAGCCCGGCCCGGCCGTCGCCAGCTCCACGATGTGCCCATCCGGGTCGTTGGTGTAGATGCTCTTGAAGTAGATGCGATCCATGACCGGCGAGACACGCAGGCCCGCCTGGATCAGCTTCTCGCGGAACGCCAGCTGCGTCTCGTCGTCCGGCACTGCCAGGGCGAAGTGGTGCGTCTGCCCGGGCCCGAACTGCGCCCGCCGCACCCGCCGCGGGTCGCGCTCGAAGTACGTGATGAGCGTCCCCGGCCGCCCATCCCCTACGCCCCAGTACCAATGCGCCGAGTTCGGGTCGTCGAAGTTCGACGTCATTTTAACCCGCCGCATCCCCAGCAAATCGCCGAAAAAGGCCTGCGTCCGCTCGATGTTGGAGCCGATGGCCGTGATGTGGTGCATCCCCTGGCGCAGCGCCATGTCCGGCGTGATCGCCGGCACCGGCTCCGGCCACGTCGTCGCCGAGATGCGCGCCTCGTCGCGGTTGTTGACGAGCATATCCTCCGGCGGCGCCTTGTACGTCGTGCCAATCTCGTCCGGTGCTTCGTCCACCGTCCAGCCCGGGCCGCGCGTGGCGATCTCGATGATCGCGCCGTCTGGGTCGGTGAAGTAGATGGACGTGAAGTAGTGGCGGTCGAGGGGGCCGTCCACCTTGAGGCCGAGGTCGGTCAGGCGGCGCTTCCACTTGAGCAGGCCGTCGTAGTCGGGGACACTGAGGGCGAAGTGATGGGTGCCGCCGATGCCCCAGTGGCCCTTAGGGGCGTCGCGCCACTCGAAGAAGGTGATGGCGGAGCCGGGGCTGCCGGTCTCGTCGCCGAAGTAGAGGTGGTAGCTGCCGGGGTCGTCGAAGTTGACCGTCTTTTTGACCAGCCGCAGGCCGAGCACGCGCGTGTAGAAATCCGTTGTCTGCTGCGCATCCGATGATACCAGTGTAATGTGGTGCAAGCCCTGAACGCCCATCGCTTTCCTCCCTCGCTCGTCACAGAGCGTCTATCCGAATGTGTCTACGTCCATGTTACTCTGACGCTGTCCCTCGTGCCGTCCTCGTTCGTGACCCGTTCCTGCAATCGTCAGCGCGTGCCGGTGCGCACGCGGCCAAATCGCGTATATAGCGTAACGCGATTTGGCTCTTAAACCAAACCGCTGCTTCATGCCGGCGGATGACGTCAGATTCGAGTGGCGCCTGCATAAGGAGCCTGGACGCTTCAGCGTCGAATCCATAGAGAATTGCGTGATGCTTGCAGCGCCTTGCTGGGCGTCAGACAGGACCGGAGGCGCCAATGTCGCAATCGAACGGACCTGCCGAACGGGATTATCTTATCCAGCGACTGTCCCTGGCCGAGCTTCAAATGGCCGCCTCCGATCTTGGCTATCCAGACTGGGAGGGGCAAACGAAGACTGCGCTTGCCCAGAATCTTGTCGTGTGGCTGGACCATCGCAATCGCCTACCCGATCTCGACCGATGGCTCGCCGACCATAATGCCTCATCAGCGCAGACCGCGGGGACGTCAACGTCCCGTCGAGGCGCGCTCATTGTCGTCAGCATCCTCGTCGTCGGCGTCGCTGCCCTGTTCCTCTACCTCGGCCCGTTCAACCGTCGGCCGGCGACGGGAGGGGCGGCGGCGACGCTCGTCACACCGCCGCCGAGCGTTGCTCCGCGCGCGCCCGAGACACTGAGGCTGCGCCTGGTGCTGAATCGGCTCGACATCGTCGGCATTTCCCCGTATGCAACGCCAATCAAGGAAGGAACGGCGCAAGGACCTGCCGATCAGCTAGACCAGCTGGTGGAGCAAGCCTATCAGCCCCTGCGCTCAGCATTCGGCGATGTAAAGACCGCGGAGCTAAAAGCACGCCTCGCCATCGACGCGAACGGAGTGGTCACGACGACTCCGGCGGGCCTCAAGACCGTCGCCTATGTGCTCAGTAACGAGGCGCCCCCAATGCCCGCCGGGCCGCCCGGCGCTCTCCCCAACCCGGTGCAACAATTCCCAATTCAGCCTGTTGGCCCGGCTTCCTTCGAGCTGCCAAAGCCTGACCCCCGCGATGGCCGCCCACAATATATCGTCGTCTCAGCGCCGGGCTACCTCGGCGCTACAGTGAATCTGCCGTCGGGCTTCACCCTGCCAATGAACGCCGATGTGACGCTGAAGCCTGCGCCGCTGCCGCGAGTCGCTATCAACGCACCTGTGGATAGCTCGGCTCCCCCGACGAATCGCCAGGATGCCGCGCTCGTTGGCGCCCTCAAGCGCGTGGTCTCCGCCGACCTGGGTCTGGCGCAGGTGCTGGATCCGGATAGTTTTCGGCTGGAGATGAATACGCTAGCAACACGAATCGCTCAATTCCAGAACTCGCCAGACATGAAGCAAGATTTCCGCAACGCTCTCAACGTGGGCTACCGGCTCGATGTCGAGTACAGTGTCGTTCCCACGCCGTAAGTTGCGCCGCAATCTACGCCCTTGCGCGCCCGCGCGTCATGTGGCATACTTTCCGTAACACATCACCCGATTCACCGTCATGCTTGTTGACTGCAAGCCGCACTCCCAGGACTCCCCCCGCCTGTGTTGACCGTGGCTATCGACCGCTTGCAGCAGAAAATCTATTCCGTCGCGAGATAGCGCCACATGCCGCAACCCGAGCAACGCGCCCGCCAAACCATCGACAGACTGCTCGCCGACGCTGGCTGGCTCGTCCAGGACCGCGGACAGATAAACCTCGGCGCCAATCGTGGCGTCGCCGTGCGCGAGTTCCCCGTCAAGACCGGCTTCGCCGCCAACCTGGCCCGCGCCAAGCACCTGCGTCAGTCCATCCTGAAGCGCGCGTTTGCGGGCCAACTCGTCCCGCAGGACCCGAGCGACGAACCGGCGAGCGCCCTGCTGGAACAGATCCGAAGACCCTCACCCCAGCCCTCTCCGACGGGGAGAGGAGGCCCGAGGGGTCCCGAGGGCGCGACGCAGGGGCGGTTGGGAATATAGCGGGCTAGTTTACATGACACAGACGGTTCGAGTCTGCGTTGCAGGTTAGACCGAGATTCACCCATAAGGTGAATCTCGGTATTGATTTCTGTCGAGGTATGTGCTATAATAGTCGTGACTCTCCAAGGAGCGGTCCTTGCGTTTCAAGTTTGCGTCCAAGCGCCTGCAAGAGATGTATACCGAGGAGAAATACGTCCACAAGTATCCTGCGGGCGTCGTGAACGGCTTTTTCCGTGTGATGAGCGTGATCGAGGCGGCGGCGAGCGAGCAAGACCTATACGCGCTCAAGAGTTTGCACTTCGAGCAACTAACAGGTGACCGAAAGGGACAGTCGTCCTTGCGCTTGAACAAGCAGTATCGCTTGATTGTCGTAGTAACTGAGGACGATGAGGGGCGCTACATAGAGATCGTGGAAATTGTAGACTACCACTAGCCAGGAGGGAGGCGAACATGACCGAGAAGCTGAGAGCAGCGCGTGTTCCGGCTCCCGGGTCCATTGTTCAGGCCGAGCTGGAGGAGCGTGGGTGGACCCAGAGAGATCTCGCCGAGATCATGGGGCGACCGGCGCAGGCCATCAACGAGATCATCCGGGGCAACAAGCGGATTACACCCGAGACCGCGGTGGAGCTGGGGAAGGCGTTTGGGACGTCGGCCGAGCTGTGGATGAACCTAGAAACAAACTACCGTCTGCATTTGGCGCAAAAGCAGGCGCCGAAAGACAATATTGAGCGCAAGAGCCGGCTGTACAGTCTGGCGCCGGTCGCTGAGCTTATCCGGCGCGGCTGGATTGAAGCGGGGGAATCGCTGGACGACCTGGAGCAGGAAGTCTGCAAGTTCCTGGGCCTCTCGTCGTTGGATGACGACGTGAAGTTGAGTGTTGCGTTTCGGCATACGCGAGACCTTGGGCCGGAGACAAGCGCACTGAACGCCTGGGTGAAGCGAGCCGAGTACCTGGCCCGACAGCAACACGTCGCTCCCTTTGACCGCGCGCGCTTGGCGGCCTCCATACCGTCCCTGCTCGCGTACGCTGAGCGCGCCGAAGATGTTGCGCAGGTTCCGAGCGCTCTCTCCGACCTGGGCATCCACATGGTGTTTGTACCCCACTTGTTCAAGAGCTACGTTGACGGCGCGGCGTTCGAGCTTGATGATGGCCGCCCCGTTATCGCCCTGTCGCTGCGCTACGACCGTATCGACAGCTTCTGGTTCACCCTGACGCATGAGCTGGCTCACATCGTCAGAGGGCATAGCGGCGTGGATGTGTTCAATCAGGATGACCAGGACGGGGATGCGACTGAGGGGGAGGCCAACGAGTTGGCAAGTAACTGGCTCGTCGATCGCGAGGAGTTTGAGGCATTCGTGGCGGAGACGAAGCCTTACTTCTCTAAGACAAAGGTGGAAGCTTTCGCGGCGCACCTTCATCGCCACCCCGGCATCATCGTGGGCCGCCTGCACCACATGGGCGATCTGCCCTATAGCCACCTCCGCATGCTCTGCGAGAAGGTCAGTCCCTACCTGCAGGCGCGGATTGATACTCCATCGCCGGCTGAGATGACACGCAGTGAGTGATGAAAATAGGCGGATTTATCTTGAGGTTGCTCTGATGGCACTGCAGTTTGCACCCCGACGGTCAGCGAAGGAAACGCGGGAAATGATATTCCGCATGGCGAGGTACGGGAATCACAGCCATTACCAAGCTAGAACGGCGCCCGAGGCAGAGATTATCCGTTTCCTGGAGCACATGACAGGGGACAGCTTTGAGCGGATCGTAGAGTTCTGCCGTGATCCCTCGAGCAAAGTACCGTGCTTCCACAATTTGGTGCTTGGGAGCGGATTTGGCATGGCTGGCGAAGGAGAAGGCGGCGAACTCTCGGTTATAGACATGACAACTGGGCATACGCTGGCGACTACCAAAGGGCCTCCGATCATAACACACTACATAGCCTCATTCAAGTCAGCTCAGGAGCGACTTGAAGAAGCCGTGGCGAAGAGCAGTCTGAAGGCGTTCTTGTCATGCGCCTCTGAAGGCATTGATTCGGTGGAGGGCTACCTGACACTACGTGTGGCAGACCACAACCGAAGACACTCTTCCAGCTCTTTGATCGACTCGAAAACTACGTCCGTCAGCTTCGAAGTCAAGATCAAGGATTGGATCCCCGTCATGACTGGAGGCAGCAAGTTAGAGCGTGGTGACAGGGTGTGGGCTGATCACAAGAAGCTCCGCGAGTTTCGAGATGATTGGCAGGTTCATCCGAAGGAACCCTTCCGAGTTACACCGGAGGACGAAAAACTGGCCAAGGAACTGAACCGGTTCCGTTATGGAATAGCTAGGTTGCTCCTGAACATGCACATGCTCTTCGCTCAGCCTATCCCGTCCTTCATTGTCGAATGTGCATATCTGCCTGATATCATCTGCGTACCCAACTAAATGCCTTGATGTAGCGTTCGTGATTTCACGGCTTCGCCACTTAGGGCGCTACACTCAAACGATGAGCGTACCTCCATGACCACGAACTCTTCTGCGATTGTGCAGCGCGTCTGGAATTACTGAAATGTGTTGCGCGACGACGGTGTCTCCTACGGCGACTACGTCGAGCAGCTCACCTACCTCCTCTTCCCGAAGATGGACGACGAGGGCGTGCGTGAGCTGGATAAGCCCAGCGTCATCCCCGCCGACCTCAACAGGCAGAGCTTGCTGGCCCGCGACGGCGAGAACCTGGGAATCCACTACCGCCACATCCTGACCAAGCTGGCCAGAGGCTTCGGCCTCATCCCGGTCATTTTTCGCAAGGCCCAGAACAAGATCCAGGACCCGGCCAGGCTCCGCCGCCTCATGACGCTCATCGCCGAGGACCTGGAGCCGGCGTCGGTAGAGCGAGGCACGCTGCCGGCGCGATCGCCGGCAGCTCGGCAAAGGTGGGCGTTGGGGCAGAGGTGACTGGCGCAGGATGTGGTAAATATACTCTGGTTCCCGCGCCAGCGCGCCATATTATGAGCCTTGCCCCGCGCCGTCCTTGCTCGCGTTCATGTCGGCGCTCGCGGCGAGCGCTTCCGCCTTCTTGCGGTCACCCACGCGCAGCGCCGCCCATGCCACCTTGGCGTTCTGCCACGTCAGATAAATGCCCGCGGCCAACACGGCGATAACCAGCATTGCTTGCCAGTACGCCAGAGTGAGAAGGACAAGAGTGACAAGCGCCAGAATGACCGTTATCACCGCGATCACGTTGGCGACCCGGCGCTGGAACACAGCCTCGATCACGGTGAAAATCACGATGACCGAGATCAGGGCGTTGACCCAGTTGGCGACGCCCAGGAACAGCAGCACTACGAAGGCGACCAGCAGCAGGCCGATGCTCAGCGCGGACCAAATCTCGCCGGCGCGCGCGAAGCGCATCGACTCGGTGGTCATCGGCGCCTGCATCAAGCCGATGTGAGCGCGCGGGTCATCTTTGATGCCCTGAGCCAGGCGCTGGAGGCGAAGGGAAAGCGCGCTCATCAAGGTCTTGTTTCGCGCGTGCTCGAGGCGCAAGCCCTGGATCTCGTCGCCGAGCGACACAATCGCCGCGTCAATCGTTTTGGCGTCTTTGCCCAGGTAGGAGAATCCGTTCAGGGCCGCCCGCTCCGCCCCCTGGCGCTCCAGCTCGTCCTGCTTCGCCTCTAGCGTGAGCTCAATTTCACCCTGGCGCGCCGCCACGCCATCCAGCTCTTTCTGCAACACGCTCTTCTCGGCGACGGGCGTCGGCACCTTATCGAGGCCGGCGAAACCGAGCGGATCGTACCACACGTAGCGCGGGGTACCGTCGCGGTTGTACATCGGTCCGGCCGGAGCGTTCTCCCCGCCGACGGGGTCGCGCGTGAACAGGCCCCACAAGCCGTGATAGTCGGTCAGCCACGACGGCGCCGGGTCGAGGAGCACCGGCTCCCACTCATGGTCCTGCCCCGGGCCCACGGCGAGGCCGTCGCCGCGCACGTACTCGACGAAGGGTATGGTCAGGAACGGCGCGCTCTCGTCCACCTCCTCGCCCTGGCCGAACGCGCGATTCCACAGGCGCCGCCCGGCCAGCAAATACCGGGTGAGAGATTCAGTGCCCGGCGCCTCGGATTCAATCAGGTACTCGCCCGGACGATAGTAAGCGGCGTGGGAGCCTGCGCCGATGTAGACGACGGGGTGCGTCTCGCCAACGATGTCGAGCTGCTCCCTGTCATCCCAACGCCGCCGCAGGTCATCACCGGTGAAGTCGTGGGCGGCGTAGAGCACCCACTCCGGTTTCAGGCT
Source organism: Anaerolineae bacterium (assembly GCA_046328505.1). GTDB lineage: Bacteria > Chloroflexota > Anaerolineae > Epilineales > JAHCIE01 > JBDHWG01. The sequence goes on along the minus strand of JAXLWL010000005.1, from coordinate 295,425 downwards.
GCCATCCTCACCCTCGTACAGGAACACCCACACGTTCTCCCAATCGGCCTCGTGATCGTTGACGCCGTCGAAGCTCGAGCGCCAGTCGTCGTAGTGGTAAAAGTACCAATAGTTGAGACCGATCCAGCCTTCCTGGCGCACGACGCGGCCATAATAGACAAACTTCTGGCCGGCCGCCTGGATCTGCTTCGACTGCTCCTCGGCAACCGCCGCCGTGGCGCCGGAGACCTTGCCGCGCAGGATCATGCTCAACGAGAAGCCGGCGTCAATGAGGCGCGGCAGCAGTCCGACGCGGGCAAGGCGGCCAATGCCCGGATCGAATCCCTGGGAGAGGGCGCGAAACTGAAGGTCGCCTTGTTTGAGGGCTTGCCCAACCACATCGCTCAGCGAGAGGGGTTGCACGAAGCGCAGGTACTCCACCGTCCCGAATGGGAACGAGCGCGGCTGCGCCAGCGTTTCGAGTGTAAGCTGGCCGGCCGGAATGAGCAGCTTGTCGGAGTGGTTCGGCACCGAAGCCCACAGGCTGGCGTTCGCCACGTACCTGTCTACATCCGTTGGGTAGTACAGTTCTCCCTTCGTGAACCGCAGGACCGGCTCGTATTTGCGGAGGAGATCGTAGTCGGCAAGGCTACTGTTGACGGATGACATTGGCTGCTGCATTGTTGGTCTCCATCTGCTTGAATACGCGGCGCACCTCGCGCTGGTTGAGGAGGAAGACAGTCACGACGGGCAGGAAGAGACCGAAGGTCACCCCATTCCCCGAGAAGAACGCGTATAGCCCGAGCAGTAAACGCGCACCGAGCAAGCCGATAGCCAGCCGCCATGCCCACGGGCGCAAACGGTACAGACCGCGGATGGAGATGAGGCCGACGAGAGCGACTATCATCAGCATGAAGGCTATTTGCACCTCGGCCGCGCTCTTGGAAGAAGCCATCGCGGTGGAGAACGTCCCCCGCAAATCATCGAGCCTTATTCCGGCCCCTATGAGATAGCCGATCGCATTGATGACGACAGCAGCGACCTCGATACTGTAGAAAAGGATAGCCACCGTCACTGACAGTGGCTTCTGCTCAGTTCGCGCTTCCATGGGCCTTCTCCCCTTCGCGGCGAGCGGACAGGCAATCCAGCGCCTGATCGCCCAGACCGTCTGACCGAAATGGTTGACGCAAGCTCTCGAGTCCCATTATACTCAGGTTTATGTGTAAGTGAAGGCTCTTCTCCTTTCCCTCAGATGTCGACTTCTTTGGTTCCTTGCTTGCGCCTGGCTATCTTTCAGATATCGCAGTGGCTCAGTCGGGACATACAGCACAACGCCGGGCTGCGGGCCGGCCCGGTAACTGTTACCGGCCATCGGCCCAGCAGCCCACCAGTCGACAATATCCTCGGACGACGGGAGAACGCATTGGCGACAGATTAGTAGCCAGCGTACCCCGGGACGCGCTTTCGGCCAGCACCACCTGTGTACATGGCAATATCAGCGACGAGCGCCAGGCCCAGCCACAGCCAGTCCCAGCCGACAATACCGCCGGGCGCGACAAGGACATACATGAGGGTCAACCAGGGAAGGAAGATAATGCCCGCGACCGGCCACGCCCACCAGACGAGGGGCCAACCGTTGAAGGCCAATTGCCACACGGCCGGCTGGAACAGCCACCACAGCGCGCCCACAACGCGTGGGCCTAGCAGCACTAGAGCGAGAAAGAAACAACACATAGCGGGCCTCCTTTAGGCAGATGTAAATGATGAACGGGCAGCCCGCCCTGGGTGATATTGCACGCAGCGTGGGCTACTGAGAGTATAGCACAGATGGAAGGGCGTGGGCATCAAGAGGAAAGGCTTATCCCAGGCGTAGAGCAGTTGACAGCCTCCTCAGACAGGGTACAATTCCAGCGCGTGAGATTGTATCGTAGACGATGATACTGACACCTGCAATTGCCACTTCTCTACGAGTCTCCAACGGTATCAGTTTCGGATTACAGCCAGACTAAGGGGTAGCAGGGACGTTCATGACAATTGAAGTGTCCGTTGATCAGGCACGCTTTCGCCGCCCTCCTACACCGTCTGACTATTCTCCACGGGCCCGCTTGACCCAAAGGCTCCATCAAATCCCGCATTTTCCCCTGACTGTCGTCGCGGCGCCGCCCGGTATGGGCAAGACGTCTGTCCTCGCCGACTGGCTGGACTTGGTCAGCGCGCCTTACGTCTGGCTGACCCTTGACGGCAGCGCCAGTCGGCCCGAAGCGTTTGTAAGGACGCTCATCCAGGGTATCCAGACCCGCTACCCGGAGTTCGGCCTCTCGCTCCTGACCGCACTGAACGGCGTCAGCGTCCCGGCGTCAGACATATTGGCCGCGGATCTTGCCATGGAGCTGCTTCGGCTCGGGCAAGAGCTTGTCATTGTGCTTGACGACTACGAGGCTATCCATGATCCGGCGACCCACGAGATCATTCGAGCCCTCGTTCCGCTGCTGCCGGACACAGGTCATCTTGTGATTGCCAGCCGTATCCTCCCTCCGCTGCCCCTGGCTCGGCTTCGCGCCCAGGGCAAAGTGCTCGACATCTCGACCGATGATCTGCGTTTCAACCGCGAGGAAGCACAGTTACTGCTCGAACAGGTGGCTGAACGGGCCATCGAGCCGGCTCTGGTTGACGCCGCGCTGAGTGAGACCGAAGGGTGGCCCTTCGCTCTGCGGCTCGCCGGCCTGGCGCTCCGCGGTGATGCTCATCCCGACACTGTGTTGGCAGGATTGGCTGCGACGTCTCGCGGCCAAACGATGGACTTCCTCTTGGAGGAGGTCTACTCTCAGCAGCCGCAGCCGATCCGGAATATGCTGCTGAAAACGTCGGTTCTGGAGCGCCTCACGCCCTCGCTATGCGACGCCGTCTTGGGCGATGATCCCGCGGAGTTGACGGGCCAGGCGTCTGTCGAGTGGCTTAGAAGCACCAACCTGCTCGTACCGTCCGATGACGCCAGCGGCTGGTTTCGCTACCATAGTCTCCTGCGAGTGGCACTTGAGCACCGCCTGCGGACACTCTTGAGGCCCCGCGAGATAAAGACCCTGCACGAACGGGCCGCGATTTGGTTTGCACAGAACGGAGCCGTCGATCAAGCCATTCCCCATTTTCTTGCCGCCGGTGAAGTTGGGCAGGCGGTTCGGCTGGTGGAGGCCAACCTGCTGCCGCTGCTGGCCAATGAGGAGTGGCTTCGCATCGAGCAGTGGCTCGATCTCCTGCCGGCCGACAACGTCGCCACCAATCCTCTGCTACTAACATGCAAAGCGTGGTTCGTCTTCCTGCGCCAGGGTTACGGTTTTCTGCCGCCGCTCTTTGAGAAGATAGAAGGGCTTCTCCGGTCGCCTGACGGGGAGTGCTCGACGTGGCCGAAGCCGGCCATCGAGGCCTTCCTCGCCGCCCTGGCCTGCCCCATTGAGTGGTCGACCGGCGACGTCGCGGTTGCTCTGCAGCGGGCGAAGAAGGCACGGCTGGCCGTTGACGCGACGTACGCGCCCCTCGACGGCTGGGCAGTCTTGAACGAGGGAGTCGCGTTGCATCTTTCCGGCCAGCACGGTGCGGCGCTTGACGTGTTGCACGGCGCGCTTGCAGATGGCACGCGCCGCAACGACCCCCTGATGGTCAGCCGGGCTCTGTTCGGACTGGCCTACGTCCACTGGCTGAGTGGGAACCTGGTCAGCATGGAACATGTCGCTCTCCAAATGCTCCAGGTGAACACGAGACGCAGCCTGCGCATTGGGATCGGCTGGGCCAACTTCATGCTCGGCATGCTATACTACGAATGGAATGATCTCGACAGGGCCAGGCACCATTTCAGCGAAATCCTGGGCCACCGAAATGAGGTCAATCACCTGGTGTTGCGCGACAGTGTCTGTGTCTACGTGCTGATAGATGATCTCGAGGGGCGCCCCGAAGCGGGCGACGGGTTGTTGAACAATCTAGAGAACATGGCCTGGGACACGACGAGTCTGAACACCCTGCGGCTACTCGCCGCGTTTCGCGCTCGCCGCGCAGCCCGGTTGGGAGACGTCGCAGCGGCGGAACGCTATCTGGCCCAGCTACAGTCCGGATCCGAGACGGGGCCGATGATCTTCTCCGAAGTGCCTGAACTGGCGCAAGCCAAAGTTCTCCTGGCGCGCGGCAGCGAACGGGCATTGCGCCAGGCGCTGGAACACCTGTCTCAACTGGAGGGGCTGGCCCGGTTATTCTCGAACACGCGGCGGCTCATCGATGTCCTGGCCGCATCGGCGCTGGCCTACGCTCGACTTGGGCTCCGTGACGAGGCAATAGGTCGGCTCCAGGAGGCGGTGCAGCTCGGCGAGCCAGGCCGCTTCACGCGCACCTTCCTCGATCATGGCCCGGACATGGCGCGGCTGCTGGCCGAACTCGCGAATCGCGGAGGCGCCAGCGAATATCTGGGCTATCTCGTGCGCCAGTTCGCCGTCAGCCCGTCACCGAGCGTTCCCGCAGATCGTTTCACAGTGCGCCGCCAACAGGCGCAGTCGCAGCTCATCGAACCACTCACCGGGCGCGAGTTAGACGTTTTGGCGCTGCTCGTGCAGCGTCAGTCATACCAGGAAATTGCCCAGGCGCTGGTCATCACACGGGCGACGGTCAAAGCTCACGCCGTGCACATCTATCAGAAGCTCGGTGTGAGTAGCCGGCGCGAAGCAATCCTTGTAACGCAACGCCTGGGTCTATTGGACGGCAATTCACTCCCTTAGGTCCGCCGATCCTGTGCCATCCGACGAGAAAGATCGAATCCCGTCACGCATCCGCACCCAGACGATTTCGCCCACCTTGCTAGCGGCAGACAGATTCGCCTCGTCCATCACCCGATAATCGCCAGGTCACCCCCCGACTACCCGCGCATCAACCTATTTGGGCGACGCAGCCGTGAGCCTCGCTCTTTATACTGTCGATAGAGAGACTTTCGCACTCTCGCGATCGAGGTCGAGTACCGCCTGATGCTCGAGTCAACCCGTCGGTCGTCGCTTTGGAGAGATGATGACCCAGCCGCCATCACCTGAACGTCGTCAAACGTTGTTCACCCGCATGTTCGGGGCCGCTCGCTTCTTGATGACTGTCGCGGTTTTGGCCGTGTTCGTGGGAGCGGTGGTGCTCCTTATTGCCGGGATCCTCGAAATGGCAGTCGCCATTTTGGCGCATGGGCTGGGAGCGGGAAGGGCAGAAGCAGAGAGTGTGGCGCTACGCATTTCGGTCATCGAAGCGGTGGATGTCATCCTCGTGGCGACCGTCCTGTTTGTGATTGCGTTCGGCCTCTATCAGCTTTTCGTGGACCCTGCTCTCAGATTGACCTTACCGCGTTGGCTGCAAGTCCACGCTATCAACGAACTGGAGGCAAGGTTAGCCGGAATGGTCGTGGTCGTTTTGGGCATCATCGCCATGACTCGCGCCCTCGACTCGCATGCTGAGGTCAGTGCGGCAGCCGGGGCGCTGGCCATCGCTGCCGTTATCGCCGCTATCAGCTTCTTTCTCTACCAGGAGGGGCGACACCGAGACGCCGCGACGACACCAACTGAGAGTGCAGCCACAGCAGCCGAAGCAAGTGCGGGTGCCTCCGAGGACGTCGGCGGGTGAGGCGACATGTGGGTTCAACATGCCTCGGCCGTGTCAAACAATTCACGCTTGATGACCGCGATGACTAGACGAGGAGGGCCTGATTCGCGCAGAGGTGGCGGGGGCTGATGAGCGACAGGCAAGTCACTGAGCACGAGCAACTTGCCGCAGCCCGCCGCGTCTACTACGGAAGGTTAAGCCAATGTCGTTATCACCATCTGCTGTAGGGCGACGGCCAGGATCCTTTTACCTGTTTCGTATGAAGGGCTACCTCGACGAGCGCTTCTTTGACTACGTCGACGAGGCTACACTCTCCGTCGAGAAGGAGCCTGACTATGGAACAGTGACCGAGCTGACGTGCTGGCTGCCCGACGAAACGGCCGTTGTCGGGCTTATCAACACGCTCTACGACTTTGGCCTGAGGATCTTGAGAATCGAGTGTCTCGCTTCAGACCGGAAGTAGCGCACTGCCTCAGGCACGCAGCTGGGTGTAGCGATGCTGCTATTTGATCCTTGTGCTGGCGGATTACCAAGTGAAGGGCGGGCCTGTCGCATTGCTGCGAATGCTCAGGCCCGCCCTGTCTGCAATTTCCAGCTTGTTGCCTCGCCGCCCTAGGAACTGAGCTCCGCAGACAGCTTCTCTTCGAGTTCGGGCGAGAGGTTCGTCTGGTAGATCTCGCCCTTGAACGGCGCCAGGGCGGCGCGAAGAGCTTCGGGCGAGTCGGCGGGCGAGTCGGCGCGGATGATCAGGAATAACGCCGACGAGCCGGGTTTGAGCGCGTCGCTGACCTCCTGGACGAACTTCTTGTCGACGTGCTCGCCGGCCAGCCGCCCCACAACACCGCCTGTCACCACGCCGATAACCAGGGCGGCGGGCGGGAACACCAGCATGAGGGCCAGGCCGATCGCCGTACCCACGCCGAGGCCAAACTTCACACCGCGATCGACCTCGCCGTCGACATGAACCTTGCCGCTCGCATCTTTGACGATGACGGCCGCATCGTCGAGGTTCAGTTTCTTTTCTTTCTGCACCGCCCGCACGGCGTCACGGGCCTGTCGAGCCTCATCGAGATCATCGAACACAATGACAAGTAGATCGCCCACGAGTCACCTCCAGTAATGATGGCTAAGACGTCCGCGCGTGGCTACGCCCGCAGTCCCGCGCAGGTGCTACGCACGAATCACAAGGAAGCCCCGCCTACCGCGCAGGGCTTCCTAGGAGTGTACTCCAGATTGAAGGGTTAGACAAGCGCCACAGAGTGTCGCTCGTGCAACCCTACGGTGCGGATGGCGTCACGACCGGCGGCGCGACAGCACGGCTAATGAGCGGCAGGTAGATCGGATAGGAAGGCGTACCGCCTGTGGCGGTCGGTGTCACGGTCACTGATGGGACACCATTAGTCGCGGTCGGTGTCACCGTCGCCGTCGCCGTTGGGACAGCCACGGTTGCCGTCGCCGACGGAGTGGCCGAGGGCTGCGGCGTGCCGGTCTGGGTAAAGGTGACATTCCAGGTCTCATACGAGAAGCCGTAGCTCGTGTTGTCCGTGCTGTCCTCGAGCTCGACAAACCACTGGTACCCCAGGTCGTACTGGAAGCCCGTGCAGGTTCCAACCGGGTCCAGCGACGCGAGTGTGTAGGATGAGTTGCTCGACGTGCGATATCGGCAGCCGTCGTAGGGAGGATCGGGGTTGGCCAGATCCATGTAATACTGGTCCGTCGCCACAGAGCGCGGCTGCCATGTGAACGTCGTCGGCAGAGATGCCGTCGCGCCATCCGGCGGTGACACGAGCGGCACGTTGGCGATATCGATGTCTCCACCGCTGACGGTGGTTCCCGCAGTATAGTTCGGTATGTCTGGCCCGTACCAGATGCCGACGTATGAGGGATTGTCCGTGTTCGGCCCATAGAGGACATAGTAGGTCATGCCCGAGGGAGGGGTCGCGGGATTGTCGAACGTGTAGACGCCCTGGCTATCGGTTGTCGTCGTCGCGACTTCGTCGTCGGACGCGCCGCTGTACTGATGCAGGGCGACGCTTTCACCGGCGACGGGTGTGCCGTTGGCGAACAGATGGCCGGTGATTGCGCCCGCGCCCGGAGCGGCAGGAACGGCGGCCGGCCGAGCCTTGGCCGGCGCCAGGCCGGACCGCTTGGCCACCACCTTGCCGGGGACGTGCGTGGTCGCGCTGGCCGCGCCGGGTTTGGCCGGATCGGCAAGAGCAACCGAGAGGACCAACGCCAGCAGAGCGGCAACACCAAGGACGACCGCCGCCGCGTACCGAGCGTGAGGCGCTCGAAGGGAGCTAAACTGCATAGAGACGTTCTCCTTTCAGAGGGTCGGCGCGCGGCGTGAGCGCCAGGCATGATACAGTACTATCGAACCGGCGACGGCGGCGTTGAGCGAGTCGACGTGGCCGCGCATCGGAAGCTGCACAAGAACATCACACGTCTCGGCGACAAGTCGGCCCAGCCCTTTGCCCTCGCTGCCGACGACCAGAGCGACGGGGCCGCGCCAGTCGTACGCATCGAAGGCCATCTGGCCGGCCATGTCCAGCCCGACGATCCACACACCCTGGCGCTTCAGCCCTTCCAGGGCGCGCGTCAGGTTCGTCGCCTGGGCGATAGGCAGGTGGGCGACCGCGCCCGCCGAGGCCTTGCGTACAGCCGGCGTCACACCGGCGGCGCGATGCTCGGGGATAATAGCGCCGTGGGCGCCCACGGCGTCAGCAGTGCGTAGGAGGGAGCCGAGATTGTGAACGTCCTGAATGGCGTCGAGGACGAGAAGGAGGGGCGGCTCGCCGCGCGCGGCGGCGGCCGACAGGATATCGTCGATGTCGACGTACTCGAACGGCGCCAGCTCGGCCGCTACGCCCTGGTGTACCGCGCCAAGGCGGTCCAGCTCGCGGCGGTCGACCCAGGCCACCTTAACGCCGCGCGCCTTGGCGAGCGATAGGATTTCGCCCACAGGCCCGCCGGTCTGGGTGCCTTTGGCGACAAGAAGGCGCTGCACACCTTCGTCGGCCCGCAGCGCTTCTAGAACCGGATGGCGACCGTAGACAACGTCAGGCATTACATCGTACCCACAACGTGCTGACGTCCGGGCATTTTCCTAAAGGTTGTCGCCCAAATCGCGCCATTCGGGGTTCAGTGATTCGACTAGAGCGATTTTCTTGCGCCTCAACCACCCCTTGATTTCCTTCTCCCGCGTGATGGCGGCTCGGACATCTGGTGTCGACTCATAGTAGACCAAGTGCGTCACGTTGTACGTTGCCGTGAAGCCAGGGACGAGTCTATGTTTGTGTTCGTAAAGACGGCGCCGCAGATTATTCGTGATGCCTGTGTAGAGGGTGCGGGATGGGCTAGCCATGATATAGACGTAGTATTCCTTCATCACCCGCTCCGTGTCGCCCTGAGTGCAACGAAGGGCCTCCGCATGCACCGGGGGATGCCTCGCTTCGCTCAGCATGACAGCACCCCGTGTCGCCCTGAGTGCAACGAAGGGCCTCCGCATGCACCGGGGGATGCTCGTATAATGGGATAGGACGTCCACCGTGGTGGAGAGAGCCAGGAGATGCACAGCGGCTCGACCGCGCAGCGAAGAACGCTCCCCACCACGGCGGGCAGCCAGAAGTCTGAACCGTATCGAGTGGCGCGACCACGTATCACGAGCACAGACTGTGGGCTGTCTGGGTGTCCATTGCCTATCACGTGCAAGGAGGAGTCTCGCATGCCATCATCATCGGCTCCCTTCGAGCTCTACGTCGGTGTTGATATCGCGGCCAAGACGTTCACGGCGAGTTGGCGGAGCGCTGAGGGAACACCGACTCGCCCTCAGACCTTCAACCAGGATGCGGCGGGCTATCACGCCTTGGAGGGCACACTGCACACGACGGGCGTTGTAAGCCAGCATACGTGCGTGCTGATGGAGGCGACGGGCGTCTACTGGGTGTCCCTCGCCGTGACGTTGCATGCGGCGGGCTACACCGTGTGTGTCATCAATCCGGCCCAAGCGCGCGATTTTGCTCGTGGCATCGGCCAGCGTTCCAAGACCGATGCGTTGGACGCCAAAGCCCTGGCCGAACTGGCTGTCAAGCGAGAGTTGACGGCGTGGACGCCGCCGCCTCAGGCATATCACGAACTGCGTCAACGCCTGGTGCTACGCGACGGGTTGATGGAGATGCGTCAGCAAGCCCTCAATCAGCGCCATGCGCTACGCCAATGGCCCGTCGTGGTCAAGAGTGTGGAAGACCAACTCACCCAAGTCATCGCCAGCCTCAATGAGCGCTTGCGCACCGTCAACGACGAGATTGTCGCGCTCCTTAACACAGGCGAGTGGGCGGCGTCGGCCAAGCTGTTGTTGAGCATTTCGGGCATTGGCACGTTCACCACCGCCTGGCTCCTGGTCTGCACCCTCAACTTCACCCTCAACCAGACCCCAGAAAGCCTGGTCAACTATGCCGGCCTCGCCCCTCACCGTCGTGAGTCAGGCTCAAGTGTGTGGCGTCGGCCCCAAATGGATCACTTAGGCCATAGCCGCTTACGCACCGCCTTGTACCTGGCGACGTTGAGTGCCGCACGCCACAATCCCGTGATTGCGTCATTCTACACCCGCTTGCGTGAGGCAGGTAAGCCCATGAAGCTCGCCCGCTGTGCCGCCGCCCGTAAGCTCATCCATCTGGCCTGGGCGGTTGTTACCAAACAGCAGATGTTCGATCCCAACTATGCGCTGCGGCGCCAAGATGCGGCCTATGCCCCTTGACACACAATACCGTATCTTCGCTCAGCATGACAGCACCCCTTGTCGCCCTGAGTGTAACGAAGGGCCTCCGCATGCACCGGGGGATGCCTCGCTTCGCTCAGCATGACAGCACCCCTTGTCGCCCTGAGTGCAGCGAAGGACCTCCGCATGCACCGGGGGATGCTTCGCTTCGCTCAGCATGACAGCACCCCTTGTCGCCCTGAGTGTAACGAAGGGCCTCCGCATGCACCGGAGGATGCTTCGCTTCGCTCAGCATGACAGCACCCCTTGTCGCCCTGAGCGGAGCGAAGGGCCTCCGCATGCACCGGGGGATACTTCGCTTCGCTCAGCATGACTCCTAGCCCCGGCGCCAGGTGGTGCCGGCGGGGCTGTCCTCCAGCGTGACGCCGAGCGCCGCGAGCTCGTGGCGAATGCCGTCGGCCAGAGCGTACTGCTTCGCCTTGCGCAGGTCGGCACGGACGCGGATGAGTAGCTCGATGAACGGCGCCGCGGCCATGTCCTGCTCGGTCTCGGCGTCGAGCTTGAAGCCCAGCGTGGTCAGCAGCTGGCGCAGGGTATCCTGGGCGTGCTCGAACGGAGCGCCGGTGACGCCCTCGTCCCGCGAGCGGTTGATAGCCGTGACAAGCTCGAACAGGGCCGCAACCGCCTGGGGCGTGTTGAAGTCGTCGTCCATGGCCGTGTAGAACGCCTGGCAGGTGGCTTCGGCGCTGGCCGCCAGGGCATCGGCGGGCGCGCCCTGGGCATCCGCGCGAGGCGGCCGCAGCGCCGAGTAGAAGCGTTCCATGCCCTTTTCTGCGGCGGCGACAGACTCCTCGGTATACGTCGGCGCGCTGCGGTAGTGGGACTGGAGGACGAACAGGCGCAAGGCATCGGCGCTGTGCTGGGCGAGATAGTCGCGGACAGAGACAATATTGCCGAGCGACTTCGACATCTTCTCCGTGCCGAGGCGCATCAGGCCGTTGTGCACCCAGTAGCGCGCGAAGGGCGCGGCGCCGGTGAACGCCTCGCTCTGCGCGATCTCGTTCTCGTGGTGCGGGAAGATGAGGTCCATCCCACCGCCGTGAATATCGATCTGCGTGCCCAGGTGGTGCAGACACATGGCGGAACACTCGATGTGCCAGCCGGGGCGGCCCGGTCCCCAGGGGCTGTTCCAGAACGGCTCGCCCGGCTTGGCGCCCTTCCACAGGGCAAAGTCCGAGGGGTCCTCCTTGAAGTCCGAGGTATCGCCTTGCTGCATCTCGTCTAGAGGACGGCGCGAGAGGCGCCCATAATCCGGAAACGCTGAACGGTGATAGTAGACATCGCCGCCCGACGCGTAGGCATAGCCCTTGTCGATCAGGCCCTGGATCATGGCGATAATCTCAGGCATCTCCTGGCTGACGCGGGGCGCGACGTCCGACGCCTTCACGTTGAGGCTATCCAGCTCCGTCAAGAAGCTATCAGCATACTGGTTGGAGAGAACGATGGGGTCGACGCCGAGCTTGTTCGCCCGGGCGATGACCTTGTCGTCTACGTCGGTGAAGTTCTTGACGAAGCGCACCTGGTAGCCGAGGTGCTCGAGATAGCGGCGGATGACATCGAACACGATGGACGACATAGCGTGGCCGACGTGGGCGTCGTCGTACGTCGTGACACCGCACACGTACATGGTCACGTGCCCCGGCGTGATTGGTTCGAAAATCTCTTTTTGCCGCGTCAGGGTGTTGTAGATAGACAGGGCCATGCGAATTCCTAGGTGGTGGGTGAAAGTTCGGCGCGTCGCGCTCGCGCTCGCGCCGCTGTGACGATGAGCTGGATCGCCTCGCCCGTGTCGATGCGCTCACTATTGAGCACCATGTCATACAGAGTCGAGTCGGTCCAGGACTGATTATAGTAGCGCCGAATGTGGTCGGTGCGTGCCCGATCGCTGGCCCACAGCCGCGCCAGGGCCTCGCGCCGATCGACGTGCGCCGCGTGCATGAGGTACTGGATGCGTGACTCGACCGTGGCGACGATCTGGGCATGGAAGGCGTCGGGCATGTCCTTCAGAACGATGTTCGCCCCGCGCCCGACGATGACCACGTTGCCCTCGGCGGCCAGATCGCGGATGACCTTCTCCAGTAGATGAACGCCTTGCTCCATCTCAGCGACGGACGGCGCGACGCCGGTGCGATTGCCGGCCGCCGTCGGCAGAGGCGCTGCATCAAAGATCGAGCCGCCGCGGGAGCGCGGAACGGCCGGTAGCTGGCGCAGCATATTGAGCACGACGTTGGTGAGGCTGAGTGTGCTCTCGTAATGAATCTCGGCCAGGCACTCCGGCGAGACGCCGGCGGCGGTGGCCGCTATGACGAGGGACTGGCGGTTGACGAGCCGCGCCCCGAGCGCACGAGCGACGCCTTCGGCGATGGCGTCCCCCGTCGTACCGAGAAACCGCGAGATGGTGACGACGGGCATAAGCAGCCTCCTCTAAAAGCGCTAGGCGACTGTAAAACCAGACGGGCTTATAGTATAGTACCTTTATAACGCCGGGGAAAGCCGGACGATGCGCGGGGAATGGGGCAAGTATGTGGAATCGGGGCGAGTCGCCCCTCATTCCCAAACCCCTTCTCCCGTGGTGGGAGAAGGGGCCAGACAAGCTATCTCATACCCCTCTCCAGTTCTGGAAAAGGGGCCGGGGGTGAGGGATCAGCCGACTTCTTTCGCTGCGCCGTTCGTCGGCGCAGGCGCGGCGAAGATCATGCGGCCCTGCGGGGTTTGCAGGAAGCGCGTGACCGTCACATCCAGGTTGGCGTTCATGTAGCGGCGGCCGTTCTCGACGACGATCATCGTGCCGTCGGGTAGGTAGCCGACGCCTTGCCCCAACTCCTTGCCCTCCTGGATGATACGCACCCGGAGCGACTCGCCGGGCAGCACGACCGCCTTGACCGCGTTGGCAAGCTCGTTGACATTGAGGATGCGAACGCCCTGGAGCTCGGCGACCCGGTTGAGGTTGAAGTCATTGGTCAGGATTGGGCAGCCCAGGCGCTTGGCCAGGCGAATGAGCTTCGCGTCCACCTCGCGCACATCGTCGAAGTCGGTGTCCGTGATCTCCACTGAAACCCGGTCGTCCTTCTGGAGCTTGTTCAGCACATCCAGACCACGCCGGCCACGGTTGCGCCGCACGGTATCGGCGGAGTCGGCAACATGCTGTAGCTCGTTCAGGACGAAGCGCGGGACGAGCAGCGTGCGCTCGATGAAGCCCGTCTGCGAGATATCCGCGATACGCCCGTCTATGACGACCGAGGTGTCGAGAAGCACATACGAGCTGTGGGCGACCTCGGCCCGCGCGCGGCGATTGGCCGGCAAGAGGTTCATGAGGTCTCGGTAGCGCGCCAGACCGACCATCAGGCCCAGGTAGCCGAGGGCGACGGAGATGAGCACGGGCGCCACATTGCCGAGGGAGAAGGGCAGGAACTGCGCGGCGTAAGCCAGGGGTAAGGAGAGAAGCAACCCAACGCCAAGCCCGATTGTGCCGCCAAGCAGCATCTGGATCGGGATGCGCCGCAGTTCCTTCTGGAGTGCAACGAGCGGATTGAGGACGAGGCGCTCAGTGAATAAGAAGCCGAGCAGCCCGCCGGCGATTGCGAGAGCATACTTGAGATAGGGCAGATTCCAGGGAATCTGCGCCTCGATGGCCGACCCAATGCTCCAGCCCACCGCGGCTAGCACCAGCAAGCCGAGTATGCGGAGCATCCACTTGACGAGGGCGAGGCTCACGATACCTCCCACCCGTCTCTAACCTGGACGTACCGGGGCGTCGTTTATGTGCAAGATAATAGCACTACGCTCCTAGGCGTAGCTAGATAAAAGTGCACACCCCCAAGAAAGAGTTACCATATGGCAACGACAAGCCCCCAACAACGACACCTTGGACCAGGAAAATAGAGATGCGGGATAAATGCGGCGGATAGATAAAGGATAAATGCCACGTGACTTCTGTCTACTAATAGTTTAGCACACTCATAAAGCATTGTCAACGACTTGATTCACCGCCGCTTGACACCTGCATTAGTTGGTATATAATCCCAACTAAAGCTGGTTTCTGACCCCAACTGACCGCCACAACTTCCAACTCGATGAGGAGATTCCGTGACCAATCGATTGGTGGTGTTTCGGACCTTCGACCACAAGCCGTTGCGTTTGGCGAGCCTCGTCAGACACAACGGATTGTGCTCGGACCGAGTTCTCTACCAACTGAACGGTCGCCAGCGCACCGCCCGCTTTACAAGTATTCCTGAGGGTGGTACAATCGAGTCATTCGCTGGATCGGCAACCCGAGCCGTCTCGCTAGCTCGGCCCCATCCTGTCGAAATAGACCGTCAGAAAGGAGGCGTCACTAAACACCATTTTCACAGCGACGTGACGTTTTCCTGACCGTCATTTCCATTACTCACTACCTGTAAGGAGGAGAAATGTCTCACAAATCTGCTCGATCGTTGCTTACCGTTCTCGTGCTGGGGATTGTCGCGCTTGCCCTGTTCGGTTGCGCAGGCGCTTCACAGCCCGCGAGCGCACCAGCCGCGGCGCAACCCACGACCGCACCGGCGGCGGCGGCGCAGCCCACAGCCGCTGCGGCCGCCAAGGCTCCGGCCGCAGCCGGCAAGGCAGCGGTAGGCGTCATTCTGCCGACGAAGGACGAACCGCGCTGGCTGCAGGACCAGGCCGTGTTCCAGAAGGCCGGCTGGGAGCCGCTGTTCAGCCAGGGCGACAGCGCCAAAGAAAAGGCCAACGTCGAAGCGCTGATCAGCCAGGGCGTCAAGGTGATCATCATCACCCCGCAGGATGCCACGGCGGCGGCCGCAGCGGCCAAAGAGGCGAAGGATGCAGGGGTCAAGGTTATCTCCTACGACCGCCTGATTCGCGACACGGATGCCGTGGACTACTATGTGACCTTCGACAGCGGCGCCGTGGGCGCGGCCTGGAGCGATTACCTGATCCAGCAGGCTGGCACGACCAAGGGCAACCCGCTCTACATCTACAGCGGCGCGGCCTCCGACAACAACGCGTTCCTCTTCTTCGAGGGCGCCTGGGAGAAGATCCAGCCCAAGATTGCGGACGGCACCTTCGTCATCAAGAACTCCAGCGAAGCGACCGCGCTCAAGGATAAGCCGAAGCTGACCCGTGACGAACAATCCAAGGTCATCGGCCAGACCACGACCAACTGGGACTTCAACACGGCGAAGAGCCTGGCGGAGTCCAACCTGACCAAGGCCGCGGCTGCCGATAAAGGCAACGTCTTCATCCTCGCCCCGAACGACGGCACCGCGCGCGCGATTGCCGACGCGTTCGCGGCCGACAAGGATGTGAAGAAGTACTACATCACCGGGCAGGATGCGGAGAAGGCGTCGGTGCAGTACATCATCGACGGCAAGCAGTCCATGACCGTCTTGAAGGATGTCCGCACCCTGGCGGCAGATGCCGTTGCAGCGGCCAACGCCTTCGTCGCCGGCCAGACCCCGGAGAAGACCACGACCTACAATAACGGTAAGGTCGATGTGCCGGCCAAGCCGTCGCCCATCGTGACCGTCACCAAGGACAACGTCAAGAAGGCGCTGATCGACTCTGGCTATTACCAGGCCAGCGACTTCAAGGGCCTGCAATAAGGTACCGCAGCTAGCCATACAGGAATAGTGATGCTAACTCATCACTATTCCTGGTGGCTTTTCGACTGGTGGTGCCTCGACAAGCCGTTGTGTTCTGCGAGCCTCTCGAGGCATCACAGATTGTTCTCATACCAAGTCTTGCCAATAACTGAAGGGTCCTCTTTACGTCATCAGGAGAGCTAGCCATGTCAAGCCAACCTCCGATCCTAGAGATGAAGAACATCACCAAGTCTTTCCCCGGTGTGAAAGCCTTGAATAACGTCAGCTTTCAAGTTGCCGAGGGCGAGATTCATTGTCTGGTTGGCGAAAATGGCGCCGGTAAGTCCACACTGATGAAGGTGTTGAGCGGCGTCTATCCCCACGGCAGTTATGAGGGTGACATCCTGTTCCGGGGGCAGGTGCAAAAATTCTCGGACATCAGCGACAGCGAACATGCCGGCATTGTCATTATCTATCAAGAACTGGCGCTGGTCCCTGAGATGACAGTCTATGAGAATATTTACCTCGGCAATGAGATTAAGCGTGGGTTTACCGTTAACTGGAATGAAACCCTCAAGAGAGCGGCCGAGGCACTCACGAAAGTAAGGTGTGATGTCAACCCCCAGGTCAAGGTCAAGTATCTGGGCGTTGGCAAGCAGCAACTGGTTGAAATTGCTAAGGCGCTGAGCAAGGATGTGCGGCTGCTCATTCTGGATGAGCCGACCGCAGCCCTGAACGAGGATGACAGCGAAAACCTGTTGAACCTGATCCGTGAACTCAAACAGCACGGTGTGACGTCCATCATGATTTCACACAAGCTGAAAGAGGTCATTGCCATTGCCGACACGGTCACGGTTCTGCGCGACGGCCAGACCGTTTGTACCCTGGATGCTCACAAGGGCGAAGTGTCGGAACCTGTGCTGATCAAACACATGGTCGGCCGCGAAATCAACAACATCTATCCGGAACGACAGCGCAATCCATTCAGAGCTGCCGCGGCCGCCGTGGAAACAGCGAAAGCAGCCGGCGTCAAAGTCATCTCGTATGACCGCCTGATCCCCGACACCGACGCCGTAGATTACTATGTGACCTTTGACAGCCTCGCCGTCGGCGCGCAGCAGGCGCAATACCTGGTCGACCACGCGACGGGCGCAGGCAACCCGCTGTATCTGTATGCCGGCGCCGCCACCGACAACAACGCCTTTCTCTTCTTCCAGGGCGCCTGGAACGTTTTGCAGCCCAAGATCGCGGACGGCACTTTTGTCGTCAAGAACTCCAGCCAGGCGAGTGCTCTTCAGGCGACTGCGGCCCTAACCCGCGCCCAGCAGCGTGCGATCTTCAACCAGATCACGACCGGCTGGGATCGGCAGACTGCCGGCAACCTGGCGCAGGCCAACCTGGAAAGCGCCACCGCGGCCGACAAGGGCAATGTCTTCATCCTTGCTCCCAATGATAACACCGCGCGCGCGATCGCCGATGTCTTCGCGGCCGACCAGGACGTCAAGAGTTACGTGATCACCGGACAGGACGCTGAGGAAGCTTCCACGCAGTACATCATAGATGGCAAGCAGTCTATGACCGTCTTCAAGGATGTCCGCACCCTGGTGCAGGCCGCCGTGGACGCTTCGGTCGCCTTGCTCAAGGGCCAGACTCCCGCGGCGAGCGGCACCGTCAGTAACGGCGTCAGGGATGTCCCGACGGTAGAGTCGCCGGTTGTGTCGGTGGACAAGACGAATGTCGAAGCTGCGCTGATCGCCTCCGGCTACTACAAGGGGAGTGAGGCTGTGAGCGCTGCGCCGGCGCCGACACAGTCAGGTCGCCTGGACGTTGGGGTCGTTCTGCCGACGCAGGACGAACCGCGCTGGATCCAGGACCAGGCCCGCTTCCAGGATGCGTTCAAAGCGGCCGGCTACAACGCTGAAATTCTCTTCAGCCAGAGTGACGCGGCCAGGGAGAAAGCAAACGTCGAAGCACTGGTGGCGAAGGGCATCAAGGTCCTCATCATCTGCCCGCAAGGCGGCGGGGAAGTCATGCTTGAGGTCAAGAATTGGAACGTCTACGACCCTGCGCTGGGACGAGACATCCTCAAGGACGTGAACTTCAACGTCAAGAAGGGCGAAGTTGTTGGTTTCGCCGGTTTGATGGGCTCCGGCCGCACGGAGTTGGCCTTGAGCCTGTTCGGGAATCCGTTAGGCTATCGCGTCAAGGGCGACGTCTACGTCGAAGGCAAGAAGGAACACTTCACGCATCCGCGGGAGGCCATTGACGCAGGTGTGGCTTATGCGACCGAAGACCGCAAGGCCGCCGGCCTGATTCTGATCCAGGATGTGAAGCAGAACACCACACTGGCGAACCTGGAGGAAATCGCGCCGCGCGGCGTTGTCAACGGCAATGCCGAGATCAAGGTTGCAGAAGACTACCGGCGCTCGCTCAATATCAAGACCCCCAGCATTCAGCAAAAGGTGGGCAACCTCAGCGGCGGGAACCAGCAGAAGGTGTGTATCGCCAAGTGGCTGTTTGTTAAGCCCGGCCTGCTCATCCTGGATGAGCCGACGCGCGGCATTGATGTCGGCGCCAAATACGAGATTTACACGATCATGACCCGCCTTGTCGAGCAGGGCATGAGCATCATCATGATTTCGTCGGAATTGCCCGAGGTTCTGGGCATGAGTGATCGCGTCTACGTTGTTTCAGCAGGCAGGATCGCCGGTGAGCTGCCCATTGAGGAGGCGACGCAGGAAAAAATCATGCAACTGGCCACAAGTTAAGGGGGAACCAGCGTGTCCGTCGCCCATTGCGGCGTATGAGATAAGGTGCGGCTTCGCCAGCTTGGCGAGTAGCGATACCTCTCTCACAACCTGGTGGCGCGGCGCGTATCATTCAACGGCGAAATTCATGATCCAGGAGGCTCACGATGAGTGCACAGCAAGCGAGTCCGATTGGGAGCCAGGGCAGCCCTGGAGCCCAGGTGCCGTTCACGCAGAGTCTAGGGAGAATGATCCGGCTGAACATCCGTGATTACGGCATGTATATCGCCCTGATTGCGATCTGGATATTCTTCACTGTCACGACGAACGGCCTCTTCATCTCACCAAGAAACATCGCCAACTTGCTGAATCAGACAGGCTATATTGCCGTGATTGCGGTCGGCATGACGCTGGTCATCGTCATCCGGCATATCGATCTGTCGGTCGGTTTCCTTTCAGGCTTCCTCGCCGCACTAGCGGCCATCGGTATGAAATCCTACGGCCTCCCCGCCTATGTCGTCATCCCGCTGGCGCTCGCACTCGGAATCCTGGCGGGATCGCTGACCGCCTACATGGTGGCGCAGTTAAAAATCCCGGCCTTCGTTGCCACGCTAGGTGGATGGCTGGTTTACCGAGGACTCCTCTTACTTGCTCTTGCGTCTACAGGCACGATCATTATTGAGAACGAGTTCTTCAACGGCATCGGCAACGGTTATATTCCCGATATCCCCGGCCTGACGTTTTTGCCGGAAGTACACAAGCTGACCCTGGTCCTCGGATTGATAGTCATTATCTTATTCATCGTCAGCGAAGTGAGAAGCCGCAGGCAAAAGATGGCCTATGGCTTCGAAGTCCTGCCGATGAACCTGTTCGCCCTTAAACTGGTCTTCTTGTCGCTGGTGCTCGCTGCTGTGACATGGGTGCTCGCAGGCTACAATGGCCTCTCATGGACAGTGGTGATCATGCTGGTTGTGGTCGCCGTCTATCAGTTCATAACGTCACAAACGGTGCTCGGCCGACATATCTACGCGGTCGGCGGAAACCCAGAGGCGGCTCAGTTAAGCGGCGTGAACGTCAAGAGAATCACCTGGATCGTTTTCGCGAATATGGGTATGCTGGCTGCTTTGGGCGGGATCATGTTTGCTTCCCGGCTGCGCTCCGCCACTCCGCAAGCGGGGACGCTGTTGGAATTGGACGCCATCGCGGCGGCCTTTATCGGCGGCGCCTCCCCCGCGGGTGGCATCGGCACGGTACTGGGGTCGCTCATTGGCGCGCTAGTCTATATGTCGCTGACAAGCGGCATGAACCTTATGGGTACGGACATTGCCCTCCAGTATGTCGTCAGAGGCTTGGTACTGGTGGCGGCCGTTATCTTCGACTACACCACTCGCCGACAGAGCCGGTAACATCACCGGCTGCATAGTTCCATGCTCCGAGATAGCGGCGGCCTGAGTGCCGCCGCTACTCTTACCCGTTGACCGGCTCAACCAGCGCGTTGCGCGCATGATTGACCCCGTCCGCCAGATTGCTTGATTTCGAGAACAACCGCGAAAGGCGCCTACCGAATGACCGACAACGCACCGGAAAAGCAGGCAAGCTGGGCCGTCATCGGAATGCTGGCGGCGGCCCAGTTCATCATGGTTCTCGACACGACGGTAATGAACGTGTCTATCACTCAGATCGTCGCGGACCTGAACACGACCATCGTCGGCCTGCAAACGGCCATCACGCTCTACACCCTGGTCATGGCCGCGTTCATGCTCACCGGCGGCAAGCTCGGCGACCGCTGGGGCTCTCGGCGCGGCTACATGATCGGCCTGCTCGTCTACGGCGCTGGCTCGCTGACGACCGCGCTTTCCCCCACCCTGGGCGTGCTCATCGTCGGGTGGTCGTTCGTCGAAGGGTTTGGCGCGATCCTCGTCATCCCCGCCATCGCCGCGCTCACCGCCGCCACGTACACCGGCCGCCAGCGCGCGCTGGCCTACGGCATTCTCGGCGGCGTCAGCGGCGCATCGGCCGCTCTCGGCCCGCTCATCGGCGGCTGGGTAACCGCTTATTACACCTGGCGCCTTGTCTTCGCCGCGGAGACTGTCGTCGTCCTCGTCCTCATGTTGTTCCTGCGCTTCATTCCAAAGAAGCCGGGACGCGCGGGCAAGATGGATATCCTCGGCGTCGTCCTGTCGGCCGCCGGCCTGGGCGTCGCCGTCTTCGGCATCCTCATGTCGAGCCAGTGGGGCTGGATCGCGCCCAACGCCGCCGCGCCCGTCACACTGCTCGGCCTGTCGCCCGTGTTCTGGCTCATTATCCTGGGCCTGGTGCTGCTGGCCCTCTTCGCGCGCCACGAGCGGTCGCTGATCGCGAAGGGTGGCGAACCGCTGCTCGACATGCGGCTCCTGGAGATTCCGATGATGCGCTCCGGCCTGACCACCCTGGCCTGCCAGCAGTTCATCATCATGGGGACATTCTTCGTGCTGCCGCTCTACCTGCAAACGGTGCTCGGCTTCGACTCGCTCGAAACGGGCAAGCGCCTGCTGCCCCTATCCCTGTCGCTCTTCGTGTTTGCATTGGGCGGAGCGCGGCTGGCGGGCCGCTACTCGCCCAAGCGTATCGTTCTGGTCGGTCTGATTCTGATGCTCATCGGCGAAGTCGGTCTCGTCGCCTTCATCAGCCCCGACCTGCGCTCAACCGGCTTCGCCATCTCGCTCGCCTTCGTCGGCGCGGGGCTGGGTCTGCTGGCGTCCCAGTTGGGCAACGTTATCATGTCGTCGGTCTCGGCGGACCGGGGAAGCGAAGCGGGCGGTCTTCAGGGGACGTTCCAGAACCTCGGCGCGTCCCTCGGTACGGCGCTCATCGGCTCGATCCTGATCGCTGCCCTCATCGCCAACTTCCAGAAGACCGTGCTGGCCGACCCCAACCTGGCGAACATCGCGCCCCAGATCGCCGCCGCGGCGGAGAAGAGCGCGAACTTCGCCAGTATCGAGCAGGTGCACACCGCCGCGACGAAGGCCGGGTTGAGCACGGAGCAGGTCGACGCGGTGACGGCGGCCTACGCCGAAGCCCAGATCGTGGCGCTGAAGGTAGCCTTCGCGGCAATCGCCCTGTTCGCTTTGCTCGCCCTGTGGTACGTTGAGAGTTTGCCGAGTTTAGCCGCCGGGGCCGCGCAAGAAGGAGAGCTCGCGCCGGCCGAGGCAACGTAGACATGGTATAGGGAATGACGTAGGGGCGGGTTTGAAACCCGCCCCACAAATCCGTCAGACGTTCACCACGGAACACACAGAACACACGGAAGAGTTTGCTATCTCCCCTTCCGTGTGTTCTGTGTGTTCCGTGGTTCTTGCTTGTCTCAGCGCGGGATGAGCGGCAGGATGATGTGCGAGGGGTGGGCGGCGTCGTGCAGAATGGTGTTGCGCGCCACTCGCAGCTCAGCGTCCACTCCGAACGGCGCGCCCGTGTTCGGGTTGCGGTCCCAGCGCGGGAACGACGCGCTCGCGATGTCTACGCGAATGCGGTGGCCGGCCTTGAAGACATTGGCCGTCGCCCACAGATCCACGGTGATCTCCACCGGCTCGCCCGGCGTTAGCATCTGCGGCGTCTCGCCGTTGCGGTAGCGGGCACGCAGGATGCCGTCGGCGAGGTTCTGCGCGAAGCCATCCGGGTGAACATCCACCAGGCGCGCGACGAAGTCCGTGTCCGGCCCATCGCTCGCCACCCACAGCTTCGCCACAACAGGCCCGGTCACCTCAGTATCGTGCTCCAGCGGCGCAGACGTGTAAACGAGCACGTCCGGCCGCGCCTCGATCTCGCGCTGGTCCTTGACGCCCTGGTAGAACAGTGGGTGCATGAGGTTGGAGCCGCCGAGGGTAGGCGTCGGCGCTGCCGGGTCGTAGACGTAGTGGTCGGCCGGCTCCGCGCCGGGCGGGGTGGTGGACACGCTGCCGTCGCCCGTGAGGGTGTTGGCCGCGCCGCCACTGTGGAGGTAGTAGGGCGTGTATCGCGTCCGCGCCAGCGGCCATTCCCCCTCGTCTCGCCAGGCATTGTCGCCCATGATGAACAGCTTGATCGGCGGCTCGTGGGCGATACCATTGTCGATGCCCTTGAGCCAGTAGTCGAACCAGCGCTGGGTCAGACCGGTCAGGTCGGTCTGGAGGTTTATGAACGCCATGTTCGCGACAAACCCGAAATCCTGCTGGCCGACGACGTGGCTGTAGTTCACGTGCGACCATGGGCCGATGAGGAGCCTGGACTGGCGCGCTTCAGGCGTCGCGCCGTGCTCGCGCGTGGCAACGAAGTTGTCAATTGTGCCCTGGGTGAAGATGTCGTACCAGCCGCCGATGTTCAGACTCGGCACCGTGACGTCGCTCAGCCGCGGGCCGGGCGAGGTGGCCGCGGCTTCCTCGGCGCTGTAGGGGTGAGCAATGAACCGTTCCAGGTCCGCGACACCGACGTCCAGGCGCTTAAGCGGCTCAAAGTCCTTGAGCGGCAGCGACCAGTAGCCTTCGGTGCGCAGATTGTTGATCTCGTTGACCAGGCGCATGGCCGCGGCGAACTGCTCATAGAAGGGAGCCTGCGCGTAGCGCTTGAGATACACGTCCAGGGCGATAGTCCCGATATTCCAGCCCGCGATCGTTCCTAGCTCCATGGCGCCGCCGCGCCACGAGGTCCCGTCGCGGGTGTCGTGCCAGGTGATGGACGGCACGATCGCCTTGAGGGAGGGCGGCGCCCCGACGGCGGCGGCCCACTGCGTGAAGCCGAAGTAGGATGCGCCGTACATCCCGACCTTGCCGTTCGAGTTCGGCAGACGCGCCGCCCACTCGACGGTGTCATAGCCGTCCTCGAACTCGTTGCGGAACGCGGAGAACGCGCCCTCGGAGCGGAAGCGGCCGCGCACGTCCTGGATGACAACAATGTAGCCCGCGCGCGCCATGCGCACCGAGTCAAGGAACGGTGAGATGCTGCCATAGTCTTTGCCGTAGGGGGTGCGCGTGAGCGCCACCGGGTACGGGCCGCCGCTCGCCGGGCGGAAGATGTTGGCGCGGAGGACTGTGCCATCACGCATGGTGGCCGGCACGTCGAACTCAGTCACGATACTGTCGGTGAAACTCTGGTCCGTCATAGACGTTTCTTTTCCCCTTCACCTGTTTCCATGTATTCTGTGTGTTCCGTGGTAACCCACTGAGGCCCTTCGCGCTGGTCAGGGCGGCGACCCGGGTTGTCATGCTGAGCGCAAGCGCAGCATCCCGGCATCATGGGGACGCTTGGCTTCACTCAGCGTGACCGATACGTCAGCCCGTGTTGCGCAAGCCGGCGGCGATGCCGTTCATCGTCGCGGCGAGGGCGTAGTTCAGCGCGTCGCTCGTCTCGCCCTGGCGCTTGCGCCGCAGCAGCTCGATCTGAATGAGGCTCATCGGGTCCACGTAAGGGTTGCGCAGCTTGATCGAGCGCGTCAGTACCTGGTTGCGCTCCAGCAGGCTCGTCTGGCCGGTGATGCGCAGCACCATGCGCACCGTGCGCTCATACTCCTCCAACAGCATCGCGAAGACGCGTTCCCGCATCGCTGCGTCCGGCACCAGGTCGGCGTACAGCCGGGCGATAGGCATGTCCGCCTTGGCGAGACCCATTTCGACGTTGCGGATGATGTCCTCGAACAGCGGGAAGTCGCGCAGCATCGTCTGGAGCATGGCCTCGCGGCCGGCATCCCCGGCTATGAATGTCTCCACGGCGTGGCCGACGCCGAACCACGCCGGCACCAGGTGGCGGCTCTGCATCCAGCCAAACCCCCACGGGATGGCCCGCACATTATCGAGGTTCAGCCGCTCCTTCTGAGCCGTTCCGCCGTCCGCCACCGCCGACGCGCCGGCGCGCTTCGCCGGGCGCGAGCCGATGCGCACCTGCTCCATCTCCTTGAACGGCGTCGCCAGCTCGTAGTACTCCAGGGTGTCGTCGTCGTCTGCGATGCGCGACCGGTAGAAATCGTAGGCGGTCTGCGACATCGACTCCATCGCCGCCTCCCACTCGGGCAGCGGCGGCGTCTTCGGTGTGCCGGTGCGCGTCAGGGCTTCGAGCGCCGCGGCGACCATGATGTCGATGTTGCGCTCGGCCAGCACGGGCTCGGCGTACTTCCAGTTCAGCACTTCGCCCTGCTCGGTAATCTTGATGGCGCCGGTGAAGGCGTTGACGGGCTGCGCGACGATGGCCCGGTGCGTCGGGCCGCCGCCACGGCCGACCGTTCCGCCGCGGCCGTGGAACAGGCGCAAACGAACGTTGCACTCGTCGGCGACGGCGTGCAAGGCGCGGTGGGCCTTGTAGATCTCCCAGATGCTCGTCAGCATCCCACCGTCCTTGTTCGAGTCGGAGTAGCCGAGCATCACCTCTTGCTGCCGCCCCCACGAGTCGAGATAGCGCTGATAGTCGGGCATCGTCCACAGCCGCCGCACCACACCGCCCGCGTTGCGCAGGTCCTCGATGGACTCGAACAGGGGCACCGGCATCAGCCCGGGATCCTTGCCGTCCGGCGAGCCGGTCACCGTCACGCCGTTCAACTCGGCCAGCCACACTACCGTCAGCACGTCCCTCTCGGACTGCGCCCCGCTGATGATATACGTGCGGATGGCTTCCGGAGGATACGTTGCCTTCAACTCGGCGATGAGGCGCATCGTATCGCGCAGGGCAATGGTCTCTGGCGCAGGCGCCGCCGGCAGCTCCCCATCCTTGAGCCCCGCGCCGCTTGTCAGGTCGGCGATGGCGCGGTTGTGAACCCGGGCGTGCTGGCGGATATCCAGGGTGTGAAGGTGGAAGCCAAACGTCTCCACCTGCCGCAGGAGCGGGTCGAGCCACATGCGGGCCAGCCGCTCACCGTTGTTGGTCGCCAGGCTGTCGCGGACCAGGCGGAGGTCGGCGGCGAACGCAGCCGCGTCCGGGTAGGCGTCGCCCTGGGACGGCGCGTGGCGGGCGGCCTGGAGACGGTGGCCCATCGTTGCCAGGTAGCGGCGGTAGACCTCGACGGGCGCGCGCATCTCCTCGCGGCCGTCCAGTCGGCGCGCGTCGGGCCAGGCGGCGGCGGCAGCCAGGAGCGCCTCGGACACCGGCACCTGTTGAGCAGACGGGCTAAGCTCGCGGAAGAGCGTCTCGAGCGCGGAAGCGTAGTAATCCAGGATGGTATGGCGCGCGCGTCGCAGCGCCTCCCGCGTCACCTCCGGCGTCACAAACGGGTTGCCATCCCGATCGCCCCCGATCCAGGACCCGAAACGCACCACACGTGGCAGGTCACGCGGCGCAATCTCGACGCCATAGACGGCGCGGAAGTCGTCGGCCCACGCCTCGTAGGCGCGGGGCATGGTCTCGATGAGCGTCGGGTAGTAGTCGAGGCCCATCTGCACTTCGTCCAGCACGGTTGGTGGGCGACGGCGCACCTCGTCCGATTCCCACAGCCCGGTGATCTCGGCGGCAATAACGGCCTCCCCCGCCGCCGCTTCCACATCGCTGAGGGGCAGCCAGTCCAGCTTGTCCAGCGCCTCGGAAATGCGCTGGCGCTTCAACAGAATTGTGCGGCGGGCGACCTCGGTAGGGTGCGCCGTGAACACCGGCGCGACGTCGATGCAGCGCAGCCAGGTCAGCGCCTCCTCCGCTGATATGCCCGCCCCGCGCATGCGCTGGAGCGTGCCGCGGAAGGAGCCGGGCTGAGGGGGACGGTCGGGGGAGAGCTGCGAGGCGCGGCGGCGGCGCTTGCGGTGCGCCGTCTCCGCCAGGTTGTTGAGCTCGAAGTAGATGGCGAACGACTTGGTCATCTGGTAGGCGCGGCCCAGGTCGATGCCGCGCACGATCTCCTGGACGCGCCCCGAGTCGTCGAGCTGGCGGACGGACGGCTCATGCGGAGCCCCATTGCCCTCGCGGTGTCGTATGCTCAACAGGCGCAGTTCCTCGACGCCGTCGTAGAGGCTCTGCCCCGCTTGTTCTTTCATGACTTCGCCCAGCAGGCGGCCCAGGTTGCGCACATCGCGGCGCAGCGGGGCTTCCTTGAGCTTCGGATCGTCGCTCATCAGCTCTTCGAGGCGAGCGAGCTGATTGTCTGCGTGCCAGAGAGGCTCTGTGGTCACAAGGCCTTCCTTCCTGCCTGAGATGAGAGGTAGGGAGTAGTATCTCATAAAGTCTACGCGAATGCCACGCTGCGGCAAGCGCTATTTCCGGCAGTGTCATAGAACCAGCCTATTGAAGGTTGCGTCTCACTTATGCTATAATGGCTGCCAACCGTCAGCCGAAGCCACAAGGGGAGAAGAGAATAGATGACTGCCATTCAGCCGCTGCACGCGGGCGCAAAAATCGAGGGAGCAACAGACTCCGGCCAGTATTTCCACTACATGGCCGAGTTCGTGGGATTTGATGAGGACGATGTCGAGACAATCAAGCAGACGCGGCCGATTATCGAAAAGCACCTGCCCGATATCATCAACCGCTTCTACGCTCACCTCATGGCCTACCCCCCCACGCGCAAGTTCTTCCTCAAGACCGACGGCTCGATTGACGAGCCGTATCTGGAGCTGCGCATGCGGCACCAGGCGAACTTCTGGCTGCGCACGTGCGAAGGCGTCTTTGACGACGAGTACGCCACCTATCTCGACTACGTCGGCCGCGCCCACACCTCGCGCGGCGCCGACCCGCGCATCTACATCGCCGAGCGCTACGTCATCGGTCAGGTCGGCTACATGTCCCACGCCATCGCCCTGGCGATTACCCAGGAGCTGCGCCACGTCGACGAGGACTTCGAGACCCGCGCCCTGGAGGCGTGGAACAAGCTCATGATGGTGATCCTGGAGCTGCTGGCGCGCGCCTACGGCACGGAGAAGGACAGCGAGGAGTACTTGGCGCTGGCCCAGGTGGACACCGCCGAGGTGGAGCGCCTGGCGCACGAGGCCTACCGGCTGGAGCACGACAAGGACAAGGACGTGCCGCGCCATCCCGTCGTCGTGGCGGACATTAGCGAGTTCGGTAGCGAGTCGTCGCGCAAGATCGTCCAGGTGGAGGGCCTGTCCATCGGCCTCTTCCATCACAACGGCCACTGGCACGCCCTGCGAAATAGCTGCCTCCACCGCGGCGGCCCGGTCTGCACCGGCCCGCTCAACGGCGACATTATCACCTGTCCTTGGCACGGCTTCCAGTACAACCTGATGGACGGCCACCTGATCACGGACCCCAGCGCGCGGCTGGACACCTATCCGGTCCACGTCGAGGACGACAAGGTGATCCTGATGATGCCCGACCAGCAGGCGCAGCAGGCGGCCTACGCCTCACAACCTGCTCCTGCCGCGAGCGCCCCGGTAGGGACAGGTGCGAAATCTGCCCCTTCAACGCCACCCCCCGCCCCGACCCCAGCCGCTGCACCCGCCGTGCCGGCGAAACTGGCAGCCAACGAGTTCCGTGTCGCCGACATCGCGCCGGACAACATCGGCGTCGTCCAGGTCGATGGCGAGGATGTCGCCGTCTACAACTGTGCTGGAACGTTCTACGCCACGTCCACGACGTGCACCCACGCCGATGGACCGCTGGACGAGGGCGACCTGCAGGACTGCATCGTGACCTGCCCCTGGCACGGCTCGCGCTTCGACGTGCGCGACGGCCATGTCGTCGAAGGCCCGGCCAAGACGCCGGTGCAGACGTACAAGGTCACTATCACGGACGGCGTCGGACACGTTGATAATCCTTGACAAATAGCAACCTCAAGACCTGAGAGACAAGGGGTAGAGGCGGCCGGATCGCCGCTCTACCCCTTACTGTTTCATGAAAGTGATTGTTCGGGGCGTCGTTGCGTAGTCTTGTCGTCATGCCATGACGCACATTTGCCGCAACCTACGCGTCTGGTTAACGTATTGTGATTCGGTTGACAAACGCCGCGCCGCTTCTGTATACTGACCTTAGCGCGTGTCTAATTATTCAAACGCGATCCGCCGAATAATACGGCCCGGGCCCACGCACTCCCCCGTGCGCGCCCCTATCATCCTAGAGAGTGTGTGACATGCACCAAATCCGGCTGACAGCTGACAAGCTCAGGGCGCGGCTGGCCCTTCTCAAGCGCCTGCTCTATCGCGAATGCCGCCCACTACCGCCTTTCCGCTATCACCTCGGCTCGGAGCCTCTCATCGGCCAGGGTGTAGATGACAGCGGCTGGCCGACCGCCGAGCCAGGGCAGGTGTGGGGCGCTCCCCATTCGGAGTTCACTCTGCGCACCACCTTCTGCGTTCCCGACGGCTGGGCAGACGCCGTTCTCTCCCTGCCCATCGGCATCATCCGCGACGATTTCGTGCACCCTGAAGCCCTGACCTACATCGACGGGCAGTCGTGGATGGGCGTCGATCAGTTCCACTATGACTTGCGGCTGCCGCCCTGGGCCCAATCTGGCGAGCACAGCCTCGCCCTCTACGGCTGGTACGGTCGCCGCGATGATTACGCGAAGATGGGCGCCCCTCAGCTCAGCCGCTTCGACGAGCCGACGCGTGAGTTGTACATCGCCGGCTCTGTGGCGCTGGAGACGGCGCTTCTGCTCGACAAGGACGACCCAACGCGTCACCACATCCTGAACGCGCTCGACCGCGCCATCACAAAGCTCAACCTGCAAGAGCCTATCGGCGACGAGTTCTACGCCAGCGCGCAGGTCGCCCTGGCAACCCTGGAGGAAGGGCTGGCCACTGCCGGCGCACCGCTGGATGTGGACGTTGTCGCCACGGGCCACGCGCACATAGACGTCGCCTGGCTGTGGCCGCTGCGGCAGACGCGCCTCAAGACGGGGCGCAGCTTCAGTAACGTCCTCGGCCTGATGCGCGAGTTCCCAGAGTTCCACTTCACCCAGAGCCAGCCGCAGCTCTACGCCTTTCTCCAGGAGGACTACCCGGAGGTTTTCAAGCAGCTACAGGCGCAGGTCGCGGCCGGGCGTTGGGAGCCGACCGGCGGGATGTGGATCGAGGCCGACTGCAACATCAGCGGCGGCGAGGCGCTGGTGCGCCAGGTCATTCTCGGCCGCCGCTACTTCCAGGAGAACCTCGGGACGCCCGGCACCCCGATTCTGTGGATGCCGGACACGTTCGGCTTCCCCTGGTGCCTGCCGCAGCTCATCAAGGGGACCGGGCTTGAGTACTTCATGACCAGCAAGATGAGCTGGAGCCAGTACAACTGGCTGCCGTACGACAGCTTCTGGTGGCAGGGGCTGGACGGCACACGCGTGCTGACCCACTTCCTCACCGGCCCAAGCACGTGGAAGCCTTCGCCCGACCACTATATCACGACCTACAACGCCGAGCTGAATCCCTGGACCGTGCATGGGGCATGGACGACCTACCAGCAGAAGGAAGGCCCCAACCAGCTCCTCATCGCCTACGGCCACGGGGACGGCGGAGGCGGGCCGACGCGGGAGATGATCGAGATGGGGCGGCGCGAGGCGTCCCATCCCGGGTTGCCGCGGGTGCGCCAGGGCAGCGCCCACGAGTTCTTCCAGGGCCTGGCCGCCGAGTCCAGTGGCCTGCCAGTCTGGAATGGCGAGCTGTATCTCGAATACCATCGCGGCACCTACACGGGGCAGGCGCGCGTGAAGCGGGCCAACCGCAAGAATGAGATCGCCCTGCATACCGCCGAATTTCTGGCGGCCTGGGCATCGGCCCTCGATCAATCTGGCGCCGGGCCGGCCTACCCTCACGCCGATCTTCACCACGCCTGGCAGCTCCTCTGCCTCAACCAGTTCCACGACATCCTGCCAGGCTCCTCGATTGGCGCGGTCTACGAAGAGAGCCTGGCGCAGCACGCCGAGATCGCGCGTACCGCGTCGAGCATCGCGGACACGGCGCTTGCGATGCTGGCGACACGAGCGCCGGCCGGCGCCATCATCGCCGCCAACCCGACGTCGATCTGGCGGCGCGAGCCTGTGTTCGTTCCCGAGATCCTCGGCGTCGCGCCGCCCGGCGGAAGCCAGCCCACAATCGGCGGCTTCCTCGTCGCCCATCCCGGCATTCCGCCTTACGGCATGACCACTCTGACCGGCGCGGGCGCGACGGCGGACACCGCCACGGCGGGCGCTGAGCCGACAGGCGCGTGGCTGGAGAACGGCCATCTGCGCGTCGAGCTTGACGCGAACGGCGACATCACCCGCGTCTACGATAAGGACGCGCAGCGAGAGGTTCTCGCGCCCGGCAAGCTCGGCAATGTGTTGCAAGCGTTCGAGGACCGCCCGCTGGCAAACGACGCCTGGGACATCGACATCTTCTACACCGACAAGATGTGGCTGGCCGCCCCCGCGACCTCGATTCAGGTCGTCGAGAACGGCCCGCTGCGCGCCATGCTGGAGATCCGCCGCCAGATTCTCCACAGCACGTACACCCAGCGCGTCTCACTCACGGCGGGCAGCTCGCGCCTCGACTTCGACACGCTGATCGACTGGCGCGAGCGACAGACGCTGCTCAAGGTCGCGTTCCCGGTGGACATCCTCGCGCCGCATGCAACCTACGACATCCAGTTTGGTAACATCGCCCGCCCGACGCACGCGAACACGAGCTGGGACTGGGCGCGTTTCGAGGTGTGCGCGCACAAGTGGGCGGACCTGAGCGAGGGCGACTACGGGGTGAGCCTGCTCAACGATTGTAAATATGGTCACGACATCCACGACAACGTCATGCGGCTGACCCTGCTCAAGAGCGCCATTTCCCCCGACCCGGAGGCCGACCAGGGCGAGCATACCTTCCGCTACAGCCTGCTGCCGCACACGGGCGACTGGCGCGGCGGGACAATCGCTCAGGGTTACGCCCTCAACATCGAGCCTGTCGTGGCGGTCGGCCAGGGCTCAGCCGAAGGCGCGAGCGTGCCTGTGTCTCTCGTGTCCGTGGATAGGCCGGGTGTGGTGATCGAGACGGTGAAGGCGGCGGAAGATGGGCGGGGTATTATCGTCCGGCTGTATGAGAGCCACCGCGGGCGCGGTGACGTTACGCTGGAGACGGCGCTGCCGCTGGCTGCCGCCGAGCGCTGCAACCTGGTGGAGGTCACCGAGACGCCGCTGGTGGTCGAAGGCAATCGGGTGCGCTTCCACATCCAGCCCTACGAGATCGTCACCCTGCGCCTCATTCCGACGTAGAATGTCGCATGGGAACACAACAAAGGGCGTCATTGCGAGGACGACGATAGGAGGACGAAGCAATCTCCCGGTCGGTGAAAGATTCACCCTAGCTACTCAGACTACCTCTCACAAGGACGGGAGATTGCTTCGCGCAGCTCGCAATGACAGCATGCCCCTACTCAATACGCAGGCCGTCGGCGTCGAAGAGATGCAGGCGGGCAGGATCGGGGCGCAGCCATAACGTGTTCGGCAGCCGATCGCCGTCATCGCTGAACAGACGAGCAACGACCAGGTGCGGCCCGAGCCGCGCCGTCACCAGGGTCTCCGCGCCGAGGCGCTGGACGACCATCACGTCCGCCGGCATCGCCTCATCCGCCGGCGCGTCCGACACCGCGACGTGCTCCGGCCGTATCCCGAGCGTCCGCGCACCGGCGAGCCGTTCGCCGATGCGTTCCATCAGCCGGGCAACGTCGAGCACCGCGCCCTCGGCGCCTTCCACGACAAATACGCGGCTCTCAAGGTCAACGTGGCCGGGTAGCAGGTTCATCGGCGGACCGCCGAGAAACTCCGCGACAAAGGCATTGAGCGGCCGATGGTACACTTCCAGCGGCGCGCCGACCTGCATGACCTTGCCGTGGTCTATGACCGCGACCCTGTCCGCCAGGGCCATCGCCTCCGCCTGGTCGTGCGTGACATAGACCATCGTTCTTCCCATCTCGTGCTGGAGATATTTGAGCGTGGCACGCGCCTCGAAGCGAAGCCGGGCATCGAGATTGCTGAGAGGCTCGTCGAGGAGAAGCGCGTCGGCCGGCTGCAGGAGGGCGCGGGCCAGCGCCGCGCGCTGCTGTTCGCCGCCGGACAGCTGAGACGGACGTCGGTCGAGCAGGCCTTCGATCTGGAGGCGACTGGCGATTTCGCTGACTCTCGCCTCAATGAAGTCGCGCGGCTGGCGGCGCACCTTGAGAGCATAGCCGACGTTTTCGGCGATGGTCATATGGGGATAGAGGGCGTAGTCCTGGAAGACCATCGCCACCCTGCGCTCGCCGGGCGAGACGCGTGTCACGTCGCGCTCGCCGATGTGGATCTGGCCGCGGTCCAGCGTCTCCAGCCCGGCGATCAGCCGCAGCGTCGTGGTCTTGCCACAGCCGGACGGACCAAGAATGGCGAAGAAATCGCCGTCGGCGACGTCGAAGGTGACATCGTCGACGGCGGGTCTCTGGGCAAATGTCTTGCTGACGTGCTCGAGG
Organism: Anaerolineae bacterium; assembly: GCA_046328505.1. Lineage (GTDB taxonomy): Bacteria > Chloroflexota > Anaerolineae > Epilineales > JAHCIE01 > JBDHWG01. The sequence continues at coordinate 262,399 of JAXLWL010000005.1, read as the reverse complement.
GTAATCTGGGCCATGCGGTCGTACTGCAGGGGGAGCGCGTCCGACTACCTGACGCTCCACAAAGTATACGTACCGCTCGCCAAAGTGGAAATTAGTCCGGCTAGCGCACCGTCGGCGGCAGGCTATGCAGGTACATGTACAGCGCGCGCAACTCATCGTCCGTCAGCGCCTTGTTGAAGCTCTGCCAGGGCATCGCGTCCGGGTCGAGTTGGTGGCCCGTTGGATCCGTGCCCGTTCGGATGGTCTTGAGGAAGTCGGCCTCGCTCCACTTCGGCACCAGGACGGTGAGGTTCGGACCGGGCGGTGGTCCGTTGCCGCCGGGCGCGCCGCCGGCCAGATCGGCGCCGTGACAGTCGCGGCAGCCGAGGATGTCCGTCATGTACTTCCCATACTCGAGTGTCACGCCTTGCGGCGCCCCCGCGATCGGCTGCGTAATGGGCGGCTGCACCGAGGTCTCCACCTGGCCCGCGCCTGCGAGCAGCAGGCCCAGCGCGGCGATGGCCTTTGGAGATGTCTCATGGTTCACCGGCGGCTGCGAGCGCAGGTAGGCGACGAGGGCCGCGACGTCCGCGTCACTCATGTTCCGGAACGACTCCGACGGCATGACGATCAGCGGCTTCCCATCCCTATCTACGCCCTCGCGTATCGCCCGCACAATCTCACCATCGCTCCAGTTCTTCAGATCTCCCCCCGGCGTCAGGTTGGGCGCGTAGATGGTGGCGAGGAAGTCAGGCACGACGCTCTCTGTGCCGCCATCGAGGACGGCCGTGTGGTTGCTCGAGTGGCAGTCGCCGCAGAGCACGGCGTAGCGCTGCATCCGCGCCAGGTCCTGGGGTGACGCGCTGGCCTTGATAGCCGACACGGGGTTCGGCTGCGCGGTGTTGAGCTTGACCAGGGCGATGGCGCCGAGCACCGTCGCCAACCCGAACACGACGGTCAGAAACCCGGCCAGAACGACGGTGATCCACTTGAGCACAGGGCGAGAAATGCGCAGAGCCAGGACGGTCAGCGCGGCGAAAATGAGGAAGGGGATGAGGAAGAGCAGAAACGTCACAAACGTTTGAGACATGGAGCACTATCCTCCTATGCGATTGGTCAGAACTGCGAGCGGCGTAGTATACTCAAAGCAGACTCTACCGTCTAGTCAACGCATGCGCGTGTCCAGTGGATGCATGATTTCAACCCGATTTTATGGGGTCATCGGAAGGTCCCCATGGACTTGCGTTCACCACCAGGCGCATGAAAATCGCTGTCCCCCCGAGACCTCCATGCCTATGATGGCATGCGCCAGCACGAGAACATCGCCATCCTGTCATTGCGAGCGGAGCGAAGCAATCTCCCGCCCTTATCAAAGGCAGTCTGCACCGCTACGGAGTTGCTGTCAGCCACTGAGAGATTGCTTCGTCAGTGGGGAGCTTCGCCCCCCACACCCCCGAGACGCGCTCCTCGCAATGACAGTAGTGTGTGTGCTGAGCAGCACAGTGAGGGATCTGGACTACGGCTCAGACGCCTTGTTCCACTCGGCAGGACAGCCCAGGCTTATTCTCACAAGAGAGGGGTTCGCCAATGAACGGTGATAACATCGCTGTGTCCCTCGCGCCCGAGGCCTTCTTCGACCTGACCGACTTCGCCCACCGCGCCCTATTCGAAGGCAAGCAGTACGTCTGGGACGCTATCCCCGCCATCGGGGAATACATCGACGGCTTCTTCGCAAGGCTGGCGATCGAGCCCGGCATCCTGGGCGATGTGGAGGAGGGCGTCGTCATCCGCGGCGAGCGTATCCACGTCGCGCCGGGCGCCGTGATCGAGACGGGGGCGCAGATTCGCGGCCGGGACATTGTCATCGCCGAGGGAGCCATGATCGAGGCGGGGGCGTACATAAAGGGCGAGAAAATCTACATCGGACCAGGGGCGCTGGTGGAACGAGCATGGCTGAAGGGCCAGCGCATCATCATCGACCGCAAGGCGAAGGTGCTGGTCAACACGCGGCTGCGCGATAACGTCATCATCGGCGAGGAGGCAGAGGCCGGCTTCTCCGCCGACATCAAGAACGCCGTCTTTCTACCGCGCTCCGCCGCCGCCCACTTTGTCTACGCCGGCGACTCCCTGGTCGGGCGGCGAGTCAACCTGGCGGACAAGACGACACTCTCCAACCTGCGCCACGACGGCAAAGCGCCGAAGATACGCGCCGGCGGCGAGACGCTCGACACCGGTATCCGCAAGTTCGGCGCGGTCGTCGGGGACGACGTCCGCACCGGCTGCGTCACGACTCTGAACCCCGGCACGCTCGTTGGCCCCGGCGTGTGGACATACGACCACACTGTGCTGAGCGGGGTCGTGTCGCCGAACCAGATTATCAAGCACCGCCAGAGCAACGAGTTGGCAGGGCGAAGTTAGCTAGCGCCGGACTAGCGGCAGGTAGACGCGATACACGGGCGGCTCGCTCAGCCAGCCGAGGGCGCGGCGCATGGTCTCTGCCTGCTCCTCCCGCGCTGCGCCGTCCAGGTCGAACGCGAGATAGAGCAGCCGCGACGGGTCGTTGGACACCGCCAGCGCCGCGCCGTCGGCCTCAGTGTACCCCATCACCACGCGCGCGCCGCCCAACGCCGCGATGACGTCCGGCTGAAGCGTGAACTCCGGGTCGCGGCGGTAACCGCCCGGCGCCGACAGATGCACCGTCAAGCCATCAAACAGCCCTCCCGGTGTTCCCACGGCTGTCTCTGCGTTGGCGTCGCCGGCGACGAAACTGGCGTGGAGTGTGTCGCGGTAGAAGTCGGGCGCGAGCGGCATTCGGTTCCACCCGCCCTGCACATCGAAGAACCCGATGTCCTGGCCGATGAGCAGCACGCGGCCGCCGCCGGCCAGGTAGCCACGCAACGTACCGACCGCGTCGTGCGTGCCGTCGACCGAGGTATTGAGCACGCCGGGCGAGTATGTGGAGTGCACCCAGACGACGATATCGTAGCGCCGCAGCACATCCAGATCGGGTAGACGCACCACGGGACGCGGCGCCGGCGGGTCGGACGCGCGGGTGTCGCTGACGACCCACGTGTCGTGGATGAAGCCCGCGTCGGCCAGGGCACGCCGGTAGTACGGCGCGACCATGTCACCATCCCAGGCGTCGGCGTCAACAAGCAGGATGGACGGCGCGTCCGAGAGCAGGGCGTTGGCGCGGGCCGTCGGGTGGTCGGCGTCCACCGTCACCGACAGACGCTCGATGCGGGTATGGGGTGCGCGGACCTCCAGCGTGTACGTTCCGGCCGGCAGGTCTAGCTTATACGTACCGTCCCAGGCAGTCTCGGTGGAGAAGGGCGTGTTGAGCGCAGTAATGGTGGCGTCCAACGCCTCACCGGTCACCTGGCGCGCCACGTAGCCCGTGACCGGGTAGCGCGGCGCGGGAACGAGGGCCGGGTTCGCCTGGGCAACGCCGCCTGTCTCGACAGTCGCCGCAACGGATATCGCGGAGGTGTAGCCGAGCGCTTCGGCGGCGACGTCGTAAACGCCGGCCGGGACGGTGACCGTGTAGCTTCCATCGGCGCTCACCTGGCTCGTGAAGGCCGTCCCGTCCGACCGACGCACGCCCCATACCGTCACGAGGGCCGCCTCGCCTGGAGTGACGCCGGACACCTCCCCCACCAGTTGCCCCGCGCTCCGCGCCCATGCCACCGCCTTGTAAGCGTCAATGCGCCCGGCGCCGAAGCGATTGTCAGGCCCGGCGTCACCCAGGTCCACGGCGGTCAGGCGGAGCAGGCGCTGCACGTCGCCTACGGCCAGGCGCGGGTTCGCCTGCCAGATCAGTGCCGCCAGACCCGCGACGTGCGGGGCAGCCATGCTGGTGCCTGTTCCGAGCGCAAAAGTATCGGTGGGGACGGTAGACAGGACGCGAACGCCGGGCGCCGTGACGTCGGGCTTGAGATGGCCGAAGAACGACGGGCCTTGCGCGCTCGCCAGGTCGAGCGTGTCGTCGGCGGCGACCGCGCCGACGGCAAACGCATCGTCGAGCGCCGCGGGTGTGCCGACCGTTCCCGCGCCCATCCGCCCATTGTTGCCCGCCGACCATACCGTCAGGATGCCCGCCTCGCGCAACCGGGCGATGTCGGGGGCGTACACATCGCTCGCGCCGTTGATGTTGCCCCACGAAAAGTTGGCCACCTTCGGCGCGCGGCTCGGATCAGGGTTCTGGCCGTCGAGGTCCGTGGGGGCGAGCAGCCACTGGAAGGCGCGGTGGACGCGCGCCTCCGACGAGACGCCGTTGTGATCGAAGATACGCACCGCCATCCACCGCGCGCCCGGCGCGACGCCGACATGGTGCGTCGCGTCCTCGCCCACGATCGTTCCCAGGACGTGAGTGCCGTGGCTCAGGGGATCGACGGGAACCCTAGGCGACTCGCCGGTGGCGTCGAACCAGGCGTAGGCATGGTTGCCGCCCGCGCCGAGATAGCTGCCAATCAACGCCGGGTGCGTCCATTGTGCCCCCGTATCCACAACCGCGACCGTAACGCCTTCCCCGCGCAGCCCGAAATCTTGCCAGACGCGGTCTGCCCCGATGCGCTCGACACCCCACGCCGTGACCGTGCCTGTTATAGCCGTTCTAGTCGTGCTGAACGAAGCGGAGCATCCCCTTGGGTCCGGCAAGGTCTCATCGCTTCGCTGCTCATAACATAGCGCCATGACTTCGCCGCGAGGAGGACGTCTCTCGGGGGTGTGGGGGGCGAAGCTCCCCACTGACGAAGCAGCCTCACGGTCGGTGACAGATTCGCTGTCGGCTTTGAAGCTGCCTTCTGTGAAAGCGGGGGATTGCTTCGCTACGCTCGCAATGACAGCATCGGCCGTCTCCATGTGGAAGGAACGGTCGGCGCGAATCGCGGTCACATCCGGCCGCGCCGCCAATGCCAGGAGCGTGTCGGCATCGACCGTCGCCGCGACAGCGTTGATAATCCACAACTCCTCGACGCCGGACACCGCGCCGCGCGCCTCCGCCGCGGCCAACTCCCGCCGTAGCCCCGCCTGCGCCGCATCGGCGCTCGCCTTGAGCACATGTATCCCCTCTCTATGTGGGAGAGGGGGAGCCTGGACATAGATGATCACCGGCGCGGGACCGTGCTCCAGCAGCAGCCACACCGCCGGATCGATCTTGTCGCGGGGTTTGCCGGGGTCAGCAACACTCACCCGAGCCGTCGCCAGGGCGAGCATCGCCAGCAGAAGCGCAACCAGGCCGGCGCGAAGTAGAGACGCGCCATGGCGCGTCTCTACCCGGCGCGTCCCTGCTCGGTGCGTCTCTACCGATTTCGCAGAACGACGGAGCAAGGGCTTACACGGCGGCGATGATCGCCGCGAGCAGCGCGTCATCCTGTTCGGGGAGGACGGTGCGGGGGTCGAAGAGAAGGCGGTCGCCCTCGATACGCGCGACGACCGGCGGGCCGCCGCGACGGAGGCGGGCGGCCACATCGTCTGGCGAGGGTACGGTCAGGGCCAGCGCCCGCGTCGGCATGCTCTCGCCCGGCAGCGAGCCGCCGCCAACTGTGCTCTCCGCGGACACGACCGCGGCAGACAGCCCACGCGCAGTAAGCGCATCGGCCCAGGCCCCCGCTCGCGCTGCCAGATCATCCACCGTGGCCGCGATCATCGCCCAGACGGGAATGCGCGTCACATCGCCGCGTCGGTAGTGTAGGAGCGTCGCTTGGAGAGCAGCCAGGGTGAGCTTGTCGACACGCAGGGCGCGTGTCAGGGGGAAAGAGCGCAAGCGGCCGATGAGATCCTCGCGACCCACGATAATGCCGGCCTGCGGGCCGCCGAGCAGCTTGTCGCCGCTAAACGTCACAACATCCGCGCCCGCCGCCAGGCTCGCCTGGGGCGTCGGCTCCGGCGAGAGGCCGTAGACGCTGGTGTCCAACAGCGCGCCCGAGCCTATATCGTCGATGAGCAGCCGTCCGTGCGCGTGGGCCAGCTCGGCCAGCTGGGCGCGGGTCGGGTGGTGGGTGAAACCGACAATCTTGAAGTTACTGGAGTGGACGCAGAGGATGGCGGCGGTTTGCTCGGTCAGGGCCGCCGCGTAGTCGCGGACGTAGGTGCGGTTGGTGGTTCCGACTTCCACCAGGCGTGCGCCACTCTGGCGCAACACATCCGGGATGCGGAAGCCGCCGCCTATCTCGACGAGCTCGCTGCGAGAGATAAGGACTTCCTGCCCGGCGCACAGGGCAGCCAGGACAAGGGTGACAGCGGCGGCGTTGTTGTTGACGACGAGCGCTGCCTCGGCCCCCGTCAGCTCAGCCAGCAGCCGCGCGGCATGGGTGTAGCGCGAGCCGCGCGAGCCGGGAGCGAGGTCGTACTCGAGGTTGGAGTAGCCAAGCGCGACATCCAACATGGCGCGGCGCGCATCGGCGCTCAGTGGTGCGCGCCCAAGGTTGGTATGGATGATGACGCCGGTTGCGTTGATAACGGGAAACAAGGAGGGAGCGGTAATCGCGGAGATGTGGCGCTGGGCAGCGGCCACGAGCGCCTCGGCATCCGGCGGCTCCGCCCCGGCGCGAATGGTGGCACGCGCCTCGTCGAGGGCGAAGCGCACGGCTTCGGTCACCACGCCTCGGCCATGAGTCTCTACCAGCGTCGCGATGTCCGGCGACTGGAGCAGCCGGTCGACGCTGGGAAGCTGGCGGAGGCTCGCCGAAGTCACGGGTTTATGGGCGAATGGACTGCCACGTGCCGTCGCGGAGGAGCAGCACGGGGGCAGTTGAGTCGCCGAAGCTAAGGGCGGTGCCGCCGTTGAAGTTCTGCACACTGGCGCCGAGGCCCTGCTCGTCGCCCGCCGGGCAGCCGAGCCGACCCCGCACAGCGCTCATGCTGGACCAGACCTTGCCGAAACCGAGCTTCGGTTCCTGGGTGCACGCCTGGGTTCCCTCTGGCGGGGCTTCGGGCTGGAGGCCGGTGACGCTCAGCACGTTCTGCCAGTGCCCATCGTCATACAGCACACTGATGCTGGCCGTGTCGGGTCGCCAGATCATGCGCCCGCCCTTGAACGGCTGCTGTGTCACCTGAATGGAGTTAGGCATGCTCGTCGGGCAACCGAGGCGTCGGCGCAGGTCTTCGGTGTTCGCCCAGGCATCGGCCACCAGGTAGGTCGACGGCTTGAGGATGCAGCTATCGGGATTACTGGCCGCGGCAGCGAAGCTGGCCGCGCGGGCTTGAACGCCGTTGACAGAGCTTACCGGCCGTGCGATGACGATCGCGCGGTGCGTGTTGGTCCAGTAGGGCCAGCACGAGACCATGGTGAGGCGCTCGTCGTCGGTCGTGGCGATCCAGCGCGCATTGGCAATCCGCTGATCCATCGACGCGCCGACTTCCTGGACGATGAACTTGTCGGTGACGACGTAGCGGTACTCGCGGCCGTCGGCCCACAGGCTAATCGGGTCGCCAATGTTCAGATCAATGAGGTTGCGAAAGACTTCGCCCTTGATGTTATTGTGGCCGGACAGCACAGTGTTACCGACGTGGCCGGGCAGCGCGGATATCTTGTGGAAGCCAACGGCGTAGTCGGCCGTTTCCCACTCGCTGAACCACTGGTTGCCTTGCTTAACCGTCTTGAAGCCGACATCTTCCACCTTCGAGTCGACACCGATAGTCGGCGCGACGAAGCGGGTGGGCGAAGACTGGGCCGGTAGGGGCGCGTTCAGCACCGGCTGGGGCGCGGTGGGCACCGAAGGCTGGGCAGCGGCGGGGGCGGACTGCGGCGCGACCAGCGCGGTCGTGTCACCCGCCGTTGTCTCAGCCGGCGTCGTCTCACCGGCCGTAGAGGTTGTGGGATCGGAAGGGAGAGCCGTCGGTGAAGCCGCCTCCGCGCCTGACGAGTCGCCGGGCGCGACGGCCTGGCTGGGCGACGCGGTCTGGCCATCGTCCAGACTCACGATGTCGCCGCGCTCGGCCATGTGCTCCGTACCCGGCGCGGGGAGCAGGGCCGGCGCGGCGGCACTGTCGCCCTCGTGGGACAGGCGCTCGCCTTCTTGCAGCGCCGCCTGCTCCGCAGCCGTCAGTGGCCGCGGGCGATATTGATAGGCCGTCGCGAGCCCGATCGCCATCAGAACTACCCCGATGATGATCAGGACCGTGGAAACGGAGGGTATCAAACGAAAACGGTGTCGCTTAGGCATGGCTCAACCCGCTCTTGATAGCGTATCTCAGCGCGGCGGCAACTTGATTCTGTCTTGCAAGACTCATACCCTCAAAGTATATGCAAGTTGCGCGGCGCGCCGCAAGTCGGTGTTACCGCCCCATGGCGGACAGCAGCCGCAGCATGATCCGCGTTCCCTGGCCGAGACGCTCGACGGCCAGGCGTTCATCTGCTCCGTGAATCGTGACCATCTCCTCCGGCGAAAGCCCGACCGGCATCAGCCCGTAAGCCGTCACACCCCTGGCACGAAAGAAACGCGCGTCGGTGGCGCCGGGCATCATGTATGGCGCGACGACGGCATCCGGCATATCTTCCTGGATCGCTCCCGCGATGGCCGCAAAGAACGGCGTATCCGACGGCGACACGCTGGCCGGGTTGAACTGCTGCACCGATACCTCGAGCGGCATACCCCCGACGGCCTTTCGCACTTCCACCAGGAGATCGTCCACCGTCACGCCGGGCAGGGTGCGGCAGTTCAGCGTCAGGTCGGCGGTCTCAGGGACGACATTGGGCTGGCGTCCGCCATGCACCATTGTCGGTGTCAACGTGTTGCGCAGCGCGTGCCCCAGGGTTGGGAAAGCGCCGTCGCTCAAGAGTCCGGCGGCGATGGATGGGAAGGAATGGGCGCGCGCCGCAAGACGGTAGCGCCAGGGGAGCATCGGGCCCATGACCCGCAGGTGCTCCCATACTGGCTCTGTGATGATAACGTTTGGGCGGTACCGAGCGATACGCTGCAAAGCCTCGGCTATCATCAACAGCGCGCTTTGGCCGATAGGCGTCGAAGCATGGCTCGCTGTGCCGTGGGCGCGCAGCAGCAAGTCGCTGTAGCCCTTCTCCGATGTCGCGACCAGGAATGTCGGTCGGCCGTTCAGGCTCAGGCCTACCCCCCCTTCGCCGAACGCGTACTCGGCAGCGATAGCATCCCAGTGGTTGTCAACCAGCCAGCCCGCGCCGTAGCGCCCGCTGTCCTCCTCGTCGGCGGCCGTCAGCAGGATGATGTCGCGGGAGAGCCGTACCCCGGCGCGCGCCAGGAGTTTCAACGCCATGACCTGCATCGCCAGCAGGCCCTTCATGTCCACCGCCCCGCGCCCCCAGACGTACCCCCCGCTTACGACGCCCCCGAAAGGAGGCTGAGACCAGGCGGCCCCGTCGGCGTACACAACGTCGGCGTGGCCCAGGAGGAGCAGCGGCGGCTTTTCGCCCACCCCGCACCAGCGAGCGACGAGGTTGGCGCGCCCCGGCGCCGCGCCATAGAGCCGGACATCAAACCCTAAGGTGGCCAGCTCGTCGGCCAGGAACTCGGTCAGTCGGCTCTCGTTGCCGGGCGGGTTGGTTGTGTCGATGCGGATGAGTCGGCTGAGCAGGTCGACGGCTTCAACCTGCGCCGCGCTCCAGTCTGTAGCCGCGACAAGGTCATCCGCCGCGGCTGGAGCCGCGCGGTTGGCGACGGCATGGGCGACACGGTCGGTCACTCGCACAGCTTCAATCCCTGCTTTGCCAGGTCCAAGTTCGGCTCAATCTCCAGGGATTTGTTGAACCATATCTTCGCTTTGTCACACTGCTTGAGATAAGCATAAGCCAGGCCAAGCTGATAGTAGATGTCGATCTTGTTCTCGCCCATGCTGATGGCCTTCTCGAAATGGGTGACCGCCTCCTCCCAGTTCTTGAGAGCGTAGTACACCCAACCGAGGTGTCCGTAGGCCGGCGCGAAATCGGGGTTGGCCTCAATGGCCTTGTCGAAGTAGTCGGCGGCCAGCTTGTACTGCTGGTTGGAGTAATAGAGTACGCCCAGGTCGTCCAGGGCCTGGGGATCCTGGGGGTCGAGCTGAACGGCGCGCATCAGCTCGGCGCGGGCGCCGTCAGCATCCTTCATGGCCTTCTTGTTGCGCGCCACGTCGAGGCGCAAGGAGCTGAGCCGCGGTTCGAGCCGCGAGGCCTTCTCGTATTGCTCGATAGCCTTGGCCCACTGGCCGCGCGTCTCCCACACGTAGCCAAGGTTGCGCACCGCTGCCCAGTTGTTGGGATCCAGCGATACGGCCTTTTCCGCCGTATCCATCGACTCGTCCCACAACCCCTTGTCCGCCTCGACCTCCGCGAGCAGCGCCCAGGCGTCGGACGAGTTCGGGCCGAGCTGCGTCGCCTTGCGCCCGGCGTCTAGCGCCTTATCGTACTGCGCGCTCCAGTCGAGGGCGACGGTCAGCGCAGCGTATCCGTCCGCGCCCTTCGGGTCCAGCTCGATGGCGCGGTTCGCTTTTTCGATGGCCTTAGTGAATGAGCGGCGCAACGTCAGGACGCGCGACCAGCGGGCGTAGACCGCGGCATTGTCCGGGTCGAGCTGGGCCGCCGTCTCGTAAGCCTTCAGCGCTTCACTGAGCTGGCCTTCGTGGAAGAAGGCGTCGCCCCGCATGAGATAATCGACTTTGGGCGTGGGAACTGGTGTCGGCGTCGGGGGAACGACGGTCGCAATGCGCATGGCGACCTGGGTCGCGATCGGGTCCGGCAGCGGCAGCTCGCGAATCTTGTTGGTCGGAATGAGGTCGGGCCGGGACTGGACGATATACGTGGCGCCGGCGGCGAGGGCGAGAACCAGGATACCGAGGATATACGGCCAGCGGCGCGGTTTGCGCCGACGATAGTCCAAGTACACTATGCTTGCCTTACTACGGCGGCGGGGTGCTCAGACATAAAGATTCTCCTGAGCAATCTTAGCACGGACGGGAGAGTGGGTCAAAAGCCCGTTTTGACTTGCGTCTGTGCCATAGTTGTGTATAATCCCACCGCCGCGCTTTTTCCGCCGCTGGGGGTTTCTTGTTGTCATGAGCCGCGTCTATGTCGCCCTGGACGTCGAAGCCACGGGCCTGAACGTTGACCGCGACGCCATCATTGAGATTGGCGCGGTCAAGTTCCGGGAGGACGAGCGCCTGGGCGAGTGGACGACGCTCGTCAACCCAGGCCGCCCCCTCCCCTTCCGCATCCAACAGCTTACCGGCATCACCGATGCCGAACTACGCCGCGCGCCCGCCCTGAGCGCCGTCAAGGCAACGTTCGAGCGTTTTGTCGGCGGCGCAACCGTCGTCGGCCACAGCATCGGGCAGGACCTGGGCTATCTCAGCCGCGCCGGCGTCCTCGTCGGCCATGCCAGTATCGACACCTTCGAGCTGGCGAGCATCCTCGTCCCCTTCGCCTCGCGCTACAACCTGGCGACGCTCATGGACGAGCTGGGCATCGACTTTCCGACCCATCACCGCGCGCTGCAGGATTCCCGCGCCGCCCGAGACCTCTTCCTGGCGCTCATTCGCCGCGCCGAGGACCTGGACCTGGATGCCCTGCGCGAGATCAATCGCCTGACCGCGCGCATCGACTGGCCGCTCAAGACCGTCTTCCAGGACGCCGAGCGCGCCCGGACTCGCAGCGCCTTCGGTACGTCCATCGGCGCGCAGCTCCGCGCGAAGGGGGCCATGCGCGGCGGCGCGGTCGGCCTGCTCTCCGGTGAGGAGGAGCTTGAGCCGCTGCGCAAGGCCAGGACGCGCACACTGCTCGATACCGATAGCCTCGGCGCGCTGCTCGGGCCAAGCGGCGCCTTCGCCCAGCGCTTCCCCGCCTATGAGCACCGCCCGCAGCAGGTGCAGATGCTCGAGGACGTGGCCCAGGTGTTCAACGACGGCGGCTATCTCCTGGTCGAGGCGGGCACCGGCACGGGCAAGAGCATGGCGTACCTCATCCCGTCGATCTACTGGGCGGTGCAGAATGGCGAGCGGGTGGTCATCTCCACCAACACCATCAACCTTCAGGACCAGCTCTTCGCCAAAGACCTGCCCGACCTCCAGCGCGTACTCCCGATCCCCTTCCGCGCCGCAGTCCTCAAGGGCCGCAACAACTACCTGTGCCGCACCCGACTGGCCGCCTTCCGCCGCCGCGACGACCTGACCACGACCGAGGTGCGCGTCCTGGCGAAGATCCTCGCCTGGCTGCCCTCGTCCCTCACCGGCGACGTGGGCGAACTGGCGCTGATGGGCGACGAGATGGCCGTGTGGTCCAAGGTCTGCTCCGACCCCGACGCCTGTCGGCCCGACGTGTGCGGCGAGGGCTGCTTCTACTGGCGCGCCCGCGCCCAGGCCGAGGCCGCCCACGTCGTCATCGTGAATCACGCCCTGCTGCTCTCGGACATGGCCGTCGGCGGCCAGGTACTGCCCGACTATGACCACGTCATCATCGACGAGGCGCACCACCTGGAGGCGCGGGCCACGGATCAGCTTGGGCAGAACCTCACGCAGAGCAGCGCGCAGGCTCTGTTATACGACCTGAGCCACCCGGTACGCGGCGGCGCCGGCCGCGCAGCCGCCGAAGGCGCGGGAGCCGCGGGTGAACGGTGGGGCGGGTTCCTGGGCGACCTGGAGGCCATCATTCGGCTGAGCAAGGCTGGGCCGGAAACAAAGGCCCACTTCGGCCGGCTCATCGCGCCCCTGCACAACGATATTGAGCGCGCCGGCCGCCGCCTGACCCAGATCTTCAACCTGCTCCAGCGATTCCTGGAAGACCAGCTCACCGAGCGCCGCGGGCAGACGCCGTACGACATCCAGATTCGCCTGACCCACGGCATCCGCGTCTCACCAGACTGGGAGACCATCGAGGCCGAAGGACGCGACCTGCACGACCAGCTCGGCCACGTCGCCGAGGTACTGAGCCGCATCTGGCATGGCCTGGACGAGTCCGACTTCGAGCTGGCGCGGCACGACGAGTGGATGGGCGAGCTGGCGGCGCGCCGCCGCGCCATTCTAGAGATGAGCGACGCCGCGCTGGATATCCTGGCCCAGCCGCGCCAGGACATGATCTATTGGGTGTCGGTGCAGCCGCGGGGCGACACGGTCGAGCTAAACAGCGCGCCCCTCCACGTCGGTGACCTGCTCCATCAGCGGCTCTTCGGCGCGAAGGAGACCGTCGTCCTGACTTCGGCGACGCTGCGCACCAACGAGGACTTCGCCTACGTGCGCGAGCGGCTAGGACTGGACGACTGCATCGAGGACGCCGTCGGCTCGCCCTTCGACTACGAGCAGTCGACGCTGCTCTACCTCCCGACGGACATGCCGGAGCCGACGCAGCCCTACTTCCAGAAGCGCCTGGAGACGGCGCTGATCGAGCTGTGCCGCGCCACCGAGGGCCGCACCCTCGTCCTGTTCACGTCCCACAGCCAGCTTCGCCAGACGTACCGCGCCATTAGCCAGCCCCTCGGCGAGGAAGGCATCCTCGTGCTGGGCCAGGGCCTTGACGGCGGGCGGCGCGGCCTGCTGGAGACGTTCAAGACCAACGAGCGCACCGTCCTGCTCGGCACGCGCAGCTTCTGGGAGGGCGTGGACGTGGTGGGCGAGGCGCTGAGCTGCCTGGTCGTGACACGCTTGCCCTTCGACGTGCCAAGCGACCCTGTGTTCGCCGCCCGCTCCGAGACCTTCGACGACCCCTTCAACCAGTACGCCATTCCCCAGGCCATCCTGCGCTTCCGCCAGGGCTTCGGGCGTCTCATCCGCTCGAAGAACGACCGGGGCATCGTGGTCGTGCTGGACCGCCGCCTGCTCACCAAGACCTACGGCCAGCACTTCGTCGCTTCCCTGCCGCCGACCACTGTCCGCCGCAGCCCGCTGGCCGAGCTGCCGCAGGCCGCCGCCCAGTGGATCGGCCCGCGCCGCCGCGCCACCTCGGCCGCCGCCAGCCCCGACCAGCCCGCCCCCACCGCCCCCGCCCAGCAATCCACGCTGGGGTTATGACACTGTTTGCTGTACGATCATTTCTTGAATCTGCCTTACCCTACCGGAGAGGTAAGCGTCGTCATGGCTGAACGAGATTGGCTGCGACTACCAGTTGTTGCAGCCGGTGCAGAGTATCTTGTCATGGGATATCTCATGCGCCGCAATGTTCTGACCTACAAGGCCCCTCCGAACAACGAAGGCTACGATCTTATTTGTATACATCCTGATCCCCGCCACCGTCCGTTACCCGACCAGTTAAGTCAAGTGAGAGTTCAAGTCAAAAGCCGATATGCGACTGATTGTGATAGAGGTTTTCCAGTCAAAGAGAAAACCTTCGGCGCATTCGACTTTCTGATAGTCGTATTCCTCAACATCGGCAAGTTCTACGGTCGGCATGATGGTAGTGAGGGAGCCGCTCGCCCAGAACTCTACACGCTACCCAGGACATTTGTCCAAGAACATCATGAAGCCACGTCGTCGTGGCAAAAAGTGCGTTTGCGAAACCTGGAGAATGAAATCGCTCAATACGCGGATGAAACCGGAATTGAGCAAATCGCGCAGGCTCTCGGTATCCCGAAACCGAAGAAAAGCAGACCGCTGGCCGGCCAGCCACCAACCAGACCATGAGAGCGCCTCCCTATCTGCGCCACCTCCAATCTGCCAACGACCTCGTGACGACAGACGCAGCGAGGCGCGCTTTTTCCGCAACCTTGAGGATCGAGAGGGAGAGACGGGCAGAACCATATCTCCTACAAGCGAACGCGTTGCGGCAGGCGGTATCTCAAGCCAGATTGGCAAATGACCTCCGAGCAGTACCAGGCATAGAAGGCGCGCTTCTCATTGCGGCAGGTCTACCGGAACGCGAATTGCCTCGCCTGAAACGCGAAGAGAAGTCAGAAGCGATAGAGACACTCATCACGGTCGGGCTTGAACCGGCTGGAGAAGCGTTCGTTGAAGAACTCACCTCTCGATTTCTACGCACAAGACGCGAGGCCCTTGATGGCTCGATGCACGATGCGGAAGGCTTTCTGGCTCAGCAGAGAATGATTCGTGGAGTTGTCGCCGCACTTCAAATTGCTGGCGCCAAGTATAGATGGCAAGACACTGCGGGACAGTGGTCGTCCATGTCGAGAAGCGGTTAGGAAATAGATGGATTCATACGCGGGCTGGCGTGGGAGGTGGAGGTCCAGCCACGCACGCTGCTCTGCAACCTCTCGATACCGTTGGTCAAGAGCAACGTAGACATCTGCCTGTTCAACCTCGCGCCGGAGCGACTCAAGGCTTACGGGTACGACAACATTGCTTTCTACATCGCGCTGGGCGAACTCAAGGGTGGCATTGCCCCCGCGGGCGCGGACGAGCATTGGAAGACGGCCCGAACAGCACTCAATCGCATCCGCGATGCCTTCGCAGACACGGAATTCTCGCCGCACACCTTCTTTATCGAAGCCGCTATAGAAAAGCGCATGGCGAACGAGATATGGAGAGCCCTCGAAAGCGGAGCACTATCCAACGCGGCGAACTTAAATGAGCTTGACCAGGTAGCGTCGATCTCACGCTGGCTATCCTCTTTGTAGCCGCCCCACCATTCCCCCCAGACTCTTCCAAACACGAAAGGCCGCGAGAGGCACACGTCGGGCGATATCCTTTCGCGCCTTTCGTGGACCTTTCGCGGCCTTCGCGGTCCAGCTTCTCTTGTCTCAGCTCCGCACCACTGTCGTGGTCGTGTCGTTGCGATAGACGAAGTAGTTGACGATGAACGTGATGATGCTGACGATGATCGACGCCAGCAGCGCCCACCAGAAGCTGTCGACGCTGTAGTTCGGCGTCAACCCCGACGCCAGCCAGAACACCGCCGCGTTGACGATGAAGATGAACAGCCCCAACGTCAGGACGATACAGCCGCACGACAAGAAATACAGGATGGGGCGGAGAATAGCGTTGAGGAACCCGAGGATGGCTGCCATCACCAGAACCGTCAAAACCTTCGTGGCCGGGTCACCCTGGATATGCAGGCCGGGCAGAATCCAGGTCGTAATGGCAATCGCGACGGCGCTGACGAGCCAGGAGATAAGGACGCGGCTCCAGAACCCGCGGGTGCTGACGGTCGTCGCGATGATCTCGGTTCGGCTCCCCGGGGGAGGCATGCCCCCTTGAGGGGAAGGCGTGATGCTCATAGAATATCTCCAGGTGTGAGGATTGGATCGCCGGCCATTGTATGACTCGGCAGAACCGATGTCAATTGCAGGCTGGAAGCGTGGTATACTTTGGGAGCGCTCGCGCGGCGGGCGCGTCCCTTTTTTGCCTCGAAAGGCAGTGCGCATGACCCTCTATTCCCAAGCCGATATCGCTGCCGCGGCCAGCCGCGTTCGGGCCAACGTTGAGCGCGTCATCGTCGGCAAGTCCGACATCATTGACCAGCTCATGATCGCGCTCCTGGTCGAGGGCCACGTGCTCATCGAAGACGTGCCCGGCGTCGGCAAGACGACCCTGGCGCGGGCGCTCGCCCGATCCCTCGACTGCTCCTTCCGCCGCATCCAGTTCACGCCCGATCTCCTGCCGTCGGACGTGGTCGGCATCAACTTTTTCAATCAGAAGTCCCAGGAATTCGAATACCGCGCCGGCCCCATCGTCGCGCAGATCGTCCTGGCCGACGAGATTAACCGGGCGACACCGCGCACTCAGTCGGCGTTGCTGGAAGCGATGCAGGAGCGCACCGTCACGGTGGACGGCGAGACGATGGCGCTGCCGAGGCCGTTCATGGTGCTTGCCACGCAGAACCCCATCGAGCTGGAAGGGACATTCGCCCTGCCCGAAGCGCAGATGGACCGCTTCGTGATGCGGATTCGCCTGGGCTACCCCAGCGTCGCCGAGGAAGAGGACATCCTGCTGCGCTTCGAGCACGACGACCCGATGGTCACGCTGTCCAGCGTGCTCCCCGCTGAAGACATGCTGGCCCTGGCACAGGCGCGGCGGTCGGTGCGAGTCGAGGCGACGGTGCGTAACTATATCGTGCGCATCGTCCAATCGACGCGCGCCCACTCGGCGGTCGAGCTGGGAGCCAGCCCGCGCGGCTCCCTGGCGCTGTACCAGACGGCGCAAGCCCGCGCCGCCATCCAGGGCCGCGACTACGTCCTGCCGGACGACATCAAGGCGCTCGCCGCGCCCGTCCTGACCCACCGCCTCATCCTGTCCAGCCAGATGAAGCTGCGCGGGCGCTCGCCGGAACAAATCCTGCAAGAGATTGTGGAAGCGGTCCCCGCGCCGGTAGACACGCCCGCCTAACCCACGACGACAAGAGTCTACCCGCGAGAAATTATGGCGCACTGCGTAACTATCCGGCCGCCAGAACGGTATTACATATAGAGCGGCACGCATTGTGCTGCTCCGTCCGTGCGCCATCTCCGCGGGGAATGCGTAGGCCCTACGTATGGGGATAGACGCGCTCTTTTAACCACACAAGGCTAAAAATAGGGTATAATTGGACCTGATACGAGCGCCGCGCACGTCATGCGTCGCTTCGTGTCGGAGAGCGAATGGCGAAGCGATCCTCTAAGACCAGTGCGGCGCAACCGAAAGCGGGAAACGGCGGGCCACGTTTGCCCTATCTTCCCGGCCTCGATGGTTTGCGCGCGGTCGCCGTCCTCGCCGTTATCGCCTACCACGCCGACATGGGCTGGCTCTCCGGCGGTTTCCTCGGTGTTGAAGTCTTCTTTGTCATCAGCGGCTATCTCATCACCTCGCTGCTCGTGGCCGAGTGGGAGCAGCACGACCGCATCGACTTCAAGTCTTTCTGGCTGCGCCGCGCCCGCCGTCTCCTTCCCGCCGTCTACGTTCTTATCGCCGCCGTCCTGACCATCACCGTCCTCTTCTTGCCGGACGAGGTCGCGAGCCTGCGCGGCGACGCGGCTGCGGCCGTTGCCTATGTCACCAACTGGTGGCTTATCGTCAGCCAGAAATCCTACTTCGAAGCGGTTGGGCGCCCATCGCTGCTGCGGCACCTGTGGTCCCTCGCCGTCGAAGAGCAGTTCTACCTCGTGTGGCCGCTCATCATCGCCGGCATGCTGGCGCTGCTCTGGCGCGGCAAGCGGCTTCTTGCGATTGGCCTCGTCGTCGGCGCGGCCATCGCGTCGTCCATCTGGATGGGCATTCTCTACCAGCCGGATGTAGACCCCTCCCGCATCTACTACGGCACAGACACGCGCGCGGCCGGGTTCCTGCTCGGCGCCGCGCTGGCCCTTGTCTGGTCACCGTTCCGCCTGCGACGCCCGGACGCCCGCAGTCACCGCGTCGCCCTGGATGTCGTCGGCTTCGCCGCCCTGGCCGGACTCCTGATCGCCGGCATGAAGTTCGACGAGTTCACCCCGTTCCTCTACCACGGCGGCTTTCTGCTGGTCGGCCTCATTACAGCGGCCGCTATCGCCGCCGTCGTTCACCCGGGCGCGAAGTTCTTCCCGCTCATCCTGGGCTGGGGCATTCTGCGCTGGATCGGGCTCCGCTCCTACGGAATCTACCTCTGGCATTGGCCTGTCTTCATGCTGACGCGCCCGGAGCTTGACGTCACCATCGGCGGCTGGACGCTGCTCGCCGCGCGCCTCGCCATCACCTTTGTCCTGGCCGAGATCTCCTACCGCGCCATCGAGACCCCAATCCGCAATGGCTTCCTTGGCCGCGCGTGGGCCGCTTTCAAGAGTTCGCAGGGACCGCGGCGGCGCCGCCTCACCTACGGCTGGGCAGCCATCGCCGCCGCGCTAACAATTTTCGTCGCCGCCCTCAGCGTCTCCGCGGCGACCGCGCGCGAGCCGGCGCCACCGCCTTACCTGGCTGTGCAGTCCATCGACACGTTCGACATGACGCCCGCGCCCGCGACCTCGGATAAGTCTGCCACTGTAGGAGCAGGTTTGAACTCTGCCCCTACGAACGCAACCGGCCCGGCGGACACGCCCGCCCAGGCCGGGATCGGGGCAAGACCGACGCCGACCGGTCTACCCGCTGCGGTACTGATGCGCGTCGACGACACGGCCGCGCCGACCGCTGCGCCCGAAGTCAGCCAGGAAATCGCCAGTTCGGCCGGCTCGGGCAGCGCCCAGGCCACGCCGGAGCTCGTACCGCCGCCCGTCGGCGAGAGTCCAAAGCACCCGTGGGGCATATCGGGCGCTCCGACCGCGACCGCGACACCGCCGACCACTCGCGAGGCCATCGCCCGGGTAGCGGTCAACGTGCGCCAGGGCCCAAGCCGCGATTTTGGCGTCGTCAATGTGCTGGACGAGGGTGAGCGCGTGACCCTCATTGGCCGCACGGCGGATAACGTCTGGTACAAGATACGCACGGAAGATAACGGCGAAGGTTGGATTGCCGCGGAGTTTCTGACTGTCGAGGGCGCCAACGCTCTGGCGGTCGTTCCCACTCCCACGCCGCCACCGGCGAACGCCGGACAGCAAGCCACCGGTGCGGCGGCCCCCGTAGCGCCGATAGTTCCGGCCAACATTCGCGTGACCGCTATTGGCGACTCGGTGATGTTGGGCGCGGTGACCGAGTTTCAGCGGCTCATGGGCAGTGTAAACGTCGATGCGGCCGTCGGGCGCCAGGCGAGCCAGGCGATCGACATTCTGCGCATGCGCCGCGACGCGGGGCAGCTAGGGCAGGCTGTAGTGGTCCACGTGGGAAGCAACGGCACGTTCAACGCGCGCCAGCTCGAAACCCTTATGGAAGTACTGCAGAATACGAAGCGCGTCATAATCGTCAACGACAAGGTGCCGCGCACCTGGCAAGAGCCCAACAACCGCATGCTGGCCGAGAGCGTCAGCGCTTACCCGAACGCGGTGCTCGTGGATTGGAATAGCATCGGCAACGCGCACCCCGAGTATTTCTGGAACGACGGCATCCACCTGCGGCCGGAGGGCGCGCACGCCTACGCGACGCTCATCGCCCAGGCCATCATGCGCTAACCGCTTTTCGCCTTCCCTCTACTCAAACTCACATCCGAGCGAGATTACGTCGACGCCGTGCCCCATCGGTTCGACGCCGAAGCTAACTCCTAGCGATAGACTTACCGCCATGCGGAGGTGTGTTCCGCATGGTATGTCGAAGGTCTGCCAGCCTGCGTCGGCGTAGAGCCGTAGATTTTCGTGCTCAGCAATGCGCCGGTCGCCATCATAGACATGCACGGTGTTCAGGATGGCATCGGGCGAGTCGGTCCGCAACACAAGAGCGATACGGGTAGCTCGCAGCCGCTGACTCTCGGCGATGACGGGCGTCGGTATGGCAAAGTGAATCCAGTTTTCAGTTCCCGGCTTGCCCACAATCCGCCCCAAGAAACCAGTACGCCACAATTCAACAAGCCGATCCGGATGCTCAACCTGCAGGCTGTTGCCGTGCATCCAGACGGTGTAAGCGGGATTTTGCATTACCTATCCTCCTGGGGAGTAGGTTTTACCGCAAAACGGCCAGGCGGTCAAATACCTGAATACATTTGCTCATTTTGTTGCACTCCGCCGCAAACGCGATAGAATCCCTGCCCTATCACCTGCGATAAACGATAGGAGCTGACCACGATGGCGACCCCGCAAGTCCCCGCCCCCCTCACCCCCGAGTCCCTTGGTATCCCTGGCGAGCGCGAGCGCTACCTCCTGCGCAAGCGCATCGTTCAGGCCAAGCTCAACGGCACGATGCTGCCCGCGATGCGCCGCCACGGGATTGATATGTGGATCATGATTGGCCGCGAATTCAACGCCGACCCGCTGCTGATGGACATCGGCGGTGGGTGGCCCGGCGTCCGCAACGCCTACATCTTCTTCGACAACGGCGGTGAGAGGCCGGAGAAGATCTTCCTCGGCTCTCACGAGCAGCGCGAGGACCTCTTCCGCGACGTATACGATGTCGTCACGTACTACGGCTACGACCAGGAGGGGCTGGCCCCCTACCTGCGCGACGTAGTTCACGCGCGCAACCCGCAGCGCATCGGCATCAACATGTCGCCGACCCTGCCCATGGCCGACGGGCTGACGGCCACGCTGAAGGGCTATGTAGAGAATGCCATCGGACCAGACTACACAGCGCGCCTCGTCAGCGCCGAGCTGGTCGCGCGCGATTTCCGCGCGACGCGCCTGCCTGAGGAGTTCGGGCCGTATCGCCGCCTCTGCGAATGGACGGTTGCGTGGCTGGACGAAGGCTTCAGCCCGCGCGTCGTCCAGCCCGGCGTGACGACGCCGGCCGACATTCACTGGTCCATGCGGGCGAAAGCGCGAGAGTTGGGGCTGGAGTGCGAGTTCTTGCCCGGGCTGGTCATCTATCGCGAGGGTGACCCGCTGCCGGTCAACACCCCCGACTACCCCATCCTGCCCGGCGACGTCGTCACGATGGACGCGGGCCTCGCCTTCGACCTCTACCGCTCCGACTACCAGCGCACGGCCTACGTCCTGCGCGAGGGGCAGAAGGAGCCACCGGAGAGCTTCCGCCGCGCCTACGCCGACGCCATCCGCGTGCGCGACAGGCTCATCGCCAACATGATTCCCGGCGAGATCGCGTACAAGGTGTTCGACAAGACAATGGAGTGGGCTGAGTCCGAGGGCTACGAGGTCATGTACCCGGCGGCCGGTGGGCGGAAGGGCGCCGTGACAAAGCCCCAGGTCGGCATCTACAGCCACTCCATCGGCAACGCGACGCACGGCATCGGTGCGCGCATCGCCGTGAACTGGCCGATCGCCTACGGCGACCGCGTGGGCTATCCCATTCAGGCGAACGAGTGGTATTCGGTGGAGCTAGGCGTCCACACGCCCATCCCAGAGTGGGGCGGCCGGACGATGTTCGTCGGCGTCGAAGAGGACGTGGCGCTGCTGGACAGTGGCGTCGAGTTCTTCGCCAGGCCCCAGGAGGAGCTCATCGTCATCCCGACGTAGAGCTTGTATGGACAGTAACGTCGTAGGGGCGGGTTTGAAACCGCCCCTACGACTACCTACCCCACTATTCCCATCCACTCAACGTCGATAACTGTACAATCCTGCGTTACGGAGTCGCTGTCGGAGGCGGGGTGCGACCCGGGTACGGTGTTCCGCCCGGTGGCGGGCCGCCGTGGAAACCGCCGCCCAGCTCTGCGAACAGTTGATCCAGGCCCAGGTCAGCCGACAGTTGGTCGATCTCGGCCTTCTTCGCGTCGACGATAGCCTTTTCGACGACGTCGGGGTCGACGTTCTTGGACTGTGCGATCTGGGTCAGCGTCTGCCCGGACTGCAACGCCGCGGTCAGGTCCGCCGCCGTCATGCCAAGGGCCGTGGCGGCCGCGCTCAGGATGGCCGAGTCAGTCGGCGGTCCGCCTCCCGGGCCTCCTGGCCCGCCCGGGCCGCCGTGCGCCTGTGCCGTATTCGCCACAAAAGCTGCGCCGAGCAGCGCGGCGATCAACGCCACGGCCAGCACCCCAACTGCCATGCTCTTCGTCATACGATCCATACTCGCATCCTTTCTACCCACTTCCGGGTCTATGCTCCTCGCACTTAGCAGTGCGAGTCAGGGTGTAGCATAGCGGGTCAGACTGAAAGGAGAGCGAAAAAAGCGCAAGAGTTTGGCAAGAGGATAGGCGGGGACGCACAGACTCGGTTATTCCTCTTCTCGCAGAACGTAGCCGACGCCGTGGACGGTCTGAATGAGCCGCGGCTCGCCGCCTGCTTCCGTTTTCGCGCGAAGGTAGCCAATGTAGACGCCGAGGACTTTCCCCTGGCCGCCGAAATCGTACCCCCAGACCTCCTCGAGAATCGCCTCGCGAGTCACGACCCGGCGGGCCTGCCGCATCAGATGGGCAAGCAGGTCAGTCTCGCGGGCCGTCAGCGTGAAATGGCGCTGGCGGCGCCAGGCCTCTCCCGTCGCAGGGTCGAGGTGCAGGTCGGCGAACGTCAGAGGCGTATCGCGGACGGCCACGCCTTCCGCCCGCTGCACCAAGACATCGATCCGGGCGAGAAGCTCCGCTGTGATGAACGGCGCGACGACGAAGTCATCGACGCTGGACGCTAGGTGCTCCACGCCACGCTCGACCATATCCGGCGTCAGCAACAACAGAATGGGAACGGCGTCGGCAGCGCGCAGACGGCGCGCGACCTCTATGCAGTCCGGGTTACGCATGTGGCTGTCGAGAACACCGACGGCAGGCCGAACGACTCTGGCGCGCTCGAGCGCTGCGCGGCCATCAAGGGCCGTGACGACATCATAGCCCCGCGCGAGCAAAACAGACTCCAACCTTTCCACCGTGGCGCTGTCAGTGGCAGCAAGAAGCAATGTCCGCACCAGGCCCCTCCCGCAAGAAGCTGACAATGTGTGATACAATTTCGCTTGCACCAACCCATTGTACCGGCCAGATGTTCAGACATTGTGAAGAACTGATTTTGAGAAGATAGGGATGCCCCGGGATATGTAGAGACAGTATGGGGACTTAGGGCAGAAGTGGCGATGATCGCGCGCGCCGAAACGACGGCATCGAACCCATACCGATTGTCGTTGGCAAGGCTGTCATTGCAGGCGCAGTCCATAGGACCCGCAGTATAAAAACGTCATGCTGAGCAAAGCGAAGCATCCCGGTGCCGTTGGGGCTCTTCGCTGCGCTTCTCAGAACACACTACTGTCATTGCGAGGAGCGCGTCTCTCGGGGGTGTGGGGGGCGAAGCTCCCCACTGACGAAGCAATCTCTCAGTGGCTGACAGCAATCCCGTAGCGGTGCAGACTGCCTTTGACAAAGGCGGGAGATTGCTTCGCTCCGCTCGCAATGACAGGATGGCGGTGTTCTCGTGCTGGCGCGTGCCGCCACACGGCATGGTGATCTCAGGGCGACAGCCGCGCCATTTTCATCTCAGCGAAGCAATCTCTCGTCCTGGCGAAAGGCACTCCGAGCAGCTACAGCGCAACTGTCATTCGCCGCGAGATTGCCTCGTCTGGCTATCGCCCTCGTCCGTTGATGATCGGCCAGGGCTGCTCCGCGTAACAGTGCAGCAGGCGCTGCGCGGCGAGGGCGTAGATGATTGTGTGCTGGTACACGCGATCCAGCTCGACGGCCTCATCGGGGCCGTGAGCCACTTCGAGGCGGCCCGGCCCATAGGCAAAGGCCGGAATGCCCTTGCGCGCATACCACCGTATCTCCAAGATGCCGGGACACATCTCGAACGTCGGCCGCTGGCCCGTGACAGTCTCGGCAGTCTCTGCCACTGCCTGAGCCGCCGGGTGGTCCTCAGGGACACCGCACGAGTACCCCTCTTGGAGGACCTCCACGTCGAGCCGAATGCCCTGTGCCCGCATGTCGTCGAACAGGGCGAACAGGCGCGCTCTTTCGACTTCCAGGTCCTCTTCGGGATTGAAACGCCGCTCGAGAGTGAAGCTACATACGTCGGGGACGACATTGAAGTTGGTGCCGCCCTGGACCTCGCCGCCGAGCATCAGGATGGAGTGAGCAGCCTCGGCCGGAGTGACGTGATACGTCGTGCGTCGCTGTTCTACCTCGGCCTTCAGCCCCTGGAGCGCTGATGCCACGCGGAGCATCTCCTCGAACGCGTTAATGCCCTCGTGCTGCAGCCCCACGTGGGCCGCCTTGCCTCTTGTCGTCACCCGCAGCGTCACAGCGCCGCGGTTGGCGTTCCAGATGGCGTCGCCGGTCGGCTCCTGAGTCAGCATGGCGATGCTCTCCTGCCCCAGCCGCCCGATTTCCTCCAGGTAGCGCGAGCCGCCCTGGCCGCCCGTCTCCTCGTCGGCCACGATGCACAGCCCGACACGGCCCGGCAGCGGAATGTCCAGCTCCTTCAGGAGATAGGCGGCGTAGATCATGCTCGCCAGCCCGGCCTTCATGTCCGCCGAGCCGCGGCCATGCAGCCAGCCTTGCTCGACCCGCGGCTCGAACAGGTCGCGGCGCTGCGCCGGAACGACGTCGTAGTGGCCGTGAAAGACGACGGTCGGTCGGCCGTCGCCGTGGGAGGCCAGGAGATTGTAGCGCGGGCGATCGGGATAGCCGGGGGTAGCGAGGACCTCGTGGCTCAGCCCAAGGCGCTCCAGCTCCAGGCGGATGCGGGCGACGCACTCGGTGTAGTAGACACCGGGCGGGTTCTCGCTGGCGATGCGAATGAGATCCTCGCTGAGCGCGACGATGCTAGGCTTGTGCCGGTCCAGGGCGAGTTGTAGCGAGTCCTGCAAATCCATCCACCGGCCTCCGGGCAAGATTCGCTCAAGGAATGAGTGTGAGGGTAGCGCCGTTAACCAGCCGATACACGCGAAAATGGCTATCCAGAGTGAACACTTTATGCAAGGAACGACTCTCAGCAACAGCCACGAGCGAGGCGTCCGCTAGGTCCATCGGCGTATCCTGATACTGGCCCATCAACTGGGCCATCCGGTCCGTCTCAGCCGCCGTCGCCTCACAGAGAAGCAGTCGTCGAGCGCGAGTGAGTTGCCACAGAGACGCCTGGTAGCGATAACCGCCTACTTCTCCTAGCAAGTACATGGCTTCCGTGAAGCAAGGCCAGGTGGTCAAGAGCGCGGATGATGGAAGTAGCTTTGCAGTAGCCACACAGGCGGCGTGATGCTGATCGTCTCTGTCGAGTAAAGCGACAAGCGGACCCGTATCGGTGAGTATCATAGATGGCTTTGCTGACGCTTCGCGACCATGCCAGACGCGAAGCGTCGCCCTGGCTCAACCGACATCTGTGCACCACCTGCCACGAACTCGCTGCTAGCGAGCGAACCAACATAGTCGCCGAGGAAGTCCGCAAGCGTCTCCCCGTCTCCCGCTTCCTCCACCGGCCCCGATGACACGAATCGCTCGCGGAGATAATCGAGCGCTAGAGTCTCGACCGTGGTGCCACGCCGTTGGGCCTCCTGAGCAAGCGCCTCTTCAATATCGGGCGTTAGTCTGATGTCCATATACACCACCGCCTTGCTATCAATGACTAATTGACGGTTGTTCCATATATCACGCCGCGGAGGCGCTAGCGGGGGCCGGAGCGGGCGCTTCGCTGCGCTCCAGACGGTCGATGTCGACTGTCTCCCCACACTGGCTGCACTTCGCCCGGTTCTTCCCGGCCTGGGTCAGCAGCCCGCCGCAGTTCGGGCACGGCTGCGGCAGGGGCCGCTGCCACGCGGCGAAGTTGCACGCCGGGTAGTTGGAGCAGCCGTAGAACACGCGGCCGCGCTTGCTGCGCTTCTCGACAAGCTCGCCGCCGCACTGCGGGCAGTGGACGCCGATCTTCTCCAGATACGGCTGCGTGTTGCGGCACTCGGGGAAACCGCTGCACGCGATGAACTTTCCGAACCGGCCGAACTTCACTACCATCGGCCGCCCGCACTTCTCGCACAGCTCGCCGGTTTCCTCAGGCGCCAGGTCGACCTTGTCGATGTGGGCCTCGGCAGCGGCGACGCGCAGGGCGAAAGGCTCGTAGAACTCGCGCACGACGGGTACCCACTCCTGCTCGCCGTCGGCGATCTCATCCAGGTGGCTCTCCATCTCGGCGGTGAAGCCGACATCGAAGACCTCCGGGAAGTTCTCCACCAGGAGATCGCAGACAATGAAGCCCAACTCCGTCGGGATCAGGCGGCGGTCCTCGCGCTCGACGTAGCCGCGCTGCTGAATCGTCGTGATGATGGGCGCGTAGGTGCTGGGGCGCCCGATGCCGTGCTCCTCCAGCGCCTTGACCAGCGTCGCCTCCGTGTAGCGCGGGGGCGGCTCGGTGAAGTGCTGCTCGGGGATGAGGCGCAGGAGGTTCAGCACCTCGTCCACGCTGAGCGGCGGCAGGACCGTCCCTTCGCCCTCCTCCGGCGCGTCTTCCTTCTCGCGGCTGACCTCGTACACTGCCAGGAAGCCCTCGAACTTGATAATGGAGCCGGTGGCGCGGAACGTCGCCACGCGCTCCTCGACGCGCGGCTTGCGCGTCTTCTCGTCCGTGGTGGTGTAGCGCGCGGGAGCCGTGACGTCGACGGTCGTGACGTCGAGCAGGGCGGGAATCATCTGCGACGCCACGAAGCGCTTCCAGATAAGCTCGTACAGGCGGTACTGATCGCGGCTAAGGTGCTCGCGCACCGAGGCCGGCTCGCGGAACACCGATGTTGGGCGGATGGCTTCGTGGGCCTCCTGGGCGCCCTTCGTGCGCGTCTTGTAGTGCGGCGGCTCCGACGGCATATAGCCCTGGCCGTAGCGGCGGGTGATGAACTGCCGCGCCTCCTCCTGCGCCTGGCGGGAGACGTTGACCGAGTCGGTTCGCATATAGGTGATGAGGCCGACAGTCCCGCCCGCGCCCACGTCGATGCCTTCGTAGAGCTGCTGGGCGACGGTCATGGTCTTCTTCGCGCCGAAACCGAGGCGGCGCGAGGCCTCCTGCTGCAAGGTGCTGGTGGTGAAGGGCGGCGACGGGTAGCGGCGGCGCTCCTTGCGCTCCACCTTGGCGACGGTATACGTCGCCCCTTCCAGGGCGTTGACGATGGCGCGAGCATCGGCCTCGTTCTTGAGGTCGGCCTTCTCTGAGCCGATGCGAATCAGGCGAGCCCGGAACGACTGCACCTTGCCCTTGAACCCCTTGGGCATAATCTTCGCCAGCTCGGCTTCCAGCGACCAGTACTCTTCGGGGATGAAGGCCTGGATCTCGCGCTCGCGCTCGACGATCAGGCGCAACGCCACGGTCTGCACGCGGCCGGCCGAGAGGCGGCTGCGCACCTTGTCCCAGAGAATAGGGCTGATCTTATAGCCGACAAGGCGGTCCAGGACACGCCGCGCCTGCTGCGCGTCGACGAGGTCCATGTTGATCGTGCGCGGGTGGCTAAACGCGTCCATGATGGCGGAGCGCGTAATCTCGTGGAACTCGACGCGGTGAATCTTCGCCGGGTCGATCTTGGCCGCCTCCATCAGGTGCCAGGCAATCGCCTCGCCCTCGCGGTCAGGGTCGGTCGCCAGAAACACCTCGTCGGCGCCCTTTGCCGCCGTGGTCAGGTCCTTGACGATATCGCGCTTGTCGTCGGGCACGCGATACTTCGGCTCGAAGTCGTGCTCGACGTCAACGCTGAGCTGCGATTTGAGCAGGTCGCGCACGTGGCCGACGGACGCGCGGACACGGTAGCCGCCGCCCAGGAACTTGCCGATGGTGCGCGCCTTGGCAGGCGACTCGACAATGACGAGCTTGCCGCCGTGCATTGTCGCGTCGCCGAAGGACGAGCCGCGATAGGGGGCGCGTCCGGCGCCGTTCGCCGTCCTGCGCCCGCCGGCCGCCTTTGCGCCGGCCTTCGTCGGAGCTTTCTTGGCCGTCGTCTTGCCGGACGTCGTCTTGCTGGTTGTTGCCGTCTTGGTCGCTGCCGGCTTGGTCGTGGCCGACTTCGTCGCGGCCTTCTTGGTCGCGCGCTTCGCCGCCTGGCGAGCCGCCTGGGCGTCCTCGGCGCTCGGCCGCGGGAGCATCACGTGGGCAAGCGTCTCACCGGGACGATACAGGGTCGTGCCGCACACCGGGCAGACGCCCTTCGTGCCGGCGCGGCCCGTTGCTGTGATCTCGGCGCGCGGCTCGGCCATGATGCGCTTCTCGCGGCACTTGACGCAGTACGCTTCGACCGCTTCTCCCGGACCACTCACCGTCTCGCCGAGCGGCAACTCGACAGCCTCGGTAGGCGCTGCCTTGGCGGCGCGCTTCGCCGGCGCCTCCGTTTTCTCTGGCTTTGGCACGTCGGCGTGGGCCGGCGTCTCACCCATGCGGTACAAGGCCGTGCCGCACTCAGGACACGTGCCGCGCGTCACAGGGCGCCCGGCGGCATTGTACCCCGCTACGGGATTATCCATTCGCCGCTTGGTGCGGCATTTCATGCAATATGCTTCAACTGACATAGACAACTTCCTCATTCCGCCATGACAGGCGCTGCTGAAAACTCAGACGCCCGGCAGCGGTAGGTCTTACCAAGACACCCTCTCACGCCGAGACAGGCGGGCGGCGATTCGCCCACGGCCTGGCTTCCTCTAGCTGCGCGGCCAGTCGGATGAGCGTCGCTTCGTCGCCAAAGCGCCCGTAGAACTGCACGCCGATCGGCAGGTTCTGCTCGTTCCACATCAGCGGCAGGCTGATAGCGGGCTGGCCGGTGACATTGGCAAGTGGCGTGAAAGGAATATAGGCCGCCGCGCGAAACATGCCAAACAGGGGGTTGTCGGGCGGCGAGTTGAACGACCCGAGGGGCGGCGCCGGCTCGGTCAGCGTCGGCGTCAGCCACGCATCGTAAGTCTCGAAGAAAGCGCCGACGTAGCGCGCCATTTGCTGCAAGCCGGTCCAGGCCAGAAGGTACATCGGGGCGTTGGTACTGCGGCTCATCTGATACAGCGCCCAGGTCAGTGGCTCGAACTGGTCGGCGGTGGGCGTGCGGCCCGTAACGTAAGCCAGGGCGTCAATGGTCCAGCCGGTGGACGCGGCCCACACGCCAGTGAAGGCCTGGATGAACAGGTTCGCGTCGATCTGCGGCGCGGCCTCCTCGACGATATGGCCCAGGTCCGCGAGCAGCTTCGCCGTCTCCTCGGTCGCCTTGATGGCGTCCGGGTGCACCGGCACGCCATTCAAGGCCCTGGTCGTGAAAGCGATGCGCAATCGGCCCGGGGCGGCGCCCACCTCCTGGCTAAATGGCCGCGCGGGAGGCGGCGCCCAGTAGGGATCGCCAACGGCCGGGCCTGCCGTCGCATCGAGCAACGCGGCGCAGTCGCGCACCGAGCGCGTCAGGGCGTGCTCCACCACGACCCCGCCGGCGACGTCGCCAATCGCCGGACCAACCGGCGTCCGAGCGCGTGTCGGCTTCAATCCGACGAGGCCGCAGCAGGCCGCCGGGATACGGATCGAGCCGCCGCCGTCACTCGCGTGAGCCATCGGGACGAGCCCGGCCGCGACAGCCGCCGCCGAGCCGCCGCTGGAGCCGCCGGTCGAGCGCGTCGTGTCCCAGGGGTTGTGGCTGGCGCCGAACGCGGCCGGCTCGGTCGTCGGCAAGATACCAAACTCGGGCGTGTTCGTCTTGCCGACGATGACCAGCCCGGCCGCCTTGTGGCGCTCGATGAGCGTGCCGTCCTCGCGAGGAACGTAGTCGCGCGTGAAAGCCGAGCCGGACGTCTGGCGCACGCCGCCGAGCGCCGGGCCGATGTCCTTGAGCAGGAACGGTACGCCCTTGAACGGCCCATCGGGCAGAGGGCCGGCCGCCGCCGCCCGCGCCTCGTCGAACAGCGGCGTGATGACGGCGTTGATCTCAGGGTTAACGCGCTCGATGCGCGCAATGGCCGCGTCCACAAGCTCTAGCGGCGTACACTCGCCCTTGCGCACCAACTCGGCCTGGGCCGTGGCATCCATGAACGCCAACTCGTCCGAAAGCGCCATACTCGCGACTCCTTACGGTAGTGAGATTACGAAACGGTATTATACCAGCAAAATACATTTGCGTAGCCGTCGGTGTTGGTGATAATATGAAAGCTCGTGGGTGTGAGCATGTAGTAGCGACTTCCAGTCGCTCGTCGGCTGGGAGAACGACTGAAGTCGTCACTACAGTTTCTAGAGGCGGCGGGGAGACGTTGCATGACGAACTACGGCTTTGTAATCGACCAGCGCACGTGCATCGGCTGCCACGCCTGTAGCGTCGCGTGTAAGATGGAGAACGAAGTCCCCCTGGGCGTCTACCGCACATGGGTGAAGTACGTGGAGACGGGCGCGTTCCCCAACACCCGCCGCCACTTCCAGGTCACGCGCTGCAACCACTGTGCCAACCCGCCGTGTGTCCGCATCTGCCCGGTGACGGCGATGTACCAGCGCGCCGACGGCATTGTCGAGTTCGATCCCGCCGTGTGCATCGGGTGCAAGGCGTGTCTCCAGGCGTGTCCCTACGACGCCGTCTACATGGACCCCGACACCCACAGCGCCGCGAAATGCCACTACTGCGCCCACCGCACCGACATCGGGCTGGAGCCGGCGTGCGTCATCGTCTGCCCCACCCGCTCGATCATCGCCGGCGACCTGGACGACCCGAACAGCGCTATCAGCCGCATGGTCGCCCGCGAGGCGGTCAGCGTGCGCAAGCCGGAGCAAGGAACCGCGCCGAAGGTGTTCTACGTGGACGGCGACGACGTGACCATGACGCCGACCGTCCCGCACACATACGACACATTCATGTGGGCGGACATCGTCACGGACCAGGCGAAGTCCCTTACCTCCACCCCCTCTCCCACGGGGAGAGGGAGCCAGACCCAGGAGAAGGACGGTAGCCCGCACGCGCCCAACGGGACGGCGATTCGCGCGCCACAAGCGCAAGGGCTTGGTGTGAGCGGGAGCGCGCTGCTGATGGGCGGGCGCGTCGCGGAGGGGATGGTGCAGACGGCGTACAACGCGCAGCACAAGATCCCCTGGCACTGGCCCGTGCCGGCTTACCTGGTCACGAAAGCCATCGCCAGCGGGCTGTACCTCCTTCTGGCCGTGGTCGTCGGCTTCGGGCTTACCCAGTCCGCGCCCCTCTTCCCGATCCCGGTGCTGACGGTGGCGCTGGTGTTCCTCGCAGCAACCGCCGCTCTGCTCATCTTCGACCTCAAGAAGCCGCGCATGTTCGTGACGATCCTGACGCGGCCCCAATGGCGGAGCTGGCTCGCGCGCGGGGCATTCATCCTGCTCGGCTTCGGTGTGGTCGCGGCTCTCTGGCTAATCGTGGCGTTTGCCGGCGCCATCGGCTGGATAAGGCCAGATATCGACCTGTTGATCCAGTGGGGCCTGGCCTGGCTCGGCGTCCCTCTGGCCGTCCTGGGCGCGGTGTACACCGCGTTCCTGTTCGCCCAGGCCGAGGGCCGCGACCTGTGGCAGAGCAGCGCGCTCCCGCTGCACTTTCTCGTTCAGGCAGTCATGGCCGGCGCGGCGGGCCTGCTCGTGATGGCCGCGATCATCGCCATGCCCCAGGGACTGCTGCCGTTCCTGGTCAACGTCCTGGTGGTCAGCCTGTTCCTCGACCTGCTCCTGACGCTGATGGGCGAGCACGGCATCCCCCACGCCAGTGAGACGGCGGCGCGCGCCGCCGAGGCGATCCGCACCGGGCGCTACGCCGGGTGGTTCTGGGGCGGCAACATCGGCGTCGGCCACATCGTTGCCATGCTGCTCCTCGCCGCCGCCCTGCTCCTGCCGCGGTTCGGCATCCCTCTGGCCGCGCTGAGTGGGCTTGCCGTCATCGTCGGGCTATACGCCGCCGAGTATGCCTTCGTCATGGCCCCGCAAGAGATACCGAATAGTTAGGCTGGAGGGAAGCGATGACCAGCAATGTGGAGGCGAAGCTCATCACAGGCGACGAGCTGGCGGAAATGGGAGACATTGGGCGCTGCGAGCTGGTTGAGGGGGAGATCATCATGAAGAACCCCGCGGGCTGGCAGCACGGCATGATCGAATGGCGAATTGGTCAGGTACTGGGGAATTTCGTTGACGAACACGGACTCGGCCAGGTCATGACCGGCGAGGTGGGCCTGTATATACGGCGCAATCCGGACACGGTTCGCGGCGCGGACGTGATGTTCATCTCGCACGCGCGGCTGGCACAGGTAAAGTCACCCAGCTTTCTCGATGTCGCGCCTGAGATGGTCGTCGAAGTCATGTCGCCCGACGACCGCTGGACGGAGGTCAAGCGGAAGCTAGGGGAATATTTCGCCATCGGTGTGATCGTCGTCTGGGTCACCGACCCCAGCGACAACACGGTGTCGGTGTATCGCTCGCTGACAGATATCAAGATTGTTGGCGAGGGCGATTTGCTGGACGGCGGCGACGTCCTGCCGGGGTTCGAAGTGGCAGTGGCGTCGCTATTTGGCGGGAACATGTAGTAGCGACTTGAGTCGCTGATCGGGGTCCGGAGGATGACTGATGAGCCATTACTGATTAGTGCCGCTTTCCGCTCGCGGTGGAGTGCCAACTCCACCGCCCCTCGGAGGCGCTGGAGATGGCTCTCCAGCGCGAGCCCTATTGCGGCAACAATTAGTTATTCTACATAAGTCGTCACTACATGGATGGAGTTACAGGAGAATGGGATGCTCGCGCAGTTCATGCAAGCGTTGGGCGGTAGAAGCACCGTAAACGAGCCAGAAACACAGCGACGTAGCAACTCAGAGAGGGAAAAGACCTCTGAGTCCTCCCCGCTGCGTCTCAGCGCCTCTGCGCTGCCTTCCTCTTCGAAAGCCGCCCAGGGTGACGTCCAGCCTGTTCGCGCGACGAATGGCGAAGGTCTGGTCAGCTTCCCCCCCGCCGAAAAGTGGGATGACTGGACGGAGTACGACGGGAAGGCGTGGCCGCGCCGCGTCGCCCGCCGTTACACCCTCGTCCCCACGGTGTGCTTCAACTGCGAGAGCGGCTGCGGCCTCCTGGGCTACGTCGACAAGGACACGCTGCGCATCCAGAAGTTCGAGGGCAACCCGGCCCACCCCGGCAGCCGCGGCCGCAACTGCGCGAAAGGCCCGGCCACGCTCAACCAGGTCTACGACCCCGACCGCATCCTCTACCCGATGAAGCGCGTCGGCAAGCGCGGCGAGGGCAAGTGGAAGCGCGTCACATGGGATGAGGCGCTGGACGACATCGCCGCGCGCATCCGCACCGCCTTCCGCGAAGAGCGGCACAATGAGGTCATGTACCACGTCGGCCGCCCGGGCCACGACGGCTTTATGGAGTGGGTGCTGCCCGCCTGGGGCGTCGACGGCCACAACTCCCACACCAACGTCTGCTCGGCGGGCGCGCGTTGCGGCCAATCCCTCTGGATGGGCCTGGACCGCCCCTCCCCCGACCACGCCAACGCCAACGTCATCTTCCTCATCAGCAGCCATCTGGAGACCGGCCACTACTTCAACCCCCACGCCCAGCGTATCATGGAAGGCAAGATGGCCGGCGCGAAGCTCATCGTCCTGGACACGCGCCTGTCCAATACCGCCTCCCTCGCCGACGAGTGGCTGTCGCCCTGGCCAGGCAGCGAGGCGGCCATCCTGCTCTCTATCGCCCGCTACCTGCTAGAGACCGGCCGCTACGACCGCGACTTCGTCCGCCGCTGGACCAACTGGGAAGACTACCTGGCCGCCGAGCACCCTGACCTGCCGCGCACGTTCGACAGCTTCGAGGCCAAGCTCAAAGAAGTCTACGCGCCCTACACCTTCGCCTTCGCCGCGCAGGAAAGCGGTGTGGACGAAGAGCAGATCCGCCGCATCGCCGAGATCGTGTCGCGCTGCGATGGCAAGCTCGCCGCCCACACGTGGCGCAGCGCCACCTCCGCCAACCTCGGCGGGTGGGCGGTGGCGCGCTGCCTGTGGTTCCTCAACGTCCTGACCGGCTCGGTCGGCGTCGAGGGCGGCACGTCGGCAAACGTGTGGGACAAGTGGGTGCCGCGCTACCCCAATATGGCCCCGCACGTCAAGCGCTGGAACGAGCTGACGTGGCCGCAGGAGTACCCGCTGACCCACTACGAGATGAGCTTCCTTCTGCCGCACCTGATGAAGGAAGGGCGCGGCAAGCTCGACGTCTACTTCACACGCGTCTACAACCCGGTCTGGACCAACCCTGACGGCATGACGTGGCTGGAGATGCTGAGCGACGAGTCGAAGTTCGGCCTCCATATTCATCTCTCGCCCACGTGGAGCGAGACGGCGTTGTTCGCCGACTACATCCTGCCAATGGGTGTCGGCGCCGAGCGCCACGACATCATGAGCCAGGAGACCCAGGCGGGCGCGTGGATCGCCTTCCGCCAGCCGGTCGTGCGCGAGGCAATGCGGCGGCTAGGCAAGCCGGTGACGGACACGCGCGCGGCGAACCCTGGCGAGGTGTGGGAGGAAGACGAGTTCTGGATCGAGATGTCGTGGCGCATCGACCCCGACGGCACGCTGGGCATCCGCAAGACGTTTGAAAGCCCCTATCGGCCGGGCCAGAAGATTACCGTGGACGAGCTGTACGGCTGGATGTTCGAGAACCACGTGCCGGGGCTACCAGAGGCGGCGGCGAAGGAGGGGTTGACGCCGCTGGGGTACATGCGCAAGTACGGCGCGTTCGAGATACGCAAGGGCGCGAACCCGGCGTATGACCGCCCGCTGAGCGAGGCCGAGCTGGCCGGCAGCCGCGTCGACGCGACGACTGGCATCATCTACACGAGCGAGCCGGCCGCGCCGCCGTCAAATATCACGCCCATGCCCCTGTTCCAGCCTGACCCCGAGCGCGGGCGGCCCATCGGGCTACAGTTGGCCGACGGCGACCAGGTCGCGGGCTTCCCGACGCCGTCGCGCCGCCTGGAGTTCTACTCGACAACGATGCGCGACTGGGGCTGGCCGGAGTACGCCCTGCCGACATACATCAAGAGCCACGTTCACCCCAGCAAGGTCAACCGCGACTGGGGCGAGGCCGTGCTTCTGTCCACCTTCCGCCTGCCGACGCTCATCCACACGCGCAGCGGCTACGCCAAGTGGCTATACGAGATCAGCCACAAGAACCCGCTGTGGATGCACCCGGAGGACGCGGCGCGGCTGGAGGTGACCACCGGCGATTTGATTCGCGTTGAAACCGAGATTGGCTACTTCGTGGATCGCGTCTGGGTCACCGAAGGTATCCGCCCGGGCGTCGTGGCCTGTTCCCACCACCTCGGTCGCTGGCGGCTGGACGAGGCCCAGGGCGGACGGTTCGCCACGGCCCTTGTCGAGCTGAACAGCCAGGGTAACGGGCAGTGGCAGATGCGCCAGGTGCACGGCGTTCAGCCCTACACCAGCGACGACCCGGACACGGCGCGCGTGTGGTGGCAGGATGCCGGCGTCCACCAGAACATGACGTTCTCGGTGCATCCCGACCCCATCAGTGGGCAGCAGTGCTGGCACCAGAAGGTGCGCCTGGTGAAGGCCGGCGCGAACGACCGCTACGGCGACATCCACGTGGACACCCAGCGCTCGCAGGCCGTTTTCCGCGAGTGGCTGGCGATGGCCCGCCCGGCCTCCCAGGTCTCGCCCAACGGCCTGCGCCGCCCGCACTGGCTCCTGCGCCCCTTCCGCCCGGCCCTGGACGCGTACCGGCTACCGCAGGAGCAGTAGAGACGCGCCAGAGTAGAGACGCGCTATAGCGCGTCTCTACTTTAGGTGCTTATCGAAGAAGGCGATGATTCGCCGGCGAGCATCCTGGGCCGACGCCTCATGGTACGCGCTGCCGGTCAGCCGCGTGACGACCACCATCCACCGCGAGAAGTCTTCGGGCTTGTGGTCGTTGAGGAACGAGTGTCCAGCGTCTGGGTACTCCTTCACGTCGTGCTCGACCCCGGCCACGGTCAGAGCCTGTTCGAGTCGCTCCGCGGCGCCGCGGAGCCCGAAGTCCTTCGCGCCGTAGCTGGCGACGATGGGGCAGGCGCCGGCGAAGAAGGTTTCAGCCTCCTTGGGGATGCTGCCGTAGTTCGCGCTCGACGCTGCGAATCCGTGGCCCGGCGCCAGGAGCAACGCGAAGCCGCCGCCCATGCAGAAACCGATGACGCCGATCTTGCCGCTGGAGCCGTTCTGGTCGGCCAGCCACGCGCGCACCGCCTCGATCTCGTCGAACATCGTTCCCTGCCACGTCATGTAGTCGCGAATCATGTCGCGCAGACAACGGGCCAGGGTGCCGCCGCCGAACAGGTCGGGCGCGGCGGCCAGGTAGCCTTCGCTCGCCAGCCAATCCGCCTGGTTGCGCAGGTCGCGCGTCATCCCGGCCGCATCGTGGATAACCACGACGCCCGGCCACGGCCCATCGCCCGTCGGAACCGCGACGTAGGTCTTCAGCGCGCCGCGAGGCGTGGCGATTATGACGTCAGCCATCATACCTCCGAGTTGTGTCTGTCGGTTACCCGTCGCACGCGCCCCACTGTACCGCCGATGAATCGCGCTGTCAACTTCCGCCGATAACGCCGCCCGACCGCGCTCATACCCAACGCTGCTGGAAGCTCAGCGAAATCGGCGAGGCTGAGGCGTCATTGCGAGGCGAGATTTGCCGCCGAGGCAATCTCGGGGTGGGATACACCAATGCCATAGTGGTACAGACTGCCGTACGCAAGGAATGACAGCCTCTCTAGCCACTTTTGGTATTACGCAAGGAAAGGGGCCAATGCCCAGCCCACGCCATAACACTTACGCACTCCTCGCCCGCCTGTGGCTGGCCGAGATCGACGCGCCGCTGGCCGATACCCTGCGCGGCCTGCCCGGCTTCGCCGAGCACACCCCGCCGACCGCCGACCCCGACTGGCTCGACGAGATGGCGGCGGAGTACGCCCGCGTCCTGACGCAGAACGTCTACCCCTACGAGTCTGTGTTCCTCGGCGACGACCTGATGCTCAACACCGACGTGACCTATCGTGTCGAGGACCTCTACAATCTCGCGGGCTTTGTACCGGAGGGCGCGCGCGTCGCCGCCCCCGACCACCTGGGGGTCGAGCTTCTGTTCATGGCCCACCTCATCGCGCTTGAAGAAGACGGCCGCGCCCCTGAGCCTGCGCGCCGCCGCCAGACGCGCTTCCTTGCCGAGCACCTGGCGCGCTGGGCGCCGATCTGCGCCCTGACCGTCGCGCGCCTCACCCCACACCTGATCTACCACGCGCTGGCGCAGCTCACCTGGGAGCTTGTGCTGGCGGACACGCCCCTCACCCCCCTACCCCCTCTCCCGTTCTGGGAGAGGGGGGGAAGACAACAAACGGTCGAGAACCTGTCGCCCCCCTTCCCCACCGAGTGGGGGAAGGGGCCGGGGGATGAGGGGCGAACCGCAGCCGAGCCGGAGAGCCTCGGCCAGGTCGTGCGGACGCTGCTGACGCCGGCGCGTGTCGGCGTGTTCCTGTGCCGTGGAGATATGCGGCGCATCGGGCAGGCGCTCGGCCTGCCGACGCCGCTGGGCGACCGTTTTGCGACGCTGCGCGCCCTGTTCGAGGCTGCCGCGCAGTTCGACCTGCTCCCGGCCCTGCTGGACGCGCTGGACGCGCTGTGGCTGGACGCCGACGCCCAAATCGCCGCGCTGATGGCGGCGGCCCCGACGTGGTCACTCTACGGCCGGGAATGGCGCGAGCGCCTGGCGGCGGGCCAGGCGCTCATGGCGAAGATTCGCGAGGCGCATAATTCACCGTAAACGGCGACCCCGGCATATCCACACATGCCGGGGTCAGCTTTCCTTTTGCGCGCGACGCTCGGTTCCAATCCCTCGGCTACTTCTCCAGCTTGGCCGGCTCCAGCGGCACGACATCGCCGGCATATCGCTCGCAGGCGGTCACGAGATCGAACTCCGCCTCCGACGCCTGGCCCTGCGTTTGGGCGTGATACCACGCGAGGGCCGCCTTGACAAGATCGCGAGTCAGTGGGTCCAGCTGCTCAAGCGGTGCAGGCTTCATGATTTATTCTCCTATGTTGCGGACAGAGAGCGCGACGCTGCGCTCCACCTCACCGAAGGCGCCTACTCCCCATTATATCCCCAACCGCGCCGCCGCGCGTGGAGAAATCTTCATATTCCGTCACTTTGTTGAGATTTGCGCACGTCCGCGCCGGCCTAGCCAAAAGTGCGCTTCTGGAAGATGTTCGACGGGTGGCGAGATTTGTCGAATAGTGCGTGACAAATTCGCACTATGATTCGTCATATATGTTATAAGTCAGCGTTTCCCTTCTGCTAATAACTCTCTATGGCCCTGGGTAGCCCCTATGACGACATTTCTCCTTCTACTCGCCTTGGTTGCCTGTTTGTTTGTGGCTATTTTCCTCTTACTCACAATCTACAATCGCCCCTCATCGGTCAAACGACGCCAGCTTTCACGTTTAGCACGCCAACATTTTCAGAACTCGCGTGGAACAGCTCACTTGCATCTGATGCGCGAGGCCGAATCTCGTTTACAGGGTGAGTTGCGATCGTGTGAAGACCAACTCGCAAAGTCGGAACGCGAGTTCGCTGTCCTTGATCGAGAGCAGAATGACGAGTTGACTAAGCAGTTGGAAACATACCTCGTTCAAACCCGGCTGAAAGATGTGCCCGGTATTGGACGGGCTATTCACGATCGAATCCTTCACGGCGTTTTTCACGGACGACTGACGGATCTCTATAACGCAGACGAGGCGGCTGGCGTCGGTGAGGCGCGCCAGCAGGCTATCAACGACTGGGTACATCATTATCGCGCGCTTCTTCCAACACTCCTCAACGGTGACTTTGCCGGCAAGTCCGCAATCCTCGCCCACTTTGCCGCCCGGCGAGCGACGGCTCAAAAGCAGATCTCCCAAACGTCAACGCGACAAGCCGAAATTGAGTCTCAACTGAGTGTTCTTCAGCGCGAGATGCAAAGGTTCACTAGCGTTTCCGAGCGCGACTTCCGCGCTTCTCTGCTGGACCAGAAAGCGCCATCAAATGACCTGGATGCCTTCAACCACGGAGTCTTTGCTGAGTGGGAGCCAATGCCAGACTGGTTCAAATCCATTGTGTTGGAGGAAGCAGCGTGATTCGACGCCTGTTTCAACCTTTCACCAGACGACCGCGAACCCAACCCTTGGTCTTGAGTTTCGAGGTCGATAGGGATGAGGACGACCGGTACGTAACCCGCGTCTACAAGGATTTGGGGGGCGGGCCGGAGCTTGTTCGGGATATCACGCCTCTCTGGAGTTATGGCTATCGCGAAGAGAGTCTTGATGGCCTGGGGATGTGGGTTGTGGGTGAAGAGGACTACCGCACTTTGCAGGCTCTGCGGAGTCTCAATCCGCTGGCTCAACCGGACGGGGCCCTTGTCTCGGACTCCGTGCCGCCCCGTATGCTGAAATTCATGCGTAGCCGGAAACCCGTCCACGAGACGCCCCGCGCGCAGGAGATACAGGTTCTCGATAAGCCGCTCGAACCGGCTATGCAGATAGACTATCAACCTTCCAAAGGGTTGAATGTCCAGGCCGGTTATCGCATACCTGGATCAGACACAATCGTGCCAGCGCCGGACCTGGTAGCTACTCCCGACAGAGAGTATTGTCGCGTTGGCAAGACCTACATTCCCTATCCACGCAAGCTCAGCCCTGCTGTGCAACAGGCGCTGCAGACACCGGTGCGCCATATCGCCGGCGGCCAGATACCTGAGTTTTTCCTCCGCGACCTGGTTCTCTACAAGAAGGAGTTCAACGCTGTCCTCACAGACCTGGCCGGAAGGATTCAAGTCATCAACTCGGCACCTGCCCGTGTCGTGAGCGTCCAACAGAACCAGCCTGGCTGGCTTGATTTTCAGGTTAATTATCAAGTAGCTGATACGACCCTGTCGCATCAATCGATTCTCGGAGCGAAGGACAAATACCTTCCGCTCGATGATTTTACCTGGGTAAAGAACCCAACGCCCGATGTGCTTCGCGTCGATCGCGGGCTTCAGGAATTGGGGGCTGAGCCGACGGCGGCGGGATATCGCGTCCCGGCCTCGCAGTTCGCTTCTTTGGACGAGTTCATCCGCGACATTGGCGGGCGGGCCGAGTTAAGCACTTCGTATCAGCAGTTCCTGTCGCAGCTGACGGATTTCAAGTTCGATGAAAGGTTTCGCCTGCCAGACTCGATCGAGTCTCATCTTACGCAGCAGAGTATATCCCTGCGCCCATATCAACGCAGCGGCATCCAGTGGCTATCGTGGCTTTCGAGCAACCAGTTGCATGGCCTGCTGGCCGATGACATGGGGCTTGGCAAGACGCTGCAATCGATCTGTGCCCTGCGGATGGCATATGAAGCCACTGGCAGCACGCAGCACAGTCTGATCCTCGCGCCAAAATCGGTTCTGATACATTGGGAGCGAGAGCTTCAACGCTACTTCCCACAGGCCAATGTCTATCTCTATCACGGTTCGCAGCGTCGCTCAAGCCTTTTCCAATCCGCGAAGCCCTACATCTTTGTGACGACATATACTGTCGCCGGGCGTGACAGCCAGATGCTTGCCTCGGTGCCGTTCTTCTACGTCATCCTTGACGAGGCAACGCAAATCAAGAATCCGGATACCAAGCGAACACTCGCGACTAAAGCTCTCAATTCTGCCCATCGACTCGCCCTCAGTGGAACGCCCGTCGAAAATCGCCCTGCCGAGTTATGGTCCGTTTTCGATTTCATGATGCGCGGGCATTTGGGGAAGTATGGCACTTTCAAGTCTACTTTCGAGGACTCCATTGCTGCCGGTGACAGCGGCGCGACGGTACGCTTAGGGCAACGCATCAGGCCATTTCTGTTGCGCCGGCTGAAGGGGGATGTTGCTGCCGATCTGCCCCCGAAGATCGAGTTGGATGAATGGTGCGAGCTAACGGACGAACAG
The DNA here is from genome assembly GCA_046328505.1 of Anaerolineae bacterium. Lineage (GTDB taxonomy): Bacteria > Chloroflexota > Anaerolineae > Epilineales > JAHCIE01 > JBDHWG01. Next base: position 221,260 of record JAXLWL010000005.1, on the reverse strand, counting down.
AAGGAACTGTACGCAACGGTGCAGGGCCAGGCGCAACGCCTCATCGACTCTTTGCGCGCCGGCGAGCGAATTGACTACACAACGGGCATCCTACCCGTTCTGACCAAGCTGAAGCAGATATGTGATCATCCTGCCATTATTACCAATCGCGATGAACCTGTTATTGGCCGTTCCGAGAAGTTCGACTGGATTATCAACAAGGTGCAGGAAATACAGGCGAGTGGCGAACGCGTCCTTGTTTTCAGCCACTTCCTTGGCATGTTGAGTCTGTTGGAGAAGGCCTTGCGAGAGAAAGGTGTCAGGTACGTTCGGATTGATGGGTCAACCAACGATCGCCAGGCCTTTGTCGATCGGTTCAACGCGGGTCAGGCGGAGGTGGCGCTATGCAGCCTTATGGCTACAGGCCAGGGTCTCACGTTGACTGCGGCGAACCATGTTATTCATGCCGACCGATGGTGGAATCCCGCCATCGAGTCCCAGGCAACGGATCGCACCCATCGCATCGGGCAAACCCGCACGGTTTACGTCTATCGCATCTTGACGCAGGACACGCTGGAGGAGCGGATAGACAAGCTCCTTGCCTCCAAGCGCGATCTAGCGGACAGAATTATTGGTGCTACGAAAACGGGCCAATCAGGGTGGACGCGAGATGAGCTGATTGAGTTGTTGCGGCCTCTGGACTAGAGGCGCGGGGGCCTAAGAAGAGCGGGAAGCGCGTGCCCCCCGCTCTTTTGCGACGGTTACAGGTACTCAGTGCGCTTTTGGGCGCGTAGCTCGTCTACGATTTGCTTCACGTCCTGGGCGCGGCTGCGCGGCAGGATGAGCAGGACGTCGTCGGCGTCCACGATAACCATGTCCTCGACGCCGATCACGGCGACGAGCTTGTTCGGGCTGTAGATGAGGTTGTTGCGCGAGTCGACGCCGACGTACTCCCCCTCGATGACGTTGTCCCAGGAGTCGGAGGGCAGGACGTCGAACACGGCGGCCCAGCTCCCTACGTCGCTCCAGCCGATGTCGGCCGGGATGACGCACACATCGTCCGCCTTCTCGATGATGGCGTAGTCAATCGTCTCGTTCTTGATGCCAGGCCAGGCGTCTTCGATCACGTAATCCTGCGTCCGCGTCCCCCAGGCGTCGGCGATACGCGCGAGGCGCGCCGCGGTGTCGGGGATGAAGCGGCCCATGTTGTCGCGAATGGTCGCGACGCTCCACACGAACATGCCGCTGTTCCAGTAGTAGTTGCCGGCGGCCAGGAATTGCTCGGCCACCTCCGGCGTCGGCTTCTCCTTGAACGACAGAACGCGCAATGTCGAGCCGCCGTTGAGGCTGGCCGTGTCCGCCTCGATGTAGCCGTAGCCGGTGTTCGGCTCCTGGGGCGTGATGCCCAGCAGGATAATTCGCCCGGAGCAAGCACTGCCCGCCGCCGTCAGGAGAATCTCGCGAAAGCCCTCCTGGTTGCGGATAAGATGGTCCGCAGTCAGGCAGGCGAGAATAGCGTTGGGATCGCGGCGGGCGATAACCTCCGCCGCCAGGCCGATGGCGGGCGCGGTGCCGCGGCCCTCCGGCTCGCCCAGGATGTTTTCGAGGGGAATCTCCGGCAGCTCGGCGGTGACCGCCTCCAGCCATTTCTGGCCGGTGATGATGAGCACGCGCTCCGCCGGGATAATGGGCTGAATGCGCAGGAAAGCCTCGCGCAGAAGACTATGAGCCGTGCCGATGTTGAGGAATTGCTTGGGCTGTCCCTGGCGGCTGCGCGGCCAAAGGCGCGTACCGCCGCCGCCTGCCATGATGAGGGCGTAGAAATTATCCATAGTCTCGCTTCCCTTGAGCTAACCGTTCGCCTGCGCGTTGCCGCGGGTGTGCGCGACGGCGCTCATCCGCTTCGTTGCGGCCTTTCTTATTCGATTCGATAAGGCGCTGCCGTCTCGCGCGCCACCACGTAGTTCATGCCGCCTACCTGCCGTACCAACCCCTTGACCTCCAGCAGCGCCAGGGTCGCAGAGACGACAGGCATGGGCAGGTCGGCGGCACGGCGAAGCTCGTCGATATGCACGGGATCGGCGGACAGAAAGCCGATAAGCGCTCGCTCGGTTTCGTCTTCCGGCAGCGCCAACTGTACCGTTCGCTGCTCGACCACCGTACGCAGGTTCAGCTCTTCGACGATGTCGCGCACGCTGGTCACGAGCTTAGCCCCCGTCTGGATGAGCCCGTTCGTGCCGGCCGACTTCACATCGGTGATTCGCCCAGGCACGGCGAACACATCGCGGCCCTGCTCCGCCGCCATGCGCGCTGTGATGAGCGCTCCGCTGCTCTCCCCCGCCTCCGTAATCAGCACGCCCAATGATAGGCCGCTGACGATGCGATTGCGAGCCGGGAAATGGTGGGCATCGGGGCGAGTGCCCAAGGGATGCTCGGAGACCAGCGCGCCCTGGCCGGCGATCCTCTCGGCCAGAACCTTGTTCGACGCCGGGTAGACAATGTCGAGGCCGCAGGCAAGGACGGCGACAGTGCGCCCGCCCGCCTGGAGCGCGGCATGATGCGCGAAGGTGTCGATGCCGACAGCCAGGCCACTGACGACGGTGACGTTGTGCTGCGCCAGCTCCGTGCTCAGCCGCTCCGTGACGGCGCGGCCGTACGTTGTCGCCGCTCGCGTTCCGACCACGGCCACCGCGAACTCATCGTCGAGGGTCAGCTCGCCCTTGACATACAGCAGAGGCGGCGCGCCGCTGATCTGGCGGAGCAGGCGCGGGTAGTCGGGGCTGTCGAGAGTCAGGAGGGTAATGCCGGCGCGCTCGACGCGCTCCAGCTCGGCATCCAGGTCGACGTGCGCCCGCAGGCGTGTCACGCCCTCCGCCAGCCGCGCGTCCAGCCCGGCCGCTCGGAGCGCCTCGGGTTCGGCGTGCCACGCCGTGGCCAGGTCCCCGAAGTAGTCCTGGAGCGCGCGCAGCCGCACGGGACCGATGCCGTTGACCCGGTTGAACCCGATCCAGTAGCGCAGGTCGTCGTCCACGGCTTCCCCCCGCTACGACTCGTCCAGCAGCGCGCGGTAGCGCGACGACTGGGCGTGGCATAGAGCGATCGCCAGCGCGTCGGCTGCGTCGTCGGGCCGCGGGATGTCGTCCAGCCCGAGAAGCATGCGCACCATCTGCTGCATCTGGTCCTTCGTCGCCTTCCCGTAGCCGACGATGGCCTGCTTGACCTCCATCGGCCTGTACTCGTAAATCGCGACGCTCTCGTTCGCGGCCGCCAGCAGGACAACGCCGCGGGCATGACCCACGGCGAGGGCCGTCGTGACATTCTTGCTGAAAAAGAGCTGCTCGACCGCGAGGGCGTCGGGCTTATAGCGGCGGATCAACTCGTCAAGACGCCAGTACACCGTGTGCAGGCGCTCGGCGAGCGGTGTTCCTGCGTCAGTCGTCACCGCGCCGTAGTCTACAAGCGCAACGTTGTCTCCGTCGGTATCGATCATTCCCCAGCCGCAGATCGCCGTGCCAGGGTCAACGCCCATCACGCGCACTACCGCGCCTCGAGCTTCTCGTACATCTCGTCCGACACTTCGAGGTTGCTGTAGACATTCTGAACGTCGTCCAGCTCTTCCAGGGCCTCAATCAGGGCCATGACCTGCATCGTGTTCGTCTCGTCGAGCGGGACGCTTAGCTTGGGGATGCGCGATAGCTCGGCGGACTTGATGGTGACCTTATTCTGGATAAGCCCCTCGCGCACCGCCTGGAGGCTCTCGACCGGCGTGAGGATTTCCACGCCTTCGTCGAGCGGCTGAACGTCATCCGCCCCGAGGTCGATCGCCAGCAGGCCCAGCTCGTCAGGGTCGGCCTTGCCAGGGTCGACCACGATGACGCCTTTCTGGTCGAACTGCCAGGCGACGGAGCCGCCCTCGGCCAGGGAGCCGCCGCGCTTGCTCAACGTGTGGCGCAGCTCGGACACGGTGCGGTTGCGGTTGTCCGTCAGCGTCTCGATGAGGATGGCGACGCCGTGGGGACCGTACCCCTCATAAAGCACCTCGTCGAAGTTGTCACTCGCGCCCACCCCCGAGGCCCGCTCGATAGCGCGCTCGATGCTGTCCTTGGGCATATTGACGGCGCGGGCGCGGTCGATTGCCAGGCGAAGCGAGAAGTTGGTGTCCGGGTTCGAACCGCCGTGACGCACCGCGGTCTGAATCTCGCGCGCCGCCTTGGTGAACACCGCGCCGCGCTTAGCGTCCTGTGCGCCTTTCTGGCGCCTGATTTGTGCCCAATGGGAATGACCAGACATATTAAATCCTCCGGCCAGGAGTTTATTCTTTAGGGTCGTAGAGCCTATTATAGCATGACGCGTCCGAAATTGGCGAACGAATGCTTGCCCCGCGCCCCTGACCCTGCTACAATGTCATGCGCCGCCCTCCGGCAATGCAGGAGGATGCCATGGTGTGCGTGGACAACAGCATTACCGACGTCGTCGCGGGCTACGACCGCATCAGGCAGGGCGAGAAGAAGGCCGGCGAACGTCACGCCTTCCGTCAGAAGGTCGCGCAACAGCAGCAGGAACAGCGAGCCCGCGCCGAACAACTCGCCTGGGAGGCGCGCCGACGACGGCTCACGCCGCTGATCGCCGTGGGCGCTGCCGCCGTCATCGTCACCGTTGCCCTCATCGGCCTGGCAGGGCTGCTTGTCTTGCGCTTCTGGCTCGCCCCCAACGCTCCGTCAGCGCCCTGGCTCGGCACGGGGTACGGGCTCATCGTCGGGGCGCTGGTGTTCTTCGGCATCCTCGTCGTCGCGCTCGCCCTCGGCGCGTGGGTTCGGCTTGTCGGGCGTCGCCCGGTATCCTCCGCGCCGACTGCGCCCGCGACGGCGGGACCTCTCCTCCCGCGCTGGCGGTCGGCGATGAGCACAACTCTGCCGCCGCCGGCGGCCGTCGTGCAGCAAGACAACCCTTTGACCTGGGGCTATCCCGGCGAGTATGACCTCGTCTCACACCTTCTCGACCTGCCCTCAAACGACCCCTTCCCGGCCTATCTGCTCTACAGCGTCCGTCCGCGACACGGCGATGACCTCGATTGCGTCGTTGTCGGACGGCGGGGCATATGCCTATTCGAAGTGAAGTATTGGTCCGGCCGCGTGACCTGGCGCGGTGGCCGCTGGGAGCATGTGGACATCGACCGCAAGACCGGTGTGGAGAAGGCGACCGACCACAAGCAGTGGCCGGACGAGCAGTGGCTGCGCATGGCCGACGAGCTGCGCCTGACGCTGGAGAGGCGGGCGCCCGACGTGGTAGCCCGTTACCCCAGAATCGCGGAAATCCAGGGGGGCATCGTTTTTGCGCACCCCGACGCCGTCCTCCAGATCGGCTCCGGCATTCCCGTCTTTGCCGGCCGCGTCGAGGATTGGATGGTCTTCTACGAACGTATCCAGGGTCCCGTGTCGCTCGACGAACGGGCCGCGCTGCAAGTCGTCGAGGCGCTCCTGTCGCGGCACAACCAGGTCGTCGGCGAAGAAGTGGGAGGTCGGGTCGTTCGCCACTCGATGCTCGACGAAGCCGACCGCCTCATCGCGAGCGCTATGGCTTGAAGCGTCTACCACGCTTGACAACTGCCCGACGCGTCCCTATAATTTCACATAGACCCTAACAAGCGTTAGTTCGGAGAATGCGGTGAGCGAGACACAGCGGGTCGAGCAAATCTACGCGGCGGCGGCGCGCCTGTTCAGCCGCTACGGCTACCACGGAACGACCATTCGCCAGATGGCGCGGGAGCTGGACCTCCAGGGCGGCTCTCTGTACGCCCACATCAGCGCGAAGGAAGACGTGCTGTGGGGCATCGTCGATCACGCCGCCAACCAATTCCTCGCCGCCGTGGACCCTATCGCCGCCTGCGACCTGGCGCCGGCCGAGAAGCTGCGCGCCGCGCTCCGGGCGCACATCGGTGTCGTGACAGACAACCTGGACGCCGCGACCGTCTACTTCCAGGATTGGAAGTTCCTCGGCGACGCGCGTCGCGACGCTATTCGCGCCAAGCGCGACACGTATGAAGGCTACTTCCGCCAGATTATCGCCGAGGGCATCGAGGCGGGAGCGTTTCGGCAGGTGGATGAGAAGTTCGCCGCGCTGCTCGTTTTGTCGGTTGGTAACTGGCTCTACCAATGGTATCGGCCCAATGGGCCGCTGCCGCCAACGGCCGTCGCCGATGAATTCATCGCCATGATTCTGGCCGGGGTATCTGCCGAACCGGACGCCGTCAACCCCACGTATTGGAGGCCGACTGAAGTCGGCGCTAGCGTACCGTAGGAATGCCTCTTACTGTAGTGCCGACGAATGAACCTCGCGTAGTTCTTGCTGTAGTCCCCTCCCGGTGGAGTTGGCACTCCACCGAGGCCGGAGGCGCTGGAGGTGGCTCTCCAGAGCCACCATTATTGCGGCAATATCTACTCGCGATGGGCCAGTCGGCGCTTCAGCCTGGCGCACTGTATCGCGAAGAAGTTTGCGTAGCCGTTTCTTAACTTTGGGAGGTTTGGGCATGACCGATGAAGAGCGTCTGCAAGAGTTCGAGGCTCGCATCGCCGCCGGCGACAAGATCGAGCCGGGCGACTGGATGCCGGAGCTATACAAGAAGCAGCTCGTCCGCCTGATCCACCAGCACGCCAACAGTGAAGTCATGGGCGCGCTACCGGAGGGCTCCTGGATCCCCTACGCGCCGACGTTCAAGCGCAAGCTGGCGCTCATGGCTAAGGTGCAGGACGAGGTCGGCCACGGCCAGCTCCTGTACCGCGCCGCTGAAACGCTCGGCAAGTCGCGCGAGCAGATGGTGGAAGAGCTTCTGTCGGGCAAGTCGAAATACTCCAACGTCTTCAACTACCCGTGCGAGACGTGGGCTGACATCGGCATCATCGGCTGGCTCGTGGACGGCGCAGCGGTCATCAACCAGACGCTCATGTCCGAAGGCTCCTACGGTCCGTATTCTCGCGCGCTCAAGCGCATCTGCCTCGAGGAGTCGTTCCACATCAAGCAGGGCTACGACATCGTCATCACGCTGATGAGCGGCACCCGCGCCCAGCAAGCCATGGTGCAGGACGCCCTCACCCGCTGGTGGTGGCCCATCATCATGTTCTTCGGCCCCCACGACAAGGACTCGGTGCACACCGAGACCCTCATGCGCTGGGGCGTCAAGCCCAAGTCCAACGACTGGCAGCGCCAGGAGTTCCTCAGCAAGTTCCTGCCTAAGATCTGGGAGTTGGGTCTGACGGTTCCCGACCCTGACATCCGCATCGACGAGACCGGCTTCGTCCACTTCACCGACCCGGACTGGAATGTGTTCTACGCCGTCATCAACGGCGGTGGCCCAATGGGGCCGGAGCGCATGGCGGTGCGTCGCCTGTCGTACCAGGAGAGCGTCTGGGTGCGGCGAGCGGTCGAGGGGAAGCGCGTCGGCCCCGTGCCGGCGATGGCGTAAGGGGAGGCGGCATGAAGGAGTGGGAGTTCAACCCCTACCACCAGCGCATTGATGAGGCGATGGAGACGACTCAGTCGCCGCCACCCGCCGACACGGAGTGGGAATTGTGGGAAGTGTTCCAGCAAGCGCGCCGCGGCGAGCATCACCAGCACGTCGGCGCGGTGCACGCCCCAGACCCGGAGATGGCGCTCATGCTGGCCAAGGAGAACTTCGTCCGCCGCGGGCAGGCTGTGAACCTCTGGGTGGTTCCGTCGAGCTGCATCTTCGCCACATCGTACGAGGACTCGGATATCTTCCAGCAAGGGTCGGACAAGAGCTACCGCGAGGTATGGGGCTACCGCGGCTTCCGTCAGAGTCGCGTCGCCAGGATCAAAGAGGGCGGAAAGGACGACGAGGAATGAACCCAACACCCGGCCTCGACGATGCTGTCAAGGCGGCGCTGGTCGACTATATCATGGCCCTGGCGGACGACGAGGTGGTCATCGGCCACCGCGAGTCCGAGTGGACCGGCCTGGGGCCAATCCTGGAGGAGGACATCGCCTTCTCGTCCATCGCCCAGGACGAGCTGGGCCACGCCCTGACGTACTATACGCTGCTGGAAGAGCTGGGGCAGGGCAACCCGGACGATCTCGCGTTCCTGCGCCCGGTCGAGGATTTTCGCAACGCCCAGCTATGCGAGCTGCCGCGCGGCGACTACGCCTTCAGCCTTGTGCGCGGCTATCTCTACGACCTCGCCGAGGCCGTGCGCCTGGAAGGGCTGGCGGTCTCGACGTACCCGCCCCTGGCTGCCGCCGCGCAAAAGCTGCGGCCCGAGGAAAAGTATCACCTGATGCACGGGCGGACCTGGGTTCAGCGCCTGGCGCTGGGCAGCGAGGAAGCGCGCGGGCATATTCAGGCGGCGCTCGACACGGTCTACCCTGCCGCCGGCGGTTTGTTCGAGCCGACGACGGGGGAGGACCTACTCGTTTCCCAGGGCATCGCCCCGGCCTCGGCCGACGTGCGTGCTCGCTGGGCGTCCCTCGTCGAGCCGTTCCTGGCCGACCTCGGCCTGTCCATCCCCTCGGGCACGAGCGATCTCGGCGGCCGGTACAGGCAACACACCGAGCACCTGGCGCAGATGCTCGACGCGATGCAAACACTACGCCGCGGCGATCCGACAGCTGTGTGGTAAGTGTAGGGGGCAGGTTTGAAACCTGCCCCCTACGTCATGTCATGTAATAGACCCTGAATCAGATCGGGGAGCGAGGCCGCGCGGCCGGCGTCCCATGCTTCCGCGAAAGCCGGTTCGCCGAGCATGGCACGCACGGATTCTACTACGTGAGTGTATCTCTCGTGATTTACCGGCCAGACGGTCGCGCCGATGGACTCGCGCAGCGCGTCGGCCCCGCCAAGCCACTGCGCAGCCGCGGGGATAGATTCGGCCTCGCCCGCCGCAGCGCGGACGCACGCGAGCTCCGCGAAGCCGTCGAGTGAGTCGGCGACGCCCCGCTGATCGCCGAGATCCCGCCGCAGCGCCAGGCTCTCGCGCATTAGAGACATAGCAGCGCCGAGATCGAATCGGCCGGAAGCCAGGCCCTCCCTTGCCATTCCGGCCAGCCCTTCCGCCAGCGCCGGCCGCGCCCCGATGCCTCGGGCGAGCGTCACGGCATCGGAGAAGTACGCGTGAGCTGTGTCGTAGCACTGCTGAGTTGCCATGAGCGCGCCGAGAGCGTTCAAAGTCATCGCCACGTCGCGCCGCGCGTCCAACTCCTGCAGTGCCTGCCGGCTTTGCTCCAGCAAATCCCGTCCCGCCACTGGGTCTCCGTCGGCAGCGGTAATGAGTCCCAGGCTGGCACGCGCCAGCGCGACGACGTGCTTGTCACCCAGTTCAGCCGCCATCCGGAGGGTCTGCTCAGACCAGGATCGTGCTGCGGCCAGATCATATTGGTAGTAGGCGATGACACCCAGACTGAAGAGCGCCCACGACATGACCTGCTTGTGGCCACCCGCCTGCGCCTGCGCTTGCTCATAGAAACTACGGGCATCCCGATAACGTCCCTGGGCGAGCGCCACCTCCCCAAGACTGTGCAGGGCAGTTCCTATTCCACGCGTGTCACCTAGCTCACGGAATAAGGCGAGGCACTCACGAAACGTCGCATCAGCCGACGGATAGTCGCCCTGGGAATGAAAAACCATCCCCAGACGGTAGAGTACCCAGCTCGCGCCCGGTTTGTCGCCAATCTCCTTGAAGATCGCCGAGGCTTCTTCTTCAAACCGTTGCGCCGCCGCATCATCCCCATTCCCGTAGGCGAGAACACCGGCGGCGCTCAGGGCCGAGGCGCGCGCCGGCGTCCTATCTAGCGCCAGGTCGAGCAGGGCTTCGAGCCGCGCACGTCCCTCAATCCAGTAGCCTCTGAAATACCAATAGTGCCAGAGCGCGGCGGCCATCTTCAGGCCATCCTGGAGATGGTCACCGTCGACAACTGCCTGGTACCAATCTAGCGCGAGACGCAGGTTGTCATGCTCGACGTCAAGGAATTCGAGCCAGGCGTCTGCCTGCGGGCCATCGATTTGGGGGCCAGCGTCTTCTGCCATCCGCGAGAAGAAGGCCGCATGTGCCTCACGGGCCGCTTCGACCTCGCGCGCCTCGACGAGCCGTATCTGCGCGTACTCACGGATGGTCTCCAGCATCAAGAAGCGCGGATCAGCGTCGATTGCATCCGCTGCGTGTGCTCTCTCATCCTCCCAGTTAGCGCCGCCCCCGGCTGAGTTCCGCCTCGGTCGGCGAATCCTGCGCAGCAAGCTCTTGTCGGCAAGCGACGCGACTCCATCTAGCACAGCCGTGTCGGTCTGGCCCATCGCGTCGCACACCGCCTCCGCCGCGTCAAGAGTGAAACCGCCGGTGAAGACGGAAAGACGACGGAAGATGACGCGCTCGTTCTCAGCCAGCAAATCGTGGCTCCAGGCAATCGTGTTGCGGATGGTCTGTTGGCGTGCGGGAAGATCGCGCGCGCCGCCGGTCAGCGTCTTGAGACGGCTGCTCAGCCGCATCAGCAGCGCGTCCGGCGCCATCAGCTTGATGCGGGCCGCCGCCAGCTCAATCGCCAGTGGCAGTCCGTCCAGGCGCACACAAATCTCGGCCACCGCCCGCCGATTCTTTGACGTCAGCTTGAAATCATCCTGGACGGACTGGGCGCGCTCCACGAAGAGACGCACCGCGTCGTAATCGAGGCAATGCTCGGCCGGCGGCAGATCCGCCAGGTCAGGCACGCTCAACGGGAGGATTTCGTATTCGCGCTCGCCATGGAGTCGGAGCAAGCTCCGACTCGTCACGAGCATCGTGAGGTGAGGGCATTGGGCGAGAAGGTCGGCTAGATGGGGCGCTGCCGGCAGCAACTGCTCGAAGTTGTCCAGGATCAGAAGCATGCGCTTGTCGCGCAGGTAATCACAGAGGGTATCGAGGGGCGAGCGTGTTCCTTCCTCGCGCAATCCTAGAGTACCGCTGATCGTCGAGAGCATCAGATTTGGATCGCCGATAGATGCCAGAGGAATGAAATAAACGCCGTGTTCGTAGACGTCGATCAGGTTAGCGCCGACCTGCAAGCCCACGCGGGTCTTGCCGGTGCCGCCGGCCCCAATAAGTGTCACAAGGCGCACATCACCGCGCAAGAGGAGCGCTTCGATAGCCGAAATCTCATGCTCACGGCCAACCAAGGTCGTCAGCTGAGCCGGGAGGTTGTTAGGGCGCGCGTCCAGCGTCTTGAGCGGAGGGAATTCCGCCGGCAGGCCTGGAACGATGACTTGATAGATGTGTTCGGGCAAACTCAAGTCACGTAGCCGGCGCAGTCCCATGTCGCGCAGCGTCAGATCGCCGCCAAGACTATCGGCCAGGAGATCGAACACCGTCTGGGACAGCACGACCTGGCCACCGTGGGCCGCAGCCATCAGGCGCGCCGCACGATTCACCACAGGTCCAAAGTAGTCTCCGTCGCGCTCCTCGGCCTCGCCCGCGTGGAGCCCCGCCCGTACCCGGATGCCCGCGGCACGCCCTCTGGCGTCGCTTCTGGTCAACCCCGCCGGCCAGGCTTCGGAGGACAACGCTCGCTGCACGGCGACGACCGCGGCAAGCGCATCCTGCGCCGACTCAAACGCCGCACAGAACGCGTCGCCAACAGTTTTGAAGACGTAACCGTGGTGACCTTCGATCGCGCCACGGACAATCTCGTCGTGGCGCGCGAGGGCGAGGCGCATCGCGGCGGGGTGACGCTCCCAAAGCTGCGTGCTGCCCTCGATGTCCGTGAACACGAATGTGAGCCTGCCGCTCGGAACCGCTGGCATCGCTTTTAGACCGACCCCGCCTTGTTCCGCAGATCGGGCAGCACTAGCCCGAGTCGGGCCAGCATCTCCGGGTCAGAAGACTCGGGAGCCGCGGGAGGAACATAGAGCGTAGACAGTGGCGACACCGGTCCCTGCGGAAGATGCGCCAGGGGCAAGCGCCGAATCACCGGATCGCATACCGGAAATTGAGCCGCCTCATAGATGACGACCTCGTGGGTCGCCGGGTAGTGCTGCAACAACACATCGGTCAGGACGCCCAACCCGGGTGCGCTATCTTCGGCCCGCCATGGGGTTCGATACCCCAGCACACCGATTATGGCAATCTGCCACAAAATGAGGACGCTCGAAGTGTCGAACTTGCGCTTGTACACAAGGAAATCGGTGGCTTCGAAGCTCTGGCAGCCGTGCGTACCAGGGTCAATGCCCAGGTCGGCGAACAAGGAGTCTTCAGCCGAAATGCCGGGCAGCATTCGGGCCGAGAAGCCTTCCGCTCGCGCCCGGCGAATCGCCTCGTGAAAAGGATAGGCAAACACGCCAGGGTGGCCGTAGGTCACGCCACAGACGCGATGCCCTTGTCGGACGTAGGATACGATATGCTCCGCCATGTTGTTGTAGGAGGTCAGACGGTCCGTCGTCGTGCTGTAGTAGCCATGTAGCGACTCCGGGTCTGCGCTCAGGCTCAGTTTCCTGACCCAATAGAACGTCGCCGGGTCCGCCACGAGGAATAGCACCTTATCGGCGTGCTCGATGGCCGCCCGGCCCTCAAGCGTCAATTGACCATAGAACCGAATACCGGTTCCGACAACGGTCAGGGAACCAGCCGAAGCATTACCTGGCATGGCAACACAACCCCGCCCGGCGGAGCTAGACGCCGAGATGCAAGAAGAACGGACGCCGATTGACGAGCGAAGCGAAGGTGTAGCGCTATGAACTAGGCCCCATGATACAGAATACGACAGCCTGGAAGAACGGAAGACCGATGTCGGCATCGGTAGAGGCTTGGATCTCTGCCATGACGACATCACGTATCCGCTGCGGATCGCGACTCAGGATGGCCGCCTGCTCGTCCGGGGACAGATCAGCGTTCGCCACAGCCAATTCCGGGTCGTCCTGGAAGTCGGCCAGCGCCTCAGGGTCCTCGACCAGATTCTCCAGGAACGGGATCAGATTTGCCGACACAGCGCCTCCTATGCGTTGATCGTGTTATCTGGCGGATACGTATCGATGGCATCCAGCAAATGCTGGACGAGGTCCGGTAGGGATAAGGAGCGGCCGGCGCCCCATGCTTCCGCGAAAGTCGCGTCGCCGAGCCTTGCGCGCACACATTCCACAACTCGTGTGTATCTCTGTCGGCTCATGGGCCACACGGTCGCGCCGATGGACTCACGTAGCGCGTCGGCCCCGCCAAGCCACTGCGCAGCCGCCGGGATAGATTCGGCCTCGCCGACGGCAGCGCGGACGCACGCGAGCTCTGCGAAGCCGTCGAGTGAGTCGGCGACGCCCCGCTGATCGCCAAGATCCCGCCGCAGCGCCAGGCTCTCGCGCATCAGCGCTACCGCGTCCGACGGTGTGAGGCGACCGGCGGCCAGCCCGGCCCTTGCCAGGCCGACCAGTGCCTCGGCGAGCGCCGCTCGCTCACCGACCGTATTCGCGATCTCCCGGGCGCGGGCGTGGTACGTCCAGGCCTCGTTCGCGGCCCCTTCCTCGACCAGGTTGCCGAGCGAGTTCAAGGTCATCGCCACATCGCGGCGAGCGCCTAGCTCCTGCAAGACTGTCAGGCTTTCTTCCAGGAGCGCCCGCCCGGCTCCGGCGTTTCCCTGGGCAGCCAGGACCAGCCCAATGTCTACGCGCGCCAGCGCTGCGCCATGCTTGTCGCCTAGCTCAACCGCCGCCTGAAGACCTTGCTCGCACAGGGAGCGCGCCGCGGCCAGGTCGTTCTGGTAGTAGGCGATGAGGCCGAGACTGAACAGCGACCACGCCACAATCTGCCTGTTCCCAACCGCCTGTCCCCGTTCCAGAGCTTCGCGGTAGAAGATATCGGCGTCCCCATAGCAGCCCTGGGCTGTGGCGACTTCGCCCAGGCTGTGCAGGGCCAGGCCCATCCCGCCGTTGTCTTTCTGATCCCGGAACAGAACGAGGCAGCTACGAAACTTCGCGTCGGCCGCCCTGTAGTCGCCTTGCGCGTAGTAGATGCTGCCCAGGCGGTGGAGGGCGCGGCCAAGGCCACGTGTATCGCCAAGCTCGCGGTATATGGCGAGAGCCTCCTCCTGCAACGTCTGCGCCGCCACGTAGTCGCCCTGCTCAGCGGCAAAGCTGCCGGCGGCGAGCAGTCCCCACGCCCGCAATACCGTCTGATCCTGCGCGCGCGCCAGGAGCGATTCGAGGCGGCTGCGCGCCTCCGTCCAGTAGCCCCTAAAGTACCAGAAGCGCCAGAGCGCCGACGCCATCCGCAGGCCATCCTCCGCTCGCCGCCCGCCATCCCGCTCCTGGTACCAGTCGAGGGCGAGGCGCAGGTTGTCGCGCTCCACGTCGAGGCGCTCGAGCCACGGAGTCGCTCGCCCGTCGTCAATCTGGCGCCGAGCGTCCTCCGCGAGTTGCAGGAAGAACGCCGCGTGGGCGCGCCGGGCCGCCTCTACTTCGCCCGCGTCGATGAGGCGGACCTGGCCATACTCCCGAATCGTTTCGAGCATCATGAAGCGCAAATCCGCGTCGCCGATCTCGCTGCCCTGACCCCCGCCATTCCCAAGGCCAATCGAAGGCTGCTCATCCGCCGACGTCGCCCGGCGGACTCGGCGGACCAGGCTGTTGTCCACGAGCGCTGTAATCCCATCCAGTGTATCCACGTCCAGCTCGCCAACGCCTGCGCACACGGCCTCGGCAGCGTCCAGCGTGAAACCACCGGTGAAGATGGAAAGGCGGCGGAAGATGACGCGCTCTTCGTCGTTGAGCAGGTCGTGGCTCCAGGCGATTGTGTTGCGAATCGTCTGCTGGCGGGCAGGCAGATCGCGCGGGCCACCCGTTAGTGTCTTGAGGCGGCTGCTGAGCCGCGCCAGCAGCGTATCCGGCGCCATCAGCTTGATGCGCGCCGCCGCCAACTCGATCGCCAGGGGTAGGCCATCCAGTCGGCTACAGATCTCAGCAACCGCGCGTCGGTTCTCCGGCGTCACCCAGAAGCCTTCCTGCACCGCCTGAGCGCGCTCGACGAAGAGCCGCACGGCATCATAGTCCAGAAGATGCTCGGCCGAAGGCAAACTCCCCAGAACTGGAACGCGCATGGGAGGAATCTCGAACTCCCGCTCGCCGCGGATTCGCAACAGGCTGCGGCTGGTGACCAGCGCGCTTATCTCCGGGCAAGCTGTCAGCATGTCGGCTACATGCGGCGCGGCGGGCATCAACTGTTCGAAGTTGTCCAGGATCAGGAGCAGGCGCTTGTCGCGCAGATAATCCGCGACAGTGTCGCGGAGCGGCCGGGTGCCTTCCTCGCGCAGTCCCAGCGTTGCGGCGATAGCGGGAAAAAATAGGCCAGGATCGCTGACAGGCGCCAGGGGAACAAAATAGACGCCATGCTCAAAGACATCGATCAGGTCCGCGCCCACCTGCAAGCCCACGCGGGTCTTGCCGGCGCCGCCCGCCCCGATCAGCGTGACGAGACGCACCCTCTCCCGGGCGAGCAGGTTCGCGATAGCCGCCGTCTCACGCTCGCGCCCGACGAGCGTCGTGAGCTGGGCGGGGAGATTGTTCGGGCGTACGTCCAGGGTCCTGAGCGGTGGAAACTCGGTGGGCAAACCCGGCACGATGACCTGGTAGATGTGCTCCGGTACACTCAGGTCACGCAAGCGACGCAGGCCCAGGTCGCGCAGATTGACATCACCGCGCCCGCCTACGGCCAACAGATCATAGACAGCCTGGGAGAGCACAACTTGCCCGCCATGGGCCGCCGCCATGAGCCGCGCCGACCGGTTGACCACGGGGCCGAAGTAGTCGCCATCGCGCTCCTCGACTTCGCCCGCGTGCAGCCCGGCCCGCACGCGGATACCGCTGAGGCGGTATTGCGCGTTGGCGTCTTTGGACAAAATCGCCCACGGCTCCGCGAACAAGGCCCGCTGCAGCGCGACGACCGCGTCAAAGGCATCGGACGCGGACTCGAAAGCCGCGCAGAATTCGTCGCCGACGGTCTTGAATACGTATCCGTGGTGGTCTTCAATAGCGCCGCGGATGAGCACGTCGTGGCGCCGCAGGGCGAGCTGCATCTCGGTGGGGTGGCTTTCCCAGAGACGGGTACTGCCCTCGATGTCCGTGAAGAGAAAGGTAATTGCGCCGGTGGGCGGTGTTGGCATAGTCTCCGATTGCGCGGCCAGCGCTGCCTGGTGAAAAATCAGTCGAGCCGGCGGGAATTAGTCCTTGTCACCGTGATCCTTCTTCGGAGGGCGGTCTTCGCGTGGGCGGTCTTCGCGCGGCCGATCTTCGCGCGGTCGATCCTCTCGCGGCCGGTCACTGTATGAGCGCGAGCCACTTCGCCCTCGGTCGTCCCGCGGCCGGTCGTTATACGGACGCGAGCCGCCCCGCCCCCGGTCATCTCGCGGCCGGTCGTTATACGGACGCGAACCGCTTCGGCCCCGGTCGTCCCGCGGCCGGTCACTGTATGATGAGCGCGAACCGCTTCGGCCTCGGTCGTCCCGCGGCCGGTCGTTATACGGACGCGAGCCGCCACGCCCTCGGTCGTCCCGTTGACGGTTGTCGTACGGACGCGAGCCGCCCCGGCGATAGTCCGAACGATCCTGCCAGTAGCGCTCCTCTTCTTCATCGCGCTCTCGGCCGCGCGGACGTTCCTCCTCCGCTTCCTCCGGCCGCATCCGCACCGTGGAGCCTGGGCGGCGCTTTTCGCGTGGCACGTCCGACGGCCGGTGCCCGCCCCAGGATAGTGGCTGCGCCTCTCCGGCGCCCTCTTCGCCCGCCGCGATGCCCTCGCCAGGCTCAGCATCGCCGGCCGCTTCGACGTCTCGGCCGCCCACCTCGGCGCGCTCCGGAATGAGCCACACGCCCGTCGCCCGGGCGAGCAGGCGCGGCGGATCAACGACCGTGCCGCCCATGGGGTTTTCCACCGTTCGCGCGGCGCGAATCACTTTGTGAGCGACGAATTCGACGGTGAGGCTCTTGCGCCCGGTGTCCACAATCCGTCCCCGCGCCTCGATGTAGTCGCCGGCGCGCAGCGGGCCCAGGACGTCGAAGGCCGTGTACGTGCGCAGCAGCCCTTCGTCGCCGACTTCGCGGATCGCGAGCTCCGACGCGACATCGTTGAACAGCTCCAGGAGGCGCGTCGGGTCGACCTGGCCGGTCTCGGAACGAGCATCGCGGGCGGATAGCCGCACGCGGATCAGGGCTTGCGGGGGCATAGGCTCTCCTCAAAAAGACGACTCGGCTCCATAAGAGTAGTAGCGACTTCGGTCGCTTGCAAATCAGCGTGGCGACCAGAGCCGCTACTCAACAATGCTCAACTGCCCCGTAACGTGGGGCTATCGTTGCTGCGGGATCGGGTCGCCGTAAAGCTCGCGCTTCAGAATCTTGCCCGTAGCGGTCATCGGCAGTGTCGGGCGGAAGTCGATGCTGCGCGGGTACTTGTACGCGGCGACGCGCTCCTTACACCAGTCGATGAGATCGGCCTGGGTGGCGCTCTTCCCTTCCTTGAGCACGACGAATGCCTTGATCTCCTCGCCGAGGACAGAATCCGGCACGCCGACCACGGCGGCGAGGGAGACCGATGGATGCTCCATCAGGACTTCCTCGATCTCGCGCGGGTATACGTTGAAGCCGCCGCGGATGATCATGTCCTTGACGCGGTCGACGATGTAGAAGTAGCCATCCTCGTCCATCCGAGCGATATCGCCGGTGTGGAACCAGCCGCCCCTGAAGGCCTCCTCATTGGCCTCGGGCTTCTTGTAGTAGCCCTTCATCACGTTGTGGCCGCGAATGACAATCTCGCCCAACTCCCCGACCGGCACCTCTTCCATCTTCTCGTTGACGCACTTGATCTCTGTGCCCCAGAGCGCAATCCCAATGGAGCCTGGCTTGCGCGGCCGTTCCAGGACGTTGAAGCTGGCGACCGGCGAGGTCTCCGACAGGCCGTAGCCCTCCAGGATCGGCACATCGTAGCGCGCCTCGAACCCGCGCAGCACTTCGAGCGGCAATGCCGAGCCGCCTGAGACCGCGATACGCAGGTTGCCGGTGATCTTCTTCAGGTCGAATTTGTCGGCCTCGGGATAGTTCAGCAGCGCCCAGTACATCGTCGGGACACCGGCGAATACGGTAACGTTGTCGCGCTGCATGATGCCCAACACCGCGCCGGGGTCGAAGCGCGGCAGGAGTGACATCGCGGCGCCGACAGAGAAGGTCATGTTCATCACGCACGACTGCCCGAAAGAGTGGAACAGCGGCAGCGTCGCGAGACTGACGTCGTCCTTCGTGGCGTAGATCAAGAAGCGCGCCATGTAGACGGCGTTGAAAAACATGTTGAAATGCGTCAGTTCCGCGCCCTTGGGCCTGCCCGTCGTCCCTGACGTGTATAGGATGACGGCCGTGTCGTCAGGCATCGTCTGCGCCGTGTCGAACACCGGCGACGCGGCGGCCATCACGCGGCCGAAGGTCGTGACGCCCTCAGCCTGGACAGGCGGCGGCGCTGCCATGTCGGCGCTGCAGACGATCAGGTTGGGGCATGTCTTGGCGGCCTGCCAGCCCTTGAACCCTTCCTCGAAGAAGCCGTCGAACACAACGAACGCCTTCGCCTCGGAGTCGGCTACGTAGTACTCGACTTCGCGCGACTTGAACAAGACGTTCATGGGGACGACGACGGCGCCCGTCTTGAGAATGCCATAGTAAGCGATGGGGAAGAAGGGGACATTCGGCAGCATGATGCAGACCTTGTCACCCGGCTTGACCCCAAGCGATTGCAGCGCGTTGGCAAACTTGTTGATCATGGCACTCAATGCCGAATATGTCAGTTTCGAGTCGTTGAAAATGACAGCCGTACCATTGGGATTCGTCTTGGCACTCGAATCCACAAGCGTCGCGAGATTTAGCATCATTGCCTCCTATCGCCGTGAGGTGTGTGTGATAACTGGGGTTTCGCACATCATAGCATAGATGCGGTCGCCGCGCAAGCGCCGAACTTGCCTGAAACGCCGTGTCCTGGCTATAATAGGCGGAACTCTAGAGGGCAGGCTGGATGACGTGTGAGAAGTGCGGCGCTCCTATGAGCGCCGATCAGACAATTTGCTCGCAGTGTGGCGCGGAGCGCTCGGTATCCCCGAGACGGCGGAACTGGCTTTGGGTGACGGGTGTCGTCCTGCTAGGTCTTGTCGTGCTCGCTCTCATAGCCGGTCTCGGTTGGGCTGGCTATCAGCAGGGGCTGGCCTTGCGCGCAGAGCGCGAGCGCCAGGCGGCGGCGATGTTCGTGGCGCGCGCCGATGCTCTGTCGGCAGCCGGTGAGCCGGAGCTGGCTCAGCAAGAGCTTATCGAAGCCCTGCGCCTGGCGCCGGACTATCCGGAAGCTCAGCAGCGCCTGAGTGTCATCGGGCGCGACCTGAACAATACCGAAACCCTCCCGGCTCTTCCTGACGTTCCCACGCCGGCGCCAACACCGACCCCCTCGCCGACTGAGATCCTCGCCGACGCCGACCGGGCAAGCGGCGAGGGCAACCTGGCCCTGGCGATCAGCCGTCTCCTGGCGCTGCGCACTGCGTTCCCCGACTACCAAAGTGACGGCGTCAAGCAGCGCCTCGACCGCCTGTACCTGGCCGACGGGCAGCAGCTTGTTCTCAAGAACCAGATGAATGAAGCGATCGCCCGCTTCCAGGCAGCGATCGCCGAGAACCCGGCCGACGCCGAAGCCACCACCCAGCTCGACCTGGCGCAAACGTACCTCGACGCGCTGACGGAGTGGGACAAAGACTGGCCGACTGTCACCAATAAGTTCGAAAGCCTCTACGCCCGCGCCCCGCAGTACAAGGACACGGCCGATCGTCTGGCCCAGGCCTACGCCCAGAACGGCGACCGCTTGCTCGGATTGCGCGAAGCATGCCTGGCCGATGGCGAGTACACCCGCGCTCTCGCCGTCAAAGACACCGAGGACGTGCGCACCAAGCGCGCCAAGGCACGCCAGAGCTGCTCCGGCTTCGCCGAGGTTCTCCCGGCGCGGCGCATGACACCGCAGCTCCTGGAAATGCGCAACGTCGGCGGGGAAGACGCCCAGATCGTCGGGCGCGTCGTCGACAGGCGCGGCCAGCCCCTGTCTAACATGTACGTTACGGTGCAGCCCGGAGCGGGAGCGCTGCGCGGCGTCAACACCGACCGCCTCGGTCAATTCCAGTTCACCGATCTCTCAACCCAACAGTACTCGGTCGATATCCCGGCCGCCATCGGGCCGGCGCTGCCCGTCCAGCTTCAGCCTGGCACGCAAGCTGTTATATTGTTCATCGAGCAGTAAATCACAAAGGAGGAGTTTTTGGCAGACCTGGTTGACCTGGGTGAGGTCATCCATGACGCCTACGAAGCCCTCGCCCACTACCTCTACCACCCGACGCGGCCCCTCGAGGCGCGTCCGGGCACGCTTACCGAGACGTTCGCTCACCTTGGCGACGTGCGGGAAGGGTTCCAACTCGCGCTGCGCGTCGGCGACGTGCGGCGCCTGTCCGAGCTACACGCTCTCGTGCAGCGCTTCCTTGTCGATTGGCGATGGCTCGAAGAGCAGGGGTTCACCACGCTGCCACCGGACGAGGTGCAGCAACTCCGGACTCAGCTCCTCGCTTTCGCGCACGCGTGTACCGCCTTCGCCATACTGCCGCGGCTGCCACGCGACCGCATCACATTCCCCGGCCGCCGCACATACGCCGACATCCCCATCCCGCGAACGCCAGGCGAGACCCTGGAGCGCATCGAGGAGCTGGAACGCGTGCTGATGCGGGCCAGCGTCCAGCCGAGGCCATCCCTCCACGGCGAGCCGCTGCGGCGTACGTTCGGCTACTTCGAGGCGAGCGCGTGGCTCATCCACGACTACCGCCGCCAAACGGGCACGTAGCGCGCCTCTTGTTCCCCCTCGCCCGTTCTGGGAGAAGGGGTTAGGGGGTGAGGGATGAGTCCTCCCACAGGCCCAGGATGGCCGCGTGGAACGTCCCATTCGTGCCCAGGTAGTTTCCGCCGTCCAGCGACCACGGCTCGCCCCGCAGATTGGTCACGCGCCCGCCGGCCTCCTCGATGAGCAAGCAGCCGGCGGCAATATCCCACGGACTGAGCTTGACATTGAAATAGACATCCAGTGCGCCCGCGGCGACATAGGCGAGCGAAAGCGCCGCCGCGCCCGGCGAGCGGACGGTCATGCAGTGCGTCGCGACGGGGTCAAGGCGGCGCACTGTCTCCAGCCGCAACGGCGGGTCCGTCGCCCACTCCAGCCCAACCAGCGCGTCCACCAGATCCGTACGCTCGCTGACGTGGATCGGGCGCCCATTCAGGGTTGCTCCCTGCCCGCGCTCGGCGGCGTATAGCTCGTTGCGCAGTGGGTCGTACACCACACCCACGAGGGGCACGTCGCGGTAAGTCAGGGCGATGGACGTGCAGAAGACCGGTAAGCCGTAGCTGTAGTTGGTCGTCCCGTCGATGGGGTCAATGACCCAGCACAGCTCGCCCGCGCCGCCCGGCGTATTGTCGGTCTCTTCGGCGAGGAAACGGTGGTCCGGGAAGGCGGCGCTAATCTGACGCTTGATTTCGGCCTGACACAGAAAATCGGCCTCCGTCACGACGTTGCGGAGGCCTTTGCTTTTGGTTTCTACCTGTCCCCGGTAATCGACGGCGATGCGGCCGGCGGTGCGCGCCGCTGCCTCGGCGACTTCGCGCCACTTTGGGTTTATTTGAGGAAAATCGGTCATGAGTTCTCCTACAACAAGTGGGGGTCATGGCGCGCCACAACCCCCATCAACACAGATTGTCATTGCAAGCAGAGCGAAGCAATCTCCCGCCCTGGCAAACTCACGCTACCACG
Organism: Anaerolineae bacterium; assembly: GCA_046328505.1. GTDB lineage: Bacteria > Chloroflexota > Anaerolineae > Epilineales > JAHCIE01 > JBDHWG01. The sequence continues at coordinate 199,478 of JAXLWL010000005.1, read as the reverse complement.
GAACTGGGCCGCTCTCACCAGACGGGAGATTGCTTCGTCGTCCTATCGTCCTCCTCGCAATGACCCCAATGGTTGCCTTATCGTCGGTTACTTCCGGTTGACGGCGTCGGTCACGGCCTTGAGCGCGGCCGCGTTCGCCTGGTCCGGCGCAGACTTGCCGGTGATCACAGCCGTGATCTGCTGTGTGATGCTGTCACGCGACTCCTGCCAGCCGGCGACGCTCGGCTCGGAGCGGCCATACTGGAGCAGGTCGAAGCCCTTGGCGTAGACCGGGTTCTTCTCCAGGTAGGACTTGACCGCGGCGGAGTTGTTGCCTTCCTTATTGACCGGGAAGTAGTTAGCGATCGTCGCCCAGGTACCGGACGGCTGAGCGCTCATCCAGTACTTGAGGAAGAGCCACGCCGCCAGCTCGCGCTCGGGTGTCGTCTTGTTGATGGAGTAGCTGGGGCCAAACAGGTTGACGACCGGCTTGGCCGTCGAGTGCGGGTAGGGCGCAATGCCCCAGGTGAAGCGCTCCTTGTTCGTCGCCTGGTCCGTGATGGCCTGCTTGTAGAACGGAACGCCGGTCGACGTGCCGAAGGTGAACAGCGTCTTGCCGAGACCGAAGTCGGTCTGCTCGCCGAACTGCTGGCCGGGCTGGTAGCCGTAGCCCTTGTCGAGCATGTCCTTGTACCACTGCATCGTCTCGAGTCCCGCCTTGTCGAAGGCCGCCGCCTTGCGGTCGGGCGAGAGAAGCTCGCCGCCGCGGCTCCAGACCTGGAGGGCGAAGCTGGACGCATCGGTGCGGAACGCGAAGCACTGCTTGTCGGGCATCTGCGACTTGAGCTTGGCGCAGACCTCGGAGAACTGGGCCCACGTCTCGGGCGGCTTGTCGTAGCCGAGCTGCTTGAGCAGGTCGGCGTTGTAGTACATTACCTCCTGGCTGACCGCAGGCGGCAGGCTCAGGATCTGGTTGTTGTAGTCGGGGTACTTGTACGTGTCGAAAACCCACTGATCGATCTGCTTCGATAGATCGCCCAGGCCATACTTCGTGCTCTGCATGAACGGGTCGAGGGGCTGCGACACGTCTTCACGCGCGTACTCGTCGATCTGGTTCGGGTAGCTCCACACGGCATCCGGGACGGCGTTGCCCGCGATGGCGGTCAGCTCCGACTTGTACATGTCGTTGTAGTTGCCCTTGTAGACCGACGTCACGCGGATATTCGGGTACTGCTTCTGGAAGTCGTCGATGACCTGCTTGATCGCCTGCTGCTGCGCGCCCGTGAACACGTTCCAGAAGACGATGTCCACGTTCTTGCCGGTCAGGTCGATGGCGTCGACGTCGGCCGCCGTGGCTACGCCCTGGCCAATCTTCTGCCCTGCCGGCGACTCCTGGGTCGGGATGGGCGTGTTGGTCGGCGGCGTCGGGGGCTTCGTCGCCGCGCCGGCCGCCGGGGCGCTCGTGGCCGCGGCGGGTGCTGTGGTGGCGGCCGCTGCTGGGGCCTTGGTAGGCTCAGCCGCGGGCGCCTTCGTCGGCTCGGCCGCGGCCTTCGCGACCGTCGTGGGCGCGGCCGGGGCGGTTGTGGCGGCGGCCTGCTGGGCGGGAGCCGTCGTCGTCGCGGCGCTACCGCCGCACGCCGCCGCGGCGAGCGCGACGACGAGCAGGACAGCCAGGATCAACAGTATGCGTTTCATGGGTTGCTCCTCCGTGATACAAATCCACTTGTAGACAACAATGTGTTCTACTGATGCCGCCGAATGGAATTCGGCGTCTGCTACGCTCAAGCCTGCTCAAGCAGGCTGGCTAAACGAGATCATGCCCATCCTTGCCTGCCTCGGCAGGCTTTCTTGCATCCCAGGTACAGAATCCTATTCGGCACCGTCGCCCAGGTAACGAATTCTACCCCTTCAACCCCGAGCCTGAGATACCCTCGATGAACTGCTTCTGCGCGAAGAAGTACAGCACCAGGATCGGCGCGACGGCGATGACCGACGCCGCCATCAGCAGGTGCGTGTTCGTGCTGGCCTCGTTGATGAAGGAATACAGCCCGACCTGGATGGGGCGCATCTCGGGGCTGTTGGTGACGATGAGCGGCCAGAGCAGGGAGTTCCAGCTTCCCAGGAACGTGAACAGGGCGACTGACACCAGCGCCGGCTGCGACAGCGGCAGCACGATGGCGATGAGGAAGCGCAGATGACTGGCGCCGTCGAGCACAGCGGCGTCGTAATAGTCCGACGGAATCTGGGCGAAGAACTGGCGCAACAGAAAGATCGCGAAGACGCTGGCGCCGAACGGGAAGATGAGCGCCGCGTAGCTGTCGATCCAGCCCAGGTCGCGGATGGTCAGGAAGTTCGGGATCATGGTAATCTCGAACGGGATCATCAGCGTCGTCAGGAAGATGATGAAGATGACCTCGCGCCCGAAGAAGTTCATGCGCGCGAAGGCGTAGCCGGCGAGGCAGGAAGTGAACAGCACCAGCGCCGTTGTGGACACCGAGATGAAGAGGGTGTTGGCGAGATAGCGCCCAAACGGCGCCATGGTGAGCGCCTGGGCGTAGTTGCCCCACTGGGGGACGGCGGGCAGGAACTGCTGTGTGGCGTACTCCTGAAAGGTCTTCAACGACGTCAAGACCATCCACACGAAGGGGAACATCGCGATCATCGCGCCGATAATGAGAATGGTGTGGGTGCCGACGCGGCGCACGGTGCGCTCGCGGCGCGCGGCCTCGTTACGGGTGTCAACAGCAGCAGTCGCCATGGTTGCGTCCTCTCCCCACGCCTATGAGTAGTGCACCCATCGGCTGCTGCCCCACCGCTGGAGGAGAGTCAGACCGAGGATGATCAGGAAGAGCACGAAGGCCATTGCCGTGGCGTAACTGTAGTTGGGCGGTCCTGCCTCACCGTAGAAGATTCGGAACAGGTATATGGTCGTCGTCATCGTTGTGTCCAGCGGCCCGCCCTTGGTCTGGGCGGCCGCCTGGTTCATCGTGACAATCTGCGTGAACGCCTGCAGCGCGCCGATGGTCGAAATGACGATCAAGAAGAAGATGGTGGGCGAGAGAAGCGGCACGGTGATATGCCGAAAGAGCTGCCAGCTCCCGGCGCCGTCGATCCTGGCAGCCTCGTACAGCTCCTTTGGGATGTTCGACAAACCGGCGAGATAGATGACGATATCGTAGCCGAGGCGCTGCCAGATGACAAAGATCATGATCGTCACCAGCGCCAGGCTCGGCCCGGCCGCCCACTCCGGCAGTTGCACGCCAAAGTTGTTAGCAGCGAGCTGGAAGATGCCGTTCGGCTCTTGCAGCCACTTCGGCCCGGCCAACCCGAGCTTGGTTAGAATGTTGTTGACGAAGCCACTCTGCGGGTTGAAGATGGTCGCCCAGACGGTTGAGGCGGCGACCAGGGAGGTGATAAACGGCAGGAAGTAGAGGGTGCGATAGAGCGAGAGACCGCGCACGCCCTGGAACAGCAGGTACGCGACGAGCAATCCGAGAACCAGGGTTACGGGAACGGTGAAAACAACGTAGTAGAACGTGACGATAAGCGAATTCCAGAACTTATCGTCCTGGAGAAGGCGCTGATAGTTCGCCAGCCCGATGAACTCCACCGGCCCCCGGCGCAGGCTCCACGTATTGAGACTCATGTAGAAAGCATAGAACAGCGGCCGGATGCTGAACACGAACAGCAGAAGCGCCGCCGGGGCCAGGAAGAGATACGCCAGCATGGTCTCACGCCAGTACCGGCGCCGGCCGCCCGCCACTCGCGGCGCCGCTCGCACCTGCGCGCGCGCGCCCTGCAACTCTACATTCTCCACGACCTTCCTCCTGAAAAAACGAGACCCGCAGGCAGCCCGCGAATAGCGCGCCTCTAAGCTATGCTAGCCGGAACAACGGCGGAAGTCAATACTTTAACATGCGCTTAACACACGGCGATGCGCGGGAGGGACGCGCGGGTCATTCGATGGGATGATGCAAGCTCACCTGACCGAGGGTTTCGCGGCCAGCCGCGTTGTGCTACACTGAACTGATGCCATCACTATATGGAGTCGCGCCGTCATTGCGAGACCCCCACGCCGGGTGACGGCATGCGCCGACACAAGAACACAGTTAAGCCGTCATTGCGAGCGGAGCGAAGCAATCCCCCGTCCTTGTCAAAGGCGGTTTGCCCCGCTACGGCGTTGCTGTCATCCACCGAGAGATTGCTTCGTCGCGCTGATGCGCTCCTCGCAATGACAGTAGTGTGTGTTCTGAGCAGGAGGACGATAGGACGATGAAGCAATCCCACGGCAGGGAGCGTCGGCCCGCACGATAACTAGAGTGTCTTTCGCAACAACGCGAGATTGCTTCGCTCCGCTCGCAATGACACATCGACAATCGTGATTGTAATGAGGAAGCTATGCTCGGCATGGATTTCGGAACAACCAATTCAGGTATCTCCCTCTACGACGGGCAGCGCGTGGAGCTACTGCCCCTCGACCCGACCAATGCCAACCCGCGCGTTGCCCGTAGCGCCCTCTACATCACCAACGACCAGAACGTCGCCATCGCCCGCGCCGCGCTCCAGGAGTACTTCGAGCAGAACCTGGGCCGCACGGTGAAGCTGGAGCGGGTCTGGGTCGGCGAGATCGAGCAAGTCTTCGCCGAGCTGCCCGCCTTCATCCGCGATGTTTACGCCTGGGTCGACGCCAACTCGCCGGGCCGCCTGCTGATCTCCTTCAAGAGCGGCCTGCGCGAAGCGGACTACGCCGGCACCATCATCGGCCAGTTCTTCCTCTCACTCGAAGACCTCATCGGCAGCTACCTCTACACCACGCGCCTGCGCGCCGAGCGTGCCCTCGGCCGCCCACAGCGCTCCATCGTCCTCGGCCGGCCGGTGCGCTTCGCCGCCGACCCGCAGGCCGACCGCATCGCCCAGGAGCGGCTCATCGAGGCCGCCTTGCGCGCGGGCTACGAGGACATCTCACTGGAGTACGAGCCCATCGCCGCCGCCTACCACTACGCTGCGGGTGTGGCGCGCGAGGAGAACATCCTCGTCTTCGACTTCGGCGGCGGCACGCTCGACCTCACCGTCATGCGCATCGGCCCGAAGCGCCGCGAGGTCCTGGCGACCGGCGGCCTGCCCATCGCGGGCGACGTGTTCGACCAGAAGCTCGTCCGCGCCAAGCTCGCGGAGCACTTCGGTGAGCACACCGTCTACGGCCCGCGCCAGTCGCGCCTGCCGGTTCCGTCCTGGATTTACGACACGCTCGCCGACTGGCAGACGCTCGTGACGCTCCAAAGCCCCGAGAATCGCCGCATGCTTGACGAGATCAAGCGCACCGCCCAGGAGCCCCGCAAGATCCAGGCGCTCACCGACCTGGTCGCCAACAACTACGGCCTGCGCATGTTCGAGGCGGCGGAGACGGCCAAGCGCCAGCTATCGCGCCGCCTGGAGACCGAAATCCTCCTGGCCGGGCCGAGTTTCACCATTCGCCAGCCGGTCACCCGCGCCGAGTTCGAGACCATCATCCGGCCGGAGATTCAGGCCGTCGACGCGCTGATAGACGAGACGCTAGCGCGCTCGGGACTCGCCCCGCGTGAGATCGACGCCGTGATTCGCACCGGCGGCTCATCGGAGATTCCCGTTTTCCAGCGCATGCTCGCCCACAAGTTCGGCGAAGAGAAGGTGCGCAGCATTGATATCTTCAGCAGCGTCACGTCCGGCCTCGGCATCATCGCCCACCGCATCGAGGCGGGCGAAATCGAGGCCACGGCCTACGGGCGCGACGACCGCCACCACTCCGATCTGGCCTTCGCCAAGCCCGGGGTCGCGCAGGCCAACCTGGAGGTGCTCAAGCGCCGCATCCTGGCCCAGGAGGAGCTTGGCGAAGGCGAGGACGCTAGCCTGGGGACGGTGATGCTCGGCGAGGGAAGGCTGACGACCGGCCCGCTCGTTGGCCCCGAAACCGGCGAGACGCCGCTGGCCGAGATTGTGCCGGCGGGCGCCGAGCCGCCGCGCGTCGCGCTGGCCGCCAGCCTGGACGAGCCGCTGCTCGTCGCGACCTCGCGCTATCGGTTCTTCCTGACCACGCTGCGCCAGCTCGCGACGCTCCAGGAGGGCGGCTTCACGCGCTCCGATCTGCCCGACTTCACGAAGGGTGAAGTGATCTGCGCCGTCCGCCGCTGGAACGGATTGAAGGACGAGGAGCGGCTCCTGATCGTGACATCGCGCGGCGTAGCGCGTGCCCTGAACATGGCCCGCGTGCGACCGGGCATCGAGGGCGGCCAGCCGCTCAAGCTCGACTGGCCCTACCCCCACTGGCCCGCGGCAGTGCTCAGCGGCAACCTGAAGGATAGTCTGCTGCTGGTGACCGGCGCCGGCCGGGCCGCGCGCATGGCGGTCGGCGACGTGAGCGTCCAGGGCAGCCAGGTCATCCCCGTCGCCTGGGACAAGGGGGAGCGCATCGTTGGCGCGCTCCGCGTCGGCGGCCAGCGGCAGGTCATCCTCCTGACAAGCGACGGCTACGCCAAGCGAGTCGTGTCGACCGCGCTGCCGCGCGTGGAGAAGGCATCCCAGAGTCAGACCATCATTCGGCGGCCGGTCGCAGCGGTTGGCCTGCCCGCCGGCGAGACGATGCTCGCTCTGACCTCGCGGCGCTGCCTGCCCTTCCACCCCGACGATATTCCACTGGAGACCGAGCTGACCGTGCGCAGCCACCGCCTGTTCAAGCTCGCCGACGGTGAGACCGTGATGGCGCTCGTCTCACCCCGCCCCGCGAAGCCTACGCTCGAGCGCGGCCACAAAAGCCCCATCGTGGAGGCCGCTTCCCCTCGCGCGCGTTCCCATATATAATCCGCGGCATGAACACGATCACTGTTCGCCCAGGCGACCTCGATGACGCGGCCGCTGTGGCCGATATGCGCAACAGCGCCTGGCAAGCCCAGGTCAATCACCCTGTCCTCGACGCCGATCAGATAGTTCTGGACTGGCAAACGGGTGACTTCGATGTCGCTCGCCGAGTCGGCATGGCCGTCGATTCGAGCGGTACGTCTATCGGCTTCGTGTGGCTCACATCGCGCGGCCCAAGCGGCGTCCGCCTGATTCTCGGCGCGAGGGGAGGCACGGAGGGTCGCGCTGTTCGGGCAGCGCTGCTCGATTGGGCTGAGATGCGCGGTCGCGAGGTAGCGGCGTGCGACGCAGCAACCGCGCAATTGACGGTCTACGTCAGCCTAGCGCCCGATGATAACGAGACGGCCGCGGCCCTCGAAAGCCGGGGCTACACGTTATTCCGGGTCACCCTGGAGATGCGCGTCAGCCTCGACTCGCCGCTCGCCTCCCCGAATTGGCCTCCTGGCGTGACCCTACGGCCTCTGCTACCGGATCGGAATGAGGAGGCGGTTCACGCGGCGCTGAGTGAGGCCTTCGAGACCAACTGGGAGGGCGACCGCGTGCCGCCGTTTGAGCGCTGGCGTTACGAGACGTTGGCAGATGTCGGGTATGACCCGGCGCTGTGGGTCGTCGCCGTCGACGAGGCGGGCGAGGTCGCGGGCGCGATCGGCGGCACGCGCTACTGGCGCGGCCAGAGTGGCGTCGGCGGCCTGTTCGACTTCGGCGTACGGCCGGCGTGGCGGCGGCGAGGGCTTGGGCGAGCGATTCTTCTCCAGTCGCTCCGGCAGTTCTATGCTCGGGGCTATCGCACCGTGGCGCTCAGGGTCGATGCCCACAATACGCCCGCCGTTCACCTATACGAAGGCATCGGCATGCGCACCGTCTGGCGACTCGATACTTATGCTCGCCAACTGCCCTTCCCCTAAAGCGTTCCATTCCTGATGCCGCTTACCGCATCCCGCTCGCGGTGGAGGGCCAACTCCACCGCCGTCGTAGGCGCTGGAGATGACTCTTCAGCGCCAGCACCATTGCAGGAAACTTCCGAATGTCACCCCTAGACCTCCATGCCTACGATGGCGTGCCAGTACGAGAACACCGCCATCCTGTCATTGCGAGCGAATCGAAGCAATCTCCCGCCCTTGTAGCGGACGGTCTGAGCGGCTATGACGAGGCAGTCGCTTAGCGAGAGATTGCTTCGGCGGCAAAGCCCGCCTCGCAATGACGCCGCAGGTCTCTGTGTTCTGAACAGATCACCATGCTGTGTGGCGGCGCGCGCCAGGACGAGAACACCGCCATCCTGTCATTGCGAGCGGAGCGAAGCAATCTCCCGCCCTGTTGCGGACGGTCTGAGCGGCTATGACGAGGCAGTCGCTTAGCGAGAGATTGCTTCGGCGGCAAAGCCCGCCTCGCAATGACGCCGCAACTTGTGTTCTGAACAGCAGCGCGAGGGGTCTGGACTGTGAGCCTACCGCGGCCCAGACGCTTCGCTTCGCTCAGCGTGAGAGCCACGAATTTCAGCGCTCCATTCCTGATACCGACTACGGCAGCGTGGGCGCTCTAAGCAGCTCCGGCGGTGTCGCCAGGGGACCGCTGAGCGTGCGCAGGAACGCCTCCAGTTGGCTCAGTTCCTTCTCCGTCAGGTTGAGGGGCTTAAGATCGGTGTGGTTGAAGGGGCCGGCCGGCGCCGCGTTGTAGTGCGCGAGCACCTCGCCAAGCGTGGCGAACTGCCCGGCGTGCATGTAGGGCGCGTTCTCAGCGACGTTACGCAACGTCGGCGGCTTGAACTGGCCTAGCATCTCCGGCCCGCCAGCCGTCATGAACAGCAGCTCCCGGCAGTCATCCTGCCCTGCGTCGCTGAACTTGCTCACGCAGTTGAACTCGTCGCCCTGCACATCGCGCACTCCCTTCGCCCGCCCGACATCCCGTGGCAGCCCTGGGCGGGCCGCGACGCCGGTGGCGTGGAAGCTGTTGTTGGTGAACAGCGGGCCGTTGTGGCACTGGGTGCAGTTGGCCCGGCCGATGAACAGGCGGAGGCCGGCGATCTCGTCTGATGAGAGCGTCTTCTGCGCTACCGCATCGTCCTGCAACACGCCCGCGACGTAGGTATCGAAGCGCGAGGGGCCGGGCATGATCTGGCGTTCGTACGCGGCGATGGCCTTCCCCATGTTCGCAAAGACGCGGCTGACCGCATCCCGATCGGCCGGGGTCATCGCCTCCCACGCCGCTTTGGCCGCCGGGTCGTCGACCGGCCCGGCCTGCGCCGGAAAGCGCGCTGTGTCGGAGAGGTCCGGCAGCGGTCCGAAGAGGCTTTCGTAGTCGGCCTTGTAGTGCTCGGCGATAAGGTGGGCGTATTGCGTGCGCGAGCCGCCATGCTCGACGGCGTTCTCCAATGGCCCGAGCGCCTGGGACCACTGGCTGTCCTTGCGTCCATCCCAGAAGAACCACGGGCTGTAGGCCGTCCCAACGATGGTCATCGTTCGGCGGTTCGTCGAGCCGATGCCAACGCCCAACGGCCGCCCGTCCTGAAATCCCTTGTCCGGCACGTGGCATGAGGCGCACGCGACCTGCCTGTTGCTGCTGAAGCGCGTGTCGAAGAAGAGCTTGTGGCCGAGCGCCACGGCGCGCGGATCGTCGGCGACGGCGTTGGAGGGGTCAGGCAGAAGAGGCTTCAGGCTGCCGAGCCACAGACCGCGCAGCGCGTCCTTCTCGGCCGGCGTCCACGACACCTCGGAACGGCAGCTCACCAGAGCCAGCGCGACGCTGCCTAGAATAACGGCTGCCAGCAGCAGCGCAATGAGGCGCTGTAGTCCGCGCTCCCCCGCGCCCCAGTCGGGCATTTTGCCGCGCCTATCCCCGCAGCGCCAGGTTGAACACGACCTGGTCCGTCTGACCGCCCGCCGTCACCCTGAACTTGAGCTGCCACATACCCGGCATGTTGAAGCGCATTCCCTCGACCAGGTAGTCACCATTACCCATGTACTTCGTTACTTTGGGCTGCGTCGGCAGACCGTGGCCGTGCTCCGGCATCCCGCCGTCCACGCTGACCTGGGCGTTCTCAACCGGCTTGCCATCTGGCGTCTCGATGTGGATTGTCCACGTGTGCATCTCGTTGATGGGCGCGGGGTCCACTGCCGGGGTGATCGTCGCTTTATAGAGGCCCGCATCGCTCGTGCGGGTGCGGCTCGTGTCGATCTGAGGCGAGGCGGAGGAAGAAGCAGCGGGCGCGCCGCTCATGCTGCACCCCGCGACGGTGAGGCCCAGCAGCACGGCCAGGGCGGCCACAACGGCTCGCTGCCAGGAACAGGGCAAGGCAAGGAGGGGGTCACGAACAGTCATGGCTGGATTCCTTCTAGCCAACCGCATGGCTGGCGGCCTCAATTATAGCCGCCGCGCGCACGCCCGTGAAGTTCTGCCTGATACACAAAACAGTCAAGCACCCAGACTGCGAGAACAGCGCATGGGTGCTTGACAGGCCGAGTCGTGGCTTCTATAATGATGGGCGTGAACGGCGCTGTCATTCTCTACCCCCCGCGTCCCACGGAGATGCAGCACCGCTCATGCTCCAGGTGGGTACCTTGTGCGTGGCGGCCGGGACCCACCTGACCCTGACTCATCCCTCATTCATCGTACCGCTCACGCCCGGGACATTGGACGCGCAGTACAATACATGGGACCGTCATGCGGCTGTGCCGCTACTGACGGTCCCTAATTCATTCCCCCACCAGTCCACATTGAGAGTGATTAATCCCTCAAATCACGGCGTCGTCGTTGATTTCGGCGCGGCTGTCGGCTGCGGCGCCGAAGTCGGCTGCGCGGGCGCAGAGGTCGGCTGCGGGGCCGAGGTCGGCTGCGCGGGGGCGGCTGTCGGCTGTGGCGCAGAGGTCGGCTGCGGCGCAGAGGTCGGCGGCGGCGGCGCCGTGGGCTTCACCGGCGGCGCGACGACGGTCGCAGCTGGCTTCGGTGTCGCCGTCGCGGGTACAGGTGTTGGCGGCGGCTGCGTCGGCGCAACGGTCGGTTCCGTCGTGCTCGACGTCGGCTGCGGTGCGGATGTCGGCTCCTGTGTCGGCTGATCCGTCGCGCGCGGGCCAGACGAGCCCGTCTGAGAGCGCGATGGCGGAGCGACAACGGCGACCGACGGCGCGGATGTTGACGTGGGCTGCGGCGCGGCAGTCGGAGCCGGCGGCACGGTTGGCGGCGCTACGACCGGCTGCTGTGGCGCGGACGTTGGCGCGGACGGCACAACTGGCTCGATGGGCGCGATCGGCGGAGCAGCTGCGGGCTGCGCGACGCTCGGGGCCTTCGTCGGCGCGGGCGCCGCGGCAACCGGCGCACTGTTCTGGCTCGTCGTGGTGGCGTTGGTGGACGACTGCGCCAGGGCAGCTGTCGGTGCGCTCGTCGGAGCCGGCTGAGTCGACGCGGCGGTCGTGGTCGGCGCGGGCAGCGTCGCGGTCGGCACCAGGCTCGCCGCGATGCTCTGAGCCTCCGGCGACAGGTGCGGCGTGACTTCCTTCAGGATGACCTGCTCTTGCTGCTGAACGACGTCAATCTGCGCCTCGATACGGTCACGCTCGCTCTGAGGGAGCTGATTCGCCAGATCCTTGGCGCTATCGGTATGCCGCGGGAGCTGAGAGAGAGCGCGCTGCGGGTCCCGGCCCGCCGCCGTCGCCTCTTGTACCTCGCGCAGCCGCTCCTGGGCGAACGCCACGTGGAGCTGAGCGCGGGCGGCTGCCGACGGCGCGAGGGCAATCTGCACCTGCTCTGTCGCCAGCTTGACGGGGTACAGGGTTTCGTCGGGCAGGCTGTTCGCCGCGGCGTGGGTCACACCGACCAGGGTCATGCTCAGCATGACGAGCACGGCCATCGCGCCGATGAATGCCTGACGGACACTGCTGCGCGGTGACGTAAACAACGCGAGCAAACCGGCGAGAGGCGCCCAGGTTGGCTGCTGCGCCCGGCGGCGTTCCTTCGCCGCGGCCACGAGCCGCTGCTCGCCGACACGCCGCGCGGCCACATCGGCGACCGGCGCCGGCGTCTGCTGGACGGCCAGGGCAGCGAAAACGAGTGGCTCCAGCTCCGCGCGGAAGCCAGGCTCGGCGGCCAGAACAGCCTCGACAGAGGCGCCGGCCTTGATGCGCGCCAGGGCCACGTCGAGCTTCGCGGCAACCGCCTGGTTGCGCTTCGCGGCGACGGCGGCCATGAGCTGCGTCCGCCCGGCCGCCCTGGCGCGTGGCGCCGGGATGGGCGCGGGCGCCGCCTGAGCGGCCAGCGCCGCCAGGAGCATGGGTTCCATTTCCGCGGCGTGCTCGGGATAGCGCGCCAGAATGAGGCCAATATCTGTTTGGCCGGCGTGGACATCGGCCAGCGCCTCATCCAGGGCGGCCTGGAACGCGCGGCGCTCCTCGACCTTCGCCATCAGCCGCTCGCGGCCGGCGGCCTTCGCCTCGGCGGCGGGCTGCGGCGACGGCGTGTTCTCGACGGCCAGGGCAGCCAGGAGCATGGGCTTGAGCGCGGCAGCCTGACCGGGATAGCGCGCCAAGACCGCTTCGACAGTCGCCCCGGCCTTGACCTGCGCGAGCACCTTATCCAACAGCGGCTCGAGCGCCTTGCGGTCGGCAACGGCGGCCTTCAGCCGGGCGAGACCAGCTTCCCTGGCCCGATCACTGGCCACCGGCGCCGGTGTCGCGGCAATTGCGGCGGCGAGCTTCACCGCGGGGGCGAGAGACTCGGCCTCGTCGCCCGCTTCCTTCAGAACGGCGTCAGCCGACCGGCCGGCTTGAACCTGGCTCAGCGCCCAGTTCAGGCTGATGAGGAAGCGGCGGCGCTCTTCGACAGCCTCGACGAGTCGGGCAAGGCCGGCCGCCTGCGCCTCGGGACGCGCCTGGGGCTGCGGCGTGTTTTCGATCTCGACGGCCAGGCGCACCAGAGGCTCGATTTCGGCGGCGTAGGGCGAGCCCGCCAGGGCCTCATCGATGGGAGCGCCAGAACGCAAAGCGGCCAACGCCTGATCCAGTGCGTCGGCAGGGAGGCGCGCGATGAGCGCGGCGAGCAAGCGTTGTTGGCCCGCTGCGCGGGCTTCGGGGCTGGGCTGGGGAGTGGGGGCGTCGCGGAGGGCCAGGGCAGCACGGAGCATCGGCTCCAGCGCATCCCGCTCAGCGGGGTATTGCGCCAGAACTGTCTCTAGATCAACGCTCCCCGTGTTCAGTTGGGTGAGGCATAGATCAAGCAGATGCTCCAAATGACCCATCGTAGTCCATCGATCCTAATATCCGTCGCTGACTAAACCCTCCAGGACGCGGCCGAGGGAGGCAAGAGCGCGGTGTTGCAGCGACTTAATCGCGCCCTCAGTCTTCCCCAAGATCTGTGCCACCTCAACATTGGACATCCCATCGACGAACTTCAGAATGACCACTTGCTGCTGCTCATCGGTCAGTACGGCCAGCGCCTTCTGAAGCTCCTGCTGAGTAAATCCACGTTCAGTCAGGTCGTGCGGCACATCCTCGGTCGCTATCTGGGCCTCTTCGAGAGGCACGTAATTGGACCTTGGCTTGCGCCGGAAGTGGTCAGTCACCATGTTGTTCGCAATCCGATAGAGCCACGCTGAGAACGGGACGCCACGAAACTCGTAGCCGTCGATCGCCTCCAATGCCTTGACGAAAACCTCGGCGGTTATATCCTCTGCCAGAGCTTCTTCCGTGACGCGGTAGAAGACGTAGTTGAAGATGCCCTGGTAGAAGCGCTCATAGATTTCGGCGAAGGCAGACGCTTCATACGCTTGCGCTCGCTCTATAAGGTCGCGTTCGTCCTGCACAGCGTACCTCTTTCGCATTTTCTAACGGAAATCAGGGCCAACAGATACGGGCAGTATAAAAAAACCTAGGGCATGTCACCATAAGTGCACATGCCCGAGCACGGCGGGATGCCAAACCTGGCGTGTCGCGCAGCTTCGGAAGCAATCCCCCTGATACTGCTCGAGCCTCCCCCGGCGCGGAATCCTATTCAGGAAAGGGGGGTTGGTCAAGCTACGAGCGATTTCAATCTGATAGACGCCCAACGGGCGTCGTGGATACGGCAGATTTGGAGAAATTTTCGGCCGGGGCGACAACGAGGGAAGATGTCGGGCGCGGCGCTAGCTCGTTCGGCCCTAACCCGGCGCCCACGTCCTGCGCCCGCATGCGGTACAGCAGCTCCTCCATGAGCCGCCGATTGTCGCCCACCCTGTCGGCCAGGATGCCGAACAGGAAGATGACCCCGCCCAGGATGAATGCGGTCGCGCCGGCGACGAGGGACTGGGTATGGCTGCCGCGCTCCATCTCGCCTTGCAGCCACAGGACGGCGATGCGCGCCAGGAGAACGGCGCCGATGAGCAGAAACGGCACGGCGAGATAGAAGAAGGTCTTGAGCGGCTCATACGTGGCGTACGTCCGAACGATGGTGCCGGCCTGCCGCTTGACGAAGTTCCAGTTGCCTCGATGTAGCCGCGAGGGCCGCGTGTCGGGGTTGACGGAGACGGGCACGTGGGTCACGGTGAGGCGGCGGCGGCGCGCCTGGATCAGCGTCTCGACGGTGTACGAGAAGGGGCTGCCGACATAGAGACGCAGGGCGGCCTCACGCGCGTAGGCGCGGAAGCCGCTGACGGCGTCCGGGATGTCCGCGCCCGACGCCTTCTTCACCACCCAACTGCCGAATCGCTGCAGCAAGCGCTTCAAGGGCGAGAAGTGGACCAGAGTGTGGGTCTGTCGGTCGCCGATGACCATGTCGGCTTCGCCGCGCAGGATGGGGGCAATGAGCGACGGAATGTCCCCGCCGAGATATTGCCCATCGGCGTCGGTGTTGACGATGATGTCCGCGCCGAGGCGCAGCGACGCGTCTAGCCCTGTCTGGAACGCCGCCGCCAGACCCTTATTCCCCCGGTGCCGCACGACCCAGTCCGCGCCCGCCGCGTAGGCGACGTCGGCGGTGCCGTCCGTCGAGCCATCGTCGACAACGAGGACGCGCACCTCATCGATGCCGGGAATGCGGCGTGGCAACGCCGCCAGGACCTCCGGCAGGCTTTCGGCTTCGTTCACCGCCGGAATCTGGATAATGAGTCGCATGGCGTCAGGTATAGCCGGAAAGGGGGTGACTGTCAAAAGGAGATGTCACATCAGCTGTTGTCGAGGAATTTCACAACGCCCCGGTCATTGCGAGGAGCGCGTTAGCGCGACGAAGCAATCTCACGACCGGTGAGTGGCGCCCCGTAGCCGCTCAGAGCGCCTTTTGCAAGGGCGCGGGATTGCTTCGCTGACGCTCGCAATGACGGCCAGGGCACTGTCAGGAAGCGGCGACTACAGAAGAGTACAGGCTCTCCACCTCCCGCGCGTGGTCGTCCAGGCTGCGCGGCGGTGTGACGCCGGCCTGAAGGCGGGCCAGCAGGTCGGGGTCCGCCCCCAGGCGCGCCAGCACACCCGCCAGCGCATCCACGTCGCCCGGCGGCACGAGATAGCCGTTCACGCCATCCACGACACGGTCGCGCAGTGCGCCTACCGAGCTGGCGATCACGGGCCGGCGCGCGGCGAAGGCCTCCTGCGCCACCAGGGATGACGTCTCGGGCCAGACTGACGGGACCATGACTACGTCCAGGTCGCGCAGGATATTCCAGCGCTGGTCGGGCGCGTAGGGGCCGCGGAACTGGATGCGCGGGTGGCGCGCCGCAGCGGTCAGCCGGCGGGCGTAGTCGGGGAAGGGGCGCGGGTCGCCGTAGACGCGCAGCTCGGCAGCGTCGGCGGGCAACCGGTTGAACGCTTCAACCAGCACGTCCACGCCTTTCTGCCACGCCAGCGCGCCGGTATAGCCTACGCGCAGCCGGCCACCGGGCGTAGGAGCGGGTTTGAAACTCGCCCCTACATCGGATGCATCTGCGACCCAGGCCGGGTAATCGATGCCGTGCTCCACGACGACGAAATTGCGCGTGTCGATGCCCTGCTGCGCGAAGCGGTCGCGTACAAAGGCAGTCGGGGCGATGAGAACGTTGGCCTGCTGAAGCGCCGCGTCGAGGAGACGGGCGCGGTAGGCGAACAGCGCCGCCACGGCGGGCATTCCGGCCATGGCGACGGCCTCCTGAGCCGGGCTGCGCGTGACACCGCCGTGATGCGCGGCGCAGTCGGCGCAGTTCAGCCACAGCACAGGGCCGCCGCACAGCGCGCCGGTGTGCCGAACGAGCTGGGCGTTGCCACAGAACGCCCACCAGTCGTGCAGCGTCCACACGACCGGTATTCCCGCGCGGCGGGCGACCCCGATGAGCCGCGCCGAGAGGCCCTTGAGGTGCTGGACATGGACGACGTCGGGGCGAAAGTCGGCGAGCAGCTCGGCGAAGGCGCGGTCGATGGGGCGGTTGTCGAAGGATCGCAGAAACAGGTCGAGGGGATGCCGTGAGGCCTGGGACTGCGTCGCCCACACCGTCACGCCCGCCTCATCGATGCGCGAGACCAGCGGAGGCGCGTTCACAACGTCCGCCCAGCCATGGAGCACGCCGACGATATGCCCTTGCGCCGCCTGGCGCCGCGCGAGCGCCTGGGTGTAGACCTCGACACCGCCGCGGCGGTTGGGCGGGTACTGGTGCGTTACATGGAGAATGCGCATGCTCGTTACTCGATCACAATACGGCTCACTGCCACCCCGAGCCGCCGAGTGTCGCCCGCGCCCGGCGTGAAGGTTGGGCTGGTCAGGCGGACCACGGCCACGTCCAAGGCGGGCAGCCCCGCGGGTAACGGCAGCCGGTAGTCGGCCATGCCAGGCTGGGCGTCAATCTGCCCGAGGCTCGCTCCGTTCAGGCTCACGTCGACGAGGGATGCGCCCGGCCCAGGCCCGGCCAGCCGGATGCTTATCGCCTGGGCGTTGGCAGGCAGCGGAATACGCACCGACGCGTCTCCGTTGGTCCAGCGGAAGGTCGCGCCTTCGCCCCCTTCGCGCCCGTACCAACCGCCCATGAGACTGAGCGCGTCGCTGCGGCCAAGCGTCACCTGGCCCACCGCGACCTTGTCGGCCGCCTCGAATACGTCCACAGCGCTGCGGTAGGTAAGCCACTGCGTTGGTGGGTGGTCGAAGGGGGCTTCTAGCGTCGGAAGCTCCAGACGGGCGGAGCCGGCCGGGATGAACACAACGTCCGTCGGCGCAAACCCACTCACGGAGTCGTCGGCGAGCACGTACACCTTTCGTCCGGCCGCCTCCCAGCCTCGAATGAGCCGACCGAGGCGATCCGGGTCCGGCTGGCCGAGCAAGAGAAGGGAGTCGCGGCCGTATATGAACTGGAGGGGCGTCGCAAGCTGTGCCGCCACCCCCATCGGGTCGGATTGGGCAAACAGGACAATTCCATTCGGGTCGATCTGGTCCGCGAGCTTCGCCACCTGCGCATCGGCGCCGGCCGTCTCGCTTGACGCCCCAACGGTCAGCGTCTCCGGCAACATTCCGGCCAGGAACGCCAAATAGATCACCAGCGCCAGCCCCGCGCGCAAGACCCTCTTTGCCCCCTCTCCCCTTGTGGGCGCGGGGGTTAGGGAGCGAGGGATCAGCCCGGCCACTGCTGCGACGGCATACCCGGCGTAGAGGGCGAACGCCGGAAACACCGCGGGAACATAGCGCCGCACCATGTAGATGTGTCGCGGGCTGTTGAGCGGGTTCCACAGATAGAGAACCGCGAAGAACAGGCCCACCGCCAGGACCAGCCACGCGCGCCGCAGCGGCCCGCGGTAGACGGCCCACGCTGCGCCACCGGCCGCCAGGGCGATGCCCAGCGGCGACAGATACCAGCCAAGCTGCACCAGGCTCAGATGCGGGTATGCCGTTACGGTGCCGGAGTACCAGTTGCTCCACGTCTGCGGTGCGCCGGTCAGAGGCCGGATGAAATACGCCCACGCCGCCAACGCGACGATGGCGACCGCAGCCACGCCTCGCCACGTTGTGCCGCCAACCCGACGGAACAGGCCGCGCCGCTGCGCCCACCATATCGCCCCCCCCGCCGCAAGAAACAGCGCGAGACCTACCAGCGCGAGTTCGGCCAGCCGGATCACCGCCGGGAGCGCGACGGTCGTGGCGCGAATGTACGGCCCGGCGAACACGAGCGCGTGTACTCCGGCGGCCAGCGCGAGAACCACCATCGGCACGAAGAACGCGTCTGTGCCGCGAAAGGCAGCCGGTAGAGACCCACCATGGCGCGTTTCTACATTTTGCCACAGCGGCGCATCCCCGCCTGCTCCGCCGTCATTGCGAGCGGAGCGAAGCAATCCCCCGCCGGCCCATGAGATTGCTTCGTCGGACTGTCGTCCTCCTCGCAATGACGCCAAGGTATCAAGCTTCGCCTGGTTACCGAACCTTGGGCGAACGATCAGCCACGCGGCCAGGCCAAGCGGCAACGCCAGGATGAACGGCGTGTCGATGCGCGTCAGGAGCACGCCGCCGAGCGCCAGCCCGGCCAGCAGGCCGAGCCGCTTCGGCAACCCCGTTGCGACGTAGACACTGAAGGCGAAGACGCCCGCCCACAGCAACACCTGGGTCAACGCTTCAGACGTGGTATAGCGACTGAACCACACCTGCGGCGCGAGCACAGTCAGCGCCAGTGCTCCCAGTCCACCGGCGACCTCGCCGAAAGCCCACCGCCCGGCAAAGTAGACGCCAAGCACGCCGAGCGCGCCCCACAGTGGCAGCATCCACAGGCTCCCCCAGACGCCACCGACGTTGTAGGCGATGGCCAGCCAGATGGGGTGCAGCGGGAAGACCTGCGGGACGCTCACGCCATGCGCGGCGTCGACAACGTAGAAGTCCGGGAAGCGCAGGGGCATGCCCGGCGTCTCCGGTACGTCGCGGACGAACATCGCCCGGTCGTCGGGCGCCATGTCGGCCAGCAGCGACTCGCGCAGGGCGAGGCTGCCGTGTTGGGCGATCTGCGCTCCGGCGGCAATATAGGAACCTGGAGCAGCAGCTCCCAGGATTGTCTCGTGAGGGCGGCCAAAGAAGACCAGGGCGAGGAGAAAGAGCGCCAGGGGCCACACGTCGGCGCGCGTCGGTCGCGGAAGGCGGGGGCGCGGCCGGCCCGCGAGCCACCACGCAAGAAGAGTTGCCGCCAGGACGATGAGCGCGGTGAGGCCCAAGTGGTAGAGTCCCAGGTCGGCCAGCAGAAGCCCAACAGCGCCCGTTAGCACTGCCCCGGCGATTGCAGCGCGCCAGACAGCCTCGACGACGGCGCCAGGGCGGGCGCTTCTGTCGAGCGCCTCAGGCAGGCATAGGAGAGCGACGCCGCCGGGGAGCACCATGAGCAGCGGCAGGGCAATAAACAGCCACGCGGGCGAAGCGGTCCACATGGCGGCTAGGCTACTTCAATGGGGGGCAAAGAGGCGGGCGCGGGGGAAACGTTGAGGTCGACGCCGACGTGCTCCAGGGCGGTCAGGTACTTGGCATCTACAACATCCCAGCGGTAGTTCGCCGCGACATATCGCTGCGCCTGTGCCCCCAGCGCCGCTCGCAGCGGCGCGTCCCGCAGTAAACGCTCCAGGCACACTGCGAACTCCTCGCCGGTTTCGTAGAACAGGCCGCCGTTGGACGCCAGGCACAACCCCTTGACGACCTCGCACGCCCCATTCGCCAAGACGGGCACGCCGGCCTGCCAGGCTTCCAGCGTGACGAGGGACAGGCTCTCGAATCGCGACGGCATGACGAAAACCGTCGCGGCGGCCAGGGCATCGGCCTTGTCCTCGTCCGACAGGAAGCCCAAGGGCAGGACGTCGGGGCGTTTCGGCACGGGCATGACCGGCCGGCCGACGAGCACAAGCGTCACGGGCGAACGGCGCTGCGCCTGGTAGCGCTCGAAGAAGTCCAGCAGCTCGTCCACGCCCTTGTGACGGTCGATGCGGCCGACGTAGAGGAGTATGTCGCCGGAGAGGCCGTGCTTCGCCCGGAAGCGCGCCGCGTCTCCGGCCATCGCGCTCACGCCGACGCCGGTGACAAGCCCCGGCACGTCCGTATTATGGAACAGCCGCTGCACCATCTCGCGCTCGGCGTCTGTGTTGTAGAGGATGACGCGGGGCAGGAAGAACACGCTACGGTACAGGTTGAGGTAGATAGGCGGCTCGTCGTGGGCGGTCGGCACGAGAATCGCGCGGTCCGGCGCGAGGTGCAGGCCGAGGACGGTGGGGGAGTAGAGGTAGGTGAAGAAGATGAAGGCGTCGTAGGTCTCGCGCCCGCGGGCAATCGCGTCAAACAGGCCGGGGGCGAACGGCCCAAGCTCCAGGTTCCACTCCAGCTCGGCCAGGAGGCCCTGCGCCGGCAGCCCGCCGCGCTGCAGCATCGCGTGGGTGTCGCTGCCAACCGGCTGCGTCGGGAAGCGGTGGACAGTGACGCCGTTGATCTGCGTGGCGCCCGGCGGGTAGTAGTTCGGCCAGCGCGAATAATCCCGGGCGCACGTAGTCAAGACATCCACATCCACCCAGCGTGTCAGGCGCTCGGCCACAGCGCGGCAGTGCTGCTCGGCGCCGCCGTTGACGTCAAGCCCGTAGCGCTGCACGACGAACGCGATGCGCGGACGGCCGCTAGCCATGCGCAACCCTCGAGATATGGACAGGCGCCACCGACTCGAGTCGGTGGCTGAGAACACCAAGCCTGCTAAAGCTGGCTGCCGGGCCTAAGTACCGCTCAGGCCACTGAAGTGGGCCTTCCCCTATCAGCCTGGCACTTGAGTGCCAGGCGAGGCCTGGTCTCGTGATCGCGTGGTGGATGGCGCTACTCCTTGACCTGGTCTGGTTTCGCGGTGTCGCGACCGGCCACCTCTTCCAGCGCGGCGAGGCGCTGCTCCAACGCGGCGACCTGGCGCGTCAGATCGCCCAGGACGCGCACCACAGCCAGGTTGAACTCGTTCTGCTGCTGGAGCATCGGCCGCACGTACCACTTGGCCGAAACGGAGTTCCAGGTCTCCCGGAAGCCGGCGATGGCCGGCCCGAAGACGGGAACCTGCGACAAAAACGGGCGCTCGAACACCGTCGCCTGGCGCTCCAGCACATCCAGGCGCCGAGCAATGGCATCGGGCGACGGCGGTGGTGTCGTCGGGCTAGGGGCGCGCGCCGCCTGAATCTCGGCGCGCAGCTCGGCCATCAGCGCCGCCACGTCGACCGCCGGCGCGGCTCCGTCGTCGGGCATTATGCGCCATCCCTCACGTAGAGCTGGTCACGGAGAATCGGCGAGCCGAAGTCCTCAAACCAGGCCAGTCCCTCCGCGACCATGTCAAACTCAACGCTGTAGGCCCCAGGTTCAGTCGGCGCCGTGAGGTGGATGGCGAGCGTCGCTTGCTCGCCGGGCCCAAGATCGTTGGGCAAGGAAGCGCGGCCCCAGTCCCACACAACTTCTTCATCCTCATCCGCCACGTGCGCGCCGAGGCGAATCATGCCGCGTTCACCGCCGTTCTCGCCCTGCGACCGCCAGCGGGTGACGCCGCGGTTCTCGACGCAGATGGTGTAGCTTAGGTCAGCGCCGGGGCGGGCGCTCTGTGGACCGTCCTCCAGGGTCAAGTGCGCCTCCATGCGGCCGACGAGCGCCGCCGACGCCACCTCTGGCTTGTGGCACGCCAGGACGGCGCGAGCGCCTACCTCGGCGACGACGGTCACTTCCTCGAACCCGACGTTCTCCAGCATGGCTTTGGCGCACGCCGTCGTGGGGATGAACCAGTTGAAGGCCGGCTCGGAGGCGTCGGCCGGGTTCTCGACGTAGACGAGGGGATGCAGGTTGCGATCGACGCCGCCGAAGGGGATGTACAGCGTTGGCGGCGCGATATCCGGCGGGAGGATGGCCGTCTCGATGATGAGAGTGTTCTTGGTTACGGCGAAGAGATTTTCCAGCGCCAGGACCAGGTGCTTGAGGTGATATATCAGGCCGAGGGCGAGCACATAGTCGAACTGGCCGACCGTGGCCGGGCGAATGTCGTACACCGACATGCGCTCGAACTCGATATCCAGGCCCAGCGCCCTGCGCACGAAACGCGCCTGCGACACCTCGCGCCGCTGCGAGTCGACGCCGAGAACACGCGCCGCGCCGCGCCGCTTCGCCTCGACGGCGTAGTAGCCGCCGTTGCAGCCGACGTCGAGCACGCTCTTGCCGGTCAGGTCGTCGGGCAGCGCCTGGCGCACCAACTCCCAGGTGGGGTATGGATGGTCCACCGGCTCGCCCGCGATACTGGCATCCTTGGTGTAGACGCTGGGCGCCAGCTCGATGCGGTGAAACCACGGCGCAAGGCGCTCGACGCCGGCGCGCATCTCTTCGGGTGTCATTCTCTCTCCCGCTTAAGAAGCAAAGTCGAATTGTCCTGCTGCCCCGCCGGCGAAGCATCTGGGCCGCCATCCCTGTCCAGGTCGAGCTCGACCAGACAGTCGGCCAGGTCCGCCAGCGGCATCACGTCCTCTTCGGTCAGGCCCATTCCCAGCAGCATGTCAGTCAGCGACTCCAACAACGTCTTGTTCATGGAATAAGCCCCGTGAGGGTGTCGACGACGGCGTCCCAGGTGATGCCCGCCACCCGCCGATACCCCGCCTCCCCCATCCGCTCCGCCTTCCCCCTATCCTCCATCAGCCCATCCAATGCTCGCCCTAGCCCCGCCATGTCCCCCGCGTCGAACACTACCCCTGTCTCCCGGTCTCGCACAAACTCCAGCGTCCCCCCGCTGTCCCGCGCCGTCACTACCGCCTTCTGCGACAGAAACCCCTCCAGCGTCACGTACCCATAGTCCTCATCATACGGCGCGTAGTACACCGCCAGCGCCTCCGCGTACAGTTGCAGCAAGCGCCCCTCGTCCACAAACCCCACGAACTCCACCCGATCCGCTACGCCAAGCTCCGCCGCCAGCGCCCTGTGCGCCTCTAGCAGCGGCCCCGTCCCCGCGATGACCGCCCGCACCTTCGTTCGCGTCTGCGCCAACCCTCGAATGAGCAGGTCGACGCGCTTGAGCGGATCCTGGCGGCTGACGGTGAAGACGAAGTCGCCGTAGCCGTCGCAGCGATACCGCCCCACGTATTGTGGCGGGGGGTAGAGCGCCTGCGCCCGCAACCCATTGTAGTGCTTCAGGCGCCTGGCAACGTTGCGGGAGATAGCGTACAGCCCCTGCGCCTCGCCGAGCGTCTGATTATCCAGGCGGCGGATCATGTCGGCGTATGCCAGGTCCGTGGCTGAGTCGCTGAAGTCGCTATACGGCGTCCCCTTGAGATCATAGGCCGGGCGATGCTGGTGGATGAGCCAGACGATCTTGCACGGATGCCGCACGACGTACGACGGGTACTTCAGGCAGATGACCGCATCGATCTTCTCCGGCCGCCCCGGCAGCTGGTCCAGGTTCAGCATCCGCCACGCCATCGCGCTGCGCATGACCTCCGGCCGCGGGTCATCGGTGAACGGCACGTTGACCTGGTCCACCGCGAACCCATGCTCCTCCAGCGCCCCCACCAATCCCTGGGCAAGCACCTCGGCGCCGCCGGTCGGCACGAAGGGGGACTGAGCGTTGCAGACGACGATGTGTTTCATGATACGTCCATCAGGGGATGTGAGCCGCGAGGGTGTCGACGACGGCGTCCCAGGTGATGCCCGCCACCCGCCGATACCCCGCCTCCCCCATCCGCTCCGCCTTCCCCCTATCCTCCATCAGCCCATCCAATGCTCGCCCTAGCCCTACCATGTCCCCCGCGTCGAACACCACCCCCGTCTCCCCGTCGCGCACAAACTCCAGCGTCCCCCCGCTGTCCCGCGCCGTCACCACCGCCTTCTGCGACAGAAACCCCTCCAGCGTCACGTACCCGTAGTCCTCGTCATATGGCGCGTAGTACACCGCCAGCGCCTCCGCGTACAGTTGCAGCAAGCGCCTCTCGTCCACGAACCCCACGAACTCCACCCGATCCGCTACGCCAAGCTCCGCCGCCAGCGCCCTGTGCGCCTCTAGCAGCGGCCCCGTCCCCGCGATGACCGCCCGCACCTTCGTTCGCGTCTGCGCCAACCCTCGAATGAGCAGGTCGACGCGCTTGAGCCGCTCCTGACGGCTGACGGTGAAGACGAAGTCGCCGTAGCCGTCGCAGCGATACCGCCCCACATACTGCGGCGGATGGTACAGGGGCTTCGCGTCGAGGCCGTTGAAGCGCCTGACGCGGTTCGCCGTGTTCTGGGCATTGGCGTACAGCGCCACCGCTTCGCCGAGCGCGCGGTCGTCCAGGCGGCGCACCTGCCGCACGAAGTCGCGGTCCTCCGCCGTGTCCTGCACGTCGCTGTAGGGTGTGCCGAGCAGCTCGTACACCTGGCGGTACTGGTGGATGAGCCAGACGATCTTGCACGGATGCCGCACGACGTACGATGGGTACTTCAGGCAGATGACCGCGTCGATCTTGTCCGGCCGCCCCGGCAGCTTGACCAGGTTCAGCATCCGCCACGCCAGGGCGCTCTGGATGACCTCGGTGCGCGGCTCGTGAGCGAACGGCAGGTTCACCTCAGCGACCTCGTAGCCGTGCTCGCGCAGCGCGCGGGCCAGGCCCTGTCCGTGAATCTCCGCGCCGCCACTGATGAACGGCGCCTGGGCGTTGCAGACGACGATGCGTGTCATAGCTCGCCGCGCGACTCCAAATCTTCCAGCCGCGCTTCGACCTCGGCTAGGCGGTCGAGGGCCTGCGCGTGCTCGCGCGCCAGGCGCTCCAGGGCCTCGGTAAGCAGTGTCATGCTCTCCGCGGTCGACGCGTTGAAGTCATTCTGCTGGGCGACAATCGGGTTGATGTACCAGCGCAGCAGGCGGCGCACGACTTTCTGAATGGCGGCGGTAATCTTGGGAAGGATGCCGGGCGGCCACGTCGGCCAGGCGATGGGGAACTGCGGATTGACCTCGCGCCGGGCGTTCATGGTTACGACGGAAACACGCAGAGCGCGTTCGGCGCCGAACGCCGGTGAGCCGTCGGAAATGGCAAGAGCCGCGCGGCGCGCGGCGAGGTTCTGGCGTAGAGTGTCGAGCGCCTGGGCGCGTCGCTCCACTACGTCGGCAGTGGGGGCTGGCTGAGACATGAGCACTATTTTAGTCCAGGTCAGCCGGGAACGTGAATCTCGACACTCCCCTCGTATGCCGGGCGAACGCGCTTGTAGACCGCCTCCCATGTGTAGCGCGCAAGCACCTTGGCTCGGCCGCGCTCGCCCAATGCTGCGCGCAGCGTCGCGTCGTCCAGGAGCCGATCCAGGGACGCCGCCAGGATATCCGGCTCGCCGAACGGCACGAGCAGCCCATCCTCGCCGTCGGCGATGACATCCGCGATGCCGGCGACGCGCGCCCCGATGACCGGCTTGCCGTGCGCCCACGCTTCGAGGTAGGCGATGCCGAAGGAGTCGGCGCGGGACGGCAGGCACATCACGCTGGCGGCGGCGAGCAGGTCCTGCTTTGTCTCATCGCCCACGTAGCCCATGAGATGCACGCGGCCGCGCTCCGCCAGGGGGAGGGAGTCGTACAGATGTTGGAACTGGTCCTGGATGCTGCCCGCGACGACAAGGCGCGCCTCCGAGCCGGCTGCCCACAGACGGCGCATCGCCGCGACCACGTCCATGGTGCCTTTGTCGCGGCTCGCCGTCCCCAGACTCAGCACGAGCGGCGTCCCGGCGGCCAGACCGAGAGTCGCCCACGCGCGTCGGGCATCGCCCGCGCCGTACTCCTCTGGGTTGATGCCCACGCCCGCGACGATGATGCGCTCCCGCGCCACGCCACGGCCCGCCAGAAACGCGCGCTCTGCCTCTGTCTGGGCGAACACCCACGCGGCCCGGCGGCTCAGCTCTAGCTGGTGCTGCATCGTGTAGTAGCGCCGCACGGATCCGCCCCGCCTGTCGGCCATGTGCGTCAGGGGGTAAACGAGCCAGGGCCGTTTCCACCGCTCGGCCCACTCCATCGCCGGCCACAACAGGGCGTCGTAGGTGATCGTCATGCCGGCCGCCACATCCCAGATGGGCCCGGCGTCCCGCAGTGCGTCCCTCAGGCCCGGCGCCCAGGGCGTGAACTGCCCGACGCGCGGCAGGACGCCACTCATGTTGAGCGGCAGATCCGAGAGATGGGACATGCTGCGGCGGACGACGGGGAACGAGAGTGGCGCCAGGGGCAGGTGGCGCAGGGGAAAGCGGCGGATCTGGACGCCGTCATGCGTATCGGACAGATGGCCGAAGCGCGCCTTGGTCGGGTCCCAGAAGAGCTGGAAGTCCTCGGCGTCCGTCGTGTAGACCGTGACCTCGTGCCCATCACGCACCAGCCGCCGCGAAATCTCGTGCAAATGGCGCTCGGCGCCGCCGCCGGCCGGCCAATAGCGCTGAATCACGTGGAGGATGCGCATAGGGCTAGGGGAACCGCTGGATGAACTCCACGTAGCCGCGCGCGGATGCTTCGGGCGAGTGGGTCGCCTCGACGTAGCGCTGCGCGGCGGCAGCCATGCTCGACCGCCGCGCTGGAGTCGCCGCCATCGCCTCCAGGCTCCGCGCGACATCGGCGGCAGTCGGTGGAGCCGGGACTTTGATGACAGTGTCGTCTGGCAGCTCGCTGAACCACCCGACATCGGTGACAATCGCCGGCACGCCGACCGCCATCACCCGCAACAGGCTGGCCGACGTCTCACCCGCCGTCGGATAGCGCAGGTTCAAGCACACGTCCGCGTCCGCGATGATCCTGTCGAACTCCTCCAGCGTCGGCGCGAAGCCACGCACCTCCACGGCATCGGCGGCACCGGTCTGTTGGATGAGCTTGTCCAGGTCGAAGCCCGGCTCGACGTTGCCCACGAGGGTGTAACGCGCGTCGCGGTAGCGCTGACGGAACAGCGCGAACGCTTGGAGAGCCGTCTCCAGGCCCTTCGCGGGCGTCAGATAGCCGGCCGTGATGACCCTGATAGGCTTCCGGCTGTCTGTCTCACCCCCATTGGACAACGGCCTGCGGTAGCTCGGAGTCGTCGCCAGGCCGACAACCGCGGTCGGCAGATCCGGGCGCAGCGCCGCCACCTGGCCGCGCACGTAGTCGCTGTGGCAGATAACGCCCTGGCTCAGGTCGAGGGCGCGCTGCACCAGGGGATAGTCGAACAGCGGCAGCGGCCGCTCGCCGCGCAGCGCCGCCCGCGCCACCGCCATCCCCGGCGTCCCCTCGGCGTAGCCGACTTGCCAGGGATAGTCACCCGGCCGGCCACCGTCGACGGTTAAGCCCGCGAAGAAGTGGTGCAGCAGGAAATCGTGCAGGACTAGAATACCAGGGTAACGCTGCATGACCTCGAAAATAGCCGCGTGATAGCCGCGGAAGTTGCCCATGTGGTAAATGGTAGCGTGGTAGGCCCGCGCCTCGCGCCGCGCCCCGTACTCCGTCGTCGGGAAGACCGCCAGCCGATTGACGAACGGGTCGGTCGGGACGACATCGCCGACGTAGATATCCACCTCGGCCAGGCGCGCGAGGGCGGGCAGCAGCATCTCGCTGTAGCCGGCAATGCCGGTCGCCTGGGGCGTCAGCGGGCTGAAGTACGCCAGGCGCAGCGGCGCCCGTCGATCGGGGTTTTCGGTCGCCACGCGCGCCAGCCGCGCCTCCAGCGCCGCGACACGGGCCGTGAGGGCCATGATCTCGCGCGTCGCGGCCAGCAACGCTTCCTCCGTCGAGCGCAAGTCGCCCGCGACGGCCTTCACCTGCGGATCCGAGGCCGGCGTCGTTCCATCCCACGCCGCGCGGAGGCGGCGCAGGCGGTCCCGGACGGGCGAGCCGCTCACAGTGTTTCCTCCCCAGGCTTGGCGGCCTGGGCGCCGCCGGACGGGCCTGAGGCCTGCAGCGCGCTTTCGAGGGCGGCGATCCGCGCCGCCAGGGCGTCGGCGCGCGCCTTGAGGTCGGCGGCGCGGGCATCGTCCTTCACCATCGCGGCATCCAGGTCGAAGCGGAGGGCATCCACACCTGTGCGCAACGCCTCGGTCTCCGCCGCCAGCCCGGCCATCGCCGCGCCGACGAGCGCCTGCCGCTGTGAGAGCGTCGTCAACACCGCCGCCTGGCTCTGCAGAACGCGCTCGTCGCGCGCCTGCCCCGCCGCGATCTGCCGCAACGCCTCAGCCGTGGCAGCGTTGAAGCGGTTCTGCTGGTCCACGAGCGGCTGGACGTACCACTTTGTCGCAACCGAGTTCCACAGGGTGCGTACCCAGACAATGAGCGGCCCAACAACGGGCGCGTGGGACTCGAACGGCTGCGGGCGCAGCGTGGCGAGATCGGCCACGCCCCTCGCGTCCCTCACCCCTTGCCCCTCTCCCAAAATGGGCGAGGGGGGAGAAGAAGAGGGCTGCGGCAGTGGCTCGACTCCCCCTTCCTCTCCTTGTGGGAGGAAGGGGGGTAGGGGGGATGGAGGGGCAACCGCGCCCGTCGCGAGGGCAATGTCGCGGGCGCGCAGCGTTGAGGCCGTGGGAAAGACGATGTGCCGCCACGCGTCGGGGCCGCCGTCGCCGTTGGCGATTTCCCGCAACGCGCCGAGCATATCCCTGAGCGCCCAGACTGTGCCATCGGATACCGGCGCGTCGCCCCGGTGCGCGAGGATGAGGTCGAGGTTGGCGTCGGTGTCGGCGTAGGCCAGGCGCACCGCGTCCAGGTCGACGGACACTTGCGGGTCTTCGCTCACGCGCAGGCCGGCCGTGCGCCGCGCCTCGGCGCGCGCAAAGGGACCCAAGATATGCTCGAAGGTGGCGTCCTTGAGCGTCAGGCGCAGCCGGTTGCGGTGATAGAGTTCCAGGTAGCGGCGGCCACCCTTTCCCAGGGTAGTCGTCTCAAAGTGGATGGCGCGGGCGCGGGGCTGGTAGACGATACGGCTGTCACGGGCCTTGACCCGCCAGCAGTAGTCCACCTCCTCGAAGTAGGCCGGGCTGAACAGGTCATCGAAGCCGCCCAACTCGTCCCAGACGCTCTTGCGTACCGCGAACACGGCCCCGGTCACGTAGTCGACGGGCGGTTCGCCGTCGGACGACATCTCCGCGTCCCACGTCGCGCCATCGGCCTCACCGTAGCCGTAGTGCTGGGCGAGGAACAGGGGCCACACGAGATGGCCGCCCGCGTGCTGGATCGTCTGCTCGTCGGCGTAGAGCAGCTTCGCCCCAACGACGGCCACGTCCGGCGCGTCGAACGTCTCGGCCAGCGCGGCGAGGCAGCCCGGCAGGAGGCGCAGGTCCTGGTTGAGGAGGATGACCAGCGGCGACGACAGCGCAGCGGCGGCCATGTTGTAGCCCTGGGCGACGCCGACATTCGTCTCGTTGCGGATCAGACGCACATCGGGGTAAGTCTCGGCGACGAAATCGGCCGAGCCATCGGTCGAAGCATTGTCCACGACGACGACCTCGGCCGGGGGCGGCTCCTGCGCCAGAACCGACGCGAGGCACATGTCGAGGAAGGCGCGGCCGTTGTAGGCGAGGATACCGACGGAGTACTCGGCGCTCATGGTGTGTGCTACCGTAGGCGGTCGGCCTGGACCGGCGTCGAGGTCGAGGCGTCCTGCGGCTCGCCGGGCGTGTGCGTCCAGCGCGCGGGAATCATGACGGTTCCGTAGCGCTCCGGCGCGCCGGGCCGCACGCGAAACACCCACGCTTTGTCCTGGTGGTCGAACGCTGTCGTCTCCCAGAAATCGTAGATGGCGGCGGTGAAGATGTACGTGCCGGCGATGAGGGGCAGGTCATCCACGGTATAGTCCACCCAACCCTGGCCCTCCAGGACGGGGATATCATAGCCCGACGTGATGGTGTTAGGCCCGGTGACGTGCGCGCCTGCCTCAGCGTGGATTGCGATGCCGATCATGGGATGCGGGATGGGCTGGTGGGCGTCGTAGTGGATGCGCGCCGTGAAACGCCCGCCTGTATCGAACGCCTGGGACGGCCTGCCCGCGCTGTCCAGAAACTCGACGCCGGTAATCTCGACGTCGTAGGTTCCCCAGCGCGTCGCGTCTGGGTGGCGCAGGGCGCTTGGTACGACGACCTTGCTCGTCGGCTGGTGCACCGGCGCGGCCGGCGCGGGCGTCGTCGCGGCCTCGGCCTCCTCGGACGCGGGAGCCACCTCGGCTTCCTCCGCTTCGAGCGCGGCCTCCTCCTCGGCTTCTTCGATCATGTCGTCCATCTGGTGCTGGGCAATCCAGTCCAGGTAGGCGGCGATGACCTGGTTCGGCGGGCCTTCCTGGCGGATGCGGCTGTTCTGAAGCCAGAAGACACGGTTGCACAGCTTGCGCACCGACTCCAGGTCGTGGGAGACGATGATGATCGTCACGCCGCGCTTCTTGAGGTCCAGGATGCGGTGCATGCACTTGGCCTGGAAGGCGGCATCGCCCACCGCCAGCACCTCGTCGATGAGCAGGATATCCGGCTCGGCGTGGATGGCGACGGCGAAGCCCAGGCGCATGTACATACCGGAGGAGTAGTGCTTCACCGGCATGTCGATGAAGTCCTCCAGCTCCGCGAATTTGACGATGTGCGGGTAGAGCTGGTCGATGGTGCGCCGGTCGAGACCAAGGATGGAGCCATTGAGGTAGACGTTCTCGCGCCCGGTCAGGTCCGGGTGGAAGCCCGCGCCCAGCTCCAGCAGCGCCGAGATGCGCCCGTCCACGATGACCGCGCCCGCGGTGGGCGTCAGGATGCCATTGATAAGCTTGAGCAAGCTGCTCTTGCCCGCGCCGTTCGTGCCGACGAAGGCGACCGCCTCGCCACGCGCCACGCTGAAGCTCACGTCGCGCAGCGCCCAGAACTCCTCCCTGTCGTCGTTCGCGCGGAAGCGGCGCACGAGCCATTCCTGGAACGAGCGCGGGCGGTCGTGGTGCAGAATGAAGCGCTTCGAGACGTGCTCGAAGACGACGGCGGGCGCCGCGGAGGACACTAGATTTCCTCCCCGAAGCGCGACGCGACGCTGGTGAAAAACCAATAGCCGCACACCAGGATAACGATAGAGGTTACAGCCGTGCGGATGAGGAAGTCCCACGCGGGCGGGCTGCCCCAGTACAGGATGACGCGGTAGTTGGCAATGATGGACGCCATCGGGTTGAGGATGAACGCGGCGCGGCGCACGTCGACGTCATGGCCCAGGATCATCTTGCTCTCGGGCAGCACCATGATGTCGTACACGACCGGCGTCAGGAAGAACCACGCCTGGAGCAGGACCTCCATGATGACACCGGTGTCGCGGAAGAACACGTTCAAGGCAGCGACGAACAGGGCGATGCCGAGGGTGAAGATAAGCTGGACCAGCATGACGACCGGCAGCAGCAATATCCACACCGTGAAAGGCACCCGGAAGACGAGCATCATGGCAAACAGCGCCGGCAGCGCCAGCAAGAAGTTCACGCCCTGGGCGAGAACGACCGACAGGGGCAGCACTTCGCGGGGGAAGTAGACCTTCTTGACGAGGTTAGCGTTGCCGATGACGCTGGTGATGCCGCCGCCAATGGAGCCGGAGAACCAGTTCCACGGCAGGAGGGCGCACAGGACGAACACCGGGTACTTCGGCACCGTGCTGGGTAGCATGACGGTGAACACGACGGTGAACACGACCATCATCAGCAGCGGGTTCAGCAGCGACCACAGGAAGCCCAGGACAGAGTTCTTGTAGCGCGCCTTCAGGTCGCGGATGACCAGGTTGCGCACCAGCTCGCGGTAGCGCAGCAGCTCGCCGACACGCCTGTCGAGCCGAGGCCGCCGCGCGCGGTTGACCATCACGCTCATTGGCGGTCCTCCGGTGTCGTAGCATAGAGGTTATCTGTGCGCAAGCCGACACACGCCGTCCTTTCCCCCTCACCTTCCCCTGCCTCGCTCTGCTCGGCGCCCCCTTCCTCCCCCACCTGTGGGGGGAGGAAGGGGGTTAAGGGGATGGAGGTGGGACGGGTGGCGCTAGAAGGATGTCGCGCACCCCGCCGCTCTAGAACTTCGGCGTACACGTCAACCAGGGCATGGCCGACGTCTTCCCACGGAAATGCGCGCATGACGTGCGTCCGCAACTTCTCTCCGAGGCAGGCGCGCTGCGGGTCGTCGAGCACATTGACCAGCGCCACCGTCAGGGCCACGACATTGCCGGCCGGAGCATACACGCCCAGGTCGGACAGGTACTCCCGCGCCACCAGTGTATCGAACGCGACCGTCGGCAGCGCCATCGACATATACGTGAGCAGCTTACCCGCCCCTTCCGTCTGCGAAAGCTTGGGCGCCACGGCGACATCACCGAGCGCCAGCATGCGCGGGCTGTCCTCGTAGGCGACGCGCCCGGTGAAGGTCACGCGGCCTTCCAGGCCGAGCGCCTGCGCCATTTCCTTATAATGCTCAACGTTGGGATAGCCCATGAGCAGGAAATGCGCCTTCGGGCGCACCGCGCAGATCGCCGCTGCCGCGCGAAGCAGGTGGTCAACGCCCTGGTAGTGCGCCAACAGGCCGAGGTACACGACAACCTCGGCATCGGCTGGGATGCCCCACTGCGCCCGCAGCGCCGCGCGCTCGTCCGGTGACAGAAGGCCGGGGCGGAACATGTGGGGGTTGACAACGTCGGGGATGCAGCGGGCGTGGTAGCCGGGTGTCGCCGCGTTGTACTGCAACGCGCCGCGCGCCGTGCTCGTCACGACGGCGTCGGGCAGGCGGTTGATGGCGCTTTCCATCTGGCGGAAGAACCACTCGCGCTTGCCGCCGGGCCGCAGGAAATGGTGGTCCAGCATCTCGGCGGTCATCGAGCCTTGATAGTCGAACACCAGGGGCGCGCCGACGACGAGCTTCCACGGGAAACCGAGGAGCGCGCCTTCGTGGAGGTGGCCGTGGACGATGTCGGGGCGAAAGCGCTGCGCCACGCTGAGCACCGTCGGCGCGAGATAGGCGTCGAACGCGAACTTGTGGCGCGAGGACCCCACCTCGTACGTCGCGTGGTATGGCAGCGGCGGCGTGCGATGGATTGTCACGTCAGGCAGGTCACGGCCGCGGGCGTAGGTCACGATAGCGACCTCGTGGCCGAGACTCTGCAGGACGCGCGTTTCCTCAAGAATCCGAACGTGGCAGCCGTAGTCGGCGAAAAAGCTCGTCGGGGCCACCATCAGGATGCGATAGTGAGACTCGGGCATGTTGTTCAGTGACTCTCACACAAGGCGACCTTCTGGTCGCGTGGCAGACGCCGCAGCGCCGCCTCCCGCCGCAGGGCGGCCGACCGATCGGCGGCCGGCTCCCAGTAGACAAGGCGCACCGGGCGGCGCGAGCGGGTATACCGCGCGCCTGTCCCATTGTTGTGCGCCTGCACGCGCTGCTTCAGGTCTGTCGTCCAGCCGGTGTAGAGCGTGCCATCGCGGCATTCCACCATGTAAACGTACACCATTACTTCTTTTTGCGCTGTCCTATCGAGCCGAGGAACATCTGGCGGAAACGGTCCTTGCCGACTTCATCCATCGGGTTCTCCTCTTCCTTGCCCTCGGAGTCGAGCTTGATCCGCGCCGTTAGCACGCTGTCGAGCATCTTTTCGATGGCTTCCGGGTCGCCGCCGCCGATGGTGGCGCGCAGGCTCTGTAGCTCGGCAATCGTCAGGTCGAGCCAGCGAGCCATGTTCGCGCCGTTCGTCTCGATCAGGCCCTGCCAGTGGGCCGGGTTGAGCGCGAGGGGCGCGGTGAACTCCTTGAAGTTCGCGCCGGCCATGCGCTGCAGCTCGGTCCACGTGCGGCTCTGATAGACCGTATTCATCAGCCCTGCCGCCAGCAGGATCGGCGCGTAAGTGACGCCGGCGACCAGCCCATCGTGCTCGTCCGGGTCGATGAAGAAGGGCTGCGCGCCCAAACCCGTCACAAAGCTAGACAGGACGTTAATCGCATCCGGTGAGGCGGTGGGCGACGGCGACAGGCAGTACACCGCGTTGCGAAACACGTCGGCCGAGGCAGCCGATGTCGGCGCGCCCTCGCGGCCGAGCAGCGGATCGCCGCCGATGAAATGCGCGCTGTCCGGCAGGGTGTCCTTCGCCCAGCCCAGCACCTGGCTCTTGCTGCCGCCAGTGTCAGTGACGATGACGCCGGGCTTGAGGTACTTGCCTATGGCCTCCATCGTCTCGCGCATGCCTTGCACGGGCGTCGCGATGAAGATCATGTCGGCCGGCTCGGTGGCGTTGATGAGGTTCCATTCGATCTTATCGAATGCTCCGACCTTCTTGGCCGCATTGCTGGCGGAGCCGTCCTTGTCGTGGCCGACAATCTCATAACTGCTTTGTGGCGTGCGCAGGCGCCCCAGGGCCTGTGCGAGGGACGTGCCGATGAAGCCAAGACCTATGATGGTGATGCGTGGACGATCCGCCATACGATTCTCCTGGTAATAACCGCACCGCGTGGTAGAGACGCGCCATGGCGCGTCTCTACGGCTGTTTGTTGCCGTAGTCGTGCTGGCGCCGGAGAGTCATCTCCAGCGCCTCCGACGGTTGGTGGAGTTGACACTCCACCGCGCCGGACACAGCGATGATTTCGCAAAGCCAATAGTCCCGACTACGAACCATCCTCTACCCCAAATCGTCCGCCGTCTGAAGCGCGTGCAGCCAGTCCGCGTGAGCGGCCAGCGCCGCTGGCGTGCCCCGCGTGTCGTGATAGCGCACCAGCGCCACGGCCAAGGGGTCGCTGCCGGCAGATGCCAGCAAATCGGCCCCTATCGCGGCATGGTGGACCAGGGCGTAGAACGGCTCGTGCCATCCCGTATCCGTCGCGGCGATGCGCGTCAGAAGCCACGGAAGGAGCACGGCGAGCAGCACGCGCAGGACCCGGTGCAGGAGATGGATGCCATGCCCCGCCTTGCCCACATCGTGCAGCAGAGCCGCCTTGATGAGCGACGGGTCGTCGTACCTCGCGAGCCGCACGCGGCGTGCGACACGCATCGCGTGGGCGCGGTCCGCGGGCCGCATCCGATCGAACAAGGCCCGCTCCGCGGGCGAGAGTACGGCCAGGGCACTTTCGTCCGTCGGCGCCCAACGCGCCGTGAGCGAATAGCCGACCTGGCCGACGCGCACCCAAATGGCGTGCAGAGTCGGAGGCGGCATCACAGCCCCAGTAACGCTCTCACAATCGGCCCGGCGATATTGTTAATGAGGTAGCCGACGGGGTTGATGCCTACCGCCGGCAGCAGGAACACGACGCCGAGAATGATCACCACCGCATACGGTTGGAGCTTCGACAGCGTCACATACCACGAGTACGGCACGATCCCTAGCAGAATGCTGTACCCATCGAGCGGCGGCAGTGGAATCAGGTTGAAGACGCCCAGGATGACGTTGTACAGCACCATGGCGACCATGATGTCGCCCAGCGACGGAATGATCTGGCGGTAGCCAAAGAGCTCGGTCAGCGACTGGTTCGCCAGCACGTACCGCGCCGGAACGGTGAACAGAAGAGCGACCACAAAGTTCGCGATAGGACCGGCCACCGACACGATAGCGACGTTGCGCCGCCCAAGTCTCGACGGATCGATCGGCGTGTACGCCCAGCCAATGCCGGCGTACAGGAACAGCACCGCGCCCACGATGTCAAGCTGGCGAAACGGGTTCCAGCTCACCCGCCCGGCGCGCCGCGGGGTCGGATCACCCAGCCACGTGGCCACGAGGGCGTGCGCGGCTTCGTGCGCCGGGAACGCCACGATGAGAACGATTGCGCGCGAGATAACCTGGCTAAGGGTCGGAAGATTGAACACAAACACCTGACCTTGTCTGAACAGCCCAAGAATGATAGCATACCCATCAGTATGCTACAAACTTCACGGGACGGACGGCTCGTGCTATAATCCCTTCCCTGACGCGATGCGACATTCGCGCGCAACGAGAGGTCCATGAAGGGCGAGATCCCCCAGTTTGCGCTTGGCGACGTCGTCCGTCTACGCAAGCCACACGCCTGCGGTTCGACGGATTGGGAGGTCGTACGGCTAGGCGCCGATATCGGCATCCGCTGCCTCGGCTGCGGCCATCGCGTTCTGCTGCCCCGCCCCAAGTTCGAGAAAAGCGTCAAGACCGTCCTGCGGCACGGTGCCGCGGACGAAGACGACGCACCCTCCGCCTAGGAGAAGTGGGTATGCCAACGCGCATCGTATTCTTTTTCTCGGATACAGGCGGCGGCCACCGCAGCGCGGCCGAAGCCATCCGCGACGCTCTAGAGGAGACGTGGCCGGGGCAGTCCGAAGTGTTTCTGGTGGACTTCTTCCTGGAGGGCCTGCCGCGCCCGCTCAACCGCATGGGCTCCCTCTACAGCCCCATGGTTCGGAGTGGCTGGGCATGGAAGGCCGCGTGGGAGATGGGCGAGTTCCGCGTCGTCAAGAACACCGCCTGGCAGCCTTTCCTTCCGATGTTGGTGCCGCGCCTGCGCAAGATTATTGAGCTTCAGAAGCCCGATGTCGTCGTGTCGGTCCACCCCATCGTGACGCACCCCATGGCCCTGGCCGTGCAATCCCTGCCGCACCCCATGCCCGCGCTGACCATTGTCACAGACCTTGTCTACGGCAGCCGCACGTGGTTCGAGCCGATGGTCAACTTCACATACGTTTCGACCGAAGAAGCGCGCGACAAGGCGGTTCGCTGCGGCCTCCCGCCGACACGGGTCGAGACCGTCGGCCAGCCTGTCAGCCCGCGCTTCCGCCGCTTCGCCGGCGACCGGGCCGAGCTGCGGCAGCGCCTCGGTATGCATCCCGACCTACCCGGCGTGCTCATCGTCGGCGGTGGCGAGGGCATGGGCGCCGTCTTCGACAACGCCCGCGCCGTCGCCAAGAGCGGGTTGCCGCTCCAGCTCGTCGTCATCGCCGGCCGCAACGAGAACCTGCGCCAGCAGCTCTGCGCGGTCGAGTGGGAAGTTCCCACGGTGATCACCGGTTTCGTGCGCAATATGCCGGAGTGGATGGCGGCGGTAGATGTCCTGGTCACAAAGGCCGGCCCCGGCACAATTGCCGAGGGCATGATCGCCGGCCGCCCGCTCATTATCTCCGGCTACGTGCCCGGCCAGGAGGAGAGCAACGTCGATTGGGTGGTCAAGCACAAGGTCGGGGCGGCGGCATTCACGCCTAAGGCCACCGTCGCCCAGCTTCGGGAGTGGCTCGCGCCCGGCAGCACCGCCCTGCCCGACATGGCCGAGCGCGCCCTGGCCCTGGCCCGCCCGGATGCGGCGCGCGAGCTCGGCAAGCGCATCATGATGTGGGCCAAGAAAACACCGTAACGGAGGAGTTGTCCATGCCCGCGCCGCTCATCGGCATTACCACCAACCCGACCAACGCCCCCGACCGCCAGGCCCTCGATCTGCTCCTATCGCAGATCGTCGCCGCCGTCGAGCGCGCCGGCGGCCTGCCCGTGCTCATTCCTCTGGAGCTGACCGAGGACAGCCTGCGGGCCATCTACGCCCGCCTGGACGGCGTCCTCATCCCGGGCGGCGGCGATGTGGACCCGACCCACTACAACGGCGATTGGCACGAGAGAATTGGCGGCGTGGATGCTGAGCGCGACCGTACCGAGATGACCCTAGCGCGGCTGGCGGCGGACGACGACAAGCCCTACTTCGGCATATGCCGCGGCGCTCAGGTGCTCAATGTCGCCCTGGGCGGCGCGCTCTATCCGGACGTGAGCGAGCACCCCGGCGTCGACCGCCACACCTACTACCCCGGCCTGCCCTTCGACCTCCGCCCCCACGACATCGATATCGCGCCCGACTCGACTCTGGCGCGCATCGTCGGCGGGAACAACCTCGCCGTGAACAGCCTGCACCACCAGGCGATCCGCGACGTCGGGCCGGCGGTGCGAGTCGTAGCGCGCGCCCCGGACGGCGTCGTCGAGGCCGTCGAGGTCGCGAATCACCCCTTCGCCCTGGGCGTGCAGTGGCATCCGGAGGCGCTCCCCGACGCCCCGGAAATGCAGGCGCTGTTCGAGGCGTTCGTCGCCGCGTGCCGCGTGCGGATGGGATAGCGGCGCGGAGGCTCGGGAGCATGGTCATCGCCCGCTGGCGCGGGGGGACTGCTGGGTCTCGCTGCCGCTAGACAACGCGACCTACCGTCTTTGGGTTTGCTATTTATCCGGTCTGTTATGAAGAGTCGTTATTGCCAACATTGTTGCGAAGCCTGTCCCTGTTCGCCATACGTTTCGATTGGTCATTTCACTGAATCGCCACCCATCCGAAGTACGCTTGGCAAGCGCTGTCAGCACTCCACCTGCCAGAAAATGCGAATCAAGTGAATTGGGATCGAGATGCTCATATCCCCATAGATGCATCGCCGTGACGTTCGCCTGCAACTTCGCCGTGTCGCCTTGAATATCAATGACGTGGTCTGTTATGACGTGATGGGTCGCACGAAAACGGGCAAAACTCGTGTTTTGTCCGTCTAGAATCTCTTGCCAGCCATTAAGTGCTGAACCATTCGGACGTACAACACGTCCATCTTCCAAAAAGGTTGCTTCTACAATCGTCAGATCAAGGCCCTTGTCGTCAATAGCTCTAAAATATCGGCTGAGCAGGTCGGAGATCTCAAGTCGGTCAATAAACTCGTTATGAGGTATAGTCATTCGCTTATCCTCTCTACGGGAAGTATTGCGCCTCTCTTACCCGTCTGGCAATCCGTCCACGTAGTCGCCGAGAG
Organism: Anaerolineae bacterium; assembly: GCA_046328505.1. Taxonomy (GTDB): domain Bacteria; phylum Chloroflexota; class Anaerolineae; order Epilineales; family JAHCIE01; genus JBDHWG01. The sequence continues at coordinate 161,060 of JAXLWL010000005.1, read as the reverse complement.
CTTCGAGCGCCTCCCAGAAGTTGAAGCGGCCTAACCCCACCCGGAAGTAGTTCCCCGACACGTCAAAAACGCTGTCCGGCAGAATCATCAGCCCTTGCGCGTCGAGCAGCGCTGCGGCAAGTTCGTCCACCGTGCCCGGCCCCAGCCAGCGCACGAACGCCGTCGAGCCGGCGTCGGGCGGCAGCCACTCGAACAGGTCAGAGCGGCTCCCGAAGAAGCTCTCGGCAATGGTGCGGTTCTGCGCCACGATGCCCAGGTTGCGCGCCAGGATGCTCTCCCGCGCGCGCAGGGCGATGACGGCAAGAATCTCACTCGGCGCGCTGTTGCAGATCGTCGTGTAGTCCTTGAAGGTGATGAACGCCTCGGCCAGCGCCGTGTCCGGGGCCACCAGCCAGCCTACTCGCAGCCCGGCCAGGGCAAAGCTCTTGGACAGCCCACACAGCGAAATGCCTTTCTCGTAGATATCCACGACCGCGGGCAGCCGTTGTCCATCGTCCTGCTCCAGCCAGCGGTACATCTCGTCGGAGAACAGGTACGCTCCGCGCTCGCGGGCCAGCGCCACGATGGCGTCGAGCTCGGCGCGAGACGCCAGGAAACCCGTCGGGTTGTGCGGGAAGTTGATGACGATGAGCCTGGTATTCGGGCGCAGCAGACCGGCCAGGGCGTCGACGTCAATGCTCCAGCGGCCGTCGCGCGCCTCGACCGGCCACGGCGTGACCTCGCAGCCGATGGTGTTAGCGATCTCGTAGAGCGACTGGTACGCGGGCGAGATGGTGACGACGTGGTCCTCCGGCGACAGCAGGGTGTTCATCGCCACGAAGATAGCTTCCTCGGGAACGGCGACGACGACCTGCTCCGGCGCAACGCGCTCATACATAGCGGCGATCTCGGCGCGCAGGCGCGGGTGGCCCGGGGACTCGGTGTAGCCGAGGGTGAGACCCTGCCAGAGCGCTCGGCCCTCGGCATCGGCCAGGCTCATGACCTCGGAGAGCGACAGGGCCTCGCAGTCCGACGGGCTGAGGAGGTAACGAACGTTGAACTCGTATTTGGCAAAGTAGCGTTCGAGCGTAAACGGACGAATGCGCATCGCGCCTCCAGCGAACAGGTTATTTCTCGCCCTCGCGGTCAAGGTTCACGAGGTGAATTCCAGAGGTCGAACCATCGGACAGGTCGACGGACATGAAGCCGATGACCGACTCGGAGCCGGCGGCGATGATGCGCCCCTGTGTGTCGGCCAGAATGTAGTCGACAGCGTGCCCGCCGGTGAACGCCGTATCTCCGCCGCGGCTGAACGTCTTCTTCTCAGTGATGACGTCGCCGCCGTCACTTGCGACCTTGAGCCAGAGCAGGTGTGTCGTCCCCCCGCGCCGCACTTCGTCGCGCAGAACGGCCTGGGCAAGGGCGGGCGGTCCCTGGCTGTCGCCCGGCTTGGCCACGGCCTCGGTGAACTTCGCGAAGGCCGCCAGCAGCACCTCCGCCTCGGCGCTGAGCTTCTGCCACTTATCGCGTTCGGCCTGTAGCGTGCTCAGAGCGTTCACATCGTTCTGGCTGCTGGCCGCGGGCTCGTGCATCTGCTCCTTCGCGATCTTCGCCTTCAGCGCGGCAATCTTCGCGTCCAGGTCCGCGATCCGCAGCGCGCTAATCGTCGCCTTGCACTGATCGAGCCGCAGGCTATCCCGCCAGAGGACAACGTATCGCGACATCAGGTCGGCGGCGGGCGGCCCTCCCGCCGCCGACAGCACGGGGGCGGCAAGGAGGCTGAAGCCCTCTACGTGGGCCGCGCCATTCTTGATGTCAGCGGCGACGAGGGCGGCCAGGCTCTCCCATGCCAGGCCGAACTTCTTGCCTTTGATATCCAGGTTGGTCTTGAAGTAGCCCACGATATCGCCCGCCGCGCCGACCAGCGGCGGCACTGCGGCCAGGGCCGCGCCAACGGCGCTCAGGGGAGACCCGCCGCCGGCCGCCGCGAGGCCCACGCCAATTGTCGACAGGACCGAGCCGAGGGCGCCGCCAAGGGATTCCAGGCCGAGCGGGGGGCCAAGCAGCATATCCTTGGCTTGCCCTTCGCCCTGCCCCGCCCCCAACGCGGTCTCGCACCTGGCGACCTGGTCGGCCACAAGCCGCTGCAGCACGTCGATCTGGAGGCTGACTTGCGCCCAGACGATGTCGCTCGCGGCCAGGTTGAGGTCGCGGACGAGAAGGACGATAGCATCCGAACGTGGTGAGCCGGGAGCGGCGACATGCGTGGAGTCGCTCCGCGCCGCCAGAGCTGCGTCAACCTTGCCCGCGATGACGCCCGCGCTTCGCTCCAGCATCCGCCGAGCGACAAGCTCGGCCATGTAGCCGAACTTGTCATCACCCTGAACGGTTCCCTCCAGCGGCTTGGTCTGTGGCTCCGGCATGAATGTCCTCAGCGTTGTTTGCTGCGCTTCCGCCGCGGTCTTTTGAGCCTCGGCGTCCGTTTTCCGGGTTTCGGCCTGGAGCTTGGCTATCTCCGCCTGTATTTCCGCGGGCGACCTGGGCGGTGATGTGTCGGCGGCCATTGTTTCCTCCCTCGTTGACGCCGCTGGTATGGCTCCATATAATGGTACCCTCAGTCGGCGCACGGCGGCATTGTAGCACGATGGACTTCGCCGCGCAACGCGCGGCGTCATACCCAGGAGAATTCAGCATGAAAACCGGCGTTCTCGGCTCCGGCAACGTGGGACAGGCAATCGCGTCGGGCGCGATTGCCCAGGGGCACGAGGTCATGATCGGCTCCCGCGACCCCCAGGGTGAGAAGGCGCAGACGGCGCTCGCGGCCCTCGGGTCGAAGGCGACGGCCGGGACATACGCCGATGTTGCCCGTTTCGGCGACATCGTGTTCTTGACTGTGCCGTGGCGCGCGGCACAAGAGGCGCTCGAACAGGCAGGCGTGGAGAACCTGGCAGGCAAAGTCCTGGTGGACGTGACGAATGCGGCGCAGTGGGGGCCGAACGGCCCATCGGTGTCGCCGGACCTGACAAAGTCGGCCGGAGAGATGGTGCAGGAGTGGGCGCCGGCGGCGCGCGTCGTCAAAGCGTTCGATCACGTCGGCGCGAACCTCATGGCCGACGGCAAGTCCCTCGGCGAGGTAGCGACGCTGTTCATCGCCGGGAACGATGACGATGCCAAGGAGGCCGTTGCGAGCTTCGGCCGCGCCCTCGGTTGGGATGTTGTGGACATAGGCGGCATCGAGCAGGCGCGCCACATCGAAGCGCTCGCAGTGATGTGGATGGCCTACGCTCGTAAGTACGGCAGCCGCGAGCATGCCTTTAGGCTGATTCGGAAGTAGGCCCTTAGACCGGCGGCAGGATCTTGCCGGGGTTCATGAGGTTGAGTGGGTCGAGCGCCAGCTTGACCGAGCGCATGACTTCGACCGCCGACCCGTGCTCAGCGCGCATGAACTTCGCCTTGCCGATGCCGACGCCATGCTCGCCCGTGCTCGTCCCCTCCATCGCCAGGGCGCGCCTCACCAGGCGCTCGTTGAGCCGGTTCGCCTCGGCGACCTCGTCAGGGTTCGATGGGTCGATGAGGATGAGCAGATGGAAGTTGCCGTCGCCGACGTGCCCGACCATAGGCGCGAGCAGGAAGGTGTTGGCCAGGTCCAGCTTCGTCTCGTGGATGCACTCGGTCAGGCGCGAGATGGGCACGCAGACGTCGGTGCTGATAGCGCGCGCGCCCGGGCGAAGGGCGAGGGCCGCGAAGTAGGCGTTATGCCGCGCCTTCCACAGGCGCTGGCGATCCTCCTCGTGCGTCGCCCAGTTGAAGTCGCCGCCGCCGTGCGCTTGCATGATCTCCCCCGTCTGCCGCGCCTGCTCTGCCACCCCATCCACTGAGCCGTGGAACTCCAGGAACAGCGTCGGCTGCACCGGGTAGGTCAGCCCCGCGAAGGCGTTCACCGCGCCGAGCATGGTATCGTCCAGCAGCTCTATGCGAGCGACCGGGATACCGCTCTGCATCGTCTCCGTCACCGCGGCAACGGCGTCGTCCACCGTGGGAAAGGACACCACGGCCGCCGAGATCGCCTCCGGAACCGGGTAGAGGCGCAGCGTCACTTCGGTGATAATGCCCAGCGTGCCTTCGGACCCGACAAACAGCCGCGTCAGGTCATAGCCCGCCGACGACTTCCGCGCTCGGCTGCCGGTATGGATGACCTCACCGCTCGCCAGGACAACCGTCAGGGCGAGGACATTGTCGCGCATCGTGCCGTAGCGGACCGCGTTCGTGCCGCTGGCGCGGGTCGCCGTCATGCCGCCGAGGGTAGCGTTCGCGCCTGGGTCGATGGGGAAGAACAGGCCGTGCTTGCGCGCCGCCTCGTTCAGCTCCTGCCGTGTCAGGCCTGCCTCCACCGTGCAATCCATATCGTCGGGGCGGATAGCGAGGACGCGGTTCATGAGCGACATGTCGACGCAAATGCCGCCGCGAATTGGAAGCGTATGCCCCTCCAGGGAGCTGCCCACGCCAAAGGGAATGACCGGACGGCGATGGGCGCGGCAAATCCTCACCACCTCGGCGGCCTCTGCCGTGGAACATGGGAAGCACACGGCGTCGGGCGGCGCCGACGTAAAGGACGACTCGTCGTGGCTGTGGCGCTCGCGCTCGGTCATGTTGACGGTAACGCGGTCGCCCAGGAGTTGCTGCAGCTCGGCAAGCGCGGACATACGCGGTTCCTTTCTCTAACGGACAAAAGCGGCTGCTTCCTATTCTAGCCAACTTCGCCGTGACTGTCGACCAGGGAGCGATATGGAGTGACGACTGCGGCACAAGCCTCTTGACGGTCTCCTCGACCTCCCTATACTCTACATCGCGGGATCGCGGGACCGGCGGGGCGCGCCCAGAACTGGCACGAGGACCCATTGTGAGCGAGAACGAAAGTCTGGTGGGACGAGCCGACGAACAAGCCACGCTCAGCGAGGTGATTGCCGCGGCCGCTCGGGGTGCGGAGGGCGTGGTGCTGCTGGCCGGCGAGGCGGGCGTGGGCAAGTCGCGCCTGCTGGAAGTGTGCCTGGAGCGCACGAATTTACTGGCGCTTCGCGGCCCCACGAACGAGAGCGCTACCCCGCCCTACGGCCCGATCGCCGCAGCCCTGCGCGCCTACCTGCGTGCCCGCCCCGGCGGACTGGCTGAATGCGGTCCTCTGGCGCCCTACCTGACCCTGCTGCTGCCGGAACTAGGCCCAGCTCCCGATGCGGCCGATCCGGCGGTGCTGAGAGAGGCGATTTGCCAGGCCTTCGCGGCCATTGCCCGGCAAGTCGCCGCGGCGCTCGTCCTGGAGGATCTGCAGTGGGCGGACAACGCCACACTGGAACTCGTGCCGACCCTGGCCAACGCCCTCGCCCGCGAGCGGCTGGCGATCGTCGGCATCTACCGAAGTGATGAGGTGGGGCGCGGGCACCCGGTCCGGCGGCTGCGCAACGACCTGCGCCGGGCGCACCTGCTGCGCGAATTCGTCATCAATCCCCTCGGCCCGGACGAAACCGCCGCGCTGGCGGCCGGCATCCTGGGCCAATCCCCCGGCCCAACACTGACAAGTCTGTTGTACGAACGAACCGAGGGCATTCCGTTGTTCGTCAAGGAGCTCGCCGGCGCGCTCGCCCTCCAGGGTCGGCTCCGGTCGGGTCCGGACGGCATCGAGTTGGCGCCGGGCGCCGATATGCCGATGCCCGATACCCTACGTGACGCTGTGCTGCTGCGCCTCGACAGGCTGCCCACCGCGGCGTTGCGGCTGCTCCACGTCACGGCCGTGGCCGGTCGCGAATTCGACCTGGCGCTCGTGGTCGACCTGGCCGGCAGCACGGACGGGCTGGACGCCCTGCTGGAATGCGGGCTGCTTATCGAGGTCGAGCCTGGACGGGGCGCCTTTCGCCACGCCCTCATTCGCGAAGCGATTTACAGCGACATCTCCTGGGTCCGCCGGCGCGCGCTGCACCGGCAGATGGCTGAGCGCCTTCAGGCGGACGGTGCGCCTCCCCTGGCCATCGCTCGGCACTGGCTGGCGGCACAGGAGCCCGACCGCGCTCGGACAGCCTACCTCGCTGCCAGCGATCAGGCCTGTGCCATTCACGCCTATCGCGATGCCGCCGAAGCCGCCCGGCAGGCGCTAGATTTGTGGCCGAATGGCGTCGATGACGCGCACCGGCTCGATGTCCTTGACCAATATGGACAGTGCGCTCAGCTGAGCGGCATGTTAACAGAGGCCGCCCGGGCCTGGCGCGAGGTAGCCGAGGGACGGCGGAAGAGCGGCGATGTGCGGGCGTGCGCCGTCGCCGAGCGCAAGCTGGCGAACGCCGCCGAACTTCAGGGGCATTGGGAGGCTGCGCTGGCGGCGCGCAACGCCTCTGCCCACTCTTTTGCCGCCGGCCACTTGCCCGCCGAGTCCGCCGCCGAGCGTCTGGCGGCTGCCGCCCACCTGCGATCCGCCGGGCGATACCACGCGGCGCTGGATATCCTGTCCGCAGCAACTGAAGAGGCGTTAGAGGCAGGGCGCCCCGATTTGCAGGCCCGCATCATGGGCCTGGCCGGGAACGTCCTGGCGCGGCTGGGCCGGGCGCCGGAGGGTCTGGCGTTAGTGCAACAGGCGCTGGCCCTGGCGCTGGAGAACAACCTGGCCAGCGCAGCGGCTGAGATCTACCAGCGGCTGGCCGACTCGCTCGAGCACGCCGGCGACTACGCCGGCGCTAAAGAGACGTATCTGATAGGGTTTGATTTCTGCCAGGCCAACGCCGTGCCCGCCACCGCGCAGCTTTGCATCGCCTGTCTGACGGTCGTGCTGGTGAACACCGGCGAGTGGGAACGGGCCATGAGCCTGTGCCGCGAGGTGCTGGATTCGGGTCATAGCACTCCGCACGCTCGGATCGTCGCCAGCGGGATGCTTGGCACCCTGTATGCCCTGCGCGGCCAGGCGCGCCCGGCTCAGCCGTACTTGCTCGAATCCGCGACACTGGCGCGCCAAATCGAGCTGGCGGCCATGGAACTGCTATCCGCCTGGGGGCTGGCGCTGGTAGACGATCTCAGCGGAGCGAAGGACCGCGCCGCAGAGCGCGGTCGCTTCGTCCTGAGCCGCTGGCAGCGGATGGAGGACGTTCACTACGCCGTGCCGGCCCTGCGATGGGCGGTTACCTTCTTCGCTACCAGCGGTGACGGCGTCGAGGCCCGTGCCTGCGCCAATGCCCTGGCCCAGATTGCCGGCGCGACCGGCCAGCCGGAGGCGCTTTCGGCCCTCGCCCACGCCCTGGGCGAGATTGCCCTCCTCGACGGCGCCCCGCACCAGGCCGCGCGGCAGTTCACCCAGGCGCTGGACCTGCTCAGCGATCTGTCCGTGCCGCTCAGCCAGGCTGAGACCGGGCTTCGGGCCGGCATCGCCTGCGCCGCGGCCGGTGAACGGGAGACGGGCGCACGGCGGCTGGCGAACGCCTACCGCGTCGCGCGCCAACTCGGGGCGCGGCCGCTGGCGACCCGCATCGCCCAGACCCTGGAATCGCTGGGCGAGCCTATCGTCGAGCACCTGGGAGCAGGCGCCGAGGGTCGGTTTCGCTCTGGCGATTTGACGCGCCGCCAACGTGAGATTCTACAGCTTGTGGCCCAGGGCCAGACGAATGCAGAGATCGCCCGGGCGCTCGTGCTCAGCCCGCGCACCGTGGAAATGCACGTCAGCAACATCCTCGCAACCCTCGATAGCCGCTCGCGCGCCGAAGCCGTTCGCCGCGCCGCCGAGCTTGGCCTGCTCGAAGACTACCGTACCATCCCGTAAAAAATACAGTACATCTCCGCAAGCATCGCCCGCCCGCGCGTTCTATACTGCTGTTCACAAGTGGTGAGTGAGAGCCAATATGTGAGCAAGGAGGCAGGACGCATGAACAGCCCATCTTCTCCGCCGACGGTCAGCGCGGCGTTTCTGGACGCTCTTGGCCAGCGGGACTTCGATCGGTTGAGCACCTATTTCCATCCGGCGCCGCGCGCCCGCCTGCTGACCCCCTCGGCGCTGGCGATGCCGCCGGATGCGTCGGGCGTAGGCGACAGGTTCCAACTCTGGTTCGGCGAGGCCGACGAATTCGAGGTGGAGCACGCGGAGGTTAGCGAGGTCGGCGGCTGTCTCAGTATCCGCTATCGGCTTCGCCTGCACAATAACCGCGCGTGGTACACATGCGAGCAGCAGGTGTACTGCCGCGTGAAGGACGGCCTGGTGGAGCGCATCGACCTGTTGTGCAGCGGCTTCCAGCCAATACCGGGGCCGGCGCCAATAGAGGAGAAGGTCGGTGAGCGCAATGCCTGAGATATCTGGCGAGATGCCGCGCGCCGATGGCCTGCTCGAAATGCTGCGAACCTCGCAAACGGACGGGAGCACGTGCGCGCTGCTCACGCCGGCGATTCGGGCCAGGTTGCGCGAGATGGCACCGGGACAGGTGCTGGAGGTGCGGGTCGACGACCCGGCCGCGATCGACGACATGGCCTCGTGGACCCGACTGGCCGGGCATGAGCTGGTTCAGACGGTCCAGGAGGGTGAGACGATTCGTTTCTTTGTGCGAAAGCGGAAGGTTTGATGCAGAAAGGGGATAGCAAGGTGACGACTCTTACGGTACACTGCACGCATGGAAGCGAGGATGCTGAGCGGGCAACGCTGGCGTTTGTCGTCGGCAACGTGGCCGCGTCGGCCGAGCAGGACGTTGTCGTCCTGCTCACCATCGATGGCGTGTGGCTGGCGACGCAGGGCTGCGCCGACGGAGTTCACAAGGAAGGCTTCCAGCCGCTCAAAGACGTGATTCAGTCCTTCACCGACAACGGGGGCAAAATCTGGGCGTGTGGCGCGTGCGCCAAGCCGCGCGGGATTACCGAAGCGGACCTGATCCCGGGCGCGCGGATCGTCACGGCGGCGATGGCGGTCGAGCGGCTGGCGGGCGGGAGCGCCTCGCTGAGTTTCTAGACGTTGCATTCGACTGGACAATGAGACGGTTATTTTGGTGGTGATGACTTCGGTCGTTCTGGAGCGCTGGGACGACTGAAGTTGTTACTACATTCTCGCCACTTCATGCGCAACACACCACTACCCGGTCACAGTGCCGAGCCGGATTCCCTGGAGAAATGGGACACCCGCCCCCGCAAGCTCCTCGGGGGCCTCTTCCTGCACGAAGTGGCCTACTGAGCTCAGGCGGACGACGCGGGCCTCCGGGAATGTGCTCGCCCACCGCTTCAGCTCCTTCTCTCGGAACGCAATGTCTTTCATTCCCCACACGATTAGCTTCGGCTTGCCCTGCAGCACGGGCATCCTCTCCCAGAGCCGGCCGAGCCACGGCGTAGACCCGATAATCTGCTTCGGGAACACGAGGCAGCCCCTGCGGTCGTCGGGCGTCGCCAGCGCGCGCAGGTATTGCTGGTGTGCGGCAGGGGTTAGCTTGCGCTTGTCCCCGAACGCCTGGCGCATGATCGACCGGGCAAAGAAGTTGTAGCGGCGGATGAGGAAGCGGCCAATAGGACCGCCGACAAACGAACTAAACCCGATGTAGTACGGGTCACGATTGACCGGCCACGCCCAGGTATTCATGATGATGATACCGGCGATGTTCTCGGGATGAGCCACTGCGTAAGACAGGCCGGTCGGGCCGCCCCAGTCTTGCACCGCCAGCGTAATACCCTTCAGGCCCAGCCCCTCGATCAAGGCTTCCAGGTTCGCGGCGTGATCTGCCGGTAGATAGCTCCAGCCCTTTGGCTTGTCGGACAGACCGAAGCCGATGTGGTCCGGAGCGATGCAGCGGTAATGTGGCAGCAGCTGCTTGATCAGCTTGCGATACAGGAAAGACCACGTGGGATTGCCGTGGACCATGACGATTGGCGGCCCACTCCCCTCATCGACGTAGTGCACGTTGCCGGCGGGCACCTTGAAGTAATGCGATTCGAACGGGTACTCCTTGCGGTCGATCCAGTTATCGCTGCACATCGTTCTCTTTTCTTTTCAGAGGGCGGAATGGTATGGATAATACACCAAACCATCGACACGCCACAATTCAACGCGGGCGTGTGCTAGAATTGGTTATCGAGAGTTCAGGCGGAGCAAGCTCAGGAGGCGGTGTGGCCCAATTGCGCGTGTTTTTGGATAAGCAGAGTCTCGTCAATGGCGCGGCGGAGTTCATCGTAGAGCGCGCCGAGCAGGCGGTCGCCGAGCGCGGCCGGTTCGTGATCGCCCTCTCTGGCGGCGGGACGCCGAAGCCTATCTATGCCCGGCTTGCTGCCGACGACCTCAAGGAGCGCGTCGCGTGGGATAAGGTACACGTCTGGTTCGGCGACGAGCGCTGTGTCCCGCCGGACGACACGCGCAGCAACTTTCGTATGGTGCGCGAGGCCCTGCTCGATCACGTGCCGCTGCCGCCGGCCAACGTTCACCGCGTCAAAGGCGAGATGGATCCGGCGCAGGCCGCCCTGATGTATGAGCAGGAGATGCAAGCCTTCTTCCGGACCGCCGCATTTCCGGCCTTCGACCTGATCTTGCTAGGCATGGGCGACAACGGACATACCGCGTCGCTGTTTCCAGGCACCGCCGTTCTGCGGGAGCGCGAGCGCTGGGCCGTGGCGCAGTACGTCGAGGTCATGACGACGTGGCGCGTGACGTTCACAGCGCCGCTCATCAACGCAGCGCGCAGCCTCGCCTTCCTCGTAGAAGGCGAGGGCAAGGCGCAGATGCTATGGAACGTGCTCGAAGGTCCGTACCAACCCGACGTGTGGCCCGCGCAGATGATCCGGCCGTCAAGTGGCGAACTCCTCTGGCTCGTCGACGCGGCCGTAGCAGCGAAAGTTGCGCCCGACTGAGGTGCGGGTGAGAGTGGCGCACAAACGCGTCACGCTGTGGGAGCGAATAGCACGACTACGGACCGCGGGCCGGCGCGGTAACTGCCGTCCGGAATGGATGGCGCTTGCTGCCAGTCCACAATATCCTCCGGCGACGCGAGGGATGTATCGATCCAGCGCCGCCACGGATGCCCGCCTGTCACGGGCAGCTCGAAATTGAGCGGCTCCCAGTACGCGTTCATGATGAAGTGAACGACGAGCTTGTCGCGGAAGACATCGGCATCGAACGCGATGCTGTGGGAGTCATCGCCCCAGTCGGGCTGGCCGACTTTCACGCCATGCCAGGACTTCTGCGCCTCTGCGATCAAGCGGTCGAGGCTCACGCGCTGCTCCTCGTGCTCCACATCACGTAGCAAGCGGCGCGCGGTGAGCAAAGACACGAAGCGGTACACATCCGCGTGCTTTTCCAGCAGAGACCAGTCGAACCACGTCGATTCGTCGTCGTGACAGTACGCGTTGTTATTCCCGAACTGAGTGCGCCGCGCTTCGTCGCCCATCAGGAGCATCGGAACACCCAACGCGAGGAGCGTGACCGTCAAGAAGTTCTTCACCTGGCGGTTCCGCAGCTCCTCGACGGCGGGATCGTCCGTCGGCCCTTCCACCCCGCAGTTCCAGCTTCGATTGTCGTCCGCGCCATCGCGGTTGTTCTCGCCGTTCGCCTCGTTGTGTTTGCGGTCGTACGACACCACGTCGTTGAGCGTAAACCCGTCGTGGCAGGTCACGAAGTTCACACTCTGCTCGACCTCGCGGCCCTCGTAGCCGTAAATCGCCGGGCTGCCTAGCAAACGGTCCGCGAATCGGGCCACAGAACCTGGGGCGGCGCGGAAGAAGTCGCGGGTGTCGTCACGGAAGCGACCGTTCCACTCCTTCCAGGCATCTCCGATGAAGCTGCCGACCTGGTACAATCCGGCGGCGTCCCACGCCTCAGCGATGAGTTTCGTCCCCGCGAGCGCTGGATCCGTCTCGATATCCCAGAGCACCGGAGGGTTCGGGAGCGGTCGGCCGTCCAGGTCGCGAGAGAGGACCGATGCCAGGTCGAATCGAAATCCGTCCACGTGCATCTCGCTCACCCAATAACGCAGGCTATCTACGATCATCCGCCGCACGATTGGATTGTTGGCGTTAAGGGTGTTGCCGCAGCCCGAATAATCGGCGCATCGCCCGCCATCTTGCTCAAGGATGTAATACGTCGGGTTGTCGATCCCGCGCAAGTTGAGCAGCGGGCCGTCATACCCACCCTCGGCCGTGTGGTTGAACACCACGTCGAGGATGACCTCGATGCCGGCGCAGTGCAGCGCCTTGACCATATCGCGGAACTCGTTCACCGGCCCGAGGGGTGTCTGGCATGAGCTGTACGCTCGATGCGGTGCAAAGAAGGAGACAGGCTGGTAGCCCCAGTAGTTGACCAACCCCGCCGGGCAGGCCTGAGCGTCGAACTGGAACACCGGCAGCAGCTCGACGGCGGTGATGCCCAGGGCGCGCAGGTACGGAATCTTCTCGACCAACCCCGCGTATGTCCCCCGCACGCTTTCACCCACGCCGGAGTTCGGGTGGCGGGTGAAGCCGCGAACATGCATCTCGTAGATGATCGTACGCGCTGAGGGCGTATGCAGCGGTGTATCGTCTTCCCAGTCGTACACGTTCGGATCCACGACGACACTCTTCATCGCCACTGCCGTATCGTCGCCCGGTGTTCTGGCTGCTTCCCGCGTGTAGCCAGACGGGACGACAACCTCGCGGGCATAGGGGTCGAGCAGGACCTTGGCCGGGTCGAAGAAGAGCCCGCGCGTGGGGTCGAACGGGCCAGACACCCGATAGCCATAAATCTGCCCCGGCGCTACGTTGGGCACGAAGGTGTACCAATAGTGGTACGCGCGGTTGAAGACGGGGTCGAGGCGGATCACACGCGAGGGTTTGGCATCGTCGTCACGATCGAAGAACAGGAGATCGACGCCGGCGGCGGTGCGAGAGAAGAGACTGAAATTGACGCCACCGCGTTCTACGTTGGCGCCAAGCGGAGAGCTATGGCCGGGCGTTTGGTACGGACTCATTGCATTTTCTCCTGTGTGACTCGATGCCGTATAGTCTTTGACATTGCGCCAGCGTGCTTGCATACTTGGCTTCGTATTATACTCAAAGGAGCAATCACTGCCATGACCGCGTCCTTTCACGCCGAGCTTGAAGAGCGCCTGGTGCGCTATGCTCGTCTAGACACCCAGGCCGATGAAGCCTCTCCCACGACCCCCAGCACAAGCAAGCAATACGACATGCTCAACCTCCTGGTGGCTGAGCTCAACGAGATCGGCGCGCAAGATGTCACGCTGACCGACTACGGCGCCGTCCTCGCCACGCTTCCGCCGACGATTCACACGGCCGCGCTGACCATCGCTTTCCTGGCCCACGTTGACACGGCGCCGGGCTTCAACGCCACCGGTGTCAAGCCCATCGTTCACCGGAACTACGATGGCGGGGACATTGTTCTGCCAGACGACCCCGAAGCCGTTCTGTCGCCGCAGCAGTCACCCTACCTGGCAACGAAGGTTGGCGATGACATCATCACGGCCAGCGGGACGACCCTCCTGGGAGCAGACGACAAGGCGGGCGTCGCCATTATCATGGCAATGGCCAATTATCTCCTGCAGCACCCGGAGATTCCCCACGGCCGCATCCGCCTCGCGTTCACGCCTGACGAGGAAATCGGGCGCGGGGTTCACGTCGATCTGCCGCGCGACCTCGGCGCCGAAGTGGCCTACACCCTGGACGGCGCGGACGTCGGCGAGATCGTCTACGAGACGTTCTCGGCCGACAAGGCCGTGGTGACCGTTCACGGCGTCTCGATCCATCCTGGCTCAGCCAAAGGGCAGTTGGTCAACGCGCTCCACTTGGCCGCGAAGATCATCGACACACTGCCCAAGGTGACGCGCACGCCAGAGACCACCGACGGCCGCGAGGGCTTCATCCACGTCTACCTGCTGAACGGCACGGCCGCCTCGGCCGAGCTTCACTTCATCCTGCGTGACTTCGAGCTGGACGGCCTTCGCGCCCACGGCGAGCTGCTGCAGCAGGTGTGCGCGACGGTTCAAGCGACAGAGCCGCGCGCTCACATCACCTGCACCATTACGCCCCAGTATCGCAACATGCGCTACTGGCTGGAAGACGACATGCGGCCCGTCGAGCTGGCGAGGAAGGCGTGCCGGGATATCGGCATCGAGCCTTTCTCCCCCCCGACGCGCGGCGGCACCGACGGCTCCCGCCTGACCGAAATGGGCGTGCCGACGCCGAACCTGTTCACCGGCATGCAGAATATCCACGGTCCGCTCGAATGGGTCAGTGTGCAGGACATGGCGCGCTCCACCGAGATGTGCATCGAGCTGGCGAAGCTTTGGGGCGCCGCGCTGGCGTAACACGTCAATCTCGTGGATGCAATAGAAAATGCCCTGGGGGATCGGCCCCCCCAGGGCATTCGCCTGTCGCGGCAGCGTTACTTCGCCGGCTCGAAGGTGGCCTGGATGGCCCCACTCGCGTCGCGCAGGAAGAGCATCCCGTTGTCGATGCTCCACTTCGTCGATGCTTCGAACGCCTTCAGCAGCAGGACCTCGGTCTGCATCTGCGGCTCGGGACACGCCATCTGTGTCGTGATCCCAACGCCGAACTTGATGTTGCTCCCATCCACGGTAAAGGGGATGTTGTAGGTGTTGCAGCCACCGGAGCCAGTCACCCGGCCATCGGCGCCGAACTTGGCCGTCGCCTCGACGCCCGTCGGGATGCTTTCGACAGCGCCTCGGCCGTTATTGACGCCGGTCAAGTTCCAGTTGCTGCCCGGCAGCGCGGCTGTCGTCCCGACCACGTAGTTCACGGCCTGGGCATCCTGCGCCGTGCGCATGTTGAGCTGGCCGTTGAAGATGCTCCACGTCGCCGCCGTCTGGAGCGCCTTGAGGTACGCGGCCTCCTGGTCCATGATTGGCTGCGCGCACGCCTTGCGCGTCGTGGCCGGCGCGCCAACCTTGATCTTGTTGCCGTCCGCGGTATACGGCGCGGTGTACGTGTTGCAACCGGCCGAGCCGGTCACCTTTCCGTCGGGGCCGAAGACAGCGGTGATCTCGGAGCCGGGCTGGAGGCCGACCACGGCCTGCTTGCCGTTGTTATAGGAGATCAGCGACCAGGGGTTGCTGGTCAACGTTGGGGCGGGCGTCGCCTTGAAGGTCAGGATGACGTTGCCGTTGGCATCGGAGATTGCCAGCGTATCGCCCGTGATCTGGTACGTCGCGGCCTTGCCGAGAGCCTGCAGGTAGGCCGACTCCTGCGCCATGACGGCCGGGTCTGCGCACGCCATCATCGTCGAGCCGGCGGCGCTGATGGTCAGCTTGTTGCCGTCCACTTTGTAACCGGCGAAGTAAGTGTTGCAGCCGGCGTTGCCGTTCACACGGCCGGCCTTAAACTCAGCCGTGACGTTCGTGTTGGGCAGGGCATTCACGGTCTGCCCAGAGTTGTCGGCGTACGACTCCAGCTTCCACACGGGGCCCTCCAATGCGACAGCCGTACTGCCGGCCGGCGCAGATGTCTGCGGCACCGTCGCCGTCGCGGCCCCCGCTGCCGCGGCGCCCGTTGCTACAGTCGCCTGGGCAGTGGCGGCCGCCTTCGGCGCGCCTTGCGCGGGCTGAACAGTTGCGGCCACTTTCGGAGCGGCCTGCTCGGGCTGGGCGGTGGCCGCGGCCTTCGGGGCGCCACCGGCCTGGGCCGCCTGAGTCGGAGCGGGTGCGGTCGTCGCCGCCGCCTTCGGGGCAGCCGCCTTCGGCACACTCGTCGCCTGCGCGGCCGGGGCCGAAGTCGGCGTGTTTGCGGGGGTCGTAGATGGCAAGCCAGGGATGCCTGTGCAGGCCGCCAGCGCCAGCATCAGGGTCGCCACCGCAGCCAGGACGGCGACACGCAAGCCGAAATAGACGTGTTTGCTCATGCTGTTTCCTCCAGGTTCGTAGTTCGGGATGAATGCCAGCGTCGTCGAAACGACGTTCTGCATAGTCGGACGTTTCCGCGGAACAGAAAGTTCCATGCTCCACGCACGCGGGGCATGGCAGCACCCAGTGAGTATTATAGCACTGCTATTCTACACGCGTCGGTCGACCCTCCGACAGTACCATCCGACGCGAAATGTACTGGAAATGTACTAGCCAGAAGCTGTGCTGCTTGACAAGAACGTGGCGGCGCTTGCCGGCGTCCCCGCGTTTGAGCAATTGTAGAGAACGTGGTCGGCGATTGCACGCAGCACGTAGTCTCGCTTTGTGGATACGCGCAAAAGGCGGTAGACTATCTCACGTGGTTCTACACTCATGGGAGGTGTCATGCCTGTCAATCTCTCCATCGTTGCCATCGAAAAGCCCGACCCCAACCTCAACCTGATCCTCGGCCAGAGCCATTTCATAAAAACCACGGAAGATCTTTTTGAGGCGTTAGTGACGGCGGTGCCTGGCATTAAGTTTGGCCTGGCATTCTGCGAGGCGTCCGGTCCGCGGCTGGTCCGGTCTGCCGGCACCGACGCCGACTTAACCGTGCTCGCTGAAAAGACGGCGCAAGCGATTGGCGCGGGGCACTCGTTCATCATCGTCCTGGGCAACGCTTTCCCCATCAACGTCCTCAACGCCGTCAAGAACGTCCCCGAGGTCTGCCGCATCTTCTGTGCGACGGCAAATCCGCTCCAGGTCATCGTGGCGGAGACGGACCTGGGGCGTGGGATCGTCGGCGTGGTGGATGGCGAGCCGCCGTTGGGTATCGAGGACGAGGCGGCGAAGACGCAGCGCAAGGACTTCCTGCGCATGATTGGCTACAAGATGTAAGATTGACGCTGTCGCGTGATAGATGGGTTCGCCACGGAAATCGAACTGGAGGTCACCATGGTGGATTGGCGAGAGCGCATTTCGGTTGACCCGATGGTTTGTCATGGCAAAGCGTGCATCAAAGGCACGCGAGTCATGGTGTCGGTGATCTTGGACAACCTGGCGGCCGGCGTTACACCAGATGAGATTCTGCTCAGCTACCCCTCGCTGAGCATCCAGGACATTCAAGCGGCCATTGCTTACGCCGCCGAGCTGGCTCGGGAGCGCGTGGTCATCGTGGCGGGTGGAGAGGCGGGGTGAAGTTCAAGATCGACGAGAATCTCCCTGTCGAAGTTGCCGATCTTCTGGTGTCGGTGGGGCATGAGGCTCCTACGGTAAGGGAGCAAGGACTGAGCGGCAAGGACGATCGGCGCGTCGCTGATGTTTGTATGGAGGAAAGCCGCATCCTCGTCACGCTTGACCTTGACTTTGCCAATATCCACGCCTATCCGCCTCAGGATTACCCGGGCATCATCGTGCTGCGCGTGCGTCAGCAAGACAAGGCGCATGTGCTGGCTGTGCTCCAGCGCGCACTGCCGGTGTTGGGACGCGAGCCTTTGGAACACCGATTGTGGATCATCGACGAGGTGGAGGTGAGGATCCGAGGCGGTGAAGGATAGTTCTAGCTGGTCTATTGCCCAAGCAGCGCGACGATTTCGCTGAAAGGCACACCCGGCAACTGTGGTAAGCCGCTACCACTCCGGTAAAACAGTCTAGGATTTGTATGAGGCGCTGGTTACTGCGGTGCCGGGAATCAAGTGCTGCCTGGCGTCACGATCTGTTGCGGAAGATCGGTTACAAGCAGTAGGATAGGCCGCAGTCGGTGCAGAGCAAGCCCATGGACCCAGATATCGCGACGCGCATTCAGGCATTGGCGGAGGATCACACGCGGGGCGCAACGGCGCTGACGCGCGAGGCGGCGGAGATTTTCGCGGTCCTCGCCGAGGTCAGCCGCGCCCCCGGCCCCAGCCAATTCCTCTCGGATCTGGCCGAGGCGGGGCGCGTCATCATGGCCGCGCAGCCCGCGATGGCATCGCTGTTTACCTTGGCGAACACCTTGCTGTGGGCCGTCGACACCTCACCCCCACAGGGTCGGCGACGATTGGCCGAGGAAACGGCGCGGTCGTTCGCCGCAGCCCTGGCGTTGCGGCCAGATCAGATCACCGAGATTGCCCTCGCGTGCCTGCCCGCGAATGCGCAGGTCACGACACACTCGGCCAGCAGCGCTGTCGAGGCCCTTCTTCTTCGCGCTCACCGCGAAGGCCGGCTGGCGCGCGTCATCTGCACAGAGTCGCGGCCCCTCAACGAGGGCGCAGCAATGGCCGGGCGGCTCGCGGCACAGGGGATTCCGGTAACTCTCGTCGCGGATGCCGTGGCGCCGGGGCTTCTGGACGAGATCATGGTTGTTGTCGTCGGCGCCGATACCGTCTCGCCACTGGGGATTGTCAACAAAGCGGGCACCTATCCGCTGGCGCTGGCGGCGCGTGAGGTCGGCGCCTCCGTTGTCGCGCTGGCCGGGAGCGAGAAGCGGCTGCCGGGGAGTCTAGCGGACCGCGAGACACTGGTGGAAGAGGAACGGGATCCCGGCGAGCTGATCGCCACGCCTCCAGCGGGCGTCACCGTCCTCAACCGCGCCTTCGACCTGACGCCGCTGGATGTCGTGTCTCGTGTCATCTCAGAGAGTGAAGTGTTGAACGCCGCCGAGATCGTGGCGACGTGTGAGGCGATCGATGTCCATCCTCTACTTAGGTGAGCCATGACGACGCAGGTCGAGATAATCTCTGTGGGCAACGAGGTATTGACTGGGGACGTGGTCGACACCAATTCCAACTGGCTGGCGCGGCAGGCGACGCAGCGCGGCGGCCGGGTGCGGCGCGTAACGACGATCCCCGACGAGGTGGACACCATCGCCGAGGCGGTGCGCGATGCGCTGGGGCGGGCTGCCACGCTCATTTTCGTGACGGGCGGCCTCGGCCCGACCCAGGACGACCTGACGCTAGAAGGGATTGCCCAGGGGGTGGGCAGGCGGTTAGCTGAAGACCCGCGAGCGCTCAAGATGGTGGAACAGCGCTACGACGAGCTGGCGGCCCAGGGTTACGTCAAGCCCGGCCTGACCGAGGCGCGGCGCAAGATGGCGCTGCTTCCCGAGGGGGCCACGCCTCTGTGGAACTCCGTTGGCGGAGCGCCCGGCGTGCGGCTGGACGAGGGTGAGGCGGTGATCGTTGCCCTGCCGGGCGTGCCTGGCGAGATGCGCGCTATTTTTCTGGAGAGCCTGGGAGATTTGCTGTCCGAGCGCCTGCCGAATGCCTACGCTGAGCGCGCCGGTCGCGCCATGATGCAGGACGACTCGATCCTCTCGGCCTACCACCGCCGTGTGAGCGCCAACCATCTAGGTGTCTACGTGAAGACACGAGTCGAGGTGTTCGGCACGAGCGACAGCATCCTGGTCACTTTCGCCGCCTCGGCAAAGACTCAGCTAGAGGCGCAGGCGATGGTAGATGCGGCTTACGAGGAGATGCGCGCGTCACTGGCGGCGGACGGCATTGAGTTCCGGGCGGTCTAGACCGACGTGGCTCTTCCTCCGCCATCCCTGGATCGTCCTACCCAAACGCCGGTATCTCGCGGAGCGCGCGAGGCGATTCTGCTTGGGCTGGGGGCGGCGCTCCTGGCTGTGGTGTTGTCGTACATCCCCTTTCTCAGCGCCCTGACGTACCCGATCTCGCTCCTGGTGACGATTGTGCACGAAGGCGGCCACGCCCTGGCGACTGTTCTGACGGGCGGCCACGTCGACTCCATCGCCATCAACCCCGACGGCTCAGGAATCACGCTTTCGCGCGGCGGCTGGGGCGTCATCATAGCGCCCGCCGGCTACCTGGCCGCGGCAGCGTTCGGTGTGCTGCTGCTGTACTTGCTGCGCTGGCGAGCGGCCGGCAGGGTCGCTCTCTACGCGAGCGCAGCCGTCGTGTTTCTGCTGACGGTTCTGTTTATTCGCAACCCATTCGGCCTGGTTATCGGGCTTGCCTGGACGGCGGTGTTGGTCCTCGCCGCGACCTTCCTACCACCGGCCGCCGCCATATTCCTCGTCGCTTTCCTCGGTGTCGAGGCGCTCCTGAACGCCTTCCTCGATCTTCAGACGCTCATCGGCTTATCCGGCCTGCTGCCGACCGGGCACAATGATGCCGTGCTCATGTCGCGCTACATTCCGCTACCGCCCATCTTGTGGGCGCTGATATGGGCGGCCATCGCCATTTTCCTGGTGTTCTGGCTGCTTCGAGGATCCTGGCGCGACGCCAAGAGATAGCAACGCTATCATTGCGAGACCCCCATGCCGGGCGCCGGCATGGGGGTCTCGCAGCGAGCCACTCGTGGACTTAGTCCGCCTGCTCCTCCACCTCCGCGATCACCCGCCCGTCCGCTACGGCCTTCCGAAGCGTTTCGTAGTCATTCTCCGTCTGGTCGGCGTACGCGACGGCGAAGTCCGACATAGCACGGTCGAAGTTGTCCTGCCTGCCCAGGTACCCCGCGATGAGGGCCGGGTCGACTGAGCGCGCGTGGGCGTGGGCGAGGGTCGCGCCGCACAGACGGGCGTAGCCCTCGAAGAAGGCTTGTGTCGCCTGCAGCGGCACGGCCGTCTTCAGGTGGCGGAACTGGCGGAAGTAGAAGTCCCAGTCGCCAAGTCTCAGCCAGCCCAGGAACGGGTCGCTGAGCGCCTGCATGAGGCGCTGCCCTGCCACGACGCGCTCGCCGCTGCTGGCATACTCGCTCGCCCCGGCGTACGGCGCGAGAACAGAGGTAGAGGCCTGCTTTGCCTGAAGCAGCAGCCCATCGTCGGTTCCTTTCCCCTGGAACAGCAGAATGAAGGTGCGCGTGCCTACGCTGCCGACGCCAGCGATTTTGCGGGCGATCGTCGTCAGCGTGTATTCACCGAGAAGGTGGCGGATATTGTGCGGAAGTGTACTCTGGTAGAAGCCGAGCGCCGCCCGAACACCGTCCGTCTCGTTGTCCGGTCTGACCACAACCCAGGGAGGGTTGTCGGCCAGTTCGAGGCGGCCATCCACAACGTGGCTGAGCTTGGCGACGGCGGCCTGATTGGTGCGGCGCATCGCATCCGCCTGGGTATGCAGCAAGAGCTTGCGCTCGCGGTTGTCGGCGACGCCAAGCATGCCAGCAATGGAGAAATGCTGGCGCGCAATTTCCAGGATGCTCATGTGCTGCAGATCGCTCATCGTGAGCCGGTACTGCTCGGCTGCTGCCTGAGCCGCCCGTCGGCCCACTTTGTCGGACATGCCCAGGTCACGGCTGGCGACCACATAGCTCGTCACCAGCCGCTTGATGTCCCACTCGAACGGCGCGGGCAGCGTTTCATCGAAATCGTTGATATCGAAGATCAACTGGCCCGACGAATCGCCGTAGACACCGAAGTTCATGAGATGAGCATCGCCGCACGCCTGAACATTCAGGCGGCTGCTGGGCGAGTGCGCCAGGTCCCACGCCATGATCGCGGCATTCCCCCGGTAGAATGCAAACGGCGAAGCCAGCATGCGCCCATAACGCAACGGCACGAGATAGGGGATCCGGTCGGCGTCTTGCTGCTGCAACACATCCACCGGATCGGGGCGACCTTCGGGCCGCTGCCAGGTGCCGTGGCTTAGACGGGGCGTAGCGCTGCGCAGGCTTTTCCCGATTTCTAGCAGCTCCGCGCGGCTTCGCGTCCCGGTATTGAACACTCGGGCGATGGTTGGGGAAGATAATGACACGTCTGCATCGAGTGTCGCAGCCGCTGTGTCTTGCTCCATGGCCGGACCTCCTTTCGCTCGGTAACCGGCTCAGTAAACTCATATTATAGCTGACCCCAGGGCCGCGTCAAGACATGTTAAATGCGCTTAATACTGGTCGAAGGGGCAGTCCGTGCTCCAGGGAACCGCTTTGAGGCCTCGATGATGCCCAGCTGATTGGACGCACTCCCCGTCTAGGGTTGGACGGGATTAGGCCGCGAGTCTATACTAAAGGCACGCCAGGATCGAGCTTCGTAGAGAACGTAACGCCATGACCAGTCTGATTCCAGGCCTGCGAATCGGCCACTTTACCGATACTGAGCGCGGCACCGGCTGCACTGTCATTCTGTGTGAGAGCGGCGCCGTCGCCGGAGTGGATGTGCGCGGGGCAGCGCCCGGCACGCGAGAGACGGACTTGCTGGACCCCTCCAACATGGTCCCGTCCGTTCACGCCGTCGTTCTCACCGGCGGAAGCGCCTATGGCCTCGGCGCCGCCGACGGTGTCATGCGCTATCTTCAGGAACGCGGTGTAGGGTTCGACACCCGCATCCACCCCGTGCCGATTGTGCCGGCTGCGGTTGTGTTTGACCTCGGTCTTGGGCCGGTCGCATGGCCGGATGCGGCAGCGGGATACGCGGCGTGCGAAGCCGCGACGGAGGATACGCCGGCCGAGGGAAGTGTCGGCGCGGGAACCGGGGCAACGGTGGGCAAGATCATGGGGCCGACAGGCGCGGTCAAGGGCGGCGTCGGGTACGCCGCTGTGACGCTGCCAGCGGGAGCAACCGTCGCCGCGCTCATCGTCGTCAACGCTCTAGGCGATGTGGTCGACCCGGCTACGGGGGAAATTGTCGCAGGCGCGCGGGGGCCGGACGGCCGCTTCGTGGACGCGGTGAAGATACTGACTGGCGGCTGGTCCTTGAGCGAGGCGGGGACGAACACGACCATCGGCGCGGTGATGACGGATGCAAAGCTGACCAAGGCCGAGGCGAGGGCCCTGGCGCGGACGGCGCACGACGGGCTTGCCTGGGCAGTACGGCCGGCGCATACCCTGTTCGACGGCGACACGCTCTTCGCCCTCTCGATCGGCGAAAAGGCGGCGGACGCGGTATCGCTGGGAACGGCGGCGGCCGTCGTCGTCAGCCAGGCTATTCTGCGCGCCGTCCGCGCCGCCGATGGACTCTTCGGCGTGCCGGGCATACGCGAGATCCAGTCGGCTCCTGCGTCAGGGAATTCTGACTGAAGTCAGCGGTAAAGCATTCTAGATTCGACGAACACAAGGACGAGACAATCGCAATGGGCATCAAACAAATCATCACGCGCCGCGCTGTGGACCTGATCGTCGAGCGGCCGGCCGCCAAGCTCTCGTTTCCACAGCTCGAAGACGCGCTCCAAATCGACGGGCTGAAGCTCGACGGCCTCTTCGCAGAGATGCCAGATACGGCTCCAAACCGGCGGCTGCTATCACACATCATCGGCATTGAGGCGTGGGGCACGCACCGGCTTCGCGTGGCGCTTGGGGACCCCCTGGTCCTGGACGAGTACGACGCCTATCGGCCGCCGAAATCGCTCGGCTGGCGCGACTTGCAGAAGCAATTCCGCGCTCAGCGCCAGCAAACCCTGGACATGGCGATGAAGCTAGACTCAGCTCATGCCGAGAATGTCAAGGTGGCGCACAACCAGTACGGCCAGATGACGACGCGCGGCTGGCTCTACTACCTCAACATCCACGCCAACATCGAAGCGCGGTATTTTAGAGGCTAGTCAGTGCGGCACCAACGGCTCGTGTTCGGCGCGCTGCTCGCCCTGGTCCTGGCGCTCCTCTTCGGCGCGACGATGCAGCGTGACATCAACGGTAGCAACGACACCTACGTCATCGATACCGGCGAGTTCCAGAACGTCGCGGCGCAGTGGGGAACCGGCCACCCGACGGGCTACCCGTTGTACTCCCTCAGCGTCGCCGCCTTCGCCAACACCCTCCGGCTCGTGGGCATTCCACCCGCCCTCGGCGGCTCGGTGCTGTCCGTCGTGCTCGCCATTCTCACGTTTGTCGGCCTCGCCATCTTCCTGGGCCGGCTCGGCGTCGCGCCGCCTATTGCAGCGGTCGCCGCCCTCGTGCCGGCCGGCACACTCTCTATCTGGGTGTTCGCCGTCGTCGCCGACGTGCGGGCCATGCTCCTGTTCCTGCTCGTCGTGGCCTACCTTACGGCGTCCCAATGGTGGCGAGACCGACGACCCGGCTGGCTGTACGCGCTGGCCCTGGTTATGGGCTTCGCCGTCGGCCACCACCGTCTCGCCGTTCTCGCGCTGCCCGCCCTGCTGATCTTCGTTGCCCCCCTGCTGTGGGACACCCTCCGCACCCGCGCCCGCCGCCTGGTGATAGCCGCCGTGCTGTTCCCGCTCCCATTCCTGATTTACCTGTACCTGCCCCTGCGCGGCTGGATGGGAGGGCCGTGGGTGTACGGGCAGCCGACGACGTGGCGCGGTTTCTGGGACATCGTCCTGGCGCGAGAGTACACGGCACTGATGCAGCCGGCCAGCACGCCGGTTGGCTTTGCCGACAACGTCTCCTACGTAGCGAGCACTCTGCAATCCCTGATGCCCTGGCTGATTCTACTCGCGAGCGTCGCGGGGTTGGTGATTGGTCTCATCCCTCACCCCCTGTCCCCCTCTCCCACAAGGGGCGAGGGGGAACAAGAGGACAACGTGAGACGCTGGGCGGCGCTGTCCGTGCTGGCGCTCGTGGCAGCCAACCTCGTCTTCGCTCTGCTCTGGCCGCGGGCCGTGTACCTCCCCGCGACACTGATGCCTTCGCTGTTGGCGCTGCCGGTCGGCCTG
Organism: Anaerolineae bacterium; assembly: GCA_046328505.1. Lineage (GTDB taxonomy): Bacteria > Chloroflexota > Anaerolineae > Epilineales > JAHCIE01 > JBDHWG01. The sequence goes on along the minus strand of JAXLWL010000005.1, from coordinate 136,723 downwards.
GCGTTGCTGGCGGATGTAGCGGCGCGCTGGATCGGCGCGCGGACGTCGGCGCTGGTGGGGAACGGGCTCGCCGTCGCCGTCCTGTTGCTCGCGATTATCCCGCTCGCCTGGACGAACGGACCCCAGATCGCGGCGATTACCCATGACGGCTACGGCCGCGACCTCATCCAGCGAGTCGCCGCCGCCCACTTCGCGCCGCCGCCGAGCGGCCCCATCATCATGGCGCCGTGGGGCCGCGAATACTTCGCGTTGACGTACGGCAAGGAAATGGGCGATCTGCCACCGCTCGATATCGTCGACCACCGCGCCAACATGGAAGCGCTGGTGGCAAGCGGCCGACCGCTCCTCGCGGTCAGCCCAACGTTCTACACCTTCCCTCTCGCGTGGTGGGACAAGCGGCTGAAGCGGGCCTACCTGTCCTCGGCGGACGGCGGCCTCGTGCGCGTCGCAAACCGGCCCGCGCTCACGGACGCCGACGTCCCGGCCGGACAGACGGCCGTCCCGATGGGGCCGATCAGCCTGCGCGGCTGGCGGGTGACGCCGGTGGACGATGGCAAGGCCTGGCGGGTGAGTCTGTATTGGCAGGCCAACGAGAAGCCGAAGCAAGACTACAGCGTCTTCGTCCACCTCTCCGACCAGGATCGCATCACCAGCCCGGATGCCATTATCGCCCAGGCCGACCGGTCCGCGCCCGTGGACGGCTGGTATCCCACGTCACGCTGGTCCGCCGGCGAGATCGTCCGCGATGACTACGTGGTGGCCGTGCCGGAAGGCCGTGACGCCCGCCTCATCTCCGTCGGCCTGTACACCAGCGACGGCGCCGGCGGCTTCCAGAACCTGGGCGTTGTGGACATTCCGCTCCCCTCCTGACGTCCAATGCCCCGCCTCATTCTCTTGAACAAGCCCTACCTGGTGCTGTGCCAGTTCACCGACAGCGAGGGCCGCCCGACGTTGGCCGACTACGTTTCTGTGCCGGGCGTGTACCCCGCCGGCCGGCTGGACCACGACAGCGAGGGGCTGGTGCTGCTGACCGACGACGGCCGTCTCCAGAGTCTCGTCGCCGAGCCGCGCCACAAGCTGCCAAAGACGTACTGGGCGCAGGTGGAAGGCATCCCCGACGCCGAGGCGCTGCGCCGCCTCCGCGAGGGTGTTGCCCTGAAGGACGGCGTCACGCTCCCCGCGGGCGTGAAGGTCATCGAGGAACCCGACGTGTGGCCGCGCGTCCCCCCCATCCGCGAGCGCCGCCACATCCCCACGACGTGGCTCGCGCTGACGATCACCGAGGGGCGCAACCGCCAGGTGCGGCGGATGACCGCCGCCGTCGGCCACCCGACGCTGCGCCTGATACGGTGGAGCATTGGCCCCTGGACGCTGGCAGGGCTGGCGCCGGGCGAATGGCGCGAGGAGCCAATCCCACCGTATGCCCAGGTGCGGTGATAACAGGCGATTCGTTACGCGGCTGGCTTCTCCAGCCAGACGTCGAGGCCGATGGAATGCGCGTCGATCCGACAGCCGCCAAACGTCGACTGGGCCGCCAGCGACGTGAACGACTCGCGCGTGTACGCTCGCGGGATGAGCATGTAGCGGAACGTCGCCTTCATGAATAGCGTGTCGACGGCGCCGGCGTGCATGCCATCGACATACTCATCGATGTCTCGCGGCGACACGTCCTTGTTCAGGTCAATGATCAGCCCTTTGCCGCCGGGCTTCAGCGTTCTGTACATCTCGTTCAGCGCCCCAACCGGGTCGGCGAAGTTCTTGAACGCAGCGCGAGAGACGATGAGGTCGAAAGAGTCGTCTGCGAACGGCATCTGCGAGGCGTTGCCTTGCTGGAAGTCCACCTGCACGCCGGCTTCCCGGGCCTTCTGGCGCGCAATGTCCACAAAGGTCTTGCTCACATCCAACCCGACGACGTGGTAACCGCCGAGCTTCGCTACTTCGATGGCAAGATAGCCGGGTCCCGGCGCCAGGTCCAGAACCGTGCCACCGGCCGGCGTGTTCGTGGCCACCGTTCGGGCATCGGCCCGATACGCAGCCATGTCTCTCACCGCATTCTTCGCGTACCAGGTCGCGATGAGGCCTTCCATCCCTATGCCTTTGTACCCCTTCGTGCTCACCTCAGCCATGCTCGTCTCCTTCTGGCGTTGTTCCGGCGCCCCGTCCGTGATATACTATTCCTATACGGAATAAGTATCTCTCATTGCAAGTATCTTAATTACTAAGATACTTAGATAGTAACACATTATGAGTGACTTGTCAAGCCCCAATACCGGCCGCGAGGCGCTATTGCAGGCTCTTACCGACGCCGGCCGCGAGAGTAGCACAGCGACCGTGATGTTTCACACGGCGATGGCGCACCATTTTGGTCTGAGTCCAACTGAGTGGAAGTGTGGCGAGCTGATTCATCGCTCGCCGGACGGGTTGACCGCCGGCCAGCTCGCGCGGCTGACGGGACTCACCACCGGCGCCATCACTGGAATCATCGACCGTCTGGAGAAGGCAGGGTTCGCGCGGCGCGAGGCCGACCCGCACGACCGTCGCCGGGTCATCGTCCGGCCTGCCCCCGATAGGCTGGCGGAAGCGTCGGACGTGTTCGCATCCTTCCTGGATGCTTACCGCGAGGCGCTGGCGATGTATAGCGATGAGGAGTTAGCGTTTCTGCTGGCGTACACGCGGCGCGTGACGGCCATGGTGGAGCGCGAGGCCGCCAAGCTGAACGCCACCGGCGCCGAACTGCCGCGAGTCGCCGACTAGCGCCGGGCGGGGTTGTTCCACAAAGGAGCGGGGGACGAAGGATAAGTTACCCACCCTTTGCGAACACTCGGCGCACCCGTACGGGAACGAACCGTGTGACAAACGCGGGGATTTGTGCTAGACTTGAAGCGCGATCGACTTCCTAAATCCGTACGGAGGATGGCAAATGGCAACAACCCTCGACGTGTTTCGGAACGAGAAGGACGTGCGTACCTTCGAAGCTGGCACGGTGATTTTCAAGGAAGGGGATCGCGGGAAGGTCATGTTCGCGGTTCTCGACGGTCAGGTGGACATTGTCAAGTCCGACGTGCGCCTCGCCACCCTCGGCCCCGGCGAAGTGTTCGGCGAGATGGCGCTGGTCGATGACTCACCCCGCAGCGCCGACGCTGTGGCCAAGACCGACTGCAAGCTCGCGGCGGTCGATGACCGCAGCTTCCTGAGGATGGTCGCGTACAATCCGCAGATTGCTCTGCAGCTTCTTAGCTTGCTCTCGGAGAGGCTGAGGAAGGCAGACGAGAAGGCTGTCGCGCAGGGCCAGCAGAACGCTGAGTGAACGCGAAAGCGGCCTTCGTAGGAGCCTTCGGCAAGAGGAGGGCCGGGGCTTCGACGAAGGCCGCTTGATTCGGGGATCAGGCGCCGCCGAGCAACAGCACAGCGGCGACGTGGCAGGCGCTCCCGCCGATCACGAACAGATGCCACACGAAGTGGCTGTAGCGCAGCCGATCCCAGCTATAGAACAGCGTCCCGGCCGAGTAGATGACCCCGCCCACGAACAGCAGCAGCAACCCCACCGGCGGAATCTCGCGCCACATAAGCGGTAGCATCAAGACGCACAACCACCCCATCACCAGGTACAAGACCGTCGACAGGCGGTCCCGCCACGCGCCGAGGATGAGCTTGCTCATCACGCCGAATAGCGCCAGCGTCCAGACGGCGGCGAGCATGACATAGCCCCACGGCCCGCGCAGCGGTCCCAGGGCGAACGGCGTGTACGTGCCGGCGATGAGAAGATAGATGGCCGCGTGGTCGAGGCGCTGGCATACCGCCTTGGCGCGGGACGGCGGCACGGCGTGATAGACGGTCGAGGCCAGGTAGAGCAGGAACAGCATCGCTCCGAACACGGCGTTGGCCGCGACCTGGACCGGATCCGAGTGCCAGACCGCCACGAGCACGAGGAATGGCAGCACCACCAGGCTACTGACGGCGCCTGCCCCATGGCTGATAGCGTTTGCAATCTCTTCGCCGAGCGTCAACGACCTGCGCGCCATCGGCAACCTTCTCTCTTAAACCCCACTGAACTCCGGCCGGTATTTCACAAGACCGCCGCGCCCGGCGAGTGCGCCGTCCCGCAGTTCGACGACCATGAACACCTCATCGGGGACATCGTACTCTGAGTATAGGCCCCTTGAGCGTGCCGGCACGAATCCAAAGCGCGGGTAGAAGTGTCGGTGGCCCAGGACCACAACGAAGTCATGTCCGGCGTCACGGCAGGCGGCCAGCCCCGTTCGCACCAGCGCCGCGCCGATGCCCTGCCCCTGGTAAGCGGGCAGGACGGCCAGCGGGCCTAAACCCATCGCTGAGAACGCCTCGTCCGGAGACACGCCGCCGGACTGAGACGCGCCATGGCGCGTCTCTACCGTCACCGGGCTGAAGAAGATGTGGCCGACGACGCGGCCGTTCCACTCGGCAACCAGGGAGATGATGGGGGCAGCATTCGCGCGCAGAGCGTCGACCAGGTCGGCCTCGTTGGGGCGCGCGAACGCCTGCTCGTTGACAACGCGAACCGCCGAGGCATCCTCGGCGGTCTCAGGGCGAATCACAAGCATAGAACGCCTCGATCTACTGATCGTCGCGGAAGTGAATGGTCATGTGCGTGCCATCGCAGAACGGCTTGTTCTTCGACTGCCCACAGCGACACAGCGTCACGCGGTTGCGCACTTCGTACTCGTAGCCGTCGGAGGAAACGACCTGGATGCCGCCGCGCACCCAGAGCGGCCCACTGATCCCCTTCGCCGGGTCCTCTACGACGCCGATGGACTTCGGCAGATCAGCCTCTATTGCCTCGCCGGTGGCTTTGTCGTAGACGACGAGCCGCCCCGACGGGCAGTTGCATACCTGCTGTGTGACCTGCGCGACGACCTCGGGCCTGTCGGTGTCGTTGAGCTCCTCCCATACCGTTCCGCACGGCTGACAGAAGCGCGCTCGCGCGCAGAGAATGTCCACGTCGCGCATCACCAGGCCCGGCCCCTCAAAGATCACGGCCTGGTCGACGTATGGCTCGCGGCTCGCCGTCTCCGTGCCGTCAAAGTCGATGGTCGCGTGGGTACCGTCACAGAAAGGCTTGTGGCCGGAATGCCCGCAGCGGCAGAGGCGGTAGCGCGGGCGCAACGGTAGACTCTCGCCCTCGATCCAATCCACCGACTCGCCCTTGTCGTTCGTCCCGATGATCTGCTTGCTGATGGGAACGCCGCCCTCGACGAGGTAGGGGCCGTTTTCACTGACCGTGATGCGCATCGGCTGACTGGCCATACGAAGTCCTTTCTGGGGCGATAGGCAAGATGAACAATGGCGCAGAGTGCGCTTCCGCAACTATACCATGTTGCGCGCAATTGGCAAGCGCTCAGTCGCGCCGACCAGCTATTCGCCGGGTTACTGGTCGTCGCGGAAGCCAACAGTCACGTGCGTGCCATCGCAGAAGGGCTTATTCTTCGACTGCCCGCAGCGGCACAGCGTCACACGGTTGCGCACCTCGTACTCGTAGCCGTCGAAGGAGACGATCTGAATGCCGCCACGTACCCAGAGCGGCCCGCTGACGCCCGCCTGGGGGTCCTCCACGACGCCGATGGACCTCGGCAGGTCGGGCTCGATCGCCTCGCCGGTGGTCTTGTCATAGACGACGAGCCGCCCCGACGGACAGTTACACACCTGTCTCTTGACCTGCTCGGCCACACCAGGGTCGCCGGTCTCGTCAATCTCGTCCCACACGCTGCCGCACGGGTCGCAGAAGCGGGCCTCAGTGCACAACACCGTCCAGTCCCGCATAACCAGCCCGGGGCCGTCGAAGACCGCTGCTTCCTTGAGGTAGGGCTCGCGGCTCGCCGTCTCCGTGCCGTCGAAGTCGATGGTCGCGTGGGTGCCGTCGCAGAAGGGCTTGTGGCCGGAATGCCCGCAGCGGCAAAGGCGGTAGCGCGGGCGCGACGGCAAGCTCTCCCCTTCGACCCACTCAACCGATTCACCCGCGTCGTTCGTCCCGATTATCTGCTTGCTGATGGGAATGCCACCCTCGACGAGGTACGGTCCATTCTCACTCACCGTGATACGCATCGGCTGACTGGCCATGGGACAGATCCTTTCTCACTCGATAGGGGAAGTAGAACGGTGCAGGGGCAAAGGTTGAGCAAGTATACGAGATTCGGCGCGATTGCCAAACGCTCAGCCGCGCATGCGGTAGATCGTGAGCCGGTGGCCGTCCTCGTCGCGAGCGTCGAAGCCACCGCCCCACCCCATCTGCTGCGTCTCACCCACGTCGATGCCCCAGGCGCGCATCCGCTCCCGCACGGCCTCGACGTCGTCCACGGCGAAGCCCAGCTCGACGCTGTCGCTCGCGCCGAGCACGGCGCCCGGCGTCGCGGCGTCCTGGAGCGCCAAGGTGCAGCCGCCGGCGCGCAGCAGGGCGAACGAGGGCGGCTGCGACCGCTCCGTGTCCACGTCCAGGCCAAGCACCTGGCTATAGAATTGTTGGCTCCGCGCGACATCGCGCACGAACAGGTTTATGTTACCGAGCACTGTAGGCATAGAATCATCTCCAGTGTTCTTGATAGAGAACTATCGTTTGTGTATAATTTACTCGAGGAGATAGAAACGAGTCGCGAAATCATGAACACAAAAGCAACCGTCCGCGCGTCAGGGCGCGAGCAGCATTCCCCAGTTTTTCCCCTTCTGGCCGCCTACCCTAGCGTCCACGTCGAAGTCGCCCCCCTCGCCGCCGCCGACTATCTTCTGGAACGGGGTATCGCCGTCAAGCGCAAGGAGGCAGCCGACTTCGTCACCTCGATTGCCGACCGCCGCCTGTTCCGCCAGGTGGCCGCGATGCAGCGCGATTACGAGCGCGTTGTGCTCATCGTCGAGGGTGACTTGCTGCCGTATCACGTCGTCCTGCCGCCGGACATCATCCGCAGCGCCATCGCCTTTCTCTGCGTGACGAAGGGCATCAGCGTCGTGCAGACACCCAACGCGCAGGAGACGGCGGCCCTGCTGCGCGTCATGGCGCGCCAGGCCCACAAGGGCCGCGACCACGAGGTGAGCTTCCGCGTCGGCAAGCCGCGGCCCGCCGATCCCTCGGTTGTCTACCTCGTAGAGGGTCTGCCCGGCATCGGTCCGCGCCGGGCGCGTCAATTGCTGGAATGCTTCGGGACGCCGGCGAACATCATGCGCGCGAGTCCCCAGGAGCTCATGCAAGCGCCGGGCATCGGACCGAAGCGCGCGCAGCAAATCTGGGACGCGCTCAACACGCACTACACCGCGCACAGCACCGTGGGCTGAAGCCGCACGGCCAGAAGATGGAAGCCTGGGAGGCTTGCGAGCCCCAGCGGGGCTTCCATCCAGTAGCTCGGCGCTTCGAGCGCCGAGCGGACGGGGCCTACTGCGATGGCGGCCGGTCGCGGTCGGTGAGGTTGACGACCTGGGCGCGCGCGGCGCGGACAAGGCTCGCCGGCGAGATCAAGATCTCCTCGCCCCACTGCCCCGCGCCTACGCCCAGGGTGTCCTCGGCCAGCAGCGACTCGTCCATGAAGGATCGAAATCCGTCGGGCTGCCAGTGGAAGGGCGGGATCGAGCCGATCTCGTACCCCGTCGCCGCCTTGACCGCCTCTCCCGACGCCATCTTGACATTACGCGAGCCGACGACTTTCTTGAGGTGGCCGGAGACGGCGCTTTGGTCGCCGCCGAGGAGCACCATCACCCGTTCCCCTTCCCCCGTCTCGAAGATCAGCGTCTTCACCATCTGGCGCTCGCGGAAGCCCAGGGCACGGGCGACGGACGCCGCGCCCTTCTCGATGTCGGTCGGAAACGTCCGCCGCTCGTAGGGGATGCCCTGGGCATCCAGGTAGGCGTGAGATGGCAGGGTCATGGAGCAGCGGCAGTCTCGGCAGGCGCGTGCGCCGGCTTGAGATCGAAGCTGTACGTGAGCTTGGCGACACCGCGGATCGTCGCGGCGACCGAGCAGTACTTGTCCTGCGATAGCTCGATCGCGCGCTTGACCTTCGCGGGGTCCAGGTCATGGCCGCTCACCGTATAGTGCAGGTGAATATCGGTAAAGGCGTAGGGCGGGTCTGGCATCTGCTGCGCGTCGGCGGTCATGTACAGGTCGGTAACGCGCTGGCGCTGCCGCTTCAGGATGCTGACGACATCGTAGCCGGAGCAGGAGCACAGGCTCAGCAAGAGCAGGTCCGACGGCTTACTCGCCTTCCACTGGATCCACTCGTTGTCTTCGTCCTTCGGCCACGAGCCCGCGACCACCATGTGGCCGTAGCTATCCCGCCCGATGAAGAGCTGGCTGTCCTCGCCGGCCCACTTCATCGCAATCTGTCCCATGCTCGTCCCCCTCAGTCGCGCAGGCGGCGCTTGAACAGCAGACGCGGCCAGCCATCGTGGAATGTTAGGCCTGTGACCAGATCCCAGCCCCCCCGCGACATATAGCTCAACATCTCGAGGTCGTCATCGAAGCGCTGGAAAGGCAAGACTTCCGCCGGGGTCTGCGTGTCAGCCTCGTCCTCGGGTTCGGCCTCGCGCGCGGGAGCCGGCCCTTCCTGCTTCTGCGGCCACAGCGTCCACTGCTCGTCCGGCTCCTGGACGACGATCGCATACTCGAATCGCTGGTTCTTCTTGTTCTTCTTCATGGATGGCTTTCTCTGTGTGGTGGGAAACAATCGGCGCGTCACGCGAAAGCGTCGCCGTCCTGGATAAACTCGATGCGGTTGCCGAAGGGGTCGGCGACGTAGAAGCGCCGCACGCTCGGCACAGCCTCGTCCGGTATCGTCTGTACCCCTGCCGCCTCGAAGCGGGCGCGGCTCATCTCAAGGTCGGCGACACGGAAAGCCGGATGCGCCTTGCGCGCCGGGCGAAAGTCCGCCTCGACGCCCAGGTGCAGCGCCACACCCTGGCCGACGAACCAGCAGCCGCCGCGCGGCGCGAGGGACGCCGGCTTGGGGACCTCGGTCAGGCCAAGCAACGCGCCGTAGAAGTCCTGCGCCGCATTCTCAGCGCCGGCCGGCATTGAAATCTGCATGTGGTCCAGCGCAACGATACCGACTCCGCCGTTCTTCTCTGGCATCACTAATCCTCTCGTGAGAATGGGCCCGGAACGCCGAGGCGCACGAGCGCAGAGAAAGAAGGGAGGCCCGCCCCGCTCAATTCTACGCGCCAGCCCTCCCCTGTCAAAGGCAGGTAGCACGTTTCGTAGCTTAGTCCTGCTCCTTCTTTTCTTCTTCTGCGTCTTTGCGCCCCTGCGCCGCCACTTCGTTTCTCAGCGCCGCGACAATCGCCTGGTCCGTCACAGCCATCGCGAAGCGGTCCACGTCGGCCGGCGTTGTCCACGCGATGTCGGCGACCTCGATGGCGCGCGGCTCACCGGCGACAATCGCGCAGTGAAACGCGTGCAGTGTGATGCGGAAGTGGGTGTAGGCGTGGCGGACGGTGGTCACGTGCGCACCAACCGCCACCTCGATATCCATCTCCTCGCGCAATTCCCGCCGCAGGCACTCTTCCAGCGTCTCCCCCGCCTCGCACTTCCCGCCTGGGAATTCCCACAGCCCGCCGAGCATTTTGTGCAGCGGGCGCCGCGCGACCAGGAACGTGCCACCGCGCCAGATGACGCCGGCCGTCACGTCGTAGTGCGGCGTCTGCTTGCGCGGCGGCAGCACCGGCACCTGCTCCTGGATGCCCAGCGCGTACGCCCGGCACAGGTCGGCGACGGGGCAGGCCAGGCAGCGCGGCCGGCCCGGCACGCAGATGAGCGCGCCGAGGTCCATCAGCCCCTCGTTGAACGCGCCGGGCGCGTCCGTCGCCGCGACAAGCTCCTCGGCCAGCGCCCACAGCCGCCGCTCCGTCCCTGGCGCCCGCGCGTCCTCCTGGATCGCGAACACCCGCGCCAGGACGCGGCGGACGTTGCCGTCGAGGATGGGGGCGCGCTGCCCGAACGCGATGCTCAGAATCGCGCCCAGCGTATACCGACCGATGCCGGGCAGCTTCGACAAAGCCTTGGGGTTGTCCGGCAGCTCGCCGCCGTAGTCGCGGACAACGATCTGGGCGGCGCGGTGCAGGTTGCGGGCGCGGGCGTAGTAGCCCAGTCCCTCCCACGCCTTGAGCACGTCGTCCAGAGGGGCTTCGGCCAGCGCGGCGATCGTCGGGAAGCGCGCCAGGAAGCGCTCGAAGTACGGGCCGACCGTCGCCGCCGTCGTCTGCTGGAGCATGATTTCGGCGACCCAGACGCGATATGGGTCGCGGCGGCCGGAGTCGTCGGTCAGCCGCCAGGGCAAGTGGGCGCGCTGCTCCGCGCCCCAGTTGATCATGCGCTCTACAAATGTCTCACGCCAAAGGGGATCGAGGGTCATACGGGATTCTGTCAACGGATGTAGCAACGGATGAACGGATGGAAGTGCATGCGACCAAATTATACGCCGCCCCTCCACAATCCGTTCATCCGTTTTCTAACCGTTGACAGCCCGCCGTTCCTCCGCCGCCCGCAGGTGGGCGAGCGCCTCGTCGAGGCCGGGCGGCGGCTCTGGCGCGGTTTCAAGCAGCCGCCACATTTCCCACCAGAGCTTGTCCCGCGGCGTGGCTGCCTTGATCGCCTGCCGCAACGTGTCCAGCCCTTCGCGCGTGATACCCAGGCCGAGCATGGCAATGGCACGCGCTTCCAGCAAGGCCGACGGGCTGTGCCACTTCTCGTCCCACGCCACGTCCCACGCGCCCAGGGCGTCCTTGAAGCGCTGCCCGCTGCTTGCCTGCCCCAAACGGCGCTCAACCCCGCCCAGGTAGACCAGGGTGGTAAACGGGTTGTAGGGGGCCTGGCGGAGACGCTGGACCAGGATGCGCCGCGCGTCCGCCAGGCGGCCCTGCGCGACGTACACCGATGCGAGACCGCCGTAGGGGACCCACCACTTTGGAGCAAGCGTGACGGCTTGCTGCAAGAGCGGGATAGCCTCGTCGGGACGACCTACCGCGATATAGGTGGCCGCGAGGCCCACAAGATTCTGGGCGTCGCTCGAATCGAGCGCCAGGGCCTGCTGGAATGCAGTGATGGCCTCAGCAGGACGGCCGGCGGCGGCCAGTGCCCGGCCGAGATTGCCGTGCAGCGCTGATACGGACGGATCGCGCTCGATCGCCTGTTGATAAGCAGCAATCGCCTCGGCGTAGCGCCGCCGCGTGAGGTAAACGTGCCCCAGGCCGTTGTAGGCTTGCGCCGCATCGCGGCCGGGGTCGAGGGCGATGCATCGCTCGTACGCCTGAATGGCGTCATCATAGCGCTCAAGCGCATAGAGCGCCCTGCCGAGGCCCTCATGCGGTTCGGCCCAGGTCGGTTCAAGCTGGATAGCATAGCGGTACTCGGGGATCGCGTCCTGGTAGCGATCCAGAGCCGCATAGGTTCGCGCCAGAGTGATGTGGGTACGTGCCAGGCTAGGATCGAGGGTCAGCGCCTTGCGGAACATGGGAATCGCGTCGTCGTAGCGCCGCAGCCGGTAATACAGTTTGCCCAGGCTCTCATACACTTGCACGTCGCTTGGGTCAAGGGCAATCGCCTGTTGGTAGGCCGCGATCGCCTCGTCGTAGCGCTCCAACCAGACCAGAGCATCGCCCAGGTTGCTGTGCACAAGCGCCCATTGAGGCATGTTCTCGACGGCGTGCCGAAATGCCTCGGCGGCCTCGGCGTAGCGCCCCGCGCTATAGTAGGTGTTGCCGAGGCCATTGTACGCCGACGCGTAGCTCGGGTCGAGGGCGACGGCTCGCTGGAACGCAGCGATGGCTTCGTCGGAGCGCCCCAAAGCCTGGTATACCCGGCCCAGGCCATCGTAGTACGGCGCAATCGGCGCGAGGGTGATTCCATGCTGGAAAGCGGCGGCGGCCTCAGCGTAGCGGCCCTGGCCGAAGTACGCGTAGCCCAGGCCGTGGTAGGGATAGTCGTCCTGCGGGTCAAGCTCGATTGCGTGCTGCAAAGCGGCGATGGCCTCCTCGTAGCGTCCCTGCCGCCGCAAGGCGTTGCCGAGGTTGGCGTGCGCCGTCGCCCAGTCGGATCGGCGCTCAATGGCCTGCCGGTACGCCGCGACGGCTTCGTCGTAGCGGTGCGCGTTGAAGTAAGCGTTACCCAACTCGTTGTAGTCGGCGGCCCTGTCCGACTGGAGAGACAGGACCTTCTGGTAAGCGGCGATGGCCTCGTCATACCGCCCTAGCTTGATGAGGGTGCTGCCCAGGTTAGCGTGCCCCGGCGCCCAATCTGGAAGGCGCTCAGTCGCTTCGCGGTAGGCAGCCGCGGCTTCGTCATAGCGCTCCAGCTTGAAGCAGGCGTTGCCCAGGGTGTCGTACGCGCGCGCTAAGGCTGGCTCCAGCGCGACGGCCTGCCGGCAGGCGGCGATGGCATCCTCGTAGCGTCCTAGCTGGTAGCAGGCGTAGCCCAGGCCGTTGTAGGCCTGGGCGAGGCGCGGGTTGAGAGCGATGGCCTGCTGATAGGCGGCGATAGCGTCGTCGTAGCGCTTTAGGGCGCCGTAGGCATCACCCAGGTTCTTGTGCGCCGGGACGAAGCGCGGGCCGACGGCGATGGCTTGCTGGTACGCGGCGATGGCCTCCTCGTAGCGGCCCATGTCATAGTATGTGCGGCCGAGGTTGTTGTAGGGCCACACGAGCTTCGGATCCAGCGCGATAGCCTGTTGGTACGCGGCGATGGCGTCGTCGTGGCGATTCAGGCTGACGTACGCCACGCCCAGCCCATTATGAGGCCGGGCGTATGCCGGGTCGAGGGCGATAGCCTGCTGGTACGCGGCGATGGCGTCGTCGTAGCGCGCCATGCCGTGGTACACCTCGGCTAGCCCGTTGACCGGATAGGCCCACGCCGGGTCGAGCTGGATCGCGGTCTGGAACGCGGCAATGGCCTCGTCCCACCGCTTCAGCTCCATGTAGGTGTAGCCCAGGCTATTGTGCGGGCTGCGAGAGGTCGGGTTGACCGCGGCGGCGCGCTGATAGCACGGAAGGGCTTCGGTGAAGCGATTGACCTGGTAGTGGAGATTGCCCATGCTCTCGTAAGCCCAGCGATGCTCTGGGTCCAGGGTGACGGCTTGCTGGTACGCGGCCAGCGCCTCCGCGACGCGCCCCTGAGAAGCGTAGAGGTTGCCCAGATTGGCGTATGCCATGACGTACTTCGGGTCAACCGCGATGGCCTGCTGGTACATGGCCAGCGCCTCGTCGTAACGCTTCAGGCTCTGGTACACGAAGCCCAGATTGTTGTAAACGACGGCCCGCTTCGGGTCGAGGGCGATGGACTGCTGGTAGGCGGCGATAGCATCGTCGTAGCGATTCATCCGGCGGTAGATGAACCCCAGGTTGCCATAGGGGACGGCCCAGTTGGGGCTGAGGGCGATGGCCTGCTGCGTCGCCGCGATGGCCTCGTCGTAGCGGCCCATGGCGCGGTAGACGAGGCCCAGGTCGCTGTAGGCAGTATCCCAGCTCGGCTTGAGGGCGATCGCCTGCTGGAGCGCGGCGACGGCGTCGGCATAGCGCTTCTGGGCGTCGTAGGCGTTGGCCAGGCCTTCGTGGGGTTCCGCCAACGTTGGGTCCAGCGCGATGGCCTGGCGCTGCGCGTCCGCCGCCTCGTCGTAGCGCTTCAGGCGGCAGAGGGACTCGCCGAGGCCGTAGTAAAACAGCGCGTTGTCGGGGACGAGGGCGACGGCCTCCCGCAACGCGGCGACTGCATCCTCAGGGCGATAGTTGGCGCGGTAGAGCGCGCCCAGGGTGTAGAGCAGATCGGCGCGGGCACGGCGATACTCGTCGGATGTCGGCAGGTCGGCCAGCAGACCCTCGCGGCGGGTGATTTTAGCGTCGGCGTCAATATGGAGCGTGTGGTCGTCGAAATCCTGGGTGGCAAGCTCGCTGACCTGCTGTGGGGATAGGGTCGAGTGAGGTTGTGTCGCCATATTGCCGTACTCCTGACCCATTGGTAGACTCAAATTATAGCGTCGAGCGACAGGTTGCGCCAATGCGAATCCGGCTCTCACCCCTGCCTCTCCCCGTCGGGAAGAGGCAGGAGGCCGGGGAGGGTGAGGGACGCATGTTGGACGAATTCCGCCCGGGTTGCTACAATAGGCCAGCACATTCGGTAGCGGCCAGGAGGTTTCGTTTGTCTACTTTTCCCCGCGATCAGGCGTGGGCCATCGTTACGGAGCACATCCAGGGCGACGGCCTGCGCAAGCACATGCTCGCCGTCGAGGCGGCGATGCGCGCCTACGCGCCGCGCTACGACGGCAACCCGGACGAGTGGGGCGTCGTCGGCCTGCTCCACGACTTCGACTGGGAGATTCATCCGACGTTCCCCGACCACCCGACGGAAGGCTCGAAGATTCTGCGCGAGCGCGGCGTCCCGGAGGACATGATCGTCGCCATCCTCTCCCACGCCGACTTCACCGGCGTGCCGCGCGTCTCCTACATGGAGAAGGCGCTGTTCGCGGTGGATGAGCTGACCGGCCTCATTATGGCGACCGCCCTGGTCCGCCCGACCAAGAGCATCCACGACGTCGACGTGCGCTCGGTGCGCAAGCGATGGAAGGACAAGGCCTTCGCGCGGGGGGTCAACCGCGAAGACATCGAGCAGGGCGCGGCCCTGTTGGGCGTCCCCCTCGAAGAACATATTGGTGTCGTACTTACCGCCATGCAGAACATCGCCCCGACCCTCGGGGTCGAAGGAGAGCGCCCATGATTCGCCACGTCGTCCTGTTCAAGCACAAGCCGACCGTCACCCCGGAAGAGCGCGACGCCTGGATCGCCTCCGCCCTCGCCATGGGGCCGCGTATTCCCTACGTCCACAACCTCACCGTCGGCTACGACCTCATCCGCAGCACCCGCGCCTACGACGTCGCCCTGGTGTGCGACTTCGAGAGTCTGGACGATGTGCGCCGCTACGGGGAGGACCCGGTGCACGTGCCGGTCGCGACCCGCGGGCGTGAGATGAGCGACCACGTCTGCTCGGTCGACTTCGAGATGTAGGGCGGCATGAAGCTCGTCCTCTTCGATATCGATCAGACGCTGCTGACCCCGGACGGCGCCGGCGCCGCGGCGATGCTGAACACACTGCGCGATTTCTACGGCATCCAGGAGATACCGCCGGGTTACCATATGGCGGGCAAGATCGACACCCAGATCGTGGTCGAGCTGCTACAGTACGCCGGCATGGATGTGGAGGAGGCGCGGGCGCGGCTGCCGGAGTATTGGGCGCTTTATGCCGTCGAGCTGGAGCGCATCTTGCCGCAGCACCAGATGCGCGCGCTGGACGGAGCGCACCACTTGCTGGATGCGCTCGAAGCACGGAACGACGTGGTCATTGGGCTACTCACCGGCAATCTGGACGTCACCGCGGCCATCAAGCTGCGCGCCGTTGGCCTCGACCCGGCTCGCTTCCGCGTCGCCGCCTATGGCAACGAAGCGCAGGCGCGCACAGAGCTACCCCCGCTCGCCGTGTCCCGCGCCGAGGGACTGGTGGGGCGCACGTTCCGCGGCAACGATATCGTCATCATCGGCGACACCCCCATGGACATCGCGTGCGGCGAGAGCCTGGGCGTGCGCACCGTCGGTGTCGCCACGGGGCGGTACTCGGTTGAGGACTTGCGCACCGCCGGCGCCGACGCTGTGTTCCCCACTCTAAGCGACACGAAAGCCGTCGTCTCCGCCATCATGGCGTAATTCAATCTCCCCAGATACCCGCAGCTATCAGAAATCGAAGGAGTCTCTCTGGCGATCGGCGCCAGAGAGACTCCTCCTGCATTGCTAGAGACTCTCACTTCACTCTCATCCAAAGTGCGAAACTGGCGACGCCTTCTCATCGTGTTGATTGACAAGGCGAGTAGGTACAACTGCAAAACATAGGAGAACACGATCATGAAGGTACGCAGTTTGTGCATGGTAGCGATTGTTGCAGTGCTCGTGGCAGTCTTCGCGGCAACGGCGTCGGCCGATACCGGCCCGACCGACATCGGCAAGGCGTTGGCGCTGAGCACCGCCCCAGCTCAGGGTGCGCTCGCCCCCGGCCAGAGCGCGTGGTACAGCTTCGTCGTCCCCCAGGAGTACAGCGTCGAGCAGATGAAGCGTGATGAGCACAAGGGCGCGACTATCACCCCCCAGGCGCTCAACCTGGTGTTCAGCGACGCCAACAACCCCGATATCGCCCACAACACGGGCTTCCACGTGTATGACCCGCAGGGCGCGAGCTGGGTGCTGAACGGCGTCACCCCGCCCACGATGCGCACCTCGTCCGGCAAGTCCGAGGAGCGCACCGCGTGGTTCGCCGAGGGCTTGCCGTCGCCGAGCGGGACGGTTCCCGATGGCGCGGACATCTTCCAGGGCGCACCCAAGGCGTGGCAGGGCATCCTCAATGACGCCGGCACGTACTATGTCGAGGTATTCAACCAGTCAGACGCGCCGATGAGCTACAGCCTGACCATCGCCGGCCCCAATCTATCGCTTGCGGCATCGGCCCCTGCCTCCGTTGACGGCACGTCCGCTTCTTCCGGCGCCGGCCAGACGAGCGCCTCTGCTGCCGCCATTCCGAGCGCCTCCGATATCAGCCAGGCGGCGCCGTTAACCGCCGATCCACTGGACATGATGCTTTGGCCCGGGCAGAGCGCGTGGTACAGCTTCGTCGTCCCTGAGGCGTTCACCACCGGGCAAATGGAGCGCGACCGGCGCAAAGGTGAGGCCCTCGATCCGCAGACGATTACGCTGGAGGTCAGCGACGCCGACAAGCCGGACGTGGCCGAGAACACCGGGTTCTACCTGTACGACCCGGAGCACGCGAGCTGGCTGATGAACGGTGTCAAGCCGCCGGTTCGCCGCGATGAGAACGGCGCGATAGCGCGCGACGCAGGTGGCAGCCCGCAGTACGAAGACGCTTACTTCGCCGCTGGTTCACCGGCCCAGACGGACATTAAGCTAAAGAAGAAGGATAGCAGCGGCTTTGGGCTGGGCCGCCCCAGAATATGGCAGGGCGTGCTAAGCTCGGCCGGAACGTACTATGTCCAGGTCTACAACAATTCGCAGGAACCACTTAGCGCCACGCTGACCATCAGCGGGCCTAATCTCTCGCTGGCGTCTCAATAGGCTTCGGGCGTGAACATCCCTCGCCCCGCTGTCATAAAACGGGTCGCCTCTAATGATTCTCTCATCCGACCACGAAACTTAAGGGCTATTGCCATCGTGTTAACTATGGGGGCTGCGTGAGTTTCTGTTGTTAACATAGGAGAACACGATGATGAAGTTGCGCAGTTTGTGGATAGTGACAGCTGTGGCGGCCGTTTTCGCCGTCTGCGCGGTCGCAGCGTCAGCGGATACCGGCCCGACCGACATCGGCAAGGCCCTCGCGCTGAGCATCGCGCCCGCTCAGGGGACGTTGGCGCCGGGTCAGAGCGCGTGGTACAGCTTCGTTGTGCCGCAGGAGTACAGTGTCCAGCAGATGAAGCGCGACGAGCGCAACGGTGTGAGCATTGCGCCTCAGACCATCACGATGCAGTTCAACGACTCGGGCAACCCCGACATCGCCCACAACACCGGCTTTCACCTGTATGATCCACAGGGCGGCCACTGGGTCATGAACGGCATCGTCCCGCCGACCACACTGAACGCTGAGGGCAAGGCCGTCGCTCAGACAGCCTGGTTCACCGAAGGCTCTCCGATGTGGAGCGGGACAATTCCCGATGGCGTCGATACTTTCGTGGGCGTCCCGAAGGAATGGCAGGGTGTCCTAAACGATGCCGGTACGTACTACGTCGAGGTCTTCAATCAGTCGGGCGAGCCGATGAGCTACAACCTTAGCATCACCGGCCCTAACCTGTCCCTCGCGCCGACCCAGCCAAGCTCGGTCCAGAGCGAGTCGACTTCCTCGGCCTCCGCTGCGGGTACCGAGGGTGCCCCGGCGACGACATCGCCGATGATGAGTGGGCCGAGCAACGGCACGATCGGCCAGGCGACGCCGCTAACCGCGGCTCCGGTCACTGTGTCGGTCGCGCCGGGCCAGAGCGCGTGGTACAGCTTCGTCGTGCCCCAGGAGTACAGCGTCCAGCAGATGAGGCGCGATCAGCGCAATGGCGCCGACATCGGGCAGCAGAGCATCCGCCTGACGTTCGACAACGCGAGCAACAACGATTTGGCCCACAACTCAGGCTTCTATCTGTATGACCCGCAGCGCGCGGCATGGCTCATGAACGGCATCGAGCCACCGACCCGCCGTGACGAGAACGGCGTTATTATCCGCGACGATAACGGCAACCGCCAGTTCGAGAATGCCTACACGGCGTCCGCGTCGCCTGATACCACCGGCATGGACACGAAGCACAACACGGACATCGACTACTTCCTGGGCGTGCCCAAGATGTGGCACGGGGTCTTGAACTCGGCCGGTACGTACTATGTCCAGGTGTACAACAACTCACAGGAGCCGCTCAACGGCACTCTGACCATCAGTGGCCCGAACCTATCGCTAGGAGCACAGTAAGCGTTCCCAGCGAGCCGTCCCACCACAGCCCCCCATATCCATCGAAAGGCCCTCTTCCGGCAGCGCCGCCGGGAGAGGGCCTTCAATGTCATCTGTTACAGAGGTGAAGGGAACGTAGTTAGGGACGAGCGAGGGGCCTGATGCCCGAAGTGGGGGCTGCGCTGACGTGGGGCGTCGCGGCTTGGCTGACAAGGGGCAGGAATGAGTGGTACTGGTACGGGTTGACGTCAACCGTAGCGTAGCACAGACGGCTAGGCGAGCTGGAGGTCGGCGTCGTCGCGACCCAGATCGCGTGCAGCTTATCTTGAACCGAGTCATAGGTCAGGCCAACCTTGCCCACCTTCACGCTCGAAGCATTGGGCGTGCCCTCGCACCACGGACCGCGGTTGAGCTGAATCGGCGTCGTCTGCCACCCCCCATCGGAATCCATTCCCTTGAGTTCGATCTTGTCGAAGCCTTCGTTCCACAGCACGTACTGCCGCCCGCGCTTGTCAACCGCCGTGGCAGATTGCACGAGCATGGTCCGTGAAGCCGTCGTGACGGTGACGGGAGCATCCCAATACAGACCGGCCGGGTCGCCACGCACGAGATGGGACGCCATGATGGTATAGTCCTCGCTGCCGGGCACCCACTCATTCCATACGGCGTAGACTCCGTCGTCTGGACCCGTAGCCGTCGCGGGGAAGATGGCTGTGCGCGTGATACTGCTGCACGACACAGGCCCCTTCGCCGCGCGCTTGGCCGCACCGTTGAACGAGATAGGCTCCGCTGGCAGCCACGGGTTGGGGACAGAGCCTGGCTCTGCCGTGGTCAGACTAGGCGGAAGGCCAGGAGCGTAGCCCCAATCGATCTCATACATATCGCAGTTGGGATCCACCTTCGACTGCCAGATAACGTGCGCCTCGATGTTGCCAGCCACATCGAACACGTGCATAGACGGAAACTGTCCCGCATAGTCGGCGATCGAGATATTCGTCGTCTGGAGGCGCGGGTCGGGGTCGCGCACTGCCGTAATCGGCTTGTCGTCGGTCACAGGCCGCACGTAGTATAGTGGGGGCGCGGCGTCGGAGGACGCTGTTGTATCGTAGCGCTCCCAGACCAGGTGAAGACGGCTCTGGCCGTGCTCCTGAGAGACAAACAGAAACGGTGCTTCGGCGTCGTCCACATAGCGGGAACTATTCCTCGGGTCGACAGGGTTGACGTCCTCGTGGATTGTAGTAAACGTGAAGGGAGCAACGCTGGACACGTCGAGCCATGAGTTCGCCGGCGCCCAGTCGAAAGCAGGGTGGTAGTAGCCCGTTGTAGTGTTGCACTTCTGCCACGCTACAAACAGTGTATTGTCGTACCCCACACCCAGCCGTGGGCGACTTCTATCGGATACCGGGTCGTCAACGTGGAGTTGGTGGGTGATGGGTTCGATGAATGCATAGAATGCAGCTTCGCTTCCGTGGCTGCCGTCACTTTCTGGAGGAGCACAGGGATTCTCGTATGCGGGCGATCGCGTGTCACTCCACCAGGCAAAGTGGGCCGTGCCGTCCGGCCCGATGGCGATCGAGGGGTCCTGGACCGGCTCAGCGTACATTGTGTACCACCCGAAGGTTTCACTGTAACTACTACTGACGGCAATTGGGTTCGTCGACGTGAGAACCGCGCGGCCCGGGGGCAGTGCTGTTGTTTGGGGAGTTTTGCGAGATTGCGCGTGCGTATCGGAAATTGTCAGCGCGCCGAGCGCAAAGAGGACAGGGATTGCCGCCAGGGAAATGCAAAGGCGAATGACTTTGGACCGCGCCATGGATTGAAATGCTCCTGGGCTATACGGGCATTGGGCAGGGAAGCGGCGGCGTCTGCTCAATAGACTTTTATTATAGTTTCGTGGTCAAAGAGGCGCAAATTCCGTGAATTTCGTGAACGGGCCTAACCGCCGGTATGGGGCGTTGCCGTCGCCGTGGGCTTCGCGGCCGCGGGGCGCGTCGCCTGTGCCACCGGCGTCACCGTCGGCGGCACATTTGTCGCTGTCGCGGTGGGCGGTTGGGTTGTCGCCGTTGCCGTCTCTGTAGGCGCAGGCGGATTTGTCGGTGTAGCCGTCGGCGGCACATCTGTCGCTGTCGGCGATGGCTGCACATCCGTTGCGGTGGGAGACGGCGGTGCGCTAGTCGCGGTTGGAGGCACACTATAGGCGCCCCACACCAAGATCACGTCTGCGGCGATCGATGGCGAAGTCCCTGGCTGGTGTTCGCCGGAGACACGCGCAATGAGCCCGGGCCAGACGCGCGACCCAACGGTGGTCGGTGAGTATTCATCGCCTGTCAATGTCGTGTCACCGTGAGTCGAATCCGCCGGCTTCAAAATGATCCGCGTCGTTGGCTTGAGCGCAATCGCGTAGCCGCCGATGATCCACCCATCTGGCGAGACCTTCTTGACGAGCATGGCTCCTTCGAACCAGTAGCCTGCCGGCGTCGGTGTTGGGGTGATGCGAGGCGAGAAGCGAATGCGCGTCGCGATGTTGACGCCGTCGCTGACGACGTACCAGAAGCGCGCTGCGACACCCTTGGGGTCAGCCGGCAGATCCTTGGGCACGTCGGTGCTGGCGTTCTGGATGATGACGATCTGCTCGCCGCCCACGGACAGCGTCCACTGCCACGTCTGCCCATCGGCCCCCGCTGCACGGTCGACCACGATGCCTGTAACATCCTGCTCTGGCGGCGGCGCGTCCGCTACGACGGTGATGCGCCGCGCGCGCAGCACCAGTACCGACGACTGGCTGGTGCCGCCGCTGCGTACGTCGGGCTGCGGCGAGTTGGACGACGTACCAAGCCCGGGCAGAATCTGATCCGCGAGGCTGCCCAGGATCGAGCGCAGGAGGTTGACGTCCGCTTCTGGGCCACGAATGTCCACAGTCCGACCTTCGGCCAGCGCGCCGTTCTCGATCTGAGTGTTCGAGTCAAGGACTACGTACAGCGGTTGCGCCGGGTCGCCACTCCGATACGCGAGCCACACCGGGTTCGGAGTATCTTCTTTGGTGATGAGCTTGGCGAGTTTCACATTGGGCAGACGGATGTCGGCGTTGCGGCGCGCCTCCGTCGGGCGTTCGATGACCCGCGGCGGGGTCGCTGTGGAAATGGCGGGCTGAGAATCTCCGGGCGGCGCGGCGACGGCGCCAGGCGCTACACTCGTATCCGCCGTCGGTTGGGCCAGGACGCGCACCGGTGTCTGACTGGCGGACGGCGCCGCCGAAGTCGGAGCGGCAGCCGACGAGGAGCCGGATGAGGCGGCGGATGTCGGCGTCAACGTTCCCCCACTGCTCTTCGCGGACGACTCAGAGCCGCGCGACGCGCGTTCTGTCGCAGTACTCGGCGGCGCCGGTGTCGCCGAGGCGCTCGCCGCGGCGGGTGTTGCCGTCGCCTCGCCCGGGACGGCGATAGCAACGCCTCCCCCACTTGCGGGCGCGGTCGGCTGCTGGGCAAACTTCACGCCGCCGGGCGGGGCCGCCAGGACGACAATCTGGGTCGCGTCTACGATGCCATCCGCCCCGAGCGCGCCTGAAATCCGAACCCGGCTCCCAATCGAGGCGAGCATGTCGGGCGAGACGCGCACGCGCACGCGGCCCACCGTCCAGATTCCATCCGCATCGACCGAGATGAGAACGTCGCTGAACGCCGGGATAGCAACCATAGACGGGCGCGCCGACCGTTCCTGGAGCAGCACTATCTCAGTCTGCTTTTCGGTGTCTTGCTTCTCCTGGACGGCCTCGCGTGCCTCGGGGGTAAATGTCAGGGCAAGCTCGACCGAACGCGAGACTTCCTTCACCGGGTACAATGGGTCGCCCGGCAGGCTCTCCGCCGAAACGGCGAGCACGCCGGATGTGGCTACGCAGAACAGGAAGGCCAGCCCGGCGGCGGCGATGCCGACACGCCGTCCGTAGCCAGGGGTCAAGAGGAAGGCAAGGAGCGCTGCGTACGCGCGGCGATACCAGGGCGCGGCGGCCGGCTGAGGCTCTTGCGCGACGTGGCCGTTCGCGCTCAGGCGATCGGCCGTACCCAGGAGAGCCGCCGCGAGAGTCAGGAAGCGCTCGCGATAAGCCGCGCGCTTGGCCGGGTCGGGCGCTGGCGCAGCCGGCACGGTGTGCACCGCCAGCGCCGTCTCGATGAGCGGACGAAGGGCGTCGGCCTGCGCCGGATACTCCGACAAAACTGCCTCAATGCCCTCGCCGCTGCGGATGCGCAGGAGGCAGGCATCGAGGGCGGTTGGAACGTCGACGGGGACAGGGGCGTGGAGTGACGCGGCCTGGCTCAGGAAGCGCGCCCGGCTGGCCGCGCGCTTGGCGGCATCGGGGGCAGGTGGGGTCGAGACCGCGCCCAGTAGCACAGCCGTCTCGAGCAGCGGGCGCAGCTCGGCCGCCTCGGCGGGATAGTCCGCCAGGCAGGCGTCGACACTCTCGCCCGCGCGGATGCGGCGCAGGCACATGTCGACCAGGGGCATGAGATCCGGCCGTTCAGCCATCACGCATCCCCTTCCAGCACGCGGCGAAGAGTGGTCAATGCGCGATGCTGCAGCGCCTTCACCGCTCCCTCGCTCTTGCCCATGATCTCTGCAATCTCCCCGTTACTCATGTCTTCAACAAACTTCAATACGACAACTTCTTGCTGCTCGTCGGTCAGATACACAAGCGCCAGCGAAAGTTGCTGCTGCGTCAACATCTGCTCGACGGAAACCCGCGGCGCGCCAATGCGGTCATCGGAGGCGATTCGCTCGTCCAGCTCGCTCTCGTCGTGACGGCCCCGCCGTCGGTAGTGGTCGATAACCAGGTTGTGGGCGATCCGGTACAGCCAGCCGGTCAACGATGTACGCCAGGCCCTATCAGTCTGGACAGACTCCAGCATGCGCAGGAACACCTCACCCGCCATATCTTCGGCCAGAGATGCTTCGCCGAGTCGATGGTAGATGTAGTTATAGATGCGCTCATAGTAGTCGTCATAGATCTGACCCAGGGTGGCCTGATCTAAGGTCCCGGCGCGATCTACCAGGCCGAACGGTTGCTCACTCACCGACCGGCTCCCCCTCTATGGTCGTCCTTAATCTAAGACGTAATTCGGGGGCAGAAGGGTACGAGTCACTTAGCATATTTAGTGCCCACGTTTTAGTTACGGAGACGGCTGCGGCGCAGGGGACGCTTTGGCCGACGTGGGCGCCGCGGGGGGAGGCGGCGTCGAGGTAGGAATGATCCTATCCTCGGCGCCGGCCTTCGGTGTCAATGTGATAGAGGCTCTGATCGTGGGGGTAGGTTGCAGGTATGGCGTAGCCGACGGGAACGGCGTCGAGACCACCGTCGGTGATGGCAGCGCAGACGGCGTGATTGTGACGGTACGCGTCGGGCGCGGTGTGCGGCTGGGCGTGGGCGACGGCGTCCAGGTTGGCGATGGCGTGATTGTGCCGGTCGGCGTCGGCGTATCCGACGGCGTCGGCGTGTCAGTCGGAGTAAAGCTCGGTGTTGCGGTCGGCGTGGGCACGAATTGCTCCAGGCCCACTTCGTACGTGCGATTCGGCCCGTACGCGCCCTTGTTGAGGATGGTGGCGTAGATGATCCCATCCCGCGCGGCCTGGACCACGACACTCGACGCCAGGTTACCCGGCGCGATGTCATCGCTGGCACAGTCGGCCGGGTCGCACTGCGCCATGACCCCCTGAGCGGCGGCGAGAACAATCGCCGTATCGACACCGGGCGCCAGGTTCTTGGTATAGATGCGGTACCAGCCGTCGGCCTTCGCCGCCCACTGCACCTTGTCGATATCGCCGTCAGGATTGAAGTTGTGCTTCTGGCTTTCCCCAACGCCAATGGTATTGGCCTGCTGGAAGAGGTCGTCCGGTTCGTACTCGTCGAAGGGGTTGAGCGTAGCCGTCGGGAGTGGCGTCCCCGTCGGGAGCGGCGTGTTGCTCGGCAGAGGTGTGTTGCTCGGCGGAGGCGTGTTCGTCACCGTGTTCACCGGCGTGTTAGTCGGCAGTGGCGTGTTGCTCGGCAACGGTGTGAGGCTCGGAACAGGCGTCTGGGTTGCCTTGACGACGGCCGCGACCGCCGGCATGGGGTAGTACTCGGTCTCGGCGCAGGTGACGCACGCGCGGCGATCCGTGTGGATGTTGTAGAACACCGTGTCTGTCGGGAACTGGTACACGCGCGCTGTGCGTGCATCGCCCTCCATGCGCGTTTGGAACGGGTAGAACACGAAGACACGCTTGTTGTGCTCGGTCAAAAGGCGCAGGCACGCCTCGTTTGAGGTGGTATCGCCAAGATCAGGCGAGTTGAGCATGTCATTGGCGTAGAGGGTGATCTGGGGCAGCTCGCCGCCGCCGCACATCTCCGACTCGGCCTTGACATAGCCGGCCTGCGTGAAAAACGTCGGCAATGCCACAAGAAGCACCGCCAGAGTTACCAGTCCCAGGCGCCGCTCGCGCGTTGTCAGTGGCGCCCCGCGCGCGAACAACGGGCCGTTCTGGATGTCGCGCCACGCCCGCGCCAGGCTTGGGTAGCGCGTCGCCAGGTCCTCCGACAGCTCGGTACGCTGGACGAGATGGCACAGCAGGCGGTAGCCGATCCATAGCGGAATCGAGAGCAGCAGGACGAAGATGACCACAAGACCCTTAACGAGCAGGCTCGCGCTCTGCCACAGCCCGAAGAAGAGATCGAATGTCTGCGGGAACGGTAGGCCCAGTCCGAAGAATACACCCCAGAGCGGCGAGATAATCGCCTGCATCCAGACGACGAACACGAAAAGATAGATGATGAGCAATGCCCCGACGACGATGAGTCGCGCCGGGCGGCTAGGGATAAAGCCCAGCACGCGCGTGCCGAGCGCCAGCAGCGCGAGGGGAACGATGAGAATGCCCAGGAATAGCAGAAGCAGATAGAACAGGAGAACCGGGAACGCGAGCAGGAACCGCAGAGACAGGCCCAGGACTTCCAACCCGATGGAGATATAATCCGACGAGAGATTGTCCATCACCGTCGAGGGCGTCAGGTTGAAGGCGGCGAAGTAGGTAGCGGTATAGACCCAGCCCCAGAAGTAGACGAGGAGAAGAATGACGCCTAGCGCGATGAGGACGTTGCGCACAGAAAGCCACGAACCGACTCGCCTGAACATCGTCGGCCGCGGCCCTTCCATGTCGCCAACCTGCTCCACGTCGCGCGACGTGAATTCGACACGGCTCGTATCCGCGACGCTGAGGTCTGTTCCGCCTAGATTGGTCTCGGCCAGCTCCGCGCCCCACAGGTTGACTTCGCGCAGGTCGGCCTGGGACAGGTTCGCGCCGCGGAAGTTCGCCCAGCGCAAGTCACCGTCTTTTAGAACTGCCCAAGACAAATCGGCATCGCGCAGGTCGGCCCAGCGCATGTCAGCGCCCCGCAAGTCCGCCTTCGACAGAATTGCGCCATGCAGGTCGACGTTGCTTAGATCAATGCCGGTCAGGTCCCGGCCGGATAGGTCTAGTCCCTCAGGTCCGCCATGCTGGGCCACCAGACGCAGCACGGCTTCTCGATCGAGTCGCATTCCATCCTCATCGGCGGCACGTGGTAGCGATTATACCACGCTTTGCACATGACGGGGAAACCAGGCACATGACGACGAATGCCTTTCGGTCTCGCCACAGTCCTGTCGGTTACTGGATCTTCGGACCGGTTCGGGTCGAGTCCAGGCGATTGGGCGTCGCTACCAGCCGTAGCTCAAGCGGTCAATGATGCGGCGGGGAAGATGAACCTCGACCATTTTCGCCTGGGTTTGTTCGATAGGATACGGAACGCGGCGATGGGTCACGGTTTCCTGGTCGGGATCGAGGATTGCATAGCTTGCGCGCGGGTCTCCATCGCGTGGCTGGCCAACGCTGCCCGGGTTGATAATCAGACGGTTCTCGCCGAGCGGGAACGGCCGGTCGATAGCGGGCGAAATAGGGCGGACGGCGCCGTTCTCCTGCACGTAGATCATTGGAACGTGGGTATGCCCGACAAAGCATACCTGGGTCTGGAAATACGGAAAGTTCTCTTCGGCAATGACCTCATCCAGGATATACTCCCAGATCGGGTGACGCGGGCTCCCGTGGGCAAGGAAGTAGCGGTCCTCCAGTGGCCCAATCGTCGCCAGGCGCGCATCCAGGAACGCGCGATTGTCGGGTGTGAGCTGCTTCTGCGTCCACAGCGCGGCCAGGCGCGCATCACTGTTGAAGTCGGAGAGGTCGAGCTTCTCCAACACAGCCCAATCGTGGTTACCGGCGAGGCACTGATAGCGCCGCAGCTCGCGGACGCGCTCGACGCACGCGTTCGGGTCAGGCCCGTAGCCGACCAGATCTCCCAGGCACCACACCCTATCGAACGAGCCGGCATCTTCTAGAACGGCATTGAGCGCCGCAGCGTTAGCATGAATGTCCGAAATAACAAGGATTCGCATAGTAATCTGGCACGTTGTGAACTTCAAAGGGCAGACTCAGTCTGCCCACGTGCCTATGTTAGCACAATTGTAGCCAGACACGAAATCGCACCAACCTGTTAACAAAATTGTTTAATTATGTGAACAAACCTGTTGCAACTTGACGAAAACTCTGGTATAATGGAATTGCGGATACGCACTGCCCTAATAGATACGACTGGGTCATTTCAGTTCTCGGCCTTGCCCCTAGCAAGGTCGAGCGTAACTCATCACAGCCACTGTCGCAGATCTCATCGTTCGCAAGGACGGGACACACCTGACGACAGCTTTCTTCTTGCGTCCCACTCCCACCGGTCGAACATTCCACAACCCAACCACCGCCGCAACCATCAGCCCCAGCTGCCAGGGCGCTCTTGCTGCTTTCATCGCCGCCGCACCCCAATCTCTCCAGGCTGGCTGCCACAACCAGGCGGTGCGTTCCGCTTCAACCTCAGGGCGATACAATCCTCCCGACGCAGCCGCGCTGCCGTCGGGAGGATGTTCTTGCAGAGGAACCTGGGCGAGGCGGCGTCGCTCTCTCAGGCGCCTATTAGCTCCGCGGCTTCCGCGTCCGTCGTCCCGGGCGACCCGATCGCACCGACAACCGGCTCATAGGTCAGGTGCGCCATCTCGACCACCAGCCCTGGCCCGAACGCCATCGCCGCAACGCTCGTCGGCTCAGCCGCCTCGCGCCGCAGCCGCTCCCGAAGCTCCCGGAGCACAAACAGGATCGTCGGCGAGGACATGTTGCCGTAGTCGCGCAACACGGCATATGTCGAGGCGAGATCGTCCGGCGTTAGCTCGAACACCTCCGCCAGCTTATCCACGATGGCCCGGCCGCCCGGATGCACCGCCCACGCCCGCGGCATCGGTCGCCCATCGAGCAGTGTCCGCAGCGCGCCCGGCGCGACCTGGCCGAGACGCTGCGGGATTTCTGGCGACAGGTACAGGCTGAAGCCATGATTCCCAATCTCCCAGACCATATGCTGGCGGGTGTCCGGCGCGAGCATCGAGTGCATGTTGTCGAGCGCGAAGTGCTCTCTGCCGTCTGGGGGCGGCGCCCCGACGAGACAGGCGCCCGCGCCATCGGCAAACAGGGCGGCGGCGATGATGTAATCCCGCGTGAGGCGTGGCGGTATGTGCAGCGAGGACAGCTCGACGCAGACGACCAGGACCCGCGCCGAGGGCTGGGCACGGACAATCTGATCGGCAAGCCGCAGGCCGTTGAACGCGGCCGCGCAGCCCATGAACCCAACCATCGTCCGCTGGACATGTGGCCCAAGCCCCAGCCCTATGGCGATGGCCTGGTCCAGGCCCGGCGCGAAGAAGCCCGTACAGCTTACTACAACCAGGTGCGTGACCGTATCGGCGGCGGAGGGGTGGCCGGAGTCGGCAAGGGCGCGCTCGGCGGCCTGCCTGCCGAGGATCGGCGCTTCACGCTGGTAGATCTGCATGCGCTCCGCCGTTGTAGCTATCTCTTCCAGGGCGCGTCCCGGCGCCATGCGCGAGTTCTGCGGTGGCCCGAAGAAATCGGGCAGAACCGCGTGGATTGTATCAATGGCCGATGCGGCGAACACACTCCGCAATAGGCGGGCGACGGCCCGGTCTGTTCCCGGCGATTCTGCAAGCCAACGGCCGGTTGCCTCGTGTGAGTAGCGATACTTTGGCACAGCGGTTCCCAACCCCAGCAGCGCTACTCGCGCCTGATCATTTGTCACACTCGCCTCGCTTCTGACAACCATGTATGCAACGACGCGCCTCCCTCGGCTCCAGCCACGCGTAAAACTATAGGGACGCACACAACTGAGGTCAAGCAGCCATACTTCGGGTGGCAGGGGTTGTCGTGGCAGTTATTGGCAGTTTTCCGTATGGAAATGGCGCCTCACAAATGGTACAACGGAAATAGCCAAGGCCCTTCGGGTCGGAATGCGCACAAGTATGGCAGAGGAGGCAAGCTATGAGGAGAGCCGACAAGTTCCTACTGGCGATGGTAGCTGGCATTATCATCATAGCGGGGGCGGCGGTCGTTTCCGTCGTTAGCCGCGCGAACGCGGTCGCCTATCGCCCGGACGACAGGCCCGAGGGCGCAGCCTTCAACTACCTGCTGGCGCTTCAGCGCGGCGATCACGCACAAGCCTACGCCTACATGTCGCCCACCATCAAGAACTACCCCGCCAGTGTCGGAGCCTTTGCGAGCATAATCGAGAACACCTATCCACTCGACGTCAACCGCGATGTTGCCCTGGAGATCGATTCCGTGCGCGTCGAGAATGATCTGGCCTGGGTGCAGGTGCGCGAGACGACTTACTACCGTGGCGGCCCGTTTGCGAGCCATCAGGACACGCGTACCTTCCGGATGACCCTGCGCCGAGAGACGCCGGGCTGGAAGATCACGGACAGCGACGCCTATTGGGCGTGGTCGTGGCGCACATGGCCCTATTAGCCATCACGCTCGCCGCAGCGCTACTCATATACCTCGCCAGTACGGCATTTCGCTCGGGGCTGGGAGCGCGTGAGGAGGGTTCAATGAGCACCGTAAGGCGCTGGTATATCTATCTCGTCTCGGCCATCTCCCTGGTGGCTGTCGGCCTGGCGGTCAGCCAACTCCTCGGCCACATGTTGAGCAGCCAGACAATCGTCGCGCTAGAGGCGACAGCCCTGCAGCTGGCAGTCATCGTTATCGGGCTACCCATCTATCTGGCCCATTGGTTGTGGGCGCAGCGGCTCGCGGGGCGAGACAGCGAGGAACAGGGAGCCGCATTGCGCTGGCTGTATCTCTATGGCCTTTTGGCGTGGTCCCTGGGTGCGGCTATCGTGGCGGTCTGGAGCGTCGTTGAGGTCGCCGTTGGCGCGCTCGGGGCCCGGGGCAGCTTCTTCGAGCGAACGGATCCCGTCGGCCTCGCGCTCGACTGGACGCCTGCCATTCTTGTATGGGGAGCGCTGTGGCTCTACCACCACCGCCTCATTACTGCCAATCGTGTCAAGGCAGGCGCAACCGAGTGGGCCGACCCGTTGCGGCGCTTATACGTCTACACTTACAGCGCCGCCGGGTTGGCCATGACCGTCACAGCCGTTCTCGCCCTTTTGGCGCGCCTCATAGATAGTGTGACCCCCACCGTCAGCGGCATTGCCATAGGCTTCCCGGTGGAAGACGTGACGACTCTGATCGTAGGGCTGCCCGTCTGGCTCGCGTTCTGGCTGTGGGCACAACGATTGTTCACGACACCGGACGAGGAGGAGCGCCACTCCACAATCCGCAAGTTCTACCTCTACGCCGTCATATTTGCCGCTGTGGTGATGGCTGTGGGCACTGCGACACTCCTTCTGGGATACTCTCTGCAGAGAGCGCTAGGAGTGCCGACGGAAAGCCAGAGCCTCGGACAGTGGCTTGCCATGATCATCGCCGGTCTGACCATCTGGGCCTATCATGCCGTGACTCTGCGCCAGGACGAGCGTATCGCGGGCGCAGTGCCACAAGAGGCTGCTATTCGCCGCGTCTATCTGTACCTCGTCGCGGCGATCGGCCTGACCACGCTCCTCATCGGCCTGGCTGGTGACTTGAGCGTTCTCATTCGCAGCCTGGCAGGGCCAGGGCTGATCCAGGATCTGCGCGCCCAACTCGCCTGGTTCACGGCCGCCGTGGTCGCCGGGCTGCCCGTCTGGCTCCTGGCCTGGTGGCCGGCGCAGTCGGCCGCCGTCGCGTCTGGCGCAGCCGGTATGGCGGAGCGCCGCTCAGTGACACGCAAAATCTACCTGTACCTCTTCCTGTTCGCTGCGACGATGACCATCCTGTCCAGCGCCGTATTCCTCGTCTCGCGAGTCGTCTACTGGGCGTTAAGCGGGCACGTCAGCGGCAACCCTCCGAGCGAAGTGGGTCACGCCATCGCCTTCACAATCATCGCCGCTGCCGTCTGGTTGTATCACGGCGCGCTGCTGCGGCGCGATGGACGCGCGCTCAAGGCGGACGAGGCCGCGCGGCTGCATGGGATTCGCGTCGCTATTCTGGATGGGGAGAACGGGAGCTTTGGCACAAGCATCGTGGAAGCGCTGCAAAACCGTATGCCCGGCCTGACACTGGAGCCAATGGGGTTGACGCCGGCCGCTGCGCGCGCACTTGGCGGCGAGCTCGACACGCCCCACGGGCTTGAGATGCTGGCGCAGAGCCACATCGTCGTCGCGCCGTGGAGCCTCCTCATACCCGGCGAGGGCAAGGAGAAGGTTGCAGCTGCAATCGCGGCCAGCCCGGCGCGCAAGCTTCTGATCCCGGTGGCGTGTGACGGGTGGCTCCTGGCCGGCGTGAGCGCCGTCCGCCCAGACGAACTGATCAACGACGCCGCGGACGATGTCGGGCGCCTCGCCGTCGGTGAGGCGGCTCAGCCCCGGCGCGTGAGCGTAGCGAGAATGGCCCTCACTGCCGTCGCCGGCCTGATTGGTCTGTTCATCCTGAGTCAGGTCGTGATATTCGTGCTATCGACGACTGTTTTCCGTTGAATGAACCGACGCCTGACTTGCATGGTGGAGCAATTCGCCTTTCCCGAAGCCAATCAGGCGAACAGGCGGCCGTCCGCAGAACGCATGAAGAGCACTGGCGTGCCCCACGCCCGGTCACTCGCACCGCGGTCCTGGAACAGCGCCAAGCGCGCCTGGGCGACCGCTGCGTCGATGGGCAGGCCGTCGGTCAGTGAGGCATAGAACTCTTGCGCAAACTGTTTAGCCGCCATATCTGCTATGGGGAATTGCATCGCGACGACGGCCGGGAGGCCAGCCGTCTGCACGAGCTTATCACCCAGGCCGGACAGGTACTCGGTCAGCGAGCTTTGCGCGCCCTGGCAGGCGTTCAGGATGATTAGACGTATGCTTGGGTTGCCGACGAAGAACTGGGCAAAAGAGGCTTCGTCCAGCAGGCGCGCCGTGCCATCGTCATTAGGCAGGACGACGTAGCCGGTGTCCTGCGTCACGGACTGGTTCAGAACGAGCTTGCTCTCGGTGGCGTAGTAGGCGTGGCCGCTGTAGTGGATGACGTGGTACACGTTGCGACGGAGCCGCGCGCGGATGTTGAATGCCGTCGGGTTCGTCTCGAACTCGACCACAACGCGCCCAGCCGTCACCAGCGGCGCGAGCGCATCCTCAATCCGCTTCTGCTCGCCGGCCAGGTCCAAAACGGCCGGTCCCGCTGGTCCTGAGAGCAATACCAGGATACGAAGCGCGGCGGGCGGAGACGACGCGCCGATGCCCTGGAAGACCTCCAAATAGCGCGAGATAACGACGTCGCGGCGCACGGCCAGGAAGTTGTCCCGCTGCGCATCGTAGAGATACTCCCAGGGTAGCGACTTCAGCTCCGGCGCAGTGATACGCAGGCGCAGCCGCACCCCGCTCTGCTGGCTCTCGGCGCGGCCGAGCGTGGCAAAGTAGGCGTTGGCGACATCGCCCTTTAGTAGCGTTGAGAGGAGTGTACCGCCCAGGCTCTTGGCGAGCGCGCTGTCGAACTGCGCCCGCTTTAGCGCCGCCACACCGTCGGCGATCGGGCCGTCAGCAAGAGCGATCTGGGTCGTCGCGCTCGCCTGACCGGCCGGCGAGGCAATGACGTTCACGGTGTAGCCGCTGCTCGCCTGCGTGACGGCCACGTCGAAATCAACGTAGGTCCACGACGGAGCGGAGCCGGTCGGAGCAACAGGTGTCGAGGCTGGAGCTTGAGCCTGGCCGGTTTCCGTGCTTGATGGATTTGTGGCAGGCGAGGGAGTCGCTTGAGGTGACGCCTGCTGAGGTGAGCCGCCTGGCGGCTGGATGTCCGGCCGCTGCTTGGCGAGCTGCGCCGTCAGATCATCGAGGCGACCGCGGCGCTGCATGTACTGGATGAGCTCGCGAATCTTCGCCGACTTCGTGTCGCCTCCGAGATTGTCGACGTCAATGCCTAGGTCGAAGCATAGCGCCTCGACCTCATCCGTGCTCATGCGGTCCGTCATCGCCTGCCGCAAGCTGACGGGATCCCACTGCGCCGCCATAGTCTCCTCCGTGCTGCCAACTGAAAGGCAGAACCACTTATCATATCAGAGTTCAACCGAGCGCCGGAAGGGCAGGAGACTCTAGGCTAGTCCTGTTCGAGAGCTGCTGGTGAATCTGATCAGACGTACCCTTAATGGATGTTTTTAAACACCTGTTCAAACCATAGAATAGCCGCTTCGCCATCTTTTCGCGTAATATCACTCAGGGGACGGCTATGACGGATGGTATTACGAAGATCAGCAAATTGGCCAAATCTTACGCTCAACAATTCTTTGCTCGGGAATAGTCCCTCAAAGCGAGGCCACAACAGTTTATTCATGATTGTATCCTGAAGCTCACGTATATCGGAAAATTCCAGCATTGCTGCCAAAGAACTACTATTGTCGATATCTCTGCCCGGATTGTTCCTGAGGTTCTGCCGAACGCGTTCATCAATCTTCTGGAGGATATTCGCGGGTAGTTGCTTCGGGTCATTCTCGAGCATCTTGACCACAATGTTTCGTAGGTCGCGTTCTACTCGTTCGATTCTCTCGTCGAGTTCGCGAACGTCCGGCGATAAGCGAAGGCGCGCTTTGACAAGCAGATTCTCAATGCCCTGCTGCAAACATCGCTGGCGTTCAGTTATGAATTCATCATAGTCGGCAGGGGTGAACGGTTGGCGCATGAGGATAGCCATTGCAGCAGGCGAAATGAAGTGCGACTCAAGCATCTCGCGTACCGCCTTCTCGCCATTCGCTGCGATTAGTTTCGGCAAATACACGTTTGGGAGTTGCTCATTGATCACGTGACGGTTGGTGTCCGGGGTAAGCGGAGTGCGATTCAGAATCGTATGAATCTGACTTCCCTGCAGGTTCTTGGAGCCCCATGATACCGGGACGATGTGATGATCATCGAGATCTCCATATTGTGGCACATTACCAGTCATCCAGTCTCTAGCTCCCTGCAATACAAGGAGGTTGAAGATGCCATTGTAGACAGAAGTGCCGCGCTTGACCTCCTTATGGAGATCGAGATCTCGGAATCGATTCTTGAACTCTAGAATGAGTGCAGGTTCGGCTTGATCATCATCAAGCCAGTTCTTGACATCTAGAAAATCGCGGGCACTTGTGGACTCAACTGAACCTGAGTACCGATTGGTAAACACCGATGCCCAATACCAGTGACGGAGCTTTACTTGAGCGCTTAGTTGCTGTTGCGCAGGCAAACTCTTGACCTGCTTTTGCAGAGCTGCAAAGACAGGAAGAATTGAAACGTAGGGAAGGTAGTCTGACGATATGGCTCCAAATTCTTGCGGGTGACTTAGGAGCTTGATCGCGCTCTCCAGCGCAGCGACAGCATCGTTCCAACGCTTCTCGAAATCTCTAATATCTGGAACCAGCACTTCCTTGCGAAGTGTTCCGTCAGGATCTCGCACAGACTTCTCTTGACCGGGAAGAAGATAATACAGATACTTCGGCGAGCAGTACGCTTGGCGAAGAATAGACATGACTTGGAGAATGTAAACGTTCATCTTCTCGGTCTCTACAAACTCCAATCGCGCCGCAGCATCCCGCCACATCTGTTTGAGTTGCAGGCCTTTCGGCTTAAGCAGCGCATTGATAAGATCGAAGGCATCCAGTCTTATTCCGCGACTGTTGATCTGAGTGAAGATGTCACATACTTTGTCGACCTCAAGATCCTTGTCCAGTTCGATATAGGATATCTGATATTGTTCGGTGATTCCTTTCAAATGTTCACCGAAGGCCATCGCGTTCTTTGCGTGACGAACAGCTTGTGCGTGTTCTACCTTGCGATCGGTAACCTCCAATCTTTCGGCCTGATCGCTCCAATACTGCTCATAACCCTGGACCCAATTCGGCAACGTCCATCCGCCAGCGCCGACAACACTCAGAGGGAACACGTGATCTGCATATTGCGCTTCCCGATTGCCCAAGAATTTCGACGATCGCTGCGTCCAATCGTAATTGAACGCTTGATCGTACTCCTCATTCATGAACTTATCCACACTAATGAAATAGAAGAAACGGTTGGTACGATTTGGCAGCGGCATATCTGGAGCAAGGAACGCGTAGTACATGGCAGTCAGCCGCTGTTGGCCGTCTAGCACAATGTACTCAGGCTTCTTGTTGCCTGTGTAACCGTAGATAGCCTCGCATGAAAGTGCCTCAAAGTTGTCCTTCTTGCCCTTCCAAAGCAAGAGGCTGCCAATGTAATAGTCAAGTAAAATCGAACGCATCAGGTCCCGGATATCCCACGGTCGCCACTCGAACTCTCGTTGGAAATCCGGAATCACAAATCGGCCCTCTTTGAGCCAGCCAATCAGGGTATTGAGACTTACGTGGTCAGGTTTTTGAGCGTCGCGCATCTTGATTGTCCTGTTCTAGCTAATGCAGTATCCCGTCCCGCTGTACGCCTTCAATACCAAGACAGCGGCAACTGATGTACGTTGCAGACTTCAGTAACGCAATCTTGGCGGATTGTAGCCGAATTGAATAGCTTGTCAATTAGAAGAGAGTGGTCGACACAGCCAGGAGATAGGTAGGATCAGGCACAATGCCGTGCCTGTTCATTGCCTGTCTCGTCCACGCCCAGATCGACGCACACGCAGTCGAATCCGTGTTTGCCGGCGCGGGATTGGCCCAGGAAAGATTACGTTTCCAGCATATCGGCCGCCGAAGAATCGCATACGTCGAGGCGCAGAGGTGCAGCACCCTCTGCGCCTTGTGTTTCACCCGCACAGCGGCGTATCATTCGGCTCGATTCGCGCGTTGCATCGAGAATTTGGAAGACAGGATAGGGCATCGCCGTGCGCATACTGTTTACATTCGCCGGTGGCAGCGGCCACCTGGAGCCACTCGTTCCCCTCGCCCGAGCTGCCCAGGCGGCGGGCCATGTTGTAGCGTTCGTCGGCCGTCCCTGGATGGTTCCGAAGGTCGAGGGCCTCGGCTTCGAGGCCTTTTCGGCCGGCTCGGACGTGGGGCTCACACCCGTGAGGCGCCCGCTGGCGGCCCTGGATGTGGAGCGGGAGATGCAGGATCTCGCCTATGGGTTTGGACGCCGCCTTGCCCGCGAGCGGGCGGCGGATATCCTCCCGCTGCGCCGCACATGGCAGCCCGATCTGGTCGTGAGCGAGGAAACGGATTTCGGCGCGATGGTCGTCGCCGAGAGCCTTGGGCTGCCCCAAGCGACGGTGCTCGTAATTGCCGCAGGTAGCTTTATCCGCACCGAGTTCGTCGCTGAACCACTCAATGACGTTCGCGCTGAGTATGGGCTGCCGCCCGACCCGACTCTGGCGATGCTCACCCGCTATCTGGTTCTATCGCCGTTCCCGCCGAGCCTCCGCGACCCGGCGTTTCCGCTACCCGCGACGTCGCACCTGTTCCGATCCCCGGATGTCGCCCCACCGGCGCCGCCGTCGTGGCTCGCGCGCCTGGGTGACGCGCCCATCGTGTACTTCACGCTCGGTACGGTCTTTCCCATGGAGTCGGGCGACCTCTTCCACCGCGTGATTGCGGGGCTGCGAGACTTGCCCATCAACCTGGTTGTCACTGTGGGGCGGGACTTCGATCCATCGGAGCTTGGCCCGCAGCCGCCCAACGTCCGTGTCGAGCGCTACATCCCACAAGCGGAGATTTTGCCCTTCTGCCATATGGTGGTCTGCCACGGCGGCTCGGGCAGCCTGATGGGGGCGCTGACTCACGGCCTGCCGATGGTGCTGATCCCGATGGGCGCGGACCAGCCACTCAACGCGGACCGCTGCGAGGCAGTCGGCGTCGGACATTGGCTCGACCCGATCGCGCTGACGCCGGAGACGGCGCGCGAAACGGTGCTGGACGTGCTCGAGACTCCGTCGTACCGCCTGGCCGCGGCGCGTCTGCGTCAAGAAATCGCGGGCTTCCCGACGGCAGACAGCGCCATCGCCCTGCTGGAGCGACTCGCCGCCGAGAGACGGCCTATCATGTCGACGTAATTGAGGGGTTGTCGTGATATCAGAGGGCAAATGGCGAAGGCGCCCACCCCTGGTTTCCCAGGGATGAACGCCTTCTACCCACCACCAGCCTGAAGGAGGAAGACTGCTTAGCGAACACTACCTCGGCGGAAGAGATTAACGATGCCGAGGAGAATGACGGCGCCGACAAAGGATACGATCAGCGCCGGGAGGCTGAAGTCAGGGCTGTTGATGTTCGCGCCACCCAGACCCAGCATGCTGAAGATAAGGCCGCCCAGGAATGCGCCGACAATGCCGACGACGATGTTGAGAATTGCGCCCTGCTGCGCATCGGTGTGCATTACGATGCTGGCGAGCCAACCGATCAACGCACCAAACACGAGCCACAGAATAAGGTTGATAATCATGGTTCTCACTCCTCTCCGTCAAAAATGCAGCTCAAACTTCTACACCACTTTCGCGTTCGTCGGCCCTCGGAGAGGGCCTCCTACTTCTTATTTAGAGCAAGTTGCGTGCCACCGTGCGCCTCTGCCGTGCTTTTGAACGATCTTTTTTTGTAAACTGGCTCGTTTCCTCGGGTCTTCCGCCGCGGCTCGCATCGCCCTACCGACAGAATAGCAACGGCTGTGCCATTCGCCCGCCGTCACGCCGCGCGGTCCCGCGCCGGACGGTCGAGCCGCCGCGCCTCCATCAAGTCGGCGGCCTGTTTCGCGTCCGCGTCGCCCTGTTCGTGGGCGATGCCCTGGATTTCTGTCGCCGCCGCCATCAGCACCTGCCGCGTTTCCGTGATGATTCTGTTCACGTCGTCCAGCAGCATGGGGTCTCGGCGGGCTTCCTCGGGCGACACGCCCACCGCCGACGACTTGTCGCGAACCTCGGCCTTGAGCACATCCACGTCAGCAAGAGCCTGCTCGATCTCCCTCACCACGCCGGTCTCGACACGGTTGGGATCCTCGGTGGCCTTGCTGATAGCGGACTCGACGGCCTCCACGATACTGTCAATGCGGTGATCGACCGCGTCGAGGCC
Source organism: Anaerolineae bacterium (assembly GCA_046328505.1). Classification (GTDB taxonomy): domain Bacteria; phylum Chloroflexota; class Anaerolineae; order Epilineales; family JAHCIE01; genus JBDHWG01. Next base: position 98,801 of record JAXLWL010000005.1, on the reverse strand, counting down.
TGTGTCGACATCGAGATACTCGTCACGCTCGCGCAGCCGCTCGCGGAGGCGTTCTTGCAGCGCCTTGAGCTGCGTGCGTGCCACCTCGAGTGGTCTGGCCTCCGCCGCCACCTCGTCCACAACGCTTGGCTCGTTCTTGAGGAGGGCGTAGTCTAGCGCGACCTGGATAATAGCGGCCAGGGGAATCGCCATGAACGCGCCGATGGCCCCGAACAGAGCGCCGAAAACGAACAGGGCCACCAGCAGGATCAACGGGCTGAGACCGACAGAGTTGGACATGACCATCGGCCAGATGAAGAAGTGCTGCAATACGCGCAGGCCGACGTTGATGAGAATAACCATGAGAACGAGCTGCGGCGACACGGTCATGGCCACAAGGAGCGCCGGCACGAAGCCGATGATGAAGCCGACCACCGGGATGAACTCGCCCAGCCCGGCCAGGACGGCGAGGAACAGCGCAAAGGGAAGCCCGATGACCAGGTAGCCCACCCCCGTCAGGACGCCGATCAAAACCGCGACAAGAATAGTCCCGCGCACGTACGCGCCCATGCGGTCTTCCATCTCGCGCCACGCCGTCAGCGATCGCGAGCGATAGACGGCCGGCACGAGGGAGAAGATCCACCGTTCCAGCCGCGGCTGGTCGAGGCTCCAGTAGAAGGCGACCAGCAGAATCGTGGCGGACGCCTCGAGAAGCGATGAAAGGCTGTTGGCCATGTCGAGGATGAAGCTGCCGCCCACCATCCCTCTCAGTGACGCGGCAAGCTGATCTAGCGACGGAATATTCGCGGCCAGCGCCCGCAGCAAACCGCTGCCGGAGTTCTGCAAGGCGATCTGCATCTCGGCATAGCGTCCGGGCGTTTCCTCGGCGAGAGCGACCACTTCACTCGTCATGGTCGGCATGAGAAGGGCGACACTGGCCGCCACAAGCCCCACGAACACCAGGTAGACTATCACGACGCCGGCAGCCTTCGGGAGACGCCGCCGCTGCACGCGGAGAATCAGCGGCCGAAACGCGGCTGCCATGACGATACCGACAAGGAAGAGCAGGACGAGATCGCGCAGCCAGAAAAGGAGATACATGAGAGCGGCTACCAGGATCGCGGTAGCCGTCCACAGCGCAACTTGACGTGAAGAGATGACGACAGTATTTCGGGACACAGGCTCCATACAATGGCTGCCTTTCCAAACCATGCCTCGTGTAAGCCACGCCCCCCTCCCCTCCGCGGGGAGGAAAGGGGGGCGTGGTCTAGAACCGGACCCGCCGCACAATGCCCGGTCCTACGTATGAATGGGTATCAACCCAACCCAGTGGAAATTAGAGCAAGAAGCGTGCCAAGCGTGCGACGGGCGCCCCACGGCATGGGCGCCCGTTGGCTCTAGAATCGGGACGGCTTCCGATGAAGCCAGTCGCTATCTGAGGGAAGAGGGAGGGATTTGCTGGCGCGCGCGGTACTTGGCGACGGTGCGCCGGGCGATATGATAGCCTTTGGCGGCCAGCTTCTCGACGAGCTGCGCGTCGGTCAGGGGCTTCGGCTCCTGGGAGATAATCTCCTTGAGCACGTCCTGGACGCTCAGCGCGGGCTGGAAGAAAGTCTCGAAGGGTATGACCTGGCGGTCGGGGAGCATAACATACTTCTCGGCGGTCGCGCGGCTGATGGTCGACTCGTGCATCCCCAGCGCCTCGGCAACCTCGGCGCGGGTCAGCGGCACGAGGTGCCGTGGGCCGTGCAGGAGGAAGCCCTTCTGGCGCTCGACGACGTAGCGGGATACCCGCGCCATGGTCTCGCGTCGGTCGCGCAAACGCGACAGGAAATCGCGGGCGCGGCTGAAGTAGCCCTGGATGACTTCCTGATCCTGGGGCCGCAGCGCCGGCTGATCCAGCTTCTTCGTCTTGGCCGGTTTCGCCAATTCCTGGTACATGGGCGTGATGCGCAGACTGTAGCGGCGCGACTCGACGACTTCGACGTCGAATTCGTCCGGGGCCTCCGGCCGAGAACGAATCACGATATCCGGCGCGATGTATGGCGTGTCCGTCGGCTGCGCCCACGATCCCAACTCCGAGAGGTCCGGTACGGGGTACGGTCGCAGATAGCCGCGGATGAAGTCGCGCGCCGTATGCACAGTCGCGGTGTCAGTCTTGAGAGCGCGCGCGATGTAGCTGTAGCGGCCCTCGCCCAGGTCGGACCAGTAGTTCTCGATGATCGGCCGAACGAGCGGGTGAGCCTTGCCGCGCTCCTCCCACCGCTGGAGCTGCATCAACAGGCACTCGCGCACATCGCGCGCCCCGACGCCGACAGGCCCCACGGTCTGGATCCGCTTCAGGATAGCCTCGACCCGGGCGATATCGACGCCCAATGTAGCGGCGACAACCTCTACATCGTCATCCAGGAAGCCGTGCTCGTCGAGGCTGCCGATCAGGTAGTCGGCGATGAACAAGTCTTCGTCAGGGATCTGCGCGCTGACATCCCGCAGCAGATGCTCGGCCAACGTCACCTGGCCCGCCACGGATGTCAGAACATCGTACTCATCATCTTCATCGCTATCCTGAAGGTGGCGCGGCTCCATCCACTCGGAGGCCACGGGACAGTGGCATCGCGAAAGGACTTCACCGCATAGAGGACAGATCTCGTGCTCTTCCACCTCCAGCGCGGGGTTCTCCTCTACTTCCTGCTTAATGGCCTGCTGCAACTGCGTGCCAGAAAGCTGGAGCATCTGGCTAAATGCCACAAGCGTAGGAGATGGCCGCATCTCTTGAACGTGGAACATCTCCATGTCCATCATACGCCAACGCTCCTCGTTGTTGAAAACTATTCTGCAATGCTACGGATTAAGTTTAGCGGCGCTTCGCTAGGGACTAAACCACGTGGATAGAATGGCGGCGCAATCTTGAAAACTGCGTCAGGCTGCAAGCAAACGATCTACAATCTGAACGAGACGGTCAAGGTCGAACGGCTTCAGCAGATAGGCGCTCACACCCAACTGCCGAGCGCGGCGCACCTTCAAGGAATTGCTCTCCGCCGTCGCCATCACGACCGGCAGATCGTACCCATCCAGGCGCAGCCGCTCGAGCACCGCGAGACCATCGAGGTCGGGCAGGCCGATGTCTAGAAGAACCAGGTCGTAAGGCCCTGAATGCTTGAGTAGATACAGCGCCTGACGAGCAGACCCCGCCTCGGTCACCTGGAGTCCTTTGTCCTCTAGGTAATCGTGCAGTATGTCGGTCAGCTCAGCATCGTCGTCCACGAGTAGGACACGTTTTTCCCCCATGGTATTTGCGGACCACACGTCGTGCCCCGTCCCTATCCTTTCGTTCTGTCGCCGCAGTAGATCTACTTCGGACATAGCAAAGCCTGTGCCAAGCGTTCCGACTAGGCACCCTCCTTCTGGCGAAGATTGGCAAGATTGTATTCGTCCATCTTGTTCTGCACATTAGCAGAATCTGTGCCAAGGATCCGTGCCGCCTCCGCCATGTCGCCGCCAGCCATATCGAGCGCCGCTCGCAACATCCCTTGCTCGACCTGCGCCACCACTTGCTGAAGGGTAACGCCCCGGCGCAGCGCGTCGGTGAAGTCGAGCATCCGCAACGCGACGGTCGGCGCGACGCCGTGCGGCGTCCCCATGGGCAGGTCTTCGCGCGTAATCATGCGGCCCTTGGACAGAACGACGGCGCGCTGGATCGTGTTCTCCAGCTCCCGCACGTTGCCCGGCCAGTCGTACTGCAAGAGCGCCTGGAGCGCATCCTCCGAAATCTTGATCGGCGGCATGTCCGGCGCGTAGCGGTACTTGTCGAGGAAGTGCGCTACCAGCAGCGGGATGTCGTCTCGCCGCGCGCGCAGTGGCGGCAGGTCGATGCGGATGACGTTCAGGCGGTAGTAGAGGTCCTCGCGGAATGCCCGCTTCTCGACCTCAGCGAAGAGGTCTTTGTTCGTCGCAGCGATGACACGCACGTCCACTTTGATGGGGCTACTGCCGCCGACGCGCTGAAACTCGCCCTCTTGCAGCACGCGCAAGAGCTTCTTCTGCGTGCTCAGACTCATCTCGCCAATCTCGTCGAGGAAAATCGTCCCGGTGGAAGCCAGCTCGAACACGCCTTTGCGCTGCGCAACGGCGCTAGTGAACGACCCTTTCTCGTGGCCGAATAGCTCGCTCTCCAACAGCGTCTCCGGCAGGGCTGCGCAGTTGACCTTGATGAACGGCCCGCGCCGCCGCGGCGAGTTCTGCTGGATGATGTCGGCAATGAGCTCCTTGCCCGTGCCTGTCTCGCCGATGATGAGCACTGTCGCTGAGCTACCCGCGACCCGGCCGACGACCTTGTAAACCTCCTGCATCGGCTCGCTGAGGCCGATGATGCGGTCGCGGGCGTCACGGGTGGACAGCTCATCCTGCAACTGGCGCACTTCCTCGGCCAGTTGACGATGCTCGAAGAGGCGGTCGATGAGCAGCCCGACTTCGTCGAGCTCGAACGGCTTGATGACGTAGTCGTAAGCGCCAAGCTGCATGGCGCGGATCGCCTGGGTCGAGCTGCTATACGCCGTCATCATCACGACAGGGACATCGTAGCCCCCAGCCTGGATCAGCTCCAGCACTTCCAGACCGTCGAGGTCCGGCAGGCGCAAATCGAGGAAGACGAGATCGAACGGGCCCTTGCTGCGCAAGAGCTTCAGCCCTTCCTGGCCCATGCCGGCTTCGCCGACTTCCAGACCCTTGTCCTCCAGGTACAGCCGAAGAACGTCGCGCATATCGGCATCATCGTCGATTATCAGTAGTTTCCGGTCAGCCATCGCTTCCTCTCCTGGGCTCCATCCCCGCGTGTCACAAGCAGAAATCGCATGCCCTGTCCACTGCGCGGCGGATCCGTGGCACGCTTCTTGCTCCTATTTCAAGAGGCTGGGTACGCCCAGCGCTTGTACGTGGTGTTCACTACGAGTTTAGCAGGTTTCTTGACTTTTGTGTAGTCGCCTGTCCTGAGTTTCCAAGAATTAGTGCCTTTTCTCGCAAGTGACATTAGCGCTAGTCCTCTTCGCTCCGCTCCGGGGTAGCAGTGTTAGTGTTGGTGGCTCGTATTGTTGGCCGGGCTGGTTTGTAACCTTTTCGTGCATCGTTTGTTCTTGCCAGAGTTTGTGTCGTTAGTTGCGCGGCGTTGTGATAGTCCGTTAGTCGGCCGGTTTGTAGCATTAGTCCCGCCGAGCGGGTACGACCGAAGTCTGATTGCCGCTCTGAGAGCCAGCGGCCGCGGCGTTTGCCGGGGCGCCGTTGGCTCTCAACGGTAATACCACGGTAAACGTCGAGCCGACCCCCACCTCGCTCGTCACCTCAATCGTTCCCCCATGCTGTTGAACAATGTGCTGCGCCGTCGCGAGGCCGATGCCCGTGCCTCGGAAATGGCCCTCGATATTTGAGCCGCGGTGGAAGAACTGGAAGATGTGAGGTAGGTCCTCCGCTGGGATACCTACTCCGTCGTCGCGCACCTCGATCGCGGCGCAATCGGAGCCGTTGCGCGTCTCTCGACGCACGCTAACCTCGATCCGGCTGCCCTCGGGGCTGTACTTGATGGCGTTGCCGATGATATTGCTCAGCACGCGCTCTATCTTCACCGTATCTACCGTCGATCTCAGATTCGGCGTCTCGATCGCCAGCGTAATCTGATGCCGCTTCGTCGTCTGCCGCTGCTCCTCCACCACCTGACGTGTGAGTGGCACCAGGTCTATTGGCTCCGTCTGTATGTCGAGGGGCTGGCCGGCTTGGATGCGCGAGAAGTCCACCAACTCGTTGATCATGCTGTTCATTCGCATGGTCACGTTATCGATCTTCTTCACGCGCTCGATGAGCCGCTCCGGCGGCAGCCCATGTTGGGACCTAAGCGCCGTTTCCAGGAGCGCGGAGTAGCCCTTGATGACGGCCAGCGGGTTCTTGAGATCGTGGGAGACGACGGCCAGGATCGCCTGACGAGCGGCCACCGCGTCGCGCGCCTCGCGATACAGCCGCGCGTTGTCGAGGAAGACCGCGGCGCGGCGCGCCAACTCCCGCGCCACCGCCAGGTCCTCGTTGTCGAAACGGCGGCCGTTGGTCATCAACAGGGCTATGCCACCGAGGAGCTGGCCCCGCGCCAGCAGCGGCAGCACCATGTAGGATGTCGCGTTCAGGGTACGCAGCATCTCGGCGTGCTCGGCGTCCTGGGCGCCGGCCGTGATCATCTCCGGCGGCATGTCCGGGATGAACACCACCTCGCCCGCTTCCAGGGCCGACTTGACGCGTTCCACCTCATGCAGGTCCGAGGGATAGCGGCGGCGCATCTCACGCGCCAGCTCCTCCATCGGTCGGTCGTAGTGGGCGACGGCGAATTGGTCACCCCAGCGCCCGCTTGCCAGCAGCTCGATGACAACCCAGTCGGCCAGCGCGGGCGCCGTCAGCCGCGCCAGAGTGTTCAACATGGTCGTCAGATCCAGGGTGTCGGCCAGGCGGTTGCTGACCTCGTACAGGAGGCTGATGCGCCGCGCCCGGGCATCGGCATCCGTGCGCGACCGCTGCTCGGCCTCGTAGAGTTGGGCCCGCTCCAGCGCCTGGGCCGACTGCTCACCGAGAGTCGTGAGAAAGGCCAGCTCGTCCGCGCTGAATGTGCGCGGCTCGGAGAAAGCAAAGTCGAGGGCGCCGATGGCCCGGCCGCCGACGACCAACGGGACGATGGCCCACGCCTTGAAGCCGCCGTGGCTATTGCCAAGCTCGGGGTAGCGCGCCAGAGCCGCTTCCGGGGACTCGAGCGTCATAATCTGGCGTGCGCGCACAACCTCCGGCGTCGGCGCGTGGGCGTCAGTCCGGAAGCGCCGCCAGGTGTCCATGACATGGTCCGGGTAGCCTTCGGCGCGGACTAGCTCGAATTCGGTCCGGTCTGGCGTCAGTAGCGTCAGCGTGCCGCCGGCCGCGCCCAGCGTGTCCAGGCCCTCGTGGATGATGACGTCGGCAACCTCGTCCGGCGTCACCGCCTTCGAGAGAGAGGCGGTGACGGTTTGGAGTCGCGCGACTCGCCGCGCGGCCTGCTCGGCAGCGGCGTGCGCCTGACGCTCGCGCTCGAACAGGCGCGCGTTGTCGACGCGAACGGCGACGCGGCGCGCGACTTCCTCGGCCAGCGCCAGGTCTTGCAGCGTATAGTGGCGGTCGGACTCGGTGATGTAGAAGCTTATCGTCGCCCCGGTGCCGACACGCGTCAGCAGCGGGACGGTCATGAGAGATTTCGCCCCAAGCGCCTGCGCGAGTCTCAAATCCTCTTCCGTCTCAGTGAATTCCTGGCGGGTCTCGGCGTCTACCTCGGCGAGTAGGAGCGGGCGCCCCTCGTTCAGGGCCTCCTGCATTGCTCGGACGCCGGGCGTACCCGGCCCCTCGCCGGTGGTGTGTAGACGCTGAAGGGTGCGAAGAATCTGTTCTTTCGCCGGGTCAACGTGAACGACGGCCAGGCTCTCTGCGTCACCGTGCTCGGCCGGAAAGCGTATCACGCAGCCGTCGGCCATGAAAGGCACCACCATGTGGGCCACAGTGTCCAGGCGCGTCTCGACCTCTAGCGGGCCGGCCAAAGCCGCACTGACGCTCGCCACGAAGTCGACGCGGCGGCGTGCCTCCTCGGCGCGTGCGCGGGCGTCTTGCTCGGCTCCATACAGCCGGGCGCGCTCCAGCGCCTGCCCGGACTGCTCGCCGAGGGTTCTCAACAGCCTAAGATCCTCGTCCGTGAAGGTGCGCGGCACGATGAAGGAAAAGCCAAGCGCGCCAAGGGCCTGGTCGCCCGCGATAAGTGGCGCAACCGCCCACGCGTGGTGATTGGTGTCAGACCAGTGGAAGGCCGGATACCGCTCGCGAGCCTCCTCGCGAGACTGCAAAACAATGACCTGGCCGCTGCGGGTTGCTTCCGTGATAGGCGTCGGCGTGTCGATGGGGAAGAGATGCCAGTTGTCCAGGTAGTGGGCCACGTACCCTTCGGTGCGGACCAGCTCCATGTCGCGTCGGTTGGCCGTGACAAGCGAAAGCGTACCGCCCTGCGCATCCATCGTGTCCAGGCCCTCGTGGATGATGACATCCAGAACCTCGTCGGACGTGACTGCACTCGAGAGGGCTGCCGTCGTCGCCTGCATGCGGCTCATCTGCCGCACGGCGCGGTTCGCCGATTGGTGCGCGGTGCGTTCGGCCTCGAACAGGCGCGCGTTATCGAGCGCGATGGCCGCTCGCCGCGCCACTTCCTCCGCCAGAATCACGTCATCCTGGGTGTAGTATCTTTCGCCCTCCGTCGTGTAGAAGGTGATCATGCCAGAGACGCCGTCGTGCGTCACAAGCGGGACGTACATCGCCGACCTGGCCGTAATCTCCAGCGCGGACTTGAGCTCGTCCGGGTCCTCGAACATGCCCTGAAGGAAGGAGGTATCAATTCGCTCGATAAGCACCGTCTTGCCCTGGAGCAGGATTTCCCCCATGGCCCTGGAGGCGTCGTTTTCGACCGGCTGCTCGCGCTGCAACGCGCGCGATTTCGCCTCTTTGATAGGGTCGACATGGGCTACCGCGGCCGTGATGACGGTGCCGTTGGGGCCGGGCAGAGATACGATGCAGCCGTCAGCCAGATAGGGCAGAACACTGTGGGCAAGGTTGTTGAGCCACGTATCATAGTCGAGCGAGCCTGATAGAATCGCGCTGATTCCGGCCAGGAAGTCAAGCCGTCGCCTGGCCTCCTCTGAACGCGCCCGGGCCTGGCGCTCCGCTTCGTACAGCCGCGCCCGTTCGAGCGCCTGGGCCGACTGCTCGGCGAGTGTAGAGAGATACGTGATCTCGTCCTGGTCAAAGACGTGGCGTTTATCAAAAGAGAACTCGACGGCGCCAAACACCTTGCCGCCCGCGATCAGCGGCGCGGACGCCCACGACTGGAAGCCCGACTGGCTCCACACGAGCTGCGGGTAGAGGTGAGTCGCCTCCTCCGGCGAGGATACCGTCAGAATTTCTTGCCAGCGCACCGCGTCGGCCATGGGCACGGGCATGTCAATCGGGATATGCTGCCACTGGTCCATCAACTCGCCCGGGTATCCCGTCGTTCGGACGAGATCGAGGGTTCGGCCGTCCTCGTCGACGAGCACAAGATGGGCGCCCTGGGCGCCCAGAGCGATCTGCCCCTCGCGAATGATAACGTCGGCGACCTGATCCGGCGTGACCGCGCTAGACAGGGCCGCCGTCGCACTCTGGAGACGGCTGACTCGATGAGCCGCGCGCTCCGCTGCGCGGTGGGCTTCGCGCTCCAGGTCGAACAGGCGGGCATTGTCGAGGGCCACGGCCGCGCGGCGCGCCACTTCCTCGGCCACGCTGAGATCATCGGCTGTATAGCGGCGCTCCGATTCGGTGCTCAGGAGAACGATGATGCCGTCGAAGCCTCGCCCCGTCATGATGGGAACCACCATGACCGACTTCGCGCCGAGGGCTGCCAGCGCATCGAGGTCATCGGGCCTCTCGGTCAGCGACGCCACCACAGCGTCAGAGAAGTCGCTAAACAGGACCGACCTTCCCGCGCTGAGCTGCGCGATAAATGCCCGATAGCCGTCCGTCTCGCGCATCGGCAAATACTCAAGGCGGCGCATCGCGTTGAGCTTCGCCGGAACAAAGTGCGCGGCGGACGATAGCTCGACAAATCCGCGCCCCCCCGGACACTGCACCATGCATCCGTCGGCCAGGTAGGGAATCACAACCTGGGCAAGCCGTTCGAGCCGCGTCTGGTAGTCGAGAGGGCCGCTGAGGACTGTGCTAACGCGCGCGACAAAATCGACCCTCTGCTGCGCCTCCTCGGCGCGGCGGCGGGCGGTCGTTTCGGCTTCGTACAGCCGCGCCCGCTCGAGCGCCTGGGCGCACTGTTGCGCCAAGCCCAGGACATAGGCGCGGTCCGTGTCGTCGAAGACGCGGGCTTCCTTGAAACGCGCGGCGAGCGCGCCGATGGGCCGCCCCTCGGCAAGTAGGGGTACGATGACCAGGGCGCCGTCGGCGCTATGGGGCGGCGCCGACGCGAGGTTTGGGTAGCGCCGCGCCAGATCGGCCTGCGAGGTGAAGAAAATGGGCTGTTTCGTCTCGAAGACCTCGGTGAAAACGCCCGCCTTATCGACCGGTATGGTCCGCGGCGCCGGCTCGTCGGGTCGGTAGCCGAAGCGTCGCACGGTCTCCAACGCGGTTCCGTGGTCGGTGACTAGACTGACGCCGCCGGCGCTCGCTCCAATCGCCGGCAGCCCCCGCTCGACGATGATACGGAGAACGTCGTCGGCAGACAGAACTTCAGACAGGGCCGCCGTCACTTCTTGCAGACGCTCGGCGCGTTTCGCCGCTACTTCCGCCTCGGCCTCGGCATCCCGCGCGTTCATCTCAGCACGCAGCCGTCCCTCGCCAAGGGCCGAGACCAGCGCCCCACTGACGACGAAGAGGATCAGCCGAAACGCCTCCGCTGACTCAAGGAACGGGTCTGGCGGGAGACCTGCCAGAAAGACTGGGATGAAGACGAGGGTGGCTATAAATGTAGCGATTAAGCCAGGCCAGAGGCCGCCGTACCAGGCGCTCACGGCGATGGCAGTGATGGGCAAGATGAGTGGACTTCGCTCGCGGATGACCGGCACGGACAGCGTGATAAGCATCGCTACGGCGGTCACCGCGACAGCAAGAACATAGGCGCGTAGGGCGCGCTTGTCCAATCTCGGTGTTATCAACGTTTCCCCGACCTTCTGGCAGCTAACTTCGACGACGCTTGCTGATAGTATCCGGGGAGGTGGGGTTGTCCAGACTTGAGGAGAATGTCCCGGCTCAACGTGGATGTTCGTGAATTATACATGAGTTATGGTCATTCAAGCAACAAAGGCGTGCCGGCCGCCTGCAGTCAGGCGCGCGAGAGTGAACTGCCAGCCGCCTGGCATGTATCTTGCGTTTCAGCGGGGCAGGCAAGACACGCGAATCACTGTTTCTGACCGTGCAGGTGGGTCAGAAATATGGGCGAACGACGCTCAGAATAGGAGGATGGCTATGACGAATCAGACAACCGGAGTCCGGAGCCGGCCCGATGGGGCAGCGGCGAATGCCGCCGCGGCAGGGATTACGCGCGACAGGCTCATCGAGCTGTTGAACGAGGACTTGTCGCGCGAGTATCAGGCCGTCATTGCCTATGTGGTTTACTCGCAAGTCATCAAGGGCGCGGAGTACATGCACATTGCGGCAGAGCTAGAGAAGCACGCGAGCGAGGAGCTGGCCCACGCCCTCATCATCTCGAACCAGATCGACTACCTCGGCGGCATGCCGACGACAAGCCCCAAGCCGGTCAAGACATCGGAGAAGGCCGAGGACATGCTCCGCTTCGACCTGGACAACGAGCGTGTGACCATCGAGAACTACCGCCAGCGCGTGTACCAGTGCGAGGCATTGGGCGAGTTCGCCATCGCCGAGCACATCCGCGAGATCCTTGTCGATGAGCAGGACCACCTGATCGATCTAGCGACCGCGCTGGGCATGGATCCGTCGGACGCCTTCCAGCAGGGATCAGGGAATCAGTAATGTCGGCATTCCGGGTCGATGACGGCCTTCTCCAGGAGACGCATCATTCCGCGAGAGTCTAGGCGTCAGCGGCGGCCGCACCAAACTCGACCCGTCAAAGTACAGGGGGCAAACTCTCACAATCTAAGCGAGGGCTTGCCCCCTGGAGTTATTTGCGCTATCCGCAAAGCTGAAAGCGACCTTATGTGACTCTCATATATCTCTCAGCCGTGCCTCAGCCACGGTTAAGGCGCATGCGGTACACTATGATCAAGTAAGCGAGAGCGAGAAAGTTAGCCACGACAGAGTGAATTTACAGTTACTAGCTGCAGACACGATTGACGACGAATAGTGGGGACCCGGCGGCGAGACTGAGAGTGAGTGAGGAAACGGAGTAGCAGCAGTTAGTTGGGTCAGACGATATCGGTAGTTCTGGTCGAGTAGCTCGGGTAAGCGGTGTTGGTGTTAGTCAGGTGACAAGAGGATAGCGCGGCATCAAGCGACGGACATCAGTAGCGAATTGACTTGGTAAAAACCCCTCCCTTCTTCTGTGCGGGACGCGCCGGATCCAATCGGATACCGGCGCGATCTCGTTTTACCGCTATGTTCCATCAGCAAGGGGTACAGCCCATGCCACCGACGCCAACTAAAACCAGTTACTGTCCTCGAATGCAGCTGCTAAGGCTATTGGGGCCAATGCTGCGTCAAGGGCCACTCGGTGCTCCTGCGTGGATGGCTCACACCACTCCAGCGGAGAGGCCGACAAGGTCAGGAGAACGCCCTCACTGGCGAGAGGCTGCCACTCGTACGTACAGTCACATCTCCGCAATCGTTCCACGCCGTTTTCGTAAGAAGCTACCAGGTATTCGGGGAGGATGCTCCAGCGGGGATGAGCGCGGCGCATGTCCTGCAAGCCGCCCAATCGGCGCAGATGATCGGCCCCCAGGTAGTTCCCCCAGAAGGCTTTCCACACGTGCTTGTGGAGGCGTGAGCCTAACCGCTGCCATTGACCGTACTCTTCGTAGTATTCTTTCGGCACGCTATTGTCGAACAACTGGATTGCGTTACGTGAGAAGTTGTCTTGTAGCGGCACGCCCGTTTCTACGTCAATGAACCCATACACGCCGTCCAAAAGCTCCCATAACTGCCGGCCCAGTTCAAGGAAGCCAGAGATACCCGTCGCGCTTTCTGCCAGGACTTGAGGATGAACTTCTAGATACACTTCTGATGGGCTACGATAAGATTCGCCGCCACGCCAGGGCTGCGGTCGAGAGCCGAGCGCAACCTCTAGCCCACCGGTCCGCCTGGGCGAACTACGCAAGCCTCCTCGGGGAAGGCCAAAGTGAAGCCAGGACCAGGGCTGCTCAACCTGTAACCGCTGGTAGAGCTGCAAACGGTTCTTGGGGCTTGCCTTCCAAATGCGGATAGAATTCTTCGCGCGCGGACTAAAAACAAACTCGGCATAAGGTCGGCAGGACCAGGACTCGACAGCCTCGAACCACTTTAGTATGCCTTCCAGACGCTCTTCAAGAACGCTATAGGTGTAGATCACCATCCCGATCGCTTGAACGGTTGCCATTGGACGGTCTCCGAGCGACATCTGACAGACGGCATCGTAGATGGTGTCGCCGAGTAAATGACACGTGTGCAACTCCACCCAGACGAAGAAACTGTAGGCAAGACGCCGAGCGACTGGTGGTCATTGCGAGCGAAGCGAAGCAATCTCTCGCCCTTGCAATAGATCGTCTCCGCGGCTACAGCGAGCCTGCCGTTTTGCGGGAGATTGCTTCGTCGGGCTAGCGCCCGCCTCGCAATGACGCCGCGCACTGTGCTCTGAGCAGCGCAGCGAAGGGCCTCCAGAAGCGCGGGGGATGCTTCGCCTTCGGCTCAGCATGACGGGCTTGACCTCGCAGCCATGCACGGTCACCATCGCCAATTGCTATTACTCTCTGCGGACGACGCCTTCGCGCCAGGCGTATATGGCGGCCTGGGTGCGGTCGGCGACGTGGAGCTTGCTCAGGACGTTGCTCACGTGGCCCTTCACAGTCTTCTCGCTGATGACCAGCCGCTCGGCGATCTCGGCGTTGGACAGGCCCTCCGCGATGAGGCGCAGAATCTCGTGCTCGCGCGGCGTCAGCTCGGTCAGCGTATTATCCGCGCGCGGGCCGCGCAGCTCCTGGGCCAGCCGCGCCGCCACCTGGGGGTGCATCACCGCCTCCCCGCGCGCCGCGATGCGAATCGCATCGGCGAGTTGCGCCGGGCCAATATCCTTCAATAGATAGGACTGCGCGCCAGCCTTGAGCGCCGGGAAGATGTGCACGTCATCGTGGAACGATGTCAGAACGATGACCTGGGTGCGCGGGCTGATGCGCGTGATCTGCCGCGTCGCCTCGACGCCGTCCATGCCCGGCATGATGAGGTCCATCAAGACGACATCCGGCACCGTGTCGGCGACAACATGGACCGCCTCCTCACCCGACGCCGCCTCGGCGACGACCTCGATATCGGGCTGGGTCGCCAGGTACGCCCGGATGCCCTGGCGCACCACGGCGTGATCGTCCACAATCACCACGCTCGTCATCGCCCCCCTCCTTCGGCTTGCAACGCCGGCTCGCGAAGCGGTATCACAGCCTGAACCCTTGTTCCCCGCGCGCCGCTCGTCACGTCCAGCCGGCCGCCCAACGCCTCAACGCGCTCGCGCATCGAGCGCAGCCCGACGCCCCCGCTCGCGGTGTCCGCGTTGAAACCGGCGCCATTGTCCTCGATGGTCAGAATGAGGTCGTCCCCCTGCTGCGCGGCGCGCACCGACGCGCGCGTCGCCCCGCTGTGGCGCGCGACATTCGATAGCCCTTCCTGGATGACGCGGTAGACGGCCTCCTGGGTCGCGACGGGCATGACGGTGGGGAGGCGCACGTCGTTGCTGAGCGCGATGTGGGTGCTCTTCTCCCACATCCCGAAGTGCTCCCACAACGCCTGCGACAGGCCTTTCTCCTGCACCGGCTCCGACCGCAGAGTCTGGATGATGTCGGTCAATTCCTTCTGCATCTGCCGCGTCAGTGTGACCGCCGTCTCCAGGTGCGCGCGCGCCGCGTCGTTGTTCTGGCCCCAGAGCGCCTCGGCCGCGCCGAGGTTCATGCTCACCGCGAACATCCCCTGCTTGACGCTGTCGTGCAGGTCGCGGGCAAGGCGCTGCCGCTCCTCCAGGCTCGCCAGCTCCTCGCGCGCCTGGACCAGGCGCTGGAGCTGTTCGGCCATGCCGTTCAGGTCCCGCGCTAGCTCGCCTAGCTCGTCGCCCGAGCGGTCCTGAATGTTGACCGAAAAATCGCCCTGGCTCCAGTCGTCGGCGGCGTTCGTCACGTTGCTGAGGCGCTTGACCAGGGGCCGCGTCGTCAGCCAGCCGAAGATCGTTCCGACCACGGCCGTCGCGGCGATGACAATGAGCGAGAACGGCAGGAAGAAGCGCAGAATCTCGCCGAGATAGTTCTGCACCGAGGTCGCGGGGTAGTCGCGGACGAACGCGCCGAGCACGTGGAGGTCGGGGGTGAGGATCGGAGCGGCGACATACAGCTCCTCACCGCTGCGCTGGACGTACAGCCGGCCGGGGTCGCTCTCGCCCAGCAACGCGAGGCGCAAGGCTTCGCCCGCCTGGGGATAGGTATTCATGGGGAAGACCTGGCCGATGGGAAGAGAAGGCCTGGACGCCAGGACGTTGCCGTCGGCGTCGACGACCGCGACGAAGGATGGCGCGGGCAGTGCGAAGCGCAGCCGCGGTGCTGCACCCGCGTCGCCCGCCGGCATGTCCGGCCCGGCGTCCGGCGATGTCACCTCGGTGAGCGCGCGAGCCATGGCCGCCGAATCGTACGGCGTTCGCTCGACCATGGGCGCGAGACGGTTGGCAGCCTGGCGGGCGTCCAGCCCCAACAGGCGCGGAAGCTGATCCGAGCGCACGAGAACGGGCACAAGCGCGACGATGAGCACCGCCGCGCTTGTGACAACCGTGTACGACACGGTCAGCTTCCACTGGATGCGATTGAAGCGGCCGAGCCATCGGCCAAGAGTCTCGCCCATACTGCTTAGTATAACCTTTTTCGCCGCCTATTCATACCGCAGCGCTTCGATAGGCCGCAGGTTCGCCGCGCGGTTGGCCGGGTACGCGCCGAAGAAGATCCCGACGCCCAGCGAGAACATCGTGGCCAGGAGCACCGAGTCGAGACCAATCGATGGCGACAACTTGAATGTGCCGAGGTTGATCCCACCCAGCGCGGAGCCGGCGATGAAGGCGATGGTGACGCCAATCAGCCCGCCGACGACGCTCAACACCGCGGCCTCGGTCAGGAACTGCGCCATGATGTCGCGCTTGCGCGCGCCGATGGCCTTGCGCAGACCGATCTCCTTCGTCCGCTCGGTCACGCTCACCAGCATGATGTTCATGATGCCGATGCCGCCGACCAGCAGCGAGATGCCCGCGATCGAGCCGAGCAGGATGGTGAACACGCCGGTGACGGTGGACGCCGTCTGCAGGATGTCCTCCTGGCTCAGGATGCTGAAGTCGTTGTCGGCCGTGGTCAGGTTGTGGCGCTCGCGCAGCGTGTCTGTCACCGCCTGCTGCACCGTCTTCACCTGGTCCTCACTGGCCGCCTGGAGGTTGATCGTCGAAACGACCTTCGAGCCACGGTACTGGGTCGGCTGGAAGAGGCGGAGCGTGGCCGTGGTGATCGGGATGAAGACCTGGTCGTCCTGGCTGCCGAAGCCGGAGCCGCCCTTGGCTTCCATCACGCCGATGACACGGAACGTCTGGTTGTTGATGCGGACACTCTGCCCCACCGGATCCACGGCGGGGAAGAGGTTCTGGGCCACGTTGGCTCCCAGCACGACGACCGCGCTGCTGCCTTGCACCTGCGCCGCGTCTATGAAGGCGCCATTCGCCACGTTCATATTGCGCACCGACGTGTATTCGGGCGTCACGCCGGCGACGCGGGTGTTCACGTTGTTGCCCTGGTAGACGACCTGGGCACGGTTGTCGTACTCTGGCGCGACGGCCGCCACGCCGGGCACGCTCGCCAGCGCGGTGGCGTCGGCGTACGTCAAAGTCTGGGCCGAGCCGGCCGCAGTGCGGACGCCGCCCTGGTTAGACGAGCCGGGCGTGATGAACATCACGTTGGTGCCAATGGAGCGGATCTGGTTCTCGACGCTCGCCTGGGCGCCGCGCCCGATGCCCACCATCAGAATAACCGCCGCGACACCGATGATGATACCCAGCATCGTCAGAATGGCGCGTAGCTTGTTCGACTGCAAACTATCAAAGGCGATGCGCACGGGTTCGATGAAATTCATGATTACGCCACCTTTCGCTCGCCCGGGATTTCCTCAGGAAACGGCCGGCTGTCGCCATCGAAGACGGCCAGACCGTCGAAGACGCGGATGACGCGGTCGGCTTGAGCGGCGATCTTCGGGTCGTGCGTCACCAGCACGATCGTCAGCCCTTGCTCCCGATTCAATGTCCTGAAGATGTTCATCACCTCGGCCCCAGACTTCGAGTCTAGGTTACCCGTCGGCTCGTCCGCCAGCAGGATCGCCGGCTCCGTCACCAGCGCCCGCGCGATTGCCACGCGCTGCATCTGGCCGCCCGATAGCTCGTTCGGCTTGTGATCCACACGATCACCCAGCCCCACTGCTTCCAGCTTCTCCACCGCCCGGTCGTGGCGGCGGTCGGCGCCGGCGTAAATGAGCGGGAGCGCCACCTGCTTCCAGGCGGGCATGCGGGGTAGAAGGTTGAAACTCTGGAAGACGAAGCCGATCTTCTGATTACGCACCACGGCCAGCTCGTCGTCGCCCATCTCGCTCACGTCGATGCCATCCAGCCGATAGACGCCGCCGGTCGGTTGATCCAGGCAGCCGAGAACGTTCATGAGGGTAGACTTGCCGGAGCCGCTGGGGCCGGTGATGGCGACGAACTCGCCCCGGTCGACGGCACAGGAGACGCCCCGCAACGCGCGCACTTCCATGTCGCCCATCTGATATACCTTTGTCACGTCGTGAATTTCGATAACGCGGTCGTTCATGTCGTCTCCCTATCGAACACCGGGTGGGGCAAGGGGCTTCCTTACCCCACCCGGAGAATAGTCTTGCGGTTAGGTATGCAGCGCGCTGTCATTGCGAGGAGGGCGCTAGCCCGACGAAGCAATCTCTCGAAAGGTAACCCCGGCGCTATCCCACACAGAAGGACTTTCACGCTGGCGAGAGATTGCTTCGTTGCACTCGCAATGACCAGTTGTTGCTTAGAACGGAGGCGGGCCGCCGGGGCCGCCGAAGCCGCCTCGGTTGCCGTTGGTCGACGAGCCGTTCGCCGTGGTGATAACCACCTGGTCGCCTTCACGCAGGTCGTTGCTCGTAATCTCAGTGTTCGTCCCGTCCGTCATCCCGACCTGGACCGGTATAGTAATCTGCTGGCCCTCGTGCATGACGGTGACAACCTTCTGCTGCCCCTGCGACCGGATCGCGCGGTTCGGAACGACGAGCACATTGTCCTTCTCATCCACGATGACGTTCAGGTTGGCCGTCATGCCAGGCTGGATCGCCGGATCGGGATGGGCGAGCGTGATCGTGACCGGGTAGTTCACGACGCCCTGGGACAGCGTCCCGGTCGGGCTGATGCTATCCACCTTGCCTGTGGCCGTCACGTTAGGCAGCGCGTCGAAGGTCATCTGCACGTCCTGGCCCGCCTTCAGCTTTGCCCGATCCAGCTCCGACACGTTCGCCACGACCTGGAGCGTGCTCAGGTCCGCGAGCTGCACCGGGTTGGCCGTCGCAGCGATGATCTGGCCCTTCGTGGCACTGACGGCGGTCACAACACCGGCGAACGGCGCAGTCAGGGTGGTCTGGTCCAGCTTGAGCTGCGCTTGCTGCAACGCCACATTCGCCTGATCCACGGCGGCCTGCGCCTGCTGCACCGTCAGGTCATCATTGCCCGCCTTGACGGCGTCCAGCGCTGCCTGAGCCGAAGTCACACCGGCCTTGGCATTCGCCACATCGGCCGCCGTCGGGCCCTGGCGCAGCTTGGCCAGGCTCGCCTGGGCCTGCGCGAGCTGCTGCTCAGCGACCGTCACATCGTTCGGGTCGGCGCCGGCCATGAGCTTGTCCAGGTCATTCTGCGCCATCTGGACGTTGGCTTCCTGCTGGCCGACCGACGCTCTGTTCGACTGGCAGTTCGGATCATCATCCGGGTGCTTGGCTCGCCCGCAGATAGCGTCGCGGTTCGACTGCGCGCCCCACAGGGCGTTCTTGGCCTGCTCCACCTTCTGCTGCGCATTCGCGATGTCCGTATCCGTCGGGCCAGCCTTCACCTTGTCCAAGTTCGCCTGGGCTGAAGCCACCTGTGCCTGCGCCGAAGCGATATCCGCCGGCGTTGTCGTTTGATACAGCTTGTTCAGCGATGCCTGGGCCTGGTCTACCTTCGCCTGGGCCTGGGCGATATCGGTGTCCTTCGGAGCCTGCTGGGACTGCTGCAGCTTAATCTGCGCCGCCTGCAGGTTGGACTTCGCCGAATCAACGGCCAGCTTCGCGTCGGTGTTGTCGACCTGGACCAGCGCCTGGCCCTGCTTCACCACGTCGCCTTCCTTGACCTTCACGTCAGTGACCGTCCCACCGGTCTGGAAGTTCAGGTTGACCTGGCTGATCGGCTGGAGGTTACCCGCTGCGCTCACGGTGGCTACCAGGTTGGAGCGCGTCACTGCGGCCGTCGGCACACTCACAGCAGCCGCCTGGCGCGACGTGTACTGCCGGTAGCCGAAAAATCCCAAAACCGCTACGCCGAGCACGACCAGCGCCAGCGCCAGCCAACGGCGGTTGCTTGTCTTCTTCAGCCGGCCAGCGGCCGGCAGGCTTGTTGTCGCCATTCTCCAACTCCCTTTTCCTTGCGAGCGTCCACTAACTATCGAACGCCGCTTCAAACTGCATGTCAGATGTATTGCTTAGGCTATTGTATCGCCGCTCCGTGTTGCTGTCATGGGGCTGGAGGAGCGAATGGACCAGGACTTAAGACGGGTATTTCAAGCATTTAAGGATATGAATCGAGAGGGGCGCTCCAGCGAGCGCCCCTCTCTGTCCTCACCTTCCACCGGTCTCACGTCATTGCGAGCTGAGCGAAGCAATCCCCCGCCTTTGCCGCGCACTACCTGCCGTGAGATTGCTTCGTCGTCCTATCGTCCTTCTCGCAATGACAGCCCTGCTATGTCACTTGTGGCACGTCTGATAGTCTGAGCCCAGGACAACGACGGCGTCCGGCATGTCCGACTCACTCTGGCGCACGAGCTGCACGGGGATGACGCCAAAGAATTTCGTCAGCGTCGAGATGGTCTCCGGCGGCGCGCCGTAGTTCAGGATAACGGTCTTGGGATAGTCGGTCGTGTACGCGATGCCTGTGCCGGCGACGGGCAGCCCGCCCTGGTTGCGCAGCGCCTCCGCCGCCAGCTCCGCGAGGTTGGGCCGGTTCGTGCCGTTCCAGATGACCACGCGGCCTACGTCCCCACCGTCAGCGCTGGCCTTTGTCCCCACCGGGGCCGCGCCCGGCGTCCCCTTGTAGAAATCCGCGATCATCTTGCGATAGCCGGCCTGGTCGAGCTGGAGGACAGCCGCGCCTTCGCTCGTCGTGAACGGGCTGACGTACGGGTACGTGAGAACGCGAGTCTTGATGTCCTCCGAGTGCAGCCGGCCCAGGAACTGGCCCAACGTGAGCAGCTCGCCCAGGTTCAGGTCCGTGTCCACCGAGTCCTTGTACGTCGACCAGAGCTGCGGAATCTTCAGGATCAGCTCGCTCCTCGGCGTCTGCTCCCACAGGGCGCGAAGTACCTGCTGCTGCCGCGCCGCGCGGCTGAAGTCACTGGTGGAGTAGCGCGTGCGGGCATAGCGCAGCGCCATGTCACCGTTCAAATGGTGGCGGCCAGCGGAGAGGTTGACCCAGTTCCGGTCGTACAGCCCGCACGGCACGTCTATGTCCACGCCGCCGAAGTCGTCCACGACCTTGGTGAAGCCGTTGAAGTCGGCGACGACGAAGCGGTCGACGCGCAGCCCGAGGTTATGCATCAGCGTCGCCTTGAGCGTGCCGATACCGCCGCCGGGCAGCTTGTAGAGCTGGCCGAACAGGTACGCGGTGTTGACGCGGTTATAGCCGACGCCTGGGATGTAGACCCACAGGTCGCGCGGGATGGATAGCAGGTGGATGTTTTCGTGGACCTTGTCAATGGTTGCGAGAAGGATGACGTCGGTCCGGCCCGGGTCCGTCTTGTAGCGGCGGTCGGAACCCAGGATGAGGATGTTCGTGACGTCGTCGCCCGGCAGGTCCGTCACAGCGATCGGCGACGGTTCGGCGTTGGGCGCGACGGGCACCGTCTTCAGGATGGCATCCTCGCTCGGCGCTGCATCGCCGCTCGCCGCCGCGGCATCGGGCGCAGATGCGTTCGCTGCGCCCGCCGTCGGCGCAGTCTGCGAGCCTGGCGCGGCGGCCGGTGCTGAGGCAGGGGCCGTCGCCGGCTTAGCGCCAGGCGCAGCGCTGGCCTGGGCCGGATTGGCCGCGGCGTTCGAGCCGGCCGGCGCCCCCGACGCAGACGATGCTGAGGTCCCGCTTGCCGCTGCGTTACCCTTATCGCTCGCCGCCGCCGCGTTGCCGGCCGGGTTGGACGCCGGCGCCGAGGGCGGCGTGGACGGCTGCGCGGCGGCCGATTCGCTCGACGCAGGTGACGCAGCAGACGGATTCGCCTCCTCGGAGACGGCGCTAGCGCCTGGCCCGCTCTGAGCCGGCGCCGCGATCTCCTCGGCCGGCGCGGCGGCCGGCTGGGAGGCGCTGCCAGAGGACTGCACTGACGATCCCTGGTTCGTGGGGAGCGTGACCACGCCGGCGCAGCCGCTGAGGTACAGTCCGAGGACAATAAGAATTCCGACCAGGACAAATAGAGCGCGTCGCATACCAAACTCCTCTAGGGATAAGAACAGGATAAATGCAAGGACGCTGCCCGGCCATCGGTCGAGCCGCATTATGTAGAGGGTACGTGGTCCAGTATATCATACTCAGGAGATAATTGCAAGCATCATGTAGCAACACGTAGCAAATTCGTCGAAATTCGGCGGGTTTTGCGTAGAGTTCTTCCTGTATCTACCCTCTGCTGCCGGGAGTGTATAATAGCCTTGTGCCGCGGCAATCTTGATTACAGCAAACACCCTAAGGGGGAATTGAATGTCCGAGCGAAAAGCGATTATCACCGACATGGACGGCGTGCTCGTGCGCGGCCGTCTGCCCATCCCCGGCGCCCCCGAGTTCATCCAGCGGCTCCTTAGCGACGAGCGGCCCTTCCTGGTGCTGACCAACAACTCCCTATACTCGCCTGTCGTGCTCAGCCACCGCCTGCAGCGCAGCGGGCTAGACATTCCCAGCAATCGCATCCATACCTCGGCGCTCGCCACCGCCCAGTTCCTCGACTGGCAGCGGCCCAGGGGGACGGCTTTCGTCATTGGCGAGGAGGGGCTGTACGAGGCGCTGGAGGATGTGGGCTATACGTTCACCGACCAATCGCCCGACTACGTCGTGCTGGGTGAGACCAACGACTACAGCTTCGACAAGATTACCCGTGGCATCCGCCTCATCCAGGGCGGCGCGCGGTTCATCGCCACCAACCCCGACGTCTCCGGGCCGAGCGAGACCGGCATCGTCCCGGCCACCGGCGCGGCGGCGGCCGTCATCGAGCGCGTCGTCAACATCGCGCCGTACTATATCGGCAAGCCTAACCCGCTGATGATACGCACGGCGCTGCGCCGCCTGGGCGAGCACTCCGGCAACAGCATTATGATCGGCGACCGCATGGACACCGATATTCTGGCGGGGATGGAGAGTGGGCTGGAGACGGTGCTGGTGCTGACGGGGGTTACGACGATGGAGATGGTGGAGCGCTTCCCCTACCGTCCGTCGCGGATCGTCGACTCCGTCGCCGATCTGCCATAGTGAGTAACGATCCATAAGTCGTTACGACAAGACGCCACGACGAGATTTGTAGCGTAGGGTTGAGCGTCGGGTACCCGGCGGGTGACAAGAGGGCAACAGTCAAGCCTGAAAGCGCGGCGTGATGTATAAATAAGAAGGTTTCTCCTCCTCCAGGGAAGGGCCGCGTGGGATGGGCTCCACGCCGGCCCTTCCTGAGTTTTTATCCCCCATTCACTCGACAATGGCTTGATACGTGGCAACCCGCACGTCGCGCCGCAGCGGATAGAGCATCGGCGGCGTAAACTGCGTCAGAAACACGGCGATCAGGTTCTCAACCGGATCGACCCAAAAGATGGTTTCGTATGCGCCGTTCCACCAGTAACTCCCCACCGACCCGACAATCGCAGCGCGCACGACGTCGACCATGACCGCGAAGCCCAGGCCAAAGCCGTGGCCACGGGTGAAGACTTCCGTACCCGGCAGGGACACCGGCGGCATGAGGGCTTCGGGCAGGTGATTCATGGTCATCAGCTCGACCGTCTTGCGGCCCAACAGCCGGATCCCGTCCAGCTCCCCCTTATTGAGCAGCATCTGGCAGAAGCGCAGGTAGTCGGCCGCCGTGGACACCAGTCCGCCGCCGCCCGACAGGAGCGCCGGCGGCTGCGTGGGCGGCGCCGTGGGGGCCGTCTTGGGAATGGTGAGGCCGCCATCACCCCGCGTGTACAGGGCGGCGAGCCGATCCAGCGCCGACGTCGGCACGTAGAATCCGGTGTCGGCCATGCCCAACGGCGCAAGAATGCGCTCGCGGAAGAACACGTCGAGGGTCTGGCCCGACAGCACCTCGACCAGGTGCCCCAGCACGTCTGTCGAGAAACTGTACTGCCAGCGCGCGCCGGGCTGCCCCGCCAGGGGAAGATGGCCCAGTCGGACGATCTTGTCGGCCATCGGCTCGTCGAACGCCAGCATCCGCGCACCGGCGTACATCGCTTCGGCGTGCGATATCTGGGGGACGAGGCCATAGGCGAGGCCGCCGGTGTGGGTGAGGAGGTCGTGGATTGTGATCGGGCGCTCCGCAGACTCCAAAACTGGCGCTTCTGGCGTCCCGCCGACCATCACCTGCATCGCCCCCAGCTCCGGCAGGTAGCGCGAGATCGGGTCGTTGAGCTGGAATCGCCCCTCCTCGTAGAGCATCATCGCCGCGACGCTCGTGACCGGCTTGGTCATCGACATGATGCGGAATATCGTGTCCAGCGTCATCGGCTTGCCGGCCTCGATATCGCGCTGGCCGACCGCCTCGGCGTAGGCGACGCCCCCCCGCCGAAAAATGACGCCGACCATTCCGGCCAGCTTTCCCTCGTCCACGTAGCGCCGCATGAGGTCGGTCACGCGCCCCAATCTAGCCGACGACAGGCCGACTCTCTCCGGCGTCACGGTTTCCAGCATCGTCATGGCCATGATGCCCTCCTCTACCTGAACTGCGGGATGACCTCGCGCGCGAACAGGCGCACGGCGTCGTTGCGTGGGAAATCGGCGAAGCGCAGCATGAAGTGCGTCACGCCCATGTCCGTGAAGCGCCTCAACTGAGCCACCACCTCGTCCGGCGTGCCGACGATGGACTCGTCCGGTCCGTAGAACGGGCTGGCCTCGGCCATGCGCCGCGCCTCCGATGTCGTTGAGGCCACGGCCACGCACTCGCACTCCCACGACTTGACGATGCTCTCATAGTCGCGGCCGACATCGGCGCAGTGGGCGCGGAGAGTCGCCAGGAGATCGGCGTAGTTGTCCAGGCTGCCGCCGGGGAAGTTCCACCAGTCGGCGTACCGCGCGACAAGGCGAAGCATGAGCTTCTTGCCGCCGCCGCCAATCATGATGGGGGGCAAAGGCGAGGGCTTCGGCTCGCATATCGCGTCTCGAATCTGGTAGTAGCGGCCTTCAAACGTCGCGCGCGGCTCCGTCCACATGCGGCGGATAATCTGCACCGTCTCCTCGAGCTCGTGGACGCGCTGCGCGGGCGCCGGGAAGTCGTAGCCGTAGGCGAGGTACTCGTCCTTCTTCCACCCCGCGCCGAGGCCGAGGACGAGCCGACCGCCCGATAGCTCTTGCAGGCTGGCCGCCATCTTCGCGGTGAGCGCCGGCGGGCGGTAGGATTGGGAGAGGACGATGCTGCCGAACAGGTAGTCGGGATGAGCGCCGGCCAGGTATGTCAGCGTCGTCCAACACTCATATGTAGCGGTCATAGGGTCCTGGAACCCTGCCCAGGGGACGAAGTGGTCCGCGACCCAGACGGACGCGAAAGAGCCGCGCCCTGCCTCCAGCAGCTCATCAATCTGCGCGAGGAATGTACGGCTCGGGCTACCGTCGGTCGGAAAATCGGCGATCCGCAGGCCAAAGTCAATCATGGAAAGCTCCAAGGGTGGGTGAGTATCTGGGTCGGATGATAGCCCCGGCGAGAATGACGGTCAAGCAGCGATGGAATTTCAAAAAAGCCCCAAAAGGGCTTGATAAACTAATTATATTAGTCTATAATCTATCATAGTTAGTACAATCGCTATGACCACAAGGAGAGACGCATGAGCACTCAGTATTTTGAGCACGACGGCGGCCGCATAGCCTTCGACGACACGGGCGACGGCCCCCTGGTAGTCTGCGTTCCCGGCATGGGCGATGTGCGCGCCGAGTATCGCTTCCTGACCCCGCAGCTCGTTTCCGCCGGCTACCGCGTAGTGACGATGGATGTGCGCGGGCACGGCGAGACGAGTGTCGGCTGGTCCGACGTCTCTGTCGCCGCCATTGGCAGCGACATCCTCGCCCTGATCCGCCGCCTGAACGCCGGCCCCGCGATCATCGTCGGCACGTCCATGGCGGCGGGCGCGGCCGTCTGCGTCGCGGCCAAAGCGCCGCAGGCCGTCACCGGGCTCGTGCTCATCGGCCCGTTCGTCCGCGACACGATGCCGGGCTGGCAGCGCGCGGCGATGTTCGGCACAATGTTTCGGCGTCCGTGGGGCGTCAGCGTGTGGTCGCGCTACTTCGCCACCCTCTTCCCGACCGCTCGTCCCGCCGATTGGGAGACGTACACGGCGGCGCAGAAGAACAACCTGCGCGAGAAGGGCCGCCTCGACGCCCTGCGCGGGATGATGCTCGCCTCGAAGCAAGCATCCGAAGCCGCCCTGAGCAAGGTGAACGCGCCGACCCTCGTCATCATGGGCACGAAGGACCCGGATTTCAACGAGCCCGCGGCGGAAGCCAGGCTCGTCGCCGAGCGGTTGGATGGCCGCGTGCAGATGATCGACGGCGCCGGGCACTACCCCCACGCAGAGATGCCCGCCCCGACAGCTTCCGCCATCCTCGGGTTCCTGGGCCGGCTTCAGGAGGCCGAGCGCCATGTCGCGTAGAGCGGGCCTGGATCAGCAGGCGGTCATCGAGGCCGCTGCGGAGCTGGCCGACCGGGATGGGCTAGACGCCCTCACGTTGGCGGCCCTCGCCCAACGCCTCGGCATCCGCACGCCGTCGCTTTACAACCATGTGGATGGGCTGCCAGGCGTCAACCGGGACCTGGCGCTGTTGGGTCTACGGGAGCTTGCTGCCTGTATGGGAAGCGCGGCCATCGGCAAGAGCGGCGACGAGGCCGTTCTGGCGATGGCCGCTGCCTACCGCGCCTTCGTCCGCGAGCACCCCGGCGTCTACGCGGCGACGGTGCGCTCGCCGCGCCTGATCGATCCGAATGACCGGGAGCTGCAAGCGGCCGAAGCCCACCTGATGGAGATTGTGCTGGCGGTGCTGTCTGCGTATGGGCTTGAGGGTCAGGATGGCGTCCGCGCCGCGCGGGGCCTGCGCAGCGTCATCCACGGCTTCGCGACGCTCGAGGCCGGCGGCGGGTTCGCCATGCCAGTCGACATAGACGCAAGCTTTAGCTGGTTGATGCGCGTGTTCCTGGAGGGGTTGCGGAGCGTCACGCGCGATGGTTGACGGGGACGGCTGAGGGAAGCTCGGGCCTTTCTTGACAGAACCGCGCCGGGTCAGTAGAATGGCCCAACCCTCAGCGAGTGCCCATGTCAGACACGACTACACCTATCCGAGTCTCCGCCGACCGCGCGGCGCCCATTCTCGTCGCCGCCCTGCTCATGGTCGACGGGCTACACTTCGTCTTTGCCCGCAGCCTGGCGAACTACCTGCCGCCGCCTCTGTCGGCGTTCCTCGTCATCGCCGTGGCCACGCTGGAGGTCGCGGCGTTCGCCGTCGCCCAGGGCAAGTTCCAGTGGTCGGGCTTCCGCCGCAACTTCCGCTTCTCCCTGACGATCGGCGCCCTCGCCGGCGCGGCCACGGTCATCAGCTTCGCGGCCGTGGAGTACATCGACCCGGGGACGGCGTCGCTGTTGAACGAGACCTCGATCCTGGTCGGCATCCTGCTCGGCGTCTTCTGGCTCAAGGAGCGGCTGCCGCGCCAGCAGATGGTGGGTATCGCCGTCGCCCTGATCGGCGTGGGCATCATCACCTTCCAGCCGGGCGACTACCTGCGCATCGGGGCGATCATGATCCTCGTCTCCTCGACCCTCTACGCGCTGCACACCGGCGTCGTGAAGCGCCACGGCGGCCACATCGAGTTCGTGGAGTTCTTCCTGTGGCGGTTGGCGTCCATGGCCGCGTTCCTGGCGGTGGGTGTGACGGCGTTCCGCGCCTGGCAGTGGCCCAGCCCGGCGGCGTGGCTCGTCGTGATCGTCGCCGGTTCGGTGGATGTCGTGTTCAGCCGGTCACTGTACTACCTGGCGCTGCGGCGGCTGCCGATGTCAATGTTTTCGATTGTGCTCACCGTCAGCCCGGTGGTCGCCATTCTGTGGACGTGGGCGCTGTTCGGCTTCCAGCCGACGCTGCAGCAGCTCATGGGCGGGCTCGCCGTCGTCATCGGTATCGCCATCGTGACCACCGCGCGCACAGGCTGAAGCCCTCCAAACACTCTCAGCCCGACGGCCCCCATTACTCCCACGCCGCCTGCTGCAAGACGACCCGATACCCATCCGGGTCTTCGAACGTCTTTCCCCGCACATCCCAATACGGATTGGCCGATTTCACCGGCTCATAGCCGTGGGCCACCATCCGCTCCACCGCCGCCTGCCACTCCGCCGGGTCTGGTAGGTAGAACACCAGCAAATTCTCGTCCGTCGGAGCGCGGCCTACAGTGTGTCCGCGCTGCTGCGTGAACTCCAGGTGATACGCCAGTCCCGGCCGCCCCAGCATCACACCGTCGAATCCGGCGTGATCCTCGAAGGAGCCGATCACCTCGAAGCCCAGGCCGTCGCGGTAGAACGCGACGACCTCCGGCAAATTGTCTGTCGCGCGCGCAACGCGCAAGTGAGTGTGATTGATGCCATCCATAGCCCCTGCCTGATCTCAAGATTCTGTCAACGACTTGAACGTCCCAGCGATTGGCGGTATACTCGTAACTAAAGACCGCAATAGTGGAGGCACTTGTGTCTGCCGCAGCAGCAACTCATCTGACGCCGGGGGAGTACCTGGACCAAGAGCGTCGAGCTGAGCATAAGAGCGAATACGTGGATGGGTACGTGTACGCAATGACGGGAGCGACACGAACGCATAACGTTATCGCCGGCAACCTGATCGCTGAATTGAACCGCCAGCTCGAGCACAAGTCGTGTGAGGTGTATCCCGGCGATATGCGCGTCCGCGTGGGGCGGCGCGCCTACCTCTACCCCGATGCCGTGGTCGCATGCGACGAACCAGAGTTCGACGATGCCGAGCTAGACACGTTGTTGAACCCGATTATCATCATCGAGGTGCTGTCGAAGTCCACCCGTGACTACGACCAGGGCGCGAAGTTCGCTCTCTACCGCAGTCTGCTCTCACTAGGAGAATATGTCCTGGTTGCCCAGGACACGCCCCATGTCATGCGCTATGTGCGACAGACGGACGGCTGGCTTCTCTCGGAGACGGTCGACCTGGATGACGAAGTCCCCCTGTCGTCCATAGGTTGCAGCCTCTCGCTTCGCCGAGTGTATTCCAAGGTCAAGTTTGAGAAAAGCTAACCAGGCAGTTGCGGAGCCTTGCGAGGATTCCAGTTCAATCCCTTCTGACGCCAGTAAGCACCGGCCTGTCGCGTATTCTCACCCCTCGAGAGCATCAACTTGAAGCGCCCCGTTCCGGGCAACACGTCTTTGCTCCAACCAGCGCTGGACGGATTGAGGAGACTCGCCTTGCCCCCGCCCGAGCAGGAGTGTAGGCAAACCAATATCCTCGTCCAGGTCGGGCCAATGGATGGTATCCCGAGCGTAAACGAAGTTCCTCCGCTCGTCGGGCGTTCCGTAGAACAGGCGTGGAAATCACAGGAGAGGGGCCGAAATTGTGCGCCCATCCATTAGGTCGACGACCAGTTCGTCGTCCGTGACCCGCACATCGCTAATCTCCGCTTGTGCGAGCCTCAGCTTGATGAGCTCAAGCTCCGCCGCCGCAGAGCTCATCCCACTTCCTCCTCAAGAACTCCAGGTGTTCTCCGATGGCGCGCTCAATGAAGTGAATGCGGTGGAGGATGGCGACTATCTCCCTTTCCCATCTGCTTGTGGGCCGGGGCGATGACGGTCTGGTAGTAGTTGCACAGGTCGTTCACGACGCATTCCTCACACCTGGGCCGCGCGTAGGTGCAGATTTTGCGGCCGTGGGTGATGAGGGCGACATGGTAGTTGTAGAGAACGTCGGGGTCAGGCGGCAGCAGTTGCAGCAGGTCGCGGTGCGCCTGCTCCGGCGTCGTCTTCGGCCCAATAAGCCCGATACGCTGGCTGACGCGATGGACGTGGGTATCCACCGGCATGATATCCTTGTGGAAGTTAAACAGGAGAACGAGGGACGCCGTCTTGATGCCCACGCCCGGCAGCGATGTCAGCCACTCCAGGCCCTCATCGGTCGGCATATCGGCAAGGAAGTCGATATTGTAGGCGCCGTGGGTGCGCTCGCTGATGATGCGCAGCGTCTCCTTGATGCGGGGCGCTTTGCTCTCGGCGAAGTTGACGCCCTTGATGCACGCCTCGATGTCGGCGGCGGGCGCGTCGGCAATGGCCGCCCACGACCCGAACCGCGTCCACAGCGCCTCCATCGCCGCCCACTCCTGCTCCGACGTCGTGCGGTGCGAGAGTATCGTCGAGATAAGCTCGGTCATGGCGTCGCGCCGGGGCTTCCATACTTTGTAGCCCCAGAAGTCTACCAGGCGGCGGTAGACCTCCATCGTCTTGTCGCGTATGAAAATCAAGTCGCTCATGCTATGATTGGGGCGCTGCCGATGGGCAAGCCGACCCGCGAAAGGGCCATGCCATGCCGACCCGCTACCACCGCATCCTCTCCGTTCTGTGCTACGCCGTGAAGGACGGCCACGCGCTCATGATGCACCGCCGCAAGGAGCCGAACCTCGGCCTGTGGACGGCGCCGGGCGGGAAGCTGGAGTGGGACGAGGCGCCGACGGAGACGTGCATCCGCGAGATGCGCGAGGAGACCGGCCTGGAGATCGTTCGCCCCGAACTGCGCGCCGTCATCACCGAGGTCTCGCCTGTCGAGCACTACCAGTGGATGATGTTCGTCTACGTCGCGGAGCAATTCACGGGCCAGGTCGGCGAGTGCATCGAGGGCGACCTGGAGTGGGTGCCTATCGACGCGCTGGCCGACCTACCGATTCCCGAGGCCGACCGCATCTTCGGGCCGCGTGTGTTGCGCTGGGATGGCAAAGTTGCGCAGCTCAAGTTCACCTACGACGAGACCATTCGCCTCGCCCGGTGGGAGGAGCTGTAGCCGCGAAGTCATTGCGAGGAGGGCGATAGCCCGACGAAGCAATCTCACGGTGGCTCAGAACCACCTCACGCCGGGTAGATTATCTCCTGCGAGGGCGGGAGATTGCTTCGCTCCGCTCGCAATGACAGCCTGACCGTGTTCATGGCGCCGCGCACGCTGTCACACGACGTGGCCTCGTCGCAGTGACAGTCCTACGCCTGGTAGAGCACGTCCAGCAGCATATAGAGCAGTTCCTTCACCATAGGCCCCACCTCCACCGTCGCGCCCATGCCGTACAGCGGCCCTAGACCCTCCGACGCCTCCGGATGCGCCTTGACGTACGCCACCGCATCCTTCAAATCGGCGATGAAGCGCTCCTTTACGCCGGGCTGCGTGTGGCGCAGCGTGACGCACAGGTGGACGGCGGCCGGCTGCGTCAGCCCATTAAGATTCCAGCCGCGCCGCGCCATCTGGTCCGATACCTGGTAGATACTGAAGGCGTCGGAGCGGAAGGCGACGAGGAACACGCTATCCCCGATGATCTCGATCTCCGGGATCTGCCTCATCTCAGTCTTCAGCCACGCCGTCGTCTCCAGGATGCGCCGCGCCGCCTCCATGTAGCCCGCCTCACCCATCGCCGCCATCGCCGCCCAGCACGCCGCGATGACCGCGCCCGACCGGCTGCCGGCGAACGTCGGCGTGAAGTACAGGCCGCCGGGCCAATCGGTGATCGCGAAGAACTGGTAACGGCGCAGGTCCGCGTTGCGGTACAGGACGACGGAGGTGCCTTTCGGCGCGTAGCCGTACTTGTGGGTGTCGGCGGAGATGGAAGTCACGCCGGGCAGGCGAAAATCGAAGGCGGGGACATCGTAGCCCAAGCGCTCGGCCCAGGGGAGGATGAAGCCGCCCAGGCAGGCGTCGGTGTGAAAGCCGATGCCTCTCGCCCGCGCCAGCTCCGACATCTCCGCGATAGGGTCGACGACACCGTGGGGAAAGCCGGGCGCCGAGCCGACGAGCACGGCCGTGTTGGGCGTCATCGCCTGCTCCATGGCCGCGACATCGGCACGCTGGTCGGGGCCGACGGGGACAAGGACGAGG
This sequence comes from Anaerolineae bacterium, assembly GCA_046328505.1. GTDB lineage: Bacteria > Chloroflexota > Anaerolineae > Epilineales > JAHCIE01 > JBDHWG01. Next base: position 67,450 of record JAXLWL010000005.1, on the reverse strand, counting down.
CGCATGTCGAAGTAGTGGGCGGCCTTGCTGAAGGCGGCGTGGGCCGTCGTCGGCGCGACGATTTCCGGCTCGGCGATGCCCTTCTCTGCCCGCGCCCAGTCGCGGTAGGTCTTCATCGCCAGCAGAATGCTCTCTGTCCCGCCCGAGGAAACGGTACCCGCGATTGTGTCGTGCGACCCATCCGCGCCGAGCATCGAGGCGGTCATCGCGACGATCTCGGCCTCGAACTTTGTCGCGCTCGGAAAGACGTCTGGGTGGAGCGGGTTGCTCGCCATGTTCAGGGCATAGGACCGGGCGAGGAAGTCCATGAATCCCTCGTCGCCGTTGTAGACGGCGCCAGAGACGTAACCCGCCTTCCACCGCCCCTGCTCCTCGGCCTTGAGGCGTTCCATCGCCGCCAGAACCGTCTCGCGGTCCAGTCCTCGTTCGGGCAGACGTGTAAAGCGCGGCGCATCGTCGCCATATGGCTTGAGGACGGCGACCACTTGCTGCATCACATCCGCGAGTGCATTGGTATCCATCATATCTCCTCTCAATGCTTAAGAAGAGATTGCCACGGAGGCACAGAGAGCACGGAGAACAGAAGGTTATATATCTCTCCTCGGTGTCCTCGGTGCCTCTGTGGCAATCCTGTGTCAGGGTACGGCCGGCGGCGGTGGCGCGTTGAGCTTGCCGTACACGGCGCGCAGGGCCGGGTAGATCTCCTGAAACGCGGCGTACAGTGGATCGTAGACGGCGCGCGCCCCAGGGTTGGGCGCGATTACGTGGGTAGGCTGAACGACGCGCTCGATGGCCGGCACCGACGGGTAGATGCCGAGGCCCACGGCGGCCAGCAGCGCCGCCCCGACAGCCCCGGCGTGATGTGGGTTCTCGACGACTTCGAGTGCCCGTCCGCTGACGTCGGCGATAATCTGCAGCCAGGGCAGGCCGCGCGCGCCACCGCCCACCGCGCGGAGCGCCGCCGGGCGAAAGCGGTATAGCTCGTCCATCGACTCGAGCACCCAGCGCACGTTGTAGGCCACGCCCTCGTAGATGGCGCGGGTCATCTGCGCCCGCGTGTGGTTCGCGCCGAGATTGATGAACCCGGCCCGCAGGCGCTCGTCGGCGATGGGGCAGCGCTCGCCGTACAGCCAGGGCGTAAAGATCAGGCCGCCCGCGCCCGGCGCGCTCGCCGCGACCTCGGCGTCCATCTTCGGGTAGATAGACGGGTCGGCGTCGTCCGCCCCGTAAAGCTCGCGCGCTGCCCAGCGCAGGCACTCGGCCGATGTCTCGTTGACCCCGACGAGGAGCAGTTTGTCCGGGTCGGCCGACTGCACCGTCGCCATGCCGCGGCGCCCGGTGACGCGGCGGGCGGTCATGATGCCCACAAATCCCGACGTCCCGAGGCACAGATGGCCCTCTCCCTCACCCAACGCGCCCGAGCCGACGGCGGCGGTCATCGCATCGCCGGCGCCGCCGAAGACGGGCGTGCCTTCAGTCAATCCGAGGTGGGCGGCGGCGGCCGCGGTCAGGCCGCCGATGCGGGCGGCCGACGGCGCTGTTTCGGGGAACTTCGCGGCGTCCAGCCCGAACAGGCGCATGAGCATGCCGTCCCATTTCTTGCTCTTGAGGCTGAACAGGCCGGTGACACTCGCGCACGTCCACTCGTAGGCGAGGCGGCCGGTGGTCCGGTGGAGGAGATAGCCACTGGCATCGACAAAGCTGGCCGTCTGGGCGTAGACGTCGGGCGCGTGGCGCTTGATCCAGAGGTACTTGGGCAGGAGGTCCTTGCCGGTCAGGGCGGCGCCGACGATCATGGCGAAAGCGCGCGGGCCACCGAGCCGCCGCATGACCCATGCCGCCTCGGCGCCCGCGCGCCCATCGAGCCAGCTAATCGCCGGACCGATTGGCTCTTGCTGGCGGTCGAGACAAACGACATTGAGCATCTGCGTCGAGAAAGCCAGACCTGCGACGGACTCCGGCTTTGCGCCACCGGCGTGGAGCACATGCTGCGTTGTCTCGCCCACGGCGCGCCACCAGTCGGCAGGGCCCTGGTGCGCCCACGTTGGGCGGGGGTAAAGGGTAGGATAGGGAGCGAAGGCCGTCGCGACCACGCGACCCTCGGTGGTGGTCAAGACGGCCTTCGCTCCGGATGTGCCGACATCGTACGCGAGCAAGTGGTTCATGGCAAAGTTGCCTTGTATACGGATGGCTTCAGCCGCCCTCTAGCACGCGACGGGCAACCTGATTATGCGCGCCGTCATCGCCGGCCGACGCCGCCGAATGAATTGCGGCGGCTGATATGGTGAAACCTGCTCAAGCAGGCTGGCTGAGCGCTCCTTGCCAATCTGAGCCTGCCGAGGCAGGCTTCCTCGTAACAGGCGCAGACTTCGAGTCTGCGCCGCCGTGGGCGAGCATACGCCGGACCTAGATCTCCGGCTGGCCGAACTTGCGGGCGTTGCCCATATTCTCCCACATCAGCGCCCGCGTAATGTCCAGAATCTGCTTAATGTGGGTGCGGTCGTGGTAGATCCACTCGTGCAGGAGATCGTTCACGCTCAACTCGCCGACGACCGGGTGCACGCCGACGCGCGTGAGCTGCTCGGGCGTCAGGCCCTCGACCAGGGCAATGCCGTCCTCGCGCAGCGATGTAAACTCCTCCAGCAGCGCCACGCCGTCCTTCTCATTGTCGGCGCGCTCGCGCGAGACCGCGTTTTCGTCCCACGCCTCGAGCTTTGGGTTGTCCTTGGTCGTGAGAATCACGATGCGGCCGTAGTAGCCGCGGCGGTCGGCCTCGATCAGGTGGCCGATGACCTCGTTGACGCTCCACTCTCCGTCGGCGGGCCGCCACGCCATGAGCTCGGGGCCGAGGGCGTCCGCTTCGGACTGCACGATTTCCAGTGACGCCTCTAGCAGGTAAGCCAATTCCTCAGGAGTCATAGGGTTCGATGGATTCACGGTGATTACTCCCCTTACCATGTTTGTCGAAGGTAGACAATCATATCAAGATCGCCCGGCGAGTGGCCCAGCTCAGTCAGCACAGCGGCGGCCTCGCTACGATGGTGTGTGCCGTGATTGGCGAGGTGAGCGAGCAGCCGCCACAGCGTCTCGGCGTAGGGTTTGCCCCGCGTGGTCTTGTAATGGATCGTGCTGTCCAGGTCCGCCTGCGTCAGGCCGTCGATGAAGGAATGAAGCGTGGCCGTCTGCTCGCGCCAGTGTGCCCGCAACGCCGCGAGAGTCGGCACTTCCTCGACGGTGAGCATGATTGTCGGCGAGTTGCCCTGGCAGCGGGCGAGCCAGAGGATTTCCGAGCCGAGAGCATGAGTCAGAATACGGTGGAGGCTTGGCAGGCTCCAGATCGGCGTGTCGAGCTGCGCTTCGTCCAGCGCCTCCGCCGTGTCCAGGAGCTTGTTCCACGCCCACTCACTGTAGTTGAAGAGGAACTGAACGTCGTCATGGTTCATGGCATCCTCCTGCCGACTCTATTGCAGCTCGCGCTCGTAGATAAGCAGGTCGAGGTTGCCGGGCGACTGGTCGTAGTGGGTGAGGATCGTTGCGACCTCGGAGCGGTGCTGGATGTTATGGCCGTAGATTTGCAGGAACAGCGTCCACAGCGGGGAGCTGTACGTCACGTTGTCGATGCTCAGGCGGTAGGTGAACGGCGCGTTGACGTCGTCGTCGGTCAGCGTCGCGAGATACGCGCTCATCTCGGCCTCGTGCGACTGAAAGCGCGCGGCGAGATCGGCGGGAGTCGGGACCTCGTCCACCTGAACACGGCTCGTAGATGTCTCGCCGAGCCAGCGCATCAGCCATATCGAGCTGGCGGCCAACATGTGGGTCATGATCTCGTGGATGCTCGCGGTGTCCCAGGGGTGGCCGTCGTACTGCTCCGGTGTGAGCCGCTGCGTCGCGTCGAGGATCTTCTGCGTTGCCCAGTTGGAATGATCATAGAGGTGGCGGATGTCATCAACTTTCACGGCTGAATCACTCCTCGCCCTTGAGGGCGGCGCGAATTCCTGCCCACGCCTTCACCGGCGCGTCCAGCCCGATGCGCGACAGAACGCGGCTCACAGTGTCGTTGACAATGTCGTCAACGGTCTGCGGCCGGTTGTAGAACGCGGGCAGTGGTGGGAATATGATAGCGCCATTCTCAGCGGCGGCCAACATCGCCTTGATGTGGCCGACATGCACCGGCGTCTCGCGGAAAAGGAGCACCAGGGGGCGGCCCTCCTTGAGGTGCACGTCGGCGGCGCGGCCGATCAGGTCCTCGGCGAGGCCATAGGCGATGGCCGACAGGCTCTTGACCGAGCAGGGGGCCACAATCATGCCCCGCGTGCGGAAGGAGCCGCTGGCGATGGTCGCGCCAATCTCGCGGTGGCCGTGGACGACATCGGCAAGCTGCTCTACATCCTTGACCGAGAGATCTGTCTCACTCTCGATAGTCTGCCGCGCCGCCGGGCTGATGACCAGGTGCGTCTCGACCCCGCCCATCGCCCGCAACGCTTCCAGGAGGCGAATGCCGTAGACGGCGCCGCTAGCACCCGACATGCCGATGACGAGGCGTTCCGGCGCGCTCATGCCTTCTCTCCGATGTGCAGCGCGACGGTGTTGAGCATTAGCCTGGTGTAGCGGACGTTGCGCAGCCCGACCGCCTCCATCTCGCGCTTCAATGTCGCGGCGTCCACGAAGCGGTCGACCGACGCGGGCAGATACGAGTAGGCGTCCGACGCGCCCGCGATGACGCCGCCGATGCGCGGCACAATGCGATAGAAATAGAAGCGGAACAGGTCTCCCCAGACAGGCGTATCGACGGGCGTAATCTCCAGGATGACGACGCGCGCGCCGGGCTTGATCACACGGCGCATCTCGGCGAGCGTCTGGCGCAGGTCGGCGACATTGCGCAGAAGGAAGCCGTTCACCAGGCCGTCAAAGGTGTCGTCGGGAAAGGGCAGCCGCAAGGCGTCGCCCTGGACGAACGCGGCGCGGCCATCGGCCTCGACGAGCTTGGGCGAGCCGTACGCCATCATCTCGAACGTCAGGTCCAGCCCGACGGCCCGGACATCGGGCGCGGCGTGCGTCAGCAGGGGCAGGAAGTCCCCGGTGCCGGTGCCGACGTCGAGAATAACACCGTCGGGCGGTGGAGCGACCGCGCTCACGGCCAGCCGCCGCCAGCTCTGGTCGCGGAAGCCCGTCATGATGCGGTTCATGGTGTCGTAGCGGCCGGCAATGCGGCCGAACATGGCGCGAACGTAGCGCGCCTTCTCGTCGCCAGTGAGTGTGGTCATGATGCGGACTCGAAGCGCAGAATGGTGAGGGGTCCGGTCGGTTTTCCGTTGGGGTCGACGGGCGGCGTGATGCCGAGACGGCGCATGAAGTCGAACATCACTCGCGGGTCCCACAGATCATAGCGGTCGTCGGCGTGGACACGGGCATCCGTGTCCAGCATCTCCATCGCCAGGTTCACCTCGTCGTACTCGTCGCTGATCTCAGGCGCGTCGCCGAGGTCCCGCCGCAGGTACGGCGCGATGGTTTTGGGATCGATGCCGAGCGCCTCTCCAATGAGCCGCGGCTTCCCCTCCGACTGCTCTTCCGCGGCGGGTATATCGCTGTCCCAGTACTCCGGCAGCGAGTCGTAGTGGTCGACCTGCCTGCCGTTGACGTAGAACCAGTACAGCCAGGTGTCCCCCTCGTGAAGGTGGAACAGGAAGGTTGGCGCGCCCAGCAGATGCGACAGGTCCGCGCTGAGCGTCTCGAACGGCTCCGGGGTGATGATGGTCACCCAGTCGCCCCCCGGCCCAACGGCGTAATCAAGCCGACCCTCAGGCGTCTCATTCACATCCGCCAGAACGTCGGCTAGCTTCAGACGTCCGCTCTGGGTCATCAGGTGGACGAGGCTGCCGGTCACGGTCGCGCGGCTCGGGCCGCGAACGCTGACAAAGGTCATGGTGTCGGTGTTCATTCTAACTCACAAACATCCACGGCGCGAGCCGCCGTTCGAGCTGGTCCAGGGCCAGGTAGAGACCGAGGCCGAGCAGGCTCATGGCGAGGACGCCGGCATACATCTCGCGGTAGGCCAGGCGAGATAGGGAATCGACGATGATGTAGTAGCCGAGGCCGGACGTCGTCGCGTAGGTCTCAGCGAAGAAGAGCACCGCGACCGCCGTGCCGACGCTGATGCGCAGCGCCGTGATGGAGGCCGGCACGGTCGCGGGCAGGTAGACGAAGCGGAACAGGGCGCGGCGGCCGGCGCCCAGGGAGCGCACCGACGCGAGCAGCTCCGGCCGTAGGGTGCTGGCGCTATCGCGGACAACGACGAGCACCTGGAAGAACAGAATCAGGAAGATGATGAACACCTTCGACATCTCCCCGATGCCCAGGAACAGGAAGATGATCGGCAGGAAAACGATCTTGGGAATCGGATAGAGCACGTAGATGACCGGCGCGAGGAGACGGTTCGCCAGCTTGCTCTGCCCCAGTATCAGGCCAAGCGGGACAGCGACCACCACCGACAGGAGAAGCGCGGCGACGACGCGCATCGTGCTGACGAAGAAGTGGCGTCCGAGCGCCAGGGGAAACTGGGCAACGAACGTCGCCATGACCTCGGTCGGGCCGGGCAGGATGTCACGGTGAAGCGCGAGAGCCGCCACTTCCCAGACGAGGAGGAGAACAGCGGCGGCGATGAGAACGTCACGCCACCGCATGATCGGCCTCCGGCGCGCCCAGGGCGGCGCGCAGCTCGACGGTCTTGGCGAGGAAGTCGCCCGTGCCACGGTAGCCTGCCGCGCCCATGCCCGGATTGCTTATCACACGCGGCGCGCGGTTCGGCGGTGCACCTAGAACGAGAATCGGGTTGCCGAGGTAGACGGCTTCCTCGATACTGTGGGTAACGAGAATCATGGTGATGCCGGTCTCGGCGCGCAGGTCTCGCGTCAGCCGCTGCATGTCCTCCCGCGTCAGGGCATCCAGGGCCGAAAATGGCTCGTCCATCAACAACACGTCCGGGTCGATGGCAAGCGTTCGCGCCAGGGCTGCCCGCTGCCGCTGGCCGCCGGAGAGCTGGCTGGGGTACTTGTCCCGCTGATCGGCCAGACCGACGCGCGCCAGCCAGAAGGCGGCGCGCTCCTCGGTGTGGCGGACGTCCGTCTCCTGGCCGTAGAAGCGGCGGATGCGGACGCCGAGCATGACGTTCTCCCAAACGGTCGCCCACGGCAGCAGGCCGTAGTCTTGCAGGACGAGGCCGGTCTTGCCGCGCTCCTTCTTACGCGGTACGCTGTCTCCGGCGACGGTGATAATGCCCGACGTCGGCCGCGTCAGCCCCTCGATCAGATAGAGCAGGGTGCTCTTTCCGGAGCCCGAGGGTCCGATGACCGCCCACGCTTCGCTCTGCTGCACCCGCCAGGTGAAGTGGTCGAAGATGGGCGGCTGATCGCGGTAGCCAAACGTCAAATCCTGGACGTCGATAATCGCGCTCATCACCGGTCTTACTTGATGTACTGCGTACTCACCGACGTATTATAGTCCACCGCCTTCTTGATGATGCCCTTGTCGAGCGCCCAGGCTGAGACATCCTTGAACTCGGCCTCTGTGGGAATGGTAGGGTCGGGGTAGCGGGGGATCGGGAAAGATTGCGCGAGCTGGTCCGGCACGCGCCCCTTCTCGATGAGCAGCTTGCGGTACTTCTCGGGGTTAGCGCGCAGTTCGGCCACGGCCTTGTCATACGCCTGCAGGAACTTCTTGACGGCGTCCGGGTTCTGTTGGAGGTAATCGTTGCGGAAGTCGATCACGCTCTGCCCCAGCTCCGGATACTTCGTGTCGTCGACGACGACCGTCGCGCCCTGCATGATCGCCAGAGACGCCAGCGGGTCGGGCAGCGTGCCGGCCTTGAGCTGGCCCTGGCCGAGGAGCTGGGCGCGCTGGACGATGTTCGGCACCGCCGTCGTCTTGATGTCGCCCTTCGCGAGGCCTTCCTTCTGGAGCGCCCGGTCGGTGAAGTAGGCAATCACCGAGTTGTCGGAGATCCCGATCTCGACGCCCTTGAGGTCCTGGACGCTCTTGATGCCGCTATTGGGCGCGGCGAGGATACGATACTGGGCGGCGTCGGGGAAGGCCTGGCGCGCCTTGCGCACGACGGTCAGGCGCGGCTGCTCCGCGTTGAACAGCGTTGTCGAGATAAGGTCCGTGAGGACACCGTCGAGCTGGCCGCCCTGGAGCAGCTGGTCGCGCTCCGCAGCGCTGGCCGTCGGCACGATCTGAACATCGAGGCCGGCGTCCTTGTAGTAGCCGTTCTGCTCGGCGACATACATCGGGAGAACGTCGGTGATGGGCAGCGCGCCGATGCGCATCGCTCCGCCGCTCGACTTGGCAGCGGCAGCCGCGGGCGCGGAGGTCGCGGCGGCCGGCGCGGCCGTCGGCGAAGTCGCGCTCGGCGCGGCTGCCGGCGCGCTGGCGCAGCCGGCCAAGAGCACGAGGCCCAGACCAAGCACGACAAGAAACGCTGTCATTGCGAGCGAACGCGAAGCAATCCCCCGCCCTTGTGAGGCGTGATAGAGCGCGGGCATAGCCTGCCTGTCATCCGCCGCAAGATTGCTTCGTCGTCCTATCGTCCTCCTCGCAATGACACTCCAATACCCCATAAGCCCTGTCAACGCAATGAAAGCCCGCATCGGAGGGGGCTCCTTTCCGAGATGTGTGGTGTTTTGCATAAGCAGATTGTAGATGTGTTCACCGCCGCGCACAAAATGCGCCCTACCTCACGATGACACCGAGCCATGCGGCGACGAAGACGATGACGCTAATATACCCATTGATGTTGAAGAAGGCCACGTCGAGTCGGGAAAGGTCGTTCGGCTTGACAATCATGTTCTCGTACACGAGCAGCGCCGCCGCGATCACCAGCCCCACCCAGAACGGCCACCCCAGCCCTAGCAACACGCCGGCCCACGCCAGCAGCGCCACCGTGGCGACGTGATTGATCTTGGCGAGGGTCAGCGACGTGGCGATGCTGAAGCGCGCCGGGATTGACTTCAACCCCTCCGCCCGGTCCACCTCCACGTCCTGGCAGGCGTAGATGAGATCGAAGCCGGCGATCCAAGTGGCCACCGCCGCCCACAGCAACAACGCCGGCAGGTCGAAGCTGGCGGTGATCGCCGCCCAGGCACCGGCCGCCGCCGCGCCGTCGGTGATGCCGAGCACCCAATGGCATAACCAGGTGAAGCGCTTGGTGTAGCTATACCCAATCAGAAACAGCAAGGCCAGGGGGGCGAGGCGGAACACGAACGGGTTCAGCATCCACGCGCTCGCGAAGAAGATGACCGTGGCGACGACGACAATCGTCCACACATACCCGACGGAGAGCCGACCCTGGGGCAGGGCGCGGTTGGCCGTGCGGGGGTTCCGCGCGTCGAGATGGCGGTCGATTACCCGGTTAGCCGACATAGCCACCGTGCGCGCGCTCACCATCGCGACGGTGATCCAGAAGAAGGGCCAGAAGCCGGGCCAGCCACCCGCCGCCAGCACCATGCCCAGATAGGCGAAGGGTAGGGCGAAGATCGTGTGCTCGAACTTTATCATATCCAGGAAGGTTCGGAACGCTTGCCCGGCCTTCATGGTCGTTTCCATAATCGTCTCCCGCCTCCAATTCGCATCACTCGCACCCAATACTTGGGGCGATTTTTGCCTATGTTTCTTACCCGCCCCTCATCCCCCGACCCCTTCTCCCAAGATGGGAGAACGGGAGTCAGACATAACTTTTCCCTCCTCGCCCGTTCTGGAAGAGGGCCACGGGTGAGGGTCTAGGCCTCGGCCAGGGCGGAACGCAGCCGCGCCATGTATTTCAGGAACTCCGGGTCCTCACGCGTTTCCTTTCCTCGCGGCCGCGGCAGCTCGATGGGGATCTCGGCGCGGACGAAGCCGGGCCTGGGGGTGAGCACCGCCACGCGGTCCGACAGGAACACGGCGTCGGCCAGGTGATGGGTCACGAAGAATATCGTCAGGTTCGCGCGCGCCTGCACCGTCAGGAGCTCCTGGGTCATGCGCTCCCGCGTCACGTCGTCGAGCGCCGCGAACGGCTCGTCCATGAGCAGCAGCGGCGGGCGGTAGGCCAGGGCGCGCGCCAGGGCGACGCGCTGCTGCATTCCGCCGGACAACTGGTTGGGGTAGGCACTGGAGAACTCGGACAGGCCGACCAGATCCAGCACCTCGGCAACACGCGCCGCCCGCTCCACCGAAGAATATCCGACAATCTCCAGCGGCAGGGCAATGTTCTGAGCGACGGTACGCCAGCCGTATAGCGTCGGCGACTGGAAGACGATGCCGTAGCCGCGGTCGCGCCGCACCTCGTCCGGCGGGCGCCCGTTGACGAGGGCCGTCCCACTAGACGGCTCTATCAGGCCGGCGATGATGCGCAGAAGGGTGGACTTGCCGCTACCCGACGCGCCGACGAGACTGACGAACTCGCCGGGGGCGACGGCCAGGTTGACGTGGCGCAGCGCTTCGAGCGACTCGTAGACTTTGGCGACGTCGCGGCAGTAGATAGCGAGAGGCTGACTCATATCCAAAATTATAGCGCATCGGGACGTAATAAACCGGCTTTCCGCGCATCGTATGTATGCTGGTAATATGAGCGGCGGGGGTACACCCGGTCCCATCTCGAACCCGGAAGTTAAGCCCGCCAGCCCCGATGATACTGTTTGGGTAACTGAATGGGAAAGTAGGGCATTGCCAGCACCCTTGTCTCCGTAGCTCAGCGGATAGAGCGTTAGGTTGCGGACCTAAAGGTCGCAGGTTCAAGTCCTGCCGGGGATGCTCTCCCTGCCCCTGCAGAGCAGGCTGGAGTGCTCATCACACTGTCAATGTGAAGATCGCGGGTTCAAGTCCCGTCGGGGGCGCCAGGGCCACCTCTCACGAGGTGGCCTTTCCTCATTTCGCGGCGTAACAGAAACGGGGCGCGGAGGATTAGCCTTCGCGCCCCGTCATATTCATCATTCCAGCGTCACGGCACCGGAAACTGCTCCGTGAGGGCGTGGACGTCGGCGCGCACGGCCGCCTTCAGGTCGGCGTCGTCGGGAGCGCTGAGCGTCTGGGCGATCCACTCGGCGATGCGCAGCATCTCCGGCGCCCCAAAGCCCCGCGTCGTCACGGCCGGTGTCCCGACGCGAATGCCGCTGGTCACGAACGGCGTGCGCGCGTCGTACGGAATCATGTTCTTGTTGACGGTGATCGAGACTTCGTCCAGGAGCTTCTCGGCCTGCTTGCCGGTCACACTGGTCGAGGTCAGGTCCACCAGCATCAGGTGGTTGTCCGTCCCACCCGACACGATGCGCAGGCCGCGCCCCGCGAGCGCCTGGGCCAGCACGTGCGCGTTGTCTACGATCGCGTGGGCGTAGTCGCGGAACTCGGGCTGCATGGCGAGGTGCAGCGCAACGGCCTTCCCCGCGATGATGTGCATGAGCGGGCCACCCTGGCTGCCGGGGAAGTTCATCTTGTCGACGGCCGGCGCATACTCCTTGCGGCACAGGATGATGCCGCCGCGCGGGCCGCGCAGCGTCTTGTGCGTCGTCGAGGTCACGATGTCGCAGTAGGGCACCGGGCTAGGGTGCGCTCCACCCGCGACGAGCCCGGCGAAGTGGGCCATGTCACACATCAGATACGCGCCGACGCTGTCGGCAATCTCGCGGAAGCGGGCGAAGTCCCACAGGCGCGAGTAAGCGGTCGCGCCGGTGACGATGAGCTTGGGCCTGTGTTGCTGCGCCAGGTCGGCGACCACGTCCATGTCAATGGTTTCGGTCTCGCGGCTGACGCCGTAGTGGATCATGTTGAACAGCTGGCCGGAGAAGTTCACCGGGCTACCGTGGGTCAGGTGGCCCCCGTGGGCAAGGTCCATCGCCATGATGGTGTCGCCGGGCTTGCACATCGCCATGTAGGCGGAGAAGTTGGCCTGGGAGCCGGAGTGCGGCTGGACGTTGGCGTGCTCCGCGCCGAAAAGCTCCTTGGCTCGCGTCCGCGCCAGCTCCTCGGCGATGTCTACGAACTCGCAGCCGCCGTAGTAGCGCTTGCCGGGGTACCCCTCCGCGTATTTATTGGTCAACACCGAGGAGGTGGCTTCGCGCACCGCCCGGCTGGTATAGTTCTCAGATGCAATCAGCTCGATGTTGTTGCGCTGGCGGTCCTCTTCCAAATGGATCGCGCGCAGCAGCTCAGGGTCAATCTCGGACAGGGACGCCGTCATGCTCGACGCCACCCCAGTGCGAACGGGTGTAGCCATTCTCGTTGCCTCCTGTTACAGCATTCGGAGTCAAGTATAGGTCACGCGTTGCAGTTGTCAAAAACATGGCCGGGCGTATAATGCTCATGGTACGGTGGAATACCGGCTGCGAGTCATTGCGAGCGTAGTCTATATGACCCTTGGGTCACCCGTAAGTATGAAAATGTCATGCTGAGCGAAGCGAAGCATCTGGGCCGCGGTAGGCTCGCAGTCCAGACCCCTCGCGCTGCTCGGGGTGACATTCGGAAGTTTCTTGTGTCGGCGCATGCCGTCACTTGGCTTGGGGGTCTCGCAATGACAGCGTGGCTCCTGTCCTATGCGCGAGTCTTCCGCTTGGATACGAGAGAATGCAGGAAACACTGGCGGTGGAGGCGGCGGCGCGGGGCATAGCCCTGACGCCGGCCCAGCTCGCCCAATTCGAGACATACTACCACGAGCTGATCGAGTGGAACAGCCGCTTCAACCTGACGCGTATCACCGACTACACGGCGGTCAGCGTGCAGCACTTCCTCGACTCGCTCATGCCCCTCGCCCTCTGCTCGGCTGCGTTCCCTGAGGGCGGCCGGGTGGTGGACGTGGGCAGCGGCGCCGGTCTGCCCGGCGTGGCGCTGAAGATCGCCCGGCCGGACCTGCGCCTGACGCTCACCGACGCCGTCGGCAAGAAGGTGCGCTTCCTTGACCATCTCATCGAGCGCCTTGGCCTCGCTGAGACAACGGCGGTGCATGCACGCGCCGAGGATATGGGCCGCGACTCTGCCTACCGAGGCGCCTTCGATGTCGCGGTGGCGCGCGCCGTCGCTGACATGGCGGTGCTGGCCGAGTACCTGCTGCCGCTGGTGCGTGTCGGGGGCGTGGTCATCGCCCAGAAGGGAAGCCGCGCCGAGGACGAGGTCGATCAGGCGCGCGCGGCGATCAGCACACTCGGCGGCGCTGCGGCCCGCCTGGCGGAGTACACGCTGCCCGGGCTGGACGCGCCACGTAGCCTGGTCATCATCACCAAGGCCCGCAAGACGCCCGACGCCTACCCGCGCCGGGCCGGCGTCCCCTCCCAAGCGCCACTCTGACGGAAACAGCGGGGGAACATCCATGCACACATGGCTGAAACGTCTCGGTATCGCCCTCCTTGTCCTCGTTGGCCTGCTACTTGCGGTCTATGTCGCGCTGGCCGCCGTCGCGCGGCCGGCTCCTGTGCATCCCTGGTTCGCGCGACACGCCGGCGAGCACACGCCGCTGGTCTTCGCCCACCAGGGGGGCGGCGGCATTCGCCCTGAAAACACGATGGAGGCGCTGCATCACGCTGCGGACATCGGCGTCGATGTCCTGGACTCAGACATGCACCTGACGAAAGACGGCGTGCTGGTGCTCATGCACGATGAGACGGTCGACCGGACGACGAACGGCCATGGGGCGGTCGCCGACCTGACGCTCGCCGAGATAAAGGCGCTGGACGCGGGCTACAACTTCACCACCGACAACGGCCAGACCTACCCCTACCGCGGCAAAGGCCTGACGGTGCCGACGGTCGAAGAGGTATTCCAGGCGTTTCCGAACATGCGCATGGGGCTTGAGATCAAGGACAGCCCGCCTGGGACGGCGGAAGCCTTCTGCGCGCTCCTCCACCGCTACAACATGCAGGACAAGGTGCTGGTCAGCAGCTTCCTGAAGGAGAGCATGTACGCCTTCCGCGCGGCCTGTCCCGAGGTGGCGACCTCTGCCGTGGAAGACGAAGTACGGCCTCTGTACGTCTTGAGCCAGCTCTACCTTGAACGCGTGCTCACGCCGACCTACAACTCGCTCCAGGTCCCGGAGTACAGCGGCGACACGCATGTCCTGACCCCGCGCTTCGTCGATGCGGCGCGGAACCGCAATCTGCCGGTGGAGCCGTGGACGATTGACGAGGTCGACGACATGAAGCGCATCCTCGCGCTGGATGTCGAAGCCATCAACACCAACTACCCCGACCGTCTCCTGCCGCTGGTAAAGTGAGTTTTGCATTGTGTGGAACAGGGGACCAGCCACAGAGCCACAGAGGACACGGAGCAACACAGGGATAAATCCAGTCCTCCGCGCCTCTGCGGCAATCTGTGTAGTCGAGATAATTGGGAGAACATGATGATGGAAAGCACCACTGGGTACGCGGATATCAACGGAGCGCGGGTTTACTACGAGGTGGCGGGCCAGGGGATGCCGGTCGTGTTCGTCCACGCCGGTGTCGCCGACAGGCGGATGTGGGACGACCAGTTCCCGGTGTTCGCCGAGCGCTACCGTGCCATTCGCCTCGACATGCGCGGCTTCGGCAACACCGAGCCGGTCGCCGCTGAGTACGCCAACCGCGACGACCTGTACGCGCTCCTGCGCTTCCTCGGCGTCGAGCGCGCCTACCTCATTGGCTGCTCGATGGGTGGCGGGACGTGCATGGACTTCGCCTTGGAGCACCCCGACATGGCCGCGGCGCTGGTCATGGTCGGCTCCGGCCCCGGCGGCCTCGACCTCGACGTACCGATGCCCTCCAAGTTCACCGAGATCGAAGCGGCGGCGAAGGACGGAGAGTGGGAAAAGTTCCTGGAGCTTGAAACGCAGGTCTGGTTCGACGGCGAGGGCCGCGCGCCGAGCGACGTGAACCAGGAGGCGCGGGCGAAGATGGCGGCCATGAACCGCAACGCCCTCGCATTGAGCCGCCACGCCGAGGGCCAGCACAAGCCCATGCAGCCGACCGCGGCGGAGCGGCTGGGCGAGCTTAGCCTGCCGCTGCTCGTCGTCTACGGTGACCGCGACGTCCCCTACATCCAGGCCGCCGCGGCCTACATGGGCGAGCACATCGCGGGCGCGAAGGTCGTCCTGATGCCCAACACGGCCCACCTGCCGAACATGGAGCGGCCCGACGAGTTCAACCAGATTGTCCTGGGCTTCTTCCGAAACACTGAAAGCAAATCACCCGGAGACTGAACATGAACGATTTCAAGGGGAAGGTCGCCGTCGTCACCGGCGCGGCCAGCGGCATCGGTCAGGCGCTGGCGCAGCGCTGCGCCGAGGAAGGCATGCGCGTCGTCCTGGCGGACGTGGACGAGGCAGGGCTGGCACAGATGGAGGCGGCGCTGAGGGAAGGCGGCGCCGACGCCATCAGCGTCCGCACGGACGTCTCGAAGCGCGAGGATGTGCAGACGCTCGCCGACAAAACGCTGGCCGCGTTTGGCAAGGTGCATCTCCTGTTCAACAACGCCGGCGTCGGCGCGGGCCTTACACCGTGGGACACGACGTGGAACGACTGGGACTGGGTACTGGGCGTCAATCTCTGGGGGCCGATCAACGGCGTCAAGATTTTCACGCCGATCATGCTTGCCCAGAACGAACCGGCGCACATCGTCAACACCGCGTCGCTGGCCGGGCTGCTCGCCTATCATCCCAACGCCTCGTATCAGCTGACGAAGCATGCTGTCGTCGCCCTGTCGGAGAACATGTTCTTTGCGCTCGCCCAGCGTAACGCGCTGGTCAAGGTCTCCGTCCTCTGCCCGAGCTGGGTGCAGACGCGCATCTTCGAAGCCGAGCGCAGCCGCCCCGCGGAGTTGGCGAACCCGCCCGTCGAGCCGACCCCCGAGCAATTGTTCTTCTACAACCTGATTCAGCAGGCGCTGGCGGCCGGCATCCAGCCGAGCGCGGTCGCCGACGCCGTGTTCGAGGCCATCCGCGAGGAGCGCTTCTACATCGTGATTCCCGACGACGACGACATGCGCCGCCGAATTGAGGAGCGCTCGCAGGGCATCCTCAACGGCAAAGCCCCGGCGTTTACGCCGTGATGGAATACTAGCCACAGAGCCAGAGAGGACACGGAGAAAAACAGACCAACACCTCTCCCCTCTGCGTTCTCTGTGCCTCTGTGGCAAACTCGTATCCAGTGTAGTTCAGAGGGACCGGATATGCTGCACAAGCTTACGCCCGAACAATACCCCATTGTGCAACCACTGTTCGAGGCGCTGCGTTACAACATCGTGATCGACTCCGTCCTCGACGGGAACACGCCGGGCTGGGTCTTCGCCGACGACGTTGACCACCCGACGACCGCGTTCATCTGGGACATGCAGGACGCGATGCTCGTCGCGGGCAACCCCAACAACGCCGACGTTACCCTTGCCCTGGCCGCCCTCATCCGCGACGAGATCGTCCCCGACGCCCGACGCCGCTGGATTCCCTACCTCTCTCTGCACTTCGACCGCCCCGCGTGGGAGCCGGTCATCGAACGGACGATCCTTGCCGGCTGGCAGCCGGAGAAGGCGGCGCGGCGTTACTACACCCTAGAGCACCTCGCCTGGAACTGGCGCATCGGTATGCCGCCTGACACGCAGATGCGGCCCATCACCGCCGCGCTCCTCGACGGCAACGACCTGGTGAACGCCGACCAGGTGCGCGGCTGGGTACTCTCCTTCTGGCCGTCGGTGGAGGCATTCGAGGCGAAGGGGATCGGCTACTGCGTGGTTTATGGGGAGACGACTATCGCGAGCTGGTGCCTGTCGGTGTTCGTCAGTGGGCGCAACTACGAGCTTGGGCTGGCGACGGCGCCGGACTACCGTGGGCGCAACCTGGCGGTGCGGACGGCGGCGGCGTGTGTGGAGACGTGCCTGGCGCGCGGCCTGACGGTGCACTGGCACTGCCTGGAGGAGAACCGTCCCTCTCAGCGAGTCGCGGAGAAGGTGGGCTTCGACGAGACGAGAGACTATGAGGTGTATCGTTTCTCGATCGAAGACAAAGACTTATCTTCGCTTTAACATCGCCTAATACTGGCTTAATCTTGGGCCTGTAGACTACATAGTAACGGTGACTAACCTCCACCGCCTCTCAGACACAACGGCCTGGCTGCGTACTCCCAACGCAATCAGGCCGTTGTGTCTTTGGCGTCGGACGGCGGCGTGACGAGCACCTTGTCCACGCGCCGCCCATCCATGTCCATCACCTCGAAGCCAAACCCTAGCCACTTGAACGAGTCACCCGCGCGCGGTACGCGTCCGAGCTGCGCCATGACGAACCCGCCGAGCGTCTGATAGTCGGCTCGCTCGTCGTCCGGCGGCAGCCCTACCCCCACGATCTCGCTCATCTCCTCCACGCCGAGGCTCCCGTCGACCAGCCACGAGCCATCGTCGCGCCGAATCGCGCCCGCCTCTTCAGCGGGTTCAGCCGCTACCTCGCCGACAATTGCGCGCAGCACGTCGGTCACACTGACGATGCCCTGGGTTCCGCCATACTCGTCCGTGACTATGGCCACGCGCGCGCCTGTCTCGCGGAATGTCTCCAGCAAAGAGAGCGCGAGCAGCGTCTCCGGGACGAACAGCGCGGCCCTCGTCGCCGCCTGGACATCAATCGGCTCGCCCATCGCCGAAGGCCAGAGGTCTTTCGTCGCCGCAATCCCGAGCACGCGGTCCGCCGAGCCGTCTATGACCGGGTACTGGGAGTGGTGGTTCGCGCAGATCGTCTGCCAGTGCTCGTCAGGCGTGTCCGTCACATCGAGCCAGATCACATCCGTTCGCGGCGTCATGAGGTCGCTGACACGCTGGTCGCCCAATCTGATGACGCCCTCCATCATGTGCTGCTCGGCCTCCTCAAACACGCCCGCTTCCGTCCCTTCGACGATGAGCTGGCGAATCTCCTCCTCGGTGATCTGCGGGCTGTCCGAGGGCGAGATACCGAGCAGGCGCAACAAAAGGTTACTCGACGGCGTCAGCAGCGCGACGGCGGGCGACGCCAGGCGGCTGATCGTCGTCATGGGCCGCGCGACTCGGCTGGCGATGCCCTCCGGATTTCGGAGCGCCAGCCGCTTCGGGACAAGCTCGCCGATCACCAGGGACAGGTAGGTGATCAATAGAACGATGACCAGGGTCGCGACCGCCTGGCTGTATATGCCCAGGTACGGGTCGAGGATGTAAGCGAGGGACGCCGACAGGGTCGCGCCGCCGAACGCGCCGGCGAGGATGCCGATGAGGGTGATGCCAATCTGAACGGTGGACAGAAAGCGGTCGGGGTTCTCGGCCAGGCGCAACGCCGCCGCCGCGCCCGCGTCGCCCTTGTCGGCCCGGTGCTGAAGACGCGCCTTGCGCGACGAGACGACCGCCAGCTCGGCCATGGCGAAAAAGCCGTTGAGGACAACCAGCACGAGCACGACGGCGATTTCGATAGCGAGCGCCATGATTCGTCTACTCGTTCTCGGTAGCGCGCACTCGCTGACACGGATCGTCGCGCGTGACGCGGTAGTGGTCCAGGTCGTCGACGACCATCGTGCGCGGGAAAATGGCCCGCGCCTCGGCCTCCAGCTCACGCCCGTTGTAGCGGCGGGAGATATGCGTCAGGTAAAGCTGCCTGACCTCGGCGGCGCGCGCGATCTCCGCCGACTCGGTCGCCGTGATGTGGCCGAAGCTACGCGCCAGCTCGACGTCGGCAGCCGCGAACGTCGCCTCGATCACGAGGGCATCGGCGCCGGCCGCCGCCTCGACCAGCCCCTCGGCGCGAGTCACGTCGCCGATATAGACGACGCGCACGCCGGGAATCTCCGGGCCGAGCACTTGGTCGGGCAAAACGGTGACGCCGGTGGGCAGCGTGATGGGGCGGCCCGCTACGAGATCGCGGCGCTCGGGCCCGGCGGGTACGCCAAGGCGCGCGGCCTCGTCGGCCAGGAACGGGCGGCGAGGCGGCTCGTCAAAGGTATAGCCGAAGGAGGACCCGCCGCGGTGATTCACCGGGAATGCGCTGACGGTGAACCCCTTGGCCTGGATGATGACGCCAGGCTCGACCTCTATCAGGTTAATCTTGACCTTGACCTCGCCGCCGCGAATGACCACCTTCATGAGGTCGCGCACGCGCTCCAGTGTGGCGCGTCCCCCGTAGATATCGAAGGTATCGATGGCCTCCCAGCGGGCAAAGGTCGAGATGAGGCCACCGAGACCCAGGATGTGGTCCAGGTGGCCGTGGGTGAGCAGGACGGTGTTGAGCCGCTTGAAGCCGACGCCGCTCTTGAGGAGCTGGCGCTGGGTGCCCTCGCCCACGTCCACGATGAAGCGGCGGTCTTCGTGGAACACGAGGGTGGATGGAAGGTTACGCCACGCCGAGGGCGCGGAGGCGGCTGTGCCGAGGAAGACGAGTTCGAACATGGGGTCAATTATAGCATGGTTGACCGTCTTCCTGGATATGGCTAGAATAGCCTGATGTCTACCAGGGTACGGTGTCATTGCGAGGCGGACGCCTCCGGGGGTGTGGGGGGCGGTAGCTCCCCACAGACGAAGCAATCTCGCGGCGGGCAACACGGATGCCATGCTGCGCATAGCACCCGTTTGCAGGGACGAGGGATTGCTTCGCTGCGCTCGCAATGACGCATTAGGGGATAGTTATCATGCCTGAGAGCGCTGTTGATCGGTTACGCGGCACAGGAAAGTGGACGAAGCAGTGCTCCTTCTGCCAGAAGAGCCAGAGCCAGGTGGCTCGCCTCATTCCCGGCCTCCACGACACCTACATCTGCAACGAGTGCGTCGCTCTGTACTATCGTCTACTTCAGGAGCTTGAGTCGGCCGAGGCCGCCAAAAAGACGCCGGGAACTTCGTCATGAGCGAGACAAGCGACCAGACGCCGCCGCGCCGTTTGCGGGTGGGCGTTTTGTTTGGTGGACGTTCCGCCGAGCACGAAGTCTCCCTGGCGTCCGCCCGCGCCGTGATGGACAATCTCGCCGGCGACGACGTCGAGATCGTCCCTATCGGCATCACGCGGGAGGGACGCTGGATCGCCGGCGGTGACCCGTGGCGGGCGTTGAGCGACGGGACATCCGAAGGCTCGGCGCCGGTCGCCCTCTTGCCCGACCCATCCCAGCAGGGCGGCCTGATGCGCCTGGAGCGTGGCGGGGATTCGCTGGCGGCCAACGGCTCACCGCGCCTCGCGGGCCTGGACGTGATCTTTCCGGTGCTGCACGGCACTTACGGCGAAGACGGCACGGTGCAGGGGCTCCTGGAGATGGCCGATGTCGCCTATGTCGGCTGCGGGGTCATGGCGTCGTCCGTCGGCATGGACAAGGCCATGATGAAGGCTGTGTTCGCCGCCGTCGGCCTACCCGTCGTTCCATACCTGATGGTCATGCGCGCCCGATGGGAGACCACGCCTGACACGGTAGTACAGCAGATCGAGGCCGCGCTGCGCTACCCGATGTTCGTCAAGCCCGCTAACAGCGGCTCGTCTGTGGGCATCTCGAAAGTGCACCACGCGGGCGAGCTGCGGCCGGCCCTCGCCCTGGCGGCGAGCTACGACCGCAAGATTGTGGTCGAGCAGGGCATAGACGCGCGGGAGATCGAAGTGTCGGTGCTGGGGAATGACGAGCCTGACGTGTCTCTGCCGGGTGAGATCATTCCCGCCCGCGAGTGGTACGACTACGACGCCAAGTACGTCGACGACGAGACGTGCCTCATCCTGCCCGCCCGGCTGCCGCAGGCAACAACGGACGAGATACGGCGGCTGGCCGCGCTGGCGTTCAAGGCCATCGACGCGAGCGGCCTGAGCCGGGTGGACTTCCTGCTCGACCGACAGACCGGCGAGCTCTGGCTGAGTGAGATCAACACAATGCCGGGCTTCACGCCGATGAGCATGTACGCCAGGATGTGGGAGGCGAGTGGGGTGAGCTACGCGGAGGTATGCCGGCGGCTGGTACGGCTGGCCGTGGAGCGCCACAGCGACCGCCAGCGCAATCGCACGGATCGAGAGTAAACACTCATCGTCGCCTAAGGTTCGCTTCATCCGCGCTTAAGGTGGAGGCTGTAGACTACACACTAACGGTGACTAACCTCCACCGACCTCTCAGAAAAACGAAAAACTCTCAGATGCAACGGCCTGAATGTGATCTCCCCCCCGCATTCAGGCCGTTGTGTATTTCCTTACGGATTGAGCGGCTGGGGCTCGCCCGTGCGGGCCGATTCGTAGGCGGCCAGCGCCACCTCCATCGCCTTCAGGCCGTCCCAACCGGTGATGGACGGCTGCCGGCCGCTTTTCACCATGTCGATGAAGTCGGCGATGAGCGCCGCGTCGAGATTGACGCCGAAGTCCGCCCAGCGCGACTTGCCCTCCGTCGGCGCGTAAAGCACGTTCTGCGAGAACACGTCGACGCTCACGATGCCTTTGTCGCCGGCCATTTCCAGCGTCACGTCGCCCCAGATGGGGTACGTCGGCGGGCGCGACCAGCTCGTGTCCAGCGTCCCGATGACGCCGTTGGTCAGGCGGAACGACAGCAGGCCCACGTCGTCGATGCCCAGGTCCGGATGCAGCAGGGCATGACCGACTTCGGCGTACACCTCCTCGACCTCGACCCCCGGCCACAGCCAGCGCAGCAGGTCCATCACGTGGACGGTATGGTCCATCACTGCGCCGCCGCCGGCCAGGGCCGCGTCGGTAAACCAGCCGCCCGGCATGCTGCCGTGATTCGTAGCGCGCACGGTGTGCGCCGCGCCCAGCGTGCCGCTTTCGAGTAGCTCCTTGAGCTGCCGCACCGACGGAGCGTAGCGCACGGGGAAGGCGATCATGAGGCGCGAGTTGCCCTGCTCGGCGGCGGCGATAATCGCCCGCGCGTCCTCCATCGTCGTCGCGATGGGCTTCTCGCACAGAATGGCCGAGACACGCCCGGTGGCAGCCTCGACCAGCGGCCGATGGAAAACGTTCTCCGAGCAGATGACAACCGCGTCGAGGTTCTGCCCCAGGAGGTCCTCCAGCTCCATCGCGGGGATGCGCCAGACTGCCTCCGCCTTCGCCGCCAGCGCCGGGTCGCGGTCATATAGCCCAACCACCGCGGCGTTCGGGTGGGCCATCAACTGCTGCACGTAGCTGGGGGTGTGGACGTGGGCGACCCCCAGGATGCCAACACGAACAGTCATCTAAACCTCCAGGGGCGCGAGCGTGACGGGGCGCCCGGTGCGAGCCGACTCCATGCCGGCGAGGCTGAGCTGAAGAGCGGCGAGGGCATCATGAACGGTGACGCGCGGTGTCGCGCCCGTCTCGATGCATTCGAGGAAGTGGCGCAGCTCCGCGATGTACGGGTCCTGCTCCACCGGCGTCTCGAACACCACCGGGTCGCCTGAGTGCAGCGACACGCGGATCGGCTTCTCGGCGTCGCTATGCGCTGAGAGCAGGCCCCCGTCGCCGACGATCTCGACGTACGTTTGGAACTGGCGTGGTGGCCGATCCCAGCTCCCCTCGATATGCCCGACGGCGCCGCTGGCGAAGCGCAGTAGAGCGAACGAGTGCTTGCCCTCCTGCGGTCCCGGCCAGTGGGCGCGGCGCACGTAGATGCGCTCGACGTCGCCCATGCACCAGCGGGCAAAGTCGAAGTCATGAATCATCACGTCCACGAGCACCCCACCGCTCATGTCCTCGTCCGCGAACCACGACCCCCAGCGAGGGTAGCTGCCGAGACGGCCCGAGCGGTAGATGCCCGGCGCGCCGATCGCGCCAGTGGCAATCTGGTCGTGGATGCGAGCGAACTGCGGCCAGAAGCGCACGACGTGGGCGATGAAAAGCGGCGTCCCCGTCTGCTTGGCGACGCGCGCCATTTCCAGGGCGTCCTCCATATTGCGCGCGATGGGCTTCTCGCAGATGACCGGCCGCCCGGCCTGTAGACCGGCGACCGTTGCCTCGCGGTGGGCCGTCGGCGGCGTGATGACGTCTAGCACGTCTACGCGCTGGATGACGTCCACATAACTATCACACGCGACGGCGCCGGTCGCCTCAGCCATACGCTGCGCCGCGTCGGGCACAGTATCGTAGACGGCGGCGATTTCGACGCCGAGTGCGCGCCAGCACAGGGCGTGATACCGCCCCAGCGAGCCGGCGCCAATGATTCCGAGTCGTGTCATGTGTTCCTCTCAAATAAGGCTGTAGTGCTCGTCAATCTCCCGTTGATATGCGTCAGCGGCACCAGACAGGACTTCGTCCAGCGTCACAACGCGGCCCAGCGTCGACGACTCCAGAACGCCGAAGGCGCACGCCAGGTCGCGCAACCCCTCCGCACCGCTCGTCTCGGGATCCTCGCGGCGCTCGATGGCCTTCAACCAGTCATATTGCAGTATCGCGTACGCGTCCTGGAGGCCGAGCGGGAAGAACCGCTCGCGTTCCTCGTCCGACATGCCTTCGGCGAACTCCGCCATGAGGTCGCCGCGCTCGGAATTGCGCACGAGCCACCTTCCGTGGATTCCGCCCTCGCTGCCGAGGAACGCGGGCGTGTCCGATATCTCGATGGCGAGGCCGCGCCCCGCCCACGACCACAGAAGCTGCCCGATAGCGTTGTTGTCGAAGAAGGCCGTGGCCAGATAGGTGTCATCCACGTCCGCCGTGACAACCTTCTCGCCGTCGCGGCGGCGGTCGGCCTCGAATGTCCGGGCCACGCCGCTCACGGCGCGCACCTCACCCATCACCGCCCGCAGCCAGTCGAACTGATGCACGCCGATGTCGATGCTTCCCCCTCCGCCAGCGAGGAGCTTCTGGTGGCGCCACGGCGTGTCGGCGACAACGCGGTCCGGCGACCAGACGCCGCCCAGGCTGCCAAGGATCGCCATCTGCGGCGTGCCGACGAGGCCGTGGGCGACGGCCCACGCCGCCGCGCGCACCTGCGCCATGGTGCGGACATTCTCGAAGACGCCCAGGGTTAGCCCTTTCGCCTTCGCCAGATCCACCATCCGTCGGCCGGCGCGCACGCTGATCGCGAGGGGTTTCTGGGTGAGCAGATGCTTGCCGTGGCCGAGAGCGACGTCGGCCACCTGGTGGTGCAGCGCGAGGGTGGTCAGGTCGAGGACGGCGTCGACCGGCCCCTCGGTAATCATCTCGCTGTAGTCGGTGTATACTTCCGGCAGCACGTCGGCCTGAAAGTCGCTGACGTAGGTGTGGGGCGCGGCCAGTGGATCGCCCGTCGCCGGATCCATGACCGGCGGGCGGGGCGGCGGCCCTTCCCCGCGCAGGCGAAACATGAGGGCATCGTCGCGGTTCCGCGCGGTCAACGCCGTAATACGAAACGTGTCGACGCCCGCCGCACGCAGCGCGAGAAACCCTTGCAGGTGGGCGTTCAGAATGCGCCCGCAGCCGACGATACCAATACGGAGCATAGTTCCTCCGGTGAGCGATACACTGAGAGCCGAGTTACCCATCCACGACGGCGAGCCGCCGTGCCACCGCTGCCGCGCCCTGTGCTGCCGCGGCTTCGCCACCATCCCGCTGCGTCCCGATGATTACGCGGAGGACGCGGCGCTGGTGGAGGCGGGGTTCGCCGAGCGGCGCGGCGCCCTCTGGGTGCTCCCGCGCCTCGACGGCCACTGCGCCTACCTGGACGACGCCACGAACCTGTGTCTCATCCACACCGACCGCCCCCGCGCCTGCCGCGAGTACGACTGCCGCGACCTCGGCTCGGCGCGCACGCTGCTGTCGCTCCTGGCGCGCGACGGCGACGACGCTGTGGGCACGCCGCCCTGGGAGACGGTACACTAACAACACGCGCAAAAGGGGCGGTTTATCGGGTAGTAAAGACGCGCCATGGCGCGTCTCTACTGCTACGTGACGTACCCCGCCGCCAACCGCCGCAGCAAATCCTCCCGCACATCCTCCGCGATGAACGACGCCTTGAGCGCGTTGGTGTTGCAGCGCAAGAAGTGTTCCGCATCCCAGCCGAACGTGCGGTGCAGCTGCTCGTACTCCTCCGTCAAGGTAGTGTTCGTAATCGTGCGCGTGTCGGTGTTCACGCCAACCGAGAGGCCGTCGCGGTAGAGTTTGTCAATCGGGTGATCAGCATAGCTCGCATACATGTTCGTTTGCAGGTTTGACGTCGGGCAGACTTCGAGGTGGATGTTCCGGGTGCGCAGATAGTCGAGCAGCGCGGCGTCCTCGCTGCTGCGCGCGCCGTGGCCGATGCGCGACGGGTGGAAGTTCTCCAGCGTCTCCCACACACTCGGCGCGCCGGCCGCCTCACCCGCGTGGGCCGTGCAGGGAATGCGCCGGTCCTGGGCGTAGTGGAAGGCGGCGACATGGGCGTCAATCGGGAAGCCGGCCTCGTCGCCGGCGATGTCGAAGCCCGCGACCCGCGTTCCCCGGAAGTCCTCCACCAGCCGCACCGTTTCGAGGCTTTGCGCCTCATCGAAGTGGCGCAGTGTGCACAGGAGAAGCCGCGCCTCAACGCCGGTGGCGCGGATGGCCTCGTCCGTCGCGGCCTCGACGATGCCGACGACCTCGGACGGTGTCAGGCCTTTCTCGGTGTGGAACAGGGGGGCGAAACGAATCTCGGCGTACAGGACGTTGTCGCGCGCGAGCTGGTCGAAGACGTCCTGGGTCACGAGGCGGAGCTGCTCCTCCGTCTGCATCAGGGCGATGGCCTTCGGCGCGCGGGTGAGGAAGTCGGCGAGGTTGGTGCAGCGGGACGGCGCGATGAAGTCGTTCTGATACGCTTCCAGGCTGACAGACGGGTCGATGCGGCTGACAACAGCGTAGCTAAGGGAGCAGTCGAGATGAAGGTGTAGCTCGACCTTCGGGAGCTGGCGTAGGTCCACGAGGATTCCTTTGTTGGGCTAGACGATTTCGCTCATGGGTACAATGGACACGCCCGCGGCTTCGAGCTGCTGGCGCAGCGCCGCCCCGATTGCGGCGGCCGTCGGACCATCGCCGTGGATGCATATGGTGTCGGGGTGGACGGGGACCGGCGTGCCGTCGTAGGCAATGACCTGCCCGTCGCGGAGCATGCGCAGCACTTGCTGAGCGGCCGCGGCCGGGTCCTCGATCATCGCGCCGGGTAAGCGGCGCGAGCGGAGCGAGCCGTCCGCCTCGTAGACACGGTCGGCAAAGGCTTCCTCGGCCACGCGCAGGCCCAGGTCACGGC
Source organism: Anaerolineae bacterium (assembly GCA_046328505.1). Taxonomy (GTDB): domain Bacteria; phylum Chloroflexota; class Anaerolineae; order Epilineales; family JAHCIE01; genus JBDHWG01. The sequence continues at coordinate 41,351 of JAXLWL010000005.1, read as the reverse complement.
CCGCCCGCACCAGCTCCGAGCCGGTCAGGGCGACAAGGATGAGGTCGGGGTCGAGACGGTAGACGGCGCGGGCGATGGCGTCGGCGAGGGATGGGTTGCGCACGGCGTCGTTGTATATCTGGCCGTGCCCCTTGACATGGCGCATGGGAACGCCGTTGGCGTGGGCGATGCCGGCCAGGGCGCTAATCTGGTAGAGGACGTAGGCTTCCGTCTCGGCCGGGGAGAGGGCCATACTGCGGCGGCCGAAGCCAAGCAGGTCGGGGTAACCCGGGTGCGCGCCGACGCTCACGCCATGCTCGGCGGCGAGACGCACGGTGCGCTCCATGACCAGCGGATCGCCGGCGTGCCAGCCGCAGGCGATGTTCGCAGAGGAGATGACCCGCATCATCTCGGCGTCCTGCCCCTTCTCCCACGCCCCAAAGCTCTCGCCCATGTCGCAGTTCAGATCGACGCGCATTGTGCCTCGCTGCCACTCAGTTGACGCTCACACGAAAGTCAGATACGATACTCTTCCCGGAGATGGGAAGTCCCCGCCCCGGCTCTATTATAGCAGGATGCGGTGGCGTGAAAAAGCCCGGCGCATCCCTGGTCAACTCACGGAGGAACAACGCGATGGAAGCAACGGTCAACGGCACCACACTCTACTACGAGACCGTCGGCCAGGGCACGCCCATGTTCATCATGCACGGCGGCCTGGGCATGGACCACACCTACTTCCGCCCCTGGCTGGACCAACTCGCGGACCAGATGACGCTCGTCTACTACGACCACCGCGCCAACGGTCGCTCCGAGCGCCCGGTGAGCCTCGACGGGGTAGACCACGCGACGTGGGCCGCCGACGCCGACGCTCTGCGCGAGCACCTGGGCTACGACCAGATCATCCTGCTCGGCCACTCCTACGGCGGTTTTCTGGCCCAAGAGTACGCCATCCGCTACGGCGACCGCCTCAAGGGGCTGGTGTTGAGCTGCACCGCACCAACGATGGATTACGGCGAGGTTATCCTGGCGAATGCCCAGGCGCGCGGCACCCAGGAGCAGCTCGAGGCGCTGGGCGGGTTGCTCAGCCGCCCTATGGCCGACGATGACGAGATGGGCGCGCACCTTGGCGCGGTTCTGCCCCTCTACTTCCACCGTCCCGACCCGGCCGTGATTGAGGATGTCGCGGAGCGGGGAGTCTACAGCGCCGCCGCCTGGAACCACGCCGCCGCCACCTGCATGCCCGTCTTCAACTATCTCGCCAGCCTGAGCGACATCACCGCGCCGACGCTCGTCCTGTCCGGCGACGACGACTACATCACGCCGCCGGCGCAGGGCGGTGCGCGCATCCACGCGGCTATTCCCGGTTCGGAGTTCGTCGTTTTCGAACACAGCGGCCACTTCCCGTTCATCGAGGAGACCGACAGGTTCATGGAGGTAATGCGCGCCTGGCTGGCAGAGCGGCAATGATCGATGCTCGCCTTCGCGCCGACAAAGATGCGCTACCGGAGCTGCTGGCGGAGGCGAGCGCGCAGGCCGTCGACTTTCTGAGATCGCTGCCCGAGCGCCCGGCCGCCGCGCCGCCCGTTGACCTTGGCCCCGTGACGTTGCCCGAGCGGGGCGTTGGCGCGGCGGCCGCCCTGCGCGACTTCCGCGCCCGCATCGAGCCACACCTCTCGGGCTCGGCCGGGCCGCGCTACTTTGGCCTCGTCACCGGTGGCAGCACCCCTGCCGCGGTCGCCGCGGACTGGCTCGTGAGCGCGTATGACCAGAATGTCTCGAACTCGGTAGGGTCGGCGGCGGCCGGTGTCGAGGCGCAGGCGCTGGATATGCTGCGGCAATTGTTCGACCTTCCGCCCGAGTTCGCCGGTGTCCTGGTCACAGGTGGGACGATGGCGAACTTCGTCGGCCTCGCCGCAGGCCGACAGTGGGCGGGCGAGGCGATGGGCGTGGATGTGGCCGAGGAGGGGGTAGGCGCCGCGCCCGACATTGCCGTGTTCGCCGCCACGCCCCACGCCAGCGCGGTGAAGGCGCTGGCTATGCTGGGCATGGGGCGGCGCCGCGTTCGCCGCGTGCCGACCCTACCGGGGCGCGAGGCGATGGACGCAGCGGCGCTCCGCGCCGCGCTGGCTGCCCACGGGGGCAAGCCGTCCATCGTCCTGGCAAGCGCGTGCACCGTCAACACCGCCGACTTCGACGACGTGCAGACGGTTGCCGAAATCGCCCGCGCCCACAACGCCTGGCTGCACGTCGACGCGGCGTTCGGCCTGTTCGCGCGGGTAAGCCCGCACTTTGCGGCCCTGGTGCAGGGCGTCGAGCTGGCCGACTCGATTGCGGCCGACGGCCACAAGTGGCTCAACGTGCCGTACGACTGCGGCTTCACCTTCTGCCGCCACCTGGACGTGCAGGAGCGCGTCTTCCGCGTCTCCGCGCCGTACCTGAGCCAGCTCGGCGGCGCGGCGCCAGACTATCTCAACCGCGGGCCGGAGAACTCGCAGCGCTTCCGAGCGCTGCCGGTCTGGATGACATTGATGGCATACGGACGCGGGGGCTACCGCGAGATTGTAGAGCGCAATTGCCGGGTGGCGGCCACGCTCGGCGCGTGGCTCGATGCGTCGCCACTGTTCGAGCTTCTGGCCCCGGTGCGCCTCAACATCGCTTGCTTCCGCCTGTCGGATGCAGCCTTGCAGGGGCAGGCGCGAGATGTGGCGACAGCGCGTTTCGTCGACCGGCTTCACCAGGATGGGGTCGTGTTCCTGACGCCGACGACATATGGCGGGGGGCCGGCGATCCGGGCCGCGGTGTCGAACTGGTCGACGACCGATGTTGACCTGCCTATCGTTACGGACGCGCTCGTACGAGCGCTCCGTGACTGACACTTTGGCCCCATCAGGCCCTCGCGGTACAGAACTTGCCAATCAGCTACCCGCGGGGCCAGTTCTGGCCGGCCCGCCGGCAATGCAGACCGCCCACGATCGTGGTGTCCGGATAGGTGGTGAGGAGGCTTGTGATGAATGAAGTCCTGGATCTGTGGGAAAAACCCGAGGCTGAAGAAGTCTACATGATTGCCGGGTGGCGGCAGTGGGCCGACGCCGGCTCCATCTCGTCGATGCTGCCGCCCTACTTGGTCAACCATTTGAAAGCGCGCAAGATCGGCCGCATTCGGCCGGATGGCTTCTACCTGTTTCAGATCCCCGGCACGCACCAGTTCTTGCGGCCCGAGATCAAACTCGAGGATGGCTACCGCACGGAGTTGCGCAAGCCCACCAACGATATCTACTTCGTTGAGAACAACGGCAAGGGCCTGGTGATCTTCCTGGGCGACGAGCCGCATATGAACGTCGACCGCTACGCCGAGACGTTCTTCCAGGTGGCCGAGGCCTTGAACGTGCAGCGTATTGCCAGCTTGGGCGGTGTCTTCGGGCCGGTGCCATACGACGCCGAGCGCCAGGTCACGGCGGCGTACAGCCTTCCGAAAATGCGCGAAGAGCTCGAGCGCTGCGCCGTTCTGTTCTCCAGCTACGAAGGCGGTGTCAGCCTCGGCTCGTACCTGGCCGACAAAGCGGAGGACGAGGGCTTCGAATATTTCACCCTCTACGGCCTTGTACCGCTGTACGACTTTTCCGAGCTGTCGCCGCGGCTGGAGGCGTTCGGCATCGATCACGACTACCGCGCGTGGTACGATATTATGCGCCGAGTTATCTACCTGTTCGGGCTCGACATGGACCTGTCGGACCTGGAGCAGCGGAGCCAGAAGCTGGCTGTGACATGCGAGGAGGAGATCCAGGAGCTGATGGAGAAGGCGCCCCACGCCCACATCGATGTCTACCTGGACAAGGTGCGCGAGGAGTTCGTGCCGAAGCCGTTCGCGCCGCTGGACGACATGTGGGGCCGCGAGTTGGGCGACATCCTCAACAACATGGACCTGTAGACGCGACGACGCGGCGCTGACAGTGTATAATAAGGCCCTCGGGGTACGACCCTGAGGGCCTTACCCTATCTTCCCCACGCGCACGTTGACCCCCGAGTAAGGAGGTGGCGCATGGAAAGTCGCGCAAGAGTGTCAATCCGCTGCGCCTTGTTAGCCGGCGTCACCCTGGCAGCGCTGGCGTGGGCGCTGCTGTTCCCGCCCGCGTCCGCCCTGGCGCAAGGCCCGCCGCCGACATCCGCCCCCGAGCCAATCGCGACGATCACGACTCAGGCGGGAGCGCCGGTGATTGTCGACGGCCAGACGCTTTTCACAGTGAAGGAGCGCGTCGGCTCGTTTACCCCGGCCGAGCGCGCCGCGGCCATCTCCAGCCGCATCACCGACCTGGCCACGAACCCATTCCGCGCAGACGTCGGGATCACTGTCGTCGACTCGGGCGGCGCGACGGACGTGATGGCCGGCGACCAGGTCCTGATGACGGTGACGGACCAGGATGCGGCCGACAACGGGACGTCGCGGCAGGCGCTGGCCGACGCGCGGGCGGCCGCGATCCGACAGGCTGTTGCCCAACTGCGCGCCGAATACAGCGCGCGCGCCCAGGCTATCGGCGTCATGGAGGCGGTTCTGGCGACCGTCGTGCTCATCGTCGCTCTCTGGATTGTGAACCGGGGGTACGCCTTCCTGGTGCGGCGCACCGACGATTGGTTTGGTCAGGCGCGGCAAGCAGAACACATCCGCCGCCTGGAGTTCTATCGCACCGGCCGCTTGCGCGGGATTATCGTGTGGGCGCTCAAGTGGGGACGGGTGCTGATCTGGATTTGGCTGATTACGCTTTACGTACCTCTCGTCCTGGGGTTCTTCCCCGCCACACGCTACTTGAGCAATCAACTTGGACACCTGGTCACGGAGCCTCTGGCCAGCGCCTGGCAAGCGTTCCTAGAGTATCTGCCGAACCTCTTCGTGTTGCTGATCATCCTCGGTGTCACGTATGTTCTCTGGCGCATCGCCGGCCTGTTCTTCAAGGAAATAGAGGCCGGCAGCATCAACATTCCCGGCTTTGAGAGTGATTGGGCTGGACAGACTTACAAGCTCATATCACTCCTTCTCATCCTTGCGGCGCTCATCGTCGGGTACACTTATCTACCCGGCGCCAACACAGATATCTTCAAAGGCGTCACCGTCTTCGTCGGCATCCTGTTCACCCTCTCCTCGACAACCGCCGTCGGCAATCTCGTCGCGGGAGTGATCGCGACCTACACTGGCGCTTACCACATCGGGGACGTCGTCGCGATCGGGGGAGTGACCGGACGCGTTATTGAAAAGAGGCTGCTGACGACGGTGATACGCACGTTCAAGAATGAAGATGTGTCCATCCCCAACGGTCAAACGCTGAGCGGCGCCATCATCAACTACTCGAATATGGCGCGGCGCGAAGGGCTTATCCTGCACACCACGATCACCATCGGCTACGATGCGCCCTGGCAGCTCGTCCACAGTCTATTGATCGACGCCGCCAAATCGACGCCCGGTATTGTCGAGACGCCAGCGCCTTTCGTTCTGCAAACAGCCCTCAAGGACTACAACGTCGCCTACGAGCTGAACGCCTATACCCAGCAGCCGGAGATAATGCCGCGCCTCTATGCCGCGCTGCACGCGGCGATCCAGGACAAGTTCAACGCCGCGGGTGTTGAGATTATGTCGCCGACGTACACCAGCCTGCGCGACGGCAACACCGTCACCATCCCGCCGGACCAGCGGCCAGCAGGCTACCAAGCGCCAACGTTCGGGGTCAGCCTGCGCCGCCACTCCCCTGCCGAGAACGGCGCCGCCGATGCGGCGAACGAGCCTGCCCTTGGCGCGGCCTCGCGCCCCGAGTAGCGGTGTGTTACCCGTCAATGGGAGGCAATGTAGTGGCGACTTCCAGTCGCTCCCGTGGCCGCAGAACAGAATGTTGCCTTCCTGGTTGCCAGCCTATTTTGACAGGAGAGCAGACGCCATGTCTCAAGAGCTGAGCGCAGCGGAATTGGCTGATCTCGTGGAATTCGGGGAGGCCGAGGCGTATGTCGACATGTTTCGCGTCGCGCCGCTCGATTTAGGGCTTCGAGTGGAGCGAGTCGGCGGCGCGGTGTGCTTGCTCGCACCTTCGATTCCCGCCGTGCTGTTCAATCGAGTCGTCGGGCTCGGCGTGCGGGAACCGGCGAGCGAGACGGTGGTGGATGAGATAGTCGCACTCTACCGCGCGGCCGGCATATCCAGGTGGGCCGTCCAGGTCAGCCCGTCGGCCCAGCCGTCCGCTCTGTCCGGTTGGCTGACGGCACGCGGCCTCCCCGTGCGCGACAATTGGGCGAAGATGTACCGCGGAATTGAGCCGCCGTCTATTGTGGCAACGGACCTGACCATCGAGGTCGTCGGCAGAGAGAGGGCGCAGGAGTGGGCCGGGGTAGCGCTCGAAGGGTTCGGCATGCCGCCGTTCCTGGGTGGCTGGCTCGCGGCGAGTATTGGCGAGCCGGGCTGGCGGCACTACCTGGCGTCGGATGGCGAGACGTCGGCCGCGGCAGCGGCTTTGTATGTCCGCGAGGCTGTCGGCTGGCTAGGAATCGAGGCAACCCGCCCCGCCTTCCGCCGCCGAGGCGCGCAGGGGGCGCTGATGGCGCGCAGCATCCAGGATGCCATCGACATGGGCTGCCGCTGGATTGTCACCGAAACCGGCGAAGATACGCCTGAGCATCGCAACCCCTCGTTCCACAACATGCTGCGCACTGGCTGTTCCCTGGCGTACCTGCGCCCGAACCACATCGCGGGGGCGTAGCGTACTCTGTCACTCTGAGACCGCCGTGCCGTGTGGCGGCACGCGCCAGTACAAGAACACAGCCACGCCGTCATTGCGAGCGAAGCGAAGCAATCTCCCGCCCTTGTCAAAGGCAGTCTGCACCCCTAGGGGATTGCTGTCAGCCACTGAGAGATTGCTTCGTCGCGCCGACGCGCTCCTCGCAATGACAGTTGTGTGTGTTCTGAGGAGCGCAGCGAAGGGCCCCCAGCGGTATCGGGATGCTTCGCTCCGCTCAGCATGACAAAGTGGAGTGCGGCATCGAGAAGTAACGATTCATGAGTCGCTACTACCCGGCCAACGCGGTATAATTGCGCTTCTAAGGCAGAAGAGGGACGCGGGGAACGACATGACCGATACGGAGATAAGTGTGCGAGGGGGCGAGGGGCTTTCCGCGGCTGACGCGGCGCGCCTCGTGTGGGAGGCGTACGGCTTGCGGGCCACAGCGGCGGCGCTGCCCGGCGAGATGGGGCAGAACTTCCATGTGCGCGCCGACGACGGAAGCGAAACTATTCTCAAGGTCTCCGACCCGTCGGAGACCTGGGAAAGCCTCGATTTCCAGGTCCAGGCCCTGGACCATCTGGCGGCTCACGCGCCCACCCTCCCCGTGCCACGTGTCCTGCGCGGCCGCGATGGCCGCTCAATCGTACCGCTGGACGGGGACGAGCAACGCTATCTCCGCCTGCTGACCTATCTACCCGGCCGCCTCCTGGTGCACGTCAACCCGCACAGTCCGCAGTTGTTGCGCGACCTGGGCCGCGTCTTGGGTGACATGGACGCTGCCCTACAGACTTTCAGCCACCCGGCCATGCGCCGTGACCTCAAGTGGGACCTGGCGGAGGCGGGCTGGGCGCGCGAGCATATCGGCTACCTGCCGGACCCCCGTCAGCGCGCCCTTGTCGAGGGGTTCATGGCGCTGTACGAAACCCGGGCTGCGCCCCGCCTTCCCGACCTGCGCGCCAGCGTCATCTACAATGACGGCAACGACTACAACGTCCTCGTCGGCGGCGACCCGCGTGCCCCTCGAGTTGTCGGCATCTTCGACTTCGGCGACATGACCTACAGCCAGACGGTCGGCGAGGTCGCGATCGCCGCGGCGTACGCCATGCTCGACAAGCCCGACCCACTCGCCGCCGCGGCCCACGTCGTCGCGGGCTACCATGCCGCCTTTCCGCTGACCGAGGCGGAGCTAGAAGTGCTCTACCCCCTGATTGTGGCGCGGCTGTGCGTCAGCGTCGTGAACTCCGCCTACTGCCGCGCCGTCGATCCGGCCAACGCCCACATGATGATCAACGAGGCCCCGGCGTGGGCGCTGCTGGAGCGGATCGCCTCGGTCTCGCCGGACTTCGCCCACTTCACCTTCCGCGATGCCTGCGGCCTGCCGGCGTCGCCGACCAACGCCGCCGTGGTCGGGTGGCTCAAGGCGCACGCGTCCGAGATCGGGCGCGTCGTCGCGCCGGACCTGCGCACCTCACGGGTCATCTTCACCGATTTGAGCGTGGGCAGCCTGGACCTGGCCAACCCCATTGAGTGGGCCGACACCGAGCTGCTAACGGCACGAATCTTCCGCGATATGCGAGTGGCCGGCGCGGCGGCGAGCATCGGGCGCTACTGCGAGGTGCGCGGCGTCTACACCAGTGACGCGTTCTACGCCGAGAGCAACGACGGCCCCGAGTGGCGCACGCTCCACATCGGCGTGGATGTGTTCATGGCCGTCGGCGAGCCGGTGTTTGCTGCCCTCGACGGCGTCGTCCACAGCTTTACCGACGACGCCGTGCCATGCGGCTACGGTCCAGTCGTTATTCTCCAGCACGACCCACCCGACGGACCCCGCTTCTACACCCTCTATGGCCACCTGACGCGCGACTCCCTGGACAGTCTTGCGGAGGGCATGCCGCTGCGGCGCGGCGACCGCATCGGCGCCATCGGCTCGGCCGAAGTCAACGGCAACTGGCCGCCCCACCTGCACCTCCAGATCCTCACGGACACCCTGGATCGGTGGGGAGACTTCCCGGGCGTGGCGCGCGTGAGCCAGAAGGCCGTCTGGACGAGCGTCTGCCCCGATCCCAACCTGATTCTCGGCATCCCCGACGACCGCTTCCCGCCGCCGGAGATGGCAGCGGCAGAGATAATGACGGTTCGCTCGGAGCGGCTCGGCCCGTCGCTCAGCACTTCTTACGACCGGCCGCTGCACATCGTTCGCGGCTGGATGCAGTACCTGTACGACGCGGACGGCCGAAAGTACCTGGACGCCGTCAACAACGTGCCGCACGTCGGCCACAGCCACCCCAAGGTGGTGCAGGCGGGCCAGCGACAGATGGCGGTCCTGAACACCAACACGCGCTACCTGCACGCGAACCTGGCGCGCTATGTCGAGCGCCTGACGGCGACACTGCCCGACCCGCTGCGGGTATGCTACTTCGTGACATCGGGCAGCGAGGCGAATGAGCTGGCGCTACGAATCGCGCGCACCGTCACCGGCCACGATGATACCATCGTGGTCGAGGTCGGCTACCACGGCAACACGACCGGCCTTATTGATGTCAGCCCGTACAAGCACGACGGTCCGGGCGGCCGGGGCGCGCCGCCCCACGTCCGCGCGGCGCCCATCCCCGACGTCTACCGCGGCCTATACCGCCGCGACGATCCGCAGGCAGGCAGCCACTACGCGGCCCACGTTGGGGAGGTGGCGGCGGAGATGGGGCGCGACGGTGGCGTGGCGGCATTCATCGCCGAGTCGGCAATGGGCACCGGCGGCCAGATCATCCTGCCCGACGGCTACCTCGCCGAGGCGTATAAGCACGTCCGAGCGGCGGGCGGGCTGTGCATCGCCGACGAGGTGCAGGTAGGCTTCGGGCGAGCCGGCGACCACTTCTGGATGTTCGAGACCCAGGGCGTGGTGCCGGACATCGTCACCCTCGGCAAGCCCATCGGCAACGGCCATCCCATGGGCGCCGTCGTAACGACGCCGGAGATCGCCCAGGCGTTCGCCAACGGGATGGAGTACTTCAATACGTTCGGCGGGAATCCGGTCTCGTGCGCCATCGGGCTGGCAGTGCTGGATGTGATAGAGGAGGAAGGGCTACAAGGGCGGGCACTGCGCGTCGGCCAACACTTGCTGGCAGGACTGGAACCGCTCACGCAGCGGCACGCCATCGTCGGCGACGTTCGCGGGCATGGAATGTTCGTCGGCGTGGAGTTGGTGCGCGACCGCGAGACGCTGGAACCGGCCGCCGCCGAGGCCGCCTATGCTGCCAACCGGCTGCGCGAGCGTGGCATCCTGCTGAGCACCGACGGCCCGTACCACAATGTGCTCAAGATCAAGCCGCCACTCGTGTTCGACGAGCGCGACGCCGACCGCCTGGTCGCGGAGCTAGACAGGGTGCTTGGCGAAGATTTCGTGAGGAGTTCTTTATAGACGGGCGCATGAGAATCGCTGTCGCCCTGAGAACTCTATCCCGTGTGACAGCATGCGCCAACACGGGAACACCGTCAAGCTGTCATTGCGAGCGCAGCGAAGCAATCTCTCGCCCTTGCTAAAGTGTGTCTGAGCGGCAACGGCGGGTCTGTCGCCAACCAGGAGGCTGCTTCGTCGGGCTGTTGCCCTCCTCGCAGCGACACCGCAACTTGTGTTCTGAGCAGCAGAGCGAAGGGCCACCAGGAGCAGCGGGGGATGCTGAGCGCAGCGAAGCATGACAGCCCAGGCTTATTGTCAAGGAGGGCGCTATGAACCCGGTTCGGGTGGCTGTCGTCCAGGATGCGCCGGCGGCGTTCGACCTGGATTGCTCACTGGACAAGGCAGTCGCCCTGGTTGCCCAGGCTGCGCGGCAGGGAGCGCAGCTCGTCGTCTTCCCGGAAGCGTTCCTGGCGGGCTATCCCAAGGGCATCGACTTTGGCGCGCGTGTCGGTATGCGGCTGCCGGAGGGGCGTGAGTGGTTCCGGCGCTATTGGGAGAGCGCCGTGGATGTCCCTGGCCTGGCGACGGCGCGGCTGGGCGAGGCGGCGCGGCAGCATGGCGTCTGGCTCGTCATCGGCGTCATCGAGCGTGACGGCGGCACGCTATACTGCACGATTCTGTTTTTCACGCCGAGCGGCGATCTCGCCGCCAAACACCGCAAAGTCATGCCCACGGCGATGGAACGGCTCATCTGGGGCTTCGGCGACGGCTCGACGCTGCCCGTCCTGGACACGCCGCTGGGGCGGCTCGGCGCTGTCATCTGCTGGGAGAACTACATGCCCCTGCTGCGCACCGCCATGTACGCCCAGGGCATCCAGCTCTACTGCGCGCCGACGGTGGATGACCGCGAGACGTGGCTGCCGACGATGCGCACCATCGCCCTCGAAGGCAGATGCTTCGTCCTGTCGGCGTGCCAGTTCGCCCGGCGCAGTGACTACCCGGCCGACTATGAGCCGCTCCAGGGCAACGACCCATCGACGGTGCTGATCCGCGGCGGGAGCTGTATCGTCAGCCCGCTGGGCGAGGTACTGGCTGGGCCGTGCTTCGATGAGCCTGCGATTCTCACGGCGGACCTGGACCTGGGCGCGATCGCGCGGGGTAAGTTCGACCTGGATGTGGTGGGCCACTACGCCCGCCCGGACATCTTCCAATTGACGGTGAATACCCGGCCGACGCGGCCGGTCAACTTTGAGGACGAGAGATAAATCATGCGAACTGTTCTGCCGACATCCAAAGATCACGAGAAAGTGGCCGCCATTCGCCGCGAGATGCCCGCGGTGCAGAAATGGGTCTTCCTCAACACTGGCTCCAACGGCCCGCTACCGAGCTGCGGGAATTTGGCGATGATCCAGCACGCCCAGACGGAGCTCGTCGAGGGGCGCGTGGGCATGGCGTCGTACATGCGCATGGCCGAGATACACCAGGAGGCCATCGCCTGCGTTGCGGGCATCCTGGGCTGCAAGCGCGAGGAAGTCGCCCTGACCCACAACACGACCGAGGGCATGAACATCGGGCTGTTCGGAATCAACTGGCAGCCGGGCGACGAGATCGTCACGGCCGGCAGCGAGCACGAGGGCGGCCTCAACCCCATTGCCATCATCCGCGAGCGCTTCGGCGCTAAAGTGCGCTTCACCGACATCGGCCTGCGCGGCGTGGACACGCTGGCCGAGCTAGAGAAGGCGCTGACACCGCGCACGAAGGCAGTCATGCTCTCCCACGTCTCCTGGGCCAGCGGCCTGGTGCTACCCATGCGCGAGATTTCCGACATGGCTCACGCGGTGGGCGCCCTCGTCATCTGCGACGCGGCGCAGGGCGCGGGCCAGGTTCCGTCGAAGGTGTACGACATGGGCGTGGACGTGTACGCGCTATCGGGCCAGAAGTGGCTGTGCGGGCCGGACGGGACTGGCGCGGTGTTCGTGCGCGAGGACCGCATGGGCGATATTCTCCCAACCTACGTCGGCTACGGGGCCATCACGCCGCGCCAGGCGAAAGAGGGCTGCGAGTTCAACCCCCGCGCCGGCGCCGCGCGCTACCAGGCCCTCAGCCACCCGACGCCCGCGATCCGAGCGTTCGCGACGGGAATGTCGTGGATCGACTGCGACCTGGGCTGGGACTGGGTGTACCAGCGCATCCGCGAGCTGGGCCGCTACTGCTACGAAACGCTGGCCGCGCTGCCCGGTGTCCAGATGTACATGCCGAGCTACGACGGTCTCGCCGGCCTCATCCACTTCACAGTGGACGGCATCGAGCCGGCCGACCTGACGGAAAGGCTGGGGCAGCGCGGCATCTCCATCCGCCACACGCCCGACCCCGTCCTGAACCGCGCCTCGACCGGCTTCTACAACACCGAGGAGGACATCGACCGCTTGGCCGAAGCCATCACCGAGATTCGGGCAGGTTGAATCTGACCCGAATTTGGACTATAATCGTGACCAGGCAGTCATCGAGGGCGTATACGATTATCTACGCGCGTGAAGTTCAACAACATCTTGCCGCCATCGAGCGGAAGTACCATCGTCTCATTAAGGAGGAGATCGAAGAGCAGCTTTGCCGAGAACCTGAGGTCGAGACCCGGAACCGTAAGCCTTTGCGACAACCCGCACCCTTTGAAGCGGTTTGGGAGCTGCGTTGCGGACCCAATAACCGGTTCAGGGTATTCTATGAAGTCACCTCAGACGAACACGAAGTCTGGATTCTGGCCATCGGTGTCAAGGAGGGTAGTACGCTGCTTGTCGGCGGAGAGGAGTTTGAGGTATGAAAATTGTGCCGGTTGCCGAGGCAAAAGCTCACTTGAGTGCTTATCTGGACGAGTGCAAGACCGATGGGCCGATCGTAATCACTCGCAATGGGAAAGCGATAGCCGTTCTCATTGCTCCGGTTGATGATGATGACCTGGAGAGGTTAGTGCTGGCTCACTCGCCCCGTTTTCAGGCTCTGTTGGACAAATCCCGCCGGAGTATCCGAGAGACTGGCGGACTATCAGGCGATGAGATCTGGGATGGTGTTGACGGCGATGAGGACTCGGCCACGAAGAACTGATGTGTTTGACGGTAAGTGCAACGGCGGGGCAGCGGACTATGGAGCTTCCCCGCCGTTGTTGTGTGGAGTCCCTTTTAATGTATAGCCCCACCAATCGCGCGGCCATCACCCGCCGCGCCACGTCGGCCGACGAGGCGTTCCTGTGGCAGATGCTCTACTACGCGAGCTACATGGACAAGGAACCGGGCGCCGTCGCCGACGACGCCAAGACTCATCCTTACTTGGCGCGCTTCGTCGAAGGATGGGGCCGGCCGGACGATCTCGGCGTCATCGCGGAGGATGCCGCCGGGTGTTCCGTCGGCGCAGCCTGGGTGCGCGTCCTGCCACTCGACAATGGCGAGCACGCCGAGCTGGCGATCGCGGTGCTGCCGGAGGTCATCGGGCAGGGCGTGGGAAGCGCGCTGCTGGCGCGGCTGCTGGACGAGGCGCGCGGCGTCTATCCGTGCATCTATCTCAGCGTGCGCGACGGCAATCCGGCCAAGCGCCTGTATGAGCGCGCCGGATTTGTGGTTGTCGGCGAAATCACGAACCGCGTCGGCAGCACGTCGTACCTGATGCGATGGGAGTTCCCCACGGACGGATCTCCACCACCAGACGCATGACGATCGCTGTCACCCCGAGACCACCATGCCGTGTGGCGGCATGCGCTAACATCAGAACACGGCATGGCTGTCATTGCGAGCGTCAGCGAAGCAATCTCCCGCCCTGACGACAGACTATCTAGCGCGGGAAAAGCAGGCCGTTCACCCGCCGAGAGATTGCTTCGTCGTCCTGTCGTCCTCCTCGCAATGACGGCGTGTCCTGTGTTCTAAGCAGTGAAGCGCGGGGTCTGGACTGCGATTGAATGCGGCCCAGATGCTTCACTTCGCTCAGCATGACGGCCCAGGCTCTTTTTGGGAGATATGCAATATGGAAAACACGGTGGATGTGACAACCTACGGCTGCCAGTCGATGGTGACGCCGGTGCGGCGCATGCTGCTGAAGGACCCGAGGGCGGCGTGGCGAAGCCAGGAGCGCGTCGACGCCCAGTGGCAGGCCCTCAATTACCTCGCTCGCCCCGACTTCGACGCGGCGCTCGCCGAGTACGACGCGCTGATGGAGATTCTGGCCCGCGTCGGCATGGAGCTTGCGTGGCTGCCGTCCGACGACGCCACCAGCCTGGACTCGGTCTACGCCCACGACCCGCTCATCGTCGCCAACCGCGGCGCGATCCTGGGGCGAATGGGCAAGGCGGCGCGAGCGCCGGAGCCGGCCACGGCCGGGGCCTACCTGGAATCCATAGGCGTGCCGGTGCTGGGCCGCATCGAGGCGCCGGGTAAGCTGGAGGGCGGCGACGTCGTCTGGATGGATGAGCGCACCCTTGCCATCGGCCAGGGCTACCGCACCAACGCCGAGGGCATCCACCAGGTGCGAGAGATGCTGGGCAACGACGTGGACGAGATCATCCCCGTGCCGATGCCCCACTGGACCGGCCCGGCCGACTGCCTGCACCTCATGTCGTTCATCAGCCTGGTGGATCACGATCTGGCCGTCGTCTACTCGCGGCTGATGCCGGTGCCGTTCCGCGAGTGGCTGCTGGAGCGCGAAGTGCGCCTGGTCGAGGTACCGGATGAGGAATACGACAGCTTCGGCTGCAACGTACTGGCCGTCGCGCCGGGCGTGTGCGTGATGATAGACGGCAACCCGGTGACGCGGCAACGTCTTGAGAAGGCGGGGGCAGAGGTGCATGTCTATCCGGGGGCGAATATCTGCATCAAGGGCGGTGGCGGGCCGACGTGCCTGACGCGCCCGATATGGCGGGGGTAGGATGACAGTCGAGGCCGTTCTGCTCGGCGTCGCGCAGGACGCCGGCGTGCCGCAGATCGGGTGCGACTGCCCGAACTGCCGGGCGGCGCGCGCTGAGCCGGGGCTGCGCCAGATGGCGGTCAGCCTGGCGCTCGTAGACCACGCCGCGAGCGCGAGCTGGATCATCGACGCTACACCCAATTTTCCGGCCCAGTATGACTGGCTGCGAGCCTACGCGCCCGATTGCCCGCTCCACGGCATCCTGCTCACCCACGCCCACGTCGGCCACTACCTCGGCCTGGCGTTCCTCGGGCGGGAAGGGATGAACGCGAAGGGGATACGCGTCTACGCCACGGCGGAGGTGGGCCTCTTCCTGAGCGACAACGCGCCGTGGTCGCAGCTTGTCGCAACGCACAACATCGACGTCTGTGAGATCAAGTACGATGCGCCGCTGCGCCTTACCGAGTCGCTCTCGGTGACCCCGATTCCGGTGCCGCACCGGGCGGAGTTTAGCGACACTGTGGCGTATCTGGTCGCCGGGCCTGCCGCGCGGCTGTTCTACTGCCCCGATATCGACGGCTGGGATCGCTTTCGGCCCGACCTGGCGCAGTTCCTGGCCGACGTCGACGTGGCGTTACTGGACGGTACCTTTTTCAACCCGGAGGAATTGCCGGGCCGCGACCTATCCCAGATTCCGCACCCCATGGTCGTGGACACGGTCAACCGACTCGCCGAGCGAACCGGCCAGACGATTATCATTCACCTCAACCACACCAACCCGCTGCTGCGGGACAGCCAGGAGCGGGCGTGGCTGCGAGCGCAGAGCATCGGGGTAGGCTTCCTCGGGATGGCGTGGTCGCTCGGGTGAGACCAGGAGAATAACATGGCGTGCGCGGTTCCCCCCTCGCGGGGATTCATTCCAATTGCCTACGGCCCTGATCCGTCCCAGTTCGGCGATCTCTATCTGCCGGAGGCGGCCGGCCCCAACCCGGTCGTCGTCACCATTCACGGCGGCTTCTGGCGCTCGATGTACAGCCTGGGCGAGATCCAGGATGTGGCGGCGACACTGCCCGAAGACGGATACGCCGTCTGGAGTATCGAGTATCGCCGCATTGGCCACCCAGGCGGCGGCTTCCCCGGCACGCTCCAGGATGTCGCCCGCGCCATTGACTACCTGCGCGTCCTGGCGCCGCAGTACGGCCTCGACCTCAACCGCGTGATCACCCTCGGCCACTCGGCGGGCGGCCACCTGGCGCTGTGGGCGGCGGGGGCGCACAGAGTTGTGCCGACCGAAGTCGGCGCTACAAAGGGCGGCGTTGCACAAGGAATCTCGTTGCGGGGAGCGGTGTCGCTGTGCGGCGTCACGGACCTGCGCGAGGGCTGGCGGCGCGGCCTGGGGCAGGGCGTGATCGGGAGCTTCATCGGCGGCTCACCGACCGAGTACCCGGAGCGCTACGCCGCCGCGTCCCCGATGGAGATGCTGCCCCTCGGCGTGCGGCAGGCGCTCGTTCACGGCGTCGAGGATGACACGGTGCCCGTGGCGCTCAGCGAGCGCTACGCGGAAGCCGCTCGGGCGGCGGGCGACGAGGTGAGGATGGCCGCGCTGGCGAGCATGGGGCACTTCGAGGTCGTGGACCCGTTGTCGACGGCCTGGCCGGATGTGCTGGAAGCCGTACAGTGGGCGTTTGGGACGTGATTATGGGTTTGTGGGCGCTGTCGTGCTAAGAACACCACGCCCTGGTAGGGTATGCGCCGGCATGATGAAAGTTACGCGGTCACTCCCCGCCCGAGCGAGGAGTCTGGGCTGCGGCCCAGATGCCTCGTTGCACAGCGTCCCGTCACCGTCGGAGGCCCTTCGTTACGCCGTTCAGAACACAGAGATCTGCGGTGTCATTGCGAGGTGGGCTTTGCCGCCGAAGCAATCTCTCGCTAAGCGACTGCCTCGCCATAGCCGCTCAGACCGTCCGCTACAAGGGCGGGAGATTGCTTCGCTCCGCTCGCAATGACAGGATGGCGGTGTCTCGTGCCGGCGTGTGCCATCGTAGGCATGGAGGTCTCAGGGCGACGGCTGCGTCATCTTGAGAGTGACATTTAGCGAGTCTGCCGTCTTTGTGCTATTCTTTGCGCCCATACTACTCAAGGACGGTTGCCCGTGCTTTTCTGGCTCATCGTGTCTCAGGCGTTAATTCTCGGCTCGCTGCTGCCGTGGTTCGCTGTCGCCGGTCTGTCGCTTACGGCGTTCAACGCCGGCTTCTCGTTGAGTGCGCTGCTGTTGGTGGCGCTGATCTGGTCCTACCCGGTGTTCATACTCGTCTGCATCGCAATCGCGTGGTGGTGCTACTACCGAAGCTACGCGAGCGTCTCGCTCGTCAGCACGTCGGTACCGCTCCTCATCGCCGTTCCCCTGCTCGGCTTCCTCATGTACGCTGAAGTGTGGAGCTGGCTGCGCTAGTCGTCGAACTCTCCCCGGTCTTGACTCCTTCACAACTTTCACGTAACATAATGCGTGAAGGACTGCATCACCGACCGACACACCGGGGAGGGTGTCATGCGTACTATCACGTCCTGGCGGCTGCGCCTCGTGTTGGCCGCCGTTTTATTTGTAGCGCTGGCGGGTCTGGCGGGCGCAGCGAGCCAGACGGCCAGCCCAGAAGCAGCTATTGAGAGTGACAGCCGCGCCTACGAGGTGCGGCCCGTGCTGGGGGTCACCGCGCGCTCGGCCATTGCGGCAACGGGCGCGTTTATTTTCGAAGTCGGCCACGACTACGTCCTCGCCGACGCCACACCCGCTGAGGCGGATGCCATTCGCGCCCTCGGCTACACGGTCAGCGACTACAGGGCGCTCGACTTTCCGCCGCCCGACTCCGCCTATCACAACTACAGCGAGATGGTCAGCGAGATCCAGGCCGAGGCCGCGAGCCACCCCACCCTCTTCAAGCTCGTCAACATTGGGCAGTCCTTCGAGGGGCGAACGATCTGGGCGGGCAAAGTTGCGACTGACGTCGACGTCGACAAGAACCAGCCCGAAGTCCTGCTCACTCACCACCAGCACGCGCGCGAGCATCTGACCGTCGAGCAGGCGCTCTACACCATGCACCTGCTCGTGGACAACTACGGCACCGACTCACGCATCACCAATCTCGTCGGCACCCGAACCGTCTGGATCGTGTTCGACATGAACCCGGACGGCGGAGAGTATGACATCGCCAACGGCTCGTACCTGTCGTGGCGCAAGAACCGCCAGCCCAACGCCGGTTCACCATACGTCGGAACCGACCTGAACCGCAACTGGGGCTACAAGTTCGCGTGCTGCGGCGGCAGCAGCGGCAGCACGAGCAGCGAGACGTATCATGGCGCGTCTGGCTTCTCGGCGCCCGAGACCCAGGTCGTGCGCGACTTCATCAACAGCCGCGTCATCAACGGCAAGCAGCGCATCACCAGCGCGATTGACTTCCACACGTACAGCGAGCTTGTCCTGTGGCCGTATGGCTACACCTATACGGCCGTGCCGTCCGACATGACCCAGGACGACCACGACGTGCTGGTGAAGATGGGCCAGACCATGGCCGGCTACAACGGCTACACCCCGGAGCAGTCGAGCCAGCTCTACATCACGGACGGCTCGATCAACGACTGGGAGTACGCGGCACACAAGATTATCAACTTCACCTTCGAGATGTACCCGACCTCCGACGCAGGCGGCGGCTTCTACCCGCCCGGCTCGGTCATCCCGCGCGAGACGGCGCGAAACAAAGAGGCGATCCTCTACCTGATCCAGAATGCCGACTGCCCGTACCGGACTATCGGCAAAGAGGCGCAGCACTGCGCGGCAGCCGCGCCCACGGCCACGGCGACGGCCACGCCGAACCTGCCGCCACCGCTGCCCGCGCCGACGCAGACGGCCACGGCCACGCCCATCACTCAGCCGGGCGCAACCGCCACGCCGACCGACACACCGAACCTGCCGCCGCCGCTGCCCGCGCCGACGCAGACGGCGACGGCCACGCCGAACACGCAGCCGGGCGCGACGGCCACCCCCACCGAGACGCCGAACCTGCCACCGCCGCTGCCCGCGCCGACACAGACGCCGTCGATCACGCCGACCGCGCTGCCGGCCCTGCCAGCCCCTATCGCCTATGTCTGGGGCGACAGCTTCGACGGCGCGCCGAAAGGCTGGACGGTCAACCCGGATGGGACCGACACCGGGACGGTGGGACGATGGGAGATCGGGACACCGCAGCAGACGCAGGAGAACGGCATTAAGCAGCCAGGCGCGGCGCACCAGGGTCTGAATGCGCTGGTGACCGGCGCGCAGGCAGGCGCCTCGGCGCGGGCCAATAGCGTCCAGGGCATCACGACCGTCCGTTCGCCGTCGTTCAGCCTGCCCGGAGACCTGGGCACGCAGACGCTGGTCTTCTACGGCTACTTCGCGCACTCGGCGGAAGCGACGTCAGACGATGTGTTTCGGGTGAAAGTGGTGGGATCGGCCACGACGGTCGTCTACGAGGAGCATGGGGCGGCGTCGAACCAGGATGCGGCGTGGGGCATCCACCGCGTGGATCTCAGCGCGTTCAAGGGGCAGACGGTGCGGCTCCAGGTCGAGTGCGCCGAGCCGACGGGGCGCAGCCTGGTCGAGTGTGGCGTGGACACGCTATACGTCACGGGAACACAGTAGAAAGAACTACCGCGTCAGCGCCTCGACAATCTGAAGGCCGGAAAGGAGCTGCGTGTCCGACGTGGCGCGCAGCTCCGCCGAGCTCAGCTTCGCGGCGCTCAACGGCGTAACTTGGACGCTATCGGCCGGTAGCGGAGAGGCGACGTCAGGCTCGATGCCCTGGCGGCGAATCATCCGCCCACCCGGCGTGAGCCATTCGCCCGTCCCCAGGAGCAGCGCCGAGCCGTCCGACAGCTTGAAGCTCGATAGGACGGTGCCGGTGCCGAAGGTCGTCTGGCCGACGAGCTTAGCGCGGCCCGCGTACTGAAGCGCGCCCGCGGTAATCTCTGAAGCGCTCGCCGTTCCCTGGTTGATGAGGACCACCATCGGCAGGTCGAGGGCGTGGCCGCCCGGCCGCGCTGCATACGGAGTCTCGTGGCCGGCCCGATCGCGCTGGAGGAGCACGTTGCCGCTGTCAATGAACTGGCTGGTGACAGACACCGCCTCATTCAGCAGCCCGCCGGGGTTATTACGCAGATCCAGGATGAGGCCCGCCGCCCCGGCCGCCCTGGCGGCGTCGATGGCTTGCTGTAGCTCGTTCGAGGCACGCGCCCCGAACTGGCTCAAGCGAATATCGGCAATCTTTGTACCGGGTAGCATCTGCCACGTGACCGTCGGCACGACGACACGGGTGCGGGTAAGCGTCAGATCGAGGGTGTCACCCGTGGACGGGCGCATCAGGCTCACGCGCACGTCAGTGCCTTCCGCACCTCGCAAGTGACTCAGAACCTCGTCGATATCGTGGTCGGCGATGTCCTCGCCGTCGACGCTGAGGACTACGTCGCCCGCCTTGACGCCGGCCTGCTCGGCCGGCGAGCCTTCGAGGGGCGCGACGACGACAGCCTTGCCGTCCTTGTGCGTGATTTCAGCGCCGATGCCGACGAAGACACCGGAGAGCACCTGGGACTGATGCTCGGCCTCCGCAGCCGTCATGAAACGCGTGTGGCCCTGGTCCCCGAGCGCGTCCAGCATGCCCTGGATAGCGCCCTGGGTCATCCGATCATCGTTGAGGGCGTTGGTGTCGACGTAGTGGTCGTGGGCGATGCGCCAGGCTTCCCAGAAGATCCTGAACCTGTCTGTCTCTTCCGACGCGGTCTGGATGACGCGCCCATCCAGGAAGGAGGCGCGGGCGGCCAGGACGCGCGACGGGTCGCCATCGAGTACCTGCGCCGTCGTGACGACACCGCCGACAAAACTCAGCGCCATCAGGGCGAGAACGATCGCGACTCCCGCAAAGATAGTGGCAACACGCATGGCCTGACCTCTACACAGGATTGTTAGTGGTCAGGAAATTATGGCGGCGCGAAAGGCAAATGCCAAACGACAGGAGCACAAGCCGTGTCAACAGTCACCCTGGATCACTGTGTGATCCACGTCTCGAACTGGGAACGTTCCAATGCATTCTACCGCGATGTCATGGGAGCGGAGGTCGTGCAACGTGGCTCTGGTTGGTGCTACCGCTTCGGCGAATCGCAGTTGAATTGCCACGGTCCAGGCGTGAATGCGACACCGCTGGCACAACTGCCGGTGATGCCAGGTGGCAGCGATCTGTGCTTCACCTGGCCCGGGCCTATCCAGGAGGCCGTTGAGCACCTGAACCAATGTGGCGTTTCAGTGGAACTTGGGCCGGTAGCCAGGTCTGGCGCGCGCGGCTCCGGCATGAGTGTCTACTTTCGAGACCCGGATGGCTCGCTGCTAGAGTTCATCTCCTACGCAACGAACCTCGCCTAGCCGTATCCCGCTCACGGCGGAGCCGGGGCGGGTTTCAAACCCGCCTTTACCCCCGCTGCCGGAGGCGCTGGAGAGCCATCTCCAGCGCCCGCACTATTGAGGCAACAATTACTGACAATCCATGGGTTGGCACTACAGTCTCGCGCTAGAACTTGTAGAGGTGGTGTTGCAGCTCGAAGCCGGTGGTCTCGCGGCGGAAAGCGGCGTACTCCGACTTCCGAACCGCGAGATAGGCGTTGCCTAGACCGGGCCCGAGCGCGGCCATGATGACCGGGTCGGCGCTCAGCGCCAGACACGCCTCCATCTGGTCGATCGGCAGGCGCTGGATGCCGCGGGCGGCGCGCTCGTCGGGTGACAGCAGGGCGGGGTCCGTCTGGACCGGCTCGCCCGGGGCGAGGCAGCGGTCGATGCCGTCCAGACCGGCGGCGATGAGAGCGGCGAGAGCCAGGTACGGGTTGCAGCTCGAGTCGACCGGCTTGAGCTCGAGGTTGATCGAGCGGCCATCGGCGCGCCACGGGCCGGTCACAACGCGCACAGCGGCCTCGCGGTTGTCTGGTCCCCAGGCGTTGAAAGAAGACGTCCAGTTGCTCGGCTGCTGGAAGCGGCGGTAGGAGTTATAGGTTGGGCACGTGAGCGCCATGAGCGCGGGCAGATGGGCCAGAACGCCGGCCATGAAATGGCGCGCCAGGGACGACAAGCCGTAGACGGCCTCCTCATCGTACAGCACGTTCTTGATGAAGTGCTCATCCCACAGGCTGAAGTGGATGTGCGCGCCGTTACCGGCTTGATCCGGCACGGGCTTGGGGGCAAAGGAGGCAATCAGGCCGTGCTTGTGGCCTACGCCGCGCACCGTCTCGCGCAGTGTGACCTGCTGGTCGGCGGCGCGGAGCGCGTCGGCGTGGCGGATGGTAATCTCTTGCTGACCGTGGCCGTGCTCTGGGTGATAATGCTCGACGCTCATGCCCTGGGCTTCGAGCGTCGCAGCCAGATCGTCAATGAACCCCGCCGCCGATGTCATGCCCAGCCCACTGTAGCCCAGAGACTGGTCGACCGGAACGAATTGCCCCTCCGGCGTCCGGGTCATCAGAGTGAACTCGACTTCGAAGGCGGCCTGCAGACCCAGCCCACAGTTTTCGGCGCGCTGAATCTGTTCCTTGAGCACTGACCGCGGGTCGAGCTTCCACGGCTGACCGTCGGTGGTCAGGAGGTCGCAGTTGAGCGCCCCCTGATGCGGCACGTAGGGCAGCGGGCGGAACGTGTCCGGGTCGGCCATCAGGCGCACTTCGCCGACCGGCCCCAGATTCTCGATAGGCTGCCGCTGATCCAGGATGTTCAGGGCCTGCATCGCCACCGGCAGACCGACGCCGGAGCGGAGTCGGTCGGGCAGAACGTCGAGGTGAACAGCCTTGCCGCGGATAATGCCTGCGTTGTCGCAGTATTGAAAGCGAATGAAGCGGGCTCCCGCCTCTCTTGCTCTCTGGACGACTTCGTCGCGTGTCATTGTTCCTCCCACTAGTCTGGCGGAATTGTACCACGACCGGAGAGGTATGGGAACCCGCAGAGCTACACGGCCCGGCCCACGGCCAACAGAATGTCGCCCAGGTTGACGGGGATGCTCAAGTCTCCCAGGTGGGCGGCGCGGACGCCTGTTCGCAACCCCTGCATCACCGGCATGTGCTGGCCCAGCCGCCACGCCAGGTAGTCCAGGCTGAAGATACGCCCCTGCGTCTCCATGCGCTCGACGCGGAAGCCAGCCTCCTCGATCATCGCGGCGAGAGTCTGAGGCGTGAAGTAGAACAGGTGCATGCGCATCAGCCACGGCCAGCGCCCCCGCGTCACGCGCGCGTGCGGGCTTGCAATATTGACGGTCGTGAGGATGACGACCCCACCGGGCTTGAGGATGCGGCGCATTTCGCGCAGCTCGCCCAGCGGGTCGCTGAAGTGCTCCAGCACATCCCACGTCGCGACGGCATCTACACTGGCGTCGGGCAGGTGTTGCGACGGCAGATCGCCCTGGCGCAGGTCGACGCCAAATCGGCGGCGGCCGGTCTCCACCGCCCACCGCGACGGCTCGACGCCCATGGCGTCCCAGCCACGCTTCTGAGCCACGTCGAGGAAGAGGCCGACGTGAGCGCCGACTTCGACGAGACGCCCTTTGCGAACGTACTTTTCGATGAGGTCGAGGGACTGGCCGAACGCCTCACGGCGCCGTTCTTCCTCGACCAGGTAGGTCGGGTCCTCGACCTCTTCATAGTTGTCCATGATGGCGTCGGTGGGCAGACCGCCGACCGAGTATATCAGGCCGCATTGCGGACAGCGCACGATGTCGTCGTACTGCGCCAGGTACGGGCTGGTGCAGGCGAACTCGGCGCTGGGGACGTCGCTGCCGGGAATGGCCGTCGCGTGATAGAGCAGCCGCGCGTCGCGCGCGCCGCATAGGTTGCAGGCCGGGTAACCGTTACTCATCCGCCGGTTTCCTTCCGCCCTTGTCGGTTGAGAAAGGGTGAGGAGGACCACTCCGCGCCCTCGCGGCGCAGGCGCGCGTCGGTTTGCCAGAGGCAGACGAGCGTCTCGAAGATGTACTTCATTGAGCGCGTCACGCTGACGGACGAGCTATCGTCGGCATAGCGTGTCGGAATTGGGACTTCGGTAATGCGCACGCCGCGCCGGATGGCTTCGATCACCATCTGGCTGTCGAAGACAAAGTCGTCGGAGTAGGCGTGATAGTCGATGCTCTCCAGGAAGTGCCGCGTGTACGCCTTCAGGCCGCTATGCAGCTCCGTGAAATGTGTCCCCAGCACCATGTTTTCGATACCCGTCGTCACGCGGTTTCCAACGTAGCGATACATCGGCATGCCGCCATGCCGCGGGTCACGCCCGCCCGCAAATCGCGAGCCGAATGTAAAGTCGGCGTGGCCGTGCATTAGCGGCTCAATGAGCGCCGGGACGGAGCCGGGGTCGTACTGAAAATCCGGGTGCAGCAGGACGATGATGTCCCCGCCTCGTTTCAGCGCTTCGTCGTAGCAGGTCTTCTGGTTGCCGCCGTATCCCCGGTTGACCGGGTGTACGACAGTCGGCAGGCCGAGACCCTGGGCAACGGCAACGGTGTCATCCGGGCTCGCGTCATCGACCACCAGGATTTCGTCGGCCGTCCCGGCGGGCAGTGCCTCCAGCGTCTTGGCCAGGGTCGTCGCGGCGCGATACGCGGGCATACACACGATCACTTTCGACATGCGACCTCCGTTCGAAATGAGTGCAGCTAAGCAGTACTGGATGCTATGCGTTCTCTGCGTTTCACCGCCACCTGCGTCTGCTTCGTGACCAGTGCCAAGCTCAGGCCGAGCGCTGTCAACACTGTGAGGGCCGCGCCGACCCACACCGAAACAGGCCGGTAGACCACGCGAATCGTGTGGTCGCCGGCGGGGACCGCGAGACCTCGCAGCAGATAGTTCGTGCGGTAAATGGGAATCGGACTGCTCTGTCCATCAGGGTCGGCCAGCTCGGCTTGCCAGCCGGGGAACCACATTTCGCTCAGGACCAGGAAGCGGTCCGTGGCCGCGCTCGTCGTCAGGCGCAGCTCGGTCGGCGAGACGCGCTCGACGTGGACCTCGGCAGGCCCGTTCCCGGCGAACCGGTCGGCTGCCGCCTGATCCATTCCATCTTCGACATACGCGGTTTCCCTGGGACGAAACCCCTGTCGTGTAATGTTATCCAGAATAGTCTGAGGTGACGACTCTACGCGAACGTGGTCGGCGAAGTAAGCCCGAGGGAGAGGCGCCGGGTTGGCGTAGATGGCGACGTTTGGCCCTTCGAAAACTCTCGTCCACTCCGGCGGCGGGACAGCGTAGGAGCCTGGTGTCACGACGGCATACTTCACGTTGAGCAGGGCGAAGATTGGGTTGTCGGCGCCCATGAGCCGCGAATCCCACAGGTTCCCATACGACACGTCGCCGATATCCGTGCCGAATAGCACATCGGTGTAGCGGCGCGGCTGGAGCGAATTGAAGCCATTGATATCCTCAAGTCCGTAGGGCATCGTCCAACTGAACGCGAGCTGCGCCTGAAGCTCCTCCGGCGGCAGGGTATCGTTCTGCGCGAACACGGCGACGCGATACAGGGATGAGTCACGCTTCAGGAACTCAGCGGCGGGCGGGACGCGGTCAAAAACGGCCGGGTCGATCGTCGGATTGAACACCGTGGCAAAGGTAATCATGTCCACGGCGACCAGGCAGACGAGCAGGACCGCGCCAAGCGGCGCTATCCCCCGGCTCAGCCCGAGCAGCAACACGACCGAGGCGGCGGCCAGCGCGAGCGGCACCAGCGCGCTCGACTGGCCGAGGTTCAACCCCTGACTCAGCATGGTTCGCTGGACGACAGTCGCCGCGAAACCCGTTGGATTCTGGGACCACAGCCGCGCATTCACTGCCAAAACCATCACCATGAGACCCAGGATTGTCACGCCGGCTGCGGCAGGAACCCAATCGCGCCGGCTCTGACGGAGCCGCGCCAGGCGCTCGACGCCAAAACCCGCCAGAGCGCACAGAGCGAAGTCGGCCAGGGCAACGGCGCGAACGTAGCCGCGCAGCTTGCCCAGCACCGGCGTGGCGTACACAACCCAGGCAAATACGGTGCCACGGCCGGCAGCGATGAGCAACATCAGGGCCAGCACTGCGAGCAGCGCCGTTCCGCGCTCCAGGTAGAATCGCTCGACCGATGGTTCGCTATCGGCCGGCCGCCCCGTCGGGCCACGACGGCGCCTCCGCCTCTGCATCGCAAGCCGCGCGATCTCGGCCACGCCGATCAGGGCCAGGGCCAGGGGCAGGATGCCAACGTAGGCGTGCTTCTCCCAGATCTCGACCGGGTTGACCCACGCGACGAACGTCTCCAGGGGCGACATGCGCAACGCGCCGTAGGCATAGGGGAACAAGTACAGCAGCCAGTCGAAACCGACCAGGGACTCCCCGGTCACAAGCTCGAAGCTCGCGCCGGCCGCTCGCGGCGAGAACGAGGCCAGCTCCGCCCACGGAACGAGCTGGATAGAGGCGAGCAGCCCGCCGGCGACGTATGCGCCGGCCACCTGCGCGAGGGACAGCCACGCGCGGCGATCTCGCGTGCGCGACCAGCGCCACACGGCGATGACCAGCGCGTAGAGGCCGACGGCGAGCGCAGTGTAGACGGGTATCTGGGGGTGGCCTGCCAGCAACTGGAGCGCCAGAACAACCGCCGCAACGACGAACGCGCCGCGGCTGCCGCGCTGGAGAACGCGCTCGATGCTCCAGAAGACGAGCGGAGCGAGAGCCGCGCCGGCCATGATCGAGGGATGGACGACGCGCGCGACGAGGAAGCCGTTGAACATGAATGCCAGCGCCGCGACAAGCCCGGCCAGCGGCGACAGGCGGATGACACGGGCATAGAGGTACATCCCGATGCCGGCGATGCTGAAATGCACCAGGATGGATAGGGTCAGCGCGTGGGCGGTCGGCAGCACCCAGAACAGCCAGTTGGGCGGGTAGAATATCGCCGTCTGGCCGTCGCCGAGCAGCGGGATGCCGCTGAAGGCGTAGGGGTTCCAGAGCGGCAGCCCGGGCTGTTTCGCCAGGTCGACGACCGCCTTGTGATAGGCATAGAAGTAGTACTGCAGATCGTGGTGATAGAACACCGTCTGCCCGACAGCCTGGGCGAAGAACGCGCAGAAGGGCAGCAACAGAAGCCCCACACTGATGAGGATGTCACGCCGCCGGTCCGTCATGCCGCCTCCGCCTCCGCGGGAGATGGCTCATCAGACGGCCAGAAGTAGGCAACGGCGAGGAGCATGATGATGTAGCCCAGGTAGTTATCGAAGAAGAAGCGCGCGAACCACATGTAAACCAGGAGAAAGATCGCGTACGCTGCCAGCGCAAGGCGGATGGTATTCTGACGCCACTGCACCCAGAGCAGGAGTACCAGAATAGGAACGCCAAACGCGAGCTGGTAGAGCAGCGATGGGAACGGCACGCCGGCGTTGGGAACCCAGCCCCAGGTCACGACCAACCCTCCGAAGCCCATGCCGGACAGCGGGTAGGCGTGGCCGGCTGACCCCGCCAGGTAGCCAAAGGTGTCGTCATAGAACGATCGCCAGTTCCAGATGAGGAAGGGAACGGCGAGCAGAAGGGCGATCCAGAACACGGGAAGCAGGTGGCGGCCGAGCTGTAGGACGCGCTTGCGCAGCGGCAGAGTCGCCTGCCAGCCGAGCAGGGCGTAGAAGGGCAGGAAGAGGATGGCGATGTGCTTGGTCATGATAGCGAGGCCAAGTAGGACGCCGGAGAGGTCGAGCCGCCGTTTCTGCCACGCAACCGCCGAGGCCAGCACGAGGCTAAAGACCAGGATGTCGTTACGGCCCTCGACGAGGAAGGACACGAGCAGAGGATTCAGCCCGACGGCAATGAGCGCCGCGAGGCGGCGCGTCGGGTCGGTCACGACCCTGTCAATCAGAAAGAGCGAAAGGCCGTACGCGGCCAGGTAGAGCACCCGCGCGTCGAACCAGCCGAAGATTGCTCGCGAGACGACATCGAACGGCACCGCCGCCAGCAAGCCGAAGGGCAGGCTGACGACGTGGTAGAGCGCCGGGTTGACCTTCCAGTCGGGCGGCGGCACGTCATTGGGGTTGTTGCTGTACGTCGCGCCGGTGTAGCCGCTCCACCTTGCCAGCGGCGTCGCGAAGTAGTCTGCGCCGTAGGGGTTGACGCCGTGTAGCAGGTAGTCCGCCGCCGCCTCGACCTGCACGGGGTTGTCATGGGCATACTGGGCCGGGTCGCCGGCGCGGTAGCGCAGCACCATCGACGTCAAAGTCGGCGCGATGGCGATCGTGACAATCAAGAGACCGAGCAGACCGAGACGTATGCGCGTTGTGTCACGCCTGCGGCCCACGAAGTCCACCAGCAGATACGCGAACAGCAGCCAATAGGCGATATCGGCAAACGCGCCAATCGCGGCCGGCGGAAGCACGAAGCGCTGCGAATCGACGTAGGACTCGCGCAGATAGAGCATCGGGAAGACACTCAGCAGCAGCAGGAGCGAGTCGAGGGAGAGAATCCGGGTGAACTTCACCGACCCTCTGCCTTGGTGATCCAGTGGTCGTATAGGTCCTGGAGGTTCTGTCCACTCACCTCCTGCATCACCTTCAGGAACCCTTCCGGCGTCGCGATGCCGTACTTGTTGCGGCGGTAGTACTCCTGCAGCCCCGCGAAGAACTTGTCGTCTCCCACGCGCTGCCGCAGGGCATCCAGGAACAGCGGCCCCTTGATGTAGATCGTCACCGCATAGCGGTCGTTGCCCTTGAAGTGCGGCAGGCCCCCGCCGACGATGTCGTCCTGTCCCTTCTGCACCATCTGATCTACCGTGCGCTGCCAGCTCTGGATCTCCCGGTTGTAGCGGTCCTGACCATAGCGGTCCTCGAAGTAGAGCGCCGTCAGGTATTGGGCGAAGGATTCGTCTAGCCACGGGTTGTTGATGACATCGTTGCCCACCACGCTGTAGAACCACTGGTGAGCGACCTCGTGGGCCGTCGCGGTTTCGAAGAAAGGCTCGGCGGGCTTGTCGTAGAAGTTCCGCTCCACCAGGATAAGCCCGGGATACTCAACGCCGGCCGCGCGGTGCAGCGGGGCGGGAACGATGTTCAACTCGGTGAAGGGGTACGGGCCGATTCGCTTGCTATACACCTGGAAGGCTTCCGCGGCGACGTCCAGCGCCTTCTCAGCGCCGGCGCGGGTGTCACCGGCATAGTAGGAGTTGATGACCGTGTCGCCGACCTGGCGGCTGACCTTCTGCCAGCCGGGCGCAATGGCGATCATGAAATCGCGCACCGGCCCCGTCGTGTAGTGGACGCTGCGCTGCGTGTCTGTTCCGCTCTCCGTCGTCGCGACACCCGTCGCGACCGGGTTCCAGCCGCCCGGCACGTGCAGCGTCACATCGTAGAGCGCCGACGGGCTAAACACGGCGTCACCATCGGCGTAGACCGCGTCGGCGACCCAGCGGCCGTTGTCGCGCACGGCAACGATGGGGTAGGCGTTGGCGAGCATCATAATCTGCTTGCCGTCATCGTAGTTGTTGATACCGTAGCCCTGCTGGTTCGGGCCAAAGTCCTTGGCGATTCGGCCGCTGAAGTCCATGTCAACCTCGACCTTGCCGCCGGGCGGCACGGCCTTCGGGAGCGCAAAGCGGATCGCCGTGTTGTCCAGCTCGCTCTTCGATGTGACGGCCGCGCCGTCGACCCGCACACTATCCACGTTCAGAGCGCCGCAGCCGTATAGAGGGCAAGAGTTAGGAAACACCCGGAAGACCATGTCAGTCAGCGGGGTCTTGTCGGTATTGGTATAGACAACCTTCTGCCGCCCCTTGTACGTCTCGTTGAACGGATCGACTGTCAGATCCAACGTGTAGCGGGGAAGCGCGCCCAGTTGCGCCAGGTCGCCCTGCGCGCCTTTTATCATCGGCGTGGTTGGTTGCTGAACGGCAGCTGCGGCCGGGGCAATGGTCGCGGCGCTGGCGGGCGTGCTGCCAGGCGCGCGCGTTGGCGCTTGCGTGGGGGCCGCGGTGGGCGCAGTCGTCGGCGCCAGCGTGGGGGCCGCGGTCGGCGGTGCGACCGTCGCCGTCGCGGGAGGCTGGGTGGGCGACAGGGTGGGCTGGAGCGCGACAGGGGTGGTTGGGCCTGGCAGGCGCGCGCAGGCCGAGAGAGTCAAGAGCAGGGCGACGGCAACGGCCGCGCCCTGGCGTTGAATATTGGTCACGGGAACTCCTCCATCCGGCAAACGACGCAAGTCGTACCTACAGTAGCAAATTACTTATCATACAGTATATGATACATGGCCCAGTTACCGAGGACACGCTGCAAGTAGGTGCGCGTCTCAGGGTAGTCGACCGCCTCGATCTGGGCGTCGGGATCGGGCGACGCATCTTGCCAGCGGGGGACGGCATTGGGACCGGCGTTGTAGGCAGCAACCGCGGCCCATACCTCCCCGTTGAAACGTTTCATCTGCTGCGCCAGGAACGCCGCGCCGATCGGAATATTGACCATCGGCTTGAAGAGATCCGCCGCATCAAAGTCCGCCATACCCAGGCTCCGCGCCACGCTCTGCCCGGTGGCCGGCAGGACCTGCGCCAGGCCTCGAGCGCCCGCTGTCGACTCTACGGACGGCTCGAAGCGGCTCTCCTGCCGCATAATGGCGTACAGCAGGTTCGGATCGACGTGTTGCTCAGACACAGCCTGCGCCACCAGGTCCGAGTACGGGCGCGGATAAACCTGGGCTAGAATCTCAAACGGCAGATTCGCCTGAGAAGTTCCCAGGTCCGCCACGAGCATGTCCGCCGCCGATGTCCCGGCGGCCTCCCCACCCATCGCATTCGAAATGCGGGCGACCTGGTAGAGGCGCAAGGGATCGTGGCGCGCTCGATCGCGGGCGAGACGCAGATGCTTCAGCGCCGCATCGCGCATCCCC
Source organism: Anaerolineae bacterium (assembly GCA_046328505.1). Classification (GTDB taxonomy): domain Bacteria; phylum Chloroflexota; class Anaerolineae; order Epilineales; family JAHCIE01; genus JBDHWG01. The sequence goes on along the minus strand of JAXLWL010000005.1, from coordinate 10,421 downwards.
TGCTCGAACAACGCCCGCGCGTGGGCCACATCCGGATCGCTCTCCACGGCCTGGCGCGCGGCCACCATGTCGTCGGCGCTGCGGCCTACCTTTTGCAGCAGCCAGGCCTCCCCCGCCGCCTCGCTGCGATCATCCGATGCCAGCTTCGGCCACTCGCCGACAGCCAGGGCTGCTCGAGCGCCGTAAATGCTGGCGGGCGCGGTCGCCATTGCCTGACGATAGAGCGAGTCGGCGTAGGCCTTGTCGGTGCCGGCGGTGAGCTTCGCCTGCCAGTACAGGCCCTCGGCCTGGCGATTAGGCTCCTCCGTCGTCGTCAGCGCCTGCCAGGTCGCCACCGCCCCGGCCGTGTCGCCGGTCTGCGCCTGACACAGCGCCAGGCGGCTGCGGGCATCGAGGCTCGCGTCGGCGGCGAAGTGGTCGGCGGCGAACCGGTAGGCGCTTATGGCCGCGGCGCAGCCCCCGTTCTGCTCGATAAGCTCCGCCCGCTCCAGCGCCGCATCCACCGCCGTCGCCTGATCCGGGAAGCGCGCGAGGAGATCGGCGTACGCCGCGTCGGCCTGCTTAGCATCGACACTCCGCAGCGCGCGCGCCTTGCCGAGCATGGCGTCCAGAATCAGCGGATCACCCGGATGGGTGTCGATGAGCTGATTATAGTGGAAGATAGCCTGCGTTGGCTGACCGAGACGGCGGTAGGCGTTGCCGGCGTACAGGTGCACGGCCGCCGGATGCTTTGGGTCCTCGTCGGCCAGCTTGCTAAAGGCATCCACGGCGAGACGATTGTCGCCATGATCATAGGCGGCCATACCCTTGCCGTAGAGCAGCGACAGATCGCCGCCATCCGCGTCGGCCTGCACCGCCGCGTACGCCGCCTGTGTCTTGGCAAAGTCGCTCCACAGGCGCTGGAGCTGCGCCTTGGCTGCGGCCTTGTCTCCCGTCTGAGTAAATAGCTGCACCAGGGCGTACACCGCCGCCCCGCGGTCCTCGTCGTCCCCCGCCGCCTTCAGCGCTGCCTCATACGCGGCGCGCGCTCCGTCCATGTTTCCCTGGGCCAGGCGTGTGTCGCCCAGCCCATTCCACGCGGCACGCAAGACGGGGTGCGTCGCATCGGGCCGCGTTGCCGCAGCCTCGTAGGCCCTGGCAGCCTCGTCATACTTCTTCGCGGCGAAGTAGGCGTTGCCGATGCGGTTCTGGGCGTAGTCCACCAGCGGCCCACCCAGGCGAACGTAATTCGCGTACGCGTTGGCCGCGGCGTCCCATTGCTGCGCCGCGTACAGCAGCCGCCCGAGCATGAACGACGCGGGCGCGGCCTGTGGAGCGTCCGGGTAATCCTGGATGAACTTCGTCAGGTCGATGCCGGCCTGAACCGCGTTCGTCCCCAGCATCTCGGCCTGCGCCAGGCGGAAGCGAATCTCCCTGGCGGTATCGGCATCGGGATTGCCGTCCAGGAGAGCGCGGTAGGCCGCGACCGCCCCATCGTAGTCGCCGATGTTCTGCCGGGCAATAGCCTCATCCAGCGTGAGCTTTCGTCCGGCCACTGTCGCCGTCGCGCTGGGCGAAGCGGTCGACGTCGGGCTAGCGGCGACCGTGGCAGTTGCCGCGGGCCGCGCCGTCGCCGTAGGGGCCGTCATCGTGGGCCGAACCGCGGTAGCGGCGACCTGGGGGGTAGCCGTTGCGCCGGCCGGGAGATTCGCCACCGGCGCCTCGCCACTCCGCTGACAGCCGGCCAGAAGAAGGAGCGCCGCCAGAAACACTGGCACGGCGCGCTGAGCCGAAAGAAGCATGCGTGAATTATAGAGACGAGAGAGACTTCGGCCAAAAGACGCTTTGACTTCAGACCCTGCTGCATTATAATCCCAGGAAGGCTTTGTCCCACAAGGAGAGTGTATGAGCGTCCCAGTGCTCGAAGCCCGCAACATCACCAAGCGCTTCCCAGGTGTCCTGGCCAACGACGATGTATCGTTTACCCTGGAGAAGGGCGAAATTCACGCTTTGCTCGGCGAGAACGGCGCGGGCAAGAGCACCCTCATGAACATCTTCTATGGGCTGTATCAGCCGACGTCGGGCGACATCCTGGTGAACGGCCAGCCCATCGCCATGCACAGCCCCCACGACGCCATTTATCACGGCATCGGCATGGTGCACCAGCACTTCATGCTCGTCGAGCCTCTCACCGTCACCGAGAACATCGTCCTGGGCGAGGAAACGGTCAAGAGCCGCTGGCGGTGGCTCGGCCGCTTCGCGCCGCTCAACACGGCGAGCGAGGCGGAGAAGGTACGCAAGCTCTCGGAGCAGTACGGCCTGAGCGTCGACCCCAACGCGACGATTTCCGATTTGCCCGTCGGCGCCCAGCAGCGCGTCGAGATCGTCAAGGTGCTCTACCGTGGCGCCGATATCCTCATCCTGGACGAGCCGACGGCGGTGCTGACGCCACAGGAGGCGGACGAGCTGTTCGTCATCATGCGCTCGCTGGTCGCCCAGGGGAAGTCTATCATCTTCATCACCCACAAGCTGCGCGAGGTATTCGAGGTCGCCAACCGCATCTCGGTCATGCGCCGCGGCCAGATGATCGGCACGGTGTTGCCGTCTGAGACGACACGCGAGAACCTGGCGGAGATGATGGTCGGGCGCGAGGTCGTGCTCCAGGTGGCGAAGGGCGAGGCGAAGCCGGCCGGCGCGGTGCTGACAGTGGAAAATCTCAAGGTGAAGGACGACCGAGGGGCCGTCGCCGTGAACGGCGCGTCGCTTCAGGTCCACGCGGGCGAGATTCTGGGCGTAGCCGGGGTGCAGGGCAACGGTCAGACCGAGCTTGTCGAGGCCATCACCGGCCTGCGCACAGCAGAGGGCGGCACGGTGACGATCATGAATGAGGATGTGACCAATCACGCGCCGCGCGTGGTGACGGAGAAAGGCACGGCGCACATTCCGGAAGACCGCCACAAGTACGGTGTCGTGCTGAGCTACACAATCGCCGACAACCTCGTGCTGGACACGTACTACCTGTCGCCCTTTGCGACCGGTCTGGTCACCCACGCCAAGGAGGTCGACGCCGAGGCGACGCGCCTGGTGGAAGAGTTCGACATTCGCACGCCGAGCGTGTATACACCGGTCGGCAGCCTGTCCGGCGGCAACCAGCAGAAGGTGGTCGTGGCGCGGGAGTTCTCGCGCCCCATCAAGTTGCTCATCGCGGCACAGCCGACGCGCGGCATCGACGTGGGCTCCATCGAATTCATCCACCACCGCATCGTCCAGGCGCGCGACGGCGGCGCGGCGGTGCTGCTGGTATCGGCGGAGCTAGACGAGATCATGGCGCTGTCGGACCGCATCGCCGTGATGTACCACGGTGAGGTGATCGCGACGCTGCCGGCGAAGGAAGCGACGCGCGAGCGCCTGGGCGCGCTCATGGCCGGCCTCACGTCGGCCGCTGCTGCCCCCGCCGCTGCTCCAGTGGCCGCCGACCCACCCCCAAACCCGGCGCTGTAGTCCTATGTCGCTGATCTATCGCGTCAACACGCCTATTACGCGGGAACAGTTCGAGGGGATTCTGTATGCCAGCGGGCTGGCGGAACGGCGGCCCATCCACGACGCGGCGCGCCTCCAGCGCATGCTGGACCACGCCAACCTGACGCTGACAGCCTGGGACGGAGAGCGGCTCGTAGGCATCGCCCGCGCGCTCACCGACTGGAGCTTCTGCTGCTATCTGTCTGATCTGGCGGTGGATAAGGAGTATCAGCGGCAGGGGATCGGGCGGGAACTGATCGAGCGCATGCAGACGCTCATCGGCGAGGATGTCATGCTGCTGCTCGTGTCCGCGCCGGCGGCCATGGAGTACTACCCCCACATAGGCATGGAGAAAATGGAACGGGCGTGGTACATTCCACGCCGTTCATAAGCGATGGGCCTGACGGGGCTAGTAACCCGTCAGGCCCTTTTTCTCGTCAGAACTGATAGACGCCGACGTCGAGGCCCGCCTGCTGCATTACCGCGCGCAGGTTCGGCCGCAGAGCCGCGGGCGTCACGTTGACCAGGCCCAGCACCACCTGGTCGACATCTACCACGTCGACGCCGGCCTGGCGCGACTCTGTCACGGCGGCGCGGCGAGCTGCCTCGCGCATGCTCGAGCGGGAGTCGTCGGGTACAAGAGCAAGGAAGTCGTCGAGCGCCTTCTCGGCGCGCTGTGTCCAGCGCATTACGGTATCTCCTCGTCAGGGTAATCCAGCCACCTATCGCCCTGCGGTGGCGCGATGGCTGTTCTTCTCCATCTCATCCAGCATCCGCACCAGTCCCCGCAGCAGATCCGACTGCGTTATCACGCCCACCAGCTCGCCACCTTCGACCACCGGCAGGCCGCCAATCTTGTTCTGGAACATCAGGTCAGCGGCCTCCTGAATCGTTGCATCGGGATGGATGGTAATAGGGTCTCCGTGGAGGACCTCCTCGATGGGGATATCGTCGAGGGCCTCGCGGCGCTCGAAGAACGCCAGGCTGGAAACCGGTGAGGGCCACATCTCGCGCACGTCGCCAGAGGTGACTACTCCGAGCAGCGCATTGTCGTCGTCCGTCACCAGGAGGCGGCGCACCTGCTCTTCGTCCATAAGCTCGCGCGCTTCCAGCAGCGAGACTCGGCGGTTGACCGTGATCGGGAAGCGAGTCATCCAGTCTCTTACCCGGGGAGCCATACGTCCTCCTTCGATACCCACTCCAGAAGATGCCAGCCATCGCCCTCCTGCGTCATCGTCAGCCGATACAGCGATGCCGCATTCGAGCGCGTAGCCCACACTTGGGCGCTGCCGCTATCAATCAGGATACGTTGGGGTTCAAATCCAGCCGCCTGGAGCGTGCGAACGGCATCCAGATAAGCGGCGGCGAGAGGGTCGGCGAAGGCGTCGGCCCAGACTTGGTTGGGCGCGCTGGCGTGGGCGGCGAGGATACCGTCCACCACATCGAGGGTGTGTTCCATGCTATCGTAGTCTTCCGCAGCCTGTTCGTCGGCCGCCCGCAGGAACAACGCCTCGATGGCCTTATTGACGTCCGCCTGCGGGTGGCGCAGGTAGTCCGCCACGAGGCCCCGGCGCTCGGCTTCCTCGATCGGAGGCATCCACGGCGTTCGGAAGTACGCCGTCGGGTCGAGAGTCTGCTGATAACTCCTCATCAGGTCGAACAGGCGCGCGGTGTCGACCAGGTCGCGCTGTTGTGTCGGATCTGGCGGCGTGTCGGCAAGCCAGGCGCGGTAGTCGGCGTCGATCTCAGCGATGGACTTGCCGTAGGCAGCCTGGAAGCCACGCTCCAACACCTGCTTGTCGCGGTCGCCGCGGCGCCTTTGTAGGTTGCTGAACAGCGTCTTGAGCTTGTCCTGACCGTGGGTTTCAACAAGGTACTGGATTAGCCCGGCCGCCTCGAGGTAGCCCGTCTCGTGCTGCTTGTCGTAGAAATTGTCGACAAGCTGATCGAGGGGGACATAGCGATTGAGGGCAAGGAGTGTGGCCGCGCGCTCCCGGATCGGCTCCGGCTTGAAGTGCCCGCCCGCGACCCACACCGCCAGTCCCTCCGACAGCAGTAGCGGCGACTCGCCCGGCGTCCAGGCCGCCTGGAGGGCGTGAGTCGCCTCATGGCGGATGACGATGGGGGCGAAGCCGGCCGCGTACTGGCGGTCGAGATAGGACAACACGATGTGGCCGGCGGTGAACCCCCCCTGGCCCAGGGTGCGCGGAACAAGATAGATTTGCAGGTGCGGGGCCAACGTAATGTTGAGCGTCTGCTGCACATGCGCAACCGAGGCGTCGGTCTCTGACATCAGAGACGCGATGTCGCGCTCAGCGGCCGTCCCGGTGATATAGTGGAGCGTGCAGCAGGCTGTGTCGACAGAAGCCCACGTCGGCCCCGGACCGGGCGGAGGCGGGTCAAGCGAGATGCTGCTCACCGCAACATTGTCGGCCGCGTTCTCGTCACCCTCAGCGATATTGTTGTCGGGATCGACATGGACGACGAGCGGCTGAGGCCCGACAAGGCCCTTGGTGTCCCACACCCACTCGGCCGTGGCGCTCCCCTGCCCGCCGGGGGGGATGTAGTTAATGGTAACCCGTGCGACCTGGGTGTCCTTGTCGCCATCGCGGCGATAGACCACCGCGGGAATGTTCATCAGGGGCTTGTGGCTGCCGTTGTGCGCTGTGACGCGCAGGCTCACCACGTCCCCGCTGACAGCCGGCGTGGGGTAGACGGTGAGAGCGTCGGAATCGGCGAAGAGGTCGGTCGGCTTCGAGGCGTCGGCCAGGCCGGGCGCGCTCAGCAGGAACAGCGCCAGGACCGTGAGGGCCAGCGAGCGCCAGAGGCGATTCGCGCGCTGGCTCATCGCGGCGCCCCGAAGGATTGCAGGGCGAGGAAGATCTTTTCCTCGGTCGTCAGCGGCTGGTCCGTCGGCAGGGCGCGCAGCGCCGCCTGCGCCTCGGCGACGCTGTAACCCAGGCCCGTCAAGGCCTCGATCACCTCAGCGTCGGCGAAGCTGAAGCCGGCCGTGGGCGATGCGCCTGCGCCGACCGCGCTCAGGTCGAGCTTCCCCTTCAGGTCCACCACCATCTGCTGCGCGGTACGTCGACCGACGCCGGGAACCTGGGTGAGCACATCCACCTGCCCGCTGGCGATGGCCGAGCGGAGCGTGTCCGGGTTGATGCGCGAGAGGATAGCGAGAGCCATGCGCGGCCCAACACCCTTGACGGTCAGCAATTGCTCGAAAAGCTCGCGCTCTGCTTCGGATGCGAAGCCATAGAGGGCCAGCTCGTTCTCACGCACGTGAAGGTGCGTCGACAGGCTGATCGAGCTACCGATCGGTCCGCTGCGGTCGAGGACGGTCGTCGGCACGCGGACGCGAAAGCCGACACCGCCTACGCCGACAACGACGCTACTATCATCTTGCGCCAGAAGGGTTCCCTCGAGGGACGCGATCATTTCGCTCCGTCCGTTCAGCTTGCGCCGCGCGTCAATCGTCTCGACATTATAGCCCGTTTGGGGGCTACAGTCTAACCCTGAAGGCGTATTTGCCGCACAGCGTCAGCATCTCTATAATGAACGCTCGGATGGAGCTACCTATGCGCGTGACGGTTATTTGCACAGTCAAGAACGAAGCGGCGTCCGTCGAGCGGCTACTGGACTCGCTCCTCGCGCAGACGCGGCCCCCCGACGAGGTCATCATCACCGATGGCGGCTCGCTCGACGGGACAATCACTGTCCTCCGCGAGTATGCGAGCCGGGCGCCGTGGCCCCTACGCATCTATTGCGAGCCGGGCGCCAATATCTCGGCGGGGCGCAATCGCGCCATTCGGGCGGCGAGCCATGAGATCATCGCGTCGACAGATGCGGGGGTCTGGCTCGATCGCTGGTGGCTGGAGTCCATCACGGCGCCCTTCGCCGATCCCAATATCCAGTGGGTGAGCGGCTTCTTCGTGCCCGACCCGAAGACGGTCTTCGAGACCGCGCTCGGCGCGACAACCTTGCCCACCGTCGACGACGTCCGCCTCGACTCATTTATCCCCTCCAGCCGATCGGTTGCTTTTCGTAAGTCAGCCTGGTCGGCGGTCGGCGGCTATCCGGAGTGGCTAGACTACTCCGAGGACGTGATCTTCGACCTGGCGCTGCGCGCGCGCTTCGGCAACTTCGCGTGGTCGCCCGCCGCTATTGCCCATTTCCGGCCCCGGCCAACCCTGCGCGCGTTCGCGCGCCAGTACTATGTCTACGCCCGTGGTGACGGCAAGGCCAACCTTTGGCCGCGCCGCCACGCGATTCGCTATGCCACTTACCTCGGCCTCCTGCCGGCCCTGCTCATGCTCGGCCGCCGCAATGCCTTCTGGTGGGCGCTCCTGCCGCTTGGCCTGGCGGCGATGATCTGGCGGCCCGTTCACCGCCTGCGTCAGATGACGCGGGACTGGCCGCTCGGACGGAAGGCCCGGGCAGGCGCCTGGATACCACTGATCCGAGTGACCGGCGACGTCGCTAAGATGATCGGCTACCCGGTGGGGGTCAGGTGGCGACTCAAGTACGGGCCGGGGCGCGACCTTGGAGAGTGAGAGACGTGATCGACCTCGCCATTGTCATCGTACAGTATAACGTTCGCGATTTGCTGCGCGACTGCCTGCGCTCCGTTCTCGCGAGCGAAGGCGACTTCAGCTTTGAGACGTGGGTCGTTGACAATTGCTCGACCGATGGCAGCGCCGACATGGTCGCCGCGGAGTTTCCGCAAGTCCATCTCATTCGCGCGCCCATGAACGGCGGCTACCCGTACGCCAACAACCTCGGCCTGCGGGCCGCCGGCTTCCAGCCCATCGGCGGCGAAGCCCATCTGTCAGCAGCGGATACCGCCGACGCGCCAGCGGCTCCCATCGCCCGCTATGCCTTGCTTCTGAATCCGGATACCCTGCTGCCGCCGACGGCGCTGCGCGATATGCTCACCTTCATGGATAGCCACCCGGAGGCCGGCGCGGCCGGGCCGCGGCTCGTCCTGGCCGATGGCTCATTGGACCTCGCGTGTCGCCGTGGCGAGCCGACGCCGTCCGTGAGTTTCTACCGCTTCAGCCGCCTGAGCAAGCTCTTCCCCCACAGCCCGCGCTTCGCCCGCTACAACATGACCTATCTGCCGGAGGACCAGCTCGCCGAAGTTGACTCCGTCGTCGGCGCGTTCATGATGGTGCGCGGCGCAGCCATCGAACAGATCGGGCTGCTCGACGAGCAGTTCTTCATGTACGGCGAGGACCTGGATTGGGCGCTGCGGCTGCGGCGCGCCGGGTGGAAGATATGGTACAACCCGGCGGTCGTCGTCCGCCACTATAAGCGCCAGTCGAGTCGCCAGAGTGCTCGCGCTGCGCGTGAGTTCAAGCGCGCGGAGATCATCTTCTACCGCAAGCACTACGAGCCGACGACGCCTGTGTGGCTGCACTGGATCGTCATGGCGGGATTCACCGTTCGCGGCGGGCGAAAGATGGTTCGCGAGGCTTATAGCGGGCCGGAGGCCACAGCATGAGCCGCCGCGTCGACGCCATCTTCAACGCTCTCACCATGGTCGTAGACGCATGCATGGCGTGGCTGGCCTTCTTCCTGTCGTACAGTACCTACAGCCACTTCCGCCCTGCGCCGCCGTTCCGAGTCTACATGGTCATGGCGTTCATCGCCGCCGGCGCGACCGTCGTCGTCTTTTTCTTTTCGCGCCTCTATCACCGGCCGCGCGGCCTGTCGCTCTTCGACGAGATAACGCGCATCGTCGGCGCTACCTCTATCAGCGTCGTCACGACCGTGGCCTTCACAACGCTCCTGTTCCCGACTCTCGACTACTCGCGCTGGATCATCGTCCTGGCATGGCTCTTCTCGATCATCCTGATTTCCATAGGCCGGCTCCTGCTGTCCGGGCTCAGGACACTCCTGCGCGAACGCGGCGTCGACACCATGCGCATCCTGATTGTCGGAGGTGGCGAGACGGGCAAGCTTGTCGCAGACCGCGTCCAGGACGCCCCAAACCTGGGCTATGATATCGTCGGCTGTGTAGACGACCGCCCCAACCGCTACGGCTGGAAAGACGTGCGTTACCTGGGCAACACGGATGAGTTAGAGAAGATCATCGAGGAAGAGCGCGTCGACGAGGTCATCATCGCCATGTCGGACGCGACCCACGCCCAGATGCTCGACCTCATCGGGCGGTGCCACCGAGGAAATGTCAGCATCAAGGTGCTGCCCGACGTCTTCCAGATTATCGCGTCCGAGGTAACCATCGGCCACCTGGACGGGCTGCCCCTGCTCACCGTGCGCGACCCCGCCTTGCGTGGCTGGAAGCTCACACTCAAGCGCGGCGTCGACGTGGCGCTCAGCGTGACGACTCTGGTGCTGCTATCGCCCATCTTGATGCTGGTCGCTGTACTCATCAAGCTCGACTCGCCTGGTCCCGTGTTCTACACCCAGGAGCGCATGGGTCTCGACGCGCGTTCCTTCCCGGTGATCAAGTTCCGCACGATGCGCCACGCGCCTGAGTCCGATCAGCCGGGCTGGACGGTCGCCAACGATCCGCGGCGCACGCGGCTCGGCCGGCTCTTGCGGCGCGCATCGATCGACGAGCTGCCCCAGTTCATCAACGTCCTGTTGGGCGACATGAGCGTCGTTGGGCCGCGCCCTGAGCAGCCGGCGTTTGTCGAGCAGTTCCGACGCCAGATTCCGCGCTATATGGAACGCCACCGCGAGAAGGCCGGGCTGACCGGCTGGGCGCAGGTGAACGGTCTCCGCGGTGACACGTCCATCGCCGAGCGCACCAAGTACGACATCTACTATATCGAAAACTGGTCGTTGTGGCTCGACTTCAAGATAATGCTGAAGACGATCCCACTGCTCTTCCGCGACCCCCGCGCATACTGATGCCGTGGACTGTAAGAAACGCAGGGTGAAAGCATCCGAAC
>JAXLWL010000004.1:0-836658 GCA_046328505.1 Anaerolineae bacterium | reverse complement strand
GTCCACCATTAGCGGCCTCGAGCTGTCGCCCCACGACCCGGCGACGGCCTACATCGCCGCCTACCGCTACAAGCTCGACGACTACCGCCCCTACGTCTACAAGACCAACGACTACGGTCAGACGTGGCAGAGCATCACCAATGGCTTGCCCGACAACGACTTCCCACGGGTGATTCGCGAGGATCCGGCTCGGCGGGGGCTGCTGTACCTGGGGACAGAGACAGGGCTGTACGTGTCGTTCGACGACGGAGCGAACTGGCAGCCCTTCCAGCTCAACCTGCCGGTGGCGCCGGTGCATGACCTGCTCATCAAGAACAACGACCTGATCGCGGCGACCCACGGTCGCTCGTTCTGGATCCTCGACGACCTGACGGCGCTGCGCCAGGCGGCAGACGCCGGCGCCCAGGGCCTGCAGCTCCTCAAGCCGGCCGTCGCGCTGCGCATCTTGCCCGGCATCGACTGGTCGAGCGGGGCGGTCGGCGTGAAGAACTACCTTGGCGGCGTCGGCGCGGCCTACACCGTCGTCAAGACGCCCGAAGGCGCCAGCGCGCGCCGCTTCATCGACGCCGGCGACAACCCGACGACGGGCGTCGTGGTCAGCTACCGCCTGGACGCGACGCCGGAAACGCCACTCACTCTCACCTTCAAGGATGGCCAGGGCAATGTCATCCGCGAGGTCCGCAGCATGGACGAGAAGGAGCGGAAAGAAGGCAAGACGAAGGAGGTACGCGCAACGGCGAACGCAGGCTGGAACCGCTTCGTCTGGGACATGCGCGTAACGCCCGTCACGAAGCTCGAAGGTAGCGATCTGGCCGCCGAGGCGCCCATCTCCGGGCCAGTCGTTGCGCCAGGATCCTACAGTGTGACTCTCACCGTCGGCGATTTCAGCGCCACACAGCCGATCGCAATCGTGAAGGAACCCAGCGTCACATCGAGCCAGGAGGACCTGGAGGCGCAGTTCGAGCTGCTGATGCGCATCCACCGCAAGCTCGATGCAACCGTGGTCGCCCTCAACCAGATGCGTGACCTGCGGGCGCAGCTCGCGGGCTGGAAGGACCGCGCGGCGGGCCTGCCGAACGGCGAGGCCATCGCCACAAGCGCGGGCGCGCTGAGCGACAAGGTGTTGGAGGTCGAGAAGAAGCTGCTGTGGCCCGACATCAAGGCCTCGTGGCAGTTCAACGACGTTCGCTCGCGGCTCCTTAACCAGCTCTCGGAGCTGCCGTACGCGGTCGGTCTTGGCGACTATCGCCCCACCGACGCCGCGTACCAGGTGTTCGATGAGTTGTCGCAGGAAATCGACGCCGTGTTTGGGGAATTTGGCGCGCTCAAGAGCCAGGACCTCGCCGCCTTGAACCAACTGATCGCGGAATCGCAGATCTCCGCGATCGCAATCAAGGGCGCCGGCGCGGCGTAACCCGTGTTGAAACACGTGTCATAGCAAGACGTAGGGGCAGGTTTCAAACCTGCCCCTACCTGGATAGTTCGTTCTACGGGCGGCGGGCGGTGACGATGGGCAATCGTCTACGCGGCGGTCCCCGCTCCAGGCGCATGCCACGCAGTACGTAGAGCACCCCGGCCAGTACAAGCAGCCCTAGCCCGATGCTCGCCACCAGGCCCGTCGCGTAGGCGGGGCCAAATTCACCCCCGCGTATACTCCGTCCGCTGGTCACGAGCATGACCGCGGTGACGCCGATGCCAACGACCGACCCGATAAGGCCGACGACCCCGACAGCCCCCAAAACACCGGCCACCGACAGAGGCCAGGGCTGCCCCTCGATGTTCCAGTGGTCCGTGTCCACGTCGAACCCACGCCAGAACACAAGCACAGCGGCCATGAGCGCCACCCAGAAACCGGCGACGAGATAGCCGGTGACGACATCGCTCGGCCGATGCCAGCCGGCCGTGATCGTCGCGGTGCCACTGTAGAGCGCATATGCGCCGGCGAGTATCGCCACGAGTCCGCGATACCGCGGCGGCGTGACCATGACCAGCCCCAGGACCAACGACATGACGACGGTCGCGTGGCCGCTGGGCAGGCTGTTGCGGTAGCCGAAGGGGTCGGTCACGCCCATGAGGGGTGGGCGATCGAGAATCCAGCGCTTGAGCACCTGGGTCGATATGTTCGCGGCGACAATCGCCACGACCGCCATAACCGCGAGGGTAAAGCGCCTCTGAACCGCGGCGACGGCGACGACGACGAGGCCGACCAGCGCCAGACGGCTGATGGTCACGCTGGACAGCACATCCAGGCTGTCATCGATCGCATCCGGCGAATTGCTGAGGCGGCCGCCCAGCATGGCATTGTCGAGCCACTGGCCGGCCGCCGTCTGAACAAACAGCAGGTATGTCAAGACCGCTACCGCGGCAAACGCGACGGCCAACAGAACAAGCGCGGCGACCCTTCTGGCCCTCATTGACGATCTGGAGTCGACTCCGGACTAGTGCTGCCGGCGGGCGCTCGCGCTTTGGCCGGCAGCCCCTCCGCGATGCGCTTCTCTAGCGCGTCCAACCGCGCCGCCATGTCCTGCCAGCGGCTCACGAGACGCGCTTCGATGAACAGGGCAACTCCGATGACGAGCAGCAGAAGGAACGTCATCGCGGCAATGAAATTCAGGAACGACTCCACATAGCCCGCGACGGCGTCGCCGATGGGGCCGCCGAAACCCGAGATGAGCGGCAAGAAGCCGCCGATGTTAGCGGATATACTCAGCATGGCGAGCAGAATGAACACGCCGAACAACACGCTGATGGCGGCGAGAATATAGAGCACCAGGCTGAGTAAGCTAAAGCGTCGTTTAGACGCACTTGAGCCGCGCACGAGGCTCTCCTTCAGTCCATATGTGAACCTAGAGTGTAGAACAACCCAATTCTAGCACAAAGCCGCCCCCCTATTCCAGCATCTGGAGCACTTGATTCAGATGCGCCAGCGCGCGGTCGGTGTCTGTGTCGAGCGCCACCCCCAGCTCGTGGATCGCCTTGCGCAGACGCAGGACGTCTAGGAATTGCGTGAGATGACTCGGCAGCGCCGGCAGCAGGCCAGTCCCCACCACCGCATCCAGGTATCCCTTGAGGAAGCTGGCGCTCACCCAGGCGACCCAGAAACGCACCCGCGCCTCGGCAGTCGGGAAATCGGCTGGGCCGATAAGCCCTCGTCGCACCTGGTCTCCCAGGGTCGTGTAAGCGGCCGTGTGGAAGGAAAGTAGCATAGCGGCGACGTCCCGCAGGGGCGAAACCTTGAGCCGCCGCTCACTCAACGGGCGCGTCACGTCACCGCCGAAGTCCTGCGTCATGAAGTCCTGCCCCGTGTAGATGACATCGAACAGGTCGTAGTCGCCATCGCACCGGATACGCGCCGCGACAATCTTATCGTCGATGATGGCGTGGAATCGTTCCAGGAGCGCGTTTTCCTGGCCGACAACATCCTGCGCCGCCGGCCGGGCGTCACGCGGAAGCCTTTCCATGTGCTTCCGCAGCGCCTGCATCACACGCATGGTCAGGCTGCGCGTCTCCTGGTAAACTGATCGTTGATAGAAGCCGGTGAAGGGCTGCGGCGCGAAGGCCTTGTCGTCGCTGCTCGAAGCCAGAACACGGTGGAGCTCACCGGTACGCTGTCCGAGCAGACGCACGGCGGCCAGGTACGCTCCACCTACGATCTTCTCGGCTTCCGCTGACGGCGTCCCCTCGGCGAGGGCGAGCAAGGCCTGGGTCGAGAGTGATTGGGCCGACACCGCGCCTTCCGCGCTCGTCCGCCCCAGGTAGTCACTCACCTCGCCCAACGCCCACTCCCATCCAGTCGTCCCCGCCGGCGTCGAGCCTAGCAGCATCGCCAGGGCCATCCCATCGCCGCGTTCGGGCTGATATTGCAGGAAGCCCGTGAGAGGCACGGTGTGCGAGACATCGTGCGCCGTAAGAAATGCCTGGATCTCCAGACCGCTGCGCGGCCCCGCCGCGAGCTGACGAAACACGCGCAGCCGTCCGCCGGGCCACGCTATCGAAGCGCCGGCCCGATCGAGGCTCACGTCCGCCGTTTCCGCCGTCACTTCTCCGGCGCTTGGCGCTGTGCTGCGCGCCAGATCGCCGACAAGACTGCCGCGCCGCCCTTCCACGGACCGTCGGCCGGCGACAATATCGACCAGGGCCGCCGCGAAATTCGGATCACCGAAGGCGTCGACAACGATCCTCGTCTCACCACGCAGCCTGGCGATGATGCTGGGCGAGTACACGCGGATGTACTGGCTGGCCCGTTCACCTGACAGGATGGTGAGCGGCAAGAGCCATGCCGACAGATCGCCGGCGCCTGTTTCCAGTTCCACAAGGCCGACGGCGAACTCCTGGCCGCCAGACGTAAGCGGGATAACATCCAGGAACCGGGCGGCGCGAATTGGCTCGGCCGCTGGCACAACGCCAGTGTGCCTGTAATAGTCACAAATGGCGTCGAGCAACGCATCTCGCCCGGGACCGTGGTACAGGTCTTCCGCGTTTGCCACCGGCAACATTGGAACCATAGCCGGCGTTGGTGTGGGTTCAGTGGCAACCGTCTCGGCGGGGGGCGCTAGCGCGAACCAGTAGAACGCATACGGCGCCAGGGTTACGAGATACGGCGAGTCGGTAATGAGCGGGAAGTCGGCGCCGCCGAGCATCTCCGTTGGCGTCCATCCGTCACACTCGCTCAAGTCCAGTTCCACCGCCTGGGCGTCTCGGGAAAGGTTCGCCACGACGAGGATCGTCTGGCCCTCGTAGCGCCGCAGGAAGGCGAGCACCTTGCGGTTGGCGGGCTGAAGGAAGGTGATGCTGCCTCGCCCGAAAGCCTTATGGCGCTTGCGCAGGCCAATGAGCCGCTGCATCCAGGACAGGAGCGAGTTGGGATTGCCGCTCTGGACTTCGACATTGACCGTCTCGTAGCTATACTCACCGTCGCTGATGACCGGCAGATACAGGCGCTGGCTGCTCGCCTGGGAGAAGCCCGCGTTGCGGTCGGCGCTCCACTGCATTGGCGTGCGCACGCCGTCTCGGTCACCCAGGTAGATGTTGTCCCCCATCCCAATCTCGTCGCCGTAGTACAGAACGGGCGTGCCGGGCAGCGCGAAGAGGAGGCCGTACAGCAGCTCGATCCGACGGCGGTCGTTGTCCAGCAGCGGCGCCAGGCGTCGGCGAATTCCGAGGTTGATGCGCATGCGCGGGTCGCGCGCATAGACCCGCCACATGTAGTCGCGCTCCTCCTCCGTCACCATCTCCAACGTGAGCTCGTCGTGGTTGCGGAGGAAAGTGGCCCACTGCGCCGTCTCGGGAATCGGCGGCGTTTGAGCAAGGATGTCGAGAATGGGGAATCGATCCTCGGTTCGCAGCGCCATGTACAGGCGCGGCATCACCGGGAAGTGGAACGCCATGTGACATTCGTCGCCGTCGCCGAAGTAGGGAATTGTGTCCTCCGGCCATTGATTCGCTTCCGCCAGGAAGATACGGTTACGGTATTTGTCGTCGACGCGGCGGCGCAGCTCTTTCAGAAACGCGTGCGTCTCCGGCAGATTCTCGCACGTTGTGCCTTCGCGCTCGTACAGGTACGGGATGGCGTCCAGGCGCAGCCCATCCAGCCCGATATCGAGCCACTGCTCCATCGCCGCCATGATTGCCTCTCGGACGAGAGGGCTGTCGAAATTAAGGTCCGGCTGGTGGTGGAAAAAGCGGTGCCAGTAATAGGCATTGGCGACCGGGTCCCACGTCCAGTTCGACGTCTCGGTATCGGTGAAAATGATGCGGGCGTCTTTGTACTTCGTCGGGTCGTCGCTCCAGACATAGAAGTCACGCAACGGGCTGCCCGGCTCGGCGCGGCGCGCGCGCTGGAACCAGGCGTGCTGGTCGGACGTGTGGTTGCAGACCAGCTCGCCGATCACGCGAAGACCACGCCGATGCGCCTCGCGCACGAGCTGCTCGACATCGCGCAGGGTACCGTAGGCCGGATGAACGTCACTGTAGTCGGAGATGTCATAGCCGTCGTCACGCCAGGGCGAGGGGAAGAACGGCAGCAGCCAGATCGCCGTGATCCCCAGGCTTTGCAAATAGTCAAGCTTCTGCGTCAGTCCGCGGAAATCCCCCATACCGTCGGCATTGCTGTCGCTGAAAGCGCGCACGTGCAGCTCGTAGATGACAGCATCCTTGTACCACAGAGGGTCGTCGAGCAGCATCAGTTCGCCGGTCGCAGGCTCACTCTCTTGCACTAGAGCACTCATAGGATACACGCTCCTCCAGAATCATTCGCGCAGCTTGTGCTTCATCGCAATGGGTATGATACGAGATTCTGAACAAAGCGCCACTTGGCCCCGTGCCCGACGGGACCGTTTCTTGCTACACCACGGGCGGTTATGACGTGCCTGACTATGCCACAGACACTGAGCCGAAACGCGAAGCGAGATAGTTATGAGGGAAGGGAAAAGCATGAGCAGCCGAGAGACACAGCAGAAAGATCCGAGGCAGCAGGAACCGCAGAAGCCGCCGTTTCCGCCGCAGCAACAGCAATACCCGGGCCGCGAGTCCGAGATGCAGCCACGGCCGGACTACGGCGAGCAATCCTACAAAGGCTCGGGCAGGCTGACCGGCAAGGCGGCTGTCGTTACGGGCGGCGATAGCGGCATCGGCCGCGCCGTCGCGCTAGCATTCGCGCGCGAGGGCGCAGACGTGCTCGTCGCGTACCTGAACGAGGACAAGGACGCGCAGGAAACGTGCCGCATCGTTCAGCAGGCCGGCCGCAAAGCTGTGGCCGTGGCGGGGGACATCGGCGACCCAACCCACTGCCAGCAGCTCGTGGATCGCGCCGTCAAGGAGTTTGGCCGCCTCGATATCCTGGTCAATAACGCAGCCTATCAGATGTCACGCCAAAACCTCCAGGACTTCTCCAACGAAGAGATTCAGCACACTTTCAACACCAACATCCTGGCAATGTTCTACCTGGTCAAGGCAGCCATGCCGCACCTCAAGGAGGGCAGCGTGATCATCAACACCGCCTCCATCCAGGCTTACCAGCCCTCGGCATCCTTGCTGCCCTATGCTTCGACCAAGGGCGCGATCGTGACGTTCACCAAGGGCCTGGCCGAGGAGATGATCACACGGGGTATCCGAGTCAACGCCGTCGCGCCCGGCCCCGTGTGGACGCCGCTCATCGTGTCCACGATGCCTGAGCAGCAGGCGCAACAGTTCGGCAAGGACTCACCGATGGGCCGTCCGGCCCAGCCCGCCGAGCTGGCGCCAGTGTACGTTTTCCTGGCATCGCCGGAGTCGAGCTACGTCGTCGGCGAAGTGATCGGCGTCACCGGCGGCAAGCCTCTCCCGTAACACCTCTGGGGCGGGTTTCGAACCCGCCCCTCCGTCTCCAGCTTGGCCCGTCACTCGCCGCGCCAGGCGAACCAGCGAACGGCGTCCTGTGCGATCGCCGGCGGGACGGTGTGGCCGTCGTCGAACTCGTGATACGTAACCTCGTAATCGGCGCGCCGCAACAGAGGCACGAGCCGGCGGCTACAGGAAGCAATAGGCAGGACCTCGTCACGCACGCCGTGGGACACGTATACGCGCGGGGCGCCGGTTTGGCTGGCCGGCGCCATGAAGCCGGGCGAGAAGGCGACGATATCCGAAAACAGGTCGCCGTTGGTCATGCCGAGTGATAGCGCATACGATGCGCCATCCGAGAAGCCTTCGACGGCCACGCGCTGTGGGTCGACCGCGTAGTGGCTGAATGTCTGCTCGAGCGCGTAGTCGATGAATGCAACATCCGCACCGTACTCGCCGTAGATAACATCCCACGTCTCGCGCCGCGAGTCAGGCCCGACGAGGATCATGCCCGTCCAGTCCGCCAGGTCCCGCAGCGGCCACAGATTGCCCTCGCCGCCGCCGCCCGCTCCGTGAAGCATGAGGACCAATGGAGCCGGCGTGTTGGGCCGGTATGTCGCCGGCACATAGAGCCATCCATCTCGCCTGTCGTCAAGCCCGAGACGATGTAAGCCGCGCTGCCCATCCAGCGCGACTCGGCTCGGGCGGGCTGTCAGGCGCCCATTCTCATACGCTGTATACTCGCTCTTGTTCGTACGAAATGCGCCTGCGCTCATTTCCCTAGTCCTTTCCACCCATTTCAGATTTTCATCGCTTGCCGCCACGTCGGCTTTGGACTATACTGACGCCCATTCGCGAGATTGCGTGACTCATGATTAGCTCGAGCCAGACCCGTTCAACGAGGAGGTGTGGTCATGTCGCAGGCAGAGGTACGCGCGCCCAATATGACTGATTACGAGGCCGAACGGCGCGAGTTCAAGTGGGAAGTGCCGGCCGATTTCAACTGGGCGTTCGACGTCGTCGATCACTGGGCCGAGACTCCGGACCAGGAAGCCATGCTGTGGGTCAGCCACGATGGACGGCAGGAACGCCGCTTCAGCTACGCCGACTTCCGCCGACGCTCGAACCAGTTCGCCAACGCCCTGGAAGGCCTCGGGGTACAGCGTGGCGACCGTGTCTTCCTCATGCTTCCACGCGTCCCTGAGTGGTGGGAATCCATCCTCGGCATCATGAAGGTCGGCGCCGTCTCTATGCCGGGCACGATCCTGCTCACGCCGAAGGACATCGCTTACCGCGCGAAGACTGCTGAGACGCGGGTTGTCATCACAGACGCCGCCAACGCCGCCAAGTTCGACGAGGTACGCAAGCAATGCCCCTCGTTCGAGATCATGGTCGTTGTCGGCGGCGAGCGCGAGGGCTGGCTCACTTACGAGTCTCTGGTTAGCGGAGCGAGCGACCAGCGGGAGCGCCTCGCGACGCCCAGCAGCGATCCGTGCATGGTCTACTTCACGTCTGGAACAGTCGGCTACCCCAAGATGGTGTTGCACACCCACGCCTCATACCCCATCGGCCACGTCATCACGGGCAAGTACTGGCTCGATCTGCAACCGACGGATCTGCATTGGAACCTCTCGGAGACGGGTTGGGCGAAAGCAGCGTGGAGCAATCTCTTCGGGCCGTGGAACATGGGCGCCTCGCTGTTCATCCACGATGGACGTGGCAAGTTCAATGCCCGCGAGACTCTGGAGTTCCTACACAAGTACGGCATCACGACCTTCTGCGCACCCCCGACCGCCTACCGCATGCTCGTGCTGGAAGACCTGAAGGCGTACCAGTTCCCCCGCCTGCGTCACTGTGTCGGGGCGGGTGAGCCGCTGAACCCGGAAGTGATCGAGCAGTGGCAGCAAGCCACAGGGCTAACCATCCGCGACGGATACGGCCAGACAGAGACGGTGCTGCTGTGCGGGAACTTCCCGCCGCTCGCCGTCAAGCCCGGCTCGATGGGCAAGCCCTCGCCTGGCTTCGACGTGGCGGTCGTGGACTACGACGGCTCGATTCTGCCGGCGGGCAAGGAAGGCGATATAGGCGTGCGGATCCACCCAACGCGGCCGGTGGGATTGTTCCAGGAGTACTGGCGCAACCCAGGCGCAACGGCGGCGGCTATGCGCGGTGACTGGTACATCACCGGCGACCGCGCTTTCATGGATGAGGATGGCTACTTCTGGTTTGTGGGCCGCGCCGACGACGTGATTCTCAGCGCGGGATACAGGATTGGGCCGTTCGAGGTCGAAAGCGCACTGGTGGAACATTCCGCCGTCGCAGAGGCGGCCGTCGTCGCCAGTCCGGACGAGCTGCGCGGCGAGGTTGTCAAGGCCTACGTGATTCTTGCGCCGGGCTATGAGCCCTCGGATGCGCTCGCCGCGGAGTTGCAGGACTACGTCAAGAATGTGACCGCTCCCTACAAGTACCCCCGCGAGATCGAGTTCGTGACGGAGCTACCGAAGACCATCAGCGGGAAGATCCGCCGCGTCGAGCTGCGCCAGCGTGAGAAGCAGCGCAAGAACACGCCATCCTAGATACACCAGAAGAGCCGACGGAAGTCGGCGCTACAGAACTGCAATCGTAGCGCCGACTTCCGTCGGCCGTGGGTCCAGGCCTGGCAGCGTTACTTAGCCTTGGCTGCGCTCCCCTCGCCCTGGAACAGCTTGAGATAGTCCCCGTAGCCCTCTTCCTCCAGCTTCTCGACAGGAACAAACCGCAGCGCTGCCGAGTTGATGCAGTAGCGCAGACCGGTCGGCGCGGGGCCATCCTCGAAGACATGGCCCAGGTGCGCATCACCGTTCTTTGAGCGCACCTCATCGCGCACCATGAAGAAGCGGTAATCCTTGCGCTCAACGATGGCTTCCTGCTCGAGCGGCCGGGTGAAGCTGGGCCAGCCGCAGCCCGAGTCGAACTTGTCCAGCGAGCTGAATAGTGGCTCGCCGGTGACGATGTCGACGTAAATGCCCGCCGCCTTGTTGTTCCAATACTCGTTGCGGAAGGGCGGCTCGGTGCCTTCCTCCTGCGTCACGTGATACTGCATCGACGTCAAACGCTGCTTCAACTCATCCTGGGACGGCTTCTTGTAGTCGGTCATTGCTTAGCTCCTCTCCCAACGCTTGATGTTTCTGTCCTTTGGATGAACGACTCCCCCTTCTACCTTACCCTCACATATTACGCGCCGCTTACACTCTTCTGCTAGAATGTAAGCATCGGAATGGACTCTGCCGGGCGGCTCTTCACCCTGACAGAGAGTGCGAAAGCGAGTTCTACCCGTGACCAGTTCCGTTTCTTCTTCCACACCTGTCTCTCAGCCCCGCGGTCTGCGCGCCGCGCTCACAAGTGATGTGGGCATCTTGATCATCATCGCCGCCGTGAGCGTCATCCTCCACACCGTAACCAACGGCCTGTACGGCTTCCACCGCGATGAGCTAGGCTTATTGGACGATGCCCGATATCTCGGCTGGGGTTACGTCTCATATCCGCCATTCACACCCTTGATCGCCCGCCTGAGCCTGACCTTGTTTGGCCTCTGGGGACCCGGGATTCGATTCTTCCCCACCCTGGCGCTGGGCATCGTCATCGTGTTGAGCGGGCTGATGGCCCGCGACTTTGGCGGTGGACGAGGGGCGCAAGTCGTCGCTGCGATCGCCGTCGCCATTTCCCCGGTTGTCATGATCGGCAACCAGATGCTTCACTACCTCTCGTTCGATTATCTGTGGTGGGTCGTGGTCGCCGCGTGCGTGGTCCGGCTCCTGCGAACAGAGAACCCGCGCTGGTGGCTGGGAGTAGGCGCCGGTGTCGGCCTGGGAATGATGACGAAGTACACGATGGCGTTCCTCGCCGTGGGCCTCGTGGTCGGTCTGCTTCTAACCCCGGCGCGACGTTACCTGCGCACCATCTGGCCCTGGGCAGGCGCTGGTCTCGCGCTGCTGATTTTCCTACCCAACCTCATCTGGCAAGTTCAGCATAGCTTTATCTCGCTGCAATTCCTGGCCGGTATTCACGCGCGTGATATCGCCTGGGGCCGCACCAGTGGCTATCTCATCGAGCAGCTCTATGCGTCCGTCAACCCATTCGTCCTGCCCTTCGTCGTCATGGGCCTATGGTTCACCTTCTTTTCGGCTCAGAGCCGCCGCTTCCGCATGATCGGATGGATGTGGCTGACGGTCGCGGTGCTTCTCTTCCTCAGCCAGGGCCGCAGCTACTACCTGGCCCCGGCCTATCCGATGCTTATCGCGGCTGGGGCAACCTGGGGCGAGGGGTGGATACACGGACTCGCGCCGAGCTGGTTGAAGATTGCGAGAGGCGCTGTCGTGGCGTTGCTGATTCTGGGCACGATTTTCGCGATCGTGTTACTGCTCCCTATCGCACCCGTGAATTCCGGTCTATGGAAGGTGACAAGCCAGGTCAACGACAATATTCGGGAGATGGTCGGCTGGCCGGAGCTGGTGCAGAGCGTGGCGCAGGTTTACAATGGGCTGCCGCCCGAGGAGAAGGCGCACGCGGCTATTTTCGCCGGAAACTATGGCGAGTTAGGGGCCATCAATCTGCTTGGGCCTGAGTACGGTCTACCAGAGGCGATCAGCGGCGGCAACAGCTCTCGGTACCGTGACTACGGCAACACGGCTCCCGAGACCGTGGTCGCCATCGGGTTTACCCGCAGCTTCCTGCTCAAAGATTACGGCTCGTGTGAAACGGGGGGATGGCTCGCTAATCCCACCAATGTCGTCAACGAAGAGAGCCAGTTTCACTCGGAAATCCTGGTCTGCCGCGAGCCGCGTCAGTCCTGGCAAGCCATCCGAGAATCGCTTCAACAGTTTCAATAGGAGCTGACAACCCCACCTAGCCCGCGTTGGGTTCGGTGCCGCCCGCCGGCCGCGTGCGAGTGCGGAGGGAGCGCGCCTTCGACTGCAAATCCTGGAAGAAGTCTGAGTCGACAATCTCGCTGACCTGCTTCTGCCGCTTGCTCTCGTCGATCTCGATACGCAATTGCTCGATTTCCTGGCGCAAGGCCTGCTCACGCAAATACGAGTCCATCGCCACACCGGCGAGGGCCGAGAGAGACTCCATCATCTGCTGCAGGTTGCGGTCGAACGGCACGATTTCGTTCGTCTCAGGGTCGCGCGCGTCCACCAACTGCAAGACACCCACCACCTCGTGCTGGGTGTTGGTCAGCGGAATCGTCAGCATGGACGTCGGTTCAAAGCCGAGCTTCGTCTTGAAATCCAGCATCTCCGCGCGCTCACTGCCCTCGGTCGACGGTCCATCGGCGATATTCACGCATGTGCCCGTCGTCACGACGGCGGCCGGCATGCTGTCCATGTTCGGCTGATTCGTAGATGGCTCGTTGATCGCAAACGGCGCGAAAGGCACGGCAACACCGGTGGTTCCTCCAGCGTAGAGGTTATTGACCTCGCAGCGCAGGATGACGTAGCGCAGGTAGTTGTCTTCGGTACGCAGGTACAGGATGCCCGTCCTGGCGTGGCAGAACGCCATCGCATCGATGACCATTCGCTCGAGGAGACGCGACAGGTCCTTTTCGGCCGAGAGCTGCACGCCGATAGGGATAACCACGTTGAGCAGGTCGTCGGCCCGCTTCTTCTCCCGTGTCACCTGCCGCAGCGATCGCCGCAGTTGTGACGTCATTGTGTTGAACGTGTTGGCAAGAGTACCGATCTCGTCCCGCGACTCGACGGGCGCGGCCGCGTCCAGGTCGCCGCCGGTAATTCGCTCGGCCACACCTGTCAGACGGCGGACAGGCCCCGCGATGGCCGCCCGAAATATAACTGCCAGAAACACACCGAGCACGAGCGCAAAAGCGCCACCGACCGCGATGAGGCTGTTCGTCAGCACGAGATTCTGGCGGCCGTCGCCCAGGTCGCGCGTCAGGAGAAACTGCTGGTCGGTAACCATGGTGTAGAGCTGGCTCTTCATCTGGTCGGCCAACGGCACCGCCTGAGTGGTAAAGAGCTTGAGGTCTTGCCGCCACTCATCGCTCTCAAGAATCGCGAAAATCTGGTCGGGCAGCTTGAGAAAAGCCTGGTGGTTCTGGCTTATCCGGTCGAGCAGCGTCTGCTGCGCGGGTGAAAGGGTGCTGCTTCGCCCGGTCAGGCGATTGAGAGCTGCGAGGTTCAGCGCCAGGTTGGCCTCGTATTCGGCTCGGAACGCGGGATTACGCGTCGTGGTGTAACCTCGGAGGGCAGAGAGCATTGCCGCGAAGCTGCCCTGGAATTGGGCCATGTCTTGCAGCCCATACATGTTGTCCTGGCTCGGCTCGCGCGAGCCCTGCAGCTCGATCATCTGATTGATGTCGATCAGCACATTGCCGGCCAGTTGTGTTCCCTGGGTCGCCAGGAGGCGATACGCCGGCTCGCGGTCAAGCTGGTCGTCGCGCAGCTCGAAGAGCTGGTCCGGCAGCGTCTCCCACTGTGAGTACAGCGTGTGGAGGTCCTGTATCCGCTTCTGACTATCAGCATCGAGGCCCGGCGCCAGCTGATCGAGCTTGTTCAAGTTCGCCACGAATGCGTCGGCGGAGTTCTTGTACGACGCGCGATCGACGGGGTCGCCAAGGGCCAGGTAGCCGCGCACGTCGCCGAGCATCCGCAGCAAGTTTGCCTGAGCTTCGAGGGCGCCCAAAGCCGCCGGTACGCGCACGTCGTCGGTAATCTGAATCTTGGCGGTCGCCACCCGGCTGCCCACGAAACTGGTGAGGGCGCCAAAGAGCGTCACAAACACGAGAACGCCAAAACCTAGCATCAGCTTCGAGCCGAGGCTAAGGTCGCCGAAGAACTTGACGATGCTCGGACGGCGGGTAGGCGCCGCGCCGGAGCCCTGTCCCCCCGAAGTCTCCGAAATCATGGCGCTGAACGCCTCCAGTCCTTGATATTCCAGGTCGCCGCATCCCACGGCGTCAGGTTGACGCCAGACAGCGCCAGGTTGGCGCCCAGGACATCCGCCTGGTAGACGATAGGTATCATAACCACGTCGTCTAGCTGCATATCCTCCAGCTGAGTGTACATTTGGCGACTCTTTTCGGGGTCCTGCTCGGTCTTCGCCGCCTGCAGGAGTACATCATACTCCGGCCGGCACCAACGCTCGACGTTCACGCCCGCCGCCCAATTGTTGTGCTTCTGCGGTATCTGGTCGCACGTCCACTGGCCCATGTAATTGCTAGGGTCGGGACTAGGGTTGCGATATGCCGCCTCGATCATGTCGGCGTTGAAGCGATACATACTGTCGGGGTTGGCAGCGCCCGCCCCAAACAGCACAGCCGAGTCGACGATTTTGGTGGTGACGTCCACGCCGATGGCAGCAAGGTCTTTCTGAATGATCTGCTGCGTCGCCTGCACGATGCCGCTCGGCTTGCCGGCGAACACGACCCTAAGCCTCTCGCCGTCCTTTTCTCGAATGCCGCTGCCGTCGGTGTCGATCCAGCCGGCCTCGTCCAGCAGCGCCTTCGCCTTGTCGAGGTCGTACTCATACGCGACACGCCGGTCAGCGGGAAAGGCGGGGGGTGAGACTAGATTATCGCCGGTTGCCTTGCCTGTGATCCCGTAGAGCCTGGCGATGGCATCGCGATTGATCGCGTGCGCAAACGCCTGGCGAACGCGCAGGTCGCTAAATATCGGATGCGGGAAATTCATGCTAGAGCGTTCGCCGGCGTCGGTCAGCTCGTCGGGATCTGTCTGGTTCAACATGATCCGTTCGACACGCGAGCCGAAGTTTGTGATAAGGCGGCCCTTAGTCGAGGACTTGAGCCCTTCCAGGTCCTGCGGCGATAGCTGGCCCAGCTCATAGGCATAGTCGACAGTCCCCTCCTGCAGAACCGAGCGCGCCGCCTGTTGCGCCGTGCCGCCGCCCTGGTAAATGACGCGGCGGAAGGGAACCTTGTCCTTGTCGCGGTAGTACGGGTTCGCCTCAAAGGTAATCTTGTTCGTCGGCATGAGCTGCGTCCCGAGCAGGAGGACCTCTTGTGGCTTGATGCCTGGCTCCATGACCCGATACGGCCCGGTCCCAACGGGGAGCGTGTTGGCCGGCGCGTTGGCCGCACTGGACCCATTGTACGCCTGAAACACATGGCGCGGAAGAATCATCCCTTGCGTCCCGACGAACGGAACCGCCCACGCGCTTGTCGGAGTCTTGAAAACGACTTTCACTGTGTAGGGATCGACGACCTCGACATGCGAGACGTTGGAGTACGACGAAACCGTGCTGGCCGCGGTCGCGGGGTTGGTGACATACTCATAGGTGAACAGCACATCATCGGCGGTGAAAGGCTGGCCGTCCGACCACCGGACGTCCTGCCTGAGCTTCCACGTGACCGACATCCCATCGCGGGCGATACCTCCGTTGTCGAGTGTTGGTATCTCGGCAGCCAGGAAGGGTATCAGGTGGCCGTCGCGATCGAAGCTCGCGAGCGGCTCGTACGTGATGCGCGCCGGCTCAAAGTCCTTACTGGAGAGCGTGCGGTGCGGGTTGAGTGTCGTCGGGGCTTGCGGGTTGAAGATCCGCAGCGTATCGTCGGCTTCGACGCTATTCGGCGTTGGGATTGGCGTTGGCGTGGGCAGGGAGTTGGCGCGCAGCGTTAGCGGCGCGGGCGGCCCAAGGGAGCAGCCGGCTAGCCCGGCTGCAATCAACACAAGGATGATGAACGACGAGACTAGACCTGGGTTCAGCCTCAGAAAAAACAGGCGCTTCATCTACGGGCCTCCCGGAGCGCGAACACCTTGCGCGGCCGTTACCGACGCAGGCTTCGTCGCTCGAACGACAGGCGCATCGCGGCGAGATGCGAGGGTGATATCGAAGAACGTTGTATTAGGCGCGGCCGTAAGCCCCACCGTCTGGACGGCCACACAGGCCGCGTTGCCTGCCAGCGGGCAAAAGCTCGTCAAGCGCCACTGTGTATGCGGGGCTACCGGATCCCGCCACACGTCGGCGTCATGGCGCCACCCCACCTCCAACTCACGCGGGGCACGCGACAAGCCGTCGCCGAGTCCCTTCAGCACAGCCTCCTTGCGCGTCCACGTCTCGAAGAACGCTATGTTACGCTCCGCCGCAGGCAGAGCTTCCCACGCCGCGCGCTCCGTTGGTGCGAACACCAGCTCGGCCAGCTCGGCCAGCTCAGGTATCGTTCGGACGGGTTCCGCGTCCACGCCGACGGGCTGCTCTAGACTGAGCGCAACGAGCGCCAGGTCTTCGGCGTGACTCACGCTGAATTCGAGCCGCCAGGCCATAGCCGGTGCCAGCATCGGCTTGCCGTTCGAGCCATAGGTGAAGGAGACGTCTCGGGCGTCGATGCCCAGGTAGCGGCCCAGGAGAGACCGCAGCCAGCCGCGCGTGGCGACAAAACGTGCTCGATGCCCATCGAAGACAAGCCGGTTCGCCCGCGCGCGCTCATCGGCCGAGAGCGCATCGCGCAGCTCGGGCTCAAGCTCGCGCGTCGTCTCCAGCACGATTCGCCAGACATGGACCTCGCCTGGCAACAACGTCAGGCGATCCGGTGACGAATGCCACGCTACGTCAGTCACGGGCCGCATCGTTCTGTGGCGTCTGCCGCAGACTCAAGGGCCGCATGTCCGTCCAGACCTGGCGGATATGCGCCAGGCAATCCGCCTGAGGCCCGCAGAACCCGTCCTCCACCCAGCCACGTGGGACTGGACGGTGCGCCGGCCAAATCGAGTACTGGCCCTCGCTGTTCACTACAACGCTGTATAGAACCTCGGCCGCGCCGTGTGCATCTGTCATCGCGCCTCGGCTCCTTCCTTCGTGGCGGAAGCCGCCTCACGAATCAGGCGGGCCAGCTGTTCGATGGTCGGCGCCCGCATCACAGCGGCGAGCGGCAGCCGCACGCCGAATACCTTCTGAACCTGGGCCGCCATACGGACAATCAATAAGGAATGTCCCCCAAGCTCGATGAAGCTGTCGCGGACCCCCACCGGCTCGACGTGCAGAACACCTTGCCAGATCGCAGCGAGACGCCGCTCTACATCGTTCCGCGGGGCGACGTACGAATGGGATGTCTCGCCGGGCGCGCTATCCGGCTCCGGCAGGGCGCGCCGGTCCACTTTTCCGCTCGGCGTAAGCGGCAGATTGTCGAGGACAACAAACCGCGACGGTACCATGTGAGCAGGCAGAAGCTTCGCGAGATACGCGCGCAGCTCGCGGCTCAGCGCAGCGCGAGCACGGGCGTTCGGCGAGGTATCATGCGGCTGAACGCGGGGAACAACGTATGCAACCAGCGCGGCCTCACCGCCCCGCAGCGGCCGTAGGACGACCTCAGCTTCCAGGACCGAGGGGTGCCGGCTCAAAGTCACGACAATCTCGCCCAGCTCGACGCGCATCCCGCGCAGCTTGACCTGATCGTCCAGCCGGCCGAGTAGCTCGATGTTGCCGTCTGGCAGATAGCGCGCCAGGTCACCGGTTCTGTACAGCCGCCCACCGCTCGCATCGCTGCCCGCGTGGTATAGATCAGCGAATGGGTCGGGGATGAACCGCTCGGCGGTCAGGCCTGGAGCGTTGAGGTAGCCGCGCGCTAGCCCCACGCCACCGACGTGCAGCTCGCCCGGCACCCCGATCGGCGTCGGCTGGAGCGCCCTATCCAGGATGTAGAGGCGGCTGTTGGCGAAAGGCCGGCCGATAGGCACGTTTCGCTCCGGCCCGAGAGCCGCCGGCCGCCCATCGTAGTACGTGCTATCGACGGTCGCCTCGCTCAGTCCGTAGGAGTTGATGAGCCGGGTGCGAGGCCCACATATGGCGTGAATGCGCCAGTACTCGCTCAGGTACCATACATCCGAGGCGACGATGAGGACGCGCATGAAGTCCAGGGATTGCCCGGCCTCTTCAAGATACGGCAGCAGAGCGCGCATGATAACTGGCACGAACTCGGCGCAGTCCACGGCCTCCTGGCGCATGAGGGCGTAGAGGCGGTCGGGCGCGAGAAGGAAGTCCAGCGGACACAGGACGAGCGTGCCGCCGGAGCAGAGCGCGCGCGCCCAATCGCCGCAGAATACATCGAATGAGAAGTTCGCCATCTGAAGATGGCTCCGCACCTCGGTTCCCAGGCCGTACGCTCGTTCCCAGGCACGGTAGGCGTTCGCATAGCTGCGATGACTGACCATGACACCCTTAGCGCCGCCGGTTGAGCCCGAGGTGTAGACGACATACGCCAGACGATCCGGCTCGACAGGCGGCGAGGCCGTGAGCATATTGCCGGCCACTTCGGGCAGAGGATCGTCGACACAGATGACCGTCGCCAGGTTCGCGAACTGCGCCGCGAAGCACTGTTGGGTAATGACCAGATGCGCCCCGGCATCCGCGAGCATGAAGGCAACGCGCTCTGACGGATAGGACGGGTCGAGCGCCAGATACGCGCCACCGGCCTTGAGCACCGCAAGCACGGCCACGAGCATGTCCATCGAGCGGCCAATGGACAACGCGACGATACGCTCAGGGCCCACGCCCACGCGGCGGAGACGCGCGGCCAGCCGGTTCGCCCGGTCGTCCAACTCCCCGTACGTCATGCGGGCAACGGGAACGGCGTTCAAGGCATCGGGCAGGCCCGTGGGGCTGACGAGGGCAATGGCATCCGGCGTCTGCCGCGCCTGGGCCTCGAAGAGTTGGTGAATATAGGCATCATCGGCAAAGTCAACCCGCGTATCGTTCCAATCGACGAGAAGACGGCGCCTCTCGTCCTCCGTCAGCAGCGGAACGTCCATCAAACGCGCCTTCGGGTCCGCCGCCATGCCCACCAGAATTACTTCTAGATGCGCGAGCAGTCGCTCGATGCTGGCCGCGTCGAAGCGGTCCAGGGCGTAGGTCAGCTCCAGACCCAGCTCGTCGCCGGGGTAAACGGTTAGGGCCAGGGGGTAATTGGTCCGCGAAAAGTAGCCGTCCATGCTGACCTGGACGCCGGCCCACTCCCCTTCGCCGGGGTTGTTGCCCGGGTAGCTCTCAAAAACGACGAGCGTCTCGAACAGAAAACGCCCGCGGGGGACCTCGCTCCAGCCCTGGGCCAGGACGAGCGGCGTGTATTCGTACTCACGCGCCAGGGCTTGCTGTGCCTGAAGGGAGCGAAGCCACGAGAGCAGCTCGGCGTTGGGCAGGACAGAGACGCGCGCCGGCAGCGTGTTGATGAAGATGCCCACCATCTCGTCCACGCCGGCGAGTTCGGCGGGCCGTCCCGCCACCGTAGCGCCGAACAGGACGTCGTCCTCGCCGCTGTAGCGACTGAGCAGAATTGCCCAGGCTCCCTGAAGCAGGGTATTCAATGTGACCTGGCTACGGCGGGCAAATGCCCGGAGATTGGCGGTCGCCGCGGCGGATAGCCGCGCGCGGCATTCGCCGAATGCATTGTCATCGGAGCGGCCGTTGTCTGGAGCGGATTGATCGAGAAGGTGTTCTATTTGCAGGGATGTCGGCGTGCTGAAGCCCGCCAGCGCCTGCCGCCAGTACGCCTCGGCGGCATCCAAAGGCTGGCGCTCCAGCCACGCGACGTAGTCCCGGAAGGGGCGGGTCGGAGCAAGGTCGGGCTCGCGGCCGGCAACCAGCGCCGCGTAGGTCGCAAAGACCTCGCGCAGGACGACCGCGGTGCTCCAGCCATCGAGCAACAGGTGATGATGGCTCCAGATCAGGCGATAATCGTCGTCGGCGAAGCAGATGAGGGCCAGCCGCATCAGTGGCGCTTGAGTCAGATGAAATCCCACCCGGCGGTCACTCCGCAGGAAGTCTTCCAGGCGCGCCTGCCGCTCAGCGTCCGGCAGGCCGCGCCAGTCAAACGACTGCCACGGAAGCGGCGTGGTTCTGCGGACGACCTGTAGCGGACGTTCAAGCCTCTCCCAGACGAATACGCTCCGCAGGATGGGATGACGCGCGAGGATGCTCTCCCAGGCGCGTCGCAACGCCGTCACATCCACAGGTCCGCGCAGCCGTAGAGTCGCCTGCTGAAAGTAAACCTCGGGCTGGGTTGCGTAGACGCTGTGATAGAGCATCCCCTCCTGCATGGGTGTAAGGGGATAAATCGCTTCGATATTCTGGTCGGCGGGAACTGGCCGAGGTGAAGGCGGCTGCTGATCGATCGTGTCCATCGAGTGTGCTTCCAAGCAAAGGGATCGTTAGTGCAGCGAAGACAAAATATCGTCCAGCTCGTCCTGGCTGAGATTCGCGTCTGGGGAGTCAGAGGGCGTGAAGTCACCCAAACTGTCCACAGCCAAATCATAGGTGAGAGTCGACGATTCGTGAAAAAGTGATTGGGTAGAGGTATTCGTTGCCAGCGCAGCAAGCTCGGCAATCGTCGGGTGTTGGAAGAGGTCGCGCGCGCTAATCCGCAAGCCGCGACGATGGGCGGCTGCGACGACGCGGATACTGAGGATGGAGTCGCCGCCCAACTCGAAGAAGTTGTCGTTTACCCCGACACGCTCCAGCCCTAGCAAGTCCGCCCAAATCGCGGCTAGCGCGGCTTCCGTCTCATTGCCGGGTTCGCCCGAAGCCGACGGCGGCTCGCTATGAACGAACTGCGGCGCCGGCAGCGCGCGTCGGTCGATTTTCCCATTGGGCGTCAGTGGGATGGCCTCCAGCGGAACGATCGCCGACGGCACCATGTGCTCTGGCAGAAGGCCCTGCAGAAACGATTTCAGCGTGCGCAGAAGGTTATCGTCGACGGCTGAGTCGGCGGGGACGAAATAAGCAGCCAGGCGTTTTTCCCCACGCTCGTCCTCCCAGGCCAGACACGCCGCCGCTAGGACCAGCGGGTGTTGCGCCAGCGCCGCCGCGACCTCGCCCGGCTCGACGCGGTAGCCGCGAATCTTGACCTGGTCATCCATGCGGCCCAGAAATTCAATCGCCCCGTCGTCTCGCCAGCGCGCGCGGTCGCCCGTGCGGTAGAGCCGCGGGGCGTGTCGGTCTCCACTGGCGTGTGGGTTCGGTACAAAACGCTCCGCGGTCAGGTCCGGCCGGTGGATATAGCCACGGCCAACCGAGTCGCCGCCAATGGCCAGCTCGCCGGGAACGCCGACTGGTGCCGGCTGCAACGCCGCGTCCAGGATATAGACACGGGTGTTGGGAAGGCCGCGGCCAAGCGGAATCGGGCGCGCGGCATCGCCGGGCATGATGGGGTGGGTCAGCACACCCACCGTCGTCTCTGTTGGCCCATAATGGTTGAAGACTCGGCAGTGAGGGGCGAGCGTGAGGACACGCTCAACCAGCGCCGGGCTTGTAGCTTCGCCGCCCAGGATGAGGCGCTGGCGCGGCAGCACGCGGGCCGACTCGGACGCCGACATAAGCGCGGCCAGGTGCGACGGTACGATCTTCAGGCAGTCAATCTGGTGGCGACCCATATAGTCGGCGAAGGCGTCGGGCGTCGCGGCGCGTTCCGACGAGATCACGTGCAGACAGCCGCCGGACGCGAGCGCCGGGAAGATCATGGTATTGCCCAGGTCGGCAGCGAATGTCGAGACAAGCGCATAGCTCGCGGTGGGCGGCAGATCCAGCCGGGCCATGATGCCGCGCAGGTAGGTCATCAGATGCCGGTGCTCGATGGCGACGCCCTTGGGGCGGCCCGTCGATCCCGATGTGAAGAGCACGTAGGCGAGATTGGCGGGTTGAGCCAGATCGGGGACCTTCCCCTGATCGGCGTCCTCGACGGCGTCGTCCGCGCATACGAGCGGGCCATCGAAGGCAGGCACGCTCTCCAGCAGCGGGTGACAGGTCACGAGCGCGGCCGCCCGCGCCTCGCCCAGCATCAGAGCCACACGCTCGCCAGGCAGGTCTACGTCGAGCGGCAGGTACGCGCCGCCGGCCTTCAGAATGGCGAGGAGCGCGG
The DNA here is from genome assembly GCA_046328505.1 of Anaerolineae bacterium. Lineage (GTDB taxonomy): Bacteria > Chloroflexota > Anaerolineae > Epilineales > JAHCIE01 > JBDHWG01. The sequence continues at coordinate 814,484 of JAXLWL010000004.1, read as the reverse complement.
CAACGGTTTCAGCCGAGCGCTCGAGATAGATCCCAACGACCGACTCCGGCCCGACGCCGGCGGCGCGCAGTCGCCGGGCCAGACGGTTGGACATGGCATCCAGTTGGCCGTAGGTCAACCGCGTGTCCTCGTAGACCACCGCGAGCGCATCAGGCGTGCGCTGCGCCTGGGCCTCAAAGGCCTGGTGAAAGCACACATCGGCAGCGGACTCAGTCCACGGCGCATTCCAGTCGACGAGAATCTGCCGTTCTTCCTCTGGCGTGAGCAGACCCACCGCGTCGAGCGGGAGATCGGGCGAAGCCACGAACTGCCCCAGGATGGACGAGAGGTGGCCGAGCATACGCCGAATCGCGGCATCGTCAAAGCGCGCGCGCTCATACTTCAGACGCAGCAGCATGCGCTTGTCCTGGTAGGCGAGCAGGGTCAGCGGGTAGCTTGTCCGGCCAAAGACATCAAAATCGCGGTTCAGCCATGCGCCGCCGAGAAACTTAAGGCGCGTGTCCAGACGGTAATTCTCGAAGACGACTATGCTGTCGAACAACTGCGTGCCGCGCGGAAGCTCGCTCCAGTCATGGATGCTCGCCAGTGGGGTGTGCTCGTGGGGTCGGACAGACAGAGATTGCGCCCGCAGCCCTTGCAGCCACGTCGCGATGCTCTGCGCGCCGGTGATTCTCACGCGCATCGGCAACGTATTGATCAACAGGCCGATCATGTTTTCGGCCCCGCCTCCGAAGGCCGAGTGCCGGCAGGTGCGTGTAACGCCGAAGACGACGTCCTCCTCGCCGCTGACCCGGCTCAGCAGCAACGCCCACGCTCCGTGGATGAGCGCGCTGACCGAAATGTGATGCTCGCGCGCCATCTCGGCCATCTGCGCCGTCATCTCCTCCGAGAGCCACAGCTCCTGCACGCCGTAGTCGTCATCAGCCTCTGGGGAGATAGCGGGCGGAATGTCGGGCAGCGGTGTGGGTGCTGTGAAGCCGGCCAGAAGGTCGCGCCAGAAACCTTCGGAGGAGGTCAGGTTCTGTTCCTGTAGCCAGAGAATGTAGTCACCGTATGGCCGGGGCATGCGAAGCATCGCAGTCTGATCTGGCCGCAGCCCGTCGTAGACAGCAAAGACTTCCCGCAGGAGAAGGTCGTACGAGCGCCCGTCTATCAGCGCGTGGTGAAACGTCCAGATGAAACGGAATTCGGCATCCCCCCACTGCAAGACCGTCAGACGCATAAGCGGCGCCTGGTCGAGGACGAATCCGCGCCGCCAGTCCTTCCGGCAGTAGGCGGCCAGGCGGCTCTCCCGCTCGCTCGCTGGGACAGAGCTCCAGTCCTCGAAGGCGATTGGTTTGTCGACCTCGCGGCGCACCTCCTGCACCAGCCCCGCCGTCTCTGTCCATCGGAACGCCGTGCGCAGAACAGGGTGACGGCCGATTATCCGCTGCCACGCCTGTTCGAACAGCGAGACGGACAGACGCTCGCGAAGGACCGCCACAATCTGCTGCACGTCCACGCCCGCGGCGACGCCGAGAAGCTGATGGAACAGCATCCCCGCTTGCAGCGGCGATTGGGGGTAGACGGCTTCAATTGAAGTGAGTGGCGTCTCGCTATGCGGCTCATAAGCCACGGGCGGTCTCCCTGCAGGCTCAGTCGAGCTTGTCGTAGAGCCTGTTTAGCTCGCGGGGACGGCTCCGCGTCAGTTCCACGATGCGATCATTGGCCTCGCGCAAGCGAGCGCTTAGCACCTTGATCAGCTCCAGCGACATATCGGGGTATTGGCGGGATAGAGCCACAAGCGGCTCCCGGCGCAGCTCTAGCACGTGGGTCGCCTCGACGGCGACGGCCGACGTTGAGCGCGGGTGGTCGTCGAACAGATCCATCTCGCCGAAGTAGGAGTTGGAGCCTACGGTCGCGAGACGCGCCACTGACCCGCCGCGCTTCTCGTGTTCGATGCCGACTTTGCCATCCACAACCACGTACAATACGCCGCCAGGATCACCAGCGTTGTAGATTTGACTGTCCTGGGCGTATGTCCGCTCGTCGCAGACGTTCGCCAGCACTCGGAGCTGTTCGACCGTCAGCCCCTCAAAGAATGGGACCTGCTTCAGGAAGATCACGCGTTCAATAGTCGAAAGCATTACCCCTCCGTGAGATATGGTCTCCGGCGAGACCTTGAGCGCCAAGGCTCGCTGGGCAGCGCGTGCCGCTTCGCGAACGTCCACCTCGGTATCGTCTTGTGCCGCGTCGAGCAGCGATTCGATGTGCGCGCGGGACAAGATTGCCTCTGTCTCCGAACCCGTGCCACCCGCATTTCGATCGGCGGGTTTGCCCGGCGACGCCTGACGGTGGCCAAGGAACACGCGAAACGTCGCCCGTTCAATCTTGTCACCTGCTGCGTTGAAGCCCTCCTCATCGGCGGGCGTCTCATCAGGTGCGTGGCCGCCAAGTTGGAGATGGAACGTTGCGCGTGGCGCCTCCTGCCCCTGCCCCGCGCCGCGCTGCCCTGTCGCCGGCGCATCCTGGCTTGGACCAATCTCCCCAAGCGCATACAGCGCAACGGCGCGGAGAATGCACTCGGTAGGCGGCGACGCCAGGCTGTTCAGGGCTTGCGCCGCCGACAGCGGCTTAAGCCCCCACGTCTCCTCGGACAGCGCGGCTAGGTGCGCGTCCTGTCTGTGCGGGTCGCAAAGTGCTGCCACGAGCGTGCCGATCTGCGGCATTGTCAGCGCCTCCAGGGCCTCGACAGCATCGGCGCGCGCGTTCGTCGTGCCGCACAAGTGCTGGCGAATCAGGGTGACGTTGTGCCGGGTCTCCAGCGCCGTGAGCAACTGAAACACGTTGTCCTGGGTGGCTGTAGCACTCTCTCGGAGCGCATCGTTGAGAACGGACACACCAGGAAAGGGTGGCAGCTGCGCGACCGCGTGGAGCATGGCGTAGAGCTCGTAGGCATGGCGCAGCTCCTGGAGCATCGCCTCCTGAATGAGTTGCTTATACGCGCGGCGGTCGAGACGACACAGGACGATCGCGGCTCCTTCCCGCATGAAGAGTGTATCCGAGTGTAAGCGCTGGCTAAGCGCGTCGGCCACCTGTGGCCCCATCTGCGACAATGTATCCACCGCTGTCGCGCGAACGGCAGGGCTGGGGTCGGCGAGGGTGTCGGCGATAATGGGAATCGCCTTGTTGGCCCACTGCGTTACCCGGCCGAGCAGGAGCACAGCCTGCTGCCGCAACGGCTCGTCCTGATCGTGCGTCGCGACAGCAAGCGCATCCAGAAGCTGGCTCGCGAAAGGCTCGCTCAAGTTCTCGGGCATGACCCGGTCGATGCCGTGAATCGCCTGAAGTTGGACAACATCGGACGGGTCACTCAAGAAATGCACGAGAGAGGCGCCTACCGCGTCCAGGTCTTTTTCCTCGCAAAGCACCACGACACCCGCGGCGCGGAAGGTCGGGTCAGGATGGGCAAGCAAGGCCTCTAGCGCGGATTGCGCAGTGGGCGACGTCTTCAGGAAATCGGCATGGGCAAGGGCGGAGAGGACCGCGACGCGAACATCGAGGTCAGGATCATTGACCATCCCAAGCAAGCGCGACATGCGCCTGCCGATCGTCTCTGGCGAAAGGCGTTCCAGGCCTACGATGCCGGACAACCGTACGCTGGCGTCCGAGCTGCTCAGACAGTCTAGATACATCTCTTCGACGGCGGGATCGGACACGCCGGAAATCGATAGAGCATCCAGGATCGCCGAGCGCTTCTCCTCGTCAGGCGCCTCGCGAGCCAACGAAACGAGCATCGGCACCGCATTATCACCGCCAACTCGCGCCATGAGTTGCGCCAGAAACACTGTGAGATCGCGACTGGTGCTGGCTTCAAGCTGCTCGCTCAGCATCGTGAGCGTCTGCGGATCAGCAACCATAACGGGCGACGCTTCTTGATACAAAACGGAGTTGTAGTCTTCCTCGCGCAGCATCCGGACAACGGCGTGGCTGTACTCTCGACGCACGATAAGCGCGATGACGAGGTACAAGACAGAAAGCACCACAACGAGGGACCCCACGAACCACTCCGACTGCGCCGCCAGTGGCAGGAGCAGCAGCAGGCTACCGCCAAAAGCGCCCATCGGCCCCACCAGGCCCACGCTCAGCGAACGCGCTCGCGCGCGCATTTGCAGGGGAACCGCATTGAAAAGCAATCCCTCGACCGGGAACTGGAAAGCGGCGCGAAACGCGGAGCGGTCAAGGTAGGCAGCGGACGCGCTTGCAGCGCCGGGAACCGCAAAGAGCCACCCGGCCGTGAAGAGGTTGATGACAGGGTAGACCAGGCTCGTCGCCCCCAGACCGAAACGGGTGATGACGCGGCTCAGCCCGAAGAGCAGCACCGGCAGCGCCACGATGTTGCCTACCGCCCCCAACAGGCCGAGGTAGCTTGATAGCTCAGCCTGCGTCGGCAACGCGCTCGATAGGAGCTGGCTGGAACGATACTCGATGAGCGCCAGCAGCATGAGCAGGACGAACACCCCCGCCATGACACCGCGGAGATACGGCGAGTGGTGGGCGTACTCAGCGCCCTCTCGCAGGCTCGTGACATAGCTCACGTGGGCGTCGTGACGGGAAGGCTTCTTGACCTCACCGCCGCCTGGGGCCACATGCAGGGCCGCCCAGACAAGGCCGATGGACGCGACGTACGAGAGTAGCCAGATGATGACAATGCCTTCCGGCGAAATCAGGCGGTTGAGCACGACCATGCTCAGCCCCGCCACAATCAGCCCAACGCGCATGCCCGCCAGAACGACGGGCACGACACGCTTGGCTGCCTGGGCATCCGTGAATCCGGTAATGAAGGTCACAAGGTGGGGATTGTAGATGGGTAGCCAGGCCACGTACAGGAGATACAAGATGGGGTACGCCAGCGGCGAGCCTTGCTGTAGCAAGACCAGGCCAAACAGGAGGCTCACAATGCCGACGACATAGATGACAACCATGAGCCGGCTGTTTGAGAGGACGACGGCAAATGCCGAGTAGATCGCGGCTCCGACGACGGAGAGAAGGGCCGCGCCGCCAAGAATCCAGGGCAAAGCCCCAATCCCGACGACTTTCAGAAGTCCGGCATACGCAATAGTACTTCCCCAAATGGCTCCGACCGTCGTCACGCCTATCAGGGCGAACAGCGTGATGACGAGAGGCCATTCGGAATCTTCGATCTTGAAGAGATCCGACAATACTCGAGCGATGGACGTCATGTCAATCCGTAGCTAGCGGCAGCCCGATAACATACCCTCCAACGCTATGACGATCACGGCCCCCTCGAGCGTGACTGCCGATTATGAGATGAGCGCTGCGGCAATCTGCTTATAAGTCACCGTCACAGGATGATTCGGGTATTGCACTGAAAAAACACCGGAGCTGGCAAGCAGCATCAGCTCGTCCGAATGTGGCAAGACACCCGCCACAGGACAATCATAGGTCGACTCAACCCGCCCCTTGACCGCATCCAGGCCCAGGGACACTGGAACCTTGTTCAGAATGAGCACCAACTTGGGAACTTCCAACTTGCGCGCCACCTCGACCGTCACAGCGGTACCCTGGTAGTCTTGCTGATCGGGGCGCAAAATGATGGCCAGGGCGTCGGAGACGGCAATAGACAGCAGTGTCTGCTCGTTAAGGCCGGGATGCGTGTCGATCAACAGGATATCCAGCTCCAGTGCATCCAGCAAGCGGTTGAAGCCGTCGTTCAGCAAGCCCACATCGTAGCCCTCGCGCAACACGCGCGCGATTTCACCCGCCTTGATGCTCGATGGAATGAGAAACACCTTGCCGGAAATAGGCACGCCGAGGCGATCGGTCACGTCAAGCGCGGCTTCCTCGATCTCGCACTGTCCCCACAGAAAGTCGTTCAGCGAATGCACCATGTCGTCTTCTTCGATACCGAACAAGACATGGATACCGGGCGATTGAATGTCGGTGTCTACGACACCAACGCGGTAGCCCTGCATCGCGTAAATGGTCGTCAGGTTGGCCGTCGTGTTCGACTTGCCAGTACCACCTCGAAAGGAATGGATCGAGATGATTTTAGCCACTGGTTTCTCTCCTCACAGCAAGCATCGTTATGTCATCGAATTGAGCAGCGGTCGCGATATGCTCTCGCAAAGCCAGTTCGATGTCTTCAAGCAGGGCTGCAGCGGACGGCGCCGGCTTTTCGATGAGCTTCAGCAATCGCTGTTCACCATACAGGTGGTTCCCCGGATCCTTGGCCTCGGTCACCCCATCCGTGTAAATCAGCAGCGTATCGCCCGGGTCAAGGTGCGCCAGTTGGACCGGGTATGTAATCTGCGGGATGATGCCGACCGCCGGACCATTCACACCCAGACGGGCCTTGACTACGCCATCCTGAAAGATAATCGGCGCCTCGTGTCCCGCGTTCACATAGTAGAGGTCGCCTGTGGCCGGATCAAGAATTCCGAAGAACACCGTGGCGAACATGTTGGTCGAAGCATGGTTATTGACGATGTAGTTATTGGTCAGCTCGACGGCCATCTTGAGCGCAATATTGCCGCCCCTGAGAAGGATACGCCTCTCTTCAGCGCTGACATCCATCACCATGCTCATGGGATAGTTCTGCTGCGCGAAAGCGCGCAGCATGCTCCGGAAGAGCGCCATGAACAGCGCCGCCCCCACCCCCTTGTCGCACACGTCTCCCAGCACCAGGGCAACCTTGGTCTGGTTCGGGAGGAGGAACGAATCGTAGAAGTCACCCGCCACCTGGCGCGCCGGCGCGAAGCGCCCCGCGATCTCGTAGTTGCGCGGCTGCGGCAGCGTCTCGGGCAGGAAGCTGAGCTGAATCTGATGCCCGATGAGCACGTCCCGCTCGTACTTCTCGCTCTCTTTTAGCGCCGCCTCGGCGATCTTAACCCGCTGCTTTTCGAGATTCGCGCCGATGCGTGCGCGCACAACCACGGGGCTGAAAGGATGGCGCAGGTAGTCATCCGCCCCTGCTGTGATCGACTGCTCGGCGGCCGGAATGCCCTGCAGGTCGGTCAGCACCAGAATGGGAATGCCCCGCAGCGCGTTGTCCGCCTTCATCGTCTGCATCAGATTCGGCGAAGCGCTGTCAAGGATGCCCACGTCGACGCATACCAGGTCGAAAGGTCGGGCCGCCAGCTTCTCCAGCGCTTCCGACGCCGTCTCGACGGTCTCGACCTCGTACCCCTCCGCCCGCAGCAGACGCGACAGCGAGTCGCGTGTCTCGTGCAGGTCCGCCACGATCAGCAGATCGCCGTGCGGATCGCGGTTCATGACGAACACGTTACGGTTCATGCCATCCACATAGCGGTAGATGAAGTTGTCGACGCTCTGAATCGCCAGGTAGACTCCCCAGCCGCCGATGTCGCGTTCCTCGAGCGGGCGGTCGAAGTCCTCCTCCTGAGGAGGAGGACGTTTCGTCGGATCGTACGGAACCGCCGTATCCTCCAGGGTGAGCACCAGGGCGTGCTGATCGATGTCGCCCCTGACCGTGATCTGGCCGCTTAGACCGGCTTCAGCATAACCGTGCGTGACGATGTTCGTGGCGACCTCGTCCACGGCAAGGGCGAGGTCGTACGACCTTCGCTTATTGAGTCCAGCTTTGGCCGCCGCAGCCATGACGTACTGGCGGATAGGGCCTAAAGCATCGAGCTTTCCATCTACGATCAACGGTTCCATGAAGCTCTCTCCGCAGAAGGAACGGATTCGGATACAGGCGGCGCACCGCCCCTGACGCTACCCCTCGTACTTGTCCTGCACGATGATGCTGCGATCGACGCCCGTCTTCTGCAGCGTGCTGAGGACCTGCTCCGTCGGGGCGATGGCATAGATATCCACGTTCGCGCCCATCTTCTGCTTCGCGAAGATGAGGACGCGCACACCGGCGCTCGCCATGTATTCGAGGCCCTGCATGAGCAGAACGAGGCGCTGGGGTTGGCCGGCGGCGGCCTGCTCGATGGTGTCTCGGAAGGCCGGCGCTGCGGTCGCGTCCAGCTCACCGTCCAGAGTTATCTTGGCAACACCGTCGCTCATGTCGAGAGAAGAACTGAAAGCCATGGTTACGCTCCTTTTCGTCGTTGGTGAGGTGGTGAAGGGTTACTTACCGACCAGGATGGCGCACGATCGACCGGACAGGAACAGCTTGCCCTGGTCATACAGGGGCGGCTCCGTGCCCGGCTCCCAGATATCCTCCGGGGACCCGGCGCCCGTGTTCGCGAATACGTGCCACTGAAGCCCCGGCGGCAGACCGGGTAGACTGAAATCGAGGCCGTCCCAGTGCATATTGAGGACGACGTAGATGAAGTTGTCGTGCGCTGAGCCGCCGCGGGCGTGCTTCCCGTCAAGCAAGAACGCGACGACGCGGCTTGACTCCGACCAATCGGCGCTCCACGCCTGGGTGCCGTGCCAGCTTATATCCGGGTAACCTGTCCCGAGATAGTCCGCGTTGCGGAAGTGCGTCGTGTTGCGCAGCGCGGGGTGCGCCTTGCGGAAGGCGACGAGATGCTTGACGAAGCGGAAGAGGTCTGGGTTACGACTGACGAGATTCCAGTCGAGCCAACTGAGCTCGGTGTCGTGGCAGTACGCGTTGTTGTTGCCATACTGAGTGCGGCCGACCTCGTCGCCCATGACGAACATCGGTACGCCCTGGCTCACCATGAGCATGAGCATGGCGTTCTTGATCTGCTGGCGCCGCAGGGCATTGATCCAGTAGTCGTCGGTCGGCCCTTCCCATCCGCAGTTCCAGCTGTCGTTGTCGTTGGAGCCGTCGTTGTTGTGCTCGCCGTTCGCCTCGTTGTGCTTGCCGTTATACGAGACGAGGTCCATCAGCGTAAAGCCATCGTGCGCGGTGAAGAAGTTGATGGACGCCGTGGTACCACGATTCCCCCACTCGTAGAGATCCGGTGACCCCTGGAGGCGCTGAGACACTTCACCGACAACGCCAGGCTCACCTTTCAGGAACTTGCGCATGGCGTCGCGGTACTTGCCGTTCCACTCCGCCCACCGCCCGTAGGCCGGGAACGAGCCGACCTGGTACAGACCGCCGGCGTCCCACGCCTCGGCGATGAGCTTGCACTTCCCGAGGATGGGGTCGTAGGCCAGGGTCTCCAGCAGCGGTGGGTTCGCCAAAGGTGCGCCCCACGGGTCGCGCCCGAGGATGGCGGCGAGGTCGAAGCGGAAGCCGTCAATGTGATACTCCGCCGCCCAGTAGCGCAGGCAGTCCAGCACCATGTTGCGCACAATCGGGTTGTTGCAGTTCAAGGTGTTGCCCGTGCCGCTGAAGTTGAAGTAGTAGCCTTCGGGCGTCAGCATGTAGTACGTCTGGTTGTCGAGGCCCTTGAACGAGATGTACGGCCCATACTCGTTGCCTTCAGCCGTGTGGTTGAACACGACATCCAGGATGACCTCGATGCCATTGCGGTGCAGCTCCTTGACGACCGTCTTGAGCTCATCCACCTGCATGCCGTACTTGCCCGTCGCCGCGAAGCCGGCCTTAGGCGCGAAATAGGCCACCGTGCTGTAGCCCCAGTAGTTGTAGACACGCTCGCCGGTTTCCGGCAGAACGCGGCTGCCGTCGAACTCATCGAACTCGAAGATGGGCAGCAGCTCCAGCGCGTTGACGCCCAGGTCCTTGAGATAGGGGATCTTCTCGCGAATCGCGGTATACGTCCCGGCGTGCTTCACGCCAGACGATGGATGGCGTGTGAAGCCGCGCACGTGCGCTTCATAGATGACCAGGTCCTCGATGGGAATCTCCAGGGGCCGGTCGCCCTCCCAATCGAAGTCATCGTAGACGAGACGACCGCGATACTGGTAAACGTCGTTCCAGTCCGGCTCCCGGCCCCAGACATCGCGCCCCGCGACGACCTTGGCGTAGGGATCGAGCAGAATCTTGTCCTTGTTGAACCTGTGGCCGCGTTGCGGGTCCCACGGTCCGTCCATCTTGTAGCCATACTCGATGTTCTCATAGCCAATGTCAAAAACGACCATGGTGAACACGTTCCCAATCCGGAATTCGTCCGGGAAGGGAATTTCGACGAATGGCTCGCTGGTCCCCTTCTCGAACAGGACGAGCGTGCAGCTCGTGGCGCTGCGCGAGAAGACCGAGAAATTGACGCCGCCCGGCACAAACGTAGCGCCAAACGGGAATGGCTTACCGGGCCGCAGATGGTAGCCGTTGTATGAGTGGGTCGGGTGGACATCCATCCGCTCGAGAGCGAACCCACCCGTCTGAAGGCTTTGCGATTGCTCCATCGTGCTCCTCCTACGCTTCGACGGCCTTGAGGCCCTCGTCCAGTGTCTCGCAGTGGACGAAGAAATTCAAAAAGCCCGTGACCGACATGGTATCCTGGATCTCTTCCGAGAGCCCTACGAGCACGATGCGGCCGCCCTTGGCGGTAATCTGGCGGTAGCTGGCCAGAAGCATGCGAAGCCCGGCGCTGGACATGTACGGAACCTGGGTCATGTCCAGGACGATTCGAGCGCCGGGCGTGGCGAGCGGCAAAACCTGCGCCTGCACGGCCGGCGCCGTCCCCCCGTCAATATCCCCAATGAGCTCGACGACGGTAGCCTGGTCCGAAGTCTTAATGTTGATTTCCATAGTGCGCGCTCCCTCCCATCATGGTCACAGCAACACGCGCTTCCGTCGCATGTGAGGCGGTAGAGGCGCGCCATGGCGCGTCTCTACCGCGCTGAGAGGGCAAAGTCCTGCGGACTGACTGAGTCCCGAGAGGACTTTGCCCTTCTGGCGGCGCGGTCTCAACCCGCCGCCCTCAAGAGCCTCCTACCCTGGCGCATCTACGTCGGGACGATGCGCACCTTGACGCGCACCTGCTGATCGGTCTCCGGCAGCTTCACCGTCAGGCCGGCCGCGTCGAAGTCGCTGTAGGGCTTGTCGTCGATCCACACCGAGTCCAGGCGAATGCTGCCGGGCGGCAGGATGTCGGGCGAGACGCGCAGGATGCGATCCTTGAAGCCGTTGGGGTAGGGCTTGAAGTACATATCCAGCGGCTGCTTGCTGATGAGCAGGTTGATGTACGTCTGGGAGAGGTAGCACAGCTCGCCAGAGTGGTACATGCTCATCGAGTGGCTGCCCTTGAAGCGCTCCGTACCGACGAGGAACGGGACGCCGTTCGCCAACACGTTGAAGTACACCGCGCCATCGTCGTGGTCGAGGAAGAACGCGTTATAGAACGCCGCCGACTCGCGCGCGAGTCGCAGGTAATCTTCGTCGCCCAGGACGCCGCGCAGAATCTGGAACGCCAGGATGCCCTGCTCCTGCTGCCACCACGCCTTCCGATCGTGGAAAGCATAGCGGTGCCACTCCTGGCCCGGCTGCGTCACGCGCTCCATGACGTCGTACCAGCCGCCGCGCTGTTGGTCGCCACCGATGCTCGGCATGCGCTTGGCAATCTCGCGCGCCAACGCCTCATACTCGGGCTTGGGCTTGAGGCTGTACATGCGCATCAGGTTCCAGGCGATCTTCAGGTTGTGGCCGACCACGCCTCGGTTCTGCTGCCACATGTGGGTCTGGTCGTGGGACCAGTCCTCGAAGAACTTCTCCTGAACGAACGGGCTGTGCTCGTAGTCCGGGAAGTGGGTGGCGATTGTGTCAAAGGTTTTCTCAAGGAACGTGCCGTAGCGCTCGTCGCCCGTCGCCAGGTAAAGGTTGATCAGGTAGGCGGGCGCGTGGTCGCCAACCGAGTTCCAGTTCTTCTTACCCTTGTTCGGCCCCAGCGACTCGCTGCGCGGGTCGAGAGTGATCGGGTCCAGGTGGGAGAAATAGCCGCCCTTCTCCTTGTCTTCGAAGAAGCGGTCGAACAGGTCCACGGTCATCTCGGCATCGGCCATGATGCGCGGGTCGCCGGTGATGCGGGAGGTCTGGATAGGGCCGGCCAGGGCGTAGATCTGCTCGTAAGCCGGGATGGCGTCGAAGTCGTCGCCGAACTCAGAGGCGAAGACCTTATGCTCCGTCCGCCCGGAAACGTCGATGCCATGATACCAGTAGACGATTTGCTCGTCCGTGTCGTAGAAGCGCATGTGGTCGCGCAGGTACTCGGTCCCCTTCTCGGCCCCCTCAAGGTAGCGGTCATCGCCGGTCAGTAGGTACGCGGAAGCGAGACCGTACACCAGGCGGGAAATGGTGTCCGTCTCCTGGCGGTAGTTCGTCGCCGCCTTTTCGCCGCTGAGCTTGATCGTCGTGCGGTAGTTGTCGTAGTTGACGGGCTGATCGCCGAACTGGGCGTGCATGTAGAAATCGCCGAGCTGGATGATCTGCTTGACCCACCAGTCGCTGCGCTCGAAAACGAACTCGCCCTCGCGTCGGCCTACGAACACGAGATACTGCGCCTCGAAGACCTCGTCGCCGCCTTCGGGGTAGAATGTGCCGTACGTGAACACATACCGGCCGGGCACGAGCATGTCGCGCATCGAGCCGGTGGCGTCCTGGTACGGGTCGCCAAGGTTACGGACCAGCTGGGCATAGGTGTTGCTCTTGAGCTTGATCTGGAACTCTCGACCACCGCTTGTTTTCACGCTGTAGCAGTCTTGATTGCGGTCGTAGTAGTCCACGTAGCCCGCGATCGTGTCAGAGAAAGGGAAGCGAATCTCGTTCATGGGTGAATCTCCTTCATGGCCGTTGGGCGTCTGTCCGAGAAACGTCGCGATGTGATTCTGATCGGCTGCTGCTAAACTGGCCCACAGTGAGCCAAGCGCGAAACCGTGACCCGTAGGCTTCAGGTTTCGCCAAGGTAATCTCCGTTGTCAAACGCTCGCGGGATGCAGTTCCCTTCGTGCGTCCATCAACCGCAGTGCGCGGAATACGAACTCGCCCTCTAGGGCCGTGGAGCCCGGGCAAGCCGCTCATTCTTTCGCCAGGCATGAGAGCGCTTTTGGATGTACTCCTCACTCTACGCAATCCAACCCCCAACGTGCCGCGAGCGACTCGGTCTGGCGGGTCTCAATGATGTGATTCGAGGAATCGGTGGAATAAATGTAAATCCCCTCAGAGCGAGGCAGCGGGTCTCGCGACAGAGTTGAGCTAGATGCTGTCTAGAACCCAACGAAACACATTCCGCTGGCGCGCCAACGACTGCCTTTGGCACACACTGTGGTATAGTCTATGCCACAAATCTTTGGAAACTCTTTGGACGCCTACACAACGGCTGTGACCGGCTCGAGTCGCAGGTTGAGCCTCTCGCTTGGCATGTGTTTGACGCCCACGACCTTGTACAACGTCATGGGCCGGTCAAGGCGCTCGAGGGACTGCGTGCCTAGAAGGACACATTCAAACAGGTCTCGAACGAGCGAGTGCGTAGCAGAATTGATGACGACGGAATTTGGGGAGGCCACACTCTGTAGCCGCTCGGCACGGATCAAAGGCTCGCCCATGACGCTCAGTGTACCAAACCACTCGTCACCCGTGCTTTCGACGACCGGCCCGGTGTGAATGCCGACGCGAATCGTTAGCTCGGGGTCCGCGCGATGCTGCGCCCTGGACGGCAACGGACCTGACCGAGCGCCGCGCCGAACCTCCGCCTGGAGGCGGTCACTATAGTAGCGAACCACTTTCACGAGATCGAGGCCGGCCTGAATCGCGCGGCTGGGCGCGTCGTCGAGCGGCTGGGGAAAGCCAAAGTAGACGAGCAGCCCGCTGCCGCGGTATTGCGCCACATACCCTCCCTCGCCGCGAATGACGTCCACCAGCGCCTGTCGGCATGCCCGCAGAATCTCATCGAGCTTCTCGAAGCTTATGACGTCGGCAAGGTCGAGCAGGCCGAACAGCTCGCAGGACATGACGGTCAGCGGCCGGGGCTGCAGCGGACTATCCACTTTCGGCTCTCGCACAGGCGGCCGTGAACTGCGCGCCGCGACTCCGCCAAGGCGGATCTGGTTATAGAGGGCGGTTGTCTCGGGCTCTGGCTCGACTCCGAGGTCTTGCGCCAGAATCCTCCGGCAGACCTCGTACTGGGCGAGGGCAGAGTTGCGCTGGCCGCTCCATGCCAGGAGGGTCATCATGCAGCGGTGAATCTCTTCGCGCCAGGGCTCGAGCTTGAGCAGCCGCCGGCTGTAGTCAATGCCGAGGTTGTACTCGCGGCGGTCGGTGTGATAGGCCACAAGGGTCTGGAGCGCGCGGATCACTCGCTGCCGCCAGATCTCGCGCTCGTGGAGCAGCCAGATATCAAACTCGGGCGCATCATCGAGCGAGAACTCCGCCATGAAATCGCCACGGTAGAGTTCGGCCGCCGCTGCCAGCGCAGGGCAATCGCCATGACTTATGGACTCCTCGAAAGCGAGGAGGTCGAACCAGTATGGGGGTTTAGGACGAAACTCGACGCTGTGCCGGTTGGTCTGGAGACAGTCCGGCCAGCGGCTGAGGATGTTGTGGAGCGCCCAGCTCAGGTTCGCCCGCCCCTGAGCCTCGGTTTTGCCGCTCCAGAAAAGCTCCGCCAGATGTGCGCGCGACACCGGCTGCCGCCGGACAGCCAGATAGCACAGGAGCGCCAGCGCCTTGCGCGACTCAAACGAGCGAACAGGTTGCTCGTCCTCGAGGACGCTGGTTGGACCCAACAATCGAAGGCGATACATGGCGCCCTCCCCTTGCACGTATCTTCGGGGTCAACGTAAGCAGAAACGCGCGCCAGCCGCCTTCATTCAGGCGAGAGTATCAATGACGCGGGCTTCCAACGGCAAGCCTTAGCGACGAACGCAGAAGCGTTGGAATACCAGATTCGACGGATTTATCGGTGCTCAAGATACGCGATTGAGGACAGGCACGCTTGGGAGCCGCGTCCAAAGGATTTCCAAAGAATTCTGACATAGACTATATCCACAATCCTTTCGGATGCCAAGAGACAAGTGAATGCAATCCTACCGGGCCTTTCTGTTGCGCTGCTGGCCGGCGCAAGCCAAATCTGCCGAGACGCCGACCGCCTGGCGGTTCAGCCTCGAGGAAGTCGGGCCTGAACGGCATCCGCTAGGCTTTGTGAGCCTGGAAGCCCTCGTGAACTACCTCAATGCCGAGTTGAACGAGGGCCAGGAGATCTGCGCGAGCCAGGCTCGCGATCGGGCGGCGACCGATGACTCGGTTCCGCCGGATGAAACTCTCACGTAACTCTCATCATTCTCGATACACCGACAATGTTCAGCCAAGGAGACGACCATGACAGATAAGCCGAAGCGCAAGATTCTCTGCATGATCTCGGAGTACGGATATTGGGGCGAAGAGCTCGTCGGCCCGCTCGAAGTTCTCGACGCCGCCGGCTACGAGACCACCTTCATGACGGCGAAGGGCAACCGCGCCCACGCGCTTCCGCCCAGCTACGAGCCGGGCTACTGGGACCCACCCCTGGATAAGTGCGTGACCGACGAGTACTACGCGGCCCTCACCAAGAAGGTAGACGAGTCGGACCGCCTCGACAACCCCATCAACCTCTCCACCTGGTTCCCGGAGCGGCCCTACTTCAACCGGCCCAACTTCGGCCACGCGCTCGAGGCGTACTACAACGCCCGCGACAAGTGCTGGGACGATCTGAAGCAGTACGATGCGCTGCTCCTGCCGGGCGGCAGCGGCCCGATGATCGACATGGTCAACAACCAGCGGCTGCACGACGTCATCCTCGGCTTCCTGGCCCAGGACAAGCTTATCGCCGCCGAGTGCTACTGCGTCACCTGTCTCGCCTTCGCGCGGGACTGGACCGACCGCAAGAGCATCATCTGGGGCAGGCACGTCACTGGCCACGCAATGGAGTACGACTACAAGGACGGCGCCGGCGTGCTGGGCGTTGATGCCAACTTCGGGCCGCCCTTCTATCCCCTGGAGCTGATCCTGCGCGACGCCGTCGGCCCCGAAGGCAAGTACCACGGTGGCGTGGGCCGCACCATCTCCACCATCCTGGACTACCCCTTCCTGACCGGGCGCTCGACCCAGGATTCGCGCCTGGTCGGCGAGTTGATGGTCGAGGTGCTGGAGAACGGTCTCCGGCGCTACGGCTGGTAGGGCCTGAGCCGTGGATTCAACAACACTCGGCTCCGAGAAGAAAACAGGCTCGATGGCGCCCCGAACGGGCCGCCACGCGATCCTGGAGCAGTTCCTGGCTGACGGCATGCGCTACATGTTCGGCAACCCCGGCACGGTCGAGCAGGGCTTCCTGGATGCGCTGTGGGACTATCCGGAGCTGAAGTACATCCTCACGCTCCAGGAGTCCGTCGCGGTGCTGATGGGTGACGGCTATGCCCGCGCCACACAACGCCCGACCCTCGTCCAACTCCACAGCACGCCCGGTGTCGGCAACGGCATCGGCGCGCTGTTTCAGGCCAAGCGCGGCCACTCGCCGCTGGTTGTCATCGGCGGCGATGCGGGCATCAAGTATATGAACATGGATGCCCAGATGGCCGGCGACCTTGTCGCATTCGCCGAGCCGGTGACCAAGTGGTCCACGATGGTGCTCGACCCGGCATCCCTGCTGCGGGTCGTCCGCCGCGCCATCAAGATCGCCGCTACGCCGCCTATGGGACCGGTCTACGTCTGCCTGCCGGCCGATATCCTGGACGCGCCGGCGGTGGGTGACGTCATCCCGACGCTTATCCCGTCCACTCGGGTTACGCCCGATCCGGCGCTGATCCGGGAGGCGGCGGTGCTGCTGGCCGCCGCCAAGACGCCGATAATCTATGTTGGCGACGGCGTCGCCTTCTCCGGCGCTCAGAACGAGCTGGCGCGCGTCGCCGCGCTGCTCGGGGCGGAAGTCTGGGAAGCGGATGCGGGCGAGGTCAACCTCGACTATCGCGACCCCCACTATAAGGGCATGACGGGGCACATGTTCGGCTACGCCAGCCGCCCGATCACGGAGAAGGGCGACGTGAACCTGATCGTCGGCACGTACGTCCTGCCCGAGGTCTTCCCAGAGCTTGGCAACATCTTCGCCCCCGACGCGAAAACCATCCACATTGACCTGAACGCCTACGAGATTGGCAAGAACCACCCGGTTGACATCGGCATGCTGGGCGATCCGAAGCTCACCCTGACGTTGCTGGCCGACGCCCTCGAAGCCAGTATGACGGCGGCGCAGAAGGACGCGGCGCAAGGCCGCTCCCGCGAGTTGGCAGAGGCGAAGGAAGCCAAGCGCCAGGCCGAGCTTCGCGCCGACGCCGAAGCGCGAGGCCAGACACCGCTGCGCATGGCGCAATTCATGGAAGAGCTGGCGCCGCGCCTGCCGACCAGCACCGTGATCTTCGACGAGGCGCTCACCTCGTCGCCGGCCGTTTCGCGCTACTTCCAGCCGTCCCGCACGGGTCAGTACTTCATCACCCGTGGCGGCTCGTTGGGCGTCGGTTTCCCCGGCGCCATCGGCGCCAAGCTCGCCAACCCGGACAGCACAGTCTTCGGGTTCAGCGGCGACGGCGGCTCGATGTACACCATCCAGGCGCTGTGGTCGGCAGCCCGCCACAACATCGACACTAAGTTCGTCGTCTGCAACAACGGCTCGTACCGCCTGCTGCAACTCAACATTGACGCGTACTGGAAGGAGCAGGGCGTCCCGAAGCACGACTTCCCGCTCAGCTTCGACCTGTCCTACCCGGCCCTCCACTTCGCCGACATGGCGCGGGGCATGGGTGTCCAGGGCGTGCGGGTGGAGGGGCCAGCCGATATCGGCCCGGCCATAAGCCAGGCGCTGGACACGAAAGGCCCGTTCCTCATCGACCTTGTCCTGGAAGGCGACACGCACCCTGAGCGCGTCGGCAACACATGCGGGCAGTAAAGCCCCACCATCGTAACCTACCCGTGAGAGCCGACGATAGCCGGCTCTCACGCACGGAGACACCTGAATGAGTAATGCCCTTTCCCTCGACAACATCAAGGCGCTCGTCGCAGCCTGGTATCTGGCTCTGGATCAGCACGTCCCGATCGCGGAGGCCTACAAGCTCCTGGCCGACGACGGCCTGCATGTGCAGTTCCCAGACGGCGACATCCGCGACTTCGACAGCTTCAAGAAGTGGTACGACCGCGTCACGAACCTGTTCTTCGACGAGAACCACAACGTCCAGACAGTTGACCCCGTTCGGGTAACCGACACCGAGGCCGAGATCATTGTCGTCGTCGGCTGGCAAGCGAGTTGGTGGGAGCCGCCGGCGGCGAAGAGCAAGCGCGTCTCCATGGACGCCACGCAGCGCTGGATCGTTCGCCCCTCATCGAAGAATGCGTACGGTCTGGAGATTGTGTTCTACAACGCGCAGGAGAAGCCGTTCAACTACGCGCCCGGTTTCGCCCGACTATAGCGAGGCAGACGACATGCAGGTATCCATCACTGTAAACGGCAAGCGGCAGAGCGCGGACGTCGAGCCGCGGGTGCTCCTGGCCGACTTCATCCGCGACGTTGTTGGACTGACGGGCACGAAGGTCGGCTGCGACACAAGCCAGTGCGGCAGCTGCGTCGTCATCGTGAACGGCAAGTCGGTGAAAAGCTGCAGCCTGCTGGCCGTCCAGGCCGACGGCGCCCAGATTACAACCGTCGAGGCTCTAGCCAAAAACGGACAGCTCAATGCGCTCCAGGAGGGCTTCCAGGAGGAGCACGGCGTTCAGTGCGGCTTCTGCACGCCCGGCATGCTCATGTCGCTGACCGACCTGCTCCAGCACAACGCCACCCCGACCGAGGGCGAAATCCGTACCTGGCTTGAAGGGAACTTCTGCCGCTGTACCGGCTTCCAGAACCCGATCCGCGCCGCCCAGTATGCAGTGTCAAAAATGAGCAGCCCGGTACGCCTGGTGGCGGATAGTCCGGGCAAGAAATTCTACGAGAGCCAGGTCGACTACCTGATGAAGAAGGACGTCGACGGCCTGGTTGACAACAACTACAACGACGACGCCGTCCTGGTCTCCTTCGAGACCGTGGTCAGAGGGCGGCACGCGCTCAAGGAATACTACCGCGAGTATCTGCGGTGGGTTCAGATCAAGGAAGTTCTGTCAACCGACAAGTTCACCGAGACAGACGACTCTGTGTTCTTCGAGGCGACGGCGCTGACCAACTTCGGCGTCGGGCGCGTCTACGACGCCTTCCTTCTGAAAAACGGCAAGATTCAGTATCACTTCACCGGCGTGAAGTAACGCCGGCCATGTTCCCAAGCGCCAGGCGACCTGTGACCGCGCCCGACGCGCCCATAGAATAGACGAGGAGCTTGCGCGTGACAAAACGAGTCTTTGGCGCGCCCATCAAGCGGCGAGAGGACCCGGAACTTCTGCGCGGCGACGCGCGCTTCACCGCTGATCTCAGCTTCCCGGGCATGCTGCACATGGCCGTCCTGCGCAGCCCGCACGGCCATGCCCTTATCCGCCACATCGATACCGACGCGGCCGCTCGGATGCCGGGCGTTGTCCGTGTCATCACGTTTGCCGATCTGGCAGGGAAGCTCATGCCCCTACCCTGCATCTGGATTCCGGGCGGCGTCGAGAGCCATTTCCCGTCGCACCCGTTCGGATTCCCCGGCGCAGGAACAGTCCTAGCGAAGGACCGCGTTCGCTTCATCGGCGACCCGGTCGCCGTCGTCGTGGCCGAGACCCGCAGCCAGGCATTCGATGCTGTCAAGGCCATCGAAGTCGAGTACGATCCGCTGCCGGTCGTTGTGAGCGCGGAAGAAGCCGTCAAGGACGGCGCGCCGCAGCTGCACGAGGAAGTCCCGCACAACCTGAACGCCTTTTGGACGTGCGGCAACTCTGAGGCGACGGACCACGCCATTGCTCAGAGCGAGGTGGTCATCCACCAGAACATCTACAACCAGCGCACCATCAACAACCCGATCGAACCGCGCGCGGCCGTGGGCGTGTTCGACCCAGCGACCGGCGAGTACACGCTCTACGCCTCGACACAGTCACCCCATAACCACCGCCTCCTACTGTCGTTCCTGGTGCTGGGTATCCCCTTCAACAAGCTGCGCATCATCGCGCCGAACATCGGCGGCAGCTTCGGCACCAAGGGTTATCTCTACCCGGACATGGCCCTGACCCTCTTCCTATCGAAGGAGCTGGGCCACCCCGTGAAGTGGGTTGACACGCGCAACGGCCTGATGCGGTCGACGGTCCAGGGCCGCGACCACCTGCAGTACGCGACGCTCGCCGGCACCCGCGACGGTAAGATCACCGCCGTGCGCTGCACGAGCTACGCCAATCTTGGCGCGTACCCCTCGACGATCGGTCCTGGCGTCGCTACGGCGATGATGGGCCGCAGCATCACCGGCCCCTACGCCATCAAGAACGCATACGCTGAAGTCTACGCGGCGTACACCAACACCGTTCCGCTGGGCGCTCAGCGCGGATCAGGCCGCGCCGAGGCGACGTTCATGATGGAGCGTCTCATTGACCGCTACGCCCAGGAAATCGGCATGGACCCGCTCGAAGTCCGCCGCCGCAACATGATTGCGCCAGACGAATTCCCCTATGACAACGGGCTGGGCTGGCTCTACGACTCGGGCAACTACGAGGTAGCCCTCGACCGCGCAGTGCAGATGGCCGGCCTGGGCGATATCGCCGAGCACAAGGCGGCGGCCCGCCAGCGCGGCAAGCGATTGGGCGTAGGCGTCGCGTCCTTTGTCGCCATCAGCGGCGTCGGTCCGTCGCCACGCATGGGCAAAGAGGGCATGCTCGGCGGAACGTGGGAGAGCGCGAACGTCAAGGTGCACCCCAGTGGTGAGATTACCGTGATCGTCGGTTCGAAGCCCCACGGCCAGTCGCATGAGACCGTCTTCGCCCAGATTGCTTCGGAAGAGCTTGGCGTTGACGTGAGCCGCATCCAGGTGCTCCACAGCGACACCCAGCGCGCGCCGTACGGCCAGGGCAGTTACGGCAGCCGCTCGCTCAGCGTGTGCGGTCCGGCGGTGCAGAGCGCGTCGCGCAAAGTCCGCGCCAAGATGATCAAGGCCGCCGCCCACATGCTCGAAGCGGCGGAAGAAGACATCATCTTCGAGGAGGGGAAGTTCTCCGTTCGAGGCGTTCCGGGCAAGTCGAAGACGTTTGGCGACATGGCCCTCGGCGTCTGGTACGGCTGGGAGCTTCCGGCGGGCATGGAGCCGAACCTGGACGAGACGACGTTCTTCGATCCGCCGGACTTTAATTACCCGTTCGGCAGCCACATCGCCGTCGTCGAGATTGATGAGACCACCGGCAAGGTCGATCTGTTGCGCTTCGTCGCCGTCAACGACATGGGCAACGTCGCCAACTCGATGGTCATGGACGGCCAGATCCATGGCGGTATCGCCCACGGCGTCGGCCAGGCCCTCTTCGAGCGCGCCATCTACGACGACCAGGGACACTTGCTCTCTGATTCGTTCATGGACTACACGCTTCCGCGCCCGAGCCACCTGCCCAATTTCGAGATCGACCGCACCGTCACCCCAACACCCCACAACGCTCTCGGGGCGAAGGGCGGCGGCGAGGTAGGAACCGTCGGCGCTGCCGCCGCTGTCGCTAACGCCGTCGTGGATGCTCTGTCGGATCTCGGCGTGAAGCACATTGACATGCCTCTCACCCCGGAGAAAATCTGGCGGACGATGCGCGACGCCAAGGCGGCGCAGAGCGCGGCTACCGCGAGCAAAGGATAACGGACTATGCTTCTAGCTCCTTTCGACTATGCCGCTCCTGCCGCCCTCGACGAAGCCGTGGCCCTGATAGCCGGCAACCCGAACGCGCGGATAATCGCGGGCGGCCTCAATCTGCTGCCCGACATGAAGCTCGGCCGCGTGTCGCCGTCCCTGCTTGTGGATCTTCGCCGAATCCAGGACCTGCGCGGCATTCGCCACCGCGACGGCGTCGGGGGGCTGCGCATCGGCGCGATGACCACCTTCGCCGAAATTGCCGCCAACCGCACTGTGCGCGAGCACTACCCGGCCCTTGTCGAGGCCATCGGCACCATCGGCGACGCGCAGGTACGCAATAGCGGCACCATCGGCGGTAACCTCGCGGCCCGCATGCCTGGCACCGACCTTCCCGCCGTGGCGCTCGCCCTGGACGCGACGCTCAACACCGTCGGCGCGGGCGGCCAGCAGGCACTCTCCATTGACCAGTACCTCGGCCAGTCCACGTCGCCGGGGACGAGCATCATCACGTCGGTAGACCTGCCGCCGACGGCCCAGGGAACGGGCTCCGCTTACGAGAAGTTCGAGAACTCGGCCAGCCACTATGCCCTCTGCGGCGTAGCCGTGGCGGTCACACGCGCCTCGGACGGAACCATCGGCCAGTCTCGCGTAGCCGTGACCGGCGCCGCGGACCGCGCGATTCGCCTCGCAGCCGTCGAGGCGGCGCTCCAGTCGCAGCAGCCAAGCGCCAGACTCATTGAGGAGGCATCCGCCAAAGTGGATGCCGGGGTCACGTTCCGAAGCGACCTGGCGGCGTCCGGCGAGTACCGCGCGGCATTGGCGCAGGAGCTAACTCGGCGCGCGCTGACACGCGCACTGACGCGGGCGGGTTTCCGCTAAAGACGAGACAGCACCAGCCGGGGAACTCATCGTTCCCCATTACATCAACCTGGGAGAAAACACTCTATGTCCGTCGACAATCACGCAATTGGCCGCCGTTTTATGGAAGACTTCATCGGGAACGCCCGGTGGGATGAAGCGAGCGACATCCTGGCACAGGATGTTGTCATGCATCACCCCAGCAGCCCTCAGCCTATCGCCGGAATCGAAGCCGTCACCGGACTCTTGATGGGTTTCCGCGCCGGCTTCCCTGACATGAACATGCAGGCCGAGGACGTTGCCGCCGATGGTGATAAAGTCGTCGTCCGCTGGCGCGTGCGTGGCACCCACACCGCCGACCTCTTCGGCATCCCGCCAACCGGCAAGATCATGGACGTGATGGGCATTAGCTGGCTGCGCATCGCGGACGGCAAGATCGCGGAAGACTGGGTCTCCGAAGACACGGTTGGCTGGATGCGGCAGCTTGGCCTGCTGCCGGCGATGGGGTAAACCAGACGCTTAAGGAGCGACGCATGACACAGCAACAGAGCTTCAACTATATCGTCATCGGCAGCGGCGCGTCAGGCGCCGTCGTAGCTAACCGCCTTAGCGCCGACCCATCCCGCCGCGTCCTCCTGCTGGAAGCCGGACCCGGCTACGACAAGCCCGACCTGTCCGACGTCGGCGGCTTTGTCCGCCTCTGGGGGTCCGACGTGGACTGGCAGCTCAAGACCGAGCCGCAGGCGGGTATGGCGGGCCGTCAGATCACCATCAACCAGGGTCTCGTCGCCGGCGGCAGCACGTCCGTCAACGCGATGATGTACGTGCGCGGCAACCCGCGCAACTTCGACATGTGGAACGCTATGGGCGCCGACGGCTGGAGCTACGCCGACGTGCTGCCCTACTTCAAGCAGATCGAGGACTACGAGGGCGGCGCATCGGAGTATCACGGAGCCGGCGGCGACATCCCCGTGCGCGTCTGCCCGGACGATGTCATGCGCTCCGAGCCGTTCCTTGAGGGCGCGACTGAGCTGGGCTACGATGGGCCCTACTGGGACTACAACGGCGCGCGCCAGGAGAACGGCGCGGCACTCCTGCAGTTCCACATCGACAAGGATGGCCGCCGCGCAAGCTCGTACACCGTGTTCGTGCAGCCGATCCTGGACCGCCCCAATTTCACGTTCCTGACCGGCGCCTTCGTCACGAAGTTGGTGACCGAGGGGACCCGTGTGGTTGGGGTTGAGTACCGCAAGGATGGGCAGCTTCAGACAGTGCGCTGTGACGGCGAGGTCATCGTGAGCGCCAGCGCGCTCCAGTCGCCGAAGATCCTGCTCATCTCCGGCATCGGCCCCGCCGACCACCTGCGTTCTGTCGGCGTCCCGGTCGTCGCGGACCTGCCGGGCGTCGGTCAAAATCTCCAAGATCACGTGCAGCTTCCCGTCATCTACCGCTCGAAGGGCGATGATAAGATGACGACCCTGCTGACCGGCAACACACTGTTCGTCAATACGCGTGATGGCAGCAGTGCTGCTCCGCCCGACCTGCAGCTCAACTTCACGCCGGCAATCCCCGCGCCCCTGGCGCCGGCCCTGCCCAACTTCGGCGGCCCCGTCGCCATCTTCCTGCCGATTCTCGTGCAGCCGTTCAGCATCGGCTGGGTGAAGCTGCGCTCGGCCGACCCGTCCGATCCGCCGCTCATCAACCCCAACTACCTCACCCAAGACGCCGATGTTCGCGTCCTGGTCAAGGCCATCGAGCTGATTCGCGCCATTGCGGGCACGCGCGCCTTCTCGACCTGGGGCGACGGCGAGTTGGCCCCGGGACCGGGCGACCCGACCGACTTCATCCGGACGCAAAGCTCCACATTGTGGCACCCGGCCGGCACGTGCCGCGCGGGCTGGGACGCGATGGCGGTCGTGGACCCGCAGCTCCGCGTGCACGGCGTCCAGGGTCTGCGCGTCGTCGACGCCTCCGTGATGCCGACGGTCACGAGCGGCAACACAGTCGCGGGCTGCTTCATGATCGGGGCTAAGGCCGCCGATCTGATCATCCACGGCGCTGCGCAGCCGGCAACAAGCGCCCAGGCTGGCTAACCTACCCTATTCTTAGCAACGTTGGAGAGCGAACTGCCATGAAGAACGTGCCAGATACCAAGCTAGGGCGGATGTACCGCGAGCACATCGGGTTCATCCTCGCCAAGGACATCGAGAGCCTGCTGGACCAGTACACGGACGACGCGCTGCTCATCAGCAGCTTCATGAAAAAGCCGATCATCTACAAGGGCCGCGACCAGCTGCGCGAGCACATGCAGGGCATCCTGGGCATCCAGGGCCTCGATACCGACATCGTCTTCTGGGGCGAGACCGAGGATCCCGAGACGCTCATGATTACCGAACAAATCACCATGCAGCTGGCCGACGGCGAGGCCCACATGCGCTTCGCGGATAGCTGGGTCCTGCGCGACGGCAAGATCGCCATCCACTTTGCCGGCATGGTGCAGTATCCCGATGGCTCGCTGGCCTAGAACGCGCCGCGACATCATCCCACCTATCGCGCGCGCGCCTGGAGGAGTATATGAGGCTCAAGGGCAAGAAGGTCGGCATCCTGGTCGAGAGCGACTTCGCCGACTACGAGATTCACTACTATCAGCACCGCTTCCCTGAAGAGGGAATGGAGTTGCACTTCCTGTCGCGCCTGTGGGGCCAGCCAGGGCTGAGCTTCAAGGGCCACGAGTATGGCTCGCCGCTGTACGTCAACGAGTCGTTCGAGAACATGTCCGATGACGAGCTGCGCAGCTACGCGGCCATCATCATCCCCGGCGGCATGGTGTCCGACCGCCTGCGCTACACGGACAGTGTCGACAAGCTCCCTCCCGCGACGGAATTCATGCAGCGGGCGTTCGCCGAGCCGGGCGTCATCAAGGGCATCAACTGCCACGGCATGTGGCTGATCTCACCCACGCCGGAGCTCGTCCGCGGCCGCCGCGTCGTCAGCCATATCAACCTCCTGGGCGACGTGCGCAACATGGGCGCGATCTACGTCGACGAAGACGTGGTCGAGGATGGCGACCTGGTGACCGGCCGCTCGGCGGGCCACTGCGGCCCCTTCGCGCGGCGCATCATCGACAAGCTGGCTGCGCAGGAGTAGAAAAACAGCCATGTTTCACCATATCGCAATCTCCTGCGCCGATCCACTGGCGATCGAGCGCTTCTACACGAAGCATTTTGGCTTCACGCGCGCGGCGGTCTTCCCGCTTGGCGAAGAGCAGCTCGTCTTCATCAAGTCGGGCGGGACGTACCTGGAGCTCTTCCAGGCCCACGGCGACGCCCCGGCGCCCAAGGCGGACAAGGACGGCCCAGGCTACCCGGCCTGGCGCCACATCGCGTTCAAGGTCGACGACGTAGACGCGAAGCTGGCCGAGATGGGCGACGACGCGCATATCACCCTCGGCCCCCTGGACTTCGACGCTTTCATTCCCGGCTGGCGCACCGTCTGGGTCGCCGACCCTGAGGGCAACATCGTCGAGATCAGCCAGGGGTTCGTAGACCAGGAGAATCCGCCGGCACTCGACGCGTAGCGCCCCAGTCACCTCAACTCTCATCCATTCAAGTCCGGGCACACACCGCCCGGACTTGTGCTTGTTGTATGGGGTACGATTCTTGCTCTCCGCCCACTAGGCAAACAAGGGACTACCTAGTGAGTGAGGTGTGAGCATGGCGAAGAAGGATGACGCGCCGCAAGTCGGCGCGAAGAACGTCACCAAGGAAGAGGCTCGCTTCATCAAGGAGCACGAGGACGAGCTATCGAAGACGACGGTGAAGTACGCGAAGTGGATTCATGGTGAGGATGAGCACGAGGACCGGCCGGGGCAATCCCTCGCGACGCGTGATCACGAGGTCATCCAGCGCTGGGCCGACGACCGCGGCGGCCGCCCGGCGACCGTGCCCGAAACCGAGCACGATGGGCGGCCTGGCGTCCTACGTTTCCTGTTCACCGACAATGGTGACAACGGGCGCTTGCAGGAGATTAGCTGGGACGACTTCTTTCGCTCTTTCGACGAGCGCGAGCTTGTGTTCCTCTTCCAGGAGCACAAGGCCGACGGGAGCGACAGCAACTTCTTCCGCTTCGATAACCCGAACCGCGAAGACGCCTAGACAACAGACTATCCCTGAAGTGAGCAGGCGGCAATCGACGCAACTTTGCGGATCGCCGCCTGCTATTCGTTTCTACCATAAGGATCGCATTCGGACTCGTCCTTCCGCCTGCGCGCGTTCAGCTCGGCCCGCCACCCAATGAATGCGTAGTTGGGGCGGTCGACACGCTGCCGTTTCAGCGCAAGTGAGAGCGCCTTGGCGCTTGCCGCGTCGTGGCTGACACCGGCACGCTTCATCCCGAAATACGCTTCTTGAAAGAGCGCCCAATCGGGTGGCACCGGAGAGGTGTTCTCCGAACCGTCGCCAGAACGAGATTTCGACGTGGGCATGGTAGCTCCTCCGGAATCGGTGTTCCTAGAGGTAGCATACCCGCCAACGCACTTCCACACTGCCACGTTTCCGCCAATCCTGCCCCCTGCGGCCCTCCCATTGACTACGGCAGCTTCGGCTGCGGCCGGCCCATGATCGGCGCGTGACCGCGTTTGTAGACCATAATCGTCCGTATGAACGAGATCACGACCGTGCCGTCCTGGTTGAAGCCGATGGTGCGCAGCTTGACGATGCCCATGTGGGGACGCGAGCGCGACTCGCGCTTCTCCAGAACCTCGCTCTGGGCGTAGATCGTGTCGCCCTCGAACACCGGCGCCGGGAGCCGCACCTCGTCCCAGCCCAGGTTCACGGCATTCTGCGAAACATCCGTCACCGACAGCCCGGTGACCAGCGCCAGCGTGAACGTCGAGTCGACGAGCGGCTTGCCCCACTCCGTCTGCGCCGAATAATGCGCATCGAAATGAATCGGGTTCGGATTGAGCGTCATCAAGGTAAAGGTGATGTTGTCATCCTGGGTCACTGTCCGTCCGAGAGGGTGCGGGTAAATATCCCCCACCTCGAAATCCTCGAAGAACCGTCCCTGCCACCCCTGCTTGATTGCCATAGCTGCATTCCTTGCTTTGGAAAAGGTGATGTGTGCGGCAGTTGCCCTACTGGCTAAGGAACATGCCCAGGTTGGCGAGCAACGTTCGAAGCGTAAACGCCGCGCCGGAGAGTAGAATGTTGACAAGGGCCGTGGCCAGCACAGTTACCAGTATCACAACGACCGGCAGGAGCAGTGTGCGCCAGCCCTTGATCTGCGCAGCAGCGGCGGCGCCTATCCAGACGCCGAGGAAGTTGAGTACGAGGATCAATGCGGCCATGACTGACGATATCCACGGGATCAGCGCCAGGGGCGACAGGAAGTAGATCGCCTGACCGAAGCCGACGCCCCGCACCATGCGCGTGTAGTTGCCCTTCTTGGACAGCCAGTAACCGGCGGCCGTCACGATGCCGACGGCAATCATCCATATGCCAAAGGCAATCGCCATGTTGAGCAGCCTCAAGTCGCGCTCCAGCGCGACAAATCTTAGGACCATGGCGACAGCCGCAATGAGCAGCGCGGGGCCGGTCATGAGAGGCTCGTCGACGACCCTGTGGTACGCCTGGCGCCACAGCGCCGCGCATTTCGCCGCGAGCGGAACCCACGTCCCGACTTTGACGATGCCCTGCGCCAGCGTGCGAGGCGACCAGTCAGGGACTGTCGTGGTCACAGGCGCCGGCGCCGGCGCCGGAATAGGCTTGCCACGCTGGGCGTTGAGGATGTGGAAGACATCCATGCAGCTCTGAGTTTCGGGGACCTCCATGTCGGGCGGATGGAAGATAAACGCGTCCGTCTGCTCGCCGCCGACACCACCGTGATTCCCAACAAGCTCCTCGAGCGCGGCAACCGTCCCATCCGGATAGAGGGTGCTGATGAGCCACAGGTCGCCGGCGTGTGGGAAGTCCATGACGCGCTTGAGCTGCCACACACGCTTCTCGATGCTCGACTGGCCAGGCCCACGGTCGGGCGCGTACGGCTTGAGCGGGTCGTCGCCCTGGACCTCGCCCGTGTGCAGGTTGCGCGAGCCGCCCTTGCCGAGGATGACCGCCGTCCCGTCGTCAGCGTAGCCGACGACCATGCCGAGGCCCGGGTGTTGCACCAGGGCATCCACCACGCCAGGGTAGGCCGCGTTCAACTCGCTGAGCTTGATCTTGCGGGGGTAGAGGTCGAAGTAGACCTGCGCCGCGTTTCCGCTGCCGTAGGCCGTAACCGACGCCGGCCGGGCATCCTCTGATGAGTTCACCTTATCCTGCGCCGTCTCCGCCAGTTTCTGCCCCTGGCGTGCGACCATTCTGTTGAAGCCGCCGGTGTCAGAGCTTTGAGCGTTGCTGAGCTCGCCGGCGACCCCCGTCAAGCCCATCGCGCCGGTGTCGCCGCCGATCATCTGGGATACCGTCGTGCCATGGGGAAGCTGCTGCTCGA
Source organism: Anaerolineae bacterium (assembly GCA_046328505.1). Lineage (GTDB taxonomy): Bacteria > Chloroflexota > Anaerolineae > Epilineales > JAHCIE01 > JBDHWG01. The sequence goes on along the minus strand of JAXLWL010000004.1, from coordinate 785,558 downwards.
TGAACTCCTTAATGCTGACGCCGTAGCGCTGCTTGAAGGTCGCGCCAAAGGACTGCCCGTGGTCAGACAGCAGAAGGAACTCGTAGTAGCGCGGCGCCCTTTCTTTGGCGACACGATAGATCTGGCCGAGGGTGCGGTCGAGGCGATGGAGATCACCGAACGCATCAGTGGTCCACGGGCCAGAGTGGTGGGCGACCTCGTCATAGCCAAGGTAAAGCATGTAGATGGAAGGCGAGCCGCGCATCATCTCCAGGACGGCGACGTTGGCCGACATGTCGCGCATCAGGCCGCACATAGCGCCGCGCACGAAAGGATACCAGTGTTCGAGGCGATTGAGGCGCGGTTGAACGTTCCGCGCCCGCTGCTTGAAGCCCTCCCAGACCTCACGCATCGTCTCTCCGATGAACAGGACAATCGAGCGCGTCAGGAAGTACGGATTGAACATCAGAAGAGTCACATCTTCCGAGCGCTGCTTCTTGTCGGCCTCCGTACCTGTGAAGATATTCGCCATAGTGAACAGCGAGACACTGGCGTCGCCGTTGAGCATGTTGAGGATGCTCGCGCCCTCGCGCATCAGGCCGTGGCCGTGGGCATAACGCGCGTTCAGCTCCCCCGCGTCCGAGCTGGAGACATAGAGCTTTTTGCTGTCTTTGTCGTACCAGCGGAACGCGGGAATGTCATAGTTGTCGCCGAACATGATACCGGCCTGGCAGGCCGAGGTCATCGAAGGGAGGCCGCACTCCACTCTCGACAGTTGATACCCCTCTTCCTCCATGAGCCGCTTCAGGTGGGGCATCCGCCCCTCTTCAATCGCCTTCTTGATGTGATGGTAGCTCAGCCCGTCGACCTCCACCATCATCAACGCGCGCCCGGGTTCCTTCGCGTATGGCGACGGGTTAGCCTTCGCGCGGCGCTCAATCAGGTTCTGATAGTAGGAGCCATCCTCGTTCAGCTCGATCATGCTGCTCAGGGCGGCATTGAAGAACGCAATCACGAGGCTGGCGAGGATAGCCGACACAAAATCGGTATTGAAGCCAGGTAAGAGCCATGCTGCGATCCAGATGGCAAGCGCGCTCAGCACGAAGCCAACCAGGAATATAACTATCCAGCCGAGCGGGCGAGCGATGATGAGAACAATGGGGCGAATCAGGAAGTTAACGAAGGCGATAACCAGAGCGGCCGCAACCACCACGGTCCAGATTGGCGTCGTCCCGACGGCCTCGAACCACATCCCAGGGAGAAGAGCAGCAGCTGCGGCTAAGGAGAGGGAATCTACGAACCATACGATGGCTCCTCTAAGAAGCCAGCGAACGACATTTCGAATTACGTTTGTCATACTCGGTCGCTCCGAAAGCGTGATGGACGGTGCGTAAGCACGCGAACACGACTCAGTATACTCGCTCCGGAGTCGGATGCAAGCAACTGCGGGGCAACCTTGCGGTCCTATTTAGGTGTTATACTCGGATGACGGGACTGTGCCGGCAGCAGTGTCAACCCGGCGAGCAGGCCCTCTCTGGCGCCTTTGGTAATCGCGGTACCCCAGGATGTTCGCCATCAGCCAGGCAAAGCCGGCCGTGAAGCCCCCCACGATGTCGCTGGGGTAGTGAACACCGAGGTAAATTCGGCTCAGACCAATGGCGCCGATCAGCGCGATGGCCGCCGCTAGCCCCAGGACACGGATCAGGCGCGACCGTTCGCTGACCAACAGATAGATGAGCATGCCGTAGAAGCACAGCGACATCATCGCATGGCCGCTGGGGAAACTGTACCCCTGAACGGTGATAATTCCGCCCGCCGTCTCCGGGCGCATGCGGTGGAAGAAGACCTTGAGAAGCTGATCGAGCGCGGCCCCGCCCAAATATGCCAGCGTCAGCATCACGACCTTGCTGCGCTGGCCCCGCCGCCACCACACGATTCCAAAGATCACGCCCAACGCCGTCAGAACGCGCCAATCCCCCAGCATCGTCAGCCCAAGCATGATTGTCGTTAGACCACTGCTCGATGCGTTATGCACGATACCAATAACCTGGCTGTCGAAGGCGATGCTCTCACCTTCCCAAATGTTGTCGGCAAGACTGGCAAACACCCACAGCGCCAGGATACTGATCAGCAGCCCCCAGAACAACTCGCCGCGCAGAGCGCGCCAGAGCCTACGCTGCCAGGAAGAAGAGTTCATCTCGGCCATTGTGTTGCTCCCTCAATAGTCACTTATCGAGCGCAGAAGCACAACATATGCCACAGCGTTAATCGCCAGAACCTGGTCTGACAACAGGGGGTGTCCGACCCCGTTGCTCCACTTAGCTCTTGACCCTGCCATGGCGAAGCCTATGATTTGAGTCTGCAAGCTTAGTCGAGTCGGTCGAGGCGGGAGGCATAGACATGGCACTTCAACGGATGGACAACGTTCTCATCGTCGTTGACGATCTTGAGGCGGCGAAGGCGTTCTTTGTCGAGCTTGGCATGCAGCTGGAGGGCGAGACGCAACTCGAGGGACGTTGGGTGGACCAGGTCGTTGGGCTCGAGAACGTTCGAGCCGAGATCGCGATGATGCGGACCCCAGACGGCCACGGTGGGGTTGAGTTGAGCAAGTTCCACACGCCGGCAGCGGTCAGAACGGAGCCGACCAGCGCACCGTCGAACGCCCTGGGCATACGTCGCATCATGTTCGCCGTAGACAACGTCGATGACGTCCTCGCACGCTTGCGCGCCCATGGCGCTGAGCTCGTCGGCGAAGTGGCCCAGTACGAGGACATTTACCGGCTCTGTTTCATCCGCGGCCCTGAGGGCATCATCATCGGACTCGCCGAGCAGCTCGGGTAAGGCGCGATCCGCGTGGGTGCTGGTGGAACTAGACTTGCTGAGCGACAAACGAGACTTGGATTGGCAAACAACTATTCACTGGCGAATAACAAACGTTAGGCCGCCGCACCGGGAGGGTAAAATGGGACCGCTTCGGTATTCCATTAACGTCACATTGGACGGGTGCTGTGATCATCGTGTGGGCTTGGTGGACGAAGACTTGCATCGTCACGCGGTCGAGAACCTCGAGTGGGCCGATGCCCTCCTGTTTGGTCGCGTGACCTACGAAATGATGGAGGCGGCTTGGCGGCCGTCGGTACGGACGGAGGCGACACCTGATTGGATGGAACCCTTCGCCCGGACGATCGACGCGGCCAAGAAGTACGTCGTGTCGAGCACCCTGGAGCGGGTCGATTGGAACGCGGAGCTCGTGCGGGGGGACCTACGCGAGGCCGTTCAGCAGCTCAAGCGGGAGTCGGGTAGGGGATTGTTCGTGGGCGGGGTAAAGCTCCCGCTGGCGTTGGCGGAGATGGGATTGATCGATGAGTACGAGTTCGTAGTGCATCCCAGGCTAGTGGGCCACGGGCCGACGTTGTTCGCGGGGCTCTCGAAGTATATCGACTTGAAGGCCGTGAGCCGGCTGGAGTTCAGTTCCGGAGCGGTAGCAACGCGGTATGAGCCGACCGTTCTCGCCCGGTCAGCTTCGCCTCAGTGAGTTGTTTGCGCACGCGGGCGCCAACGACGTCTTTCCACAAGCACGCCGCCTGATACGGCGTTAGGGGGCCCACGGGGCGCCCGGAGGCACAATGGCACGACTGCTCGTTTACGGCTTCTCGATCTCCCTCGACGGCTACGGCGCAGGCCCAAGCCAGTCGTTGGAGAATCCCCTCGGTGTGGGGGGCCAAGATTTGCATGACTGGCTCGTCGACACCCGCACCTTCCAGCACATGCACGGCGGCGAGGGCGGGGTCACCGGCATCGACGATGACTTCGCGGCTCGGGGCACGGTGGGTCTCGGGGCGTGGATACTCGGTCGCAATATGTTTGGTCCCATCCGGGGTCCCTGGCCCGACGAATCCTGGCGCGGCTGGTGGGGTGAGAATCCGCCCTATCACACGCCCGTATTCGTTCTCACGCACCACCCACGGCCGCCGCTGGAGATGGAAGGCGGTACCGTGTTCTACTTCGTCACCGAGGGGATCCGCGCGGCGCTGGAGCGCGCGCAAGCCGCGGCAGGCGGGCAGGACATCCGCCTCGGCGGTGGTGTCGCGACCATTCGCCAGTATATGCAGGCCAGCCTGGTCGATGAGATGCACTTGGCGGTATCGCCGATCCTGCTCGGCTCCGGCGAGCACTTGTTCACGGGCCTCAACCTCCCGGCGCTCGGCTACAGATGCACGGAGTGCGTCGCCAGTGAGAAGGCGGTACATTACGTCATCGGGCGAACGCCCAGTTGACCGCTTCTCTCCCGCCATTCTTAACCCTTACAACCGGAGCGCACATGCCTCGCATCGCCGAACGCTCGCGCCAGATCATCTCAGATGGCGCTCACTGGCTGGCCCACACCGCCCGCATCCAGTCGCCGGATGATACTTTTGAAGACCCTTTCGCCTACCCTGTCATCGACTACCTGGGCGCGGTGCGAACTGAATACGACACGAAGCGCCGCACCTGGTACCTCAACGGACCGGTGTGGCATACGGGCCAGGCCATCCGCGCCGTCCTGATTGCCTATTACCGCAGTGGCGATGCCGCTCTGCTGGACGCGGCGCGCGCCATGGGAGAGTACGTCGTGCGCAACATGGTCGACGCGCCCGGCCACCCCAACGATGGCCTGCTGCTCGCCTACGAAGGCGACAACGTCGCCGTCAACAACCAGGTCCTATTTGAGACGCTCCCCGGACTTCTAGATCTGGCGAAGGCGACGGGCGAGCAGCGCTGGGTTGATATCGCGCGCCGCGCCGCCGACTTCGTCATCGAGTGTGGCTTTCTGGCCGACGAGGGTTTCATCATTGACCATTATCACGTCGCCGAGTCGCGCTTCGTCTCCGATCCGGACAATCCGTATACGGGCCGAATTATGCTGGACGACGCGGCGCTGGTGCAGCTCGCGCAAGTCACCGGTGACCGGCGCTACACCGACGTGTTCCTGGCAATGGCGGAGCGCGCCCTGCGGGAGGAAGGTCCGCCGGGCATGTGGATCGTCTTCCCGCCGTGGGCCGCGGACAGCGGGCGCATGCATATTCGCGCCACGTGGTGGTGGGGGTATCCGATGCTGGCGGCGTATGACCTGACGGGCGACGTGCGTTTCTGGGACGCGGCGCTGAGGGCGGGGCAGTGGTATCTCGACCAGCAGAACCTCGACGGCGGTTTCTATTACTCGCCCGTCGTTGGCGGGAAGCACACGACGTTCGGCCTTGCGGCCAGCGGCGCGGCGGTGTCGAGCATCATCTGGTGCGACCTCTACCAGCGCACGGGCGATACGAAGTACAAAGACGCCATCAACCGCAGCGTAGGGTTCCTCGCTGCCGCCCAGTTCTCGCCGAGCGCCGACGACCCCAACATCCGCGGCGCGCTGTGGGAGTCACCCAATCCGCCGGACGGCACAACGTGCCCCGGCTTCTTCATCCGCGACATCGCCACGATCTTCGCGATTCGCGCGCTCGATAAGGCGCTGGAGATCGAGGGGCTGCTGGAGGACGTGGCGCCCGCCTGGGACCACAGCATGCCCTGGTAGACGCGCTCAGTTCGCGTTACTCTCGGCACTGCCCTGGGTCTCGTCTGCGTGCGGCCCGCTGTACTTGAGCACATATAGACCGCCGGTGATGTCGGCTGCGTAGATCAGACCGTTGTGGAGAATGGGATAGCTCCACATGAAGCTGTGCCCCGGCCCCAGGACGGTTTCCGGGTGCTTGACGGTTGGCGGAACGGGGCGGAACTGCGCCAGCGCGCGCGGAGCCTCTGGCGCGCTCAGGTCAACCGCCTGAAGTCCGCCCGTATACCAGGTCACGAAGGCGATGTGGGGCAGGACGAGCGGGTCGTGCGCCGTGTACGTGCCGCCCACTCGCGTCGACTCCCCGCACCGCGCCGCCTCGTTCTCTGCGATTTTGAACTCGCTGCGCAACCGAGGCCGCGCCGGGTCGGTAATATCCGCAACATGCAGCCAGCCGTAAGGGCAGGGGCCGTAGATTTCCGATGTGAGCACGACGAGCTCGCTGCCAGGTATCGCCACAGCGCTGTGGACGTTCGCGCCGCCGGGCAGGCGTAGGTGGTCGGCCGGCGGCGTCACCAAGCGCACCGTCGGGTTCGGCTTCCCGTCCGCCAGGTCCGACGTGTCGGCCACCATGAAGCCGCCGTTCCAGGTAGAGAGATACGCCCGCCGTCCGTCCGGCGACAAGGACAGCGAGTGGAGCTGGTAGCCGGGCATCGAGCGCAGCGCCGCCGCGTCCGGCTCCCACGTCGCGTAGAGTGTTGGGTGCGCGGGATCACTTATGTCGACCACCCGCAGCTGTGGCGTCGGGCCGAACATGCCGAGGTAGACCAGAGCGCGGCCCGGCTTCTGCGGGTCGTGCCAGAGATAGAACTCGTGCGGCGGCGCGCCCAGGTTGATCTCACCGACGAGACGCGGCGCGCGACAGTCGCGGATGTCGTACAGCTCCAGGCCGTTGAACACCGGCGGCGAGCCGATGCCGTAGTACATCACAATGAGCGTGTGCAGCCGGTCGCTGGCCCGGACCTCGCGCGCCGTGCTGCCATGCCGCAGCGGCAGCTCGCGCACGACCAACGGATGCGCCGGGTCGGACACGTCGAGCACGGCCACGCCGCCCTTGTCGTCGCGGCTGCCGACGTAGGCGCACGAACCGGCCAGAGCCAGTCCGCCGTTCATTCCCCGCCGGCCGAGGTCATTCTGCCCGACGAGTGTGAACTTCCCGGGCGCTATCTCAGTCGGCTTTGGGGTTGGCACGCCACCGGCAGTCGCCGGGGCGATTGCTCCAACAATCGGCTTCGGTGGGGATATCGGCGCCGCTCCCTCCGCCGATGAGGGTAACGTGGCAACGGGCGCAGGTGGAAACGCCGCAACCGGAGGCGCGGTCACGGTCGTAGGCGACGGCGTAACCGGAGGCGAAGGAACCGCCGCTACGGGAGCAGGCGGCTGCGGCCCTGGCGGCTCGGCAACACTACAGGCGGCAAGAAGCAGAGCTATCAGACCCAGAAAAGCTGGGAGAAGTCTATGTTGCATCCTCCGGCCTTCGATCTAGACAAGCAACACAACATCTTCGCCATCGAGCATCTTCTCGATCCCGTCCGGGACTACACGGCCAGTTAGAGCCACGCGGGAACACTCCGACCAAGAGTAGCAAACGTCTCAACCAGACTACTGCCAGGCCGTCATTGCGAGCGCAGTCTATATGACCCTTGGGTCACCCGTAAGTATGAAAATGTCATGCTGAGCGGAGCGAAGCATCCCGGTGCCGTTGGAGGCCCTTCGCTACGCTCAGGGCGACAGCCGCGCTATTTTCATCTCAGCGAAGCAATCCCCCGCCGTTGTGAGAGGTGCCCTAAGCCGCTATCACGTGCGTCTCATTCACCGGGAGGCTGCTTCGTCGTCCTATCGTCCTCCTCGCAGCGACGCAACGGGCTGTGTTGTGCGCAACGGTGCAAACTACCACAATGTACGACGCGAATGTGTGCTGTAACAGCGCACAGCGGCCCGCGCCTACCCCGCCGTCTTCCGCGCCAACAGCACGGCCGCGGCGTTATAGCCTTGCTCCGAGCCCGGGCGCAGGTGGCGCTCCTCGGCATAGTGAACGACGTCCAGCGTCGAAAACAGGGCGCGCAGCTCGCCCTTGCCGAAGTAGTGCAGCGTTGGGCCGATGCCCATGTCGGCAACATCGAAGGTGTTCGGCGCGACTTCCGGCTCGCCACTGCCACGCAATATCGCATAGCCTGGGTCGTCGGTCGTCAGGACACTCGCGTACACGCAGCCACCCGGCCTCAACCCGGCCGCGATGCGCGATGCAAGATCGGGCAAACTGTCGGGCGGGAGGAAATGCAGGAGCGCCGCCGCGACGATAAGGTCGTAGCTGTCCGGCAAAATTGGGAAGTCACGCGCGTCGGCCTGGAACGTTTGCAGCCAGAGGTGGAGGCGCCTGGCGCGCAGTTCAGCGCGGCGCAGCGCCCGCGCATCCACGTCGACGCCCTCGACCTCGTAACCCCGCGCCGCCAGCCAGAGCGCGTGGTCGCCGTCGCCGGTGCCCAGGTCCAGGGCGTGCCCGACCGGAAGCTGGCTCTCGTACATCTCCAGCGCCTCGTCCGCCCCAAGCTCTTCGATGCGCTCCCGCGGCGCGCGGCGGTCAAAAGGGGCAGCCTCAAACCCACAGCAGGCGCGGCGAGTGCGCCGCACCCGCCTGGCCTCCCGCAGCCGGCGCAGCATCCGCGACGTCTTCGACATTTGGCTCAGCCTGTCGCGCCGTAGGCCTGGTCCAGCAGGTCTATCACGTGGGCAACCTCAGCCGGGTAGTCGTAGCGCTCGCAGCCCGCCTGGAGTTGGAGCATGCAGCCGGGGTTCGCCGTGACAATCATGTCGGCGTTGGTGGCCTTGACATTCGTCATCTTCTCATCGAGGACGCGCATCGAGATGTCGGGGTTGGTGATGTTGTAGATGCCAGCCGAGCCGCAGCAGCGGTCCGAGTCGCGCATTTCGACCAATTCCAGCCCCGGAATCGAGCGGAGAAGCTCGCGCGGCTGGAGACGAATGCCCTGGCCGTGGGCGAGGTGGCACGGGTCCTGGTATGTCACACGGACGTTCATTTCCTTCGTCGGCGGGCGCAGGCCCAGGTCGACCAGGAACTCCGACACGTCGCGCACGGACGCGCTGAAGCGGTGGGCGCGCTCGGCCCACACGGGGTCGTTCTGGAGAAGCTCGCCGTACTCCTTGAGTACGACACCGCAGCCGGCCGCGTTGATGATGACCGCATCCACGCCCAGCGCCTCGAACACCGGGATGTTGCGCTTCGCCTGCTCCTTACCCTGCTCCCGCAGCCCGGCGTGGACGGCCAGCGCGCCGCAGCACGCCTGGTCCTTGGGCACGACCACCTCGACGCCGTTGCGCTGGAGGACGCGCACCGTCGCCTCCTGGGTCGGCCCATAGGCAAGGGGCATGATGCAGCCGTTGAACAGGGCAACCCGCGCCCGCTTCTCGCCAATCGCCGGATACACCTGGCCCTCGGCCTTGAAGTTCTTCGGCGGCAGCTTCGGCATCAGCGCCTCGCGCTTGTCCAGATCGCCGGGCAGAACGCGCAGCAGGCCGCTTTTGCGCACGAGGCTCTGCGCGCCGCTACGCTGGTAGAGGCGCGTCAGGCCGGCGGCGAACTCCAGGCGGCCCGGCGAGGGCATGAGCTGCTCGAAGACAATCTGGCGCAGGAGACGCGCCGCCCGCGGCTCGTTCGCCAGGTGCCCCGCCTGCACCTGGGCGCGGGCCATCTCGACCAGGCCGCCAAAGCGCACGGTCGCCGGGCAGGCCGTCTCGCACGCCCGGCACGCCAGGCAGACGAACATGTGATTGGCAAAGTCGGCGTCCACGTCGCCGCGGCCCTCGTGAACGGAGCGCATGAGATAGATGCGGCCGCGGGGCGAGTCGGCCTCGATTCCCAGCACGCGGTAGGTAGGGCATTGATTGAGGCAAAGACCGCAGTGGGTGCAGCGCAGAATCTCCTCATACGTCGGCGGCTCCGCGGCGACATAGCCCTTGTGCGGCGTCGCGTCCTTGCGCCACAGGCTAGGGCGATCCGTCGGATCCATGAGCTCAATCGTCTCGGCCATTGGCTGCTCCTTCTACCCTTTGCGTTTCAACAGCACCCAGTCCCGCTTGCCCGAGCCGCGGTCCAGGTAAATCTCGAAGACGGGGCCTTGCGCGGTGCGCACCACGTAATAGTTGCGGTGGCGGCGGTGTATCCAGCTGCGAGCATGGTCGGCGTAGGATGGGGTATGCCAGTCCTGCCAGGAGGAAATGACCTCGGCGACGGCGTAGCTCTCGCCACGCCAGCGCAGGGCGGCGGGCTGCATACGCTCCTCGTCGTAGTCCACTGTGATCGGCTCAGAGATGAATTCTTCCATCTCACCCTCGCATCGTGACCTAAATCCCCCCGACGAAACGTCCCGGATTGAGCGTCGCCTTTGGATCGAACTGCGTCTTCAACGCCTGCATCAGACGGAAGTCGCCCCGCGTCGGCCCCCACACGCCGATGGCGCTCTTGATGCTCAAAGGGGCGTGCTCGACCACGGTCGTCCCGCCCAGTTCCGCGATGACCTTGCGAATCGCCTTCGCTGCCTCGACCGTTCGCGCCTCGCGGTCGTCGTCTGGTCCGAAGCCGCGAATGACGCTATAGAGAATACCGTTGCCGGAGTGGGCCACCTGGGCGACGGCCAGGGTCTTTGAGCGCGCCGCGTCTTGGACGGCCCCCATCGCCTCGCCGAGCAGCGTCGGCAGCACAGCGATCTTGAGGCGGACGGCGCGCCCCTCCGTGACGAGCGCCGGGCAGTCGGCGACCGATCCCCAGAACACCGCGTCGTCCGCCACAACCGTGACGCTCCCGCCCACCGCCTCGACCATCGCCTTCAGCTCGTTGACCTGGCGCGTGACGGCCGCGGCGATGCCGCTGAAGCGGACGACGAACAGCGCAGCGACGGTGTCCGCCGCCACGATATCGGGGACGAGGGTGTGCAGCCGGGCCGCGCCGCCCGTGTCGATTATGGCAAGAGCATCCGGCGTGAGGTGTGAGGTGATGACCTGGCCCGAGAGGACGGCGGCCGGCGCGACACCGGGAACCTGCGCCACGACCGTCTGGCTGTTCCGCGGCAACGGCTGGAGCTTGAAAGTGACCTCGGTCATGACGCCCAGCGTGCCGAGCGAGCCGACGAATAGCTTCGGAAGATCATAGCCTGCTACGTTCTTGACGACCTTCGCGCCGCCCCGGTAGACCATTCCGTCGGCCTGGACGATGCGCATGCCGATGAGCAGGTCCCGCGACGTGCCGTAGCGCCAGCGGTGGGGGCCGCTGAGGTTGGCGGCGATGATGCCGCCCAGGCTATGGTCGGCGCCCCGCGCCGGGTCCAGCGGGAGCCATTGGCCCTGCGCGCCCAGGACACGCTGAAGCTCACCCAGGGTCACGCCCGCCTCGGCCGTCACCGTCAGGTCGGCCGGTTCGTATTCGAGGATCTTGCTCAGGCGGTCGAGGCGTAGAACGAGGTCGAGGCGGCGCGGCGGCTCGCCGATCCCGAGCGCCTTGCCCTGGCCGCGCGGAGCGACCGCGAGGCCGGCGGCATTCGCCCAGGCCAGCGTCTCGGCGACCTCTTCTTCGGCGCCGGGACGAATCGCGAGCTGCGGCGTCACGCCGTCTACGGCGGCAGCCTTGAGCGCTTCCGGGTCACTGGTGACGTACTCGGCGCCAACCAGCTCGGTGACGGCATCGATCGGCAGCGTTGATGTCGCCATACATCCTCCTCCTCGAGGGGAGTGACGGGGGACGAAGCGACGGAGTGACGAGCGGATTCACATCGTCACATCGCCTCGTTGTTACTTCGTCACTCGATCACAGCATATGCTCTTCGGCTACAATCGCCGGTAGGCGGCGGTGCTTGACGCCCACCTCGTAGCACGCCTTCGATGTCGGGAAGAGCTTGCCGGGATTGCACAGGTTCTGCGGATTGAAGGCAGCCTTCACCTGGCGCATGGCGATGAGGTCCGGCCCGGTGAACTGCTCGCACATGTCCTCGCGCTTCTCGACGCCGATGCCGTGCTCGCCGCTGATGGAGCCGCCCGCCTCGACGCACACCTTGAGAATCTCGCTGCCGCAGCGGACGACGTTTCGCACCTGCGCCGGGTCGCGCTCGTCGAACAGGATGAGTGGATGGAGATTGCCGTCGCCGGCGTGGAAGACGTTGGCGACGCGAAAACCGTACTTGTCGCCTATCTCGCCCACCCGGTGCAGCACCCACGGCAGCTTGGTACGCGGGATGACGCCATCTTGGACGTAGTAGGACGGCGACAGACGGCCCATCGCGCCAAACGCGCCCTTGCGCCCCGACCAGAGCTTCTCGCGCTCGACGGCATTCTTCGCGGGCCGCACCTCGGTCGCGCCGCAGCCTCGGCACAGCTCCGCGATGTGCTCCGCCGTCTCGACGAGACCGTCCTTGAAACCTTCCAGGTCGATGAGCAGCACCGACCCGGCCTCGACCGGGTAGCCGCACTTCTTGGCGGCCTCGACGGCGCGGATGGCGGTGTTGTCCATCATCTCTAGCGCCGCCGGGATGGTGCCGTCGGCGATGATGGCGGAGACGGCGTTGCTGCCCTCGTCAATCGTGTTGAACACCGCCAGCAATGTCGTCACGGTCTCCGCCTGGTGAACCAGGCGAACGACGGCGCGCGTGACCAGGCCGAGCGTGCCTTCCGAGCCGACCATCAGCCCGGTCAGGTCGTAGCCGGGCGCGTCGGCAGTGGGAGCGCCGAGCTGAACGATGTCGCCGTCGGGCAGGACCGCTTCGAGCATCAGAGTGTGGTTCGAGGTCACGCCGTAAGCGAGGCAGTGCGGACCGCCGGAGTTCTCCGCGATATTGCCGCCGATGGTGCAGGCTTTCTGGCTAGAGGGATCGGGAACGTAGTAGAAGCCCTTGCCGCTGACCGCGTTCGTGACGTCTATATTGACAACGCCCGGCTGAACCGTCGTCCGCAAGTTGGCAAGGTCGATGTCGAGGATGCGATTCATGCGCGAGAACGAGATGACGACGCCACCTTCGACCGGCACTGCGCCGCCGGACAGCCCCGTGCCCGCGCCGCGCGGCATGAACGGGATTCCAGCGCGGTTGGCGACGCGGACGACCGCGGCGACCTCCTCACTGCTCACGGGGAAGACGACGAAGTCCGGCCTGGCCCGGTCCAGAGCGCCGTCATACTCATACATCACCACATCCTCGGGGCGGTGAAGCACCCGGTGAGGTCCGACGATGGCAGTCAGCTCGGCAAGTACGTCGCTCTTGTTCATGCCTGTCCTCCCGATGTTGAGTTTCCGCGGTCGTCAGTCCTTTGGCACCGAATACTGAACACTCTGTAGTGGCGCCGTGGCCGCCTGTCACTACTAACAAGCAGTGATAAGACTTCGCCGATGAGCGCCGCGAGTCGTGCTGTCACGCTGAGCGAAGCGAAGCGTCCCCAACGGCTCCGGGATGCTTCGCGTTCGCTCAGCATGACACTTCAAAGACGATATCTAGCTCGGCTCCATCAGTCGCCACTCCATTCCCGTCGCGAAGGGGTCAGTTGCCTATGCCCACTTCACGAGGCCGAGGGCCTGGGCGTGGGGCAGGTCGGAATTGGCGGGCAGGATGCGGACACCGTACGATAGACTGCCGCCGTCTGCCGCGACAACGTCGCCGGTGTACACGAGTGCACCATCTTGCTGGGCGGTTTGCGCCAGGCGATTGACGACCAGCTCGCGACCCTTCGCCCGTCCGTCCGTCTCCCAGATCACCGCCTCAACGGCCACATCTTCGGGCTTGAGGGAGCCGAGCCAAACGTAGGCGCGCACCGGGACCTTGTCGCCCACGGTGAGCTGGCCCTCGCGAGGCGCATCCACCGCGAACTTCACCTGGGGCCACGCCGCCTCGACGTGAGCGCACCAGCGCATCAGGTTCCTGGCCGCCGCGTACTTGTTTGCGGCCATACGCTCGCCCGCGCGCAGCGCCGGAATGTAGAGCTGCGTGGTGTAGTCCTTGTTCATGCGGCGGGCCGTGAAGCGCCACGTCAGCGACCGAAGAGCGTCCTTGGCGTACGCGAGGTACCTCCTGGGCAGCCCGTCGCTGTCGCGCTCGTAGAACGCCGGGACGATCTCGTTCTCCAGGGTTTCGTACAGGGAGAGAGCGTCGGCTTCGTTCTGCGTTGCCTCCTCCGGATACTGGCGGCCCTGGCCTATGGCCCAGCCGTTGCTGCCATTATACCCTTCCAGCCACCAGCCGTCGAGGACGCTGAAGTTGGGAATGCCGTTGAGCGAGGCTTTCATGCCGCTGGTGCCGCTCGCCTCGCGGGGGCGCATCGGCGTGTTCAGCCAGATGTCGACGCCCTGCGTGAGGTAGTGCGCCATCTCCATGTCGTAGCCTTCGAGGAAGACAATCTTCCCCGCAAACTCCGGCGTGCGCGATAGCTTGTAGATGTACTGAATCAGGGCCTTACCGGGCTCGTCGGCCGGGTGCGCCTTGCCGGCGAACACGAACTGGACGGGCTGGCCCGGCTTGTTGATGATGCGTGACAGGCGCTCCATGTCCTGGAACAGGAGCGTCGCTCGCTTGTAGGTAGCGAAGCGGCGCGCGAAGCCGATAGTCAGAGCGTTGGGGTCGAGAACATGGCCGGCGTCGGCGATGGACTTGGGACCTTCGCCGAGCGAGGCCCGATGCGCCGCGACCCGCCACCGCACGTCCTCCGCGAGACGTTGCTTCAAGTAAGAGTGTACTTGCCAGAGGCGCGCATCGGGGATCTTGTCCACCTCGGCCCAGAGAGCCGGGTCGTCGATGCGGTCGTACCAGTCCTCGCCGAAGCACTCGCTGAACAGGTCCGCCAGGGAGCGGCCGAGCCAGGTCGCCGTGTGGACACCGTTGGTGATGGCCCCGATCGGCACTTCTTCGACCGGCGTCTCGGCCCACAGGCCGTTCCACATCGCGCGGGACACCTGCCCGTGAAGCTGGCTGACGCCGTTGACGTGATTCGCCAGGCGCAGCGCCAGCACCGTCATGCTGAACGTCGGCCCCCACTGCTGATCCAGCTTGGCCAGGTTCATGAAGCGCTCGCGGTCGATGCCCAGGCTCGGCCAATACGCGCTGAAGAAAGTGTCGATCAAGTCGAGGCCGAATGCCTCGTTGCCCGCCGCCACCGGCGTGTGCGTGGTAAAGACCGTGCTGGCCGCCACCACCTGCTGCGCTTCATCGAACGTGAGCCCCGCCTCGCTGATGAGCTCGCGGATACGCTCCAGCCCCAGGAAGGCCGAATGCCCTTCGTTCATGTGCCAGACATTGGGCGAAATACCGAGGGCGCGCAGCGCTCTGACACCGCCAATCCCCAGCACGACCTCTTGCGCGATGCGCAGCGCGTGGTCGCCGATATACAGGCGCGCGCCCAGGTCCCGGTCGCCGGGCTGGTTGGGGTCGACGTCGGTATCCATCAGGAACACAGGGATACGCCCCACCTGGATTCGCCACACCTTGGCATACACGCGGCGGCCGGGCAGATCGACGTGGATGACGACCTCGCGGCCGTTGGGGTCAGTCGCCACGGTCACCGGCATCTCCGAGAAGTCCATCTTCTCGTAGACAGCTTCCTGAATGCCGTCCGGATTGATATGCTGCACAAAGTAGCCTTGGGGGTACAGGAAGCCGACGCCGACGACGGGCAGGCCGAGGTCGCTCGCTTCCTTGCAGTAGTCACCCGCCAGGACACCGAGACCGCCGGAGTAGATTGGTAGCGACTGAGCTAGACCGAATTCCGGCGAGAAGTATGCAATTGAGAAGTCCTTGAGATCCGGATACGCGCGGTGGAACCATGTATCGTCCGCGCTCATGTAGCTGTCGAAGGCAGCCATGACGCGGTCGTAACGCGCGACATACTCGGGGTCTTCGCTCATCGCCAGCAGCCGCTTCGACTCGACAAGGCTCAGCAGGCGCACGGGGTTGAGGTTGACCTGACGCCACAGATCAGGATCCAGGTCATGATAGAGCTGACGAGCGTCCGAGTTCCAAACCCACCACAGGTTGTAGGCGAGGGAACGCAGACGGCCAATCCGCTCAGGCACGACCGGGAAGACGGAAAAACGACCAAAGGATTGCACTAGACCTCCATGGGTCCGATATAATCTCACAAACGACACCTAGAGACAGCGCCACAGCACACTTGAGTCCTGTAGGCGCACTCACCGGGATAATTCCCGATTCGCCCCTTATTCTAGCACAAATGGCTAGGGTTGGACAAAGACGAAACGACGGCGCACAAGTTTGTCTAGAGATGGGCCATGGATTGCAGAAACACGAAGCGGAGCCACGACTGTGACTCCGCTCCTTTGACAGTTGGATTGTGCCGCAGCTTTACGCCTCGGCGGTGAGCTTCTCGTAGTCAGCAGCCGAGATAAGGCCGTCCAGTTCGGCGGCGTCGCTCGGCTCAACGACGATCATCCACCCATCGCCATAGGGGTCGGAGTTAACGGTCTCCGGGCTGCTCTCGAGCGCCGAGTTGACTTCGACCACCGTGCCCGTCACCGGGGAGTATAGGTCCGACGCGGCCTTCACGGACTCGACCACGCCAAAGGTCTTGCCGGCCCTAATCTCTTTGCCGACTTGAGGCAGCTCAACGTACACCACGTCGCCAAGCTGCGCCTGGGCATACTCGGTAATGCCAACGCGCACTTTTTGGCCCTCGGTCTTGGCCCACTCATGATCTTTTGTATACCCACGATCGCCAGGCACGTTGCCGGCCATTGTAGCCTCCTTGTGGTAGGAATGCTCGCGTATTCAAGTGTGCTGCGCGAGAAGGCGGGCGGCAGTCCCGCCCTCACTTTGCGTCTAGATGTGCAAGGGAGCGCCAACGATTCCCAGGCTCGCCTCGTGAATCGTCTCCGACAGCGTCGGGTGCGCGTGAATGGTATGGATGATCTCCTCGACGGTCATCTCGTTCGTCCGCGCGACGGCCAGCTCGTGAATCATCTCGGTGACCTCGGGACCGACCATGTGGACGCCCAGGATCTCGCCGTACTTGGCATCGGCGACGACCTTGACGTAGCCCTCGGTGTCGCCCAGGGCGCGAGCGCGGCCGCTCGCCGAGAATGGAAACTTGCTCACCTTAACGTCGGCGACCGTCTCCCGCGCCTTCGCCTCGCTCATCCCGATGCTGGCAACCTCGGGGTGGCTGTAGGTGCAGCTCGGAATGTTGTCCCAGTGCATCGGCGACGGGTTCAAACCGGCGATATGCTCGACGGCAATCACGCCCTCATGCATCGCCTTGTGCGCCAGGCGCGGCCCCTTGACCACATCACCGATCGCGTAGATGTTGGGGACAGCGGTCTGCAGATACTCGTTGACCCCAATCACATTACCGCGCCCAATCTCGATTCCCAGCGCCTCGAAGCCCATGTTCTCGGTGTTGCCGACGTTCCCCGCCGCCATCAGCAGCAAGTCACCCTCGACCTCGCGCGTCTGGTCGTTCGTTGTGACCTTGACCACGACGCCATCGCCACGAGCTTCCGCGCCGTCGACGCGCGTGTTGAGGTTGATCTCGACGCCGCGCTTCTGGAGCGCCTTCTGCAGCGTCGCGCCGGATTCGGCATCCTCCAGCGGAAGGACCTGGCCCATCATCTCGAAGATGACACACTGCGTACCATAGGCGCTGTAGACGGTGGAGAACTCACAGCCAATCGCGCCCGCGCCCATGATAAGCAGACGCTTCGGCGGCTCAGGCAAGGCGACGGCTTCTTTGCTTGTGATGATGGTTTTGCCGTCAACCGTCACCCCCTTCGGCACGAATGGACGCGCGCCTGTGGCGATGATGAAGTTGCGTGCTTTCAACTCGCGCGTACCATCCGCCCCTTCGACGCGCATCGTGTTGGCGTCCACGAGGCTGCCGCGGCCCTTGACGACCTCCACCTTGTTCTTCTTGAACAGGAACTCGATACCCTGGCGCGATTGGCGAACCACGCGCTCGGCGCGCTTGACGCCGACCGGCCAGCTTACCTGAATGTCCTTCGCCTCGACACCAAACTGCTCGGCATGCCGCACCAATTCCAAGACTTCGGCATTGCGCAGCAAAGCCTTCGTCGGAATGCAGCCCCAATTGGTGCAGACTCCGCCGATATCGCCTTGCTCTACACACGCGACGCGCAGGCCAAGCTGGCCTGCCCGGATTGCGGCGATGTAGCCGCCCGGCCCGCTGCCGAGGATGACCACATCGTATTGCTGTTCGGCCACGGAATGACCTCCTAAATGTTTATAACATCAATCGTCAGAATACATAACAGACGTGACGAAGTGGCGAGGCAGCGGAGTGAGGTCACCTCGCCACTTCGTCACCCCGTCACCTTTTCTCACAGAACCAAACGCCGCGGGTTCTCCAGCAGGCCCTTGAGTGTTTGCAGGAAACGCGCCGCCATCGCGCCGTCAATCACGCGGTGGTCGGAGGACAGCGTGACGCGCATTACCTGCCGCACCGCGACCTCACCATCGCGCGCCACAACCTCCGGCAGCGTCGAGGCGACGGCCAGAATGGCCGCCTCAGGCGGGTTGATGATGGCGGTGAACTGCTCCACGCCCATCGGCCCCAAATTCGAGACCGTGAAAGTCCCGCCGCCAAGATCGTCTGGCTTGAACTTGTTGCTCCGCGCCCGCTCGACCAGCGCCCGCACTTCCTGGGACAGTTGCGAAATGGTTTTGGCGTTGGCGTTGCGGAGCACGGGGGTTAGTAGACCCTCTTCGAGCGCCACGGCGATGCCCAGGTTGACCTCGGGATGCCGCGTGACGCCCTGGTCGCTGATGGTGACGTTGATCTCTGGGTGCTTCGACAGGGCCGAGGCCACGGCCTTGAGCACCACGTCGTTGACACTGACCTTGACGCCTTCTGCCGCCAGAATCGCGTTGATCTCTTCCCGCCATGCCATCGCCTCGGTCATGTCGATGGCGACGGTGACGAAGAAGTGCGGGCTGGTCTGGTAGCTCTGCTGCAAGCGCTGTCCAATGACCTGGCGCATCCGCGAGAACGGCACCGTCTCGCCGCTCGGGGCAGCGGCAGGCGCTGGGGCCGGGGCGGCAGCCGGAGCCGCCGCGGGTGCAGCCGCCGGAGCGGGGGCCGGCTGAGCGGCCGGCGTAGGCGCGGCGCCACGCTTCTTCTGAACCTCGATGGCCTCTTCTACGTCGAGCTTGACGATACGCCCGCCGGGGCCGGTGCCCTTGACCTGCCGCAGATCAACACCCGCGTCCTCAGCGATGCGTCGCGCGATGGGCGATACGCGCAGCTCGCCCGGCGCACCACCATTCTGGTCGGAAGGCGGTGCAGCCGCTGCCGGAGCAGGCGCCGGCGCCGCAGCGGGAGCCGTGGCCGTCTGTGGGGGCGGGACCTGGGCGTCCTCCGACGGCGGAGGCGCGGGCGGCGTCGCGGTGGCCGCCTGGGCGGCGGGCGCGGGCGCGGCGCCGTCAGCTGACTCGTCCAGCTTCTCGCCAGCATGCAGAAGAATAGCGATGGTCGCGCCGACCGGCAGGGTCTCGCCCGGTTGCGCGATAATCTTGCCTACGGTGCCGCTGTCGAAAGCCTCGATCTCAATGTTGACCTTGCCGGTCTCGATCTCGGCCAGGGCTTGTCCCTTCTCGACAGCCTCACCCACTTTCACTTTCCAATTGACGATGGTGCCCTCTGTCATGTCGTAGCCCATCTTGGGCATGACAACTTCGGTCGGCACGGCACACTCCTTACGCATACCGCAGCGCCCGGCTCACTGCCGCGGCGCTGCGAAGCTAACACTAACGGATGACTCGCATTTCCCGTAGTTTGTTGATAACATCCTGCGGCTTCGGCATGGCGGCCTGCTCCAGGTCGCGCGCATACGGCAGCGGAACCTCGGCAAGCCCAACGCGCTCGATAGGCCCGTCCAGGTAGTCGAAGGCCTCGCGCATGACCGTGGCCGCAATCTCAGCGCCCACGCCGTACGACTGCCAATCTTCCTCGATGATGACGCCCCGGTTTGTCTTCTTGATCGACTCGATGACCGTCTCGGCGTCCCACGGGCGCAGGCTGCGCAGGTCAACGACCTCGGCCTCGACACCCATCTTAGCGAGCTGTTCTGCCGCCTGCATCGCGACCAGCACCATGCGGGAATACGAAATGAGGGTGATATCCTTCCCCTCGCGAGCGATGCGCGCGGAGCCGATGGGCGTCGTGTAGTCGCCATCCGGCACCTCACCGCGCGTGCGGTAGAGACCTGTGCTCTCGATGAAAAGGATGGGATCGTCCTGGCGCAACGCCATCTTCATCATGCCCTTCGCGTCGGCCGGGAAGGCCGGCGTCAGCACTTTCAGGCCCGGCGCGTGAGCGAAGTAGACTTCAAAGTTCTGGGCGTGGGTCGCGCCAAGCTGAGCGCCCGCGCCGCCGGCGGTGCGGAAGATGACCGGCGCCTTGACCTTGCCGCCGAACATATAGTGGACTTTCGCCGCGTGATTGATGATAGCGTCCATCGCGAGCAGGGCGAAGTTGATCGTCATGATCTCGCAGACCGGCCGCATTCCCCCCATCGCAGCGCCCGTCGCCACGCCGGCAATGCCGCCCTCGGCAATCGGCGTGTCGCGAACACGCTGCGGGCCAAACTCGTCGCACAAGCGCCCCGTGACGGCGTACGAGCCGCCGTAGGCGCACACATCCTCGCCCATGATAAAGATACGCTCGTCGCGATTCATCTCCTCGCGCAGCGCATCGGTAATTGCTTCAAGATAGGTTCGTACAGGCATGGAATCCTCGCGGCTTACTTCTTCCAGCCGTCTTTCGATAGAATGGCTGCGTTGGGAATCTCCGGCTGATCGACGTACACATCCGTGTACAGGGCGCTCAATGATGGAGTCGGACTGGCCTCGGCGAAGCGGACGGCCTCCTCGATCTCCCGGCGCACGTCATCCTCCATCTTGCGCGCTGTGCGCTCGGAGATGACGCCTTCCTCAATGAGACGCTGGCGGAACAGGGCGATGGGGTCGCGGTGGCGCCAATTCTCCTCTTCTTCCTTCTCGCGATAGCGCACCGGGTCTGCCATGGAGTGGCCACGGAAGCGGTACGTCACCGTCTCCACAAACGTTGGCCCCTGGCCGGAGCGGCTGTACTCCACCGCCTGCTTCATCGCCTCGTAGACTGCCATCACGTCCATGCCGTCGACGCGAACGGCTGGGATATCGTAGGCGGCAGCCTTCGCGGATATATCCTGAACGGCAGAGTGTACCTTAACAGCGGTGCCCATACCGTACTGGTTGTTCTCGACAATGAAGATGCAGGGCACATTCCAGAGCTTGGCGATGTTCAGAGACTCATGGAAGTAGCCGTTGGCCGTAGCCGCATCGCCCATGATGACGGCCGCGACATGCCCCTCTTTGCGCTGCTGGAAAGCGAAGGCCACGCCGACGGCGAGCGGAATCTGGCCGGCGACGATGGCGTAGCCGCCCCAGTAGCCGTTCTCGTAGTCGAAAAAGTGCATCGAGCCGCCCTTGCCGTGCACCAGGCCCGTTGTCTTCCCAAATAGCTCGGCCATGGCCGCCTTCACGTCCGCGCCCTTCGCGATGGCATGGCCGTGGTCGCGGTAGTGCGACATCAGCACATCGCCCGGCTCCAGCGCCGCGGCGATCCCGACGGCATTCGCCTCTTCTCCGTTGTAGAGATGCACGAAGCCGGCGATGCGGCCACGCGCATACCACTCAGCCGTTTTGTCCTCGAACTCTCGAATGAGCATCATCTGCCGGAGCATGTCCCGCAGCTTGGCTTTGCTTAACGTATGGATCTCCGTTGCAGCAGCCATTCGCCTTTTCCTCCCTCGATCCAGATGTCTAGAATCGCGCCGGCCTGGCGACTGCCTGGGCTCATCCCAAACACGGCGCCTATGAGCTTCAGTTGTGCCTTTGACAAGCAGCCGCGCGTCTCATGCGTGGGGAATTACGGAATAACTCGTAACATAGTGATTATAGGCGAGCCTGGCAAACCCGTCAAGCGACTTTTAGGACCAGAAGACTCATCTAGTTCTTATGCGATGTTTAACCGCTCTTTAATCTTTTCAGATATTTTGTCCGGGATCGGTTTTTTCGATAGGAGACAATATGGTTCGATGGATTCTCGTGGTGGCACTGGGCCTTGTGGCCCTCGCCGTGGCTGCCTGCGGTGGCGCCAATACCGCCGCTCCCGCGTCTGCGCCGGCTGCCGTGTCCACCACTGCCCCCGCCGCTAAAACACAGTCTGATGCGCCCACGACGGCGCCTGCTCAGCCGACAGCGGCTCCTGCCGCTAAGTCGGCGAGCGCCCAGCCGACGGCCGCCTCAGCCACCAAGTCCGCTGCACCCGCCCAAGGCGCTGCGGCTGCCGGAGCCTTGAAGCTGTCCCTCGTTCCCGAGAACAGTGAGGCGCGCTTCCTGGTCAAGGAGCAACTCGCCGGAAACAACCTGCCAAACGACGCCGTTGGTAAGACAAAGACTGTCCAGGGTACAATCGTCCTCGGGCAAGATGCCAAGGTCGACAAGAGCCAATCGAAGATTACGGTCGACGTCAATTCACTCTCAACCGATCAGCCGATGCGCGACGGCTTTATCAAGCGCAGCACCCTGGAGACGGACAAGTTCCCGACCGCCGAGTTCGTGCCGACCGAGGTCAAGGGCCTGGTCACGCCTCTGCCCAAGTCAGGGCCTGTGAACTTCCAGCTAACCGGCGACATGACTGTGCATGGAACGACGAAACCGATCACATGGGACGTCACCGGCACGCTGGACGGCAACACGTTCAAGGGCACGGCGAAGACGGCGGTGAAGTTCGCCGACTTCAACATGAACCCTCCGAAGGTGCCGCGAGTCCTCAGTCTCGAGGACAACATCCGCCTCGAGTTTGATACCCAGTTCAATATCAGCTCAGGCTCCGCATGATACCAAACGTCGCTAGATAGGCAGCAAAGTTAGCGTCATTGCGAGGAGGGCGACAGCCCGACGAAGCAATCTCACCATGGGCAAGGGCCTGGCCACTCTGGCTAGGCGGCCGGTCGCAAGGGCGGGGGATTGCTTCGCTGAGATGAAAATAGCGCGGCTGTCGCCCTGAGCGCAGCGAAGGGCCTCCAACGGCACCGGGATGCTTCGCTTCGCTCAGCATGACATTTTCATAGTTACGGGTGACCCCAGGGTCATATAGACTGTGCTCGCAATGACAGCCTTTCTGTACATGCTTGGTATGAAGGCAACAGAAAGGGCGTAGGGTCAAAGTCGATCCTACGCCCTCGCCTTTAGTTGCACAACACTCAGTAGTCGAAGCCCTTCTGCGCGAGAATGCCCTGCTGGTAGGGGTGCTTGATTTCACGCATCTCGGTCACCAGGTCGGCGCGCTCAATAAGCTCGGGCGGAGCGCCTCGGCCGGTCATGAACAGGTGCAGGTAGCCCGGCTTTGCGTCGATGAGGGCCAGCACGTCCGCTATGGGCAGCAGGCCCGTCTGCATCGCCACGTTGACCTCGTCCAGCACGATCATGTCCCACTCGCCCGAGGCCATCGCGTCCCGCGCCAGCGCCAGGGCCTCGGCCGCAGCCTGGCGGTGTACCTCCTCCGGCAGCTGATCCCCCATAATCTTGTAGAAACCCGCGCCCATGCGCTCCAGGCGCACGCCGGGCAGATAGCCTATGCCTACCATCTCCCCATACTGCCACGTTCCCTTGATGAACTGGACGATCAGCACCTTCCAGCCATAACCGACGGCGCGCACAACCGTCCCCAGCGCCGCCGTCGTCTTCCCCTTGCCGTCCCCCGTATTCACCGCGACCAGCCCCCGCCGCCGCTCGCGCGGTGGGGTGCGCAGCGTTTCCTGCTCGACCATGATGACTCCTTTGAATGAAAGCGTTTGCCGCTATTGTGATGTAGAAGGTGAGTGGAATCTTTCGATGGAGGAATCAGTGGGTCGCGTCGTCGGCCTGCTTCTGTGCCTGCTCCGCTTGCGCCCTCTCTCGCGCCAACTGGTCGTACTTGCGGCGGTAGTCATGCCAGGCCGTCTGCCTGGGGTCGAGCTCGATCCTGCCTTCCGCCTCTTGTTGGCGGCGCATCTTCTCCGCCAACCGCTGCCGATCCTTCATGTAGCTCACGCCCGCCGCCACAGGCCAGAGCACGAGCACTATTAGAAAAACATCGAAGAGGATCTGTTGCATAACCAACCTTATCCGCTACATAGAAGCTTGCCTTCGCGAATGATAGTTGACGGAAGTGAGGCGCGAAGATGCAGTCGTTCGTTGAAGGCTTGCCAGGTCCACACCAGAACATCCGCGGCCGTGCCCGTGCCCCGGAGCGCCTGGTAGGCGAGACGGCTGGTGCGCTGCTCCGGCGCAGCATCCTCCGATACGATCACCATCAGATCGTAGTCGCTGTCCGGTCCGGCCTGCCCACGCGCTTTGGAGCCGAACAGATAGATCCGCTCGGGATGGTAGGCAACCACCAGCCGCTGCACGATTTCGGCCAGTTTCGCATCTTCTTCGAGGAGCGCAACACTCAGACCGTACACCGATCTTCACTCCGTTTAGACTCAACTTGCACAATATTATATCCCGTTTACGGGTTCCGCGGCGAACACGCGTATCTCGCTCACCCACTTGATCCACAGCCAGCCGCGCAGATTGGGGTGCGCCAGGCGAACGGGCGCGCCATGGGCGGCGGCCAGCGCCTCCCCGCCAATGTGTGTCGCCAGCAGCGCCTCGCGCGCCTGCGCCAGGGGCAGCGTCACGCTATGCCCCGTCACAGACACGATCTGCACAACCGCAGCGCCTTCTCTCAGGCCCGCCCGCGCCAGCACATCGCCCAACCGCGCCCCCGTCCATTCCTGGGTGCTATACCAGCCATTCGTGCAATCGAGCGTCCACGTCTCCGTCGACCGAGGGAACGCGGCGAGGTCCGCGAGGCTCAGCACAAGCGGCGCGGCAAGGAGGCCCGTCAGCGTCAAGCGCCATGTCTCAGGATCGAGCGTCTGTACGTGGTCCGTCAGGAGCATTGTCACGGGCATGGCGTTACCGGCGAACGAGCGTTGCTCCCGCGAGCCCGTGAAGCGCCGCAGACCGTCGGCCGTCTGCCTGACGTTGGCGATGGCCGACAGCCCAACCCACGCAGCGAGCGCGCCGGCGCCCAGCACGCCGAGTCGGAGCACTTGCCGGCGCTCGTGGAAGAGCCGCGCCGTTGGGCGGCGGTACCAGTGGCGGTAGATGTGGACGGCGAACAGCGGCAGCAGCCCCAGCGCCAGGTACCAGTGCAGCAGGAGCGCCGGGTAGCCAAAGACGCCCCAAAGCGGCGTCAGGTTCAGTGTCCACACAAAGACCAGGGCAATCGAGGCGAGGGCCGCGGCGGCCAGAATCAGGGAGATGGGAAGGATAGCGCGGCCCACACCGGCCCGCAGCTTGCGGCGCGTCGAGCGCCAGGCAATGGCGATCTTCCAGGGAATGAACAGCAGCAAAGCAAGGCCGATGATGCGGTGAATGTCGTAGAGCCAGCCCGCGCCCTGGGAGAGGACAAGCATCAGCAGCCCCGTCACCGTCAGCAAGACGATCAGCGCGAGCAGGCTGATATTCACCAGTTTCGTCGTCATCCCAACCCCGTCCCGAATCGCAAAGGGAGCGTCGTCGGACGCCCCCTTCGTTTGCTGTTACTTTCGCTTCATGACGGGGATGTCGCCCGCCATGACGGTATTCTCGTCGGGCGGCCGGGTGTAGTTGATGACGCTGATCTTGGCCGCGATCTGCTGCGCAATCTTGAGATACGCCTGGGCGGCGGGCGCATCTGGGTTCACGGCGACGATGGGCTGGCCGATGTCGCCGCCCTCGCGCACGCGGGGGTCAATCGGCACCTCGCCGAGGAAGGGCACGCCGAGCTTCTTCGCCATGTCCTGGCCGCCGCCGTGCCCGAAGATGTCATAGCGCTTGCCCGTATCGGGTGCGACGAAGTAGCTCATCGTCTCGACGACGCCGAGCACGGGCACCGGCGGCTTGACGGCGTTGAAGGCGTCCACGCCGCGGATCACGTCGTCCAACGCCACGGCCTGTGGCGTCGTAATAATGACCGCGCCGGTCAGTGGGATGCTCTGGGTCAGGCTGAGCTGCACGTCACCCGTACCGGGCGGCATATCCACGATCAGGTAGTCCAGGTCGCCCCACTCGACGTCGCTCAGGAACTGGCGGATCGCGCCGTGGAGCATTGGCCCGCGCCAGACGAGCGCCTTCCCCGGCGGCACCAGGAAGCCCATGCTCATCACCTTCAGGCCGTAGCCTTCCAGTGGAATAATCTTGTTGTTTTCGGCATACGGGCGGTCATAGATGCCGAGCATCATAGGGATATTCGGGCCGTAGATGTCGGCGTCCATGAGGCCGACGCGCGCCCCCTGCCCCGCCAACGCGACGGCGATGTTCACCGCGCTCGTGCTCTTGCCGACGCCGCCTTTGCCCGACGCGACGGCGACGACATTGCGCGCGCCAATGTTGATCGTGCGGAACAGCTGGTTATCCGTCGGCACGCGGGAGTCGAATTGCAGGTCGACGCTCGTGACGCCGGGCACCTTCAGCAGTGCCTCGTTCACGTCACTGCGGATGCGGTCGCGCAGCGGGCAGGCAGGCGTCGTCAGCACGTATGTCAGGGACACCTTGCCGCCGTTGATGACCACATTCTCGACCATCTTCAGGCTGACGATGTCGCGGCCAAGCTCCGGCTCTTGCACGGTCGACAGCGCCGCCATCACTTGTTCGTGCGTCGGGCCGCCATTCGACGCGCCACCCGACTTCGGCGGCTCCGGCGGCTGCTCTTGCTTATTTTTCCCAAATCGGAACATTCATTACCTCTTTGGTTGATTAGGACTGTGAATCGACATACGCCAAGAATTATAGCACAGACCCACCCTTTTTAGTATGACGTGCGTCATCAAAAAGAAGCAATGTAACCGTCGTGGCGACTTCTAGTCGCTCTCCGGCGCCAAGCGCGACGCGAAGTCGCCACGACATATTGCCAGGCTATTGAGCGGTAAGCGCGCGGTACACGAAGCGCAGCATGCGCTCCTGGTTCTCGATGGACTCCTGCACCTGCGCCCGCGGGCCAACGTGGCCCGCGTCGAACCAGTGTACCTCGATGGGCTTGCCGAGCGCCCGCAGCCGTTCCTCGTACATCACCATCGGCCGCGCCGGGCAGCGCGTGTCGTTGCGCCCCTGGATGACCAGCACCGGCACGCGCACCTGCTCCACGTAGGTAATCGGCGAGCTGCGGCGGTACTGCTCGGCAGCCGTCTCCGGCGTCCCGCCCAAAATCGCCACCTGGTACCCCTTCAGCGTGTCGGCGGTGTCTTCGTACTGAATGGTCCAGTCGGCGATGGCGACGCCGGCCATGCCGCCCGCCCACAGATCCGGGCGCACCCCGAGCCCCATCAGCGTCAGGTAGCCGCCGTAGGACCAGCCGGTCAAGAATATCTGGTCGGGGCGCGCGATGCCCTGGGC
Organism: Anaerolineae bacterium; assembly: GCA_046328505.1. Classification (GTDB taxonomy): domain Bacteria; phylum Chloroflexota; class Anaerolineae; order Epilineales; family JAHCIE01; genus JBDHWG01. The sequence continues at coordinate 758,522 of JAXLWL010000004.1, read as the reverse complement.
GACGAGCCAGTCGCGCCCGGCGACCATGTCCTCGATCTCCCAGTGGCCTAGGTCACCGTTGATCTGCTCCTGAAAGTCGCGGCCAAACGTCACCGAGCCGCGATAGTTAACGCTCAAGAAGGCAAAGCCGTGGTCGAGCCACGTCTGCGACCACGCGTCGAACGTCTCCAGCTCGACGGCCGTCGGGCCGCCGTGGGTATGCAGGATGGTCGGGAACGGGCCGACGCCGTCCGGCAGCGCCAGCCACGCCTGGATGGTCGTGCCGTCGGACGAGGGGAATGCGACCGACTGCCACGGATGGCCGGCCGGCACGGCGCCCGCCGCGAGAACCGTCCGCTTCAGCGCGCCCGTCTCCGCATCCAGCGAGATCACCTGGTTCGGGTGCGTAGCGTCGTTCCAGTTGGCGAGGATCTCGCCGTCGGGGGCGAAGGACACGCCGCCGTACGAGCCGCTGGGGTGCGCCAGACGGGTCAGGACGCCCGTCGTGAGATGGTAGGTGTAGAGCTGCTGCCGCGCCTGGCTGACGTGCATCAGCAGCAGCCGCTCGCCGTCCGACGACCAATCGGCCGGGATAATCTCGCCGCTCATGTCCGCCAGGTCCAGGTCGACCCGCTCGCCCGTGCGCGGGTTCCACAGCAACGGGCGGCGCACACCACTGCGGTTGGTAGCGGCAAGAAGGCGCGTGTCCCCGGGAAGGGGCGAGAACATGGCCGGTTCGATGCTCGTTTCCGGCCCGTCCCACAGGTCATCCAGCACCTCGCCCGTACTGACGTCGATGGCGACCAGACTGTACTGCGGCTTGCCGGAGCGCTCCGTCGAGGCCATGACGGCGATCTCGCCGTTGTACGACAGCCCCGGCCCCGCCGCGAGCCGACGCCCGTGCCACAACGCCCGGGGCGCGCCAGGCTCACCATTCGGTCCCAGGTCCATGACATACAGGTGGAAGCCCTCGGCGTCCGCGACCGTCAGGCCGAGGCGCGCGCCGGAGCGGCTGATGGACAGGCCCATCGAGGCGTAGGGCGGCAGGTCCGGCGTGATGTCCTGCGGCGGCCCTCCCTCGAACGGGACGCGCACGTAGTGGCCGATCTCGTTGCCGCCCGCGTCCGCCAGGTAGTAGACGTAGCGGCCGTCGGGCGCGATCGTCCCGACGAGCTTACCCTCGGGGTAGTCGGTAAGAGCCCGGAGGCCACCGGTCGGTACGTCCCAGGCGTGGAGCTGATAGACGCCGCCGGTGCGCGTCACCGCCAGCCCGCGCGTCGGGGCCTCGTCGGCCAGCGTCGCGCCCAGCACGGACGGCGCGCGAAAGCGTTCCTTCCACGGCGCGTTGTCGTCAAGCAATGGTTCTTTCAGCATTGGTCATCTCCTAACGTGATGTACGCATAATCTTGTGCTTGCGAGACCGCCAAGCCGTGTGATGGCATGAGCCGACACAGGAAACTCCCGAATGTCACCCCGACGATAGGAGGGGTCTGGACTGCGCCAGCCCGATGCTTCGCTTCGCTGTTCAGAACACAGAGACTTGCGGGGTCATTGCGAGGCGGGCTTTCCCGCCGAAGCAATCTCCCGTCCTTGCTATCGACCGTCTGTGCGCACAGAGTGTGGCTATTGCCCGCCGGGAGATTGCTTCGCTGACGCTCGCAATGACGGCATAACAGTGTTCTTGTGTTGGCGCATGCCGCCCCATGGTATTGAGGTCTCGCCATCATCGTCTGCGGGCTCACTTGCCGTTCCCGCGCCAGCCGGGGCCGCGGACGACGCGGCCCGGCGTCGCCCCCGTGTGCTCGCCATCCTTGAGCACCTGGACGCCGTTGACGAAGACGTGGGCGACGCCGGTCGAGTACTGGTGCGGGTCGTTGTACGTCGCGTGGTCCTGGATGGTCGCCGGGTCGAACACAACAACGTCGGCGAAATACCCCGCCGCCAGTCGGCCGCGCCCCTCGATTTTCAGGTTGGCGGCGGGGAACGATGTCAGCCGCCGCACCGCCTCCTCCAGCGGAACAATCTTCTCGTCGCGGACGTAGCGGCCGAGCAGCCGGGCGAACGTACCGTAGGCGCGCGGGTGCGTGCTGTTCCTGAGGAACAGGCCCTCCGTCGCGTACGAGCCGGCGTCGGAGTCGAAGGCGACCCACGGCAGGGCGATCTGCCGCCGCACATTGTCCTCCGACATCGAGAAGAACACCGCCTGCACGCGGCTATCGTCCTCCACGATCAGGTCCATGACCGTCTCCTGGGGCGACTTGCCGCGCATCGCCGCGACCTCGGCCAGGCTCCTGCCGATGAGCGGCTTCAGCGCCGGGTTCTTGAACCCGACCAGCATGGTGTCCTCGGCGGCGTCCACCTCTTTGTAGCGCGTGATCTCCTCGATCAGGTGCGGTCGCAGCGACTCACCCTTCAGCCGCGCGACCATCGCCTTGTGGCCGCCCTCGTGCACCCAGCCGGGCAGGGTCGCGTCCAGGCCGGTCGACGACGCTGTGTAGGTGTACATGTCCGCCGTCACCGGCAGCCCCGACGCCTGCGCCGCCTCGATGGTCGCGATGAGGCGGTCGATCTTGTCCCAGTTGTGCTTGCCCGACAGCTTGAGATGGTAGATCTCGCCGCGCACGTGGGCGTCGCGGCAGATAGTGAAGAACTCGTCCAGCGCCTCGAAGATGGCGTCGCCCTCACTGCGGATGTGCGAGATGTAGAGGCCGTCCACCTCGCCGACGACCTCGGCCAGGGCGATTAGCTCGTCCGTCTGGGCGTAGGACGCGGGCGCGTAGATGAGCGCCGACGACAGCCCGACCGCGCCCTCGGCCATCGCCTCGCGCACCAGGCCGCGCATCCGCTCCAGCTCGGCCGCCGTCGGCGCGCGGTTCTCGAAGCCCAGCTCGTGGATGCGCACGCCCTCCGAGCCGACGAACGACGTCACGTTGCACGACACACCCTCGCGCTCCAGGTACTCCAGGTACTCGCCAAGCGTCGTCCAGACAATGTCGTATCTTATGTCGCCCTGGCGTTCGACCATCTCGGCCTTCATCGAGCCGTTGAGCGGCCCCATCGAGAAGTTCTCGCCGAGCACCTCCAGCGTCACGCCCTGGCGGATATCGCTCTGCGAGCGCCCGTCGTGGATCAGGGAGACGTTGGCCCAGCTCAGCATGTTGATGAAGCCCGGCGAGATCGCCAGCCCCTTGACGTCGATCTCCACTCTGCCGTCGCCCGGCACATTCCCCACCGTCGCGATCCTGTCGCCGACCATCGCGACATCGCCGGTGTACGGCGGCGCCCCGCTCCCATCGTAGATCAGCCCATTCCGGACCACCACATCGTAATCCGCCATCCCTCGCCGCCCTCCCCTCGCTCCACTGGATGCCGCCGCAACGCACAAAAAAGCGCGCCTATGTAGGCGCACCATTATGCCGCAAAACGCCGCGCGTGGCGATTCAGCGCACGTACTTCTCGATCAGATAGCGGGTGTAGTCGTCCTTCAGTTCTTCATCCGTAGGCATGGGGCCGTCGGGCTTGAGGATGCCACGAAGGCGGTCGGCTGGAACACCTCGGGGAATGGAAGTCGAAAGCTCTGCCTGAAGCGAGTCTGCAATCATCGCCAACAAGCGCAGCCGGTCTTGTCTCGACAGGCGCATCACCTCAGCGACAACTTGCTCGTACGTCATCATCCACCTCCATTCGCATCATTCCACGTTTGGCGGCATCTGCCTTGCCTTCTTACACCAATTGGCGATGGTGACTGTGCATGGACGACAGGGGAATGCTGTCATGCTGAGCGAAGCGAAGCATCCCGGGGACTGGCGGGGGCCCTTCGCTTTGCTCAGGGCGACATACTGCTCATGCACGCCTTGCTTTACCATCGGGTGTTATGCCGTTTCGCTTGGCAGGTCTGGGGCCGGGGACTTGTAACGCTTCCCCGCAGCGTCAGTTACAACGGCTCGAGTGACCTTGACCAGTTTGTTGGATGGGTAGACCAATGCATCGGCCACATCTTGCATGGGAAACTGCGCTTTGAGGCTTTCGCCGTCTTCCAATCTCCTTGGAAGATTGAGTGGGCCAGTGAAAGTTAAAGTAGGCGCAAGGATCATATTCCCGTTGCTCAATTCAAGCCATATTGCCTGAACCTCAATCGGGCGCTGTCCTGTGTTAATCGCTTCAACAACGATGAACTGCCAGTGAGCCTGCATTGGCACCAACCCTAGGTAACACCGGACCCGCAGTCTAGGTCGTGGTCGCCTGATGGTGACGTAAATGCTCACTAACCCTACGATAATGCCAATGAGGGTGATAAGTTCCGTTGTGGTCAGAGATATCTTATCCAGATAGTCCCAGTCCAGGTTGGTGTGCCTCCGGCGTATCCGCTTTCTCCGCTTGTTTGAACGTGATCGCGGCGAAGCGCGGCATCTTGACGTCGGCGCCGTGGCGAATCGGGGAAGCACCTGCTCGTCACGGCGGCGCCTGGCACTCAAGTGCCAGGCTACTCTATGCAAGCCCGCTGAAGCGGGCTGCGGAGCCTGCCTCGGCAGGCTTCGTTGTATCAGACGCCGACTTCGAGTCGGTGTCGTCGGTCGGTGACAGCGATGCGACGTGTAAACGTTGCGTTGAAGGTGACAGCGAGTATACCACAATGCTGCCAAAAAAGCGAGCGCCGGGTGCCTTACACCCGGCGCTCTTCTTCTTCTGTCTTCCCCCTCGCCCCTTGTGACAGTAGGGGCGAGCCCTCGTGGTCGCCCAGGGTTGCCACGAGGGCTACCCCTACCAGGGGGTGAGGGACAGGGTCTTACTTCTTCATCCAGTCGGCGACGATCTCCGAGATGTCGCGGACGGCGACGGTCTCCTCGACGCCCTTGACCTTGGCGGCGTCGTCCAGCATGGTCATGCAGAAGGGGCACGCCGCGCTGACGATGTTCGGGCTGACCGACAGCGCCTCATCCATGCGCAGGTAGCCGATGCGCTGCGTGGACGGCACTTCCATCCACACCTGGCCGCCGCCACCGCCACAGCAGAAGCCCTTGTCGCGGTTGCGCGGCATCTCGACCAGGTTCGCGCCGGTGGCCGCCAGGCCTCGCGCGGCGCCTCGAAGATGTTGTTGTAGCGGCCCAGGTAGCACGAGTCGTGGAACGTGACCGTCTGCTTCAGCTCCGGCGTGAGCGTGATCTTGCCCTCGGCGATGAGCTGGCTGATGAGCTGGCTGTGATGGATGACCTCGAAGTTGCCGCCGAACTGCGGGTACTCGTTCTTGATGGTGTTGAAGCAGTGCGGGCAGCCGGTCAGGACGGTCTTGAACTGGTACTGCTTCAGGCCCTCGATGTTCTTCGTCGCCTGCTGCTGGTACAGGTACTCGTTGCCCAGGCGGCGCGCCGGGTCACCGTTGCACTGCTCCTCGGCAAAGAGGGCGAAGGACACGCCCGCCTGCTGCAGCACCTTGACGATGGAGCGGGCGATCTTCTGGTTACGCATGTCGTAGGCCATCGAGCAGCCGACCCAGAACACGTAGTCCACGGGCTTGCCCGGCTCCAGGAACGGCACGTTGAGGCCCTCGGCCCACAGATGGCGCTCCTTGAGCGGCTGGCCCCACGGGTTGGCCTGGCGCTCGATGCCGGTCAGCGCCATGGCGGCGCCGGCCGGCGGCGCGCCCTCGGTCATCGTCAGGTAGCGGCGCAGGTCCACGATGTCTTCGACGATCTCGATGAACACCGGGCATTCCCAGATGCACGCGGCGCACGTCGTGCACGCCCACACCTCGTCCGGCTCGATGATGTCACCATGGAGCTTCAGGTCGCTGCGGTGGCCGTTGCTGGACGCGTGGCCGTTGGAGGAGCCGTGGCCGTTGGCGCTGGCCGCCGCGAGGTCCGCCGTGTTGAGCTGCGGCAGGCCCATGGCGAAGCCAAGCTTGACGACGATGTTCTTAGGCGAGAGGATGGTGCCTGACGCCATGGCCGGGCAGACCGCCTGGCAGCGCCCGCAGTAGGTGCAGGCGTCGAAGCCGAGGCGCTGCTTCCAGGTGAAGTCCTCCGGCGTCCCCGCGCCGAAGCTCTCGACGCCTTCGACCGGGATGGGGCGCAGCGAGCCGCGCGGGCCGAGGCTGGAGAAGAAGACGTTGGTCGGCGAGGTGATGATGTGCCAGAGGTTGGTGCTGGGCAGGGCGGCGATGAACAGGCCGACCAGGGCGAAGTGTCCGAGCCACAAGCCGAGGTGCGTGTAGAGCAGAGCGATGTTCGACGCGCCCGTTGCGATCCAGAGCTGCGCCAGGGCATTCCCGACTGGCGACGACCAGGCCCACCACGGCTGCTGCACGGCCAGGCGGAACGACTCGGTGAGCAGGCCCGTCAGGTTGATGCCTAGCAACAGGAGCAGGGTGTAGAGGAACGCGCGCTCGCTGCCGAGGCGGGGGAAACGGCGGCCGTAGCGGCGCCAGATGGCAAAGGCCAGGGCGACGACGAAGAACAGGCCGGCGAAGTCCAGAATGACCTTGTAGGTCAGGTAGAAGGGGCCTTTGAGCAGCTTGTAGTCCATCAGGGGCATCGCGATGTCGGCGTCGATTGTCGCCAGGGCGGTGCCGATGAGGAGGGACACAAAGCCCCAGAAGATGGCCGCGTGCATCAGACCCGCGTACGGCTGGCGCGTGATGCGATCCTGGCGGAAGCCGTAGACGTACAGCAGGCGAAGCCGCTCCGGAATGCGGTCGAGGCGGAACTCCGGCTTGCCCGACCGCCAGAGGCGGATGCGCTGCCAGATGCCCCACAGCATGACGAGGATGGCAAATGTCGCGATCCCGTATACGATGATTTCCCCCCAATGGGGGATTCCCCAGAAATTAATGCGGCATGGGATATTTTCTTGGCAAATGACTTGGCCGAAATCCTCCACGAGGAGCTCCTTCTAGGATCAGGACGGCGCCAACCACCCGCCGAGCGAGAGGAGGTACGTTTCCTATAATACAACATAGCGCGGCGCGTTACAAGTGGACAATCGGCCACGAGAGCGGCGGATTTCTTCACGCGCGGCCCGAAATAGCGCCAATTCGTTACCTGGAAGGCTGTCATTGCGAGCGCAGCGAAGCAATCTCCCGCCCTTGCATCAGACGGTCGAGTCCAGAAATAGCGCGGCTATTACCCGCCGTGAGATTGCGTCGGCGGGCTATCGCCCGCCTCGCAATGACGGTCCTGCTCCCAGACGAACGAGGCGCGGCAGGCAGATGCCCCGACCGCGCCTCAACTTTCCATTCACCGCGCTCCTAGCGCCTCGATCACCGTAACGCCAGCAGCGTGGACTGGGCCATGTTCAGGATGGGCGAGGCGAACACGCCCAGCAACACCACCGCCGCAGCGGTGATACCGAGGGCCCACGCCGCGCCGCCTGTTGGGCTGCCGAGCGGCTGCGCCTCGGCCGGGGCCGGGCGCATGTACATCAGCACGACGATACGCAGGTAGTAGGCCGCCGAGATGACGCTGGCGAGAGCGCCGATGAGCGCCAGCCATGTCCATCCGGTGGCGATCGCCGAACTGAAGATGAACCACTTCCCGACGAAGCCCGCCAGTGGCGGGAAGCCGGTCAGCGCGAACATGAACAGCGCCAGGGCCAGAGAGCGGCCGGGGGCGCGGCCGGCGAGGCCCGCGTAGCTGTCGATGTCGAGCATCTCGGTGCCGTAGTTGTTGAGCGAGATGATGACGGCGAACGCGCCGAGGGTCATCATGGCGTAGGCCAGCAGGTAGAACATCGCCGCGTTGGTGGAGCCTGCCACGACCGCGACCAGAACATAGCCCGCCTGGGCGATGGACGAGTAGGCCAGCATGCGCTTGATGTTCGTCTGGGCGAGGGCCATGAGGTTGCCGCCGAGCATGGTCAGCGCGGCGATGATCGCCAGGGCGACCGTCCAGGCCGGAACGAGCGGGCCGGGGAACGCGATGAGCAAGACGCGCAGCAGGGCGGCAAACGCCGCCGCCTTCGTCGCCGTCGCCATGAATGCCGTCACGGCCGTCGGGGCGCCTTCGTAGACGTCCGGCGTCCACTGGTGGAACGGGACGAACGCCGACTTGAAGCTCAACCCGACGAGCACAAGCCCGAGCCCGAGGAGAAGGAGCGCATTACCGAGCGCCGCCGCGCCGTTCGTCTCGACAAAGCGCCCGATGCCTTCCAGGGTGGTCGTGCCGGTCGCGGCGTAGAGCAGCGCGATACCGTAGAGTAGGAACGCGCCCGCGAATGCGCCGAGGAAGAAGTACTTCAGGCCCGCTTCCTCGCTCTCCTCTTTGGGCCGCGCGTATGCCGCCAGGACGTAGAGCGCGATCGAGAAGGTCTCCAGGCTGACCCACAGGGTGATAAGCTCGGCGCTGGTGCCCATGAGCATCATCGCCGACGCCGCGAACAGCATCAGGACGTAGAACTCAGCGTGCTCGATACCCTGCTCGACCAGATACTCCGCCGACATGAGGACCGCCACCATCGTGATCACAATAACGAGGATATCGACGAAAATGGCAAAGTCGTCCAGGACGATGAACCCGCCGAACGCCGGGATCGATGCGTGGCCGAGACCGCCGTATATCGCGAGCGTCACCAGCGCCGCCAGGCCAAGGCCGACGAGCGCGATCCACGCCGTCCAGTGCTTCCGGTCCGCGTCGAGCAAGAAGATGTCAGCCAGGATTACGACAATCGCCGTGATGGCGACGAGCGCCGACGGCAGGAGCGGCAGGAAGCTGACATCGGTGGGCATTGTCACAGTGAACATAGGCGTACCTTTGGCTCTGCGTCCGCCGCCCAACAGCGCGGGCCAACGCGAGCACGGGAAAAATTAACGATCCGCAACGACGTTGCGCAGAATGAACATCACGTTGGCCGGCCGTTCGGCCAGGCGGCGCATGAAGTACGGGTACCACTCGCGGCCAAACGGGACGTAGATGCGCACGCGGTAGCCCTGCTGCACCAGCTCGCGCTGCAGGTCGCGCCGCACCCCGTACAGCATCTGAAACTCGTAAAGCCCCGGACTGATCTTGTTCTCTCCGGTATAGGCCTTGACGGCCTCGATCATCGCCGGGTCGTGAGTCGCGAAGGCCGGGTACACACCCTTGGCCAGGGCGCCAGGAGCCAGGAGCATCTTCGCCAGGCCGATGTAGTTCGCGTCCACGTCGGCCTTGCGCGGGAACGCGACGTCGGGCGGCTCGAGATACGCGCCCTTGCACAGGCGAACACGCGCCCCCAGCTCCACCAGGTCGCGAATATCGTCCTGGCTGCGGTACAGATACGACTGGATCACCACGCCGACGTTGTCCAGACCGCTGGCGCGCAGCCGGCGATACAGGTTCAGGGTTCTATCGACGTAGGGATGGTTCTCCATGTCCATGCGGACGAAGTTGCCGTACATTCCGGCCCGCTGCACGACAGAGCGCACCAGCTCGAAGGCCAGGTCGTCGCTGAGGTCGATGCCGAAGTGGGTCAGCTTCAGGCTCACATTCGAGCGCAGCCCCGCCTGCTGGATGCTGTCGACCAGACGAACGTACTCCTGGGCCGCGTTCCGCGCGTCCAGCTCGCTCTCCACACCCTCGCCCAGGTGGTCGAGGGTCGCCAGCATGTTCTGCTGGTTGAGCTGGCGCACGGTGGTGACAGCGTCGTCGATCGTTGTGCCGGCGACGAACCGTCCGGCCGCGCGCTGCGCCACGCCGACGTTCTCCGCCGAGGCGCGGAGAGCGCGATTATTAGATAGATAGAGAAGAGTTCCGCGCATCATGCCGTGTGCACCCCGTCAGGACTCGCCGCCTGTCGCCAGCTCGCCCACATGGTATCGCTCGTGAGAAACAAGCCCCAGTACCACTTCGCGCACCGTCCCGTGGCCTCCCCAGGGGACCGCGACGCTCATGTCCGCGTCAAGCCCACTCACCGCCGCAACCAGCGCGGCGCGGGCGGCGTGGAAACGTAGCACGACCTGCACCGCCGAGAGCGATTCGGCCTCGGCGACCGCCTGGGCGTTGAAGGCATCGTCATCCGGCACGAGGGGCGGCGTCGGCGCGCCAGCCGCGGCCGCGTTGAGAAAGACGGTGCTGATCTCGTCCCAGGCAGCCAGGTGCGCGACGACTCCGCGCGCTACCCACTGGCCGGGCGCCCAGGCATCCTCCGGCAGGCGGCGCAGAGCATCCAGCACAGCCAGCCGCGACGCGCCTAGTTCCCCTGTGAGACTCTTGCCGTCGACAGTCACACGCCCTCCCGCGCTCGCCACTCGCGAATCGCCGCCGAGTTTTCCTTGTCATTCGCGATCATGTATGCCTCGATGAGGTGGCGCACGCTTCCCCGCTCCCCCCACGGATACTCGATCTCCTGCTCGAACAGGTGCGGCGGCATCAGCGTGAGCAACGAGACGATCTCACCGCGAACCATCAGGCAATCCATCTGCACCTGCATCGGCGCGAGGGGCCGGCGCCTGTCTCGAACCTGCGCGTTCCACGCCTCAACGTCGTCAATCTCGACGCGGTAGTTGGCATCCCCGTGCCCGAACGCTTCCAGGGCCGCCAAGGCCTCGTGATCCCACGCTGCGATGATTCCGAGCAAGTCCTTGACCGTGTATCCGGGCAGAACATGCCCCGCGTCCATCTGCGATGGCGACAGCCCGGCGATGGCCGCTCGCAGTTCGGCTCGCGCCGCCTCCAGCCGCGCCATCAGCTCCCGTGGGTCGCCGCCATTCCCATCAAGCTCAAGCATTTGTCTCAAGTACTTTTTATGTAGTGACGACTTTAGTCGTTCTGCGGTCTAGGAAACGACTGGAAGTCGTTACTACATTCCGGTTATCTTGCGCGTACCAAACTGGTCAATGCGCCATCGCTACTGCGCGCCCGACGATATCCAGCACCTGGGCTACGCTCACCTGCATCGGCCCCAGCACCAGGTTGGGAAAGATGCCCAGGACGAACATCGCGATAACGAGCGGCAGCGCCGTCAAGACCTCGCGGCTCGACAGACCGGCCAGGTGGCGGTTCTCCTCGTGCGTCACCGGGCCAAAGAACATGCCCTGGAACATGCGCAGCAGGTAGATCGCGCTCAGGATGACGCCCAACGCGGCGAACACCGCCCACATCGGGTTGTGCAGGAACGCTCCCTGCATCGTGAGAAACTCACCCACGAAGCCATTCAGGCCGGGCAACCCCGCGGACGCGAACGTCGTGATGATGAACAGGATCCCGTACAGGGGCATGATCTTCCACAGCCCGCCGAACGCGTCCAGGTCGCGCGTGTGGCGGCGCTCGTAGATGTAGCCGACGAGCAAGAACAACGCGCCGGTGCTGATGCCGTGGTTGACCATGTATAGCACCGCGCCCTGGACGCCGACGTCACGCAAGGCGAAGATGCCGAGCACGATGAAGCCCATGTGGCTGATGGACGAGTAGGCGACCAGGCTCTTCACGTCGCGCTGCGCGAAGGCCACCCACGCGCCGTAGATGATGCCTATGATTGCCACCGCCGCCATGAGCCAGGCCAGGTTGGCGCTCGCGTCGGGAAACAGCGTCAGGTTGAAGCGCAGCAGGCCGTACGTACCCATCTTCAGGAGGACGCCGGCCAGGATGATGCTTCCCGCCGTCGGCGCTTCCACGTGGGCGTCCGGCAGCCAGGTGTGTAGCGGGAACAGCGGCACCTTGATCGCGAAGGCGAACGCGAAGGCCAGGAACAGCACCGTGCCAAGTGTGCCGCCAACCGGCGTCCCGATCAACTCCAGGAGGCTGAAGGTCAGCTTACCTGTCAGAGAGTTATGGACGACGGCGAGCGCGATAATGGCGATGAGCAGGAAAGCGCTGCCCGCCATGGTGTAGATGATGAACTTGACTGCCGCGTAGATGCGCCGCGGCCCACCCCACGCGCCGATCAGCAGGTACATTGGGATCAGCGCGGCCTCGAAGAACACGAAGAAGAGGAACAGGTCGAGGCCAGCGAACACACCGAGCATGCCCGTCTCCAGGATGAGCATGCAGATCATGAACTCCTTGACCCGCGTCTCGACCGGCCACGCCGCGGAGACGGCGATGGCGGTCAGGAGCGTCGTCAGGATGACCAGCGGCATGCTGATGCCGTCCAGGCCGACGAGGTATGAGATGCCCAGTTGCGGCAGCCAGGCGATGACATCGACGAACTGGAAGCCCCGCGCCGTCCAATCGAAGTCCGCGTAGAACAACAGCGACACCAGGAAGACGACGATGGTGAACACGAGCGTCGCGCCGCGAATGACACTGGCGTTACGCCGCGGGATGAACGCGACGCCAACCGCCGCGATCAGCGGCATGAAGATCACCAGGCTTAGTAGCGGGAAGCCGAATACGTTAGACGTGGTCATGGCGACCTCAGTAGTAGTGTTAGCGGCGGGCGAAGAAGAACCACACGAGCAGCACGACGACGCCGGCCAGCATCGTCACCGCGTAGTTCCTCACGTAGCCCGTCTGACCGCGGCGCAGCCAGTTGCCAAAGCTCAGCGTCCCGCGCCCAACCCAATTGACAACACCATCGATGATGCCGTGGTCGAACCTGGCGGCAAGCCAGGCAGCGGCGGCCGTGAACGGCGCGACGAAGACCTTGTGATACGCCTCGTCCCAGTACAGCTTGTCCAGCGACCAGCGGTAGAGGGTCCGGAAGCGCGCGCCCAGGGCTTCGGGCGTCGTCACCTGTGGCAGCTTGATGCCGAACAGGGGCACCCGATACACGGACATCGCGAACAGAAGCGTCGGGATGACGACGATCTGGCTGAGAATGATCGTGATGATCGGCGCGATCTCCAGCGCCTCGAAGGGAACGACTTCCGGCCGGTAGATCATCGGGTCGAGCCATTCGGTCAGGGCTGGGCCCGCGAAACCAGCGACCGCCGCGCCAATCGCCAGGATGACGAGCGGGCCGACCATGCTCCACGGCGACTCGTGGGGCTGGCCGTGATGGTCGTCGTGGCCGCCGTGCGCTTCGTGGGCGGTGCTGGCCGGCGCGTGCGTCTCGACAGCAGCGACACTCTCAGGAGCCGGCGGTGCAGCAGCAGCAGCAGCGCCAGCCGCAACCGCGGGTACAGCCGGGGCCTGACCCGGGCGTGGCCGCCGCGGCTTTTCGCCGGACGCATCAGCCGCGGGCGTCTCAGGAGCGGCCGGAGCCGGCTCGCTGACCGCGGGCGTGACAGGAGCTGCGGCTGCCTGGCCGGGGCGGGGCCGCTTCGGCTTCTCGCCCGACGCTGCGCTCGGCGTTTCCGCCGCGGGCGCTTCAGGAGCCGCCGGCTCAGGCGCGGGCGGCGTGACCGATTCACTCGCCGATGGTGCAGCGGGTGGGGTGGCGCTCAATGCCTGGCCCGGACGCGGGCGCTTGGGCTTCTCGCCTGGCGCCGCGCTCGGCGTTGCCGCCGGGGCCTCAGCAGCAGGTGGCGTGGGCTCAGACGGTGCGGCAGGCTCAGACGGTGCGGCAGACGGGGGCGCGGCCGCCTGGCCGGGGCGGGGCCGCTTCGGCTTCTCACCCGGCGCTGGCTCGGCTGGCGCGCTAGGCGCGGGAGCCGCAGGCGGTGGTGGCGCAGCCGTTGGCGCGGGAGCCGCGGCCACTGCCGCCGCTGCGGCAGCCGGCGCAACGCCGGGCGCGCCGTGAGCGGCATGCGGCTCAGCCGGCTTCTCGCGCCAGTGTTCTGGCCCGAAGAACACCATGCCGATCTGGCGCATCGAGTAGAAAGCGGTGAAGGCTGTTACCAGCAGACCGAACACGCCGAGGAATGTGAAGTAGCCGCCGCGCGCGAACGCGTCGCGCAGAATGTCATCCTTGCTCCAAAAGCCGGCGAAGGGGAACAGCGCGGCCAGGGCCAGCGCTCCGATAATGAATGTCGTCGAGGTCCAGGGAATGTAGCGGCGTAGGCCACCCATACGGCGCATGTCCTGCTCGCCGTGGGGGTTCTCCGGGCTGACCAGGGAGTGCATCACCGCGCCGGCGGCGAGGAAGAGCAGCGCCTTGAAGAAGGCGTGAGTAAACAGGTGGAACATGCCCGCGGCATAGCCGCCGACACCCACACCCAGCACCATGAGTCCGAGCTGGCTGACCGTAGAGTAGGCCAACACGCGCTTGATATCCACCTGCGTAATCGCGATGAAACCGGCGATCACAGCGGTGGCGATGCCAATCGTCGCGACCACCGCCTCCGTTGTCGGCGCCAAGCTATAGAGCACGTTGGCGCGGGTAATCATGTACACACCCGCGGTGACCATGGTGGCGGCATGGATAAGCGCCGAGACAGGCGTCGGGCCGGCCATGGCGTCAGGCAGCCAGATGAACAGCGGAATCTGCGCCGACTTGCCGACCGCGCCGACGAACAACAGCAGGGTGATGGCCGTGACGACAAAGCCGCCGTAAGGCAACACCTGGGGCGCACGCTCGAACACTTCCGTGAAGTTCAGGGTACCGAACACGGCGAAGATCGCCATGATGCCCAGGGCAAAGCCGAAGTCGCCGATGCGGTTGACGATGAACGCCTTGCGGCCCGCGTCAGCATTAGCCGTCTCGGAGAACCAGAAGCTAATCAAGAGGTAGGAGCACAGGCCGACCAATTCCCAGCCGACGAACAGCAGAAGGAAGTTCGCGCCGAGAACCAGGATGAGCATCGAGAAGATGAACAGGTTGAGGTATGTGAAGAAGCGCGCGAAAGCACTCTCGTCCACCTCGTACTTGTCGGCGGGAATGGGGATGGGAAAGTGCGGAACCGTGCCATCATCCTTCATATACCCTGCCGAGTATATGTGGATGAGGAAGCCGATGCCCGTGACGATGAGGATCATCAGGCCCGACAGCGCATCTACCGTGAACGTCGCAGACACGTGGAACGAGCCTGCCGTGATCCAGTCGAACAGGGTGACGGAATAGACCCGCGCCTCAGGGTCCGCGATTTGCGACAGACCGAAGACGATGGCAATCGAGAGCAAGAACGCAAGGCCAACCACAGCGGGGCCGATGACCGCTACCGCGCGACGTCCGATGCGATGGCCGAAGAACCCGTTGAAAACGACGCCCAACAAGGGGAGCAGGAGGACGAGAGGAATTAGGTTTGCCATAGATTTAGCCCCTGAGCATGCTCACATCATCGACGTCTGTCGTCCGCTTCGTGCGGAACAACGCCATGACGAGGGCAAGCCCAATCGCCACTTCTGCTGCCGCCACGGTCATGACGAAGAACACCAGGACCTGGCCGTTGACGTTCAGCTGATACCGCGCGTACGCCACAAACAGCAGATTGGCGGCGTTGAGCATCAGCTCGATGGACATGAAAACGATGATAATGTTGCGGCGAATCAGCACGCCAAGCGCGCCCATGCAGAACAACAGCGCGCTGAGAATGGCGTACGCTTGAATTGGAGCGGGCATACTGGCATCGGGCATGACGAACCCCCAGTGACACGAAAAGCGTTAGAGAAGGCGGCGCTTGGCAAGAACCACAGCGCCCACCATGGCAATGAGCAGCAGAATGGACGTGATCTCGAACGGCACCAGATAGGTGGTATAGAGCAGGCTGCCGACAAGCTGCGGGTTCTCCGCTCCCATCTGGTCCACGGAGATGGCATTGGCCGCGGGCCCGACCGGCGTCCCGAATAGAAGCGCAACGCCGAGGAGCGCAAAGAGCACCACGGCGAGCACGCCCGCCCACACGCGCTGCCCGGCGAGCTGCTCCTGGAATGTCAGTTGCCGCTCACCGAGAAGCATGACCACGAAGAGAAACAGCACCATGATCGCGCCGGCGTAGACGGCAATCTGCACCATCGACACGAAAGGGGCACTCAGCGTGATATACAGCACCGCGACGCTGGCAAAGTTCAGCACCATCCACAGCACAGCGTGAACGAGGTTGCGCGCCGTGATCATCATAAATGCTGCTACCAGAGCCACAGCGGCGACGACAACGAAGAATAGAAGGGTCATGGCTTGCTCCCCGGCTCAGGCCTTGCGCGTCCGCTTCTCGCGCTCGACGTCGGGACGTCCCGGCGCCATGTCAACGCCAGTGCGCGGGTCGCTCGACAACGTGCCTGGAATAATGGACCGCTGGAAGTCGCCCGGCTCGGTCTTCTGCGGTGAGCCCGGCGTGCCGGGCGGCGGCGGCACCAGGAGGTGCTCCTTGGTATAGATCATCTGGTCGCGGGTGTACGAGGCCAGGTCGAAGGCCGGGCCGAGGACGATGGCATTTGTCGGGCAGGCCTCTTCGCAATAGCCGCAGAAGATGCAGCGGATCATGTTGATCTCGTAGACCGCTGCGTAGCGCTCGCCCGGCGAGTACCGCTCGTCATCTGTGTTTTCCCCTGCGATGACCAGGATGGCATCGGCGGGACAGGCGCTGGCGCAGAGCGAGCAGCCGATGCAGCGCTCCAACCCATTGTCGTACCGCCTCAGCTCGTGACGGCCGCGGAAGCGTCGCGAAACCGGCCGGCGCTCCTCCGGGTACTGCACCGTCACCGGGGGCTTGAAGAAGTTTCGCAGGGTGATGCCCAGACCCTTGGCGAACTCAAACACTAACAGCATGTCGGATTCCTCTCTGTGGCAGCGACACAGTCTTTCCTAGCACCGCAGATCATTCCGTCGTGGTGACCCCAGTCATTCTCGAGAGCGACCCAAGCCACCACAACGCTCGACTTATCAGGCAACGCGAGACGCAGCCGGGCGGCGGCGTGACAGGAGCACGGACAGCCAGCCGCGGCGGAGCCAGATCAGCGCAGCGATGAGAATGACGCCGCTGACGCCGACGATGATGAACAGGTTCGGCGCGAATACGTTGCTCAGCGCCATCGCCAGGGCGGTCACAATCACGTTGGCGATAGCCACGGGCAGAAGCACCTTCCAGCCAAACGCCATGAGCTGGTCGTACCGCAGGCGCGGCAGAGTCGCGCGCAGCCAGATGAAGATGAAGATGAGGATGATGATCTTCAGGAACAGCCAGAGCGGGCCGGTCCACTCGGGAATGAACGAGAACGGCGGCCGCCACCCACCGAGGAACATCGTCGCCGCAATCGCGCTGACGTTGATCATGTTGATATACTCTGCCATGAAGAACAGAGCGAACTTCATGCCGCTGTACTCGGTGTGGTAGCCGGCGGTTAGCTCCTGCTCGGCTTCGGGCAGGTCGAACGGCGCGCGGTTCGTCTCGGCCAGCGCCGTCAGAGCATAGAGAATGAAACCCAGCGGCTGCAAGAACACGTTCCAGTTGAAGAAGTTGCCGGCCTGATAGTCCACCGTCTGCACCAGGCTCAGCGTCCCGGTGAGCATCACCACGCCGATCAGCGAGAGGCCAAGCGCCAGCTCGTACGAGATGAGCTGCGCCGACGAGCGCAAACCGCCGATAAGGGAGTACTTGTTGTTCGACGCCCAGCCGCCGAGCACGATACCATAGACGCCCAGCGACGAGATCGCCAGCATATACATGACACCGACCGGCAGGTCGGCCAGGTATAGCGGCACGCCTCGCCCGAGCAGGTACACGGTCGGGCCTATCGGGATAACGGCGAAGACCAGCAGCGCCACCACCATGGACATGATAGGCGCGATCGTGAACACCCACTTGTCGGCCAGCGCCGGCACAAGCTCTTCCTTGAAGATGAGCTTGATGCCGTCGGCCAGCGGCAGCAGCAGTCCAAAGGGGCCCGCGCGATTCGGCCCGATGCGGAACTGCATCTTGGAGACAATCTTGCGCTCCAGCCATGTCTCATAGGCAAAGGCCGTCAGGAGCACAAACATGATAATCAGGCCTTTGATGAGCCACTCAATAATCAATCCAAGCATATCCGCCTCCGAGCAGGCCTCAGCGACGAAAGCAGCGCCGCGGCCCGCGCGAGTGTGTCGCTAGTCTCCCGCTACCATCTCACGGACGACCTGCATCGTCGCCGGCTCGGGTCGGCCATCGGGCGCGAGCAGTGTACCCCGCACGGGCGCGCCCATGTCCTCCGCGACCAGCAGCATGCCTTCCGCTGCCGCCCCTGTGATGCGCGCGATGAACGCGCCCTTCCCCGCCGCCGTCGCCACTTCTACCGGCGCGTCCGGCGCAATCCCCAGACGCTCGGCGTCGGCCGGATTGACGGCGACGAACGGGCCGGGCGTGCGCCGAGCCAGAAGCTCCGACTTGCTAATCATCGTGCCGTGGTCGAACAGCAGGCGCACGGGCGCGAGCAGTAGCTGGCCGTCGGGCGCCGTGATGGGCTGGCTGTCGGAGGCAATCCAGCGCGGGGCCGGGGTATTGCCGGCATCGGCAGCCGTCGGCCACTGATAGTCGTTCTCGGCCTGGAACTTGAAGGACGTGCCAACCTGGACGATGCCCTCGAATGGCGGGCGGCCGCGCAGTGTAGCCATCGACTCGTCCGCTATCTCCGCCCCCGCGTACATCGGCACCAGCTCCGCAATCTCAGCCTTGATCTGGTCCGCCGTGACATACGTCCAATCGCGCGCCGTCGAACGGCGTCCGTCGCCACTCTCGTGGCGGTCGTCGGTTGCCCGCACCCGCTGCGCGATCTCGGCCACGATCTCCCAATCGAGACGCGTCTGGCCCAGCTTGCGGATCGCGGGCGCGAACTTCTGGACGCGACGGTCCGTCGACGTGAAGGTGCCATCGCGCTCCGCCCAACTCGCCGCGGGCAGTACGACATGAGCCCGTGCCGCCGTCTCGGTCAGGAACAGGTCCTGCACGACCAGGAACTCCAGGTCCGCCAGCGCCGCGGCCGTCTCAGGATTCTCCGAGACGGGGTCCGTCGCCATGACGTAGAGGGCGCGAACCGCCTGGGGCTGGAGCATCTGACCCGCGTGCAGCCCGGGCAGGGTCGGCAGCGGTACGCCCCAGAGGGACGCGAAGGCCGACGTGTCGCCGTCCACCGGCAGGTAACCCGGCAGGCGGGCCGGCTGAGCGCCCATGTCCAGGGCGCCGTGGGAGTTGTTGTGGGGCAGCAGCGCCACAAGGCCGTTGTTGGGCCGCCCGACGTGGTCGGTGAGGATGGCGAGGTTGGCCAGCGCCTGTACGCCTGCGGCTGAAAGCTCGGAGCCAAAGAAGATGACGGCGTCAGCTGCCTTCGCGAGCGTGTCGGCCACCGCCTTGAACGTATCCGCCGCAATGCCTGTGATGTCCACGGCGGTATCGAGGGAATAGTCGCCGGCCGCCTTGCGCAGATCGTCGGCCACCGCCGCATCCACTTCACCCCGGTCCAGCACGGCAGCGACCAGGCCGAGGGCGACGTGGTCCGCCACGCCCAGCCGATAGCGCAGCCCCTGGCGCGTGTATCGGTCCAGCTTCGTCGGTCGGTTGTTCGCGACGACGAGCGCCGCGCCGCGCTTCTGGGCGGCCTGCTTGATGCGCAGCCAGATGACCGGCTGCTCCTCGTCGGGGTCGGCGCCGATGACCAGGATGGCGTCGCCCTTGCCCATGTTCTGGAGGTTGCTGCCGCTGCCCACGCCCACCTGCGCCACCATGTCAGGAGCGTTGGGCGCGAGAGCGAGCCGCGTCGGGTGATCGACGTTGTTCGTGCCGATCACCGCGCGCATGAGCTTCTGGAACAGGTACAGGTCTTCGTTGGCGACGCGGTCGCCGGCGAGGCCGCCAATCGCATCGGGGCCGTTGGTCGCGCGGATCGTGCTCAGGCGCTCGGCAACGACGGACAACGCCTCGTCCCACGTGGCGGGCTGGAGCGCGTCGCCGCGGCGGACGAGTGGCTGCGTCAGGCGGTCCCTGGCATTCACGAAGTGGTGCCCGAAGCGGCCCTTGTCGCAGATCCAGATGTCGTTGACGTCGTTGTTCTCCAGCGGCATGACGCGCTTGATATCGTCATAGCGGTCGGCGATGACGATGTTGCAGCCCACGGAGCAGTGCGGGCAGATGCTCGGCGTGTTGTTGAGCTCCCAGGGGCGCCCGCCGAAGCGGAAGTCACGGCTGGTGAGCGCGCCGACCGGGCAAATGTCTGTCGTGTTTCCGGACCACTTCGAGTCGAACGGCGGCGTGGAGACGGTGATGATTTCCATGCCACGGCCGCGGTTCTTGAACTCCAACACGTCGTCGTCGGCAATCTCGTCCTGGAAGCGGATGCACCGCGCGCACTGCACGCAGCGCTCGCGGTCGAGCATGATAAGGTCGCCGAGGGGGATCGGCTTGAAGAACGTAAACTTCGCGTCCAGGGGCATGCGCGATACGCCCGGCCCGTAGCGGAAGGTTAGCTCCTGGAGTGGGCATTCGCCGCCCTTGTCACAAATGGGGCAGTCCAGGGGATGGCTCGTCAACAGGAACTCGAGCACGCTGCGGCGCGCATCGGCAACGGCGGGCGTGGTCGTCTTGATGACCATACCGGGTGAGACGGGCATAGTGCATGCCGTCTGCGGCTTGGGCATCATCGCGATGACCGGCTTGCCGTTGTCGTCCAGGACGGGCTGGCGCGTCGCGGGGTCCATCCTCGGCGTGCCAACCTCGACCAGGCACATGCGGCACATGCCGACCGGCTCCAGCCGCGGGTGATAGCAGAATACCGGGATCTCGTTGCCCACGAGCCGCGCCGCCTCGACGATCAACGTCCCCGCCGGCACCTTTATCTCTTGTCCGTCAATTGTGACGTTAACATAGTTCGCCATAAGAATCCTTCCGAAGCCGCGCTATGCACGGGGGACGCGAATCACAATTCTTTCTCAAGCAGAATCGGCTCGAGGCGTTGAGGAACGGCCGAGCGCCAGTTGCGCGCAATGCCGCGGCCCTTGACCTCAGCCTCAAACTCCCCGCGGAAGTGCTTGATGGTGTAGAGCATCGGGCTGGTCGAGAACTCACCCAGCGGGCAGAAGCACTTGCCCGCCATCTGATTGGCAATGGTCTCGACGAGGCCTACGTCGTCCGGCATGCCCTGGCCGTGCACGATGCGATCCAGCACGCCCTTGGCCCAGTACGTCCCCTCGCGGCACGGCGTGCACTTGCCGCACGACTCGTGCTTGAAGAAGCTTACCATCTTGTACGCGGCCCACGGGATGCTGTCGTTCTGGCCCATGATGATCATGGACGCCGAGCCGAGCTGCGAGCCGGCCGCGGCGACGGACTCGTAATCCATCGGCACATCGAGGACAGAGCCGGGCAGGATCGGCGCCGAAGCGCCGGCCGGCAGAATTGCCTTGATCGGCGTCCCGTCCAGCGTGCCGCCGCCTAACTCCTCGATGAGAACGCGGAACGGCGTGCCGAGCGGCAGCTCGTAGTTGCCGGGCCGCTTGATGTTTCCGCTCAAGCAAAACAGCTTTGGCCCCGGGCTCTTCTCCGTGCCGATGCTCTTGTACCACTCCACGCCGTGCTCGATGATGGGCGGCACGTTGGCGAGCGTCTCAACGTTGTTGATGATCGTCGGCTTGCCGTAGAGACCGACGGCGGCCGGGAACGGCGGCTTGAGGCGCGGCTGGCCGAGCAGGCCTTCCAGCGAGTTCAGCAGGGCCGTCTCTTCGCCGCAGATATACGCGCCGGCGCCAAGATGGACGTACATCTCCAGGCTGTACTTCGTGCCAAAGAGATTTTGGCCGAGGAAGCCCTTGGCCTTCGCCTCATCGATGGCGCGCTGGAGGATGCGCGCGGTGCTCAGATACTCGCCGCGAATGTAGATATACGCGACATTGCATTCGATGGCGTAGCTGCCGAGGGCGACGCCCTCCAGGAACTGATGCGGGTTGCCCTCCATCAGCTCGCGGTCCTTGAACGTCCCCGGCTCGCTCTCGTCGGCGTTGACGACCATGTAGCGCGGGTAAACGCCCTTGGGCAGGAAGCTCCACTTCACGCCGGTCGGGAACCCCGCGCCACCGCGGCCGCGCAGACCGGCCGCCTTCACCGTATCAAGAATCTGCTGCGGCGGCACGGCATTGGCGACGGTGTCTTGCCAGGCCTTGTAGCCGCCGTTGTCGGTATAGACATCAATCTTGTCCAGCCCTGGAATGTCGCGCTCGCGCAGAAGGACATATTTGTAGTCGCTCATATTCATCCTCATCCAACACCCGGCGTCGCCGGCGTCGCGTCAGCGCCGTCTTTGGCGGCCGAAACCTCTGCCGTCTCCTCGACGGACGACTCGCCCGCTGGATTCCAGCCAATCGGCGCCCAGGGCGTGACCACCTCCTCGGTCGCCATGTTGAAGCCCGGCGCTTCGCCGGCGCGCAGCATGTCGAGAATGCGGTCGAGCTTCTCTTCGGTCAGGAACTCCTGGAACTCCAGGTTGACCTGCATGCACGGAGCGCGATGACACGCGCCAATGCACATGACGTCGTTCAGGGTGAACAGGCCGTCCGGCGTCGTCTCGCCCGCCTTGATGCCCAGCTTCTCCTCCAGCTTCTTGAGCATCGAGCCGGAGCCGCGCAGAGCACAGGGCAGGTCATTGCAGTAATCGATGACGTATTTCCCGACCGGCTCCGTGTGCAGCAGGCTGTAGAAGCCCGCGACCCCCATTACCTCGGTGGGGTCCATGTCGAGCAAGTCCGCAACCTCGCGCGCAGCCTGAAGGGTCACATAGCCGTAGTCGCGCTGGGCCAGGTAAAGGGCGAAGAGCACCCCCGAGGCCTTGCGGTCGGGTGGATAGTGCGTGAGAAGCTCGGCCAGGGTTTGTTTGGATTGTTCAGTCAGCATAAATCACCTTTAGCGGTCGACCTCGCCCATGATGGGGTCCCACGTCCCGATGATCGGGATGAGGTCGGAGATCAACTCGCCAGGACATACCAGCGGCATCGACTGCAAGTTCGAGAAGGCGGCCGAACGCATGTGGGCACGATAGGGCTTGGCCGACCCGTCGCTCTGGATGAAGAAGCCCATCTCGCCGCGCGGCGACTCGATGGCGAAGTACCACGGGCCAGCCGGCGGGCGGAAGCCCTCCGTCCAAATCTTGAAGTGGTGGATGAGGGACTCCATGCTGATGGCGATCTCTTCCTTAGGCGGCGGCGCCACCTTGCGGTCGGCCGTAATCCAACGTCCCTCCGGCAGACCGTCGAGCGCCTGCTGGATGATACGCAAGCTTTGGCGCATCTCGTCGAGGCGGATCATGAACCTCGCGTAGCAGTCGCCACTGGTATAGACCGGCACGTCGAACTCGAGCTTGTCGTAGACCAGGTATGGCATGTCACGCCGCAGGTCCCAATCCACGCCCGACGCGCGAGCGATAGGCCCGGACACGTTCCAGGGCAGGACGTCCTCCTTGCGCAGAACGCCGACGTCCTGCATCCGGTCGAGGAAGATGGGGTTGTTGATGAGGACGTTGGCGATCATGTCGAGCCGGTCGGGCAGGTAGTCCACATAGGTCTGCACCACGCGGTCGAAACCCTGGGGCAGGTCATAGGCGAGACCGCCGGGGCGAATGTAGCTCGTCATCATGCGCGCGCCGGAGACGAACTCCATGATGTCGTACACACGCTCGCGGTCGCCGATGGACCACAGGAACGGGCTGGAAGCGCCGAGGTCCATCGCCGTCGAGCCGACGGCAAGGAGGTGGCTGGAGATGCGGTCTAGCTCGAGCAGAACGACGCGCGCCCATTGCGCCTTAGGCGGCACCTCAACGCCCAGAATCTTCTCGACCGTCCCGGAGTAGGCCATGTTGCAGTGGAGCGGCGAGGCGTAGCCGGTGCGATCCGTGCAGGGCAGCGCCTTCAGGTAGGACTTGCTCTCAATAGTCTTCTCGATGCCGGTGTGCAAGAAGCCGATGTCCGGCATCAGGCGCACCATGCGCTCGCCGTTTAGCTCTGTCACCAGGCGCAACACACCGTGGGTGCTGGGGTGATGCGGGCCGATATTGAGAATCATGTTGCCGTTGAACGGGTCATCCGGGTCGTCCGACGGTGTGCCCTCAGCCAGTGGCCCGATGCCCGTCACATCGTCCAGCGTCGGGCCAACATGCTGGCGCATGCCGCCGGTCGAATCGATGGGCTGTACCCAGTTCTGATAGCCGCCCTGCGTGTCCTTGTCGGGCGATGGTGTCTCCGCGCCGATGAGCGCGCCGGTCTTGGCCTTCGCCTTGGCAGCTTCTTCCAGCCCTTGCGGGGTGAACGCCTTGCGCTGGTGAATCTCCTCGGCGTTGAAAGAGAATGCCACATCTTCGTAGCCGAGGGGGAAGTCCTTGCGCAAGGGAAAGTCGCGGAAGGTGGCGGGCATCAAGATGCGCCGCAGGTCGGGGTGACCCTCGAACGTGATGCCGAACATGTCGTACGCTTCGCGCTCGAACCAGTTGACGCCGGGGTGCAGAGCCGTGATGCTCGGCACACTCGGATTGTCGGCGCCGACCGGCACACGCAGCGCGAGACGCGTGCGATTCTTCAAGGACAATAGTTGATAGACGACCTGGAAACGCGGCGTGAGGTCGTACCAGTCTACTGCCGTCACGTCGGTACACTGCTCAAATGCCAGTTCCGGGTCATCGCGCAGGAACTTGACCACAGCCACAAGCTTGTCGGCCGGCACGACCACGACCTGGTAGCCGTGGAACTCGTCCGTCTCTAGCTCGCCAAACTGCCCCCGCAGCTTTTCCAGCGCTGCCTGGACATCCGCCATAGAATCCTCCAACCCCATATCACGTCACACCGACGTCTCACGCCGGCTTCTTGTCCTGTATCTGAATCATCTCGGGCCGAAGCACATCACTGACCTGAATCGGCGGCTCTTTCTTGCCCGTCAGCTTCTCGCGCTGAATCTTCGCGTGAAGCGTCATGAAGGCATCCATCAGCGCCTCGGCGCGCGGCGGGCAGCCGGCGAGATACACGTCCACCGGGACAACCTCGTCCACACCCTGGATGAGCGCGTAGTTGTTGAAGATGCCTGTGCACGACGCGCAGTCACCCATCGAGATGACCCATTTCGGGTCCGCCATCTGGTCGTAGATCTGGCGCAGCACCGGCGCCATCTTCCGCGAAACGCGCCCGGCCACGATCATGGTGTCGGACTGACGCGGTGACGCGCGCATCAGCTCCAGGCCGAAGCGCGCCATATCCTCACGCGGCCCCTGGGCGTGCATCATCTCGATAGCGCAGCACGCCAGCCCGAACATCGCCGGCCACATGGACCTGGTTCGCCCCCACCCTAGCACTTGCTCCAGCGAGACCGTGACGATCCCAAGATTACCTGCTTTCGCTTCAAGCCCCATGTTCACCTCTCCTGACAGTCGTTCTCTGCATGCCGAAAACCGTTCTTACCATAAGCAGATTATAGAGGACCGTGGAAGCTACTCCCACTCCAGCGCGCCCTTCTTCCAGAGATAGAGGAAGCCAATGACGACGAGCACGAAGAAGAAGCCTATCTCTATCAGGCCGAACCACATGGGGCTCATGTGCTTGTAAATAACAGCCCACGGGTAGAGGAACACGATTTCGATATCGAACACAATGAACAGGGTCGCAATGAGATAGTAGCGGATAGGCAGGCGGCGCACCGCCTGGCCGAAGGGACGCATGCCCGACTCGTAAGGCATCATCTTTGCCTTGGTCGGCACCTTCGGGCCGAGCAGGTTCGCCACAATCACGACCAGCACGCCTAGCCCAAGGGCCAGGATGAACATCACCAAAATAGGCAAGAAACTCGAAGGCATAATCTCATCTCCAACAGACAAGAATACGGGGCCAAGCTGTCCAGGACCATCGGGTCTGACACAGCCTAGCCCCAACAACATTGTGTGGGAGCAGCCGCCTGGTTAGCCCCGATCACTCACTCGCGTTCCCAGAGCCGCTCTCGCCGCCCTGGACCTCTGTGCCTGGAGGGTTGCCGCCCTCCTGCGCCGCCGCGGCTCGCGCCTGATCGCGCATCTGTTTCGCCAGCTTGCCCGAGATTGGCTTCGGCTTGCCGCTCGGCAACGTCTCCTGGCCGGGCTGTGCAGCCGCGGCTTCCGGCCCGCTGGGAGCTGGTGTGGCCGGCGGCTCACTGACAGGCGCGCTGGCAGCGGACGCCTCCGGCGCGCTCGCGCCTCCCTGCGCCGCCTCGGCTCGCGCCTGGTCGCGCATCTGCTTCGCCAGCTTGCCCGAGATTGGCTTCGGCTTGCCGCTCGGCAATGTGTCCTGGCCGGGCTGTGCAGCCGCGGCGGCCGCCGCCGAAGCTGCGGCGGCCTCACTCGCCGTGGCGCCCGCAGCCGGCGCTTCTGCTGCAGTCGCCCCGCCTTGCGCCGCCTGCTGAGCCGCCTGGTCACGCATCTGCTTCGCCAGCTTGCCCGAGATTGGCTTCGGCTTGCCGCTGGGCAGCGTCTGCTGGCCGGGCTCGGCCGGCGCCGCCGGTGGCGGCGTTGCCGGTGGCTCCGCACCTGCGCCACCCTGGGCCGCCTGATCGCGCAGCTGCTTCGCCATCTTACCGGACATGGGCTTGGGCTTCGCGCCCGGTTCGGCTGTCGCCCCGGCAGCCGACGCTGCCGCAGCTGCCGCACCTGCCGCCGCTACAGGCGCCGCGGCGGGTGTCGGACGAGCCGGTACGGCCGGTGCGGCGGCGGGAGCCGCAGGAGCCGCGGCTGGCGCCGGCTTCTTCTCCTTGGCTTCCTTCGCTTCGCGCACCGCCGACTCCTCGGCCCAGGCGCGCGGATGCGTGCGGGCGTAGTAAGTCGTCGTCACCGACAGCGTATCTTTGTCGTAGATAGCCGACTCGAGCCGCTCGTAGACCGACAGCTCGTAGTCGTGGTTCATCTTGATAGCATCGAACGGGCAGAACTCGGCGCAGAACCCGCACTGCATGCAGATCGTCGTGTCGATGTAGAACTCTTCCGGCTCCGGCTTCGGTTTGCCATCCGGCTTCGTCCCGCGCACGATGTATATACACTGCGGCGGGCAGACCTTGGCGCAGATGCCGCACGAGGTGCACCAGTCCTCCCCCGTTGCGCCATCAACGATGAGCATGGGGAAGAAACGGAAGCGCTCGTTGATCGCCAGCTTCTCTTCCGGGTACTGAACCGTGAACAGGCCTTTTGTGTTACTGGCAGTCTGGCGCACGGCATCCGGCGACTTGGCAATGTATGCCCGGCGCCGCGGGTCTTCCGTGTATGTTTCGACGAAGTGCCTCAGCGTCACCATCATGCCGCGTAGCACGCCACTTCCAAACATCTCGCCTCCGTTCTCTAGCGATCCAGCTCGCCGAGAACAATATCGATGCTCCCCAGGTTCGCGATGATGTCGGCAATCTTGTAGCCGATAGACATCTCGCGCAGCGCCTGAATGTTGACGAAGCTTGGCGCCCGGACGTGGTAGCGGTATGGGTTGGCGGACCCGTCGCTCACCACGTAGAACCCCGTCTCGCCCTTCGGATTCTCCACACGCCCGTAGGCCTCGCCCTTCGGAACGCGAATCTGCCACGCCTTGCGCCCGGCCATTACCGGCCCTTCCGGCAGGTCCTTCAGCGCCTGCTGGAGAATGCGGATGGCCTGGCGTGTCTCGCCGACGCGCACCATGTACCGGTCGTACAGGTCACCGCGTATTCCCGTGACGATATCGAAGTCGAAGCGGTCGTAGATACCGTAGGGCTCGTGGCGGCGAATGTCGTATTTCACACCCGACGCGCGCAAGATTGGCCCCGACAGGCTCAGGTCGATGGCCGTCTCGGGCGGGATAACGCCGACGCCGATACACCGGCTGCGGAGAATCTCGTTATTGCTCAGCAGCTCTTCGAACTGGTCGACCTCCTGCGGGAGGCGGTTGAACACCAGGTCTTCGGCCAGCGGCATGAACTCCGGCGGCAGGTCATAGGCGCAGCCGCCGAAGCGCATGTAGTTGCACATCATGCGCGAGCCAGACGTCATCTCGAACAGGTCGAGAATAAGCTCGCGGTTCTCGATACTGTAGAGGATAGGCGTGAAGAACGCGCCCAGGTCCGACAGGAACTGGCCGATGCCGAACAGGTGGTTCTGAACGCGGGTCAGCTCCTGCATGATGATGCGGATGTACTCGGCACGCTCCGGCACCTGTACTTTCATCAGGCGCTCGACGGCGAGGGCATAGCCGGTGTTGCCCATCGAGCAGAAGTAGTCGAGGCGGTCGGTGAAGGGCATGTTGCCCAGCCACAGGTTCTCGCTCGCCGATCTTCTCGTGGTTGCGATGCAGGTAGCCGACGACCGGCATGACATCCATGACCGTCTCGCCGTCCAGCGTGACCTGCATGCGGAACACGCCGTGGGTGCTGGGATGCTGCGGCCCCATGTTGATGACGAACTTCTGGCTGTGGATCGTGCCGAGTTGGTCCACGTCCACGACCGGCATCATCTCCTTGGGCGTATGCGCCTCTTGCGGCGACCACACATCCGGGTAGGCAACGTTCTTGCCCCACGGGGTGCGCTCTTCGGCGCGCTTGAAGTGGCCGCCCGGCCAGCGGCTACCGAAAGGCTTCTGGTCTTGCTCGTAGTACGCCTCACGGTAGTCCTTGCGCAGCGGCCAGCCCTCGAAACCATCCCACATCAGGATACGGTGGAGGTACGGATGCCCGGCGAACCGAATGCCGAACATGTCGTAGACCTCGCGCTCCTGGAAGTTCGCACCAGGCCAGATCGGGGTCACGCTCGGGATGATCGGATCGTCCTTGTCGCCGGTGCTCGATTTGAGCACCAGGGCAGAGGATGGCGTGTTGCCCTCGGCACGCATCGGGTAGAGGTAGTAAACGCACTCGAGACGGTCGGGGTAGTCCACCGCCGTCATCATCGCGAGATACGTGTAGCCCTGCTCGTTGCGCAGACGCCGCGAAACGTCGAACAGCTTGTCCGGCTGGACGACGTACGCGCCACTGGCGTCTTTCACAAGGTCGCCGGCGAAGATTTCTTCTATTGGGCGGCTATCCGCTGTATCAACGGGCGTCACCACTGCCATAGATTCATTCCCTTGTCTGGCTGCCCACCGCGAGACGCACGCGGGCAGCGGCGCAGCATTCCAGGATCTGCAATCCGCGCCCTGTCACGCGCCCTGCGACGGCTGCACGGCCTCTGAGACCCCCTCGCCCTCACGCGCGGCCTTGATCGCCGCTTCCAGGTCAGGCATCTGCCGCGGATCGAAGATGTCCGGACCGAGAATCGGCACCGGAATCTCCTCGGAGTGGCCGCGGCGATACCAGGGCGATTCGTTGAGGCGCTCGGCATCAATCTTCTCTTGCAGTTTCATGAGGCCATGGAGAAACGCCTGGGGTGTGGGCGGGCAGCCGGGGATGTACACGTCGACGGGGAGATACTTGTCGATACCACTCACCACGTTGTAGCCCTCTTTGAACGGGCCACCGCCGTTGGCACAACACCCCATCGAGATGACGTACTTAGGCTCAGCCATCTGGTTGTAGAGGCGCACGATCTGGGGAAGCATCTTCTTCGTCACCGTGCCGGACACAACCATGACGTCGGCCTGACGCGGCGACGGCCGGGTCAATCCCCAGCCGAAGCGGTCGAAGTCGTAGCGGGACGCGGCCATCGAGATGAACTCGATAGCGCAACAGGCGAGGCCGAACTGCATCGGCCACATCGAGTAGCGCCGCCCCCAGTTATACAGGGGGTTCACCATGTCCAGCAGCTTATTGAAAGATGTGACCAGGATGCCCTGTTGGTCTTGCGAGAAATCCGCCTCGGTCATCAAAGGCAGGCTGCTCATTCCACTTTCTGTAGACATGTCCGCCATTGAATCTGTTTCACCTCGTCTACAACCGCGCCAGCGCTATCTGGCCCTGGCCGCTGATTATAAACGCGCCTTTCTAGCTTGTCAACCAAAAATGAAGGGGAATGCTTTTTAAGATTAGGGTATTCTCATACTCCACAAGTATAGCCGTCATGACGCACCCTGTCAACGACTTGGCGCGTTTGCGCGAGCGGCGCGCGGATCACTATGACGAAGACTGCATCATCTGTGCCAGTACCCTCAATCTCTCCACCAGCGATGGCAATGTCGCCAGCAGGTGATCTACATCTGCGTCCGTGTTGTCGTAGCCCAGGCTGAGGCGCAGACTGCCCACAGCCAGCGCCGACGGCAGACCGCACGCGCGCAGCACGTACGACGGCTCCAGGCTGGCCGAGGTGCAGGCCGAGCCGCTGGAAGCGGCGATGCCCGCCAGGTCCAGCCCCAGCAGCAGTTCCTCCGCGCCGCTCAAGCCCGCGATCGCGAAGCTGGCGAGGCCGGGCAGGCGCTCGGTGGGGTGTCCGGTCAAGATGACATCGGGGACCTGTGCTAGGACGCCTTCGATGATGCGGTCCCGCAGTCGAAGGAGGCGCGGCGTCCCTTCAGCGCGCTGGGCCTGGCTCCAGGCAAGCGCCGCCGACATTCCGACGATGCCGGGAATATTCTCAGTTCCGGCACGCCGGTTGCGTTCCTGGCTGCCGCCCGTGATGGTCGGCAGGAGCGGTGTCCCCTGGCGCACGTAAAGAAGGCCAACGCCCTTCGGGCCATAGAACTTGTGCGCAGCGAGGCTGAGCATGTCCACGCCGAGCTGCTCGACGTTGATGTCGAGGACGCCGCCCGCCTGGACTGCGTCCGTGTGCATGAGCGCCCCTCGCTCGTGCGCGAGTTGCGCAATGTCGGCGACGGGCTGCAGTGTGCCAATCTCGTTGTTGGCGAGCATGACCGAAACAAGCGCCGTGTCGGGCCGTAACGCTGCCGCAACGTCGTCCACACTCATACGTCCGTCGCCGTCCACCGGCAGCACCGTCGTCTCGAAGCCGAAGTGCCGCTGGAGCGCCTCGACGGTGTAGAGCACGGCGTGGTGCTCGACGGCGGTCGTGATGACGTGGGCGCCGCGTCCCTTTTCGCGCGCCGCCAGCGCCGCGCCGCGAATCGCGAGATTGTCTGCCTCGGAACCGCCACCCGTGAAGATAATCTCGCGCGGCGCGCAGCCGAGAACACCGGCGACGGTGCGTCGGGCGTCGTCGAGCGCGGCCAGCGCCGCCCTGCCAAGCGCGTGAACGCTGGACGGGTTACCATACGCGGTTGTCATGTAGGGAAGCATGGCCTCGACCACCGACGGGTGAACCGGGGTGGTCGCCGCGTGGTCCATATAGATGATACGCTCAGCCATTATCCATCTCCTCGACTCGTGGTTGACAAATTATGTTCGCTGCTGTATAGTATATATTGCTACGTGTTGCTATTTCTTGGCTTCTATCTTGCTAGGTAGATTCGCGTGTGAAGTTTGCAGGGCCCGGTGTGGAGGTCGAGATGCGGGCAGGTGTGAGGCGCATAATGCGCTTGGCCGCGGGCAGTGCCCTGGCGCTTCTGGCGCTGCTGGGTCTCGCCGGCTGCAACACCGTCCAGACCGTCGTCCCGAATGCCGCCGTGCTCATCAATCCGACCCCCGGTCTGCCCTCCGTCTACAACGGCATCGTCGTCCCCGCTCCCGGTGGTCCGGTCCCCGGCCCGTGCTGTCCCCCGCCTGTCCCGTGCTGTCCCGGCACGCCAGTTCCGCCGACCGACTGCCAGGCGCGCTACACGGTGCAGTGCGGCGACACGCTCAGCGGCATCGCGCTCCGCTTCGGCGTCTCGGTCCAGGCGATCGCCGCGGCGAACGGCATCTCCAACCCGAACCTCATCTTCGCCGGCGAGGTACTATGTATCCCGCCGGCCGCCGGCCCCACACCGCGCATCTGGACCCCCACGCCCACGCCGACCGGGCCGACACGCACTCCCGGCCCAACCCGCACTCCGACGCCGACGCGCACCCCAACGCCAACGCGCACGACGGCGCCGGGTCTGCCGACAGCCACGCCGGGCGCCACCAGGGCCGCGTTGCCATTCCCAACCGTGTCCAGCAACATCTACGCCTGCAATGCGCCGTGCAAGGCCAACCCCACCGCCCAGGGCTGCTACACGGTCCAGCGCGGCGATACACTGGCGAAGGTGGCCGCGATGTGCGGTGTCACCGAGGGGCAGATTCTCTACTTGAACCGCGCCGACATGGACGGCTCGCGCCAGCTTAAGCCTGGTCAGGAGCTTATTATCACCCCGTGACGGCTGCCTTGCGCCCGCGGTGGATGAATACCGCCTCGATCTTCGGTCCGCGCATCCCGGCCACAGTGAGCTGCACGTCGCCGATGTTTGCCTCGTCGCCTGTCGCCGGAATACGCTTCAGCCGGTGCAGGATCAGCCCCGCCACCGTCTCGTAATCCTCGTGCTCTGGCAGTGATAGGCCCAGCGTCTCGTTAAGCTCGTCGACGCGCATCTCCCCATCCACCTGGACCGTCTGCTCGTCGATGGTCTGCACCGGGGGCTCCTGCTCGACCAATTCGTCGCCCAGCGGGCCGACAATCTCCTCCGTCAGTTCCTCCGCCGTGACAATGCCCGCTGTGCCGCCATGTTCGTCAATCACGATGGCGATCTGAGCGCGGCGCTGACGCATCTCCGTCATGAGGTCGTTGATGGGCTTCGTCTCCGGCACGTAGAACCCCTCGCGCAAGAGGCCCCGCAAAGGAGCAGCGTAGCCATCGCGGTGCTCGGCCAGGTAGAGCAGCACATCCTTGATCGTCACAACGCCGATGATGTCGTCCAGGTTTTCGTCGTAGACGGGGAAACGGGCGTGGGGAGTCGCCTGGAACGCCGTGAGGAGATCGGCAATGGTGCTGTCGGCAGGCAATGCGTCGACCGCCGTCCGAGGGATCATCACCTCCCGTACCTGCCGGTCGCCAAACTCGAAGGCGCGAGAGATAATCTGCTCCTCGACCGGCTCGACGACCCCGGCCTCGCGGCTCTCCACGAGCAGGCGCGCCAGCTCGTCCAGCGTGTACACTGTGCCGTGGTGGCCCATCGGCTGCACGCCGATCAGCCGCAGGAACGCCGAGGTTCCCGCGTCCAGGAACCAGATGAACGGGCGGAAGATTTTGTCGAACAGCCAGACGGGGCGCGCCGTGGTCAGGGCAATGCGCTCCGGGTTACGGATCGCCACGATCTTCGGCGCCTGCTCGCCGACGATTATGTGCAGCGAGGTAATAAGGAAGAACGAGATCACAATGCCAACGGTGTGAGCAATCACCGGGCCGAAGGGAAGCTGGTCGACGAGGGGCATGATGAGCTCGGCGACGGTCGACTCGCCAATCCAGCCCAGGCCCAGGGAAGCCATTGTGATGCCGAGCTGCGATGCCGCGAGGACGCGATCCGGGTCGCGCAGCATCTGCTGTAGCAGGCCGGCCACGTGGTCACCCCTCTCGGCCAGCTCATCGATTCGCGTGCGGCGCGTGCCGACCAGGCCGAACTCGACGGCCACGAAGAAACCGTTGACAAACAACAGAGCGGCGACGGCGCTAAGGCGAAGTAATATCTCTCCTGGGCTCATGACGTCTCTGGACTCACTCGCTAAGTTATATCAACACAAATTATACCATGTCGCTGCAAACAACAGCGGGGCGCGGCGCGCGTAATCTTTTTACTCCACGAGCGATTATGCTATAGTTGCTGTGTGCACGGTATATCTGCGTCCCAATTGTCAGCCCGTATGGTCAGCGCGAGCGCGCCAGCGAAAGCCATCCTGATCGGCGAGCACGCCGTTGTCTATGGACGGCCCGCCATCGCCATTCCCCTGCCCGACATTCGCGCCGAGGCCACGATTGCCCCCAGCGCCCCTGGCAGTGGTGTTCGGCTGGCCGCTCCCGACCTCGACCGGGTTGTCCTCGTCGGCGCATCGCCGCACGACGATCCTTTGGCAGTCACGGTCGCCAATACCCTGGACTACCTGGGCGTGGGGCAGCCGCCAGACCTCGTCATCACGCTGCGCTCGGCAATACCCCTGGCGCGCGGCATGGGAAGCGGCGCCGCCATCTCAACGGCCATCGTCCGCGCCCTGGCGGCATATCTCGGGCAAACCCTGGAGTCAGTCGACGTGTCGTCGCTCGTGTATCAGACCGAGGTGCTGTTCCACGGCACCCCAAGCGGCATCGACAACACGGTTGTCGCCTACGGCCAGCCGGTCTACTTCATCCGTGGGATCGGGCCTGAGCCGCTGTCCGTCGGGGGAGTGCTGCGTTTTCTCATCGCGGATACCGGCGTCGCCAGCCCCACGCGAGTCGCTGTGGGCGATGTGCGGACGGCGTGGTTGAGCGAGCCGCAAAGGTACGAAGCGCTGTTCGACGCAATCGCCGCGGAGGTCGAGGACGCCCGCGTAGCGATAGCCAGTGGCAACGCCCGCGCTCTGGGCGGGGCCATGAACGCCGCGCATACATTCCTGTGTGAGATCGGCGTCTCGTCGCCGGAGCTAGATCGGCTCGTCGTCGCCGCGCGTCACGCCGGGGCGCTGGGCGCCAAGCTCTCGGGTGGCGGCCGCGGCGGCATTGCCCTGGCGCTGGTCGACGGCGACCACGAGGCCGGTGTTACGGCTGCGCTTCGGCAAGCAGGGGCGGAGGAAGTCCTGGACGCAACTCTGCGGCCAGACAGTTGAGCTTTTTCAAGGGGACTGATGCTCGACTACATATATCGTGGCCGACAGCTAAACCTCGCTCACCGAGGCGCGCGCATGGTAGCGCCGGAGAACACGCTGGCCGCTTTCCGGGCCGCGCTGGAGATGGGCGCGGACGGAATCGAGCTCGACGTGCAGCTCAGCGCTGACGGCGCGATCGTCGTCCACCATGACTTCGACCTGGGGCGCACCAACAATGGCGCCGGCCCGCTCAAGCGGCAAACCCTCGCCCAGCTCAAGCGCCTCGACGCAGGTTCCTGGCGCGATGCAGAGTTCGCCCGCGAGCGCATCCCCACCCTCGCCGAGGTGTTCCAGCTGCTCGACCGCCAGATGGTCGTCAATGTTGAGCTCAAGACCCGCTCTTTCTTCGACGACGGACTGGAGAAGGCCGTTGTGGAGGAGATCAAGCGCAGCCACATGGTCGACAAGGTCATCCTCTCCTCGTTCAACCCGCGCAGCCTGATGCGCGTTCGCAGTATTTCGTCGCAGCTCCCGCTCGGCCTGCTGTATTCGCCCGATCAGCCGATTCACCTGCGCCGCGCCTGGCTACGTCGCTTCGTTCGGCCAGAAGCCCTGCACCCACGCTTCGACATGGTGGACCAGGCATTCATGCAGGAAGCGAAAGCCGAGGGATATCGGGTGAATGTCTGGACCGTGAACGAGGTCGAAGACATGGAGCGCCTGCTGAAGCTCAAGGTCGATGCGATTATCACCGATAGGCCCAATATCCTGCGGCAGGTGATGACGAACATGGGCCTGGCGCCGGCTCTGCGCCGCTAGCAACGGGCCCATGTCGCTCGTCTTCCTGAAACTCGGCGGCTCGCTCATCACCGACAAGCGCGGTGAAGCCGCGCTCCGACCCGACGTTCTCGCCGGCGTCGCCGCAGAGATCGGCGCGGCCCTGGCTGCGGACACGGCCTTGCGCGTCGTCGTCGGCCACGGCAGCGGCTCATTCGGCCACGTCGCCGCTCAACGCTGGCGGATGCTCGACGGCCTCGTGAGCTGGCGCGCGTACGCGGAAGTCGGCGCGGCAGCCGCCCGGCTCAATCGCCACGTCGCCGACGCGCTTCTGACGGCGGGCGTACCGGCCGTGACATTCCAGCCCTCGGCGTCCGCCGTGGCCGAGAATGGCCGTATCGTTGAGATGGCGCTCGGCCCGCTAAAGACGGTTCTCGACGGAGGCGCGACGCCCCTGGTCTACGGCGACGTGGCGGTAGACACGGCACGGTCGTACTGCATCATCTCCACCGAGACAATCTTCTCGTACCTGGCGGCGCGGCTGGCCCCGAAGCGCATCATCCTCGCCGGCCAGGTGGACGGCGTCTACAGCCACGATCCACTACAGGATCCATTGGCGCTTCCCGTGGCGCGGCTGACCCCGTCCGCCTGGGACTCGGTCGCGCACACCTTGCAGGGGGCGGCCGGGGTGGACGTCACCGGGGGCATGGCTTCGAAAGTGCGAGCCATGCTCGACATTGTGCGGGCGCAGCCCGACGTCACAGTGCACCTGCTGTCAGGCTTGCGCGCGAACGCGATTCGAGACGCTCTGCTCGGCCGGGACCTCGGCGGAACGCTGATTACCGCCGACGATAAATGAACGCCACCGACGTAGAGACGCGCCATGGGGCGTCTCTACTTAAACCCAATTCCAGGAGTTTCTCCATGCCCGTAACTGCAGTTGTCGGCGCCCAGTGGGGCGACGAAGGAAAAGGCCGCATCATCGACTATCTCGCCAACGACGCGCAAATGGTGATTCGCTGCCAGGGCGGCGACAACGCCGGCCATACCGTCGTCAACAAGTTCGGCACCTTCAGGCTGCACCTCATTCCTTCAGGCATCTTCCACCCGGCATGCCTGAGCCTGCTCGGCGCCGGCATGGCCGTGAACCCCGCCTCACTCCTCGTCGAAATGGATGAGGTGCGGGCGGCGGGCGTGCCACTGGACAACCTGCGCATCGAGCTGCGCGCCCACCTCCTCTGGCCGTACCACCGCGAGCTAGACGGCCTGGAAGATGAGCGCCGTGGAAAAGGGAGCATCGGCACGACAAAGCGCGGCATCGGCCCCGCCTACGCCGACAAGGCCGCCCGCAACGGCGTTCGTATCGGCGATCTGCTGGACCTTCCCTACCTCGAGTCGCGGCTGAGCCTGACCCTCGATTCGCGCAACGACCGCCTGCGCGAGTACGGCCACGCTACACTCTCCCTCGACAGTCTTATGAACCAGGCCGAAGAGTGGGCGAAAGCACTCGTCCCGTACATCGTCGACAGCTTGCCTCTGACGCGGGACGCCGTCCGCGACGGCGAGACCATCATCCTGGAGGGCCAGCTGGCCGCGTTGCGCGACCTCGACTGGGGCACGTATCCTTATGTCACGTCCTCCAACCCGACGGCGGCCGGGCTCTGCCAGGGCGCCGGGATTCCGCCGCGCTACCTGGGCGAGGTCATCGGCGTGGCAAAGGCATACGCCACCGCCGTCGGCGCCGGCCCCTTCCCCACCGAGCTATCGGACGCCAGCGGCCAGCGGCTACGCGATATCGGCCAGGAGTACGGCGCTTCCACAGGCCGGCCTCGCCGCACCGGCTGGTATGACGCCGTTGCCGTCGCCCACTCGGCATGGCTCAACGGCTTCACCGGCCTGGCCGTCACCAAGCTCGACGTATTGGACGGCTGGGATGAGCTCAAAGTCGCCGTCGCCTACGAGGTCGAAGGCGAGCGTGTCACGAGTCTGCCCGACACGCGCCTCATGGAACGGGCGACGCCAGTCTATGAGACATGGCCGGGCTGGAAGGAATCGACTACCGGCGCGCGCCACTGGAACGAGCTGCCCCTGAATGCGCGCCGCTATATCGAGCGCATCTCCGATCTGGCCGAGACGCCGGTGCGTTTCGTCTCCGTGGGTCCGCAGCGCGAAGCCATCATCACACTATGACCTTCAGCCACGACTCGTACCTTAGCCCGATGGCCTGGCGCTATGGCAGCCCGGCCATGCGGGCCGTCTGGTCGGAGGCCAACAAGCGGCGGCTGTGGCGGCGCGTCTGGCTGGCCCTGGCCCGGGCGCAGCACGCGGCGGGCCTGGTAACGGCCGAGCAGGTGGCCGACCTGGCAGGCCACGTGGCCGAGGTCGACATCGAGCGCGCCCACGCCATCGAAGCCGAGATCCACCACGACCTGATGTCGGAGGTGCGCGTTTTTGCCGAGCAGGCGTGTGTCGGCGGCCCCATCATCCACCTCGGCGCGACCAGCCAGGACATCGAAGACAACGCCGACGTCCTGCGTATTCGCGCCGCTCTCGATCTGCTGCTGCCGGAGATCGCGCGGCTGCTGGGCGACCTCGCCGACGGCGTCGAGCGCTGGGCGGACCGGCCGTGCATGGGCTATACCCACGTCCAGCCTGCCGAGCCGACGACAGTAGGCTACCGCCTGGCTCAGACCGCCCAGGACCTCCTCGCCGACTACGAGACGCTGCGGAGCCTGCGGGCGCGACTGCGGGGCAAGGGCTTCAAAGGCGCGGTCGGCACGTCGGCAAGCTACGCCGAGGTGCTACAAGGCACGGGAATGGCATCCGCGGAGATGGAGAGGCTCGCCCTCGCCGACCTGGGTCTCGACGCATTTCCGGTCACGACCCAGGTCTACCCGCGCAAGCAAGACTGGCTCGTGCTCACCGCACTGGCAGCCGTGGCGCAGACGCTCCACAAGCTCGCCTTCGACATTCGCATCCTCCAGTCGCCGGTGTTCGGGGAGTGGTCTGAGCCGTTCGGCCGCCTGCAGGTCGGCTCCTCGGCGATGCCCTTCAAGCGTAACCCCATCAACAGCGAGAAGATCGACAGCCTGGCACGCTACATCGCCGCTCTGCCGACCGTCCTGTGGCACGACGCCGCGAACAACCTCCTGGAACGCACCCTGGACGACAGCGCCAACCGCCGCCTTGTCCTGCCCGACGCGTTTCTCGCCTGCGATGAGATCGTCCGCACAGCACAGCGCATCGTGCGCGGCTTGCGTGTTGACGAAGCGGCCATCGAGCGCCAGCTGCAAACGTACGGCGTCTTTTCGGCCACGGAGCGCGTACTTATGGCCGTCGTGAAGGCCGGCGGCGACCGTCAGGCAACGCACGAGGTCATCCGCGAGCACAGTCTCGCCGCGTGGACCGCGCTCCAGCAGGGGCAGCCCAACCCGCTGCCGTCGTTGCTCGCCGGCGACGAGCGCCTGACCCGCTACGTTCCCGCGGATACGATCCTGGCTCGGCTCGACGCGAGCGAGTATGTCGGTGACGCGCCTGAGCGTTCTCGGGCGATGGCGGCGGCGGTACGCGCAGCTCTGGCCGCGCCCTAGCCCGAATACATGAAATGTCTTCGGATACAGGTAGGGGTAGCTCTCGTGGCTACCCAGGGCGACCACAAGGGATCGCCCCTACAGACACACCAATCCGGTGTTCCGATTAGGCGCTAACGCGCGAGGCGCCGACTGGAGTTGGCGCGACAACCATGCCCTGGAACGATAATATGCCAGACTCGCCTCACATCAGCATCGCCTTCCAGACGGACAAGCCACTGGCCGAGTATGGCCCGCTCGCCCGCCTCGCCGAGGACGCGGGCTTCGACGGCGTGACCGTCTATAACGACCTGTTCTACCAGCCGGCCTGGCTTCCCCTGCTCGCCATCGCGCACAGCACGCGGCGCGTGACCCTCGGACCTGCCGCCGTCAACCCATTCACGTGCCATCCTATCAACATGGCCGGCCAGATTGCCCTGATCGACGAGGCGAGCGGGGGACGCGCCTACTTCGGCATCGCTCGGGGCGCGTGGCTCGACGCCCTGGGCCTGCATCCGACTCGTCCGATTCAGGCCATCCGCGAGGCGCTGGAGATCGTGGCGAAGCTCCTGGTGGGCGACGTCAGCGGCTACGATGGCGAGGTCTTCCATCTGGTGCCCGGCGAGCGCCTGCGCTGGCCCATCCTGAGACCGCGCGTTCCGGTTCTCCTCGGCACGTGGGGCGAGAGCCTGATCACCGCGACGGCGCACCTGATCGACGAGGTCAAGGTCGGGGGCACAGCGAACCCCGACATGGCGCGGGTGATGCAAGAACGGATTGCGCGCGGTGTCGCCGCCAATAGGGCGGCAGAACCGGCCTGCAGAATTGGCGTCTGCGTGGGAGCCGTGACGGTCGTGGACGAAGACGGAGCGGCGGCACAGGCCCTGGCGCGGCGCGAGGTCGCCATGTATCTGCCAGTCGTGGCCGCCCTCGATCCGACCTATGCCATCGATCCAGACGAGCTGGCGCGCATCAAGGCTGCGGTGGCGGCCGGTGACCAGGAGAGCGCCGCAGCGGCCATCTCCGACGCCACGCTACAGCGCTTCGCTTTCGCGGGGGCGCCGCGGGATATCGAGCGCCAGATTG
Organism: Anaerolineae bacterium; assembly: GCA_046328505.1. Classification (GTDB taxonomy): domain Bacteria; phylum Chloroflexota; class Anaerolineae; order Epilineales; family JAHCIE01; genus JBDHWG01. The sequence continues at coordinate 718,859 of JAXLWL010000004.1, read as the reverse complement.
CGGACCTGGCCGACGCCGGCGTGACGCGAGTCGAACTAGGCACGCCCCACGGTTTTGACGAGGCCGCAGCGATTCGGCTGCTTGGCGAGAAGGTCCTGCCGGCGTTTCGTAGATGACAGGAATGTAGTGGCGACTTCCAGTCGCTCCCGTGGCCGCAGAACGACTGGAAGGCGTCACTACATATTTCACCAGGCTGAGGATGGGAGTGGAACATGGCGAACGATCAATTCGTCCTCTACGATTTGCGCGTTGTCGTTGAGAGCGTCGGCGAAAAGTGCACGTGCAATATGAGCGTCGGCGACGCCTTCGAGGTCAAAGGCGGAAAGCTCTCGTTGCCGGATGGTCAGCCGTTCTGCCTGTACGCCCTACAGAGCGCCATCCCCCTGCTCCCCGCCAAGCAGCGTCCGCTCCAGGCCGCCGATTGGATGGCGACGGACGCCCGTATCACCTGCCCCGACCCCTACTGCCGCCTTATCATGCGCATCGACCGTGTCCGCGAGCACACTTTCCGTCATAGCGACACGAGTGCGGTCGAATTGCCGCCAGGGGGATACGAAAGTTCACAATTGTGACTACAATCTATACATCGCTCGCTTGACGACAGCCGCTGCTTTAAGTAGCATTGTCGGCATTCGACACCACCCCCTATAGGAGGAAGACCTATGCTCCACTCGACCGTCAAACGCTGGGCGATGCTTCTGATCGCTCTAGCACTCGTCTTGGTTGCAGCGGCAGCTTGCGCCCAGCAGCCTGCCCCCGCCGCCCCGGCAGCGCAAGCCCCGGCGGCCGCGACCCAGGCTCCAGCCGCAGCCGCGCCGACCCAGGCACCGGCGGCGGCCCCGAAGGCGACCGAGGCTCCCAAGGCCGCGGCGCCAACCAGTGCCCCCGCCGCGCCGACGGCTGCAGCAAAGGCCGCTGCTCCGGCAGGCACAGGTAACCAGTTGGTCGTCGGCATCGCCCACGACCTGACGACCCTCGACCCGGCCCGCGGCTACGAGATCGCGGGTGGCCTGGCGCACAAGGCGATCTATGACACGCTCGTCACCACAGCGCCGGACGACATCACCAAGATCGTCCCCAGCCTGGCCGAGAAGTGGGAGATTTCGCCCGACGGCAAGACGTACACCTTCCACCTCAAGCCGGGCGTCAAGTTCTCCTCGGGTAACCCGTTGACGGCCGACGACGTGAAGTGGTCGTACGACCGCGTCAAGGGCATCCAGGGCAACCCCTCGTTCCTGTTCAGCACCATCAAGTCGGTTGACGCCAAGGACCCCAACACCGTCGTCATTACCCTCGACAGCCCCGACCCGGCGCTGCTGGCGAAGATGACCTTCATGGCCTACGCCGTGCTCGACAGCAAGACTGTCCAGGCGCAGGGTGGCGTGACCGGCGCTGACGCCAAGGCCAACGACAAGGCTCAGCAGTGGCTCGACCAGCACTCGGCCGGCACCGGCCCCTTCGTGCTCAAGAGCTGGACAAAGGACAACGAGATCACCGTTGAGAAGAACCCCAACTACTGGGGCACGCCGTCCAAGCTCGACCGCGTGATTTACAAGAACCTGCCCCAGAGCGCGTCCCAGAAGCTGGCCCTGGAAGGCGGCGACATCGACATCGCGCTGGAGCTGAACGCGGACCAGACCAAGGCGCTAGGCTCGAACTCGAATGTCAAGGTCGTTCAGGGTCCGACCACCGACATCTTCTTCCTGCTGGCCAACAAGAACAAGGACCTCTCGCCCAAGGGCGTGATGGCCGATCCCAAGGTCGTGCAGGCCGTTGAGCTTGCTCTCGACCGCGATGCCTTCAAGGACCTGTCTGGCACGAAGTCGGGCGTTCCCCCGACCATCGTCGGCCTGGGCTTCCTCGGTTCGTGGGATGAGAGCAAGACGCCGAAGCGCGACGTCGCCAAGGCGAAGCAGCTCCTGGCCGATGCGGGTTACCCCAACGGCTTCGAGATTGACATGGAGTACCCGACTAAGTTCAACCGCGATGGTCTCGACTGGGACACGATGGCGCAGAAGGTTCAGTCCGACCTCGCCGAGGCTGGGATCAAGGTCAACCTGAAGCCGGGCGACCTCCAGACCGTTCTGGCGAACTACCGCGCGGGCAAGGAAGGCTTCAGCCTGTGGCAGTGGGGCGCTGACTTCCCTGACACCAACGACCGCATCGCCTTCCTGCCTGAGGGCATCGTCGGCAAGCGCGCCGGCTGGACCAATGCCACATCGGACGACAAGATCCAGAAGCTGCGCGACCAAGCGGCGATCGAGACCGATCCGGCGAAGCGCGTCCAGGTCTGGAACGACATCCAGCAGTACCTGGTGGACAACAGCCCGTTCATTCCGCTGATCCAGCCCAACCGCGCCGTTGCTGTCAGCAACAAGGTTAATGGTTATACTTTCAATAACCAGTTCCTGGTTCAGCCGCTCCTTCTGTCCAAGCAGCAGTAGCTTTCGATGTAGCACAGCAGCCAGCGGTCTTAACAGACCGCTGGCTGCCCACAGACTGTGATGCGTGCCTATGAGTGTTACTGACTACATTACACGGCGTGTGCTTATCGTCATCCCGCTCATCATCGGGCTGACGCTGGTCGTGTTCTTGGTGTCCCACATGCTGCCCGGCGATCCCGTCGCGGCCCACCTCGGCCAGCGGTCTATGGAAGATCCGGTCATCGTGGCCGCGTTCCGCCAGGAATGGGGGCTGGATCAGCCGCTGTATGTGCAGTACTTCACCTTTCTCAAGAATCTGGCCCAAGGCAATCTGGGCGTCTCGATCCATACCAAGCAGCCGGTCATGGACGACCTCGGCCGCTATTTCCCGGCGAGTGTCGAGCTGGCGGTCACAGCGGTGTTCTTCGCCATTCTGATCGGTATTCCGCTCGGCATAATCTCCGCCGTCAAGCGAAACCACCCCGTCGACCACGGCGCCCGCGTGATTTCGTTGCTCGGCGTCTCCGCGCCGGTGTTCTGGCTCGCCCTCGTCGGCCTGTACATCTTCTATCTGCGCCTCGGCTGGCTGCCAGGCCCCGGACGCCTGGACACCGGTATGACAGAGCCGACGCATATCACAGGCATGTTCACGGTCGACAGTCTGATTACCGGCAACATGGAGGCGTTCTTCTCCAGTTTGCGCCACCTGTTCCTGCCTGCCTTGGTCTTAGGGATGGCGACAGCGGGCATCGTCACGCGCATGACGCGCTCCAGCATGCTGGAAGTGTTGTCGAGCGACTACATACGCACCGCGCGGGCTAAGGGCGCCAGCGAGGGACGCGTCATCATCCAGCACGCCCTCCGCAACTCTATGATTCCTACCGTCACCGTCATCGGCCTCGCGCTTGCGGACATCATGTCGGGCGCGGTGCTGACCGAGACCATTTTCGCCTGGCCGGGCATCGGCCGCTACGCGTTCCAATCAACAATCAGCCTCGACTTTCCGTCGATTATCGGCGTCACGCTGCTCATCGCCGTCGTGTTCGCGCTCGCAAACCTGGTTGTTGATATCACTTACGTCTTCCTGGACCCGCGTCTGAGGACGGCGTAACATGGGGACAGACTTGGCAGAGACACCCGCAACCCCAGCGAACACGTCGGGGTTGACCATCGACAGCCGGTGGCGTCCGGTCCCCAAAGGTCCGTCTGCGTTCGCCGGTGTATTCCGCTTCCTGCGCCGCAACGTACTCTCGCTCATCGGCGTGATTATCATCATCTTCTGGGTGTTTGTGAGCCTCACCGCGCCCATCATCGCGCCCTATGATCCGCTGAAGCAGAGCTTACGCGACCGTCTGCAACCCCCGAGCGCGCAGCATATCATGGGCACCGATGAGCTAGGGCGCGACGTCTTCAGCCGCGTCCTATACGGCGGGCGTATCTCGCTGCCCATCGGAATCATTGTTGTCCTATCCGCCACGCTCATCGGCGCGCTGCTCGGCGCGACAGCCGGCTACGCCGGCGGGTCGTGGGACAACGGGCTTATGCGTCTGACGGACCTCGTCATGGCCTTTCCACCCATCATCTTAGCCATGGCCGTCGCGGCCGCGCTCGGCGCGGGCCTGAATCATGCCGCCATTGCGCTCATCATTGTCGCCTGGCCGGCATACGCGCGTGTCGTGCGTGGCCTGGTTCTGTCCGTCAAGAAAAACGAATACGTCACCGCATCCCACGCCGTCGGCGCTTCACATTCGCGGATTCTCTTCCGCGGTGTTCTTCCCAACACGCTTGGTCCGGCCGTCGTCATGGCGACGCTCGGCCTGGGCGCTGCGATCCTCACCTTCGCCGGCCTGAGCTTCCTCGGCCTCGGCGCGGTTCCCCCCACGCCGGAATGGGGTCGCATGGTCGCCGATGGTATCAACGCCTTCGATCAGTGGTGGGTGTCGGCCTTCCCCGGCCTCGCAATCCTCACGGTGGTCATGGCCTTCAACTTCCTCGGCGACGGACTGCGCGACTGGCTCGACCCGCGGCTGAGAAAGAGCGGGTAAGCCGATACCGTCACATCGTCACCTGTCACTTATCACATCGTCATATCATCACGGAGATCCCCACATGTCCATTGACTATGGCAGTCGCCTTGACCGTGTTCGCGCCCAAATGGAGCAGTTGGGTGTAGAGTTGATGTTCCTCCCCTGGTCGGCCAACCAGGAATGGGCCTTGGGCATCGAGCGCCCTATTCCCGGCTTCACATACACAACTTACCCTGGCGGTTGGCTCAACGGCGCCTTCATCAGCCGCAATCATGGCCCCATCTTGACCGCCCCACGCATGGTCGCCGAGTTCGACATGGATGCGATCCCCGGCCTCGACGTCCGCGTCCTTCCCGACCGCGGCGATCCGGCCGACATGGTGCGCGGTGTTCTCCAGGATATTGGCTTCAACGGCGGCAAGGTCGCCATCGAGGATCGTGCCTGGACCAGCTTCGTGGTCAACTTCCAAAAGCTCGCGCCAAACGCCGAGCTTGTCCTGGCTTCCACCGTCATGCAGCCGCTCCGCCGCATCAAGGATGACGAAGAGATTGCCCTGATGCGCAAGGCGGGCGACATCGTTGACGAGACGATGGCCGAGGTGCTGAAGCACGTGCGCCCTGGCATCACCGAGTTGGAGCTACTGACCGAGGTCGAGTACCAGATGGCGCGCCTCGGCTCGGAAGCACCGTCCTTCCCCACCTCACTTTACATCATCAACCCGCGCTACGAGAAGAGCGGCTTCTTGACCAAGGGCCGCGTCGACCGCCCTATCGAGACGGGAACGGCGATCCCCTTCGACTTCGGCGCAGTCTACCACGGCTACTGCTCCGACTTCGGCCGAACGGTGTGGGTCGGCGAGCCGCCGGCGGAGTACCTGCGCACGTTCGAGCTCATCATGGAGTCGCAGGCCGCGGGCATCGCGGCGATGAAGAGTGGGCAGATTACGGCCGCGCAGCTCGACTCCGTCGCGCGCCGTGTCATCGACGACGCCGGCTACGCGGCAGGCTTCCGCCACCGCCTCGGCCACGGCATCGGCATGGACGTGCACGAGCCGCCGTTCCTGAACACCGGCGACGACACCCTCCTGCTCAACGGCATGTGCTTCACAATCGAGCCGAGTATCATCCTGGACAATCGGTGGATGGTCCGCGTGGAAGACGTGGTCGTCGTGCGTGACAACGGCGGCGAGCCACTCTCCAATTACCCCAAGGCCCCTATCGTCGTCGCGTAACCCTTGACAGGGAGCCTGGCGCTGCCCAGGCTCCCTGTCCTACCTGGCAAGCCTCACTGCGAACTTGGGGAGGTCAAGCGCAGGCTAGATTGCCTCTACACGGATCGAGCGGACGCCCGGCCACACAGACGGGACGCTGGCCACATCGACATGGCCGTTCGCTCGCTTCGGAAAGGGAGACAATGTTGCGCAAGCGCCCCCTATTTCGTAGCGTCATCGCCGCTGCCGTCCTGCTCACCCTCTTGGGTATTCCGCCCACCAGCCCTGAAGCTGCCCCTCTGAATGAAGCCTGTATGACCCCGGACGCGCAGACGCTGCTCGACCTGACGAACCAGGCTCGTGCCGCAGCGGGCGTCGCGCCGCTCAAAGCAAGCTGCCGGCTGATTCGTTCAGCGCAGACGCATACGAGCGCCATGGCGCAAGCCGGCCAGCTCATGCATCAGTTGCCGAGCGAGCTGCCCCAGTGTGCCGTTGGGCCGAACAACGACCGCTACGACGCGATTGGCTACCTGTGGCTTAGCTGCGGCGAGAACATCGCCTCAGGCTCGTCGTCGTTCAACACGCCGCAAGCTGTGCACGACGCGTGGATGACGTCGAGCGGCCACCGCGATAACATTCTGCGGCCGGAGTTCAAGGAAATGGGCGCGGCCCATGCTGTGGATGGGCGGGGAACGAACTACTGGACCGAGGATTTCGGCGCCAGCACGGAGCCGGCGTGCTCTATGACGGGGGATCTCAACGGCAACGGCGCAGTCGACGCGAGCGATATCCAGGCGGAGGCCGGCCACTGGCGGGCAGCGGGCGGTTCAACCTACGACCTGAACCGCGACGGCCGCGTGGACGTCGGCGACGTCCTCTGGCTCTCCTCGCGGCTCAACCAGGCGTGCCCGTAGCGGCTTTTCCAGCCTGATGCTACGACCGAGCTTATCCCACCCGTTAGGTTGTCGTATAATTGTGATGGATGTGCAGGGCCGTCGCTGATCGGAGGGAATTCAGATGGCTTCCACCAGACTGGCTGCAATCATTCAACAGGCCCAGGAGCTTTCCCCGGATGAACAACTGGACCTCATCGCGTACCTCGCCCAGAAGGCGCGCGAAGGCTATCAGGCGCGTCGGCGCTGTCACTGGTCCGAGATTCGGGGACTAGCACCATACCCTCTAGTCGGCGAGGATGCCCAGGAGTGGGTCGCGCGCACACGAAGAGAGAGCGATGAAGATCGCTGAGGCCCTACAGGGTGTGCCGCACATATTCTTGGACACTGCGCCCGTCATCTACTACGTTGAAGGCCACCCCAGTTACGCTGCGCGCACCGATGTTATTTTTGAGCGTCTTGACAGGGGCGAGTTCAGGGCGGTTACGTCGCCAATTACGCTTGCCGAGTGCCTCATCATACCGTATCGAGCCAACCTGCTCAACCTGGTAGACGATTTCATTGACCTCATCGTGGACGGTTCAAGCACGACTTTTGTCTCAATTGATCAGTCCGTTGGACACCGCGCGGCCGAACTACGTGCACGATATAACCTTAGCCTGACAGACGCCTTGCAGATTGCGACTGCGCTTGGCGCAGGCTGTGAAGCTTTACTGACAAATGACTCGGCATTACGTCGAGTAGATGAGCTGCGTGTGCTGGTACTGGACGAGCTCGAACTCTAGCCGCTAATCGCTCAGCGGTTGTCTGACACCAGGCCGTTCGTGTCGTCCACGCGGCACTCGCACGACTCGCGCTTCTCACTGCCCTTCACGAGCGTGCCGTCGTACTCCTCGACGCCCTGACTCTGTGCCGTCCAGCCGGAGAGAACAAAAGGAATAGGCCCATACGCCGGTAGCCACTCGCCGTTGTACTTGCGCGCGATGTGCAGGTGCGTCCCGTTCGACGCGCCGCCCTGGCACGAGGGATGTCCGATACGGTCGCCCTGCTTGAGCTGCGTGCCGACCGGAACACGGTCGTCGTTGTCCACGTGCATGTAGAAGACGACCCACCCGGTGGTTTCGGTGTTTTCCCCCTGCAGGTTGACCGCCACCTCGCCGTTCTGGCTGCGCACCACCAACCCCGGCGCTGCGGCCGTGTCCCAGTACTTGGAGGCGTCCCAGCACCCGCCCATGTTGTCGCGGCCCGGGATGAAGTCGAGGGCGCCCCAGGCGCTCCCGCTGGCCCACGCGCCGTGCGGCCCGCCGGTGTAATACCACCACTCGCCGGCGGTCCACGGCAGCTTCAACTCAGGCTGCTGGAGGTCCGGCGGGACAACCGGATCGACGGCGTTGGCGTATGGGTCGCCAAAGAGGCGCTGGTAGGTCTGGCGGAATGAGCCGTCCTTCGCCACAACCCCACCGAACGAGTCGGGCGTGTTAATCGCAGCCAGCATGTACTGCACCGCCAAGCTGCCTGGATTGAGAGACGGGTTCAGCTTGGCGCGCTTGCCGTCCTTGAAGGTCAGCGACGACAGGTCGCGCCCCTTCCAGCCATAGTAGCCTTCGTTGAGAGCGTTAGCGGTCCAGGTCGTCTGGAGATACAGGCGTGGCCGGCCACCCTCAATGCGGCCCATCGGGTACGTTTTCGCGTTACCCTCCGGCGACGGGTTGCTGAGCCAGCCGCCGTTCAGCTCCAGGAGTGTCAATAGCAGGCGCGGATTGACGCTGTAGCGCGTGGCGACGAGCTGGATAATCTCTGGACCTGTTCGCTCGCGTCCCTCGACAATCTCGGTGTAGCTCTTGAGATAGCCGGGCTGACTCGCGGCGAACTTCGCGACGTCGAAATCACGCGCGCTCGGCCCATAGACAAGCTCGCTGTCCGGAATGAGGGGGTCCGTGGGTGCAGATGAATCCACCTGGGCCGGTATCTTGAGGACCTCACCAATGCGAATCTTGCCGGGGTCCGTAATCCCATTCGCGCTGATAAGCACACTCATCGGAACATCGAGTTTGTCGGCGATGCCGCTGAGCGTGTCGCCTGACTTGATCGTATACGTATCGAACGTCGGGCGGTCCGCGCGCGGTGTCCAGGTCGGACGTACCCCAATCGGGGTAGACGTCGGGCCAGACGCTTTGCTCACCGACGGCGTCGCCGTCGCCGGCTCGCTACCGCCCCCCTTGATTGGCGCGGGCGCGGCAGGCGCGAGGGCCGCGGCCGGCGTCATTACGGCGGGCGCGGCAGGCGCGGCGCTTTGGCACGCGGAAACGGTAACAGCAAGCACCAGGAATACGATAAGACGTCTCATACGCGATAACTCCCGCGCGCTCAGGCTGGTCTATGCATCCCCACCGTAACGGCGCAGAACAAGGTCCCGCGCCTCGCGGATCAAGGCTTGCTCGTCGGGGTCATCGGTCTCACCGAGCAGGAGGCTGGCGATGGTCTCTATTTCCCCGGTCGGACTCACACGCTCGCCGCCGAGCCCCAGCGGCAAGCTATCCTCCCGCACCAGATACACCCCATGACGATCCAGGTCGAAATAGAAGTTGAGACTGTTGCCAAGGTTACGCACATCCCACCAGCGCACCTTGCGGAAGGCAGTCATCGTCATCGGACCTTCAAGCCGGAGCTGGAAGAGCTGGCCCTCGCGCGAGTACGCGCGGACGTAATCCAGCAAATGCTCAGTCGGTTCGTCGGTCGGGAGGTCGGTCGTTCGCAGCGTGTCGCGGTGCATCGGCTGGCCCGTGATATCGTGGAATTTCACGTCCAGCTTACCGCGGTCGACTCGGACCTCTATGAAGCCGGGCTTGATGGCGTACTCGCCAAAGGTCATGCGCTCGGTGGGACCTGAGAAAGCCACCTTGACGTCGCCGATGGTCTGGACGCTACGCTCGTGGACGTGGCCGACCAGCAGTAGATCGATGGGAGCGAGCGCGGCGATACGCTGCTTAGAGATGATGGCCTCATTGACGTCGTCCATCATCGTTCCCTCGACGCCGTAGTGCATCATCAGAAGCGCGTGGTCCACGTCGGTCGGAGGCCTCAAGCCCTCGACTCCCTCCAGTGGGTCATCGCCATAGCCGAGGGTTGGGTCGGGGGCCAGGCCGCCGACGGCCAGGCGCACGCCGTCAACCTCGACGACCTCCCACTCGACCTCGTTAGGCCGGGTGAAAACATGGGCGACACGCACCTCGTGAAAGATGCGCAGCGGTGTCGCGCCCTCGCTGCTGGCGCGCGGCACGTCGTGGTTGCCGCCAATAGCGAAGATATGGATTCCCGCCTCGCGTAGCCGTTCGAACTGCCGCGCCACCCAAACCAGCTCGGCCGCGCGCGGGCTGGCCGTGTCAAACAAGTCACCGCCATGCAGATAAACCGCGACGTCGTTCTGCAAAGCGAAGTTCACGGTCTCCGCCCACGCCTCGCGCAGCCGACGCCGGCGAGCGCCGAGCTGCTCCGGCGTCATGCGAGCGTAGTGCTTGCCGAGGTGATTGTCAGCCGAGAAGATCAGGCGAACGATGGGGTCCTCCAATCCTAAACCGACTGCGTGGTCTGCGGCTGTTCCGTCGGCGCCGATGGCCGATACAACTTCTCGATAATTGCGTCGACATACTCCTGCGTCGACGCCGTACCGCGCAGATCGCGGGTGATGTGCTTGCCTTCAGCGAAGACATCCAGGACGGCCCGCTCGATGCGGTCCGCGACGTCATACCTCGCCATGTGTCGCAACATCATGACGCCGCTCAGGATGAGCGCCGTCGGGTTGGCCAGGCCCTTGCCCGCGATGTCGGGCGCCGTGCCGTGGACCGCCTCGAACACGGCAGCATGCTCGCCGATGTTGCCGCTGCCGGTCAGGCCCAGCCCCCCGATGAGGCCCGACGCCAGGTCCGAGATAATGTCGCCATAGAGATTCTCCATCACCAGGACATCGAACTCCTCCGGCCGCTGCACGAGATGCATGGTCATCGCATCCACGATGACCTCGTCGTAGGTAATGTCCGGGTAATCGCGGGACACGCGGCGCGAGCAGTCGAGGAAAAGCCCGTCGCTGAGCTTCATGATGTTGGCCTTGTGGACGGCCGTGACGCGCCTGCGCTTCTGGCGGCGGGCCAGCTCGAACGCGTAGCGAGCGATGCGCAGTGAGGCTTTCTCGGTGATGATCTTTAGGCTTTCGACGACACCTGGCACGACGACGTGTTCGACGCCGGAATACAGCCCCTCGGTATTCTCGCGAACGACGACGAGGTCGACATTCTCGAAGCGGGTGTGGACGCCTGGCAGGCTATGCACGGGGCGCACGTTGGCGTACAGGTCGAGCGCCTGGCGCAGTTGCACGTTGGCGGACTTGAACCCCTTGCCAATCGGCGTTGCGATCGGACCTTTCAAGGCGATACGGTTCCGCTCAATGGAGTAGATGGTCGACGGTGGGAGCACGGCGCCGTATTTCTCAATCACGTCGCCGCCGGCCTCGTGAACATGCCATTCGATGTCGGCGCCAGCCGCATCGATGACTCGGCGGGCCGCGGCAGTGACCTCCGGGCCGATCCCGTCGCCGGGAATGAGCGTTACAGGGGTGGGCATTGGGCCTCCTGAGCGGTTACGTGTGCAAACTATCCAGCCTGGCGGCGAAGCGCCAGGCTGTTCGGGAGAATATTAGTCGTTTTGCGCCTGATACGCAAGTGAAAAGCGGGCCAACCATCCTAGGCCATCGAGCAAGGCCACTCCGTGCCAGCCACAAGCGCGGCCGTCTACGAGCCGTATCCGCTGCCGCCAGAAATCGGGACGGGGCGAGAGCCGCGCCAGCTCATCGACGTGTCGCTCGGCGAAGGGGTACGGCTCGCTGGAGAGAAAAACGACGTCCGGTCCCCGATCGAAGAGATCATCGAGTGTGATCGCAGGGTAGGGAATAGCGGCGTCGGCGAAAACGTTGACGCCGCCGGCTTGCGCCAGAAAGTCCGCAACGTAGGTTCCCCCAGCGGCCACCATCCACGGCCGCATCCAGATGAGATACGCGTAGCGGAATGGCTTCGCGGCTGCATGCACCTCGGCGAGCAAGCCCCGCGCCTGCGCGGCCAGTGTCTCGCCTCCAGCCGTCCGCCCGACGAGCCTGCCCAGGACCCTGAGATCGGCGATCGCGTGCTCGACGGTGCGCGGATAGAACGAGTGGACCGGCGCAACGCGCATCAGCGTGCCTACGTCCTCCGCGCGATTCTCCTCGGCGTTGACGAGGATCAGATCGGGGCGGAGAGCCACAATGCGGGCGAGATTCGGCGTCTTCGTTCCGCCGACCTCGGGGACGGTCAGCGCCTCCGTGGGCAGCACGCAAAACGCGGTGCGCCCGACGACGGCATCACCGACGCCGAGCGCGAAGAGCGTTTCGGTCGTGCTGGGGACGAGCGACATTATCCTCATGACGAGGTTATCTCATTCAGAGGAGCCGCCCGGCTCTACCCCATCCGCGTTGGTGTTCGAAACGGCCTCGCTCTCGCCACGCGGCGCGACCGGCGCCGCCGATGGTGTCGTCTGATGCACCACGAGGAGGAGCCCCTCGCGCAGCGCCACCATGCCTTCCTCGCTATACAACGAGTTGCTGATGCCCAGCGTCGGGCCGAAGCGCAGAACGGCATCCTCCAGGGGATATTCGAGGCCCCGGGTCGTCACGCCACGCACCTGTGGTGTCAGCGGAATGAGGGAAACCGTGTCGCCGATAGCGCCGTGGATGAGCGCCTGGTTGCGCACCAGGAAGACCTCCTCGCGCTCCGTGCAGATACGAATAGGAATGCCGCTGAACTGGGGTTCTGCCAACAGGAACACATTGGCCAGAGTCTGGTCGAGGCGGCCGCCCACCGCGGCCATAATCGTGATCGACGTCGCGCGGCGTTTAATCGCCTCCGCCACCGCCAATTCCAGGTCAGTCTCGTTTTTGTGCGTTGGATACTTGAGCAACTCGACCTCGGCCTCGCGAAGAGCATCCAGGGCTTGCTGCGGGACCGAGTCCAGGTCGCCGATGACCAGGTCGGGAAATAGCTTTGCCGCCAGAATGTGTACGGCTCCGCCATCTGCTGCAATCACCAGATCGGCGGTCTCCGCTTCGTACCGGAGTTGGTCGAGCGAGGGTGCAGGGCCGTTGGCAATGATCAGGGTATTCATCTGCTGGTTACGCTCCTTTGGCGCCCCCGCCGCGCACGCGTACCCGGCGGCGCCATGGCGTCACCCGGTCCCGAGCAGCGCCAGGTGATTCATCGGCCCATGCGGGCCTTGACCCAGGCGCAACTCGGCCGAGGCGGTCAGCACGTCGGTCAGGTATTGCTTGGCCTGTGACACTGCCTCCCGCGTCGACAGTCCCGTTGCCAGGCCTGCGGCAATGGCGGACGCGAACGTGCAGCCCGTCCCATGCGTATTACGGGTCGCGATGCGAGCGGCGGGGAAGTGCAGTATTTCGGTGCCGTCGAAGAAGACGTCGACGCTGTCGGCATCCTCCAGATGGCCACCTTTTACCACCACATTGCGCGCACCCTGGGCATGGATGACACGCGCCGCCTCTTCCATTTGGGTCAGGTCACGAATCTCAAAACCGACCAGCGTCTCCGCCTCCGGCAGGTTGGGGGTGATGACGAATGCAAGCGGCACGATGGCCTGAATCAGGGCGTCCCGCGCCTCCGGCCGGAGGAGCGCATCGCCCCCTTTCGCCCGCATCACCGGATCAACCACGAGCCGCTGCACATTGTACTTGCGAATCTTCTCGGCGACCACTTCGATAATCGGCACGCTCGACAGCATGCCCGTCTTGACGGCGTCAGCGCCCAGATCACCCAGGACAGAGTCGATCTGCAAGCCGACAAACTCCGGCGGCAGTTCAAGCACACCCTGGACGCCCTGCGTGTTTTGAGCGGTGATAGCAGTCAAGGCGCTCATGCCGAACACGCCGAGCGCCGCGAACGTTTTCAAGTCAGCCTGGATACCAGCGCCTCCGCCCGAGTCCGATCCGGCAATGGTGAGCGCTGTATGCATAGGAATTCCTCCCCGTCCTCTACACAAAGAATGCCACGACAACCATTCCGGCTGCCCCGGCGAGACCAAAATAGTCAGCAGCCCGAAATCTCGCGGTGCCAAGCACCGTCCGGCCGGCCCGGCTATACCCGCGGCTCTCCAGCGCCTCGGCCAGGTCGTCGGCCAGCTTGAAAGCGTGGACGATCAGCGGCACGAGCAACGCCGGATAGTTGCGCACACTGGCGAGGTCTCCCTCCAGCCGTATGCCGCGCGAGCGCTGGGCGTCTACAACGTCCGATGCCGCCTGCTGCAGCACAGGCACGAACTGGATGGCGCTCGTCAGGATGAAAGACAGATGGCGCGGCAGGCCGAGGCGCGTCAACGCATCGCCCAGGTCCTCCGGCGCCGTCGTCTGGAACAGCACGAGAAACACGGCGGAGAGAAGCACGAGACGCGCCACGGCGACACCCGCATCGATGGGGCCGACGCTCAGCCATGTGATGGCCGCCAGCAGCACCAGCATCGGCAAGAGCAGTCGCAGCTGGCTGAGCCACGCGCGGACGCGGCCCACCGCGACAATGACAAGCGCCATGGCTATTGCCTCGACGCCTAGGGCGGCGGGCATTTTGGTGCCCAGCACCAGAATCGCTGCCCCTGCGGCCAGGGCAAGGCGCGTCGCCGGATTGAGCCCATCGGAGCGCGTATACAGCATCAACGACGCTCCAGCGTCTCGGGCTCGTGCTGGGGCACTGCGCCAGAATCGGCCAGCCGCCGCGCCACCTCGAACAGGTCGGTGGGGCGCAGGCCCGCGGCAGCCATAGCATTACTGTCCCGCATCACTTCGTTCGGCGCACCATCCGCCGCGACACGCCCGTCGGCCAACGCGACCCAACGATCCGCGCCGCTTGCCAGGTCCAGGTCGTGGGTCACCAGCACGACCGCGTCTCCCGCCGAAGTCAGGCTATCCAGGAGCTCGACCAGCGACTGACGGTAGCGGCCGTCCTGGCCCAACGCAGGCTCGTCGAGCGCGGCGATGCTTGGCCGGGCGGCCAACGATGCGGCCAGGGCAACGCGCCGTCGCTCACCTTCGCTCAGTCGATACGGCGAGTGCTCCAGCAAGGGGCCTAGCCCCATCCACTCGTACAACTGATCCAGCCACGCCGTGTCAAGGACGCCAAGCGCGTCCGGCCCAGTTTCGATCTCGCGGCGGACTGTCGGCCGAAAGAGTTGCTTGGTGGGGTCCTGGAAGGCCAACCCGACGCGGCGCGCCAGGTCGGCTACCCGCACCCGCCGGGTATCCTGCCCCAGCACCAGGACGCGCCCGCGCTGTGGCCTCAGCAGACCATTGAGATGCTTGAGAAAGGTCGTCTTGCCCGAACCGTTGCGGCCCAGGATAGCGACCCGCTCGCCAGCCGCGACGGTCACGCTTAGCCCGTCCAACGCAGGCCAGCCGTCGAGGGCGTGAAACACGTCCTCGGCGATGACTGCCGGCGTGGCGGCGCGGGCCGGCGCGGCGGCTGAGCCGGCCGAGAACGCTAACTGGTTCGCTGGGGTTCCTGACCGGCGCGCGACGGTCACGGCCTCATCGACGGTCAGGGGAACGGTATCCCAGCGCTGCTCGCGCGCCAATCGTACAAGAGGCGGCAGGTTCAGCCCGCCGACGGCATCGCCCGCCAGAACGTCGCGCGGCGCTCCGTCAGCGACGAGCGAGCCGTCGTGCATCACCAGCATACGCGTCGCGTCAGCGACGAGCCGCCCCATGTGGTGTTCGGCGACGACGATGGTTGTGCCGGCGCGGTGAATCTCGCGCAGCACAGCACACAAGTCTTCAATTCCCCCGGCATCGAGGTGCGCGAACGGCTCATCCAGGGCCAGAATCGCCGGGCGCATTGCCAGGGCCGAGGCAACGGCAACGCGCTGCTGTTGGCCGCCGGATAAGGCGTGCGGCGGACGCTCCAGCCACGCACTAACCCCGGTGACCTCGGCGGCCCAGCGCACGCGCTGCTCGATTTGCGAAAGCGGCAGGCCGAGGCTAGCCGGACCGAAAGCAATTTCACGCGCCACTGTGCTGCTGAACAACTGGGCAGCCGGGTTCTGAAACACAGCGCCGACCCGCTCCACAAGCTGGCTAGTCGGCGTCGCCGCCACGTTCCACCCGCCGATGCTCAGCCGCCCGACGAGCCGTCCGCCGTAGAAATGCGGCGCAAGGCCATTTAACGTTCGGAGCAGCGTGGACTTACCCGATCCACTCCACCCGGCCAGCAGCACATACTCGCCGGGGGCGATCGTCAGACTGACATCGGATAAGGCCCAATGTGGTGAGTCGGGATAGCGATAGCCCAGCCCAGCCGCAACAATCTCCGCCTCGTTCACTACGCTTGCTCGCTCACTGTCTCGCGGCTGACGTCCGTGGCGTAGCCGGCTCTGCGCAAGGCATAGAGCACCACAACCGCGATGACCGCGCCAACAAGGGAGCTGAGCAGGAACGGAATGATGAGCGCCGTCAGCGCCGTCGGCCGCGCCATGAGCATCGGCGCGACAATGGCAGCACCGACGATCGCGCCGATGATGCCGGTGCCGATGACCTCACCGGCCGCCGCGATGATGAGATTGTGCGTCCAGCGCCAGGCGAAGCCCGCCAACAACGCGCCGATCATGCTGCCCGGAAACGCCAGGAGTGTCCCCCAGCCCATAGCGTTGCGAATCACAGAAATAACGAACGCAATTCCGACGGCGTACCACGGCCCAAGCAGGACCGCGCTCAGGACGTTGATCATCGCCTGCCCCGGGTTGAGCTTGGCCAGGCCTGTCGGAATGGACACGAAGCCCAGAACAACGCCGAGCGCCGCCAGAACGATGGCATACGCGACCTTCCGTGTATTGACCTGCATTGTCCCCTCTCCTCTCTTCAGTGACTTCGAGCGTGGACCCCATCTATCTCCGTTCGCAGGATGCGCGCCGCGGCTTCAGAGTCGGCTTGTGAGACAATCGCCGAGATGACCGCCACGCCAGCTGCACCGTGCTCGATACAGGGCGCGGCTCTGCCCGGCCCGATACCCCCAATCGCAACAACCGGCAGCGGCGTGGAGCCAGCGACGAGCGCCAGTCCTGCGAGCCCGATCGGCGCGCCGGCATCGGCCTTGCTGCCAGTCGCGTAGACCGCGCCAACGCCGAGGTAGTCGGCGCCCGCCGCGTAGGCCGCGAGCGCCTCGTCTGGGGTCGCTGCCGACACGCCCAGGAACCTGTCGGGGCCGAGCAGCGCCCGCGCCGCCTCCGCCGGAAGGTCGTCCTGACCAACGTGGACGCCGTCCGCGTCGACGGCCAGGGCCACATCGAGGCGGTCATTGACGATGAATGTGACACCGGTTTCGCGAGTTAGCTGGCGCAGGGCGTGGCCGAGCGCCACCATCTCGCGAGCCGTGCCGAGTTTCTGGCGTAGCTGAACAACCGTCGCGCCGCCCGCGACGGCTGCTCGGGCGATGTCGAGATCCGAGCGGCCGCCGCTGAGAGCTGCGTCTGTAATGACGGTCAGAGACCAGTCAACGTTGGGCTTACTCACTGGGCGCTTCCTCGAGGTGAGCGATGCGGGCGCGATGAGCGAGTATTTCGGGCGTCACACTGTGCAGGCGGTCGAACAGGGCCACTTTGAAGCTACCCGGTCCGGCCGCGTCGGCCGCTGCCAGCTCGCCGGCCACCCCGAAGCATGCCAGGGCCGACACCGTCGCAACGAGTGGGTCGTCCGCCACGGCCAGGAAGCAGCCGATCATCGCTGTCGCCATACAGCCTGTTCCGACCACCGTTGAGAGCAGCGGGTGGCCGTTGTCCACCACCAGGATCTTGTCCTGTCCTGCGACAACATCGCGCCGCCCCGTCGCTGCAGCGACGAGCTTCAGGTCGCCCGCCAGGCGGGCTGTCGTCTCTGTCGGTTCCGGCGCGCTGATGCTTTCGACGCCGCGCACCTCACCGCCCAGGCCGGCGAGACGGCCTATTTCTCCAGCGTTCCCGCGCACGACCGTGAGACGCAGGCGCGCGAGCAGCCGCCGCACGCCCTCTGTGCGCAGTGCCGTCGTCCCGATGCCCACCGGATCCAGGACAATCGGGCGGCCGCGACGGTTCATCACTTCTCCCGCGAGGGACATGGCAGCCTGCTGGTCGAGGTTGGGCGTGCCAATGTTGAGCACCAACGAGTCGGCGTGCGCCGCCATCTCCGCCGCCTCGTGGGAGGATGGCGCCATGATCGGCAGGGCACCGCTCAGCAGCGTAATGTTGGCGACGTCGTTGACGGTGACGTAATTCGTGATGTGATAGACCAGAGGGTGACGCTCCCGCAGCTGCTCAAGAAGCGCCGCCGCCTGCTGAGCGAGCGATTGGCTGTACATGGGTAGCCTCTTCTACTTTGCGAGTTGATTGTTATCCTACGCCTGCTGCTCTGTGCTCGGCGATCGACGCGCGATACGGAACAGAGACGCCAGGACGATATACGCGACGAGCGAGACGACGAAGCTCGGAATAGTCGCCCCGAGATCGGGCATCGCCCGCGAAATCCACTGGTATACGCCTACGCCGAGCAGCCATGCCAGGACGCCAGCGATGTTGAAACCGCCATGATACCAATAGGCCCCATCGTTCCTGAACAGGTCGGCCGTCACGTAGCGGCGGCGGCGCACGACGAAGTAGTCGGCGGCCAGAATACCGAACAGCGGCACAAACACCGAGCCAATCAGCAACAGGAACCACTGGTAGTCGGCGAGGGGCAGAGTCGCGGCAAGCACGGCCACCACTGCGCCAATGCCGATGGCGACGGTGCGCAGCGAGAGCTTGGGAATGATATTCTGCGCCGAGACTGCCGTCGAATAGATATTGGCAAACGCGTTGTCGGTCTCGTCCACCAAGATGATGAGCAAGGCCACCGTGCCGCCGGCGAGCGTTGCAATCGCCGGGATCAGGTCCAGCGGGTCGCTCAGTTTGAGAGCCATCATCATCATGGCCCCCAGGGCATAGAACCAGACGTTGGCAATGAAGTAGCCGATATACGTCCCCCAGAAGGCGTCGCTCGTTCGGCGCGCGAAGCGCGAGTAGTCCGACACCAGCGGCAGCCACGAGACCGGCATTGCCACCACCAGGTCGACACCGGCCCAGAAGCTCAAGTCGCCCGTGCCGGGTTGCGCGAACAGCGCGGCCATGTCGAAGTGGCTGACGATGTACCAGGTCAAGTATATCGTGGTCAACAGGACCGCCCACACCCCCACCTTCTCCAGCCACTTCTTGATGATCGTCACGGGACCCAGTACAGCCATGAACGTCGAGAGGATGGCGAAGAAGGCGACCCAGAGCAGATAGTTCGATACGCCGACGAGGCTCTGCGTGATGGCATTGGCGGCCTGCGCCATGATGAGCACCTCGAACGCCGCCCAGCCGATGAGCTGGACGATGTTCAGGGCGGACGGGATATACGAGCCGCGCAGCCCCAAGGCCGGGCGCAGTGACACCATCGTCGGCACGCCGGTGTCGCTGCCCACGATTCCCGCCATTGCGAGCAGGAGATTGCCCACCAACGTCCCGACGACGATAGCGAGCAGGGCCTCGGCCAGGCCAAGCCCTGGCACGAGCAGACTGCCCGCGACCAACACGAGCATCCCGACCCCAAGGTCCGCCCACAGAATGCTGTAGTCCCACCGGCGCAGGTGCCGCGCGGCCGGTGGGATCGGCTCGATGCCCCAGTCGTGGGACAAAGGCTCCCGCTCCACCGCATGACTCTGTTCTGCAATCATCATCCCTCCTCTGCTGACAGATACTGATGGCTCTTCACCAATGAGTGCCGCAATTCGTAGCTGTCACGCTGACAGCAGTTCCGGGATGCTTCGCATGCGCTCAGCATGACACTCCGACGACGGCAACTAATTGTTAAGCCCCATCACTCCTAGACACGGTCACAGGCGAAGGGCAGCGCGACACCAAATAGTGAAAGCCGCTGCCTTGCGAAGGGTCAGCGGCTTGCAGACGTGCATGGCCCTTCCCTGCGCTGGCATGATCCAGATCAGGTTCGTGGGGTCGGAGGCTGTGGCGCGCGCGCCTGGCTTCCCTCTCAGCCTGGCTTAACCAGACTCCCCCAGGGCAACGGGAATTCCGTTGTCAAACAAAAGTATAGGTCTGACGCGGTCGTGAGTCAACTGCCCGGACTGGCCCAATCCCATTCTGTCATGATGTGCGGGAGGTTGAGGCGATACGGTCCGCCCAGCCCGCTGCCGCACAGACGCAGCGACACACTATCAATCAGCAGGGTTGGCTGCGCCGCGCTGTTTCGCGTCACGGCAAAGTAGACCTCCACCGGGTGGCCGTCCGGGCGCGACGCGATGGGAATGTCTACCTGATGCCACACCCCGTCGCCGGCCCCAGACAGGCGCAGCAGGTTGACCCGCTGGCCCGTCAGAACATCGCGCAGCTCAACGACTCGTGTGTCACCATCCGCGCCACCCTGGGCCATGTAGGACACACTCAGGGTAGCCGACGTGACGCCACTAGGCCAGACAAAGTCCTGCCACGCAGCGGCGAACCCGAAACCGGTTCCTTCGCCGCCAAGGCGCAGGGCGTTGCTGGAGGAAGCGGCCTGTCCCGTCGTGACACCGGCGCCTAGGTCCGCGGGCTGCAGTGACCAGCCCCGCGGCGTTCCAGCGTCGAGCGTGTCGAACGAGCCGTTAATGGTCCAATCCGAACAGGAGACGGGAACTGGTGTTGGCGAGGGCGCGAGCGTGCGCGTGGGCGTCACCGTCGGCGTCGGGGTCCGCGTCGGCGTCAGGGTAGGAGTCGCGGTAGGCCCGCCGCATACTTCTAGCGTTATGTCGTCTACTCGCACGTAGCTCTTGAGGCCGTTGCCGTCGTTGTAGACACCGAGATATAGGCTCACACTCTGGCCGGCCGCGGCCTGGAGGATGCTCGTGACGTCTCGGTCGAAGTACGTCCAGCCGCGGTAGTTGTGCGGCGGTTTGTCGTCGACGAGTCGCCCGTTGGGCAGCAAGTTGCCGTTGCCGTCATGGAGCTCGACGATGAAACGGTCACCGTCGGCGCTATCGCTGTAAGGCGCGTACCAAAACGCGAGGCGGCCGCGAGTAATGGACGACGGGAGAACAGTCACAGCCGAGGTTGCGCTCGACCAGCCCTTAAGGTCTTGCTGGGCCTGGGTACGGCCCAGGAACAGCCCTAACGGCGCGCTAAGGGCGCTCGTTTGCGTCACGTAGGCCGCGTTTAGCGTCCACTGATCGTAGCTCGTGAAGTCGCCCTGTGGGAGGATATTCTGGCAGCCAGCGCCCAACTGTGGTGTCGCAACGGGCGTCGACGGAATCGGCTCCGCCGGTCGGGCGGTCGGCGTGGGCGTGTCGGTCGGTAGCGGCGTGATGCTGGGTGGCGGGAGCAGCGTCGGTGTCGGAACGTCGCCCGGCTGTGCATCGAGAATGGCCTGGACGTCGTTGCGCAGCCCGTCGAGGAGGGCGTAGAGATCGTCGCCCGGGCATTGGGTCTGAAGCAGATCGCGGTGGCCGCACATCCCCAGGACGGTCTTGTCGACGACGAAGCGCTGGTCCCAGGGGCGCACGCCGTAGTCATGCATCAGCCAGGCAGTCACGTTGACCAATCCCTGCCGCGTCTGCGCTGTCAGCGGCGTGAGTGGGATACTGATGTTGGGCTGGTAGTTGCCCAGCGCCACGATACCCGCCGAGCCGCAGTTGTACTGCAGCGCGTGGCCGCCCTCGGCGATGTAGCCGGCCGGTGGGTTACCGGGTGTACGGCCCTGGTAGATCACGCCATTGCGATCCACGACATAGTGGTAGCCGATATCTCCCCAGCCGCGGATGACCGCGTGCTCGTTGTAGACGATACGCACCCAGGCCGCGCCATCAATGTCAGAGTGGTCGTCCGCGGTGTGGTGAACGGCAAAGGCATTGGGGCGGATGTAGCCGTCCTGGTCGGTCCGCCCGCTGCTGTAGCAGGCATCCCACCAGACGTAATCCGTCGGCGCGCCCCATGCCTCACGCGGCACAATGGGCGGCTGCAAATCGCTGCTCTTGGAGGCTGAGGCCGCCCGGGCCGCCAGATCCGCCGACGTCGGCCCCTGCCGGCCGTCAAAATAGTGAACATGGAGACGGTCGATAGACGGCGCGACCCCCGCCGTGCCCGGATCGAGCGTCAGGCGCACCTGCGCGAAGCGGCCGGTCTCGAAGTGAAGGTCCGAGGCGCGATCGCTGATGTCTTCGCGCCCGCCGTCCGGCTCGGGAACATCGCGCCACGGCGTCCAAGACTTCCCATCGGCGCTGATGCGCACCTCAACGCCGACGCGGCTGCGGGCCGGCGCGGGCGGTTCCCAATGCACGCTGATTGCCTGGAACTCGAAATCGGCGGCCAGTGGTTCGGTCGTGTAGATCGCAGCTTCGCCGGCCGTCTGCGGCGCGAGCCGCCCTGCGGCCACCGTCGCTTTCTCAGCCGTACCCCGGGCCCACGCCGTGTCGGCGATGCTCCACTCGCTGTGCAGCACGCCGGCCCTGGCGGACGTCGACGAGGCATTGCTCGATGCGGCGGGAGTCGCCGTTGGCGTTGCCGTCGCGACAGCGCGGTCGACCGAGAGGCCGGTGTAGTAGTGCCGCAGGATGTCAGCGTAGCTCGCGCCCCAGTCGGCCAGCACCATCGCCCCCACCTGGCTCATGCCGACGCCGTGGCCGTATAGCCGATTGTAGGGATCGGGTGAGCCAACCGAACGCAGGTACGACACCGGCGGGCCGCCGAACACATCCTCATTGTCGCGCGTAGCGCGGGTCGTGTGCCCAAAGTAGACTGTCGACGAGGCCAGGACGCCGTTCTGGCGCAGCACGACGCCGCTCGTAGCATCGACAGCGGCGTTCGAGGTGTCGTAGCGCGGGCTTGACCGCCATACCTGGGTGCGGGTCGTCGTGTCCACATTCGCGTCGACGCCCGGCTCACACCGCGTCGGGTCGCCCGCGCTGTCCGCCAGACAGTGCGTCGCGGCGTACGTTCGCGCTGCGACCGCCTGCGCCTTCTGTGCCTCGGTCGGCGAGCTAGGACCGATCTCGAACGGGACGACTCCCTTGAGATAGTTGTCCATGTCCATCGTCTCGATGTGGCCGTCCGGCATGAGGACACGAACGGTCGATGGAACCGAGGTGATCGGGCCAAGAGGGACGGCAGCGCTCTTGCTCTCGCCGCCCTGCGCCTCAGCAGCCCGCGGCAGCATCGCCGCCAACGCTGCGCGTGCGCTGTCATCCGGCGAGAGCGGGACCATCTGGATATCCCGCCGCGTCTGCCCTGACGCGAGCACTTCGCCGGGGTAGGTCATCCCAATATACCCAGGGGCCTCCGCCCGAACGGTGTACGTACCGAGTGGCAGGGCGAGGCGATAGTTTCCCGCTTCGTCCGCCGCCGCGCTTATCCCCGCTGCACTCACGATGGCGCCGGGGATCGGCGCACCGCTGACGACATTGATGACCTGACCCGCCAGCACGGTGTCGCTCTGGGCATAGAGGGCCGAAGCGCTTACGACACCGGGGCTGGTGGTTGCCCCGGCGCCTACAAGCGCCAGCGCCAGGCACGCGGCAAACATCCCGGCGACGCCCCAGGGCCACAGGAGCTTCCCAAGCTTCGATGGTAAACTGTTCACTTGTCTTCCTCTCCAGGCGGTGGCGGCGATGGCATACACTACCATGACGTGAACACCGGGTGAAAGGATATGGCGCAAACAATGAAAAAGGAGTCGGCGAGCACATGTCTCGCTGACTCCTTTTTAGGTTCCGTGCCTTGCTGCCGCGTGTCTGCGGCTGCGCCGCTTATTCTTCTGGCTGCACCGCGACGTTCACGTGCGCCGTGACGTTTGTCATCAGGCGAATGTCCACGCCATGTTCGCCCAGGCTGCGGATCGGCTCGTCCAGCTCGATGCGGCGGCGGTCGATCTCCTGGCCGGTTTGGGCCTGGATGGCCTCGGCGATGTCGGCGTTGGTCACAGAGCCGTAGAGGCGGCCGTCTTCGCCGGCGCGGCGCTTGAAAACCAGGTTGAGCTGGCCAAGAGTGTTCGCCAGGTCCTCGGCCGCATGGATCTGGCGCTGCGTCTTCTTGGACTGCGCGCGGCGCAGGTCGTCGATGTTCCTCACCGCACCGTAGCTAGCGAGGATAGCCAGACCTTTCGGAATCAGATAGTTACGGCCGTAGCCGTCAGCCACTTCCTTGATATCGCCCACCTTACCAAGGGTAGGCACATCTTGAGTCAGAATCACGCGCATGGGATAATCACCTCAAAAAGTGTGAGCGCACAGCAACGACAGATTAGTATATCACAAGTCTCGCCAATGCGCGAATTTCGGCAAAGCCGGTCTAGTAAACGGGCCGCATCGTGCGCTTAAGCACTTCGTAGTACTCCAGGGCGCGCCCTGCTCCCCGCGCGCAGCAGCCCATCGGGTCTTCCGCCGGGTAGAAGGCGATACCAGTTTCCTCTGTGAGCAGACGGTCCAGGTTGCGCAGGAGAGCGCCGCCGCCCGTCATGACGGCCCCGCGGTCCACGATGTCGGCGGCCAGCTCCGGCGGTGTCTTCTCCAACACCTCCTTGGCCGCGCCGACGATGGCCGCCAGCGGCTCCTGCATCGCCTCGGTCACCTCTGCGGACGACAACTTAATCGTCCGCGGCAGGCCCGCGACCTGGTCGCGCCCGCGCACGTCCATCGTCAGCGGCTCCTCCAGCGGAATGGCGCTGCCAATGGCAATCTTGACATCCTCGGAGGTGCGCTCACCGATCAGCAGATTGTACTTGCGGCGGACGTACGCGGCGATTGACTCATCAATCTTGTTACCGCCAACCCGCACCGACGCCCACTGCACGATACCGTTGACCGAGATGATGGCCGCCTCGGTCGTCCCGCCGCCAAGGTTGATGACCATGTTGCCCGTCGGCGTCGCCACGGGCAAGCCCGCGCCAATCGCCGCCGCCAGCGGTTCAGGGATGAGAAACGCCTGGCCCGCGCCCGCCTGGATCGCGGCGTCGTGGACAGCGCGGCTCTCGACGGACGTGACCCCGACGGGGACAGAAACCATCACCTCCGGCTTGAACATCCGAAAGCGCCCGCACACCTTCTGAATGAAGTAGCGCAGCATCTTCTCCGTCACGACATAGTCGGCAATCACGCCGTCTTTGAGCGGGCGCGCCACCTCGATGGTGTCGGGGGTCCGCCCCAGCATTTCGAGGGCCTCTTGCCCGACGGCAACGATTCGGTTGTCGTTGATGGAGATCGCAACGACGGAGGGTTCTTTCAGGACGATTCCCTGACCCCGTTCGTGTACCAGCACGTTGACCGTGCCGAGGTCAATGCCAATGTACCGCTGGAACATGCATCCATTCCTCAGAGTAAGACAGCAACGGCGCTTCTCCGGAGGGAGCCGCGCGGACGCTTCGTGCTACCGAGTGCAACGACTCGGACGCTATTCGGACATAAGACAGAACGCGGCGCTACACAGCGCCGATTCATGACGCAACCGCACAAGTATAGCGTTCACCGTATGGACAGTCAAAAAGGCGTAGGGACGAGCCCCGCCCCTACGCCTTTCAACTTTATTGCGATAAACTCACGACTGTCACCCCGAGCGGAGCGAGGGGTCTGGACTGCGCGGCCCAGATGCTTCGCTTCGCTCAGCATGACGCCGAGCACTGAATTCCAACCTACTGCGACGGACGAGATCGCTCGCGGCCGCGCCGCTGCTCGGCGATCTTCAGGTGCAGACGCGCCCGCTTGAGCGCCGCGAGGGCGCGGCCCTCGTCTTCCGGCTCGAGCGGCTGCGCCAGGAGGTCCTGGGCGCGCTTGCGCGCCGCCTCGGCCTCGGCGATGTCGATGTCTTCACTGCGCTCGGCGCTGTCGGCAAGAACCGTCACGCGGTCCGGACGCACTTCCATGAAGCCGCCACCGATGGCGATAATCTCGTCCGGCAGGCCGGCCTTCTTGATGACGAGCTGGCCGTAGTTGAGGCCGGTCATGAGCGACGCGTGGCGCGGCTTGATGGCCATCTCGCCTTCGATCCCCGGCGCGATGACCGTGTCTACGTCGTCGCTATAGACCGTCCGTTCCACCGATACGACGTCCAGATGAATGGGCATAGCCTACTCCACTCAGCGCACTTGCTTCATTTCTTCAGCAGTCTGCAGCACGTCCTCGATGGTACCCTGCATGTAGAACGCCTGCTCCGGGATGTCGTCGTACTTGCCGTCGAGAATGCCCTTGAAGCCTTCTACCGTGTCGGAGATCTTCACGTAGCGCCCTTCGCGGTTCGTGAAGCGCTCGGCGACGAACATGGGCTGGCTGAAGAACTTCTGGATCTTTCGGGCGCGCGCCACGGTCAGCTTGTCTTCTTCGCTCAGCTCCTCGATGCCGAGGATGGCGATATTCCGTCCTGCAAGTCCTTGTAGCGCTGGAGCACGCTGAGCGCACGGGCGACCGCGTAGTGCTCGTCGCCGACGACGCGTAGGTCGAGGATGCGGCTGGTCGAAGACAGCGGGTCACGGCGGGGAAGATGCCCTGCTCGAAGACCGACCGCTCGAGGGCGATGGTCGCGTCGAGGTGGGCGAAGGTCGTCGCCGGCGCCGGGTCGGTATAGTCGTCGGCAGGCACGTACACCGCCTGCATCGACGTGATGGAGCCGCGCTTGGTCGAGGTGATGCGCTCTTGCAGCGCGCCCATCTCGCTTGCCAGGGTCGGCTGATAGCCCACCGCGGACGGCATACGGCCCAGGAGCGCCGACACCTCGGAGCCTGCCTGCACGAAGCGGAAGATGTTGTCGATGAAGAGCAGCACATCGCGGCCCTCATCGCGGAAGTACTCGGCCATCGTGAGACCGGTCAGTCCCACGCGCAGGCGGGCGCCGGGGGGCTCGTTCATCTGCCCGAACACCATGACGGTCGAGCCGAGCACGCCGTACTCCTGCATTTCGCCGTAGAGCTGCGTTCCCTCACGGGTGCGCTCACCCACGCCCGTGAACACGGAGTAGCCCGAGTGCACGGCGGCGATGTTGCGGATAAGCTCGGCGATGGTCACCGTCTTGCCGACGCCAGCGCCGCCGAAGATACCCGTCTTACCGCCGCGGGTGAACGGCGCAACGAGGTCGATCACTTTCAGGCCGGTCTCGAAGACCTCGGTGCGTGTAATCTGGTCGACGAACGCCGGCGCCGGGCGGTGGATCGGATAATAGGTTTCGGCTTCAACCGGCCCGCGCTCGTCGATCGGGTGGCCGAGAACGTCGAACACACGGCCGAGCGTGGGCGGACCCACCGGCACCTGGATCGGCCCGCCGGTCGGGCGGACATTCATGCCACGGCGAAGACCGTCTGTCGAGGTCAGGGCGACGGCGCGGATTACGTTGTTGCCGAGCTGAGTCTGAACCTCGCACGTCACCTCGCCGCGGTCACCCTCGATCACGATGGCGTCGTAAATCTCAGGTAGGTGCTCTTCGGGGAACTCGCAGTCCACCACGGTGCCGATAATCTGAATCACCCGACCCGCGACCGCATGGGAGTCGGTTCCTGTTACTGTCGCTTGCTCTGTCATATATATCCTCCAGCCCCCGAAGGGCCTCACCGGTTCACTTCTTGCTTACCGCTCGCGTCTCGGTTTCCCGCTAGCGCGCCTGTTCGAGCGCGGCAGAGCCGCCCGCGATGTCGAGAATCTCGCGTGTGATGCCCTCCTGACGCGCCTTGTTGTAGGTTAGCGTCAGGTCTTGAATCAGCTCACCCGCAGCCTCGTTCGCGTTGCGCATCGCCACCATGCGCGAGCTGTGCTCGCTCGCTACCGACTCCAGAATGGCCTGGTAGACTTGCAGCTCGGTGAAACGCGGCAACACCACGTCCAGAATGGCTTCTGGGCTAGGCTCGTAGATGTAATCCACCATCGCGGGCTTCTGCCCCGCCCACACCGGCTCCAAGGGAAGCAGTCGGCGAACCTCCGGCTTCTGTCGGAGCGCCGAGACGAAGTCCGTGTAGGCGATGTAGACGGCGTCCGCATTGCCCTTCAGGAACTCATCCAGGGCAATTCGAGCGATGGGGAGGGCAAAGCCTAGTGTCGGCGGCTCTGGGAGCGGGGTGAACTCGGCCAGGATGGGCCGGCCGATGCGCCGCACAAAATCACGCCCCTTCTTGCCAACCGTAATGACGTTCACCGTTCCCGGCTGTTCGCGCATCCAGCGCAACGCCTCGCGCAGCATGTTCGAGTTGAAGCTGCCCGCCAGGCCGCGGTCGGCCGTCACGAGAATGAGGATGATATTTCGCTGATCACGCTGCTGCAACAGGGGATGGAGCGAGCTGCCGCCCCGCGACTGGCGCGCCAACGAGCCGAGGACTTCCTGGGCCTTCTGCGCGTAAGGGCGCGAGGCCAGGGTCTGCTGCTGGGCGCGGCGCATTTTGGAGGCCGACACGGTCTCCATCGCCTTGGTAATCTGCTTGATGTTCTTGACGCTACGGATACGGCGTCGAATTTCGCGGGAACTTGGCACGGTTCGCTCCATGAGTCGAGCCAGGGTATGGCTCTAAATAACCCGCGTACCCTGGTGACTCCGCGGTAGTGACGACTTACCGACCTTGCGCAATTCTTGCCGTGTTCCGCTCGCCGTGGAGTAGGAGCGGGTTTGAAACCCGCCTCTACCACGGCCCGTCGGGCGCGCTGGAGACGGCTCTCCAGTGCGAGCACCCTTGCGGCAACAATTACTCACTATCCGTCAGTCGACGCTACATGCCTCAACGTAAGTGTGACGGACCCACTAGCCTTGTGGCGGCTGCCACTGAGCCTTGAAGGCGTCGATGGCGGCGCGAAGCTGCTGAATCGTCGGATCGGTCAGGCGTTTGTCCGACACAATAGTCTGCAACAAACCGCCGTAGTTGCGGTCCATGAAGGCGTGCAGGTCATTCTCGAACGCCGCCACGTCCTTCACCGCCACGTCATCCAGGAAGCCGTTGTTGACGGCGTATAGAATGACGATTTCGTTCGGCAGCGCCACCGGACGGTACTGCGGCTGCTTCAAAATCTCCTGGATGCGCATGCCGCGCTCCAGGGTGCGCTTCGTCGACGCATCCAGGTCAGAGCCGAACTGGGCGAAGGCCGCCAGCTCGCGGAACTGAGACATCTCGGCGCGCATGCGGCCCGCCGCCTGCTTCATCGCGCGCGTCTGGGCGTCGCCGCCGACGCGGGACACGGACAAGCCGAGGTTCACTGCGGGGCGGATGCCAGCGTAGAACAGGTCGCTCTCCATGAAGATCTGGCCGTCGGTGATGGAGATGACGTTTGTCGGAATGTAGGCAGAAATGTCGCCGGCCTGCGTCTCGATGATCGGCAGCGCCGTCAGTGAGCCCCCACCGTTTTCGGCGTTGAGGCGGGCGGCGCGCTCGAGCAAGCGCGAGTGCAGGTAGAACACGTCGCCGGGATAAGCCTCGCGGCCGGGCGGGCGGCGCAGCAGCAGCGACACCTGGCGGTAAGCCCAGGCGTGCTTGGACAGGTCGTCGTACACGATGAGGGCGTCGCGCCCGGTCTCCATGAACTCCTCACCCATCGCGCAGCCGGAGTACGGGGCAATGTACTGGAGCGACGCCGGCTCGGATGCCGTCGCCGAGACGATGATCGTGTGGTCCATCGCGCCGTACTGCTCCAGGACGCCGACAAGGTTGGCGACCTGCGACTCCTTCAACCCGATGGCCACGTAGATGCAGATGAGGTTCTGGCCCTTCTGGTTGATGATCGTGTCGATGGCGATGGCGGACTTGCCCGTCTGGCGGTCGCCGATGATCAGCTCGCGCTGGCCGCGGCCAATCGGGAAGAGGGCGTCAATGGACTTGATGCCTGTCTGCACCGGGGTATCGACGTTCTGGCGCTTGACCACGCCCGGGGCGATACGCTCCAGCGGGCGGAAGCGCGTGGTCTCGATAGGACCCTTGCCGTCGATAGGCTGGCCGACCGCGTTGACGACGCGCCCGATGAGGGCGTCGCCGACCGGAACGGAGCCGATGCGGCCAGTCGACTGGACGAGGTCGCCTTCTTCAATTTCGGTGTAGTCACCCAGGATGATGACACCCACGTTATCGCGTTCCAGGTTGAACACCAGGCCCAGAACGCCGGTCTTGGTGAACTCCAGCAGCTCAGCCTGACGCGCCTGGGTCAGGCCGGTGATGCGGGCGATACCGTCGCCAATCTGGCGCACCGTACCCACATCCACCGTCTGAACCGGCGCCTCGAACTGCATAATCTGGCGTCGAATGACATCGGTTACGTCGGCCAGGTTGGTAGCCATACTCTCTCACTCCTTAAGAGGTAGTCATAAGCCAGCAGCCAGCCCATGGACGTGGCTCAAACGAGGCGCCGCTGAAGAAGGCTCCGTGCCTCGATTGTCGGCGCCACGCTCTGGCCCGCGTCTAGATTGCTGGCCGCCGTTTTGACTACAGCGCGTTCCAAATACTCTCACGCAATTGTCGCAAGCGCGTGGCCACGGACGCGTCGATCACCTGATCGCCCACTCGGACAACGACGCCGCCGATAAGGTTGGGATCGACAAGATAGGTATAGTCGATGTCGCCGCCCACTTCCCGGGTCAGCTTCTGGCGCATCTTTTCCTTCTCCGCATCGGTCAGTGGAACGGCGCTGGTGATGACCGCCTCCGTCGCCCGCTGT
Organism: Anaerolineae bacterium; assembly: GCA_046328505.1. GTDB lineage: Bacteria > Chloroflexota > Anaerolineae > Epilineales > JAHCIE01 > JBDHWG01. The sequence continues at coordinate 688,598 of JAXLWL010000004.1, read as the reverse complement.
CCGCCACTCGCGGCGAAGTGAAGCTCTGCCGCGACCGGCCCTAGCAGATCCAGGGCCGACTCGCTCAACAGAAACTGAAGGAATTTCTTCACATCCGGGTACGCATCGGCCGGCAGGTAACCCGTCAGGCGAGCCGCCTTGTCCCGAAACTCTACCAGCGGGTCGCTCAGGAACTGACGCGCCCCAGAATCGGCGCGCAATCCCCGATCGACGGCGTCCAGCTGGGCCGCCACGCTCTCGGTCACGTTCTGCAATAGAGCTTGCGCGTACACTTGAGCGCGGTTAGAGTCGCTCACGGGGCGCCTCCCCCGACCGAGCTACCATTCGCGCCGGCGCCGACGCCACGGAGAGCCAGCTCCTTATCCAGGAACTCGTTCACGAGCTGGCGCTGGCGGCCTTCGTCAAGCGAGCTGCCGATGACCTTCTGCGCCGCGAGCACGGCGAGGTCGGCAATCTGTCGACGCGCGTCGGCGAGCGCCTGGGCCTGCATGTCGGAAGCCTGGCGCTGAGCGTTCGCAACAATCTGCTCGCTCTCCTTCTGCGCCGCCGCAACGATCTCTTCGCGAACTTGCTGGCCTTGCTTCGCGGCCTCAGCCATCTGCGCGGTCTGCTTCTGGCGCTCGTCGGCGAGCCGCTTCTCGAAAGCGGCCTGCTCCTGCGCGGCCTCTTGGCGAACGCGCTCTGCCTCGGCGAGGCTCTCCTGGATGCGCTGCTTGCGCTGATCCATGAGGTTCACCAGCGGGTTCCACACGAACCGCCAGAGGATGAGCAGGATGATGACAAAGTTGATGATCTGTGAGATCAGGAAGTTCAGGTTAATGCCCAGGGCTTCCATCACCACCTCCTAGTGGTATTGGGTCGGTCGGTATCAGCAGCACGGCGCGTCACCGGGCAGAGACGCGGCCCGCGCCATGATGCCCGCTCTATCTCAGCCCGTCGGTGCGACGAACTTGAGGAGGAGGAAACCGACCAACGCGTAGATGGCGATGGACTCCGCGAACACAATGCCAAGAATCATGTTTGTGCGGATATCATTTCCCACTTCTGGATTCCGGCCCAGCGCCTGGAGCGCGCCCAATACGACGAGACCGATGCCTACACCTGGGCCAATCATGCCGAGGCCGACGGCGAGACCAGCGGCAAGCTGAGAAGCAGCGAGAGCATTCATGAGACGTTGCCTCCTTAGGCAGCAATGATATGGAAGAAAGAAAGGTCTGAAACCGAACAGCTTAACAGGCTGTCTTGCGCGCCAAAAAACCTCGTTCGACAGCCCAACTTTTCGCAAAACTTAAGCGTGTTGCGTCGCTCGCCCCGCCGCATGCTCGGCCCTCTCGGTCTGATAGGCTTCTTGGAAGCTATCCTGGACCGGGATTTCGGGATGGTGCTCGTGGCTCTCCATCGCGCCCGCCGAGAAAATGATGAGGAGGAGCGCAAACACGCCGGCCTGGATGATGCCCATGAACAGCTCGAGAGCAGCGAACGGCATGGGCACAATCCACGGTAGCAGGTAACTCATCACGAACACCAGCACGGTGCCCGCGAAGATGTTACCGAAAAGTCGGAAGGAGAACGAGATGATCTTCGCCAACTCTGAGATGGCTTCGAGGATGCCGACGAAGAAAGCAATGAAGCTCGAGAAGTTGATGAACTTCTTGAGATACCCAAAGCCGTTCGCCCTGAAGCCGCGAAACTGGATGTAGCAGAAGGCGATCAGAGCCAGCGCGAGCGGCATGTTGAGATCAGTGGTCGCCGCACGCATGAACGGAACCAGCATGCCCTCGGGCGGAACCCCATGTGACTCCTCCGTCGCGCCGGCCACCGCGGCCTCGACGGGCTTCGACACCCCGGTCTGCGGTTGGGCCACGGTGTAGAGGACATTCGGGATGATCGGCTTGACCGTCCACATGGTGATGCCTGGCTCATGCGGTACTTCGATCAGGCCAATCGACTCCACGCCCGGCACGCGGCCCCACAGGTTGGCGGAGAGGATGAGCCAGAAGATTGTGAGGGCAACGGGGAGTATGACGCGTGCCATTCTGGCGCCGACGAGGTCCTGACCGAGGTTGAGGAAAAACTCGGCGATGAACTCGACGACATTCTGAACGCCGCTCGGCACCAGGGCCCTCTTGCGAACCGCCAGGAAGCCGATGATGATTACAGTAGCGTCGGCCACCAGCGTCGCCAGGCCTGTGTTGGTGAATGGCTGACCGAAGACAGTCAGATGCCCGATCTGCTCGGGCGCGAGGCTAATCGCCGGCAGCGCCACCGGGAACAGGAGGGCGCTGCCAATGATCAAAGCGAGGATGACCACAGTCCAGATGATGTTTCGGGCGGTGAATATTCGGCTCACAGCCGCTCGTCCTCCTTGACCGAGGATATAGAGGAATTCTTCGATGAGTTGCGAGAATGCGCCTCTTCGACGCGTTTGAAAGCATCAAAGGTGTAGCGCACGACGAAATACGTTGCCGCCAGAATGCCTAGCAGAAAAGCGATCAGCACTCCCCAGGGCCAGAAACCCAGACGGCGGTCGACCAACAGTCCACAAGCCATGGGTACGGCGAGCAACAGAAAGACCGCTAACCCCATGCGTAAGGCTCGTGCGCGAAGTTCACCTTTACGCATGAGCACGACGACCAATGTTCAAAATGATAGCCACAGTACCCTGGCACGGCGCCCAGCGCGAGTCAGTTTGCCGTGGCCTATCCTTGTTGCGAGCTAGTGGTTCTCTGCCTTAAGTATACCAGGGCGCCAAGTTTAAGGCAACTCTAATGTGACGCGCGTCATGCAAGCCCAGTCTGAATCCGGTCCAAAGTCCGCCTAGTGGTGATGCGCCCAGCCGCCCTCTTCGATGACTCGGAAGATGTCGGTGTCGCTCACAATACCTACCAGCTTCCCGTGGTCGAACACGGGCAGACGGCGCACGCGGTTCTCGAACATCATCGCCGATACCTGACGCAGGTTCATGTCGGGGGGAATTCGCAGGATCGGCGAGGTCATGATTTCGCGCACCTGAAGCTCGGAGGGATCGAGATCGTTGGCGACGACTTTCGAGATGACGTCGCGCTTGGTCATGATGCCCCAGTCGTCGTTTGGGTGCTCTGGCTTCACAAGGATGCTGGAAATCCCGCGCTGGCGCATCGTGTGGAGAGCCAGCTCAACGCTGGCGGAAGGCTCGATGGCGACGGGCTCGTGGGTCATAATATCAGCAACGGTCAGGGGTTGGGACATGCTGCCTCCTTTGGCCGCCATTACGCTTTGCGTCATTTGTGCCCTCATTATACGTGAGCGCTCTGCGTAAAGCAAGGTCAAATTTCCGGCAAGCGCCTCCCATCTGTCCCGGCCAGTTCCGCAAGGAGTTCTCTTGCGTCTCGCAGGTCTGGCGTGTCGAACCCCTCCGTGAACCAGCCGTAGATGTCCGCTAGCGCTTGCTGCGCTTCCCGGCTGCACCCCTGGCTCTGCCACAGACGCGCGAGGCTGGCTGTGGCGCGCAGCTCCCATAGCCTGGCCTCTTGCTGCTGCGCAATCCGAATCGCGCGCTGGAAACTAGCCTCTGCTTCAGGGCCGTCGGTGGCTTGTCCGCGAGCGAGCAGCAATTCCCCATGCAGACGGTGGAGCTCCGCTTCGACGCCATGTACCCCCGCCTCCGCGGCCAGAGCTTTGGCATCGGCCACCGCCGCAATTCCATCCTCGACCTGTCCCGCCGACAGGCATGCCTCGGCCAGCTGAGCCAGGTGGAATGCCAGACCGATTTTCAATCCCGACTCGCGTCGTGTAGCGATACCCTGGCGTATCTGTGCCAGCCCGGCGTCTGGCTGGCCCGAGGCAACCCTGGCCCAGCCCTCGCCAATCTCCGCCCACGGCTTGAACGCCCATAGGCGCTTGTCACTCATGGTGTGCCTGAGAGCCGCAGCGTACTCCCGAATGGGCTCTATCTCCCGTCGCACGCCGTGAACGGTGATGGCGCCACCAAGGGCAAAGCACAGAATATCCGGCTCATTCAGGCGCTCCGCCTCATCCAGGGCCTCCTGGACCTGCCGCAGCGCCTGATCGGGGTAGCCCATGAGTCCGAGCACCTGCGCGAGAGTCGCGTGGCTCATGACCTTGAGGTCCTGGCCTCTTGCCGCCATCTGCGCGTGATGCTGCTCAGAATCGTAGAGCGCGAGCGCCTGTTCCAGGTGATCACGGGCCGCCTGGAGGTCCGCCAGGTAGAGGAGAGTCGAGCCCAGGGCAAATTGGGCGAGAGCGAGGTCGAGGGAATGGTGGCTATCGTTCGCGAGCTGCAGTATTCGCGCTCCGATCATCCGGGATTGCTGAATATCGGCGTTCGCCTGGCTCATCATGAACAGCGCCTGCATCGCCAGGTGCAACTCTTCCGTATTGCCCAGCTGCCGACATAGTTCGGCTGCGCGGGCATAAGCCCGGATGCGTTCCTCCCCTCCCAAGCCCGGACGACCACGGAAAGCGTTGGCAAGGGCAAGTTGAAGGCTCAACTCCCGCCTGGCCCTGTCGGCCGGGTCGGGCAGGCGCCAGAGGAGAGCCAGCCCGCGGTTAAAATGAACGATTGCATCTTCATAGGCGCTAAGCTGGAAGGCCCTCTGCCCGGCCTGCTCCAGGTAATCCACGGCTTTGTCAATTCTGCCCGCCATCTCGAAGTGCCATGCCAGGTGCGCCGAGACCGCCGAGAGCCCTTCGCCGCCTCCTGCGTACGCCGCTTCCAACGCATTGCCGACCTGCTCGTGAAGTTGGACGCGAGCCATCTCACTCAAGCGTTGATACAGGTAGCCTTGGAACATATGATGCCTGAAGCGGTAGCATGACAGTTGTCGGCCGTCGAGGCGCTGCAAACGATGGGCGCGAACCAGGCCATCCTGCTGGCTCAGCGTGCCGTTCAGCCACCGGACTACCACGCGTTCATCAACGCCGCGGACATCGGCTACGATCTCGGCAATGAACTCGTCGCCCGCGACGCTCGCGGCCTCTAGCACCTCCTGCACGTCCTGGGGCAGCCGTTCGATGCGTTCAGCGATGACGGCCTCCACGCGCGGCGGCAAGCCACGCCAATCCAGGTGCGGGCCTTCGACCCATCGGCCATCGGGATCGCGTTGCAGGCCGCCGCGCTCTTGCAGGCTGTGCAGGAGCTCCGTCATGAATAATGGGTGGCCCTCTGTGAGCTGGTATATCTTCTCGCGGAAGGCAGACCCGAGCCGCATCGGCTGGACATCGAAGAACGCATCCACGAACTTTCGGCCGTCGGCCAGGTTCAGGTCGATGCCGACGAGCGCCGAATCGCGCTGAAACTCGTTAACGAGAGACTCGAGTGGGTGTCGCCCCGTATCGAGTCCGTGCGCGACATCTTCGACCCGGTACGTGCCGATGAGCAGGATTTGGCTGCCGCCAAGCCGTCGCCCTAGATGAAAGAGCAGGCTGAGCGTCCCCTTGTCGGCCCATTGCAGGTCCTCCACAATCAGCAGCAAGGGAAAACTTTGGGCGAGAGCCTGCAGGCTCTCGGTAACCTGAGCGAATAGCTGGATCCCGGGCAGACGCCCACTGTTCGCCCCCGCGCTCTCAAGATCCGTCGATGCTAGGGCCGAGCGCTCCTGGGTTGACAGTTCGCGCCCGGTTCCCAACGGCATGAAGCTGTTCACCACATCGGGCGCGTGTTGGCGGAATGCCTCCAACACGACAGGAGCGGCCGCCCGAAGCCGCTCGACCCATTGGCCGCCGCAGCCAGAGTCCGCTTCGAGTTCCACCCCATGTCCGAGCATTCGAACGATTTCAACAAAGGGCTGGTACGGATCGCCCGCTCCCCCATATGCACTGCAGCTTCCGGCCGCGACGACCAGGTTCGCATGGTCGTCGGCCGCGCGACGAGCGAATTCTGTCACCAGTGCCGTCTTCCCGCTACCCGCCTCGCCGGTCACGAAGATCACCCGCCCCTGATTCTTTAGCGCCTGATCCAGACAGCCGTTCAGTACGGCAAGCTCGTCTTCGCGGCCGCCGAAGGGAGCGCCGCAGCCGGCCAGCGGGGTCGACAAGAGCTTCACTGGGGGTGGACCGTCTGTGCGCTCCGCATCGCGGACTTCGTCAACGCGCACCGCAGTTGGAGGCAGAGGACTGCCGATGGGCCCCGCATCGGCCACCATCTGCTCCCGTATCCTCTCGGCCAGGCGCGCGGTCTTCGCGGCCGGCTCAATACCGAGGCTATCGGCCAGAATTCGTTTACATGTCTCGTATTGGTGGAGTGCAGAACTGAACTGCCCCGATTGTGCAAAGACCTGCATGCGCTGCCGATGGGCTTCCTCGCGCCACGGCTCCATTTCGAGCTGGCGGTCCGCGTAGCGGCCCGCCGCCGCGAGACCGTCGTTCGCCAGGTGAAAGTCGGTCAGGTCAGTCAACACACTAAGCGCCAAGTTGTGGAGCTCCTCCTGTTTCATGAGCACCCACTCCTCAAGCTCGACACAGCCGGGCGCTGAGAAACCCGCCATGAACTCACCCCGGTATAGCTCGACTGCCCGCTGCATACGATCCGCGCAGACGGCGCACGTCTCCAGCTCAGGGTGGGCGTGGCGCTCGCAGGCATAGAGGAGAGCGGTGAACGCAGTCACGTCCAGCCAGTAGTCACTGATGGCGTTGAATTCGATGCTTTGGGGACTGGTCAGGAAGTAGGGACGCGCGGGATCACGGTCGTTCAGCGCCCGACGCAATTGGAAGACTGCTTGTCTGAGGCTATTGCGGGATGTGGCATCGGGTACGTTAGGCCAGAGAAGACCGGCCAGTGTGTCGCGACGATGAGGTTGACCGGCCGTGACAGCGACGTAAGCGAGAAGAGCCCGTACCTTATCAGAAGCAAACCGAGCCAGTCGGATCCCATCCAGAGTCACCTCAAACGGCCCCAGCAAGTGGAGCCCGAGGCGCGCCATTGCCCCTCCCCCCGATTGAAGGACCTGCGGCGTATAGTCCGTGGCTATGGCACCAAAAGACAACTACCCTCTTCTATCATACATTGGGACTGACAGAACATCAAGTAGCAGTTTCTAAACAGGGACGTAACGTGATTGTAACTCGCGCGAGACAGGCCGACCCATCCAGCCGGACGAAGGGGCCGTTTGCTTTTCGGCCAATAACGCCTCAATAACACCTGGTTCATTCCACTAACGGGACCATAACTGACATTTGATAGACTAATTAGCAAAGCTGCCGAAGGGCAGATTTCGGAACCTCTCTCACAAGGCCTGATGACGTGCCAACCACACAAGTCATGGGGAAGTCCTCTTACCGTTCTTTTCTTGTGCGTTGTTCGCTAGAGGAAAGTGATCAGGGAGACTCCCCGCCAGTATGGCGCTACATGGTATTCGAGCTAGAGCGCAAAGGTCACAGGCGCGCCTTCGCGAGTCTGGACGCGCTCATGTCCTATCTACGCGCGGAGCTAGAGGAAAGGGAAAGAATACAACAATGAACAACATTCGCCGCCCGCGAAAGCTAGGCATACCCCATCCGTCCCTAGTCGCTGCGGTACTGTTCGTGCTTTTGTTCCTGGTCGCTGCTGCGGCGCCAGCCATCGCAGATCCTGGCAACCCTAATGGAAACGGCAACGGCCGCAAGCCGCAGCACCACGAGGTCCAGCTCGCCCCCGTCGCACCGCCGCGCCAGCCGAGCGCTCCGCAGCACGCGCCCACCCACCCAGGCCCCCGGCCCAGCCCGCCCCATCCCCGGGGCGTGCAGCCTGATGCCTTGCCCGAGGCAGGCAAGGCGGCCGCCGCGCTGCCGGCCGGCACATCCATCGATATGAAGCTGCTGGTTATCACGCCGCAGGGCATCGAGGACACCAAGAACCCGCAGGCCGACTGGGATTACATTGCTATCAAGGCCTTTCTGAGCCAACTCGGCGTACCCTTCGATACGCTGATCGCCACAAAGACCACGCTGACGGCAAGCCTGCTCTCCGACGGCGCCTCTCACGCCTACTACCAGGGCATCATACTTTCCACCGGCAGCCTCGTGTACTATGACTCGGCCACGATGACATGGCCGAGCGCATTCACGAGCGATGAGTGGACAATGCTCTGGCAGTACGAGGTGAACTATGGTATTCGACAGGTGACCTCATACACCGATCCCTATGGCTACCCAGACAGTTACGGGTTAAGCCTGGTAACGTACCAGGACACAACGACCGCACCACTCCAGGCAACCCTGACCGCCGCCGGACAGCTGGTCTTTCCCTACCTGAACGCGGCCAATCCAGTCACCATTAATAACGCCTGGGTCTACCTCGCGAACGTGTGCACAACCGGGAGTTGCAGTTGCGGCGCCAGCTGTCCGATTGTGACGCCGTTGCTGACCACCTCGGATGGGTATGTCATCGCCTCGACCGCGAGCTACCCCGATGGGCGCGAGAACCTGGCGGTAACGGCCGCGAACAACCCGAATCTGTTCCACTCGATGCTGCTCTCCTACGGCATCATCAACTGGGTCACTCAGGGCCAGTTCCTCGGCGAGCGGCACGCCAACATTGGCGTTCAGCCCGACGACATGCTCATCGATGATGATATCTGGAACACGGCTACCCTGACAGATACCACAGGCCTTAGCTATCGCATGACCGGCGCCGACCTCCAGGCGCTACTGACGTGGCAGAACGGCGTGCGGGCCAAGCCGACGACCTCTACCTTCAGGGTCGAGTGGCCGTTCAACGGCGAAGGCGGTTCGGGCATATACACGCCAGATGACCTCACCCCCGCCGTCATCGCCAACCAGGCAAGCTTCAACTGGCTCAACCACACGTACACCCACCTGAACCTAGATTCACCGACAGCCTTCCTCCAAACCTGGAACGATCTGACGCAGAACGATTCCTTCGCCAAGAATACGCTCAAAGTTACAGCCAACAACTACGTCAAGGACTCCATGGTGCAGCCGGATATTTCGGGGCTGCAGAATTCAAGCGCCCTCCTCGGTATGAGCACATTCGGGATTACCTATGCCATTACCGACACCTCGCGGGTCGGCGGGAACAACCCTAGCCCCAACGCCGGCTTCTACAGCGCCTACCAATCGAGCATTCTCATCGTGCCGCGCCACCCGACCAACCTGTTCTACAACCTCGAGACGCCGGACCAGTGGGTCTCTGAGTACAACTGCTACTACGGCCCCGCCGGTACGTGCGCGGGCGGCAGTTGGCGCTACTGGGACCACAACCTCAGCTACTCGGAGATCCTGGACAAGGAATCCGACTTGATGCTGAGCTACCTGCTCAAGTGGGACCTGGACCCGCTCATGTTTCACCAGCCCAACGCGGCAGCCTACGACGGCGTCCACAGCTTGCTGAGCGACTTGCTCGACGCGACGCTGACGAAGTACAACGCCATGTCTACTCTGCCGATTCGCAACCAGCAGCTGCACACAGCGGGCGGATACATGGCTAAACGCATGGCGTACAACAAGTCGGGCGTAAAAGCCACGCTCATTGTCGGCACGGGCATCCAGCTAAAGACCACCGCCGCGGCGACCATTCCCATCACGGGCAACGCGTGCGGGACGAGCAAGGAAACGTACGGTGGGCAGACCATTTCGTATGTCGACATGGCAGCCAACCAAACGATGGTCGTGCCGTTGACATGTGTGCCAACCTCGACGCCTACGCCGGTGCCGCCCACGATCACGCGGACGCCAACGCCGTCGCGGACACCGACCATTACCCGAACGCCGACGCGGACGTCGACCCCGTCGCGCACACCGACGCCCACGCGGACGTCAACACCTACGCGGACAGTGGCGCCGACACGGACACCGTTCGTTCTAAGGACGCCGACGCGGACACCCACACCCATCCGCCGTAGCGGGATCTCGGAACAGAACGACTCAGTTATGTTGCCATTGGAGACGGATGAAGAGCAGGCGACCGACAATCCTTGAGAGTTCGAGCGCTGTGAGCAACGGCGAGGCTCGCGAAGCAGGGTTCCGAGACCCATGATCGCCCGCTAGATGACAGACGATTCAGTCGCGAGCCTTGCTCACCAACAGTCGGAGAGGGGACGACAATGGACTCACAGAATGGCCCGGCCGCACGCGCGCCCGCAAACGGGTCGCAGGGGACGGGGCTGGCCAGCGATCCGCAAATACCGCCTGGTTCCGGTGCGGCGCTCAACCGGCGGTTAAGTGTCCTGCTAGTCACCGAAGGGACGTACCCCTTCCACTGGGGCGGCGTGAGCACGTGGTGCCACCTGCTGATTCGCGACCTGCCTGACGTGAACTTCACGCTACTGAGCATCGTCGCCTATCCGCATATGGAGCCGCTGTTCATCCCACCCCCTAACGTGGTGGCGTTCCACCCTGTGCCACTATGGGGCGTTCTCGAAGCCCTGGAGTCGCGATCTGAGCTGACGTTGGGAGAAATCCGCCGACGCCGGGCTTCGGCGACAGAGTCGGTGGTCACGCAGAGATTTCTGCCGGTCTTCGAGCCTTTCTTGACGGAGTTATTGACCGACGACAACGACCCGGCGCGCTTCGGGCAACTGATTCATCAGATGTATCGCTACTTCCTCGCCTACGACTACGACACGACACTGCGCTCGCAAGCTGTCTGGCGGTGTTTTGGCCAGACGGCGCGGCAGCATTTCCCGGCTGCCGCGGCTCAACTCGGATATGCCGACGCAAGGTTCGCGCTGGCGGACGTCACTTGGGCCATGAAGTGGCTTTACCACTGGCTGTTCCCCTTGTCGGAGCCAATTCCCGAGACTGATGTGGTTCACGCGGCGATGACAGGCACGTGCGCCCTTGTCGCGGCCGCCGCCAAGCACGAGTATGGCGCGCCGTTCATGTTGACCGAGCATGGAATCTACCTGAGGGAGCGGTATCTCGCCGAAGCGCCATCGTCAGAAAACTTGTTTCTCAAGCTGTTCAAGCTGCGCTACGCGCGTCGGACGACCGAGCTGGGCTATGTTCTGGCCGACCTGATCTCGCCCTGCTGTGACTACAACCAGCGTTGGGAGTACCGCAACGGCGCCAATCGGGAGCAGATCCAGACCATCTACTATGGCGCCGACGACGCGAAGTTCGTTCCGACGGGCAAACCCATCGGAGATCCACCGGTCGTTGTCTGGGTCGGACGAATCAACCCCCTCAAGGATGTCTTGACGCTATTGCGGGCCGCGGCCATTGTCCATCAGACGCGACCGGATATTGAGTTTCGTCTCTTCGGTAGCCCGCCGGCCGGGGATGAGCCGTACTACGAGCAGTGCCTGGCCCTGCGGGCCGAGCTGGGGCTGGAACGCGGCGTCACGTTCGCCGGCTACACGGCCAACACCGCGGAAGCCTACAACCAGGGAGACGTCGCAATCCTGTCGAGCGTCTCCGAAGGCTTCCCGTTCTCGACGCTCGAAGCCATGCTGTGCGGCAAGCCCGTCGTCGCGACCGCCGTCGGGGGTGTTCCCGAGCAGATCGAGGGCTGTGGCATCGCGGTTGAGCCGCGGAACCCGGCGCAGCTTGCCACGGCCGTGCTCGCCATTATGAACGACCCGACGTATTGTGCGGCGCTCGGCGAAGCAGCGCGGGTCAAAGCAGTGGAGGCGTTCAGCGTTCGCCAATCGGGCGCCGCTCACCGCGCCAGCTACGCCAGTCTCGTCAGCCAGCACGCGACCTCCCCCGAGGTGGACGGGATAGGGCGGTTCCCCTCCGGCAATGGCAGCCAATCCACTAGCGCCGCAAATGGCGCTCCGGTCGCGCCGGGATCATCCTCATTGCCCCAGGGCGCCGTTGCTTCGACTGTAGTTACAACAGCAGGCAACGCAACATTCAGGGCGCATGGCGCCGGGCCAGGGCATGGCATGCCATCCGTACCGAATGGCGCGCGACGGATGGACGCGGGGCCTGCGGCGAAAACGGCTCCGCGAATCATCTCGCCGGGGGAACCCCGCGCCTCAGAAGCTGCCAACAGTGCGCTCCTGGCTGCCCTGGTTGATGAGATCGAAGAGCGCGTGCCGCGGCCCATCGATGCTCTGGAGATTACGGCGGTTCTCGAGTCGCTTGGCATCACCGATGACATAGCCGCACAGCACTATGGCATGGACGACACGTTTGCACTGGCCGCGACAATCCTGCGCCAGATCCACCCCGAAAGTCGCGCAGCGCTCGACGAGAGTCCGACACCGGAAGTATCGTTCTCACGCCGCGAGGCGCTGCTAGACTATGCGCGCGGCCCCATGGCCCTGGTGCCGGGCATCGTCCTTCTGCTCTTCATTCAGTTTTGCGCGGTGCTCAGCGGATGGAGCGGGCAAGAGGTTTTAGCGCTCAGCCTCGGGCTTACGTGCAGTATGGTTATCACGAGCGGGATTGTCCAGGCTGTGATGCGCCGCGCATCGGTTTCTCTGAGCATGGGCAACCTGGCCGCGGCCAACCGATTCCTGCGCCTGAGCCTCGGCTGGTCACTTGCCCTCGTTGCCCTCCTCGGCGTTCTGGCCCTCGCCGCGATGGCCTGGCTGGGGGTGTTCACCGGCAGCGAAGCCCTCATTTTCGCGCTGGCGTTCGTCGGTCTTTCGGCCGTGTGGCTGCCGGCAGCGGCCTTGACCGTGGTGCGGGCGCAGTGGTGGCTGGGCATCGGTCTCGCCGCCGGCCTGCTGGCAGGTATCACCGCTGCTCTGGTTCTCGGCCCGTCCGCGGAAGCTGTTCTACCCGTAAGCATTGCCATAGGGTTCGGCGTGACTCTCGGGCTGGTCCTGGGGGCGGTCTACTACAAACTCGGCAAGTCCGCGCCCGGCAGCGAAAGCCAGCGCGCCACTCTGCCGGCGGTTCCATACATGATCCATGAAGCGGCGCCTTACTTCGCCTTCGGCTCTCTCTACATGATTTTCATCCTCACGCCGCATGTCATCGGATGGATTGATGCCGCCCGGGGCGGGATGCTGCAGTGGGGGGCTATCACCAGCCTGGAGCTAGGGCTTACGCTGTCCCTGCCGCCCATCATGATCGCGGGTGGAGTCATCGAGCACGCGCTGCGCATCTTCTGGCGACGGGCGCTGGCGGTGCAATCGGAGACACCCGCCGGCGAGTCTGAGCGCTTCCGCGAGGCGTTGAAGGAGCTGTACCGCCGCCAGTTGGGCCGCTATCTCGTCGCCCTGACGCTGGTGAGCGCCGGCGTTCTCGCCATGTTCCAGATAAGCCTGAGTTCCGGCAGGCTGGAAAGCTGGTTCGGAATCGCGAGCCCGGTAACACTGTCTACCGTCTTCTACTGCGGCCTTATTGCCTACGCCCTGGTAGGCTGGGGCTTGTTCAACTCGACCTTCAGTATCACACTGAACCTGCCGGGCGTGGCAACGAGAGGCATTGTCGCGGGCATCATCGTTGCGGCCCTCGTCGGGCTGCTGCTGGCCGTCCAGGTTGACTATCGATACACGGTGATTTCCTTTATCGTGGGAGCACTCGTTTTCGTTGTAGTCTCGTCCGCCAACGTGACGCGTCTGCTCCGCTCGGCGGATTACCATTACTTTGCGTCGTTCTAACGGGGAGGAGCCATGAGTACCGACATCGTAGCCGAACCGCGCGCTGAAACCTATGCCCGCGCCAGCACACTGGCGGATGAGGAGTTCTTTCTGCTCAAGAAGATTAAGAGCCGCCAGGCCGTCATCGCGATCATCGGCATGGGGTACGTGGGTCTGCCGCTCGCGGTAGCCTTTGCCGAGGCCGGCTTTCGCGTTGTCGGCATCGACGTCGACCGGCGTCGCGTCGACAGCCTGAATGAGGGGCAGAGCTACATTTCGGATATCCCAACCGAGCGCCTGGCCCCGCTGCTGAAGCCGCTGATCACGTCCAACGGTCGGCTGGTGCCGACGGCTGCCAACGGTCATGCCAACGACGCGAGCGCAACGTCGGCGGGAAACGGCGCCGGGTACCGCGGGTCATCCTCGCGGGCGGGGAGCCTGTCGGCCACCACGGACTACAACGTCCTCTTCGATGTCGATGCCGTAGTCATCTGCGTACCTACCCCCCTCGACGCGACCAAAGAGCCGGACGTGTCGTACATCGTGGCGGCCGTCGACGAAATCGCCCATCGGCTCCACCCGGGCATGCTTATCGTGCTGGAAAGCACGACTTATCCGGGCACCACAGAAGAGATTCTACTTCCTAGGTTGCAGCAGGCAGCGCCGCGCCACAACGGGTTTTCAGGCGGGAACGGGAGCCATCCGGCGGGGCATTCGCCGATGGTCGTCGGGCGTGATTTCTTCCTGGCGTTCTCGCCTGAGCGTATCGACCCGGGCCGGACCGACTGGACCGTGCGGACGACGCCGAAAGTGATAGGCGGTGTAACGCACGATTGCCTCCAGGTTGCCCAGGCCCTCTATGGCTCCGCGATCGAGACGGTGGTTCCGGTTTCGCGCCCGAAGACCGCCGAAATGGTGAAACTACTTGAGAATACGTTCCGTGCCGTGAACATCGGCCTGATTAATGAAATGGCCATGATATGCGATCAACTAGGGATTGACGTCTGGGAGGTCATTCGCGCCGCGAGTACCAAGCCCTTCGGCTTCATGCCTTTCTACCCGGGCCCCGGCCTGGGCGGTCACTGTATTCCTATTGACCCGCAATACCTGGCCTGGAAGTTGAAGACGCTCAACTACAGCGCGCGTTTCATCCAGCTGGCGGCCGACATCAACTTCGCGATGCCTCACTACGTTCTCTCGAAAGTGATCAGCGCGCTGAACGGCCATGGTAAGCCGGTCAGCGGCTCGAAGATTCTGATCCTCGGTGTGGCGTACAAGGCAGACGTTGGGGACGTACGCGAATCGCCGGCGATGGACCTGATCGCCCTCCTCCGGGAGATGAACGCCGACGTTGTGTGCAGTGATCCTCACGTGTTGGAGCTAAGGATCGACGGCCTGCCGATGACCCCAGTTTCGCTGACCGAGGAGACGCTCGAAGCTGCCGATTGCGTGGTCATTGTCACGGCTCACAAAGAGTATGACTGGCCCTGGATCGTGGAACATAGCCAGCTCATTGTCGACACGCGCAACGCGACCCGCGACGTCGTTGCCCTGCCGGGCCAGGTTGTGCGGTTGTAATGATCGGCGGCGCCTCCTGCGGTCATTCCGCGCGACACGGCCGACGAAAGGAGGGCCGGCATGGTGTGGCAACGATGGTGCGGGTACCTCCCCCCACTCGCGCCATCGTTGTCACACGCTGCTGGTAGGTTTACCGTCGGGCCGCGGCGGAGACACTGGCCTGGCCCCGCCGGGCACCAATCGAGTCAAGTTCGCCGAAAGGGCGCGCGGGAGGCAGCATGAGCGCCAGCAACGCGGAAAGCAAACCGACGAGGAACCTGATTACAGGCGGCATGGGGTTCATCGGCGGCCACCTGGCCAGGGAGCTTCTCGACCGCGGGCAGCAGGTAACGGTCGTGGATGACCTGTCTACCGGCCGCTTCGAGAACATCGAGCCGCTTGTCGGCTACCCACGCTTCCAGTTCGCCGTAGCCTCCATTACGGACGAAGCTGTGCTGGATCGTCTGATGAGCGAGAGCGATGTCGTGTTCCACCTGGCAGCGGCAGTGGGCGTCAAGCTCGTCATGGACGACGCCGTTCGCACCATTGAGACCAATGTCGCCGGCACCCACATCGTTCTTCGGACCGCTCTGCGCTACGGGACGAAAGTTCTCCTCGCCTCGACATCCGAGGTGTACGGCAAGGGGGCGCGCCTCCCATTCAGCGAAGATGACGATGTCGTTCTGGGGCCGACGTGCCACCATCGATGGGCGTACGCGGCCTCCAAGATGGTGGACGAGTTCCTGGCGCTGGCTTACTTCTGCCAGAAAGGGCTGCCGGTCGTCGTGTTCCGCCTGTTCAACACGGTCGGCCCTGGGCAAACGGGGCATTACGGCATGGTCGTTCCGCGCCTTGTGCAGCAGGCGCTTCGCGGAGAGCCGCTGACAGTATACGGGGATGGCCGGCAATCACGGTGCTTCCTTCACGTGTTCGACGCCGTTCGAGCCATTGTCGGCCTGGCGGACTGCCCGGACGCCATCGGGCAAGTCTTCAATGTCGGGTCGACCGAGGAGGTGTCCGTGCTGGAGCTGGCGCGCCGAGTGCTACTCGCGACCGAGCCGGACGCGGTTGACGGCTATCACACTGCGACCGCGGCATACGATGGGCTGCACCCTGGCATACGCTTCGTGCCGTATTCGGAAGCGTACGGCGCCGGATTCGAGGACATGCCGCGTCGGATACCGGACGTTCGGAAGATCCAGCGCTATACCGGCTGGAGCGCGCAGCTGACGCTGGACGACATTCTGCATGACGTGGTGGCGAGCTTCAAGAGCCGGGAGATGGCTGCTGTGTGACGGCGCCGCTCGCCGCCCAAGACTCGCAGCCATCTATCCGCGAGTCGAAATCCCGAGGGAGACAACATGCGCGTGCTGGTTACTGGCGGGGCCGGCTTCATCGGCTCTCACGTCGTCGACACTCTACTGGAGAACGGCCACAGTGTGTCGGTGATAGACAACCTATCCACGGGCCACCCTGGGCACGTTCGCCCACGTATCTCGTTCTACGGCGTGGACGTGACCGAGCCGGGACTGGAGCGTGTGTTCGCGCAAGTCCAGCCCAACGTCGTCGTGCATCTAGCGGCGCAGGTTCGGGTGCCGTACTCGGTGTCCGCCCCACACGTTGACGCCCGCACCAACATCCTGGGCAGCATCGCTGTCCTCGAAGCTGCGCGGCGGGTTGGGGTGCGAAAAGTCATCTACGCGTCGAGCGCAGCCGTCTACGGCGCCCCTCTCTACCTGCCGCTGGATGAAGCGCATCCTATTGCGCCGCTGTCGCCCTATGGTGTGAGCAAATTCGCGGTCGAGCGTTACCTGGCGGTCTACGAGCAGCTCTACGGGCTACGCTACACGATTTTGCGGTACGCGAACGTGTACGGGCCGCGGCAAGACGCCGAGGGTGAGGCAGCGGTTGTGGCGAGATTCACCGCGGCGATTGCCCGCGGCGCCCCGGCCACCGTCTTCGGCAGTGGCGAACAGACCAGGGATTTCGTCTACGTGGGCGACGTCGCGCAGGCCAACCTGATGGCGCTCGAGCGGGGCGACGGCATGGTTATCAACATCGGCACGGGCCGCGCGACCTCCATACGCGAGCTGCTGGCTACGATGAGGCAGATTGCTGGAATCCATGTCGACGAGGAAGTAGCGCCCGCCCGGTCAGGCGACATTGAGCACAGCTGGCTCAAGAATCATGTGGCACGTGAAGCGCTGGGCTGGACACCGTCGGTTGACCTGCCGACCGGCCTGGCGTTCACCCTCAGCTCTCTTGCCAGAAAAGCGGCTTGAAGCCTGCAACAGCCAACGATTCGTGTTTGTTCCGCGCCAAGATCAACGAGAGCCACGTAGCTTCCTGGCCGGCTGTTCGTATGTATTGTTAAGGCGTATAGTATAGGAAAGTCTTGGCCCATTGGCAGCGCCTCGCCATCCTGCGCCGCCCTAGGAGACCCTGCGATGAAACGGTCGGAAGCTACCCGGTGGGGTGTCGTGCTCGCGTCTCTCGCCCTGCTAATCATCTTCGCCGGTGTATGGCTCCCAGGCCATGCGTCTGGACAGCCGCCCGCAAGCCTCGATCATAACGTTTTCCTCCCTTCGCTGCACCGCGCCGCTTATCCGCCGCCAACAGGTGAGCCGCCGCAGTCAGTCGCCATCGCCCAGCCCGCCTTCCAATACGCGCCGGATGAAGCCGTCCCCGGTCGAGTCCTCGTCAAGTGGCGCGACGGCGTGGATAGCGACACCATCGCCCGCATCAACGCTCAGCTCGGTGTCCAGGCCGTCGGCGAAATCGACGCCATCGGCATCCAGGTCGTCGCCGCATCGACGACCAATATCCAGCCGCTCGTCGACGCCTACACCAGCCTGCCAGAGGTCGGCTATGCCGAGCCGGACTTCATCGCCCAGGCGATCGACCCGGTGCCAACGGAACCTGAGCTGAGCGCGCGCGATGACCACGGCCTCGATGAAACGCCGAACGATCCCCTGGCCAGCCAGCAGTACAGCCTGGCGCGAATGAACCTGCCGGCGGCCTGGGCACTGTCCCACGGCGACGGCGTGGTCATCGCCGTCCTGGATACCGGCGTGGACTTCACCCATCAAGACCTGCAGGGCAAATTCGTCTCCCGTGGGCGCGACTTCGTCAACAAAGACCTCGACGCGACCGACGACAACGGCCACGGCACGCATGTCGCCGGTATCGCCGCGGCGGCGACCAACAACGGCGTGGGCATCGCCGGTGCGGGCTACAACGCGCGCATCCTGCCCGTGAAGGTGCTGGGGGCTAACGGTTCTGGCGCGTACTCAGCCATCGCGAACGGCATGACCTGGGCGGCGGACCAGGGAGCGCAGGTCATCAACCTGAGCCTTGGCGGCTCTATCAACTCCCAGTCCCTCAAGGCAGCAGCCAACTACGCGTGGGGAAAGGGGGCCGTAGTTGTCGCCGCGGCCGGCAACAACGCCTCCTCGGCGCCGTACTACCCGGCCGCATACTCCAACGTCGTGGGGGTGGGGGCTACGGACCAGAACGATGTCCGGGCCAGCTTCTCCAACATAGGGTCGAATGTGGACGTGGCGGCGCCGGGCGTCAGCATCGTGAGCACAATCCGGGGCAATCAGTATCAGGCGTTGAGCGGAACCAGCATGGCGGCGGCGAACGCGGCCGGCGCTGCGGCCCTCGTTGCTGCGGCGCATCCGACGTGGAGCAACACCCAGATCCGCGCCGCGCTCGAAAACACGGCCGAGAAGGTTGGGGGAGGAACAGGGGTGGGGCACGGGCGGGTCAATGCTAGCCGCGCCATCGGCGCAGCCAGCCTCCCCTCGCCGACGCCATCGCCTGTGCCTCCAACGGCCACGCCGGCGCCGACGGTGACGCCCGCCGCCCAGGGGGACTACGCCCGCCAGGTGGTCGACCTGATCAACAAGCAGCGCCAGCAGAACGGGAGCCTGCCGCTGCTCACTCTGGACAGCCGCCTCAGTAGCGCCGCAGACTTCCACAATCGGTGGATGCGGGACAATAGCTGTTTCAGCCACCAATGCAGTGGGGAGCCGGACGCGTGGACTCGCATGAGCAGCGCCGGCTACCCATTCACGAGCGGCAGCGAGACGCTCGGCCAGGGCTATCAGATGCCGCAGGACATGGTCGCCGGATGGATGGGCTCAGCCGAGAACCAGGCCATTCTCTTCAGCTCAGTCTGGCCCGATATCGGCTGCGCCTACCTCCGCGGCCCGTCTGGCCTTGCGACGGACAGCTACTGGACGTGTGACTTCGCTCGCAGTGTCACTCAAACCCCGACGGTTACGGCGACGGCCACGGCGCCTGCGTCGCCATCTAGTACGCTGACGCCAACCGCGACGGCCACAGCCACGACGACGACGACTCAGACGCCGTCCAGCACACCGACGCCAACATCCACAGCGACGGGCACGACCTCCGCGACGCCACCCAGCACGCCGACTCCCACGGCGACGGACACCCCGATGCCAACGGCATCATTCACGAGCACACCGACTCCCACCGCGACGGCTACCCCGACGCCAACGGCAACACTCACAAGCACACCGACACGCACCGCGACGGCAACCTCAACACCCACGGCGACGTTCACCAGCACACCAACGGCGGCGCCCAGCAGCACAGCGACACCCGGCCAATCAACCGTTTGGCGACCCACGACCGACGCGCCCATCCATTGGCACTGGCAGTTGTCCACCGACTTCAACTACCCCGCCGATGTGCTACCCAACGTCACTGTCTATGACCTTGACGGTGAGCTGACGTCGGCTCAGACCGTCGCGCAGCTTCACGCCCTCGGCCCGAATGTGCGGGTCATCTGCTACATGGACGCCGGCGTGTACGAGACCTACCGGTCGGACGCTGCGGCCTTCCAGGCGGCCGATGCTCTGCACCACATTATCGGCAACAAAGACCAGGGCTGGGCCGGCTCGTACTGGCTCGACATTCGCCAGATCGACGTCTTGAAGCCGCTGATGCTCAATCGCATCAACAACTGGTGCAAGGCCAAGGGGTTCGACGCCGTCGAGCCAGACGAGACGGAGGTCTACGGCAACAACTCCGGCTTCCCGATCACCGCTGCCGACGACATCGCCTACAATATCGCCTTCGCCTCATGGGTGCACGATGCGGGCTTGTCCGTCGGCCTCAAGGGGAACAACACCGAAGCGCCTCAGCTCTACACCTACTTCGACTGGGCGCTGACGGAGCAGTGCTGGGAGTTCGGCGAGTGCGACAACTTCAAGACGAGCTTCCTGAAGGCCAACAAGGCGGTGTTCAGCGTGGAGTACAACGTGAACCCCAACTGCTCGCAGGCCAATGCGATGCACATGAACGCCTCGCGCCGCGATCTCGACGTCGTCGGTCCGCGTGACCCAGACTACTTGTACCAGCCGTGTGTTCCCGACACCCAGGACCATTGGTGAGCCAGTGCCCCTGACCGATCCCGACCGGGTGAACGTTGTGCCAACGGCCGCCAGGAACTTTTATGTCATCTACTACGGTTGGCTGATTCGGAACCCGGCGGGCAACCCGAGTGAAGCCGCCGAGGCCATCGCGGCAGCGCGGCCCGCCGCCCTCCTGGCGATGTTCCACACTTTCTCACCCCGCTATCCGAACCTGAGCGTCCAGGTGCGTGAGCTGCTGCACGCGGCGGGAACGCGGCTGTTTCCCTATGTCGACACGGACTATGGCCATCGACCCCTGGAACAGGTGGTGGCGGAGGCAGTGGAGTATCTTGACGCCGGCGTGGACGGCATCTTCTTCGATCGGGCATACAACTTCCTGGACGATGGTCGCGGTGCCTACTACGCGAAACTGTATGAGGTGGTGGCCGGGCGCGGCAAGACCGTCGTCGTCAACACCGGTGTGGCGCAGTGTGGCGAAGCCATCATGGACTGCACCGACATACTTATGGTTGAGCACGACTGGCGCCGGCTCTACCACGATGATACGTGGCACGCGGCCTACCCGGCCGAGCGCTTCATGGGGAATTCCAGCAACGAGCCGGATGCGGACAAGTTCCTGGGCTATCGAGTTGACAGCGAGCGCGCGGTTCAGGACACCCACGAGGCGTGGTCGAACGGGGTCGGCTGGCACACCAGCACCGACCGCTACATTCACCTGCCGGGGTGGTTCGCCGCTTACGTACGCACCGTTTCTTCTACCCTCGCGGGCGGAATGGCAGATAGTACGGATCGCGGCGAACCACCTCAGCCGTGAGGCTCAACTAGGGCAGCTGCAAGCTACCGCCGCTTTGGCCGTCCACGTGTGTCGCCTCCGTGTGTCCCAGACCTGTGAAGTCGTGGGCTACGTATGGGAAGTAGAGGGTGTAGCTCTTCTCTCCCGGCGTCGTCACGCTCTGCACGCGCACCGGCGCCTTCAGCGGCTCGACATTTCCCGCCTTGTCAATCGCCCGGCTGCGCAGCGCGACGGCGCCACGCGGGGCGGTGACCGTGGCCGCCCACAACGTCCCGGTGGCGCCGGCCGCGTCGGCCTTGGCGGCGTCAGGACACAGGGCGCCGGCCAGGAGGGCGGCTGCCGCCGCACCGGTCTTGGCGTCGGTCCACTTCTGACCGCCATCAACGCTCACCTGCGCCTGGGCAATGCCCCAGCCATCCGTCGCATAGCCCCAGACGAGTAGCTGATCCGCCGCTGCCCCCTGGCACGTCTCAGGTACGGTCATTCCAGGCCGCGGGTAGACAATCTCCGACGCGGGCGCGACACTGTCCACCATGACGGTGACCGGCGCGGACGGGTTACTCACATTGCCCGCCGGGTCGGTGGCGCGCGCACGCACCGTGTGGACCACACCCTCTTCCGTCGGCAGCTTCCAGTTGTAGCGCCAGAGACTCGCCGCGCCCGGCCGCGGGATCGCGCCCGCCGACGAGTACGGCCCGGGAACCACCTGCCATGGCCCGCCGTCTATCGAGACCTCCACCTTCTGGATGGCTCCGCGAAGGCTGAGCGAGCCTGGGTCGCTGGCTTCGCCAGCGATGGTGGCGATCGGCCCCTTGAGGGCTGCCCCATCGGTGAGCAACACGGCCACCTGCGGCGGCGTGTTGTCCACGGTGACGGTGGCCGACACCGGCTCGCTGACCTGACCGAAGATGTCGTGGCCGCGCGCCTGGATGACGACCTGTCCGCTGGCGGGCACGTCGATACCGATGGTCCAGCCGAGGTTAGTGAAGATACCACCGACGTTGCTCGGTGTCACCACCCACGGCCCGTCGTTCACCCTAACCTCGACAAACCCGACGCCCGTCTTGTCGCTCGCGCTGCCCGTGATAGTCTGCCGCCCGCTGCGCAGCGTCCCCCCAGCCGGGAGGTTAATCGCCACGCGCGGCGGCTGGTTGTCCACCGGACGGCTAGAGCTAGACTGCGCCAGAACCACATCGCCGCTGGGTGACGTACTCTTGACGGTGGCGGTTACGGTGACCTGGTCGATGCCGGTGACGTTGCTGCCAAGGCCGGCCGTGACCGTGATGGGCGTCCGCGCACCTGGCGCCAGGTCGCCGAGCGGGATGAGCCAGTGGTCCGACGGCGACTGGCCGGGCAGGCCCTGGATGGACTGGAGGGTCGCGCCACTGCTGGCGGTGACCTCCAACATCAGGTCCGTCATGGGTACGCGGTCCAGGTTTGTCACGTTGAGCGTCCACAGCGCCGCAGTATTCGGCCCGAGGATGCGGCTCGACGCGCGCGGGTTCGCGACCGTCAGCGTGACGTGGCTGCCCTTCGGCTGGCCCGCGTTCGCTACAGTCGACGGCGTGATGCTGGTCCAATGGTACGCGCTCGTCCACGGCCCCAGCACCGACTGGTTGGTCGGGAAGACGCTCGCGATGCGGCCGTTGGCGTCGTCGAACGCCAGCATCCGCACGTCGACGCCCGGGAGCGTAGCGCCCAGGTCCGCCCAGGGGAGCGCGATTTCGGTGTCACCCTCCGCGCCCGTTCGGGCTACGCCGAAGGTGTGCTCCTCCCAGGCGCTGCCCGTCCAGCGATAGACGGCGCTCCCCGTGGCTCGCAGGAGGACGACGAAGTCGGCCTCGAACGGCAGAGTCTGGCTCCTGGCCACGCTCGGCGTGCCGGCTGGCCCGGCCCACGGCTTCGTCGTGCCGCCGGCCCTGGTGTCCAGGTAGATGTAGCCGGCGCCGTCCACGCCCCACTCAGCGCCGCGCCACCCGATATAGAGGTTAGTCGCGTCGAAACTGGTCCACAGGCCCTGGGGCTGCGTCGGGCGCGGGTCGACGTCGAGGCGCTCGGACGCGAGCTTCCACTCCCCGCGCGACACGTCCATGAAGCCGTTGACCTGGATGGACGACTGCCACCCGCTGCCGGCGTCAGCCTTCGCCAGCGACCCACCGGCTGTACCGACGAGCCAGGGGCCGAAGTGGCGGACGGTTGTGTTGCCGACCTTGTCCGTGGCGACAAGGTGCACGTACCACGTGCCCGCGCTCGTGAATTGCGCGGTATAGCTGTTGCCCGTCACGGGTGAACCCGTGGTCGGACTCGTGTCGCTGGTTTGGTCGACCGCGGCAGTCACCGACACCTCGCCGCTGCCGTCGGTCAGTGGAGCCCAACTCAGACTGGCGGACGCGGGCGCGGTGAGATGGGAGCCGGGCGTAGGCTGGAGCTGCGCCTGGAAGGGCGTTGGCCCCAGGTTGTCGGCGATGAACACGATGGGCTGGACGGCCACATTCCCCGCCCGGTCTGTGGCGCGGATGCGGGCCGGGAAAGCGGCGTAGTCAACGCCCGACGGAACAGAGTAAGCCCACGCCCAGTTGTTGGCGTTGAGCGTCGCCGGAGACCATGTCTTCCCGCCGTCCGCGCTGCCCTCAATCAGAGCAACGCCGGTGGTCGCGTCGCTGGTCGTGCCAGCGATGTTGAGCGTACCCGTGACTACGCCGGTCGGCGGGGTGACGGTGATGGTCGGCGCGACGCTATCCTTGATAAGCGTGACGACGGTGTCGCCGGCCGCGCTGCTGCCCGCGGTGCGGCTGGCGCGCAGAGTGATAGTGTGACTACCGTCACCGCCGAGGGTGATGGGCGCAGCCCAGCGAGTAGACGTGGCGGTTGGGTCGGTGAGTGTCGCCTTCCCTTGGGACGTGCCGTCGACGAGAACCTCGACCTGCCCCTGACCGTCGGTGGCGACGAAGTGTACCGCGCCCGCGAGGGTCAGCGTGCCAGACACGACCGCCGCGCCTGGCGTCGGAGAAAGCAGCGCGGCCTCGTTGCGCGTGGTCGCAATGGTGACAGACGCCGGGCTGCTCTGGCCCACGTTGCCCGCGCGGTCCACGGCGACCGCCTGGATCGTGTGCGCTCCGTCCGGCAACGGCACGGCCGCATTGTATTGGCCGACGCTACCGAGAGTGCTCGTGGCGGTCACAACCTGGCCGTCGACGAGGAAGTAGACGCGGGCGACGTTCCACTGGCTTGAGCTGCCGAGCGTGACGAAGTCGCTGACGGTGGCCTGGAGCGGCAGCGCGGGTGCGCTCGATGTCAGGCCCGTCGTCGGCGTGATGACCTGGGCCACCGGCGGCGTGCCGTCGCCGATGAAGCTGGCGCGGAAGCTCGCGGTGTTCGTAGTGGTGTCCGTGATGGTGTTGCCGCTTACGTCAGCCGGCCGCGTGTACAGGCGGTACAGGCCATCGCCCGCGAAGCTGCTGTAAGCCAGGCTCCAGTATGAACCGGGTTGACCGGCCGACTTCAGGGTAGCGGATGTCCAGGTTGTCGGCAGCGTGCTCGACGGCGGCTGGCTGGGATCGGTGACCTTAGTAACGCCGACCTGCACCGATGCTACACCGGCCGCTCCGGCCGCGCAGGTCGTGCCCTGCTTGCCGAAAAGCAGTGTGATTGGCGTGGCCAGAAGCTCCTTGTAGCCAAGGTCGGCCTGGTCACCGCCGCCAAGCGGCACCGGCTGGAACGTCGCGGTCGGAATGCGATTGACGGCGGGCGACGTGGCCGGCAGCGAGTAATCGGGCGGACCGTTCGGGTCGGGGTTGTTGAACTGCGGGTCTACGCCGACCAGGTCGGTCGTATCCGGAGTGAAGCCGGATGTGTTGGACGAGCCGTTCTGGAAGAGCAGATTATACGCGTCGAACACCTGGGCGCCGCCGCTGGCGGCCACTCCAGCGCCGTTGTAGGCGAAGATATTGAAGCGCGTCTGGAGCCAGGTGCCCTGGCCGGCGACGGTCAAACCGGAACCGGTGTTGTTGGCGGCAGTGTTGAAGGCAAACACGCCCGTCGAGGAGCTGTCGAAGCTGGCCGCCGCACCATTGTTGGCCTGGAAGATGTTGTGGGTCACGGTGATGGTGTTGGACGCACCGCTCACCACCAGGCCACCCGCGCCGCTGCCGCTGCCCGCGTTCTGCACCGTGAACCCTGTGACCTCGACGTCGGTCACGCCGTTCAGGGTGAGCGCCGAGCCGCTGCCGCCTGCATCGATGATGGTCTGGTCTGCGCCGCTGCCGACGAGGCGGATGCCACTGCGCAGCGTCACGTTCTCCTGGTAGGGCTGCGTCGGATCGGCGTTGGCGGCAACTCCCACCGTCCACACGCCGGGGATCGCCGGAACGTGGTTGATGCCGTCCTGAATCTTGTCGAAGGCGTCAACCTGCCATTCCAGACCGTCGTTGAGACAGGTAGCGCAGTAGCTCTGCGAGACGTAGACCGCGGCCTGGGCCGACTGAGCATAGCCGATGTCCACGCGCAGCCCCGTGCCCGGCGGTGATGGGTCGTTCGGGTCACCCGCGTCCACCAGGGGTGAGTCGGCCTTGAGCCGGTAGTCCTGTTGGCTGGGGTCGACGAAGCGCGAGTCGAGGAAGACTTCGCCGGAGCCCGGCTGGTCCACCGCGTTCCCGTCAATCATCAGGTCCTGGCCGTTGCGCCAGAACGCGTTGAAGGTATGCAGCTTGGTCGTGGCCGTCGACTGGTAGCTGAGCGCCGTGCCAGTCTGGTAAGCGAACACCGTGTTGCGGACGTCAATGTTGCCATTGTTCGTAGCGGCGACACCGTTGTCGTTCGAGACGATGGTGTTGTTGACGAGCAGCGCGCTCGCGCCGCCGTTCGCGCCGTCCACGGTGACGGCAGTCTTGGTGTTGCGCACGATGGTGCGGGTAACGCTGATCGCGCCGCCCGCGTCGATCTGGACACCGTCCACGCGGTCGTCGCCCGTCAGGCTCACCAGGGCCAGGCTGGCCGCGCGCACGCCCTCGGCCCCGACCACGGCGCCGGAGGCCGTCTGGGGCGGGGCGATGACCGTCAGGGCCGCGCCGCTGCCAAAGATACGCACGCCGTTGACGAGATACACGCTCTGGCGGTACAAGCCGGGGTTGACGAGCACTTTCTGCGCGCCGCTGTTGACAGCCGACTGGATGTCGGCGAAGGCGTCGACGGTCCAGGAGTGGCCGTTGTTGGCGCACTTCTCGCAGTAGCTCGGGTCAACGTAGGCCGTCCCACGGTACTGATAGTAGCCGAGGTCCGCGCCCCCGTTGGCCTTGCCGCGCGCCGCCGACGTGGCGAGCAGGCGGTAGACGCCCTGAGGAGCACTGTAGAAGGCAACCTGGACCAGGGTCATCGAAGTTGAGCTTGTGCCAGGCGGCGCCGACAGCCAGTCGCCGGCCGCGCCGTTGGCGCTGGCGTAGCCGTTGTGGTTGATGTCGGCCACCGTTCCCACGCCGCTGTCCTCCCAGACAGCAGGCAGGGGCGCGGCGTTCGGCAGAGCCGCGAACAGGTTGTTGCGGATGAACACGCCCTGCTTGACGGCCGAGCCATGCCTTACGGCTACCACGCTAGAGCTGTTGGTAACGAAAGTATTCTGGTTGACGTCCACGTTGGACGTTCGGCTGTCGACGCCGATGCTGCCGGGCCGGTCGAGATTGAACACCACCTGCTTGATAGTGATAATCTGCGGATTCAGGTCCGTCGCACCAGGCGTCCCGCCGAAGTTGACCTGCACACCGGTCTGGGCATTGCGGATGGTTAGCCCCTGGACGGTCACGCCGAGGATACCCGCCACGCTTGGCGTCTGGTCGGTCGGCGGGAAGACCTGGATGCCGATGCCGCCGGCCGCGTCGATGAACACGGCGTCGGGGTTCACACCCTGGATGGTGACATAGTCTTTGCCGCCGTGGACGACCGCCGGCGCGTAGGAGCCGGGGCCGACGAGGATCGTGTCGCCGGAGGCGGCCGCATCGAGCGCGGACTGGATGTTGGCGAAGGCCGTTGTACCCCACACGTGGCCGTCGTTGCCGCACGTCGCGCAGTAGTCGTCGTCGACGAAGCGGGTGACCGGCGCTGCCGCGGGCGCGAGGGCCTTAGACGTAGCTCGCGCGCTGAAGGCGCGGCCGGCCACGCCGCTACCCTCGCTCCACCCGCCGCTCGCGCTGGTCGGAAGCTTGCTGAGCGCCACCGGCGCAGTCGCCGGACCCAGGTCAAGCTCGTGACGCATGGCGCGCTTCGTCTCACGCGCCTCGGCCGTCTTGGCGGCCGTCTGCTCACCAATGGGCACGATGAGCAGGTCCGACGAGCGGTCGCAGTTGACGTCCGCGCCCGCAGCGAAGGGCGCCGAGGCAGCCGCGCCGACGTTGGAAAGCTGCGCCTGGACCGGCTGGTTGCTCGCCAGGTCTGATCGGCCCAGGACGAGGTAGGCGCGGCCACTTAGCGTGCCGAGCAGCAAGTCGTTCTTGCCGTCATTGTCCACGTCGCCCACGCCGGCGACAAAGCCGTTGGGCGCGGGGGTGTAGCCGCCGAAGGTCACGTCGGGCGTCAGGCCTAGCTTCCAGCCGCTCGTGCGACCGTAGGCGACATGCGGCGTGTTGCCGTTGGTGTAGGCGAAGTCGGGCAGGTTGTCCCCGTTGACGTCGCCCAGCGGGACGACCTGGCTGCCGACGCCTGCCCCGGCGCTGAAGCTGCCATTGGCCGTGTCCTTGAGGCTCGCCGGCGCGGACACCTTCTTGGCTGTGTAAGCCTGGCCACCGAGGAAGACGTACACGGACGGACCGCTGCCGCCCGCGCTGTTGTTCGGGTCGGCGATGACGAAGTCGGCGTGCTGGTCGTTGTTCAGGTCGCCGACGCCGACGGCGGGTACGCCCGCGCCGTCCGTGGCGAAGGCGCCGCCCAGGATGGGGCGGGTCGCGGTCACGTCGTCCAGGGCGAAACTCTGGCCCTGACCGAGCGCGCCTGTCGCGGGGTTGCTGCCCAGGACGAGGTACACCTCGCCCTTGCCGCCGGGCAGACCGGTCGCGCCGATCAGGATGTCGTCGAAGCCGTCGCCGTTGACGTCCCCGGCCGAGGCCATCCAGCGGCCCACCTGGCCGGTGTTGACGGTGAATATCTTGCCGCGCGTCTTGTTTGACGTACTGCTCAGGCTCGTCGGGTCCACCTGGCCCATGGCGCCGACGCGGCCGAAGATCAGGTAGACCTGGTTGTTCAGCGGGTCGCCGACCAGGAAGTCGCTCAGGCCGTCGCCGTTGACGTCGCCGGCCGGGGCCACGTACTGCCCCAGGCCCGCGCCGACGGTGCCGACGAAGCTACTCGGCGCGTCCGCCAGCGCCTGAGCGTCGGGCTTGACGGCCCAGCCGCCCGCCTTGCCGTACAGAATGGAGACGCGGCCCGCGTTGGCCTTGCCGTTCACCGTGCTCGACGGCGTCCCGACCGCGAAGTCGGCGCGGCCGTCGCCGTCCACGTCGCCCAGCCAGGTCACCGTCTTGGTGATGTCCTCGGTCGGGCCGTTGGGCATGAGCCAGACGGTGGCCTTCTGGATCGGGTCGATGGACGTCGAGGTAACGCCACCCTCCAGCGGCTGCGGCCGCGCGGGGAGCGGAACGTTGCCCGTGTCGTCGGCGTGGCCCTCAAAGGTGAAGGGCGCGCCCGTCGAGACCTGGTCAACAGCGTTGGACCAGATGTCGGTCGGCGGAAGGTTATCCACCAGTGCCGTGACTTGCTTGGCTGGGCCGATATTGCCCAGCGCGTCCACGGCGCGCACGGCCAGGCTGTGGCTGCCGTACATGCTGGCGTCGAACTGCCAGTTGTACTTCCAGGTGGCCGTCTGAGGCGCGCTGGACGGGAACTCGGCGACGTTGCGCCAGGGGCGGCGGTCGATGCTGAGCTGCACCACCGAGACGCCCGCTACCTGGGGCGCGCCGGACACCAGATCGGTCGCGCTGCCCTCGATGGTGAAGGTGTTGAAGCGGATGTTGCTGAGCGCCTGGCCGTCCTGGACGTTGGTGAAGGCGGCAGTCGGCGCGGTGTTGTCCACGATGACCGAGCTGGGCGCGGCCGGCGTCTCGATGTTGCCCACGTAGTCGGTAGCGCGCGTCTGGATGCCGTAGACCCCGTCGGCGGGCAGCGTCCAGGTGTACGTCCAGTTGTCGACGCCGCCGGCGGTCTGCCAGCCGCTGTCGTACGCCTGGCCCTGGCCGTTGACGTAGCCCGTTCCTGTGGCGTGCACCTCTATCTTGACCGGCCACGTCGTGGGGTCGGTGGACGTGCCCCCGATGACGAACGACTTGCCCTTGATGGCCTGGTTTGCTTCGGGCGTGGCGACCTTCGACGAGGGCTGGTCGGCGTCGATGAGCACCTGCTGGGTACCGGTTATGACCTTCTGCGCCTTGGCGACGGTATCCGAGTACGGTACGGTGACCTGAAGGGTGGTGCGCGCGGAGGTCGTCAAGCCGGCCTGCGCGCCGCCCTTGAGAGTGCTGGTCATGGCCTCGGCGGTCAGCAGCGCACTCTGGCTGAAGTTCCACGCCAGGCTGCCCGTGCCGACGGTCGGCGTCGGGGGTGTGTAGCCGGCCGAGCCGGTCTGCTGGCCGGCGGCGAGCGCGCTCAGGGCTGCGGCATCGTAGCTGAGGGCCATGGCCTGGCTGATAGGTGCGGTGGTCGAGTTGCGGAGATTCAGCCCGACCTGGAGCGGGTCGCCCGGCTTAAGGACGCTATAGAGCGAGCCGTTGTGGACGACCGACGGCGTGACAGCGAAGACGAGGTTGGGTGCAGTATTGGGCGACCACGGGCTGGTGCCGGCCTGCTTCTCCTGCGCGTCCGTCAGGCCGTCGCCGTCCTCGTCCGCCTTGAGGGGGTCGGAGCAGACGTGGTATGACACCCCGTTGTCGAGGCGCACGTCCCAGCCGCCGGCCAGCGTTCCGTCGGCCTGGAGGTGGCACGCTTCCTGGCCGTCGGGCAGGCCGTCGCCGTCCGTGTCCGCGTTCAACGGGTCGGTGAGCAGATCAACCTCCAGGCGGTCGGAGAGGCCGTCGCCGTCGGTGTCGACCTTGGTCGGATCGGTATGGGAAACATAGACCTCGTAGCCATCCGATAGCCCGTCGCCGTCGGTGTCCCACTTGGCGGGGTCGGTGCCATATTTCGCTTCCTGGTCCGCCGACAGTGCGTCGCCGTCCTTGTCTACGTTCCACTTGTCGTAGGACGTGGTGTCGACGGGGTCTTTGACATCCCAGTTCCACAGGCTGTCCACGTCGCCGGGCAGCACATCGAAGGTGATGCTCTGGCGCGCGTTGTTGAAGTCCGTCGGATCGTCCGTCTGCTGCGGGCCGCGGCTGTAGTTCATGTCCGCGCTGCAGTTGTAGAAGCCGAAGCCGACGCACTTCTGGTACGCGAGGTTGGCTTCCATCTGCTGCAGGAATGGGATGATGAGGTTGCGGCCCGGCTGCGTCACCTGGAAGCTCAACTTCATCGTGTTGTGGCAGAGCTTCTTCTGGTTCGCGTCCACCGTCGTGTCGTCGTCACAGTTCGTACCCGGGACCGTGTTCTGCCCCTGGGTGACCGTGGTGTTCTGGACGCTGAAGTCTTGGGTATAGGCGGGCGCCTGGCCGTTGTTGAAGACCGGGTCCTTGTCAACCTCGGCAAACGCCCAGCTACTCTTGACGTCGCCGATGTTGCCCGCGCGGCCGTTGAACCAGGTGTTGCCGGCTTTGAACTGGCGGGTGTTGGTGTTGGCCGTCAGCGTCGTCGTCGTGGCCGTGGTCATGGCGATTTGAGAGCCGCTGATGACGCCGGTGTTCGAGATAGCGCCGGAGTTGCTGACGGTCATGTCGGGCGAGCCCGCGCTCACAGCAGGCTGGTTGACGAATAAGTCGACGAACAGCACCACCTTGGCGAGCCACTCGGTGAGCTTGCTGTAGGCGTCGAGCGGGTTCCAATCGCCGGTGATGGCGCCGACGATGATGTACAGTATCAGAAATAACAGCAGGCCGACGAGCGCGCCAGGTCCCGTACTGAAGATGACGCCAATGATGGTGTCAATGATGAACTGGAACACGGTCAAGAGCGTCGTAGCGATGGTCTGGGCGAGGAGCGAATCGCGGGCGACACCGGACAGCCCGCTCGCGGCCGACGAGTACATGGACCAGGCGGTGATGATGAGGATCGCGCTGACGGCGACGCCGATGATGAAGCCCGAGCTCTTCCAGTACTTGGCTTCGGCATCAATCTGTTCATCGGTGACTTCATCCGTAGGATTTTCTTTCGCTTGATTGATCTTGTAGCGGGCGGCTTCTTGGAGCTCGCCTGTCGCCGAGCCGCTCCATATTTGCCCCCACGCGCCCCGCCCTGCTGCCTTCAGTTGGCTCGAGGTGATTCCCAAATTCTCCAACAACTGCGCGAGCTTATCATCAATTACCACATCGTCGTCTATGGGAGCGAAGATGCCATAGAACAAGCCGCCGGCGCCGTCGTAGTTGCGATAGGTGTACAGCAAGAACTTGAATATGGGAGCGCCAATCAGAGCGGCGACGCGCGCGTAGAACTGCGACGAGCCGAGGGCGGTGTTCCAGTTGCGGAACGCCTCTGCCGTGCCTCTATTCTGGAGATTGGTGACGAGCGAGTCGAGCTGGTACGCCAGGCGCACGTACTCGGGCATCGTCGTCGCGGCCGCGGCGGGACGGTTGAAGTCGAGGAAGGCGGCCGGGTCGGCGTCTGTGCCGGCGTAGGGCATGAGCTGGCCGTTGACGCTCATGATGCGCGAGCGGCCCGTGTAGTACGAGTTGAACAGCAGCAGCGCCAGGCTGCGATACTGGTCCTGTCCGCTATCAGGGTAGCGCCGCGCGATCTCGGCCTGCACCTGGCCCAAGGTCAGTGCCTGCCAGCGCGGCTGCCCGGAGGCGGCGTCAATCGCGCACGTGTACTGCCCGAGCTGCACCCGGCGGGTGAGGCTGGACGCGGTATTCGCCAGCGGGAAGCTGAAGCCGATGCCGGCCGAGCTGGTGACGCTTGGATCGCCGTTGTTGATAGCCACCAGCGGGCTGCTCGCCTCAAGGTTGCTGCTCGTCTCCTGGTAGGCGATTGCGAGGGTAGGCGTGACCGCGCCTGTCGTCGTGGCCGAGCAGGGCGTGTAATTGGCGTTGAGCAGTGCCGCCGTCGTCGTCATGTTCGTGGTCGCCAGCGCCTCGTCGCGGCTGCCGTAGGTGGCGTAACTGACCGCCATCTGCGACGGGTCGAGGCCCCACGTCGTCGTGTACGGCGCACCCGCGCCCGTGGCCTTGAAGTTCTGCACGATGGCCGGCAGGTCCGGATTCTGGTAGCCGAGGAAGCTCGGCGCCAGGCCCGACATGAGATTCATCATCTGCCGCGCTTCATCGTTCACCCCCGGCGTCGGCAGCTCGGGCGCTTTGGGCGCGCCAAACTGGGCAATCTGCACGTTGCTGGTGGCGGACACTTCGAGACCGGTCACCCGGAACAGGTCTTCGTAGTACGTGGCGACGATGGACTGCTGGGTATCCACCTTGCAGTTGCTGCTGTCCTGCGCGCCGTTCGGGTCCTTGCAGTTCGCCCAGCTATCCAGGCTCGCCTGGGTCATCCACTGGATGCGGCCGTTCGTCAGACTGAGGCCCTGGCCGACTTCGGCCGAGGTGAAGGCCAGCCGCGCGCCAAACGCGCTCACGCGGCCGCCGTCGCCGACGGTGTCGAGCGGCACCAGGAGCGTGAAGCTCGCCTTGTCCGTGGACGTGATGGCGGCGATGCCGTACTGCGCGCCCAGGCTCGGCTTGACCGGGCTGCTGATTTCCAGCACGGGGATCAGGAGCACGTCCCGCGTCGACTTGTCCAGATCCTTGATCTGGCCCTGGTTGTCGTCCGGCCAGTCCAGGTAGGTCAGGCCGTAGCGCAGGTGGGCGGTGTTCTTGGGCTGCACCTGGGCATCGATGTAGACGACGCTGTTGGTGATCGGCCCGCCAACCTCGACATCCACCGAGGGGCGATACGGCGGGACGACATATTTGGTGGGATCGCTGGGATCGGGGACGCCGTACGGCGTCAGGTCGTCGCTGTTGGGGACGCCGTCGCCGTCAATGTCGGTGTCCCAAAGGTCGGGGGTGCCGTCCCCGTCGGTGTCCTTGCACACGAGCTTGCCGGTGCTGTCGACAGAGCACGCCCCGCCATCGCCGATGCCATCGCGGTTTGTGTCGTCCTGAAGCGGGTCAAGCAGCCACTTGTGGCCCTGGGCGTCGGTGTAGCCGCCGACTTCGAGAGTGTCCGTAATGGTATCGCCATCGGTGTCGGCCTGCTTGAAGTCGGTGCCGAGACACCACTCAGTGGCGTTCGTTAGCCCGTCGTTGTCATCGTCGCCGTTGGGGTCAATGCCCTGGTCGGCGTACAGGACGCGGCAGTCGCGCAGATCGGTCGGCAGCGTCTCGCCGACAGCGGCGGGCCGCTGTGGCGCGGTCGACTGCCGGCCCCAGATTTCCTGAGCGATTTGCTGGGCGAGTTTATCCGGACCCTGATCCGGCGCGGGAGTTGCGCCGATATTGGACAGGGTCGTATCGAGGGACGCGGCGCTGGCGGTACGCGTCTGGAATCGCGCGAAAATGTCAGCGTTGAGGAGCGGTGTGCTCAGCATTGAGAGGATGGTGACGCCCACGATGGCCGCGTACAGGCGGCGGAAGCGGCGCGGGCGCACCAGGGCCAGGACGAACATGGCAAGAAACACAGCGACCGCGAGACCCAGGCCAATGGACAGGGCCTCTGGGTCGAGGGCTGCGTGGAGGACGGACAGAGCGGTGGTCGACGCGGCCGGCGTAGCCGCTGCTCCAGCCTGCGCGGCGGTCAGCGCGCCGTTCGCACCGGGCGCGGGGGCAGTAATGGGCGGCACGTAGTCGCCGAAGCGCGAGAAGTCTACGCTCATGTGGGCCTGGGTCGCGGGCTGGCCCTGAGCGGCGGGTAGACTCAAGTCTATCATCTGGCGACGCGCGCGGCCTTCGCCGTCAACCCAAAGCTCACCCTTCCCCTTCATGCCTTCGTAGCGCGGGCTGCGCGCGAGCTGCATCCCCTGGGGCAACTGCCCCGCGAGCTGGCTCTGCATGCGCTGGCGCAAGTACTCGGCGTAGAGCGGACCGTCAATGTCGAACGTGTAGCGGTCCAGATTGCCGGCCGCCGTTTTGACCGCACCGCCCTTGGCGACGTTCGTCACGGCCGCCAGGTAGCCCAGGTAGTCGCCACTGGGCGCGCCGCCGAGAGACGGGTCGTCGATGCGCTGCCAGCGGTCGGCCAGGCCAATGTAGCTCTGGCCGTCCACGACGCGCAGCTCGATGCTCGGCGCTTTGGGCGTGCTGGCGAAAACCAGGCGCGTGTCGGGTTGGCCGTCGGCTTTGGGGTAGACGACGTCGCCTTCGACGCGGAGGATGCTCTCCCCGTCCTGGCTACTGACGTTGACCGACGCGCCCGAAGGCAGCGCGGTCTGCTGGACGTCGGCGGTCAGGTGGAAGCTACCCGCCGCGCGTGCCTGGGCCAGGGCATCGGCCACGGCCGACGCGGGGGTGGCGCGTGTAGCGGCGAGAAGGCGGTAGCCCCCGAACATGCCAAAGACGGGCACGAGGAGCAGAGCGGCCAGGATGGCGAGACGGCGGGTCTTGAGCGACATCGTCGTGTCTCCTTCTAATAGACTAGCGATCGTGCGTCGGTCGGTGAGTAACTTCTCGAGCAACAGTTCGGGAATTCGCTCATCGTGATAGCGATAGGTGCAAGATGTCGTGAGGCGCTATGGGCAAGCGTAGGCAGACCTCTCAGGAGCCGAGTATAGCTGTGGAACGTGACAAATGCGTTTCAATCCCGCGTGCCGCGCGTGACAGGATGCATGAGAAACGCGCCATGGCGAGTATCTCATGGCGCGTTTCTCCTCATCAATGCCTTGGCGTTACCCCGTTCGTAATCGTCGGGAAATAGATCGTGTAGGGCCGCGCGGGCGGCGCCTCCGTGTGCCGTACGCGCAGCGGCGTTTGCAGGGCCTCGATGTTACCGGCGCGGTCGATGGCCCGGCCGCGTAGGGCCAGCGGGCCGTCGGGCGCTTGAACAACGGCAGCCCACAGCGTCGTCCCTGCCTCGGCCTTCTGGGCCGTGTCGCCGCACAGGATTTTTGCCAGCAGGCTGGCGGCCTCCGCGCCGACGAGCGCGTCCGTCCACGTCTGCCCGCCGTCGGTACTGACCTGGACGCCGCTCACGCCCCAGCCGTCCCGCGCCGTTCCCCATATCAGGATGCTTCCCTGGGGCAGACTCAGGCATGTGTCAGGAACATCCGCGCCGGCCAGCGGGTAGTCGAGCGTCGACGTTGGCGCAACGTTGTCCACCGTGACCGTCTGCCATTCGCTGGGGGCGCCGACGTTGCCGGCCGCGTCGGTGGCGCGAACGCGCAGCCGATGCTGGATGCCCTCTTCCCGCGGTGGGCGCCACGTGAGACGCCACGTGCGCGCGCCGGCGGGCAGGCCGCCCGCGGCTGCAAGGGGGTAGGGCGGCGGGGCGACCCGCCACTCGCCGTCGTCAATCTGGACCTCGACGCGCTGAACCTCCCCGGCCGCTGGGAACGGGTCACTGACCGTCCCGATCAACTCGGCGGACGAGGTGCGCACCACAGGCGCGGTCAGGTTTACGGTAGCCGTGGGCGGCGTGTTATCTACCCGAACGGACGCGGACGACGGCTCACTCGTCTGCCCGAAAATGTCGTGGGCGCGCGCCTGAACCACGAATGTACCGCTGGCAGGCGCCTCGATGTCGATGCTCCAGGAGCGAACCGGGAAGACACCGTCGGGCATGGGAATCGCTCGCCACGGGCCATCCCCGACGCGCACCTCGACAAAACTAACCCCGGACGGATCACTGGCCAACCCAGACACTGCAGCTCGTCCTGAACGCATCGTCGCTCCCGGCGGCAGGTCTATGCGGACCGACGGCGGCGAATGGTCGACCGCCAGTTTGCCCTGCGATTGAGCCAGGATGAGGTCGCCGCTCGGCGCGCTGGTCTTCACTTGAGCGGTGAGTGTCACAGCATCTATGCCCGCGACGTCGGCCGCCACCCGCGCCGTCACCGTGATGGGAGCCCGCGGCCTCGGCGCCAGGTTGCCGAGGGGAATCGTCCAGCTTCCCGCCGGCGGCTGGACCGGCGCGCCCTGGATCGACTCAAGGGTCAGGCCCGCGCTCGCCGCGACGTCCAGCTTCACGTCCGCGACGGGCACGCGGTCGATATTATTTATGTCGAGCACCCAGGTTGTCGCAGTTCCCGGACCGGCCAGCGGCGTGGAGCGTGGATTGCTCACGCTAATGCCCACGTGCTTGCCCGCAGGCTGCCCGTCATTCGGTACAGTCGCCGGCGTAATAGCGTTCCAGTGATAGGCGCTGTTCCAGGGGCCGAGCACCGATTGGTTCGTCGGGAAGACGCTGACGACTCGATCCTGATCCACGTCGAAGCCGAGCAAGCGCACATCGGCAGCGCCAACAGTCGTGCCGAGGGCCGACCAGGGCAACCGAATCTCTGTGTCGCCATCCGGACCGGCGCGGACATCGCCGCTACTCACGGGCTGCCAGGCTGCCCCATCCCAGCCAAGGATCTGCGGCTGGGGCTGGAGAACGACGACGTAATCCGCATCGAACGGTAGCTGCTTGCCCGCCACGGCAGCGGCGGCGAAGCCGCCTGGGCCGGCCCACGGCGTCTTCGTGCCGCCCGAACGAGTATCCAGGTAGAGATAACCGGTGCCGTTGATGCCCCAGCGCGCCCCGCGCCAACCGACGTACAGATTGGTCGCGTCGAAGGTTGCCCACAGACTCTGGGCGCGGGTTGGCCGCGGGTCCACGTCCAGGCGCTCCGTGGCGAGGTTCCACTCGCCGACGGCCACGTTCATCAGCCCGTCGACGATGATGGATGACTGCCAGTTGTCGGCGGCGTGCTTGTCGGTATCGGCGATGGCCGGGCTTGGCCTGCTGGCTCCACCGACCGTACCAACGAACCACGGGCCGTAGTGGCGGGTCGTCGTATTGCCGCTACTATCCTGCGCTTGCAGGTGGACGTACCAGGCGCCGGCGCTGGGGAAGTTGGCAGTGTAGCTGCGCCCCGTGAACGGCGTCCCACCGACCGGTATCGTGTTGCTAATCTGGTCGACCACCGCAACGACCGTGGGGTCACCGCTGCCGTCATGGAGGGGCGCCCAGAAGAGGCTCGCGGTCGCCGGCGCTTTGAGGTAGGTGCCGGGGTTCGGCGACGCGGTCGACACGAACGGCGATGGACCGAGGTTGTCCACCAGGAAGAAGCCGCTCTGGACAAACTTGTTGCCCGCATGGTCGGTGGCCCGTACCCGCAGTGGGAAGCGCGTGAAGTCCACACCGCGGGGCGCGTGGTAGAGGTAGGTCCAGGTGTTGTTCACCAGCTCGGTGGCCGGGTTGTAGGTATAGCCGCCGTCCACACTGACATCCACCGCGGCGACACCGCTTGTCGTGTCGCTGTAGGTGCCGTTGAGAATGATGGTGCGCGTGATTGGCTGAGTCGTGGCGCGTATGTCCAGTGTCGGCGCGACGCTATCCTTGGTCAGGGTGACCGTCGTGTCCGTCGAGCCACTCGAGCCGGCGCTGCGGCTCGCGCGCAAGACGATGGTATGCACACCTTCGCTCGCCAGGGTGACCTGCTTGCTCCAGGTCGTGCTCCGCGCGAGTGGGTTGCCCAGGGTGGCCATGCCAGCCGAGCCACCATCAAGCAGGACCTCGACCTGACCGTTGCCATCCGTGGCCGCGAAGTGTACAGGGCCGGCCAGCGTGAGAGTCGTAGAGACGACAGCGCTGCCGGGGGCCGGCGAGACGAGCGAAGCCTCATTGCGCGTCGTCTGCACGGTTATCTGGGCGGTCGGGCTGCGCCCGGCGTTGCCCGACCGATCGACCGCGACCGCGGTTACAGCATGTGGTCCGTCAGGGAGCGTGACCGACTGCCGGTAGGTCCCGCTCGGACCAAGCGCCTGGGTCGCCGTGACGACCGCGCCGTCGACATTGAAGTACACGCGGGCGAGGTTGTTCTGCTGAACGCCACCCACCGGAAGCGTGTCCGACACCGCCGCCTGGAGAACAATCGCCGGAGCGCTGGTCACCAGGCCGGTGGTCGGTGTAATGAGGCTGACAGCCGGCGCTGTGCCGTCGGCAATGAATGCCGCGCGGAACAGACTCGTCGTGCGGGTGACGGTGTTTCCGACTTCGTCGGCGGGCCGCGTGTACAGACGGTACAGGCCGTCGCCCTGGTAGACGCCGCCGCCCGCGGCCATGTTCACGGGGAGCGTCCAGTAGGAGCCGACCTGGCCCGGCGTGGCCACGGAGGCGTCGCGCCAGGCGCTCGGCGCGGGCATGGTCTGGTCTGGTGGCACGCTGGCGTCCGAGACGTAGCTGACGCCGACCTGCACCGAGGCAACGCCGGAGCTTCCCAGGGCACACGACGTCCCCTGCTTGCCGAATAGTAGACTGAGCGGCGTCGCTAGAAGCTCGGAGTAGCCCAGATCGGCCCGGTCGCCGCCACCCACGGGTACCGGCTGCCAGTCGCCCGGCGCGACGGCATCCACGGCGGGCGAGCCTAGCACGAGGCTGTAGCTCGTCGAGCCGTCGGCGGGGTTCGGGTCCACGAACTGCGGGTCCTTACCCTGGATGCTCGTCGGGTCGAGCTGCACGCTGCCCGCGCTGTTGCCGCCAGTATTCTGATAGAATAGGTTGTACGAGTTGAAGAGCTGACCCTGGCTGCTGTCTGTGACGGCGACGCCGCTGTTGTAAGCGAAGATGTTGAAGCGCGCATGCACCCAGGTGCCGGGGTCAGCCAGAACCAGGCCTGCTCCACTGTTGTTGGCGACCGTGTTGAACAGGAACACACCGGTCGAGGCGTCGTTGAAGATGGCCGCGGCGTTGCCGCTGGTTTGCAGGACGTTGTGGGTGATCGTGATCGCGTTGGAGTAGCCGGAGACGACCACGTTGGCGTTGGTTGCCCCGCTGCCTGCGTTCTGCAGAGTGAAGCCCGCGACTTCGACGTTGGTCACGCCGTTGAGCGTGAGCGTGTTGCCGTTCCCACCGGCGTCAATCATGGTGGTATCGGCGCCCGCGCCCACGAGCCGCACGCCACTGCGCAGGTTGAGGGACTCGTTGTACGTCCCCGGCGCGACTCCGACGGTAAACACGCCGCCAATCGGCGGAATGTGGTCGATGCCCGCCTG
The DNA here is from genome assembly GCA_046328505.1 of Anaerolineae bacterium. Classification (GTDB taxonomy): domain Bacteria; phylum Chloroflexota; class Anaerolineae; order Epilineales; family JAHCIE01; genus JBDHWG01. The sequence continues at coordinate 649,123 of JAXLWL010000004.1, read as the reverse complement.
GATCGTGGTGAACGCGTCCACGCCCCACTCCAGGCCATCGTTCAAGCAGGTGGCGCAGTAGCTCGGCGACACGTACACCGCGGCCTGCGCCGACTGAACGTAGCCAATGTCCACCCGCGCGCCGGTGCCCGGCGGCGTCGGGAGGTTTGGGTCGCCCGCGTCCACCAGCGGCGAGTCGGCCCTGGGGCGGAAGTCTAGCTGGCTTGGATTCTCGAAGCGCGGGTCCGCGAACACGTTGCCCTGGCCGGGCGAGTCCCCTGTTGGCAGCGCCTGATCGTTACCATTGCGCCAGAAGGCGTTGAAGTTGTGGAGCCTGGTCACCGCGCACGCCTGGTAGCTGAGAGCCGTGCCGGTGTGGAACGCGAACACCGTGTCCTCGACGTCTAGATTGCCGCAGTTGGCCGCGGCGACGCCGTTCACGTTGTTGACCAGCGTGTTGTTGGCCAGCCTAACCGTTGCGCCGCCTGCTGCGCCGTCAATCGCCACCGCCGTCGTCGTGTTGCGAATGATGGCGCGGGTGACGCTTATTTGCGCGCCGGCGTCAATGCGCAGACCGTCCTGGTGGCCGTCGCCGGCCAGTGTCAGCAGCGCGAGGCTCGCGTCCCGCACACCTTCCGCGCCGACGAGGCTGCCGACGGTCGAAGTGGGCGGCGCCACAACGGTCAGGGCGGCGCCGCTCCCGAAGATGCGCGTGCCGTTGACCAGGTACACCCGCTCGCGGTACAGTCCCGGCTCAACAAGCACGCGCTGCGCACCGCTGTTGATAGCCGACTGCAAGTCGGTGAAAGCCGTCACGTTCCAGGTATGACCATTATTGGCGCACTTCTCGCAGTAGGTTGGATTCACCCAGACCGGCGGGTGATACTGATAGTAGCCCAGGTCGGCGCCGTCGTTCGCCTGGCCGATCGCCGCGGAGTCGGATAGCAGGCGGAAGACCTGGCGCGGAGTGTCGTAGAAAGCGGCCTGGGTCAGGGTCATGAGAGCCGTCGCGGAGCCAGGCGGCGACGTTGCCCAGTCGGAGGCGCTGCCGCTTGGACTGGCGAAGCCGTTATGGGTGTTGAGGAACACGGTTTGCACGCCGCTGCTCTGCCACCATTGAGGCTTGGGCGCAGCGTTGGGCAGAGCCACCAACAGGCTATCGCGCAGGTAGACGGCGTTGGCGACCGGCGAGGTGTTGTTGAGCAAGGTGACGCCACCGCCATTTGCGACCAGGGTCGCGTGCCGCACGTCGACATTGGAGGTACGCATGTCGATGCCGATGCTATTCGCGCGGTCCAGGTACAGCAGAACATTGTAGACGCGGATGTTGGCAGGGTCGTTGAGATCGGTCGAGCCGGGCGCGCCGCCCTGGTTGACCTGGATCGCGGTGCTGGCGTTGCGGATCGTCACCCGTTCCACCGTCACGCCCTGGCCTCCCGTGCCGCCGACCGGGTACACCTGGAGGCCGATGCCGCCACCGGCGTCAATGAACACGGCGTCAGGATCGGCGCCCTGAATGGTCACGTTGTTCTTTCCGGCCGAGATGCTGGCCGGACCATAGACACCAGGATTGATATACACCGTATCGCCCGACGCGGCCGCGTTCAGCGCCGCTTGCAGGGTTGCGAAGGCAGTGACGCCCCAGGCGTGGCCCTCGTTGGCGCAGGCCGCGCAGTAGTCGTCGTCGACGTGACGCGTGACGGCAGCAGCGGAGGCTACCGCTGCCTTCTGCACTGCCAGCCCAACTATTTCGTCCCCGCCGACTCCGCTCGTGGGCAGACCGGTCAGGGCGCGCGGCGGAGTGGCAGGCCCAAGGCCCAGCTCAGCGTGTTGGGCACGCTGCGCCTCGCGCTTGGCGGTCGAAGTCGCTGCGCCGCCCGCGCCAGAGGCGATCAGAAGATCCGACGAGGCGTCGCAGTTGACGTCCGCGCCGGAAGCGAACGGGGCCGAGGCAATCTGACTCACGTTCGCGAGCTGCGCCTGAACCGGCTGGTTCTGGGCCAGATCGGCCGCGCCGAGCACCAGGTAGGCGCGCCCGCTAATCGTCGCCAGTGCGATATCGTTCTTCCCATCGGCGTTGACATCGCCGACGGCGGCGATGGGGCCATTGGGGGCCGGGGCGTTGTAGGTGAAGGTCACGTCTGGCGTCATGTTCGCCTGCCAGCCGGCGGCGCGCCCGTAGGCGATGTGCGGGGTATTGCCGTCGCTGAAGGCGAAGTCGGGCAGTCTGTCACCGTTCACATCGCCGAGGGGCACGACCTGCTGCCCGACGCCCGACCCCGCGTGGAAGCTGCCGTTCGCGGCCTGCGCCGGATTGACGAGCGCCGGCGCGCTGCGCGGCTGGTAGCCAGGGCCGCCGAGCATGACATACACTCCCGCTCCGCCGCCCAGGGCATTCGCAGGATCGGCGATAACGAAGTCAGCGTACTGGTCGCCGTTGACGTCTCCTACGCCGACGGCGCGCGCGCCGCTGTTGTCGGTGGCAAAGGCAGCGGCGACGACAGACTTGCCGACCGGCGCGTCGAGGGCAAACTCCTGGGCTTTCCCGAGCGCGCCCTTGTCGGCATTGCTACCCAGGACAAGATAGGTGGCACCCTTGCCGTTGGGGAGGCCGGTCGCGCCGATGAGCAGATCGTCATAGCCATCACCGTTGACATCCCCGGCCGCGGCCATCCAGCGGCCGACCTGCCCGGCGTTGATGGTAAAGACCTTGCCGCGCTCGCGGTAATTGCTCTGCGTGAGGGCGGCAGGGCTGAGGTCACCCAGCGGCCCGGCCTGACCGAAGATGAGATAGACCTGGTTGGCGGCGGGGTCGCCGACAAGAAAGTCGCTGAGGCCATCGCCGTTGACGTCGCCGGCCGGGGCAATATACTGGCCAAGCTGGCCGCCCTGGGTTGAACCGACTATGCGACCCTGGGCATCGTCGAGGGAATAAGCGGCGGGAACAACCGGCCAGCCGCCCGCCTTGCCGTAGACGACGTCTATCTGGCCGGCGTTGGCCTTGCCGCCCACGGTGCTCGACGGCAAACCGACCGCGAAGTCGGCGCGGCCGTCGCCGTTGACATCGCCAAGCCAGACAACGGTCTGGGTGATGCTGTCGGTGGGACCGTGGGGCATGACCCAGGCAGTGGCGCTGGCATAGGCGTCCAGGGATGCGCCAGCGCTCGTCTCTAGCGGTTGGGGCCGCGAGGGGAGCGGAACGTACCCCAGGTCGTCGGCGTGGCCCTCAAAGGTGAACACACCCGTGGCGCTGACCTGATCCGACGCGTTGGACCACACATCGCTGGGCGGCAGAAGATCGATGAAGACCTTGACGCGCGTCGGCTGGCCGACCTGCCCGAGGGCATCCACGGCGCGGACGGCGAGAGAATGGCTGCCATAGAGAGAGTCGTCCAGGGTCCAGTCATATGTCCACGGGGCGGTCAAGGGATTGTTGGCCGTGAATTCGGCGACATCGCGCCACGGGTGGTTGTCGATACTGAGCTGGACGACGGACAGTCCGGCCACCTTCGGCGCGCCGGAGACAGTATCACTGGCGACACCCGTGAGCGTCACGGTGTGGGCGTGGATGTTCTGGAGAGCCTCGCCATCCTTGACATTGGTGAACGCCGCGACCGGCGGCGTGCGGTCGACGACGACGGCAGTCCCGGAGGATGGTGTCTCGGCATGCCCGACATAGTCGATGGCGCGAGACTGGACGGTGTAGGGGCCATCGCCGGGCGCCGCCCAGGCGTAGCTCCACGTGTCCGCGCCCGCCGCCGTCTGCCAGCCGGTGTCGTATGCCGCGCCGCCCGGGTAGGTTTGCCCCTGGATGCGCGTCTCGACCTTCACGGCCCACGAGGTGGGGTCGGTCGCGCGACCGCCGACAACGAAGCGCGTGGCGCTGATGACCTGGCCCGCCGTCGGCGCGTTGATCGTCGACAAGGGGCTGTCGGCGTCGATGCGGACCTCCTGCGTCGCCGTGATGAGCCGCACCTGGCTGACGATAGGGTCGGTGTAGGGAACGGACGCGACCAACGTCGTGCGCCCTGATTGGGCGACGGAAGACGCAATGCTGCCCTTCAATGTCGAGCTTAGCGCCTCGGCCGTCAGCAGCGGATACTGAGTGAGATTCCACGTCAGACCGCCGGCGCTGGCGGTCGGCGGCGGTGGCGTGTAGCCCGTCGAGCCTGCTTGCTTCAAGACGCTCAACGCCCCCAGCACACTTGGATCGTAGGCCAGCGTTATCGGCTTGTCGATGGGATCGGCGGTCGTATTCACCACACCGAGCGTCGATGTCAGCTGCCCGCCCGGCGGCAGAATGGTGTAGCGCGAGCCATCGTGGACGACGGTCGGGTCCACCGTGAACGTGAAGCCCGGCGCGGTATTCGGCGCCCAGGGACTTGTCGCGGCGGCCCGTTCCTGGCTGTCAGTCAGGCCGTCGGCGTCCTCGTCAGCCTTGTTGGGATCAGAGCAGACGTGGAAGCTGTGGCCGCTGTCGAGCCGAACGTCCCACCCGCCAACGACCTTGTTACTTGCGTCGACGTGGCAAACTTCCTCACCGTCGAGCAGGCCGTCGCCATCCGTGTCCTTGTTGAGCGGGTCAAGACCGAGGCGAACCTCGTAGCCATCGTTCAGGCCGTCGCCGTCCGTATCCGCCTTCGTCGGGTCCGTCTTGGATATGTAGACCTCGTAGCCATCGCTCAGGCCGTCGCCGTCGGTGTCCCACTTGCTCGGGTCGGCGCCGTATTGGGCTTCGAGGGTATCGGGCAGGCCGTCACCGTCGCGGTCGGTGTTCCAACCCGGATAGCCGGTGTTACTGACCGGGTCCTTGACATCCCAGTTCCAGAGGGAGTCCAGGTCGGAGGGCAGGATATCAAGGTAGAGGGTCGAGCGGGCCTGCTGGTAATCGTCGGGATTGTCATGCGGATTAGGCCCGTAGGTGTAGTTCATGTCGGCGCTGCAGTTGTACTTGATGAACCCCTCGCACTTCTGGTACGCCAGGTCGGCCTCCAGCTGATTGAGGAAGGGCAGCAGCAGGTTGCGGCCGGCCTGCGTCATCTTCATGCTGATGGACATGGTGTTGGCGCAGTTTTTCGACCCCTTGGCTTGGACCGTGTCGTCGCTGTCACAGATGGCGCTATGATCTACGTTCTGGCCTACCCCGATGCTGTTGGTCAGCGAGTAGTTCGCCGTCCAGGCGGGGCTTTGACCGTTGTTGAAACCTGGATCGGTGTCGATGCGGGCGACGGCCCAGCTACTCTTGACGTCGTCAACCGTCCCCTGGCGCCCGTTGCAGTACTGGCACCCCAGGTCCAACTGGCGCGTGTCAACGCCCTTGACGTTCGTGTTAGCCGTCAACGTGGTAACGGCGGTCATCGTCAGCTCGATGGTCGAGCTGATAAGCGCGCCCTGGCTGAGAGGCGAGCCGTTATCCACCACCATGTTAGGCGGACCGACGCCCACGGTCGGCTGGTTGACGTACAGATCAACCTGGAGAATCATGCTGGCCAGCCACTCGGTAATATGAGCGATGACGTTAAGGGGGTTCCAGTCGCCAATGGCGGCGCCAATGATGATGTAAATGATGATGAGCAGGATAGCCTCGACGAGGAGGCCGACTCCCGAGGCGGCGAATTGGCCGAGGATGACGTCGAAGGCCCACAGGACGATGTTGAGGACGGTGGAGGCTCTGGCCGTAGCGAGCGCGTCATCGCGGGCGATGCCTCCCAAAGTCGCACCCTGCTGCCCGTAAGAGACCCACAAGCTGGCGATAGAGTAAATCAGAAGTCCGACGCCGATGAGGTCGGTCAGGCGGTCGAACCACTTGACCTCGGATGCGGCGCCTTCCTCGTCAATGATCTCGACGCCCGCTTCATCCTTGACCGCCTCGCTGGCGGCCAGCTCCGATTCCCTCGCAGAAGTCCCCGTCCACGCGTGCCAGGAGGCGCCGAACGCCTGGCCAAGCCGTTCGAGCCGCGGCACGTCTTCAAACTCGGAGGTGTTGGTCAAGGCGAAGTAGTCGACCAGGACCTTGCCGGGCAGGGAGCGGTAGACGCGGACGGTGTAGAAGACGAGCTTGATCAGCGGCATGCCGATCATCGGCACGACATACGACCAGAAATCGGATGTGCCAACCTCACCCTGCCAGGCGTGATACGCTTCGACGGCCCCATGCGTCGCGAAATCGGCGACGAGCGGGTCGAGTTGGTAGGCGGTGCGGACGTAGTCGGGCAGGGTCGTCGTCCCGCTGGCCGACTGGTTCCAGGTGGCGAACTTGCTGAAGTCGGCGGTTTGACCCATGTAGGGCATGGCGCGGCCATTGACGCTGACGACGCGAGTCAGGCCAAGGCTGAGCATGCTGAACAGCAGCTGCGTCGGCAGCCAGGTGGGATCCTGGCCGGCATTTGGGTAGCGCCGCGCCAGTTCTTTCAGCGAACGGTCAATGGTGAGCGCTTGCCAGGTGGGCTTCTGAGTCGTCGCGTCAACAGCGCAGGTGTACTGATTCAGTTGGACGCGGCGAATGGTGCTGAGACTGGCGCGGGCAAGTGGGACATTGAACGAAATGGGATTGAGACTCTGGACGGTCGGGTCGCCGTTGCCGATAGTCACGAGCTGGCTGCCCATGTCGAGGACGCCGCCCGATTCCTGGTAGGCGACGGCGAGGGTGGGCGTCATGACGCCGGTTGTCGCCGCGGAGCAGGCGGTGTACGCGGTATTGAGGAGCTGAGCGGTCGCCGTGGTGCTCGTCGTCGCCATCGCTTCGTCGCGGTGGGCGTAGGTCTTGTACGTTGTGGTGATGAGACTCGGGTCGATGCCAAAGGTGTTGGAATACGGCGCGCTGCCGCCCGCGCTGAAGTTCTGGACGAGTTCAGCCAGCGTCGGTTGGCTGTAGCCCAGAAAGGTCGGCACGAGGCCGCTGGTCAGGCCGAGCATGAGGCGGCCTTCGTCAGTTGCGCCAGGCGCGGCAATCTCCGGCGTCTTGGGCGCGCCAAACAGGGCTACCTGGGCGTCGCGACTCTGCGAAATCTGCATGCCTGTGACACGCAGCTCGTCATCATAATATGAAGCAATAACCGAGGGGTCTGTGTTGACCTGGCAGTTCTGAGCATTCTGGCTACCTGACGGGTCTTTGCAGTCCGCCCAACTGTCCAGGTTGGCGCGCGCCAGCCAGACGATGCGCCCGCCGTTGAGGGCGAGGCTCGGGGTGACCTCGTCGGAGGTGAGAGCGAAGTGCGCGCCGAAGGCGCTGATCTGTCCGCCGTCGGCGACGGTTTGCAACGGCACCCACAGGCGGAAGTAGGTATTGGCAGCCCCAGTGATAGTGATGGCGCTGACGCCGTACTGCCCGGCAAGCCTGGGCTTGACGGTGGTGGTGAACTCCAGCATGGGGATGAGCTGGACGTCTTGCGTCGAGTTGTCCAGATCCTGAATCTGTCCCTTGTCATCGGCGGGCCAATCCAGCCAGGAGAGACCGTAGCGCAGGTGGGCCGGGTTCTGGGGCTGCACCTGGAGATCGACGTAGACAACGCTCTGGGTGTAGGCGCCGCCGATTGTCAGGTCGATGGCCGGTCGGAAGGGCGGCGTGACACGCGTGCCCGGATGCGCCGGGTCCGGCACTCCAAAGGGGGAGAGATCGTAGCGGTTGGGCACGCCGTCGTTGTCAATGTCGTCGTCCCAGGCGTCGGGGATGCCGTCGCGATCCGTGTCGGGGCAGATCAGTGACTTCCCATCGGGACTGGCCGAACAAACCGAGCCGTCGGGAATGCCGTCTTGATTGGTGTCATCCAGGAGGGGGTTCAGCGCCCACACTTTCCCCTGCGGGTCCGTATAGCCTTGTATCTCCAGCGTGTCGGTGATGCCGTCGCGGTCGGTATCGGCAGTGCGATAATCAGTGCCAGCGCACCATTCGTCGCCGTTCGTCAGGCCGTCTCCGTCCAGGTCATCGCCCGGCTGGATGCCCTGGTCGGTGTACAGCACGCGGCAATCCCGCAGGTCGGAGGCGGGTTGGGTCTGGGCGGATCGGGCGGCCGCCGTCGCGGTAGAGAGGCGAGTCAGGTCACCGCCGAGCTTCATCAGCGCGTTGTCATCCGCCGGGGGGAGCGCACCGACATCGCCCATTGCCTTCTGGAGCGTCGACGCCTGGGCGACGCGCGTCTGGAAACTGGCAAGCAGACCGGCGTTGAGCAAGGGCGCGCTGACCATCGATAGGATTGTCACCACGACGACAGCAGCATAGATCCGCCGACGGCGGCGCGAGTCTAGCAAGACGAGGGCGAGCGCAGCCAGGAGCAGAGCGACGGCGAAGAGGATAACGTCGGAGGCAGCGGCAGAGACCCCCGCGTCACGTGGCGCCTGTGCAGTCCCGGTGTCGGCCGGGGGAAGTATGAGGGCGCCGGTCGGCCCCGGCACCGGCGCGACAATAGGCGTCGCGACGTCGCCAAATCGCGAGAAGTCAACCACCATGTGCAGCTGGCTGTCGTCGCCCTCGTTGGGCATTGTAAGGTCGAGGATCTGCCGCCGCACGCGGCCCGCGCTATCCAACCACAGCTCACCGACGCCACGCATCGCTTCGAGGCGGGCGCTGCGGCTAATCGTAACGCCGTTGGGCAGGCGGCCGGCCAGGAGCTTCTGCATACGCGCCTGCTGATACTCGGCATAGCGCGCGCTGTCAATAGCGAACGTATACCTATCCAGATCCCCGCCCGCCGTTCGCACCGGCTCCGCCTTCACGACGTTGACCACGGCACTCAAGTAGCCGAGGTAGTCGCCGTCCGGGAGCGAGCCATCGAGCGGGTTGTCCACTACCTGCCAGCGAGCCTGGTAGCCGACATAGGCTTTGCCGTCCACGATGCGAATGTCGATGGCCGGCGTCTTCTGGTCACCGCGCAGGGAGAGCCGCACATCCGGCGTGTCGTCGCCATGCCCGTCGCGCGGCACGATATCGCCTTCGACCCGCATTGCGGTCTGGCTGTCGCCGCGGCCGATATTTGCAGCGGTGGCCCGCGGCACGAGCGTTTGACGCACGTCGGCGGTCACGTGATACGGCCCTGCCGCCCGGGTTTCGCGCAGCGCATCCAGCACCTGCGCTTCCGGCCCGTCGCGGTGGCCGTATGCCACGCTGTAGAAGCCGGCCGCAGCCAGGAGGGGCGCGAGCAGCAAGGTGATAATCACGATAATGCGGCGACTTTGACGTTTCATGACACGACTCCCCTAAAGTAGGCACGGGCCGTCATGCCGAGACCTCAATGCCGTGTGGTGGCGTGCGCCGAGACAAGAACATAGTTAAGCCGTCATTGCGAGCGGAGCGAAGCAATCCCCCGCCCGTGTCAAAGGCGGTCTGCACCGCCACGGCGTTGCTGTCACCCACCGAGCGATTGCTTCGTCGCGCTGACGCGCTCTTCGCAATGACGGTGGTGCGTGTTCTGAGCCGTGTAACGAGGCATCTGGGCCGCAGTCCAGACTCCTCGCTCTCCCCCGGAGTGACACCGGGGGTTTTACACAAACATCAACTCCCCGCGCCGACGTACCACGGGCCATAATGCCGGAGCGTCAGGTTGCCGTAGGCATCCTGCGCCGCCAGGTGGATGTACCACGTACCGGCGCTCGAGAAGGTCGCCGTGGTGCTCGTCGTGGCTGGTGAACCGCTCACGACCTGCGTCGGCATGCTGTCGGCTACCTGATCGGCCGAGGCCAGCATGGACACTCGGCCGCTGCCATCCGTGGGCGGCGTCCACCGAACCTGAACCTGAGCCGGAGCGGTGAGGTGCTGCCCGACATCGGGGCTGAACTGCGTCGCGAAGCCGCTTGGTCCCCAGTTGTCGGCCAGGACGTGGATTTGCTGGGTGGCCGTGTGGCCCGCGGCGTCGGTCGCCCTGACCTGACCGAAGTAATATCGCGAGTCAGACTTCAGGGGCGGCGTCCAGGTGATGCTCCACGTCGCGCCCACAGGGTTGTTCAAGCCCGTTGCACTGGCCGGATACCAGTTGACGCCACCGTCCAGGCTCAGCGCGACGGACGCTAGAGGCACGCCGCCCGCACCGGGTTTCGCCGTCCCACCGAGGGCAAGAGTCTGGGTCACGACCGCGCCACTTGATGTGCTGGGCGAGGTGATGGTCAGACTGGGCGGCTGCGCGCTCAGCGTGAGGCGACTCGTCGCGGCTGAGGCCAGCGTGCCCGGTGTCTTGCGCTGCGCGACCGCGGCGAGGCTATGTGCGCCCTCGATAGGCGCGCCAAACACGGCCGTCCACTTGGTGAGAGCGCCGAGAGGACTTGCGAGAGTCGCTGTGCTGACCGGCTTGCCATCCGCGTACAGCGTGACCGTGCCAGGTCCCGTCGCACTCGTGAAGCGCGCGAACCCTTCCACCGTCCAAGTCCCGGGGCTACCGGCCGCTCCGTCCAATGGCGACGTGATGGTCGCTACGTCGGTGAGCGTTGTGGCGGTGACCGTACGGGCGGGGCTGCGAGTCTCGTTGCCTGCCCGGTCGCGCGCCACGACAACGACCTGGTGCTGCCCATCGCTCAGGGGCACGACGGCGCGATAGACGCGACCCTGGCCGCTATCCGCGGCGGCCGGACCATCAGCCGGATCGGCGGCCACGGGAATGCCGTCAATCAGGACGCTGACAGAATCGACATTGTCACGCATGCCGCGGCCTGTGTCGGCATCGTCGGCGACTCGCGCCTCAACGGTGATAGCGGCGGCGGCAGTGACCAGCCCGTCGGACGGCGCGAGCCAAGTGACCTGCGGCGGCGAGCCGTCGGCGACGATCTCATTCTGGAACCACAGGCGCGGGTCGGATACGCCATTTCCTGCCGCGTCCACGCCGCGCGCGTATAGCCGGTACAGGCCGTCGCCCGTGCTCGGCGTCACCGCCGCCGACCAGTACGAGCCAACCTGCCCGCCGCTGCTGACACTGGCTGCCGTCCAGGTTATCGGCAGAGTCGCGGTCACCGGCTGCGTCGCGTCCGCGACGCGGGCTAGCCCCACCTCGACCGAGGCAATGCCCGCCGCCCCGGCCGCGCATGTCGCGCCCTCTTTGCCCAGGAGGAGCGTTAGTGGGACAGCCAGCCGCTCGCTGTAGCCGATGTCGACGCGCTTGCCGCCGCCGACCGGTACCGGCGCGGGCGGGTCGCCGGCGTCCACAGCGGGTGAGCCGTGCTGGAGGCGGTAGTCCTGCGCTATCGGGTTCACGAAGGCGGGGTCCTTGTCCACCTGGTCGTGCGGGCCGGGCGCCAGACCGGCATAGTCGGCCTTGTTGCCGAAAACGAGATTGTAGTCGCCAAGCAGCTGCCCGCCCGACGCCTCGCTGAAGCCATTGCCCGCGTTGTCGGCGACGATGTTGTCGCGGACGCTGAACCACGTGGTGTTATTGGCAGCAGCCACCCCGTCGCTCGCGTTTCCGACAATAGTGTTGTTGAGAAGCAGGCCCGTCGAGTCCTGGAGACGGACGCCGACGCCGTTGTTGCGGATGAGGTTGCGGGTGACGGTGATGAAGTTGGTGCCGCTGATGATCTCGAGGCCGGCCGTCCCTGTGCCGCCACCCGGGGAGGCGGTGATGGTGAGGCCGCTGACCTCGACGTGCAAAGCGTTGGCGATGTGAACCGCGCTCTGTCCCACGCCCGAACCCTCGATCACCGTCTTGTCTGCGCCGGAGCCGATGAGCCGCACGTAGCTTGGGAGGCTCACCGTCTCAGTATAGGTACCTGGCCCGACGCCGACGGTGAGAGGCTGGCGGCACTGCCCGCCACCTTGACAGGTGACACCGAGCGCGCGCTGGAATTGGTTGGCGGCATTGACGGCCGCCTGAACGGTGTTGAAAGCATCTACACTCCACTCCAAACCGTCGTTGATGCAGGCAGCGCAATAGCTGCCATCGGCGTAGAAGGATGCCTGACCGGTCTGGACGTAGCCGATGTCGACACGGCCGCCACTGCCCGGGGGCGTGGGGTCATAGGGGTCGCCGGCGTCGACGGCCGGCGAGCCGACCTGCGGGCGGTAGTCTTGCCGCGACACGTCCTCCAAGCGCGGGTCGGCGAAGACCTCGCCCGGGCCGGGTTGATCGACGACACTTCCGTCCATCGCCAGATCGTGGCCGTTGCGCCAGAACAGATTGTATGTGTGGAGGCGGGTGGTGGCGCAGGTCTGGAGATTCAGCGCCGTGCCGGGGTTGAAGGCAAAGACGGTGTTGCGCACCTCGACCGCGCCGCAACTGGGATTGCTGACGCCATTCGTGTTGTTGACCAGCGTGTTGTTGACGACGAGCAGCGGGTCGGCCGGGTCGCCGCCCTCGACGCGAATGGCTTCCTGCGTCTGCCGGATCACGTCGCGGGTGATGCTGACAGCGCGGGCGTTGTTCTTGAGGTGGACACCGATGCTACCGCCGCTGCCGGCCACCGTGAGGCGCGTCAGCCTCGCGCCACTGATACCGTCCGCCTGGACGATTGCCGTCGGCGAGATTGGATTGCCCGTGACGATGGTCGCGTCCGCGCCAGAGCCGATGACCTGCACGCCGCTAACAAGGGAGAACGGCTCGGGGTAGACGCCCGGCCCAAGGAGGACCTGCTCCGCGCCGCTGCCGATGGCGGCCTGGATACCGGCGAAGGCATCCTGGCCCCAGGTGTGGCCATCGTTGCCGCACGTAGCGCAGTAGGTGGGTGAGACATGGGCCGCCGCACGGTAGGTGTGGTAACCGGCCGTTAGCGCCGAGCCGGCGCCGACGCGGTAGACCCCGTGAACCGGGTCGACGAAGCGCGCCGCGTCGAACGTGATTGACGGCTGCGGCGGCGCGGGTGACCACGTCCCGCCGCCAACCCACTGGCTGCCGGTCGTGTCGAAGTCTCCGAAGCCGAGCGGCAAGTTGAGCCATGCGGGCGTTGACGCGGCGGCGGGAGCGACAAAGGCGACGTGGTCTAGCGTCAACTGCCGCGGATAGATATTGAGGGGGCCGTAGCGCATGAAGGAGAAGCTGAGCGGTGCTCCCTGAGACGTCACGTAGAGGTAGCCGCCCTGGCGGACGAGGCTGTTGGGCTGGCCGAAGAGTTGCGTGTAAGGAACAGTCGTCCACGCCTTGGCGCTGATAGAGTAGGCCATCAGGCTAGAGCCGTTGGCGGGTGGAGTACCCAACGCGTAGATGGTGTCCTCGCCATCCCAAACGGTTGTGGGACCGCCGATGAACGGGTTCGGAGGGCTGGGCAGCTGTTGAAAAGTATTCGCCTGGCCGTCGTAGGCGTACCAAACCGAGCTGTTCGAGTCGGGGGTCAGGTAGAGAATCCCGTTGGCCCAGGTGATGGTCGCCCCCGGCCCGACACTTTGCGGCAAGGGAGGGCTGTATATGTACCAGGCTCTTTCAGAGAGCTCAAAGTAGTAGATCCGACTATCTCTCGGCGACACGGTAAAGAGGAAATGCGCGCCGTCACTCGCCAACGAGCGCGGCGGGATGAAGGGCGTAATCGGCAACGGCTCCCAGAGGTCGGCAGGGGCGTACCAGTGATAGAAGGCGGGGATCGGGTCGCATCCCTGCGTGCAGAGGTGGGAAATGCCAACGCTGCTGACATACAAGTCTCTGTCACCGACGCTAACTGCGCCGTAGGTCAACGCGACGCGCCCGTCGTCCGGCATAGCGGTGGGCTGGTCCCAACTATTTGTGACCGTGTCGTAGCAGTACAAGTTGAACGGGGGATTGACCTTCGGCATGGCGTAGACACACCCACCCAGGGTCGCGATCGTCCCGGTGATGGCCGTCGGCGGTGTAGGCACTGTTTCCCACGCGCTGACCCAGGTTGGCGGCGGCGGCCCGGGCTCGACGAAGACCTGCTCGTGGCTGGCGAGCGCCCCAACGAGAGTGCTCTGGCGCACAGTCAACGCGCTGTAGGGGTCCATCACCACGTTGTGGTCGGCGCCCTGAAGCACAACCCGATCAAGGACTGTCGTGGAGCCGAAGCGGCGAGACTCCGCCAGCCCGGCGTACTTGAGTCGGACACCGATACCGTCGGTGCGGCGGGTAAGTCCCGATAGGCGAACGCCAACCGAGTCGTGGATCGAAATCTCGGGCGTGCCCTGGACGAACACGGCGTCGGGGTCTATGCCCACCACGCTGATGCCGTCCTTGATCTGCCCAATCTCGAACGGCGGGTAGACACCGGTCGCGACGTGAATCTCGGAACCGGGCTGCGCGACCTGAACGGCCGATCCGATATCCTGGAAGGCATCGACACCCCAGGTGTGGCCGTCGTTGGCCTGCCCTGCCACATAGTCATCATCCACGTACAAATACTGAGGGTGGCTCGACAGCCGTGCTTCCCAGTTGTTGGCCGCATTCACCCAGCGTACCAGGTCGGCGCGGCCGTCGCCGTCAAAGTCGCCCTGCGCGCCTAGAACGAGCCAGTACAGACCGTAATTGTCATCAATGTTGGCGGGAATGCGCTCAAAGTGAAGGCCGTCGGCGGTGGGCATCGAGAGCCGAATATCCCACGTGCTGGCGTCGAGATCGAAGACTGCCAGGTCGGCGCGGCCATCACCGTTGTAGTCCGGGATGGCGGCAAACTGCGCGAATTCGCCGGCGGTCATGTGCATGTCGCCCGCATCACCGGTCGTCGCGCTGAAAGTCATCACGCCGTTGACTAAGCCCTGGGAGAGACGGAAGTCCCAACTCTGAGTATTGCCGTCATAGTAGACGAGGTCGAGCTTGCCGTCGCCGTTGAAGTCGGCCATGCCAATGTTGTCGGCGATGCCGTTGCCGAAAGTGCCCAGGTTACTATTGACCTGGCTGAACTGCAGCTGGCCGTTGACGACGCCCTGGGGTACGAAGAAGACCCAGTTTCCGATGTAGCTGGCGATTTCCGCCTTCTTATCGCCATCGAAATCGCCCGCCAGGCTGTACTGCCTCTGGGCATAGCCGCCGGGCAGGTTGGTGTCGACGTGGTTGAAGGTGAGGGTGTTGTTGACCAGCCCCCCGCCGAGGTAGACGTCGTAGTTGCCGTCTACGGCGCGCGCTGCATCCAGCTTGCCGTCGCCGTTGAAGTCGCCGCGCACGTAGCCAAAGAGACCGTACGCGTCGGGCGCCGGCAGACCGACAGCGACTTTCTGGAAGGCGATACTGCCGTCGGCCTGCCGCCCACGGGAGAGGCGCGCATCCCACGCGCCGTTCAGGCCGAGCCACAGATCGGCGAGGCCATCACCGTCGAGGTCCTCGGGCACCACATAGTGGTAATTACTGCCCGCCGTGAAGTCGGACAAATTGTGGGATGTGGGCACGAACCACGCCCCCTGGAAGGGCGGTTGGGCTGTGACAGGCGATGCGGCGGCGGCCTTCCGAGCAGGACTCGTGTCTCTGATTGCGCCGGGGGCTGCCCCAACAGGCAGCGCCGCCTCGGGAATGTGGGGAGCGCGGCCAAAGTTGGGCCCGCTCGCCTTCGCCGTGACGGTCGAAGGTAGAATCAGCAGGTCCGACGAGAGGTCGCAGTTGAGGTCCGCGCCCGCGGAGAACGGCGCCGAAGCCACCCGCCCGACGCTGGTCAAGGTGGCGGCGATATTGGGCGTGGCGGGCAGGCTTGCTGCGCCGTGGATGACGTAGGCCGTGTTGGACGCCGTGCCGAGAACGATGTCGTTGTAGCCATCGGCATTAACGTCGCCGCCCGCGGCGATGAAGCCCGACGGCGCCGGGGTGTAGCCGTTGAAGGTCACGCTCGGCGTCCACGCGCCGCTGGTCCGCCCGAGAATCAGGCGCGGAGCCGCCCCGCTGCTATAGATGAAGTCGGCCAGGCCGTCGCGGTTCACGTCGCCGAGAGGCACGACCTGCGCGCCCAGCGGCGCGTCCCCGGGTAGAGACGCCGCGGCTCGACCCCGGTCCAGCGGCTGCGGCGATCCGCCGATCCGCGGGGTCTGGAACGCCGGCGAGCCGAGGAACAGGTACACCGCCGCCCCTCCGCCCAGGCTATTGTTGGGATCGGCGACGGCGAAGTCGGCCATCTGGTCGCCGTTGACGTCGCCGACCCCGCTGAAGCCGGCGCCGATCAGGTTGATGGGCAACGCCGCGGAGGCATCGGCCGTCACGTCGCGCACCTGCGACGGCCAGCGCCGTCGGCCCTGGAGCAGGTACAGGTGGCCCTGGTGCGCCGCGTTGTCTGCGCCGATGAGCAAATCGCCCACGCCGTCGCCGTTGACATCGCCCGCCGCAGCCATGAACGCGCCGATGCTGTCGCCGCCCGCGCTCGTGGTGAACACAACGCCGCGGCTCGACTGGGTCGGCTCCTTTAGCTGCGCCACGTCCCAGTCCTTGCCCAGCGGCCCCGTCTGTCCGAACACGACGTACACCACACCGTTGGTCGGGTCGCCGATGAGTAGATCGGCGAGGCCGTCGCCGTTCACGTCACCCGCCGGAGCCAGGTATTGCCCAAAGCTCGACGCCTGGCTCGCCGCAAGGCTACTCTCGGCGTCGGCTAGAGACAGCATCGCGGGGGGAACGGGCCATCCTCCCGGCCGGCCGTTCAGGATGGCGACGCGCCCGGCGCCGTTACGCGCGGCAGGCAGACCAACAGCGGCATCGGCGAGGCCGTCGCCGTTCACATCGCCAAGCCAGACCGCCGTCGCCCCTGTCAGGTCGCCCTCGACTTCTGGCGCGAGCTGAATGGTGGCGCTCAGGACACTATCGACGGCGCCTTCCAGTGGCGTGGGGCGAGCGGGCAGGGGGACGTAGCCGGTGTCGTCGGCGTGGCCGAGGAGGTTGATGGGCCTACCGGTTTGGGCGTCGGTCACGCTGTTGGCGACGTTGACGGCAGGCGGCACGAGATCGACGACAACGGCGCGGGTCTGCGGCTGTCCAATCTGACCGAGGCCGTCGACGGCGCGCACGGACAGCGTGTGCTTACCGCTGGCTTTGGCGTCCAGCTTCCACGTCCACGACCAGGCTGCCGTCTGTGGGTAAGGGGCGCGCTTCTCCAGCACCGTCTGCCAGGGGCGGCCGTCGATGCTCAGCTCGACAGCCTTGACGCCGGACACAGCCGACGCGCCGGATAGCAGGTCGGTGGCGCTGCCCTGGAGGCTCACGCTCGCGCCGCCGAGGGTGTTCTTGACCAGGCCGTTGATCACCTGGCCGTCAGTCAGGCCATTGAAGCTGGCGCCAGGCGCAGTATTGTCGATAACCACGGCGGCGGTAGCGTCCGGCGATTGGTTGCCGACGGCATCCAGGGCATGCACGCGCACGGTGTAGGGGCCGTCCTTTGGCAAGGGCGACCACGTCCAGGCCCAGCTTTCCGCGCCGCTCGCCGTCTGCCACGGCACGAGGCCGTCGACGCTCACCTGCACCTGGGATACCCAGGTGATGTCATCCTTGGCCTGGCCGCCAACAACGTATGACGTGCCTTTGATGGCAGCGCCGGCGCTGGGGGCGCCGATGCTGGTTGTAGGAGGCACAGCGTCGATGATAACGGGCAGTGTGCGACTCACCGCTTTAGTCGAGCCATCGGTCGGGTCGGTATAGGGCAAGCTGAGACTCAGAGCGGTGTTCCGCGATCCTCCCCCGCTGAGCGCGGCGCTCTGCCAGGTGACCGTCAGCGCCTCGCCGGAGTAGAGCGGCTTCTGGCTCAAGTCCCACGCGCTACACGTTTGCCCGCCGCTCGTCTGCGTGGCCGGGCTCGGTGGTGTATACCCCGCGCTGGGCTGGGCGGCCGTCACGGTCGGTGTACCGAAGTCCGAGCTAGGGAAGCACAACTGCAGCGGTTTGTCCAGCGTTGTCGCGATCTGGTCGGCGAGTAGGAACTGGGCAGCAAGCGCCCCGCCCGGCTTGAGCAGGCTCAACGTCGTCCCGGCGTGCTGGGTGAGCGGCTGCTGGATCGATGCCGACATGCGCGGGGCCGTGTTTGCGCCAAAAGGACTCAGCCCGAACGCGCGCTCCTGACCATCTTGCAGCTCGTCCGAATCGGCATCCGGGTCGAGCGGGTTCGAGCACACGCGGTAGCTCGCGCCGGCCGGGGAGCCTGGCGGGCTGACGAGCCAGCCACCGGCGAGACGCGGCGCCGCGCCGCTGGTATCGACGTGGCAGACCTCCTCGCCGTCGAGAAGGCCGTCCTTGTCACTATCGGCAACGCCGGCCGACGTGCCGAGGATGACCTCCAGCCTGTCATTCAGGCCGTCACCGTCGGTGTCAGCCTTCGTGGGGTCCGTCCCCAGTGTCGCCTGGTTTTGCAGCTCCCAGCCGTCGCTCAGTCCGTCGCCGTCGGTGTCCCACTTCGTGGGATCGAGGCCGAGGGCGGCTTCCTGGGTATCGGGGATGCCGTCGCCGTCCTTGTCCGGGTTAGTGATCTGGTCCCAGCTCCACAGCCCGTCGACGGTCCTTGGCAACACGTCGATGGTGAGGGGCTGTGTCGCCTGCGCCCAGGCATCCGCGTCATCGGACTTGGGGCTGGAATCGACCGTCGAGTCGGCCTCGCACACCCGCACCAGAACGGCCCACCAGCATTTCTGATAGCGTAGCGAGAAGCTCACGAAGCTTGTGACGTGGATGGCGGCGTTGAGCGCCGCCTGGGCGGGGGTGAAGCTGGCCGTCACCGCGCTGCCGCATTTCTTCGACGTGCCGTCCATCGCGCAGTCGCCCTGGCCGTAGGTGATCTGGGAGTCGCTCGACGACCACCGCGTGTACGCCCAGCTCTGGGCGACGTCGTCGGAGTTACCCGCGCGTGAGTACACCCAGTTCCACTCGTCGTCGCCCGGCCCGACCTCGACGGTCGTGGTGAGGGCGGCGCCGAACGTGACCGAGTTGCTGACGACCGTACCCTGGTTCTGGTCCCCAAGCGTCAGGGTAAGCGGCCCGCTCTCAACGGCGTTGCTGCTGGGAAGCTGGGAATAGAAGGCAAACTTTACCAGGAAGTCGGATAGCCACGACGTCAGGTAGTTGTAGGTGTGCAACGGGTTCCAGTCGCCCGTGATGAGGGCGACGATGAGGTAGAGGAGCACGGCCAACACGACCTCAACCAGCAGGCCGACCCCCGTGTCCGCCACGGCGACAAGCACCAGGGCTAACAGCAGTTGAAGCACGGTGATAATCGTAGCCGCGATATCGCTCGATAGCTCGACATCGGTTTGCATGTGGGAGACGTCGTCGCTATAGCCGTGAAAGCTGCTCCAGATCGTCGCCAGCTCGATGACAGTGGCAACGACCGCGATGACGACAGCAATGCGGCCCAGCGCCTTGGCGCTGGACGCCACCGTCTCGGCAGCTTCCTCGCCTGCGCTGGTCGTCTCCGAAGCGACCTCGGCGGCCTCGGTAATGTTGCTCGCCGCAGCGCGTGCCGCCCAGCGAATCCCTTGCGGGATGAGACGCAGGTAGGGCAGGGCCATGGTCGCCACACCGCCGAAGGCGCGGACGATGGGAACGGCGCCCTCGCGCAATGCGGCCGACTGGCCCCACGTTGTGGCCTGCCACTGCTGGAACCCGGCCGTCGCGCCCTGTTGATTCACGTCGTCGGCCAGCTCGTCCAGGGCGTAGGATGCGACAACATAGCCGGGCAAATTGTTCTGCGCGGGCCGGCTCAATTGGTTGAAGATGGTGGTGTCGTCGGCCTGGTCTTGAACGAGAGGCTTGCCGTTCACGTCTACGAACTTGACCAGACCGGCATACCACGTCAGGAACAGGGCCTTGATGTAGCGTTCGGCCGATTTCTCCGCGTCGAAAGCCTGGTAGCGGCGGTCCAGCTCGCCCAGCGCCTGGTTCATCGTGAGCGCCCGCCAGGCCGGCTGGCCCGCCGCGGCCTGGCTGTGCTGGTACATCTGCACCTGCACCTGGCGCACCGTCGTCAGGGCATTGTAGCTCAGCGCCATGTCGAGACTAAGGCTGTCGGGGCTGTCCTGAATCGTTACACCCTGATTGGGCCCGGCCTCTATGCTGAGGCTGCCGGCCGTCTCCTGGTAGGCGACGACGAGAGTCGGCGTCAGGGCAGCGTTGTAGTTCGCGCCCAGGAAGGCCTGCGTGGTCGTCATGGTCGTTGACGCAAGCGCCTCATCGCGGTGGGCGTAGGTGTTGTAGACTGCTTTGACCGGCGCGCTGACGCCCCACGTCTCGGTGACAGGCGTCGTCGAGTCAGTGAAGCGCTTCACGACAGTGGAAAGGTCAGGCTGCAGCGCCGCCAGGTAGGACATGCCCATGCCAGAGACGAGATTGAATATCTCACGCGCCTCGTCCGGCGCACTCGCGCTGACCTCTGGCGCACTCGGCACGCCAAACAGCGCGACCTGGGCGTCGGCGCTCTCGCCGACGGTCATGCCTGTAATGCGAAAGCTCGGCTCCTCATAGGAGTTGACGACAGACTCGGTTGTGTCGACACCCCAGTTTGTGCAAGTCGTTCCACCGTACGCCAGGCACTTCTGCTGGTCCAGCTTTGCCTGAACCAGCCAACCCAGCCGCACGTTTGAAAGCTGCAATGGTGTCGCGCTCTCAGCGGGCGTAAATGCCAGCCGCCCTTCGAACGCGCTGATTGCGCCGTTGCTCTCCACTGTGGATAGGGGCACGAGGTAACTGAACGACCCGTCGGGATTGCTCTTGACTGTCACACCATACTGGGAAGCCAGGCTCAAGCTGACAGTGCTGCTCAACGAGAGCATCGGGATGAGCTTGATGTCGTCGGTGGAGTTGTCAAGGTCCTGAATCTGCGCCTGGTTGTCGTACGGCCAGTCGAGGTACGTCGTGGTGTAGCGCAAGTGGGACACGTCTTGTGGCTGAACCTGCACGTCGAGGTAGACGTACGTGTCTTTGTGAGACGTGTCACTTGGCTTTGAGATCCCGATCTGGTAGGCCGGACGGTATGGGAGCGCCTTGTACGCCGACAAGTCGGGACCATTGGGGACACCGTCGTTGTCGTTGTCGTCATCCCAGGCATTGGGAATGCCATCGCCGTCGGCGTCGAGGCTGGCGGGGTCAGAGGCTAGCCACTTGGGGTTCCACTCCTGGCCGTCGTCAATGCCGTCGTGGTTGGAGTCGCGCTGAAGCGGGTCCGTCGTCCACGTTTGTGTGACCCCATTTGTGGCGACAGGGAAACCCTGAAGCTCAAGCGTGTCGGTAATGCCGTCGCCGTCGGTATCGGCCAGGCGATAGTCCGTCCCGAGGCAGCGCTCGGTCTTGTTGCTCAACCCATCGCCGTCGTCGTCGCCGTTGGGGTCAACACCATCGGGCAGGCTCCCGCAGTCGGATACTGCGGTCGTCAGACTAGCCGGATTGGCCGAGGCCGGTTGCGGCGAGGAGCGAGGCGAAGTGAATTCCGCCGCGAGGGCGGCGACGCGGTCCGGCTCGCGCGGCGACTCTGTCACGCCGAGGGCGGACAGGGCGTCCGGCAGCGTTTCCTGCGACTGCGCGCGCTCTTGGAAGCGAACCACCTGACTCGCCTGCACCAACGGCGTCGCGATCATGGACGAGATGACCGTCACGACGATAACCGCGTACAGAGCGTGGCGGCGCCGCTGAAGCTTGCGCGCCGCGAGGCCCAGGATGAGGGCGACCGTGCCGACGGCGAAAAGCGTTGGATCGAACGGCATGGGAATCGACGGCAACCTGACTCCGGGAACCCATGCCAGGACACCAGGCGTTGACGCCGCTTGCCCCGCCGCGTCAACGCCTGCCGGCGCTTCGATCGGCGCAATGCTCGCGCCAAAGTCGCGATAGTCCACCTGGGCGTGGACCTGAGCGTCACTGGAGGCGCTGATGCCGGGTAAACTGAGGTCGACAACGACGCGGCGCGGAAGGCCAGCACTGTCTATCCACACCTGGCCCGTGCCGCTCATGCGCTGGTACACAGCGGGCGCCTGGACCTCGACGCCCGGTGGCAGCTCGCGCTGAGCGAGAGCCTGCAGGCGTTCCCGCTGAATCTCGGCGTACCGCGCGCCGTCGATCGTGAACCGGTAGCTTGAGAAAGCACTCCCGACATCCACGGCCTCTACGTCCCGCGCAACGCTCAGCAGGCTGAGAGCATCGGCGACAGGCGCCGCGCCTCCCAGAGGATTCTCGACCACGCGCCACTGTCCAGCATGACCGACATACGCCCGGTCGCCGACCATGACCAACTGGACCGTCCCTGTTCCCGTACCGGTCAGCCCGACCGCCGCAGGCGCCGCCGCTTCACCAGGGGAGCTATTCGCGCCACCCACGACGATTGTCAGCCGCGCCCGGTCCGGCAGAGATGCCTCGCCTTCGAAGCGGAGCGCCGCATGGCTGTCGCCGCGCCCAACGTTGGCCGGAAGAGCGCGCGGTGTGAGAGTCTGCCGCACGTCGGAGGTTAGGCGATAGGTGCCTGCTTCCTGCGCGCGCTGCCAGGCTCGCGCGAGAGCCGAGGCCGGGCTGCTGCTCCTGATGACAGGCAATGCGAGGTTCATCCGAGGCCAGAGGAGCGCCGTGAGGGCAAAGGCCACGAGACCGAGGGCGGGCAGCAGCGCCACTAGGAAGCGGATTTTTCGAGGCTGGTCAGACATCGTCATGGTCTCCTGGCCTACCGAGGATCGCCACGCGGGTCGGCGCGCTGCGAGACAACGGGCAAGTACAGGCGATAGGGCTCCGCAGGCGGCGCGGCAACGTGTTGCACCCGCACGGGCGACTTCAGAGCCTCGACGTTACCGGCCGCGTCGACCGCCCGGCTGCGCAGGGCCAACTCACCCGCGGGCGCCGCCAGGCTCGCGGCCCACAGAGTCGAGTCGCCCTTCTCCGCCACAGCGCCCGAACAGAGAACGCGTGCCAGGAGCGCCGCCGCGCCTGGGCCAACCAGCGCATCGGTCCATGTCCGCCCACCATCCATGCTGGCCTGAACGCCGGCCAGCGACCAGCCATCCTTTGCCGTGCCCCACATCAGGATGTTGCCCGCCGGCAACGTCAGGCACGCCTCCGGTACTGAGCTACCGGCGTTGGGATAGGTGACAGTTGATGTGGGGCGGACGGTGTCCACGGTGAAAGGCGTCCAGGCGCTGGCGGGGCCAACGTTGCCGGCGGCGTCCACCGCCCGCGCTCGGACGCGATGCGGGACACCTTCCTCAGTTGGAACACGCCACGTATAGCGCCACAAGCGCCCGCCAATGGGTGGCAGCGGTGGGATGACGGGCAACAGGAGGTACGGCGGGGAAGCAAGCTGCCAGGGGCCATCGTCCACCTGCACCTCGACGCGCTCGATATTGCCGAGCGCCGGGAAGGGATCCACCACGACGCCGGACACCGTCAGCGTCGATTCCTTCACAACGTCGCGGCTCAGGCTCAGACTCGCGACGGGAGGCGCATTGTCCACGAGCACGCTGGAGGACACCGGCTCGCTCGTCTGGCCGAAGATATCATGTCCGCGCGCCTGTACGACGAAGGTACCGCTGGCCGGCACATCGATGCCTATGCTCCAACGGCGGGTCGTGAAGATACCACCGACGTTGGTCGGTGGCTGACGCCACGGCCCATCCCCCACGCGCACCTCGATAAAGCCGATGCCAGACATGTCACTCGCCGTCCCGGAGACGGTCGCGCGCCCGCTGCGCATCGTCGCGCCGGGCGGCAGGTCGATCTTCATGACCGGCGGCGCATTGTCTACGGCCAGAATCGCCTGGGACTTCGCCAGCGTGACAGGGCCGCTCGCCGCGTTTGTCTTCACTTGCGCCGTAACGGTCACGGCTTCGACGGTGGCCACCTCGGTGGCGACGCGCGCTGTGACGGTGATCGGCGCCAGGGAGCCGGGGGAAAGATCGCCCAGGGGAATCGACCAGCGCTCCGCCGCCGCCTGGCTCGGCGCTCCCTGGATGGCTTCGAGCGTCAGGGCCTGGCTCGCGCCGATGTCCAGCGTGACCCCCGTTACCGGCACGCGGTCCAGGTTGCGGATGCTCAGCACCCAGAGAGAAGCGCCGCCGGGGCCGACAACGCGGGCGGATGCCCGCGGGCGGGTGACGCTCAAGCTCACGTGATCGCCCTTGGGCTGCCCGGCGTTGGGAATCGTTCTCGGCGAAAGGTTCGTCCAGTGGTACACGCTAGTCCAGGGACCGAGCACCGACTGATTCGTCGGAAAGACGCTGATAATCCGTCCGTGGTCGTCATCGAAGGCGAGCAGGCGAAGGTTAACGGCATCGACCTCAGTTCCAAGATCGGCCCACGGCAGCCGAATCTCGGTGTCGCCGCTGGCGCCACTCGCGGCGTCTCCCACTCCATTATCGCGCCACGCCGCCCCATCCCAATGCATCACCCCAGCGCGTGAGCCGGTCAGGTAGACGACATAGTCGGCGGCGAAGGGCAGCGTCTTGCCCGCAACCGGTGCCGCACCATCGGGGCCGGGCCAGGGTGTCGTTGTCCCTCCAGACCCAGTCCCGACATAGATGTAGCCCGTGCCCTCGATACCCCAGCGCGGGCCGCGCCAGCCGAGGTACAGGCTAGCCGCGTCGAAGCTGGCCCACAAGCTCTGGGAAGTCGTGGGGCGCGGGTCCACGTCGAGCCGCTCAGTGGCCAGGCTCCACTCGCCGCGTGTGAGATCGAGCAATCCGTCGACGATTATGGACGACTGCCAGCCACCAGGCGGCTCGCTTGATGGACGAGCCGCTTGTGCGATGGTGGAGCGGCTGATCAATGACAGAGATGTGAGCAGGAGAGAAACAGCCAGGAGCGCGCGAAAAGCGGGAATTCTCATGAGAATGGACGTTGTCCTTGCACGGAAACGGCGAGAGCAGTCCAGGATGCTGGTCCCGACGGGTCAGCGGCCCTTACCTGGCCGGTGGCTCGACCGCATCATCGAGCGGCTCCAGCTTGTCCACAAGAAAGGCGAACAGCGCCTCTACGGTGGCAAAACGATGCGTTTCGCCAGTCTGTATGCAATGGGCGGAGGCACGCCACGGCTCGTCGGCGCCGTCCTGCCATAGTCGCACGAGAAACGAGTGGTAGCCTGGAGGTGGAGGGAGATGGCGGGACGGCATGGACATGGGTTGGCCTTTTCCGGGAGCCTGACGACACGCAATAAACGTTTCTCAAGCATACGTCATTCGCGTGACAGCGCCGTTTCAAACGGCAGCAGTGAACGTGACAAGGACACCGGCGGCGTCTATAATTTCAGGGTTGTATGGCTCCAGGATCGTCTCGTCTGCCTCGACCCACTTCCGTTATCAGCTTCACGTTGGGCATTGACCATGCAAACGATCACGATCACGTGCCTGGGTGAATTTGAGGTGGCCGTCGCGGGCCGTTCTATTGGCCACTTTCCGACAGACAAGACCCGCGCGCTGCTAGTCTATCTGGCTCTGGAATCGGATCGCCCCCATAGCCGCCAGGCGCTCACCGGCCTTCTCTGGCCTGACCAGCCCCAAGAAAAAGCCTTCGCCAATCTTCGGACAACCCTGCGCCGCTTGCGTCAGACGCTGGACGAAGCGATGCCGGCCGTCACCGACCAGGCGCTCATCTTGTCGCGCCAGACGCTCCAAGTACGGCGGGATGCCGTCAGCGTGGACGCGCATGCCATTGACAGCCTCACGGCGGCGTGCGCCGGCCACGAGCACACGAACCTTACGACATGCGACGCCTGCCTGACGCGGCTGGCGCAAGTCGTTGCGCTATACCGGGGTGACCTCCTCGCCGGGTTCTCGCTGCCAGATGCGCCAACGTTCGAGGAGTGGATGGTAATCCGCCGCGAGATGGCGCAGCAGCAAGCCCTGACCGCCCTGCAGGTCCTGGCGGAGGCGCATATGTGGCAGGGGCAGTACGATCAGGCGCTGGCCTACGCAACGCGCCAATTGAGCCTCGATCCCTATCGGGAGGACGCCTACCGTCAGGTCATGCGAGCTCTGGCCTCGATGGGCCAGCGCACGGCAGCATTGGCTCACTTTGAGCGCTGTGCCGAAGTTCTGCGACGCGAGCTCGGCGTAGAGCCGGATCGGGAGACCGTTGAAGTCGCCGAGCAGATTCGGAGTCACCGCTTCCGCCCCCTGGCCAATACCGCGAGCGATTCGGATCGCGCTGACGTCACCGCGACTGCGGCGGCGCCATTGCCCGCGTATATCAGTTCTTTTGTCGGGCGCGAGCAGAATCTGGCCGAGCTTATCACACTTCTGGAGCGGCCTGACATGCGGCTGCTGACCATAGTCGGAGCCGGCGGCATGGGCAAGACGCGGCTGGCGGTTGAAGTCTCGCGAGCCCGGCAGGATGCTTACCGGGACGGCGTTGTCTTCGTCTCCCTGGCATCGGCCACGCGGCCCACGGCTATCATAACCGCACTTGCTGCGGCCCTGGGTCTCGCGGAGCGGGGGGCCGATCCGCGACGGACCGTGACACAGGCACTTCGCCAGCGACACACGCTGATCGTCCTGGACAACTTTGAGCATGTGCTGGAAGGGGCCGGCCTCGTGGTAGAGCTGCTGGAAACGTCGCCCGACGTTCAGGTGATTGTCACTTCACGCGAGCGCCTGAACGTGCGCGGCGAGCACGTCTACCAGGTGCCCGGCCTGGAGTATAACCTCGCTGCGGGACTGGTAGAGGCCGCAGCGCTGCCAGCAGTCCGACTGTTCGTGCAGAGCGCGCGTCGCGCCGACGCAGGCTTCGAACTGGATGAGAATAATCTGGCGCCCGTTCTCAGAATCTGCGGCCTCGTGCAGGGAATGCCGCTGGGACTGGAACTCGCAGCCGCGTGGGTGGAGGCACTGAACGTCGAGGAGATCGCCGCTGAGATCGACAGAAGCGTGGATTTCCTGGCCTACGACTGGCGAGATGCACCTGAGCGCCAGCGCAGTATGCGGGCAGTGTTCGATTGGTCCTGGCAGTTGTTGAGTGACGAAGAGCGCCAGGTGTTGCGCCAGCTATCCGTGTTCCGCGGCGGATTTACCCGCGAAGCGGCGCAGACCGTTGTCGGGGCTTCTCTGCGCATCCTCACCAACCTGGTCCGCAAGTCGTTGTTGCGCCGCAGCGAGTCGGGGACAACAGTCGGCCGGCACGAAATGCATGAGCTGGTACGCCAGTTTGCGGCGGAGCGAAACGCCGCGGCCGGCGAAGCGGAGGCGGTGGCAGCCCGCCACGCCGCGTACTACGCTGCTTTCCTCAAACGTCACGAGAACGCTCTGACGGGCGCCGACCAGGGTGCCGCGCTGAACGTCATCGACACGGAGATCGACAACCTGCGCGCCGCATGGCGTTGCCTCGTGGGGCATGGTCAGGTCCAGGGTATCGCGGACGCGCTCGAAGGTCTCGGCCTCTATTGCGAGCTGCGGGGCTTGCGGCAGGAAGGCGAAGACGCTTTGCGTGAGGCGTATGAACAGCTGCTCTGTCAGAGCGGCGCCTTGCTTCCCGGCGCGACGCGGCTGACCCTCAGCAGGCTCCTGGCCTGGCGCGCCCGGTTTTCCCAATTCCTGGGGCGGTATGAGCAGTCCGATGGGCTCCTGGCGCAGAGCCTTGAGCTCGCGGCGGGCGTCGATGATGGGCACGTGAGGGCGTTCTGCCGCGCGAGCCAGGGGATCAATGCGGCGGTTCGTGGCGACTACATGGAGTCCAGCCGACTCGAGCAGGAAGCAATCCAGCTCTACCGTAGCGTGGGCGACACGTCCGGCATGGCGGAGGTGTTCAACCGCCTCGGCGGCAACTACTATGACATGGGAGAGTTTGTTGAGGCCAAGCGCTGCTGGCTGGAGAGCTATGCGTTGTTCAAGAGCGTCGGCGACCGCAGTGGCATGGCGCGTGGCCTCAACAACCTGGGGGAACTGGCGCGTCACCAGGGCGACTACGCTACGTCGCGGCAACACACAGAAGAGAGTCTGGCGCTCCTGCGCGAGATCGGTCACGGCTGGCAAGCCATCCACGCCCTGAACAACCTCGGCATGCTCGCGCGGATTGCCGGCCAGTACGCCGAGGCCCGACGTCTGCACCTGGAGTGCCTGACGATCGCGCGCGAGATTGGTGACCAGCGCAATATCGCCACGACATTGCTGCGGCTAGCGGCCGTGGCGGTGGATGTCGGTGAGTGGCACGATGCCCGAGACCTGCATACCGAGAGCCTGAGGCGCTACCGTCAGATTGCCCATCTGCGAGGCATCGCGGCTTGCCTCACGAGCATGGGGAGGTTGGCCGCCCGGTTTGGGAATCACGCGGACGCGATACGCAAGTTCGAGTCAAGCCTGGAGATTGCGCAGGTCATCGGCGACCGGCTCGCCACGAGTCGAGCGTTGAGCGGTTTAGGATGGTCGGTAGGCACGCTGGGCGACGAGGCCCTGGCAAAGCAGGCGCTTGGGGCGGCCTTCGATACGCTCATCCAGATCCAGGCTCTGCCCTACGCGTTGGAAGTCCTCGTGATAAAGGCTGCCGTCCTGGCGCGCAAGCAAGACGACGAGCTTCGATCCGGGGCAGAGGCGACTCACACGCGGCCGGCGCTCGATGTACTCGACCTGGCTCAGCGCCATCCCGCGGCATGGCAAAGCACGCGCGTTTGGGCGGCGCGCCTGGAGGCTGAACTCGGCTCCGAGGCGCGCGCGGATAGCACGGCGACTGCATTGACAGAAATGCCGCTGATCGATATAGCAAAGCTGGCGGAGCTGGGCAAAGCCGCGCTCGAGGCCTGAAATCCGCCCGAGCCGTCCGGCTAGCGCAGCTCGGGTTCTCCCCGGTACGCTTCCGCAGCACGTGCAATCGCAGCAACGTGAGCCGGGCTGCTCCCACAGCAACCGCCGACAACCCGAGCGCCTGCCTTGAGGAACCGCGTCGTGTACTCGGCCATGTCGTCTGGCGTGACGTCGTACATCAAGGCGTCGCCGTCAATGTGCGGTAGACCCGCGTTCGGCTTCACCCACAAGGGCAAAGTCGTCGCGCTCGCCATCTCGGCGACAATCTGCTCCATCGTATCCAGTGTTTTTCCACAGTTCGCGCCGACAGCC
This sequence comes from Anaerolineae bacterium, assembly GCA_046328505.1. Classification (GTDB taxonomy): domain Bacteria; phylum Chloroflexota; class Anaerolineae; order Epilineales; family JAHCIE01; genus JBDHWG01. The sequence goes on along the minus strand of JAXLWL010000004.1, from coordinate 620,328 downwards.
ACCACTCCCAACGGCACGACAGCGGCCACCGCTTGCTGTGGGCGAACCCCCATCATTGTGCGCGTTCCGCGATCATAGCTGAAGGACACCACCAGCGGCAGGTTGCTGACCTGACGAATGCCCTCGATCGCCGCCAGCGCCTCTTCCAGAGCCGTCTGCGTCTCCAGCAAAAGAAAGTCTACCCCACCCGCCGTCAGCGCCTCGGCCTGTTCCGCGAAATTGGCGACCGCCGCCTCGTGCGTCAATGCTCCGAGAGGCTCCATGAGCATGCCTGTCGGCCCGATAGAGCCGGCGACGTAGGCTCCAGGATAGGAGGCGGCCGCCTCGCGCGCCAGTTCAACCGCCCGGCGATTCACCTCTGGAACGCGATCGGCATACCTGGAGCTGTGCATGCGCAGGCGCGTTGCGCCGAAAGTGCAGGTCAGGACGATATCGGATCCCGCGTCGAGGAACGCGCGGTGCAAGGCTATGATGTTGTCCGGCGCGTCGAAAACCCACTCTTCTGGCATCGCGCCGGCCGGCAGCCCCATCGCCTGGAGATTCGTGCCTGTTGCCCCATCGGCGACGAGGATATCGCCACTGGTCAGTCGCTCAACGAATGATTTGGCCATGTGTTGTCGCTCCTACGATTTCCGTAATAATGTTTCACGGCGCCACCATATGAAGGCTACAGCGCCGGCACAGGCTCAAAGGCCAGCGCCTCGACATAGCGATCGGTGAACGCCGGGTGCGTCGTCAGCTCGATGTACTCGGCTCTACTCTCATACTCGGCCGCAAGCTGCCGCAACCGCGCCGACAAGAGCATCTGCCGCGCGCCTGTGCCCGCCGCGTTGCCCACCTGCGAGAACCGCTCCAGGGGGAGATTGGGGAACATACCGATGCGAACCGCACTGCGCAGGTCGAGATAAGTCCCGAACGCGCCGGCGACAATGAACTCGTCAATGTCGCCATCCGTCAGTCCCGCCTCAGCCAGAAGCACTTCGACCCCCGCCCGGATGGCGCCCTTCGCCAACTGAATCTCGTTGACGTCCTTGCGCGTGACAATAATCTCTCGCCCGTGGCCTGTTGCCGGCGCCGGTACCACGACGAACTCTGCGCCGCCATGCCCCCGTCGGACGCGAGGATGCCGCGTGACAAGGACACCACGCTGGTCCAACGCGCCGGCATCCAGCATCTCGGCCACGGCATCCAGGATGCCCGATCCGCATATCCCGACCGGCAGCGCGCCGTCGATGGTAAAGATCTGGATGTCGTCGCCCTCGATGCGAACGCGCTCGATCGCGCCCGGCGCAGCGCGCATGCCGTCGTGAATATGGGCGCCCTCGAACGCCGGGCCTGAGGCGCAAGAGCAGCTTAGCAGCCGATCGCCGTGAAACAGGCTGATCTCGGTGTTCGTGCCGATGTCCAGGGCAATGACGGTACGCGTCTCATTCCTTACCGGCGACGTGGGCCAGTGCGTCGCAAGCAGCATTGCCACGTGGTCGGCCCCAACATAGCCGGCGATATTCGGCGGCAGGAAAACGCGAGCGCCCGGTGCGAGCGCCAGACCGATATCCCGAGCGTGAAACTCCAGGGCATCGGTGACGGCGGCGACGTAGGGCGCTGCGCCAAGCTGACGCACAGGGAGCCCCGCCAAAAGATGGTGCATCGCCGTATTGCCGACGATGACGGCGTCCACGACTTGCCTTGGCGTGGCGCCGGCGGCGCTGCACAGATCGACGACCATCTGGTTGAGCGTGTCCACCACGCGCCTCTGGAGCGTGTGGCGGCCCTGCGGATGTTCGTTGCAGTACGCGATGCGGCTAACGACGTCTTCGCCGTAGGCGATCTGTGGGTTCATCGCGCCACTCTTGGCGAGTGTCTCGCCCGTCGCCAGATCCACCAGATAGGCGGCCAGTTTAGTCGTCCCCACGTCCACGGCCAGGCCGAGAAGCGGTGTAGCCGGGGGCAACAGGGCAATGGCTTCGCTTCCACGCATGGCGGCCGTCGCCTGCCACTCTTGCGTTCGGAGACATTCGGACAGGTCGGCCAGGACGTGGAAGTCGACGGACGGGGAGGGGTAACCCGCGCCGACCAGGGCGGATTGGAGACGGCTGACGTCGGAGCGCAGGTCGATGAGGCTAGGCGGTGGAACCTGCAGATGGACGGGGATGACCATCAGGTCCAGCTCGACGCGTTCGGCTTGCCCCTCGACCTGGAGGCGCTGCGGCGTCGTCAGTGACGTGGGCGGAATGTCCACGCGCGCCGGGCCGATCACCTGGGCCTGGCAGGCGAGGCGATTGCCCGCCGTCAGGCCTACCTGGCCCAGCTCAGCTTCCTCTGTCAGCGTCGGCGGTGAGAGCCGGCCTTCGGCCAGGCGCACGATACACTCACCGCACGAGCCGATGCCGCCGCAGATGGATACTAGCTCGATGCCGGCCGCTTGAGCCGCTTCGAGCAGCGTGCTGCCGACGGCCACCTCTACGCGGCGTCCGATAGGCTCCAGGTCGATCTCGCATGTCGCCGGCGCAGCCTGGAAAACACCATTCTCGTTCCCAGCCTCGCTCATGGAACGACGCACTGGATCACCCGCTCATCGTAGGCAATTTCCACCGTGTGGCCGGGCGGAACCACGAGGAAGTCGCCGTTGTCCTCCCCGTCCCACTCGCCGGCGAGGAGGCGGCGAATGAGCACCATGTCGCCGGCGACGCGCTCGTAGAGCCAGCCCCGGCGCGCCGCGGCGTGCTCCGCCTTCGCTTCTACTGCCCTGGCCTCGCCGATCTGCATATCCAGGTAGGCGGCGCGCTGGTAGTGGCTCTGCCAGGCGCCCATGACCTCCATCAGATAGTCGGCATTGTCTTTGCCGTACTTCTTCACGTAGTCATCGTACACGGCTTCAAGGTCGTCCGCCGTGCCCGACCCCATCGCTAGGGCCGCGCCAGAGCCGTCGTCGCGCTCGATATAGTCCTGGGCGTACCAGAACGTCCCAGGGTACCGGCCAAACTGTTCCTGGTAACGCTCGCGGCTGCCGAGGAACAGGGTGATGCAGTCGTGAGCGCGGGGGATTACGAGGGGAATCTCCCGCGCAACCAGCCCGTCCGTCGCCTGGCCGCACAGCCCGTATCCGAGCACGATGGCGTCGTACTTCATCGGGTCGGTAGCGTCCACCATCACCTGAAGCTCTGTGCGCAAGTGCGCCGGGCGATTATGCAGCCCCCTTTGCACGAGTTGCACGTCCACGATGTGAGGCGAGTAAGCGGCGCACAGGTAAACGGGCCGCGCAAGGACTTCGCAGGCGATACACCGTAGCCACATAGACACTTCCCCCTCTAGCGCCGTCCGACTTTACGCCATAATTCCGACGCCTAGTCCGTACTCCTCCAGGCGTCCTTTCGTGTGATCTACCGTTTGGGCCATCGCCGCGATGAACTCGTCCTCGTCCTCAGGCAGCGCGTCGGCCTGGCGAGAGAGGCGATCGAGCCAGCGGCTTTCCATCTTGCTGAGCGTAAAAATGCCCTCGCTTGCCGCCTGCCGCAGTTTGCCCGCCGTGGCCAGAGCGGCGCGGCGCGTCCGCAAGTAGGGCGTCGGTTCGGCGACAATGGCCGCGGCAAGCTCCAGCACAACGTCTGGCCGCAGGACATAGGCCTGGGGGTCCTGACCCGCGTCGGACTCGGCCCACCAGTCGCGGAGCGTGCGCGCGGCGTCGTAGCCGTGGGAGGACGCGACGTTCATCAACCGCGTGGCATAGACGAGCTGCTCGATGGAGACGACCGGCGCGTTGGCCCCCAACAGCTTGACGTTGTTGACCGACTCGTTGCTCCAGAGGTCAGGCACCGCCTTGGCGATATTGCCGATGGGTGACAGGTGAGCGCAGGCGGCCTCCGACCCTTCCAGGGCGATGGGACAGCCCGTGATGGCCTTGATGTAGGGGCCTTCGTAGGCGCAGTCTTTGCTCGGCCCGACGGCGCCGCACTCGTAAGCGACCAGGCTCCGCGCCACGCTCATCACGCGAATGATGGCCGCCCAAACGCGGGGAATGAAGCGGCCCTCGGCCAGCACCATCGCCGTGTTCGCGAAGCCGCACGCGGAATCTCCCGACGGGATAACCCCATGCCGCTCGCTGATGTCCACGATCCGATCCCACAGAAATGCCATGTCACGACTTCCCAGGATGCCGAGCGAAAAGGCGGAGGTCGCGAGATCGCCGTTGAGGATGGCGTCGTCGTGGAATTCCTTGCCGCCCGTCGATTCGATGGCGAAGAGGTCGGCGCCAGCGTCGGCGCATAGCTCGAAGCAGCGGAACATCGTGTCCACGTACTCGCCGTGACGCATCAGCGGCGGGCGCGCGAACTCACGAATGTCATTGGGAGTTACGCGCAGACCAACCTTGAGACCGTGCTGGGCCTGGGTCTTGTCCAGGGTATCGCGCAGGATCGCCGTGATCTCCGCGCCCCATTCCGGCACAAGGGTGAGGTCGGGAAGAAGCTCGAATTCCACGATCAGGCCCGGCGCGCCGAGCTCGACCGCCCGCTTGCACGTCTCGGTGATCATCTGCTCGTATTGATGGCGGACCTCGGGCATGCTATCGGCGCTGATAGTCATGTCCGGCAGGGTGAAGTTGAGTTCGGGCAGCACAAGGCCGCCGCCGATGGTCAGGCCATTCCTGAGCGTGACCGGCTGAGGAGCATGACCGTATAGGAAATCATCCAGGCTACGGATAGCCAGGGTCGAGAATGCAGGCATGAGAATAAGCCCTCTTGATTGCTACGCTGCGCCCACGAGACTCTTTGCCAGAGCGACCGCGCGGCTGGCGTCGGCAGAGTAGCCGTCGGCGCCGATTTGCCTGGCGTAGCCCTCGGTGACGGGCGCGCCGCCGATCATGACCTTGACCCGGTCGCGCACGCCAGCTTCCTTGAGCGCGTCCACGGTCACCTTCATGTTGGGCATCGTCGTGGTGAGCAGAGCCGACAGCGCGACTATGTCTATGTTCTTCTCGGTGACGGCGGCGACGAACTTCTCCGGCGCCACGTCGGCGCCTAGATCAACGACCTCGAAACCGGCGCCCTGGAGCATCATCGCCACCAGGTTCTTGCCGATATCGTGGAGGTCACCTTTCACCGTTCCGATCGCCACGCGCCCCGGCGACTTAACGTTGGCTTCGGTGAGATACGGCTGCAGGACGGTCAGCCCCGCTTGCATCGCGCGCGCCGAGATGAGCATCTCGGGCACGAAATACTCGCCTTCCTCGAAAAGCCGCCCAACCTCGGCCATGGCGGGAATCATGCCCTCGTTGAGGACACGGTCGGCCGGCACACCCGCGTCCACCGCCGCCTGCACCTGAGTCGGGACGGCCTTCGCGTCGCCGTTGACGATGCTATCGTACAAAACTTGCAGAGTAGGTTCCATGAATGCGTCTCCTGGCTATTCGGCGGCCTGGGGCATGGCGTCGCCCGCGTAGATGCCGTACTCTTGCAGCGTCTCCCACATCGCCATGATATTCTCGGGAGGAACGTTGCCCTGGATGTTGTGGACGGTGGCGAACACAAAGCCGCCACCCGGCGCGAGATCCTCGATGCGCCGCCGCACGTCGTCGCGGACTTCCTCGGGCGTGCCGTCGCTGAAAGCGCCCTGCGTGTCGACCCCGCCGCCCCAGAAGACGATGTCCTTGCCGAACTCACGCTTGAGCTCAGCGGAGTCCATGCCGGTCGCGCTCACTTGAATCGGGTTCAGGACATCGACGCCGATCTCGATGAGGTCGGGGATGACCGGGCGAATCGCGCCGCAGGAGTGGAAGAAAATCTTGGCCTTCGTTCGGGCGTGGATGAAGTCGAACAACTGCTTGTGGCGCGGCTTGCAGATGCGGCGATACATTGCCGGCGAGATGAGCATGCGGAACTGACCCGCGAAGTCGTCGGCTTCCCCGACCACATCGGCATAATCGCCCACCTCTGCTAACGCCTTCTCCCAGTAGGCCATCTTCAGCTCCATGGCCTTCTCCATCAGAGCCGTCAGAAGCTCCGGGTTACTGGCAAAGTCGGCGAAGTAGTTGTCGAAGCCGCGCATCCAGGCAGCCATCTCCATGATGCCGGCGCACAGGCCACCCAGGAACACGGCGTGACCCTCGACTTCGGCGGCGCGCTGCGCGCGCTCGCGCAAGCCGACGAAGCGCGCGGGATCGACGGGGTCAGGCCACGGGTAATCGGCGAGGTCGGCCGGAGTCTGCGCCTTGGCGAGGGGGTGGTCGAACATGTCGTAGTACAGGCCACCGTCCTTGGGCATTTTCCAGCCGATGCCCCACTCGTCATAGAAGTAGGTGTAGTCGCCCATGTCTTGGACATCGACGCGGAACGTGGCCGACGAGCGCGGCGCGACGTCGCGCACGTCCACCTTCAGCCGCTCGCGCACGTCGTCATCCACTATCACGATCTGTTGGAATATATCAACGATGCGCGGCTCGACCGGGGGGAGACCCAGGTACTCGCGAAGCCTGCGATAGGCGTTGACGTGGATGCTCGTCAGCACCGTTGCTCCCAGATCGAAAGGAACACGGTCGGGTTCTTTGTGGCTAAGCGCCATCTGGATTCGTTGACGGGAATTCATGTATACCTCCGGTGAGCCGTGATTTCGCCGACGGCAGCGGCTCCACGTTAACAAGAGGCCGGCGCGGCCCGGAAAGTCCGGGCCGTTAGCGTAGCCCTATCAGCAGTTCGACGGTCAGTTGGTCGAGTTGCTCGTAGTTCAGCCCGCGCTTCGCGATGGCGTGGTGGTCGAAGGCGTACTCCTTGAGCGCACGCGCTTTGGACGGCGTGTACGCGCCCGCGAATGCATCCATCTCCGCATCCGCCGCGTTCACCTCCGCCAACAGGCCCTGGATCTCAGGGTCCGCATTGAACTGCCGCGCCTTCTCCTTGAGCATCAGGTAAGTCCGCATGCAGCCGGCGGCGAACGCCTTAACCCCGGCATAGTCCTCTGTCCGGTAGGCGTGGGCGTCGAAGTGGCGGCTGCCCTGGTACCCGACATCCTCCAGGAACTTCACCAGGAAGAACGCCTGCTTGATGTTCTGCGCCCCGAACCGCCAGTCCTGGTCGTAGCGCGCGTAGTTCTGGTCGTTGAGGTCGATGTGGAACAGCTTCCCGGCGTCCCACGCCTGGGCGACGGCGTGGAGGAAGTTCAGCCCCGCCATCTGCTCGTGGGCAACCTCCGGGTTGACGCCGACCATCTCCGCGTGGTCCAACGTGGCGATGAAGCCGAGCATGGCGCCGGTCGTTGGGAGGAAGATGTCGCCGCGCGGCTCGTTGGGCTTGGCCTCCAGGGCGAACTTCAGGTCATAGCCCTGGTCGCGGACGTACTCGGTGAGGAAGTTCAGGGCGTCACGGAAGCGCTTGAGGGATGTCACGCCGTCCTTGGTGGCATCCGATTCCACTCCCTCGCGCCCGCCCCAGAAGACGTAGACCTTCGCGCCCAGCTCGACGCCCAGGTCAATGGCGCGCATCGTCTTCTGGAGCGCGAACATGCGCACTTTCGGGTCGTTGGCCGTGAAAGCGCCGTCCTTGAACACAGGGGCACTGAACAGGTTGGTCGTCGCCATGGGGACGACAAGCCCGGTATCGTTCAACGCCTTCTTGAAGTCTCGGATGATGGCATCGCGCTCGGCCGGCGTGGCGTCAATCGGCACCAGGTCGTTGTCGTGGAAGTTGACGCCGTAAGCGCCGACCTCGGCCAGCAGGTAGACCAGGTCCGGCGCCGACATCGGCTGGCGGACAGGCTCGCCGAATGGATCGCGTCCGACATTGCCCACGGTCCACAGCCCAAACGTGAAGCGATCCTCGGGACGCGGCTGATATTGGTTAGGCATAGAACTATGTTCCTATCTATCGCAAGCTAGCGGGCTACCGTTACGCTGGCGAGGGCGCGCGGATCGCCGCCCCGCTCCGTAGCAACTTGCAGCTCACACGTGTTCGTATGGTCTGGCAGATCGAGCAGCAGGTCCAGATGGACCGGCGTCATGGGGGTAACGCGCTGCAGGTCCATCTGCTTGAGAACCTGCCCTTGCGCATCCCGAGCGACCACCTGAAGGATACCGGGATCGAAGACCCCAAAGGCGCCGCTCAAACGCACGCCGTCGGCCCGTTCGGCGCGCAGCGGTGATGCGACGCATCCCGCCGGGGCCACGTCCACAACCGGCCCGTCGCAGCGGCACGCGCCCCAGCGCACGGTGAACGTCCGCGACTCGCCGGGCGCGAAGGAGTAGAGCGGGCTGAGGACCTCGATCTCCATCAGGTAGACCGGGCTGCTCTCGTAATCGAAGTTACCGACCTTGCCCCGGCCCGTCGTCCAGGCTTCCACCGTCGCCCCGCCATCGGGATAGTCGGCGCCGCGCGCGACGTCGAAGTTGGCGACGAAGGCGCACTTCGCCGCGTCGTTGCTGAAGGCAATCCACCCGGCGGTCGAGTCGAGTCCGACCTTGCCGATCTCAAAGCGATACGGCGCAATGAACAACCCCTTCGCGGCATCCACCTGCCATTGGGGGTTGTCGGGCGCGCCGAACATGACGTTGTAGCCGCGCGGGAACTGGCTGCGCGGGTTGAGCGGGACGGTGACGGCGCACGATGGTTCAACGGCTAGAGCGCCGTTCTCCAGCACACGGTCGGCGCGCAACTGGAGGACGTCCCAGATGCTCCAACGTGTGACACGGTCCAGCGTGTTGGTGAAGGTCAGGTCAAGGCTCACGCGGCTCGCGCCGGCCGCAAGCGTCACCTTGCGGCCGATCTGGACACCCGTCTTGGGATCCGGCGGGCTGACCATCTCCAGCCAGGCGCGGTCGGCCGTCGCCCCGAGGTCGGCCACGCGATAGCGGCCGCTGTCCAGGACCGGGTCCGGCGGCCCATGCCACTGCTCGTCGGTCTCCCAGCCCTGGGGCGCCGGCCAGGTCTTGTCGCCACCATAGTTCTTCCAGGCGTTAAGCGACCCGTCTCCCCAGTTCTCTTCAGCAGAGAACAGCTTGCCGGCCAGCTCTGGGTCTACGAACACGAATGGGTAGTCAGCGAGATCGTAGGCCATGATGCGCCCGCCGATATCGGGGACGGCGGCCAGGGTCACCAGGCCGTTGCGCAGGTAGACAGCATCCCAGCCGCGAAACTGGCCGCGCTCGACGGTGCATGAGCCGACACTCATACCTGCTTCTCCTCGCCCTGGGGCTGCGTGTCCTGGCCGACAAGCCCGGTGGCGTAGAGCATGATCGTGCTCTCATCGCACTCGGCGCGGTCCAAAATACCCGTGACACGGCCCTCGTGCATGACCACCACCCGGTCGCACATGCTCATGATTTCGGGTAACTCTGAAGATATCAAGATGATGCTGATGCCCGCCGCGGCTAGCTCCCGCATCAGCTCGTAGATTTCGGCCTTGGCGCCGATATCGACACCGTGGGTCGGCTCGTCGAGGATGAGAAGCTTGGGCTCGGTGGCAAGCCAGCGGGCCAGGATGGTTTTCTGCTGATTGCCGCCACTCAGGTTGCGCACCGCCTGGTCCAGCGAGGCCAGCTTGATATCGAGGCGATTCACAAATTGACCGGCCGTTTTCCTCACCCGCGTCTGTGGAATGATGCCGTAGGGGGAAGTGAGCGGCAGATAGGCCATCGACATGTTGAATAACACCGCCTGGTCCTGGAACAGGGCCAGCACCTTGCGGTCCTCGGGTACCATCGCCAGGCCGCGGCTGATGGCCTGCGACGGCGCTCGGAAGTGGACCGGCCGCCCGTCCAACCGTATCTCGCCACCGGTCACCCGGTCGGCGCCGAAGATGGCGCGCGCGACTTCGCTCCGCCCCGCGCCGACCAGGCCGGCGAAGCCGACGATCTCGCCCTGGTAAACGGTGAAGCTCACGTCTCGGAAACGCTCGCCGCTGAGATTCTTGACCTCGAGCCGCACCGGACCAGAAGCGGCTTGGGGAGCCTCGCTCATTGCCGCCAACTCGCGGCCGACCATGAGCTGCACCACCTTTGGGATCGTGGCCTCGGCCTGGTCGAGTGTGCCGCGATACTCGCCGTCACGTAGCACGCTGATGCGGTCCCCGATGCGCAGCACTTCCTCCAGTTTGTGGGACACGTAGATCACGGCCACGCCCTGGTCCGTCAGGGAGTGTATGACGTCAAACAGCCGCTCGGTCTCCGCTGAGGATAGTGAAGAGTTCGGTTCGTCCATGACGATCAGGTCGGCGTTCATGGACAGCGCCTTGGCGATCTCGACGAGCTGGCGCTGCGAAATGCTCAGATCGCTTACCATGGCGTAGGGATCAATGGCCAGACCGACGCGCGCGAGGGCGGCGCGCGTGTCCTGCTCGGCCCTCCTCCAGCGCACGCGGCCCAACTGGGTAGGCATGCGCCCCATGTAGATGTTCTCGATGACGTTGAGCTGCGGCATCATCGCCAGTTCCTGGTGAATGACGGCGATACCGGCGGCGATAGACTCCGTTGGCGAGCGGAAGTTGATCTCCTGGCCCTTGAAAGTGATGGTGCCGCTATCGCGCTGGAAAACCCCGCCCAGGATGTTCATGAGCGTGGATTTGCCGGCGCCGTTCTCGCCAACCAGGGCATGCACCTCGCCGGCCCGCAGGTCGAAGTCGACGTCGCGCAGCGCCTGTACGCCGCCGAAGCGCTTGGAAACCTTATCTACCTTGAGAATGACCGCCCCAACGTTGCTCATACGCCCTCTATGCTAGCTACGCCCTCTGGCACCCTCTCTTAGTGGGAGAGGGATGGGGTGAGGGTCTTGCACGCTGGCGAAGAAAGACCCTCACCCTGCCCTCTCCTAGAGGGAGAGGGGCCAAACCCATTCTCTCCGCGTGGAGAGAAGCTGGGAACCGTCTGGAGATCTACTTCTGGTAGAACTGGGCGATGTTGTCCTTGTTAACGACGTCGGCCCGGGTCACGAGGCGGCCACAGTCAGGCGCCTGTCCACCGACCAGCAGGTTGTACAGACGAATGGCCGGGTCATGACCCTGGGCGAACGGATCCTGTCCGATCGTCGCGCTGATCACACCCTTGTTCACAAAGTCCATCGTCTCATCTACGAAGTCGAACGATACAACCTTCACCTGGCCCGACTTCCCCGCCTGCTCCACCGCGCGTGCCGCACCAAACGGCCCGCCCGCCGTCACATAGATCCCAGCCAGGTCTGGGTTCGCCGACATGAAGTCTTGCGCCTGGGTGAACGCGATGTCACCCTTGTCGTTGTTCTCCACCACCCCCACGACCTTGATGTCGGGGTAGTTCGCCTTCATCGTGTCCTCGAACCCCTTCCGCCGCAACTCGTGAGCCTCCACCGCCAGGAACCCGGTGATGATGCCCACCTTCCCCTTCCCACCAATCGCGTCCGCCATCGCCTTCGCCGCCGTCTGCCCTTGCTTGTACAGATCGGCGCCTACGAAGAACGCGCGTCCGTTCTTTGTCGCTGTCTCTGAGTTGAACGTCGCCACCGGAATGCCCGCCTTCACCGCCTTGTCGATGAACGGCGCCACCCCGCTGTCCCCGGCGATCGTCGCGATCGCGTCGTACTTCTGCGTGATCGCCGAGTCGATCGCCGCTCCGAACACTTCCGCCGTGTGCTGGTCGCCCGGCACGATCCAGTCCACCTGCACGCCCAGCGGCTTTAGCTCATCCGCTGCCTTCTGCGTACCCTGCTTGACCGGGATCCAGAACGGGTTGTTCTCCAGCCCCAGCACCGCGATCTTCAGCGGCTTGTCTGGCTTCTTGTCCACTGCCTTGACTGTGCCTTCGTCGTCCGGCGTACATGCGCTATCGAACGCCGGCAACGCGACGGCGGCCGGCGCCGCTGCTTTCGCAGCTGCCGCGGCCGTCGGAGCCGCTTGCTGAACGGCCGCTGCGGCCGTCGGAGCCGCAGCCTTGGCGGCTGCAACCGCGGTTGGGGCGGCTTGCTGGACTGCGGCAGCCGCCGTCGGGGCGGCCTGCTGGGGCGCTGCTGCCTGGGGCGCGGGCGGGGCTGAGCTACAGCCAATGAGCGCCACAAAAACGAGAGCGAGGACCACGACAACCGCGAGCCAATTGAAACGTTTCATTTGAAATTCTCCTCCCTTCGAGGGGTAGGTATCGGTTTTGTATTGACCAATTTCGAATCAATGAACCAGGGCGCGAGTTTTCAGGCAGCTTCACCTCCTTGGTCGGTATAACCTAGCGTCGGCGCTTGCGCAGCTCGTCCATCGCAACCGCCAGAATGATGACAACGCCGATGGCGATGGTTTGCAGGTAAACGGGGAACTTGAGCAGGACGAACGCGTTACGAAGGACGGCCATGATCGCAGCGCCGATGATGGAGCCGATAATTGTGCCGGCGCCACCCGCCGGACTGGCTCCACCGATAAACACGGCGGCGATCACGTCGAGCTCACTCCCGAGACCCGCATTGGTTGCGGCCGTCGCGAGGAGCCCGGCGCTCATCAGCCCTGCCAGACCCGCCAGGCCGCCGGTCAACGTGTACACGAAGAGGCGCACCCGGTCAGGGTTCACGCCTGAGAGGCGCGCCGCTTGCTCGTTACTGCCGATGGCGTAAATTTGCCGCCCCAACACCGTGTGATTTAGGAATAGGGTAGCGATGATGACCAGGACAACCATCTCGATCACGGGGAACGGCACGATGCCGAGATAGCCAGCGCCCAGGAAGTTGACGGATTCGTCGCGCATCGGGATGTTGCTGGCGACAGTTCCTTCCAGCCCCTGGGCCAGAAGATAGGTCAGGCCACGGGCGATGCTGAGCATGCCGAGGGTCGCAATAAAGGGCGCGATCCGCAGCTTGGTGATGACAAGGCCGTTGATAGCGCCAAGCCCCAGGCCCATGAGGATACCCGCGAAGGCCGCGAGCCACGGCGAAATCTCGTTGTAGGTCATCAGGCGGGCGGCCAGCATACCTGAAGCCGCCAGGATCGAACCGACGGACAGGTCAATGCCCCCGCTCACGATCACCATGGTCATGCCAATCGCCATGATCCCGATGGTAGACATGCCGCGCAGGACATTGAAGATATTCAAGGGCGTTAGAAAGTAGGGGCTGAGGAAAGACATGGCGACGCAGAGAATGGCGAGCGCGACAAGGACGCCAATCTCGCGCGTGCGAGAGACACCGCGCGCCATCCGAGTGGCGACGTTCGCCTGATCTTGATCTGCGGGTATCTGGCTCATGGCCTGGCTCATAAGAGCCTCCTGGGCAATCCTGGAATAAGCATGATCATGGTCAACTTCCGTGCGATCCGCCGCCTACGAGCGACCGTTGGCGGCGGCGCTATACGCGCTGAGGCCGTCGGACGCGCGCGTCTCCGTGACGAGGCCGCGCTCGACAAGCCATGTGAGATGCCCGGCGAGCGGATACGCCAGGTCCTGGGCGGCGCTGCGCGGCCACACACCCAGGGACTCGTTCATCTCCCTGATAATCTCGCGCAGCGTCATCGGGTGGTCGCTGCGGCGCAAGGTATCCAGAAGCCTGGCCTCCGTCTCGCAGCAGTAACTCAAGCTATCCGCCAGAAACGTGCGCACGTCGGCGCCGCGCTGCACCGGCCAGTGCGCCGGCGAGTACGTTTCGATAGGCAGTCCGGCGAGGCGCGCGAGTGTCGCCTGGTAGGTGGCGATATAGCAGTAGGTCGGTGGCATGGCCGGTTTGCCATCAAGGCCGAGAATGCTGGTGTGCAGCGCCGCCTCACCCGCGATGAGCGTTCCGCTCCGCTCGTCCAGCACCGCGGTATGCCCCCAGGTGTGGCCCGGCGTATGGATGAAGCTGATATAGCCCGGACCGACACGGTAGCGCTCACCGCCCTGGAGGTGCCAGTCCATGGGCGTCTCGCTCAGGCAATCCTGCGCAATACCGGCCTTCCCCGCGTCGCCATACCCAATGCCGTGGCGGGCCTCGAACTGGCTGTAGCGGCCCTGGATGAGCGCCTGGGCGCTCTCGATCCACGGCGCGTCCAGACGGTGCGCTGCGAACAGTGCGTTGGGCGCGGCGCGGCGCACGATATCATTGCCGCCCTGGTGATCGAAGTCCGAGTGAGTGATGAACACGAGATCGAGGTCACTCGGCGACAGCCCAATCTCTTCCATGTAGGGAAAGAGCGAGGAGTCGGGGGCGCTGGCGGTCCCCGTGTCGACCAGAACGGCGCGGTCGTCGCCCAGAATGAGGTGGCAATACACCACGCGGTCGCCAAAGGGGCAGGCGATACGGTGGATACCCGGTGCAATCTCCATGTCTGTGTCTCCTCACTGGCCTCAGCGAATTTCCTCGCGCTCCCAATGGTCGCCCATGGCGCGGCGGCCGGCCGCCAACCCCTTGCCCTCAGAAACCTGCCGAATCAGATCCGGACGCTCGAACACATCCTCCCGCAAGCTAACCCCCAGCCCCGGGCCGTCTGGCACACTAAAACGCCCGTTCTCGACGCTCGGCACACTATCGGACAGGATAGGGAAATAGGTGCGGTAGAAAGCGCGCACCGACTCCATGAACGCCAGGTTCGGCAGGTGCGCGCCCAGGTGCAGGCAGGCCGCGTGGCAGAAGGGACCACCGACGTTGTGCAGGATGATCGGGATGCCGAACGCCTCAGCCATGTTGGCGATCTTGCGCGTCTCCCCGATGCCGCCATTCCAGACCGGGTCCGTCATGAGGTACTGGCTGACTCGTTTCTCCAGCCATTCGCGCACCTGCCAGCGCGTCATGAGCAGCTCGGAGCCGACGAGAGGGATAGAGATGCGCTGCGACAGGAGCTTCAACTCGTCGGGGTGAACGGCGGGCAGCGCGTCCTCCATGAACAGGATGTCGTACGGCTCCAGGGCGCGGGCGATGCGCTCGGCGCTGGGCCGGTTCCAGCGGAAGTGGCACTCGATACCGATTTCCATGTTCTGGCCGACGGCATCCCGAATCTGGCGAACCGGCCGCAGTCCGGCCTCGACCTGCGCCTGCGAGATGTATTGCCCCTGGGTGTCCTCAGAGAACGGGTCGAACGGCCAGATCTTCATCGCCTGAATACCGTCGGCCAGGAGGCTGCGCGCCAGGCTGCCGGCGTCACCGTCCGCATCATGCCACGGCCGGTAGTCGTCCACCTCCGCCGTCCCGATGCACGTGTTGTACGTCGGCACGCGCTCGCGTGTTCGCCCGCCCAGCAAATGGTACAGTGGCACACCGTACGCCTTGCCTAGCAAGTCCCACATCGCGACATCCACGGCAGACAGAGCGCGCAACTCCGCGC
This sequence comes from Anaerolineae bacterium, assembly GCA_046328505.1. Lineage (GTDB taxonomy): Bacteria > Chloroflexota > Anaerolineae > Epilineales > JAHCIE01 > JBDHWG01. The sequence continues at coordinate 605,109 of JAXLWL010000004.1, read as the reverse complement.
CGCTGTAGCCGTGGTACATGAGGTTGTCCAGGATGAAGCGCCAGTTGCCTTCGATGTCCAGGGCAGGCTGTTCGAGCAGAAGAGGCGCGATGGTGCCGTGGAGGGCCGCCAGGGCGCCCGGAATCTTGTCGACTGTTTCGCCGACCCCGATCAGCCCGCTGTCGGTGTGGAGGCGCACGAAGAGCAGGCGCGGATAGGCAGTGAACTGGAGGCTTTCTATCTTGACGATACGCATGTTCATAGCCTCGGCTGCTCGCTCTTGACGCTCATCGCGCCGTCCACCATGTAGTTTGCTCCGCTCACGAAGCTGGCCTGATCCGAAGCCAGGAACGCGAACACATTGGCGACTTCCTCGATCGTCCCGAGCCGCCCGCGCGGATACATTTCGTTGAAGGCCCGCAGCGTGGCGTCCGGGTGCTTCTGGCTGGCAGCGAAGCGGTGGAGCATGGGCGAGTCGATGGTACCCGGCGAGATCGCGTTGACGCGAATGCCTTCCCGCGCATGGTCAATCGCCATCGCACGCGCCAGTGAAATGAGAGCGCCCTTCGCCGCCGAGTAGGCGGCTAGCCCCGGCAGCCCTGTCACGCCGGTAATGGAGCTCATGAAAATGATCGAGCCGCCGCCGGCGACACGCATGAGGGGCACGATCTCGCGCGCGAGGTAGTAGGCGCCTTTGACGACGACGTTGAAGGCGACGTCCCACTCATCCTCGGACGTCTCCACGATGGTCCCCGTTGGCATGACGGCCGCGACGTGCGCCAGGATCGTGGGCGCGCCGAACGCCTCGACAAGCTGGTGGATGGCTCGCCGCACCTGGCCCGCGTCCGTTATGTCGGCTTCTAGGGCCAGCGCCCGCCCGCCGGCATCGCTTATCTCCTTGACCACCCGCCTACAGCCGTCGACGTCGCGGTCCAGCACGCCAACGCTCGATCCCTCCCTGGCGAAACGCAAGGCAATACCGCGCCCTATGCCGTTCCCCGCGCCTGTGATCAGGCTGACTTTGTTGCTCAGGAGCATGGTCACCTCTGCTTGGAACTTTCGAGTTGTCGGAACGAAAGGAGAATGTGCTGCTCGATGAGTTCAGCCGCAGCATCCCGGTCGTGACGTCGCAGGGCCGCCACAATCGGCTCGTGCAAGCTGGCGACTTCCTCGATGTCGGGGAAACGGCTAGGGTGAGTCTGGGTCACGAAACGCTGTATCTGGGAGTAGAGGGGCAACCAGGCGCGTACCAGATGAGCGTTACCGGACCACTCGCAGATGAGACGGTGGAACTGGAAGTCGAGGGTGGCAAGGCGCACCATATTCCCCGCCTTGCCTGCCTGGTGCATCTGGTCGACGAGGCTTTGGAGGAGATCGAGATGCTCGGCATCCACTGTCAGGGCAGTACGGCGGATGGCGAACTGCTCGACGAGGGCCCGGATCTGAAACAGCTCTTCGATTTGGTCAATGCTGGCGTCGGTAACGAAGGTACCAATGCGGGGCTGACGGTCTACCAGGCCGTCAGTTTCGAGGCGGTGGAGGGCTTCACGGACGGGGGCGAGGCTTGTCCCCATCTCGGCGGCGACTTCAAGCTCGACAATGCGTTGGCCCGGCTTCAATTCGCCGGTGATAATCGCAGTGCGGAGATGATCGTAGATTTGATCGACCAGCGAGACAAGCTTTCGAGGCGCCATCGCCCGTGCCTTGTTTTTGCTTCGTAGTCGTGATTGGGAGCGTCGCAAATTGGACGCCGTTTTCGATTATCGATAATCGAATTTCGATGATTGTATCATGGCGCGCGTTGAGTGTCAAGGGGCAATGAGACGATTCTGATTGAGCGAGTTTGCAGAATATGCGTGCGACGAGCGGTGGTCGAGCCAGGACCGTGGTCGCGGGGAGCGCATATGGAAGGCAGTGTGGGTGACGGCGATGCGAGAGAGCCGACCGTGCCTCCCGATGCCGTGGTTCTCTTGAACAAACAAATGCGGGACATTTGACAAGGGTTCGAGCAGTCTCTATAATGGAGGCTAATGTCGATGGTAGTTAGCCAAGAGCTTTTAGGCCTCTTGCGCCTGGAGAGCAACCGCATGTCGTTTGTTATTGCCCGCGCCACATTTCAACTCTCTTCAGCCTTAACTTGCGTCTGTAGCCGGCGGGAGCCTTGAGCACCGTGCCGGATTGAGCCCGTACTGGTTCAGAGAAGACAGACACCGACACGCCGCACAACTGCCCCCGCGAGACTGGCAAGGCGATCTCCGGGGAAGTTCGGCTACATATGTCGTTCACGCCTGGGGTACTAACCTCAGGCGTTTCCGTTCTTTCGGCCGAGAGTCGCTGTTAGCCTCAGTTTCTCGGACGGCTCCGCGATACCGAAAGGACGACCATGACTTGACATCTCTCCCATCCAAGCCCCTGCTGGAATTGCCGATTGTCGACAGCGCCGTCGAATCGACTGCTCTATTCACTGGACTCGACTAGAGGAGAATACCGATGACCGGCCATACCTATATTCGCACTGTTCTCATGCTGACTGTCGCAGCCCTGCTCCTCGCCGGGCTAGCTGCATGCACCGCCGCGCCCTCCGCGCCAGCCCCTGCTGCTGCCACGGCGGCCCCTGCCGCGCCGAAGGTAGCTGCCGCAACGGAAGCCCCCAAGGCCGCGGCACCTACTGCGCCGGCGGCGGCCGCGCCGACACAGGCGCCGGCAGCGAAGGCAACCGATGCGCCGAAGGTGGCTGCGCCGACTGCTGCCGCGGCTTCGGCCAAGACTGCCGACGATCCGCTGACCACGCTCGTCGTTGCCATCGACGCGGACCCGGCGAACATGGAGCCTGGCACGAACCTCGCCGTGCCGGTGGGCAGCGAAATCATCCTCAACGTCTTCGACACCCTGGTCGCATGGAAGGCCCCCAACTTCGATACGCTTGAAGGGCGCCTCGCCGAGAGCTGGACGGTCTCCGACGACCGACTGACCTACACCTTTAAGCTGCGTCCGAACATCAAGTTCCACGATGGCACGGCTCTGGACGCCGCCGCCGTCAAGGCATCCATCGAGCGAACGCGCGACATCAACTCCTTCATGAAGGCGTACTTCGGCCCCATCAAGGACATCAAGGTTGTCGATCCGCTGACGATATCGATAACCCTCGACAAGCCATCGTCCGTGTTCCTCTCCTGGCTGGCCATGCCACAGGCCGCCATCGTGAGCCCTACCGCGGCCGCCAAGTTCGGCAAGACATTCAACGTGAACCCCGTCGGCACCGGCCCGTTCATTTTCGACAGCTACACGCCGGATACCCAGGTCACGTTGAAGGCGAACCCGAACTACTTCCGGGGCGCGCCTCAGATCAAGAAGATTATCTACCGCGTCATCCCTGACGCTGCTACGCGCCGCCTCGAGCTCGAAAGCGGCAACGTGGACATCGTCCAGCAGAACGGTCAGCTCTTCTCGCTGCCGGTCGACGATATCAAGGCGCTCAAGGCCAACCCCAAGATCAACGTGATCGAGGTGCCGAGCCAGATCATCCGAAACCTCGACTTCAACAACAACAAGCCGGATAGCCCGGTTGCCGACCCGAAGGTGCGTCAGGCCATTTCGTACGCCATTGATTACGACGGCCTGCTGAGCGGCGTGCTGGGTGATACTGCTGTGCGCGACTACGGCCCGTTGACGACGAATAGCTGGGGGTTCAACCCGGCCGTCAAGGACAAGGCATATCAGCGCGATCTCGATAAGGCTAAGCAGCTCCTGGCCGAGGCCGGCTACGGGCCTAACAAGCCCCTCAACCTGAAAATGTACACGTTCCAGGGCAGCTCCTGGCGCGACATCGGCACCTTCCTGCAAGCCAACCTGGCCGAAGCGGGGATCAACGTCACCGTCGAGCAATTGGAGTTCCCGGCGTTGCGCGAGATTCACACCAAGGGCCAGTTTGACATCGCCCTGGACGGCCGACAGCCATGGTACAATGATCCCGACGCTCACGTCACCATCGGCTACCTGTCCGACCTTGCCGGTACCGCGCTGAACTTCCGCATGCCCAAGGATGAAGCCCTCGACAAGCTCATCCTCGATGCCCAGACTGCGCCCGACCAGGACAAGCGCAAGCAACTGTACTACGACGTCCAGACCAAGCTGATGGACAAGGTCCCCGGAGTGTACCTCTTCACACCCAACATCATTGTCTACAAGCGCGCGAACGTTGACGGCCTGCAGATCAATAGCGCCCCGCCGCTGAACGAGTACTTCAGCGTCCACAAGACCGCGCCCTGATACCTTGCTCGCAGGCCGACCCGGCGCGCGCCGGGTCGGCCTGCCCCGTTTCCTAAGTTCTTGCACGAACGAGAGAGTGTGTGATTACCTTCGCTGCGCGCCGGCTATGGTCGGCAATGTTCGTCCTGGTATTCGTGGCGGTTGTGATATTCGCCATCGCGCGCGTCATTCCCGGCGACCCGGCGGTGGCGTTGTCCGGCGAAGGTGCGACAACGGCGCAGATCCAGGCCCTCCGCGCTCAACTTCAGCTAGATGAGCCGCTGCCCATTCAGCTGGCGACGTACATCGGCGGCTTGGCGCGGGGAGATCTCGGGACGTCGCTGCGGACCAACCGCCCGATTCGGCAAGAGCTTGCCCAGCGGCTGCCAGCGACCCTGGAATTGTCGCTGAGCGCGCTTTTCCTTGCGCTCGTGGTCGGCATCCCGCTAGGCGTCCTCTCGGCGATCCGCAGCAATCGCCTCTCCGATCACGCGGTCCGTATTCTGTCCCTCATCGGAGTCTCGGCGCCTGTGTTCTGGCTGGCGCTTTTCCTCCAGATCATCTTCTCAGTCAACCTCAATTGGCTGCCCGTTTCGGGACGCATCGACCCGCTGCTCCAGCCGACAACCATCACCGGCTTCCTGATCGTGGACGGCATCCTGACAGGAGAGTGGAACGTGGTTGCCAGCGCGCTGCGCCACCTGATTCTGCCGGCCCTGGTTCTGGCCGCGTTCCTGGCGGGGACGCTGGTGCGCCTGGTACGCGTCGGGATGCTGGACGAGATGCGCCAGGACTACGTGCGCACAGCCCAGGCCAAAGGTCTGCGCCGCAATAGTGTATGGTTCGGCCACGTGCTGCGTAACTCCCTTCTACCAGCCGTCACAATCGTCGGCCTCAAATTCGCGGAGCTGTTGGGCGGAGCTATCCTCACGGAGACCGTCTTCTCCTGGCCGGGCATGGGGCGCTACATGTACGAAGCCATTCGTACCCGCGACTATCCGGTGATCCAGGGAGCCACGCTCCTGTTCGCCATTATGTTCATCTTCTGCTCCCTGTTGATCGACTTGCTGTACGGCTATCTCGACCCACGGATTCGCTTCCGATGATCGCTTTTCTGCGCCGCAGCCCTCTCTCGCTCGTGGGCCTGATTCTGATTGCCCTACTCATCATAGGAAGTGTGGGCGCGCCTCTGCTGACGCCTTACAGCCCTATCGCTGTCAACGTCCGGTCTCGGCTCCAGCCCCCCAGCCCGCAGCACCCCCTGGGAACAGACAGCTTTGGGCGCGACGTCTACAGCCGCGTCCTATACGGCGGGCGCAGCACACTACTCATAGGCGTGCTGGTCATCGTGCTTGCCGTCGCCCTAGGCGTCCCAATGGGTATCTGGTCCGGCGTTGCCGGCGCTCGGACTGACAACGTCATCATGCGCGTGGTTGACGCATGGTTAGCGTTTCCAGCCCTGGTGCTCGCGATCCTCCTGGCAACGATCCTTGGCCCAAGCTTGCAGAACGCCATGCTGGCGGTAGCCCTGGTCTACATTCCCCAATTCGCCCGGGTCGCCCGCGGCCAGGCGCTCAGCGTACGCTCGATGCCCTACATCGAGGCCGCGGAGGCGGCCGGCGCGGGCCGCTTTCGGCTAATGACGTATCATGTATTCCCCAACAGCGTCAGTCCGATTATCGTTCAAGCGACGCTGGCCGTTGGCGCAGCCATCCTCGCCACCGCCAGCCTGGGCTTTTTGGGACTGGGCGCGCAGCCGCCCAGCCCCGAGTGGGGCGCGGACGTCGCGGCGGCCACCCAGTCCCTACGCGAGGCGCCGTGGGCGGCCATTTCGCCGGGTGTCGCGATTCTCCTCTCGGTCATTGGCTTCAACCTGATTGGAGACGGCCTGGTGGAGTGGCTCAACCCGCGCACGCGACGCACCTCCTGACGTTATTCTTCGGTGAGGCGGGCATACAGTTCGGGCCGACGGTCACGCAGGTAGGGGAGGCGGAGACGCGTTGGCTCGATGGTATCGAGGTTGAGGGTCGCGATGAGGACGGCTTCATCGCCGCCTGCCTGCGCGAGAAGCTCGCCGCGCGGGCCCGCGATGAGGCTGCCGCCGAAGAAGCTCTTCCAGTCTTCCTGGCCGCAGCGGTTCACAAAGACACCGAAAACGCCGTTCTCGAAACAGCGCGTGCGCGCCATTTCGGCGAAGCCGTCGTGATCCGTGGTCGTGATAGGCACGAGGATGATCTCGGCGCCCTGCAAGACCAGGACACGCCAGGCCTCCGGAAAGCCCCGATCGTAGCAGATGAGGATGCCGAGCTTGCCGAGGGGCGTATCGAAAACGGGCAGGCTGTTGCCGGCCTTGAAGAAGAATTTCTCCTGCCCGCCCTCTAGGCTGCTGAGCAGGGCGATGTGCGTCTTGCGGTACTTGCCGACCACCTCGCCCCTTGGATCGATGAGAACGGCGGTGTGCGTCTTGCGGTACTTGCCGACCACCTCGCCCCTTGGATCGATGAGAACGGCGGTGTCGTACCCGACGCCGGCCACCTCCTTCTCGAAGAAGGATGGAACGAGCCACACGTGGTGCTCGCGGGCAACCTGCCGCATCGCGCGCACCGTCGGCCCATCCATAGGCTCGGCGCGCTGGAACAGCGCCGGGTCACGGTTTGTGAAGGCAACATAGTCAATGGAAAACATCTCAGGCAGCACGACGAGTTGCGCGCCGCTGGCGGCAGCCTGGCCAACGAGGTCGGCCGCTCGACGCAGATTGGCGTCCCGGTCGTCGACCCGGCTGGTCATCTGGGCCGCCGCCACTGTCACGAGACGATCAGGCATATGAGTCCTCCACGCGTCCCTTGCGGACGGCAGTTCCGGCCAGGAGATAGAGCACGCTCCAGATGGCGATCCAGTGCATCGAGTCCGAGTGGGCCGGCCCGGACATGGTCGTAAAGGCGAGGCAGCCCGCCTTGCCCACTTCGTAGGCCAGGTGCAGGAGGGTGTCGGCAGAGATGCCGAGGGGTTCCGGATAGCTCCAGTCAGGGCTGACGCTCATGTCTAGCACGTCCCAGTCAATCCCGAACCACAGGCCGATTGCCCCCGCGCCAGCCCGTTCGATCACCTCGCTGACGAGGTCTTCGCGGCTTAGCCGCCGCATCTCGCGAGGGGTGTAGAAGCCGCATCCCTGCGCCTTGTACCAGTCGGCATTGGCCTTTGGATTACCCGGCCCGCGCATGCCGATCTGCATGTGGCGATGAGGCTCGAAACCCGGCAGGCGTAGCTGATGGCGTACCCAGGTACCGGCCATGAGCGCGGTGCTGCCTTGCCAGCTCTCCCGGTTGTCGCCGTGGGCATCCAGGTTAATGGCCCCAATGGGCTTGCCGCCGTAGAACTCGGAGAGGGCCGCGGCAGCGGAGTAGCCAGAGCACGGCGCGCTGCCACCGAGGGTAATCGGGAGCGCACCCACGGCGAGAGCATCGGCGACTTTGGCCTGAACGTTGGCGACGGACTGCGCCAGGTCATCCGGCTCGATGCGCGCATCGCCATAGTCAACCACCTTGAGCGCGCCGAAGACGTCAATGTCCAGCTCAGGCAGGTAGCCGCCGCTGTACTTGCGGCTAGCCTGCCGGATCTTGTGTGGTGTCAGATTACCGTCGAAACCGAACATGGGCGTGACGTACGGCACGCCGATAATCACTGCGTCGGCGCCGGCCAGTTCGGCAGGCGTGTGGGCAGGCGGGATGCCCAGAAAGGTGGGGATCCCATCGTAGATTTGCCAGGGAGGGCCTGCTGTGCTCATCGAAAAGTCTCACCTCTTGCGTGTAGCGTGCATCCAAATGAACGGGGGCGACGAGCCGTCCGTCAACGTGGCGCGGGCGTGCGCGTTCATCGATGCGGTGTGTAGTGAACACGAGCCTGACCTCATCGTTTTGCCCGAGTTCTTCAATACGCTCTATTTTAGCCAGTATCACGACTACGCGCATCTGGCGCTTGCGGAGTCTGCTGACGGCCCAAGCCTGACCGCGATTCGGGAACGCGCCGCGCGGCATGGGGTGAACATCATTGCCCCTATCTACGAAGCCGATGGGGCCGGCCGCTATTTCGATACGGCTTTCCTTATTGACCGGCGCGGCGAGATTCTGGGGCGTTACCGCAAAGTCCACCCCGCAGCGACGCGTAGCCTGGAGAAGATATACTTCCGCTACGGCTCGGACTTTCCGGTGTGGGAGGTGGACGGCTGGAAAATAGGTGTCGTCATCTGCTACGATACCTTCTTCCCGGAAGCGGCCCGCATGCTGGCGGTGCAGGGTGCAGAGCTTCTCGTCTTCCCTTTCGCCGGCGGCACATTTCCCCTCTGGTACGAGCTGCACCGCATTCGCGCGTTCGAGAACCTGGCATACGTCGCCGTGTGCGACAAGATTGGCGTCGAGGGCAGCTGGACCTTCGGTGGCAAGAGCCTCATCGTGGACCCTCTCGGCGAGATTCTGACGCGGGCGAGTGACACGGACGAAGAGATTATCACCGCCGAGATCGACCGGCGGCGCGTATTCGAGGCCCGGGCGCGCTATCCCATGTACCGCGACAGGCAGCCCTGGGCTTACGGGAAGCTGACTGAGCCTTTCTAAGGAGACTTTGAAATGGGGTTCATGATCCTGGAACGAGCGCGCCGGGCGCTGGCCGGCGCGAACCTTGATGCCCTGATCATCCTGTCGCCGCGCCACTTCTACTACGCGACCGGGCACCGCAGCTGGTACCTTGGTCTCTATAGCGAGGCGGGCTACGGGGCGGCCATCGTTCCGGCTGACGCCGCCGTCGCGCCCGCCGCCGTCATATCGGATGTCGAGGAGCCTCCCTTTCGGGAGACGGCGCCCGATTTCCCAAACGTCGCTACGTACCCTACGTGGATCGCGTACGCCGACGTTCCCCCGCTGTCCGACACCGATGCCTTCGCCCATCTCGCGCACTACCAGGCGGGTCAGCCCGCGCGACGCGCGGGGCAGGTCGATAGCCGCGATGTCGTGAGACGGGTAGCCAGCCTCCTCCACGATATTGGTCTGGCGCGCGGACGGCTGGGGATCGAACGGGGCTTCGTATCCGCGCCGGTGCTGGGCTGGCTGCGTGAGGAGTTGCCCGACGTGGAGTGGCAAGAGGCGACTCCCGTGTTGGAGGGGCTGCGCGCTCAGAAGTCCGCGGTCGAGGCAGCGCTCCTGCGACGCGGCACTCAGCTCGCAGAAGCTGCGATTGGCGATGTCATGGCATGGATACGCCCCGGCGTTACCGGTGCTATGGTCGGCCAGCGCTACCGAGCAGCCGTGCTCAACCGCGATGACCGGGGCGATGTGTCGGGAGCGCGCATCACGCTGCGTGTCGGACCCCACGTCCTAAGCCCGCGATCATCAGGGAATTACGTCCTCGCCGCGGGTGATCTGGTCTTCATGGACGTGGGGGTAGATGTGGCCGGCTATCTGGCGGACATGGGACGGTGCTTTGTCGTAGGACGCGCTTCCCCAGGTCAGCGGGAGATCTACCAGGCGCTGCGCGCTGGCTTTGACGCTGCGACCGAGCGGCTGTACGTCGGTGAGACGCCGGCCAGGGTCTTTTCGGCGGGAATGGCCGCAGTTCACGCTTCGGGCCTGACGAGCTACGTGCGCGGCAACATCGGTCACGGCATCGGGCTGCACCCCGCCCCAGAGTGGCCGATCCTGAGCCGCGAGGAGCCGCTGATCCTCGCGCCGGGCCACGTGGTATCCGTCGAGTTCCCGTATTACATCCAGGGTATCGGGGCGTTTCAGATCGAGGACACCTTCTACCTGACCGAGGGCGAGCGCGAGGTGTTCAATCGCTTGAGCCGCGACCTGGTCGAGGTAGGCTGAAGTCTCGATATCTCAGTCGTCGAGAATGGCCGTCGCCGCGATCTCGATGAGGTAGCCGGGGCTAAGCCCCGCCACGATGGCCGTGCTGCAGGGGTACGGTGGGCTGAAGTAGCGCTTGCGCACCTCGGTATGGGTGGCTTTGTAGAGGTTATCCGTGACGATGACGAGCGTGTCAACGATGTCGTCCATCGTCCCACCTGCCGCCTCGACGACAGCCTTGATATTTTCGTAGACTTGCACGCACTGGGCTTCGATGTCGTCCTTCCCAACCAGGTTATTGTCGCGGTCACGCGGAACCTGGCCGGAGATGAACAGTCGATTGCCACGCCGGATTCCATGGGAGTAGGCAAAGGCCTTGGCGCCCTCGGTGTTCAGCGCGTCGGAGACGACTTCGGTTTTGCGGCTCATGAGGCTCCTCTTGCTCTCAACGAGTATAGGAGAGAAGTCTAGCCTAGACTCGCAACGTGACCAAACCAGTCCTATCCATCGCCTTTGTCATGAAGGCACAGCGGGGAAGATCGTGCACCTTTCACCGTGCTGCGAAGCTCGGGTGACAGGTGCGCGGCCAAGGACTCAATGGATCGCTTGGAGTGGGGTCTTCCGCGCTTGCGGCCCGCCGTCTCGCGTCAAGTCCGCTAAACCGTCACGCTAGACGACGTACAGCTCGGTCTGCGGCGGGGCGAGCCACTCCACGCCGTTCTCCGTCACCAGCACGTCCTCCTCCAGCCCAACGTACCCGATACCCGGCACTTCGACCCCTAGCTCCAGCGTGAACACGTTCCCTACCTCCACCGGGTAGTAGGGCGTGTCCCCGTAGCGCTCCCACCGCGGCCCCAGGATCCCCGCCCCATCGTGCACCGCTCGCCCCACATGATGCCCCAACGCGTGCAGGTACTCCGGGTACCCCGCCTCGGTGACGATCTTCCGCGCCAAAGCATCCACCTCCCACCCAGCGATCCCCGGCTTCAACACCTTGCTGCTTTCCTGGATCGCCGTCACCACCGTCTCGAACGCCCGCGTCAGCTCCGCCGGCGGCGTGTCCCCCGGCCCCCGCGAGACATACCACACGCGCTGCAAGTCGGAGCAGTAGCCGTCCTGCTTCACCCCCAGGTCCATATGGACAATCGTCCCCGGCGTCACCTTGTACTCCCCCGCTGTCGTGTGGCCGACCGGCCGCGCTCCGTTGTGCACCGTCGGGCAGTACTCCGGATCCCACGCCATCGTCAGCCCCTTGCCTTCGACGATGTCCGTCACGAAACGGTGGATCTCGGCCTCCGTCTGGCCCGGCTTGATGTAGCCCGCCACCTGCTCGAAGATGCCGAGGGTCGTGTCAATCGCGGCGCGAATGCGGGCAATCTCCGACGGCGACTTCCTCCCACGCACCGCCGACACAAGCTTATCCGATGGGACGAGGCGCTCGGCGTAGGGCGTCCCCTCAAGGTACTCCAGCAACTTGAGGTACAGGCCGGTTGTCAGGCCGTCGGCCATCTTGTCGGACTTGGAGATGTTGATGGCGATGGACTGGGGGTCGGTGAGGAGCAGGGTGTCCAGGAGCGCGTCCTTCGGCGAGCCGACGTAATCCAGGACACGCTCGAAGTTGCCGGTGTTCTGGAGATTGGGCACGTCATAAGTGCCGACAATCGCCGTCTTCTCGCCGTGATCAGGTATGACAAACGCCGAAATCCACGTCACCGTGGTTCCGACGACGAGAGCCAGGGATGGGTCGGCCATTTCGAGAGTCTCGCGTCCCATGAGCAGCCAGGCGCCGAGGTTAAGCTCGCGCAGACACTCGATGGCCTGCGCGGTCTTCTCGTGAACAAGTGTGTAGTCGGAGGCGGGTGGAGGGGTAGGCATCTCAACTCCTTGTCGAGGTTCGGTAGCGCGGCGGGGCTGACCCACGCCAGGTGGTAGATGTGCGCCGGTTCGAACGGTAGCTGAACGTGACGGCGCATGGTCTTTAGGCAACGAGGCTCTATTGTAGCACACGGCACACAGGCGCCCAATTCCACCAATGGGCCTGCAATCCTCATTCGCCTAACGACGAATCGCCGGCCCGCGGCTGTCACCTTGAGCGGCACTCCAGGCGCGTGGGCGGCACATATCCGTTGCGAGATCTTCCTTATGGGTGAAGATTTCTGCCCGCGCGGGCCGCGCGCCCAGTGCTATAATGACTTGGGGCGCATCCGCCGCGCCCCTGTCTGTTGGTGTGCCTGCGCGCCCTCAGACCACTTTCTCCGCCATCTGTATAGCTTGCGTGACTTCACGCAAGGGGGAAGCAATGTCGGCTTTCTCAGACCGCCTTCCAGCACGGCCCGCGGCCGCCCCGTCCCCATCCTCGGACGACGGGAGCGGTACCCCCAGCCGTGCCCCTACTCCTCCGCCCCGCCAGGCTGCCTCTCACCCTAGCGGCGACAACCGCTTCCGCATCCTCGACGCGACCATGAAGCGGCAGCAATACCAGCAGGATGCCCTCATCGAGGTGTTGCACAAGGCCCAGGAGGTCTTCGGCTTCCTCGACGATGACCTCATGCTCTACATCGCCCACAACCTCAAACTGCCCGCCAGCCTCGTCTACGGTGTCGCTACCTTCTACCACTTCTTCCAACTCAAGCCCCAGGGCGAGCACACCTGCGTTGTGTGCCTCGGTACGGCCTGTTATGTCAAAGGCTCGCGGCGCCTCCTGGACGCGATCGAGACGGAATCGGGCGTCAAGCCCGGCGAGACAACGCCCGACAACCAGATGTCGCTCATGACGGCGCGCTGTTTCGGCGCGTGCGGCATCGCGCCGGTCGTGGTGTTTGACGGCGTGGTGTCGGGCCGCCTGACACCGCCGCAGGTTATCGAGCGCGTGAAAGGATGGCTCACCCATGAACCTGGCTGAGTTGAATGAAATAGCCGAAAAGGAGCTACACGCCCGCAAGCCTGTCAGCATCCGATGCTGCTCGGCCACCGGCTGCCTTGCGAACCAGTCCAAGGAGGTGCTCCAATCCCTCGAAGCCTCGGTTGAGGCGATGGGGCTGAGCGACCGCGTGGACGTGTGCGCCGTAGGCTGCATGGGCCTGTGCGGTGAAGGCACGTTGGTGCGCGTGGAAACTGAGAACGGCCCGACCCTGTACGGCCACGTGGACGTCGAAGACGCCCTGTCGATTGTCACGGCGATTGAGGGCGGTGAAGCCCACGCCGAGCGCATCGACCTTAACAGCCCCTTCTTCACCCACCAGATGCCTATCGTGCGCGAGAACGCCGGCATCGTCGAGCCGGAGCGCATCGAGTCCTACATCGCCCTGCACGGATACCAGGCTCTGTATCGCGCCCTGCACGAGATGACGCCCGCCGAGGTGGTGGAGGAGATCACCCGTAGCGGCCTGCGCGGGCGCGGCGGCGCGGGCTACCCGACCGGCCTCAAGTGGTCACTGGTGGCCAAGTCTGCCGGCGACCGCAAGTTCATTATCTGCAACGCCGACGAGGGCGACCCCGGCGCGTTCATGGACCGCGACGTTCTGGAGAGCGACCCGCACCGCGTCCTGGAAGGCATGGCTATCGCCGGCTACGCCGTCGGCGCCAACCAGGGCTACATATATGTCCGCGGCGAGTACCCGCTGGCTATCAACCGGCTTCAGACGGCGCTCCGCCAGGCACGACGCCACGGCTTGCTGGGTACGCAGATTTTCGAGTCTACCTTTGACTTCCGCATCGACATTCGCATCGGCGCGGGAGCCTTTGTGTGCGGCGAGGAGACGGCCCTCATGGCGTCCATCGAGGGTCGGCGCGGGACACCCCGCACCCGCCCGCCGTATCCCGCCGAGCACGGCCTGTGGGGCTGCCCCACCATCATCAACAATGTCGAGACCATTGCCAACATCGCGCCCATCATCGACCTCGGCGCAGAGAGGTTCGCCGGCATCGGCGCCGGCAAGAGCAAGGGCACCAAGGTGTTCGCCCTGGCCGGCCAGGCGCGCAACATCGGCCTCATCGAAGTCCCGATGGGCATGAGCCTGGGCGAGATCGTCAACGACATCGGCGGCGGCTCCTCTGACGGCACGCCCGTCAAGGCCGTCCAGACGGGCGGACCGTCTGGCGGCTGTATCCCGGCCTCGGCCTTCAGCACCGCCGTCGACTATAAGATCCCTCGCGGCCATCCGGCTCCATCATGGGCCTCGGCGGCAGTCGTCATGGATCCAGACGACGAACATGGTGGACGTGGCGCGCTTCTTCATGGACTTCTGCGCCGACGAGTCGTGCGGCAAGTGCGTCCCCTGCCGCGTCGGCACGGCCCAGATTCACGGGCTACTCGTCAAGATCGGACGCGGCGAGGGGACCATGGCCGACCTGGCGCGGCTGGAGGAGCTGTGTGAGATGGTGCGCCGCACCAGCCTCTGCGGATTAGGGCAGAACGCGCCCAATCCCGTCCTCAGCACGCTGCGCTACTTCCGCGACGAATACCTGGCCCTCGTTCACAGCCCCGACGGTCAGCCGCGGCTGGAACCGGCATAGGGGGATCGTATGGCCGTTAAGACCCTGACTATCAACGGACAAATGGTGAGTGGGCGCGAAGGGGAAACCATCCTCGAGGCCGCCCAGGACGCCAACATCTGGATTCCCACCCTGTGCCACTTCCACGGCCTGGCCGATATCGGCGCCTGCCGCCTGTGTCTGGTCGAGATCAAGGGCAGCCCAAAGCTACAGCCGGCCTGCGTCACCAAAGTGGAAGAAGGCATGGAGGTTCACACCGACACGCCTCAGTTGCTAGAGTATCGGCGGGATATCATCTCCTTGCTGCTCGCCGAGCGCAACCACGTCTGCTCAGTGTGCGTTGCCAACAACCACTGTGAGCTGCAAAACCTGGCGATGGCCCTCGGCGTCGATCACGTCGAGTACGACTACCTGTCGCCGCCCTGTGAGGTCGACATCTCGCACCCGCGCTACGGCCTGGATCACAACCGCTGTGTCATGTGCCAGCGTTGCGTGCGGGTGTGCGACGCCATCGAGGGCGCGCACGTCTGGGACGTGTCGGGCCGCGGTGTCAAGGCCCGGATCATCTCGGTCTCAATCAACCCTGGGGCGACGTCAAGACGTGTACCCAGTGCGGCAAATGTGTCCTCGCCTGCCCGGCCAGGGCCTTGTTCGACCAGGGGTCGTCGGTGGCCGAGATGGGCCCGTGACCGCGCTCGCCTGGACTACGTCATCACCGCGCGGGAGAAGAGAATGGGTCGAGTAAGACTAGCCACAGTATGGCTCGCCGGCTGCTCCGGCTGCCACATGTCGTTTCTCGATATGGATGAATGGCTGCTAGACCTGGCCGCCCGGGTGGACCTGGTCTACAGCCCGATCGCCGACGTCAAGACGTACCCTGAGAACGTGGACGTGGCCCTCGTGGAGGGCGCGGTGGCGAACGAGGACCACCTGGAGCTGATTTACCGCGTGCGGGCCAACACCCACACCGTGGTCTCCTTCGGTGACTGCGCCGTGACGGGCAACGTCTCGGCCCTGCGCAACCCGCTGGGCAAGGCGCTGGTGGTGCTCGAGCGCTCCTACCTCGACAAGGCCAGCCTCGACCCTCAGATACCGGCCACGCCGGGCGTGTTGCCTAAGCTGCTGGACCGCGTGCTGCCCGTGCATCAGGTTGTGCCGGTCGACGTGTACCTGCCCGGCTGCCCGCCGCCCGCCGCCCGCATTCGCGCCGTCATCCAACAATTGCTCGACGCCTCCGAGGTTCACCTGGCGGAGCGCGACCTCAAATTCGGCTAGACGGCCGCCTGGCGAGAAACGGATAGAACTTTTATGCCGCAAACCATTATGATCGATCCGGTCACTCGGATCGAAGGCCACGCCAAGATTACGATTCAACTGGACGACGAGGGCCGGGTGGCCGACGCCCACTTCCACGTCACCGAGTTCCGCGGCTTCGAGCGCTTCTGCGAGGGCCGCACCTTGTGGGAGATGCCGGGCCTGACGGCGCGCACCTGCGGCATCTGCCCGGTCAGCCACCTGATGGCGTCCGCCAAGGCGGGCGACCAGATCCTGGCCGTCAGCATTCCGCCGGCCGCCGAGAAGCTGCGCCGCCTGGTGAACCTGGGCCAGCTCGTCCAGTCCCACGCCCTGAGTTTCTTCCACCTCAGCTCGCCCGACCTGCTGCTGGGAATGGACAGCGACCCCGCGACGCGCAACGTCTTCGGCGTCGCCCAGGCCAACCCGGAGCTGGCGCGGGCGGGCATTCGCCTGCGCGCCTTCGGCCAGGAGATTATCGCCCTGGTGGCCGGGCAGCGCATCCACCCCGCCTGGGCCGTGCCGGGCGGCGTCCGTTCGCCCCTGACCGCCGAGAACCGCGACAAGATTCTCGCCCGGCTGCCCGAGGCGCGGGAGACGGCGCTGCGCGGGCTAAGCATCTTCAAGCAGGTGCTCGGAACACACCAGAAAGAGGCCCACGTCTTCGGTAACTTCCCGACCCTTTTCCTCGGCCTGGTGAGTCCCGACGGGCTGTGGGAGCATTACGGCGGCCACCTGCGCTTTGTCGACAGCGGCGGCAACATCATCGCCGACCACCTGGACGCCAACCGCTACCAGACCTTCATCGGCGAAGCCATCGAGGCCTGGTCATACATGAAGTTTGCCTACTTCCTGCCCATGGGCTACCCGGCGGGCAGTTACCGCGTCGGGCCGCTCGCGCGGCTCAACGTGTGCTCGGCCATCGGCACGCCCCTGGCTGACGCCGAACTGGCCGAGTTCCGCGCCAAGGGCGGCGACACGGTGACCTCGTCCTTCTACTACCACTGGGCGCGCCTGATCGAGATTGTCGCCTCCATCGAGCGCATTGAGGCGCTGCTGGCCGACCCCGACATCTTGTCGACCCACTTACGCGCCAACGCCGGCATCAACCAACTGCACGCCGTGGGCGTGAGCGAGGCCCCGCGCGGCACGCTCTTCCACGACTACACGGTGAACGAGGACGGCCTCATCCAATCCGTCAATCTGCTCATCGCCACGGGCCAGAACAACCTGGCGATGAACCGCACCGTCGCCCAGATCGCGCGCCACTTCATCGACGGCCCGACAATTCCCGAGGGCGCTCTCAATCGCCTGGAGGCGGGCATCCGCGCCTTCGACCCGTGCCTGAGCTGCGCGACCCACGCCTTCGGCCAAATGCCGCTGCAGGTAGTGCTGGTCGGGCCGGATGGAACGGTGCTGGATGAGGTACGGAGAGATTAGGGGTTGGAGATTGGGAAGTAGAGCTTGAAAATGACAGAGGGAGTGACTGTATCTGCGCTGGTCATCGGCTACGGCAATGACCTGCGCGGGGACGACGGCATCGGTCCGCGGGTGGCCGATGCCGTCGCGGCTTGGCGGCAGCCGGGGGTCGAGGCGCTGACGCTGACGCAACTCGCGCCGGAGGTCGCGGCGAATCTCGCGTCGGCCGAGCGCGTCGTGTTCGTGGACGCCGACGCCCGGCCCGATGCGGCGGGCGTGGCCCTGCAGCGACTCGACGCCGCGCCCGAGGTCGGGGCGCTCACCCACGGCGCGCACCCCCGCGCGCTGCTGGCCCTGTGTCAGGCTGTGTATGGGCGCTGCCCGGCGGCCTGGCTGCTCACTGTACCCGCGCGCCGCTTCGACCTGGGCGCGCCCCTCTCCCCCGACGCCGAGGCGGGCGTCGCTCAGGCGCTGCCCCTCCTCCTCGCCTGGCTTACGGATGGGTAGGGGCGAACTCTCGTGGTCGCCCAGGGCAGCCCCGAGGGCTACCCCTACCTCATGTCCGAACATGTCTCTCGCACGGACACTGCGGGTGTGTTCCACGCGTGAAGAGAGCAATGTCACAGCGAATCTTGCCGAGATTTCTCGGCGACGAGGGCGTTGACGCGCGCACGCCGCATTTCATGCGCTACGCGCCGCACGCTGAACCCGCGGGCTTCAAGCTGCACAGGGAGCGTGGATGCTTCGAGAGAGCTGGACGTCAGCGCGTAAGCCAGGTTAACGATGCGGCTGTAGGGATCGCGGCCCAGCAGAACAGCGTGGTCGACGACCACGAGGCGTCCACCGGGCGCTAGCACGCGGCAAACCTCATCGACGGTCGCGGCCTCGACAATATACGGCGCGGGAAACACGCTCACCACAGTCGCGAAGGCGCCCGTGGTGAACGGGAGCGCCTCGCTCTGCCCGAGCGTCACGTAAGCCGCGCCGCGTCGCGGCCACGCCAGCCGCGCCATGTCGGGGGAGCGATCTAGCCCCACAGCCAGCCGATCGCGCTCAGCCAGGGGTGCGAGCAGGTAGCCCGGCCCGCTGCCTATCTCCAGGACCGGGCCGTCTCCAAGGTGCGCCAGCGCCGCGCGCCCCCACAGCGGCCACTCACCGAGGGAGACGAGCGAGGCGACCGCGTCGTACATCCAGGCGAATCGCGTATAGAGAAGTCGGAAGCCGGCCTGCACGAGGCCAGCCCAGGCAGAGTGTAGCATGGCGCGGATTATAGACGGACATTCTCGACTCTGGCAAGCCGTACCCAACAAACGCAAATGGTGTTATAATAAGGGAACACTTCGCCGATTGTCTTCGGCAGCGCGACAGTGAAAGGAGCGCCTCGGAGCAATGCAGCTCATCATCGTGCTGGGTCTGGTCTTTCTCGTCGGCTATCTGTTTGGCTCTATACCAGTTGGGCTGCTCGTGGTGAAGCAAATATCGGGCGTCGATATTCGCACCGTGGGTAGTGGACGCACGGGCGGGACAAATGCAATGCGCGCCGCGGGCCGAAAGGCTTTCTTTCTCGTCGGCGCTGGGGATATTCTCAAGGGATTCCTCCCCGTGCTGCTCGCCCGCCTAGCCTTCCCTGACATTCCTTTGGCGGCGTCTGTCGCCGGCATAGGCGCCATGGTCGGGGTCATCTGGTCGGTGTTTATCAAGTTCAAGGGGGGCGCGGGCGGCGCATCCAATATCGGGATCGTCCTCGCGCTGCAGCCACTGGCTGCCGTAATTTCCATCAGCATGGGCGCCATCGCCTTCCTCGCGTCTGGCATGGCTTCCATTGGGACCATGACGGGCTGCGCGACGGCTATGGTCGTATTATTCGTGTTTGCCTGGCTGGGCTGGGTGCCCTGGGCCTACACCCTGTACGGCGTTGTACAGCTTATTCTCGTGCTGATCGCCCTGCGACCCAATATTCAGCGCATCCTCCACGGTACGGAACGTCGCGTGAGCTTCTTCCACTCGGGCCACCAGACGTAGTCCGCGGCAGCATCACTTCAGAGCAGGACAAAAAACCCGCAGGGGCCTCCCTGCGGGTTTTCCTTTGTGTCGCGAACGACCTTCGAGCAGACATGCTGAAGCGAGGATCTCACGTGGGTCGTCTGTAGGTTGCGCGCCAGGCCGCATATGCGCGGTTCAAGACCGTATAGTAGTCGGGGCGGAGCGGGTATGGAATCGCGTCCGGGTCGAAGAAGCCGCCCTCCAGAATCTCGCCGCTCGGCCTCAGGTCGCCGCCCTGACTGGTCGCCAGGTAGATAATCTCCATCTGCTCCCCGCGCGTGGCAACGTGCAGAGGGACGAGTACAGTGACGTCTAGCCCGGTTTCCTCTCTCAGCTCGCGGCGAAGCGCCACAACCGGGTCTTCACCACGAGTCAGCCACCCGCCGGGCGGCCCCCACTGATAGGTCAGGCGATAAACGTGGTGAAGCAGCAGGACGCGGCCGTCCGGATCGAACACGAACGCCGTCGCCCCCACGCGAAAGGGCGCCTGGGTCAGGCGAACCATCAGACTGTAGAGCCAATGGGGGAAGAACCGCATCAGCCGCGCGGCAACACGCTTAAGGGGACGTCGGTTCAGCATAAGGTAGAAAACGCAGGGGAGACACGGCCGCATCGATGCGCGCGCCGTGTCTCCCCTGACTTCTTCAACGATTAGTCGGCCAGGTCGGTCGCCGTGTCGACGATCTCGACCAGGGCGGCATCGGCCTCCGGCCGCGGCTTGTGGAGTGCCACAGGCTTGACGAACCGGGTGACGAGATCCTTAGTGTTGACAACGTTGAGCTGCTCGAACAAGAAGCCGAACTGGGCCTCCAGGGTCGCCATGATCTCGCTCATGCTGTCCTGGGGCAGGTCCCAGAACTGGCGCTTCATCGGGCCCCAGACCTTCTTGCTGGTCTTGTACACGAACTGCTCGTCCGAGTCCTTCGCGCCGCGCTCACCGGTCAGGTTGGCGAAGCAGTAGTCCTTCACAGCCTGCTTCACCTCGGCCGGCATAGCCGGGTGGGTCAGGATGGTCGTCTGGAAGCCGGTCGCCAGGTGCACCTCGCACGCGCCCGCCTCGACGAACTTGGCGAACGCTTCGGGCGGCAGTGTGGACGCGCCGTGCTGCACCGCGCCGCCCATCCCGTACTCCGCGCGGCCGACGTCCGACAGTTCCCGCAGAACGTCGAAATCGATCTTCACGGAGGCCAGGGTGCCATCCGCCAACACCACGCCACCGTGGGCCGTGCCGGTCTGGATGCTAATCTTCGAGAGGCCAACCGCGCCGGGGGCGAGCTTCGCCAGGATAGCGTTGTAGCCGTCCATGAAGGCGCGTAGCTCCTGGATGTTGGAGTTGTGGCCGCCGACCTCGCCGATCTCGCCGCCGAGCGAGGTGGTGATGCCCTTTGGCTCGCGCTCGCGAACATAGGCGGACAGCTCAGCGGCGATCGAGGAGTTAAGCTCCTGCTGCTCAGGAACCGTCGCCTTGCTCATGTCGACCAGCGTCGAAGAGTCGATGTCGATGTTGTAGAAGCCGGCAGCGAGGGCCTCATCGATCAGATCCTTGACCGCCTGGAACTCCTTGGCGGGGTCCTTGCCGTAGTTCTTGAGGCTCATCTGGAAGTGGTCGCCCTGGATGAACACCGGCCCCTGGAACCCTTCGTTGAGGGCAGCCGCCTGGATTGCCGCGACATACTCGGTGGGGCGCTGATCCGTATAGCCCATCTCGGAGCGAGCGATCTCGAAAATGAGAGCGCCGACGCCGCGAGCATTGGCAGCGCGGAACGCGGCTTTGGCCGAGTCGTACGCAACGCCGCGCAGGTTCATCGCCGGCACGGTCAGGTTCCCGTACTCGTTGTGGCCACGCGCCATGTAGAAATCATTGATCGACGCCGGGATTGCGTTGAGGGCGATGCCGGCTTCCCAGATAACCCAGCGCGCCAGCGCCTTGACCGGGTCAGGCCCGAAAACCGCGTCACGAATCAGCCAATCCATCGCCTCGCGCAGCTTGCTTTCATCGGCCACGAGCAGGCTATCGCCTTTAATGTGGGCCGCTGGCGCGAGCGCTTGCGCCAGGTCGTGTACCGTCTCGTGTGGGGTTCCATTGGAGCTCATCATTGCACCTCTCACTTCATTGAGTTAGGTTGTTGGGAAGGCAAGCCGGACCGCCGGCTCGCCCTGAAACTGGGCAACCAGTTCACCTTGCTCGTCGACCCAGTAGTGGGCAAACAGGGGCGGAGCATCGTTGGAGCGATTGAGAACACGGGGGAGCAAAATGCGCAGGTCGTTGATGACGGGATAGTTCGCCAGGTCGGCTTGAGGAATCCACTCCAGAGTCCCTTCGGGCGATTCGATCACCTCGCGGGTGAAACTTCGGGCGGTAAACACGAACAGCATAATGCCGTTGTCCGCCTGACCCAATGCCGCGTTGATGATAGCCGCCAGACGAAGATCTGCGACGGATTCGAGACCCGTCTCTTCCCGTAGCTCGCGTTGCGCCGAGGACCAGACATCCTCCTCGCGCTCGATGTGGCCGCCGACGCCATTGAGGCGGCCTGCCCACCATCCTTTGTGCGCAGCGCCCCGCAGAAGCAGGACATCTTCTCCGTGGGTGACGAAGATCAGGGTACGCGGCGTCGCCGTGTAGCGTCCAGACGTGGTTTGTGAGATCTGCGTTGCGCTGCCCATATCGTTCCCATTATACCGCGAATGGGAGAGCCGGCGCAAGCAATAGGGTAGAGATCAGGCCACGGCGGATTGACAAAGGACCACAAAACAAAGCGGTGGCCCGTAGGCCACCGCGCACTCTTGCAGTCGGGAAAGCAGATCCTTACACGAATCGCCAGCCCATTTCCACCCTCGCGGGTGGCGCGGCGAGGCAGACCTGCCGTTGGCTCGCTGCCTCACCGCGCCTACGTTCGGGCGGGTTGTCGCCGTCTCCATTGAGCGCCTGGGAGACGGCGGCGCTCGCATCCGCCGGCGCGTTTGGGTATACGCGCTGAACGCGGAAAGCACCACTGGGATTGCGAAGAGCAACGAAATAGTACGGACGGCGATGGCCGTCGAGACGGAATACACCAGTGGCCGAGCGAGAATCGCGTGAGAGGACAGTCATGTCACGCAGCATCATCATG
The DNA here is from genome assembly GCA_046328505.1 of Anaerolineae bacterium. Taxonomy (GTDB): domain Bacteria; phylum Chloroflexota; class Anaerolineae; order Epilineales; family JAHCIE01; genus JBDHWG01. The sequence continues at coordinate 582,683 of JAXLWL010000004.1, read as the reverse complement.
GTCTACCTCCTTTCCGCTAGGGTTGCAAAAAAGCTCTCGGGCGAGAGAGCTACTTACAGTATAGGCACTTGCGGGGAAATGTCCAGTTTGCTGCGAGATCCCGCATTAATTGAACAAGCTTCGTTGCTTGTTCGACGGCCCGCGCCAGACAAACCTTACCATGATCGGGCAGCGAGGCCGGGAGGAAAGCGCCCTCCGGCCTCGCCGCACCACCAGTCTACGGCAGCAGGGGCAAGTCCTGCGCTCCCGGACCCTGTACCTGCGCTGTCGTGTACGTGAAGCGCAGGACCGGCTTAAACGCGGGCCCGAGGCCGCCGTAGCCGTAGCCGGAGTCCCACTCCTGCAGTGTGTAGCCGTTGGTCGGCCCGTCGATACGGAAGCTCACCTTATGCGTAGACGTGAGCCGCGCTTGCAGCTGAGCGATTCCATCCTGGGTGAAGTCGAAGAACGCCGCCTGCGCGGGAGTACCCAGGTGCGCCGCATCGACTGACGGCGCCGGCGGCCCGAGCAAGGTCGCGCGGTCCACCAGAGGATACGTCAACGCCGTAAACGTGCTATCGACCGAAGGATCAAGTGTCTGCAACGTCCAGTTGCCGCCGTTGACGTTAGCGGTCGTCTGCGTGTAGAGCCTGAGCTGGGCGCCGATGATCACGGCGTCGCTTGGCAGTGTTGGTATCGACACCTGGAGCAGACCGTAGTAGCGCCACTGGCCCCACTGGCCGGCGTAGATCGCTCGGTCACCCAGGCGCGGGCTGTTCGTGTCCAACGTCATGACCCACCCGACGCCGTTCGCGTCAGGCCAGACCTCCCAGATACGCGTGTGAAGCTCGGCCGTCGACGTCGGCGTGGGCGTCGCCGTGGCCAGAGGTAGCAGGGTCGCTGTCGCCGTCGGCGTGTCTGTCGGGGAAACGGACGTCGCGGTGCTTGTCGGTGTCGAGGTCGACGGCACCGGCGTGTTCGTCGGTGTCGAGGTCGACGGTACCGGCGTGTTCGTCGGTGTCGAGGTCGACGGTACCGGCGTGTTCGTCGGTGTCGAAGTCGATGGTACCGGCGTGTTCGTTGGCGTCGACGTCGACGGCAGCGCCGTGTTCGTCGGTGTCGAGGTCGATGGCACCGCCGTGTTCGTCGGTGTTAGCGTCGGCGGCACCGGTGTGTTCGTTGGTGTCATCGTCGGCGGCACCGGTGTATTCGTTGGTGTCAACGTCGGCGGCACCGGCGTGTTCGTCGGTGTCGAGGTCGGTGTCAACGTCGGCGGCACCGGCGTGTTCGTCGGTGTGTTTGTCGGCGTCGACGTCGGCGGCACTGGTGTGTTGGTCGGTGTGTTCGTCGCCGTCGACGTTGGCGGCAGTGGTGTGTTGGTCGGTGTGTTCGTTGGTGTCAGCGTCGGCGTCGGCGGCAGTGGCGTATTGGTCGGTGTGTTCGTCGGTGTGTTCGTCGGCGTCGACGTCGGCGGCAGTGGTGTGTTGGTCGGTGTCAGCGTCGGCGGTACCGGCGTGTTCGTCGGCGTCGACGTGGGCGGCACCGACGTGTTCGTCGGCGTCAATGTCGGCGGTACTGGCGTCTTGCTCGGCGTCAATGTCGGTTGAACCGTTGGCGTTCCAATCACGTATGCCACCCGCAGCACCGGCTTGACGGACGGCCCGCTGCCGCCCGACCCGTAGCCGGTAGACCAGCTCATCACATTGCTGGATGGGCCGGCCGTCGGGCCATCGAGGCGGAAAGTGATGCGCCCTGAGCCGGTAATCTGGCTCGCCAGGCCGGCCGTCTGCGAAGATGTAAACAGGAAGGTATTCAGCGTGCCGACACCGAACTTGTCCGTCGTGAGCTGGGCGCCTATCGTGTCATGCGTCGCCGCCGCGAGGAAGGTCGCATAGGTAACGTTGGGGAACACGCTATCGACCGTCGGCTCCATCCAGCGCGCGGCCCAGGCCGCGCCCACGCCAGGCGTCAGGAAAGACGTGTTGCGCCCGGTGACCTCGAGCTGTGCCCACAGCAATTGGGCGTTCGGGGGAATGCTCGATAGCGGGAACTGGATGCCACCCAGGTAGCGCTGTCCGCCCCAGTAGCCTGCGAACATGTCTGTGTCTGTCCAGCCGGTCGAGCTGTTATCGGCTACCCAACCAACCTGGCCGGCCGCCGGAGTAATTGCCACGACGATCTGCCCTGCCACCGGCTGAGTGGGCGTGATGCTGGGTGTTACGGTCGGCGTGACCGTCGGCGACAGGGTTGGCGTTGGGGTGGTCGGCAGGGCGCGCCACCCCAGATCGCACGTGGTGTACCAGAAGGACTTGTCCCAGCCACAGCCGATTTCGAGGTTGTAGCCGTCCTTCACGCTCATGATTGTGTCATGGTGGGGCGGGCTATCCATCCAGATTTGGACTGCATATTCAGGCGACGGCGCGGACTGCGCGATGACTTCGCTGTACGCCGTCGCATCGTAGCCGGCGGCGGGGATGCGCGTCCAGGGCGTGCCATTACAGTAATGGGACCAGCAGTTGTTGTCGTACATGTACTGGCTGTAGTCTTGCGCCGCCTTCTGCAACGCCGGATGGAACACAGCCGTCGGCAGGCCGTTTGCTACGCGCTGGACGTTGATAGCGTTGAAGGTTCGCTGCGCCCAGGACGACAGGTCCGGTGTACCGGCGGTCGGGAACGGCGACGCCGTGGCCGTGGGCGCACCGAGCGGTGTCGAGGTTGGCGTCGGAGTGTACGTGGCAGTCGCCGCCGCCGGGGACGTCGCCGTTGGTATGGGCGTCGGCGTCAGGGTCGGCGATGTGCTCGCCCCGCGGGCGAAGTCGCACGTCCAGTAGCGGTCCATGTATGACCCTGACGGCCCCTGGAGGAAGCCGCAGCCGATGTCGGTCATGTTGCCCAGGATGTTCGCGCGGTGGCCGGATGAGTTCATCCAACCTGTGACCATGTCTTGCGGCGTGATGTAGCCGCGGCCGATGTTCTCGCTGCCGCTCGTCAGCGGGTAGCCCGCGTTCTTCATGCGCTGGAGCGGGTCAGGCTCGCCTGGACAGATGTGGTCGAAGCAGTTGTTGTCCAGCATCCAGCGGTTGTGGAAGTCGGACGCATTCGCCAGGCGCTGATCGATGTTGAGCGGAGACAGGCCGTTGGCAACGCGCTGCTGGTTGATGAGCACGGCCGTCTGGCCGGCGTAATCGTTCGGGTCAGTCGTGGGCGACGGCGTCGCTGACGGCAGCGGCGTCGGCGTCTTCGTAGGACTGCCCGAGCCGGGGGTCGGCGTCGGCCCGGTGGCGCTACCTACGGCGCGCGCTGCATTGACGCGGCCATTGCCGAAGTAGTAGGACGAGCCGATGTTGTCGGCATTGTTCTCGATGGCGGCGCGCACCTGGGCATTCGTCCAGTCGGGGTGAGCGCCCCACACGAGCGCCGCCACGCCTGCCACGTTCGGGGACGCCATGCTCGTACCGCTCAGGGTCTTGTAGCCGGAGGGATCGTAGATCGACCCACTGCTGCGCATCACCGTGCTGAGCACGCTCACGCCCGGCGCGCTTATGTCGACCGTCGAGCCGTAGTTGCTGAACGACGCCTTCTGGTCGTTCTGGTCAGTCGCCACAACGGACAGACAGTTTGTGTAGGCAGCAGGGTAGTTCGGCGACGCCGTCCCATCGTTCCCGGCCGCGCACACGACGACGACTCCCTTGTTCCACGCGTAGTCGACCGCGTCCTGGAGCGCCTGGGTACCACCCGAACCGCCGAGGCTCATGTTCAGCACCTTGACGCCCTGATCCGCAGCCCAGGTGATGCCGTTCACGATCGAGCCGTAGTCGCCCGACCCGCCGGAGTTAAGAACCTTGACCGGTAGTAGTTTGGCATTGTAGCCAACACCGGCCACGCCCGTCGCATTGTTCGTGATGGCGGCGACGATACCGGAGACGTGCGTGCCGTGCCCCTGATCGTCCTGCGCGTTCGAGTGACCCGTGATGAAGTCGCGCCCCTGGGACACGAACTTGGAGCTCAAGTCGGGATGGGTGAGGTCCGAGCCTGTGTCGACAATGGCAACGACGACGCCGTCGGCTTTGGTGACATCCCACGCCGACGGAACCGACATCTTGGTCAGGCTGTATTGTTGCGAGAACAGGGGGTCGTTGACCGATGCCAGCGGCGCGATGGGAGGTGGCTCAAGGGTGGGGCCGGGCACGCCCTGCGGCTGCGCGGGCGCGGCGGCCTCCATCACCGGCGAAGACGCGTCGACCGGGAAAGCATGGGCGATCAGGTCCGGCTCCGCGTACTGCACCTCAGGCAGCGCGTCGTACTCGGCGATCAAGTCCGCCGCGCTATCGGTGGGCGCTTGCAGCACCTGCATATTGAGGCTGGAGATATTGGAGATGGTTTCGACACCGTACACGGCGTTGATGCGCGTGATGCTGTCCACGCCAACGTTCGGACGCCAGCGAACCAGCATGCGCCCTGGGACGGCATCTTCAGGTCCAAGGTGCTGCCAGGGGCTGCCGATGTCGATGATGGTGCCGGGTGGGTTGCCGGCCAATCGGGCGGATTGCGCGACGAGAGGCAGGTAGAGATGGTAGGGGCCATCGGCGGACGCCGAAGGCGTTTGCGAGGCAGGCCACAGGAGCAAGCCGGTGAGGAGGCTAGCAGCAGCGGCGATGAGCGCGAAGAGCCATGCACGACGAGTAGCGCGCATCATTGTAGGTTCCCCCCATATTGAACGACATGTGCGGCGGAAGCGTCGGCTACGCCTCAGATCATGTCGTTCCATGTCCACGGGCGGGCGGCCTACTAGATAACACCGCAACGCAGGCCCTGGCGCCTGCGGACACGACAGATGTGAAGATGATCGGACCGCGCGTCAGCCCCCTCATCGACGACGCGTGCCCGGGACGTGAATCCCCTTCACAAGTATACAATAATTCGGTCTACTTTTGTGCCTCCATGACCTTAATATTGGCGGTTGTTTCACAACTGCGACATAAAGGGTGCTTGTGCGGCAATACACCGATATCGCGCCGACCCAGTGTTTACGAAATGTTAACGGCATCGAGCATTTGTGTCACGCAAAGTGAATTTCGATTACGCATTCTGCCACAGCGCACTCCATTTGGTCTTGCACTGCTACGAGCGGTCGTGCTCCCTTAACCTTGCCGAAGGTCTCCCCCGTCAATCATCCGGCGCAGGTCATCGAGCGTCCCCTGGTAATCGACCTGTGTCGGGTCCGCGTTCCCGGCCGGCGCCGAACCGTCCGTCACCCAAAACGTCTGCATCCCCACCGCCTTCGCCGGCGCGATGTCGTTGACCATGTTGTCGCCGACCATCAGGCAGCGCTCAGCGCTCCGCCCGATGCGGTCGAGAATCTCAAGGTAATACTCCGGGTGCGGCTTGGCGAAGTGCATCGTCTCGTAGCTCGTCACGTAGAGCCACGGCACGTCGGACGCGCCCGTCCAGGCAATGCGGTGCTGGATCGCGCGCAGTGGGAAGATGGGGTTCGTGGCGACGACGAGGCCGTACCCCTTTGCGGTTGCGTCGGCCAGCAGGGACGGAACGGCTGGCACCGGCTCGGTATATCCCCGCAGCTTCGGGAACTCCTCGTCGTAGAACTGCGCCAGGATGGGCGCCATCTCCATCTCGGACAGGCCGAGCGCGGGGTAGAACGACGCGGCGAACACCTCCTGATTGGTGTGGTGCGGGTCGCGGTTCCCGACCATCTCCTGTGTCGAGCGCATGAGTTGTGGGATGAGACGGTCGGCCGGGATATACGCAGCCAGGTACGCGCTTAGCGCCTGGAGGTACGCCGCCAGGAAGCGGTCAATCGGGTTGATGAGCAGCGTATCGTCCAGGTCGAATATAAGGGTGTCAATCATGTTTGCCTTCTACTTGTGGGAGCTATTATGGTTGGGTTTCACACAATGTTGGCGTGCAGCCTTAGTCTAGACCATCCCGATGGCGAGAGCAAAACATCGTGGAGCTTGAGATTGTCGTGTCCATCACGGTACAATATACATGCGCGTTCTGCGCGCCTGATGTGTCGCACGCTTTGGACAAGGCGAATTCCGAATGAAACCCCAGGTCAAGCAAATCTACTCCGAGAATAACGACTTTCAGTATGCCGAGACTCTGCGCCGAAACAGGCAGAAGCGGCACCGACACAAGGAGTTCTTTCTCGAAGGAGTACGGCCCATCAACCAGGCGCTGGCGCACGGTTGGCAAATCAACGCTTTCTTCTACTCGCGGGAGCGACGCCTCTCGCGCTGGGCGGAGGGCATTCTCGCGAGTTCCACCGCCAGGACGCATTTCGAGCTGCCGCAACCCCTGATGGACAAGCTCAGTAGCAAGAGCGATTCATCAGAATTGATCGCCCTCGTCGACATGCCCGACGACGATCTGTCGCGCATCAGGGTTCACGCCAACATGTGCGTCGTCGTGATGGATCGCCCGTCTAGCCCCGGCAATCTAGGGGCAATCATTCGGTCATGTGATGCTTTGCGAGTGGATGGGGTCATTGTCACGGGACACGCCGTCGACGTGTATGATCCGGAAACGATCAGCGCGACAACTGGGTCGCTCTTCGCCATCCCGGTGATCCGTCTGTCTACGCCGGCCGAGCTAGTCCCCTGGTTTGAGATCGTTGGGGCGCGTATCGGCGCGTTGCAGATTGTCGGGACGGATGAAAACGCCACGGTCGATGTGGACAGCCAGGATTTGACCCTGCCGACGGTTGTCGTTGCGGGCAACGAAAACGCGGGGATGAGCGCCTATTACAAGGAATTGTGCAGCACCGTCGTGCGAATCCCCATCTACGGCGCGGCGACATCGTTGAACGTCGCGTGCGCGACCTCCATCATTCTCTACGAGCGAGACAGGCAGCGACGAGCGCAGCATTGATGCGCAATTTGCGGCGGGCGAACGCTTAGACCGAGAAGGCCACGAAAGGGCCGCAAAGAACATGAAAAGGATTCGCCAGGCGATAACCTTTCGCGCCCTTCCTATCTCTTTCCTTTCGTTCGTGGTCGAGTCGTTCGCCCCGCTTGTCGCTCGTCGGGGTCCCGGCTAGAATCATGGGCTAGTCGTGTGTTAGACGTACGAGGCGCGTTTCGTTGTTGTGCCGACCGACGCGGCGGCCTGAAGACCGCCGCTAAGGATGCAAGCCCAAGGGGCTAGGGCGCGTCTCTTTAGCCCCTCGGGCTTCCATTTAGTAGCCGTGGTGTTTACGCCACGGCGGACGCGGGCGGAACTGCGTTCCCGCCAACTCAGGTGTAACAGACCCTCGCCGAAGCTTCTTTGGACACGCTGCCGTGTTGGGGAGGAGACCATGTCGGACGATGTCGTGATCGGCGCGCTCATTGACCGCCTGCTGGCGAAGCGCCCGGACCTGTGGAGCGGCTTCCAGCTCGATCCGCTCGGCGCGCTGGAGGAGGCAGGCATCCGCGTCACCGACGAGGAGCGCGCCGCCCTGGAGCGCGCGGGCCACATCGAAGCGTCCGCGCTCCACGTCAAGCGCTCGCCAAAAGACGACGCCCTGGCCGCGGCCCTGAAAGCCGACCTCGCCGCCGCCCGCGCCGCCCAGTCCCTCGACTTCAACCCCCTCGCCGCCGAGAGCCACGTGGAAGAGCCGGCCGCGAAGGTGGACGAGGACCTGTTAGAAGAGCAGCGCCGCCTCCGCGCGCAGGCCGAGAAGATGCGCGCCCAGCTCGCCGCCGAAAAGGAGCGCCTGGCGAAGGAACGCGCCGACGCCCTCAAGCGCCTCGGCGGGGGCAAGAAGGACGGGTAGACCGAGTCCGCGAACATAAATATACCGCGGCCCGTCATTGCGAGCGAAGCGAAGCAATCCCCCGAAGTGCGAATGACTGTCTATCACCGCCTAGGACGGTTGCGCTTATCGGGGGATTGCTTCGTCGCGCTAGCGCGCTCCTCGCAATGACTAGCAAGACCCGGCACAGAGAGGATGCGGTTTGTCGCTCTCTGTGCCGGCTGTGCTTCGGTGGCAGGCCCGATTCTAGGTTCTGAGCGTCGCGCCCAGGTCGCGGCTCAGCCGGTCGACGATGCGCTGGGTCAGCGCGGCGACCTCGGCGTCGGTGAGCGTGCGGTCCGCCGCCTGGAACACCAGAGCGTAGGCCAGGCTCTTCTTCCCCGCCCCAATCTGCGGCCCCCGGTACAGATCGAACAACTGAACCTCGCGCAGTAGCTCCCCGGCCGACGCTTGAATCGCCGCCAGCACCCGCGCCTGCGGCACCGCCTCGTCCACGACGACGGCCAGGTCAATCTTGGCCGGTGGGCGGTTGAGGATGGGCGTGTGCACCACATCGGGCGTGGCTTGCGCCAGGATGGCGTCCAGGTCCAGTTCGGCGAGCAGGATGGGCGACGATGGCAGGTCCGCCCCCGATTGCGCGTTGAAGGCGTCGCGCACCAGGGGATGCAGCTCGCCAGCCGGGCCGAGCGGCGTGCCGCCGGCCAGGGATACGCGCGCCGCGCGCCCCGGATGGAACGTCGGATGGTCGGTCAGCGGCGCCCACTCACCCTGTAGCCCCATTCGGCTCAGGAGCATGTCGATGATGCCCTTGAGGTCGTAGAAGTCGAACGGCTCGGCCGAGCCGCCGGACCAGGCGGCGGGATGGCGCGGCCCGGCCAGGGCGATGGCCAGGCGTCGCGGCTCCTGGGGCAGCGCCTCGCCCGGCAGGGGCAGGTAAACCGGCGCGACCTCGAAGATGGCAATGCGCTCGCGGTAACGGGCGTTGTTCGCCAGGGTCTCCAGCGCGCTCGACAGCAGCGTGTGGCGCATGACCGCCCGGTCCGGTCGAATCGGGTTCGCTACGACGAGGTACGGCCGCTCGCCCACAGCCTCGGCGGACAGGCCGGGATGCAGCGCCGCCTCGCGCTCCGGGCTGGTCATGGCGTACGTCATCACCTCTTGTAGACCCGCGCCGGCCAGCAGGTCGCGCACGCGCTCTTCGCGGTCGATGTCGCCGCTCGGCCGCTGTGGCGGCAGCTCGTCCGACATGAGGGTCGCCGGGATGCGGTCGTAGCCCTCGATGCGCGCCACTTCTTCGAGGAGGTCATAGGAGTGGGACACGTCCAGCCGATGCGGCGGGACAACGGCGCGGATGCGCCAATCGTCGCCGTCCTGGTTGGCGATCTCGACCTCGAACTCCAGCGCCTTCAGAATCTCCACGACCCGCTGCGCCGCGATGTCCATGCCCAGGATGCGCTGCACGTCGCGCGTCGCCAGCTCCGCCACGACCGTCTCGGCCGGGACGGGGTACTCGTCCAGGACGCCCTGGGCGATGGTGCCGCCGCCCAGCTCGCGCATGAGCTCGGTCGCGCGCTGCGCCGCCGGCACCGTCAGCGCCGGGTGGATGCCGCGCCCGAAACGCGCTGCCGCCTCGCTCTGGAGCTTCAGGAGCGCCGCCGTGCGGCGCGTGTTCAGGTTGTTGAAGTTCGCCGCCTCGAGCAGGATGCGGGTCGTCTCGGCGGACACCTCGGTCTCCTCGCCGCCCATGACACCGGCGATGGCGATGGGGCCGGCGGTGTCGCAGATGAGGAGCATGTCGGACGTGAGCTTGCGCTGCACGCCGTCGAGCGTCCTCATCTCCTCGCCCGGCTTGGCGCGGCGGACGATGATCGTCGGGGCCTTGCCGCCGGCCCGCGCGACGAGCTTGTCGTAGTCGAAGGCGTGCAGCGGCTGGCCCATCTCCAGCATCACGTAGTTCGTGACATCGACGATGTTAGAGATCGGGCGCATGCCGGTGAGGGTCAGGCGCCGCCCCATCCACTGCGGCGACGGGCGAATCTCGACGCCCTCGATGATCGTCGCCGAGTAGCGACTGCACAGGTCAGGGTCCTCGATGACGATATGCGCCTTGCCAGCGACCGGCTCGCCCGCCGCCACCATCTCGGTGTCTGGATAGCGCACGCCCTGGCCGGAGATGGCCGCCCACTCGCGCGCCGTGCCGACGATGTTCGAGGCGCGGGTGAGGTTGGGGGTCAGCTCGATGTCGAGGACGGTGTCCCCCAGGTAGTCGGCCAAGGGGACGCCGACCGGCGCGTCGGGCGGCAGGATGATGATGCCCTCGTGGCTATCGGATAGCCCCAGCTCCTTCTCCGACAGCACCATGCCCGCAGACTGGACGCCGCGCAACTTGGCCGGCTTGATCACGAGGATGCTGCCGTCGTCCTTGTGGCCGTCGATCACCCGCGCTCCGACAACGGCGAATGGGACCTTCTGCCCCGTGTCGCCGACCTTAAGATTGGGCGCGCCGGTGACCACGGTCTGCGGCTCGGCCGCGCCGTAGTCTACCGTCGCCAGGACCAGGCGATCCGCGTTGGGGTGCTGGTCGATACGCACGATACGCCCGACGAATATCTTGTCGCGCTCCCACTCCGCCCCCAGCCGCTCGATCTTCTCGACGGCCAGGCCGGACATGGTGAGGCGGTAAGCCAGCTCATCGATGGAAACGTTTATGTCTACGTAGTCTTTCAACCACGACAAAGGGACTAGCATGTGTTCCTCTCCTTGCTAACGGCGGCTACGGCCTGATCAGGCATACTGTTCCAGGAACCGCAGGTCCCCGCTGAAGAACAGGCGAATATCGTCGATGCGGTGCTTCAGGATGGCGGGACGCTCGACGCCCATGCCGAAGGCGAAGCCGCTGTACACGTCGGGGTCGTAGCCGCCGTTGCGCAGAACCGTCGGGTGCACCATGCCCGCGCCGAGAATCTCTAGCCAGCCCGACCGTTTGCAGATGGAGCAGCCTTTGCCGCCACACACGATGCACTCGATGTCCATCTCGACGCTCGGCTCTGTGAACGGGAAGTAGCTCGGGCGGAAGCGCACGGCGTACTGCGGACCGAAGAACCGATGAGCGAAGTTGATGAGCGTCCCTTTCAGGTCGGCCATCGTAATATTGCGGCCAACCGCCAACCCCTCGACCTGGTGGAACTGCATCTCCGAGCGCACCGTGACCGGCTCGAAGCGGAAGACCATGCCGGGCAGGATGACGCGGATTGGCTCCGGGTAGTACTGGCGCATCGCGTGGATCTGACCCGGCGACGTGTGCGTCCGCAGCAGCAGGTCCGCGTCCAGGTCACTCTCCGGCGGAAGGACATAGAACGTGTCCTGCATGTCCCGCGCCGGGTGGTGCTTCGGCATGTTCAGCAGGCCGAAGTTGTAGTCATCAGTCTCCACCTGGCGGCTGCGGTACACCTGGAAGCCCATCTGCCCGTAGATTTCCCGAATCTCACGCAGTGTGCGGGTGATGAGATGCAGCCCGCCCACGCCGGCTGGGCGGCCGGGCAGCGTCACATCAATGGTCTCGCTCGACAGGGACGCCGCCAAGGCCTGTGCCTTCAGGCGAGCCTCGGCCTCGTCGTAGGCCGCCTCCAACGCCGTCTTGACTTCGTTCAGGCGCTGGCCGGCAGCGGGCCGCTCGGCGGGCGGCAGTTGCCCCAGCTCGCGCATGGCCTCGCTGATGACGCCCTTGCGCCCCAGAATCTCGTTGCGCCAAGCCGCCAGGGCCGCGTCGTCTTTGACGTCGGCCAGCCGCGCCAGCGCGTCCGCTTGCAGCGCCGCCACATTCTGTGCTTTCTTCTCCATCGCCACCTCCCTAAATAACAAAAAGCCCCCGTCCCGCATGGGGACGAGAGCATGCTCCCGTGGTGCCACCCCGATTGGCCGCGCTCCCGCGCGACCCTCTCAGTTCCCAGCGGGCCAGGGCACGTCGTCGCGCCGGCCGATTGGGCGCCCCATTAACGGTGGGCTACCGGGACAAACTACTCGGCTGACGCCTTTCCCCTGTCCGGCTCAAGAGTGAACTTCGGCGCGCCTCTTCAGAGCACGGCTTCCAGTCGCCGACCGCGCCTCCCTGGCTGATCGGTCGCGCCTACTCTCTCTATCATCGCCTTGTACGAGTATTATACCTGTATCTGCACCGCGCGGTCAAGCATGGGAAGCATGACAGCCTATCGCCCGTTCGACGGATACCACCTAGGGCCTCGGACTTCCCCGATTCATCTCGTCTTGCAGCGCAGCGACTCGGCTGGTATACTTATCGTCGCGTCCCGACAGAAGCCGGGGTGGTCCCTGCTCTGGCGGAGTGATGCGCCGTGTAGTGTATTCTTCCTTAGTGTTAGTTTCGGTTGGTTGGGCTGTCGTTGGTAAAGAGTTTGTACAATGGTCCATAATCCTCCGGTCCAGGCAGTTCGGTCTTGGTCGGCGAAACTAGCGGTCCCAGTCGCCGTTTTTGTCATCAACCGCGGCGCGCTGTTCCTCCTGGTCTATCTCAGCCTCATCTTCCTCCCCATGAACCCAGCGAGCGCAGCCCCGCGGACTTTCCCCGAAAATCTCTTCCTCGATGGCTGGGTGCGCTGGGACAGCTATTGGTACGGTGGCATTACCGCGGGCGGATACAGCGCCGTGGCCCAAGATGGCGTACACCGCAACGTAGCGTTCTTCCCCATGTATCCCCTAGCGACGCGCGGGGTAGCGGCGATCATCCCGAACATCTTCATGTCGGGCCTCATCGTCTCGAACGTCGCTTTCCTGCTCGCGCTGATCCTCTTGTATCGCCTCGTCAGCGCCCGGTATAATGCGTCTGTGGCTCGGCGCACGATTGTGCTGCTCTCCGTCTTCCCGTTCTCATTCTACTTCAGCGCCATGTACCCCGAGGCGTTGTTCCTCCTGGCCTTCGTCGCGGCCTTCTACTTTGGGGAGCAGAGACGCTGGCTCCTGGCCGGCCTCTGCGCGGCCGTTGCCAGCGCGACCCGAGAGGTAGGGATCGCGGTCGTGCTCGGTTTGGCCATCCTGTACCTGGAGCAGGTACAGTTTGACTGGCGTCGGATTCGTCCGAACATCCTGTGGCTTCTGTTGGGTCTGGCGGGACTTGGCGGCTACTTCGCCTACCTGGGCATTCAGTTTGGCGATCCTTTGCTGTCCATGAAGAGCCACTTTGTGCCAGGCTGGTTAGAGGGCGTGACCCCGGATATGGCGCGGGAGACGCTCGTCGGATTTTTGACGCTCCCCTCCGGCGGCCTGGCAGCCGGCCGCTATTCGGCCATATTGGTGATGGAACTACTCATCTTTTTCGGCGCGCTGCTGCTCTCCGTGCTCGGCTGGCGGCGCCTGCCCATCCCGTACGCAGTCATGGGAACGCTCGTCGTCCTGCTGTCTTTTTCGGCCTGGATAGTGATGGGCCGCCTCGTCGCGCCGATATTTCCACTCTTCATGGCACTGGCCTTGATACTGGACGAGAAGCCGGTCTATGAGGCCGTCGTCTATGCCAGCAGCATCCTGCTGGCGCTCCTGGCAATCATGTTTAGCCACGCGTATTGGGTGGCCTAGCCTTTCGAGCACGCAGCACAAAGTGCTGTGCTGCAATCAGGTGGGATATGGATTCAGCTCTGATTCTCCCGACATACAATGAGGCCGAAAACCTGCCATCCCTGGTGGCGCAGCTTCTCGCGCTGAACTGCGGCCTGCACATTATCGTCGTCGACGACAACTCACCGGATGGAACCGGGCAGTTGGCGGAGGCGCTGAGCGATGATGGCCGTGTCATCGCGCGACACCGCCCCGCCAAGCTCGGCCTCGGCACGGCCTATGTGGAGGGATTTCAGGTCGCGCTGGCCGGGGGCGCCCAGCGCATGCTGACCATGGACGCCGACTTCTCCCACAACCCCCGCTATGTCCCCCTGCTCATCGGTCAGACGAATAGCGCCGATCTGAGTATTGGCTCACGCTACGTTGCCGGTGGAAAAACCGTCAACTGGGGGCCGGAGCGTCGGCTCCTGAGCTGGAGCGCGAATACCCTGGCGCGGACCGCGCTGGGCTTGCCCACTCACGACTGCACGAGCGGTTTTCGCTGTTATCGAAGGCAAGTCATCGAGGCCATCGACCTGGACACTATCCGATCGAGCGGGTACTCCTTCTTGATAGAGATGCTCTATCGCGTCAGACAGCGCGGGTTCAGCGTCGCCGAAACCCCCATCGTTTTCGAGGACCGCCGCGCCGGCCGGTCCAAGATCTCCGAGCAAGAGATCTTCCGGGCGATCGCAACGGTGGCGCGTCTCAGCCGCGACCGGTACCGCTCGGCGCACCCTGAGCCGCCGCCCTCAGCGCGCAAGACACTCTAGGCAACGTTGAGGAGGCTCGATGCCGGCGCAGGGGTGCGACGCCGGTTATGGCTATAATTGGTCGCATGAACACTGATGAGCAGATCGCTACCGAATTAGGGGACTCCCAAACCGCTACGCGCCGACCGCGTATCGCGAGCGCGTGGGAGTTGGCAAAGTTCCCGCTTACCGTATTCGCCGTCACGCGGCTGGGGCTGTACTTCGTCGTCAGTCTCAGCTTCATCCTCCTCCCCACCAATCCTGCCGCCGACCGTATCGCGAACCCACTCATCAACGGCTGGGCCAACTGGGACGGCGCGTGGTACCGCGGCATTTCCCAGGGCGGCTATCAGTGCGATGTCATGAACGCCTACGACCAGCGCAACCTGGTCTTCTTCCCCCTATTCCCGCTGGCGATGCGCGCGGTTACCCCGCTCGCGCACGACTCGGCGCTGGCCGGCCTGATCGTCTCCAATGTAGCATTCCTCCTGGCGCTGATTCTGTTGTTCCAGATCACACGCGCGCGTCTCGGCGAGGCGGTCGCCCGACGCACAATCGTGCTCCTGGCCGTCTTCCCGTTCGCGCTCTTCTTCAGCGCGGTCTACACCGAGAGCGTGGCTCTGCTGACGGTAGTCGCCGCGTTCTTCTTCGGCGAGCGCCGCCAGTGGCTTCTCGCCGGCATCTGCGCGGCCCTGGCCAGCGCCTCCCGCCTGGTCGGTGTACTCGTCGTCCCAGCCCTGGCATTGCTGTACCTGTCCCAGATAGGGTTCGACTGGCGCAAGATTCGCCCGAACATCCTCTGGCTCGGCCTGGGCGTGCTTGGCCTGGGCGGCTACATAGCCTACCTGACCGCGCTGTGCGGCGACACGCTCCTGTTCGTCAGAAGCGAGCTCGTCAGCGGCTGGATGGCCGGCGTCGACCCCGGCATGGCGCTGCGGGTTATCCAGAACGCGCCGGCGATTGCGCGTGTCGTGGGCGCCGAGCAGCGGGACCTGACGGTTCTGCTGATGCACCTTCTCTTCGCGGGCGCTGCCCTGGTGCTGGCCGTACTAGCCTGGCGGCTCCTGCCGAGCGCATACGCGCTCCTGGCGACGCTGATGGTGCTCGGCTCCATGTCGAACTGGACCGGCATGGGCCGCTACATGGTCATCATCTTCCCACTTTTCATGGTAGCCGCGATACTGCTCAAGAACACTCGCTGGTACCTGGCCGTCGCGTACGTGAGCGCCCTGCTCATGGGGCTGTTCGCCGTGATCTACACCCACGCCTATTGGATCGGATAAGCTAGCCCGCGACTGTTCGCGTGCGGGCATCGCCCGGCCTATAATTGTCGTAGATTGTCGGGGTTGCTCGTCGTCAGAATCCAGGCTTGATTCGCATCCAAGTGCAAGGAGAGAAGCAATGGCCAAGATGATCGTGCTCTATCCCCAGCCCGCGGATCCGGCGGAATTCGACCGGGCTTACGAGACCGAGCATATCCCGCTGTGCAAAGAGAGCTACCCGACAATGACGGGGATGGTGGCGAACAAGGTCGTCGGCTCGCCGATGGGCACCGCGCCCTACTACATGATTGTCGAGATTGAGTTCCCCTCCGCGGAGGCGCTCCAGGACGCGATGGGCACGAAGGCCAGCCGCAACGTCGGCCGCCACGCCATGCAGATCTCCACCGGTGGACCTATTACGGTGCTTTTGGCGGAGAGCCAGGTCATCGAGAAGTAGTATTGCGAACACATGTTTTGGAACCTTTGGGGGGCCAGGCTCGTAGTATGGGTGAGTACGGAATAACGGTTCGTCTACACACCCAGGAGAGTGAAAATGTCCGTGGAACATCTCGAAATGGTGCAGTTTCAGCAGAATCCGGAGCCGCGTTGCCCCGTCGTCCTCCTTCTCGATACGTCGGGCTCGATGATGGGCAAGCCCATTGCCGAGTTGAACGCGGGCTTGAAGGACTTCGAGCAGACCCTCAAGTCCGATGCTCTCGCCTCCCTGCGCGTTGAAGTCGCCGTGATTACCTTTGGCGGCAAGGTCAGCGCCATGGATGTCGTGAACGGCAAGGGCAGCATTCCATTCGACGCGCAGCAGGCGTTTGTGACAGCCGACCGCTTCGTGGCCCCGACGCTGTCCGCCGATGGCGAGACCCCGATGGGCGAGGCCGTGCGCCAGAGCTTGACGCTCATCCAGGACCGCAAGAATATCTATAAGCAGAACAGCCTGGACTACTTCCGCCCGTGGATCTTCCTCGTCACCGACGGCCGCCCGACGGACAACGGCTGGGAAGCCGCCGCCGAGCAGGCCAAGCAGGAGGAAGCGCGCAAGGGCGTCTCCTTCTACGCCGTAGGCGTCGAGGGCGCGGACCTGAAGACCCTGGCTCGCTTCTCCGAGGATCGCCCCGCGCTGAAGCTGAAGGGGCTGGCGTTCCGCGAGCTGTTCATGTGGCTCTCCAAGAGCCTGTCTTCCGTCGCCAACTCACAGCCTGGCGAGCAGGCTCCCCTGCCGCCGGTTGGGTGGGCGCAGGTCGATACGTCCCACTAAGGATAGGCATGGATACCTGGCGAGTCGTCGGCGCGTCGGCGTCGGGACAGTCCCACGACGCGCAGGGCGTACCGTGCCAGGACGCGCACGCCTATCGGGTCCTTGAGGATGGTACGCTGCTGGTCGCCGTCGCGGACGGGGCCGGCTCAGCGGCGAGGGCGCAAGAGGGCGCTCAAAACGCGGTCCTCTGCGCCCTGGCCTGGCTTGTCGACGCCCTGGAGCTAGACGCGCCCGACGATGTCGATTCATGGCGCGCGCTCATGACCGATACCTTCGCGGTCACACGCGAAGTCATGGCCGCCATCGCTCACGAAGCGTGCATGCCCCTGCGCGAGTACTCGGCCACGCTTATGTGCGTCGTCGTGACGGATGTCTGGCTGGTGGTTGGGCAGATCGGCGACGGTATCATTGTCCTGGAGGACCGTGGTGAGCTAACCGTCGCGGTTCGCCCACAACGCGGCGAGTATGCCAACGAGTCTGCATTTCTGACCATGAGCGCGTTATCGGATTACGTGGTGATCGAAGTGACCGGCCGGCCGCCGGAGGCGCTGGCCGTGACAACCGATGGCCTTCTACGCTTGGCGGCAAAGATGCCCGAGGTCGTCCCCTACGGGCCGTTCTTCGCGCCGCTGTTCGCCTTCGCCGCGGGCGCCGACGACCCCAATCAGGCGGAAGCGGCTCTCGCGGGTTTCCTGTCGTCGCAGCGCGTGCGGACGCGGACCGATGACGACACGACCCTTGTGCTCGCCGTCCGCGACACGTGGGAGCCAACGCCGATAGCGCCGCCGCCTGCGGTCGCCGAGAGCCTCAACGGCCATCACCCTGCCGACGAAGCTGGCGAGCCACCCGAAGCAGCCCTGGATGAGACCGAGGTCGTGAGCGAAGGCGAGGGCGAGGACACAGCATGATCGTCTACAACTCCCGCCGCCAGCGCGCCACGCTCAAGAACCAGCCACTCGCCCATGGCGGCGAAGGCCTGGTCTATGAAATCGAGGGGCAGGCCGGCCTTATCGCCAAGGTGTACACCACGCGCCGCGCTGACTACGAGCGCAAGCTGACGTGGATGATGTACAACCCGCCGGATCAGCCCAAGCAGCCGACGGGCCACGCGTCCATCGCCTGGCCGAGCGACCTGCTCTACGATCAGCGCGGGACGTTCATCGGCTACGTCATGCCGCGCATCCGCTCGGCGGCCCCGCTGCTCAACGTCTTCAACCCGCGCCGGCGCTCCCAAACGCTACCGGGCTTCGACTGGCGCTATCTCCACCGCACGGGGCGCAACCTGGCCGCCGCCCTCAGCGCCATCCATGCCCGCGATTATGTCGTGGGCGACGTCAACGAGAGCAACATTCTCGTCACGCCCGCCGCGCTGGTAACGTTCATCGACACGGACTCGTTCCAGGTCCAGGCGACCTACAACTCGCAGC
Source organism: Anaerolineae bacterium (assembly GCA_046328505.1). Taxonomy (GTDB): domain Bacteria; phylum Chloroflexota; class Anaerolineae; order Epilineales; family JAHCIE01; genus JBDHWG01. The sequence goes on along the minus strand of JAXLWL010000004.1, from coordinate 564,639 downwards.
CGGTCTTCTACCCCTGCCCCGTCGGCAAGCCCGAGTACACGCCGCCCGAGCTCCAGGGCCGCACGTTCCAGACCGTCCGGCGCGGTCCCGAGGCCGACCGCTTCGGCCTGGGTGTGCTGATTTTCCAGCTACTCATGGACGGCAGCCACCCGTTCCGCTCGCGTTGGTACGGACAGGGCGACCCGCCCAGCGTCGCGGAGAAGATTTCGCGTGGCTGGTTCCCGTACTCGGCGCTCGCGGCCGATCCCATCCAGCCGCCGACAACGATCCCGCGCCTGAGCATGCTGCACCCCGGCGTCGAGAACCTGGTCTACCGCTGCTTCACCGACGGCTACCAGGACCCTGGCAAGCGCCCGAAGCCGGAAGAGTGGGAGCAGGCGCTGCGCCAGGCCGAGTCCGCCTTGATCGTCTGCTCCAAGGGCCACTGGTTCTCGAACCATCTGCCGCGCTGTCCGGTGTGCGACCCGACCGTCATTCGCTCCGGCGCCACCGTCGTCACCCCGCCGCAGACCAACGGCAGCCGCCCGGCTACGGCAGCCGCAGCCGCCACAGCGGCAGGCACGGCTGCCAAGGCTACGCCGACTCCGACACCGCGCCCAGCGCCAGCGCCGAAGCCGAAGCCACAGCCCGCGGCCGCGAAAGCGGCAACTGCTCCGCCTCCGCCGGCCTCGGGACCGCGCCCATCGACGTCCGCTGCCCCTGGCGCCGCCCCCCGGCCGGGAACGCCTGGTCCTACCGGCACGGCGGCCCCGAATCCCAGCGCATCCAGGACGACACCGCCGCCGACGGGCAGCGGCTCAGCCGCCTGGAAGGCGCGGCCGGCGTCCCCACCCCCCGGCGGGACCAAGCGCGCCACAGGGTCGTACTCCGGCACGCAGCGCGTCTATGGTGCGCCGCCGAACCCGAACGCGCGCCCATACTCATCGCCGCCGCCGTCGTGGGGCAGCCCGCCGCGCAGTCGCCCTCAGCCGAGTACATCCACCGGCGCCGGTACTCTTGCCGCCAGCCTGTTCGGCTCGCTCCTGCAGCCGTTCATGCGCTCGTACACGCCTCAGCAGCAGCGCGGCTTCATCCGCCGATGGCTGGGCGCCATCATTGGCGCCGTCGCCGCCTTCCTGTGGGACTGGGCGATCGATATCGTTCCCATTCCGTACCGGATGCGCGACGTCGCGCACCGCTACCGCCGCCAGAGCTTCGCCACGGTGATGGCCGTCACCGTCGCCTTCACGATCTGGGTCTCAGTGGGCGGACCCGGCGCGCTGTGGTCGTGGACGTGGAGCAGCGCCGCCGCTGCCGCGCCGGGGGTCATTGCCGCGGCGCAGAGCGCCCCCGGCAAGGTCCAGGAGCTGGCTACCCAGGCTCAGAGCCTCATCCACCAGCAGCACACGGTGACGGTGGACGCGCGTCAGGGCTGGCTACCGACCGATATTCTCGTTGAGAAGGGCGACAAAGTCAGCTTCAGCATCGACGGCGGCGGCTGGACCGTCGCCCAGGGCGGCACGGCCACGCTAGGGGCAGGTAGCGGCACGCCGTGCGCCCAGACGCACCCGCAAGGCCCGTGTCCGCAGCCCCTCCCCAGCGCCCCGGACGGCGCGCTCATCGCGCGCATCGGCGGCCAGGTGTTCCCGGTGCTGCCCAACTCCTATACCATCGCCGAAGAGACAGGCGCCCTCAGCCTGCGCGTCAACGACGCCGACAGCGCGCTTGGCGACAATAGCGGCTCCCTCCAGGTCACAGTCACCGTCTCGCACTAACACAGAAGAAATCCAGCTCCGAGCCTCGAAGCGTCTGTATAGGGATGCACTTTGACTCTGCCAGGGGAGCAGCTGTCATTGGCGCGCGTACACCCCACTCTCCCTAAGGAGACCATCTGTGAGCACTTACGTCTTGATCCATGGCTCGTGGCACGGAGCTTGGTGTTGGTACAAAGTCATTCCGCTCCTGCACCAGGCAGGACATCGGGCCGTCGCCGTGGACCTACCAGGCCACGGGCGCGATTGGACACCTGCGAGTGAAGTGACCATGCAAAGCTATGTCGACGCGGTCAGCAAGGTTCTCGACGCGCAGAGCGAGCCTGTGATTCTCGTCGGCCACAGCCGCGGCGGCATTGTCATCTCCCAAACTGCGGAAGCCCGGCCTGAAAAGATCCAGAAGCTTGTGTACCTGGCCGCGTATTTGATTCCGAATGGGGAAGCCATGTTGCCGACGGCACTCAGCGACACCGAATCCCTGATTGCGTCTAATCTGGTGCTCAACGAGGCTAAAGGGTATCACATGTTGAAGGCAGAGGCTTTCCACGACGCACTCTATGGGGATTGCTCAGAGGACGATGTCGCTCTCGCTACAACCCTCCTGACCCCGGAACCCAATGCGCCGGTGGCCACGCCTTTAAACTTGAGCGATGACAGGTTTGGCCGAATACCGCGAGTTTACATCCAGACCCTCCGCGATAGAGGCGTGACACCCTCACTGCAGAAGAGAATGTATACGGCGACTCCATGCCAGAGCATCATCTCGATGGAAACGAGCCACTCGCCATTTCTCTCTGCCCCGGAGGAGTTGGTGGGTCACCTGACCGCGTTGTAACGTCACGCCGTGCCGAAGCTCAGACCCAACTGGCGCAGCCACATGCGGTACGCGATGGCGACACGGTCCGACTTCAAGTGCAGCTCGGCCTGCAGGTCCAGCGGCAGCAGCTCCGGCCGCTGCGACTCCACGATCACCCGGTCTTCCTCGAAAATCTCCGTGATGCGCGGCGTGTACTCCGCCTGGAGCGCGCGGCTGTCCTGCATCTTCGTCGTCGCGACGACGAACCACGCCGTGCTGTCCAGCTCGTCATGGGGGGTGATGGTCAGCATCATTCCGTTGGTCGCGCCGTCGGTGTGCTTTGCGAAATACGCCGTCAGCGGGCGGAAGGCGTAGTAGGTGTAGCTCACCTTGCCCGCGCCGCCGCCGTATGGGTCCGGCTGGTAGACGTAGACCGGGTCCGATTCGACGCCGTTCGGCGAGATGCGCACGTCGAAATCCTCCATCTCCGCGTGATCCGGATCGCCGAGCATTCCCTCATGAACAAACGGGAAGTGCGCCGCGTCGAGGTAGTTCTCGATGAGGCGCGGGCCGTGGGCTTGAATGTGGCTGAACGGCCCGCACACGGCGACGCCGTAGCGCTCGTCGCCCCACTCCGGCAACGGCGGGATGTCGTTCGCCGGCTCGCCCAGGCACGCCCACAGCAGGCCGTAGCGCTCCTGGATCGTGTAGCGCTTCACGCGGGCCTTGGCGGGCGGCGGCTGGTCAGGGTGCGCGGGGATGTGGACGCACTGGCCGTCCTCGGCGTACAGCCAGCCGTGATACGGGCAGAGCAGGCAGCCGTCCTTCACCTTGCCCAGCGACAAACGCGCCCCACGGTGGATGCACAGGTCTTGCCACGCGTGGTAGGTATCCCCCACGCGCCAGATGACAAGCTCCTCCCCGAGCAGCCGCACGCCCAACAGCGGCTTCTCGGCTAGCTGGTCGACGCTTGCGACGGGATGCCAGTCGTTCAAGAGCACGGGATCACTGATCATTCTGAGCCTCCGCGGTGAGCCGGCGTTCCATGACGTGGTCGTGGAACACGATGGTATCGACGTAGATGTGTGTGCGCCCGACGATCTCAAAGCCCCACTTGTGGTAGAAAGCGATCGCCCGCGGGTTGTGCTCCCAGACGCACAGCCAGAGCGTGTTCCAGCCCTTGCGCCCGGCCTCCGCCACGGTGCGCAGGAGCAGGCTCGCGCCGACGCCGCGGCTGTGGTGCGCAGCATCGACGTACAGCTTGCTCAGTTCAACAGCGTGGGATGCGCCGAGACAGGGAGGTAGTGGCGATAGCTCCAGCTTGCTGTAGCCGATGAGTGCGCCGTCTTCGAGTGCGAGCAAATGCGTCGCGCCGGGCGCTGCGATTTCAGCGGCCACGGCGTCGGGCGCGAAGCTCCGGGCGAGATAGGGCTGGAGGATATCGGCCGGAATGGCCGCGCCATAGGTGCGCGCGAACACGCGCGCCGCGAGATCCGCTAGCGAGGGTGCGTCATCTGGCCGGGCAAAGCGGATGGCGACGTGGGACATGACGCTTCTGATTTAGATGGTTTCGCCTTCAGGTTCCGCTGTCTTCCTGGTGCGAACGCGCTGGAAGGCGCTCTGCATTCCCCGGGCCGCCCCTGCCGCCGCCGGGCCGACCTTCTGCCCTGCCGTCTTCGCCGCGCTGCCCACCTTAGGCGCTAACTCGTAGGCGCGCTCAGCCGTCCAGGTCGCTGCCGCGTCGAGCTTGGGGGCCATTACGGCGCCAGCAGTCGCCGCCTGGGCGCGCAGACGCTCGATGGCGCTCACCTCGTCGGGGTTGAGCGCCCGCATCTCGGCCTCGATGCTCTTGAGCTCTTCACCGCCGAAGTACGACATGGCGCGCTTGCCGATGATGTACGTCGAGGCGACGTCCAGCCCGGCGCCGACAACCAGGCCCGCGACCGGGATGACTTTGAGAATGGCGCGCTCCGTCATCTCGCGTCCGACGCGGACCGCGATGCGCCGCGTCATGGCATCCACCGCCATGTCAAGCCCCACGCCGATGCCCATGATGGCGACCACTGCGTTGCGGCGCTCCGTGCGCGTCAAGTCTCGGCCGAACAGAAGCGCGATTTCGTGGATCAGCTCGGCCTGGTAACGGAACGTCATGACGATGTCGACACCCATGCCGAGCGTCAGAGCGGCGATCGAGCCGACGCCTGGCACCATGGCCGACGCCGCCGTCGCACCGCCGACTACGGCGGACTTCTTCGCTTTGTCGCGAATCAGGATGTCCGCTAACTGTTTCTTGTTCAACGTGGGGTTCGCCGCTTGGACTTCGGCGACCTTTTGCGCGGCTTCCTCCGAGTTCACCGAGTCGACCACCTTAAAGATCATGCCCATGACACCCGGCATCTGCTCGCCGGCGCTCTGAATCTTGTCGAGCGGCAGGGACTCCTCGACCTTGTCGAGCGAGGCGTTCACGCCAGAGACGACCTGCGCCGCGCGGACACGCGGGTCTGGTTTCCGCGGCTCCGCGGCGACGTTCGCAGGCACCGCGGCGGACGGCTGCGAGCTCTCGGGCGTTACTTCGTTGGTGGTGTTGTCGGCCATTTGTGTTTTCCTCCACAAGCAAGAAAGTCTTAGAACGTCGGGACCTCGGACTCTTTCCACGTCATTTCCAACCCGGCCCCAACAGGTACCAGTGTACTCTCCAACCCCGGCGCGGAGCGGACGAACGCGGTGTAGGCGCTTAGCTCGTCCGGATAGCTGAGTGTAGCGTGAGACAGGGCCAGCCCTCCAATCCGAAGCTGCGGCAGCAACGCCTGCAAGAAGTCGAGGCGGTCTTCCCGGTCGTCGTCGAAGAGCACAATGTCGAATGTCTCATCCAGGCGAGGCAAGAGTCGTGCCGCATCGCCTATTTTGACGTCTACGGATGATACGAGACTCGCCGCGTTGAGGTTGCGCCGCGCGATGTTGACCTGGGCCGTGTCCCGCTCGATAGTCACCACCTGCCCCTTCACCAACCGCGCTGCTTCGCCGAGCCATAGTGTCGAGTAGCCGGCGCCGGCGCCTATCTCAAGCACCAGCCGCGCCCGCATCGCCGCCACCAGGATGAACAGCAGCGCTCCCGTATCGCGGGATACGCTCTCGACGGCTTTCTGAACCCGCGACCGCTCTTCCTGGTCGGCCAGGGCGCGGCGGAAAGCGTCGCTCGGTGGCTTCGCGAGCCTGACGCTGACGCTTATCCCCTCGCCGATGGGAATAATGGATGTAACCAATGTTGGCTGCGCATCGACGAAATCAGAATACGCCTTCGTCTCGGCGTGCGACGTGATGTTGTCGGCAATGAGCAGGCCCCCCGGCGCGACCTTCGGCAAAAGCGCCTCGGCCAGCGGCACGTAGTCGTCCTTCTCCGCGTCGATGAATGCCAGATCGAAGCCGTCGGGAAGCGTCGGGATGATGGCGTGGGCATCGCCCAGGCGGGCATCCACGACGTCCGCGAGGCCGACGCGGGCGAAATTCTCCAGCGCCTCCGCGTGGCGTTCGGGGCGCAGCTCCAACGTCGTCACGCGGCCTTTCACGGCCTGGGCCGCTTCCGCGAGCCACAACGTCGAGTAGCCGTTGGACGTGCCTACCTCGACGATGCGCCGCGAGCGCGCCGCCCGGATGAGGAGGTTGAGAAAACGCCCCGTGTCCGGCTTGAGGTTGCGCGCGCGCACGGCCCGGGGCAAGCCCTGGGCACGCTCCTCCCGGTCACGCCGCTCCAGCTCGCGCATTAACGTGACAATGTCCTTGCGCATGACCTATGCCTTCGCCTGGTCCAACTCTCGACGGGCTGCCGTCAGCGCCGCCACAAGCTCGTCGTGGATGATGCCGTTGCTAGCGACAATGCGCGACGGCGACTGATCGATGCTCCATGCCTCGCCTGCGACGTTGGATACACGCCCGCCGGCTTCCTCCACCAGCAGCCAGCCGGCCGCCCAGTCATAGGGGTTCAGGTACATCTCCCAATAGCCGTCGAACCGGCCGGCCGCCGTCCACGACAGGTCCAGCGCCGCCGACCCGGCGCGGCGCACGCCCTGCGTGCGCGGCACGAGGGCGTTGAACTCGGTCAGATTGTTGTCGCGCTCGGTAGCGCGGCTGTAGGGAAAGCCCGTCGCCAGGAGCGACTGGGCCAGGGACGAGGCGCCGGACACGCGCAGCCGACGCTCGTTGGCCCACGCGCCACCGCCGCGCTCGCTCCAGAACAGTTCGTGCCGCAGCGGGTCGATGACCGCGCCGACGACGGGCCGGCCCTCCGCCACAAGGGCGACGGACACGCTGAAAACAGGGACGCCGTGGGCGTAGTTGACCGTGCCGTCCAGCGGATCGACCAGCCAGACGGGCGTCGACGCGTGAAGAACACTCGCGTCGCGCGCCGTCTCCTCGGCGTAGATGTTGTGGTCGGGGTAGCGCTCGCGGATGCGGCCAAGCAGCAGCGCCTCGCACTCGTGGTCCACCTCCGTCACGAGGTCGACCGCGCTGCTCTTGGAGGATACCTGGAAATCGCCTTCGTAGCGCCGACGTAACACGTCGCCGCCGGCCAGGGCCAGTTCGCGAGCAAATTGAAGATAATCGCTCATTCATTCTCCTTTTGGAAAAGATTAACACACTTGAGCATGCCGGGCAAAAGTCCGGCATTAGGTCAAATGTTCGTCTCCCCCTTGCCGAATTGGCTCTCTTGTGCTATGCTTAAGCTCGACATGACTCGATTACCTGAGGCGCTATGATTCGTATTCGGCGTATCGTCGCCAACAACTTCAAGCAGCTCGACAACGTTGACCTGACGCTGCCCCCGAACGGGCGCTTCCTCGTCCAGGGACGGAACGAGGCCGGCAAGTCCTCGCTCTTCGAGGCGCTCTACTTCGGCCTCTTCGGCAAGGGCCTCATCGGCAAGCAGGAAGACCTCATAGGCTACGGGCAGGAAAAGCTCTACGTCGAAGTCTGGCTCGAAGCGCGTGATTCCATGCTTAAGATTACGCGCTCTGTCTCACGCACGGGCCGCGGGAACAATGCCACGCTCGCCATCGACTCCTCGGATGGCCGCCACGAGGATATCCGCGGCGCCAGCACCGTCACCAACCGCATCGTCGGTGAGCTACGCCTCGACGCCGACTCGCTTCTCAACACGTGCTTCGTCGAGCAGAAGCGCCTCGACAAGCTCGAGGGGCTTGCCAAGAATGAGCGCGAGAAGGCGCTGTCGCGGCTGCTGAACACCGACAAGCTGCAGGAGCTGGCCGAGAGCCTCAAGATCAAGAGTGAGGAACGCGAGAAGCTGACGTGGTATGAGCAGCGCCGCGACCTCGCCGCCGTGCAGACTGACCTGCCGGTGCGGCAAACCGAGCTGCGCGAGATCGAGACGCGGCTGGAGCTGGCCCAGGCGACGGCGGAGCTGGCGGATGTGCTGAGCGCCGACGACGACATCCGCCGCCTGGATGCCGAGATAGCATCCCTCCAGGCGCGGGCCGCCGAGTTAGACCGGCGGCAGCGTGAGGTCGAGGTCGTTACGGAGGCGGGCAAGCGGCTCAGAGATGTTCAGGAGCGTCTGAACCGCCTGGGTAACCAGCGCCAGGATCTGGCGGACGAAGCGGAGCGCGTAGCCACGACGCGAGAGGCGGCGGCCGGCCTGCCCGCTGCCCTGGCCGAAGTGAGCGCCCTGGGCCGTCTCGCGAATCGCCTGGCGCGCCTGGACAACGTCGCCAGTGCCGGCGAGCGCAGCCGGGCGCAGGCCCAGGAGCTTGCGCGCCAGGTTGACAATGCCCGGGCGCGCCAGGCCGAGCTAGAGACCGAGCGAGGGCGAGAAACACGCCTGAACGACGACATCCAGCAGGCCGAGACAGCCCGGCGCGAGGCGGAGGCGGCCCTGCGCGGGCGGCAGGAGATGGACGAGCTCGCGCGTTGGCGGGAAGCCTACCGGGGTGCGACAGCGCCTGATCGGGCCAAAGCGGAGCTGGCCGGCGCTCAGACCACCCGCGCCACGCTGCTGACGGATTTCAGCGCGGCTATCGCCTCTTTCCGCGACACGTCGCCCAAGTCCCTCGCCGCCGCGATGGACGCCGCGAGCGCACTCTTGACCCGCCTCGAAGCCATGTTCCTCCGGCTGAACGACGTCGCCTACCGCGTCGGCTTTCTCGAGGGCCAGCGGGAGACCCTGGCACAGCAGGCCGACAGCGAAAAGAAGCGCCAAACCGCCGCCGAGAAGCGGCTGCGCGAGATGGGCATCGCTATTCCGCGTGACGAGGCCACCGCCGACGCGCGGCTGGCAGAGTTGCAGGCACTTGTCGCTGGCCGGCCGCAGACAGAGCTGGAAGCCGCCGCAAACACGGCCCGCGACAGCCTGAGCCGTTTGAACGGTGAGCGTGATGCGGTGCGCCGCCGCATCACAGCGCTCGAGGCCGAGGCAAAGGGTCAGGACATAGACAGCCTGGAGGCGGATGCCGCGCTTGCCCGACAACGCGTCACCCGCGCCGCGGCGATAACCGATCGCTGGCTGCCCGCCGCCCTGGCGGCCCTCGGCAGTCGGGGCTTGACGCGCGAAGGGCTGGCCGAGGCGCTTTCAGCCGCCAAGGTCACGGCCGCGAGCCGGCAGCGCGACGCGGGCAGCCTCAAGGAATTGGAGCAGAGGCACGCGCGCAACGAGCGCGGCTTGGCCGAGCTAGAAGCGGAAACGAAGACGCTGTATCAGGCAGCGTTGGAGGCGGACGCCTCGCTGCCGCCCTGGTCCGACGCGCTCTCCGCCGAGACTCTGGAGTCGTACAAGACAGCAATGGCCAACCGATATCGCGAGCTAGGGGGCGCGTCCGTCGCGCAACAGCGAACCCAAGTCGCGGGCGATATTGGGAAGACGGACGCAACCCTGCGCCAGGCTCGTCAACGCGTCGCGAGCGGCATTGCCTCGGCGCAACAGCGGCTGCGGCGCGCTCATCTGGAAGACCTGCTGCCCAATACCGACATGGACGCGGTTCGCGAGGCCCACGCGCGGCTGGCGGAGCATCGGCTCAACGTAGATACGCTGGAGGCGGCGCGCCGTGACGCCGACCGAGCGATTGGGGCGCTTGAGAACAGACAGCGAGAGCTGGACCGCAAGCTGCGGCTAGGCGAGGAAGAGCTAGCTCTCGATGAGTGTGAGGCCGAGCTGGACTGCATGCGCCACGAGATCGCGGTGCGCGAGCGTGGCCGCAGCATCGTCGAGCGGGCGCACACGCGCATCAAGGAGAAAGTGCTGCCGGCGACTGTGGCCTATATGGGGCGCATCCTGCCGCAGCTCACGAGCGGGCGTTACGAGATTGTGCAGCTCTCACCCGACTTCAAGATCGAGGTCATGGACGAGCGAGTCGGCGACAACGGCGGCTTCCGTCCCAAGGACGTGTTCAGCGGCGGCTGCCGCGACCAGGTCTCGCTCGCCCTTCGGCTGAGCTTCGCCCTCGCAACGCTGCCGGAGGAGCGCGGGGCGGCCCCGTCGTTCATCTTCCTGGACGAGCCGCTGGGCGCGTTCGACGACGAGCGCGCCGACGCCCTGCTGAGCCTCCTGACCGAGGGTGAGATCGGCCAGGCGTTCGACCAGATATTCCTGGTCAGCCATGTCCGCGTCGACGAATCCGCGTTCAACTATCGCATTCGGATGGAAGGTGGGCGGGTCGTCGAGCACAACCTGCCGGCGGCAGGCTAATACCAAGCGTGTATAGAAAGGCTGTCATTGCGAGCGAAGCGAAGCAATCCCCCACCCTTGCGACCGGCAGTCTACTCAGAGTGGGCAGGCCCTTGCCGATGGTGAGATTGCTTCGTCCGTGGGGAGCTTCGCCCCCACACCCCCGGAAGCCGACCTCCTGCTCAGAACACACACTACTGTCATTGCGAGGAGCGCATCAGCGCGACGAAGCAATCTCTCGGTGGATGACAGCAACGCCGTAGCGGTGCAAACCGCCTTTGACAAGGACGGGGGATTGCTTCGCTCCGCTCGCAATGACGGCTTAACTGTGTTCTTGTGTCGGCGCATGCCGCCGCACGGCATTGAGGTCTCGCAATGACGCTGACGTTTCAGCCTTTAAGCGACGTTTGGTATAAGGCACTCGTCGCGCTAATAAAGAAACAAGGGGCCGACTATCGGGTCGGCCCCTTGCGATTCTATCGCTCGCTGCTATTCGTGAACCCAGACCCACGTGCCGGGGTTCGCCGGGGACGAGAAGACAGCGTTCTGGCCGGCCGGGACCTCAGGCCCTGCCCAGTTAAACAGCCACTTGGCGTCAGCGGGCGTGAGGTTCACGCAGCCATGGCTGCGTACCTGGCCGAACATGTCATGCCAATAGGCGCCGTGCAGAGCGTAGCGCTCCGTGAAGTACATGCTCCACGGCACCTCGTCCAGCGAGTAGGGGTCGTTATCCTCACCCTTGGGCTTGGACGGGTCGTACATGGAATCACTGTTCTTCATCGTGTGGCTGATGAGCTTCTCGTAGATCGGGTACAGCCCCTGCTTCGTGGGGAACAGCCCCTTGCCTGACGAAATCAGCGTCGCAAAGACGGGCTTGTCGCCTTCGTAGGCCGTAAGGGTCTGCTGCGTCAGGTTGACGTCGATCCACTTGTCACCAGGGGCGACTCCGGCCGGCGGCTGCATGGGCTTGACGATCCGGATAAGCTTCGGGCTGACCCACTGCCCGTCGGCGATGCGCAGCCAGCCGTTATCCACGCCGACAACACCCACCGGGGTGTATCGGCTCAGCGTCCCAAGCACCTTGCCATTGCCGTTCGGCTGGTCGACCACCCACGTGTTGTTGTCGGTGACGAAGCCGAGCACGCCCTGCTCCGTGCCGTCCAGGTGGACGCCTTCAAACCCGGACGAGCCCACGATTCGGACGTCGTTCGCGTTGACCCAGTTGCCACGCGACGTGCGGTACCAGGTCTGACCGCCAGCGTTGGCAGTCTCCTTGATGCTGAGCCACGTATCCCAGTCGTCCAACGGCGCGACCTGCTTGCCCCCGGGGGCATCATAGGCAAACGAGGGCTGGACGACGCGCGCCCACTTGGTGAACACAGCCGGGCGCTCGGCGCCATTCGGCTGCGGGTCCGCCGAGGTTGTCGTACCCGGCGAGTCGGCGAGCGCCAGCGGGACGGCGAATGCGAGTAAGATAAGGACCAGAATGAGAGATGCGAGCTTCCCACGTGTAGACATTACCACCTCCAGAAACAGTAGACACCGCACAACAGCTTTTATCGTGTGCCTAAATAATAACACATGATAACCCTGTTTTGGTACGGCCGTGGCAGTAATCTAGCAAATCTTAAGCCACCGGACCAAACCTGAAGGTGGCCTACTGTCGGGCCCGGGCTCGCTCGTTAGGGCGAGCCAGGGCCGAAACTGCACGGATGTTACTTCGCCATGGCAGCCAGAGCGTCGAACGCCGCCCGGTGGGACCAGTTCGGGCGCACGATGCCGAAGGCGGCCTTCTCGTCCGCCGCACCCGAGACGGGCGCGAAGTTCAGGTTCCACAGGAACATCGGGCCGACCCAGCCCCAGTTGCGAGCCATCTGGTATGCCTGGGTGATGTATTGCGCCTGGAGACCCTCGCTGATTTGCGCGGCGTAGCCGTAACCGGCCGCCGGACCAGCGCCTAGCCCCTGGACGGACGCCCAACCGAACTCGGTCGGACAGAGCTTCTTGTTGCGGTCGCCGTTGGCTACCATGATGTTCCGATAGCCTTCCATGGTGCTGCGGAAGAAGAAGCTCGGGTGGCCCTTGAAGTCGCCGTCGCCCCCCTGCGTCCAGTCAATGGTCGGCGGGTTGTTGAAGCCGCTGGGATGCACGCCGACGCAGTCCGAAACCTGACGCAGGCCGTTGGCGTACATCGCCTGCAGGTAGGCCTGGTCGTCCACGGCGGTGTTGCCGTCGTTCACGCCGGTCGGCGTGGGCGCGCCACTGATGACGATGGCATTCGGGTCGTTGGACTTGACGGCGTTGTAGGCCGCGCGAAGCAGCGCCATATACTTGGCGGCGTCGATGCGGCCGTCGCGCCCACCCCACTCGTACCACAGGTTCTGCTCGTTCCAAATCTCATAGGCCTGGACCTTGCCCTGATAACGGTTGGCAACGGCGGCCATGAAGTTGGCGAAATCCTGCGGGTCGGCGGGAGGCCCATCGACAGACTTGTCATCGGCCGGCCGCGCCCAGTTGGGCGCCTTCACCACGCTGAGGAGAACGTTCAATCCCTTGGCGTTCGCATCGTTGACCATGCGGTCGAGGTCGCCCCACTGGATGTTGCCCTTCGACGGCTCGAAGCGCTTCCAGGCTACCTGCTGCTTGATCCAGTTGAAGCCAATATCGTTCACGGCGCCCATCGCGCGATCGTGATTGCCGTCGCTGATGAAATCGCCCTGAATGCCGTAGTCGAAGCCTACGCCGCCGGGCTTCGGCGCAGCCACGGGGCCCGCCGGAGCAGCCGGGGCGCTCGTGTCGGCCGATGCCTGGGCGCTCGTGTCCGCGACCGCCGGGGCGCTCGTGTCCGCCGGCGGGGGTGCGGCCTGGACCACCTCGCCGAATGGAGCGTCGGGGTTCGGAACATAGCTACGCGCGTCCGATGCGTGCGACCACACGGTGGTCCGCGAGGGCAAGCCATCCACCGAGACGCTGAAGTACACCTTGTTCGCCGGATTGCGAGCCGCGCTCACGTCGACGTCGTTGAACGTCCAGACTGGATGAGAGACACCGCCTTCGTTGCTGGTGCTCTTCTGGCCGAGACCAACGACCTCGAAGGGGCCGTTGTTCACCGAGCGCAGAAGACGCACACCGTTATTGAAGCTCGTCGGCACGGAGTTGGTGTTCCCCTGCTCGAAGACACGCACCGTGACGTTCGCCAGGTCCGCCTTTGATACATCTTGCTGGTTGCCGTTCTTGTCGTGCGGCCAGACGATGCTGACTCGGGAGTCGACGGCCTTGGGGTTCTTCTTCGTCGCGCCAGGCAACACGGGCTGCGGCAGATAAGTGCGGCCGTCCGCGCCGTGGCTCCAGACGCTGTACTGGGACGGCGCGCCATCCACAGTGACAAAGAAGTAATACTTGTTGACTGGATCCTTGGCCGCCGAGACGTCAATGTCGTTGAAGTCCCAGACAGGGACCTGCTTGCCGTTGACGTCAATCATGCGCTTGGTGCCGCTGCCAACGGGCTGAGCCGGGTCGCTGTTGAGCGCTCGCCACAGCACCACGTTGTTACCAAAGCCAGGGTCCACGGGCGTAAGCCCACCTGACTGGAAGAGGTAGGCGGTGATATTCACTTTGTCAGCAGCGCTGACCGGGGCATTGTTGTGAGGCCAGACAATCTCGACTTTGGCATCGATGGGGCTGGGTGAAGCCGGTGCAGGATCAGCGCTGGCTGACACGGCTCCGAGAGCAAATACGGCCAGACAGCCGATAACCACCAGGCCCAGGCGCCAGGGCATCGAACGTATAGGTAGCACGAAAGTCTCCTTCAGAGCGTCCCTACACATCCGATGCGAAAGTGAAGCGGCAGAAAGGCGCGGCGGGACGCGAAAGGGGGGTTGGGAAGATACGACTTAGGTTGCAAGTGTAATCGAAACTCGTTCAGGGTCAAGCATTAGCGAGATTGCGACAGGGAGAAATAATCCGCAGACTCACACAGGGGGCCAGGGAATGTGGCGGCCGGGGCCTGGATCGGGGAAAAAGCGGTCCGCGAGGAGACGCTTGAGACGGCGTTCGAGCGCATTCATTTCCGCATTGGAAAGAAGCTGGCCAAGCTCCTCGCGCAGTGGGGCGCTCGGCTTGAGCATGGCTTGAAGGCGCTCGAGATCGTCGAGCAGGTCATCGGGAACAGGCTGACCGGCGAAGTCCCAGATCACCGTGCGGAGCTTCGGATCGGTGTGGAACGCGATCCCATGGTCAATCGCCCAGATGCGCCCATCGTAGCCGCGCAGCATGTGCCCCGCCTTGCGATCCGCGTTATTGACAACGATATCGAATAGGGCGATGCGCTGGGCTTCCGGTTGGCACGTGTCACGAAACGTGAAGTAGTGCTCCTCCTGGTCGCAGTCGACGTAGAACTGCAGGGAGCCAAACCCACGCGGCCCACTGCGCAACACCGTCGGCGGCACGATCAGCCAGCCAAGAGCGGCGCTCACAAGGTACGCGGCGCGCTCGCGCAGGCAGAGCGTCCCCTGCGGGAAGTCCCACAGCGGACGCTCGCCGCGACGCGGCTTGTAGACGGCGGGTAGAGCCAGGTCCCCGGCCGACACTGTCACGAGGAAGGTGTAGTTGGAGCTCCAGGGCAGCATGCCCTGTTCCTCGATCTTGCCCGACTCGAGAGTCTCCAGGACCTGTTCGATGGTCACCCCGACCGACTCGCGGCGAGCGTCTTCATCTTGCGTCGGCTGCGGTGTGTTCATTCGGCGCTAAGCTTCGGGCGGTAACCGTTCCGCGGCGGGCAGAAATGCCCCTCGGCGTTGATCGGCTGGCCGCACAGCGGACAAATCGGCCGGCCTTGCTTGACGACTTCGGCGGCGTGCCGGGCCATCGCTTCCATCTGTCCGCGGCTCGCCCACACGCGCACGACCCCGCCGGTCTCATCCTCGCCCGCCGGCTCCTCGTCCCCCGCCTCCTCCTCGTCCTCCTCGGCGGTCGGAACTTCCTGGGCAACCAGCACGAGCAAGTCGCGCTCCTGGTCATACCCCAGGCCCATCTGCCCGACTCGGAAAAGAGGGTTGATAGGGTGCTCCAGCGCCATGTTACGCGGAAGCGGCGCCGTGGAGACGGATGGGAAATTCTGGTCCAGGTGCTCGATAAGCTGAAGGACACTCTGAGCCAGGGCCGCCACCTGCTCCTTCTCCATAAGCAAGGAGATCATGGTGCTCCCCTTTCGCATCTGGAGATAGAACGTGCGCGCCCCCGGCACACCGGTGTACCCCGCGGTGATGTGGGTAACAGGGTTCAGCTCAATAACATTGGAGGCCATAGGCAATTACTCTTTCCCCTCTCCGGGGGGCAGCTCGGTTGCGCCCGACGAATCGCCACTCGGCTCCTGAGCCGGCGCGGGCGATTCCTTGCCGTCTGCTCCATTCTCAGCCACGACAGGTTCAACGCCGCCGACCGTCGCCGTGTCCTGCGCCTGCCGCTCCGGCGGTTTGGGGATCGACCCGGTATCGTTCAGCACGATGAGGCGCGGGCCTCCCTTGCCGAGGTGCAGCCAGGTCATGGACGCCGGTGCGATAAAAAGGCGCTGAAACAGGTCCAGGTGCACGCCGACGTAATAGGCGACGATGGCTTTGATGACGTCGGCGTGAGAGACGACTGCGACGATGTCATCCGGGTGGCTGACGTGGATGGCCTCGCACTGCCCGACGGCGCGGGCCTGCATCTCTGCGATAGTCTCCCCGGCCGGAAATCGGGTTATGCTCGGAAAATACTGTACGCCGTGCCACAGCTCGTGCTTCGATAGCTCTTTCAGTTCGCCGCCGGTCCACTCACCATACTTGACCTCACCCACGGCATCCACGATCCGCAGCGGCAGCCCGCGCACCCGCGCCAGCGGCTCTGCCGTCTCGATCGCCCGCTCCAATGGGCTGGTGTAGATCGCAGCAATAGGTAGCTCGGCCAGACGTTCGGCCAGCGCATCGGCCTGGGCACGACCTTCGTCATTCAAATGAACACCTGGTGTCCACCCGGCCAGGCGCCCCGTCTTCACAAAATCGTTCACTGCATGGCGTATGAGAAGAAGTTCTGTCATATGTATAATTCTAATCGCCTTGATTGCAACGGGCAACGCAAAGCCGCCCAGAACGCCCTGCGAGGCGCGGCGCGCCCCGGACTTGTGTAAGGATAATCCCTGTGTGTAAGTCTAGGAATTGTACAGCCTGCGCTCAAGTTTTGACATCGTTCCATACGTCATACGAGGCATAATGATCCGATTCCTGCTAATTCTCCTGGCCGCCGGCATGGCCCTGGGCCTGACGCTCGTCCACACACCGTCGGCCTCGGCCCACCAGCCCTTTTTTGAAGACACGCCTTTTGACGCGGACACGCCCTTCGTGGTGAAGGACCCGACGGTGTCCACGGCGGTGTACGCCACTCTCGACACACCGACGGACAAAGATTACTATGTCTTCGACGGAGCAGCAGGCGACAGCATTTTGTTGGAGATGACCATCCCTCAGATCCTCGGCCAGGACGACTTCGCGCCTACGATGGCGCTGATCGGGCCGGGCCTACCGACGCCCGAGCTGCCTTCAGAGATCGCGCAGCTCGACAGCGCTTCCGGCGCGATCGTCATTCCGGCGCCAGACGGCGCCCCCCAGCCGTTCTTCGAGCCGTTCAGCCGCACGTCCTACTGGCGGCGGCAGAGCCAGCGCGTCGTTCTACCGGCGAGTGGCCGCTACACCGTGGTCGTGTGGGATCCGGCTGCGCGAAGCGGTCGCTACGTCTTCGTCATCGGCGACCGCGAGATCCCGGGCGGCGACCTCGCGTTTCCGTTGAAGATGCGCCGCTACTGGACACCGGCGCCAGCGCCCGAACCGACACGGGGCGCAACCGGCGGGCTTGGCGACAGCTGGTGGCGGGAGTGAGCATGCCGCCGGTAGACCTCACCGGCCTGACAGGCGAGCAGTACCTCTACCTCACGACGACCGGCAGGGTGACCGGTCTGCCACGCGAGATCGAAATCTGGTATGTCTTCAACGCCGGCAGATTCTACGTCCTCGCCGAGCACTTTCACGCAGCGCAGTGGGTGAAGAACATCCAGCGCCAGCCCCACGTGCGCGTCCGCATCGCGGGCCGGACGTTCGAGGCGTTGGCGCGCGTGCTGGACGAGGAACGTGACACAGAGGCGTGGCAGACGACACAACGCCTCGGCCGCGAGAAGTACGGTTGGGGCGATGGCTTGCCAGTCGAGATCACTCTCGTAGCAGTCTCAAACGTCGCCAACACCGGTTGACTCCACTGCAATTGAGCGTAATATTCCGTTAGGGGCCCTGAAACGTTGTCGGGAGTGTGCTCATGAATTCGCGCGTTCAGAGCATTGTTGAAGCCAGCCGGGATCTCACTCCATTGGAGAAGCTCGAACTGATCCAGGAGATTTCCCGTAACTTGCACGAGGTGTATGCCGTCGAGGCGGCCTCAACTGAGTTCTGGACATCTCACTCTCTTGCCGATATTGGTCGCGCGCAATTGGCTCCGGTTGTCACAGATATCCATAGTCTCGTCGCCGATTTCTGGCCCAGTCAAGAGTCTGCCGACGAGATCAATGAGTTCATCGCTCGGACGCGCCTTACAGATAGAAACGGCCACGTTGGGGCGCTATCCGTGCTGAACAGCGAACGAGCGGTCGCCAAATCTCATCGCAGGACGCCTGGATCGCCGCCACGGCCAGGCGTTACTCCTTGCCCCTCATAACCCACAATCCCCGCGACTTTCAGCACGTCGCCGGCATCGAGGTACGCACAACTCTCGCCATCTAGCGTTTCAACCGCCGATTCTCGCCGCCATGATCCTTCTCACCACTCGCCCTGCCATCCCCAACGACGCCCCCGACATCGCCCGAATCTATAATGAGGGTATCGCCGACCGCGTCGCGACATTCGAGACGCGCCTTCGCACGCCGGAGGACATCCGCGCCTGGTTCGACGGCGTTCACCCCGTTGTCGTCGTCGAGGCGGATGGCCGTACCGTTGCCTGGGCCTCCACCTCGACCTACCGCCCGCGCGAGTGCTACGCCGGCGTCGCCGAGTTCTCGGTTTATGTCGCGCGGGAGGCGAGAGGGAAAGGCGCGGGGCGGGTTGCGATGCTGGCGCTCATCGAGGCAGCCGAGGCGGCGGGCTTCTGGAAGCTCGTCTCGCGGGTGTTCCCTGAGAACACGGCGAGTCTGAGCCTTCTGGAATCAGTTGGCTTCCGGGAGGTCGGGCGCTACGAGAAACACGGCCGGCTCGACGGCATCTGGCGCGACGTCGTCATCGTCGAGCGGCTGATACCGGCGAATCTTTAGCCGCCCGGCGATCCGTCTCTTCTCGCGCCAGAGCTTGCCCCCCAGTTAGTGTCAATCTAGACGAGCGACGCAGCCGCGCCCGTCTTTTGCCGCGCACTGTAGACAACGCCCTTGAGAAACGTCGATTTCAGTGGCGTCACGGCGTTGACGGCGGCGGTGAACGGCGTCTTCTCGATGACCTGCAGGACGCGGGCGAGCGCGTGCGGCCCCCACCCCTCCAGGTTGTCCAGCAGCAAGTCGCCAAGCTTGCCGCGCTCGATGGCCATCGCGACGATGCGGTCGAATGTCGTCTCCGGCGTATACACGCGGCGCGCGCGTCTCTTCATCGTGAGCGCGCCGCGCTTGCACGCGCTGTAGCACACACCGCAACCCAGGCACAGGTTCTCGTCGCGCACCGCCCAGTTGTGACGGTGGCCGTCGCGCTCGCCCTTGACAACGGAAATAGCGTTGACCGGACAGACCTTCAGGCAGCGGGTGCAGCCGTTGCAGCGCTCTGGGTCGATGTTGGAGATGTAGTTGGAAGTGACGATGGCCGTACGAATGTCGAAGCGGCGAATAGCGTTCATCATGCCGCATGAGCAGGCGCAGCAGTTGCAGATGTAACTAACGTTGCGCTGGACGTTGTCGCCGGTCTGCGCCAGCCCCGCGTCCTTCGACCGTTCGAGAATCTGCATCGCCTCGCCGCGGCTAATGCGCTCGGCGATGCCCTGCCGGGCCAGCATGTCCGCCCCAAAGTTGAGGCTCAGGCACGTGCGCATCGGATGCGTGCACGGATGCCCCGCCTGGCGCGCGTGGTTGCGGCAGGCGCACAGCGAGACAGCGTGACTTCGGGCGCTCTCGACGATGTGCGTCGCCCGCTCCCAATCCAGCACCTCGGTGTGATCCTCGGCCGGCAGCCCCTCCTCGCGGACGAGCGCCCGCCCGATTTGCGTCTGCCCCTCGAAGACGACGTGAGCAAAGTCACCGCGCTCGAAGAAGTACTGGTCGAACAGCGCGGCCAGTTCCTTGACCGGGTAGTTCTCCCGCGTGCGCATGAAGGTAAACTCAAAGAAGCCGATGACCACGGGCGCCAGGGCCACGTAGCGCCGCCCATCGTTCTCCAGGTCGAAGACAAGGCCGCGCTCGGCCATGCTCGTCACCATCTCGCCCAGGCGGTCTTCGGGGATGCGCGTGCGCCGCGAGAGACGCCGCAGGGGAATGAAGGTCGTTGGGATCCGGCGGGCCAGGTCAGCCTCGTCTGGCGTGAAGAGGAGTTCCAAAATACGCAGAAACGTTGGTGAATCCGGCGCGCCCGTCACATTGCGGTCGAGGCGTTGCTGAAGCAGCTGATAGGGGCGCGATGTCACGGCAGGTCTCACGGTGACCTCCCTTTGGGATTGAGATTGAGATTGAATTTGAGATTTGCGAGCCAAATTCAGCGGTCGCTGTTCGTACTATACCACGACTCGGCGTCCACCGCAATAGCGTCGGCTCGCAATTTCCGCGTCACTGGCTCGCGCCCGCCTGTGTCAGCATCGCTGGAATATCGGCGTTGTTCTGCATCTTCGCGTAGAACAAGGCCGTGTGGCCCGATGGGTCTTGCGCCGTGAGGTCGGCGCGATGGTCCAGGAGTGCGCGCACGATGTCCGTCTGGCCGGTCAGTACCGCGACCATGAGCGGCGTTCGCCCCTGGCCGTCGCGGCCATCCGGGTCGGCGCCGTGGTCCAGCAGTGTCCGCGCGATGTCTGGTGCTCGCTGGTTAATGGCAGTTAGCAGCGCGGTGTCTGGATACGAGAGCTGCCCGTGGAACTGAAGGAGGAAGGCCAACCCTCGGCTGGTGGAGTTCGGGTCGGCGCCGGCGTCAAGCAGCGCCGTGACGCGTTGGTAGTCCTTGCGCTGGATGGCGGTGTACAGCGGCGTGTTGCCGGGCGACAAGCGCGCCAGTGGAACCTCAACGATCTGGGGCGCGTACGCCAGCACGGTCACGACGATGCAGCCGATGGCCACTAGGACGCCGCAACCGAGCGTAGCAATGGTCCGCCAGAGAGTCCGTCGCCGCTCGCTCTGATGTTCGTCGTACTCCATCCGCAACCTCCCAGCCGGCGGTCAGGTAACGCATCTATCCGAAGAGCATAGTGGTGGCGGGCCGCCGGAGCAAGTCGCGCAAGCACTATCGTCCGCCGTGGTGAATCGACAGGCCCGCACGGCGTAGCGTGAAAAAACCTTGGGCGCCAGGGGGCGACTTGTGAATAGTCGTCCCCTGGCACTTTTCTTCCTATTGACATGCTCGCTCTTTCTTGGTAACATCATGTCAACGATTGCTATCTCTACAGCCTCGCGCCTCTGTACATGCACGTAGAGAGGACATGTCCGTTACAGGGGGGTACGAATATGAGGGCTCTCAAAAGCCGCGTCGCGCTTCGACTCGTGTCCAGTCTATTCGTGTTAGCAGTGCTAGCATTTGGCGCCGTCGGCGCGCAGGGGGCTTTGGCTCAAGGTACAGCGCAGCAGCCGGCGGGGATGGCGGCGGGTGGCACGCCGACGGCGCCGAGCAACGTCGCTGCGCTGCCGTTGAACACGACGCAAATCCGCGTCACCTGGAGCGACAACTCCACCAATGAAGATGGGTTCCGGATCTTCGATGGAGCGCCGCCGACGCCGATATTGGCCGGAACCGTCGGGGCCGGCGTAACGACCTTCCTTGTGACGGGGCTGACCCCAGGCTCCTTCCACTGCTACTGGGTCGAGGCGTATAACACCTACGGCAGCTCGCCGTCCCCAACCACGAGCTGCACGTCGACGCCGAACACAGACGTCGGGCCGGGGCCATCTGCGCCGAGCAACCTTCTGGCGACGCCGACCGCGACCACACAGATCCGTCTGACGTGGGTCGACAACTCAAGCAACGAGAATGGCTTCAAGGTCTATGAAGACGGGAGCAGCACTTCGTTGGCAACAGTGGGCGCAAATGTCACGACGTTTACGGTGACTGGCGTCACGCCTGGGACGTACCACTGTTATCACGTGACGGCGTACAACGCGCAAGGGGAGTCGGGGCCGTCTGGCTCAGACTGCGCGCAGACATCACTGACGCCACCCGTCGGTGTTCCACCCGCCGCGCCTACCGGCATGACGGCGACGGGCATCAGCCAGAGCGAGATTCAGGTCGCCTGGATCGACAATTCGAATGACGAACAGGGTTTCAGGATCTACGAAAGCAATAGCCTGGTCGCGACCGTCGGCGCAGATGTCACAGCCTACACAGTCGGCGGGCTGGCGGCCGGCTCCAGCCACTGCTACCAGGTTGCCTCGTACAACAGCTACGGTGAGACGGTGGCCAACGGGATGGCGTGCGGTTCCACCCAAACAGCACCCCCGGGACCGTCGGCGCCGGCTAATCTGCAAGCAGCCGCCCTGAGCACGACGCAAATCAAGCTCACGTGGACCGACACATCCACTAACGAAACTGGCTTCAAGGTCTTTGAAGGTAGCACGCTCGTGGCGACCTTGAGCGCCGGCACGACCACATACACGGTGAGTGGCCTGGCGGCGAACACGAACCACTGCTACGTGGTCTACGCCTACAATGGCAACGGTACCTCCGCGCCGAGCAATCAGGCCTGCGCGACGACGCAGTCCGGCTCCGCCTCGAAGCTACCCTCCGCGCCGAGCAATTTGCAGGCATCTGCCATGAGCGCGAGTCAGATCAAGCTCACGTGGACCGATACATCGACCAACGAGACCGGCTTCAAGATCTTTGAGGGCACGCGCCAGGTGGCCACTGTCGGCCTCGGCGTGACGACATACACCGTAAGTGGCCTGGCCGCGAACTCGAACCACTGCTACCAGGTGGCGTCCTACAACAGCTACGGCACGTCGGCCTACAGCAACACCGCATGCGCGACCACTTCCTCGTCGTCAGGTTCCGTTCCAGCTTCGCCGACCAGCGTAGGCGCCACCGCGATCAGCACGAGCCGCATTCGAATTACATGGACCGACGCCTCGACCAACGAGACCGGGTTCAAGGTTTACGAGGGAACGACGCTGCTCGGAACTGTCGGCGCGGGCGTGACGACGTACACCGCCGGTGGGATGACGGCGGCCACCTACCACTGCTACCAGGTTGTGGCGTACAACAGCGCCGGCGACTCCGCCCCGAGCGCCCAGACGTGTACAATGACAGCGAGCTGGCCGGACGACTTGATTGTCACCCAACCGCTGACGCTGTCGACGACCAGCGCGATGCGCGGCACCACGGTCATCGCGCGGTTCAAGGTGAGGAACAACGGTCAAGTGGACATGGTCGTAAGCGATCTCGCCGCGTCGGCCCGCCTGGGAACCGATTGGACGGGCACCAACTACGACTTCCCGCACGTCACGAACCTGACGCTGCATCCGGGGCAGGAGTACTCCTACCAGCAGCAGCGCCCGTTCACGGCGGCCGGCAGCTACTTTGCCGAGCAGACGGCACAATTGCCAAGCGGGGGCGGCATCTACCCGACGAATCGCGTGACGTTCAGAGTGTGGTGACGTCTCCGAGAGCGGAGGTAAGAATCTGGGCGCGAGATGCCTCCAGTTAGGCGGGTAATCGCATACTAGGTTGGGGAGTAGCCTCTCGCGAATGCGAGGGTGCCGGTCGTCAAGACAGAGCAGAAGCTCTCGGCTGGCACGACTGCTGAATGCAGGATGGGCAAGACCATTACGTTTCCGAGCGTAGTTGTCTTGCCTTTTTGTTTGTATCGAAAGAACTGAGTGCGATCGGAACAGGTGCGAAGGTTAGCGCAACAGGGAGAGAATTGTGAGTGCAATAGTATCGACGCGGGCCGGAGCCGGCAGCACGCTGATGGCCGAAAGGGCCTGGTATGAGATGTCGGCGCCAGAGACGTTAGCCGAGCTGGGTGCATCTGACAGTGGGCTGACCGACGGCCAGGTGACGCAGCGGCTGGCGCAGCATGGGCCAAACGAGCTCCAGGACCGCGGCGCGAAAGCCCCGACCGCCATCCTGTGGGAGCAAGTGACTTCTGTCATGGTGCTCATCCTGATCGGTGCGGCCGTGCTGTCCATCTTCCTCGGCAAGTACTTCGAGGCGAGCGCGATCCTGGCGATTGTCGTTCTGTTCGCCGTTCTGGGCTTCATCCAGGAGTATCGCGCCGAGCGCGCCATCGCCGCGCTCAAGAAGCTGTCGGTCCCGGATGTGCGCGTGCGGCGAGACGGCGCCATCGTCCAGACGCCGGCCCGCGACCTGGCGCCGGGCGACATCGTCCTTCTGGAGGCCGGCAATATCGTCCCGGCGGACCTGCGGCTGCTGGAGGCGGCGAATCTGCGCATCCAGGAAGCGGCGCTGACGGGCGAGTCGGAGCCTGTCGAGAAACACACCGAGGCCATAGCCACGCCGGATGTCGGGCTCGGCGACCGTCGCAACATGGCTTACATGGGCACCGTGGTGTCCTATGGCCGTGGCGCCGGTGTGGTGGTCGCGACGGGCATGCAGACCGAGCTAGGCAAAGTCGCCGGGCTGATCCAGGGTGTGCCGGCCGAGATGACGCCGCTCCAACAGCGGCTTGACGCGGCGGGCAAGCAGCTCGCCATCGCGGGCATCGCCGTCGCCCTGCTCATCGTGCTCATCGGCTACCTTGCCGGCGAATCCCTGTCTGAGCTGGTCCTGACCGCCATTGGTGTCGCCGTCGCAGTGATTCCCGAGGGCCTGCCGGCGGTCGTGACATTCACGCTCGCCCTCGGCGCACAGCGGATGCTCCAGCGCAATGCACTCATTCGCAAGTTGCCCGCGGTGGAAACCCTCGGCTCGGTCACTGTCATCTGCTCCGACAAGACCGGCACGCTCACGGAAAACCGTATGACGGTCACCGTCGTGGATGTAGCCGGCCACCGCCTGGACCTGATCGAGCCGCTGCGAGGGAAGAATCCGGCGATCCAGCCCCAGGACGCGCACCTCGATCTGGCGGAGACCCCGATGCCCATTCCCCTGCTGCTGGCCGCGGGTGCTCTCGCGAACGACGCCGTCATCAGCCCCAACTCCGAGGCGGGCCAGCTGCATACGGTCGGTGACCCCACGGAGGGGGCGCTGCTCATCGCGGCGATGCGGGGCGGGCTGACAAAGGAAGGGCTGGAGGCCGCGATGCCTCGCGTCGCCGAGCTGCCCTTCGACTCGGATCGGAAGCGCATGACAACCGTTCACGCCCGCCCGGCCGGCGGGCTTCCTGCGCCGCTGCTGACGGTGTGGGGGCCGGACGGGTTCGCGCCGGACGCCGAGTATATCGGGGTCACAAAGGGGGCCGTGGACGGACTCCTGGACCTCACGGTCGGCGTGTGGGAGGGGAACGCTGTTGTCCCCCTGGACGACGGCCTGCGGCGGCGTGTCCTGGCGGCGAACGAGCTGATGGCGCGCGACGGCATGCGCGTTCTGGGCATCGCGTTTCGCCCTCTGGCAGCGCCGCGGGCCGACGACAGCGTCGAATCCAACCTCGTGCTGCTGGGGCTGGTGGGCATGATCGACCCACCCCGCCCTGAGGTGCGCGAGGCCGTGCAGACGTGCCGCGCGGCCGGTATTCGCCCGGTCATGATCACAGGCGACCACCCACTGACGGCGAGCTACATTGCCCGCGACCTGGGTATCGCCCGGAATGAGCTTGTGCTGACAGGGGCTGAGCTCGGCCGAATGTCCGACGATGACCTGGCAAAGGCCGTCGACGAGGTCTCGGTGTTCGCGCGCGTCTCGCCGGAGCACAAGCTGCGCATCGTCGGCGCGTTCCAGAAGAAGGGCCACATCGTCGCCATGACCGGCGACGGCGTCAACGATGCGCCGGCGCTGAAACGGGCGGACATTGGCGTCGCGATGGGCATCACGGGCACCGACGTCTCGAAGGAAGCAGCCGATATGGTGCTGCGGGATGACAACTTCGCGACGATCGTGGCGGCCGTCGAGGAGGGGCGCGTCATCTACGACAATCTGCGGCGCTTCCTCCAGTTCGCCACGGCGGGCAACCTGGGCAAGATTCTCGTCATGCTACTGTGGCCGCTGCCGTTCCTGCTGTCAGGCCTGACGCTCATCGACGCCACAGCTCTCATGCCGCTCCAGCTCTTGTGGCTGAACCTGATGACGGACGGCGTCCTGGGCATGAGCATGGGCTTCGAGAAGGCTGAGGCGGGCGTCATGAGCCGCGCGCCCCACAATCCATCGTCGGGTATCTTCAGTGGCGGCGTGGGGCTGCAAGTCCTGTGGATCGGCGCGTTTATCGGCGCGCTCGGGCTGGGGGTAGGATTCCTCTATGCCCAGGCGGGCTTACCGCAGTGGCAGACGATGATCTTCATCTCAATCGTCTTCATGCAGATCTTCCAGGCGCTCGGCACGCGCTCCAGCATCCAGTCCCTGTTCAAGATCGGCGTCTTCTCGAACCCGATCATGTGGCTGGCGATCGGCATCGTGTTGGCGCTGACCCTGGGTGCGCTTGCTTTGCCTCCTGTCGGCGGGACGCTGCTGGGGTTGATGCCGCTTGCGCCGCAGGACTACGGCCTGGCTATCGGCCTGGGTGTCGTGCTGTTCGTGGCGATCGAGGTCGAGAAGGCTATTCGGCGTCGGCGCGTAGGGCGCGAAGACGCCCCTGGCGAGCGCGCCTACTCTATCGGCTAGGAGAGCGCCGGAAAAATCTGGTCATATTTCCGTTCAACTTCTGCCCCTTTGGGCGTGGCGTCAACACAGTGATGGTCTTACAATGGAGTAAGACCATGTTGACTATCGACAGAGGGGCGCTCAATTATGAAACAAAGACCTATTATCTTGGGAATCGTGGGCGACAGCGCCGCCGGCAAATCCACCATCGCGGCCGGTTTGGTGAGAATCCTGGGCGCCGACCGGGTCACCCACATTTGCACCGACGACTACCACAAATACGACCGCAAGGAACGCGCCGAGCGCGGCATATCGGCGCTTCACCCCGACTGCAACTACTTGGACGTTCTTGAGCTGCACCTGGAGCGAATGCACTACGGCCAGCCGATCCTCAAGCCAGTCTACGACCACGCGGACGGCACACTCGTCCGGCCGGAATATGTGCAGCCCAAGGAGTTCGTGATTGTCGACGGTCTACTCGGGTTCTCGACGCCCGTCATGCGCCAGTTCTACGACATCAAGGTATTTCTTGACCCGCCGGAGGACCTGCGTCGGGTGTGGAAGATCAAGCGCGACACCACGAAGCGCGGCTACAACATCGATGAGGTCCTCGCAAGCCTCGAGAAGCGCAAGACCGACTCCGTGGAGTTCATTCAGCCGCAGCGCGAGTACGCCGATATCGTCGTGCGCTTCTCGCCGCCGTCGGGCGTGCGCCCGCAGGACGCCGGCCCTAACCTCGACGTCCGTCTGGTCCTGCGGCCCACTATCCCGCACCCCAGCCTCGATTACCTGTTCAACCCGGCCAGATCGAACAACAGTCCTATCCGGCTGGCGTTGGGCCGCGACAACGGCCGCCCGGTGGACTTCCTGGAGATCGCGGGGAACGTGACCGCGGACCAGGCGGCGCGCCTGGAGGATGCCATCTGGGATCATCTGCCCGATGTGCAGGTGGTGACGGAGGACGAGTTCGGCGACTACCAGGACCGGACGGAGGTCAAGCACAGCCACCCGCTGGCGTTGACACAGCTCCTGCTCACCTATCATCTGCTGCGCCAGTATACGGACGTGAACTCGATCCCTTTTGCGCCACCGGTGGCTGCCCTCAGCCGCCTGCGCTCCACTCCCCTCGGCGTACCCGATCCCGCGTAATGCTTCTGACTGGATGAGTGAAGGGCCGCAAACCGTGACGTTTGCGGCCCTTGTCTTCTCGGTCTTAGCCAGGCAACGTGGCGCCGCCTACATATCCTCGAGCGTGAACCCGATCTTCAGGGTCACCTGCCAATACGCCAGCCCGTCCTCGTCAATGTACCCACGTGTTTCTGTGACCTGGAACCAGCGCATATTGCGCACCGTCTCCTTCGCTCGCTCGATGGCGTTCCTGACGGCATCGTCACTCCCCTTGCTCGAGGATCCCACAATCTCGATTACCTTGTAGACGTGGTCAGCCATCCTGTTCTCCTTGTTGTGTTTACGTGGCCGCGCGTCCGTCCGACACCTGTCATCCGGCGTGGGGCGAGGATAGCAGAGCGGGTACGCGTGGTCAAGGAGCATGCAAGTTCAATGCCCGCGGCGGCGCGCCAGCGCTTTCTCGTGCGCCTTCTGTCGACGGCGCTCCGCCTCCGCCTCGCGGTGGGCGCGCTGCTGCGCGACGCGGGCTTGAAGCTCGGCTTCCTGCGCCGCCTTCAGCGCGTCTTGCGCCTTCGTTGAAATGCCGCGCTCGTGAGTCAACCGACCCGCCTCGCGCATGACACGCTTGGGGTTGCGCCGGCGAGACGCCTCGGTCTCCACGGCGACACCGATGGTGAGACGCGTGGTCAGTTCAGTGAACTCCCGCAACACGACCATCTGCACTTCTTCATTGCTTGGCTCGCTGCCAAAGACTCGACGCACAGCGCGCAGCACGCCGTCTTCCTCGATCTCCAGCACGCCCACCCACCACGGATCCTCAAAGTACACAGTGAAAGTCGCCACGATACCCTCCCAGCTTTCGGATAAGGCGCGCCGGACATCCCGGGAGGGAAGGATACTGACACCCCGACTCGACATTGGGGTGCGCCCGGACTACCAACCGGGCCGTGATTTCGCGCGCCTACATGACCAGTTCGCTGTATCATAGCACATGCCCGCAGCGCATACATCATTCAGTCCGTGGATTCTGAGTCCTACGAGTAGCGCCCCTGCGTGCTGTGATATAATAGCCGCAGACGAGACTGTCCCATGGAGCGCACTATGTCTGAGATCGTCTTTCTCACCGCCACTGAAATGGCGCATCGGATTCGGTCCGGTGAGCTGTCGGCCCGCGAGGTGATGGCGGCCCACCTGGCCCAGATCGAGCGCGTCAATCCCCAGGTCAACGCCATCATTACGCTGCTACCGGAGCAGGCTATGGCGGCCGCGCGGGCCGCCGACGAAGCCCAGGCGAACGCCCGGCCGCTCGGCCCTCTGCATGGCTTGCCCATCGCCCACAAGGACCTTGTTCTGACGCGCGGGATTCGCAGCACCTTCGGATCGCCCATCCTCAGCGACTTCGTGCCGGAGGTCAACGCCCTGATCATTGACCGCATCCAGGCGGCCGGCGCCATCACCATCGGGAAGACGAACGTGCCGGAGTTCGGCGCGGGCTCGCAGACGTTCAACCCGGTGTTCGGCGCGACCCTCAACCCGTACGACCTGACGAAGACGTGCGGCGGCAGCAGCGGCGGGGCGGCAGTCGCCCTGGCCTGCGGCATGATTCCCATCGCCGACGGGAGCGACATGGGCGGCTCGCTGCGCAACCCGGCCAACTACTGCAACGTCGTCGGCTTCCGGCCCTCGCCGGGGCGGGTCGCGTCCTGGCCGCGCTTCGACGGCTGGGCCACGCTATCGGTGGAAGGCCCGATGGGGCGCACAGTCGCGGACACGGCGTTGCTGTTGAGTGTCATGGCGGGTCCCGACCCCCGCTCGCCCATCTCCCTGGAGACGCCGGGCCATGTCTTTGGCGGGAGCCTCGATCGGGACTTTGCCGGCGTGCGCATCGCGTGGAGCCGAAACCTCGGCAGTCTGCCGGTCGACCCGCGGGTAACGCAGGCAATCGACTCCAGACGCGCGACGTTCGAGAGCCTGGGCTGCCTGGTCGAGGACGATGAGCCGGCATTCACCGAAGCGGACGAGGTGTTCAAGACGCTGCGCGCGCTAGCGTTCGAGCTTAGCCAGGGGCAGTACCTGGACACGCACCGCGACGAGCTGAAGGACACGATCGTGTGGAATATCGAGGCCGGGCGCGCCCTGTCCGGGGCGGATGTGGCGCGGGCGGAGCGGCTGCGAACGGTGCTGTATGAGCGCGTGCGGGTGTTCCTGGAGAGCTACGAGTTCCTGGTGCTCCCGGTGAGCCAGGTCCCGCCCTTCGATGTCAACGAGCAGTATGTCCGAGAGATCAACGGCGTGACGATGGAGACGTATATCGACTGGATGCAGTCGTGCTACTTCATCAGCGTCCTCGGGCTGCCCGCCATCTCCGTGCCCTGCGGCTTTACGCCGGAGGGACTGCCGGTCGGGGTGCAGATCGTCGGGCGCTGGCACGATGACCTGGGCGTTCTTCAACTGGCGCACGCCTTCGAGAAGGCGACGGGCGTCTGGCAGCCGCCATCCATTGCCACGCCGGCTGCCGTGGGGTAGAGGTCTGTTGCACGAGGCATCGAACATACGCGAAATGAGCGAGGGACGGAAGATGATGGTATCTTCCGTCCCTCGTTATTCGTCTCTCAATCAGAGGCTATTGCACGCCGAGTAGCTCAACGTCGAACTTGAGCGTGGCATTCGGTGGGATGACCCCGCCGGCCCCGCGCGCGCCGTAGCCGAGCTCAGGGGGGATGACAAGCGTGCGCTTGCCGCCGACCTTCATGCCGGCGACGCCCTCGTCCCAGCCCTTGATGACCTGGCCGTTGCCGAGGACGAACTGGAAGGGTTGGCCGCGGTCGACCGAGGAGTCGAACTTCTTGCCGTCCATGAGATAGCCGGTGTAGTGCACGCTGACGCGCTGACCCTTCTCAGCGGTTGCGCCAGTTCCGACGACGGTGTCGGTGTACTTCAGGCCCGAAGGCGTCGTGACTTCTTTCCCGGCTTGATCGCTGCCGGCGCCTTGCTGAGCCGAGCAGCCGGCCAGGGCAACCAGGAGCAGGGTTACGGGAATCCAAACCCATTTCTTCATGCTGCACTTCCTTAGTGTCTGGAATAGGCGCTCATTGTAGCATCGCTCGCACTTAGCGCCAAAATTGCGTTGGAAAATCAGCCCGGCTGACTTCTTTCAGACGTTTATCTGACGACTCGTGAACGGTCTTCATATATCCGAGCACATAGGGCCTTACGCCAATAACGATTGTGAAACTGTGGCCGTTATCTATGTAGGCTGCTTGGTTCTGTCCCCCCAACCTCGGCTTTCCTTCTCTCGTGGAGGTAATCGCGTATGCTCGTCCAGTCAATTGTCCGCCACCACCGCATCCTTGTTGCATCTGTCCTCGTTGCTCTACTCGCGCTGATTGTCGGCGGCAGCCAGATGACAGTCACAGCCCAAACGGGCTGCGTGCAGGTGTCTCTGTCGCCTCTCAACCAGAGCGTCATGCCGAATGACATCTTTACGGTCAATATCGACATCGCCTCCTCGGACACGGAATTCTCCGGCGCCGACGTGGATCTGCGCTTCGACCCCTCGGTATTGCAGGTCGTCGACGCCGGCGGCACGCCCACAACCAGCGTCACCCAGGGAAACTTCGGTGGCCTCATCGCCAAGAACATCGCCGACAACGCGGCCGGCAGCGTCCGCTACGTCGAAGCGCGACTTGGCCCGGCCGTCACCGGATCGTTTACGCTGGCGACCATTCACTTCAAAGCCGTCGGCGCGCTCGGCACGTCCAGCCCTCTGACTTTCTTTTCCGTGACTACAGCCGCGGCCGGCTCGGCGACGAACCTGACGTGCGCGCCGCTGGTCAACGGCAGCGTCACCATTCCGGCCGCGACGGCCACGCCCACGGCGACGCCCACCAACACACCGACCAACACACCGACGAATACACCGACCAACACGCCCACCAACACGCCCACGAATACACCGACCAACACACCCACGCCGCTCCCCGGCCAGTCTTCCGCGACACCGACCGCGACGCAGACGCCAGACTCGCTACCTCCTGCGGGCTGCGAGAACTGGGTCGCTGACCCAAGCTTCGAAGGCAACGCGGCGTGGCAGCACCCCATCACGCCGGCGACCGCAAACTACACCACGGCGGTCGCCCTCACCGGCAAGCAATCCATGCGTCTCGGCATTGTGCCGCCGGGCCGCAACGTCTACTCCTATAGCTCGGCTTACCAGGCGGTGACTATTCCGGCCGACGCGCCAAGCGCCTACCTGTCGTTCTGGTATCTCCCCTATAGCGAGGAGCCGGCGTGGAAGGCGTCCAACGACGCAGACCCGAGCTGGTACGACCCAGCGGACGTCATCCTGGGCCACGCCGACAAGATCGCCGCCAGCGCGCCCGACGCGACAAGCGCGGCGGACTGGCAGGAAGCGCTCATTCTCGACAGCCAGTATCACACGCGCGCGGTCGTCATGCGCGGCGTCTCGAACACCGGTCAGTGGCAGCACGTCACCTACGACGTGACGCGTTTCCGCGGCCAGACGATCAACATTTACTTCAACGTCTTCAACAACGGCGGAGGCGCGGGCCGCACGTGGATGTACGTGGACGACGCCTACCTGTACACCTGCCCTCAGCCCCCGCCGCCCGTCGTGACGGCCACGCCGACCGCCACCGCGACCCCCGGCTCCGCCTGCTCCGATGTCATCCTGAACGGCGGCTTCGAGAGCAACGCCGTCTGGGCGCACCCGATCACCCCGTTCCAGGCCAACTACTCGACGGCCGAGGCGCACAGCGGCACCACCTCGATGCGGCTGGGCATCCCGCCGTCCAACGGACCAAAGTACAGCCACAGCTCGGCGTATCAATCGGTCGTGATTCCATCGAACGCGCAGAAGGCGGTGCTCACGTTCTGGTTCAAGCCATACAGCGAGGCCCCGACGCGGGCCAAGGTAGACGGTGACTGGAGTAACTATCAGCCGGGCAAGCTGATTCTGGGCGACGAGAAAGCTGCGGCACCCGCGGCCGGCAGTGGCGACTACCAGGAGGCTCTCATCCTGGACCGCAACTACAACGTGCTCCAGACACTCTTCCGCATCACGTCGAACGACGGCCAGTGGGAGCAGGTCTCTGTCGATGTCTCGGCCTTCCGCGGCCGCCGTATTGTGCCGTACTTCAACGCGTTCAACGACGGCAATGCGCAGCGCACGTGGATGTACGTCGACGATGTGTCGCTCGTGGTGTGCCTGCCGGGCGCGGATCAGTCCGGCTCGGTGAGCGGGCAAGTGACCCTCCAGGGCCGCCAGAGCTTCGGGGATAGCGTCGTCGGTGTCGACAGCATGCCGTGCACCGATACGGACCCCAGCGGCGCTTTCCAGTGTGACGTGGCGCCGGACGAGCCAGGCGCCGCCAAGCTCACAGCGAACCATGACGGCTACCTCCGCGCCGAGACACCTTTGACGAGCAACTTGCTGTCGCAATCGCCGACGACCCAACTTGTCGCGGGCGACAGCAACAACGACTGCTCGATCGATATCTTCGACCTCGTCCTCGTCGCCTCCGCGTACGACACGCCCCTGGGCGACGACCACCGCGCCGACATCAACGGCGATGGTGTGGTCAACATCCTCGACGTCGTTCTTGTCGGCTCTAACTACGGCCTGGTGTGCCCGACCCCGTGGACCGGTGGCGCGGCCAAGGCGGCGACGCCCCAGGGCGCGGCATCACTCGTCGTCCGCACGCCGTCCCTCAGGAACGTGCGGCCCGGCGACACGGTCTGGGTGGACGTAGTCGCCACGGGCGCGCCGGTGTTCGGCGCGGATGTGCGCCTGACGTTCGACCCGCGTCGCATGTCTCCGCTCTCTAGCCAGGCGCAGCTCGGCGAGGCCATGGATGGGGCATACGTCGTGCGCAACGACGTCAGCGACCTCGGAACCATTCGCTTTGCCGCCACGCAGGTTGGCGCGGCCAAGGCCAACGCCGGCGCCGGCGTATTGTTCCGCGTCCCGTTCCAGGTCAACGGCAACGTTCTGACCCGCCTCCTGCCGCTCACGGTGAAGGTGGCAGAGTCGCATCTGCTCGGCTGGGGCGGGCAGTCGCTCGACGCTAAGTAGGACCAGCTCGTTGGTTACGTTGAAGACCCGACAGGCGCTCGAAGGCCTGTCGGGTCTTATGTGTCCATAGTTTGACTCACGGCAGGGCGTCCCTTAGACTCTCTAGAGACTGTCTGAGGGAGTGACATGAACGGGCCTCAAGTCGGCGATCAAGCCCCGGATCTGTTGGTCAAGAACGCGGTTGGGCGCTCCGTGCCGTTGGCAAACTACTGGCGCGATCAACCGATCGTCCTCGTGTTCTTGCGCCATTTCGGCTGACCGATGTGCAAGGCGATGCTTGCGCAGTTGCGACAAGCTTACCCCACGCTCCAGAAGCGCGGAATCGAAATCGTGGCCGTCACCATGGCTCCGCCGACGCAGACTCGGGAGTACTCGGCGGAGCAGGACCTCCCGTTTGTCTGCCTGTCGGACGTTGAGCGGCGGTCCCACGCGGCCTACAGCCTGGCGTCGAGCCTCGTCGGAACCGTCCACCCCGCCACGTGGGGCGCGTATGCGAGGTCGCTGCTCAAGGGGGATGTCCCGCTGCCTGCCCACACGTCTGACGAGGCCGCGCAGCTTGCCGGCGTCTTCGTCATCGATCAGGGTGGCATCGTCCACTACGCGTACCGCAGCCGTACGGTGTCAGACTTTCCGGACAGCGAGACGCTGATTGCGGCGGCCGGTGATTTGCGGGCTGCGGCGCCAAAGGCGCAATAAATCCGTGGCCTTGATGAGGATGAATGGCTGACAAGAGATTGCTCGGGGTATTCGCCCACCCGGATGACGAATCATTTGGTCCCGGCGGCACGATGGCTCGCTACGCCACTGAGGGCGAGGTGCACCTGCTGTGCGGAACACGCGGCGAAGTCGGTGACGTAGATGACCACCTCCTCGAGGGGTACGCTAGCATCGCGGACCTGCGCACGCAGGAGCTGGAGTGCGCCGTCCAGAAGCTCGGCGTCCAGCATCTCGACTACCTGGGCTACCGCGACTCGGGAATGCCCGGCACAGAAACGAGCCGCCATCCAGAGTGCCTGGCGCAGGCCGACGTCGCGAGGGTGGCGGAACAGATCGTGACGCACATTCGCTGCTTCAAGCCCCAAGTCATCGTGACGTTCGACCAGTTCGGCGGCTACGGCCACCCGGACCATATCGCCATTCACCAGGCGACGGTTCTGGCGTTCAGGGCGGCGGGCGACCCAACCCAGTACCCGGACGCGGGCGCACCATACCAGCCGCAGAAGCTCTACTACCACTCCTTCCCGAAGACGATCATGCGCGCCATGGTGTGGGCGATGCCCTTGTTCGGCAAGGATCCGACGAAGTTCGGGCGCAATGGCGATATCGACCTTCGAGAGATTGCGACGTGGGATGTGCCGACGACGACCCGCATTGACATTCGCCCCTGGTACGCCGAGCGGACGGCGGCGGCGGCGTGTCACGTCAGCCAGGGGGGCGGCGTGGGAATGTGGCGGGGTGTCCCGCGGGCGGTCCAGAAGCGACTCATGGGCTTCGAGACCTTCTACCGCGCGGCACCCAACTTCCCGAAAGGCGCGCCGGTAGAAAAAGATATGTTCGCCGGGGTCTTCTTGGGCGATAAGACAGAGGGACGTACACAGGCCTGAGGGATAGGCTCGGTGTGGGTTAGCGAAGTAAGATGAGTTACCAGGGCAAGCCGCAACCGACGCGCCGCCTCTACTGGGAAGATGACCACTGCTTCGAAGCCGAGGCGACGGTCGTGGCGGTCCGCGACACTGCCGTTGCGTTCAACCAGACATGCTTCTATCCCGGTGGAGGCGGCCAGCCGCCTGACCGGGGCTGCGTAATACTCCCAGATGGCGCGACGCTCGACATCACGACCGTCTTCGCAGACACAGACGCCGTCATCTGGCATGTGGCCGAGACTCCGGCTCCCCCGGATCTCGTCGGCCAGAGCGTGCGGCTCTGCCTCGACCAGGATCGCCGGCTGGCCCTCATGCGCTACCACACAGTTCTGCACGTCCTGAACACGATCGCGTTACGCGATTACGGCGGCTGGATTACCGGCGTTCAGATTGGGGCGGACTACTCCCGGATCGACTTCAAGATTGAGGGCTTCTCGCCTGCCTTATGCGCGGAGTTGGAAGCTAAGGTCAACGCTGTCCTCGCCGACGACCACTCCCTGCGCGCCTACTCCATTTCGGAAGCCGAATTCCGCCAACGCGATGACCTGCGACGCACATTGGAGGCCGAGCCACCCGTGTACGATGGGCGTGTCCGCGTCGTCACCATCGAGGGCTTCGACGCGCAGGCGTGCGGGGGCACGCACATGCACCGCACGTCGGAAGTCGGGCGGTTCTCAATCTTCCGCACTGAGAACAAGGGCAGGATCAACAAGCGCCTCTACGTCCGCCTCGACTGAAGTCAGCGTTTTGCCCGGCCGCGCAAATCGGTATAAACTTCCCGCCTTCCGACGCGACCGGTTGTTATTGCATAGCCATCAGGGAGGAATGTTACGTGGAGCTTTTTCAGATTGACGAGCAGGGACAGTTATACATCGGCCCGGACATTGACGATTGGCAGCCGGTGCGCGATCACCAGATTACCGTCGTTTTCGACCTCGATGATGACTGCGACATCGGCGTCCCCGGCCTGACTGAGCAGTCTATCTACATGTACCTTTTCTTCCCGTTCGACGACAAGGACCTGCCCAACCTCGACGCGTTGCACGAGCTGGCTCGCCTGGGCGCGCGCATGATTCGCATGGGCAATCGCGTGTTGTGCCACTGTGGCATGGGTCACAACCGATCCGCCTTGCTCGCCGGCCTGATTATGACGTACCTGGGAACGTCCGGCTGCGACGCCGTGGAGACGATCCGTCTCAAGCGCCAGGGTGCGCTGTACAATCGCAACTTCTCCGACTACCTGGAATCGCTTGATGCGCAGAACATGGTTCAGATTTGAGTCACAGCATGGCGTCCCCTCCTGAGAACTCGATACATCCCGAAACCCGCGCTGCCTGGCGCGCCTGGCTGGAGCAGAACTATGCACAAGGGCAGGGCGTGTGGCTCGTCAGCTACAAGAAGGCCACGGGCAAGCCTCGCATGGAGTACGACGAAGCCGTCGAGGAGGCGCTATGCTTCGGCTGGATCGACAGCAAGCCCAACTCCCTCGATGACGAGCGATCGATGCTGTGGTTCGCGCCACGCAAGGCCGGCACCGGGTGGTCCCGGCTGAACAAACAGCGCGTCGAGCGGCTAATCGCCGACGGACGGATGACCCCGGCCGGCATGGCAAAGGTCGAGGCCGCAAAGCAGGACGGCTCGTGGACCGCTCTGGACAAGGTCGAAGACCTGGAAATTCCGCCCGACCTGGAAGCGGCCCTCGCCCAGTATGACGCCGCCACGCAGAACTTCGACGCCTTTCCCCGCTCCGTCAAACGGGCAATTCTCGAATGGATCGGGAACGCCAAGAAACCTGAAACCCGCGCCAAGCGGGTGGAAGAGACGGCGCGTCTCGCCCAGGACAATATTCGGGCAAATCAATGGCGTCAATAAACGACGCCAGTAGATTGGACGACCATATTCGTTTAACGCCGAAAGGAACAGCATGATGGACAAGCAAACAATGATCAACCATCTCAATCAGGATCTCGCGGGGGAGCTGGGGGCCATTATTCAATACCTCACCTACGCTGCGAAGGTGACCGGCCCCTATCGCCCGCAGCTCGTGCAGTTCTTCATGGCCGAGGTGCCGGACGAGCAGCTGCACGCGCAATTCCTCGCCAACAAGATTGTGGCGCTCGGCGGCGAGCCGACGACACAGCCGCGGCCGGTTCCCGCCGCCCGCAACAACCGCGAGATGCTCGAAGCGGTCCTGGCCGCCGAGCGTCAGGCCAACCAGGACTACACACAGCGGGCGAAGGAAGCTGAGGACTTCGGCGACAAGGGCTTGATGGTGCAGCTCGAAGACATGGTGCGCGACGAGAGCGGCCACGCCGAGGAGACCGAGCGGATTCTGCGAGACTGGGGATTGTAGAAAGCAAGCATACGCAGGAAACGACAAAGGCGCTACCGGTGTGTAGCGCCTTTGATGTATCAATCGCCACTCAGAATGAAAGTAAGTCATGCACCTGTACATCATGGACCAGAATGGACGGCAATTTGCCGAAGCTGCCGATCGCGACCCCATCCGAAACACGGCGGAAGCCAACGACGTGCTGAGCTTCTGCTTCGAGCACGGGACTGACCGCCTGCTGTTATACGCGGAGAACTTGCCCACGGGCTTCTTCGATCTCAGCACAGGCGCAGCCGGCGCGCTTCTGCAACGGTTTCGCCAATACGGGCTGAGGGTCGCCGTCGTATGGTCGCCCGACGTGGTCAAGCCCACCGCTCGCTTTGCGGAGATGGTCGCGGAGGAGAACCGGGGTCCATTCTTCCGAATGTACGAGGAAAGGGGCGCCGCCGAAGCATGGCTACTCTCATCTTGAAGCTCCTCCTGACCCCGACCCTGATCGGCGCCGCGAGCCTCGCCGGCCGACGCTGGGGACCTGCGCTTAGCGGCTGGTTCGTGGGCCTGCCGTTTACCTCCGGCCCGCTGACTTTCTTCCTCGCCCTGAGTCAGGGGGCTAGTTTCGCGCAGGCCGCGGCGATGGGAACACTGGCGGGCGGGATCTCCCAGGCGGCTTTCTGCCTCACCTATGCCTGGCTGGCGCGCCGTTCCGGATGGGCGCTGACGCTGCTGGCAAGCACGCTCGCCTTCCTTGTCGCGACGGCCGCGCTCCAGCGAGTGAGCTTGCCCCTGGCTGCTCTTGTCGCGTTTGTCGTCATCGTCCTGGCCGTGACGCTGCAGTTGATGCCCCGCGCCTGGAAGGCCGCCGCCCCGCCAGCCCAGCCGCCCTGGTGGGATGTTCCCGCGCGCATGGCCATCGCCACAACCTTCGTCCTGATCCTGACCGCCCTCGCGCCGCTGCTCGGCCCGCAGCTCACCGGCCTGCTCGCGCCGTTCCCGCTCTACGCCACGATCCTCGCCGCCTTCGCGCACCAGCAGCAAGGGTCACCCGCCGCCGCGAGTGTCTTGCGCGGCCTGCTGATGGGCCTGTTCGCGTTCACCGGCTTCTTCGCCGTCCTGGCCGCCCTCCTCGACCAAGTCAGCATTCCCCTGGCGTTCGCGGCGGCGATTATCGTCGCGCTCATCATCCAGGGCGCAACGCTGTGGGTGCTCCAGCGGGGCAGGAGGCAAACGGAGTCGGCGGCACGTCGCGGCGCCAGCGGCTAAGGTCGAGGTTGCGCCGTGTCACGACCAATCCGCAATTGAGCTGTGCGATAGAATGGAGCCAAGCGTGGAACGGAACATCGTGGGATTTGGGACCGACGCCGAGGGAGTGCCTATCGCCATTCTAGGTTGCGGCCACGCGCAGCATGTCCGCCACAATCC
The DNA here is from genome assembly GCA_046328505.1 of Anaerolineae bacterium. Lineage (GTDB taxonomy): Bacteria > Chloroflexota > Anaerolineae > Epilineales > JAHCIE01 > JBDHWG01. The sequence goes on along the minus strand of JAXLWL010000004.1, from coordinate 525,872 downwards.
CCCCTGGACTAACCGTCCGTGGGTGCTGACAGAGGAAGGCCGCAGCAGCATGCTCGGCAAGACCCTCAACTGCGTCCTGTGCGATGAGATGGAGCAGACGCAAGAGGACCGGCCTGGCAGTTGACATTTCGGGCGTCGTTTGACCTAGTCCTTGCTCCCGGCTATTCTTCCAGGGCTTAAGTGCCCACTTCTATGATGATGAGCCTGGGCTGTCATGCTGAGCCGAACGCGAAGCATCTGGACCGCAGTCCAGCCCCCTCGCTCCGCTGCTCGGAACACAGAGACCTGCGGCGTCGCTGCGAGGAGGGCGATAGCCCGACGAAGCAATCTCCCCGGAAGGCCATTTACTCTATAGTGCCTAGAGCGTCTTTCGCTAGGGCGAGGGATTGCTTCGCTTCGCTCGCAATGATAGCACAGCTATGTTCTCGTACCGTCGCATGCCATTAGAGGCATGGAATTCTCGGGGTGACAGCGATCTTCATGCGTCGACTGGTGGACATACCTGCAATGCTTTTCGCAGTCCCGGCGGTTTGGGACAAACTCTCCCAACATCCTGTGACATCTGCCCCGTGACATTGGGACGCCTATCCTGTAGAGTCTCTAGTATCAACCTCGGTCGTCATTCCATAGATGCGAAGGGAGAGACACAGATGATTCGTCCAATGCCCATTACCATCGCTGCGATACTGACGTTCGCAATCAACGCTATCAGCTTCGTCATGGCTCTGCCGATCCTGGCGGCAGGTCGCGAGGGACTACCGCCGCAGCCCGGCATGGAGAACATTGGCGGCCCTCCATTTTGGGCGGGCATATTGTTCATCACCCTGGCGATCGCGGGTCTGTTCGGAGCCTATGGCTTGTGGAACAACCAGAAGTGGGGCAAGGTGGTGAGTATTGTCACTTGCGTTGTCCAGGGGCTGTTCGGTCTCGGGGACGTGCTCGGGGCGCTCAGTGTTGGCAACTACGTTCTCGCGGCTGGCTTCGCGCTGCTAGTTCTTGCCTGCGCTGCTGTCGTGTTCCTCGTCTTGCGCCGCGAGCCGCGCCCAGCGATGGCCTAGCATAGCGCGTCCCAGAGGAGAAGCCCGCATGATACGTCCTATGACTATCACCATCGCGGCAGTGCTTCAGTTCTTGTGGTCTGCGTGTATGATCGTGTTCTCGTTGCCTGACCTGGCGAAGGGCGCAACCACGGACCGCGGGGGCTTCGCGGGGTACATGGTTACAGTCATTGCGTTCGCAGCGGGAGTTCTCGGCCTGGTCGCTGCCTATGGGACGTGGAGAAATTCAAAGGCAGGAAGGATCCTGGCTCTCGTCGTGAACGCCGTGTTTGTGTTCCTGTTCGTAGGCGCTGTGCTTTTCGCATCCCCGAGCGTCAAGATGATGGCCGGTGTGTTGCTCATCATTCCCGTCCTTATCATCGTCCTGTTGCTGTGGCGCTCGCGCCAAGCAGTCGCGACGTAATTGAGCGGCTCTCAGGATAGAACAGGTGCCAACGACTTCGCAAAGTGGTCTCTCGCGATGGGACACCAACAGCCTGCTGAGTGGCGGGCTGTTAGTGTTGCTGGTCGTGGCGTATGCAGCCCTGATCTACGCCGCGATCCTTGCTGTGGCAATGGCGGCAGGAAGCATGGTCGGTTCACAGTATATTCAGGACTTGACCCCACCGTGGTGGCTGAATCTCATCGCCCTGGCCGCGATCGCCGCCACGATCCTGCCCGTGACGCGCTGGCTGCGCAGCCGCGTCAACGATCTCGTCTACGCGCAGCACGACGACCCGTACGCGCTGATGACGCGGATCAACGCCCAGTTGCAGGAAATGACCAATCCCGCGCTGACGCTGCCCACCCTCGCCGAGACAGTCGGCCGCGAATTGCGGCTGCAGTATGTCGCCATCGAAGCAGCGCACGTCGAGCCGCCGGCGTGCTATACTTTCGGCGCTGCGCCTTCGCGTAACCCGGTCAGCCGCCTGCCCATCGCCTATCTCGGTCAACCGATGGGCACACTAATGGCCGCGGCGCGTTCGCCAGGCCAGCCGCTTTCCGACAGCGACCTCGCGCTGTTGCGGGACGTGGCGCAGCAGCTCGGCGTCGCCCTGCGCGCAGCGCAGCTTACCGCCGATTTGCAGGCCACGCGCGAGCGCCTGGTGATCGCCCGCGAGGAGGAGCGCCGCCGCATCCGCAACGATCTGCACGACGAGCTGGCGGCCACCCTCTCGGCCCTCCAGATGCAGTTGGGCGCGATGCGCTCCCTCATTCGGCGCGACCCGGACCAGGCCGAGGCTATCGCTCGTGAGCTGCGCGAAGACTTGCGTCAGGCGACGGCCGAGATTCGCCGCCTCGTCTACGACCTGCGCCCGCCGATGCTGGACGACCTGGGGTTGGTCGGCGCCATCCGGAATTTCAAGCTCCAGGATTCGGACATGGACCTGCAGGTTGCCGCGCCGGAGCCGATGCCGCGCCTATCGGCGGCGGTAGAGGTAGCCGTGTATCGCATCGCCAGCGAAGCGATGCAGAACGTGGTAAAGCACGCTCAGGCCACCCAATGCAATGTGTGCATTGCCGTCAACGATGGCTACCTGACGCTAGGCGTGACAGACAACGGCAAGGGTTCGCCCGCCGACGCGGCGGCCGGGGTGGGCATGCAATCCATGCGCGAGCGGGCGGCCGAGCTGGGCGGCACGCTGTCCGTTCAGGCAAACGAGACTGGCGGCACAAGCGTGATCGCGCGGCTGCCGATGGGTGTCACTCATGGATAAAGTCGCCGTCCTCATCGCCGACGATCATCCCCTGTTTCGTAAGGGGCTGCGCGCCCTGCTGGCAGCCATGCCGGAGGCCGAGCTTATCGGCGAGGCCACGACCGGCGCAGAAGCCGTGCGCCTGGCCGAGGAGCTACAGCCCGACGTTGTTCTGATGGACCTGCAGATGCCGGAGGGTGGCGGGCTGACAGCGACGCGGCGCATAGTTGATACAAGCCCGCACATTCGCGTTCTCATCGTCACAATGTTCGAGGACGACGACTCGGTCTTCGCGGCGATGCGCGCCGGCGCACGCGGTTACGTCCTCAAAGATGCCGACGATGAGGACATCTCGCGCGCCATCCTCGCCGTCAGCCGCGGCGAGGCCATCTTCAGCCCGGCCATCGCCACGCGCCTGATGACCTTCTTCAGTGCTCGTCCCACCGTTTCCGTCGTGCCTTTCCCTGACCTCACGGAGAGTGAGCGCGCCGTTCTGCGCCTGATGGCGCAGGGCGCGAACAACGACGCCATCGCCCACCGCCTGTCGCTCAGCCCCAAAACCGTGCGCAACTACGTCAGCAACATCATCAGCAAGCTCCAGGTCGCCGACCGCGCCCAGGCCATCGTGCGCGCCATCGAAGCCGGCCTCGGCCCCAACTAGCAGCCCTTCCCGCCTGACGCCGCGATTTGACGCGCCGTCGGAAACCGGTAGAATGGCGGGTCAACCTGCCCTCGGCTATCACGAGCAGCCCCCCACTTCATCGGAGGCGCCCACATGTTCATCACACTCGGCGACGCGAAGCTCTTTACAACCTCCTTCGGCAGTCCAAGCGCGCCCGCTATTGTCGGGATCGGTGGGTGGACGGGAAGCTGGGAGCTGTGGCTCGACGTGTTCTCAATCTTGAGTCAGGACTGGCACACCGTCGCCTATGACCATCGCGGCGCAGGCGCAACCGTTGCCCCGGTCGAGTCGATCACATTCGACAACATGGTGGACGATGTCTTCTCCGTCATGGACGCGTACCGGGTCAAGACCTGCGTGCTGGCAGCCGAGTCGGCGGGCGCACGGACTGCCCTGCGGGCCGCGCTGCGGCATCCGGAGCGAATCACGGGGCTGGTGATTGTGGATGGAAGTTACTCTAGCCCACCCCTATTGGGGGAAGACCCGTTCCTGGACGGGCTGCGCGGGGCCTACGCCATCACCGTGCAGTACTTCGTTGACGCCTGCATCCCTGAGCCTGACAGCGACCACCTCAAGCGCTGGGGGCGGCAGATCCTTCAACGCGCCTCCCAGGAGGCCGCCATTGCCCTGTATCTGGTACGGGACGGCAGTGATATCCGCAACGACCTGCCCAAGATCACGCAGCCGGCCCTGCTCATCCACGGCGAGAACGACATTATCGTCGCGCTGGCCTCCTCCGAGGCGCTTCTCAATTCGCTGCCGAACGCTAAGCTGACCGTCATGCACGGCACGGGCCACGTCCCGACGGTCACGCGGCCTCGCGAAGTTGCTAGCGAGATACAGAGTTTCTTCGCTCTCGATTCCCACCCAGAACCATAGCCCGTAGAGGCAGTGCTTTCACGCCAGGAGCGCCACACCAAGAGCCTAAAGCGGTACCGCCGGACCTGACGATGGCCTACGTTGCAGCGTTTCGAGGGACTACGATAGGGGAGGAACCAGGGGTGTTCGCGACATTCGCAGAAAGTCAAGGAGTGCTGCTATAATTAGGGCGCAACTTGACAAGAACGAGGAACAACATCTGTGGATCTAATGTCGCAACTCGTAGGCTACCTCCTCCACCTCGACGCTCAACTGGCTCAGCTCATCGCTCAATACGGCGCGTGGACCCTGGCGATCCTGTTCGTGATCATCTTCATGGAAACAGGCGTGGTGATTACGCCCTTCCTGCCCGGCGACTCGCTCATCTTCGCCGCCGGCACGTTCGCGGCGCGGGGCGCGCTCAACCCCTGGGCGATCTTCATCGTGCTCTCCATCGCCGCCATTCTCGGCGATACCGTAAACTACTGGATTGGCTACCGCGTGGGCGAGAAGGCCTACAGTGGGGAAGTAAAGTGGATCAAGAAGGATTACATGGTGCGCACCCACAACTTCTTCGAGAAGTACGGGGGCAAAGCCATCTTCCTCGCGCGTTTCGTGCCCATCGTGCGCACATTCGCGCCTTTTGCCGCGGGCGTTAGCGAGATGTCGTATCCCTTCTTCCTGCGCTGGAACGTGATCGGCGGTATCACCTGGGTCGCGATCTTTACGCTGTTGGGCTACTTCTTCGGCAACATTCCCTTCGTGCAGAAGAACTTCGAGCTCGTCATCGTCGCCATCATTCTCATCTCGGTCGTTCCGGCGGTGGTTGAGATCGTGCGCGCGCGCCTGGAGATTCGAAAATCCGAGGCCGAGCCGCAGCCGCAGGTCGAGCCGGAGAGCTAGATGCTGGATCGCCTGGGTGTGGTGTCCATCTGGGTGACGGATTTTCCGAGGGCGCTCGCGTTCTATCGCGACGCCCTCGGCTTGCCGTTGAGCGACATGCCGCCCGACGGGGAAAGCCGGCAGGCCTCGGATTGGGTGCGCTTTGAGTTGAAAGGCGCCGCCATCGAGCTATTCGACCTGGCGCGCAACCCCAAACGCGCCGAGCGCACCCCCTCGCCGCGGCAGAATGCCAACGTTCTGTGTTTCATCGTCGACGATTTCGACGCCGTCTACGAGGGCTTGAAGGCCCGAGGCGTCCCGATGCAGCCGGCCCGGCAGGCCGAGTGGGGCCGCTACGCTCACTTTCGCGACCCCGAGGGCAACGAGCTTCAGATCTATCAGCCAAAGCCGGGCTACTAGACGGACGGGCTGATCTCCAGGTAGACTCGATCAGCGCCCGGGTCGCGGTCGAGGATGGCCTGCATCTGCTCGCCATACTTCTGGAGCAGGACGTTATGGGCGAGCGCGGTATTGTCGCCGGGCAAGACGCGGCCGACACCGTCCACTGCCTCCCCAAGCACGTCGCCTCGCACCGTCGACGGTGCGACGGTCACGCGCTGCGTCGCGCGGATGCGCTTGGCCTTGCCCGAGCCGCCGCGCGTCGTTATGTAGAGCTTGCCGTCATGAGCCGCGAACCAGACCGTCGTGACCACCGGCTCGCCACTCTTGCGAAACGTCGTCAGGTTCATGAACTCGTGGCCGTCAAGGTTGGGGAACGCGATCGGGTGAGTTGTCTCTGTCATCTGGCCTTCCTCCTACAGTGTTCTCCCGCTCAGAGCCTCATGAGCGCTCCGAAATTACCTGCCCATTTCAAAGCGCGTCTTCCCGGAGCTTATCGCCGCAGTGGAGGCAGACATCCAGGCTCCACTTTGACCTTTGCCTGCTCTTCTGCTATTCTCTCGGCCGCGACGGGTCGTTGCTACTGAATGTTTGTCACCCTTGACGAGGCCGTATGGACACCGATTCCTTGTTGGCTAGCGTCCCCACCCCGACCGCCGACGACATGGCCGCTCTTCGCAAGACGGCGCACCACTACACGCTGGTATTCCTGCGCAAAGGCCCCACGTCGCGCGACGATGAGGCCCGAAATGCGCAGCTCCAGCTTGAGCACCTACAGCACCTCACGAAGCTGCAGATGCTGGGCAAGCTGGCGCTGAACGGCCCAACCCTCGTCGAGCACGAAATCCTCGGCGTGAGCGTGTACGCCACGGACCTTGAAGAAGCACGCGCTCTCGCCGAGGCCGATCCGAAAGTCAAAGCCGGATACCTGACCGTCGAAGCGATTCCCTGGATGGCGGTGCCAGCCCCGTCCGAAAACTCCTAACGGCCGCGGTGGCTAAAACGACCGAGCGCAGCGGAAGCCGTTCGAGCTTAGAATGCTGCGAACCGGCGGAACGTAGTCGCGGACCGCAGCCTGTATGAATGTATCAAACTTGACGTACGAGCCACCGCGCACAACGCGTTTGTTCTCGGTATCGCTCTGACTCTCGCGCCCATCATCTGCCTTGTAGGGGTACGGCCGATAGAGGCTGCTGGTCCACTCCGATACATTGCCGCTCATGTCCAGCGCGCCGACCCACGACGCTCCCGACGGGCGACTGCCAACGTCCGCCGTCTGCACTCCGGAATTGCTCGAGTCGACGACTCGCGCCGAGTCGTACGTGTTTCCCCACGGAAAGATCAGGTTATCCGGACCTCGCGCTGCGTACTCCCACTCCGCTTCGGTCGGAAGGCGAGCGCCGCGCTTGGTGCAGAAGTCGCGCGATTCGAACCAGGAGATTCTCTCGACTGGGCGGTTGTCGCCGGGGAAGGTGCGAATGTCGGCGGTCGTGCCACCCAAACGGGTGAATTGCCCCTGCGTCACCTCCGTTCTGTCGATCCAGAACGGCTTGTCGAAACATATTTTCGTCGTAGGTTTTTCGTTCTCGCGGCCCGACGGCGGATCCTTGGTACCCATCGTGAAGCAGCCGGGCGGCACGAGAGCCATCTCCACACCATCGAATGTCTGATACTGAGGGGTCCACTGAGCATTGGCAGTCACGGGCGCGACAGCCTTGGCGGTGGGGGGCTGAGTCGGCGCAACCGTCGGAGCCGGCGGGAGCGTCGGCGCGGGCGGAGCCAGTACCGGCGTCGCTTCCAGGACTGCCTTGACTGGCATCGGCGTGATGGACAATTGAGGCTGAGCAGCGGGCTGAGCGGCGCACGCGGCAAGCAGCAGCGCCAGAAACACGAGCGGGGCAAGAGCTTTGAGGCTAACTAAAGTACCCATTTCGCTATCTCCCTTCCACAGCTTGGGGAGATGCGAGTTCGGGTCGGCCGTCCAGGTCACGGCCCAGCGCTCATCTGCCAAGGCTAGTCCTGGCCGGCGACAGGCGTGTCAGCCTTCGAGGGCCATCACGAGAATACAGAGGACCTACGGCGGCCAGCCCCGCCGCGTCGGCCTCGGCCTCCTGTCCCCAGTTCTGGGTCGTCTCGGCATCGCGGTCGCGGAACTCACTTTGCTTTCTCCCCGGTAACTAGTAATGAATCTATATCCAACGTCATTGTCTGCCTGATCCAGAGCGCTCGTATTCTCGATTACAGGTTCACACAAAAACCAAGGCTCACGCCACCCCGGTTTGCACCAGGACTCTGCGTGAGCCGTGCGATCCTCTCGCGTCAACACTCAGCCCTACCTTCTGACCGCAAGGGTCGTGTCCGCCCGAAGGTAAGCGTAATCCAGCTATCGTTCTTTAAAGGACCTAAACCCATTATACACCTATTGTCGCTGGTTGTCTACGTCTTAGCCGTGGGATTTGTGTTATCCTCCGAATATACATTCGGCCGTGGCAGCCCCGGCTTGCATCACAATACCGCGACATCAGCGCGTTGCGGCCGTTTGACCGCCCTCCCCGGTTCTGCTATCCTCGGAGCCATGCAAGGCGGAACACCAAGCGCATGAGCAGCGGCGAGAGGATGGCACTTATGTCGATCTCGGTCCTGGTGGCCTATGCAACGCGTTACGGCTCGACGGAGGAAGTGGCTGAAGCAATCACGGCGACACTGCAGGAGAGCGAACTTGAAGTAGACATTCAGCCGATGCGAGGGGTGCGTAGACGGACAAAGCGAGGGATTTCGCCATGGTGATGCGGCCGGTGTACAGTCTACAAGACCTTACCTTCCTGCTCGAACAGGAGAAGCAGGCCGCGGTGGGTTCCAACGGCCCACTGTTCCCCTACTACTGCGCCCTCCTATACACCCTCATTAACGGGCTGGACGGCCACCTCCACCAGTATGTCCGCAGCCGGTGGGATTTGATGAACGGGCTGACCGGCAACGCGTGCCTCTTGATGACGCTCGAGGACGTGTCGCGCCAGCCGACAAGCGCCGAGTTCCGCGCCGAGGACGTCTACGCGATCGCTCGCAAGCTAGGCGCCAGTGTAGACGCGCTGCCGTGCATGATCTTCTTCACCGATCCTGAGACAACAAACGACACGTATCTGCTCAAGCTCAAGGACGTTTTCCCCGACTACCGGCAGCTCACGGATGACGATCTCACGACATTCTTTCGCCGGCTCGCGGCAGCCATAGATGACTGTCACGCCCAATCCCCCACCGACCAACACCTCACGTGTCTCCGCGATCGGATCAATGGGTTGTGGCCCACAACAGCGGTAACCGCCACTGAGCCGACGACCGTTCAGGCAATCAACGCCGTTGTCCTGGAAACACGCGCGCGTGACTTGAACAGCAGGCTTAGCGGCACAAGCGCCATCGACCGCGTCAGTCTGCTTGACACCCTCGATCGCCGCTTCAGCCTGGAAGAGCTCAAGGATGTGTGTTTTCGTCTCGACGTGAGCTACGACGATCTACCGGGGACGGCCCTGCGCGAGAAAGCCCGCGCGCTCATCGAATACTTGCAGCGCCGCGACGCGCTGGCCTCCCTGCTTCGGCTCGGTCTTCAGATTCGGCCCGACATCCGATGGGAGAGCCTGGTCGCAATATAACGGGCTTCTCTAGCTCACCGCTGCCTCGCACCCCTATTAAGAGAGGTGCGAGCGCAAGAAGTCGAGGGTCCGCTGCCAGGCGAGGTCGGCGGCCTGCGGGTCGTATTGTGGCCGGTTGGCCTCGAAGAACCAGTGGCTGGTGCCGGGGTAAGTATAGAAGGCGACGTCATGCCCCGAGGCGCGCAGACCCTGCTCAAGAGCGCGCGCGTACTCGGCCGGCTCATACGGGTCATTCTCCGCAAGGTGTCCTTGAACCGCTGTCCCGGAGCTTACGGAATCCGGGTCGCCCGTCCCATAGAACGTAACGACGGCCGCGGTAGGCCCGTTCAGCATGAGAGCATACGGAGCGCCGAATGAGAACCCTATCGCGCCGAGGCGGTCACCGCGCACCGCATCATGCTTTTGGAGATGCTGCATCGCAGCCTTAGCGACATTGTAGGTACCCTCACCGTCGAACGTGTGGGCCAACTTCTCCGCCCCCTCCACCGTCGAAGCCGTCTGCCCTTCGAACATGTCGGGCGCTAGGGCCACAAAACCCGCCTGCGCCAATCGCTCGCAAACGTCCGTGAAGACAGGGGTGAGGCCCCACCAGGCGTGCAGAACGAGGACGCCCCGCCCTTCACCCTGCTTCGGCAAAGCCTGATAAGCCCGAACTGTGCGGTCTTCGACTGACAAATCGATTGTGCTCATGAGTCTCCTACGCTTTCTATCTTGTAACCTAGAATCTCGCGTGCCACCCTGTGGTCATCTACATGTTCCTAATTATAGGCGGGCGCGGCGGCTGAAGTATACTGGTCGATTCCGGGTCGTTTGTCAGGCTGAGTGAAAAGGAAGGGTAAGCACACAATGGAACAAGCTGCACTATTGCCGTTCTCGCCCTGGGAAAGCTTCTACGTCATCATTGGCTCGGCGTCCGCCGCCCTTATTGGCCTGCAGTTCGTCGTCATCGTCCTGAGCGCCGACCTCAACGTGATCGGCAGCTCCTCAGCGACCAGTGTCTTCGGCACCCCGACGATCGTTCACTTCTGCGCGGCCCTGTTCATCGCCGCTATCGTGACGGCGCCCTGGCCCTCGCTCTCACTCGCCACGATCACTCTCGGCATCGCTGGCATCCTTGAGCTCGGCTATGCAGTGATAGTGGTCGAGCGGGCGCGGCGACAGAGAGACTACGAGCCGGTGCTCGAAGACTGGATCTTCCATGCCGTACTCCCGATCACCGCGTACACGGCCCTTGTCGTCGCCGCGGTCCTCCTCCAACGCTATCCCACGCCGTCGCTATTCGTCACCGGAGGGGTGACGCTCCTGCTCCTTTTCATCGGCATTCACAACGCGTGGGACTCAGTCATCTACATTGCGCAGAGACGGAGGCAGCAGCAGGAAACGACGCTTGACCGCGAGATAACTTGATGCCTTGACCGCCTCACCCCCTTCTGCTATCCTCAGCATCGGATGTTTGGGCGTCTCGCCATGCGTCGGGCGCCGCGCAGGCCGACGTTCAGGAGGATATGGCGATGAAGATTTCCGTGATGATCGAGGGCATGGCTGGCCTGACATGGCCGCGCTGGCAGCGGCTCATCGAAGCTGTTGAACAGTTGGGCTTCGCCGGTTTGTTTCGTTCGGACCACTTCACTTTGATCGCACCTCCCGACCTGGACTCGCTGGAGATGGTCGTCTCGCTTACGTACGCAGCGACGCACAGCCAGCACATCCACTTTGGGCCGCTCGTAGCACCTTTTTCATTTCGAGACCCGATCATGCTTGCCCGGCAAGCCATGGCCATCGATGACCTCAGCGGCGGGCGTATGATCCTGGGTGTTGGCGCCGGCTGGCAAGAGCGCGAACACACGATGTTCGGCTACAACCTTGGCGATATGCCGACGCGGCTCGCCCGCTTCGAAGAAGGCCTCGAAGTGATCGCAGCATTGGTCCGCAGCGACGAGCCTGTCGATTTCCAAGGCCGCTTCTACCAGCTCCGAGGAGCGCACCTGCTGCCGCGCCCGCAGCGTACCACCCCTATCTTGATCGGCGGCAACGGTCCGAAGCGTACCTTGCCCTTGGTGGCCCGCTTCGCCGACATCTGGAATTGCCACGGCGTAGGGCCCGACGTCTTCAAGGAACGGTCGGCGCTATTAGATGAACTGCTTCGCAGCCAGGGCCGGACGCCCGGCGATGTCAAGCGCACCGTGATGCACCCTGCGATATGCTGGCACGATGCCGCCGGCCGCGAGCGTCGACTGGGCCAACTATGCGGCGCAAACGCACCGTTCTCGGGCCTGTCCTATGACGCTGTATCCGACATCCTGCGCAATGCCCTGGGCGCGACGTTGGGTACACCCGAGACGATCATCGAGCAGATGCGCGCCTTTGCTGCTGCGGGAGCCGAGGAGCTCGTGATTCAGTGGTGGGGCCTGGACGATATGGAAGGACTCGAGATGCTTGCCGAAGACGTAATGCCCTACGTCACAGCATGAACTCCAATTGCGTCTGGAGGCGCTTCGATGCCACAGGAGATTGATGTCAGTTCAACCTCTTGGGTCATACTAGTTTTCGTGCGCATCGCGATCTGCATCGCGATCGTCATCGTCGGACGCTGGCTCGCGAGGTTTGCGCGGCGCTGGACGCACGCCGGATTTCAGCGAACCCACGCCCCTGAGTCTCTCGCCAATACTCTGGAGCGCGCCGTGTACTTCGGCGTGCTTGTCCTGATGGTTGTGGCAGCACTCATCGTTCTGGGTGTCCCGTGGCAACTGGCCGTCGCCGTTATGGCTTTCGTGCTGGTTCTCGCAATCGTCGCGCTGCGGGAAACGCTGCGAGACGTTGCTGCCACAGTCATCATCGTTGTCTTCCAGCCCTTTCGCGTCGGTGACAGGATCGAGACGAACGGGGTGGTGGGCGATGTCAAGGAGATATCGATATTTCATACGGTGCTCATTCGCCTGGACAACCGCCAGCTCATTATTCCCAACGGCCTCATCCAGAGTACCCCCCTGATCAACTACTCGGCGCTCGACAAGATACGCCTGGATATACCGGTCAGTCTGAGCTATGCCGACAACCTTGATATCGCAAAAAGCACCCTATTGGAGATTGCCCGTGCCGACACCCGCGTGATGCCCGAGCCGTCGGCGTGGGTGGATGTCATGGACCTGGGTGACAACGGTGTGGGGCTGGTCCTGCGGGCATTCACCACACCGACTGATTTCTGGGCGCTGCGGCCGGCCCTGACCGAGCGGATCAAGCTTGAGTTCGACAAACGCTCGTTGACCATCCCCTTTCCGCAAATGCAGCTGCACGTGGACTCAGGTCCGGGGGAAACCATCGTTCATCCTCCACAGCAGGCCCGTCAGGCTGATAGCCGATAGGCGTGGCAACTCGGGTTACTACCTGAACGAAGGGAAGCCCCGCAACCACTGCCAGGGTCAAAGCGCAGATCCTCAGCCCCGGCCTCGTCGGGGTCATACCCCTCTCCCTCACGACAGTCGTTCCTACCCCATCTCGTCAGTCTGCCCGTACCAACCTTTCTTCAACAACTGAAGACGGATGCTAACGGCGGTTACAGACCTTTTACATCCCTCTACCACTTTGATAATCATCGACTGGTAGCATAAGGGTAAGTATGTTGGAAGGCAGATCGCGGTCCCGAACGTGTGTATGCGTGTGTCGTTAGCATAGTCCCGCCGACACGCGGGCGACAAAGTGAAGGAGTGTCGTCATGTTGAACAAAGGATTGCGTATCGGAACAGTTACGGCGGTGGTGGGTGTACTGCTGGTCCTGGTCACGGCCTGTAGCCCGGCGATGGCGTCGCTCTCGCTGTCGGGCGTCGCCCTGACGCGCCTGGCGTCTGGCGCTGACTCGGCCGGCGCAGCAACGGATGCACAGGCTGCCCAGCCGGCCCCCGACGGGCCGACAACAGCAGCCCGGCGTCCCAACATTGTGTTCATCCTGACCGATGACCTGGATGTGAACCTGGACTCGCTGAACCCAAAGTACATGCCCCGCATCAAGTCGCTGCTCACCGACCAGGGGATGACGTTCGAGGATCACTTCGTGAGCCTGTCGCTGTGCTGTCCGTCGCGCGCGTCCACCTTGACGGGCGAGTACGCCCACAACACCGACATCTTCAACAACAGCACCACGGAATCGGACGGCGGCTTCCACACGTTCTACAAGAATGGCGAAGAGGCCTCCACCATGGCGACCTGGCTCCAGGGAACGGGCTACCGCACCGTCCTCATGGGCAAGTACCTGAACGGCTATCCCGTCGGCAAGGACAAGAACGGCAACCCCACACCGCCGAACTACGTCCCGCCCGGCTGGAGCCAGTGGTACAGCCCGGAGGCCGGCGACCCGTACGGCGAGTATAACTACACAATGAATGAGAACGGCACCCCGGTCGTCTACAGCAACCAGTACATGGTCGATGTCCTGTCGGGGAAGGCGCAGACTTTCATCCAGCAGGCCGCCCAGGACAACACTCCGTTCTTCATGTACATCGCCCCCTACGATCCGCACCAGCCGGCGGCAGCGGCCCCTCGCTACCAGCACGACTTCCTGAACGTCCCTCTTCCGCGGCCGCCGTCATTCAACGAAAAGGACGTCAGCGACAAGCCGGCCTGGATCCAGGCGCGGCCCCCGCTGTCCAGGAAGCAGATCACGGCGATGACCCAGCTCTACGACAAGCGGCTTCAGGCGATGGAAGCAGTCGAGGATATGGTTCAGACCGTCGTCGACACCCTGGCCGCCAACCATCAACTCGACAACACCTACATCTTCTTCACGTCGGACAACGGCTTCCACATGGGTGAGCATCGTCTCGGCGCGGGCAAGAACACGCTGTACGAGGAAGACCTGCATGTGCCGCTCATCGTGCGCGGTCCCGGCGTCGCGAAGGGCAGCACCGTGTCCGCCATCACCGCCAACGTGGACTATGCCCCGACGTTCGCGGCGATTGCCGGGGCGACGGCGCCGGCGACGGTGGATGGACGCTCCCTGGTGCCGCTGCTCCACGGCCAGACTCCCCCTGACTGGCGAAACGCGCTGCTGCTCGAGCACGGCGGCCCCGACACGCAAGTCACAGCGCCGAAGACAGGGTTCGGCGGCGACCCGAACACCCTGGAGCCACCGGACCAGATGGACCTGATCGATAAGGCAGCCAAGGGCAAGTTCGACATCCCACCGTTTGTCGGCGTGCGAACCGCGGACCTGGCGTTTGCTGAGTACGAGACCGGCACCACGCCACCGGTTCGGGAGTTGTACAACCTGCGCTGCGACCCGCATGAGCAAAAGAACGTCGCCTCAGACCCCGCGAACCAAGCGCTCGTCAGCCAGTTGTCGGCGTGGTCGCAGGCGCTCCACCGGTGCGCGGGGGCGACATGCCGCGCGATCGAGGCGCAGCCCCTCGTCGCGGCGCCCGCGTGTTCCGCAAGTGCGCCGTAGCATTCGCTCTGGATCGCGCACAATAGAATAGTCCGCACGCTAGTAGACCTGACGGGCCTTGGAAGCTCGTCAGGTCTATGTTTGACGTTCCACAGGCTAGAATTCCTTTCTCCACTGATATAGTCGTCCGATCATCTCGAAGCCGAGGCTGCGATAGGTGTGGGCGCCGGGCGAATCGTCGCGGTGAGACATTACCAGGGCGACCGTACCACCCAATGTGTAGATGCGGCGCAGCCCTTCGATCATCACCGCGCTGGCTAGCCCCTGGCGCTGATAGTCGGTATGACAGGCGACCGGCTCGAAGATGCCGACCCGGTTGACCTCATCAAACCAGACAATTGTGCAAGCGGCGATTGCGCCGTCGATTGCCGCACAGACAATGTCCAGCGCCTGGCGATAGGTGGGCGAAACCATCACCTTGCGATGCTTTTCGACCGTCATCCTTGATGGATGAAAGGCGGAGCGGTGGGCATCAACCCGACTCTGAATCTCGCTTTCCCCAGCAAAGCTGCGTACTACGTAGCCTGCGGGCAGTGGGCGTGGCGGCGGTGCGTCAGTCACGTTCAGTCGATGGCAGACCATGAACTCGTCCTCAACCCGTTGATAGCGAAACGCTTGCAGCATGGCGTTTCGCACATGATCCTGCTCATAGCTCCAATAGTGAAAGCTGCGCGCATCGCTGCCTGCTTGCCTGGCATCGAGTGATTGAGCCAAGTCCGCCTCTGCCCGCGGCAATATCTGCCGCTCCAGCTGGCGGTGATCGGGGTGGATCATCACCTCGATCTGATCGCCGCGTAGCCAGACAAAGGCGACGAGTGCGCCGACGTCATCAAACCACAGCCGCACCTTGCTCATCTGTTCGGGGTCGTTGGTCGTGGACCGCCACCAATCAAGCTCGCCCACGAGCAAGTTGAGCGGCGGCGAACAGAGCGGGTAAGTCTGGATCAGCAACTGGCGCATCAGATCGTAGTCGGCTTCATTTTGAAAGGGGCGAGAAGTATAGGCTGGGTTCATTGCCTTTCCTCAAATCAAGTACTGAGCTTTACACATCAGGATAGCGAGCCGCCGTCTGTCCTGCTCTTGACCACCTCCCCCCCTTCTGCTATCCTCTGCATCTAATCTCTGGACAAAATGGTCGACGGAGCGCTCAAGAAACGCTACTCACCGAATCGAGATCGAGATTGGGGAGGTAGTTTCATGATTATGCGCATCTGGCACGGATGGACAACTCAGGCGAATGCCGCCACCTATGAGGCATTGTTGAAGGAAGAGATCTTCCAAGGAATAGGTGACCGCCAGATTCCCGGATACCACGGTATACGGCTCCTACGTCGCGACATAGGTGACGAGGTTGAGTTTGTTACCATCATGAGCTTCCGGGATCTTGAAGCTGTTCGCCAGTTCGCAGGTAACGACTATGAAGTGGCGGTCGTACCGCCGAAGGCCCGTGCCGTGCTGGCACGATTTGATGCGCGTTCGCAGCACTATGAGGTCCGAGAGGATCGGCCGGCTGAGGAGTTCGACTGACTTGACGGCCACTGGCGGCAAATGTAGAATCATGAGCCGGATTGAGACCACCGTTCCAAGGCAATTGTGGCCGAGGGGTATGAGGTCGTCGAGAAGTTTGACTTCAAGCCTGAAGCGTTGTTAGCCAAGCCCGTTACCCCTCTGCCGTTCAGTTTCATGGGAGGATGCGATGTTGGACATCAAGCCGCCGTCGTTTGTGACCATCAAGGGTCGAAAAATCGCCTACGATGAGGTGAGCCCGCCCCATCCAAAGGGAACAATCTTGCTCCTGACCGGACTGGCGGCCAAACGTCACGGCTGGTATAAGCAGATGGAGGTGTTTGGCCGGGAGTATCGCACCATCGCGCTTGACCATCGCGATGCCGGAGATAGCGATTCGGTAAGGGGCCCCTACCGCATTGCTGACCAAGCTGACGATGCCGTCGCCGTCCTGCGAGCGCTTGGTGCCGACAAGGCGCACGTCATTGGCATCTCGATGGGCGGGTACATTGCCCTGGAATTGACCCTGCGCCATACCGACCTGGTGGACAAACTTGTCCTGGTCTCCACGTCCGCAGGCGGCCTGGGCCATGCCTGGCCGTCGCCCCGTATGCTGACCCTGCTGGTAAGGCGTGGCAAACTCGAAGTCGGCGAGCTAACGCGAAGGATTTACTCCCAGATTACGGCGCCCGGCTACGCCGAGAACCACCCCGAAGAGATGGAGCGAATTGTCGCGATCGGCCGCTACCGGCCGATCACCATAGGCGCCCATACTCGCCAGTTATGCGCCTGTCTGCGGCACGATGTGTCGAATCGTCTGGATCGGATCCAGGTCCCAACCCTGATCATCCACGGTAAGGACGATCCACTCGTGGTGGTGAAGAATGGTATCAACCTGGCGCGGAGGATTCAACCGGCCCGCCTCATTCTCTATCCCAACACCGGCCACATTCCGATCATCGAGCGGGCCGAGGAATTCAACCGCGACGTTCTTACTTTTCTCGGCTAGGCCTCAGTCGTTTGTTCAGAGGCCCTGGGTTCGGCTGCAACTCCACCGACTCGCTCGGCAGCACACCAGCGGCCGTTCGTAGCTCGAGGTAAGCCTCATCCAGGAATGCCTTGAACCGCTCGACGTCCGGCATCAACCGCGTGTCGGCAGTGAGGCCGAACGCGAGGTTCTGGTCGTAGCTCAGGATAGCGCAGTTACAGCCGGTGCGGTGCGCAATAGGTACATAGGGGTAGTATGCGATCATCCGCTTGCCCAGGACGTACAAAGGGACCTGAGGCCCCGGCACATTGGTGCAGACCATGTTGAAGATCGGCGTCGAGGTCCTGCCCACCGCACCCACAACGGCCTGGATTGGTGGTGGGACATTTGCGGCCAAATACCTCAGAAGATTGACGCCTTGCGCCAGATGGATTTCTTTCGATGCCTGACTGGTCTCCTGGATGAATTTGAAACGGGCGACCGGATCAGCGAGGGCGAGCGGGATATCGAGAGGTAGAATCGAGACAATGTTCCCCAGCTTTCCGCGCTCCTCCTCCCGCCGCATACTGACCGGGATCATCAGTCGAAGATGGCGGCGCTCGGGCTGCACCCCACGCGTCTCGATATAACGCGCGACCGCACCTGACAGAATGGTAAGCACGACATCGTTGACCGTTCCATTCAGGGCCGCCCGTATCGCGCGAATCTCTGCAAAGGGGAACTGACTCCACGCGACCTGTTGCCGGCCGCGGAGAGAGCCGTTGAAGGGTAGCGGAGCCGGGGGGAGGAATAGTCGCGGCAGCCTGCCTCTTATCCGGCGCAACCCTTTACGTGCAGCCTCCGTCCTGAAGTCCTGGCGCATGCTTCTCAACTCCCGCCACACCTCGATCCAGCCTCTCAAGCTTTCTTCCGTGGTATCGAGCACGGAATCAATGACCTCCGTTTGGAGATCGGGCGGGGGCGGCGGCTCGTAAGACACAGGCTTCGGGAGAGCGCCAGGGACGGGCGATGTGTCCAGGACAATCTTGAGGAGATCCACGCCCGAAATACCGTCCACCATCGCGTGGTGCACCTTCACGAGCATCGCCGCGCGGTTCCCCTCCACCCCGTGAATGATATAGATTTCCCATAAAGGCTTGTCGCGGGGCAGCATCTTACCGAAGAGCCGGCCGGCCAGCTCGCGCAATCGGTCCTCCGACCCCGGGGGCTCCAGGCGTAGCTCGAATATATGTCGGCGGATGTCAAAATCGGGGTCAGCCTCCCAGCGTGGATGGCCCAGGTGGAGCGGAGGCGGGGCCGCTAGTTGGAGGTAGCGCGGGAGAAGGTGGAGTTTGGCCTCGACACTTTCCACAAACCGAGCAAATGGAATCTCCCCATCGAATACTGAAACGCTCCCGATGTGTAGCGGAGCCGATTTCTTTTCGTAATAGAGGAAAGTTGCGTCGAGCGTTGTGAGACGGTGCTTCAATCTAGGTTTGGCCATTCGAGTGCCTCCAAAGAATTTGACATTCCGTCAGTATTCACTCAACGCCAGCCGCCCCACAAGACCCGCAATCGTTCGAGTGAGCCAACGAGGCGGGAACCTCACTAACTGCGCGGTCAGCCTGTACGGCAAGCCGTTTACCTGGATGACTTTACCGCGCATAGCCGCCCGATAGCCTTCGCGCGCGACACCCTCTGGGTCGAGGAGCAAGAAGGAGGCGACCGGACGCTGGCCGCCTCGCGCTGCAAGGGCATTGCGAACCATTGGTGTGTCCGTGAAACCAGGACACACGGCCGTGACCGTCACGCCGGTGCCTCGGAGTTCCTCAGCTAAGGCCTCTGATAGGGAAAGCACAAACGCCTTACTGGCACCGTAAAGCGCCAACGAGGGCGTGGGCTGGAAGGCGGTTACCGACGCGAGGTTGATGATTCTACCCCAGCCGCGCTCGATCATGGGGTCCACGAATATCCGCGTGAGCGCTGTGAGGGCAACGACGTTGAGCTGAAGGAGCCTCACGTGCTGGTCCAGAGGTGTATCCGCGAAGGCCTCGAAAAATGAGATGCCTGCATTGTTCACGAGTACATCAATCTTGATTCCGGCGCCCTGTACCTTATCGAACACCGCTTGCGCCGCATCTTCAAGGGTGAGATCCTGCGAAATCACGGTGACGGTGACGCGGTGGGTAGGCCTAAGCTCCTCCGCTAACTGCTGGAGCTTGTCCGCACGTCGAGCGACCAGTACCAGATCAAAGCCGTGCTCCGCGAACACTTTTGCGAATTCCCGCCCGATTCCGGCGGACGCCCCTGTGATGAGGGCGGTGCGACGCGTACGAGGCATATGATCCTCCACGCACTGTCAGCGAACCATTGGTTAGTTATACACCTATAGTCTTGGGCTGTCGAGCGTGCGGGAGCACGAGTCGCATTTTGCGGCGAAATCTACATTTCCGTTCTCTGCGTCGAGTGACCGGGCGTCTCCCCCGCTGTCACATTGCGCACCATCCCGCCCTTTGCCGCGAGGTTGCAGGGTTGAGCCAGCGGGTGTTTCTGAAAGCGCCTGAGATGAGTATCGACTATCGTATTCCCCCTTAGCCGGTGGGATGGGAGAGTCGACTACAGTCGCCTAACAGCGCTCGCTCCTGTTGACTACTTGCGGTTTCCCCGCTATCATGACGAGGGTAAGAGCAACCCGAGTGTGTTTCTCGGAAGCAGCCAGATTTACCGGAGAATCCCATGACAGACGTGTCTGCGAACGAGCCTGTGTTGCGCATCCCGCCCGAAAACGCGCGTATTAGTGTTGGTGGGCACCTCCTAGCCGTTACCTGCAGCGGCGATGGCATCCCAACAGTAATCCTTGATGCAGGCCTTGGCGAAGGGAAGTCTGCATGGGCAGCAGTGCAAGGCATGGTTGGCCAGTTCACGAGAGTGTGTAGTTATGACCGTTTCGGAGTTGGTGAGAGCGACGCTGGAACCTTGCCTCGTACGAGCCAGCGGATGGTTGAGGAACTACGAGCGTTGCTGCAAGCAGCATCTATTCTCCCACCCTATGTGCTTGTCGGCCACTCTTTAGGCGGCCTGAACATGCAGCTGTTCGCCACATTGTACTCAACAGATGTTGCAGGAATCGTTCTGGTTGACCCGTCCTTCCCTGACGTAACTACGCGGGTGGATGAGCAATTGGGAGAGGAAGCTGCAATGTTCTACGCAATCCAGTTCTCGTCTGACGGAGAGGGCATGACAGCCGACGACTTTCGGACCAGCTGTCGCCAAGTAGCGGATGCGGGATTCTGTCCGGATGTACCTGTGCTAGTTCTCTCTGCGGGGCAAGAGGTCCAATTACCACCTGAATACGCTCAACTGCAGCCGGTAATAGCCACGACAAGCAGAATCATGCGCGACGGACATAATGCTCTTGTCCAGGCAATACCTTATGGCGAGCTACGTGTCGATCCGCAGAGTTCACATGCGCAGTTCCGCCCTGAGACTATCGTTGAAGCGATCCGGGAGGTAGTTGAGGCTTTCCGAGCGTCCGAAGCTGGCAAGGGCTAAGCTCTCGCTATCGAGGCGGCTAGTGAACGCCACCGAGCGATCGATGGGGTTCGTTCCCTAATGACTGAGACGCGACGTGAGCCTCTCACTCTGATGTTGACCTCGGCCCCAAACGACACGGCGTCTCCCCCGCGACTCGTTATACACGAATCACGCTCTATCGCGAGGTTGCAATGGGCTCATCCATCGCCGAATACACCACGAGCCACCGCATCGCCGACATGCAGGAGGACGAGCGCCCGCGCGAGCGCCTCCTCGCCTACGGCCCCGCATCGCTGAGCAACGCGGAGCTGTTGGCCATTCTTCTTCGGGTTGGAATCAAAGGCGAGAACGCCGTCATGATGGGGCAGCGCATCCTGACGACGTTCGGCGGCCTGCCCGGCCTTGCAAGGACATCCGCGAAGGAGCTCGGCGCGATTCACGGTCTCGGTGAGGCCAAGGCGTGCCAGATTCTCGCCGCCCTGGAGTTAGGGAAACGGCTGGCGGCGGCCAGCCCCGCCGACCGGCCGGTCATCACGAGCCCGGCCGATGCCGCGAACCTGGTTTCCCTGGAGATGAGTCTCCTCGACCACGAGCAATTGCGCGTGCTCCTGCTGGACACAAAGAACCGGGTGCACGGCATCGTGACGGTATACAAGGGTACAGTCAACAGCAGCCAGGTGCGCATCGCCGAGGTCTTCAAGGACGCAGTGCGCCACAACCACCCGGCGATCATCGTCGTCCACAACCACCCGTCCGGCGACCCGACGCCGAGCCGCGACGACGTGCGCGTGACGAAAGAGATGGTGCAGGCAGGCGATCTGCTGGGCATCAACGTGCTGGATCACATCGTCATCGGCCAACAGAAGTTCGTCAGCATGAAAGAGAGGGGGCTAGGGTTTTGACGGACGATGTACACCGTGAAACGATGTCCAGGCGGCTCCCCACATGGCGCGAGCTCCAGGCTGACACAAGCCCGGAAATTGACCGGATGCAACTCGAATGGTGCAGAACCGCGCCCGCCTGGCGCAAGCTCCAGGTGATGGTTCAACTCAACCAGGCTGCTCGAAGTCTTGCCTGGCAGGGACTGTGCCGCCGCCACCCGAACGCAACGTCTGACGAACTGCGCCGCCTGTGGGCCGAGATGCTCCTCGGCGCCGAGCTTGCCGCACGCGTCGATGAAGCATACCATCAGCGCGGAGAGTCTGATGCAGACAAGTGATCCCCTGGGAGTCATCTTGTTAGTCGTCGAAGTCTTCGACAACCTGGGAGTTCCCTACTTCGTCGCGGGATCGGTTGCCAGCACAATACACGGCGTGATGCGGATGACAATGGACGCCGACCTTGTCGCTGACCTGCAACCACAACATGTTGCGCCACTGGAACAGGCCCTCTCGCAAACGTTCTACATCGATGTGCAGTCAATTCGAGAGGCAATTGAGAATCGGGCGAGCTTCAACCTCATTCACCTCGAGACAATGTTCAAAGTTGACGTGTTCCTCTCCCGCCACCGATCCTTCGACGAGGCCCAGTTTCGGCGGCGCGTCCGCCAGATCGTGGCTACCCAGCCTGAACGCGCGATTTATGTCGCGAGCGCTGAGGATACGATTCTGGCGAAGCTGGAGTGGTACCGCATGGGTGGCGAAGTCTCCGAACGTCAGTGGCGCGATGTACTGGGCATTTTTAAAACGCAGAAGGACGCCCTGGACGTGGATTACATGCGCGCGTCTGCACTGGAATTGGGTGTCGCAGATTTGCTAGATCAGGCTACCGCTCAGCAGAACGCGTAGCCCTGCAAGATGCTCAAGATTTGGCGCTCGTTCCGTCGCTCTTAGAAAGCATCTCGGATGCGCGGATGATTAGCTCGACGCACTGGTCTTCGCTCCACATCGCCGTGTTCAGGACAAGGTGAAACGGGGTGGGGTCGCGCCAGTCCACGTGGTAGAACTGGCGCAGGTAGCCGGCGCGGCGCTCATCCTCATGCTTCACCCACTTTTCCGCTTCAGGCTGCGAGACATTTCGGTTCCGCATCACGCGCTGTACCCGGTAAGCGAGGGGCGCGATGCATTGGACGTGCAGCACGCCGGGTGCTTTGGCG
The DNA here is from genome assembly GCA_046328505.1 of Anaerolineae bacterium. Lineage (GTDB taxonomy): Bacteria > Chloroflexota > Anaerolineae > Epilineales > JAHCIE01 > JBDHWG01. The sequence goes on along the minus strand of JAXLWL010000004.1, from coordinate 503,131 downwards.
AGGATGAACTGGGAGCCATGCCCAAAGATGACGGCATTGCCCTGAGCGGCCACTTCGCGGACCATCTGCTGGGTCACCGCCAGCTCCTGCTGGGCTGGGGATTCGTAATCGACAGGCACCTGGCCCATGTCCATTGGGACGAGCGACGTGTTTGACAGCCACATGATGCGCGTGAGACGGTCGACGAAGGAGTCGGCGGCCTCGTCGTGCGCCCGCGCCGACTGCGGCGAGATGCCCAGCCGCCGCGCCACTTCCTGCACAATCTGCGTGTCGAGATACTCAGCCCCCAGCCGCTCGGCCACCTTTTCACCGATGGCCTGCCCCCCACTCCCGGTATAGCGGGAAATCGTAATCACAGCCATGTCGTGTCCCCTTACTGCTCGTGAGCCAACGCCGGTTCAGGCGAGGGCTCGAAGTCTCGGAACGAATATCCAGAATACGAAGGCGAATGCGAGGGAGATGACGCCGCTGATAATGATCGTCCACGGCGCGCCGATGTAGTTAGCCAGCGCGCCGGCCCACAGTGCGCCGAGGGGCATGCCGCCGAAGAACGTCAGCGTGTAGACGCCCATGACGCGCCCGCGCAGCACATCCGATACCTGCGTCTGCACCAGCGTGTTCGCCATGTTGAACACGACCATCGCGCCCCACCCCACACCGGCCAGCACAACGAGTGACAGCGGAAGCCACTGCACCAGGGCGAAAAAGATAAGCAGGACCGGGTACACGAAGGTTCCAAAGGTCAGCAGTTTTCCGCGTTGCAGGTACGGCCCCATGGACGCGATCATCAGGGCGCCGATCAGTGAGCCGACGCCGCGCGCCGATTGGAGCAGGCCGTTGGTCATGGCGTCGCCGCCAAGCACATCCACTGCCCAGGCCGGCAAGAGGGTCGCGTACGCCCCGCCGAAGAGAGCGCCAACACCGGCGACGGCGATCAGCGTCCGGATCATGGGGTGCGACAGTGTGTAGTTGAGGCCTTCCTTCAGCTGATCCAGGGTTCGCCCGGTGCGCGGCGCTCGGGCCACGTTCTTGATGTGCATCAGCGCCAGAGCGACGATGACGGCAATGAACGACAGGCCATTGATGGTGAAGCACCAGGCAGCGCCAAAAGCGGCATACGTCAGGCCGGCGACGGCCGGGCCGACGACGGTCGCCGCGTTGAACATGCCAGAGTTCAACGCGATGGCGTTGGTCAGCGCTCGACGGTCCACGAGCTCCAGGACGAAAGCTTGACGCGCCGGAGCATCGAAAGCGTTCGCGATGCCGAGCATGAAGGCCAACACAATGATCTGCCACGGCTGTATGATGTTAAGGAAGGTCAGCCCGGCCTGGATGAACGCCAGTATCATCATGCTCGTCTGGGTGATAATCAGCAGATTGCGGCGCGACACTCGATCGGCGACTACGCCCCCGTAGAGCATGAAGACCCAGGATGGGATGCCGGCCGCGAACCCCACATAACCCAGGTAGGCCGTCGAGTGCGTCAACTGAAAGATCAGGAAGCCTTGGGCCGTCGTCTGCATCCAGGTTCCCACAAGCGAAACCAGTTGGCCCATGAACCAGAGACGATAGTTGGGGTACTTCAGTGCCTCGAAGGTCCGCCCCATCACTCCCGCTTGGCTGCGCTCCTCGACCCGGCGATCTTCAGCCTCCGTCTGCGCCGGGACAATGGACTGCGAGGCGGCGTGCGTCTGCGCGCCCTCTCCTCGCCCTGGGAGTTCCTGGGGAGAAATCGCTTCGTTCTTCGACATCGTTGTATTCTTCCCGTCTTGATTTTATCAAACTGTGTTGAGCATAATATAGGCCAACAGACGCCAGGCGTCGAAAATCCGTTAGCGGACGGGAGGCGATTTGAAAACCAGCATCGTGCTTGGTCTCCTGCGCTCAGGCGACCGCGTATTGTTCGTCAAGCAGAATTATGGCAGCTTCTCGTGGATGCTGCCCGGCGGCCATGTTCGCCCCGACGAGAGCCTGGCCCAGGCCATGTCCCGCAAGTTCAAAGAGGAGGTTGCCCTGGAAGTCGAAATTCAGGGGCTTGTCGCCTTGCGTGACGAGGCGGACGGTCAGGTAGCGGTGCTCGCCGTCGCGCCCCGAGATGGCGCAGCGCAGGAAGCGACAGGGGTCGGCCTGGCCGACATACAGTGGCTGGATGCCGGTGGGCTAACGGCGCTCCAGGATCCCATTTTCGAGTTCGACCGCTCTGTGGCTCTCCGCGCCTTGCAGCAAGGCTCCAACATGCTGCGACGCCAGCTGTGGGAAGTCCCCGACGACCTACCGAGCGACGCCTACTTGTGACATTCAGGTGTCCGAGCGAATAGGAGGCGCCTGCCCGGTGGCCTCCTTTTTGCTTTGCGGACACTATGGCAGAGCAGCACCCAGGCATTGAGGCTCAAGGCCCCTCAGAAGCGCCGCGCCCGCGTCCGACGTTGCGGATTCTCGGTGCGCTGGCGCTTGTTGCTGCTCTCGCCCTCCTCGCCTGGCGGCTCTATCCTATCGCGTGGACGGGGTTCGCCGGCAAGACGCTGTGGGACTGGATGGATTTGCTCATTGTCCCCATCGTCCAGGCCCTCGACGAGGTCGAACAGCCCCCAGCCCATGAGGAGCGCCCCGACGAAGACGCCGGTCGACCAGAGCGCGTCTGGCCGCCGCCCGGCCCGCCACAGCATCCCCAGGCCAATCGCCGTCACAACCCAGGTGCCGGCGTGAAACAGACCGTCGGCGAGCGTATCGATTTGCGGGTTTCCGACCGAGTGTGTACTTCAGAATGACGGCCAGGGTGCAGGGAGCATGCCGGGCGGGCAAGGGCCGAAAACAATGCGAGGCCGAGCGGCTGCCTCGCCACCCAACCTCGCGGCAAACAATTCAGATTTCAGATTGTTTTGTGGCTGTTAGTCGCGTCGCCCGATGCAGTGAATGCGCGACACGTCTTCAAGCCAATCCACAGCGCGCTGGCTCAGTTTTTGCGGAATCGAAATCGTGACGGGACCCTGCCGTTCATATGGAACATGCTGGTCCTTGAGAGCCTGCTCGAAGAGATTTGCTTCGAGTTGCGACCCAAAGCGTAGTCTGGTCATTCTCCACGCAAGCCTTTCTAGCGAAGTCCAAAGACACGGACCATCACCAATTTAGACGCTTACTTCTCCGACTTGTTACGCGCCGCGAAAACTTGCTTTATTTACTATACGCGGCTATAATAAGAGTGTTGTAGAACAATGTCATAGTTGACATCGCGTTGCGTAGCAGTTTGGCGCGACGCATTCACTAAGCCGTGAGCAACCGTCTCACGGCTGTATTTGTTTGGGAGGACAGACTGACCGACACCTACATTTCGTCCGACATCTCAGGTTGGCTTCTGTCCCGAAAGGAGTCGTTTGTAATGGATTACGTGAGTATACCTATCGAGGCTAAGCATATCGCTCTGGTCGCCCACGATAACAAGAAGAAGGAGTTGCTAGAGTGGGCGGAGTACAACCGCTTCGTTCTCGCGCAGCATCACCTATACGCGACCGGCACGACGGGACGTCTGCTGGAGGAGGTCCTCGGGGTCGAGGTCACCAAGCTACAGAGTGGTCCGCTGGGCGGGGACCAGCAGATTGGCGCAAAAATCTCCGAGGGTGAGATCGACTTTCTCATCTTCTTCTGGGACCCGCTGGACGCGCATCCCCATGACCCAGACGTCAAGGCTCTTCTGCGCATTGCCGTGGTGTGGAACATCCCTGTTGCATGTAACCGCGCCACCGCCGATTTCATGATTGCCTCGCCGTTGTTGTCGAGCGAATACCAGCGAATCATGCCCGACTACGATGCGTACCGCGAGCGCCTGACGCCCGCGTAACAGCCCGGCCCGTTGTCCGGGCGCTATAGCCTGAAATAACCTCAGCCCTGGGCCTTGCCGCCCAGGGCTGATTTGTTACGTACTTCGGTTATCGCGTGACGTCCACCGGCCCCAAAAATACCTGGCCGCCCTCGACAGCTGCGCCATCCACCTTCACAGGCAGGCGTTCCCCCGTCGCCGCATCGTACAGGCCGACCTCGATCTGGTATCGCCCCGGCGCGGCATTACGGTCCAGGGGAATAACGTAGTGGTCGGCGATGTACTCGCCGGGCCGCCACCCTGTCGTCGGGCGGCCGCCGTTCACCGGGATGGCGTCGGCCTGCCCGACGATCTTCCCATCCGGCCCGACAACGTGGGTAAAGACTTTGAGGCTCTTGTCGAGCCGCCCCTGCGGATGCCAGTACAGCGTTAGCTCTACGTTGGCGCCGGGCTTGACGCTCGCCTGAGCCAGGTCGTAGCCCGCCAGCCCGACGCGGTCGCCGAGCGTCCCCTGGAGTGGGTGGCTGATCGCGGGAGGCTGGAGATTGACGGCGACCGGGCGCACGGTCAGCCGCCCGATCTCCGTGGCCTCGCCTGACGGCTTCCCGTCCTCGCCTACGACCGTCGCCGTCATGGCGTAATCGCCGCCGGGCGTGTCCGCGTCCACGAGATAATCATACTGGCCGAGAACGGTCTGCCCTCGCTCCGCGTCCAGCGGGTACGTCTGGGCGCTGAGGCTCGTGCCATCAGGTCCCGCCAGCGCGATTTGCACCCTTGCGTCCGGCTGCTTTCCCTGCCAGCCCAGCTCGATATGGACGCTGTCGCCCGCATCCACCGCCGCGCGGTCCTGCCCCACGCCGACAAGCCGCGCCGCGCCCAGGTCCTTGTCCATCGAGCGCGACAGCTTAAGCGCGTCCGGCGATGGTGGACGGGTCGGGTCGGTGACCTGGAGATCGGCGATCTTGAACTCCGTCCCGACCGGGTTCCCCGCGTCGTTCAGGATGTTCAGCCGCTTCTGGTCGGGGCTGTAGACGCCGACGACGACCGAGTAGTGGCCCGGCGGTGTCCCCGGCCGCACGTTCAGGCGCATTTTGTCGCTGTTCAGCTCGTTCGCCATCCAGCTCGCCGTCTGCTTGCGCGCCGAGTCTGTCAGCGCCCCGTCGCCCTGGCCCCACACATTTCCCTGGTCGTCCACGAGGTGAATCAACGCGATGTAGTTCTCGTCCAGCGGCGAGCGGTCAGGGTCGGCGGGGGCCGGGGCGCGCACGCCGAAGCGCAGCCCCACGTCGAGCGCCCCGCCGCTCGGCACGGAATCGGTGGACAGGCTGCCGTTGAATAGCGTCAGCTTGTTGTCGAAGTTTAGCTCCGGGCCGAGGGGCGGCGCGTCCTTGCGCCGGTAGATCTGCAAGAGCTGCGGCCCGCGACGGAACACGCCCAGCGGCTTGAAGTTCTGGTCAATGTAGGCCTGGAACTCCTTCAAGTCGCGCAAGAAACGCAATTTGCCAAACTCCGACTGGTCCACCACGACGGCGCGGGCGCCGTCCGCTTCCATCTCCTGGATGAGCCGCGCCCCGGTCGTCTGCCCGCTCGATGCCGCGCCTTGCGACAGCGAGGCCGCCGCGTAGCCCGCCGGGCGCTGGGCGAAGTAGTTTAGGCCCGCGTAGTCTGACAGGAAGGTAGCATCTGCTCCGACCTCGTGCTTGAGAAACTCCGCGACGCGCCACGTCCCGTCCTCGCTGTAACTGGCAACGACGTTGTCGGCGACAATCCACGGCAGGATGATCGCCGCGATGATGGCGGGCAGCAGGAAACCCCGCTTGGTCCAGGTCAGCATCGGCTCCAGGCTCATCGCGAAGAGGCCGACGAACGCCGGCACGAGGTAGACGAGGTGCCGCGACCACAGCTCGCGCGACAGGAAGATGAACGCGATGAGGCTCGGGAGCTGCCACGCCAGGAGAGTGCGTCGCCCACCCTGGCGCCAGGCGACAATCGCCATCGGTATGGCGAACACGAGGAGGGAGGCATACTGCGCCGCGTAGGTCACGTAGAACTCGACGCCCTTGCGGACCACCTCCATACGCGACAGCTGGCTGCCCTGCATAAGCTGGTGGCCGAAGATCGCCGTCCACGTCTCGGGTATCGCCAGCAGCAGGATGCCCATGACGCCGCCCGACAGGATAGCCGCGGGCAGCCCGATGGCGAGCGTGTCCAGAATAGCCCCTTTGAGCGTCCAGTTCTGGCGTCCGCCCCATGTTCTCGGCCACAGCAGGTAGAGCACAACGCCGCCCAGCGCCAGCACGCCGAACAGCTTGGTCAGGATGGCGAGGCCGAAGAGAATGCCTGAGAACACAAGCCACAAGCGCGATTTGCGCTCCTCGGCGATGACGAACACCCAGAAGCCCATCGCGATGAAGAAGAGCATGTAGTCTTCGGGGCGATAGACGCGCGCAACCTGGTAGACGTCGGGGAAGGCGAGGAACGCGGCCAGGGCCACGAGCGCGAGCGCCGGGCTCATCAGGCGGCGGAACACGCGGTAGAAGCCCCATCCGGCGCCGCCAATGAGCAAGGCGCTCAGGACACGCAGAGGCACGGGCGTCGGGCCAAAGATACGCTCAACAAGCCCGCCGATGCCGAGGAACAGGGGTAGCTGCGGCGTCAGCAGGTCGCGATACGGCAGCTCGCCCAGGCTCACCCGCCATGCCTGATACAGATACAGCCCCTCGTCATCCACGATGAGCCAGCCCATCGTGTTGTAGAGGATGGCGGCGATGGCGACCAGGATAATCACCAGCGCGGCGATGTCGGCGTGGCTGATGACGAGCTCCCACGCGCGGCTCAGGGAGAGCGCGCGGAGGCCTGGGCGCGAGGGACGAGAGATCGATTCGGTCCGCGAGTCAGTGCTCATTCTTGCTATTGAATATCCACATCCAGCAGCAGACGATCGTCCGGCTGGGGCGCGCCCGACGTATCCCGCACGGGCAGGCGGTTGCCGGCCGCGTCATACCACCCGACGGCGAGCCGATACTTGCCGGGCGGTGTGCCGGCCGGCACGCTGAGCGTGTACGGGTCTACGACGATCTCGCCGGCCCGCCAGGCGCTCGTCGGGTAGTGGCCGAAGCCCGGCCGCTGATCGACCTGGCTGATAATCGAGCCGTCCGGCGCCAGCAGATGCACAAAGACATTATAGTCGGCGGGCGCGGGCGCGTCTGCCTTCCAATAGAGAGTCACGCTCAGCGGAGCGCCCGGTTGCGCCTGGGCCACGTCATAGCCGAGCAGGTGTGCCGCGTCGCCAAGCGCCGCATTTACGGCGTGCTGCGGAGGTTGCCGCAGTTGGGACAGGCCAGCTGGACTATCCACCCAGACCCGGCCTAACACAGCCGGGGCGGGGAGCAAGGCCTGGCCGGTCTCATCCACGACCTGTAGCTCGACTGTCGCCGGGCCACGCGCTGCATCCGGCGCAACCTTCGCGCGGCGAATCCCGCTGAAGACGTCGCCGGCCTGCCAAGCCCCAGGTGCGATTGGCGTCGGCAGCAGCCCCTGGGCCGTCTGGACGACCCTCCCGGCCGCGTCCCGCACGCTCAGCACGACCTGCGCGCCCTTGACCGGACCGGCAGCCTGCCACCACAGCGGCACGTCCACCGTCTGCCCCGCCTTGACCACCCCGTTGGCCTGGAAACCGTGCCCCAGCAGGCGCAGCCCGACGGACGCCAGATCCAGGTCGAGCCGCGTCGGCACGTCCACCTTCGCCGGCGTCGCGCCTCGGCTGACTGCTACCTTCCCGAGCGCGATACCCTCTGCCGCGCCCACTGGTTCGCCGCTGCTCGCCTTCTTCAGACGAACACGAACGTTGTAGTCACCAGGCGGCGTAGCCGCCGGCAGCGTCAGGGGCATAAGTGTCGTGGCCGTTGTTCCGACTGACCAGCCCGTCGCCGGCCGCAGCCCGCTATCGCGGAGCGGGCGCTCGGCGGTCGCTACGACGCCACCCTCTGGATCCACGATGTCCACGGCAACCACGAGCGGCTCGGGAATCGGAGCGTCGACGCGCCAGGCCAGGCTCACACCTTCTGGCTGGCCCGGCGCTAAGGCCTGTTGTCCCGCGCCCCAGCCGACGAGACTCACCGGACCAAAGGCCGAATTGCTGGGCTGGCTCGCGGCGGGCGCAGTGCGGAAGCGCCACACCTCCACATCGGGGTATTTCTTCGGGCCGGCCTCAAGTATAGCCGCTTCGCGGAGCACGTCCAGGGCTGCGCCAGGGTCCCCCTCGGGGTAGCGCAGGTACCACAGCCGCTGAACGGGCGGCAGAGCTGCAAGCGAGCCCGCCACATCGGGCGCCTGGAAGTGACCGTAGACCTTCGCCACGGGCAGGCCGGTCGGCGTCGAGCGGGCGGCGAGCGACGCACCGTTCACCACGAAACCATCGCCCGGACGGGCATTCTGGCTGATGTATGCCAGGGGCGCCGTCGCCGTTGTGTTGGTGTAGATCCAGGCGTAATTGATACCGTCGATGTCGATGACGCGCAGGGGATGCTCGTCGGGGTTGTTGTAGTAGCGGTTGACGAGGCTCTGGTTGCGCTGCCGCTGCACCTCGTTCAGGTACAGGACAACGTAGTCGGTCTGGTACGGGCGAAAGCCAGGTGCGCTGCGCGTCTCACCGACGAACAACGGGGCAAATTGCGACACGCCTCGCGCCGCCACCTGGAGATTCTCAGCATCCGGCAGGCTGTTCAGGTACGTTGCCGCCTGATCGTACCCTTCACCCCAACCGACCAGGAGCCAGTGCACTGCCGCCTGGCCGCCGCCGAGGACCGGGTTATAGTACGTCAGGTAGTAGGGCGCGTGGGCTACGGCCATCCCGGCTTCGGTCACAAGAACGACCAGGATCGCCGCGCCAGGCAGCCACCGCGCCACGCGCAGGCTCGTCCGCGCCGCACCCCACGCGGCCAGCCACCCCACGGCCGCCGCGAGGCCCGCCCCCGCTACCAGGTCCAGCGGCGGAAAGATGGGCAGGATGTAGCGGTCGAACTTCTTAGGACTGAATGAAATGAGCACGGCAAAGATCAGCGCGTAGCTCGCCAACCCCACTACAGCGTAGACGAACGGCGGTGGCGAGAGCACGAAGCGCCGCAACTCCCTTCGCGCCCGATAGACCGCGGCGCCGACCGCCACAACCGCCAGGCCCAAGCCGAGTAGAGTCCAGGGCGAGGCGCGGAAGGCGTAGGCGACGACGTACATGAACGGGCCGGGGTCGTCCACCACCTCTTCGTCGAAAACGTTGCCGCCCGCGTGAGGATTGCCGCCCTCGACCGCCGCCTTATCCGCTACGCCGCGCACCGTCCCGACCGGGTTGCTCCACGCGGAGGGCCACAGAAGCAGCACCGCGACCAACCCACCGGCGGCGAAGAGCAGCGCGGCGCGAATGACGCCCCGCCACCGCCCATCACGCCACCCAAGGTAGACGAGCATCAGCACGGCCCACGGCCACAGGAACACCGCGGCCACCTTCTGCACCAGCGCCGCCCCCGCGAGCATCCCTGCCGCGACGAGCCACCCCCATCCTAATTGGCTCTTCACCCCGTCGCCTCTTGTGAGGGAGAGGGCAGGAGCGGGAGGACGGGCTGCCAGAAGCGTCAGCGCGCTCAGGAGCAGCAGGCTGCTGAGCGTCGCATCCAGGTGAAATACCCGGCTGTGGGCCATCACAAATGGATCGAAGGCCAACAGCGCCAGGCCAAACACCCCGGCGAGCGGCCCGAGCAGCCGCCGCGTCAGCCAGTAAATGGGAATGAGGAGTAGCCAGTTCAGGAGGGCCGGGGCGAAGCGCATGCGAAACAGCAGCGCCGCCAGCCCGGCGAGGGCCTGGGCATCGGCGCCGGACGGGGCGCTGGCGTTCTCGGTCACCTTGCACGTCGCCAGGACATCCGGCGCCGCGCCGGGTGGGACGGCCAGTGTTCCCAGCCACATCGTGACGACGCCGGGGTGCCCCGTCAAGAATGTATCGCGCGGCTGAAACGACGCGAGCGCCTGGCCGAACGACAGCGAGCGGCACACCCAGCGCAACTCATCCGCGGCGACGAACACGTCGAGGCTGCTCAGCCTTGCCACGAGCGCCGCCACCAGGATAACGACCGCGAGAAGGTCTAGCCAACGCCCTTTCAAGGCTTCACCGTAATGTTGCCGAGCACCGCGTGGTCGCCGTCCGTATCGGCGCCGCGCGCAGGTAGTCGCTGCAGAGTCTTCGAGTCGTACAGGCCGACGCGGAGCGGGTAAGCGCCCGGCGGCGTGGTCGGGTCGATGGTCACGCTGCGGGACTCGATGATTGTGTCACCCGGCAGCCAGGTCGACGTCGGACTCTGGCCGGCGTCCGGCCAGCCGTCACTCTGCCCGCGGATCGAGCCGTCCTCGACATGGGCGAACACGCTCAAGTTGGAGTCTATCTTGGCCGTCGGCTGCCAGAACAAAGTGACGCCGACCGGCTCGCCGGCTTTCACGCTTGGCGATGCCAACTCGTAGCCGAGAAGGCGAACGGATCCGAGCATGGCATCTGTGTGGACGGCCGGCGGCGCTTCCGCGAGCGCCTGCCCGACGGGGAAGGATGGCCCGAGATACGGGTTGAAGCGCGAGGTGTCTGCGAGCACGTACTCGCGCGGCGCGGCGACGGGATCACGGCTGTAGATGCGCAGCTTCGGATCGCCGTCAGCGTTGACTTGAGCGAGAAGGTGATAATCCTTCTCGATGCGGTCGAGGGGGATCTTCACCGGGTCCTGCACATCCTGGCCGACGATGTAGTAGCGCGGGTTGGCGGCGGAACGCACGGCCCCGCGCGTGTACCACCCAGTGACCAGCGGCTCCTCGTTGCTGTCATAGTCGCCCTGGAGTGTGCCATCGGCGAAGAGCGAGCCGACGATGCTCCAGCCTGCCTGGTACGGGAAACCGAAGTAGCCGCCGCGTGGCGGATCATCCCCGTAGACGACCGGATAGAATGGGCTGCGCGCCGCGGGATAGACGCGCTTGTACTCTGGGCTATGGCTGACGAAGGCCATCCAGATGTAGCCGCTCAGGAGGAGTACGACGACCACGCCGACGGCGGGTAGAGCAAACCGAGCTATTCGCCCGCCTCGCGCCTGTATGGCTTGCGCCAGCGCCGCCACGCCCAGACCGACCAACAGGGCCGCCCCCGGCATCATGGTGTAGAAATGGGTGTGCGGCTTCTGCGTAAGGAAACTGGCGACCAGGAACGGCCCCAGGAACCACAGAATCGTGGCCTTGACGCCGTCGTCCAGGCGCGGGGCGAGAACCCAGAGCAGCAGCGGGAGCAGCAGAAATAGCGAGAGGTTGTACTTGCCGATATGGATCGCTTCTGGCGCGGCGACGACGACCGCCAGGGCCACGACCGGCCAGACCAGCGCCAGCCACCGCCCGCGGCGAAAGCCTCGCCAGCCAAGCCAGGCGAACACGGCCACGAGCGCCACCGCCAGCAGGACGATGTACCACGTCGAGTTGTAGAACGTCGCGCGCAGGAAGTAGTCGGCGAGCTTGTTGTACAGCGGTCCGCCGCCATCCGCCTCATTACCGACACCAACCCGCCGATTGAGGATGTAGAAGACGGTCTCGCGGAAATGCGGGTGCAGGGCGAACGGCAGGTAGAAGAAGGCGGCGATGGCCGCGAATACCGCCGTCGGAGCCAGCAGGCCGCGCAGCCCGCCGCGCCGCCACAGCAGCCAGGCGACGGGCGGAATGGCGAACACGGCCTCGTAGTGGCCGAGCAAGCCGGCCGCGACAAGCGCCCCCGCCACGATGGCCCAGCGTCCCCGGCCGCTCTTGTAGTAGCGCCATGCCGCCCAGACGGCGACGATCGACGTGAGCGCGACGATGCTCTGGTACTGCACAATCCGGGCAAACGCGACGAAGTAGCCGTCCAGCGCGAGCACGAGCGCGGCCACAACGGCGGCGAGGACTGGCATGGAATCGGCGTTAGCCTCAACGGTGTCGGTCGCTTCTGTCGACTCACCTGTACGCTCTGAAAGCGAGATGTCATCGCGAGCGTAGCGAAGCGATCCCCCGTTGAGAGATTGCTTCGCTGGCGCTCGCAATGACACTGAAGAATCTGCGGTAAACAGCCGCCAGGCGAGCGCGCCGATGGCAAGGACGGCGGCGGCATTCATCAAGGCAAACGGCAGCCGCGCCGAGGTCTCATCGATGCCGTCTGTCGCCGCCCAGACCAGGGCCGGCGTCAGCACCTCGCCTGGCGCTTTCTTGTGGAAGAACAGGATTTCGCTGCGTCCCTGGCCAAGTCCGGCCGCCATCAGCATCGCGCGCGCCTCGTCGCCCTGGAACTCCGAGTAGCCCAGGAACGTCAGGCGAAAGACGAGCGCCAGCGCCACCGGAACGGCCAGCCACCATAAGGCGCGGACGTGGATGCTGATGGGCCGCGCGGGAGCCTGCCCTAGCGCGAGCCATGCCGCCAGAGCAACAGTCGCGCCGTCGAAGGCGAGAAGCACCGGTGCGCGGGTCATGGGTGTCGGCAGGTAGGCCACGGCCAGGCCCAGCACCAGCGCGCCCGCGACGGCCATAGCCGCGGCGAACGCAACACGCTCGGCCCACATGACGCGCTCGGCCGCAAGCAGGCGCTCTGCGACGAGGACGCCAGGCAGCGCAAGCAGGACAATCGCCGCAATGGTGCGTACGAGCAAGGGAACGGGGAGAAGGAGCGCGAGATTGGCCGCCAGCCCCAGGACGAGGGCGGCCAGAGCAATCGGCGCCCAGGGTCGTGTGGCAAGGCGTGTGGCAGGCGACGCCGGGCCGGTCCCGGCCATCGGGAGACCCGAGTCGGCCATCGCTTACGTCGCTGCGCCTACGGATTGCGGGGCGGCGTCCACACGGTCGTCGGCCAGGATCTCGCGCACCGCGTAGATGGGCTTGTCTTGCGCCTCGTAGTACGTGCGAGTGAGAATCTCAGCCAGCAGACCGGTACTGATGAACTGCACGCCCAGGATGATGAGGAGAATGGCCAGCCACAGAAGCGGACGGTCGCCGATATTCTGGCCGAAGAACAGCTTCACGATGGTGAGGTACAGGGCAATGAGGATGCCCAGCCCGCCCGTGATGAGGCCGATGGTGCCAAACACGTACATCGGCCGCGTGTCGTATGTCAGCAGGAACCGCACTGTGAGCAGGTCCAGAAAGACGCGCACCGTGCGGGAGATGCCGTACTTGGAGGAGCCGAACTTGCGCGCGCGGTGGTTGACCGGCATCTCAGCCACCTCGACGCCCAGCCGGTTGGCGAGCGCCGGGATGAAGCGGTGCATCTCGCCGTACAGCCGCACGCCCTTCACAACGTCCCGATGGTAGACCTTGAGCGAGCAACCGTAGTCATGCAGCCGCACCCCGGTCACGTTGCCTATCAGACGGTTCGCCATCATCGACGGCAGGCGGCGGCTGAGATACTTATCCTGGCGGTTGACACGCCACCCACTGACGATGTCATACCCCGACTCGGCCTTCTCGACCATTTCGGGAATGTTGTGCGGGTCGTTCTGAAGGTCGGCGTCCATCGTGATAACCCAGGTGCCGCGCGCCTGGGCGAAGCCGGCGGCAAAGCCGGCCGTCTGCCCGAAGTTGCGGCGGAATCGAATCACCTTCAGGCGCGGGTCTTCCTGGTGCAGACGCTTCAGGATCGAGAAGCTCTTGTCCCTGCTGCCGTCGTCGATGACGATGATTTCGTACGAACGGCCATACGCCTCCAGAACGGAGGTCAGCTCGTCGTACATCGCCTGGACCGACTCTTCCTCGTTGTAGAGGGGAATCACAATGGAAATGTAAGGATCAGCCACGTTGCCACTCCACCTGAGCGCGCAGCCCGGTTTCGATGTCAACCGCCGGCTGCCAGCCCAGGACGCGCTGCGCTTTGGACGTGTCGGCCAGCGCGTGTCGCTGCCCACCCGCTCGGGGTGGGCCAGGGATACGCTGCAACGGCCGGCCCACGATCTGCTCGACCAGGGCAATCGTTCGATTCCAGCTAATGTTGCTTCCGCCGCCGATGTTGAACGCTTCACCCGTCGGCCCGTGGGCCAGGGCGAGCAAGTTCGCGGCGACGGCATCCGAGATATACGTATTCCCCCGCGTCTGCTCCCCGTCGCCGAACACCGTCATGGGCTTACCGTTGAGCACCGCGTCGATGAGAATGTGGATGCCCATGTCGGGGCGCTGGCGCGGCCCATAGACTGAGAAGTAGCGCAGTATCGTGAACGGGACGCTAAATGCCTCACCGTAGCTCCGCACCAGGTTCTCGGCCGCCAGTTTGGTGACACCGTAGGGCGACACCGGATTGAGTGGATGCGTCTCGTCGCCGGTCGCCTCACGGCCGTAGACCGACGAAGTCGACGCGTGAACGAAGTGCTTTACGCTCGCCCCTTTGGCCGCTTCCAAAAGGCGCTGGGTCGCCAGGAGATTGCAGGTCATGTACGAGTCAAACTCGGTCCAGCTCCGCACCAGGCCGGCCATTGCCGCCTGGTGAAACACGGCGTCGACCCCGTCCAGCAGCGGCGCCAGGTCCGCCGACCGAAGGTCGGCTTCGGCGAAGGTGAAACTCGGCGTCTCGCGCAGGCACGCCAGGTTCGCCTCCTTGACGGAGCGCGGATAGTAGTCCGTAAAACAGTCCACTCCCACGACACTGTGGCCCTGACTGATGAGCGCCTCAGCGAGATGACTGCCGATGAAGCCCGCCGCGCCGGTAACAAGACAGTGCACGCTATGCCTGCTTCGTCGTGGGCGCTTCGGTGGCCGCGGCATCCTCGCGCGCGCCGCGAATGCCCGACATCAGGTACAGCACACCGCCCACCGCGCCGGTCAGGAGATTGACCGCGTAGAACGCCAGCGACAGGGCGAGCGCCTGGTCCGACGGTACGCCGACGCTGGAGAATAGGATGACGTATGCCGTCTCCCGCGCGCCGAGGCCACCCCACGAGATGGGCAGCGACAGCACGAAAGACACAATCGGCACGAACAGGAGATAGTACACGAAGGGTAGACTGATGTGCAGCGCCAGGCCCAGGCAGTAGTTCACCAGGACGAGCTGGAGGTTGAACAAGAACGACACCGCCAGCGCCCGATACAGAGCCGGCCCGCGGTATGAGTTGAACGAGGCGGCGAAGCGGCGAATGCCGGGCTTGTCCAGCCAGCGCGTCAGGAAGGGAATGACCGCGAGCCAGCGCCGCAGGTAATCCACACATAGCAGCGCGATCGTCGCGACCAGCGTGCCGGCGGAGATCACGACAATCGCCAGGGCGACGGAGGGCTGGATGATCCCCGGCCACACGGCCCAGGCAATGATCAGCGTGATGAGCGCCTGCGCCATGAGCGTCACGAGGCCGGCCGCGCGGTCCATGAGCACCGAGCTTGTCGCGTTCGCCGCGCCACGCCCGTCCTTGCTTAGCTCATAGATACGCACCACGTCGCCGCCGACACCGGA
This sequence comes from Anaerolineae bacterium, assembly GCA_046328505.1. Lineage (GTDB taxonomy): Bacteria > Chloroflexota > Anaerolineae > Epilineales > JAHCIE01 > JBDHWG01. Next base: position 487,853 of record JAXLWL010000004.1, on the reverse strand, counting down.
GGGGAGCATGACGTTGAAGAACATGCCGACGAAATAGAGGTTCGTCAGCAGGCCCAGGCCAACGTTCAGGTCGAGGGCGCGCAGGAGACCCTGCCACCGCCACGCCCGCAGCCAGACGCCCATGAAATACAGGGCCAGGGCCACGGCAAACCAGAACGGGTCCATGTGGAGCAGCCGGTCGAGGGTCTGCTGCGCGCCGACCCGCCACAGCAGGACGGCCAGCAACCCCAGGCTGACCACGATTTTAGCCCAGTCAATCAGGCGTTTTCGCATGCAGAAATACTCACGTGTAGGCCAGAAAAACGCCCGCTCGGCCGTCGCCTGGCGGGCCTGACGGTATGCGGCGGGCAGCAAGGCAGAATTATACTCCGCCGCCCCCCGTTCGCAAACTTACGCGCCTATTTCCTCACCGGCGCATCCAGGCGCACCTGGTCACCCTCGACACGCTGGCCATTCAGTGTCACCGGCAGCCGCGCTCCACTCGCCAGGTCGTACATACCCACCTGGAGCCACAACTCGCCCGGCGCGTCTGGCGGCAGCTTGATCGAGCGCTTATCCACGACAATCTGCCCGGGATCCCACGTCGACGCGGGCGATACGCCGCCCTCCGGCTGCCCGTCGCTCTGGCCGTACCCCTTGCCGGCACTGTCTACCAAATGCGCAAACACGGTGTAGTCCACGCTCTGCGGCTCGAGCGCCCGCCAGTACAGGGTGACATCGACCTTCTTGCCGTCTGACGCCAGGTTGTACCCGATCAGCTCGGCGACATCGCCGAGGCGAGCGCTCTGCGGGTGCTGAATCTCGGCCGGGTCGAAGCGGCGATACAGAACGCGGTCCTTCTCGCGCATGGCCGGCACATAACGTTGCTTGATCCACGTCATGTAGTCGTCGAGCCGGTCCAGCCGTCCGTTCCACAACACGATGGCGGGCGGATCGTACTTCTCGATCGTGGAGATGGCTTCCCCGCTTGTCAGCTGGCCGGTTTCGATGCGCTTCGAGCTTTGCGCCGCCAGCCACGGGATTTGCGTCCGTCCGGCGCGAAACGCAATCATCGGCGGGTCAGCGGCGATGATATCGCCCGGTGCGGTGTGTGTCTTGACCCAGTCCACCGCCTCCAGCAGCGAGCGGTAGGGGCCGGGGTCGACCAGGTCGACCAGGTCCGACGCCTGCCCGGGCGCGCGCACAGCCACCAGCGCCAGCGCCGCCAGGACGACAGCAACCGATACGGCGCCGGCCCGGCGCGGGCTGCGCAGAATGTCCCAAACGCCCGACACTCCAACGCCCGCGAGCGCGACGAGGGGAAAGAGGAACAGCAAGAAGTGGTGTTTGGCGAAGAGCGGGCGCTGATTGACCAGGACGAACGCCGTCAGGGCCAACCAGCCGAGCATGACGACGCCGACGTAGCTGCGCCGACGGATGAGCGCCCAGCCGCCAACAACAGCCAGCGCCGTGATACCCAGGTTCTCGATAGTCAGGTACTCCCAGAGCCACTGCGCATACTCTGGGGCTCGGTTCGGCCAGACGTTGCGCGCCGCGACTGGCGTCGAGAGCGCCTGGTCGATGAAGCCGCGCACATCGAAGAAGACAAGGAACGGCAGCCAGGCGAGAATGAGGCCCGCCGCCAACGCCGCCACAGCCCACACGGTCTCGCGCAAGCGATGGGACGCGCGCCACACCCCAGGCGCCGCCAGGGCGACGAGGGGGACACCGTAGAGCGCGGCGGTCAGCTTGAGCCAGAGCGCCCAGCCGAGCACGACCCCGGCCAGAAAAAGCCAGCGTACTCGCCCTGTATTGCCATAGACCAGGGCCAGCGCGACGGCTAGCATCGCGACACTGGTCGCCGGGATATCACGCACCACAGATCGCGCCAGCCAGAAGAAGTTGGGCGCGAGGACCATCAACAGCGGCGCCGCGACGGCGGCGATACCGGGCGCAAGCAGCCGCATTGAGTCTTTCGCATCCGACCGGTCTTTGCCGAAGATGCTGTCGCGGCCCGCCGCCACGCACAGACCGGCGGCGAGGAGTGCCAGGGCTGCCAGGCCCACCAGGGCGTAGAGCAACACGATGAGACGGCCGGTCTCCACGCTCTCGCCGAAGATACGGAACCCCGCGAGCAGCGACAGCGGCACGCCGGGTGGCTGGTCCATCCAGATATCACTATACAGGTGATAGCCGCGGGACATGAGCTGCGCCTGCACGAGCTGGATGCCCTCGTCGGCGTCCCACTGAGTCGCGGACAGCCAGCGCGAGTAAACGAGACCCGCCAGGATAATGACAAGCGCGACGCACACGACCGCCACGATCTTCCCATGCTTCGCGCCTAGATGAGACCGCGATGCTTCTTCAGTTGCCAACGGCGACTCAGATCGGAGCATTCAACCCTTCATCGGAATCGTTGCAAGTTTCCGCAGCCCCATATGGTATCCAAGGCTGCACAAAAGAGCCAATTGGAGCCAGGATTTTGACTCTGCTTCGCGACAACCCTACAATAGCCTGTCCTTCTGCAAGAACCCCTTGCCTCGGAAGGCATGTCTGTTATGGAGAGCTTCTGAGGACATGTATGTTATGGAGAGCTTTCGGCTGTCACTCCGAGATCATCATGCCGTGCGGCAGCACGCGCCAGCACAAGAACACAGCCATGCCGTCATTGCGAGCGAAGCGAGGCAATCTCGCGCCCTTGTCAAAGGCAGTCTGCACCGCTACGGGGTTGCTGTCAGTCACTGAGAGATTGCTTCGTCAGTGGGGAGCTTCGCCCCCCACACCCCCGGGAGACGCGCTCCTCGCAATGACAATAGTGTGTGTTCTGAGCAGCGAAGCGAGGGGTCTGGACTGCGGCCCAGGTGCTTCGCTCCGCTCAGCATGACATTCGGCGCGAAGTTCACGAGCCTTTATGTGCACCCTAGCTACTCGACGACAAGACGCGCGCGCACTGCACACGGAGCCTCCGCGTGTCCGGTAACGCCCTCGACGCCCTCGACAAGCGTCTGGGCAGGCACCCTCGCTGGCGCGATATCGCGTTCGTGGCGTTGCTCTGGCTCGTCGCCGCCGCGTTCCTCGGCCCGGCGCTCCTGCCAAACAAGGCTCTCGTTCCCTTCGATCTGCTTTCCATCACGAGACCGTGGACAGGCATCGGCCTGCCGGCCGCCCACAACACCCTGCCGTCGGATGTTCTTTTTGAGAACTACCCGAACCGCGTCTTCTTTGACGCCAGCCTCCGCCAGGGCCAGCTGCCCCTGTGGGACCCCAATGCCCTCGGCGGCCGCTCCCTCATGGGCGACCCCAACGCTCAACCCTTCTATCCCCTGAACTACCTGCTGTTCTGGCTGCCCGCCGCCCGCGGCATGACCATCGCCGTCTTCATCAACCTGGGACTGGCCGGCAGCTTGATGTACGCGTTCCTGCGCGTCGCGGGGTTAGGCGGGCTGCCGGCCTTCCTGGGCGCAGTTACCTACATGCTCAACGGCGCGCTGGTCGTTTGGCTGGAATACCCGCCCTTCGCGGCGACGAGCGCCTGGATACCGGGCGCACTGCTAGGCTACGAGTTGGCCGTGCGCCGCCGGCGCTGGTTCTACGCCGGGTTAGGCGGGCTGGCGCTGGGTCTCGCCTTCCTTGGTGGGCAGATCGAGTACCCGGTGCTTCTCGGCCTCATCATCGGCGCCTACGGCATCCTCCTGGCGCTGACGTCGCGGCGGTGGCAGCCGGTCGGCATGGCCGTTCTCCTGGGCGCTGTAGGCATCGGGGCCGCCGCCGTGCAGATTTTGCCTGCGTGGGAAGCCATTCGCCTCAGTGAGCGTGTCCTTAACGACTATGGCGGCCTGCTCGCGACGCGTGTCCCATTCCCGAGCCTGGTTCTGCTCATTGCGCCCGATTTCTTCGGCAATCAAGTGACCGGGCACTACTGGGGCACGAGCAACTACAACGAGCAGACGGCCTACTTCGCGGTGGCCCCACTGCTCCTGGCGGTTGCCGCGCCTTTTCTCCGCCGGAATCTTACCACGCTGTTCTGGGCGGGCATCACCATCCTGGCGACGCTGTGGATTACGGGCACGCCGGTGTTACGCCTGGCCGAGCTTGTCCCGGGGCTGGGCTACTTCGGCCTTTCTCGTCTTGTGTTCATCTACCCGCTAAGCGGCGCCATCCTCGCGGCGACGGCACTCGACGCCCTGATGCAGCCGCAAGGGCGACAACGCGCAGGGCGCATCATCGCCGTTGCCGCCGCGCTGCTGGCGCTCGCCTACGCCGCGGGGCTACTCTACCATCTGAAGGACCTCCAGGCGCAGTCGCCCCTCCCCGTCGGCTACTATGTTGGCCCCGCGCTCTGGCTGGCGCTGGCGACCGGGGCTGCTTTCCTGGCAATCCACTTCCCCCGCGCTGTCGTCCTTATCGTCGTCATCGCCGTCGCCGATCTGTTCGTGTTCGGCGCACGCTACAACACCGTTGCAGACACGGCCTGGGCCTACCCCACGACCGATCTCATCACGCACCTGCAAGCCGACCGCGAGAAAGAAGTCTTCCGCATAGCCACGCTCCAGGCCGAGCAGCTCGTCTTCGGCCCGAATATCCCGAACGCTTTGGGCCTGGCGGAACTTGGTGGCTACACGTCGATTCCGCCCGCCAGGATGCGCCGGCTGTGGTCCCGCGCCGAGACCTTCGTGCCGATTCCCTGGATCAACGACAACACACTTATCCAGCAATTCGGGCAGGTCCGGGCGCGGCTGATGGGAATGCTCAACGTCAAGTACTTCGTCGTACCCGGCGACCCCAGCCTGCCGGAGTTCAACCTCGCCAACCGATGTGACGCCGACACGGGTGAAATCTACGGCGGGAGGCGCGTCGGCCAGACCTTCACCGCCTACCAGAACGGCCTGCACCGCATTGACGTTCGCTTCCAGACCTACGGCCGAGCAAACGCGGGCAAAGTCGGCCTGCATCTCACCGACGGTCCAACGAGCGACAATCATCTCGCGTACAAGGAGATCGACGCGGCAGCTATACAGGACGGCGTGCCGGTCACGCTTTTCTTTGACAAGATCACCGATTCCGAGAATCGACAGTACTACTTCTATGTCGACGCGCCGAACAGCGAGCCCGGCTCGGCGGTCGGTGTATGTCTGGCCAACACATGGCTACCACACAAGGGCCAGCGCTTCGACAACGGTCAGGTTGTAGAGGACGCCGGCAGCCTCGCCCTCGGCGTGTACAGCCTCCCGACGAACCTGCTCAAGCGGCGCGGGACGTGGGACGACGTGCGCGTCTACCACAACCCCGCCTATTTGCCGCGCGCTTATGTCGTCTATAACGTACAGCCGGTTGGCAGCGAGGACGAGGCGCGCGAGACGGTACTCAATCCTGCTTTCGACCCAAGCACAAGCGCCATCCTGGATGGGCCTCTGCCCGACACCATCGCGGCGCTGGCCCAGAACCCGCCAGCGCCGTACACCGAGGTCGAAAACATCGAGCATACCCCCCAGCGCGTCACCATCGAGACGCAAACCGAGCAGCCGGGGCTGCTCGTTCTCTCCGATCAGTATTGGCCGGGCTGGCAAGCCACTGTGGACGGCCAGCCGACCCCTATCGTTCACACTAACTACGTAGTACGCGGCGTGTATCTTCCCGCTGGCAAGCACCAGGTCGTGTTCGCATTCTACCCATCATCCTTCTACCTCGGCCTGGGCATCACCCTGGCGACAATCGCCTTTGTCATGGCGATGATCGTCTTCAGGGTGCGCCGGCGGGAACGCACGACGTGACGCTGCCACTCCCCACCACCCTCGCGGCGCGCGCCTTTGCCGCCATCCTCCTGGCGTTTGTCCTGCTTGCCGGCTGGTACAGCGTCGCCATTCCCGTCGGCGAGGCTGTGGATGAGATACCCCACTTCGAGTACGTGCGCTACGTCGCCACACACCACGCCCTGCCCATCCAGCCTTGGGCCGACAATGGCCAGCCGTGGGACGTGACGATGGGCCACCATCCACCGCTGTACTACGCGCTCGCGGCCGCGCTGACATCCTGGATCGACATCTCGGATTACCAAGCTGTCATCAAGCCGAACCCACATTTCGACTGGATCGAGAACGACTTCCATAACGGCGCCGCCGTGCAGCTGCACTCCGCGGCAGAAGACTTCCCATATCGCGGGACGGCGCTGGCCCTGCACTTCCTGCGAGCGTTGTCCATCATCATGGGTCTTGTCACCCTCGCCGCGGTCTATGGCATCGCGCGGCTCGTCGTACCGGCTCTGCCGTGGGTCGCCGTCGCCGCGACCGCTATCGTCGCCTTCAATCCCTCGTTCATCTTCATGAGCGCCTCCATCCAGAATGACCCTCTCATGACGATGCTGTTCAGTCTGTCGTTGTGGTGGATGGTTCACGCACTGGAGTACTACCCTTCCAACGGCACAATCGTCGTCGGTGGCGTGTTGCTGGGCGCGGGGATGCTGACAAAGCTGACGGGGATGAGCCTGATCCCCTTGTTCGGCCTGACGCTCGTCCTGGTTGCCTATACGAAGCGCGATGCGCGCCGTCTGGTTACGTCGAGTGTGGTTCTCTTCGGGATCGCCGCGCTCGTCGCCGGCTGGTGGTATGTGCGTAATCTGCTTCTCTACGGTGACCTGCTCGGCTGGGGAATGTACGTGAGCACCTACAGCTTCCTGGCGCGCAACGGACCCTACACCTGGACGATCATCCAGGACGAGGTCCTGAACCAGATTGCCCGCACGTCGTGGGGTGCATTCGGCTACATGCACATCACGCTGCCAAGCCCAATCTGGGGCTTCTTCTGGATCGTGTCTGGGATAGCAGCGCTTCTAACAGCAGTCACCCTTGTAGTTCGGCGAAAGGAATTTCTGGTTGGGGGAGCATGGCAGAAGTGGCTGATCCTGGCCCTCGCCGTCGTGCTGGTGTTCGCTTCGGTCCTCCGCCACAACCAGGTGATCGCCGCCGGCGCCCACGGGCGCTTCCTGTTCACCGTCGTCGCGCCGTTCGCGCTCGTTGTCGCTTTCGGGCTGAACGCGGCCACGCTTTTCCGCTGGCCGCGTACTGTCGCGGCGGTCGTCGGCGGCGGCCTGGCGCTATACGCCGTTCTCGTCCCGCTCATCTTTGTGCTGCCACTCTACGCGCCTGCCGAGACGGCCTCGCCGCTAGACGTCCAGGCCGCGACTGCGTCTGACGTCTCCTACGGCCACGCGTTGCGTCTGGTTGGTTATCAGCTTCAGCCCAACAGCGTGCGTGCCGGCGAGCCTGTCTCCCTCGCGCTCTACTGGCAGCCTGAGGGCAATGGGCGACCAGACCTGTATGCGAACGTGCGCGTGCGAAGTGGCGACGGCAAGACCATCCTCAGAGATGAGTTCTGGCCCGCGCCCAACTCGTCCACCAGCGAGTGGAGCGATGGCTCGATTTACGTGACGCGGCGCGCATTAGCGCTGCCGCCAGATGTGAAGCCGGGGGCTTATCGAGTGGAGGTCTCGCTGCGTCTCGGGCAGGGGGGCGACACCATCCCGGCGCTAGACGCGGCGGGGAACGCAATCGGCACGTGGTTCAGGGTTGGCGGAGTGCAGGTGCAGTGAAAAGTCCGCGCTGCGCATCTGGTCACTTCGCGCTGAGCATCTCCGGCGTCACCCGCACGCGTCCAAGGGATACAGCCTCGCCGAGCGCCTGACCCGCTTGCCCCATCACCGGCAGATTCTGCTGCGCCGCGGGATCCCATACCAGCACGCGCACGTCATACTCGCCGGGCGCGAAATTCTTCGGAAACTCCAACTGCGTCAGACCGCGCAAAGGCACGCCGACCGGGAACGCCGCAGTCGCCAGCCAGGGCGCACTCGGCGGCTGATTGCGCGTCAGCGCCACTTTGCCGTTGGCATCCACGAGCTGCACCGCGACGCTCAGATCGCCGCCAAGCGGCTGGAGCGCCTCCCAGTAGAAGATCCAGCGCAACCCGCCCGGCCCATTGTCCAGGCTATCTGCCCCGACCAGGCGCAAACGGTCGCCGAATGTCACGCCGATGGGCTCCTGCGGTGTCGGGATCGCGGTCACCGGCGACCAGTCCTTCAGATCGAAGCGCATCAAGGTATAGCCAGAGATGTTGTCACGCACCATGGGCGGCGTCTCGCTGCGCCGCTGCAGCTCAGCGATGACCATCCCGGTTGGGTCGGCGAACTCGTGGTGCCACAGCGCCAGCCACACCCGGCTGGGGTGCTTCGCCAGTAGCTCATTGAGCTTGTCCGCGCCCTCCTGGAAGTTGTACTCAACGTGAATGCCGGTCACCGGCGACGTGCCGCGGTAGTAGTAGTCGAAGGCGTAGGGCGCATCCTCCAGCAAGACAATTACGTAGTCTTCCCGGGACCGCTCCGTCAGGTATTGCGCCGCCCGGCGTGCATCCTCCTGCGCCGCAGCCGGCGCCTGAGTTGTCCCCCACGCTTGCGCACCCATGTAGATGAGCGGCAGCGCTATGAGCGCGACATAGACCATGCGCAGCGCCCGCGTCGGACGCCAGAGCGCGGCGAACAGGTCGGCCGGGACGGCGACGAACAGGACCGGCATCGCCACGATCGCATAGCGCGCGGCGAACTTGGGCATGAGCGCCGCGGCGACGCCAGTGAGCAGAATAGGTATCGCCGCGGCCAGGGTGACAAGGAGTAGACGCTCGGCCAGCGATCGCTCCCGTCGCCACTGGCTGAAAATCAAGGCGGCCGCCCCCGCCAGCGCGACCAGACCGAGGGCTCCAAGCATCCACGTTTGCCCTACGCCAAGCAGGGCATCAAGGATGCGCCCGACGACTTCGACGGGGTTGAGGTTGGCCGCGGGGTAGTCCGGGTTCTGGGCAAGGCGCTGGGCCTGCATGAGCGCGCCCGGCAGCCAGGGCAGCCAGAGCACCGCCGCAAGGACGGCCGCGCCGAGCCAGCGCACGAGTACACGCCAGCCTGAGACAGCCGCGTAGATGAAGAGCGCTGGGATAATGAAGGCCGAGTAGTACAGCGTGTACAGCATCCCGGCCAGCGCCAGCGCGTGCCACAGCCAGGGGAGCCACTCCCTCACCCCCCCTCTCCCATTCTGGGAGAGGGGGGGAAAAAGCCGGTCTTCACCCCCCCTTCCTCCGCCGTCACTGGGAGAGGAAGGGGGATGGGGGAATGGTGAGGGACGTTCACGCGTCGCTCGCAGCAACGTGACGACGGCCAGCAGCGCCATCAGGGTCGCCAGGCTATACATGCGCGCCTGCTGCGAATATGCGATGAGGAAGGGGGAACAAGCCACCAGGAGCGCGGATGGGACGCCGACGACCAGGGCCGCCGACGGCAAGCGACGGCGGAATACCTCGCGCCCGGTGGCATAGGCCAGCGCGACCGTCAAGACGCCGGGGATCACACTCGCGAAGCGCGCCGCGAACTCCGTCTGGCCGGCCAGCGCCATCCAGGCATGCAGCCACAGATAGTGCAGCGGCGGGTGTAGTCCCTGGTCGGCCAGAGTCCAGAACATCTCTGACAGCGGCCGCGTCGCGTAGAGAATGTCGAAGGCTTCATCGTAGAACAGGCTGGCGGCGCCCAACAGCCAGACCCGCGTGGTGAACGCGAGAAAGACGGCGACGGCCGCGCCCAGAATGGACGCGGTAGCCAGCCAGGACACGCCTCCCGACGCGAGGGCACGTGTCGTGGCCTCGCGCTGGGCCTCACCGGCGCTCTCTACCTGCTGCGACATCAGCCACGCCTCGCGTTCACTTGGGCAGCATCTCAGGTGTGACGGTCACTTTGCCCAGAGACACGCTCTCGCCCAGCGCCTGACCATCTGCTCCCGCCGCGGCGAGGTTATGTTGCTCTCGCGCGTCCCAGACGCGCACCCGCACGTCGTACTCGCCCAGCGTCAGCCCCTTCGGCAGATCTAGAACGGTGACGCCGCGTACGGGCACGCCGACAGGGAACCCGGCCGTCGCCAGCCAGGGCGTGCTCGGCGCCTGATTATGGGTCGCCACGACCTTACCCGCCGCATCGACGAGGTCCACCGTGACAGTGTAGTCTCTGTCGAGCTGTTGCTGTGCCTGCCAGTAGAATATCCAGCGCAGCGCGCCCGGGTCGTCGCCGAACGGATCGACGCCCGTCAGCTTCAGTCGGTCGCCGAACGTCGCGCCGATGGGCTGTGTCGGCGTCGGGATGGCGACCACGGGCGACCAATCCTTGAGCGTAAAGCGCATCAGAGTATAGCCCGGAATCTGGGTGCGGATGAACGGCTCGCCCTGGCTGCGGCGCGACAGTTCCGCCAGCACCATTCCCGTCGGGTCGGCGAACTCGTGGTGCCATAGGAGGACCCACACACGCCCGGGCTCGCGCGCCAAGAGGTCGTTGAGCACTCGCGCGCCGTTCTCGAAGTCAAGGCCGACGTGAATCCCCCAGCGCGGCGTCGGCCCGGTGTAGTAGTAGTCGAAAGCGTAGGGCGCATCCTCGACCAGCACAATCGCGTCGTCCCCGCGGGCACGCTCGGTGAGGTACTGGCCCATGCGCCGGGCATCCTCCTGAGGTGACCACGTGTTCTGCGCCGCGCGCACGCCTTCGCGCCCAGAGAAAGCCATCGCCACAACGAGAATGGCGAGATACGCGAGCCTAAACGCCCGCTGACGCCGCCACAACGCCTCGAAGACGATCATCACCAACGCCACATAGAGCGCGGGCGCGGCGACGATGGCGTAGCGCGCTGCGAACTTGGGGGCCAGGGCCACGGCGATACCCGTCAGCGCGATCGGGATACCGGCGGCCAGCACAATAAGAAGCTCGCGCAGCGCCAGGTCCTTATCCCGCAGCCAGCGACGCACCAGGAAGAGCGCCGCGGCTATCAGGGCCACCGCCAGCAGTAGCAGCGCCAGCCGCGTCGAGCCGATGGCGAGGAAGCTTCCCAGGATGCGCTCGATGACGCCAATCGGGTTCAGGTCGGCCGGGGCGAAGTCAGGGTGAGCGGCCAGCCGCGCCATCTGGGCCACGGCAGGCCCAAGCCAGGGGAGAAAGAGGACGAACGCGACAGCGATAGCCACAAGCCAGCGCAGGAAAACGCGCCGGCCGCACAGCGCGGCGTAGATGAACAGCGCGGGGACAAGGAAGGCGGTCAAGTACAGGGTGTAGAACATCCCGGCCAGCGCCACAGTGTGCAGAGCCCACGGCCAGCTTCTAGCCCAGCGCCCACGTAAGTCCTTTCGCCTGGTTTCCCCACGAGCGTCGACCACCAGATCGGCCCCCGCTTCCTCTGGGAGAGGGTCAGGCTGAGGGTCTGCCCGAGTCGCTCGCAGCAGACTCGCCACGGCCAGCATTCCCCACATGGCGGCGAGGCTGTACATTCGAGCTTCCTGGGACGTGTAGATGAGGAACGGCGACAGCGCCACCAGCAGCGCGGCCGGCACACCCGCGGCGAGAGCGGCAATTCCCATGCGCTCCCGGCGAGCGTAGACCTCCGTCAGGGTTACATAGGCGAGCGGAATCAGCAAGACGCCGGGGACCAGGCTCACCCAGCGAACCGCGAACTCGCTCTTGCCATCAATGAGCATCCAGACATTGAGGAGGAGATAGTACAGCGGCGGGTGCAGGTCCTCGCGAATAAGCGTGGTCAGCATCGCCGGCAGGGACCGGCCGGCGAAGGCCACGCTCAGCCCTTCGTCGAACCACAGGCTCGCGTCGCCCAGGGACCACGCCCTCGTGAGGAAGGCAATCAGGGTCACCCCTAGCATCGCCAGGAAAGCCCAGCGCAAGGGGTTTGAAGGTTTCATCATCGCATGCTCAAGACTGCTCGATACACCTCAATATGCTGCCGGGCGATGTTGTCCCAACGAAAGCGCGCCGCCAATGCTCGCGCCCCTTCGCCCAGGCGCGCCCGCCGCTGCGGGTCACCTAGCAGCGCGACGATCGCGTTCGCGAGAGCCTCGGGCTGCTCGGGAGGGACCAGCACGGCGTCCACGCCGTCCGTCAGACCGGGCAACGGTCCGGGCGTCGGGTTCACCGGGCGCGTCGCCAGGATAGGCACCCCATGCGCCAGCGCCGCCATGAGCGTTCCGCGCTGGAGCGAGACCCCGCCGCGATAGGGCAGCACCGCGATATCCGCCGCCATGAGCGCCGCCGACACCTCGGCTTCCGGCAGGAAGTCGGTCCAGACCATGGCATCGCTGACGCCGAGCCTGTCCGCCTGGGCGCGCGTTTCGGCGAGAAACGCCTGGTTTGTTGGGTCGCTCGCGCCGACCTGCCCCCCGAGCATCAGTAGGCGCGCAGGGCTTCCTGCCGCGTGCAGCCGCGCCAGGGTGTCCACCAGGATGTCGGCGCCCTTCGCTCGATTCACAAACCCGAAGTATACCAGGAGGGGAGCATCCGGGCCAATTCCCCGCTGCGCTCGCCAGGCGGCGCCGTCGGCCGGCGTCGCGGTCGGCGCGATATTGGAACCGATGGGAATGACGGCGAGACGGCGCGCGGCCGGCCGCAGAACGGCGGCGTCTTCGTTGTTGGTCGCAATGGTGTAATCGGACGAGCGCGCCAGGGCCAGCGTCACCCAATCGCGGACTTTACCGGCCTTCGGGAACAGGTAGGGGATGCGCGTGTCGTGGTACGTAGACACGACGGGGATGTGCTCGCGGCGCAAGAGCCACGGCAGGGCGTTGGCGACGGGGTGCATCCCGTATGCCGCCGTCTGGTATTGGATATGGACAATGTCGGCCTTGGCCGCGGCGTCGCGTACCCGGCGCCACGCGCGCCAGTCCCATTTCCTGACAGCGCGCGACACGGGCGGCTCGTCCGCCACGCCAACTTCCTCCGTCGAGGCGCCGGGCGCGGCCAGGGTCAACACGCGGCACGCGACCCCCTCGCTCACCAACGCGCGTCCCAGTTCTCGCGTGTAGTCGCCGAGACCGCCCTGCGCAGGCGGGTACTCGCCCGCCACAAATAGGACCGACGGAACCTCGGTCACGAGCGCAGCCTCGATCTGAGGACCTGGGTGTAGGCGCGCATCCGCTCCCAGCGCATCGAGCGCTTGTGGCCGACGAGCCACTTCGCGCTCTCTTCGCCTAGCTGCCACGCATAGGTGGCGAGCAGGAACAGGCGCAGGGTCTCCGCCATCGGCCGCCCATCCCACTTGCGGTAATAACGCACCTTGCTCGTCTGGAAATAGATGTGCCGCCGAGCGACAACCTGCTCGCTGCTGCGGCCTTCGTAGTGCATGACCTCTGCGGTGGGCAGGTAGGCGATGCGCCAGCCGGCCAGCCTGAAGCGCCGTCCCCAGTCCACCTCCTCGGAGTACATGAAGAAGCCTTCGTCCAGCAGGCCCACTTCGGCCAGGGCCGAGCCGCGAGCCAGCATGCACGCGCCGGTGATCCAGTCCACATCCTGCACGATGTCGTCCGGCCTGTCCGCGACGTAGAAGCGCCTCAGCGCCGACCCATTCGGCCACCACTGCTGGAGCAGCGTGCTCTCCAGGAACGCGGTCTGGCGGTTGGGGAAGCGCCGGCGCGACGGCTGCACGCTGCCATCGGCGTAGCGCAGCCGGGGCCCAAGTAAACCGACATCCGGATGCCGCGCCATGTAGTCGCGCATAACGGTCAGCGCGTCGCCGACGATTTCCGTGTCCGGATTGAGGAGCATGACGTAGGGCGGTGGGGCAGAAAGCGCCAGACTGGCGCGAGCCGCGGCGACTTCGGCAGACATGGCAGACGTGCGCGCCGCCTCACCGCTGCGTGGAGAGAAGCCGAGAGCGCGCAGCGCGAGGTTGTTGCCGGCCGTGAAGCCCAGGTTGCGCGGCGCGCAGATCACATTGACCCGGGGAAACTCGGCGCGCACCATGTCCGCGCTGCCGTCGGTGGAGGCATTGTCCACGACGATGACGGCGACGGCAGCGGACGTCGCGGCGCGCGCTGCTTCGAGCGACCGGAGGCACTGCCGCAGCAGGTCGCGCACATTCCAGTTGAGGATGACTATGGCGAGGTCCATGGGAGTCAAGGACCGGGTGCGAGGACCAGCGTCACTCGTGGCGGACGACGGTATACGCGCCGATGTCTTCGAGCACGCGGCGCGCCGGTACGTCCGGCAATACCGACAAGTCCTCGTTGGCGCGGGCAACGAAATCAGCCGCCACAGACCGCGCCGCCTCGATAGCGGCAGACTCGCGCACGGCCGCGACCAACGCGTCGACGGCCTCGCGGCGGTCCGCGCCCGTGCCAGCGTCGAAGTAGCGGTGAAGGTACGGCGAGTCCGGCTGTTCCTGGGCATAGAGCATCACCGGCAGCGTCACGATGCCCTCGCGGAGGTCGCCGCCGACGGGCTTGCCGACTTCTGCCTGCGCGCCAGTAAAATCGAGGATGTCGTCGATAATCTGGAACGCCATGCCCAGGTTGTAGCCGTAGTCGTGGAGCTTCGCGACGATTTCCGTCGAGGCGCCGCCAAGCTCTCCCGCTGCCTCGGCCGCCGTGGTGAACAGGGCCGCCGTCTTGCCGTAGATGCGCTGGAAGTACGCCTCCTGGCTGGGCAGGCCGACCGGCCGATTGTAGAGCTGCTGTAGCTCGCCGCCGACAATAGTCTTGAGCGCCTCGGCGAACAGGGTAATCACCCGCGGGTTTTCGGTCTCGGCCACGTACCGCGCCGCCCGCCCGAACATGTAATCGCCGGCCAGGATCGTTGCGACCGGCGTCCAGACCGTGTTGAGGGTCGGCATGCCGCGCCGCAGAACCGCCTGGTCTATCATGTCGTCGTGAACGAGGGTCGCCGTGTGGAGCATCTCGAGGCCGGCCGCGAGGGACAGCGCGCGCTCCGTATCACACGCGTAAATCTTACCCACCAGCAAGGCGACGGCGGGACGAAGGCGCTTTCCGCCCGCGCTCACGAGGTGCGTCAGCACCTCGGCGAGGGGTGGATAGGGCACATCCGACATGTCGCGCAGCTTCGATTCGAGCCGCGTCATCTCGTCGCGGATGATGCTCAAGTCGGGGTGGCGGCCAACGCGGCCCGGCCCCGGCGCAACACTCACGACGGTCGCGCCGTTAGTCGCCGCGCCGTTCGCGTGCCCATCACTCACCGCCGAATACGAATCGCTCATGCAGTCTCTATACCCTCAAACTCGCCTAAACGATCAGACACTCTACCCTTTGACGCGCCAAACCCGCCGCATATTTCGTAAATCGACTACCCGCAAGAATGACCCATAAACCTCGCGTGATAATCGCGGTATCGCGGCGAACACTCAAGCAGAAAGCCGAAAGAGCCTCTGCGCCGCGGCCGTCGTGTCCTGCGCAACCTGCTCCAGCGACACGCCGCGCAGCTCGGCCAGCTTCTCGGCGACGAAGCGCACATAGGACGGCTCGTTGCGCTCGCCCCGGTGCGGATGCGGCGTCAGGTAAGGCGCGTCGGTCTCTACCACCACCTGCGCGGGCGGCCAACTTGCCGCCATCGCCTGGAGGCTGCGCGAGTTCTTGAACGTCAGCGGCCCATCGAGGCCGAGGTGAAAGCCCGCCGCGAGCGCCGCATCGGCCAGCGCCGCATCACCGGAGAAGCAGTGAAGCACGCCCAGCGAGCGGCGGCTGCCGCGCCACGGATGACGCGCCGCCCACGCCGCCAGGATGTCCCAGGTCGCGGCATGAGCGTCATGGCCCGGCTCGTTCTTGCTGCGCATGTGAATGACAATGGGCAGACCCATCTCCACGGCCAGGTCGAGCTGCGCCTGGAACACCTGGACCTGCACGTCGCGCGGCGCGGCATCCCAGTAGTAGTCCAGGCCAATCTCGCCGATGGCAACGACGCGGGGATGCGCCGCCAACTCGCGCAGCTCGGCCAGCGTCGTCGGCTCCCACTCGGCCGCGGAGTTTGGGTGCAGGCCGACCGTCGCGTAAACGCCGGGATAGTGCTCAGCAAGAGCGATGGCGGCGCGGCTCGCCGGCAGGTCGCTGGCAATCGTCACAATGCGGGTGACGCCGGCCTCGGCAGCGCGGGCGATTACAGCATCGCGGTCCGCGTCGAAGTGCGGCATGTCGAGGTGCGCGTGGGTGTCAACCAGCATGAGTCGCACCCTCGCGAATGACTTGCGTCACGCCTCGGCCTTCACACCCGCCAGCGCCACGCCCGCTTGCAAGAGATCCTGGACTTTGTCCTGGCGCGTCGTCTCGGTGTAGACGCGCATCAGCGGCTCGGTGCCGGAAAAGCGGATGAGCAGCCAGCCCGCGTTGTCCAGCTCGTACTTGTAGCCGTCCGCGCGGTTGACGCGGTTGACCTCGATGCCCGCGATCTCGGCCGGGTCGGTGGTATCGAGCCGCGCCTTGATGTCCGCCCGCTGCGAAGCCGGGAACGTCATGTCGATGCGGTCGTAGTAGTGCGCGCCGACCTTGTCGAAGAGCATCTGGACCAGCTGTGACGGCGTCTTGCCGGTGCGAACCATGAAGTCCATCAGGTAGAGGCCCGCCAGAATGCCGTCGCGCTCGGGGAGCCCGCGGAAGGCGAAGCCGCCGCTCTCCTCGCCGCCCATCATCGCGCTGGTCTCAACCATCTTTGGCCCGACGTACTTGAAGCCAACACCCGTCTCATACACTGGGACGCCATACAGTTGGCCCAGCCTTTCCAGCATCGACGTGGTAGACAGGGTTTTGACGATTGCGCCGCGCTCGCCACGATATTCTAGCAGATACAGGGCTAGCAGGCCGTACACCTGGAGCTGATTGATGAACACGCCGTGCTCGTCGCCCGCGCCCACGCGGTCGGCGTCGCCGTCGGTCATGATGGCGATGTCCGCGCCAACCTCCCGCACTTTGGCGAGGGCCACGTCAATGTTGGGTGGAATCGGCTCCGGCCGCGACATCTCCGGGAAGACGGGGTTGCGGACATCGTGCAGGAAGGTGGCCTGCGTCTTGCCGCCGCCGAGCAGGCGCTTCCAGTAAGGAGCGCCGACACCCCACATCGGCTCGACCACGACTTTGAACCCAGCATCGCGGATCTTCTCGACGTCGACATTCGGGTAGATACGCCGTTCGAAGTAGGCGTCAGCGGGGTCGAACATCTCGACCAAACCCTTCGCCTGGGCCTCTCTCAGCGACATGCGCTTCGCGCCGGCCGCGTCCCCGATGCGCGCCTCGATCTCCTTGAGCGCGTCTGGCGCAATCGCAGCGCCCGTCTCTGAGCGCACCTTGTAACCGCAGTCCCAGGGGGGATTATGGCTGGCGGTGATGTTGATCGCGGCGGCGGCGCCGCGGTCGACCACAGAAAATGAGATGACCGGCGTCGGCGTGCCGCGGTCTGTCAGGTGGGCCTTGATGCCGTTGCCCGCCATGACCTCGGCAGCCGCCGCGGCAAAGAACTCTGCCTCGAAACGATTGTCGTATCCAACGATGACCCCGGCGTCGGCTGCGCCGGTCATCTTGAGGTAGTCGGCAAAGGCCTGGCTCACGCGGCGGACGTTGTCAAATGTGTAGTCCTCCGCGATGCGCGCTCGCCAACCATCTGTGCCAAAAACGATGTCGCCGGCCATTCATCCCTCCATATCCTACACGCGGCTGGGCACGCGCTCGTTGCGGAGGGCGGTCAGGTCCGCATCGACCATCTCCTCGATCATCTGCTCGAACGTGACCGTCGGCGCCCAGCCCAGCTCCATGCGCGCCTTCGTCGCATCGCCGACCAGCAGGTCGACCTCGGCCGGGCGCAGGTCCGACGGATTGACGTAGACGTAGTCTTCCCAGTTGAGGCCGACGCAGCCAAACGCAACCTCGCACAGCCGGCGTACCGAGTGCGTCATGCCGGTCGCAACCACGTAGTCGCTGGGCGCGGGCTGCTGGAGCATGAGCCACATCGCGCGGACGTAGTCGGGCGCGTAGCCCCAGTCGCGCTGCGCCTCCAGGTTACCCAGGGGCAGACGGTCGGCCAGGCCAAGCTTGATCTTGGCGGCGTGATAGGTCACCTTGTGCGTCACGAACTCAAGCCCGCGGCGCGGCGATTCGTGGTTGAACAGGATGCCGGAGCAGGCAAACAGGTCATAGCTCTCGCGATAGTTGACCGTGATCCAGTGGCCGTAAACCTTCGCCACACCGTATGGGCTGCGTGGGTAGAACGGGGTGCGCTCGGTTTGGGGCACCTCCTGCACCTTGCCGAACATCTCGGAGCTGGAGGCCTGGTAGAAGCGAATCTCCGGGTCGACCATGCGAATCGCGTCGAGGATGCGCGTAACGCCGAGCGCCGTGACCTCGCCGGTAAACACCGGCTGCACCCAGGACGTCTTGACGAAGCTCTGCGCGGCCAGGTTGTAGACCTCGTGGGGCCGTGTCTCGCGTAGGATGGACATGAGGGACACTTCGTCCATCAGATCGCCCGGCACCAGGGTGACGTCGTCCTGGATGTGGCGGATGCGGTCGAAGTTCACGGTGCTGGTGCGGCGCACCATGCCGATGACTTCGTAGCCCTCCGCGAGCAACATCTCTGCGAGATACGAGCCATCCTGGCCGGTTATTCCGGTGATTAGCGCGCGCTTTCGCTGCGACACGATTCAGTACTCCCTTCTGTTCCCCTCTGTCAGGGGAAGGTGCGGACGGGCATCGGCCCAGGTCGCGGCTTATACCTCAGGCCGCGTGACCTGCCCTACTCGGCCGCGCCAGTAATCCAGGATATCCTGGAGACTCTGCTCGAATGATATTTCAGGTTCCCAGCCGGTCGCCGCCTTGAGACGCCGTGGGTCACATACCGTCAGCGGCATATCTACCGGGCGGAATCGGGCCGGATCGACCTCCACCCGGATATCGGCGGGGCTGAGGGCAATGAGGCCTTCCAAAAGGCTGCGCACACTGCGCGCCACGCCGGTGCCCACATTGTAGACCTCGCCCGGCTCACCGTGAAGGGCGAGAAGCCAGTAGGCGCGCACGACGTCACGGACGTCCGTGTAGTCTCGCTCAGGTGTCAGGTTGCCGACCCGCACCACAGGCTCCCGCTCGCCCGCCTCGATTTCTGCGATCTGCTGCGCGAACGCGGCGGCCACAAAGTCGGGGCGCTGGCGTGGGCCGATATGCGGGAAAGGCCGCACTCGAATGGCCGCGATACCGTGGCTCAAGAAGTATTGCAGGCCAAGCAGGTCCTGCGTCACTTTGCTGACGGCGTAGGGGCTTGTCGGGCGCAGCGGCGTATCCTCGTCGATGGGCAGGTCCTCAGGACGAACCGCGCCGTACTCCAACTCGGAGCCGACCACGATGATTCGCGCCGGTAAGTTCAGCTCCGCTATCGCGGAGAGCAGGTTGACCTGGCCGCGGATGTTGGTCTCTAGTGTGTCCCAGGGGTCGCGCCATGAAAGAGGAACGACCGCCTGCGCCGCCAGGTGAAAGATAACGTCCGGCGTGGACTCGCGCAATATGGCGACCACCGCATCTCGGTCGCGGAGGTCGCCGTAGATAAGGGTCGCGTCGGCCGGCAAGGGCGCTATCGGAGCGTCGAGCACAACACCCCACACCTGGCAATCCGTGCGCGACGTCAGATACTCAGCCAGATGGCTACCGACGAAACCGGCGATACCGGTGACTAAAGCACGCAATTCGCCCCCCTTTCGGGTCAATCCTACGCAAAACAAGGGCAAAACGCAAAATACCAGTGGACAAATTGCTTGACAAGAGGTTATGTATACGATACAATGGCTAAAGAGCAGTTACCACATTACCACCTTGATAGGGCGAAGGAGGCCCGCGATGGCAAACATGCGCATTAGCGAGATTCGGGGAATGACCGCGGATGCAGCCGCTAAGCTGAAATCCATCGGCATCACCGACTCCAACAAACTCTTCGAGAAAGCCCGAACACTCGCCGACCGCCGGAATCTGGCGAAAGAGCTTGGCCTCGAGGCAAGCCAGGTCCTGGAGTACTTCAACCGCGCCGACCTCGCTCGCATCAAGGGGATCGGGCCGCAGTTCTCGAATCTGCTCGAAGATGCGGGCGTCGACAGCGTCAAGGAACTTGCTCACCGCCGCGCCGACCACCTCTACGAGAAGCTATCGGAAGTTGCCAAAGCGGGCGGCCAGGTCAAGCGCCTGCCCCGGCCGGCTGATGTAGAGAAGTGGATCGCCCAGGCCAAGGAAATGGCGACCCACAGCGAGTAATCAGTTGAAGCTGCCGATCGGCGGACGCCAAGCTTAGCCGCCAAGCAGTGAGTGGCCCACGCAGATGCGCGGGCCACTTCGTATTTCAGCGATCAGTCGCCGGCCGGGACGCCGACCTCGTCGGAGAGGCCTGCTTCCTGCCGCAGCGTGTCTGCCTTGTCTGTGACTTCCCACGGCGCGTCGATGTCGGTTCGGCCGAAGTGGCCGTAGGCCGCCGTCGCGCGGTAGATGGGGCGACGCAGGCGCAGATCGCGGATGATGGCGCCGGGACGCAGGTCAAAGTGCTCCTGGATCAGGTCGTGAATCGTCGACTCAGGCACCCGCGCCGTGTCGAACGTCTCGAAGGTGATGGAGACCGGGCGCGCCACGCCGATGGCGTAGGCAAGCTGGACCTCGAAGCGGTCCGCCAGCCCCGCGGCCACGACGTTCTTCGCCACGTAGCGGGCGGCGTAGGCCGCCGAGCGGTCCACCTTCGTCGGGTCCTTGCCCGAGAAGGCGCCGCCGCCATGCCGAGCCATGCCGCCGTATGTGTCGGCGATAATCTTGCGGCCGGTGACGCCCGAGTCGCCCATCGGCCCGCCCGTGACGAAGCGCCCGGTGGGGTTGATGTAGTAGTGCGTGCGCTCGTCGAGCAGCTGCGCCGGGATGGCCTGGCGGACCACGTGCTCGATAACCGCGTCGGTCAACGCGCGGTGGCTGATCTCTGGGCTGTGTTGCGTCGAGACCACAACCGTGTCCACGCGTACCGGCTGGCCCTTCTTGTACTCGACAGTGACCTGCGACTTGCCGTCGGGGCGCAGAAAGGGCAGTTCGCCCGACTTGCGCGCAGCGGCCAGGCGGCGGCTGATGTTGTGGGCGAGAGAAATCGGCATGGGCATGAGGCTCTCGGTCTCGCGGCACGCGAAGCCGAACATCATCCCCTGGTCGCCGGCGCCAACCGCCTCGACATCCTCCTCCGTCATGTGGCCGACCTTCGCCTCCAGAGCCTTGTCGACACCAAGGGCGATGTCCGCCGACTGCTCGTGAATCGAGCTGATGACGGCGCACGTATTGAAGTCGAAGCCAAAGTCAGCATGGGTGTAGCCAATGTCGCGCACGGTCTCGCGGATGAGGGTCGGCACGTCCGCCCAGGCATTGGTCGTCACCTCGCCGATGACCATGATCATGCCCGTGGTCGTGGCCGTTTCGACGGCCACGCGCGAGAGTGGATCCTGGGCGATCAGGGCATCCAGGATCGCATCCGACACCTGATCGCAGATTTTGTCAGGGTGGCCCTCCGTCACCGACTCGGAGGTAAACACGTACCGATCCGCCGACATAAAAGAGTCTGACATAGCAATCCTCTTGAAACTTCACATCTGTCGCTCGATAGGTACCGGCGCCGGAGCGACCCGCGGCGCGCGTTGATGCGGTCGGTTTACGTGCCTTCCTGCCAGCTCGACAGGTAGCGCGCCTGCTCAGGGGTCAGCGTGTCGATCTGGACGCCCATCGCCAGCAGCTTCAGGCGCGCGATCTCACGGTCGATGTCCAACGGAACGCGGTACACGGCGGGCTTCAGCGTCGCCGCGTTCTTCTTCATGTACTCAGCGGCGAGCGCCTGGTTGGCGAAGCTCATGTCCATCACGCTAGCCGGGTGGCCTTCCGCCGCCGCCAGGTTCACCAGGCGGCCGTCCGCCAGGACGTTCAGGCGCCGGCCATCGGCCAGGACGAACTGCTCGACGAACGGGCGCGGGTGGCGCACTTCGACAGCCAGGTCGGCCAGGGCGGGCAGGTTCAGCTCGACGTTGAAGTGGCCGGAGTTGCACAGAATGGCGCCGTCCTTCATGACATCGTAGTGGGCGCGGTCCAGAACGTGGATGTCACCCGTCGAAGTCACAAAGACGTCGCCCTCGCGCGCCGCGTCGATCATCGGCAGCACGCGGTAACCGTCCATGACCGCTTCCAACGCCTTGAGCGGATCCACCTCGGTCACGATCACATTGGCGCCCATGCCTCGGGCGCGGCTGGCGATGCCGCGGCTGCACCAGCCATAGCCGCCGACGACGACCACGCGGCCGGCCAGCAGCAGGTTGGTGGCGCGGATGATGCCGTCGATGGTCGACTGGCCCGTGCCGTAGCGATTGTCGAACAAGTGCTTCGTGTCCGCCTCGTTCACCGCCACCACCGGGTAGCGCAGCGCGCCGTCGTCGGCCATGGCCCGCAGGCGGATGACGCCCGTCGTCGTCTCTTCGGTGCCACCGATAATCCCGTCCAGGAGCTCGGTGCGCTGCTGGTGCAGCACGGTCAGCAGGTCAGCGCCGTCGTCCATCGTCATCTGGGGGTGCTGATCCAGGACGGTGAGGATGTGGCGGTAGTATGTGTCATTGTCCTCGCCCTTGATGGCGAAGGTCGCGATCCCGTATTCCTTGACCAGGGCCGCCGCCGTCTCGTCCTGCGTCGACAGAGGATTGGAGGCGCACAGATAGACGTCGGCCCCGCCCGCCTTAAGGGTGATGGCCAGGTTCGCCGTCTCGGTCGTCACGTGCAGGCAGGCCGCCAGGCGCACGCCGGCCAGCGGCTTCTCGCTCTCGAACCGCTCGCGGATGAGTCGAAGCACCGGCATCTCCGCCGCTGCCCACTCGATGCGCCGGCGGCCGTCGGCCGCCAATCCCAGGTCCTTCACATCGTGCTGCACAAGTGTCTCAGTAGCCATTTATTCTCCTTACGACAGTTGGTTATTCTCGTATTCAGAAGTGAGGTTATGGGCGGCGCACGCCGCTAACCTCGATGAACTCGCACCACGGCCGAAAGCCCAGCCGCGTGTAGGCCGCCCGGGCCGGCGCGTTGTCGCAAGCGACGTTCAGCACCACATCCCGCACGCCCAGCTCGTGGCAAGCCGTCACCACGGCGCTGGTGCAGACCTGCGCCAGGCCGCGCCCGCGATGCTCCGGCGCGGTGTAGACGTTGCCGACTGCCGCGACGCCCATCCCTGGGGCCACCAGGTGTGTCCCCGCGACGGCCACGAGGCAGCCGTTCTCCTCGGCGCCGTAGAACAGCCCCTGCTCTACCTGAAACGGCGCGAACGCATCCGGAGTATCGTGCGCGCCTGAGGCGTAGAGCTGCATCAGCACCGCCATGTCGGCCGAGGTGAGGCGGCGGGGGACGCTGTCGCGGGGTGGCGTCGGGCGAAAGTCCTCCCGCGCCAGGCCCATGCGCAACATCACTTCGCCCTCCTCCAGGGTATAGGCCTCTTCAACCACGGACCGATGCCCCGGCTCCATCACGAAGTGCACCCAATCGGGCAGGGCGGCGAGCGTCACGAGTGATGCGACACCATCCGCCGTCCCGATGGTCAGGCAGATGGGCGGCGTCAGCCCGCTAAAGAGAAGCGCCAGGGCAACATCCTGGGTGTCCTCCACGGCAAACGTCCACTCGCACAGGTCGAATAGCGACGGCTCCAGGTCGCCGAGGGCATAGGCGCCCCAGACGCGGTCCCGATTCAGGAACGCTTCGATGCGCGTGTGGTCGTTGGTGCGCTCGACCCTCACTAGCCGCGCACCGCCAGGCGCTCCCAGACTTGGCCGGTTGGGCGCATGTCATCGGAGAAGTTCTCGAAGTGGGTGAAGTGCTTGAACTCCTCGTAGCGCGCGGCTATCTCATTCGGCTCCAGGGTCTTGAGCCGGTTGACACTGAAATCCTCGACCACGAAGGAAGCGACGACGCTCCCGTGAACGATGGCTCGCTTCATCGCGCCGATGGTGATCGCCCCGCTGCGCGCCAGGTAGCCCATAAACCCGCCGGCAAACGAGTCGCCCGCGCCGGTTGGGTCCTGAATCTTCTCCAGCGGATAGGCCGGGATAAAGAAGTTGGACGAGATCGGGTTCTCGGCGTTGGCGAACATCGCCGCGCCGTACTCGCCCTTCTTGATGACGAGCACGCTCGGCCCGAGATCGAGAATCTTGCGCGCCGCGCGGATGAGGCTAAACGTCTTGGCGAACTGCTTCGTCTCGGCCTCGTTGATGATGATGACGTCGGCCAGGCGGAATGCCTCGGTCAAGGCATCGCGCTTATAGTCGATCCAGTAGTTCATCGTGTCGAGGACGACGAGCTTGGGCCGGCGCACCTGCTGGAGCACCTCGATCTGCAGCTCGGGGTCAATGTTCGCCAGGAACACGTACTCCGCGTCCTTGTACGACTCGGGCAACGTCGGATGGAACGTCGCGAACACGTTGAGCTGCGTGTCGAGAGTCTGGGCCGTGTTCATGTCGTAGTCGTAGCGCCCCGCCCAACGGAACGTCTTGCCCTCGGCCACCTGAAGCCCTGACAGGTCCACGTTCCGCGAGCGCAGAAAGTCGATGTGCTCGGGCGGGAAATCCTGGCCGACGACACCGACGACGTTGACCATGTCAAACAGGCTGGCCGCCGCCGAAAAATAGACGGCCGAGCCGCCCAGGGCGTCTTTGACCTTGCCGAACGGCGTCTGGATCGAGTCCAGGGCCAGTGAACCAACAACGAGAATACTCACTAGAGGCTCCCCCTACTCCTTGGAATCCGGACTTGACCGCTGGTGGGCGCGTGCGACTGCTTCACGAAGCCCCGTCTCATAGGGCGGGCGCACGACACCTTCCTCGGTGATGATGGCCGTGATGTATCGCGCCGGCGTCACGTCAAACGCCGGGTTCGCCACGGCGACGCCCTCCGGCGCGATACGCTCACTGCCGACGTAAGTCACTTCGCGCGGGTCGCGCTCCTCAATCGGAATTCCGGCGCCGGTCGGAGTGTTGAGATCGATGGTCGATGTCGGCGCGACGACGTAGAACGGGACGCCGTTCTCCTTCGCCACGACCGCCAGCTTGTACGTGCCGATCTTGTTAGCGGTGTCACCGTTGGCCGCGATTCGGTCAGCCCCCACGAGACACAGGTCGACCTTGCCCGACGCCAGGAAGTAGCCCGATGCGTTATCCGCGATGAGAGTCTGCGGGATACCCATCTCCTTCAGCTCCCACGCCGTGAGCTTCGCGCCCTGCAGCCGCGGCCGCGTCTCGTCCACCAGGACGTGCAGGTGCTTGCCCTGCTCGTGCGCCGCGCGGACGACGCCGAGCGCTGTCCCGTAGTCCACCGCGGCCAGCGCGCCGGTGTTGCAGTGATGGATGACGGTCGCGCCATCCGGCACCAGCTCGGCGCCAAACGCGCCCATGCGCTGGTTCAGCGCCACATCCTCATCCGCCAGCGCCTTGGCCTCGTCGAGCACGGCGGCGCGGATCGCTTCGGCATCGCCCTCGGTCGCGCGGGCGCGCCGCAGCAATCGGTCCAGGCCCCAACGTAAGTTGGCCGCCGTCGGCCGGGCCGCGTTAATCTCGTCAGCGGCGTGCTCCAGGTCGGCGAGGAGCGAGGCACGGTCGGCTGCGGGGCTGCTCGCGGCCGCCAGAGCGAGGGCAAACGCCCCTGTCGCCCCAATGGCGGGCGCGCCGCGCACCACCATGTCCTTGATCGCCGCGGCCACGTCGCGGTACTCGGTGTACTCCACCACGACGAACTCGTTGGGGAGCGCACGTTGATCGATCATTCGCACTTTGCCGTCATGCCAGTCGACGGTCCGCATCAGCCTCTCTCAGTTCCGGCGTTGACACAAAAAAAGGTCTCTCCATGCGCACAGAGAGACACTGCAGCAAGGTCTCTCATCTTTCAGGCACACGCCTGACGGAGTTGGCACCTAGCCTGGATGGTCTCGGCTGGCGAGCACTGCTCGCGTCACGATCCAAGCTGGTTGCCGGGGTTTCACAGGGCCGTTCCCTCCACCCCTCTGGATAAGAGCCGATTTTCATTTGTTAAGAAATGTTAGCACAGTCACGCCGCCGCGTCAAATCGGAGGCAGTACGTAGAGACGCAGTACACCGCGTCTCTACTGTCTAACACAAGGGCACGAGATTGCTTCGCGTTCGCTCGCAGTGACCCGGTTAGCCGGGCTGAGCTTCGGCCGTAACAGGCTGGCGGCGCTCCGCGACCTCTGCCTGATCGCGCTGAAGCTCCAGCGACACGCGCCACGTCACCAGGAAGAGGTACAGCAAGGTGAACGTGAGCATGCCCGAGACGAGCGCCACCACCATAGGCTCGCTCATCGCCGGGCCACCGGGCCGCACGACGATCGGCTGCGGGTGCAGCGTGCGCCACCACAGAACGGCGAAGTGGATGATCGGGATATCCAGCGCGCCGATGATGCCGACGATAGCGGCAAGCCGAGCGCGGCGCTCCGGGTCATCGATGGCGGCGCGCAGCATCAGGTAGCCGACGTAGATCAGCCACATGATGAGGAAGCTGGTGAGACGCGCGTCCCACGTCCAGTAAGTACCCCACTCCAACTTGCCCCACAGCATGCCCGAGATCAGGGTAATCGTCGTGAACAACACGCCGATCTCCGCCGACGCCAGGGCGATGATGTCCCAGATGCGCGTGCGCCGCCACAGGTAAAGGATGCTCGCAATCGCGACGACGCCAATCGCCAGGTAGGAAGCCCAGGCGGAGGGCGCGTGGAAGTAGAGGATGCGAATGCTCTCCCCCATCGAGCGCTCCGGCGGCGACCAGACGAGGCCCAGGTAGAGGGTGGCGAGCATGGAGAGGCCGGTTGCGATGCCGAGGCCCCACACGATCGGCTTCAGGCGCTTGGTGGTCATATTCACTCCTCGATCACATAGCCAAAGACAAGGACGCCAACGACCAGGAACACGACATCGAAAGCAGCCAGCAGGGTTAGCGGCGGTCCCAGGTCCTCGCCGCCCCGCAGAACGATCCCGGTCGCGCCCACCGCCGTGATAACAACCGGCACGAGGATGGGAAAGAGCAGGATCGGCAAGAGCACTTCACGTGTGCGGGTATTGGCGGCGATAGCGGCGAAGATGGTGCCGGCAGCCACGAAACCAAGTGTTCCCATGAATATTACGGGAACCAAGTCCAGACGGATGGGTTGATTGTTGAGCAGGCTGTAGACCGGCACAATAATCGCCTCCATCACCGACATGAAGATGAGCGTGCTGATGAGCTTGCCCAGGTAGATGGCGCTACGGTCCATTGGCGCGAGCATCAGCCCTTCCAGGGCGCCGCGGTCTTTCTCAAGGGCGAAGCCCCGGTTCAGGCCCAGGATGCCCGCGAAGATGAACGCCACCCACAGAATGCCCGGGCCGATGAGGTCCATCTCAGCCCGCCGCAGGTCAAACGCGAAGTTGAAGATGAGCACGACCAGCAGGCCGAACACCAGCGTGGCCGACATGATTTCCTTGGTGCGGCGCTCGGCAATCAGGTCTTTCCAGACCAGCGCCCAAACCTGGCGCGCATACTGTGACGGCCCGTATGTCGGCGCCGGCTTCGCCGCCCAACGCTCGGCCGGCGCGGGCGTGAAGGCTTCCGGCTCCTCCACCGCCATCTCAGGCATGTCGGGTATCGCCGACCCTGGCAGACGGCTCATACGCCAGCTTCCACCGCCGGATGCGACGCGGCCGCGTAGGCCGCCGCCAGCTCGCCCGGCGCGAGAGAGGCGCAGTCGGCGGTGTACGCCAGGCAGCCGGACGCAAGAATCGCGACCCGGTTGGCGACGGCGACGCCGCGGTCAAGGTCATGGCTCGTCATGAGAATCGTGTGGCCCTGGCGCGTCAAGCCGGCCAGCATTCCGGTCAGCCAGTCCATCGCCACCGGATCCAGCCCTGTATACGGCTCGTCGAGCAAGAGCAGGCGTGGGTCGTGCAGGAGCGCGCGGGCGATGGCGACGCGCTGCTGCATACCGCGCGAGAACTGGCGCACCGGCTGGTGCGCCCGATGGGCGAGGCCCACCCGCTCCAGCAGCTCCGCCGCGCGCGTCTCTGGACCGGGCAGGTCGTACAGCTTGGCGAAGAAGACGAGGTTCTCCTGCGCGGTCAGGTCGGGATAGAGCAGGGGCTGGTGGGAGACGAAGCCCAGGAGGCGGCGCGGGCTGATGCTGGCGGAGCGAAATGTCGCGCCACCAAGGCGAATCTCGCCGTCGGTAGCCTTGCTAAGCCCTGCAACGATGCGCATCAGGGTCGTCTTGCCCGCCCCGTTCGGCCCAAAGAGGGTCAGGACCTCGCCATCGCGAACATCGAGGTCGACTTCGCGCAACGCCCAGAACCCGCCGAAACGCTTCGACAGGCGGCGCACGCTTAAGAGCGCGGCGTCATCATAGACCGTGGTAGCAGAGATTGGCTGGCTCATACCACGCTAAGTATAGAATGACGCGGCGCGTGGGTCAACGTCCGGCGATGGTCAGGGGGGCGACAGCTCGGCGGCCACGGCGATCAGCGGCAGGTAGACGGCGCGCGGCGTCGGTGTTGCCGTCGGCGTACTGGTCACTGTGCGCGTCGGTGTGGGCGGCTGCGTCGCCGTCGCCGTTCGCGTCGGCGTGACCGTCGAAGTCGCGGTGCTCGTCGGGGTGAACGTGACGGTCGGCGTCAAGGACGGGGTGGGTGTCGTGGTGATCGTCGGAGTCACGGTCGTCGTCAGAGTCGGCGTATCGGTCGGCGTGTTCGCAGCGACGACGCTCGTCACCGAGGTCGATCCCACCATCCCCTGTTTCGGCTTGAAGGTGACGTTCAGCGCCGACGGATTCGACGTAACCGGGGGACTGCTCAGGACAGCCTCATAGATGACGCCCAGGTAGGCGTAGCCGGGGACAGGCGTTGGGACGTGAATCTCCGACAGGATGCAGGAGCTAATTCCCGAAACATACGGAATGTTGAACAGAACGGCGCTGTTCGGGGCAGCATTTTGGGTCGCGTTGGTGGCGGGAATCGGCTGCCCCGTGCTGTCGAAGCAGCCCAGGAATAGGGTAAACACGTCCCCCGGCGCGTACGCTTCCGCAGGCCCCTGGACCCGCTTGGTCACGGTCAACATGCCGAATATTTGAGGCGGCGGCGTCAGGGTGACAGTGGCCGTCGGCGTCCTGGTCGGCGTGGTGGTTGAGGTGCTGGTCGGCGCATTCGTCGGCGTGCTCGTCGGCGTGCTCGTCAGAGTCGCCGTTGGAGTCTGGGTCGGCGTCGATGTGGCGGTCGGGGTGAGGGTGACTGTCACGGTAGATGTGGCGGTCGGCGTCGGCGTGTCCGTCGGCGTCGGCGTGATGGTCGGTGTGGACGTTGTCGTCGGGGTCAGGGTGATGGTGGGCGTGAGGGTGACGGTCGGGGTCGGGAGGTCCGGCTCGAAATCGTAGCTTATCTCGTTGCCATCGATGCCGATGATCAGCGCGTCGGCGTTGCCGTCAAAGGAGTTCCAGAACGGGCCGGCCTTGAAACCCACGGTGCCAACCGTGTAGCGAACGCCCATGTACGGGTAGTCCAGCAGGAGATCGCTGAGAATGCAGGGCGCCGCCGGAACGCATTTGTTCTTGCCCGGCTGTTCCGTCGCGTACCATCCCGCGGTGTTGAGCGCATCCCAGGTCTGCCACTGGCCTGTCAGAACGGGCGAGCCGGTCACACTCGGGTCAAAGACGAGGTCGCCCTGATAGGAGTTGTCCGCGTCCTGGAGGCTGTAGTCGATGGCGAGGTGCAGCTTGGCCGCCAGCCCTGCCGGGTCAGATGCGGTCTGGTAAGTGCTATAGGTCAGGCGAGTGAAGCGGCTCACACGAACTCCGGCGTAGGCCCGCGTGTACGTGCCGCCGCTCATGAATGTGTTATCGACTGCCATGTGGAAGCTGCCGACTCCCAGGGGCGGCGTGGCCGGGCCGTATACGAATTCGAGGGTCGGAGCGAGGGTATCGGGGACGACGGCCCACCCGTTGAGGGACGATGGCCGCACTGTGACGAGGACGGAGCTGACTGGAGTCGAGGTCGAGGTTGAAGTAGGGAAGTTGCCCTGGGCGGCTACCGAGGACGGCCCGGCGGATACGAGCCATGCTCCTAGAAGCAGCCCACAGCCCACCAGCCACAACATGCCATACCGCCGCATGTTCATATCTCCCCCCTGCCGCCCTCGATTGTATGCGACTCCTGACTACCGCTTCAGGGCAAGCTCATTGGCAGCCGGGGAGTCCGTAGAGTTGTTCGTGGAGGAACGCCTCCTTCACAGGCATGCCAGCATGCCTGCCTGTTATAACGAAGAAATTCACGCCGTGTTATTCACCGATAGGAGCTGGGGCGCGGCGCTGTAAACGCTGTGAAACCAGACGGAGCACCAGCCGTGCCTCGTCGAGGCCGAGGAGCAGGACGCCGGCCACGTAGACAAGGGCGCCCGCCAGGCCGACGATGGCGAGGATGACAATGGAGCGCTGATCGGCCAGAAGCGTCCTCAGGAAGAACATCACGGCACTCGCCACGAGGGCGCTCGCCAAGATCTTCCCCAGGCCCACGAGCAGCCACTGCCCCTCGACACCGGCTATGCGCCGACGCAGGAGGAAGAGCAGAACAAGCGCCTCGATCGAAAATGCGATGGAGTTGGCGAGGGCAAGGCCGGTGACGCCGAGCGGTTCACGCAGGGCAAGCGCCAACCCCATGTTGATGAGCATACACACGAACGCGACCTTGAAGGGCGTAAAGGTGTTCTTCATCGCGAAAAAGGTACGCGACACGATCTCTAGCGAGGAGTGGGCGATCAATCCCAGGCACCATCCCCAGAGCGATGCCGCGACCAGGGCCGTCGATTGGGCGTCAAAAGCGCCGCGCTGGAACATTACGGCCACGAGGGGCTGCCCCAGGATCAGCATCCCGAACGCCGTCGGAATGGTCAGAGCCCAGATACCGCGCAAGGTGCCGGCCATCGTCGACCGCAGCCGATCCAGCTGGTTGCGGCTCGCCATCTCGGCCATCGTTGGAAAGACGGCGGTCCCAACGGCGGTGGCGAATATGGTCTCGGGCAGCTGCATCACGCTCCAGCCCATGAAGAACGCCACGACACTGCCCGTCACGAGGGTCGACGCCAACGTCGTGTTGAAGAACATCGTGAAGTTGAATATTGCCAGGTTCAGGAAGCGCGGCACGGTCAGCACGCCAACCTTGCGCACGGCGGGGTTCTGGAGCCCGAGATGGGGACGATAGTGGATGCGGAATCGGCGGAAGCCGGGCGCCTGGACGAGCAACCCCAGGCAACTCCCCATCGCCGCGCCCCAGGCGAGGCCGTAGATACCCATGCGGGGCGCGAGCACGAGGGCGCCGACGATAATGCCGACGTTGTAGAGCGAGGGCGCGAGTGCGGGCAGCAGGAAGTGCTGGTGGGCCTGAAGCGCCGAGCCCATGACCCCGCTCACGCCGAGAACGACCTGGGCGATGAGAACGATGCGCAGAATTTGGGCCGTGAGGGCCTGGCCTTCGGGGCTGAAGCCGCGCGCCACTGAGGTTTCTACGATCGGCGTGGCGACCAGCGCCAGCACGACGGCCAGCCCGAGGCCAATGATGAATGTCAGGGTCAGAACGGCGCTGGTGAGCCGATCTGCTGCCTCATCCTCGCGGCGATCCAGGAAGTCGGTGAGCACCGGGATGAAGGCGGTGCCGAGGGCGCCCACGCTGATGATGGTGAACAGAACGTCGGCAGGCTCAAACGCGGCGCTGTAGGCGTCCATCTGCCAGCTCGTGCCGAAGGCGTGAGCGACGATGATTTGCCGCGCGAACCCGACGAGCTTGGCAAGCCCGAATCCGAAGACGACCGTGATTGTGGCCGTGACGACGCGCCGCCACGGCGAGGTGGCCGGCCGGGGTGCTGTCATTGGCTGGCCGTCACCTGGTTGAGCGCATCCTTGGCCCGCTGGTAGTTCGCGTTCAGCTTCACCGCCTGCTCATACGCCTGGCGCGCCTCGCCCGTCTGCCCCATAGCCTGGAGGGCCTTGCCACGATAGAAGTAGGACTCTTCCAGGTTATTCGCCGACTTAAGGTTGGCGTCGGCCAGGGAGAGCACGTCCTGGTAGCGGCCCACGGCCATGTACGCCTCGAACGGACCGAACTGGTACCATAGCATGCGCCACGGCAGATCCAGCCGACGCGCCTGGTCGTAGGCGCGCGCCGCCTCCTGGTGCTTACCCAGCCCTTCGAGGCTCGTGCCGAGGTTGAACCAGGCGAACTTGTCGTTCTGATCCTGGGCGACGTCCGTCTGGGCGCCCGCGAGGGACCGTTGCCACATAGCCTTGTCGTCCCAGTCCTGCCCGACGATTGCCTTGACGACGGCTTCCTTATCCATGGGGTAGACGACAACGTACGTGCGGTCGAAGACCTTCCACAAGCGGTCGAACTCGGCATAGCCTATGTGGATGTTAGGCCCATTGTAGGAATCGTTGGCGATGAATTGCTGCGTCTCGTCGTCGTAGCCCTTGAGAAGCTTGTAGTGGCCCATCTCATCGTTCGGCTCCGGAATGAACCAGTGCTCGACGATGACGGGAATGCCGTTGCTGAGCAGCGCCTTGAGCATGTCGAGGTTGCCGTTGATGCGGTAGACGCCGCCCATGCCCTGGGAGTGCGCATACTCGGCAAGCTCATCCGGCCCGACGTTCTTGTCGTTCGGGTCCGGCTTCAGGACGGCCGCCGCCTCTTTCTGAGTGATCGGCTTGCCGAAGAAGTTCATGTCCATCGCGATCGTGGTCGGACCGCAGTTGTTCCATCCCTGGTACTCGTGGCGCATGGTTCCCAGGTCCATCTTGGCGAGGACCGGAGCGAGCGCGACAGAGGGTGTCGGCGTAGCCGTCGGGGGCGGCGCGGTCGGCGACGCTGCCGCGGCAGCCGTCTTGCTGGCGCTCTGGACGGCTGTGGGTTTCGGTGGCGCCGCCGTCGGCGCGACGGTGGCCGTAGCCAGCAAGCTCAGCGCGGACTCTTTCTCCGCCGCTGAAATCACCGGTGTGGGGACAAAGGCCACTGCTGGCGGTTCGTGGGGGAGGAAACGCGCGGCCAGGCGACGCTGTACATTCTGCGCGCGTTCGCCTAGCGGCGTCGACGTGTAGGCCCACGCGCCCAACGCAGCGACAATGAGAAGAGCGACCAGAACAACGGTCAGCGCGACCGCCAGCTTCCTGCTGGATGTAGCCATACTATCTCCACTTACAATACATCCCGGCGTAGTGGAGCATATTATAGTTTGTGGTTTCAACAATGGTCAAAGGTTCGGCGGTCTGCTGAAACTTAGGCGACCAGCGGTCACCGGCGCGAGGTTTCTCCTGACGCGAGAAGGGGCTTAGAATTGGGGCATGGAAAGGAATTAGCCATGTCACAGCCTCTTTCCCCAGAACAGGTGGCACAACTCCTGCCACTACTGCCTGAAGTAGTCCGTCTTGTTGTCGCCGGCGGCCACCCCGCCGCGAATGAGCTAGAGATGCTACTGGCGGGCAACGGCCTAGACGATGAACCGTACCGCGCAGAGCTTCAACGCTGGGCAAACATCCTGACCGCCGCCCGCGCCTCAACAGACGCCAGCCGGCGCGATCTCGCGCAGCGCGCCCTCGTGATGCGCGGCGTGCCAGAGACTGACGCGGCCCAGGCGGCTGCGGCTGTCACCGCGGATACAGGCGTGCCCGTCGCCGCGGCAGCCGCCGCGCCCGCCGACGCTGGTGGACCGCCCTGGTGGTGGGTCGCCATCGGCACAGCTCTGGTCCTCCTTGTATTGATCGCCGCGCTCTGGTTCCTCGCAATCAACCAGCGCCTGGGCCAGACGGCGCTCGTTCCGCCGGCCGTCACCGGCGTCCCGACCGTGGCGGCAGCCTACCCGCCGCCGCCGACTATACCCTTGCCGCCAACGCGCGCCGCGTACCCGGCGCCGACGGCCGTGCCTGTCGCGCTCGCCCCGACACAAGCGCCGACCCAGGCGCCGACAGCTGCTGCCACGCAGCCACCCGCCGCGAAGGCGGCCACCGCGACCCGCACGGCCGGCCCGACGCGGACGCCGACGCGCAACGTCTCACCGACGCCGCGGCCTCCGACCAGAACCCCCGGGCCAACGCCGACACTCTCGCCGGAAGCTGCGGCGTGCTTCCCGCTCATCGCTACCTATCTGGCGGGGCTTTGGCGGTTCAACGGTCTTTATGGCGATCTCGGCTGTCCTATCGGTACCCCGCAGAACTTCGTGACGGCGGTCGAGGAGTTCGAGCGCGGCTACATGTTCTACCGCCAGGACAAGGGTTTGATTTACGCGCTGTATAACGACGGAACTTCACAAGTATTCCAGGATAGCTGGCACGACGGCGACGACGAGTACTCCTGCCCCGACGTCGGCCCTTCCAAGACGCCGCCGACGCCGCGCCGCGGTATCGGCAAGGTGTGGTGCAACGAGCCGGGTGTCCGCGATAAGCTCGGACAGGCGAAGGGCGACGAAGCCGGATACGTGCGCCCGATCCAGGAGTTCGAAAAGGGATTCATGTTCGCGACGGGCGATCCACCGACGGTGGCGTGGGCCGTCTACAATGACTCGCAGCGATGGCAAAAGGGCTAGACGACAGATGAAGAACCAGAGGGATACGCAGTCTGTTTTCGGCTGGGTCGACAACGATAACATGGCCATGCTCGTCGACCTGTACGAGCTAACCATGGCCGACAGCTACTTCCGGCAGAAGCGCAACGACACCGCGACGTTCGACCTGTTCGTACGCAATCTGCCCCACGGACGGGCGTTCCTTGTCGCGGCAGGTCTGCCCCAGGCGCTCGCCTATCTGCAGAACCTCCGCTTC
The DNA here is from genome assembly GCA_046328505.1 of Anaerolineae bacterium. Taxonomy (GTDB): domain Bacteria; phylum Chloroflexota; class Anaerolineae; order Epilineales; family JAHCIE01; genus JBDHWG01. The sequence continues at coordinate 453,190 of JAXLWL010000004.1, read as the reverse complement.
ACTGAGGAGGCTCTCGCCTACTTGCGTCTCATTCGGTGCATGACGCCGGGCTTTGTCGACTACCTGCGAAACTTCCGGTTCAGCGGTGAAGTGTGGGCCTTGCCTGAGGGGGAAGTCTTCTTCCCCCCAGAACCGTTGATGCGCGTGACCGGGCCGCGCATCGAGGTGCAGATCATCGAGACGTTTCTGCTCAACACCTTCAATAGCATGAGCATGTGGGCCAGCAAAGCCGCGCGGATAACCCTGGCCGCCGAGCGTCGCGGCGTCATCGACATGTCCCCCCGCCGTGACCACGGCGCAGACGCGGCAATGAAAGTGGCCCGCGCCTCCTATCTCGCCGGCGTCGCCGGCACGTCCAACGTCCTGGCCGGGCACCTGTTCGGCATTCCGACCTACGGGACGATGGCACACGCTTATGTCATGTCGTTCGACGACGAGCTCACGGCGTTCCGCGCCTTCGCCAAGGACTGCCCGGCCAATGTCCACCTGCTCATCGACACCTACGACGTCATGAGCGGGGTGGAGAACGCCATCATCGTCGGCAAGGAGATGGCGGAGCGCGGCGAGACCCTACGCGGCGTTCGTATCGACAGCGGCGACCTGGTCGCGCTTTCGCGGGCGGTTCGCGCCAGGCTCGACGCGGCCGGGCTGCAACACGTCCGCATCCTGCTCAGCGGTGACCTGGATGAGTACCTCATCACCGATCTGCTGGCGCAGGGCGCCGAGGTGGACCTGTTCGGAGTCGGCACAAACCTGGGCACCTCGCCCGACGATCCATCGCTGGGTGGCGTCTATAAGCTCGTCGAGGATGAGGCAGGTCCGCGCGCCAAGCTTAGCACCGGCAAAGCGACGCTGCCCGGCTGCAAACAACTCTGGCGGCATTCCAGTGGCAGCGGCACATTCGAGCAGGACACCATCGCCCTCGCCGACGAGCCGCCGCTTCCAGATGCCGAGCCTCTGCTTGTCCAATGGATGGTGAACGGGGAGCTGGTGCGAAACGTTCCGACGCTAGAGGAGGCGCGCGCCTTCTGCCAGCAGCGTCTCGCGCGGCTGCCTGTCGACATCAGACGCACTCGGGAGTATGGAAAGTACACGGTCGAGATCAGCCCGGCGCTGGCTCAGGTGCGGGACAAGGCCTACGCTGAGCTCGTGCACTCCAAATGAGAACACTCCCCCAGGCGCTGTATGCCTACCCGGGGGAATGTCGCGTGTATTGCTCAATTGTCTAGTCAGCGGCGAGGGTCGCGGCGCGCTTCGACTGAGCGGCGCCACCGTCGCGCCTGGCGAACGGGTTGAACAACGGCTTCCAACGGAAGCGCTTGAATTGCCACGCGGGAGCTTTGCGCCCGATGTAGTGGCCGGCGACGCCGCCGATCACCGCGCCGGCCACCCCTCCCTCCGGCCCACCCGCGGAGCCAAGGAGACCGCCGACGACGGCCCCCGCGCCGGCGCCTAGCCCGCGTCGTGCGCCCTTGTGGGTGGGAGGCGCGTGCTCTTCGGCGACTTCTGCCGCGACCGCCGCGGCCGCTCCTTCCTCGCTCGCACTTTCCTCGGTCGCACTCACGTCGGCCGCCGTTACCTCAGGCCCCACTTCAGCTTCGTCCGACAGTTCGCCGTTGGGAGCGCCCAGGCATTCGGCTGAGATGAGGGGCAGGCCAAAGTTCGCGAGGCTATGCAGAACACCAAGGAGCGCAGACGAATCGGGGCATGTTCCCCGCAAAGTGGTCACCGGGCCCTCAGCCGCAGCCGTCTCGGACGTGATCGCCATGCCTCGCACGTAGTCAGACAGATCGGGGGTTAGAGTTCCAGCAACCCGAATCCGGTAGACGAGCGGCTTGGACACGGACATGTCGTTGTGATGATAAGGCATGCTCGAAGTTCCTAACTGGTCTACCCGGGATCGGTCAAAGCAGATACAACACGTTCGCCGGCACCGAGCGTGCCAGGTTCAGAGCGACTGGATGTAGCTGAAGGCAAAGCCCAGAACGGTAAAGACGCCCGTCCAGATGCCGCCGCGCTCGGTGCCAAACGGAATGAACGAGGCGGTAATCATGGCGAGCAGGCCACCACCAGCGATCGCCGAGGCACGGTCCCCGGCAATATTCGGGAAGACGGCGGCAAGCAGATAGAAGAGAGCGCAGGTCGCACCGCACGAGATCACGACGGCCAGCCACATCTTCGCCACGCGCCACATCGACCAGCCCGACTTGGCCAGGTCCGCCGACGGCGCGAGCGACTGGGGAATGTTGGAAATCACGACAGCCGTCACGAAGGCCGGACTGAATGCTCCCCCCATCGCTAGCTGAATGCCGAAGATGATCGATTCCGGCACGCCGTCCACCAGCGACCCCAATACAATGCCCAGCGCCCCGGCCGATTCGCCAAAGCGCCGCTCGATGATTGTGTCACCGGCAATGAAGATGCCCGCCCCGATCAGCAGCCACAACAGCATCTCCCATGGACCGAGCTGAATGGCCTGCTCGATGAGTGTGAAGGCAATGGCGCCGATGAGCGCGCCAGCGCCGTAGCCGGCCAGCCAGCCGACGACCCGGGTTGGGACCTTGAGCCAATAGACAACGAGGCCGGCCACAACCAGCATCGACTGAACAACCGCACCGAAGAAGAAAGCCTGTAGAAAGGAAGGGGTGAGTCCCACGCGACGCTCCTTGTAGAATCGTTGGTAGCCAGTCGAGCGTGGCCTGTGCGGTCACGCGCGCTCACCGGCTCAGTAAGCCGCACTCTCAGCTACTCTCGGCGAATTCCTTGAACCGGTTCATCGATTCAAGCGTCTGCTTCGGAACCATATCTTTGAAAAACACGCCCATCACCGACATCAGGCCCGTGAACTTGAAATCGTTAATAAGCACCCAGCGACTGGCGTCGGGCCCTTCCTCAAAGAAGCGATTCTCGCTGATATTCTTCACTCCCCTGGACTCATACGCGGACACAAACACGTCCGGTGGAGAATGCTTGATAACCGTCTCGGTCACCGACAGGCGTATGCCGCGCATCTCGTAGATAACCCGCGACTTGGACCCTACCTGATCTTTCTCACCCGATATGAGCTCCACGCTGACTAACCCCGGCTGCCACTTGGGGAAGTTGTCGGGATTTCGGATCAGATCGAGCACGCGCTGCCGCGGGCGCTCGATCGTAACCTGTGTCGTAAAGACCATAGCCTCGCTATCCTATCACCTGCACTCTTGCGTTCAGATAACGCGCGGAAAACGGATAATGCGCCACCCGTTGGGACAACGCTGCGCGACACATCGTCGCAACGGTGGCGCTCGCAAACTGTTGCGTTAACGATCCGCGATCTCGCTGTTGCTCGGCACATCTGGCCGGCGCGCGTGACACGGAGCAAGCCTGGACTAGACCAACCCTCGCAGGCCCCGGACCAGGAAGTAGACGCCCAGGACCAGGAAGACAACGATCTCGATCATGCGCATATTCTTGGTCAGCCAGACGTTCAGCTTGGCGAGGAATCGCTTGGCGCTCTCGCCGCCGAGCCCTACCGAGATGGGCATAATCCACCACAGGAACGTCGCGATGACAATCACGACGACGGCCACGACCAGCTGCGTCGAGTTCGGCACGCCGGAGACGGCGATGTCATGCACCGAACCGACCAACACCACGAGCTGGTCCGAGTTTACGAGCGCTCCCAAGATGCCGACCAGGAGCAGCCCACCCAGGCCACCCTCGGCGATCTTGGCCAATTTCTTGATCGCGGCGTCCTCATCCTCGCCGGACTTCGGCGGCTTGATCACCGTCTTGATGCCGAGCAACAGGAAGACGATACCCAACACCAGGTAAACCAGGTAGCCGAACTTTCCACTGCCCGAATCGCCGGAATAGTCGAATATCGCCAGCAAGATAAGCACGAAAGCCGCGACAACGATAATAGCGCCGGCGGCGATGCCAGCCCCGGTGCGCACCGGACGCTTCGAGGGCGACATCAGGGCAAGCATGATCACGGGAATCAAAGGCCCGGTAAAGATCGACATGAACGCTTCGAGGAGAGCGTTGGCTATGTTGGGGTTCAATGAACAGTCCTCCTATAACCGGTTCCCTGTCGGTTCTTACTCGATCCCAAGCTGACACCTGCAAGCTGTTAGCCGCAAGGTCTGCGGCTTTCAGCTTGGCATGAGTATGAATGCTAGAGTCCCTTAGTGCGCCGGTGGCTACTCCGCGGGGATAGCGCCTAGCAGCTCCTCGCGCGAGGCGTACTTCTTCTTGTCGTAGACCACCAGGATGCTGCCGGTGGCCGAGCTCACCTCAACCTGCTTGACACCCGGGATGCTGCCCAGCGTCTGCGCGACCGGCTCGGCCAGGCCGTCGTGGCCCTTGAGCTGGTCCACGCGCAGCCGCACGCGGCCGGGGATGTCCGAGGCGACCTTGGCGTCGGACAGGCTCTTGAGAATGCCGTCAGGGCTGAGGCTCACTTCCTCGTGAGGTGCTCGCTCGGCCCTGGCCTCGTGTACCAGGTCTTCCCAGTGCTCGACATACCACTGCACGCTCTCCTGGAGCCGACCATAGGCCTTGCGGCTTGGCTCGTGCAGAGGCTTCGACACACTCGACACGGCGCTGACCGAGGCCGACACCGCCGAGTTAGCTGCGTTACCCGCGGCTGACACAGCCGAGTTGGTGGCGCTGCCCGCGGCTGACATTGCCGAGCTGGCGGTTGACTTTGCCGACGCGGCGGCACTGTTGATAGCCATGACTGTTCTCCTTGTTCGCTAGTGAAGTCTTCAACGGATTTTCGGCACACTCACTTGGAGTGTCTTGGTTACGATGCCTTTTGCTCGAGCTCAGACTTGCGGCTGAGAAGCTGGAGCTGCGGCTCGAACACGAGGGGACGTCTTGCTGACTTAACATACACGTACTTGACAATCGGGTACGTGTCCTCGATCTGCCGCTCGAGGTGATGGGTCAGGTAATCGGCCTGCGGCACATCAACCTCCTCGGCGAATCTCACGCGAATGTTGACCAGGAGGACATCGGGCCCCATGTGAAGGCTTGAGATCTCCTCGACGTCGGCGACCTGCGTGTAGGATGTAACAATCTCTCGAATACCGCCGATGACGTGTTCGTCTCCGCTCGTGCCGATCAGCAGGTGCTTGATCTGCATAGCCTGCCACAGCGCCGCGCAGACCAGGCTGATGCCCACGACAATACCGGCCACTGCATCGAAGACTGTATCGCCGGTGACAAGGAACAGCGCAATGCCAACGAGCGCTACCGACTCGCCAAGGATATCGAATGCGTTCTCGAAGATCAGAATCCGCATCGAGGGATCCTTGGTCGTCCGCATGGCCGACCAGAACCCGACCTTCTCACCCTTGGTCTGCACAAACTGCACCGTAGCTTCCCATAACGCCACGCCATCCATGACCATCGTGACCGCCAGAACGGCAATGACAACCCAGGGCCACTCGACCGGTTCCGGATCGAAGAGCTGATGCCAGCCGTCATTGATGGCCAGCACACCGCCCACACCAAAGAAGATGACGGCGATCAAGCCCCAGAAGTAAACGGCCTTCCCTTGACCGTACGGGAAACGATCGTCGGCCTTCGCCTCCGCCTGCCGCACACCGACCAGCAGAAGAAGCTCGTGGCTGGTATCGGCCAGTGAGTGAATGGCCTCGGACATCATTCCGGCGCTGCCCGTGAAGAACGCCGCCACGAACTTGCTGAGGCTGATGATGATATTGCCGCCAAGAGAGATAAATATGGCCCTCTTGTTCGACCGTTCCATATGCCTTGCCTCCTGGGAACAGCTTTGGCGGTACAATTCCTTGTGTCGCTAACGGCTGTACGATTCCGATGTTGGGTTAGCAACAGCTTTGAACGAAGATCACGCGCGCTCACTCGAAGCGTTATGCCTACGATGCCTTCTGCTCGAGATCTGCGCTTAGGCTCAGAATCTGAAGCTGGGGCTCGAAGATGAGCGGACGCTTAGCCGCCTTAACATAGATGTATTTGACAACCGTGTACGTTTGCTCGATCTGCCACTCAAGGGAATGGGTTATGTAGTCAACCTCATGAAAATCAACGCTGGCGGCAAATCGGACGCGTATGTTGACGAGGAGAACATCAGGCCCCATGTGAAGGCTTGAAATCTCGTCAATGCTACTTACCTCTGGACGGGACATGACAATCTCTCGAATGCCGTCGATGACATGGGCGTCCGCGCTTGTACCGATGAGCAGGTGCTTGATCTGGATAGCCTGCCACACGGCCGCTGCAACCAAGGTGATGCCGATGACCATCCCGGCCACTCCATCGAACACCGTGCTGCCCGTAGCCAGAAACAGTACGATGCCACCTATCGCCAGGCACTCTGCGACAATATCGAGGCCATTCTGGAAGATCAAGATGCGCATCGAGGGGTCCTTGGTCGTCCGCAGCGCCGTCCAGAAATCCACCTTGCCTTTGGCTTCAGTGAATTGCCGCAGCGCCTCCCACAGAGCCGCGCCATTTATGACTATTGAGATGGCCAGGACGATACAGCCCACCACGGGCCAATCGACGAGATCAGGATCGTTGATCTGCTGCCAACCATCGTAGAAAGCCAGGACTCCGCCCACACCAAAGAAGATGACAGCAATCAGCCCCCAGAAGTAAACCGCCTTGCCCTGACCGTATGGGAAACGATCGTCGGCAGGGGCTCCTGCCTGTCGCACACCGAGCAATAAAAGCAGTTCATGAGTAATATCGGCCAGCGCGTGAACTGATTCCGACAACATGCCGGCACTGCCGGTGAGGAATGCAGCGACGAACTTGGCGATAGTGATTGCGATATTGCCCGCCAAAGAGACAAGAATAGCCCTTGTATTCGATGGCTCCATGTTCGTTACCTTTGTAAATCGATTGAAGCACAGGCCCCGTGCTCCCGAGGTTACCCAGCTGCACCACCCTCATAGGAAATTGTTGAGGGCGTTCACAACGAAGCCTATCAGGACAGTCACGAACACGAAGGATATCAGCGCGTGGGCAATAGTCACCCGCCGCATTTTCGGAGTCCCCACCGTTACGTCAGACGTCTGATAGCAGATCGCAATCGTGTAGCTAAAATAGATGAAATCCCAATAGTCGATCAGCTCCGCGTTCGGAAACTCCAGGCCTCTGCGAAAGGGAGCCAGGCCATGCATGCTCTCACCCTCGCCCTCTGCCTCTGGCGGCTTCTCATCGTAGTACATCTCTGCGTAGTAGAGCGCGAACTGCGTATGGACAAGCAGAAAGCCCTCGGCGATAGCGAGAATGCCTATGACGAAATGCACCACCTGATCGACCTGCGACCGCCCTCCCGACCGCGACGCCAGGATGATGGAGCCGACGTAGCCCACAATCGCGGCGGCAGCCACGACGATCAGAACCACGCGGCCATTCGGTTCGAGGCGCTGGGCGTGAAGGCCCGTCCACTGAGCGCTGGCGCGCATGATCATCGTAAAGGTCACCGCGAGCCAGACGAACACGCCGACGTCCCACGCCATAAGGACTGCACTATCCCAGTCGATCACCAGCCTGGCAAGTGCGAGGGCCAGGAGGCCCGCGGCGAGAGCGACCAGCCCCCGCACTCGCGGTTGATACAGTGAATGCATCAAGCCTCGGTCTAGGCGGCCGCCGTCGCAGCGGCCTCGTCGGCGGCGATGTCATCCGCCTCATCAGCGGCGTCGTCCGCCCCATTCGCAGCTTGTTCGTCCGCGAAACGCCTCTCGAAGGGAATCTCCTTGGTCTCGCGGTGGTAGATATCCCAGGCAAGGTAGATGAGCAGCGGCCCTGGCAGCATCTCCAGCGATATGCCGAAGATGAGGATTTGAGCCACGCCCAGGCCGGCGATGCTGCCGGCGAGAATCTGACCACGGAAGTGAAGGCCCGTCTTCTTCCAAACCGCGTAGTCGACCTTGTAGACGACGTCGGCAAGCTGCTGGTCGAGCTTGGCGAAACGGTCACCGCCGCCGCCCTCTTCCTCCTCCTCATCCTCTGGCAGATCGAGGAGGGCGCCGCCCACCAGTTCCACTTCTTTGACAGCCTCAGTGAAGATCTCCCCGCCCAGTCGGTGCTTGGCATGGGTGATGACGACGCTGCCGGTGCGCTGATTGATGGCCACGTCGGTCACGTCTTCGTGGCCCATCAACTGGTTCTGAATCGTCGCCATCGCCTCGGGCGTTCGCAGCTCGCGCCTGAGGCGCAGCCGCGTCCGGCCGCGGGTGACGTGCTCCACCGAAGCAAAGGTCTCAAGAGTCTGTGGACGGCCGGGTGTGGACGGCTTCTCGTTGGCTGCCACCCCCTCGGCTGCCGCTTCCTCGCCGGCCACCTGCTCGGCGGCCGCCTCTTCGGCGGAAGTTGGGACTGACTGCTCTTCGGGCGCTGTTCCCTCACTCATCGTCAGGCCTCCTTGTGGCGTTGGCTCAGGCTGCGTTCTGCTTCGCAGAATACATCTTGACGGCTTCCGTCAGATAGGTCACGAGAGTATCGCGCACCATCTTGCACGACACGATATCCGGCTTCTTGGTAATCTTGATGTTCACCGTCGCCTCGCCGACCAGATGACACTCGCCTTCGACCCGGCCGACCTGGGTCGGAACGGAGACATGCACATTCGGGATCTCTCCCGTGACGATGCCGCCGTTGTCGACAATCTCCTGACGGAACATCTGAAGGAGCGAAATCGGATCCACAGGAAGCTGGAAGTTGTAGTTACACATGTGTTTTACTCCTTGGTTTCATCTGTCGCGAGGCTGAGCGCCTCGCCGTTCTGGCTGCCATCGAAGCCGTTCGTCTGCGGCGCCTGCTCGAGGACCGTCAGAACGCTGCGCGTCTCAGTTTCATGCATGCTGCCGTTGGCGCGCTTGGCGCGGCCGTTACCCTTGCCCACAATCTTCAGCACGGGCACGTCTTCGGCGATCGGCTCGGCCGCGCTGCCATTCGCGCCGTTGGCCGACTTGCTCTTGCGGGTGCGCTTGGGGGCCGGTGCGGCGGCGATCACCTCGGTCTGTGCGAGTTCAGCCGCATCGGCGTGGCCGTTCCCGGTGTGCCCATTACCATTGCCATTGGCGTGGCCGTTACCGTTGCCGTTGTGGCCGTTCGTGTGGCCGTTGGCCCCGTTGGTAACCTCGGCGCTGTTGGCCGACTTGCTCTTGCGGGTGCGCTTGGGGGCCGGCGTGGCGGCGACCACCTCGGTCTGCGCCAAGTCGCTGGCCTTGCCGTTGCCGTTCGCGTGGCCGTTGCTGTGGCCGTTCCCGTTGCCATTGTGCCCGTCCGCGCCGTCGGTCGTCGGGACAGTCGGCGTCGCGCCGTTGGCGGCCGCCTTGCCATTGCTCCCCTCGGCGGTGACGGGTGTCACGGGCACGAACACCGTCGGAGGCTCCGCCGCCGTCTTGGCCCCGTGGGCCGCCTCGGCGCGCTCGGCCATGAGCTTCTCCCAGCCTGGCGGGCCCATCAGCGGGCGGAAGCCGTTCATCTCCGCCGCGATCGCCGAGCCGTTGTTGATGACCACAGCCGCGACGGGGTTCAGACCGACCAGGGCCGCCCAGACCATCGCGCTCAGGTTCGGGCCGACGACGATACCGGCGTTCTGCTTCACGACCTGCATGGACATCTTCGCGATGCGGATGGCGAGGATCAGGCTGGACAGGTCGTCGTCCATGAGGACGATGTCGGCCGTCTCACGCGCCATGTCGGTGGCGCCGGCGAACGAGACAGACACGCTGGCGTGGGCCAGGGCCGCCGAGTCGTTGATGCCGTCGCCGACGAAGGCGATGGTCTTGCCGCTCTCCTGGAGCTGCTTGACGACCTCGACCTTGCGCTCGGGAAACGCCTCGGCGTAGACGTGCTCGGGCTGGATGCCCAGCTCCGCCGCGACGGCATTCGCCACCGTCCGGATGTCGCCGCTGAGCATATAAGGCGTGATGCCGAGGTCAATCAGATGCTCGATCACGCCGGGGCTTTCGGGGCGAGCCGGGTCCTTGTAGAGGATAACGCCGAGGAGCTCGTTGCCTTCGGCCACGAACACCTGCGACGCCGCGCTCGACTCGATCTCCGGATACATGGCATTGATGTGGTCCGTGTCCACGCCCAGGTTCTTCATCATGCGGTGGCTGCCGACGTACAGCTCGCGGCCGTCAATGGTCGCCGCGACGCCCTGGCCGACGCGGAACTCCCAGGCCTCGCACTCCTTGGTCGGGACTTCCTGCTCGCGGGCGTGGCGGATGATGGCCTCGGCGACCGGGTGCGTCAGGCCGGCCTCGGCGGAAGCCGCCAGCTGCAGAACCTCGGTGCGGTCAACACCGGCGTGCTGCGTGTAGATGGCGGTCACACCGGCGCGACCCTGGGTCAGGGTACCCGTCTTATCGAACACGACGGTGTCGATCGATGCCAACTGCTCGAGGGCGCGGCCGCTGCGGATCAGGATGCCGTTGCGGGCAGCGAACGTGAGCGAGGCGAGGATGGCCGTCGGGACGGACACGCGGACGCCAGTGCCGATGTCGAGGGTGATGACGCTGATACCAGCGATGATGCTGCCGGTGACGAGGGTCACGGCGCCACCCAGGGCGAGGGTCGGGATCACGATACGGTCGCCGACCTTGCGCGCGTAATCTTCCATGCGCGTGTCGTGCACCGGCGCCGCCTTCATGAGACTCACCACAACACCGGCGCGCGTATTCTCGCCGACGCGCTCGGCCTTGATACGCATTGTACCATCGACCACCAGGGTCGCCGCGAGAACGTCTTGTCCCTCTTCGCGCGTGATCGGGATCGACTCGCCGGTCAGCTTCTGCTGGTCGACCAGGCCGACACCGCTCAGCACGACGCCGTCCACGGGGATCTGGTCGCCAGGGTAGACGCAGACAATATCACCAACGGCCAGGTCTTGCACCGGGATCTCGATCTCGACGCCGTCGCGCTCGACGCGGGCCGTCTTGCCCAACGCGTCCAGGAGGTCCAGGCTCGCGCGCGCGGTACGGCGGGCGGTCAGGTCGCGGATAATCTCGCCCGACTCAATGAGGCTGACCATGAGCGCCGGCGGGAAGAACATGCTGGTTGCGGTGAGCGCGATGATGGCCGTCGAGTCGAGGAAGTCGACGTTCAGCTTCTTCTCGTCGCGGATGCCTTCCCACGCGCGCCTGAACGAGGGGATAGCGGCGGCGATGACCGTGCCGCCCAGCAACAGCGGCGGCACAGCGATGCCAACGAGCGTGCCGAGACCCATGGCGAGGGCGGCGCCGGGCAGCGCCAGACGCTTGACGTAGTTGATCTTGAACTCGCCTTCCTCCTGCTTGGGCATCAGCTCGAGCATCGGGTCCGGCTGGTCGGCGTCCTGGATGGCCGTCGTGACCCAATTCAGGACATCCGGCTCGGCGTGCTGCTTCGCGTCGTACTCGACGACGAGCGATTGCGAGCTAGGCGTCACGCGCACATTGGTGGCGAATCCGATGACCGCGACACGGTACTGCAGGCGTTCGGCGTATTCCTTGTCGCGAGCGACACGCGGGACGGCCACGCGGAGTCGTCCGTTGACCCAGTGCTTGATCTCAAACGGGACGCGAGCCGGGCTCGCGCCGTTGACAATCGCCGTACTTTGCGTCGCGAGAGGCGCTGCCGCGACCTTTTCGCTCGTAACATTGGAGCGGCCCAGAAGTCGCTTGCCGCTTGTGGACAATAGAGCCTTGCTCGTCCCGAAATCGAGGAGTTTGGAAGACTTAGTCATGCGTCTATCACCATTGGTTTCGTGTGATGGGTGGTTGTCTCAGGATTTGAAGTGTTCTGCGGCGTGGCGGAACCGGGACCATTAAGCGGACGCAGGCTGTTCAGGGCTGCGAGCAGCGCCGTGCCATTGTTGATCACGACACCGACCGTGGGGCTCATCACCGCGAACAGACCGTAAACGATCGCGGAGATGTTGGGGCCGACGACCAAAGTCCGGTTCTGTCGGATTATGGCCATCGCCTGCTGTGCGATCTCTATGGCAGTGACCAGGTCGCGCAGGTCATTGTTCAGCAGGACGACATCGGCGGTTTCACGCGCCAGATCGGTCGCGCCTCCCAGCGAGATCGACAGATCAGCGCTGGCGAAGGCTGCCGCATCGTTGACGCCATCGCCTACGACGGCCACTTTCCGGCCACCGGCGATGAACTTCTGCACTAGGTCTGCTTTCTCCTCAGGGAGAACAGCGGCGAAGACATGGCTGGCGTCCATCCCTAGATGGGCGGCTGTCGCATGCGCTGCGCGCTTGCTATCGCCGGTCAACATCAGCGACGGGATGTTCTTGTCGAGCAGGCTCGCCACGACCTCGGCGCTTTGGGCTCGAACCGGATCGGCGCAGAAGATCACGCCCATGAGCTTGCCGTCAAGAGCTACGTAGACATGGGTCGTGGCGTCCGAGGCGGCGTCCGGCATGATCCGGCTGGCCTGATCGACGGCGATATCGGCTTCTTCCATCAATCGGCGGCTGCCGACGTGGACACTCTTCCCGTCAATCTCGGCGACCACACCCTTGCCTATCACGTAGCTCCAGCTCGTGCTGGGCTGGGCATCGATGCCGCGTTCCTGCGCATAGCGCGCCACGGCCTTCGCAAGCGGGTGGTTGAGCTCATGTTCCGCGGATGCAGCCAGGCGTACCACCGTTTCAGGCTTCACGCCGCGGCGCACCGCTTGAACGTCGACGACCTCGGCTCGGCCCTGGGTCAACGTGGCCGTCTTGTCGAAGATAATCGTATCGATCTCGGCCAGAGTCTCCAGCGCGCGGCCACTGCGAATGAGAATCCCGTTCTTTGCGGCATTCGTCTGAGCGGTCACGACGGCGATCGGCGCCGACACGCGCATGCCTGTGCCGAGGTCCAGGCTCACGATCGCCGTGGCACGCGCGATACTCCCTGACCCGGCGAACACCGCGGCGCCAGCGGCGAGGGTTGGCACGACCGCCCAGTTGCCGGTCTTGCGCGCCCAGTTGCTCACCCGTGTATCGGTGTCGGGGTCCTCCGCGGCCATCGCGGTCAAAGTCGCCGCCAGTGTGTCGTGGCCGGTGCTCGTCGCGACGATGCGCAGATAGCCATCGGTTACGAAGGTACCCGCGTGGACATCGTCCCCCTCGTGGCGAGCGGCGGCCGTAGCGTCGCCCGTCATGTGGTGCTGATCAATCAGACCGCTGCCTGTCAGGACGGTGCCATCGACTGGGATCTGGTCGCCAGGGTAGACATGGATGATGTCGCCGACTTCAATCTGCTCCCAGGACAGCTTCATCTCGACGCCATCCCGCTCGACCAACACCTGGTGCTCCTGGGAGAGAACCAGCGCCAGGCTGGCCTCCTTGCTGCGGCTGGCCGTCCAGTCGCGGACGATTTCCGAGCCTTCGATGACGGCGACGATGAACGCCGGGGCCAGGAAACTGGCCTGAGCCGTCATTAGGACGATGGTCAGCGAATCGAGGAAGTCGACCGTTAGCTTCTTTTCGTCGCGAATACCCTGAACCGTGCGCTTGAAGATGGGAAGCGCTGCGTAGAGAATGGCGCCGCCCACCAAGACCCCTGGGATAGACAGCCCGGCCAGGACCCCCGCGCTCAACCCAAGACCCAGCGCCGGCAAGCCAAGACGTTTCGCGTAGTTGACAGGCTCTTTGCCACCGGCCGGGCCGATGGGAAGCCCCGTGCTGGTCTGCACCTCACCCTTTCGAGCGGGAGCGTAGCCGTTCGCGGCGACGTGGCCGTTGATCGCTGCCTGTCCCGGCTGCGCCATCTCTTGCGCATTTTGCGCAACATCGGCGCCGGCGGCGACCCGGAGACACTCAACGACGAGACTAAGCATCGACTCTTGGTTGACAGGCCCACGGCCGTTACCAGAGATGTAGCTCGTCCCGGACCGATACGTGACAACCAGCGAAGAAGACCGGGCATTCACGCGGGCCTGCTGAACGGCAGGCAGGGTCGTGGCAGACTCGAGCACGCGCTGCGCGAACTTGGCATCATTGGCCAACCGCGGGACCCGCAGACGAAGGCGGCCGTCCATCTGGTGCATGACTTCGTAGTACACGACTTTGGCCGTGACAGTCTGCGTCAACGCAGTGTTTGAAGTTTCTGGTGCTGCGCCGTTCGAGTTGCTCATCGTCAATGAGTGCCTTTTTGGAAGGTCTTAAAAAGCAACGCTCGTTGGGTGTTCAGGAATATCGTGCGTTCGCCAGCTCTAGGCTGGTGAATCTATCTCAGGCTTTATCGAAACTTGTATTGGCGGGGCGTCGGTGAGGGTCCCCGTTGGCGGAATTGGTGTTGCGAATGAGCCGGGGTCGGCTGCAGCTTCGAGGGGCAGCGATTTACCGGGATTTGTGGTTTGGGCGGCCTTAGCCGGGGCGGCAATTTGCTTCGCATTCCGGCTGGCTCGCGAGGATTGGCTCACGTGGTCGAGCGCGTCAGCAATGGCGTTGGCGACGCTCCGATTGGGATTAGACAGGATCCAGTCGACCGCGGTCAGCGCGACAATAACGAGAGCTGCCTGCCAGACCCTTCCGGTGGCCCACAACAGCGTAATGATGATCGCGGCGACGAGGGCGGGCGAGAGGCGGCCTCGACGGACAAGTGTATAAACCGCGCGCCAGTAGATCGAAAGGCTGCTGCCCAACAGCAGGGCGAAGATCAGAATGCCGGGCGCTCCGACGTAATTCAGCACCGCCGCGGCGAAGGCGAGAATAATCGCGGCCGGATACTGGATGCCCTCAAACCGACGGCGCGGTCGGCGCGAGACCCGGGCGGACTGCCAGGCGCGTATAGTGGCTGCATCCGGATCGTACGCGGCGATGGTGGCAACAAGCGCCTGGGCATCGGTCACCGCCGGGTCATAGATCACGGTGAGGCCCTCAGACAGGCGATTCACCTCGACGTCTTTGACGCCCGGCTGCTGCCTGAGATGATAGTCCAGGACACCGGCCAGAGTCCGGTTCGCGCGCAGCACAGGTATCCGCATCCGCACTCGGCCCCGCATCGCGTGGGCCACAGTGCAGTCCGCGTACGGGAACCTGACAGGCTGAGGAGGGGGCGGGCTAGACGGCGCCGCCGCGGCAGGCGCGCTCTTCTGAGCCTGGGTTCCGCGCAGAGTCTGCAGGATAGCGTCGCGCGCTTGAGGTGTGCGAGCGTGGATGATGGTGAGGCCCTCGCCGGATGGCTCGAGCTCGACCCGCGTCACTTCCGGCAGACTCAGCACGTACTGGACGAGACGATGGTAGACCTCAGGCTGCTCCGCCATATTTGATATGTGCAGGCGGATCCGCCCCGGGCTTACTTGCGTCACCTTGACAGTGGCATTCATCGGTCGTCCGTTACCCATCGTTCTATGCCTCGACTTAACCTGAATATCCTGCTCGAGCTACGCGGACGGGATTGTGATCGTCTCAGGCTCGGCAGATTCCTTCTTCTCAAGCTCGGCTTCCCGCTCGGCCTGGGCTTCGGCGACCAGGTCCTTCCAGGACTCGTTCGCCGTCGCGGCAACCGCGCCAGCCGCAGACGCAGCGCCAATTCCCAGCACGACCGCCTTCTTAGCGACCGGGCGCAAACCAGGCACGAAGGGGGAAACGGCAACCACGCCAACCCCGAGAGCCAAAGCCAGAATACCTTCCATGTCTACATCTCCTTCATCGTGTGAGGTGAACGAGCAACAGCCACATTCTTCGGTCCAGACTGACACGGCGTGATTGTCGAACACACCGCTACCCCAACGGCTCGCGCGTGAATGAGCGACGCCGATTCGAGAAAAAGGGAGCCTACGCCAACCGACGAAGCGGACGACGATGCCGGCTAACCTCGCGCTTGCCCCATTCGGGGCCGTTTATGCTAGCAACCTGTGGCGGCTCGCCACAGCGACTAGTTCAGCGTTTGCGGGATGGAGATCGTTATGGTCTCGGCTTCGGCAGCCAACGCCTTCGTCTGTGCCTCCGCCAATCGCTCGGCCTGGGCTTCGGCGACCAGGTCCTTCCATTGTTCACTTGCCACAGCAGCGGCGGTAGCGGACACGGCGACCACCGCCAGGCCACCGACGACAATCTTCTTCGCGATCGGCCGCAAGCCAGGGACGAACGGCAACAGTGCGAGAAGGGCTAGTGCAAGGACAACAACGATAATATCTTCCACAGCCAGTTCTCCTTCGACTACTGGTTCTTCGCCAACAGTTGGCGCGCCTGAGCGGGCCAGGAGCTTGGATCCATAGCGCGGTAGTGCGTGCCGGCACCAGCCAGAATCTCGCGCAACTGCGCCTCATCCATCTCGGCCAGTTGCTCCAGGCTCGTGACGCCGGCGCCGTTGAGGACGCCAACCACCTTGGGACCAATGCCATCCACGTCGATCAGCCCAAGTTTGGGAGCCGCAGCCTTGGCTGGCTCGGCTTCAGAGGCAGCCTCCTCCAGTGACGCGGCCGTCTCATCAACAGCTTCGGCGGGCGTCTCGGCAACCGCCGCCTCGGGAGCAGCAGCCTCCGCGGCCGGCGCCTCGGCGACCGGCGCTTCAGCCTCAGCAGCCTCGGCTACCTCGGCCACAGCCGCCTCGCCGTCTGCCGCGACACCGTTCGACTTGCCCTTGGACCGCAGGTCGTCCAGCTTATGCCCCGCGACGGCCGCAGCGCCCGCCACAACCAGCCCACCCTTGACGGCGGCCTTCGCGACAGGGCGAAAAACCGGCACCAGGGGGGACAACGCTATTGCGCCGACGCCGATCACTATGAGGAGCAGTTCTTCCATTTCATTGCCTCCTGTTGGCCTCAACCTCGATGCGAGAATTTTGTCTTGATATCCGTCTATGGCATGCTGCTTGCTTTAGGAGCTACAGTTATATGCAAGGAGCCACGACAGACATTAGTTGGTGACGCAAGTATAACACAGTAAGTTGGGAGAACACCGTTATGCTGACTTCGATTCTCGCCCAGGTTGTCGCGGAGCTTATCATCATAGCCGTTGTCAAACTAGTCACGCGCTGGTTTTCGTCGCATTGACCGGCTACATTGGCTCGACGCCGCGAGACTGGCCAATCAGTTTTATCACTCCATCACAATTAAGCGCTTGCTATATGGCAAGTGCTTAATCTGTTACCGCCGGGAAACCATTATGGATGGTGCTACGAACATTCTAGCGGACTTTTTTATCTTTCATAGGGCCATATGGATGTAGAAAGGATGTATTGACGCAGTGCTCCATGCCCTACCCTGTGCTTCCTCGCCCTCGGTTTCCCACTGACCGATGCCTCAAGTTAGGATCGGTTGTCGGACAGTATACCAGCCGTTTTCCACTCTCGATAGAGCCATCTGGAGGTAGAAATAGCCCACCGCGCGCACGGTTTGGGAACTACCTGCCCGCCTGAGACGTCTACATGCCAGACACTCAGTGATAGATACGAGTCGAGGAGGCAGACATGCGCAAGGCATGGTGGGTAGCGATGGGAGCTATCGCGGTCGTGGCGGCAATCGGTATTGCCTGGCTCGGGCAGGGACGCCAGACGGGAGCGCTCGAGCCGGCCGTCGCGGCGGCGGCCACGACGACGGCGGCGGGCGCGGCGGCGACACCGGCGGCGGCATCCGCGGCAAGTGGCGTCCGCACTATCCTGGTCGTCGGCAAGGGCGAGGTTTCCGTCAAGCCGGACATGGCCGAGATCACAATTGGGGTCCAGAGCACAGCGCCGACGTTGGCGGCGGCCTCACAGAAGGCCAACACCGACATGGACGCGGTGGTGAAATCGCTGAAGAGTAATGGCGTCGCCGACAAGGATATTCAGACGGCATCGTACAACGTCAACGCGCAGCGCGACAACACCAACAAGATTACCGGCTACCAGGTTACGAACATGGTGCGGGTTAAGATCCGCGATCTGAGCAAGGCCGGGGCGACTCTGGACGCGGCGGTGAGCAGCGGTGCGAACCAGGTGTATGGCATCAGCTTCACGCTCGCCGATCCGTCGGCAGCCGAGAAGGCGGCGCGGCAGGCGGCCATCGACAACGCGAAGTCGCGCGCGGGAGACTACGCCTCCCAGGCGGGCGGGACGGTAGGCCAGGTGCTGCAGATTAGCGAGACCATTGGTGAGCCGACGCCCATTGCACGCTTCGATACAGCGCCCAAGCTGGCTGCGGCGTCGGCCGCCGTGCCGGTCGAGTCGGGCGAGCTGACCGTGACCGCCCAGGTCCAGGTTGTCTACGCCCTTCAGTAGTCAGAACGCGAGGAGAGTTGAGGAGAGAGCCGGGGCTTTTCGCCCTGGCTCTCGTCTTTTTGAGCAAAAGTCGGACTCATTATATTCTTTTCCCCGTATATACCTTGACAAGCATATTCCTCTTGTGGTATACTAAGTGCATGCAAGCGATACTCAGTGCTCTTGCCGAGCCAAACCGCCTCCACATCGTCGAACTGTTGCGCGACGGCCCGTCCTCCGTCGGGGAGATCGTCGAGCGCCTGGGAATGCCACAGCCGCAGGTGTCCAAGCACCTGCGGGTGCTGAGCGAGGCCGGGGTGGTCGAGGTACACCCGATCGCCCAACGACGGATCTACGCGCTGCGACCGGACACGCTCAAGCAGCTCGAGATCTGGGTATCGTCCTACCGGCACGTCTGGGAGGAGCAGTACGAACGACTGGATGAGTATCTAGCGGAGTTACAAGAAAAGGAGCAGCAGAGTGACGACCAAAACTAGCCATCCCATGATCATCGCCCTACCATCCGAGCGCGAGATTCTCGTGACGCGCGTGTTCGACGCGCCGGCCAAGCTCATCTTCGAGGCCCACACCGAGTGCGAGCACCTGCGGCGTTGGATCGGCCCGCGCACGGTGACCCTCGCGAAGTGCGACAACGATTTCCGCGTCGGCGGCGCCTATCGCTTCGTCTACCGCAACCCCGACGGCTACGAGTTCGCCTTCCATGGCGAGTATCGTGAGATCGTCCCATATACGCGGCTGGTCACAGCCGAGGTGTATGAAATGGAAGAGTACCCGGACATGGAGCCGGCGATCAACACGATGACGCTGGAGGAGCGCGACAACCAGACGACGATGACGCTCTTGATGCTATACCCCACGCCGGAAGCGCGCGATGGCGCCGTGCAGTCGGGCATGGAGCACGGGATGCGTGAAGGCTACGAGCGCCTGGACGAGCTTGCTGAGGCGCTTGGTTAGCCGAGAGTTTGGATAGTCGCCACCGACCACATCTGAGAAACGAGCCAGGGCCTTGCGCCGTGGCTCGTTTCATCGGTAAAGAGAGCGTCTCGTCAGCCTGTGGTATAATAGGGATAGACGGGCGAGAATATCCGCTGTCCTGTCTCTCCGCTCTGCCCGCTCTCACCCGAAGGGGCGTGCTATGAGCTGGCGCGACTCATCTCCCGAAAGCTCACCCAGTTTCCTGCGTATTGCTCTAATTGTGGGCGGCGTCGCACTTGTCGTCGCTATCGTCCTGGCCGTTTTTATCCTGCGACGGCAACCGACTCAGCCGGCCATTACCCTGGCGCCTCCCGCCGGCCCCCCTGGTACCCTCGTCACGGTCTCAGGCCAAAGCTGGGGGTCCGAACAGAATGTCGCCATCTTTCTCTCCTCCGCCCTTGCCACTCAGGGTGAGGAAGTAGCCGTCGCGCGGAGTGACGCGCAAGGTGGCTTCGCGGTGCAGTTCGGCTATCCCAACACCGGACTCTGGCCGAGCCTGACCAACGTCGACGTCGTCGCGCGAACGCTGGACGGGCAGCAGGAAGCGCGCGCGCCCTTCAACGTCCTTCCGCCGACGCCAGCCGGCCCGGTCGGGATTCCCTCGGGTACACCCGCCGACACCGTCACGCCCGCCCCCACCCGCATTGTTGATACGACGACGCCTGTCGCGCCACCGCTGCCGTCAGGTGGCGGATCGGGAACGGGCGGCGGCGCGGGTGGCGGATCAGGCGGGGCAGGTGGGGCAACGCCGGTTCCCGTCATCACTGCGACACCTTTCCCCGCCGGCCCTGCCACAGAGCGTGTCTTCGGCCAGGTACAGACTATTTCCGTGGACCTGCGTATCGTCGGCCTCGTCAGCAATGGCGTGGTGCGCCCGGTTGCCCTGGCGCCGGATGCCGTGATTCTCGATGCTAACGGAGCTGTCATCGCTCTGCAAGATGTCCCGATCGGCAGCCTGGCCGACGCCCTCGGCGTAGCGGAAGGACCATTCTTGCGCGCCACGCGCTTTACGGTCGTCTCCATCCCGACCGTGCCCCCGACAAGCATTCCGAGCGCAACGCGCCCACCGGCGACATCGACACCCATCGTCATTGTCGTGACGGCTACGCCGCCTCCCGTTCAGCCGACGTCGCCGGTCATTACGGCCTGGCGCGGTGAATACTGGGCCAACCGCAACCTGGCGGGCGACCCAACGTTTGTCGAGAACGACTACGTCATCGACTTCAACTGGGGCACGGGTGCTCCTGTCGGCCCGAACGGCCAGGTCCTCCCGGCCGACTCGTTCTCCGCGCGTTGGACACAGACATACTATCTCAACGACGCGACCTATCGCTTCCATGCCCGCTCGGATGACGGGGTGCGCGTGTGGGTAGACGGAATCACCGTCATCGACAACTGGGTCGACGGCGGCACCGGTGGCCAGTTCATCACAGGCGACATCCGCCTGGGCACGGGCTACCACTCCGTGCGCGTCGAGTACTATGAGAGCGGAGGCCAGGCCAACATTGGCGTCTGGTTCGATCCCATCACCATCCGCGGCTGGCGCGCTGAGTACTACGCCAACCGCGACCTGGTCGGCGTCCCGGCGCTAGTGCAGGACGTGAACAACATCGACTTCGACTGGGGCTACGCCGGTCCTGCGCCCAATCTGCCCAGCAACAACTGGTCTGCGCGCTTTACGCGCTCTGCCAACTTCCAGGACGGCATCTACCGCTTCTCGGTGACCGCCGACGATGGCGTGCGCCTGTGGGTCGACAACAATCTGATCATCGACCAGTGGCACGACGCGTCGGGGACTGTCTACACCTTCGACCTGGGCATGACGGCGGGCAACCACGATGTTAAGCTAGAGTACTATCAGGGTTTCGGGCGCGCCTTGCTCCAGCTCGGCTGGACGCTGCTCAGCCCGGCCACCCTCACACCGACCGCCACGTTCACGCGCGTGCCGACGGCAGTTCCATTGCCTCCTACGGCAACCGCCATCCCGCTCGCGCCGTCGCTGACCCCGACGAGACCGCCGACCTTGACCTATACACCCAGCCCCACCGCGTCTCCGACTTTCACGCCGAGTACGACGCCTACGGAGACTTCGCTTCCCGCGACCGTGACGCCGAGCGCGACGGTGACTTTCACACCGACCGCCACGTTGACGGCCACCGCCCAGCCGACAGCGACAGCGCCGGCGAGCAAGGTTGTGGCGCCATGGGACGCGACGTACTTCCCGCTCCAGACGGCGCCCCTCGAAACGCGCGAAGGCCACATCAGCAACCTGGCGAGCTACGGCAAGCCGCCGATCTGCTTTGCCTTCGACATGACAGGATCAGGCGCTGCCAGATCCGCTACTGGCTGGCCGGAGGCTGTGACGAGCGCGACAGGCCTCCCGCCGCTGACGCCTCCCGCCCAGTATCTCAGTCCGCCGAGCTGCCCCTCGCTGCCCACCGACCCCACCAGCCGGGTCAGGGTGTACGGCGTCGCTCAGCCGGATGGCTCGCTCGCAGCAATTCGGGTTGAGCAAAGCGGCTCGGGCCAGGAACACATTCCGCTCTACACGCGTCTTTTCTATGGCGATGGCGAGCTTCCCCAGGTCGCGCCGATCTTCGCCGGCGAGAATATCTGGGTCAAGTCAACCGCCCAGCGCGCCGCGGCGATCGTCCCGCCGGCCCAGGCGACCCTCGCGGCGCTCCCGGCCGAAACCGAGGTCCTCATCTACGGCGAGCCCATCGTTGGCTCAACGGCGACTATGGCCAACGCGCGAGTCTACGCTCGAGTCGCGGGGCAGCCGGAGTACAGGCTGGTCTATCCGTAGTGGGCCACGTATGAATTGCGCGGGACGGACAACAGCCAGGCGTCATGTGTCGTATGAGTTAAAGGCGTATTATGTAATCAGGATGAAGGCGAGAGGCATCGAATGAAGATTGTAAGGCTGATCATGGGCGTAGCGCTGCTGGCTTTGACACTGAGCGCGTGCCAGAGCATAGCTCCGCCCCCTGCGCCGCCCACATCGCCGGTGCCAGGTGGCGAAGCGACAGCGGCGCTTCCGGTTCCGCCGGTGGCGCTGACAACGACGACGCCGCTTCCCGCAACACCCGCGCGCTCCACGGCGACATTGCCCGCAGCAACACCGGCTGCCGCGCCGACTGGCGCGACAAGCGCGGCCACCGGCGCCTCGACTGTGGCGGCGCAGTCACGGCCGCCCACGTCTACGCCGCGCCCGACATCCGGACTGCCTTCCGCCACCGGACCGGCGCAGCGGGCGGCGGGGGCGAGCACGCCGGTCGGCGCCGCCGGGCAGCCTACCAAATCGCTGCCCATTCTGCCAACGGCGACCCCGGCCGCCGCAGCAGCAGCCGCTCCCACGGCCACAGGCCCGGGCAAGATCATCCTGTACGTGCAGGACCAGGCCATGTGGGCCGTCGGGTTCGATGGCTCCCCGGCGCGCAAGATATCGCCGGACGACTTCTACCCCACGCCCTCCGGAGCACAGCTCGCCGTGCCGGCCAACACATCGCCGGATGCTCGCTGGGTGATTGGCATGACGACCAAGAACAGTGGCGAAACGTGGCTCTTCGCCACCAACGGTCAGCGACAGCGCAAGCTCAGCGACGGTCCGATCGTGACCACGTGGGCACCCAACAGCCAGGGGTTTGCCTGGGTGGATGAGAAGGGCGTGTACACATCCGGCGTCAACGAGGGCAGCGGCACACTCACGGTGTGGCAGGCCCCGGCCGGGACGACGGTCGTGCCCCAGGCAGTCGCCTGGGCGCCTACAGGCTCGCAGATCGCATTCCTGACCCGTGAGGCGGCAGACGGTCCGCCGACCCTGCGCGTGATCTCCGCGAGCGGCGGGACGCCGAAGACGCTGCTGGAGAGCAAGATCGTCGAAGGCCAGTTCGGTCCCGAGGTGCTGCAGTGGTCACCGGACGCCACAGCTATCGCCTGGCTCAACGCCCAGCCACCGCATGTCGTGCGTGTGAATGGCGAGCCAGCCGCCGACTTACCGGACAGCGATATCGGCTACATGGGCTTCGCCAGGGATGGCAAGCGCCTGATTGCGGCGTGGGGCGGCAAGGACCAGAGCGCCGTCGGCACCACCGATCTACAAGGGCAGGACCGCCGCGCAGTCGCTTCCGATAAGGGCGGCTTCGCCACGGCGGCATGGTCGCCCGACGGCACCAAGGTCGCCTACATCAAGTTCCCTGACGCCGGCCCCGCCGAGGCGACTCAAAATGAGCTATGGCTGGCCGATTCCGACGGCAGCAACGCGAAACGGCTCGGTGAAAACGCCGGGATCGCGCCGGTGACCGTCGAGTGGCTCACCCCCGCGTCGCTACTCGTCGCCAGTGCCAGTGGTGACTCCAAGGTAAACTTGCTGCGCGCGGACACAACCACTGGCGCGATTCAGACACTCATCAAGGATGTCGGCTGGTTCTTCGCGACCGCGCCGCAGCGTCCGTAGATTCGTATTGAAAGGAGAACGCAACCATGCGTCGCTGGATCATTATTCTCGGGTTGCTTGCCATCATGCTCGTAGGGGTTGGGAGCACGACTTCCATGGCCTTTGCCCAGGGCGAACCCGGCGTGCAGGCCCAGGGCAACTTCGTCGTTCACGTCGTCCAACGCGGGGAGACGGTTTCGAGCATCGCCCGCCGCTATAACGTCAGCCCCAACGCGATAATCGCCGCCAACAATCTCCCGAATCCGAACCTGATCTACCCCGGTCAGCGGCTCATCATCCCCCTCGGCGGGCCAACTCCGTGTCAGCAGACGGTATACATCGTGCAGCGTGGTGACACGCTTTCCTCGATCGGACGCCGCTTCGGGGTCCCGTGGCAGAGCATCGCCGCCGCCAACCACATCCCGCCCCCGTACACTATCTACCCGGGCCAGCGGCTCCTGATCCCGTGCGGCACGCCTCCACCCCCTCCGCCGCCGCAGTCGGCCATCACGATTACCAGCCCCGCGGCGTATGCCGTCGTCCGGTCGCCTGTCACCGTAACAGGCCGCGGGCGCGCCTCGTTCGAGCAGACGCTCGGCCTGCGCGTCTTTGACGTGTCTAACCGACTCGTCGGCCAAGGCTCGGCGACCGTGCAGGGTGAGCTAGGGCAGGTTGGCCCCTTCAGAGGCACAGTCGCGTTCACCGTTCCGCCTGGCACGCAGCTTGGCCACATCGAGGTTGTGGATGTCAGCGCCGCAGATGGCAGTATCATCGCGCGAGCGACGCAGCCAGTGTGGCTGCAGCGATAAGGACATCGATTTACCCACACGCTTATTCCCTCAACAGCGTGGCGAGCGGTCCTGGCGGCGGAGTGTTGCAGCTCCGCCGCCAGCCCTATTTGCGCGAAATGCGCTGGTTCGGTATTATGCTGCAATCCCACGCGGTGCTACTATTGGCGGCAATGCTATTCTCACAGGAGGGAAATATATGCCTCTCCGCGCCACGATCTTGCGCCTCAGCAGCGGCTTCTGGATCCTCGTCGCCATCCTTGTACTTTGGCTTCTCGGCACGCGTCTTTCACACAATCTCAACGCGGCCGAGGTGTTGACTCAGGGGATGCCGAAAGACGTAGGCAACCTAGTCCAGTCGCTTCTACTCACGCTCCGCGCCATCTTGTTTGGAGCCGCCGTGCTGGTCTGGCTGCTCGACAACCGCCGCTGGCTGAAGATCGCCGCCCTCGCCAATGCGGCGCTCTTGGCCCTGGATCTTCTCGGCGCCTGCGCTCTTCTGCTGGGTGAGCTACTGCAGGGCCGTCACTATTCCCCCGCGGCGCTTATTGGCGACGGAATCCTGATTATTGCCATGAATATTCTGCTCTTCAGCCTCTTGTACTGGATCATCGATTCGGATATTGAGATCTTCGCGGGGCCGGAGGGCAAGTCCACGTGGGATTTCCTATTCCCCCAACGAGCGTCAGAGCTGCCCGGCTACGCTCAGTGGAAACCGCGATACGTGGACTATGTGTTTCTGGCGTATAGCACGACTGTAGCATTCAGCGCGACGGACACGGCGCCGCTCTCTCGCCTCGCGAAGGTGCTGATGATCATCCAATCAGTTATATCGCTTATCGCCATAGTGGCGGTGCTGGGCCTGGCCATCAACTCGCTGGGGTCCGGCCCGTGAGGCACGCGGAGGGGGCGCTTACGGGATGGGAAGACGGACCAGCCTATTTAGCACATCTGTGCGACAAGGTTGACCGGAATGGAGGTCTGATGTAAGCTTTAGGATGAATTTGTCGCAGGAGTTCTGGGGTAAGCGCAGCCGATGGATGCACAGGTTCTATTGAAGGAATTGACCGGGCAGCCGGGCTACCGTGGGCAAATCGTTCACGTGGCCACGACCCCGGCGCGCGCGGCGAAGTACGGCCGCCTGTCGGCGCCGCTGGCCGAGCCGCTGCAGAAGGCGCTGGCCGCCAACGGCATCGAGCGTTTCTATAGCCACCAGGCTGAGGCAATTGACGCTGCGCGCAGCCGCCGCTTCGCCGCGGTTGTCACCGCGACACCTACCTCTAGCGGCAAGTCCCTCGCGTATAATGTGCCGGTGCTCGAAGCCATCCTCGAAGACCCGCGTGCCCGCGCCCTGTATCTCTTCCCTACCAAGGCCCTCGCCCAGGACCAGCAGCGCGCCCTCGAAGACCTCCTGAAGGCCGGCGGCAAGCGCGGCAAGGACCGCCTGCGGGCCGTCCGCGTAGCGACGTACGACGGCGACACGCCGACCTCGGCCCGCAGCCGCGTCCGCCGCGAGGCACAGATCGTCATCACGAACCCTGACATGCTCCATGTCGGTATCCTGCCGAACCATCACCTCTGGGATGGCTTTCTCGCCCACCTGCGCTACGTCGTTGTGGACGAGGCGCACATCTATCGTGGCGTCTTCGGTAGCCAGGTCGCCAACGTCCTGCGCCGCCTCGCCCGCGCGTGCGCCCTGTACGGCGCGCAGCCCGTCTACTTGCTGGCAACCGCCACCATCGCCAATCCCGCCGAGCACGTGGCCCGCTTGACCGGCCAGCCGGAGGGCTCCGTCGCGACGATTGCCAACGATGGCGCACCCGCCGGCCCTCGCACGTTCGCCCTGTGGAATCCACCCTTCATCGACGCGGCCAAGACAGCACGCAAGAGCGCTCAGAGTGAGGCCACGTCGCTCTTCACCGAGCTATCCCGCCGGGGTGTCCGCAACATCACCTTCACGCGCTCGCAGAAGCAGGCCGAGTTAATCCTGCGCTACGCCCGCGACGCCTTCAAGGGCCAGGACACAGCCCTCGTGGAGCGCGTCGCCGCCTACCGCGCCGGCTATCTGCCGGCGCAGCGGCGCGAGCTGGAGCAGGCCCTCTTCCGCGGCGACCTCGTCGGCGTGACGGCCACCAACGCCCTGGAACTCGGCGTCGACATCGGCGACCTCGACGCCACAATCCACGTGGGCTACCCCGGTACCATTGCCAGTCTGCGTCAGCAGGCCGGCCGCGCCGGCCGAGGCACCCGCCCCGCCTTGAGTATCCTCGTCGCGCAAGACAACCCGCTCGACCAGTACTTCATGCGTCACCCGGAAGAGCTCCTGGGCCGCACGCCGGAGAACGCCCTTATCGACCCGGACAATGCCTACGTCGTCGCGCCGCATGTTCGTTGCGCCCTGCAGGAAGGCTCGATGACGACGCGCGAAGGGTTGCGGTGGTTCGGCCCGGGCTTCGAGGCCGCCGCCGACGGCTGGCGCGAGGCCGGCATGTTGACGCTGCGCACGGGGCGGACGGAAAACGAGGACCGCTGGTATTACACACAGACCGATTACCCGGCCCAGGATGTGAACATGCGCTCGGTCGGCGGCCGCCCGATTCGCCTGGTGGACGAGAGCAGTGGGGTGGTGCTGGAGGAGATCGACGCGGCCAATGCCCTGCGCCGCGTGTACCCCGGCGCGGTGTATCTGCACCAGGGCGAGTCGTTCGTCGTCAAGGACCTGGACCTGCGCCGCCGTGTGGCGTTAGCCCGCGCCGAGGACGTCAACTATTACACCGAAGCGCGCGAAGCCAGCGAGGTGCGCCTGCTCGAAGCCACAGCGACCCAGGTCATCGGGCAGACAAAAGTCCACTACGGCCGCGCCGCGGTCACGCAACGCGTCGTCAGCTTCCGGCGCTTGCAGCAGTTCAGCGAGACGGTCCTGGACGAAACGCCGCTGGCCCTTCCCGCCGACTCCTTCGAGACGATGGCGACGTGGTGGGACATTCCCACCGCGTGGATGGAGGACCTGCGGGGGCGAATGCGCGACGCGCTGGCGGGGATGCACGCCGCCGAGCACGCCGCGATCGGCATCCTGCCCCTTTTCGCCATGTGCGACCGCTGGGATATCGGCGGCCTGTCCATCAATCTGCACCCCGACACGGGCCGGCCGCAGATCATCATCTACGACGGCTACCCTGGCGGTGTCGGGATCACGGAGAAGGGCTACCACATCCTGGCCGAGTGGTGGGCGGCGACACTCAAGCTCATCGAGGAATGCCCGTGCGCCGATGGCTGCCCGAGCTGCATGCAGAGCCCGAAGTGCGGCAACAACAACGACCGCCTCGACAAAGACGGCGCGGTCATCCTGCTGCGCCGCCTCCTCGCCGAGATCGCGCCCGCGCAAAGCACGCCCGCCCGCCGTGGCCTGCGCGGCCTCCTGCAACGCCAACGCTAGTACGATGGTCTATCAGGGCTGAGCGGTCCCCAGGTTGAGACGCCGCGCCAGCGTTTCGCCGCGAGACACGAGTGTGAGGCGATCGATCGGCGTCGTCGTATCGCGGCATACGCCATCGCGCTGCACGACAGCCGCCGGCCCGGACGTGTAGAGGACTCTCATCTGCGAGCGAAACGCGTCCGGTACCTGATTGATATCCTCGACGATGGCATAAGGTAGTCCCGGCGGGCTTTGCCACCTCTCGTCCGCCTGGCGCTCTTGGCCGAAGGCTGCGACAATGGCCTCGGTGCGCGGCGAGCCGCGCGGGTTGCCAAGCACCTGCACATGCAGCCAGTAACTCGCCAACTGGCTGTTCACCAGATAGTCAACGCAGCCGTTCGGCAGGTTTGCCTTCGCCCACAGCCCCGCCGCGTATAGATGCTCTTCCACCACCGACCCGTCGCGCGCGGGTATCCCTCGCGGCACGATGAGACCCAGCACAAGCAGAGACAGAAGAAAGGAAATCAGGCTCCAGCGCTGCGCGAGACGCTCAGGGCTGAGCGATTGCAGCCAGCCGGATATGGCATCGAGGCCCATCGCGGCAAAGAGGACGACGGCGTACAAGAAGAGGTAGAACATCTTGTAGCCGAAGTAGAACGCCACGCGCCCCCGCAGCGCCAGGAACCACAACGCGCCGAGCACCGCCAGGTTTGCGATTGTGAAGCTCCACAGGGCCAGTGTACGCCGCTTGCGCGCGCTCACGACCATCCCCAGGAGGGCGAGAGCCAGCAACGGCACGCCATAAAGCTCTACGGAGGGCTTGAGGACTGAGCCTTCGTTGCCCAATACGCCCACATCGTTGTGGTGGCCCGCCAGGTAAAGGAATTCAACCAGCACGACCGGCCCGAGGGCGACCGCAGCCGCGAGCATTCGCTCGGCAATCGTCATCGCCGGCCGAATGAGGACCAGCACGACGAGGCTGAGCGCAACAATGGGCAGCCAGGTGGGCCAGATAAGCGAGACGGCGATGCCACACAGAGCGTAGACGGTCAAAGGTGCGAGAGCGGCCCGATGCGGCCCGCTTACCCCGGTATCCCACGCCGTCAGCGCCCAGAGCGCGCCAATCGCGAACGTCTCCGACACCACCATCGGAAAGAAATACCAGCGGGTGAAGGAGCCGAGAAAGGCATCGCGGGCGACGAAGAGGAACAGCGCCCCAGCGAGCGCGAGACCGGGGAAGCGGCGTTGGGGCGGCAGCAGGCGCAGGATGATGAAGTAGACCAGGCCCGCCTTGAGGCTGACGACCAACGCCAACAGCGGGTGAAGACTGCGCAGGCCGGGCAGACCGAGCGTCGTACCGATGAGCGCCGCCAGAATATGGGCGCCGGCCGGGTAGACGACCATCTCGCCCAGGTAGGCGTCGAGCTGCTGGTCGTGGGCCAGCGTCCGACGCGCCATAATAAATTCGGTGAAGCTGGCGTGGTGGGTCGTGTCGCTCGACTCGGTGAGCGGCAGAAGAGTCGGCCATGCAAGCCAGATGATGAACGCGGCCAGCCCCACGACCAGCGCGAGCCAGGTCAGGGTTGCGACGGCGTCGAAGCGCGGCCGCAGCCAGCCCATGCGGCGCCACAGCGCCACGAGCAGCGCCAGCCCGCCCAGGGCCAGCAGGCTCGTCCAGCGAGCATCTATCGGCCACCCGCCGGCATCGAGGACATAGGCGACCAGGACATGCAGGGTCAGGAAAACCAGAAGGAAAACAGTGGTAGCCTCGCCCAGGTCGAGCGCAACGGGCGATCGAGCGAGGGGGTCACCGTCGGTTTTGTCAGCGGGCATTCATACCAACCTGACGGAATGTTACACAGCGCCGTCATTATACGCTGGCCGCGATGGGCGGACAAAAACCGGCCGAGTTGCGCCACGCCAACGCGATAGGAAACGCCGTCCACCGAGTGTCCTGGTGGGCGGCGTCTGCAATGTGCGTCGAACTATGAGGTCGCCAGCGAACTGGCAGCGCTTATTGGGACGCGTCGTTCGCAAACCGCGCCGGCCCGCCGCGGCCTACGCGGCCTGCTGCAACGCCAACGCTAGGAAAACACCGCCCGCCGAAGCTCTCGGCGGGCGATATTCTTAATGTCGGGATTGATTAGCGGGTCTTGCCTCCCGACTGTGACGTGGGCATCGCCAGGGGCAGGGACACATCAGGACGAGCGGTCATTGGAGGCAGCGGAGGCTGGTTGTTCAGGTCGGGCATCACAAAGGGTACTGCATTCTTCGCCGCTGCATCCTTCGCCGCTGCATCCCTCGCCGCGGCCTCCGCCTGCGACGCGTCGAGCTTCGCGTCCAGGGCGGCGATGCGCTTGGCGTCAACGCCGAGGCTCTTGGACTGGCCATACGCCTCGGGATGCAGGTACGTCCCCAGGTCCCTGGCGTTCTTGTCTTCCACGGCCTTGAAGCTGGAGGCCTGCGCGTATGGGTCGCTGCGGACGCCGCTCAGCTGCCAGGAGACCTTGACGTTGGGCTTGTCTGTCTGGATGACGAACTCGCCGCCGTTCAGTTCCTTGGCGATGATCGCCTGGGCGAACTGGCCGATGGGCGTGAGCTGATAGCGGAAATCCTTGCTGATGGTTTCCACGTACGCGGGCACCTTCACGACGGCCAGGCCCTTGGCGTCGGTCGTGGCGTTGCCGTTGTACAGAGTCAGCATGTCGCCGCCGACAACGGCGGCCTGGTTGATATAGCGGCCCGTCGGGTTGCTCGGGTCATCCATCTTCACGGCGGCGAGACCATTGTCAAGCGTGCCGGTGACGCGGACGTCGCCGCTGAAGTAGCCGGCCCACTCGCCGTCGCCCTGGCCCCAGATGGCGTAGGGAGTATCGCCATTCCTGGCGATGCCGACGATGCCATTCGCGTTGTCACCATTCGCCCGAGCGACAATGGCGGAGGTGCTACCGTTGCCGTTGATTGTCACCCTGATTCCGTCGTTGTCACTCCCGCTGTTCGGTCCGTCGACCACGATGCCCGGGCCGCTCCCTTCGTTGCGCGCGAAGAGAGCCGAGCGGTTACCGCTACCGCTGTTCGTGCGCGTGTCGATGCCGTCGGCGCCGCCGCGGGCCATGAGGCCATCCTGGCCGCCGGAGGTGAAGATCCCATGCTGGCTGCCGGTGGCATTGATGCCGTTACCGCTCGACGCGCTAACCCGGATGCCGTCACCGGCGCCATTGACAATAGCGCCGGGCGCCCCATTATTGATACTCTGGACAAAAACGCCCTGACCGCCACCGGAGAAGACGCCGCCCGCGTTTCCGCCCTGGGCGAATACGCCGTTGCTTGACACACTCGAGAACCAGCCGCCGTCCTCAGCATTGGCAAACCCCTGGACCGCAGGCGTATTCCGGTGAACCGCAGAGTCCTGACGGGCTAAAAGACCCTGCCCCACAGCACTCTGGGTCATAATGCCGGGGCCGGCGCCCAAGTTCTGGAAGATACCGCCGTAGCCAAAGCCGACGGCCCAGATTCCCGTGGTCCAGCCCTGCGCATACGCGCCGTTGCCGTTGTTGCTCACGAGCCAGCCGCCATCGTTCGCAATCCCAGTGCCATAGATGGCGGGACTGTTGGGGCCGCGTGTGGCGCTTGTCTGGCTAATCTGCAAGGCGGAAATATTACCGTCCGGCCCGGCACCGTTGTAGGTGCCACCAGTGGGCATTGGGAGACTAGTGAGGTTGATCCGCTGCGGACCATCTGCCGCCGTAACACCTGCGACGAACAACACAACCGCCAGAATCGCTACAACCGCGATGAGTCGACGCAGTTTCATGTGTATCACTCCTTTGTGGATTGCCATGGGTTGCTTGAGAAGTCAACAAGGGCTTGCTCCTGGGATGCCTCAAATCGCTCGCCAGATATTGGCCTCCTTTCGCCAGACCAATCGCCCAAAGTCCATTGTATCACCGCGATAGTGCGAAATCAAGCATGAGAATTTGCCGGACGTGTTCTTGACCGGCTTAAGGGGGATTGACGACGTAGACGCGGTCATCGCCAAACGATTTCACCAGCGTTAAACCTTTGCTAGTCGCGAGCTTCTGTTCCAAGTTAGCGCGCTCCTCAGGCTTGTAGGCGGCGAGGTGTACGACAATCAGCTTGACGCCGAGATCGCGCACCTCTCGCACGGCTGCTGATCGAGGCAGCTTCGACGCGTTTTGCGCGATTTCCCAATACTTGTCCGGCATGAAGCCTGAATGGCCATTGACAATCGGCTGCCAATGGTAGGTCGAGAAGTACATGTACTTGAACTCGTCGTCGGTGTTGATGGGCAGCTCGAGGACAACGCCGCCCGGCGGTTGCTGCGCAAGCCATCGGTACACCTCCGGCACAGACTCGCCAACCTGGATCGGCGCGGTTCCGATTGGAAACGACGCATACTCTATGAGAATGACCACGACGAGGCCCGCCGTGACAGCCGTTGCCCCGACCGAGCCCCACCTGGCGCTGAGCCACACACCTAGACGGGTCACGCCGTACGCCGCGAGGATCGCGACGGCGAGCATCACGAGCATGTCGAAGCGAACCGGCGCGCGCGTCCCTTTGAAGCCGGGAACAAAACTGTACAAGAACAGGTATGGCAGCGGCACACCCGTATCATAGCCGTTCAACTGCAGGATGGGCCCAAATGAGAGTATGAAAGCGCTGACACCCAATAGGGCGTAGAACCCCTGGTCAATCAGGCTGCTGCGGCTGTTGAGCGCCTGCGCCTCCGACACCTCCACGCGAGAAGCAGCCGGGCGCCGCGCGCGTGTCCAGCCCCACGCTGCCGCGACAAGCCCGATGCCGGCGAGAAGCGGCGGCAGTATACCGGGAAAGAGGATGTGCTCGCCCGGCCACATCGCCTTGCTGGTAAAGGAGAGAGTCAGCTCGCCGTATAGACGGTTGTCCGGCGGCGCGACCAGGTAGTCCGTAAAGGTGGCCGAAAGGTCTTTTGTCTCCGCGAGCGTTCGCGAAAAACCGTAGATACGCTGTGCCTCGAAGTATGGCAGAACGAAAGGAATGATGACCAGCCCCGCCAGGGCACACGCAACGACGAACTTGAGCAACGCGTCCCACCCCAACTGGCGCCACTTGAAGCAGCCGTAGTAGACGACAAAGAGACCGACAACAAACGCCATGAACAGCGCATAGTAGAAGGAAGAGAGCGCCTGGAGGGTGAAGAACAACGCGAAGGCCAGAAAGTCGCGCCAGCGTCGTGTCTCAACACCGCGGTGCAGGAAGAGGAGCGTGAACGGCATCCAATGCGCCGACAGCAGGTTCGTGTGCGAGAAATGGATGAAACGGAACGGCGCAAAGGCGAAGATGACGCCGGCCACAATTCCCGCCCAGGTCTTGCCGGTCAGATGGCGTGCCAGGAGAAAGGCGCCCAGAGCGGAGAGATAAAAGGAAAGGAGCACAATCGCGTTCTGGGCGAGGACAGGATTCCCGGTCAGCCACAAAATCGGCGCGACAATGGGGAGACTCCCGGCCAGCGTCTCCGAGAAAGCCAGGCTATACGTAAACGGATAGAAGACGTTACCCTGGTACAGATTGCCCGGATTGGATACAATGGTGCGGGTCACCCATGAGACAATCCACGCGTCAAGCAATGGGTCCCCGAAGTCGTGAACATGGTCAGCAAGCTGGAACGGAAAGGGATACAGCATGCCAAGCGTGAGCACGCCAAACAGGGCAACCGCACCCCAAGTGGCTACATGGCGGGAGAGTCGCATTATTGCACTTTCATGGACAAGCGATCCTAAGCCGCGTCCCGCCCTACTTTGCCATAAGCACTATGTTCGATGCTCGCAAGTAGATTGGAAGTTCTCCTGACGGAAGCGGCGAGACAGCGGCGGCAGACGCAGGCGCTGCCTGCTGGGGCTGGACGCCGCGCCACACTGCCGCAAGACCATGGCGCAGAAGTTGTAGCCGACTCGGAGTCGCCATAGGAGGCTCGGCTTCGGGAGTCGGCGCGGCGCCAGATGCAGTTGCGGGCGCCGATGGTTTGGCGGAATCATAGAGCAACTCCGCATCGAACCGGCGGCCATAGACTTTGAACGTCTTGAAGCCGATCTCCTGAGCCAAGGCAATTATGTGGTGGGGTGGCATATCCTTCTCGGTCACGCCCCACAGTCGCATCGCCTCTTGAGAGAAGGGGTCCTGAGAGTGGCCCTCGCCTGGTTCAACTGTGATGCAGATGCCGCCGGAACGCAGCGCATTGTATGCCTTGGCAATCGCCGCCCGCTCGTCCACGGCGTGGTGCAGCGCGTCGTAGAACAGGGCGCAATCGAACTCCTCGGAGAACTCCATGCCCTCGAAATCGCCGACGACGAAGGTGAGGTTTGGCGCGCTATAGCGCTGCCTGTTCTGCTCCGCGAGCGCAATCATGTCGGGCGCGATATCCTGCCCTACCACGGTGTAGCCGCGCAGAGCGAGAAACACACTGGTCCATCCCGTGCCGACCCCGATATCGAGCAGTCTGGCCGGCGGGGGCGGCAGGATGCACATGACCGCGCCCATGTCCAACAAGTAGCGCCCGGCCGCATCCGCCGAGAATGGCTTGTTGAGCGCCTGCTCCGCGAACACGGGCCCGATTTGTTGTATATAATCTATCTCGCCCTGTTTTGCCACGGTCCTCACCTCGGTTCGAGAAATCGCCTACCCCACGGAAGGGTGCTCGCGCCAAAGTAAAGCACGATTGACAGGCTCCGTCAAGAATCTTCGTCGCCTGCAAACGCCCGGCACGCTCCGTCAATAGAAGAGGGGCATGTCCAGCAACGCGCTGGACATGCCCCTGCATTGTCGTTGGAGAGGTAGCGGGGCTATGGGAGCCGCTGGAACCAGAACAAACTAAACGCGGCGGCGATGAGCAGCACAACGGTCCCGAAAGCCGTAAACAGCGCCGTCACCTCGGTCTTCTCTTCCTTCCAGCTCACCTGGGAGCTGAGATCGGCGTAGATCTTCTCCAGGGTGCTGCTGTCCTGGGCATAGAAGTAGTCTCCCTGTGTCGTGTTGGCGATCGCCTGGAGGGCGCTCTCGTCCAGCTCGACCGGGCGGCCGCCGATCAGCGGCGAAGCCCCCCGCGCCCCAATACCGACCGTGTAGACGTGGACGTTCTCCTGGGCCGCGCGCTGGGCGGCGACAGTCGGCGGGCGGCCAAAGTTGGACGCGCCATCGGACAGGAGGACGACGGTGCCGGGTGGAAGATTTCCATCCGGCCCCGGCTCGCGGCTCGCCAGCTCATCCAGCGCCAGTTCGAGGGCCTCGCCGATCGCCGTGCCGCCGTCGGCGCGGAGCTTAGACGCGGCGCGCATGACCTGGGTATGGTCCGTCGTGAGCGCGGCATCGAGGCGCGCCGCGTTATTGAAGCTCACCAGACCCACCAGGGCATTGTCGGGCAAGTTGCTGATGAACGTCTGCGCGGCCTGCTTGGCGGCTTCAATTCGCGTCGGGCTAATATCGGACGCGTTCATGGAGCCGGAAATGTCGATGACGACCATGACGGCTGAGTTGTCGCTCGGCACGCGGATGACGCTCTGCGGGCGCGCCAGGGCTGACAGGAGCACCGCGATAGCGAGCACAAACAGCACGGCGGGAATGTGGCGCCGAATACCAGGGCCTTTGGGCGCGACTTCGCGCAGCAGAGCCAGGTTGGTAAACCGAACCGTGTATTGGCGCCGCCGCAGCTGCATCAGCACGTAGATGAGCAGCAGGAACGGAATGATAGCGAGCGTACACAACAAAAGCGGCCACTGAAAGCTCACAAGTCTCTCCCCTAACAATAGCTCTCGCTGCTATGGGGTCATTGCGAGGAGGACGATAGGACGACGAAGCAATCTCCCGGCGGGTGAGAGCACCCCTTTTCTTGGCTTGACGGCCCTATGCAAGGGCGGAGATTGCTTCGCTCTGCTCGCAATGACAAACAGACGGAGTTGTTGCGATGTCTACATCTGCCCCGGCCGGCGGTGCCCCGCCTGCCGCTGCCCACCGCGAGCCAGGCGGCGCGCCTCCAGGAAGCGCACCATGGTGGGCAGTAGATCCTGGTCGGTGCTCACCTCAAGGTAGTCCGCACCCGTCCGGCGTATAGCGTCGCGGATGCGAGCAGACTGCTCCTCGGCAGCCTTGTGGAACCGCTCGCGCAGCTTGCGATCACTCGAGTTGATGGTGAGCTGCTCGCCCGTCTCCGGGTCTTCCAGGGTAATGAGCCCCACATCGGGCAGCTCGGACTCGCGTGGATCGCGCATCCGGACGCCGACGACCTCGTGCCGTTGCGCGAGCCGCCCGAGCGCTGGCTGCCAGCCATCGGGCACCAGGAAGTCAGAGACGACCAGCACGAGCGCCTTGCGCTTCATCACCGTCTCAGCGCGGGCAATGGCGGCGGTCAGATCCGTCTGGCCACGCCCGGTTTGGCGCTGCGCGGCCTGGAGCTTGCTGAGCATGCGCATCAGATGCGTGCGGCCGCTGCCGGGTGGCACAAACTCAAGGGGCTGGTTGGCGAACATCAGAGCGCCGACGCGGTTTCCGTGGCGGGTCAGAAGCTCGCCGGTGACGGTGGCGAACTCGGCCGCGCGGTCGCGTTTGGCGGCCTGGGCCGTGCCCCAGTCGAACGACGCGCTCATGTCCATCAGGAGCCAGGTATCGAGAGCGCGCTCGACGTTGGCTTCGCGAACGTAGGGCGTGTCGGTGCGCGCCGTGATCTTCCAGTCGATGTGGCGCACGTCGTCGCCCGGCTGGTACTCGCGCACTTCCGACATCTCCATGCCGGGACCGCGGATGAGCGAGCGCTCGCTGCCACCCAGATAGATGGCAAGCGGACGCAGGACGGTGAACTGCAACCGCCGAAGCATCCCGGACGGCCCCTTGTAGGCGGGCGGCGCCGGATCGTCGGGCGGCGTCTGCGGCTCACGCCACATCGCGCTCTCCGAGATCAATGCGCGGCGCGGGGAAACGCTGCATGAGAGCGTGGATGACGTCATCCGGCGTGATGCCGCTGGCGATACCCTCGTAGCTCATGACCAGGCGATGGCGCAGGACATCGGCGGCAATCGCCGAGACGTCCTGGGGCAGGGCGTACTCGCGGCCCCGAATGTAGGCCAGGGCGCGCGCGCCGAGAATCATGTTGATGGAGGCGCGCGGGCTGGCGCCGTAGGCGATGGCGGGGGCGAACTGGGGCAGACCGGCCTCGTGGAGCTTGCGGGTGGCGTTGACCAGCGTCGCCGCGTAGGCCGTGACGCGTGGGTCGACGTAGACCTTGTCGGTCTCCTGCTGCATCTTGAGCAGCGCCTCCGGCGACGTCAGGGTGCGCAGCTTGATCTCCGGCCCGGTGACGCGCTGCACGACGACGATTTCGTCCTGGAACGACGGGTAATCCACCAGGACCTTGAACATGAAGCGGTCGACCTGGGCCTCGGGCAGGGGATACGTGCCGTCAGACTCAATCGGGTTCTGCGTCGCCAGCACCAGGAATGGGTTCGGCACCTGGTGCGTGTCCTTGCCGATGGTGACCTGATGCTCCTGCATCACTTCCAGAAGCGCGGACTGCACCTTGGCCGGCGCGCGGTTGATCTCGTCGGCGAGCAGCAGGTTCACGAAAATCGGCCCTAGCTCGGTATTGAACTCGCCGGTCTTGCCGTTGTAGATCCGGGTGCCGACCAGGTCGGCCGGCACAAGGTCCGGCGTGAACTGGACGCGCCCAAAGCTGCCCCCGACGACCTGGGCGAGGGACTTGATGGTGGCGGTCTTGGCGAGACCCGGCACGCCTTCGAGCAGGACGTGGCCGCGCGCCAGAAGGGCAATGAGGAGCCGCTCCAGAACGTAATCCTGGCCGACGATGAGCCGCTTGACTTCAAAGAGAATCTGCTCGGCGGGCGAGGTCTGGCCGACCGGGCGGCCGGCCGGCGTCGCGACTTGAGCAGAGACAGGTTTCGGAGAGGTGGGATTGACTTGCGCCGTCATGTTCGCGCTTCGCTCCATTCTGTTTCGGGGGTAGACAGGAATAGACCAGGTTCCCGTGAACCTGGTCCATCGGCAAACGTCAACGAGTTAATTATCGAGGGACGCCGTTAAGTTGCGCTGAGAAGAAGTTAAGAGGGGAGTAAGGACGCGGTGAGAGTCTTCTCATGTTTGATTCTAGGCGGAAGGCCTCACGAATGGCAAATGCGGTGTTCGAGTCTTCAGTAGCCGTTGTTCCGCTGTTGTGGCGCGTGAGGCGGCACGAGCAATACAGGCGCCCGCGTTCCGTGGAGCACGCCCGTGGCGACGCTTCCCAGAAGTGCGCGCCGGATGCCCGTCCGTCCGTGGGTCGACATGACGATCAGACTGACGGCTCGCGCCTCGCCCTCTTCGACGATGACGTCGGCGACGGCCGCGTTCGGCCAGCCAACGCGCACCACGGTCTGCACGTCAGCCAGATTCGGGTCCTGCTTCCTGAGCGATTCACGCACTGCGCCGAGATAGCGCTTGGCCTCGGCCTCCTGTGCCTTCATGCTCTGCTGCATCACGTCCACGGCCTCTTCCGTCATATAGGCGCCGCTCCAGGCGGAAATCAGCATAACACTCGGCCCTTCGGACTCGACTCGTATCAGGCAGAGGCTGCCGTGAAACGCCTGGGCCAGGGCCGCCGCGTGGGGAAGAGCCACTTCGGCAAAGGGCGAGCCATCGAGCGGCACTAGCAGGCGCGGCCGGCTCGTCAGCGACGCCACCGGGCCGACCGGCCGCACGAGCAGCACCGGCACTGTGATTCGCGCGAGCACTTCCTCGGCGACTGAGCCATAGATCCACCGCCCCAGGCCCGACCGGCCGTGCGTGCACATGATGACTAGATCGGCCTGATGGTTGTCGACCTCGCGCAAGATACCTTCAACGGGCGGGGCGCCGCACACCGCGGTATGAACGTGCACACCCTGTTCAGACAGACGCGTCGCTATTGCTCGCAGTGAATGTTCCGCCTCATCCAGGGCAGCGACTTCCCCACGCCGCGGGTCTACGCCGAGCGTAGTGTGTGCCCACGCCGCGCGCATCAGGATAAGTTGAGCGCCGGTGGCCTGCGCGAGACCGGCTGCGATCGGCAACGCCCGCTCGCTGAGCGGAGAGCCGTCGAGCGGCACAAGCATGGTTGTGAACATGATTCAAACCCTCCTCGGACACGGCGCACGCTGCATCCGAAAAACGCAAGCGCCCTGGACAACCGTAGGGGTCCAGGGCGAAGTTGACCGGCTGAATTGGGGAGGTGGCTAGATCGAGGGATCGCTGCTCATGCGGGGCTTACGCCGAGGGGCTGTTGCGCCCTCGCGTCGTGCTGGGCACGGGGAGCGTCCCTGTCGTCTCACCGCCCAGAAGACCTATTGCGCCATCTATATTGTACGTCAATATATCCGGGCGCGCGTTGAGAAAGCGCAACGGAGAGCGCCCACCTTCTCCACGTCGCCAGCGGCTGCGGCTTGCTCAACCCGAAGGCCGGGGCGCGTGGGTAAGGGCGTACTCGATAGCCCAGATGGATTGGGGCCGCATGTACATCCCGGCGCGGAAGCGCCCGTCCTTCATCCACGCCTCGGGTGTGCGGAACCAGAAGGCGTGGGTCACATACGTCACATTGTACGCGCCGTACGCCGTCTGCCACGCTTCCTCGGTAAGCCCCTCCTGGAGCATCAACGCGGCCAGCGCATACGTCACGCCCGGCCAGACTTCGAGCGCCTGCATGCTGCTCGTATCCTGCCGCCCATCGGGCCGCATTCCGTTGACCGCGCCCATCTGGCCGTCCGCGAAGCGCATCACGTTGTAATCGTACACCGTCTTGAGCGCCGTGCGAATGTGCTCCTTCGAGGCGACATCGGGCAAGCCGAGCGCTCCCGCGTACCACTGGCCGACGAGCTGGTCGGCCATGATGCTGTCGCGCTGCGGCGTTGCACCCGCGTGGTGCAAATAGTACGTCCCGTTCCACAGCCTGGCGTCGAAACTCTCGCGCGCCTTCGCCAGCCACTGCTCGAATTCCGCCGCCCGCGCCTCGTCGCCTTCGGCCCGCGCCATGCGCGTCGCCGCCTCCAGCGCGGCGATGAGGAGGCTGCCGGTGTAGGCGCTTGGCCCCTCCATCGTCCAGTTATCGTAAGTCTGATCCGCGCCGTGGTGGTCCAGCAGGCCGTCACCGTCCGTGTCGAACTTGCGCACGTAGTCCAGGACGGTGGGAATCGTCGGCCAGATGGCGTCGAGAAGCGCGCGGTCGTCCAGGGCGACGTAGTCCCGGTACGCGCGCAAAACGTACTTGAGGTTCAGGTCCTTCCAGACGTTGATGTCCTGCCACGAGTAGGCGTTGGCGGTCAGCAGCGGGTCCTCGGTGGGCGAGCCGAGATCGTGGGGAACCGCCCCCGCGAGCTTGCGCGGCACCACCGCGCCTGTTGCGCCAACACGGATCTTCGTCAGGTCCTCCTGGTCAATGGTAGCAGCGAACTGAAGCATCTCCTGGCGCTCAAGATTGGGCCAGAGCTGCAAGAGCGCCCACGAGCTATAGAAGGCGACGTCGAACGTGCCGTAATACGCATAGTCGAAGCACTCCAGGTAGCCGAAGCGGCTCGGCTGGTCCAAGCGGTCGGCCGGCCGCCCCCACAATGTCCCGCCATCGGGGATGTCGTACAGCTCGTTGAACAGCGCCGTCTTGTACCAGTCCGGGCGCTGCGGGTCGTCCAGGATCGGCTTCTGCCAGGCTTCGATGGCAGCCCGCCAGTTGCCATAGCTACGGAGCGCGTCCGTGGCGATGCGCCAGGCGTTCTGCCCCGTCGCGCCGAACGTGCGGGTATATTCCTTCTGCCAGCGAGCGCCGCTGGGAAACGGCGCGATGGGAAAATCCCAGGCCAGCGAGAACGGAATGGTGCGGGTCTCGCCCGGCTGCAGCTCGAAAGTCACGGCCAGCGCCGTGGCGGTCGGTGTACCCGCCCGGATTTCGCCGTCGCCGTTGTCGAGCCGGCCGTCGGCGGCGAAGTCCGCCCATATATCCGCGCCGCTCGCGTCGACCGGGAAGCTCCCGCGGTAGCTCACCTCGACGCCTGGCACCTCCGGCGCGGCGATAGCGAGGGAGCCGTCCCACGTTCCGCCCTGCCCCGCGGGGTCACTCGTCATCTCGATGCCCACAGCATCGCTCTCGCGGCGCGGCGTATCGACGGGACGCGCGCTGGAGCGTGGGCCGGGCGGAACCGGTGCGCGGCCGACGAAGTTCTCCCACGTCAGCATGATGGCGACACGCACCGGCGCGCTCGACGTGTTCTCGACGCGCCACTCGAAGACGGCCACGGGATAGCTGCTCTCGCGCTCGTTGTGGGGGGTGACCGGCGAGAACTGCTCCTGCGTCATCCGAACCGGGAGCTGGTCCCAGTCGTAAACGAACCAGGCGCGGGGAAAGAGGGCGTAGTAGTCGCCCGCGCCGACCGGGTAGTCCCACTGCCAGTCGCCCAAGACACCTGGCGAGCGCAGGGTCGAGAGCACGTGGGCCGACGTCTCGCCGTTCTGCTCGACGAAGACGCTGAACTGGTCGGGAACGACGGTCTGATAGCGGTGAATGCCCGTCTCCAGGTTCCAGGTGGCGAAATCGCCGCGAAACGTCCGGCCGATAGTACCGGCGCCGATCCCGCCCAGCGGCAGCCCCTGGTACGGCCCGTCGTCGATCATCGGGTGAACATCGCTCTTTGCGCCGGCGTGGGCCACCGGCATACCGAGGGGACGAGTCCAGGCCGCGGCCGGGATGTCGGACGGTCGGTGGCTCGGCGCGGGAGAGGTGGTTACAGTGGACGATGTGGCGGCGTCGGGCTCGGCGGGGCCGGCGAGGGCCGGCGAAGAGACAGCACACACGGCGATCAAGGCGAGGAAGCATGCCGAGATGCTCTTGAGGAGTACCGTCTGCAAACTTATGTCCAGCAGCAAGTGCAGTAGCCTTGGTCTCATCGCATGGACCCTAATTTACAAAGCGCCCAGGGTTCACGATATTCAATGGATCGAGCTTCGCCCTGGCGCGCGCGACAGCCGCGAGCATCGGCGTGGCTCCCCACACCGAGACGCGCTCCTTAATGGCGCGCGGCGCTTGCTCGACGACGAGATAGCCGCCGAGCCGCTGCGCCGACTCGCGCAGCGCCACGCATACCGCGACCACAGCCGCTTCGTCGCTCTGGCCGCGCAGGTCCCCCAGGTGGATGCGCGCCGCGCCCGAGCCGGCCTGCATGGACAGGAGGCGGGGCAGGTCGTGCCGCCTGAGAATGTCTTTCGCCGCCAGGAGCATCGGCGCCACAGCCATGCGCGGAACGCGCAGACGAACGATGACCGGATAGGAGAGGCGCGGCCCATCCCAGTAGCTCCCGCCGACGTTCGCCGCCTCCCATACCTCCCGCGTATCCTTGGCGTCGGCGATCTGGATTCGGCGCATGTACTCGGTACGGCACAAGGTTTCGATAGTGCGCGCCTGGGTCTCAACGGCACGCGTGTCACCTTCCAGCCGCGCCAGGATGATGTACGCGCCCTCGGCCGAGCTGAAGATATCCAGCGCGGTGGGACGCGGACCGAGTTCCAGGATTCGATTGCCCAATCGGACGGCCGCGCTTGGCTCGGGGTAGGTGAACACCGAGAGCGTGCGCGAAGCAGCGGGCAAGGGGCTGGTGCGCAGCGTGACCTCGGTGATGACGCCGAGGGCGCCGAGGCTGCCCACGGCGAGCGGCAACAGGTCGGCGCCCCTGCCTTCAGACTGACTGCTCAAGAGCAGCTCTTCGCCGTTAGCGAGAGTGAGGCGCAGGGCCAGCACGAGATCGCGCACCCCGCCGAAGCCCAGACGCCGGGGGCCGTCGCTGTCCGTCGCAACGAGTCCGCCGATTGTCGCCGAAGGATAGGGCGGGTCGAGGGGAACGAACTGGCGCTCGGCCAGCAGCGCATCCTGCACATCGGACAGGCGCGCGCCCGCCTCGATGGTGACGGTCTGGTCGGCGGGGTCGTAGTCGGCAACGCGGTTCAAGCCACTCAGATCGAGAGCAATGTCGTACCGCGCCGGAGGAGCGCCCAGCGCCATCTGGCTGCCACTTCCCCATGGAACGACGGCCCGGCCCTCGGCGTTGGCAGCGCGCAGCATCTCGGCGACCTCCGCCCGCGAGGAAGCCCACACGACGCTCGACGGGATCGTCTCGTCGACCGCGTAATCGGCCTGCCCCATGGGTTCGGGGGGTATCGCGGGCGCTACCACAGACTCTCCGGGGCAACCTGGCCGTCGAGAACGGCCGCAATCTCCGCGCCGGTGGTGTCATCGAGGCTCGCCAGGGCACGCAGCATGCCGAACGGGCCGGCCATCATCATGTCCCCGTGCGGGACGGCCAGGTAGACGTCCAGCCCGGTGCCGCGCAGGTGGCTGCGCCGCGGGCCGGTGACAGCGATGAAGTCGGGGCGGGGCGCGGCCTCCAAAACGAGCGCGCCATGCCCCATGTCGGCGAACACCTCCTCATTCGTGATCGTCCCCTCCGCCAGCTTGTCGAGGTAGGCCGCGAGCTCCATCGGCGTCAGCTCGCCGGTGTGGTGCTCGAACAAGCCGACGATGCGTGAGCCCACGATGTGGAACGCCAGGCTGTGGAAGTTGCCGATATTGGCGACGATCGCTCCCCGGCTCGCCGCGTCTCGAACGCGGAGGTCGTCCAGCGCGCCCAGCACGGCGGCCGGTCCAGTGTCCATGACCAGCGTCGGCAGGCCGCTCGGGACGCTGTCGGCCAGCGCCTGCAAGCGGGTGAAGCGCGGCGGGATGTGGTCGGCCCAGAACGCGAACCCGCTCAGGCCTGCGCCCTCCGCCAGGCGCTCGCGCAGATAGTCGAAGCGGAAGCGGCGGTCGCTGTAGCCCGGCGGGGAGTCGCCATGGTCGAAGACGGCGAGCGCCAGGGCGTCGATGTCAGGCTCGACGCCGAACGCCCGCAGCGCGCCCTCGATGGTCGGCAGATGGAAGTCGCCCATGATGATCGGGCGCGCGTCGGCGAGCCGGGCGGCCTCGTCCTCGGAGACGAGCGTGATGCCCATCGCCGCAACCTCGTCCAGATCATCGTTGAAGGTGCGCGCCGCGCTCGGCGTCGACCAGACCGGCAGGCCCGCCTTGAGGTGCTTCTCGACCGCCCAGGCACATGGACCGCCGCCCATGATGACCCCCGTCAGCACGATTCCGACGCCCTGCCGGGTCGCCGCCTGAACCTCCTGAGCGACGCGCAGTGTCGGCGATGGCATGACGAGCTTGAGGGAGTTCTCGAC
This sequence comes from Anaerolineae bacterium, assembly GCA_046328505.1. Taxonomy (GTDB): domain Bacteria; phylum Chloroflexota; class Anaerolineae; order Epilineales; family JAHCIE01; genus JBDHWG01. The sequence continues at coordinate 409,138 of JAXLWL010000004.1, read as the reverse complement.
CGAGTAGCGGCTGTCAAACAACAGAATGTCCTGTGTCCCCGTCCCAACATCCACAGCGAGCACGCGCATACCTGACTCCCATTCCTGTGAGGTAATCACATTATATACCGAAATCGGACCGCCGGGGCGCTGTTGGCCTAGCCTGGCGTTATGTGCTACAATAGAACAGATGGACAAATAGCGGCACGCACGGGTCCTGGCAGGGCGAGGCATGGCGAAGAAGACGACGAGAGGGAAAGGCACAAAGAAGCCCGATCCAGCGGCTGGGTCCGGCTTTCAATTTGAGATGGGCATCGGCATCGTGCTGTTCGCACTGGCCGTTGGCACATTCCTCAGCATGGTCTTTCCGCGTGGCGAAATCACGGACTGGTGGCTCCAGTTCCTGCGCCGCCTGTTCGGGTGGGCATTCGTCATCTCGCCACTCCTGATCGGCGGCGGCGGCGTCCTGCTCATCATGGACAGCCTCGACAAGCAGCTGAATGTGCGCCTACGCCACATCATCGGCATCGCGCTGCTGCTTCTCGGGGCGCTCGGTCTCTGGCACATGACCGAGAGCGCCGTGACCCACGTCCCGCCCGATGCCCTCGCCGATATGGGGCGCGGCGGCGGGTACGTTGGGGAAGTCATCGAAACGGTTCTGCGGAGCACGCTCGGGGCCTTCGGCGCAGCTCTCGTGCTGGTCCTGGTGATCCTGGCGGGCGTCATCCTTACGCTCCCCGGCCCGGCGAAGTCCGCCATGCAGTGGCTTAGCGCGACCGTCCAGGACCTGACCGACTGGCTGCGGCGCCGGCGCATGCCCATCAACCGCCCGGCGAGTGTCGCGCCTCGGCCGATTCCCATGGGGCCAGAGGACGACCTGACGATCCGCGCCGGAGGACGTGTCCAGCCTTCCAACGGCGGGCTTGCCACGCCACCCGCGAATCCTCAGCCTGCCCCGGCGAACCCTTCCCCGCGTCCTCCCAAGGTGTATGGCTCCGATCCCCTGGCGCCGGCCGCCACGCAACCCGCCGCGCCACCTCAGAACACGCCGGCCGCTCCGGCGCCTCCCCCTCCCGCAGCCTCACCCTCGGGGGTGGTTGTGGCGCGCACGGTCGGGGCGAACCGAGACTTCCAGCTCCCGACCCTCTCCGACATCCTCGAGCAGAACATCGAGCAAGAAGTCAGCCGGGACGAAATCCGACAGAACGCGCGAATCATCGAAGATACCCTGTCAGCATTCGGAGTGCCGGCGCGCGTCGTCGAAGTGAACCAGGGACCGGCCATTACCCAGTTCGGCGTCGAGCCTGGCTTCGTCGAAAAGAAGGACGCCAAGGGCCAGGTGACGCGGTCGAAGGTCAAAGTCAACAAGATTAGTGCCCTCGCCAACGACCTGGCGCTTGCCCTGGCCGCGCCGACAATACGTATCGAAGCGCCGGTGCCTGGGCGGCCGGTCGTGGGTATCGAGGTCCCGAACACAAAAGCCCACGTGGTCGCGCTGCGCGGCGTGGTCGAGTCGGAGTCGTTCCAGGATGTGGACGGGCCGGGCCATCTGGCCATCGCGCTGGGGCAGGACGTGGCCGGCCAACCGGTGGCCGTCGACCTGACGAAAATGCCCCATCTCCTCATCGCGGGCGCGACCGGCTCGGGCAAGTCGGTGTGCATCAACGCCATCGTCGCCAGCCTCACCCTGACCCATACGCCGCAGACCCTGCGCTTCCTGATGGTCGACCCCAAGCGCGTCGAGCTGGTGCAGTACAACGGCATCCCGCACTTGCTCGCCGACGTCGTCGTGGACATCGAAGCCGTCGTCCCGCTCCTGAATCTGGCTGTCAAGGAGATGGACACCCGCTACCGCCTGTTCGCGAAAGTCGGCGCGCGCAACATCGAAGGCTACAACGCGATCGCCGAGAGCAAGGGCGAGAAGAAGCTCCCCTTCATCGTGCTCATCATCGACGAGCTGGCCGACCTCATGATGGTTGCCCCCGAGGATGTGGAGCGTCTTGTCTGCCGCCTGGCGCAAATGGCGCGCGCCACGGGCATCCACCTGATTCTCGCCACGCAGCGTCCTTCGGTGGATGTCGTCACTGGCCTCATCAAGGCCAACTTCCCGGCCCGTATCGCGTTCGCCGTCACGAGCCTGGTCGACTCTCGCGTGATCCTCGATGGCTCTGGCGCGGAGAAGCTCCTCGGCCGCGGCGACATGCTCTACATGGCGCCCGACGCCAGCAAGCTGCAACGACTCCAGGGCTGCTACGTCTCCGACGTGGAGCTTGACCGCCTCGTCCGCTACTGGAAGGGCATGGGGCCGCCGCTCGGCAGCGGACCGGGCCTTCCCACCAGCCTATCCGACGACGATCAGAGCTCGATTCCGGGCGCTACTGCCTGGCCGCCGCCGGATACGCCGGCTGCACAGGCACAGACCTGGTCACGCTCGACAACCCCGGCTCGCCCGGCCGCGCCGCCTCCCTCGCCGTTCGGTGGGTATGAGACGGACGACGAGGACGATGCGCCGCGCGACGAGCTGTGGGACCAGGCGATCGAGGTCGTGCGCGATGCCAAGACAGCGTCGGCATCACTCTTGCAGCGCAAGCTTCGTATCGGGTACCAGCGGGCCACTCGCCTTATCGAGGAGATGGAACGCGAGGGCATCCTTAGCCCGCCGGAAGGCCCGATGAAGGCCCGCCGCGTGTTGCTGCAGGACGATCCCGACGACGAGGACGACGACAGCTGGTAGTAAGGCCCACCGCTCGACAGGAGATGGCGCGTGTCATCGTCGCCCCCTTCATCCGCGCAATCTCGCGCCCGCCCCATCCATAACATTCCCCAGCCTCTCACCCGCTTCATTGGGCGCGAGCGCGAGGTCGCCGAAGGCCAACGTAGACTGAGCCGAGCGCGTCTCGTAACCATCACCGGCCCCGGCGGGGCCGGCAAGACACGTCTCGCGCGGGAGATCGCCGCGCGCATCGCCGCGGCCGAGGAATTCCCGGTGTGGTGGGTGGAGCTCGCGCCCATCACAGACCCGGCCCTCGTCCCACAGACGGTGGCGGCGGTGCTGGGTTTGCGAGAGGCGCAGGGGCAGAGTTGGGTCGAGGCCCTGATCACCGAACTGAAGCCCCACAAACTCCTGCTTGTCCTCGACGGCTGTGAGCATCTCATCGACGACTGCGCTCGTCTCGTCGGCGCGCTCCTGCGCGCCTGTCCGGAGTTGCGCTGCCTCGCCGCCAGCCAGGAGCCGCTGGGGATCATCGGCGAAGAGGTTCTCTCGACACCGCCGCTCAGCCTGCCCGACCTTCGCCGCCTGCCTGCCCTCGACGAGCTGAGCCGCTACGAGGCCATCCAGCTCTTCGCTGACCGCGCTGCCACGGCGCTGCCCGGCTTTTCCCTCGACACCCACACCGCCCCCATCATCGCGCAGATTTGCGCGCGGCTTGACGGCATCCCCCTGGCGATCGAGCTTGCCGCGGCGCGCGCCCGTCTGCTCACCGTCGAGCAGATTGCTGCCCGCCTCGATGACCGCTTCGCGCTCCTGACGCAGGGGAGCCGAACCGCGCTTCCCCGCCACCAGACGCTACGCGCCGCGATTGAGTGGAGCTATGGCCTGCTTTCACCCGCGGAGCAGGCCGCGCTGCGCCGAGCCGCGGTGTTCGCGAACCGTTTTGATCTCGAAGCGGCCGAGCAAGTGCTGTGCGATGACGGCGCCGCGATTGGCGTGGTATCCATCGAGAGTGACGACGTCCTCGATTTTCTCGCGCGGCTGGTAGACAAATCGCTACTGGTCGCCGCCGAGGCCGAGCCGGGCGCGAAGGACTTTCATCTCCTGGACTCGATTCGGCAGTACGCCCAAGAGCAGTGGGAGCACCCGGGGCTGGCCGACGAAGCCGACGCGACGCACCGCCGGCACTTCGCGTATTACCTGGACCTGGCGGAAGAGGCCGAGCGCCACGTGAACGGGCCGGACCAGGCCCAGTGGCTGAAGCGCATTGGGGCCGAGAGTGACAACTTCCGCGCGGCTCTGACCTGGTCTCGCGACGTCGTGGACCTGGCGCAGCAACATCTGCAACTGGCCGGTCTCCTGGCTATGTTCGGCTACCGCCGGGGCAGCTTCACTGAAGCAGTGGACCAGGTGACCGCGGCGCTCCCGCGCTGGGCGGCCGGGGACGCCGTGCGCGCGAGAGCGCTGCAGTGGGCCGGCGTGCTGGCCGACCACCAGGGGGACGCAGTAGCGGCGCGCGCTATGCTAGACGAGAGCCTGGCGCTCTACACGGCCCTGGGCGACAACGCGGGGACGGCGGGTGTCCTGAACAACCTCGGGCGGCTGGCCGGCCGCCGCGGCGACTACCAGACGGCGCGAGAGCTGCACGAATCATCCCTGGCGCTTCGCCGCGCGCTCGGCGCCGAGCGTGACAGTGCGATCACGATGAGCAACCTCGGCTACGTGACGCTGGCGCAAGGCGACTACGAGGCCGCGCGTCGGTTCTACGAGCAAAGCCTGATACTACATCGTCAGCTAGGGGATGGCTGGGGAGCAGCGAATGCGATGCTCGGCTTGGGTGAAGTAGCGCGCTCTCAGAACGACGTCGTGGAAGCGGCGAAGCACTATGCCGAAAGCCTCGAAGGATTTCGCCAGGTCGGCGACCTGGGCGGCATCGCCATGGCCCAGCACAACCTCGGCTACGTCGCCCTTCGCTCCGGCGAAGTCCAGGAGGCGCGCCGCGCTTTCCAGGAGGCCCTGTCGGCATCCGTTGAGCTGCGGCAGACAGACGCGATTGCATCGTGCCTCGCCGGCCTTGCCGCCGTCGCCGCCGCGATGAACGACTCCCAGCGCAGTGCGCGCCTGTTCGGCATGGCGGACGCGCTCCTTGAGACTTCTGGTGTCACCCTCGGCCCGGCTGACCGGGGCGAGTACGAGCACAATGCCGCGGCTTTGCGGGCGCAGATGGGTGACGCAGCAGCGGATGCGGCATGGGCCGAGGGGCGCAGGCTGTCGCTGGGCGAAGCAGTGGCCCTGGCCCTGGCTGTCGGCGAGGTAGACGGCGGTCGGGGCGGGTTTGAAACTCGCCCGTACGAACCCCACCCCGACGACACCCGCCCCGACGAAACGGGCCACACCCACGCCGGCCCTGATGAAAACCTAATGGAGTTGCCCCTGGTGCGGCTGACCGGCTTGGGAATCATGCGAGTGACACGCTACGGCGCAGTTCTGACCCCGGCGGATGGGCTAACGGGGAAGGCCAGGGATCTGCTCTTCTACCTGGCGAGTCATTCGGCGCGGCCCATGCAGCAAATCGGCGCCGACCTGTGGCCCGATGCGTCTAAACAGCAGCTTCGCACGGCCTTTCACAACACACTGCACAGCCTGCGCCGCGCGCTGGGTGGCCGCGACTGGGTCACCACGACGGCCGATGGCTACGCGCTCAATCACGACCTGGGGTATTGGTACGATGTAGAGCAATTCCGCGCGCTGGCCAGCGCCTCCAATCTCGCCCCGACCGACGCGGAGGAGGCGAAGCGCCGTTTGCAGGAGGCGTTGAGTCTTTACCAGGGCGACTTCCTGACTGAGATGGACGCTGACTGGGTTAAGCCTCTCCGCAACGAGCTACGGCTCGTCTACCGCAACGCGGCGCTGGCGCTCGGCCGCCGACTGATGGAAGGGAACCGATACGCCGACGCCGCAACGGTCTATCGTACCCTCATCGCTCGCGACAGCTACGTCGAGGAGGCGTACCGCGAGCTGATGCGGTGTCTGAGTCGGAACGGCGAGCGCGCCCAGGCACTGCGCGTCTACCAGGAGCTGGCGGGCGCGCTGGAGCGAGACATGGGCGTGACGCCCGCGCCCGAGACTCGCCGCATATTCGAGCTGCTCCGCAGCGGTGAGGAGATCTAGGTTTGGTCCGTTCATCCTGGCCCATCTGGCTCGCGCTGTTCGCCGCCGTGTTGGCGGCCTATTTTGTGGTCTACAGCCGCCGCGTCGATATGCCCGCCGACGAGGGGCATATGCTCGCGGTCACGGAGAGCCTGGTCAAGTTCGGCCGGTTTAGCGTAGACCACGCCGACAATTTCCAGTACATTCCGGAAATCGCGCTCGGCCGCGACGGAGCCAGGTACACGAAATACGGCATTGGGCAGTCTCTCGCCGCGGCCCCGCTCTACGCGCTGGCGCTGGTGGTTCCGTGGCTTGGTCTCATTGACACCGTGCTGCTTCTCAACCCGTTGGTGACCGCGCTCACCGCCGTCGTGCTGTTCGTGACGTGTCAAACGGTGTACGCCACGCGGCGCGAGGCGCTGGGCGTAGCGCTTGTGTTCGCTTTCTGCACCCCCGCCTTCGTGTACGCCAAGAACTTCTATAGCGAGCCGCTGAGCGGCCTGGGGCTGGCGCTGGCGTCACTCGGTGTGGCGGTGATGCTCACGCGCCGCACAGCCAGCGGCGCCCTGCTCGCAGGGATAGGCATCGGGCTGGGGATGCTCGTCAAGAGCAGCGCCGTCATCGTCGCGCCCATCTTGTTGTTCGTCGTGTGGCGCTGGGGCGCGCCGCGGCGGTGGCGGATGGCGCTCGTCGCAGGCGCGCCGGTTGTGGTTGCCGCCGCCCTTATCGCGCTGTATAATACGGCGCGATTCGGGAACCCACTGACAACCGGATATGGGAGCGAGACGTTCACCACCTTCCCGCTGGTCGGCGCTCTGGGGCTGCTGTTTGCGCCCGGCCGCAGCCTGTTCCTCTACGCTCCGATGGCCCTCGTTGCGCTCTACGGCGCGGCGCGGCTGCGCCGACCGCCCGGCTTCCGCGCGTGGGTGATCGGGTCTTTCGCGGCGATCTTGCTGCTACACGGCGCGTGGGATGCATGGTGGGGGGCATGGGCCTACGGTCCGCGCCTGCTCGTCTCGACAATGCCGCTTCTGGCACTTGGCATGCTTCCCGTGTTCGAGATGGCGAAGAAATGGGGCTGGGGAAAGCGCGCGCTCCTGGCCGCCGTGCTCGTTGCCAGCTTCCTCATTCAGCTCCCTGGCGTCCTGGTGTACCGCGTCAGCTTCTTCTGGAAGGTGATGGACGCGACAGGGCCTGGCATAAACCCGGACGAGGTCTCGCTCTACAGTTTTCAGTATTTCATGCCGTGGAGCAATGTGACCGACGCGCTGGCAGGCAAGCTCGACCTGGCCTGGAAAGCAGGGGAGACTGCCAGCGTCGACTGGCTTGGGTTTGGCATCGTCGCGCTCGGCGCGGTCATCGGCGCCATTGGGCTACTAATCGCCTGGCGCGGCGGCCGAACAGCGCGAGTAGCCGCGCCCGTGGCGGCCCTCGTGGTCGTGGCGACAACGTTTGGAGGATTGGCCCATTTCGAGCGGGCTGACCATAATCCCTTCGAGGGAATCATCCAGGCTGTGACCAGTGTCGTTCCCGCGGATTCGGTTGTCATGCTGAGTGGTTCCGATGCCGACACGACCCAGGCGTTCTGGAACGTCAACCGCGGACGACTGAACCTGGTGGGCGTACCCATCGATGGCTACTGGGTGGATCGCATGATGCGGCCGTATTTGCGTCAGGCCGTGGAGCAGGGCAAGGATGTGTGGGCTTTGCAGCTACCCGACAACAGTCCGGGCAGCCTGGACGAGAAGATGCGCGCCGCTGACCTGTGCGAGTCGTCGCGTCAGGCCGTCCCGGGCGCGTGGCTTATGCATTGGGAACCGTGTTCTGGCGCGGGCAAGTCGCCCAATGCTAGTGACTGAGAAAATCAAGGAGGCAAGGATGTCCGAAGAGACGAACCCGACGAGCACACCGCCGCCGACTGACGAGACCGGAGTACTGCCGCCGACTGACGCCACCGAAGTACCTCCCCAGAAACCGGCCAAGCCGGCTAAGCCGAAGAAGCAGGACGACCCGGCGCCGCCGTCGAGCGGTGGCGGCGCGAAGCCTGATCTCGGCGGGAATCCCGCGGGCTAACTGCGACCCAGGCCGACAAACTGCTACGAGCGGGGCGCTCCATCGTCGGAAGCGCCCCGCTCGCTTTATATTCTTCGGGCGCTCTCCCTGGATCCGATTCGATTGCCGAACTATCATCATCCATTTCATTATTCTTCCTTTATTTCTACTTAATTTGGTCTATAATACCGAATATCCATTGACACAACGAGGTCTGCATGATATCTTATTCACTGGCAGCGGAGCTTGATGACATCGATAGAGCGATGCTGCGCATTCTTCAGACCGACGGACGCATCAGCAACGTTGAGCTGGCCCGCCGCGTCAACCTCTCGCCGCCCGCGACTCACGCGCGGCTGCGGCGGCTCGAGCAAGATGGCATCATTCGCGAGTACACCGCCGTCATAGACCGCGAGCGGGTCGGTTTCGACCTGCTGTGCTTCATCCATGTTAGCCTCGCGCTGCACCAACTCGCCCAGGTCGAGGGCTTCCGCGCCGCCATTCGCCAGATGCCCGAAGTCCTGGAATGCCACTTCGTGACCGGCGAGTACGACTACCTGCTGAAGGTCGCCGTACACAACCGCAAGGACCTTGAGCGCTTCGTCGTGGACCAATTGACGCCGCTTCCCGGCGTCGCCCGTATACACACGAGTGTCGTTTTTACCGAAGTGAAGTCAACCACGGCCCTGCCCATTGGCTAAGAGCGGCCAACGGGTGGGGCGCAAAGGAGGAAACTCATGCTACCCGATGTTCCTGTGACCACCGCGCCCCATACCCAGCCTCAGACCATGGGCCAGCAGTTCGGCCGCCGCTCGTGGGCCGAGCCCTGGAAGATCAAGGTCGTCGAGCCGCTGCGCGTCATCACCCGCGATGACCGCGCCCGGGCTCTCGAAGAGGCAGGCTACAACACATTCCTGCTGCGCTCCGATGACGTCTATATCGACCTTCTGACCGACAGCGGCACGAACGCCATGAGCGACCGCCAGTGGGCGGGGATGATGCTCGGCGACGAGGCCTACGCCGGCAGCCGCAACTACTACCACCTCGAGGAAGCGGTCCAGAAGTACTACGGCTACCGACACCTCGTGCCGACACACCAGGGGCGTGGCGCTGAGCACCTCATCAGCCAGGCCGTCATCCGCAAGGGCCAGTACGTCCCCGGCAACATGTACTTCACCACGACGCGCCTGCACCAGGAGTTGGCCGGCGGCACGTTCGTCGACGTCATCATCGCCGAGGCCCACGACCCGCAAAACCTCTACCCATTCAAGGGCAACGTCGACCTGGACAAGCTCCAGGCGCTCATCGACAAAGTCGGCGCGGAGAACATCGCTTATGTGAGCCTCGCCGGTACAGTGAACATGGCCGGCGGGCAGCCGGTGAGCATGCAGAACGTGCGCGAATTGCGCGCCCTGTGCGACCGCTACGGCATCAAGGTCTACCTGGACGCGACTCGCATCGTCGAGAACTCCTTCTTCATCCAGGAGCGCGAGCCCGGCTACTGTGATAAGTCCATCGCCCAGATCGTGAACGAGTTCTGCAGTTACACTCACGGAGCGTGGAGCAGCGCCAAGAAGGACAGCCTGGTCAACATCGGCGGCTGGCTGGCGGTGAACGACGACGCGCTGTTCGAGGAGCTGCGCAACCTGGTGGTCGTGTACGAGGGGCTGCACACTTACGGCGGTCTGGCCGGACGCGATATGGAAGCGATGGCGATTGGCATCGAGGAGTCGATGCAGGACGACCACGCGCGCAGCCGCATCGGCCAGGTGCGCTACCTGGGCGAGCTTCTCACCGACTGGGACATCCCGATCGTCAAGCCGGTCGGCGGCCACGCCGTTTTCCTGGATGCCAAAGGTTTTTACCCTCACGTGCCGCAGAACCAGTTCCCGGCTCAGACTCTCGCCGCCGAGCTGTACCTCGACTCCGGCATTCGCTCCATGGAGCGCGGCATCGCCAGCGCCGGACGCGACCCGAAGACCGGCGACCACTACTACCCGGCCCTGGAGCTGACGCGCCTGACCATTCCACGCCGCGTCTATACCCAGGCGCACATGGACGTCGTCGCCGAGTCGGTCAAGGCGGTGTACGACAACCGCGAGCAGACGCGCGGCCTGAACATGGTCTACGAGCCCAAGTACCTGCGCTTCTTCCAGGCGCGTTTCGAGCGTCTGTAGTATACTAGGCCCAATCTCCGTTTCAATGAGGAAAGGGCCATGGAAAATATATACAGCGCCGGAGTTCAAGCGTACATCGACCGCGGCCAGGACGTCCTGGCCGCGGAGGCTGCGCAACGCGCGCGGATGCGCCGCAAGCGGTTCGACACCATTGCCGTGCATGGTCTCTACGGGCAGGACGCGGCGCTGGCAAACCAGGGCAGCATCCTGGAGCCGGCCTACCTGAGCACGGCTCAGCATTTCGAGAACAGCGACCACATGGAAGCGGTGCTGGCCGCGGTCACGCCCGGCTGGACCTACAGCCGCGTCGCCAACCCGACCCTGCACTACCTCGAAGAAACGCTGGCTATGCTCGACGGCTACGGCTTCGAGGGCGAGACCAGCGCGTGCGCCATGGGCTCTGGCATGGGCGCGGTTCTGCTCGCCACCGACCCGTTCCTGGCGAACGACGGCAGCGGCCGACCCATCAACATCGTCGCCAGCGCGAAGTGCTACGGCGGAACGTTCACGTTGTTCAGCCGGCGCTATGCCGGCGAGCGCGGCATCGACGTGCGCTGGGTGCGCAACCCCCTCGACCTGAACGAGTGGGCCAGCAAGATCGACGAGAACACGCGCTTCGTCTATGGCGAGATGCCCAGCAACCCGGGCCTCGGCGTCTTCGACATTCCGCTCATCGCCGCCATCGCCCACGCCCACGGGGTGCCCCTCATCGTCGACTCGACCATCGCCACGCCCGCCCTGCTGCGCCCGCTGACCCTCGGCGCGGACATCGTCGTGCACTCGGTCACGAAGCTGATGACGACGAGCGGCTTCGCCATCGCCGGCGCCGTCATCTCGCGCCGCGACATCCCCAGCCGCGTCGGGCCAGATGAGCTGCGCCGCGACTACGCGCTCTACATCAAGCTCGAGCTGATGCGCGACTACGGCCCGTCTCTCAGCCCCTTCAGTGCGCTGATGATCATGAACGACCTGCGCATGGTGCGCACTCGCGCCGACATCATGAGCCGCAACGCGCTCCGCGTCGCCCAGTTCCTCGCCGAGCAGCCCCAGGTCGAGGCGGTGAACTATCCCGGCCTGCCCAACTTCCCCGGCCACGATATCGCGGCGCGGCTGCTCTGGCTGGCCGACGGTGAGGACGACTACGGCGCGCCCGTCAACCGCTACGGGCATTTGCTCAGTTTCTCGGTGAACGGTGGAGCGGAAGCGGCGCGAGCCGTGTTCGACCGGCTGCAAATGATCTGGCGAGCCACGGATCTGGGGCGCGTCAAGACGGTGGCAGCGATTCCGGCCATCTCGACGCACCAGAAGCTGGGCGACGAAGGCCGCGCCATCGCCGAAGTGTCCCACAACCTCATCCGCCTGAGCATAGGCGCCGAACATCCGGCGGACATCATGGCGGACCTAGAGCAGGCGCTCTCGCTTGGCGCAAGAGAAATCATGTACGCGAGCGCCACAGCGCCCGCATGAATCTCCCAGCAGGCCCTGGAGATGTCGCTCCAGCGCCTCTAATGGGCGGTGGAGTTGGCACCCCACCGCGAGCTGTCACACTTCGCGTTCGCTCAGTATACAGTTCACAGAGGACAATTAGTAGAGACGCGCCATGTCGCGTCTCTACAGAGCTCCATCAATCGGCGCTCCGTTGTCCGCCTGCTGAAACGCGAACACCGTCCCGAAGTCGTGCTTCATGCTCACCACGAGCCAGCCCGCCGCCTCCGCCACGGCGTGCGCCTTCTCGGCGTGAGCATCGTAGGCATACTCGCGTTCGGCATCGTCGTGGCGCAAGAGCAGGCACAGGTGGCGATGGCCCGACCCTTGGGCCATCTGTAGCATCTCGATGTCGCCATTCGCGTTGCCAAAGGCCAGGATCGGCCAGCGCCCGATGTGCAGCTCGATGTTGATGGGCTTGCCGGCGCCATCGTCGATTGGCTCGTTCACACCCGCGAGTCGAATGAGCTCCGGCCCGTGCGCCCCCATCTGGAACTTCAGGCGCACGTCGTTGCCGATGACGTTCTCGCGGGGAATGTTATAGAGCTCCTCCGAGACGACGCGCATGAACCCCATCCCGCCGGCCGACGAGACGTACACTTTGAAGTCGTGCTCCTGCAAAAGCCGCACCAGCTCGACCATCGGTTGGTAGACCAGCCGTTTGTAGGGCACACCAAAGCGCGGATGACGCGCCTCCGCAAAGAAGGCCGCTGCCTCCTGCTCGAATACCGCCTGGGACATCCCAACGTGCGTCTGGTACACGAGCATCAGGATCTCCGGCACCGCCGCGCCGAGGCGGAGCGTGTCGGATATGTGATGCGGCAGCAGGTGCGCGAAGGTCGACAGGTCGCCATCCAGAAGCGCCTTATAGGGCTGGCGCTCGCGTAGCGCCGGCTCCGCCTCCGCGCGGGCAATGAGGCGCTGCAAGGCGAACGCAATCTCGATGAGATATGGCTTCTCACACCACAGGGTGCCGTCGTTGTCGAACGTGGCGATGCGGGCGTAAGCCGGCACGTAGCCAGGGCTGGACGGGTCGCTCACGTCTGCGACGAAGCGAAGAATCGCTCGCTTGGTGGGTGTCTCGTTCCAGGAAGGGAGTACGTCCATAGCGTCTTTGACCTGACTGGCGGCAGCAACGGGTTGACGATAAGCCAAATTGTAGAATAGGGCAACCCCAAGGTCAATGCGAGCGTTGCCCGCGCCTCGGAAGCGATGTAGAATGTTTTTGACGCATCGTTGCGACATATCATATAAGGAGAACAATATGGTGCAGCTTTACGACGCCGCCTCCGGCGCATCCCTCGGTCAGATTAGCGACGAGCAGCTCCAATTCCTGATCGACCACATGGAGGAAGAATCCGATGTCGACCAGGACTATTACATCAACCAGGACACGGTCGACATGTTTGAGGCGGAGGGCGGCGACCCCGCGCTGATCGTGCTGCTGCGGCAGGCACTCGCCGGCCGGGACGATATGGACGTCCGCTGGGCCAAGAGCTAGGGCGGCGGTCATGTTTGACAATTGCGACTACCCGCGCTAGAATTCCGCGCCACGTCTGTCGACAACCGTCAGATTCATCGCGCGGGTAAGCCATGTCAGAGAACGACACGCCCCACTTCGAAACACTCAACATCGTCAACCTGCGCGACCGAATTAAGGACCAGATTTGTGAGGCCATCCTGCATGGCATGTTTGGCCCGGGCAGCCGTGTCATCGAGGCGTCCATCGCCGAGCAGTTCGGCGTGAGTCGCGCCCCAGTGCGCGAAGCTCTGGTAGCCCTGGAGCGGGAAGGTATCGTCAAGAACCTGCCGCGTCGGGGCTATTCTGTTATCGACTTCACGGACAAAGATATCGACGAGATCTACAGCCTGCGGCGGCTCCTCGAAGCCGACGCCCTACGCCGCGCCGTCCCACGCTTCGACACTGCAGCCATCGCCGAGCTCCAGCATCTCGTCGACCAGCTTGGCCTCGCCATGCGCGACAAGGCCGATGTCGGCGCCATCATCGCCCTCGACCTCGGCTTCCACGACAACATCTGCCGTGTAGCCGACCACCAGCGCCTGTACGACGCGTGGAACAGCATGCGGCTGCAGACGTGGCTGCTCATCGGCCTGACGAGTCGCATCCAGTTCGACTCCCCCGATCAGCCGCAGGACATCCACCAGACGATCCTCGACGCTATCAAGGACGGCGACGCGCCACGCGCCGAGGCTAGTCTGACTGAGCATCTGATGGGCGCCGAGGAACGCGCGCACCTTGCCTGGCGCATGCTTCGCAGCGAGGCCGAGCGGCGCGCGCAAAGCGACGGCCAGGCACAGATAGCGCCCTGATCCGCAATACCGGGAGCGTTCATGTCGGAATTCCCACGCCTCAAGGGTGTCTACAACATCACGCCGACGCCGTTCAAGGCGGACGGGAGTCTGGACCTGAACAGCCTGGCGCGGCTCACGCACTTCACGATCGACGCGGGCGTCGACGGCATGACCATTCTTGGTGTCATGGGCGAGGCCAGCAAGGTCACAGACGCCGAGCGCGAGCAAATCATCGCCACGGTCATCGAGGCCGCGAACGGCCGCATCCCCATCTGCGTCGGCACCACCCACGCGGCGACGGATCCCTGTGTGGCCTACAGCCGCCAGGCGCAGGCCATGGGCGCGCAGTCGGTCATGGTCGCCCCGCCGCGCCTGGCGCGCTCGACGGACGCCGCGCTCCGCCGACATTATCTGGCCGTAGCCGAGGCGGTCGACATCCCCGTCGTCGTGCAGGACCACCCGCCCAGCAGCGGCGTCTTCATGAGCGTCGAGTTCATCGCCGCTTTGGCCGACGAAGCGCCCCACTGCCGTTTCCTCAAGCTGGAGGACGAGCCGACGCCGCCGAAGCTGAGCCTTGTGCACGCGGCGAACCCGCGAGTCGAGGTCTTTGGCGGGTCGGGCGGCATGTGGTACCTGGAAGAGTTACGGCGTGGCGCGATTGGCATCATGACGGGATTCGGCGTGCCCGAGATCCTGGTCGACATCTACCGCCGCTGGAGCGCGGGCGACCGCGAAGGCGCGACCGAGACCTTCTACCGCTACTGCCCCTTGATTCGCTTCGAGAACCAGCCCGGCCTGAGCCTTACGATCCGCAAGCACATCTATGCCCTGCGCGGCGCCATCGCGTCCCCTCACGCGCGCCAGCCGGCGCCAGCCCTCGACGCGGGCAGCGAGGCCGACTTGATGGACCTGCTGACGCGTCTCAACATTTTGCAGCGTAAATAGAAAAGTGACAGCCCTTCCTATCGGTGCTAACATTGCCCCCACAACCTGAGCCGCATTCAAGCCCGTTTCCCTCCACACAGCGGTACCCATGAACGACTTTAGCCGTACCCTGGTCGGCTAGAGTCGTTGTTTGTCCACTCTCGTTTCACGTTAGGAGCATGTTTCATGGCTGGAACACAAGATTTCAAGGGTTTGCTCGAATGGCGCTGCATTGGTCCGTTCCGAGGCGGCCGCGTCGTCGCCGTCGCCGGCGACCCCACTGAGCCGAACACGTTCTATTTCGGCGCGGTGGCGGGCGGCATCTGGAAAACGGTGGATGGCGGCATCTCGTGGGAGTGCATTTCCGATGGCTTTCTGAACACGTCGTCCGTGGGTGCGCTGACCGTCGCAGACTCGGACCCTAACGTGATCTACGCCGGCATGGGCGAGACCACCATCCGCATCGACGTGTCCCACGGCGACGGCGTCTACAAGTCGACCGACGCGGGCAAGACGTGGCGGCACATGGGCCTCGCCGACACGCGGCACATCGGCAAGATCCGCGTTCACCCGCAGAATCCGGACATCGTGTATGTCGCCGCCCTAGGCCACGCCTTCGGGCCGAACGCCGAGCGCGGCGTATACAAATCGACGGACGGCGGCGAGACATGGCGGCTGACGCTGCACAAGAGCGATAAGGCCGGCGCGGTCGATCTCAGCATCGACCCCACCAACCCGCGCATCCTCTACGCCGCCATCTGGGAAGCCTACCGCAGCCCGTGGATGATTTCCAGCGGCGGCCCCGACAGCGGCCTCTGGCAGTCCACCGACGGCGGCGAGACGTGGACCGATATCAGCGCGAACAAGGGCCTGCCGAAGGGCATCAAGGGCAAGATCGGCGTCGCCGCCTCGCCGGCCCAGAAGGGACGCGTCTGGGCGCTCATTGAGCACCAGCCGGAGGGTGGTCTATATCGCTCGGACGACTGGGGAAAAACGTGGGAGAAGGTCAGCGGCGACCAGCGCCTCGTGTCCCGCGCCTGGTATTACATCCACCTCACCGCCGACCCGCGGGACGGCGACACAGTGTATGTCAACTGTCTGGATCTCTGGAAGTCCACCGACGGCGGCAGGACCTTCACCCAGATTGACACGCCCCACGGCGACAACCACGACCTGTGGATTGACCCGAACAACACGCGGCGCATGATTCAGAGCAACGACGGCGGCGCGAACGTGTCGTTCGATGGCGGCGCCTCGTGGTCTACCATCTACAATCAGCCGACCGCCCAGTTCTATCACGTCACTGCCGACAACCGCTGGAACTATCACGTCTACGGCACGCAGCAGGACAACAGCAGCATCGCCGTGCCGAGCCGCAGCAACAACATTTCCATCATGTGGAGCGACGGCTACGTGGCCGGCACGGGCGAGAGCGGCTACATCGCCGTCCGCCCCGACGACCACAACATCGTCTACGTCGGCGCCATCGGCAGCTCGCCCGGCGGCGGCAACGCCCTCCAGCGTTACGACCACCGCACCAAGCAGCTTCGCCTCATTACCACATGGCCCGAGGTCATGACGGGCTACGGCGCGATCGATCACAAGTACCGCTTCCACTGGACGTACCCGATCATCATCTCGCCCCACGACCCCGACACCCTCTACATCGGCGGCAACATCGTCTTCAAAGTCCACCAACGAGGGCCAGTCCTGGCAGCCCATCAGCCTCGACCTCTCCCGCGCCGACCCCAACACTCTCCAGCCCACCGGCGGCCCGGTCAACCGCGACGCCGTCGGCGCGGAGACGTATGCCGTGGTCTTTGCCCTGGCCGAGTCGTCGTTTGAGAAGGGTGTCCTGTGGGCCGGCACCGACGACGGCCTCGTCCACATCACCCGCGACGGCGGCGTGGTGGAGCAACATCACCCGCTCGACCTGGGTTCGAGTGGTCTACCATCAGTGGCCTCGAGTTGTCGCCCCACGACCCGGGCGACGGCCTACATCGCCGCCTACGTCTACAAGCTCGACGACTACCGCCCCTACGTCTTCAAGACCAACGACTACGGTCAGACGTGGCAGAGCATCACCAACGGCTTGCCCGACAACGACTTCCCGCGGGTGATCTGGGAGGATCCGGCGCGGCGAGGGCTGCTGTACCTGGGGACGGAGACAGGGCTGTACGCCGTGTCGTTCGACGACGGAGCGAACTGGCAGACCTTCCAGTTGAACCTACCGGTGACGCCGCGCATGACCTGCTCATCAAGAACAACGACCCAATCGCGGCGACCCACGGCCGCTCGTTCTGGATCCTCGACGACCTGACACCACTGCACCAGATGAGCCGACGCGGTTGCGCAGGGCCAGGCGCAGATGTTCCCGCCTGCGCGACACCCTACGCGCCCTACCCGGCACGTTCCAGGGCTGGATTGGCGGCGCGCCCGGGCCGCAACTACTCCGGCGGTCCCGGCGTGGTATCACCGTTCTACGAGAGTCGGACGCCGAGGGGCGCGCCTCGTGCGCCGCTTCGTCGAGGCCGGCCAGAACCCGCCGACCGCTGCCATTGTGACTTACTACCTGGCGAGCGCCCCGAGCAACCCATCAAGCTCATTCAAGGATGCCCAGGGCAACGTCATCCGCGAGGTCAGCAGCCTCGTTGCCCGAGGAGCGCGAGAGTGGGAAGCCGAAGCGAGCTTGCGCGCGCCGGCCAACGCAGGCTGGAACCGTTTCGTCTGGGCACCTGCGCTACCCCAACACGCCGAAGTCCAGGGCACCGACCCCATCAGCGAGACCGTCTACCCCGGCCTGGGCCGTCGTACCCGGGCGAGTACCAGGTCACGCTGAGCGTCGGCGATGAGAGCCAGGCACAGTCATTCCAGCTCACCCCGCGCCCTGACATCACCTCGACGCAGGACGATTTGCAGGCGCAGTTCGACCTGTATCTGAGCATATGGCGCAAGCCTTGGCGAGACGATCGGGACTATCAACGCCATGCGTGACCTGCGCCAGCAGCTCGACGGCTGGGCGAAGCGCGCCACCGACATGCCAGAGGCCAGCACATCGCGGAGTCGGCAGCGACGCTACGGGACAAGATCCCGACATCGAAAAGATGCTGCAAGTACCGGGACCTGGTAGCCCTGCTGGCCGACCAGAACAACAACGGCATCCGGGCTGCTGGAGAAGCTGGGCGGCATGGTGCCCCTGGTCAGTCCTCGGCGACTACCGCCCGACGACCAGGCGTACCAGGTGTTCGACGACCTGTGCAACCGCATTGACGCCCAGGTCGAGCGCTTCGACGAGCTGGTCACCAACAACCTGTTCGCCTTCAACGCGCGCTCGTGAACGAGGCGCAGATCGGCCCGGCCGTCCTCGGGCGCGCTGCCATCGGCGGGCTAAAGCCACGCTGCCGAGAGGGCAAAGTCCCTCGGGACTCAACCAGTCCGCAGGACTTCGCCCCTCAGCGCCAGCGCTTCAGCCCTGTCTTCTACACAGAACGTTTGAGCAAGGCTGGCTATTCGGAAGACAGCCCACGGTGTCGCTGCGAGGAGGACGATAGGACGACGAAGCAGCCCCGACTGGTGACAGACACGCTGATGTGGCTCAGACGGCCTTGAACCAGGGCGCGGATTGCTTCGCTTCGCTCGCAATGACGGGTAGGTGCTGTGGCCGCGGTGGCCACGCCGTCTTCCAGCCCCGCTGGCTATCGCGCTGCCGAGATGCGTGTAAAAGACAGGCGCTTCAGCCTGGCGGCCCGCGCGATAGCGCGGCCAACGTTCGGTGTGCGGTTATCTCGCCAATCTGCATGTTGGCGCCAGTTATGGCAGACACCTCGTCTGACTGTAGCGCCAACTTCAGTCGGGGGGCAACAATAGGAGATGAATACGATGGTAAGCACAATCCAATTGAAGCGCACCAGCCCGGAGGCCGAGGAATCCCCTCGTCGGCGGTTCTTGCCTTCGTCCAGGCGCTGAGCAACACTCAGCCTACCTGCTGGACGCGGTGCATGGCTTCATGCTTCTGCGCCACGGGAACGTGGCGGCCGAGGGCTGGTGGACACCCTACGGCCAATCCCCGCACACTCTTTCGCTGAGCAAGAGTCACCTCCAGCGCCATCGGCATGGCGGTATTGGGGTTGACCACTTCACGGTAGACGACCCGTCCTGGAGTTCTTTCCGACGACGCGCCCGCCAGGCCCAGCGAGCACCTGAAGGCCATGCGCGTGCGTCTACCTGCTGTCCATGAACACCGCCACCTGGAGGACACGACCCAGCGCGTGTTCGGCGTCTGCCGCAACTGGCCCAAGACGTTCTGCCGTTGCTCGTGGAGAACGAGCCCGGCACATGGTTCGTCTACAACACGGCGGCGACGTACATGTCCTCGGCCATCATCACGAAGCTGACGGGCCTGCTCCCTGGTGGACTACCTGCGCCCGCGCCTGTTCGAGCCGCTAGGCATCGAGGACCCCTATTGGGAGACGGACCCGCGTGGCATCAGCATCGGCGGTTCGGGTTTGCACATCAGGACGGACGGCATAGCCCGTCAGCAGATGTATCTCCAGAAGGGAATGTGGCAGGCGCCGGCATCCAATGGATCGCCGAGGCGACGAAGGCCACATCCGACAACAGCGTGGCAATACCCAGACCGAGCCCGATTGGACGGTGGGCTTACGGCTGGTCAGTTCTGGCGCTGCCGCCACGACTGCTACCGCGGCGACGGCGCTTTCGGCCAATACTGCGTCATTATGCCGGAGCAGGACGCGGTGCTGGCGATCAACAGCGGCCTGCGCGACATGCAAGTTGTGCTGGACAACGTTTGGGAGTATCCGTTGGCCCGCCATGCAGCCAGCCGCCCTAGTTCGCCGACGCGCAAGCCTATGCAAGTGCGCTGCGGGACAAACTGGCGAGCCTGTCGCTGCTGCTGCTGGAGGGCCGCCTGCATCGCCCAATTCGGCCCAGTGGTCGGGCAGACCTACAGCCTGGAGAACAACGACCTGAAGTCAGGAGCGCCGCGATCGAGTTCAACGGTGACGGTGGCAGCGCGCTCGTCCTGCGCGACGAACGTGGAGCGCACCCGGTGCAGGTGGGGTACGGCACGTGGCTGAAGGGGATAAGCGACCTGCGCGGGCGGGGCGAGGAGCCTGTCGCAGCCTGCGGGGCCTGGACGGCGGACGACACCTACGAGGTGCGGGTCGCATACTACGAAAGTGAGGTCTCCCCGGTCTTGCGCTTACACTTCACAGGCGACGATCTCCACCTGGAAGTCGAGCCGAACGTATCCTGGGGCTCCACAGACACCACAACAATCATCGGCCACACAGCCGGTTAGTGAGCATTCCAGTTGCGGTTTGTAAGGCGGTCATTGCGAGCGCAGTCTATATGACCCTTGGGTCACCCGTAAGTATGAAAATGTCATGCTGAGCGGAGCGAAGCATCCCGGTGCCGTTGGAGGCCCTTCGCTACGCTCAGGGCGACAGCCGCGCTATTTTCATCTCAGCGAAGCATCTCCCGGTCTTGTGGACTAGGTCCCGTCCAGCTAGGGCGAGGCCGTCATCTCGCGGGAGATTGCTTCGGCGGCAAAGCCCGCCTCGCAATGACACCTTAGCCGTTTTCACTATCGTTCTAGCCGCTTTTGGGATCACACCTCGACGCCCACCCGCGCGGCGTGCCGCAGCCGCTCCACGTCGCGCATTGGCGGCTCGCCGAACAGGCGTTTGTACTCGCGGCTGAAGTGCGAGGCGTCGTCGTAGCCCACGCGGTAGCCGGCGCTTGCCGCATCGAGGTGCTCGGCGAGCATCAGGCGGCGGGCCTCCTGGAGCTGCAGCCGCTTCTGGAATTGTAGCGGGCTCATCGCCGTGACGGCCTTGAAGTGGTGGTGAAAGCTCGAGACGCTCATCCCAAGCTCCTCCGCGATGTCTTCAATCCGGAGCGGCTGATCGAAGTCTCTCCGCAGCTGTTCGATGGCCCTGGCAACGCGGTGAGAGTTGCCATCGAGAACCGCGATGTAGCGAAGCCTTGCTCCCTGCTCGCCCATCAGGAGACGGTAGACGATTTCCCGCGTGATCAGCGGCATGAGGATCCGTGCTTCGGCGGGCGTGTCCAGCAGCCGGACCAGGCGCACCACGGCGTCTAACAGGCTCGCGTCCAGTACACTCACGTTGAGGGCTCGCACATCGGCATGGTTCTGCGTGGGAAGCTGACCGGTCTCGACCATGACTGAGCCGACAAGGACGGGATCCAGCGCCAGGCGGAGATGCAGGTAGGGCCGCTCGCTCGATGCTTCGACGATGTGACTGACGACGGGCAGATCCACCGTTCCGAGACAATAGTGATACGGGTCGTACCGATAAAGCTCGTCGCCCAGGTACAGCTCCTTGCTACCCTGGGCAATCACAGCAAACGCAGGGTCGGACACGCCGTGAACCAGCTCCGTAGGCGAGGAGGCGCGGCGGAGGTACAGCCCATTGAATGGCTCAATGACCCCATCCTGGCGGGTGGCGCGGCCGATCCGCTCAACCAGCTCCTCTCGGTTGGCTTGCGCCCTGAGCGCCTCGCGCTCGTGCTGGGAATTCACTGAATCCATCGCTCCCCCTCTCGTCACTCCGCGACGTGCCTCTTCAAGCCTTGCAGAATCATTCAATGATCTTCGAGGATCATTATATCACCCAGCGCATTCGGTTGCTACACTTAAAAAGGCGTAGGCCAACAACGGTGCGTGTGTCTGAACGAAAGGAAAGAGCAATGCAGAAGCGCAAACTGGGTAACAGCAACCTGGAAGTCTCGGCCATTGGTCTTGGCTGCATGGGAATGAGCCAAAGCTACGGGCCGTCGCCGGACAGGCAGGAGTTGATCGCGTTCATTCGGGCGGCCGTCGAGCGCGGCGTGACGTTTTTCGACACTGCCGAAGTCTACGGGCCGCTCAAGAACGAAGAGCTGGTGGGCGAAGCTCTCGCCCCCGTCCGCGACCAGGTGGTCATTGCCACTAAGTTCGGGTTCGAGCTTCATCCTGACGGTGCGCCGGGGTGGCTGGGCGTAAATAGTCGGCCAGAGCATATCAAGCAGGCTGCCGAAGGCTCCCTCAAACGGCTCAAAGTCGAGGCGATTGATCTATACTATCAGCACCGCGTTGACCCGAACGTGCCCATCGAAGACGTGGCAGGCGCGGTGAAGGACCTCATCGCAGCAGGCAAGGTCAAGCACTTCGGCCTGTCGGAAGCGGGCGCGCAGACAATCCGCCGCGCCCACGCCGTCCAGCCGGTCACGGCCGTCCAGAGCGAGTATTCGCTGTGGTGGCGCCGCCCGGAGGAGGAGGTGCTGCCGGCGCTCGACGAACTGGGCATCGGCTTCGTTCCCTACAGTCCGTTGGGGAAGGGCTTTTTGACTGGCAAGATCGACGAGAAGGCCGTCTTCACCGGCAACGATATCCGCAACACCATACCGCGCTTCACACCAGAGGCGAGGCAGGCGAATCAGGCTCTTGTGGACCTGCTGAGCAGCATCGCGCAGCAGAAGAATGCCACGCCGGCCCAGATCGCGCTCGCCTGGCTGTTAGCCCAGAAGCCGTGGATTGTGCCCATTCCGGGCACGCGGAAACTCGAGCGCCTGGACGAGAATAACGCTGCTGCTGCCATCGAGTTGACGGCAGACAACCTGCGAGAGATTGACAGCGTCGCGTCGCAGATCACGGTGCAAGGCGCTCGTTACCCGGAACACCTGGAGCAGATGACCAATCTTTGAGGTATAATCATCGAAGAAGGGAATTGAGACAATGGACATCAAGCGAAGTGGCTCGCGGCCGTCCGGCAAGGGACCGGCCGAGTGGTTCACAGGCACCGTACGCATCGACCCTCTATTCGGCGCGAACGCGCCGGCGCGAGCCGCGGGCAACGCGGTGACGTTCGAGCCAGGCGCCCGCACCGCCTGGCACACGCACCCTCTCGGGCAGGTACTCATCGTCACCTTCGGTTATGGCTGGGTGCAACGCTGGGGCGGTCCAATCGAAGAGATTCGCCCCGGCGATGTGGTCTGGTTCGAGCCGGGCGAGAAGCACTGGCACGGCGCGTCCCCCACCACCGCCATGACGCACATCGCCATCCAGGAGGCGCTCGACGGCAAGGCCGTGGAGTGGATGGAGCACGTCAGCGACGAGCAATACCAGGTGGGACCGAACGCACGCTGAAAGGCCTATCTGATCGTAGAGGAACCTAGCGCATGCAAGCTTCCGACACGCCAGCCGCCACCATCCGTCCGGCCACGGCCGCCGATCTCCCGGCCCTCGGCCGGCTCGGCGCGTTGCTCGTCCGCACGCACCACGACTTCGACCCCCAGCGTTTCATCGCGGCCCGACCGGGCACCGAGCAGGGGTACGCCGGCTTCCTCGGGACGCAGCTCGATGACGGGGACGTCGTCGTCCTGGTCGCTGAGTGGAACGGCGAGGTAGTCGGGTACACCTACGCGGGGTTGGAGGGCTGGGACTACATGTCTCTACGCGGGCCGGCGGGCGTGCTCCACGATATCGTCGTCGATCCCACCCAGCGCGGCCGCGGCGTCGGTCGGATGCTGCTCGACGCCACACTTGCGGCGCTGAAGGCGCGTGGCGCGCCGCGGGTCGTGCTCTCAACGGCAGAGGGCAACCAGGCCGCGCAGCACCTGTTCGCTCGGGCAGGATTCCGGCGGACGATGATCGAGATGACGCGCGAGTTGGACGACGGCGCGTCCTAGCACACCGGGCCCGCGGTCGCGGCGTTCAACACGCTCTTACTTCACACCACTTGGAGGAAAAGATGGAGTACGTGCGATTTGGATCCACTGGGATGAAAGTCTCGCGGATCTGTCTGGGATGCATGAGCTACGGGGGGGCGACTGAAACCTGGCCCTGGGCGCTCGATGAAGAGCAAAGCCGTCCACACATCCAGCACGCAATCGAGCTGGGCATCAACTTCTTTGACACAGCCAATGTCTACTCGGGGGGCCGGAGCGAAGAGATTGTCGGGAAAGCCCTGCGGGATTTTGCTGCCTCCCGGGACGAGGTGGTCATCGCCACCAAGGTCTTCTTCCCAATGGGAGATGGCCCCAATGACGGCGGCCTCTCGCGAAAGCACATCCTCAGCTCGATCGACGCCAGCCTCAAGCGCCCGGGCACGGATTATGTCGATCTCTATCAGATTCACCGCTGGGACTACAACACCCCGCTTGAAGAGACGCTGGAAGCCCTCAATGACGTGGTTCGGGCGGGCAAGGTTCGCTACATCGGCGCGTCCGCCATGTATGCCTGGCAGTTCGCCAAAGCCCTGTACACCTCGGATTTGCATGGCTGGGCGCGTTTCGTTTCGATGCAGCCGCATTACAACCTGATTTACCGGGAAGAGGAGCGGGAAATGCTTCCCCTCTGCCTGGACCAGCGCATTGCCGTGATTCCCTATTCACCGGTCGCCAAGGGGCTGCTGACGCGCAAGCCGTCGAAGGAACGCAACGAAACCCTGCGGGCTCAGACCGATGCTGTCGGGAAGCGCCTATATAGCGACGAAGATCTGGCAATCGCACAGCGGGTGTACGATGTAGCCGAAGCCCGCGGGCTGCCGATGGCGCAGGTAGCGATAGCCTGGATGCTCTCCAAACCCGTCGTCACTTCCCCGATTATCGGCGTGACCAAGGCGCATCACCTGGATGATGCCGTCGCAGCCGTCTCTGTCCAGCTCACCCCGGACGAGATCCGCCACCTGGAAGAAGCGTATCGGCCACATCCCATACTCGGCTATTCGTGATTAGTGCTACGGGGGGTTGGTGGTCGCGGCGCCAGAATCAACTCACCGCGTTGCTCTAGCAGCGCGGTGAGCGTCGCCTGCTTGCGCGCGTAGCGCAGCCTAGATGACTGATGCGCTCAGGGGGTAGGTGAACGCGGCCGAGCGTTCGTCCCCCGCCCAATCGGCCACGGTTAGTCCGGCGCGATCCTTCTGCGACAGCAGCGGCTCATCCCAGGCGATGCGGTCGAACGCCTGCCTCAGCCCTGGGTCGCACAGCGACCAATCGATATCGGACGCCAGCGGGGAGATGCCAGCCTCGCACGCCGCGTTGTACTCGCCAGTGCAGAAATACTCAATCGTCGAGTCCTGCAAGAAAACCGTCCCGTGGGCGAAGCCAGGGGGCAGCCAAATCCAATCGCTGTACTCCCGGTTGGGATCCATCGGCATGTCATAGGCTACGATATGACCGAAGGTAGGAGAGCCCTGGCGAATGTCCAGCGCCAGGTCGATCATGTGACCGTGCAGAGTCCGCACCAGCTTGCCCTGGTATGGATTCCACTGGAAGTGCAGGCCGCGTAGCGTTCCCCGGCGCGAGTATGACTCGTTGGTCTGGACAAACTCGATCCCGCGCATGAAGGGCGTCAGGTCGCTGCCGGCGAAATCGCTCCTGCGATAGTGTTCGGTGAAGTAGCCGCGATGGTCACGAAAGCGCGCATAGCGAATAACCTTGACGTCGGACAGAGCCAGCGCCTTCACTTCCAGAATCTTCATGTCCAAATCCTCTGTTGTGTACTGTACCGCAGCGGCTAAGCCGCGGCAACCAGCGCGTCCACAATACGAAAGCGCGCGCGGCCGTCGCCGTAGGGATTCACGGCTCGCGCCATCTGCTCAAACGCGGCCGTATCGTCCAGGAGTCGGCTGACCTCGGCAACAATGCGGTCGGTGTTCGTCCCTACCAGACGCGCCGTCCCCGCGTCGACCGCCTCCGGCCGCTCCGTCGTCTCACGCATCACGAGCACCGGCTTGCCCAGGCTCGGCGCTTCCTCTTGCAACCCGCCGGAGTCGGTGAGCACGAGGGTCGCCGCCTTCATGAGGTGCACCAGGGGCAAATAGTCCAGGGGCGGCAGCAGCGTCACTCCGCCCACCTTTCCGAGGAGCTCATAGACCGGCGCCTGGATATTGGGGTTCAGGTGCACCGGGTAGACGATCTGCACGTCCGGGTAGCGTTCCACGAGGCAGCGCAGCGCAGCGCAGATATCTCGAATGGGCCTGCCGAAGTTCTCGCGCCGATGCGCCGTCACCAGCACAATACGTCGATCGCGCGGCACACCGGCCAGCGGACCGCCGTCCCAGGCGTAGCTTCTGTCGGCCACCTCCAGCAGCGCATCGATGACCGGATTGCCCGTGAGCACGATGGTCTGAGGCGGGATGCCCTCGCGGAGGAGATTATGCCGCGCAACTTCGGTGGGCGCAAAGTGAAGGTCGCCGACAACGCTGACGATCCGCCGGTTGATCTCCTCTGGGAAAGGGTGGCGCTTGTTGCCCGTCCGCAGCCCGGCCTCGACATGCGCCACGCGGATACCGTGATAGAACGCGCCGAGGGCCGCGGCCATCGCCGTCGTCGTGTCGCCCTGCACCAGCACCCAGTCCGGCCGCGCCTCGCGCATCACATCGTCGAGGCCGATAAGCACGCGCGACGTGACCTCGGCCAGCGACTGCGCCGGACGCATCACATCGAGATCGTAGTGCGGAGTGATTTGGAACAGGGCGAGGACCTGGTCGAGCATTTCGCGGTGCTGAGCCGTGACACAAACACGCGATTCGATGGACGGTGTTGCCTCAAGCTGGCGCACGACGGGGGCCAGCTTGATGGCTTCAGGGCGCGTCCCGAAGACGCTGAGGACTCTCAAGCGCTCATCCGGCATAGTCACGCGACGCGCTCACCGCGCCACCTTCTCGGCCACCGGTTCGTCGCCCCCCTGCGCCGCCATCCCCTTCTCCCGCATGTGCGCCGCCCACCGCATCTGGGCAAAGCCGTATTTCACGATGCAGTAGATCGCTTCAACCGCATCTCGCCAACCAATCTTTTTGCCCTCGTCGTAGGTCCGCCCGGCATAGGAGATGCCGACCTCGTAGATGCGCAGGCCGCGGTGAGAGATCTTCGCGGTTATCTCGGGCTCGAAGCCGAAGCGGTCCTGCTCCAGGCGAATGCCCTGGATGATCTCGCGGCGGAAGAGCTTGTAGCCCGTTTCCATATCGGTCAGGTTCAGGTCGGTCAGCATGTTGCTGAGGACCGTCAGGAACCGGTTCCCGACGGAGTGCCAGAACAGCAGCACACGGTGCTGCTCGCCGCCGACAAAGCGCGAGCCATACACCACGTCGGCGTCGTGCT
This sequence comes from Anaerolineae bacterium, assembly GCA_046328505.1. Classification (GTDB taxonomy): domain Bacteria; phylum Chloroflexota; class Anaerolineae; order Epilineales; family JAHCIE01; genus JBDHWG01. Next base: position 382,219 of record JAXLWL010000004.1, on the reverse strand, counting down.
CGATGCACGGCTGCAGCAGCTTCGGGTAGTCACGCGGGTCGTACTCAAGGTCGGCGTCCTGGATGACGACGTAGTCGCCACGCGCCGCCTGAATCCCTGTCCGCAGCGCCGCCCCTTTGCCCTGGTTGCGCGGCTGCAGGATAATACGGATGTCGCCGTAAGGGTAGTGCGTTTCAAGCGTGCGCAAGATGTCGCGAGTTTTGTCGCGAGAGCCATCATCGACGATGATGAGCTCCTTGCGGACGGGGACTTCCATCACCCGCTGAACGATGTCGCGAATCGTAGCTTGCTCGTTGTAGACCGGCATGACGACCGATAGAAAAACGTTGCTCAGACTCCGCAAGTTGCCCTCCCACGCAAGCCTTGGTGTTTGCGGGAGAAGTTTACCACGAGCACGCCTGGTTGCCCAATCCCTTGCCGTCATGGGTCTATGCTTGAGATATTGCGCGATGTCCCACAGTGGACAATAATTGAATGTCACATGTCCAAACCTGAAACTTTCGGCCATCTTGTTCGTGTAAGATGATGAGCGCGTTCTGTAAGGGGAGTCTGCGTGGTCGACCCAGACGAAGCGCTGGTGCAGAGATATCTGCGCGGCGACCAGAAGGCCTTCCGAAGTCTCGTCGAGCGCCACACGCCTGCCGTGTACAACCTGGCTTACCGCTCGACATACAGCAGCGATGACGCTGCCGACATTACTCAGGAAACCTTCCGCCGCGTGGTCGAGGCTCTCCCGGGTTCGCGCCTGGACCTTCCGTTCAAGCCGTGGGTGCTCAGAATCGCCCTCAATCTGTGTCGAGACTTGGCAAAGAAGAAGCAGCCCGTGGTGTTCGCGAGCCTGGCCTTCGACGCGAGCGGGGAAGACGATGACGACGTCGCCGAGGCACTGCCCGACCTGTCGCCCCTGCCGGCCGATATCTTGGAAGCGGACGAGACGCGATTGGCGCTCGAGCGCGCGCTGCAGGGCCTGTCAGATGGCTACCGAACCGTCATTATGCTGCGCTACGCGGAAGACCTGTCGTACCAGGAGATCGCAGCCACATTGAACCTACCATTGAACACGGTGCGCACGCACCTGGCCCGCGCCAAAAAGGCCCTCCACGAACGTCTTCGGCTAGAGCTTGGAGAGAAGTCATGAAGCATCTATCACCTGCTACGCTAGATGCATACACTGAGGGCAACCTCGATCCGACCGAGCGCCTCGCCGTCGACGCCCATTTAGCGGTTTGCGCCGAGTGCCGGCTGGCCGCCGTCGGTCTGGCCGAGATCGGCGATCTGCTTCGCATGCTCCCGCGCGTCGAGCCGCCCGCATCCCTTGTCCGCGGCATTATTGCCGAGGCGGACCGGGAGGCGCGCCGTCGTGTGATGAGGGGCTGGTTGGCCATCGCCCTGAACGGCGCCGCCCTCGCGCTCGTGTGGCTGACGCTCATCGTTCTGGGCGGCGAGACGCTGGTAGCCGCGTACAATGCCGGGTTGAGCGATTTCGCGGGGCTGCTCCAGGTCGAGCCCGATCTTATCTTGCGCTATCCTGGTGACACGCTCGCTGTGCTGGCCGAAGCGTTCCCCATCGTGCCCCTGGTGCTGACCTTTGTCGTCCTGGGCATCGCACTTTGGCTGATGCAACGCTTCTTCTCTGAGTTGCCACAGTGGACACGTACCGCATGAAGAAGGTTCGGTCGATTGGCTGCGCCGTCGCGCTCGGATTCCTCGTTCTCGTCGGCATCGCGCTGTGGGTGGGCGCCCGTGTCGGAGCAGCCACGGCCGGCTCATCGGCTGCGACCGGTTCAGCAGCCGTGAGCGCCTCACCGCTTGGACAATTCTTTCCCCACCAGGCCTCGCACCAGGGCCACGGCGCGATCGGCCTCGTCGAGACTATCGAGCCGTTTACAATGACGATAAAGAACCGCGACGGCGAGCGCGTCGTGGTTGTAACGCAAGAAACGCTCATCCTCAAAGGCGAGGAACGCCCGTCGTCGACCAGCCCGACGGTAGGCTCGGATGGGCTGACGAGCATCACTGAGATTCGTCCGGGCGTTCGCATTGTGGCGATCGGCAAACCCGGCTCAAATGGAGAATTGGAAGCGCGAGCGATTCGCATTGGTTTACCCGACCGCAAGGAGAAGCCTGAGCAATGAGCACTGTATCCACCACCCCATCAGCGACACCAGCCACTGAGGCCCAGCCGCGCCGGCTCAAGAAGAACCGTTGGCGCGGCTGGGTCACGCCCATCGTCATCCTCGTAGTTGTCGCGATTGCAATCTTCTTTGGTTACCAGCGCATCCAGAGCGCGCGCGCCGCTGCGACCGCCGGCGTCCAAACCGCGCAGGTATCTCGCGGCAACCTCGTCGCCACTGTCAACGCGGCGGGCAACCTGGCGCCGGTCGCGTCGGTTAACTTGAACGTCTCCAGCGGCGGGATTGTCCAGGACGTTCTGGTGAGCCAGGGCGACAAGGTCAAGAAGGGCCAGCCGCTGCTGCGAATGCAGGCGCAGGACCTCGTCCTGGGCGTCGCGTCGGCCGAAGCCGCACTGCGCAGCGCGCAGATCAAGCTCGATCAGGCGAAGCAGGGCGCGAAGGACACCGACTTCACGTCAGCGCAGGCGAAGGTCGACCAGGCCAAGGCGTCTGTGAGCAAGCTCTACGCCCCCCCGACAGCCGCGGACCTCGCCGATGCCCAGGCGAGAATCACGTCGGCCCAGGCCAATCTCGACAAGGTCAAGGCCGGCGCCACGCAGCAGGACATCGCGACGGCGCAGCAGAAGGTCGAGCAGGCTAAGAACGCGCTGTGGGGCGCCCAAGCCAGCCGCGACGCCATCTGCGGCCGCGCCAAGCACCCGGACGACGACCCAAGCTGCCAGTCGAACCGCGCGCAGGTAAACCAACAGGAAGCCAACGTGCAGATCGCCCAGAACAACCTGGATGCGCTGCTCGCCGGCCCCAACGCCAACGACGTGACCACTGCGGAGCAGCAGGTGGCGCAGGCCCAGGCCGCGCTTCAGAAGCTGCGCCAGGGCCCGACCGCCGCCGACGTGGCATCCGCTCAGGCCGGCGTCACCCAGGCTCAGGCCGCCCTCGATGCTCTCACCGCCGGCCCAGATGAGCTGTCCGTCAAGGTCGCTCAGGCCGCCGTTGACCAGGCCCAGGTCGCCCTCGACCAGGCCAAGTACAAGCTCGACCAGGCGACGCTGGCCGCGCCATTCGACGGCGTCGTCACCGCCGTGAACGTCGTTCCCGGCCAGACTATCAGCGGCAGCACCAACCCGCTAACGTTCGCCGATCTCACCAGCTTGCAGGTGACGACCAACGTGTCCGAGCTGGACCGCTCGCGTCTGAAGGTCGGCCAGGAAGTTGACATGACCCTGGACGCCGTTCCCGGCCTGACATTGAAGGGGACTGTGGCGAGCATCAGCCCAACGGGCGTCCTGCAGCAGGGTGTTGTAAACTACCCGGTGACGATCAACCTGAAGAATCCCGATCCCGCGGTGGCGGCCGGCATGACGGCCAACATGAACATCATCGTGGACAGCAAGGACGATGTCCTGCTCGTCCCGAACCGCGCCATCCGCACCCAGGGACGCCAGCGCCTCATCACCGTGATGGTCGAAGGCCAGCAGATTAGTCTGCCCGTCGAGACGGGCATGACTGACGGCTCGAACACCGAGATCTCTGCCCAGGGCTTGAAGGAAGGCGACCAGGTCGTGCTGCAGTCGACGACCAGCCAGAACCAGTTCCGGGGCGGCGGGCCGAACATCCTCGGCGGACCGGGCGGACCCGGCCGGTAGGAGGCAGGATGGGCTATCACGTCATCGACATCAAGGACGTCACCAAGGTTTACCACATGGGCGACGTAGAGGTTCAGGCCCTCCGCGGCGTGGACTGCTATGTCGAACAGGGCGAGTTCGTCGCCATCATCGGGCCGAGCGGCTCCGGCAAGTCAACCCTGATGAACATCCTGGGATGTCTTGATAAGCCTACGTCTGGCTCCTACAAGCTCGACGACATCGAGGTCGCCGATCTCGATGACGACCAGTTGGCCCAGATTCGCAATCACAAGATCGGATTTGTGTTCCAGAGCTTCAACCTCCTGCCGCGCATGCCCGCCTGGAAGCAGGTGGCGCTGCCCCTGATCTACGCCGGGGCCGACCACCGCTATGACCGCGCGGTCGAGGCGCTGAAGTCCGTCGGCCTTGGCGACCGACTCGACCACAAGCCGAATGAGCTTTCTGGTGGCCAGATGCAGCGCGTCGCTATTGCCCGCGCCCTGGTCACGGACCCCGCCATGCTCCTGGCCGACGAGCCAACAGGCAACCTGGACTCCAGGTCCGGTAAGGAGGTCATGGCCATCTTCAAGCGCCTGAACGCCGAAGGGAGAACCCTCGTGCTTGTCACGCACGACCCGAACGTGGCGGCCCAGGCCCAGCGTATCATTCGTATCTTTGACGGGCGCGCGTATGACTACGATCCCACGGCCAACGGCCAGGGAACGGTTCCAGCCGCGCCAGTACCAGTTGCAGTAGGATAGGCATATGAGCATATTCGAGTCGTTTCAAGTAGCTCTCGACAGTTTGCTTTCGAATAAGCTCCGCGCCGTGCTGACCATGCTCGGCATCATCATCGGCGTGGCCGCCGTCATCACGATGCTCGGCATCGGCCGCGGGGCTCAGCAGCAGATTCAGAGCCAGATTCAGCAGAACGGCACCAACCTGCTGTTCATCCGCCCCGGCTCGACGCAGCAGGGGGGTGTGGCGCAGGCGCAAGGCTCGGCGCAGACATTGACGGCTGACGATGCCAAGGCGCTTGCGGATCCTTCCGCGGCGCCGGCCGTGGCGCTTGTCGCGCCTGAGTACGACAGCTTCGGCCAGGTCATCTACCAGGGCAACAACACGAACACGCGCATCGTCGGCGTCACACCGGAGTATCTTGACGTCCGAAACATGAGCCTGGCCGACGGTGAGTTCATCAACGCCAACCAGATCACCGGCAAGTCCACCGTCGCCGTGCTCGGGTCATCGGTCGCGCAGACGCTCTTTCAGGGTGAGGACCCCATTGGTCAGACGATCCGTGTCAACTCCGGCGGCAACAACAGCACGCAGTTCAAGATCATCGGTGTCCTGAATTCCAAGGGCGGCACGGGCTTCGGCAGTCAAGATGACCAGATGTTCGTGCCGCTCTCGACGGCGCAGACCCGCCTGGCCGGCCCCGGCCGCTTCCGTGGCGCTAACATCGTCTCGACCATCAACGTCCAGGTTACCGACGCGTCTGAGAACGATGCCGCGGTTCAGCAGGTCAGCGATATTCTGCGCCAAAAGCACCACGTCACCTACCAGGATGACTTCACGGTGCTCAGCCAGCAGGATATCCTCCAGACGGCGGAAACGGCGACGGGCGTGTTCACCATCTTCCTCGGCTCCATCGCGGCGATCTCGCTGCTCGTCGGCGGTATCGGTATCATGAACATCATGCTCGTCAGCGTGACGGAGCGAACGAAGGAAATCGGCCTGCGAAAGGCCGTTGGCGCGCGCAAGCACGATATCCTGACCCAGTTCCTGGTTGAGGCCATCCTGCTGAGCGTGATGGGCGGGCTGATCGGAGTTGTTCTGGCCTTAGGCTTATCACGGGTTGTGGCGGGTGTGAGCCTCGGTAGCCTGTCGCTCAACCCATCCATCGGCCTCGACTCGGTCCTGCTGGCCACCGTCTTCTCCATCGGCGTCGGGCTGTTCTTCGGCGCGTATCCGGCGAATCGCGCGGCCGGCCTCAACCCCATCGAGGCGCTGCGCTACGAGTAAGTAAGACTCTGGCGGGGACGCAAACTCTTTACAGTAGCCGTCCCCGCCTCTTCTTTCCCCATCGACGGCATCCCCAATAGACGCACTGAATTCGCACATCCACGGCTCGCCGCTACCGCGTATCTACGTGTAGTGCTATAATAGCCGCCTCAAGGAGGCTTGCAACGCCAATGGAGATTACTGTCCAGGTTCCGGACAAGCTCGGGCGCGAGCTCCAGCAAGTGCAGGATCGCTTGCCGGAGGTGCTGGAGCGCGGTCTGCGCGAGGTACTGGCCGAGGCCACACCGCACTTCCAGGACGAGCAGACCATCATCTCTGTCCTGGCAAGCCAGCCGACGCCAGAGCAAGTCCTGGCGCTTCACCCGTCGCCAGCGCTTCAGGCGCGCGCCAGCGAATTACTGGCTAGAGGCAAAGCGAGCCAGCTTGAACCGGACGAGAATGCCGAACTTGAGCGGTTGTTGTTCCTGGAGCATCTCGTGCGCATGGCGAAAGCCTATGCATATCACCAGTCCCATCAGTAGGTATGGCCGACTACGTTCCTGCAGCACTGCGGGAGGCAGTAATCGAACGCGCTCGCGGTCGCTGCGAGTACTGTCTCTATCCGCAGGCTGCCTCGTTTCTCACGTTCGAGGCTGAACACATCATCGCTCGTAAACACGGTGGCCTGACTACCGAAAGCAATCTGGCGTTGGCGTGCCCCTTCTGCAACAAGGCGAAAGGCACAGACATAGCATCGCTTGATCCGGACTCAGGTGACCTGGCTCCTTTTTACAACCCTCGAACGCAACAATGGGAAGCCCATTTCCAATTGAATGGCGGCCAGATTGTCGCCCTAACCGCGATTGGCCGCGTGACGATCAACATCCTTCGCCTGAATCATCCTGACCGCGTCTCGGAACGAGAGGCGCTTATAGAAGCCGGTCTGTATCCCTAGCAGATACCTACAGGAGGATTTGTTATGTGCCTGGATAAGCCTAACGAGCCGCCGATTGACTACGTAATCGATGACTACCAGCACGGCCACATTGACCGCCGCCAGTTTTTGAAGCGAGCTACCGCCCTCCTTGGCCTGACGGCCGCTACTGCCCTCGTTGAAGCCTGTGCTCCGGCCGCCCAAACGACACCGGCGGCGCCCCAATCCCAAGCGCCCGCGAAAAGCGCGGCAGGCGCTGCGCCCCCCGTCCCCAGCTATGGCACCGTCGCTCCCGACGCCTCCGACCTCATCACGCAGGACGTCAAGTTCCCCGGCGACGGGTTCGAGATGAGCGGCTACATGGCCCGCCCCAAGGATGGTACGAGCTTTCCGGCGATCATTGTCATCCACGAGAACCGTGGTCTTACCGATCACATCAAGGATGTCGCCCGCCGCTATGCCCGCGCAGGCTACGTGGCCCTGGCCCCCGATCTTCTGAGCCGCTCAGGTGGGACCGGCAAGTTCCCACAGCAGCAGGACGCGACGGCGGCCATCGGGCAGCTCAAACAGGACGACGTTATCAAAGACCTGACCAGCACCGTGAACTATCTCAAGACGCAGGACGCCGTCAAGGGCAACAAGATCGGCGTGGTGGGCTTCTGCTGGGGCGGCGGCAACTCGCTGCTTCTGGCCGTTCGTGACCCGGACATTGCGGCCGCCGTCACCTACTACGGCGTCAACCCGCAGAACCTCGATGAAGTCAAGAACATGAACGCGGCCTACCTGGGATTGTACGGTGGGACCGACCAACGTATCACGTCGGGGGCACCGGCTCTAGAAGCGAAGCTGAAAGAGTACGGGAAGACGTACGAGACCAAGGTCTACGACGGCGCGGGGCACGCATTCAACAACGACACGGGGCCAAGCTATAAGCCCGACGCTGCCAAGGACGCCTACGAGAAGAGTGTCGCCTGGTTCAACAAATACCTTCGCTCCTGAGAATGTCAGAGGATGTGACTATGTCTTCGCGTATGCTACCACTCCGCTCCCTCCGCCGCGCGGCTCTGTCGCGCGTGTGGCTGGCGTTCGTCGCAGTGCTGGTTGTCTGCGGCGTTCTCGGACTCACCGCGGGCGCCGCGTGGGCCGAGGAGGTACGCCCGCGCACGGCTCCCGCCAGCTACTTCATGGGCCAGCTCAAGCACAGCGTGCAGACCCTGAACAACTGCGGCCCGTCCTCCGTCGTGGCGGCCATGAGCTGGTACGGCGTCAACGTCTCCCAGGAGGAGGCACGCCGCGTTTTGCGCCCGTATTCCGAGAATCGCGGCATGTCCCACACGGTGATCGCGCCCTACGTCGCCCAGTTTGGCCTGGAGGCGAAGGCGCGCGTCAACGGCAACCCGGACATTATTAAAAGCCTCGTCGCGAACAACATCCCCGTCATCGTTCTGCAGTGGATTAGCGAGTCACGTCGTATTGGCCACTTCCGCGTCGTTCAAGGTTACGACGACCGGCAAGGCGTTTTCTACGTCGACGATTCGCTGCTTGGGCCGAACGTGGCGATCCCCTACGACAGCTTTGAGCAGCGCTGGAACTACCAGTGGACGCGCTACATTCCTGTCTACCGTCCCGACCAGGCGCCCCTCGTCGCCGCCATCCTCGGCGACGATTGGACGGACAAAGGGATGTACGAGCGCGCGATTCCAGAGTTACGCGAGGCCATCCACGAGAACCTCGACGACTGGACCGCGTGGGGCCGCCTCGTCGAGGCCTACACTGGCGCCGAGCAGTACCAGGCCGCCCTCGACGCTCTCGACGGCTACACGGCTCGCCGCGGATTCGGCTATTCCTTCATGGGCAACAACAGCGCGACCCGCATCAAGCTGCTGAATAAGCTAGGGCGCTATGATGAGGCGCTCGACGCCGCTCAGAAGGCCCTCGACCGGAGCTACTCTGGCTCGTACGGCAACGGCTCTCTGCAGCTCCAGCTTGCCGAAGCGCTGCGCGGGTTGGGCCGGACGGACGAAGCGCGCGCCGCCTACCAAGCTGCCATTCGCGCGGATGGCACGATGAGCGAAGCGGCGGAGCGGCTCGCGACGCTCCAATGACATACCATGTAAAAAGACTGTAAACGCGCGTCCGGGCGCATCCAGGGCCGAAACTTCCACGAGTCCTCCTCGTGTATAATGCGTAGACACAGATGTTGTGAAGCCGCGGGACCCACCACCCCCTGGGCCTCACACTGTGAGAAACCAGACTACGCATTTACACGAGGAGGATCGTTTCCATGTTTCGGAAAGCGTTGATTGCAGTAACCGTCGTCGCCGCGCTCGCCCTGGCCCTGGGTGTCGGCGTCGTGGTTCACGCGCAAGGGAGCACGCCGAACGCGACCCCGAGCGCGGCCAAGACATTCTGGAGCGCGCTGGCGCAGCGCCTCAACACATCGGAGGACGCTCTCGCCACCGCCGTGCGTGACGCGGCCAAGGACACTGTCGCGCAGCGCCTCTCCAGCGGCAAGATCACCCAGTCTCAGGCTGACCAGCTCGACACGCGCATCCAGAACTGGCAGCCGGGCCAGAACTTCGGCTTCTTCGGCAAGGGTCGCCCGGGCATGGCATACGCCGGCCCCAAGATCGTTGTCGACGCTGCCGCCCCCGTGCTCAACCTTCAGCCTGCTGACCTGACGGCCCAAATCAGGCAGGGCAAGTCCCTCAACGACATTGCCAAGTCCCAGAATGTCGATCCAGCCGCCGTCTCGGCCGCTATCGCCAAGGCGCTCAAGGACCGCGTGGCCCAGGCGCAGACGAACGGCCATCTGACCGCAGACCAGGCGCAGAAGGCGGACGCTCGTATCGACCAGCAGCTGCCGATCATTATGTCGAACAACTGGACGCCCAAGACCGGCGCGGGCCGACCAGGCCCGGCCGGCAACCCGGTTGGTCTCGTGGCGGGACGCACAGGCCTCGAGGCTGCCGCTAAGGCCCTCAACACAACCTCCGCGGACGTGATGCAGAAGATCGCCGGCGGCCAGAGCATCCGCGCCCAGGCACAGGCGAAGGGGCTAAACCCGGCCGACGTTCAGGCGGCTATCGTGACGGCTGAAAACAATGCCATCGATCAGGCCGTTCAGCAGGGCAAGATTACGGCTGATCAGGCGTCTCAGTTTAAGAGCCATATCGACACCCTGGTGTCGGGGCTGATGGACCGCGCGGGCCGCTTCCCTAACAAGGTCGCGCCCCAGGGCAAGCCCGCCACACCGGCGCCTTCGGGTGCGTAAGACGTAACACAACTGAATACTTGCGCGTGGGGGAGACACCTCCCCCACCTTTCGTGCAAAGGCCCACGGCAGCCCGTGGGCGCGTACCTATTCAGAGCGAAGGATGGAAGATGCGGAAGCAGGCGATGACGCGGCGGTGGCTGACTGCCCTGGTCCGCGCCTTGCTGGCCGTGCTGATAGTGCTGGCGATTGCCCACATCCCCGTGCCCCAGCAGACGCCGCGCTGGCTCGCTTACGGCGAGGTGCCCGTGCTGGTCTTCCTGCTGCTGTGCTACCTGGGCAAACTGTTGTACGATACGTTGTTCTATGATCATTATCATCCCTAGAGGCTTTCGGAGGATTTTCGCATGCGAACGGTTATCTTTGCGGTTGTCGCGCTGGCGCTCCTGGCTGTCGGCGCGGTAGGTGGGTTCTTCTACGGTCAGACGGTGGGTCAGGCGCAAGCCAACGAGATCCGCAACAACTTCTTGCAGTCCCGCGGCATCGGCCAGGGCGGCCAGGGTGGGGCGCAGGGCGGCGGGTTCGGCGGCGCGAACGGCGGCCAAGCCGGCGGGTTCGCCGGCCAGAACGGCCAGGGCCGGGGAACGTTCGGCTCGATCAAGGACGTGTCCGGCAACACAATCGATCTCAGCACGGCTAACGCTGCTGTCAAAGTCACTGTGACCGACCAGACACAGATTCAGCGGACGGTGCAGGAACCTGTCAAGGTAGGCGATCTACAGTCCGGCGAGAACATCGTGGTCACCGGCGACCAGGACAGCCAGGGCAATATTACCGCCCGCTCCATCAACATCGTGCCCCAGGGTGCGTTCGGTGGCCGCCAGGGCGCAGGCCCCAACGCGACGCCTGGCGCAGCTGGCGCCCAGAGCGGTCAGGGCGGAAACCGCGGCGGCGGCGGCCGACAGGGGGCCAACGCCACACCTGGCGCAGCCGGCGCCCAGGGCGGTCAGGCTCCCCAGCCAACGCCGACTCGGTAATCAGCTTGTCCCGCAAACCTTGACCCCAGGCCACGTTGCGCCTACCATTTCGCGGGCCTCTCTCCGTGCGGAGAGAGCGCCCGCGTTGTGTTATTCTGCGATATTGGGAGCGGCCTGTGGCGGATGCGTCTGTTGTCATCGTCAAAGACCTGATAAAGATATATGGAAACGATCTCCCGGCCGTGAATGGCATCAACTTCACGGTCGAAAAGGGTGAGATCTTCGGCTTCCTTGGCCCCAACGGCGCCGGGAAGAGCACCACCATGCGGATGATGTATGGCCGCACTCCCATCACATCGGGACAGGTCAACATCCTCGGCCTCGACCCCCGGCGCGATGGCCGCCGCCTGCGCGCGGTGCTCGGCATCGTTCCCCAGGAAGACAACCTCGACCCCGACCTGCGCGTGCTTCAGAACATGCTCGTCTACGCCCGTTACTTTGACATTCCGCGCTCGACTGCGCTGGCGCGCGCCCAGGAGGCGCTGGAGCTGTTCCAGCTCTGGGAGCGCCGCGAGTCACCGGTGAGCGAGCTATCGGGCGGCATGAAGCGGCGCCTGGTCATCGCGCGGAGCCTCATCAACGACCCGAAGCTGATTATCCTAGACGAGCCGACAACGGGCCTCGACCCTCAGGCACGGCAGGTCGTCTGGCAGCGGCTGCGCTACCTGGCGAGCCAGGGGGTGACGATGTTGCTCACCACGCACTACATGGAGGAAGCGACCCAGCTCTGCTCTCGCCTGGTTATCATGGACAAAGGCAGGATTCTGGCCGAAGATCGGCCGCACGTTCTGATACAGCGACACACTCACCCATACGTCCTGGAGATTCGCCGCGACGGCGAGAGCGATGCAGTGTTCCGCGAGGTTCTGCCCGACGACGCTCAGGTGGAGCAGGTCGGCGATACGGTGTACATCTACAGCCCCAGCGCCGTGGATCACACCTCCCTCGGTCTACCGCCGACGGCCACGACCCTTAGCCGCCAGGCGTCCCTGGAGGACGTGTTCCTGCGCCTGACGGGGCGCGGGTTGGACGAAGAATAGGACAAGCGCCTGATGAATGACATGCCCCTGTTGAACGTCTCCTACCGCGCCGCCCGCGTCTGGCAGCGTAACTACGACGTTTTTATCCGCATGTGGAAGACGGAACTGTGGCCGCCCTTCCTGGAGCCGATCATGCAGATCGTCGCCCTGGGGTTGGGGCTGGGCGCTTACGTCACGTCGATCAATGGGATGTCGTTCATCCAGTTCATCGCGCCCGGCTTCGTCGCCAGTGGCGTGATGTTCACCGCCTCATTCGAGTGCATGTTTGGCTCCTACGTGCGCATGGAGTACCAACGCACCTTCGACGCCATCATCGCGACGCCCGCCACCGTCGAAGACGTCATCGCCGGCGAAGTTCTATGGGCAACGTCGCGTGGCGTATTCGCCGCCATCGTTGTCCTCATCGTCATGCTCGTGTTCGGTCTGGTGCACTCGCCGTGGGCGCTCCTCGCCGTGGTCGTCGCCGCCGTCGAGGGCATCATGTTCGCGGCTCTCGCCATCACATTCACAGCCGTTGTCCCGTCCATCGACAACTTCAACTACCTGATTACCCTGGGCCTGACGCCGATGTTCCTCTTCTCGGGCGTCTACTTCCCCATCGAGAACCTGCCGCCGACCCTGCAGAAGCTAGCCTGGTTTTCCCCCCTCACCCACGCCGTCCTGCCCATCCGTGGGCTGGTGCTGGGGCAGCCGGGGATGTGGATGGTGTGGGACGTGTTGTGGATGATCGTGGTCGGAGCGGCGTTGTTCATCACTGCGTTGTACCTGATGCGCCGCCGCCTGATCAACTAGTACTATACTGCCTTTTCGACAATGTACTTGACAGAATCAAAAAAAAGGAGTATAAGTCCGGTAGTCGCTGTTGTTTCGTCATGGTTCGTGGCTTTTCTTCGCCTAGAATAGTAGTGTGGCTCAAACAGTTATGTAGGCGCCGAGTATAGGCTAGATAGGATGCACCAATGTCTCTTCGTAATCATCTCGCTCTGCTATTCGCCATTGTCATCCTGCCCGTGGTGACCGGCTGCCAGGGTATCGCCGATATCGGGCGTGCCGAGGCGCGCGAGAGTATCGCCTTGCTGCGCGAGATCGCCGGCATCGAGGCCCAGGCGGCGCCGGCCGCCCCCGCCGTTCCCCTGTCTGCCGGCGCACTGCCCTCCGACAGCCGGCGCTCACCGTCTCAGCGCAGTCAGCGCGCGCCCGCGCCCCAGGAAGCGGCCAGCCCAACGCCCGCGCCGACCGAGACGCCCGGGGCCACTGGCAATAGCAGTGGGCAGGCAACGGTTCTCGTCGATACCCTGAACGTTCGCGCTGGCCCTGGCCTGAACTACAATATTGTCGAGCAGGTGCAGCAGGGCGACAGCCTCAACCTGCTGCAAGACCTGGGAACGTGGCTTCAGGTACGGACCCCGTCCGGCACTGTCGGCTACGTGATGGCGACATACACGTCGGCTAACGGCGGCGCGGCGCAGGTCCCCCCCGTCACGCCGCGAGGCTCGTCTGGACCGCAATGGCAGACGCCGCCCGGCGGCAACGTCCCACCCGGCTGGGGCAACAACACGCCGTTTTCGCGCCGTGGGAATCGCTTCAGCCCCGCGCCATTGACGACCGCGCCGGCGGTCACAGACAACGTTGGCAACAGCGTGCGCGTCGCCGACCAGACCAGCGGAACGTACACCTTCGATGCGGCGGAGCTGATGCGCTTGCTGCGCGACGAGGGCATCACGAATCAAGACGTGGTGGTGATGTTGATGGACGGCAGCTACGGCAACCGCAGCGAGACGACCTTCGGGCGCATGCTCATCGACTGCAACCCGATCAACGTCCCGGTCGACCCTAGCCGGCCCAATCCGCCGGGCAACGGCAAGATCGGCGCCGACTTCTGTAACGCCGTCGCGATGCACGAGACGTACCACCTCATCACGCTCGTGCGAGAGAATTGGGGCGGCGAAGAGGCGGACGCCGACGCCTTCGCCACGCAGCGCCTCAACCGCTACTCGCTCGTGACAGGCCCGTGAGGCCCAGTCTGCTCTATAATCTATAGCGAGCCGTCTCTTGACGCGCTAACCGCCAAAGCACGCAGAGACGCGGAGCCGAGGAGAAGGAATATACGCCACCTTCTCCGCTCTGCGTCTCTGCCTTTGTGTCTGCTGCCCTATACCCACTATGCTGCGTCTCCTCTGGCGGCTCGTCGCCTTGAACGCCTTCTGGTTTGCCCTCAACGTGGCGGGCAATGGGCTTGATCCCATTGCCATGCCGCTGCGCGTCCAGGACCTCGCGCCGGGCGACGCCAAGGCAACCTGGCTCGCCGCGCTGCGGACGGCGGGGCTTCTCGTCGCCATCTTGTGGCAGCCGACAGTAGGGGCGCTCAGCGACCGTCGGAAGGGCGGCCGCTTGCCATACCTCGTGGCCGGCGCCGCGGCCTTCGTGCTCATCCTGCCGCTGATGGCCCTTGCTCCGACCTTCGCCGTCCTCTTGCTCTCGATTCTGCTCCTCCAGTTCAGCTCCAACACCATTCAGGGACCTCTCCAGGCGCTCGTCACCGACTATTTCCCCAGCTACCTCTACAGCCGCGCCGCCGGGTTCAAGGCACTGTTCGAGGTCATCGGCGGCATCGTCGGCGCCTTGTGTGTCGGCCTGCTCATCGCGAGCCGCTGGCCGGGCAGCGCCTACGTGCTCGTCGGCGGCGCAACCGTCCTCGCCGCGGCCGTCACGTACGTCGGGCTGCGTGGCGTGCGCCCGCGCCGGCGCGTGCTGCTGGCCGAAGCCGCCGCGCCTCACACATTCCGCCGCGCCCTGGCCGATCTGCGCACGCCCTCGATGCGCGGCTTCCGCTGGTGGCTCGTCAACCGAATGCTCTTCACGTTCAGCCTCGCCACCGTCAAGGTCTACGGCCTGTTCTACGTCCAGGACTACCTGGGACTCCCCGATCCGGGGCGCGTCGTGGGGGTTCTCGTCGCGACCATCGGCATCGGCGTTGCTCTGCTGGCGCTGCCCGCGGCGCGCCTGGCCGAGCGCATCGGCTGGCGAATCCCGATGCTCAGCGCCAGCATCCTCGGCGTCATCGCCGCGATACTCTTTCTGTTCGCCGGCAATGCCGTGCAGCTGTGGGTGTTCGGCGGCATCTTTGGCGTCGCGCTCGCGCTGTATCAGGTGGTCGGCTGGGGGTTGGGGATGCGGCTCGCCCCGGTCGGGCGCGTCGGCCAGTTCCTGGGCGTGGCCAATGTCGCTGCCATCATCGGCTCGATCTCGGCCGGGCTGGTCGGGCCTCTAATTGACGTCATGAACAACCGTCAGGCGGGGTCCGGCTACCTCGTCATGCTCGTCGTGGACGCCGTGTGCTTCGCGGCTGCCGGTCTCGCCCTCCTGCGGATACCGAAGGACGCCGCCCCGCAATAATTCGCCTGACTAACTAATCTTGCCGGGCCAGCCTGCGGGGCCTATACTAGTGAGGAGACAAATGCGGAGGATACGCATGAATCGAGTTAGCCGGCTCCTCATCCTCGGCATACTGATTGCTAGCGTCGCGTCGATAGCAGCTCAGAGCAGCGACGGCCCCAGCATACCGATTCAGCGCCCCTACCCCGTCGTGCCTCGCACCGTCGACGATCCGGGTGACGGATCGGACGCGGCGAGCGACATCGCCTTCATCGACAGCCTGCGCAGCCGCAGCTACGGCGGCGGCGAGATTGAGGTCATCCGCGTCCTCCAGGACACCCCCGCCTTCACGCGCTACCTCATCCAGTACCCCAGCGACGGCCTGATGGTAGGCGGTTTCATGAATGTGCCGAAGGGCGTCGACAAGCCTTACCCGGCCGTGATCGTCGCTCACGGTTACGTCAACCCCAACAACTACGCCGTGGTCAACTACACGGCTCCCCTGGCGGATGCCCTGGCGCGGGCTGGCTATCTCACGGTCCATCCCAACTATCGTAACCACACCGGATCCGACAGCGGCCCGAACCCGTTCCGCGCCGGCTATGCCGTGGATGTGCTGAACCTGGCCGCCATCCTGAAGCAGCGGCCCGACGTCAAGTCCGATGGCATCGGCATCTTCGGGCATAGCATGGGTGGCGGCGTCGCCCTCAAAGCCCTGGTCGTCGGGAGCGACATCCGCGCGGCCGTGCTCTACGGTGCAATGAGCGGCGACGAGACCGCCAACTTCGACGCCATCAATCGTTGGAGCGGGGGCGGCGCTGCCCGAGAGACCGGCTTCACCCCAGATGCCGACCCAGACGCTTTCCGCCGCGCCTCCCCTATCAACTACCTGGATGCGATCCAGGTGCCGGTCCAGATCCACCACGGCGGCGCCGACAACCAGGTTCCGCCCGCCTGGTCGGTAGACCTGGACAGCCGACTCGAAGGGGCGGGAAAGAACGTCGAGCTGTTTACCTACCCAGGCGCGCCGCACTTCTTCCCCGCCGGCAGCGCCGCGTACAATACGATGATCCAGCGAGTGATTCGGTTTTTCGACAAGTATCTCTACGAAAACTAGAACGAGGCTTGTGCATGCCCGATCAGAAAGATCGCGTGAATTTCGAGTGGGCTGTGGGCGAATCCGATTGGGACCATAACACCGAAATGATGGACTTCACGCCACCCCCGCCGCCGCGGGTGGTGCAAGGCATGCGCCGCATCTCCCGCCGCGCCCTGGCCGCCGTCGGCGCGATTCTCACCGTCGTGGCCTTGCTCATCGGTTGGAAGATGTGGCACGACGCCCAGGTCGGCCTGGAGCACATCCGCCAGGATATCCAGGCGACGGCAGACATGGAAACGTGGGCATGGTACAACCAGGACACCGATTCGCTGGCGTCGCTGATTTCACCGAATGCCTCGAATAGCTGGCGGACACGTATGCAGTACTCCCTGAACCGCCTCCGCGAAACCATCGGCGCCAGCCTCGGCGCGCCACAGACGGTCTTGAGCGACCCGGAGGTGCATGACAACACCGCCGTGGTCCGCGTGCGCGTGACACTACCCACAGGCCCCGCCGCGACCGCGACCACGCTGGCCGAGACACGCTACTACGAGCGGCAAGCGGATGGCGTGTGGCGGCAGACCAGCCCTGACGGCCGCTTCTGGGGCGACACGCGGCAGGCATCCTCGGAGCATTTCGCGATTAGCTACAACACTCGCGACCACCGCGCCGTCGTGGCAGCCTTGCCGCGCCTCGAAGCCCTCTACACTCAATTGGTCGCCGACCTTGGGCTAAAGGACTTGCCCCAGACGCCGTTCAGCATCGTCGTCCTTCCCACCCTCGACAACACCACCTTCCGTGTGAGCGACGACCGCCGCCTCGCGGTCGCGTCGCCAGAGCTGCTTCTGTCGCCCGCGAATCTGCAGTACGACGACATTCTCGTCCGCTCCATCGCCTCGCCATTGGCGTCCTACCTCATTCTCGAGGCCAACCAGAGGCAGGCGAGCCAGCGCGGCAGCGCCCTCGTCAGGTCGCCCTTTGCGCTGATGGGTGTCGCTCAGTGGCTCGTAGCGACGACGACGAAGCTGCCCATGGATTTTCAGGCACAGACCGAGGAACAGTTCCGGGCGGCCCTGGGCGATGGTTACCGCCCCTCCCTGACGAACAATAACCCGGGCTTCGGTGTGCCCAACGGCAATGGCCCCAACGCGCGGCAGCGCGGCTTCGCCACGGTGCAGATGACCGGCTATAGCCTGGCCGAGTTCGTCGCCGAACGCTACGGGCGCGCGAAGGTCGGCGAGATGATCCGTGTTCTCGGCAGCGGCCTGCCCTGGGATGAGACGGTGCAGCAGGTGTTCGGGACAGACATCAAGACGTTTGAGAACGACTGGCGCGCGTTCGTGCTCCAGCGCTACGGAGGCGAGCCCTCGGCGTCGGCGGCCATACCATAAGTGCGCGCCGACTGGAAGGAGCGTTTGGTATGGAAAATGCCCTGTACGAGCGTATCTACCTCGTCGCGTCGCAGATTCCGGCCGGGCAGGTTGCCACCTATGGCGACATCGCGCAGATCGTCGGCCGTGGCTCCGACGCCCGCATTGTCGGCTATGCCATGGCCGACCTCGGCCGCCACCCGTTCCGGCTCCCCGTTCCCTGGCAGCGCGTCATCAACGCCCAGGGCGGCATCAGCACGCGCGGCCCGCAGCAGCGCCAACTGCTGGAAGCCGAGGGCATCGAGTTCGACGCGAAGGGCAGGGTGCCGCTCGCACGCTATCGCTGGCGCGGGCCATCACCTGACTTTCTCGCCGAGCACGACTTGAACCCCCTCGACCTGCCGGACGCGCCGCCCGACCAGCCGAGACTCCTGTGACAGGATTTGCGTCCTGTGGTATACTCTCCTCTCTAGAGGTTCCTCGCCATGACAACAGCCTACGTTTACGATTCGCGCTATCTTGAGCACGCCAGCCGGGGCGGCAATCATCCGGAGCGCCCCACCCGCCTGACTGCTATCCTGGAGCTCCTTGCGCGGACCGGTGTCCTCGCCAAGATGACGCCCCTGCACGCCGTTTCCGTGAGCGACGAAGACCTGCTGCGCGTCCACACGCCGACCTACGTCGCGCAGATCCGAGAGTTCGCGCAGCGCGGCGGCGGCCTACTCGACGCCGATACGTATGTGGCGGAGGTGTCGTATGACGTCGCGCGGCTGGCCGCCGGCGGCTGTGTCGTCGCGACGGACGCCGTGATCGACGGACGGGTCGACAATGCCCTGGCTCTCATTCGCCCGCCCGGCCACCACTCCTTCGCCGACCGCGGCGAAGGCTTCTGCCTTTTCAACAACGTCGCCATTGCTGCCGCTCACGCTCGCGCTCGCGGCAGGACACGCGCCGCCATCATCGACTTCGATGTCCACCACGGCAACGGCACCCAAGCCATCTTCTACGGCGAGCCGGATGTCCTGTACATCTCGACGCACCAGTGGCCCCTCTATCCTGGCACCGGTCACTGGCGCGAGACGGGTTCTGGCACAGGCCGCGGCGCGACGATTAACATCCCCTTCCCGCCCGGCGTCGGCGACATGGGCTTGCGCCTCGCCTGGACCGATGTCATTCGCCCCGCCCTGGTGCGCTTCGAGCCGGATATCATTTTCCTGTCGGCCGGGTTCGACGCCCACTGGCGCGACCCGCTGGCAATGCTCCAGGTGTCCATGGTCGGCTACCAGACGCTCGCGCAAGAGGTGCTGCAACTGGCCGACGAGGTGTGTAAAGGTCGCGTCGTCGTGGTGCTGGAAGGCGGCTACGACCTGGATGCTCTCAGCTATGGCACTCTCGCTATCGCCCGCGTGCTTCTGCGCGACCCGGCGCCACTTCTCGACCCGCTCGGCCCCTCGACGTGGCCGGAAGAGGACACAACGTCGCTGGTCGCGGCGCTGCGGCGCCTGCACGAGCTTGACGAGTTCTCGACATGGTGGTAGCGCAACACGGTCCGCCTTCCCTATCATCCTGCTCTGGCCCGCCACCGACGCGGGCCATTTTGATAATAGATAATAACAGTATGCCTGCCACGCGGCCGGCTGTCGGGCCTTTGTCGGAACGCTGTGGGCGCAAGGGATAAGTATTCGGCCCGGTTCGCGTCATAATATTAGTAGATCATCCCCTGGCGGCGGGCACCTCCGCCGCTGTTACAGGAAGAAGTAGCTCAATGAGCTTTGGGCAAGAAATCAGTCAACTTCTGTCGACTCCTCTCGTCGCCTACCTTCTCCTCATTGTCGGCATCAATGCGTTCCTCGTCGAGCTTGGCAACCCGGGCATCGGCTTCGCAGCCGGGCTTGGCGGCGTGTGCATCGCCCTGGCCCTCTACGGCCTCAGCATCCTCAACGCCAACGTCGCTGGCCTCGCCCTCATGGCCCTCGCCCTCGGGCTGTTCATCGTGGACGTGAAGGCCTCAACCCACGGCGCGCTGACGGCCGGCGGGCTTCTGGCGATGGTCACCGGCTCGGTCCTGCTCTTCAGCACGACCAACCAGCCCACGCCCTGGGCAGCGATTATCGGGGCGTCCTTCGCCACAGCGCTCGTGTTCATCTTCGTCGTCCAGGCCGCCTGGCGTGTGCGATCTCGGCCGGTAGCCACCGGCGTGGAGGCGCTCATCGGTAAGGTCGGCGAGGCACGCACTGATCTCACGCCGGAGGGCAGCGTGTGGGTCTACGGCTCGCTGTGGCGTGGCATGTCTCTCGACGGCTCTATCGCTTGCGGCGAAGCCGTGCGCGTCATGCAGGTCGAGGGTCTCACGCTGTATGTGATACCGGCCGCGGAGGAATGGGACACTGAGGCGCCGCAGGAGGAGCTTCCCGGTTGGGGCTATCTCGAAGTGAACGACGACGTTTCACCCGCACATCAAGAGGAAGGAAAACAGCCATGAGTGGTTTAATTGGCGGGTTGAGCACGTTACTCTGCATCGCGCTGGTCGTCCTGGCGCTGCTCACAGTGACCTCGATTCGCGTGGTGCAGGAGTACGAGCGCGGCGTTATCTTCCGCCTGGGGCGCCTGGTAGGCGCGAAAGGCCCTGGCATCTTCATCATCTACCCCTTCATCGACAAGATGACCAAGATCGATCTCCGCGTGTACACGCTCGACCTGCCGTCGCAGGAATGTATCACCCGCGACAACGTCACCGTCAAGGTCAGTGCTGTCGTCTTCTACCAGGTGATCGACCCGGCGCGCGCCGTCGTCGCGGTGGACGATTACCGCCGCAATATCTTCCAGGTCGGCCAGACGAGCCTGCGTTCCGTCCTTGGCCAGTCGGAGCTGGATGAGCTGCTGGCGCACCGTGACGTGATCGACCAGCAGGTGCAAGGTATCCTGGACCTGGCGACGGAGCCGTGGGGCGTCAAGATTACGTCGGTGGATATCAAGGACGTGGAGCTGCCGCAGAGCATGCAGCGCGCGATGGCACGCCAGGCCGAGGCCGAGCGCGAGCGCCGCGCCAAGATCATCAGCGCCGAGGGCGAGTATAGCGCATCCCAGCAACTCTCTGAGGCAGCGCGGGTGCTGGCGACGCAGCCTGGCGCGCTCCAACTGCGCTACTTGCAGACCCTCGTCGAGATCGGCGTCGAGCACAACTCCACGATCATCTTCCCTGTGCCTGTCGACATTCTGGAGGGTCTCTCCGGCCTGATGAAGGCCTATAGCGCCAACGCAGCGTCGACCAACGTGCCTCCCCCGGCGCCATCCAACGGAGGCACCGGAATCCCGACGATACCGCCGGCCGCGCCGGCAGACCCGGGTCAAGGCGAGGGTTAGCGAGGAAGGCTGAAGTCGATGGCTTGACTTCAGAACAGCAACGTAGGCTGAAATACTCCATCGGGTGGGTGACAACGAAGTCGCCCACCCGCTTTTGTGTTGCCCGAAGTTGCCTCCGCGGCGAAGTGTGCTATACTCCGCTCCAAGTAGCGTGAAGCAAGGGGGGCGAGTATGCGTGGGCCAGGCCTGGCGAAGAGGCTAAGCGTGGTCGCCGTGGCGCTTGCCATCGGCGTGGCTGCCTGCATGCCGGGCACCCGATCCGAGCCACCCGGCAGTAAAGTCGATCTGTCATCCACCACAGTGGACTCGGTCATCCGCGTCGAGACACCGTCCCCACCAGCCACGACCGTTCCGCCGCCGTCACCCTCACCCCTCCCAACAACGATAACCGTCTATGTAAACGGCGCCGTCACCCATCCCGGCGTTTACACTCTGCCCGAGGGCAGCCGTGTCGTGCAGGCGCTGACCGCCGCGGGCGGGCTGACCGGCGCCGCCGATGCCGACGGACTGAATCAGGCCCGGCCGCTGCACGACGGCGAGCAGGTATACGTGCCCGCCCGCGGCACGCCACCGCCGCCCCTTGTTGGCCCGGCGGGCGCAGCCTCGCCCGCCGGCAAGGCCACGGCGGCAACGGGCGGTGTCGTCAACCTCAATACGGCGACGAAGGAGGAGCTGGACGCGCTGCCCGGCGTGGGCGCGGTGCTGGCGGACCGCATCATCCAATATCGCCAGAAGAACGGCCCGTTCCAGCGGCCAGAAGACCTGAAGAAAGTACCGGGCTTCGGCGGAACAAAGCTGTTCGACGGTCTCAAGGACAGAATCACAGCGCCGTAGCAGGCTCATGAAACGAGAAGGGCCACCGACTGATCGGTGGCCCTTGCCGAAGGCAGACTTGACGGACTAACGCGCCCCGGAACGGTCGCCGCCAATGACATCCGGCAGGTAGAGGCGCGGGACGAGGCGGCTGATGATATTGGGCGGGAAAGGCGTCGGGGGTATGGTGGGCGTCGGTGTCACGACCGGCCCAGGATACGCTGGAAGAGAGGGTGTCGCGGTAGCCGTCGGTATGGGCATCGGGTTGCCTGAGACGCCCACTTCCGCGACCCAGTAGTAGCCGTAGCGGGTACCGGCCCGCGTCGACTCGCCAACCCCGATCCAATCGAGATCAGGGTACATCAGAATCTCGTAGTGGGGTGGGCTGTGGAACCAGGACTGAACGGCGGAGTCGGCCGTATTGTTTCCGGCCGCCAGCACTTCACCGAGAACCTGAGGGTCGAAACCGACATCAACGACGCGGCTCCAGAACGTGCTGCCATCTGTACCGTCGTGGCCGATATAGTCATGCTCGGCCTCATCGTCGCTGTGTCGCTGGGCGGCTACATCTAGTCGAGGGTCATGCATCAGAGGATGTAGTCCGTGGCGCACTCGTTCCTGGTTAATCAGTTCTATGACTTGGCGAACCTCGTCCGGAGGAGCGGCTAGTGCTGCTTTGCCCCACGCGCAGACAAGAACAACGATCGCCAATAGAACCACCAGCAAGATGCGCGGCGGCGGCACTTGCAGCGGTGCTCGCATGGGCGGTCTTGGCCTCGCTTGAAAGGGAATGGTGTCGTACGTCCTATATGTTTAACGTACCTGCTGCACTCAGGATTATGCCCTGGCCTGGAAATATTCTAAAATGGGGGCGTCCTGAACGCCAGCTATTGTATCCGAAAGTGGGACAATTTACAAACCATGAGTGATTCTTCGTCCGCCTCCATCCTTCGCCTGTTCGTGGCCTCCGTTGAGCGCGCCTCGGACGCGCCCTGCCTTATCTGGCAGGGTCAGCCGATTCCCTATGAGACTGTCTACACCGCCGCGACGCGCGTCGGGCGCTGGCTCCGAGCGCAGGGCGTGGCCGATGGCGAGCGCGTCGCCCTGGCCCTGGATAGCAGCCCCGCCTTTGTCTACGCTTACCTGGGCGTGGGGCTTGCGGGCGGCGTGGTCGTGCTGGTCAACGCTCAATATCGCGCGGCCGAGCTGACGCATCTGCTGAGCGACTCAGGCGCCGCCTTCGTCCTCGGCCACGGCCCGATACTCGACGAAATCCGCGCCCTCCAACCAAACTTGCCAACTTTGCGACGGGTGTGCGACTTCGCATTGGGTACGGACCCTCTCGCGCCTGGCAGTAGCGCGGATGAGCCTCTGCCCCTCCCACGTTCCGACAGCCTTGCTCTTCTCGCCTACACATCCGGCACGACCGGGCGCTCGAAAGGCGCGATGCTCAGCCACGGCAACCTGGCCGCGAATATCTCCGCGGTCACCCAGGCGTGGCGGTGGACATCGCGTGACCGCCTCTTGCTCACGCTGCCGTTGTTCCATATCCATGGCCTGGGCGTCGGCTTGCACGGCACGCTGATCACCGGCGCCAGCGCCGACCTGCGGCCCCGCTTCGACCCGGCCGAGGTTATCGCTGCGCTCGGCGCAGGCAGCATCAGCCTCTTCTTCGGCGTCCCGACCATGTATGCACGTCTGCTGGCAGCGGCCCGCAGCACGACGCCCCACACCGACTCGGTGAGGCTGTTCGTCTCTGGCTCGGCGCCGCTCAGCCCCGACGTCTTCGACGAATTCCAGCGCGTCTTCGGCCACACCCTGCTCGAGCGCTACGGCATGACCGAGACCGGAATGTTGACCACGAATCCCCTGGACGGGCCGCGGCGTCCCGGCACCGTCGGACGGCCCTTCCCCGGACAGGAGATTCTCGTCGGCGTGCCCGGCGCGCCTCTGCCGCCGTATGAAGTCGGCGCAGTGTGGACACGCGGCCCGAACGTGTTCCAGGGCTACTGGCAGCAGCCGGAGGCCACCGCGGAGTCGTTCCGCGACGGATGGTTCAGCACCGGCGACCTGGGCTTCCTGGACGACGGCGGCGTGCTCACGCTCGTTGGGCGCGGCAAAGAGCTTATCATCACCGGCGGGTTCAACGTCTACCCGCGCGAAGTCGAGGAGATGCTGCAGACCCACCCAGGCGTTGCCGAGGCCGCCGTTATCGGCCTGCCCGACCCCGACCTGGGCGAGCGCGTCGTCGCGGTCGTCGTTCCGCACTCGCCGGCGCCCTCGCCGGACGAGCTGATGGAGTACTGCCGCGCCCACCTCGCGCCATATAAGAAGCCGCGCGAGGTCCGCTTCGCCGCGGCCCTGCCGCGCAATGCGATGGGAAAGATCCAGAAAACGACACTTCGTGATGACCTTATGAAGTAACACCGCACCACTATGCCACGCCCCGTCCTCGTCACCGCCGCCTGGCTCGGCGGGCTGGCCCTCGTCGTCTGGCTCGATCCGCCCTGGATTGTGCCGGCGGTTGCGGCTGCCCTCGCCATCCTGGTCTGGGCGGTCCTGGCGCGGCGTCGCGCCCCCTCCGACAAGTCACGCGCATTGAGTCTCGGCTTTGCCTGCGCCTTGCTGTTCACCGCTGCCCTCGCCGCGCTGCGCCTGACGGTCGCGGACTGGCGGCCCGCCGCCGAGCAATGGCAGGCCCTCACCGGGCGCGAGGTCGCGCTGCGCGGCGTGGTTGACGATACACCCGACGACCAGGGCATCTGGACGGTCTTTCCGCTCGCCGTCGAGTCCGCTACCCTGGACAACACTCCCATCATCGCCAACGGCATCTGGCAGGGGATCACTGCGTCCAGTCGTCTGACGCCTGCCTTGTGCATGATCGTGCCCGCCCGCGCATGCGCCGGCCGCGTCTGGGTGCGGGTACTCGCCACTCGGGAGCTCGCCTACGGCGAGCGCGTCACGCTGACCGGCGACATCGGCCAGGTGCGCGATTCAGAGCGGTTTTCGTACCGCGAGTTCCTGGCGCGGCGCGGCGTCCTGGCGAGTGTGGACACCACGCGCATCAGCGCGGCGGGCGGCGTTGGAGGCGCGTGGCTACGGCGGGTAGCGCTCGCCATCCAACAGCGCATCGAGGCGGCTATCGACGGCATCCTGCGTCCGCCCGAGTCAGACCTCCTCGCCGGCGTCCTGTTGGGTCTCAGCCGCAAGCTGCCAGATGATGTGATGGAAGCGCTGCGGCGGTCGAGCCTGTCGCACATCGTCGTCATCTCGGGCTACAATATCACGATCCTGGTCGGCTTCATCGCCGCCGGCTTCCTCTTTCTCCGTCGCACCACATCCCAGGTCACGGACGACGACACGGTCTGGTCGCACCGACTGGAGCGTGGGGCGCGGGTTATCAGCGGGCGTCGCGCGATCCTCTGGACGACGCTCGCGCTCCTCGCCTTCTACACGCTCCTCGTCGGGGCCAGTCCATCCGCCGTGCGCGCGGCGATCATGGGCGCGTTCGTCGTCTGGGCCGCCGCCGAGGGCCGCCCCTCGTCCGTGCTCATCGCACTCGCCCTCTCCGCGCTGGTCATCACGGCCATCTCGCCGTGGGCGGTCCTTGACGTTGGATTCCAATTGAGCTTCGTCGGTGCGCTGGGCATGATCGTGCTGGCAACGCCTCTCACCATCGGCCTCGTCCACCTGACGCGGCTGGACGAACGCCGGGGGCGAGTGGCCGGAGCGGCCAAAGCAACCCTCACCGTGATTGCCGCGACCCTGGCCGCGACCATCATGACCGCGCCTTTGATCGCCCTCTATTTCGGCCAGGTCTCCCTCGTCGGCTTGCTCGCCAACGCCCTCGTCCTCCCGGCGCAGCCCCTTCTCATGCTTCTCGGCGGCATCGCCACAGGCGCGGGGCTTCTCTGGCTGCCCCTCGGCCGCGTCCTCGCCGTCGCCGCCTGGTTTCCACTGGAGTGGACACTCGTCATCCCGGAGTGGCTTGCTGCCCGGCCCTGGGCTGCGATCGACAACGTCAGTCTATCGGTTCCCCAGGTGGCCGGATTCTACCTTCTCGCCGCTGCGTGGATTGCCTGGCTCGCCTATCCCCACCCGACATCTCGCGCGCTCGCCTTCGCCTGGCCGTGGCATATGGGCACTCAGCGCACGGACTCGGCGGATGACCTGCGCCCGGTCGTCGCGAAACCCATCCAGCAGCTTGGGCCGCCGCCGAACGCCCCTGGGGCCGATCCCGCTCGGAAGCGGCTAGGGCGGCGCTTCCTCCTGGGCGCTGCGCTGGCCGTTGCCGCCGTTGCCGCCGCGGCGTGGTGGATGGGACCGGGGCAGCTCGATGGACGGCTCCGTCTGACCGTCCTGCCCACCGGCGCCGCCGTCGTCGTTCGCACACCCTCGGGCTATCGCCTCGTCATCGGCGGCGGCAGCGATCCCGCCGAGACGGAGGCAGCGGTGGGACAGGCCGCCGCGCCGTGGAGCGCGGCCGTCGCCGTGGTGGCCGCGTCGCGTGTGGAGGCAGCGCACCTGAAGCCGCTCGCCGACGTGCTGCGGCACTTCGAGGTCGACCAGGCCATCGCGCCGGCGTTGCCCCGCTCAGCGGCAGGCGCCGACTGGGACGCGGCGGTAACGGCGCGTGGCAGCGGGTCGATCGAGGCCCGGCCGGGCGCGCGCGTGCGGCTGCCCGACTCGGTCACGCTGGAGGTGGTCGGGAGTGACGGAGACACCGGTGAGGCGGTCTACCGCCTGACGTATGGCAACGTCCAGTTTCTCCTGGCCGGTGGGCTGCGCCACCCAACCGCATTGAATCAGGCGGCGGCCTCGGTACTCTTGCTGAGCGGCCACGCCGATGACGCGCTCGCCGCCGACCTTCAGCGCGCCGCCCACCCCGCGCTGACCATCGTCCACGGCGACGGCGGCATCGCGCCCGCGCTCGCGGGCCGCGTGATACGCCTGAGCGAACTGCAACATGCTGTCACGCTGACGACGGACGGCGAAAGCTTGTGGGTCGACCCAGCCCCCTAAAGTTGCCTCTTCGCTAGCCGACGCAGCGACCTCGCCGGTCGCCCTGATCCCGCGCTGCGGCCAGCTATATTCGCAGTCTATCCCCCGAAGAGTCCTAAATCTCTCACAGAAGCCCTTGACATTTCGCCGTTCCGATGTATAATCTAACCAGTTAGTTATCTAACCAACTGGTTAGTTATCATCTAAGGGGTACCCCTGGAGGCTCCAGTATGGCGGAAACCAGGTCTAGACCGGGACGAGCACATGATGCCGAGGGATCCCGCGAGGCGATACTCGATGCCGCTGAGAAGGTGTTTGCAGAACACGGTTTCGACGGTGCGCGCATCGACGTCATTGCTGCGGAGGCGGGATACAACAAGAGCCTCATCTTCCAGTACTTTGGTGACAAGTTCAACCTGTATGTCCAGGTGATTCGGCGCGCCGACGAGCAGACGCGGGGCCTGCAGACGGAAATCGTCACCGCCTTGCGGGACACCGACCCCGGCCCTGATGCCGCGGCGCACTATCGGGCGCTGTTCAGGTCGTTCCTCGGCGGGTACTTCGATTACCTGATCGAACACCCGAGCCTCATGCGCATCCTATTGTGGGAGATGGCGGAAGGCTGGCAAACCTACGCGAAGCTCATCACACAACTCGACACTGACGATGTCGAGCAGATCAAGCCAATGCTCGACAAGGTGCGTGACGCCGGCCTGTTCCGGTCGGACTTCGAACCGATGGCTCAGATCGTCCTGGTCGAGATGTTGTTCCCGTGCTTCCTGGCTTCGATACCGCTGTGTCGAATACTTGGCGTCGGCGAGGATCTTTCCTCCCCGACTGCCCTGGCACGCGCGCGGGAATACTTCGTTGACTTCGCAGTTCACGCTGTGATGGTCGAGCCGCCCCACAACGACCCCAACCGCGATTAGCCAGAAGGCAGCGGTCGTCGCTGTGCGAGGCCAGACGGGGGTGCGCGATGCGCAGACGTCTCTGGGCCCTTGTCCAGAAGGAATTCATTCAACTGATCCGCGACCGGCGAACGTTCATCGCCGTCCTCATTGGTCCATCCATTGAGCTGCTCCTGTTCGCCGCCGCCGTTCACACCGACGTCAGGCACATTCCGATGGTCGTCGCCGATCAGAGTGCCAGCGCCTCCAGTCGGTCATACCTCAACGCGTTCCTCACCTCGGATTCGTTTGAAATCGTTTACCGGGTATCCGGCGAAGCCGAAGTGATGCAGGCGATTGACAGTGGCGAGGCCAGCATCGGCGTTGTCATTCCGCCAGATTTCGCAGACCATGTCCAGCGCGGCGACGCAACCGCCCTCATCGTCGTGGACGGCTCTACCTCATTCACCAGCCAATCCGCCTTGAACAGCGCGACCGCGATCTCGCAGGAGTACGCCGAGAACCTGAGGTCAGGGCAAAGCAGTCCCCTGATACCACACATCCAGATTCTCTATAACCCGGACTTACGCGACACCTGGTTCATCGCGCCGGCGTTCATCGCTCTGCTGCTTTACGCCCTGGCGCTGAACCTGACGTCTCTGGCGATCGTGCGCGAGCGCGAGCGGGGAACGATTGAAGCCTTGTTGGTGACACCGGTCCGCCCCTTTGAGCTCATGCTGGCCAAGACGATCCCAAGCCTTGTGGTGGCCCTCACCTCGGCGACGGGGCTTCTCGCGGTTAGCACGCTGGTGCTGGGCGTCCCGTTCAGAGGGAGTCTGCTGGTGTTCGTGCCGCTGGCATTGATTGGCGTCGGCTGCGGCCTGGGAGTGGGCCTCCTGGTCTCGAGCGCCGTGCAGACGCAGAATCAGTCGCAGCAGCTCGTCTCTCTGCTCAACATCACGATGATCTTCGTCGGCGGCGTCTTCTTCCCGGTGTATACCCTGCCACTGGCGCTCCGAATCATGAGCTACATCATTCCCATGACCTACTTTATCCCGATCTTGCGCGGCATGTCTCTCAAGGGCATCGGACTGGCGGAGCTGTGGCCCCAGGTGCTCGCACTCGCGGCATTATTTGCGGCGTCTCTCGTAGTGGCAAGTCGCCTGTTCCGGCAGAGACTGGAGTGATGGGAGGAACAGCGTGCGCAAGAATTTCCAGCGCCTGGTGGCGCTGATACAGCGAGAGAACATCCAGATGCTGCGCGATCGCCGGCTGCTGGTGTTTGTCCTGGGGCTGCCCATTCTCCAGCTGATTATGTACGGCTACGCGGCCCACCTCACCGTCTACCATCTCCCGATGGTCGTCGTGGACCAGAGCCACGACCGCAAGAGCCGCGAGCTCATCCAGGCGCTGGTCAATTCGCAGTATTTCGACTGGACGCTGGAGGCGCAGAGCCAATCGGAAGCGGTCGACGCCATCGACCGGGGAGCGGTGAAAGCGGGGCTTATCATTCCGCCACGATTCGCGACGGACACCGACCGGGGAAGCGCCCATGTCCTGATTCTGCTAGACGGATCGGACAGCGCGGCCGTCCAGTCGGGCTACAGCGCCGCTGCGCTGGTCGCGCAAGACTACGCGCTGGAGCTGAGCGCCGCGAGGGTCGCGCGGAGTGGCAGTCCGGGCCCGGCGGGATCCAATGTATCGGTGCTGCCCATCAAGACCTCAACTCAGGTTCTATACAACCCGGACTTGATTGATATCTGGTTCATTCTGCCAGGGCTTGTCGGCCTGATCCTGCAAACGCTGGCGATTACACAGGCTGCGCTGATTGTGGTTCGCGAGCGCGAGCTGGGAACCATCGAACAGATTCTGGCGACGCCCATCCGACCCATAGAGCTGATGGTCAGCAAGATTGCGCCTCTGCTCATCCTGTGCGTGGCCGCGTTGGCGATCGTCGTCGGAATCGGCATCTTCTGGTTCGGGGTGCCTTTCGAGGGAAGCCTGCTGCTCTACTTCTGGCTGGCTATGCTGTTCATCGCCTCGAGCCTGGGCCTGGGCCTGATCCTCTCAACACGCGCCAGGAACCAGATGGAAGCGTCCCAGTATGGCCTGATATTCATGTTGTTCGGAATGCTCATGAGCGGCTTCATGTATCCGGTCAACGCCATGCCGGCCATTCTGCGGTTTATCGGGGGCCTGTTTCCGGCGACCTACTTCATCCGCCTCTCCCGCAGTATCTTCTTGAAGGGCGTCGGCCTGAATTTCGTCTGGAGTGACGCCCTGGTGCTGGGCATTTACAGCGTTGTCGCGGTCGTCATCGCGGCGCGAAGCTTCAAGAGCCGGCTGGATTAGCGCCAGGAGCATTGGGGTGGTCACATGGGCGAGCCTGCGATTTTCGCCGAAGAGCTGGTGAAGGAATTCAAGACAAACCGCGGCTCAACGGTCGCCGTGGATCACCTGTCGTTCGAGGTGGCGCGCGGCGAGATTTACGGCCTTATTGGCCCGGATGGAGCGGGCAAGACGACCACAACGCGGCTCCTTCTGGGGCTGCTGACTCGCACGTCGGGCAATAGCCGTATTCTCGGCTTCGATTCCATCCACGATCCGTATGCCATTCGCGAGACCGTCGGTTATATCGCTCAGCAGAACGTTCTGCCGGCCGATCTCACCGTCATGGAGAATATGCACTTCTTCGCCGGGGTCCACGGCGTGAGCCAGGCCAGGCAGAAAGAGCGCATCCCGGAGCTACTCGCTTTCGCGGGCCTGGCCGATTTTGGCGATCGGTTGGCGAAGCGGCTGTCCGGCGGAATGAAGAAGAAGCTGGCGCTCGCGTGCAGTCTCGTCCATGAGCCGCAGGTGGTTCTGTTGGACGAGCCAACGCTCGGGGTGGACCCCGTCAGCCGTCGGGAGTTCTGGAACCTGCTCGGGAGTCTGCGAACGGAAAAAGGCTTGACCATCTTCGTCTGCACGCCGTACATGGATGAGGCCGAGCGCTGCACGCGGGTTGGGCTTATCTACGCCGGCAAACTGATCGTCAGCGATACGCCCGGTCACATCAAGACGTTGATTCCCGGCCACCTCCTGGAAGTCACCCCGGCGGTGTTCGCGCCGGCCTTCCAGCTCTGCTCCGAGATGGACGGGGTACTCGAGGTTCAGACGTATGGCGCGAAGCTCCACGTCTTCGTGGACGATGTTCCACGCCGCACAGCTCAGATCGAGGCGGGGCTTGCCGCGCTGGGGATCGCGCATGATGGGATTCGGGAAATCGCGGTACGCATGGAAGAAGCCTTTATCAGCCTCGTCCGGCGGCAAAGGGGGCCGATAGACCGTCCCGCGCCGCCAGCGCCGGGCCGTGGCGAAGGAGAGGGAGCATGAGATCGGATACGTCTTCCGTGCTGAGCCCGGGAAGCGGCTCGGAGCCGTCGCCAATCGTCGTGGAGAATCTGACCAAGCGCTTTGGAGAATTCACCGCCGTGGACAATGTCAGCTTTGACGTGCGCCCGGGCGAAGTCTTCGGCTGGCTCGGGCCAAACGGCGCCGGCAAGACGACGACCATTCGCATTCTGCTCGGCCTGCTCAAGCCGACGTCTGGCAGCACCTTCGTGCTGGGGTTCAATTCCGCAACACAGACGAAAGCCGTGCATGCCCGGGTGGGGTACATGTCGCAGCAGTTTACGCTGTACAACGACCTGACGGCGGCGGAAAACCTGCGCTTCTACGGCGGGGTTCATGGGTTGTCGTCGGCCGAGCTACGCGAGCGCCTGCCGCAGATCCTTCGGATGGCCGGCCTGGAAGGCCGCGCCGATGAACTGACCCAGAGCCTGTCAGGTGGTTGGAAGCAACGTCTGGCGCTTGGCTGTGCCATCATCCACCGTCCACGGGTCGTCTTTTTGGATGAACCGACTGCCGGCGTGGATCCGATAAGCCGCCGCGAGTTCTGGGAGCTGATCTATGGAATGGCCGATGAAGGCGTGGCAGTGTTAGTGACAACACACTACATGGAAGAAGCCGAATTGTGTCAGCGGATTGGTCTGATCAACCAGGGGCGTCTCGTGAGCCTCGACTCGCCCGCGCGTCTCAAACGGCTACAGATGCGCGGCCGGGTGCTAGAGCTGACGGTATCCGAGCCGGAGCGAGGGATGCGAATCCTCAAAGGCGCTCAGGAAAGCGGTCAGATCCCGCTTGAGGAGGTCGCTCTCTTCGGCGCTCAGATCCACGCCGTCGTATCTGGCGGCCAGGACTACAAGGAGGCCGTCCGTAGTCTGCTCGAATCCCAGGACGTCCGTGTCCAGGCGCTGGATTGGATTTCGCCGACGCTGGAAGACGTGTTCATTTCAGCCGTCACCGCGCCCAAGGCGGCCTAACGATACGACACACCCAACCTTTCAAAAGGCGGCCCGAACGGCGGGCCGATCTCCGAGGAGCGTGCCATGCGACGAGATGCGAGAGTACTCATTTTGACGCTCGTGGTTCTGATGGTGGCTGTGATAGGCGCGGGCTACTACGTCCTGCGTGTTGCCAATCAGCGGGATACGCTCATGCTATCGGGCACGATTGAAGCCACCGAAATACACGTCGCGTCGAGACTCGGTGGCCAGGTTCGCGCGGTGTACACAGCCGAGGGGGACCGCGTCAAGGCTAACCAGAACCTGGTCTATGTATACTCGCCGGCCTCCAGTTTCGGGGAAACGATCGTGTCACCGATTGATGGGGTTGTGCTGGAGCAGCTTGTCGAACGCGGTGAACTCGCCCAGCCCGGCAGCCTGGTCGCCGTGGTAGCCGATTTGAACGCGCTGACCCTAAGGGTCTACGTGCCGGAAGACCGCTATGGGCTGATAGCGCTCGGCCAGACTTATCCCGTCACCGTGGATTCGTTCCCTAATGAGGTTTTCACGGGCCAGGTCACTCATATCGCGGACCAAGCCGAGTTCACACCCCGCAATGTGCAGACGGTCGATGGGCGCAAGAGTACCGTCTTTGCGATAACGCTTGAGCTAGCGCCGTCTGGCGGCAAACTCAAGCCTGGGATGCCCGCCGATGTGCATTTCCAGGTGAGTCCGTGACAGCAGCCGAGGGAGATTCAGAGCGGCTTCAACGCACTGGTCAGGTCAATCGAAGCATGCGAACTTGCCCACTGCCACAACCTTGGGTATACTCTGCCCTGTTTTGAAACCCTACCTGTGTGAGGCTCCTGAATGTCTGTGTTCCGCATCTGGATCGTTTTCCCGATCCTAGCGTGTGTTCTTGCTGCCTGCGATTCGTCGCAGACGATCCCGGCCGCCATGGCGCTCCCTCTCCCATCAGAGACGGCCACCATCGCGGCTCCGACCGCCACGCCCACCAGAGCGCTGGCCACGGCTACGCCAAAGGCGACGGCCACGCCGACGCGGACGCCAACCCGCGTGCCGACGGCCACGCCCCAGCCGACGCCCTACGGCGGCGGACGCCCGGCCAGCATGTCCATTCCCGCAATCGGGATCAAGGATGCGAACGTGGTTGACGTCGGGCTGGAGGCGAACGGCGCTATGGAGACGCCCAAGGGCTGGTGGGACCTGGGGTGGTACAAGCTCGGCCCCCTGCCGGGCCAGTTGGGGAACTCGGTGATTTCGGGGCACCTGGACAGCGACACCGGGCCGGCGGTTTTCTGGAACCTGGGCCGGCTGCGCAAGGGCGACAAGATTGTGGTAGAGATGGAAGACGGGACGAAGCGCAGCTTCGCCGTTGAGAAGCTAGAGAGCTACCCGTACAACAAAGCGCCGCTGGACCGCATCTTCGGCGCGAGCGACAGAGCGCGCCTCAATCTGATTACGTGCGCCGGCGTCTTCGACAAGGGTCACGCCAACTACAGCAACCGCCTCGTCGTCTACGCTGTGGCGGAGCAGGAATCAGCCCAGTAAACAACAAACCGGCGCCTCAAGCGCCGGTCTTGTCATCTGTGGTTCCGTCAGTGTTCGGCGGCGGTTGTCCCTGCTCAGGCAAGAGCCAACCGTCGGAGCCTTGAAGGCCCTGGTCCGCGAATGCGATAGGGTCTTCCAACGGCTCGAGATGCGTGAACACCGTCGTGTCGGCCAGGGCCGAGCGGATGGCCCGTTCCACCCGTTCGACCGTGTCGTGTCCCTTCTGCACCGTCCACTCCCCTGGCACAAGCACGTGCATCGAGACGAAGCGGTGTTGAGCAGCCATTCGGGAGCGGAAGGCGTGGAACTGGATGCCTTGCTGCGCGAACGGGGCGAGGGCCTGATAGATGACTTGCATGTCGGCCCGGGGCAGCGCAGTGTCCAGCAGACCGAGGCCCGACTGGCGCAGTAGCTTGACGCCGGTGTAGATGATGTTCGCCGCAACCACGAGAGCGATCAATGGGTCGAGACGCAGCCATCCCGTGAGCTCAATCAAGGCAAATGCGACGAGCACGCCCACCGTCGTCCACACGTCGGTCAGCAGGTGGTGGGCGTCCGCCTCCAGCGTCACGGAGCGCATCCGCTTGCCCGCTCGGAACAGCACAAGCGCCACAACGCCATTGATGCACGTGGCGACAACCGATATAACGAGGCCGATGCCGAACTCTTCCACCGGCTGCGGGTTGAACAGGCGGGGTATAGCCGTCAAGGCGATGGTGACGGCCGCCACCAGAATCAGCGCGCCTTCGATGCCGCTGGAGAAGTACTCGACCTTGTAGTGGCCGTAGGCGTGCTCCTCGTCCGGCGGTTTCGCGGCGACGGTGAGCGCCCAGAGAGCGATGATCGCCGCGACCAGGTTGACCAACGACTCCAGCGCGTCCGACAACAGGCCTACAGAGTTCGTTATAAGGTACGCCGAGAACTTCAGGCCGATCGTGATGACGGCCGCCGCGACCGATAACCAGATATAGGATCGAGGCGAGTTGAACATTCGCCCTCCTCGTCGGTGAGGAATTACGCCACGACCTCAGCCTGCTTCGCGCGCTTCTCCTGGCGCATCCGCTGCTGCGTGTCCAGCACCCGCTTGCGCAAGCGAATGCTCTTCGGCGTCACCTCGACAAGCTCATCGTCCGCGATGTACTCGATGGCGTCGTCGAGGCTCAGGACACGCGGCGCCTTGAGCGTGACGAAGGTCTCCTTGGTCGAGCTGCGGATGTTGTTCAGCACCTTGCGCTTGGTCACGTTGACACCCAGGTCTGAGTCGCGGATGTGCTGCCCGACGACCTGGCCCTCGTAGACCTCGTCGCCGGGGCGAACGAAGTACGTTCCACGGTCCTCCAGCGCCTCCAGAGCGTAGCTCGTCGCGGCGCCACTCTCCCACGCGACCAGGGAGCCATGCTCCCGCGTCTCAATGTCGCCGGAGTACGGCTCGTAGCCGTGGAACAACGCGTTGACAATACCTTCGCCGCGCGTGGATGTGAGCAGCGCGGACCGGAAGCCCAGCAGTCCCCGCGTCGGGACGATATACTCCAGGTGCACCATGCCCTGGTCGCCGGGGTGCATATTCACCATGCGCCCGCGTCGCTTGCCCAGCATCTCCACAACAACGCCCATGCTCGGCTCAGGCACTTCGATACTGACCTGCTCCATCGGCTCCAGCCGCTCACCCTCCGGCCCCTCGTGGAAAATGACCTCCGGCTTGGAGACGGCCAGCTCGTAGCCCTCGCGGCGCATCGTCTCGATGAGAATCGCCAGGTGCAGCTCGCCGCGCCCGGAGACCGAGAAGGCGTCGGCGCTGTCCGTGTCTTCGACGCGCAGCGCCACGTCGCGCTCAAGCTCCTGGTACAGGCGCTCGCGCAGTTTGCGGCTGGTCACGCTCTGGCCCTCGCGTCCGGCCAGGGGCGAGGTGTTGACCAGGAACATCATGCGCAGGGTTGGCTCCTCGACGCGAACGGCGGGCAGAGGCCGCGGGTCGATCGGGTCGGCGATAGTCTCGCCGATGCCCACCTCCGGCAGGCCGGCCACCGTCACAATCTCGCCGGCGTCCACGCTCTGCACTTCTTGGCGCGACAGCCCAACGTGAACGAATATCTGCGCCACCTTGCCGGACATCATCTGCCCATCGTGGCCGATGACCATGACGTCTTGCGCCTTTGTGAGCTTGCCGGCGAACATGCGGCCGGTTGCCAGGCGACCCTTGTAGTCGTCGTAGGCCAGCAGGTTGACGCGCATTTGCGTGGGCGCGTCGAGATCCACCGTCGGCCCCGGAATGTGCGACAGGATCGTCTCGAAGAGCGGCTGCAGGTCAGCGCCTAGCTCGTCCGCGGTGAGACTCGCCTGTCCCGTCAGCGCGTTGGTGTAGACGATGGGGAACTCAGCCTGCTCGTCTGTCGCGCCCAGGTCAATGAAGAGGTCAAACGTGGCGTTGGCGACGAAGTCCAGCCGCGACTGCGGCCGGTCGACCTTGTTGATGACGACCACGGCGGGCAGCCCAAGCTCCAGGGCCTTGCGCAGAACGAAGCGCGTTTGGGGCATCGGGCCGTCGACGGCGTCGACCAGCAGCAGCACCCCGTCCACCATGTTGAGCACGCGCTCGACCTCGCCGCCGAAGTCGGCGTGGCCCGGCGTGTCCACGATGTTGATCTTGACGCCTCGGTACATGACTGAGGTATTCTTTGCCAGAATCGTGATGCCGCGCTCGCGCTCCAGGGCGTTCGAGTCCAGCACGCGCTCCGTTACGGTCTGGTTCTCGCGGAAAACGCGGCTCTGCTTGAGCATCGCGTCGACCAGCGTCGTCTTGCCGTGGTCAACGTGCGCGATAATGGCGATGTTGCGAATGTCTTCCCGTACTGCCATATAAGTCCATCCCACAAAAAGCCTCGGCGTCTAGATCACCGAGGCAGGCTACGTCGTCTCTTTATCACTTCTTTGGAGGGCAACCGCCCCACAATCTTACCCACGAATTGAACACTCACGGCGTCGTGTCTGTCTGCCGCTGAGCGAGGCGCAATGCGCGGCGGTGTCTCGCCTGGGCATGCCAGAGCTCCTCGACCTCAGTCTCCGGCAGGACGTCGGGAATCTCCACCGGCCGGCCCTGCTCGTCCAATGCGACATAGGTCAGGAACGCCGTCGCCGTGTGACGTTGCTCGCCGGTCAGGGGGTGCTCGCCGACGACGCGCACGCCGACTTCCATGGACGTTCGCCCCGCGTAGTTCACGTTCGCGTGCAGCATGATGAACTCGCCGACACGGATTGGAGCGCGGAAGTCCAGGCGGTCGACAGACGCCGTCACAACCGGGTAGCGGCAGTGGCGCAGGGCTGCCATCGCGCCGGCGATATCAATGAGGGACATGACACGCCCGCCGAAGATGTTGCCGCGCACGTTGGCGTGGTCGGGCATGACGAGCTCCATCATCGACACCTGAGACTCGCGCATCGGCTTGCTGGGACGCTTGTCAGACATGCGGTTCTCCTGTCCGCCTAGATGAGCAGCTCGATCTCACGCTGCGAGACGCCGGTGACGATGACCTCGTTGTTGTCGCCGATATACACGTTGACCTCGGTGCGCACACCGAATTCCGGCAAGTAGATACCCGGCTCGATGGAGAACAGAGCGCCAGGGATCAGGCGGCGGTCGTCCTGCGTTTCCAGGTTATCGATGTTCGCGCCGTTGCCGTGGGTGTCCTCGCCGATGCTATGGCCGGTGCGATGGATGAAGTACTCACCGTAGCCCGCCGCGGCGATGACGCCCCGCGCCACGTCGTCCACCTCATAACCGTGCACAGCATGCCCCCCGGCCAGGCGCTCGCGGATAAATGCGATCGCGGTCTCGCGCGCGTCGACGGCAACGGCGAACACCCTGGCGCGGTCGTCTGGGATGGTGTCCCCGGCGTGGTACATCCACGTGTAGTCGGCCATGATAGCGCCGGGCTCATTCACCTTCGCCCAGAAGTCGATCAGCACCGTGTCGCCTGGACAGATAGGCGTGTCGCGCTCGGGTGACGGTTCGTAATGCGGATTGCTGGCGTGGGCGTTGACGGCGACGATGGCGCCGTGGTCGGCGACCAGGTTGTGCGCGGCGAGGAAGTCGGAGAGGAAGCGCTGGACGCTCACCTCAGATATCGGACGGCCCAGGCGGAGCGCCACGGCCATGTCGGCCGCGACCATCTGCTGCGCCTCGATCAGGCGCTCCGACGCCCGGCGGTGGCTGTCCCACTGATACGGCGAGAGCCGCGCCTCGAAGAATTGCACCAGGTCAGCCGAGCTGACCACCTCGACGTCTTGCGAGCGCACAAGCTCGATGGTGCCGGCGTCGACGCGCGACACCATAGGCACCGCGGCCATGGGCGAGTACTCCATCGCCACGCGCTCGCCAGTCGGCAGAACGGACGCCAGCGCCTCGTGCAGCTCGCGCCACGAGTGGTAGACGACACGCCGCCCCGGCAGGGCATCGAGATTGTACATTTCGAGGGCCGAGACGATTTTCACCGGCTCCCCGTTCGCCGGGATCCAGTAGAACCAGCGACGCGTGTACACCCCGCCCGGCCCTAGCCCAAGCACGCGATAGGCCAGCGGGTTGGAGCGGCGAAAGTCATACAGCAGCCAGCCGGCGAGACCGGCCTCGCGCAGTTGGGCGGGGATATCGGTTGTAATGCGGTCGAGATTCGGCATGTGTCCTCCTGGGCTGAGCGTCATTATAGCACAGGACGCAGTTTGAAGTATCACTGGCATACAGGCTATAATACGCCCAAGAACACTGCCATGATCACCGCCATCCTCTTCGACTTCGACCTGACCCTCGGCCGCCCCGTCGGTGATTTGTCCATCCCAGAACGACAGGCCTATCTCTACCACTCCGTCGGTTTACCTTATGCGGATGAGGAAATCGCGGCGGCGATGCGCGACCGGCGCATCCGCGTCGCCTCGGGCGCCCTGCCCGGCGTGCCGCGTCCGCAGCGGAAGCGCGACCTGCTGACGGCGTATCGGCAGACGCTGCGTCTGCTCGGCTACGACGGCGACCTTGCCGCCAAAGCCGAGGAGCTATACCACGGCTACGCCACTCTCCCGTTCATCCCTTATGACGACGCCCGTTCGACCCTGCAAGCTCTCACGAGCGCGGGCTACCGCCTCGGCATCCTCTCCAACCACACGCCCGCCGCTCGCCCGACGATCGAAGCGGAGTTCGGCGACCTGATTCCGCCGCGCCAGATTATCATCAGCGGCGAGGAACGGGTACACAAGCCGCGCCCAAGCCTGTTCAGCCGCGCTGCGGCGCGGGTGGGCGTGCCCCCGGGACAGAGCGCGTTCGTCGGCGATAACCTGGAGGTGGATGCGCGCGCCGCCGTCGCCGCGGGTTATGCCCTGGGCATCTGGGTCGACCGAGAACACGAAGCGGCAGGGAGCGTGTCCCTGCCGCCGAACGTGGCGCGTATCACTTCGCTATCTGAAATCCCAGCCCTGCTCACGGCGGCTTGAAGACCGCCGCTATAAATGCAAGCCCAAGGGGCTACGAGCAGTTTCTTGAGCCGCTTCGGCCCGCGTTTATAGCCGTGTGGTTCAAGCCACGGCGGTGGCTATGGCTGTGGCGGCCGATCCACGATTACGTCGGCATGACGGTGAATTATCTTCCACTCGCCATCTTCACGACGAAAGATCTCGGTCACGCGCAGGGCCACCGGGCGGCTTTCTTCACTCCCCGGCGAACGAGCCTCGCCGCGTTCAACGCAGACCAGATACCCCAGATCGCCGCTCTCGCCCAACACGACAGGCTCGATGCTCCCTCGCCCACCCTTGAACATTGCTGCACCGTATTCTAGGCGCGGCTTCACCGCTGCCCAGCCTTTTGCCGCCGAACCAGACCCGCCAAAGATGGTTACATCGTCGGCACGGGACCAGAGAGCGAAAATCGGCGCCGGGTCACCGGCGAAGAAGGCCTGGCCTGCTACTTCGCGTCGCTCGAATAGTTGCTGGATGCTCTCTGCCATGGTGCATCTCCGTATTAGCAAGCTGTCAACGTTGACAGTGCATTATACGGGAGGGTGGAAATTGGTCAAACACACCCTACAGACATCGACGCGCACGGCAATTCCGGTTCGCACCGAGAGCGACTCAAGTCGCTACTACATCCGGTCTAGTCCCCTTCTCGCGCGTTCTCACCATCCGCCGACGCATCTGCGCTGTCAGGCAGGCGGACGAGCCAGAGCGGGCACGCGACATGTTCCGCCACGCGCGCCGAGACGCTACGGTTGAGAACAGCGTCGAGCCCGGCCCGCCCGTGGGTCGCCGCCACAATGAGATCGGCTGGGATTTTCTCTGCGAGGTCGAGGAGTACCGGCACTGGATCGCCGCGAGCGACCTGCCCCCGCGCCATGATTCCCTCGGCGCGGCAGCGCGCCACAACGCCGTCGAGATAGTCGCTGGCACCCTGTTCGGCGAGATCGAGCACGGCCCGCATCGTCGCCGGCAGAAGCAGCCCGGTCGCCGCGTCTCCCCCACTCAAGGTGCGCAGGGTTGGTATGACCAGCACGAGCCGTAGCTCCGCGTCGAACAGCCCCGCCAGGGCAATCGCCTGTTCCAGCGCCGGCTCGCGATCGGGTGTTCCATCGATGGGAACCACTATCTGGCGCACGTTGAATGACGGCGGCGCCTCGACGCCCCGCGAGGGAATGAGCAGAATCGGGCCGCTGCCGCGCTGAAGCACCTTCTGGGCAATCGAGCCGAACAGCAGCCCACGCCAGCCGCCGCGGCCGTGGGCGCATAAGATGATGAGCTGCACACCCATCTCGCGGCGATGATCCACAATGCTGCGCGCCACATCTCCTTCGCGCGGGCCATGCACGTGAGTCTCGACCTCGATGCCCTGCGCCCGGAGACGGGCGGCGACGTCGTCCAGGTATTGGGTTGCTTCTTCGAGAGTCCCCAGGTGGTGCTCGCCGTGGACCGTGGCGGGCGGGCGTTCCTCCACGATGTGCAGCAGGGTCACCGACGCTGACAGCCGCCTGGCGAGCTGGCACACTGTCGGTAGCACCGCCTCCGCCAGACGCGAGCCGTCCAGGGGCGCGAGCAGAACGAAGGGCTTCTTGAGCGCATCGGTCATAGCTGCCCCGCGGTGAAAGTCTGATACAGGAGGAAAGCGTTCAGGCCAATGATAACGGCCGCGACACCAATCGCCAGGCCGGTGGTGAGGCGGTGGTTGGTCAGGACGCCCATGATGCGTCGCTGACGCGTAAAGATGATGAGCGGTATCAGCGCAAAGGGGATACCGAAGCTGAGGACAACCTGGCTGATCACCAGGGTGCGCGTCGGGTCCAGGCCGATCATGATGACGATCAGCGCCGGTGCCATAGTCAGAACGCGGCGCAGCCACATGGGGAACGTGCGGTGCATGAAGCCCTGCATGACGACCTGCCCCGCCATGGTGCCGACCGTCGAGGAGGACAGGCCTGACAAGAGCAGCGAGATAGCGAACACCGCGCTCGCCGCCTGACCGAGCAGCGGCTCCAGCGTCCGATAGGCCTCCTCCAAGGTGCCGATCTCGTTCAAGCCGACCTGGTGGAATGTCGCCGCCGCCATTATCAGCATGGACATGTTCACAAGCCCGGCCACACCCATGGCGATCACAACGTCTATCACCTCGAAACGGAATAGACGCCGTAACTGGCGTGGCTCCCGTGTGACGATACGGCCCTGCATCAGTGATGAATGAAGGAAGATGACGTGGGGCATGACCGTCGCACCCAGGATGCCCGAAGCCAGGAGAATGCTCTCGGTACCGTCGAACTGCGGGACGAGCGCGTG
The DNA here is from genome assembly GCA_046328505.1 of Anaerolineae bacterium. GTDB lineage: Bacteria > Chloroflexota > Anaerolineae > Epilineales > JAHCIE01 > JBDHWG01. Next base: position 340,628 of record JAXLWL010000004.1, on the reverse strand, counting down.
GTAGCCAATCTGAGGCCAGTCCGGCTTCGCCAGAATTACCTCGATGACGTAGCAAACAGCGATGACGCCCACCAGGGCGCTGATAACCGCCTCCATCGGTCTGAAGCCGAAGCGTTCAAGCCCCAGGATGAGGAAGGTGATGATGGCTGTGAGAATGCCGCCCCAGAGCAGTGGGATGTGAAAGAGGAGCTGAAAGCCGACCGCCGCGCCCAGGAACTCCGCCAGGTCCGTCGCCATCGCGACGACCTCCGCGACCAACCACATGATGAACACGGACCGTCTGGGGAACTCCTCGCGGCACATTTCCGCCAGGTTCTTGCCGGTCGCGATGCCCAGTTTCGCTGACAGCGACTGCACGAGCATCGCCATGAGGTTGGCGGCGACGATGACCCACAGCAGCATGTAGCCATACTGCGCGCCGGCCGCGATGTTCGTCGCGAAGTTCCCCGGATCAATGTACGCAACGCTGGCGATGAAGGCCGGACCGAGGAAGGGAAGGATGCGCGCAAACCAACTGCCATGTGACTCGCCCCGCAATACCTCATGCGCCGCTTGAACTGTGCCCGCATCACCGCTCTTGACGTCGTCCATCCAGTAACTATGCTCCGTGTCCAAAAATTTAGTCTATCCTAACTTTAGGATAGCATGAGACCCGGCGTTTGTCAAGGGTGTGCGGAGCTTTTTGCGCAATTCACCATAAATTTACGCATCAAGCCGTATCGTCGCATGCAATCTTGCGTTCTCATGAGTGATTGCGGACATCATTACTATCATCTTCATCTCGAGGCCCCGGGGGTTTCCCATGACATCGTTGGTTCGCGCCGCCACCCCCCACTTTGATACGACGGCAATCATTCGAGCTTTTCTGGTCTTCGCTATTGTCCTGATCGTGGTCGCCGGCGCCGCGTGGTACGCCCTAACGCCCGTTGCCGTTTCCGACACCAGTGGCGCTGTCACGCGCACCTGGATCGAGGCGACCTCCGATAACGCGCCGGCCGCATACTGGGTCGAGATCCGCGACGAGCGGGGAACGACGCGCTGCAGCATCGCCGCCTACCAGACCCAACTCATCACTGAGTGGAAGGCGCTGCAGCCGGGCGACACGGCAGCCATGACCTGCTACGGTCCGACAGCCGTGAGCCTCATGCGCTAGGTCTTATCTCCAGCGCAAGCTGGTCCAATCCATCCAACAGGGGTAGCTGGGGGGCTACCCCTGTTGGATTCTTAGTCGTCGTCGCCGATGATGGTGAAATCCCGCGACGGCCGCGCCAGCGCGCCGGGGTCCGTCGCCGGGTACGTGGGGTACGGCCACTGGCCGTTTTGGTGGGGAAGGCTGGGGGACACGACGATGATCTGCGGAGTCTGCTGCGGCTGCTGGGCAGGCGGTGCTGACGGCGGCGGCTTTGGCTCATCGCGCGCGCTCCGCGATGCGTATATGATTAACAGGCTTACAGGTATCGTCACGCCAACGCCGCAGATGACTCCTACCACCACGGCCAGCGCCTCTGTCTGCATGCGGTACGCTACGGCCACGCCCGCCCCCAGGGCGAAAGCCACGAGACACGCGACAACAAGCGAGCGCATAACGCTCCTTTCCTGGAATCCCCTCCGAGCCAGATAATCACTACTTCTACCCAATCATGCGACGGAGACCGTCCACCAGCGCTTCTCGCAGATCGCGCGGCCGCGCGGCCGGGACGTTCAGACTCTTGCGTGCAGGTGGCGCCGCAGACACGCCACGCAGAACGCCGTCGATCTCCTGCGGCGCCACATACGCTGCCTGGAGCCGGTATGTCCGCCCATGAGTAACGACGAGGAAATCGCCGCGTCCACCGAGGCGCTCGGCGCCGCTGCCCGGCACGCCCGTCGCCACCCGCGCATCCTCGGCCGACGCAACGCTACCAACGATACGCACCGGGAAGTTACTCTTCACGAGACCGCCGAGGATAGTCGCGGCCGGCTTCTGGGTGCAGGCGGTGACATGGATACCGGCCTCGCGGCCTCGCTGCACCAGGCGCAGCACCGCCTTCTCAATGGCCTTCCCTCCCACCAGCGCCAGGTCGGCCAGCTCATCGATGAAGACCACGATGCGGGGGAGCGTGATCCGCTCTCGGTCGCGGCGCTCCATTTCGGCCGCCAGCCAATGCAGAGTCTCAAGCCCGGCGTCGGCCGTCGTCGCCATAGGCGCGACGAGATGCGGCAGCGTGGCGAACGGCTCGTAGCCTCTCCCTTTCGGGTCGATGAGAACGAGGCCGACTTCGCTGGGAGGATTGTAGCCCGCGAGAGAGGCGATCATCGTCCGCGCGAGGGCCGTTTTGCCCGATCCCGTTGTGCCGGCGATGAGCACGTGGGCGACGTCCGGGCTGGACAGCCGCAGCAGCATAGGAATGCCGTCGGCGTCGATCCCGAGCAGCGGCGTTCCCGGCGGTGGCGTCGGAACGCGCGCCATGAGTTCCGAAAGTCGAACGGCGCGCGGCTTCTTGCGGGCGAACTCTAGCTCGACAAACATCTCGCGCCGCGTCACGCGGCATGCGCTGCTACCCAACGCGAGGGCCAGTTCCTCCGACAGCCGCGAAATCTGCGCCACTTTGACGCCCGGCGCCGGCAAGACGCGAAAGCGCACGAGGGAAGGCGTAACAACGCCGCCCTGAATTTGGGCACGCACTTTGTGGCTGTGGAGAACTGCTTCGAGGCGGTCCGCCTGGGCCTCGAGACGCTGACGCTGCACAATAAGCCCTCTCAACAAAAAAAACGTCTGTCCTGGCCTATTGTACCAGAACAGACGTTCTACGTCAAGAGGGGAAAAGTATTATCTATGGGCGCCGCGCGAGGCGCGAAACGGAGCTAGAGCTGGCGGATGACGGCGATGACCTTACCTTGCACGCGGACGTTTTCGGCCGGCTCGGTCCAGGGCTTCATCGTGGGGTTGGCAGGCTTGAGCCGCACGCGGTCCTGCTCGTGGTAGAAGTACTTGAGCGTGGTCTCCCCGCGGTCTTCGAGCCAGACAGCGGCCATCTGCCCATTCTCGACCTGCTCCTGGCGGTGGAGAATGACGATATCGCCGTCGTTGACGAGCGCATCAATCATCGAGTCACCTTTGACGCGCAGCGCGTAGATATCGCGGCCATCGGCCACGAGGTCCCGCGTCAGCTCGATGAAGCTCGTAGGCTCGTACTGGCCCGCGTCGGGCAAGAGAAGCGGACTACCAGCGGCGATCGTGCCGAGGACGGGAATCTCTATGGTGCGCCTCACGATCAGCGCATCGCCGTTCTCGGGGCGAATGACCTTCAAGCCACGCGAGACCGTCTCGTCGCGCTTGATGTAGCCTTCCTTCTCCAGGATCTTCAGGTTGTAGCTAACCACCGAGGTAGAGGAAATCCCCAACTCGTGGCCGATGTCGCGAATCGTCGGCGGATAACCCTGACTATCGCTAAAATCCCCTATGAAGTCGAGCATCCGGCGCTGCCGGTCGGACAGGGGTTTCTTACTTGCCATTGCGCCTCCTCGCCTTTTCCCTCTTGAACGTTTGTGTCAAACGTTTGGTCCATTATAGCAAGACAATTGTTCTATGTCAAGAGGGAAGTCGGTCAAATGTGCTAATTCCATGAAATTACGCGCAGTTTGCCCCTCGATTTCACCTTGCTCTAATACTTGCGCTCCCGTCGTCGTGTATACTGCTCACATGTCGCTCTCCCCCGCATCTTGCGGCCGCCTTTCTTCGTCTACATTGTCAACCCGCCGCAGGCTCGTATCGTCCTCAATCCGGCGCCACGCACCCACCCGACTGCACCACTCCCCCACATCGAGTGCAGCGGGCCTGTAAAGGAGACTGCTATGCTCAGCCGACGCATCCTCATCGCCCTGCTGATTGTCCTCGCCCCTGCCCTCTGGGCGGCCTCCCTCGCTACGGCGAGCCAGCCCAACAGCAGCCCGCGGGCGCCTCAGGCAACAATCGACGTCGTATACGGCCAGGTCTATGGCGACAACGACACACCGGCCTCGGGTGTCGACGTGTTCCTGCAACAGACTTCGGGCGGCGTGCCCACAACCGTGCTGACCGCGACCACGACGATCACGGGCTATTACGAGTTCGTCAACCCGCCGCCTCTTCAAACAGACGAGACGTACAACGTCGTGTACGGTCCGCAAGACACTGACCCGCGCTATGTCAGTGTCTGGTACGGCCCAGACATCAGCGACAGCGACACGGGCCAGGTGTTCGGTGGGAATCTCCACATCGCCGATGTGGCGCTCATCGATCCGCAGAACAACGCCCAGGTGCCCTTCCCGGTGACTTTTCAGTGGATGCCGCGCTCTGTCATCTCCGAAAGCTACTACGTCGGCTTTCTGGACCCGCAAGCGAACACTATGCTGCCCTCCAATTCCGTCGGGCATACGGGAGCCTTGACCGTGACCTCGACGGCCGATGTGCCGGGACTCGCGACTGGCGTGCAGTACGCCTGGCTCATCGCCATCGACTCCTTTGACCCCACGGACAACTACCGCTACAGCTACGGCTACTCCCTCTCGCGCCGAAACGTGACATTCACCGGCGGCGGGTCGACGGCCACGCCTACCCCCACGGCGACAGGCACGTCTGTCTCACCCAGCGACACACCCACGCATACGCCAACACCAACGCACACCTCGGCCCCTGCGACGACCACGCCTACACCCACGCCGACGAATACGACATTCCCAGAGACTGCCACGCCCACGCACACTCCAACCGCGACGGGATCGCCACCTGCCGCCACCTCGACGCCGACATCTACCCCAACGGCTACGGCGACGTCCGGAACGCCGACGCCGAGCCACTCGATCTATCTGCCACTCCTGGTGAGAGCCGCCACGCTCACGCCATGAGGCGTTACAGGAATGTCGCTCACCTCCTGCCCGCTCTCCCAAAATGGTTCAAGGGCGGATAGGCTACGCTGAAGTAGGGGCTGCCCTTGAGCCGAAATGGGGGGCGGGGGACATCTCGTCCGTGGCGAGTTGGACAGCGCAGCGCGCGTGTGTTATCGTTTGTATGCCGACAAACCCGAGGGAAACGGTAGACCAATCGATGCGACGCGCGCCATTCGTCCAGGCGGACGTATTCAGTGATAGCCCCTTCGGCGGGAATCCGGTCGTCGTCATCACTGACGCCAGCGATATGACGACGACCGATATGCTCGCCGTGGCGCAGGGCATGAATTTCGCCGAAACCGGCTTCGTGCTCCCGGCCACGACGACTGAGGCCGACTGGCGCCTGCGCGCCTTCACGCCGGCGACGGAAGTGCCGTTCTCCGGCCACCTCATCCTGGGCGCGGCCTACGTCCTGATGACGAAGGGCGACACGCCGCCGCGCCGCGTCGTCGTGGAAACCGACGTTGGCTATCTGCCCGTCGACGCTGATATCGACGACGGCGGCGTCAGCCGGGTCGTCGTCACCGAGCGCACTCCCCACTTCGGCAAGGTCATCACCGAGATCGACGACCTGGCGGCGGCGCTGGGGCTCGCAGCCGACCGAATCGGAACCGACGGCCTGCCGCCGCAGATTGTAGACGCCGGTCTGCCGACGCTCATCGTCCCGACACCCTCGCGTGATGACGTCGGCCGCGTCGCCCCGGCCGGCCTGGCGAGGCTCTACGAGCGCCTGGGCGCGTCTGTGATCAATGTCTTCACCCGAGAGACGTTGAAGCCCGAACACTCCGCCTATGTGCGGGTGTTCGCGCCGCTGCTCGGCGTGCCGGAGGATCCCGCGACCGGCAGCGCCAACGCCGCCCTCGCTGCCTACCTGGTGCGCCACGGGGCTTTCCCCGCGACCCCTCGCGCCCGCATCAGCGCCGAGCAAGGGTATGCCGTGGGCCGCCCCAGCCTCATCGTCGTCGACGTGCTCGCCCGCGGCGAGGACCTTGAGCTACGCGTGGGCGGGCGGGTCGCCCGGGCCGCCGAGGGTGTCATCTACTACTGAGTCCCCCTCTCTTCCACTTTTTCGCCCCTGGCCGCGCCTTAAGCTATAATTGACCGTTGTCATTCGAGCTAAGACTCATTCATCCTGCCCGAGTAGGAGCTGCATCATGTCGGTTCAGAAACTGCCCTCCCACAGCGAGGATTTTTCAGAGTGGTACAACGAGATCATCATGCGGGCCGAGCTGGCCGACACGCCGCCGCGCGTACCGGAGCAGCTTCGCGGCTTCATGGTGCTCCGTCCGTACGGCTACGGAATGTGGGAGCAGCTCCAGGCCGCCCTGGACGGCATGTTCAAGGCCACAGGCCACAAGAATGCCTATTTCCCCGTGCTCATCCCGATGAGCTTCATCTCGAAGGAGAAAGAGCACGTTGAGGGCTTCCGCCCCGAGCTGGCCGTCGTCACCATCGGCGGCGGCGAAGAGCTGGCCGAGCCGCTCGTTGTCCGCCCGACCTCCGAGACGGTCATTGGGCACATGTATGCCCAATGGGTGCGCACCTATCGCGACCTGCCCATCCTCATCAATCAGTGGGGCAGCGTGCTCCGTTGGGAGAAGCGCACGCGCGCCTTCCTGCGCACCGCCGAGTTCCTCTGGCAAGAAGGCCACACCGCCCACGCCACGGCAGAGGAGGCGGAGGCGGAGACGCTCCAGATGCTCGAAATCTACCGCCGCGCGGGCGAGGAGTGGGGCGCTGTGCCGCTGCTGCTCGGCCTGAAGAGCGACAGTGAGAAGTTCGCGGGCGCTGTGCGCACGTACACCATCGAGTCGATCATGCCGGACGGCCGCGCCCTCCAGTCTGGCACGTCCCATAACCTGGGCCAGAACTTCGCCAAGGCCTTCGAGATCCAGTATCAGGACCGCGACAACACCCTCAAGTACGCCTGGACGACGAGCTGGGGCCTGAGCTGGCGCATGCTTGGCGCCGTCATCGGCATCCACGGCGACGACCAGGGTCTCAAGCTGCCGCCGCGCCTCGCGCCGACCCAGGTCGTCGTCGTTCCCATCTGGAAGACCGAGGATGAGCAGGCGGCCGTCCTGGGCGCTGCGCAGAGGATCATCGCCTCGCTGCCAAAGGACGTGCGCGTTCATCTGGACGACCGCGACGGCCTGACGCCGGGCTTCAAGTTCAACGACTGGGAAATGCGCGGGGTACCACTGCGCATCGAGATCGGCCCGAAGGACGTGGACAAGCAGCAGGTTGTTCTGGCGCGCCGCGATATCCCAGGCAAGCCGGGCAAAGAGTTCGTCGGTTGGGATGCCCTGCCGACGGTCGTCCCGGAGCGCCTCGACGCCATCCAGAGCAACCTGTTCGACACGGCGCGCGCCAAGATGCAGGCCATGACGCGCACGGTCGCGACCTACGATGAGTTCAAGGCCAGCATCCCGGAGACGGGCGGCTTCGGCTTCGTCCGCGCTTACTGGGCCGGTGACGCCGAGGACGAAGCGTTGGTCAAGCGCGAGACGGGCGCCACGATTCGCGCCTTCCCCTTCGACCAGCCCACCGAGCCTGGCCACTGCATGCTCACCGGCCAGGAAACGACCCGCGTCGCGATCTTCGCCCGCGCCTACTAGCCCCGCAATCACAACAAGGGGCCTTGCCAGCCGCGCAAGGCCCCTTGTTCGCGCATTGACTCCTATACATGGGAGTCAGCCTCCCAGCCCCTCTTCCTCCACATTGTTAGACCCGCATCTTTGCTGACCTCGGCATCAGCCACTCGATGAGCGCCAACCACGTCGCGGTGCAATTGTTGTATCCGCGACACTGCCAGTCGTGAGGGGACGCCTCAGACACTTGTCTCGTTGCGTGTCTCTCGGCAGCGCGCCCACCTTGCCTCCTGTTGAGTTTCACATATAATCGACGGCAAGTACTCATTTAATGAGTAATCATACGATGAGTACCCCGTATCAGTGAGTCCAACGGTGGAAGACGAGCAGACTCATCAACTGCGCCCTCTGAAATACTTTTCCTAACAAGAGATGGAGGAGATCACCATGCGCAAGATCGTTTTGACCATCATCCTCGTGATGGGACTGGCAGCCCTCGTGGCCGGCTGCGCACCACAGGCAAGTGTCGCCCCAGCCGCCGCGACTGTGGCCCCCGCCCCGCCTACCTCCCCACCGCCCGCGAGTCCCCCAACGACTGCCCCGCCCACGAGTACACCCGCCGCTGCCCCGCCCACGGCGCAGCCAGCCACCAAAGCGGCTTCGGGTAACGCCACTAGCGTCCCCGCGAGCACGGCCAAACTGTCGGGTGACATCAACGTCTTCGCGGCCGCATCGCTGACCGAGGCCTTCAAGGAAATCGGCGCCAATTTCGAGAAAGCTAACCCAGGCACGAAGGTGACTCTCAACTTCGCTGGCTCCCAGCAGCTCGTCCAGCAGATCAGCCAGGGCGCGCCCGCAGATGTCTTCGCCTCGGCAGCCAGGAAGCAGATGGACGATGCGATAACGGCCAGCAGCGTCATCAGCGGTACGGAGCGCAGCTTCGTCCGCAACCGGCTGGTGACTATCTATCCGAGTGACAACAAAGCCGGTGTCAAAACCCTCCAGGACCTGGCAAAACCGGGTCGCAAGGTTGTCCTGGCAGCGAAAGAAGTTCCTGTCGGCCAGTACGCCCTCGATTTCCTGGACAAGGCGAGCAAGGATCCGGCCTTTGGCGCTGGATACAAAGACGCTGTGCTCAAGAATGTTGTTTCCTATGAACAGGATGTTCGCGCAGTTCTTAGCAAAATCATGCTAGGTGAGGGAGATGCGGGTATCGTCTATACGACGGACGTGACACCGGATGCCGCCGCGAAAGTGGGCCGCATCGAGATCCCTGATGCGCTCAACACGATTGCCTCCTACTACATCGCGCCGGTGAAGGCCTCGAAGAACCCAGACCTGTCCGCGGCGTTCATGAAATATGTCCTCTCGCCAGATGGACAGACCGTCCTCGCCAAGTACGGGTTTATCCCGACCACCGGCACCGCCACGGGCGCAGCTCCAGGCGCAGTGCCGCTCAACATCACGGGCCTGGTGGACAAGCCAATAACACTTTCTGCCGACGACTTACGCAAGAAGCCGCAGACCTCCATCAAGGCAACGGATCGAGGCAGCACAGAGCAGACGTATACCGGCGTCCTCATCTCGACTCTTTTGAAAGAAGCCGGCGTGAAGCCTATGCCAAGACGGTCGCGTTCATCGGAGGCGATGGCTACACTCAAGAATTGCCGCTGGCCGACGTGATGGCTGACCAGGAAGCCGTGATTACCGTCGACAACGCGGGCGCTTTGCGGAATGTCCACTCCAAACAACTGCCCCGCGTCTGGGTCAAGGGACTGGTGAAGATGGACGTGAAGTAAGGGATGTCTGAGTCGAGCATAAGGCGCGTGGCCGGGGTGGATCGGTCACGCGCCTTATGCTCTCGTTTAGAGAATCCCTTCGAGAGCTTTCAATTCGAACGTATCGTACTGGGCGAAGGAAGAGAGGCAGGTTAATGGTCAGCGTCACATACACACCCATCGGCATCATTCACACGCCGTTTACGGAGTTACGCGGCATGCCACTGCAATCGGTGGCAGCGCAGGGTGTCACCGGCTACATTGACTTGGCAGTGGAATACCAGGACGGTTTGCAGGACATCGAAGGCTTCTCGCATCTTCTTCTCATTTATCATCTCCACCTGTCGCAAGGCCATAAGCTCAGAGCAATGCCTTTCCTTGACGATCAGCCACGCGGCATATTTGCAACCCGCGCCCCTAAGCGGCCCAATCCCATCGGCCTTTCCATCGTGCGGTTGGTCGGCATCGAGAATAGCAGGTTGCTCATCGAAGATGTGGATATCCTGGACGGCACGCCGTTACTGGACATCAAGCCTTACGTGCCTCTGTTCGACGACCGGATGAACGCGCGCATCGGTTGGTTTAAGACAAACATTGAGCGGGTCTTCTCCGTGCGCGCCGACGAGCGCTTTGTGCCAAAGTAAGGCCGGGCCTTTTTTTGACACACTGCGGCATAACGTTATAAGATATGGGCGGTATCGAATCACAAACTGATTGGTGTCGATTTCACGTGCGAGTTCGCCCACTCATTCGTAAAGGAGGGCAACATGCTCGAATTCGTCAATCCGGCGACCGGCCTGCCATTCGGCCAGGTCGAGACGGCCTCGCCCGACGAGGCGCGGCTGATACACAAAGAGCTGCGCGCGGCATTCGACGTCTGGCATCAGAAGCCTATCAAAGAGCGCGTCGCCGTCCTGCGCAAGCTCCAAAAAGCCATTCTCGAAAACCTCGACGACATCACCGCCGTCCTCAACCAGGACTGCGGCAAGAGCCGCCAGGACGCGCTGATCGAGGTGTTCATCACCGTCGACATGCTCAACCAATATTGCCAGCGGGCGCCCCATTGGCTGCGCCGCCAGCCCGTTTCCCGCGGGCTGTACCTGTTCAAGAAATGCTACGTGGAATATCGGCCCTATGGCGTCGTGCTCGTCATCGCGCCGTGGAACTACCCCTTCGCCCTCTCCATCCCGCCCGTCATCGCCGCCCTGCTCGGCGGCAACACTGTCATCCTCAAGCCGTCCGAGGTCACAGCGGCCTCCGGCGAGATGATGGAGCGCCTGTTCAAGCTCGTGCCAGAGCTAAGCCCGTACGTTCGCGTCGTTCATGGCGGAGGCGACGTCGGCGCTGCCCTGGTTCAGTCGGGGCCCGACTACATCTTCCTCACCGGCTCCATGCCCACCGGCAAGAAGGTCATGACCACGGCTGCCGAGACGCTAACGCCGGTGGCGTGTGAGCTTGGCGGTAAGGATGCGATGATCGTGCTGGAGGACGCCGACCTGCGCCAGGCGGCCCACTGGGGCGCCTGGGGCGCGTACTTCAACAGTGGTCAGACGTGCATGGCCGTCGAGCGCGTGTACGCGGTCGAGTCGGTGTACGATGAGTTCGTCCGGATGGCCGTCGAGGAGACGCAGAAGATTACGGTCGGCTTCTCGACGGAGCAAGAGAGCAAACTCTACATGGGCCCGGTTACGGACCCACGGCAGCTACGCATAATTCAAAAGCACCTCGACGATGCCCTGGCTAAGGGAGCGAGGATACTAGTCGGCGGGAACATTGACGGCATGTTCGTCGAGCCGACGGTCATGGTGGACGTGGACCATAGCATGCTCATCATGCAGGACGAGACGTTTGGCCCCATTCTGCCCATCATGAAGGTCAAGGACGAGGCCGACGCCATCCGCATGGCGAACGACTGCCATCTTGGGCTGGGCGCGTCCATCTGGAGCCGCGACATTGGCCGGGCCGAGCGCGTTGCGCACCAGGTCGAGGCATCCTCGATCGTCATCAACGACACAATTGCCCAGTTCGGTGTCCCGATGCTTCCCTTCGGCGGCATCAAGCAGTCCGGGTATGGCCGCATTCATGGCCGCGAGGGCCTGATGCAGTTTACGCGACCCTACGCGTACGCAGTGGGCGCGCCGCCGCCGAGTTGGGATATCGCCACGATCCTGCGCAAGCCGGGACACTACCGCGCCGGCGCGGCGGTGATGCGCATGGCGTTCGGCGTAACGCCCCAGCAGCGCATTCAGCCCGTTCTCGAAGCGATCGGCGTCAAGGGCAAGCCGAGCGGGGCGGGCATCGCCCTCGGCCTGAGCGGCGCCGTCCTGGCGAGCGGCCTGGCGATGAGTCTGCTGCACCGGCCGCACAGGCCCGAAGACGGCGACGAGAACTAGCCGTCAAGGACGTCAATGCAGTGGCGACTTATGTAGACTAACTAATTGTTGCCGCGATAGGGCTCGCGCTGGAGAGCCATCTCCAGCGCCTCCGATGGGCGGTGGAGTTGGCACTCCACCGCGAGCGGAGTACGGCACTAATCAGCAATGGCTTATAATCGCCACTACACGACGCCGAGCTCACGGCACATGCTTTTGGTTCGGGCGCTATCTGTGCTATACTAGCCGTTTGTTACCGACTGACACACGTACAGTTTGACCCAAGGAGGATGAGGTTGCTTAAGCTTCACCACTTGATCTTGGTCGGCGCGCTGGCCTCGCTGGGGATGCTGGCGGCCTGCCAGTCTCAGACACCGCCGGCTCAGCCGACGACGGCCCCCCCGGTGGTGGCAACATCAGCGCCCGGCGTCACAGTCGCGCCGCCGTCTGTTTCCACGGCTCCCGCCGCTGTGACCCGCATCCCAACCCCGACCAAGCCTCCCGGCTACCCTGGTCCGGAGACACCGACGCCATTGGCGCCCAAGCCCTATCCGGGCACGTCCCAACCGTAAAGAAAAACCTGGCTACCAGACAGATCTGGTAGCCAGGTTGCTTTTTGCTCGCGAACCGGATTTACGCCGCCAGGAGGCTGCGGACCTCGGTCGCGTCCAGCGTCTCGACCTCGATGAGCTTGCGCGCCAGGGCCTCGAGCTTGTCGCGGTTGATCATGATAATCTGCCGTGCGCGCTCGTACGCCTCCGTGACGATGCTGCGCACCTCGTTATCGATCTCCTGCGCCACAGCCTCAGAGTAGTTCCGCTGCTCGCCGATCTCGCGGCCGAGGAAGACCATCTCGTCCTTCTCGCCGAAAGTCAGCGGGCCAAGCCGTTCGCTCATGCCGTACTGGGTTACCATGGCCCGCGCCATCTTCGTGGCCCGCTCCAGGTCGTTGCTCGCGCCCGTCGTCACATCGCTGAACACAAGCTCCTCGGCGACGCGTCCGCCCAGCAGGCCGGCCAGCTCATCGCGGAACTTGGCCGCAGTGACGAGGGTCGTGTCGCTGTCCGGTAGGTGCATCACGAAGCCGCCGGCCATGCCGCGTGGGACAATCGTGACCTTGTGAATGGGGTCGCTGTTCGGTAGCATGTACCCGACGAGCGCGTGGCCGGCCTCGTGGTACGCCACGACCGTCTTCTCCTTCTCGGAGATGACGCGGCTCTTGCGCTCCGGCCCCATGACGACCTTCTCCATCGCGTTCTGGAAGTCCAGCATGTTGATAGACTTGGCGTTGCGCCGCGCCGCCAGAATAGCCGCCTCGTTGACCAGGTTCTCGATGTCCGCGCCGCTGAAGCCCGGCGTAATCTTAGCAATCACGTCGAGATCGATTTCCGAGGCCAATGGCTTGCCGCGGGTGTGAATCTTGAGCATCATCTTGCGCCCGTTCGTGTCAGGACGATCGATGACCACGCGGCGGTCAAAGCGGCCGGGGCGCAGCAGCGCCGGGTCGAGGATGTCGGGGCGGTTCGTGGCGGCGATGATGATGACGTGGGTGTCGCTGTCGAAGCCGTCCATCTCGACAAGGATCTGGTTGAGCGTCTGCTCGCGCTCGTCGTGGCTGCCGCCAAGGCCCGCGCCGCGGTGGCGGCCGACGGCGTCGATTTCGTCCACGAACACGATACACGGGCTATGGCGCTTCGCCTGATCGAACAGGTCACGCACGCGCGACGCGCCGACGCCGACGAACATCTCCACGAACTCGGAGCCGCTGATGCTGAAGAACGGCACGCCCGCCTCACCGGCGACGGCCTTCGCGAGGAGGGTCTTACCGCAGCCGGGCGGGCCGACCATGAGAACGCCCTTCGGGATGCGCGCGCCAAGAGACACGAACTTCTCCGGCTCCTTGAGGAACTCGACGACCTCGGCCAGCTCGTGCTTCGCTTCATCTACGCCGGCCACGTCGGCAAAGGTCACGGTCGGCTTGTCGCCGCCGACCATGCGAGCGCGGCTCTTCCCAAAGCTCATCGCCTGGTTCGCGCCGCCCTGCGCCTGCCGGAACATGAAGAAGATGAACCCGCCGAACAGGACGACCGGGAGGATCGAGGCAAGGATGCCGCCCCAGTTGGACATGAAGCCGGGCGCGACAACGTCGATCTTGACCTTGTCTAGATCCTCAGGCTGCACACCGAGGCCGCGCAGAACTTCGGGCAGGCTGGTGTTGGCTTCCTTGTTCGCGAGATATTCTTTCGGGCTGTCCGTCCGCGTGATCGTCAGATTGACCCCGTCCTGGCTCACTTCGATGGCGGAGACTCGGCCAGCCTTGACGTCTTGCGCCAGCGTGGTCAGGTCGGTGCGCTCGGTGTGGCCGGGCACCATCGACGACGCCCGGAAGAGAATTACGACCAGTACGGCCAGCAACAGCAAGTAGATGGTGCCGTTCCTGAACCACCGGCTCGAAGGTGGAGTCGCTCCACTGGGTTGCTTACGTTTCATCTAGCCAAAACTCCTGTGTCTATCGCTTTGTCAGTGCGTAGTGTCTACCATATAGATGCATAGGATGCCAAATTCTTGCCCATCCCCCAATCCTCACCAGTGGGCGAGGTCCGGTTCCAGGAAGCCATTGTGCGCCAGGAAAGCGCGCAGATTCGCCGTCGCCGGCTCGCTGATCATGCAGCCCCGGTCGAAGTTGCGCGGGTTCTGCTCCAGGCTGAGCCCGGCCGGCTCCTGGTATGGCTCGTTGCTGTTGCCGTCGGCAATCAGCACCGTGGGAACAGACTGGAACCCTGTCCATTCCTCCAGTCGCTTGGCCGCCGCCGCGTCCTGATCGATGTTCACTTCGCGGAACGGAATGCCCCAGCCCTGAAGATCGCGCCGCACGCGGGTCACATCGCTGCAATAGCTTGAACGGGTGTAGATGACGAGTTGCTTGTCCATAGATCCTCGCTGTGCTTTGAGGCCGGCTTACGCGGGCAACGGTGCGCCGGCCTTGATCGTCTCTGGGATTACCTGCCCCACCAGCAGCCCTTCCCACGACTCCGCCGGGCGGACAACCCACCACTGGTCACCCAGCATGGCGACCTCGGCGGGGCGAGGACGGCTGTTATAGTTGGAAGATTGCGCGTAACCGTACGCGCCCGTATCCAGGATGGCGACGAGATCGCCGCTCGCCAGGTTCGGAAGCTGCCGAGCGTGGCCGACCACGTCGCTCGTCTCGCAGTTCGGGCCGACGATGTCGGCCGTCATCTCCACAACGCTCGCGCGCACCGGCCAGATTTCGTGGTGCGCCTCGTAGAGCGCCGGCCGAAGAAGGGCATTCATGCCTGTATCCAGAATGACACGAAGAACATCGGCGCTGTGTTTGATATGCAGCACCTCACTGAGGAGCGCGCCGGCCGGAGCGACAATTGAGCGTCCCGGCTCAAGAAGCAACTTCAGGTCCAAACCGGCGAGCTGAGGGCTGAGAACTGCGGCGAGATCGGCGGGCGTCAAACGCGCCTCCGCACCGCCATTGTCCGACGCATCCTCGTTCCGCCAGTAGTCGACGCCAAGCCCGCCACCCAGGTTCAAGAAGCGGAGCCCGACGCCGCGCGCTAGCAGGCGTCTCGCCAGGCCTACCACGCGCCCGGCCGCCTCCCTGAATGGCTCCAGGTGCGTAATCTGCGAGCCGATATGGCTGTGCAGGCCGACAGCCTCAAGCCACGGATCGCCGGCGACGAGGTCGTAGGCGGCCTCGGCATCGGCCACCGGGATACCAAACTGGCTAGAGGCGACGCCGGTTGAGATGTGGCGGTGAGTGTGCGGGTCGACGGCGGGGTTGATGCGGAGGGTAATCGGCGCGCGGCGCCCTAGCCGCGCCGCGACGGCAGCGATCCGATCCAGCTCCTCCACGGCGTCGACATTGATGGTCAGGACTTCGGCCTCCAGGGCCGCCGCGATCTCGCGGTCCGACTTGCCGTTGCCGTTGAAGATGGTCATGCTGCCCGGCACGCCCGCGGCCTGGGCCACGCGCAGCTCGCCGCCGGAAACCACATCCGCGCCCGCGCCAAGACGGTGCAGCCAGGCGCATAGAGCCAGGTTGGCGTTGGCTTTGTAGGCATAGCAGACCAGCGCATCGGGGAAGGCCGACGCATACGCCCGATAGCGGCGGGCGACTTCGTCCAGGCTATAGACATAGACCGGCGTGCCGAGCGCCGCAGCCACGTCGGCCAGGGACACACCCTCGCTGTGCAGCACGCCGTCTCGGTAGGCAAAGGCGCTCACTGGCCCACCTCGTCCGGCGTCACGCAAGCATTGAGCCGTACCAGACTGGGAGCCGATAGAAACTCGACCTCGGTGACGGAGCAGTTGTTCACAAAGAACTCCCGCCAGCGAGACGGATCGTCGGTCAGCCAGGCAGCGAGCGCGACCGCGATCACGCCGCCGTGGGTCACGACGATGACCCGGCCGTCGCCCTGGTGACGCTCGGTGATTTCGCCGAGAGCGCCGAGAATCCGGTCGACAAACTCGTGGGGCAACTCGCCCTCGGGCGGACCCCAGTCGATCGCGCCACGCGTCGCCCACGCCTCCGCCATGTCCGGGTATTGCTCGGCGATAGACGAGAAGACCTGGTTTTCGAAGATGCCGAAATGCCGCTCGCGTAGCGCCGCGTTCTCGATCACCGTCGGCGCTCCTAACGCCGTGGCAATCGCATCGGCGGTCGCGCGGGTCCGCTGCAGCGGGCTGGCGTATACGGCCTCGACCTCGCCCTCGTCGGCCAGGAATTGCGCCACTTCCTCGGCCTGGCGCCGACCGGTCTCGTCCAGGGGATCATCCGTCCAACCGGCCAGGCGCATTTCGGTGTTGGCGCGCGTCTGGCCATGGCGGACCATCAATAATCGCATAGGCTCTCGCAACAATAGGAAAACGATCGCAGGCGGGGCGTCGGAATGCCAGGATACGAATATCTATCGAGGAAACGCCGCGTGACGCATCGCGCCGCGCTGTGCGTCATTCTCTACACCGCTTGGTTTCATTATAATGCGTCTGGGGGTTTTTGGCAACGCAGGGGGAGGCTAGGGAAGGAGGAGCTTCAGCAGAACCACTATGATGCCAATGATCACAATCAGAAGGAAAACCGGGTAGCCCGTGCAGTCAGCGGCCACGGGATCGACCGCTGCCGCCACCTGGTCGCGGTGTATCATGAACACCAGGCCGCTCGCGCTCAACACGCAGATGGCTAACAGGACGTAAATCACCATCATCTCCTTTCGTCAGAGTCGAAAAAGCCTCTCTACGAGCAGTATACAGCAAGCCGAGGCTCGCGTTGTGACAGATCACCGCCAACCGGCTGACAGTCTTACGTCAGAATCGGTCGGCTGCCCGACATGTTTCCGACAGTCGATGTCGTACGCTGTGGGCCAGGTGTCAGTTAGCGCAGCTTCTCAATAACGGCGAAATGGGAAAGGCCAAAAATGGCGAGAGGGGTGTTTTCCAGGCCGTAGGTGACCTGGCGCACGACGCGGCCAAGAGCCGGCCGCCGCGCGACGATGTTGTCGTAGCCGGGGTAGATCTGGGTAAGATGGATGATTTGGGCGGGCAGACCCGCAACGAGGTGCTGGATATCGCCCACTGTGTAGGCCCGGACGTGGGGAGCAAGGCGGTCGCGGACGCTGTCCGGCGTCCAGTTGACCAACGGAATATTGCCGAAGTGATACTCGCCCTGCCAGTAGATGCCGTGCGTCTCGAAGGGGAAGAGGCGGTTGGGGACGAACAGAATAAGCCGTCCGCCCGGTTTGAGCACCCGGATAATCTCGGCCATGCTCTGGCGGTCGTCGCCGACGTGCTCCAGCACCTCGTGGGAGAGCACCGTGTCGAAGCTGTCGTCGGGGTACGGTAGCGTCTCAGCAGCGGCGACGGCCAGGCCCGGCAGTTCGGTGGCGCCCTCGACGACGCGCTCCAGCTCGATGTCCATTCCGTAGACGTAGGGCGTGAACTGGCGCAGCTTGCCGACGTACATGCCGATGCCGCAGCCGTCCACCAGGATTCGCGCGTTGTCGACGCGCGCCCATTCGGCGATCATGTGAAGGCGGCGATCCTGGCCGAAGCGCCAGACAAAGCTGGGGTTGCCGCGCAGCGCGGCCTTGTCGGAAATCTCGTGCATGCTGTGGTTATACTCGACAAACGGCTGCCTGTCCAGAAACGGCGCGGCCCACTATAATTTGGGAAAGGCAATGGACAAAAGGAAGGAGAGAGCAATGCGTCTGCAAGGTATTCGCGTGATCTACTTTGTTGAGGATGGGTTCGAAGACCTGGAGTTTTGGGTACCGCTGATGCGCCTTCAGGAGGAAGGCGCGCAGGTCACGGTCGTTGGCGGGGGCGCCGCGCAATACAGCGGCAAGCACTGCCTCGTCGCCAAACCCGACGTCCAGGCCTCGGCCGTGAACGTAGACGACTACGACGCCGTGGTTATCCCCGGCGGGTGGGCGCCGGACAAGCTGCGCCGCCACGACGAGGTGCTCAACATCGTGCGCCGCGCCAACGAGCAGGGCAAGATTATCGGCACGATCTGCCACGCCGGCTGGGTGCCGATCAGCGCGGGCATCGTCCGTGGCCGCCGCGCGACGGGCAGCCGCGCCATCAAGGACGATCTGGTCAACGCGGGCGCGACCTGGGTGGACGAAGCGGCGTTCCGCGACGGCAACATGGTGTGGGGCCGCGTCGTCGCCGATATCCCGGCGTTCAATCGCGAGCTGGTCGCCGCGATCGAGGATTGGGCACGCGAGCACAAGACGGTCGCCGCGAAGGCGTCCTAAGATTAGCCGCGGCTAGTCCAGGAACTGGCCCCTTCTCGGGTCGCGGGAAGGGGCCATCTATTGTCCAGCGCGTTAAAAATCGTCTTCGTCATCGCTAACTGTGCTGCTGTCCATGCCGAAGGGCCGGGTCCAGCGGCCGGGGAGCGCGACAAGCTCCGCCTCAGCGGTCACGTCGCCGCACGCGACCTGGACGACCGCGCCAGGCTCGGCGTAGGCAACACGCACGTAGCCAAGGCCCGCGCCGCCGTTGTCCACCGCCGCGAAGCTCGTCAGAACGCCGACGTTCTTGCCGCCAATCTGGAGCGGCGCGCCGACTGAAACGCTCGGCGCGACCGCGAAGCGCAGCCCCATGAGATGCTGCTTGAGCTTTTGATAGGTGTCTGTTCGCGCAACGACCTCCTGCCCGATGTAGCACCCTTTCGTGAAGCTCACGGCGCTCAGCAGCCCCGCTTCGAGGGGGTTGTACATGTCGGTTATCTCGTGGCCGTACTCTGGCCAGCCAGCGGCAATGCGCAGCCGCTCGTAGGCCGTGTAGCCCATCGGCATCGCGCCCGCGTCGACCACGCGCTCCCAGAGGGCGGGCAAGTCCGCCGCTTCGACAACAACGTTGATGGCGCTGCCACCAAATCCCTCCGCGCCTCCGACCAGCGCCCGCAGCTCGTCCACCGCCGTGAAGCCAGTCTCGGTGTCCAGGCTCACGCCCAGCGCGGTCTGCGCGAAGTCGGTCGCGCGTGGCCCGTAGAGAGTCAGCATCCCCGTGGCCGTCGTCAGGTCGGAGATGTTCACTTTGTCGCGGTAGAAAATGAAGCCGCGCAGCCAGGACGTGAGACGGTGGCCCGCGCTGAGACTGTTCACGATGAGGATGTCATCGCTCCAGCCGTAGACGATGGCGCGGTCGATCATCCGCCCGCGCGCATCTGTGAAGACCGTCACACGGCCCGATCCCGCCGGTAGGGCCGCGAAATCGTTGGTGGACATGCGCTGCAAGAAGTCCAGCCGGTCGCGGCCCATGAGCTGAAGCCGCCCCCACGCCGAGCGGTCCATGACCGCAACGCCGGTCTGGGCTGCGCGCATCTCGGCGGAAATGTCGCCGTAATCGGCTGCCAGGGAATAGCCATTGACCTGGGTCAAATTCGCCGGCACACGCGCGTTGCC
Organism: Anaerolineae bacterium; assembly: GCA_046328505.1. GTDB lineage: Bacteria > Chloroflexota > Anaerolineae > Epilineales > JAHCIE01 > JBDHWG01. The sequence continues at coordinate 321,036 of JAXLWL010000004.1, read as the reverse complement.
TGTGGTGAACTGTGTGTGCATCACATCACCTCGCTTCGATCCCATGCTCTTGTTATATTCTATACGGAAACGGCGGCTTTGGGGGGAATCAGGTCGCCGGCGCCTGACGGAAGCGGGCGATGAACGCCTGCGGGTCGTGGTAGAAGTCCTTGCGGCCGAGGCGACCCGTGACCAGCCCCATGAGCGTGTCCATGATGACGCGGTTGATGGGCGTCGGAACGCCCGCTTTCTCGCCGGCCTTGACCACCGCGCCGTTCAGATAGGTGACCTCGGACTGCCCGCGCCCGCTGACGAGATCCATGTGCAGCGATGGCAGCTTGCCGCCCCGCCCCGCGACGGCCAGCGCACGCAGCGCGGGCTGGAGAATGAAGTGCGGCAGGATCTTGACGCCAAGCGGCAGGAGCACGGCGGGCTGGCCGGGCAGGTTCACTACCTTGATGCCGAGCGCCCGCATCACCGCGTCGGCCTCTTTGAGAGCGCCCATTTCGAGACGGAACAGCTGCGGCACGTCGAACTCTTCCTCCGGCGGCATGTCGACGATCGCGGGGATGGCATTGCCGGTCATGTTGAGCAGCAGCTTCGACCACTTCATCGCCCGGTAGTCGCTGTACTCTTTGACTTTGAATCTGGCCACCCGCATGGAGTCGGCGATCGCGGCAGCCGCCTGAGTCGTCGTCGGTTGCCCCTTGCTGTCGCGATACGGCGCAACACCGATTCCTCCGCTACTGCGCACGACAACCTGGCCTGGCTGCGGTACCGTGACAGGGATCGTCACACTCGCCGCCACGATACGCTCCGCGCCCAGCACATCGGCAGCGGCCTCTTCGCTCCCTACACCATTCTGAAATGTCACGACGGGCGGTGGGGCGGGGAACGCCGCGCGGATCTCTTCAGCGGCCTTACGGACGTCGAAGGCCTTGACCGTGAGGGCCAGCCAGTCGAAGGCGCGGCTCGCGGCGTCGGCAGCGAGGCCATCGAGGTTTTCGACGACGGTCAGGTTCTTCACTGTGTGCGGGTGGCCATCGTCGACGAACAGGAGTCCGTCGCTCCGAACTTGTTCGGCCAGCCACGCCCGCGCAACGAGGGTCACGTCGTGGCCGCCCAGCGCCAGTTGGCACGCGAGCAAGCCGCCAATAGCGCCAGCGCCTAGCACCAGGATGCGCACGCTACTGCTACGCCTTTCCCCACAAAAGGCCGCGGCTCATCACGGCAAACGAGACGGCGCCGACCACCACGGCAAGCGCGAGTATGACAATCGGCGACTTGGCCCCGACGCCCAATCCGGCCATGAGCGCGGCCGCCAGGAACACGAGGCTTGCCCACAAAGCGGCGGCAAGGCCGAGCTGGCCGATGAGGCCGCTGCGGTCAACCTGGCCGCGGCGATAGCGAGTCTGCGCCGAGCGGACCATGGTCGCTGTCAGCAGAAAGATGAATAGAGTGGGAAGGCCTAGAATGAGGAGAACGAGTTTCACAGGCTGCCTTCGGCGGTTGCATGCGCCTACCGCGCAGCCTCAATTGTACCCGAAAGCAGGGCGTGGCGCAAAGCTAGGACTCATTGGCTTGAGCGAGAAGACGGCGCACTTCTTCATCCGTCGTCGCAGTGAAGTCCTGGTACCATAGGCCCACGGCGCGGAAGCCTTCCGGGGTGACGACACACGCAAAATCGTCGGCCAGGGCGCGAATTTCCGCGGCGATGGGGGGGGCAGCGACCGGGACGGCAACAACCACCGATGCGGGCCGAGAGAGGCGCGCGGCAGCGATGGCTGCCCGCATCGTCGCGCCCGTGGCCAGCCCGTCGTCCACAAGAATCGCCGTGCGCGCCGTCAGGTCCAGGGGCGGACGGTCGTCGCGGTACAACTTCTCGCGTCGAGCCAGCTCCACCTCCTCTTCCTTGGCCTTCGCGTCGATGGCGCCTGCCGGGATGTTGAGGGCGTCAATCACGCTGGTATTGATCACGCGGACGCCCCCCGAAGCAATCGCCCCCATCGCCAGCTCCTCCCGCCCCGGCACACCCAGCTTGCGCACGAGGAACACGTCGAGGGGCGCGTGCAGGGCGCGGGCCACCTCCGCGGCGACAGGCACGCCACCGCGCGGCAGGCCCAAGACGATGACACCGGGCCGGTAGGCATATGCCGCTAGCTTACCGGCGAGAAAGCGTCCGGCTTCCGCCCGATCCTGAAATGGCATATTGCACTCTCTGAACGGCGTGGGGTCCTGGGTCAATTCTAGGCCATGCGCAGGTCGCGCACAAGACACGACAAGCCCACTCGCGCCGATTCGCACTTTCGTTCTACATTCATCGGGGCTATAATTGAGACATGACAATGCCTACCGGCCAGGCCACCGCCAATCTCCCGCTCCACCACGGCGCATGTCCGCCGTGGCTCTTTGCGCGCATGCGCCTGCTCGCGCGCGAGATCGCCCGCGCCATCGTCGAGGCGGAGGGAACGCCCGGCTTTCTGTCGCGGCTCAGCAACCCGTACTGGTTCCAAAGCTTCGGCGCGGTCCTCGGCTTCGATTGGCACTCCAGCGGCGTCACGACGACGGTGTGCGGGGCGCTCAAGGACGGCCTGAAAGGCGGCGCGGACGACGAGCTGGGTCTATGGGTGGCCGGCGGAAAGGGCCGTACCTCGCGGCAGACGCCCAACGAGCTGTTGGCGCTGGGTGACCGTCTCGCCGTCGATCCGCTCAGCCTGGCGGAGACGAGCCGCCTCGTGGCGAAGGTAGACAACAACGCCGTCCAGGACGGCTACCAGCTCTACCATCACGTCTTCGTCGTAGACAAAGCGGGCCACTGGACCGTCATCCAACAGGGCATGAACGACGAGACGGCGTGGGCGCGGCGCTATCACTGGCTGAGCGAAACCGTGCAGAGCTTCGTAGACGAGCCGCATGCCGCCGTATGCGCGGTGGCCCCGTCGACGCCGCTCAACCTCGTCGCGCACGAAGGCGAGGCCAACCGGTCGGCGATCGCGGCCCTGGCGGCCGAGAAGCCGGAGACACTCATCTCCGAGCTACAGAAGGCCCAGAGCATGACCTTACCCGCCCATCACGAGGTCGAGATCGGCGACATCCACCCCGACCGCCTGTACAAGACATTGCTCTCGACATATGCCAATCCGCCGCAGGACTTCGTCGATCTTCTGGGGCGCTCTGGCGTCGGCGCCAAGACGCTGCGCGCTCTGAGCCTGCTCGGCGAGCTGCTGTACGGCGCGCCCGCCTCATTCCGCGATCCGGCGCGCTTCTCCTTCGCCCACGGCGGCAAGGACGGCACGCCCTACGCCGTCGCCCAGCGCGAGTACGATCAGACCATCGCTTACCTCGAACGCGCCGTGCGCCAGGCACGACTCGGCGAGAAGGAGCGCCTGGCGGCTCTCCGCAGACTCGCCGCGTGGGTGGACGACAGTGCGCGCCCCAGCCCGGCGCCCCCCTCGGCGGAACGCCTGCCGGTCTCGAAGGCGCCCGGCCCCCGCCGTCCGGTGCAGCTCGGCCTGGGCGCGGAGTTCTTCAAGCAGTAAATGGGTACCCTCTACATCGTAGCAACCCCTATCGGCAACCTGGAAGACATGTCGTTTCGCGCCGTGCGCGTGCTGCGCGAAGTCGCGGTCATCGCCGCGGAGGACACGCGCACCACGCGCCGATTGCTGACGCACTTCGACATCCACACGCCCCTGACGAGCTACCACGAGTACACCGAGCCAGCCAAGATCGAGCGGCTCCTCGACCGATTGGGCGAAGGCGACATGGCCCTCGTCTCCGAGGCGGGCATGCCCGGTATTTCCGACCCCGGCGCCCCGCTCATCGCCGCCGCGATTCGGCGCGGCATTCGGGTGGTGCCGGTGCCCGGCGCCTCGGCTCTGCTGAGCGCCCTCGCCGTCTCCGGCCTCCCCACCGAAGCCTTTACCTACCTGGGCTTTCTCCCGCGGCGGCCGTCTGACCGCCGCAGCGCGATCGGGGCCGCCGCAGCGCTGCCGTATACCCTCGTGTGGTTCGAGACACCGCACCGGCTGCGCGACGCGCTGGCCGACCTGTACGCCATCCTGGGCGACCGCCCTATCGCCGTCGCGCGCGAGCTGACCAAGCTCTACGAGGAAGTCTGGCGCGGAACCCTGGGCGATGCGGTGGCGCACTTCGCGGCAGTCGAGCCGCGCGGCGAGTTCACCCTCGTGGTCGGCGGAGCGCCCGCCGTCACCGACGTATGGGACGAGGCCGCCGTGCGCGTGGCCCTCGACGCGGCCCTGGCGAGCGGGAAGCGCGGGCGCGAGGCGGCGCGCAGCGTGGCGCAGGACGCCGGTTGGAGCACGCGCGACGTCTACGCACTGCTTGTGAAAAAACCTTAAACTTTGACTCCGTAGGGCACCCGGCGGGCAAGAATTGTTGACTCCCCCGCGAGACCGGGTGTATACTATCCCGCAATAGGGTGGAGCAGCGTAGATGCCACTCCATTGGATCCGTCGGAGGGATTTGCCCCGTATGCCTGTTTCAAGCGATAAGCAGGCTTTGGTCCGCTTACGATGAGGAGCATCCCGGCCATCAGGCCAGGATGCTCCTTGTGCGTTTAAAAGCAAGTCAGTTATAGGAGGATATGCATGGACTCGGCGATCATCAGCAAGATTGAGAAGGCGCGCCGCTACTCAGCGGAGCCAAGTCGTGTTGTGTTCAGCCAGTTCACTGCCACCGTGCAAGGCGACCACCGTGCACACACAGTGACCTACGCCAAGGGTGAGTGGCACTGTGACTGCGACTATTTTGCGCATCGTCACTACTGCTCCCACACAATGACGCTGGAAAGGCTCCTGGGCGTGATGATCCCGCCTGAGTGGACTGAAGAGCTTCAACCGTCGTAAGTCGTAAAGTTACAATAACATACACAAACGAAGCAGGCGCGAGACCGAATCTCGCGCCTGTTTTTTGTTGCCGGGTCATTGCGAGGCGGGCTGTGCCGCCGAAGCAATCTCGCGCAGGAAGACAACACTTGTGCAGCTCCGACACTCGAATGCAACAGCGAGCGATTGATTCGCTCACGCTTCACTGACTAGGCGACCCCACTAAAGATCGCGGCGCTGGAAACTGTACACCGCCAGCGCCAGGACCGCCGCGATCCAGAGCACGGCCCAGACGAGAAAGGCCGTCGTCGGTGGACCGCCGACCATGAACGGGTTGCCGACCTCGGCCCGCGCCGTTGCGCCACCCGCCGCGAGAAGGACGGCCGGCTCCAGGGCATACAGCGCGGCCCGCCACAACCCATCCGTAGGCAGGATGAGGGTCGATACCGTGCCGATATTGACGATGGTCTGATTCTCGAACACGAGACCGATCTGCTGCGCCACCCCCAGCACCCACGCCACGCCGAACAGGACGACCGCGATGATCCCACACGCGATGGGACCGAGCCGGGTGCTGCCGGCCAGAGCCAGCGTGAGCAGGGCAATGCCCTCCCAGGCGATGAAGAACATCGCCAGCGCCGGGTTTGGCGGCAGGTAATCGAGGGTGAAATGGGTGATCGCGAACTCGACGCCACACACCACCAACGTGTACGCGACGATGAGCGCTGAGAGAGCGAGCCACTTGCCCACGACGACGTCCCTGCGGCGAATCGGGCGCGGCAGCATCGCCAGAGCGATCCCCGAGTCGACGTCGCCGGCGACTGCCGGCGCGGCAAGGAAGGCCGCTCCCAGGGCGATGATGAAGCTGAACATGAACATGAGCAAAATGGTGAAGACAGACGCGATGGTGCGCAACACCGTCGTGGAGCACGGCTGTCCGCCGCACGGCAATTCGGGGAGCTTGTGGAAGCCCCAGGCCGTCAGGCCGAACACAAGCAGCGTCAGCACGAACGCCGCCAGAACGACCCGGCGGCGGAGCATCTCACGCAGAGTGAGTTGAGCAATAATCAGGACAGGCACGCCGCGTCCTCTCGAAAGTAGCACCTCACAGCGCCACCTCGTCACTCTTCTCCGCGTTCGCCTTATCAACCGAAGGAGACGGTGAGGGGTCTTCGAGCAATTGTAGGAAGCGATCTTCGAGAGTATGGTGGCGCGGCTCGACCGCATAGACCTGCCCTCCCGCACGCACGACATCGGCAACCAGGGACGGGATGCGCGCCTCATCCAGGTTGCCGATCGTGTGCCACTCGCCCTCGCTGGACAGCGGACCATAGCGCGCCAGGGTGGCGCGAACGTCGGCGTTGGCGCCAGGAATGCGCAGGCGGACGGCGTGGCTGCCGCCGACGACCTCGGCGATGCTGCCCTCCGTGATAACACGCCCCTTGTCCACGACGGCGACTCGGTCGCACACCTGCTCGACCTCGCTCAGCAGATGCGAGTTCAGAAAGACCGTCGCGCCGCGCTCCTTGAGCGAGCGCACGATCTGGCGAACGTCGGCGCGGCCGACCGGGTCCAGGGCGGACGTCGGCTCGTCCAGGAAGATGAGATCGGGCTGGCCCAGCAGGGCGACGCCCAGCCCGAGGCGCTGCTGCATGCCCTTGGAGAACGTGCCGACTCGCGAGTCAGCGCGTTGCGCCAGGCCGACAGTTTCCAGGGCATGGGTGATTTCCTCCGCCTGACGCTCGCGAGGGACGCCGACCAGGCGGCAGTGGAGGCGCAGAACTTCCCGCGCCGAGAGCCAGTCCTGGTAGCGGAACAGCTCCGGCAGATAGCCGACCCGGCGGCGCGTCTCCCGGTCGCCCAGCGGCGCGCCCAGCACCCATCCCTCACCCGCGGTCGGCCGCGTCAGGCCGATGAGCAGCTTGACCGCCGTCGTCTTGCCGGCGCCGTTTGGCCCGAGGAAGCCGAAAATCTCGCCGCGCTGAACGGTCATCGTCAGCCCGGCGAGAGCGGTCGTCGCGCCGTAGCGCTTGACCAGGTTGAGAGTACGAACCGCCGGAGCGCTCCCTCCGTTCATGGAGGGAGACACTCCGGCCAAGTCATTAGTGGAGGGAATTGGCAACGCTGAGGGCCTCGCTGTCCTTTACCTGCCCGCCGACGACGTAGACAATACCGTCCTTCTGCCACATCACGATGCTACCCAGCCCAGTCGAGTCGCCGAGCATGAGGCCATTGACGCCCTGGACCGTGACGGTTTGCGACGTCACCTTGTTGACCGGCACAGGCACCGGCATAGTCGAGTTGGGATCGGCGATGCTCTCGATCGCGGCGGCGAGCTGGGGCGAGATGCCCGGCTGGCTCAGAAGGTACTGCTGCAACTCCTTCACGGTCACGCCGGACGAAGTTACCACCGGCGCGCGCGTCTGCATCACGACGAGAGACGGCGCCTCGGCGGCTACGCGATTGGCTTCCGCGGCCGTCTCCTTCGGAGAGGCAGCCTTCGCCTGAGCGTTGGCAGAGCTGCCATTCGCAGGAGCGGACGCGGGACGGGTATTCTTGCCCATCATTCCATTGAGCATCTGCGAGTTGCCATACGCCACAATTGCGACGGGATTGGCGTTCACCGTCAGGGTGCTGCCGTCGATGTTGGTGGGCATGGCCGGCGCGGCCAGCCCTTTCGCGATAGCAGTCTGCTTCGCCTTCTCGGCGCTGAACGTGAACGTGTTGCTGTGAGCCGGCATCACGTAGTAGCTCGGCGTGTTGGGGACGCTCGCCGGTAGCGACGACGGCGCTACGACGTGGATACCGCTGGCTTGCGCCGCTTCATCCAGGCTCCCCATTGGCTGCGGTTTCGCGGGCGTGTTCTGCGCCATCGTACCGTACGCGCTCAGGTCCGGCAGCGTCTGCATCTGGTCCTGGGTCACCGGCACAGCGACGAACTGCTTGGGGGTGAAGAGGTTCAGGAAGCCCTGGGCATACGTCCCCAATGGGCTGAAAATGAGCAGGGCTACCACAGCGGCGACCGCTGCGACAGCCACGACGGGCTTGATCCAACGTTGAGTCATCGGGCGAATCCTTTCATACCAGACACGGTTGCGCATGGCTTCTTCGACGTCGATGCGCCGCTGCAGCCGCGCCAGCCCCGCCGCCACGTCCACCGACGGCGCCGGACCCACCAGGCGCGCGGCGGCCGCGTGGGATAGACCCTCGATCTCGGCGAAGCGAGCCTGACAGCGAGGACAACCGGCCAGGTGACGATCCTCGGCCTCGGTCAGAGACGAGGCGCGACCTTCATCCACCAGGCGGCGCAAAGTGCCGTCATCGAGATGTCCCACGGCTGAGCTCCCTTCGTAACGCGGCTTCGGCGCGGTTGAGTAGGGTACCGACCTGGTTGACGCCGACATCCAGCGCCTCGGCGACTTCGGCGTAGCTCAAGCCACCGTAGCGGAGCATGAGGACCGTCGCGCTGCGCTCCGACAGCCGACTCATGGCCTCGCGCACCTCGCGGCGAGCCTCCACTTGCTCCAGCGCGCGTTGTGGATCGATCGCGGCGTGCGTCTCTACATCAACCGGGCGCTCGCGCCGTGCGCGGCTCCTGGCTGCATTGTACGCCGTGTGCGCCGCCGCCTTGTGCAGCCACGGCGCGGCGTACGGAGCATCGGGGGCATGGTGGCGGTGGAAGTCGTAGAACACATCCTGCGCCACATCCTCCGCCTCCGCCGCGTCGCCCAGGATGCGGTAGGCGATCGTCACAACGCGCTGGTATTCGGCTTGAAAGAGACGCTCGAAGGCCCGATCGGCCTCCGAGCGAGAAACTACGCCAACTCGGCTCACGAGTGAGACCATCCGGTCGTCTCCCTGCTCTTACTCATGTATAAAGCAACTGAGACGCCCAAAATGTGACACGTGTCTGATACGAAATTCAACTTTACTTTGGCGCCATGCGGATAGCGCCGTCGAGGCGAATCACTTCGCCGTTGAGCATGCGGTTTTCCACGATATGCTGTACGAGCGCGGCGTACTCATCCGGGTTGCCCAGGCGTGACGGGAACGGCACCTGCTGGCCCAGGGAGAGCCGCGCCGCCTCCGGCAGCCCAGCCATCAACGGCGTGTCGAACAAGCCGGGGGCGACTGTGACGACGCGAATGCCGAACCGCGCCAGCTCGCGCGCGGCGGGCAGGGTCAGGCCCACGATGCCCCCCTTGGAGGCGCTGTAGGCGGCCTGACCAATCTGGCCGTCGAAGGCAGCCACCGACGCGGTATTGACGACAACGCCGCGCTCCCCGTCCTCACCCGGCTCGCCCCGCGCCATCACTGCCGCACTTAGCCGCAGCGCATTAAACGTGCCAATCAGGTTGACCTGGATGACCCGATTGAAGAACGCGAGGTCGTGCGGCCCGTCCTTGCCCAGGATTCGCTGCGGCGGACCGATCCCAGCGCAGCAGACGAGAATTCGCAGCCCGCCGAAGCGCTCTACGGCCGTCTGGACCGCCTGAGTCATGCTCGCCTCGTCGGTGACGTCAGTTCGGACGAACACGACGCTGTCGCCAAGCTCCGCGGCAAGCGCCTGGCCGGTCGCCTCGTTGACGTCCGCGATGACGACGCGCGCGCCCTGGGAAGCCAGCCGCCGCACCGTCGCTCCTCCTAGCCCAGACGCGCCGCCGGTGACGAGCGCGCTCGATCCCTGGATTTGCATGTCGCAACTCCTTTATTGCGGTGACAAATAAGATTGAGAGTATTCTACGCCGTTTGAGGCTGGTACGTGAAGAGAGAACTAAGCCGCGCCTAGTGTCGGCGCGGCTTGCGTCGGATGGCGTTGCGGCGTCCGGTGGCAGCGCCGCCGGCCGGCGCGGGCGGTGGAACGGGAGGTGTTGAGGCCACGACAAACGCCCGCCGCACTTTCGGGCGAACAAGCAAGTAGAGGATGCCCGCCGCCAAACCCAGGGCAATTGTCGAGCCCATCGAGGGAACGCCGCGCCAGAGGTTCAACGCGGCCGAGGCGAGCAAGACGCCGCCGGCGACGATACCCAGCCAATACGCCCAGGTACGCGTGAACCACGCCGCGATGCCGAACGCGACGCATAGGATCCCGCCGACGAGCAGGCCAACGGCCATTGCCTGCTGTTCGACACCCGTCGGCGGCTCCGCGCCCGGCAGTGGAAAGACGCCCGAGAACAGGGTCACGAGCACCCCACCGATGATGGCAATCAGGGCAAGTATTGTGATGCCGGTCGGGCGTTTCACAGAGCATCTCCTCGATCCCTAAGGACATTGGACGGGCAGGACGGCTTATGGGTATAATTGACCCCATTCACCGCGCGGAAGGCGAGACTAAACACGCGCCAGGTCTGGCTGACCACGGCGCACAAGCTCATTCCAGCGATCGGCGCGTCCGGCTTGCCGCCACTCGACGACCGATTGGTCGCCTTCAGTGTATCGAAAGATAGGCTTGAAGCCGAGGACGCGTGAGAAAGCGTCTTCGACGGCCTTCTCATGTTTGGGCATGCGCAGGACAAGGTAGCGTAGCGGCTCCCACTCGAACATGAAGACCTCATCCTGCCAGCGGCCGAGCGCGGTGTAAGGCGCTTCGGCGCGGGTCACCTGGAACCACGCCGAGCCGAGCCCGTTGCGCCAGAAGCTCTGGCGGATGTGCTCAGAGATGTCGTACGCGCTCTTGGCCGGAGTCTTCTCGAACCAGTACTGTGCGGCGCTCATGGTGCCTCCTGGGCGGGTCGTCGCGCTGTATTCTAGCCTGTATCCGTCGGCGGGGCAAGTCCGAAGGTACGCTTCAGAAAGGGTCTGCTATGCGAACAGTCCGGATAGCTCTCGCCGGTGTCGGCAATGTCGGGCGTGGCTTTCTTCAGCTCATGCGCGACAAGGGCGACGTCGTCCGCGAACGCTACGGCATAGACATGCTCCTCGTCTCGGCGGCGGATCGCTCCGGGGTCGTCGTCAATCACGACGGCATCGATGCGGCGGCCTTGCTCCGACTCAAGGAGTCGGGCGTTGGCGTAGCAGGGTACTCAGGCGGACGGCCAGGCGAGGGGCCTATCGCGGCGCTTGACGGTGCGGACGTTCTGCTAGAGTCAACCCTCACGGACCTAAAGACGGGACAGCCGGGACTGGACGTGATTCGCACTGCCCTGGAGCGAGGACTGGACGTCGTGAGCGCCAACAAGGGACCGCTCGTGCTCGCCTACGGAGACCTGACGGCGCGCGCAAAAGCGGCCGGACGGCAGCTACGCTTCAGCGCCGCCGTGTGCAGCGGGTTGCCCACGGTGAACATCGGACGGCGCGACATCGTGGCCGCGACAATTGATCGCATGGAAGGCATCTTCAATAGTACCACGAACTATATCCTTGAAGCGATGGCCACCGGCGCGAGCTTCCAGGAGGCGCTGGCGGAGGCGCAGCGGGTCGGCGTCGCCGAAACCGACTCCAGCCTCGACATCGAAGGCTGGGATACGGCCAACAAGCTCGTCATCATCGCCAACAGTGTCCTCGGCATCCCGGCGACGCTGGACAATGTGCAGGTGCAGGGCATCCAGGGCATCGGCGCAGGCGACCTGCAGGCGGCACAGGCGGCCGGACAGGCGATCCGGCTGCTGGCGACGGCCCAGCGCCGCGCCGACGGCGGCTACGACCTGAGCGTCAAGCCGACCACTCTCGCCGCCGGGCATCCCATGACGCAGGTGCACGGATGGCAAATGGGTATTGTCTATTACACCGACATCACGGGCGTACTGTCCGCAACCGTGGATGAGTTTGGCCCGGTGCCGACCGGCGCGGCCATGCTCCGTGATGTTATCGACATCTATTCAGCCTAATCCAAAGGAGAACCACATCCATGTCTCAGACAAGTGAGCGGCCCCAAGTTAGGAAGGTGGTGCTGGCCTACAGTGGCGGCCTTGACACCTCAATCATCGTCCCCTGGCTGCGCGAGAATTACGGCTGCGAGGTCGTCTGCTTCGCCGCCAACATTGGTCAGGAAGAGGAGCTAGACGGGCTTGAGGCGAAGGCCATCGCGACCGGCGCGAGCAAGTGCTACGTCGAAGACCTGCGCGAGGAGTTCGTCTCCGAGTTCATCCTCCCCGTTATCCAGGCCGGGGCGATCTATGAGCGCAAGTACCTGCTCGGCACGTCCATGGCGCGGCCCCTGATCGCCCGCCGCCAGGTCGAGATCGCTGAGATCGAAGGCGCCGATGCAGTCGCCCACGGCGCCACCGGCAAGGGCAATGACCAGGTGCGCTTCGAGCTGACCTACAAGGCGCTGAACCCGAAGCTCAAGATCATCGCCCCCTGGCGCGAGTGGAATATTCGCTCGCGCGAAGACGCGCTGGCCTACGCCGCCGCCCGCAATATCCCGGTGTCTGCAACGTCCCAGAAGATCTACTCCCGCGACCGCAACCTGCTGCACTTGAGCCACGAGGGCGGCTTGCTGGAAAGCCCGTGGAACGAGCCGGAAGAGGACATGTACCAGCTCACCGTCTCGCCGCAAAATGCGCCGGACGAACCAGAAACGGTCGAGATCGAGTTCAAGGAAGGCGTGCCGAAGAAGATCAACGGCGTGGGCTACGGCCTGGTAGACCTGATGTACCGCCTGAATGCGCTGGGCGCTACGCACGCCATCGGCCGCGTTGACCTCGTGGAGAACCGTCTCGTCGGCATGAAGTCGCGCGGCGTGTACGAGACGCCGGGCGGCACCATCCTGCTCGCCGCGCACCGCGAGCTCGAGTCGCTCACCCTCGACCGCGAGACCCTTCACTATAAGGATATCATGGCCCCGCGCTACGCTGAGATGGTGTACTACGGGCAGTGGTTCACGCCCCTGCGCGAAGCGATGGACGCCTTCACCCAGCAGACCCAGAAGCGTGTCAGCGGCCTCGTTCGCCTCAAGCTCTACAAGGGTAACATCATCGTCTCCGGCCGCAAGTCGCCCAATAGCCTGTACCGCGAGGACTTCGCTTCCTTCGGCCACATGGACGTGTACGACCAGCGCGACGCCGAGGGCTTCATCAACCTGTTCGGTCTGCCGCTCCAGGTGCAGGCGATGCTCGATATCGAGGGCCAGGGCGAGTCGCAGTATGCCCGCCCCGACTACAGCCACTTCAAGCGCGATTAGGGCATGTCGCACTGAGCGAAGCGAAGTGCCCCCAATCCCCCGGGATGTTTCGCTTCGCTCAGCATGACGACTTAGCCGGTTACCTGGTGTACGATGCCCAACCCGCTTCAGCTGACCATCCTCCACACGAACGACCTGCACGGCCGCATCGAGCGTCTGCCGCGCATCGCGACTATCATCCGCGAGCAACGCGCCCAGGCCGAAGCCGAAGGCCGTCACGTTCTCGTGGTGGATGCGGGCGACAGTGAGGATGAGACGCTGCTAGAAAGCGCCGCGACGCGTGGCGTCGCGCTCATGCGCCTGCTGAACGCCGTCGGGTACGACATCGCCGCGCTGGGCAACGCCATCGTCATTCGCTATGGCCCGGCGGCCCTGGCGGACGAGGCCGAAGCCGCGACCTTCCCAATCCTCGCCGCCAACTTCCGATGGCCGGATGGCGGCCTGGTCGAAGGCGCAACAGACCGCCTGACTCTCGATATAGACGGCTTCCGACTCGGCCTGACGGGCGCGACCGCGGATTTCAAAGACCCGCACTTTGGTGACGTCTACCGCGTCTTCGGCCTGGCCGTTCAGGACCAGTTCGAGGCGACCGCCGAGCAGGTGGCATGTCTGCGGGCGGAGGGCGTCGACGCGGTCGGCGTTATCTCCCACATCGGCTACGGCGAGCGCCCGTACCGCGGCGACCTCACCCTTGTCGAGAGGACACGCGGCCTGGCCTTTATCATCGGCGGCCATAGCCACACGCTCTTGGAGACCCCCCACGTCGTCCATGGCACCCCTATTGTTCAGGCCGGCGACTACGGGCGTTTCGTGGGCCGCCTGGACCTGACCCTCGACCCGGCAACAGGGCAGCCGTCGGAGTATCGCGGCGTCGTGTTCCCGGTCACCGACGACATCCCGCCGGCGCCGGATGTCGCCGCGGCCATCGAAGCCGTTCGCGCGGACACAGCGGCGATCCTGGACGAGCCAATGGGAAGCCTGGCTCAGCCGCTAGACCTGGCCGACGACCGGGAATGTGGCGTCGGCGACTGGCTGGCCGACCGTCTGCGCGCTTTCATGGCCGCGGAGATTGGCCTCGTGTCGACCGGCCTGCTGCGCCGCGCCCTGCCCGAAGGTGTTATCACCCGAAGGATGCGCTTCGAGACCTGCGCAACCGGCGCCAATCCATGCCGGACGGAGCTGACGGGCGCCGATATTCTCGCACTGCTAGAGCACACCCTCAATCCGGAGTACTACCGTCAGAGGCCGCCGTCCTTCCGCGGCCGTGCTCGCGGCATACTCCAGGTCTCCGGCCTGACCGTCGATGTGGATGCCTCCGCCGAGACGGGCCGTCGTGTCCGTCATGTCCTGGTCGGCAGCGAGCCTCTCGACCCTGAGCGCCGCTACCTCGTCGCGGCGACAGACGCCGAGTTGAGCAACTTCGGCTTCGCGCAGGTGATTCACCTCGACGACGCGGCCCTCGAGATCGATGCATCCATCATCGCCGGCGACCTCCTTGACGCCGACTTGCGCGCCCACTCGCCTGTGCGCGTGCGTGTCGGCGGCCGTATTCGCATATCCTGAGCAGCTTGGCAAAATAGGAACGCGTCCCATGATCGACAACCCCTCCCTGACCCTCGTGCCCGGCTTTCGCGCCGCCGCCGTCCACGCCCGGGTGAAAGCCAGCAGCCCGCCCGAAAAGCTGGACCTCTCCCTCATCGTCTCCGACGCGCCCTGCACCGCGGCAGGTGTCTTCACGACCAACCGCGTCAAGGCCGCGCCGGTGGTGTACGATCAGGCCGTCCTGGCGCGCCGTTCTGACGCCATCCGCGGCGTTGTCGTCAACAGCGGCAATGCCAACGCTGTGACCGGCGCCCAGGGCATGACCGATGCCCAGGCCATGGCGCAGTCCACGGCTGAGGCGCTCGGCGTTCCCGCCGACAGCGTTCTCGTTATGTCGACGGGGGTCATCGGGCAAGCCATGCCGATGGAGCGCGTGACGCCCGGTATCGCCGCGGCGGCGAAAGCGCTTGAGACGACGCCGGACGCCGGGCACCGCGTCGCCCGCGCCATTATGACCACCGATACCTTTCCCAAGGCCGCCGCAACCCGGGTCGAGGTGAATGGGCGAACGGTCACCATCGCGGGCGTGGCCAAGGGCGCCGGCATGATCGCGCCCAATATGGCGACGCTGCTCTCGGTCATCGTCACCGATGCTGCGGCCACTCCAGCCGCGCTCCGCGCGGCTCTCGCCTCGGCCGCCGACCGCTCGTTCAACAGCATCACGGTGGACGGCGACATGAGCACCAACGACACGCTGCTGGTGCTGGCGAACGGCCAAGCGGGGAACCCCCTGTTGATGGGTCCGCAGTCGCCCGGCTACGACGCCTTCCTCGCGGGCCTCACCGAGGTCGCCGCGGCCCTGGCGAAGATGATCGCCCGAGACGGTGAGGGCGCGACGAAGCTCGTGACAATCAAAATCACCGGCGCGCCGGACTTCGCGGCGGCGCGGCAGGTGGGTCTTGCCATTGGGAATTCCAGTCTCGTCAAGACGGCGATCTACGGCGAGGACGCCAACTGGGGGCGCGTGATGTGCGCCGCCGGCTACAGCGGCGTCGAGCTCGATCCAGAGAAGCTAAGCCTGTGGTTTGATGACGTCTGCCTGTTGCGCTACGGCCAGCCGACCGATTACAAAGAGGACGATGCCCACGCAACGCTGACGAAAGCCGAGGTCACCATCACTGTGGACCTGGGCATGGGAAAGGCCCAGGCCGAGGTCTGGACATGTGATCTGTCCAAAGACTACGTCAGCATCAACGCCGACTATCGCACGTAGCTGCGTGACATGTAGCAACGACTTGTGAGCCATTACTGATTAGTGCCGTATTCCGCTCGCGGTGGAGTACCAACTCCACCGCCCGTCGGAGGCGCTGGAGATGGCTCTCCAGCGCGAGCCCTATTGCGGCAACAATTAGTTAATCTACATCAGTCGTTCGGCCCAAGAGCGACTCGAGTCGCTACGACTTTTCTGGATCTTCTAAGGTACTTCATCATGAGCAACTCACCCCTGCGCGTCGCATTCCAGGGCGAGCGCGGCGCCTTCTCGGAGGCAGCCGCCATCGCCCATTTCGGCGCCGACATCGAGCCTGTGCCATGCGAGGAATTCGATGACGTCTTCCGCAGCGTCGCCGATGGTGTCTGCGAACGCGGCATGGTGCCTATCGAGAACTCCCTCGGCGGCTCCATCCACCGCAACTATGACCTTCTCCTGCGCCACGACCTCGCTATCATCGGCGAGGAGAATCTGCGCGTCGTCCACAACCTGCTCGCGCTCCCGGACGTCAAGCTGGAGGACCTGCAGCGCGTCTACTCCCACCCCCAGGGTCTCGCGCAATGCGAGGGGACGCTGGAGCGGCTGGGCCTGGAGCGCGTGCCGATGTACGACACGGCCGGCAGCGCCAAGTACGTCCGCGAGCAGGGCATCCGCGACGGCGCCGCTATCGCCAGCCGCCGCGCGGCGGAAGTCTACGGCCTGGCGATTCTGATGGAAAGCATCGAGGACGACCCGGAGAACTACACGCGCTTCCTGGCGCTGGCGCGCGAGGCGCCTCCTCCGCCGCCCCTCGACGTTCCCGCCAAAACCTCCCTGGTGTTCGCCGCCTCGAATGTCCCCGGCAGCCTGTTCAAGGCGCTGTCGGTGTTCGCCCTGCGCGATATTGATCTTACCAAGATCGAGTCGCGTCCGCTGAAGGGCAAGCCGTTCGAGTACTACTTCTACCTGGACTTCTCCGGCAGCCTGGCCGACCCGCGCTGCTTGAAGGCGCTGGACCACCTGGCCGAGTACGCCAGCTACCTGCGCATCCTGGGCTCCTACCCGAAAGCTGCTACAAGGGAGTAGTGGACTGGAGCCGAATATCGCTGTAGCCGAGAATCATGGGTTTAGCCGCAAGGAAGTGCGCGACATCGAGCGGATGATCCGTGGCAATTTGGAGGTCTTGATCCGTGAGTGGGACGCTTTCTGTGGGTAATGAGCTCGTGACGGTGCGAGCCGTGAGCGTGTTCGTGACGGACGACACATTGTCGGTAGACCTGGAAGATGGCCGGACCATCGCCGTGCCCATCGGGTGGTATCCCCGCCTTGCCTATGCCACGGATTCGGAGCGCTCCAACTACCAGCTCAGTGGCGCTGGCTACGGCATCCATTGGCCCGACCTCGACGAAGATATCGGGGTCGCAGGTTTGCTCCTGGGAAAGAAGTCGACGGAAAGCGCCGCTTCGTTCGAGCGGTGGCTGAGTCTTCGCAAACAGCAGAGCTAATACCAAGCGTGTATAGAAAGGCTGTCATTGCGAGCGAAGCGACGCAATCTCCCGCCCTTGCGACCGGCAGTCTACCCTGAGTGAGGATGCTTTTGCCCGTGGTGAGATTGCTTCGTCGGGCTGCCGCCCTCCTCGCAATGACGCTGCTTTGCAGCTTTTCTATCCGCGTATATGACCCGAGCGCAACGCGAATGTAACGACCAAAGTCCTGCCGGACCTCATCGGTCCGCAGGACTTTGCTATTGCGTACGCGCCCTCCGAGCCGGCCGTCTTATTTTGTCGGCGGTGACTGCGCCAGCACGTGATTCACCAGCACGTCCAGGTACTCTTGCGCCCCTGCGCCGTGCGCCGAGTCGAGCCAGACAAGCTCCTTCTGCGGCGCTTGCAGTACGTTGTAGTATCGCTCGACCAGCGCCGCGACCGCGTTGACGTCATTCTTCCCAACCAGAAAATACACAGGCACCGCAAGCTTCGCCGCCTGGGTGGTGAAGTCGAGGTCGTTGAGCTGCGAGTAGACCACGGGATACGAGTCGATCAGGCCACGCGCAAAGTTCAGCCTGTCCACCCACCCGTACTCATACGCAAATTGCGGCACGAGCAGCAGAACCCCTTCCAGCCGCAACGAGCCCATGTAGTCGAACAGGACGTTATTGTAGGCCATGTACTTCAACGCCATGCCATCGCCCGTGTACGGCGGCGGCCCGTAGCTCCGCAGCGTGTCGGCCGTTCGCGTATCCCCGCGCTCGATCGCTAGCTTGAGCGCAAGATCGTAGCCGAAGCGGTCGTTCTCAGTCGTATTGACCATCTGCCCGCTGCCGGCGTAGGCGTAAAACAGGTCGGGGTACTG
Organism: Anaerolineae bacterium; assembly: GCA_046328505.1. Taxonomy (GTDB): domain Bacteria; phylum Chloroflexota; class Anaerolineae; order Epilineales; family JAHCIE01; genus JBDHWG01. The sequence goes on along the minus strand of JAXLWL010000004.1, from coordinate 302,945 downwards.
TTGCACAAGCTTGATGCCCAGGATGGTTCCCCACGACAGCCCCACGACGTAGATTTTGTCCTGGTGGAAGCGGGTACGCAGCATCTCGGTCAACACGCGCGCGTCCTCGACGAAGCGCTGCACGGTGAGATCTGAGATTGGCACAGCATTGTACGACTTGCCTGTCCCCGGCTGGTCCCAATTCACGACGACGAAGTGGTCTTCCAGCGGCGCCAGGGTCGTGCGCGTGGCAGGGAAGCCGCCGGCGCCGGGGCCGCCGACGCCCAGGTAGAGCAGCACGGGTTTAGTGGCGTCCTTGCCGCGAATGGTAATCCACTGCTCACTGCCATTGAGACTGACCTTCTCCATGGCGGCGATACTGCCGGGCAGCGACTGACCATCATCCCCTAGAATGGGCGCCGTCCCGGCGAATGCCTGAGATGCCGCCACGGCGAGGAGGGCCACCAGGATGGCTCCGCCGACCAGGGCCGCGACCACGTCGGGTCGGCGTCGATAGATGACGACGGCGACAAAGAGAGCGAGGTCGGCAGCAGCTAGCGGAATCCAGACGGCCGGTGGAACAAGGGTGGTGGCGGGAAGGACGGCGACGAAGAGGGACATGATCAGGATCGCGAGCAGCGCCAGGGCCAGCAGGAAGGCGCCAATAATTCGACGGGCCACGGGCGGTGAGAGCCTCGTGCGGGCAGTGCTCGTCCATTGAACACCGGCATGCATAAGATATCTCTTTGGCCAACAAGTGGCTTTTGGTATATTGTTTGTTACCCAGTATACCGCCGGGCGGAAGGCGTTGTCAACTCACCGAAAAAGGGATAGAGCTTTCTGGCGGAACAGAGCGAGGGGGCGCGTGGTGCGCCCCCTCGTCGTATTTCCACTGCCGGGTGCGTTAGCCGATGCCGTACATGTCGCGGACGAAGGGCAGCAGGCCACGCTCCGCCAGGCGGTCCAGCGGCGCGCGGAATGTCACCTGCACGACGCCAGGGTTGCGGCCGATCTCGATCGCGCCGGTGATAGTCGCGCGGTTCTTCACTTCCGGCACGGTCATGTTGAGCAGCCACGCCGCGCGCTGCAGGCCATTCTCGGTCGCGGCGTTGAGGTCAGGCCCCGTGCCGACGACGGAGATAGGCGCGGACTCTTCGAGCTTGTCGATGCCCCACTGCGCCGCGATCTGCTCGGCGCGGGCGCGCTCGGCCTCAGTGAGCGGGCGGGCGACGAAGGGCAGGTCCTCCACGACCGGGAACAGCAGCGGCCCGTCGATGCTCAGACCCTTGATGACGTGAACCTGGAGCGTAACCGTGCCGGACACATCGCACGTATGGCCGGCGATTTCGCCGTCACCCTGCAACGCGTGCATGTCGCCGAGGTAGACACCGCCGCCGGGTACCTTGACCGGGCAGATCAGGATCGCGCCGGCGCGCACAGCGTCGATGTCCATGTGGCCGTCGGTGCGGTGCTGCGCCAGTTGCTCTGCCGTGACGGCGTACTCGTGCGGCGCGCCCAGGAGGAAGGAGCCGAAGTCGCCGGCGTTGTGGGAGTCGGGGAAGGGCATCGACGGCGTGGTGCCGATCTGGCCCATGAACGGGCGTAAGCGAGCGACCAGGCCCACCAGGTCGTGCGGCGCGAAGGCCAGGATGGGATTCTGGACCGAGTTGTCGGGGAGAGCAGCGTATTCTTTCGCCTTCCAGGCGATGCTCTCGGCGGCCTCCTGCGTAAGGGTCACGCCGATCTGATGGTTCGGATCGAAGAAGATGGTGTAACCGTTGGTGAAGTTGAAGGGGGCGACGTCCGCGCCGCAGTTGTTGCAGCGCACCGCCGTCTGGCCGATGCCTTCCAGGTGCGTCTCCGGGTAGAGAGCGCCGCACTGGGGGCACTTGCCGGCGACATACGGATCGCCCAGGAAGCGCCCGGCCATGAACACGTCGTTGCCGGACGCGGTGGCGAGCGACGTGACACTGATATCGAGGATGCGAATGGCGATGGCATCGCCCACCTCCGCGCCTTCGACATACACGGGCCGCGTCACTTCATGGCCGCCGCGAATGGCTGGGGTGATCATTGGCCCCCAGCAGCCGGGCGCGGTGTTGGCGACGATGTGGCCGCCGTCTTTGACAGGGCCGAGCATCGGCCGGGCGGGGTCGAGGATGCCGTTGGTGTACTGATCCACGAATACCGTGCGGTGCGCGCCGCTTTCGGCGGGTTGAGTGACGGCTGGCATTTCAGAGACAGGAGCAGTCATTGGTCCTCCTAATACAGAGATTCGGTTACTCTGAAAACGCGGTGAGGCTAAATACCCCCTGAGACAGGGAGCAGGAGCGCTACCTCTCGATCAGGGGGCAGAGTGGCTGTGGACGAAACGTACTGACCGTTGATAACGGCCAGCGCTGTGGAGAGACGGGAAGCGTCAGGGTAGGCGGCGTGAAGCTGAAGCATCAGGTCGGCGACCGTCGCGCCATCCGGCACGTCAATCGAGAGGCGAGGCGCGCCGATCTCCTGCGCCAGACCGGCGCTGAATCGAACCGGCACTTGCATGGTAGGCCTCCGCGGAAAAGATCGTGGCAAGCATAGGGATCTGAGCTAAGTATAGTACCGCCGACGGGCGACGACAAGCGGCCATGCTAGTCCGGCATGCTGAGGCCGCCGGTGGCTTCGAGCCAGTCGGCAATCGTTTCGACAGCCTTGGGAATGTCATTGTCAGACATATCAACGGTCAAGCACGGCAACAGCGACGCGGCTACGAGCCGCTCCATGAGCGCCTGTTCCGCGACAAAGCGCGTCAGGTCGTCGTATTGAGACGGGTTGCCGGAAACTTTCAGGCGCTCGTGGCGGGCCGCGGCGAAGGACTCCGGCGTCCGGGTGCAGAATATGAGGCGGAAGTTGAGCGGCAACAGACGCTCTTCGAGCCAACGGAAGTCGTACTCTTTGCCGTAGGTTTCGAGCTGGTACGCCTGCGTCGAGATGTGGAACCGGTCGATGATCCAGGAATAGTAGCGCTGCAGCTCGAACAGGCGCACCCACGTGGCGTACGTCTCCATGGCCAGCGCCTCTTCCTGGGGCTCGAAGTTAATAAGGCCGCGCCCCCAGGGGAAATTGGTGAACGCGCACCACTCGCCGGAGATGAGCGGCGAGTGGTAACGGTACTTTCGCGGGCCGACGACGCGGGGATGCTCGTTGAGAGCGAAGGCGATGTCCGTCTTGAACGTCAGCCGCGTGCCTTCGAGGATGACTTTCGGCGTCAGTTTGGTCATGCGCTAGCGGCGTTCCGCCAATCCATCGGCGATGAGGCTGAAGGCGACGCCGACGACGAGCAGGGCGAGGCCCGGTATTGTCGCCATCCACGGCGCTTGCAGGAGATACTGACGCCCCTCGGCGATCATAGCGCCCCACTCGGGCGTCGGCGGCTGCGGGCCGAGGCCGAGGAAGCTGAGGGTCGCGCCGGTGAGAATGGCGAGCACCATGCCGGTGAACACGTAAATAAGCGCCGGCCCGGTGACGTTGGGCAGGATGTGGCGTCCCAGGATACGTGGCGTGTTGCAGCCGACGGATTTCGCCGCCTGCACGTATTCAAGATTCCGCGTCGCCAGCGTTTGCCCCCGCACCAGGCGCGAGTAAGGAATCCAGCCGACGATGGCGACGGCAATGTACAGGTTGGTGAGGCCCGGCCCGAGGACGGCCATGATGGCGATGACCAGGATGAGGAAGGGGAAAGCCATCAGCACGTCGACGACGCGCATCATGGCCGTATCCGTCTTGCCGCCGAGGTAGCCGGCCATGATACCGATGAAGATGCCGAAGAAGAACGGGAACAGCACCGAGATGAACCCGATCTGCAAGTCGAGGCGTGAGCCATAGATGATGCGGCTCCAGATGTCGCGGCCGAAATTGTCCGTACCCAGGATGTGGCCCGGACTGAGCGGTGGCAGGAAGGAGTCGTTCAGGCTCTGCTCGATGGGGTTATACGGGGTCAGGAGCGGCGCAGCGAGGGCCGCCAGGATGATGAGGCCGAGCATGATGAGCCCCGCCAGGAGGGTCGGGTTCAGACCGCGCCGCTCCAGGCGCAGCCGCCAGCTCGGCCGATATGGCTTCACGGATGCGACGGACGGGGTGTTTAGAGCTTGCTCAGTCATACGTCACCCGTGGATCGAGGAATGAGTAAGACAGGTCAACGAACAGATTGACGATGATGACCAGCGCCGCGCTGATGACGACGATGGCCTGGACGACGGGGTAGTCGCGCCCCGTGATTGATTGAATGAGCAACTGGCCCATGCCGGGAATAGCGAACACCGTCTCGACGACGACGGCGCCGCCGACGAGCGCGCCGAACTGGAGGCCGAAGATCGTCACAACCGGCAGGAGGGCATTGCGCAGGACATGGCCCGTGAGGATGCCGCTCTCGCTCACCCCCTTGGCCCGCGCTGTTCGCACGTAGTCGTCGCGCTTGACGGTGATAATCTGCCCGCGCAGGTTACGGATGAGAATTGCCGACAGCGGCAGCGCGAGGGCTAATGCGGGCAGGAACAGATACCACAAATGCTCGGGGAACGTGTTTCCAAAGCCGCCCACCGGGAACCAGTGCAGCCGCAGGGCGAACAGTAGAATCAGCAGAATGCCAAGCCAGAAGCCGGGCATCGTCAGCATGACCAGAAAGGTGACACGTATCCCGTGGTCGGCCACGCGTCCCTGGTTCATCGCGGCGAGAATGCCAAAGAATAGCGTAATCAAGGCGGCCATCGCCATCGCGTAGAACGCCAGGCCGATGGAGGTCGGCACGCGCTTCCAGACAAGGTCGCTGACCGGCTGGCGGTAGAGGAGTGAATCCCCCAAATCCCCGCGCACGAAGCCGGTGACAAAGCGAAAGTACTGCTCGGGCAGCGGCCGGTTCAGCCCGAGCTGCTCGCGCAGCTGCGCCGCCTTCTCCTCCGTGGCGCGGTCGCCCAGGATGAGGAAAGCGGGGTCGCCGGGCAGCACGCGCACCATGCTGAAGATGAGCAGGGTCACCCCGAACAACACGAATACCGCGAGCAAGAGGCGATTGCGAATATACCTTGCGCGTCCCATAGTTGACTACCCATCGCGGCGACTCCCACCCCTGCGGGAGTCGCCGCGACAAATACATCTCGCTACTTGTTGAGCTTGACGTCCTCGAAGCGATAGTACGACAGACCGTCGATGAAGAAGTTCTGGACGTAGTCGCGCCAGCCAGCCGTCGCGCCCAGGTAGACGAGCGGAATGAACGGCGCGTCATCCTGGTACATCTTCTGGATGTCGTGGTACATCTGCTCGCGCTTCTTCGGGTCCTGCTCCAGGTCGGCCTTCGTGATCATGTCGTTGAGGGCCGGGTTGTTGTAGCGCGTCCAGTAGGCGAAAGAAGGCCCATCGCCGCGCAGACCGTAGTTCACGATCTCCGTCGGGTCGTTCATGTCGTTGGTCCAGGCAGTCGGCTGCGACCAGTAGCTGCCATCGCGATATGACTGGCGAGCCACAGCGGTCTCGACGTTCTGGATGTCGACATCGACGCCGATCTTGGACCAGGCATCCTTGAGGATGACCGCCGTGTTGGCGAAGTTGGTGTTGCCGGAGCGCACCTGCATCGGCAGCTTGAAGCCGTTCGGAACCGACGACTGGGCCATGAGCGCCTTGGCCTTGTCGAGGTCATAGGGATAGGCCTGGAGGTTCGGGTCCCAGTACGTCCCGGCGGGGATCGGCGAGTTCTGGGGCTTCGCCTGACCGAAGTAGACGTTCTTGATGATGGCGTCCTTCGGCGTGGCATAGGCTAGCGCCTGGCGCACCTTGACGTCGTCCAGCGGCTTCTGCTTGTTGTTCAGCATCACGAAGGCATCCTGCTGGATGTCGAAGGTCTGCGCCTTGATGCCCGGCGACGCGTTCAGCGTGTCGATCTGGCTGAACGGCACGAAGTCAATCACGTCCGTTTCGCCGCCCTGGAGCTTCAGGACACGGGTATTGTCGTCGGGGATGTACTCGATATCAACCTCGGAGATGTCCGGCTTGCCCTTCCAGTAGTTCGGGTTGGCCTTGAGGATCAGCGGGTCGCCCTTCTTCCAGCCATCCACCATGTAGGCGCCGGTGCCGCGCGTCTTCCACGCCGTCGCGTTGTCGAAGTTCTCGGCCTCGCTCGCCTTCACCAGGTCGGCGGGAAGAACGGCGCTGGAGAACATCGCCAGAACGGAGAGCAGTGGCGCGTAGGGCTGGGAGAGCGTGATGACAAGGGTCTTGTCGTCGGGCGCGGTCACGTCCTTGATCGCCTTGTAGCTGTCGGCCCAGACGCTCTTCTTGCTGCTGCGCGCGGCGTTCAGCGACGCGGCGAAGTCGGACGCCTTCATGGGCGTCCCGTCCGAGAACTTGACGCCATCCTTGAGATGGAACGTCCAGGTCAGGCCGTCCTGGCTCGCCTCGTACTTCTCGGCCAGCGCCGGCTCGACGCCCTTGCCGTCCTTGGTCGTGCGGAACAGGGTGTCGTAGACGTTGACGGAGATGAACAGGGCCGGGTTGTCGTCAATCTGCCACGGAATGAACGGGCTGAACGGCTCCGAGTTGCGGGCCATCTTGAGGACCTTGCCGCCCGAAGACGAAGCGGCGGGCTGGGCCGCTTTCTGGGCGGGCTGCGCCTGGGCGGCCGGCTGCGCGGCCGTCGCCTGGGCGGCGGGCTGCTGGGCAGGAGCTTGCGCCGGCGCCGCTGGGGCGCTACTGCACGCCGCGACACCAATGGCGATCGCGACGACGGCGAAGATGCTCACCCACCATTTTTTGTCGATCCTTGACATGGGCTTCTCCTTCAGTACTGAGACAGGCGGTGCGTTACATAGCGATGCACCCGATAAGCGGTGCATTATATGGAGAACACTTCGGGCGTCAAGTACATCTCGAACCAGAGTCGACTGTCGAGAGGGAGCGGGGCGCTACGCACGTGGCAAGACTTCTTGGTCGGGCGGAGGCGAATATCGTATAATACGTAGTGTGCCCGTGTGGGCTGCTTCTTTCTAGGACTTGATGTTGCGCGCAAATTGATTCTCGCGCGCCTGGAATCGCACTCGAATGAGCCGATTCGGCCAGCTCGCACTCCTTTCATTCATTCTCTACATGTCGTACCGCATCTGGTGGATGGGCGACCGCGTCGCCGGACCCGTCGTCGCCTCCGCCATCTGCTTCGTTCTGCTCATCGTGGCAGGCGGAGTCGTCTGGTGGGCGTGGCGGTACGGCGATCCGAAGAACCGATAGAGGAACGGCTATGAAACTCTGGGGCGGGCGTTTCACGACGCCAACAGACTCGCTCATGGAACGCTTCAACGCATCGATCCCCTTCGATTGGCGGCTGTACGACGCGGATATCACCGGCTCGGTGGCCTATGCCCGCGCGCTAGTGCGCGCCGGCCTCATCACGGACCCCGAAGCCACGACACTCATCGACGGGCTTGAAACAGTGCGCCGCGAGTTCAGCGACGGCTCGTTCGAAATCAGACTGTCCGATGAGGATATCCACACGGCAGTCGAGCGGCGGCTCTACGAGCTGGTCGGCGCCGTTGCGGGCAAGCTGCACACCGGCCGCAGCCGCAACGACCAGGTCGCGACCGACATCCGACTGTTCGTGCGTGGCGCGGTCGAGCGGCTGATGGCTGAAATCAGCGAGGTGCAAGATTCCCTGGTGCGGCAGGCAGACGCCCATCCCGACGTCATCATGCCCGGCTACACCCACCTCCAGCGCGCGCAGCCCGTCCTGTATGCCCACTGGGCACTGAGCCACTTCTGGCCGCTCCAGCGGGACCGCGAGCGGTTCGCCGACCTCCTGAAGCGCGTCAACGTTCTGCCGCTAGGCGCGGGAGCACTGGCCGGAAACGCCCTCGGCATCGACCGCGCGTTTTTGGCGCAAGAGCTTGGCTTCGCGCGCGTTAGCGAGAACAGCCTGGACGCCGTCGGCGACCGCGACTTCATCGCCGAGGCTCTATTCGCCGCGGCGCTGCTCGGCGTGCATCTCAGCCGCCTGGGCGAGGATATCGTCCTCTACAGCTCATCCGAGTTCGGCTTCGTGACCCTGGACGAAGCGTACGCCACCGGCTCAAGCCTCATGCCGCAGAAGCTGAACCCGGACAGCATGGAGCTAATGCGCGGGAAGGCGGCGCGTCTCGTCGGGAATGCCGTCACTATCCTGACGCTGCTTAAGGGCCTGCCGTCGAGCTATGATAAGGACTTGCAGGAAGACAAGGAGCCGCTGTTTGATTCCCTCGACACGCTCGAGATTGCACTGCCTGTGGCGGCCGGTGTCGTCCGCACGATGCGGATCTATCCAGACCGCATGGCCGCCGCGCTCGACGACGGCATGCTGGCAACCGACCTGGCCGATTACCTCGTGCGGCGCGGCGTGCCGTTCCGCGAGAGCCACGGCATCGTCGGCCGGCTGGTGCGAGCGTCGCTGGCACGGGGCGTTGCCCTGCGCGATTTGCCGCTCGACGCGTTCCGCGAGGCCGACCAGCGATTCGACAACGACGTGTACAGCGTCTTCGACATGCGCCAATCCGTTGCTCGCCGGAATGTGCCGGGCGGCACAGCGCCAGACGCCGTCGCGCAGCAAATCGCTGAGGCGAAGGCCTGCTTGAAGTAACTCTCAAAATGTGAGCCTACGGGGATTGTATCTGGCAACAAATGTGACAAAGGTTCGAAGAATTCGCCCCGCCGCTGAGCGAAACCTTCGAACCTTTGTCAAGGGGGGTACTACAGTGTCTATAGTACCAAGGCGACATTAACGCACCCTTAACAGCGGCTTAGGGTATGATTAACGCTTGCCCGTTGTGCTATAATCAGTCCGCCGCACGAAACGATGGTCTCAATATCAACCCTTAGGAGGCTTCCATGTCTGTTAGCTTTCACTGGCACGGCCACTCTGCCTGGACAATCGAGGCGGGCGGCAAGAAAATACTCGTGGACCCATTCCTGACCGGCAACCCCACGGCGGACATCGGCGCGGACCAGGCCCAGGCCGACTTCATCCTGCTGACCCACGCCCACGGTGACCACCTCGGCGACACCGTCGCGATCGCGAAGCGCACCGGGGCTCCCGTCGTGACCAACAACGAGATCGCCATCTGGCTGGGGAAGCAGGGCGTCGAGAATGCCGTTGGCCTCAACCCCGGCGGCCATTACAGCCTGCCTGTTTGCCGCGTGATGTACACTTTCGCCATCCACAGCTCGTCGTTCCCCGACGGAACATATGGCGGCGTCGCCGGCGGCTTCATGATGTACTTCGACGGCCTGACGGTGTACAACTCCGGCGACACAGCCCTGTTCAGCGACATGGCGCTGTTCGGCGAGCGCTACAAGCCCGATATTGCGATGCTGTGCATCGGCGACTACTTCACAATGGGGCCAGACGACTCAATCGCCGCGCTGAAGATGCTCAAGGCCGAATACGCCCTGCCCCAGCACTACAACACCTTCCCGCCCATCAAACAAGACGCGAACGCCTGGGCGGAAAAGGTGCGGCATCTGGGCGTCAAGCCGTGTGTTCTCCAGCCCGGCCAGGCATACACAGCGCAATAGGCCCGTACGCCGCGGCAAAATCATGACGAGGGATAGAGCTTTCAAGAGCCCTATCCCTCGTCTCTTTATGAAGTTAGCGCGGGGCCTGCCACGCTCAGTGCAGCGGCGCGTAGTTCAGCGCGGCGAACTGATCCGCGATTTTCTGGTAACCCGTGTCATTCGGGTGCAGGCCGTCGCTATAAATCCAGCCTTTGGCAACGGGATCGTCCGTCCCCGCAGAACCGTTGAAGGTCGCGTAGACGCGCGCGTAGGGAATGTTCTTCGCAGTCGCCGTGTCCGCGACGTACTTGTTCGCGTCGTCCAGGTAGGCTTTGAACACAATGAAGTCGTTGCCCTTGTACGGTGCGGTTTCCGTTGTGTCTGACCACGTGTTGGTCGCACTGTCGGCGCCGACATAGGGATTGTAGACGTCCATCGTGCGGATGACCGTGTTGGTGATCGTCGTGTTGCTGATGCCGCGCAGCGTCAGCACGCTGTTAAGGATGGCCAGGTAGTTCGACTTGAACGTCGCTACGGCGGTTCTCAGGCAGTTCTGGTTGTCCGTGCCGCCGCACGTCTTCTTCTTGTAGCTGTCGCGCGCGTTTTTGAGGTCGTTGCCGCCGATGTCTATCGTCACGACCTGCGCCGCCTTGACGCCATTGATGAACGAGGAGTTTGTCTTCAGCGCGTTCAGCAGGTTCGTGCTGGTCCACCCGCTCTGCCCCAGGTTGCTCAGGCTGACCGTGACGCCCGCCCCGGATTGCACGGCGGTCTTGTAGCGAGAAACGTAGCCATTGCAGCTGAAGATGGCGAGGAAACACGAGCTAGACCCGACGCCGACGGCGAGCGAGTCGCCGAGCGCCACGTATTTCCAGGTTGTAGCGCTGGCCGCGGCTTCGGGCTGCGCGGCACTGGCGGGGATGGCGGGAGTCAACAGCAGGACGATGAGCATCAGCAGAATGAAGAGCTTTTTCATGGCGAAGTCCTTTTCGAGGTACGGGCGCGCGTCATGTCGTGAATTATATTCTAGCACATCTGGGGTCGAGAAGCGCAGGGGCGAAGCCCGGGTATGCTCCCGGTCTTCGCCCCTATGCAGGACGGATAAGTGCTCAACCGCGCTCTACCGCTTGGCGCTCCCGGACGTATTGCACCACACCAGGAGCACTGAGACGACTACGATGACGATCAGCGTTTCCATTCTCTCTCTCCGGACACTCACTTGCGGCGGGCGAGGTTCTTGCCCTAATAAACGTTTTCGTTTCTGCTCAGTTACGGTCCGGTAGCTTAAATTTAAATAAACGTTTTCCCAACATTCTCCCTACGTCGGGGCGCCTCTGCGTATCGCGTTCCCCTATCCTCCGTCTCTACTCATGACTGGTTTCATTCTCGCTCGTTCCACTACCCAATAGAAGGACACAGCAATGCGCATACCCCCCCGCATCGCGCTTGTCTGGGCGCTCGTGGCGTGCCTCGCCGTAGGCTGGTTCGCCCGCAACGCCCTGGCAGCCCCATCCGCGGCGGACGCATCCAGCGCCGCCGCACCGGCGACTCTCGGCCCCAACCTGCTCAGCAACCCGTCATTCGAAAACGGCTTCGACCCTGCCGCCATCGGCGTATCGTCTGGCTCCGTCGGCAAGGGCTGGCACGGCTGGTACATTCCGGCCGCGCCAAACGAGGAGCCAGGCTATCATTTCGCCCCGGAGTTCTCGCCCGAGAATATCTGGAAGCCGAGCATCATGGTACACGCTGGCGACCTGGCGCAGACAATGTTCAACACCTACGCCACCCACGACGCCGGCGTCTGGCAGACGGTGGGCGGGCTGACGCCCGGCCAGACTGTCGAGTTCACCATCTGGGTACGCGCCTGGTCGAGCGAGTGTGACGACCCGTGCGTGTCGCCCACGAAGCCGTGCGTGGCCGGCGACAACAACTCCAGCGGTAACTATCAGGTGGCGGTTGGCATCGACCCAACAGGCGCCGACCCCCGCGTGCCAGGCAACGAGCGGCAGCCGATCGCGCCGCCCGCCTCGGTCGTGTGGACACCCTTCGTCCAACACTACGACGAGTACTTTCCGCTGACGATCCGCACCGTCGCCCAGGCCGACCATGTCACGGTCTACACCCGTGGCAGGGCCGAATGGAAGGTCAAGTACAATTTCTCGTTCTGGGACGACGCTCGCCTCGCGGTAGTCGTTGACGACACGGTCACCCCCGCCCCCAGCCCAACGTTCTATGTGACAGTCACGCCTCCGGCGACTTCTACACCGACGGCGACCGCCCCCGTGGCCACCGCGACGGCCACCAGCGCAGCCACGGCGACGAATCCCCCTCGCCCGCAGACAAACAAGGTTTATCTTCCTCTGCTGCAACAGGCCGGTGAGCCGCCGGCCACGCCAACGCCCACGGCGACCGCGACGGCTGCTCCGACGAACACGCCCACGGCGACGACGGTCGCTCCGTCTCTCACGCCAACAGCGACCGCGACCCCCGTTGAGACCGCGACAAGCGTGCCGTCCGCCGAGCCGCCGACAGCCACCCCGACGGCCACGGCGACCAGCAATCCTGTGACGTGCGGCGACATCATCGTGAACGGCGGCTTCGAGACCGACGACGCCTGGCAGATCCAGGCGGCAGTACCCTACCCGGCCAGCATCGAGAGCAGTGTCGCTCACAGCGGGCAGCGAGCCCTTCAGCTCGGCCCAGCCGGAGCGGCTGACAAGGAAAGCTGGTCCTATGCCTGGCAGGTCGTCACCATCCCCATCAACGCTCAGAGCGCCGTGTTGCACTACTGGGTGCGCGCGGCCAACGGTGACTCGGCAGACCGCGTCGAGGCCATCATCTACACCAGCCAGGGTGTGCCGGTGCAGCGCCTGCTCGATACCCCGGGCACATCGGACGAGTGGCACGAGTACACAGCGGACGTGAGCGCGTGGGCCGGCACGACCATCCAGGTGCTCTTCAACGCCTACAACGACGGCAAGGGCGCGACACTGCGGGCGTACGTCGACGACGTTGGCCTTGACGTGTGTGCGGCGCCCAGCGCGAGCGCGGCAGTGGCCCAGAAGGCGCTTGGCTCATCTCTCGCCATCCTGACGCCGCAGCAGCCCGCCCGCCGCGACGACAACTGGCCCAACGTCCACTTCACCTGGGTCACGTACTCCGCGAACCAGATCGGGCGTTCGAGCAAGTGCGCCGAGTGCGACGTCGAGTGGTCGTTCCTCCAGAACGATGGCGCACCGGTGGACCTGGCCGGCTGGACCGTCACGACGGAGAAGGGCGACAGCTTCACGTTCCCGTCGCTCGTACTGCAAACGGGTGAAGGGCTGCGCCTCCACTCGCGCAGCGGCCAGATCCTTCGCACACCTGGCAATTACAGCCCGCCCGGCTACCACGGCCCGGCCGTTTGGGACGTGTTCTGGGGCAGCACCGCCGGCCTTCTCGCCGACCCCGATCAGGGGCAGTCAGGCCGCCTGACGATCACCGATCCCCAGGGGCGGCAGCCATCGGCCAAGATCTGTTGGGGTCCCACCCAGACTAACCCTGGGGCTTGTCCAGCTCCCTGACATCAATCTCGCGAGCGCGCCGGTTCTGCGACCGGCGCGCTCTTTTTCGTACTTATTGCCTCCACTCTCGGGTTGTGCTACACTGCGGACAGTCTATTGCTGCCATACCAGGAGATCTCGCCATGTCAGGACGGCCGCGCGGCCGCATCGTCTACTCTACGGACCCCGAGCCGGAGCCAGAGTCACGGTCCTCGCCTGCGCCTGGGCCGCGCCCCAAGAGTCAGACGGTCTACGTCGAGCGCGACCGCAAGCGTCGCCGTGGCAAAACGGTGACAGTCGTGAGCGGTATCATTGCGGACGACGAGACGCTGCGCGACCTTCTCAAAACGCTACAGAAGCGGTGCGGGGCGGGCGGGACGGCCAAGGACGGCGAGATCGAGATCCAGGGCGACCACCGCGAGCGCGTCGCAGAGTATCTCGGCGAGGTGGGCTACAAGGTTAAGTTCAGGGGCGGGTGACATCGGACTGCGTATTCATTGGCACGACAACAGGAGATAGATATGCGCGTGGGAGTTGTGTTTCCGCAGACAGAGATCGGACCGGATCCGCAGGGAGTTCGGGACTATACCGTGGCCGTCGAGGAGATGGGCTATAGCTATCTCCAGATTTATGACCACGTCCTCGGCGCCGACACGGCGAGCCGCCCCAACTGGACCGGCGCCTATCGCCTGGAGAACCAGTTCCACGAGGTCCTGGTTGTCTTTGGCTACATGGCAGCCATAACACGCAGCATCGAGCTGGTCACGGGGGTCCTCGTGCTGCCCCAGCGCCAGGCCGCGCTGGTCGCCAAGCAGGCCGCCGAAGTTGATGTACTGAGCAATGGTCGGCTGATCTTGGGCGTCGGCGTTGGATGGAACGCGGTCGAGTTCGAGGCGTTGGGCGAGAACTTCCACACGCGTGGCCGTCGTATCGAAGAACAGATTGCCGTCCTCAGAGAGCTGTGGACGAAGCCGAGCGTCAATTTCCAGGGACGTGGCGTGACGATCCCGGACGCGGGCATCAACCCTCTGCCTGTTCAGCGCCCTATCCCGATTTGGATGGGCGGCAACTCGGCGCCGGTGCTGGACCGGGTCGGCCGGCTGGCTGACGGCTGGCTGCCCCAATGGCGCTCCTTCCCGTCGGTCGATCAGATGCGCGCCGCCATCGCCCACGTCCGCGACGTGGCCCGCTCCGCCGGGCGCGATCCATCCCATCTGGCCGTGGCGGGAGTCATGTCGATCGGGAGCAACTCGCCAGATCAGTGGCGGCAGGAGGCGTTGGACTGGATGGCGGCCGGCGCGACCCACATGGCCGTGAACACAATGGGCGCCAATCTCTCGTCGCCGGATGAGCATATCGCGGCGTTGCGCCGCTTCGTCGACGAGGTCGTCCCGGCGCTGGACGAGGCCGATGCTCAACGATCCTGACCACGAACTGTGGCGGCGCATCCTCGCGTTCGATGAGGTGAGCCACGAGTACTGGGCGAAGCGCGAGGACTGGCCCGGCGCCGTCGTGTTTACCAATACCGCCGACGACCCTGGCAACGTCGCCGTCTTGCGCGCATCCCCTCCCGACGCCGTCGATGCGCTGATCGAGCGCCTCGTTCGCCACTACCGTTGCGTGGACATGGCGCCACGCGTCCGCGTCACGCCACTGTCGGAGCCGCCGGATTGGCCTAGCCATCTGATGCGCCACGGCTTTGTGGAGACGGGCGAGCGCGAGGTATTCATGCACCTGGTGGGCGACCTGAGAAGACCCGTGAATCCAGCAGTGTCCGTCTACCGGGCGCCCGATGAGATCGACCTGGAAACATTCGTCGCGACGCAGAGCACAGGCTTCGGCCTGGACGGGAACATCGAGCGAGGGGTCGAGACCGCCCTCAACAATCTAAAACGATACGACTACGACTTCCTCGTCGCGAAGATAGGGGACACCGTGGTCGGCGCTATCTCGATGTTGTACGGCGACGGCATCGTCGGCATGTGGGGCCTGGCGACCCTGGAGCCATATCGACGGCAGGGCATCGGGACCACGCTGTTCCACTGGGTCGTCGACGAAGGGCGACGCCGCGGCGCCGAGATCATCTATCTCTCGACAGAGCCGGAGAGCTACGCCCACAGCATCTACCTGCGCCTCGGGTTTGTCAACCTGTTCGTTGTGGACACGTTCGAGCTTCCCGTCAACGGACACGCGTAGGCAGCCAGGTCGGAAGGCTTAGCGAACCACAATCGCCGCGCAATCAGACACAAGCGCGAAAGGCTTATGTTCAGCACCGCCTTTCGCGCTTGTCGATTCTATTCTGCGGCTTCGGCGCCGCCTATCGTATTACGCTGACGCGACCTCGTCGGCAGCGCGGCGGGCCGCGCGGACATACTCATCCGGGGTCTCGACCGAGATGGAGCAGGCGGGACCGAGAATCCAGCGCCTATCTCCGGTGGCCTGCGCCGCAGCCCGCGCCTCGGCGATGATGGCGGACTCGGGGCCGCTCAGCAGCGTCTCGTTACGGAAGCCCCCGACGACGGCCGCCTTCGTGACCTTCTGCACCTCGGCGAGAGACGGATTACCGGGCGAGCCAACCGCCCAGTTGATCGCGTCCACCGGATAGTCGGCCAGCTTCAAGGCCATGTTGTTGTTTTTGCAGACGTGAAGGACGTTGAGGGGAGCGCCCTGGACAACCTCGAGGACGCGAAGGTCATACGGGCGGCCGAACTCAGCGTACTGCTCGTCGGTGAGCAGATCATAGCTGGCCCAGTGGGTTGTCGCGAAGAAAAGACCGCTCGCCCCGACCTGGAGGGCGCGCTGAGCGAACGCGCGGAACGTTTCCGTGATGACCTCTAGCGCGCCGTGAAGCGCCTGGGGGTCTTCTTTCATGTGCGCCACGAGCGTTTGATGATCGGACACCAGATCGCCGGCGATGGAAACGGGGTTGAAAACCGTCTCGATGGCGTAGATGTCGGGGCCAAGGCCCTCGCGAATTAGCCCGATTGCTTCGAGTTGCTCGGCCAGCTCGCCCGAATCCAGCGGCAATGGCTTGAGCTTGGCCCAGTCGCGGGTGCTATGAATGGGCACCTCCAGCGTCACGGGCTTTATCAGCGCGTGGCCGCTGAACTGCAGCTTGACGCCCCAGCCTTCGACGTGGTACGAGGCGCGCGGGTTGATTTTCATCCAGTCCCAGTCATACGTGGTTTGCCAGTGCAGCATGGATTGAGCGAGCCCTTGCGCAGTTTCCTCGCTCTCATAGAAGTGGCGCCACAGGCTGACCGGTGGCCGATCCACCGGCTGCCCGCGCAACGCCGCATCCACGCGCTCCTTCTTCGTCACGGTCCTGACTTCACTCATGCTCTTCTCCTTGAATAGAAGTGCGACTCCATCTCCGCTCTCGCCTGAGCACAATTATAGTCAGTCCGTCCAGCTTTACTTCAAAGCTTTCACAATCTCATCCACGTCGTAGCGCATCATGTTAATGTAGCTATCGCCGGGTTTGCCCGGCTCGCCGAGGGAGTCGGTGTACAATGTGCTGACGACCTGCGCTCCTGAATCGCGAGCGATTTGCTCAGCCAGGCGCGGGCTGACGGTATTCTCCGCGAACACGGCGCGCACGCCGGTCTGCCGCACGGTCTGGACAAGGTTCGCGATATCCTGCGCCGATGGCTGCGCCTCAGGGCTGAGGGATGGGATGACCGCGCCGACCACATCGAAGCCATACCGCGCCGCGAAGTAGCCGAACGTGTCGTGGTTCGTGACCAGCTTGCGCTGCTCCCTAGGAACCGTTGCTACCTGCTGAACGATACTGTTGTCCAGGTCTTTCAGTTGCGCGAGATAGCGGTCGGCGTTGGCGCGGTAGGCCTCGGCGTGGGCCGGATCGGCAGCGGCCAGGGCATCGCGGATGTTCTGGACGTAGAGCATGCCATTCGCCACGTCGAACCAGAGATGCGGATCCGTCTGCTTACCGGATGCTTGAGGAGTCGACTCTGCGCTCTCTTGACCCTCCGCGTCCATCTGGAGCAACTTCGCACCATTGGAGACGACGACCCGACTGGCCTTCGTGCCAGAGCTTTCGATAAGCTTGTCCAGCCAGGTCTCGAAGTTCGCCCCGTTCTCTAGAATGACATCGGCCCGCGCCAGAGTCTGCGAGTCGCGCGGATTCGGCTGGAACGTGTGCGGGTCGGCGCCGCGCGGCAGGAGCGAGATGACCTCGGCGTTGTCGCCGGCAACGTTCTGCGCCATGTCCGCGATGATGGTCGTCGTCGCAACGACTGTCGGCCGCTTTCCACCCACACCGTTAGCCGAGGTTTGAGGCTGGGATGAGGCGGCGCAGCCGGCCAGGACAAGCGACACCAACGCAGACGCCAAGCAGATCGATATAACACGCATCATTACTCCTCAACTGAGAAATTTTCTCAATAAGCATCCGCTAATTATAACGTACTCCCTGCCTAAGCTCCAAATAACATAGCCGCCGGCGATTGACATGTCTCGCTCCGGCGGCTATACTCCGCGGCACTCCATAATCAAGCTGACTGACGTGAGGCTCTGTGTCAACTCAACATCCAGTGTCTCCTTCACCCAACGGTATCCTATCCGGCCGCGTCGCTCTCGTCACCGGCGCTGCGCGCGGCATCGGTCGGGCTGCGGCCCTCGCTCTCGCCGAGGCCGGCGCAGACGTCGCAGTCAACGACGTCGCGCACCTCGACCAGCTCGAAACATTGGCCGCCCAAATCACGGCGCTCGGCCGGCGCGCCCTCATCTGTCCGGGCGACGTCGCCGCCCCGGCGCAGGTTGCCAGTGCTGTAGACCGGGCCGTCGCCACTTTTGGGCGGCTCGACATCGCGGTCGCAAACGCGGCGCGCTCGATCCGCAAGCCATTTATCGAGCTAACGTGGGACGAGGCGTGGGCAACGTTTTCCGTGACGCTATTCGGCGTCTGGCATACATGCCAGGCCGCGGCGCGGCAGATGGTGCATCAGGGTCAGGGGGGCAAGATTGTCATCGTCGGCTCGGTGCAGGCCGAAGTACCCGTGGCAAACGCGACGGCCTACGGCACGAGCAAGGCGGGCATCACGCACCTGGCCGAAATCCTGGCCGTCGAGCTGGCGTCCTACCATATCAACGTCAACGTCATCCATCCAGGCTGGACGGACACGCCGGGCGAGCGCGACCACTACTCCGAGGCGGACCTGAAAGAGGCGGGGTTGGCGCTGCCGTGGCAGCGGCTGGCACAGCCAGAAGAGATCGCGCGCGTCATCCGCTTCATGGTATCCGACGAGGCCGAGTATATGACCGGCGCGGCCGTGCGGGTGGACGGCGGTTTCACCCTCCACCCGCCGGTGTAATCTCTCTTACGTGAACGAGAACTCTGTGCCAAGGCCCCGCTGTACCGCCGCCTCATATGCCCAGCGCACGAGCGGCGCGTCCCAGGCGAAGACCCCGAACTGGCTGTAAAGCAACGTCTCGTCCGTCGTCCGTCGGGCCGGCTCGCCTCGCAGCACGTCGGCCAGGAAGAGCACGTCGCTAGGACCGCCCTCGTCCCAGCGGCGAATCGGCCACGGCTCCCAGCCGGTCGGCCGCGCTTCAGGTTGAAAGCGGTCAGGTAGGACGAGCCGAGCGCGCAGGTCAGGCGGGACACTGCCCCAGGCCACAGTCGCCAGGGTTGCCCCGGGCCGGACCGCCGACGCCTCGAACTGCGGCCTTCCCCCCGCCGCTGTCGCGATAATCACGTCCGCGCCCTCGACCGCCTGATTCGCCTCGTCCACGGCGTGGACAGGCAGCTCAGCCGTCGTCATCTCGCGTGCGAAACGCTCCCGATTTGCCGGCGTGCGGCTGTGGACGCGAACTTCGGTTAGCCCCGGCATAGCCACACGTAAGGCGCGCAGGAAGATGTTGGCTTCCTTGCCGCTGCCGATCATCGCGGCCACCCTCGCCCCCTCCGGTGCGAGCGCAGCGGTGGCCACCGCTGCGACACCGGAGGTGCGCCACGAGCCCAGGTCGTGGAGGTCCAGGATCGCGGCGACCTGCCCCTGCTCATCAAACAGCATGGCAAGGGAGTCGCCTGACTGTGCCGTAGGGCCAATGGGCGGCGGGAACACCCGAACGCTGGTACCCCATGGCGAGGCAAGCAGGTTCACATGGACGCGGGCGCCCTGCGAGGTGCCAAGCGGGTAGGCGAGCCACGACTGATGCTCGTCAGGTTCCTCAACGGAACCACGCAATGCGTCGCGAATCACTTCGAAGCTGGCGCGAATCGAGTCTGGCTCCGTGAGCAGCGGTGCAAGGTCGGCGCGGGTAAGCAGCAAGGTCAAGGTCTAGCCTCCTTCGGTGCGATATGGGTTATGTCAGTGGCGCTTCAGCCCGAAATCGCCTCTTCAACGAGTCGGCGCACGTCATCGGCGCTTTCGATGGGCGGCAGGCCGGTGCGCACATCCCAGATTTCCTGGTGATAGGTGCTCTGCCCCGGCTCCAGGCGCACGAGTGGCCCGAGCGTCTCAAGCTCCACAAACTGGTCGTTGCAGTAGACCTCGTTGTTGCAGCCAAAGTCGGCGTGCGGGTTCTCCGGCTGCGGCGTAAAGTGCTTGATAAACAGGACGTTGTCAATCGCGTAGGCCGCCCAGCCGCGGCGATTCATGTAGCCGATCTTAAACGGCGGCACCTCGGCCTGCGCCTGGATCACACTGACGCGGTCGTCGGGATAGAAGCGCGGGTCGTTGATGCGCGTGTAGGGCCACAGCACGAGCTGGCGGTTGGGCAGCAGGCCGGCGCCGTCGAGCGGGCCTATCGTCTGCGGCAGAGCCACCCAGCCGCCCAGTCTTAGCTGCGTGATGGCCCAGGGAGCCAGCTCGACAGGCCAGAGGCCGTCGTTGGTCAGTGTGTGGTTCAGGGTCAGCGACGGGGCATCCGGCGTGAGGCGCAGCTCGGTGGTCTTGCGGATACCGGTGGACACCTCGGTCGGCTGAAGCAGCCGCACGCCGTGGGCCAGGTCCTCGACGCGGAAACCGACGTGGTCGGGTATATAGGTGCGCGGCATGGCCTCCGGTGAGTGCCACAGGCGGTGGCCGCCGCGGAAGAAATAGTCGCCGTCGGGCGTCGCCGCCTTCATCTCCGGCATCTCCGCCAGGAGGTTGAGATTCGAGCCGCCGACGAAGAGACGGACGATACGCGGGCCATCCTGGGTCAGGAACTCGACGCGCAGCTTGCCGTTATCGAGAGCGCGCGTGGGCAGGCCGTAGAAATCAGTCGATGTCGTCATACCGCTACTCCGTGAAATGTGGGGCTGAGAGCCGTGTAGAGGCCGTGATAGAAGGGATACTGCGCGCGGTAGACCTCGGCCTGGCCGGCGTCCGGGTTATCCTCACCGGTGACCAGGACCGTCCGCGAGGCTGCTGTCGGCACATCTGGCCAAACCTCCGCGCCGACCCCTGCCAGGAGCGCGGCTCCCAGGGCCGTCCCCTCCGTCGTGTTCACTGTAGCAAGGGGAGTGCCGAGCACGCTGGCAAGGATTTGCCGCCACAGGGCGCTGCGCGCGCCGCCGCCGGACACGCGCACCCCCTCGATAGGCGGTAGTCCCGCGCCGGCCATGAGGGCGAAACCGTCGTTCAGCCCGAAGGCAACGCCTTCCAGGACGGCGCGCGTTAGGTGGGCGCGTCGGTGGCGAACGGTGAGGCCGACCCAAGCACCGCGCGCGAGAGGGTCGGGGTAAGGCATGCGCTCGCCGGTGAGATAGGGCAGGAACAGGAGGCCCTCGGCGCCGGCCGGGGCCTCTGCCGCTTCGGCGACAAGAGCGTCGAAGCTCATATCCGGCGCCACGGTATCATGGTGCCATTGCAGGCTGCCGGCTGCCGAGAGCATGACGCCCATGAGGTGCCACATGCCGGGCACAGCATGGCAGAAGGCGTGCAGCCGCCCTTGCGCCTCGACGCGGTACTCTTGAGACGCCGCGAAGACGACGCCTGAGGTCCCCAGCGTAATGGAGACCAGACCCTCGCGGACGATGCCGTTGCCAACCGCCGCCGCCGCCTGGTCGCCGGCCCCGCCGACGATAGGCGTCCCCGTCACGAGGCCAGTCGCTGCCGCGGCCTCCGCGCTAACCCGGCTGCTGGCAACCGGCGACTCAGTCACCTCCGGCAGCCAGGCGCGGGGAATCGCGAGTGCGTCGAGAATGTCGTCCGACCAGCAGCGCTCGCGCACGTTCAGCAGCGAGGTCCCCGAGGCGTCGGACACATCGCTGACATACTCGCCGCTCAGGCAGAAGCGCACGTAGTCCTTCGGCAGCAAGATATGGGCGATGCGGGCGTAGTTCTCCGGCTCATTTTCTCGCGTCCAGATAATCTTCGGCGCTGTGAAGCCGGTGAGCACGGGGTTCCCGGTAATCTCCAGAACGCGCTCCGCCCCGACAATCTCCGTGATCTCCTCGCACTGGCGAGCCGTCCGCTGGTCGTTCCACAGGATGCAAGGGCGGATAATCCGGTTCTGGGCGTCTAGCAACACCATGCCGTGCATCTGGCCGGTCAGGCCGACGGCGGCCACGTCGGCGCCGCGAACGCCGGCTTGCTCCAGCACGGCGCGGATGCTCTTAACGGTCGCGTCCCAGAACAACGTAGGGCTTTGCTCCGTCCAACCGGGGCGCGGCGTCTCGAAGCCATAGCCCGCCGAGGCGACCGCGACGACGTTGCCGTCGGTGTCGATGAGCAGCGCCTTGGTCGCCGTGGTGGAGGTATCAATGCCAAGTAGGTAGCCCATGGTCGTCTCCTAGCGCACGCCAAGAAGCAACTCAATGGTGAGCTGGTCGAGGCGCTCGTAGCCCAGGCCGCGCTGGCCTAGCGCCACTCGGTCGAACGTTCGCGCTTTCAGCGCCTCCGCTTTGTCGCGGCTGTAGGCCCCGGCATACTGCGCCATCGCCGGATCGCCCGCGTTGATTTCCGCCAGAAGCGCCTGAATCTCCGGATCCGCGTTGAAGCGCGCAGCCTTCTCTTTGAGGATGAGGTACGTTCGCATGCAGCCCCGCGCGAAGTCCTTCACGCCCTCGTAGTCCTCGGTGCGGTAGGCGTGCGCGTCGAAGTGGCGCGAGCCGCTGTAGCCCACGTCCTCCAGGAACTTCACCAGGAAGAAGTTCTGCTTGATGTTCTGGGAAGCGAAGCGGAAGTCCTGGTCATAGCGGGCGTAGTTCTGGTCGTTCAGGTCGATGTGGAACAGCTTCCCCGCGTCCCAGGCCTGGGCGACGTTGTGGAGGAAGTTCAGCCCTGCCATCTGCTCGTGCGCCACCTCCGGGTTCACGCCTACCATCTCCGGGTGATCCAGCGTGGCGATGAAGCCGAGCATGTGGCCCGTCGTCGCCAGGTAGATGTCGCCGCGCGGCTCGTTGGGTTTCGCCTCCAGCGCGAACTTGAGGTCGTAGCCGTTGTCGATGGCATACTCGCACAGGAAGTTCATCGCTTCGCGGAAGCGCTTGCCGGCGTCGAGCGGATTCTTGGCCGCGTCACTCTCGACGCCTTCGCGCCCGCCCCAGAACACGTAGATTTTCGCGCCGAGCTCGACGCCTAGATCAATCGCGCGCATCGTCTTCTGGAGGGCGTACGCGCGCACCGTCGGATCGTTGGACGTGAAAGCGCCGTCCTTGAAGGCGGGATCGGTGAACAGGTTGGTCGTCGCCATCGGGACGACCAGCCCGGTCTCGTTCAGCGCCTTCTTGAAATCGGCAACGATGCGGTCACGCTCGGCCGGCGTCGCCGTGATGGGAACCAGGTCATTGTCGTGGAAGTTGACGCCGTACGCGCCGACCTCGGCGAGCAGATGGACGAGCTCCACGGGCGAGAGGGGCTGGCGCACCGGCTCGCCGAATGGGTCGCGGCCGATGTTGCCCACAGTCCACAGGCCAAATGTAAACTTGTCTTCGGGTTTCGGCTGATATGAGTCTGGCATAGGGGATCTCCAGGAATTGGGATATCAGCCAGATGATACACCCGCCTGGAGTATTCGTCCATCACAAATTGACTGAGCGCCTGACGCCCGCAATTGTGCAGACGGTCAGGCGCTCAGTGTGCGGCGAGGCTGGAGTGTTGGGTATCAGGATTTGACGGTGGCGGGCGCGGGGGTCTTCAGGAGGAGCAGGGCGACGACGGCGGCATCGAAGAGCATGGCGAGCATGGCATTCGGATGGTTGAGACCGCCCCACCACGACATGAGCATGATCGACGAGACGGTCGCCGAGGCGAGCAGCCAGGCGCGCCACGCAGCGTGCCCGTGGTGAAACTCCCACACTGTAACCGCGAAGCCGGCTAGGGGCAGCAGCCAGAACAACGCGAACAGGCCCTCAACCGAGCGCTCGACCCCGACGACCTTAGGGAAGAACAGCGCGCGGCCGGACGCCTCCTTGAGATAGCCCCACGAGTTGACCATGAACAGAGAATGGGCAAGCCCGTGGATAGAGACCGCAAGCGCGAACAGGAACCGCAACATCCAGACGCCTCCTCAGTTGATCGTTCTGGCGGACAGGTGAGACCATTCTACATCACTTTCCCCGATTTGATGTAACAATCCCGTAACCTTCCGTGGCGCTTTCACCACACTTCATCTCTAGAAATGAGGTCAGGCCAAACCACTTCGAACGGTTTGGCCTGACGTACTATCAGTCACCCGGTCCCGACGGAGCGCTCAAGAGGGCAAGGGATACGCCATCGCCTTGTCAATCGCGTCCGCCAGAACAGGATCCACCTCGATCGCCGCCGTAGTGGTGGCGTCGGCGGGGATCGCCTGCTGCTCGTGTGCCCTGGCGGCTTCGACGATCTGCCGCGCGGCCTCGTCCGTCGACAGCGAGCCGGTGTCGAGAACCAGGGCGAAGTAGGACGGCGCATCCCACTCCTTGTTATAGAAGAACTTCACGTACTTGCGGTGTACCTCGTCGTCCTCCCGCACCCGTGCCTCGACGGCCTGGCGATCGCTCAGGCCCTCCCGATCCATGACGCGCTGCACCCGAACATCGAAGGGGGCCTGCACCCGCACGTGCAGCACATCGGCGTAGTCGCCCAGGATCGCAAAGCCGGCTCGGCCGAGGATGACGACATTGCCGCGTTTGGCCACGGCCTGCACGATCTCGTTCAACATCGAGACGATCAGCAGGTTGTTCGCGTTGATGAGATCGAGGAGGTTTGGGGCCTCGCCGTAGACCTCGTTGAACTTGGTAAGCCCATACTGCCGGAAGATGGCTTCAGCCGTTCGCTGATCGACGAACTCATAGCCCAAGGTCTTCGCCACCTGAAGCGCAATGTCCAGGCCTCCGCTGCCTAGCTCTCTCGAAAGCGTAATCACGGCCATGGTTGGCTCCTCTTGGGTTAGCGCCGGACTCAGGCGGCTTCGCCGCCCACGGCGTACTTCATGATTTCCTCTTCGCTGGCCTCAGCGCGAGACAGCTCCTTGGCGATCGTCCCCTGGCGCATGACCATGATGCGATCGCTCATGCCCAAGACCTCCGGCAGTTCCGAGGAAATCATGATGACGCCGGCGCCCTGCTTGGTCAGGTCATGCATCACCTGGTAAATCTCCGACTTGCTGCCGACGTCGATGCCTCGCGTCGGCTCGTCCAGGATAAAGATGCGCACGCCGACGCTCAGCCAGCGGGCCAGCACCACCTTCTGCTGGTTGCCGCCGCTCATGTTGACCACCAGGAACTCGGGGCCGGGCGTCTTGATGCTCAAATCCTGGATCATCTTCTTGACCAGGGCGAGCTCGCGGCGGAACTGGAGGATACCCATGCGGGTCAACTGCTTCAAGCCCGAGATCGTGGTGTTAACTGTCACACTCTGCTTCAGGAATAGTCCCTGAGCCTTGCGGTCCTCGGTTACCAGGGCGACGCCGTTGCGGATGGCGACCGCGGGCGAGCTCGGCTTGTAAGGCTCACCGCGGATGCGCATCTCCCCGGTGCAAGGGTCGGCTCCGAAGATGGCGCGCGCCAGCTCCGTGCGGCCAGACCCGGTGATGCCGGCAAAGCCGACTATTTCACCCTCGCGTAGATCGAATGTCACGTCGTGCACGAGCTTCGTCCGAGTGAGGTTCTTGACTTCCAACAACGGTACGCCGGCGCCGACGGCTATCTCGCGCTTCGGGTAGACGTCCTTCAAGTCACGCCCGACCATCAGCCTGACCAGATCGTCCATCGTCACATCGGCCACCCGCTCGGTCGCCACATAGCGCCCGTCCTTGAGCACCGTGACCTCGTCGGCCAGCTCGAATATCTCCCTGAGGCGATGCGAGATGTAGATGATGCCGATACCTTGCGCCTGGAGCGAGCGAACCACCTCAAACAGCTTCTCCAGGTCCTTCTCGCCCAACACGGCCGACGGCTCATCCATGATGAGGATACGCGTCTTGCGGTTCAGAGACTTGGCGATCTCGACGAGCTGCTGTTCTGCCACGGACAGCGTCGAGGTGAGAGTGTCCGGCGACAACGAAACACCGAGCGTATCGAGGATCCTGCGCGAGCCTTCCCTGACCTGTGCCCAATCAACCCCGGTGCGTTTTGTCGGCAGGTGGCCAAGGTAGATGTTCTCCCCGATGGTCAGGTCGCGGGCCAGGTTGAACTCCTGGTAGATGGTCGAGATACCCAACGCCTGGGCATCCTGAGGCCCGCGGATTTCAACGGGCTTCCCCTCGAAGAAAATCTCGCCCTCGTCCTTGGTGTATGCACCCGACAGGATTTTGATCAGGGTCGACTTGCCGGCCCCATTCTCACCCAGCAAAGCATGCACCTGGCCTTCACGCACTGTGAGACTAACCCCTTCGAGCGCCCTCACACCCGGAAAGGTCTTGCCGATGTTCTTCATTTCCAGCAGGACTTTGCCTGGCGATGGAGATGTACTCATGACGACCTCCTGTGCTTACGCCTTGCGTCGGTGCGAGAGATAGTCGATAGACACGGCCACGATGACCAGGACACCCGTAACCAACACCTGGTAGATTGACCCGACGCCCATCAATTGCAGACCGTTTCGGAAGACACCCACGATGAGCGCGCCAATCAGTGTTCCGACGATGCTGCCGCGGCCACCGAGGAGGCTGGTGCCACCGATCACCACGGCGGTGATGCTGTCCAGGTTGCCGGTTTGGCCGGCCTGGGGATCGCCCACGCCTGTCCGGGCTACGAGCAGCAGGCCGGCGATAGCATACGTGATCGCAGCGACTGTGTAGACCTGGGTCAACACGCGATTGGTGTTGATGCCGGCGAGGCGGGCCGCTTCGGGGTTATCGCCAACCGCGTAGACCGAGCGCCCCCACGGCGTCGAGCGCAGGACATACCAGACGATCACGTAAAGGATGATCATCAGCACGGAGCCATACGTGATCTCCGTGCCGGCCACTCTGAAGGTAGCGCCGAAGAACAGCAGCGCTGCCGGCAGGTTAGTGACCGTCGAGGTGGTATAGATGCGCACCAGGGCGTACGCGATGTTGTACGTGCCCAGGGTAACGATAAACGCGGGCAACCCGATGCGAGTGACCAGCGTGCCGTTCACCAGGCCGAAGATGATAGCCACCAGGAACCCGATCAAGATCGCGAGAAAGGGATTGACGCCAGACGCCACGGCCAGCCCGGCCATGAGGACCGACGACAGAGCCATGATCATGCCGTTGGACAGGTCGATTCCGCTGGTCAAGATCACCAGGGTCTGTCCGATGGCCAGGACGCCGACGACGACCGTCTGCTGCATGATGAGGGAGAGGTTGTCTCCGCGAAGGAACCGGTCCGATTGGGTGGCGAAGAAGATGACGGCTATGACGAGGGCCAGAAGAGGCCCCATAATCGGCGACCCCCGAAACACGTTCAGAATGCCAGAGCGACTCTTGGTGACTTGGCTCGCGACCGCGCTCATGGTAACCCTCCTAATCTGTGAGAGCGTATTCTTGAAGAGCGGCGGGGGCATCATGCCCTCCGCCGCTCTCCTGTGTCATCTGTTACTTGTTGCCCCAGCAGTTCGCGAGGCCGTACTTCGAGTCCTTGCTGTCGACACCGTTTTGCGGCTTGTCCGTGATCAGGGTCACGCCCGTGTCGGTGTAGCCAGAGGGCTTCTGGCCGGTCTTGGCGAAGTTGGTCACCGCTTCCACACCCATCGAGGCCATCTTCAACGGGTACTGCTGTGACGTGGCCGCGATCTTGCCGTCAACCACGCCCTGCACGCCCTGGCAGCCACCGTCGACGGACACGATAGTGATGTCCTTATCCTTGCCGGCCGCCTTGATCGCCTGGTAGGCGCCGAAAGCCGCGGGTTCGTTGATGGTGTACACCAGGTTGATGTTCGGGTTCTTGCTCAGGCAGTTCTCCATCGCCGTCTGGCCCTCGGACTGGTCGCCATGGGTATCCTGGCTGCAGACGACCGCGTCAGCGGTCACGAGGTCAGACGAGTTCGGATCGGCCTTGGCCAGTCCCATGCCCTGCAGGAAGCCGTTGTGGCGCTGCGCGCCGACGGTGATGCCGGGCGCCAGGTCGAGCGTGGCGATGACGGGCTTCTTGTCACCCATCGCGCCCTTGGCCCACTGACCGATCAGGAGGCCGGCGTTGAAGTTGTTGGTTGCGAACAGGGCGTCGACCGCGCTCTGCGGCTCAGTGGCCGTGTCCAGGGCGATGACGACCACGCCCTTGTCGCGGGCTTTCTGGATGCTGGGAACGATCGCCTTGGTATCGCTCGGGGTGATGAGGATGCCCTTAGCGCCAGCGTTGACCATGTTCTCGAGCGCCGTCACCTGACCTTCGTTGTCGCCGTCCTTAGCACCGGCGCCGGTTAGCAGCTTGACGCCCAGATCGCCTGCTTTGGCCTGGGCGCCTTCCTTCATTTTCACGAAGAAGGGGTTGGTCTCGGTCTTGGTAATCAGACCGACGACAGTCTGGCCGGATGCCGCCGGCGCAGCGCCACCGGCGGGAGCCGCCGTGGCATTGGCCGCGGCTGGGGCGGCTGGAGCGGAGGCCGGGGCTGCGCCGCCACCACAGGCGGCCAACACTACCGCGAACAACGCCAGGACGACGAACAACAGTTTGTACGACATGGTACCTTTCCTCCTTGGATAGCACGAGATGGTTTCGAATACCGCCGAGTTCATTGCTACGAGATGTGAAAGTCCTGGCACCTCCTTTCAGCGCGCCAGCCGGGTCACGGTGGGCGCAGATTAACGGCAATCTCTCAAAGGCTGCGTCTCAGCGCAGCCGATGAAGCCCTGCGCGTCACGTGGCCTTATAGCATACTAAACGAAAGTTGTCAAACAGGATTCCTCATCGACAGGGCTACCACGTAGCCGCTTTCCCTTGATGCTCATTGTAATCGATTACAATCATTGTAAACGATTACAATTCATTTGTCAATAGGCAAACGGACGATTTTCTGCGAAATTGAGAATTTGGTTAGAAAGAGCATTTTGACCCCTGAACGTCGCATCTCCAGGCGGCGCTGATGCGAACACTGCGTGTTGGTATTGACAAATGTGATGTAATCGATTACACTGTTAGGGAGATAAAGTCGGTGTGGTGCGTTAGAACGAGGCAGAAAGGCAATCCATGGCAAGCATCAAAGACGTCGCCGAACGAGCCGGCGTGTCCACCGCGACGGTGTCTCGCGTTCTGGCGAACAAGCCGCACACTCGGCCGGAAATTCGCGACCGCGTCATGGCGGCGGTCGAGGAGCTGAACTATCAGCCCAATCGCGTGGCGCGCAGTCTGCGGGCGCAACGTTCCAGCGCCATTGCGCTCATCGTCTCTGATATTCAGAACCCATTCTTTACGTCGGTGAGTCGGGCCGTCGAGGACGTTGCCTACCAGAACGGGCTGACCGTCATGCTCTGCAACACCGACGAAGACCCCGCGAAAGAGGCCCTCTATCTCGATCTTGTGCGCGCCGAGCGGGTCGCCGGGGTCATCTTCTCGCCGACCCTGCGTCTCGCGGACACGTTCGGCCACGCGGTGGACCCAAGCCTGCCCCTGGTGGTCATCGACCGCCGCGTCAGCGGCGGGGATGTCGACAGTGTGCTCCTCGATAACGAGGAGGCCACCTATCGCCTCGCCTCCCACGTGATTGGCCACGGGCGGCGGCGAATCGGCGCCTTCTTCGGCCTCGGCAGTATCACCGGGCGCGAGCGTAGGGCTGGCTTTCTACGCGCTCTGCAAGACCACGACCTACCCATGGTCCCCGAGTTGGTTCACTATATGGACTCGAAGCCAGAGAATAGCTACCGCGCCGCCCTAAAGCTCCTGGCACTGGCCGAGCCGCCGGATGCCCTGGTAATCAGTGACGGACTCCTCGCGACAGGCGCTTATCGCGCCTTGCACGACAGCCGGGTCGCGATCCCAGATGACGTCGCCTTTGCCAGTTTCGATGAGACGGTGTGGACGCCCCTGGTCGAGCCGGCTGTGACGGTCATCGAGCAGCCAACCTACGAGATTGGGCAGGTCGCAGCCGAGTTGCTTCTGCGCCGCATGGAGGAGCCGACGCGCCCCACCCGCGAGATCATCCTGAAAGGCAGGCTGGTGATTCGCCAGTCGTGCGGGTGTCACTCTGAAGCCGGCGGTATCGTCCCGCGCACCCTAGCCGCGAGTTAACCTGTCTGAATTTGCCTTCAATAATATGAGCGCGTAGCTTCGACCGTCCCGCGCATAGGGCAGGAACGCTATGGATTATATGCTGGGCATGGACATCGGCACTTCTGGCGCCAAGGCGGCCATTGTCGACACGGACGGCAACCTGTTAGGCGTCGGTCGGCATGAATATAGCATCGCCACGCCACGGCCTGGCTGGGCCGAACAAGATCCGGCAATCTGGATTGAGGCAGCCGTGAGCACGACTCGCGAGGCGCTGGCCGAGTCGAACATCCGCCGGCAAGATATCGCCGCCATCGGGCTGTCGGGCCAGATGCACACGACCGTTTGCCTCGACCGAGGCGGAGTTCCGCTGCGGCCGGCCATTACCTGGGCCGATCAGCGCACCGGCCCGCAGGTCCGAGAGGTGTATGGGCGGCTAGGACGCGAGGGCCTGGCTCGGTGGACGCAGAACCCTCTTGCGACGGGTTTCACCCTCGCCAACCTCCTCTGGCTCCAGGAGAATGAGCCTGCCATCTACGCCGCTATCGCCCACGTCCTACTGCCGAAGGACTACCTGCGCTACTACCTGACCGGTGAGATCGGCACCGAGGCTACCGACGCATCCGGGACATCCCTGATGGATGTGAAGGCAGGGGCATGGAACTCGGAGTTACTGGCCGCGTTCGGCATCGCTCCCGCTATTCTGCCTGCCATCCAACAATCCACGTCCGTCGCCGGCTCCCTACGCGCTGAAGTGGCTTCTGTCATGGGCCTGCGCCCGGGCATTCCTGTCGCCTACGGCAGCGCCGACCAGCCCGCGCAGGCGGTCGGCAACGGTATTATCCACCCCGGTGTCTTGTCCTCCACCATCGGTACCGGCGGCCAGCTCCAGGCGCCAAGCGCCACACCCTCGTACGACCCCGAACTGCGACTGCATACCTTCTGCCATGCCGTCCCGAATCTGTGGTACAACCTGGCCGCGATCCTGACGGCGGGCCTGGCGTTCGCCTGGCTGCGCCGCGTCCTCCACGCGGAATCATACGGCGCACTAGCCGACGCGGCCGCGCAAGTTGCGCCCGGCGCCGACGGCCTCTTCTTCCTTCCTTACCTGGCCGGCGAACGCACGCCACACATGAATCCCGCGGCGCGAGGCGTCTTCGTCGGGTTGACGCTACGCCACGATCAGGCTCATCTGGCCCGGGCGGTCATGGAAGGCGTCGTCTTCAGCCTGCGCCAGGGGCTGGAGCTCATCAAGAGCCTGGGCGTCCCGGTCGACCGTGTCATCGCATCGGGGGGAAGCACGCGACATCCCCTGTGGCTGCAACTGCAAGCCGACATCTACAATCAGGCCATCTACCAGACGCGCACATCCGAGGCCGCCGCGTTCGGCGCGGCCCTTTTGGGTGGCGTCGGCGCGGGAATCTTCGCCAGCCTCGACGCAGCGTGCGCAGCGACGGTGCGGATGAGCGACGTGATCGTGCAGCCTAGCCCGGCCAATGTCACACTCTACGATAAGCTCTACCAGCAGTACGTCGAACTGTATCCGGCGCTTTCTTCGCAGTTTCGTGATTCGGCCTAGAATTGACATGCATCGCGGGGCGCCTCGCCTTCGGTTCAGCACGACAGCTTGTGCAACCCGACCATGCACGGTCACTACCGTCAACTGGTATAAACCCTCGAGCGAAACTTTCCGCCGCTTCAGTCGTGATAGTACGTAGAAACCCGGCCTGCCGCCGGGCGCAGGTTTTGCTTATCTGCCCGCGGCGAGGGCCGGCCAAGATGTGTGACGCCTGGAATTTGAAAGGAAGACAATGAGACGAGCACACACAGTACGCCTCCTGGGTGTCATTCTGGGTATCCTGGTGCTATCGCTGGCCGTCATGCCGGCCTGGGCCAACCCCGCCGACGACGACAGCATGCCGAAGGAAGTCACACCCAGGTCTGCCCCCGCAGCGTACTCCCTCGGCCAGCTGAAGCATAGCGTACAGACTCTGAACAACTGCGGCCCGGCGTCCGTCGTCGCCGTGCTGGATTACTACGGCTTCGATGTCTCGCAGGGCGAGGCGCGCCAGGTGTTGCGCCCATACGCCGACAGCCGCGGCATGGGCTGGCAGGTGATTGCGCCCTACGTGGCCAAGTTCGGCCTGGAAACGAAGGCCCGCATCAACGGCAACGACGACATCATCAAGGCCCTGGTGGCGAACGACATTCCGGTCATCGTCTTGCAGAACGTGAGTGAGACCTACCGCGTCGGCCACTACCGCGTCGTGCAGGGCTATGATGACAACGCCGGCGTTTTCTATGCGGATGACTCGCTGCTTGGATCGAATATCGCCATCCCTTACAGTAGCTTCGACGCGCGCTGGGAGGGCCTGAACTATAGCTGGAACCGCTACATTCCGATCTATCGCCCGGATCAGGCGCCGCTCGTGGCGGCCATCCTCGGGGCGGACTACACGGACATCGGCATGTATAGCCGAGTCCTGCCCGACCTCCAGGCCGCCGTGAAGGCCAACCCGAGCGACCGCATGGCCTGGAGCCGGTTGGTCGAGGCCCTGACAGGCGCGGAACGGTATCAAGAGGCGCTCACGGCCCTGGACAATTCGCCGACCGCGGGGCGCGGCCCCAGCGGCTTCGGCGACCGCGGCTTCAGCGGCGCCCCCAATTCCTCGCTGCGCCTCAAGCTGCTCAACAAGGTGGGACGCTACCAGGAAGCGTTGGACGGAGCCGACTCAGCCCTGGCGCGGAGCAACGGCGCCGTTGGCGGCTTCGGCGGCTCCGGTACGGCCAGTATCTGGCTCCAGAAGGCCGAGGCGCTCCGCGGCCTGGGCCAAATCGAGGATGCCCGCGCGGCATACCGGCAGGCGCTCAAGTTGGATAAGTCGCTGGTCGAGGCCGCCGACCGACTGGCCTCGCTCGATAGTTAGCACCGCGGGTGGGTCTACTGGAGTTCGTCGCAGCGCTAACCTGACCTACGACTACATCATGCTTACAGGAGATAGGCTTTGAGCAGCGGACAGACAGGAACACCAGGACGCTCGTGGGGTTGCCTCATAAGTGGGTTAATAGGCCTGGTGATCGGCGGGTTAATCGTGCTGTTGGGGACTGTTTTCGTCGGAATGCCGCTGGCCCTCGGCCACCGCAACGATCTGCCGCTGGAGCGCCTATACGGTGATCTGGCGGTTGGCATCGCGTCGCGGTCGGCGGCCGGCTTGCAGAATCCGCTCGCCTCGAACAACCGCGCCCTGGAGATGGGGCGCAACGCGTACACAGGCTCGTGTGCGGTGTGTCACGGCGCGAACGGCGACGGACAGGGGACCTTCGGCCTCGGGCTCTACCCACCGGCGTCGGACCTGCGCGCCCACGACACGCAGGAGAAGACAGACGGCCAGTTGTTCTGGATCATCAAGAACGGCCTGAGCTTCGCCGGAATGCCCGGCTTCGCCGACAAGTACGATGACCAGACGATTTGGGCGATGGTGGCGTACACGCGCGCCCTGGGGAACGGGAACGCCGGTCCGGCCGCGCGGATTCCGGCCGCAACCCCCGAGCAGCTTGCCGTGGCCAACCCGGCGGGTGACGCCGTCGGGCGCGGAGCCGCGGTCTACTTCGCCCAGGGCTGCCAGTTGTGCCACGGGCCGGTCGGCAACGCGCCGGGCGAATTGGGGCTGCGGAATACTCGGGAATTGCAGGAGGCCGTGCGTCAGGGCCGCCGCGGTATGCCGCACTACAGTAAGGACTACGTTTCGGACGCTCAGCTCAACGATCTTGTTGCGTATGTGAACACGTTCGGCGGCCAACGCCGCTGACCCTGCGCCGAGCGCGGGCCTTCGTCCGCGCTGAGACCATCAAAGCTCCGCCACGAGTCCGTGGCGGAGCTTTTTTTGGCCCTCACGAATGTTGTTACTGGCACTGGTATTGCTTTCACACCGCTTGACCCACACGATGTAGTTAGGAACAAGGAAGTGTCGTATGAAGGTAACACAGTTTTCGAAGCATGGATCCATCACCCGCGGTCGGCGCGTTGCCGTGCTGCTGTTCGCGATGGCGTTGATGCTACTTGTCAGCGCGTGTGACGCGGCCCAGAGCCTGGACAATCAAGGCGCCGCGTCTTCCAGCTCGTCCACTACGTCGAACAGCGCCCCGACCGCCGTGAGCGGATCATCGTCAACATCATCTAGCGCCGGCCAGACCACGCAAAATACCGGCGCCCCCGCCGCGAACAGTGCGCAGGCCAGCAGTTCAACGAGCGGCCAGGCGCCGGCCGCCAACCAAAGCGCGCCTGCGCCGGTATCCGCCGCGGATTTCAGCACCGCCGTGCGCAACGTCTCGGACCAGGTGCGCCCCGCGGTCGTCCAGATTACGAATGAGCAATCCCAGGTTAACCAGTTGGATCAGTCCTTCAACGTCCCCACCGGCGTCGGCTCCGGCGTGATTTACGACAATCAGGGCCATATTCTCACGAACAATCACGTCATCGCGGGCGCGCAGCAGCTCCTCGTGTCTCTCCCCGACGGGCGGTCGTTCCCGGCCAAGCCTGTTGGCGCGGACCCGCAAACCGATCTCGCCGTGGTGCAGATCAGTGGCGACAATCTGCCTACCGCCCAGCTCGGCGACTCACGGCAGTTGGGGGTAGGTGACTGGGTTGTCGCGATCGGCAACGCTCTGGCTCTTGAAGGCGGACCCACGGTCACGGCGGGCGTCGTTAGCGCCCTCGGCCGCACGATTCAGGAGCCTGGCGACACGCCCACCAGCTCCGGCCCGTTCCTGTTCGACGTCATTCAGACGAGCGCCCCCATCAACCCCGGCAACTCGGGCGGCCCGCTCATCAACCTCAACGGCCAGGTCGTCGGCATCAACACGCTCGTCGCCGGGCAGAGCGAGCCGGGCGTGCCCGCACAGGGCATCGGCTTTGCCATCGCCATCTCGACGGCCAAGCCCATCGCCGACCAGCTCGTCTCCAGCGGCCATGTCGATCACCCCTACGTCGGCATCATGTACGCGCCGCTGAACCCAGCGATCGCCCGCCAGCTCAATACACAGCAGGCTCAGGGCGTCGTGATTCAGCAGGTCGTGCAGGGAACACCGGCCGCGGCGGCTGGACTGCGGGCGCGAGACGTGATTACCGCCATCGACGGCAATCAGATCAAGGGCGGAACAGACCTGGCGGAAGCGCTGAGCAGCCACAAGCCAGGCGACACGGTAACATTGACGGTGAACCGCAACGGCGCTAATCAGGACGTCAAGGTGAAGCTAGGAACAATGCCCGCGTCGTAGGCCATGCATCGCGGTGTCTTCTGTATCCCCGGGCCGCGGTCACTTTGTGCCGCGGCCCGATGTCTTTGACGAGACTCATGCAGCCAGATTCCCAAGCGCGACTGGCAATCAGCCGAATCGACGATGACCTTGACACGACATTTGGCTATCATTGTGGGTGGAATAGCCGATACCAATCGGGCCATGGTCGAAACAAGTTTCTGACCCCACATTGACGGGGTTGAGCGACGACGGAGGAAGAACTTCCATGCTGGAGAAGGTTGAAACAAATATTGCCGAGGCATTCGTCGCGGCGGTTGTGGACAGGTCGCTGTTGGGGCAGGTGGTCACGGACGACGTGGGGATGCGCGTTCACGGAGCCGAGGAGAATGCCGTCATGCGGCCGCTGGACCGCGTCCGCGCGTATATCGAGGAAGCGTGGCCGGCCGAACCAGACCTGCGCGCCGAAGTGCTGAGCAGCCTGGGGAACGGCGAGCTTGTCAGCCTCGAATTCCGCGTACAGTACCACCTCGCGGGGCGATATGTTGAGGACAACTGCGCGGCGTTCCTCCAGGTTCGCGACGGGCGCGCGCATACGATTGACCTCTATCGAACGGCCTTGTGGCCGAGCGCGCACCGCGGCGAGTGGATCGCGCCCGCGACGCTGACGGACGACGAAATCGCGCACCTTTTTGAAGAGGCTTTCTATAGCTGGGACCCACGCGACCGCATCAGCCCCAACGCCAGCTTCCGCGGCAATCTCCACGGCGGCTACGGAGGCTCGTACGACTCGCATCCGGGCAGCAACTGGGTGGGTGGCTTTCACTGGCCGGCCGAGGTCGCGGACGAGAACATCGAGGCCATGATCGAGCACTTCCGGTCGCGGGGAAGCGGCTTCACGTGGTTTGTCGCGCCGTTCGACGAGCCGAAAGACCTGGCCGAGCGCCTGGAGAGGCACGGCCTCATCCTGGCCGGCGACCAGATTGCCATGGCTCGCGTCGGACTGGAGCCGGACGACATTCCCATCAACCCGGCCGTCGAGCTGGAACTCGTCGACGGCAGCTCGCCAGAGTCGGTCGAGGCCGTCCTTCAGATCACCGGGCAAGGCTTCAACTGGACCCCAGATCAGATCGACGAGCGCCGCCCCGACTTCTTCGAGCGGTTCACGGACCCGAAGGACATGCAGCGCCGCACCGTTTACCTGGCTCGCTTGAACGGGCGGCCCATCGGCCAGGCCCAGGTCATCTACCAGCCCGGCATCGCCTATCTCGGCGGCGCCTCGACGTTGCCGGAGGCGCGCAACCAGCGCGTCTACTCCACGCTGCTGGCGCAACGGCTGCGGGACGCCCACGAACGCGGCTATCACATCGCCGCCATCCACGCGGAGCCGATGAGCCGCCGCGTCGTCGAGAAGTACCGCTTCAAGTCCTATGGCCGGTATCTGATGTACGGGTGGATGCCCGTCCCGGACCCGGAGGTCATTCGCAGTCTTGTCCCGCAGGATTGAGTCGATCGGAATTCGTTCATGCCCGAGACCCCGCCTCACAGCTTTCGTACCTTCTTTATCATCTGGCTCACACAGTCTATCTCTGCGCTAGGCAGCAGCCTGACGTTTTTCGCGCTAACGATCTGGATGACCATCACCCTGTATCCCCTGCCAGAGCAGAAGGCCGAGCTGGCGTTCGCCCTCTCGGCCATTGGCCTCGCATTCGGTGTCCCGGTCGTTTTCGCGGCCCCGGTCGCCGGCGCGTGGGCCGACCGCCACGACCGCAAGCGCACCATGCTCGTCGTCGACTTTCTCAGCGGCGGCTTGAGCCTGGCTCTCGCCGCGCTTGTGCTGAGCGGAACCCTTCAGATCTGGCCCGTGCTGGTCATCACGGCGCTCTTCGCCGTTCTCGGCGCGTTCCATATGGCCGCCTTCGACACGTCTTATGTCATGCTCGTCCCGCCGAAGCACCTGCCCCGAGCCAACGGCATGATGCAGACGACGTGGTCGCTGGCGAGCATCGTCGCGCCCGCCATCGCCGCCGCTATCATCGCCGTGCCATCCCTCGCGCGTCAGGGCGTCCTCCCCCTCCCGACCATGGCCGCGCTGCCCGACGGCACAGCCCTGGTCATGCTCATCGACGCCGCGACGTTCTTCATGGCGGGCATAGTGCTCCCGTTTCTCAACGTTCCATCTCCGCAGCGCGCCGACCTGGGCGAGCGCCATGAAGCCAGGCCAAGCCTGTGGTCCGACGTGGCCCTCGGCTGGCGCTACATCTGGCAGCGGCGGCCGCTGCTCTGGCTGTTAGGAACATTCACCATGGTCAACCTGCTGTTCGCGCCGGCGGGAGTTCTCACGCCCTTGCTGCTCAAGTTCAACCTCGCCCCGAGCTGGATGGCGTTGGGCCTGTCCTACGAGGCGTCGCTGGCGCTCATCAACTCGGCCGGGGGCATCGGTGGTTTCGTCGGCGGGCTCATCATCAGCACGTGGGGCGGCCTCAAGACACGGCGCATCTACGGCGTCCTTGTGCCAATCGTGATAAGCGCTGTCGGCACAATCGTCTTTGGCCTGACGTCTGTTCTCTATGTCGCCGCGGCGATGATTGTCGTTCGCAGCATGATGACTCCGATGATGAACTCCCACTCGCAGAGCATCTGGCAGACGCAGACGCCGCCGGAGCTTCAGGGGCGGGTCTTCGCCGTGCGGCGGCTCATCGCGCAGTTCACCTGGCCGCTCGGGACGGCGCTGGCCGGCTTCATCGGCGGCGCATTCGACATCAGTGTCGTCATCGCCCTATCGGGCGCAATTGTGCTGGTCTTCACCGTCGCCCAGTTCTTCAATCCCGCGCTCCTGCGCGTCGAGGACAAAGAGTGGCTGGACGGCATGGCGGCAGGATCCGTCGCGAATACTTCATCTGGCTAGCATAATACCAAGCGTGTACAGAAAGACCGTCATTGCGAGCGCAGCGAAGCAATCTCTCGCCTTTGCGACCGGCAGTCTACTCCATGTGGAGATGCCTTTGCCCGTGGTGAGATTGCTTCGTCGGGCTGCCGCCCTCCTGCTCAGAACACACACTACTGTCATTGCGAGGAGCGCATCAGCGCGACGAAGCAATCTCTCGGTGGATGACAGCAACGCCGTAGCGGGGCAAACCGCCTTTGACAAGGACGGGGGATTGCTTCGCTCCGCTCGCAATGACGGTTTAACTGTGTTCTTGTGTCGGCGCATGCCGCCACACGGCATTGAGGTCTCGCAATGACGCTGACTTTGCAGCTTTTCCAGCAGCGGTTGGTATAAGAACGGGCAGGCTTCGCGAGGGAGACCTGCCCGTGTCCGTGTCGTTCTACCTAGTGCATAATCCAGACGACCTGTTCGGCATATCTGTA
This sequence comes from Anaerolineae bacterium, assembly GCA_046328505.1. Lineage (GTDB taxonomy): Bacteria > Chloroflexota > Anaerolineae > Epilineales > JAHCIE01 > JBDHWG01. The sequence goes on along the minus strand of JAXLWL010000004.1, from coordinate 264,707 downwards.
GGGGCGATCCCTCCTGGTCGTCCAGGGTAGCCACGACGGCTACCCCTACCTCATATCCGAACACGTCCCCTGCACCGACACTAGGGGTACGCGCCGCCGATTAGCGCGTGAACGGCGTCTCCGTTGGAGTTGCCGTTTCGGTCGGCGTCTCGGCCGGCATCGTTGTCGCCGGCGTCGGCGTTTCCGTCCCAGCCGAGACAGTCGCCGTTTCCGTCACAGTTCCGGCGGGAACCGTCGCCGTTTCTGTGACCGTTCCCGCTGGCGTCGGTGTTTCCGTGCCGGCTGGCACAGTCGCCGTTTCCGTCACGGTTCCTGCCGGAACCGTCGCCGTTTCTGTGACTGTCCCTACGGGCGTCACCGTCGCGCTGGGAGCCGCGCTCGGCGTGCCGGTCGACGTCGCGGTGCCTGTCAACGATGGGCCGGGGGTGGCGGTTCCGGTGGGCGTGCTCGTGCAGATCGCCGGGGGCGTCGGAATTGGCAGCATGCCCGAGAAGGTGTTGTTGCCCTCATTCGGCTCGTCGACGGAGTTCGAGCTGTCCACGACGATAGTCACCGGCTGGCCAATGGGAACGAACGCATCGGTGACAATATAGGCGGCACTACCGGCGGCCAAGCCAGGGAACGTGACGAACGGCGTGCCGTTGATGGAAACGGTGAAGGCGCCGGCGTTCGATCGGCCTATATTTGAGATTGTAACGTAAAGCAGCAGATTCCCGTAGGCATCCACACACCCGCCGGTGTAGCCCTGCATGTTGACCGTAACGCTCGTCACCGCCAGGTCAGGCCCGTTCCAGTCGACGGCCTTCTCAATCAAGGGCAGGTAGAGAACGTGGCTCGGCGGGGGCGTCACTGTGGCGGTGGGCGTGACCGTCGTGGTCGTGACCGGGGTCCCGGCCGTGGATGTGACAGTCGGCGTCGTGGTGACAACCGGCGTGCCCTCTGTCGGCGTGACTGTGGTGGTGGCCGTGATCGGCGCGGTACCGGTGATTGTCGGCGTTCCCGTCACGGTCGCAGAGGTTGTCGCGACGGGTGTCTCAACCGTGGCGGTGGCGGTCGGCGTCGTGGTGGACAGAGCAGCGGTCCCCGTCACTGTGGTTGTGGCCGTAACCGTCCCCGTTATGACCGTGGGAGTCGGCGTGTCTGTCGTCGTTTCCGCCGGACCGGCCTGGGTGTTTCCTTGCCTGACGCCGTCCTGCACTGTCGGGCCGCTCCGGGCAGCAAGGGCGGCGGTTGCCCCCCATGCCAGGAGCAGACCGAGCAGAGCTAGAGCGGCAATGCTTCTTCGCATACATCCTCCATGTCTGATGGTACTTATGGGACAGGACCGACTGCGCCCTGAACGTCCGTGCCGCCGCTGCAATGTTCATGCCACGGCCGCTGACTGCGCGATCAAAAGATGGGGGACGATGTTCACTCGCGCCAATGGATTGCGTACAATAGCAGTGCGGCCTTCGAGTCGCTGGCTGAAGGGGACCGCCACCATCACCACCGCCCAAAGGGGAGCAACATGAGCGAGCTAGAACATATATCGAGCGTGCAGGCGAGACTCGGCGAAGGTCCTCTCTGGGATCCGGCCGAGGGGGTGCTGTACTTTGTGGATATCGAGGGCGATTGCTACTACCGTTACACCCCGGCAACGGGCCGCCACGAGCGGGTGGATGTAGGCCTGCCAATCGGCGTCATGGCATTGCGGCAGAATGGCGGCCTCGTCCTGGCGACCCGCGACGGTTTCGCGTTCTGGGACGCGGCTGCTCGGCGATTGACCCCAATTGCCGATCCGGAAGCGGACAAGCCGCAGGCGCGCTTCAACGACGGCGCCGTCGATGCCGCGGGGCGGTTCTGGGCCGGGACCATGGGCGACGGCGACCAGAACAGTCTGTATCGGCTAGAGGCGGACCTGAGTGTCCACGTGATGGAGACGGGCATCGGCACGGCCAACGGCATCGGCTGGAGCCCGGATCGCAAGACGATGTACTTCACAGACTCGCCGCGCCAGGTCATCTACGCCTACGACTTTGACCTCGATAGTGGGAACCTGAGCAACCGACGCCCATTCGTGGACTCCAGGGGCGAGTGGGGCTTCCCAGACGGGCTGACAGTGGACAGCGAGGGGTTCGTGTGGAGCGCGCGGTGGGAAGGCTGGAAGGTGACGCGCTACGACCCGCGGGGGCGGGTCGAGCGCGAGATCAGGCTGCCCGTCGAGCGCGTGACGAGCTGCACATTCGGCGGCCCGAACCTCGATGAGCTGTACATCACGACGGCCTGGACCAGCCTCGACGACAAGGGGCGCGCGCAGCAGCCGCTGGCGGGCGACCTCTTCCGCGTCCGCGTGGGCATCAAGGGGCAGCCTCAGTTACGCTTCGCCGCCTAGATGAAGCTCTCGATCATCATCCCGACACTCAACGAGGCGGACACTATCGAGGCGTGCCTGCGCAGCATCCTCTCCCAGGGCGACGACGCCGAGATCATCGTCGTAGATGGGGGCAGCGCCGACGAAACGGTGAGGCTCGCCAGCTCACACGCCGATGTCATCGCGGGACCGCGAGGGCGCGCGCGACAGATGAACCTGGGCGCGCGTCACGCCCACGGCGACGTGCTCCTCTTTCTGCACGCCGACTCGCGCCTGCATCCGGCCGCCCTGTCCTATCTTGAACAGGTCATGCGCGACCCGGCGCTCGTGGGCGGCACCTTCACTCTATGGTTCGACACCAATCACTATCTGCTACGCTTCTTCGCCTCGATGACGCGCTTCCAGGGGCGCATCTTCCGCTACGGCGACCAGGGCATCATCGTTCGGCGCGCGCTATTCGAGGCCCTCGGCGGCTTCGCCGAGCTTCCGTTGATGGACGACGTTGACTTCCTCTGGCGAATGAGCGCAGCCGGCCGGATGGCGCTCATTCCACTACCGGTGACGACGTCGGCGCGGCGCTTCGTGAAGCGCGGCGTCGTCCGGCAACAGTCGCTCAACATCGCGCTCGTCATCGCCTGGCTCATGGGCGCGACGCCGGACGCCCTCGCCCGCTGGTACTATGGATCCCCGAAGTGACGCTCGGCCAAGTGTGTCACACGTTTCGAAGATACTCACGCACCATGAGCGCGGCGGTAGCCCCCTCGCCGACGGCGCTCGCGGCCTGCTTCGTGCTACTCAGGCGAACGTCGCCCGCGGCGAACACGCCTGGCATGCTTGTCTCCAAAGTCAGGCTAGTCTCGATAAAGCCCTGGCTGTCGCGCTTGATCTCCGGTGGAAGCCAGTCGGTATTTGGCTCGAGACCAATGAATACGAACACACCCGCGGGGTGAATCACCTCGTCCTGGCCGCGCGCCGCATCGTGAATCTTCACGCCTGTAAGATGGCCACCCTCACTTTCGAAGCCGGTAACAGTGGTATTCGGGCGTATCTCGATGCTCGGCGTCTCGGCGAGCTTGTCGACGACGATCCTGCTGGCTGTCAAGGCCGGCCCGCGCACGAGCATCGTCACTTTGTCGGCGAAGCGCGTCAGGAACAAGCTCTCCTCGCCGGCGCTGTTGCCGCCACCAATGACGGCCACCGGCCGACCACGGTAGAACGGGCCGTCGCACGTGGCGCAGAAGTGAATCCCCGCGCCAATCAGATCATCTTCGCCCGGCACGCCCAATCGCCGGTAGGTCGACCCTGTGGCAATGACGACAGCGCGCGCGCCATAGGTCGTACCGTCTGACACCGTCACGTACCGCGACTCCTCTTCCGCGTACAGCCCGACCACGTCCTGTGCGCGCAACGCCTCGACGCCGAAGCGGATCGCCTGGCGCGCCAGCCGATCGGCGAACTCTGCACCTTCGATACCATCCGGAAAGCCGGGGAAATTGTCCAGACGTTCGGTCACGCCCACCTGGCCGCCCAGGCTGCTGCGGTCGATAATCAGCACGTTGAGGCCCTCGCGCGCCGCGTAGAGCGCGGCGGTCAGCCCGGCGGGTCCGCCGCCGACGACGATCAGGTCGTAGTAGCGCTGAGTTGCCTGGGTCTGGATCCCCAGCTTGGCCGCAAGCTGGGCATTGGTTGGCTCGACGAGAATATCGCCGTCTTCGAAGACGATGGTCGGGATGATCCGTTTGCCCTGGTTGACTCGGTCGACGAGCGCCAGCCCCTCCGCGTCCTGGTCGACGTCGACCCAATGATAGTGGATGCGGTGCTCGCCGAGGAACTGCTTGGCGCGGCGGCAGTCGGGACACCAGGGCGCTCCGTACACGGTGATAGCGGTCTCGGACATACAGGCTCCTCTAGGCGTGGCTGGATGCTCAGCCGGTTAACTGGTTCACCGGCGTCTCGCGGAGGTCGGAAGTGCAGGCAGGGCAGCGCACCGCGGCCAGCGGGATCGCCGATGCGCAGAACGGGCACAGCTTGGTCTTGGCCGGCGAGTCTTGCTTGGGGAACAAACTATAGAACCAGTGAACTATGAGGAAGATGGCGGCAGCGGTGATGAGAAAGGTGAGAATGTTGGTGATGAACGCGCCATAGTAGACGCACGGCGCGCCCGCCGCTTTGGCCGCCACCTGTGAGGGATAGCTCCGTCCATCAATGCACATGAACATGTCGATGAAGTTCACTCGCCCAAGGATCAGCCCGAGCGGCGGCATGATGATATCCTCGACCATGGATGTCACTATGCGGCCGAAAGCCGCGCCGATGATGACGCCTACCGCCAGGTCGAGCACATTGCCCCGCATCACGAACGCTTTGAAGTCATTCCACATGATGTGTCCTCCGTGTAGCTTGGAAATGGGCGGGGCGAGTATACCACACAGAGGGTGGGGGGACAAACCGACTGGACGCGCGAGGCTCGAAATATGGAACGCCGCCCGGCTGATGCGGGCGGCGTTGCGGTTACGCTTTCGGTGCTTGTTGCGTGACGAAGCGGTAGCCTCGACCGCGATCCGTCACGATGTAGCGGGGCCGGTCAGGGTCAGGCTCCAGCTTCTGCCGCAGGCGCCAGACATACAGCTTGATGTACTTGCCGCGATCCTCTTCGCTCTCCTCGTCGCGCCAGACCTGCTCGACCAGTTGCTCGGTCGTCAGCGTCTGATTGGCGCTCTCCACGAGGTAGAAGAGGAGACGGCGTTCCGTGGCCGTCAGGGCGACGGCCTGGCCTCGGCACGTTACCCGCCAGCCCGCCTCGCTGATGCTGAGATGGGAATCCTCGAAGATAGTTCCTGACGACGCCATCACATTCGCGGGCCGCGTCCGGCGCAGCACTGCAGCGATTCGCAGCTCCATCTCGCGCAGGCTGAACGGCTTGGACAGGTAATCGTCCGCACCGAGCGTCAGACCGCTGACGCGGTCGTCGGTTTGGGTGCGGGCCGAGAGGATGATGATCGGCACATCCCAGCGCTCGCGGATACGTCGGCACAGTTCCCAGCCCGTGGTGTCGGGCAGCATGACATCGAGCAGCACCAGATCGGGCACAGCGCGGAGCAAAGCTTCCACAGCCTCTTGACCGCTGTGAGCCTTGTCCACACTGTAGCCAACGTGGCGCAGGAACGTGCCTATCATCTCCGAAAGCGGGCGATCGTCATCGACAACCAGGATCGTCTGACTGATGGGAGTGGGTGTTGCGGTAGCTTGTAGAGTTCGTTGTTTCATGCTCGTCAACATTGCTGGTTCACCATACAAAGAGCGCCAGGGAGGCGCCCCCCCGGATTGGCCTCCCTGGCGTCAAGCAGGGAGGTACGTTGATAAAAGCCTCCCTATGAGTACTGTGCGAGAGCTTACGCTGCGCTCGCCCCCCGGCAATGCGCGCTTGCACACTGCGACGAATGTCTCAGCACAACACTATCTGGCTAAATCATACCACGGTTAGTTTAAGAAACATATTAAGAGAGCCACCTGCCGCGAGAATTTAAGGCAAGTCGTCGACGAGATCGATGGCGGGGAGGGTTACGTGGAATTTCGAGCCGTGGCCGACCTCACTCTCCAGCCAGATTCGGCCGCCATGAAGCTCGGCCAGGGACCGCGCGATGCTCAGCCCCAGGCCTGTGCCGGGCGCGTCCGTCAGGCCGGCCGTGCGGGCGCGGAAAAAGCGGTCGAAGACGCGCGGCTGCTCATCCACGGGGATGCCAACGCCATCGTCCACCACAGTCACCTCGACAAAGTACGGCTCGGAAGCAGGGCCGACATGGATGATGATCTGGCCGCCGGGCAGGGTATACTTGACGGCATTGCTGACGAGGTTGCTGAGGATTTGGACCGTGCGCTTTACGTCGCAGAGAGTCATCGGCAGATGAGCCTCGGCGTCCAGACGCAGGTGCAAGTTTCGCGCCGTCACTTGGGGCTCGAAGTTGACGATGACATCCCGCGCCAGGCGGACGATGTCGGCGGGCTGGAGCGTCAGTTGCAGCCGACCGGCGTCGATACGTGTCAGCTCCAGCAGCTCGTTGACAATGGCCTGCAGCCGCTGCGCGCTCTCGTCCATGATCCGGAGATAGCGTCTCTGCTCCGACGTCAGTGGGCCGGGCAACTCTTCCAGCAGCATCTCGAGGAAACCGCTCAGCGTTGTCAGCGGCGTGCGCAGCTCGTGGGCCGCGACTTCGATGAACTGGGACTTGAGATCGTCCAGGTGGTGCAGTTCAGTATTCGCCGCTTCAAGCGCGAGGTTTCGCTGCGCCAGCTCGTCGCGCAGGAGCCGCAGCTGGTTCCGGCTGTGGGTAACCTGCTGTTGCGCGACGCCCTGCGGTGTGACATCCTCCAGCGTGACAAACAGGCCCTGGGAGGCCCCATCCACTCCCCGATGGGCCTGCAAGCTCACACGCAGGTAGACCGTCTGGGCGTCTCCCATCTCTCGGTTGATCCAGGGCAGCTCGAGCTGCGGCGCGCGCCCGTCGGAAATGCTGACTAGAAGCGACTCATAGCCGGTGAGTTCCGGCATGACGTCGCTAATAGCCATGCCCAGGTGGTCGAGGCACAAATAGGGGCTGGAGGCGCCACCGACATCGGCGATATGGAAGGAGCCATCCGTGATGGCGTAGGTGATGCGCAGAGCCGAGAGGAGGCGTTCGAATGCAGCGGGCGTCATAGGCAGTTTCGATGTAGGCTAGTCACCCGCCAGCAGGAGGCGGCCCAGGTGGCGAAAAGCATCCTCGACCTGATAGCCCGTTTTGGCGCTGGTCAGGTAGCACGCCGTTTCCAGGGACTCGGCGAACGCTTCCACCTGCGACGGCAGGAGCCGCGGGTCGGGCAGATCGCTCTTGTTGGCGGCGACAACGAAGCGCGCGCGCGGAGCCACCCGGCGTATGTCTTCCACATAGGCGGCCAGCGCCGTGAGCGTCTCCGACCGCGTGAGATCGCAAACCAGGATAGCCCCCGCAGCGCCCCGCAGGTAGGTAGCGCGCACAGCGCTAAACTCCTCGCTCCCTGCCAGGTCCCACAGGAGAAGGCTTAGCTCGACCAGCCCGTCCTCGTCGGGCAGAACGACCGTCTTGCGGCTGACCTTGACTCCGATGGTTGCAAGGTACTTGTCATCAAACGCATTGTATACGAAACGTCGCACGAGGCTGGTCTTGCCGACGGCGAAGTCCCCTAGCAGGCAAACTTTCTGGCTAATCCTTGTCATTCTCTCTCACGACTCGGGCGTCTGAGTGATCAGGCCGGCCGGAATTGAGCCGGTCGTGCCAACCCACTCGGTAGGCACCCAGCCAACAACTTCGGATCCGACGCGTGGAGACCACCGAACCTTATACCAGTCGCCGTCCTGCGCGAGAATCTGCACCGCCTGGCCGCGCTCAAGCGCGACGCTCAATCGCTCGGCGTCGAGGGAGGGACCGCTGCGCAGCCATACGCTGCCCGTCATGACCCCCAGCACCGGCGAGGGTGTGGCAGTAGCGGTCGGGGTCGCTGTGCGCGTGGCCGTCGCGGTCGGCGTGGCGGTCGCGGTCGGCGTCGCAGTCGGTGTGGCGGTTGCCGTCGCCGTCGCGGTCGGCGTGGCGGTCACCGTAGGCGTCGGGAGCGGCGCGAGCGCCGCCTGCACTGTGCGATACGACCAGACACTGCCAAGGCACGTCAGGCCGATGCACGCGGCCAGGATTCCGCCCGCAATGAGCAAGATCCGCTTCTGGGTGCGGCTCATGCCGGGCCGCGCCGCCGGGGCAGCGCCGCCAATGTCCAGCAGCGGTGTCAACCTGGTCTCGACGCCTGAGAGATCCGATGCGTCGCCCGAGTAGGCCCGCAACACGTCGCCATAGGCGTGGTCAATACCGATAAGCGTGTCTCGCACCTGAGCGCGAAAGCCCGGCGGCTCAACCCCCGTCGTGACGGCGGCGATGTACGCGAGACGCGATGACTCGATCAAGATCGACTGGTTGCCGTAGAGAATCTCGTCGACGTCCCCCTCGCGCCCCTGTCCGAACGTGTCCTGGACGAAGTCGCGAATGGCGGTCAGCATCCCGCTGATGACATCCGAATCCGAGACGGCGTCAGGGTTGCGCGAGACGTGGCTAAGGAGCAGGCCAGTCTCGCGGTGGATGAGAAATACCTGGTCCACCGCGAAGGGCAGCGCCTGCCGCAGGGCCATCTCGCCCGCCGATACCCCCCGCAAGCTGCCCTGAAAGCGCCGCCAGAGAGCGGCCGGCGTGAAGCTCGTCCGCATCTGGGCATCCACCGAGCGCGCCAGGTCCCGGATCGCCTCGGCGACGGAACGCACGACCAGACCGCCGATAATCGGGTACAGCGCCTCGATCATCTCGTCGCGGTCCTCGCGGATCTTGCGGCGGATGGCATCCCCCAGGACGGGCGACACCATAGCGGCCAGCGCGTCCGGGTCGTCGACGCGCGCTTCCAGGTCGGTAATTCGCCGTCGGTCCCGGCTAAACAGGATGTCCTGGAGCGTCTCGAACTCGGAGCGGCCGTTCTCGGGCGCGCCGTCGGCCGCGCCCGGGCCAGGCGCGGCGTCGGTCGTCTGTGCCACGGCGACGGCTTAGCTCCCGATGCCGAGGTTCTTGAACATGTCCACGAGTGAGCCACCCGCCTTGAGCTGATTGCCCATCTCAATGAATAGCTCGCCCAGGGCCTGCCGATCTACCTTCTCGTCGGACAGGCGCTCGGCGGTGTGTCGCAGCTCGCCGCGCAGGTCGTCGTCAGCCTGGCGCACCTCTTTGCGCAGCGTCTGCATCCTCTTGTCGTGGTCGCGGCCCTGGTCGGCCAGCTGCTCGTTGAGGGTGTCGAGGGCAGACTGGAGCCGCTCCAGGTCGCGCTCGATCGAGTGGAAGCGCTGGGCGTATTCGCGCATCTGGCCGCCAAAGATGATGTCGCGAATGCGGTCGACTTCCTTCGGAGATGGTGTGGCAGCTGCGGATATCTGCTCGGTCATGGATGTCCTCCTTCAAAGATAGCTTATTGAGCCGCGCCATTCGTCTTGGCCGGCGATGGAAAGCGATACCCCATTCCCCGCTCCGTGAGGACGTAGCGTGGCTGGGCGGGAACGGGCTCAATTTTCTGGCGCACGTGGTACACGTGGACGCGCAGGCTGTCTTCGGCCACGTCCTCCAGCGGCCACAAACGTCGCAAGAGGAAGTCGGTCGTCACCGTGCGTCCGGCGTGGCGCATCAGGATATACAACAGCTTGGTTTCGGTGGGTGTCAGTGAGACCGGCTGCTGGCCGACGATGACCGTCTGCCGCGCAAAATCCACCGCGAGACGGTCGTCCACCCTGACGATAGGATCGAGCGCGTACGCGAAATCGCCGATCCGCCGCAGGATACGTTCCACGCGCGCCACAAGCTCGCGTGGGCTGAACGGCTTGACGATGTAATCCTCAGCGTAGCGCTGGATGCCGTCGATGATGGTCTCTTCATCATCGACGGCTGTCAGCAGGATGATGGGCAGGTCGGAGAACTGCTGCACGGCGCGGCAGAACCCAAAGCCATCCGTCCCGGGCATGCGCAAGTCAACGATCGCCAGGTGTGGCAGGCCGCGTTGACCGATAACCTCCAACGCCTTCTCCCCGGATGCGGCCGTCCATACCTCGTAGCCCGCGTGTTCCAGGCGCGAGCGCACGAGCAGGAGGATTTCAGCGTCATCATCCACGGCCAGGATCCGGTGTTGCGGCATAGTCGATACGAAACTGGCACGCCAAGCTGCGCTGTATCCCTACGCAGGAATTAGCGTGGCGTCGTCCCCCCAATTATAAAAAAACAGAAACCCTTGAGCAGATGATACTAGAATAGCACCATACTGTCAAGGGCCTTCACACTTCCTTAACGGATTTCGTCAGCCAGTGAATTGCGGCTAGAACCCGATGCACGTCGCGGCGTGGAACGGATCCGCACCGCCGCGCAGGACGCCGGCCTCGTCGTCGACGAGAATCCCGACCGGGCTGGCAAACTGGCGCGGGCTGAAGGTCTCCTCCACGGCGATGAGGGGCATGCCGAGGCCTTCCAGGCCCGCGAGAGTCGCGGCGGGAATGCGGTCGTCGGCGATGAGCTGCGACGTGCTGACATCGATACGCGGCGCAGCGATGGCCTCCTGCATTCCCATGCCGTAGGACACGAGATTGACGGCGATCTGCGCCATCGCGCCGATGATGCGCCGCCCGCCGGACGCGCCTAGCGTGGCGAACGGGCGGCCGTCCCGCAGCAGCAGCACCGGCGCCATGTTCGCCAGCGGGCGAACGCCGCCGCGCACCGAGTTGGCCTTGCCAGGCTCCGGGTCGAACCAGTACATGCCGTTGTTCATGAGAATGCCGGTGCCGGGGATAGTCACCCGCGAGCCAAAGCCGGACAGCAGTGTCTGGGTCAGGGAAACCATGTTGCGCTGCCCGTCGACGGTACACAGATGTGTGGTCGAACCGTCCGCCGGACCGCGGTTGACCATCGGCCCGCCGCTGGCGCCCTGGCGCGTCAGCCGCTCCTCGAACACGGCGCGGGAAGCGTTCGCGAAGGCCGTGAGCGCGGCGAGGGAGTTGTGGCCGTTCTGCGCCATGAACGTCGCGTCGAGGGCGGCAAGCGTCGCCGCGACCGCCGGCCCGCCGCTCGGTGGCGGCGTGGCGACGAGCGTCGCGTCGCCATAGCCCTGCTGCACAGGATTGTCGACGATAAGCGCCTCGTACGTCGCCAGGTCCTCGGCGCTCATGAGGCCCTCGTGCTCCTCCATCGCCGCGACGATCTGTGCCGCGATCGAGCCGCGATAGAACGCGTCGATGCCCTCGTCAGCCAGGGTACGCAGCGTCCGCGCCAGGTCGGGCTGCCGCAGGCGGGGCAGCTCGGGCCCCATGCCGACGAGACGCGGGAAGCCGTTGTTGAAGAAGACCTCGGCGGTGTCGGGAAAGCGAGCGATGTTCGGCGCATCGGCGGCGACGCGCAACAGGGTGTGCCAGTCCAGCGGAAAGCCCTCTTCGGCGAGACGAATGGCGGGCTGGAGTACGGTGCGCAGGTCCATGCTGCCCGCCTTCTTAAGCGCCAACGCCAACCCCGCCGGCACGCCCGGCACGATGATGGACTGGTAGCCCATCAGGTTGCGCTTGCCCTCGACGGCGCGCCAGGTGAACAGCTCCTTCTCGTAGCCCTCTCCCAGCGGGAACATGTCCTCTGTCGCAGCCAGGGGCGAGCGCCCGTTGAAGTCGAAGACGCGAACGCGCTCCTCCTTCGCCGAGTAGTACACCAGCAGGCCCACGCCGCCCAGGCCGCTCATCCACGGCTCGACAACGCCGGTTGCGAAGGCCGTCGCGACCGCCGCGTCGATCGCGTTCCCGCCCAGGCGCAGCATCTCGACACCCGCCTCACTCGCCAGGGGATGCTTCGAAGCGACCATGCCACGCGCCGCCACTGCTTCGGTCTTCTCGATACGCAGGTGATTCCGATGCACACCGTCAGCCATCATTTTATCTCCCTACCGTGTCTTACCCCAGCTATCCCAGAACGTGCGCGGACCGGCGGGAAGGCGCTCCGTCGGCTTGAAGTCGGCGCCGGTATAGTAAGCGACGGGCAACAGCGCCGTCTGCATCACTTTGTCGTACGGGATACCGAGAAGTTCGGCTGTCTCTTTCTCGTAGCGCAGGTGGAGCGTGGTCCAGGCCGAGCCGAGGCCGCGCGCCCGCAGAGCCAGCATCAGCGACCACGCCGCCGGTAGGATCGAGCCAAACACCGCCGCCTGCATCATCACCGGCGCGTTTTCCGTACGCCCCTCGATGCAGGGAATGACGAGCACCGGGCTTTCGTGCATATGGTCGGCCAGGTACTTCGCCGAGCTGGCAATGGCCGCGCCTCGCTGCACCGCGTTAGGGTCCTCTCGCACGAACGCCGACTCGCTCGGCCGCGAAGACGCGTAGGCGTACCAGGATTGGCGATAAAGGTCAGCCACGGCCTTCTTCTTGTCGGCGTCGGTGACGACTACGAAGGACCAGTCCTGACGGTTGCTGCCGCTCGGCGCGTGAGTCGCGATGCTAATGCAGGTTTCGAGCACGTCCGGTTCGACCGGACGGTTGAAGTCAAGGCGCTTGCGTACAGAGTGGGTCGAGGTCAGGAGCTTGTCCACGGTTACGAGGTCCATTATGTCTCCTATTGTCATTGCGAGCGAAGGGAAGCAATCTCACGCCCTTCGGCGCCTACCGCAGCTCGCTGTACGGCGGCAGGGCGACGCTCCAGAAGCGCACGCCCGGCGCAACCTCGCGCCACGCTGACGAGGGCAGGTCGCCGTGGGTGATCAGCCCAACGCGCAGCCCCAGACTGGCGTCCGTGGCGACCGGCAGAGGTGCGCCAAACGTCGCCGGCAGCACGTTGGCCAGGGCATCCACCGTCCAGCCATGTTCGGCGCGCACGGTGCGGATGATCTTGGGCTGCGAGAGCAGATGGCTCTCGCCGTCCAGGACGCCGAGAAGCTGGCCGCTGACATCTTGCGCCGCGTCGCTGGCCAGGTAGGTTACGAGCGCGCCCACGCCCGAGCCTTCGCCTGCCGGGGCAGTCTCGTGGTCGCCGACGACGAGGTTGGCTGTAACGTTCGACGCACGCATGCTGTTGGCCGTCGTCCAAGTCAAGCCGAGCAACCCGGCTTTCGTGGGCGCGTCAGGCTGGTTCGGCAGTCCAAACGCCGCGAGCGACGTGACATTGACAATGCGCCCGCTCTTCTGCTCGCGGAAGCGTTTTGTCGCGAGGCTGGATGCGTTGAAAGCCGTTTTGAGATCCGCCGCCATCAGGGCGTCGAACTCGGCCTCCGACAGCTCGAACAGGGGTGTGTCGGTGCGGACGCCGGGCGCGTTCACAAGAATGTCCAGCCGCCCGAACGTATCGTACGCCATCTCCACGACGACGGCCATCGTGTTGTAGTCGGCCAGGTCGCCGACGAACGAGATTGCATGCCCCCCGCCGGCGCAGATCGTGTCCGCCGTTCGCCGCGCGCCATCGCCGATGCAAGCAGCCAGGACACGCGCCCCCTCAGCGGCGAGCGCCTGGGCGATGTGGCGGCCCACCGGACGGCCGGCGTGGATGACCAGCGCGGCTTTGCCTTCCAACGCGCCCATGGTCATGCCCTCCTCGCGTCGAAGTAGTCCTGCCACACCCAGGACGCGATGCCCTGCGCTACGTCGCGCCACTGGCTCGCGTCCTCCTGCAACGTCTGGGTGCGCGTCTTGGGGCGCGCCTTTGTCGGGTCAGGCGGCAGGGGTGGCGGCGTCAGGCCGGCGGCGAGTGTGGCCGGCGCCAGCGCGGCCAGCGCGTCCGCATCCACAGGCTGCTCCCCCTTGAGGATGCGCACCGACTCGGCCTGGGAGTACAGGTGCAGCGAGTAGCCCTGGACACCGATGATGCTTCCGTTCAGATAAGCGGCTTCGTCGGTGGCCAGGTAGACGACGATGGGCGCGAGATTGTCCGGATCGAACTCCGAGCCTTTGGAGACCTCACTCAGCGGCTTTCCCGTCTCTTCGAGCACCTGCCGGCCGCGCGGAGTCGAGTCCGTCATGCGTGTCGCGACGAAGCCCGGCACGATGGCATTGGCGGTGATCCCCTCGTCGGCGAGGCTGTTGGCGCACGCCAGCGTCAGGCCCAGGATGCCGTACTTGGCGGCGGCATAGTTGGGCTGGCCGGGGTTGCCCCACGCCGAGATGGAGGAGAAGTTGATGATGCGGCCGTGCTTCTGCGCGCGCATTGGCCCCACCGCGTGGCGAATAGTGTTAAATGTACCCTTGAGGTGGACGGCCAGGACGGCGTCCCACTCGGCTTCGGTCATGTTGAAGATCATGCGGTCGCGGAGGATGCCGGCGACGTTGACCAGGATATCAATGCTGCCGAGGGCATCGATGCACTGCTGCACCATCGCGCCGGCCTGCGTGAAGTCGGACACCGACCCGAAGTTAGCGACGGCCCGGCCGCCCTCGGCGATGATCTCGTCCACGACCACCTGGGCCGCCCGTGTGTCCGTCCCGCTCCCGGCGAGGCTCGCGCCCAGGTCGTTGACGACGACGCACGCGCCCTCGCGCGCCAGCAGCTTTGCAATGCCACGCCCAATTCCGCCGCCCGCGCCGGTCACGACGGCGGTCCGCCCATCTAGTCTGCCCATGCGTCCCTCGGCATCAGAAGTAGAAGCGGCCAATCCACTCGGCGACCAGGCCCGGCTTCGCGCTGCCCTCGATCTCGACCGTCTGCTCGCGGGTGATTTGCACCCACTGACCGTTCGGGTCCTCCTCGATCGCGAGGAGGCTCGTGTGATTGCGGATGCGCTTGCCCACCGGCACCGGCGACGGGAAGCGGACGCGGTTGAGGCCGTAGTTGACGCTCACCCGTACCGGCAAATTGATGCGCAGCCCCGACTCCTGCTGGCGCAGGAACCCCGCCAGCATGGACAGGGTGAAGAAGCCGTGGGCCACCGTGCCGCCGAACAGGGTCTGCTTCGCGCGTTCGGGGTCGACGTGGATGAACTGGTGGTCGCCGGTGGCGTCGGCGAACTTATCGACCATCTCCTGAGTAACGAGCACCCACGGGCTGAGGGCGATCTGCTGCCCGATATACTGTTTCAATTGCTCAATGCTGGTGACTTCAGTATTGTCCATAGTGCAGTATCCCTTCGCACGACGAGGGCTTGAATAGAACTCAAAGGGCGTCACCCCGAGCAGAGCGAGGGGTCTGGACTGCGGCAGCCCAGATGCTTCGCTCCGCTCAGCATGACGCCGAGTGTGGAGCTTTAGAACCGCTCGTCAATGTATCCGGCCGCCGATGCTTTCGGCGAGCTTCTCGCGGTGGAACTGGCTATCGCCGTAGAGCGCCTCGTAGTGCTTGGCGCGCTTGAAATACAGGTGCAGGTCGTACTCCCAGGTGAAGCCGATGCCGCCATGCACCTGGATCGCATCGCCGCAAATCCGGCGTGCCGCTTCGTTCGTATACGCCTTGGCGACGTGAGCCGCGGTCCCCGCCTCGTCGCCGTGATCGTCCTGCGCCCATGCCGCGTAGTATGTCGCGGCGAACGCGGCCTCGGCATCGAGCAGCATGTCGGCCAGCTTGTGCTTCACGGCCTGGAAGCTGCCGATAGGCTGCCCGAACTGCTCGCGGGTCTTGGCGTACTCGACCGACATGTCGAGGCTGGCCCGCGCCGTGCCGTACATCTCGGCCGCCGCGGCAACAGCGGCGCGTTGCACGATGGCGTCGATCACCGCCGCGCCGTTGCCCGGCTGCCCCAGGACACACGCCGCCGGCACCATCGCATCCGTCAGCTCGATCTGCGACGTTTTCTCGGTCATGTCGAGGCTCAGCATCGGCGTGACGGTCATCCCCTCCGTGGCGCGGTCGACCAGAAAGAGCGACACGTCGCCGTCCGGACCGCCCACCCGCGCCGGAACGATGATGAATTGGGCAACGTTGGCGAATGGGACGAAGCGCTTGACGCCGTTGAGGCGATAGCCGCCATCGACCGGCGTCGCCTGGGCATGCACCCCGCCCGCGTCCCACGCAATCTCATCCTCTAACAGCGCCACCGTTCCAATAAGGTCGCCGGCGGCGATGGCCGAGAGGCACTGCTGTTTCTGGAGGTCAGTGCCTCCGGCGAGAATGGCGGTCGCGGCCAGAACTGTCGTCGCGAAGTACGGGCCGGGACAGAGGGTACGTCCGATTTGCTCCAGAATCAGGGCGTGCTCGACCATCCCCAGGCCGAGGCCGCCATATTCCTCTGGAATCGCTACCGATAGCAGGCCAAGGTCCGCCATCTGCCGCCACAAGTCGGGGCTGTGGCCGCGCTCGTCGTCCATCATCTCCCGCACCAGAGCGATCGGGCATTCGTTGACGAGGAAATCGCGCGCCTGGTCACGGAGCATGATCTGCTCGGGGCTGAAATCGAAATCCATAGGTCGCTCCTACTGTGCCTTGGCCTTGAGCCGGTCGGCGCGAACTTCCTTCGGCAGCCCAAGAACACGGTCGCCGATGATGTTCTTCTGAATCTCCGAGGTGCCGGCGAAAATCGTTGGCGCGCGAGACCACAGGAAATCGTGCGCCCAACTTGGATGGCTTTCGGCGTCGCCGCCCATGCCCTTGTCCAGTTCGTCCGGCGTCCCTTCCAGGAGCAATCCGTAGGGGCCGAGGATCGACATCACAAGCTCGTGGTAGCGCTTGTCAAACTCGCTGTAGTAGAGCTTGGCGACCGCGGATTCTGCCCCCGGATTGTGGCCCTTCTCGATGCCCGACAGGATGCGCAGACCAATGTACCGCAGCACTTCCAGTTCAGTGAACGCCTGGCCGATTTTCTGGCGGGTGACCGGGTCGTCCCACTCCGTCCGACCGTTGCGCTTGAGGCTCTTGCACACCTGCACCAGGCGTTCCAGCGAGCCGGAATACACGGCGAAGCGGGTCAGCATGCTGCCGCCGCGCTCGAAGCCGAGCGTCGTTTGCGCGATCTCCCAGCCATGGTTGACCTCACCGATGATGTCCGACTTCTCGACGCGGGCGTCGGTCATGAACACTTCGCTGAACTCGGAGCCGCCGGTGAGCTGCTTGAGCGGGCGCACGACGACACCCGACTGGCGCATGTTGATGAGGAAGCACGTGATGCCCTTGTGCTTCTTAACGTTCGGGTCGGTGCGCGCCAGGAGGATGGCCCAGTGAGAAATAGGCCCGTTGGTCGTCCACACTTTCTGCCCGTTGACGATCCAGTGGTCGCCGGCGTCAACGGCGCTGGTGCGCAGACTCGCCAGGTCGGAGCCGGCGTTTGGCTCGGAGTAGAGCTGGCACCAGATTTCCTCAGCGCTCAGGATCTTCTGAAGGTGCGCCGCCTTCTGCTCCGGCGTGCCGTGGACGATGATCGTGGGGCCGATGAAGTTGAGGCCCAGGTGGTTGACAGGCCCCGGCGCGTGGGCGTGGGCCATCTCGGCCGCCACGATGGCCTGCTCCATCGGTCGCGCATCCTTGCCGCCATACTCCTTCGGCCAGCCCATGCCGATGAACCCGGCCTCGTAGAGCTTCCGCTGCCAGGCGATGCGCTCGTCCAGCGTGCTCAGCTCGTGGCGGGGCAGGTTGTCGGCCAGCCAGGCACGAACGTGCTCACGAAATGCCGCATCCTCGGGCGATAGATGTAGATCCACTTTCAACCTCCTGAGTCACTACTACAGGAACTCCCTTAGCACAGCAATAAGCGCGTCGGGATTGTCCAGAGCGATGTTGTGGCCGCTGTAGGGAATCTCCACCAGGCGGCCATTGGGCAGCTCGCGCGCCATTCGCTCGGCGGTGTCCTTCGCCAGCACGTCGCTCGCCTCGGCGCGTACGACCAGCGTCGGCGCGTGAATCGAGCGCAGCATCGCCCACCCCTGCGCAGGATCGGGCCGCGGCAGTGGGCGGTCAGGCGACCGAAACGCCTTGTCATAGCGCCACGTCCACAGGCCGTCGTCGCGCTGGACAAGGTTGTGGTAGACCCTGGCACGCAGGACGTCGTCCGGTGGGCGCGGGTTGCCGAGGCGCGTCAGGCGGAAAGCATGCTCGGGATCTTCGAACACGTCGGGCGCCTGGACGGCGGCGCGCACGCGGTCCGTCCCAACCGGCATCAGCTCCGGCCCGATATCCATGATGACCAGCTTCTCGATGCGCTCTAGGTGGTCGGCGGCATACATGTAGGCGTTGCGCCCGCCCATCGAAAAGCCGACCAGTGTGATCTTGTCCAGGTTCAACGCATCCACGAACGCGGCGACGTCGGCGACCATCGCTTCGGCCGAGTAGTCGTCGGCCCAATCCGTCTCACCATGGCCGCGCTGGTCAATCGCCAGGGTGCGGTAGCGATCGAGAAGGGCCCCGGCGACGGTATCCCACGATCGACCCTGCGACGCGAGCCCGTGCAGGAACACCAGCGGCGCGGCGGCAGGATCGCCCGCTTCGCGGTAGTGAAAGCGCAGCCCGCGCAATTCGATGTCGTGGTCGTCCATGATCATGCCTCGCCGCTGAAGATTTCGGCGTTCAGCCGCCGCATGCCGCGCAGCCAGCGCTCGTAGTCGGCGGCCTTGTGCCGGAAATATGTCTCGACTTCGGGATGTGGCAAGATAAGGAAGCGTTCCTGCGCCAGCCCTTCCGCCACCGCATCCGCCACCTGCTCTGGCGTCAGCGCCGTTGGCAGCAGGAAGCTCTCCTGCGTCCCATCTTCGCCGAGCAACATCCGCGTGCGCACCCCCTGCGGGCAAAGGCACGACACCTTGATGCCGCGGTCGCCGTAGGTGATCGACAGCCACTCGGCGAACCCGACGGCGGCGTGCTTGGTCACAGCGTATGGCGCAGCGCCGAGCATGGTCAGCAGGCCGGCCGCCGACGCCGTGTTGAGCAGATAGCCATGCCCGCGCGCGAGCATCTGCGGCAGGACGACGCGGGCGGCATAGACGTGGGCCATGACGTTGATATCCCAGATGCGCTGCCAGACATCGTCAGGTATTTCCGGGCCACCCTCCGCGCCAAGAATGCCAGCGTTCGAGCAGAACAGGTCGATCGGCCCATAGGCGGAGTTGGCGCGCTCGACGAGGCGCACGACATCAGCCTCGACGCTCACATCTGCCGCGACGGCGACGCCGCCGACCTCGGCCGCCACGCCCTCGGCCCCCGCCGCGTCCATATCGGCCACGACGATGCCGCGCGGACCTTCTACGGCAAAGCGGCGACATAGCGCCGCGCCGATGCCGTTCCCGCCGCCGGTGACCACAATCACCTTATCCCGCAAGAGCATCCCGGCCGTCCCCTTGTGCATCCAGTCATTGCGAGCGTGAGCGAAGCAATCTCACACTGGCATAAAGCGCCGTCTACGGCGACACGCCAGCGTCATCATCCGCCGGCAGATTGCTTCGTCGGGCTGTCGCCCTCCTCGCAGTGACAGCCAGCGTACTGCTAGAACCGGCGCAGCTCGATCCTGGCGACGTCGCGCATGTGTACCTCGTCAGGCCCGTCGGCAAAGCGCAGCGTGCGGGCGTTGGCCCATGCCCAGGCCAGCTCGAAGTCCTGGCTAACGCCGGCGCCACCATGAATCTGAACCGCCCGGTCGATCACCTGGCAGGCAACGTTGGGCGCGATGACCTTGATCATGGCGATTTCCTGGCGCGCTGCCTTGTTGCCCACCGTGTCCATCATATACGCCGCCTTGAGAGTCAGCAACCGCGCCTGCTCGACCTCGATCCGCGACCTGGCAATCTCCTGCTGGATGCTTTCCATCTCCGCCAGGGTCTTGCCAAAGGCGGTGCGGCTCTTGGCGCGGCGCACCATCCCCTCCAGGGCGCGCTCGGCGGCCCCGATACAGCGCATGCAGTGATGGATTCGGCCTGGTCCCAGGCGGCCCTGGGCAATCTCGAAGCCACGGCCCTCGCCGAGAAGGATGTTGGACACCGGCACGCGTACGTCGTGGAACGTCAGCTCGCCGTGGCCGTGGGGTGCGTGGTCATACCCGTAGACCGTCAGCATCCGCTCAATCTTGACGCCCGGCGCGTCCAGCGGCACGAGGATCATGGACTGCTGGGTATAACGCGGCGCCGTCGGGTCGGTCTTGCCCATGAAGATGGCGACCTTGCAGCGCGGGTCGCCCGCGCCCGACGTCCACCACTTGTGGGCGTTGATAACGTACTCATCGCCGTCGCGCACGATGCTGCCCTGGATATTGGTCGCGTCGGAGGAAGCGACTTCCGGTTCCGTCATGGCGTAGCACGAGCGAATTTCACCTTCCAGCAGCGGCTTCAGCCACCGCTCTTTCTGCTCTTCGGTGCCATAGCGCACCAGGACTTCCATGTTGCCGGTGTCGGGCGCCGAGCAGTTGAATACCTCCGGCGCGAAGGCCGACCGGCCCATGATTTCGGCCAGGGGCGCATATTCGAGGTTGGTCAGGCCCGCGCCGTATTCGCTCTCCGGCAGGAAGAGATTCCAGAGGCCGCGCGCCTTAGCGATACCCTTGAGCAGCTCAATGATCGGGACAGGCTCCCACCGATGAGGGCCGTTCACGTGCTCCCAGTAGACCGGCTCATTGGGGTAGATATATTCGTCCATGAACGCGAGAAGTTGCTCGCGCAGAGCCTGAGTTCGCTCGGAGTATTGGAAGTTCATCACCGCAGTCCTTTCGACGTTGATTGAGATTCAGCGGTACGTCCACAATATCGGGTCATCGAGATGGGGAATTGTATTGAGTGTGTCGAGCGTGACCTTATCGCGAGAGAACACTATTTCGGTCACAGAGCCGTTGCGAATGCGCCAGTTCAGCTCGATGGCGAGGGAGGCCGGTGCGCGCATGGCGAGCTGTACCGCGATCGATATCACCCCGCCCGATGTAAACACCGCGACGCGCCGACCGCTGCCCTGGGCGGCCATAATATCGCGCAGAACCCGCCCGACACGGTCGTGGAATGTCTGCCACGACTCGACGCCCGGCGCTTCGATCTCGCCCGCGACCCAGTGCGCGACCACCGCCTGGAACATGCGCTGGAAGTGGCGATAGCGCTCCGGACCGTCACGGTGTTGCTCCCAGGCAGCCCCGAGCCGTCGGATCTCGGGGTCGCGCTCCGCCAGAAGGGGCAGGAACTCGCGCAGGACTCCGTCGCCATCGTACTCATCCAGCCCATCCAGAATAATCGCCTCGGGCCAGGGCCGCTCCGCCTCAGCGTAGGCCTGGCGCACCACGGCCTCGGTCCCCTGCTGGCGGCGGCGCGGACCCACGTACACCGCGTCGAACGTCACCCGGTGGCGCAGCCAGTAGTGGCCGAGGCAGCGTGACTGTGCCTCTCCCGTCGGAGAGAGGTGGTCGTAGTCGTCCGCGAACATGCTGGCCTGGCCATGGCGCACGAGGACCAGGTGACTCATGAACCTGGGGCGCCGTCCTCGAGGATGGTGACCTCGACCAGCGGGCTGTCTGCCACCCAGCGGTCGATGTCGGCCTCCCTGCCCAGGCGCGTGAGAATCGGAACAAGCGTCGCGCGCTTCTCCGCAGGATCGGTGATGGGCCGAGCACGCGCCGGCAGGTCGGCCTGGACGCCCTCCTTCAAATGGAAGGTGAACTCAGGGTGGGCCACCAGGTTCGCGTACCAACTTCGGTGGCCGGGCGTGCCCGTAATGTACAGGTGCCCGTCCACGTTGTGGAACCAGATTTCAATGCGGCGCGGCTCGCCGCTCTTCCGGCCGATGGTGGTGATGTCAATTGTGCGCCCGGTCGCCAAGGCCTCGCGAATGTTATCGTCCATGTAAGTTCATCTCCACTACAACCTTGCCCATCGTGTTGCGCCCGGCGAGGTCGCGCATGGCCTGGGGGACCTCGTCCAAGCTATACATCTTCGAAACGGCGGGCCTGATCTGCCCCCGGCGATACATCTCGAACAGCGCCGCCTGCGCCTCGGCGACGAACGCCGGGTGGCGCTCGATGTAGCCGCCCCAGTAGACGCCGACGGCGGACATGCTCTTGAGCAGCAGGCGGTTCGCGGCGATAGACGGAATGCGGCCGCCGGCGAAGCCGATAACCAGCAGCCGTCCCTCGGGCGCAATGCACTTCGTGGACAGGTCGAAGATGTCGCCGCCGACCGGGTCGTAGATCACGTTCGCCCCGCCGCCGGTGATGTCCATCACCTGTTTGACCCACGTATCGTCGCGGTAGCTAAGCGCGTGGTCCGCGCCCTGGGCGCGCACGAAGTCCAGCTTCTCATCGCTGCCCGCCGTGCCTATGACGCGTGCGCCGAGCGCCTTGCCGATCTGCACGGCCGAGGTGCCGACGCCGCCGGCCGCCGCGTGGACCAGCAGCCACTCGCCGGGCTGGAGCGCGCCGCGAACCGTCAGCGCCAGATAGGACGTCTGGTAGACGATAGGCATCGCTGCGGCTTCCGCGAAGCTCATGTTGTCGGGAATGGGGAACGTCGTGCGGGCAGGCGCGAGGCAGAACTCGCCGAACCCGCCGAGCCAGGTCATCGCCAAGACGCGGTCGCCGACGGCGAGCCCATCCACGCCGGGGCCAACGGCGTCGATGACACCGCCGACCTCGGCGCCAGGGGTAAAGGGGAAGGGCGGACGCACCTGGTACTTCCCCTGGATTTGAAGAATGTCGAAGAAGTTGACGGCCGCCGCCCTGTTGTGAATGCGCACCTGGCCGACGCCCGGTTCGGGTACTGCGACGTCGGTCAGGGTCATCCCCTCAGGCTCGCACCACTCGGTCACCTGCCAGGCGCGCATAGACTCTCTCCGCAGGCGACTCAGCGCGCCGCTATATGGGCGTCATTGAACAGCGTTACACTGCCGCCACGCATTGACATGCCCACATAGTCGCGCTTAGGCGAGCCGGTGTAGAGCTGCTGCGGGCGAGCGATCTTCTGCTCCGGGTCGTTGAGCATCTCGTTCCACTGGGCCAGCCAGCCGGCCGTGCGGGCAATGCCGAACAGCACGGTGAACATGTCGGTCGGGAAGCCCATCGCCTGGTAGATGATGCCGGAGTAGAAGTCCACGTTCGGGTACAGCTTGCGCTTGACGAAGTAGTCGTCTTCGAGAGCGATGCGCTCAAGCTCCTGGGCGATATCGATGAGCGGGTTGCGGCCGGTGACCTCGAATACCTCGTCGGCGTGGCGCTTGACAATCTGGGCGCGCGGGTCGTAGTTCTTGTAGACGCGGTGGCCGAAACCCATCAGACGGAACTCGCCCGCCTTGACGCGCTTGATGTACTCCGGAATGCGGTCCTTGGAGCCGATCTCGACTAGCATCCTGAGCACCGCTTCGTTCGCGCCGCCATGCAGCGGGCCGTAGAGAGCGGCGGCGCCGCCGGCGATGGCCGAGAACGGGTCGACCTGGGAGCTGCCGATGCCGCGCACGGCATTCGTGCTGCAGTTCTGCTCGTGGTCGGCGTGGAGGATGAACAGCACGTCCAGGGCGCGCTCAAGCACCGGGTGCGGCTTGTAGCGGTCCGTCATTTTCGCCATCATGTTGAGGAAGTTCGCCGTGTAGCTCATGTCGTTGTCGGGATACACGTACGGCTTCCCGGTGCTGTGGCGGTAGGCGAACGCCGCGACGGTAGGCACCTTGGCGATGAGGCGGTAGATTTGCTTCTGGCGCACCTCGGGATCGAAGATTTGCTTTGCGTCGGGATAGAAGGTGGACATGGCCGCGACCGTCGCCATGAACATGCCCATGGGGTGCGCGTCGTGGTGGAAACCGTCCATCAGCTTCTTGATGTTCTCGTGGATGAACGTATGATGCGTAATCTGGTGCGTCCACTCATCGAGCTGCGACGCCGTCGGCAGTTCCCCGTACAGCAGAAGGTAGGCGACTTCCAGGAACGAGCTTTTCTCGGCAAGCTGCTCAATCGGATAGCCGCGATACCACAGGATGCCCTTGTCGCCGTCAATGTAAGTGATGGCGCTCTTACAAGACGCCGTGTTCATGAACGCCGGATCGTAGCTCTTTAGACCGTAGTCGTCGTCGTCCACCCGAATCTGGCGCAGGTCATTGGCGCGAATTGCGCCGTCCTGGATCGGAAACTCATACTGCTTTCCAGTTCGGTTGTCGACAACGGTAAGGGAGTCGGCGGCCATCGTTCGTCACCTCCAGAGAATGGTATATATCGGATAGATCATTTAGGAAACTAGCTCTGCCATCGCGCGCAGAGCGTTGACATCGAACGTCCCGCAGATTAGCGTCTGCACGCCGGCGTCGCGCCACGCAGATAGTCGTTCGGCGATACGCTCCTTGGGGCCAACGAGCGCGACCTCGTCCACCAGCTCATCGGGGACGGCGGCGATTGCCTCGTTCTTGCGGCCAGCCAGGTAGAGATCCTGAATGCGCTCCGCGGCCTCTTCGTAACCATAGCGGCGCGCCAGGTCGTTGTAGAAGTTCTTGCCCTTTGCCCCCATCCCGCCCACGTAGAGAGCAATAAACGGCTTGACCATGGCGCGGCACGCGTCCAGGTCCGGCCCGATCGCGACCTGCACCGTCGGCGCAATGTCCAGGTCCGCCAGCGTCTTGCCGCCCCCTGCCTTCGCCAGGCCGTCGTTAAGCGAGTCGCTGAAGACCGACATGCGGAACGGCGAGAAGAAGACCGGCAGCCAGCCATCCGCAATCTCGGCAGCGAGCGCAATATTCTTTGGGCCGATCGCCGCCAGGTAAATGGGAATATTGGAGCGCAGCGGGTGAATGATGAGCTTGAGCGGCTTGCCCAGCCCGGTCCCACCGTGAACAGGAATATCGTAGTACTCGCCGTGAAACTCCAGGGGGTCCTCGCGCTTGAGGATTGTGCGCACGATGTGGACGTATTCGCGAGTGCGCTTGAGGGCATTACCGTAGACGACGCCGTGCCAACCCTCGACGACCTGCGGCCCGGACGCGCCCAGACCGAGAAGAACTCGACCCCCGGTGAGCATGTCCAGCGTCGCCGCGGTCATGGCCGTCATGGCGGGTGTGCGCGCGGGCATCTGCATGATCGCAGTACCGACGTTGATGCGCTCGGTCTTGGCGGCCAGCCAGGTTAGCGGCGTAACCGCGTCGGAGCCGTACGCCTCGGCCGTCCAGAGCGAGTGATAGCCGAGACGGTCTGCTTCCAGCGCCAGGGCAAGCTGATCCACGGGGGCAGCGCCCCAGTAACCCAGGTTTAGACCGAGCCGCATAGTGTCTCCATTACTATATTATATGCCACGGCCAACAGAATGGTGACCGCAGCGAGCCAAGATGCAGGAGACTCGGAGCTTCGACAATGAAACGCGCCTCACTCATCGAGACATCAGATGCCAGATGCGGCTGCGTCTACGAGTCGAAGGGAATCTGCAAGTCGAGCAATACAGGACGGCGCGCGGCGAAGGCTCGCTCCAGCGCCGACGCGAGATTCGCGGTCTCCGTCACGCGTTCCGCGGACACGCCGAAGGCATCAGCGAGCTTCAAGAAATCCGGCGTGTGCAGGTCAACCCCAATCTGGCGCCCCTGCATCTGCTGATTCTGGAGATGCCGGATCATGCCGTAGCCCTGGTTGTTGAACAGGCACAGCACGACCGGCAGGTTGTTCTCGACCGCGGTCGCCAGCTCTGAGGCGTGCATCATGAAGCCGCCGTCGCCAGCGATACATACGACAGGCTGCTCCGGCGCGGCGAGCTGCGCGCCAAGCGCCATCGGATAGCCCGGGCCGATCGCCACACTGCGCGCGTACACGTAGCCTCGCCGCGCGTACACCGGCAGATACTGGTGCGCGCCCCAGTAGGCAGGCAACGTCGAGTCGGCGACGAAGACTGTCTCCCGTGGAGCAACATCGCGCAGCGTGTCCATGATGGCCGTGTTGAGAGGCCAGCGATTGCGCGCTCCCGCCCGCAGCGTCTCGCGCAGCGCAGCATATTCCGCCGCGTACGCGCCGTCGACGGGCGCGGCGTTTCCCAAGCGCTCCACCAGCTCGGCCATCGCTGCGCCCGCGTCGGCAACCATCGTGACGGCAGCCGGGTCGCGGTGCGCCTGAGCGGCGTCGAGGTCGATGCGGATCGTGTTCGCAGGCAATCGAAGCTGCCAGCGGGCAGTGGAGCTATGGCTGAAGCGCGTCCCAACGGCGATAAGGCCGTCGGACGCCTCAATAAACGCGCGAGCCGCCGCGTCTACAGTGTAATTCCCGATGACCAGCGGATGGTCGTCCGGAATCGCGCCGCGACCGCCGCGCGTGTAGAAGATAGGCGCGCCGAGCCGCTCCGCCAGCCGGCGCAGCTCATCATACGCTCCCGCCGCGTTGACCCCGCCGCCAACCCACAGCGCCGGCCGGCGCGCCGCCCGCAGAATGTCCGACGCCCGTTCCAACTCCGCGTCGGACGGCGCGGGGCGGTGCACGGCATACGGCGCATCGAGGGCGATGTCGGCCTCCGCGAACTGCTGGTCGATGGGCATTTCGAGAACGTAGGGCCGAGGGCGTCCGGCGCGCAGGGTATAGAACGCCTCGTGCAGGGCGCGGGGCGCATCCTCCGGCCGAACGATGCGCTGCGCGCAGGCGCCCATTGCGTCGAACATGCCAAGCTGGTTCGGCACCTCGTGCAGCACGCCCAGGCCGCGGTCCAGGTACTCGCTCTCGACCTGCCCGGTCAGCTGGAGGGTGCGCGTGCTGCTAATCCACGACTCGACCACAGCGCCGGCGCTATTGGCCGCGCCCGGCCCTGTGCTCGTG
The DNA here is from genome assembly GCA_046328505.1 of Anaerolineae bacterium. Taxonomy (GTDB): domain Bacteria; phylum Chloroflexota; class Anaerolineae; order Epilineales; family JAHCIE01; genus JBDHWG01. The sequence goes on along the minus strand of JAXLWL010000004.1, from coordinate 238,174 downwards.
AGGTAAACGCCAGGCCGCCCGCTGACCCGGCTGTAGCCGTCGGCCATGAAGCCACCGGCCATTTCGTGACGCGGAACGACGAGACGAATGGCGGGCTCGTCGCGCAGGGCATCGTAGACGGGGAGCATGTGCACAGAGGCGATGCCGAAGACGACGTCGACCCCTTCTTGCTTGAGAGTCTGGACGATGGCCTGGCCGCCGGTCATTCGAGAGGTTGGCATGACACTCAACTTTCGGGCGCAATACAGGGATTATAGCATCATTTCGCACTGCGTCAACGTGCGATTGGACAGGCGTGGCACTCTTCATTCTGCGTCTTCGCTGATATAATGATGCAACCGTGCGAAGAGCGGTAACACCGATCAAGCAAAGCGCGTGACCGAGAACGGCGCGATGTCGGCGGAGGGCGTCTGCCCCAGGATAAGCTCGGCCACCAGCTTGCCGCTGAACGGGCCAAGCGTCAGGCCGGTCGGGCCGTGTCCGGTTGCCAGGAACACGCCGCCAACATCCGGCACGGGGCCAAGCACCGGCAGCCCATCGGCGGACAGGGGCCGCAGCCCGACTCGCGTCTCCAGCACCGTGGCCTCCGCCAGCCCCGGCGCGACGCGCATCGCTTCCCGCAGCACCTCGGCCACGCCGCTCGCCGTAACGTAAGGCGCGAAGCCGGAGCCGGTCTCGCGCGTTGCGCCCGCGACCATGCGGTTGGGCCACGGCACTATGTAGTGGCCGCGGAAGCTGTTGACGACCGGCCAACCCTCGGTATCCGTCGTGGGCAGGCCGAGGTGAATGATCTGTCCGCGCTGGGGCGCGACAGGGATCGTGACGCCGAGCGCCTCGCCGAAGGCCGAGGACCACGCGCCACCCGCGATGACGACGGTGCGCGCGGCAACAGGCTGCCCGTCGACCATCACGCCGGTGACGTCTCGGCCGCTGAACGCCAGCCCTCCGACGGCCGCTTCCTGGACGCTGAGGCCGCTCGCCTGCGCGGCCTCGCGCAAAGCCCCGGTCAGCAGCCGCCCGTCGAGGCGCGCCGCCTGGCGGTGATACAGGGCGCGAGTCACCGGCGCGAGCAAGGGGAACAGACGCTGCGCCTCATCCGACGTCACCTCGCGCAGGTCGTCTGCCGACGGTTGGCCGCGCTCGCGCTGGCGGGCAAAGATGCGGGCACTGGCGTCGTCGAACGCCGCCGCGTCCTGCGCGTCCATCGCCACGAGCAGCAGGCCGACGCGCGCAAAGCCTGTATCGCCCGCGCCCTGGTCCGCCAGCTCCTGGATGAGCGTGGGGTAGTAGGCAGCGGCGGCGCTCGCCAGGTCGAACCACGGGCCGGGGTCGCGGGAGTTCGTCTCCGGCGAGATGATGCCCGCGCCGGCGTCCGTCGCGCGGCCGGCCGACGGACGGTCGATGAGCAAGGTATCGGCGCCGCCCCGCGCCAGGTGATACGCCGTCGCGACACCGACAATGCCGCCGCCAATCACAATCGCGTCGTGCATGGGAGCTCTGTTCCTTTCAGTGCGGTTTGGGTAGTGTAGGCGGAGGGCAAAGCCTCGTCAAGTAGGAGAGCGCGCATGGATGCCGAGACCACGAACAATCTCAAGACCAGCTACGACCGCATCGCCCACGATTACGTGGAGCACATCTACGGCGAGCTGACGCACAAGCCCCTCGACCGCGCTCTCCTCAACCGCTTCGCCGACAACGTTCGGGGCCGCGGGACAGTGTGCGACATGGGCTGCGGGCCGGGCCACGTCGCCCGCTACCTACACGAGCGCGGCGTCGACGTAGTTGGCGTCGACCTCTCGCCGGGCATGGTCGCGGAAGCGCGGCGGCTGAACCCAGACATCGCGTTTCGCGAGGGCAGCATGCTCGCCCTCGACGAGGCCGACGCTGCCTGGGCCGGCATGACCGCCTTCTACTGCATTATCCACATTCCCCCTGGCGAAGTCACAAAGGCGCTGCGGGAGATGCGGCGGGTGCTCGAGCCGGGCGCGCCGCTATTCCTGGCCTTCCACGTCGGCGACGAGGTGCTGCGCCCCGACGAGATGTGGGGGCAGCCCGTGGCGATCGACTTCATCTTCTACCGGCCCGAGGCGATGGTAAGCTACCTGACGGAGGCGGGGTTCGCGGTCGAGGAAGTCATCGAGCGCCCGCCCTACCCCGACGTCGAGCACCAGAGTCACCGCGCCTACATCTTCGCCCGCAAGCCAGCGTAACTCTCGGCCCGATCGCGGCGTCTCTCATAGCATGGCGGTAACCGAGCCGCTCGCCTAAACGTATGAGTCGCACATCCCAGGAACGCGAGGCTTCATGACCACCCGAACGACTCCCCCGACTCGGCTCAGACGCTGGATTCGCGTTGCCATCCTCATGGCAGCCCCTGCTGTACTCGCGGTCTCCGCGCTCATGGCGTTTCGCGCGGTTCCCACCGCCCAGGCTCGTCCGGCGAAGGAGGGGACAATCCGGATCACCGACTCTGGCTTCGTTCCGCGCGTCATAACCGTTTCTGCCGGGTCTTTGGTCGTGTGGGAGAATGACTCTGACAGCGCCTCGCACCAGGTTGCCTTCAACGACGGGCCGACATCCCCCGTCCTTCAACCAAACGGCGCGTACCAGCGCACCTTCGACACAGCGGGGGATTACCCTTATCACTGCGCCATTCATCCCAGCGAGACGGGTGTCGTGCATGTCGTCGGCCAGGCGCCGCCTAGCGAGCCGGCCGAGCTGTCCGTCACGTCGAGCCGCGACCAGCCGGTCACGCCGGGCGCGGCGATTGACTATCACATCACGTACGAAAACCGCAGTGATTCGACAATCGCGCAGAACACCGTCCTGACGGTCACGCTGCCCTCCGGCGCTGCGCTTCTCTCCTCGCAGCGCCACGGTGTCCCTTTGCCGCCCACCTCGCAGAGCGGCCAGGACCTGGTCTACGCCCTCGGCGCGGTGCCAGCCGACTCTGAGAACCAGATCGACCTGCGCGTTCAGATGCCATCCCCTCTGCCCGCGGCCGGCGACGTCACCCTGACCGCCCGTATCTCGGCAAGCAACGTCGACAGCGGAAGCGATCATTACACCGAAGATAGCAGCCAGGTTGCCGTCCCGCGCCTGACCCTGGGCGTGCGCCCGTCAGAAGACAGCGGAGCCTTCGTGGCCGGCCGCGTTGTTACCTATACCCTGGAGTACGCCAACCGCGCGGATGACGTCGCTGCGCCCAACGTGACGGTCACGCTCCAGTTGCCGGCCGTGGCGACGTTCCTCTCGGCGACGCGCGACGACGAGTCGGGGCAGACGAGCCTGACGAGCACCGTCGCGGGTAATGTCGTCTCCTTCTTCCTCGGAACGCTGGCGGCGGACAGCAGCGGCCGCATCTACGCTCGGCTGCGCCTCTCCGACTCACTAGTCGCCGGCCAACCGATCTCAGTGACGGCGCGCATCAACGGCGCCGTGGCCGGTGTCGTCGGCGGGGAGCCTGATCGGGACAGCGAAAGCTCGGATAGCCAGATCGCGCCAGGCCAGGGCCCGAACATGTACGTCCGTCTGTCCAGCAGCGGCGACAACGAGATCAGTGGACAGCGGGTATACCAGGTGGCCTACGGCAATGCTGGGGTCGGCGACGTCGCCGCGGCGCGCGTCACCCTCAGCCTGCCGAGCAGCGTGAGCGACCCGGACTTCGGGGCGACGCCGCCAACGTTCTTCAACAACAACACGGCGGTGTGGCAGATTCCTTTGCTTGATGGGCAGACTGCCGCCATCCCATTCTACGTGCGCGTCACGCTGCGCGACTCTGGCAATATCACTGCGACGGCGACAATCACCGGCACGGCCGAGGGCCCGGACATCCAGCCGGCCGACAACGAGGCGATCGAGGTCGAGCCCATTCTTCCGCTCGCCCGGCCGACCGTCTACACACCTAAGACCACCATAGTCGGCCCACGGCCCACGTTCCGCGGGCTTGGCACGCCCGGGGCGACGCTGTCGGTCTTCCTGGCCGCCAGCGCCGCGGGTCCGACGCAGAAGCTCGGCAGCGCCGTCGTTGGCGCCGATCGCACATGGGCCATCACGCCCACCACGCCAATTGCTGTGATGGGCTGGCACTGGGTCACGGCGACGCAGACACTGAACAACCACGTCAGCGGCACGGCCGGCGCGTCGTTCGCCGTGACCTCGACCACCGCCATTGATCCCGACAGTCTCACGCGAAACAGCATCCCTCTTGGCGGCCTCAACCCGACGCTCGGCTGGGCCCCCAACCACGTCTACAGGCTCGGCATGAAGCTGCCGGCGTGCGCCGCGCCGATCTCGCCCACGCTGCAATCGTCGCTGTTCAACGCGGCCGGCCTGATGACGGGCTACAAGCGCTTCCCCGGTGCGCCGTCAGTGGCCGACCCGCAGCATGTCGACTTCGACTTCACGACCCCCATCAGTACGCTGGCGTTCGAACTCTACGTCGATTACGACTGCCCCCCGCCGACGCCCGCTGGTCCAGTGGTTCACGTCCACACCTGCATCGATGGCCCGAGTTGTTCCGACGATCCGCCCGAGCCGCCGCCCGACTGCGAGGACTGCGTGCCGGGCAAGCCGCCGCGCCCCCGCGCCATTGACCCGGACGGCTTCGTTTACGACGCGGCAGCCGTGCGCGCCGGCGCCACCATCACTCAGTCCATTATCACCCGCGCCTGGGTGACGGCGACGCGCCAAACCGCGCCCGGCGCCTTCGCGCCCTGGAACGCCCTGGAGTACGGCCAGGTCAACCCGCAGTACACCGACAGCAGCTACCCTGACAAGGTGCTCACGCCGGGCTACTTCTCGTTCCGCGTGCCGCCCGGCGCGTACCGCCTGTCCGCCGCGGCGCCTGGCTTCCAACCGTATGACAGCCCGGTGCTACAAGTCATCGAGGCGCCGGTGACGCACAACGTGCCGCTGGAGCGCAGCGGCGGCGTCCAGCGCAACGTCGCCACCGTCCCACCAATCCGCATCTTTCTACCATACGTCCGGCGGGAGTGACTGGTGAACCCGACGATTCAGAGCTACTTAAGAGACCACGCCGACGAGCACGTCCGGGACCTCCAGGCGCTGCTGGGCTTCCCCAGTATCGCCGCACGCACCGACGACATCGAGGACTGCGCCGCATGGCTCGCCGAGTTCATGGCGGGTTTCGGCGCGCCGTCAGACATGCTTCGAAACGGCGGCAACCCGGTGCTCCTGGCCGAGGTTCCGGGCCGGTCGCCCAAGACCCTGCTCGTCTACCTGCACTACGACGTCCAGCCGGCCGATGAGCCGGACTGGCTCTCGGACCCGTTTGGCGGCGAGGTGCGCGACGGGCGCATCTACGGGCGCGGCGCGGTAGACAACAAGGGGCCGGTGATGGCCGTCCTGGAGGCGCTGCGGGCATACCACGCCTGCGGCATGCAGCCGCCGGTCACGGTGCGCTTCCTGTGCGAAGGCGAGGAGGAGGTCGGCAGCCCGACGCTGCCCGGCATCCTGCGCGAGTACCACGGCCGCATCGCCTCCGACGCGATGGTGAACTTCGATGACAACGTCTGGGTGGACGGCCGCGGCCGCGCGTCGTGCGGTATCAAGGGCATCGCCAAGATCCGGCTGAGGTGCGCGGACGCGGCGCGAGTTCCACGCCATGATGTCGCCCCTCATCGATAACGCGGCGTGGCGGCTGGTGTGGGCGCTCAACAGCCTGGTCTCACCCGACGGCCGCATCCTCATCCGCGACTTCTTCGCCGACGTTGTCCCACCCCAGCCCCGCGACGTGGCGCTCCTGGCGGCGCTTGGCTGGTCGGGCGACGAGTTGCTGGCGGCGAGCGGGCAAACGGCGTTCGTCGGCGGGGTGAGCGGTACCGAGGCGCTGACGCGCCTCTACCTGGAGCCGACCATCAACCTGGGCGGCATCAGCAGCGGCTACGTCCTACCGGAGCAGAAGGGGGTCGTGCCGGCGTTCGCGGCGGCGGAGATGCGCGTCGGCACTGTCCCGAACCAGACGCCGGAGCGGGTGTTGGCGCTCATCCGGGCGCACCTTGACGCAGCCGGGTTCGGGGATGTGCAGGCATCGCTGGTCTCGCGCAACCCGTGGGCGCGCACGCCGGTGGACAGCCCTATCGCGCAGGCGTTGCAGAGAAGCCTCGCCGCGGCGTTCGAGCGCGACGTGGTCCTGTTCCCGACGTATCCGGGCAGCGGGCCGGAGGGCGTGTTCCAGGAGCTATTCCCGGACATGCAGCAGGCGTACAGCGGCTTCGGTCCGACCGAAGACAACCTCCACGCCCCCAACGAATACATCGTCGTAGACGACTACCTGCGCGGCATCGAAACCGTCGTGCGGCTATTGGAGGAGTATGCAAGAGCGTGACGGGACGAGTCAACGGGTATGCGTGAAGTCGTGCTCCAATTTCGCAAGCCGGCCAACCTATTTAGGAGGCCGGTATCCTGCTGCGACTGCATCCTCCACGGTTGCAAAGCACTCTTCGGGCTTCGTAGCCTTGTAGGATGAATCCTGGGGCGTATGGTAGATCCAGTCCTTGCTGCCTCGGTTTCCCTTGATCGGCGCATCCGGCGGGCAGTCAGAGCCGCTGGGCAAAACGCTCTTACCGCCTGCCACAGGCGGGGGTGGCTGCTGTTGCTGCTGCACCGGCTGCTGCGGTACTGTTGAGGGTTGAGGTGCAGATGTTGCCGTTGGCGGGACTCGCGTCGCAGTGGGCGTGCGCGAAGGGGCAACGGTCGCCGATGGCTTTGGCGTCGCAGAAGGGCGGGGCGTGGCCGTAACGGGAATCTCAGTTGGCCTCGCGGTAGCAGTTGGCGGCAATTGAGTAGATGCAGTCGCAGGTTGGATAGTCGCGATTAACTGAGCGGTTGGTGCGGCTGCTGGCGTTGAACTGCGCGGCAGGATTGCCGAAATGCCACTACACACAACACATATGGCCAAGAGAGCTCCACAACCGATTGTGAACTGGCCACGGCGACCGCTAGCCCACATAGTACGTAAGCGTTGCATGACAGCCCCCCCATTTTTGCGTACATGATAGCATTGCCCTTTAGTCTGTCAAGTTCTTACTGAAATAAGGACTTGCGAAAATACAGATTGACCTGTGATTGCGTCGAGATATTCAGGACGCCTTGTATTGGTGGGGGAAGATCAAGGCGTTGGACCACGAAGCACGTAAATAGGGGCGCGAAAGGCGCGCGAGTTAGCCATGAACTTGCGTTCTTTAGCGGTCGCATGAGAATCGCTGTCACCCCGAGATGACCATGTCGTGTGGCGGCACGCGCCAGCAACGAGAACACCGCCATCCTGTCATTGCGAGCGAAGCGAAGCAATCCCTCGCCGTGGTCCAACGCCGTCTGAGCCGCATCAGTCGTGTCTGTCACTCGCCGGGAGGCTGCTTCGTCGTCCTATCGTCCTCCTCGCAGCGACGCCGGGGGCTGTCTTACGAGTGGCTAGCCTCGCTCAAACGTTCTGTGTAACAGACAGACACTTCCGCCTGGCGCCCGCGCAATAGCGCGGCCCCCCCACCGGCGGCCCGCTTCTGCTTGCGCCCGCGTCAGAGTGTCCTTCGCAAGGGCGAGAGATTGCTTCGTCCGTGGGGAGCTTCGCCCCACACACCCCGCCAGAAGATGCCTCGCAATGACGGCGCAACGATACGCGTAGCATGAACGACCAGCGAGCAGAGCCATCTACGACTCTGCTCGCTGTCTTCTCTCCGCCTCTGGCCCCCCTTCTCCCCTTGTGGGAGAAGGGGATGGGGGATGAGGGGTCTTCCCCTACATCGCAACCTTTGTCGTGAACTCGGCGCCGAGGTGGAGGGCGCGGCGGTTGGCGCGCAGCACCTCCGGGTTGGCGGCGAACTTCTTCGCCAGCACCGCCTCGACACTCGCCAACTGCACGACACCGGTTGCAGCGACGAGCGCGCCCAGGGCGACAACGTTGGCGGTGCGCGGCTGGCCCAACTCGGCGGCGATGTCCTTCGCCATCACGTCGAACTCGTGGATGTCCGCGCGGCCGGAGCGCGTCTCGATGAGCGAGGCGTCCACGACCAAGACGCCGCCCGGCGCCACGAGGGGCGCGTAGCGGTCCATCGACGGCTGGTTGAGAACGATGGCCGCCGACGGGCGCTTCACGAGGGGCGAGCCGATCTCGTCATCCGAGACGACGACGGTGCAGTTGGCCGTGCCGCCGCGCATCTCCGGGCCATACGAGGGAATCCACGTGACGTGGCGGCCCTCGGCGAGGGCGGCGTAGGCGATGACCTGGCCCACGAAGAGGACGCCCTGTTCGCCGAAGCCGGCGATGATGATTTCCTGCTGCATGGCTTACTCCTTCTGGCGTCCGGCCAGGGCTTGACGGCGTCGGCGACCTTGTAGTCGCCCAGGGGGTAGAACGGCACCATCTCGTTCTTGACGAACTCCATCGCGGCCGCCGGCGGCCATGTCCCAGTTGATGGGGCACGTCGACAGGATCTCGACCATCGAGAAGCCGAGGCCGGCGAGTTGCGCCTGGAAGGCCGTCTTGATCGCCTTTTGGGCGCGGTTGATGTTGAGGATGTCGTGCACCGAGCGCCGCACGATGTAGGCGGGGCCGTCGAGGGTCGCCAGCATCTCGGACACGCGGATGGGGTGCCCCATCACGGCGACGTCGCGGCCGAGTTGGGACGAGGTCGTGCGCATGCCGGGCAGGGTGGTTGGGGCCATCTGGCCGCCGGTCATGCCGTAGACGCCGTTGTTGGCGAAGATGACGGTGATGTTCTCGCCCCGCGCCGCCGCGTGGAGAATCTCCGCCGCGCCGATGGACGCCAGGTCGCCGTCGCCCTGGTAGGTGAACACGACGTGGTCTGGCAGGACCCGCTTGATGCCCGTCGCCGTCGCCGGCGCGCGGCCGTGGGCGGTCTGGGTGAAGTCGCAGTTGAAGTAGTTGTAGACAAACACCGAGCAGCCGACGGACGCGACACCCACCGTCCTTTCGCGGATGCCTAGCTCATCCAGGACTTCCGCCACGAGGCGCTCGACGATGCCGTGGGTGCAGCCGGGGCAGAAGTGGGTCACGACGTCGGTCAGCGACTTGGGCCGCTGGTAGACGACAGTCATCTCGTTGGTAAGCATTTTATGTAACCCTCCTGCCCTCGTTAGTTGATGAAGATGGGGCCGACGCGCCTGTCCTGGACAAACGAGTCGAGCCGCGGCGCCGGCGCGAGGGCCAGAGCCTCGATGCGTTCCAGGATTTCGTCCGGCATCGGCACCGCGCCGCCGGTCCGCCCGTAGAATTCGACCCGCGCCTGCCCGTTCACGGCCAGCCGCACATCCTCCACCATCTGGCCCGCGTTCATCTCGACGACGAGCACGCGGCGGATGGTCTGCGTCAGCTCGGCCAGGCGCTTCGACGGGAAGGGCCAGAGCGTTATCGGGCGCAGCAGGCCGACGCGCAGGCCGTGGGCGCGCGCTTCCCGAATCGCCGTTGTAGCGATGCGCGCCGCCGTCCCGAAGGCGACGACCAGGACGTCGGCGTCGTCGGTGAAGCGCTCGCTATACTGAACCTCGGTCGCCTGGATGAGGTCGTACTTCGCCTGGAGGCGCAGGTTCATGGCTTCGAGGACTTCCGGCTGCAGGCCGATGGACAGGATGACGCGGTGAGCGCGGCCCTTGGCGCCGGTCAGCTCCCAGCCGTGATCTTTCTTCTCGATGGTGCGCATCACCGGCATCTCTACCGGCTCCATGGACTGCCCGATGTTGCCGTCGGCGGCGATCACGACGATGGTGCGATACTTCTCGGCGAGGTCGAAGGCAGTGTAGGTCAGGTCGGCGGCTTCCTGGACGGAGGATGGCGCGAGCACGATCGAGTGGTAGTCGCCGTGGCCGCCGCCCTTGACGAGCTGGAAGTAGTCGGCCTGGGACGCGCCGAGATCGCCGAGACCCGTCCGCCGCGCATGATGTCGACCATGACGCACGGCACTTCGGAGCCGGGCGATATAGGACATGCCCTCTTGCATCAGTGAGATGCCGGGGCCGAGGATGAGGTCGCGACGCGCGCGCCCGCACGCCGCCCCGTACACCATATTGATAGCGCCAGTCATCCTCGGCCTGGACGAAGGCGCGCTTGAGGTCGAGCATGCGGCGGGACAGGTATTCGAGCAACTCGGTTCAATTCGGTTTGGGGAGTAATAGGGTAGCCGAAATAGCGTCCATGCCGCCTGGGATGGCGGCTTCTGCGATCGCCCCATTCTCTTTCCAGAGTTCTATCGTCATTGTAGGCTCCGTTCAGAAGGCAAAAACTTAGCCGCCCCCTCAGGCTGCCACCAGTTCTTTCTTGGCGGCCCCTCGGTGGACGGCTTCACGGTAGACGGTGATCGCGACGTCCGGGCAGATGGTCGAGCATAGGAGGCACCCGGTGCATAATCCCTCTGGATCGACCAGCGTGGCCGGCTGATACCCGTGGGACGTGAAATGCTCGGCTATCTTTATGAGATTCTTCGGACACACCGTCGTACAAAGCTCGCAGCCCTTGCAGCGGCTCTCATCGATGAGGATCGTTCCTCGCATCGCGACTCCTTTGGCGCGGATGACGCAGCGTTGCGCCATGTGCACGAGATAGACACGGATCAAATGGTCGTTGTCTACACGCCTCCGCTGGTGTGTGACAGGTCTCCGTGCGAGACCTGCGGACGTAGTCGTCCACCTATTATCATATTCCAAACGAGGGAGATGGTAGAGAAGACTTCTTCTTATCTGGATAAGAAGTCTTCACCTTCGCTGCCGAGGGCGTAGGCCACCGCCTGCTCCTGGCTCAGGACGCTGCCCGCCGCCCAGGCCGTGTCGAAGGCTTCGTCGCCCAACGCCGCCTTGAGCTGCGGCATCGTCCTATCGTACTGGTCCTGCGCGTCATAGGTGAGGGGAACGCCGACGACCTCGCGCAACTGCTCGGCCGCCGAAAACAGTCGAGCGGCGCGATGGGGATCACCCTGGAGCCAGGCAAGCTCGCCCAGGTTGAGCAAGAGCGTAGCGACAAGAGTCCTGCCACCGAGCCTCTGGAATATCAGCAGAGCATCGCGGAACAGCACGGCCGCCTCGGCGTACTTCCCTTGCTGGCGCACAAGCTCGCCCAGGTTATTGTTATAGATGCCCACACTGTAGTCATCTTTGAGCCGTCGGAAGATCTCCCGCGCCTCGCTCCAATAGTGTTGCGCGTCGTCCAGGTCACCCTGAAAGTAAGCCTGGTCGCCCAGGTTGCCGTAGGCCAGACCAACGGCGTTCTGGTCGCCCAGCTCTTGACCGATGGCCAGCGCCTCCTCGATGCACGCCCGCGCCTTGACGAAGTTCTTCAAGCTGACGTTCACGGCGCCGAGATTGCTGAGAGATTGCGCCATCCCTCGCTTGTCGCCCAATTCGCGGCGCAACGCCACTGTCTGCTCAAAGAACGTCGCCGCGGTTTCGAGCTTGCCGAGGTTCCACGCCAACCCGCCCGCGCAATGTAACGCCAGAGCATGGGCCGCCGTGTGGTCGTCGGCGGACGTTCGGGCGAGGGCGGCGGTCGCCGCCTGCCAGCCCTCGGTCAGGTGGCCGCGCATCCACCAGAACAACAGGAGGGACCCGGTCAGCGCCAATTCCAGCTCGACGGCGCTCTCGGCGCTGTGGCTCCAGGCCAAGGCAGCGCGAAAGTTCCCCTGTTCCATCTCCAGGCAGTCCAGCCACTTGGCCTGCTCGGGTCCGGTCAACAGAGGCGTCGCGCGCTCCGCCAGTTGCTGGTAGAAGCGCGCATGCCGCTCGGCAATAATCGCCAGGTCGCTGCTCTCGAGCAATCGCTCCTCCGCGTACTCGCGCAGCGTGACCAGCATCGTGTAGCGTGCCTCACCCTCCCCGGTCTCCCCCGCGCTCACGAGACTCTGCCCTACCAACGCGGCGACCCCGTCGAGCACGTCGATGCCCAGGTCGCCGTCCACGTCGCACACGCTCTCCGCGGCCTCCAGGGAGAAGCCGCCGACGAACACCGCCAGGCGGCGGAACAGCGCCTTCTCACTTTCGCCCAGCAGATCATAGCTCCACGCGATCGTGCTGCGGAGAGTCTGCTGGCGCTCGGGCAGATCCCGCGGGCCGCCCGTCAGGAGCTTGAGCGGATCCGACAGGCGCTGGAGCATGGCCGCCGGCGTCAGCATGCGGATGCGGGCCGCGGCCAGCTCGATCGCCAGGGGCAGGCCGTCCAGGCGGTAACAGATCTCGGCAATGGCGGGCGCGTTCTCGTTCGTGACCTTGAAGTCCGGCCGAATCGCCACCGCGCGCTCGATGAACAGCCGCACCGCCTCGTACTGGCTCAGGCTCTCGGTCGTGGGCAGGTGCTCCAGGTCCGGCAGCATCAGCGGCGGCACCGGGTACTCGTGTTCGCCCCGGATTTCGAGGCAGGCGCGGCTCGTGACGAGGACTTTGAGCCCGGGCAGTGTCAGTAGATCGGCCACGATGGGGGCGGCGGCGAGCACCTGCTCGAAGTTGTCCAGGATGAGAAGCATCTGCCGGTCCTGGAGGGTCTGCTTCAGGGTCTCCCGCAGGGGTGTCGGCGGCTGTTCGCGCACCCCAATCGCCTCGGCAATCGCGGACGGAACAAGCTCGGGGTCGAAGATGGGCGCGAGGTTGACGAAGAACACGCCGTTGTCGAACTGGTCGAGCAGGATGGCGCCGACTTGCAGCGCCAGGCGTGTCTTTCCCGCGCCGCCCGGCCCGGTCAGCGTCAGCAGCGGGACATCTGGACGCAGCACCATCTGGCGCAGGGTCTCCAGCTCCTTCTCGCGCCCAATCAGAGCGTCGCGCTGCGGCGGCAGGTTGTTGGGGAGAGTGTCCAGCGTCTTGAGCTGGGGAAAGTCGGCGGGCAAACCGGCAGCGACGATCTGGAAGACGTGCTCGGGGCGGGCGAGGTCTTTGAGGTGGTGCTCGCCCATGTCGCGGATGCTGACGTCAGGCGGCAAATCGTCGCGCACGAGCTCATACGTCGGCAGGGACAGCAGGATCTGGCCGCCGTACCCCGCCGAGAGGAGGCGCGCCACGCGGTTGACGGGCTGCCCGAAGTAGTCGCCGTCGCGCTCGATGGTTGCGCCGGTGTGGAGCGCCATGCGCACGCGAATAGGGCCCGTGACACCCCACGGCTCAGCGGCGAGCGCGCGTTGAGCGTCCAGCGCCGCGGCGAGGGCGGACGCGGCCGTGTCGAACGCCGCGCAGAAAGCGTCGCCGACGGTCTTGAATACGTAGCCCTGGTGGGATGCGATGACTTGTCGAAGGATGGTGTCGTGTCGGCCGAGCGCGGCCTTCATCGGTTCGGGGTAACGCTCCCAGAGCTTGGTGCTGCCCTCGATATCGGTGAATAGGAGTGTGACCGTGCCGGTCGGAGGCGTCATGTGTCTCCAGACTAGGGCGAACGCGCGGCCCTCCCCGCGCGCGCCAGGGCGCTAATTATACCACGAAGTTCTTTGCTTATTCCCACCATCGGATGATAGTCGCAAGCATTTGCGGTGCCGATTTAGAAGCTACCTCAGATGCGTATCCGAATACGATGGGCTTCCACCAACTGGAGCTTCCCGCGGTAGTCGTCCATATTCGGATGATCTGCGAGATAGGTCAGGAGGTTCTCCATGAGACGAGGAGTGAGTTCCGGGTGATTGTGTAGCTAGAGCGCCACAATACCCCTATACCGTGAGGGGGATAGGCAACAATGTCAGCAAAATCGCAATTCAGGGAGACAAGAATCGCTTCCAGTTCCTGTGCTCTTGAAATCACCTGCGTGTCGGGTGCGTCTGCAGGCAGGAGGCGACGCAGGAGGATAACTTCGTGGCCTGCTTGTTGGAGAGCCTGAACGATGGCCGTTGAGACGCAATGATCGGCGAATAGCCTTAACCCCATTAGACGGCCACCTCGAACTCCGCAAGATCGCGTGCATAGTCGAGGCACGCTGCGATTTGCTCACGTGTCAGGTCTGGAAACTCGCGCATGATGCCGTCAAACGTCTCGCCTGCGGCAAGGTAGCCAAGAATAAGGCTGACCGTAATCCGCGTGCCCTTAATACGGGGCTTGCCGTGCAACACATCCGGTGTCGCCACGATATGGTCTCGCCAATCAACCGGCATGTCGTGTCCTCCTTACAGGCGCACAGCGCTGTCGCCTATCGTCGCCTCTGCCCACTCCACTGCCTCTCGTATCTAGTATAGCCCAAACCTGCCACCTGACAATGTGCAGAAAAGCACGATGCGCCCCAACCACTAGCGGTGGGGCGCATCAGACCTTCACGCCTGTTAGGATGTTCAGCGATTCGTCAGTTTGGGCTGGGCTGATTGGCGGCGGCCATCACGCGCTGCAACAGCATCGCCTCCGGCACGGCGCCCTCGACGTGGACGTTCTCGTTGATGACCGTCCGTGGCACCCCCATAACACTGTACTTGTGCGCCAGGTGCGGGAACTCGATGGCCTCGACCATGTCGGCGGTGATGTTCGCGTTCTCCATCGCCATCTGGTGCGCCATGTGAACGGCGCGCGGGCAGTACGGGCACGTCGGCGTGACGAACACTTGCAGACGCATCGGCGTCTTGATCTCGGCCAGGGAGGCGCGCGTCGCCGGCGCCAGGCCAGAGTCGCCGCGACTGACCATCAGGATGTCCTGGATGAGGGAGGCGAACTCGTAGCCGGACGGGATGCCGTAGTAACGGATGCCGTAGTCGACAGGCTGCGGGCCATCGGCGAGCATCGCCATGCCCGGCGCCTTGTCGACGCCGTACGCCGCCGCCTCGGCGCTATGCGTCTCGATGTCCAGCACCTCGACGCGAATCTTGTTCGAAAGGCCCGCCACTTCCTCCACGATCTGCCGCGTGTCGGCGCAGTACTCGCACTCCGTCTCCTGGGTGATAAGGACGAGTTTCACCGGCCGAGTCAGTGCCTCAAACTCCTTCTTCAGCGCTTCCTGGTCTTTCTTCGATAGCAACGCCATTATTTCCTCCCGTACCCTAGACGGCCGCCTTGACCGGCGCCGGCTCGATGCGATAGCTGTGAGAGATGGTCGCGACCCCACGCAGGGTCGCCGCGACAGAGCAGTAGCGCTCGTCGGACAGGCGAATGGCCTTCTCAACGTTCGCGGGGGTGATCCCGTTGCCGTAGACAACGTACTCAATATGGATGCTCGTGAACAGGTGCGGATGCTCTTTGGCCTGCTCCCCGTTGACGCTCACTTCCAGCCCTTCGACCGGCTCGCGCATCTTTCGTAGAATGGAGATGACGTCCATGGCTGTGCAGCCGCCCAGCCCGGCGAGCACCAACTCGGTTGGGCGCGGGCCGTTGTTCTCGCCGCCGGCCGATTCGGCCGCATCCATAAAGATCGTGTGGCCGGAGGGAGTCGTTGCAGCGAACTCCATGCCACCGATCAGTACCGTATTAACAACTTTTCCGTTTGCCATCTTTCCTCCTGGTGACGCTTTCGCGTGTCTACGGTGTTAGATGCAGGTGCGTTAAAAAGGTAACACACCCGGAGCGCCGCGGTTGCGCTGAAGTGGATTTCGTGGACGAACTTCCGGACTACGAAGGTCACGAAAGCGAATGAAAAGCGCGAAAAGTCT
Source organism: Anaerolineae bacterium (assembly GCA_046328505.1). Classification (GTDB taxonomy): domain Bacteria; phylum Chloroflexota; class Anaerolineae; order Epilineales; family JAHCIE01; genus JBDHWG01. Next base: position 222,608 of record JAXLWL010000004.1, on the reverse strand, counting down.
CGATCCGGCAATGACCTTTCGCGCCTCTAGCGGCCCAATGCCTGGCGCGAGCGCCAGATTGCCGCGCCGATATGCGCCGCTAGTGCAGCGAGGATGGGGCAAAAGGAACTTCGGTGAAGTAGCTCGCGAGCGTCTCGCGCAGGATAGTGCGGGCGCGGTGGATGCGCACCTTCAGTGCCTGGGGCGTGATGCCCAGGACGTTGGCCGCTTCCTCTGTGGACAGGCCCTCGATCTCGCGCAGGACGAACGCCTGGCGCAGCGACTCTGGCAGCGCCGAGATGGCCCGATCCATCGCCGCGCGCAGTTCGGTCGTCAGAGCGACGATTTCGGGGTCCGAGCTGACGTCGTGAATGTGGAGCTCGCGGGTCATCTCCATCGCTTTGTCGGCCGGGCCTTCGAGGGAGATGGTAGACAGCTCATGGCGGCGCAGGCGCATCAGGCCGCTGTTGGTGGCGATACGGTGCAGCCAGGTGCCGAGGTTGGAGCGGCCTTCGAAGTTGTCAACGCTCTTGCAGGCGTTGACGAATGTATCCTGGAGCACTTCCTCGGCGTCGTCCGGGTCGCCCGTCAGCCTTAGAGCGACACTGAACACCTGGTTGGAATAGCGCTCGACGAGCTGCGTGCAGGCGCATCTCTCGTGCCGGTGCAGCGCGTCAACCAGTTCTTTCTCGCCTTCCCCGGGGCAGCCCGATCCCTGATCCATCTCAACCTCAATCGTTCGTCCGACGTGCGTACGTGTCGCTGGATAAATTCTACTCCCGCGCAACCGTTTGCGTCAACCCCCTGGTCACCGCGTCCAGGCCACCATGACGCGGGTGAACAAGCCTTCGTGCGGCGTTGCGGCCTCTTCACGCCGCGTCATGCCAGTGGGCTTATAATGGAGACGGGAGACACGATGCTGTGGCTCCGGTAAGCCGCGTCCTGATTGGACGAGGAGAGACGGGATGCGCGCGCGGTGCGATACGTCAGATCGTGATCCCTCCGGTACCCAAGGGGTGCGCGGAGGTTTTGGCGTGTCTTGATGCCGCCAGACCAAAGAGAGGGAGGCTCTATGCTTGAAATAGTCGCCGGGGAACAAGCGAACGCTATCGAGCTGAAGGCCGCCGATGTCAGGCGAACCGTAGACCCGTCGTGTCTGCCGTTCGAGAGCACGGCCGACGTCGCGCCCCTGGAAGGCATCATCGGTCAGCCGCGCGCCCTCGACGCGATCGAGTTCGGTCTCGAAGTCGGCGCGCCAGGCTACAACCTTTTCGTCGCCGGTAGCCCCGGTTCCGGCCGAGAGACGACCATTCGCGCTTACCTGGAGCGGCACGCGCCCACGCGCCCCACGCCGCCCGACTGGGTGTACGTACACAATTTCGCGGAGCCTTACCGGCCGGTTGCCATCGAGCTGCCGGCGGGGCGCGGCACGGAGCTGGCGCGGTCGATGAATCAGTTCGTCGACGGCGCGCAGCGCGAGATATCGCGGGCCTTCGATAGCGAGGACTACGAGCGGCGAAGGCAGGCCATTCTGAACGAGATGTCCCATCGGCGCGATGCGCTTTTCGCCGAGCTTCAGGCCTACGCCCACGAGAACAGCTTTGCGCTGGAGCAGACGCCCGTCGGCGTCGCCAGCATTCCTCTCGTGGAAGGGCACGCTCTGTCGGTGCAGGATTTCGAGCGGCTGCCCGAGGAGAAACGGACCGATTTCGAGCAGAAGGGCGAGGCGCTGCAAGCCGCGATTGCCCAGGCGCTGCGCCAGATGCGGCAGATCGAGCAAGAGACGATGGATAAGTTGCGGGGGCTGGAGCGTGACGTCGCGCTGTACGCCGTCGGGCCATTGCTGGAAGACCTGCGAGAGAAGTTCCAGGACCAGGAGAAGGTCCTCGCGTATCTCGATACTGTGCTGCAGGACCTGCCCGAGCACTTGCAGGATTTCCGACCCAAGAGCTCGCAGGATGGTGAGAACAAGGGTCTTGAGCAAATCGAGGCGGCGGCGCGGCAGGATGACCTGGGTCGCTACCGCGTCAATGTCCTGGTGGATCACTCCGCCTCCGATTCCGCCCCGGTCATCATCGAAGCCAACCCAACGTACTATAACCTGACCGGGCGTATTGACTACCAGCCGACCTTCGGGGCCATGGTGACGAACTTCCACCAGATCAAGCCGGGCGCGCTGCACCGCGCGAACGGTGGGTTCCTGGTCGTGCGTGTCGTCGATGTCCTCGTGGCCCCGTTCGCGTGGGACGCCCTGAAACGTGCTCTCGTCAGCCGTCAGATACGCATCGAGAATCTCGGCGAGCAATTCACGTCGATCCCGACGACCTCCTTGCGTCCGGAGCCTATTCCACTAAACTTGAAGGTCATCCTGATTGGAACGCCGCAGGTATACAGTTTGCTCTATCAGCTAGATGAGGACTTTCAGGAGTTGTTCAAGGTCAAGGTTGACTTCGCGCCGGACATGGCGTGGACTGATGACCATACCATGAACTATGCCGGGTTCATCAGCCGACGCGTCAACGACTACGGTCTGCGGCACTTCGACCGCACCGCCGTCGCGCGCGTCGTCGAGTATGGCGCGCGGCTGCGCGAGGATCAGCGCAAGCTGTCCACGCGGCTGCTCGACATCGCCGACGTCGTGACCGAGGCCAGCTTCTGGGCGGCACGGGCGGGGCACGAGCTTGTGACGGCGGCGGATGTGGACCAGGCCATCGAGAAGCGCGAGTATCGATCTAACTGGATCGCCGAGCGCATCCTGGAAATGATGGCCGACGGAACCATCGTCATCGACACGTCCGGCAAACGGGTGGGCCAGGTCAACGGCATTTCCGTCCTCGACCTGGGCGACTACATGTTCGGGCGCCCGTCGCGCATCACCGCTCGCACGTCGGTTGGCCACGGAGCAATCCAGAGCATCGACCGCGAAACGAACCTGTCCGGGCCGATCCATAACAAAGGGTTCCTCATCCTGTCGGGCTACCTGGCAGGCCAGTACGCCCAGGAGCAGGCCCTGGCTCTGGCAGCAACCCTGGCATTCGAGCAGGGTTACGAGGGAGTCGAAGGCGACTCGGCGTCGGTGGCGGAGCTGATCGCGCTCCTGTCATCTCTCGCGGACGCGCCCATCGACCAGGCCATCGCCGTCACTGGCTCAGTGAACCAATACGGTCAGGTCCAGGCCGTTGGCGGCGTAACCCAGAAGATCGAAGGCTTCTTTGAGGTCTGCCGCGCGATCGGGCTGACCGGGCAGCAGGGGGTCATCATTCCCGCAGCGAATGTGCCGCACCTCATGCTCAAGCACGAGGTTGTTCGGGCCATCGAGGACGGCCAGTTCCACGTATGGGCCGTTCATACAGTAGAAGAGACCATCGCGCTTCTCACAGGTCTCCCGGCGGGCGAGCGTGGGCCGGATGGAAAGTACCCCGAGGGCAGCTTCCACCGCCTCGTCGACGATAAGCTAACCCGCTACGGAGAGAAAGCGCGAAAGTCAGACGTGTTCGACAGAGATAGGCCGCGGAAAATGCGCAGGCTACGAGCTTAACACGAGGAGAGAGGCATGGCGACATTGTGGGATCACCGATTCGCGCAGCGGACACAGCGCATGACGAGCTCTGCGATCCGCGAGTTGTTGAAGCTGACTGAGCAGCCGGATGTCATCTCGTTCGCCGGCGGCCTGCCGGCGCCGGAGGTTTTTCCGGTCAAGGAGTTCCAGGCGGCGTGCGAGCGCGTTCTGAACCGGTTCGGCGCGCAAGCGCTCCAGTATGGAACCACCGAGGGCTACACGCCTTTCCGTGAGATGATCGCGCACAAGACGGCCGAGCTGGGGCTGAAAGTCACTACCGACAACATCCTCATCACGTCCGGCTCACAGCAAGCCCTGGACCTCATCGGTAAGGTCTTCATCAACCCCGGTGACCACATCCTCGTCGAGAATCCGACGTACCTCGGGGCGCTCCAGGCGTGGAACGTCTTCGGCGCGGAGTATGTCACTGTGCCGCTCGACGACGATGGCATGCAGACCGACCACCTGGAAGAGGCACTGCGCACAGGACCGAAGTTCATCTACGCGCTGCCTAACTTCCACAACCCGGCCGGTGTGACCCTGTCGCTCGAAAGGCGGCGCCAGCTCGTGCGGCTGGCCGAGCAGTATGGCGTGCCGATCGTCGAGGATGACCCCTATGGCCAGCTGCGCTTCGAGGGCGAGGCGCTGCCGTCTATCGTGTGCCTGGACGGCGAGACGTGTGCCGAGCCGCACTACCAGGGCAACGTCATTTACCTCAGCACCTTTTCGAAGACCCTGGCCCCCGGCCTGCGCCTGGCGTGGGTCGTCGCGCCGACGGTTGTCATTCGCAAGCTCGTGCAGGCCAAGCAAGGCGCCGACCTCCACACGTCGACATTCAACCAGATGGTCGCCTACGAGGTGGCCCGCGATGGCTTCCTGGAAGAGCATGGGAAGCTCATCCGACAGATGTACAGTGAGCGTCGCAATGTGATGCTCGATGCGATGGCTACGCACTTCCCACCGAGTGTGCGCTGGACGCACCCACATGGCGGCCTGTTCCTCTGGGTGACGCTGCCCGAAAACGTGAACGCCGCAGACATCCTGCCGCTGGCCGTCGCCGAGCGTGTCGCCTTCGTCCCCGGCACCAGCTTCTTTGCCGGCGGCGGCGGGCTGAATACGATGCGGCTGAATTTCTCGAACGCCCATCCGGATCTTATCCGAGAGGGCATCGCCAGGTTGGGCCGCGTGCTGTGGATGTTCTGCGAAGTGACTGAAGCCCCCCGACCCACTAGCCTGGGGCAGCCCGCCCAGGAGGTCGCTGCGCCGTGAGCGCGAGCCCGCGGCAAGGACGCCATCGGGCCAGCATGCAATAAGGAGGCAGCATGTACCGGACGATTCTTGTACCTCTCGATGGATCGCCTTTCAGTGAACAGGCGCTCCCTCTGGCGACTCGTGTGGCTCAGGCGGCTGGCGCGCGTGTCGTCCTTCTGCAAGCGACGCGCTGCATGGGCGAGCCGGGGCAGCAGACGAATGTCCTCCAGGCGCGCATGACCCAACACGCGCGCCAGTATCTCAGCCTTGTCGCGGACCGGCTCGTCGCCACAGGACTCGTCACCGACATAGCGGTCCGCAGTACAGCGCCGGAGGAGGCTATCCCGAGTGTCGCCGACGATGTGAATGCCGACCTGATCATCATGGCGACCCACGGGCGGTCCGGCCTGGGCCGCATGGTGCGTGGCTCGGTCGCGGAAGCGGTGCTGACCAACACCCTTGTGCCGGTGCTGCTCCTCCGCGTCGTCAAGAAGCCCCGCGGCGCGCCGGAGCCGACCGAGCACGTCGTGCTGGTGCCCGTGGACGGGACGGCTTTCGCCGAGGCTGCGCTGCCCCACGCCGTCGCCCTGGCTCAGGCCATGGACGGCGTTGTGCGGCTCCTTCGCGTCATCGTCCCCTCGGGCCTTGTCTCGCCGCGCTACGCCGACGAGCCGGACCTTGTGATGGAGATGGTCAAGCAGGATCAGAGCGAGGCCCAACATTATCTAGAGACGACGGGCGAAGCCCTAAGGGTCCAGGGCGTACCGGTCGAGGTCTCGCTGCGCGTTGGCTCGGCCGCGCCATCGATCCTGGATGAAAGCAAGATGCCCGGTGTCGAACTCATCGTGATGACCACCCATGCCCGAACGGGCTGGGACCGCGTGCGCTATGGTAGCGTCGCGCAAGACGTGCTGCGGCGGGGCGAAACTCCAATTCTATTCGTTCGGCCCGCCGCTGTTTTCGAGGATTTGTCTCTATCGTCCCCAGGACGATAAGAGATTTGATACGATTGACAATGGGAGAAACGGAAATGTATAAAACAATCTTAGTCCCGCTGGATGGGTCCGAGCTCAGCGAACAGGCGTTGCCCCTCGCAAAGTCCATGGCCCGCGGGATGAACGCAAAGCTCCTTCTTCTTCAAGCGGTCCACCCGTTGGGTCTGCCCAGCGGCCCGCTCAACAACCACCAGATTCGCGCCATTAATGAGGCCGAGGCGTATCTGGCCAGAATCGCAGCCGACTTGCTCACGGACGGCATCATAGCAGACACGGCGGTAATGGATGCCTCCCCTGCCCATGCCATCCTGGACGAGATCAAGCTGCGCGACATCGACATGGTCGTCATGACGACTCACGGGCGCTCCGGTCTTGGCCGTTGGGTCTATGGCTCCGTTGCAGAGGCCGTGCTCCATGGGAGCCCGGTGCCGGTCTTGCTCGTTCGCTGCAGCACCTGGCTGCCCGAGGACGTGGTCGAGCAGACATACCCGCGCTTCCTGGTGCCACTGGATGGCTCAGAGGTGGCGGAAGCGGCCGTGCCGCACGCAATCTATATCGCCCGGAAGATGAACGCCACGGTGTATCTGATTCACGTTCACGAGCCGCCGGAGCTGAGTAAAGAGGATGTCGTCGCTCACCCCGAAAAGGCGCAGGACATCCTGGAGCGCGATCGGCAGGTGGTGGAGCGCTACCTCAGCGTGGTCGCTAACCAGTTCAAGGAAGCGGGCATCAACACGCACATTCTCGTCCGGTCCGGGGCTGTGACACAGACAATCCTGGAAGAGAGCTGGGACCTGGGTGTAAGCCTGATCATCATGGCATCCCACGGGCGCGCAGGGCTGTCGCGCATGTTCTTCGGCAGCAAGGCGATGGAGATCTTGCATTTCGGCATGTTGCCCGTGCTCCTGGTGCGGCCAGGCGTGCCTGTGACCTTCGAAGAGAATGAGCAGGAGCTTGTCCACGCCTGACGTGTGAAAGCGGTGGCCCATGTACCGAACGATACTCGTCCCCCTGGACGGTTCGGCGCTGGGCGAGGGCGCGCTTCCTACAGCGGTGTTCCTCGCCCAGCGGATGGGCGCGCGTGTTCTGCTGGCGCGGGTCGCGGGCGATGATTCGCCGCGAGCAGCCCATGAAGCTGAGCACTACCTGGACGGAGTCCGGACGCGCATAGCCGACGGCGCGGCAGTCGACCTGGTCGTCCCCCACGGAACGGCGGCCCGCGGGATTCTAGACGCTGTGGCGGCCCACGATGCTGGGCTGGTCGTGATGACGACACATGGGCGCACTGGTCTGCGGCGGCTGGTGTTCGGCTCAGTGGCCGAGAAGATTCTGGCCGCAAGCCCCGTTCCCGTCTGGCTCGTCCCCGCCCGTGGCACGGCTCACCCGCCCCTACTCGCGAGCACTGCCCCCGAGATACTGACCCCGCTCGATGGCTCGCCACTTGCAGAGGCAGCCCTGCAACCCGCTGTGGCGCTGGCGCGCGCGTTGGGCGGCCACCTCGTTCTGCTACGCGTGGTGCCGCCGCCGCCAATAGTGGTCGACCCCAGTCTGGCCCAGACGCTCGTGCCGAGTGAGGCCGAGACGCAGCAAGGCGCCGAGACGTATCTTCAGAGCCTCGCCCCGACAATCGCCGCTGAGGGCATCCCCACCCGACTCGTCGTCCGCAGCGGCCCACTCGTGCAATCAATCCTCGATGAAATCTGGGCATCTGGCGCCGAGTTACTGGTCATGGCCACCCATGGGCGGTCAGGCCTCGATCGTGCCCTGCTCGGCAGCGTGGCGGTCGCCCTCGTACACTCATGCGCGATACCGATGGTGCTGACGCGGCCACAAAACTGGCGCAACGCCGCAGACGATGACCCGCAGTTAGGCAGCCAGACATGATTGCGAGAGGCTCATGGCTTCTGATCTAAAGGATTTCGCCCGTTTTCCCATTTCCAACGTGTACGAATCGCTCAAGACATCCGATGAGGGCTTGAGCCAGGCCGAAGCCGAAACGCGGCTAGAACAAGTTGGCCGCAATATGATCCGGGAGGTGAAAGGCAGGCCCCTCTACCTTCGATTCCTGGGCCATTTCACCCATCTCATGGCAATCCTCCTATGGATAGGCGGCGCGTTGGCGTTCATCGGGCAGATGCCTCAGCTCGGCTGGGCCATCTGGGCCGTCGTCGTCATCAACGCTATCTTCTCGTTCGCGCAGGAGTACAAGGCTGAGCGCGCGACGGCCGCCCTGAAGCAACTGCTCCCAGCCTACGCACGTGTGATTCGCGACGGCCAGGAGCAGCGCATTGCGGCAGAGGAGCTAGTTCCGGGCGATGTCATCCTCTTGAGCGAGGGCGACCACATCTCCGCCGACGCGCGCCTGGTCCAGGAGGCCGAGCTGCGCGTCGACCAGTCGACGCTGAGCGGCGAGTCGAACCCGGTGAGGAAAATCGGCGACGCCTGCGTCAACGGCGGGCTTGCCCTGGTGGAGATGCCCAATCTCGTCTTCGCCGGAACGAACGTCGCGAGCGGCACCGGCCGCGCCGTCGTCACCGCGACCGGCATGAGCACCGAGTTCGGCAAGATTGCGCACCTGACCCAGAGCGTCGGCGAGGACACCAGCCCGCTCCAACGCGAGATTGACCGCACCACGCGCATCGTCACAGTGATGGCGGTGGGCATCGGCATCCTGTTCTTCGTGTTGTCCATTCTGCTCGTCCACCGTCCCCTCACCGAGGGGTTCATCTTCGCCGTCGGTATGGTCGTGGCCTTCGTGCCGGAGGGGCTGCTGCCCACAGTGACGCTCTCTCTCGCCATGGGCGTCCAGCGCATGGCGGACCGGCACGCTCTCATCAAGAAACTGTCATCCGTCGAGACCCTGGGCTCGTGTACCGTCATTTGCACCGACAAGACGGGAACGCTGACGCAGAACGAGATGACGGTGCGCAGCGTGTGGCTCGACGGGCAAGCGCTCACCGTGACGGGCGTCGGATACGAGCCGCAGGGCAGCGTCGAAGTCAACCGAGACGGGGGGAACTCGCCGTCCGACAGCGACATCCGCACGCTGGCGACTGCGGCGGGCCTGTGCAACAACGCGCGCCTGATCCCGCCGACAGAAAGCTCGGCACGCTGGACTGTCCTTGGTGATCCGACGGAGGCGGCGCTGCGGGTGCTCGCTCCGAAAGCCAACGTCGACCTGGACACCGTGGTACGGCAGACGCCCCGCCTGCGCGAGATTCCCTTCGACTCGCGGCGCAAGCGGATGAGCACCGTCCACCAGGGCGACGGCCGCGAGCGCATTGTGTACGTCAAAGGAGCGCCCAAAGAAGTGCTGGCCCTGTGCAGCCGGGTCATGTGGCATGGGCAGGACCGCCCGATCGACGAGCCGTTGCGCCAGGCAGTGATGGCGGCGAACGATGCCTACGCCCGAGACGGCCTGCGCGTGCTCGCCGTCGCCCGGCGCATCCTGCCAGCCGACCTGCCCGCGTACACGTCCGACACGGTGGAGCAAGACCTGACCTTTCTGGGGCTGGCAGCAATGATGGACCCGCCTCGGCCCGAAGTCGCCGAGGCTGTTGGGCGCTGCCGCCGCGCCGGCATCCGCATCATCATGGTAACCGGTGACTATGGGCTGACGGCCGAGAGCATCGCCCGCCGCATCGGTATCATCCAGGGCCCTCAGCCCCGCATTGTGACCGGTGTGGAGCTGGACGCGATGGACGACGATACACTGCGGGATATCCTCAAGAACGAGGTCATCTTCGCCCGCGTCGCGCCGGAGCACAAGCTGCGCGTGGTAGCCCTCCTGCGCGAGATGGGCCATGTCGTCGCCGTGACGGGCGACGGGGTCAACGACGCGCCGGCCTTGAAGCGGGCCGACATCGGCGTGGCGATGGGCATCACCGGAACGGACGTGGCGAAAGAAGCCGCCGACATGATTCTGACCGACGACAACTTCGCCTCCATCGTGAACGCCATCGAGGAGGGCCGCGCCGTCTACGCCAACATCAAGAAGTTTACGACCTACATCTTCACAAGCAACGTCCCAGAGGCGTGGCCGTTCATCGCGCAGATCATGCTCGGCATTCCGCTGCCGATGACCGTGATGCAGGTACTGGCGGTAGACCTGGGCACGGATATGCTGCCGGCGCTCGCGTTGGGAACGGAAAAGCCGGAGCCGGGGGTGATGGACCGACCGCCGCGCAAGACGGTAGACCGTCTCATTGATCGGCGGCTGCTCGTGCGCGCCCTCCTGTGGCTCGGGTCGCTGGAGACCTTGCTGGCCTTCACCGCCTACTTCATCATGTGGTGGACGAACGGCTACCACGACCTGATGAACCTGCCCCGGATGGACCTGTTGCCCTATGCCGAGCGTCTCGCCACCCCGACCGGCTACGTCTACGTCCTCTCGACGACCATCTTCTTCGCCAGCGTCGTTTGCGGCCAGGTCGGCGCGGCGTATGCCTGCCGCACGGAGCGGGCCTCCGTGTTCACCCACGGAATGTTCAGCAACCGCTTCCTGCTCCTGGGCATCGCCTTCGAGCTGAGCCTCGCGTGTGTCCTGATGTACATCCCACTATTCCAGGAGATTTTCGAGCTTGGCCCGCTTCCCTGGCAGTACTGGGTGCTGATCATTTTCTGGGCGCCGATCGTGTTTCTGGCGGAGGAAGGGCGGAAGGCCGTCATGCGCTGGTGGGAGAGACGCCCCGCGCATGGCGCGCGGCATCGCCTTCCGTCTGCCACACCGTCGTTTCGACGGAGGTGAAGTATGCACATCATCGTGATTGGGTGCGGGCGTATGGGATCCGGCCTGGCGGAGCTGCTCGACCGCAAAGGTCACAGCGTCGTCGTGGTCGATAGGGACGAGAGCACTTGCCAGCGCCTCGCGCCGTCGTTCAAGGGGCGGCACGTCATCGGCATCGGCATCGACCGAGACGTCTTGCTGGAAGCAGGCATCGAGCGCGCCGATGGCCTGGCCGCGCTCACATCCAGCGACGACACCAACGTCGTGGCGGCGCGTTTGGCGCGGCAAGTCTTCCGCGTGCCGCGTGTCGTCGCGCGGGTATATGACCCGCGCAAGGCCGAGATCTATCAGCGCCTCGGCCTGCCCACGGTGTCCACCACGACATGGGGTATCCAACGCGCGTCGGAGGTCCTGACGTTCTCGCAGTTGGACACCATCCACAGCCTGGGGAGCGGCGGCGTGGACATTGTCGAGACCGAAGTACCGGCGCTGCTGGTTGGGCGGCCCATCAGCGGCTTGACGGCGCCGGGCGAGATAAGCATCATCGCCATCACTCGGAACAACCAGACGTTCCTGCCGCTGCCCGGCGCGACGTTCCGCGCCGGCGATCTGGTCCACCTGGCCGTGACCGCCGCGGCCTCGGACCGCCTCAACGCGCTGCTCGCCTGAGGAGGACCCGATGTTTGTCATTATTGTAGGTGGAGGAAAGGTCGGTGCCTATCTCACCTCGCTCTTGCTGGCGGGCGGGCACACTGTGCGCGTCATCGAGAGTGGCGAAGAACAGCTACGGACCTTGCGGCGCGACCTGCCCCAGGAGGTCATCGTCGCCGGCAACGGCACCGATCCGCGCGTCCTGGAGGCCAGCGGCATTCGACAGGCCGACACGCTAGCGGCCGTCAGCGGCGTAGACGAAACGAACCTGGCTGCGGCCAGCCTGGCGCGCTTCGAGTTCGGAGTGCCGCATATCATTGCCCGCGTCAATCACCCGCGCAACGCCTGGCTGTTCACGCCGGAAATGGGCGTGGACGCGGCCCTCAATCAGGCCGATCTGATCGCGCAGATGGTTGTGGAGGAGATGTCGCTAGGCGATGTGACGACGCTCCTGAAGCTGCGCAGGGGGCAGTACTCCCTCGTCGAGGAGCGCCTCCCGCCGGAGGCGGCGGCCATTGGGAAGACGGTCTCCGAGCTGCGCATGCCGGACCAGTGTCTTCTCGTCGCGATTATCCGTCAGGGGCAGCTCGTCCTACCCCGCGGCGACACAGTTCTGCGCGCCGACGATGAGGTCCTGGCGCTGGTTCACGCCTCGTGCGTGCGTGACTTCGCCAAGAGCCTGGACGGCCAACCTGTGTAATTGAAGACCTTAGGGCTCGCGGTGGAGTTAGCACTCCACCGCGAGCGGAATACGGCGCTAATCGGTAATGGCTCATCAGTCGTTGTGCGGCCGCGGGAGCGACTAGAAGTCGCTTCTACATACCAGTCACCTGACGTGTAACCGACTGCTGGGCCGATGTGCTGCTGTTTACCGGCGTGAGGACGATCACCGGTATCTGACGCGTGGTCCGCTCTTGATAGCCCGTGAAATACGGATACATGGCCACCAGCCGCCGCCACAAGTCCTCGCGCTCCTCAGGTCGCGCCAGTTCAGCGCGCACCCTGACCTTGCGGCGCATGACCTGGACGACACCTGTCTTGCTGTGCTGCAAGTTCAGCCACCAGGTAGGACTCTGGTCACTCCCTGCATAGGCCGCCGCAATGATGAAGCGGCCCTTATCTTCCACGTACACAAGCGGGACCGTCCGCGGCTTGCCCGTCTTGCGGCCGGCCGTCGTAAGAAGCATGGTGGGGTATTTGGGGGCCTGCGCTCTGCCGCCGGTCCAGCGGTACAGCCGGACGTGCATGTTCGTCATCACACGCACGACGGGCCGCATAGACTTGCGGCTTAGCACTCTGCCCCAGAACGAGAACGAGAGAAGCCCGCTTTTTGTTGGTTTTGTGGTCATAAAGTAGCCTCACCCCAGGCGCCGCGGCAGGTCGCCGGCGAGGAGCTGCTGCTGGGTCTCCGCGAACGTGTACTGGCCCGTCGCATTATCCAGGTCCAGCACCCAGACAAGGTCGTAGCGGTCGTCGGGCCACTGGTCTGGCGCGGCCGAGGCGTCCGGCAGAATTGAGCGCACGATGTCCGGTATGTGTTCATGCTCCCAGCAGATGAGGACGATGCCAGGGCGGCCCATCACATCCGCCGCCAGATCCTGCTCCTGTCCCTTCTCGAAGCGAAGGTCAATCGTGGTACCAAGCTCCTCGCTCAGCGCAGAGATCGTCTGCTCCGGCCGGCGGCTGTGGCCATGCTTCGCCGACGGAGCCGCGTAGAGGTAGCTTGGCATCGCCAGCTGCGTGTCGGCGAAAACACCGTTGGCGGGCGCGAAGAGCTGCACCAGCGCGCCGGCCCGCTGCCAGCCCCGCACGGTGAGCGACTCCACATCCATGTCGCCGTCGAACAGGACGCCGTGAGGCTTGCCGCTGTCTGGTGGCTTCTCGGCGTGGCGGATAATCATGATCTTGGTCGGAGGCGAAGCCGCATCTGGAAACATTGTTCCTTCCGTAGGTTTCCAATCCCTCACCCCTCCCCCTCTCCCAAAATGGGAGAAGGGAGGAGACGGTTTCCCTCTCCCGTCCTGGGAGAGGGCAGGGTGAGGGACTACACGCGCTCGAGAGCGGCGCGGAGCTGCGGCGCGATGTCGCGCAGTTCGTCCGGCACGCCCTCGCCGCTCATGATGGCTTCCCCCAGCGTCGAGCTTTTCAGGTCGTACAGGTCGCTGTCGAACACTGTCCTGAGGCGGATATCGCGCTGAACCTTACCGTCGCGGATCGTGATGATGCGCCGCGTGGCGCGGGCAACCTCGTGGTTGTGCGTGACGACGAGCAGCGTTGTCCCCTGGCTGCGGTTCAGGTCGTTCAGCAGGCCCATGATCTCCTGGGTATTGTGCGAGTCCAGGTTGCCCGTCGGCTCGTCGGCCAGAATGATCGCGGGGCGGTTGGCGAGGGCGCGCGCGATGGCGACGCGCTGGCGCTCACCGCCCGACAGCTTGCTCGGCAGGAAGCCCAGCCGCTGCCCCAACCCCACCAGGGTCAGCAGCTCCTCGGCGCGAGCGCGGCGCTTCCGCCCATGCAGTTTCGTCTCATACATCGGCACTTCGACATTCTCTAGCGCCGTCAGCGTTGGGATCAGATTGTGTATCTGGAAGACGAAGCCGACGGTCTGGCTGCGGAAGCGGTCAAGGTTGCGCACCTTCGACAGGGGCGTGCCGTTGATAATGACCTCGCCAGAGGTGGGCCTGTCCAGCGCGCCGAGCATGTTGAGCAGTGTAGACTTGCCGGAACCGGACGGGCCGACGATGGCGATGAACTCGCCGGCGCGCACTATCATGTCTACGCCGTCCAGGGCGCGCACCTGGTGGCCGTTGCCATAGACCTTGGTGAGCGCGTGAGTCTCGACCACAACCGGCGTCTCTGGCTCCGGAGTGCCACCGTCCGGCGATGGCGCGAGCGCCGCGGGCGGGCTCGCCGTCTGCGCCAGGGCGGGGTGAAGAACGTGGGATAGCTTATTCATAGCGTAACGCCTCGATAGGCTGCATGTTCGCGGCGCGCCAGGCCGGATAGAGGCCGCCGAGCGCGCCCAGGATGAGGGCCAGCGCGACCACCTGGACGAACACCTGGGGCGGGTAGGCGGGAGTCATGAACATGCCAAAGCTCGGAATCAGTGTGAACAGGTAGCCCAGGCCGACGCCGATCGCGATACCGGCCAGGGCGCTTAAGAAGCTCAGCGCCAGAGACTCCACGACGACCATGCGCATGACACGGCCCCGACGCCAACCCAGGGCCCGCAGAACGCCGATCTCCTGGGTACGCTCGAAGACGCTCATGAGCATGGCATTCATCATCACGATGCCGCCGACGACCAGCGTCAGGATGATCAGGGCGTTGAGGACGGCATACGTCGTGGCGAAGTCCTGCATGCGGTCCGTCGCCTCGGACGCCCGGCTGATCATGACGTCCGGGAAGTCTGCCTCCAGCTTGCGTGCCACCTCGTCGGCGCGGCTGGGGTCGTGGAGCTGGATAGCCAGGAACGTGGATTGACGCGGCTTGCCATACTTCTGCTGCGCTTCTTCGAGCATGATCGCGCCGCCGCCGTCCTCGTAGCTCGACCCGTTCTCGTAGATGCCGACAATCTGGTAGCTCGATCCGCCCAGCAGCATGGAGTCGCCCACGCCCTTGTTCAGGCTGTTAGCCACCGGCCGCCCGATCATAATCTCGCGCGCCCGCTGAATGGCGCGGCCGTCGCGGATCTTGTAGTGCCTGATCCACTCCTCATCCGGGTCAATGCCAAAGACGAGGAAGTACATCATGCCCGGCGCCGAGGCCGCAGAGAAAGTCAGGCGCGAAACAGACTTGACGTCAGGTTGGATGGCGATGCGGGCCGCCGTTCGGTCTTCGATGGCCGAAAAGCTGATGTCGGAGGCGTTGGCCTCCTCGGCCAGCAGGTCCACCTGGCCCGCGTTCGTCAGGCCGTTGAAGGCATTGATCATGCCCTCGGTCATGGCGCTCATGGAAATGATGAAGCCGACGCCGATGCCGATGCCGACCATCGTGACCAGGGTGCGCGTCGGACGCCGCCACAGATTTCGCAGCGAGGCGCTCCCGAAGCGCGACAGCGCCTGGGCGACGCGCCCCATCGACGCGCCGGCGCCCGTATCGTAACGCATAGCGTCGACAGGGGTGAGCTGCGACGCGCGCCACGCCGGGTAGAGGCCGCCGACCGTACCCAAGAGCAGAGCGATGCCGATGGCCTCGACGAACATCATTGGGGTGAACACGCCGCGCAGCAGTGTGTCCACAGACGGCGAGAGCCGCGCGAGCATGGTCAGGCCGACACCCAGGGCAATGCCGACCACGCCGCCGATGAGGGCCAGGACGAGGGACTCGCCCCAGATCATGACGACGATGCGCCGCCTGCGCCAGCCCACCGCCCGCAGCAGGCCAATCTCCCGGGTACGCTCGAACACGCTCATGAGGGTCGTATTCATCATCCCCAGGCCGCCGACGAGGACGGCGAACACGCCGAGGAAGAGGCCAAAAGACCGATAGAGATCGAACATCTCGTTCTGGCGGCTCGGCTCGCCCGAACGCGTTACCCCCAGGTCCGGCCAGCGCGTTTCGATGGCCTTGCGCACCTCGTCGGCGCGGCGCGGGTCCTTCAACCGAATGCTGAAGAAGCTGACCTTGTGCACCTTGTCGAAGCTGCGCTGAGCATCCGCGAGGCTGATGACCGCGCCCCCGTCCTCGAAGCTCACGCCCGTTTCGAAGATGCCGACAACCCGGTAGGTCGCATCGTTGATCTTGAATGTCGAGCCGACGTCCTTGTTGAAGTTCTTCGCAGCGACCTTGCCCAGCATGATCTGCCGCCGCCCGCTGAGGGGCTCACCGGCGACCAGCTTGTAATGGGAAATGAGGAAGCCTTTGGGGTCCTCGCCGGCCACGAGGAAGTACGGCGCATCGGTCATCTGGACCATGGCGACAATGGAGCCGACCACAGCCTCGACACCGGGTAATTGGGCGATATCCCCCCCGATGTTCTCGTCCACCGCGCTGACCAGCGCCATGATGGCGTCCTTTTGCGTCACCATCAGATCGGCTTTTGTCGGCGACAGGATACTCTCAAAGCCGCTCGCCATCCCCTCGCCGAACGCCGAGAGCGCCAGGACGGCGGCGACGCCGATGGCAATGCCCAGGATAGTCAGCATAGTCCGGGTCTTGCGACGCCAGAGATTCTTGAGAATCATCGGACCACCTACACGTCCGGCATAGAAATTTAGCCTCACCTAAATTATACCGCGCCGGGCGCACGGTGTCAAGCGCAAATTTAGGCTAACCGAAATCTGCACTGGCATCTTCTCCCATTATACAGCCATTGACGCGGCGCGTTGGTGTACACACCTTCATCAGGGGTTGCGCTCTCTCCACGCCGCGCGGCAGGTTCCGGGCTAGAATGGAGGTAAGAGTAGCCTATCTCTGCCGAGAGGCAGGGAACGGTGGGCCACGTCCAATGGCGGACGACGATATGGACCGTAGCGCTATGTTCCACTCACTTTCGCCACCTCCGTGGTGAACTTCCCCACGTCTTCTACCCATTTCAATACATGCCAGTCGAGCTCGATCGGGATACGTTCAAGGAGGAACGTCTATGATTCGGGAAACGATTGCGGAGACGAAGGTCAACCCCTGGGATGTCGCACGGGAGCAGTTCGACCGCGCCGTCGCATTCCTGGACCTCAAGTCTGGCGTACGCGAGATGCTGCGCAACACAAAGCGCGAGCTAACGGTCAACTTCCCGGTGCAGATGGACGATGGCTCGGTGCACATCTTTACGGGATACCGGGTGCATCACAACACAGTGCTGGGGCCGAGCAAGGGCGGCATTCGCTACCATCCAGATGTGACCCTGGACGAGGTTCGTGCCCTTGCGATGTGGATGACCTGGAAATGCGCTACCGTCGGTCTGCCTTTTGGCGGCGCGAAGGGCGGCGTCGTAGTCAAGCCGAGCGACCTGTCAAAGGTAGAACTTGAGAAGTTGACGCGGCGGTACGCGACGGAAATCAGCATTCTCATGAGCCCAGAAGGTGACATTCCAGCGCCGGACGTCAACACCAACGCGCAGGTCATGGCGTGGATCATGGACACCTTCTCCATGCACAGGGGCTACACGGCGCCCGCCGTCGTCACGGGCAAGCCAATCGAAGTCGGAGGCTCGGTGGGGCGCTCCGAGGCCACCGGGCGCGGCGTGATGTACACGGCCCTCGAAGCGTTGCAGGTCATGGAGATTCCGGTTCAGGGCGCGCGGATCGCCGTGCAAGGCTTCGGCAACGTGGGCGTGGCGTCCGCGCGCCTCCTGGCTGAGGCCGGTGGCCGGGTCGTCGCCATCAGCGACAGCCGCGGCGGCATCTACAATCCACGCGGCCTGGAGGTCGAGCTTGTCGTCCAGCACAAGGCCGAGACAGGCTCGGTCGTCGGGTTCCCCGGCGGCGACGGCGTGACTAACACCGAGCTGCTGGAGTTGCCGTGCGATGTGCTGGTGCCGGCGGCGCTCGAGGGGCAGATTACCGCCCTCAACGCCCCCCACATCGAAGCCCGGATTATCGCCGAGGGCGCGAACGGGCCGACAACGCCGGAGGCCGACGACATTCTCCGTGACCGCGGCGTCTTCGTCATCCCGGACGTGCTGGCCAACGCCGGTGGCGTGACCGTGTCGTACTTCGAGTGGGTTCAGGACCTCCAGTTCTTCTTCTGGAACGAGGAGGAAATCAACAAACGGCTGCGGGAGATTATGGTGCGCAGCTTCCGCGAGGTTCTCGCCGTCTCGCGGCAGAAGAACATAGACATGCGCACGGCGGCCTATATTCGCGCCATTGACAGGGTCGCCAAGGCCACAATGATCCGAGGCATTTACCCGTAACAGTAATTTTCAAACCACTGACGAATCGGAGGATGCAACATGTTGACTCAAAAGACAGCCCCCCCTCGGTTGGAGGAACGCAACACGACGCAGCTCAGGCTTGACCTGAAGCGGCTCACCCAGAGAGAGGAGGGCTGGCATGTTTCGCTGTTCATACCGACGTATTCGTCCGGCGCCGCGACCGAGCAAAACCCCATCCGCTACCGCAACCTGCTGACGCAGGCGAACGAGAGACTGGTGGCGGCCGGGGTTCGCGCTCCCGACGCGGCGGCCTTCCTGGCGCCGGCTCAGCGGCTCGCGTCCGACAGCCACTTCTGGCAGAAGCAGCGCGATGGCCTAGCGGTGTTCCTGTCGCCGGCCGTGGGCTACATCTACCGCGTGGGCCTGACACTTCCCGAGCGAGTCGTGGTGGGGCCTCGCTTCGCTCTCCGCCCGCTCCTGCCACTGCTGACCGACGACCCGCAGTTCTACGTCCTGGCCCTGAGCCTCAACCAGACGCGCCTCTACCGGGGCGATCGGGAGGCGTTGGCCGAGGTCGAGCTGACGGACACGCCCACCAGCCTCGACGACGCCCTGCGCTATAGCGAGCTAGGCAAGGAGCGCCTCTCGTTCTCGGTGGCATCTCCGGGCCGCAGCGATACCGTCTCTTACGGCCGGGGCATCAAGAGCGACATTCTGAAGGATGAGGTGCTCGCCTTCTTCCAGCAGCTCAACAAGGGCGTCGTGGCGGCCATCGAAGACAGTCGGGCGCCGCTGCTCCTGGCCGGCGTGGACTACCTGTTCCCGATCTACCGCGAGGCCAACAGCTACGCGAACCTGTCCGACGACGCCATTCCCGGCAACCCGGACCGGGCCACGCCGGCCGACCTGCATGCCCGCGCCTGGCCACTTGTCGCGTCGCTCTCCGCGCGCGGCCGGGCGGCCGACGTCGCGCGGTTCCAGGCGCTCGCGGGGACGGGCCGCACGGCGATAGCCGTCGAGGAGATTGTGCCGGCCGCCGAGAACGGCCGGGTTGAAACGCTGTTCGTGAGCCGCGACGCGATGCAGCCGGGCGTTGTGGACCCGGCGACCGGCGCGGTCACGCCCCACGCAACCGCGGCTGAGGGTGACGAGGACCTGATGGACGTGGCAGCGCTGGCGGCGCACCTCAATGGCGCGGCGGTGTATGTCGTACCGGCGGAGGAGATGCCGGACAAAGCGCCCCTGGCAGCCATCCTGAGATACTAGGGTCCGGGGTAGAGGCGCGGCATATCGCGCCTCTACCCCCCTGATCGGCGAAAGGTCATGATGCCTTCATGAGGGGTTGTCCTACCTTCACCCACAAGGGCCTCAAAGTGCCGTATACTGAGGGAAGACGGCCTGCGGGCTGTGTCCTTTGCTATGCTCCGCTGCCATATAGCCGGGGCCGCCTGTGAGAGGAGTTTGCGAATGAAAGTGTTGATACCGTACGATGGATCCAGTTCGGCGGACGCGGCGATTCTCGATCTGCTGCGCGCCGGGCTGCCCGAGCACGTCGAGGCGGTTGTTCTCTCAGTCGCCGATGTCTGGATGCCTCCGACCGACGATGAGCCGGGCGCGGACCTGCCAGATGACCTGCCCGTCGCCCTGAAGATGGCGCGAGCACAGGCAGCGGAAGCGGTGGAAGAGGCGCGTACCCTTGCGATGGAGGCCGCCTGCCGCGTCTGCGAGCTTTTCCCGACGTGGAAAGTCGAGGCCGAAAGCGTCGCCGAGGCGCCCGCGTGGGCTATTATCAAGAAAGTCGAAGACTGGAAGGCGGACCTGGTTGTCCTCGGCTCCCACGGGCGCACAGCGCTGAGCCAGTTCATTCTCGGCACAGTTGCCCAGAAAGTACTCACCGAAGTTCACTGCTCAGTCCGCATCGCTCGCCCGAGCCACCCGGATCCCGTGGCGCCGGTGCGCATCGTCCTGGGCATGGACGGGTCGCCGGGCGCGGATGAAGCGCTACGCACTGTCGCGGAACGCGAGTGGCCGGACGGAAGCGAGGTGCTCATCGTCGCGTCAGCCGACTCGAAGGTCTCCATCGCGACGGCGCCGTTCGTTCCGCCCGGGGCCGGTTGGGTACACGAGAGCGACGAGTCGACCCACGGCTGGATTCACAGCGTCGTCGACGGCGCCGCCGGCGACCTGCGGCGCGCCGGGCTGGGCGTCTCCCAGGCTGTCCGGGATGGTGACCCGCGCGAGATTCTGGTTGCGGAAGCGGCCAGGTGGGACGCCGACTGTATCTTCGTCGGCGCGAGCGGTTTGACGCGACTTGGCTACCTGGTCCTCGGCAGCATTTCTACCGCCGTCGCGGCCCGCGCCGGCTGCTCGGTCGAAGTCGTTCGGCCAGCGCCGCATAGCATTCGGCTCTAAAGTGAATCAAGGCTAGAAAGGCCGTACCACGAGTCCAGTGATGCGTCCAGTGCCGCGTCGTGGCGGCGAACAGCGCTCCCCACTCGGCTCGAACCTCTGCCATCCTGAAGTGGAGACGCGGAGGTTGCGGCCTTTCTGCTTGTTACGAGCGCCGTGACGCGCTCGATAAGTAGGGTAACGAACCCTTCATGACAGGTGGTGCTATGTTCACCCCACTGGTCGGTTTTCGCCTTATACTACCCCGTATGGCGAGATGAACTCCCTTGGAGGAAGGAATGCAGCGAACGAAAATCACTCTCGAAGGCAATGAAGCGGCGGCCAATATAGCTCACCGCCTGAGCGAAGTCATTGCCATTTATCCAATTACACCCTCGACCGCAATGGGTGAGCTATCGGACGCCTGGTCGGCGGCGAAACGCCCCAACCTGTGGGGCACCGTCCCGACCGTGATCGAGATGCAGTCCGAAGCAGGCGCCGCTGGCGCGATCCACGGCGCGTTGCAGGCCGGCGCCCTGTCCACGACGTTCACGGCGTCGCAGGGCCTGCTCCTGATGATCCCCAACATGTTCAAGATCGCAGGCGAGCTGACGTCGACCGTGTTCCACGTCGCAGCGCGCGCCATCGCAGCGCAAGGCCTGTCCATCTTCGGCGACCACTCCGACGTCATGTCGACGCGCTCGACAGGCTGGGCGCTTGTATCCTCCAATTCGGTACAGGAAGCCCAGGATCTGGCCGTCATTTGCCACGCGGCGACGCTGGAAGCGCGCGTACCGTTCCTGCACTTCTTCGACGGGTTCCGCACATCATCCGAAATCAACAAAATCGAGGAACTGACAAACGACGATCTTCGCGTGATGATTAGCGATGATCTGGTTCGCGCCCACCGCCAGCGCGCCCTCTCGCCGGACCGCCCCTTTGTTCGCGGCACGGCGCAAAACCCCGACGTCTATTTCCAGGCCCGCGAAACCGTCAACCCGTATTACGACGCCGTCCCCGGCATCGTCCAGAAGACGATGGACAGGTTCGCCGAGCTGACCGGCCGCCAGTATCGCCTGTACGACTATGTCGGCGCGCCGGATGCTGAGCGCGTCGTGGTGATCATGGGTTCCGGTGGCGAGACCGTCGAGGAAACGGCGAAGTATCTCAATGCCCAGGGCGAAAAGGTTGGCGTCGTCAAGGTTCACCTGTTCCGCCCCTTCTCCGTGAAGCACTTCCTCGAAGCGCTCCCGTCTACGGTCAAGGCCATCGCCGTGCTCGACCGCTGCAAGGAGCCGGGCAGCGCCGGCGAGCCGCTGTATCAGGACGTGGTCACCGCCATCAGCGAAGGCAAGGTGAACGTGGCGGGCAACGGCCACGCGCCGACGATCATCGGCGGCCGCTACGGCCTCGCGTCCAAGGAGTTCACGCCCGGCATGGCGAAGGCCGTCTTCGACGAGCTGAGCAAGGCCGAGCCGAAGAACCACTTCACCGTCGGCATCAACGACGACCTCACCTTCCGCAGCCTCGACTACGATCCCAACTTCGAAATCCTGCCTAAGAACATCGTCCAATGCGTGTTCTGGGGTCTGGGCGCCGACGGCACGGTAGGCGCGAACAAGAACTCCATCAAGATCATCGGCGAGGAGACCGAGAACGAGGCCCAGGGCTACTTCGTCTACGACTCCAAGAAGTCCGGCTCGGTGACAACCTCCTTCCTGCGCTTCGGCCCCGGCGCCATCCGCGCCCCTTACCTCATCAACCAGGCGCAGTTTGTCGCGTGTCATCAGTTCACATTCCTGGAGCGCCTCGACGTCCTGCGCTATTCCGCGCCGGGTGGGATCTTCCTGCTCAACAGCCCGTACGGGCCGAACGAAGTCTGGGAGAAGCTGCCCAAGGAGACCCAGAAGGGCATCCTCGACCGCAACCTCCAGTTCTACGTCATCGACGCCTACGACGTGGCCAAGGCAACCGGCATGGGCAGCCGCATCAACACCGTCATGCAGACGTGCTTCTTCGCCATCAGCGGCGTCCTGCCCCGCGACGAGGCTATCTACCAGATTAAGAAGTCCATCGAGAAGACCTACGGCAAGCGCGGCAAGGCCGTCGTCCAGCGCAACTTCGAGGCCGTTGACCAGACCCTCGGCAACCTGTTCCAGGTCGACCTCACCGGCAAGACGGTGACCGACAGCGGCATGAAGATGCGCGAGACCGTCCCACCGCAGGCCCCCGAATTCGTGCAGAACGTCCTCGCCCCCATGATCGCGGGCCGCGGCGACGATCTATCTGTCAGCCTTCTGCCCGCGGATGGCACCTACCCATCCGGCACGACCAAGTGGGAAAAGCGCAACATCGCCCTGGAAATCCCGGAGTGGGTGCCCGACATCTGCATCCAGTGCGGCAAGTGTATCTTCGTTTGCCCGCACTCGGTCATCCGCCACACAGTCTTCGACCCGGCCCTCCTGGCGAACGCGCCCGATACCTTCGTCAGCATCGACGCGAAGTTCAAGGAATTCCCGGGCATGAAGTACGCCCTCGCGGTGTCGCCCGAAGACTGCACGGGCTGCGGCTTGTGCGTCGAAGCCTGCCCGGTCAAGGACAAGCGGCAGGTCGGGCGCAAGGCCATCAACATGGTCGATCAGGCCCCTGTTCGCGAGCGCGAGAACATCAACTGGGACTTCTACATCACGCTGCCCGAGCCTGACCGCACGGCGATGAGCCTCGGCACGATCAAGAACTCGCAGCTTCTCGAGCCGCTGTTTGAGTTCTCCGGCGCGTGCTCCGGCTGCGGTGAGACACCGTATATCAAGCTGGCGACCCAGCTCTATGGCGACCGCATGATTGTCGCCAACGCGACGGGCTGCTCCTCCATCTACGGCGGCAACCTGCCGACGACGCCCTACACACTCAATCGCGACGGGCGAGGGCCAGCCTGGTCGAACTCCCTGTTCGAAGACAACGCTGAGTTCGGCCTGGGCATGCGCCTCACCCTCGACAAGCAGCAGGAGTTCGCCCTCGAGCTGCTGCCGCAGTTCGCCGACGCTATCGGCGCGGACCTCGTCGCCGAGCTCGTGAGCGCGGACCAGACGACCGAGACGGGTATCAAGGCGCAGCGCGAGCGCGTCGCTCAGCTCAAGGACCGCCTGGTGGTCGGCGCCCGCGAGGGCACGATCCCCGAGGAGAAACTGGAGCTGGCCAAGCACCTGCTCAGCATTGCCGATGCCCTGGTCAAGAAGAGCGTCTGGATTATCGGCGGCGACGGCTGGGCGTACGACATCGGCTACGGCGGCCTGGACCACGTCCTGGCATCGGGCCGCAACGTCAACGTCCTGGTGCTCGACACCGAGGTCTACTCGAACACGGGCGGTCAGGCGTCCAAGTCTACGCCGCGCGCGGCGGTCGCCAAGTTCGCCGCTAACGGCAAGGGCATCCCGAAGAAGGATCTCGGCCTCCTGGCGATGGCCTACGGCTACGTCTACGTCGCCCGCGTTGCGATGGGCGCCAACGACCAGCACACCCTGCGCGCCTTCATGGAGGCGGAAGCCTACGATGGCCCGTCCCTCATCATCGCCTACAGCCACTGCATCGCCCACGGCATCGACATGAAGAAGGGCCTGGAGCAGCAGAAGCTGGCCGTTCAGACGGGCTTCTGGCCGCTGTACCGCTACAACCCCGAGCTGGCAGAGAAGGGCGAGAACCCGCTGACCATGGACTCCAAGGCGCCGTCGGTGCCGTTCCAGCAGTACGCCTACAACGAGACGCGCTACAGCATGCTCGTCCAGGCGGATGAGGAACGAGCGGAAGCGCTCATGAAGCAAGCGACCGAGGACGTCAAGAAGCATTGGACGCTGTACGAGCAGATGGCCGCCGTCCACACGAACAGCAGCAAGTAGGAGCACGATGATGATCGACCTCAGCACGACCTATCTGGGTCTGAGCCTTAAGAACCCACTGGTGGCGTCTGCCTCGCCGCTGTCCAAGAAGGTAGACCGTGTCCGCCGTCTCGAAGACGCGGGGATCTCGGCGGTGGTGATGTACTCCTTGTTCGAGGAGCAAATCATCCACGAGAGCCTGGCACTGGATCACTACCTGGAGCGCTCGAGCAACAGCTACGCCGAGGCGCTGACCTATCTGCCCGATATCGGCACGTACAGCATCAACGGCGAGGATTACATCGAGAACCTGTTCTACATCAAGCAGGGAGTGCATATCCCCGTCATCGGGAGCCTGAATGGTATCTCGAGCGGCGGCTGGGTAGAGTACGCCCACATGATGGAGCAGGCCGGCGCCGACGCCATCGAGCTGAACATCTACAACCTACCCATCCATCCCGACATCACGTCGCAGGAGCTGGAAGACACCTACGTCGATCTCGTCCGCGCCGTCCGCGCCAAGGTACAGGTGCCGATTGCGGTGAAGCTCAGCCCCTACTTCACGGCGCTGCCCAACGTTGCGCGCCGCCTGGTCGAAGCCGGCGCCAACGGCCTGGTCCTGTTCAACCGCTTCTACCAGCCCGACCTGGACCTGGAAACGCTATCGGTCGTTCCCAACCTGGTGCTGAGTAACTCCAACGAAGTGCGCCTGCCGCTGCGCTGGATCGCCATCCTGTACGGGCGCGTGCAGTGCGACTTCGCCCTGACCAGCGGTGTCCACAGTGCCGAGGACGCCCTCAAGGCGTGCATGGCGGGGGCGAACGTGGCGATGATGGCCTCCGCGCTCATCGAGTACGGCGCCGACTACGCCAAGAACGTCCTCGCGGGCATGGAAGCGTGGATGGTCGAGCACGAGTACGAGTCCATCTCGCAAATGCGCGGCAGCATGTCCCAGCTCGCCGTGGCCGAGCCGGCGGCGTTCGAGCGCGCCAACTACATGCGCGTGCTCAGCTCCTACGACAATCGCCTGCCCTGAGGGCGTGCCGCCCTCTGTTACGAACATTATCTGCGTCTCCTGAGTGATGACCTGGGGCGCGCCCGCGCGGGCGCGCCCCAAGGTTTTCTTTACGCCTGGTTGCTGAACCTCAACGCTTGCGCCCTCGTATTGACGTACAATGGAGGAGGCTGAAGCTCTCTCGCGCGCATCGGGACAAACGGAGGACCACTGCAACGTCGCAGCGACGGTCTCGCCTTACTCGCCTCTCCAGACGCCGCCTGGTGTTTCGGGGAGGTTTTCGCGCGCCGGTATAGGAGGTGCAATGTCTGATCAAGCGAGAGCCTACTGGCGGATCGCTACTTCGGCGGCCTATATCGTCATGGGAATGTTCCCGCTCCTGGGCACGCTCGCCATCGTCCTGTTTGCCCTTCCCGCCGTCACCTTGAATATGCCGTGGGACATCAATATCATTTACCCGTTGTTCGGGCTGGGCATGGCGATCCTGCTGACCGCTGCCCTGGCCGTCTTGATGTTCGTCGCGGCGTGGGGCCTGGCGGGGCAGAAGGGGTGGGGCAAGATTGTCGCGGTCATCGCGGGGATTGTTCTCTTACCTGCCTTCCCCATTGGGACTATCGTCGGCGTGCTGGCGCTAGGGTTCTTGCTCTTTGGCGACCGCAGCGATCGTTCCACGCCGACCACGCACGGCCACGGAACAGCATAACAGATTAGTATTGCACTCAAGCACACAAGGAGACCTGGATGCGCAAAAGCGTGGTCCTATCGTTGGTGGGATCGGCAGTGGGGACAGCGGTTGCGGTAGGCTGGCAGAGGCACAAAGCGCGAAACGCGAAGCTGCCATGCGCCGATAGGAACGGGCGGACCGCGCTCATCACGGGCGCGTCCAGCGGCATCGGGGCAGAGTACGCGCGCCAGCTGGCCGAGCGCGGCTACAACCTGGTCCTGGTCGCCCGCCGCGAGGCACAGCTAACCGCGCTCGCAGAGGAACTGCGCGCCGCCAACCGTATCGAGACCGAGGTGCTTGCCGCGGACCTCTCGCTGCACCAGGACGTCGACCGCGTCGCCGAGCGCATCCAGAATCTGCCGGACCTGGCCCTGCTCGTCAACAACGCCGGCTTCGGGTCGACCGGCAAATTCGCCACCAAGGACCCCCAGAGCCAGGTTGACATGGCCGAGGTCCACGTCGTCGCCACCGCGCGTCTTACCCGCGCCGCGCTGCCGGGCATGATCGCCCGCGGCTGCGGCGGCATCATCAACGTCTCGTCCGTCGCCGCCTACTTGCCGGGCAACGCCATGTACGCTTCGACCAAGGCATGGATGATCACCTTCTCGAACGCGTTGACCCGCGAGCTGGCCGGAACGGGTGTCAGCGTGCAGGCCCTCCTGCCCGGCTACACCTACACCGAGTTCCACGACCAGCCGGAGTTCCGCAACTTCAAGCGCTCGTCGGTGCCAAGCATCTTTTGGCTGTCGGCCGACGACCTGGTATCCGAGTCACTCCAGTGCCTGGCCCAGGGATCGGGCATCTGCGTTCCCGGAACCATCTACAATCTTGGTTTCAAGGTTCTGAAGGACATCCTGCCGCCGCTGGTGTACGACCTGCCCATGCAGATGATCTCTCATTGGCGCAGCGGCCTGGCGCGCCAGGCTCATCACGCGGCCGAGGCGAAGCCGGCCGAGTAGCGCGCTACAATGCTTGCGAGGTAGAACAATGCACTGGTTTGACCTGAAAGACATCTCCGAACGCTACATAGAGCTTGTCAACCCATCGTCGCCCGACAAGGTGATGCGAGTCGCCAACGCCCTCGACCTCTCCGCCGACAGCCGCGTGATAGACTTCGGCTGCGGCATGGGCGAGACGCTGGCGCTGTGGGGCACGGCGTTTGGTATTTCGGGCGTCGGCGTCGAGCTGCGCCCGAAATCATGCGAGCGGGCGCGGCAGAAGCTGGCCGAACGCGGGCTGGCCGAGCGCATCGAGATCGTGTGCATGAGCGCCTCCGAGTACGCGTTCGAGAAGCACGCCTGGGATGTCGCGGTGTGCATGGGCGCGACGTTCATCTGGGGCGGCTGGCGGCCCACCCTGCACATGCTGAGCACGGCGCTGCGCCCCGGCGGCCGCTTGGTCGTGGGCGAACCTTACTGGCGGCGCTCCGAGGTTCCCCCCGCTTTCGCGCAGCGCGAGCAGATCCACACCGAGTATGATCTGTTCCACCTGGCATGGCAGGAGGGCCTCGACGTGGAGTACGTCGTTCGGTCGAGTGAGGACGACTGGGACCGCTACGAGGCGGACAACTGGCGCGGCCTCCTGGCCTGGCTACGCGAGAACCCGGGTGCGCCGGAGCGCGGCGAGGTCGCGGCCACTTTGCGGGAGAGCCAGTCCGAGTACACGCGGCACGTGCGTGAGTACTTCGGCTGGGCGCTGTACGTCCTGACCCCGTCGCTCGCCACCCTGGCCCTGTGATACCAGATGGTAAAGCTCTGTCTTTTACACAGAACGTTTGAGCGAGGCTGGCTATTCGGAAGACAGCCCACGGTGTCGCTGCGAGGAGGACGTCTCTCGGGGGTGTGGGGGGCGAAGCTCCCCACTGACGAAGCAGCCTCCCGACTGGTGACAGACACGGCTGATGCGGCTCAGACGGCCTTGGACCAAGGCGAGGGATTGCTTCGCTTCGCTCGCAATGACGGGTTGGTGCTGTGGCCGCGGTAGCCACGCCGTCTTCCAGCCCCGCTGGCTATCGCGCTGCCGAGATGTGTGTAAAAGACTGGATGGTAAAGCTAGGGGTGCATGAACCGTGTGTCGCCCTGAGCAAAGCGAAGGGCCCCGTCATTCCCCGGGATGCTTCGCCTTCGGCTCAGCATGACAGCATTGCCCTCTCGTCCATGCACAGTCACGCTCGCCACTTGGTATGACATGGGCGAAGGGACTTCCCCGCTACGTGGCGAAATCGTAACGCGCTAAGTCGAAAGACTCGATATACTGGACTCAAACCTAATTTC
This sequence comes from Anaerolineae bacterium, assembly GCA_046328505.1. GTDB lineage: Bacteria > Chloroflexota > Anaerolineae > Epilineales > JAHCIE01 > JBDHWG01. The sequence goes on along the minus strand of JAXLWL010000004.1, from coordinate 194,358 downwards.
GCAACGACGCGAAGGAGCCTTGCGGCTCCGGGGCCAAGTCAGGCCCCGTCGAGGAGACAAGTACATGCTAGCCAAAATTCTCGTCGCCGTGGACGGCTCAGCTGAGTCTGAGCAGGCATTGAACATGGCCGCGCAGATTGCGCGCGGCTCCAAAACGCAACTCATTCTTGTTCACGCATTTGAGAAGCTCCCCAGTATTGACGCCCCCCATTATCGGCGCTCGCTGCGGGAGCATCTCAACAAAGGTCAGAAGGTCATAGAGGCAGCCGCGGCGCTGGTGGCCGATCTAGTGCCCGAACTGGAGCTACTGGAAGGCCCGGCCGGCGATGCTATTCTGCGGGTCGCAGCCGCGCGAGATGTCGATCTTATCATCATGGGCGCTCGCGGGATTGGCGGCGTTCGGGCTATGCTGGGCAGCGTCTCCAACAAGGTTGTGCATCAGGCCACCTGCCCGGTGCTGATTGCTCACGAGAAGCCCGGCGTGCTCCTTGAGGCCGAAGACCTGAGCGTGTTGGTTCCCGCCTGACGACGGGAGGTGGTCGTGTGAAGGCTCTGGTGGTGTACGAGTCGACATACGGCAACACAGAGAAGGTCGCCCGCGCAGTCGGCGACGCGCTGACGCAGTATGCGACGGTCGACATCAAATCGGTCGAGGAAGTCACGGCAGGCGACGTGCGGGGTGTTGGGCTGCTCGTTGTGGGCGGCCCAACCCAGCGGCGTGGCGTCAGTCCCCGGCTACATACGTGGCTCGACAGTCTCGCGCCACGTTCGCTGCGGGGTGTAATTGCCGTCGCGTTCGACACGCGGTATCGCCTGCCGAGCCTCATCTCTGGGTCGGCGGCCCACGATATCGTCAAGCGCCTTCAAAGGCTCGGTGCGGAGGTTTTCCTGCCGGTCGAGAGCTTCTATGTCGAGGGGCGCGAAGGGCCGCTGGTCGAAGGCGAGCTAGAGCGAGCCGCCCAGTGGGTGTGCCTGGCTCGTGTCAGAACCGAGTCTACAGCCAAATAGGACTATAATACACGCAAGGGCGCTTGTCCTAACGGTTTCAGTTGTTGCCATTCACAGAGACGGCTGAAGTCGTTAAGACAAGCGCTTTCACGAGAACGTTCAGAGTGGCGTGCGCCCTCCTGCAGCCAGGAAGTGAGGAGAGAGAATGAACATCGGTGTTCCCAAGGAGCGCCGCAAGAGCGAGTATCGCATCGGCCTAACGCCCACCCGAGTCCAGTTGCTCACCAACGCCGGCCACCGGGTCTTCGTCGAGCGAAGCGCGGGAGTCGGCGCGGGCCACCACGACGACCATTACGTGCGCGCCGGCGCCCGCATCGTCTACTCTGGCGAGGAGCTGTACGGGCGCAGCGATTTGGTCGTTAAGGTCGCGCGGCCCACAGCCGAGGAACTCGACTGGCTGCGGCCCGGGCAGGGTGTGATGGCGTTCTGGCACCTGGCGTCAGCGGCCCACGCCAAGATCGACAGGCTCATCGACGCGCGAATCACCGTCATCGCGTATGAGATGATTCAGACCGACGATGGACGTCTGCCTGCCCTGCGGCCGATGAGCGAGATCGCCGGCCGCATGTCGGCGCACGTCGCCGCCACACTGCTCCAGAACGACCACGGCGGCAAGGGCGTGTTGCTCGGCGGGCTGCCCGGTGTCGCCCCGGCCGAGGTCGTCATCCTGGGCGCGGGTACGACCGGGTTGAACGCGGCCCGCGCTTTCGTGGGGCTAGGCGCGACCGTCTACGTTCTCGACAGAGACCTGGACCAGCTCGAACGGGTCTACCACCACGACAGCCGCATCATTACGATGGTCGCCCACCCTCACAACATCGAGAAGGTGTGCCGCTTCGCAGACGTGCTGGTGGGCGCTGTGCTCATTCCTGGCTCGCGAACGCCCGTCCTGGTGAACCGACGCCACGTGAGTGAGATGCGCCGGCGCTCGGTTATCATCGATATCGACATTGACATGGGCGGCTCGATCGAGACGGCGCGCCCGACGTCACACGAGACGCCGACCTACCTGGTCGACGACGTCATCCACTACTGCGTCCCCAACATGGCGGGCGCGTTGGGCCGAACGGGAACACACGCGCTCAATAATGCCATCTGGCCCTTCGTGCAGATGCTCGCCGACAACGGCATCACAAATACCATCAACGATAGCATGACCGTAGCTCGCGGTGTAGCCATGCACGACGGTCAGATTGTGTCCCCGGCTTTGCGGGCGGAGATTCCTTCATGAACTGGCTCGAGACGTACAGGGATAGGGTGCTCACCGCCGAGCAGGCCGTCCTTCAAATCAAGTCCAACACACGCTTGTTCCTGTCGGGGAACTGCTCGGTGCCGCAGACGGTCCTGGCGGCGCTGACGGAGCGAGCGCCTGCCCTGACCAACGTCGAGATCGTTCAGGTGTTGACCATCGGCTCGGCGGACTACGTCGCGCCTGAGATGGCCGGCCATCTGCGTGTGAACACCACGTTCATCAGCGACAACGTGCGGCTCGCGGTCAACGAAGGCCGCGCCGACTTCACGCCGGTGTTCCTGTCAGAGATTCCGTCGCTGTTCCGGAACGGACTCCTGCCCCTCGACTTTGCGCTGATCCAGGTCTCGCCGCCCGACGAACACGGCTTCTGCTCCTTCGGCGTCGAAGTCGGTGTCACGAAACCGGCGGCGCAGGCGGCCCGCCACGTCATCGCCGAGCTCAACCCCGAGATGCCTCGCACCCTGGGCGATTCGTTCATCCATATCTCCAAGCTCGACACGATTGTGTGCGTCGACTACCCACTCCCCGAAATGAGCATGGCGTCGACTGATCCTGTCGCCGAGCGCATCGCCGACCACGTCGCATCGCTCATCCCAGACGGCGCGACCCTCCAAACGGGCATCGGCGCGATCCCGGACGCCGTCCTCAAGCGGCTGGGCAACCACAAGGACCTCGGCGTCCACACCGAGCTGTTCGCCGACGGCGTCATCGACCTCGTCGACCGAGGCATCATCAACGGGGAGCGGAAGACTCTGCACCCCGGCAAAATTGTGGCAGGGTTCCTTCTCGGCACGCGCAAGCTCTACGAGTTTGTCCACGACAACCCTATCGTCGAGCTGCACCCGACAGACTATGTGAATGATCCGTTCAACATCGCTCAGAACTCGCAGATGGTCGCCATCAACTCCGCCATCGAGGTGGACCTGACCGGGCAGGTCTGCTCCGACAGCATCGGGCCGCGGTTCTACAGCGGCGTGGGCGGCCAGGTCGACTTCATCTACGGCGCTTCCCGCTCCAAGGGAGGCATCCCGATCATCGCCCTGCCCAGCACCCTCGCAAAACGCGACGGCCACAACATCAGCCGCATCGCCGCGATGATTAATCATGGTGGAGGCGTCGTCACGACGCGCAACCACGTGCATTATGTCGTCACCGAGCATGGCGTCGCCGACCTGTACGGCAAGAGCATCAAGCAGCGGGCGAAGGCGCTGATCGAGATCGCGGCGCCGGAGTTCCGCGAGGAACTGGAACGCAAGGCGCGCGAGCTCAAGTATCTGTGGTAGTCCCGCCAACCGGCGAATAAAGAGGACACGGAGCCAGCGAGGGTCATCGCATGCTCCGTGTCCTCTGCCTTTTCGGGCGTGGCACAAATCGTGTTATTGTTCAGAAAGGCGCAGCGCTACCTACGCCCCTGACTCGCCTGTGTCGTCAATGAAACTACCGACTTCCAGCCCCGGCAGGCCATCGCGCAGGCTCGCGCTTTGCATGATGACCGTCGTGCCGCGCACGCCTGAGCCGATCGAGATCTCCTCTTCGCGGAAGACACTCTCGTCGGCGAGGATGCGCATCGGCGCGGGAAGCCCAAAGGGTGAAACGGCGCCGACTGGGTAGCCTGTCACACTCAGCAGCTCGCTCTCCTGGGCCATTGTCAGGCGTGACTGGCCGAGGGTCCGCCGAAGGATGGGCCAGGAAACCTGCTGCGCGCCGGCGACGAGCACCATCACATACTCACCCTTGGCGACTCGGAAGACGATGCTCCGCACCACCTGCTCGGGGCGCTGGCCGCGTTCACGCGCCGCCTGCTCCAGCGAGTTGACCGGCCCCGGATGGCGGAATGTCCGATACCGGATACCCAGCTCATCCAGGGCGCGCGTCACCGGGGTCGAGATCGCGTCGCCGCCCTCTGCATCGGTCATGCGAGACTCTTGACACCCGCGAGCTGGCGCTCCTGGAAGGCGACGGTCGCTTCCTTGAACACAGCATCGACAGCCTGATCGCCGTTGATCTCGGCCAGAATGCCGCGCTGGCGGTAGAAGTCTTCGAGCGGCGCCGTCTGGCTGATGTAAACCTGGACGCGGCGGGTGATCGCCTCTATCTTGTCGTCGTCGCGCTGGTAGAGGCTGTTGCCGCAGTAGTCGCAGCGGCCAGGTGCCCTGGGCGGGCGAAACTTCTCGTGGAAAGCCTCGCCGCACACGCTGCACATCCAACGGCCGCCGAGCCGCTCGATCATCACCGAAGGCGGAATCTGGATGTCGACCACGAGACAGACACGCCTGCCCTGCAAGCTCAGGGCCTGCTCAAGCGCCTCCGCTTGCGGCAACGTGCGCGGGAACCCGTCGAAGATCGCGCCGCGCACGCAGTCGGACGCGGCCAGCCGCTCCATCACCATCGCCACGGTAATGCTGTCGGGCACCAGCTCGCCGCGGTCCATGTAGGCTTTGGCTTGCGTGCCGAGATCGGTACGGGAACGAACGTGCTCTCGAAAGAGGTCGCCGGACGAGATGCGGGGGATGCCGAGATACGTGGTTAGTTGTGCACCCTGGGTGCCTTTGCCAGCGCCAGGCCCGCCGAGCAGGACGATGTACATCGGCTCAATGGTCGCTTGTCGAAGCATATTGGTACTTCCATTTCTTTTGTTTTAGACGTAGCGGGCAGGCTCGTTAATTGCGCCGGTTTTCGGCAGTTTTCTTTCGAGCCTTCGCAACGCCCTGTGAAAAAGATACGCATATATTGCCTGAGGATGGCTTGGCTGTCAAGGCAGAGCACACATTATAATGGAAAGCGCTTGCCATACAGTCGCAACGAACGGTATAATGTGTTAACCTCTCTATGTCATAGTTGGGTAAGCCAGGGAAGAGAGTTGTGACGATGGACCTCAAGACGTATGCAGCAGCGATGGCTGATGTAATGCAGCGTATTCCTACCCACAGTGTCGACGAAAGCACCCGGGTGCTGCTCGATGCCTACGAGCGCGATGCCACGATCTTTGTGATTGGCAACGGTGGCAGCGCCACCACGGCCACCCACTTCGCCCTCGACATCGCCAAGAACCCCGTTCCCGACGCCAAGACGCGCCGCGTGCGCTGCGTGGCACTGACCGACAACATCGCGGCGCTCACGGCATGGGCGAACGATACGAGCTACGACCATATTTTCGAGGAGCAGATGGGGTCGTTGTGGCGGCCCGGCGACGTGCTTCTCGTCATCACCGGCAGCGGCAACTCTCCCAACGTTGTGCGCGCCGTCGAGTGGGCGAACGCCCACGCTGGCACGACGGTTGGGCTGCTCGGCCGCGGCGGCGGGCGCTGCGCCTCGCTCTGCCACGCGACGGTTGATGTCCCGCATATGGACTACGGACTGATCGAGACGGTCCACCTGGCCGTCTGCCACTTCTGGGTCGACACGTTCCGCGAGCATCTCAAGCAGACAGCGCTCATCAGCCAGACGTGACGCCGGGGGCTACCGCCACGCCCCCCCAGATGCCCACGTCATCGCCGAGTCGGGCCGGCAAGACATCGCACGGCGCGAAAACGCGCTCCTGCACCGCTGCTCGCACGCGCTCGAACAGCGGTTCGCCCATCCGCGTGACACCGCCGCCGAGCACAACGCAGCCGGGGTCCAGGAGCACAGCCGCGTTCGCGACGCCGAGGCCCAGGTAGCCGAACGCCTCGTCCAGCACCTCACGCGCTATATCGTCCCCACCGGCCGCGGCTTCAGCCACATTCCTCGCCGTCAGGCTTGGCAGACCGCGCAGCGCGCTTCGCGGCTCCGGGTTCGCCGCGAGGCGCGCCACCGCGGCCCGCGCGATGGCCGGCCCGGCGGCGACTGCTTCCAGACAGCCGCGCCGCCCACAAGGGCACGGCGGCCCGCCCGGCGCGACGAGCATGTGGCCGATTTCCCCGGCCAGGCCGTGCGCCCCCTCGAAGATTCTCCCATCGAGCACCAGCCCGCCACCGACACCGGTGCTGACAGTGAGATAGAGGAGCGACGGACGCCCCCGGCCCGCGCCGAAGCGATGCTCGGCTAGGGCCGCTGCATTGCCGTCGTTCTCGACGGCGGCCGGCACGCCGAAATGCGCGGCCATGGTATCGCGCAGAGGGAACATCTCCCAGCCCGGCACGTGCATCTGGACGATGACGACGCCGCGCGCCGCATCCACCTGGCCGCCAAAGCAGACGCCGACCGCGGAAAGTTCCTCCGCGCCGCCAACGCTGGCGAGCAAGTCGCGGCTCATATCCAGCATCGCGGCCAGGTCGCCCTCCGCGCCCGCCGCCACGTCTGTCGGGCGACGGCGCGTCGCCAGTAGCTGGGCGCTTCCTACGCGCCACACGCCGGCGGCCAGTTTCGTTCCGCCGAAGTCCAGGCCTAGAACCAGCATACGTCGTGGCCCCCTTGCCAACAGGAACGTTTCGTGAAGTTTACCTTTCGCCAATGATGCTCTATACTTCGCGCACTCACAACACCGTTGAAGGAGAAAATGGATGGAGACAACCCCCACACGCGCCGCCCCAAAGAAGAACCCATCGGCTACCCCTGCCAAACCACCGCCCTGGAAGAGTCTCGTAGCCAAGTATCAGAAACCCGATATGACGGCGAGCATTCAACAGTTTTGCGTCACACTCGCCGCATTTCTTGTCATGGCCGCCCTGACGGTCTATAGCCTCAACATCGGATACTGGCTAACGGTGATCCTCGCCATACCAACGGCGGGGTTCCTCGTGCGCTTGTTCATCATTCAGCACGATTGCGGCCACGGCTCGTTCTTCCGCTCGCGCAAGATGAACGACAGCGTGGGCATGATTTGCAGCCTGTTCACCCTGACGCCGTATCACTACTGGCAGCGCAGCCACTCCATCCACCACGCGCACGCCAACAACCTGGAGCATCGCGGCATCGGCGACATCTACGTCATGACCGTGAATGAGTACGTCGCGCAAGGCTGGTGGGGCAGGCTCAAGTATCGCCTGTACCGCAACCCAGTCATCCTGTTCCTGATCGCGCCTACGATCATGTTTGTCGTGGTGCACCGCTTCCCAGGCTACAGTCAACCGGCCATGAAGAAGGTCGCGAACACCGTCTGGTGGACGGATCTGGCCCTCCTCATCTTCTACGGGGCGCTCGCCTATCTGGTCGGATGGCAGGCGCTAGCCATCACCGTCCTGACAGTCATGTTCTTCGCCGCCGGGGCGGGCATGTGGCTGTTCTACGTCCAGCATCAGTTCGAAGGCGTCGAGTGGGAGCACGAGGACAAGTGGGATTTCGGCCTGGCCGCGCTCCAAGGGGCTTCGTATTACAAGCTACCGCGCGTCCTGCAGTGGTTCACCGGCAACATCGGCTTCCACCATATCCACCATCTCAGCCCGCGCATTCCCAACTACAAGCTCGAACAGTGTCACGACGAGAACCCGATGTTCCAGGAAGCGACCGTTTTGACGATTCCTACCAGCCTCAAGATGATGTCGCTGACGCTCTGGGACGAAGAGCGGCACGAGCTTATCTCGTTCCGCGAGCTCAAGCAGCGCCAGAAGAAGCTGACGCCACAGCCTGCACAACCGTAGCGGCGTATCATCAGTGCGAACGAAGCGAAGCCGTCTTTGGCCCCGGCTAGAGACGGCCTAAGCAGTTACGGCTTAGCTTCCGGCAACCGGGAGATTGCTTCGTCCTCCTGTCGTCGTCCTCGCAATGACAGCCGGATGCTCTCCAAGCACCACTAAATCTTCGCTGCAGACAAAGGCCATCCCCCACCGGGATGGCCTTTAGTGTGTGGCCTGGCGCCGGATGGGTTTGCGGTTGAGCCGGCGCAGCACGGCCACCGACACGAGCGGCGACGCGCACCAGACGGCAATTGCCAACGTCGGGCTGATGAGAGCCGCGGGAATCGACACGAGGAACATCGTCGGCCCAATGAAGGCAAGGATAGTGCGGCTCCGAATGAACTGGCCGTCAAGGTTCGGATCGACCAGGCGGTGATTGCGCGAGGCGTACCACCAGATCCCGCCCATGGCAAACCCGGTCAGGGCCACGGCGCCCGCGTAGACCATCAGGCTTATAGCCAGGTAGGGATACAGCCCCAGGAAGCCCGCGATGAACGGCATGCACGTGATGCACAGCAAGAACAGCATGTTCAACAGGATGAGCCGGCCGTCATAGCGCTGAATGAGGCCGAAGTGACGGTGATGCGAGGACCAGTAGACGGCGACCACGCCGAAGCTCACAATAAAGCTCAGGAAGCGCGGCCACATGTCAACCAGGCGCGCGACAAGCTCCGGCGACGTGGCAAGACCGACGACCTCCGGCACGCGCAAGTCAATCGCCAGGAGTGTGATGGCGATAGCCATGACCGCATCGCTGAAGAAGATGAGCCGCTCGAGACCCAGGTCCGTGTGCGCCAGGTCATGAGCCGGCTCGATACGCCTGCGCGAGGACACGCGAAAGCCTCTCATTCGTGGGTGAACGATGGACTGAAGTCAATGTTGCGCCCGCCCGTGGCGCGTGTCAAGCGCGGCTCGCCGCGCGCCGCTTCGCCTCCCACTCCCTGTCCAGTATGGCGTAAACGAGGCTGTCCCAGTAGCGGCCCTTGAACCACTCGTTCTCGCGGAAGTGTCCCTCTTGCCGCATCCCCAGCCGCTGCAGCACCCGCGCCGACGCTGCGTTGTCGGCGATACACCAGGCGGAGAGGCGGTGCAACCCCAGCTGCTCGAAGCCAAACGCTGCGACGGCTCGCGCTGCCTCGGTGGCGAAGCCGCGCCCCCAGTACAGCGGCGACAGCTCGTAGCCCATGTCACCGTCGCGCGCGTCCGCCGTCTTCTTGCGCACGCCGCAGTTGCCGATGACGCGATTTGTCTCGGGCAGCACGATCGCGAACTGGTACTTGGTGCGCGGCTGCTCGGCCTGATGGGCCAGGAACATCGCCACGAACGCCTGCACGTCTGCGGGCCGACGCTCCTCCCAGGCGTAGTAGCGGAGATACTCTGGGTTCGCCTGATACTCCAGGACGTCCGACCAATCCTCCGGCACGAAGTCGCGCAAGATGAGGCGCTCAGTTGTCAGGCGCATCACCCCTCCCGGCCGATCACCACGTGATAAGCCGCGTCGGCGTCACCCGGATGGGCTGGCTATACGTCGCCATCATCGTCTCCGGTGTCATCCCCAGGGCGATGATGCTGGCCTCGTACTTCTCACGATATTGATCAAGAATGGGCGCGACGGCATCCATCGAGAGGAGCTGCGCCGTGCCTTCCAGGATAGCGACGTCCTCTCCCTCATTGGCGGCCTCGAGGGCCACCGTGACGTGCGGGTTCGCCCGCAGATTGCGAATCTTCTGGTTGTTGGGCTGGCTGAAAATGGTGAGCGTTTCCCCGTCCCACAGGAACCATACGGGCACAAGGTGGGGGCGGCCATCCGGCCGAACGCTGCTGAGCCAGATGAACGGCTCGATATACAGGCGCCGCTCGACGTGCGCGTACTTCGGGTGACTTCGGTCGATGGCCATGTCAGTGCCTCCTGGCATAGTGGGTTGATAGCGATAGTATACCGCGAACAGCCGGCGATAGTAACTTGACGAACAAGGCCCTCCCTGCTAACCTAGCGGTAGACGAGTTCATATAAGTCAAGGCAAGGGGGAGCCTGTGCTGGCGAAGGTAGTGAGCTGCGCGCTGGTCGGTCTGGAGGGTCAGCTTGTCGATGTCGAAGTCGACATCTCCCAGGGCATGACCTCCCTCGTCATCGTCGGTCTGCCCGACGCCGCCGTCAACGAGAGCAAGGAGCGGGTACGCGCCGCCATCGCCAACAGCGGCTTGCCCTTCCCGCGTGGCCGCATCACCGTCAATCTCGCCCCGGCCGACGTGCGCAAGGAAGGCCCGGCGTACGACCTGCCCATCGCCGTCGGCCTGCTCATCGCCATTCAGCAAGTCTGGCCGGTTGAGAGCATGGCCTTCATCGGCGAGTTGTCCCTCGACGGCTCGGTGCGCCACACCGACGGTATCCTGCCCATGGCCGCCGTCGCCCGCGAGCGCGGCATCCGCACGCTGTTCGTTCCAACCCAGGATGCTGCCGAAGCAGCGCTCATCGACGGGCTGACCGTCTACGGCGTGGCGACGCTGCCGGAGCTTGTCGCGCATCTGCGCGGCATGCGCAAGCTCACGCCGACCGCGCCGCGCTTCGGCGTGGACACAGACGAAACTATCTACGCGACGGATTTCAGCGAAATCCGGGGGCAAGAGCACGTTCGGCGCGCCCTCGAAGTCGCCGCGGCGGGCGGCCACAACCTGCTGATGACCGGCTCGCCCGGCGCCGGCAAGACGCTCATGGCCCGCGCACTGCCCGGCGTCCTGCCGCGCTTGACTCTGGACGAAGCGCTCGAAGTCACGAAAATCTACTCCATCGCCGGTCTCCTTCCGCCCGGCCAGCCCCTCATCCGCCAGCGCCCCTTCCGCGCCCCGCACCACACCATCAGCCACGCCGGCCTCGTCGGCGGCGGCGGCATCCCGCGCCCCGGTGAGATCACCCTCGCCCACCAGGGCGTCCTCTTCCTGGACGAGCTACCGGAGTTCAACCCGCGCACGCTGGAAGTCATGCGCCAGCCACTCGAAGACCGCATCGTCACCATCAGCCGCGCCAACGGCTCGCTCACCTTCCCCGCCAATTTCCAGCTCATCAGCGCCATGAACCCATGCCCTTGCGGGTGGTACGGCGATAGCCAGCACGAATGCACGTGCAGCGCGGGCACCATCGCCCGCTACCAGAAGCGCATCTCCGGCCCCCTCCTCGACCGCATCGATATCCACATCGACGTCCCCCGCGTGGACTACGACAAGCTCATCGGCGATCGACTCGCTGAACCCAGCAGCGCCATCCGCGCCCGCGTCGAAGCCGCCCGCGCCATCCAACGCGACCGCCTGGCGAAGCCCTTGCCGGAGGACACCCTCTCGGCGCAGCGCAACGGCAGCCTCCTGAACAAGTCCAACGCCGACATGGGACCCGCCGAGGTGCGGGAGTACTGCAAGCTCGACGAGGCCGGCAAGGCGCTGGTCAAGGCGGCAATGACGCAGCTCCAGCTCAGCGCCCGCGCCTTCCACCGCATCCTCAAGCTCGCCCGCACCATCGCCGACCTCGACGGCAGCGACGCCATCAAAACCCACCACCTCGCCGAAGCCCTCCAGTACCGACCAAGGCGACAGATGTAGTATACTTTGGTCAGGCGACGGATCGTTGGAAGTCAAGGAGGTCAAGCTGGTGGACACCGTCACTGTGCAAGTTGAGTTACCGCGTGACTTGCTTCTGGCCTTGAACGTGCCAACCTCGGAGGCTGGCCGTCGCGCGCAGGAGTGGCTCACGATCGAGTTGTTTCGAGAAGGCCAGATTTCAACCGGCAAAGCGGCTGAGATTCTCGGCATCACCAAGACCCAATTCATCTTGCTGCTTGCCCAGCGTGATATTGACTACCTTGACATGTCGCCCGATGAACTCATGTCTGACATTGAAGCAGCAAGCAATACGGGTGCGCGATCCGGGAATGAGTAGGTGACCGTTGTCAGCAACGCCGGCCCGCTGATTGCCCTGGCGCGCATTGGGCGCCTCGACCTATTCGAGACGTTGTTTGGTGAGATCGTCGTTCCACCCGCCGTCTTCGCTGAGGTGACTCGCAATCCTGACTTACCTGGCGCTAGTGATCTTGAGCAAGGGACATGGCTCGTGGTTCGCCCTGTGGCAGATGAGATTGCCGTCCAGCGCCTTCGGTTCTGGCTTGATCTTGGCGAGAGCGAGGCCATCATATTGTCGCAAGAACTTGGGGCGACGCTCCTCATAGACGAGCGTCGTGGCCGAGCCGTTGCGACGACGCTTGGGGTGAGAGTGACAGGAACAATTGGGCTACTCCTTGCCGCCAAGCACACAGGCTACATTCCTGCCGTTCTACCCCTTCTCGACGCTCTGCTTGCCTCTGGTATCCGTCTGTCGCCTCGCCTTTATGAAGAAGCACGCCGTCTTGCCGGCGAAAGCTGAAGCGCGCCTTTCACCGCATCCTCAAGCTCGCCCGCACCATCGCCGACCTCGACGGCGGCGACAGCATCAAGCCCCACTCCAGCAGGGGCGCACCCCCACCCACTCCCAAGACCGAAGCGCTCCAGTATAGGCCGCGACGGCGAGGGTAAATGAGGCCGTATACTGAGAGCTGTACAAAGAGAGAGGAGCCGAGTATCCTGACGGTAGCGCCAACTACCTTGAGGAGGATACTCACGGCTCCCGACGAGAAGGATATGTCAGTCGCCCCGCAGGGTTAAAGCCCTGTCTTTTACACACATCTCGGCAGCGCGATAGCCAGCGGGGCTGGAAGACGGCGTGGCCACCGCGGCCACAGCACCAACCCGTCATTGCGAGCGAAGCGAAGCAATCCCTCGCCCTGGTCCAAGGCCGTCTGAGCCGCATCAGCCGTGTCTGTCACCTGTCGGGAGGCTGCTTCGTCAGTGGGGAGCTTCGCCCCCCACACCCCCGAGAGACGTCCTCCTCGCAGCGACACCGTCGGCTGTCTTCCGAATAGCCAGCCTCGCTCAAACGTTCTGTGTAAAAGACAGGGGCTAAAGCCAGGCGTCTGTCCCTACACAAGTCGAACCCGCATCGGCCCCGCCACAGAATTGAACAGCAGGTCGCCGTTCGCCAGGAACTGGATCAGTGCGTACGCGCCATTCCCCAGGTTGCTGCTGCCAAAGATGGTGCGGTGTACCACCTCGCCGGTGTCACAGTCCAGCCCTGTGACTTGCCACCCGTCCTCTTTGGAGTAGCCATTGACGAACACGAGGTTCGAGGCCGAGCTTGCCACGGGGACCATGCTCGTCGAAGCCACGTCACCGCGCGTCCAGGCCGCGCGCCAGGAGCGCGCTTTCGAATCCCACGCCACGCGTTCCATGCCGTGGGGCGGCGCCACCGCCGGCCCGTTGGCCAGCACGTCCACCAGCTTGTCCTTGTGGCCCTTCGGTACCATGTTGTTCACCACGAAGGCGCCCATGCCGTTGACCGCGACCGACTGCTCCGATTGAATCCACGCCGTGTCGGCCGGCAAACCAGCGGTAATCTGGAACTGATCGGCGATGCGCCGTGACTTCGCGCCCGCCTTCTGCTCAAAATCAGCAGGGATGTTGTCGCGCCAGAAGGCGACAATCTTCATGCGGTTCAGGCCGTCCGTCAGCACCACCAGATGATCCTCATCCGGACCGAATCCCATGAGAGTGGGCGTGGCGCCTGTGCCGGTGCCGGCCTTCACCGCTGGCGCCCAGTCTCCTCCGTCGTAGGGTGAGGACCAGGCGCCGTCCTCTTCCGCGTCCGACAGGCCCGATCCGGTCCAGATGAGCTTGCGCAGGATGCCGTCCGCGCGAGGCTGGAAGCTGCCGCTGGCGACGTAGATGCCGTTGTTCTCGTCCACCGCGAACGAGTTGGAGATGAACTGGCCCTGCTCGATGTTGTACACCAGTGGCTGGGTCTTGAATTCGCGGTCAATCACCGCGATGCCGTTAAACGCGCCGATGATCAGGTGTCCGTCGTAGGTCATGCTCATCCCGATCAGGCGGACGGCGGGGGGATAGCCCGGAAATGCCATGGGCGTGAAAAAGGTAGTGGTATCCAGCGTTCGCTTGACCTCAAGCCCGGCGGCCGGATTGTCGCTGTCCTTCAAGCCGATGGCGGAAATGACCGCGCCGGAGTTCACGTACACCGTGTTGTCGCAGTCAGCCACGGTGTACAGGCCGTTCGAAGTCACCATTTCAGGGTGCTCGCCCAGGATCTGCATCGCCACCGTCTCCACCTGGTCGATGCTGCTGAACGGCTCCCCGATGAGCTGCTGCAGCCTGGCCTCACCCACGCGCCGCACGCCCGGCAAACCGACCTCCGCGACCAGCCGCCATTGGCCGTTGGAGCAATCAACATAGGCGATGCGATCTGTTGCGCAGGCCCACATGTAATTCGGATCGGTCGAAGCCAGGTTCATGATGTTGACTGGCCCGCCGGAGATTCTCGGCTGCTGCGTGGGATCAACGCGGAACGTCCCGCGCTTGACGTGGTAGGGAAAGGTGTCGCTCTGGCCTGGGTCGAAGTGCGTCAGGCCGTACAACGCCGCAGAAAGAAAAGGATTGGGTTTCTGAGTATTCATGATGTCCTCTCAACACCTGGGTATAGCGACTAGTGGGTCCAGTCTAACCTAAGACTTGGGGCGAGTCATCATTGGAAATGGCGATTGTCCGGCTGTTATTTGTGCCAGGAGTGGCGGTTAGGCCCGCATCATCGCCGATCTCGACGGCAGCGACGCCATTAAGACCCACCCCGGCAGCTGCCTTCGGTCCCCCCACCCCCAAAGGCCGAAGCCCTCCAATACCGCCGCCGCCGGCAGATGTAGTACAATTGGCGAAGCGGGTATCGACGCAAGCGATATTGCTCGACTCGTCTTGCTCGATACCGACGCCCACCACTCCACGTCGCCATGGTCATACGAACCCCAAGGAGAGATTGTGATGGATCAGCGCCCCGTCGTTCGCTACCCCGACCCGGCCATCGAGGTCATTGACCCTCGTTTCCTCAAGTACCGTCTCGGCAACGCCGCGGTCGAACGCCTCGCCACCGGTTGTCGCTGGACAGAGGGGCCGGTGTGGTTCGGCGACGGTCGCTACTTGCTGTGGAGCGACATACCCAACAATCGAATGCTCCGTTGGTGCGAAGACAGCGGCGCCGTCAGCGTGTATCGCGCCAATTCCAACTACAGTAACGGCAACACCCGCGACCGCCAGGGTCGGCTGGTGACGTGCGAGCACGGCGCGCGGCGGGTGACACGCACGGAGCTGGATGGCAGCATCACAGTGCTGATGGACCGCTTCCAGGGCAAGCGGCTCAACGCCCCGAATGACGTCGTCGTGCATTCCGATGGCTCCATCTGGTTCACCGATCCGGGCTATGGCATTCTTATGAATTACGAGGGGGAAAAGGCGGAGTTCGAGCTGCCTCGCTACGTGTATCGCCTCGACCCGCATACCGGCCAGGCCACGGTGGTGGCGGACGATTTCGACCGGCCCAACGGCCTCTGCTTCTCGCCGGATGAGACCCGACTCTACATCGTCGACACCGGCGAACCTCACCACATCCGAGTCTTCGATGTCGTGGATGGTACGCGGCTCACCAACGGCCGGGTATTCGCCGACATGGCGCCGGGGGGAGCGGATGGGATACGCGTCGATCGCGAGGGCAACCTATGGGTGAGCGCCGGATGGGGCGGGGCGGGTTTCGATGGGGTGCATTGCTTCACGGCTGAGGGTGACCTGATCGGCAAAATCCACCTACCCGAGCCATGTTCCAACCTATGCTTCGGTGGCGCTAAGAAGAACCGACTATTTATAACCGCCGGCCAGTCGGTCTACGCCGTCTACGTCGAAGCCATCGGGGCGCAGACGCCATGAATGGCATTGTGAGCTGCTCGGACTCGGTTCGGTCACTGCAGTAGCGCCGCCACTGTGGTGTTCGAGTTGACCAATCGCTCGGCGAGGATGCGCGCCACCAACTCGTGCAGCACAGCCGCCACCTCGGGGTCGCGCGCATTGATCTCCTCCGCGCGCGCCCGCGTCAGGCGGTACAGCACCGTCGGCTGCTGGGCAATCACCGAGGCTGTCCGCGGTGTCCCCAGGTAGAAGCCCAACTCGCCTATCGGCGTCCCCGCGCCAACCGTGCGCAACCGAAGCGGCTCATCGTCGGGCCGCTCCAGCAAGGCGGTCAGCTCCCCCGACTCGACCAGGTACAGCTCGTCCGAAGGAGCGCCCTGGTGGACCACGTATTCGCCCGCCGGAAGCTCCAGACGGTCCAGATAGCTCAACAACCGCGATGCGGCGGCGTGCGTCGGTAAGAGGGCAGCCAGGTAATCGAAGAGGGAGATCGTCGCGCCGAGGCCGCCCTCGCGCGCGAGCATCTGGTTCTCGCACCATTCGATGCCGTGGTCAAGGTCCGCGAAGATGTGGAGCGACGCCTCTTCCTCTTCCTCTACGCTCGTCTGGAGCTGCTGATCGATCTCGGGCGCCAGATTGGTCAGGACGAGGGTCAGGCTGCGCGCGCGTGCGATCTGACGCAGCTTGGTGAAGCTGAGCGACGCCGACGTGTCCATGCCGGTCACGAGCCGGAAGTCGAGCACAGCGAACAGCACAGTCGGCAGCGTTGGATCATCCAGACGCCTGCGCACCTGTTCGAGCAGGCTGTTGGCCGTCCCAAAGAAGAGGAACCCCTGGAGCTTCACGATGTACAGCTCGTCGCCGCGCTCCTGCAGCAAGCGGCGCTGGAGCGGCGGGCGGTCGACGTTGCTCTGATAGTTCCGCCCGCTGAGTTGGTGCTTGACCACGTTGATGCGGCTGTAGCTGACGACGAACAGCACGATCGCGACCGCGACGCCGAGCGCGACGCCCGCTAAGAAGCCCGCCACGGCGATGACGAGAAGGATACTCAGGACCATCGCGTAGTCGATCCGCGGCAGCCGACGCCTGGAGTCGTACGCCCACTCGACGAGGAGCTCCAGGCCGGTAAATAGCAGCAAGCCGCCCAGCACGACCCTCGGAACGTAGGCGAGCAGCGACGGGACAAACACGAGGACCACGCCGGCGAAAAGCGCCGCGACCAAACCGACCACCCGACTGTCGGCCCCCTGCTTCGATCCGAGGTGGGTGAGCGGCAGCGACAGATAGCCGGCCATCCCCCCGCCCGCCCCAGCCACCACATTGGCGACGCCGGCCACGCGCAACTCGCGGTCGAGGTCAGCGTCCTTGCGCAGCACAAGCTCTAGCTCGGTCGAGTTCAGCAGCAGGGCGATGGCATTGATGACCAGCAAGGCGGCGATATCGCCCCACTGCTCGACCAGCACGCGCCAGTTTACATGCTGCAGGTCATCGACGGTCAGCGGCTGCCACAACTGGTTGGTGTGGAACGGCCCTAGCAACAAGCCGCCCTCGGCTGCCTCGGCGACCGACGAACCGGTCAGCCATACCGTCGCGTAAAACAGGCCGGTCGCGGCTATGAGCGTCACAGGCACCGCGAGGATGTGCGTGCCGCGCCGCGAGAGGGCCAGGAGGACGACGGCCAGAGCGACGCCGGGCAACAGGCGGGCCAGCATGTCGCCGTGCGCCAGCTCCGGCAGGTGTTTGATGTCGAGATGGAGATCGGTCAGCACGGCGATCGAGCCGTGGGCGACAAGCCAGCCTGCGCCGGCGAGAAACCCGCCGACAACAGGGTATGGAATGTAGCGGATCATGCGACCCAGGCGAAACACCCCGAGGGCCAGGAAGAAAGCGCCCGTCAGAAGTGACGTGAGCGCAATCGCGGCCAACACCGTTGGCAGGACAGGCTCAAGCGAGCCATGCAGCTCCGGGTTGGTGGCGATCGATGCGACGATAACGGCCAGGACAGCCGCCACCGGGTCCTGAATTGGGGCGATCGCCGTGCGGAAGGAGCTGCCAAGCGCGACGACGAGGTTGATGACGACGGCGCTGAAGAGGGTGGTGCCGATGGCGCGCGGGAGTTGCTCGGCCAGGTCCTCGGAGAAGACGAGCGCCGCGAACGACAGGGCGAGTAGGATAGTCATCAGGCCCACGATCAGGCCCGCCATGACGCTCGGAAGCAATCGCCGCGGCTCGAATTCAGCCATGAGTCTGGGGCGCCGGCCGTCTGCACTGTAGGGGGGCAAGACCTCAACCTCGCTCATGAAGGAAGCTCCTCTTGGCTGTGATGACGCGCCTCGGTCGGCCAGCGATGGCGCCCAGCCCGACCGTCACGCGGCAATATTATATTTAGGTCCGACAAGAATGGAAACCACGCTGGGCTGACACCGAGTGTCTGAATAGCCGCCCCAATGACACGCGAGCTGCTATCGCCCGAGGAGACAGAGGAAACCGATCATAGCACATTATAGCGTGGGCGGGTGATCACGTTCTTGGCGAGTTCTGCGCCGCGATTGGCCCAGTGGTTCGATAGGCCACTATCGCCACGCCGGTGGTCGTCATTTTCGTGTCCACAAGCTGCAGTGCGGTGGCGGGGCCGCCATCGCGAAAGAGACGCTGCCCTGAGCCGAGAACGAGTGGATGGATCAGAAGTATGAACTTATCCACGACACCGCCGCGCATCAGGGAGTGGATCAGGTCGCCGCTACCGAGGATCAGGAGATCCACATCATTGCCGATGTCGCCGGCTTGTTCCATCGCGGCGTATGGTGCTCCCCAGCCGCCGTGTTGGAAGCCGCCGCGACGATCATCGTCCGGACGGCCCGGCGCCTGCATGACGCCATCAAGCGTGACATTCGTGAAGGCTATGATATCACCCATTTGGACTTCTCTCCTGCTCGCATCGAAACGTCTCACCTCGAATGATGCAGCAAGTTAAGGCCCACTCTGAACCACGCATTCCACCACCGCAGGCGCCTTGTCCCCGCCCCCCACGGAAGCTCGCCTGCACCATGGCCGACCGCGCCGGCCATTTCCTCGACTGCATCGACCAACGGCAGCATCACGCCCGGCTTCGGCGTCTTCTTCCTGGCTACGCGCTCGCCTTGACGAGCGCGAATGCTGTGCGTGCCAGTTGGGTCGCGAAGCCCTGCTCGTTGTCGTACCAGGCGGCCACGCTCAGCAGAGCGCCGTCGAGCACCTGAATGAGCGACAGGTCAACGAGCGAGGTGTGAGGATCGCCAACGATTCGCGCCAGCGGCCACTCTTCGTCCAGCACGTCCATCACGCCGGCAAGAGGCGCGGCGGAAGCAGCGCTGCGAAACGCCGCGATCACCTCGTCGCGGCTGGTCGGGCGCTCCACCACGGCAGTCAGCTCGACGATGCTGCCGGTCCGGACCGGCACGCGATAGGACTTGCCCGTAACGGTGAGATCCGGCCAGATGAACTTCAGCGCCCGCGCCGCGCCGGACGACGATGGGATGATGTTCTCAGCCGCGGCCCACGAGTCGCGGCGGTCGGCCATGGGTTGATCAGTAAGCGACTGGGAGTTGGTATAGGCGTGAACGGTGCTGAAAAATCCCCGCTGTAGTCCCCACTGCTCGCGGATGACCTTCACCACTGGCGCCAGGGCGTTGGTAGTGCAGCTGCCCATGGCGATGATCCGGTGTCGCTGCGGGTCGAACTGCTCGAGGTTGATCCCGGGCAGCAGCACCGCGTCGGCGTCCTGCTGCGTCTTGCTCACCGTGCTGACCAGTACCCTGCGCGCGCCGCGGTCGAGGTGAGGCTGCGCGCCGGCCCGCGTAACGGCCCGGCCGGTGCAGTCGATTACCAGGTCGACGCCCAGTTCGGCCCAGTCTGGCAGCCCGTCTCGGACATTAATGTATGGGATGGCTCGCTCGCCAATCCGCAACTCGCTCGCGTCCGCGCGCACCGGTTCAGGCCAGCGTCCGTAATTGGTGTCGACGGCGAACAAGGCGGCAAGCGCGGACGGGTCCTGTACGTCGGTGATCGCCACAGGCGTGTATTCCGCGTCTGTCAATGCAGCGCGCAGTGTACAGCGTCCAATTCGGCCGAACCCGTGGATTGCGATCCGTGTCATCTGGTTCCTCCTTGCGCGAGCGTCGCGTCATGTTCGCCCGCTTTGGCGGTAAATGAGCATGCTGCTTGATAGTTTGCTGCGTTGAAGAGACGGGACGAAAAGTATGATATCGAATTTTCAGATTGTCAAGCGACACCCCTTGACTCTCTCTCGCTTTTCGTGATATGATGCTGAAACGCTTGCCAAGCAACATCGTATCTCCATTTCCACTGCTTCAAGCCGTTCCTCCCTATTTGCCTTTCCAGCCTGGCTCAGCTCGTCGTCGCGCCACACACCGCTGCAAGTAGGCCATCATGCTGCAGGACAATTGCAGACCGAGATGTAGGCGACGCCACGCGCCGGGTCGCCTTCACTGCTTGGCCACCACGCCGTATTGTCCCAGCTAACGGAAGGAGTGTCCATCAAGCACCTTGATTCGGTCGATTGAAACCACGACGTCCATCACAAGCGGATATCGACACAACTAGACGAGGCAACGGAGATAGAATCCAGTGACAACTCTGACGAGCAACGAGCAGCAGGATATCGACCGAGCCAATACCTCCGGCTTGCAGCCTGTTATGTTTGTCCACGGCCTGTGGCTCCTCTCCGGCAGTTGGCAGCTGTGGCGAGAGTTCTTCGAAGAGAAGGGATATGCCACGGTCGCCCCTGGCTGGCCCGATGACCCGGACACAGTTGAGGACGCTAAGCAAGACCCAGCAGTCTTTGCCCACAAACGAATCAAGCAGGTCACCGACCACTACATGGAGGCCATTGAACACCTCAAGACCAAGCCGGCCATCATCGGCCACTCCTTCGGTGGCCTGATTGCTCAACGACTGGCCGGCGAAGGTGGGTCAGCCGTAACGGTCGCCATTGACCCCGCGCCGTTCCGCGGTGTCCTTCCTCTGCCGCTCTCCGCGTTGAAGTCGTCATCGCCGGTCTTGAGCAACCCGCTCAACTATACCCGCGCCGTTCCGCTCACGTATGAGCAGTTCCGATTCTCCTTCGCCAATGTTGTCGACGAGGACGAAGCGCGCGAGCTGTACGAGAAGTATTCAGTACCCGCGCCCGGCGCGCCGCTGTTCCAGGCCGCCACTGCCAACCTCAATCCGTGGACCGAAGCCCAGGTCAACACAACGAATCCCAAGCGCGGACCGCTCCTGATCATCTCCGGCGAGCACGACAACACGGTGCCTTGGGCCATTGCGCACGCGTCCTACGTTCAACAACAGAAGAATCCCGGCGTGACCGAGATCAAGGAAATCCCGGATCGTGGACACTCCCTGACGTTTGATCATGGATGGCGCGAGGTGGCCGAGATTGCGTTGGCATTCATGGCGCAGCACTTACAGGCGCGCCAACCCGCATAAGTAACGGCGCCTGCCGACACACGAGCGCCGATACAGGCGCATCCCTCAACCCTATGCTCCGAACGAAACTCATGCCGGCTCGACGAGTTCTTCGTCGAGCCGGTGTATTGCGTCCGCAAGAATCCTGCTGATTGACAGTCAGTGCTCAGCATGCTATGATGCCTCCCCCAAAAGCGCAACCTGTGTAACATTGGAGGAGTGATGACACTGGATCAGTCTAGAGCGATGGGGATTGATGTCTCGATCTGGCAGCGGGAGGTCGACTGGCCGACGGTGAAAGCGGCCGGCATTGAGTTTGCCTTCGCGAAGGCCAGCGAGGGCACCGACTTCACGGACCCAACCTTTGCCGCTAACTGGCCGGCGATGGAGGCCGCGGGCCTCCTGCGCGGCGCGTACCACTACTACCAACCTGACGAGGACCCTGAGGCCCAGGCGCGCCACTTCGCGGATGTTGTCGGCGGGCTAGACCCTGGAGACCTCCCGCCCGTGCTCGACGTCGAGGAGAAGCCGACCGTGACGCGCGACGTCCTGCTCGATGGGGTGCAGCGCTGTCTCGTCGCCATCGAGCAAGCCTTTGGCAGCCGTCCCCTCGTCTACACATCGCCCGGGTTCTGGGGCAGCTACATGCGCGACGACAACGGCGCGCCCCCTGACTGGACGGGTTCCTATCACCTGTGGCTCGCGAACTACACCGACGATCCCTCGCCACTGCTCCCGCGTGGCTGGTCGCGCTGGCTGTTCTGGCAACACACGGGCAGCGGCGAGGTGGATGGAGTCAAGACGGCGGTCGATAGAAACTGGTTCGATGGATCGGCGGACGACCTCCGGCTGTGGTCGAAGCCGCCCAAGCTGACAAACCAGGCGATGATAAACGCCTTCGCCAACGCATTCGGCGACAATTTCTGGGAAGTCGTCACCCGCGCCGGACAGACATCGCTCGCGATACCGCGCTCAAACCGGGATCTGCCCTATCAAGGTCCGCCGCCTGGGGAGATGCCCGGCCTGACCGATGACGAGCGAGTGAAGCTGAAAGCCGCCGTTGCCGCTGTCCAGGCGCCAAGCCCGGAGCGCGGCCTGGAGTCGGCGCCCATCGAGCCGCGGGTCCCGCGCATCACGAACGGCACGCTGCGCCACGCCTTCTACCTCGCGTTCGGTCAGGCTTACGCCGAGCGCATAGCCGCGGCGGGGCTGGCCGAAACGCTCGGGCCGCGGCGCCACAGTGAGCTGCCCTATGCTGGAGCCTCGGTGGACAGTCTGCCAGGGCTGCGCAAGTCCGAGAAAGCGAAGCTAAAGGCCGCGCTGGCGAGGGCGCAAGGGTTACGCTGAAGGCGGTTGAGCCTAAGTAAGATGTCGCGCGATGCCCCACTCAGGTATATTGCCTGAGTGGGGTTTGTTTTCGGCTTCAGTATGGCAACCAAACGAGCATCGGAGAGAGAAGATGATAGCCAATTATGTGCAGCATGATGATGTAGATATTAGCCACGCCCAAATCCGAGAAATGTTGAACGCTCTGCAAGAGGATAGCCACGCGGCCGACGACCTCGAGCGCCACCGGCTGAAGATCGTCGCATTCGCGGAGCTACCTTCGCGCTTCGGCGACTTCCACATTGTGGCCTTCTCGGACACGCTCGACGGCAAAGAACACGCCGCGATCGTGCGCGGCATGCCCTGGAACCGCATGAATGTGCCGGTCCGCATCCATTCCGAGTGTCTCACCGGCGATGCCATCGGCTCCCTGCGCTGCGATTGCCGGGACCAACTGGAAAACGCGCTCAAGATGATCGGGCAGATGGATCACGGCATCGTCCTTTACCTGCGGCAGGAGGGGCGCGGCATCGGCCTGACCAACAAGATTCGCGCTTACGAGCTGCAGGATGCCGGCCTGGATACAGTCGAGGCCAACGAAGCCCTCGGCTTTCATGACGACGAGCGCGACTACAGCATCGCGGCGCGCATGCTCGATGCGCTGCGCGTCGAGTCGATCCGGCTGATTACCAACAACCCGCGCAAAATCGAGGGGCTCACGTCGCTTGGCATCAATGTGACGGGGCGCATTCCGCTGGTCATCGCGCCAAATCCGTTCAACGCCTTTTATCTCGAAACCAAGGCCGCCAAGTCGGGACACCTCATCGCCCATCACGGGCATGGCGGCAGGCTGGTGTCCACCGGTCAGTCTGTGGCGACTGGCGACTGATGCCAGAGCCGACCCAGCGGCCACACGTCATCCTGAACGTCGCGGTCAGCGCCGATGGCAAGACTGACACCGCCGCGCGACAGGGAGCAGCGATATCATCCGCCGCGGACCTCGAGCGCGTCGACCGCCTGCGGGCCGAGTGTGACGCGGTCATGGTCGGGGGACGGACGCTCCTGGGCGATAATCCGCGTCTCACGGTGAAGTCGCCCGACCTGCGTGCGGCGCGGGAAGCGCGTGGACTGTCGCCCAACCCCATCAAGGTCGGCGTGATGACAAAAGCCGACCTTCAGTTGGAAAGCCGATTTCTCACCGTCGGCCCCGCGCGCAAGATGCTGTTCACAACGACGCAGACGGCGCCCGAACAGATTGCGCGGCTGCGTCAGCACGGAGCCGAGGTCTTCGTCACCGGGGAGAAGAGAGTCGACCTTATCGCAACTCTCGCGCGCCTTAAGGCCGAAGGCATCGATCGCTTGCTTGTCGAAGGCGGGGGTACGCTGAACGCGGAGCTTCTCGCCCAGGGGCTTGTGGACGAGCTCCACATCTACACGGCGCCGCTGGTCTTCGGCGGCGCCACCGCGCCCACCTTCTGCGATGGGGACGGTCTGGCGCGTGCCGACGCCGTCCGTCTCCGCCTCCTCGACGTCCAGAGCTTCGAGGACGGGGGCATACTCGCATCGTACCAGGTATTGGCGCATACTGCTTCCATTTGACGCCCACGACGGCGCGTGAAGCTATATTGAAGGGGGCTCCGGTCGCGCCGGAGCCCCCTTGTTGATGCAACGCTGCGTTTTGATTCCCGTTACGGAATCACGACGGGCTGGATGACGACGGGATTGTGTACCGTGTAGTCGAGCTCGTCGGACTGAAGGACTCCGGCCGGCGTCAGCACGTCCATCGCCTTAGGCACCGTGTTGGGATCGGCTGTGCAGTGGGCATTGCCGCTCGCCGTCGCGCAGACGCCGAACTGGTAGGGCTGCGGCGTGGACGCAAATGACCGCGCCTGGTCGGGGCTAAACCCGTCCTGGCCCGTGAGCACGACCGTGAAACCCCAGCCTGAGGCGGGCGTCCCGCCAAAGCTCGCCTTGGAAACGCTAAACGTGATGGTGCGCGAGATCTGGTTGGCGCTGATGTTCACCGTTCCGACGGTATTGCCGGCGGCATCGACGTAGCGCTGGCCGAATCCCTGCACCTCGATGAGCCTGCTCCACGCTCCACTCGCCGAAATCGAGTAGTTGCGCTGCGGGAAAGAAGCCCCGGTCGAGGTCGACCCGGCGCTCGGGTCGTGGACGTAGACATCCACCAGTTGCGCGCCGAGCGGGCTCCCGAACGTCGGGGTCAGGTCGCGCGTCGTCAGCTTGAACACGATCAGGCCGTCGGCCGCGTCGTCAATCACCTTGAACTCGGTGATGTCGTAAGCGCCGGCGTAGAAGTCGCCCGATGTGGGATAGGCGTAGTTGCCTGGTCCATTGTCGTCGTTGCTCGGGTCCGTGACGTCGAGGAGCACAGTGCCGGGCGTGAAATCGTAGACGACACTGCGCGTCGCGTGCGCCGTGGCGCCCGACGGGCTGACGGCGACGATATTCAGCACCGTGGTGCCGCCAGTGACCGGAACCGTCAGGCTGAAAGAGCCGTCGGAATGTACCGCCGTGGTAGCCGTGGTCGTCTGGTTGTTGTGGTCCGTGTTGGTCGCGGCAACGTAGATGGTGTTGCCGGACGCCGATGTGCCAGCGACAGTCACGGGACTGCTGCTAACCGCCGATTGATCCGTCGGCGCGGTCACGGTCAGCGTTGTCGTGCCCTGCTGATTCTTCACATAGCGGACGTAGGTGTTGCTGGGCTGCTCCAGGATGGCGTTCGCCGCCAGGTCGCGCATCAGACGCACGTAGACGCCCGACGCCCACGTGAGCGGCGCCGCCGAGCCGGCCGGGTGGCCGTTCTGGAAGCCGATGGACGCAATTGTGGAGTCGGTGCCGAACGGCGAGGGCGCGAGATCAGGGTATTCCCAATCCTGCTCTGGAATCAGCCCCACGCCGGAGCCGAAAGCCTTCATCGTCCTTAACGCGGTCAGAGCGGCTGCGGTGTCGCCGCTCGCTAATGCGTACTCGCCGCGTTCCTCGGTCAGGAGCGGCCAGACGTGGCCCGTGCCCTGACCGCTCGGCGCCCACGGACGCCCATCCGATGAGCGGTCGCCGTAGCCGTCGCCGTTGTAACGATGCCAGCCCGGCCCAGACGATGTGTCCGTCTTGATTGTGGCATCCACGACCGGAATGGACTGGGCAATATCGCTATCGTTGGCCGGCTTCAGACCCAGACGTACCTCTTCGAGGAAACCGGCGTCGATGACCGAGCGCTGGTCGAGCGTCGGCCCGCCGTTCCCCACGTTGTAGCTGATCGCGGCGTTGGGATCGCCCGTCTTCGAGAGACGGATGTAGTAGGGATGGTTCGCCAGCGGGCCATTCGTCGTCACGGCCCAGGCTTTGAGGGAGCGCTGGTAGTCGTCGGCCGCACCGCGCCAGATCGCCGCGCTCTGGGTGTCGCCGTTGGCAGTAGCGATGTCGGCCGCAGCTATCAGGCCGGCGATTTCGGCCGAGATGGTGGACGGCGAGAAGCCGCTCTGCTCCTCCCAGCGCTCGACGCCGAAGGCAGGCCCATGGGCGATCACGAAGTTGGCGGCGGGTTTGATGTGGTTGTTGTAGAGGTTGGCGTCCGTCATCCCCAACTGATACGCCATGAGAATGGGATAGCTCGTCTCATCTAGCTGCGTCCCGAACGAGTCCGGCGCGAGCTTGCCGTTCACGAGGCTATTTCGCGGCATGGAGCCGTCAGCCTGCTGCTGGCGGTTGAACAGGAAATTGACGACATCTCGCGGCGTCGCCTTGTCCCCGTCGAGCAAGAGGCCCGTCCACGATTCGTACACGTCGCGGGCGAAGACCTCGCGGTAGGAGCCAAAGTACAGGTTGTTGGGATCGCCCGCCGAGATGGCCTGGCCCCACGGTGACGCGAGACCGGCGATGAGAGCGCCGGGGAAGGTCTTGTCCTCTGAAGCCTTGACTACATTCGCGTTGAGGTAGTACTCATCCACAAGCCCGTGCCACTCGTTGCCGGTGACGCCCTTGAACTGCTGCGGCGGAGCGATCAGGCTGTTGTCGTAGGCATGCCAGCCGTTCTCGTAGCGCTTCTGGATATCATTGAACTTGTGCGCGAGTGTTCCTTCCGCAGCGCCTACAGCGTGCGCCTGATCGGCGGCGAAACCGAGCGTCATGACAACCTTGCCGCCCCGCGAGACATCCATCTGCATCGTCTGCACCAGGTTGCCGTTGGCAGCCTGACCGTAGAGCGTGGTCAGGGCGCGCGACGTATCGAGTTGCACCAGACCATCACTCGTCGCGCCGGCGAATCCATTGCTCACCTGGAGGAAGCGCGGGGAGGCGTCGAGCGCGCTGTACACCGGCTGGGCGTAGTCCCGATTGGCCGCCTGTGTGGCGGTGTTTGTGTCGTAGGCCACGGGAACGCTATGGCCCGTCGAAGTGTCGACCGTTCCGTTGTCGCCACCACCGTTCCCGCCGCCGCCGCCGTTCCCATTAACGGTCGGATCGTAGCGCAGGTAGACCTTGTACGCCGACCGATCGCCGACGAGCGGCACGAACTGCATGCTCATGACGACGGTGTTGTAGTCAGGATCGGTGAGGTAGTCAGTGACGATGCGGTACTTGCCGCTCTTGGCCGTGGTCTTGACGCGGCAATCGAGCGCCCGATCATCGAGAGCCTCCACGGTGTACGTCATGTCCCGGGTCTGTAGATCGGTGAAGGTGTTGCCGTCCGTGACGATGTACTGAAGCGTCTTGACGTTGGTGTTGTCGATGGTGGGATAGTAAACGTCGCTCAACACGCCATCGGCCAGGGTGAACCAGACTTTCGAGGTGGTGTTGCGCGCGGTTCCGACACAATCCTTGCGCGCCAGGTCGAAATACGAGAGCGCACCTGGGCCGTCGGGCGCAGCGCCCGCGCTTGGCACGGCTTGGTTGGTGGATGCGGATGACACCGGCCCCACCAACAGACAGATCAGGATTACCATCAGGACAATCGACCAACGCAGAACATACTGCCAACGTAGTGCTCGCATGCTTCGTTCCCTTCTCCTTTGATGGTAGGATGGCCAGCATCGGCCTGCGAATCAGGAACCTGGCGAGGCGTATGGCTCGCCCTGCCTGGGCGCAGTCTGTGTCCCTACGGAGATGGGCGAGGGGGAAGATGAGAGTGGTTCGTCTGCGGGGTTGTGACCCCGCTCTGGCGTTAGTGCGGGACGCGCGACCAAGGCCCTGGCATGGTGCTTCGGCCTGGGGAAGGTAACTATAAGCCGTTCAGCGGGCGAGTCAAGGGCTTCGCATCCCGACGACAACTACGCCTTAGCGAGGCGCATCCTCCCAGTCGCGCCATTCGACCGGGTGCGCCGCTAGGTAGCCATCGACAGCCTGGCCGATCGTGCGGAAGAAGAGACCGTCGCCAAGCTTGGTGAACAACCCATACTGCTTCAGGCGATCTTTCACCGGCCCTTTCACCTCGGCGAAGGCCAGCTCGATGCCCACGGCTTGCAGCGCGTCATCCAGCTTCGAGAGCGCGTCCGCCGCCGTGATGTCTATATCGGTGACAGGCTCGGCGGCAATCACGAGCCACTTCGTCGGCGTGGGCGCGTCGGCCACCGCCTGCAAGGCGTGTTCGTAGAAGATGTCGGCGTTGGCGAAGAACAGAGGCGCGTCCCACCGGAACAGGACAAGGCCCGGTATCCGTCTCGCTTCCGGGTGCCGCGAGATATCGTGATACCCCTTCAAGCCATCCACTCGCCCCAACACCGCGTCGTATGGCCGCCACGCGTGCCAGACAAAAGCCAGCAGCGCCAGGCCAATTGCGATCAGCATGCCCTGGATGACGCCGATGAGAGCCACGCCCAGGAAGCACACCATCGAAAACACGAATTCCGAGCGGCGCAGCTTATAGAACCGCACAACGGCGGGGATGTCGATGAACGACACGACCGCCGATATGACCACAGCGCCCAGCACAGCGCTGGGCAGGTACTGCAACAGACTCGGGGCAAAGAGCAAGAGTAGGGCGATGCAGAGCGCGCCGACGACACCGGTGAGCTGCGTTTTTGCGCCGGCCGCCTCAGCCACCGGCGTCCGCGACGAGCTGCTGCTGATAGAGAACCCCTGGAACAGGCCGGCCGCGATGTTCGCCGCGCCCAGCGCAACCAGTTCCTGGTTCTCGTCCACTTCGTAGCCGCCCCGCAGCGCGAATGTGCGCGACAGCACGCTCGTGTCCGCAAAAGACACCAACGCGATCGCCACGGCGCCCGCAAACAGCGTACCGAGATCGGCACGCGGAACCAGGGGAAGCTGGAAGGAGGGGAGTCCTTGCGGCAGCGGGCCGACAACAGAGACACCCGCCGTCGCCGCCAGGTTGAACGCCCCGGTCACGAGTGTCGCGCCGACGACGGCGACGAGCACGCCGGGAACTCTCGGCATCCAGCGTTTGAAGGCGAAAATGACGAGCAGGCTTGCCACGCCGATGAACAGCGTGATCTGGTTGGTCTGGCCGGCAGCGATGCCCTGAACCAGGCCGACCGCCTCCTGAATCAGACTATCGCCGCTCACGGAGAACCCCAGCAACTTGGGAAGCTGACCGATCAAAACTGTCAGGGCGATGCCGTTCAGATAGCCGATGCGCACCGGCTTGGACAGCAGGTCGGTGACGAAGCCAAAGCGAGCGAGGCCGGCCACCAGGCACAAGCCGCCCGACAGCAGAGCCAGCAACCCGGCCAGGGCCACCAGCTGATCGGCGTTGCCCGCAGCCAACGGCACAATGGTGGCGGCGATGATGGCCGCCAGCGATGAGTCCGGCCCCAACACTAGAATGCGGCTCGGCCCAAAGATCGCATACACCACGAGCGATGTGATCGTGGCGTACAGGCCGTAGATCGCGGGCAGCCCGGCCGCTTCTGCATACCCCATCCCCACCGGGACAAGGATCGCCGTCAGCACCAGGCCCGCGGCAACGTCCTTCCCTAACCAATTGACCTGGTACTTGCGCACCACCTCGACGCCGGGGAGCCAGCGCCGGACACCGCGCGGGGGAGGCTCGCGTTGAAACGGGTTGAGGGCAGGGGCAAAGTCTGCCATAGACTAGCCTTTCCAACTCATGCGCGTCAGCGCATACCTGACGGCGTCGCGCGACCGAATGTGGTCGACGCCGTCTCTGGCTGCCCACAGAATACTCAGAATCACCCGCAGGTCAACAATGGGCCAATCGGTTCTCCCGTGGCTCGCAAGTTGCTTGACACCGCGTATATTCTGCGGCGTCGCGGCCGACAACCCGCAATCAAGTAGTCCATCCGCATATCTCCGTCTCAAACAACCAGGCTTCTATCTCGCATATGATAGGTCGGGCAAGTGGCGATTGACCCCCGCGCAAAGCAAGCGCGGGTAGGTTTCTTTTCACGCGCAAGGGGAGATCATGAAGAAGTTGTTCTACCTGCTCGGCATCACTGCTACCATGCTCGTCTTTTCGGGTGTCATGACTGCCGCCGTCGCCATAGTCGCACTCCCACTACAAGCGTTGGCGCCAAGGAGCGAGAAAACGCTGACGGGCGTCGTCGCTCCCGACTCCAGCCCCTACGGCAGGACGTACGCGGAATGGAGCGCCAGTTGGTGGCAGTGGGCATACTCGATCCCCGCTGCAACAAGCCCGCTGCTGGACACGACGGGCGCCAATGCCGCCATCGGCCAGGACGGGCCTGTCTGTTTCCTCGCCGACGCCCTGTGTATCACAACAGCGAGTAATCAGTGTCAACACATAGTCGTGACCCGAGACGTGACAGTTCCGAGCGGAAAAGCGCTCTGCTTCCCCGTCCACGCCGCCGAGTGGGACAACCTGGGGTACAACCCACCGCCAAGTGTTAAGCAGCTTCGAGCACGAACGAAAGAGTACCAGGATGGGGTCCTCGCAATGTCGGCGTCACTCGACGGCGTTGACGTGCCGGACCTCGATCCCATGACATCGCCCTATCGGGTTGCCTCGCCGGTGTTCTCGTATTGCCTGCCCGACGGCAACGGCCAAGCGGCTGACTGCTGTTCAGCCTGCGGCAGCCGCACAGTCTCTGTGGCGGTGAGTGACGGCGTGTTCTTGATGCTCGCGCCGCTCCCCCCCGGCCGGCACACGCTCCGCTTCTCGGCGACATCCTCCACCGACTCCAGCCTGCACATGACGTACAACATCACAGTGCAAGAGCCGTGACGTGACGAGCCATTACAACAGAAGCCTGCCTTAGGCCGCGAGACCACACGCGACAATGCCTTTCAGACGGGCCACCCTATGGGCGACCCTTCTTTTGCTGCGCCACAATCGGTTCGCGCCCAAGGTATGCTATAATCTGCGACAGAGCCGTACCTTAGCACGAGAGGGCCATGTTGTCACAAGCGACCGACACCATCGTCACCATCATTCTCGAAAGCTACCCCAACACGCAGGCGATCTACCTGTTTGGCTCCTACGGCACGGAATATGAGTGGCCGGACAGCGACGTGGACATCGCCGTGCTGCTGCCCCCTATCGACGCGAAGCGCGTCGGACACCTCGCCCTGAGCGAGACACGGCTGGCCCTGGAGCAAGCGCTGAACAAAGACGTGGACCTTGTCAACCTACGCCAGGTGTCGACGGTGTTTCAGAAAGAAATCGTGATGGCCGACCGGCGCATCTACTGCGCCGATTCGCGTCTCGCCGACGAGTTCGAACTGCTGGTGATTGCCCTCTACCAGAAGCTCAACGAAGAGCGCGCCGAGATTCTGGCCGAGGGTCTGCGCCGCAAAAGGTTCCTCGACATATGAATGACACTATCATCAACAAAAAGGTCAGCATCGAGCGCTGCATCCAGCAAATTCGCGCGTACTATGTCCTGGACACCGGGTTGCCGTTCGCCCAGGACTTTCTCAGGCAAGACGCCATCGCCATGAACCTACAGCGCGCCTGCGAGCTGACAATTGACATCGCCAACTACCTCGTCAAGCGCAAGCGGCTCGGCTTGCCGCAGACCAGTCGCGAAAGCTTCGAGCTGCTGCACCACGCGGGGTTTATCTCCGCGCAGCAGTTGAGAGGGTTGCAAGCGATGGTGGGGTTCCGCAACACATTGGTCCACCAGTACCAGGCGCTCAGTCTCGACGTCATGGTGGACGTGGTCGAGCACCATCTATCGGACCTTCTTGACTTCGCCGATGCCGCGCTGGATGCTGTAGACTAAGAGCGCAGTGGTATCAACACATAGGAAGGAAGCACAAGGGATGGTTACACCGGGCGCGCAGCTCCACCTGGCGACCAACAACCCCGACATCTCAGCCGGCCGCACAGACAAGGGCCACTACTATTTGACTGTAACAGATGAGCAGGGCAATCGAATTACCATCAGCAGCGAGCGCAGAGAATTGTTACAACGCCTGACTCATGCGGTGAGCGAGGCGCTACGCGAAAGTAAAGGGGCATGACGGCGGCGCCGTCAGCCTTGTCAGGAGCGAAACGCATGGCACAGACACTCATTACCGATGACAACTTTGAAGTCCACGATGCGGAAGTGCTGACTCAGGCGCACGAAATCCTTGACGCGTGCCGATCCGGCAAAGAGATGCAGGACGCCGTTATCGCGGCCGTGAAGCGCAACGAAACCTGGCGTGGCGAACAGTGCATCAACCTTCTCGCGCCCGAAGCGCCGACCAGCCCCGCCGTGCGCGCGCTCCTGTCGTCCGAAGTTGGCACCCGCGCCGCCGAGGGCCACATCGGCCGCGTCAACCGCTGGTTCGCCGGCACGAAGCACATTGACGAGATTGAGGCGTTGTGTGTCGAGTTGCTCAAGCGCGCCTTCCGCGCCCGCTACGCCGACCACCGCCTCGTCGCGAGCATGATCGGCAACCTCACCGTGTACACGGCGATGGCCGAGCCGGGCGATATCATCATGAGCATCACACAGCCCTTCGGCGGCCACTCCAGCAACCGCCCCGATGGGCCGGCCGGTGTACGCGGCCTAAAGATCGTGGACGTGCCGATGGACCCAGACGAGCTCGTGGTCGACCTGGACCTGTTCCGCAAAGTCGCGCCGTTGGTGCGCCCCAAGCTCGTCGCGCTCGGCGCCTCCATGACCCTGTTCCCTTTCCCGCTCCAGGAGATGGCCGAGATCGTGGCCGAGTGGGGCGGCAAGATATTCTTCGACGGCGCGCACCAGATTGGCCTCATCGCCGGCGGGCAGTTCCAGGACCCGCTGCGCGAGGGCGCCGTCGTCATGACCGGCTCCGCCGGCAAAACCTTCAGCGGGCCGCAGAGCGGCATCATCGTGTGGAATGATCCGGCGCTGACCGAGCCGCTCACCCACGCAATTTTCCCGGTTCTGGCGGCGACACATCAGGTCAACCGCGTGGCTGCCCTCGCCGTCTCCGCGGCGGAAATGATCGAGTTCGGTCAGACCTACATGGCGCAGATCGTCCGCAATGCGCAGGCGCTCGGCGCGGCCCTGGAGAAGCGCGGCATTCCCGTGCTCGGCGCGCACAAGGGCTACACGTGCACGCATCAGGTCATCGCCGACGTGCGCGCATTCGGCGGCGGGCTGGACGTGGCGCATCTGCTGGCGCGGGCCAACATCGTGACCAACAAGAACCTCCTGCCCAACGACGGCCCCGAGGACTGGGACACGCCGAGCGGGCTGCGGCTCGGCACGATCGAGGTCACGCGCTTCGGCATGCACGAGCCGGAGATGGAAACCATCGCCGAGTTCATGGCGCGCGTGCTCATCGAGAAGCAGACGCCCGAAACGGTGGTCGGAGACGTGGTCGAGTTTCGCCGAGGATACCAGACCCTCTACTATAACTTCGACCACGGGCTGCCGCCGCGATGAGCGCCTCGCCCACCATCCACGCCGTCATCTTCGACATGGACGGCGTCCTGACCGACTCGGAGCCGCTCATCAACGCCGCCGCCGTCGCGATGTTCAAGGAGCAGGGTCTGACGGTGCAGCCGGACGACTTCCTCCCCTTCGTCGGCACCGGCGAAGACCGCTACATCGGCGGCGTGGCGGAGAAGTACCATTTTGCCCTCGATCCGGAGGCCGCCAAACGCCGCACTTACGCGATCTACCTCGATCTCGTGCCACAGCAATTGCAAGCGTTTCCAGGTGTGAGCGACCTCGTCCACGCCTGCCGCGCGGCCGGGCTGCGGGTGGCCGTGGCGTCCAGCGGCGACCGCGTCAAGGTGACGGCCAACCTGCGCAAGATTGGGCTGCCTATAGACTCTTGGGACGCGGTGGTCGTGGGTGAGGAGGTCGAGCACAAGAAGCCGGCGCCGGACATCTTCCTCCTCGCGGCTCAGAAGCTGGGCCTGACACCGGCCGAATGCGTAGTCGTCGAGGACGCGGTCAACGGCATCCAGGCTGCGAAGGCGGCCGGCATGCGCTGCGTCGCCGTCGCCCAGACCTTCCCGCCCGAGCGCCTGCAAGAAGCCGACCTGGTGTGTCGCAGCATCGCGGACATGCAGGTCGTGGACCTGACTACGTGAGAATGGGACTGTACCCGCGCGTCGGACAGGCCCGCATCGGAGGCGATAAGAGTGATGGCTCCATCGATTAACATTGACGTCTACGTAGAGATTGGCGAGAAGCGCGTGTTCGCGTGCGCCGTGGACTGGCCGGGCTGGGCGCGCATCGGGCGCGACGCGGGCGCGGCCCTCGAGGCGCTTGTAGCGTATGCGCCGCGCTACGCCCGCGTCCTCCATGCCGCTAATATACCATTCGACGCGCCGTCCGCCCTATCCGATCTGACGGTCGTCGAGCGGCTGCCGGGCAGCATGACGACAGACTTCGGCGCGCCCGACATCCCACCGTCGAGCGACAGTCGGCCGATGGACGAAGCCGACCTGGCGCGGTCAGGGGCGCTACTGAAGGCGTACTGGCAGGCGTTCGACGCGGCTGCGCAGGCCGCCGAGGGTAAGGAGCTGCGCAAGGGGCCGCGCGGCGGCGGGCGCGACGTCGAGGGTATCGCGCGCCATGTGATGGGCGCGGAGCGGAACTATCTGGCACGGCTGGCGTGGAAGGTCAAGACGGATAAAGAGGCGCCGCTGCGCGAGGAGCTTGAGCAGACGCGGCAGGCCGTGCTGGACGCGCTCGCCCATGCTGTCCGCGTTGGGCTGCCCGAGCGGGGTCCGCGCGGTGGCACGATCTGGGCGCCGCGCTATTTCGTTCGCCGTCTGGGGTGGCATACTCTCGACCACGCGTGGGAAATCGAGGACCGCATCGAGTAACGGCAACGAGGAACGCTGCAGCGGGAGGCAGAGAGTGGGTACACTACACAACTGGGCCGGCAATCTCACCTACAGCGCGGCGCGACTGCACCAACCGACCTCAGTCGAGCAGGTTCAGGTCATCGTCAAGAACAGCCGCAGAGTGAAGGCGCTCGGCTCGCGGCATTCCTTCAACAGCATCGCCGATACGCCTGACGACCTTATCTCCCTCGAGCATCTCAACGGCGTGGTGGCGCTCGATCCGGAGAACGGCACGGTCACAGCCGAAGCGGGCATGAAATACGGCGACCTGGCCGTGTACCTCGACCAAGTCGGCTACGCCCTGCACAACATGGCGTCGCTGCCACATATTTCCCTGGCCGGGGCGTGCGCGACGGCGACGCATGGCTCCGGCGACAAGAACGGGAACCTGGCGACAGCCGTTGCGGCGATGGAGATCGTCACGGGCGAGGGCGAACTGGTCACGCTGTCCGCTGAGCACGCCGGCGAGACGTTCCAGGGCGCGGTCGTTGGGCTCGGCGCGCTCGGCGTCGTCACAAAGGTCACGCTGAACATCGTGCCGACGTTCACCGTGCGGCAAGAGGTCTACGAGAACCTTCCCCAGGCCAATCTCGAAGACCACTTCGATGCGATTACGTCAAGCGCCTACAGCGTCAGCCTGTTCACCGATTGGCAGAAGGACCGGGTCAACCTGCTGTGGCTCAAGCGACTCGTGACCGAGGACACACCGGGCGAGATCGCGCCGGAGATGTTCGGCGCCAGGCTCGCCGCAGTGGACCGCCACCCGATCGTCGAGCTGTCGGCGGAGAACTGCACACCGCAGATGGGTATCCCCGGCCCGTGGCACGAGCGCCTACCGCACTTCCGCATGGGCTTCACGCCGAGCAACGGCGAAGAGCTGCAAACGGAGTACTTCGTGCCGCGCCAGAATGCCGTGGCCGCGATTGGCGCGGTGACCGCGTTGCGCGATCGCCTGGCTCCGCTGCTCCAAATCTCGGAGATCCGCACCATTGCCCCCGACTCGCTGTGGATGAGCCCGTGCTACCAGCAGCCGTGTGTCGCCCTCCACTTCACGTGGTGGAAGGATTGGGCGGCGGTCGAGCCGTTCCTCCCGGAACTTGAGGAAGCCCTCGCCCCGTTCGAGGCGCGCCCGCACTGGGGCAAGCTCTTCGCGATGGCGCCGGCCCGCGTGCAGGCGCTCTACCCGAAGCTGCCGGACTTCCGACGCCTGGCGCAGTCCTTCGACCCGGAGGGCAAGTTCCGCAACGCCTTCCTGGACGCGTACATCTTCGGCTAAGCGCCCGAGAGCCGAGGCACGTTCTGGCTCTAGCGCTGCCCCGTTTCGAGAACCGGCTGTACGGCCGCGGCCCGCCGTCGGTCGAAGAGCATGATGACGGCGACGACGAGGCACAATAGCACCGCGAACGACGCTTCGTAGACCACACTCTCGCGTCCCGTCACGGCGGACGGGCTGAGCACGAACAGCACCGGGCTGTAGCTGGCGTGCATAAGCTGCGCCATCAGCAGGCTCTCCGTATGGTCGTAAACCCAGACAATGAGGACGCGGAAGGCGACCAGCGGAACGAGCCAGAATACCAGGAAGTGAAACGGGAACAGCTCGGCGTAGTTCGCCCGGCTCCCGACGAAATCACCCATGAAGTGCCAACACGCCCACAGGACACCGATGACGAGGCCAATCGTCAGCGTGCTGTAGTGCCCGCGCAGCCGTCGGTTGGCGAAGCCGGTCCAGCCTAGCTCCTCCACGAACGTGCCGAAAGCCACCACCAGGAACATGACCATAGGGAGTGTCTTGTCGCCGGCCGCGATGATGGTTGGCACATAGCCCGGCGCAGTCTGCGCCAGAACGGCTGACACGGCGCCCGCCACAAGCGGGACAATGAGCAACGGCGCGTACCAGCGCCAGCCCACGTGCCAGCGCTTCATCCCGCCGAACAGCTCGCGCAGCCCGGCGCGGCCGGTCAGGAGCGCGGTGAGCAGCACCCCCATCCCGCCGGAGCCGATAAGCATGGCGACCCAGATGAGCAGGAATTGCGGAGTACCGACAGACCCGCGCAGCAATTGCTGCGGCTGGACGATGATGACGATCAGCGTCCATGTCACGACATAGGCCAGGATGAAGTAAATGGCGACAGCATGGCGCCGGACGAAGCTTTCACTTTGTGTGGTATTGGTTTTCGAAATGGCGGTCATTGGGAATCTCCTCGATTGATTATGCGGGACGCAACGATGTGGCCGCGTTCGCGTCCTTGCGCCGTACAACAAGGACGAGCGCACCGGCCGCAATCCACGCCAGCAGAGAGTAGACCGTAGCCCAGGCCAGATAGACTTCACTCGTTGGGTAAGTCACACTAAACAGGAGAGCGCTGGACGAGATTGCGGCGTGGAACAGCACGCACAGCAACATGCTCCCGCGCGTGTGGTTGTACACCCATGTGAGCATCACCGAGTAAGCGGTGAGCAG
The DNA here is from genome assembly GCA_046328505.1 of Anaerolineae bacterium. GTDB lineage: Bacteria > Chloroflexota > Anaerolineae > Epilineales > JAHCIE01 > JBDHWG01. The sequence continues at coordinate 157,198 of JAXLWL010000004.1, read as the reverse complement.
GATAGGCGCCTGAATGATCGTGAGCGCGGCACCCCACCAGCCACGATTGCCGAACGCGCCGATATAGTCCGCGTACAGGTGCCAGAAACCGCCCCACACCAGGCCTACCAGAAGGGCGGACACGAACGGACTGTAGCGTCTCTGGAGGCGAGGCAGAAGGAAACCGCGCCAGCCAAACTCCTCCGATAGACCCGCGTACAACCCCAGGAAAATGGCGGGCAAGAGCTTCGGCCATACGTCGGCAACCGACACCTGGGCGCCGGACATCGCATACAGAGCAAAGAGCACCGCGTTGAGGGCAAACGGGATGAGAAGCGCCAGCCACCACCACCCCACTCGCCACAGCTTGAGCCGCGCCAGCAACGCCCGACCACTGCCGGGGCCTTCGATGATCGGCGTCAGGATGAAGGCCATCAGGCTGGGCCCGATGCCGCCGAGCACCATGCACACCATGGCCCACGGCTGAACGGGCGGGTCGAACAGCGTGCCGATCGGCGCGACCGTCAAGATCAATCCCCACCAGACGAACGACCAGAGCAAGACGAGCACACAGTAGCTCAGGATGGCGTGTCGCTTGATGAAATAAGCCATGACCAATTCCTTCTTATGGACGCAAAGCTCCCCAAACACCGGATAGCGTTTGGGGAGCAGATATCTCAGGGACGACATCGAACTGACGCCGGCGCTACCCTTCGTCCATTCTACCCTTCATCACGGCAGAACGACGTGGAGAAACCGGCACCGGACGTTACAATTCGTCCACCTTCCACCTTGCGATGGAACAGATCGCTCGGTTCACGGAGCGCGCTCCAGCAACGGCAGGAAGATGCGGGCGGCGGGCGGCGGCGGCGTGGCCGTCGGCGTGCCGACCCCGACTGTCGCCGTCGGCGTTGCCGTCACGCTCGGCGTGGCCGTCGGGCTAGGCGTCGTGGTCGCCCCGCCTGAGTGGGTCGCCGTCGCCGTCGGTGACACCGCCGTGGTGGCCGTTGCTGTGGCAGCCGCCGGGGGCGTTTGGCTAGGCGTAGGCGACGGTGACGCAGTGAGAGTGGCCGTCGCGGCAAGTAGTGTGGCGGTGGACGTTGGCGAGGGCGAAGGCGTCACGGTGCCGGTCGGCGTAGGCGACGACGTCGCTGTCGGCGCGGGCGTCTCGGTCGCACTCAGCAGCGGGGTGGCCCAGAAGCCGCCGATCAGCGTGTAGGAGCCGCCGCTGGCGGAGCCTGCATCCGGCTGGCCGATCGTGCTGTTCATCGTGTATGGCCCGCCGGCGCTCTGCCCGCCGCCGCCGTCGACCGTCCACCAGGGCAGGCTATACGCGCTGACCTCGGCCAGAATCGCCGCGGGGGCGAAGGATAGTAACAGCGCGGCGATCAGGACACCGAGCACGCCGGCGACGATGCGCCAGCGCCGCGGCCCGCGCCTGAGCCATCGATCTAGGATATTCATGGTGTACCTCCTGGAGGCGTCAGCGTTTTGATCTGTCTGAACGCGCTACTTCAGGGTTACGAGCACCTTGATGATACCGGTGCCCTTGGGTAGCGGCTCTAGCGCCTTCCCCAGGATCGCCCCGGTTGGGTACACCTCCACTCCATTCAGGCTCGCCGGTTTCGCCTTCATCGCCCGCCCAGGGGATGACGACGTCACGAGCAAGTCACCGACCTCGATCGGCCCGTTTTCGGCTGTGACCTTCGTCGGCACGACACCGAGCATCGCCACCGGCACCTCCCCGGCCAGCGAGTCGTTCACGCCATGCTCGCCGACGGCCAGCACCGAGGGGCGGGTCGAGTAGACGCCCGCGACCAGGCGCGAGCTCGGCTCGCGCGACTGGCGAACCGCATATCCTTCCTGCGGGTCGATCTCCAGCACGTCGCCCGGCTCCAGCTTCGCCGCGTCATCCGTGCTGCGTATCGACTCGGCGTAGTCGGCGCCGCTACCCTGCGTTCCACCGTTGAAGTAGCCTTTGCCGGAGGAGTCGATGCGCGCCTTGCGTGCCCCGAAGCCCTCGCCGATGAATATGTCGCCGCCGTTGTCGTTGATGGCATGCATGGCCGCAGCGGTAAACGTGTTCGCACCGACGCTCGTTCGGCCCACGACACCGTCGCCGGTCGTGCCGCCGCAGCCGCCGACGCCATACGTGCCGGCGCAAGGCCCGCGGCCGAGCGTGCCGACGACGCCCCGCGCGCTGCTGTCGCCGATGACGCCGATGCCGCCGGCGGTGGCAAAGCCCTCCACCGCCCGACTCCCACCGGACTCGGCGTGAATAGCGACGTTCGAATCAGACATCCCGACAACGCCGTAGCCCGCCGTAGTGCCGGCGCAGCCGCCAACGGCGTATGGCAGATTGCTGGAGCCGCCGGGGCAAGAGATCACACCGAGGCGGCCGAGAACGCCCCGCGAGTTACTCGTCCCCATCAGGCCAATGGCGCCGGCGGTTGTGTACGCTTCCAGCTTGGCGCCAGGGCCGGCCGTGCCGATCCCGATGCTTCCGTTGCTGACAATGATGTTACCCGACGAGACGTTCAGGCTGCCGGAGCCGATATTCACATTCCCCGGCGTCACAGAGAAGTTGCCGCGAGAGACACTGACGTTGCCCGACGAGTCGATGCGCAGCGCCTCGTTGTTGTTGGTCTTCATGATGAGCGGCTGGCTGTCTTTGGTTCCCAGGAAGTTGCTGTTCGACGTGCCCGTGTTGCCCGACAGATTCCACGCGTTCAGGGCGTTTGCACTGTACGTGCTATAGACCGCGTACGGCGCCGCCGTCAGGCGCTGGCGAGGGGAGAGTGTGGTGAACGCGTCTGTGCTGGAGCCGGGACGAACAGCGACTTCGAGCCACAATTGCGTGCCGTCGAAGACGTTCCCGAAGTCGAGCCGCACCGTGAAGAGGCCGTTGGTCACCGGGACGTCCTGGCCTGTGAGAGTGCTTCCCACCTGCGAGCCGGCAGTGTCGTCGTTGTAGAGGCGGAACTGGAGATCGTAGGTTCCGCTGGCCGGCGCGCCGTTGTCGACCAGGCTGCCCTGGTAGGTGAACGACGTACCGACAGTAGCGGCGATGCTCTGCTCAGACTGAGGCTCGGGGTCTTGCGCGAACGCGACCCCGCTTAGCGTGCTGAGGAGAATCAGAACCAGAAGACCCGTGAACAATAGACGCGCTCTCATCTCTCTGCTCCTTCTGTGTATGGTTGTGCAGACGTATACAGCAAGGGGTGATGTGGGGATGACTTCGCCTTGCGTGTTCAAGGGCGAAAACTATACTTGATTATAGAGGTCGCAGGAGTATTTTGCTATGCCATCATACCAAGTGTTTGTGGAACGGCTGTCATTGCGAGCGCAGCGACGCAATCTCACGGCGGGACTTGAGATTGCTTCGTCGGGCTACCGCCCTCCTGCTCAGAACACACACTACTGTCATTGCGAGGAGCGCATCAGCGCGACGAAGCAATCTCTCGGTGGATGACAGCAACGCAGTAGCGGGGCAAACCGCCTTTGACAAGGACGGGGGATGCTTCGCTCCGCTCGCAATGACGGTTTAACTGTGTTCTTGTGTCGGCGCATGCCGCCACACGGCATTGAGGTCTCGCAATGACACCGAAGTTGCAGCCGTTCTGGCCTCGTTTCGTATTACACGTGAGGTGGTGGAAATGTAGTGGCGACTTCCCGTCGCTCTTGCGGCTGCAGAACGACTAATGAGCCATTACTGATTAGTGCCGTATTCCGCTCGCGGTGGAGAGCCAACTCCACCGCCCGTCGCTCGCGCTGGAGATGGCTCTCCAGCGCGAGCCCTATTGCGGCAACAATTAGTTAATTCACATAAGTCGTCACGACAGAACGCGCAATCCATGTGTAACAGAGGACGAGGCTGGGGCCCTTCGCTTCGCTCAGGGCCTCAGCGGCACCGGGACGCTTCCCTCCACTCAGCTTGACGGCCCAGCCTCATCTACAAGACAGAATAGGGCGTTGCTGCCGGCACTCGCTACCCGCGTCCACCGGTGATCAGGGGGCCACCGCCGCTATTACTGTTCGCAGAGGTGCGCCGGATGATGAACGGCGTCGTCTTGGGCAGGGGGCCGGGGCCGAGGTCCGGCGGCGACGGCGCGTCGGGCGACAGGTCGAGGTTATCGCCACTGATCGTCAGAGTATAGTCCATCGGCTCGTTCGAGTCGTTGTACACCTCTAGGTAGAACGTCCCCTGGTCGGCCAGCACGCCCTGCCATACCTTGGGTCGGCCAATCGCCTGGGACGCGTCGGCCCCCGAGTCGCCCGGGTGAGACTCGGGTGAGCCAACGGCGAAGTACCACGGACCGCGCACCGGGTGGCCGGACTTGTCCTCAGTCCACGGCGGCAGCTCGCCCCGCATCAACAGGCGCACGTTCGTCGGCGTATACAGACGAAATCCGCTATTGAGCGCCAGTTCAGGATTGGAGGCGTCCTCGAACGTCATCGTAACCTGTTGCGGCGTGATGATGACGCCGTGCTGCCGGTCCTTTTCCTGCTGTTTGAGCGGATACTGCTTCGGTACATAGAACATGTACCACGTCGACTCGTTCGGCCCAAGCGTTCCCTGCGCCGGCTCGGCGGTGAGCGGCACAGCCTGGCCGATATTGTCGGCGCGCGTGTCGGCCACAGCAACTCCCACGGCCAGCGCCGCGAAACTCAGAATCAGCAAGCTACTCACGAGCAATACTCGCAACTTCATCTCTGTCTCCTCGGTATTCTCATCTCCAGAACGCAGCGCGAAAGCTATCTCTACTCGTACTACGCACGTCGGGTCCGCATGGTATCACTCCGTCGCGGCCATCCACTTCGTCAGCAGCAAGGCGAGGGCCACGATACCAGATTGAATCGCGCTACAGCCAGTGCGCATGCCTGAAGTAGAGGTAGAGCGCCACACACAGAGTGACCGTCACCGATATGACGGCGGGATAGCCATACGACCAGCCCAACTCAGGCATTTGCTCGAAGTTCATGCCATAGATACCGGCGATCATGGTGGGTATCGCGATGATGGCGGCCCAGCCGGCGAAGCGCTTCATCACTTCGTTCTGATGGATCGAGATCAGGGAGAAGTTGGCTTCCAGGGCGGTCGCGAGAAGTTCTCGCAGCGTATCGACCATCTCGTTGGCTCGTACCACGTGATCATACACATCACGGAAGTAGACGTGTATCTCCGGTGCGATGACTTCCTGATCGAAGCGTGTGATTCGATTGCACAGGTCAATCAGGGGCGAGATGACGCGCTTGAGCTGGAGCAGTTCGCGCTGAAGGTGGTATATCCGCGTTGTCGTGTCGCGGCTGTAGCCCGTTCCGAAGATTTGCTCCTCCAGGAGGTCAATCTGTTCCTGGAGTGCATCGATAATGGGGAGGTACTGGTCGACTATGAAGTCCATCAGAGCGTACAGGGCGAAGCCTGGGCCCAGCCTTAGCAACCTGGGTGTCGCCTCTACCCGCGCTCGCACTTCAGAGTACGACTGGGATGGGCCGTGTCGTACGGAAACGAGATAGTGACAGCCGACGAAGATATGCGTTTCGCCGTACTCCACCTCGGCAGCGTCCGGATTCATCTGCGCCGTGCGCATGACCACAAACAAGCCGTCGCCATACCGCTCGACCTTTGGCCGTTGGTGTGCCTGGTGAGCATCCTCTATGGCCAGGTCATGCAGGCCTAGTTGAGCCTGAACTTCCTGCAACAGCGCCTGGCTCGGCTCGTAGAGCCCTATCCAAACGAAAACGTTGGGCGGCCAGACCCCTCCTAGGCAATGAATATCCACATCACCGATACGCCGGCCGTCACTGTAGGCAACGCTGTTGACGACCCCCTCAGGCATGAGGCGCTGCGTGTCGAGCGCCGCTCCCACCGTCGCAGTTGAGTATTCCATGGCATTCGCCTTGGCGAAATGCGCCTCATCCGTGCAGCACGACATGGTCATCGCGCAAAGGTCGGATGATCTACTCCCATTGTAGCAAAGCCCTGTCCATCTGGCAGGAAGAGACCTTCACCTCACGACGCAGTTTCTCTACCTGACAATAATGCAGAAGGCCGCCCTTCTCACGTTGTGAGCGGGCGGCCTCTCCGTGACCGTAATCGCGTTCGCTCGCTAATCGCCGGCTTGCCGCGAATTGGCCGCGAGCCAGGCGCGTTCGGCGCTCGAAGCGAGCGCCGAACGCGCCTGGCTGATCCGCTGCAAGGCTATCGCCACATCGCCTATCAGCTCGTAAGAGCGCCGCAGCGTCGCTTCGACGGTTTGCGCCTCGACGAAGACCACCGTTTTCCCCAGCCGGGGCCGCGCGTCTTGAGACGTCAGCGGAACCCTGACCATCGCGGCCTCCGAATGATGCGGCTGCTCGCGAATACCTTGAGCAAGCTCGGCCAGTCGTGGCGATGGCCTGAGCTGGAAGCGCGTTTCCAGCGCGGCGCAGAACTCCTGGTAGACCGTCAAAGCCTGGGCCGCGTCGCCGGCCTGCGCGGCGTACTGCATCGCGTGCTCGGCGAAGACCTCGCTCGTCGGATTCCCTACCAGCGCTCGGCGGCAGACACGCAGCGCTTCAGCGTGCTGAGCATTCAACGCGTAAGCCTGAGCCAGCCGGAGCAATACAGTCTCGTGCGCAAGCTCCAGCCGCTCCCGCTCCAGGGATGCCCAGTCCTCGTACAGGTCATCCGGCAGATAAGCGCCGCGGTACAGGTCGGCAGCGGCCTGAAGCCGCAGCAGCGCGTTCGGCGCGTCCGGGTCTATCTCGGCCACGTCGACGAGTTGCTGGCTATCGACCCAGAGACCGTCGGCATGCAGCTCAACGGTGTCGCCGCTCGACTCGACGAAGCTGCTCTCATCGCGCGCCTGGCGGTCGGGTTCCAGAACGCGGCGTAGCTCGCTCAGGGCGACGCGAAGATTGCGCGAGGCAGCCTGAAGGGAAGCTTCCGGCCAGATCCAGTCCTGGAGCTGCTCTTTGTGTAGGCGCTGCCCGCGGTGGGTCAGCAACACCTTGCACAGCGTCGCGGCGCGATGCGTCCTCCACTCGGCTCGGGTAACAGGCTGGCCATCACGAACCAGAACGAAGCGCCCAAGTGTATAGAACTTGATGACCATATCCCCTCCTTGTACCCTGTGTGAACGTCTCGTGAAGTGGCCGAGACACAAGGACTCAGAGAAAGATGGAGCAAGAATTGGGCCATGCCCACCGTATAGCATCAATTCCTAATATGCAGTATACTATATCTGGAAGTCTGTTGCTTGACGCAGGCTCGCACTCGTTGCCAGGGCTTTCGGTCCGGTTCGGCCCGCACGGCATTCACCTCTGGGCCAGCTTTCCCCCGTGGCCGGCCGCTTTCTTCCCACTCCAGCGAGCACAAGCTCAAAAGGCTCCCCCAAACCCTGGCGTTTCTGGCGCGGAAAGGATCTGAGATGCCAACACACGATATCATCGTGGTGGGCGCATCAGCGGGCGGCGTCGAAGCTCTATCGCAGCTTGTCGCCACCTTTCCATCCGACTTCCCTGCCGCTGTGTTCATCGTCCTCCACATCCCGGCACAAGCTACGAGCGTGCTTCCGCAAATTCTGGGCCGCGTCGGCCCGCTCCCGGCCGCCCACGCCGTCGACGGCGTGCGCATTCAGCAGGGCAACATCTACATCGCCCCGCCGGACCATCACCTGATCGTCGAGCAGGGGCGCGTCCGCGTCGCGTACGGTCCTGCCGAGAACCGTCACCGCCCGGCGGTGGATCCGCTCTTTCGGTCCGCGGCCCTCGCCTACGGCCCGCGCGTCGTGGGAGTCATTCTGTCGGGGACACTGGACGACGGCAGCGCCGGGATGATGTCCGTAAAAGCGCACAGCGGTATCGCCGTCGTACAAGATCCGGCCGAGGCGCTTTACGACGGCATGCCCCTCAACGTCATGAAATATGTTGATGTGGACTATTGCCTGCCCGTCGCGAAAATCGGCGCGGTCCTGAGAGAGCTGGCCGCCGAGCCGGTTGTGGGAGGAGAGAAGATGCCTGACGACAAGGACGGGGAATACGAGGTCGAGGCGGCAGAGCTAAGCACCTACGCCCTCGTAGGCGACGAGCGCCCCGGCGTGCCCTCTGTTTATGCCTGCCCCGACTGCCACGGCACACTGTGGGAGATTGACGACGGCAACATTCGGCGCTATCGTTGCCGCGTCGGCCACGCCTACACCGAAGAGAGCCTGCTTGCCGCGCACTCCGAGTCTTTGGAGCGGGCGTTGTGGGCAGCGCTCCGCGCTCTTGAAGAGAACGCATCTATCTTGCGCCGCACGGCCGAGCGCGCGCGAGAGACCGGCATGGACGCGGCGGCAAGCCGTTTCGAAGAACGCTGTCGAGAAATGCAGCTTCACGCGGAAAGCATCCGCCAGGTGTTACTCAATTCGTTAAACGGGGAGCGCCCTATTGATCGGGCCGGTAATGCAGCCTGATTGCTCTGCGATCCCTGGAACTCACTAGTGGAGATTGGTCTATGGCCGACACTCCGTCTCTCTCTCAACTGGTCGTGATCGGCTCCTCGGCCGGCGGCATCGAGGCGCTGAGCATTCTACTCTCGAACGTGCCGCCGGCCCTCTCCGTACCCATCGTCATCGCGCAGCACCTCGACCCGCGGCGCCCGAGCCATCTGGCCGAGATTCTGGCCCCGCGCAGCCCTCTTCCTGTACGTGTGGTGGAGGACCGCGAGAAGCTCGTCGGCGGCACGGTCTACGTCGTCCCAACCAACCGCGACGTCGAGATCACCGACCACGAGATCATCCTGCAAGAGGGTACACGCGCCGTCGCCAAGCCTTCCATTGACCTGCTCTTTACGTCGGCCGCCGAGGCCTTCGGCGAGGCGCTGGTCGCGGTAATCCTGACGGGCACCGGTTCCGACGGCGCGGAAGGAGCGCGGGCGGTCAAGAACGCCGGCGGGACGGTCATCATCCAGAACCCGGAGACGGCGAGCTTCCCCAGCATGCCGCTCTCCCTGGCGCCGACGACGGTCGACATCGTCGCCAACCTGGAAGCCATTGGCCCGATTCTGCGCGATCTCTCCACAGGCGCGATGACCGCGCCGCGCGCCGAGGTCGACCGGCATCTGCGCGCCTTCCTGGAGAACCTGCGCGAGCAGAGCGGCATCGATTTCGGCAGCTACAAACTCCCGACCATTATGCGCCGCCTCCAGCGCCGCATCGCCGCCACCGGTACCGAGAACCTGTCCAATTACATCCGCTTCTTGCAGCGCAACCCCGACGAGTACCAGCGCCTCGTCAACAGCTTCCTCATTAAGGTCACCGAGTTCTTCCGCGATCCGGAGCTGTTCAGCTACCTGCGCGACGAGCTGCTGCCGCAGTTGATTCGCGAAGCGGAGGGATCGAAGGAGCTGCGCATCTGGTCGGCCGGCTGCGCCACGGGCGAGGAAGCGTATTCTCTTGCCATCCTCGTCTCGGAGCTGTTGTCCCAAAACACCGATATGGGGGTGAGCGTCCGCATCTTTGCGACCGACCTGGATGGCGAGGCGATTTCATTCGCGCGGCGTGGCGTCTACCCGGCGTCTGCGCTCAGCGAGATGCCTCCTGACATGATCGAGCGCTACTTCACCCCGCTGAATGGCGCGTTCGAGGTAAACAAAGTCGTGCGCGGCATGGTTGTCTTCGGCCAGCACGACCTGGGCCAACGCGCGCCTTTCCCGCGCATCGACATGGCGTTGTGCCGCAACGTGCTCATCTACTTTACCACCGAGCTGCAACGCCGCGCCCTACAGCTATTCGCCTTCTCCTTGCGCGACGGCGGCTACCTCGTGCTGGGCAAGGCCGAGACCGTGACACCCCTCGCCGACTTCTTCGCGCTTGAGCAGCCGCGGCTGAAAGTGTACCGTCGCGTCGGCGACCGCGTCCTCATTCCCCCGGCGCGCATCAAGGACAGCGTCCCGACACCCCAGCGCCAGACTCCACAGCGGCGTTGGGTAGGCACGGATTCGTCGCTCGCCCGCCTGCAGCGCGAAATGCAGCGTGCGCGCAGCGGGACCGAGCGAGCGGAGGGTCTCATCCAGCGCCTCCCCGTCGGCGTCGTCGTCCTCGATCGCCGCTACGATATTGTGACCATCAACAACACCGCCCGCCGTCTACTCGGCATCCACACCTCGGCGATTGGCGAGGATTTCATCCACCTCGTGCAGCACGTTCCGCTGACACCGCTGCGTAACTGCGTGGAGCTACGCAGCGCCAACGAGGAGCTCCTCATCTCCGGCGAGGAAACACAGGCGGCGACGGAAGAGATCGAGACGCTCAACGAGGAGCTGCAGGCGACTAACGAAGAGCTAGAGACGCTCAACGAGGAGCTGCAGGCAACCGTCGAAGAGCTGAACACGACGAATGACGACCTTCAGGCGCGCAGCACTGAGCTGCAGGACCTCACGATTCGCCTGGAGAATCAACGGCGCACGAGCGAGACCGAGCGCATGCGGCTGGCCGCCATCCTGACCAGCATCGGTGACGCCGTCCTTGTCGTCGGCCGCGATGGACGAGCTGCCCTGACTAACGCGGCGTATCAAACTATGTTTGGCGGCGGTGAGCTCGTGCCGCTCGACGAGCAGGGCCAGGCTCTGTCGGCGGAGCAGACGCCGCAGCAGCGCGCAGCCCGCGGAGAAGCGTTCAACACGGAGTTTACCATGCGCGGCGAGGACGGCTCGCTACGCTACTTCGAGGCCAACGGACAGCCGGTGCGCGACCCGCAGAGCAACGTCGAGTGGGGTGTCGTCGTCATCCGCGACATCACCGATCGCAGCCTGCGGCGCCTCCAGGACCAGTTCCTCGCCCTGGCGAGCCACGAGCTGCGCACACCACTGACGTCCCTGCGCGCCAATCTCGGTGCGTTGACCAGGCAGCTAGAGGGCATTGAAGTCGACGGCCGCGTGCGCCAGCAGGTAAACGGCGCGATGAAGGCAGCGATGGAGCTCAATGCCCTTGTCGATGACCTGTCGGACATTACGCGCGTCCAGAGCGACAAGCTGCGTCTCAACGCGGAGCCGCTCGACCTTCGGCGGGTGGTGATGGATGCCGTCGAAACGATGACGCCGCTTACCACGGGGCAAACGATCCGCCTGAGAAAGCCCAGGCAGCCGGTGCCCGTGGTGGGCGACGCGCTGCGCCTGCGCCAGATCGTGGCCAACCTGATCGCGAATGCGATCAACTACGCGCCGAACACAGAGACCATCGATGTTAGCCTGCGGCAGGTAGAGAAGGAGGCCGAACTGAAGGTGCAGGACCACGGCGCAGGCATCGCGCCAGAGGCGCTGCCCCACGTGTTCTCGCGCTACTACCAGGTCACGCGGCAGGGTGCCGACCAGACCGGCGGCCTCGGCCTGGGTCTGTACCTGGTCAAGCAGTTGACGGAAGCCCACGGCGGCACGGTCGCCGTCGCTTCCAAGGCCGGCAAGGGCACGACCTTTACCGTGCGTCTGCCGCTTCACGGCGCTTCGTCTATCGAGCCTGGCACTTGAGTGCTGGCGAGGCTCACCAGACCCCCATCCGTGAGGATGCGCGGTAGGCGGCAGCGGGCTGCTCAAAATAAAGGCTTCGGTGTCGCTGCGAGGAGGGCGACAGCCCGACGAAGCAGCCGCCCGGCAGATGAAAGACTCGCCGTTGCCACTGAGACACTCGTGAACCAGAGCGGGGGATTGCTTCGCTACGCTCGCAATGACAGCTTGACGGTGTTCTTAGTTCGGCGCGGGCCACCATATGGCATGGTGATCTTGCAATGACAGACTAGCCGTGTCGCTGTCGCGGCGACACAAAATGTATCGGCGCGCTTCGGTGGGTCCCTGAGCCCACTGAAGCGCGCCGATACTATTTCCGCGACCCTATCGTGTTGCTGCTATCAGCCGGTATCGCCGGCCGCACCCGCGTCGCGGCGCTGCTGAGCGCGCAGCGCGAGAATAGCGGCCGCCGACGGCGGTTCCTGCATCTCATCCAAGAGCGTCAGAACTGCTTCGAGGTTATGGTAGAATATCACCGTCGTTCCCTCGCCCTCTAAATCGAGCAGAGCTTGCATCAACACATTCCGTTCATCCACAGCGCGCCTCCCTGCTATCTCCTCGGCGCATCAATGTCCTACAATGAAAGGGTGGCGCCTGCTCGTGCTGCCTCCGAGCAGGCGCCGGCGGGTGGGAGGAGGAGTGACCCCAACCCGAGATGTAAACACTTTTCGAACAAACGCCTGGCAAGAGACGAGAGGGGAGTGGGCGCAGGCATTCCGTAGAGGTCTAACTCCCGCTAAGGATAGGCATCACAAGTCAACTAACCATACTGGGTCCGCTCGGAATGCCCGCGTGCTTCTGGTCCCACTCGTCAAAGCTATCATACCCCACGCATGTTACCGGATTGTTGCTTCTCGGACGAAAAAGGGGGATTTTAGTCGTGAGATTTCCAGATGAAGAAAGTCAGAGCCGCGATAATCAGCGCGGCACCGCCACCGAACGCCAGGGGCGCCCAATCGCCGCCCTTCCAGGTAGCGATGAAGCCAAGGTAGCTGATCGCGATGACGACGACGAGCACGCCGATAAGGCGGCTCTTCAGGTCGTCCAGGGAATGGATCTGCAGCCAGCCCGGCAGCTCTAGCTTGTCGTCAACGAATAGCTCGTACAGGCCGAGACCCGTGATGTAGGCGACGGTCGCTATGAGGAACAGGTCAATCACCTCGATGGCGGCGACCACCACATCCTTCGCTTCCTTGCGCGCGAAGTCGCGGAAATCCAGCGCCTGCCACAACACAGAGCCGGCGGCCACGGCTCCGTAGATGAACAGGCCGAGGGCCAGGATCAGCGTGCTGATGACGGCAATGAGGAATACATATCGGGCGCCGGCTAAGGTTTTTGCGATCACGAGTGTTATCTCCGACTCACAGCGAGTCACTCTACCAATTGGCGCTGGTGACTGTACATGGACGAGAGGGCAATGCTGTCATGCTGAGCACGGCGAAGCATCCCGGGCACTGGCTGGGGCCCTTGGCTGCGCTGCTCAGAACACACACTACTGTCATTGCGAGGAGCGCGTCAGCGCGACGAAGCAATCTCGCAGTGGCTGACAGCAACCCTGTAGCGGTGCAGACTGCCTTTGACAAGGGCGGGAGATTGCTTCGCTCCGCTCGCAATGACAGGATGGCGGTGTTCTCGTGCTGGCGCGTGCCATCGTAGGCATGGAGGTCTCAGGGCGACACATTGTTCATGCACGCCTTGCTTTACCATCTGGTATTAGGCGCTCGCGGGTAAGTCGCTCAAGACATCAGTAAGAACGCGCACGGCCCTGTGGAAATCCTCGATCGGCACGTGCTCGTCGGGTGTGTGGTCCAGGGCCGAGTCGCCGGGGCCATAGGCGACGATGGGGCATTGCCACACCGGCGCCACCACGTTCATGTCCGATGTCCCCGTCTTGACCTTGAACGCGGGCGCGCCGCCCTCCGCGCGAATAGCGCGCAGAAAAGCCCGCGCGAGCTCGGTGTTCTTCTCGGCGCGGTACGCGGTCTCGTGGCCGGTGAAGCGCACGTCTGCGGCCTCTGCCAGCGCCGCCACCCGCGCTTCGACGTCCTGGGGCGCGATGCCGGGCGGCAGCCGAAAGCCAATCACCATCTCCGCGCTCTCGTACAACCCATCGCTGCCCGCATTGATCGTGCGGAGTCCCGGCGTGACCTGGTCGAAGGCGCGCTGCTGCCCCGCGCTCATCTCGGCGCACGCTGCGACGACACGGTTCCAGAACGCCACCGCCTGCTCGGCCGCGCTGGGAGCCTGACCTGCCGAGTGCGCGCCCGGCTGCCGCAGGCTGTAGTGAGCGAGCAAGCGGCCTTTGTAGCCCAACGTGATGCGGTCCCAGCCGCTCGGCTCGCCGATGACACACCACTCCGGCCGGTAGAGCGTCGCGGCGTAGTGGGCGCCCTTCGACGTTGCCCATTCCTCCTCGACCGCGCCGATCACGACGACCTGCCAGCCCTCGGGAATAGTGGCTCGCGCCGCGGCGCACACGAATGCCGCCAACGGCCCTTTGGCGTCGACGCTCCCGCGCCCATATAGAGCGCCTTTCTCGCGCCGCACCGGCACGACGCCCGGCACCGTGTCGATGTGCCCGAGCAAAACGACCTGGCGCGGCCCCTCGCCGATCACGCCGACGGCGTTGCCCGCCTCGTCGCGCTCGGCGCGCATACCCAGGCCCGCCATGCGCTCGACCAGCCAGCGCACCGCGGCTTCTTCCTGGGTCGATAGACTCTGAACACGAACCAGAACCTCCAGCAGGTCGATCGCGTCGGCGTCGGAGAGGAGAACGCTCATGGGGTCGGCTCCACGACCTCTGCCAGCACCGCCTCGATGGCGTCCAGCGCCGTGTCCAGCTCATCCGGCTCGATGACCAGCGGCGGCAGGAGGCGCAGCACCGTCGGCCCGGCCGGCAGCGCGAGCACGCCGCGCGCCATGAGCGCCTGGAGGACTGGCGTCACCTTGTGCCGCAGCTCCACGCCGAGCATCAGCCCCAGCCCGCGCACCTCGCGCACCTCCGGCGCGTCGATGGCGCGCAGACGCTCCACGGCGTGGGCGCCGAGGCTCGCCGAGCGGGCGGGCAAATCGCACGCGACGATGTAGTCGATGGCGGCGAGCGCAGCGGCGCAGGCAAGGGGGTTGCCGCCAAAGGTCGTGCCGTGGGTTAGCGGCTCAAGCTTGCCGACGCGCGGCCCGAGGAGCACCGCGCCCATGGGCATCCCGCCGGCGACAGACTTGGCGAGGCACATCAGGTCCGGCGTGACGCCGCTGTGCTCGACGGCGAACATACGCCCCGTGCGCCCGAAGCCGGTCTGAATCTCGTCGGCGATGAGCAGCGCCCCGCGCTCGCGGCACAGCTCGGCCACGCCTTCGAGGTAGCCCGGCGCGGCGGGGCGTACGCCGCCCTCGCCCTGCACCGGCTCAACCAGCACGGCGGCCGTTTCGTCGGTGATCGCAGCGGCGAGCTTGTCCATGTCGTTGTACGGGACGTGGCTGAAGCCGGGCACGAGCGGTTGGAACGGCTCGCGGTACTTCTTCTCCCAGGTCGCCGAGAGAGCGCCCATCGTTCGACCGTGGAAGCCGCGCATCGTCGCGACAATGCCCGTTCGGCCGGTCGTCATGCGCGCGAACTTTATAGCACCCTCGATAGCCTCGGCGCCGGAGTTACACAGGAAGGCGCGGTCCATGCCGTTCGGCGCGATCTGTGTGAGACGCTGCAAGAGCAGAGCGCGCTGGTCGTTGTAGAATATCTCGGTGCAGGACACCAGGCGGCGCGCCTGCTCGGCGATGGCGTCGGCGACGTGGGGGTTGGCGTGGCCGACGTTGGCCGAGCCTTGCCCGCCGACGCAGTCGATATACATCCGCCCATCGGCATCCCACAGCCGCGCGCCCTCGCCACGTACGATGGCGATGGGCCGCTTGGTGTACAGCCCGGACGTGTGCGCGTCCTCCAGCCCCATGATCTCGGCAGACGTCAAGTCACTCATATCGTTCCTCCTCCCGCCCTTGCATCTCTCCGCCTTTGCGTTCCCAACCCCTTGTTGGGGAAACGACGGTTACGCGTTGCCCTCAGACAACTCTCGAACCAGCGCCCGCCAGTCGTACATCGCGTCGGAGAAGCTGTCGTAGCTACGCTCCTGGACGCCGTCGATGACCAACCGCCACGGCGCGAGGCTACCCGGCGAGTACGTGAGCTGATACAGCGTCCCATCCTCGGTACGCAACTCCTCGAGCACACTCGTTGGCGCGGGCATGATGCCTCCTCCTTCTTACGGCAGGCGCAGCTCGGCCTCGATGACCGTGATCGCCGTGCCGCCGACGCGCACCGTCTCGACAGCGCCCGGCGCCCCGTCGACCTCGACGTACAGCGTGCTCGGTCGGCCCATCTCCAGCCCCTGCTCCGTCACGAAGCGCGTCAGAGAGCCATCGCGCGGCAGAGCGCCGTGCTGCACCAGGTACGCGCCGAGGCCGCCGGTCGCGCTGCCCGTGGCCGCGTCCTCCGGGATACCCATGTGGATCGGGAAGCCGCGGGTATGGACCGCCGCCGCCGGTGACACCGTCTCGAACGTGAACGGCATCACGAGGAACGTGCCCAGGCCGTCGAGGACCGTTTCCAGCGCCTGCGTGTTGACGCTAATCCGTTGCATCGCGTCCAGTGAGGCGACGGGAGCCATCAATTGCACGGCCCCGGTGGAGACGATCTGTGGCTTGAGGTTCGGCACGGTCATGTCGGCGGCGGTGAGGCCAAGGGCCGCGGCGAGCGGGCCAACGTCGTCGACTTCGGCCATGAACTGGGGCTTCGCTTGCGTCATCGTGACCCGCGTCACACGCCCGCCTTCGACGCTCAAATCCACCGGCAGCGTCCCTACGCCGAGCTGGCCCCAGACGCGCGTTGTCGGCTCAGCCAGCCGATAGCGCCCTAGTTCCGCCAGCAGCCAGTGCGTTCCAACGACCGGGTGGCCCGCCAGAGGTAGCTCGAACCCCGGCGTGAAGATGCGCACGCGCACGTCGGCCTTCGGGTCGGTCGGCGGCAGGACGAAGGTCGTCTCGCTCAGGTTCATCTCCTTGGCGATCGACTGCATCTCGGCGTCACTCAGCCCCTCAGCATCCACGAAGACGGCGAGGGGATTGCCGCCGAACGGCTGCGCCGTGAACACATCCAATTGATAGAAGCGATAGCGTCGCATATCCACCTCTCTATTCGATCACTGTTCCCTGGCCGGCCATCGCCGCGCGGATGGGCTGCTCGACACGCGAGTCCGCGAGCACGATGTGGCCCACGCCCTCGTTGAGCGCCTCTGTCGCGCCGAGCACCTTCTTTTTGAACCGCCCCTCGGCATATACCATGTAGTCGTCGATCTCGGCCTTCGGGATGCGCGTGACCAGGGTCGTCGGATCCGGGAAGTTGCGCAGCAGGCCGGGTACGTTGCTCAGGATGATGAGGCTGTCCGCGCCAAGCGCGGCGGCGACGGCGGCAGCAGCGCGATCCCCGTCTACATTGATAAGCTCGTTGTTGTCCGAGAGCGCCGGCGGGCAGACGACCGGCGTGTAGCCCGCGCCCAGGAGCAGGCGCAGCAGATCGCCGTTCACACGCTCGACCTTGCCGGTGTAGTCGTCGCGCAGCATGCGCCGGCGGCCTTCCTCGTCGATAATCTTGATGGCGTCCTTGCGCGGCCCGGTCATCAGCCGCCCGTCCGCTCCGCAGAGGCCGACGGCGTTGCAGCCAAGGCCCTGGAGCTTCTCCACGACGCGCTTATTGACCTGGCCGGCGTAAACCATCGTAAAGATATCCAGGGTAGCCTGGTCGGTATAGCGGCTGGTGTGGCCGGACACGGACGTGACAAACTTCGGCGGGACGCCCATCTTCTCGGAGACGACGTTGGTCTGGTGCGAGCCGCCGTGGACCAGGACGACCGGCTGCCCTTCGGCGACAAGGGACGCCACGTCGCGGCACACCGTGTCGAGGTTGACCCCCTCGCCTCCACCCACTTTCACGACAATGACATTTGGCATCTGTTTCACTCGTCCTTTTCGCGCAAATTACACGTCTGTCGCCCCGTCATTGCGAGGCGGGCCTTGCCGCCGAAGCAATCTCCCGCTGGGCGACAGCCATGGCGTTGCTGCCTAGACCGTCTCGCACACGGACGTGAGATTGCTTCGCTTCGCTCGCAATGACCCTTCGCACAATCAGATCGGGTGCAGGCCAGGGAACGTGAGGCCCGCGCGCTCATCGAAACTGCACATGAGATTGAGGCACTGCAGCGCCGAGCCGGCCGCCCCCTTGCCAAGATTATCGATGGCGGCGATGGACACCACACGCCCACTGTCCGAATCGGCCTCGAAGCCCACGTCCGCCCAGTTGGTGCCGGCCAGGAGCTTCGGCTCCGGGTAGCGGTAGATACTGCCTTTGTCCTTCACCAGCCGCACGAACGGCTCGCCCTTGTACGCCTGGCGGTATACGCTCCACAGGTCCTTGTCGGTGATGCCCGGCCGCGTCCAGACATGGGCCGTCGCCAGCACCCCGCGCACCAGCTCGATGGAAGTGATGGACAGGTGTACGTTCGCCAGGCCGAGCGCCTGCTCGACCTCGGCGGTGTGGCGGTGGCCGGTCGGCGCGAATGAGCGCACCGCGCCGCTACGCTCCGGATGGTGAGACGCGAGGCTCGCCTTGTTGCCGCCCTCCGATGAGCCGACCTTGAGATCGACGACGACAGGCCGCGCCGTATCAATGACGCCCGCGCGCACCAGCGGTAGCAGCGCCAGAATGCTGCCTGTCGCGTTGCAGCCGACGCCGCTGGCGTAGCTCGCGCCCTTGAGCTGCTCGCGGCTGACTTCGGGCAGGCCATAGACGAACTTATCCAGCCAGGCGGGCGCCGCGTGCGGTTCGCCATACCAACGCTGGTAGACGGCCGGGTCTTTCAGCCGGAAGTCGGCGGACAGGTCAATGATGCGCGGCGCGAGCCCGGCGAACTCATCGATGCGCCGCTGCGTCTCGCCGTGGGGCAACGCCAGGCACAGCACATCAGTCTCCGCCAGGGCGCGCGCCGATGTAAACTTGAGGTCGGTCACGCCGCGCAGGTTCGGGTGGACGGCGTGGACTGGCTTACCGGCGTTACTCTCAGACGTGACCTGGGCGACGGTCACTTCGGGATGGCCGAGAAGCAGGCGAAGAAGCTCGCCCCCGGCATAGCCGGAAGCGCCGACGATGGAGACACGAAGCATGTTGTTCCCTCATCCAATATCATAGCGTTGACAAAGCCGCGCCGTTATGCTAGACTGCCAGGCCGCGGGCCGTGACGAAATATACCACGCAACGCGACCGCGTAAAAGCTGCTTCAACGAGGAGGCACGGTGCGCGAGTTTCATCCTCAAACAATTATTGAGCCGTTCCGCGTTCGGTCGGTCGAGGCGATACGCTTCACGACGCCGGCGCAGCGCGAGCAAGCCCTGGCCGACGCGGGCTACAATCCGTTCCTGCTGCACGCGGACAACGTCCTGATCGACCTGCTGACCGACAGCGGCACGGGCGCTATGTCGTCGCGCCAGTGGGCGGCGATGATCGCCAGCGACGAATCCTACGCTGGCGCCACGTCGTTCTATAAGTTCGAGGCGTCCGTCCGGGATATCACCGGTTTCAAGCACGTTATCCCAACCCACCAGGGCCGCGCCGCCGAGCACATTCTGTTCACAGCCATCGCCCGTCCCGGCGACGTTATCCCCAACAACACCCACTTCGACACGACGCGCGCCCACGTCGAGCACGCCGGCGCCGAGGCGCGTGACCAGGTCATCGCTGAGGGTCACCAGCCGCGCCTGCTCCACCCGTTCAAGGGCAACATGGACCTCGACGCGCTGAACGCGACGATTCGCGAGGTTGGGCGCGCTCGCATCCCGTGCATCATGCTGACTGTCACCAACAACTCCGGCGGCGGGCAGCCGGTGAGCATGGCAAACATCCGCGCCGTGAGCGAGATTGCGCACCAGCATGGCATCCCCTTCTTCCTCGATGCCTGCCGCTTTGCCGAGAACTCGTGGTTCATCAAGACCCGCGAGAACGGCTACGCCGACAAGGAGCCGATCGAAATCGCCCGCGAGATGTTCAGCTACGCCGACGGCTGCACCATGAGCGCCAAGAAGGACGGCATGGCGAACATCGGCGGCTACCTGGCGGTTAACGACGACGCCCTGGCCGCGAAGTGTCGCAGCCTGGAAATCCTCACCGAAGGCTTCCCAACCTACGGCGGCATGGCGGGCTACGACCTGGAAGCCATCGCCGTCGGCCTCTACGAGGCGCTCGACCCGGACTATCTGCGCTACCGCATCCGGTCCATCGCCTATCTCGGCGACAAGCTGACTCGCGCCGGCATCCCGATTATCCTGCCCACCGGCGGCCACGCCGTCTACCTGGACGCCCGCGAGATGCTGCCGCACATCCCGCCGCTGCAATACCCGGCCTGGTCCCTGAACAACGCCCTGTACCTCGTCGGCGGCGTGCGCGGCGTCGAGATTGGCAGCATCATGTTCGGGCTGCATCCCGATGGAACCGAGCACCCGGCCGCGATGGAGCTGGTGCGCCTGGCCTTCCCGCGCCGCGTCTATAGTCAAAGCCACGTCGACTACCTGGCCGAGGTCATCCAGGACGTCTACGTCCAGCGCGAGTGCCTGCCCGGCTACCGCGTCGTGTGGCAGTCGCCGACACTGCGCCATTTCACCGTCCGCATGGAGCCTATTTCGCAATAGCGGCCAATCCCAAAGGAGATTCGTTCATGCTCATTCGCGTCTTTCGTGCCTCCGTTCGCCCCGGCGCCGAGGCGGACTATGACCGTATTCTGCGCGAGGTTGCTATTCCGTCGATGCAAAAGCAGCCTGGCCTCATCGCCCTCCACGTCGGCCACGGCCTGCCGTCATCCCTGGACGAGTACGTCATGGTCTCCGTCTGGAAGGACTTCGAGGCGATGAAAGCGTGGACCGGCGACGACTGGTGGCACGCTGTCGTGTTCCCCGGCGAAGCGCGCCACGTGATCGAGTCGCACGTCGACCACTTCGAGACGTTCTAGCGCCGCCAACATGTTCACCGCGCGAGCCTACCAGAGCCGCGACGACCTGTTCGATACCGCTGCCCTCATCCGCCGGGTCTACGCCGCCGACCCCGGCTGGAACGCGTGGAACTTCGCCTGGTTCGACATCTGGGCGCAGCGCAAGCTCGCCGACGCCGAGGCATTCGGAAACCACGAGTGGCAGCAGGACATCCGCTTGTGGCACAAAGACGACGGCTCCCTGGCGGGCATGGCGGCGTTCGCCTTTGGCTGCGAGGCGCGGCTGGTGAGCGAGCCGGGGCGGCGCGAGGTTCTGCCCGCGATGTTGGACTGGGTCCAGGGCCACTACAAGGTCAAGAACGACGATGGCGAGGAGCTGACCGTTCACGCCATGGAGAGCAACCCATACCTGGAAGGGCTGCTCCAGGCGAGCGGCTACGTCCGCCCCACCGAGCACTTCATCCGCCGCGTTAAGCGCCTCGACCTTGACACCCGCGAGCCGGTCATCCTGCCCTCTGGCTTCACGCTCAGGACGCTCTCGACGCCGGAGGATTTGCATGCCCAGTTCGCCGCCGTCAACGCCGTCTTCCACATGCAGGACACCGTCGCAGCGTACCGCTCGATACAGCAGGCGCCGTCTTACGTTCCTGACTTGGACCTCCTGATTATCGCGCCGTCGGGCGACGTCGCCGCCTTCTGCACCGTGTGGCTCGACCAGGCCAACGACATCGCCGAGTTCGAGCCGGTAGGAACCGTGGCGGCGTACCAGAAGATGGGCCTGGGATCGGCGCTGATCGCCGAGGCGAGCAACCGCTTGCGCGCCCTGGGCTGCCACCGGGTGCGCGTCCACTCCTGGAGCGAGTCAATCGGCGCGAACAAGCTCTACGACGGGGCCGGCATGAAGGCCGTCAACCGTCTCTACGCCTGGCAGTGGCAGGGGACGTAGCCGGCTGATACCCAGTGTGTATAGAGGAACGCCGTCATTGCGAGCGAAGCGAAGCAATCCCCCACCCTTGCGACCGGCAGTCTACCCAGAGTTGCCAAGCCCTTGCTCGTTGTGAGATTGCTTCGTCCGTGGGGAGCTTCGCCCCCCCACACCCCCGGCAGTCGCCCTCATGCTCAGCACCCAGAGACTCGCGGCGTCATTGCGAGGCGGGCCCTGCCGCCGAAGCAATCTCCCGATGGGTGACAGCTTCACCAGAGCCGCTCAGACCGTCTACACCGAAGGCGAGGGATTGCTTCGCGTACGCTCGCAATGACGACAAGGCAGTGTTCCTGTGTCGGCGCATGCCGCCACACGGCATTGAGGTCTCGCAATGACGCTGACTTTGCAGCCTTTAGCGGGACGTTCGGCACAACTATAGGCTTGTTAAGGGACAGACGAAAGGCGAGACTGGCAGGGAGGCACAGAGGGCGCAGAGGTTATGATTATTCTGTTGTACTCTGTGATCTCTGAGCCTCTGTGGCAGCCCTCTTCTTTGCCCCTCACGCCAGGCCGCGCTGGCGCGCCAGGAGCGCCGCGATGACCAGCGGCACATCCACCACCTCGCCCGAAATCGCCTTCTGCAGCAACTCCTCGAACGGAACCCGCACGATTTCGATGAACTCGTGGGCGTCGCGGCCGGCCGACGGAATCGCCTGCAGCCCGCGCGCCAGGAAGATGTGAATCTTGGCGTCGATGGCCCCCGCGAACGCGACCACCGTCGTTAGCTTGAGTAACTCGGTCGGGTCGATGCCCACTTCCTCGGCCAGCTCCCGCGCCGCGTAGACCGCCGGGTCAATCCCCTTCGGCGTGCCGCCGCCGGGCGCTTCCAGTGTGACGGCGTTCAGCGGCGGGCGATACTGGCGCACAAGCGTGACCGTTCCGTCGTCCCATAGCGGCAGCGTCACCACAGAGTCCCAGCGCGCCTCGACCGTCGTCCACGTAATCTCGCCATCGGGCGTAAGCCGCTGCTCCTCGACGATGTTGAAGCGCCCCTGGTAGCGAACGTGGCGCGCGAGGACGGGCCACGGGCCGAAGGGCCCTGGCTTCACGCTCACGCCTGCGCCGCCTGGACCTCGCCCTTGCCCACCGCGATAACGTAGTCCACGATGCGCGCCGGGATGTCGACGCCGGTCGGGGCGATGGAGTTGCGAAACTCCATCGTGTAGTTGACCTCGTTCACCAGGTAGCCGCGGTCCGGGTCCTCGAGCACATCGATGGCGACCACACCCCCGCCGACAGCCTGCGCCGCGCGCACGCACATATCGTTTAGTTCGGGGGAGACCGGGCAGTTGCTCGCCTTGCCGCCACGCGCTGTGTTGGTAATCCAATGCTCGGAGTCGCGGTAGATGGCACAGATGGTCTCGTCGCCGACGACGAAGGCGCGAATATCCCGCCCCGGCTTCTTGATGTACTCCTGGATATAGAAGATGGAGTGGTGGTAGCTGCCGAGTACTTCCTTGTGCTCCAGAATCGCCTCGGCCGCCTCGCGGTCGTTGACCTTCGAGATGAGCCGCCCCCACGAGCCGATGGCCGGCTTAAGGACGGCGGGGTAGCCCAGGTCTTCGATAGCCTTCAGGGCGGACTCCGGCGTGTAAGCGATCTTGACGCGCGGCGATGGGATGCCGGCCCGTTCGAGCGCCGCCGTGGTCTTGAGCTTGTCGCCGCACGTGTCCGAGACGCGGTAGGAGTTGACGCACGGCACGCCAAAGTCCTCCAGGATGCGTAGCGAGTACAGGGCGCGGGAGTGGTTGATGCAGCGCTCCAGCATCACATCGTACTTGCGCCACGGCTCCGGATCCCACAGGTCGAAGACGATGTCGCGGTCGTCGACCAGCTTGTAGCCGATGCCCCGCGCCTCCAGGATCTCGAACAGCAGCTTCTCCTCGACGCGAACGCGGGAGTAGAGAACGCCGATAAGCATCTATTCCCCCCAGTCCTCTTCCTCTTCCGGCGCCAGTTCCAGCGTCGGCGGGTCCAGCTCGACGACTTCCAGCTCGACGCCGCAATCGCCACAAGTGAGAATCTCACCCTTGACGGTCTTCGGGCCAAGCTCGATCTCAGCACCACACTCGGGGCATTCAGCAGTTATTGTCGCCATGGTTATATCCTCCTAAGGATTGTCTTCCCCTTCTAGCCCGTCTCCCTGTGGGAGAGGGCTGGGGTGAGGGTCTCAAGGTATCACGCTCGACGGTCGGGCAGCAGCGCCCACACGCCGAGCGCGCAGAACACGCTGGCCGTTAGCCAGCGGAAGCGCCGCGCCATTGCCTGTTCCCGCAAGAGCCAGTTGCCCATAGTTCCCGAAAAATACGCCACCGTGCCGTAGATGCCCAGCGTCAAGAGCATGTACAGCCCGCCCAGGAAGAGCATTTGCACGCCGACGGCGCCCAGCGCCGGATCCACGAACTGCGGCAGGAACGTCAGAAAGAACAGCGCCGTCTTGGGGTTCGTGATGCTGGCCGCGATGCTCTGGCGCACAATCGCCGTCGATGGCGGCGGCGCCGTTGGCGTCCGCAACGTCGGAGCCTGCCCGGAAAGGAAAGCGCGGATGCCCAGGTAGACCAGGTAGCCGCCGCCGACGAACTTGACGAGCATGAACAGGGTCGCCGAGGTGCGCAGGATGGCCGAGAGGCCGAGGGCCGCGAACGTCGTATGGATGAGGACACCGCAACACAGGCCGGCGACGGAAAGCAGCGCCGCGCGGCGGCCCTGGGTCGCGCCGCGCGTCAGGACATAGATGAAGTTGGGGCCGGGCGTCGCGATAAGCACCGCCGCGGCCGTGACGAACAAGAGCAAGTTCCGCGAATCCATCTAGCCGTTCCTCACCCGAGCGGCGATTGCCTGCGTGACCTGCGCCGTCGAGGCGCTCCCTCCGAGGTCCGGCGTCCTGATGCCGTCCGCGAGAACCGCCTCGACGGCCGCCTCGACCCGGGCTGCCGTCTCGGTCTCACCGAGGCGGGTCAGCAGCATCGCCGCCGACAGAATCGCGCCCACCGGATTGGCGATGCCCTGGCCGGCAATGTCGGGCGCTGAGCCGTGCACCGGCTCGAACACGGCGACGTCCGGGCCGAGATTGGCCGACGGGGCGACGCCGAG
Organism: Anaerolineae bacterium; assembly: GCA_046328505.1. GTDB lineage: Bacteria > Chloroflexota > Anaerolineae > Epilineales > JAHCIE01 > JBDHWG01. Next base: position 132,597 of record JAXLWL010000004.1, on the reverse strand, counting down.
ACCTCCAACCAGGCCCGCCGCCTCGTCGGATAGAATATCGCCGAACAGGTTGGTCGTCACGATGACGTCGAAGCGCGCCGGATTCTTGACCATGACCATCGCCGCCGCGTCCACCAGCATCTCATCTACGTCGAGCATAGGGTACTCGGCGGCGACGGCGCGCGCGGTGTCGCGGAACAGCCCGTCGGTGATGCTCAGGACGTTGGCCTTGTGGACGATGGTGAGGCGGGCGCGGCCGGTAGCGCGGCTCGCGGCGCGGCGGGCGGCCGTCTCGCAGGCGGCGCGGCTGATCCGCTCTGATGCCGCGCGAGTGATAACACGCTCGGCGATGGCCGTGTCACCTTCGCGGCGCTCGCGCCCGGCGTACAATCCCTCGGTGTTCTCGCGGAAGATGACGAAGTCAAGGCCGGGGCGCGTGTCCGGTACGGGCAGGGAGCGCGTGGGGCGGACATTGGCGTACAGGTCGAACGTGCGCCGCATCGCCAGGATGGGGCTGCGGTAGCCCTCGACCTTGCGTAGCGGCGACTGGGTCGCGCCGAACATGGCGACACCGCAGGCGCGGATGGCGTCCACCGTCGCGTCGGGCAGGGCATTACCGGTGCGCTCGAAGCATGCCCAGCCCGCGTCTGCCGACTCCACCGCCAGGGGCAGGCCGGTCGCCTGGAGAACTTCGGCGGCGGCGGGAATCACTTCCTGGCCGACACCATCGCCGGGGATGAGGCAGATGCGATAGGTCACGACTTCCCCTTCCGCGCCTTCCAGATGTTTTCGCTGGGCCACTGCCGCGACCACCCGAGATTGGCGCGGTAGGTGGTGGTCGCGTCCAGGGGCGGCTGAAGCTCGATGAAGTCCTCCACCACAAGCCCATTCGCTCGGAACAGGCGAATCCAGTCGCCATGGGAAAGATTATAACTGACGCTTTGCCCGTCGTCCCAGCTGCGCCAGCCAAAGTAGGGGCGCTGAAGCTGCGTGTCGAGGTCGTCGGTCTCCTCGTTGTAGCAGACCTCCCACCACATGCTCGTCATGTTGAACGCGAGCAGGCCGCCGGGCCGCAGCAGGCGAGCCGCCTCCGGCACGGTCTTGAACGGGTCGCCCCAGGTCAAGCCGCCGTGGTCGCAGAAGACGATATCGAAGCTCGCGTCCGGCAGCGGCACGCTCTCGGCCGGGGCATGCACCAGCGGGAAGTCGACGCCGTGAGCCGCCATCAGCCAGCGGGCGTGCTCCAGTTGCTTGGCCGAGTTGTCCAGGCCGACGGGCCGCGCGCCGCGCTTCGCCAGGAAGATGGACCACTGCGCCGCGCCGCACCCCAGCTCCAGGATGTCCTTACCGGCCACGTCGCCCAGGACGTGCAGCTCGCTCTCCGGAATCGCCCACATCCCCCAGACACACTCGCGCTCGTTGAGCTGCTCGGCGTGTTGCGCCTGATACTCGTCGGCGCGGCTGTCCCAGAAGGCGCGGTTCTGCTCGAAGCTGCCGCCCGCCGCATCCGTCATGACGCCGCCTCCGCCGCGAGCTTGGCCTTGAGCATGGGAATCAGGCCGCCCGCCGCGAGGATCGCGCCGATGCTGGGCGACAGGGGCGGGAAGTCGAACTCGCCAGCCGCGCAGCGCACGACGTGGCGCTCGGTGTCGATTTCGACCGTCTCGCCCGGCTGGATGGCCGCGACGGCAGCAGGGCAGATGACCGGCAGCAGGCCGTTGTTGACGGCGTTGCGAAAGTAGATGCGGGCGATGGAGACGGCGATGACGGCCGTAACGCCGGCGGCGCGCAGTGCGACGACTGCCTGCTCGCGCGAGCTGCCGTTGCCCCAGTTCTTGCCGCCGACAACGATGTCGCCCGGCTGCACCTGCCCCGCGAATGACGGGTCCAGGTCCTCCAGAGCGTGCTTCGCCATTTCCTTCGGATCGTTGACATTATAGGTGTACTTGCCCGGAAAGATGACGTCGGTGTTCACGTCGTCGCCATACTTCCACGCTCGGCCGCGGAGAATCATGCACCCTCCTGTTGGCTCGTCATGCTGAGTGCAACGAAGCATCCCGTCGGGGACTCTTCGCTCCGCTCAGAGTGACAGCTCATTCAAGTTCGCGCGGGTCGACGATATAGCCCGCGATGGCGGTCGCCGCGACGACGGCCGGGTTGGCGAGGTAGATCTCGGCATCGCGAGTCCCCATCCGCCCCTGGAAGTTGCGGTTGGCCGAGCTGATGGTCACTTCGTGCGGGGCCGGAATGCCCATGTGGTTGCCCATGCACGGCCCGCAGCCGGGCGTGCCGATGCTTGCCCCGGCCTCCATCAGCGCCTCGATGGCCCCCGAGCGCAGCGCGGCCAGGTAAACCTCGCTCGACGCCGGGATGACCAGCAGCCGCGTGCCGGGCGCGACGCGCTTGCCGCGAACAACCCGCGCCGCCGCCTCCAGGTCCTCCAGCCGCCCATTGGTGCATGTGCCGACGAATGCCTGCTGAACGGGCGTGCCGCGCACCTGCGATAGCGGCGCGACCTTATCGACGCGGTGCGGGAGGGCAAGCATAGGTTCCAGTGCGCTGACGTCGTAGCTGCGCTCGACGCCGTACGTGGCGCCGGCATCGGGGTACAGAGCGCCGGCGACAATCTCTTCGCGCACAACCGCGACATCTGTTCGCCCCGTGTGGCGGGCGCGGCGCGGGGCGAGATAGTCGAAGATGGCGTCGTCGGGCGGGAGGTAGGCGTTCTTCGCGCCCATCTCGGCCATCATGTTCGGGATAACGGCGCGGCTGTCCAGGCTCAGGGCGCTGATGGCCGGCCCGTGGAACTCCACGGAGTAGTACAGGCCGCCGTCCGCGCCCAGGTCGCCGATCACCTTCAGGCAGAAGTCCTTGGAGGTCACACCCGCCGGCCAGACGCCGTCGACCTGGATGTGCATGCTCTCCGGCACGCGCAGCCATAGCTCACCTGTCGCCCAGATAGCGGCCATCTCGCTGCGGCCGACGCCGGCGCCGAATGCGCCGAGCCAGCCGAAGTGCGGCGTGTGGCTGTCCGCGCCGAGGATGGTCTGCCCCGGCAGGACGATCGCCTCCTCGCTGAGCACCTGGTGGCAGATGCCGCGGCCAACCTCGAACACGTTGGTGACGCCCTGCTCGGCCGCGAAGCGGCGCGTGTCGACGTGGTTCTGGGCGTGGGCCGTCGTCGGCGCGGGAACGGCGTGGTCCATGGTGAACGCCAGGCGATCCGGGTAGCGCACCTTCTTGATGCCCAGGCTGTAGAATGTGCGCGAGATGGGCGCGGTGTTGTCGTGGCTCAACGCCACATCGGGCCGGGCATCCACAATCTGCCCGGCGACGACCTCAGACAGCCCGGCGGCGCGGGCCAGGGCCTTCTCAGCGAATGTCTTCACGTGTATCTCCCGGAGGATGCTATGCCTCGCTCACGCTGACTAGCGACTCAGGCGCGACATAGGCGGCCCAGCGGCGCAGGACGTCGTCCACGTCGTTCAGTTCCAGAGGCTTCTCGTCGGCCAGCGCCTTGATGTGGCCGGTGACAACCTTGATCTGGTCGTCGGTCAGGTCCAGGCCGAGCTGCTCGGCGCGGTCCTTGATGGCGTTCCAGCCCGTGAGGCGGTGGGCGATGCTGACGTAGCGCGTCAGGCCGAAATCCGTCGGGTCCAGCGCCTCGTAGGTCTCAGGGTTGTTGAGGATGGCCTTGGCGTGGATGCCCGCCTTGTGGGTGAACGCCGTGATGCCCGTCACGTAGTTGTTGAACGGGATACCGATGCCCACCATGTCCGCCACCATCGCATCCAGGTCATGCAGCATGTCCAGGCGGTACTTGCCGCGAACGGCAGCGCGGTCGAGGGTGTACATGCGCGCCACGAAACCGCCGAGCGGCGTGATGCCGTTGCGCTCGCCGATGCCGAGAATTGATGTGTCGATGTGCGTCGCGCCGCCCTCGAGCGCCGCGTATGAGTTGGCAATGGCGCAGCCCGAGTCGTTGTGGCCGTGGAACTCGATGTCGCAGCGCACCAGGCGGCGCAGCGTGCTCACGAGACGGTAGACCTGAGTCGGCGTGGCGACGCCCACGGTATCGGCGATGCCGACGCGGTCCACGACGCCCAGCCGGTCGACGGCCAGGTAGACGCGGAACAGGTCGGACTCGTCGCTGCGGAAGGAGTCCTCGGTGCTGAAGCGCAGCTCGACGTTGGGCGCCTGCTCGCGGATGAACGTCAGTACCTCGGCGGCCAGGTCCACGATCTGGTCGATGGACTTGCCGTGGCTGAACTGGCGCAGGTAGGAGGATGTCCCAATGACAGTGTCAATGCCGTCCACGCCGGTGTCCAGGGCGCGCAACGCGTCCTCCTTGGCGCAGCGGATATGGGTCAGGATGCGCGTGCGCAGACCGAGACCGGCGATGGCGCGGGCGTCGGCCTCGCTCATCGGCGACGCCAGGGGCGAGGTCAGCTCGATGTACTCGACGCCGAACTCATTGAGCGCCTCGGCGATGCGGATCTTCTGCTGGGTCGTGAAGTTAGCGCCGACGAACTGCTCGCCCTCGCGCAGGGTCGACTCGATGATATTCCAGTGGTCGAGAGGCATTGGTCCCTCCTATGAGGTTGTGCGCCGCCCGCGCACAAACAAAAAAGCGCCTGGGTCATGAGAGCCAGGCGCACAACAAAAACTGGCTCCCCGATCCGTCCGGGGAGCCAGGCATGCGACTCTGTCAAGCCACGAGGCAGGGACTACCCAGACGGAAGCAACGCCGCTTTTTTAGCGCCGTGAACGTTGGCTTTCAGCTGGGGAGCCGCGAATGGGTGCATCGAAATGGCCTCGCGATTGATTGCAGCCAGTATATCCCGTTCCAGGTGGCTTGTCAAGTCCAAACAAGTGGAGATTCCTTCACTCAGAAAGAGGCAGATTTCAATGCTGCCAGAACCATTCTGGAGTATCATTGTGGTACCTTGTTGAGCAAGAATGCCGTCTCGGCGCTATGACGCATGTCATAGTCAGGCAGCGACAACCGCTCTACAATAGAGGGTATAGGGTCTCATAAGAACCCTTGCTCATACTACAAGGGCCATAGGTGATCATGACCTGCCACTCTGAGGCGGCGCTCCCCATGAGCGCCATCGATCCCCTGATAATCCTGGCCGGGCATCCTAACGTCGGGAAGTCTGTCCTCTTCAAGCGGCTGACCGGCCGTTATGTCACCGTCTCCAATTACCCCGGCACGACCGTCGAGGTGTCGCAGGGTCAGGCCGTCCTAGATGGGCGACGCGCCACCGTCGTGGACGCGCCGGGCATCAACAGCCTCACCTCGCTTTCGGACGACGAGCGCGTCACGCGCGACCTGCTCCTGCAACGCCAGCCCGATGCCGTCGTGCAGGTCGGCGACGCCAAGAACCTGGCCCGCGCGCTGTTCCTCACCCTCCAGTTCGCCGAGATGGACGCGCCGCTGCTCCTCGACCTCAACATGACCGACGAGGCGCGGCGCCAGGGCATCCACATCGACTACGGCCGGCTGGGCGAACACCTGGGCATCCCGGTCGTTCCGACCATCGCGACACGCGGCGAGGGCGTGGACAACCTGGTCGCCAATCTCTCCCATGCCGCCGTGCCGCATTTCCGCCCTGCCTACGACTCGGTCATCGAGCAGGGTTTGTCAGCCGTCGAAGCCGTGCTGCCGGCGGACCTGCCGGGGCGACGCGGTCGCGCCGTGATGCTGCTCGCGGGCGAGAGCGACGCCGCGCTCGGCCTGGCCCTCGGCGCCGGCGCAATGGCGGCCGTAGAGCACGCGCGGGAGGAAGCGAAGGCGCAATTCGGCCGCCCCCTCTCCCACGTGATTACCCAGGAGCGCTGGCAAACGGTCACGGACATTGTCTCAGATGTGTGCCTGCGCGAAGACGGCGAGGCTGTCACGTGGCAGCAGCGGCTAGATGGCTGGACGGTCCACCCGTTCATCGGCTGGCCCATCGTCCTGCTCATGATCTTCCTCGTCTACAAGTTCGTCGGCGAGTTCGGCGCGGGAACGATGGTGAACTGGGTACAGGGAACCGTGTTCGGGGAGTGGATCAGCCCGGCGGTCACGTCGTTCCTGCAGACCTACGTACCCATCCCCATCGTGCAGGACTTCCTCGTCGGCGAGTACGGGCTTATCACGGTCGGCCTGGCCTACGGCTTCGGCATCGTCCTGCCCATCGTCGCCACATTCTTCCTGGCGTTCGGCATCCTCGAAGATTCCGGCTACCTGCCGCGCCTGGCCGTCATGGTCAACCGCGGCTTCCGCGTCATCGGTCTGAACGGCAAGGCCGTCCTGCCCATGGTGCTCGGCCTCGGCTGCGTCACCATGGCGACGATGACAACGCGCATCCTCGGCACGCGCAAGGAGCGCCTCCTGGCGACTCTGCTCCTGGCCCTCAGCATCCCCTGCTCGGCGCAGCTCGGCGTCATCCTGGCGCTGGTGAGCTGGCTCACGCCGGGCGCCGTCATGATCTGGGCCGGGGTGATGCTCGGCGTCCTCCTGCTCGTCGGCTGGCTGGCGTCGCGGCTCATCCCCGGCGGCCGCTCGGACCTCATCCTGGAGCTACCGCCCTTGCGCCTGCCCCAAGTCGACAACCTGCTGCTCAAGACCCTGACGCGCGTCGAGTGGTATCTCAAGGAGGTTGTCCCGCTATTCCTGCTGGCGACGGCGTTCCTCTGGGTCCTGGCCCGCACCGGCGTCCTCGCCATCATCGAGACGCTTATGTCGCCTCTCGTCGTGGGCTGGCTCGGGCTGCCGCCGGAGACGGCCAGCATCTTCCTGCTCGGCTTCCTCCGCCGCGACTATGGGGCGGTCGGCCTGTTCGAGATGGTGCGCGCGGGGACGATGACGCCGGACCAGGTGCTCGTCAGCCTGGTGGTCATTACCCTGTTCGTGCCGTGCGTCGCCACCGTCCTGATGATGATCAAGGAGCACGGCTGGCGCGTCGGCCTCGCCATCGTCGCCTTCGTCTTCCCGTTCGCGTTCCTGGTCGGCGGGATTGTGCACCGGATTGTGGGAGGTTGAGTATGCGCTGCGCCATGTGTGGCTATGAGTTCGACGCGGAGGGAATGGCGTGTCACGCCTCGTGCCCGCTCAGCCCGAACTGCGCCGTGGTATGCTGCCCGCGCTGCGGCTACTCCACCGTGAACCCCCAGCGCTCGGCCTTCCTCGGCTGGGTGCAGCGCCTCGTCGGCAAGCGCGAAGCCCCCATCACAGCGCGGGAGGACGGCGCGATTCCGCTGCTCCAGCTTCGGCCTGGGCAAGAAGCGCAGGTTGTCAGCGTCGGCGAGAGCCACCCCGATCAGACGCTGCACCTCAGCCACTTCGGGCTGCTGCCGGGGATGACGGTGCGCCTGCGCCAGACGCGGCCCGTCCCCATTGTGCGCATCGCCGAGACGGATCTGGCCCTGGACACCTCGGTCGCGGCCGAAATCTTTGTCGCGCCAAAAATTCACTCATCATTCCCTTGACAAACGCTGAAGTTTCGCGGATAATATCTCCATTGAATGGCACACCGACAATTTATATCGTTCGCGGTTTATCCTCTGCTATCCTAAATCGCAGGAGGTGATGCTCATGGAATACGACAGTAGTAGCCGGAGCATCACCGCTCGGTTCGCCTAGTCGGTGATGCCTCCGCGAGCACAGCGCCTCGGCCTCGGCCGGGGCGTTCGTGCTTTATACCTCCTCCGCCGTTACAGTGTGCTCGCGCAGATCGCGCACGGGCGAGAACAGCAGCCACAGCACCGATAGGATCGAGCCGGACATCGCCAGCAGCAACGCCGTCCGCATCCCGATGCGTTCGGCCAGCACGCCCGCGATGAGCGAGCCGACCAGCGTCATTCCGCCCAGGACGACGTTGACGCTCGCCGTCGCCCGCCCCAATAGCGCCTGCGGCACAATGGTCTGGCGCAGGCTGATAGCGACGATCATGTAGATCGTCAGCAGGCCGTCGCCGAAGAGCTGCGCCACCGCCAGCAGCGGCACGGCGTACGCCGTCAGCCAGCCGGCCAGCGGCACGCACAGCCCGAACACCCCGCCAAAGAGCAGCGTCCACACCATCGCCGGCCCCTGGCCGAGCCGCCTCACCGTCGGCCCCACCAACACCGCGCCGATCAGCGCCCCGACACCGCCCAACCCGATCAGGAAGCCGAGCGGCCCCGGCTGAATGCCCAGGTCGCGGATGGCGAACAGACTGTAGAGCGTGCCGAAGAACGCCCCGAAGAAGGCGCGCGTCGCCCCGGAGCCGAGCAGAGCGCGCAGCGTCGGGTCGCGCACCGTCACCTCGATGCCCTCACGAATCTCCCGCACCAGGCTCGGCTCCTCGACCGGCGCGTGGGGCGGCTCGGCCACGCGAATCATCCAGATGCTCACCGCCGAGACGACGAACGATAGGGCGTCGAACAGGATGGCGATAGGCGCGGTCAGGAGCTGGATGAGGACGCCGGCCAGCGGCGGCCCGCCGACCTCGGCGATGGCGCTGCTCGCGCCGAGCTTACTATTCCCCTCCACCAGCTCTTCGCGCTTGACCAGCGACGGCAGGAACGAGCGGTACGCTACGTCGAAGAACACCGTCAGAACCCCCGCCACCGCCGCCACGATGTAGACCTGGGGCATGCCCAGGACGCCGAGCACCGCCGCCAGCGGTACTGTCGCCAGGACAAGGGCACGCCCGACGTCGCTGGCGATGAGAATCGGGCGGCGCGGCAGGCGGTCGACCCACGCCCCGGCCAGCAACCCGACGACGAGCATCGGCGCGGTCGCCACAGCCGCCAGCACCCCCATCTGCACCGGCGACGCCCCCAGCGTCAGCACCGCCGTGAGGGGCAGCCCCTCCCGCGTGATGCGCGACCCGAACTCCGACACCGTCTGCCCGACCCAGAGCTTCGCAAATTCCCTATTGAGCCACAGCCCCGTCAGCCTGAGATTCATCCCCTCGCCCCCCATCCGAGTCTCGACAACGGAGCAATTCTACCGTTGATTGCCCCGCCGCGCATCCAACGGATGGGGGATATGCAGCAGACGATTGGGGAGGGCGGTTCGGATGGTAACCATCAGTACGAAAAAGAAGAGGCCGGCTTTGAGGCGGGACTCGTGGTGACCAGAACAGGTGCAATGCGCGTCCTTACTCAGCTTCATCGACGCTCATCTGTTCGAACTGCACTTGCAGCCTTACGCTCCAGTGATGTACAATTAGGCTGCAACAACAGGTAATTGTTGCAGTAACACGCAGGGCGCATTAACCGCTTGACTGAGCGAGCCATGGCTAATACGCCCCACCGAGGGCTGAGGAGTCCCTCACTCTATGTTCCATTCTAGTCGGTCGATGCGTATCGTCAAGTCGTGGAGCTCGAGCAGCAGTATGTCATCGGAGGGTGACACGCAGTCTCAACAGCCTTCAGGCATCTGGAACGGCGACCTGCGCATCACTGGGCCGATGGATGTCCACGGCATCGTGAATGGCTCGGTGTTCGTTGAGTCTGGTGCCGTGGTTAAGCTACATGGCACAGTTAATGGTACTGTGCACAATCTAGGTGGCGACCTTACTATCTGCGGCATCGTCAACGGACCTATACTCCGCCACGCGGGGACGACCGTCCTGATGCCGGGTGCGATCGTCAACGAGTAAAGAGGCGGATCGAGACAACTGAAAACGCAAGCAACCGTTGTCGCAGCTTGACACAAAAGCCGGGCTGGCCCCATAATCAGGCCGTCCCCGCCTCCATTCGCACTGTAGTAGGCTTCGGCGAATAAATCATGCGAAAGAGCCTCTCGGCATACCTGTCTCGTCTCCACCTTCACCTGTGGCGCGTCCTCATTGGTGGGGTCCTCCTGATTCTGGTCCTCATCTGGATAGCCCTGTTCTGGCAAGCCTCGTCGATCGCTGATGCAGAAAAGCGATTTACCGCCCAAAACGAAGCCTATAGAACCTTGCTGCAACTTGTAGGCGGGGTGGCTATTGTTGCCGGTGCTGTCGCGACCTGGCGCACACTACGAGCCACACAGCGAACGGTGGAAGCAACCGAGAAACAGGTGCAAGCCTCTGAAAAGCAAGTCGAGATCGCCCGTGAGGGCCAAATCACTGACCGTTTCAATAAGGCGGTCGAACACCTTGGGAGCCCTGACCTGACAATCCGCCTGGGAGGTATCTATGCCTTAGAGCGTATCGCCGAAGATTCGGAGACTCATCGTTGGCCGGCGATGGAGGTCTTGACGGCATTTGTTCGCGAGAATGTCCCACGGAAGCCATCCGAGGAAGAATCTGACTCGGTAGTGAGGCCACGAACCGATATTCAGGCGATTCTCACAGTGATTGGCCGCCGTTCTACTCCGTTTCAAAAGGATAATCTCGAGCACATCATCGACCTGAACTCCACGGATCTACGCGAAACAGTACTCTTGACTGCGAATCTCCAGCGTGCACTCCTCTTCAACGCGAACCTCAGCCCTGCTTACCTACTCTATGCTGATCTCAGTTGGGCGCACCTCGAGGAGGCGAATCTCCATATGGCATATTTGCATCAAGCGAACCTGAGCAACGCGCACCTTGAAGGGGCCGACCTCAGCAAGGCGGACCTCACTCAAGTGAACCTGAGTGGTGCGGATCTTACAGGAGCGAACCTAACCGAGGCATACACCCGCGACGAAGCCGGCAATCCTCGTCTAGTCACCAGTGACCAGCTGGCATTGGCCAAATCGTTGGAGGGCGCGATCATGCCGGACGGTAGCAAGCAGTATCAACATTTCCAGACAACTCGCGATTGAAAGGGATTACAGGTTAGGGGGCTAACAATGGCCGATAAGGGACGACGACTTGCTGATTGGCCGGTGCAACCGTTTAGAGATTGTTCGGGCCAACTCGAGCGCTTGCACAATCTCCTCAATCTGAGTATCACGGGTATTAGCATCTTCACAGTAATGCCCAATGCACTTGAAGCACTTCTTCGCTATGAAGAAGCGCTCGGGAAATTTGAAGAAGAAGGCTATCGTGAGACCGCTGACCAAAAGGTGGCCCGTGTAAAGGTACAGGCTGAATTGGCACAACGAGAAGTCAGCGAGGGATTTCCTCTTCTCTATGCGCAATACACTATTGCAATATGGTCAACGCTTGAAGCTACTATTCGCCTCTTTGTAGCAAGGTGGTTGCAGAATAGCGAGGGGGCATTTGATGTTGAAGATGTACAGAAGCTCCGTGTAAAAATCGGGGAATACGCACGCCTTGAAGGTGAAGAACGCTTCTTCTATATAGTTGACAAGCTTGAACAGGAACTTAGCGCTCCGCAAAAGAGTGGCGTTAACCGGTTCGAATCCTTGCTTGGCCCGTTTGGTTTATCCGGCCCAATTCCTGATGGTGTCCGCCGCGATTTGTTTGAGTTGAACCAGGTAAGGAATGTATTAGTGCATCGTTCAGGTATTGTAGATCGAAAGTTCACAGAGGCTTGTCCCAATCTACAGGTCAAGCCCGGACAGCTAGTCGCCGTTGATCGTCATGCGGCAATTCGTTACACGAATGCAGTCCAGTGGTATATAGGAGAACTGATAATACGTATTGCAAAAGCGCAAGGCGTTGACATCCGGGAATCGACACAGAGATACATCGAGTTATCACCCTGATTATGCCTTTGTATTTCCTCCTAACTACAGTAGGCTCAAGATTTAGGACGGCACCAGGCATCCGTTACGGATGACCTGTCACGCGTTCCCGTATTCCTCCAACAGCCGCACAGCCCCCTCAATTCTTACACCATATTGTTGACGACTGTTTCCACAGCTTCCCAAATTCCCTATTCAGCCACAGCCCCGTCAACCTGAGCTTCATCCCCTCGCTCCCCATCCGATTCTCGACAGCGGAGCCATTCTACCGGCGATTGCCCCGCTGCGCATCCGACGGATGGGGGATATGCGGCCGTCTTTTGGCATGCAGCCACGCCCTACCGGTTCGGCACGAATCTTGCTCCATCTGAAAACACTCTGACTTCAATGGCAACTCCATAACCAGCGCCTGCTACACTACATGTACGCGGGCCATCGTTCTTTTCGTAGGCAATGGCATGCCCCCTAACCAGGAGATTTCATGGCTGCTTTACGTCGAGGTCACGGTTGTTTCCTATGGCTAGGCGGGTTTGTGGCTCTGGTGGTTGGGTTGATGCTGATCGGTACTGTCTACGAATCGTTGGCAGAAGCAGCCGACAGGCAGGCCTATCCCCCACCCGGTCAAATGGTGGACGTAGGCGGCTATCGACTGCACCTGAACTGCACCGGCACCGGCAGCCCCACCGTGGTCATTGATGCGGGATGGGGCGGCTCGTCTCTCATGTGGAGTGGAGTCCAGGGGGAAGTGGCCAAGACCACGCAAGTCTGCACCTATGATCGAGCTGGTATGGGGTACAGCGAGGCTGGACCAGTGCCACGCAACGCTGAGCAATTCGCCAAAGAACTGCATACCTTGCTTGAGCGAGCCAATATCGCGGGTCCGTATGTGCTGGTCGGACACTCGATGGGCGGCTTAACGGTGCGGGTGTTCGTCCCTGAGTATGCGACGGACGTCGCGGGGGTAGTTCTGATCGAATCGATGAACCCGCGACAAGCCAAGGAATCTGCCGCCGACACGCCGCCGCCTTCGCCCACACAGTCCAGTAGTCTTTCGATTGTCACGCTCCCGGCACGGATCGGATTGATGCGCTTGTTCGCGGGGCCGCTCGGGTACAAGTCAGGGGTACCGCCAGAGGTCCAGCAAGCCTACACTGCGGTCTCCGTGACCCCGCGCGCCGTCCAGACAGTCCTGGACGAAGGCACAGGTATGGGGGACAGTTTTGTTCAGGCGGGCGCTGTAAAGACCTTTGGCAATTTGCCGCTGACTGTTCTGTCGGCTCGCTTGAATAAGCAGACGGACTGGCAGACCATGCAGGTCGAACTGCTCGGCTTGTCCTCTAGCAGTCAGCAGATGATAGCAGACCACAGCGATCACGAGATCGAGAGTGGTCAACCGGAAGCCGCCGTCGGGGCGATCGTGAAGATGGTAGAGCAGATTCGCCAGCAGGCCGTGAGACTCCCGTGACTATGCGTCGCGGGCCATATCCCACCTCTCACCCAAGCGGCAGATCAGTTATGCGGGCGACCGCCGTGGCGTAAACACCACGGCTACAAATGCAAGCCTAAGAGGCTGATGAGCGTCCTATAGCCCCTTGGGCTTCCATTCGTAGCCCGCTGCTTCAGCGGCGGGCGGCGCGGCTGATGGGAGCAGGCCGCGAAGCCAGGGAAGCGCTAGCTAGAGAAGAATACGGCAATCTGCCCGGCCGTTTGGCCGGGCAGATTGGCTGCACATTGCCTGATTGAATGGAACCAGCGGGTGTCAGTGACGCGCGAAGAAATCGAGTATAACTGACTCAAACTGCGCAATCACACTAGACGTCATCAAGAACGACAGATGGTCGGCATTGGGTAGAACCGCCAATTCGCCGTTCGGGAGCTGCCGATAAATCTCGACGGTTTGTTCAACGCTGAATAACGGATCCCGATCTCCGACCACAACAAGTGTAGGTTCGTTGATTGCCGTGAAGTCCTCGAGCGTATACGGGGGCGGCGTCATCCACATTGTCGAGAGCTGCGTCAACAGAACTCGCCAGTAATCAGGCCCGCCCAGAGCCGCATGATCGACTCTCCATTCTTGAGCCAGATCGGGCAAAGCAGCCTGCAACACTTCGAAGTTCACCTGCCCTGGGCCTTCGATCCCCGTGGCGCGCCAGAGGTTGATATAGTCGTCTGACCACTCGTAGCCAGCGGCCCCAACAATGAAGGCGCGGGCCAGACCGGGATACCGCAGCCCGATTTCGAGCGCGATTTGCCCTCCGTCGCTATACCCGCAAATTCGAGGCCGGTCGAGGCGCAAGGCTTCGCTGAATGCGGCGACGTCAACCGCCATCGTGCGATAGCTCAGCTCACCGGCCGGATTCGCCGTTCTCCCATGCCCCCGGCTATCGAGCGCCAGAACTCTGAACTGCTGGGAGAGGCCCGGAATAAGTGGTTGCCAGCTGCGACAGGTGATGGTACCACCGTGAATCAGGATCAGCGGCTCACCGGCTCCATACTCTTCATAATAGATTTCTAGCCCATTTGCATGAACGTATTGTCCTACTTCGGTTGCTGTGATTGGCGTGGCCACTGGACGACCTCCTTGTTTGTTGCAGTCCGGGCTACTGCTCGTCCATTGTAAGTAAGACCCACACTACCATTATACCGACCGCTGATGTTGCGTTCCTGACAGACAGCCAACAATTGCAGGGCGCGGTCTAGGCCGAGGCGTTCGTCGCCGCGAGCCAGTCGCCCACGGCCTGGTTGAATCGCTCGGGCTGCTGAAGCATCACCCAGTGGCCCGTGTCGAAGCCGAGCACCAGGCTGCCCGGCTGCTTCGCGAGCCAGTCCGTCCAGACCGTCGCCTGGAACATGATGGGCTTGTGCTTGCCGTAGATGTACAGCATGGGACAGGCCGGTTTGAACGGCTGCGTCTGCCGGGCGAAGGACTGCTTGCCGCCAAACAAGGCGAGGTAGTAGGGGTAGTTCATTTGCGAGTGGATCGAGCGCGGATCGAGGCGGGAGCCGAGCCAGCGCGCCATCTTCAGCGTCATCCACTCGCTCAGCCGCCCGGGGAATCTCCACGCCAACGCGAGCCACATCTGGTAAGCGACGATGTAGAGCTTGCCAGAGATCGAGAGCGCCCTCAGCAGGGTGTGCGCGTCGCCGATGTCCACGCCGACAATGCGCGTGACGAGGGCCGGGTTGCGCATGTAGAACTCGTAGCCGTACATGCAGCCCCAGTCATGCACCATGAGCGTCACCTTCCGCTCGGGACTGAGCTGCAAGACCACCTGTCGGATGAAGCCGGTCACCTCGTCCACCGTGTAGATCCGGCGCGGCTGCGGCGCGTCGAACCCCGGTAAGGTGAAGCGGATGCAGCGGTATTTCGCCTTCAGGGACGCGACCTGCGCATCCCACAGCCGGTATGTGTCCGGCCAGCCGTGAACCATCACGATATGCTCCGCCCCCGCCTCACCCTCGACATGCACGTCGATGCCAGCGATGTTGACGATCATGCGCGCTTCGCTCCCTGTTCCTCCAGCCGCCGCGGGCTCGTTTGGTTTAGCAATTCACGTGTCCCCGGAGTGTCTGGCTATTCTCACTTCAGGATAGGCCGCAGGTCTTCGAGTTTGTCGAAGAGGTGCCAGATGTAGTTGCTCGTGCCGTTGACCCGGTGGGGGTGCAGGTCCGCCAGGGCCGGATCATTGCAGTAGCTATCGAAGGCTTCTTTCGATTCCCACTCAACGACAATCAGCACCGTTCGAGGCTCGATGCTGCCGGTGGCGGCCTCTCGGAACTTGCCAAGCGCCACCACACGCCCGCCATGTGCCTGAACCTCCCTGGCAGATCGACGCGAGTACGCCATGTACTCGTCCTTGTTCGTGACGTCGAATAGATTCAGAGCGTAGACCGGCTGTGACATGGACCCTCCATGCGATGATGAGTGTGATGCCAAGCCGCGATTCAGCCACACTTGCTCGAGGAATGACCTATGATACGAGAGAGCCAGAGTACCGTCAAGCAGTGTTTTATGACGCGCCCCGTCAACAAGAAATCCAAATGCGGTCTTCGTGCGTAATTACTTTAGCCTTCTGGCGTTGTTGTACAGTTAGTTTGTATGTGTAGTGTTAGTATGTGGCCAGACAGGCTCAGGAGACGCAGCGCCGAACCCGGGCAGGTTCGGCGTTGTGTTTTATGGGCGTTCGTCGGCGGCCGCTTAGCTATAGTGCGAGCCTACCCAGTCGAACTCCAGGTTAGCCTTACTCCCGAGGCGTTCCATCAGTTCGCCCGTGTGCTGCTGAAGGTGGCGAATCGTGTAGAGCTGTAGCTCCAGCTTACCGAACGGCAGCCAGTCGAAGCCGGAGTCGGCTTCCAGGTTCAGCCGCGGCACTCTGTCGCCAACCTGCTGCTGACAGAAGGCCAGGTATTCGAGCACGTCGTCCTTGCCGTAAGGCGCGCCGATCTGGGGCGGCTGGTGCGGCGGCCACGGCACCTGGCCGATGAACTGATACTCGTTCCGATGCTTGACCCAGGGCGTGAAGTCGGACTCGGTGTCTTGCAGGTAGAGATGGGTGTAGAAGAGGGCGTGGTAGGCGATGTGCCAGACCTTCGTCGTGTCGGCCGGGTCATCCCAGAGAGCGTCGGGGCAGCCGACGACGGCTTGCTTGAGCATTTCGAGCGCGGCAAGGTACTGCGAGGTAATGACTGCTGAGGAATTCACTGTGCGATCTCCCGCTATGAAACCTCACGGCCATCTGTCAACGGATGGAGGAACGGATGAACGGATAGACTCGCTACGCGCGTTTGTATTGTCTATGAGTAACAATCCGTTTATCTGTTCCAATCCGTTGACAGCCAGCCGCAATCCAGCCCCCTCCTATCGTCGGGGTGACATTCGGACGTTTCTTGTGTCGGCGCGTGCCGCCACACGGCTTGGCGTCTCACTAGACCGTCAGCGTGATGGTGGCCGTCGACTCACCCGCGTTGATCTGCTTGACCGTGACGTTGAACTTCGTGTGCTTGAACGTATCGTTGGCCAGGAGCTCCGGGCCGTTCGATCCTTGTTGAAGGTAGGAATGGTTATCCGGCTTCCACTCGTGGACGAGCACGGCGTCCTGCCGAATGCCGCGATCGAAGCCACTCTGCTGTCGGAACTCGACGCAGAAATAGTGGTCGCCGGCGCTGTCCTGGATCGGTATCTTGACGGCGAGGTAGCCATTGGCCTCCGGGCGGTTGAGCGCCGCGAGCGTAATCTCCTGCGTGTGACGGTGGGCGGCGTTGGGAGTCACGGTGAGCACGCGGCTCGTCGGAAGATGGCCCAGGTACAGCCTGTGGGGCGCGTTTAGCTCCGGCCCGCTGGGATCCGTCACCGTACCATAGGCTGTCGTTGTCGAGGTGTTCTCACCACCGAAGCCAGGGTACGACCAGGAATTCAGCGCGCTCATCACATCCCACTGATCGCCGTACTCCGTCCCCCTGTCGTCGCGCGAGTGGTTCAGCCCGTACTCGTGATGCATTTCCTGGGCCGCCGTGGCGACGTCCCACCCGTCCGGGTCCAGCACGACGAGTCCGCCCCCGCCGCCAACCCCAGTACCCGGCACGTTCAAGATGAGCACGGCATCATAGTAGGTCGCGCCGCTGGTCGGGTCCTTGTACTTGTCCCTGCCGCCGTCGAGGCGCGTCAGTCCGCTCGCAGTGATTCCATCCGCGAACAGGTCGACGCGGCTATCGTGGTAGGGGTTCTGGGTTGATTTCGGGCGGTCGGCCAGCTTGTACGGCAAAGTATACCAGCCTTTCACCTGTGTCTGGCTGATGTCGCGCGCCCCATACGAGATGTCGCGGAAGTAGTCGGCCATGCCGCCCAGGCCGATGCCTGCACCGGTGAAGAACTGCTCGAAGAACTTGCGGCTGTCCGCCGGTCTTTGCGTGGGCGGTTCCTGGCTCTGGTCTTTGAACTTGCAGAGGAGGATGGCCCAGCGGTCGTGCTGGAGAGGCGGCCAGTCGCTCGCCACGGGCGTGTTCTTGGTGTAGGCCCACCAGTAGGTCAGGTGCGAGCCGTCGTAGCGGCCGTCAACCCGCGTCGTCTGGCCTGTTTGTGTGTCACAGAAGATCGCATCGTCCCTCGTCGCGCCGCCCGGCTCGTTACGCAAGGCGGCCTCCTTGACGCGCGCGAAGACCAGCCGCGCCGTGTCGCGCACAAGCGGTAGCTGGCCGACGTTCACCCCGCCCAGCGCGGCGAGCTGCCCATTGTCGAACTCGGCCTTGCAGAAGCGATACGCGCCGCTGGCTCCGTCGCGCAAGACCAGACCGTCCTTCGCGCCGCCGTCGACGTTCGCTACGGCGATCCGCTCGTTGCGGTGGATCGCGCCCGCGTTCGTCGTGAAGGCCCACCAGAAGGTACGTTTCCCTGCCGGGTCGGTCGCGGAGTCGTAACGCGACAGCTGGCCGTTGGGGTAGTCTATCACCACCAGGTCATCGCGCCCGACGTTCTGGCCGAACTCGCCGGCCAGAATGGTCTTGTGGATGCGGTTGGCGGTGGAGAGATTGCCCAGGTTGAAGTTGGGCATTGGGGCGAAGAAGCCGGTCGGAATGCGCGTCATCATGCGGAGGGCGCCGTTAGCGGGATTGTACACCAGGATGTCGTCGGCGCCGTCGCCGTCGAAGTCGCCCACGATTGCGTGCTCGTCGGACGCGATGAAGTTGGGCTGCGTGAACCACCACCACAGCTCGGTCAGGTCATCACTGATGGCGTACATCTGGAAGCTGCCGTCGTCGAGGATAACGCCGACCTGGTCGCGTCCATGCTCGCGCCCCCCAGTGGCAAAGTCGCCCGTGACAAGCCGCTGGATGTTCGCCTGGAAATAGTGGTGTAGGACGGCTGTGGCCTGGAAGTTGGACCGGAAGACAAAGAGCCGATTACCGGCGGCCTGCAAGAACTCGACCGACCCATCGCCATCGACATCGCCCAGGTAGAGGTTGTTCGGCAAACGCACCTGGGTGTTGCTCTTGTACATAGCGTCCTCCTGCGGCATCCGCGCCGCAACCGCTGTCCGTCAAGTGCCGATTCTGGATAAACGCAGCAGACAGAGCGTTGGATTTGCCGTGTTCCATGGCGAGGGGCGAAAACGAAAAAGCGGCGAGAGAAACTTACCTCTCGCCGCTTATCGTCGTTGATATATTCAGTTAAGCGTGTGGAGCGGTTCCGATTATTCGGCGGCCGCAGCGGGTGCGTCGGCAGCAGGCGCTTCGGCGGCAGGAGCCTCGGCGGCGGGGGCTTCGGCGGCGGGAGCCTCGGCAGCGGGAGCCTCAGGAGCGGCTTCCTCGGCGGGAGCGGCTTCTTCAGCAGCGTCGGCGGTCTTGTCGGCGACGGCGGCTTCCTTGTCGCTCAGCTCGTGGGTCAGGACATCTACCGGGTTGGAGGGAGCGATAGCGGTCTTGAACGCTTCTTCGCTGCCGTAGGGAATGCTGGCGATGATAGCAGCCTGGCCGGGCTTCATGCTGGCGACAACCTTCTCCACGTACTCCTTCGACTCACCGCGCTTGCTGAAAGCGCCGATGATCAGGCCCAGGCCGCCCATGCTCGCGACAGCAGCCAGCCCGATGCCCGGCAGCAACGCGATGATGAGGCCGACCACAATGCCCCATCCCAGGCCCTTGCCCGGCTGGCGCTTGCCTTCGCGATGCTTCTTGAACTTGCCGTCCTCACCCATTACGACGAGGTCGGCGGCGTACACCTTCTCGACGCCCTTGAGCGCATCCAGAGCCGTGTCTGCGGACGCCTCATCGGCGAACGTAGCGGCTACAACGGTGTACTTTGGCGTCTTCTCTTTGTCGCTCATATTCCTGCTCTCCTTCTGTTCTGGTGGTTTATGTAACCAGTGGCAGCATTGCTTCGGTGCGGGTAGGAGCCGTTTGTGAGGAGAACGCGCCCCAAAACGCCCGAGGATATAGACCCTCGAGCGTAGTGTGTGGCGCACCACAGGCATTATACGACCTGCCAAGAGCAGTGTCAATATCAATTGTGCTAGTATTGCCCTAGAATACCCCTTTTATGAGCCATTTGGAGGTATGCGCTTGGCGGCGGTGTGGGGCGACCTCATCGTCGACAAACTGCCTTTCCAGACTTGCAGATCGTCATGCCCCAGTCTATCATTGCGGCTGCCATGTCAGAGTCTGTCCCGCGCACGATCTCCGGCGTAGATCGTGTCGAAGCCCGTGCGCTCCCTCAAGTGAAGATCCGCTGGCTGTGCGCTCTCATCGTTCTGGGAGTCACAGCTGCGGCACTGGCGATTCGCTGGCCGTACCTTCTGCTCGTTCCACGCCTGACCGACGAGACCGTCGAGGCGGACTGGGCGATGCAAGTCGTGCGCGGCGAGAATTACCCGCTGACCCTCTTCCACGCCCACATCGGCGCCGTTCACACCTACCTCCTGGCGTTCCTCTTCCGCGTGTTTGGCCTCCATGCCGCCCTGCCCCGCGCCGTGTCGACAATATTCGGCGCGCTGTTGGCCGGCCTGACCGCCTGGCTAGCCTGGCAATTCGCCATCCGCGAGCCGCGTCTCGGGGCGGGAGGGCGCGCGCGTCCGCCAGCAGCCGCCGCGTTGCTGGCCGGCGGGCTGGTTGCCACATCGTTCCCGCTGGCCGCGAGCAACAGCCACATCGGGTGGGCCAATTGCCTGACGCCCTTCTTCGCGACCCTGGCTCTCGGGCTGACGTGGTTGGGCGTCGTGGATGAGCGCCCCTGGTGGCTGGTACTGTCAGGTTTCGTCTGGGCCATTGCCTTACAGACGCACCCAACGGCTCTCGGGGTGCTGCCTGGCGTAGCCCTGTGGTTCGTTATTCACCCGACGGGGCGGAGGTGGCTGCGCACCCGCTGGCCCTGGCTGACCGCCGCTGCGTTCGCCGTGGGCTATGGCAACATGATCTGGTACAACGTGGCGACGCGCGGCGGGTCACTCGCAGCCGCCCTTGACGCCGGCAACGCCAACCGCGTACCCCCCACGCTCATAGAGCACGTGGTGACGGTCGGCTCGGTCTTCGTGCAGCTCGGGCGAATGGTCGCGGGCGCGTATGCCATCCAACCCGATGGCGAGTTCCCAACCCTCATCACCCCGGCCACCATTGTGTGTATTGCGCTGGCGCTGCTGGCGCTGATCTGGGCCGCGAGGAGCATCCAAACGGCCATTCTGCCGCTGGCTGTTGTGTCCGGCGCTCTCACGCTGCCCCTCATTACCGACAACTTCGAGGGGTTCTACGACGCTCGCTACATCGATTTCATGTTGCCCCTGGTCTACCTGGCTCTCGCTCTGGCTGCCGTGAGCGTGTGGGAAGCGTGGCGCGGCAGGACCAAAGCGGCGGTTTGGACGCTTGGCGATACGGTTTTCACCCTCGCCGCGGCTGTCCTCGTCGCTCTGCCTCTGCTCTCCCTCGCCAGGTTTTATGGGGATAGCGAGAGATACGGCCTGACAAACGCGCCTTTCATCGAAACAGCCGCCGAGGCTCACAGCCAGGCCGGTCAAGGGGTAGTAGTCGTGCTCGACCGCGAAACCAGCCACATATCCCTCTCCGGCGGCGGCAACACACGTCGCGCACTCGAATACCTTCTGACGATGAACGGCACCAACTTTCGGGTCGAGCCAGTCGACAACATGCGCTGGCTCCTCGACAACAGCGAAGCGCCGATGTTCGTCATCCTGTCCGACGCGAGCTATGGTGCGCTGGTCTCGCAGTATCCTCTGACGCCGACGACCCTCCACGGCTCCGGCTTCGGCGCGTACACGGCACGCGCCGCCCGGTGATGTGCCGCTGGTTCCCTTGCGTAATTCGCCAGGCTATAGTATCATGTCGGTCAGCGCCCCGGTGACGATGCTGCCGCCCACGTTCTCCCTCACACTGACGCATGGGCGGCGCCTCGACTATTGTAGAGGGCAGCGCCTATGTCAGCAGTTCCGTATGCGCCGGTAGAGCAGCCGGCGCGCAACTCGCCTCTCATTCCGTACCAGAGTGCGGCTCTAGACGCCATTTGGCGGACGACCAGCGACGCGATGGTTCTTTCCGACAGGGACGGCATCGTGTTAGCGGTCAATCCGGCTTGTGTTCGGCTGTGTGGGCATCCGGCCGAGCAAATCGTCGGATCTGGCTTCACTTTCATCCTCCCCGAAGAGACCCGCTGCTGGGCCATCGAACAGTACAACGAAATCTTCAACGCTCCAGGCACGCCGTTTACGTTCGAGGCCGTGGTCGTGCGCGCGGATGGCGCCGAGCGCATCGTTGAGTCACGCGCCGAGCTTATTGTTGACAATGGAGAGCCGGTCGCAGTGCTCTCGGTTATCCGCGATATTACTGACACGAAACAGGCCCAAAACTCCCTCCGCGTCAGCGAAGAGCGCTTTCGCGCCGCGCAGGATATTTCCCTGGACGCGTTCACCATTCTGCGCAGTGTCCGTGACGAGGCGGGCCAGATCATCGATTTCGAGTGGGAGTACGTGAATCCCGCCGCGGGTCAGATTTTGCAACATGCGCCCGAGGCGCTCGTTGGCCGACGGCTATTGGAGGTGTTGCCCAATAACGACCCAAGCGGGCTATTCGCGAACTACAAGAATGTCGTCGAGACGGGCGAGTCACACGACTACGAGCTGCGCTACGAAGGCGAGGGAATCAGCGGCTGGTTCCGCAACATGACCGTCAAGCTTGGCGATGGAGTCGCCATCTCTTTCGCCGACATCACTCGGCGCAAGGAGATGGAGGAGGCTCTGCGGCGCAGCGAGGAGCGCTTCTTGCTGGCGCTGCACGACTCCAACACCACGGTGTTCGAGCAGGACCTCGACCTGCGCTACGTGTGGGTCTACAACCCGCGCTTTGAATATACCCCAGAGAGTATTATCGGTAAGACAGACGCCGAGATGTTCAGCGCGGAAGATAGCGAGAGACTCACCGCGATCAAGCGCCGGGTCCTGGAAACCGGCCAGGGTGAGCAAGTTCAGACCACAGTCACGTCTTCTGAAGGCACGCGCCACTACGAGCTGCATGTTGAGCCGCGCTATGATTCGAGCGGCAACCTCCTGGGCATCACATGCGCCTCCCTGAACGTCACCGAGTATCGGGCGCTGGAGGAACGGCAAAGCTTCATCGCTGAAGCAGGCTTGTTGTTGGCCTCATCCCTGGATCAGGCCGAATTGCTGCGGCGTCTCGCCCGCCTGGCGACCGGAACACTGGCCGACTGGTGTATCATCTACCTGCGCGGCGAAGACGGCCGCACTTATCGGGCCGCGAGCGCGCACGTCGACCCGGCAAAGGCCCCCCTTCTCGACGAGCTCAACCGCCTGCCCCTGGACGTTCACCAGGTAAAGGGTGTAGATCTGGTGATGGAAACCCAGCAACCTATGCATGTGGAGAACCTGGAGGCCTGGCTGCCCGAGGAAAGTCAGTACGGACCGCAAATGGCTCTCATTCGTGAGCTTGGTCCAGGCTCAGGCATGGCCGTCCCGCTCGTCGCGCGTGGCAACGTGCTGGGCGCTCTCAGTCTCGCGCGAGCGGACAAGGGACGCCCCTTCACCCCGGCCGACCTCAGCCTGGCGGAGGAAATCGCCAGCCGCGCGGCGCTCTTCCTTGACAACTCCATCCTTTACCAACAGGCTCAGAGCGCCGTTCGCATCCGCGAGGACTTCCTCTCCATCGCCAGCCACGACCTTCGAACGCCTTTGACCTCGATGCACCTGCGGCTGCAGATACTGCTTCAGCACGCGCGTAAGGGAACGCTACGGGATATGGCGCCCGATCGGCTGTTGGCGACGTTGGAAGCCACCGACCGGCAGGTCATGCGCCTGGCAAAGCTGATTGACGACCTGCTGGATGTCTCGCGTATCCAGGCTGGCCGGTTCGAGCTACACGGTGAGCCGATCGATCTTGCCGAAGTTGTCGCCGCCGTTGTCGAACGTCTTGCCGAGGAAGCGGCGCAGTCGGGCAGCACAATCGCGCTGCACTCCACCTCCGTCGTGGGCGAGTGGGACTCCACCCGCCTCGAACAGGTCATCGGCAACCTGCTGTCGAATGCGATCAAGTACGGCGCCGGCAAGCCCATCGCCGTCAGTGTCGAACGGGACGATGGCTCCGCGCGCCTCGTTATCGCCGACCACGGCATCGGCATCGAGCCTGAGCGGCTGCCCGCCATCTTCGAGCGCTTCGAGCGCGGCGTGGCCGCTGAGCACTACAGCGGCGTCGGCCTGGGACTGTACATCGCGCGGCGCATCGTCAAAGCCTACGGCGGAACGATCCGCGTGGAGAGCACCGTCGGCGAAGGCTCCACGTTCACGGTCGAGCTTCCTCTATAGCCTGTCTAGTCAGCAGCCAACCCGGCAAGCGCAACGAATCGGGCGTCGGGCAGCAGCCACGCCGCCGATAGAGCAAAGTCCCTTCGGGACTCGAGCAGTCCGCAGGTCTTTGCCCGTTGGGCTAGACAGGCGTTCGCGTGTCCTCCTCCGGCTCTGCTCGACGCTGCCGTGACGCGAGTATGTCCTAGATGAACAGAACGGTCGCGGTGATAATACCCTGCCGGGCAACGTCGGCAGGGTAAGCGTCTGCGTGGGATTGTGGCAGCAACCGTGCCAGGGCGATTACTTCTCGGCCTGGCTGAGGTCCTTGCCCGTGTCGCGGTTGAACTCGAGCGTGAGATAATCGACGCTCATGGGGAAGGTCATCTCCAGGCCGTGGATGAACTGCACCCCGACGTCTATCTGCCGCGGCCGGCACTCGAGGAGATGGCCGCCGTGCTGCAAGTCGGCCGAGAG
Organism: Anaerolineae bacterium; assembly: GCA_046328505.1. Lineage (GTDB taxonomy): Bacteria > Chloroflexota > Anaerolineae > Epilineales > JAHCIE01 > JBDHWG01. The sequence goes on along the minus strand of JAXLWL010000004.1, from coordinate 108,252 downwards.
GAAGTGGAGATGGAGGCCGGGCACGCTCACCGACCCCATGAACGCGGGCGTGTAGAAGCCGGCCAGCGTGCCTTCGATATCGGTGAACTCGAAGACCGGCTCCTCCCGCGTGACCTCGACCAATGGGCGGTAGTTGTGCTGTTTCGGAACCGAGCGGACCTTGAGGTAGGAGAATACACCGTCGATGCGGATCGCGTAGAAGATGTTGGGTGACGGAAGGAGCCACTGGAGCCACTCCAGGAATGCCTCGTAGCTCCGTTCGCCGTCCAGATGGTCGTGGCTAACAGGCTTGTAGAATGTGACACAGGCGAACGGTGTGAAGGCATGATCGCCGACCACGCTCACGCGTCCATCCGCGGCAATCTGGTAGATCGCCCCGTCGAGCATAACCATCTCGCCGTCCAGGTGATCGAACGTGCCGAGGCCGAAATCGCCGTGCTTCTTGATCTCCTTGAATGGGATCTTCTCTTCGTAGAGGCCTTCGACCAGCGCGTTGACGGGCGCGCACAGATAGATGCTGCTCTTATGCGGCGCCGGGTGTTCTCTTGTTGTCATGCCCCCCCTATATGATGCCGCTACTTCACTTCTTCGGCCACGACGATCAGGCGGTGCGTGTTCGTCCAGGCGGGCCAGCACGTCACAAGCGTCAGCCGGCTATCGTCCGTCGGGTCCATCCACTTGGCGTTCGCGAGACGCGTCGCCAGCGGCATCCCTTCCTCGCGCAGAATCATCTTCTGCGTCACAACATAGTCGTGCTGAACGCCGCCTGCGAACACCGCGATCGGCGCGCCGACCTCGATGTTCACGAGGTTGCCGAACACCTTGCCATAGATGTTGTGGTGAGCGGACATGACGGTGTTGCCCTCGCCCGGCCTCGCCGTATCATTGTGCCAGCCGGCGGTGTAGGGCGGGACGTACTGTTGCTCGAGAAGCTGCCCCGCGATCCACCCCTTGTACTTGCCCGACGGAGTTACCTGCGTGTCCAGGTCAATCGAAGGAATCACGAGACGCGAGGGCGGTGCGCTCTCCGGTGCTGCCACGACAGGCGCGGGCGCCGGTGCGCTCGCCTCAGGCTCTGGCGCGGTGCTGCTCACCTGAGTCGCCGGCGCGGGAGCAGCCGCGGTGGCGGAGCCTGGTATGCTCAGGCTCTGGCCGGCGAAAATGACGTTCGGGTCCGCCAGTCCGTTCGCCTTCACAATAGCATCGACGCTGACTCCAAAGTGCGCGGCGATGGTGGACAGGCTATCGCCCGCCTGTACGACGTAGGGGCCGTCGGCGAAAGTTGGAAGAGCGGCAGCGAAGAGCAAGATGACGGCTGCCACTAGCACTACGACGAACGGGCGGAGGACACGGTGGTAACTCGTAACGGACATGCGAGTCTCCTTACGCAAGGCCGGGGGCACTTAGCCCATTGTACAACACTCCGCGAGGCTTGTAAAGGCTAGCAAAAGCGAGCAACCTGGCGGATACGTCGCGTCTCTACGCGATGACGTATCGCCCCCTATTTATGAAACGCACGCGACGCCATATTCGCTACGGCCTGCGCCGGGAAGCTTTTTCTTGACCGCGATTTCCTTAGCGCCTATCATTATGTGTCGCTTTCCTCGACGACGAGGCCCCGACTTCAGCCGGGGCCTTTGCCTTATTCTTCAATCAATCCCTGGAGGCTGCGTGCTCCGTACTCATACCAACGGCCAGCTCCGGCGCTCGGACGTTGGCCATTCTGTGACTCTCTCCGGCTGGGTTCACCGCCGCCGCGACCACGGCGGCCTCATCTTCATCGACCTCCGCGACCGCGACGGCATTACCCAGATCGTATTCAATCCGGCCATCTCCCCCGAGGCCCACGCGACGGCCACCCGCCTCGGCTCGGAGTGGGTCATCCGCATCCACGGCACGGTCGCCGAGCGGCCGGAGGGGCAGCACAATCCCGACCTTGCCACCGGCGACATCGAAGTGCTTGTGGATAGCATCGAAGTGCTTAACCCCGCCAAGACCCCGCCGGTTCCTGTCGCGATCGACCAGGACATCGACGAGGCGCTGCGCCTGCGCTACCGCTATTTGGACCTGCGCCGCCCGCGGATGCAGCGCAATCTCCGCCTGCGCCACAAGATGATCAAGGCGATCCGCGACTTTCTCGACGAGCGTGACTTCGTCGAGATCGAGACGCCGATTCTGCTCAAGAGCACGCCAGAAGGGGCGCGCGACTATCTCGTGCCGAGCCGCGTTCAGCCGGGCAAATTCTACGCCCTGCCTCAGTCGCCCCAGCAGCTCAAGCAGCTCCTAATGGTCGCGGGTATCGACCGCTACTATCAGATCGCCCGCTGCTTCCGCGACGAGGACCTGCGCGCCGACCGCCAGCCCGAGTTCACGCAGCTCGACCTGGAGATGTCGTTCATCGAGCGCGAGGATATCCTGCAGCTTATCGAGGCGCTGGTTATCGAGCTGGTGGAAGAGACTGGGCGCAAGACCGTCATGCAGAAGCCTTTCCCGCGCCTGACATTCGCGGAGAGCATGGCCCGCTACGGCAACGACAAGCCCGACCTGCGCTTCGGTCTCCCCTTCGCCGACCTGTCCGACATCGTCGGCGGCAGCGCCTTCGGCGTCTTCCGCGACACGATCGCGAACGGCGGAGAGGTCAAGGCCGTTCGCGGGCCGGGCATGGCCGAGTACAGCCGCCGCCAGATTGACGAGATGCAGGCCGTCGCCGCGACCGGCGGCGCGAAGGGCCTCGCGACCCTCGCCTTCACCGCCGACGGCGTCAAGTCCCCCATCGCCAAGTTCCTGAGCGACGCCGAGATCGCGGCCATTCGCGAGCGCGCCGGGGCGGAAGACGGCGACCTTCTGATGATTGTCGCGGGCACGCCCAAGGTCGTCGCCGAGTCGCTCAGCCGCGTGCGCCTCGAAGTCGGCCGCCGCCTCAACCTCATGGATGAGAACATCGTCGCCTGCGCGTGGGTCATCGACCAGCCGCTGTTCGAGTGGAACGAGGACGAGAACCGCTGGGACTCGGTGCACCACCCGTTCACGTCGCCCCGCCCGGAAGACGTGCCGCTGCTCGACACCGACCCCGGCGCCGTCCGCGCCCAGGCCTACGACGTGGTCATGAACGGCTACGAGGCCGGCGGCGGCAGCATCCGAATCCACCGCCGCGATGTCCAGGAGAAGGTGTTCCAGCTCCTCGGCCTGACGATGGAGCAGGCGCGCGCCCAGTTCGGCCACCTGCTCGACGCGTTCGAGTATGGCGCGCCGCCCCACGGCGGCATTGCCCTGGGCATCGACCGCCTGGCGATGCTGCTCTCCGACGCGCCCAACATCCGCGAGGTCATCGCCTTCCCCAAGACCCAGGCGGCCGTCGATCTGATGACGCAGGCGCCGTCGCAAGTGGACGACCGCCAGCTCCGCGAGCTACATATTGCCGTTGTCGACGAAGAGCCGACACGCCCGGCATAGATAAGAGCTCGGGGCGCAGACACTTGCGCCCCGAGGTTCATTTGCCATTCCGGACAATCTATGGTACTATTACGGCTAGCAGCCCTGCTGAGTTTGTGATGCGGTTTCGGCGTTTACTGCCAACACCCACCCTTCGGGAGGCGCTTTCCGTGGAAAAGGCATTCGGGAGACCGTTGACTTTCCAGGTAGCCGCCCACCTGCGCAAGCAGGCTTTAAACTCACTCGCACACGACTCGGCGGGGCCTCGCTTTGACCAACACGCTCTCGCTCCAGCAGGAGCGAGAGTTTTTGTAGGCTAGTCCTCCATAGACCGGCGTGTCGCACTAGGCAGATAAACGCCGCTGTCGCCCTGAGCGGAGCGAAGGGCCCCAAGCCCGCCGGGATGCTTCGCCTTCGGCTCAGCATGACAGCACAGTCTAGAGTTAATCAGTGCGAGGGCGACGGCCCGACTGGTATTCGCGAGATGGAGAAGGTAACATGAGCGAGAACAAGACCGACGACATCATTATGGAGAAGATCAACCGGCTGTCCAACGAGCGCCAGACGATCTGGCGCAAGGGCAGCCTAGGCGCGATCGAGCGCCGCCGCATTGACGAGATCACCCGCGAGCTGGAACAGCTCTGGAACGAGCGCCGCGTCGAGATGGCCGCCCGTCACCGCAGCGCCGCCCCCGGCGAGGGCGAACGGCCGGGGATGTAGCGCCCCTACGCCGAGCGCGTGAGCTCGCGCCAGAAGGATAGCTGAATGACCCGCGGCTCGCCGCGCCGGACGGAGTGATTTCGTCCGGCGCTTCGTATTTCATCCGGGTCGAGGCCGAGCTTCTCGGCCAGCGCCTCCCGCGCCCGCCAACGGTCCGGCAACCGCTGGAAGCGCTGGTAGAGCGTGATGACGTCGCCTCGCGCCCCACAGCCGAAGCAGTAGAAGTGGCTGCCGTAATCCTGGAACGATGGACGGCGGTCGTCGTGGAATGGGCAGCGCGCCTTGCCGGTGCGGCTTACCGGAATGCCGCGCTCCGCCATGAGCTGGCGAATGCTCGTCCGGGCGTAGATCGCCTCGGTCAGGGGGGAGCGCTGCCCCCGCTCAATCTGTCGGCGCGTCGGCAGTTCGACCTCAGCGACCGGGGGCTCCGCGGGAACCAGCGCGGCCAGGCGCGACGGGTCCGCCGACGGCGCGCGCAGGAGCGTCGCCAGGCCGCCGCGCAGTACTTCGCCCGTCGCCTCGTCCCGCCGCAGCACCGGGAAGATCTCGCCGCCGACCTTGCGGTGCCGGCCGAGCGGAGTGCGCACGAGCGAGCCGTAGCCTTCGGGCGCGATGGCGTCGTGCTTGGGAAAGACCTCCAGGACGCCGGGCTCAACCGTCCAGCCGCACGACTCCAGAACCGCCTGAATGGCGCGGCGGAGTGGCGCGGCCGGCGTCGGTGTGTCGAAGAACAGCCAGAGGTGGCAGCGGCCGTGGGCGCTCAGCTCCACGACGGAGGGCAGGCTCGCTTCCGCCAGCGTCGCCTGAAGGCGCTGCCCGCGCTCCAGCCCGTCGTCGGTGTCGAAGTCCACGCACACCCAGCGCGTGTTGCCGTCCAGGTCGGGCGCGTAAAAGCCGACGGTCACGCCGCCGTTCAGGTGGGAACGCAAGACCTTGTCGGTCACCGGCGCGGCGACGCGCGACCAGCCCGCGCCGTCCGCCCACTGCTGGGCGTAGACGTCGTCGCGGTTCACCAGCCGCCGCCGAAACGCCGCCAGGTCTTCCTCACTCACCTTTCGCACTGGCCGCAGCATACCATCCTCCGCATTCGCCGCCATTAGCACACTTGTTCAACTACAGTATACGCCATCGCGGGTGTTTTGTCAAGAGAACGGTCTTTCATCATAGAAAACGCTATCACGGCAAATAGAACGGAGCGTGGAGCCGATGGCCCCACGCTCCGTTCCCAGGCCTGCGCCCTACGGGTTAGCGCAGTTCTTTAGATGTATATCCGAGGATACGGCGGGCAATAACCAGGCGGTTAATCTGCCCTGTTCCCTCAAAGATATCGTTGATCTTGGCGTCGCGCATCCACTTCTCGACGAGGTAGTCGCGACTGTAGCCCAATGGCCCCAGGATCTCGACGGCCTTCTGGGTGATCTTGGTGACCGCCTCGCCGGCTTTCACCTTGCACTCGGAGGCTTCGAGCGTGTTCGGCAGGCCCTGGTCCATGAGCCAGGCGGCCTTCTGCGTCAGCAGCCAGGCAGCCTTGTGCATGGCCTCCATGTCGATGACATCGCGCTCCGCCGCGGTTAGCTTGTGGCGCGCCAGGTGGTAGCGGATGTCGATGTTCTCCTCTTTCTTGAGGACTTCCTTGACGTACTCAATCGCGGCGCGGGCGATACCGAGCGCGCTCGCCGCGACGGCCGGGCGGGTAGCGTCGAAGGTCTTCATCGCGCCCTTGAAGCCCTCGTCCTGCGACGTGCGCTCGACATCGGGCTTGCCGAGGATGTTGTCGAGCGGAATCTTGACGTCCTCGAACACGATCATCGCCGTGTCGCTGGCGCGGATGCCCATCTTGTTTTCGAGCTTGATGATGGACACGCCGGGTGTGCCGGCCTCGACGACGAAGGGGCGCATGCCCGCGCGGCCGGCCGTCGGGTCGATGGTCGCCCAGACGACGACGAGACCGTTGGAGTCGCGCAAGGCGCGGCTGCCGGAGGTCACGTAGATCTTCGTGCCGTTGATGATCCAGTGGCCGTTCTCGCGCTTGGCCGTTGTCCGGATCGCCGACGTGTCGGAGCCGCACTGCGGCTCGGTCATGCACATGCCGCCCCAGGTGGGTTTGTCGCCCGGCGAAGCGGGGCAAGATCGCGCCTGCTGCTCGGCGTACCGGCGGCCTGGATGGCGGCGGCGGCGAGCTGGCCGCTGGGTAGGTTAAGGTAGATGCCCGCGTCGCCCCAGGACAGCGCCTCGATGATGTGGATCAGGCGCATGTTGGTCGTCTTGGCGCGCTTTGGCTTGCCGTTCTCGCCGGTGTCCTTCGGCCGCTTGAGAGCTTCCATGTCCTTGCGGCCCTGCTCGGCCATCATCGGCCACATCGCGTAAATGAAATCCCAGGGGATCTCATGCTCGTGCTCATCATAGTAGCGCGACTTCGGGCGCATGATGTGCTCGGCGGCCATCTGCGCCATCGACACCTGCTGCGCTATGTTATCGGGAAGGTTGAAATCAATCATATGTGCTCCTCTGGCGTATTGCGTGTTGTTTCCGTCCACCACTCGCGCACTACGTGTCCCTGCACGCAATACGCCTAGACCATGCCAAGACCATCGAGCACGGCGAAGCTGCGGGCGTTACGTAGCCACAGCTCGACCGGGTGGTCGCGGATGTAGCCGTGGCCGCCGAGGATCTGCACCGAGCGGTCCGTCACCATCAGTGCCATGTCATCGCAGAACGTCTTGGCCAGGCGCACCTCGCGGCTCGCGTCGTACCCCTGGTCCATTCGCCACGCAGCCTCCCACACCAGCAGGCGCGCGCCGTCAATGTCGGTGCACATCTCGGCCAGCATGAAGGCGATGGCCTGGCGCGTCGCAATGGGCGCGCCGAACGTCTCGCGGTCCTTGGCGTAGTTCAGGGCGTACTCGTACGCACCCTTGGCAACGCCGACGGCCATCGCGGCGAGAGCGATACGGGAGTAGTTGAGGATCTTCGTGAAGTCGACGCCCGCCTCGCCGCCCAGCTTGCACTTGGGGCTGACGTGGACATCCTTGAGCGTCACTTTGTACGTCGGAAGGCCCTTGATGCCCATGTTCTTCTCACGCGCGCCAATCTGCAGCCCTTGAGCGCTCATGTCCACCAGAAAGCCTTGCGTCTTGCCGTTCTCGTTGGCCCACACGAGCATCATGGCCGCGTCGGCCGCGATCGGCACATATGCCTTCGCGCCGTTCAAGAGGTACACGTCGCCGTCGCGCACCGCCGTCGTGTCCAGCTCCAGCGGGTCGTACGTGATGCGCGGCTCCAGGAGCGCCGCCGTCGCCGGTACGAACTCCTCGCCCGTGAAGCGCGGCAGGTACTCGGCCTTCTGCTCTTCCGTGCCGCCGATTAGAATTGGAATGGCAACCGACAGCGGCGACGTGATATAGAGGGCCGTGGATAGGTCGCCCCACGCCAGCGCCTCGGCGATGAGCGCGCCCGTGAGCGCTGAGTGCTCGCTGGCGAACCCGCCGTACTCCTCTGGGATATTGGCCGGCACGATGCCCAGCCCCCAGCCGGTCTGGATAATATCGCGTGGAATCTCGCTCGTCTCGTCCGCCTCGCGCATGATGCTCCGGAGCTGCTCCTGAGCAAAGTCATGCACCGAGTCCACAATCATTTGTTGTTCTTCGGTTGGAGCAAATGACACCATAGACCCTCCAATCAGGCCATGTTCTCGTAGATGATGGCCGCTCCCTGGCCGCCGCCGATGCACATCGTTACCATGATGTAGCGGGCGTTGCGCCGCTTCGCCTCGTTCAGGATCTGGACGGTCAGCTTCGCGCCCGACGCGCCGAGCGGGTGGCCCAGCGCGATCGCGCCGCCGTTGACGTTGACCTTGTCCATGTCCATGCCCGTCTCGCGGATCACAGGAAGCGCCTGGGCAGCGAAGGCCTCATTCAGTTCGACCAGGTCGATATCGTTGATTGTCAGCCCCGCACGCTTGAGCGCCTTGGGGATGGCGACCACGGGGCCAATCCCCATGATCTCCGGCGGTACGCCGCCAACGGCGAATGTGACGAAGCGGGCCAGGGGCGTGAGGCCCAACTCCTTGGCTTTCTCGGCCGACATGATGACGACCGCGCCCGCCCCATCGCTCGTCTGCGACGAGTTGCCGGCTGTCACCGAGCCGCCTTCCTTGAACACCGGGCGCAGCTTGGCGAGGGCCTCCACGGACGTATCCTTGCGCGGCCCCTCGTCCACCTTGAAGACGCTGGTCTGGCGCTGCACCTGGCCGTCGTCGTCGAGGTACTCGTATTCCACCTCGAGGGGCACGATTTCATCCACGAACTTGCCGCTCTGGATGGCGTTGATGGCGTTCATGTGGCTGCGGTAGGCAAAGGCGTCCTGGTCTTCGCGGGTCACGTTGTACTTGTCGGCGACCTGTTCCGCCGTCAGACCCATGCCCATGTAGACCTCGGGCTGGCACTCCACCATCCACGGGTTCGGCTCGAAGCGGTGGCCGCGCATCGGCACCATGCTCATCGACTCGGCGCCGCCCGCCACGACGACGTCGCAGATGCCTGCCTGGATGTTGGCAGAGGCGAGGGCGATGGTCTGCACGCCGGACGAGCAGAAGCGGTTCACCGTCTGGGCCGGCACGCTGTCGGGCAGTCCCGCGCGCAGTGTCGCCACGCGGGCCATGTTCATGCCGGACGCGCCCTCCGGCATGGCGCAGCCGAGGATAACGTCGTCAATCATGGCCGGATCGAGGCCCTCAGCTCGGCGCACAGCCTCGCGGATCACGGCAGCGCCCATGTCGTCCGGGCGCGTGTTGCGGAGGGCGCCACGCGGCGCCTTCCCAATTGCGGTTCGAGCGGCTGAAACAATCACAGCGTCTGTTGACATGAGGCATCCTTTCGTCGAATAAAGCGCATCGGTGAGGAACTCTCGCTCACACGGTTAATTGCGTAGGGGCTTGCCGGTCTGGAGCATGTGCGTGATACGGTCGAGCGTCTTCTGCTCGCCCAGGAGCGACAGGAACGCCTCGCGCTCCAGGTCGAGGAAGTGCTGCTCGCTCACCCACTGCCCCTGGGACAGTGAGCCACCGGTCAGCGTGTAGGCGAGCTTGCGCCCGATCTTGGCGTCGTACTCGCTAATCTGCTTCGCCTCCACCATGGACCAGATGCCCAGCTCCAGCGCGGCGAGCACGGGCTTGCCCGCGGCGTACACGTTCTTGTCGTTGACCGGCGGCTGATAGGTCTCTGCCAGGTCGAGGGCGAACTGCTTGGCCTCGCCGATCAGGAACTCAGGGTTCATGACGATGATATCGGCCTCGTCCAGCATGCCCATGTTGCGGGCCTCGACGGCGCTCGTGGCGACCTTCGCCGTCCCGATCTGGAGGAAGATGCGCTCCAGGAAGGGCAGCGGGTCCACGTGCGGCGTCTTCATCGCCGGCGAGAGGACGCGGCGCACCATCTCCTTGCAGCCGCCGCCGGCCGGGATCAGGCCGACGCCGACTTCCACCAGGCCCATGTACGTCTCAGCGGAAGCGGCGATGCGGCTGCTCGCCAGGGCCACCTCGGCCCCACCGCCGAGCGTCATATTGAACGGCGCGGCGACGACGGGCTTCGGGCTGAACCGCATGCGCTGGTGAATGCCCTGCAGGTCGCGGATCATCTTGTCCAGCGGACCCCACTGCTTCGCCATGGCGTTCATCGCGACGATGGCGATATTGGCGCCCGCGCCGAACCACTCGCCCTGGTTGCCGATGACAAGCCCGTTCCACTGGGGCTTCTCGAGCTCGTCCAGCGCCCAGCCCATCATCTGGCCGATCATGTCGTCCAGGGCATTCGCGCGGCTGTGGAACTCCACGCACAGGATGCCGTCGCCCAGGTCAATCACGCTGGCGCTGTCATTGCGTTTCAGCTCCTTGCCCTGGCTCTTCAGGGCGGCGAGGGAGACTTCACTCTTGTTCGTCACGACCGGGACGTAATCGCAGGTCAGCGGGCTGTATACGAGCTGCTGACCGTTTTCGGTCTTGTAGAAGGAGGTGTAGCCCTTCGCCAGCATGTCGCGCACCCACGGCGCGACCTCGATGCCCTCGGCGCTCATGCGCTCGACGGTCTGCGGCACGCCGAGCATGTCCCACGTCTCGAACGGGCCGCTCTCGACGCCGTAGCCCGCCTTCATCGCCGTGTCCACGCTCACGAGGTCATCGGCAATCTCAGGAACGCGCCGCGAGGAGTAGGCCATGTACTGCGCCGTGGTGTTCCAGACGTAGTCGGAGCCGCGCTCGCCAGGCTGGTTGACGACGGCCTTGAGGCGCTCGCCCAGCGGCTGCACCTTCTTGACCTTCTCGATCTCCGGCATCGCGACCTTGGTCGGCGGCTAGTACTCCATTCTGTCCAGATCGAGTACCCAGTAGTCCTTCTTGCCGTTCTGGCGGACTTCCTTGTAATAACCCTGGTTGGTCTTGTTGCCGAGCATGCCCTTCTGGAGCATCGTGTTTACAACCGGCGGGTTCTTGAACAGGTCCCGGCTCTCGTCATCCGGCACCAGGTCGTACAGGTTGCGCGAGACGTGGGCCATCACGTCGAGGCCGACGAGATCGCTCAAGCGGAAGGTCGCCGTCTTCGGCGTGCCGATAAGCGGCCCGGTCAGGTAGTCTACTTCCTCGACTGTGTAGCCCTTCTCCAGGCTGTAGGTTAGGCGGTAGTTGCCGATGAACACGCCCAGGCGGTTGGCGATGAAGTTCGGTGTGTCCTTACAGATGACGACCGTCTTGCCAAGGACGTCGGCGCCGAACTGAGTGACGAACGACACGACCTCGGGATCGGTGTCCGGGATGGGGATGACTTCAAGCAGCTTGAGGTAGCGCGGCGGGTTGAAGAAGTGGGTGCCGAGGAAGTGGCGCTTGAAACCTTCGCTGCGCCCTTCGGCGATGGAATGAATCGGGATACCGCTGGTGTTGGTGCTGACGATGGTCGCGGGCTTTCGAATCGCGTCGATGCGCTCCATGAGGTTGCGCTTGAGGTCGAGGATTTCGACAATTGCCTCAAGGATCCAGTCGGCGTCGGCCAGGCGATCGAAGTTATCGGCCAGGTTGCCCAGGCGCACGCGCTCGGCAAGCTCCGCGCTGAATAGCGCCGCCGGCCGCGCCTTCTTGACGCGGTCCCAGCCGCCGTTGACGATGCGGTTGCGCACCGCTGGAGTCTCAAGAGTCAGCCCCTTCCGTTCTTCGTCCGGGGTTAGCTTGTCTGGGGCAATGTCAAGGAGGTCCACGAAGTAACCGGCGTTGGCAAAGTGGGCGGCGATGGCCCCGCCCATGGTGCCAGAACCGATAACGGCGACGCGCTTGATAATGCGACTCATAGATTGTCTCCCTCGCTCTGAAGGTTAAGGATAGGCGCGGACAGGCCAGGAAACACGAAGGACCATGCCGGAACGCCCGTGTCGTCCTCCAGCAGGCCCCAGGCACCGGTGCGAAGACCGGCCAGGAAGAGGTCACTCACGATCTGGCCAATGGCGTCCGCCGAGAGACGGCCCTCGGGGCGATACCAGATCACGAACCAGTTGTGAACGCTGAACAGGATTTTGGTGACGATGGAGACATCCACCGGCCGGAACAATCCTGCCTGGATGCCGTCGTCAATGATGGACGCGAAAAGCCTCTCCATCTCGTCGCGCTTGGAGGTATAGACCTCCCGCTCGGCAGGGGTGTCGAGGATGACGCGGGCCTCGAGAATGGTCACGAGAGCTACGTCGGGGTGCGCGGCGATGGCGCATAAGTAGGCCCGTATGGCGGCGGCAAGGCGAACGTCGGGTGAGAGATGGGGAGGAGTCGCGCTGGAGACGAATGCGGTAAGCCGCTCCAGCCCCTCATTGACGAGGGTCAGGAGCAAAGCGCGCTTGCTGGGGAAGTAGTGATAGAGACTGCTCTGGCGCAGGCCAAGCTCATCGGCGATGAGCTGCATGGTCGCGCCATCGTAGCCGCGCAGCCGAAAGACGCGGGCTGCAGCGAAAAGAACATCTTCTCGGCTAACGGTCTGGTCTGCGGGCTTGCGCGCCACGCTCCCTCCATCGGGAACAATCGAATGCTCTATTGATTCTATACATCTTATTATAGCGCACTGCGTCACAGGTGTCAACTCCCCGGCGCACTGCGTCATGATTTTGGGTAGGTTCTTAAGGAAATTATCAGCCCGCGTGTCGCTATAACCCAATCTGACAACCCATTGACAGACCCAGCAATGCGATCTATAATGGAACTATGGAAAGGGTAACGTCGCACAAATGAAGGAGAATAGCGATGCCTACCTATCTCATCCAGTTCGGCTACACTCCTCAGGCGTGGGCCTCGTTGGCCAAGACCCCCGAGGACCGGAGCGTGGCGGTCGGGAAGTTGATCGAGGCTGCGGGTGGTCGGATGCTGGGCTTCTATTACGCTTTCGGTGAGTTCGACGGCGCGATTCTTGTCGAGGGCACGGATGATGTGACCACCGCTGCGTGTGTCATTACAGCCCTTTCCCCCGGCCATATCGCCAGGATGCACACGACGAAGCTGTTTACCGCCGCCGAAGGGATGGAGATCATGCGCAAGGCCGGCAGCATGATGTTCCGTGGGCCACAGTAGCCCTATTGCAAGTCCTGCGCCAGCGTGACACAGTGCAGCATGAAGAGAGGGGGGACGGGTCAACGTCCTCCCTTTTTGTTCTCGTGCGGAGCAGATGCTATACTACAAACAACGGTTTCGGTGAGCTTTGGCCGATTGACCCGGCGGGGGTCAAAGGCTCGCGATTCTTTCAGCGAACAGCAGGCGGCGAGATGGCGGAGATTGCCCTGGTGGACGATATCCTGCGCTCGACGACGGTCGAGGGTTTCTTTGTCCGGGACGCGTGGCTCTGGCCGCCCGAGGGCCAGCAGCGCAGCAACCTCGCTGCACTGCACGAGTTGGGCGTCTTCGGCTAATGTGCGCCCGCGAGCGGAACCCAGTCAACACAACAATTGAGGACCCTGGCAGTATCCTCGCGAAGAATGACATGGCGGCGCCGTCGGCGCTCCTGGCCGACACGGCCTCGAAGCTGGCTGTCGGTTTTGTCCTGATCGGCGTCGTCCTACGGCTCCGCCTGTACTTCGTCGGCGCATCGCTCTGGCTGGACGAGGCAATGCTGGCCAACAACATCGTGAACCGTTCTTTCGCGGGCCTTCTCCAGCCCCTCGATCACGACCAGGGCGCGCCCGTCGGCTTCCTCCTCCTGCAAAAGGGTGTCATCAAGACCCTTGGTAACGCGGATTACATCCTGCGGCTCTGGCCGCTTATCGCCGGCATCGCCGCGCTCTGCCTGATGTACCCTGTCGCCCGGCGCGTGCTCGATACGACCGGCGCGCTCGCCGCCACGGCTCTGTTCGCCATCTCGCCGGCCCTGATCACCTACAGCGCCACGGTCAAGCAATACTCAACCGATGTCCTGGCCGGCCAGCTGCTTCTCCTGGCAGGGCTTACCGCGCTCGACCGTCACCCCTCGCGCTGGCCCCTGATTCTCCTCGGCGTGGGAGGCGGGCTAGCGGTGTGGATGTCGCACCCCTCGGTTTTTGTTCTGGCGGGAATTGGGGTCAGTCTCGCGTTCTTCCTGATATCGCGCAGAGACTGGTCGGGTCTGGCCTACCTTCTCGGAGCAGCGGCAATCTGGGGATTGGCATTCCTGGGAGTCTATCTCGTTTCGCTGCGGGCCCTCGCCGCCAACAACTTCCTTACGGCGTTCTGGCACGACCTGTTCTTCCCCGCGCCGTTCTGGCAGCACCTGGATTGGCTCGGCCCGGCCTTTCTGGGATTGCTGAACAATCCGGGCGGCCTGCCCGGCGGGTTCGGCCTGCTGCTCCTTGTCGCGGGCGCCGCGTGGCTGCTCCGGAAGCGGTGGCCGGTCGGCCTGATGCTCCTCTTGCCCTGGCTGGCGACACTCGCGGCGTCGGCTGCCCAGCGCTACCCTTTTGGCGACCGCCTGGCTCTTTTCTTGACCCCCAGTCTCTACCTGTTCGTTGGCGGCGCGATTGAGCTGGTGGAACGCTCGGTCGGGCGGGTGCGGCAGTCTTATGGGCTACCCGCCGGCGCCGCCATCGTGGCCGCTCTCCTGCCCTTCCTGCTGCTCGGCTCGTGGAATGCAGAGATGCACCCGGGCCCGGTGGAGAACGTCAAGCCGCTGCTGGCTTACGTCGAGCGACACAAACAGCCCGGCGACGTTCTATTCGTCTACTACGGCGGTGATCCGGCCGTCAACTACTACGCGCCCTTCTATGACCTGGCGAATGTGCGGCTGGTGATCGGGGATGAGCACCGCAGCGCCCCGACCGCCTATCTCCAGGAGGTCGACCGCTTCGTGGGCGAGCCGCGCGTCTGGGTTCTCTTCTCTCACGTCTGTGACTGGTGCCAGGTCGACGAGCCGAAGTACATTACCGAGCACCTGGACGGCGTGGGGCGGCAGCTGGACGAGCTGCAGGCAGAGGGCGCGGCCTTATACCTCTACGATCTTCACTCATCTCCGTAGGCTCCCGCGGGCGCCGAAGGTTTTTCGCCGGCTGCCACCCGGCCACGCACCGCTACAACATAGGGCTCCCACATGCGCCACAGGAGCACCCTCTAGATGACGAGGATATCGAAGACCAGGGACGCCCAAATTGGCGTCCCTGGTACCTGTGATGCCTTATTCACCTGTGGCCCGGGCTGCGGTAGAGCAGCATAGGCCCAACGATCAATGGAACTGCTCGGCCTCAGTCGAGCCGGCCAGCGCCGTCGTGGAGGCGAGACCGCCGGACACGATCGTCGCGACCTGGTCGAAGTAGCCCACGCCGACTTCGTGCTGGTGGCGGGTCGCCGTGTAGCCGTCGTCCTCGGCCGAGAACTCCCGCGCCTGGAGGCGGGTGTAGGCCAGCATGCCTTCCTTGGCATAGGCGTGCGCCAGCTCGAAGGAGTGGTAGTTGACCATGTGCCAGCCGGCCAGGGTGATGAACTGGAACTTGTAGCCCATGCGGCCTAGCTCGCGCTGGAAGCTCCACGTCGTCTCGTCGTCGAAGTGCTGCCAGTTGAAGGACGGTGAGCAGTTGTAGGCCAACATCTTGCCGGGGTAACGCGTGCGGATGGCGTCGGCGAACTTGCGGGCCTCCTCCAGGTCGGGGTGCGAGGTCTCGAACCAGAGAAGGTCGGCATAGGGCGCGTAGGCCAGGCTGCGAGCGATGGCCGCATCCAGGCCAGAGCGCACGCGGTAGTAGCCCTCGGAGGTGCGCTCGCCGGTGACAAACGGCTGGTCGTACGGGTCGACATCGCTGGTCATCAGGTTCGCGCCGAGAGAGTCGGTGCGGGCGATGAGGACCGTCGGGACGCCCATCACGTCGGCGGCGAGGCGGGCCGACTTCAGAGTGCGGATGAACTGGGAGGTAGGAATAAGCACCTTGCCGCCCAGGTGGCCGCACTTCTTCTCGGCGGCCAGCTGGTCCTCGTAGTGGACGCCACCGGCGCCGGCCTTGATCATGCCCTTCATTAGCTCGTAGGCGTTCAGAACGCCGCCGAACCCGGCCTCGGCGTCGGCGACGATCGGCGCGAAGAAGTTCATGTCGCCCTTGCCGTCGAGCCACTGGATCTGGTCGGCGCGCACGAAGGCGTTGTTGATACGCTCGACAATCTGCGGCACGCTGTTCGCCGGATAGAGGCTCTGGTCGGGATACGTCTCCTGCGCCAGGTTGCCATCGCCCGCGACCTGCCAGCCGCTGAGGTAGATCGCCTTCAGCCCGGCCTTGACCATGTTTACGGCCTGCGCGCCCGTGTAAGCGCCCAGGGTGTTGATGAACGGCTCGTGAGTGACGAGGTCCCACAGGCGGCGCGCGCCGAGATCTGCGAGCGTGTGCTCGACGACGACCGAGCCTTGCAGCTTGACCACATCCTCTGCTGTGTAGTCGCGCTGAATGCCCGCCCACCGAGGATTGTTCTCCCAATCGCTCTGCAAAGCCTCAACGCGCTGCGCGAAATTCACACCAAGCATTATATTACCTCCTAGAATTCAGGTAGTCGAGAAGTTTGGATGGAGCAACCATTCCCCAGAGAGAAACTCGCCCTCTCTCGAGACATTCTGGTTCTAATGTGATGGTTGGGGTGTAGGGACGGGTTTGAAACCCGCCCCTACACCGGCCCTATTCGAGACGCTGATAGCCGGGCAGGGTGAGGAATTCCACGAATTCCTCGTTGAGCGCCAGCGAGTCCAGGAGTTCGACGGCCTGCGCGAAGCGGTGGGTCGACCGATTCGCCACCAGCCCCGCCACCTCTTCAGTCCGCACCTGGGTATACATGTCGGGCGTGATCGGCGCGCCGTCGCTCATCTTGCTGTTGTGGTGAATCCACTGCCACAGCTGCGAGCGCGCGATCTCGGCCGTCGCCACGTCTTCCATCAGGTTGAAGATAGCCACAGCGCCGCGGCCGCCCAGCCACGCCTCGAGATACTGCAGCGCGACGTTGACGTTGTTGCGGAAGCCCGCCTCCGTAATATCGCCGGGCGGCACCGTCAGCAGGTCCTGAGCAGTGACGTTGGAGGGAATAATCTTGTCGAGCTGGTGGAAGCCGGTGAACGCCTTGTCGAAGATCTCCTGGACGACGGTCACGAGACCCGGATGCGCGACCCAGGCGCCGTCGAACCCCTGCCCGGCCTCGCGCGTCTTGTCGGTCTGGACCTGGGCGAACGCCTTTTCGTTCACCGACGGGTCGCCGCCCCGCGGGATGTAGGCCGACATGCCGCCCATGGCGTGCGCGCCGCGCTTGTGGCAGGTGTATGTCAGGAGCTCCGCCGCCGAGCGCAGGAAGTGCGTCGCCATCGTCACCTGGGCGCGGTCCGGGAAGACCAGGTCGCCGCGCTTGTTGAAGACCTTGATGAAGCTGTAGATATAGTCCCACCGGCCGAGGTTCAGGCCGCTGCTGTGGTCCTTGAGCTCGTAGAGGATCTCCTCCATCTCGAAGGAGGCCAGGATGTGCTCGATGAGCACCGTGCCGCGAATCGTGCCACGCGGGATGCCGAGCGCGTCCTGGGCATAGTTGAACACGTCGTTCCACAGCCGCGCCTCGAGGTGGCTCTGCATCTTCGGCAGGTAGAAGTACGGCCCCGTGCCTCGCTCAATGGCAGCCTTGGCATTGTGGAAGAAGTACAGGCCGAAGTCGAAGAACGCGCCGGTGATCGGCCGCCCGTTGACCAGGACGTGCTTCTCGGGCAGGTGCCAGCCGCGAGGCCGCACGGCCAGGGTCGCCGTCTGGTCCTTCAGACGGTACTCCTTGCCGCCCTCGCTAAGGGAGATCGTGCGGCGGACGGCATCGTACAGGTTGATCTGGCCGTCCACCATGTTTTCCCACGCCGGGCTGTTGGCATCCTCGAAGTCCGCCATGAACACCTGTGCGCCGGAGTTAAGGGCATTGATGACCATCTTGCGGTCGGTCGGCCCTGTGATCTCGGCGCGGCGATTCAGCAGGTCGTGCGGGGCAGGCGCGACGGTCCAGCTCGCATCACGTACTGACTTGGTGGACGCGAGAAAATCGGGCATCTCGCCCGCGTCGATCGCCGCCTGGCGCTCCTTGCGCGCCTGAAGCAGCTCTCGCCGCCGCGCACCAAACTCCATCTCCAACGCGGCCACAAAGGCCAACGCCTCGGGAGAAAGAATATCGGACCATTCTGATTTGACTGGCCCGATGATCTCAATGTTCTCCGTCTTGATCACCTGCCCCTCCTATGCGTTGTGGGGTTGCGCGCTTCAATGCGCGAGCGGATGAGTTGTTGTGGATAAACCGGCTGTAATCTTAATATAGCGCAGTGCGTCACAAATGTCAACTGCCAAAATGCAATGAATCTCCGACACCCTTATAGGCTCGCGGTCATAGCATACCATAGCGAGGGTACGGCAAGAACGGGCAAGCGCCTAGGATTCGGCAATCGTTTGGCGAGTTATCCGGTCACCCCACCTAGCCGAATAGTGAGGTACGCCTTGACCTACCCTGCGCGTCGGCATACAATCGGCGTGAGGATGCCGCCATGCTGGATCATGTCAACGCCGCCGTCCAGGCCGTGCTGGACGAGATTGTCGCCGAGGGTCACGAGATCGGCCTGCAAGCCGCCGCCTACCTCGACGGCGCGCCTATCGTCGACGCGTGGGCCGGTGTTGCGGACCGCGCAACCGGACGGCCGGTAAACGGCGACACCCTGTTCTCCGTTTTCTCGACGACCAAGGGCATCACTGCGACGTGCATCCACATGCTGGCCCAATGGGGCTGGCTCGACTACGATGCGCCCGTCGCCGACTACTGGCCGGAGTTTGGCGCCCAGGGCAAGGATCGCGTCACCCTACGCCACGTTCTCATTCATCAGGCAGGGTTACCCGACGCGCCACGCGGCTTGACGACGCGCGACTGGGGCAACTGGGATGCCGTGGTGGAGGCCGTCGCTGCGGCGCCTCTCGCCTGGGAGCCTGGGACGCGCACGGAGTACCACGCCCAGACTTTTGGCTGGATCCTGGGCGAGGTCGTGCGCCGCGTTGACGGGCGCCCCATCGAGGAGTTCATTCGGCAAGAGATCAACGCGCCGCTCGGCATCCGTGACCTGTACCTGGGCATCCCGGCCGAGGCCGAGCCGCGCGTCGCGACCCTCGTCGACGCCACCGCGCCGAATGCCACGCCCATCTACAACCGTCCGGCAGTCCGCCGCGCCGTCCTGCCTGGCTCGGGCGGCATCATGAGCGCGCGGGCGCTGGCGCGCGTCTACGCCGCCCTGGTCGCGCCTGTGGACGGCGTCCGTCTCCTGAACCCGAAGACGCTCGCCGCGGCCACCGCGTTGCAGGCGGAGGGCTACGAGCCGGCGTGGGACATCCCGGTGCGCCGCGGGCTGGGTTACCTCCTCGGCGGCCCCCTACCTCCTCGCCGCGCGGACGCCGGCCCCGCCTATCACATCGTCTACGGCGTGCTCAAGGCGATGGGCGAGCGCGAGACGGCCTTCGGCCACGGCGGCGCCGATGGCTCTATCGGCTTCGCCGACCGCGACACGGAGTTGGCCGTCGGGATCGCCAAGAATCTCATGGCCAGCGCGCTCGACCGCTCGGAGAACCCCGCCGGCTATCGCATCATTCAAACTATTCGCAAAGAGCTTGGTATCCCATAAAAGGAGATTGACCATGGACGGGCTAGTAGAGGGCAAAGTCGCTATCGTCACCGGCAGTGGCCGCGGCATCGGCGCCGCCGCCGCGCGTCTCCTCGCCGAGCATGGCGCGTGCGTCATCGTCACCGACATTGACCCCAATCCGGCCAGCGAGGTTGTCGCGGCCATCAAGAGCGCGGGCGGCAAGGCGCTCGCCGCGCCGGGCGACATCACCCAGCCCGACTTCCCGGCGCAGCTCGTCGAGGCGGCCATCAAGGAGTATGGCGGGCTGGACATCATCGTCAACAACGCCGGCTACACGTGGGACGGCACGCTGCACAAGATGACAGACGAGCAGTGGCAGGCGATGCTCGACATCCACCTCACCGCCCCGTTCCGCCTCATCCGCGCGGCGTCGAACTATTGGCGCGAGACGGCCAAACGCGAGGCGGCTGAGCTGGGCGCCGCGAAGCCGCGCAAGATCGTCAACGTCAGCTCGACCAGCGGCACGCGCGGCAACCCCGGCCAGGCCAACTACGCGGCAGGCAAAGCCGGCATCATTGGCGTGACCAAGACGCTGGCGAAGGAGTGGGGCCAGTTCAACATCCAAGTATTGAATTCGTTACACCAAACCTCAGAGTGACATCCACATCCGGTTTGCCATCTTCGCCCCGGTTAACTACCACCCGCTTAACCAGTAATCCCACGAGATATGCCTTATCCTCTAGGGTAGGTTCTTCCGCTAACCCTTCCCGTATATCCTCCAGCGCTTGCCTGGCCTGTTCTGCTTCAGCTTCCCCATGCAGGATGGATGCTTGCCGTTCCTTGAGCTGACCCTTGTGTTCCTCCAATCGGCCCTTATCCCGTTCGATGTCGGCTAGTTGTATCCGTAAATCATCCCTGCTAATAACGCCATCCATTGCTAGAGATATCGCCTCTTTCCGCCGGGTTTCAAGGCGGATCAATCCCCTGTCAACTTCCCCCAGGTCCGTGTCAACCCTACTCAGCTCCTCTTTTGCATCCCCTTGACTACGGATGAGCAGATTAATTGCTTCCCCAGGATTGTATAAGAACTGCTCAATCTGACGCCATACCGCTGTCTCTAATTCCTCGGCTCTCACGATAGGGGCCGTACACTTGATGGGTGGAGTACAACGCGGCCCGTTGCACTTGTAATAACGATAACGCCGGGGGTAGACCCCACCATTGGTCCCCGTAAAGCCCCTACCACAAAGCCCACAAACGATTTTGCCCCTGAGGATAAACTTGGGGTTTCTCCTGCCATGACAATACCTGTCTTCCCTCACTAATTGCGCGTTTTCCCACATTTCCACGCTTACAAGGGGTGGGGTGGGGATAGTAACCGGCCCATGACCCTTAATGGTTACAGTTGCTTCCCCCTTGTAAGCGGGATTGCTGATAACCTTAGTAATACGGCAGGGTTGCCAATATTCCCGCTTATCCCTGGAGGACAAGACCCCATTTTCATTCAGCTTGTAAACAATCCACTTACTACCCATCCCATTAACGTACCACTCGAATATTCGCCCTACCCATTGTGCATTCTCTGGGTGAATGACCAGGTAACCGTTTACAATTTTGTACCCAAAGGGGCATTTACCGTAGACCCATTTACCGGCCTTGGACGCTAGCAACTTACCCCCGGCCATTCGTTCCTTAATCGCCAATCTTTCCTTTTTTCCGAACAGAGAATACATAAATCCTACTAACTCACCTTCCATCGTATCCATATCAAAGGGTTCAGTGATAGATATAATCTTCACTCCCTGTTCCTGTATAGCCCACGCGAACAGCATAAACTTACGGTTATCCCTGAAAAGCCGGTCAGCTTTCCAAACGACTACAGCCCCAATCCCTCCCTTGTTTAAATCCCTCAACAAGTCGGCCCCTCTAGGCCTTTGTTCTAGGTGCGTATCACCTGAATAGCCCTCATCCAAGTACCAGCCGAAGATATCAAATTCAGGGTGGCGGTTGGCCCATTGCTTAATGGCGTCAACCTGGACGGCTATTGTTCCGTCCTCCTTTTGCCACTCGGTAGATACCCGACAGTAAACAGCAACTTTTGTAGTCATTGCCTTTCCACTCCTTGCGCCAAGGTTCACGCCAATAGGCTGTCGGGTCAGCAATCGATGATGCGCCACAAGCGCCCCGTCGACCCCAAGATGATATATCGCAGCATGTGCTCTGGTTCACGGCGGCTCCAGCGGATAACGCCTGGCTCGCCCCAGATGTAGATCGGCTCGACGA
Organism: Anaerolineae bacterium; assembly: GCA_046328505.1. Classification (GTDB taxonomy): domain Bacteria; phylum Chloroflexota; class Anaerolineae; order Epilineales; family JAHCIE01; genus JBDHWG01. Next base: position 86,725 of record JAXLWL010000004.1, on the reverse strand, counting down.
ACTGGCCACGCATCGTGTTGGCGAATGCCTCGAGTTCATTCAAGCTTGGAACCCGTTTTGTCGCGTCCATGCAAAACTCCTCGAAGGGGCTATCGCCCTCGATAGCCCCTTCAGCAGGCGCCAACCGGTGAGGGTAGCGGTGGGTGGGACGAAGTCAGACCCTCAGCTGACTCGGCCCTGACCCCGGCCGGGAAGATGGTGGCGTGCATGTAGCCCTGGGGCCTTTGAGAGGAGTAGTGGTAGGTCTTCGACGAATAGCTTTTGGGCGCTCTTCGCACAGCGGGCTGAACGACCCCCCGCATGGCACGCATAGGCCGGCGGGGCTTTTCACTGTGGTCGCCCTGGTTTCTCGACCAGGGACACCTGCATCTCGTCCAGGGCAAGGGGGCCAGCCAGCCCTGCGGCTTTTCTCGGTCCAGGCGAAAGTAGACGGGCCACTCCTCTTTTAGCTACTCATATACGGCTACTACATAGCGGCTACTCAGCAGCTATTATACCTCGCTGTGAAGCATTTGTAAAGAGGAAAACCGCCCGAATTTCCACTTTTTTCGCCTATTGGCAAGCGTACCGCTGCGGGCTGTGGTACAATAGTGGTCAGGAGAGCGCTCATGCCCGATCACCACTACGTGAAAGTCAACATATCCCTCCGCGATGATGTGTACACCAAACTCATGGAGCTTGTCGAAGCCTCGGGCCTGTCGACGAGCGCTGCGGTGTCGCTCGCGTTGGTTCGCCTCAACATCGAGCAGGTTACCAAAGAGCCAATTGACCGTCGGCGTTGGGAATTGGTCGGGCCGGATGAGACAGGCTCCTCCGAAACACCGAGCGACCGTCGTTAGTGCAGTTATGGAGTAAACGCGCGTCCTCCCCGCGAAGAGAGGACGCGCTCGTGCTACCCGCGGCTTTCGCCCTCCTCAGTCTCCGGCGTGCCGTCCCCACCTGGTTGAACCTGCTCCTCAGTTGCCAGCTCTTTCGCCCGTCGTGTCCTTGTCTGTAGCAAGAAACGCAGCGCCTGGAGCTGTCGCTCAGGGTCCGGCTCGTAGATGGGAATGATGGTCAGCGATTCGGTCGATCGCTGTCGACGTGTTTGCGTCGTCATCTCTACGTCCTCCACAATTCGTGCTGGCCTTGCATCACATGTACAGCGGCGATGGGCCAGCCAATGCGATCCTGGTTGTCTAGGCTCGGCGTCCGCCAGATTGGCGAGAGCAGGCCGTCGGCGTGCTGGTGGTCCTCCAGACGCCAGGCGGTGGTGAGCAACGCCGGCAGGAAACTCGAACGCGCCGTACTCATCTGGCGCAGGGCGTAGGCCATGCGATCCTCGGCCTCGGCATCCGTCGTGACGATGAGCACCGTCGGCATGCCGTCGTAGTCACGCTCGAACAGACGGTGTTCGAGGTAGGCGTAGTAAGCGGCGAACTTGGCGTAGTACTGCCGCGTCTTCATCGTCCCTCGGTCGAGCTCCAGGAAGAAGCCGAACTCGTTCCCATCGCGACGGTAGAGGCCGTAGCCATCGGGGCGGATGAGGCGCTGGCTGCACGCAACGGCGTTGCGCCACTCCACCAGGGCGTCGTCGTGGCCACGCTCGCGACGGGAGGCCGCGGTGCGATAGGCTCCGGCGAAGAAGTGATTGACCCCTAAGGTATGCGGCAGGGTTTGCAGGAGCTTGCGGCGAGCGCCGGTGGGATGATCCGAACCGCCACCCGCCAGGCCATTGACACGCGTCGCCGTCACGAGCGGCAGCCCTTGCCGCGCTGCGACAAGACCCAGGCCGTTGTACGTCAGCTCGGCTAATTCCCCCGTCATGGTGACGCCGCTACATTCCTGTGCAATGAGGGTCCGGACGAGGCCGAGACTCGTCAGGCGGTTGTGCTCCTCCTGCGCCCAGCGCACGGTCCAGCCCATCACACTAGCGATGTCTTCGACGGTCAGGTACGGGTGGCGGCCGAGAAGGTCCAGCACCCTGTAATCTGCTGGCGATAGTCGCAGGGAAACGCGACCAAGTCGGGCCGGCCGGCGCCGAGGCATTGGGCTATACTCTAGCTCGCCAGCAAGGTTCGGCAGACGAGAGGCAGGCGGCAGGGCCAGCAAGGGCGAAGCCTTGATCCACTGCGTGAGGTTAGGCGCGTTCTCTCGCGGTTGCCTCGGCAGATGCGCGAGTAGCTCAGGGGTATCTGGTCGTTTTGCCCACGCTGTAATGGCGGCGGTGAGGGGCGACGCGGGGCAGCGACGAGACGTAGTCGCCACGGCTTCATACCAAAGGGAAGCTCGCGCAGCGGACGGCGCAGCAATCACGAGTGGAGGCAGTGTGAGCCCGGAGGCCAGTTGCCACAGTGCCAGGTCAGCCAACATGCGCCGGTAAACCCCGAACGGGAAGCTCACCTGGTCTGGTAGGAGCAGATACTCGGCACAGCCACCGTCCCAAGCCAGGGCAGCATACGCCGGGACAGTGATCCGGTAGATCAGCCGCGCGTTCAGGCGGCGAAATCGTACTCGCCAGGGACAGATCCACGCCAACAGTGTCGCTTCACCTGCACGTGATGTGGCAACGGCCGCCAGGAGTTCGTAGGCCGCCAGGAGCGGCAGAATGCCCGGCAGCCGCGCCAGCAAGTCGTCACGTTGGAGGCGCAGGTACCGAGCCAGGTCATGGACGTCAACCCCCAGACCGAGGGCGACCACGGCCAGCCCCAGATCAGTGGGGTAGTACAGCCGCGCGGTGTGCCCCGGCTGAGTAGCAGGCTGGACACCTTCCACCGTGCCCAGCTCGGCCAGCGTATGCAGCTGACGCTCCACCTGACGCCGGCTGACGCCTCCTGCAAGTGGCGCTGCCAGGTGCGCCGATAAGAACGGCAGCCGCGCCAGGAGCAACAGCAGCGCCCTGTCGGGTGTGGCAAGGTCGTGCTGCAAGACAAGGGCGTCGGCCCAGCGCGGTGATGTCACTCGGCCTCCTCCTTGCTGCCGCTCTCGACTTCGCTATTGGTCCACGTTGTCTCAGTTGGAGGCGTGAGCGGGACCTGCCGCGTGTCCTCGTTATACCGCTTGTCCCGGTTATCGTTGCGAGGGCGCTTGGCCTCACCCTGACCGTTGTCGCTCTCCTTTGGCCCCGAGGAATTCACCTTATCTTGAGGCTTGCCCTGCCCGGTTCCCGCCGGGTGGGCCGGCCGGGCCGCCGCCCGCCGCTCCGCTTCCTGGCGGTTCAGACGCGCGATCAGGTCCGCCTCAATGCGAGCAGCCGGTCGCCCCCAACGTTGGGCGGATTGTGCCGCTAGCGTCGTCGCTAACGCAGCATCCGGCGTCGGTGGCGCGTCCAGGCGCAGGGAGAACGTGGGCACCTTCTCGCCATTGACACTGACCGCCGCGTAGCAGTGGTAGTGGGCCAGGCTCACCAGGTCGTCGATCTCGATGCCCCAGCCCAACTCGGGCGCGAGGTACTTCGCGTCCTCGGCGCTCGTCTGGAAGGCGAACAGCCCGTCCAGGTTGGCGAAGAGGACGGCGCGCAGGTCCGGGCCACCCTCATTGTGGTTGGCCGTCAGCCGCGCCAGGCTCTGGGTCGCCAGGATCAGATTCGCGCCGTACTTGGCCTGCTCGGAGAGGATCGCTTCGTAATCCACGCTGTCCAGGGTGTGGAACTCGTCCACGATGAGCGTGGCACGCCGACGGCGGGCCTCGGGCAGCGACGCCTGAGCGCTGATGGCGAGGCTGACCAGGTTGAGGACTGTCCCACCGAGGAGCGCTGCCGTGTCCTCGCCGACCACCCCCTTGGCCGTGTTGACGATGACAATCGCCCCGTCCCGCAGCCAGCTCGCCGGGTCAATGGTCGAGACCGGCTGTCCGACGATGCACCGGGCAATCCCGCTGCCGACGAAGCGCTGCACCTTGGTCTGCACCGGGTTGATGATCTCGACACGCAGGTGGGCGGTGAGGGGGTCGAAGTAGCGCGACCACCAGGCGGCCAGCACCGGATCGGCCGCCACGCCGAGAACGCGCGCTCGAAACTGGTCGTCGACCAGGAGCGTCGGCACGTCGAGGACGGTGTGCTGGCGAGAGCGGCCGAGCGGGTCCACGGCGCAGATGGCTGTGTTCGCGGCATACAGGGTGAGCAGGGCAAAGCGAAAGGCGTCCTCCATGCGCGGGCCCCAGAAGCGGTCGAACTCGCGGCGGAAGATGCTCAGAACGTTACTCACCGCCTCGTCCCGCCCCCAGCCGAGGCCAACATCCAGCAGGTTGAGGCCGAAGGGACGGCGGCTCTCGGCGACGTCGAGGTAGACCACGTGGTCGCGGCGGTGAGGCGGGACGAGGCCGAGAGCGGCCTGGGCCAGGTCGCGGTGTGGGTCCACCAGGATCAGCGCCGCCGGACGCACACTGGCCGACTGGGTCATGAGATAGCGGGCGACCTGGAGCAAGAGGGACGACTTGCCGCGGCGGGTCTTAGCGACGAGGAGCAGGTGGCGGCTCAGGAGGTCGTCAGGCAATGCCACCTCGACGGTGCGGCCCTGGTGGGTCGAGACGCCGACGCGGCAGCCGTGGGCGACCGGGTAGGGCAGGGGTAGCGAGCGGCGTGCCCCCGTGCGCTCCACCAGGGGGACGTCGGCCTCGACGCGCGGGACGTGCCACAACCCGGCCAGCTCGCGCACGTTGAGGAGGTTCGTCCGTGAGACGCCGCCAATGAACGCCGCCTGTTCCAGGGGCGGATTCTGCCCACGCAGCCACTGGGCCTGGAAGCCATTGCCGCTGGGCAGGTTGAACGGGTGATAGGCGGCGACGAGGCGCGCCAGCCGCGCTTCAATCTGCAGCTCCGGCGTACCGTCCGGGGCGAAGACCGCCAGGCGGAGCTGGGCGTACAAGGCGGGGTGGGCGATCTTTTCCCCTACCAGCTTGGGGTCGTACACCGGCTTGTGAAGCAGTCGCCGGATGACGCGAATGGCCGGCCAAATTATGACCGCAACTGCGGCCAAGACGCCGACGAGGGGCAGCCAGTCGTGGTCGAGGATGCGCCCATAGACCCAGACGGCCAGGACACCCAGGAACAACGCCGCGGCGAGCAAGAAGACCGGCGTGAGGGAGGTATCCGCCTGGGCCTGAGACGACCCAGTGACGGGGGGCGTCAGCGCCAGGCGCCGATAGGGCTTCGCCCAGGTCTCGGGCGCCGGGGCGAGGACGAGCTGGCTCACGGCGCGCCAACCCGGGGGCAGGTCGCCCAGGGCCGCCAGGATACCGGCCAGCGGGTCCACCTGGCCGTCCTTCTCGACGTCGGCAAACACGCGCAGGGGCTGGTAGGGCGGCTCGCGCAGGAGAAGCTCGCAGGCGGCGACGGTTTCACCCTCGCGTCGTCGGGCTGGGTCCAGGCCGGGGTGCTGCGCCAGGTCGAGGGGCCGCAGCTCGGCCTGGGGGTACGCCGCGCCGAGACCGCTTCCGAGGTGGCGGCTCACCGTCTCGTCGCCGGCCCGCGCGAGGAACCAGCGGCTCTCGCTCGTCGCGGCGATCTCCAGGCTGAACGGCTTGTCGAGGGCGACCGTCGCCAGGCACGTCTGCATCGCCGCGAGGGGCGCGGTATTGGCGCGCGGGGTGACAATCTCCACCAGGTGCGCCGGCTCAACCGCCGGCTGTTTATGAGCGTAAGGCATGATCCTCTCCTTTGCGCTTTGGACGCCTCTGTCTGGCCGCGATGGCATCGAGGATCGCCAGGTACTCGTCGAGCACCGCCAGGAACTGGGGTGTGCCGCAGTGACGCCACGCGCAGCCGGTCAGCGCCTCCGTGAACGAGATGACCTGGGGCGTGGGCCAGCCCAGCAGCCCGCCGTAGTGCAGCACGGCGGTACGCAGCTCGATGCGCCGGTGGCACTGACCAAGGGTAGCGTCGTTACTCTGCATGTCCTGTCCCCTTGCCAGTGTCCCGACGCCGCTCAGCTAGCTCGCGCGGCGCCGTGGTCGCCAGGCGGTGCTCCAAGGGGCTGGCTTCCACTTGCAGCGCCAGGTGGCTACCGCGGGCGAAGAACAACCCCTCGCCCTTGGCCGCGCCCAGCAGGAACTGACGCTCCTCGGGCGACAGCCCGAAGGCCGGCACGACCGGCTCGATGGTCGAGCTGTCCTGCTTCATGAGGAGCTTGAGGGCGGCGTTGGAGAGGACGGTGCGGCCGTGCTCCGAGTTCAGGAAGTCGGCCACGTCCTGGGTGATGGTCACCAGTCCGAGGTAGTACTTCCGCGCCCGACGGGCCATGCTCGCCAGGAACGCGCCGCCTTCAGGGTACTGGATGAGGCTCCACGCCTCGTCGATGATGAGCAGCCTGGGCCGGCGCGAGCGGCGCACCTGGCCCCAGACGAAGCTCGCGATGAGGTGGATGGCCAGGGGGCGCAGCTCAGGCTCCAATGCCTGAATGTTGAACACGACCAGGCGGCGGTCGAGGGCGACGTTGGTCGGGGAGTTGAACAGGCCGGCGAGCGAGCCTTCGACGTAGCGGCGCAGTCGAATGGCCAGGCTTGCCGCGGCCTCACCCGGCGTCCAGGTCAGGAGCGCGTGGAGGTCGCTGAGGAGGGGCGGCGGCTCGTCGTGGCTGGCCCCGTCGGCGGTGATGCCCGCCGTGGCGTAGGTCTGGTAGAGCACGCTGTCCAGGATCGCCCGCTCGTGGGGGTCTAGCGAGCCTCCCGTCGGGGCAACCATGAGCTCGAGCAGGCCAAGGAGTGACGCCACGTTCTCGGCGAGGGGATCACGAGCATCGGCGTCCTTGTCAGCGGGCGGCAGGTCGAAGGGGTTGAGGTGCTGGGCCGACGATGCGCTTAGGCGAATGTACTGGCCGCCGACCGCGTCGCACAGCGCGCGGTACTCATCTTCCGGGTCGATGATGAGAAAGTCGATGTCGTGGAGCAGGCTGCGCAGAGCCATGAGCTTGGTGAAGTAGCTCTTGCCCGCGCCCGACTTGGCGAAGATGACCGCGTTGGCGTTCTCCAGGCTGTCGTCGAACGGATCCACGATGACCGGCGAGTGGTTGTGGCGGGCGATGCCGTAGAGGATGCCGGCCTCCATGGTCAGCGTGCTCGACGCAAAGGGGAACATCGTCGCCAGGGAGGTTGTGTCCAGGTTGCGGTAGGCGCGCAGGGTGTCGTGGCCTTCGGGCAGGCAGGCGCGGAAGCCGGTGTCCTGCTCCAGCACGGCGACACGGGAGTGGGCCAGCATGCCGTCCAGGGTGACCTCGACCTGGCGCGTCAGCTGGTCCAGGGCAGCGGAGGACGTGGCGCGCAAAAGAATGTAGAGGCTGACGGAGAAGACGCGCTGCTCGCCGCGTTGGAGGGCGTCGCGCAGGCGCTCGGCGTCCTCGTAAGCCACCTCCCGCTCGGGGTCTGCCAAACGTCCGCCACGGGCCGCCAGCAGGCGCGAGGAATGGAGCTGCACCATCTTGTGGCTGAGGGCGCCGATCATGGCGCCGGACTCCAGGGGGAAGACGTGCAGGCTCATCTCCAGGGGCGCCTCGAAGTCGATGAGGGGCGCGAGCCAGCCGGGGCTGACGGTGCGCGGGTAGCCGACGACGACCAGGGTGCGAGCGTACTGGTGATCCAGGCGGACGTGGGAACGCCCAACCTCGACAGCCGCCGGCGTGATGAGGTCCGCGACGTTTCGCGTTCCGCTGAAGAATCGTTCCATGTCGGGCGATGTCGTTTCCGCGGACTTCTTTTTCAGCATCATGTCCTCCTCGTAGCTGCGGACGAGCCCTGAGTAGCTAGCGCTGTGTACTCGGTCAGGGCATGGCGCAGGCGCTGCACGCGCGAGAGCTCCGGGCACCAGCAGGCATAGAAGAGCTGGGCCAGCGCCAGGTCGTCGAGCCGGTGGGCGCTCAGACCGCAGCGGCTCAGGCCGCGCGCCAGCTCGTCGTAACGGGCGGTGAGCTGCTTCATTGGCGCCGTGTTGTCTGGCTCGTTCTCGACGCCTCGGCGGGGGCGCCGCCAGCGCGAGCGGGCCGCGCTCTCATCAGCCGCTACGACGACGTAGAAGCGGCGTTCCAAGAGAGTCCGGTGACGCGTCAGGCGACGCAGGAACAGGGCGTGGTCGCGGGCGAGGGCGGCCAGCGGGTCGGCCAGGGTGAGGGCCTGGCGCTCCAGGTCCGTCACGTAGCCATCGAGGTCTACCGGCAGGACACGGACGAGGATCTGCACCGGGAAGGTCAGGCCGTTGAGGAGCGCCGCGAAGCTAGCGAGAATGGCCTCCTGTTCGCCTGCGCCCACCATGCCGAAGTTGACGCTGCTGACTTCGAGAATGGCGCGGGCCTCGCCACTACGGAGGTAGACGACGCCGTCGCGGATGGCGTCCAGGGCGACGTGGGCCGTCTGCGCCGAGGGATAGTCTCTCATGCCGCCTCCTCGTGCCAAGTGAGTCCAGGCGTCCACTCTACCCACTGCTCTTTCCGAGTGGACGATGCCTTCACCGGTGGCGGTGTGCTGCGCCAGACGGTCGTTTTGGGTACCGTCAGGTAGCGCAGGGCGACGAAGGCCCAGGCGTCGAGGCTGCGGCCATAGGGCCGCCACAGGGCCAGGATGAGCGAGACGGCGACACAGGCTGCGGCGATGGCGAGGCGTGCCGCCAGGGGCAGGGTCGGCCACTCGCTCCAGAGGGCGTAGGCGCCGGCGCAGCCGACGGTCACGAGCATGACCTGGCGGGCGGAAAAGCCGTAGAAGGCGCGGTCTTCGACAGACAGGTGAGTGGGGATTTCGTGTCGCATGGCGTGCCTCCCTTAGCCCAGCGCCGACTGGATCATGCCGGCAATGGTGCGGGCCGCCAGGACGATGGCCAGGCCAAAGAGCGAGTTGAGCATGGCGCTCTTGCCGCGCTCCATCTGGTGCGGGCTGCCCGCCGCGCTCATGTACACGAAAGCCCCCCACATGAGATAAAAAGCCGCAACCGTCACGGCGACACCGGTGCCGATGTTCAATAAGTTGGTGAACAGGGTATTGATGGCGTCCACAGGTAACCTCCTTGTGTCGTCAACGGCGTACCCGACCGGCGCCGGCGTAGTGGGCGCTCCAGTACGGGTCGCTAAAGATGGGCATCTCGCGCACAACGTCGCCCGTCGTCGGCGCGTTGATCATGCGGCCGTTGCCGACGTAGATGCCGACGTGGGTGATGGGTTCGCCGGGCGAGTAGTATGTATTTCGGAAGAACACGAGATCGCCAACGTTCAGGTCGGCCTCTGCAAGCCGGTCGGTCGCGTTGTACTGCATCTGAGCCGTACGAGGCAGGCGCACGCCGACCTGGCCATACACCCACTGCACGAGCCCGGAGCAGTCGAAGCTCGTCTGGGGGCTGGCGCCGCCCCAAACGTAGGGCATTCCCAGCTGTTGATATGCCAGGGCGACGACATCCGAGCTGGCGGCCGGAACGCCAGGTGTTGCCTGAGCTGTCGGCAAAGCAGCTTGCGGGGCGCTGAAGAGAGCGGCGATGCTGGCGATGACGAAGGCGACCGCCAGGAGCAGCGCCAGGACGAAGGCGACCAGCGCCTTGAGGGCATCGGGCAGCAGGGTGCTCAAGACCACACCGACGAGGGAGACGCGCATCATTGCCCTCCTGTCGCGGCACGGTCGGCGGCGCTTCCACCTTCAAGGCCCTGGGCGGCGCGGCGATAGACCACGTAGCGGACGAAGCCCATGCCGCTGCCGAGGTGGTTGCGCATCAGGCCGGGGATCTTGAGGATCAACACCATGACGGCCACCCCCAGGAACAGGCTGAGGAGCGCCGAGTCGAAGGCCATGGGCGTTAGCTCGGTCAGAAGCGAGCCGCCGAGCTTGAGGGCCAGCACCTGGACGAACTGGGTGAAGACCGTCGCCAGGAAGAGGTTCGACCAGAGGCGCGTCCAGCCCTGGGTTTGGGGCAGCGCCCAGCACATCAGCGCGATGGGCGCGGCGACGAGCAGGATGTCGATGAGGGCCAGGCGCGCCAGCATCTGCAGGAGCAGGAGCAGGCTCGTGACGAGGTAGATGACGGCGGCGACGAGGTCGGCCAGCACCTGGCTGCCGAGGTCGGCGCGCTCCCAAGCCGGGAGGGTCGTACCGCCGATGGCGCTGCAGAGCGCATTGTTGGCGTCAATCGCGATCTTGCCCCAGATGAGACTGGTGTTGGCCATGAGCGCGCCGAAGATCAGGCGCGGGAGAAGCTCGACCATGTCAGGGTAGGAGGCGCCGAAGCCCTCGCGGGCGATGAGGTTGAATCCGCTCCACAGGACGATGAGCACGAGGGCGGCATTGGCGATGGCGCGGGTGACACCCCAGAGCGCCCCGACGGTGGGGCTGTCATAGGAGCCGGCCGGCGGCGTCTGGGAGATGAAGTTGAGGTTGCTGCTGAGGACGCCGTTGACGACTGTGTGGAGGGCGTCGGCGAGCTTCTGCAGCAGGTTGACCAGGACGGCATTGAAGACCTCGCCGGCCCACACCTTAGGGTCCGGTAGGAAGGGGATCAGGCGAGTGGACTGTGCCGGCTGCACTGAGACCGGGGGCTGGGTCGTAGCGGGTGTGTCAGTGGGGGGCTGGTCGGCCTGGGTCGTGGTCGGCGCGTCGGGTGTCGGCTCGTCGGCGTGCGCGCTCATGGGCACGACGAGCGTGCCGAGGCAGACCAGCGCGGCGAGCAGGATGGGCAGGATTCGGGACGTGAAGCGGCTCATCTTGCCTCCTCTGGCTGCCACCCGGCGAGCCAGTATTCAAGGTTGGTCGTCGAGACGCTATTGCGCGGGCGCATGGCGATGAGCGCCTGGGCATGAGCGGGGTCCCAGCGGACGGCGTAGGCTGAGGCGTCGAGGGGTACGTCGCCGACGTCCCGCCCTGTCCCTCTTGTCGAGATGGCCCGAAGGGTAAGCGTACCCTTACTGGCAGCGCCGGCGAAGGCCAATACGCTGTCGTCGTTGCGCCAGACGGGGAAGACGGCCTCGACATCGCCGAGGCGCTGGCCCGCGGGGTTGTCTGTCGAGCCGAGGAAGAGGGCTTGCTTAGGCCGCGGGCCGACGAGCCAGCCAGATTGCTTGGAGCGTTCTTGAGTAAGGGCTGCGTAGAGCAGTCGCTCGCCATCCGGCGACCAGGCGAGTGGGGGAATGGGGAGCGGGTGCGTGTCATCCGACGCGACGTCGGCCAGGTAGTGGATGCGGCCGGTCTCGATCTCCAGTAGACACAGCGATGGAACTGAGCCGGACTGGGTGAGGAAGGCTACCCACTGCCCGGATGAGCTCCAGAGGAAGCTGCCGGGAACGATGTCGCTGGGCAGGCTGACCAGGTCTTTCGCTTCGCCTGTGTCTGGCATCAGCCAGCGCAGGTGCGTGCGGACGCCGCCACCCGTGATTGTCTCACGGCTCACCACGAGCAGGTGCTCGCCATCTCGCGCCCATGCCAGGTCGATGATGCTCTCGCTCTTCGTTGGAACGCTATACTGAGGATCGCCCTGCTCAACCGGCGCTTGCGCAATCCAGACTTCATCCAACCGCGTTGTGACGCCGGCTCGCTCACTGCGCACAGCGTAGGCGATACGCTGCGCGTTCGGCGACACGGCGATGCTGCCGTGGACGTTGGGCGGCCCGATACGGTCCACGGAACGGGTGCCTGAGACGATCCAGATTTGGCGCTCGTCGCTCGGCGGCAAGCTCAGGATGAGGGCAATGCGTCCATCCACTAGGAAGTCGGCGTGGACGATGGCGGCGCCGGGGAGCGCGGGACGCAGGCGCTGCAGGCGGGGCGAGCGCAGCCAGAGGTCGGCGTGCAGGGTTGTCGTCACTCCGGCGGTAGGGGTGACGTTGTAGACGCTATCCGCGTAGCCCGCGTGATGCAGGACGATCTCGTGGTCGCGGTCGGCGAGGGCAAGGGTCAGGGGCGTTTCGCCCCGCTTCCGGCCGTCGACCTCGACGAGTGCCATGGACGGGTCGCTGGTCATCGTGAGCGCAGCGTTGGGCGTGTCGCGTCCAACGCGCAGGAACATGAAGGCGACGATACTGGCGGCGGCGACGCCGAGGCCTAGGGTACCCGCAACGAGCCAACGCCAGCGGCGTTTGAGGATTTGCGGCAGATGTTCGAATCGGCCGCCGCGGATAAGGGTCTTGGGGAGCAACTGCATTGACACCTCCTGGGTCTTGTCCCACACGGGATAAGACCAGTATAGAAGGCGTCACTTTCCCGCCACTTTCCCGGCGCTTTCCTGCCACTTTCCCGGCGACTTTCCTGGGACAGGTTTGGGGAAAGCCGGCAAATGGCGTTTGACATCCCGACGAAGTTGGCGGACAATCAGAGCAGCACGATGTCCTCTCTTACCGCCAGAGAGGAGGGGCACGGCATGTACTTGATCAACCGCGCCGTCGTCATCATCAAGCCCAGGCAACCCTTTCTCGATTGGGCGAATAGCTTGCCCGATCCGACCTAGGTCACGCTCGAACAGCTTCGGGAAGACTGCAACGCGATCCTGATCCCGGATGTGGATGATGATCTGAGGCCGAGCGGTATGTGCGGCAGATCTACCGCGGGCTTTTCGAGATGCAGCTCGCGGGTTGGCACCAGGACCCGCGCTTCTGGCCCAAGCAGCGGGGATACAAGACCTTCCGAGACCGGTTCGACGTTGAAGTGCATAGCATGGTCTTCGATGCGTCGTCGTCGCCTATCATTCGAGAACCCGACTGATACGGCTCGAATGCGCCAAAGCGTGCCAAAGTGACTTTCCCGACACTTTCCCGGCCACTTTCCCGGGAAAGTCACCGGGAAAGTGGCGTGTGGGGGGCGACGTGCGAGCGACAGATACAGATATGGGAAGGAGCCAGGCGGTGAACCTGGCTCCTTTGCTGTATCCGCGATTTGATGTGATGGTAACCGGCGCTATTCGGTCTCGAAGCCGTGGTCGGTGAACTTGAGGGTGCGGCAATTCTCGGTGACGGTGCGCACGACGTTCTCGGGTGCGCCGTCGGGGATATCAGCCTCGATCTCCAACGTGACCCTGACCTTTGCGCCGACGAGGCTCGCCAGGTGCTGGATGACGGCGTCGGCGATGGCGTTGGTATCCTTGGCGATGTGCGTCGTGTCCAAGGTGACCGTGCCGTGGAAGCGGTGCGGGCGTGACGTGGATGGAGGCGGCTGAGGTCCGCCGCCACCGGATGGCCCCACCGGCGCAGGGCCAACAGGTGGAACTGGCACGGTCACGCCGGGCTGGCCGCCCGTTGTGGCCGGTGTGACGACCTTGCTGGCGTCGGCGTCCATCTGGCGGCGGGCGACCTCGGGCTTGACGACGACGGCGTCGGCGCTGGCGCTGACGCTCACAATGTGGCCGACTTCCAGCCCCGTGTAGCGGCTGGTGGTCGCGTTGAAGGCGTCGGCGTAGGCGAACGTCTCCTGCTCCCACGTTATGCGGCGCACGCCATCCTGGATCGCCTCGTGAAGAACGCGCGGTCCGGTGAGGCGCGGCAGGTAGAGGTACTGGGCGAAGTCGTCGGCGAGCTGGCGGACCGCGACGTGGTCACCGCGCCACAGGGGGATACGGTCCATCTCTACGCGCAGCAGCGTGCCCACCCACTGCGTCTTGAGCAAGTCCTGGTTGACGAGCTTCTTGGCGGCACACATGGCCAGGCTGTCTGTCCCCTGGACACGGATGTCCTCCCACTCCAGTGGCCCATGCGCATCCGGCTGCGTCGGGACGAGCAGCCAGACGTAGGCTTCGGGGATGCGCCGCCTCACAGCCTCGTCGGCGTCGGCGCTCTTCGTCTTCGCCTGGTTGGCCTGGAATGCGTCGAGGTTCAGAGTCTCGCTCTCGGCCTCGATGGACTTCCACGCCAGGTACTGCCGCACCGCCTGTTGGAGGTCGGCCAGGCGCGCGCTATCGGGGGCGAGGAAGACGAGGGTGTTCTTGTAGCGACGGGGAATCCCGCCGCGCAGATCGAGCGTCTCCTTGGCGGCTTTGCGGCCGGGGCTATCCTGGCCCTTGGTGTGCCACTGGCCTGGACCCAGGATGACCAGCCGCGTCTCCATCTCGTCGGGGATGTCGCCCGACGGCAGCGCCGCGTACACGGCGGCGAAGTCGCCCCGCTGCCGCAGCTCCAGGCGCAGCCGTCGGATGATCTCAGTCTCGACGGCGTCCTCCGTCTGCTGGGCGGCGCGATCCTGGGCTAGGCGGTTGACGCTCGGCTGCGTCGAGTACCAGTAGCGCTGCCCGTCTTGGTAGAGGTGGGTGGCCTGATCGGCCAGGCGGCGCAGGGCATCGCCGAATGTCGCCGCCGACTCGCCCGGCTGCACCGCGCCGAGCTTGATGCTGCGGTCGTCAATGCCCTTGTGCGCCGTGTGCAGCGTCGGCGCCGAGCCGAGGTAGAGGGTGCGGGCGACGCGGCGGGTGGCCGAATAGCGCGCCAGGTTGGGGTTCTCGCGGTCGAGGCGCAGCGGCAGCGAGTGCGGCCCGTCCACGTCCTTCTCGATGATGGGCATCCACGGGTCTTCCAGGTAGCGCGTCAGCTCGTCCTGCACCGAAGGCGCGTCAATGGGCACGACGCCGGGCATGATGAGCAGGTTGCGGTCGTCGCGCTCCCACAGGGCGTGGATGACCTTGGCCATCAGGCGCAGCACGCCGCGCGTGCGCTGGAACTTCTCCAGCGTCGACCAGTCGTTGTAGAGCCGGTCGAATAGCTCGGGGTGGATGGGGTAGGCCGCCTTCATGCGCCGCTCGTAGTCGGCCGAGCGCGTGTCCTGGGTGAACTCGGCCTTCTGCGTGCGGTACATGTTCATGAAGCTGTCCACGACGGCGTCGCGCGCGGCGTAGAGGCTGGGATCGGTGACCGGCTCGAACAAGCGGCGGCGCACAATCTCGAAGCCCTCCTCGGCGCTGGCCGGCCGCCAGGGCGACTCCATGCGGCCGAAGACGTTGCGCAAGTGATCAAGGGCCACCCTGCCGCCCTCGCCGCCGGTCTCGATGTCCGACGTCGGGATGCTGGCGACGACCATGGCGCGAGGCACGGCGCGGGCCGCCTCGGTGAGCGCCTGGGCGAACGTCAGGTTCGCCTCGAACGAGCCAGCCGGCAGGTTGGGGTTGGTGTATAGCTGGCGGACGTAGGCGACCCACTCGTCAATGAGGATGAGGCACGGCTGGGCGATGCTGAGCACTTCGTTGAGGGCGGCGCCGGGGTTCGTGCCGTTGCGGTCGGCTTCGGCGACCAGGTCGTAGCCGTCGCGGCCGAGGAGCTGCCAGGCGAGCTCGCCCCACAGTGTGTTGACGAGCGTGCCGTCGGGCTTGCGCCGCGGCTGGCCGGGCGATAGGGCCGTGCCGACCAGGACGGCGCGCTGCACCTGCGGCAACATCGCCACGCCGGTCTCGCGCATCACGCCCTCGATGCCGGCCAACTCGCTCGACGAGACGCCCGAGAACAGGTGGTAGAGGGCGAGCATCGAGTGGGTCTTGCCGCCGCCGAAGTTGGTTTGGAGCTCGATGTCCGGCTCGCCGCCCTGCCCGCTGAGGCGTAGCAGCGCGTCCTTGAGCAGGCGGCGCAGGCCCTCCGTCAGATAGGTGCGCTGGTAGAAGGCCCGCGGGTCACGGTACTCGTCGGTGCCCTCGCCGCGATGCACCTGGGCCAGGTCGGCGGCGAACTCCGCCTGCTGGTAGCGGCCGGCCGCGACGTCGGGGTGGGGTGTGACGATCTCGCGCCAGGGACGCAGGCCGGCGCTCGGCTGACCCTCGGTGGCGGCGACGGCGGCCTTCTTGGCCTCGCGCTTCGTCTCCTCTTCGTAGCGAAGCCGCAGAACCTCCTGCTTCATACGGTCGATCTGCTCGGCCTCAGGGGCGGACACGGCGAGGAGGAGGCGTTGGGCGCTGTCCAGGGCGCGGTAGGTGTCGTCCAGGGAGAAGCCGCGCTGGTGCGCCCAGCGGTTGCGCGTGTCGCGCAGCTCGCTGACGATGCTGCGTTCGGCGTAGCCCAGGGTGTTCCGGAAGACCTCGTTCCACTCGTCCCACATCATGCGCAGGAGAACGGCGGCATCCAGGTTCGGCTCGTCGCTGTCGCTCCAGTCTAGGTCGTGGGGCCACTTCTGTGTCACCGTCGTGACCCAGTACTTGCCGTGCTTCGCTTCGAGCTCGCGCGTGACATACGGTTTCAGCCCGGCGCGCAGCAACTCCATGACTTTGCCGATGCGCTCGTGGTTCGTCGTCGCCATTGAATTCCCTTTCCGATTGACGTTCTCATCCCTTCGACAGAGGGCCCTCATCCACATCTGACGCGCTCAAGGCGAGCGCATGTGTTCCAGATCGTCCAGTAGCTGGCGCACCTTGCCGCGCAGGGCGTGGCTTACGCCCAATTGCGAGAGCGTGCCCTCTGCCTCCGACGCGAAGGTGCGCGCCCGCGCGAAGTCGCCCCGGCGGACGGCGACGCAGGCCAGGCCATACTGCGCGAACGTGAGGTCCAACAGGCTCGATTGGTGCCGCGCGTCGAGTATCTGGGTAAAACACTCCTCGGCGCGCCTCAGCATTATTTCGGCTTGTTCGAGTTCTCCGCCAGCATGGGCAGCCTCACCTTGCGCAAGGGCAGCTTCACCCAACCGCCGCTGGACGTCACCTTCGACAAGGAAGACTTGCCCGAGCCTGAATTTCGCCTCGACGACGGGCTCTTCGCCGCCGTAATGCCAGCCATCTGCGAGCGCGTCTTCATAGCACTGGATCGCTTTGAGATAGTCTCCCCGCTTGGCGGCCAGGTCACCGCTCGCCAAGTCCACTCGGACGCGGATGACCGCCTCCAGATCTGAACCGATATTCGGGACGACAAGACGCGCCGTGTCAAGGAGCGCGCCCGCCCTATCCAGGTCGCCACCCGTGTCGATACATAGTCTGGCGAGAAACGCATTGCCAAGGGCAATCAGGTCAGCCGACTCGATGCAGTAGGCTAACTCCAAGCCACGGGAGATGGCATGGTGCGCATCCTCGAACAACCCGGCTTCAATGCAAACCCAACCGTAGGCGTCTATCAGCAACACCGCTTCATCCCACTGGTGACCCAAACGTGCTGCCGCATCGGCTGCTTTCTTTGAGAACTGGATCCGCTCACGGAAGTTGCGGCGACCCATGTAGTGCGCCCATCGTATCATTAGCTCGACAAGCAGTTCGTCGCAGTGATGCACTTCAGCCCACTCTAGGGCGCTACATAGGTTCGATTTCTCGGGATTGGCCAGCGTCAGATCTCGGCCTAGCAGGCTATTCCAGTAGCGAGTCCGGGGCACCGTGCGGACAATGTGCTGCTCGGCGAACTCGACATAGTACCGACACCAACGTTGACGGGCGGCCAATTCGAATGTCGTCTCCTCTCGCAATCTCTCGCTTGCGAACGCGCGTACCAAGGGATGCAGCCCGTAGCGAGGCGGCTGGTCCAATCCGGTTTGCTCAACGTCAAGCAGAGCCAGGTCGGTCAGGAGTTCAATGGCTTGCTCGAGGCCAAAGTCGTAGACATCGGCGGCTTTGGCCAGGGCTTCGGCCGCGGTACTTGTCGGGAAGAAAGTCGCGACGAGGAGCACGTGCTGCGCCGGCTTGTCGATGAGACTCCACGATCGTGCGAAGATGTCGTCGAATACCTGGCCGCGCGCCGCGTGCAGGTCATCGATGACTTGCTGCAGCGAGCGCTGATACTTGAGCTGGCCGGTTGCCATCTGCATGGCCTGGGGGTTAGCGCCGGTCGCATCAATCAACGGGTCCAGCTGACTAGGTTCGGTGACGAGGTTCGTCATGCGCAGCTGCCGCAGGCGCTGGGCAACAAGTTCCCGCGCCTCTGCCTCATTCATGCCGCCCAGGTCCTCTAGCCAACTACCCAGGAACTCTTCCCGCTTCTCGCGCGTCGTGATCAATGCCTTGCTGGGCGGCGGCAGCTTCATAACCCAGCCGAGTAGGCTGCCGTCGGTGATGGTCTCGAAGTTGTCGATCACTATCAACACGGGCTGCCAACGTAGCACCTGCTCAATCTGGGATTTCTTCTCCTCGTGCGCCAACTGCGTGAGATCCCAGTGATCCAAGGTCCGAGCGATCTCGTCCAGCACACCGCTTAACGTCGTCGTCCCGGGACGCCCTTTGTCGCTCACCCATACAGCAGCGGCGAAGCTGGGGAAGTTGTCTCTGGCCTCGAGGCAATGTCCCGCCACTTCTCGCGCCAGGCTCGTCTTCCCTGTGCCGCCCATTCCAGATATCACGACAGTCGGTGTTCGCTGCTTCAGGCCTTCGACGACGCGCCGATACTCTCGCTCGCGCATGATGAATTGCGGATAGGATGGCGCGGGCAGATTGTGGGGAATCCGGAGCGCGCGAGATGGCTGAGTGCTAACTGGAAAAAGCTGTTCGACTAACCGTTGTGGCGCCGGGTAGCGCGCCGCTTTTAGGAAGCGCTCCAGCCATTGCTGATTGAGATAGGCCCGCCGGACTGCCTCCGAAGCCAGCACCTCAATGGTGCGCGCGTCCGGCGGAACATGGCCGGCTTTGTAGCGCTGGATGCTCGCTGCCGTCAGGCCGATCTTCCCGCCCAGCTCTGTTTCGATATTCAAGGCGGTCTTGCGCTCATATGCCGCGATGCTGTTGATGGCTCCCGTCAGTAATTCACCGAACCGAGACATGTTGCCCTCCCTGTCGCATGTAGGAATCCGCACCATGTCACACTCTACTGCAAGGACGCTCCGAGGATTCTGCGTTTAGCTATGAATTTTCATAGCCTGCCGACGCAGAAATCTCAGCGCATCGGTCTGATCCTCCAGTGCGCGTCGGTTGTACGCTTAACGTGACCGAGGGTGTCCAATCGAGCAAAGGAGGGTCTGACGATGGAAGTCCCACTCGTCGTGCTAGGGATCGTGTTCGTAATCGTGCTAATAGCGGGCATCTTCAGCATGAGGCGGCCGCAGCCGCCGGTGGTCGTTGTCGTGCCGGGGGCGCAGCCGCCCAACAACAACGCCCTGGGTTGCCTGGTGGTCCTGTTCATCGCGCTCCTCATCCTTGCCCTGCTCCGCTTCATCTAGCCCGCCGCACACTCACGATATCCATCGGCGAGGAACGGGCTAGAGCAAGGTACCTTGCGTGGGAGCTGTGGGCCGGCTCGCTGCCTGGGCCTGAATGGCGGGCCACGCGACGACGAGGCTGTTGTACGCCAGCGCCTCCTGCGCCCAGCCCTTGCGCTCGCACGTCGTGTACAGGCGGTACGCCAGGTCGCGCGCTACCTCGCCCACGCTCCCCACCTGCGCCTGCAGGTCTGCCGCCGCGCCCTCGCCGCCTTTCTGGAGGGCGCGAATCAGGTACTGCGTCACCTCCCAGACGGTGAGGCGGGTATCCGTCGTCGGCGACCAGTCGGGGGAGAGCTCATCCCGCGCCAGTAGGCGCACCTTGCCGCCCCGCGCCTGGAGGATACCCGCCTCGACCAGGGCAGCGACGGCGGTGTTCTTGGCCTTGGACAGGGTCTCGCCGACGCCGTACGGCCCCTCGTTCATGCCGTACTGGTCGAACCAGGCGACCGCCCAGCGCGTGTCGGCGTCGTACTCGCTCTCCTGCTCGGCCAGGACCTCGTCGAGGGTCTGGTTGATGAGCTGCAGAGCGGTGCGAACGCGCATAGGCGAGCCATCGGCCTCGACAACCTTGCTGTAGCGGGAGAAGACGGCCATGCCGGGGCCGATGGCGGCCTGGGCCAGGTCCACCGGGGCGATGTTCTCGCGCTGCAGGGTCTTGAGGGCGGTGGGCAGCTCGCGCCGAAGCTGCGTCAGGAACTCCCGGCGCGTGGCGAGAGGCGCATTCTCCGGCCGCGGCCGGCAGACGAGAACAATGGAGGAGGCAAGAGCGTTAGCTTCCTGATCGCGCATACGCTTTGCCTGCTCTGTTCGCACTGGCCATGTGCCGGTTACTGCGAATGCAGCATTGCGCAATCCTTCCAACATGGTTTCCCAGCCTGTGGACGATCGAAGCTCGGCTCCATTCGCACTTGTTCCCGAAGCCGCCTCCTCGTCTTCCTCGCTTTCAGCCTGTCGGAATGCATAGTAGATGGTGACCGGATATTCGTAAGATTGCGCTTTGCGCATCTGCGTGAATACGCTCCGGAGTCCTTCTTCAAAGAATTGTTGTGCTCGCTCCTTACTTCCGTTGAAGCGGTAGGTAGCTGCAATCAGCTCTTGTGTCTTCGGAACCAACAAAGTAGTAAATAGCTCGGGATAAACACCCACCAGAGAGTGGCGGAGCCAGATGTAGAAAAAGTCCGAAAGGTCTGCGTATCCTATGTTGTCGTAGTAGGGTGGGTCTGTGGAGTATATGACTTCCCGGATATGCGTGCCAGAGGCTGCATCCCGTTGTATGGTCTCACCCGGCCAATTTCGACCCAGCGTCTCTAGTACCTCCGATAGTGATTCTACACTTCCGCCGAGGTCGCCACCCGCCCCAGCAAAGGGATTTGTTTCCGCGAAATCCCATATCATGGACAACGTTTGACGTCCGAACGTGCCTCTCATCCTGTCCATACCGTGTTCCCAGGTACAAAGAGACGTATTGCGATCTATTGCTTTGTCTAACGCAAACGCGAGATATGTTGCGACTGCATCGGCGTATGCTTGTGCCCCCGTTTGTCCTGTACTTATGGCCACTACGTCGTCTGTCAGCCCCGCTGCAGAGGCGTCCCGCTGTACGCGCTCTCGCACCTTGCCCACTAAGTCGCTCATAGCCGTGAGAGCAACAAGCTGGCGCGGGGTGAAGAGGTCGCGGTGCTTTGTCATGCCGTAGAGTTGCACGCGGAAGCCAAGCGCCTGCTCTGGTAAGTCCGTCTCTGGTGCCCAATCAGGCTCGGTTTGGGCCGCTACCGCTTCGTGCTCCGCATTTGGGGCGACGTACACTCGCTCGCGCTGGCCTTCGGCCACAATCGCCATGAGTTGTGCGCCCATACAGTGGGCCTTGCCCTCACTACGGATGTGGTCGAACTGAACGGTGGTACCGCAGACAATACAGGTTGCGCCTCTTCGGTTTACAGTGCCTTCGTGCGACTGCCTCTTGCCACTGCGTACTTCAAAGCGCACCGTCTTGGCCTCTCGGTTCACGATCGGCTCAACCCACGCCTCCTTGCCCTTCTTGGTCGAGAGCGCGAACGAGCGCACCAGCGGCATCTGCGCGCTACAGGCTGGGTTGGGGCACTTGACGGTGCGCGCCCACAGCCAGGCAATGCCCGTCGCCTCGCCGCCTCCCTGCTCCGGCGGCAGCTTCACCTTCGGGTAGAGGTGGCCGATGCGCCGCTCGGCCTCGTCACGCATCCACTTGCCGTAGTAGCGCACATCCTCGGCCAGCCCTTTGGCCCCGGTCCAGCGAGGACTCGCCGCCGCCGAAGAAGGATTCACCGCGGAGGACGCAGAGGAACGCAGAGGATGAGATTTTGTATTGTCCTGTCCCTCTGCTCCGCGCCCCTCTGCGCCCTCTGCGGTAGACACGTTCCCCGACGCAAACAAGTCCTTGCGCGCCTCAGGATTGACCGGCGGCTGCCCCGCGAACTTGGGCGGGATCTCGATGAGGGCCTTGGTGATGAGCACGGCCACCGGGTTGAGGTCGCTGGCGTGGGCCTCCAACCCGAGGCGCTGCGCTTCGAGGGGGATGGAGCCGCCGCCGCAGAACGGGTCGAGGACCGGCGGAGCGTACTCCCGCAAAGCCTCGGCGACCTGGGCCGGCACCGCGTTCGCCGCCAGCTCGACGTCGTGGGCGCGGGCCACGCAGCGGGCGATCTCGCGGCGGGCCGCGTCTAGCACCGCCTCGTCATTGGAGTTCTCCCACTTGACGAGCGCCTCGATAATGCGGAACAGGCGCTGGCGCTCGGCTTCCTGCGCTTCCTCGGTCGGGAACTGCTCCGGCAGGGCCGAGGGGTCGTCCACGAGGGAGGCGAACAGGACGGCGCGGCAGGCGGCGAGGGGGCGGCGCGCCCACCACAGGTGCAGGGTGGAGGGGTGGCCGTGCCGGATGGACTTCTCGCGCGCCGACTCCTTGTTGATGGCATCGAGGGGGAGGGCGACTTCAATAAGCTTTTTGCGGTAGGCGGACATGGGCAGCTTTCTAGGGATTGGAGGTTGGGGAGGCGTGCCCTCGTCGAGACGGTCACGCGTGTTCACACAGCACGCGCCTTTCTGCGTACAGGCACACCACGGCCTGATTATACTCAACATCGTCGGCAAGTCAGCCTCGGTTAGAGTTTTTACACCAACTCAGGTCAAAGCCGGCTCAGTTCCTCGATCCACTTGTCCGCCAGCCGAATGCGCTTGACGAACTTCCTCAGTCTGTCCTCGGTCTGAGCGTAGTTGCCGGCGTGGGCCACTGAATTCCTCACACGTTCGATGTCGCCGAGGTCCTTCTGGAAGCGGTTAGGAAGGTCGTACTCAACACGGACGATTTCACGCTTGTCCGCAAAATCGGTCAGCTCCAGCGGCTCTGGATTATTGCCTGGCTGGCGTAGCTCCTCTTCTTTCTGGTCGATTCTGGCTCGTCTCTCCTCGGAGAGCCGGCGCCGCCAGCCTGTGCTGTCGGGATATCTGGCTCGGATGAGGTCCGCCATCAACATTTCGAGATGAGTGATCATCATGAAGGCGAGCAAGCGCACCGGCAATTTCAAAGTGTCGCTGCGCGTGACGATACCTGTTACCTTGCCACCTTCCGTGACGAGGCGGTAGGGCGAGTGCTCCAGCATCGGGAGGAACTTAGCCAGCGGCTCGTAGGCCGACACAACATCGGTTAATGCGATGGGGCGCTTCCGAGCGCCTTCGCGCTCGATGACTTCCACAACGTCGTCGCCATTGGCCACCGGTATCTGGTCGAAGTCCCCGAACTCCGCCAGTACCGCGTCAACCTGGTCCTTTGAACTGCATGTTTGGACGGGAAAGGTGGCAATGTGCCGCACCTGGAAAGCATCATCCAGGCGCATCCGCGTGTCATTGAAAATGACGGTCTGTTTCATGGCTTCTAAGTCTCCATCTACCGCCCATATGATACGTCCCGACTATCATATTGTCCAGGATGTCACTGATGCGCTCTGCCACCAACAACCGACCCGAGCACAATGGTCGCAGCTGGTGTATCTCTACCCTGCTGTAGAAAGAGTCAAACGGTCCTGTGTCAGCAACATTTCAAACTTGCCGCCGATTCACTGTTCTGCCACTTGACAAATGCCCGAAGTTGTGGTAAGATTTTCTTACCAGTGGTAAGAGAGGGATTGCTAATGACTATTGATGAGATCAGAAACACACTGATTGAAGCTCTCGTGGAGAATCAGAGCTGGAGCGGATATGCAGTTCCGAGGATCAGTGACGCTACTCGTCCAATAGGTGACCTGGAGGGATTTGATAGTTTGAATGCAACGGAAGTTTCTGTAATGCTATCGGAGTCCCTCCGGCGTGAGGTCCCAATGAAGGTTATGTTAGCCCCAGTCAATGGCGAATCGCCAAAGGTGAGGGACATCGTAGCGCGACTCTACGAGCTTGTCGAACCCAAAGGAGGGCAAGGCAATGAGCCGGACTGATGAGAAGCGAAAACCATTTGCCTCAAGACTTCGTCTCGCACGAGAAATGGCTGGCCTTTCGCAAGGGCAAGTAGCCAAGATGCTTGGACTACATCGCCCTTCGATTTCAGAAGCGGAGGCAGGAAGGAGACGTGTATCGTCCGAAGAATTAGTCGAACTCGCGCGCATTTACGGCGTGTCCGTAGACTGGTTGCTAGGCGAAGGAGCGGATGAAACTGGCTTGGCGCAGGACAAGATAGAACTTGCGGCTCGTGAACTGGCGAAGCTCGATAAGGACGACCTGGATCGTCTACTTCAATTGCTTGCTGCTCTGCGATCCGAAGGGGATGCTCGATGAATGGAACGCAAAAACGTTTGGTTCTCGAGGCGAACGAGCGGGCGCTTGCTCTCAGGCAAGCGCAAGGATTGGGAATCTACAATCCGGTTTCGATCTATAGCGTTGTGGAGAATCTCGGCATTGAAGTGCGCTTTACCGATATGCCAAGCCTCGAGGGCATGTATGTTCGGCAGCGGGGTCCTTTGATCACGGTATCATCGCACAGACCGCGTGGGCGTCAGTCCTTTACGTGTGCTCATGAACTTGGGCATCATGTGTTCGGCCACGGCATGCGCATGGACCAGGCCTTGGAAAGACCATATGAGCAAGGCTTAGCTGATAGCGAGGAATTTGTGGCTGACTGTTTCGCGGGTTTGTTCCTCATGCCCAAGACGGCTGTCGGTCGGGCTTTCACCGAGCGCGGCTGGACCATCCCATCATGTAACCCGGATGAAGTTTATAGGGTAGCCGAACTGTTCGGTGTTGGCTACACCACACTCATTACCCATATGCACGTGATGCTGAAGCTTGTCTCAGCATCACATGCAGACCAACTGAAGCGGGTAACGCCGAAAGAAATCCAATCGGATATCTTGGGCGAGGACGTCGATGGACATGTGATCCCGGTCGATCTTCACTGGCAAGGTCGCCCCATTGACTTGCAGGTCAATGACTTCGTGGTCTTGCCAGACGGCGTAACCGTAGAAGGAATGTGCGTTCGGGTGGAGGAGGCTGATGAGGCAAGGACAATCCTTTCAGGCCGCAAGCCTGGTCTTGGGCGACTTGCTCATCCTACTACAGGTTGGTCAGCCTTTGTTCGAGTCTCACGAAGGAACTATGTAGGGCGCGCGATGTATCGATACTTGGAGGACCCTGATTATGAGGAGTAGGCCAGTTCATATTGCCAGCAATAACATATCGCTCGCCTGGTCCCAAGCATTCCTGGAGTTGATGGATCGGGGCGTAGAAGAGATTACGCCATTAGTGGTAGACGTGACTGGGCTATCGAACAGTACACCCATTGAAATGGATAGCGTCCGTCAAGTACTCGACCGTCACCTTAGCTGCCACAGTAAGCAGTCATGCCGTACCGTAGCCAACACGATCTTCCCTCAATCTCTTTGGAATCCAGGCGGCGAGCGAGCCGTCTTGTTTGAGCGTTACCTTCGCGTCCTACCTAAACTTAAGGAGGACTCCCGAAATCATTACGGTGTCTATTTTGAGCGCCTGATAGCCTATGGTTCCGGTAAGATGAATCAGCTTGACCACATTATTACCACCTATCAGCGCGGTAATCATCGGCGTAGCGCTCTGCAAGCCATGATCTTCGACCCAGTACTCGATCACAGTAATCAACGTCGGCGTGGCTTTCCCTGCCTGCAGCATGTAATGTTCATTCCGCTCAACAGTGAAGAGCTTGCTATTATGGGGGTGTACGCTACTCAGTACCTCTTCGAACGAGCTTATGGAAATTACTTGGGCCTCTGCAACCTGGGGCGCTTCGTGGCCCATGAGTTGGGCCTCGAGCTCACACAGATGCATTGCATCACCGGGGTCGCGACACTAGGAGGTGTGGGCAAGCGAACCTTGAGTGGATTGAAGGAGGAAGTTGAGGCTAACATCTGCTCCAGCAAGTTGGATCAGGGCGGCATCCAAATTGGCTTGGGGGGTCTGATATGATCGGTTGGGGCGAGCTGTACGTCTTCGAGGGGCCAGATGGAGTTGGAAAGACAACTCTTGCTGAGGCGCTAACACAACATCTGAACTCAACGGGACGCGCATGCGACTATTTGGCGTTTCCAGGACGTGAGGCTGGAACTTTAGGACTTCATGTCTACGAACTGCATCATGCGACCGAGAGGTTTGGGATTGAGTCTCTCAGTCCAACCAGTCTGCAAATGCTGCATGTCGCCGCCCACGTTGACACTATTGAGAAGCGAATTCTCCCATCACTACGCGACGGGAAATCTATCGTACTTGATCGTTTCTGGTGGTCCACTTGGGTATATGGAATAGCCCGTGGAGTAAGTCGGTCAGTACTCGAGGCCATGCTTGATGTGGAGATAAAGTATTGGGGCAAAGTCGTACCGACAGCGGCTTTCCTGATCCGACGGTCCTCGCCCCTCAGAGAGGATGACCCTATCGATTTCTGGAAGATGGTTAGAGGGAACTACGACGTACTTGCCGAACGGGAAAGGGTAAAATACCCTACTTGGGTTGTCGACAACGACGGCGCGGTCGATGACGCCCTGAAAACCGTTGTGGCAACGATTGAGGAAGTGCGTCAGAAGAGCGGAACATCTCGAAGGAGCAGACAGGCATCAAGGCGCGCTGGTTTCCTACAGTCTGAAGTAAAGGGGCAATTGAGCTTAGACCTACCAGGTGCGCAAACTGGTCCACGACCAGCTGGCCTAACTATCTTCTCCAGTCTCTCCCCGGCCAAGCCGACGGAGGTCTACGACACCTACTGGAGGTTTGCCACTGAACGACAAGCCATCTTCTTTCGGAGGTTTGCTAATGAGCCGCCCCCTTGGACAAACGACCCTATTCTCGCCAGACATAAGTTCACTAATGCTTATCGGGCTTCCGATCGAGTGAGTCAATACCTTGTCCAAAGGGTCATCTATGAGGGTGATCCGACGGCCGATGAAGTCTTCTTCAGAATACTTCTTTTTAAGATATTCAACCGGATTGAAACCTGGGAACTCCTCCTTAGCGCTTTGGGTGGAATTGCCTATCGAGACTACTCCTTTGAGAAATACGATCAAGTGCTCGCTCAAGCCCGAGAAGCCGGCGAGCCTATTTTCTCAGCAGCGTATATCATGCCTTCGGGTGCAAGCAGTTTTGGTTTCAGTGTGAAACACCGAAGCTATCTAAAGTTGCTTGAGAGAATGATGGAAGATGGGGTTCCACGGCGCCTGACCGAGGCACGTTCAATGAGGCATGCTTTTGAACTCCTTCGTTCGTATCCGATGTTGGGCGACTTTCTTGCGTATCAATACGTCATCGACATCAACTACAGCCCGATCACTAATTTCAGTGAGATGGAGTTTGTTGTACCTGGGCCAGGCGCACGTGACGGAATTCGGAAGTGTTTTACCGATCTTGGAGGCCTGAACGAGGTTGACGTGATTCGCCTGGTAACTGACCGGCAACAACAAGAATTTGCTCGTCTCGAGCTCCCATTTCAATCTCTGTTCGGTAGGCCCCTTCAGTTGATAGATTGTCAGAATCTGTTCTGTGAGGTCGATAAGTACGCAAGACTAGCACATCCAGATATCAAGGGTAGAAGCGAGAGAAAGCGTATCAAACAGGTATATCGCTGGCGGTCCCAACCGTTAACCTATTGGTATCCCCCAAAATGGGGGCTGAATGACCTGCTGTCAGCAAGACGGAGAGTTCATGATTCACGTCTATGAAGGTCAAACGGCTGACGAAGTATGGCAACAGGTAATGGAGCAATTGATGGGTGCTCAAAGCACTCATGCGCATGCGGGTCGTGGCGGATCTACCGTTGAACTTCTGCACGCTGTCTTTTGCATCGGCGACCCTCGACAACGTTGGATTGTGTCACGCCACCCGCCGCTCAACCCGGCGTTTGCCATTGCGGAGGTCATCTGGATCCTGAATGGTCGCAATGATGCCAAATTCCTAAATTACTGGAACCGACAACTGCCCAAGTTTGCGGGTTACAGCGACATCTACCATGGGGCATACGGCTTTCGTTTGCGGCGTCACTTCGGAGTCGATCAACTAGAACGCGCATTCCTGGCCTTACAGAACAATTCGAGCACTCGGCAAGTTGTTTTGCAGATATGGGACCCGGCCATTGACTTTCCCAACCCTGATGGCGAACCAGTTAACCCGGATATCCCTTGCAATATTTTGTCAATGCTTAAGGTGAGGAACGGCAAACTTGAGTGGCTGCAAGTTATGAGGAGCAACGACATCTTCCGAGGTTTGCCACACAACGTAGTCCAGTTTACCTCGCTCCATGAGATTGTCGCGGGCTGGTTAGGTATTGAGGTCGGCTCCTATCATCACCTCAGTGATAGCTTGCATCTATACCAAAATGACCTGCCATCCATATCCGTCGATCTCTCAGTTCACGCTGAGCAAAATCCTGACTCGTTGATGCTTCCAAAGAGGGAGTCCGAGAGAGTACTTGATACCATGGCTCAGAGCATCGATCACATGATACAGCCAGTTCTCACCCAGCAGGAACTCGAAGGGTTAGCGAGGCATTCCCACCTTCCGGCCGCGTACCACAATCTGCTTCTGGTACTGTGTGCTGAGGCGGCACGCCGTCGGGCTTGGGCGGAAATGGCACAAGATATTATTGCGCGTTGCACAAATCCAGCCCTCGTTCAAGCGTGGCAAAGATGGTACGCTACACGCTCGAGAGTTTAGCGAACAGTTCCCTGGACTTCGGAGCCGCATAGGGATTGGCTGTTGTCTACTTCGAAATTCGATGAAGTGTTTATCGAGTCTGTCAACTGGAGATCGTACTTACCACCGGCTCCTCGGCGCGCTCCCAGAGGTCGTGGAAGTCGTAGTTGACGCTAGTGACGCCGAAGTCCGGCTCGCGGAAGAAGGGCCGCCGCAGATAGCGCACGACCGGCGCGACGCTGCCGTACGGCGGTGGCTCGTCGCGGATGCCGTGGTAGACATCGCCCGGCGCGAAGTCGGGGCTGGGCGGCACCTGCACCAACGCCAGGATCCAGTCGTCGGGCTTGTTGAGGGCGGTCAGGATCTCGTTCTTGGTCACCGTGGCGGTTTCGGCCCCTGCGACGCGTCCCTTGACCTCAATGAACCTGAGTTTGCCACCGCCCGCTCCACCAGGCAAGCGCGACTCGATATCGTAGCCCACCTTGTCGGCGCTCACGTCACGCGGCTCGAACCCTAGCTGCCGCTCCATGTCCATCACCGCCGTCATCGCCGCCAACTCCACCCGCTTCGTCTCGCGGGCGAACGCGTCCATCTCGGCGTCGCGCCGGCCGGCGATGCGCTGCAGGAGGCCGGCCGGGAGGATGAGCGCCCCGCCGATCACGACTGTCGGCAGCGGCGAGAGGCGCGCTTCCTGGTGCAGTTCCTCCATGCGTCGCGTGCGGCGCTCGGTCAGGTCGTCGCACACTCGACGTGCCCTGGCCGAGTTGAGCTTCGGCGTCATTCCCGCCCGCTCCTTCAATTCCATCTCGACCGCGCGCCCGTCCCAGTGGAAGATCTCCTTGGTCAGCCGCTCCCACACTGCTTCCCGCGTCTTCTTCAGCAGCTCGTCCTTGTAGCGCTTGACCTCCTCGAAGTGGCGCGGCACGAGGTGCTCCACGGCATACGTCGTCGCCTGGCTTTCCAGGTCGCCCGCCAGCCACGGCTGCTCCAAGATCCTCTCGGCGTACTGTCGCTCCTCGTCGGTCAGCGGGCGGTAGTCCAGGTAGGGCGCGTAGCCCGCCGAGCGCGCTTGGCCCGCCTCGTCAATCTCGACGAAGTCCACGCGGCGGGAGATGACGCGGCGTTGACCGCTGCGGTCGGTGAGGCCGTCCTGGATGGCGTGCTCCAGGGTGAACAGAACGCGGGCCTCCTCGCCCGGATCGTTCGGGTCCACCAGGACACCGCCGCTCTTCATCAGGTCGCGGTGGCGCTCCAGGATGAGGTCAATCGTCGCGTCCAGCAGCGGATGGCCGGGGCAGACGAACTCGGCCTCCGGCTTGCCCTGCACATGGGTGAGCGTGTTTTCGAAGGTGATGCGTTGGTAGCGATCGTTCACCGGCTGGCGCGTGGTCAGTTCCCTGGCGCGCTGGCGGACGGCCGCCGGCACGTGGCTGATCTCGTAGCGCCGCGGCTCGCGCTCGCGGACCGTGCTGCCCAGGTGGGCGAACGCCGCGATGAAGAAGGCGGCGATGAAGTGGGGCTGCAGCCGCCGCGCCTCGGCGCGCTCCATGTCCTCGCGCACCCGGCGCACCATGGCGGCGTCCATCGTGTCCCGCGCCAGGGCGTGCTCTTCGATGAGGTCAATGAGGTGCTGGCGGTCGAGCGCCTGGTCCACCACCTGGTAGAGCCGCGCCTGCACGTCGGGCTGGTCGCCGTAGCGGATGGCCTCAACCAGCAGCTCGCGCAGCGGCCGGTTGTCGAACCGCAGCTTGCCCAGCACGTCGAAGACCTGGCCGCCGAGGGCCACTCGCTCCGCGTCGAGCTTCTTCAGGAGGCGCGTGTAGACCTCGCCCTCGCGCGTCTCGTCGGCGACGAGGTTCCACAGGTGGCAGACCTCGGTCTGGCCGATGCGGTGGATGCGCCCAAAGCGCTGCTCCAGGCGGTTGGGGTTCCAGGGCAAGTCGTAGTTCACCATCAGGTGGGCGCGCTGGAGGTTGATGCCCTCCCCGGCCGCGTCTGTCGCGACGAGGATATGCACGCCCTTGTCCTGAGTGAATTGCCCCTGAGCCTCGCGGCGTGCGTCGCGGCTCATGCCACCGTGGATGGCGACGACGGCTTCCGGCCGGCCGAGCATGCCGCGGATGCGGTGAAGCAGGTAGTTGAGGGTGTCGCGGTGCTCCGTGAACACGACGAGCTTGCGGCGGTTGCCCTCGGCGTCGAACATCTCGGGGTCGTCTTGCAGGAGCTTCGATAGCTCGTCCCACTTGCGGTCGGTGTGACTGCGCCGCACCCCCAGTGCCAGGTTCTCCAGCCGCTGCAGGCTCAGGATCTCCGCCTCTAGCTCGGCAATCGTGCGCGCCGCCGTCGCCTGGTCCACGACGCGCTCCTCGGTGTCCTCGATCTCGTCCTCGGGCTCTTCGTCCAGGTCGTCCCAGTCGTCTTCCGACGCGACCGTCGGCAGGTCGGCCAGCGGGTCAATCGTCGCATCCGGGCGGCGCTTCTGCTCGCGCTCCTCGGCCAGGCGCTTCTCCAGGCGCTCGCGGCGGCGGCGCAGCGACTGGTAGATGGCTTCGGGCGACGACGCCAGCCGCCGTTGCAGCGTGGTGAGGGCGAAGCCGACCGTGCCCCGCCGCCCCTCGCTCTCGAGCTGGTCGGCGCGGTTGAACTCCTGGCGCACGTAGGCGGTCACTTGCTGGTACAGGTCTTCCTCGGCCGGCGAGAGGTCGTAGTCCACGGTGTAGGCGCGCCGCTCAGGGAAGAGGGGCGTGCCGTCGAACTTGAGCAGCTGCTCCTTGGTCAGCCGCCGCATCAGGTCGGAGTTGTCGGCGGCGTGGACGCCGTCGCGGAAGCGCCCCTCGAAGCGGTCGGGGTCGATGAGCGCCATGAAGAGCTGGAAGTCCTCCTCCTTGCCGTTGTGGGGTGTGGCGGTCATGAGGAGGAAGTGGCGGGCGATGCTCGACAGGCGCTGGCCGAGATGGTAGCGCTTGGTGTAGCGCACCTCGCTGGCGAAGTAGCTGGCCGACATCTTGTGGGCCTCGTCGCAGACGATGAGGTCCCAATCCACCTGCGCGAGCTTGTCCTGGACGTCCTCGTTGCGGCTGAGCTTGTCGAGGCGGCAGATGACGAGGGGGTTCTCGGCGAACCAGTTGCCGGTGCGCGCCGACTCGAGCTTGTCGTTGGTCAGGATCTCGAAGGGGAGGTGAAAGCGGGTGTCCAGTTCATCCTGCCACTGTTCGACGAGGCTGCCGGGGCAGACCACCATACAGCGGTGGAGATCACCGCGCAGGAGCAGCTCCTTGATGAGCAGCCCGGCCATGATGGTCTTGCCGGCGCCGGGGTCGTCGGCCAGGAGGAAACGAAGGGGGTGGCGCGACAGCATCTCGCTGTAGACGGCGGTGATCTGGTGGGGGAGCGGCTCAACCCGCGAGGTGTTCACCGCCAGGTAGGGGTCGAACAGGTAGGCGAGGCGGATGCGGTAAGCCTCGGACACCAGGCGGAGGAGAGCGCCGTCGGCGTCGAAGCGCCAGGTGCGGCCGTTGGAGACGATGGCCAGCTCGGGCTCGCGGCTGCGGAAGAGAAGCTCGTTGCCCAGTTGACCACCCGGCCTCTTATATGTCAGTTCGACGGCTGTCGTGCCGTGCCATCTGACATCAAGGATCGTGACCACGCTGCCCGGCAGAATGCCCGACAGCATCGCCCCCCGCGTCAATTCCTCCAGCCGCGCCATTCCCTCTCTCCCTCCAGCCGCATTGCTGTCCACAAGGTGTACTAATTAGAACGCTGAGGGTGGGAGACGGTTACGCTCTGTCAAGAAACATGCAGCTGTTAGGGAAGAGAGTTAATGGATCTCGTTGCCCCAGTCGGCTATAAGGTTGGCGACCTCGGCCTCTTCCTGTCGCATGCCAAGGCGGGCAAAACCGGCGCTGGACCGGCGGCCCAGCTCAAGAGCCTTCGCGCGATCGCCACGCGCCCAGGCCAGCATCGCGAGGCCCTGCTGTGCGCGCGCGATTCCATGAACGCGGCCGAGACTCGTTTCGAATGCGAGTACTTCGTCGAGGACTGGCTCGGCCTCGGCATACGCCGTCTGCTGCACTAACGTGAGGCCGAGGGTGTTGAGAACAATGGCGCGCCCCGAATCGTCGCCGATCTCATCGCAGATCGCCGCGGCTTCGGCAAGAACCTTGCGCGCCTGCGCGTATTCTCCCCGGTAGTACAGCAGCTCGCCCAGGTAAGTGAGCAGGTGACGGCTCGCAAAAGGATGGCATGGTTGGTCAAATACCGGCTGGAGCGCTCGATACGCTTCGTCCAGATCACCTCGCCGCCGTGCTGCTCGACTCCGGTAACAATGGACGAAGATCGTCGCATCGTAAGCTGTTTCAACATCAAGCCTGGGGACAAGCTTCTCCACGAGATTCAACTGCTCGAGGGCTTCTTCAGTCCGTCCTTGCTGGAGTAGCATCCAGCCCAGGGCATCAATTCGAAACCAGACCTCCGACGCAACATCCTCTAGCCGTTGGGCTGCCGCGATGGCGGGATGGACCCAGGACAGACGCTCCGGCCACCGGTTGCGGCGAGCCATGAAGTGAACAATCGAGCTGAACAAGCGCACGATCGTCAGGTTGTCTTCCGCCTCGCGAGCATAGGAAAACACAGCCAGGATGTTCTCGAACTCTCGCTCAACTTCGTCATAGCGCTCCTGCCGAAGATAGCTTCCCCAGTACGTTTCGCCACACGTGTCGAAAGCGAACTGCGTGTAGAAATCCTGGAAGCGCTCGCGGGCTGACTCCTCAAAAGCGGGATTCGCCCTGAGTTCTGCCTGTGCCCGGACCTTTGTCAGCGGGTCCAGGCTGAAGCGGTCAGCACTCTTGTTGACCAGCGAAAGCACGTCGAGATCACTCAATCCTTCGTCGCGGCTCAACGTATCTCCATTCAAGCCGGCGACCTCGCCGATGGCGGTTCGACTGGCGTCAGCCGCGAAGAGAGCGAGGGCCATGAATAGACGATGAGCATCGCTGCCCTGAATGAGAGCGATGCTCTTATCGAAGCAGAACTGATAGATTTCGGAGGTGGGCGCTCCAAGTTGACGCAGCTCCATCTCGATGCTGCTGCCGCGCCAGGCCATCCGACCGATGGTGCGCACAATCGCCAGCGGCAGGCCGCCGGTCCGGCGGAGCAGCTTGTCGCATTCGTCATTCGTCAGTTGTAGATTATGGCGCTGGCACTCCGACGCAATGAGCTTTTGCGCATCGCTTTCGTTCAAAGCGCGGAGATGGATCGGCGCTGCGACGTCGATGCGGTGGCGGGTGGTGACGACGGCCTTGCTGGGAGTGGGAAGATCGCGCAAGAATACCATCAGAGCCGGGTCATCCACGTCTTCCAGGTTATCTAGCACCAGGAGAACCCGATGTTCGCCGAGCACGCGAGTCACGAGAAGCTCTTGCTCTTCGCGCGTCGCGGCGCGCATGACCGCCGGCAAATCCAGGACATCGGCGATGGCGCGGTAAACACCGTCGAGGTCGCTAAACGTGGGCTGCCGTTGCGTGAGACCTCGTGCCAGAAGCTCCGTCCGCTTGGCGGTGACCCAGACGATAGCCTCAAAGCGGTCGGCCGAGGGCAGTTTCGAGGTCGCAGTGCAGAAGCGGTGGGCAACTTCCTGGGCCAACGCCGTCTTGCCTACGCCACCGATCCCACTAATGCAGACGACCCCGATACGATGCTCGCGGGCAAGGATAGGCACAAGGTCTGCCAGTTCCTTCTCTCGCCCGATGAAGGATTCGTATGGACGGCCGGGGAGGTTATGGTGCGCAGCCCCTCGCGGCTCAGCCTCTCCAGGACATAACTCAGCCAGCAATCCATCTTTCTCAGGGTACTGGCTCAGCGTGAGGAAACGGAGGAGCCACTGGCGATCCATGCCTCCCTGCTGTACACATCTGCGGGCTAGAAGAGCAAACCTGGCCAGGGTGGGGCGGGATGCGATCCTGGCGCCAACCCTGGATCGCCCAGCCGGTGACGCCGAGTTCGTAGCCGAGCTCATCCTCCAGGACGCCCAGACCCTTGTGTTGACGGGCGGCGATACTCTTCAGCCCTTGCGTGAGAAGAAGTCCGAACTCGCGCCTTTGCTCGTTCATCGGCGGCTGGCCCTCCGTTCGAAACGATCAGTTCTGTCCCCGCTTCCTCATCGAGCTACATACAAAATACACCTCTACCGGTCCTAGATTTCGGCCGCGCTGTACGAGTTCTCGGACAGCTTAGTCCGCTTTTTGGGGCGTCTGTGGGACTACACTGTCATTGCGACGGTGAGATTGTCCAAAGGAGGCGCCCGATGGAAGCCTTAGTCCTTGTGATAACAATCGTCATCATTCTGATACTGGCTGCACCGGCCGTGTCCAGCCAGCCACCGCCCCCCATCGTCTATATAACGCAGCCCGAGGCGCAATCACCCCGTGGCCTTGGGTGCCTGCTCCTGGTCTTCGTGATCATACTCGTCGCCGTGCTTCTGCGAGTTGTCTGAACTCTCCTGGAGTGACGGCTCACTCATCCTGGTCATCTCCCCTCCGGATGTTGGCGTTGTCGCCCGTGACGATGACGTTGCCGCGCATGTCGCCGCCGGACACGACATTGCGGTTGCCCTTTGCCTTGATGGATGTCCGCGGACGCGGCGCGGTCGACGGTTCCACCGCCTGCCATCCGCCGGCCGGCAGCCCCTTGCCGCCGCGCAGCAGTGCCACGGGGAAGTCCTCGGTCGCCGTGTCGAAGAAGGGCGTCTGCTCTTGCTTCCACATTGCGCGGGCGCTCTCGGGAACCGTTCGACCCAGGTGGTGCTGGAGCTGGCCCACCGTCACAGTCGTGTCACCGAGTTGAGCCGCCGCGCCGTGCAGCGCTTCGATGAGATGGTACGTGTAGATGCTCATCGCGCCGTCAGGCCGAATCCACGAACTCTGCGTTCCCCGCGACGAGGTGAACACGGCGCGGCCCTCGCCTTCCTTCAGCGCGTCCACCAGCCCCTTCGATGGCGCTTCCTGCTCGAAGCCCTTCGGCAGCGCGAAGGCAGGCTGATCCTTCGCTGTCGCCATGCCCTCGGCGTGGCAGGCATCAATGACGACGAGCAGGCGCCGCGCATTGACTTTGCGCAGCGCGGCGTGGAAGTCGTCGGTGGGCAGGGCCGAGCCGGGAATGTCGAAGGGCTGCACGTCGTGGGGGATAAGGTAGTAGCAGCTGCTGGCCTTGTCCACCAATCCGTGGCCCGAGTAGTAGACGATGGCGGTGGCATCGGGGTCGGCCGCAGTGCGCTCGGCAAGCCAGGCCAGGCCGTCGAGGATGTCGGCGCGGGTCGCGCCGGCGTCGTGGAGCAGGCGCAGGTGGTCGGCGTCGTCGGGGTAGGCGCACAGCGTTGGGTCGGCCAGGACGCCGCGCAGCGCCCCCATGTCCTTGACCGTCACCGGCAGCGACCAGGCGGTGTAGGCGCACGTTCCGACGCCGATGAGCAGTGCGTAGCCATGGTCAAATGTGTTGGCCATCATTTTCTCCCAAAATCCGGTCTGGGGGCAAAGCCCCCAGACCCCAAGGGACAAAGACCCAGAGGGAGTCAGAGGTCAGAGGATTCAGAGGCCAGAGAGTCAGAGGCTGGGGACACCACCCGAAACCCCTGATTGCTGCTCCTACCGACTGAACTAATCCCAAGGCGGAATGCACATTCCACGAATTCCCCACGAAGGTCGAACGCGCTCCCACGCACCACGCGGTCTTCGCTTCCTGTCATGCTATCATCGACCCGCGTTTCGTAGCTGTCATAGCTATCCAGCCACTTCGTGCTGCACCATTCCCACACGTTGCCGGCCATGTCATGTACCCCGCACGCTGAAGCGCCGTTCGGGAAAATCCCCACTGTTGACGGCGCACCGATTCCCGTATCACCCATGTTGCAACGTTGCGGGTTGAAGTCGTTCCCCCAAGGATAGGCACGCCCGTCGGTGTGGCGTGCCGCTCGCTCCCACTCCGCTTCCGTGGGCAGTCGCACCTGCTTGCCGAGAACCTCACTCAGCCAGGCGCAGAACGCAGCCGCCTCGTACCAAGTGACTCCAACCCGAGGTTGATTGGGCGCGGAGTATAGCACACCATAGCTTAAGGGCTGGTCAGCCCACTCCTCTTTCCATTCAATCCTATCCTCCACCAGATATGGTACACGGCGAAGTGTGTGTTTGTCTCGCCAGACACCTGCTGCTTCTGCAAGGGACCAATACTGCGCGTTCTGGTACCCGTCAGCGTCCACGAATGCCTGATATTGCATCACTGTCACCGGATAACGGCTGATACGATAGGGCCGTGTGATGAGTTGGCAGGTGAACTGGGGCGTTTCCATATGTTTGGCCCAGTCGGCCAGCGGATGATCGTTCCCCATGATGAACGGCCCCGGCTCAATCGCGATCCAATCGATATCGGGTATTTGCGCGCCATTGCGGACAATGATACTGACGCCCGGCCGCTCGTCCCCGAGCCAGCCCAGCGCGCGCCCTGCGGCAGCGCGGTCCACCGGCGGCAGATGCCCCTCCCTCACCAGCCTCGTCAGCCAGCCGCGCACCCGCGCCACCTTCGCCGCCGTGGCCGGCGTCCCCGCCGCCTTGTGCATGCCGGTCTCGACCAGGAGCTGACCGGCGAGCAGCGCGGCGTACCAGTCGGCGTCGCCGGCGCCGTCGCCGCACTCGCCGAAGCACAGGGCATCCACAAGCGCCCACGCCGCGAACGGCGTCCCCCGCTTGACCTTGGCCCCGGCCAGCAGCATCACCTCGCGCCAGCGCTCCGGGTCCGCCCGCACCAGCTCGACCAGCCGGCCCGGGAAGTCGGTCTCGCTCAGGTGGCGAGCGGCCAGGTACTCCTGGAACGTGCGGTGGGGAAAGCTGTAGATGCCCTCGCCGAGATTGACCAGCAGCCCGGTGCGGTCGAGGATATAGTCAATGATGCGGTCGAGGGTGAGGTCGCGGCCTTTCGCCACTTTGAGCAGCGCCCCGGCCAGGGCGTCTTCGCCGATGTCGGCCGCGCCGGTTCGTTGAGGCTGGTCGCGGTGGGCGCGGAAGGCCAGCGCCTCCAGCGCCTGACGCACGTCCGCCTGGGGTGCGCGTAGCCACTCGGCCAGGCTCTCCGTCTGGAGGATCGTGCTGCCCTCGCTGTCCACCACCTCCTTGGGCCGCTCCCACACGTCCAGCAGCAGCTCGACGCTCTCGTCGTAGAGCTGCTCGCGGTCCTCCGGCAGGGCGCCGCCACGCCAGGCGTGGAGGGACGCCATGAGAGTGAGCAGTAGCGGGCGCTCGGCCAGCTCGGCCAGATGGCTCTCGCGGTGGATGGTCTCCTTGAGGCGCTCGGCGCGACCCTGGGCCTCGTCGGACGACAGGTTGGGCCGCACCTGGGCCATGTGGGCGTACCAGTTGTTCACGAACAGGTCAACCTGCTCCGGCGTGAACGGCGCCAGGACGGCCTCGTCGAAGCCGGGCAGCCGCCATAGCCGGTTCTGGTAGGCATAGGTGCGGCTGGTCAGCAGGATGCGAACCTTCGGGAACTGGCGCTTGAAGTCGAGAACGGCCCCTTTGACGATCTCGCGGCGGTGGTGGGCCTCAGGCACCTCGTCCAGGCCGTCGAGGATGAGCAGGCCGCCGTGCTGGACAAGGTGCTTCCGCAGCAAAGGCGCGAAGCCGTCCAGGCCCGGACCTAGGCGGCGGATGATATAGTCCCACAGCAGGCTGGCGCTCGCGTCAGGCGGCGCAGGGAGATGGGCGGCGAACTGGCGTAGAACGACGCGAACGGGCAGGAGGGCGTCCTGCTTCCACGCGTCCCCAAGACGCGCCAGGTTAGCGCGGTCCTCGCCAAGAATTTCGCCCGCCAGACACAGCGCCAAAAAGTTGGCAAACGTCGTCTTGCCAGAGCCGGGGTCACCCAGGAGGGCTGCGTACTTCGCGTCATTTACAAAGGCAAGAACCGACTGGCGCTCTGACAAGAAAGGCAGTTCCATCTGTTCCACTGTTTGGGAAGACAGGGTTCTCCGTCGTTCCTCAAGTCGGAGCGTATCTAGAGCAGTGTACACGGCAGCTAACTCGAGGCGGGCTGCTTCAGGGTCGCTAGCAGTGCGCTTGTCGACGCCGGACAAGTCAAGGGCTCCAGTGTCGCTGATGACCTGGTTGAGATATGTCCACAGTAGCTCTTTGGGATCGACATGCCCAGGCTGCGGAGGCGTATGGAAGACCGCCGAGCGGATGTCGAGCCGCTCGATGTAGGTCGCATTGTCGCCGGTGAAAATCGTGCTTTCGCGAATATCACCAGCGGGCGCCACATTGCGGTTGCCCTTCACGTTAACTGTGACGCGGCTGCCCAGGCGCTCGACTTCGGCCTGCAACGTCTCCTGGAACCACTGCTGGTCGGCCTGGCTCAGCCCGACTTCGACTGCCGCCACTACGTCGAGCTTCTCGATGAGCGTGTCCAGCGCCTCGCGCCACTGGTCGTCCGCCTGGGCCTTCTCGGTCAGGTTCGCGGCAATCTCCGCCTCGCTCTTGTCCTTCCACGCCTGGATCTGGTTCGCAATCAGGTTGCCGCCCACGCCGCCGACAACACCAGTGAGCGCCACTAGCGCGGCAAAGTCACCCTGGTTCACAGCAGCAACGACGGGCAGTATTGCAGCTGCTGAGAGAGCGCCGTACAACGTACCCGGAGCGCGGCCGCGAAACGCGTCACGGATCGCGACAAGGCGGTCACGCGCAGCTTGTTTCCAAGTGTTTAGGTCCATCGTCTGTCATCCTTGGCCGGCCAAGTCAACTTCTGCCGGCCTCGCCATCTGCGTTTGAGGGGAACAAGTCAGGCGCCTCTCCCTCTGGGAGAGGCTGGGTGGGGGTCTTCTGCTACTGGGTGGGTTAGGGTCTTCACCCGGCCCCCTCTGCAGGAGGGGGTTTCACCTGCCTGCCCTCAACCCCTCAAAGGAGTCAGAGATTGGAAAATACGACCCGAAACCCCTGATCGTTGCCTCCATAGAAGGGACTATACCTGCCGCGGAATGAGCAGCGCAAGCTGGTGGCATTATCAATGAACGCTCCCCCGCGCACCACGCGATTCCCTTCTATCGCTTCGTCCTCACGCCCGTCTTTCGGGTCATAAGGGTAATTCTTTAGAATACTGCGCGTCCACTCCCAAACATTCCCAGCCATCTCCTCAATACCGTATGGACTGGCACCACTAGGAAAACAGCCGACCGAACTTGTGTCACCAATCTTTGTGTCACGGTAGTTAGCTCGATTTGGGTTGGGCTGCTCGCCCCAGGGATACGTATGTTCAGCCGTTCCTCGCGCTGCCTTCTCCCATTCCGCTTCGCTCGGCAGTGTGATACGTCCGGGCGGTCGCTCGCCGGTCCCGCGCAGCCAATCGGCTAGTGGCTGTGGCGTGTCGGCCCACACCCGCAACGTTCCCGCCAACCAGCGGCAGTAATTCATCGCCTCGCTCCAGCTGATATAGCGCACCGGACGGTTAACGGGATCGCGAAGGCTCTGTTTGTTCACGGGGGTTTGGCCGGACGCGTCCACGTATGCCTCAAATTGGGCCACCGTTACCGGGTAGCGGCCAATGAAGAACGTAGGGACATCGACAACGTTCTCGGTACTGCCTTCGACCATTGTGAGTCCACCCGATGGAATCTTGACGAAGCCCAGTAGCGGCTCGTCGGGCAGGAACCACGCGTTGGCACGGAATCGCGGATCGCCGAGCTTCGCCAGGGCATCACCTGCCGCAGCTCGCGTTAGAGCGTCTGCATGCTCGTCATCACGCATGACGGCCAGAAGCGCCCCAGCCACTGCCTGACGCCCGCTTACTGACACTCCGCCTGGTCCGGCATCAACTGCCGCCTCACCTGCTAATACGACAGCTGCAGGCGAAGCTTCAGGGCTAGCTACAAGCTGCTGCAGCACATCGCCCGCAGCTTCGTCCCTTTGCTGTATGAGACCAAGATAGCCGATAGTCAGGAGTACAGCTTCGCGCCAGCTGGCATCATCCATATGCGCAGCCAGAGTACGCACTACTGGAGCCACGTCCACCTGCCCATGTTGAGCAATAGCCACCGCAGCCAGATACTCCTGGAACGTCAGGTGGATGAAGCCGTACTCACGTGGACCACGCTCCAGCAGCAGCCCGGCGTGGTCGCGAACGTCGTGCTGAAACTGACGTGCAGCGCGCTCCGGGTCTGCTTCCCCGCGCTCACTGTAGATGGCAATCAGCTGGCGCTGTAGATCGGCTTGCTTAACCAATCCACGCCCTGGACTTGTCGCTTGCATCCACAATGCAAGCGGCGCTATGACTCTTAGCGTCTCTACCACGTCCAGGTCCCGCGCTGCGCGTCGGTCCAACCCCCGCGCCAGGTTCCAATGGCGCAGTAGCGTCTCGACGTACTTGTCGTATAGCTCGACCCGGCGCTCGGGCAAGGCAACACCCTGGCGCTTCATGAGGGCCAGAATGGTAAGCAGGAGGGGGTTAGCAGCGAGTTGGCGGACACCTGGATTGCGCGCAATAGCGTCAAGCAGCTCATTCCCCTCGATCTCGGCCTGCCGGAGACTAAATGCGCTCGGACCGTGGATCGCCTGTTCCACAGCACACGTCCACTTATTGATGAATTCGCGGATGTCCCGTTCGTCGAAGTCGACCAGCGTACACTCTTCGAGCCCTTCGGCCGTCAGGCGCACGTCTTTGTAGCCCACGATTCGGCTAGTGAGGATGAACTTGTTGCCGCGTTGGCGGTGCAGCGCGTAGAAGGCGGTCACTCGTTCCAGTACCAGACCGCGGCGCGTAATCTCCTGGACCTCGTCGAGGCCATCAAACATGACCAGGGCGCGCCCGTCGGACAGCGCTGCCGCAAGGAGGGCGTCAATCGATAGGTCAGTACCCTGGTTACGGTAATACGTCCCCAGGAACTCCTGGAGAGCAACGTCCTCTAGCTCGAGAGCCCTAGCGTAGGCCGAGAGCGGGACTAGGACGGGCAGACGATTAGCTAAGCCAACTCTTTCGCCATGACCTAGCGCCAAGGAGAGTGTCAGATGCTTGAGGAAGGTCGTCTTGCCCGCCCCAGGGTCACCAACGATGACTAGACCGTCGTGGCGCCCCAGAAGATCGAGGAGCCATGGGGATCCACCGAAGCGCTCCGTAGTGTATCTTGATTCCTCCGGTGTTTCCAGGCTTCCAAGCAACTGCGCTTCACGATCCGACAAAGCCTCAAAGTCCTGCCAACCTGACCGCTCCCATCGTGGTATCTCGACGCGTGCGCGAAGAGGAATGTACATATCTTCAATCGGGAGGCGCAATGGGACGCGGTCTGCCATGCCCATACCCTTGAAGTCGAGGTAGCGGTAGCGGGTGATGAGGTACTTGAGGTAGGGCTCGGTGATGGCCTGGAGTTCGCTCGCAGACAGACCTTCCGGCTTGAGGCTCGCCACTATATCGCGCGAGACCTGCTGCGCTATGATGACGACACTACCCTCGCGCGCTTCGACGCGGCCCGAATTGATGACGCTATCCGATATGTTGCCTGCAGCGACGACGTTCCCGTTGCCTTGGACGCGAACGCTGCTACCCAGACGCGTCAGCTCCTGGTTGAGAGCCTCGGCGAGCCAGGCGCGGCCGCCGGGGGCGAGAGTCTCCTGGGCAAGGCGCGGTGTCTCCAATTCCTGCATCAGTTTGTCCAGCGCCTCGCGCCACTTGGCGTCGGTTTCGGCCTTCTGCGTCAGCTCCTCGGCCAACTCCGTGTCGCTCTTGTCCTTCCACGCTTGAATCTGGTTGGTGATGAGGCCAGCGCCAACACTGCCGAGGAGACTTCCAAACGCCAGGACCGCCATGAGGTCGCCCTGGTTTAGCGCGCTGATAATGGGCAGTATAGCCGCTGCGGATAGCCCTCCGTACACCGCGCCCGGTGTCTTGCGCCGGAGGATCTCCGCCATTCCGTGCAGCCGCTCTCTCGTCGCTTGCTTCCACCCTTCCAGGTCCATACGCCTTCCCCCCGCCACTCAACGCTCAGACAGACCCGTCAGCGGGTCATCCCTCACTACCCGCTGATTATAGGCTGGTACGTCACACAGTCAACCAAGCGGTTATGCACGAGTAGCATAGCCGCTTGGGCGGGGACAGGAATAGAAGGTTGTGGGACGGCAGGATTGGCCTAGCTTATCGGGTTCAGGGCCCTGTGTATCTCATTATATAGCGCGACGGTCTCGGCTTCGGGCGAGTAGAGGCCGGGGTCGTCGTCGGGGTTGTTCGGGTCGTAGTAGGCGGACTGCAGCGCCAGACGCAGGCGACGGTCTTCCCGCCGTAACCCGGCCAGGTCGCCCATCTGCGCGTAGAGACGATACAGCTCGCGCACGACATCTTCGAGCGTTGGCTCCTGCTGCAGCATGCCCTTCAGCAGCGCCTGAGCCCGCTGGAACTCGCCGTCTTCGCGGTAGAGCCCCGCCAACTGGCACATGGCTCGCTGGTACTCGATGCGGTAGGTCTCGCGAAGCGTCAACCCGCTCGCCCCGCGATTGTCAAGCCAGTGGAACGTTCGCGCCTGAGGGCTGGAGAGCAGGTCCCCCTGGTACAGGTCCCGCGCTCTTTCCAATGCGGCCCTGGCTTGGGCAGACGGAAGCCTTTGTGCCCGCGAGACGAGCGCCATGAACTGGTGGACATCCGACGTGGCCAACGCGCGGTCGAGGAGACACGTCCCATCGCGGTCCAGGCGAATGACGTCGTCGCTGACACTCTCGACTTGCTCTTGCAGTGCCTTGCGTGCTCGGTACATCGCGATGTGCAGCACGTTCTTGTCAGCGCCGTCAGTGTCGGGCCAGACATCGGCGATTAGCCGATCCACGGTCACGCCCTCGGGTGGATAGCACGCCAAGTAGGCGATCACCTCCCACGACTTGAGGATGGCGCGCCCTTCTGCCCTGGCCTGCAGGGTCTTCCCCGCGTATCGGACGACCAGGCTGCCGAAGCACTGGATGAACACCGGCGGCTCCTCCTCAACCCCGTCGACCTCAGGCGGCGCGTCTGAGGCGTCGCTCGGCAGGG
Organism: Anaerolineae bacterium; assembly: GCA_046328505.1. Lineage (GTDB taxonomy): Bacteria > Chloroflexota > Anaerolineae > Epilineales > JAHCIE01 > JBDHWG01. The sequence continues at coordinate 43,525 of JAXLWL010000004.1, read as the reverse complement.
GTATCGGTGGCGTGTGGCCGTTAAGCGCCGGGAGCGCTAGTGTGACAGGCTCAACAAGGTCGTTTTCCGCTGCGCTCGCGTCCACCGGAAGGTCGGGCTTAGCCTCGACTGGTTTGGCCGGTACAGCCGCTGGCGCGTGCCCGTTCGGCGACTGCACGGAAAGCTCCTCGCCGTCGGCAACTATCTCGGCGTCGTTCTCGTCGGCGGTTGCCAGGGATGGGGCCGGTGTCGGCTCCCCATAGGCCTCACGCATCACTGTAACCAGCTGATCCAGGTGCTCCGGTGAGACGCGCAGGCCGCGCATCTGGATCGGCCAGCGGCTGTCCAGGGACAGGAACATGTCACCGCGCCCCAGGTCGGCGGCAGCGCTGTCGTCCAAGACGCGAATGCTGGTCTCGTCGTCGAGTAGTCGCAGAACCAGCGGCGTGGAGAAGAGCGCCAACGTCCCGTCGGGGATCTCGTCCACGCGGCTTGTGGCGGCAAGAAGCTGGATACCATGCGCCGTGCCGTGCGTTCCGATCATGTCCACCGCTGCAATGTCCTCTACGTCGGCGAGCTCGCCCAGCACAATCACAATCTCTGGCTCCCGGGTCGCTTCTCCTTCGGCGGCGGCTTTCATGCGTCGAACAAGCTCGGCCTCCACCTGCTCCAGGATTCCCTGCACGCCTCTTGCGTCGGACGAATCGGCGATCTCAACCCCGTGTGGCAGATCGAACAGCTGGTGTGGCAGGGCGCGGCGGCTGGCAACGGTGTACAGCCGGAGAGCGTCCGGGTGATAGCGGGTCGCCAACGCGCACATGAGGCTAGTGAGCGTTATGTCCGTCCCGCCGCCTGGGGTCCCCGCGATAAGGACATGACCCGCCTTCGGCCAGTTGATGTAGGTTGTGGTCTGCTGAGGCAAGAGCCCGACGGCGACAAGGCGGGGCAACTCGTGGGCGCGCTTAGAGGCAGACGCGACATCGGCGAGCTTGGGCTCCGATACCTCGAGGGCGATATCGTCGTCGCACGTCGTCTCCGCCTTGACCGTTCCGCCGAGGCGCGCGCCCATCTTAGGCGCCAAGGCGATAATACGCTCCTTGTCTTGTAAGCTCGTGGACAGAATCAGGTTGACTGACTTGGCGCCCTGGCCGGCCATGATGAGGGAGACTCCCTCTATGCCCTCATCGCGTAGGAAGCGCAGCGTCTGCTCGGCAACCAGAACGGCCGCCTCGACCTCGCCATTCTGCAGCCGGTGGCGCAGCAGGCGCGCGAACTCGGCGTCGACGAAGTCGCCGTGGGGCGGCATGACCTCCGCCGGGTCGGGGGCCAGCGACTCGGCCACGCTGCGCCGCACCCGACGCCGCAAGGCCAGGCCAGCGATGCCGGCGGCGACCATCAGCCCCACTGCCCCCCACACTATAGGCGGTAGAGCCTGCTCGTGCACGACCGGCGAGGGCGTGGCGACGGGAACCGGTGTTGCCACGGGCGTTTCGACGACGACTTGCTTAGGCTCTGCGGGCCGAGGCGTTGCCGTTGTAATCGTACCAGGTTGGAGGCCGGGAACTGGCGAGGTCTCCACTGGATGCTCGACAACAGGAGCCGGGGGCAGGGGCGCGGGCTGCTCAGATGGCGCCTCGACAGGTATCTGGAGGGGCAGGCCCGGCCAGATGAGGTTAGGGTTCGTGAGCGTCCAGCCCGTCTGGGGATGGCGGGCAACGCCGCGGTTCAGCTCGAAGATTTCCGGCCAGCGGGTCGGGTCGCCCAAGAACCTCCCGGCAATGCCCCACAATGTATCCCCTTTTGCCACGACGTAGGTGGTCCGCTGCCTGTGCTCGGCCGGCGCCTCGTCGGGGAGCGGGATGACCAGCACCCAGCCAGGGTGGATGACGCCGGCCGGCGTGAAGCGCCCATTGTTCGGCATGGCGCGGCCGACGTTGGCCGCGACGACGCGGGGATAGGCGTCGCCGTCGCCGTAGAAGCGCTCGGCGATGGCCCACAGGCTGTCGCCCGACTGCACCGTGTACTCGACGACGCGCGGATTGTGCTCGGCCTCTTGCTCGACCACCGGAGGCGCAGCATCTGTTGGCGCCCGCTGCTGGAGCACAATCGGGGTTGTCTCCATAGGTGCGGCGTTCGCCGGCGTCCCCGACCGGCCCACGAGGTTGACCACGACGGTTGCCACGACGGCGCCCTGCACCACGCGGCGCACGATGGGCGCTGTGACATGGTCAGCCGCAGCGCGTAGGCTTCGCGCCCACGCCGCGCCCTGTGAGACTTTCTCGACGGTTACGACAATCAGCTCCAGGACAAGCGAGAAAGCCAGCCAGGCCCAGAGCAGCCAGGCGAGCATCATGAGCACGTAGATGACGCCATCCAGGGGGAGATAGCTGCCCTGCAGGGTCGTGACGATGCCAGCCCACGTCGGCCACGTCGCGGGCAAGTGGGGCGGGCCGGGCACCTTATAGAGGAAGACGCCCACGCCCACCAGGCCGACAATCAGCCCCAGGAGGCTCACACGGTCGCGCCGCTGCTCGTCCATGTCTACGTAGGTCGTCTGCATGACTTCCTCCTCGCTCCCACTCAATGACCGGTGAGAACCGATTGCGCTTCCTGCACGCGGTAGCCGTACTCGACCACCTGGGTGATCGAGGGCAGCGCCTCAGCCGGGCCACCGTTGACGCGGTACTCGGCGTGGAAGGTGACGCTCAGCCGAACGGGGAAGCCGTTGGCAAAACCCAGGGAAGAGGTCTCGTAGGTATGCTGGATGTCGGACTCGGCAGGGTGGGGCTTGCCCAGGGAGTCGGTCACCAGGATGTGATCGTCGCCGAAGTTCCACTCATACTGGCTCGGCCAGATCCGCACGCTGACGGTGAAACTCGTGCCGCGCCGACGGGGGTCGTCGGCAGGGACGACGGTATCGGGGACATCGTCGCCAATCTCGGGCGGGACATGGACGGTGCGGCTGACGCCGAAGGGGCGACCGTCGTAGCCGTCGACCCAAAACCAGCCCGGCAGGTTGACGAGGCCAAGGGACGGGTTCACGCGGACGTGCATGTCGGGGAGGCGCACGTGGCCCAGGGCGCTGAGGGCGACTTCGCGCGCGTCCGTGCTGTTGTCATCACCTGAGGGACGCGAGGGCTGGGCGGAGGGCATCGCCTCGATGCGAACGTTGCCGTTCTGGGGCGACTGGGGGATCCAGACGACGCCGTTGTACTGGTCGTCCACGTACAGGAGATACGGCGTCTGGTCGGGGTGGTTAGCCCGCGCGGTGTCCCAGGCGCTCAGGCTGGCTGTGCCAATAGGTGGCGGCGTGAGCTGGATTACGTGACCGTCTACCGTCTCGCGGTAGATCCCGGTGTTGTTGCTCCAGTAGCGCTCCTGCGGTCCCGTGCTCACCGGCTGAGCCGAACTTGTAGCAGTCGTTGCAGATGCAGTGTTGTTCGAGGGTTCATCGGTAGCACGCGCATGCGGACTCGGCCGGTCTTCCCCTGGCGTTGACTGTTGGACGGAAATCTCAACATAGACTCCGTCGCGGCGGCTCTCGACACGGGTCTGAACGTTCAGATGATCGCGATTGACATGCGGCTGCGGCCGGTCGGGGTTTGGCCCGTCGGCATGAACGGAGGTAGAAAGAAAAGCGGTTACGAGCAAAGCGAGAACCAGTGATGGAAAGAGATGCTTAATCATAGCGCAGCGCCTCCACGACTTTCCATTGCCCGTCGATCTTCCGCATCGTGAACGATAGCTTCTCGACGGTCGGCGGCGACGAAGTCTTCAGCTCCTCCTTTGTGACCGGATCCACAAACACACTCTTGTTCAGGTACTCATCGGCGATGACAGCCTGGGTCGGAGTGACCTTCGCGAAGGCCGTCCGATGTTCAACATCCAGCTTGGCGGCCCTGCCTTGTGCCTTGAGGTCGTTGACCTGCTGCTGCGCCTGGACAAGCTCCTTATCGGCTGCCACTTCGGGCAGTCGAGACGTGTCGAGCGTCAGGTTGGCTTCAGCGAGAACCTGCCAGTAGTGCAGGTAGGCGGCCTCGATCTCGCGCTCCAGGGGCGAGTCGGCCAGTCGCAAGCCAGCGGGGAGTGTCGGTGTGATGGCAACCGTCGGTGCAACGACGACGGCTGAAGGCTGCGCGGCGGGCAGAGCCGTTGGCGGCGTCCCTGGCGCGCGCGCTTGGCTAGAGGCGCTACCCGGTGGCGCCGGCTCGACACCCACGGGCGCGCGGAATCGCCGGTCCAGCCCGTACGCTGCCAGCAGCCCAACGAGCACGATGGCGAACAGGGTGACGGCGACAATCCAGAACGGCCGGCGCGCCCGCGCCGTCTCGGTTTCCGGTCTCATGTCCTTGACATCCATACCTACCTCCTACCGTTCCCCCCGCTCAATGCCGTGGCGCACCTCGGCGATGGCCGTGGCCGTCACCCGCGCCGTCTCAATCCCGACGAGCCTCAAGAAGCTCGTCGGCACGTCGCGCGCCGTGTCGACCCGCACCCCTTGTGGGCCGGCGCTGACGGATGCCGAGGGATGACCTGGCTGCATCCCGATGTAATCAACGGCGGCTGCCTGCGCTGCGCCTGGATCGAGAACGACGCGCTGCCCGAAGCTCTCGCGGTAGACCCGCTCGTCAATCTGCATCGCCCCGGCGCGAGCTGCCGCATCGGCGACATTCTGCAACTCGCGGCGGGCGCTGAAGACCAACCCGCCGTCGATGGATAGGCCAATCACCGCCAGGAACAGCGGCAGCATCACCGCGACCCACACAATTGCCTGGCCGGCATCGCGAGCCAGCAGGAAGTCAAGCCTTCTCAGCGGTGTCGTTGTCAACCGCCTCATGGCCTCCCTCCAGATGTCCACCGCGAGCGGTAGAGGTCCACACGCTCGACGTGCTCGCTCGCCACATTCACGCTGGCCCAACTAAGGAGCGGAAGATCGCCCAGCGATATTGTGTAACCCGCACTCGCCCGCACACTCCCACCAGGCCCGAAACCTCCTGCGTCTACACCCAGCGCCAACGAGCCGTTGGTCAGACCATACCCCTCGGCGACCGCATGTCCCACCGAAAGCCCTCGGGCGACGGCTTCGCCTGGCTCCTGCGCCAGTGCGCCCGATCGAGCGGCCTCACGCACCACGGCGCTCACGCCCATCCGCGCCTGGACGACACGGCTCACACCCACGACACCGAAGGCGAGCACAAGCAGCAGGGGCAAGACGAGGGCAACCTCGACGAGCGCCGAAGCGCGCTCGCAGGAGCGTGCGGACTTAGCGCGACGGGCTAGCATGAAACGCCTCCTTGTTTATCATAGCCTGCGCGTGGAGCGGCAGCGAGGCGTCACCCACCCACGGGAGGATAAGCCGCAGCCGGCCTTGCGTCTCGACCATCACGACGTCCCCGCCGTCCACGCCGCGCACGCTCACCCCCTCGGCGCTCGGCCCGAGTCCGGCCCGTAGCAGGTCGTGGGCGCGAGCAAGCCCGTCCTCGATGTGGCGGTCCTCGGCAGCCGCCACGCGAGCTCCATCCTGGGCTGCGCCGACAACCACGTTCTGGGCGTGGGCGTACAGGGCGAACTGAACGAGACCCAGCGCGACGATAATGAGCAGGGGAAAGGCAACCGCTGTTTCGACCATCGCCGCGCCGATCTCCAACCGTTGATGAAATTCAAGCCAGCGTTCGAGCCTGTTCATGACGGCGACCTTCCTATCGTACCGCCAACGCCAGTAGGACGCCGACGAGCAGGGCCGGCGCGTAGGGAAGGGAGCGCTGCCCGCGGGCCAGCGCCACGAGGGCCAGGATGCCACCGGCCAGCGCGCCCCACAGCGCGACATGGAGAATGGGCTGCCAGCCCAGCCACGCCCCACCGGCTGCTAGCAGGAGCGCATCCGCCAGACCCATCCCGCCTTTGAGGACAAAGGGGAGCAGAAGTACCCCGCCGACGACCAGGCCAGCGAGGCTAGCAAGTAGGGCCTCCGACCCGCTCATGGCGGCGACTGCCAGGCCGAGTAGGATGCCGCCAAGCGTGAGCCAGCGCGGCACGCGACGCGAGCGGATGTCGGTGACCGTGGCAGCTGCGAAGATGCCGACGGCCACAACAGATGCATACAAGGACGACACGCTTCCAGTCTCCAATTCCTACCGTCCCAGGCCTTGAATGCGCCCCAGGATGTTCTGGAAGACGCCGGTGATCCCGTTGCCGAGGGCCTGGACGGCAGCAATGGCGACGATGGCGATGAGCGCCACCAGGATGGCGTACTCCACCAGCGACGCCCCTTCCTCGTCGCGCCAGACGCGCAGGACGAGCCTGTGAAAATAGCTATGCAGCCAACTCAGATACAACGACACAATGAACAGCATTGCCTCACCTCCTTGTGCAGTTCCTCTCCTGCCTATCGCCCGAGCTTGAGCAGCTCGAAGACCGCCGGCAGCAGGAGTACGACGAAGAGGACCGGTAATATGAAGAGGGCCACGGGGAAGAGCATCCTGACACTCGCCTTCCCCCCTTCTTCCACAATCCGCAGTCGCTTCTGCTCCCGCAGGCTCACCGCCTGGGTTCGCAGTGTCTGGATGAGAGGCGTCCCCTGCTGGTAGGCGGCGCGCACGTGGTTGGCGAAGGTCGTCAGTTGCGGCACATCGTTGCGTTCGGCCATGTCGGACAGGGCGCCGTCGAGGGAACGCTGACCCAGCGCCATCTCGCGCACTACGTGCTGCAGCTCCTGGGCGACGAGGCCCTGGCTCTCCCGCGCGACGAGGATGAGGGCTTGCTCCAGGGCCAGCCCTGCCGATGTCGCGATGGTGAGCATGTCCAGCACGGTCGGCAACTCCATCAGGACGTCGATGCGCCGCTCGGCCAGCCGCCGCTCCAGGTCCCAATCGGGGCTGAGAAAGCCGACCAGGAAGCCGACACCCCACAGCCAGGTCGGCCACGTCCCGAACGGCTGGAGGCCCAGGGCATTCATGACCGGGAAGATCGCCAGGCCGATCAGCCCGGCGGCGAGCTTCTCGCCGAAGAACTGGGAGATCTCGACCTCGGGCCGCGCGATGTGCAGCTTGCGCTCCAACCGGCGTCCGCCGCCGAGCCCGAATAGGCTCAGCACCGAGCGCACGAGCCGCCCGACGTCGTCGAGGATAGGTCGCAGGATGGCCTCCAGCCAGCGCGAGGCGAAGATGGGGCGGCGGATGGGCTGGCTCATCTGCTCGCGCATCCTCTCGTCCACGTCCAGGCGGCGCAGGCGTTCTTTCAAGTCAGGCCGCGGCCGACCGATGGGCTGCGCCATGAGGATGAGGTAGGCGCCCAGGCTGAAGAGGAGGGGCAAGAGAATGACGGCGACGGGCGGACTCGACAGGTGGAAATGGAAAGGCATGGCGTCACCTCAAGATGCGGCGCTCGGCCGGCAGGCGCGTGATCCAGAGCATGGCCCCGTAGCCGATGGCGATGCTCAGGACGCACAGCGCTAGGATGACCTGGCCCGACCAGTCGTTGAAGATGGCCAGGTAGCGCGGGTTCATCTGGCGAATGATGATCAGCACGATCAGGGGCATGACGGCCACAACTCGGGCGGACAGCACTGTCTGAGCCTGGTGAGCGCGCAGCTCATCCTGGACGCGCAGCTGCGCCCGCGTCGTCTCGGCCAGCTCGTCGAGCACCTGGCTGACGTTGCGGCCACCGAGCCGGTCGTTGAGGATGAGGGTGGCGGCGACGATGTCGAACAGCGGGTCGGCGAGGCGGTCGCGCATGGCGACCAGCCCCGCTTCACCACCGTCGAGTTGCATATCCCGGACGAGCGTGACGAACTCAGGCCGCAGCGCCTCTGGCCCGACGCGCGCCAGACCGACCAGCGCCTCCTGAACCGAGAGGCCGCTGCGGATGGCATCGCGGAGCTGGGCGATGGCCTCGACCAGGGCGGCCTGGACCTGAGCGCGGCGGCTATCGTGGCGGTGGGCGTAGTAGGCGAGGGGCGCCGCCAGGCCGAACAGGAGGGCCAGCAGGCTGACGATGCCCCAGCCCAGGAGGATCTGGCTGACGATGGCGGTGGCCAAGCTGCAGGCCAGAGAGAACAAGGCGAACTCGCGGGGCTTGACATCCGGCAGACCGGCCCGCAGCAGGAACCCGTCGAGCCGCGTTCGTTCTCGCGTCTCCACCTGGGGCGTAGGTGGGCGCGTCAGCCCGTCGTAGACGAAGAAGACGGCCAACCCTAAACCAACTGAGAGTAGAATTGGTATCATGCTGAACCCACCCTCCTGTCCCTAGTGTACCAGACGCCACTTTCCCGGCGCTTTCCTGCCACTTTCCCGGACCACGAGTTGGGAAAGTGGAGCGAACTTGGCGGTTGCATCGACGGCAAACTGCTCTGCCCCGACTTTCCTGCCACTTTCCCGGACCCGCTGCCGGGAAAGTGGAGCTCCAACGCGTGCTTTTCCTGCTTTCCCATCACTTTCCCGGACCCGCTGCCGGGAAAGTGATGCTCCAAGGTGTGTTTCTCCGGCTTTCCCGCCACTTTCCTGGACGCGCTGCCGGGAAAGTGAGGCTCCAATGCGGGCTTTCCTGACTTTCCTGCCACTTTCCTGGACACGCAACCGGGAAAGTAGCAGGAAAGTGTCAGTCGGACGGCCCGCGCGTCGGCGCGAAGGTATACGGGATACCCCGCGCGGCCAGCTTGGTCAGGCAGCGCGGCTGGATGCCGGTCCAGACGAGGCGGCCGCTCTTCTCGTCCAGCGCCCAGATGTCGTTGCCGGTGATCACCTCGCCTTCCAGCCCCGTCACCTCGAAGATGCTCACCAGCCGCCGCTGGCCCGTCCGCGGCTCGAAGCGCACCTGGAGCACCAGCTCAATGGTGCGCGCCACCATCTTCGTGAGGGCCTCGTTGGACAGCCGCTCCTCAGCCATCATCGCCAGGGTCACCAGCCGGTCCAGGGCGTCGCGGGGCGAGTTGCCATGGATGGTGGCGAGGGAGCCTTCGTGGCCGGTGTTCATGGCCAGCAGCATGTCCAGCGCCTCCGCGCCGCGCACTCCCCCGACGATGATCCGCGTCGGCCGCATACGCAGGGCGTTCTTGACCAGGTCACGGATGCGGATCTCGCCCACGCCTTCGACGTTGCTCGCGCTCGCGCCTGTAGAGAGACGCAGTCGGGGAGCTGGCGGTCGAGCTGCAATTCAGCCACTTCCTCAATCGTCACGACGCGCTCGTCCAGCGACGCGATGGAGGCGCCCAGCGCGTTGAGCATCGTCGTTTTGCCGGCGCCGGTTGCTCCGCTGACGAGGATGTTGACGCCCGCCTGCACCGCGGCGTCCAGGAACTGCGCCGCCGTGCTCGGGCAGCGTTCGCAACTCGACGAGCTGCTCCAGGGAGTGGGCGCGCAAGGTGAACTTGCGGATGGTGAGGCAGCACCAGCGGGTCGTCGCCCGGCGGGATGGCGGCGTTGAGCCGCGCCCCGTTGAGCAGCCTCGCATCCACCATGAGCGGACTCGTCCAGGCGGCGGCCCAGGGGCCCGACCAGGCGCTTGACGAGCTGCCGCAGCTCCTCGTCGTCGTCGAAGAACAGGTCGCTCATGAGACGCTTCTGCCCGTCCTCGATGACGAAGATGCGCTGCGGGCCGTTGCAGATGATCTCCTCGACGCTCGGCGCGTCCATGAGCGGCTGGAGGATGCCCATGCGCAGCAGGCCATCGAAGAGATGCTGCTCGACCGCCTCGGGGTTGAAGAGGAGGGCCGGTGTTAGCCGTAGCGGCGCGGCGCTGGTAGGCGACGACGTGCTCGTGGATGAGGGCGCGGATGCGCGCCTCGTCGGCGGCGCTGGGCGTCAGCCACTGCGTGTCACTGAGCAGGCGGCTAACGGCCTCGCGGACCTCGGCGCGGAGGGCGCGCTCGACCGTTGGATCGTAGCTGCCCCTCGGCCAGGGGCTCATCTGGGATAGGGACGTGGCCATGCAAGTCTCCTTCAACGGGCGTCGTCTGCCCGGTCTTGGACTTCTTAATGTTGAGTCGCCAGGGGAAGCGGCGCTTCGAAGGCGCTTCGGGGGGCAGGACAACCTGGCCGGCGTGGAGGCGTTCGGCCAGGTCGAGGATGGCGCGGCCGGCGCGGCTCTTCCCGGCCAGAAGCAAGGGCTGCTGGCGGTCAAGGGCGCGCTGCACGGCGGCGTGGTCGTAGGGAATGACGCCGGCCACTGGCCGGTCGAGCGCCCACTCGATCTCCGGCCGGCTGTGATGGCGGTGGCGGTCGTGGCGGTTGAGGATGATGGCGACACGCTCGTGGGGCAACCCGAGGGTGTCGGTCAGGTAGGTCAAGGCGCGCTGGCCCTGGCGCAGCCCGACCAGGTCGGCGGCGACGATGACGAGGGTGTGGTCGGCCAGCTGCAGGGCGGCGCGGTGCAGGGCGGACTCGGAACCGTGTACCTCCGCGCCGACGTCGAGAATGACGTACCGATAGCGGAGGCGGAGATGCTCCAGCAGGCGCTCGAAGAAGGGCAGCGTGAGCTGGCTGCGCAGCTCAGGCTTGGGCAGGCCGCACAGGACAACCGCGTGGGGGCTGCGGGCCGCTAGGGGCTGGGTTTCCCCGTCGAGGGCATGCCGCCAGGCGCGGGGCGTGTCGGGCTCCGCGTGGGCCAGCATGGAGAGGTTACGAGTGGGATCGGCGTCGAGGTGGATGGCCAGGCTGGGGTTGTTGAGGTCGGCGTCCACCAGGACCGTGGGGGCGACCGCGCCGAGGGCGGCCGCCAGGTTGAGGGCGAGGGTCGTGCGCCCTGGACTGCCGTAGCCGCCGGCGAGGGCGATGAGAGAGAGGGCGGGCGGCGCCTGGGACCGGGCCTCTTGCGTCGGCGACAGAGTGAGCGGCTCGTCTTGCTCGGCGGGCGGTGGGCGTTCGCCGCGCAGCGCTGCCGTGAGGGCGCGCTCCAGCATCGCCGCGTCGGCGTCCAGGGGAAGGACGACGCCGGGGAGCGAGCGCCACCGCTCCTGGTTCGGGTCGGGCGCCAGGGTCACGAGGGGGACACGCGTCTGGCGCAGGTCGGCGATGACGCCCTGGCTGAGCCGGTGAAGGTCGAAGGCCAGGATCGCCGCATCCGCGCGCCGCCCCTGGAGGCAGGCGAGCAGCTGGTCGGCCGCCAGGCAGCGCTCGACGACGACGAAGTCGCCGAGGGCGCGGAGGGCCGGCAGCAGGGCGCGCTCACGGTCGGGGTCGCCGAGCCCAACGGCCAGGCGCCAGCGCGCGTCGAGAGGATCGGGCAGCCGCTGAGGCTGCGCAGGATTGGACTGGCTCATGGCGCCGCCCCTATCGCCGAGGCGGGAGCAGCGTCACATCCAGGTCGCCGCTGCCCTTCGCCTCGGCCAACTGGCGCGACTGCTCGGCGGTCACCGCCAGTGTCAGCCACCGGGCCGTGCCTTGCGCCCCGCTGCCGGTGATGCTGTCGGTGTTGATGGCGCCGACTCGCTGCTCGTAGCCGACATCGTAGACGGTGACGCGGTCGAGGACGACCGCCGAGCGCACGTCAGGCTTGCCCTTGTTGAGGGTGACGAGCACCTGCACCTGGTCGCCGGGCCGCAGCCGTCCGCCGACGCCTGTCTCAGGCGTGATGGCGATGGTCATGGCGACCTGGTCGGCGGCGAGGGCCGGACGCGGCGCGATGTGGGGGCGCACCAGCACCTCCTGGGCATAGACCGGCTGGGACAGGGGCTTACCCACGAGAGTGTTGAGATCGTCGCCAGGGATGGCAGCCTGGTAGAGGGTATCGTCCATGCGGACGTGGGCGACGGTGAGGTCGGACGGGGTGAGCACGGCGAGGGCCGGCAGGTCGTGGGTCGCCACCACGACGGGACGGGCATCCGAGATGGCCGTCCAGAAGGCGAGGGAGCCGAGGGTGGTGGCAAGCATGAGGAGGACGCCGACGACGATGCGCATGTCAATGCGGCGGGGTCGGCGCAGGGCACGACTAGGGGTAAGAGGCGAGCTAGCCAAGGTGACCTCCTGGAGGGCAGTCCCGACGGGGGTCGAGACGGCGGAAGAGCCTGGGCGTGTCAGCCGAGAACAGCAGGGCGCAAATCAGCGAGGCGATGATGAGGGTAAGAATGCGCTGATCGCCGGAGGACGAGGCGCGCGACGAAACGTCGGCAGGATGATCGGAGTAGCGAAAACAGTATATAGTTACAATAAGTAGACGCACAAGGGGGGCAAATGGTAACGCGTCGACGGGAATTTCGTTGAAGTGTGGCGGATTTCGTGGTGAGGGGAAGAGCACGGTTACAGTCATCGAGATCAGCTAACGTCTGAGCCTGCAGACCGCCGGTTCACCGCTCTACTATCTTGAGGCATGCTGATGGTCTGCTCCAACAGTATGCCGACGACGATTGAGGTGAAAACCTTCTGGCGGTGTAGGTCTTCGGGAGAGTTGATTGTATGAACACGATCAAGGACAGTAGCAGAGAGGGCGAGGCTATCGGACATGGCGCTCCCTCCACGTAGCGTATTGATTCGCACCTCTACTGGACTCGCATGTCACTCCATCCGATCGTCCTGCTTGTTGATTTGCTGCATCGTCACCTATGTTCAAAGCAATGCGTCAGGCAACATGCGTTCGCCCTCAAGCGGAACCTAGCCATCCGACGTATTTACGGCTGTTGATCACGATGCGCGGCAGTAACTTTTACCGTGCATAAAGCAAATCGCGTATACTTTGGAAAGGTGAATGTATTGTGTGTTTGATGCAACGAGAGGCGTCATGATGGATCACAAGAGAGCTCACCAGGACCAGGTGCATACTGCTCAGCACGCGACGTTCAAGCTGGATGGTCTGTATTGCCTCGACTGCGCCACCGCGGTCGAAAAGGCCCTTCGCGTCAATCCGCACATCACAAGCGTCCACCTGGACTGGGCGAACAACGTCGTTCACGTAGGCTACCACGAGGGGATGATTAGCCGCGAGCAGATCGAGCAGATTATCGCGTCCACCGGTTGCGATTGCACGGCGGCGGATGGCCACCCTCACGAGACTGTCGCGCCCTCCCCGCAGCGTCAGATGCAGCACCTCGCCCACGGTGTGCAGACCCAGCCCATCACGATGGGCACCAAGCATGACCGCATGCAGTACGAGATGCCCGCGACCCGCGCCCACGACCATGCCCGCGCCCACCATGTCGCGCCCACTACCCCGCCGACGTCTCACGAGGCACATGGTGGCATGGAGCACGCAGCGCAGGGCAGCGCGCACGAGCACATGGGGCACGACATGTCCGATCCGGGCATGGCGGCGGCGATGGAGCGCGACATGCGCAACAAGTTCTTCATCGCCCTCCTGCTCACCATCCCGACTGTCCTCTACTCCCCCCTGGGCATGAACTTTCTCGGCTTGCGCCTGCCGACCTTCGGCCTGGACACCAACATTATCATGCTCATCCTGTCCACGCCGGTGGTCTTCTATTGTGGCTGGCTGTTCATCGCCGGTGCGTACTATTCCCTCAAGCGCGGGATGCTCAACATGAGCGTCCTCATCGCCACCGGCGTCCTGGCCGCTTACGTCTTCAGCGTTCTGATCACCTTCCTGGGTGGGGAGACGTTCTACGAAGCGGCGGCCATGCTCGTGACGTTCGTCCTGTTCGGCCACTGGATGGAGATGCGCTCGCGGCGGGGGACGAACGATGCCCTGCGCGCCTTGTTCGATCTTGTGCCACCCCAGGCGACCGTCATCCGCGACGGCCAGGAGATGACCGTTCCCAGCAGCGAGGTGCAGGTCGGCGACATCGTCGTCCTGCGGCCTGGCGACAAGGTGCCGGTGGACGGCGAGGTGACCGAGGGCGAGACCGCCATTGACGAGGCCCTGGTCACAGGCGAGAGCCTGCCGGTGACCAAGCGGGCCGGCGACAAAGTGGTAGCTGGCTCTATCAACCGCACGGGCAGCGTGCGCTTCCGCGCGACGGCCGTTGGCGCGGAGACGGCGCTGGCCCAGATCGTGAAGCTGGTCGAGCAGGCGCAGAACTCCAAGGCGCCCGGCCAGCGCCTGGCCGATAGGGCGGCGCAGTACCTCGTGATTCTCGCCGTCGGCGCGGGCATCGTTACTTTCCTGGCGTGGTACTTCGGGCTGAACGCCGCCCTCATCACGGCCCTTACCTTCGCCATCTCGGCCGTCGTCATCGCCTGCCCCGATGCCCTGGGGTTGGCGACGCCAACCGCCGTCGCCGTCGGCACCGGCATTGGCGCGCGGCACAACATACTCATCAAGGACGCCGCCACGCTCGAAGGGGTGTCCGACATCAACGCCATCGTTCTCGACAAGACAGGGACGCTGACCGAGGGCAAGCCATCGCTAACGAATATTGTCGCGGTAGGATCGTTGGACGAGAACGGGCTACTGCGCCTGGTCGCCTCAGCCGAGCGCGGCTCGGAGCACCCGTTGGCCGAGGCGATTGTGGCGGGGGCACAGGGACGAGGGCTCCAGCTTGACGACGCCAGTGGCTTCGAGGCAATCACGGGCCGCGGCATCCGCGCCACTGTCGGCGGGCGCACGGTGCTAGTCGGAAACGCGCGGCTGATGGCCGAGAACAGTCTGGACGTGCAAGAGTTGGAGGGGCGGATGGCGAGCCTGGCAGAGGCGGGCAAGACGCCGATGCTCGTGGCGGTGGATGGGCAGCCGGCCGGCATCGTCGCGGTGGCGGATACCGTCAAGCCAAGCGCGGGGGTGGCCGTCGCGGGCCTGAAAGACCTGGGCATCGAGGTCGTGATGATGACCGGCGACAACACGCGCACGGCCCAGGCGGTAGCACACGAGCTGGGCATCGAGCGGGTGTTCGCCGAGGTGCTACCCGCGGACAAGGCGGGCTACGTCAAGCAGCTCCAGTCGGAGGGCAAACGCGTCGCGATGGTGGGCGATGGTGTCAACGATGCCCCGGCGTTGGCCCAGGCCGACATCGGCATCGCCATCGGCGCGGGTACAGACGTCGCCATCGAGACGGCGAAGGTCGTGCTCATGAAGAGCGATCCGGTGGACGTCATCCGCGCCATCAAGCTGTCGAAGGCGACGGTGCGCAAGATGAAGCAGAACCTTGTGTGGGCCTCGGTTTACAATATCCTGGCGATTCCCGTCGCCGCGGGTATTCTTTACCCCGCCTATGGTATCATGCTGCGGCCGGAGTGGTCGGCGCTGCTGATGTCGCTGTCGTCCATCATCGTCGCCGTCAATGCCGTGTCTCTCAAGCGCGTCGAGAGTGATCTGGCGCAACCTATTGGCGGCGAGCCTTCGACGAGTGCTTCTCCATCGGTTGAGCGAGCTCCCACAAGCACTTCCTGAAAGCGCATTCTTGCCTACACCGGCGAGTTAAGCTAGAATTCGGACAGCGATCTTTTATAGGATGTAAAACAAGAGGCTCTTACCCGCGCCTTGTTGCCCGATTGTGTTCATGCGCAGTAACCGAAGTCGCACAAACCAGATCCTCAACTCTACCGTGACCCTTGAAAGGACTCTCCGTAATGCAGAACCTTCGACGCCACTTTCCTGCCCTGGTCGCTGGCCTCCTGCTAGGCTTCAGCGTCATCGCCTGTAGCCCACAGACACAGGGTCAGCAACAAAGCCAGCCTATGCAAAGCCCACCTCAATCCTCTACAGGGATGGGGATGAACCACGCGTTGGCAGGGCATTCAACAACCGATCCAAAGGCGCCGTTCGACCAGCAGTTCATCGACATGATGGTGCCGCACCATGAGGGCGCCGTCGCCATGGCTAAGGTGGCTCAATCTCGCGCCGAACACTCCGAGATCCGTCAACTCGCCGACGCTATCGTCAGTAGCCAGGACAAGGAAGTTCAGCAGATGAAATCCTGGCGTAAGGCATGGTACGGTTCGGACCAGACGCCGGCCATGGCGAGCATGCCGATGCTACCCGAAATGAAGAGCGACATGGGCAACATGGCGGAGGACGTCCAGAAGCTCCAAACAGCGTCCCCCTTCGACAAGGCCTTCATCGATACGATGATCCCGCATCACGAGAGCGCTATTGAGGCGGCAAAGATCGCTCAGCAACGGGCGACGAAGCCCGAGATCAGGCAGCTAGCGGCCGACATCATCGCCGCGCAGGAACGGGAAATCAGCCAAATGCGCGAATGGCGCAACAAGTGGTATCCGGGGTGAGGTAAGAATGCACCTGCACTCGGTACATTAAGCGGTGTGGAGGCTGAGAAAGAGGAGAAGGCATACGAGAACTACGGGAACTCGGTACCTGCGCTGCCGGGTTCCTTTCTTGTGCTCCACGAAGTCTCTCAAACAGTATGAGCCGGGGCTTGTTTACACGGATGCGCCGTATTGCCTGCTTCAATCTGTATCGTGGTGTGCTCGATGCCAAACCTGTCGTGGAGTGTTTCTAGCACTTCGTTCAATAGCGCATCATCGGCCCTGTGGTCCGGTATAACAAGATGAGTTGTCAAGGCAGTTTCAGTTGTACTCATGGGCCAGATATGGAGATCGTGAACTTCGATCACACCCGGTAGCCCTTCGAGGTAACTCTTGACCTCACTAAGGTCAATACCTTCCGGTACCGCGTCAAGCGCCATATTGATGCTCTCTTTGAGCAGCCCCCAGGTTCCTACGAAGATCACTGCTGCGATGAGCAGACTCACCACCGGATCAAGCCATTCCCAACCAGTTACTATAATCGCGAAGCCGGCTAGAACGACGCCCGCCGAAACGGCCGCATCAGCCGCCATGTGCATGAAGGCGCCTCGGATGTTAAGGTCGTGCTGGCGGCCGGACATGAACAGCAGCGCGGTCACGGTGTTGACGACAATGCCCACGACAGCGACCCAGATAACTGTCTCAGCCTCGACTGGCGCGGGGTTCATCAGCCGTTGGAGAGCTTCCCACACAATTGCCGAAATGGCAATGAGAAGTAACATTGCGTTGACAAGAGCAGCAAGAATAGAGGTGCTCCGCATCCCGTACGTATGCTTGACGGTCGGAAGGCGCAA
This sequence comes from Anaerolineae bacterium, assembly GCA_046328505.1. Classification (GTDB taxonomy): domain Bacteria; phylum Chloroflexota; class Anaerolineae; order Epilineales; family JAHCIE01; genus JBDHWG01. The sequence goes on along the minus strand of JAXLWL010000004.1, from coordinate 26,607 downwards.
AACGAGAACACTCGCTCCCCAGGCCAATAGAAGGGCAAGAACATCGCTTAGGTTATGCCCGGCATCCGCGACGAGGGCGAGCGAGTTAGACACATAGCCGTAGCCGCCCTCTATGATGACAAAGCCGAGATTCAAAGCCACGCCAATGGCAAACGCTCGGCCGTAATTCGCTGGCCCGTGCTCGTGAGTATGCGCCATCTCGCCCTACTCCTCCCCGCTTCTTGGTCCGGTCTTTGGCAACTGGTGCTTGCTTACCATGTCTTGACAAATCGCAGCAATCACAATAATATATCAGCACATAGTGATATACAAATATACCCAGGACGAGCCTATGCTAATTGCCGCACATGCCCAAGCGACCCAGTTGAAGGCCAAGCTCTTTCGAGGCTTTTCAGATTCCTCCCGTCTCGCCGTCCTTGAGGCCCTTCGAGATGGGCCGCGTAGTGTCACGGAAGTCATTGCGGTCACTGGGCTGACGCAGCCCAATGTCTCCAATCATCTCTCTTGCTTGAATGACTGTGGCCTCGTCACGCGCGAGAAGCGGGGGCGCCATGTGTACTATCGTCTCAGTGACGAGCGCGTCGGCCAACTGCTCTGCCTGGCCGAAGAACTGTTGGCTGATGTAGCGCAAGGTGTGTACCAATGCACGCGCTACAACGTCGAAAGGGAAGATTGAGCATGGCCAGCCTCAACACCTTGGAGGTTCCCATTCGCGGCATGGACTGCGTGGAATGCACCAAGAGCGTCCAGCGCGCCATATCGGCCCTCCCCGGTGTCCATGCGGTAGATGTCTCACTGACAGCAGAGAAAGCTGTGATCCAGCTCGATCCAGCACAAGTGGACTTGGCGTCCGTCTGCAAGGCGGTCGAGGGTGCAGGATACGCGGTCCCTCAGTCGGACAACGAGCAGCGATCTACCGCTCCCCTGGCTGGCTTGACCCGACAGGTCCTGACTTTGTTTGGGATCGTCTTTGGCGTCGTGCTGTTTGTCGTGGTTGTAGGCGAGTGGCTAGGCCTTTTCGAAGCGCTCACCGCACGTGTCCCCTGGTTTGTCGGTGTGGGCATTGTCCTCGTGTTTGGCTACCCCATCTTTCGCAACGTCATCCGCTCCGCCTTGAAGAGAGAGATCACTTCCCACACGTTGATGAGTGTGGGCGCGGTCGCTGCCTTAATCGTTGGCCAATGGGCAACAGCGGCCGTCGTCGTCTTCTTCATGCGTGTGGGTGACTACGCGGAGCACTTCACCACGGAGCGCGCGCGACGTGCTGTGAAAGACCTGACCGCACTGGCCCCACAGACAGCGCGGGTTGAACGGGACGGCGAGGAGTATGAAGTCCCGGCCAGCGAAGTACGCGTGGGTGAGATCGTTGTGATCCGGCCCGGCGACAAGATTCCGGTGGATGGCGAGGTCGTCAGCGGTCAGGCCACAGTGGACCAGGCAACTATCACCGGCGAAGCGATGCCCGTGGAGGTCGGGCCAGGGGCAAGCGTGTTTGCGGCGACGATTGCCCGGCTAGGGAGTGTGCGCATTCGTGCGACCCATATCGGCCCTGATACGACTTTTGGTCGCGTGATTAAGCTGGTAGAGGAAGCCGAAGCGCATAAGGCCGACATCCAACGCATCGGTGACAAGTTCTCTGCCTACTACCTACCGGTGGTCGCAAGCATCGCGACACTCACCTTTCTGGTTCGCCGCGACCCTCTCGCGACCACCGCGGTGTTGGTTGTGGCTTGCTCCTGCTCCTTTGCTCTCGCAACGCCGATTGCTATGCTGGCTTCCATTGGGGCGGGAGCCAAACGAGGGCTCCTTATCAAAGGTGGGAAGTACCTGGAGTTGCTTGCCCGTGCTGATGTGCTTCTCGTAGACAAGACAGGCACACTGACGCTTGGCCGTCCGCAGATCACCAACGTCGTCCCTCTCAACGGCCTCTCCGAGAATGACCTCTTGACGCTTGCTGCATCTGCCGAGCGCTACTCAGAGCATCCACTCGCTGAAGCTGCACGCGCGGCTGCGCGAGAGCGCGGACTGTCTTCGCTCGAGCCGGAGGACTTTGAATCTGTTCCTGGCATGGGAGTGCAGGCACGGGTAAACGGCAACCTCGTGACCATCGGTAGCCGCCGAATGCTTCCAATGCTTGAAGTACCCTCTATCGCCGATGAACTACAGGCACAAGGCAAGACTCTCTTGTTCGTGGCCCAAAATGGCGAACCGGCAGGCATCCTCGCGGCTGCTGACACCCTGCGCCCGGAAGTGCCCGAGGCGCTGGCATCCGTTCGTGCTCTTGGGATTGAGCACATTGAACTCCTGACCGGGGACAACGAACGAACGGCCGCAGCCCTTGCCGACGCGCTCCATGTAGCGTACCGCGCCAACCTGCTGCCAGAACAGAAGATCGCTGTGGTGAAGAAGTATCAGGCTCAGGGACACGTCGTCGTGATGGTAGGAGATGGCGTGAATGATGCGCCCGCCTTGGCCCAGGCTGACGTAGGAATCGCTATGGGAGCAGCCGGGACGGATGTGGCGATCGAGGCAGCGCATGTTGCTCTGATGCGCGAAGATTGGACGCTGGTGCCCGAACTGTTCAAGATTGCCAAACGGACAATGCGGGTTGTGAAGATGAACATCGGGTTCACCGCTGGCTACAATCTCGTGGGGCTATCGCTGGCTGCAATTGGTATTCTGCCACCTATTCTGGCGGCTGCCGCGCAATCTCTACCCGATCTTGGCATCCTTGGCAATTCGGCCCGTTTGCTTCGCCATAAGTGAACAGAGTACTAAGGGAAATAGTGGCTTCGACATCTTTGGTAGATGCACCAGCGGGTCTAACGCCTGCGGAACCAGGAGTACGAAGAACTGGGTAACCATTACTCGCTACTTGTGGTCGCTCATGTTGAGACGTGTCAGCTCTGCCTGTCGTGCTCGTTCCTCAGGCCCCCAGAGTGTCTTGATGTAGGCTAGAATCGCCTTCATCTGCGCGTCGGTCAGGCGATCCTTGAACGCAGGCATTGTGCTGCCTTGCGTCTTGCCGCCGTCCCGAACGATCTCGAGAAGCTGCTGGTCCGGATGATGCCAGGTGTGGCCCTCGTTATTGTGGGGCGGGGCTGGCAGAAGACCGGCGGGCACGGGAGTGCGCCAATCTTGCCCTTCACCAGCTGGACCATGACAGGCTGCACAATTGGCCTCGTACAGGTCCTTGCCTTCCATGACCTGTGTGAATGTGACACCTTCGGGTAAAGGAGCGACACGGCAGGCACTGAGCGTGGCTGACAGGAGAATCGCCAGGAGGACTAGCGGCAATATGAATCGAGGGAGCATGTGAACCTTCAAGGTGCGGACGAGCGCTTGACTCTGACGAATGAAATGTGGCCCTCCCCGCGCTCCTGGTGAAGCGCGAGGAGAGGGCCTTACGGGCCGAAGACGCCTTTGACCGTCAGAACGGTCTCGGGCTGGACCGGATCGTTCGTCTTGACCGTGACACGGAAGTCATGTTCGCCGCCCATGCCTTCATGCATGACAAGGGCAACGCGAAGTGTAGCGGTCTCACCGGGCTGCAATGTCGTCGAACTGACGACGGGCTGAGGCGGTCAGCAGCCAGCGACCGTGTCGACTCTCGGTTTCTCGACGATGCTAATAGGTTTCGTGCCGACGTTGCGGTAGACGAAGCTCTTCTCCACCATCTTGTCGAAGGGCACCTTGCCAAAGTCCACCGACGTCTCGTCGAACACAAGGCTCGCGCCGCTCGCTTTTGGCGCCGATGCGCCTCCTTGCGTCGTGGAAGCACTACCGGATGTGGTCGGCGCAGCAGACTGAGAGGAACATGCCGCGACCACGAACAGGGCGGCGACCCCGATGATCCCCAGTAGGATACGGGTCACTCGCAGCCACATACGCATCCTCGCATTGTCATGTTGGATCATTAGCCTTTCTCTCGAATGGTCGCGATCTCTGCTCACTGGCAGGCGCGATAAGTTCCAATAGCAGCTCCATCATAGCAGCATGGGCTGACGCAAACCTGAGGCAAACCTGAGGATCTGCTGAAGAGCAGAACCAGGCAGAGTTTAGCACCCGAAGGAGCCTCAATTGTGTATTGAAGTTCTCTCCAACTCGCGACCGATCACCGGGTAAGCCAGCCAGATCACCATGAAGCCGAATAATAGTCCTGTGACCAACCTCAACCACCAGTTTAGGGAGCCTATCGCGTCGCCTCCGTAGAATGTGGCAGGGAAAACATGCCCCGTCAAAGCCGCGAGCCAGGCATTGTTGTCGCGAAAGCCCCAGCCTGACAGATCATTGATCATGTGCGAGAAGCCGTCCAGGAACATGGGCATGACGCCTATCAGGAGGAATGATCGCCAGCTCAACCGGGGTACACGGTGGCGCACGAGAGCGAAGACAAGACCTCCCACAAACATGGCGGTATACATTGACACCATGCGGTCCGACCACGCCACCTTGTAGCCCATAGCAGGCGTGCCAATGAACTGGCGGCGAATCAGCATGTCCTGAGACGGCCAGACGGAGGCGATCTCGGTCATGGAGTACATAACCTTTGGGCCAAACAAGAAGTATGAGCGCTCCGGAAGTTGATGGCAGGTGAGGCTGTAGGCTAGATAGATGGCCTTCGCCGGCATCTCATAACCATTTGCCATAAGGAGGGGCGCGAGCCACGGCAGGGCAACAAAAACACCCATAATGATGTTCAATATCAACAGCCAGTGCTGAGAAAGCGTCCTAACAACGATGTCCGTCTGTCCGTAGCTAGTCTCAGAAGTTGAGACGCTTGAAGTGGCAACTGTGCCGTCTTTTTCGACTTGCCTTGCAGCATTCATTCTTCAGCAATCCCTCTAGTACATTAGGTCGGTTGCTTCCCACCTTTAGGGGTGCTCGCCCGCCAAGGCCGCCAACTGGCACACCTGCTCCGCCGTGATCTGCGGCGGTTTGCGCGGTCGCGGCGCATCTTCCAGCCACTCGTCGACGCTTAACCCATCCATCGACACAGCCTGCAAGCCCAACCGGCGTCTTCCACAGTGGTACGTCGTATCGACGCTGATGTCCAATTGCCGCGCCACTGCGGTATCGTTCAGTCCCTCGGCAGTCGCGGTCCTGGCTCACTTCAGCGCAACACGTGAGACAACATCTCTATAGTAACCCACCGGGCTGAAGCAAAACTAAGGCAATTCTGATGATGTGCTGAGTCACGGATCTGCCACACCATACCAGGCATTAAGCCACTCATCCATCTGCTGGATCTCCTCGCCCTGTGACATGACGATGTTGTTCGCCATCTTGTAGAGGTCGGCGTGGTAACCGTTCATCAGGACAGCTGAGGCCATCATGATCGCCTGGCTGTGGTGCTGCGTCATGCTGCTCATAAACTCGATGTCGAAGTCCGTGCCTGTTTTCGCCTCACGACGGGCCATAGCGGCCGCGTCATCGAACATCATGCCGTGCAACATCGGCATGTCCATCTTCATCATCATCTCGGGTGTCATCATTTGCGCCGTTGGCGCCTCTATGCCGTACCAGTCGCGCAGGTAGGCCGTCATCTTCTCGATCTCGCCGCGCTGCTCACTGATTTCTTTCTGCGCCAGTTGACGCAGCTCGGGCTTCGTCGCCTTCATCGCGGCCATTTCCGCCATCATGATGGCACTGCGGTGGTGGGGAATCATCCCCGTCAAGAAGTCTATCTCCAGTTGGGCCACCTTTATGCCAGAGTCTATTCTTTGCGGACCTGAGGCAGTTGGAGAACGACTAACTACTGGAGCTACGTCGGAGAGATACTTGTCACGCCCACCGCCGGGTCGCAATGGGTATGAAGCTCCGTGCTCTCGCGGAGCAATAGGAGAGGAGCGAAGCTCGCGGTGAAGATCACGGCAATGATAGCCAGAGTCGATAGAGCTGCACCGAGACCTGGATGAGGTAATGGCCCTGGAGTTCCCGTCAACAGCTGCACGACGCGTTCATGCGTCACATTCAATGGGCTAATGGCCGCCTGACCGAGACGCCACTGGGGCCGGGCACGGTTCAACTTGAGAATAGCGCTCGCAAGCGGCGTCGGATCCCCCAAGCTCTCGACGGCGTGGCGATCGGCATCTAGCTCTTTCGCAAGCAGATAACGCGTGGCAAGTTGGCGAGCGACAGGTAACACGCCGAGCGCCGCGGCCAGGCATCGACTGGCGAGAACACCTAACGGGTCATGCCTGAGAAGATGGTGGCGTTCATGCAGCAAAACGGCAGTCAACTCCTCGTCATCCAGCAAGCGTAGCAGCCCTGTTGCCAGGCAAACGCGCGGTTTCAACAGACCATAGCAGAAGACTAACGGAGCATCGGAATATACGACGTCCACTCGTCCCGCGATTCCAAGTCGCTGTGTCGCCTCGACCACAGTAGACGGTGTGTTCACGAGCAGTGGGGCGAGGCGGAGGTGAAGACGACGCGTCGCAACAAGCTGTCTGACCAAGGCAACTACGGCGCTGCCACCCATGAGCAGCAACACCAGTATCGGAGTCACCATCGGCCACACGCCGTGATCGACAACCTCGCTCCACGCCAGCCGACAAATGGCGAGAATTGAGTGGTAGTCGGCAAAACCGTAGGCCAACAGGGCTATGCTAAGTCCCACCGTAAGGAAGGTGGCTAGGCTGACCAATGTTAACAAAGGGTACCGGCCTTGTTGAACACGCATGAATGCTAACTCCGTGTCTGCCTAACGACGGATTGCTTTCTGTCGGGCTTCGTGGATGGCCTGTTCCAACGCCGCCAGGTCTTCGGAGGTTAGGTCATCAATCACATCGGAGAACTGGCTTATCGCCAGCTTCCCGAAATCCTTGACAAGGCTCTGCACGACCTGATGCGACACGCTCTGGAGAAACTCCTCCCGCGTCTGGACAGGGGCGTAGAAGTACACCTTACCGACCCGCCATCGTTGCAGGACATTTTTGTACACAAGACGGTTCATGACCGTGGTGACGGTGAGATAGTTGCATTCGCCAAGCCGGTCGCACACATCCTGGATCGGGGCCTCCTCCAGATCCCACATCACATCCATGACACGCGCTTCCAGTTCCCCAAAGAACCGCATTAAGCCGTGTTGATCAAGCCGAAACGCCTGGACAGGGATGGGCTTGGTCATGCTCGTCCTACTTTCTTTCACTGAGTTCATCCGGGAATTGAGGCGGCTATTTGACAGATGATAAAACAGAGTATAAAACAATTGGAGATACTGGTCAATGGCGAAATCTCCCGCGACCCTACATTCCATGACGAATACTCAGCCCACAATCCTGGTGGTGGACGACGAGCCGCCCCTCCGCGACCTGGTGCGAAGCTATCTCGAACACGAGGGCTTCGCCGTCCTGACCGCCAATGACGGTCTGGCGGCCATCGAGTTGGCGCGTCAGCACGCGCCTTTGGTCGTCATCCTCGACCTGATGTTACCTGTCCTAGATGGGCTGGAGGTCTGCCGTCGGCTTCGCACCTTCTCCGACGCATACGTCATCATGCTCACAGCCAAGTCCGAGGAATATGACCGCGTCATTGGGCTGGAGGTGGGCGCCGACGATTACCTTACCAAGCCGTTCTCGCCGCGCGAGCTGGTCGCGCGCGTTCGCGCCATGCTCCGACGGCCGCGCCACGGCTCGAACACCCTGCCCGAGGTTCCGTCGCCCCAGCGGTTCGGCGACCTGTTGATCGACCAGATACGCCGCGAGGTAACCCTCGCGGGTCAGCCCGTTTCCCTCACGCCGCTGGAGTTCAACCTTCTAACAACGCTGGCATCGTACCCGGGCCGAGCGTTCACCCGCAATCAGCTCCTGGAGCAGGTGTGGGGCGCCACTTACTTCGGCGATGACCACGTGGTTGACGTTCATGTTGCTAATCTGCGCAAGAAGCTCGGCGACGACCCAGGTGCACCTCGCTACATCCAGACAATTCGCGGTGTCGGTTACCGATTTGCGGCGCAGGGAGGATAGAGACATGGCTGCGACGGGCTCGTCCCTCCACACGCGTCTGTTGTTCGCACACCTGTTGGTCATTGCCGTGGGAGTGGTAACGCTGGTCGTGGCGACGCTAGCCATTGGACCAACGCTTTTTGATCGGGTGATGGGACGCATGATGGGGCCTGGTATGAACATGATGGGAGGCATGATGGCGGGCGCGCAACAAACGACGGCCCAGGCCTTCCAAACAGCCATGCTCCAGGCCCTCGTCATCAGTACAAGTGCGGCAACGGTGGCTGCCATAGCGATCAGCTTTGTCGTCTCCGCGCGAATCGTCACACCTCTTCAAAGGTTGGTTCAGGCCAGCCGGCGTATCGCGGCTGGGCATTATACCGAGCGCGTCCCTGTGAGCGCGGACGACGAGTTGGGGGCACTGGCCGAGCAGTTCAACATCATGGCGGAGGAATTGGAAGCCACCGAGCGTCGCCGCGTCGCTCTGATTGGGGATGTCGCCCACGAGCTAAGGACTCCCCTCGCGACACTGGAAGGCTACACTGAAGGGCTACTCGATGGTGTCGTCGAGCCGAGCGCCGAGACCTGGGCGATGCTGCATAACGAGGTGGGGCGGCTGCGCCGACTGGTCCAGGAGCTGCAGGAGTTATCCCGTGCGGAAGCTCGCCAGCTTCCCCTGCATATCCAGCCGCATCCACCAGCCGAGCTTGTGACCCATGCCCTGGCGCGGATGGAGAGCCAGTTCAGCGACAAAGGCATCCGTGTGACCCGCGCGGTTCCGACAGACCTACCGCGTGTCACCGCCGACGCAGACCGTGTCATCCAGGTTTCGATCAACTTGCTTGGCAATGCCTTGCGCTATACGCCGTCCGGCGGCAGTGTAGGCGTCAGCGCAGAGCGAAGTGCTAACATGGTCGTGTTTCACATCACCGACACCGGTATCGGCATCCCGGCAGAGCATCTCCCCCATCTGTTCGAGCGTTTCTACCGCGTTGACAAAGCCCGCTCGCGCGCGCTCGGCGGCAGCGGTATCGGACTGACCATTGCCAAAGCGCTTATTGAGGCCCAGGGTGGACGCATTTGGGCAGATAGCGCCGGCCCCGGACAGGGTGCAACCTTCTCTTTCAGTCTACCCATAGCCTCGTAGCAGTTCCACAATCTTGACCAAATCTTGAGCATTCTGCGCATCTTCTCTTGATGTTGCTATGTTACACTGCGAGTAGATAGCTCACACGGCGCACGCGCCTGTCAATGATCGAGAGAGGATGATTGAGATGAAGCTTCGAATACTGGGTATTCTCGCTGCTGGCCTCACAGTGCTCGCCCTGGTCGTCGGCCTGACGACGGTTGCCCTGGCGCAAGGCCCCATGGGTAACTGGGGCAACGGCGGCATGATGGGCAATTGGGGCAGCGGTGGCATGATGGGGAACCGGGGCGCCGGGGGGATGATGGGCAACCGTGGTACCGGCGGCATGATGGGTGGTAGGCTCGGTACAGGTTCGGGCAGCACAGCGTCCAGCCAGCCGTATGACCTCCAGTTTCTGGACCAGATGATTGCGCATCACCAGATGGGCGTGCTCATGACGCAGCACATGGTCGAGAACTCTGCCCGTCCCGAGATGGATGACCTGGCCCAGCGCATCATCACAGCCCAACAGCGTGAGATTGCTCAAATGCAGGACTGGCGGAAGCAATGGTACCCCAACGCTCCGCAGACATCCACTTCAGGCTGGGGCATGATGGGTGGGATGATGGGCGGCATGATGGGTAACGGCATGATGGATGACGACGACATGGCCCAGATGATGGGCGGCAACTTCGACGCCGACCGCATGTTCATGCAGATGATGATCCCGCACCACGAGGGCGCCATCGACATGGCGAACGTCGCGCTAGGCAAGGCAGAGCATCAGGAGATCAAGAGCCTCGCTCAGAGCATCGTCGCAGCCCAGACCGCCGAAATCGCTGAGATGCGCGGGTACCTGAAATCCTGGTACGGTATCGAGTAACGTCTACACCGGTTGGCGGAGACAAAAGCCCGGTCTCTTGGCGCTGTATTTTCAGTCGAGAGACTGGGCACATCTTCCTATGAGGCACGTGACAGTGCGGGCAAGTCGCCATGTCGCTCAGGTTTGGATCTGATGTTAGTCGTAAAGGAGATTGAACATGATGGGATTTGGAACCGGGTGGGGCTGGGGATGGATGATGATGGGAGGCTTGATGATGGTGCTCTTCTGGGGCGGGCTAATTGTCTTGCTCATTCTGGCGGTCCGAGCTTTTGCGGGTGGTGGTTCCAATACATCGACGGGCTCGACCAGTTCGGCATCCGCAGCAGGGAGTAGCGCTCTCGACATTCTGAAGAGCCGCTATGCCCGCGGCGAGATCACCAAAGCGGAGTATGAGGAAATGCGCGAAACACTCCAACGCTGATGCAGGTAGGTCGAAGTAACTCACTTCGCCTTTCATCGCGAGTACAAGAGGATCGGATACTTGCCGTTACCGAAAGGGGACAGGATGATGCGCTCGTGGCTTCTTTGTCTCGTCGCGGTTCTTGGAGCGGTTGTTCTTGCATCATGCACGCAATCAGGATTGTCCAGCTCCACGACGTCTACACAGTCGGGGGCAAGCATTGGGAAGCTGGTAACCGCGCAGGGCGGAACCTATACCGACGTTAGCCCGAAGGAACTCCAGGCTATGCTTGGGCAGAAGGACTTTGCCTTCGTGAATGTCCACATCCCCTACGAGGGGGATATTGCCCAAACGGACGTTTCAATTCCGTACAATGAGATCGGTAGCCATCTGGATAAGCTGCCGCCCGACAAGAATGCCAAGATCGTCCTGTACTGCCGCAGTGGGCGCATGAGTACAGAAGCGGCTCAAACGCTTGTCAAGCAGGGCTACACTAACGTTTTCCAATTGGCAGGTGGCATGGTTGCCTGGGAAAACGCCGGCTACCCGATCGTCCGGAACCCTCAGTAGATGAGGTTCGGTCTCGGGTGTTCCCTCTCGAAACTATACCCAGCTGGCTTCTAATTCGAGGCGCCGAGGTCTAGGCCCTGGTAGCGAGCATAAAGGGCGCCTCCGCGAGCCCATGCCCGCTCTCGATCAACTCTACCAGGCGCTCGACAAAACGTGCCGCCGGCGCGCCATCTACGACGTTGTGGTCGAACCCCACTTTCAGGCAAAGCATATCGCGAGGCTCAATCTGCCCATCCACGATGGCGGGCTTGCGGACAATTTCTCCAACGACCAAGAGTACCAACCTGTCCTAATCCACTGCTTGCGCCGGCCAGAAGGCGAAGTAGCCCGTAAACGCCGCGATTTCGCCGGTCCGCTGTTCATGTGTCTCGATGAACTGGCACGCAACCGGAACATCTATACCATAATGCGGGGTACGCAAACATGGTTTCAACCTGAGGAGCAAGTCTAGTCGCTGAGTAGGAACTCTGGTTGGCCTGATGGCACAAGCCGTTGCAGAGCAAGGCGCGCAGGACGCGTCACAGGGGCGCGTCAGCGTCCCCTTGACACGGACGAGCCCCTTGCTATCCTTATCTTCGCCATCAGGCCGACCAGCACGAGACCCAGCGACTCAATCCGTAGGGAGAACCCTGGCATGGATCGGGAAACCAAACAACGTCTCGCCTGGGTGCAGCTCTGCGAACGAACGCAGGATGCAGACTTTGTCTGTCGTCGCTGTGGCATCTCGCGTCCGACCTTACGCAAGTGGTGGCGTCGCTACCAAGCGGACGGTGTTTCAGGCCTCCACAGCCGCCGTCGTCGCCCGCATCACTTCCCTAACCAGAAGGTCTTCGCGGACCAAGAGCAGTGGATCCGCCAGCTACGGACACAGCGGCGGCTCGGACCTCGGCGCATCCAGGTCGAGGATGATGCGGCGCTAAGCCAATGAGAACCTCTACCGTTGAGACCATGCCCGTGAGCATCACATTAGGGATGCATCGAGGCGTGTGCTCCATGGTCCGCCAGTTGCGCCATGAACCAGTGGTGGAGCGCCATGACAAGCTGGGGGTCTTTCGCGGTGTAGCGAATCTCGGCACCATTCGGTAATGGGGCGTATTGGATGTCGATGCTCGCGGCGCCAGTCTCCAACTCGCTGAGGCCGGCCATGTCCTGACCATGAATGCTGGCTGGGTCGGCGAAGTCACCGCGCTTGAAACGGTCCGCCTCTTCGCTCAGGTGCGCCTGGATCAAGGCAATCTGTTGCTGGTTGGATGGGTCTTTGGCGACAACTTGCTGCAGACCCCCATCATCTGTAGGTGTGAAGATATGCTGTGTCTGATTCTGGTCGAACGGCATGACGTCCGCGCCACGAGCCTCGATCTCGGCTTGCCTCGCTTGTACAGCAGCTGCTCGATAATGACTGACCAGTGTCAAAGTGACGACCGCGATCACGGCCGCTACAAGGGCGACCAAGCCAACAATTGCCACTGTCTTCGGGTTCCTCATCTCAACGGGTTTCACGCGTTGCCTCCACAAGAGTTCTCAAGGCTTCGATAACCGCTCCGCGCTGGCAGTCGGGAATCGCTTCCAAGATTCGTCGGAACATGTCCTGTCTCGCCGCGGCTAGCCTGGCCGCGATGCTCTGCCCACTCGCAGTCAAACAAAGATGTTGCACGCGCCGATCTGGTGCCGCTCGGTACCGCTCGATCCATCCCCGCGTCTCCATCTGAACTACCAATCGGCTGATCGTGCTCTTCTCCAACTCGAGACGCTCAGCCAGATCATTCTGTGAAAGGGGCTGGGTTCGACGCAATTCGAGCAGGGCATGGGCCTCTCCCACTGAGACAGGCTCGCCACATGGTGTGATATCGCCCCGGTGCAATCCAAGAGACCGCACCAGAGCGATCATTCCTTCTTGAAGCGCAAAGCCTGTAACATCCTGGTTCGCTACGAGTTCCATCCCTGCCCCTCTCATTCTATAATAGTTCAAGTATACAACTATTATCGGGTACGTCAAAGTCCTATGCTCGCGTGAATAGGCAAGCGACCGTTCTTATATCTCGCAGCATCGTAGGAACTCTTAGCCTCGATCAGGACGGTTTGTAAGCCCCCGCCGACCGTCAATGGTTGGCTCTGTTGCGTTTGAAGCGCATGAGAAGCCAGCCGGAGCCACCTCGCGGGTTTTCCGTTGGGGTTAATTTGGCGCCCTTCACTCATTCTTGCTTCCGTCGGGCATGGTTGCGCCTGCGAGCGATTTGGCCGCACTGAGCTGCTCGGCAGCGGCCAAGTGGCGACTATCGTTCTGGTCGCGGATGTACCAGGTCGCCCTCGTCGTGCTGCATCGCTTCGAGCCGCTCGACCGTCGAAGTCACGGGCAGCCGGCGTCGCCCCCACCAAGCGAGAAAAGCGATGCCCACAATAACGACGGGGATACCGACCGGCGCGAAATCCAAGACACCAAAGGGGGCGTCACCCTGATCGCGCAGGATGTTGCTGACGACGATGTTGCTGGTCGTAAACAGCGTCGCCATGCCTCCTAGCAGGGTTGAGAAGGCCAGGGGCATGAGTGTGCGATGGGACTGAGTCACGGCTTCGGCCCGGCAACCGACAAGCAGCAGTCGATCGCGCTCATCCGCGCGGCCGTCGAGCGCGGCGTCACGTTTTTCGACACTGCGCAGATCTACGGCCCGTTCACGAATGAGGAACTTGTAGGCGAAGCCCTCGCCCCTTTCCGAGAGCAGGTCGTGATCGCCACCAAGTTCGTGTTCGATTTCGGGCCCGACGGGAATGGGCCAACACGTGGCCTCAACAGCCGGCCGGAGTATATCCGGCGGATGACGGAGACCTCGCTCAAGCGGCTTCGGGTCGAGAGCATTGACCTATATTATCAGCATCGGGTGGACCCGAACGTGCCGATCGAGGATGTCGCAGGCGCCGTGAAGGACCTCATTCGGGAAGGCAAGGTCAAGCACTTCGGCCTCTCGGAGGCTGGCGTGGGTACCATCCGCCGCGGCCACGCAGTGCAGCCGGTCGCGGCCCTCCAGAGCGAGTACTCGCCATGGTGGCGCGACCCTGAAGCGGAAATCGTTCCGACTCTTGAAGAGCTTGGCATTGGCTTCGTGCCGTTCAGCCCCCTGGGCAAGGGCTTTCTCACAGGAAAGATAGACGAGACCACAACGTTCGACAGCACTGACTTCCGGAACACGGTGCCACGCTTCTCGCCGGAGAACCGTAAGGCGAATCAAGCCCTGGTGGACCTCCTGACGGCCATCGCCGCCAGGAGGCAGGCGACACCTGCTCAGATCGCGCTCGCCTGGCTGCTCGGTCAGAAGCCGTGGATTGTGCCGATCCCAGGCACAACGAAGCTGCATCGTCTGGAGGAGAACCTCGGCGCAGTCTCCGTCGAGCTTACTGCCGACGATCTGCGCGAGATCGAGAGCGCCGCTTTGCAGGTGGAGGTCCACGGAGGCCGGTACTCCGAAAGCTCGCAGAGGATGATAGATCGCTGAGTGGTGCCCAGTAGCGTCAACATCTGGCGGAGACCTCATGGTATTGGAGCCTATGTAGAGACAGTATGAGTGAAGTTGCAGCTAGGCGGCAAGATGCTGGAGGAACACGCCGAGGGTCTCGATGAACACCAGCGTCCCGGAACTATTCCTATTGCAGCACCACGGGGACCGTAGTTTCTGACAGAGTTTGCCATCCTGTTGAGCGTGCCCTTACCTCAGGACATGGCAGCAACACAAGAAATATCTCATCACTGTCTCAACCGCCTTGGCCTTTTCCCCTAATTTCCAAATGACCTCTAACGCGTTGAAAAAGAACGTGCTATTCCAGCAGATACGAGCTGGTCGTACATTGCCATTCGTCATATCAAGTACTGCCTATTACAGCTTATCCGTTCCTATCCGTTGGCAGATGCACGCCGTGACCCCATGCATCGCTGTCACCACCAATTGGTATAACATGGCTGTCGTTGGAAAAGCTGTGCCGTCCCTCAAGCAGCCGTTAATTCCCCGCCGATCACATCCTCAGCAGTCCCTCAGTTTTGCATCAGGCCACGCTCAGTAGTTCACGGGATAATACGAGACATACACCAATTCTGATCACCTGGAGCCGAAGCATTCATACTAACAACAACTCGTTCAGGGTGACTTCTCCCCTTTGCCACTCAACTGAATAACGAGCTGAGAAATGCATTCATCGGGCTGCATTGCATCGCGCAACTTTAGGTGCGCGACACGCTGAACCAGGAGTTTGTCGCGACCGTCGGCAAGGCTGCCGGGTTCGACGGCCGGGCAATTCTTATCAGGTCTCAATCAAGGAGGAAACAAGATGAAATCGCCGCACTTGCACCACAAGGCACTCTGTCTTGCCACAGCAGGTATTCTGCTCTTACTCACGCTTGGCCTTATCTCTAGGAGCACCGTCTCAGCTGATGGCGGCAGTTCAGGGCATATGGCTGCACACGGCACGACCGTGGGAGGCGCCTCGGCTGCAGCTCCAATGGAGACTGTTCATGCCTCCTATCTCGACCTGACCGGCAATATCGCCGACCTTCGGACACGCGTGGACCAATGGCAAAGGGGTGATGAAGCGAGCATGGCCGTGGCCCAGGAGAAGGTGGAACGTATCCAAACCATGCTCAGTCATGTCGCCTGGCCGGAGAGCATGAACGCAGCCATCAGCAAGGCCAAGGGGGGCGTCGCGGTGATGGATATGGCCCTCATGGACAAAGATGTCACGGGTGGTCAAGCCGCGGCGATAATCTTGGGAGATGCTTCCCACGATCTCACCCACGCGTTCTACGGGGAGTGGCTGCCAAGCCTGAAAGATGCGAAGTTCACCGAAATGGCGCCGCACGCCAACTACCTGGATCTCACTCAGAACATCGCGGACTTGAAGACGCGTGTGGATCAGTGGCAAAAGGGGGATGAGGCCAGCCTGGGCGTGGCTCAGGAGAAAGCCGACCGTATCGCAGTCCTCGTCCAGCACATGTCCTCGGATCAAGCGGTTGCCAAGCCGGTGCAAGCGATTGCCATGGCGCTCATGCCGGTGAGTGACGCTCTCAAGGCGAAGGATGCGTCCGCTGCGCAGGCTGCCATGAAGCCCCTCAGCGATGCCTCGCACGACCTGACTCACGACTTCTACACCTGGCTGGATACCACCGCGGGCGTCAAAGACGCGGCCTGTACGCAATCGGCTTATCTGGACCTCACGAGCAATGTCACCGACCTGCGGACGCGGATTACCGCATGGGAGAAGGGCGACGATAGCAGCCTGGGTATCGCCCAGGAGAAGCTAGGGCGTATCGAGGTCCTCGTTGGCCACACCGTCTGGCCCAAGGCGCTCGCGCCCTCGGTGTACAAGATCGGCGCGGCTCTCCAGCCGATGGCCAAAGCCCTCAGTGATAAGAATGTCGCCGCCGCACAGCAGGTCGCGAAGACGATGGGCGATGGCTCTCACGCTGTGACGCACGACTTCTACGGCGTGTGGCTGATGTCTGATGCCGCTGCCGGTGGCGGACACGCGGCGATGATGGCCCAGGGCGATATGGGAGGGCAAGCGAGCGGGCACGGCGCCGCGGTAAGTGGGACAGACCCGATAACGAAGGCGTTAGTTCTCGGCGGTTTTGGGTCAGTGAACGCCCTGGTGATTGCGGTCGCGTTCTTCCTCAAGAGGACGATGGCTAAGGAATCGCAGGTGAAGGCGGCTCATCAAGCTATCGCCGCGGCCAAAGGGAGCGCCCGATGAGCACCAATCTTCTTGAGAGGCCGTTCGTTCTGCGTATCTTCAAGAGCCGTCTATTCCCTTCGGTCTTTCAGGCCGTGACGGCGGCTGTGTTTGTCCTGATTATGTTCCAGCTCGTCGCCGGTCCGTCGGCTGCTCACGACAACCTGGGTACGGCGTTGACCTGGGTCCTGTGGTGGCCGCTCATCCCCATCATTTTCGTGTTCATGGGGCGCTTCTGGTGCGCTCTCTGCCCGTTCGGCACGCTCAATGACGTGGTGCAGAAGTACGTCGGCCTCAAGCGGCCCGCGCCCAAGTTCCTGAAGAACTATGGCATCTGGATCATCGATGCTCTGTTCATTCTCATCACCTGGTCGGATCACGTATGGGGGATCGTCGAGAACCCGTGGGGGTCGGGCATGCTTCTGCTGCTACTGACGACGGGCGTGGTTATCTCCGGCGCGCTGTGGCAGCGGCGCACGTGGTGCCGTTACCTGTGCTTCCTGGGCGGGCTGTCGGGCAACTACGCTCGCTCCGGTATGCTGGAGCTGCGCACCAACCAAGATATCTGCGCCAAGTGTACCTCCCGCGCGGCGTGCTACAATGGGAATGAGAACGGCCCAGGCTGCCCCATGTTCGAGTTCCCGCGCAAGATGGAAAGCAGCGCGAGCTGCAACCTATGCGCCGCCTGCATCAAGACGTGCCCGCACGACGCCATTACCCTGAAGGTTCGCCCACCCTCGAAGGAGCTGTGGTTCATCCGCAAGCCGAAGCTCGAAGAGGCGTTCCTGGCCGTGATTATCATGGGTATCGTCTTCGTGCAGAATGTGACGATGTTGGAAGTGTGGCAGTCGCTCCTGGCCGGCCTCGAACGTATCACGCACACGACCAGTTACATGATCAACTTCACCGTGACGTTCCTGATCGCCATGGCGCTTCCGGTGGCGCTCATCAGTCTCGCGGCGCTCGCGGCCAAGCGGTTCAACGGCGACACGTTCCTCGGTAACTTCGCGAAGTTCGGCTACGTGATTATCCCGCTGGACATCGCAGGGCATATCGCCCACAACCTGTATCACCTGCTAGCCGAGGGCAAGGCCGTTGTCTTCACGGCCCTTCCTCTGTTTGGGATGGCCGCGCAAGACGGATCGCCGGCTCTGATGAGCACGTCAAGCATCCAGGTGTTCCAGTTCATCCTGTTGGCGATCGGCGCCATTGGCTCACTCTACGCGATCTACCGCGTCTCGAAGACCCAGTACGGCCAGAGCAAGACCTGGGGAGCGCTGGCGTCATATGGCGCGCTGGTTGTTGTCCTGGTGGCGGTCAACGTCTATCTGTTCATCCTGCCTATGGCAATGCGCATGTAAGTGACTTTCGGCAGAACCACCCCGGGGGCGACAACTGCTACTGTCGCCCCTTTTCTGGTATAGACGTACCCCAAGAGGGTTGACATGCGTTATTATCTGCGGTAGCGCTAGGAGCTACCGGGCCGTATCTAATGCTGCTGGAGGTGGAAGTGTTCCGACAGCCAAAACCGATCTCACTCGTTCTCCTGGTTGTCTTCCTGATATGTGCAACTCCGTTGGCGCTCGCCGATTCGCCCGGCAAGATGACCTCAGCAGATCCACAGCCTAACGGCGCTGAGCGTCCAGCAGTATTTACCCGTTGGGCACGCGTCGTCCACCCCTCCTGGACGTATGATGCGCCAAGCGGCAACCAGGCGGCGGCCCTCGACGACTGGGATACCTGGCTCAGCATCAAGGACTCAACCAGCGTCGGCGGACAGACCTGGTATCGTACCTCGCGCGGCACGTGGGTTAGCGCGAACGATGTCCGGATCATGGGCTCGTCCGAGTTCCAAGGGGTTCAGCTGGACGGCACTGAGCAGGGCGTGCTGGGCTTCGTAATGGAGAATAACACCCGGGTGCTCAGCCAGCCCGACGGTAACGCCAAGATGCTCGGAACGTTGGACCGCTATACGCCGGTGGGAGTCATTGGTGTCGACAATGGCTATCTCCGCATTGCCGATGGCCAGTGGGTAAGCCCAGAACTCGTTCGTGTCGTGAAGCCGATGCAGCGGCCGGCAGGAGTCGCTCCAGGCGACAAGTGGATTGATGTCAACTTGACGCAGCAGACGCTCACGGCTTATGAAGGGGACACGCCCGTCTTCGCGACCCTCATCTCGTCCGGTAAGGGGCTCTTCCCCACGAAGCGGGGATTGTACCCGATCTACGAGAAGCTCATCAGCCACACGATGGCCAGCGGTAGCTCGATGTACGACCCGTCCAAGCCGAAGGGTGAGAACAACGACCCGTACACGCTAGACGAGGTACCGTGGAGCATGTACTTCACCGAGCGCTACGCTCTGCACGGCGCATATTGGCACGACATGTTTGGCGAGGTACGGAGTCACGGCTGTGTGAACCTGACGCCCGCCGACGCGAAGTGGTTGTTCACCTGGACAGGACCAGAAGTTCCCGCCGGCCAGAATGCGGCCTATTCTTCAGTAGCGAATCCAGGTACATGGGTCTGGGTCCACGATTGAGACGAGCCTAGGGATCGATGCGGTTCTTGTCAGATGAACAACTGCAAGAGCCAGATGGGCAACAAGGAGGGGAGGACAACGAACTCGTCGTTGCCCCCCTCCTTGTATGGCGGTCCGCTGTCGACTTAGAGATGAGGCGGGCCGAAGCCGGCGCCAGCCAGAAGCGCTGCCAGATGGCGTGGATCGGTTAGGCATGCATCGTATTCAAGGTAGGCCATTTCCATCAGCGCATTCACGTAGACGTAGCGGACGCCGGCTGCACTATCCAGGAGTGTTTCCACAGCACCTGTGCCGCCGCCACGCTCCAGGTTATAGAGGGGTATAGTGATGCGCTTCCGTTCACCGATTACGGCCTGCGCTCCCTGTACTGTATCCACGTGCGCCTCCTCGTTCCTGCTCATGGAGGATTACGGCTTGGGATACTCAGCTTTGACGGCGAGTACCGGCGGTGGCTGAGTCGGATCGTTGGATACGACTGTCCACTCGAAGTTGTGCATACCGCCCATGCCAGAGTGCATCGAGAAAGACGCCTGGACCTGAACTGTCTGCCCGGGCTGAATCGTGACGCCTTGAGCGGGGTTAAAGCTCGTCGAACCGACGAGAATGTCGGGCGGTCAGCACCCCTCTACCACGTCGAGCTTGAAGTCCTTGATCTGGAGGGGAGCATTGCCGCTGTTTGTTAGCTTCCAGGTGGGCGTGACTCGCTGGTCGTAGGGAATTTTGCCGAAGTCAACTACAGGCTTGTCGACTGTCAAGCGCGGCTGGTTCCCCGAGTTGCTGGATTGCGCGGGCGGCGCGCTGCCGGCGGCCGGAGCAGTTCCGCTTCCACCGCATGCCGCTAGGATAACCAGCAGGCCGGCCAGCAGACCCACTAACGACAAGACTCTCATCACACGGGCCATTCAATTCCTCCTCAGATGGTTGGGGTACAGTCAAACGCTGCACCCCAACCATCACTACTCGAAAGCCGCAGCACTTATGCCAGGACGTTGGGGTTGAGCATCCCGAAAATCATAGCGACGTGGGCGACGACGAGGAAGACGCCGACGAAGGTCGCGTGCCAGGCGAGCCTCCGATCTGGGGCAAGCTTCCGGCCGAGAACGCCTAGCGACAGCAGCGCGATGGCAGCCAGCGGCACAACACCCAGGAGATAGAAACCAACGGCGATGACGTCGGCCGGGCCGCGCCACTCCCCCATCATCGTCAAGGGGATAGCCGCGTTGACAACCAAATAGAGGAAAACGACGCTGAAGTAGAGACCGACCACGATGGAGGCCAGGCCGTTGGCCGTGACGATGCCGCCAGAGATGCGCCTCTTGAAGAGGATATACAGTTCGCTGACGGCGATGAACTCAGCCAGGATGACGGGGATGGCCATGAAGAGAATGAGGTTCCACGGCTGGTTGGAGGCGAGAAGCTCCATGTAGTGGGTCATGCTCGGCATCATATTCATTGAGAAAAGGCTCCTTTAGATGTTAGGGGATAGAGATTGAAATACACTATCTATTATCCTGAGCATTCTGAGGCTCATCTGATGCAAAGCTGATGGGATTCTGAAGATTAGTGCACAGGATGTGTGTCACTGCGTCCATCGCAGTACTCGCTCGGGCACGCCAGCGACGTCGCGGATGATAAGCTCGAACCCTGGCGTGTCAGGCCCCACGACGGCTTTGCCGTCATCGCCGGTCGTCGGGAAGGTCAACGTCCCAGTCCGATGGTGCCCACCCTTCGGCGCTTCCCAAGCACTAGGCCGCAGCTCGCGCCCATCATCCGCTCGCAGCACAGCCAGTTGTCCTAGGTCATAGCCGTCGAGGTCAACGGAATGAGTATCCATTGCGACTTTAAAGACAGGGCCGCCCTCTGGTCCCTGCCACGTTACTCTGAAAATAACCTCGCCTCCCTCATTCGTCTGGGTTGCAGCGCTGGTGGAATTGCCCGTTGTGGGACTGCCGGTAGCGGCAGCCGCCCGACCGCAGCCCGAGAGTACGGCGCCTACGACAAGGAGCAGAACTAGGACCGCTCCCCAGCGGCCCCATTGAAGCCGCCGTGCCAGGGTAGTGGTTGTCATTGCCTGCCTTCTTTCCCGCGTTTCATCGGCGATCCGGGTCGCCGTGGAGGCTGCGGTTGGCGATATTCTGCTTATCTTCACTATGATGAACGGCATGTCCTGCCGGCCCACCGTGCCCGCGATGCATGAAGAGGTGCATGATGGGGCACAGGAGCAAGAACAGATATGGTAGGGCGCTGACGACGTGGGCAGTATGCTCTGTAACGAGATAGATGACTGCAACAGCCAGCACGCCAGCCAATGTCAACCCAACCCGGGAATGCATCAATGTGTTCACGACTACTCCTTGTTGTACCTTGACCCTACTGCATCCGGCGCGAAGCCAAGGTGTTGTAAATGGCGGTAAACGACCATACTCCGAGGAAGCCATACAGAAATGCTTCGACCAGACCCAGGAGCAGAGTCGCTGGCTGCGTCCAGTCGAACCCGACCAGGATGACCTCCCAGAAGACGCGCATGTGCAACACCGTTGGGAAAAACACAACAGCGAAGAGGCACAGAGTGTAGAGGACAGCAAACCAGACACCTGCTGCAAGAGCCAGGCGACCCGGATCAAACGTTTTTGCTTGCTCTCCAGGCTTGGCGAGCTTGACTTCCGAGGCGACATGCGCCAATCCAAAGCCGACGCGCTCGAGCGCTGCCGAAAGCTGATCTGGACAGGCCAGTTTCGGGTCATACTCGATGTACGCCATCTCGGTGGCTGGATTGATAAAGACGTAAGTGACCCCGGTAGTTTGTGCCAATGCCCGCTCGGCGATGAGCGAGCCACTCATCGCACAGCCGAGATTATGCACAGGCAAGGTGATATGCTGTGTCTTTCTCGTAGTTACGCTGTCAATCTGCGCGTCCATGTCAGCCTCCCGGCCTTCCCAGGCCTTTGCACATGCCTCTACGAATCTCAGCCACGTATTGATCGGCCATTACTATCATAGTCGCCCCGGCTGTTGATGAACTGTGGCAAAGCTGAGGTTGTGCTGAAGATTGCGGCGCTGGACGAGATGAAATCAGAGAGAGGCGGTGGTAATACCCGCTCGCCTCGGCCATCATGAAGAGCGAGGCGAGCAGGTCTGGGGCTGCCTATGAATGTAACGCTGGCGGTTACTTGCGGCTAGGGCGACTATCCGTAATGACGGTGGTTGATCATTGAGAGCCGCAGGACTCGTGACTTGCACTCGTATCGGTGTCTGACGGTGTCGGTTGGGATATCAGACATTGCTTGGTTGAGTGTGCAGGGGTGGCCGATCCATCCTGGTTCGCTGCTGATGTCGCTGAGTTGCCAGATTCGACAATGAGCGTGCCTCTCATCCCTGATTGAGAATGCCCAGAAGTGAAACAGCCGATTTCCCACTCCCCGGCCGATTCTGTGGGAGCACTGAAGGTGAGGGTGGTTTGGGCGCCCGACGGCAGCTTGAGCATCGTTCCATGACCGCGCTCCTTGACAAACGCGATCTTGTCGGAGGTGGCATTCAAGCCATCGAAGAAGTCTTTCTGATAGCCATTCGGCTGGCCTTCGTGGACGTCAGTAACCCGGCCGACCATCAGATCATGCTCGATTGCCCCGTCGTTGAGCAGGGCGATCTGAACTGTCTCGCCCGCTTTGATTCGAATCGAGTCGGGTTGGAGGGCAAGATCACTCAATTTGACCTGGATCGGCGGCAAGTTGGGCCCTGGTGCGCTCTGGGACTGAGTCCCTGTCGAAGGGGTACTGCAAGCGCCCAACAGAATAGCCATGACTGCCAAGACCAATACCAGCGCCATTGGTTTCTGCGACATTACGAATCCCCTCGTGTATTTTGCCTCGCATTTGGCGATTTTTAAGATACTCTTGACGAGAGTTCTTGTATATCTCCAGCTTAGCAGTCAAGCCTGATGGAAACCTGATGCAAGGCTGAGGACCTTATGAGGGCCAGAGCAAATGACTGCGCATAACCGCGGGACGTGGTGAACATGAAGAAGATCCACGCCATCCTAAGCAGGGACAGTGGCTAGGTAGAGAGGGGTAGTGAGACCGTGACAGTCGTGCCCTGCCCTGGTTCACTGGCAAGCTGGATTCGGCCCGCATGCTGCTCGACAATCCATTGAGCAATAGGCAAACCCAGGCCAGTACCGCCAGGGTCGCGAGCACGGGCAGGGTCGGCGCGGTAGAAACGCTCGAAGACGTGGGGAAGTGCCTCGGCCGGTATGCCGACACCTGCATCGCGGACGATGACCTCAGCTGAATGGCCATTCCGCTTCAGCTCGAGCACGACCCTCCGTCCGGCCGGAGTATACTTCAGGGCATTGTCGAGCAGGATGAGGATGAGCTGTTTGAGCCGGTCTTCGTCACCTATGACCTGCGCCGGCTCGAAGGTGTCCACGAGGAGATGCTGGCCTCGGACGAGCTGGCGCGCACCGTTGATTGCTTCCAGCACCACGCCATCCAGATCGACCGGCCGTCGTCTCAGGCCCACTCCAGCGTCCGCTCGTGCCAAAGCCAGCAGGTCGGCTACTAACCTCGCGAGACGCGCTGCCTCGCGCCGCGCCTCACCCAAGGCTTCCTGGCGCTCGGCCGTCGGCATATCGGGCTGCCGCTCAAGAAGCTCTAAATTGCCTTGAATAGCAGTGAGAGGGGCGCGCAGCTCGTGGGAGGCATCCGCGACGAAACGCTGCTGGGCCCGGGAAGCCTCCTCAAGGCTCTGCAACATCTCATTCAGAGTCTCGGCAAGATGCCCCAACTCATCGCGCTGAGGGGGTAGCGTCACGCGTTGTGTCAGATCACGTCCATGGGAAATTACCTGGGCGGTTTGAACCATTTCCGAGACTGGCTCGAGAGCTCGGCCCGCGACTACCCAGCTTCCCACCAGGGCGATCGCAAGACCAAATAGACCCAGTCCTAACAGAAGGGAGCGCAGCCGGGCCATGGAGTCGTCCAGACGGCCAAGCGGCGCTAACGCTTCGACATATCCCGCGGCGACGCCATCTTGCTTCAGTGGCAGCACATAGATACGCCACCGCTGGTCGGGGGTCACAATCATGCCGAAAGCGCCATCCGCCGCGACAGGTGGCGGCCCGGCCAGCGAAGGCACGAGTCCGATCAAGCGGTCATATGCTGGAGCGCCAGGCCCTGCCAGGACAACGCGCGGGTCAATCGAAGGAATGGCGGTGCCAGTTGTCGAGCTTTCCTCTAGCCGGCCCTCCCTGTCGTAGAGCCGAACAGCCATTTCGAGGCCGCCACCGTCGGCTGAGAGGTGCGGCTCCCCACCCATGGCGACCGCTTCACTCTGGGTGTGGCTCGTTGTGGTAACGAGGGCGCGATCTAGCTCATCATAGTGACCGCGACCGTGGAACGCATAGCTCAACACACCCACCAGCAGCAACACGAGAGCGAACAGCGTGCCATACCACAGCGCCAAGCGAACCCGGATGGACACGTGTTACTCCTGGCGCAGCACGTAGCCCGCCCCGTAGATTGTCTGGATAAGACGGTCTTCGCCGCCGGCTTCCAGCTTCTGGCGCAGCTGCTTCACATAGACTTCCACAACGTTCATGTTGCCGCCAAAGTCGAAGCCCCAAACACGGTCCAGCAGGGCTTCCTTGGACAGGACATGCTTGGGATGCCGCATGAACTCTTCGAGCAATTTGAACTCGACGCTCGTGAGGGTTAGCTCACGTTGGCCGCGTCGGACGACACGGCCTGTGGGGTCGAGCGAGAGGTCGGCGAAGCGCAAGATCGGCGGCTCCTCGGCGTGCTGGCGGCGGAGCAAGGCGCGCACCCGCGCCGACAGCACCTCAAAGGTGAAGGGTTTGACGACATAGTCGTCGGCGCCTGCCTCCAGCCCCTCGACCTGGTCGGATGGCGCATCCTTCCCGGTCAGCATGAGCACCGGCAGCGTCGCGTTAGCAGCGCGTAAGCGACGCAATACCTCGAGCCCGTCCAGCCCCGGCATCATGATGTCGAGGATCACCAGGTCCGGCGGATGCTCCCGCGCCAGAACCAGGCCCTGTTCTCCTGAACCTGCCGTTTCGACCGTATACCCCTCGTAACTTAGCCCACGCTTCAGCAAGCTTATGACGGCCATGTCATCATCAATCGCTAAGATTAGCGCCACAGGTGGCTCCCTCCGTTTTTTCCATAGTCGCTCATTATAGCCCGCATCAAGCGTCAGTTCCAGTTGCACGGCTTATCTCCTCTCGAGACGGTCGGCGACCGACAAGCGACGACCAACCAATTGTGCCAGCTGATTGGCCTGCTCAGACCAGCTATCTTGCCATGCTGCGACTTCGCGTAACTGTTTCCGGCGGATTTCGTCCTGCGTCAGGCGGTAGAACGTCAGATCGTACACGGTTTGCTTCTCGATAAGCCCCAGCGTCGTCAAGTCCTCAAGCGCCAGCTCCACGTCCTCAAGTTCCCCTCCGACTGTACCAGCTAAGTCAGTCGCAGTTAGAGACAATGTCGGGTACGCCTGCAAGACAGTGAGGAGGGTGGCACGCGTCTCGGAACAGGTGACATCGCGAGCCAAGGTCTTTAACTCGGGACGAAGGTTGCCGACAAGTCCATCGAACACCGGCATAGCAGTTACGCGTGACATCAGTTCCGGTCGATAATGATGAACAAGCAACAGTCCGCTTGCCAGTAGTGGAGGAAGGTACCATAGATGCCATAGGTGTACCCGGAGACCGTCCTGGGCGAGACCGTGCATGTGCAGGGCGACCAGCAATGAGTCGACAAGCCAGCCGCTCAGGGCCAGCACAGCCACCACCATCCAGGGGTTGATGCGCCCCAGAAAGGGTATGAGTGATCTGCGCTGTGTGCCTTGACCTGTGGAGTCTCTGCAACCCGCATACGTGCGTGAGCGCCTCATAAGAGCAGCCTTCTAGGCAGCCAGGGCGTGACGTTTTTCTAGAAGGCGAGGAGGGCTGCCGAATCAATTCGTCTCTATCCAGTATCCATCCATCTTCTGAGGTCGGGCTGATGGAAAACTGAGTCTTTGCTGATGATTGGCGACAACAGTTAGGGTGTAACATGTCTACCTCTTTTCGGCCTCCTTCCTCAGGAGATCTTCAACCTGGCCTCAGCTTTGCCTCAGCAGTTGCGGCTACACTACATATAGAAGCTCTTTCTGCTGGAGGGCGCATGAGACGTCTTGTTCTTCTTCTGCTACTTCCCCTGATAATCATACTGGTCCTGTCTGGCCGCAGCCGTGGTGGCCAGATAGGCAACAGCAGCATTGCAGGGACAAGACTTCACACCGACATGACTGCTAGCCAACTGCAGACCATGCTGACGAGCAAAGACTTTAC
This sequence comes from Anaerolineae bacterium, assembly GCA_046328505.1. Taxonomy (GTDB): domain Bacteria; phylum Chloroflexota; class Anaerolineae; order Epilineales; family JAHCIE01; genus JBDHWG01. The sequence goes on along the minus strand of JAXLWL010000004.1, from coordinate 80 downwards.
CTTCGTCAACGTCCACATTCCCTACGCAGGCGATATCACTCAGACCGACCTTTCCATCCCATACGACGAGATTGATCGTA
>JAXLWL010000003.1:0-1333115 GCA_046328505.1 Anaerolineae bacterium | reverse complement strand
CACTTCCCGCCCCTTGTCAAGCCGGTGAGCGTGTTTTTTCGTCGCTCACCCGCCCTGATTAGGATGCGCTCCCCTAGCGTTTCTTACGCTCCCGCGTCATTCTCGCAAAGGTTCGCATCCCGCTCGCGCCTCCCTCTGACCTCCCCTCGCCCATTCTGGGAGAGGGGCTGGGGGTGAGGGACGTGCGCAAGGAGTAAGGGTCCGAGTCGGGAGATTCCTTACGTTGGCGCGGAGGTTTGGACCACGAAGGACGCGATAGGGTTGGGATCGCGAAGTTCATTTCGCGTATTTCCCGGTCTTTCGCGCCCTTCGTGGTCCGCAGACTTCGGTTCCGAGCGGGGCAACTCTCCTACCGGCAGGTTGCGCCCCAGCGCGAGCCGACGATCTGGGCATCGGCCGCGTCGATCTTGCCGTCGAGGTTCCAGTCCAGATTGCGGCGATAGTGGACATCAGTAGAACTGGCCGACCATGCCGCCGTGGTCCGCTCGATGTCTGCGACGCTGATACGCCCGTCGTACGTCGAGTCGCCCGGCAGGCGGCAGCCTGTGACGCTGAACCAGTTCACGAGTGAGGCCACGAACGCATCTTGTGAGGCGGCGGGCAGATTCTGGAGGCCGAGGGTAAGGTAGATTGAGCGGTAGGCGGCGCTGACGGCCACGCCCGCGTCGACGGACTGCCCCTGCCAGCGCAAGATGCTCTGCCCGTTCGGCCCGGTGGTCACTGCGCCGGGCGCGTCGGTGAGGTTCGCGGATGTGATGGCATATGTGCCGCCAGAGAGGACGCCCTGCCCGGCCACGGTCGCGCCCGAAGCGGCCGTTGGAGACGTTACTTGCAGGTAGGTGGCGCGGAAGTCTGACACCGCTGCCCCCGGCTCGCTGAGCAGCAGACGGCCGCCGTGGTCAAGGTAGGTCTGGAGCTGCGCGGCGTCGGCAGCGCCCAGGCGATGCAGCGGGCCGCCCACTTCCCAGATGACGAGACCGTAGGAGTCGAGGACGTCGGCGGTCGGGCCGTAGCCGGTGGCTCGCACCTCCCAGGTGTCGTACTTGCGGCTCATATGGTCGAGGGAGGTCTGCCAGAGCTTCTCGAAGTCGTGCCCTTCGTCGTCATCTACCAGGAGCGTCGTTGGGCGTAACGGCAGGCTGAAGTCGAGAGCCGAGGGGCCGGCGACGGTTACGCTCTGGCGGACCGGTTCATAGCCGTTGGCCTCGGCGGTTAGGGTGTAGGAGCCGGCGGGAAGGGACAGGCTGTAGGCGCCGCTGGCATTGGTCAGCGCCGAAACTGACGTTCCTTCGACATGCACGGCAGCCCAGAGCGGCGTTGTGGCGCCGGCCTGCCGGACTGAGCCACTGACCGTGACGGGCGCCGCGGAAATCAGGGCGAGGTTCTGGGTCACGCCGCCGCTCGCCGGAACGGTCACAGGCGCGCTGACGGAGCCACTGCCGAATGCGCTCGCCGTCAGGGTGTACGCGCCGGCGGCGAGAGTCGCGCTGTACGCGCCGTTCGCATCGGCCGTCACGGCGTAGGTAACGATGCCCGGGCCGCTGATGCTGACCTGAGCGCCGGCCGCGGGCGCGCCGCCGGGAGCGGTCACGATGCCGCTCACCGTTCCCACGCTCCGAGCCGCGTTGACGGCGGCGAGGGCGTCTACCGCGCCGTAGCCCCAGGTGTTGTTGGCCCGCCCATTGGCCCACACTCCGCACGAGTTGTCGGTCTGCTGCGCCGAAGTCGCACGGACGATGGCCTCCGTGGCCGGAATGTTGCCCTTGAGTGCGGGGACGGCGGACCAGATGAGGGCGAAGATGCCCGCGACATGCGGAGTTGCCATGGATGTGCCGGACTTCGAACCGTAGCTCCCGCCTGGTATCGAAGACATGACGTTCACACCCGGCGCAGACACGTCCGGCTTGGCGCGGCCGCTGCCGTCCGCCGTCACCGGACCGCGGCTGCTGAAGCCGGCGATGCTCAGAGATGAGCCCGACTGCGAGTACGCGCCGATACTGAACGTCTCGGCAAAGAGGCCGGGCGGGTCGGTGACAGTGGAGCAGGCGGGGCCACTGTTCTGGGCGGCGGCGATGAAGGCGATGCCGGCGGCGCGTAGGGCGGCCACCGACTGCTGCAGGGTGAGCGGGTAGCAGCCCTCGTCGGTCGGGCAGCTCCACGAGTTGCTGATGATGTTGGCGCCGAGCGACGGGTTGCCGCCGTGGAGGAAGTCGCCGCCGGGAGCATAGGGCGCCAGGAAGAACTCCATGCACTCGATGTAGCGCGCCGGCGTGCCTACGCCGCTGTCCATGTTGCGGCAGCCGATCCACTTGGCGTCGGGGGCGACGCCGATATGGTCCGTGCCGGCGTCGCCAAGAATGGTCCCGGTCACGTGGGTGCCGTGGCTCTGATCGTCCAGCGGTACGGGGTTATGGGCGATGGGGTCGTGCCAGCTATACGTGTGGTCGGCAGAGGTTCCGTTCCAGCCACGGTACTTCGGCTGGATGGCCGGGTGCGTCCAGTCGACGCCGGTGTCGGCGATGCCGACGACGATGCCCGCGCCGCGGTCCCCCTGCGCCCACACCTGGTCCGCCTTGATCTGGGTGATGCCCCAGGGCGTGCCGGGGCCGTTCACCGACGTCACCGTCTCATCTGGCCCGGACTTGATCGCCTGGACTTGCGGGTTGGCCTCGATGCGCTGGACATCGGGGCGCGCCGCCAGCTTCGCTACGAGCTTCGCGTCGCCGCGCACGAGCAGGGCGTTGGTCAGGGCGAAGCGCTGGTAAGCCGCGCCCGACGCCTCGACGTCGCGAATGACGCCGTCCTGGCTCTTCTCGGCCACCTCTCGGACACGCTCGTAGACGTACTGGCGCTTAGCCTCCGGGGAGGATAGGGCGCCGGCGCCGCTCAGGTCCGCCTGCTGCGAGAGCATGACGAAGAACTCGGCTGCGCCGCCCTTCGCCGCGTCGAGCACCTGGGGCGCGACCTTCTTTAAGGCGGACTTGCTCGCGTCGGGCGTCGGCCCCTGGGCCTGCGCGACAGAGGCCGCGGCGAGGATCACGAAGGCGAGACACATTATCAGAATACGTCGGTGCATATGGTCCTGCTCTAGCCGGAGCGTCGCGCTCCCTTGAAAGTAAGCCCTGGCCGTCATGCTTCGCTGAGATGAAAATAGCGCGGCTGTCGCCCTGAGCGTAGCGAAGGGCCTCCAACGGCACCGGGATGCTTTGCTCCGCTCAGCATGACATTTTCATACTTACGGGTGACCCAAGGGTCATATAGACTTCGCTCAGCATTTGGGCCGAGTCAGCCCAGACTCCTCGCTCGCGCAGCTCAGAACACACACTACTGTCATTGCGAGGAGCGCGTCTCTCGGGGGTGTGGGGGGCGTAGCTCCCCACTGACGAAGCAATCTCTCAGTGGCTGACAGCAACCCTGTAGCGATGCAGACTGCCTTTGACAAGGGCGGAAGATTGCTTCGCTCCGCTCGCAATGACAGCATGGCTGTGTTCTTGTACTGGCGCGTGCCGCCACACGGCATGGTGATCTCGAAGTGACAGCACAACATTCAACCGCGCTGCAATTGTATGACGGTGATCTCGGGCGGGCAGTTATGGCGCAGGGGCAAAACTCCCGCGCCGAGGCCGCGGTTGGTGTACAGCACCATGTCGCCAACACGGTACAGGCCACGCGGGTACTTCTTGCCCAGCCGCGGCAGCCAGCGAACCGGAACGCTCGGCACGACGATCTGCCCGCCGTGGCTGTGGCCGGAGAGCTGGAGATGGATCGACGACGGAGGGACGCGGTCGGCGAAGTCCGGCTCGTGGGCCAGGAGCACCTTGAAGCCATCGGGCGGGACGCCGTCCAGAGCCCGGTCGAGGGCCGGACGGCCTTCACGCGCGGAGTCGACGCCAAGTAGCCACAGAGCATCGCAGCCGACCTGCAAGCGGCGGTGGGTATTGATCAGCATCGGGATGCCTACCTGCTCGAAAGCGCACACCACAAGCTCCGGGTCGTCTTCGTAGTCGTGATTGCCAAGACAAGCGTAGACGCCGAGCGGCGCCTGCAAGTCGGCCATGCCTTCGGCGGCGATACGGGCGTAGCGGTCGGCATAGCGGTCGTGGCTGATGTAGTCGCCGGTAAGCACAATCAGGTCAGGGTGTTGCGCCATCGCCAACTGGGCCGCGCGGTGCAGAAGATAGAGTGGCATCCACGAACAGACGTGCAGGTCACTGAGCTGCACAATGCGTAAACCGTCTAGAGACGGAGGCAGGTCCGGCCAGACAAGTGGCAGATAGTCGACTTGAGGCTGGTCGAACTCATTCGGCTTGGGGTGGTCTCGCAAAGTCACCAGATACTCGGCGGCGGCGCGGCCATGGCGTAAAAGTCCTCGCAAACCATACTCGCGGCGTGTCTCGGCGATCATGCGTGTTGAGCTAGCTATCGTATGAAACATCACTCTCCAGACGTGTCATGCTAACAGAATAGTCTATCCATCCCACAGCGTGTGGAAAACGCCCGGCCTGTCGATACGTTGATAGGTGTGGGCGCCAAAGTAGTCGCGCTGCGCCTGGATCAGATTGGCCGGCAGGCGCGAGCTGCGGTAGGCGTCGTAGTACGCCAGGGACGCGCTCACGGCCGGCGTCGGCACACCGAGATCGATGGCCGCGCGGAGGAAGCCGCGCCAGGCAGCGTCGCGGTGGCGGAATGCATCGAGGAACGCGTCGCCCAGGAGCAGGTTATCCAGGTCGGGGCGCGCGCGGAAGGTCGCCACGATGTCGTCCAGGACGGCGGCCCGAATGATGCAGCCGGCGCGCCAGATGGACGCGACCGCCGCGAGGTCGAGGTTCCAGCCGTGGGCATCGGAGGCCGTCTTCAACAGGACCATGCCCTGCGCGAAGGCAACCACGACGGACAGGTAGAGGGCATTGCGCGCCATCCCCAGCAGGGCGTCAGCATCGCCGTCGTACAGAGCCAGGGGACCGTACATCACGCGCGAGGCGACGACGCGCTGCTCCTTGAAGGCGGACATCTGGCGGACCTCGACGGCGGCGGTGATGGTTGGCGTCGGCACGCCAAGGGTAAGAGCCTGCTGCGACGTCCACATTCCGGTGCCTTTCTGCTCCGCCGCGTCGAGGATGAGGTCGATGAGCGGGAGACGGCTATCCGGGGCGCGCTGCCGCAGGATAGGGCCGCTAATCTCCACCAGGAACGACCGCACCTCCGTCGCGCTCCACGTGGTGAACACGTCCGCCAGCTCCGCCGTGTCCATGGCCAGGCCGCGCAGAAGGACGTCGTACACCTCGGCGATGGTCTCCATAAACGCGTACTCGATGCCGTTGTGCACCATCTTGACGTAGTGCCCAACCGGATTCGGCCCCAGGTAGGCGACCATCGGCTCGCCATCGGACGCACGCGCGGCAATGGCGGTCAAGATCGGCGCGACCGCGTCATACGCTTCGCGCGGGCCACCCGGCATGATGCTCGGGCCGTGGAGCGCCCCTTCCTCGCCGCCGGAGATACCCACGCCCAGGTAGAGCAGGCCGTCCCGCGCCAATTCCGCACTCCGCCGCTCGGTATCCGCAAAGTACGAGTTGCCGCCGTCTATGATAATATCGCCCGGTTCGAGAAAATTCTTCAGATCGCTCAGGACGGCGTCGACGGCAGCGCCCGCCTGCACCATCAGAATCACGCGGCGCGGCCTCTGCAGCATCGCCGCGAGCGACGGTAGGTCGGGGGCGACGGCGATGTTCGGGTTCGGATGGGCGGCGGCGAACTCTTGAGCGCGGGCCGCCGTCCGGTTGTACACCGCCACGCGGTAGCCGCGACTCGCGATGTTGCGCGCCAGGTTTTGCCCCATCACGGCCAGGCCGATCACGGCGCAATCGAAGAGAGGCTGGGAATTGATGGGCATGGGTTTACCTCGCGTCGAACTTCGATGTGATGGCTAGAATTGTAGCACGGCGACTGATGCGGGCCAATTGCGGGGCACAAATCACCCTCGCTCCCGGGGGAGCCGGGAGCGAGGGCTACGGGGGGGAGAAGATGAATTCGGACGGATTATTCGGACGGGAGCCTATGGATGGAGGGAGCGGCATGGGCGGAAACGACTGTGGCGATCGCCGGGCCGTCGCCGTCCACCCATTCGTCAGTGTTCGGGCCAATCATGTGGCTCATTAAGCCGACCATGAGGATGACAACTATCCAGGCAATAAGAAACCGCGCCTTCATGGTCATGTCTCCTTGAACGTGAGCAGAATATCTACTCAGGAGACGGCGACAACTGAGGCGCCCTTTCCATCAAATTCTGGGTGCGTGACGATAGGTGGCGGGAGTGCGTGTAGTGGTCGGCCGACAGGTTTTCCAGTTCGGCAACCGTTACACAATCATTCTAACAGGTTGTGCGAGCAACGTCAAGACTGTGAATATAATATAAACACACGCATGTTACAACCCATTCCAGGAGGCAGCATGGCGACAGAGAACGCGACGCGGACATGCCGGCTCGTGCGGGCCGGTTCCCCCTTCGAAGGCAAGCAAGGCCTCACGTATGCCGTCGGCATCTCGGCGGAAAGCGTGGGCGCGACGGGAATCAACATGCAGTTCGTGACCATTCCACCGAAAGCGCGGGCTAAGGCCCACCTGCACGAGGCCCACGAGACGGCGATCTACATGCTCCAGGGCGAGGTCATCGTGTGGTACGGGGACGGGCTGCACGAAGAGATGGTCGCCCGGGCCGGCGACTTCATCTACATTCCGGCTAGCACGCCGCACCTGCCGTATAACCCCAGCGAGACGGAGGCCGCGGTCGCGCTCATCGCCCGCACCGACCCCAACGACCAGGAGAGTGTCGTCCTCTTGCCGTCGCTTGATGGCACGCACTGATGGCGCACGAGATCCGCATCAAGCGTGTGTACGAGCCGCCGGCGGCGGAAGATGGCGCGCGCATCCTGGTCGACCGGGTGTGGCCGCGCGGCCTGACGAAAGAGGCGGCGCACATCGACGCGTGGGATAAGGACGTCGCGCCTTCGACGGAGCTGCGCAAGTGGTTCGGCCACGATCCGGCGCGTTGGGACGAGTTCCGGCGACGCTACGAGGCGGAACTGGCGGGGAACGAGCGACTCGCCGAGCTGGCCGAGAAGGCGCGGGCCGCGGACATCACTCTGGTCTATGGAGCGCGGGACACGGAACACAACCAGGCCGTCGTCCTGCGGGAGGTCCTGCTGAAGGCTCTGCCGTTATAAGGGCGGGTTCGAAACCCGCCCCTACGTACCCCACTCCTACTGGCCCAGGCAGACGGCCTGGAACGTCGCGGGCCGCGAAGCCTGGATATTGGGATCAAGGATCCGAAGAGAAGCGCCGCCGGCCATTGTCTGCCCGACCGTCCACGTATCCCTGACGGTCTGAGTGCCCGCTCCCGTGAACCGAAGCGTCTGGGCCCGCGGGTTGACGTTGGTGCTGCGGTCCCACTCGTAGCGCACAGTGACCGGCCCATCGGTCTCAATCGTGCCGGTGAACGTAAAAGTCGTCGGGCAGCGCAGGCTGAACGTTGGATTGACGCTCGCGGTCACGCTGGTGACCTGTCCCGTCGCGCACGTCAGGCGGAACGTCCCCTCGTCGGAGACGAGGTCGTTTGGCGCGAGGATATGCAGCCGCATCCAGTAATCGCCCTCGGCGCTCAACTCCCACGTGTCCTGGACCGTCTGCGAGCCCGCGCTCGAAAATGTGATCTGCTCCACAGGCCCGACGCCGCCGTCGCTGCGCTCCCACTGGTAGCGCACCACCCCCGCTCCATTTGTTGAGATCGTGCCGATAGCCGTGAACGTCGTCGGGCACACCTGGCTGTTCGATGGGTCGACGAAGACTTTGGCGCTGACAACGTTGAACGCCGGCGGCAGGACAATGGCATAGATGCCATCCTCGGAGACCGGCGTCGTCACCCAGCCGCGGAAATCCGCGCCTTTGGGGTTGACCCCGCGTTCGGTGACCTGCCACTGGCCGCCGCTGCCGCTTCGTACCAGGTGCGCGATGCGTAGCTGGGTTGCGCTAAAGCCGAGGCGGGCCAGGAGCTGCGGGTCGTAGGCCAGGCTCAGCGTGGTACCGGCGGGGAGGGGCATGTTGCCGTTCTCTGGGGGACGGCGGTCCTGGAATGCGACCTTGACGTCCAGCGGAAGACCGAGCGTGCCGCCGACGCCGGACGGAAGCTGGTCGAACAGACGATCATTCGTGGCGGGCATATAGAAGACGGCGCTGGCGTTCTCGAAAGCGTTCAGTGGGGCGCTGACGGTCGCGAGGCTGTCATCCAGCGGTGCAAAGCCCGGCATGTGCGCCGGACCGACGCCGCCCGCTGCCTGGTACCAGCGCATCAGCGTGCCCGCGCTTCCCGCGTCGATACGCAGCACGCCGTGCCGGGGCAGCGAGACACCGGCCGGCACCGAGTAGGATGCCGTCCAGGCTGCGCCCGCGCCGGACATCGTCTGCCGACAATCGCCGCACATGGGCGCCGCATCGGGCGCGACAAGCGTGATATCCGGCGCGGACGGCAGAGACACGCCGGCGTCCAGGCTGATGTTCATGCGGCGAACCTGGGGTCCGTCCAGGTCAAACGTCACGTTGAGTGTCGGCCGCCAGGGCGAGTCGGCGAGCTTCAGCACGGCGCCGTCTGTGAGCGGGTCGGACGAATCGCCGGGGGCGGGGTAGACGTAATGCCGCGCTACGGTCCCGCTGCCGCCCGAGAAATACTCGTCGGCGTAGACGTAGGCTTGCGACTTCTCACCGACGCCGAGGAGGGTGATATCGCCCAGGTTGGTGGGGTCGCCACCCGGTCCATGGGGCTGACCCTGGTAGACGATCGCCGGCGAGTCGGGGGCGGGGACCACGTATACCTGGGCCAGGCCGATGCTGGCGGCCGAACTTCCCGACGGCAGGCGCAGGTTAACAGTTGGGTCGGCGGCGCGCGTGGCATGGGGGGCCGACGGGCGCCGGGCGCTCGCGCGGAGATCGGGCGGCGCGAGGGACAGCAGCGGCAGGGCAACGCGGAACGCCGGCTCCGTGTCGAACAGGGCGTCGACGATGGACGAGGTCGAGACAGGAGCGAGGCTTCCTGGAGCCCGCAGCCACTCCGGCGACAGACCCTGGGTCGCGGACCAGTGCTCCAATGTGCTCCAGTCGGCCTCGCCGTTCACCTGGTCCTGGTCAGTGTTGACGCACGCCGCGGGCGGGACGGGCGTTCCGCCCACGCTGCCATTCTGCAACGGATGCCAGTACTCACCCGCGATGTATTGGAAAGCCATCAGGGACGATGCCTCGGATGGAGAGACGCCGGAGCACACCGTCGGCGGCGTCGGCGTGCCGGGGCCGGGTGTCGCGCCCACCAGTGGCAGGTCGGTACACGTGCAGTACGTCGCCGCGCCGCCGGCCTGACGGTACTCATCATAGAGGAAGAGGGCGTAGTGCGACCACTCGTGAATCAGGGTGCGGTAGCCGTCGGGGTAGGACCAGCGGCCGCCGTCCATGTCCCACGCGCGCTCGCCGTCCCAGGAGCGGCCCAGGAATATCTCGGCCGGCGCGTAGAGGGTGCGGACCCCCTTGGGCGAGGTGTAGGTCGTCATCTTCGGCACGATGCCACCGACATACGCGGCGGGGGTGAAGTCGTTGGCCGCGAGGACGCGCATGTCCGCCCCATCCCACGCCTCCGCGTTCGTGTGAATCTCGACCTTGCCGAACGCGAGCTGGCCGGCGGACGCCGTGTAGAGGTACGAGGACGCCGCGCGCAACGCCGCGTGCATGTCGTCGAGATAATCGGACGACGACGGCTGCCACTCCAGGCTCACGACGAGGTGGAAGAGAACCAGCGGGTGCTTGTCGCTAATCTTGATGTCGCCGTTGGCGGGCGTGGGCGTGCTGTCGCCGGGCGTCCAGCTCGTCGCGTAGACGTCGTAGGCGGCGCCGTGGCCCGGCTTGTTGGAGTCGCGGCTGTCGAGCTTGTAGAGCGCGGCGAGGGCGTCACATGGGATGGGCAGGTTCTGGGGATGGCCGTCCGCGTCGGTGGACGTCGGGATGTCGGCGGTGAGGCGGTAGCCGGTGAGGGTCTCGGTATAGCACAGGATGCGCACCGGCACGCTGGCCAGGGCGTTGTCGCCGTCGTCCACGAAGCGCAGGGGCGCGGCGGGTGCGGCGGCGGCCTGCGGCGGCGGGGGGGAGAAAGGCGCACCGGGCGAGATGATCCCGATGGCGGCGAGGGCGCCGGCCGCCGCGAGAAGGACCAAGAGCCACCTGTTGCGCATGGGATACCTCCAATGTCGTAGCGCGTGAACGCCCAAGGCGGAGCGTTCCTGATGAGAGGACGCGGAGCGGCGGCGGGGGCTTTCCATCATTGTATCATACCCGCGCAAGGGGCCTAGGTTGTTCCGTGGATCATCTACTCTTCGTCTGAGCGTTCGAGGAAGTCGCGGACGCGGTCCATGTAGGCGGTGCGGTCGTGGGAGGCGAACATCGCGCCGGCCATGCGCACCGGGTCCCCGAAGAAGAAGCGCTCGTAGAGCACCTGGCGCGCGCCGAAGGCCGACGCGGCGACGTCCCACGCCAGGTGGAACAGCTTGAGCCGCTCGCGGGCGTCGGCTCGCGCCGCCTGGAAGTACTTGTCCACCAGCGGCGCCAGCGCCGGATTCTGGAGGTCGGCCTCGGTCGGCAGAGCCATCAGGCCGCTGGCCGAGAGGAGCTGGATAATCTCGACCATGCGCGGGTAGAGGCGCGGAAACATGTTGCGCGCCGCGTCGAGGGGCGGCCAGGCCGGGGTCATGACACCCCAGTGGTCCAGCTCGGCGTCGGCTTCGGCGGCGCGGGCGAAGGCGCGCATCGCCTCCAGGTCCACGATGATTTCGGCGATCTTCTCCTGGACGTGCTGGAAGCCCTCGATGCCAATGGTGTGAACGATGAGGGACGCCAGGCCGAGGATGAACTCGGTCTTGGCGATGTTCTTGGTCACGACCTGGTGCGCCATGTGGACGACGGCGGTGGAGACGGCGAAGGCGCGGTTGCAGCGCACCACGTCGCGGTAGAGAAAGACGCGCTCCCACGGGACGAGGACGTCGTCGAAGATGGCGACGGCGTCCATCTCCTCGAAGCGCGCCCCGAGCGGGTGGTCGAAGGTGGAGCGGTCGTAGTCGAAGCTCTCGCGGCAGATGAACTTGAGGCCGGGCGCGGAACACGGCAGGGCGAAGGCGAAGGCATACGGCTCGTCTTCCTGTGTCGCCTTGAGGAGCGTCGAGGGGAAGACCAGGAGCTCGTCGGCGATGGGCAGGGTCGCCATCATGCGCGCGCCGCGGATGATGAAGCCGGCGTCGGTCTCTTTGACGACGCGGGCCGCCAGGTAGGGGTCGGCCTGCTGCGCGGGGCCGACGGCGCGGTTGGCCTGAGGATTGATGAGCGAGTGGGTGAGGGTGAGGTCGTTTTCGCGGACGTAGTCGTAGTAGGCGCGGACGTGCTGGCCGTGGCGCGGGTCGTTCTCCGCCAGGTAGTCGGCGGCGGCGGCATACGCCATGATGGCGCGGTTCAGGTAGTCGGGCGAGCGGCCAAGCATCCCGCCGGAGGCGTCGGCCCAGCGCTTCATCATTTCCCGCACGCGCGGCAGGTCGTCGCGGGTGCGCGGCGTGAGGAAGGACAGGCCGACGCGGTTGCCGCTGGTCGGCGAGATGTACGTCATCTCGTCCTGCTGGGCGCACTGAATGTCGTAGAGGTCGGCGAGGCTGCGGGCGCCACGGCGAAACGCGGGATGCGTGGTCACATCCTGGACAAGCTCGCCCTGGTAGTAGATTTCCCTGGGGGTATTCCGCAGCCGCTCGATGACCTGTTCGCCGGTCCGCGCGCCCATGTGGACCTCCGCTTGTTGATTCACCCTTAGCTCAGGCGTCACGCGTCTTGACGCAGGGACGCATACATCGATGCCGATTACAAATCGGGCGCTGTGATTCCGTCGCCCTGTAGGAGCACGTACATCGGCACGCCGTCCCCCTTCCAAGTGTCGATGGCAGAGCGGAAGATGCCCATGAGCGTGCGCCAGTTGCCGGGGTGCTGGCGGGCGAACTTGTCGGCATCGGTGTAGAGAACGACATAGCCGGGCGCCTTCGCCCAGGCCAGGTCGCGGATCGCCTCTTCGAAGGCGTCCCAGTTGGCGGCGACATAGCCCGGGAAGCTCATCGCCTTGCCCGCAACCTTGAGGAAAGACGCCTTATCTGTGATCTGGCTGCCGTCGATTTCGAAGAGCCGCCAGCCGTTGTCGGCGACGGCCTGTCGAAGCTCGTCTGGCGTTGCCGACTCGGGCAGGTTGTAGATGCCGGCAGGACGTTGGCCGGAGAAGATGGCATCCAGGTCACTCATTTGACTACCCTCACAAATGTCTCGTAGTGGTCGTCGGTGTAGTAGATTTCGCCGTTCTTGCCGGTGATGATGCGCCGCGCGCCCCGGTCTGAGGAGCCGGGTGTCTCGACCGTGTACTCGTGATAGTAGCCGGATGGCTTCGGCGGCAGGCGTCCCTCGCGGTTCTCGAACACAATGCCGTCGCGCGAGTATGGGAACGGTCCGCCCTTCTCGATAAGGGCGATGGTTCTGCGCGCCTCCGGGGGCAGATCGTTGACGGTGACGACCTTCATGCCGTCCATCGTCTTGGCTGCCATCGTCGGCGTGGGCGGAGGCTGGCGCGTGGCGGTGGGCTTGGGCTTCGCCGTGGGGGGCGCGTCCGCCGAGGCGTTGTCGGCGGGACGGCCGGCCGAGGCGACCGTCGGAGCGGCGGCTTGCGTTGCCGTGCTCGTGCTCCCGCCGCCACAGCCGACGACGGCGAAAACCAGCAGTAACAGCAGCGTGATCAGCGATGCCCGCCTGGCCCAGGTGAGGGCGGAGAGCGATGAGAGTCCAGGCATTGGGGGTCCTTCCTTGTTACAGCTGTCGAATGTCTTGACAGCACTCGATGTCTTCCCGAATGACCACGGGCATCTGAATTGTATGTGAACGCGACCATTTCCTCAAACGTTTCCATGACAGTTGCAAAACCGGCCATAGACACTTGCCCCGCGCATACGAGAGTCGTGCGCGGGGCAAGTATTATGAGCTGATGGGGCGGACGGCGGCCTCGAACACGCGGCCGCGTGCTCGTCGGTTCCGGCGCTACTCAGCAGCGAGCATCGAAGAAGCGCCTGCGGTGAGGCGCACCCGCCGCGTGACGAGAACGATACCCATCACGACCAGCCACAATGCCCAGGCCAGATAGCTGATCGCATTGATCACGCCACCTGCCTCCCACCCGAACGGTTCCAACAAGCCAGCCGCGATGCCAACAGCCAGCACCATGCCCACCAGCCCGAGCCAGCGGCCGACGAGCGGCCAGCGCAGGATCAGGTATGCGACCAGGAACGTCCAGACAGCCGTGCTAAGGTAGCCGAGGTTCTCGCCTACGCCCATGCCGGCGTAACGGTTGAAGGATTCGAAGACAAGCCCGACCGTCTCGCGCTGAGACGGGGAAGTCTCCGGCAGCGTGTAGACCTGGGCCAGGTAGGGCACGAGGAACGGCCAGCGCACGAAGCCTAGCGCCTGCACCAGGCCCGCAACCACGCCAAACGCGGTGGCAACACGCAGCACGGATGGCTGACTGTGGGACGAGAGCACAGCGTTGACCAGCAGCGCCACGGGAATGAACAGCACGGCCGTCAGCGTCAAGATGTACCATACCGCGACGAGCCCGGAGCCGCCGGCCTGGAATTTCACGAGCACCTCACCGGCCGGCTGGCGGAGAATGGCGGGATAGTCGAACTGCATCTGCAGCAAAGTGAAACACACAGTGAAGGCGATGGGGACAACAATCAGCATCAGACCGGCGATACGACGGAGAGACAACGAGACCATGAGCGATTTCCTTTCTTGGCGTGGGTCGGCGTCACTTGGGTTGCTTGACAATGAAGGGTTCCAGTACCTGTAGCATCAGCTCAATACCGCGTTCCATGTGGCCGGCGTCCACCGGCTCGCCGCTTATCTCAAGGCTCGGCAGCCAGAACTCGCTGATCAGCCAGCAGATGTCGGCGAGGCGCGTGAGCACCGCAGGGTCGTCCGGCAATCGAAGAACATCCGCGGCGGCGAACGCCTGCATGAGATCGTGAAAGCCCGCAACACCGCGCGCCCGAATCTCCAGCCAGCGCTGCCGCAGAGCCTCGTCGCGCCGCAAGAGCGCTGTCAGCTCGCGATAGGCGAACCGGTAGTCCCACAGCAGGAAGTAGGTATCGCGCACAACCTGCTCTAGATCTGTGAGATGCGGGTCTCTATCTGGGGGCAACTCCCCTACTCGATCCCAGAGCGCGAACATACGCTCGAAGAGAGCGCGGATAATCTCCTCTTTGTTGCGAAAGTGGTAGTAGAGATTGCCGGGACTGATGCCCAGCGCCTCGGCGATGTGGTTGGTGGTCACCGGCGCCGTGCCTTTCTCGTTGAACAGTTGGAGAGCGGTGTCCAGGATGCGGTCGCGCGTGCTCATTCGCCCTCTAGAGATTAGAGTATTTACTCTACTATACATAGTATAGAGTAATTACTCTAATCTGTCAAGAGGAAAGTGGTGGTTTTCACACGCCGGGTGAAGATTTCACCACGATGCTGTGGAGGTGGTGGACTATACTGGAGATAGGTATTCCGCCTGCGCCTGCAGGCGGACCGCGCCCCGGAACACGCTCCGCTCGGGCTATGCCGAGCATCAAGCCGACACAGACTCGGGCTGACTGAGTTCTGGCCGGCTTTTTTGTTCGGCGTTCGCCAAGAAGGAGGAGCGCCATGAGAACCTTAACACGTTATGGCTTTATCGCGATGATGCTGGTGTTGCTGTTAGCCGTCGAATCGGCCCAGGCGGCGCCACCACGGGACGATCCAGGCGGCGGCCTGGTTGTGAGCGATGTCGCGGCGAAAATCAGCTACCAGGGGCGCGTGACAGATGCGAGTGGGACGCCCATAGCCGGCCCGCTCACCCTAGTCTTCCAGCTCTGGACGGATGCCACCGCCGGCAACCAGGTTGGCAGCGATATCGTCCGCAGTGGGGTGACGCCGGTTGACGGCGTCTTCACGGTCGATCTCGATGTTCCATCCACCGCGTTTATTGGCCAGGCGCTCTGGCTGCGTATCCAGGTGAACGGCCAGTGGCTCACGCCGCGCCAGGAGCTGCTCCCGGTTCCCTATGCCCTGGGCTTGCGCCCCGGCGCGATCGTCGCAGGGAACAGCAGCGACCCGGCGATCACTCTCGGCAACGCCGGGTCCGGGGCGGCGATGCGCGCGGCCGGCAACATTCTGGGAGTCCAGGCGATCGGCCAGACGGGCGTGGAGGCCACCGGCAACGCAGTCGGCGTGGCGGCGACGGGGCTGACGGCTATCTGGGGTGACGGCGGCATCGGTGTTCGCGGCACCGGCTCGGCCGGCGACGGCGTCTTCGGCCTCAGCCAGGGCGGCGCGGGCACGGCCGGTGTCCATGGCGCTAGTAGCGGCCTCGGCTACGGCGGCTACTTCACCAGCACAAATGCCGTCGCCGTCATGGCCGACAACTGGAGCGGCCCGGTGGCCGCGGCGAAGGACGGTGCGAGCGTCAACCTGCCCACCGGGTCCGGTGGCGCGGCCGGGGTGCTGGGGCGTAGCGCCACGGCGGCCGGCGTCGTCGGGTTGAGCACGGGAGGCTCTGGCGTCGTCGCCAGCAGCACGAATAACGTCGGCGTGTACTCGACGGCGGGCAACGTGCCGATGGTGCTGATTACCGGTCCGCAGGCGATGGTCGCGTACGGGGAGGGGAGCGGGGTCATCGCGTGGGGCGGCGAGTACGGCGTGACCGCCGAGGGCGGGTTGGCCGGCGTCAAGGCCAGCAACACGGGCAGCGGGCCGGCCGTGGATGCGCAGGCCGCCGCCGGCGCCGGCGTCACGGCCAGGAGCGTGAAGGGGCCGGGCGTGGTGGGGAGCCACATGGGCACCGGTAACTACGCTGAGTTGGGCTTGAGCGACCTTGGCGCGCATGCCGTCGCTTTCAGCGGGACCGGCCTGTATGCCCAGGCGCCCAACGGCGACGGTGTCGACGGCACGACGGACGCGGCGAACAAGAGCGGCATTTACGGCCACAGCAGCGCCGGGTTCGGCGTGACCGGGCGCAGCGCGTCCAACAACGGCGTTCAGGGGTTTGGCCTGTCCGGCGTATACGGCGAGAGCGGTGTCGACTACGGTCAGGGGGTGTACGGGAAAGGCACGGGCTACATGGCCGAAGGCGTCATCGGCGTCTCGACCAACGGCGGTCCCGGCCTGTACGGCATGGCGCACGGGACCGGGACGATGGCCACCGGCGTCGAGTCGCACAGCGACAATAGCTACGCCGTCTATGGCGGCACATCGGTGTCGAACGGAATCGGGATCTACACGCCCAACCGGCTGTACGCAGGCGGCGGGTGCGTTGGCTGCTCGCTGAGTCTCGTCGCCGTGAACGGCGGACCGGCGCCGCTGCGCCCCGGCGACGTGGTCGCGCTGTCGGGGATCGCCGCGCCGCTGTCCTCCCAGACGCGGCAGCCTGTCGTGAAAGTGCGTTGGGCCGACTCAAGTGATCCGCAGGCGTTCGGCGTGGTCGAGGGACGCTATGCATTCGAGGTCGTGGCGGCGAAAGATCGCAGCATCGAGAGCGCCCGCATCACGACTGAAGACGCGAAGCCGGGCGACACCCTGACGGTGGTCTACCGCGGGCTGGCGCAAATGCGGGTCGACAGCGCCGCGGGCGCGCTGACGGTCGGCGACGCAGTCGGGGCGGCAGCGGGGCAGGCAGCGTTTGCGCGCGCCCTGGAGCCGGTGACGCAAGGGAGTGACCTGGTCTGGTGCCTCATCCTGGGGCGATAGGAGGCGCCATGAACACCAGATATCTCGCGCCCGTGGCGGCCATTGTTATGGCGCTGCTGACCGGCGCCCTGAGCCAGTCGGCGGCGAGCGCGAGCGTGAACTTGCGCGTGCTCGCCGCCGGCGGGGGCGCTGCCACAGGTAACACCATCAACGCGCGGGGAACGATCGGCCAACCGGCGGTCGGCGCGCTCAGTAGCACGAACTATCGCGTGTCGGCCGGCTTCTGGCCCGGCGCTCCCCACGCGGCGACACCCACACCTACCGCGACGTCAACGCCGACGTCGACTCTGACACCCACGCCGTCGCGCACGCCGTCACCTACTACCACCGGAACGCCAACGGCGACGCCAACGCCGGGCGGGCTGGTGGTCAACACGACCGGCGACGCCGACCACGGCGCGTGCAGCGCAGCCCAATGCTCGCTGCGAGACGCCATCAACGCGGCCAATGCTCACCCCGGTCCCGACAGCATCGGGTTCAACATACCGCCTGGTGACGCCGGCTGTGACGCGAGCGGCGTCTGCGTGATTCAACCTACGTCGCTGCTGCCATTCCTGACAGACGACGCGACCACCATCGATGGGTACACGCAACCGGGCGCCAGCGCGGGCAGTGCGCCGGTGCTAAAGATTGTGCTGGACGGCCACAACAACGATGCCTTCTCCGGGCTGGCCATCCGCAGCGCCGACAACGTGGTGCGCGGGCTGGTTATCCAGCGATTCACCCCCTTCAGCGGCCTTCACATCGAGGGGTCATCGGCGACGGGCAACCACATCCAGGGCAACTTCATCGGGACGGATGCCAGCGGGACACTGCCGATGGGCAACTGTACGCCGCCGGTGAGTTGCGCCGGCGTCTGGGTGAAGGATGGTGCTCACGACAATGTCATCGGACCGGACAACCTCATCGCCTTCAACGGGCAGGGTGTCTGGGTGACGGGCACGGGAACGCGGGGCAATTCGATCATGCGCAACCGCATCTACGGCAACACCGTCAGGGGCATCTGGCTTACCGATGAAGGCAATGATCTGCGGGGCGCGCCGACATTGGCCCAGTCGTGGCCACAGGTTACGGGGACAGCCTGCTCTGGCTGTGTTGTGGAAGTGTTCTCAGACAACGGGGACCAGGGGCGCGTGTTCGAGGGATGGACGACGGCGGACATAGCGGGTCAGTGGTCATTCACGCCGCCCTCGGCTCTCAGCGGTCCCCATCTGACGGCGACAAACACGGATTCGGCGGGCAACACCTCCGAGTTCGCGGCGCCGATTGTGCTCGTCGTGCCTACGGCGACGGCCACGGCAACGTCGACCACGACCTTGACACCGACGGCTACGGCCACGCCAACGGTCACGCTGACCGCCACTCCGACGCGCACACCGACGTTGACGGCAACGGCGAGCGCGACGCCGACGTCGACTGCGACAGTGACGCTCACCACGACGCCCACGCCGACGCCCAGCGCCACGCCGACCGCATCTCGCACGCCGACCGCCACGCCCACGGGACCGGTGACACGGCCGTGGCTCTATTTGCCGGTGATCACGCGGTGATGCGACGCTGAGCGGAGCGTGACAAGCAGATGGGGGTACGGTATAATACGAAGTGGACAAGAACGAGCTGCCACGACCCGTTCTCGGCCACTACCTACCGTCACCGCAGCATGTTGCCACAGAGAGAAGGAGGCTTGTCCATCATGAAAGCCATTCGTTGGCTCGCGCCCCTAGTGGCGCTGTTTTTGGTTTGCACCGCGGCCATGCCCGGGCTCGTCTCCGCGCAAGGCTCCATCCAGATCAACCGGCCCGAAGCCGGCAGCGTCGCCACCTCGCCGCTGCGCGTCTCCGGCTACACCGCCAGGTCGACCGACTCGATGAATTTCACCGTTGTCGGCGTCGTGTCGGGGCAGCTCGGCTCTGGGAGCTTCCCGGTCAAGAGCCCCTTCGACCCGCCGTATGACTTCACCGGGACCGTCACGTTCAATACGCCGCAGTCCGGCGAGACCCTCATCGTGACCCTGACCGGCAACGACGGATCGAGCGCCTCGGTCAACGTCGTGGCGCCGGGCACGCCGCCGGCGCCGGTCGCTCAGTCGATCGTGATCACGTCGCCGGCGAACGGCACCCAGGTCGGCAGCCCGGTCACGCTGACCGGCTTCACCACCAGCTTCCCGCCGAGCGGTCTGCTCAACTACTCCATCACGAGCGCCGCGGGCGCTCCGCTTGGGCAGGGCGTCTTGCCGGTCCAGCCGTCGGGCGCCGGGTCGACTTGGGTCGGTTCGCTCCAATTCCAGGTTCCGGCCCAGGGCGGCGTTGTCACAGCAACCGTCTTCCAGACTAACCCGGCGACCGGACAGACCGCCGCCAGCTCCGCCGTGTCCCTGACAACCGAGGCCGCCGGCTCCGAACAGAGGATTGTCGTCACATCGCCGGCGCCGGGCACGACCGTCGGCAGCCCGATGACCGTCACCGGCTACACAACCCAGTACCCGCAGAACGGTCTGCTGGCCTTTGTCGTGCGCCAGACGAACGGCAACATTATCGGCGCCGGCACTTTCCCGGTCTCGCCACTGGGCGGCGGATCGACGTTCATCGGCTCCGTCACCTTTGCCGTTCCGTCATCCGGCCAGGCGCTCACGGTGACACTGGCGGACTACAACTTCGATGCGCGGCAGGTCATCGCCCGGACCGATCTACCTGTGACGACGGGCCGCTAAGCACCGTCCGCGCACGAGATGGGGTCACAGTGGTGACTTCGGCGGGCAGGCCGATAGGCTGACCGAAGTCGCCACGATAGGCCCCTATAGCAGCGAAGGAGGAGATCTCCATGCGTTTACGCCTCGTTCTTGTGTTGCTCCTGCTGAGCGTGGTAGCGTCGGCGGCCATGCCGAGGAGCGCCGCCGCCGCCGCATCGGTTGAGATAACCGGCCCGCAAGCTGGCACAGCCGTCACCAGCCCACTGCGCGTTACCGGGTTTACGTCCGAGCCAACCGACAGTCTGAACTTCAGCGTGCGTGGCGCGATCTCGGGGGACCTTGGGTCCGGGAGCTTCCCGGTCAAGAGCCCGGCCGACCCGCCGTACGACTTCACGGGTAATGTCACGTTCAATACACCGCAGCCCGGCGAGGCGCTGTTCGTCAGCCTCTGGGCGAACGGCGGTTCCACCTCAACG
Organism: Anaerolineae bacterium; assembly: GCA_046328505.1. Classification (GTDB taxonomy): domain Bacteria; phylum Chloroflexota; class Anaerolineae; order Epilineales; family JAHCIE01; genus JBDHWG01. The sequence goes on along the minus strand of JAXLWL010000003.1, from coordinate 1,313,084 downwards.
GTCGCCGTCGTCGCGCCCGGCGCGACCCCGCCGCCCGCTCCCCAACAGATCATCATTACTTCGCCGCCTTCTGGAACGACGGTCGGCAGTCCGGTGACGATCACGGGCACGACGGCGCGCATGCCAGTGTCGGGCGGGCTGACCTTCACGATCACGAACTCCCAGGGCGCGACTATCTCGCAAGGCGGATTCCCTGTGTCGCCGTCCGGGAGCGGCGGCTCGTTCGTCGCCTCGATCAGTTTTCCTATTCCCCCGCAGGGCGGCGTCATCCGGGTCACGCTGACGGACCGCAATCCGTCGACGGGCGCGATCGACGCCAGCACGAGCATCGACCTAGTCACGCAGGGGACGGTGCCGACAGCGACACCTCCACCGCCGCCGCCCACCGGCCCAACGCCGACACCGCCGCAGGAGCCGCAGCAAATCGTGATTGAGTCGCCGCAGCCCGGCGCCTCCGTCACCAGCCCGATGACGTTGAGCGGCTACAGTGTCGTCTTCCCGATCAACGGCACACTGAACTACACGCTCGCCACGCAGCAGGGTGTCGCTCTCGCGTCGGGGACCTTCGATGTGCAGACGACGGGGCAGCGCGTGCAGTTCGTTCCGTTCACATTCAACACTCAGATTACCTTCAGCGCCGCGCCGGGGACGCCGCTTATTTTGACGGTCTTCGACCAGAATCCCGACACTGGCGCCATCCCCATGTCGGTCGGCGTCAACCTTGTCGTGGCGGGTGGCGCTTCTGGCTCGGTGGTCGGCCTGACCATCGATTCGCCGGCGCCCAACGCGAACGTGACGCTGCCGGGTACAGTGTTCGGGCGAACGGACCTGTATCCCAACGGCGGCAATCTCAACTACCGTGTGCTTGACGGCGCCGGGAAGCAGTTGATCGACGGCACGATTCCCGTGCAGGGCTCGTATCTGCAGCCGGTCACGTGGAACGCCTTCTTCAACTACTCGACGTTCACGGGGCCGGTGGTCTTCCAGGTATGGGCGCTCGACCCGGCGACGGGCGCGGTCATGGGTTCGGCGTCGCGCGTCTACTTCGTTGGAGGGCAGTAAACAGCAGGCGATTGTTAGAGGCGCAGGAGAGAACGCGACAGGGGCAGCCGTTGCTGGCTGCCCCTTGATTCACTCGTATACGTCCTTACGGTGTCTCACACGAATAACCTCGATGACCAGCGCTTCCTCCTGCACGTCGTAAACGATTCGATACACGCCTTCTCGAATTCGATATGCGTGCTCGGAACCAACGAGTTTACGAACACCGGGCGGATAGGGGTTGTTGCTGAGGGCCTCGACCGCTTCGAGGATACGTGGCACTGCCTCCCTTGGCAGTCGCCTTAGGTCTTTCTCCGCCGAGCGCCGCCACTGTATTCTATAGGAGGCCATCTCGCTTCAGCCCGGCCACGACGTCCTCGTGTGGGATGGTAGGCTCTTCACGCCGTTCCGCCACCGCCGCCAGGTCCTCGATGTCCTCCAACAACTCCTGAAACTGTTCCATAGATAGGATGACCGCGGTCTTCTCCCCAGCCTCGTTCGTGATGTATTGCAGGTCCAGCTTATTTATGGATACCATAAGCCCCCTTAACCTCACTCCTTGCGCAGGCTGTAGCCAAAGCCGCGGTCGGTCAGGACGTACTCCGGGTTGCTGGGGTCCTTCTCGATCTTCTGGCGCAGGTACCAGACGTAGCGCTTGATGTAGTCGGTATCGCCCAGGTACTCGTCGCCCCAAACCCGGGACAGGAGTTGCTCCCGCGACACCACCCGCCCCGGCGTCTCGGCCAGCACGGCCAGGAGCTTGTACTCGGTCGGCGTCAGGTTGACGATCTCGCCATCCTTGGTCACGCGGCGGTTTTCCAGGTCGACGACCAGGTCGCCGACGCGGTGCTCGCGGCGGATGCGAACCGGCGCCACTTGGCGCGCTCGGTTGAGCACAGCCCCGATGCGGGCCGTCAGCTCGCTGAAGCTGAACGGCTTGGTGACGTAGTCGTCCACGCCCGCGCCGAACCCGCGCAGCTTGTCCGCCTCCTCATCCTTCGCCGTCAGCATGATGACGGGTATCTGGGACACCTCGCGGATGCGGGAGACAGTCTCCCAGCCATCCATGCGGGGCATCATTACATCCAGGACGATCAGGTCCGGACGATGCTCGTACATCTGCTGCAAGCCGGCCAGGCCGTTGGCAGCCGTCTGCACCGTATAGCCGGCGCGCTCCAGAGATTGGCGGAGGAGCACCAGCAATGTCGAGTCATCGTCAATGACGAGAACCTGAGCACCTAATTTCGTTTGGGTTGCAATCATGGCACGCTCCGTTGTGAGCCATTTGTGAGCCGTGAATAGGCCTCTGGGAAGGCTGCCACAGAGGTTTGGGCCGCTTCGGCCTCGGCCTGGAGGGCTGCCGCGTGCGGGCCGTCGGCCTCGGGAAGGGTGAAATAAAACGTTGACCCCTCGCCCTCGGTGCTTTCAACCCAGATACGCCCGCCGAGGGCCTCCACCAGCCCTCGCGCAATATACAGCCCCAGCCCGTGGCCGTACGTCTCGCGGTCGTCGCCCTGCTCCACGCGGTGGAACTTCTCGAAGATACGGTTGATCTGCTGGGTGGGGATCCCGACCCCGCGGTCGCTCACGGCGACGACCACCTCATCTTCGACGACATAGCCCTGGACGCCTACCGTAGACGACGGCTCAGAGTATTTAAGCGCATTGTCAATTAGATTCGTCAAGACTTCCTCGACTCGGTCCGCGTCGGCCCACGCCACCAGCGGCTTCTCCGGCAGGTTGACTTCCACGCTCCGTGTCGAGATACTTCCAATTTCCTGCGCGACCCGGTGGATGAGGGCGCTGACGTCGACATTCTCCTGGCGGAGTTGGAGGCGCCCCGCCTCGATCCGGGAGACGTTCAGGATGCCCTGCACCAGACGGGTCAGGCGCTGCGTCTGCTCGCCGATAATCTGGAGCATGGTGCGCTGGTGTGGGTCCAGCACCCCATCCAGCATCAGCAGCTCGACCGCACCGTTGATGTTGGTCAGCGGGGCGCGCAGCTCGTGGCTGACCATGGAAACGAACTCCGACTTCAGGCGATCCAGCTCGGTCAGCTCCTGGTTTGCCAGCTCCAGTTCTTCGTTGCGGTCCTGGAGCTGCTGCAGGGCATCGCGAAGCTGGCCGGTGCGCTGCGTCACTCGCTCTTCAAGCTCGCGGTTGAGCAGGCGGATCTGCTCCTCCGCCGCCTCCTGTCGCCGCAGGTTCGCCGCGATCCACGTGAGCACCCACCATGTGACCATCGGACCGATGAGGCCGTAGACGAGGACGCTCGTGGTAAAGCGAACGTTGGGGCCGAGTGGATCGATGAAGCGTTGCTCGATCAGCAGTTCGCCAATGACGAACAACAGGATCAGGATTGGCAGTCCCCAACGCAGACGCTCGACAATCTGGATCGGCCGCGTATTGGGTAGGAAAGGCATTTTCCAATCTCGCAATCGTTTACGTCTGACCAACACAATTATAGGCGGCCGTAAGGAGGGGAACAAGACCCTCATCTTTCCTTAAGATTTCGGCCCAAGTTCGTCAATTTTCTGCTACGCCCTATCGCCCAGCGTCATTAGCCCACAGCGGCCATAAATAGTTGCATCAGCCTGCCGTCGTACCCCTAGATAGGGTGATTTCGGCCAAACTGCGAAAGGCGACTTGTACACAAGAACATCTGTGCCATTGCGTCGAATTAGAATCTGAGCTACAATGTGGCTCCACAGTACGCAGGCCCCTGCCCACCGGGTTCTCCCTCCTCAATGGGACACTCGAAACCCGCCTCCATGTCATCCATGATGACAAGCTCAGGGAAACTGCGCGGCAGATACACGCTCGACTAGCCTTTGTTTTTCTGTCGTTTGCGGCACCTCTCTTTGCATATGCCGCCATGAGTGTTGTGTCCTTTTCCGACGCGACTCCGAGTTCTGAGTTGCTATGTTGGCACAGAGTTAGGCCTTATGAGTGCTATGTCCTCACATCAGACCCCCGACGAGTTGTGGCAAGCCGCTCTCGGCGATCTCGAATTGAGCGTCACAGCGGCCACCTACGACACCTGGCTGCGACCGACGCACGCGATCGGCTTTGACGGCGACCTTCTCCTCATCAGTACGCCAAACGCGTATGGCAAAGACTGGATTGAGAATCGCCTCGGCGCCGAAGTGCGCCGCGCCATCAGCCGCATCGCCTGTCGTCCCCTGGATTTCCGCGTCGTCGTCTCGACCAACGGTTCCCGCGCCGTCGAGGCGCCACGTCCAACCGCCGAAAACGGGAGCAAGGCTCGACCGGCCAAGTCGAACCAGGCGACGCTTGCTCTCGAACGTCCCGAGCTAAACGCAAAATACACCTTTACCAACTTCATTGTCGGCGACAGCAACAGGCTCGCGTACGCCGCTGCGAGCGCCGTCGCGGAAAGCCCCGCCTCCCGGTTCAACCCGCTGTTCATCTACGGCGGAGTCGGGCTGGGCAAGACCCACCTGCTGCAGGCCATCGGCCACCACCTGGCCGCCCGCCGCTACCGCGTTCGCTACGTGACAACCGAGACATTTACGAATGACCTGGTCGGCGCCATCCGCACCCAGACGCAGGAGGAGTTCCGCAATCGCTACCGCCAGGTGGACGTTCTCCTGCTGGACGACATCCAGTTTCTCATCGGAAAAGAGATGACCCAGGAAGAGGTCTTCCACACTTTCAACGCCATGCACGCGGCCAACCGTCAGATCGTCATCTCTAGCGACCGCCGGCCGCACGCCCTGATGCCCCTGGAAGCGCGCCTCCGCTCCCGATTCGAGGCCGGTCTCGTCGCCGATATCCAGCCGCCGGACCTGGAGATGCGCATCGCCATCCTGAAGTCCCACGCCGAAGCGAAACACCTGGCCGTCTCGGATGACGTTCTCCAGCTTATCGCCCAACGGGTGCAGAGCAACATCCGCGAGCTTGAAGGAGCGCTGGTCCAGGTCGTCGGGCGGACGCAGCTCACCCACGAGCCACTCACCGTGCAGACCGCGCAGCGCATTCTCAGCGCCGACGTCGCGCGGCCTGCGCCCAGCATGGATGCGATTCTGGAAGCGGTCGCCGAGCACTACCGCATCTCGATCGAGGAGATGCTCAGCGCCAAGCGCACCCAACGCATCGTCATCCCGCGCCACGTCGCGATGTACCTCATGCGCGAGGACGGACGAGCGTCCCTGCCCCAGATCGGCCTGAAGCTGCGCCGCGACCACACGACCGTTCTGCACGGCATCGAGCGCATCGCGCAGCAGGAAGAGACGAACGAGTCCCTACGCAAGGATATCATCGCCGTCCGGGAGCGGCTCTTCCGCCGCTGAGACATTCACGGAAGTTCACGCCTGAACCCAGCCGGTTGGAACGCGCCCCAAAATAGCCGATTCACCGTCGCACTTGTGGATAACCCCTTAAAGAATGGGGAAAACTGCCGCCAGGTGGGGATAACATATCCCTTCCTGGCGCTTTTATGTCTTGTGGACGACGGTGGGGATATCGGCTTCATAATCCCCACGCGCATCCCCACAATCCCCAGGCGCCTATCCTCAACCGATCGCCGTCTTGTGCCAACAGAACGGGCCGAGTCCCACCGGTAGATCGGCGCGCGTAACACCGATTGGATGTGGACCACTTGTCCGGGGGTATCCACACGCAATGACGGTCCTCAACGCGCGATCCAACCACCGTCACCACAACCGGCGCGACCACTTTGCCCCCTGACGCGAGCATCTTGTGACCGGCCAGGTCGCCCCGCCCGTTATCCACATTTCCCAAGCCCCTACGACGACTACTTTTTTTATGATTCAACTATTGCGAGTGAAGATTCTCTCTTTGCTTGTGCAACTTTCACCACAACCGGGTGAGGAATCCACTATCGCGGACAAGGGAATTCGTGGTATAATGGTATTGGCGCACTGCGTCATTATACCACGAATCTGTGGTACGTGCGCTATGCTGTGAGGGTCAGGTCACTTTATTCGACGCTGTCGCGCAGCCAATAAAACAGGAATTCAATTATGGATGCCCAACGAATCGAACGCTTGAAACGTCGCGTCAAATACGCGCCGCGAGATAGCGTCAGGCTGGCGCGACATACCGCCGGGACCACCTTCCACGCTACGCTCGGCGCCGTGGTGGTGACCGAGCAGGAATCGGCGCGGCTGATGCGCTCCCTCGTGCGGCGCAGTTCTCCGCGCGCATCCCACTGGCTGCTCCCCCTCGGCTATCGTAGCGAACACGAGCTCGAGACCTACATCGAAGGGTATGTGCGCTACCTGCTTCAGCTCCGTCGGATGCCGACGCTTAGCGAAGTGAAGCAGCTTGAAGAGACGATCGGCCGGCTCATGGAAGCCTTGGACCAGGTGCTCGAGGAGAAGAAGCGGGTCAAGGCGGAGCACGCGGGCGAGGTGCCGTCGGAGTGGATCGAGGACATGGTGGCGATACTCGGCCGCAAGCCGCGCCCGGCTGACGTGCCGTCGATGCAAACGGCTAGCTCAGCGCCCGCGGCGCCTCCCTCCGGCGATCACGTGCCCGCGCCGTCCGCACCGCCGCGCGACCCAGAGAAGAGCACTGAGGCGAAGCCACCCCCGCGCTTGAAGGAGCCATTCCCCGGCTACCGGACCCTGTCTGCAGTGCAGATCCAGACGCAGATTTACGCGATGACGCCGCAGCAGCTGCGCAAGGTGCAGCAGTACGAGGAGCAGCACCACAGGCGTGTGACAATTCTGCGCGCCGTGGAGGCTCAGCTGGCTGTGCTCGGCGAATCCCCGGGGACCGGTCCCCAGGGCGAGGAAAAAGGAAAGGCTTGAAACTCTACACCGCCCACCTCGGGTAGCGTCGCGGACCGGTCCGCCAGGCTACCTGAGACAGCGTTTCTCGGGGGCAGCGATGTCGACCGGGGGCGGATATTCTTCTAAGCAGGCTCTCGGCCGCGCTGGGAACAGCACCGAGCGCGGAGGGGAGCCTGCGTTGTGCGACGGGCAGCTTAGCCAGGAGACTGGTTGGGCTGCCCGTTGTGATTCGGTCAGAGTGTAGTGGATTACAGAAGGCACGAAGCAACGCTAAAGCCGATTCTTCAAGGAGGACGACGTGCCATATCCAACGAATGTTATTGAAAACCTGAAACGTTTCGCAAAATGGCTGCCATTTCTAACACTTCTCACCGCGGCGGGGGTGCTCGGCTTCCTGCTCGCCCTGCCCGCCGTCGCCGGTCCCGCCGCCCAGGAACCGGCGGCCTTCCACGGCCGGGGCCGGGTGAGCCAGCCGATCACCCTGGATCAGCCGCCTCCTTCCGGAACTGTTCTCAAACTCCCGCTCAAAGCGGATGACTGGACCGTTCTGCTCGACGAGAATTTCGACAGCGCGTGGCCGAATGGTCTCTGGTCAACGCGAGATGATAACGGCACGACGAGCGGGGAGTACTACTGGGCGAACCGCTGCGCCAACGGCGCGAACCACCTAAACTGGGCGATCGGCGGCGGCGCGGACGGATCGGCACTGACCTGCGACGGGCCATACGCTGCTAACACCAACTCCTGGACGTTCTATGGCCCAATTGACCTGACGAACACTACGGCCGGCCTGCTCTACTACGACTACTGAACGGCGAGCTGGTGCTCAGGCGCCAACTGCTCCGGTGGGGCAGACTATCTCAAAGCCCTCGTCTCGATTGACGGCTCCAATTTCTACGGTCACTGGACCGCCGGTCATAACGCGGATTGGTCGCCCTACTGCGGGAGCGACCAGATTGACCTCAGCAACTTTGACGGTGCCGGTACGAGCGCCCTCGGCCAGCCGCAGGTGTGGATTGCGTTCGTCTTCCAGAGCACTAACAAGGCGACCCGCTCCGGCGATTTCGGGGCGTACATCGACAACGTCAACCTCACAGTAAACACCAAGGAATGCTCGGCGACGGCGACGATCAATACACTGACGACGGATACGCACTGCTACGTCCCCGGCGCGACGATCGGTGCGTTCATCAATATCGGCAGCCCAGCTAGCCAATCGGTTCTCGTCAAAGCCGACCTCTGGGCCTCCGGCGGCGACACGATCTGGGGTCACGCCGAGCAGACCATGACCGCGCCCGGTTCCCTGGTACTCCCGGTGCCGATAACGAGTGCCCCCGCGCCTTTCCCCGGCGACTACGACCTCGTCGTGAGCGTGTACGACGCCAGCGGCAACTGCCTCCAGGACACCAAGAAGGTCACGGTGCGCGTGGATCCGACGTGTGGGTCGGTGACTGCGCCGGTGGCCAACACGCCGACGCGCACGCCGACGGCCACGTGGACCCCAACACGCACGCCCACCGTCACGCTGACGCCGACACCGACGCGCACGTTGACAGCAACGCCAACGGCATATTTTGGGCCGACGCTCTGCCCCGGCCAATCGGCCCACGAGACGAAGCATATCTTCATCCCGCCGGCGCCAGGGAAAGCGGACATTGTCTTTGCGTTTGACGCCTCAGGCAGCATGCGCAACGAAATCGGCGCCGCGCAAAGCAGCGCGAGCCAGATTATGAATGACCTGGCGGCGCTGATCCCGGACGTCCAGTTCGGGGTGATGGACTTCCTCGACTACCCGACCAGCCCCTATGGCGCGTCGAGCGACCATGCCTATCTATTGCGACAGGCCGTCACGGGGGACCGCAACGCGGTGCAGTCGGCTATCAACGCTGTCACGACGGGTAATGGCGGGGACGAGCCGGAGGCCTACACGCGGGCGCTCTACGAAAGCTACTCAGATACCGCGATCGGCTGGCGGCGCGACGCCCGACGTTTCCTCATCATGTTTGGCGATAGCGTCGCCCACGATGACGACCTGAACTACGGCGTACCCAACCCCGCGTATCACACAGGCACGACCTGGCGCACCGGCTACGCACCCAGTTATCTCGATCCGGGGCGGGATGGGGTTCCCGGCACAGGCGATGACCTGGACCTTCAGACAGTGCTCAGCAGCATGGAGGCCAGCGGTGTCACGCTGCTGTTCGTCGTCCCGAATCACTACGCGCCGGTGTTTCCGGACCTACCGTCAGCTAGCGTAGACACGCTCTATGCGTACTGGCAATGGTGGGCCTACCAGACCGGCGCCGGCGGTGACGCTGTGAAGCTGACGAACGCGGCTGACCTGCCCGCGGCGATCAAGAACCTCGTGACGTCGGCGAGCAGCCACATCTCGCGATTGGAGCTTGTCGCCGACCCGTCGAGCTACCAGTCCTGGCTGACCGTCAACCCGCCGGCATACACCAACCTGACCATCCCACCAGGCGGCCTGACCGTCGACTTTGACGTTGAAATCCGGGTTCCGCCTGGGACGGCCGTCGGGCAGGATTACTCCTTCGCCGTCCGCGCCGTGGGCGACGGAGCAGTGTACGGTGGCCAGGGCGTCACGGTCCACGTGCCCGCGAACTGCATAACGGTGACCGCGACACCCACGCGGACGCCCACGGCAACGCTCACACCCACGCCGACGCGGACGCCTACACGGACACCTACACCGACGGCGACGTGGACGCCGACGCCGACCGTGACGCCCACGTGCGTGCCGCCGAGACCGTCAGTGGTACCGGAGTGCGCGCCGGACCGAGCGCCCAACGCTATACGCAACCCGCACTTCTACGATGGCAACCGGATCTGGGGCGAATACAGCCGGCTAGGCCGCGAGCTTGTGGACACGAGCGATCACCAGGCCGTTTTCGAAGGACCGCCGGGTATCGCCAATCACGAGCTGCTCTACCAGATGGTGAGCATCGCACCCGACGCTCAGAATGTCAGTTTCTGGGTCGGTGACTACGGCGGGTTCGGGACGTGGTATGGCTCGGGCGACCCGCAGCAGCTTCCGCCGAACGAGCCCAACTACCTGCGCGCCTCGATCTACGACATGACGTTGACCACCGAGCTGGTTCGTCTGTGGCAGATCAACCTCGTCACCCGGCCCGGCTGCGGCCAGGACGCGCCGAGCTACAACCTGACCCCGGATGATCTGGCCAGGGTACGCGGGCAGACGGTCGCCGTTGTCTTCGACTTCGTGAAGACGACCACGGTGTACAACTTCTCGGCCGGCGCGCACGTGGATGACATCCACCTGCACATCTGCTCGCCATCCGGTCCGTGCCGCGTCGACCGCGACAAGACGGCCAGCCCGAGCAGCGTGCAGCCGGGCGGCGAAGTGACGGTGTTCCTCGACCTGGCGGGCCTCGACGGCGCGTGCCTGCCGACACGCAAAGCGTCCGACGTGCTGCTCGCCCTGGACCGGTCCGGCAGCATGGCGGGGACGAAGCTTGCTGCCGCGAAGGATGCGGCCAAGGGCTTCGTGGACCGGATGGACACGACAACCGATCAGGTGGGCCTGGTGTCATTCGGTTCGTCGCCCAACCTGGACGTGGCCCTGACGTCGAGCGTGGGACCGGTGCGCGCCGCCATTGACGGTCTCGTAGCCGGCGGGAGCACCGACATGGCAGGCGCCATCAACGCGGCCCAGGCGGAGTTGGTGAGCGGCCGCCACCGGACCACGAACCAGCCGATCATTGTGCTGATGTCCGACGGCCGGCCCGACTCGTCCGTCGATGCGCGAACCGCAGCGACCGCGGCGAAGGCGGCAGGGACGCGCATATTCACCATCGGGCTCGGCTCCGATGTCGACTCGACTTTGATGCGCGACGTGGCCTCGTCGCCGAGCGACTACTACTTTGCCCCCGACGCGACCGGCCTCGACGCCATCTACCAGCAGATCGCCGGCGCGATAGGCGGCGCGCCCGCGACGAACATTGTCATCACGGACCGTCTGTCGCCGTACGTGACGCTGGTGCCGAACTCATTCACCGGCATCCCGACGCCGAGCGTCAGCGCGGACGGCAAGACGCTGACCTGGCGCATCCCGCGCCTGGGCCTGGAGACGCAGCGCTGGAGCTATCGCGTCAAGATGACCCAGACGCAGGGCACCTGGCCGACGAACGACTACGCCACGGCGACGTACACGAACTCCCAGGGCCAGCCTGGCAGCCTGACGTTCCCGATTCCTCAAGTGACGGTGCTTGCGCCGGCGGCCAAGAACCCGCAGGTGATGTGCAAGGACTACGCGACGGATAGTGGGCGCGTGCCGTCGAACCCGAACGGCGAGGCGTGGTGGGACAGCCCCGACATCTGGGTGCGCAACCAGCCGGACGGCATCCAGATTCACCAGAACCCGATCGCCGGCCAGCCGAACACAGTGTACGTGCGCGTGCGAAACATCGGCGACGCGTCGGTGAGCGATATCCAGGTGCACCTGTACGACGCGCCCGGCGCATCCAACATCCGCTGGCCGGACGACTGGGTACCCGAGATCGCGACGGCATCCATCCCACTGCTGGCGGTGGGCGAGAACGGCATCGTGGCCATCCCGTGGACGCCGACGAACGAGGGCCACTACTGCTTCCTGGCGCGCATCGAAGCGCCGACAGACCCGATCACGGCCGACGGCTGGGTGCCGTTCGACAACAACCTGTGCCAAAAGAACACGCAGATCATCGGCGGCGGCACGTCGAGCGGGGCGGTGAACGTCGGTAACGCCAACCACGGCAGCGGCTACGGCTCGGCGACAATCAACTCGCCGCCGGTCGCGCCGGGGACGAGCGCCAGAGTCACCTTTTCGGACCCGGCGGCATTCAACCGCTGGCAGGGCGCGGGCGGAACGGTCACCGGCGGCCACGTTATCTCCGGCACGACGTCGATCCAGCTCGACACGAAGCCTGCGACGGCGGCGTGGGCGATGGGTCAGGAGTCGCTGGCGGCGGACGCATCCGTTGTGGTGAGCGCGGTCATCGACCGGATCCCGTTCGCGGGCGACGAGAAGACGCAGCTCGTGTTCGACTTCGTGACGCCGGCCGGCGCCGACCCGCCGACGCTCACGGTGACGCAGTACGTGGATGGGCAGGCGGTGGGCGGCAACGTCCTGCGGGCGCAGTCGCAGCCGCAGCTCTACCTGCCGCTGATATACATGCGCGGGCCGTGAGTCCGTCCCTCCATCCCCTAACCCCTTCCTCCCAGGGCGGGAGGAAGGGGTGGCAGAGCCTTTCTTCCCCCTCTCCCAAAATGGGAAAGTGGCAGGGGGTGAGGGACGAAACTCGATGAGGGACAAAACCGCGCCCACCGGTCCATTCACCGGTGGGCGCGTCGTGTTGACTGTATCTTGTAGTGACGACTTCAGTCGTTCTTCGCTCAAATCAGCGACTGGAAGTCGCTACTACATTTGGCTGGCTATGCCGTCTTGACGACTGTCGGCGCGGCGGCGCTGGACGAGCCTTCCGGCAGGTGCAGCTTGGGCTTGTAGCTCAGCAGACGCAGGCCGTTGAGCACGACGATGACCGTGCTTCCCTCGTGGCCGATGACGCCCAGCGGCAGCCCGATCACGCCCAGGAACGTCGACAGGATGAGGACGACGATGACGCTCAGGGCGAAGGTCAGGTTCTGCTTCACAACCCGCGTCGCCTGCCGTCCCAGCGCGATGGCGTAGGGCAGCTTCATCAGGTCGTCGGCCATCAGCACCACGTCCGCCGTCTCCAGCGCCACATCCGAGCCGGCCGCGCCCATGGCGATGCCGACGGTGGCCGCGGCGAGGGCCGGCGCGTCGTTCACACCGTCGCCGATGACAGCGGCGTCTCCATACTGCTCCTGGAGCTGCTTGGCGATGCGCACCTTGTCAGCGGGCAGCAGCTCGGCGTGAACCTCGTCCACGCCGGCCTGGCGAGCAATGGCCTCGGCAGCGCGGCGGTTGTCACCGGTGAGCATGACAACCTTCTGCACGCCCAGGCGCTTCAGGGCCGCGATCGCGGCGACGGCCTGCGGCCGCATGGTATCGGACACGGCGATGAGGCCGAGGGGCCGGTCCGCGCCGACGGCGACCACGGTCTTGCCCTGGCTCTCGAGCGCGGCGAGCCTCGTCAGAGCCTCGTCGCCTATGGCGGCGCCCTGCTCCTCCGCCAGGCTCAGCTTGCCGACCCACACGATGGCGTCGTCGACCGTGCCGAGGATGCCCTGGCCGTGGAGCGCCTTGCCGTCTTTCGCGACGGGGATCGGCAGGTCCCGGTCCCTGGCGGCATTGACGACGGCGGTGGCGATGGGGTGCTCGGACAGACCTTCCACCGCGGCGGCGAGGCGCAGAACCTCATCTTCGGCCACGCCGTCGAACGCGACGATGTCCGTCACCTTCGGCCGGCCGTAGGTCAGCGTGCCGGTCTTGTCGAAGGCGACGACCTTGATGCCGGCTGCGTTTTCCAGGTGAGCGCCGCCCTTGAACAGGATGCCGTTGCGCGCGCCGTTGGCGATGGCCGACAGGAACGACGCCGGCGTCGAGATGACCAGCGCGCACGGCGACGCCACGACCAGCAGGGTCATCGCGCGGTAGAAGGCCGTCGAGAAGTCCTGGCCCAGCAAGAGCCACGGGACGAAGATCATGAGCGCGGTAACGCTGACCACACCCCAGGCGTACTTCTCCTCGAAGGTTTCGATGAAACGCTGTGTCGGCGACTTCTCGCTGCGCGCTTCCTCCACCATCTGCACGATCTTCGCCAGGGTCGTGTCCTGCGCCGTCTTGGCGACGCGCACTTCGAGCGCGCCGGAGCCGTTCAGCGTACCGGCGAACACGGTGTCGCCGGCATCCTTGTCCACAGGAACCGACTCGCCGGTGATGGCTGCCTGGTCCACCGCCGTCTGCCCGACGACAATCGTTCCGTCGGCCGGGATCTTCTCGCCAGGCCGGACCAGCACCATGTCGCCGACGGCCAGCGCCTCGACCGGGACGATGTGCTCCTCGCGGGCGCCGTTTGCCAGCGTGATGCGCGTCGCCTGTTGCGGGCTAAGGTCCATGAGGGCGCGAATGGCGTTGCGCGTCCGGCCGAGGGCGTAGTGCTCTAGGGTGTTGCCCAGGGAGAACAGGAACAGCAGGACTGCGCCTTCCTCCCAATGATCAATCGCCGCCGCGCCCAGCGCCGCCGCCACCATGAGGAAGTCAACGTCGAGCGCCAGGGAAAACAGCGCCTTTATCCCATTCTGCGCGGCGTAGAATCCGCCGGCGATATACGAGCCGACGAAGAAGGCGATAGCGAGGTTGTGCGGGCCGCCCAGCCACTCGGTGAGGATGCCGCCAATGAGACAGATACCGGCGGCGGCGGTCAGGAAGGCGTCGCGGTGCTTGACCCAGAGCGGCTCCTCCTCTTCCTCACTACTGCGCACGTGATAGCCCAGGTCGGAGACCTTGCGCTCGATCTCGGCGGGTGTGACGTTGTCCACGTCGTACTGCACGCCAAGGACGCCGGCGGACGGGTTCGCTGAGGCGTGAACAATCCCTGGCACTGCCGTCAAGCCGTGCTCGAGGCGCAGGGCGCACTGGTCGCAGGTCAGCCCCTTGACGCCCATGGCGCAGGCCTGGAACTGGCGGCCCAGGGTGATGCCAAGGTCCTCGGCGACGCCCTCCACCGCGACGAGCGAGGCGCGCTCCGGGTCATACTTCAGCGTCAGAACCGAGCGGCTGGCGTCGAGCTCCGCGCCAAGGATACCGTCGTTGGTGGTCAGGGCCTCCAGGAGCGCGTCGGCGCAGTAGTGCTTCTCTTCCTCCGGCAGCGTGACCGGGATATCAATCTCGTGCGTCTTCACGATAACTCTCCTGCAGTCATTGCGAACCAGGGGCGTAGCTCCCCACGGACGAAGCGCTCGCGCGGTCAGCGAGGGTGGCCAATAATGGGAGATTGCTTCGCTGAGATGAAAATAGCGCGGCTGTCGCCCTGAGCGTAGCGAAGGGCCTCCAACGGCACCGGGATGCTTCGCTCCGCTCAGCATGACATTTTCATACTTACGGGTGACCCAAGGGTCATATAGACTGCGCTCGCAATGACCGAGAACGAAACTTTGTTACGAGGCGGACATCTTCGCGCGGCAGGCGGCGCAGACGCCGAAAAACTCGATGTGGCCGCCACGCAGCTCGAACCCGGTCTCGGCGGCGGCATCCTCAACCCACGGAATACTCAGGCCTGTGGTCTCATCCGGTCCATCCGGGTCATCCATCGTTGGGTGAATGTCCATCACCTGGCCGCAGATCTGACACACGAGGTTGATATGGGGCTGGAGGTTCGCCTCGAACCGGGCGCCGCCGCTGCCGAACCCCGTCTCCACCACCTCGCCCATGTCGCGCAGCATCTCCAGCGTCTTGTATACCGTCGCAAGCCCCATCATCGGGTAGCGCGGGCGCACCTGCTCGTACAGCTCGGAGGCCGTCGGGTGGGCGCGGCTGACCGCTAACGCCTCGACAATCGCCATGCGCTGCGGCGTCAGCTTGTATCCCTGAGCGCGCATGCGCTCCACTACGGAAGCAACATCCATGAGTAACTGCCTTGCTCAAGTCTCGGATTAAGAAGAAGATGATAATCAAAACTAGTTAATAATCATTCTTAATCATATCGGAATTTGGGCAGGATGTCAATAGCGAAGGGCACTGTCAACCCATGAAAAACGGATAAACGGAAGTGGCCTTCCATATCCGTTTATCCGTTACGCTATCGTTTGACAGGATGACGGGGCGCCGATTAAGGCGCTTGCGACGGCGCTGGTGGCGGTGCGGCGCTTGGCTTGAGCTGGTCGATGCCGAGAGATGACGGCTGGCCGTGCTCCTTCGGGTAGAGGTACTTCCCCTGCTCCGCGGCCGGCTTGTCCTCCTCGACAGGGATGCGGTGGGCGTTGGCGAAGGCGTCCTGGCGGATGCCCGTCACTAGCCACGACACCTTGATGTTGGGCTTGTCGGTGCGGATGACGAACCTGTTGTCGGCGATCTCCTCTTCGATGCGCGCCTGCGCCCACTCCTTGCCGACGATGGTGAGCTGGTAGCGGAAGTCGCGGTTGAGGGCCTGGAACCAGTCGGGAAGGGTGACCGTGGCAAAGCCCTGGGCGTCGGTGGTCACGACGCCGTTGTAGATGTCCAGCATGTCGGGGCTTTCGACGAAGGAGTGGTAGAGGTACTTGTTGGCGGGGTCAGTAGGGTGGTCAATCTTGAACGAGCCGCCGCCCTTGGACAGCGTCCCCGTGACCTGGACGTTGCCGACGAAGCGGCCGGCCAGCCCGGTGCCGGATTGGCCGTAGACACCGATGCCGCTGCTGGCATAGCCGAGGACGCCCTGGCCGGTGGTAGCATCTCCCCTGACACCCGCCTTGTCGTTTGCAAGTCCGCTCACGCCGTTGCCTCTGTCGGATTTGCCGGAAACGCCTGTGCCACCGCTGGCATAGCCGTAGACGCCACTGCCGCTGCGAGAGAAGCCCTGGACGCCGTCGTTGCTGTCCGACTGACCGCCGACGCCAATACCCGTGTTGGAACCGCCGCCGACTCCCGTGCCGCTGTCAGAGGAGCCAAAGACCCCGGTGTCGCCCTCGCCACGGACGCCAATGCCATAGCTTCCGTTGGAGACGCCGTAGACGCCGGTACCCCTGCTGGAGCCGTAGACGCCGGTACCGCTGAAGGAGTTGGAGACGCCGTGGACGCCATCGCTGCTGCTGGAGGAGCCGAAAACCCCGACGCCGCTGTCCGAGTCACCATCCACGCCAGCGCCGCTGGTGGAGTGGCCACGAACGCCGGTGTTGCTGGTGGAGAGTCCGTACACCCCGTAGGTAAGGCCGGCGCCGCGGACGCCGATGCCTCCGCTCGAATCGCCTCGGACACCGTAGCCCGCGTCGGCTTGCCCATGCACGCCAATGCCCTGGCCGGTGTACCCCTCGACACCAGGCCCGTTGGCCGAGTTGACGCCGACCACGCCGCCGTTGTCAGCGGAGCTGGTTTTGCCATAGATCCCGGCGACCGTGGCGGACTCGCCATACACACCAAAGCTGCTCGTGCTGATACCCTGCACTCCGTCGCTCGCCACACTTTCACCCACCAGCGCCGCCTGGTTCATCGCGTTCGGGTTGGTCATCACGAAGTGGCCGGCCGAGCCGACGCCGCCGTTTGTCACACTGAACAAGTCGCCGCTGCTGGTGAACTTGCCGCCGTACGGCAGGCGCAGCCCGAAGGCGTAGGGCGTGGCGGTGATGTGCTGGCGCGGCGCGAGGGTGGCGTAGCTGCCACTCCCCGCCGGGCAGCGCACCGCCGTCTCGACCCAGCGGTCGTCGCCGGTGAAGCTGTCGCCCCACGGCAGGCCGACGGTGAACAGGCCGTTGGCCACCGCCTGGCCGGTGAAGGTCTGCGGCCCGCCGCCGGCGTCCGAGCCGGCCGTGGCGTCATTGTAGAGGGTGAAGCGGAGGTCACACGCGCCGCTGACCGGGGAGCCACTCTGCTTGATCTGACCCTGGAATGTGAAGACGTTGGGAACGGGGGCGGACACGACGTCAAGCGCGTCGGGGCGAGGGTCGGCGGCGCTGGCCACTTGCCCCAGGACGAGAAGGACGCTGAGCGAGAGAATGACGCTAATCCATGCACGTCGTCGCATCGCTGTTCTCCTTGTGAGGTACGTTGTTCTTGGGGCAAGCAACATCGTCCGGGGCACGGCATGCCCCGGACGATTCGAACATGGGTAAGTCTCGCGCTGGCCTCCCGCTACTGCGCCTGAGCGATCAGCGGCAGGTAGATCATGTGAGCCGTCGGCGTCGGCGTCGGCGTGAGTGTCGCCGTCCGCGTGGCCGTCGGGGTGGCAGTGACGCTGACGGTAGCCGTCGGGGTGAACGTGGCCGTCAGCGTAGCGGTTGACGATGGCGCCGCTGTGGTGGTCGGCGTCGACGACGAGATCGGCGTGTTCGTCGGTGTCGACGGCACCGTCGTATTGGTCGGTGTGGAGCTTGGCGTGGCCGTCGCGGTAAAGGTCGGCGTCGGTGTGTTCGTCGGCGTGTTCGTCGGTGTCGACGGCACCGTCGTATTGGTCGGTGTGGAGCTTGGCGTGGCCGTCGCGGTAAAGGTCGGCGTCGGTGTGTTCGTCGGCGTGTTCGTCAGCGTCGACGATGACACCGGCGTATTGGTCGGTGTGGAGCTTGGCGTAGCCGTGCTCGTTTCCGTGGCCGTCGCCGTGAAAGTCGGCGTCGATGTGTTGGTCGGCGTGTTCGTTGATGTCGACGACGGAACCGGTGTTTGCGTCGGCGAGGCGGTGGCTGTGGCCGTGGCGGTTGCGGTCGCCGTGGGGGTGAGGCTGGCCGTCGCGGTGGCCGTCGGTGTCGGGGTCGACGTGTTCGTCGGCGGCGATGAGAGGACGCCGCCCCAGAAGCCGCTCGTCATCGTGTAGGCGCCGCCGCTCGCCACGCCGGCGTCGGCCTGGCCGATGGTGGCGCCGAGCGTGTACGTTCCGCCGCTGCTGAAGGTCGCGCCGCCACCGTCCACCGACCACCACGTCAGGTCGTAGCCGCCGCCGGTTTGAGCGACGACGGCGGAGACGGCGGCGAGCAAGAGCACGAGCAGTACCGGTAGCGCGGCCAGTGTGCGCCGGCGCCGGGTGTGCAAGAGCCTGAGTATGCGTTTCATGGAGCGTCTCCTTTCAGGATGAGGGCGGAGGCGCTCACGGTTGGGCGGCCGTCGGCTCGGGCCGGTCGATGCCAAGAGAGGCCGGCTGACCCTGCTCCTTCGGGTAGAGATACTTGCCCCGCTCCGCGGCCGGCTTCTCTTCCTCGACCGGGATGCGGTGAGCATTGGCGAAGGCGTCCTGGCGAATGCCGGTCACCTGCCAGGAGACCTTGACGTTAGGCTTGTCGGTGCGGATGACGAACTTGTTGTCGGCGATCTCTTCCTCGATGCGAGCCTGCGCCCACTCCTTGCCGACGACCGTGAGCTGGTAGCGGAAGTCGCGGTTGAGAGCCTGGAACCAGTCGGGGAGGGTGACCGTCGCAAAGCCCTGGGCGTCGGTGGTGACGACGCCGTCGTAGACGTTCTTCATGTCGGGGCTTTCGACGAAGGAGTGGTAGAGGTACTTGTTGGCGGGGTCGATGGGGTCGTCAATCTTGAACGAGCCGCCGCCCTTGGCGAGTGTGCCGGTGACCTGGACATCGCCGAAGAAGTAGCCGGCCTTGCCAGTCGAGGATGAGCCGTAGACGCCGGTGCCGCTCGTGGATGAGCCGTAGACGCCGGTGCCGCTCGTGGATGAGCCGTAGACGCCCCTGCCGGCAGGAGACGAACCCTCGACGCCGTAGCCACTGCCATTCTGGGCGCCCCACACGCCGATTCCAAGGAAGCCGGTGCCGTCGTTGATGCCCTTCACGGCAGCGGAGTTGCCGCCCGGGGTTGTGGAGGTGATATGGCCTTCCACGCCAATCGCGCCGCCGTCCTGAGAGCTACTCTCGCCGAGGATGGCCGCTGTGGTACCGCTGGTAGCGTCGTGGATGCCGTAGACGCCACTGCCGGTGGACGACTCGCCGTAGACACCGTTGGCGCTGCTGGAAAAGCCGTACACGCCGGAGCTGCTGGTCGAGTCCCCATAGACGCCAACGCCGCTTGTCGAGCTACCGTAGACGCCGCGGCCGCTGGGGGTCTGACCATAAACGCCCCAGCCGGAGCCGCCCTGCGACCCCTGGACGCCGATGCCGAAGAAGCCCGTGCCGCTGTTGATGCCCTTGACGGCGGCTGAGTTAGGGCCGGGCGAGGTGGATGTCACATAGCCCTGCACGCCGACGGCGCCGCCGTCTGTCGAGCTCGTATCGCCTAGCACGCCCGGCTCAACGCCGGTCGTCGCGGAGTGGGTACCATAGACGCCTTTGCCATTAGCGGACTGGCCGAATACGCCGACGGCGGCGTTGGACGAGCCGATGACGCCGGTGCCGCTACTGGCCCCGCCGTAGACACCGGTGCCGCTGACCGTCGTGCCGTAGACGCCGATGCCGCTGGGCGTATACCCGTAGACACCCCAGCCGCCTCCGTTCTGCGTGCCCGACACGCCGATGCCCAGCGCGGTCGTGCTCTTGTTGACGCCGGAGATCGCGCTCTGTCCGTCGCCGGCCGAAGTCGTCGTCACCTCACCGTAGATGGCGCTGGACCCAGTCGAGTCGGTTGTGACATTGAGCGCCGGCTGGTTCGCGGCCGGGTTGGCGACCGAAAGGGATGCCGCTCCACCGGTCCCGCCGTTGGTCAGGAAGAAGAGGGCGTTGCTGCTGGAGAAGGCGCCGGTGAATGGGAGGCGCAGGCCGAAGGCGTAGGGCGCGGCCGTGATGTGCTGGCGCGGCGCGAGAGTGGTGTAGCTGCCGCCGCCGGCCGGGCAGCGGACGGCCGTCTCGACCCAGCGGTCGTCGCCGGTGAAGCTGTCGCCCCACGGGAGGTTGATGGTGAACAGGCCATTGCTTACCACCTGGCCGAGGTAGGTCTGCGGCCCGCCGCCTATGTCGGCGCCGCCGATACCGGCGTTGTACAGGGTGAACTGGAGGTCGCAGGTGCCGGTCACGTGGACGCCGCTCTGCTGAATCTGCCCCTGGAACGTGAAGTAGTTGGGGACCGGGGACGGAACAACGTCAATAGAGTCGGGGTGGGGGCCGGCCGCGGCGGCCACACCTCCCAGGACGAGGAGCACGGCGAAAGAAAGGACGAGGCTGATCCAGGCGCGGTGTCGCATTCTTGTCTCCTTGTGTGTGTCGCGATGACCTATTGGCCGCAACGGAAAGGACGCTGATTGTACACTGATAAGGGACGCAGGTAAAGGAGATCTGCTTTCCGGATTGACAAAACAGAAATGGCAGCAAATCTATCAGCGCGGGATGATATAATGGAGATAGGGGAGTACGATCTGATGACAACCGCATAAGGAGGCTGCAATGAAGCGCCTTTCGATCCTCGCGGCTATTCTCATTCCGATGATGGCCGTCCTCCTCGCGTCTCCGAGCTTCAGGACGGCTATCATTCCGCCGTCTGCTTCCGCCGCCTCAAGCTTCGAAGAGACGGCGCTGGCCTACGCCGACCAGCAGCAGGTGATTCAGTTCAATCCTGGCGCGGCGCTCCAGAAGCGCATCTTCGCCGACGGCTTCGTCCCCAACTCACCCGAGTTCTCGCTCCAGCTCGGCAGCCCATACATCGCGCAGCGCGCCGAGAACTTGGCGACGGGCGAGGTGCGCGTGTACTACGTGCATGACGGGGATTGGGAGAACGTGAGCTTTGTCGTGCGCGGCCAGGAGCGGAGCGACCTTGATACGGCCTTGCTGGCCGAAGCCGAACGGCGGCAGGTCATGCGCTTCAACACCGAAGCCGCACTCCAGAAGAGCATCTTCGCCGATGGCTTCGTCCCCAACTCGCCCGAGTTCTATTTTCGCTACGATGGAGGTTTGTATGGTGGGCAGCGCGCCGAGAACCTGACAACAGGCCAGGTACGCGTCTACTGGGCCGTCGTTGATGATTGGGGAAGTGTGCGCATCGTCGAGCGCGGCCAGAGCAGCCCTTATCCGCCACCGGCGACGCTCGCCAAGGTTGTTTCCTTCACAGCCTCGCCGACCACGACCCAACGTCTGGGCGATACGGTCACGCTCCAATGGCAGGCGGTCGGCGACAATGTCCAGTTGTGCCCGATGTACGGGGATGGGCTGGCCAACGGGGCGTGCGAGACCGTGCCACTGACCGGACACAAGACAATTGAGGTGACCGAGGGGATGTTGCACTACGCGGGCTACGCGCTGACGGTGAGCGCGGGCGGCACGAAGGACGCTGCCTACCAGAATATCGCCTTCGGGTGCCGCAGCTTCCGCGACTGGTTCTTCACCGACCCGCCAGCCATCTGCCCCGAGGCCACACCTACGACACGGCAGGGCGCATACCAGGCCTTCGAGCACGGAATGATGGTCTGGGAGAAGCCGACGACGGCCGACGGCAGCGACGAGGCGTACACCATTTTCCTGGACGAGCCGGCGCCGCCAGAGGACGGACGCTACGCGACAGAGTACGGCAAGCCGACCTTGAAGCCGGCCGAGTCACCCGACAACGGCGTGGGTGAGACGCCGCCGCCGGGCCGCTACGAGCCGGTCGGGGGGTTCGGCCTGTTCTGGCGCGGCGAGGTCGAGACGAACACCGTCGGCTTCGACAACCTGCGCCAGCGGCTCGGCTGGGCGCTCGAGCCGGAGCGCGCCGCTGAGTTCAAGCGCCAGTGCCAGCTTAACCAGACCCTCACCCACATGGGTTACTTCGTCTGCTATATCGGCGTCCCGGATGGGCGCGTCCTGCAGCTCCATCCGGACTCCACCGCCCTCGTGCGGTACGACTGGCGCGAGTGGCCCGGCCGGGCGCCGTGACAACCCGCGTTATTTCTCGCGCTGCTCCTGGTCGCTGCCTACGTAGCTAGAGACGGGGACGCTGCGCCAGTTGCGCTGGATGGTGATCACGCGGGCGATGAAGAAGGCGGTGATGGTGAGCCACGCGGCCCACGTCGCGTTGACGCCGAGCGCGCGCGACAGTCCCAGGTACAACAGGCAGGCCAGGAACACGTAGAACGTGCTGAATTGGCCCGGCCGCAGCAGGGCCGGCACCCGCATCGTCATCATGTCGCGCAGGATGCCGCCGCCAACCCCGCTGATGATGCCTACCAGGAGGACGCCCGCCAGCGAGATTGGGGCCGCCAGCCCAAGCTGCAGGCCGACGATGCAGAACGCCGGTGTGCCGATCGCGTCAATGTAGCCGATGACCCTGTCCAGGTACTTGATGCGCAGCAGGTAGCGGCCCAACAGCAGGATGACCAGCACCGCGACCGACACTGTCACCAGGTACATCGGCTCGGTGGCGACGACGGGCGGGCGGTTGAGGAACAGGCCGTCCCGAATGATGCCGCCGCCGAAGGCCGAGACCAGGGCGATGACGAAGACACCGACTTCGTCGAAGCCCTGGCGCACGCCGACAATCGCGCCGCTGAGCGCCCAGGCGAAAGTGGCGATCAACTCGAGCGTGAGCGGAAGCTGGAACTCATACGCGCTGAAGTGGAACATAAGCCCGATGTCCTCTGGGGCGGACTGGCCGGAGCGTAGCAAGTATGCTCATCCGACTGGAGAATGTCAAAGGTTCTTGACCAGCGCCGCCCGCCCCGTTATACTCCGCGTAACACTCGCGAGGGAGCGTAGCCAATGGCCGATTTTCCCCTTGAAGAATGGAGCATCGCCCGCCTGCAGACCGCCATGACCAGCGGCGATCTGACGTCGGCGCAGATTGTGGGCCTCTACCTCGCGCGCATCGAGGCCATCGACCGCAGCGGCCCGCGCCTCAACTCGATCATCGAGGTCAACCCGGATGCCCGCGCCATCGCCGAAGAGCTGGATCGGCGGCGGGCGTCGCTCGATCAGGTCGGCCCACTCTACGGTATCCCGATCATCATCAAGGACAACATTGATACCGCGGACCGGATGCAGACAACTGCCGGCTCCCTGGCGCTTGTTGGGCAACCACCGGCCCAGGACGCGACGGTCGCGGCCCGGCTGCGCGCTGCAGGCGCGGTTATCCTGGGCAAGGCCAACCTGAGCGAGTGGGCGAACTTCCGCTCGACCCGGTCCAGCAGCGGGTGGAGCGGGCGCGGCGGGCAGACGCGTAACCCGTACATCCTCGACCGCAACCCCTGCGGGTCCAGCTCCGGCTCGGCGGCGGCCGTCTCCGCCAACCTGTGGGCGGCGGCGCTCGGCACCGAGACGGACGGCTCCATCGTTTGCCCGTCCCACGCCAGCGGCGTCGCCGGCATCAAGCCGACCGTCGGCCTGACCAGCCGCGCCGGCGTCGTTCCCATCTCCCACAGCCAGGACACGGTCGGGCCGCATGGGCGCACCGTGGCCGACGCGGCGGCGGTGCTCGGCGCGCTTGTCGGCGTTGACCTACGGGACCCGGCCACCGCGGCGAGTGAGGGCCACTTCCACACCGACTACACCCAGTTCCTCGACGCCGATGGGCTGCGCGGGGCGCGCATCGGTGTGGCGCGCAAGCGCTACAGCGGCTACAGCCCGCACACGGACCGGGTGCTGGACGAGGCGCTGGACGTCATGCGCCGGGCGGGAGCCGTGATCGTGGACCCGGCGGACCTGCCGACCGCGGAGGAGATGGGCGAGGACAAGTCCGAGTTGGCGGTCCTGCTATACGAGTTCAAGGCCGACCTGAACGCCTACCTGGCGACGCGGAGCGGCGTTCCGGTCCGCACGCTCGAAGAGGCCATCGCGTTCAACGAGGCCCACGCTGCCGAGGAGATGCCGTACTTCGGCCAGGAGATCTTCCTCCAGGCGCAGGCGAAGGGGCCGCTGACTGAGCCTGAGTACCTGGCGGCGCTGGAGAAGAGCCGCCGGCTCGGCGGGGCGGATGGCATCGACGCGGCGCTGCGCGAGCACAACCTGGACGCGATCGTCGCGCCCACCGGCGCGCCCGCGTGGCCGACGGACTGGGTCAACGGCAACCGCTTCATGGGCGGCAGCTCGTCGCCCGCGGCCCGCGCCGGGTACCCGCTGGTCACTCTCCCGGCCGGCTACGCCTTTGGCTTGCCGGTCAACATCACATTCATGGGCACGGCGTGGAGCGAGCCGACACTGATTCGTCTGGCCTACGCCTTCGAGCAAGCGAGCCATGCGCGGCAGGCGCCGCGCTTCCTGCCGAGCCTATAGCGAGGCTCATCATGCCACACTCCAACCGAATATACTTCCTCGATAACCTGCGCGCCTTTGTCGTCGTGCTGGTGATCGTCCTCCACGGCTCGATGACGTACATGGCCTTCGCGCCCGACTGGTGGTACGTGGTCGATCGGCAGACCAGCCTCGTGTTCACAATGCTGGTGCTGCTCATCGACGTGCCCATCATGCCCATCATGTTCTTCATCGCGGGCTACTTCGCGCTGCCGTCGCTCGACAAGCGCGGCACGCGGGGCTTCCTGAAGGAGAAGACGGTGCGGGTGGGCCTGCCGTGGGCCTTTGGCGCCATCTTCCTGGCGCCGTTGACCGCCTACATGACCTACGTATCGCGGCAGGTGCCTATGGGCTACCTGGAGTTCTGGGCGACCGACTTCTGGACCAAGCTGTACCAGCAATCCGTGTACTGGTACCTGGGCGTTTTGTTCGCCATGTTTCTCGTGCTGGCTGCCGTCTACGCCGCGAGTGGCCGCTTGCGCAAGGCCGTTCCGCAGCCCTCGACTCCTCCGCGCTGGCTGTTCGTCGTCTTCCCCATCCTGACGGCGGCAGGCTTCCTGCTGATGGGCCTCGTCTACCCGCCGGACACGTGGTCGCACTGGTTCGTGCTCTTCTTCCAGCCGCTGCGCGTCTCGTTCTACATCGGCTACTTCATCCTGGGTCTGTACGCGATGTGGCGCGGCTGGTTCAGCCCGACCGGCTACCGGCCGCAGTTTTGGCCCTGGGTGTGGACGTGCGTCCTCAGCGGCCTCGCGTATCTGAGTATCCGCATCGTCGCGCCCAGCTCACCGCAGGCGCCGATCATGGTCCAGGCCCTGACGGCCATCCTGTTCAGCGTGTTCTGCATGGCCGCGCTATTCACGGGCGCGGCCGTTTTCCAGGCGAAGATCAACGGGAACGGTCCGGTGTGGCGGAGCCTGGCGGCCAATTCGTACGGCATGTACTACATCCACCCGCTCATCCTCTACCCGCTGGCCTACCTATTCGTCGGGATCTCGCTGCCGCTGATCGTGAAAGCCCCCCTCGTCATCGGCCTGGCCATCGGGCTGTCGTGGGCGGTCAGTGCGTTCGTGCTGAAGAAGGTCCCCCTGGTGCGCCAGGTGTTCTAGGGGCTGTGGAAGGCGTGCCTTAGCGATAGAAAGAGAAACTCATGCGCATAGCAATTGGTGGTATTGCGACGGAGAGCTGCACATTTTCACCGCTGCCGACGCGGCTGGAGGATTTCGCCGTGGACCGGGGCGATGGCTTCCTGGAGCGCTACCCCTTCCTGGGCGAGATGAACGTCGAGGCCGTGCCCCTGCTCAAGGCGCGGGCGCTGCCGGGCGGGTCGGTCGCGGCGGACGCCTACGCCGCGCTCAAGGCCGAGTTCCTGGATCTGCTGCGCGGCGCCGGTCCCGTAGACGGCGTGTATCTCGACCTCCACGGGGCCATGAATGTGCAGGGGATGGACGACGCCGAGGGGGACTGGATCGCGAGCGTCAGGCAGGTCGTTGGCCCCTCGGTGCTCATCTCGGCCAGCTTCGACTTGCACGGCAATATCAGCCGCCGCGTTGCCGAAAACCTGGACATGCTGAGCGCCTACCGGACCGCGCCCCACGTGGACACGCTCGAGACGCGCCACAAGGCCTTCTCCATCCTGGTGGACTGCCTGGACCGGGGCGTTCGGCCGCTCCGGGCGTGGGTACGAATCCCCGTCGCGCTGCCCGGCGAGAAGACCAGCACCGAGTGGGAGCCGGGGCGGAGCGTCTACGCGGCGCTGCCGGAGACGGACCGGGCGCCGGGCGTCATCGACGCCTCGATCCTGGTCGGCTACGCCTGGGCCGACGAGCCGCGCGCCGCGGCGACGACCATCGTCACCGGGACGGACCGGGACACGCTCGTGGCGGAGGCGGCGCGCCTGGCCCGGGTCTATTGGGAGGCCAGGCGGGAGTTCGATTTCGGTGTCCGCCACGGCAGCATCGACGACTGCATCACGTGGGCGCTGGCAGCGCCTGCGGCGAGCGTGTTCATCAGCGACTCCGGCGACAACCCGACGGCGGGCGGCGCGGGGGATGTGCCGCTATTCCTGAAGGCCCTCGTGGACCGGGGCGCGGAGTCGGCGCTGGTTGCCGGACTCGCCGATGCGCCGGCCGTAGATGCGTGCCTCGGGGCGGGGGTCGGCGCGGAGGTCGACGTGGCGCTCGGTGGCAAGCTCGACCCGCGGACGAGCGAACCGGTGCCGGTGCGCGCGCGTGTCCTGAACATCGTGGAGAGCGAGAACACCGAGGTTTTGCTGGGCATCGGAGGCGTGAAGGCCATCATCAGCCGCCGCCGCCGCCCCTACCACTTTATCCGCGACATGCAGCACGTCGGCGCCGAGCCGCTGGCGCACAAGATCGTGGTGGTTAAGATTGGCTATCTGGAACCGGACCTGAAGCGCAACGCGCCGCTCAACTTCCTGGCGCTAAGCCCGGGCGCGGTCGACCAGGACCTCGTCCGTCTGCCATACCAGCGCATCGCGCGGCCGATATTCCCGCTGGACTCGGAGATGGCGTGGTCGCCGGAGCCGGTGGTGTTCGGAGGGTGACTCCAAATCGTTCTCTGCGCAGTGACGCGTCACGAAAAGAAAACAGCCGCCGGTACATTTGCCGGCGGCTGTCGCGTTTAGGGTCGTCGAAGTGCTCAGCGCGACGGGGTTGCCCGTCTTTCGAGCAACAATTGTGCCCATCATACCTTTCCGGGGCACGACGTGGATTAGCCCAGGATGCGCAAAACAAGGCACGCGACGGGCAGGGCGACGAGGGCGCTGTCGATGCGGTCGAGCAGGCCGCCGAAGCCCGGCAGCCACGCTCCGGCGTCCTTCACACCCGCCGCGCGCTTCACCCACGATTCGAGGAGGTCGCCGATAGTGCCGGCGATAGCGACAACCGGCGGCAGGCCCCAATAGACGAGGGGCGATGCGGCCGGGTGGAGGAAAGCGAAGGCGGCGAAGGCGGCATACGCGCCGACAACCGCGCCGCCCAGCCCGCTCCATGTCTTGCCGGGGCTGATGGCAGGCGCGAGCTTCGGGCCGCCCAACTTACCGCCGATGAGGCAGGCGAATACGTCGGCGAGGGCGACGGCCAGGCCCAGAGTCATGAGCCACTCCACACCGCCCGAAGCGGCGCCCAGGCGCACGATGAAGGCGGGCAGCCAGCCGGTCCACACGTAGCCGAGCAGAGCGCGGCCGGCTTCGCCGGGCGAATCGACTTTGCCGCGCGCCAGCGGAAGCAGGACGACGATGAAGGCGAATGCGCCGGGCAGCCAGGGCAGCAGGTTGGGGACGATGCCCCCGACAATGACCGTGGCCGGCGCGGCGGCGACGAGCGCGCGGCGGTAGGCGGGCGACAGTCCCAGGAGCGCCGCGGCTTCGCGGGCGCTCTGCCAGGCGACGGCGGCAATCATGAGAACGGCAGCCGGTCCGCCGAGCCACAGCGCGCCGAGGATGACGGCGGCGATGACGGTCCAGGTGCACCAGCGCTTGAACCAGACGTGGGCGACGAGGGCGCGGAGGTTGCCATGCACCATGGCGATGAGGCCCGCGAGGCCCGCGGCGAACATTACGGCCAGGGCTTCCATCACGTAGAATAAGGTCAGCTCAGCGGTCATCATACACCTCCCTGAGAACATCCCTCACCCCGACCCCTTTCCCAGAACGGGAGAGGGGCGCCGATCCGGTTCCCTCGCCCATTTTGGGAGAGGGTTAGGGTGAGGGCTTAGCCGCCGGATGTCTCTCGGTGCAGCCAGGCGAGGCGCTGGGCGAGGGTGACGAGCGAGCCAATCAGGATCGCCCAGAAGAGGACGACCAGCGGCCAGGACGCGCCGACGATGAGCGCGAGGGCATACAGGCCGGCGAGGGCGAGCATCCGGTCCGCCTTAGCGAACACGCCGAGGGTCAGGCGCGGGAAGCCCAGGCTCGCCGCGAGGACGCCGCTCAGGCTGCTCAGGAGCATGGCGCAAAGGGCGGTCAGCCCGAGGGCGGCGGGTATGCCGCCGACGAGCGCGATCGGAACCAGGAACAGCACGTCGGCGAGGCGGTCGCCCATTTCGTTGAGCACCGCGCCCCACGGCCTGGCGGTACCGGAGCGCCGGGCGACCTGCCCATCGAGGGCGTTGAGGCTGAGACGGATGAGGGCGAGGGGCGGGATGAGCCAGAGCGCCGGGGAGTTCTGCGCCCAGCCGGTGAGATGGATGATGGCGGCGAGGGCGCCTGCTCCGACGGCAGCGCCGGTAAGCCAGTCGGCCTTGATGTGCCAGGCGACCAACTGCACTTCGATTCCATGTAGCACACGCTGGAACTGCGGCTTGATGACGTAGATGCCCATGATGTCTCTCCTAGTTACTGTATCCTGCTAACGCTGGAGAACCATCTCCAGCGCCAGCAACGTGTAGGACGCGTTCGGTCTGTCGCTCTGAGCGGAGCGAGGAGCCCCCAGACAGCGCCGGGATGCTTCACTTCGTTCAGCATGACAGGTGCGCGGTTGTGACGGTGAACAGACCGAGCGGCTCGGCCACTGTCTGGCAGCTGCTGAAGCCAACCTCTCTGGCCCATCCCTCGACGAGCCTGGCGGAGCGCAGCTTCATGACCCACGGCTGGCCGTAGCGGTCGTTCAGAACATGGGCGATCATCTCAAGCTGCGGGTGGCGCACCTGGGTGGTGAAGATGAGGACCCCGCCGGGTGCCAGGGCCTTCGCGATGAGGGCCAGGGACGACTGCACGGACTCGTCCATCAGCAGAATCTCGTAGAAGCCGGAGACGATGACGACATTCGGCGCAGGCGAAAGGCCCGCAAAGGCGGCCGGGTCGAAGGCGTCGGCCCAGACGAAGTGGACGTTCGCCAGGCCCAGCTCGGCGGCGTGGGCCTCGCCATGCCTCAACGCCGAGGTGTCCATGTCGCGGCATTCGGCGCTCAGATCGGCGCCGCCGTCCTCAGCGAAAGTCTCCAGCAGGTAGTCGGCGGCGCCGGCGGCGACGTCGAGCACATGCGTCGGCTGGCCCGCGGCGCGGTTGGCAGCGATGGCGTCGCGCAGGGCGGCCTTTAGCAGCCGCTTCCGTCCGCGCAGCCCGCGGCATCCGACTTGCTGCAGGTAGACCCAGTCGGCGAAGGTGCCGATGCCGTAGCGGCCGTGGGGATGGTTGCGGTAGATGTAGGCCATCGACTCGCCGGAGTCGAAGCCGCGCTCCATGCCGAGGGCGATACCGTCGCTCGCGCGACCCACGGTGTGGAGGACGCCGCGCATCGCGGCCCACTTCCAATCGGTGTAATACAGCGCTTCCATGATAACACCTCCATGATGTCCAGGGATTGATTGTCACTCTACACTTCTATTACACTCCGTCAAGGACGCCATAAACAGACCGGTAACTGCCAGAAACCGCCAAACTTCCCCCGGTCGGCGTTGTGTGCTAGAATTGCAGCGATTCACGCAGAGATGCCTTGTCACTGCGAGGAGGATGACAGGACGACGAAGCAGTCTCCCAATGGGCAAGACGTCGCTATTCCAGGGCAAGCCCATTTCTCGCAACGGCGTGGGGTTGCTTCGCTCCGCTGCTCAGAAACTTCACATGCGGTGTCATGCTGAGCGAAGCGAAGCATCTGGGCCGCGGTAGGCTCGCAGTCCAGACCCCTCGCGCTGCTCGGGGTGACATTCGGAAGTTTCTTGTGTCGGCGCATGCCGCCACACGGCATCGGCGTCTCGCAATGGCAGGTTTCTCAAGGAGATGGAAAGCCGGGACGCGGAGCTTCCGCCTGACCGGCTGGGGATATACCGTATGGAACTCAGGGATTATGGGCAGATGCTGCGCCGCCGCGGCTGGATCATCATCGCGGTCGCCGTTATTGCGGCGATCAGCGCGTTCCTGTTCAGCCGTTTCCTGGTGACGCCGGCGTACCGCTCCGAGGTGCTCCTGAGCGTCCTCTCGACGCGGACGGCCGACTATGGCTCGAACCTGGGGGCGAAGGGCGTGGTCAACAACTTCGCCGAGACGATTCGCCAGGACGATGCCCTGGCCGCCCAAGTGGCGGACCGGCTCAAGCTCGACCTGCCGCCGGATACTATCAAGGGCCGCATCCAGGTGGACCCGGATGAGCTGAACGTGACCATCCGGATCCGCGCCGAGGACGGCGACCCCATCATCGCCAAGAACATCGCCCAGACGTATGCCCAGGCCTTCGTGGAGCAGCGCGATATCGAGAACCAGCAGATGGACCAGCGGGACCGGGTCGAGGTTCGTATTCTGCGCAATGCCCGCGACGGCGACCGCTTCAAGCCGCAGACGCGCACCAACACCCTGGCCGGGTTCGCCATCGGGGCCTTGCTAGGGCTGCTCATCGTGTTTGGCCTGGAGTATGCATCGGCGGGAACGATCCGCACCGCGAGCGATATCGAGCGCTACATCGGCACACCGGTCCTCGGCATGATTCCACCGGGCGAGGGCGCCTCGCCGCGCCGACAGCCGGCCAGCCAGGGACGCGAGAGCGGCGCCCGCGCGACGCCCGCGAAGTAAAAAGGAGATTGCGTGGCCGACTCGCGCTCAGCACCGGACCTGATTACACTGACCCACCCGCGCAGCGCGGCCGCCGAGGCGTACCGCACGCTGCGCACGAGCCTCGATTTTTCTAGCCTCGACCAGGCCATCCATAGCGTCGTTGTGACATCGTCCGCGCCGGATGAGGGCAAGTCGACGACGCTCGCCAACCTGGCGGTGACGCTGGCCCAGGCGGGCCGACGCACCATCTGCGTCGACGCGGACCTGCGCCGCCCATCGCTGCACCGGCTGTTCAACCTTCCCAACACGGCCGGGCTGACGACGATGATGCTGGACGACGCGGCCCTGGCGTCGCCGCCGCTGCAGGCCGGGCCGACGCCGAACCTGCGCATCCTGACGAGCGGCCCGCTGCCGCCGAACCCGGCCGAGCTGCTCGCGGCGCGCCGCGTGGACGATGTGTTGGAGCGGCTGCGGGCAGACAGCGATATTGTCCTGTTCGACGCGCCGCCACTGATTGCCGTCTCCGACGCGGCCGTCCTCGCGACGCGCGTCGACGGCGTGATCCTCGTCGTGCAGGCGGAGAAAACCCGGCGCGAGCAAGTCCAGCGCGCCAAGACGATGTTGGAACGGGTCAACGCCCGGCTCATCGGCGCGGTCCTCACCAACGCTCGCCTCGACAGCAGTGTGTCCTACTACGGCAGCGAGGGCGACGGCGGGTAAGAAGCCTTCCCCATGATAGACCTTCACTCCCACATTTTGCCCGGCCTCGACGATGGCGCCCGCACCCAGGATGAGTCGGTGGCGATGGCGCGGGAGTGGGTCGCCGCCGGCGTGACGACCGTGGCCTGTACCCCCCATAGCGAGCCGCACATTCCGAAATCTTCACTGGCCATTGCGGTGGACCGGCTGCAAAGCGCCCTGGACGCCGCGGGCATCGCGCTGCGGCTCGCGCTCGGCGTCGAGGTGTTCCTGGAGCCGGACATGGCGTCGCTCATCGAACGGGAGTATGCGTTCACCCTCGGCGGGACGCGCTACATGCTGGTGGAGCTGCCGTTTCAGGTCTGGCCGCAGCACACGGAACAAACGTTGTTTGAGCTCCAGGTGCGCGGCGTCACACCGATTCTGGCGCACCCCGAGCGCTACCGGGCTGTGCAGCTTCACCCGGAGCGCATTGGGCCGCTGGTCGAGCGCGGGGTGTTGATGCAGATTACGGCGTATTCGGTAACGGGGCGCGGCGGGCGCGAGTTTCAGAAGGCGGCCGAGACGCTCCTGCGACACGGCCACGTTCACCTGATCGCCAGCGACAGCCACCGGCCCGGCCAGCCGTCGAATCTGCCACAGGCGATGACGGCGGCGGCGAAAATCGTCGGGGAGGCCGGGGCGCGAACCCTGGTGGAGGACAATCCGGCGGCGATCCTGGCGGACGCCGACCCGGCGTCCATTACCGCGCCGCCTGCGCTGCAAAGCCGACGCTGGCCGTTTGGGTAGCCAGATGGGGCTTGCCACAGAGCCACAGAGGACGCAGAGAAGATGGGGATCAGTCATACTTCTCGGTATGACGAGACACGAAACGCAGACACGCAACGATGCTAGCTGCGCTCAGCATAACAGGACGTAGGACATGAAAGCGTTGATTCTTAGCGGTGGGAAGGGGACGCGGCTGCGGCCGTTCACCTTTACGAGCGCCAAGCAGCTTGTGCCGGTGGCGAACAAGCCGGTGCTGTTCCGCGTCATCGAGACGGTGCGCGACGCCGGCATCGATGAGGTCGGCGTGGTTGTGGGGGATACGGCGCAGGAGATTATGGCGGCGGTGGGTAACGGCAAGCGTTTCGGCGTGCACATCGAGTACATCCCCCAGGATGCGCCACTCGGCCTGGCCCACGCGGTGAAGATCAGCCAGCCGTATATCGGCGATGACCGCTTCGTGATGTTTCTGGGCGATAACGTCATCCAGGGCGGGATCAACCGGCTGATTGGCGAGTTCGCGTCGAGCGACTGGAACGCACAGATCGTCCTGACCCGGGTGGCGGAGCCGGAGCACTACGGTGTCGCGGTCGTGGAAGATGGGCAGATCGTCCGTCTTGTCGAGAAGCCACGCGTGCCGCCGAGCGACCTGGCGCTGGTGGGCATCTATATGTTCGACTGCCACATCTTCGAGGCGGTCAACGCCATCGCACCATCGTGGCGTGGCGAGCTCGAGATTACCGACGCCATCCAGTGGCTCGTCCACCACGACTATCGAGTTCATCCTTACATCCATACCGGGTGGTGGATTGACACGGGCAAGGCGAGCGACATGCTGGCGGCGAACCGCCTGGTGCTGGAAGAGATCGAGCCGTCCATCCAGGGCTATGTCGACCGCGACTCGCAGATCGTGGGCAAGGTAACGGTGGAGAAGGGCGCCGAGATCATCAACTCCGTGATCCGCGGACCGGCGATCATCGGCGAGGAGACGCGCATCGTCAACTCGTACATCGGGCCGTTCACGGCCGTGTACCACCACTGCGTGGTCGAGAATTCCGAGATCGAGCACTCCATCATTCTGGAGCAGTGCACGATCAAGGACCTGCCGGCGCGCCTGGAAGACTCTCTCGTCGGGCGCAACGTTACCATCAACCGCTCGCCCATCAAGCCCAAGGCGTACAAGCTGACCCTGGGCGATTACTCGTCGGTGGGCGTGCTCTAAGCGAGCATATGGACCACCGCGACCACGTCCGCCTGATCGCGCGGGGTGTTCCGCTGGGCGGAGTGTGGGCGGACCTGGGGGCGGGGGAAGGCGCCTTTACGCTCGCGCTGCGAGATGTGGCGGGGCCGGATGTGGTCATCTACGCGGTGGACAAGGACCGTGGGCGCCTGGACCGGCAGCGGCGGGCATTCGACGCGATGTTCCCGGGGACGGTGGTTCACATGCTCAACGCCGATTTTGGCAAGCCGTTGAGCCTGCCCCTGCTCGATGGCGTCATCATGGCGAACTCGCTGCACTTCTTTCGGGACAAGTTACCGGTGCTGCGGCGGGTGCGGGAGTACCTCAAAGATGACGGGCGGCTGATACTGGTGGAGTACGACGTGGACGACGGGAACGTCTGGGTGCCGTATCCACTGTCGTTCGAAACATTCCGCCGTTTGGCGCCGTCGGCTGGGTTTTCAACGCCGACGCTTCTGGCGACGCAGCCGTCGCGCTTCCTGCGCCAGATGTATGCAGCGGTCGCGATGCGTGAGATGTAGTGACGACTTCAGTCGTTCTGCGGTCGAAGAACGATTGGAAGTCGTTAAGACGGGGCGAAGTAACGACCTCGGTCGTTTCTTCGCGATCCTGAGGGAGGATATGCCTCCGTACGAATACCGTACGCTGTCCGCTGATGAGCGTGAGGAGATTCTGCGCGCGCGACGAGAGCAAGGATCTCCCCTGCACGCGCCGCCTCATCCCTATCGCCACGAGGCATGGTACCTCATCACGGCAGCCAACTTCGAGCATACAGCAATCATGTCTGCGCCGACCAGGCGAACCGAGTTCGAGCACCGCTTGCTGTCTGCGATGGCGGAGATTAAGGCCGACGTAGCTGGCTGGGTGGTCCTGCCCAACCATTACCATATTGTCCTGTACGCCGATTCTCTTGATCTGATATCGGGCACGCTCAAGCTTTTGCACGGTCGAACGGCTCATGACTGGAACCGCGATGATGGTTTGACCGGGGGGCGGCGAGTCTGGTATCACTTCTCCGATCAGGTTATGCGGGACGAGGATCACTTCTATCGGGCGTTGAATTACGTCCATATCAACCCCGTCAAGCATGGATACGTCCAGGATCCGTACGAGTGGCCGTGGTCAAGCGTACACGACTACTATCAGACGCAAGGCCGCAACTGGTTGCGCGAGAACTGGCGAACACATCATCCGGGTGATTTTGGACGCGGGTGGGATGATTGACGGCGTGGTGGCGGTCGAATAACGACTGGAAGTCGTTACTACAAGATTAGATGTAGTGACTACTTCAAGTCGCTCCGAGGCGGGGAAGAAACGACCGGGGTCGCTACGACGAGGAGAGTTAACATGCAGCGAGTGTTGATTACGGGTGGGGCGGGGTTCATCGGTTCGAACTTCACGCGGTATATGCTGGAGACTTACGATGACCTGTCCGTCGTCGTGTACGATAAGCTCACCTACGCGGGGAGGCTCGAGAATCTGCAGGACCTGGCCGAGCGCTTCCAGGGGCGCTACGCGTTTGTGCGCGGGGATATTGCGGACCGGGCGCTCGTGGAGGAGACCGCGCGTACCCACGACGTGGACACGATCGTGAACTTCGCCGCCGAGACTCACGTGGACCGGTCCATCCTGGATCCAGATGCGTTCATCCGCACGAGCTGCCTGGGAACCTACGCTTTGCTCGAGGCGGCGCGCTTTCTTGGCAACCTGCGCTTCCACCAGATCAGCACGGACGAGGTGTACGGCTACGTGCGCGATGGGGCGTCGGTGGAGACCGACCCGGTCGCGCCTCGCTCGCCGTATGCCGCGAGCAAGGCCAGCGGCGACCTGCTGACGCTGGCGTACCACGTGACGTACGGCCTGCCGGTGACGATCACGCGCGGCGCGAACAACGTGGGGCCGTACCAGTACCCGGAGAAAGCCGTGCCGCTGTTCGTGACCAACGCCATCGACGACATCCCGCTGCCGGTGTACGGCGACGGCCAGCAGATGCGCGATTACCAGTGGGTTGTAGACCACTGCGAGGCTGTGGATATCGTCGTCCGTCGCGGGAGCATCGGCGAGGTGTACAATATCGGCACCGGGCACGAGATTCCGAACCTGGAAATGGTAGACATTGTGCTCGAGCGGCTGGGGAAGCCCCGCTCACTCATCCACTTCGTCGAGGACCGCGCGGGCCACGACCGCCGCTACAGCCTCAACGTGGACAAGATCCGCGCGCTCGGCTGGGAGCCGCGCCACACGTGCCAGGAGGCGGTCGCGCTCACGGTGGACTGGTACCGCGACAACGCGTGGTGGTGGCGGGCCATCAAGTCGGGCGAGTTCCAGGAGTACTACGCGCGGCAGTACGGGAATCGGGCGGTGCTCAAGGTGGGAGGCTGATCTTCCGCACGGCTGTCGCGCGGATTTCCAGCAGGTCCCGGAATTTCGCACCGTAAACCCCTTGACAAAGCCTGTGTATTACGATACAATGCTCTTGAAAGTGATTTTATGAAAGCACTTTCAGCCCCCTGAGAACTAGTATGCAGTCTGATCGTCCGCGTTGATGCGGCTCGCCCTATGGTGGGGAAGCGATGGCTGAGGCTACAGTCTACGACGTCGCCCGACACGCAAATGTGAGCATAGCCACCGTCTCGCGTGTGCTCAACACACCGGAGAAGGTGAATCCTGCCACGCGAGCCCGGGTTGTCGCGGCCATCGACGCGCTTGGCTTCGTGCCGAACGCCGAGGCGACGGCGCGCGCGCGCAAGACGAGCGGGCGCATCGGCGTGTTGGCGCCTTTCTTCACATACCCGTCGTTTGTGGAACGGCTACGCGGTGTCGCCACCGCCCTGGCCGGAACGAGCTACGAGTTCGTCGTTTATGCGGTTGACGCAGCGAAGCAACGCGATGCGAACCTCACCAGTATCGTTGTGACGCGGCGGGTGGACGGTCTCGTCATCATGGCCCTGCCGTTCGACGACGACATGGCCCGCCGCCTGGCGGACGCGCGGATCGAAACCGCGCTGGTCGAATTTAGCCACATTGGTTTCAACAGCATAGAGATCGACGACGCTGAGGGAGGCCGCCTGGCGGCGGCGCACTTCCTGGCGACGGGGCGGCGGCGCTGTGCCTTCGTCGGCGACAGCGATCTGCCCGATTACGCGATTCACCCCAGCGACACGCGGCTGGCAGGCTATCGCCGCGCGCTGCTCGATGCCGGCTGCCACTTGCGGGATGAGTACCTCGGGCTGGCTCCTCATGGGCTGGAGACGGCGCGTCAGGCGACGCTACGCCTGCTAGAGCTGCCCGAGCCACCGGATGCAATCTTCGCGGGGAGCGACACCCAGGCGATGGGCGTGCTGAAGGCGGCGCGGGACCGCGGGGTGAAGGTGCCGGACGACCTGGCGGTTATCGGGTTCGACGACATCGAGGTGTCTGAGTACATCGGCCTGACGACGGTGCGGCAGCCGCTACAAGAGTCGGGACGCATCGCGGTCGAGCTTGTGTTGAGCCGCCTGGCGGATCCGACACGACCTGTGCAGCACGTGCGCCTGCCGCTAAGCCTGGTTGTAAGAGGGACGGCGTGAAGGAACTCGAGCGACGGAGTGACGAGGTGAGGCGGTGAAGCTGCACGCGACAGCCTCGTATCTTCACCTCGTCACCTCGTCAGTCTTGAAGCAGGAGGTGGGGATGACGTAATGACCGGGTCGTGTTGCCAAGTTTGCACATCTGCATATCATAGAAGCTGTGTGTATCCACCGTCGGTCCTGACGGTAAATCACTAAGGAGGAACCCAATGTCACGTCGTATGTGGTTCGTGTTGCTGACGGTCGCCATTCTGGCGGTCATCGTCAGCGCGTGCGGCGGCGCGGCCGCCCCGGCCCAGCCGGCTGCGGCGCCGACGACTGCGCCGGCCGCTGCCGCTCAGCCGAAGGCCGCTGAGCCCACCAAAGCCCCCGAGCCGACCAAGGCTCCTGAGCCGACCAAGGCGCCCGCCGCTGCTGCGGCAACCGTCGCGCCAACCGTCGCCGCCGCGGCCAAAGCTGCCGCGACTGCTGCCCCGACCCTGGCCGCCGCCGTGGGCGCCGCCGGTGGCGCGTGCAAGGACTCTATCGGCGCTAGCGCTGATGGCGCCAAGTCCAAGGGCCTGAACGAGCTCGCCGACGCGTACGCCGGCAAGTACAAGGGCACGAAGGTCACGATGACCGGCCCGTTCACGGGTGAGGACGAGGCCAAGTTCAACAACTCGATCAAGAAGTTCGAGGAAGCGACCGGCATCGACATTCAGTACGCGGGCTCGAAGGAGTTCGAGGCGACCATCGCGGCGCGTATCGCCGCCGCCGACGCGCCGGACATCATCGACTTCCCGCAGCCGGGTCTGGCCGCGACGTTCATGAAGCAGGGCAAGCTCGTCCCGACGGACAAGCTCGGCATTCCTGACGCGTGGCTGAAGGAGAACTATCTCCAGTCGTGGATCGACATGTCCCAGATGCCCGGCGCTGACGGCAAGAACGTGACGGGCGGCGTCTGGCAGCGCTTCAACGGCAAGGACCTGGTGTGGTACCCGAAGCAGGCGTTCGACAAGGCCGGCTATAAGACGCCAACCACCTGGGATGAGATGATGGCGCTGACGGACCAGATCGCGAAGGACGGCGATACGCCATGGTGCATCGGCATCGAGTCTGGCGCGGCCACCGGCTGGCCGGCCACCGACTGGATCGAGGCAATTCTGTTGCGCACGACCACGCCTGAGAACTACGACAAGTGGGTCCAGGGCAAGCTGAAGTTCGACTCGCCCGAAGTGCGCAAGGCCATCGACGTCATGTCGAAGATCTGGCTGAACGACAAGTACGTCCAGGGTGGCAAGGCCAAGATCGTCACGACGAACTTCGGCGACGCGCCCGCGGGCATGTTCCAGAACCCCCCGAAGTGCTGGCTGCACAAGCAGGGCAACTTCATCATGGCCTTCTTCCCCAAGACGGCCAAGCCGCTGGTGGACTACGACTTCTTCTACCTGCCGCCGATCGACGCTGCCGAGGGCAAGCCGTTCGAGGTCGCGGGTGACCTGATGGCGGCGACGAAGGACCGCCCCGAGGTCAAGGCCGTGATGCAGTGGTTCTCCACCGGCGACGGCGTCAAGGGCTGGCTCCAGTCTGGTGGCGCGCTCGGCCCGCAGAAGGACGTGTGTCTGGACTGGTACGGCGACCCGGTCGAGAAGAAGATCGCCGGTATCTACCAGGGTTCAACAGTCGTTCGCTTCGACGGATCGGACCTGATGCCGGGTAAGGTCGGCGCAGGCTCGTTCTGGAAGGGCATGACCGACTGGTTGTCCGGGGCGGCGCCGCTTGACACGGTGCTCAAGGAGATCGACGCTTCCTGGCCAGCACAGCAGTAGGATTGAGTTCGTAGTTTCGTAGTCACGACTTCAGTCGTTCTCCGGAGCGACTGAAGTCGCTACTACAGACATAATCGTAGCGATCTGTCTCCCGCCTCAGAGGAGGGCAGGATGGATGACCAGTTTGTCGAGGTAACTCCGCAAAAGGTACCCCCGCCGATCGTGCCGACACCAGGCTCCGAAAAGCCACAAGGTGCTTGGGGAGCGCTGTGGACGAACATCGGCCGT
Source organism: Anaerolineae bacterium (assembly GCA_046328505.1). Lineage (GTDB taxonomy): Bacteria > Chloroflexota > Anaerolineae > Epilineales > JAHCIE01 > JBDHWG01. The sequence goes on along the minus strand of JAXLWL010000003.1, from coordinate 1,273,689 downwards.
ATCGTGATCTCGATTGCCATTCCGCTTGTAGCGTTCTTCGTGCTGTACGAAGGCTTCCTCTTCCTGCGCGACACCGACGCGCCCAAGGCCGTGGTTGCGGTCGTTGCCATCATCTGGGGTGTGGGAGGCGTCGCACTGTTGTACTGGGTCGCCAACTGGCTTGTCGAGCGCATGGGCGGGGCGGTCGTATCGCGCGTGCAGCCCTTCGTGTTCGTCGGCCCGGCCATCGCCATTCTCGCGTGGTACCTCTTCCTGCCGACGATCCGCACGTTCGAGCTGAGCCTGATGGGGCCGACCGGCGAGAACTTTGTCGGCCTGCAGAACTACGCGGAAGTGTTCAGCGACCGCTCGATGTTTACGGCGTTCTTCAATAACATCCTGTGGATCATATTCGGGGCGTCGTTCTGTCTCATTCTCGGCTTGCTCGTGGCAGTGCTGGCGGACCGCAGCCGGTACGAGACCGCGGCCAAGGCCCTGATCTTCATGCCGATGGCAATCTCGATGGTCGGCGCGTCCATCATCTTCCGGCTCATCTACGCGGTCAACCCAAACATCGGCTTGCTCAACGCCATATACACGGGCTTTACGGGCAATCAGCCGATCGCGTGGACGGCGTCGGCTGAGCTCAGTCCGTGGAATAACCTGTTCCTGATTGCCGTGATGATCTGGCTCCAGACGGGCTACTGCATGGTGCTGTTCTCGGCGGCCATCAAGGGCATTCCGACAGACATGCTGGAGGCCGCGCGCGTGGACGGCGCGAACGAGTTCCAGGTCTTCTTCCGCATCATGATCCCGTCCATCATGGGCACGATCATCGCGGTCGGCACGACAGTTATCATCTTCACCCTCAAGATCTTCGACGTCGTGTGGGTCATGACGGGCGGCCAGTTCAACACGCAAGTAATCGCCACGCAGTACTACCGCGAGTACTTCACGGCGCAGAACTCAGGCACCGGCTCGGCCATCGCTATCGTGCTGCTGATATGTGTTATTCCGGTGATGATCTACAACTTGCGCGGCTTTAGCGAAAGGGAGGCGTTCTAATGGCTACCGCTACTGCAACGCAAACCACGGCTGCCGTGACAACGACGGCCACCAAGAAGAAGCGAAAGTCGCCGTGGGGGCAGGTATTCGTCAACGGCGTCCTGTTGCTGCTGGTCTTGGCCTGGATCATCCCGACGCTGGGCCTGTTCATCTCCTCATTCCGCACCCGCTTCGACATCCAGACCTCGGGGTGGTGGACCGTCTTCCCGCACCGCGACTACGTCACGGTGGCGACATTCCCGGTGCCGGATAATGTAGATCGCAATGGGACGATGACGCTCGTTCCGCCCGGCTCGCCGGAGTCGGCCCTGGGCACCTTCGAGCAGTTCCGCGATGGCGTTGTCACACCGAGCGGCCAGTACAAGCTGGTCTGGGTGGGCAACCGCCGCACGGGCGAGATCGCCGTCCAGCAGCAACAATGGGTCGCCAACACCAACTTCACGATCGAGAACTACCAGCAGGTGCTCGGCACAACGACCTACGAGATCAAGCAGCCGGACGGCTCGGTCATCACCGAGCAGGGCACGAACTTTACCAACGCCTTCATCAACAGCATCATCGTGACCATCCCGGCGACAGTGATCCCGATCCTCATCGCCGCGTTCGCCGCGTACGGCTTCGCGTGGATGCGCTTCCCGCTGCGCCGCTGGTTCTTCATCCTGGTCATCGCGCTGCTGGTGGTGCCGCTTCAGACGGCCCTGGTGCCGATCCTGACGGACTACGTGAAGCTCAGCCTGAACGGCACTTTCCTCGGCATCTGGCTGGCGCACACAGGGTTCGGTCTGCCCCTGGCGACATATCTCTTATACAGCTACATCAGCACGCTGCCGCGCGACATCCTGGAGTCGGCGTTCATCGATGGTGCGTCCCACTTCACCATCTTTACGCAGCTCATCCTGCCGCTGTCGGTGCCGGCGCTGGCGTCGTTCGCCATCTTCCAGTTCCTCTGGACGTGGAACGACTATCTCGTGGCGTTGATCTTCATCGGCGCGAAGCCGGACGTGCAGGTGCTCACCATGCGCATGGCGGACATGATCGGCACGCGCGGCAACGACTGGCACCTTCTGACAGCGGGCGCGTTCGTCTCGATGCTGCTGCCGCTGGTGGTGTTCTTCTCGCTGCAGCGCTACTTCGTCCGCGGCCTCATGGCCGGCTCGGTGAAGGGCTAATCCTTACGAGGCATCTGTCAGCGGATGCCGAACGGATAAGCGGATAGTTACGCATCATGGTAGAGACGCGGTATACCGCGTCTCTACCCTTACGGAGCGATTTATGCCTACGGTCGTCTGCCACGGCGAGCTTCTTATTGACTTTGTTCCCACGGTCTCTGGCGTCGACCTGATCGAGGCGCCCGCGTTCAAGAAGGCGGCGGGCGGCGGCGTCGCGAACGTGTCGGTTGGGCTGGCCCGCCTCGGTGTGTCCAGCGGTTTCATGGGGCAGGTAGGGGACGACCCGTTCGGCCACTTCCTGGGTATGACGTTGGCGCAGGCCGGTGTGGACACGTCGACGCTATCCTTTTCGAGCGAGGCGCGCACGATGCTGGCCTTCGTCGCGCTGAAAGCCGACGGTGAGCGCGACTTCATCTTCTACCGCAACCCCAGCGCGGACATGCTCTATCGGCCGGACCAGGTCGACCAGGCGTATGTGCGCGATGCGACACTGCTGCACGTTAGCTCCATCAGCACCATTAGCGAGCCGGCGCGCAGCGCGACTCTGCTCGCCATCGAGACGGCACGCGCGGCCGGTCGCCTCGTGTCGTTCGACCCGAATTTGCGATTGAACCTCTGGCCAAGCGCCGAGGCGGCGCGCGAGGGTATCTTGAGCCTCTGGCCGCTGGCGCACATCATCAAGGCCGGCGACGAGGAACTGCACTTCCTGACCGGCGAGACTGATTTCCACCGCGCGGCCGAGCAGTTGTGGCATCCGGAACTGAAGGTGCTGCTGGTAACGCACGGCCGCGAGGGAAGCACGTATATCACCCCAAAGTTCACCGGCAGCGTGCCCGGCTTCCGCGTCGAGTCGGTGGACACGACGGGCGCGGGCGATGGGTTCACGGCGGCGGCGCTCAAGGGCCTCCTGGAGCACGCGGATGCCTACGACAACCCGGCTACGCTGGCCGAGATCTGCCGTTTCGCCAATGCGGTGGGGGCAATTACGACAACGGAGCGCGGCGGCATTCCCGCCCTGCCGACGGCGGCCCAGGTGGATGCGTTCCTGGCAGGCAGGTGAGGGACGTATCGGAGGAGCACAACCATGCTTGACACAATCACACAGGGGAAGGCCGAGCGGACGCTGGCGCGGCTGCTGCCGCGGCTGACGGAGGAGTTCGCCGACTACGCGCAGGCCAACCCCGACGACTGGGCGACATTCCTGCGGCGGCTCGGCGAGACGTTCCCGCGCTTGTTTGGGCTGCTGCTAGACCTCTATAGCACCCAGTACGACTTCTTCTATCATATGGAGCGGCTGCTGTCGGTAATGGCGAGCTGCTGGATCGCGCGCTCGCCGGACCTGAAGGCACTGGACCGCTCGCGCGAGGCAAACCCCGACTGGTTCCAGTCAAACGAAATGCTCGGCGGCGTGCTGTACGTCGACCTGTTCGCCGGTGACCTGACCGGTGTGCGCGCGAAGATCCCCTATTTCAAAGAGCTGGGGCTGACGTATCTGCACCTTATGCCGTTCTTCAAGGTGCCGCCGGGCGAGAGCGACGGCGGCTACGCCGTGAGCAGCTATCGCGAGGTGCATCTGCCGTTAGGCACGATGGAGCAACTGGCGGACCTGGCGGCGGAGCTGCGGCGCGAGGGCATCAGCCTGACGGTGGACCTGGTGTTCAACCACACCGCGCTCGACCACGAGTGGGCGCTCAAGGCGCGAGCAGGGGACGCGAATTACGAGGAGTACTACCGCATCTTCCCCGACCGGACGATGCCAGATCGCTACGAGCTGACGATGCGCGAGATCTTCCCGGACGAGCACCCGGGGGCGTTCACCTATGAGCCTGAAATGGGCAAGTGGGTCTGGACGACGTTCCACAGTTACCAGTGGGACCTGAATTACGCCAACCCGGCCGTCTTCAACGCTATGGCCGAGGAGATGCTGTTTCTGGCGAACCAGGGCGTGGAGGTGCTGCGGCTGGATGCCGTTGCGTTCATCTGGAAGCAGATGGGCACCAGCTCGGAGAACTTGCCCGAGGCGCACCTGCTCATCCAGGCGTTCAACGCCGTAGCGCGCATCGCCGCGCCGGCCTTGCTGTTCAAGTCGGAGGCGATTGTTCACCCCGACGACGTCGTGCGCTACATCCGCTCTGACGAGTGCCAGATATCGTACAACCCGCTGTTGATGGCGCTGCTCTGGAATTCGCTGGCGACGCGCGAGGTGCGGCTGCTGCGGCAGGCACTGCGCGAGCGGCACCGCCTCCCACCTGGCTGCGCGTGGGTCAACTACGTGCGCGTTCACGACGACATCGGCTGGACGTTCTCAGACGAGGACGCGGAGCGGCTGGGCATCAGCGGCTACGACCACCGCCGCTTCCTGAACGACTTCTACACAGGGCGTTTCGAGGGAAGCTTCTCGCGCGGGCTGCCGTTCCAGGAGAACCCGAAGACGGGGGACTGCCGCATTTCCGGGACGTGCGCATCCCTGGCCGGGTTGGAGAAGGCGCTGGCCGAGGAGGGGCCGGAGCAAGTCGAGCTCGCCATCCGCCGTATCGCGCTCATCCACGGCATCATCATGACCGTCGGGGGCATTCCGCTGCTGTACCTGGGGGACGAAGTCGGGACGTTGAACGACTATAGCTTCCAGGACGACGAAACGAAGGCGCGCGATAGTCGCTGGGTGCACCGGCCGGCGACGAACTGGGACAGTGTCGCGCTGCGCAACGACCCGCACTCGATCCAGGGGCGCGTCTACGAGCGGTTGCGGCACCTCATCGAGGTGCGCAAGACGCATGTGGCGTTCACCGATGGCGATCTGCAAGTGATCGAGACGGGCAACGACCATGTGCTCGGCTACGTGCGGCAGCATGGCAAGCGGGGCGGCGGGTACGAGCGAGTCCTGGTGTTCGCGAATTTCAGCGAGCGCACGCAGACCCTGCCTGCGCATCTTCTGCGGCTGTACGGGTTGAGCTACGCCTTCAAGGAGCTAATCTCCGGCCGGTCGTTACCCTCAGGGGAGGTGACGCTGGAGCCGCTGAGCCTGATGGCGCTGGTGCCGGAGAAGCAGCCGGTGGCGGCAGCCGTGGCAGGATGACCAGGGAACGACCACGGAAGACACAGAAGTAATTGGCAAGAAACGAGGGCGTGCTGATGAGGCACGCCCTCGGTGATTCTGCCGATCGGTAGTCGGCGAGCCTGAAGCATCATTGCGAGGAGGGCGATAAGCCCGACGAAGCAATCTCACGGCAGGCAACAGCTACTCGTGCGGGCACAGACAGTCCAGCGCTAGCGCGAGGGATTGCTTCGCTGACGCTCGCAATGACGGCATGACGGCGCGGGAGTGTTCTTGTGTCGGTGCATGCCGCCCCGCGGCATCGAGGTCTCGCAATGACCGCCGTTCCGTCTACATCTGGCAATTAGCCTTGCTTGCCGCGGTCGGCGAGGTACTTGGCGCCGAGGCCGGCGACGGCGAGCATGAGCAGCTTGTTGCCGAGCAGGCTCTGGAGGATGTCCGGGTTGTCTTTGTTCTGCGCGGCGACCTGGCCGAGCGCTTCGGGATGGTTCTGCTGCATCCACTGCGCGAGGGCGGCGAGCTGCTGCGGCGACATGTTGTTCGGGTTGATGTTGCTGCCGACAACCTGCTGCACCTGCTGCTCGCTGACACCGCTGCCGAACAGCGCGCCGAGCAGGGACTGGGCGAGGCCGCCGCGCTGCTGCTGCGGCAACTGGCCGATCGGGTCGGTGCCGCTGACGCCGGGCTGCGTGTGCTGGTAGTAGTCCTGCGGGTTCACTTGCTGCGCGGCCTGGCTGACGGCGCGCTGAAACTGCTGCGGGGGCGCCGCGCCGACGGCCTGGTTCCAGTTATCGAAACCGCCCGATTGATTGGGCTGATTGCCCTGGCTGCCCTGCGGGCCTTGCGCCCAGCGGTCGAAAGGTGTACTCATTGATAAACTCTCCTTGTCTTTCTCACTAGCGCGTGTCGCGCTCGCTTACCGTTGACAGCTTACTGGAGCCACTGCACGCTGACCTGGCTTGTGAGCGGGTCATACGTGGCGGTGGCGAGCTTGTCACCCGACTGGTAGAACCCGTCCACCGTGACCGGCTTGCCGGGGAAGGTTTTCGCCATGCCCTGGGCCAGCGCCACCATCAGGTTCTGAACGTCGGCCTTAGTGGCCGACGGGTTGACCTTGACGCTCAGGTTGGCGTCGTTGCGGACGACGGCGGCGGTAATGAGCTTCTGCTGCGGGTCCTGGTCCATGACCCAGCGGGCGAACGCGGCGCCCGCCTGGGTGTCGCCGCTGGCGGTGCCGTCGGGCGCGTTGGCGGCGACGGGGACGGCGTCGCGGCCCGGCGCGGTCGGCGGCTGATCAGGTGGCGCGGCCGGGACGACCTGAACCTGCGCCGGCTGCGCGGGAACGACCTGGACGACGGTCGTGGGCTGCGGGACCGGAACGACCTGCACCTGCGAGCCGGGCGGCACCTGAACCTGGGCGGCGCCTCCGGCCGGGGCGACGACGACGCTCTTCCCGGAGTCGACCGGGACCGGAACGACCTCAACCTTGCTCGGCGCGCTGGCGCTCCCCTGTTGATTGGCCGCGGTGCCGCAGGCGGCGACGATAAGCATGAGGACGGCGGCGACGATGAGCAGGGGCTTCCAGGGTGGAATCTTTCTGTGGCTCGACCATTCAATAGGTGTCATCGCTTATCACTCCTCGCAGACTTCTCGATGTAGAACCCCTCGTACAGCAGCATAAGGGCAGGAGGCAAGAAGTGTGCCAGACTCGCCCGGCCCTTGAAAAATAGTTGCACAAACGTTCTGAATATTCACGCCAGTATCACACTATTAGGCGCGCAGACGCTGCCTCGTGGTGTATGATGGGCGCGTGATTGAGGGGGCTAGAAAGTACGGGGCAGAGAGTATGAGTATCGGGTGTGAGGAGTACACGCACGCGCAGGTGCTGGCGTGGCTGATCTACCAGCACATCATTGGGCAGCCGGTAAGCCCAGAGGATACGGCGCTGGCGCTCGAATGCGACGCGCGAGTCGCGCGGCGGTTGGCGCAGGCGTCGGCGGACGCGGTGGCGTCGGCGGACGACGCGCCGGGCGAGGCAACGGAGCGGGCGCGGCTGTCGCGGCGGCTGGTGATCGTCATGCGGCGGCTGTGCGCGGGCGAGAGGGTAACGCGCAAGCGGGTGCAGATGCTGACGGGTATGTCGCCGGACGCGGCGGTGCGGCTGCTGGACGATCTCTCGCGGCTGACGCCGGTCACGACGGACCAGCGGATACGCCGCGTGCGCGTGACACCGGTGGACGGCGGGACGTCGTTCACCGTGCGGCGGCAGATCGAAGTGTGGTACCTGGTGCGATAGGAGGTGGCCGATGCCGGATGGCGTTCTGGACATGCTGGACGTACTGGCGCTTCTCCTGGTGTACGGCGTGCTGGTTGTGATGCTGGCGGTGGCGCTGGTGCGCATCCGACAGATGGAGGAGAAGCTGCGGCGGCTGCAGAACCGCATCGAGGACATGGAGTTCAGCATGAAGCGATGCTACGAGGAGAAGATGGCGCTCATGCGCGAGTTGATCGAGGCGAAGACTAGAGGGTGAGGGTGAGACGATGACGTGGCGCGACAAAGTAGCAGGTTGGATGTTCGAGGATGTGATCGAGGCACGGGTGAAGGCGGCGGTGCAGGTCGTGGACGATCGCTGGTGGGACCAGGTGGCCGGCTCCGGCGCGCAGACGGACCGCCGCTGGACGGAGCGCAAGGAGGAACTGGGCGACGCGCTGCAAGCATGGCGGGTCAACCCGCTGGCGCGGCGCATCGTGAGCCTGGTGACGGACTTCGTCGTGTCGGACGGCATCGAGTTCGAGTGCCAGGCCGACGAGGAGGTGGGGCGGTTCCTGGAACGGCTGTGGGCGCACCCGCAGAACCGCTTTCGCGCCCGCCTGCCCCACCTGTGCGATGAGCTGACGCGGGCGGGGGAGCTGTTCCCGGTCGTGTTCACGAACGCCGCCGACGGCATGAGCTACTTCCGCTTCATCTCGTCCAGCGTCATCCGCGACGTGGAGACGCATCCGGAGGACTACGAGCGCGAGCTGGGCTACTGGCAGCTCACGCCCGGCGATGTGAAGGGGAAGCGGTGGAAGGGGCTGGCGGACCCGACGGTGGAGCTGGGTGAGCCGGTGATGCTGCACTACGCCATCAACCGGCCGGTGGGCGCGGTGCGCGGCGAGGGCGACCTGGGACCGGTGCTCATCTGGCTCAAGCGCTACAAGGAGTGGCTGGAGGGCCGCGTGCGCCTGAACTACTACAAGAGCCTGTTCTACTGGGAGGTGCGCGTGCCGGACCTGGCCGTGGCGAACGCGCGGCAGAAGTACGCCCAGCCGCCGAGCGCGGGCAGCCTGCTCATCCACGGGCCGGAAGAGGAGTGGCGGGCGGTGCAGCCGCACATCGGGGCGGACGACGCGGAGGCGGACGGCAAGGCGCTGCGGATGATGGTGGCGGCGGGGGTGGGCATGCCGCCGCACTTCCTGGGCGACCCGGAGGGCGCGACACAGGCGACGGCGAAGCAGGCGAATATCCCGACGTACCGCCACCTGCTGCACCGCCAGCGCCAGTTCACGACGATGCTCGGCGACATGATGGCCGTGGCGGTGATGCGGGCGCAGCAGGCGGGGCATCTCGGCGGGCCGCCTATCCGCAGCGGCGAGGACTTGCAATTGCGCTGGGCCGTGACGGATCTGAACCGCGAAGACAACCTGACGCTGGCGCAGGCGGCGCGCTCGATCGTGGACGCGCTGGCGATGATGGTGGAGCGCGGCTGGGCGACGGACGAGGAGGCGGCGGTCGTGGCGTGGAAGTTCGCCGGGGAGCTTGTCGACCCGGACGAGATCGCCCGTCGGCTGCGCCAGGCTCCTCACCCCCAATCCCTCTCCCAGGACGGGAGAGAGGGGCAAGAGGGGGAGATAGGGAACGCAGAGGCGCAGAGGGCACGAAGTAGAGAGGGGTGACAGCAGAGGTGTTGAGGATCTGGAGGGCCATTCGAAAGAGCGGGGATTGGTTCGCATTGGCTGCTCAGAACACAGCGCGCGGCGTCGCTGCGAGGAGGGCGATAGCCCGACGAAGCAGCCTCCCGATAGGTGAAGCGCAGCTGATAGCGGCTCAGAGTGCCTTTCGTGGCGGCGCGGGATTGCTTCGCTGAGATGAAAATAGCGCGGCTGTCGCCCTGAGCGCAGCGAAGGGCCTCCAACGGCACCGGGATGCTTCGCTTCGCTCAGCATGACATTTTCATAGTTACGGGTGACCCAAGGGTCATATAGACTTCGCTCGCAATGACAGCACAGCTATGTTCTCGTGCTGGCGCGTGCCATCGTAGGCATGGAGGTCTCGGGGTGACACCCGACGTTTCCTGGGTCGGCGCATGCCGCACAGGACATGAGGGTCTGGCAATGACGGGAAAAGAGGTGTGGCGCATGGCGAAACGGAAAGAGACGCCGGTGAGCTCTACCCCCGTGGACGGGGGGAGCCAGAGGGGGGTCGAGCGGGTGCGGCTGGCGGCGGCGTTCGAGGACGCGGTCGGCGACGGGGAGTATCGCCTGGCGGTGATCGCGGCGGGGACGGCGAATGGCTGGGAGTTCGAGGCGGCGACGCTGCGGGACGCGGTGGAGCGCGGGCTGTTCCGCGTCGTGGCGTCGTTCGTGGACCACGGCGCGCTCGGCGCGGGGCGGTCGGCGCGGGACATTGCGGGCGTGGTGCACGACGCGACCTGGGACGAGGCGCGGAACGCGGTGATGGCGCGCTTTCGCCCCTGGGGGCCGTCGCGGGGTATCGCGCGGGAGATGCTGGAGCAGCTCGTGGCGGACCGGACGGCGGGACGGCCGACGCCGCCGGTCGGGCTGTCGGTGGACGTGGGGCTGCTGGCGGCGGGGCGGAAGGTGACGCGCATCGAGAAGGTGTACTCGGCGGACCTGGTGTACAGCCCGGCGGCCGGAACGGCGGGAACGGTGGAGCGCTTGCAGGCGCTGAACGAAAGAGCGGGCGTGGAAACCACGGAACACACGGAACGCATGGAAGTCGGAGACTCGGAGGGCGAGGGCCCTGCTGGGGAAAGGAGGCGTGAGACGATGAGCGAACGGGTTGCGGTGGTGGAGGAGGTGGCGGAGCGCGATGACTTGCTGCGCATGCAGTGCCAGGCGACGCTGGAGGCGGTGCTGGGCGCGGCGGCGGACCTGCCGGCGGCTATCCGAGACAAGGTGCGGGCGCAGTTCGCCGGGCAGGTGTTTACGTCGGAGGCGCTGGAGGCAGCGATGCGGCGGGAACGGGCGGCGTTCGCGGCGCTGGTCGAGGGCGGCATCGTGCAGGGTGTAGGCCAGTCCCTCGCGCCTTACCCCTCCGCAGGGGCCTCCGGCCCCCGCACCCCGGGGACGGGAGAGGGGGGACAGAGGGGAGGCGCGGCGCGTCTCGCTGCGATGTGGAGTCAGGCGGAGCGCGTCGAGGCGGCGTTCGCGCGGCTGATGGGCTACCCGGTGCCGGAGGCGCTGAGCGACACGCCGCGCCTGTCGGGCATCCGCGAGCTGTACCACCTGGTGACGGGTGACCTGGACATGTACGGGGTGTACAACCCGGAGCGGGCGCTGTTCGCCAACGGCTCGACGAGCACGATGGCGAGCCTGGTGGCGAACCTCATGAACAAGGTCATCCCGGCGCGCGCGGAGGAGCTGGGGCGGGCGGGCTACGACTGGTTCCGCCGCATCTCGTACGAGGAGGACTTCAACACGCTGCAGACGGTGGACTGGGTGAGCGTGGGCGGGTTCGGCGACCTGCCGACGGTCGCGGAGGGCGCGGCGTACACCGAGCTATCGTGGACGGACAAGGCGGAGACGTCGGCGTGGACGAAGAAGGGCGGCTACATCGGTCTGACGCTGGAGATGATCGACCGGGATCAGACGCAGAAGGTGCGCCAGATTCCGAACATGCTGGCGACGGCGGGCGTGCGGACGCTGTCGGCGGCGGTGGCGAACGTGTTCACGGCCAACAGTCTGACAGGCATCACGCTGTCGGACGCGACGGCGCTGTTCCACAGCAGCCGCGGCAACATCGACACGAACACGCTGAGCGCGGCGAACTGGGACGCGGCGATCCAGAAGATGTTCAAGATTACGGAGCTGGGGTCGGCGCGGCGGCTGGGCGTGCGCCCGCGCTACATCGTGGTGCCCATCGAGCTGGAGAAGACGGCGCTGCAGATTATGGTGTCGAACGCGGAGCCGACGAGCAACGTGTTCTACGACAACGTGCGGCGGACGATGGCGGAGAACGTGGTGACGTGCCCGGAGCTGACGAGCGCGACGGCGTGGCTCGCTACGGCGGACCCGGCTATCAGCCCGGGTGTGGGCATCGGCTACCGCTTCGGGCGAACGCCGGAGGTGTTCGTGGCGGACGCGCCCGAGGTCGGGTCGATGTTCACGAATGACGAGCTGCGGATCAAGGCCAGGTTCGTGTACGCGGTCGGGGTGATTGACTGGCGGCCGCTGTACCGCGGCAACGCGTAGGTCTGACTCCCTCTCCCCGTGGGAGAGGGCTGGGGTGAGGGTCTTCATCCCAACGCGAGGTTCTAGGACCCTCACCCAACCTCTCCCAGAGGGAGAGGGGCCAGACCGGTCCGTTCGTGAAGCGAAAGATGGGCAGGGGGCGCACCTCTGCGCTCCCTCGGCAATCGCACCTTAACAACTGAATACCATCTTCATTTCAATCGAAAGCGGCAAAGCTGCACTATTCCGCGCGTGGCCGTTCATAGCCTCAAGAGGCGCTCGGCGTTCCCGTGACTGATCTTCTCTTTGTCGGCCGGGCTGATCGAGGCGTGGTCCAGGAAGTCGCGCCCCCGCTCATTGGCGCTGAAGGGGTAATCGACCGAGAAGATGATGCGGTCGGCTCCCATGACCTGCAGCGCGAGCAACAGCGGTGGATCGGTGAAAAAGCCGCTGGTCGTGATGTGAATGTTGCGCAGGATGTACTCCCGCACGGGCAGTTGTAGATGCTTCGCCTGGGGTGTGAGCACGTCGTCGCTGCGCGCCAGCATGAACGGAAGCATCTCGCCCATGTGCCCGATGATGATTTGCAGGGTCGGCCAGCGATCGAAGACGCCGGCCAGGATTAGGCGCAGAGCGTGCAAGCCCACCTCGGAGTGCCAGCCCCAGCCGGCGGTGGATAGCGAAAAACGCAGCGCCGGGTCCACGCCGTCATAATAGGCCGCCATCACCGGCGCCGGGGGCGGCGCGGGGTGGATATAGATTGGCACGTCGAGGTCGGCGGCGCGCTGGAGAACCGGCGCGAAGGACGGATCATCCAGGAAACGCCCGCCGGTGGTGCCGTGGATCATCGCGCCTTTCAGGCCGAGCGAGCGCACCCCGCGTTCCAACTCATCGGCGGCGGCGCTCGGCTCGGTCATCGGCAGGTTGGCGAACCCGGCAAAACGATCGGGGTGGGCGGCGACAGCCGCGGCCAGCTGATCGTTCGACTGTTGGGCCAGCCTCACGGCGGCTTCTCCTGAAAACGGCACGAAGCTGGAGCCGATGTCCGATAGCACCTGGACATCGATCCCGCCCTGGTCCATGTGCGCCAGGCGCAGGGCATCCAGGTCGGCTAACTGGCCGAACCAGTCGGCGCCCCGCGTCAGGAGCGCCGGACGCCCGCCGCCTGGGGCGTTGCGCTGCATAGCCTCGCCGTAGCCCCTGCCCAGGAAGTGTTCTTCAATCGCGATGGTGCGCATGTTTGTGCCTGCCTCGTGGAGAGAATGACCGACGCCGCTGTCTCGGCTATTGTAGCCCCGGACGGCGGACACGGCAATTCCGCAAGGTTGAGGGACTTCATCCCAGCGCGAGATTTTAAGACCCTTATCCAGCGTCTCCCGGGGGTGGGGCCAGACCTCCTCCCCCTCGCCATCGCCCCTCAAGCGTGGTTAGCCTCTTCGCGCGGTTGTCGCCCGGCGCCGCCGCCGATTCGAAATCGGCGTCTGGAATGGAAAAGCCTGCGGGAAGCAGGCCGGCTGAGCGAGAGACACGTATTCGAGCCTGCTTGAGCAGGCGGGTGAGGCGGGCGACAAGCGGCGTCAATCCTGGGGGGGATGCCAGCCGGCGGGCACCCAATCGCTGCGCACGAGGAGCGCGTCCGGGTCGTCGTCGAGGTGGAGAGCTGCCCTGAAGGGCGCGTCGGCTTTTCTCAACTGAGCGGGGCGCGGAGATGCGCGCCCCCTCATACCTAGCACCTTAACGACTGAGGACCCTATTCTCGTATGACCTCATGCGACGAATGCGGCAGCAGGTTGAGCGGCCCAACGTAGATATCGTCAACCCACCAGCCAGGACTATAGGCACTCCGAGCCATTCCTACGCGGAAGCGGAAGCGAAGTGTCTGATTGACGAAGGCTGCGAGGTTCACTCGTGTGTCGAGCCAGACATCGGAGTTGCCACTGAATATGGGCCGGTTGTTGCCTACTGGATTACCGGCCGAGCTCATTCCGCTGTTGCTGTTATATCCATTGCGCGTCATATACTGGCCCATGTCGGACCAAGTACTTCCATCGTCAGTGCTGACTTCTAGTACGGCACCTCCCGATGGACTGTAGCCAGAATCGTCGAAACTGTACTGATGCCAGAACGCCAATAGAACACCGCTCTGGATGAAAATCGGTGGGCTGATCATGTAGAGATCAGCCCGTCCTGCTGATCCTTGTCCATACCAGCTGTGGGTTGATGAGTGATATGAATTGGTGGTAATGACCCAATCCTTCCCTCCCAAGTCATGGTCGACAATCCATCCATTGGTGCCGCTTTCGACACGGTCGTAGAACGCCACCATTGCAGTAGGACTTGGTGTCGGAGTCTGTGTGGCTGTTGGAGTCAAGGTCGCTGTTGCCGTGCTGGAAGAGGTTGGGGTGATACTTGGCGTGAAAGTGGAAGTGGGAGTCATAGTAATGGTTGGTGTGAGCGTGACAGTAGGCGTCGTAGTAATGGTCGGCGTATCCGTGCTTGACGCCGTAGGTGTGGGGCTGAGAGTATCCGTGGCCGTGGGCGTGATTGTCGGTGTGGCCGTCTTGGTGGCGGGTGGGAGTGGTGTGGGTAAATTGTAATAGGCGGCTTCAGATGCCACCAATGGTAGATTCAGATTGAAGGGCCAGCCGCCAATAGGTGATGGGTAAGGAGTAGGCGTCTGCGTCGGAGTCGGCGTGGCAGTTCTGGTTGCTGTCGCTGTCGCTGTCGCTGAGGGTCGAGGAGTTGCAGTGTAGGTGGCCGTTGGTGGGAGCGGCGTCGTCAGAGTTGTAGCTTTGTCTGAGATAACGTAAACATCGAGAGCCGCGTAACTCGGGGCAAGATCCCAACTCAGTACCGTAGTCGCGAACGATTGAGTCTCTCCTGGGTCAAATGGGTTATCTAGAGGCCACTGGAGATTTCGGGCGAAGTTGATCACACGTCCCTGCGCATCTCTGAATACAACATATATGTGATAGGAGGAAAGCGTGACATCACTTTGGTTTGTAACTTGTCCCCTCACAGTCAGCGTATTGCTGGAGCCTGGTGATGTTACTACATTACTGACAGATACGTGGACACCGTACAACCCCGGCGGCGTGACCTCGTATTGAATCCAGTGTTCCCACCGTGCAACTTGATTGAATAACGACGTTCTTACAGCAAACGCCTGCTTCTGACCCGGATTCATGTAGTCAAAAGAAAGTGAAGCAACATTATAGTCAATAACCTGACCCTGCGAGTCATACAACACAGTGAACAAATAGGCGAACGGGACATTCCGGAACGGGTCGCCTCCATCAACGGTCCGATTACCGATGTTGCTGAGTTCGCCCCTTAATATTTGTTCGCTGCCATCAATGCTCCACAGTTCGTTAATCGTCGCTACTCCGCGATAGGGCTGCTCGTCGGTTTCTATGCCAACGGCATCTACTCGATAGTAATCAATCAGCGACGGTACAGGGTATTTGACCCAGACGCTGAACGATGAAGTCTCGCCAGGTTTCATAATTCGGAGATCGCTACGATCGGTAGATTCGGCTCGCAAATTATCACCGGCAAAGTAGAGGCGGGCTCGCACATAAACATCCGTCACATTCCGAGTGCCAGTATTCTGAATAACACCCTCTACCACATAATATGTATCGCTTCCAAGAGTCGCCTCCCTGTGGCGAGTGGCTACTACTGTGAATGAGGTGCTTGTACCTCCGGGCGTTTCTACGCCTAACAGCAAGCCATCTATTGGCGATTGGGCTAGAGCATTTCGCGAACCTGCGAGCAGAACAGCCATGATTGACAGGAGTGCAGCAAGAAGCAAGCGGCGCATCTACGGGCCTCCAGACTCATCTGTAGTGATTAAGTTGGGATTGAAATGGTCCGATCATCGCGAGACTTCAATTCGGATGGTCGCAAGCTATTGCAACTGATAGACCTGAACTGTCCAAATCACTCCCCCGCGATCGGGTAGGCCATTGGCAATAACGACGACCTTCTTACCTTTGAAGTTGTCCCAATACCACGCGGCCGGCGCTTTCTTATCGGGCTGAGTCGTGATATCGAGGCCAAATCGAGGCACAATTTGCGACCACTGATCAAGAGGGATTCTCTCGCCGGCAAGCCCATCCAAAATCTGAAATTGAGTGACTAACCCCTTCTTGTCTACGAGCAATCCAAAGGTGTACTGTCCTTGGCGGTAGGTGCGTGCCTGTCCCCCATTCGGAAGCCCTTCCACGTCTCCGGGCCCGAAATCGTAGGTTTCAATTGATGGGCCCCAAGTGGCTTCGATATTCGCAGCAGGCTTCCCAACGATGTTGAGGACGTCAACCAGGCGAGCCGGCCCGTCGACCTCAATTACCGCTGTGAACGAGTCACCAAACGGAGTTCCTTTTGGTGCCTGGAACTGCCATTCGCTCGTATAGCTGCCGGCCGTCTGCGGGGCTTTCATGCTGACACTGATGTTCGCCTCCTCTCCACGTTTAATCGGAGGGACGGGGATAGCACCACCGCTACCTAGTCGATCCCCGGACTTCAAGTTCAGCGACACGCCAGCGGGCCAGTCGCACTGTCCCGAGTTTCGCACGCGCCAAGTCTTTTCAAAGGATTGGCTGCCGGCGATGTGAGTGTGATCTGGAATGGTCACGTCGCTCACGAAACTGGCAGAGAGACAACCTTCAGGGACTGGCGTATCGTTAGCAACAGATGCGCCACTGGCGGCAATTGCGCCGCCGGCGGGAACTGGTGTACTCTGCACCTCGACAGATACACCACCGCCTCCTCCTTGAACTATGGTTGGGGTCACAGTTGGAGCCGTTGCTGGTGCAACTGTCGGAGCTAAAGCCAAGGCAGGTGGCGAACCTGAACCCGTAGTCGCTGATCCCTTATTTCCGGTCGAGGAAACAAAGCTAATGCACGAGCAGATGACGCAGATGGCCAGGAGGCCGACGCCACTCATCTGAACCTTGCCACGGATGCCACTGTGCCAGATTTCTCTCAAGCGCGCGAGCAAGCTATCGGGTGCCGTCATGTTTTCCCCCTCGGGACGTCGATGGTATAGCCTGCGGAACCGGCCAACGGTGGCGGATGTCACTCACAGCCTGCAGATGCGGCGGTATTGTGCCGGTGCTGCGCCAGCCAGACATGCGTACCTATGTCAGCAAGGCGCAAATACATGCTACCAGTATACCGGAAATCGCTGGTATTTCGCGTTAATATTTCGCAACGATTGTCACAGAGGGTTAGCACTACCTTGTATCGGGTATTGTGGGACAAGAAAAGCCCCGGCGGGCTTGGGAAAACCTGCCGGGGCTTGAGGGGGCGAGGGCGTGTCACTTGCTCATGTCGGGGAGGTCGTCGCGTGGGGCGTTGGACCACGAAAGGCTCGGAAAGGGGGCAAAAGGCGCGAAAGGGAGGTGCCGGGCGGGTCTCTTTCGCGATTTTCGCGGGCTTTCGTGCCCTTCGCGGTCCAGAGGCTCATCAACCGCATGCGGCTTGTAACGGTCGCGTCGGCTACGTCGGTGTCGGGGTAGGCGTGTGCGTCGGCGGCAGCGGGTCGAGGATGGGCGTCTTGTCGGCGTGACGATGAGCGCGGGCGTGGCCGGCGCGGGCCAGGTATCGGCTAGCAGTCGAATACCGACCAGCAGATGTCGTTGCGCAGCCGCTGGTCGTCCAGGACAAGATTGCGGATCGCCTCCGGCAGCTGCTCGCGCTGCCACTGACATTCCCGACGAGCGGTGGACTCGCTCTCCGCCTTGGGCGCGGCGGCCCGCGCGGCCTTGATGGCGTAGGCCGCGGCGCCGAGCTCGTGGGCGGCGACATGCGCCACGGCGGCGGCCTGGCCCGCAGCGTGCGCGGCGTGCCGGGCGGCTCCGCTCAGATCTCTCGCCGCAGCGTTGGCGTGGCCGGCGGCGGTACGCGATTGCGTCATCGTCATCTCACCGCGTGCCCAGGCGCGAGCCGATTCGATGGCGCGGCGCGGCCGGTCGTCATCGGGTCGAATCTCCTCGAACAGGTGCAACACGTGCTCGGCGCAATCGGCCGCCCATACCGCGAGCAGGTGATGATCGGGGTCCTGGAGGGCGCCGCCGCGACGCACGGTGATGAACCGGGGGTCTCGCTTCTTTGGTAGAATCATTCGTTGGTTCCTACGCGTTCGTTCTCAGGTTAGGGCGGCGTGACCGTGGGGGTGTGCGTCGGGGGCAGCGGGTCGAGGATGGGCGTCTGCGTTGGCGTGATGGTCACAGTCGGCGTGGGCGGGACCGGGGCGGTGGGATCGAGGATGGCCGTCTCCGTTGGGGTCGGCGTCGCGGTCCAGGGCGCGGGCATGCCCTCGACGGCGATGTCGGCGCAGTAGACAGGGGAGACGTTGCCGTGGTTGTCCTGATACTGCGCGGCGAGGTCGAAGGAGCTCCAGTTGATGGGCGGGACGATGGTGTACGTCATGCTGTTCACAAACGGCTGCCAGGGCTCGCCGGGTATGAACAGGGTAGCCAACGGACACCAGGCGGCGACGATCCGCATGCTGGTCACTGTGCCCACCGCGCTGGCCGCAGTGAAGGCGGCGTGGACGGCCAGGGGCTCGCCAGCGATGCCGCCGACGCAGCAGGCGCCGTCTTGCAGGACGACCGTGCCGGTGACGGCCGTGGCGGAGCTGACACGCCCGCGCAAGACCAGGGGCAGGAAGAGCCAATTGGGCGCGGGCGTAGGGGTGACGATCGGCGTGGCAGCGGTGGCGGTCGGCGTGGCCGTGTCGGTGGTCGGCGTTGTGACGGTCGCTGTGAGCAGAGGCCGGTCGGCCTCGGCCCGCGAGGGAGAAAAGGCTTCGTCGAGCAAGACGGCGCAGGTGAGGAGGGCGAGAAGGGGGAGCGCCAACAGCAGCCAGCGGGTTCGACGCATGGAAGAGCCTCTTTCGCGGTGGGGGCAAAAGGTGTGTAACACACGAGCGGCCGCCGTGGCGTGAACACCACGGCTACATGATGGAAGCCCGAGGGGCTAGAGAAGCGCTTCCTAGCCCCTTGGGCTTGCATGAGTAGCGGCGGTCTTCAGGCCGCCGCGTCGGTAAGAGCCACGACGAAACGAACCTGACCCCCACTGGGTCACTATGCCGGCTCGGGGACCTTCATCCAGCCGAGGCTGCGCCACATGACGCGCATCATGCTATGACCGAAATCCGGGTTGAGGTACTGGTTCGGGCACGAGCCGGGGATGACGGTGATGCCGTTGTCGCGGCACATCTGCACCGCGGTCTGGGAGACGCTGGTCGCGCTCGCCATCGCGCCGGGGCGCGTCCCCATCATGCAGTGCATCCAGACGCGCTTGATGCCGAGGTCGACGCACTGCTGGACGATCTCGTCGGTGACCTTGGGGTTGGCGAAGATGAACACGCCGTCCGGCTTGTCGGGGATGGATTTGAGGTCTGGGTAGCACGGGTCGCCGTCGTAGGTCGTGAGGTGGGGGTTGACGGCGAACACAGTGTAGCCCGCGGCCTTGAACCGCTGGTAGGCGGTGTTGCAGCCGGTCTGGCGCTTATCGGAGACGCCGACGACGGCGATCTTCTTCTGGGCGAGGAAGTCCTGGATGAGGGTATCAATAGCAGCCATTCAAGAATCCTTTCTATGGCCTAAGCCACACTTTGCGAATTGCGGCCTGCCGCGCCGGTGGGTTGCCGGGAATAAGTCGCGCAAGCCTTTCTCCCATTATACATCTGTTTGGCAAGGGGGGGACACAGAGATGGGACAGGATGGGTACGCGAGGCCGACGCCGATCCGACGCATGTCACGTGGCGGCGGGCGGCGCGGCGAGCTTCGTCGCGTGGCGTATGAACAGGAGGCCGTCGGCGATGGGCGGGACAGCCAGAAAACTGGCCCACATGACGGCAAGTACCAGCCAGATGAGATACACCGCGTCCGCCTCAAACACCGACCATCCGTATGATGCGGCGCCTACCCACACAGGCAGCACCACAATGCAGAACGCTGCAGCACTCGCCAATAACCCAAGCACCACGAGAATCACGCCGCCAACACGTTCCCACCGCCAGGCAGCAAGCCCGGCTGCGATGAAACTGACGGCCGCCAGGGCGGGAAGGGGAATGTGCGCCACGAATGGTGTCTCGGCCCACCATTGGAGTAGGAACCAAAGAGGCATGTTGGCAGGCATGAGGGAGCGCATCACGGACGAAATGCTGGCTAACAATGCGAGCAAGACGCTAGCCCAGATTAAGATGCCGGCAACATCGATGGCGCGGGCAAGCGGTCCCCTCCAATCACCGCTCGGCGCAGTTGTCTGCGCTGCATGGCGGAGGAACAAAGCGCCGGCGACGATGGGCGGAACGGCGACAAGGAGTGGCACGCCGAAGGCAAGACCCAGGAAGATGGCTATGTCCTGCCAGTGCGCGCTCAATTCCCCGGTACTGAGGTAGTGGCCGAACATTGTGAACATGAACACTTGGCCCAGAAACGTCATCCCGCCAGCTATGACGCCGACCACGACCATCAGCGCCCCGCCGACTCGTTCCCACCGCCAGGGGACGAGGCACGCAGCAATGACAGTAATGGCGATGACAGGAAGTGGGACAGTGTACCACGGCAGGAATGTGATGTTTCCGGCGACAAATGGAGCACCTGCCCAGGCGAGAATACACACGAGGTCCAGAACGCGCGCCATGCGCTGAGTCCGGTCATTGCCGAGCAGGCGGTACATGGCAGCCTCCTTCGGGGGCAGCCGCGGGTAACGGCTGCCCCACCACGCAAGATTGGGTACGCGGGTTACTGCACGCCGGCCTGAGCGAGCATCGGCTTGATCAGATCGATCGGCACGAAACTCGTCAGCTTGGTCACCGTCGGCAGGCCACGCCGCTCGATACCCTGGGACAACTCGCGGTAGCCCCTGACGATCCCCACAACCTCGCCTCTGTTATTTACCACCACGCCGCCGCTCGCGCCGAGCTGGATCTGCGCGTCCGTGAGCATCTCGGTCATGGTGCCGCTCTTCGTGTTGCTCACCTTAGCGAGCAAGGTGCCCGTGTCGCGGCCAATGCCGCCCTCACCCCGGACAGGGTAGCTGTAAACGTACATCGGGTCACCAAGCTGCGCGGCATTCGAGTCGGCAAGCGGCAGGTGGTTGAACCCGCCGAACCCGGGTAGTTCCTGGACGCGCAGCACGGCCACGTCATGCTCTGGGTCAGTCGCGACGACATCCGCCCGTAGCTCCCAATCCATGTACGGGCCAACCGCGATCAGCAGCGGATCGAGCACCTTACCGGTGTTGCGATCGCCGACGACATGGAAGGCAGTCAGAATGGTGCGGCCATCGGGGCCGACGGACGTACCCGTCGCGATGCCAATGGTGTTCTCAGTCAGGCGGACAATCTGGACGACCGATTCGTCGACGCGTTTGCTCACATCACCGGTGAGCTGGGCGGGTGGCCGCACGACCCGCTTGACGGCGGTCATCGTCTCATCGCCGCGCACCACCGTGTCGGTGTTCTCATCTGACGCGGCCGGTGGAGCGGCGGCCGGCGGCGGAGCAGGATCTGCTAGCGGAGCGGCTTGCCCGGCTGGCGCGGCCCCGCAGCGGCTGGACACGACTTGCAACCCCTCGGGGTTAGCCTCCCAGGGAAAGCGCTGCGTGTTGAGCCGCATCTCGAGGCCGCACGGGCCGTTCACCCACGAGCGGTAGCCGTCGGTGAAGGCAGTGAAGTTGTCGGCCTTGCGCCACTGCATCATGCCGTTGGCCGTCATCTGGTTGGAGTTGCCTTGCGGGTCGTATGTCTCGTTGGTCTTGCATGGGCCGACGATGTCAGGAATCTGGTTGTAGATAGCCGCAAACCCTAGCTGATACTGGCAGCCTTGAGCGTGCGCCGGTGCTCCCACGACCATCATTGAGAACAGAAGCACGATAGCTGCGGCGACAGGGTACTTGGTTCTCATGGCCTACCTCCTTGTAGGCCGTGGCACAGCCGCCCGCGCGTTTCCTGGCGCTGCGCCAAAGCTTGTTACCCCCTCCGATAACTGTGCATCGCATCACCGGTCGCAAAATGGTCACAAACTCGTGGCAAATCCATCTGCCTTCACATCCCTCTAGCCTGCTTCTGGCGCGTCGGCTCGTAAACAAAACGCCCCAGACACCGCAAGGTATCTGGGGCGAGGCGGATGCAAAGGATGTTGAGTTGGTCTGGGTCGGGTGAGGGAGCCGCTCATGTCAGGCAAGCCGCCGTGGGCGAGAGTCCTCGCTCGCAGACCGCCCAGATAGCGTATAGGCTCACCTCCATCATACCACTGCTCTGTCTGACATGAGTTGAGCATTCGTCACGGAGCGTGGTGATTTCACTACATATGCAACGCGGCGCCGCGATTAAGGCTCTTCGACCTTGACGGTGACCTGGTGATTGGTTGTGCTGCCGCCGTAGTGGACGACCTCCAGGGTATAGGTGGTGGCCTGCTCGGGGCAGACTTCCTTGCTGCCCTGGCCGGTCACGCCGTCACCCTCGAAGTACACCCGGTCAATGTATTGCACGTCCCAGTGAACCGTGGTGCACTCACCCTTGGTGACCGTCTGGCTGTCCGCCCAGAAGTTGATGCTCGCTTCGGGGGTAGCGCCGGGGGCGGGGGCCGTCGTGGGAGGCGGGACGGGCGGTGGGACGGGCGCGGGCGGCGCCATCACGTTGCCGGCCGGACAGCCGCTTGGGACGTAGGGGAGCTGTTCGGGGTTGGCCTCGAACGGGAATCGCTGCGTGTTAAGGCGCATTTCCAGGCCGCATGGACCGTTCACCCACGTTCGGTAGCCGTCGGTGAAGGCGGTGAAGTTGTCGGCCTTGCGCCACTGCAGCATGCCGTTGGCCGTCATCTGGTTGGAGTTACCGTTGGCGTCGTACACCTCGTTCGTGACGCACGCCCCGACGATCTCTGGTATCTGGTTGTAGATGTTCAGGAATCCTAGCTGATACTGGCAGCTCTGCGCGTGTGCTTGCGTGCTGCCGAAGATGAGCACGGCCAACGCGGCTCCGGCGAGCAACAGGAGCCATTTGACCACAGACGAATGACGCATTCTGTTCTCCTGTCCCCCCTGTATAGGCCCCAGGCAGGGTGAGCCGTTGCTCACCCGAAGCTAGGTCACGAATTCTTTCCGCGGCGGTCGCCCCGGCCACGGGGCTTCCAAGTCGACCAGCGGCTCCGTTTGTAGCGGCAAGAGTCGTGCCGCCACACGGCACGAGGTTCTCGCAATGATGGTGAGCAACAGTCACAAAGGATGAGAAAGGAGTGCGCGAGATGGCTGAGATGACGGTGCGCAGCGCGAGTGGTAAGGAGGTGGAGGGATGACGGCGCGGGCGATGGTGTTCTGCGCGGGGAACGCGGCGACGTCCGCGACGAACGGGCTGTTCAAGATGAAGACGCCGCGTCGCTTGACGGTGGTGCATGTGTCGGTGAACGCGACGGCGCTGGGCGGATCGCCCACCAACGCCAACGTGACCATCAACGATGGCGCGACGCCGGTGCTGTCGAACGTGGCGGCGGTGACGACGGCAGGCACGCCGGGCGAGTGGAAGTCGAAGCACGTGGACGGGACGAACGACGCCGTGGATATCGCGGCGGGCAGCACCCTGGCGATTGACCTGGGGTTCTCCGGCGGCACGTCGCCGACCGCGACGAACCTGACGGTGACCGTGTGGGCGCTGCCGGGCGTGGCGTGAACTAGACTCGCCACAGAGACACAGAGACCTCAGAGAAGAGAAGAAACAAAGCCTCTGCTGCGTGTCCTCTGTGCCTCTGTGGCAGTCCTCCTGGAGGTGGCGTATGGCATTGACACTCACAACAGCGATAAGCGCCCTGCGCACCGAGCTGCGCGACCCGTCGGGGCTGGCATGGCCGGACGACGGCCTGACCGAGGCGCTGCGGAATGCCCTGGCGCTCTACGGCGCGGTAGCGCCCCGGGTGACGAGCCAGGTGTATACCCTGAGCGGACTGGCTGGGAAAGACGAGGTGACACTCCCGTCGGCGTGGAACATCCGCGAGGTGCTGGCCTTCTGGGCGCCGTGGGATACGTCGCAGCCTGCCGCGGCGCAGATGGCGTCGCACCCGTTCGAACTGACCGCGCCGCCGAACGGCCTCGTGCTCGCGGACGGCCACTGCTTCGCGGACCCGGAGGTGGTGCGCGTGCTATACACGACGGACCACACTCTGAGCGGGCTTGACGGCGCGGCGACGACGACCGTTCCCGCCTCTCACGAGCGCGGCCTGCTACTGGTGGCGCAGGCCCAGGCGGCGGGGTCGCGGCAGCGGCAGGTGGCCGAGGCCGAAAACGTGTCCAGCGCGGCGCGCCTGCGCGTGGAGGCGTGGGCGCGGCAGCGGCAGCGCGAGGCAAAGGAGTGGCTGACGTCCGCCGCGCAGTCGGAGAGCGCGTATGTGGCCTGGGGATGAAGCGAAGGGACGATGTGACGGAGTGGCGACGTGACGTCTCGGCCACTTCGTCACTCCGTCACTTCTACATGGAGGGCTCTGCATATGGCGACGATTGGCGTGGACTGTCACTTCACACTGCGGCATGACGCGGTCAACGGCGGGCAGGCGGTCGGCTTCATCGCCGCGGCGGACCGGCGCGGGCCGCTGGTCTCTGTGACGTATCGCCGCGATGACACGTGGATGTGGGCGGACGCGGGAACGGATGCTGGGAGCGCGGCGCTGGAAGTGACGGCGCTCGGGCTTGGGCAGGGGCTGCTCGCGCCGGGCGGCGGCGCCTATGCGCTGACGCCAGGGCAGGTGCGATCGTTCTTGCTCGCGTTCTGGAACGCCGTCGGGCCGATCACGTATGCCGACGCGTGGGGAACGCTGCTCGTGACGTGGATGGCGGACGGGCTGGCCGAGCGGCGCTATCCGGATGGCAGCGAGATGACGCTGCGGTTCGCGGTGATCGCGTGAAGTCAGAAGGCAAGGAGGCAACATGGCGGACGTGGCAGGGGTAACGCATCATCTGGTTCTGAACTCGGTCGGCTACATGCTGCGCCGTACAAAGGATGGCTTGGCCTGGACGCGGGCCGAAGCTCCGTTTCTGGTGCCTCGGCAAGGGGCGGCGCTGTCGCGGGACGTGCTGTCGCGGCCGGAAACCTCGTCGGGGCAACTGCTCGGCGGCTACGGGCTGGATTGGGGCGGGGGGAAGTATGCTAGGGGCCAGGGGATAGACGCGCGGCTGGATGGCGCCCGGGCTGCGTCGTCTCAGTCTACGGTGTCGAGCGGGGGCGTGCAGTGGTCGGGGGGAATAGACCTGCCGGGGGTCGATGCTTATCTCGCCGGCGCGACGGGCTCGACGTCGAGGGTGTATCGCTACTCGGTCGGGGGAAACTCCGTCGCCGAACAGACCGGGGCGACGGCGTCGGGAGCGCTCACGATCGCGTTTCAGAATAACGGCTTCGTCTGGTTCAATCAGGCAGGGGGCGCGGTCAAAGCGATGTGCGTCTCTAACGCGGGCGCGTCCCTGGGGCCCACGGCCACGGCTACCACGGTCGCGGGGGCGCGGGACTCGGCCTATGCGTGGATGTTCGACATACAAGTCTCGACGCAAAAGCTGCACCGGGTGTTGTTGGCGGGCCTGACAGACGTTGCGGGGACCTGGACGGGGCCGACGAATGCTCTGTCGGGTGATGTGCTGTCTGTGGTGCAATCGGCGTTCTCGTACCTGGGGCAGGTGTACCTCTGCCGGCGGGATGGCGTCTACTCCGTGACGTGGGATGGCGTCCTGGCTGACTCGGCGGTGCTGACGCGGGTCATCGAAAACAGGAACTTTCAGACGTCGACCGCCTTTGTGCAGTGGACCGAATTCCAAGGCTCGATGTATTTCCTGCTTGGTGACCGCGTGTGGAAGTGGACCGGCGGCAACACCTATGAGAACGTCTCGCCGGGAAACTTCTTCGTCTCGACGTCTGGTGAGGGTACGATCGCGCTCGCGGTCCGGTCCCTGAGTGCGGGCAAGGGCTGGCTGTGGGCCCTCGCGGAGTCCGACGAGGCGACGGCCGGGGTGTACCTGCTGGCCTACAACGGGTCGCGTTGGGAGATGATCAGGCAGGTCGTCGCGGGGTCCGGCGCCGCGGCCGCGGGAATTCATGCCTCCTCTATCGCAAATCGCGTTCTCATGAGCGCCTACAACGGCTCGAGCTGGTCAACGTACAAAATGGACTTGAACACGTTCGGCGACCGTCCGGCGTCCGGTACACCGGCGACGGGGAATTACTGCTACTTGCCAGGGATGGACGGCGGGCTGCCTGGGGAGTCGAAGCTCTGGCGCTACGTCTCGGTCCGTGGCTCTGGCTTCTCGGTCTCGCGGCCTGTCGCGGTGGAGTACTGGAACGGGTCAAGCTGGACCGCGGCCGGCTCTCTCAATCTGGCGTATGGCGGAACGGTCACAATACCGAACGGGGGTTATGTCGACACACGGCTGCTTCTGCGTCTCGACCTGCAGACTGACGGGACGATGAGCGGGGCGGTGCGGGAAGTGTCGGCCGGCTACGTGGTTCTGCCTGATCCTATTCCCATGACTGAGTTCGAAGTCTTGCTTGGGCCTGTGGTGCGGAAACTCGACGGGACAACGGAAGCCAGGACGCCGGCGCAACTGCTGACGGCGCTGCTCTCGGCGCGGGCGTCGGGGCAGGTCGTGCAGCTCGCGGATCCGTATACGAGCGCCCAAGGTCTTAGCTCTCGGGCCGTCCGAATTCAAGAGGTCGAGGTCAAAGCGATGAGGCCCTCGCCGAACGTGTCGGGGGCCTATGGCTGGTTTGCCACAGTACGTTGTATTGATGTTTGATCTTATGGGGTGCGGGGGCGGTACCCCGCCCCTGCCGTGGTTCGCGTCGGTGCGATGTTTGGACGTGTAGGGCAGGCACAAGGCCTGCCCGTGCGGGTCCGCCGCGGCGGACGGGAGGATTGTGTGCCGGTAACGGCGAATCAAGCGGACTTGGACCAGCACATCAATTAAGCGTATTTTAACAAACTGGCCGTGCGAGCCATATCCAGGCGCGGCACCCGGCGTTTGTTAATATAGATGTAGAAGCGCAGCAAGCACGCGTCTCGGGGGGACATGCTGCGCTTCAAGCGAAGAAAGGGATGAGCGGAACTGAGAGACCGCTCGCCCCACCGTTCATCGAAGCACCAAAAAATAAAGGGAGGTTAGGCACAATGAGACGAATTCTCGTCATCGCCGTCCTGGCGCTGGCCCTGGCATTGGGCCTCGCGTTGGGTGTCGCGCTCGCCGTCGATAGCAGCGCGCAGGCCAGCCCGACACCTGGCACTTATGTCCAGCTGCCGGTGCTCGGCTACATCGGCAACACAAAGACCGGCGTGGACTGGACCATCGAGGCCCAGAACGTCGGCTCGACGTGGACCAAGATTGCACTCTTGCTCTTCGCCGAGAACTCTGGCTTCTGCCAGCCGCAGGCGCAGAACCCGTTCAAGATTGAGTGCACGGGTTTGTTGAAGCCTGGGACGAGCTGGGTGTGGACAAGCTCGCAGCTACCGGCGAGCGCGAAGAGCGCGATCGCGATCAGCTACAACCCGTTCCCGCAGCAGGGGAACCTGTGGTGGCGCTGCGAGCAGTGGACCAGCGACCTGAACACGCGAACCTGGCCTGAGGGCTGGCCGAGCGTGACATCGACGCCGGGCCAGTTCCCGTTCAACTGGAACCCGTTCTACGGTCAGCCGATCGCGGTGGAAGTTGTGCGGAAGATGCCTGGCAACGCGACGCCGTCGTTCGTGATGGCGGACGCGTACAGTGGCGTTGGTTCGGCGCAGGAAGGCGCGTACGACCCGCTGTTCGGCGGGTTCGCGTACTACGCGCCGGTGGTGTACTCTGGCTACAACGGCTGGAACAGCTGGCTGTACATCCAGAACAGCGGCACGGAGTGCACGAGCATCGAGCTGTGGTTCAAGGATCGTGACAGCTGCCTCCGCGCGCAGATCTGCTCGGTGGCGCAGGTATCGCCTGGCTACACGGCGCAGTTCAACGTGGCAGCGGTGAGCACCGGCTTTCACGGGCAGCGTGTGGATCCGCGCGTCGCAGCCGTTGGGCATCGTGGTCGACCAGATCGGCCAGGATGTGCTGATGAGCTACACGGGCGTGGCGGCGGAGCTGTGCTACGTGTTCAACGGGGCAGCGCCTCAGCAGTGGTGGTGGGTCGCAGGTATACATTACGGGCCGCTGATCTACCGTGAGACCAACGGCTGGGCGACGGTGATCCATGTTCAGAACATGAGCAGCATCGTGGCGGCGAAGGTGAAGGTGTACTTCGTCGACCAGAGCGGCGACATCATCACGACGCTGGTGGACTGGATCTGCTCCGCGGGGTGAGACAGAGTTCCGCTGGCGCTGGTGAACAACCTGCCTGGGCAGTGCTGCCCGGCGCGGCAAGTGCGTCGAGAGCCAGGCGTGGGAGTCGCCTGGTGACCCGCCAGAACGCGGTGCCGATCGCGGCGGTGGCGGAGCTGCTGGAACTACAGCAGCCCGACGAAGGTGACGCAGGCGACGGCATACAACCTGCCCTCCTCGAGGATCAGGGGTACGTGTGGCAGATCGGCGCGGGTGACGCGCGAGTGGTCTGCAGGGTGGCGTGGCCGTGATTGGTATCCCGTCGCTGATGCAGCGCGGCAACGCGTACAACATGGTGACGGACGTGGCAGTGCAGAACCTGGTGCCGAAGCCGGGCTTCACGGACTTCGTGCTGTACGTCACGACCAGAACGGGTTGTTGGACTACGTGTGCGAGAAGCTGAACGAGAAGCAGGTGGAGTACATCAACCTGGCGAACTGGAACTGGATCCAGCCTGGGTTCGTGGGCTCGGCGGTGATCTCGGCAGTGTACTGGGAGCATGACGTAATCACCGGTATCCCGGTGTTCGGCTCGCAGAACCCGCAGATACCGATCCTGCTGCGCAACGTGGTGGGTCTGGCCGCGGTGAAGGTAGAGCGTGTGGTACCTGGTGGCGCTCCTGCGGCTGGCGACGTGACCGCCGCGAGCGAGGGCTTCCCGATCCCGCCGGGCTTCGACTTCGAGGGCTACATTCCGCAGTGCCCTGGCGTGCCGACCTCCTGCGCGCCTGAGTACCTGGTCATCACCATCTGCCCCCCGTATGGCCTCGACTACGCAGAGGGTGATGGTGGTATCTTTGGTGTTCCCCCGATTCTCGTGACTGACGAAGAGAACCCGGCCACCGTCCTGTTCTGGGCGGGCAACGGCCATCCGAGCAACGGCATCGTTGATATCTCGCGGCTGCCCGACGGCCGCCTGCAGTACGTCGTCGCCCCGGCGAGCAGCTCGAACGCCGTCGTCGGCATCGGTGCGGATGGCATTATCAGCGGCC
This sequence comes from Anaerolineae bacterium, assembly GCA_046328505.1. GTDB lineage: Bacteria > Chloroflexota > Anaerolineae > Epilineales > JAHCIE01 > JBDHWG01. Next base: position 1,244,636 of record JAXLWL010000003.1, on the reverse strand, counting down.
ACCGCTATCGGATCCGCATTGGTGACTTCGAGCACAACCCGCCGCTGACGACCGACTTCCTCGGCTACTACATTGCCGACTGGAACGGCTACAGCGCCAAGATCCCCGGCATCGACACCGTGATCCTGGTTCCGTGCCAGAGCGGCGCGGCGGTTGGCCTCCCGTCTCAACCCGCGGTCTACAGTGTGAGCCTGGCCCCGCCGGCTGGCGTGATCGAGGGCTACGAGTTCGTCGGGGCGGAGCCGGCCGGTGTTCTCATCGGTCAGACGCCTGACGGTGACCAGTTCTGGTCTGGCGCTCCGCTGAACCCGAACGCGGGCGTGTACGTGGCGCTGTGGCTGGCCCCGACGGCTTCGAACCAGAGCGGCACGTTCCTGCAGGCGACGCGCACGAACACCGAAGGCTACTTCCACTTCGACAACGTGAACCCGTGCCTGGTGTACGAGCTGAAGTTCGTCAGCGACATCAACGGCAACGCGACGGCGGGCGTGATCCCGGCGATCCTGGCGACGGTCGATGGCCAGAAGTACATGGTCTCGGTCGATGCCGGTATCTACGGCCCCGGCCCTCGGCCCCTGGTCCACTAATTGAGAGATTAGCGGCTGAAGGCTGAGTTACAACCAAACAGTGAGTGGCGTGGGGGTGGGCGCAAGCCTGCCCCCACTTTTTTGTGGCGCCGCTCCGCTACGCCCACTCTATCGCGTGGACGTAAGCGGCGGCCTGGTCCAGCGCCGCCTCGAAGCGCTGTGAGGTGTCGAAGTAGGGCAGATCGTGAGCGCGGCACTCCGCCCGCACGTACTGGCTGAACGCGATTTCACGGGTGATAATCGGCAGGAGATCGGCGTCGGTGTACTCGCGCGGCCAGTCGTTGGGGTGGCCGGCGTGCGCGCGGATGTCACGCAGCTTCTGCTGCGGCGTTATCTCGGCGTATCCCAGGAAGCAGGCGCGCACGTCCGACGGATGGGCATCCCGGAGCGCGGCCACGTGCTTCGGCAGAAGCTCGCCCTCGAAGACATAGGGCGCCTGGTCGACGATGAGGCTGCGGCTCATCTCGCGCACAATGGGCCACAGGCGCTCGGCGACGAGCATCGCGCCGGCGTCAGGATCGATGAGGAACTCGGGCGCGCCGCGGGTCAAGCCCATCTTGAGGACGTCGAGGCTCAGGTACGGCAGCCCCTTCTCGGTAAGCAGCCGGCGGGCCAGTATCCCCTTTCCGGTGCGCGCCGCGCCGCCGATGAACAGGAGCATCGGGTCCGCCTCACTCCCCCGCGTCCATCTCCCGCCGCATGAGCTCAATCTTGACTGCGTCGGGCAACTCCTCCGTCGCGTCGTAGGCGGCGCGGAGCTGCGCCAGGTCGCGTGTGGCGAGGGCGGCGTCGATCTGGGCCAGAATGGGGTCGTCGGGCGGCAGAATCTCGCGCAGATGCGCTTGCAGCGGGAGCAGAGCGTTGGCGAGATCATCCCGTTCCCCCATGTACATTTCCTGGGTCATTCTTTCTCCCCGAGTCGGTGGCATACGCAATGCAATTGTGACAATTCAAAGGCAAAGAGGAGTCTGTTCGCACAGCATGCCGCGTGAGATAGGATAGTGAGAAGGATGAGTTGGTGATGCTAAACGATGGCAAGAGTGTAACAAGGTTGGTGCCGCTAAGCAAGCTGCAAGAGGATGTCTTCGTCCACAACACCGGGCGCAACACCGTTGAGGCGTGCTCGGCGTGCGGGAGCGTCGAATGGTTCTACTCCATCGCCGTGGCCGGGCGCGTCATTCTGGTGTCATGCAAGAAGTGCAAGCGGCGGCACATTCAGTTGACCCGGCCCTACCGGATGGAGCTGTATGACACGCTCGCCGAGGCCGAGATCGCGGTCGTCGTCCAAGCCGCATTCCAGGTGGAACGCCCCGAGTACTCGTCCGCGCCGCCGCTACGCTGGGGAGGCGATCCATCGCGGGTGATGTGGCAATAGGTGTTACCAGCGCATGGTGTCGAACGTGAACCCGTAGCCCTCCTCCAGGAGGGTCACGTCGCCGGCCGGCAGGTGTTTCTCCCGCAGGAACCGGCCGCCGAGGCGCTGGTAGAAGCCGCACGCCGGATTACCGGCTAGCACCCACACAAGCATCGCCGTGTGCCCGCCGCCGCGCAGGTGGCTCACGGTAGCGGCGACGAGGCCGCGGCCCAGGCCGTGTCTATGATACTCCGGTAAGATATACAGGGCGTATAGCTCGCCGGTGTAGAAAGGGTCGCTGCTGCGCTCCGGGCCCGATGACGCGAACCCGACGACGCCGCTCGACGCATCTTCGGCGACGAACGTCGCGCGGCGCCGGTCGGCGCTACCGAGAATCTCGCGGTAACGCGCGGCGCGCTGCTCCACCGAGATGTTGTCCAGGATAGAGTCAGGCATCAGGCCGCGATACGCGGCACGCCACGTCTCGGCGCTGACGCGGCCGATCCCTGCCGCATCGCTTATCGTTGCAGGACGGATCGTGATCATGACAGAACCCGGCGGAAACAGCATCCGAATGTCACCCCGAGACCTCCATGCCTACGATGGCACGCGCCAGCACGAGAGCACCGCCATCCTGTCATTGCGAGCGAAGCGAAGCAATCTCCCGCCCTTGTCAAAGGCAGTCTGCACCGCTATGGGGTTGCTGTCAGCGGCTGAGAGATTGCTTCGTCGCGCTGACGCGCTCCTCGCAATGACAGTAGTGTGTGTTCTGAACAGACCCAATTGCCGTGTGGCGGCACGCGCCGACACAAGACCACTGCCATGCCGTCATTGCGACCGAAGTATGACAGCCTAGGCCTTGTGTTGAGGGGCGTCCTGGGGCGGTGGGGCGGGGGACTCGGTCGCCGGTTGCCCCAGGGCCGCGAGGCGTGCGGCGAGCCATGCCTTCTCCACGACGATCTGCACGGTTCGCCCCCGGCCGATGAGCGCGGCGTGGTCGGCAGGCTGCCCCTGCGGGTGGCTGTGGGCGACGACGTTGCACGTGATGCGGCGATCTTCGATGGCGGAGACGTGCGCTGTGACGACGACAGGCCGGCCGACGAGGGTCGGGGATAAGTGCACGACCTCGACCGAGTGCCCGACGGCATCCTCGTCGTCATCCAGGTAGGGGAGGATGACCTTGCGCGAGGCTTCCTCCATGTGGCGGACGAGGTTCCACGTGGCGTACACCGGGTGGACGGGGCCAAGCTCGTCGAACGTCGCGACCATGTCTTGCCGAACGGTTGTGTGGATGGCGGCGGAAGCGCCGATATGGAGACCGGGGCGCATGGAGCCTCAATTCTGGCTGACGGCTGCACGGCCGACGCGGGGGTCGCCGGCGAGAGCGGCGACGGCGGCAAGCTGCTCGCGCCCGCCCAGGACGATGAGGATGTCGCCCGGATTGAGCTGCTCGGGCGCGGTCCAGTCCACGATGGCGCGCTGCTCGTTGGGGCGCAGGATGGCAAGAACGTTGGCGCCGGTCTGGGCATGGACGTCGGCGGCGGTGACGCGGCGGCCGGCCAGAGGCGATAGGGCGTCGACGACGATCTCCTCCAGGCTCAGGGGCAACTGGCCGTTGACGGTCGTCGGATCGAGCAAGTTGACGACATTGGGGCGGACGAGCAGGCCGACGAGGCGATGCCCGGCCATGACGTAGGGCGAGACGACACGGTTCGCGCCGGCCTTGAGGAGCTTGCCCTCAGCGTCGGCGGTCGTCGCGCGCGCCACGATGACGAGATCACGCTTGATGGAGCGGGCGCTCAGAACGACAAAGACATTTTCGGGGTCGCTGGGCAGGACGCTGACCAGACCCCGGGCGCGCTCGATCCCCGCGTGGCGCAGGACTTCGTCGTCGGTCGCGTCGCCTTCGATGAACGGCACGTTGCGCTGGACGCAGACGCGGATGGCGTCCTTGTTGTCGTCGACGACCACATACGGTAGGCCCAGGCTCTCTAGCTCAGTGCCAACCTGCTGGCCGACCCGCCCGAAACCGCAGATGAGATAGTGGTCGCGCATTCCGCGCACGATGCTCATGACTCGCCTCCGCCGGAGGGTCCGGCCCAGCTCGCCGGTCAATGTGAACTCGGCGGCCGTCGTGAAGAAGTAGGCGGCGGTTCCCGCGCCCATGAGGATGACAAAGATAGTGAAGGCCCGCCCCGCCGGCGAGAGGGGCCGGACTTCGCCGAAGCCCACCGTCGACAGGGCGAGCGCGGTCATGTAGGCGGCATCGAGCAGGCCGTAGCCTTCCAGAAGCATGTAGCCGCCGATGCTGACGGCGACCAACAGCACGAAGACGACCAGGATGCGGATGATTGGACGCGGGACGGAGGCGGGCATCGTTGCACCCTCCGAAGCTGTGGCCGGTCATTGCGAGGAGGACGTCAGGACGACGAAGCAATCTCACGCTGGGCAAGGGCCCGTCTAGTCCTTGAATGGGCAGTTCCTGTGCGCCAGCGTGAGATTGCTTCGCTCCGCTCGCAATGACGGGGCGCTACGTGAACAGCGGGGCCATCTCCAAGGCTGCGGCGGCCTGCTTCAGCTCCTCGTCCGACGGCGCGCGGCCATCCCAGCGGGTCGCGGCGTCGAGGATGCGCGGCAGGAGATTGGGGTCGCTCGCCGTGTTGAGGAAGGTGCCCGGCCGGCTGAGGACGTAAGCGACGGCGCGGTCGATGTCGCTCTGCTCGGTCAGCGGCTCGTACCACGTCGTCGTGTGGTGCGGCTTGTCGCCCCACGGGCTGCGCGTGATGCCCTTGATGGTCTGGAAGGCGACGTTGCGCTGCTGGCAGAGTTGGTACAGCCGCTCGAAGTCGGCGGCATACTGCGGGTTCTGCATCATCATGTAGTTGTAGGGCAGCAGCACCGAGGTGAAGGGGAAGCGCTCCAGGCTTTTCAGGTGCATCGCGGCGATGCCGGTGCCGTGGCCCGTCACGCCGATGAAGCGGGTCAGACCCTGCTCCCGCGCCTCGATCGCCGCCTCCAGCGCGCCGCCCGGCGCCATCGCCACGTCCCACTCCTCCTGGGTAGCGAGGTTGTGAAGCTGGATCAGGTCGACGTGGTCGGTCTTCAGCAGCTCGAGCGAGCGGTGGATCTCGTCCTTCGCCTTCTGATAGGTGCGCTCGCCGGTCTTCGTTCCCAGGAAGAACTGGTCGCGGTAACGGGGCATCCACGGGCCGATGCGCAGCTCGGACTTGCCGTAGCTGGCAGCGGTGTCGATGTGGTTGATGCCGTACTCGAACAGCACGTCCAGGGTGCGGTCGGCCTCGTCCTGGGTCACGTCCCAGAAGGCGGCGGCGCCGAAAATGATACGCGTGCTCTCGTGGCCGGTCGTGCCAAAGGGATACTTGGGAATCATCGTTGGCTCCTTTAACGATACCAATGCGGGCCGAAATCCGCCTCGTAGAAGGGCGACACCATGCCGCCCGGTGGAACGATGCGGTCGATGGCGGCGCGGTCCTCGTCGCTCAGGGTGACGCTTAGCGCGCCCAGGTTGTCCTCAAGCTGCTCCATCGTGCGCGGGCCGATGATGGAGCTGCTGACGCCCGGCTGCACAACCGTCCATTGCAGGGCGACTTGCGAGATTGTGCAGTTCTTCGCCTCTGCCATCGGCGCCAGGGCGTCGACTACGTCGAACACACCCTCGCGCCATCGGCGCTGGTAGATCGGGTTGTCCGCCATGCCCGCGAAGCGTGTGTCGGGCGGTGGCGGCGCGTTGCGCGTGTACTTGCCCGTCAGCAGGCCGCCGGCGAGCGGGCTCCACGGGATGAGGCCGATGCCGTAGGTGCGGGCCAGCGGGATCAGGTCGCGCTCGATGCGGCGGTCGAGGATGTTGTACGGCGGCTGCTCGCAGATGAAGCGGTTGAGGCCAAGCTCCTTGGACACACACAGCGACTCCATGAGCTGCCACGCGCCGAAGGTGCTCGTGCCGATGTAGCGCACTTTGCCCGCGCGGATGAGGTCGTCCAGGGCGCGCAGCGTCTCGTCGATGGGGGTCTGCGACTCCGGGCGGTGAATCTGGTACAGGTCAATCCAATCTGTCTGGAGGCGCCGCAGGCTGGCATCGCACTGCTCGATGATGTGGCGGCGGCTGTTGCCCTGCATGTTCGGGTCGTCGTCGGCCATCACGCCGTGGACCTTCGTCGCCAGAACGACGCGCTGGCGCTTGCCGTTGCGCTTGAGCGCCTCGCCGGTCACTTCCTCGCTGCGGCCGCGGCTGTAGACGTTGGCCGTGTCGACGAAGTTGATGCCCGCGTCGAGAGCGCGGTCGATGATGGCGTACGAATCCTCGGGGCTTGTCCTGCCACCGAACATCATCGCGCCGAGACAGAGGACGCTGACCTGCACACCCGTGCGGCCGAGGTAACGGAATTCCATGCCCAATCTCCTGTGTGTGTTTTTATTGTACCACAAAATAGCACTTGGTTTACGCCATGACGGCGCCGCCGTCGATGTCGTAGGACTGACCGGTGATGACGGTGGCCTCGCGGCTGGCGAGGAACACGGCGAGGGGCGCGACCTCGTCGGCGTCGAGGCGGCGCCCGATAGGCGTCATGCCTTCTTCATACTCGCCCTGCGCCTTGCCCAGACGCTCGGAATCGTAGGCGACTCGAAGGTCGTTCATGCGCGTGCGCACCGGGCCGGGGCAGATGGCGTTGACGGTGACGCCGTCCTTCGCCACCTCCAGCGCCGTGACGCGTGTAAGCCCCAGCAGGCCGTGCTTGCTGGCGACATAGGCGGCGGCGTGCATCGCCGGCACCCGGCCGTTGATGGATGAGACGTTGATGATGCGCCCGTACTTCTGGGCGAGCATCTCCGGCAGGACGCGCTTCGTCAGCAGATATGGAACGGTGAGGTTGACGTACAGCGTCTTTTCCCAGAAGGCGTCGTCGAAGTCGACCACAGCGCGCAGGCTGGCCGAACTACCCATGCCGGCGTTATTGACCAGGATGTCGATGACGCCGAGCGCCTGCCGCGCCTGTTGGTAGACACTGTCGGCCATGCCCGGTTCGCCCAGGTCCGCCAGGATCGAGACGCATTGCCCGCCGGCTGCTTCGATCTCGCTTCGCGTCTTCTGTAGCTCGTCCTCCGTCCGCCCGTGGATGGCGACACGCGCTCCCTCGCGCGCATACGCGACGGCGATGGCGCGGCCAATGCCGCGGCTGGACCCGGTCACGAGGGCAGTCTGATCCGTCAATCTCATGCGACCCCCTTGAAATAGCCTGGACTGTCATGCTGATGCCTCCATACCCATGGTAGCACGTGCCAGTACGAGAACACGGCCATGCTGTCATTGCGAGCGCAGCGAAGCAATCTCCCGCCCGCGTCAAAGGCAGTCTGCACCGCTATGGCGTTGCTGTCAGCCACCCAGAGATTGCTTCGTCGCGCTGACGCGCTCCTCGCAATGACAGTAGTGTGGTGTTCTGAGCCGCGAAGCGGAGCGTCTCCAGAGGTCCCGGGAAGTCTTGCGGACTGCTTGAGTCCCGAACGGACTTTGCATTCTCAGCGGCGTGGCTTCAGCAGGCCGCGCTCCGGCGCTTGCTCCGACACTTGGCAAAAGACGGCGACCATGGCTCCTACAGCTTCCCTGGTGACTATAACACCGGACCGTCGGCGCGGCAAGTGCCAGCGCGAAATTGGACAGGGCGCGGGAGTCGGTGTAGAATTACCTGTCGTTCACATGGACTCATTTCATGCCGTCGGCATGTCGCTATTTGGGAGGAATTGAAGTTGGCTAACACGAAAGCTGCTGAGAAGGCTATTCGCCAGAACGATCGGCGCCGCGAGCGCAATCGCTGGTTTATCTCGCGCTCCCGCACCTTCATGAAGAAGACGCTGAAGGCCCTCGATGCCGGCGACCTGGCCACAGCCCAGGCTTCGTTCGTCGAGGCGCAGAGCGCGCTGGACAAGGCCGCTGAGAAGGGCATCATCCACAAGAACAACGCCTCGCGCCACAAGTCGCGCCTGGCCCAGCGCATCAAGCAGGCTGAGGCCGCGGCCGGCTCGAGCCCGGCGACTGCGCGCTAGATACTCGCCGCGTCGCGGTCACGCTGAGCAGCGATCATAGTCCCCGGCCGCGCCGGGGTGCTTCGTTTCGCTGAGCATGACACAGCCACCGCGACGTTTGCGCTAATAACCGCAAGCAAATGCCAGGCCATCCCCACATGGGGATGGCCTTTTGGCGTTTGGTGTGCCAAATGCTACTCTAATCTTCATTGAGGCGGGGCGGATGTCTACCGATGGCATACACGGCCCGTCGCATGTTGACGAGCCCTGCACGGTTCAACTGCAGCACGTCGACGGTCGCTCGACCAGTAGGAGTCAGCCCTACTATATGCGAATAGTCCTCGCTCCAACCGAAGTGCTCTTGCCATTGCTGTTGTCGCGGGTTGAAGATTCCCACCAGCTTGCCGTCGGTAGGATCCAGTGCCTCTGTCTTGTTGTATTTCCGGCCGTTACAGCCTGAACAAGCGAGCGCTAGATTGTCTAACTCATTCGTCCCGCCTCAGCTGAGCGGGATGGTATGCTCCACAGCAGATGTTTCGGTCGCGTAGTCCGCGCGACTCTGACAGTATTCACAACGGCCCTGAGCACGCTCGATCACTACGCGTTGTACATCCCTGGAATAACGCACTCTAGGCATAGTTGGGGCGGCGGATGCCGAGCTGGCTCATGAGGGTGTCAACGGGGATGTTTCGCAATTGCGCCAGGGCCGTGAGATGACGTATCCGCTCCGCATCTGCAAGCTCAATCTCGTCGCTCAGCTCCAATAGCTCCCGCTGCTCCTCTGGTGTGATCGTTTCGTCGTGCAGTTTGTCATTCAGCTCGCCGTACGGTTGGCGTACTTCAGGCGGCACGCCACGATTGATCTGCTCAAGCAACTCGGCCTCGATCTTAGGCAAGCTCGGAGCGTTACGTTGCGCGCAGGGCGATGACTCGGTCCACGAACTGCTCCAACGCCTGGTTGTCGAGCCGGGCGACGCCTTCCAGGACCTCGTCAATGTCGATCTCGATGTGTGAAGTAACCTGAACCTTTGGCATACACGCCTCGCTCTCCTCAGAGCCTCCCGCCCGTTGCCGACTATTCCGTGTCTTCCGTGGTTCTCTCTTAGAGACCTATCTCTCGGGCGGTTGCGGCGGCGTGTCTCGCGCGGTCGATGGCGGCCGGGTCCGGAACGTCGTTCGGCGATGCGCCGGCGACGTCGGCCAGGTCGCGCAGCAGGAACGCCGCGACCGGTGTCGCCGCGTAGCTCCTTTCCCACGCCTCTCGGTCCACACCCTCTTCCAACAGCGTATCCAGCGCATCGAGATAGAAGCTCGCCGCCTCGGCGCTCGACAGCGGCGGCTCGCGGAGGCTCGACCACAGCGCCCACACATCCCACGACGACGGCGCGACCTGGATGCCAGCCCAGTCCACGACAACCAGGTGGTCGTCCGACAGGCCGATGTTGGCGACCGTCGGCGCGCCGTGGACCACGGTGGGCGGCGCGGCGGCCAGGCGCTCGATGAGGGCATCGGGGGACTGAAGCACGCGATAAAGCACCTCGGCGTCTTCTAGTGGAAGCGCGTCAAACAAGGCGCGCAGATTCTCGCCTGCGTTCGGCGCGTTGGCCTGGAGCACCAGACTCGCCAGCCCCTCCGGCAGATCACCCGCCATGGCGCCGGCGTAGAGGGATGTCGCGCCGCGCACCCACTCGGCCTGCCGCGTCAGCCACGGGTAGACAAAATCGAGCACAGACCCGGCGTCCCAGTGCAGCGCGTGCATTTCCGCGAGGCGGTACAGCATCAGCCGCACTTCCTCGTCGCTCAAGCGCGCTTCCAGGCGCGCCGGCCCCAGCGTTTCGGCGAGTGGCGACGTCATGATCCACGCCGGCCGCCCCTCTCGCGCGCGAGCGCTGGCGATCGTCGGGTCGACGATGCTGGATGGCAGCACCGAGAGCAGGTCGCTCTCCAGGGCGGCTATCTCAGCCGGCGCGTCAAGGCGTGGGTTGAAGGCCTCGCTCCACGTTGGGCCTGGCAGCACCCGCAGGACGACATCGAGCTCGGCGCGGCCGGCCTCACCGCTGCCGGTGAGGTGGATGCGGTAGAGCGGTCCGTCGTTGGGGCGAGCCGAGGGCAGCGGCTCGCTCTGTAAGTCGTCCAGCACCAGGTCGTCCTGGTCCAGCACGACGCGCATCAAGGCGGTATAGCCGCCCTTGGATAGAATCTGGGGAAGATAACTCTCGGCCATCGAATCCTCCTATACGTAATACAAAGCTTACTGACACCGCGCATCCTGTCAACCCTCATCCGGCTCGCCCTCTTCCTGGCGAAAGGAACACAGTACTGGCGGACTCTGAATTGATGGATACGCGTGACTGCAATGCATAAGGAAAGGGCCCAATCGTGAGCAAATGGAGCGTTAGCGATATTCCCGATCAGGCGGGCAAGACCGTCATCATCACCGGTGGGAACAGTGGCATCGGCTACGAGGCGGCGCGCGCCCTCGCGGCCAAGGGTGCGCGGGTCATCCTGGCTGTCCGCAGCGTCGATAAGGGTGAGCAGGCCGCCGCCAGTATTCGCCAGGAGACGCCAAAGGCGGCGGTGGAAGTCATGGCGCTCGACCTGGCTGACCAGGCCAGCGTCCGAAGCTTCGCCGAAGCATTCCTGGCGCGGGGCGAGGCGCTGCCCATCCTGGTCAACAACGCCGGCGTCATGGCGCTGCCCTACCACACCACCGCCGACGGCTTCGAGGTCCACTTTGGCACGAACCACCTCGGCCACTACGCCCTGACCGGTCTCCTGCTCCCGGCGATCATGGCCGCGCCCGGCGCTCGCGTCGTCACGGTGAGTAGCTCGCTCCACACCAGGGGCCGCGTGAACTTCGACAATCTGGATGGCAAGGATAGCTACAGTGAGTGGGGCGCGTACAGCCAGAGCAAGCTCGCCAACCTGCTCTTCGCCTACGAGCTGCAACGCCGGTTCGCCGCCAATCAGGTTGACGCCATCAGCGTCGGCTGCCACCCGGGCTACGCGGCCACCAATCTCCAGCACGCCGGGCCGCGCATGTCCGGCTCGCGTCTGCGGGCAGCGTTCATGAGCGTGGGCAACCGCCTCTTTGCCCAGAGCGCCGCGATGGGCGCCCTGCCCACCCTGTACGCCGCGACCGCGCCGGACGTCAACGGCTGCGACTATATCGGCCCGACGGGTATGGGCGGCTCGCGTGGGTATCCGGACAAGGTCAGCTCGAACGCGGCCTCGTACGATGAGGCGCTGGCGAAGCGGCTATGGCAGGTGTCTGAGGGCATGACCGGCGTCCACTACGATTTCCACGTGCCGGAAGCCGTCACCCACTAAGCCCATCTTCGCGGTGGCACAGGATATGTGCGATATAGGGGGCATAGTTAACCGTATGCCCCCCGTCGGCGTGCAGCCGGTGTTTTGTCATCACGGTTTCTTCATGCTATACTTCGCGCAGGAGAGACCCCCTTTATGACAGAGCTGGCTCGTCTGCACGCGACGGTCACCGGCCGCGTGCAGGGCGTCGGTTTCCGACAGGCAACCCAGAGACAGGCCTTTTCACTAGGATTGGTCGGCTGGGTCGCGAACCGGATCGATGGAAGCGTAGAGGTTGTGGCCGAAGGGCCGCGGCCCCAGCTGCAAAAGCTCGCGGGCTGGCTGCATGACGGCCCGCCCGGCGCGCGTGTCCGCGAGGTCCACGTCGCCTGGCAAGAGCCGGCGAGCAACCTGTCAGACTTCCGGGTGCGCTTCTAGCATGGCGACTTCTCCCCGGTCCACCCGTACCTCTCCCCCACGGGCACCTGTACCCGATGGGCCGGCCGTGCGTCCCAGTGTGGCGGAGGCGCCGTTGACGGCGCCGAGTGTGGGGGAGATCCAACGCCGCCGCTATCAGCGGTTAGCGTGGCTCATTCTCCTCGCGGCTTTCGGGACGTTCCTCATAATTGTCATAGGCGGCCCCATCGTCGTGCGCTACTACCTCAACAACGCGATGATGGCGCGCACGGCCGACCTGGAGGTCATCCGCCCCATCGTCCAGGTCCGCGCCGCGCCGAACACGGTGCCCATCGCCGTCTCGGACCAGGCGCATCTCGACGAGGGGCAAACCATCGTCACGGACAACGAATCCCGCGGCCTGCTGACCTTCTTTGACAACAGCACCGTCCAGGTCTACCCCAACACCGTCGTTCGCCTCGACACGCTGCGTGCCCCGCGCTTTGGAGCGTGGGGTGTGAGCCAGCGCCCGAGCGAGATCGCCCTGGAGGTCGTGTCCGGCACCGTCAAGATCGGCGTCGCGCCGCAAATCTCCGCCAACGCCCCCCAAACGACCTTCGAGGTGACCTCCCCGCACATGGCCGCGCAGCTCAACGAGGGCGGCTACTTCTTCGACGTCGGCGGCGACGCGACCGACGTGCAGGCCTACAACAGCCCGGCTGTGGTCACCAACATCGCGGGCGGCGCGCCGGTCTCCGTCCGCCGTGGCGAGCACACTCGGGTTGTCGCCGGCCGCCTGCCCGCGGCGCCGACGGCGGGTGAGGTGGACCTGATCGCCGACGGCGACTTTACTGACCGAGGCGCGGTCGCGCCGAGCGGCAGCACCGGCCCGTGGGACATCAAGATCGACCAGGGCACCGATGGCGGCTCGGTGGACCCGACCTGGGAGGTCATGGACGCGGGCGACCGCCAGGCGCTACACTTCAAACGGATGGGGTCCGAGACTGTGCCCGGCCGCGGCAACCACGCCGAAGTCCGCGCCATTCAGACGCTCAACCGCAACCTGCCTAACCCCTACACCTCGCTCAAGCTCCGCGCCGACGTCAAGATCGACAACCAGAGCCTCAGCGGCGGCGGCTACCTGTCCACAGAGTACCCTCTCATTCTGCGCGTGCTGTACAAGGACGTGTACGGCTCGGACGTCGAGTGGTTCAAGGGCTTCTATGTCCAGAACGACAACGGCAACCCGACGCTCAACGGCGAGCAGATCAAGCCGGGCGTCTGGGTGCCGGTAGAGTTCGACCTCCACAATGAAGGGCTGCTCCCCTTCCAGATCATGAGCGTCGAGGTTCGCGCCGCCGGCTGGGACTTCGACAGCTCGATCTCCAACGTCCAGCTCGTCGTCGAGTAACCCTCTCCCGTCATTGCGAGCGGAGCGAAGCAATCTCCCGCCCTTGAGTGTCATGCTGAGTGAAACGAAGCATCCCCCGCCGCTGCGAGGGACTTTGCGTTACGCTCAAAGCAACACCCTCAGGCCCAGAATTCTATTCCCACTATGCGCGACCTGATTCTTCCCACTCACCTAAAATCCCACCTCACCCAGGGCCACCCCTGGGTGTATCGCACTCACCTGCCCGACGCGCCGCGGCTCCCTTCGGGAACATGGGTGCGTGTCCGCTGCGGCGGCTTCACCGCGTACGGTCTATGGGACGCGGCCGGCCAGATTGCCGTGCGCCTCTTCGCCACCCGCGCCGTCCCCGATGCCGCCTGGGTTGCCGCCCGCGTCGCCGAGGCGTGGGAGCGCCGCGCCCCGCTCCGTGCCACGCCGACGACTGCCTACCGCTGGCTGTTCGGCGAGGGCGACGGCCTGCCGGGCATCACGGTAGACCTGTACGGCCAGTTCGCCGTGGTCGCCACGTACGCCGCGTCGGTCGAGACGCTGCTCCCCTGGCTCGTCGACGCCCTCCGTGCCGCCGCGCCCCTCAAGGGTATCCTGCACCGCCCGCACCGCTCCGCCGATTCGGGCGACGGCCACGACCCCGGCGAGCGCATCGTCCGCCTGTGGGGCGCGCCGCCGCCTCGCGACCTGACGATCCAGGAGAACGGGCTGGTCTTCCGCGCCAACCTCGTCTCCGGTCAGAAGACGGGCCTGTTCCTCGACCAGCGCGACAACCGCCGCACGGTCGAGGCCTGGAGCGGCGGCAAGACGGTGCTGAATGCGTTTGCCTATACCGGGGGATTCTCGGTCTATGCGGCGCGGGGCGGCGCCACTCACGTCACGAGCGTGGATGTGGCGGCGGACGCCCTGGCCGATGCTCGGGAGAACTTCACGCGCAACGGCTTCGACCCCGACGCCCACGCGTTCGAGGTCGCCGACGTGTTCGAGAGCCTGGCGCGCTACCACGCCGAGGGCCGCCAGTTCGACCTGGTGATCCTCGACCCGCCGAGCTTCGCCCGCTCGCGCCAGAACCTCCACGCCGCCCTGCGCGCCTACACGCGGCTGAACACGCTGGGGATGCGCGTCGTCCGGCCCGGCGGCCTGCTCGCGACGGCGAGCTGCACGGCGCAGGTGAGCCACGACGCGTTCCAGGCGGCGGTGGCCGAGGCAGGCGCCGCTGCCCACCGCCGCTTCCTCATCCTCCACGACGCTGGCCAGCCGCTCGACCACCCCGTCCCGGCACACTTCCCCGAAGGCCGCTACCTCAAGTTCCTGCTGGGTCAGGTGATTCTTGGCTGATGGTTTCGAGGCACCGATTTCGCAAGGAGTATTGCCGGACAAAGAAATGATTCGCTATAATGTCTACTGAAGGCTTCACAGCCATAGTGAGTGGACGTCGATGCGTGAGGGCCAGGAGAGGAGCAAGGGAATGTCAGACGCACGGATAAATTGGCGTGAGAACGGCGTGCGTGTCGTCAGCGGCAGCCAGCTCGACTTCAACACACCCCAGACGCCGGGGATGACTCGCGGCGCGGCCATCAACTTCGCCCGTGCCGGCGCTCAGAAGCTCTGGGCCGGCGCGGTGACTATCGAGCCGAACGCCAAGACGGGCGCGCATCACCACGGACCGCTGGAGAGCGTCATCTACGTGGTGAAGGGCCGCGCGCGGATGCGGTGGGGCGAGCAGTTGGAATACTATGCCGAGGCGGGGCCGGGGGATTTCATCTTCGTGCCGCCCTACGTGCCGCACCAGGAGATCAACGCCCTGGACGACGAGCCGCTGGAATGCGTGCTGGTGCGCAGTGACCAGGAGCCGGTCGTGGTCAACCTCGATATCCCTGTCGTAGAGAAGCCCGAGCACGTCTACTGGGTTGACCCCGCGCATCCGCAGCCGGGCGACTAACCCATCGTCACGCTGAGCGGAGCGAAGCGTCCCCCGGAGCACCGGGATGCTTCGCATTCGCTCAGCATGACAACAGCCCCATCACGGACCCAGGCCCTGTTGTTGGAGGAGGGCGGCGAACTGCTGAAGCTCCGTCGTGTTCAGGTCCGACACCGCCCAATAGGTCATGCCGTGGCCCGTCCAGTGCACGAGATTGTAGCCCTGGCGCTCGGTGACGCTCATGCCCGCGCTTGAGCCGTCTGCCGTCGGCCAGATGAACAGGTTGATCGGGTGGCGCTGGCGGTAGTAGATGAGAGCGGCGACCGCCCGACCATTGATGTAATCCAGCCGTCCACCGGTCAAGGGAAACCCCTGACCGGCCAGGTCGACGACCGGCGGCGCAAAGTCGAGCTTGCCGTCGAACCACGGTTTCACCGTGTGCTGGTCGGAGGAGGGAATGTCGGCCAGGTGGTTGACCATGAGCGAGCGCACGTGGCCGGCCGTGACCTCGTCGGCGAGGTTATTCTCCATCTGCCTTGCCTGCCACTCCGGGCCGACCCACCACACGACGAGCACAAGCGCAGCCAGCGTCGCCGCTAGGCTGACCCATGGCCACCATTGCCAGCGCGAGAGCGTGCTCCCTCTGCCGGCCCGCTTCACCGATGCGCGGACACTCTGCCGCAGGTGCGCGGGTGCCCGAAAATAGAGGGAGTCGTCGCCCAGGCGCGCGCGCAGCGCCTGCTGCGCGTCGACGCGCCCTGTGCAGTCGGCGCAAGTGTGCAAGTGCTCCTCCACCTTCAGGTTGCTGACGAGGTCTAGCTCGTCGTCAATATACCCGTGCAGCAAGGTGCGCGTTTCTCGGCAATCCACCTCGGGTCTCCTTGCGCATTGCTTCTAGCAGAAAGTGCTGCAGCCATTGGCGCGCCCGCGCCAGCCGCGACATGACGGTCCCTATCGGCACGTCGGTGATGCTCGCGATTTCCTTGTAGGATAGGCCTTCCAGCTCTCGTAGGATAATCACCTCGCGGAACTCCACGGGCATCTCCTCCAGCGCCCGCCGCAGCGTCTGCGTGTCCACCTCTTGAAACGCGACCGCCTCCGGATCCGCCTCGTCATCCGCCGAATTCGAGAGCGTTTCTTCGAATGGCACGCTTTCGTGCGCCTCGCGGTTCGCGCGTAGCCAGCTATAGCATGTGTTACGCACGATGCGCAGCATCCAGGCGCGGCTGTCACCGCCACGGAAGCCGTCGACGAACTTGAAAGCGCGCAGGCAAGCCTCCTGCACGACGTCTTCCGCGTCCCGTTCGTCATGTATGAGCCACCGTGCGAGGTTGTAGGCAGCGTCCAGGTGGGGTAACACAATCTGTTCGAACCGCGCGTTTCGCTCCTGGTCTGTCACCCGCTTGCCTTCCTTTGTCCCCCAACAAGCTCTCCATTCTATCCAGACTCCGCCCGTGGTGAGTTTATTCCCGGATCGGCCATTTCGGCGGCGGCGGGAATAACGCGCCCAGCGCCTCGGTTATCCTGGATGAACGCCTGCAATGGCACGGCGTGAATAGAGCTCGTCAGGGATGAAAGAGAGGATGAAGATGGTCGTACGAGACATGTTTGCCCACGCTCGATCCTGTTTCGCGCGCTTCATTGCGGTCGTTGGGCTGCTTGCTGCCGCCGCGATTGTTCTCGGCGCGTGCGCGTCCGCGCCCACGGCGGCGCCGTCGAATCAGTCGTCCGCCCAGGCCGCCACCATGCCCACTACTGCGCCCACGATGGCGCCGACCGCGACGAGCATGTCCATGCCAACGTCGGCGCCGCCCACGTCTGCCCCGGCCGTAGCGCCCACCGGCGCTGCATCCGCCGCGGCGAGCGGTCCGAAAGCGTACATCGGGCTGTTCAAAGACAACGCCGTCGGCGTGTTCGACACCGGCGCCAATCGAATGGTCGGCAAGATCGCCATCCCACCGGGGCCGCATGGTATGGTCATTACCCCGGATGGCCGCTACGTGTACGTCAGCAGCGAAGCCGACACCAAGGTTAGCGTCATCGACACGGCGACCGACCAGGTCGTCCACACCATCGAAGTTGGGAAGACGCCGCACGGCCTCGCCATCACGCCGGATGGCGGCCACGTGCTGTCCGCCGTCTACGACGACGGCCAGGTCGCCCTCATTGATACCAAGACGAACCAGGTCGTCGACCGCGTCTCCGTTGCGAACCCCCACAACATTACGGTTAGCCCGGACGGCAGAACCGCGTATGTCGCTTCCCAGAAGCCAAACGCGTTCGCCCTGGTTGTTGTAAACCTCATTGATAGAAGTATCGCCGGCCAGATACCCCTTGACAAAGCGCCCCGCGACGCGACGTACAGCCCGGATGGCAAGTCGGTATACTTCAGCCAGGCGGCGGTGGATTCGGTGCAGGTTGTGGACACGGCGAGCAACAAGATCGTGGCGCAGATGCCGGTTGGCGCCTCGCCTCACCATATCTTCTTCACGCCCAGCGGCGAATATGGGCTGGTGGTCAGCCAGGGGCCGGGCGAGCTGGCCGTGTTCGATCCTGCGACGCGCAAAGTGCTCGGGACGGTTACGGTTGGCAAGCAGCCGCACTGGATCGCGACCAGCCCCGATGGCGAGACCGCCTACGTCACCAACGAAGCGTCCAACGACGTCTCTGTGGTCGACCTCAACGCGCGCAAGGTGGCCGCCACGGTTCCCACCGGCAACGCCCCGCGCAAGATCGTCGCCCAGCCGAAGGCGGCGGCCGACGCGCAGCCGGGCGGCGTCGCCGTGAAGATCGACCACTTCGCCTTCCCGGAGACCGTTACGGCGACCGTGGGCCAAACGGTGACCTGGACGAACGCCGACACCACGTCGCACACAGTGACGGAGCTAACCGGGAAGTGGGACTCCGGCGCGATTGAGCCAGGGCAGAGCTTCACGCTAACCCCCTCGACGCCGGGGACATTCAACTATCGCTGCTCGATGCACCCGTTCATGAGCGGTGTCCTCGTCGTGAAGCCGAAGGCGTAGCCCTGCTGTCATTGCGAGCGGAGCGAAGCAATCTCACGACCTAGCGAAAGACGCTCTAGGCACTATTGTTGTGTTACACGTACCATGACCGAAATGTAGTAACGACTTCCAGTCGTTTCCTAGACCGCAGAACGACTAAAGTCGTTACTACATAACACGCAACTCACGTGTAACGCACTACCATGGAGTAGATCGCCTTCCCGGGAGATTGCTTCGTCAGTGGGGAGCTTTGCCCCCCACACCCCCGCAAGAAGCCCGCCTCGCAATGACATCGCAGGGCTCTGTGTTCTGAGCAGCGGATGCTTAGCGTGACAGCCACGAATGGCCGCACTAATTGGGAGAGCCTCGGCCGTCGAGGCGACTCATGTGCTATTGAGTGATGTCGCGCATGCCGGGCGTTTCGCCGACGATGGCGAGGATTTGCGCCTCCATCGGATCGAGCGTCACTGGCAGCACCAGCAGCGGGCCGTTGCCGCCCGTGCCGTCGGCGTAGCGGATGCTGACGCTGCCCTGCGGCTTGAACGTCACGGCCTGCGTGCGGCCCTCGCGATTCGCCTTGTTGCTGAACACCGTCGTGTAGACCGTGCCGTCGCGGTTGAGGGACGCATCTACGATAACGGCGCCGCTGAAGCGAGCCGTGGTCGAAGGATTGGCGGCGACGACGACCTCGCGGTCGTTGAGGATGCGGGAGAATGCGACCGGGTCGCCGCCGGTCTGCGAGATGGTGAAGTTCACGCCGTCGCTCGACGTGGCGCGGAAGTATTGTCGCCCGTAGCGCAGGGTGGGCTGGCCGTCCCGCGTGTGGCTTAGCCGCCGGATAGTATCGTAGAACAGGTTCGTCTTATCGAAGGCGTCGGGCTTGCCCCACAGCGCCTCGCGCACCGCCTCCAGCGAGTCGCCCGACGCGTGCAGCCCCTGCTCCGTGCCGTAGTACACGCACGGGATTCCCTGCAGCGAGAACAGCATCGTCAGGGCCAGCGTCGTCTGATCGTCGAAGCGGTGTGGGTCGGCGGGGTCGACGTAGCGGATGCGGTGGTACTGGTCGTGATTGTCGAGGAAAGTGACGAAGTAGCGGCTCGCGTCGCCGTGATTGCTAAGCACGCTGCGCCCGATGTCGCGCCGCCGACGGTACATCGCCGCCAGGTCCTCCGCCGACCTGAAGCCCTTCGCGAGGTCCGGCAGGCGGAAGAAGAGCGGGAAGTCGAGCGCGGCGTCGACCCCGACCAGGTCGCCGTCGGAGATCGTGTTGCGCCCGACGTACGCCTCGATCTTGGCTTCTTCGTCGTATACCTCGCCGTAGGTGAAGAAGTTCTTCTTGCCGATGCTCAGCGCGTACTCGCGAATCGCATTCCCGAACGTGCGCGCCGTATCCGGCGGTAGGTACTTCAGGGTGTCGATGCGGAAGCCGTCCACGTCGAAGCGGGCGATGAGGTACTGGTAGGCGCGGATGAGCGCGCTCAGCGCCGGCACGAAGCCGGTGTCCGTCTCCTGGTACTCGGCCACAATCTCCTTGAGTGAGAAGAAGTCGCCGGCCTTCTCCTGCAGGTCCGACGGGCGGTCGAAGGCGTTTCCCTGGCGGCGGAAGTAGCGGTTGTCCCGCAGCTCCGCCGGCCAGACGGCGGCGTCTCGCGGCGGGTTGGTGGGCGCTTCCGTCCAGTCGGCGCGGCCGTTGCCATTCTCGTCGCGCCAGCGGATGGTGTACGGGCCACTATCGCGCCAGGGAGCCATCGCCGATGTCGAGCCGTCGTCGAAGACGTACTCGAACGTGTCCCCGGTGTGGTTCAGGACGATATCGAAGATGATGTATATGCCCAGGGCGTGGGCGTCCTCCACCAGGGCGATAAGCTCATCTTCGACAAGTCTGGGATTCTCGCGCGCCGCGTCGGGGTCGGTCGCCAGCCGCGGGTCGATGCTGAGGAAGTCCTGGATGCCGTAGCCGTGGTAGCTATCCGGGCGGTACTGGCAGTTCTTCTGAACCGGCGACAGCCACAACGCGCCCACACCCAGATCCTTCAGGTAGTCGAGCCTCTGGCGCACCCCTTCCAGCGTGCCGCCCTGGAAGATGGCGTGCGCCCCATCCCACGACTCCTTGGGCGGCGCCGCCGGATTGTTGAAGCGGTCCACGAGCACCTGGTAGATCCAGACGTCGCGCCAGTCGGCCGGGGAAGGGTAGACGCTGGCGGCGAGCGCGGCGTCGATCTGCCTCGCGTCGATGGCCGCCTGAATCGTCGGATGCCATACAGATTGGATCATGGGACACCCTCCTTGGGCCTGTCATTGCGAGCGAACGCGAAGCAATCCCACGCTCGTGCGAAAGACGGGCCATATTGCGAACAACGCGCCTGCCACCCGTCGCGAGATTGCTTCGTCGGGCTATCGCCCTCCTCGCAATGACCCTGTTGCCCTTTATTCTCTCATCGATTGGACACAAAAGGGACGAGCCTGGCTCGTCCCCCCTTTCCCGCGATGGAAACATTGTAGAGACGTGCCATGGCGCGTCTCTACCCGTGATGCTTGGCTACTTCCCCGACGACTTCTTCGCCTTGGCGCTGGACGTCTTGCGGCTGGAGTCCTTGGCGAACCGTCCGCCCTGCCGCGTTGCGCTCGTCGAGCGCGTCGCGGTCTGGGTTGTCGTGGTGGCCGACGGCCCGGCCAGGTTGTCGAACGCCTCCTCGATCTGGCGGTATGCCGTGTCAGTGATGCGCTTGCCGCCGCCGGTCACCTCGCGGAACTTGTTGCGCAGCGTCTCCGGCGTCGCGACATTGTCGGTGCAGCCTTCGACCTGCACCTGGGCTGCGGCGTTGCTGAACACGATGATGCCGTCGACGGGGATGTCGGCGTCAGGCACGGCGGCGGTCGCCAGCTGCTTCACCTGGGCGATGTGGCGCTCCAGGTCCTTTGTTGGGTTGCCGAGGCGCTCGCGGCTCAGGCTGCTGAGCATCTTGAGGATGCCCATCTTGTTCTTCCACTTACCGTCCTGGCACTGGATGACGCCTTCCTGGCTCTTCACGAGGAACACCGTCAGCCCGGCCGGCGACAAGAGCACCTGCTCGGCGGCGGGCAGCGCCCAGGAATACAGCTTGTGCTTGATGTCCAGCGAGTTGAGGGCCGTCTCCAGGGCCTGGTCGGCGCGCGGTCGGCCCGGTACTGACAGCCACTTGTCCGCCAGGCCGATGCCGAAGGAGGAGCAGAGAACACCGCCGATAAGGGCCGCCCACGCCATGATCTGGGACGTCTGGTTGCCCGTCTGGAGCGACAGGATGAGACCGCCGACCAGGAACACGAGGCCGAGGGGCATCAATATGCGCGCCCAGCGTCCGCGGGCCTGGATGACTTTTTCGTTTTTGACGATACGCATGATTTCTATTCCGTGTCTTCAGTGTATTCCGTGATAAGACTCTTCGCGCCCGAGGCAACGGCGGTACCATGTAGTGACGACTTTAGTCGTTCTGCGGCCGCGGGAGCGACTGGAAGTCGGCACTACATTTCTACCCCTATGCCGGCGGCGCTTCTGGCTGTGGCAGCGCCTTGACGCCCTCGGCGATGGTGGCGACGACGTTCTGGGCGACGGCCCGCCGTGCCGCGCGAACGGCGGCGACCACGGCATCGGCCTTGGCCCGCCCGTGGCCGATCACGACGATGCCGTCCACGCCCAGCAAGACCGCGCCCCCATACGGGCTGTCGTCGGCGCGGGCGCTGACCCGGCTGAACGCGCCCTTCGCAATCGCGCCTCCTAGCATGGAGAACGGGTCGCGGGTGACCTCTTCCTTGATGATCTCGCGCATCATCTTGCCGATGGCCTCGGCGAACTTGATGATGACGTTGCCGGTGAAGCCGTCGGTCACTACGACATCGGCCACCTGGGCAATCAGCATGTCCTTGCCCTCGATATTGCCGATGAAGTTGATCGGCGCCGCCTTGAGCAGCGGGTACGTGGCCTGGACAAGCTCGTTGCCCTTGCTCTCTTCTTCGCCATTGGAGATGAGGCCGACCCGCGGCTTCGCGACGCCCAGCACGCGCTCGACGTAGATGCTGCCCATCAGGGCGAACTGCACCAGCCACTCCGGCCGCACATCGGTATTGGCCCCGATATCCAGCATGAAGGTGAAGCCGTGCAGCGTGGGAAAGACCGTCGCCAGGGCAGGCCGCTTGATACCCTGGATGCGGCCCAGGCCGAACAAGGCCGCCGCCAGCGCCCCGCCGGTGTTGCCCATGGTGACAAAAGCGTCGGCCTCGCCGTCTTTGACCAGACGGATGCCGACGCTCATAGACGAGTCTTTCTTGGCCCGCACCGCCGTCGCCGGCTGGTCGTCCATCTCGATGACTTCGCTGGCGTGGACGACGCGAATCGCCGCCGGCGGCGACCCACCCAGCGCCGCGCGCACGTCCGCCTCGCGCCCGACGAGGATAATCTCGTCGCCGAACTCCTTCGCTGCCACCACCGCGCCCTTGACGATCTCGCTGGGCGCGTGGTCACCCCCCATCGCGTCTACTACGATGCGCACTCATCCTCCTGGACTCCCGATGGAGGAAGTATACAACGCGGCGCACGAGACGCAAATTAGGCGGGTCTGTCGAAGGCGGGTCCGTCGGGGGAGGGCGTATAGGGCTTTCGCCTCTCCCCGTGGGAGAGGCAGGGTGAGGATCTTGAAACCCGGCGGGGGCCAAGACCCTCACCCCAACCCTCTCCCAGCGGGAGAGGGTGCCAGAATCAGTAGATATGGTAGAACAGCGGGACGACCTGGCCGCCGTTCAGGGTGATGAACAGGGTGTAGCACCCTCGCCCCGGCAGCACCCAGTTGTAGACCCACAGCTTCTGCAGCGTGTCGTACTTCGGGTTGGAACTGGTGATGCTTGCCGCCGTCGCCCCGGTCGGGTCGGTCGGGAACGTCGTCGCGCAGCCCGGGTTGACCTTGTACGACACCGCCGTCACCGTCCCTGCCGCGGTGATCGCCTGCCCAGCCCCGTTCTTCAGCGTCCACTTGATCGGGGTGGCGGTCGTGCCGATGTTCGTCGGGTAGAGGCTGTTGACGCTCGGCGAGCCGACGGTCGGTGAGACGAAGCTCACGGTGTACTGTATCTCATAGGCGCCCATGTCGACGATGCCGAACATGATGCGCGGGTTGCCGTCGAGGTCGGTGGCGGGCAGGGAGGGATTGGTCACGGCGTTGTTGCCCTTGTTGAAGGCAGGGGAGCCGCTCTGGAGGCGGAGGTTGCCGGTTGTCGTCGGGGCGCGAGCGGTGATGGGCGTGACGAACTTCGGGTCGGCGTCGAGGTTGCCGCCGCCGTCCGTCCCGAAGTTGCTGTTCCAGCCGGCGCCGCTGCCGCCCGACCCTTGGACAATACTGTTGGAGATAGTTGCGCCGCCTAGGCTCTCGCCGCCGCTGTCGCCCCAAAGAATGCTGTTGCGGATCGTCAGGCGGTTGCTGTCGTTGTACATCCCGCCGCCGGCATAGTATCCGGAGTTGCCGCTGAAAGTGACATTGGTCAGCGTCGGGCTGTTGTCCCCACTGCTGTACATCCCGCCGCCGTAGTAGGTAGCGGAGTTGCCGCTGAAGGTGACGTTGGTCAGCGTCGGGCTGTTGTCCCCACTGCTGTACATCCCGCCGCCGATGTAGATAGCGGAGTTGCCGCTGAAGGTGACGTTGGTCAGCGTCGGGCTGTTGTCCCCACTGCTGTACATCCCGCCGCCGTCGCTGTTGGTGGCGTTGTTGCCGCTGAAGGTGACGTTGGTCAGCGTCGGGCTGCCGTTCTCGTTGAACATCCCGCCACCATCGCCGTTTGCGTTGTTGCCGCTGAAGGTGACATTGGTCAGCGTCGGGCTGCCGTTCTCGTTGAACATCCCGCCGCCGTCGAAGAACGCAGAGTTGGCGCTGAAGGTGACGTTGGTCAGCATCGGGCTGCCGCCGTCGTTGTACATCCCGCCGCCGTCGCCGTACAAGCCGCTGGCAAAGTTGCCGCTGAAGGTGACGTTGGTCAGCGTCGGGCTGCCCCCCCCCCTGTTGTAGATCCCGCCGCCGCCTCCGCTAGGAGCGGAGTTGCCGCTGAAGGTGACGTTGGTCAGCGTCGGGCTGCCGCCGTCGTTGACCATCCCGCCGCCGCACGCTGCCGGGCAAGTGTAGCTACTATCGTTCGCATTGCCGCCGCTGATGGTGAAGCCGTCGAGAACGGCATATCTGTCCGTCCCGCTGCCCGTCACGACGTGGTCGCTGTTCTCGCCGTGGTTGGCGAAGTTTGGCCCGTCGTCGCCGTTCAGATCGCCGCTCAGCACCGTCCCGTTCGTCGCCGGGTTGGCGTTGCGCTGGCTGAGGCTGCTCTGCCCGCTGGTGAACCCGCCGTAGACGGCGACGCCGCTCTTGAGCTGGAACGTCGCGCTGCGGTCCCCGTTGGGCCCGGCCGGCGTGTACGTCCCCTTCGCCACCCAGACCTGGGTGACTATCGGCGTGGGGCAGGCCAGGGCGCGCGCCAGGGCGAAGGACAGCGTCGGCGAGGCGTTGGCCCAGCTATCGCCCCTGCCTGTCCCACCCGCGACGGCGGCGTTGACGTACAGCGTGGCCGGAGTGCCGGGGGGACAGAGGAACTCGTACGCGCCCATGTCTACCTCAGGGCCGACGATGCGCGGGTTGCCGTCCAGATCGGTGGCGGGCAGCGAAGGGTTGCTGACGCCATTGTCGCCGCTGTTGATGGCCGGGGAACCCGACTGGAGGCGCAGGTTGCCGCTGGTGTTAGCCGGCGGAGGCAACGTCACAGGCGTGACGAACAGCGGGTCAGCGTCGAGGTTGCCGCCGCCATTGGTGATGGAGTTGTTGCTCCACCAGTTGGCTGCACTCGACCCCTGCACGATGCTGTAGGTCACGCTGGCGCTTCCGCCGTAGTCGTTGACAATCTCGCCGCCCGTGTCGCCCCACAGGATGCTGTTGCGGATCGTCGGGCTGCCGCCGTAGTTGTCCATCCCGCCGCCGGTAGTGGCCTTGTTGCCGCTGAAGGTGACGTTGGTCAGCTTCGAGTGGCCAGCATTGTACATCCCGCCGCCGTAGCCGGTGGCGGAGTTGCCGCTGAAGGTGACGTTGGTTAGCGTCGGGCTGCCGTATCCGTTATACATCCCACCGCCGTCGCGGGCGGAGTTGCCGCTGAAGGTGACGTTGGTCAGCGTCGGGCTGCCGAGGTCGTTGTACATCCCGCCGCCGGAAGTGGCGGAGTTGCCGCTGAAGGTGACATTGGTCAGCGCCGGGCTGCCGTATCCGTTGACCATCCCGCCGCCGGCGTCTTTGGCTGAGTTGCCGCTGAAGGTGACGTTGATCAGCGTCGGGCTGCCGCCGTCGTTGACCATCCCGCCGCCGGCGCCGCCGAAGTCGCTTCCGTTCGCGTTGCCGCCTGTAATGGTGAACCCGTCGAGGATGGCGGTACTGCCCGTCCCGCTGCCCGTCACGACATGGTCGCTGTTGTCGCTGTTGTCGTTCGGCGTCCCGATGTCGCCACTCAGCACCGTGTTGTTCGTCGCCGGGTTCGCGTTGCGCTGGCTGAGCTGGGTTTCTGTGCCGTTCCCGGCGAACCCGCCGTAGACGGCGACGCCGCTCTTGAGGGCGAACGTCGCGGTGCGGTCGCTGGTGGTCGTCGGCTTGTACGTGCCGGCCTTGACCCACAGCTGGGAGCCGCTGGGAGCGTCCCGCAGCGCGGGCGCCAGGTCTTTGCCGTCGGCCCACGACGTGCCGCTGCCGGTCCCGCCGGGGATGACGTAGATGATATTCGCCGTGGTTGTCGCGTGGATGGGAGTTGCGGCGGCGAGGATGGCCGCCAGGGTGAGGACGATCAGGCCGGCGCGGAGCAGCGCGCCGCCGAGCGGAGAGAGGGCATAGCGTAACGTATTCATTGTGTGCCCCATTTCAGCGTTGACGTTTGCGATTATGTGGGGCAAGGCGCGCGAGGACACGAAGCTTTGTATTGATGACGCACCGCTCGCTGAGTAACCTTCCCCCCCATCATTATACCACAACGCCACGGAATGCGAGCACATTTGCCCTGTTTTGTTGCATAAGTGAGAGGGGGTAGGGCGTTCGCCTCTCCCCGTGGGAGAGGCAGGGTGAGGGTCTTGAAACCCGGCGGAGGGCCAAGACCCTCACCCCAACCCTCTCCCAGCGGGAGAGGGAGTCAGAATCAGTAGATATGGTAGAACAGCGGGACGACCTGGCCGCCGTTCAGGGTGATGAACAGGGTGTAGCAGCCGCGCCCCGGCAGCACCCAGTTGTACACCCACAGCTTCTGCATCACGTCATACTTCGGGTTGGAACTGGTGATGCTCGCCGCCGTCGCCCCGGTTGGGTCGGTCGGGAACGGCGTCGCGCAGCCCGGGTTCGCCTTGTACGCTACCGCCGTCACCGTCCCCGCCGCGGTGACCGCCTGCCCGGCGCCGTTCTTCAGCGTCCACTTGACCGGGGTGGCCGTCGTGCCGATGCTCGTCGGGTAGAGGCTGTTGACGCTCGGCGGGCCGACGAGTGGTGAGACGAAGCTCACGCTGTACTGTATCTCATAGGCGCCCATGTCGACGATGCCGAACATGATGCGCGGGTTGCCGTCGAGGTCGGTGGCGGGCAGGGAGGGATCGGTCACGGCGTTGTTGCCCTTGTTGAAGGCAGGGGAGCCGGTCTGGAGGCGCAGGTTGCCGGTTGTCGTCGGGGCGCGAGCGGTGATGGGCGTGATGAACTTCGGGTCGGCGTCGAGGTTGCCGCCGCCGTCCGTCCCGAAGTTGCTGTTCCAGTTCGCGCTGCCGCCCGACCCTTGGACAATGCTGTTGGACACAACCGGGGTGCTTCCGTAACCATGGATCTCTTTGGCCGTGTCGCCCCACAGGATGCTGTTGCGGATCTTCGGGTTGCTGCCGAGGTTGTACATGGCCCCGGCGCCGTCCTTGGCCGCGTTGCCGCTGAAGGTAACATTGGTCAGCGTTGGATTGCTGCTATAGTTTATCATCCCAGCGCCATAGCCGTTGGCCGCGGAGTTGCCGCTGAAAACCACGTTGGTCAGCGTCGGACTGCTGCTGCTATTGCTCATCCCACCGCCGCCTTCGCCACTTGTGTTGGTATTGCCTTCCAGGACGACATTCGTCAACGTCGGGTTGCTGCCACGTTCATTGGCCATGCCGCCACCGCGAAGATAGGCGGAGTTGCCGCTGAAGGTGACGTTGGTCAGCGTCGGGCTGCCGGCATCGCTATACATCGCGCCACCACAGTTAGCGGGGCAGATAAAATGCGATGCGGTATTTGTCGCGTTGCCGCCGGTAATGGTGAACCCGTCGAGGATGGCGGTGGCGTCCGTCCCGCTGCCCGTCACGACGTGGTAGCTGTTCTCGCCGTTGTTGGCGAAGTTCGGCCCGTCGTCGCCGTTCAGGTCGCCGCTCAGCACGGTGTTGTTCGTCGCCGGGTTCGCGTTGCGCTGGCTGAGGCTGGTCTGCCCACTGGTGAACCCGCCGTAGAGGGCGACGTTATTCTTGAGGCTGAACGTCGCGTTGCGGTCGCCGGTGGTGGACGGCGTGTATGTTCCCTTGGCGACCCAGACCTGGGTGACAATCGGCGTGGGGCAGGCCAGGGCGCGCGCCAGGGCGAAGGAGAGCGTCGGCGAGGCGTTGGCCCAGCTATCCCCCACGCCCGTGCCGCCCGAGACGGACGCGTTGACATACAGCGTGGGCGGGGCGCCGGGCGGACAGAGGAACTCGTAGGCGCCCATGTCTACCTTAGGGCCGATGATGCGCGGGTTGCCGTCGAGATCGGTGGAGGGCAGCGACGGGTTAGCCACGTTGTTGTCGCCGACGTCGATGGCTGGCGAGCCGGGACCGAGGCGCAGGTTGCCGCTGGTGTTAGCCGGCGGAGGCAACGTCACAGGCGTGACGAACAGCGGGTCGGCGTCGAGGTTGTGGCCGCCATCAGTGATGGAATGCGTGCTCCACCAGTTCGTGGCGCTGGACCCCTGCACGATGCTGTAGGTCACGCTGGCGCTTCCGCCGTTGTCGTTGACAATCTCGCCGCCACTGTCGCCCCACAGGATGCTGTCGCGGATCGTCGGGCTGCCGCCGTAGTTGTACATCCCGCCGCCGTCGTGGGACGCAGAGTTGCCGCTGAAGGTGACGTTGGTCAGCGTCGGGCTGCTGCTGTTGCCATCGTTGTACATCCCGCCGCCCTCGTAGGCGGAGTTGCCGCTGAAGGTGACGTTGGTCAGCGTCGGGCTGCTGTCCCAGTTGTACATCCCGCCGCCGCTGCTATAGCCGCTGCTATATTGGCCGCTGGCCGAGTTGCCGCTGAAGGTGACATTGGTCAGCGTCGGGCTGCCGTTCCCGTTGAACATCCCGCCGCCGGAGTCGGAGGCAGAGTTGCCGCTGAAGGTGACGTTGGTCAGCGTCGGGCTGCCGCCGTAGTTGTCCATCCCGCCGCCGTCGTGGGACGCAGAGTTGCCGCCGAAGGTGACGTTGGTCAGGGTCGGGCTGCCGTACCAGTTTTTCATCCCACCGCCCTCGCCGTACTCGCCGTAGGCGGAGTTGCCGCTGAAGATGACGTTGGTCAGCGTCGGGCTGCTGTCCCAGTTGTCCATCCCACCGCCCTCGCCGCCGTACTCGCCGTTGACGGAGTTACCGCTGAAGGTGACGTTGGTCAGGGTCGGGCTGCCGCCCTTGTTGTCCATCCCGCCGCCGTACCATGCCGAGTTGCCGCTGAAGGTGACGTTGGTCAGGGTCGGGCTGCCGCCCTTGTTGTGCATCCCGCCGCCGTCGCCGCCCCATTGGCCGCTGCCGGAGTTACCGCTGAAGGTGACGTTGGTCAGCGTCGGGCTGCCGCCGTCGTTGTACATCCCGCCGCCGTTGCTGTCCATCCCGTCGCCGCTTGCATTGCCGCCGCTGATGGTGAAGCCGTCGAGGACGGCGGTGCTGGCCGTCCCGCTACCCGTCACGACGTGGTAGCTGTTGTCGCCGTTGTCGTTCGGCGTCCCGATGTCGCCGCTCAACACCGTGTTGTTCGTCGCCGGGTTCGCGTTGCGCTGGCTGAGCTGCGTCTCCGTGCCGGCCAAGCCGCCGTAGATCGCGACGCCGCTCTTGAGGGCGAACGTCGCGGTGCGGTCGCTGGTGGTCGTCGGCTTGTACGTGCCGGCCTTGACCCACAGCTGGGAGCCACTGGCCGCTCCTGACAGCGCGGGCGCCAGGTCTTTGCCGTCGGTCCACGACGTGCCGCCGCCGGTCCCGCCGGGGATGACGTAAATGATATTCGCCGTGGTTGTCGCGTGGATGGGAGTTGCGGCGGCGAGGATGGCCGCCAGGCTGAGGACGATCAGGCCGGCGCGGAGCAGCGCGCCGCCGAGCGGAGAGAGGGCATAGCGTAACGTATTCATTGTGTGCCCCATTTCAGCGTTGACGTTTACGATTATGTGGGGCAAGGCGCGCGAGGACACGAAGCTTTGTATGGAATGACGCGCCGCTCGCTGAGTAACCTTCCCCCCCATCATTATACCACAACGCCACGGAATGTGAGCACATTTGCCCTGTTTTGTTGCATAAGTGAGAGGGGGGTAGGGCTTTCGCCTCTCCCCGTGGGAGAGGCAGGGTGAGGGTCTTGAAACCCGGCGGAGGGCCAAGACCCTCACCCCAACCCTCTCCCAGCGGGAGAGGGAGTCAGAATCAGTAGATATGGTAGAACAGCGGGACGACCTGGCCGCCGTTCAGGGTGATGAACAGGGTGTAGCACCCCCGCCCCGGCAGCACCCAGTTGTAGACCCACAGCTTCTGCATCACGTCATACTTCGGGTTGGCGCTGGTCACGCTCGCCGCCGTCGCCCCGGTCGGGTCGGTCGGGAACGGCGTCGCGCAGCCCGGGTTGATCTTGTACGACACCGCCGTCACCGTCCCTGCCGCGGTGACCGCCTGCCCGGCCCCGTTCTTCAGCGTCCACTTGACCGGGGTGGCCGTCGTCCCGATGTTCGTCGGGTAGAGGCTGTTGACGCTCGGCGGGCCAACGGTGGGCGAGACGAAGCTCACGCTGTACTGTAACTCATAGGCGCCCATGTCGACGATGCCGAACATGATGCGCGGGTTGCCGTCGAGGTCGGTGGCGGGCAGGGAGGGATTGGTCACGGCGTTGTTGCCCTTGTTGAAGGCAGGGGAGCCGGTCTGGAGGCGCAGGTTGCCGGCTGTCGTCGGGGCGGGAGCCGTGATGGACGTGATGAACAGCGGGTCGGCGTTGAGGTTGCCCACGCCTGGGTAAACACCTGCCGCCTGCTGCACGATGCTGTAGGTCACGCTGGCGGAGCCGCTCATCTCGCCGCCGCTGTCGCCCCAGAGGATGCTATTGCGGATCGTCGGGCTGCTGGGGTAGCGGTTATACATCCCACCGCCGTCGCGGGCGGAGTTGCCGCTGAAGGTGACGTTGGTCAGCGTCGGGCTGCTGTTGTCGTTATCCATCCCGCCGCCCAGAAAGGTAGCGGAGTTGCCGCTGAAGGTGACGTTGGTCAGAATCGGTGTGCTGTTGCCGCCGTTGTACATCCCGCCGCCCGTGGTATTGCTGGAGTTGCCGCTGAAGGTGACGTTGGTCAGGGTCGGGCTGCTGTCTAGCAAGTTGAACATCCCGCCTGCGCCGACGCCGAAGTTGCCACTGAAGGTAACGTTGGTCAGCGTCGGGCTGCTGCCGTACTCGTTGGAGATCCCGCCGCCCACGTCGGACGCGGAGTTAGCGCTGAAGATGAGGTTGGTCAGGGTCGGGCTGCCGCCGTCGTTGAACATGCCACCGCCGGTGTTGGTGGGATAGCCGTCGGTGTTCGCGTTGCCGCCTGTGACGGTGAAGCCGTCGAGGATGGCGGTGCTGGCCGTTCCGCTGCCGGTCACGACGTGGTAGCTGTTGTCGCTGTTGTTGGCGAAGTTCGGCCTGTCGTCGCCGTTCAGATCGCCGCTCAACATCGTATTGTTCGTCGACGGCTTAGCGTTGCGCTGACCCAGTTTGGTCTGCCCGCTGGTGAACCCGCCGTAGAGGGCTAGATTGTTCTTAAGGGCGAACGTCGCGTTGCGGTCCCTGTTGGGCCCGGCCGGCTTGTACGTCCCCTGCGCGACCCAGATTTCGGCGCAGGCGTTGGCCGGCATCGTCGGCACGCCCGCCAGCGCTGCCGTCAGGGTGGTGTAGGCATTGGGCCACGACGAGCCGTCGCCGAGGCCGCCAGAGACGGATGCGTTGACGTAGATGATGCTGCCCTGGGTCGGACAGGGCGACTCGTACGCGCCCATGTCCACGGTCCCGCCCACGATGCGCGGGTTGCCGTCCAGGTCGGTTGCGGGCAGCGAAGGGGCGGTGACGCTGTTGTTGCCGCGGTTGATGGCCGGCGAGGCGTACTGCAGGCGCAGGTTGCCGCCGCTGGACGGCGCGGGGGATGGCACCGGCGCCTGGAACATAGGGTCGGCGTTGAGGTTGCCCGTGCCCGGGTAAACACCTGACGCCTGCTGCACGATGCTGTAGGTCACGCTGGCGGAGCCGCTCATCTCGCCGCCGCTGTCGCCCCACAGGATGCTATTGCGGATCGTCGGGCTGCCGCCAGCGATGAATATCCCGCCCCCCTGGGAGGCGTAGTTGCCGCTGAAGGTGACGTTGGTCAGCGTCGGACTGGCACCGTTGGTGTACATCCCGCCGCCGTAGGTGGCGGAGTTGCCGCTGAAGGTAACGTTAGTCAGCGTCGGGCTGCCGTCGATGTTGTCCATCCCGCCGCCGTAGGTGGCGGAGTTGCCGCTAAAGGTAACGTTGGTCAGCGTCGGGCTGCCGCCGTTCTTGAACATCCCGCCGCCGTAGGTGGCGGAGTTGCCGCTGAAGGTGACGTTGGTTAGCGTCGGGTTGCCTCCGCTGTTCAACATCCCGCCGCCGCTGCCGTTGGTGCCGGAGTTGCCGCCACTGACGGTGAAGCCGTCGAGGATGGCGGTGCTGTCGGTGTTGCTGCCCGTCACGACGTGGTAGCTGTTGTCGGCATTGTTGCCGATTGTCCCGATGTCGCCGCTCAACACCGTGTTGTTGGATGCCGGGATGGCGTTGCGCTGGCTCAGGCCGGTCTGCCCGCTGATGAACCCACCGTAGATGGCTAGATTGTTCTTGAGGCTGAACGTCGCGGTGCGGTCGGTGGTAGGCGTCGGCTTGTACGTCCCCTGCGCGACCCAGATTTCGGCGCAGGCGTTGGCCGGCGTCGTCGGCACGCCCGCCAGCGCCGCCGTCAGGGTGGTATAGGCGTTGCTCCAGCTCGTCCCGTTATTCGATCCCGCGGCGCTCGCGTTGACGTAGATGATGCTGCCCTGGGCCGGACAGGGCGACTCGTACGCGCCCATGTCCACGGTCCCGCCCACGATGCGCGGGTTGCCATCCGGGTCTTTATCGGCCGGCGGAGGGAATGTGGTCGTGGGGTCGCCGGCGTTGATGGCGGGCGAGGCGTACTGGAGGCGGAGGTTGCCGGTGGTCGTCGGGGCGGGAGCCGTGATGGACGTGATGAACAGCGGGTCGGCGTTGAGGTTGCCCACGCCTGGGTAAACACCTGCCGCCTGCTGCACGATGCTGTAGGTCACGCTGGCGGAGCCGCTCATCTCGCCGCCGCTGTCGCCCCAGAGGATACTATTGCGGATCGTCGGGCTGCTGGGGTAGCGGTTATACATCCCACCGCCGT
Organism: Anaerolineae bacterium; assembly: GCA_046328505.1. Taxonomy (GTDB): domain Bacteria; phylum Chloroflexota; class Anaerolineae; order Epilineales; family JAHCIE01; genus JBDHWG01. Next base: position 1,211,947 of record JAXLWL010000003.1, on the reverse strand, counting down.
CGCGGGCGGAGTTGCCGCTGAAGGTGACGTTGGTCAGCGTCGGGCTGCTGTTGTCGTTATCCATCCCGCCGCCCAGAAAGGTAGCGGAGTTGCCGCTGAAGGTGACGTTGGTCAGAATCGGTGTGCTGTTGCCGCCGTTGTACATCCCGCCGCCCGTGGTATTGCTGGAGTTGCCGCTGAAGGTGACGTTGGTCAGGGTCGGGCTGCTGTCTAGCAAGTTGAACATCCCGCCTGCGCCGACGCCGAAGTTGCCACTGAAGGTAACGTTGGTCAGCGTCGGGCTGCTGCCGTACTCGTTGGAGATCCCGCCGCCCACGTCGGACGCGGAGTTAGCGCTGAAGATGAGGTTGGTCAGGGTCGGGCTGCCGCCGTCGTTGAACATCCCACCGCCGGTGTTGGTGGGATAGCTGTCGGTGTTCGCGTTGCCGCCGCTGACGGTGAAGCCGTCGAGGATGGCGGTGCTGGCCGTTCCGCTGCCGGTCACGACGTGGTAGCTGTTGTCGCTGTTGTTGGCGAAGTTCGGCCTGTCGTCGCCGTTCAGATCGCCGCTCAGCACCGTCACGTTCGTCTGCCAGTTGCGTTGGCTGCGCAGGTTCTCGGTGCCGGCGAACCCGCCGTAGAGGGCGACGCCGCTCTTGAGCTGGAACGTCGCGGTGCGGTCGGCGCCGGTCGTCGGCTTGTACGTCCCGGTCTTGACCCACAGCTCGTCGCCGCTGTTGGCGGCGGTCAGCGCAGTGGCGAGGTCTTTGCCGTTGGCCCAGGATGAGCCGTCGCCCGTCCCGCCAGGGATGACGTAGATGATGCTGCCGGCGCGGGCCGGCTGCCCCAATGCCAGGATGGCGGTCAGGGCGAGGAGAACGAGGCCAAAGCGAACGAGGATGCGCGAGCGAAGACGAGTATGCATGAGTTCTCCCCGGGAGCGGGCTTATACCAAACGCGGCTAGAAAGACTGCAAAGCAGTGTCATTGCGAGGAGGGCGGTAGCCCGACGAAGCAATCTAACCACGTGCAAGAGCATCCCCACTCAGCGTAGACTGCCGACCGCAAGGGCGGGAGATTGCTTCGCTTCGCTCGCAATGACAGCCTTTCGATACAAGCTTGGTATGACGCGGTGAGCATGGTTATTCGATACCTGTCGGTCAGCACGGCACACAAGCGAACGCGGTGTCCTGGGGCAGGAGTGTAGGAGGAGGGAACACCGCGCGGAGCGTTATCGGAGTGAACGGGTTAGGTAGCAAGATCATACTCGGAGGGACATACGGAACGCAAACAGAGCCGGCGAGAGCTGTCACCGCATGGATGGGGTGGAGGTGGGGCGGGTATGAAACCCGCCCCTACGGGTGCGTGCCTAGTAGATGTGGTAGAACAGCGGGATCACCTGGCCGATGTTTAGGGTGATGAACAGGGTGTAGCAGCCGCGCCCCGGCAGCACCCAGTTGTAGACCCATAGCTTCTGCAGCGTGTCGTACTTGGGGTTGGAACTGGTGATGCTTGCCGCCGTCGCCCCGGTCGGGTCGGTTGGGAACGGCGTCGCGCAGCCCGGGTTGACCTTGTACGATGCTGCCGTCACCGTTCCCGCCGCCGTGATCGCCTGCCCGGCGCTGTTCTTCAGCGTCCACTTGACCGGGGTGGCCGTCGTGCCGATGCTCGTCGGGTAGAGGCTGTTGACACCGGGCGGACCGACGAGCGGCGAGATATAGGTCACGGTGTAGCCCACGGCGTAGTGCACCGTCTTGCTTGTGGTGTTGCCGGCGTTGTCCGTCGCCGTGACGGTGAAAGTCTTGGCGCCGATGGTGGCGGTGCTGATGGGGCCGCCGTTGGGGACAGTGCCGACGTTGGGGATAGTGCCGACGCACGTGTTGACGCCCGAGCTCACGCCCGAGCCGCCCTGGTTATCGGCGCAGGTGAAGCTGGCCGTCAGCGGCGACCCTGGCGCGTACACGGCGCCCTCGGTCGGGCTGGTGATGGTGATGGTCGGGGCGGTCTTGTCGATCTGGATGGGGCCGAAGCTGGCCGTGGTGCTGACGTTGCCGGAGTGGTCCGTCGCCTGGCCGGTGACGGGGGAAGTGACGCCGTCCGTGCTGAGCACCACATCGTCGGGACATGTCTTGAGGCCGGCGCCGCCGGTGTCGGCGCAGGTGAAGTGGACGGTGACGGTCTGGTTGGTCCACGTGCCGGCGGTGTAGGGGTTGTTGTCGGCGGTCTTGGCGCTGGCGGTGATGGTGGGCTGGATGGTGTCCTGGACCTCGTAGGCGCCCATGTCGACGATGGTTCCGACGGCGATGATGCGTGGGTTGCCGTCGAGGTCGGTGGCGGGCAGCGGCGGGTTCGTCACGTTGTTGTCGCCGGCGTTGATGGCGGGCGAGCCGGCACCTAGGCGCAGGTTGCCCGTGGTCGTGGGCGCGGGAGCGGTGATGGGCGTGATGAACAGCGGGTCGGCGTTGAGGTTGCCCGTGCCCGGGTAAACACCTGACGCCTGCTGCACGATGCTATAGGTCACGCTGGCGGAGCCGCTCATCTCGCCGCCGCTGTCGCCCCAGAAGATGCTGTTGCGGATCGTCGGGTTGCTATCGTAGAAGTTGCCCATCCCGCCGCCTTGTGAGGCGGAGTTGCCGCTGAAGGTGACGTTGGTCAGGGTCGAGCTGCCGCCGTTGTTAGCCATCCCGCCGCCTTGTGAGGCGGAGTTGCCGCTGAAGATGAGGTTGGTCAGCGTCGGGCTGCCGCTGGCATTGAACATCCCGCCGCCGTAGCTCGACGCGTTGTTGCCGCTGAAGATGAGGTTGGTCAGCGTCGGACTGCCGTCCTTGTTGCCCATCCCGCCGCCACATGCGCCTGGGCAACCAGTCCCATTGTTCGCGTTGCCGCCTGTGACAGTGAAGCCGTCGAGAACGGCGGTGCCGTCCGTCCCGCTACCGGTCACGACGTGGTAGCTGTTCTCCCCGTTGTTGGCGAAGTTCGCGCCGTCGTCGCCGAGTAGGTCGCCACTCAGCGTTGTCACATTCGTTTGCCAGTTGCGCTGGCTGAGCTGGGTCTCCGTCGCGGCGAACCCGCCGTAGACGGCGACGCCGCTCTTGAGCTGGAAGGTCGCGGTGCGGTCGCTGGTGCTCGACGGCTTGTACGTTCCCTTGGCCACCCAGACCTGGGTGACGAGGGGAGGCGTGGGACAGGCCAGGGCGCGCGCCCTGGCGAAGGAGAGCGTCGGCGAGGCGTTGGCCCAGCTATCCCCTCTGCCTGTCCCACCCACGACGGCGGCGTTGACGTACAGCGTGGCCGGGGTGCCGGGGGGACAGAGGAACTCGTAGGCGCCCATGTCCACGGCGCTGCCCAGGATGCGCGGGTTGCCGTCGAGGTCGGTCGTCACGCCGTTGGGAATGTAGCTGTTATTGCCGGCGTCGATGGCGGGCGAGCCGGGACGGAGGCGCAGGTTGCCGGTCGTCGGCGTGGGAGCCGTGATGGGCGTGACGAACTTCGGGTCGGCGTCGAGGTTGTAGCCGCCATCGGTGATGGAGTTGTTGCTCCACCAGTTCGAGGCGCTGGAACCCTGCACGATGCTGTAGGACACGCTCATCGAGCCGCCGTTGTTGAAGATCTCGGAGCTGCCGCCGTCGCCCCACAGGATGCTGTTGCGGATCGTCGGGTTGCCGCCGCTATACATCCCGCCGCCTTGTGAGGCGGAGTTGCCGCTGAAGGTGACGTTGGTCAGCGTCGGGTTGCCGCCGCTGGTGTACATCCCGCCGCCATACTCGCCGGCGGAGTTGCTGCTGAAGGTGACGTTGGTCAGCGTCGGGCTGCCGCGGCCGTTGGACATCCCGCCGCCGGAGCCGATAGAAGCGTGGTTGCTGCTGAAGGTGACGTTGGTCAGCGTCGGGCCGTCCCCCGTGGTGTTGTATAATCCGCCGCCTTGTGAGGCGGAGTTGCCGCTGAAGGTGACATTGGTCAGCGTCGTGCTGTTCCCGGCGTTTTCCATCCCCCCGCCGTAGCCGCTGTTAGCGGAGTTGCTGCTGAAGGTGACGTTGGTCAGCGTCGCGCTGCCGAAGTTGACCATCCCGCCGCCGGAGCCGCTGTTAGCGTAGTTGCTGCTGAAAGTGACGCCCGTCAGCGTCGGGCTGCCGCTGGCGATGTACATCCCGCCGGCATAGTTGGTGGCGCGGTTGTAACTGAAGGTGACGTTGGTCAGCGTCGGGCTGCCGCCTTCGCTGTCCATCCCGGCGCCGAGGTTGGCAGCGGTGTTGTAGGTGAAGGTGACGCCCGTCAGCGTCGGACTGCCGCTGACGTTTTCCATCCCGCCGCCGCCGTTGGCGGTAGCGTTGTTGCTGCTGAAGGTGACGTTGGTCAGCGTCGGGCTGCTCTGCTGGTCGTTGACCATGCCGCCGCCGACGTAGGCGGTGTTGTAGCTGAAGGTGACGCCCGTCAGTGTCGGGCTGCTACCGGTGTTGTACATCCCGGCGCCGTCGGCTGCGGAGTTGTTGCTGAAGGTGACGTTGGTCAGCGTCGGGCTGCTGCTGGCGTTGTACATCCCGCCGCCATGCTCGCCGACGGAGTTGCTGGCGAAGGAGACGTTGGTCAGCGTCGGGTTGCTGCTGACGTTGTTGTTGCTGCTGACGTTGTTGTACATCCCGCCGCCGAGGTTGGCAGCGTAGTTGTTGCTGAAGGTGACGCCCGTCAGCGTCGGGCTGCCGCCTTCGTTGTACATCCCGCCGCCGCCTCCGTTACGAGTGGAGTAGCCGGTGGCGTTACTGCTGAAGGTGACGTTGGTCAGCGTCGGGTTGCCACCGTTGTTGTACATCCCGCCGCCGCGGTCGTTAGGACTACTACTGTCGTTCGCGTTGCCGCCGCTGACGGTGAAGCCGTCGAGGATGGCGGTGCCGTCCGTCCCGCTGCCCGTCACGACGTGGTAGCTGTTCTCGTAGTTGTTGGCGAAGTTCGCGCCGTCGTTCCCGTTCAGATCGCCGCTCAGGATCGTAACGTTGGCCGTCCAGTTGCGCTGGCTGCGCTGGCTCTCCGTTCCGGCGAACCCGCCGTAGAGGGCGACGCCGCTCTTGAGCTGGAAGGTCGCGGTGCGGTCGGCGCCGGTCGTCGGCTTGTACGTCCCGGCCTTGACCCACAGCTCGTCGCCGCTGTTCGCGGCGGTCAGCGCAGTGGCGAGGTCTTCGCCATTGGCAAAGGACGAGCCGTTGCCCGTCCCGCCCGGGATGACGTAGATGATGCTGCCGGCGCGGGCCGGCTGCCCCGAAGCCAGGATGGCGGCCAGGGCAAGGAGAACGAGGCCAAAGCGAACGAGAATGCGCGAGCGAAGACGAATATGCACGAGTTCCCCCCGGGAGCGGGCTTATACCAAACGCGGCTAGAAAGACTGCAAAGCAGTGTCATTGCGAGGAGGGCGGTAGCCCGACGAAGCAATCTAACCACGTGCAAGAGCATCCCCACTCAGCGTAGACTGCCGACCGCAAGGGCGGGAGATTGCTTCGCTTCGCTCGCAATGACAGCCTTTCGATACAAGCTTGGTATGACGCGGTGAGCATGGTTATTCGATACCTGTCGGTCAGCACGGCACACAAGCGAACGCGGTGTCCCGGGGCAGGAGTGTAGGAGGAGGGAACACCGCGCGGAGCGTTATCGGAGTGAACGGGTTAGGTAGCAAAATCATACTCGGAGGGACTTACGGAACGCAAACAGAGCCGGCGAGAGCTGTCACCGCATGGGTGGGGTGGAGGTGGGGCGGGTATGAAACCCGCCCCTACGGGTGCGTGCCTAGTAGATGTGGTAGAACAGCGGGATCACCTGGCCGGTGTTCAGAGTAATGAACAGGGTGTAGCAGCCGCGCCCGGGCAGCACCCAGTTGTAGACCCACAGCTTCTGCAGCGTGTCATACTTCGGGTTGGAGCTGGTCACACTCGCCGCCGTCGCCCCGGTCGGGTCGGTTGGGAACGTCCCGCAGCCCGCGTTCGCCTTGTACGATACCCCGCTCACCGTCCCCGCCGCGGTGATCGCCTGCCCCGAGGCGTTCTTCAGCGTCCACTTGACCGGGGTGGCCGTCGTGCCGATGCTCGTCGGGTAGAGGCTGTTGACACCCGGCGGCCCCACCAGCGGCGAGACATAGGTCACGGTGTAGGGGACGAAAGTGGCTACCGTCCAGGTGTAGCTCGCGCCGGGCGTCTCGACGTTGCCCGCGTTGTCGATGGCCCGCACGGTGAAGGTGTGGCTGCCGTTCGAGAGGTTACTGTAGCTCTGGCTCGTGGCGGAGGTGCAGGCTGTGAACGGCGCGTTGTCCAGCGAGCACTGGACGCTCGCCACCCCGCTCCCGCCCGTGTCGGTGGCGCTGAACGTGAACGTCGGCGACGCGTTGTTGCTCGGGTTCGACGGCTTGCCCGTGATTGTCGTCGTCGGCGGGGTCGTGTCATAGGTCACCGTGTTGTCGGTGCTGGTCGAGGCGGTGTTGCCGTTGCCCGCCAGGTCAGTCGCCTTGTTGGCCGCGATGCTGGCAGTCACCGTCCCGTTGGTGGTCATCCCGCTGACCGCCACGTCGTAGGTTGTGCCGTCGTTGGGCGCAATCTGCGTCACGACTGCCGTGGTCGCGCCTGCCGTTCCGGTCAGCGTCACGCTCGTGTTGCCGAAGCCGAGCACCGGCTCGCTGAAGACCACCGTGAAGTGGATCGGGCTGCTGTTGGTCGGATCCACCTGGCTGCTGGCCTGATTGATCGTCATCGTCGGCGGGGTCGTGTCGTAGGTCACCATGTTGTCGGTGCTGGTCGAGGCGGTGTTGCCGTTGCCCGCCAGATCGGTCGCCTTGTTGGCCGCGATGCTGGCAGTCACCGTCCCGTTGGTGGTCATCCCGCTGACCGCCACGTCGTAGGTTGTGCCGTCGTTGGGCGCAATCTGCGTCACCACGGCCGTGGTCGCGCCCGCCGTCCCGGTCAGCGTCACGCTCGTGTTGCCGAAGCCGAGCACCGGCTCGCTGAAGACTACCGTGAAGTGGATCGGGCTGCTGTTGGTCGGATCCACCTGCCCCGCCGCCTGGTTGATCGTCACCGTCGGCCCGGTGCGGTCAATGGTGTACACGTCGCCGACGTAGGGGAGGGTGGTGCTCACCGAGGGCGTCAGGTTGGTGTTGCTCGTCAAGTTCAAGCCGAGGCTGCCGTCGCCCGTGCCCGTGCTGGCCGTCACGCTCCACGTCGTCGCCGGCGCGCCGCCGGTCGGCGTCACGGTGCCGATGGTCGGCGTGCCGCCGAGACCGGTGACGGCCAGGGCGAAGTTGCTCGCCGTCAGGCCGCTTACGGCGCTGGCGAACGTCACCGTCCAGGAGACGCTGCTCACGTTCGTCGGGGTGCTACCCACCCGCGTGATGGACGAGACCGTCGTCGGCGGGGGCACGACGTTGACGCTGGCGCTGCCGGTGATGTTGGTATTGGCCGTGTCGGTGGCCGTGACCGTCTGGCTGCCCAGGGTGTTGAGCGTCACGCCCAAGGTGAAGGTGTGCACGCCGTTGTCCCCAGCGCTGAAAGTGTAGTCGGTCGGTAGCCCCGCGGACACATCGCTGCTGGTGAAGTGGACGGTGCCGCGGTAGGCGCTGACAGTGGCGCCATTCGGGTCCTGGGCCGTGACCGTGACGCTGAAGGCGCTGCCCTGCGTCGCGCTCGACGGCGCGCTGACGGAGAACTTCGTCACCGCCACCTGCGCTTCGTAGGCGCCCATGTCGACGATGCCGTACACGATGCGCGGGTTGCCGTCCAGGTCGGTGGCGGGCAGCGAGGGATTGCTGACGCTGTTGTTGCCGGCATTGATGGCGGGCGAGGTGAGGCCGAGGCGCAGGTCGCCACCCGTGGACGGCGCCGGCGAGGGCACGGCCGTGACGAACAGTGGGTCCTTGTTGAGGTTGCCCGTGCCGGCGTAGCCACCCTGCACGATGCTGTAGGACACCGACGCGCTGCCGTTGTAATTGTAGATCTCACGGCCGTTAGGGGCGCTGTCGCCCCACAGGATGCTGTTGCGGATCGTCGCGCTGCTGAGGTTGTAGTTGAACATCCCGCCGCCGTAGTCGGCGGAGTTGCCGCTGAAGGTGACGTTGGTCAGAATCGGACTGCTGCCGTCGTTGAACATCCCGCCCCCCTGGGAGGCGGAGTTGCCGCTGAAGGTGACGTTGGTCAGAATCGGTGTGCTGTTGCCGCCGTTGCTCATGCCGCCGCCGTAAAGCGACGTCGAGTTGCCGCTGAAGGTGACGTTGGTCAGTGTCGGGCTGCCTCCGCTGTTGACCATCCCGCCGCCGAGTTCATAAGCGAAGTTGCCGCTGAAGCTGACGTTGGTCAGCGTCGGGCTGCTGCTGCTATCGTTGAGCATCCCGCCGCCGTCGGCTGCGGAGAAGCTTCCATTCGCGTTGCCGCCTGTGACGGTGAAGCCGTCGAGGATAGCGCTGCTGGCCGTTCCGCTGCTCGTCACGACGTGGTAGCTGTTCTCGGCGTTGTTGGCGAAGTTCGGCCTGTCGTCGCCGTTCAGGTCGCCACTCAGCACCGTGTTGTTGGTCGCCGGGTTGGCGTTGCGGTCGGTCAGGCTGGTCTGCCCGCTGGTGAACCCGCCGTAGATGGCGAGATTGTTCTTGAGGGCGAACGTCGCATTGCGGTCCCCGTTGGGCCCGGCCGGCTTGTACGTTCCCTGCGCCACCCAGATCTGGGTGACGAGGGGAGGCGCGGAACAGGCCAGGGCGCGCTGCAGCGCAAACGTGAGCGTCGGCGAGGCGTTGGCCCAGCTATCCCCCGTGCCTGTCCCACCCGCGACGGCGGCGTTGACGTAGAGCGTGGCCGGGGTGCCGGGGGGGCACAGGAACTCGTAGGCGCCCATGTCCACGACGCTGCCCAGGATGCGAGGGTTGCCGTCGAGGTCTGTGGCGGGTAGCGACGGGCTAGTCACATTGTTGTTGCCGGCGTTGATGGCCGGGGAGTTCGCCTGCAGCCGCAGGTTGCCACTTGTATTGGCAGGGGGAGGCAATGTCACAGGGGTAGCGAACTTGGGGTCCTGGTCGAGGTTGTTACCGCCGTCTGTGACGAGGTTGTTGTTCCACCAGCTAGTCCCACTGCCGCCCGACCCCTGCACGATGCTGTAGGCGACGGTCGCGGAGCCGCCGTAGATTTCGGGGCCGCTGCTGCTCGCGCTGTCGCCCCATAGGATGCTGTTGCGGATCGTCGGGCTGCTGCCGCCGTTGACCATCCCGCCGCCGTAGGTGGAGGAGTTGCCGCTGAAGGTGACGTTGGTCAGCGTCGGGTTGCTGCCGTTCCCGTTGACCATCCCGCCGCCGTTGTTGGTGGCGGAGTTGCCGCTGAAGGTGACGTTGGTCAGCGTCGGGCTGCTGCTCGACGAGTTGTACATCCCGCCGCCGGAGTAGCTGGCGGAGTTGCCGCTGAAGGTGACGTTGGTCAGCGTCGGGCTGCTCAAGGAGTTGGCCATCCCGCCGCCGTAGGCGTACTGGGCGGTGGCGGAGTTGCCGCTGAAGGTGACGTTGGTCAGCGTCGGGCTGCTGCTGTAATTGTACATCCCGCCGCCGTAGTCGCCGCTGCGGTTGCCGCTGAAGGTGACGTTGGTCAGCGTCGGGCTGCCGACCTCGTTGTACATCCCGCCGCCGCATCCGCCTGGGCAACTACTTCCATAGTTCGCGTTGCCGCCTGTGACGGTAAAGCCGTCAAGGATGGCGGTGTTATTCGTCCCGCTGCCCGTCACGACGTGGTAGCTGTTGTCGCTGGTGTCGTTCGCCGTGCCGATGTCGCCGCTCAGCACCGTGTTGTTGGTCGCCGGGGTCGCGTTGCGGTCGGTTAGGTTGCTCTGCCCGGCCGTGAACCCGCCATAGATAGCGAGATTGTTCTTGAGCTGGAACGTCGCGCTTCGGTCCGCCCCGCTCGTCGGCTTGTACGTCCCCTGCGCGACCCAGATCTCGACGCAGACGGTGGCCGACTGAGCCGCTGTCAGTGCCTCCGTCAGCGTCTGGTACGCTGTGCCCCACGACTGGCCGTTCCCGGACGTGCTCACACCACCGTTGACGAAGCGCAGGATGCCGGTGCCGGCCGGACACGTCGACTCGTACGCGCCCATGTCCACTGTGCCGCCCTGGATGCGCGGGTTGCCGTCTAGGTCAGTGGCGGGCAGCGAAGGGTTGGTGACGCTGTTGTTGCCGGCGTTGATGGCGGGCGAAGCGTACTGTAGGCGCAGGTTGCTGCCGCTGGACGGCGCGGGCGATGGCACCGGCGCGACGAACATCGGGTCCTGGTTGAGGTTGCCCGTGCCGGGATAGCCGCCCTGCACGATGCTGTAGGACACGGTAACGGAGCCGCTTATCTCTCCGCCCGTGTCGCCCCACAGGATGCTGTTGCGGATCGTCGGGCTGCCGCTATCGCTGGCCATCCCGCCGCCCTGAGCAGAAGAGTTGCCGCTGAAGGTGACGTTGGTCAGCGTCGGGCTGCCGCTCTCGTTGTACAGCCCGCCGCCCGCCAGGTATCCGGAGTTGCCGCTGAAGGTGGCGTTGGTCAGCGTCGGGTTGCCACTTAAGTTGTACATCCCGCCGCCGTAACTAGCGGAGTTGCCGCTGAAGGTGACGTTGGTCAGCGTCGGGCTGCCTCCGCTGTTGTACAGCCCGCCGCCCTCGGCTGCGGAAAAGCTTCCATTCGCGTTGCCGCCGCTGACGGTGAAGCCGTCGAGGATGGCGCTGCTGGCCGTTCCGCTGCCCGTCAGCACGTGGTAGCTATTCTCCCCGTTGTTGGCGAAGTTCGCGCCGTCGTTGCCGTTCAGGTCGCCGCTCAGCACCGTGTTGTTGGTCGCCGGGTTGGTGTTGCGGTCGGTCAGGTTGCTCTGCCCGCTGGTGAACCCGCCGTAGATGGCGAGATTGTTCTTGAGGGCGAACGTCGCGTTGCGGTCCCCGTTAGGCCCGGCCGGTTTGTACGTCCCCTGCGCCACCCAGATCTGCGTCACGTTGGAGCAGGTCGTGGCTGTGGTCAGCGCCGCCGATAGGGTGGTGTAGGCGTTGGGCCACGACGAGCCGTCGCCTACGCCGCCAGAGACCGATGCATTCACATAGAGGGTCGTGCCGCTAGGACAGGCGGGTGTTGCCGACGCGGTTGAGGGCCGGCCGGCGGCCAGGACGGCGGCCAGGGCAAGAAGAACGAGGCCGAAGCGAACGAGGATGCGCGAGCGAGGACGAGTATGCATGAGTTCCCCCCCGGGAGCGGGCTCATACCAAGCGCGGCTAGAAAGGCTGCAAAACAGTGTCATTTCGAGGAGGGCGGCTTACGAGGGTGAGGGGGGCAAAGCTCCCCACGGACGAAGCAATCTCACCACGTGCCAGAGCATCCCACTCAGCGTAGACTGCCGGTCGCAAGGGCGGGAGATTGCTTCGCTTCGCTCGCAACGACAGCCTTTCTATACACGCTTGGTATTACGCGGTGAGTATGGTTATTCGGTTACGTGGCGGTCAGAACGGCAAATAAGCGGACGCGGTGTCCCGGGGCAGGCGTGTAGGAGGAGGGAACACCGCGCGAACTGGTACCTCAGATAACGCGATAGGATCGCGAATTATCACATTATACGGGGGGACATCCCGAATGCAAACAGAGCCGGCGGGCGGCTCGTCCCTCACCCCCTGCCCCCTCTCCCAGAACGGTAGAGGGGGAGATCAAGACGTTTTCTGGCCCTCTCGCCCTTGTGGGAGAGGGATGGGGTGAGGGCCGAGTCTAGTAGCAGTCCAGCGTGCCGAAGCGCTCCAGCGCCTCGCGCTCCAGGCGCTCGCGGTGCATGGGGTGAGCGATGTTGATCATCGCCAGCGCGCGCTGGCGCAGGTTCTTGCCGTACAGGTACGCCACGCCGTACTCGGTCACGATGTAGTGGACGTGGGCGCGGGTCGTGACGACGCCGGCGCCCTGCTTGAGGAAGCTGACGATGCGCGACTCGCCGCGGCTCGTCGTCGAGGGCAGGGCGATGATGGGCTTGCCGCCCTCCGACAGCGCCGCGCCGTGCATGAAGTCCATCTGGCCGCCGACGCCGGAGTACATGCGCGTCCCGATGGAGTCGGCGCACACCTGGCCGGTCACGTCGACCTCGACGGCGCTGTTGATGGCGGTCACTTTCGGGTTGCGGCGGATGACCGCCGTGTCGTTGGTGTAGGCGACGTCGAGCATGACCACCAGCGGGTTGTCGTCGACGAAGTCGTACAGGCGCTTGGTGCCGAGCAGGAAGCTGCCGACGATCTTGCCGGGGTGCGTCCGCTTGTTGTAGCCGGTGATGACGCCCTTCTCGACCAGGTCAATGATGCCCTCGGAGAACATCTCCGTGTGGATGCCGAGGTTCTGGTGGCTGCCCAACGACGCGAGGGCGGCGTCGGGAATCGCGCCGATGCCCATCTGGAGCGTCGCGCCGTCCTCCACCAGCTCCGCCACGTTGCGGCCGATCGCCATCTCGACCTCGCCCAGCTCCGAGGGCGGCAGCTCCGGCAGCGGGTCGTCGACCTCGACGGCGTAGGCGATCTGGCTGAGGTGGATCAGGCCGTCGCCGTGGGTGCGCGGCATGTTGGGGTTGACCTGGGCGATGACGTGCGTTGCCATCTCCACCGCCGCGCGGCTCGTGTCCACGGAGACACCGAGGGAGCAGAAGCCGTGGCGGTCGGGCGGCGACACCTGGATCATGGCCACGTCCAGGGGCAGGATGTTCTTGCGGAAGAGGTTCGGCACCTCGCGCAGGAACACCGGGATATAGTCCACCAGGCCCGTGGAGACGCCGTCGCGGACGTTCGGGCCGAGGAAAGGCGCGTTGGTATGGAAATTGTGGCGGTATTCGGGGCGGGCGTACGGGGCGTCGCCGGCCGTGATGATGTGGACGATTTCCACATCGTGCAGCTCGGGAGCGCGGCGGACCATGGCCTCGATGAGGCGCTGGGGCGCGGCGGCGACACTCTGGATGAAAACGCGGTTGCCGGACTCGATCACGGACACGGCCTCATCGGCGCTCACAATCTGGAAGTGGGCGCCTTCGTCGAGACCCTGGAGCTTCATCGCCGTCTCCTTCTAAATGGTAATGCAAAATGACGCGGCAGGCGGTATCCGGGTGGATAATGGCCGCCAGCCGCGTCAAACCTTAGCAGATAAAGATGAACAGGTCAACTCAATTTGGACCTTTTGTAGGGGCAACTTCAGTCGTTATGAGGCATGTGGTGTAAGCTTCACGACGCGTTGCGTCATCTCCACCGCGTGAGGATCGTCTCGCGCTGGAAGACGCGCACGCCGATGACGAACACCAGCCCGTCGAGGATCGCCAGGATGATCGCCGCCATGAACACGAAGGGCAGACCGAGCAGGAACAGGCCGACGCTCTGCCCAATCATGATCGCGATAATCGGCAGGATGACGATGACGCCGACCTGCTGCGCGCTGCGGGGATCGCTGACCCGCGCCGAGACGAGGACACCGAGACCGAGCGCCAGCAGCGCCACCAGCGGTGTGATGAGAATAATCATCGTAAGCGTCGCCGGGTCGAGAACGTAGCGCGCCACGGTCGTGCCCGCGCGCCAGATCACGATGACGGCGTAGATGAGGAAGATGAGCCACGTTCCCAGGACGGCAGGGATGGTCGAGGCCAGGCTCTTGCCGAGCAGGAGCTGCTCTGTCGTGATGGGCGTCGCCAGCACGGCTTCCAGGCTGCGGCTCGTCTTCTCGCCGATGATGCTGTAGGTGGCGATGCTGATGGCGGCCATGACCGGCAACACCAGGAACAGGGGCAGGAACTGGCGCAGCAGGAACACCTGCGCCTGCGCGAGGGGCGGCAGCCCGGCGAGGCTGGGCATGAGCTGGAGGTAGTTGTCCGGCAGCCCTTCCGTCGAGCCGGCTACCTCCGGCCCCAGCAGCGACGGCAGGAGCAGCCCCAGGCCGAGCGGCATCGCCAGGAACATCACCGACAACAGCCCCCACGTGAACAGAATCGTTCGGTTGCGGAGCGTCTCCGCCCACTCTTTGCGCATAACCGTCTCAACGGCTGTCATACTCGCTCCCCAAAAATCGGCTCCTTCGGGCACGCCGGGCTAATCCCAAACGTCGCAAAAAAGGCTGTAAAGTCGGCGTCATTACGAGACCCCATGCGCGGTAGCGACATGCGCCGGCACAAGAACACTGCCTAGTCGTCATTGCGAGCGTAAGCGAAGCAATCCCTCGCCCTTGGTGCGGACGGTCTGAGCGGGTATGGTGAGGCTGTTACCCAGAGGGAGATTGCTTCGGCGGCATGGCCGCCTCGCAATGACGCCGTGAGTCTCTGTGTTCTGAGCAAGAGGGCGACTGCGGGGGGTATGGGGGGCGAAGCTCCCCACGGACGCAACAATCTCACCATGGGCAAGTGTCTTGCCACTCTGCATAGACTGCCGGTCGCAAGGGCGGGGGATTGCTTCGCTCCGCTCGCAATGACTGCCCACGTTTCTTCCTTTGCGTCTCTGCGCCTTTGCGTTAGCTTCTATCTTCCCCGTGGCCTCTGTGCCTCCGTGGCGCTCTTCTCTCCGCCGCCGTCCACAAGTTCGAGGTACACCTGCTCCAGGCTGGCGCGGTCCTCGGCGACGAACTGCACCTGCGCTCCTGCCGCGACCAGCGCCGCGACCAGGCCGGGGTTCGCCTCGGCCGGGCTGTCTACGTCCACCTGCAGTACGCTGTCGCGCAGCGCGGCCCCGCGCACGTGCGGCGTCGCCTGCGCGACTGTTACCCAGCGCGGGTCGGGGTTGGCGACGGTCACCAGGGTGCGCGAGCCGAACAGGCGCTGGCGCAGCGCCGAGGGCGTGTCGACGGCGATGAGCGTCTGCTTGAGCACGCCGACGCGATCAGCCAGGCGCTCGGCTTCGTCCAGGTTGTGCGTCGTCAGGAAGATTGTACGGCCCTCCGCCTTCAGCTCCTCGATAAACTCGCGCACCGTGCGGCTGGCGCTGGGGTCGAGCCCGCTGGTCGGCTCGTCCAGGAACACCAGGTCCGGCTCGTGGAGGAAGGCACGGGCGATGGCGACCTTCTGGCGCATGCCTTTCGAGAAGCCGCCGGTGAGCTGGCTCCGCTGTTCCCACAGGCCCAGGAGCTTGAGGTACTTCTCGACGGCCTTCTCCGGCTGCGCCACGCGGTACAGGCGGGCGAAGAACATCAGGTTGTACTCGGCGCTCAGCCGGTCATAGAGGCCGGGCGACTCGGTCAGGAAGCCGATGCGCCCCCGCAGCCCCTCCAGCGCCTCGTCGTCGCCGTCGAGCGGCTGCCCGACGACCGTCGCCTGCCCCGCCGTCGGCGCGATCAGCGCTGCCAGCATGCGCACCGTCGTCGTCTTGCCGGAGCCGTTCGGCCCCAGGAGGACGAACACCTCGCCGCGCTCGACGTCCAGGTTCAGGTCGCGCACCGCCGTGGTGGCCCCAAAGGTCCGCGTCAGCCCGCGCGTCTCGATGACGCGCCCATTTGTCGCCGCCATCTCATGACCCTCCCGTCGCCGCCGCCGCTTCCGTGGGCGTTTCGGCGGGCGTCTCGGGATGCGGCCGGAAGTGGAAGATAATCCATAGGCTGAAGATGGCGAAGACGGTCAGGACGGCCTCGACCCCGATCAGGCCGATGTAGCGCGGGCCGAAGACGGCGAACGCGTCGATCAGGGCGTGGTAGCCGACGGCCGCCCAGTACCAGATGAACGAGCCGCGGATGAACACCTGGAGCACCAGGATGGACAGGGATATCTGGACCGCCATCGTCAGGGCACGCTCGTACGCTCCGACCAGCGGCGTCGCCGGGCCGAGCACCTGCAATTGCTGCAACCCCGCCTGGAGCTGGGTCACGGCGTCCGGTGAGAGGGATTGGATTTGCTCAGCGGACATGGCGGCGAAGTTCATGAGGGTCGCCAGGCTGGCCATGACCGAGACGCCGATCCACACCGACTCCATCGCCTCGTGGCCCGTGCCGTACATCACACCCATCGTCCACGTCTTCGGCCCCTTTAGCAGGTAGCGATAGCCAAGCCAGCGGCCTGTCTCCTCGAACAAGCCGGCGGTCAGGGCGAGGGCAATGCCCCAGAAGGCGGCCAGGGTGGGCGATCCTCTGAGCGTGTCGGCCAGCATGTTGGAGAGCATCTGGACGATGGGGACGCGAATGAGGAGCTGGGTCACGCCGAAGATGAGCATGCCGATGAAGAACGTGCGCCAGCGCGCCCCGAGCCTGCGCCAGAAAATCGCGCCGAGCACGAACGGAAATAGAATCTCGAATGCTATGGCTAGAGCGTAGCCAATCATCATTGGCCCTGTAAACATATTCTGCATATCGCCTCGCCGGGTAATTCAGTATTGCCCCTACCATTATTATACGGTGCTATTGTAGGCGCGTTCCACTGCCCGGTATACCTCCCACAGCGGCACGTTGCGTGCCTCCGCCACCGCGCGGCACGCCTCGTACTCGGGCGCGGCGCGGCGCATCCCCGACGGCAGCGTGGCGACTTTTGCGGCGATGGGGCCGTACTCCGTCTCGACCATCACCATCTCGCGCGGGAGGAACAGTCGGTCCACGTCCTGGCGGCGCACGCCCAGCGTCGTGGTCTCGGTCAGCACGATGGCCGCCACATCCTCGGCGCGCTCCGGGCGGCATAGCACGGTCAGCAGCACGCCGGGCCGGTTCTTTTTCATTAATACGGGCGTCATGAACGCATCCAGCGCGCCCATGCTCAGCAGCTTCCCGATGACGTACTCGTACCACTCCGGCGGCATGTCGTCGATCTGCGTCTCCAATAGCGTGACGCGCTCCTCGACAAGCCCCTCCGTCGGCCGCTCCGCCGCCTCGCCGACCACGAGCCGCAGCACGTTGGCGAACGGCAGTGGCTTCGTCCCCGCGCCGTAGCCCACCGCCTCGACGGTGAGCGTCGGAAACGCGCTATAGCCATCGGCCAGCGTCGTCAGGATGGCCGCGCCCGTCGGCGTCACCAGCTCCGCTTCGATGTCCACCGAGCGCATCGGCGCGCCTTCGAGCAGCGCCATCACCGCCGGGCCGGGCGACGGTAGCAGGCCGTGCTGCGTGCGAATCGTGCCGCGCCCGGCCGGGAACGCCGCGACGTACACCCTCTCGATGCCCAGCCGCTCCAGGCCGATCACGCCGCCGACCACGTCGATGAGCGTGTCCAGGTTGCCCATCTCGTGCAGGTGGACGGTGTCGTAGCTCATGCCGTGGACACGCGCCTCCGCTTCGAACAGGCGGCGGAAGACGCGCAGGCTATCCCGCCTGACGCGCTCCGAGAGCGTAGCGCCTGTGATTTGCCGCTCGACGTCGGCCCAGTGGGCCAGCCGAATCGCCGGGTCCACCGTCACCTCGACGTGGGTCGCCCGCAGGCCGTGGGGCCGCACCGTCGTCTGCTCGAGGGACCACCCCTCGATGCCCAGGCCGCGCAGCCCCGCCGTCAGCTCGCCGAGGCCCACGCCGGCATCTACCACCGCTCCTAACAACATATCGCCGCTCGCCCCGGCGAACGGCTCAATCAGCGCCACGCGCATACGTGCCTCCCATTGTGTCTTCGCAAGTTTAGCACCGTGACGCCCCTGGCGCAACGCGCCGCGCATACTCAGGCCCCTCTCTCTGTCTCAGGGAGGACGGGTCTGAAAGACTCGGTATTGACTCAGTGGGGGCAATGTCTATAATTTCTTGACCGCAAGCGTAGTCTTTATGGCAGCGAAAAGGGCGGGAGTGATGCGCCAGATGTTTCGTGGGCTGTCGAGCTTTGCCCCTCTGTTTGTTCTCCTCGCGCTCTCCGCGTGCGCCGCGCTGCCAATGTCGCCGGCCGCGCCGAGTAAGCTAAGGCCTGGGGATCACGTCGGCGACATGGTGTTGCAGAAGGGGA
Organism: Anaerolineae bacterium; assembly: GCA_046328505.1. Lineage (GTDB taxonomy): Bacteria > Chloroflexota > Anaerolineae > Epilineales > JAHCIE01 > JBDHWG01. The sequence goes on along the minus strand of JAXLWL010000003.1, from coordinate 1,194,110 downwards.
GCCCTATGGGCCAGTTTATCGGCCAGTTGTCCGGCTGCCGCTTCCCCAACCCCGTCGCGCCAGGCTCTTATACCGGAGCAGAGTGCAGCATGCGCCTCGTGGGCGACGAGCTACGGCTCGACCTTGCAGGCTGGACAACGACGACACAGGAACGTTTGGAGAACAACTGGCCTGCAATCACCTACGATCTGTATGTCGACGACAAAGCGGTGGATGTGACCGCCTTCGGAACCTACGACCAGCAGAATATCCTTCTCGGCACTCCCTCGTCGGTATCTCGCAACTTCGACGTTGCTCTCGTCCATCCCACACCCGGCAAGCACACGCTTCGCATCGTGATGCACGTGGACCACACCATCAACGACGGCTGGAGCAATTACCCACCCGGTTCGTACGAAAGCATCATCCCATTCGACTTTCTCGCTTGCTGCTAGAGCGGCCGTGCGGCCCGTTCCCCCTCTCCCGTTCTGGGAGAGGGGCCAGGGGGTGAGGGTCTTGACCCCGCTTTTTCTTGCACGGGCGGGGCATCACGGGGTATGATTCGCGGTAGCTGCCACCCCAATTGCATCCATCTAGAAGGGGACGCCCATGGCGACCTATCTTCCTCCCACCGTCGAGAACGGGGCGTTCACCCTGCCCGGCCCCTACTACACCTCCGACGACATCTACCGCCAGGAGATCGAGCGCATCTTCCTCCGCGACTGGCTCTACATCGGCCGCGCCAGCCAGATTCCCAACCCCGGCGACTATTTCCTCAGTGAGATGTTCGGCGAGAGTGTCATCGTCGTGCGCGGCAAGGACGGCGCCGCGCGCGCCCTGTTCAACGTCTGCCGCCACCGCGGGACGCGAATGCTCACCGAGGGCTGCGGCCAGCTCGCCGAGACGATTCAGTGCCCCTACCACGCCTGGACCTACGGGCTTGACGGCCGTCTCATGGCCGCGCGCCTGATGGGCGGCGCGCCCGACTTCGACCTGGCGAGCTACCCACTGCGCCCTGCTGCCCTGTTCGACTGGGAAGGCTTCCTGTTCATGAGCCTGGCCCGCGATCCCCAGCCGTTCGAGAGCGAGCTGGAGGCGCTCATCGACAAGTTCCCGACGTGGGCGCTGCGCAACCTGGTCACCGTGCGTCAGATCGAATACGATATCCAGGCTAACTGGAAGCTCGTCGTCGAGAACTACTCCGAGTGCTACCACTGCCCCCTCGTGCATCCGGCGTTGACGAAACTCTCACCGCCGACGAGCGGCCGCAACGACCTGCTGGAGGGGCCGGTGCTGGGTGGGTACATGACGCTGAACGAGGACGTGCTGAGCATGACCGTGGACGGCGGCACGAAGCGCCCGCCGGTCGGTGACGTGGGCGGGGAGGACCTGGGGCGGGTGTACTACTACTCCATCTTCCCCAACATGCTGCTGAGCCTGCACCCGGACTACGTCATGAGCCACCGCCTCACGCCGCTGGGTCCGAGGCGCACGCGCGTTGTGTGCGAGTGGCACTTCGACCCGTCCGCCATCGCCCACCCGGACTTCGACCCGTCGGATGCCGTCGAATTCTGGGACATGACCAACAGCCAGGACTGGCACGTGTGCGAGCTGTCGCAGCTTGGCGTCAGCTCCCGCGCCTACGAGCCAGGCCCGTACGCCCACTCCGAGGGCCTGCTGTGGGCCTTCGACCAGGAATATCTGCAAAGGCTCGGATAACAGGCCCGTCGTTGCGAGCGAAGCGAAGCAATCCCCCGTCGTGAGATCGCGTCGCTCCGCTCGCGATGACACCTGCCACTGTCGCCCTGAGCGCAGCGAAGGGCCCCATGACCAGCGGGATGCTTCGCGTTCGCTCAGCATGACAACAGCGATGACATTATCACACGAAACGGACTCGCCCATGTCGACAAACTACGATGCCATTGTCATAGGCGCGGGGCACAATGGCCTCGTCGCCGCGTGCTACCTCGCCCAGGCGGGGAAGAAAGTCCTCGTCGTCGAGCGCTACCACACCGTCGGCGGCGCGGCCATCACCGAGGAGATCCACCCCGGCTTCCGCGTCTCCGTCGCGTCGTACTCCTTCAGACTCTTTCGCCCGGAGATCATCGCCGACCTGCGCCTCACCGACTACGGCCTGGCGTGGTACGCCAAGAGTCCGTCGTACTTCATGCCCTTCCCCGACGGCCAGCATATCTTCCTGTATGCCGACAGCCGCGCCCAGAGCAAGGCGCAGATCGCGCGCTTCTCCCAGGCCGACGCCGAGGCGCTGGACCGCTGGGAAGACTTCTGGGACCGCGCGTGCGACATCATCGAGCCGACGCTGATGCAGCCGCCCATCACCCTGGGCGAGCTGGCGCAGCGCTTCGACGACGCGGGCTGCATGGATGACTTCAGCCGCGTGATGCTCGCGTCCACCACCGACCTCCTGAACGAGTTCTTCGAGTCGGAGTACATCAAGGCTGCCATGGCGCCCCAGGGGATGATCGGCACGGCCGGCGGCCCGATGACGCCCGGCACGCCCTACGTCTGGCTGTACCACACCATCGGCCGCGCCATCGGCCGGCGCGGGGTGTGGGGCTACGTGCGCGGGGGCATGGGCGCGGTGACGCAGTCCATCGCCGCGGCGGCCCGTGACCTGGGCGTGGAGATTCGACGAGCGCGCCGGTGGGTGAGGTGCTCGTCGAGGGCGGGCAGGCGGCGGGCGTGGTGCTGGAGAACGGGGAAACGCTGCGGGCGCGGGTCGTCCTGTCGAACGCCGATCCGAAGCGCACCTTCCTGACGCTGACGCCGTCGAGCGCCCTACCGGCCGACTTCCGCCAGCGCATCGAGCGCGCCTACCGCATCGCCGGTCCGGTGTACAAGCTCAACCTGGCCCTGGAGGAGCTGCCGCGCTACAGCGCCGCTCCGCCCGACATCGCGCCCGAAGTGTACAACCGCGGCACGGTGGACATCGCCCCGTCGCTGGACTACCTGGAGCGCGCGTGGGACGACTGCAAGCACGGCCAGCCGTCGCGTGAGCCGTTCATCGAGATCTTCACCCAGTCGCCGACCGACCCGACGATGGCGCCGGAGGGCAAGCATATCCTGTCGTGCTTCTGCCAGTACGCGCCCTACGAGCCGGTTGGCCGCTCGTGGGATGATGGGTTGCGCGAGGAGTTCGCCGACCGGGTGCTGGCGAAGCTGGCCGAGTACGCGCCGAACATGGCGAACGCCGTCATCGCGCGGCAGATGCTCTCGCCGGTCGACCTGGAGCGGCGCTTCGCCCTGACCGGCGGCCACATCTTCCACGGCGAGATTACGCCCGACCAGAGCTACGACCTGCGGCCGCTGCCCGGCTACGCCGACTACACCACGCCGCTGGCCGGCCTATACCTGTGCGGGTCGGGGACGCATCCCGGCGGCGGCGTCACCGGCATCCCCGGCCACAACGCCGCGAAGGTCGTTCTCGCCGACATGGACTTCAGCGCGACGCCGACCGCTTGACGGCGGACGCCGTGGCATCTACACCACGGCTGGAAAATGGAAGCCCAAGGGGCTAGGATAGCTGCATCGGTGGCGCTATCTCAGCCTCTTGGGCTTCCATATAGTAGCGGTGCGGCTTCGGGCCGCCGCGAACCTGATACCAAGCGTATACAGAAAGGCTGTCATTGCGAGCGTCAGCGAAGCAATCTCGCGCCCTTGCTGAAGAACGTTTGAGCGGTGCAGGCGGGTTTATCGCCAACCGGGAGGCTGCTTCGTCGGGCTGCCGCCCTCCTGCTCAGAACACACACTACTGTCATTGCGAGGAGCGCATCAGCGCGACGAAGCAATCTCTCGGTGGATGACAGCAACGCCGTAGCGGTGCAAACCGCCTTTGACAAGGACGGGGGATTGCTTCGCTCCGCTCGCAATGACGGCTTAACTGTGTTCTTGTGTCGGCGCATGCCGTCACCCGGCGTGGGGGTGTCGCAGTGACACCGCAGCTTGTGTTCTGAGCAGCGCTACGAGGCATCTGGGCCTCAGCCCAGCCTTTCACTTTACTCGGAGGGGCCGCGATTTTCATCCGACTGCCGCGGCTCCTTGTTGGGAGCCGCCGAGGATCCGTGACTGCTCGCGCCGGTAGCCTGGCGCGAAGAGGGCGATGTTGCGCTCGATGCCGTCGAGCTGCGCCTGCACCGCCGCCGCGTCCACGCCGGCCGGCGCGTAGACCACGTACAGCGCGTGCGTCGTCGCCGGCGAGATCGGGGACTGGTCGTCCTGGCCGTAGATGATGGTGCACGTCACGCCGGTCTCATCGCGCATCACCATGTCGCCCGCCCGCAGTGTCTTCAACGCCCCGCCCATCTGCGTGAACGTCTCGCCGTCCCGCGTGACATCGATCACGACCGGTGGGACGAGCTTCGCGACGTCGTGGCCGGCCGTGAGAGCGAGCGTGTCTAGCTCGGCCGTGAAGTTGGCGTCCACCAGCGGCGAGACGTCGGGCAGGGACTTGCCCTTCAGGACGACCGACTCTACCTGGAGCAGGACGTGGTACGTCTTGCTGAAGCGCTTATAGTAGCTCCAGTACGCGGCGACGATGGGTAGCGCCAGGAAGTCGGCCCGGGTGTAGCCCGCGTATCGCTGGCGCAGCCGTTCCTCTACGGCGCGCTTCTCCGCGTCCAGCGCCGATGGCCGCGGCGTGTTGTCCACACCGGAGACTTCCAGCAGCCCCATGTAAGCGCCCGGAAATGCCCGCCGCCACTCCTCCGTCACCTTTATATCCAGCATCGCCCCTCGCATAAACGAGGACGGGCCTATCCCAGGACAGCGCCCGCCCTCGTGCATTCTTATTTCTGCTGGCGATTAGCCCGGCGTCGGACTCCCCAGGGCGCCGCGCATCGCTTGCAGGTGCTCGTCGGCATGGCCCAGGAGCATCGCTTCCGCCAGTTGCGCCGTCGTCAGCGTCGCGCCGCCGAGCAGCCACACCATGTCCGTCTGCGACAACTGCTCGTCGGTGAAACCGCTGAGCGTCGTCGCCGCCACGTCCCCATTGCGCTTCAGCAGGTCCAAGGTCTCGGCCTTGCTCACTCCGGCGTGCCGCTGGGCGTGCGCGTCGTTCACCGCATCGAGCATCTCCATGGTCAGCGGCGGAAGGGGCTTGCCATCGGCCAACGTCACCAGCCAGCCCATAATGGCGGAGTGGGCGGTCGCGACGTGGTGGGCGACGATGCCGATCGGGCGCTCGTCGTCGCTGCATATCGTGTCCCACTGTTCGTCGGTCAGCGGCGTCACGAACGCCATGACCTGATCGTTAAGCTGGCTGAATCGCTCCGCCAGTTGTTGTGCCTGCTCACTGCCCGCCATGCCTGCCTCCTGGTTGAATTGCTGGATGTGTACCGACCCCACTACTCCGCGCTTCAGCGACCCAGCGCCGCGCGCATGCCGGTCAGATGGCCGCCGGTATGGCCGAAAAGGACATATTCTATAAGCTGTGCCGCGGTCACCGTCGCACCGCCGAGCAGGGTTACAGCGCCGGACTGCGCCAACTCCTCATCGCTCAGGCCCGCGACGGCTGCCACAGCTTTGTCCCCGTTGCTCTTCAGCAGATCCAGCGTCTCGGCCTTGCTCACGTCGGCGTTCGCCTCGGCGTGCTGAGCGTTCCACTCGTCGATGATCGCCGGCGTCACCGGCGGCAACGGCTGGCCGTCCGCCATCGTCCGCACCCATGCTGCGATGTTGCCGTACGCCGTGCCGACGTGGTGAGCGACGACGCCGATGGGGCGCTTGTCGTCGCCGCACGCCATGCTCCACTGTTCCTCGGACAGAGGCTCCACGAGCGCGATGACCTGACCATTCAGCTGATTGAAGCGTTCCGCCAGTTGCTGTGCCTGTTCGCTGCCCGCCACGTTGCCTCCTGGGTGAGTGCCAGATGTTCTCGCTAACGGTGGGAAATTGTATCACCGGGTGAATTGACGGTCAACGCGTGAAGGCCCTCACCTCCTGGCCCTCTCACGCAGAGCAGCAGACGGCGGCAGATCAGGCTCTCTCCTCGGGGGAGAAAGGGCAGATTAGAACCCTCTCCCTCTGGGAGAGGGCAGGGTGAGGGTCTTGGATTCCGCGCCAGGTTCTATGACCCTCACCCCAACCCTCTCCCACGGGGAGAGGGAGCGGAGAGCGTCTATAGCTCGCCCTTGAACGCCTTGTCGAGGACGGCGGGCAGGAGGGCGTCTAGCTCGGCCTGCGTCTCCGCCTGGAGGCGCTTGACGGCGTCTACCCGGGCTTGAAGATCGTCCAGGTAGGCGACGATGCGCCGCTGCTCGGGTAGGGGGGGAATCCGACATGGCAGCCCCGCTACAATTCCCGAGTTTACGCCCTGGCGGGTTGCACCGCGAATTGTGCCACCTAGATACTCTTGAACGTCGGTGGAAGCTCGAATTGTCCAGTGCACATAACGTGGGTCTGCCTTTTCCTTGTCGAGAGCCACTCGAATGATATGATAGTTGATTAGCCAGCCGTTTGCATTCGACGGCGCCACGCAACATCGTCCGACGGTTCCCATTCGAGCGAAGAGAATGTCGCCCTCTGAAAGTGCAAAGCGCTGAAGTTCGCGCGCTTTAGCATGTGTCACATGCTTCAGGTCTTGGAGGTCGAGGCCATGATATTGCACGTTGCCGATTGTCAGGATAGGCACTCCTTCGTCCACAAAATCTGCTGAACTCAATTGTGCGCCAAAGGGTCCTGTCTGAATGCCATCGCGGTCTGGATCTAGCCAGTCTCCAAGCCGAGTAATAGGCACATTTGTTAATGACAAGCGAGACCGCGCTGCTGAATTGGTGAGCGCCTCCACCTCCGCCGCCGCCTGCCGCCGCAGGCCCCGCGCCTCCTCGATCCTGGCGGCGAGAGCGTCGATGCGGGCGACGATGCTCGGAATGTCGCCTAGAGGCGGCGGCAGTTCCGCCAATGTCGTCTCTGTTTCGTGATTCTGAATTCGTTCGACTTGCTCCAGAAAAGACGAGATTACGTATTGCAAGCCAATATCTGGGACTGGGAGAAGTGTATTGCGCAGGACCGTCTGGCTAATGTTCGGTTGAGCTCCTCCAAAACTCGTGGCCAGGAATTCGGGCCTTTTGTATCGCAAGAACCAGAACAGGAACGGTTTCGTCACCTTATTGGTTTTTGGAGTTATCGCGCATACAGCTTGATTTGTGGCCGCGTCTATGTCAAGTATGCCGGTCTTGCCTACGGTTGCTCCATAGAGCGCAACAAGCAGAGTCCCCTTTGGAAACACTTTGGCAGATGAGTTCTGCAAACCGTCTTCAGTTATGTGTTCTTCGGCTCCATGGATCAAGCCATCGTTCAGTTCCCCTGACTTAATCCAAGGTATGCTACCTCCGAAGTATTCACTTATCTGTCGTCTAGGTGTACCGCCCGAAGTGGTATCGGCAATCTCTGCAAGAGGAAATATCGGCGTGCCGCTTGCCGCGAGACGAGTGAATATAAGATGAGAGGCAGCAATTAGGAGTGCGTTATCGATGAAACGTTGCTCAGCGGCCGTGAGCTTTCTCACTGCGCCACCCCCTGCAACAAGTTCGTGATCTCCCGCATCAGCTCGGCGATGCGGGCCTCTTTTCGCAGAATGTCGTCGGCGAGCTGCTGCGGCGGCAAGTGCTCGAAGTCCTGGCGCGCGTTGGGGTTCTTGATGTCCAGGTTGCAGCCGTTGGCGAGAATCTGGGCGGCGGGCACGCGCCAGGCGCGCTCGTTCTCGGCACGGTTCCCCCACCAGGCGATGGCGTCGGCGAACTCCTCGAACTGCATCGGCTGGGTCTTGGTGTAGTTCTTGCGCCCCTCTGGCAGCGGCTGCTCGTAGTACCACACGTCCTCCGTCGGGCCGCTGCGGTCGAAGAACAGGATGTTGGCGGGGATGCTGGTGTACGGGGCGAAGACGCCGTTGGGCAGGCGGACGACGGTGTGGAGGTTGAACTCCTTGAGCAGTTCCTCCTTGATGCGCGCCGCGACGCCGTCGCCGAACAGCGTCCCGTTGGGGACGACGACGCCGGCGCGGCCCGGCTTCGGATGGCGGCGCAGCTTGCGCATGATGAGCTGGAGGAACAGCAGCGCCGTCTCGGCGGTCTGCTTGTCCGGCGGAAGTTGCCCTGGATGCCCGGCTCCTCCTCGCCGCCGAAGGGCGGGTTGGTGAGGATGACGTCCACGCGGTCCCGGTCGCCGATGTCAGTGAGGCGGACGCGCAGGCTGTTGCCGGGGTCGATGCGCGGCGACTCCAGGCCGTGGAGCAGGAGGTTCATCTCGGCCAGCATGTACGGCAAAGACTTGGCCTCGCCGCCGTAGATGCTGCGCGCCTGGAGAGTCTCGCGCTCCTGGAGCGTGCGCGCCTGCTTTTCCAGGTGGGTGAACGCCTCGACCAGGAAGCCGCCGGTGCCGCAGGCCGGGTCGAGGACGGCCTCGCCCAGGCGCGGGTCCGTGACTTCGACCATGAAGCGGACGACGGCGCGCGGCGTGTAGAACTCGCCGGAGTCGCCGGCGGCGTCGCGCATCTCCTTGAGCATCGACTCGTAGAGGTGGCCGAGGGTGTGGATTTCCTCGCTCGACGTGAAGTGGATGGCGTTGACCTTGTTGATGACGTCGCGCAGGAGGTAGCCGTTGATCATGCGGTTGACGACGCCCTGGAACACGGTGCGGATGACGTCGCGGCGGTCGCCGCCGTCGGCGCCCTGGAGGCCGCGCAGGTAGGCGAACAGGCCCGCGCCTTCCGTGCCGTCGGGGCGCGTCGTCTTCTCGTTGTTGATGAAGGCGATCAGCTCCGGTCCGGTGATGCCGTCCTCGCGGGTGGCCCAGTCGCGCCAGCGGTAGGGCGGCTCGATAGCGGGGCGGAAGCGCCGCCCGCCCAGGACGGCCTCGGTCTCGCGCACCTGCTCCATGTCGTCGAGGAACTTGAGGAACATGATCCAGGTGAGCATGGGCAGGCGGTCGAGGTCGCCGTTGAGGCCCTTGTCCTTGCGCATGATGTCGCGGGCGGACTTGACGACGCTGCCGAGGCGCTGCGCCGTGGTCACCGGAGCCTGGGCGCGGCGGGCCGGAAGACCCTCACCCTGGCCCTCTCCCACGGGGAGAGGGGAGGAGACGTCAATCAGGGTGGGTTGGGTGTCACTCTTGCGGGAACGGGGCATAGGGTCTCTCGTCTAGATTGTGTCAGCGGCGGCTCAGAATGGAATTCTGAGCCTGCTATCGTCAAGCCTGCCGAGGCAGGCTAGGGATAATTTAGTTTAGCCAGCCTGCTTGAGCAGGCTTTACCGTGCCAGACGCCGAATTCCATTCGGCGGCCTCGGCCGGCGATACCTCCGCTCATGCCGCGTACAGAAGCGATTCTAGATTCTGGACCGCCTCACGCAGTTGCTGTGGGCCGCCGAACTTGCCGGCGATCTCCATGACGTTGCCGTGAGTGGAGATGGGCGGGAGGTTGAGGACGCCGGGCAGGGCGAGCTGCGACAGGCCGTGGTCGGCGTACTTGTCCAGCATCTCACCCAGGATTTCGCGCGCTTCGGGCGCGTAGTGGGCGAAGAAGGCGGCCTGCTCGCGGCGGACGCGGTCGGCGCGCTGGCGGCGCGTCTGGATCGGCGCGGCAAACGCCAGGTGGGCCAGCAGGTCGAAGGCATCGGCGTCGGGCTGCTGAAGCTGGGCGGCAAGCTCGTCGGGGTCGATGCCGCGTTCGGCCAGGGCGGCGAGCAGGGTGTCGCGGCGGTCGTGGTCCAGCCAGAGCTCGTGCAGCTCGGAGGCGGAGCGGGTGAGGGTGCGGACGCTCTCGGCGGTGTAGTCGCTGAGGGAGATGGCGCGGAGGCGGTGGCCATGGGCGTCGAGGGTGTAGACGGCGTCGGCGATGATTTCGACGGCGCCGCCGTCGACGTAGTATTTGCGCGGCTGTGCGTCGCCGTCGGCGCTGCCCTCGCTCACGATAGGTGTCACGCTGCCCGTCGTCTCGTCGGCGCTCGCGGCGCCGTCGCCGTCAGGGGTGATGACCGTCTCGGAGCCGGGGATAATGCCGCCTGTCTCGTCCATCGTCTGCTCGCCGATGAAGGGCGGGTAGCCGTCGAACTCGGGGTCGGCGAACAGGCGCGTGGCGCTGCCGGTGTAGTCGATGATGTTGAAGTAGAGCTTGCCGTAGTCGTCGTTCACGCGAGTGCCACGGCCGATAATCTGCTTGAACTCGGTCATAGAGTTGATGGTTCGGACCAGGACGACGTTCTGGCAGGTCGGGACGTCGACGCCAGTGGTGAGAAGCTTCGAGGTCGTGACGATGGCCGGGATGCTCTTCTCTGGGTCCTGGAACGTCGAGAGAAAGCCCATGCCCCGGTCGCCTTCGTCCGCGGTGATGCGCACGACATAGTCGGGGTATTGCCGGGTGATGTCGGTGTTCTCGTTGGTGAGCGCCTGGCGCATCAGCAACGCGTGCTCCTGGTCGACGCAGAAGATGATCGTCTTGGCGAAGCGGTCGCCCTGGCGCAGGAAGTCCGACAGGTGGCGGGCGATGGCCCTGGTGCGGGCGTCCAGGACGATGACGCGGTCGAAGTCGGCGGTGGTGTATTCGCGTCCTGGAATCTCGCGCAAATAGCGGTCACGCTCGCCGGCCGCGGGCTGCCAGCCGAAGGCATCGGCCGAGGTCAGGACGCGGTGGACGCGGTAGGGGGCGAGGAAGCCGTCCTCGATGCCCTGCTTGAGGCTGTACTGGTAGACCGGGTTGCCGAAATAATTGTATGTGTCGACGTTGTCTTCGCGCAAGGGCGTGGCCGTCATGCCGAGCTTGTAGGCCGGCTCGAAGTAATCGAGAATTTCGCGCCAGTTGCTGTCATCCCGCGCGCTGCCCCGGTGGCACTCATCCACGAGGATGAGGTCGAAGAAGTCGGGCGCGTACTCGCGGTAGAGGCCGGGGCGGTTCTCGTCCTTGGCGATGGCCTGGTAGGTGGCGAAGTACATCTCGCGGCTCTTGACGGCGACGCCATTCTCGATTTTGTAACGTGCGTCGCCGAACGGCGCGAAATCCTTGTCCTTGGGGTCATCCACGAGCTTGTTGCGGTCGGCAAGGAACAGGATGCGCGGGCGGCGGTACTCGTTGGCGCGATTCCAGCGCGCGTTCCACAAGCGATAGCATATCTGGAACGCCATGAGGGTCTTGCCCGTTCCCGTCGCCATCGTCAGCAGGACGCGCTTCTGCCCGCTAAGGATGGCCTTGAGGGCGGCATTGATGGCGATCTGCTGATAGTAGCGCGGGGTACGGGAGCCGTCGTAGTAGCCGGGCGTCAGGAAGCGCTGCGCCGTGTCGTGGTACAGACCTTCGCCGTTTGTGAGGCGCTGCCATAGCTCGTCGGGCGTAGGGAAGGTGTCGACGTTGCGTTCCGTGCCGGTGAGATAGTCGAACTCCACGATGCCGCGCCCGTTCGTGGCGTAGGCAAACTTGAGGCCGAGGAGGCTGGCGTAGTCCTTGGCCTGCTGCAAGCCCCGGCCCGGCTCAGCGTACTCCGCCTTCGCCTCGACAACGGCGATAGGCACGTCGCGGGTGTAGCGCAGCAGGTAGTCCACGAACTTGCGCTGGAGGTGGCGCGCGTGACGGCCGACGACCTGGATCTGGCCGGCGGTGAAGTAGTATTGCTCGTCAATGGAGTGCGGGTTGGTGTCCCAGCCGGCATCGACGAGGCGCGGCACGACGTATGTGCGGCAGGTGTTCGCTTCGTTGAGAGGTGGCACGCGGGTCTTGCTTCCCCTGGATGTGTGCGATTAGCGTCCCTTGGGGACAGGGTGCATTGCTAATCATAGACCCGCTATGCGTAAGAGTCAATGCTCTTCGTCGCTGTCCTCGTACTCCGCCGGCTCTTCGGCGACGCGGCGCGCGGGCTGGTCCTCGTCGTCGCTACGGCGGAAGCGCAGTGTGGTCGGCGGGCGCAGGGGCGGGGCATCCTTCGCGTGGGGCGGTGACTCGTCGAGGGCGAAGGCCAGGTCGAGCGCGGCGATGTACTCGGCGGCGCACGCCGAGCATGCCTCCAGCCGCGCGTAGAAGTCGCGGTCCGGCGGCAGGCCGTCCAGTTCGCGCTCGATCGCGGCCGGGAAGAGGGCGCGGGTGACGTCGCATCCGTCCGGGCAGCGGCCATCGGGCGGGGAGTTCAGAGCAGCGGCGAGACGATTGAAAGACTCTGTCATGGTATGTTTCCCAAGAGACCGACCACGGAGCACACGGAACACACGGAACGGGACGGGAAAGCCTGATACCAGTTGGCGATGGTGACTGTGCATGGATGAGAGGGCAATACTGTCATGCTGAGCCAAAGGCGAAGCATCCCGGGGACTGACGGGGGCCCTTCGCTTCGCTCAGGGCGACACGCTGTTCATGCACGCCTTGCTTTACCATCTGATATGAGAAGGTACGGTGGGGTGATCCCTTTCGCGGCTTTCGCGGGCTTTCGTGCCTCTCGCGGTCCGAAGCCTCCGCGGTCCACAGACTCCCTTCCCAGGAGGGGCGCCGCGCGGCGGACCTTACCCTTTGATGACCCCAATCGGGCGCATGCGGGCGACTTCCTTCGACAGGCCGGCGCGGTGCACGACGTCCACGACCTGGTCGACGTTCTTGTAGGCGAGCGGCTGCTCCTCGGCCAGCCCCTTCCAGCTACGCGCCCGGGCGATGACGCCCTCCTTCTCCAATTCCTCGTCGATGCGGCGGCCCTGCGCCTGCTTCACGGACGCCGTCCGGCTCATGGCGCGGCCCGCGCCGTGGCACGTCGTCCCGAACGTCTGCTGCATGCTGCCAGGCTGCCCGACGAGCACCCAGCTCGCCCGCCCCATGTCGCCGGGGATGATGACCGGCTGGCCGACCGCCTGGTAGACCTCGGGCACCTCCGGGTGGCCGGGCGGGAAGGCGCGCGTCGCGCCCTTGCGGTGTACCCACACCGGCTTCACGTGGCCGTTGATGGTGTGCTCTTCGAGCTTGGCGATGTTGTGGGCGACGTCGTAGATGAGCGCCATGTCGAGCGCCTCCCACGTGCGCCCGAAGACCTCGGCGAACACTTCGCGCGTCTGCCACATGAGAAGCTGGCGGTTGCACCAGGCGAAGTTGGCCGCGGCGCGCATCGCCCCGATGTAGTGCCGTCCCTCGGGGCTGTGGGCCGGCGCGCAGGCGAGCTGCTGGTCGGGCAGGGCGATGCCGTACTTCTGCGGCGCGTTTCGCAGGGCGTGCAGGGCGTCGTCACACACTTGGTAGCCCAGGCCGCGCGAGCCGGAGTGGATCATGACGCACACCATGCCCTCGCGCAGCCCCATCGCCTCGGCCGCCTCGGCGTCGAAGATCTCCTCGACGACCTGCACCTCCAGGAAGTGGTTCCCGGAGCCGAGCGTCCCGCACTGCTCCGCGCCGCGGTCGAGGGCTCGGTCGCTGACGTTCTTCGGCTCGGCGCCGCTGAGCCGCCCGCCGGCCTCGGTGTGAGCGATGTCGGCGTCCGTCGCCAGGCCGCGGCCCTTGAGGTAGCCCACGCCGTCGGCCATCAGGTGGCGCAGCTCGCCGCGCTCGAAGCGGTACTTGCCCGACCGGCCGACGCCGGAGGGGATCTGTTCGAACAGGCGGTTGACGAGCTTCTTGAGGCGCGGCGCGACGTCCGCCTGCATCAAGTTCGTCCGCACCAGCCGCACCCCGCAATTGGAGACGACGAAGCCGTTGGCGATGAAGTTATGGTCGGCGTGCGCGACGGTGAAGTCGTAGACCGTGTCCACATCGTCCACCGGCTCAATCGAGGCGACGCGCTCCCACACCATCCCACTCAGGCCGCCGATACCAACCTCCGCGCAGAAATCCGCGAATGATGGAAAGGCATCGCCGATGCGTGGGTGCGTCGCGCGGCCCTCGTACAGCGAGCGCTCGATGAAGCGTTCGTTGGCTAGAGGCCCTTCGAGCGTACTCACGATGTCCCGGCGCGGCATCCCCTGCTCGGCCATGCCCACGGCCGCATCGGCCACCGCTGCCCGTTGGGCTAGCCAGTACGACTTGCGCTTGAGGTACTGCACGGCGAGGGCCGCCAGCCCCGCGCGCCGCTCGTTGTACTCGAAGCCGACGCGGCTCCAGAGCGCGATCAGGCTGGTGGGGGTGGAAGAGAGGACGAGGCGCAGGCGCACCACGCGCTCTCCGTCCCGTCCCTCGCCTTCGTCACGCGCGGCAATCGCCTGGGTTTCCACACCGAAGTCGGCGAGCCAGCGCGCGACATGCGCCAGGAACGCGCGCCCGCTCTCGGTAACCGGCGCGCGCTTGTTCATGGAGAGTACCGGCGCGGCCAGCGTGGCCTCGTGGCCGGTGATAGTCGCCGGCGAGGTCAGCTCGGCGCCAAACAGCGCAGCCAGGAACAGCCGCCGGTGCCACAGGGGCGCTGCATCCAGCCAGGCCGGGAGGTCGTAGGCCTGTTGCGCCTTGTTGCCGACAGGCGCGCCAAGGCAGGCGAGGAGCGCCGCGAAGCCAGTACTGACGACCTTGAAGTGGCATTCCACGCGCTCGAACTCGTACGCGGCATACTGTGTCTGGATATGGTGGCGGCGTCGGCGTGTGTAAACGCGCGACGGGGTCACGCCCAGGGCCATGATGTCGGCGCGAATGGCTTCGAGGTCGGCGGCTGCGCCGTAGAACGCAACAATGCCCTTGCCGTTCCCGTTCTCGAAGCGCAGCGTCCCATCGCCGAAGACGAAGCCCAGGACTTTCAGGAGGTTCGGCAGCGCGGGCGATGAGGCGCGCAGCGGCAGCAGCCCGCGTGCCTTGAGGTAGGTCAGCACCTGCCCAATTGCGTTGCCGCCCTCCTTGCCGAGTGATGTCAGCAGTGCGCGCATGTTGTCTTCAGAAACGATGATATCCTCGGAGGGCAGCTCGTACGGGACGCCCTGGAACGGCGCCAGTGCTATACGGTCGCCGGGCCGCAACTCGCCAAGCGGGCGCATACCGTCGGGTGTCCAGAAGGGATGGTCCGCCGTGGCGCGAAGCTCGTCCCCGGTCTCGGTCACAGCGCGAAGGACGCGAGCACGCGGTGGCTGGCCGAACCATAAGGCGACGTCTGTCGCGCCGCGTCGGGGCTCGCTCAAGTTGTAGCAAGCCAGGCGCGCGTCTCGCCACGCCGCGGACATTTCCGCGATGGGTCGCGTGTAGCCGTGGGCATGCAGGATGCGCGCGTCGCCGGCGAGGCAATTGATATCGTAGCCTACCCCGCCGGGGGAGATGACGCCGCCTTCCTCGGGGTCCGTCGCCGCGACGCCGCCGATGGGGAAGCCATAGCCCCAGTGGATGTCGGGCATGGCGAGGCTGGCGACCTGGATGCCTGGCAGGTGCGCGACGTTGGCGACCTGCTCCGGCGCCTGGTCCGCCTTGAGATGCTCCATCAGCTCGCGGCTGGCATAGATCAGGCCGTCGACGCGCATCCCCGCCTTGTAGCGCTTCGGGATGCGCCACAGGGTGTCGTTGACTTTCTCCAGCGGCCCGCTGTAACCCTTGTCAGACATCGGAATCCCCCTCGCTCCCGTCATTGCGAGGAGCGCGACAGCGCGACGAAGCAATCTCACGATTGGCGAGAGGAGCGTGTTCCCGCGCCAGCCCGTCTTTCAAAAGAGCGGGGGACTGCTTCGCTGCGCTCGCAGTGACAGTCAGCGCTAAATATCCACGATCACCTCGGCGAGCCAGCCATCCGCCGTTGGCTCGACGCGCAGGCCGTGATAGGTGATGGCCTTGACCTCGTGGTCGAGGGCGTGCCGCTCGCGATCCCACGTCTCGCCCCAGCCTTCGCCGTCCACGCCGGTCGGGCCAACGTGGGCGCGGAAGCGGGCAAACAGCCGATGCTCGCCGTCGAAGCGGTAGAGCAGCTCGTTCAGCCAGTCGAACAGGAGGAAGGGCAGGTCGCCGCCGTCGATGTGGATGGTCACGACCTCGTGTGCCTCCACGTCCGCCAGGTCCTCCACGATAAGCGAGAAGAGCGCCTCGCCCGCCTCCGCGAACAGGGTGTCGAGGTCGGGCGCGATGACGCGCAGCCCCACGTCGGCGGTATGCTCGAAGGTCTCGTACACAGGCGCTCCTCACCCGCAGGCTCTACGCCGCGTGCTACAAGCATAGCCGGGACTCGCCGGGGAGACAAGCGGCGCCTTGCGCGCGGTGGCCTTTCGACCGGTTTGAGAAGGGCGCTATAATTTGAGACAGCAAAGCACGTACGCGGCGCAGTAACGGAAGAACACCAGGTAGCGGAGAACAGGATTCATGGCTCACCAGCACGACCACAGTCATGCCCGGAAGGATTTTGGGCGCGCATTCGCAATTGGCGTCGCCCTGAATCTCGGCTTCGTGATTGTGGAAGTATGGTATGGCGTCGTGTCTCAATCCCTGGCGCTCGTCGCCGACGCGGGACACAACCTGAGCGATGTGCTGGCGCTCCTCCTGGCGTGGGGAGCGAGTATCCTGGTGCGTCGCATCCCTACGACGAAGCACACGTACGGCATGCGCAGCACCTCGATTCTGGCGGCGCTCGTCAATGCCGTCCTGCTTCTGCTCGCCATGGCCGTCGTCGCGTGGGAGGCCATCCAGCGGCTGATGAACCCGGCCCCCGTGGAAGGGCAGACAATCATCTGGGTAGCGACCCTCGGTATCATCATCAACACGGCGACCGCACTCATGTTCATGTCCGGCCGCCACCGTGACCTCAACATCCGTGGCGCGTTCATGCACATGGCGGCGGATGCGGGTGTCTCCCTCGGGGTGGTGCTGGCGGGTATCGCGATAGTCTACACCGGCTGGGAGTGGCTCGACCCGGTGGTCAGCCTGGTGATCGCCGGCGTAGTCGTTGTTGGGACGTGGGGCCTGTTGAAGGATAGCGTCAACATGGCTCTAGACGCCGTACCGGAGGGGATTGAGCCTGGAGACGTGAGGGCCTACCTGGAGGGCCTCCCGGGGGTGTGCGAAGTCCACGATCTCCACATCTGGCCCATGAGCACGACCGAGACGGCGCTTACGGCCCACCTGGTGATCCCGAACTACGGCCCCAGTGACGCGCTGCTTAACGAAGTCGCCCATCAGTTGCACGATCGCTTCGGCATCGAGCACACGACGATCCAGATCGAAGTCGGCGACGCCGAGCATCCCTGCGGGCAAGCCCCGGCCCACGCGCTGTAACTCTCCCCGATACGCCGCTGCCCACAGAACAAAATGCCCCGTAGCCACACGGCTACGGGGTTCGTGTTCCCCGCTCGTTCAGGAACACGGTGAAGTCCAGGTCGCCCGGCGAGTGGCCGTAGTCGGTCAAGGTCGCCGCGGCTTCGCTGCGGTGCTGTGTCCCGTGGTTGACGACGTGTACCAGGCAGTGCCACAGCACCCGTTCCCGCTTGTGGCCCTCGTCCGTCGTGTAGCGCACGATGTCGGCCATGTTGTCGTCGGTGAGGCCGGCGAGATAGCCCCGCATCGCGCGTTCTTCCTCATGCCACCGTCCCTCCAAGATGTCGAAGGTAGGGAAGGCATCTTCCTGCAGCGCCTCGAAGCCGGCCGTCGTGCCGTGCTGCCACAGCATGCGCCAGCCGTACTCGGAATCCAGGGTGTGGACGAGGGTCGCGCGGAGGCTGCCGAAGCTGTGTTGGGTGGGGTGTGCGTATTGCTCTGGGCTGACGTGCGCGGCGGCCGCCAGGATGCGCCCCGTCGCCCAGTAGTTATAGTCATAGAGAAACAGGATATCGGCGACGTTCATGATTCCTTAGCCATTCGGGCCGGTGCTCAGGCATTATTCCAGTCCTCGTCATCGTATGGATTATCCCAGAATTCGAGGCTACTCGCGGACGCGGCGAGCAAGTCGGCGAAGTTGTCCGCCGGTTCTTCGACGACAAAGACCGTTAAACGTGAGCCAGGCGGGAACGGAACCTCTATCTCGACGTGACCATTCTCGGTCACTTCGACTTCATACTTAAGGGCCGCTTGAGCGTTCATGATAGTCTTCTCCTCGGTCCTGCACTTCTTGCCAACTCTATTATAGCACAAGGGCCGAATTCGGAATCCCCTCATGTCACCCAGCGGCCAGCCGTGCGACGTCGGGGCATTTTCGCAGCCGGGTCAGGGCGCGGCTCTTCAGCACCCAGATGTTCGCCGGCGTCGTGCGCAGGGCGCGTGCCACCGCCGTCACGCTGTCGCCGTCCAGGAACAGGCGGAGGATCGTCTCGGCCTGGGCGGCGCTGCGCAGGCAGTCGCGAATCGCCCGGCGCAACGCTCCCTCCTGCGCCGCCGCTTCCGCCTCGGCGCGCGCATCGTCGGCGCGCGGGTCGGCGGGCGACACGCCCTCCTCCTCGACATCGTCGCTGCGTAGCGCGATAAGGAGCGGGCCTTCATTCGACTGGGCCTGAGCGCCTAGCTCGCGCACGAGCACAATGCGCGCGTAGCCGAGGAACGCCCACGGCTCGCGCACGTCGTCCAGCCGCCGCCAGATGATTTCCAGGGCACGTTGGGCGGCGCTCTCCGCGATGTCGGGGTCATGGGTGCGGACGCGGGCGACGGCGTGAAGATAGCGGCCCAGCTCGTCGAAAGCGCGGGCGGCGCGGAGGCCACGGCCTTCGCGGCACGCGGTGTAAAGGCGGGGGCAGTAGGCACGGACGACGGCGCGCTCGGCACGCTTGCGCGGCGTGTCACCCGGGCGGGGACGGAGGGATACCTGCGACGCGTTCTCCTCGGCGATGGTCTGCACCTCGGCGACGAAGGCATCCCAGTCGTCGACGAGCGCCCAGCCCTGGTTAGCGAGGACCCGCTGAGCGGCGGCGGCGCACTCAGCGGCCAGGGTCGCGGCGGCGGTCGAGGGGGGCGAGGCCTCACTCATGGCGCTGAGGGCGGGCTACCCCCGATTGTACTCGGCCGCGCCCTCAGCCTCGCTGTACGGCGGGATGGCGGTGACGCGAAGCTGGAATGGCCTGCCGGGCTTGCCGAGCAGGCGGCGGGCGCCCGCCTTGAGGAGGCCGGTGGCGACCTGCACCGGCCCGAGGACGTTTACCTCCAGGCCGGTCTTGCCGTTGGTCGCCGACGATGCCAGCCACACAGCACGCTCGGCCGGCACATGCGGTGCGTTACCCCAGAGCTGGACAACCTTCTCCAGTGCCCTGACCGCCTTGTCGTACCCCTGGATGGCGGTTACGTTCTCTAGCATGTCTGTGACGACGAGGCCGGGGTTGAACGCGTAGACGCCGACGCCGCTCTCCTTGTACTCCTCGGCGACGGAAAGGGTGAAGTTGCGCACCCAGACTTTGCTCGATGCGTAGGCGCTTTGGTAGGGGACCGGCTTGTCCGAACCGCGGCCGAGCATATTGATGAGCTTACCGCGACGGCGCGGAACGAAGTACTGCATGGCGACGAGGGAGCCGAAGTAGACGCCCAGGGTGTTGGTGCGCGTCACTTGCACGAACTGCTCCGGAGCCACGGACATGGTCGGCCCGTATGGCCCGCTGAGGCCCGCGTTGTTGACCCAGATTTCGTAGTGGCCGAAGCTGTCGAGGGCGTGCTGGCCGAGGGCGCGTACCTGGTCCAGGTCGGCGACGTCGCACGCCACGCCCGTAGCCTGCACGCCCTGGGCCAGGAAAGCGTTGACGGTATTGTCGACGGCGGCGGCGGAGCGCGACGAAATGACGACGGCAGCGCCTTCGCGGGCATATGCCTGGGCGATACCCAGACCAAGACCGCGGGTGCTGCCGGTGATGACGGCGACTCTACCAGATAGTTTGCCCATGAGCCCACATCTCCTGCGTCTGGCTATATAGCTATATAGTGAAAGGCGAATCAGTGTCCGCCTCAGTATAGCACGGACGGCGAGGAGCGTCTAAAAGGACATGGGCCGAGATTTCGAGCCGGGCAGGCTACGCGGCGTCCGTCACCAGGCCTAGCTCGCGGAAGACCCCGAGGAGATTCTGGGTGATACGATACTCGACGATCTGGCCGTCGGAGAGGCGGAAGATGGTGACGCCATGCCAGACGACGCGCTTACCGGTCGGGGCAAGTGGCGGCTGGTTGCGGCGGCTCAGGTCGCCGGTGTTGACGCCGGTCGCTGTCCAGTCGGCTACGACGCGGTCGCCCTCGGCGATCAAGTCGTCCAGCGTGTAGTGCATGTCGGGGAAGCGGCGGAGGTTGAGAGCGACGAAGTCCTTGACGCCCTGCGGTCCTGGCGGCACATCCGGCGGAGCCTCCACGTCGCGGAAAGTCGGAGTAAACAAGTCATCGGCGACGTCGAGCCGTCCCTGGTTCCAGACCTCATCGTAGAAACGGCGAACGATAGCCTTGTTGCGCTCAGCGGCCATAAGCCCTCCTTGGGAAAAGCGCGGATCACATAGCTCTTGTGATTCTACAAGGGTAGGGCCGCCGAGAGGACAACCAGGCGACTGATCAACTATCGGCCAAGCGAATGATACTGCGAAGGATCGCCCTGCCGCGTGACAGCCGGGCGTGTCGTAATTTAAGACTCCCACCTGCAGCGCAATAATGATAGCGCGGCGCGTCATGATTGGGATTGGAGACCCCCGGCCGCGCGGCACAGAGCATCAGCCGCCTATCCCGCAGGACGTGCTCACCACGCTTATCGTCAACCAGGGCGAAAAGGGGCTAGTCGCCAAAAAGGAGCGTTGACAGCACCCCGAAAGTGTGGTTCAATATAAGTGAAGCTCTTGGTAGCGAAAGATAGATACGACTCTCTATCTACTTTATCCTCGCGCAGCGTACCCAGTGAAAGCTACGCTGTATACCCTCCGTACAGGTGATACTTACGGAGAGAGTGCGAACAGTAGTCGAAGAGCTACTGGGTCACATACCGGATAAAGGACGAACCGTAACACCTATTCTGGAGTAACGCTTTCTACAGTGAAAGGGAAGTGTTACAGACTACTCGGACCGGCCATGGCGAACGAGTAGAGTGTGAGCAACGGCCCACAACGGACATGCTGTGTCACATACCAGAAACCAGGGTTTGATTAAAGAGAAGCAAGTCTATTGAGTAAGTATCAAGAGCTTCGTATTTTTCCCTCAGCTACCTTCCTCTTGACTGTTCATCTCTCGCTCCACGGTACCCGCCCGGCGCCCGCCGGGCGGGTACTCTTTGCGTTCTCGCCGTCCATCGTAACGGCTGATGAACCGTCCGACAGTATACGCCGACTCGTTAGGGAGAAATGTGAAAGAAGCCCCACGGCTGTGGAGCTTCCTTCACTGATACAAACCGTAACAGTATAGACGCGCCACGGCGCGTCTATACTGCAAATCCTCGATTAGAACGGCTGGCCGGGCGTCGCGACAGCCTCGGCAGGCGTCTGCTCGATACTGGCGGTGCCGCCGCCCATCAGCAGCTCGAGCGCCTTCTTGAACTGCAGGTCCTGCGTGTTCTGGATGTCTTGCGCCGACATCGTCTTTTCCGTCGTCGGCGTCACGATCTGCACGTCCGGCTTCAGCTCGACCTTGATGTCGGGGGAGATGCCCTGGCGGCGGATCATGTCCCCGCCCGGCGTCAGCCACTCACCGGTGCCGAGCAGCAGGGCGGAGCCGTCAGACAGCTTGAACGTGCTGAGAACGGTCCCCGTGCCGAAGGTTGGCATGCCGACGACCTTCGCGCGGTGGTAGTACTGTAGAGCGCCCGATGTAATCTCGGCCGCGCTCGCCGTCCCCTGGTTGATGAGCAGCACCATCGGGATGTCGGTGGCATCGCCGCCGCTCTTCACCGGATACGGCGTCTCCTTGCCGCTGCGGTCGCGCTGGAGCAGCACATTTCCGCTCTTGAGGAACTCGCTGGTCACGTTCACCGCTTCGCTCAACAGGCCGCCGGGGTTGTTGCGCAGGTCGAAGATGATGCCTGTCGCGCCCTGCTTCTTCGCGTCTTCGATCGCGGCGGTGAGCTGGTCCGAGGCGTTGGCGCTATACTGGTTGAGCCGGATGTGGGCAATCTTCGTGCCCGGCACCATGATCGACGTCACAGGGTTGACCTTGATCTTGCTGCGCGTGATCGTCAGGTCCAGCGTCTCGCCGGTGCTGGGGCGCAGCAGAGTGACCTTGACGTCGGTCCCTTCGGGGCCGCGAATCTTGTTGATGACCTCATCCAGCGTGTAGTCCGCCGTGTCCTGGTCGTCGACCTTCATGATGATATCGCCGGGCTTGACGCCGAGCTTCTCTGCTGGCGAGCCTTCGATGGGCGTAACGATGACCGGGCGCCCGTCCTTGCGTGTCACCTCCGCGCCGATGCCGCTAAACGACCCCTGGATCGACTGGGTCTGCGCGTCCGCCTCCTGTGGCGACATGAAGCGCGTGTGCCCCTGGTCACCCAGGCTGTCGAGCATGCCTTCGATCGCGCCGTACATCATCTTCTGGTCGTCCAGCGCCTTCTCGTCCACGTAGTTGCTGTGGGCGACGTTCCACGCTTCCCAGAAAATCTTCGCCCTTTCCTGGACACTCGTCGGCGCGCTGCTATC
Organism: Anaerolineae bacterium; assembly: GCA_046328505.1. Classification (GTDB taxonomy): domain Bacteria; phylum Chloroflexota; class Anaerolineae; order Epilineales; family JAHCIE01; genus JBDHWG01. The sequence goes on along the minus strand of JAXLWL010000003.1, from coordinate 1,171,703 downwards.
CTGCAGCGCGAAACGCGCGGCCAACAGGCGCGAGCCGCCGTTCTGGAGCGCCATCCCCGTGGTCACGCCACCGGCGAGGAACGCGCACAGCAGCAAGCCGAACGCTACCAGAATGATTACCACAGTTCGCATGACACGCATAGTTACCCCTTGAGCAAGTACGGAGAAGTGTAGCCGAGCTTCCTCTCCATTAGATGCATTACTGCGCCGTTAATTTCGTCTTGGTTGTCAGAATCTGGCCGTTACGATAGTACGTGAGTGTGATCTCGTCCCCCACCTTGCGCCGCACCAGGATGCTGATGAGGGAGTGGTCTTGATCCAGGGGCGTATCGTCGATCTGCGTGATGATATCCCCGCGCTGGATACTGGCATTCGCGGCCGGGCTGTCGCGCTCGACATCCTGGACGAACAGCCCGCTCCGCACCGGGAGACTGTACGCCGCGGCCATCGCCTGGGTGATCTCCTGGTAGCGGACGCCCAGGTAGGGGTGCATGACTTTCCCTGTCGCGATAAGCTGCTCGGTGATTTCCCGCACCGTCGAGCTAGGAATGGCAAAGCCGATGCCCTCGGTGACGTCTACCGGCGCGACGCCGAATCGGCTGGTGGTGGTCGCCGGGTCGGCGCGCACGATGGCGGTGTTGATGCCGATGACCTGCCCCGCGAGATTGACGAGCGGCCCGCCGGAGTTGCCGTGGTTGATGGCCGCGTCCGTCTGGATCAGGCCCTCCAGCGAGAGCTGCGGGCTGACGTCCAGGGTGCGGTCGAGGCCGCTTATGATGCCAGACGTGACGCTGCCTCGGAACTGGCCGAGCGGGCTGCCGATGGCGACCACCGGCTCACCCTCCTGGAGCTGCGTCGAGTCGCCGAGCTGGGCGAAGGCCGGCACGGGCGCGTCGACCTTCACAACCGCCAGGTCGTTGTACTGGTCGCTGCCGACGAGCGAGCAGGGAACCTTCTTACCGTCGGCGAAGATGACCTCGATCTTCGCCGCGCCGTCGATGACGTGGTGGTTGGTGACCACGTGGCCCTGCTCATCGACGATCACACCGGAGCCGGACGCCTTGACGTCCTGCTGCGTGGGCAGGCCGAACATGTACGGCGCGAAGCCCTGCGGCCGCGCGACCTGGGGCATGGTGCTGACGACGGTCACGACGGCGGGCTTCACACGGCGCACGACATCCACCAGCGACGTTTCCTGCCGGATACTCAGTGTTTCCGGTAGCACGGTCGGCGCGGGCGCAATCGTCGTGTCGCGGTGGGCGAGCGCGTAGCCGCCGGCCGCGCCGATGCCCGCGCTCAACGCGACGAGCACCAGCACGCCGACGCCGATGAGAAGTAGCGGCGCGGACGAGCGGCGCTTGGGAGGCGGGGGCGACTCAGGCGGCTCGGGAAAGGCCGGGGAAACCGAATAGTGCATAACCAGGCAGTCCTGACAGATCTGTTACCACAAGGATAATTGATGGCAACACAAAATCTGGGGCGCGGTGGATACCGCTGCCCCAACGAAAATGATACCGATTGTGGCTGAAATGTGGCTGAGAATCGCGTGAGAACTGGCTGAGAGTTTGCCACGAGCCGCGCGCCGCCGCAAGAATGCGCAAGGTAAGACGGCCGTGGCCGAGGCGCTCTAAGGGCCAAGGCGGGGATGTAGCCATTCGACAGCGCAGAATGGAATTCTGCGCCTGGAATTTCAAAGCCTGCCGAGGCAGGCTCGCCTAGAGATCATACTGGTGAGCCAGCCTGCTTGAGCAGGCTTGACCGCCCCCAGACGCCGAATTCCATTCGGCGGCGTCGGCGGCCGATAGACATTCCCTGGTAAGAGTCAGAAGGAACTCTGGAGCACTCATGTCAGCCACAGCGACTCAGACTGCACGCCCGTTCACGGCCCTCGACGGCCACAAGTACATGAACCTCACGACCTTCCGCAAGAGCGGCGCGGGCGTTGTAACGCCAGTGTGGTTCGCGGAGAGTGGGGGTCGGCTCTACGTCATGACTCAGATGTCGACCGGCAAGACCAAGCGCATCCGCAACAACGGCCGCGTCGAAGTCGCGCCCTCCGACCGCGCCGGCAAGCCCCTCGGCCCGTCCGCGCCCGGCCAGGCGCGTCTCCTGTCCGGCGCTGAGGCCGACGCCGCCAATGACCTGCTGAGCAAGAAGTACGGCCTCATGAAGCGCATGTTCGAGCTGATGGGCGTTGCCCGCAAGAACGCCCGCGTCTTCATCGAGATTACGCCGGCACTGTAACCCCTTTATTGCTCTGATCTCAGGTATGGCACACCCCTAGCGGCCGAGGTACGGCAGGAACACCTGGTACACCGTTGGCGGCGGCAGTACCGTTCCGTCGGTAGGTGCGGGGCTGGGTGTGAGACTCTCTGTCGGCGTTCGTGTCGGCGTCGGCGTCTTCGTCGGCGGCCAGGTTTCGCTGGGGGTTGGGGTCTCGCCCCCATCTCCCTCTGTGGGAGAGGGGCTGGGCGTGTCGGTTGGCGTCGCCGTCCGCGTCGCCGTGGGCGTCTTCGTCGGCGGCCAGGTTTCGCTAGGCGTTGGTGTTTGCCCTCCCTCTCCCCCTGTGGGAGAGGGGCTGGGGGTGAGGGTCCGCGTGTTCGTCGGGGTCGCGCTCGGCGTCGGGGTGAACGTGCTGGTGGCCGTCGCGGTGGCGGTTGCCGTGGGCGGGAGCGTCGCGGTGGCGGTCGGGGTCGGCGTGAGCGTGGGCGGCAGGGTTGCTGTGGCCGTGGGGAATGGTGTAATCGTCGGCTCCACGAGCGCGCAGTCGTCGAACGCCAGGTACTGCAGGCCGCTGCTCGTCCCGAACCAGCGGCTGCAGAACGTCTCGCGTGCCGTGCTGAACGTATTCATCGTCGCACTGTCCGCCGGCCGGCTGAAGTTGCGCCACTGCTGGGCGTAGGTATCATACCGGCTCGCGCCCTTGTCGTGCAGGAACCAGACCTGCGGGCCTTCGACCACAATGCCCCGGATCAAGGTGCTGGCCAGGCCGCCGCCGGTGTTCGCCGGCGTGTACGTCTTCCAGCGCTGGCTCTCCGTGGCGTTCGCGATTGGCGTGCGGGCGCTGACACCGGCCGCCGTCGCTACCCAGACACGGTTGAACGAGTCGACGCCAATGGCGGTGGCGTAGTCGGACGCCAGGCCGCCGCCCGTCGAGGCATTGGTGAACGTGGACCAGTCGCCGCCCGTGTCGCTCGGTGTGCCGTGGTGGTCCAGCATGCGCACGCCGGACTCCGTCGCCAGCCACACCTGCGTGCCGCTCGCAGCGATGCCGCGCACATTGCCCAGGTTCGCGTTCTGCCCATCCACCCACGAGATCCACTGGCCGTTCTGCTGTGTCACAAGGCGGGACGGCGTCGAATTCCAGGCCTGGGTCGCTGCCCAGAGGCGTGTCGAGTTCGAGACCGTCGCCAGGCCCACGACGTTGCCGGGCAGGCCGCTGCCGTCCACGCCGTAGTTGGCCCAGGCGCCGCTCTGGTACTGCCGCGTCAGCCCGCCGATGGGCTGGCCGTTGCGGTTCTCGCCCGTTCCCACCCAGACGTCGGTACCGACCTGTAGCACCGCACGCACATTGTCCGATGGCAGGTGCGCCTCGGACTGGCCCGTGTACACCGTCCACTGCCCCGCTTCCAGCCGCCCCAGGCCGCGGTCCGTCCCGGCCCACACCACGCCCGAGTAGTCCCGTAGCAGGGCGTTCACCTGGTTCGACGGCAGGCCGCCGACCTTGTACTGGGTCCACGTCGCGTCGTTGGCGGCGAGGCGAGCGATGCCGATAGCCGTCGCGAACCATGTCGCGCCATCCGGCGTGCTCAGAACAGCCCGCACGTCGCTGCTGGGCAGCTTGCCCGCGCTGGGCGCGATCGTCAGCCAGATGTCGTCGCTCACGTCGGCGGTGCCTCGGTCGTCCACGCGGGCGACGCCGCCCGCGCACGTGGTGGTGCAGCTATACGCGGCGAGCCACATCCGACCGATGACGTCGGCGCTCAGCGCGCGCACACGTTTGGCGGGCAGCTTGTCCGCGCCCATCACCTGGGGAGCGCCATCGGGGCGCCAGCGCGCCGCGCCACCGCTGGTGCCGAACCAGCGCACGCCCGCTCCGGTTACCATCACGGCGTCGATGAGGTCCGCCGGCATAGCCGGCGTCGTAGTGCTGTCGTAATCGCGCCACGTCGTCCCATCGTAGGCGTGAACGCCATCCCCCGGCCCGACCGTCGTCCATACGACGCTGCCGTTCTCGATGGCCCAGATCGTGGTGGGAACGGTGGACGCGCGCACGTCGGCGTAGTGCGCGGCGATGGCGTCCTGCATGCTGCCGAACGCCTGCCAAGCGGCGCCGTCCCACACGCTCGCGCCGTAGCTCGTCGTCGCCCAGATATGCCCCGCGCCGTCGATGCCGACGCCATCCACCCGGTTCACCAGTAGCCCCTGGCTCTGGTCCCACGACCGCCACGCGCTCCCGTCCCAGCGCGCGATACCGCCCATCGTTCCGGCCCAGACGTAGCCGGTCGTCGGATCGATGGCGATGGAGCGCGCCTGGTTCGAGGGCAGCCCGTGGTCGATGGTGTAGACCGCCGCGCTCCCGGCCGCGAGGTCCCAGCGGACGACGCCGCCCTCCGTCGCCGCCCACAGGCTGTTGCCCTGGATGGCGAGGGCGTTGACCTCGTCGGCATTCGTTGTGGTGCTCCAGACGGCCGGCGTATCCGCGCCCGCCCGAGCAGTGATAAGAGAGGAAATGAACAGCGCACAGACCAGCGCTAGCCAGCGTAATCGTCGCACACGGAACTCCACACATGCATTCTGCTATCAAACGCCACTGTCAAAGACGTGTATCCTCGATTATGGATACGACGGGATGCGTCATGCGATATGCTATAATTGCATAACGCGAAAGTGTTAATCGACAGGAGCGCGAAGAATGCCTGATATCACCGTCGCCGTCAACGTGGCGACTGCCTTGAGCCGCGGCGAGCCGGTTGTCGCCCTCGAATCCACCGTCATCACCCACGGCCTGCCCTGGCCGGCGAACCTGGCAACGGCGCAAGCGATGGAGCGCGCCGTGCGCGAGACCGGCGCGACGCCCGCGACGGTGGCTCTGCTGAGCGGCGAGGTGCGCGTCGGCCTGACCGACGCCGAGCTGGAGCACCTGGCGCAGCAGGGCGGCGCGGCGCGCAAGGTCAGCCGCCGCGACCTGGGGCTGGCGGTATCGCGCGGCGAGGACGGAGGGACGACGGTCGCGGCGACGATGTGGGCGGCGCAGCGAGCGGGAATCGCGGTGTTCGCCACGGGCGGCATCGGCGGCGTCCACCGCCGCCACCCATTCGATGTCTCCGCCGACCTGCCGGAGCTATCGCGGACGCCGGTGCTCGTCGTCTGCGCGGGCGCGAAGGCGATTCTCGACCTGCCGCTGACCCTGGAGTGGCTGGAGACGCACGGCGTGCCGGTGCTCGGCTGGCAGACGAGCGAGTTCCCGGCCTTCTACAGCCGCGATAGCGGACTCCCGGTGGACCAGTGTGTCGCCGATGCCGCCGAGGTGGCCGCGTTCTGGCGCGCGCAGCGGCGGCTGGGGCTGGGCGGGGCGCTCCTGACAGTGCCGGTGCCGGAGGAGTTCGCCGAGCCGTCGGCCGAGGTAGAGAAGGCGATTGCCGAGGCGCTGGACGAGGCCGACGCCCAGGGCGTGCGCGGCCGGGCGGTGACGCCGTTCCTGCTGGAGCGCGTCTCGGCGCTGACCGAAGGAGCGAGCCAGCGGGCGAACCGCGCCCTGCTGGAGAACAACGCCCGCGTCGCGGCCGAGGTCGCCAAAGCCTTGGCCGTCGGCGCCTAGTCATGGAAAGATGGGGACTCCCCCACGGAACACACGGAAGAAGAGAATGACGACTGGGATGCGTCGGCCCTGAAAATGAGCCTGGGCTGTCATGCTGAGCGAAGCCGAAGCATCCCCCGACGGGAGACCCTTCGCTAGGCTGCTCAGAAACTTCACATGCGGTGTCATGCTGAGCGAAGCGAAGCATCTGGGCCGCGGTAGGCTCGCAGTCCAGACCCCTCGCGCTGCTGCTCAGAACACAAGTTGCGGTGTCGCTGCGAGGAGGGCGACAGCCCGACGAAGCAGCCTCCCGATAGGTGAAGCGAAGCTGATAGCGGCTCAGAGCGCCTCTCGTGGCGGCGCGAGATTGCTTCGCTGAGATGAAAATAGCGCGGCTGTCGCCCTGAGCGTAGCGAAGGGCCTCCAACGGCACCGGGATGCTTCGCTCCGCTCAGCATGACATTTTCATACTTACGGGTGACCCAAGGGTCATATAGACTTCGCTCGCAATGACAGCTTGACCCTGTTCTCGTGTTGGCGCGTGCCGCCACACAGCATGGCGATCTTAGGATGACAGCCTAAAGGAGACCACACATGAAGTACACTCTTGCTACACTGATGACCGTTGCTTTCGTCTCCTTGTTCCTCGCGGCGTGCGCGCCGGCCGCGGCCCCATCGGCCCCGGCGGCGTCCGCCCCGAAAGCCGCAGAAGCGCCCACGACGGCGCCGGCAGCGGCTGCGCCCACCGCTGCTCCGAAAGCCGCGGCCCCGACCGCCGCGCCCACGACGGCTGCGGCGAAAGCCGCCGACGCGCCGACCGCCGTAGCGACCAAGGCGGCCGCGGGCGCTGCCCCGACGCAGGGCGCGCTCACAAAGGTCACGATTGCGATGGGCTTCGCACCCAACATGCAGTTCGCCCCCTACTACGTCGCGGCGGATAAGGGCTACTACGCCCAGGAGGGGCTGGACGTCCAGTTCCAGCACGGCCAGGTGCAGGACCTGCTCAAGCTCGTCGCCGACGGCCAGATTCCCTTCGCCATCACCAGCGGTGACGCCTTGATGCGGGCGCGGGCGGCGGGCATCCCCGTCACGTATATCCTGCGCCAGTTCACCAAGTACCCGGTCGGCGCGCTGGCCCTCTCCGACCCGGCGAAGCCGCTCAAGACGCCGTCCGACCTGAAGGGGCGCACGGTGGGCATCTCAGGCCCCGGCAGCTCGACCGACATGGGGCTGAAGGCGCTCCAGAAGGCGGCGGGCCTGACCGACGCCGACATGACCGTGACCAACGTCGGCTTCGCGGAGACCGAGGCGCTGACCCAGAAGCACATCGACGTGGCGATGACCTACCTGCCCAACGAGTCGGCGCAGATGAAGGCGCAGGGCTTCAACGTCGACACGTTGCAGGTGTCACCGTATGTGGACCTGGTCTCGACGGGCCTGGCGACGGGTGAGAACACCATCAAGAATAACCCGGAAGTCGTGCAGAAATTCGTGCGCGCGACGCTGCGCGGGCTGAAGGACATGCAGGCGGACCCGAACGCCGCCTTCGCCTCCTCGCTCAAGCAGATGCCGGAGGTCACGCCGGACAAGCAGCCGTCGCAGAAGGCCGTCCTCGACGCGACCCTGGAGTTCGAGACGCCGGTCAAGGACAAGCCGCTCGGCTGGATCGACCCGCAAGGCTGGAAAGCGACCTACGACTTCCTGAAGTCCATCAACATGCTGCAAGGCTCGCCCGACCTCGAATCGATGTACACCAACCGCTTCGTGGAGGCCGCCAAGCAGTGACGCTGCTTTCATGCGAGTGACCCAGCACACGCCCGCGATTACCGGCGCGCCGCTCTTCGAGAGCGACGAGGCCGTGGTGACCACGCCCGCCCGCCGCCGGCGCCGTCTGCCCGGCGCGCGGGTGTGGTTGGGGTTGGGCATCCTCCTTGGCGTGCTACTCCTGTGGCAGCTCGTCGTCCTGGCCGCCTGGGTCCCGCCGTACATCCTGCCCGCGCCGGGCGCGGTGGCCGCCAAGGCCGTCGCCCTCGCCCAGACCGGCGCTTTGCAGCGCCACGTCAGCACGACGCTGTCGGAGGCGCTGCTCGGCTTCAGCATCGCGCTTGTGGTTGGGACGGCAGTAGGCTATGTCATCGGCAAGTCGAACCTGCTGACCGGCGCCGTCGCCCCCTACATCGCCGCCTTGCAGGCCATCCCCATCGTCGCCCTCGCCCCGCTCCTCGTCGCGTGGTTCGGCCTGGGCCTCGCGCCCAAGATGATTATCGCCACGCTCATCGTCTTCTTCCCCATCCTGGTCAATACGATCGTCGGCCTGCAATCCATTGACCCGGAGCTGACGGACGCGGCGCAGACGCTCGGCGCCGGGCGGTGGTCGATGCTGTGGTACGTCGAAGCGCCGCTGGCGGCGCGGCCGTACCTGGGCGGGGTCAAGATGGGGCTGGCGCTGGCGATGACCGGGGCGATGGTGGCGGAGTTCGTCGCCGCCGACTCTGGGCTGGGGTTCATGATGACGCTGGCGCGCTCGAACTATGACGCGCCGATGCTCTACGTCGCCGCGCTGACCATGGCCCTCGTCGCCTTCCTCGGCTACGCCGTGGTCACGCTCCTGGAGTGGGCGTTCATTGATTGGTGAGTAGAGACGCGCTATGGCGCGTCTCTACCGCCTATTCCTCCAGCGCGAACGCCACCGCGTCATCCATCGTCAACTTCCGCCCGGCGGCCCAGCCCGCGTCGAAGTCGGCGGACGTCATCTGCTGACGCAGCGCCGCCACGTCCTCGTCGTACTCGATGTGTTCCATGGCCATCATCGCCCTGCCCACGCTCTCGCGCAATGCCTCGGCCGCGCCTAGCAGCATGGCGGCGCGAGAAGGCTGGCCCTGCGCCCGCGCGATGAAGGCGAAACACTCCAACTCGTGGGCCACCGCCGCCCCCTCGCCCCACTCCTGGAAAGCCGCAATCGTCTGGCAGTAGGTCGCCAGGGCGTCGTCGAGGTGGCCGATACGCCGCTCGATATGCGCCAGGCGGCTCCGCATGACATTGACCATAAACCGGTCGCGCAACATTCCCAAAATGGCTCTTGCATCTCGGGCGCGGGCAGACGCAAGCGCTACGTCACCACGCCTGGCCGCGAACTCAGCCAGAGCCAGACTGCCCATGGCAATGCCCCATGGTACTCCAGCCTCACGCGCAAGGCGCACAGCCTCTTCATGGTTGGCCTCCGCCTGGTCAATCTCGCCCCGAGAGGCGAGCACTAAGTCGGCCTGGAAGGCGAGCGTCAGGGCGAGCGCCGCTTTGTTGCCACTCTGCCGCGCCAGGGCCATGCCTTCTTCTATCGGCTGTTCGGCGAGCGCCACCTGCCCGACGACCCCGTTCAAAAAGGCCAGATGCGCCAGGGCGAAGGCCAGATCGTATTGATTCCCAAGCTGCCGAAACAATCGCACCGCCTCCTGGGCATCCTCGATAGCCTTCGCGGCATCAAACACGCCGAGCCCCATGTTGGACAGCGCGACAAGAGCGTGGGCTTGCAGCGTCTGCCGTGACCGCGCAGCGTCACCTTCGGCCGGCGGCAGGGCTGCCAGGCGGTCCCAGAGCTGTTCGCATTAGCGGCGCCGCTTCCCGGCGATAGCCGTACACGATCCAGAAGCTGGCGAGCGCTGTAGCCAGGCGCAGCGAAACCTCGGGATCCTTCTCAACGGCCCATTCCATGGCAGCGCGAAGATTGTCTTTCTCCCGCTCACACCGGTCGAGCGAGTCCTGCGAGGCGATACCCAGAGGCGGGAAGGCAATCCCCGGCGACGTTGCCTCGGCTAAGCCGAGAAAATAGCGCAGGTGCGCGTCGCGCACTTCTTCGGCGTCGCCCGCCTCCAGCAGGCGGTCCCGGGCGTACTGGCGAATCGTTTCCAGCAGCCCATAGCGCGCATCCCCGCCGTCCTCGTCTACCTGGACGAGGGACTTATCCACGAGCTGCGCCAGCCGGTCGAGCGTATCGGGGTCGCCCGTGACCGCCTCAGCCGCCTCCAACGTCCAGCCGCCGACGAACACCGACAGGCGGCGCAGCAGGGCGCGCTCCTCGTCGGGGAGCAGGTCGTAGCTCCAGTCAATCAGGGCGCGCAGGGTCTGCTGGCGCGGCAGGGCCGTGCGGCTGCCGCCGGTCAGCAGGCGGAAGCGGTCGTCCAGCCGCGCCGCGATCTGTTCGGCGCTGAGGACGCGCACCCGCGCCGCCGCCAGTTCCAGGGCCAGGGGGATACCGTCCAGGCGGCGGCAAATCTGGGCGACCGCGCCCGCGTTGCGGTCGGTGAGGGCGAAGCGGGGCTGGGCCGCCGCCGCCCGCTCGACGAAGAGCTGCGCCGCTTCGGAACAACGCAGGGCATCCGTTGTGGCCCCGTCTGCGTCGGGCAAGGAGAGGGCCGGCACGCGGAAGATGGTCTCGCCGCTGATGCCGAGGGCCTCGCGGCTGCTGGCGACGACTCGGAGCAGCGGGCAGACGCGGAGGAGGGTATCGGCCAGGCGGGCGCATGCCTCCACCAGGTGCTCGCAGTTGTCGAGCAGGAGGAGCAGGCGCTTGTGGCGCAGGTAGCCGTGGAGCATGTCGTTGAGAGCGAGGCCGGGCCGCTCGCGCAGATTGAACGTCGCGGCGACGGTCTGGAGGACGAGGGCAGGGTCGGCCAGGGGGGCAAGCTCGACGAGCCACGCGCCGTCGGGGAAGGTGGTCAGGAGGTCGGCGGCCAGTTGCGTGGAGAGGCGGGTCTTGCCGGTGCCGCCAGGGCCGATGAGCGTGAGCAGTCGGGCGTTGGCGAGAAGGCTCTTGACCTCGGCCATCTCGCGCTCGCGCCCAATGAAGCTCGTCAGCTCGACGGGCAGGTTATTGGGGAAGGTGTCGAGGGTCTTGATGGGCGGGAAGTCCGACGGGAGGTCGGCGGCGAGGAGCTGGTAGACGTGCTCCGGCTGACCCAGATCCTTGAGGTGATGGTCGCCCAGGTCGCGGAACGTGCAGCCCTCGGGCAGCATCCCCTTGAGCAGCTCGAAAGTGACGCCCGACAAAAGCACCTGACCACCGGCGCCGGCCGATAACAGCCGCGCGACGCGGTTGACGGGCGGGCCGAAGTAGTCGGCGTCGCGCTCCTCGGCGGCGCCGGTATGGAGGGCCATGCGCACGCGGATGGCGCCGACGTCGCCCCACGCCTCGGTGGAGAGGGCTCGTTGGGCGGCGAGCGCGGCGTGCAGGCCGTCGGAAGCGGTCGTGAAGGCAGCGCAGAAGGCGTCGCCGACGGTCTTGAAGACGTAGCCGCTGTGGCCCTCGATGGTCTGCTGGAGGAGGGCATCGTGGCGGGCGAGGGCGGTCTGCATCGCCTGGGGGAAGCGCTCCCAGAGCTGGGTGCTGCCCTCGATGTCGGTAAACAGGAAGGTGACGGTGCCGCTCGGCCGGTTAGGCATGCTGCGTCTCCTGGAGGGGAAGCGGGGGAGGAATTATAGCGTCTGCCTGACGGTCGAAGCAAATCGGCCGGCACGCCGCCGTGGGGTTCGGAAGGCGTAGTGGTGGTAGGGGTAGTCCTCGTGGCTACCCAGGCTAGGGGTAGCTCGTGGCTACCCATGATGCCCCTACACGCAGGGCGACCACAAGGGATCGCCCCTACCCGCGCTAGGACAGCAGCTCGCGCAAGAACTGGCCCGTGTAGGAGCCGGGGGTCTCGGCGACCTGCTCCGGCGGGCCTTCGGCGATCAGCCTGCCGCCGCCGGCCCCGCCCTCCGGCCCCAGGTCGATGACCCAGTCGGCGGCCTTCACCAATTCCAGGTTGTGCTCCACGACAATCACGGTGTTGCCCGCGTCCACGAGCCGTTGGAGCACGCCCAGCAAGCGCGCCGTGTCGGCCAGGTGCAGGCCGGTCGTCGGCTCGTCCAGCAGGTACAGCGTGCGGCCCCCGGCGCGGCGTCCCAGCTCCTTCGCCAGCTTGACGCGCTGGGCTTCGCCGCCGGAGAGTGTCGTCGCCGGCTGACCCAGCTGGAGGTAGCCGAGGCCAACGTCGGACAGCACCTGGAGGCGAGAGCGGGCGGCGGGCACGTCCTGGAACAGCGCCAGGGCCTCCTCGACGGTCATGTCGAGCACCTGGGAAATGTCGTAGCCCTGGTAGTGCACCTGGAGCGTCTCGCGGGTGAAGCGGCGGCCGTGGCAGACCGGGCAGGGCACTTCCATGTCCGGCAGGAGCTGCATCTTGACGGTCAGCACACCGGCGCCCTCGCAGCGCTCGCAGCGGCCGCCCGGTACGTTGAACGAGAAGTGCCGCGCGGTGTACCCGAGGCGGCGCGCTTCGGGCGTCGCGGCGAACGCCTGGCGGATGGGAGTGAACGCGTCGGAGTACGTCGCCGCATTGGAGCGCGGGATGCGTCCGATGTGCTCCTGGTCGATGGTGATAATCTTGGCGATAGCGTCGGCGCCTTCGATGGCGTCATGGTCGCCGGGCGCGTCGCTCGCGCCATAGAGGCGCCGACGCATGGCGCGGTCCAGGATGTCGAAGACCAGCGACGACTTGCCGGAGCCGGACACGCCGGTGACAGCCACCAGGAGGCCGAGCGGCAGGCGCACCGTGATGTCGTGGAGGTTGTGCTCGCGCGCGCCGCGAATGGTGATGGCCGCGGCGGTCGGCGCGCGTCGTCGCGCCGGGACGGGGATGGAGGCTCGCCCGGCCAGGTAGTCGCCGGTCAGCGACCCCGGCTGCGCCGCGACCTCGGCCGCCGTTCCCACAGCGACCACCAGCCCGCCGTGCTTGCCGGCCCCGGGGCCGAAGTCGACCACGTAGTCGGCGGCGCGGATCATTTCCAGGTCGTGCTCGATGACCAGGACGGTGTTGCCGAGGTCGCGCAGGCGGCGCAGGACGGCGATGAGGCGGCGCGTGTCGCGGCTGTGCAGCCCGATCGTCGGCTCGTCGAAGACGTAGAGGACGCCGCTCAGGCTGGAGCCGAGCAGAGACGCCAGGCGCAGACGCTGGGCCTCGCCGGCCGAGAGGCTCGGCGAAGCGCGCTCTGTCGTCAGATAGCCCGCGCCAACCTCGGTCAGGCGGACGATGCGCTCGCGCAGCGCGGCCAGCACCGGCTCGGCCAGGCTCATCTCATCGGCGGCGAAGACGGCGCGGAGGCCGTCTAGCCAGACATCGAGATCGGTGAGGGGCAGGCGCGAGACGGCGATGATGGTCTGGCCGTTGACTGTGACGGCGCGGCTCTCGGGACGGAGGCGCGTGCCGCCGCAGTCAGGGCAGGTCTGAGTCACGAGGACATCCTCCAGCTTGTCGCGGTAGTCGGCCTCGTTGATGTGCTGGTGGATGTGCTCGGCGTAGCGGCGCAGGACGCTGGTCGCGATGCCCTCGAAGCGCCCCTGGCGGACGGTAGTCGGCGGCTCGATGGTGGGGAAGTGGCGGCGAAACTGCGAGCTGTCCACGCCGTAGAGCAGCAGGTCGCGCGCAGCCGGTGAATAGTCCCGGACCGGCCGGGTGAGGTCTAGGGCGAAGCCGTAGTGGGTGGCGGCTGCGCGCAAGATGGCGGCATGGTAGCTGGTTTGGATCGTCTCCCAACCGCTGACCGCGCGATCGAGAATGCTCTTCTCCTCGTCCACGAGTCGCGCAATGTTGACCCCGTGGACGACGCCCAGGCCAGTGCAGGTCGGGCAGGCGCCCTCGGGCTTATTGAACGAAAAGTGCGCCATGCTAATGACGGGGATGGGCGCGCCGCAGTGGGGGCAGGGGAAGGTTTCCTCCGGCTCACTCCCATTGTCGTCCACGCTCGGCGCGCTGCCCCAATCCACGTCGGCCGGGTCGAAGGTTGGGGGAGTGTCCTGGCCGCAGGTCGGGCACGGGCGGTGGCCGAGGCGGGCGAACAACAGGCGCAGGTAGGTGTAGACGTCGGTCGCCGTGCCGACAGTCGAGCGTGGGCTGCGGTTGGTGAGATGCTGGTCTATACTAATAGAAGGTGACAGGCCGGTGATGGCGTCGACCGGCGGTTTTGTCATCCCAAAGGGAACGATGCCGATCGACTCGATGTATTGGCGCACGCCCTCTTGGTGCAGGATGTCGAAGCCGAGCGTAGATTTGCCCGAGCCAGAAACACCGGTCAGGACCACGAGTTTGCCTTTTGGGATGGACAGGCTAACATTCTTTAGGTTATGCAGCCGCGCGCCGCGAATGGTTATCTCATCTATCATCCAAGCCTCCAATCGCTCCTCCATGTTGATTATATAAGCCCGTTTCGCAAAAGCTACTAGCTGGGAAGTTATCATGCGCAAGTCAGCATCCACGCCCGGTCCGACAGGCGCTTCCGCCGGCAAGAACGGACAGCCCTCTGCCGCCTTTGATATCGTCGCCCTGGCCTCGTCGGCCGGCGGGATCGAAGCCCTTGTCACCGTTCTGCGCGCGTTGCCCGCCGACTTCCCGGCGGCGATCCTGGTCTTGCAGCACATGCGCGGGCCGAGCACCTTGCCGGACGTGTTGCAGCGTCGGTGCGCCCTGACGGTTGCGTGGGCCGTGGACGGGGCGCCCATCACGCCGGGCCACGTCTTCGTCTGCCCGCCCATGCGCGCCCTGGAAGTATTCCCCGACCACACCTGCCATATCCCGCCGGATGTGCGCGGCGGCATGCAGAAGCCCATCGATACGTGTCTGGTATCCCTGGCCGAAAGCTATGGCGAGCGCGCTCTGGCCGTCATTCTGTCCGGCCTGCTCAACGACGGTGCGGCGGGTGTGCAGGCGATCAAGGCAGCCGGCGGGACGGTCATCGTCCAAAGCGAAGACACGGCCGAGCAGCCGTCGATGCCTCGCGCCGCCCTGGATACCGGCGTGGTGGACCTGGTGCTGCCGCTGAGCGAGATCGGGCCGGTGCTGGCCGACGTCGTCGCGGGCGGACCGCTGCCGCGCCCGCGCAGCGAGATCGAGGCCGTGGACGAGCTTTTCGGCGGCCCAGGTGAGATGCGCTCGCTCCTGCGCTCCATCGACTGGTCGCGCACGGCGCTCGGTCCCGTGGCAGCGTGGCCGGTGAATCTGCGGTCCACGGTGAGCAATCTTCTGGCCTCGCGTTTCCCCATGTGCGTCTACTGGGGCCCGGACTACATTCACCTCTACAACGACGCGTACATCCCAATCCTCGGTCTCAAGCACCCGTCTGCCGCCGGGCGTCCGGCGGCTCAGAGCTGGGCTGAGTTCTGGGATCAGGTCCGCCCGCGCTTCGATACGGTGATGCGCACAGGAGAAGCGATCTACGAAGAGGACAGCCAATTGCAGCCCAACGTGCGCGGCGCCGCCGAGGAGGCCTACTACACGTTCTCATGCAGCCCGATCCAGGACAAGCGAGGTCCCGTCCAGGGCCTTCTCCTCACCGTCTACGAAACGACCGAGCGCGTCCTGAGCGAGCGTCGTCTGCACACCCTGCGGGCGCTGGGGGCGGAGGCGGCGGCCGGAACGGTGTCGGAGGCGTGCGAGAGCGCGGCCGAGGCCCTCGCCGAGAACCCACTGGATATTCCTTTCGCGCTGATCTATCAGCTAGACAGGACGCGGCTGCGCGCCAGCCTCATGGCGGCGGCGGGTTTGCAGGCGGGCGGCTTCGCCGCGCCGCGTGTCGTCGAGCTGATGGGCGAGCGGCCCATCTGGCCGCTCGCGAAGGTCGTGAGCGAGGCGACGCCGCTCGTCGTCGACGACCTGGCCGGACGTTTCCGCGGCCTCACCGCCGGCCCCTGGCCGGATCCGCCTACGGCAGCGCTTCTCCTGCCGCTGTTGGCCTCGCCCGACGGCAAGCCGAGCGGCGTGCTGATTGTCGGCCTCAACGCTCGCCGCCGCCTCGACGCTGCTTACCGGGACTTTCTCGATCTCGTGGCGACACGCATCACGGCCCGTATCGCGCGGGTCCAGGCGACGGCCAGCAACCGCGAGCGCCTCGAAGCGCTCGCGGCGCTCGACCGCGCCAAGATCGAGTTCTTCTCGAATGTCAGCCACGAGTTCCGCACCCCGCTGACGCTGATGCTCGCCCCGCTTGAAGAGGCGCTGGAGCGGCGCGACGCCCTGCCCGAAGACCTCAGAGCGGAGCTGGATGTCGCGGCCCGCAACGGGCGGCGGCTGCTCGAACTGGTCAACACGCTCCTCGATTTCTCCCAGGCTGAAGCCGGCCGGCTGAACGCTCACTTCGAGCCGGTGGACCTGGCCGCGTACACCACTGAGCTGGCGAGCCTGTTCCGCTCCGCCGCCGACCGCGCCGGCCTGCGGCTCGTCGTGGATTGCCCGCCGCTGCCCACTGAAGTATGGGTGGACCGCGATATGTGGGAGAAAATCGTCTCCAACCTGCTGTCCAATGCGCTTAAGTTCACGTTCCAGGGCGAGATCGAGGTGAGACTGAGCACCCTCGCGCAGCACGCCGAACTGACGGTGCGCGACACCGGCGTCGGCATCCCAGCCGAGGAGATTCCGCACCTGTTCAAGCGCTTCCACCGCGTGCCGGGGACGCCGGCGCGCACCCAGGAAGGCTCTGGCATTGGCCTGGCCCTCGTGGACCAGCTCATTCGCCTGCACCATGGGCGCGTGCGCGTGACGAGCCAGGTCGGCAAAGGCACGACCTTCACCGTCTGGCTGCCTCTGCTTCGACGCCCTCTCGGTGTCATGGCCGACGACACGCCGAGGAACGTGGGGGAGCGCGCGCCGGAGACCGCCATGCAGATGGCGCAGACCGCCCTGACCTGGGGCCAGAATGGTGAAGACGTGGAAGTCCCGGTCGACGGCGACCGGGTTGCCATCGCCCAGGACCTGCGAGTGCGCGCCGCCGGCGCTCGTATCCTCGTGGTGGACGACAACCGCGACATGCGCGACTACCTCCGCCGTTTGCTCACGTCCATTCAATGGAAGGTCGAGACCGCCGCCGACGGCGCTGAGGCCCTGGCGAAGATCCGGCGCCGCGCGCCCGATCTTGTGCTGGCCGACGTGATAATGCCGAACATGGATGGCTTCACCTTGCTGCGGGCGATCCGCGAGACACCGGCTATAGCCGCGCTGCCCGTGGTGCTGGTGACGGCGCGGGCTGAGGAGGAAGCCGCCATCGAAGGCATGATGGCTGGCGCGGATGACTATATCGCCAAGCCCTTTGGCGCGCGCGAGCTGATCGCACGTGTTAGCGCGCAACTCGAGCTGGCGCGGCTGCGCCATCGAGCGGCAGAGTTGAACGCGTTCCGCGTTCGACTTTCGGATGCGCTGCGCCCTCT
Organism: Anaerolineae bacterium; assembly: GCA_046328505.1. Lineage (GTDB taxonomy): Bacteria > Chloroflexota > Anaerolineae > Epilineales > JAHCIE01 > JBDHWG01. Next base: position 1,154,679 of record JAXLWL010000003.1, on the reverse strand, counting down.
GTCTGATCCGCGCGACATCAAGCAGACATCGTGCCGCATGGTCGTAGAGCAGCTAGGAACCGAACGATGCTTCTTCGCAGAGATCGACGAGGAGGCGGGCGAGTTCATTGTCGAGCCTGGCTACCAGCGGCCCGGCGTCCCCGTGGTCAGCGGCCGCTTCCGACTCGCGGCGTTCGAGCCATTCGCGACAGAATATCAGGCCGGGCGTCCCGTTATCGTCCAAGATTCGAATATAGACCCTCGGATTCCCGATGCGGTCAAGGAGCGGCTCCGGGGGATGCGCAGCAGCTCATCCATCGGCATGCCCATCATGCGCAGCGGGCGCTTTCGCGCCCTTCTCAGTGTCAACCAGATGGCTCCCCGCGAGTGGACTTCGGAGGAAGTGGCGCTCGTCGAGGAGATCGCCGGCCGCGCCTGGGCGGAGGTGGAGCGTGCCCGCGCCGAGCAAGCCCTGCGCGAGAGCGAGGCGAGATACCGCACGCTGTTCGAGGAGATGGAGGAAGGCTACATCCAATACGAGCTCGTCCGCGACGTCGACGGCCGGCCCGTCGATATTCGCATTCTCGAGCTGAATCGCGCGTTCACCGTGCTCAGCGGCTTGCCGCTCGAGGGGACTGTCGGCCGCCTGAGAAGCGAGGTGATCCCCGCCCCCCAAGCGGATACCCTGGATACGTACGTGCGCGCGATCGAAACAGGCGAGCCGATGCGATTCGAAACGTACGCCCCGGGCCTGGGCCGCTGGTATGACATCCGCGTCTATCCTCGCGGCCGCGAGTGCATCGCCGTGCTCTACGATGACATCACCGAGCGTAAGCGGGCCGAGGAGGCGCTTCGGGCGAGCGAGGCGCGGCTGGCCATCGTGTTCGAGAGCCTTCCGGTGGGCGTCGGCCTATTAGACACGCAGGGTGTACTTCTCCTTGCCAACCAGGAGATGCGCCGCTTTCTCCCGACCGGCGTCATGCCTTCGCGTGACGACGCCCGTTTTGCCCGTTGGCGGAGCTACTATCCGGACGGACGTCGTATTGAGCGCACCGACTACCCCGGCGCCCGGGCCTTGCGAGGCGAGACCGTCCTGCCAGGTATCGAGTTCCTTTGTGAGCAAGATGATGGCGGCGAGATATGGGTCCGGGTCGCGGCGGTACCGATTCGAGACGAGGAAGGCCGCATCACCGGAGCCATAACCGTCGTCACCGATATAGACGCCTCAAAGCGGACTCAAGAAGCCCTGCGTGAGAGCGAGGCGCGCTTCCGGGTGCTCGTCAATGCCAGCTCGTACGTCGTCTACCGGATGAGCCCGGATTGGAGCGAGATGCGCCATCTCGACGGCCGAGGGTTCATCGCCGACACGCCAAACCCGACCAGGGGATGGCTGGAGACGTACATTCACCCGGATGACCAGCCGCGAGTCCTGGAGGCGATCCACGAGGCCATCCGTACTAAGAGCAACTTCGTGCTGGAGCACCGCGTTCGCCGTGTGGATGGAACCCTGGGCTGGACTCTGTCGCGAGCTGTGCCAATTCTAGGCGCGGATGGTGAGATCATCGAGTGGTTCGGCGCGGCGAGTGATGTTACGGTGCGGAAAGAGACCGAGGAAGCGCTCCAGGCGCTCAACGAGCGTTTGGAGGAACGCGTGTCAAGTCGGGGGACGGCGGCGCTACGCCAAAGCGAAGAGCGCTAACGGGCGCTCTTCGCGGCGTCGGCGCAGACGATTTACCACGGCAGCGGCTTACCGTCGCGGAAGAAGCCCCCGTGCGGGCCATCGTCGGGCAGAATCGCTGCCCAAACCACGCTCGCCGCACCTTCCGGGATGGGCCGCGCGCCCATAGCTTCCATGCCGGGCGCGGTCGCCGTCAGCCCCGGGCAGACCGAGTTGACCAGGATGCCGCTGCCGTCTAGCTCGGCGGCCAACTTCGACGTGAGCGCGTTCAGGGCTGCCTTGGAGATGCCGTAGCTGGCCGTCGCGCCGCGGTTCGTGGTGAGGCCGAATTGAGGGTCGCCGTGGGAGCCGGCGCCGCTGGCGACGTTCACGATACGCCCGTGTGCGCTGCTGCGGATCAGCGGCAGGAAGGCCTCGATCATGCGCCACGCGCCGAAGAGGTTGGTATCGAGGACGTCTTTGACCGCGGCTAGATTGGCCGTCGACGGGACCTCCATCCAGTCGGCGTAAGCGGCGGCGTTGTTGACCAGGACATCCAGCCGTCCGAACTCCTGCTCGACCTCAGCGGCGAGCCGCCGCACGCTTCCGTCATCCGTGACGTCCACCGCCTTCGGCCGAACGTCAAGCCCCGCTGCCGCGAGCTGGGCTGCGGCGGCCTCGGCCTTCGCAGCGTCACGCGCCGTCAGAATCACCGTCATTCCCTGCTGCGCGAGCTGGCGGCATACCTCGAACCCAATGCCCCGCGCCGCGCCCGTCACAAGAGCGATCGTTCCGCTACCGGTCTCAGCCACTGTTGCGCTCCCTTTGATGTTATCTTGCTGCTGCGCATGCGTGATACTCATCTGTGTTCAGCGGCTACGCTTCCCTTACCCGCGTCGAGCGCCGCAGCCAGGGGAGCCACGCCAGGAGCAAGGCGGCGGCGGCGAAGCCGGCCCAGGCGCCGAACGTGAAGGTCGCGCCTGGGCCGTAGACACTCCACAGCCAGCCGCCGATGAGGTTGGCCGGCAGCGCCGCGAACCCGGTCAGGCCGTTGTACCAGCCGAGCGCCGACCCGCGCTCCGCCCTCGGCGCCAGGTCCACTACCAGCGCCTTGCCTACGCCCTCCGTCGCCGCGGCGTAGATGCCGTAGACCAGGAACAGCGTCCACGCCTGCCAGCTCTGAGTCGCGGCCGCCCAGCCGGCGTAGACCACGGCGAACGAGATGTAGCCCGCCGCCAGCACCGGCAGCCTTCCCCGTCGATCGCTCAGCGCGCCCAGGGGCGTCGCCAGAAGCGCGTACACGACGTTGTACCCGAAGTACATCAAGGGAACAACGGCGAGACTGTGCTCCAGTCCCTCGCTGCGCAGAAAGATGAAGGCGTCGGATGAGTTGCCCAGCGCGAAGATGGCCGCGATCGCCGTGAACAGCCAGAACGGCGCGCCCAGGCTCGCCAGCCGTTCGCGCCGCGATCTCCTGGGCGCAGCGGCGCTTTCGGTGCGGCGCGCGGCCTGGACGCGGGGAATCTCTCGCACAAACAAGATGATGAGGATGATGCTGATGATGCCTGGAACAATCGTCCAGGCGAAAACGGCGCGCAAGTTGTCGTTTGTCGCGAGGAGGATGCCGGCCGTCAACAGGGGGCCGACGGCAGCGCCGAGCGTATCCATCGAGCGGTGAAAGCCGAACGCCTTGCCGCGGTTCGCGCTCGGCGTCGAGTCGGCCATCAGAGCATCGCGCGGGCTGGTGCGAATGCCTTTGCCGACACGCTCGGTCAAAATGAGGCCGAGGGCCTGCTGCCAGGTCGCGGCCAGGGCCAGGAGGGGCTTCGCCAGGTTGGAGATGGTGTAGCCCGCGAATATCATCGGCTTGCGGCTGGTGACGCGGTCCGACCAATGCCCGGACGCGATCTTCAGCAGGCTGGACGCGCTCTCGGCGAGGCCCTCGATCAGGCCGGCGATAGGCAGGGGTGTCTGCAAAACGCCGACCAGGAAGAGGATACGCACCGGCACGATCATTTCGGTGCTGATGTCGGTGAAGAAGCTGACGAGGCCGAGAACGAAGACGTTGCGCGTCAGCCCCGCCATGAAGCGGCGGGTGCGCGAGACAGGCTCAGGCGTGGATGCCACGATAGTATTCCTCTATGCCCGAATTGGCGCTTGGAGCGCACCTCATCTATGATACCATGAGATAATTCTCTTACGAAGAGGCTAATACGTATGAAATGGATTACCCGCGAACGCTTGCGCGTTGACCGCGTCGCTTCCGCATGGCTTATTCTGCGCTTCGTCGATTCCGACGCCGAGTTCCTGTTCGTTCCCCGCGGGCGGGTCATGGAGGTGGCGGAGCTGGAACGCGCCATTCCTTTCCACGTGTCCGAGGCCGAGCTGGGCAAGCACGGCAATCGCACCGGCTTCGACGCTATCATCGCCAAGTACCGCCTGGATGACCCGGCGCTGGGCCTCCTTGCCGACATCGTGCGCAGCGCCGACCACGCCGACCCGACGCTGAAGATGGCGGAGGGCGATGGGCTGTGGGCGCTCAGCCACGGCTTTTTCCTGATGGACTTGCCGGACACCGAGTCGCTGGCCCAGCAGCTCCCCGCGTTCGACGCCCTGTATGCTTACTGCCGCGACAAGCTCAACAAGCCGTCGAAGTAGCATGGCCCGCTCGCCGTCATGATCTGCGTGCCGTCAACGCGGCTGTCACCCTGAGATCACATGCCGTGTGGCGGCACGCGCCAGTACAAGAACACAGCCATGCCGTCATTGCGAGCGGAGCGAAGCAATCTCTCGCCCTTGCCAAAGTGTGTCTGAGCGGTAACGGCATTGCTTTCATTCACCGATAGATTGCTTCGTCAGTGGGGAGCTTCGCCCCCCACACCCCCGAGATGCGCTCCTCGCAATGACAGCGGTGTGTTCTGAGCAGCGCAGCGAAGCATGACGTCGGGCGGAACTCCTGAGTAGCGGAGGAGAAATTCCTAATGAGCTCAGACGATTCCGACAGGGCGGAAATCCCCTGGCAGGAGACGGACTCGGCGGCGTTCATCGAGCAGGGGGCGGTGTTCACGCCGTCACGGGACGAGATCGAAGCCGCGCTCGTCGCCCTGATTCCCGCGCGCGAGGATGAGCCCTTCATCGCCGTCGAAATCGGCACAGGCGCTGGCTGGCTCAGCGAGGCTGTCCTGCGCGCCTACCCCAACGCCTCGGTCGTCGGCCTGGACGGCTCGCCGCGCATGCGGGAGGCGGCTGCATCCCGCCTCGCGCCTTATGGCGCTCGCGCCGAGGTGCGCCCGTTTCGCCTGGAAGATGACGCCTGGCTGGCCGACCTGCGCGACATCCGCGTCTTTGTGAGCTGTCTTGTCATCCACCACCTCGACGGCGACGGCAAGCGCGCCCTGTTCGCCGCGCTACACGAGCGCCTGGCGCCGGGCGGCGCACTGCTGGTCGCCGACATCGTCGCGCCGACGAGCGAGCCGGCGCGACGCTACGCGGCCCAATCGTGGGATGACGACGTGCGCCGGCAGTCGCTTGCGCTGACCGGCAGCATGGCCGCCTACGAGGACTTTGTCGCCACTCAATGGAACATGTTCGACTACCCCGACCCGGTCGACATGCCGTCGCCGCTGGCGGACCAACTGCGCTGGCTGGCCGAGATTGGCTACGTCGGCGTCGACGCCTTCTGGGTGCGCTCCGGCCACGCCGTCTACGGCGGGTACAAGAGTTGACTTCCGTGAGTTGTGTGTATTCCGTGGTGGCCTCTTAATCGCCATGAAAGGAACGCCAATGACCGACGTACCGCCGGGGGTCAGCATACGCCGCGCGACGGAAGGCGACGAGCCGACAATCCGGGCGATGGTCCGCGCTGAGCACCTGGACCCGACGACCCTGAAGTGGCCCAACTTCCTGATCGCTGAGGACGGCGGCGGGCGTATTGTCGGCATCGGGCAAATCAAGCCGCTGCCGGGGGCGCGCGAGCTGGGCAGCCTGGTGGTCGCGCCGGAGTGGCGGGAGCGCGGCGTCGGCGGCGCTTTGATCCGCGCTCTCATGGCGCAGGAGAAGGGCGATCTGTATCTTGTGTGCCGCGACACGCGAGTGCCGTACTATCGCAAGTTTGGCTTTCGAGAAATCGGCTGGCGGGGCATGCCCTGGGTGCTGCGTGTCAAGTTCGGGCTGGGGCAGGTGGGCCGGCTGTTCGGCATCCGTGGCGCGGTCATGAAGCGCGTTTGACAGACACGCACCCGGCTCGTATCATAGACTCAGTGGGATATGGATTGTCGGGGCGCGCGAAAAAGGGAGGCAGCGTCGTTCCGGCCGAGAAGAGTCTATTTATTATGGAAGACACTAACATCTGGTACGACGCTTACATTGCCTATCTGCGCCACCAGTTGGAGCGCGCCGCGCCCCCGGAGAGCCTCTCAGTTGAGCCGGCTTCCTGGCAGCCCGATCTCGTTCTGGAAACTGTGACCCGCCTGTGGCCGCCCTACGCCGCGCCGCGCTGGCCGCATCTCATTCGCGGCCTGGAGTGGGCGTGCAGCGAGCACGAGCACCGCGATGAGTTCGCCATCGCCCTGGCCCTGGCGCAGCGCATGGCGCTGGAATACGCCGAGGAACAGGCCGCGCTGGCCGACTGGGACTGCGGGCCGAGCGAGCCGTACCTCGACCGCCACTCCGCCGAGCGCCAGGCCGAGTGGGAACGGGTTCACAAGTTCCTCTACGGCGACGAGGATAGCAGCTACTTCTGGGACCGCTTCCGCTGGATGAACGGCGGCTAGCGGTGTGTGACACGTGAGTTGTGCGTTGTGTAGCCCGGTAGGGGCAGGTTTCAAACCTGCCCCTACGACGGGTGTGTAACAGGGCGCAGAGCGGGGCGACGACCGCAGGTCCACCGTCCGCTCCGCGTCCTTTGTGTCTTAGGCCCCGCTTCGAGCCATGCGCCTCACGCACCTTGGCCTGACGAACTTTCGCACCTACCGCCGCCTCGACCTGACTCTGACGCCGGGGGTGACGCTCCTTGTTGGCGACAACGCCCAGGGTAAGACGGCGCTTCTCGAAGCGATTTACTACCTGGCGACCAGCCGGTCGCCGCGCACGTCCACGGACCGCGAGCTGGTGAACTGGGGCGCAGCGGATGAGCCGCTGCCCTTCGCCCGAGTCGCCGGCGAGATTCAGCGGCATGACCGCGGCGTGCATGTCGAGATTGTCGTTGTGGAGCCACCCGGCAGTGGGCGGCCGCTGGAGAAGCGCGTCAAGATTGACGGCGTCGCGCGCCGCGCCCTCGACCTGCTTGGGCAGGTCAACGTCGTCTTCTTCTCGCCGGACGATATCGAGCTCGTGTCCGACGGCCCGGCAGTGCGCCGCCACTACCTGGACGCGACCCTATGCCAGATCGACCCGCGCTACTGCCATGCCCTGGGGCAATACCGACGCGTTTTAGCGCAGCGCAACCACCTGCTGCACGTGATCCAGGAAGGGCGCGGGCGCCGCGACGAGCTCGGCTTCTGGGATGACCTGCTCATCGAGCATGGCAGCGTCATCACCGCCCGGCGCTACGCGCTCCTGCGTCGATTGGAGACGTGGGGGACGCTCATCTACGGTGACCTGACGGGCGGCCAGGACGCGCTGCGCGTGAACTACCGCCCGAGCGCCCTTGTGAGCCAGTCGGACCGCCCCACCGAGCGCGGCGCGGTGGAGGCGGCGCAGGCGCTGCTGGGCCAGGAGAGCCTGACGGCGGCCGACGTCGCCGCGGTGTTTCGCGAGCGCCTGGCTGCGCGCGCGGCGGCGGAGATCGCGCGGGGCGCGACCCTGGTCGGCCCGCACCGCGACGACTTTCAGCTGCTCGGCGGCGAGATCGACCTCCATATCTATGGCTCACGGGGTCAGCAGCGCACCGCCGCGCTCGCCCTGAAGCTAGGTGAGATCGAGGCGATGCACGAGGCCACGCAGGAGCGGCCTGTGCTCTTGCTGGACGATGTGATGTCGGAGCTGGACGCGCCGCGCCGGGCCTATGTCGCCGGGCGCGTGGCGCAATACGAGCAAACCCTGGCGACGGCCACGGATTGGTCTGACTTCAGCCCGCCCCTCCAGGCTCAGGCAACCTGCCTGGTGGTGCGCGGCGGAACCGTGTCACCGCGAAGGAGTGATGGATGACTGATCTTGCTCGACCCATTGGCGTGGGGACGCCGAGCACGCCGCCGTGGGTGAACACCGCCCGGCGCCTGGCGAGCGGCATCCTCCTGCCCATTCTCGCAGTCGTGACGGCGCTGCTCATCGGCGCGGTCATCATCTGGCTGACCAGCGGCGGCTTCCGCGACCCCGCCGCCGCCTTCCAGAAGGTCATCGACGCCTACCAGGGGCTGCTCGACGGGGCCTTCCTCAGCCCGCGCGGCTTCACGGAGACCCTCGTCGCCACCACGCCCTATATCCTCACCGGCCTGGCGGTCGCCTTCGCGTTCCAGGGCGGCATGTTCAACATCGGCGCCGAGGGGCAGTTCTACATCGGCGCGGTCACCGCCGCCTGGGCCGGCTACGCGCTTCAGCTCCCGCCGGTAATCCACCTGATCTTCGCGCTCGGCATGGGCGCGCTCGGCGGCGCTCTCTGGGGCATGATCCCCGGCTACCTGAAGGCGAAAACCGGAGCGCACGAAGTCATCAACACCATCATGCTCAACTACGTCGCGTTCCTCCTGGTCGACTGGCTCGTCAACGGCCCGATGAAATCAAAGGTGGGAACGGCGCCCAAGACCCCAGACGTGTACCCGACGGCGGTCCTCCCGACCCTCCTGCCGCCGCCCGACCGCCTCCACGCCGGCCTCTTCCTGGCCCTGGCAGCGGCCATCTTCGCCTGGTGGTTCTTGTACAAGACGACGCTCGGCTTCGAGATTCGCACCACAGGCGCCAACCCCCACGCCGCCAAGTACGCCGGCATCCGCCTGACGCGTATCGCCGTGCTGACCTTCGCCATCGCCGGCGCGTTCGCCGGGCTGGCGGGGAGCGGCGAGGTGCTCGGCCTCCAGCACAACCTGCCGGCGTTCTTCTCGGCGGGCTACGGCTTCGACAGTATCGCCATTGCTCTGCTGGCGAAGGCCAATCCACTGGGTGTTATCCCAGCCGCGTTCCTCTTCGGCGCGCTCCGCAACGGCGCCGACCTGATGGAGCTGCGCTCCGGCGCGTCTAAGCAGATTATCTCCGTTATCCAGGCGCTCATCCTGCTGTTCATTGCCGCGCCGAACATCATCCGCTGGATCTACAGGCTGCGGACGCCCGAATCGACCATCGAAGAGCGCCCGCTGACCCGCGGTTGGGGAGGGTGACATGGACTGGGACACCGTCCGCGCCGTTCTCGCCGGTATCCTGACCGTCTTCACGCTCCAGGCGACGCTGCGCTACACAACACCTATCGCCCTGGCCGCTCTGACGGGCATCTGGTCCGAGCGCTCCGGTATCATCAACATCGGCATCGAAGGGCAGATGCTCTTCGCTGCCTGCACCTCATACATGGGGTCAATCTACTGGTACCAGGCCACGCAGGACAAGACCCAGGCGCTCATCGTCGGCACCCTCGTCGGTCTCCTGACCAGCTTCATCATCACGTTTGGCTTCGCCGTGGTGGCCATCAAGTTCAAGACCGACCAGATCATCGCCGGCACCGTGGTCAACATCCTCGCCGTCGGCACCACGGGCTACCTGTACCGCAGCTACCTGGCGGTGGACGCGCCTATCAGCCCCGGCACGTACCCGCCGATGGGTGAGGTTCTGGCCGGAATTCCCGTCATCGGCGTCGTGTTGGGCGGCATCTGGAATGCCATCGGGCAGATCCCTATCATCGGGCAGGTGTTCTTCCAGCAGCAGCCCGTCGTGGTGGCGATGCTGATTCTCATCGTCCTGACCCACTACCTCCTGTTCTTCACTCCGTGGGGCCTGCGCACCCGCGCCGTCGGCGAGCACCCCCGCGCTGCCGACACGGCCGGCATCAATGTCAACCGCATGCGCTACGCCGATGTCCTCGCAGCCAGCCTCATCGCCGGTCTCGGCGGCATCTGGTTCAGCATGGAGACGGTGGGCGTGTTCAATCCCAATATGACCAACGGCATCGGCTTCATCGGCCTGGCGGCGATGATCTTCGGCAAGTGGACGCCGTTCGGCGCGTTGGGCGCGGCGCTGCTCTTCGCCGTCGCCACGGCCATCCAGCCGCCGCTACAGATGTACGCGCCGCAGGTGCCGTATCAGTTTCTGAGCATGATTCCCTATATACTCACCATTATTGTGCTCGCAGGCGCCGTCGGCCGGGCCAGGCCGCCCGCCGCCGAAGGCAAGCCCTACGAGCACGCCTGATGCACCCTGTCATTGCGAGGAGCGCGTCTCGGGGGTGTGGGGGGCGAAGCTCCCCACTGACGAAGCAATCTCCCGCGCTTGTGATAGGCGGCCCGTGCAGCTGCGGCATGACTACCGCTCGCCGGGAGATTGCTTCGCTACGCTCGCAATGACAAGGAGACTCTCAAAGGAGACCACTGTATGCGTATCCGTCCCTGGCTTCCCATTCTGCTCGCCCTTCTTATAGGGATGGTCGGCGCCTATGGCGCGTCGGCCGCGCCGCGCGAGCAAGGCGCTCCCCAGAATATCACCATCACTTCGCCCACCGCCGGAACCGTCGTCGGCAGCCCGATGACGATCACCGGCACAGCCAGCCGGTTCCCGTTCGAGGGTAACCTGAGCTACCGCGTGACCGATGCGTCCGGCGCCGAGATCGGCAAGGGCGGGTTCCAGGTGACTGGAACAATGCCCGGCCCGGTGACCTACACCGCCTATCCCACCTTCGACCCGCCCGCCGCCGGTGGACAGATTACGCTGGAGGTGTACGATCTGAACGTCGCCGACGGCTCCAAGTTCGGCTCCGCCTCGGTGAACCTCCAGGTGGAGGCGCTGCCGTCCGGGCGCGTCATCAGCATCGTCCAGCCCGCGGCCGACGCGACCGTGGGCAGCCCGGTGACCATCGTCGGCCGCACGAGCTACTTCCCCTTCGAGGGCAACCTGAACTACCGCGTCACTGATGGCGCCGGCAAGGAGCTTGGCACGGGGCATTTCCAGGTTCAGACCCCGTGCTGCGACCCGTCGTGGTTCATCACCCCGGTCGCCTACACGCCGCCCGCCAGTTCGGGGCCTATTAAGGTCGAAGTGTTTGATGTCGATGCCGCAACCGGTAACGTGGCGGTGACCACGTCGGTGAGCCTCCAATACGGCGGAGCCGCGGGTGGCGGCAGCGCCACCTCGGCCGCAGTGACCGGCACGGTGGGCAAGCTCGACCGCCGCGCGCTCGCGCCGACCGCTGTGCTGGAGGTCTCGCTCCAGGACGTGTCGCTGGCCGACGCCCCGGCGAAGGTGATCGGCACCCAGACGCTCGAGAACTTCGGCCAACTGCCGGTCGACTTCTCGGTGAGCTACAACCCGGCCGACATCCAGGATAACCACCGCTATTCCGTGCGGGCAACGATCAAGGAAGACGGCAAGCTGACCTACACCTCGACGCAGAGCTACCCCGTTATCACGATGGGCGCGCCGACCAGCGGCATCGAGATCATGGTGCAGCCGGTGGGGTAGCCTGAAGTAAGATATGCTCCAGCGCCCTTCAGAGCGCTGGAGCATAAAGGGAAATCGTTGAGGAAGTTGCCCTGGCAGAGCAACAGGCCTATTATGCACATTCACACTCGCCAATCCTTGTAGCGGGTTCATTCCAGATTCTCATATCCGCAAGGAGGGTCTTCGCTCATGCATCGTCGCGCGCGCCTCTTACTCGCTCTGAGCATTGCCGCTATCGCCCTGTTGATCCTCGCCAATGGGAGCACCCCGGCTTCCGCCAATGGCAACGAACCGAAAGGCTTCTCGTTCAGTTGGAACTGGTCATGTCCCGACTTTGGCCTGCCCGGCTTTGCGCGGTGCCATGCTATCTTCCGGACCGACGTCCCGGCGCACCTGGACGCTGAGCAGGCCACGACGCCGTCCGGCTTTGGTCCGTCGGACCTGCAGGTGGCCTACAGTATTCCAACGACCATCAGCGGCCAGCCAACCGTCGCGATCGTCGATGCCTACGACGACCCGAAGGCGGAGGCGGACCTGGGAGTGTATCGGGCCCAGTATGGGCTGCCGGCGTGCACGACCGCCAACGGCTGCTTCAAGAAGGTCAGTCAAACAGGCGGGACGAGGTATCCTCGGGCCGATGGTGGTTGGGCCCAGGAAATCTCGCTCGACCTGGACATGGTGAGCGCGATCTGCCCCAAGTGCAAGATTCTGTTGGTCGAGGCTAACAGCAGCAGCATGATCGACCTGGGCACGGCTGTGAATTATGCTGCCAGCGTTCCCGGCGTCGTTGCCATCAGCAACAGCTACGGTGGTACCGAGTTTTCCGGCGAGACGACTTACGAGACCAGGTACTACAATCACCCCGGCAAAGTCATCACCGTCAGCTCCGGTGATAGCGGCTACGGCGTCGAGTTCCCGGCCTCGTCCCAGTACGTCACGGCGGTGGGCGGCACGAGCCTGAAGCGCGATAGCAGCACACGCGGCTGGAGCGAGCAGGCGTGGAGTGGCGCGGGAAGTGGCTGTAGCAAGTACATCACCAAGCCCTCCTGGCAGAAGGACACTGGCTGCACGCGCCGCAGTGTGGCCGACGTCTCCGCCGTGGCGGACCCGGCCACCGGCGTCGCAGTCTACGACAGCTACGCTTACCAGGGTTACTCCGGGTGGCTGGTTTTCGGTGGAACGAGCGTCTCCGCTCCGATCATCGCCTCGGTCTACGCGGCCGCCGGCAACGCCACCAGCGTCACCTATGGCTCCTACCCCTATAGCCACACAGCCAGTCTAAACGATGTGACGAGCGGCAGCAACGGAAGTTGCGGCGGCGGCTATCTATGCACGGGCGGCGCAGGGTATGACGGGCCGACGGGGCTTGATACCCCGAGTGGGACGACTGGCTTCTAGCCCGGACGGTTGGATCTGGAGGCTCCGACAATCGAATACAAGCCACCCGCACGCGCGGGTGGCTTTTTTGTTACCTGCATCGGCGCGTCGGTATGCTTTGTGCTATGACAACCTTACTTGCTGCAAAGTGAGGGCTGCCAATGAATGCGAAACCGAGTTTCTTGAGTGAGGAGTACGCCAAGGCTTTTCAGGATCCGACCGTCGCCGATGCCTACCAATACCGCCCGCGCTATTCCCATTCCGTCGTCAGATTTCTGAGCTCACTTCTCCGCGACACGCCCCGCCGCGTCCTGGACGCCGGCTGCGGCACGGGCTTCCTCTCGCGCCGCCTGGTGCAGGTTGCCGACGGCGTGGATGCCGTCGACTTCTCCGGCGCGATGATCGAGCGCGGCCGCCGTCTGCCCAACGGCGGCCATCCCTCCCTGCGCTGGATCGTGGGCCGTATGGAGGATGTCGCCGTGCGGGGGCCGTACGCGCTCGTCACCTGCGCCGACAGTCTGCATTGGATGGCGTGGGATGTGGTGCTGCCGCGCTTCGAGGGCCTGCTGTCGCCCCACGGTCGGCTGGCGATTCTCGAAATTGGCGAGACGCCCATGCCATGGGGCGACAAATTGCTGGAGATCGTCCGCGCCTTCTCGACGAACCAAAATTACAGACCTGTCGACCTGGGGGTAGAGCTGGCGCGGCGTGGGCTGTTCGCGGAGGAGGGTCGCCGGCGCTTCGGCCCGACGCCGTTCACCCAGCCGGTCGAGGCCTACATCGAGTCGTTCCACGGCCGCGCATCCTTCTCGCGGGCGCGCATGTCGCCGGCCGAGGCGTCCGCGTTCGACGATGCCGTCCGCGACCTCATCACGACGCAGGTCGGCGAGACCGTGACCTTGCAAGTGTTCACCGACGTTATCTGGGGCAAGCCGCTGAGTCGCGCAGAACCCGCGTAACAAGTTGGCACAGCCACCCGCCGCGGGTGGCTGTGCCGGCTGTGCCTGAGTTCTGTTCGGAACGTGCTCCCGATTATGCGCCGGCTTACCCGGGCATCGGGACAATTCCGAGTTGCACCAGAATCCCGAAGACGTCGAATTCGGCCCATCGCTCCACTACTTGGCCGTTTTCGAGGCGATAGATCTCAATCCCCGTGAATGTCGCCTGCTTGCCCGTCGGTGGGATACCAAACAAGGGGCCTTGGTGAGTGCCGCGGCCGCTCCACCGCAGTACGACCTTGTCTCCTTCGGCAACGAGGTCGTCATTCGTTGTACGCAGGTCTGGAAACGCGGTACGAAAGTCGGTCACGGCCTGTTTTTGGCCTTCGACACCCGACGCCTGTCCCGGAGAAGGATTGTGGTCGATGACGTCAGGCGAGAATAGCTCTTCTACCGCAGTCGGGCTTCCCTTGTCCCAGATCGCATCTACAAGACGGTTTACGCGGCTCTTGTTCTCTTCGGCGGACATCGCTAAACACCTCCTTGTGGCAAACGCTAAGAGTATACAGTCGCGCTGTCAGTATACGACAAATTCTAAATTCTGTCTAGGGGCTTGGTGGCCAATTTGACCTTGCAATTCGATTCGTTTGGGCGAGTCCCGCTGTGTTGCCTGTTGCTTTCACAGCGACGAACGCCTCTCCAGCCAATCGGTGGCGACGCCGCCCGCCGCGAAGTCCGGGTGCGCGATGATGCGCTGCAATGCGGGAATCGTCGTCGGCACACCCTCTATCTCAAACTCGTCCAGGGCGCGGGCTAGACGCGCCAACGCGGTCGGCCGGTCCGGCGCCCAGACGATGAGCTTGGCCAGGAGTGAGTCGTACCACGGCGGGACGGCGTAGCCTGCCGTCAGGTGGCTGTCGACGCGCACGCCGGGGCCGCCGGGCGGCCTGTAGCGCGTCACGACGCCGACGCGCGGGGCGAAGTCGTGGTCGGGGTCCTCGGCGTTGATGCGGCACTCGATGGAGCAGCCGCGCGGCGTGACAAGGCCATCGCGGTAGTTCGCCTCGCCCGCCGCGACAAGCAGTTGCTCCCGCGCCAGGTCCCACCCCGTCACCATCTCCGTAATCGGATGCTCCACCTGGAGCCGGCGGTTGATCTCCATGAAGTAGATGTTCTCGTCCGCGTCTACCAGGAACTCGACCGTCCCGGCGTTGACGTAGCCGGAGGCTTCCGCCAACCGACGGGCCGCGGCGTGCAGGCTCGACCGCGTCCCGTCGCGCAGCCGCGGGGCCGGCGTCTCCTCGATGAGCTTCTGGCGGCGACGCTGCACCGAGCAATCTCGCTCTCCCAGGACGACGACATTCCCCCGCCCATCACCGAGAATCTGGGCCTCGACGTGGCGGGCGGGGTAGACGAGCTTCTCCAAATAGAGCGTCCCATCGCCGAAGGCCGAGCGCGCCTCGGCGTGAGCGGTCGGGAAAAGTTGCGCCAGGGCGCTCGCCTCGTCGACGCGGCGAATGCCGCGCCCGCCGCCGCCCGCCGCTGCCTTCAATAGCACCGGGTAGCCGATGCGCTCCGCGGCCCGCCGCGCCGCGTCCACGTCTTCCAAGGGGCCGCTGCCGGGCGTGACGGGCACGTTGGCGCGAGCGGCGAGGGCGCGCACGCCGGCCTTGTCGCCCAGCCGCGCCAGAACATCGGCCGGCGGCCCGACGAACGTCAGCCCGGCGTCGGCCACGAGGCGCGCGAAGTCCTCACTCTCCGAGAGGAAGCCATAGCCGGGGTGGATGGCGTCGGCGCCGACGCCGAGCGCTGCCTGGACGATAGCAGCGCCGTCGAGGTAGCTGCGGGCGGCCGGCGGCGGGCCAATAACCACGGCGCGGTCGGCCAGCCGGGCGGGCAGGCTGTCTGCGTCGGCCTGCGACACGGCGACGGTTGCGCGTAACCCCAGCTCGCGGCACGCCCGCAGAACGCGCAACGCTGCCTCGCCGCGGTTGGCGATCAGGACGTGGGAGAGCATAGGATACTTATCTACTCATCTTCCAGCGTCATGAGCGCCTGGCCGTACTCGACCAGCGCGCCGCTTTCGACCAGCACGGCGGTGACGCGGCCGGCGCGGGGCGCGCGCACCTGGTGCAGTGTCTTCATCACGTCGATGAGCCCGACGATGGCATCCTTCTCAACGAGGTCGCCGGGCCGAACGTAGGGCGGGGCGTCGGGGGCGGGCGCCGTGTAAAAGACGCCGAGCAGAGGGGCGGTAATCTCGACCTGGCCCGGCGGCGCGGGAGCATGGCCGTCACCGTCGGCCGATGCCTTATCCTCGTGACTCTTTGCCGCTTCGGTCTCTCGCCGCAGGAGCAGTCGCACGCCGCCCGCCTTGAGCCGCATCTCGCCCAGGCCGCTCGCCGCGAACGCCTCGATGACGGCCGCGACCTCTGTCGGCCCCCACGCCTCTCCCCGTTCGATGCTGCTCTCGCTCACAAGCTCCTCCTGCGTGCGTCGCGCCGCCACGGCCTCGTCCATGCTCACCTCCCGGAAGCGCAGCCAGCTCCCCGGCCGCGCCTGCCCGATGACCCCAATATCGGCGCTGATGACGGTCGCAATCTTGGTATAGCCGCCGGTCGTCTGCCGTTCGACCAGGAGAATGATGGGCTGGCCGCTGTTAGGGACCTGGATCGCGCCGAGACCGATGCCCTCGGAGAGCAGGTCCGCGCCGCGTGTATGCGTGAGGCGCGGCCCGGCCAGGCGCACGCCCATACGGTTCGAGTCCATCTCGACGCGGTATCGCTCGCCCAGGAATGTGGCGACCGCCTCCTCGGTAAATCGGTCGGCCTGTGGGCCGAGGATGACGCGGGCAACGGCTTCTTGGGGATACGTAGGCCACAGGGCGCGGCGCAGGCGGCGGCCGGTTAGCTCCGCGATGGGGCGCGAAGGCTTGCCAATTGGCAGGTCGTCGCCTGCCCGCAGCGCGCGCCCGTCGAGTCCGCCGAGGCCGGTCATCAGATGGGTGGCGCGGCTGCCGAGCGTCGGCTCAATGGCGATGCCGCCCGCGACGCACAGGTAGGCGCGCATCCCCGCGCGGGCGGGGCCGATGCGCAGCGTGCCGCCCGCGGGGACGTGTACCGCTCGCCACCGTGGGAGCGGGATGGATGCCGCCCTGGTGGCGCCGCGCTCTTGCTCAACGTGAGCGTCGAAGGGCGCGCCGGCCAGGGCAACGACGGCGTCGGCGTCGAAGCGCAGCGTCGGGCCGGTGAGGGTGATTTCCAGCGCAGCGGCGTCGGGCGGGTTGCCGACGATGAGGTTGCCGAGCCGCAGGGCGACGGCGTCCATCGCGCCGGCGGGCGAGATGCCTTGCTCGGCGAGACCGGGCCGCCCAAGGTCCTGGACTGTTGTCTGAAAGCCGGGTTCGATGACGTGCAGCATAGTCTCTTCAACGTTGTCATGCTGAGTGAAGCGAAGCATCCCGATGAGGTCGGGGACTCTTCGCTTCGCTCAGAGTGACAGCTATATTGCCACAAAGCGGACGCGGTCGCCGGCGCACAGGAGTGTCGGGGGGTCGCGGTGCGGGTCGTAGAGGGTAAGCGCGGTGCGCCCGATGAGCCGCCAGCCGCCCGGCAGCGGCGCGGGGTAGACGCCGGTCTGGTCGCCGCCGATGCCGACACTGCCGGTGGGAACCTCGCGGCGTGGGGTTGGGAGACGCGGGGTCGCCAGCCGCGGGTCGAGCCCGGCCAGGTAGGCGAAGCCGGGCATGAAACCGACGAACATGACCACGTACAGGCCGGCGCTGTGCCGCGCGACGACTTCGGCCTCACTCAGCCCGCTGTGCCGCGCCACGTCCGGCAGGTCTGGTCCATCCGCCCCGCCGTAGCTGACTTCCATTTCCACGGTCGGCCCCTCGGCCGCGTGCTCGATGTCGGCGGCGCGGTCGGCGGCGGCGATGACCTCGGCGGCGGCGGTCGGCGGCAGGACGAGCGGGTCGAAGAAGACGAGCAGGGTATGATACGCGGGCGACACGTCGACGATGCCCGCCGGCCGCGCCGCTTTCAGGGCGCTCATCAGGCCCAGGACGTGCCGGTTCGCCAGGGGGATATCACTCTCGTCGTACTCGGCGAGAATGGCCGCGTCGCCGATGGGCCGCAAGCGCAATTGCAGATGTTTCATGTTGCGACCTTGACATGGCGTCCGTAAGGGCGGGTTTGAAACCCGCCCAGACCTGAACTTTGGCCCTTTTGCGCAAGGGGTTGAAAACGGGATGCAACTCTGGTAGAGTGAGTTCACCACAAAGCCACTCGACCAAGGAGCATCCCTTATGCGCAAGAATAGCACAAACGCGACGGCGACGCCAGTGCTGCTGCAGACGCTGATCACGCTGCTGATGGCGCACCGGTCGGCGTTCAAGCAGGAGCGACCGTTTGCCCGAGCCGTGGCGTTGGTGTTTGGGGAGGTGTTCGCCTTTGCGGGCCACACGGTGACGCAGAGCTTGTTGGCCCTGGGGCTGACCGACGCCAACTGGACGGCGTGGTATCGCTTGTTCAGCAGGGAGCGGTTCGACGAGGCCAAACTCACGGGCTGTCTGTTTCGGGAGACGTTGGCGCACGTGGCGCTGGATGAGCCGTACGTGATCGGGGTGGACGGCACGCAGATTCCACGCACGAGCCACACGATGGTGGGAACGGGCTAGCTGCGGGCGCCGCGCACGGCGGTGTTCAAGCGGGGCATTCACCGCGCGCAGCGCTTCGTCCACGGGGCGTGGCTGACGCCGATCCAAGACGGCTACGCGCGGGCCATTCCGCTGCGCTTCATGCCATCCTTTCCTCAAAAGGCGGTTCGTCGTGAGCTGTCGGCGCGGAAAGAGCAAGTATGGGTTGTCGGCGCCCCGTCCCGAGGACTGGCTGGTCCAGCGCAAGAACTGGCTGACAGAGACCGTCGATGTGCGCGGGCGACAGTTCCGACTGCGCTATCTGGTCAAAGGGCCGTATGTTCGGGAGCGGGCGGCGGAGCGCCCCTGTTCCTGATTGTGGTTGGGTTGCGGTCTGGAAGGCGGGCAAGAAGGAACCCCGCCGTGCTCGCCGTCGGCCGAGCTTCTATCTCGTCTCCACGATCCAACAGGATGGTGTGTGGCAGATGCCTCTGGACGCCAAACAGGTGCTGGAGTAGGTCTGGCAGCGGTGGGAGCTAGAAGGAGCGCATCGGGAGATGAAGAGTTGCTTCGGCGTCGGTGAAAAGCAGTGCTTCAGTCCGCGCGCTGCCGTCGTCTCAGTTCAATGCAGCGTCTGGGTCTATGGTGTGTTGGCGTTGGCCGGCTATCGCGCCTGGGGGTTGTTGGGTGGGCCTCCCACGCCTGCTCGTTGGTGGGGGGGCGCCAAACGCTGGTCATTCATCACGATATGGCGCAGTTATCGCGCCGCTCTGTGGGGCACGACCGAATTCCGCGCCGTTTGGACGCGAACCAGCGACAACTGGCCAGCACAAGAGGCGGTCCTGACAGGCCCGTCCAACGCCTTCGGTGGCGCCGCCCGTGCGTAACGCGACAGCGGCGCGATCGAGCGCCGCTGTCACCCACTTCTCGTTTCCCAAGATGGCCAAAGTCCAGGAAGAGACGCGCCCGGCGCGTCTCTTCTGTTATGTTTCCCGGGTGTGATGACCCTAGCGGCGCTTGTTCTTGCCGCTCTTGCCGGATGACTTCGGCGCGCTGCCCTTCGCCGTGGACGCGCTTGCGCCGGTGGCCGCGACCGTCGCGCCGGCCGGGGCCGGGGCGCGGCTGCTCTGCTGCTGCGCCTTGCGCGCCAGGATCGCTTGCAGCTCTTGCTCGCGGTTGATGTGGCAGTCCTTGAACTTCTTGCCGCTGCCGCAGGGGCAAGGATCGTTGCGGCCAACCTTGCCCGCGGCCGACGACTTAGCCGTGCTGGCCGGCGCGGAAACCTGACCGCCGGCGCCCTGGTAGCGCGTGGCGCGCGGGACGGCGGCGCGGCGCGCCGGTGGGGCGCTGCTCTCCGGCGCGACGTGCAGAATCAGGTGCGCGACGTCGCTCTGGATGAACTCGCCGAACTGCGAGAACATGTCGTACGCCTCGCGCTTGTACGTGACCAGCGGGTCCTGCTGAGCGTAGGCGCGCAGGCCAATGCCGGTGCGCAGCTCATCCAGGGCCGTCAGGTGGTGGATCCAGCGGTTGTCCACGGTGCGCAAGAGGACGGCGCGCTCGATCTCGCGCATCACCTCCGGCGTGAACTCCTGCTCGTGCTGGTCGTAGGTGTCGGCGGCAAGCTCGAGCAGATCTTCCTCGATCGCCGAGGCCGCCATCTCTTCCCAGTCCTGCCACGGGTAGTTCGGCGGCATGGGGATGATGCGCTGGATGTCGCGGTGCAGCGCCTCCAGGTCCCACTCGGTGCGCGGCCCCTGGGTGAACTCCTCGACGGTCGCGCTTATCTCCTTCGCCAGCATGTCCTCGAACGTGGGCCGCAGCGTGGTCTTGGTGAGGGCGTCAGTGCGCTGCCGGTAGACGAGGATGCGCTGCTGGTTGATGACGTCGTCATACTGAAGCAGGTGCTTGCGCAGGTCGAAGTTGTACCCCTCGACCTTAATCTGGGCATTCTCGATGGACTTGCTCACGAGGCCGTGCTCGATCGGCACGTCGTCTTCCAGGCCCATGCGGTTCATGATGCCCGCGACGTTCTGCCCGCCGAAGCGCACCATCAGCTCGTCGTCCAGGGCGACGTAGAAGCGCGACGAGCCAGGGTCGCCCTGGCGGCCGGCGCGGCCGCGGAGCTGATTGTCGATGCGCCGCGCCTCGTGGCGCTCCGTGCCGACGATGTGCAGCCCACCCAGCGCGATCACTTTCTCGCGCTCGGCGTCCGTCTCCGCCTTCGCCTGGGCCAGCGCCTCATCCCACACCTCCGGCTCGACAGTCGCTAGGTCCAGGCCCTGCTGCCGCAGGCGCTCGCGGGCGATACCCTCCGGGTTGCCGCCCAACAGGATGTCCACACCGCGGCCGGCCATGTTCGTAGCAATGGTGACCGCGCCCAGGCGGCCCGCCTGGGCGATGATGCCGGCTTCCTGCTCGTGGAGCTTGGCGTTGAGCACCTGGTGCTTAACGCCGCGTCGGCGCAGCATCTCGGACAGCAGCTCCGACTTCTCGACCGACGTCGTGCCGACGAGCACCGGCTGGCCGCTCTTGTTCATCTCCTCGATCTCGCGCACGACCGCCGTGAACTTGGCCTTGCCGTGCTTGTAAATCTGGTCCGTCTGGTCCTGGCGGACCATCTCGCGGTGCGTCGGGATCGGGATAACGTCCAGGTTGTAGATGCGCTGGAACTCCTCTTCCTCGGTCTTCGCCGTACCAGTCATGCCCGACAGCTTGGTGTACATGCGGAAGTAGTTCTGGAACGTAATCGTCGCCAGAGTCAGGTTCTCGCGCTGGACGGCCACGCCTTCCTTGGCCTCAATCGCCTGGTGCAGGCCCTCGGAGAAGCGGCGGCCGTGCATCAGGCGGCCGGTGAACTCGTCGACGATGATGACCTCACCATCCTTGACGATGTAATCCTTGTCGAGCTTGAACAGGACTTCCGCCTTCAGGGCGTTCTCGAAGTACGGCGTCAGCTCATAGTACTCCGGATCGTACAGCGACTTGTCGTTGGGGATGCCCAGGGCGCGCTCGATCTTGTCGATGCCTTCGTCCGTCGGCGTGACCACGCGCTGCTTGTGCTCGATGGTGTAGTCCGCCTCCTCGCGTAGCCCCCTCACCAGCCGGGCGAACGTGCCGTAGTACTCCGCCGACTCCTCGGCCGGACCGGAGATAATGAGCGGCGTGCGCGCCTCGTCGATGAGGATGTTGTCGACCTCGTCCACGATGGCGTAGTGCAGCTCGCGCTGCACGCGGTCCTGGATGCGCGTCACCATGTTGTCGCGCAGGTAGTCGAAGCCAAACTCGTTGTTCGTCCCATAGACGACGTCGGCGGCGTAGGCCTCGGCGCGCGGCACCGGGCGCAGGTGCTGGTAGCGGTCGTCGGCCGACTGGTACTGCGGGTCGAACAGGTAGCTCGGCTGATAGTCCGCGGCGCCGGTCTGCCCCTGGATGACGCCGATGCTCAGGCCGAGGAAGTGGTAGATCTGCCCCATCCACTGAGCGCCGAACTTCGACAGGTAGTCGTTCGGCGTGACCAGGTGGACGCCGTGGCCGCTCAGCGCGTTGAGGTAGATGGGCAACGTGGCGACGAGCGTCTTGCCTTCGCCCGTCTTCATCTCGGCGACCTTGCCGGTGTGCAGCACCATGCCGCCGATCAACTGCACATCGTAGTGGCGCTGGTGGATCGTGCGCCGCGCCGCTTCGCGCACCACGGCGAACGCTTCCTCCAAAATCTCGTCGAGGACGTCCTCCTCGGCCTTGAACAGCGCCTTGCGCGCCGCCTTGAGGTTATCCTCGGCGGTGACGCGCGCCTGGCCGTTGGCCTCGCTTAGCTCGACCTGGCGCTGCGCCACGTCCTCGCGCAGGCTGTCCGTCGCCTCGGCGATCAGCTCGCGGAACTCCTCGGTCTTGTGCGTCAGTTCCTCATCGCTTAATGCCTGCATCTCAGGCTCGAGCGCATTTATCTGCTCGACCCGGCGGCGAAGCTCCTTGACGATCTTCTCCGCGGGATCGCCCATGACCTTTGTCATGAAACTCTTCAACATGGCTAGGGCACCTCTGTTGTCTCATAGACGACTACGACAAAGCATATACGCCTAATTATAGCACCGGCGCGGCGGAATCCACGAACCCCGCGCCTCTTTCATTATGTATGTTTGGCAAGCCCCTTCCTTACGCGAGGCTGACCTGGCGAGGATGTTGAGTCGGACTATGTTGAGTATAATGGAGGTGAGTGACATTGCGCAGACGAGGGGCAGCGGAGGATCCAATGAGCGTGTCCGAAGATACGGCGGCAGCGGATATCTGGATAAGCATTATGCGTGACCGGATCGTGGCTCAGTTCGCGCCGCTGCGTGTTATCTTGTTCGGCTCCCGGGCTCGCGGGGAGGCCAGACCAGACAGCGACATTGATCTGCTGGTTGTTCTGCCGCACGTGAAAGACCGGCGCGAGACGACCATCGCCATTCGGCGCGCCCTCGCTGACCTGCCCGTATGCAAGGATATCATCGTCACGACTCCCGAGGAGATCGAACAGCGCGGCGACCTCGTCGGCAGTATACTGCGGCCAGCCCTGCGCGAGGGTCGGGTGCTTTATGCACGAAGGTGACCGACAAGCCGAGGTTCTGCGGTGGCTTCGCTATGCGCACGAAGACCTCGTGGCGGCCGTGGCACTGGTCGAGCACAACCTTGTCGCCCCGCGTCACATTTGCTGGCTAGCCCAGCAGGCGGCTGAGAAAACCCTGAAAGCCGTCCTCGTCTTCGTGCAGGTGGACTTCCCGCGTCGCCACGACCTAAACTAATCCCAAGGTGAGAACTACATGCGGCATGTGGGTCACGAGCTAAACAACGGCCATCAGCGCGTCGGCGCGGGATTGCAGGATCGTGCGACAACGCTGCCTCACCTCATCCGTCTTGTCCGCCAAGCCCACCAGGAAGGCGTCCACCTTCGCGCGCACCTTGGCCGCCGTCCCGAAGCAGGTGTTGGCCGTCACCTCCTCGCGCACCCAGTCCCAGATCGCCTCGTCGGCGTTGAAGTCGGGGCTGTAGCCCGGCAGCGCGACCAAGCGCAGCTTGAGGTCGGGGGTCGTCAGATATGTGCGCAAGGCGTCGCCATGATGCATCGGGCCGTTGTCCCAGATGACGATCAGCGGCTGGCTGTGCTTGGCCCGCAACTTCTTGAGGAAGCCGACCGAGGTCTCGGCCGTCAGGTTTCCTGTCACGCTCATCACCTCGGTCTGGCCGGTCTCCAGGCACACCGCCGAGTAGTAGGTCGCCTTCGCGCCCCACTTGGGGCTCGTCGTGTCGGCCAAGGCGGGCTTCCCGCGCGGCACCCACTTGGCCCGCAATTCGACATCCGCCCGAAAGTGGGCTTCATCGACAAAGAAGATCATGGCGCCCTCGGCCTCCGCTTGCTGCCGCACCTCAGCATAGGTCTGGACAAAGGCGGCGCGCTTCGCTTCGTCGGCTTTGAGGAAGCGCTTCTTGGGGCGCTTCAGGACGAAGTCCAGCCGATGCAGGTAGTTCAGACAACTGGAGCTGCTTAGGGTGCGACCGAAACGCCGCTTGACAAACTGGTGTACGCCCTTCCAGTTCCAATTGGCCTGCTCCACATCACTGGCTTCGGGCGTGCCTTCGACGGCTGTCTTCAACGCCGCTTGCTGCTCCGAACTGAGGACGGGGGGGAGCCGCCCGTCCGCTCAAAGGTCAACCCCTTGGGGCCGTGCTGCTCTAGCTCTGCCACCCAATCGCCGATGGTATGGGCATCCCGCTCCAACGCCTCGGCGACCTGGTTGGCCGACCAGCCGCGGCTCAGCAACCAGATGGCGTGCCAGCGTTCCCGTTCGCGCGGAGTCGGCGCACGGTACATCCCGTCTCGCACCGCCTTGCCATCCAACTGCCAGCGCTTCAATGTCGCCTGGATGTTGTCCATCTCGGCCCTCCATCGCTCGTTCAGGATGCTGGCAGTATACCACACCCGCCATGCGGGTTTCACCGTGGGATTAGTTTAGACGCGCTGCGGAACTTGATCCCCAACGGCTGGCAAGTCAAGACCGACCATCCTGATCTGGCCGAATTGACCGAGTGGGCGGTCGAGGCACGCTATCCTGGCGATTGGGGAGAAGCAACGCAGGCGGACGCACAACAAGCCGCCTATCAGGCGCGTGCAGTCTGGGACTCAGTAATCCGCGACCTGGCACAGCACGGACTCGACGTGACGGGACTATTCTAGCTCGTCTTCGTGGTTCACAGTCCGTTCAATAACTCCAGCAGCGCCGGCGTCACCAACGCCGGCGCTCCCATGTTCGACATATGCCCACCCCCGGAATGACCATCCCCTGAGCTAGCGGCGCGAACTCTAACCTTTCTCTCATTACTTTCCCGAAACTAGACGCCACTACCCATCGTGTTCATAAGCAGGACCGACTTGGAACATTTGGCGGATGATCTAGCTTGAAGCAGTGTCCGTTTTATTTCTGCACGCGTCTGACAAGAGGGAGTTAGTGATGGCAACGACAACCCTGCCGACCTCCGGTCGGCGCAAGAAAACAAGCCGTCGCTGGCTGGCAATGGCGCTGGTCGTGCTTGCGGCCGCGGTACTGGGCTTCTTCGCATATAGGCAGTTCACCGCGCGCCAGGCTGCCACGGCGAGTGTGCCGACGACCGCGGTGGCGCGCACCAATCTGGTCGCCACGGTGAACGCGGCGGGCAACCTCCAGCCGGTCAGCCAGGTGAACCTGAACTTCCAGACGGGTGGCACGGTGACCGATGTCAAGGTCAACCAGGGCGACACGGTGAAAAAGGGCCAGCCGCTGGTCCAGCTCGATAACACGAACGCCAAGCTGGCCGTCGACTCGGCCAAGTCCGACCTCCAGGCGGCGCAGCTCAAGCTCCAGCAGGCCCAGGAGGCTGCGAAGGACACCGACATCACCCAGGCCCAGGCCAAGGTGGACCAGGCGACCGCGAACCTGAACCAGCTATACAGCACCACAACGCCGGCCGATATCGCCGCGGCTCAAGCGCAGGTGGCTTCGGCCCAGGCGAACCTGGACAAGGTCAAGGCCGGGCCGACCGATACCGATATCGCGAATGGAAAGCAGTCACTAGAGCAGGCGAAGAACACCCTCTGGGGGGCGCAGGCGAACCGCGATGCGACGTGCGGGGCCGCGAAGCACCCCGACGATAGCACGGCGTGCCAATCGGCTCGGTCGCAGGTAAACCAGCAGGAAGCCAACGTTCAGATCGCGCAGAATAACCTGGACAAGCTCCTAGCCGGCGCGGACCCGAACGATGTCACTGTGGCCGAGCAGCAGCTCGCGCAGGCGCAGGCGGCGCTGGACAAGCTGCACCAGGGCCCGACGGCCGCCGACGTGGCAAGTGCGAAGGCAGGCATTGCCTCGGCGCAGGCGGCGCTCGACGCCGTCAAGGCGCCGCCAGATGACCTCACGGTTAAGGCGGCGCAGGCCGCGGTCGATCAGGCGAATGTCGCGCTTCAGCAGGCGCAGCTCGCCCTCGACCAGACGACCCTGACGGCGCCGTTCGACGGTGTGATTACCGCCGTCAATGTAACGCAGGGCCAGACGATCGGCGCGTCCACCAATCCCGTGCAGCTGGCGGACCTGACATCCCTGGAAGTCGTGGCGAATGTGTCTGAGCTCGACCGGGCCAGGCTACACGCGGGCCAGGACGTGCAGATGACGTTCGATGCCCTGCCCAACGTGACCGCCACGGGCAAGGTGGACAGCATCAGCCCGGCCGGAACGCTGTCCCAGGGCGTCGTGAACTACCCGGTCACGATCAAGCTCACCAACCCCGACCCGTCCGTTCAGTCCGGCATGACCGCCAACCTGAACGTCATCGTGGAAGAGAAGGACAACGCCCTGGTCGTGCCGAACCGCGCCGTTCGGACGCAGGGCAAGCAGAAGGTCGTCACCATCATGCGCGAGGGCCAGCAGATTGCGGTTCCGGTCGAAGCCGGCATGACGGATGGGACAAACACCGAGATCACGAGCGGCAGCCTGCAGGAGGGCGATCAGGTCGTCATCACGACGACGGCCGGCGCGCCCGCCGGCGGCGGTGCGCGTGGCCCGGGCGGCTTCGGCTTCTAAGGAAACGTTCATCACGTAGAGACGCGGCATGCCGCGTCTCTACCGAAATCACCATTTTCCTGGGATAGAGAGACGACATGAACGACCGCGTTATCGAAATTCACGAAGTGACGAAAGTCTACCACATGGGCGACATGGAAGTGCGCGCGTTGCGGGGCGTCTCCTGCGCCGTCGACCGGGGCGAGTTCGTCGCCATCACGGGCCCCAGCGGCTCCGGCAAGTCTACCCTCATGAACGTCCTCGGCTGCCTGGATCAACCGACCGGCGGCATCTATCGGCTGGACGGCATCGACGTGAGCGAGATGGGTGACGACGATCTGGCCAGGGTGCGCAACCAGAAGATCGGCTTCGTCTTCCAGAGCTTCAACCTGCTGCCCCGCATGCCCGCCTGGAAGCAAGTCGCGCTGCCGCTCATCTACGCGGGCGCCGACCGCCGCCACGACCGCGCGGTGGAGAAGTTGGAGGCCGTGGGCCTGGGGCAGCGCATCGACCACAAGCCGAACGAGCTATCGGGCGGCCAGATGCAGCGCGTGGCGATCGCGCGGGCGCTGGTGACGGAGCCGGCGATCCTGCTGGCGGACGAGCCGACGGGTAACCTGGATTCGAAGTCTGGGGCAGAAGTGATGAACATCTTCAAGACGCTAAACCGGGAACAAGGGCTGACGATCGTGCTCGTGACGCACGATCCGAAGGTGGCGGCGCAGGCCGACCGCGTCATCCGCGTCTTCGACGGTCTGGCCGTCTTCGATGGCGACAGCCGCCCATTCCCCGACGTGAGGTTCCCCGAAGTGAACACGAGCCGGGAACGGGTGGCGTGACGTACAGTTAACAGGGAAGTAGTGGCGAGAAAGGAGTGAAGTACTTTGAGCCGTGAGTCGTGGGTGAAGCGACGCTACAGTCCAGGCGACGTGATGCCTGCTGTCGGCACTAGAGTCAGAGTCACAGCCGATGATTTCGAGGCTGCGCCGAGAGACGACCTTGGCACGGTCAGATCACATGGCGCTGGCTACGTAGAAGTCGAATGGGATCGGCACCAGGACCGAGGACACGGTTACACGACCTACAGCTACTTCGCTAACAAACACGAGTACGAGACGTTCTTCGAGGAAGACGGCAGAGCGGCGGCATGACCGCCGGAACGACGGCTGGCGTAGCCCGTCTCGTTCTATACTTCAGCAGCATGATGACAGTCTCCCGTTCATCGCGACGGGAGACTGTCGTGTCTCATTCAGTGGCCGCAGTGCAGCGGGTGCGCGGGCTGGTCCAGCAGGCTCCTCGCGAACGCCATGAACCGATAGACATCCCCGAACGTCGTCGCGAGGCCGACGGAGACGCGCACCGCTCCCGACGCCCGCCCATCCATCGCCTCGATGAACTGCTCGAACGTCATACGGTCGGCCTGATGGAAGTACGGCGCCAGGTCCGCCGGCGACAGGGCGTTGATAACCTCGCCGGCGCCGGGGTTGCAGAAGCAGCCGGTGCGCAGCGAGATGTTGACCGCGTTCGCCTGCTCCTCGATCCAGCGAAAATCGTACAGCGCCCCCTGGTCGTCGTAGAAGTTCACCGTCACCGTCCCGCCGCGCATCTTTGTGTCAAGTGGCCCATAGACGCGGACGAGCGGCTGTCCGTTGCCGTGGCGCAGCGCGACAAGCTCGTCGAGTAGCCAGCCGGTCAGGCACATCACGCGCTCGTGAATGACATCGATGCCGACGGAGGCGATGTGGCGCAGGCCGATCTCGACCGCGGGGATATTGAGGTAGTTGATCGTCCCGTCCTCGAAGCCCACCTCGCCCTCGGCCAGGTAGTAGCCGTCGCCCTGCACTGAGGCGAGGGTGATCGTGCCGCCGGCGAACCACGGTCGGTGCAGCTTCGCCAGCGTCTTCTTCCGCACAATCAGCGCCCCAATGCCGGTTGGGTACCCGAAAATCTTATAGAAAGAGAGGGGGATGAAGTCGGGCTTCCACATCCCCAGGTCGAGGCGGTTGCTCGGCGCGAAGGCCGCCGCGTCGAGCAGCACGTCCCAGCCGCGTTCCTGCGCCGCCGCGATCCACTCCAGCGGGTGCTGGACGCCGGAGAAGTTGGATTGCGCCGGGTAGGCGAAGAGATTGTTCTTCGCGGGGTCGTTGTGTTCTAGTTCCGCGAACAGCGTCGCCTCATCCGTGCGCAGGTCCGGCGGCACGATGGGGATGTACGTGACCGAAGCGCCCTTGGCGCGGGCGAACTCGCGGATGCCGTTGACCGAGTTGTGATTGTCGAACGTCAGGGCATAGCGCCCGCCCGGCTCGAATGGGTACGACTCGCCGACGAGCTTCAAGGCGCCGCTGGCGTTCATCGTGAAGATGACGACGTACTCGTCCGGCGAGGCGTTGAAGTACTCCAGGACGTAGTGTCGCGCGTGCTCGTCGAGGCGTGTCGAGGCGATCGATGTGGGGTTCGAGGAGTGGGGGTTGCCGAAGACGCCGCCGGTCAGCAGCTCCATGTGCCGCCGCACCTGCGAGTCGGCGTACAAGCCGCCGCCCGTGTAGTCGAGGTAGACCTGGCCCAGGTCGTCGAGGCGGCGGTAGTCGGTAGCGCGCATGTCGTCCAGCGCGCGCGTGGCTTCGAACGCTGGGTAGCGGCGGCAGAAGTCTCGATAAGCAGTGTCTAGCGCCGCATCCGCGCCGACCGTTGTGCCTGGTACCATGGTCTACCTCCCCGTTGAGCGCGAGCTTGTTGTGTGCGCTAATTGTACACAAACCCGTCACTGATTGAAACACGAAAGGAAATGTGTGGCACGGGTCACTATTATCTATACTATTTCTATATCAGCCCGGTCCACCCCACATTGCCGTGAGGCCCTGCGCATATGCCAGGGCCTCTCATTTACGGAGAGCCTGCACCCATGTCCCACAAGTCAAGTCGCTATCCTCTCAACATCGTCGAGACCATCGAGACCCGCCGCAGCATCCGCAAGTTCGTGCAGGAGCCGATGGATCAGGATGACCTGCACACCATCCTCCGCCTCACGAGCCTCGCGCCAAGCTCCGCCAACGTCCAACCCTGGCGCTTCGTCATCATCCAGGACAAAGAGCTTCAGGAGAAGCTGCGCGCCGTCGCCTTTGACCAGCAGCAAATCACGAACGCGCCCGTCGTCATCGCGCTCTATAGCGATATGGAGGACGTGCTCGCTCACGCCGAAGAGACGGTTCACCCGGGCATGGGCGAGGAGGCGATCAAAGAGCGCGCCGAGACTATGCGCCAGAGGTTTGGCAAGATGACGATTGAACAGCGCGCGTCCTGGGCCAATGCCCAGGCCAACATCGCGCTCGGTTTCCTCCTGCTCGCCGCCCACGGCATTGGGTACGGCACGTCGCCGATGCTCGGGTTTATGCCTGACAAGGTCAAGGAGTTGCTCAATCTGCCGCCCTATGTGGAGATGGCCGCGCTCGTCGCCCTGGGTCGACCTGATGAAGAAGGCTTCTCGCACCACCGCCACGCCCCACACCGCATCACCCACGCGCATCATCGATCCAACGGCAGCGCGAAGCAATAATCGATTCGCCTGCAAGCGAGCGGAGGCAGCCCCGGACTATCCACGGGCTGCCTCCGTTTTCTGTTCTGTTGTGACGATGCGTCTGTGCCTTGCTTTGCGGTATAATAGGGCCTGATGCAAGCAAAGACAAACAGGGACATCGCACCTGGGGAACGGGACCTCGCCCCGGGGCAGTGATGGGGAGGCCGGGCATGGACCAGGATCTGTTGTTTGGGGACTGGCTCAAGCGCCGACGGCGGGGGCAGGGGCTGACGCAAATCGAGTTGGGGCGGCGGATTGCCTACTCCGGCGAGACCATCCGCAAGGTCGAGGCGAATGAGCTGCGGCCATCCCGCGAGCTGGCCCAGAAGCTTGCCGACGCTCTCGACATCCCACCCGAGGACTGCGATCGATTCGTTCGCTTCGCCCGAGGCCAGGGCCTGGGCGACGATTTCGCGATGCCGACGCAAACGGCCACCGTTCCGAAAGCGCCCCCAGGGCTGTGGCGGCGCGGGTTGCCCATCCCCCCGACGCCGCTCATTGGACGCGAAGGGGAAGTGGCGGCGCTCTCCCACCTCCTCACACGGCCCGATGTCCGTCTGGTAACACTCACCGGGCCGGGCGGGACGGGAAAAACGCGCGTGGGTCTGGCCGCCGCCGAATCTCTGCTCAACCGATTTGGTGACGGCGTGGCGTTCGTCAATCTGGCTCCGATCCGCGATCCCGGGCTTGTCGCGTCAACCATGGCGCAGACGGTCGGCGTGCGCGAGACAAGCCGGCGGCCGGCGTATGACCTGCTGGCCGACTATCTCGACGGGAAGGATTTCTTGTTCCTGCTCGACAACTTCGAGCAGGTCCTGGCCGCCGCGCCGATGGTCGCGGATCTCCTCGCCGCCCTGCCCGGCCTCAAAGTGCTGGCCACCAGCCGCGTCTCGCTCCGCGTGCGAGCGGAGAAGGAGTTTCCACTCGCTCCGCTGTCCCTGCCGGCGCGGGGAGCCGCTCCCGCTCCAGAGTACCTGCCTCAGTACGCGGCGGTTGCGCTCTTCATCGAGCGCGCGCTCGACGTCAAGCCCAGCTTCCACGTGACCAACGACAATGCCCCGGCCGTCGCCGAGATCTGCCACCGTCTGGACGGGTTGCCGCTTGCCATCGAGCTGGCCGCGGCCCACGTCAAGGCGCTGCCGCCGCAGGCGCTCCTGGCGCGGCTGGAGCGGCGGCTGCCGATGCTGATAGGCGGGGCCCGCGACCTGCCGGCGCGCCAGCAGACCGTTCGGAACACGATCGCGTGGAGCTACGACCTGCTAACCGAGGCTGAGAAGACGCTGTTTCGCCGTCTGGCGGTGTTCGTCGGCGGGTGGACGCTGGAGGCGGCCGAGGCCATCTGCGATGGCGCCTATGACGTGCTGGATGGGATCGAGGCGCTCGTGGATGAGAATCTTGTGCGCCACGTCGAACAGCCCTGGGGCGAACCGCGCTATACGATGTTGGAGACGATCCGCGAATACGGCGAGGAGCGGCTGGCGGATAGCGGCGAGAAGGACGCGCAGCGGCGCCGGCACGCCGAATTCTTCGCGGAGTATGCTGAGAGGGCCGCGCCCGACGTCGTCGGCCCGAACCAGGTGGTGTGGCTGAATCGGGTTGACGCCGAGATGGACAACCTGCGGGCGGCGATGGATTGGTCCCTGGAGCAGGATCAGGCAGCTACCGCCGCTCGCATTGCCCTGAGCCTCCCCCGCTTCTGGTTCCGACGCGGCTACTGGCGCGAGGGCCGCGACCGTCTGCAGGCGATCATCTCTCAGACTCCTGCGCCTACTGCGCTACGCGCGGACCTGCTCCAGGAGGCGGCCGCCATGGTCTTCTGGCTGGAGGGTTACGTCCCCGCCCATCCCATCGCTGCCGAGAGTCTCGCCATTGCGAAGGAGGCGGCGCATGAGCGTGTCCTGGCCGCGGCGCTGCGGTCGGCGGCGAACATCGAGTATTTCCAGGGGAACCTCTCCGTGGCGAAGACCTTCGCCACGAAGAGCCTTGCAATCGCCCGACGCGTTGGCGACAAGCTGAGCATGACGGTGTGCCTGCGCAACCTGGGCGATATCGCGAGCGACGAAGGCGCTCGTGACACGGCCGCGTCGCTCTATGAGGAGGGGCTGGCCATCTGCCGCGAAACCGGCGACCTGTGGCTGATGGCAGACATTACCCTTCGACTTGGCAAACTAGGCCTTGTTCGTCGGAGGCCGGCCGCCGCCCGCACCTACCTCGAAGAGAGCCTGGCGCTGTTCACGCGCCTCGGGGATAGGCGCGGTGCGGCGATGGCTGCCGACAATCTAGCGCGCATTGCCCTGGCCGAAGGCGACTTCGCGCTCGCCCGCTCTCTGCTTGAGAACACCATCAAGGTCTACCGCGACGTCGGCGACCATCATTTTCTCCCCTCGGCTCTCCTTCTGCTCGGCGAAGTGGCCCGTCTCGAAGACGAGTACGACGAGGCGGACGCGGTGTACACCGAGGGTCTCGCCCTCATGCAACACAGCCTGCACAGCATCGCCTTCTGGCTCAGGCACAACCTGGGCTACGTGGCGGTCCACCGCGGCGAGTTGCGGCGGGCGCGCGGCCTCTTCGCAGAGTGCGTGAAGATGCACCCGTCGGTCGGCGGCCTAAATGCCTTGCCAGAGCTTGTGGCGGCGTTCGCTGTGCTGACGGCGGCGGAGGCCGTCGAGACGCCCAGCCTAGCAGAGCGAGCCGTCAGGTTATTTGGCGCCGCTGAGGCGCTCCTCGACGCCGCCGGCCACTCCCTCGAACCACCCGACTCCAAAGAATTTGACCGCTACCGAGCCGCCATCAGCGCCCAGATGCCCACCGACCGCTTCGCCGCCCTCCTGGCCGAAGGCCGGGCGATGATGGCGGAGGGCGCGCTCGCCTACGCGCTGGATGAGGCAAGCCGCCCCGGGTAGACCGTCATCGCCCCGACGCCCCTCACCTCGCCCCTCTCCCCTTGTGGTTCAAGGGCGGATCGGCGTTCACCACCAAACGCATGACACTCGCGCCTGAAGTTTCTGAGCCGCCCCGCTGCCGCCTACGGCGTCGCCTGGCACTCAAGTGCCAGGCTAAATGGACGAAGCCCACTCAAGTGGGCTGCCGAGCCTGCTGAAGCAGGCTTCGCCATATCAGCCCCAGACTTGAGTCCTGTCTTTTACACACATCTCGGCCGCGCGATAGCCAGCGGGGCTGGAAGACGGCGTGGCCACCGCGGCCAAAGCACCAACCTGTCATTGCGAGCGAAGCGAAGCAATCCCCCGCCCTGGTCCAGGGCCGTCTGAGCCGCATCAGCCGTGTCTGTCACCCGTCGGGAGGCTGCTTCGTCGTCCTATCGTCCTTCTCGCAGCGACACCGTCGGCTGTCTTCCGCATAGCCAGCCTCGCTCAAACGTTCTGTGTAAAAGACAGGACTTGAGTCTGGGGCGTCGCCTGGCGACAACGATCTGGCGGGCAACTTTCATAGCGGCCGCCTGCGGCGTAATCGGGCGCGGTCCATGAGTGCCGGGCGTTGCCGGGCGAACGAAGCTCTACTGCCCCGGTGGGCGATACGTAAGGGTTTTCTTTGCAGCCTCGTCAACCTCCTCCGGGGTGATCAGCACCGTCGTCTTCATGCTAGCAGCGCCGCTCGAGTTTATGACGAGACCCACCGCGGTGAGCGAGACATTGTCGGGCATATCCACAATCGCGTACAGGTCAGTGTCGCCGAATGCATAGTAGAAAGCGTCTACCTTGCCGCCGACCGACTTTATCGCTTTCTCGACCACGGCGCGCCGATTTGACCCTCCCTCCTTGAGCAGCCCCTTGACCCCCTCTGGACCGTAATGACCGGCGATGAGATACTTTGGCATGGGACATCTCCTTGTCGTGACTGTACGCCTGGAAGGCAAGGTTGCGCAAGTGTTCCCTGATTATACATATGTTGACAGGTTTGTCAATAGGCCGATTTGCCCGTTCGCGCGCCTCGTGCTGCGGTGCTATAATCCGCATTCGCGCGGCGCCCGAAGCAATCTGGCGAGTTTCGCCCATAACATCCACCAGCCGCGCCAGGGGACGACGTATGAGCAAGTACCTCCCTCAGAGAGAGAATCTGGTCGGCGACTTCACGGCCGCGCTGACCACCGGCGTAACCAACATCCCCGATGCCATGGCCTCGGCCATTCTGGCCGGGGTCAACCCTATTCAGGGTCTGTATGGCGTCATGGTCGGCACGCCCATCGGCGCTATCTTCGGCAGCTCGGCGTTCATGACCATCGCCACCACGAGCGCCATCTCCATCACGGCCGGCAGCGCACTGTCGAGCTACAGCCCCGACGCCCGCGACAGCGCCCTGGCGACCCTGGCCTTGCTGACCGGCATCGTGATGGCCGTTGCGGGCCTGCTCAAATTCGGCCGCCTGTTGCGCTTCGTCGCGAACTCGGTGCTCATCGGCTTCCTGACCGGTGTCTCCATCATCATCGTCCTATCGCAGCTCGGCGACTTCACCGGCTACTCCAGCGCCTACAGCAACAAGGTCGTCCAGGCCGTTGACCTGGCGCTTCATCTCAACCAGGTTAACCCCCAGACGACGGCGATCGGTCTGCTGACGGTGCTCGTCATTATCCTCACCGACCGCACGCGCCTTCGCAACTTCTCGATGCTGATCGGCATGCTGGTTGGTACCGCCGTGCCGCTCTACCTGGGGTGGACGGGCGTCCAGACGGTCGGCGATATCGCGGTCATACCATCGTCCCTGCCGATGCCCGCTCTACCCAATCTGTCGGTCGCGCCCGAGCTTCTCCTTGACGCCGTCGCCATCGCCATCATCGGCCTGATCCAGGGCGCTGGCGTGAGCAAGGGCTACCCCAACCCCGACGGTGAGTACCCCGACACCTCCCGTGATTTCATCGGCCAGGGCGCCGCCAACATCGGCTCGGGCCTGTTCCGCGGCATGCCCGTCGGCGGCTCAGTATCGACTACGGCCCTGAATGTCAGCGCGGGCGCCCGGTCGCGCTGGGCCAATATCTTCTCCGGGATCGTTGTGCTCGCGGCGGTGGTGCTGTTCGGGAAAGCCGTCAGTGTGGTGGCCGTTCCCTCGATGGCGGCGCTTCTCATCGTGGCGGGCTTCCAGTCCCTCAAGCGCGAGGCCATCCTGGATATCTGGGACACCGGCCTGGCGCCGCGCCTCGTCATGCTGGTCACCCTGGTTATGACGCTGATCGTGCCGCTCCAGTGGGCGGTGTTGGTCGGCGTCGTGCTGTCCATGCTCGTTTTCGTGTTGACCTCTTCGCGGGAAGTGCGCGTTTCGGAGCTTGTGTCTGAGCCAGACGGCACGGTGCGCGAGCGCCCCGCGCCCGCGACCCTGCCGAGCCACGCGGTCACCGTCCTGCAGATTTCCGGCAGCGTTTTCTTCGCCGGGGCGGAGCAGGTCGAGGGCCTGCTGCCAAGCCCGAAGGGCGCGGCGCGTCCCGTGGTCATCATCCGCCTGCGCTCCCAGGAGAGCATCGGCAGCACGTTTATCCGCGTTCTGGAGCGCTATTCGGCGAAGGTCAAGGAGGCACAGGGGCGGCTGATGCTGGCCGGCGTATCACCGACGGTGAAGGGCCAGCTCGACAGGACGGAGACGACGGAGGAAGCACTCGGCGCCGAGAACGTGTTCATGGCAACGGACACGCTGGGCCGGTCGACCAAGGAGGCGCTGGTCGCCGCGCAACGCTGGCTCGACGGCAAAGACTAGCGCCGGCCACCAGACCAGAACAACGCCGGCTCAGCCGCGGCGATTTTTGTCCTCGTTACAGCCGCGCTTGGGATTCGCTCAACAATTGCCTGAGAACCTCGATAGCCACGGGTTTCACCAGGTGGTGATCGAAACCGGCTTCGGCCGTGCGGAGGCGGTCCTCGCTGCTGGCCCAGCCTGTGACCGCGACCAGCAGCATGTCCCTGCCCCACGGCTGCGCCCGAATCGTGCGCGCTGTGTCCAGCCCATGGACGCCGGGCATCCCCAGGTCGAGCAGCACAAGATTCGGCCGGAAATCAGCCGCTGCCTCGACGGCCTGCATCCCACTGTACGCCGTGCGGACGTCGTTTCCCATCTCGCGCAGCAGCGCGGCCAGGGTATCGGCGTTGTCCTCGATATCGTCCACCACCAGGATGCGGCATACAGCAGGGGCCGCGGGTATGCGGTAATCCACTGGCAGTCCATCCGGCGCGTCCGCCACTTCGCAGACGGTCGGCAAGCGCACGATGAATTCCGCGCCCCGGCCCGGACCGTCGCTGCGCGCCTCGACGCGGCCGCCGTGCATCTCGACCAGCCCCTTCACCAGGGATAACCCGATGCCGAGGCCGCTCTGCGAGCGCTGGAGCGCCGGCCCGGCCTGCGAGAACAGATCGAAGACGCGCGGCAGCATGTCGGCGTCGATTCCGATGCCGTTGTCTTTCACTGACACAGCCACTTCAGCGCCGTGCCGCTCGGCGGTCAGCCAGATGTGGCCACCGCGCTCCGTGTAGCGCGCGGCATTATTCAGCAAGTTCGAAAACACCTGGGCGAGCCGCACCGGGTCCGCGTCGAGCGGGATGGGGCCTGAGGGTAAGGTCACGGTGAACTGATGCCCGTTGCGGTCGATGAGTGGCCGGCTCGTCTCGATCGCTGCCCACACACAGCCGCCAACTCGACCCGCTCGCGTCGCAGCTCTAGCCTGTTGCGCGTAATGCGCGATACGTCGAGCAGATCGTCGATCAGGCGCGTCATGTGCCGCACCTGTCGGTCGATGACGTCGCGACTCCGCTGCAAGATAGGATCGGGCGGCCCCTTGCGCCTCAGAATCTCCGTGGCGGTCAGAATTGGGGCCAGCGGGTTGCGAAGCTCGTGGGCCAGCGTCGCCAGGAACTCGTCCTTGCGGCGATCGGCCTCGTGCAGCGCTTCCTCCGCCTCCTTGCGTGCCGTGATGTCTTGCACGACGGCCCACGCCCACAGCGGCCGCCCGTCCGCATCGCGGATGATATTGCCGCTGGCCAGCACCCAGATAATGCTCCCGCCCTTGCGGATATAGCGTTTTTCCGACCGATAGTCGAGGGTTTCGCCACGCACCAGGCGCATGAAGCGTTCGTTGTCTTCGGGACGGTCGTCGGGATGATTCAGCTCGTCGACGTTGAGCGCCAGGAGCTCGGCTTCTGAGTAGCCGGTGATCCGACAAAACGCGGCGTTCACGCGCAGAAAGTGGCGGGTCGCGATGTCGGCCTGCGCCATGCCCACGCTGGATACGGCGAACATTGAGCGGAAGTTCTCTTCGCTGGATCGCAGCGCCTCCGTCTGATTGCGCAGCTCATACTGCCGCCGCCGCGCTTTGAGCGCTGTGCGCAGCGTGCTGATGAGCGTGATCATCCGCACCGGCCGCTCCAGGATGGTCACGTTGCTGAGCAGGT
Organism: Anaerolineae bacterium; assembly: GCA_046328505.1. Classification (GTDB taxonomy): domain Bacteria; phylum Chloroflexota; class Anaerolineae; order Epilineales; family JAHCIE01; genus JBDHWG01. The sequence continues at coordinate 1,117,491 of JAXLWL010000003.1, read as the reverse complement.
CCATGATCCACATCGCCGCCGGCGAATCGGCGCCACGGTCCGTCAACAGAACGACCGGGACGTCCGACCACGTCGGCTGGTGCCACAGCGTTTCGACGAGACGGTCCGCCCCGCCCTCCGCGAGTGACTCCTCGGTCAAAAGGATTGCCCCTGCCCCGTCTTGGAAGGAAAGGCAGAGCTCGGCGATGTCGGCGCAGATGCAGCAAACCATGCCTGCCTCTGCCAGTACGGAGCGGCTCACGGCAGCATCACCCGCCGTCGGCGCCACTACCAGCACGCGTTCTTCCAGCGAGTGATCGTCGGGGCGGGTCATGCGCTACTCCGCTAAAGCTTTGACGACGAATGTCGGAGCGCCGGATAGCACGCCCTGAAAATCGCGCACCGGCTCGCCCAGGATGATGCCGTGATCGAAGTGTATTTCGCGGATAGTACGCTCGTGCGGCCCGGTGCGCTTCTTGATGACGGAGATAGCCTGGCGCACCTCTCCCGCGGCTTCAAAGTAGCGCAAGAGGAGAACGGTGTCGGCGAGATAGCTCGTGTCGATCGGCACCTGTACCTGGCTGCCGGCGAATCCGTGCTGCGCCATGATCAGGATCGTCGTGACCCCTTGCTGTCCGAGATAGGTGAGCAGCTCGTGCAAGTGCAGCGTCAGGAACTGCTCGCTCGGCATGGCGTTCAGGTAGCCGTTCAAGCTGTCGATGACGACGACGCGGCTGCCGTCTTGCTCCACGGTCCGCCGGACTGCGGACGCGAACTCGCCGGGCGAAAGCTCGGCCGCATCTACCTGGTGCAGGGACAGATGCTGGGATTCGATGATCGGCTCCGCGTCGACACGGAGGCCGGCCAGGCGCTCGCGGAAAGTTGCTATGCTCTCGTCGAACAGGTAACACACGGCGCGGTGCCCCTGTTGCGCGGCCCAGACGGCGTATTGGGTTGCGATGGTCGATTTACCCACGCCGGCCGGGCCGAGGATCAGAGTGCTCGTCCCTTGCGTCAGGCCGCCGCCCAACAGCTCGTCGAGGGTATCCAACCCGCTCTTCACAGGCTCCCGACTGTAGAGCGTCACGTGCTCCGCAGCAATGAGGCGTGGGTACACTTCGAGGCCGCCGCGAACGATGCGGTAGTCGTGATAGCCCTGCCGGAAGTCGCGGCCCCGCATCTTGGCGATCTGCAGCCGCCGCCGCGTCGTCCCGTACTCAGGCGTTCGCCGCTCTAGACTGATGACGCCGTGCGAAATGCTGTGCAGGTGCATGTCGCCCGCCTCGCTCGTCTTGTCATCCACGAACAAGACTGTCGAGCGCTGGCGGGCGAAGAACTGCTTGAGAGCGAGGATCTGATGGCGGTAGCGCAAGGGGTTCTGGGCTAGCAGCCGCAGCTCGGAGAGGGAGTCGAAGACCAGGCGCTCGGGCTGAATCCGTTCGGCCTCCGTGAGCACCCTCTTCATCGTCTCTGTCAGCTCGACCTCGGAGGGATGAAACATCGTGTAGCGGCTGTCGGGCTGGAGGTTCTCCTCGGAGGCGAGGATTTCGAGGACATGGATTCCATCGAGCGTCCAGCCGTGGGAGAGGGCGGAAGCGTTCAGCTCCTCTTCGGTTTCCGAGAGAGTCACGAACAGGCAGCGCTCGTTGCGCCGCACGCCGGCCAGGAGGAACTGCAGAGCGAGAGTTGTCTTGCCAGAGCCTGGGTTGCCTTCGACAAGATAGAGCCGGTTCGGGGCCAGGCCCCCATACAGGACGTCGTCCAAACCAGCGATGCCGGTATCCATTAGACCGGGTGGGTCCACCTCCGGCGCGTTCATCGTATCTCCTCGCCCGTGAAACGGGCGCCTAACTATACTTGCCTGACGCTGCCGCACGCTGCACCGCGTTCTACGCCCTCAAATCATATATCCCGCGGTGCGAGAGTCAAGAGGGCGACGATGGGTTGCGGGAGCGCGTGGCAGCGGTGTTGGTTAAATCACGGAATCAGATTATCATATTAAGGGATTGATGCCAAAGGGGTGCTCCATGGAGACAAAGATCACGGCGACGGAATTGGCAAAGAGCCTGTCTGAAGTCCTCAACCGCATTCGATACCGAGGCGAGCGCTTCGTCATACAACGCAACGGCGAGCCCGTGGCGATGCTCACGCCTGCGGGTCCCGGATCGCCCGTCAGTCTGCGAGAGCTTGCGGAGGTGCTGGCAGCCCTCCCGCCGCCCGATGATGCCTTTGCCGACGATCTTGAAGAGATACAACTAACCCAGCGGCCAGCGAGCATTCCGAAATGACGTGGCTGATCGACTCGAGCGTGTTCATTGCCCTGGAGCGCCGACGTATACCGCATGAAGCGCTAGCGCGTATCGCTTCCGACGAGCCTGTCGCGCTGGCGAGTATCACTGCCTCAGAGCTTCTAGCCGGCGTCTATCGCGCGGATTCGTTGGCGCGTCGGGTGCAGCGGGAGGCATTCGTCGAGACCATTCTCGAGCGCGTGCCGGTGTTGCCCTTCGACCTGCGTGTTGCTCGAATCCATGCCCAAATCTGGGCTGCGCTGGCGGCATCTGGCCGACTGATCGGCGCCCATGACTTGCTCATCGGAGCCACAGCGCTGGCTAACGGGTGTGCCATCCTGACCGACAACCTGCGCGACTTCGAGCGCGTGCCAGGGCTGAGCGTGCGCCAGCCGACCTGGTGAGCTCTACTCTGAAAATGCGCCCGGGCTGTCATGCTAAGCGAAGCGAAGCATCCCGGTGCCGTTGGGGGTCCTTCGCTGCGCTGCACAGAATACAGTGCGCGGCGTCGCTGCGAGGAGGGCAATAGCCCGACGAAGCAGCCTCCCGATAGGTGAAGCGCATCTGATAGCGGCTCAGAGCGCCTCTCGTGGCGGCGCGAGATTGCTTCGCTTCGCTCGCAATGACAGCACAGCTATGTTCTCGTGCCGTCGCATGCTATCAGCTGCATCGAATTCTTAGGGCGACAGCCGCGCTATTTTCATCTCAGCGAAGCATCTGGACGGGTCGGGGCCACAGCCCAGCCCCCTCACTTCGTTGGGTAGACCGTTCCCGGTATCCAGTGAATCCAACAAGACAGGGGGCGAGTCCCGTTGACTCGCCCCCTGTCTTTACGCGAACCCGGTATCAGCGCTGGGCTGGGTGAACATCGGCGCAGGCGAGCAGGTGAAAGTCGCCGGCGTGCCGAATCGAGACCGAGTTGATCTCGTTCAGGTTGTCGTCGGCGTTGCCCTGCGTCGCCCCGACGCCGACCCGATTGGCGGTGTAGATGCCGCCGATCACGTCGTCGACCGAGTACGGTTCGAGCTGGCAGGAGTGATTGTCATAGTAGAGGGACACAAACTGGTCGTTCGCCGTGAGCCCGAAGCCGACGAGCGTGATGTGCGTCCCGCCGTTATTGGGCCGCTGCTGGAGATCGACGATGCCTGCGACGTGCGAGCCGCCGACGGGCTTCAGAAACGTCTGGACGTGGTTGGGGTTAGCGCTTGCCGCGGTTGTTGTCACTAGAAGAACGAGCGCCGCCGCCAGAACTACCATCACCTTCTTCATCACTACCTCCTGTGGCGTGGTCGTGGCGGAGATAACGGGGAACCATTCCACCGTCAATCCGCCATGCCCTAGAAACGCGCCCCACGAGGTAGATTATTCCCGCAGCACAAACTCATGGATTAGGGGCTGCGGAACGCTCCGCAGCCCCTTGGGCTTGCATCCATAGCGGGGGTCTTCAGGCCGCCGCGGTCTACGTTACGGAAGCCTCACGCGGCGTCTGGCTTGGCCGCCGCCACGTGCGGCTGGGTACCACCGCCTCGGACCAGGAGATACACGCTGACGGCGAACACCCAAACGGGGAAGATGAGAACCACCCACACCGAGAAACTTATCGTGATGAGCAGGAGCAGCGCCAGGATGTAGGTCAGCACGGGCCAGAAGCGGTGCGTCGCGCGGGTGCGCATCCAGATCGTCCCCAGCGACATCATGAACACCCCCGCCATGCGGATGGCATACACGTTGAGAACGTTGTATGTCGACGCGCGGGCGTAGGTGAACACGCCACTATCGATCATCGCCTGTTTCTCAAGCTCGTAGCCGGTCAGCAGGCCGCCGGTCAGGGCCGCGCCGGCGAACGTCATCGCGAGAAACAGCAGACCGCTTCCCAGGAACACGGTTGCGAGGAAGCGGTCTTCCAGTTCGCCGAGGCGGTCGCGAATCACGCCGATGAACCACAGAAACGCGATGCCGGCGTAAGGAATCAGGTTCAGCCCCAGGGCCACGTTGTGTGCGTTGGCGTCCAGCCAGCTCGTCTCAAACACCCGATCCGCGGGGATCGACAGGCGAATGAGGAGCAGGCTTGTGCCGTAGATCAGGGCGAACAGGATGCCGGCCACGGCCGCGGCGCGCGGTGTTCTGAGAGCCGCGCGCGTCCTGGATGTCTGCGATTGAGTCACGGCCCCCTCCCCTGCCAATTCGGCTTGCGCATTTTGCCCAACGCGGACCTGTCCTGCTCGCGATGACAGCCTTTCGAGCCCCAATCAAACTCAGGCCGGCTTGTCCGCCTCGCCTGCCGGGGCCGTCGCTTCCGCCGACGGAGCATCGGCCGCGGCAGGGGCCGCCGCGGCGTCGGGATGCTCGGGGATCGCTGCCGCGGCTTCGGCGAACGCCTCCGTCGGCACGCCATACCCCTTAACGTCAGCGCCCCACCGCGCGAGTTGCTCCTTGAGCGGCTCGACCTCGTTCTCGTCGCACGTCACGACGACGGCTACCTTGCCACGGTCCAGCTCCTCGCCCAACGCATCAATCTGTTCCTTCGTCAGGTGTAGCGACCTGTTGAAGAGGGAGCCGTCGACGTGGGTCTTGACCTTGTCACCGTGCTTGGTGATCGTGCCGATGACCCCCAGCTTGATCTCGTCGTTGGCGCGGTCCCACTGTTTGAGGTGATCAATGCCAAAGTCGGCGAACTGCTGGTTGTCGAAGAGGGCGATGACGACCTGCTCATTCTTATTGTCGGACATGGTTGGCGCTCCTTCGTGAAGGCAATATCGATCGCGGGTAACCAAGGCGATAGACCCGGATATGAGTATATCGGATATCTGGTCACTCTCCGATAACCATTTGGTTGTAGAAGCGGTGTAGCTCTTCCCGGCCTACCTGTCCCGATGGCGCCGGCCGCCGATCACTCCCATCAGAATCAGGATGCCGATCACGATGAGGATGAGCGGCCAGAGCCGGCCGAGCGCGTCCCAGATATTGGGCGGCACAATGCCAAGGGCGACAAACCACACGATGACGGCGGCGATGCCTGTGCCGCCGCCGGCCCAGAGCGCGCCCACCGGTGCAGGCGGCGTGATCAGGGCATCAATGATGTAGACGGCAAAGAAGCCAAGCGACAGACCGGCCAGGACGAGGGCGCCGGTGAGCGTATCCTGCACGCCGATAAGCTGACTCGCCAGGAGACCCGCGCCCAATCCCGTCAGGATACTGCCGGGCCACAGCAGGCCGGGCAGGCGCGAGACGAAGTAGGCGACGAGAAACACCAGGCCGAGGATGAGCAGGATCCAGTTGCCGAGAGGGACGAACTGGGCGATTAGAAAAATGATGCCCAGCCCGACAAGAATCAGGCCGGGCACCAGGCGGCGGGAGGGTTCGTGTCGATGGTCAGACGGCGGTTCCATGGGCTACTCCTTGTTACTCGGCGCCCTCCGCGGCGTAGCGTCCGTGGCGCGAAAGCAGCGGCCAGAGGGTGAGCATCGTCAGTGTCAGGAAGATGGTGTACGGCATGAGCGTCCAGACGCCGGCCCGCTCGGCGATGTTGCCGATAACGAGCGGGAAGAAGGCCGCGCCCATGCTGGCGGCGCTGGCGACGAAGCCGACGGCGCTCGGCTGGAGTCGGGGTGGCACCATGCCGGAGATGAGCGCGATCACCGTCGGGAAGATGGGGCCGAGGCTGAAGCCGATCACAAACAGCGCCAGGGCCGCCGCGATGGCATTCGGCACGAGCCAGAGCGTCAGCAGGCCGACCACGACCCCGCCGAGGCAGAGCTGGATCAGCCGCCGGTCGCCCAGCCGCCGGCTGAAGTGGCCCAGCACGACGCGTCCGACCGTCAACCCCAGCCAGTAGCCGCTAATGGACCAGGCCGACAGCAGCTCGATGCCGTGGCGCTCCTCGGTCAGGTACGTGTAGCTCCAGGTACCCAGGCCGACCTCGGTGCCGACGTAGACGAAAAGCATGCCCGCGGCGAGCCAGACGACGCTCAGGCGCAGCGCGGCCGCCAGGACATTGCTGCCACGGTGCGACCCCGGGGGACGGGAATTGTCCATCAGCCGCGAGAAGCCGACGATCACGGCCAGCGCCATGGCGAGCCAGACCACGTACGTGACGTTCCAGCCTAGACCGACCGCCAGAATGGCCGAGGCAATGACCGGGCCGAGCAGTGCGCCGACGCCGTAGAACGCGTGCAGGTAGTTCAGCACGGCAGTGTTGTCCGGCAGCCCGCCGATGTAAGCGTTCAGACCGGCGTCCAGAATGGCGACCCCAACACCGATGCACAGGAGCGCGCCGAGGAAGAGCACGAACGGCGGCTGCGACGCGAGGATGATCGCGCCGACGGCGAACACACCGGTGCCGAGCATCAGGAAGACCCGCCGGCCGAGGCGCGCGACGAGCATTCCGCTGGTCAGCGCCGCGCTCAGGTAGCCGATCGTCGCAGCGAGGAACATCACGCTGATTTGCGCCTTGTTCACGCCGTAGTACGTCATCAGGCTGGGTAGGAGAACGCCGACCGCTCCGTCGTTTGCGCCGATCAAGATAAAGGCGAAGAAGCAGACCGCAAACTGCCACCGTAGAGAGGTCGCGGGCCGGGCTTCGGCAATTTCGGTTGTGGTCATTCGTTGAACATCGCCCCCACTGAGACTCCCTCGTGAACGCGGCGGATCACCTCGCCCAAGAGGTTGCCCACTGAGACGATGGTCATGTTGGGCAGGAGCTTGCGCGGTGGCATGGGGACCGTGTTCGTGACGATAATCTCTTCGATAGGCGCGTCGCGTAGCCGCGTCGTCGCCGGGTCTGAGAGGATAGCGTGGGTCGCGACGATGCGGATGTTCCGCGCTCCAACGCCGCGCAGGAAGGTGGCTGCCTGGACGACCGTGCCGGCCGTGTCGATCTCGTCGTCCAGGATGATCGCGTCGCGTCCGGCGATCTCGCCGATCAGGTTGAGGGCGCGCGCCTGGGATGGCCCATCGCCCGACTGCGTGCGCCGCTTCTCGATCAGGGCCAGCGGCACGCCCAGCAGCTCGGCGAAGTTGCGCCCACGCTTTGCGCCGCCCAGGTCGGCGGCGACGACCGTGCTGCGCGACAGGTCGCCTTGCCGCAGATGCTGCGCGAGGAGGTGAACGGCGCTGATATCGTCGACGGGGATCTTGAAGAAGCCCTGGATCTGCCCGGCGTGCAGGTCCATCGTGAGGACGCGGTCCGCCCCCGCGACGGTGATGAGGTCGGCGACGAGGCGCGCGGTAATCGGAACGCGGGGCTGGTCCTTCTTGTCCGTCCGCCCGTAGCCGTAGTAGGGCAGGACGGCGGTAATGCGGCTCGCCGAGTCGCGGCGCAGCGTGTCGATGAAGATGAGCAGCTGCATGATGTTGGTGTTTACGGGCGGGCAGGTGGGCTGGATGACGAACACGTCCCGCGCCCGCACTGAGCCGTGCAGCCGTACGAAGATGTTGTCGTTGGGGAACTTGAAGATGTCGGCGCCGTTCAGGGGAACGTCGAGGTAGGTAGCGATGTCGGCGGCAAGCGCGGGGTTGGCAGTCCCGCTATAGAGGGCCAGGTCTCCATACATCGTATGCATCGCTTACTTCCCCCCGCTGCGTCAGTCCAGGCGGCGCCAGCCTAGTAGCTCTTCGGCGGCGGCGTACGGGTCGATTTCCCGTTCCGCTACACGCGCGGCCGTCTCGGCCAGCCCGTTCTCTGGCAGCTTGGTCAACAGCTCGTGCAGCAGCCAGGTGCGCAGGATGTCGCGCAGCTGGCCTTCGGCGCGGTCGCGCTCCAGGTCGCTCAACAGCCCGGTGCTCTCCAGATACGCGCGGTGCTCCTGGATCCTGTCGACCAGCGCTCCGATACCCTTCCCCGTCGCCCCGACGGTCTCCTGGATGGGAATCTGCCACGCCGGAACCTCGGCCGCGCGCTCCTTCTGCGCCCGCTCCCGCGCGCCGAGCATCATCATCGCCCGCAGTGTCGCCACTGCCTGGTCCGCGCCCGGCAGGTCGGCCTTGTTGACATCGAATATGTCGGCAATCTCCAGGATGCCCGCCTTGATGGCCTGGATGTCGTCGCCCAGGTTCGGCACGAGCACGACGATGGTCGTGTGAGCCGCGCCGGCAATCTCGACCTCGGACTGTCCCGCGCCGACAGTCTCGACCAGGATCGGGTCGAACCCGGCGGCGTCGAGGACGCGCACCGCGTCACTGGTGGCGACGGCGAGGCCGCCGAGCTGGCCGCGGGAGGCCATGCTGCGGATGAAGACGCCCTGGTCGCCGTGGTGGCTCTGCATGCGGATGCGGTCGCCCAGGATCGCGCCGCCGGTGAACGGGCTGGTCGGGTCGACGGCGATCACGCCGACGTTGTGGCCGCGGCGGCGGTACTCGCCGGTAATCGCGTTGACCAGGGTGCTCTTGCCCGTGCCGGGCGCGCCGGTCACGCCGACGATGTGCCCACGGCCGGTGTCGGGATGGAGCAGGGCCAGCAGGGCCTGGGCGTCCGTGCCGCCCGTCTCAACCAGGGTCAAGGCGCGAGCGACCGCCCGACGGTCGCGCCGTCGCACGCGGTCGGCCAGCTCGGTGAAGCCGTTCATTCCAGCCATGGACTGAACCTCACGATGAGGACGAAAGCGAGAGTGCCGAAGATGAGGAACTCGAGCAGCACGCGCCGGGTGACCTGGCCCGCCAGTGCCTGCTGTGCCAGGTTGGTGACGATATAGAAGGACAGCAAGAGCAAGGCCGCCGTTCCGATGGAGCCGATAGGCCAATAGGTCAGCGCCCAGGTGGTCTCGCCGACCACGACGCCGCAGACGAGCGCGTAGATCCACGCGCGGCGCCACTCGTCGGCTGAGCCGCGCACCAGCGTCAGGGCGAGCGGCACGCTGATGAGGAGGATGCTGCCGGCGGTGATGATAGCGCGCATGTGCAGGCCAAGCACGGCGGCGTAAAGCAAGAACGCCGAGCCGTAGGCCAGGAGCGTGAGCAGGAGGCGGGCGCGATCGTAGTAGCGTGTGTCCGGGTCGATGGCCTGGTACTGCCCGAGGAGGACGACGGCCAGCCCGACGAAGGCAGCGGTGAGGCCGATGAGCCAGATGGGGCGGCCGAATAGCGTCGGGACGATGAGCGCCGCCGTCAGGGTCACGACGGCCGGTAGTGGCCAGAAGATGGCGGTGTACGCCAGCGGGGCGCCGTCCAGCCAGGGATGGACTCGCACCATCGCCTCGACGCCCGCGCACGTCGTCAGGACGAGCAGTGCCGTGATGAGGGTCGCGCCGGACAGGTTGATGGTCAGCGGTGAGCCGAGCAGCGTGAACTCTATCGCGCCGGCCGGCCGAATGTTGAGGGAGGCCAGGGTCAGGCCGAGCAGGACTAGGGTGACCAAACGGCCGGCCTGGCTGATGCTTCGATCAGTAGTCATAAACGGGAAACGCTCCATAGAGGAGGCGCGGTCGGGGTAGGGGCGGGTTTGAAACCCGCCCTACTTCGGTTGCCGCCGTGTCTTGGGAGGCGGAAATTGCGCCACGCTTTCACGCGGGACAGGGGCATTCTAGGCCGCGAAGGGACTTTTGTCAATGATTTGCCGCTCGCCGCCGCAAGGGACAGAGCAGGAAATTGACACGGTTCGTGGAATGTTTTAGAATGGGGCGGCATAGGCCGTCGTCTATATTATCAACACAGGAGACATCATCATGGATCAAGCCTTACTGCCCAGCCGGGCGCACGCGATGCCGTGGTGGCTGGCGCTCATCGAGGGTATCGCCGGCATCATCATCGGCCTGCTCCTCTTCGCCTCCCCCGCCATCACCACCGCCGTCCTGGTGCAGGTGTTGGGCATCTACTTCCTGGTCATGGGCATCTTCAGCCTGATCGGGATGTTCATCAACCCCACGCGATGGGGCTGGAAGCTCTTCATGGGCATCCTGGGCATCATCGCCGGCCTCGTCATCATCCAGCACCCCATCTGGAGCACCATTGGCGTCGCCGCCATCGTTGCCCTCTTCATCGCCGTGGACGCCATCATCATGGGCATCATCCGCCTCATCCAGGCCTTCCAAGGCGGGGGCTGGTGGACCGGCATCGTGGGCGTGCTGCTCATCATCATCGGCATCTACCTGTTCACGAACCTCGGCGCGACGACCATCGCTCTGCCGTGGGTGTTCGGCTTGTTCGCCCTGATCGGTGGCATCATCGGCGTGTTCGCCGCCTTCCGTATGCGCTCGGCCGAGAAGGCCACCGCCTAGCGGCGTTTTCACCCAGATGGCCTAGACAAAAGGGCTGCCGAAGCAGGCGCCGTCGCCTCGCTTCGGCAGCCCTTCTTGCGGGAGGGAACTCATGCTGACTGCCATCTTTGCCGTGCTGTTCGCGTTCGCCGTCGGCGTCGTCGCCTGCTTCTTCGGCTATCGCGTTTTCCTGGTCCTGCTGCCGGTGTGGGGCTTCTTCGCCGGTCTATGGCTCGGCGCTGAGGCGTTCCAGGCGCTATTTGGCGAGGGCTTTCTGGCGACGACGACGAGCTGGGTTGTCGGCCTCGTGCTCGGTGTCATCTTCGCGGTCTTCGCTTGGCTGTTCTACCTGCTGGGGGTGGCGCTTCTTGCCGCCGTCATCGGCTACGCCATCGGTGTGGGCCTGATGCAGACGGTTGGCTTCAACACCGGCTTCCTGATCGTCCTAGTCGGTCTCATCGTAGGCGTCGCCGTTGCTTTCGTTACCCTGCGGTACAATCTCCAGAAGTATGTCATCATGGTGCTCACGGCGATTGCCGGGGGCTTCGCCATCGCCCTGTCGGCGCTGCTCTTGTTCGGCCAGGTGACGGTGCAGGAAGTCACCGCGGCCGGCGGCGTCATCCCTCCGGTGCTTCACAGCGGACCCATCTGGGGCCTGATCGCCCTCGTCATCGCGGCGGCCGGCATCTATATCCAGCTTCGCACGTCGCTGCAGTTCCAGCACTCGCCGGATGCGCTTGTCCGCTACTGGGGCTAACGCTTACAGGAGACGTCTTCATGTTCTACTGGTACATTGATCCACTGTATCTCTGGCTGATCGTCATCATCCTGCTCATCTCCGGCGGCGTGCAGCTTTACCTCCAGCGCACGTACAAGCGCTGGGGCGCGATGGTTTCCAGCACGCGGCAGACGGGTACGCAGGTGGCGCAGACGATTTTCGCCCGCACCAACGTCAAGCCCATCCCGGTGCAGACCATCGGCGGCAATCTCACCGATCACTTCGACCCGCGCGAGAACGTGGTGCGCCTCTCCCAGGCCATCGCCACCCAGGGGAGCATCGCCGCCATGGCCGTGACGGCGCACGAGCTAGGCCACGTCCAGCAGTACCAGCAGCGCTCGCCGATGATCGCAGCGCGCAACATCCTGCTGCCCGCGCTCCAGTTCACCCCGACGCTATCGTACATCGCGCTTCTCATGGGCATCATCTTCAACCTGACCGGTCTGATCTGGCTGGGCATCATCTTCTTCGCCCTGATGGTGCTGTTCTCGATTCTGACGGTGCCGATCGAGTTCAACGCCAGCAATCGCGGCATGAAACTCCTGGAGGAGTCGGGGCTTATCAACACCGATGTGGACCGTCAGGGCGCTCGCTCGCTGCTGAGAGCCGCCGGGCTGACCTACGTCGCCGCCGCGGTCACGTCGGTGCTCCAGCTGCTATACCTCATCACCGTCGCCCGTCGCAGCGCCTGATCACTGCCACCCAACAAACACGCCGCCGCCCACCTTATCAAAGGTGGGCGGCGTTTTTACACCAAGCGTGTATAGAAAGGCTGTCATTGCGAGCGAAGTCTATATGACCCTTGGGTCACCCGTAAGTATGAAAATGTCATGCTGAGCGGAGCGAAGCATCCCGGTGCCGTTGGAGGCCCTTCGCTACGCTCAGGGCGACAGCCGCGCTATTTTCATCTCAGCGAAGCAATCTCCCGGCCTTCGACGTGCAGTCTACCCGGACCCGCCCCTACGGCCCTGCGTGACATTGTGAATATCAGGGGCGGTAGATGCGCAGCGCGCGGAAGACGACCCGGCTGGTCGAGGGGCTATCCAGGCCGGCGGTCACACCCACCGCGCCGCGCTGGAACGTCGTGTCCTTCGCCTGATCGATCGGGCGGCCGTTTATACTCACCGTTATGGTCGGACCGACGGCGCGCACCTCGAAGTGATTGAGGGCTTGCCCTTTCTGGATCGCGTCCGACGATGTCAGGTCGATGATCGGCTCATAGTCGCCGTCGACAATTCTGCCCAGGGTATAGCCCCCTTGCCCGTCGACGTCGAACTGATAGTAGTTGTCGTCGTTCTGGTAGCGGAAGATGACGCCATAACTCGTGTCGTCCGCGCCCGACATCAGGCCGCCGTCAATCTCGATGCGGAAGTCGTCGTAGCTGCCGCGCATCGTGGTCCACACGTCCTGCTGGGGGCCAACTACCGTCAGGTCGAGCCGGCCGTTCTGGACGCGCGCGCTGCCCTCGCGCCCGCTGAACTCGCGCCAGCCGGCTTTGTTGTCGGTGAAGTCGTCGGCGAAGAGGGTATCGCGGTCGGTCAACGGCGGCAGACCTGCCGCGCTACCGGATCGAAGGTCATTCAGAAGCGTGCGAAGAGGCTCACCGCCTGTCGCCCGCAGGAGGGCAGCGAAGACCAGGCAAGTTACGAGGGTCGCAAGCCCCAGACCGACGCAGCCAATGACGAAACAGGACATCCCCGAGCGGGAGGTCGACACGGGAGGGGTGGATGGCTCAGCCGCCACAAAGCTCTCCAGAAGCGAATAGGATTTCGGTATGCCTTACATTATACGATTTGCGAACATTTGCGCAAATGTCAACGTGGTTGCTTGCATCGTAAGGAGGCGCAGGAACGCTGTCAAGCGCGGGGCGGTCCGGCGTCCACGCGGCGGCGGACCATCGCGTTGCCCTCCGCATCCGCCGGCGCCGTCCACAGCGCCTCGATCCACCACGTCGCGCCTTCCTCGGCCCACGGCGTAACCATCGCCGCCGCCTGGGCCGCGTCGTCGGCTGGCGTCGTGCCCTCGACGACGATATCGAACGGCTCGCCCGCCGGGCGGTGGGCTGCCACGTATGCCGCGATCTCGCGCACCTCGTCCAGGTTGGCGTTGCGCGCGCCACCGGCGTCGACCGCCGTGGGCAGGATGCCGTCATACTTCAAAACACGCGCCATGGACCTGGGCCGCGGCCACGCCCCGACGACCCAGATGGGGATGCGCGGCTGCTGGGCGGGCGGCGGCGGAACGTTGAAGGTCGTCGGTTGGATCGTGTAGTGCTTGCCTTCGTAGCTGAACGGCTGGCCGCGCCACAGCCCGGTCATGATGTCCAGCCCCTCATCCATAAGCTCGGCGCGGGTCTTGCGGTCCGTGACCTCGCCGAACTCGGCGAAGCCCGTGTCCGGCGCCCCTAGCCCGATCGAGAGAATGACGCGCCCGCCGGAGAGGTTGTCCAGCGTCGCCGCCTTGCCCGCCAGGTCCCACGGGCGCATGCGCGAGATGGGGCTGAGCAGCGTGCCGAGGCGGATGCGCTCGGTGCGCATGGCCGCCGCCGTCAGGCACACCCAGGCGTCCACGCCCCACACCGGCTCCCAGACGAAGAAGCCGTCCCACCCTGCTGCCTCCGCGGCCTGGGCCAGCTCCGCCGCCCGCCGCGCATCCCCACTCGGCATCACAAATCCATAGCGCATTACCTTTTCCTCCACATATCACAAAGCTATCTTGTCCTCGACCGACGCCACCGACTAGAAGTCGGCGTCTGGTATGACAAAGCCTGTTTCAAGCAGGCTGGCTCATCGGCATCGTCGCTATCGAAGCCTGCCTTGGCAGGCTTCACCGTACCAGGCGCAGAATTCCATTCTGCGCCGCCGCCTGACGAAGCGATTTCACAAATGAGTAGTCAGCAGACGGGGATGTAATAGCTCACAGCGCTTAATACGCCGCGAGGTTGCGGACGGCCTCGGCGATTTTGGCGGCGTTGGGGCGGAAGAAGTCTTCCAGCGGCGGGCTGAACGGCACCGGCGTGTCCGGCGCAGCCAGCCGCACCAGCGGCGCGTCGAGCAACTCGAACGCCCGCTCCGCGATAATCGCCGCCACCTCGCCGCCGACGCCGCCGGTCAGGTTGGCCTCGTGGGCGATGACGACCTTGCCCGTGCGCGCCGCCGACTCAAGAATCGCGTCGCGGTCCAGGGGCGCGAGCGTCCGCAGGTCCAGCACCTCCACGTCGATGCCCTCGGCGGCGACGGTGTCCGCCGCCTGGAGCGCCTCGTCCACCATCGAGCCATAGGTGATGACCGACACGTCGCGGCCCTCCTGCTGCACCTTCGCCACGCCAATCGGCACGGTGTAGTCGTCGGCGGGTACGTCCGCCTTGAGCTTGCGGTAGAGGTACTTGTTCTCGAAGTAGATGACCGGGTTGTTGTCGCGAATGGCCGCCTTGAGCAGCCCCTTCGCGTCGTAGGGCGTGCCGGGCGCGACAACCTTCAACCCGCCGATGGACGAACCACGCCTCCGTTCTGGGAGTGGAAGGCCCGGGCGCGCATCCCGCCCCCCGCTCGGCGCGCGGATCACCATCGGCACCGGCGCTTTCCAGCGGTAGTAGGCCGTCGCCGCCTGGTTGACGATCATGTCGAACGGCGTGGCGATGAAGTCGGCGAACTGGATCTCCACCACCGGGCGCAGGCCCATCATCGCCGCGCCGATGGCCGCGCCGACGAAGCCGACTTCGGACATGGGTGTGTCCACGACGCGGCGCTCGCCGAAATGCTCGATGAAGCCCTTCGTGACCTTGAACGCGCCGCCGAACGGGCCGATGTCCTCGCCCAGCAGCAGGACGCGGTCATCCGTCTCCATCTCCTCCCACAGCGCCGCGCTGATGGCTTGCAGATACGTCATCTCAGGCATAGCTCACTCCGCGTACACGCCTTCCAGCGTCTCCGGCCCCTCCGGCCACGGGCTGTTCTCGGCGAACTCCACCGCGTCGTCTACCTCGGCGGCGATGCGGTGGTCCAGCGCGGCCAGCTCGTCGTCGGTGACCATGTCGGCCTCGCGGAGCTGGCGCTCGTAGCGCAGCAGGGGGTCGCGCTCGGCCCACTCCGCGATGAGGGCGGGCGGGACGTACGACGCGTCGTCGTGGTAGGCGTGGCCGAGCATGCGCATGGTCTTGGCCTCGATGAGGGTCGGCCCTTCGCCGCGCCGCGCCCGGTCCACCGCCGCCTGCGTCACCTCGACCACGGCCAGGACATCGTTGCCGTCCACGACGACGCCGGGCATCCCGTAGCCCATCGCCCGGTCCGCGATATTCTCGACGGCAATCTGCTTTGAAATCGGCGTCGAGTAGGCGTACTGGTTGTTCTCGCAGATGAACACGACCGGGGCCCGCAGGACGGCGGCCAGGTTGAGGCTCTCGTGCGCCCCACCCTGGCTCGACGAGCCGTCGCCAAACCACGTCATGGCGACGCGCGCCTCGCCGCGATACTGGAACGCCATCGCCGCGCCGACGGCGAGGGGCATCGAGTCGGGCAGCGGGCTGATGAAGCCGATGATGCCCAGGCTCAGGTCGCCCATGCCGTGGGTGTTGACGTCGCGGCCACGGCTGACGCCCGTCGCCCGGCCCATCATCTGCGCCATGATTCGGCGCGGGGTGAGGCCGCGCAGGAGGTACGCGCCCAGGTCGCGGTGCATCGGCGCGACGACGTCATCCGGGCCGAGGGTGAAACTCGCGCCGACGGAGATCGCTTCGTGGCCGCGCTGCGAGAAGGCCGCGCCGGGGATGCGCCCCTGGTTGTAGAGCAGGCGCACGCGCTCGTCGAATGCCCGTGTCAGGCGCATCCAGTATAGAATGGTGTGCAGGTCGTCGCGGGTGAGGGTTCGGCTCTGAGCTGCGATGGTCATGAATCGCCTCTCATCCAGCCCCTGTCAGGGCTGCGTCTGCGGCTGAAGGTTGTGCGCCCGCTCGATATGGGTCAGGAGGCCGCGCGCTCCCGCCGAGACAAGCTCGTATGTGTTCTCGTAGTTGCCCATGTAGTACGGGTCGGGCACGTCGCGCAGCGGCTGATCGGGCGCGAAGTCGAGGAGGCGGTAGATGGTCACGCCCTGCGGGGCGATGTAACGCAGGTTGGCGAGGTTCTGGCTGTCCATGGCGACAACGTAGTCGAACGCGCGCAAGTCGCGCGGCGTGACTTCGCGGGCACGGTGGTCGCCGACCTCGATGTCGTGGGCCGTCAGGACGCGCTGCGTGCCAGGATGCGGGGGAGAGCCGATATGGTAGTCATGGGTGCCGGCCGAGTCGATCTCGAACTCATCGGCCAGCCCTTCTTCTTCCACCATGTGGCGGAAGACGGACTCGGCCATAGGCGAGCGGCAGATGTTTCCCATGCACACAAACAATACCTTGATCATGTGTGTTCTCCGTGTCTCGCGCAGTGGTGTGACGCACGATTATACGCTCGGCGCCGCCGAGCGACAAAAGCGCAGCATATTTGCCATCGGTCCTGGCCGGGGCTAGACTCTGAAGGGCCAGGTTGCGTGCTTACGGCGATCCTTGGACCACGAAAGACACGAAAGCTCCCTATGAACGGGCGTTCACCAGCGATCGCTTGAAAATCGCTGTCACCCCGAGCGTAGCGAGGGGTCTGGACTGCGGCCCAGATGCTGAGCGAAGCGAAGCATGACAGCTCAGGCTCATCTGTAGCAGAGCTTCCGAGTCCTCGAATCTTTTCGTGTCTTTCCAGGGCTTTCGCGTCTTTCGCGGTCCAACAGCCCACCTAGCGCGCCCGCCACGCCCCCAAACACTCACAGGAGACACAATCTATGCGCATCGGTTTGCAGATTCCCTCGTTCACGTGGCCCGGCGGGACTGCCGCCATCGGCCCGACGCTCGCCAAGATCGCTCAGACCGCCGATGACGCCGGCTTCGCGACCATCTGGTGCATGGACCACTTCTTCCAGATTCAGCACGTCGGGCCGGCGTCGGACCCGATGCTGGAAGGCTACTCTGCCCTGGCCTACATGGCCGCGCTCACGAAGCGCGCGCGCCTCGGCCTGATGGTGACCGGCGTTATCTACCGCTACCCCGGCGTCCTGGTCAAGACAGTCACGACGCTGGACGTGCTGTCGGGCGGGCGGGCCACCCTGGGCATCGGCGCGGCGTGGAACGAGGTGGAGTCGCGGGGGCTAGGTATTCCGTTCCCGCCGGTGAAGGTGCGCTTCGAGATGCTGGAGGAGGCGCTGGAAATCGCGCACCTCATGTTCTCCGACAACACCGCGCCGTACTACGGCAAGCACTACCAGCTCGGCGAGCCGATGAACCACCCGCTGCCGCTGAGCCAGCCCCACCCGCCGATTCTGATTGGCGGCGGCGGCGAGCAGAAGACGCTAAAGCTCGTGGCGAAGTACGCCGACGCCTGCAACCTGTTCGGCCGCATGGGCTCTGAGATCCTGACCCACAAGCTCGACGTGCTCAAGAAGCACTGCGACGACCTGGGCCGCCCGTACGATGAGATCGAGAAGACCGCGCTGGACACGGTGAAGGTCGGCGCCGGCGGGCAGTCGGCCGCCGACGTCATCGCCCACTGCCGCGTGCTGGCCGACCTGGGCTTCCAGCAGGTCATCTTCAACATGCCCAACGTGTCGGACATTACGCCGCTGGAAACCTTCGGCAAGGAGATCATCCCCGCCGTCGCGGAGTTTTGAAGCCTCTCCTGTAGCGCCGACTTCCGGTTGGCTCCGTAGCCGTGGCCATAGCGCTCGCGCTGGAGAGCCATCTCCAGCGCCTCCGACGGGCGGTGGAGTTGACACTCCACCGCGAGCCGGATGGGGTCGTTGGGCCGCGAATCTTACGAAGCGCGGGATAAGGCTATCTCCGCCATTGCAGGAGAATCACCGCCGTGATGACGAGGACGGAGCCGGCGATTTGCAGTGGGGCCAGGTGTTCGCCCAGGAAGGCGACGGCCAGCGCCACGGTAAACACCGGCTCCAGCGCGCTCAGCAGCGCCGACTGAGTCGGCCCGACGCGCTGCAACCCGGCCAGGAACGTCACGACCGGGATGACGGTGGACATCAGAATCATGCCGCCAACGACCAGCCATCCCTGCGGCGAGGCGAAGGTGAACTGAATCTGGCCGAGGATAAGCCCTGCCGCGCCAAAACTGATGGCCGCGCCGAGCAGGATCCAGGCGCTGCTGACCAGCGGCGCGACGCCCTTGATGATGCGGTTGCCGAGGACGATGTAGCCGGCGTACCAGAGACCGGCCAGGAGGGCGGTGAGGATGCCGAGGGGGTTGATCTGGCCTTCGGGCGCGCCCGCGATCAGCGTCGTTCCGGCCAGGGCCAGGCCCAGCGCGACCCAGCGCCGCCCGTCGGGCTTGTCCCCGTGGAGCCACCACGCCAGGAGCGTGACCCACATCGGGTAGGTGTAGAGGAGCATGCCGACGACGGCGGCCGGCAGCAGTGACACCGAAATCATGTACAGCGTCGACTGCCCGGCGTAGCCCAGCCCGCCCATGAGCAGGAGCTGCGCGACCTTGCGCCGGCCGAGCCAGGCAGCGGCCGCGCCCGTCGCGGAGAGCATTGCCCAGAAAATGGCGGCGGCGCCGGTGAAGCGCAGCGTGAGCATCGTCGGCAGGGTCATGCCCGACGCAAAAGCGAGCTTGCCGAATATAGCGAGGGTGGCGAAGCCCGCCGCCGATGTGATGATGAGGGCAACGCCCGCCGCGTCGACGGAATGCGAGTGCGAACGAGGTGGAGTCATAGCATCAAGACCGCCAGGGGCTAAAGCCCGCTGGCTAAAAAGTGAAAGCCCGAGGGGCTACGACGTGGTCCTCAGCCCCTTGGGCTTTCGATTCCTGGCCCGATGGTTCACCGTCGGGCGCAATTGAGCGAATTACACTTGAAACCGGCCGTCGCGCAGGAAAATTTCCCCGTCGACGGTGACCTCGCCGCCCTGCCGCAGGTCGCACACCATGTCCCAGTGGATGGCCGACTGGTTCACGCCGCCGGTCTCGGGGTAGCTGCGGCCGAGCGCCAGGTGGATCGTTCCGCCGATCTTCTCATCGAACAGGATGCTCTTGGTGAAGCGGTTGATGCCGAAGTTGGCGCCGATGCCCAGCTCGCCCAGCCGCCGCGCGCCGTCGTCGCTCGCCAGCATCTTCAGCAGATACTCCTCGTTGCGCGCCGCCGTCGCCTTCACCACCTCGCCGTTCTCGAACCACAGCCGAATGTCCTGCACCTCGCGCCCGCCGACGAGGGCCGGGTAGGTGAAGCGGATCGTGCCGTTCGCCGAGGTCTCGATGGGGCCGGTGAACACCTCGCCGCTGGGGAAGTTGCGCTTGCCGTAGCTGTTGGCCCACGTCCGCCCCTTGATGGACATGGTGAGATCCGTGTCCGGGCCGACGATGCGCACCCGGTCGCGGGGCGTGAGCCAGTCGATGAGGCGCTGCTGCGTGTCGCGCTGGGCGTTCCACGCGGCGACGGGATCCGGCTCGTTGAGGCGGCAGGCGTTGAAGACGAAGTCCTCGTAATCGGAGAGCGACATCTCGGCGGCCTGCGCGAAGGCGGCGGTGGGGAACAGCGTCCCAGTCCAACGTAGCTCGCCTCGCGCCGCCCGCTGCCCGAATGTGCTGCTCACGCGCGCGAGCGCCGACTGATGCCGCCGCGTGCGGTCGGGGTCAACGGCCGCCAGCGCCTGGGTGTTCGTCAGGGCGTTGATGCGGAGGACGCAGTCGCAGCGCTCGGTGAGCATCTCTTCCAGCGGCGAAACCCAGGTCAATTGCTCGTCGTCGGCGTAGCGGTAGAAAAGCTCCTCCTGGCCGGGCAAATCCACCGTCGTAATGACGTTCGCGCCGCGCTCTATCGCTCTGCGGTAGGTCGCCAGGATGAGCGGCTCGGCGGCAGTGGTGGAGCGGATCCGCAGCATGTCGCCGCGCCGCACCTCCAGGGAGAAATCGACAATCACCTCGGCCATTTTCTCAACGCGGGGGTCGAACATAATCACTCCAGCGACTCGTATGTCCACGCGCCGTTGCGCAGGACGGCGATATGAGTGTGCCCGGCGGCGCGCAGCACGTCAGCGCCTTCGGCGAAGCGGAAATCTATCTGCTCCGGCGTGTGGGCGTCGGCGCTCAGGGTCATAGGAATGCCCCGCTCGGCGCAGCGGCGGACGATCCAGGGGGCCGGAAACGGCGAGCGGCAGTCGCGCCGCCAACCCGCCGTGTTCAGCTCAACAGTGACCCCGCGCCCGGCCAGGTCGGCGAGTGTCGCGTCGACGAGGTCGCGATACCACGCGTCGTCGTCGTCGAAGAAGCGGTCGTCGGCGTTGTACATCTTGATGCGGTCGATGTGGCCGACGATGACGACGCCGGGGACACGGGCTGCCTGGCGCACCAAGGCATAATAATCCTCGGCGAGGCGGCGCGCGTCGCCATGGTACAGGCGCGCGAAGCCGTCGGCGAACGTCTCGGCGCTGTGTTCGAAGCTCCACGGCTCGCCGTCTAGCTCGCCGATGTAGTGAACCGAGCCGATGAGATAGTCCGGCGCGAGGGGCGCGAGATGCTGAGCGGCGAAGCCCTCGATACCGGGGCGGTAGTCCAGCTCCAGGCCCAGGTAGACCTCGATCTGGCCGCGATACTTCTCCCGGAGCGCGCGTACGTCCTGGGCGTAGGCGGGCAGCGCATCCAGGGGCATAGCGTAGTCGTTCGGCCACGGCACGGGCATGTGGGCGGACGCGCCGAACGCCGGCAGGCCCGCGTCCAGGGCCGCCCGGATGTAATCTTCGATGTCGCCGGCGCCGTCACAGTAGCGGCTGTGGGTATGGAGGCTGGTGGCGCGGACTATTTTTCCCATGGGTCGCGGTACGCGTCTTCTTCGATCAGGCGCAGGTAGCTCTCGTAGCGCTGCGGCGCGATATCGCCGCTCTCGGCGGCGGCGCGCACGGCGCAGCCCGGCTCGTGGGTGTGGGTGCAGCCGCTGAAGCGGCATAGCGGGATGTAGTCGAGGAACTCGCGGAAGCCGGCCGCGATCTCGCCCTCGTCCATCTCCCACAGCCCGACCTCGCGAATGCCCGCCGTGTCGGCCACATAGCCGCCGCTCGCGATGGGGAACAGCTCGGAGGCGGTAGTGGTGTGGCGGCCCTTGCCTGTCGCCTCACTAATGGCGCTCACCACCTGGCCGAGGCCTGGGTGGATGCGGTTGAGGAGGCTCGATTTGCCGGCGCCGGACGGCCCGACAAAGGCCGTGACGTTGTCCGCCAGAGCCTCGCGCAGCTCGTCCAGCCCCTGGCCGCTTTTGGCGCTGGTATAGATGACGCGGTAGCCGATGTCGCGATAGATGGAAAAGACTTCGTCGGGGACGTAGGGCTCGACCAGGTCCACTTTATTGACGATGATGAGTGCGTCGACGTGATTCTGCTCAGCCAGGACGAGATAGCGGTCCAGGCCGCGCAGGCTGGGAGGAGGCTGGGCAGCCGCCAGGACGACGGCGAGCTGATCCAGGTTGGCGATGATGATGTGCTCTTTGTCAGGGGATGTGCCGGCGGCGCGTCCGCCGCGCACAGCGCGCCGTGCCCATTTCGAGTGGCGCTCGTCAACCTCGGTGATGACGCCGCGCCCATCGGGGCCCATCTCGAATGTAACGTTGTCGCCGACCACAACCAGGGTCTTGCTTGTGACCCGCGCGTCGCCGCGAACCAGCTTTAGCTTCCCGCGGGCGACCGCCTCAACAATATCGCCTTCCGGCGTCCGGATGTAATAGAAGCCACTCTGAGCGCGAATGACGGTGCCATACTGCACCGTATCAATGCCGGTCTCCAGTACATGCGCTGACTGCAACTCTCTCTTCTCCTTCTTGGGGCGCCTCGCGGCTCTCCCCGATCATATGTGTGTCCGTTTTCTAATCCTCCTTCGGCGCCAGCACACCACGCGCTTCAAGGTCGCGCGCGAGGGTGGCAGCGTCGGTAAACACGAGGCTCGGAATTCCCAGGGCCTCGGCTGCGATGGTATTGCGGGCCTTGTCGTCGATGAACAGGACTTCACCGGGCGCCCGGCCCAACTTCTCTAGCGCCAGCTCGTAAATCTCTCGGTCCGGCTTGGCGAGGCCAACCCGCGCCGAGTTGATCAACACATCGAACAGGTCCGTTAGCTCGAACTGCACCCAGCGCGGCTCGTAGGCGAGCGTCGCGTTGCTCAGCAGGGCGAGCGGGTAGCGGCCCTTCAGCCGCCGAACGATGGCGACGACATCTTCGTCCAGGTCTTCCTGCAAGAGGAAGGCCAGCGGTCCGTACGGCGCGTCGGCGGGGGCCATGCCAAGCAGAGGCAGAACACGCTGCCAGAACTCGGCGTCGCTGATCTGGCCGCGCTTGACGAGCTGCCACGGCTCAGTGTCCCACAGCCGGCTCTCTAGCTCGTCTACGGTCAGGCCGAGCGCGGCGGCGGCCCCGGCGTACTGCTGCGGTCGAGCGCCCCGATTGGTCAGGACGCCGTCGTAGTCGAAGATGATCGCCTTTATTAACATGACCTTAATGTACTACTAAACCTTACGCGACGCAAGCCCGGCTGTTTCGAGATGCGCTTTGGCCGCCGCCACCTCCAGCATGTACGTCGTCCACGAACGGTAGGGGCGGAAGCCCATCTCGTAGTTGATGCTGAGCATGGGCCGGTTGGCGTCGGCGTTGCCGGTGCGGACGAAACACACCTCGGGCAGCTCGGCGATGACGCGCAGAATCATCGCCGCCTTGAGCCAGCGCCCAAGCCCCAGGTTGCGGTAGGCGGGCAGGACGGCGGTGTCGCCCTGGTGGGCGATGGTCGGGCGGTCCGCTCGCCAGAACATCTCGGAGTAGCCGGCGTAGGCGCCGGTCGCGATCTCCTGGGCGTAGGCCGTCCAGCGGATCGTTCCCTCTTCCTGGAGAATCCGCTCCCACTCGCGCATATCCTCCGCCGTCCACTTTTCCTCTTCGTAGTCCTCGTCACGGGGCGCGTCGTTCATCGCGCTCAGCATGTGCAGGACGCCCGGCATGGCCTCGTCAGGATAAACGCGCTCCCAGAAGCCAACACGAAAACCCGCCGCGCGCTCCTGCGCCCGCTCAACCCAGCGCCGCATGAGGGCGGGATCGAGGTCGCGCATGTCGAGCTGGTTCGTGCTGTTGGGGATGCCGGGCTTCGCGCCGAGGGCCTGGGCGAAGGCGTTGCCGTCGCGGAAGTTGCTCTCGGTCCATCCCAGGAGCATCGTGCGGCCGGCCGCATCCGCGGCCTCGGCGATGTGCGCGAGCAGGCGCGAGCCTATGCCCTGCCGCCGGTACGCGGGCAAGACGTTCATCTCGACGCGGGCGATGTGGCGGTTGTGCTGCACGTCCCAGATGCCGCAGCCGCCGAGGCCGATGACCTCGCGCCCGTCGTCGCTTCGGGCCAGCCAGACGGAGCGGTGAATCCACGCCGAGTGCAGCGTTCGCTGCTTGATGGTGCGCTCGACGGTGATGGGCGGGTCATCCGGCCACACCTCGGCCTCAATGATGTTCTCGAACGCGTTGAGCGCAACCCAGTCTGCGTCCGTCGCAGTCGCGGGGTCAAACGGTTGAATGTGCATTGTGCTATCCTGTGGCCGTCGTCTGTTGAGTGTAGCGCAGAGCGGCGGCGGCTTCGATGGTGTACGCGGTGCGGAGGTGGAACGGGCGAAAGCCCATCTCGTAGTTGATGTTGAGCATCGGCTGGTTCGCGTCGGCGTTGGCAGTGCGGACGAAACGCACCTGGGGCCGCTCATCGAGCACGCGCAGGATCATCGCCGCCTTGAGCCAGCGCCCCAACCCCAGGTTGCGGTACGCCGGCAGAACGGCGGTGTCGCCCTGCTGGAGAAGCGTCGGCTCCAGGGGGTTCCAGTACACCTCGGTGTAGCCGGCGTACGCGCCGCTGCTGACTTCCTGCGCGTACATCGTCCAGCGGATCAGTCCCTGCCCCTTGTGCGTCTCTTCGAGGTCGCGCAGCTCGTCCACGGTCCAGATCTCTTCCTCCACGGTCTCGTCCTGGGGCGCGTCGTTCATGGCGCTCAGCATGTGGACGACCGCTTCGAGCGCCTCCTCTGTGTATGTGTCACCCCAGAAGCCAACACAAAAACCGGCTGCCCGCTCCTGGGCTCGCGCGATCCACCTCTGCATCAGCGCCGGGTCGAGGGCGCGCACGTCGAGCTGGTTTCGCCGCGAGGGCATGCCTGCCTTCGCGCCGACGTGCTCCGCAAACGCCGCGCCGGCCGGCACATGCGCCTGGGCGCGCCCCATCATCGTCGAGCGCCCGCCGGCCTGCACCGTCTTGGCCGTCCGCCCGAGCAGCGCCGTTCCAATGCCCCGTCGGCGCTCCTCCGGGCGCACTTCGATTTGGACGAAGGCGAGGTGCTGGTTGTCTTGCACCTGCCACATGTCCACGACGCCCTGGCCGAGAATGGCGCGGCCGTCGTCCCATGCCGCCCAGCGCGTGCGGTGGAGGATGGCGGGGGTGCGGGTCTGCTCGATGATGGTGAGGGCGAGAGGGCGCGGGGGATCGTCGGGAAAGGACTCAGCCAGCATGCGGTTCTCGAACTCATTCAGCGCCGCCCACTCGGCCTGACTCGCCGCGTCGGGGTCAAACACCTCCAAGAGCATCGCTGTTCCTTCTACCGCTAGATTTCTTTGATGGCCTGGTAGTCGCCCGTTTCGACCATATACTGCCAGCCGCTCGTGTCGGGCGGCTCCAGGCCGAGCTGCGTGATGATCGTCGAAATCTGCGTGCGGTGCTCGGTTGCGTGGTTAATGGCCTGCATCATCAGGCTGGCGAGGCTGTACCGTTCAATCAACCGGAGATCGGGCCAGTGTTCCTCCACGATGCTATTGGCGCGGGTTGAAAGGGCCAACTGCAGCAGTTCCTCGCCCGCCCAGCGTGCAGTCTCCTTCAGCGCCGCTAAACTGGGAAAGCGGTCTTTCGGCAGCGGCTCGGCGGGCAGCTTTCCGTTTGCGCGCCGCACATAACTTGCTTCGCCGCCAACTATGTGCAGCAGTGTGTCGCGGATCGAGCCGTAGGTGCCGGGCGCCGCAGCATGGAGCTGCTCGTCGCTCAAGGTCTCGCAATAGTCCAACACCTTGAGGTTGGCCCAGATGTTGTGCCGGAACAACACCACCAGCACGCTGTTCTCGCCCGGCTCATTTGGCCGCATCATGCCCCCCTTCTCTACTGGCCTACCATCTCGCGCAGAACGTCCTCGGCGATCTGGAGCGTCTGGTCGATGTGAGCCTCGGTGTGGGCGACGCTGATGTGGTTGCGCTTGAGGTTGAGCGGGAGTTGGAACGCGCCGCGCCGCGTCGTTTCGCGGCGGAATTCGATGAAGCGCGCCGTGTCGTTGCGGAGCAAGTCGGCGTAGGTCTCAATCGGGCCGTCCATGAAGTACACCACCCAGATCGAGCCGTAACCCGCTACCGTCGCCCGGATGCCGACGCGCTCGATGATGTCGGCCAGCCCGCGCCGCAGCCGCTCGCCGAGCGCCGCCATGCGCGCGTGCGCGCTCCCGTCCTCCAGGGCGGCGATCGTCGCCAGCGCCGCCGCGGCGCTCACCGGGTGGCCGTTGTACGTGCCGGCAAAGTAGACGTCGCCGCCGGCCGTGGTGTAGTGGTCGAGCAGGTCGGCACGGCCGGCGACAGCGGCGATGGGATAGCCGTTCGCCATCGCTTTCGCGAGCGTCGTCAGGTCCGGCGTGACGCCGCAGATCGCCTGGTAGCCGCCGAGGCCGTGGCGGAAGCCGGTGATGACCTCGTCGAAGATGAGGACGATGCCGGCCCGCCGCGTGATCTCGCGCAAGCCTTCCAGAAAGCCCGGCGCGGGCAAGATGCACCCGACGTTGTGGGCGACCGGCTCGACGATGATTGCTGCGATGTCGTCTCCCTCGGCGGCGACGGCCTCCTCGACCGCGTCCAGGTCGTTGTACGGTAGGACGATGGTGTTTTCCACCACTGCCTGGCTCAAGCCCGCCGAAAGAATGTCGCGCCCACCGAAACGCTCGGCCGGGGTTGCGACGTTCATGAGGACGGCGTCGTGGTGGCCGTGGTAGCAGCCCTGGAACTTGATGAGCTTCTGCCGCCCGGTGACGCCCCGTGCCAGGCGAATGGCGCTGAACGTCGCCTCCGTGCCGCTATTGCAGAAGGCGACGCGCTCGGCGCTCGGCACGTGGTGGCAGATGGCCTCGGCCAGCCGCGCCTCCTGCTCCGTCGCACCGATGCCCACCAGGTCCAGCGTCGCCGCCGTCTCCGCCACCGCCCGGGTGACGCCCGGGTGGCAGTGGCCCAGGACGACCGGGCCAAAAGCGGCGTGGTAGTCGATGTAGCTCTGGCCGTCGGCATCAAACAGGCACGCGCCCTCGGCGCGGGTGATGACGATGGGCGGGTCGATGGCGCGGATGGTGGAGTTGACGCCGCCGGGGATATACTGCCGCGCCAAGTCGGCGATGTCGGCGGAGCGCGAACGGATCATAGCGCCTCCGGATAACTTGACGAGTCTGTGCGCATACCCCGTCATTGCGAGCGGAGCGAAGCAATCCCCCGCCCTTGCATCAGACAGTCTAGCGCTGTGTTAGCCTGGCTTTTGTCTGGAGGGAGATTGCTTCGTCGTCCTATCGTCTTCCTGCTCAGAACACACACTACTGTCATTGCGAGGAGCGCATCAGCGCGACGAAGCAATCTCTCGGTGGATGACAGCAACGCCGTAGCGGTGCAAACCGCCTTTGACAAGGACGGGGGATTGCTTCGCTCCGCTCGCAATGACGGCTTAACTGTGTTCTTGTGTCGGCGCATGCCGTCACCCGGCGTGGGGGTCTCGCAATGACGAAGCAGATCAGCCCTTGCCCGCCGCGAGGCCGCTGCTCACGAGGTAGTCGTAGCTCTCGCGGACGGCGGTCAGCATGTCGGTCGCGCAGTGATCCAGCTCGACGATGAGCCACTCGGCGCGCGGCGCGGCGGCGATGATGGGTTTGTAGTCCATCTTCCCCTGGCCGACGGCCAGCTGTGGGACGTCCTTCTGCACAGGCCCATCCTTGATGTGAAGCAGGGGCGCGCGCGTCCCGAGGCGCTGAACCAAGGCGACGGGGTCGGCGCCGGCGACTTGCGCCCAGTAGCAGTCCACCTCGAAGATGATGGAGTCGTCCAGGCGCTCCAGCATGATGTCGAACGGAATCTGGCCCTCCACCGGCTCGAACTCCCACCAGTGGTTGTGCAGGCCGAGGTGCACGCCGTTTGCCTTCGCGGTCTGCGCCAGCGCGTTGGCGGTGTCGCACGCGCGGCGGACGTCGTCCAGGGTCTTGAAGTTGTCGCGCCCCAGCCCGCCACCGCTTACCGCATAGCCGCACTCGAGCGCGGCCGTAGTTTCGAAGGCGGCGCTGGGGTCGGCGAATACGTTGACGTGCGCGGCGGGGATGGCGAGGCCAAGCTCGCGGAAGAGGCGGGCGGCGTCCCGCGCGTTGCTGCCGGGGAAGCCGGCCGGCTCAACGCCGGCGTAGCCCATCGCGGCGACCTGGCGGATGATGCCGTCGTAGTCGGCGGGCAACTGAGCGCGGAGCGTATAAAGTTGTAGGGCGATGGGTGCGGTCATTTTGCGTATCCTATTGATAATGTGATGGCAGGCAGAGGCGCAGAAGCACAGCGAAAGACTCTTGCTCTCTTCCCTCTGCGTCTCTGCGTTGCCTACCTCTTAGGAGCTGCTAGGGTTGGGGATGTCGTTCGTGCGGCCAGTGCGCGACGTGTTGCCCTCGCTGCCGCCGGTGCTTTCCTGGCTCTCGGGGCCGGGCCGGGCGGTTGGCGAGCTTTGGGTCTGGTCCGTATCCCGCGTCGACTTGCTGCCCGAGGACCCCTGGTCGTTTGTTCCGCTCTGCTCGTCAATGCGCGTGTGCTCGCTACGAATGTCAAACATCACTTATTCTCCTTGAAGGCTAACTTCGTCAATCGCTTGCCACAAAAAGGCTCGTTACAGAAACACTTCGAATGGAGACCCGGCGCTGAGATAAGAAGAGCGCGGCTGTCGCCCTGAGAGCTCTATGTCGTTTGACGGCACGCGCCAGCATGAGAACATAGCTGTGCTGTCATTGCGAGCGAAGCGAAGCAATCTCGCGCCGCCACGAGAGGGGCTCTGAGCCGCTATCAGCTGCGTCTTACCTATCGGGAGGCTGCTTCGTCAGTGGGGAGCTTCGCCCCCCACACCCCCGCGAGACGCCCTCCTCGCAGCGACACCGCAACTTGTGTTCTGAGCAGCGAAGCGAAGGGCCTCCAACGGCACTGGGATGCTGAGCGAAGCGAAGCATGACATTCTCATGCCTGATTTCTCTCGCACCCTTCTCGGGCGTTTCGTGGTCCCGACCCCCTCAGGCCCGCTCGACCTGGACCAGGTTGGTGTAGAACGTCGCGCCGCGGCCCATGTCCGTCAGGGCGTCCGAGGTGAGCTGGTTGATGCCCTTGCCCTCGGGGCTGAGCTTCGACCACCATATGGCTTCGGATGCCGCCACGCCACGCCGGACGGCGCTGCCCACTCGCGCGCGCAGGCGTACCTCGCCCCGGTCGTTGAACACGCGGCACCAATCGCCATCGGCGATGCCTCGCGCCCCGGCGTCGTCGGCGCTCAGCTCGATGAACGGATCTTTCTGCTTGGCGATGAGCGCGTCGACGTGAGAGAACGACGTATTAAGGAAGAAATGCGCGCTGGGTGTGATGAGGTGAATCGGGTAGCGCGCGGCCAGCGCCGGGTCGGCTTCGGCGCTCTCGGCAATTGGGTCATGGCGCGGCAGCGGGTCTAGCCCCGCGGCGGCCATGCGCTCGGAGTAGAGCTCGACCTTGCCGCTCGGCGTCGGGATGCGTCCGTTAGCGAAGGGCGCCCAGGGTGTATGGCTCGGCGCGCCGGTGGGCGGCGCGTCGGGGATGTCGGCCGCCGCCACGGTCTCGGCCGTCGGCAGGGCGAGACGCGCCCAGCCCTCCGCCATCAGGCGCTCTCGCGTGATACCTTGCAGGTGAGCGTGGGGCCGGGCGAGAGCCTGGTCGATCATGTCCTCGACGGTGTCGTCGAAGCATGGCTCGGTGAAGCCCATCGCCTTCGCCAGGCGGCGGAACGTCTCGACGTTGGACACCGACTCTCCCAACGGAGCGATCGACGGCTGGTTGATCTGCAGATAATAGGTACCGTACGCCTTATGGAGGTCCGTGTGCTCAAGCTGCGTCGTCGCGGGCAGGACGATGTCGGCGTAGTCCGTCGTGTCCGTGAAGTACGGGTCGTGGACGACGGTGAACAAGTCCTCGCGCATCAGGCCCGCGATGACTCGCGCGGAGTTGGGCGTGCTGGCGGCCGGGTTGGCGTCGTAGACGAACAGCGCCTCGATGGGCGGGTCGTTCAGGGTCAGCAGCGCGTCGCCGAGCTGGTTCATGTTGACCCAGCGCGGCTCGGGCGTCGGCATCAGGTCCGGGCGGTTCAAGGCGGCGAGGTCCAGCGGGAAAGCGCCGGACGTGCTCAGGAGCGCCCCGCCGCCGAGGTCGCGCCACGCCCCGACGATTGCCGGCAGGCACGCGACGGCGCGCACCATCATGCCGCCGTTCGTGTGGCGCTGAAGGCCGTAGTTAAGCCGGATGACTGAGGGGCGCGTGGCGGCGTACTCCCGCGCCAGGGCCAGGATGTCCTCGGCCGGGATGCCCGTGGTCGCCGCGGCGCGCTCGACCGGCCACTCGGCGGCGCGCGCCTTGAGCGCGTCGAAGCCGACGGCGTGCTCGTCGAGCCAGGCCTGGTCGTGGCGGTTCTCGGTGATGATGATGTTCATGAGCGCGAGCGCCAGGGCCGCGTCCGTGCCGGGCCGGGGCGCGATGTGCCAGTCGGCCAGGCGTGCCGTGCGCGTCTGCCGCGGATCGATGACGATGAGCCGCGCCCCCGCCTTCCGCGCCGCCGTGATGAACGGCATCAGGTGCGTGTTGGACGTCGCCGGGTTGGAGCCCCAGACGAGGATGAGCTTCGCGTGGGCGAAGGCCTCGGGATCGGTGCCGAGGGACGCGCCATAGGTGTATTTCCAGGCTGTGAAGCCGGCCTCAGAGCATATGGTGCGCTCGAGCTGGCTCGCGCCCAGGCGGTGGAAGAAGCGGCGGTCCATGCTGCCCTCGTTGAGCAGACCGAGGGTGCCGGAGTAGGAGTATGGGAGGATGGCTTCGGCGCCGTGCGCCGCGATGATACCCTGGAAGCGCTCGACGATCTCGGCGATGGCCTCGTCCCAGGTAATATCCTCGAACAGGCCGCTGCCTTTCGGCCCGACCCGCCGGCGCGGTGTCAGAACACGGCGCGGGCTGTAGATCATGTCCAGGTAGTGCTGGCCGACCTTGCCGCACAGAAATCCGCGCGTCGTGGGGTGCGTCGGGTCGCCTTCGATCTTGACGGCGCGGCCCTCGCGGACGGTCACCTTCATGCCACACGTATCCGGGCAGTCGTGGGGGCAAACGGCGTGGACGACGCGAAGATCCGAGTCGCTGAGAATCATAGCCATGGACTGATTCCTATCGTGAGACATATCCCGCTCGCAGTGGAGTGCCAACTCCACCGCGAGCACGATTGCGGCAACAGTTCGTTTCCCAGAATTGAGGTATTCTAGCCTAAAGTTTGGGGAATCACAAGCGCGGATTCCCTTTGCCTTCCCCTGGCCGGCGTGATATAATCACGGCCACACGAACCCTCACACGCGCCCCGAGGAGGATATTATTCATGGAGATCGCCACCCGCGAGATGAAGCGCGTCGTTCTGGTCTCTCCGTCTGGCCGTATCGATCACCAGACGGCCCCGGAACTTCAAACAGTGTTGAATGAGTTGATCGAAAGCGGCCATTTCAAAATCGTCGTGGATATGGAGAAAGTCACCTACATCAGCTCCGCCGGGCTGCGAGTGCTCCTGGCGGCGCGTAAGGGCGTCAAGCGCTGGAACCGGGGCGATCTCCGCCTCGCGGCCGTCCAGCCCTACGTCAGGGAAACCCTGGAGCTTGTCGGCTTCACACGCATCTTCGAGATCTATGACGACACGGTGGAAGCGGTCGGCAGCTTCTAGTGCCTCGGCTTTGTCATGCTGAGACCTCAATACCGTGTGGCGGCATGCGCCGACACAAGACCACTGCGATGCTGTCATTGCGAGCGGAGCGAAGCAATCCCTCGCCCTTGTCGTGGACGGCCTGAGCGGCTATGGGAAAGCCGTTGCATAGCGAGAGATTGCTTCGGCGGCAAAGCCCGCCTCGCAATGACGCCGCGGGTCTCTGTGCTCTGAGCAGTGAAACGAAGCATCACCGCGCAGTCGAGACTCTTTGCTGCGCCCAGAGTGACAGCCTCGCCATTCTTGGCAGGCCAACGCTTTTCGGCATGATTCCTGCCCGTTAGCCACATGTGATGGATTATCGAGACGCCTTCGCAAAGTACGTCGACAGCCAGGAGTTATCGCCCCAGGAGGCGGCAGACGCCTGGGATGCCATATTGGCTTTCGAGGGCTGGCTGGCCGGCATGGGCCAGCCAGTCGTTCTGTCGCGCACGGCGGTGTTGAAGTATCGCGCGGAGCTTGTCGCGCGCGATTTCGACCGCGATGCGCTGCGGCGGCGGGTCGCGCCCATCCAGCGCTTCGTGTCCTGGCTCGACCGCGTGGGTCAGGCCGAGTCCGAGGCGCGAGTCGTCCGGGAGCTTAACACCCTCAAGGAGATTGCCACCACTCTCAATCAGACGGCGGATCTCCAGGATGCCATCGACGCAATCTTGCGTGCCCTGACATCGCTCATGGGATTGAGCACCGGCTGGGTGTTTCTCCTGAATGACGAGGACGCCTTCATCCCCGTCGCCGACATCGGCCTGCCTCCTGCCCTGGGCGAGGACGACCGGCGCGAGCTGCGCCGCGAGCCGGAATGCGAGTGCCAGTGGCAGCTCCGCACCGGGCGGCTCAAGCGAGCGGTGAATATCGTCCAGTGCAGCCGTCTGGAAGAGGCCGAGGGTGACACGGGCGGCCTCCGCTACCACGCCAGCATCCCGATTCGCGCGCGCAAGCGCACCCTGGGCATCCTCAACGTCACCGGGTCTTCCGAGGAGGTGTTCAGCGGCGCGGACCTGCAGGTGTTGGGCGCGGTCGGTGATGCCCTGGGCATGGCCATCGAGCGGGCGAGGCTCATCGACTATGCCCGCAGCCGCCGCTTTCGCGAGCAAGAGACGCTCTTGCGGCTCTCCCGCGAGCTTCTCTCCAGCCTCGACCCGCGCCAGGTGACGCAGCTCGTGGTGGAGGAGGCGGCGCGCATTCTCGACGCCGATGCGGCCGCCGTCTCGCTTCTGAGTGGCGACGACTCGATGATTATCGTGGCGACGGTTGGGTGGCAGCAGGAGTGGCTGGAAGCCGGCGACTTCCGCGCCCTGCCCGGCGGCCTCACCCACCGCGCCTACGTCGAGGGCGATACAATCATTGAAGCCGACATGCTGGCCTCTCCTTCCGGCGGCTCCGATATCGTGCGCGCCCACGGCTGGCGCGCCGGCGTCGCGGCGCCCGTCGCCATTCGCGGCGATGTCATCGGTGTGCTGGCGGTCTACGCCAATACCGCGGACCACTTCAGCGACGAGGACTCGCGCCTGCTCGGTCTCATCGCCGCCCAGGCGGCCCTCGCCATCCACAACGCCCGCGAGTACGAGGAGAAGGCGCAGGAGGCGTGGCACCGCAATGCCCTGCTCCAGGTTTCGGAGAACATCCGCAACCTGAGCCGCATGGAAGACATCCTGGAGACTGTCGGACGCCTCGCTCCGATGTTCCTGGGCGCCGGCTCGTGCGGCTTCTTTCTGTGGGATGGGGCGGCGGCGGCCTTCATGCCCCATGCTATCGAGGGCGGGGCGGACGAGGCGGCGCGCCGGGCGCGCTTCGCCACGCTGCCGGCGCCCCAGAGCGGGGGGATCTTCGATCGGGTGCTGGCGGACCGCCAGCCGTTCCTGGTCATGCGCGACGAGGCGGCGGAGTGCGCCAGTCTCTTCGACGTGTTCGACGCGGACCGCCTGCTGGTCGTGCCACTGGTCGCCCGCAGCCTGCTCGTCGGCGTCATGATTCTGGATCCATCGGCGGAGACCGAGCGCTACACGCCGCGCCTGCTGGAAATTGCCAGCGGCATGGGGTCGCAGACCGCCGTGGCTATCGAGAACGAGCGCCTGCGGCGGGCGGAATTGGAGGCCGAACGCCTGGCCCAGGAGCTGGAGCTGGCGCACCACATCCAGCGCAGCTTCCTGCCCGAGCAGGCGCCGACGCTGGCCGGTTGGGACATTGCCCCGCGCTGGGAGCCGGCGCGCATCGTGACGGGTGATTTCTACGACTTCGTGACGCAGCCCGACGGAGGGCTGGGCGTCGTGATCGCCGACGTGTCGGACAAGGGCGCGCCCGCCGCCATCTTCATGGCGGTGTCGCGCAGCCTGTTGCGAGCGAGCATCATGGCGTACCCGCGGCCTATCGACGCCATAGATCATGCCAACGCGCTCATCGCCGCCGACGCCGACTCGAGCATGTTCGTGACCGCGTTCCTTCTCGCCCTGGACGGGGACAGCGGCCACCTCGACTTCGTCAACGCGGGCCACAACCCGCCGCTGCTTGTGCGCGCCGATGGCTCGGTGGAATGGCTCGGGCGGGACGCCCACGGTCCCGCGCTCGGGATTGTGCTCGAGTATCGCTGGCCGCAGCGCAGCGCCGCGATGGCGCCGGGGGATACGCTGGTGCTCTACACCGATGGCGTCACCGAGGCCATCAACGACCGCGATGAAGCATTCGGCGAGGACCGTCTTGTCGAGGTGGTCGCGTCGCAGCGCGACCTGTCCGCCGAGGCTCTCGCCACCCGCATCGTCGACGCGGTGGGCGAGTTCGCCGCCGGCCACCCGCAATTCGACGACATCACCCTCGTGGTGCTAAAAAGACTGGGAGACTAGGATGTCCGTCCCTGACCGCTACACGTTGAAGACGACGAGCCGACCGGAGAACCTCGCCAGCATCGCGGAATTCATCTCGAGCGCTGCCGCGGATAGCGGGCTGAGCGAACAGGAGGCCTACTACGCGCAGATGGCGGTGGACGAGGCCGTGACGAACGTCATCGAGCACGCCTACCGCGGCGGCGAGGGGCCGATCGAGATTGTCGTCGAGCGGCGCAGCGATACGTTCGTGGTGACCATCCGCAACCAGGGCGATCCGTTCGACCCGACGAGCGTGCCCGAGCCGAACGTGGACGCCCCGCTGGACGAGCGCGAGCCGGGCGGGCTGGGCCTCTTCTTCATGCGGCGGCTGATGGACGACGTGAGTTTTCGCTTCAACCCGGACGGCTGGAATGAAGTCGTCATGACGCGGCGGCGGCGCGTCATCGCCTCCTCCCCCTCGCGCTACAACGAGGACATCCAGGTCGTCACCCCGCGCGGGCGGCTTGACGCCAGCGGCTCCCAGTACCTCGATAGTGAACTGGCGAGCCTGGCCGACCAGGGGCAGTGGAAAGTCGTGGCCGATCTCAGCCAGGTCACATACATCAGCTCGACCGGCCTGCGCGCGCTGCTGGTGGGGGTCAAACGCTGCCGCCGCTCGGCCGGCGACGTCAAGCTCTGCCGCCTGACACCGCCGGTGCTGAAGATCTTCCGCATGGCCGGCTTCGATAATATCTTCAGCTTCTACGAGACCGAACAACAGGCGGTCGAAGCTTTCAACGCATGAACCTTCCCACGCGCATCTGGCAGGTCGTCATCGCCGCGCTGGGCGTGGCGCTGCTCATCCTCGGCGCGCGCCAGCCGGGGGCCTTTGCCTCCCTCGCCGCGCCCGGCCAGATTCTTGGGCTGGTGTTGTTCATCCTGCTGTCCATCATCGTCAAGCGCGCCGGCTTCGAGGTCATCCCCGACGCCACCCACAGCCTGTTCGGCGTTGTCGACATCGCCGCCATCCTTGTCTTCGGTCCCGTTCCCGGCGCCTGTGTCGCCGCCGCCAGCGAGCTTATCTACCAGATAAGCCGCGCCGTCTATCGCTATCCGCTCAAACCCTCCACGACCGTCGGCTACCCTATCTACGGCGCGGCGGTCAAGGCCATCGTCGCCCTCGCCAGCGCCACCGTCTACCGCGCCCTGGGCGGAGTGTTCGCCCCGACGGACCTCACCCTGGGCCAGCTTCTGCCGCTTGTCGCCCTGTTCGTCACCTGGTTCGTCCTCGACAATCTCATCTGGCTCATCCGGGCAGCCCTGGCCGGAGGCGCGCGCCAGACGGCTGGGTGGCTGCGGCGCTCGTGGCGCCAGTCCCTCGGCGTCGAGCTGCTTCCACTTCCCATCGCGCCGGTCCTCGCCATTGCCTACGACATCAGCGCCCTGCTCTTCCTGATCGTGGCCGGCGGCATCGTCGTCGCCAGCATCCTCGTGCATCGCCTGGCGCGCACCAGCCGCCAGCTCAACGACCGCCTCGTCGAGCTGACGACGTTCGAGGAGTTGGGCGAGGCCATCATCAACGCCCAGATGGACATCAAGCGCCTGGCCCAGCTATCCTATGACTACACCACGCGCATCGTCGGGCCGGCCGACTTCCGCTTCGTCCTTCTGGACGCCGAGCGCGAGACTCTCCGGCCGGTGCTGTGGGTGGTGCGCGGCGAGCGGCAGCGGCCGGAGGGCATGCCCCTGGACGGCATCCGTCTGTGGCTGTCCAATGCCTGGGAGAGCGAGCGCATCCCCAATGTGAGTGTTGCGCCGCCCAAGCTCCAGGAAGTCGTCGACCCCAACGAGCAGTCGGCCCTTCTCGTCCCGCTCATGGCCGGCCGCGAGGTCATCGGCGGCATGGTGGTGCAGGACATCTCTCCGAACCACTTCACCGACGCGCACCTGCGCCTCCTGACGAGCCTCGCGAGCCAGATTGCCGTCGGCCTCGAGAACGGCCGACTGTACGAGCGCGAGTGGAAACGGGCCGTGCAGCTCAGCGCCATCAGCGAGGTCAGCCGCCAGGTCGCGGCTATCGTCAACCTCGACGAGCTGTTCAGCCGCGTGGTGCATCTCATCCAGGCCAGCTTCGGCTACGACTTCGTCCAGATTCTGACGCTGCAAGAAGACAGCCTCATGTTCCGCTCCAGCACGGGCGAACTGCATGAGACGCGCCGCGCCGACAGCTACACCATCGCCCTGGGTCAGGGTATCACCGGCTGGGTCGCCGCCAACGGCGAGCCGCTCCTGGCGAACGACGTCGCCGAGGAGCCGCGCTACCGCCCCGACCCCGAGGGCCAGCTCCGCGCCACGCGCTCCGAGCTGGCCGTCCCGCTCAAGATCGAGGAGCGCGTGCTGGGCGTGCTCGACGTGCAGAGCAACCGCGTCGGCGCCTTCGACAAGGATGACCTGTTCGTGCTCAAGACGCTCGCCGACCAGATCGCCATCGCCATCCAGGAGGCGCGCCTGTATCAAGAAGCGCTGGCCCGGCAGCGGCTGGAGCAGGAGCTGGTGCTCGCCGCGGAGATTCAGGCCTCCCTGCTGCCGGAGAACGTCCCGATCATTCCCGGCTACGAGGTCGCCGCCTTCTGGCGCCCCGCGCTGGAGATGGCGGGCGACTTCTACGACTTCGTGACCCTGACCGAGGGGCGCTGGGGCTTCGTCATCGCCGACGTCTCGGACAAGGGCATCCCGGCGGCGATGTTCATGGCCGCGACGCGCAGCATGGTGCGCGCATCCGTCCTGGGCCGCCGCCCGCCCGTCGAGGCTATCACCCGCGCCAACGCGCTCATCCTGCGCGACACCCGCGCCGACATGTTCGTGACCCTGTGCTACTGCGTCCTGGACCCGTCCACGGGCCAGCTTATCTACGTCAACGCGGGGCACACGCCGCCCCTTATCTACCGTTCCCGGTCTGAGCGCACGGAGTACCTGCATAGCAAAGGCATCGTGCTCGGCGCGATTGAGGATATCCGGCTGGAGGAGCGCGTTGTCACGCTGCGCCCCGGTGATGTGCTTGTGCTCTACACCGACGGCGTGACGGAGGCCATCACCCTGGAGGAGGTGGATTTCGGGGAGGAGCGCCTGGCGGACGTGGTCCGCCGCTGTCAGGCGCAGCACCCGAGCGAGATAATCGGTTCCATTGTGTCGGCCGTCACCGAGTACGTCGGCGACGCGCCACAACATGACGACTTCGCATTGATCGTCATCAAACGACAACCCTGACACCAAATGGAGGAATGACAGATGCGTACACCTATTGTGGCTGGAAACTGGAAAGCCAATAAGACCGTGCCGGAGGCGCTCGACCTGGTCGACGCCCTGGCCAAGAACGTCGCCGACGTCGCCGACGTGCAGATTGTCGTCCGATGCGCATGTGCACGCCATCTGCGCCGACGTGGGCATCCTCGAGGACGAACATCCGCGTCGGCACCAGAACATGTACTGGGAGAAGTCGGGCGCGTACACGGCGAGGTCACGCCGCTCATGCTCCAGGGCGTGGTGGACTACGTCATGTCGGCCACTCTGAGCGGCGCAAGCTGTTCGGCGAGACCGACGAGACCGTGAACAAGAAGGTCACCGCCGCCCTCGCCACGGCCTGACCCCCATCGTTGCCGTCGGCGAGACGCGGAGGAGAATGAGGAAGCCGGCTTGACCGTACGGTGGTCACGCGCCAGATGAAGGGCGGCTACGCCGGTCTGACGGCGGAGCAGGCGCTCAAGACGGTCGTGGCGTACGAGCCGGTGTGGGCGATCGGCACCGGCCGCGCGGCGACGCCGGAAGGCGCCAACGCCGTGTGCCGCGACTACTGCCGCGGCGCCCTCGCGGAGCTGTATGGCGACGAGGTGGCCCAGCAGATCCGCATTCAGTACGGTGGATCGGTTACCGCTGACAACGCCAAGAGCCTGTTCAGCCAGCCGGACATCGACGGCGCGCTGGTCGGCGGCGCCTCCCTCAAGGCCGCCGACTTCACCGCCATCATCGTGGCTGCCCGCCCGTAACCCTTCCTTGGAAGTAGGCCTCGCTGAGCGAAGCGAAGTATCTGGCCCTCAGTCCAGATACCTCGCTTCGCTGTTCAGAACACATGCTACTGTCATTGCGAGGAGCGCGTCTCCCGGGGGTGTGGGGGGCGAAGCTCCCCACTGACGAAGCAATCTTTCACTGGCTGACAGCAACTCCGTAGCAGTGCAGACTGCCTTTGACAAGGGCGGGAGATTGCTTCGCTGAGATGAAAATAGCGCGGCTGTCGCCCTGAGCGTAGCGAAGGGCCTCCAACGGCACCGGGATGCTTCGCTCCGCTCAGCATGACATTTTCATACTTACGGGTGACCCAAGGGTCATATAGACTGCGCTCGCAATGACAGGATAGCTGTGTTCTTGTGCTGGCGCGCGCCATCGTAGGCATGGAGGTCTC
This sequence comes from Anaerolineae bacterium, assembly GCA_046328505.1. Classification (GTDB taxonomy): domain Bacteria; phylum Chloroflexota; class Anaerolineae; order Epilineales; family JAHCIE01; genus JBDHWG01. The sequence continues at coordinate 1,078,922 of JAXLWL010000003.1, read as the reverse complement.
CGCGTGACGGCGTTTGTGCGCCGACTTCCAGTCGGCTTCACACTCGTCGCGGCTTGACGCTGGCGCAGGCGACGCCTACACTTTGCGCGACTGTTGTGTCTAGCCCGTCGCGAGGCTGCCTGTGTCGCCCGTCGTTCCACCTGCCCGTATCGTCCGCCTGTGCGCCTTCGGCCTCGCCGTGTGGGCGCTTTTCGGCCTGGCCGCGTGCAGCGCAGCAGCCCCAACCGTTTCCGTACCCGTCCCTCCATCACCCGCTCCGACGACCCTGCCGATCTCGCCGACCCCGGCTGCGCCGACAATCGCGCCCAGCGCCACGCCCGCGCCGACGGCCACCGCCGCGCCACGCCTGCTGACCCTGGACCTGTCGGTCGCCGCGCGCCGCCAGCCCATCATAATGAAGCTAGAGCGCGCCAGCCTGGCCGGAGACACGCTAACGCTCGGCCTGTCGTTCCTTAACGTCGGTAGCCGCGACCTGGTCAGCAGCGGACAGGTGAGCGGCGCCGACGCGGTCCTGGTTGCCGATGGCGCGCCCTTCACCCCGCGCATGGTCGCCGCGAGCCTGGCCCGCGATATCGCCCCCGCGCGCACCTGGGCCGCCGGCAGCGCCAATACCGGCGACCTCGTTTTCGACAGGCCCCACGGCGACGCCGCGACTCTCCGCCTGCCCGGCTTCCCGCCGGTGCAGCTCGACCTTCGCGCGGGCTCCGCCGTGGCGCTGGCCGAGGACGGCCTCCCGCTGCCGTCCCCGACACCCGACTATGCCGCTCAAGCCACCGCCGAGGTGCGCGCCCTGCTTGGGCGCGTCGGCCGCGCCGTCCTGGACAAGGACGAGAAGACGCTGTCGGCGTCGGTCGGCAGCCCCGTCGAGTTCTTCGGCCCGGCCGAGGATCCCTTTGCCTTCGCCCGCGTCGTGCCCTTCCGCCGCTTCGAGCTGGATGTCTTCTCGCCCGATGGCGCAGCGACCAAAGTGGAAATGGACGGCGGCAAGCCATCTGCCGTGCGCGACGCCACGGTCGTCGCCATCTACACATTCAACGACGCGCCCAACGAGATCTTCCGCCAGGTGCTCAGCGGCGACTTCGAGCGCGGCGCGGACGGCTGGCGCATCACGCGGCTCACCCCGGACCGGCCGCCGTTCTGGGCCGTCGGCCTGACCGGCGTCACGCGCTGGCCCCATTTCCTCGTCTTCTACCGCCCCGACCAAGACATCGACAATCTCATGGACGCGGCCGAGGCGGCCCATATCGCCCTCAAGGCGCAGCTCGGTGACCTGGTGGACGACGTCAGCGTCATGATCGTCGCCGACACGCGGGATGACTTCACCCGCCTCGCGCAGCAGAGCGGCGAGAGCTTCGTCGGCTCCGCCCGATTCGACAATCTCCTGACGCCGACCGGTATCCAGACCGTCAGCCGCGCGTTGTATATCAACGACGCCGCCTTCCAGGACGGCGCGGTGACCAACAACCGCAACCAGACGATCCAGCACGAGCTGACTCATCTGGCGCTGGCCCGCTGGTCGCGGCCCTGGACACCGCCCTGGCTCATCGAGGGCGCGGCCGGTATCTTTGCGGGCGAAGCCAATTTCCCGGCCCTGGCGGACTATCTGCGCCAGCGAGACGGGCGCGCGCCCCGCCTGGCCGACATGACCGGCCTGGAAACTCTCGATCAGGCTCCGCTGCCGCTGGCCGTCGCCTACGCCTACTCGACCGCCGCCGCGGAGACGATCATCGAGCGCGACGGGCAGCAGAAGTTTCTCGATCTCTACCGCGCGTTCGCCGACGTGGACATGGCGCGCGTGCGGCAGACGGCGGGCGGCGGCGCCACCGTCTCGCCAGAGCGGTTCCGCGCTCTCCAGCGTAGCGTTACCGATGAGGCGCTCCAGAAGGTGCTCGGGATGAGCCTGGCCGACCTGGACAAGGCCACCGAGGCCCATCTCCGCGAGCGCCTCGGATCGTAGGGCGCCGCGGATTTGTTAGGGTCGAAATTTACGATTCGTAGTCGACGGCTTTACAATTAGCGTTCTTAGCCCTGGACATTCAAGGAGGAAGGACTCGCGATGCGTACCCTGTTGAAGATTGTTGGTGTGTCTCTTCTCGCTTGCGTCATGCTGGCCCTGGCCGCGTGCGGTGGCAGCACCAGCGCCCCCACCGCGTCGGGCAGCCAGAGCAGCGCCGCCCCCGCTGCGCCCGCTAACCCGGCGCCTGATTTCAACGCCGTCGCCAAGGGCACGGACAAGCTCTTCGTACCCGTCGAAACGGTGAAGCAGGCTGTCGACAACAAGAGCGACGTCGTGATCATCGACGCCCGCGCCCCCTCGGATTTCGCGGCGGGCCACATTCCGGGCGCGATCAACATTCCCTACTACGACATGCCCAAGCGATACAGCGAAGTGCCGAAGGACAAGTGGGTTATCACCTACTGCGCGTGCCCCCACGCCGAGGCCGAGCAGGCGGCGCGCGAGCTGATGAAGCAGGGCTACACCAAGGTCAAGGCCATCGACGAGGGCTACTTCGGTTGGGTCGACAAGGGCTACCCCACGACCAAGAGCTAACCACTGTCATGCCGAGCGAACAGGAAGTGTCCCCCTTCTGAGGGCCTTCGCTCCGCTCGCGGCGACACCCGTGCCAACATTGCTCCCAGAACAGACACAAGGTACACAAGAATATGTAGAGACGCGCCATGGCGCGTCTCTACATTCCCCCCCGCGCCCGCCGGCCCGTCGCATGGGTCGGGGCGGCCGCGGCCGTCTATTCCCCCTCCGTGGCCCCTCTGGGAATGAGCCTGGACGATCATGCCGCGCGCAGCGAGGCGTCTGGGCCGCAGTCCAGACCCCTCACTTTGTTCGGGGTGACACGCGTGTTCCTCCCATCCTGGCCGTGATCCTCTTGCTGGCCCTGCTCCTGGCCGGCTGCGCGTCGCGCCCGACCGGCGGCATCGCCCAGGTGCGCGTCGCCGATGGCTCCGAGGGCCTCGCCGGCCTGGACCGCGTCGTCGTCACTCTGCGCGATGCGGCCATGCACCCGGCCGACGCGGCGCGGGATGAGGGCTGGGTCGATATCCCGCTCATTGTCCCGACCGTGGACCTGGGCGCGGCGGGCGCCGACGGCCAGATCGTCGCGCGCGGGCCGTTCCCCCCGGCGGTGTACGACCGCGTGCGCGTCGAGGTCGCCGACGTCTACGGCGAGAAAGACGGCCAGCGCGTCCCCATCCGCAACATCGTCGAGCCAATCTACCTGGACCAGCCGCTCGAACACGGCCCGGCGACGCTGCGCATATCCCTCATCGTCCTACCCCGCTCCAGTCCCGACGAGCCGGAGCACTACGCCATCTTCACAAAGGCCGTCGCCGTCCGATAGCCGGCGTCGCGCTCGCGATACCTCTGCCTCTATCAAACCACAGATCGGTGGCTGGGCATATCCGCTTTGCGGTAGAAAAAGCGGGACTCCGGGCGAGGAACTCCCAATTTACAGAACAGTTACACAACGTTTGCAGAAAAACGGTACATTGCCGCGCGGGCAGCGGTACAATGGAGCCATCCACAGTCGAGACCTTAGTGAATTGGAATCTCAGGCGAATTTCTGTGCAATCCAGGCCAGAGCATCGCCCGGTGTCCCGACGGGGAAGGGCGCGGCGGTACGTAGCGCATCGTTCTCGAGAAAGTGTCGGCGGTCGAGAGTTACGAAGAAGTCAACGGCGTCGCACCACGCGGCTGCCAGGACGACCGCGTCAGCCTCGTAACGGGTCAACGATTGGCATTGTTCAACCACCTCAGAGGACGCCGGCGGTACGACTTCGATGCGCGCCGTATCCAGCAGCAAGGCGAGGGCTCCCAAATGTGCGGCTGCTTTGCGGCGCACCACACTCTCAATCTCTTGTAGTACCTGACCGCTGACGAGCAGCTGAACAACGCCAGCTTCACCCAGGCGCAGCAGCATGCGGGCGCCGCCCTCCGCCGACCAGATGCCGGCGAAAAGCGCGCTTGTGTCCATGAACAGTCTAGCCCTGGCCGCCATAACGCTCGCGCTCTTCCCGCAACGCCGCTAGCATTGACTCCAGTGTCTCTCCCTCGTCCGCCAACGATTTGCCAATGCGGTCGGCGAGGGCATCGACCTCAGAGCGGCGCGGGCTGAGGACGAAGACGCCGTCGAGATCGAACAACGTTAGCTCGGCGCCAGGCTGTAAATTGTAGCGCTCGCGCAGCGCTTTCGGCAGCACGATCACCCCGCGCTGAGCCAAATGAAGCGGCACTTTATCTGCCATCTTTCGCCTCCTTTGTCTGAATATCAGTATATCAGATAATCGGTTGGTCTGCAACCTTGTTTCCTCGGTTCTGCAAATAGGTTTGCTCAGCCGCCGCCTTCATGCTAAGATAACCGTCCGTGTATCGTTTGCGTCGGCGGGGTTTTCTATGCACCTGCGCACAGTCCATGCGGTGGTTCGGCGGCGGCAGCGCCAGCGCAGCGGCGGGGCCACCCACCCCTTGCGCTGGCTGGTCCTCGGCGTCCTGGCCGTCCAGCCCATCGCCCTGTGGCTCATCCTGTCCACGGCGACCTCGGTCGCGCTGGTCGCCGGCGCGGTGGGCGGCGCCTACGCCGCGTACAACGCTCTTGTCGCCACCCTTCCCTCGCCGGAGAGCATCGGGCAGCAGACCGCGCAGGGGTTCAAGACGACCCGCATCTACGACCGCACCGGCCAGACCGTGCTGTACGAGATCTACGACCCGCAGGGCGGCAACCGCACGATGGTGCCGCTGTCGGACATCCCCATCACCCTGCGCCTCGCCACCATCTCCCTTGAAGATAAGGACTTCTACACCAACCCCGGCTTCGACGTGCGCGGCCTGGTGCGCGCCGAGCTGAACAACCTGCTCGGCCTGCCGCTGCAGGGCGGCAGCTCCATCACACAGCAGCTCGTCAAGAACGTTGCCATCGACCCGGATCAGCGCGTGGCGCGCAGCTACGAGCGCAAGCTCAAGGAGCTGGCCCTGGCCTGGGAGCTGACGCGGCGCTACCCCGGGCCGGCCGGCAAGGACCAGATCTCCGAGTGGTACCTCAACACCGTCTACTACGGCAACCTGGCCTACGGCGTCCAGGCGGCGGCGGAGACCTATTTCGGCAAGCGGTGTCCGAGCTGACCCTGGCCGAGGCGGCGATGCTGGCGACGCTGTCGCGCTCGCCGGCGTCGAACCCCATCGATGACCCGGACGAGGCGCGGCGGCAGCAGGCTATCGCCCTCAACGAGATGGCCGCCGACGGCTACATCACGCGCGCCGAGGCCGAGGCGGCCAAGACCGCCCCGCTGGGCAAGCCGCGGCAGCGCACTGAGACCACGACCCTTGTCGCACCCCACTTCGCCGTGTGGGTGCGCCAGCTCCTCGAAGCGCGCTACGGGCCGGAGCGGCTGTACCGCGGTGGCTTGCAGGTCATTACGAGCCTCGACCTTCGGCTGCAGAACGCCGCCGAGACCATCGCCCGCAACCAGGTGGCCGCGCTCCAGGCGGAGAAACGCGACGCGAGCAACGCGTCCCTCGTCGCCATCGACACCCGCAGTGGGCAGATTCTGGCGATGCTCGGCAGCCTCGACTACTGGGACCCCTCCATCGACGGCCAGGTCAACGTCGCCCTCAGCCCGCGCCAGCCCGGCTCGGCGTTCAAGCCGATCACCTACCTGACCGCCTTCACCCAGGGCTACACGCCGGCGTCCGTCCTGCTGGACGTGCGCACGGACTTCGGCGTGCCGGGCGCGCCGTACATCCCGGAGAACTACGACCGGCAGTATCACGGCCCCGTTTCGCTGCGCACCGCCCTCGCCAACTCGTACAACATCCCCTCGGTCCGGCTGCTGGACATGGTCGGGATTCCCAACGTCGTGTCCATGGCGCATCGGCTGGGCGTCACCGGCCTGAACGGCCAGTACGGGCTGGCGCTCACCCTGGGCGGCGGCGAGGTCAGCCTGCTCGACCTGACCTACGCCTTCAACACCATCGCCGACGGCGGGCGCATGGTCGGCGCGCCGGTGCCGCCCCAGAACCGCCGCCTCGGCTACCGCGAACTCGAGCCCGTGCCGATCCTGCGCGTCACCGACGCCAGCGGCCAGGTTCTCGACGACTTCACGACGCCGGAGGAGCGCGAGGTCGTCTCGCCGGCCGAAGCCTTCCTCATCACGGATATCCTGTCGGACGGCAAGGCGCGCGAGCCGGCCTTCGGTCCGACAAGCCCCCTGGTCGTCGACCGCCCGGCCGCCGTCAAGACCGGCACCACGAACGACTACCGCGACAACTGGACCGTCGGCTACACGCCGCAGCTCACCGTCGGCGTGTGGGTCGGCAACTCCGACGGCCATCCCATGCACCAGACGTCGGGCGTCGAGGGCGCCGCGCCCATCTGGCACGAGTTCATCGAGACGGTGCTGAGCGGCCAGCCGCCCACCCCATTCCCGCAGCCGCCCGGCCTGGAGCGCGCCGACGTGTGCGTTCTCTCGGGCCTCAAGCCCACCGACCTGTGTCCCCAGCGGCGCAGCGAGTGGTTCGTCGCGGGCACGGCCCCGACGCAGCTCGACAACGTCTACCAGAAGGTGCGCGTGTGCCGCGCGAACGGGCGGCTGGCGTCGACCCTCTGCCCACCCGAGGACGTCGAGGAGCAGGTGTTCGCGATTCTGCCGCGCGAGGCGGCGGACTGGGCGCGGCAGGCCCACATTCCGCAGCCGCCCCAGGACGAGGGTGACGCGGTCATCGCGCCCAACGGCGCGGCGGCCCTCGTCAGCCCCGTGCCGCAGAGTTTTGTAAAAGGCGTCGTGCCTATTGTGGGTATTATCACGGGGGCTGACGTCCAGCGCTACCGCGTCGAGGTCGGCGAGGGCGTCGCTCCGACGGAGTGGTACCCGCTGGCCGAGGACAGCGGCACCGTCAGCGGCGACCTGATGCGCTGGGACACGCGCGGCCTGAACGGCACGTACACTGTGCGCCTGCTGGTGGACCGCGCCAGCGGCCGCACCGATGAGCTGCGTGTCCCGCTGACCGTGGACAACACGCCGCCCCAGCTTGCATTTAGCGGCCTGGGACCTGACAATATCTTCAGCGTAGACGGGGATGAGCTGATCAACCTCCAGGTGGCGGTGCAGGAGAACCTGTCCATGGACCGCGTGGAGTTCCTGGTCGATGGCCGGCTGTTCGGCACGTCTACGGTCGCCCCCTACGGCGTGCGCTGGACTCTCTCTCCCAAGGATGTTGGAACGCACTTCGCCGAGGCCGTCGCCTACGACCGCGCCGGGAACTCGGCCACCGCAGCGCGCGTTCGCATACGCATCGTGCAGCACAAGGACGGCTCATGAGTGAGGCCCCTTTCATCCTTTTGAGCAATGACGACGGCGTCTACAGCCCGGCATTGCTCGCGCTCAAGCAGGCGCTGGCCGACGTCGGCGAGGTCGTCGTCATCGCGCCGGAGCGGCAGTGGAGCGCGGCCGGCCACGGCAAGACGATGCACAAGCCGCTGCGCGTCACCACGGTCACGCTTGCCGACGGCAGTGAGGCCCTGGCGTCCAACGGCTCGCCGTCGGACTGCGTGGCCCTGGCGATGCTGGGGCTGCTCAAGCGCCAGCCATCCCTGGTCGTCTCGGGCATCAACCTCGGCCCGAACCTGGGCCACGATCTCATCTACAGCGGTACGGTCTCGGCCGCGCGCGAGGGCGCGATCTTCGGCGCGCCGGCCATCGCCGCTTCGCTGGCCGGCTTCGAGACGCCGAACCCGGACGCCCTCCGCGTCGGCGCCGCGTTCGTCGCCGACCTGGCGCAGCGGGTCATGGCGCGCGGGCTGCCCCAGGGGATGCTGCTCAACGTCAACATTCCCAATAGCGCGCCGGCGGACATGCGTGGCGTCGCCATCACGCGCATGGGGAAGAGCATCTACAAGGACGTCCTGATCGAGCGCGCGGACCCGCGTGGCCGCGCCTACTACTGGATCGGCGGCGACCCGCCGACCGGCGAGCCGACGCCCGGCACCGACTTCGGCGCCGTCGCGGCCGGGATGGTGAGCGTCACCCCGGTGCAGCTCGACATGACGGACAGCGATTTTCTGGATCGGCTACGTGGCTGGGACCTGTCCCTCCACCCGGAGATATTGACGAAAGGATGACGAGCACGATGAGCACACCGCTGACGACAGTGACCGAGGCGGACCAGAAGACCGGCGCCCAGTACGCCTTCTTCAAGGGGCAGATCGTCCCTATCCAGGACGCGAAGATCAGCGTGATGACGCACGCCCTCCACTACGGAACGGCGTGCTTCGCCGGAATTCGCGGTTACTGGAATAACCAAAAGGAGCAGTTGTACGTCTTTAGACTGAGGGACCACTACAAGCGCTTCCTGCAGTCGTGCAAGCTGCTCATGATCGACCTGCCGTACTCGCAGGAAGACCTGATGGAGATTACCCTCGAGCTCATCCGCCGCGAGGGCTACCACACGGACGTTTACATTCGGCCCCTGGCGTACAAGTCTCTCGAAGGCATCGGCGTCCGCCTGCACGACGTCCCGTCGGACTTCACGTTGTTCGCCTATCCGTTCGGCCGCTATATCGAGAACGAGGAAGGCTGCCACGCCATGGTGTCTTCGTTCCGCCGCGTCGACGACAACGCCATCCCGGCGCGCGGCAAGATCGCCGGCTCGTACGTCAACTCGGCGCTGGCCAAGTCCGAGGCGGAGCTGGCCGGCTTCGACGAGGCGATTGTCCTGACCCATGACGGCCACGTGTCCGAGGGCAGCGCGACCAACATGTTCATCGTCCGCGACGGCGTCGCCATCACCGCGCCCATCGTCGACAACATCCTGGAGGGTATCACGCGGCGCACGGTCATGCAGGTGCTGCAGGAAGACATGGGCATCCCAGTGATCGAGCGCTCCATCGACCACACCGAGCTGTACGTGTGCGACGAGGCGTTCTTCTGCGGCACCGGGGTGCAACTCTCGATCATCACCCGCATCAGCCACCGTCCGGTGGGCGATGGCACGCCCGGCCCGGTCGCCAGCGAGCTCCGCGATCGCTACTTCGACATCGTGCGCGGCGCGAATGAGAAGTATCTAGACTGGTGCTTCCCCGTTTATAGTAAGTAAGAACGTCGCTTCGGGCATGCGTAGGGAAGGGCGCATGAGCCTTTCCCTACGCATTTTTGTGTCTACCGGCCAGAGAACCGCCGCCCAGCGGTTCCCACGAAGGAGGAAACGGGTGTCTGTGAAAAAGCTTAGCCCCCTGCTCGCGAGCCTGCTGCTCGGCCTCGCGATCCTCGCGGGGAGCGCCTTCCAGGCCGCCGCCCAGGGCGGGTTGAAACAGCCGCCGTGGCAGCTCAGTGGCGGGGCGTTCCAGGTGACGAACGCCGACACGTCGGAGTACGCGCCCGCCGCTGCCTACAACAGCGCGCGCGACCAGTACCTCGTCGTCTGGCAGGACGAGGATACCCCGTCGGACCGCAAGCCGACGAGCGTCAAGGCGCGGCTCGTGAATGCCGCCGACAACGCCCTCGGCCCCGTGCTGACCCTGGCGCAGGGCAGCATCGTCGGGCTGCGCAGCGACAGCCACGCCAACCCGGCCGTCGTCTACAACTCCGCCGCGGACGAGTACTTCGTGGTCTGGATCCACAGCCAGCTCAACACCGGCAATGGGCCGGAAATCCTCGGCGCGCGGGTCTCGGGCGACGGCAGCGTCGTCACGCCGGTCGCGCCGCTGGCCACCTTGCCCGCCCCGACGAGCCAGTACAAGAGTGTTCGCGTGGCTTTCAGCCCGTACAACGGCGTCAACGCTCCCCAGCGCAGCTACCTGGTGGTGTGGGAGGAGCGCAGCTACTCCGGCACGATCAAGGGCACGATGGTGAACCAGGCCGGCCAGCCCTCCGGCCCGCCGCTGCAGATCGGGTTCCCGGACGTGGACACGGGCCATAGCTGCGTCGACCAGCAGCAGCCCGACGTGGCGTGGTCGGACGGCACGGCCAAGACCTTCATGGTCGTGTGGAGCAAGTGGACCAGCGCCGTGCCGGCGCCGGGCGTCGGCTGCACCCCGGGCGCCGACGCCGACTACAAGATCTGGGGCCGCCAGATCTCGGACGGCGGCGCGTTCCTGGAGGACTCGCCGTTTGCCGTGTCCGATGTCTCGACGGACGCCCACAGCCACACCTGGCCGGCCATCGCGTTCTCGCCGGCTGCGCAGCTCTGGCTCGTCGTGTGGCAGGACAACCGCACCGCGCAGTCCCTCATCTACAGCCAGAACATCGCGCCGGCGACGCCTGACCGCCTCGACAAGGATGTGCAGATTCCCAACACCCAGACGACGGGCGCCCGGCCAGCGCTGGTATGGGCCGGCACGGCGCAGCAGTTCTTCATGGGCTGGTACGACAAGTCCCTCGGCCAGCAATACCGCGCCGTGACGTGGAGCGGGATCGGACAGCCGACGACCCAATCATTCTCCGTCTATACCGTGACCAGCGTCAACCAGGATCTCGGCGCGTTCCTGGGCGATGGCCCGGCGGCGGCGTACAACTCGCAGCGCAGCCAGGTGCTCGCTGCCTGGGACATGAACGTTCCGAACACGGCCAACTTCGACGTGTGGGCGCAGGCGGTGGGCTATGTCCCGCCGACGCCGACCACGACGCCAACGCCCACCGACACGGCCACGCCGACGGCGACGGCCACGCCCACGTCCACGGCGACGCCCCAGGGTCCGCCGTTTGTCGAGATCGTGGGTGTGGTGCAGACGTGCACCGGCACAGCGTTGCCCTACGCCGATGTGCGCATCCTGAACACGCCCTACCGCGCCGTGACGGGCGTGGACGGCTCGTACACCATCGGCCCGTTGACCAACTTCCCGGCCGGCGCGTATAAGCTCCAGGCGTCGGCGGAGGACCGCGCGACGGTGGCGCAGGACGTAAACCTCAGCCCGCGCTACACGCCGTACGAGATCAACTTCACCGGCAACTCGTGCCTGGGCCCGGCGCCGACCGCCACGCCGACGTCGACCGCCACGCCGACGTCGACCGCCACCCTCACGGCGACGCCCACGCGCACGCCGACCCCGTCGCCGACGCCGGTGGTCTACCGTGTCTACCTGCCGCACCTGGCCCAGGCCTGGGCAGCGCCGACGCCCGTGCCGTGAAAGCATGTCGTATCCGCCACCTGGCGATGAAGGGAAGATAGCCACGGAGGCGCAGAGGGCACGGAGAATTGAAGTATGAACCCGAGTTCTCTCTGTGTCCTCTGTGCCTCTGTGGCAGCCCCATTCCCCTGGTTTGGGGACCGTTTGCAGCAGCGATTTGCCCACCGGCTTGTTTCGGGCTAGCATTTGACCTTATGAACCGACCTATGAAAGTGACAGCGGCCGTCGTCGCGGTCGTCGCCCTGGTCGCCATCCTCTTCGCTGCGACGCTGCGCTGGCTCGCCGTTTCCTGGCTTGGCAATGACTATTACTCCCACGGCGTCCTGGTGCCGCTCGTCGCCCTCTGGCTGATCTGGCGGCGGCGCGATGCCCTGGCGGCCGCGCGCCCGGCGCCCATGGCGCTGGCCCTCGTGGCCGTCGGCGTCGGCCTGCACCTGGTCGCGCTGCCGATGCAGATGGCCGTCGTCTCGGCCGTTGCCCTGGTGCTGGTCATCATCGGGCTGGTGTGGACCTTCGCCGGCTGGAGCGTGGTGCGCGCCTGGGCGTTCCCGCTGCTCTTCCTCGCGGCCATGATTCCCCTGCCCGGCATCGAGCGCCTCAGCCCGCAGCTCGAGGCGTTCACGGCGACGTACGCGGCGCGTGGCGCGCAGCTTCTCGGCGTGGCCGCCGTCAACCTGGGGGCGCAGGTCGCGGTCAACGACCAGGCCTTCACCGTCGGGGCGCCCTGCAGCGGCCTGCGCTCCGTCGTCGCCCTGGGTACCCTGGCGGTGCTGTTCGCGTACAGCGTGCGCGGGCCGTGGTGGGGGCGGGCGCTGATCGTCCTGAGCGCGTTGCCCATTGCCGTGGCCGCCAACCTGGCGCGCGTTTCCTCGATCTTCTGGGTCGCGCAGGCCCTCGGCGCCGACGCGGCGCTGGGCTTCTTCCATACCCTGGCCAGCCCGCTGCTGTTCCTCGTCGCCCTGGCGCTGCTCATCCTGCTCGGCCGAGCGGTGCGCTGCGGCCAGCTGCGGCCAGAGGCGTGGTAGAAAGATCGCTACATCTAGTGCAGAGAGCTTTGACCTGGCTGCGGGCAACACAAGAGCGGTTCAACAGCCGCGCCTGGCTGGCGCTGGGCGCCGTGGCGCTCCTGGCCGGCGGCATCGGCATGGCGTGGCAGTTCCAGCCGCCGCCGACGCCGGCGGCGCCGCCGGCCGCGACACCGGGCGCCGTCAGCGCCGACCACGTCCTGTTCGCCGACGTCGACGGCTGGTACCACGTCACACGCTACGAGCGCGTGGTTGCCAGCCCGTATGATCTGTGGCTCAACAGCCTGCCGGGCGCTCTGCCGACGCGCATCGGCGAGTGGACGGCGACCGACCTGCCGGTCAACCCGCAGCTAACCGACGCCTACCAGAACCCGGAGCTTGTGTTGCAGCGCGCCTACCGCAACCCGGCCGGCGACGTCGTCTGGCTCACCTTCATCGGCCACCGCGGCCCGCGCAGCTTCCGCCTGTTCGAGCACACACCCACGATCTGCTACCCACTGCAGGGCTGGACAATGCTCGAAGACCGCGTGGACACCGTGCCCCTGGGCGGCGGGACGCTCAACGTCCAGCGCGGCCTGGCGCGCAACGAGGACGACGGCCAGGAAATTGTGGTGCTATACTGGTATCTGTGGGACACGCCGGACCGCGACCCGAAGGACGGCATCCTGTCGGTGCGCCTGAGCGCCTTCGTCACCAAGAGCGAGGAGGACGCCGTGACGCTGCTGAAGCGCGACTTCATCCCCGATCTGTTCCCCGCCATCGTCCCGACGTGGCACAGGTTCTAGTATGATCTTCCGCCCACCCCTGTCGCTCCTCGTTCCCCTGTCCCTGCTCATCGCCATCCTGGCGCTGCTGAGCATCGACGCTGCCCTCCTCCTGGGCATCACGCGTGTCGGTGTCAGCCCGATCGCCTTCCTGGCCGGTCTGTTGCTCCTGCTCAGCCTGCCCGCACTGGCCGTGCTGGCCTACTGGCTGTGGGGCGCGCTCAGCCTGCGCTATGCCATGGACCGCAACGCCGTGACGATCCGCTGGGCGGCGACGACCTACGTCATCCCGATGCCCAACATCACTGCCGTCGAGGATGGCGCCGACTTCTTCGTCGAGCGCGTGCAGGGCTACCACTGGCCCGGCCTGCTCGTCGGCCTGGGCCACCTCGACCGCCTGGGGGGCACGATGATCTGCGCCACCCGCCCGCTGCCGGAGCAGCTCATCCTCGTCACCCGCCGCGGCAGCTACGCCGTCTCGCCGGCCGACCGCGCCGCCTTCATCGAAGGCCTCGGCACGCGTCAGCGCCTCGGCCCGACGGAAGCGCTCGCGGAGACGGTCTGGCAGCCGCGCTGGATGCGCCTGCCCATCTGGCGCGACCGGCTCGTGTATGCCTTGCTTGGCGCCGGAGTCATCCTGTCCCTGCTGCTTTGGGCGTGGGTCAGCCTGCTGTACGGCAGCCTCCCCGCGACGCTGCCCATGCGCGGCCTGGATGCGACGCCGCTCGCCCGCGCCATCGCCGTGTGGCTCCCCCTGGCCGGCGCGCTCGCCCTGGCCGTCAACGTGGCGCTTGCCGTGGCGGTACACCGCCGCGAGCGCTTCGCCGCCTACCTCTCCCTCGGCAGCGCCGTCGCCGTCCAGATATTCATCTGGATCGCCCTCCTGCACGCCGTCCTCTAAAGCCACTGCACCCCGAAGGCCACGAAAGTTCCCCCTAGAAGTGCGTCCACCAGGGGGCGCCTAAGAAGAAGGAAACGCCGAGGCGCAAAGACGCAAAGGGGGAAGAGACGAGGATTTGTCTTCCTTTGCGCCTCTGCGTTTCAAGACTATCCTGCGCCGTTGCATAGCGACGCCTGCAAGGAAATGGCAGCACGCCCCCTCCTCCAGCTTATACTACGCGTGTATAGAAAGGCTGTCATTGCGAGCGCAGTCTATACGACCCTTGGGTCACCCGTAAGTATGAAAATGTCATGCTGAGCGGAGCGAAGCATCCCGGTGCCGTTGGAGGCCCTTCGCTACGCTCAGGGCGACAGCCGCGCTATTTTCATCTCAGCGAAGCAATCTCCCGCCCTCGCGACCGGTAGTCTACTCCAAGTAGAGATGCCCTTGCCCATGGTGAGATTGCTTCGTCCGTGGGGAGCTTCGCCCCCCACACCCTCGGAAGCCGCCCTTCTCGCAATGACGCTGACTTTGCAGCTTTTCTAGCAGCGTTCGGTATCAGGGAGCCACTTGACTTACGTTCTCTGTGTCCTCTGCGTCTCTATGGCAATCTTCTTTGTGGGAGGGAAGGGACATGCGTCTCGGTTGTGGGCCGGCGCTCCTGGCGCGCCCCGGCCTGCGCTGCTACGATGCGCGGCGGCCACCGGCCCAGCCCCACCTCAGCGTCGGGCTGCTCTACCTGCGCGATGCGCTGGCCTGGCTCGCCCGCGCCGACGTCCACCTGTTTCGGCTGCACTGGCGTCTCCTGCCCGATCCGGCCGAAGTCGCTCCGCGGCAGCTCGCCGAGGCCGCCGCCGAGCTGGCGTGGGTCGGCGGGCTGGCCCGCGCCGGCGACGTGCGTCTGACGGTGCATGCCCCGCTCAGCGCCTGCCTCGGTGGCCGCGCGGGAGGTGAGGCCGCCCACGCCGCCGCGACGCTCTCGGCCCTGGCCGGGCTTCTAGCTGGCCTGGGCGCGCAGGATGGCGTGGTGGAGTGCCACGTCGGTGGTGGGCTGGGCGACGCCGACGGCGCCAGGGCGCGCTTCGCCCAGCGCTATCTCGCTCTCCCGCCCGACGTCCGGCGCTACGTCGCCGTCGAGCACGATCTCGTGCACGCCGCCGGCGACCTGGTCGGCCTGCACGCGGTGTGCGGCGTTCCCGTCATCTTCGACAGTCTGCACCACCGCCTGCGCGGCGACGGCCGCGCGCCGCGCGCTGCCCTCGCCGCGTGTCTTGCCACCTGGCCGCCCGGCGTGACCCCGCTCGTCCACGTCGCCTCGCCGCGCACCGAGGTCCACCCGCTACGGCGGCGCGGCGCGCGCGTCGTGCGCCTGCCTCGCCCGGGCGAGCATGCCGACCTGATCCACCCCTTCGAGTTCCAGGACTTCCTCGCCGCGACCCAGGGCCTGCCGCCGTTCGACATCATGCTCGAGGCGCGGGCGTCGGACGTCGCCTTGCTGCGCCTGCGCGCTGGCCTGCGCCGCACCGCCCCCGACCTGGCCGCGGCCCTGCGCTGAGGCGCCGTGCCGAGTCCCCCGCGCCGCCCGCCGGCGCCGCCCTCGACCTGGCCCGCCCCGGATACCCCCATCCTGGTCGCCGTCGTCACGCGCCCCGCCGACCTGGGGCGCGCGGGCGAGGGGTGGTATCGCCTGCCCGTCGCCCATGCCCCGCCGCGCCTGGGCTGCGAGGCGCTGGCGTTCTACCAGACAGGGGCGTTCGGGCCGGACGGCCACGCGGTCCGCGTGTGGGCCGCGGTGCGCCGCGTCAGCATCGCGCGGCGGCGGGACATCCTGCCCGACGAGCCGCGGCATCCCCGCGCCGACGCCCTCTACTACCGCTTCGAGCTGGGGCCGCTGACGGCGCTGGCGCGGCCCGTCCCCGCGCGGCGGCTGCGGCGGGTCACGTTCATCCCCACCACGTGGCAGAGGCTGGTGGAGGCGCAGGACGTCGCCGACCTGTGGCTGCGCCACCCCGGCGGCGTGGCGCGGCCCGAGGCAGAAGACGACGAATACTTCGCGCTCCCTTCACGAATTCTTTTACCCGCATAACATTTCACGTTCGGCCTTCGTTACTTCATATGACGAATGAGGGGGACAAGGCTGCTATATGTTGCAGATCAACGCTGACACGGCGCTGCAGTCCGCGGCTCAGCACGTCGTCGCTTTGAACGGCGCGCAGGCTGTAGGGGTCGCGTGGTACGAGCCCACGCGTCGCGATGTGGTATGGGGGGCGCTGGTTGGGCCCAGCGAGGCGCAGGCGACATTGGTGGGGCTGGCCCAGCGTGTGATTCACAGCGATGCGCCGGTGCGCGAGAGTGACGCCGGTCAGGGCTGGGCGTGGGGCGCGCCGGTGAGCGGCGCCAGCCTGCACGGCGCGCTGGTGGCCATTGGGAACGGGAGCCAGCCGGTTCAGCCGGGGCTGCTCGTCCTGTTGGGCGAGACGGCGACTCTGGCCGCGGAGTTACTGAGCGAGCGGCAGCGCAGCGCGCGGCTGCAGCGCTGGTTCACGGCCAGCGGGCGGGAGATTGCCGGCAGCGCGGCGGTGGCCGGGCTGGCCCAGCGCATCAATAACCCGCTGACGACGGTCATCGGCGAAGCGCAGCTGCTCCAGGCTGAAGCCACGGAGGCGGGGATGCTGGCGGGGCTGGCTGCCATCGAGCGCGCCGGCCAGCGGATCCGCGATGGAGTCGAAACCGTTCTCGACTTCGTGCAGGGCAACGGGCTGACGGAGGCGATGGACGTGAACGGGACGATTGAGGCGGCCCTGCGCTTGGTGACGAGCGAGCTTGAGGGGGCAGGCATCCGCCTCACCGCGCGGCTGACGCCGAACCTGCCGTCGGTGCGCGCGAATGCGTCCGATATGACGGAAGCCTGGGTCCACATGCTGGCGAACGCGCGCCAGTCGCTGACCTCGGTGGAAGAGGGCCAGATTCGTCTGGCCTCGGTGATGCGGAACGGTTATGTCCTGGTCACTGTGGCCGACAACGGCCCGGTGACGGTGCGCCGCCGGCGGCTGCTGCAGCCCTTCGCGCCGGACACCAGCGGCAGCCTGTTCCTGGCGTGGAATCTCGTGACCCGCGCGGGCGGCCAGGTTCTCGTCGCCAGCCGACCCGGCATAGGAACCACCATAGGGGCGCGCCTGCCCATGGCAAAGTAGGGCGCCGAGTGAGGTAACTGTGGCTACAATTCTTGTCGCCGATAATGATTCGGATGTTCGCGGCACCCTCAGCCGCAGCCTGGTGCGTAACGGGTACGAAGTCCTCACCGCCAACAGCGGCGTGGAGGCCCTCAGCGTCACGCGCCAGATGATGCCGGACCTTGTCGTCCTGGACATGGCCATGCCGGGGCTGGATGGGATCGAGGTCTGCCGGCGCCTGCGGGCCGACCCCAGCGTGTCGGACACGCCGGTGCTCTTCCTCACCGCCCAGCACCGCCTGCCGGATCGCCTGCGCGGGCTGGACGCCGGCGGGGATGACTATCTCACCAAACCCTTCGACCTCCAGGAGCTGACCGCGCGGGTGCGGGCGCTGCTGCGCCGCGCCCAGCGCAGCCATCCCCAGCCGCTCTCCCTCGGGCGGCTGCGCCTCGACCTGGGAGGGCGACGCGCCGAAGTCGACGGCCGCAGTATCCCGCTGACGCCGACGGAGTTCAAGCTCCTGGCCTACCTGCTGCGGAATCCGGGGCAGGTGGTGTCGTCGGACCGGCTGCTCCAGGATGTGTGGGGCTACCCGCCGGGCGCGGGGCAGCACGCCCTGGTGCGCGCGCACGTCAAGAACCTGCGCGCCAAGCTGGAGCCGACGCCCCACAGCCCGCGCTACATCCGCACCGTCCCGCGCCACGGCTACACCCTCATCGCGCCGGACTAATCAGAAGACTGTCTCATATCTCCCTGAGCAAGGCGGGGGGGCGTTTCTTGCAAAGACGCCCCCCCGCTTACGTGCCGTTCACAGACACCTCAACGGACGTGTTCGGATACGGGGTAGGGGTGGCCCTCGTGGCTATCCTGGGCGGCCACGCGGGATCGCCCCTAACGCGGCCCAGACGGCGAGTGAAACGACGCATGACAGCCCAGGCGTATTTTCAAGGGCGTGTTCGTTGGCGGAGGGCGTCCCATACGGCGAGGGCGGCGAACTGGGGGAGGACGATCTGCCGCCGCCAACGCCAGGGCTCGGTGATCAGGCGGTAGGCCCAGCCCAGGCCCAGGTTGTACACCCAGCGCGGCGGCGTCGGGCTACGGCCGGCGATGAAGTTGAGCGTTCCGCCGACGCCGATGGCCACCGGAACGTCTAGGTCCAGGTTGCGCGCCATCCACGCCTCCTGGCGCGGCGCGCCGTACGCGACCAGCAGCACGTCGACCCGCCCGGCGGCCCGAACCGCTGCCCGCGTCTCAGGGTCGCCCAAAGCCGACGCATCGCCGGCGAACGCGCCGGCGACACACAGGCCCGGGTAGCGCGCAGCCAGGCGGCGGCCCGCTTCCTCCGCCACGCCCTCCGCCGCGCCGAGCAGGAACCAGCGGTCGCCGCGCCCGGCCGAGCGTTCGGCCAGCCAGGGGACGAGATCGGAGCCGGGCACCAGGGCGCGCAGCGGCGTCCCGCGCAGCCGGGACGCCCACAGCAGGCCGACGCCGTCGGGAACGGCCAGATCGGCGTCGGCGAGAAGGCCGGCGAACGCGGGATCGCGCCGCGCCAGCATGACCATCTCGGGGTTGGGGGTGACGACGCGCCGCGGGCGGCGCGCGTCGATCCAGGCGGTGAGGATGTCCAGGGCTTCCGTCGGCGTCACGTCGTCGACGCCGACGCCCAGGATGTCGATGCGGCGCGGGAGCATGGCCGGACGTTAGCGGGCCACGGGCGACGCGAGCTGCAAGACACGCCGGGCGGCCTGCTCGTCGGTGATGAGAACGTTGACCCAGCCGCCGCGCAGGGCGCCGAGAATCGCCTCGCCCTTGAGAGCGTCGCCGCCGAGACCGATGATTGTGGGCATGCGCTTCAGGTTGTCGGGGCTGATGCCGACGACACGGCGGTTGATCGAGAGGTCGAGGACCTCGCCGTTGCGGTCATAGTGCTGGCCGACGATCAGCCCGACGGCGCCCGCCGCGCGGATAGCCGCCAGCTCGTCGAGGTTGACATAGCCGTGGCGGGCGGGGTTGTAGCGCTCCGGCGCCGTCGTGCCGATACCGACGAGGGCGATGTTGGCGTGGGCGGCCGCGTCGAGGGTCTCGCGAATCGAGCGGTCGTTCAGCAGAGCGTCGCGGGCAGCCTCGCTCTCCGTCAGCAGGGGGGCGTGGAGGTAGCGGCATGGCGCGCCAATCTGGTTGGCGAGCAGCGGCGCGAGCAGCGGGCCCATCGCCGAAGAGCGCTCCGTGCCGACCGCGCCCACGAGCTGGACGACCTCGGATTCGGGGTAGCTCGCCGGACGGAGGGCGCGCACGAGCTGGTAGAGCGCGCTGCCCCACGAAATCCCGACCACGTTGCCCTGCTTGAGGACACTCGAAAAGTACTGCGCCCCAAGCACCCCCAGTCCGATCACCATCTCGTCATACGATTTGTTCCCGCGCACGAGAACCCGCACCGCCTTGAGCGGGAACAAGTCCAACAGCGCCCGCTCCAGGTCCGTCGACGTTCGCCAGGGGTAGTGGACGATGATCTCGACGATCCCGCGATCGCGCGCCTCCGTCAGCAGGCGCGACACGGCGGAACGGGTGATGCCAAGCTCCTCGGCGATTTCCTGCTGACTCTTGTTCTGATCGTAGTACTTGGATGCCACTTCAGCCAGGTATGCCACCCGCGCCTCGCGCCTGTCCATTGCGCCTCCTCACGCCTGTGACCCTGCCTCAACCGGGAAGGTGGAGTTTAACCCCATTTCTCCGACGCGTCAACCGCGTCGGTGGATGAAGCGCAACACTGCGTTACACTTCGCACATGTACGAGATAAGGACCAATATATGGAACGTTTCCCATTGACATGATGCACTGCGTCATGATATACTAGTGGCAGAAGTGATAATCCAGCACTAAGTTGCTGAGATGTTGCCTCGCTGCCCGCTGTGGCAACTATCATCACCCCTATACCGAAAGGAACGCAGTACCATGTTCGGCCACATCGAGCCTACCTTCGCTGTTCTGGCCCAGTTTGTCACGCGTCCCGACACGCTGGATGCGTTTATGAACGAGCTGCAGGAGATGCTGTCGCTGACCGTGTATGAGCCAGGCTGCTCGCGGTGCAACATCTACCAGGACGTCGAGAATCCGTGCGTCATCACCATCGTTGAGCGGTTTGACAGCGAGCAGTCTTGGGAGTTGCATCACGACATGCAGCACACGCGGCGTCTCCTGAACCTTGCGCCGGCGCTTGTGGAAAGCTACTCGATCACGTATCACAAGGAAGTGCCGGTCAAGGAGCTAGATCTCATTTTCCCGTAAGCGTCTGTTGCCGTTTGGTCTTCTCCGTCGCAGTTTGTTGAGGGGCGGCGCTCAGCATCATTATGCTGGGGCCGCTCCTCCCCGTTTCTCTTGACCCGTCGCGTTGTCTCTGCTATTCTCGGCTATCTTCTCGCCCGGAGCCGATGCCCATGCTTCACACGATTCCTCTCGCGCCGGCCAACCTGCAGGGCTGCTTCTCGCCGCAGCGCCCGCCCATCCTGAGCGTCGATTCCGGCGATAGCGTTGTCTGCCAGACCCTCGACGTCCGTTGGGGACACTACCCCAACAGCCCGGACGAACCGGTGATCATCCCGCCGCCGGCGCGCCCCGACCCGGCCCACGACACCGGGCACTGTCTCGTCGGGCCGATTGCCGTGCGCGGCGCGGCGCCGGGGATGGCGCTCGAGGTGCGCGTCGATGCCCTGCGCCCCGGCCCGGCCGGCGTCATCTTCGCCAGCCTGCGCCACCGCTTCCAGTCCGAGCTGGGCCTGCCCGGCGACCGCCTGGCGATGCCGTGGCGCATCGACGCCGACGCGGCCGTCGCCCGCAATGCCCAGGGGCGGACGGTGGCGCTGCGGCCATTCCTGGGCGTGATGGGCAACAGCCCGGCCGAGCCGGGGATTCATCCGACGCCGCCGCCGCGCCCCGTCGGCGGCAACATCGACTGCAAGGAGCTCGTCGTCGGCAGCACGCTGTATCTGCCCATCGCGGTGCCCGGCGCGTTGTTCTCCCTCGGCGACGGCCACGCCGTTCAGGGCGACGGCGAGCTGTCGGGCACGGCCATCGAATGCCCGATGGACCACGTCCAGGTGACGCTACGCGTGCGAGACGACCTTCACCTCACCTGGCCGCTGGCGCAGACGTCGGCCGGCTGGATCACCTTCGGCTTCTCGCCGGACCTCACCGAGGCCATGCTCACCGCGACCAACAACATGCTCGACCTGCTGATGGCCGAGCTGAGCGTCTCGCGCACCGAGGCGATCGTGCTGGCGAGTGTGGCGGTGGACCTGCGCATCACCCAGATCGTGAACGGCACCCTCGGCGTCCACGCGATTCTTACCCACGCGACCCTGGCCGGTCTGCGCGGTCACTAATGCAAACGCTGCTGGAAAGGCTGCAAAGTCAGCGTCATTGCGAGACCCCCACGCCGGGTGACTGCATGCGCCGACACAAGAACACAGTTAAGCCGTCATTGCGAGCGGAGCGAAGCAATCCCCCGTCCTTGTCAAAGGCGGTTTGCACCGCTACGGCGTTGCTGTCATCCACCGAGAGATTGCTTCGTCGCGCTGATGCGCTCCTCGCAATGACAGTAGTGTGTGTTCTGAGCAGGAGGTCGGCTTCTGGGGGTGTGGGGGGCGAAGCTCCCCACGGACGAAGCAATCTCACTATCGGCAAGGGCCTGCCCACTCTGAGTAGACTGCCGGTCGCAAGGGTGGGGGATTGCTTCGCTGAGATGAAAATAGCGCGGCTGTCGCCCTGAGCGCAGCGAAGGGCCTCCAACGGCACCGGGATGCTTCGCTTCGCTCAGCATGACATTTTCATAGTTACGGGTGACCCAAGGGTCATATAGACTGCGCTCGCAATGACAGCCTTTCTATACACGCGTAGTATAAGCTGGAGGAGGGGGCGTACCGCCATTTCCTTGCAGGCGTCGCTATGCGACCGCTATGCGACGGCGCAGGATAATCTTGAAACGCAAAGGCGCAGAGGACACAGAATGCACGGAGGGGAGAAGTTTATGACTTATCTATTCTCTGTGTTCTCTGTGCCTCTGTGGCAATCTCCTGTCCCTGTCACTCCGGCCGAGGCGTGCCGATGAGGTAGGTCACGGGGATGAGAGACCTGGTGGAGCGCGCCTGGCCGATTTCCCACGTGTAGTCGTCGTCGAGGTCGTGGGTCAGCGCGCGCAGCTCGTCGGGGGAGTACGTGCGCAGGCACGACACGATGCCGTCGAACAGGAGG
This sequence comes from Anaerolineae bacterium, assembly GCA_046328505.1. Lineage (GTDB taxonomy): Bacteria > Chloroflexota > Anaerolineae > Epilineales > JAHCIE01 > JBDHWG01. The sequence goes on along the minus strand of JAXLWL010000003.1, from coordinate 1,056,700 downwards.
ACGAGGGGGACGGCGGGCAGCGGGTATGTCCACACCAGGCGCGACCAGCGGAACGGCCGAATCCAGGGCGTCACGAGCAGCGCGATGATGGGCGTCAGCAGCATGACGAGGATCGGTCCCGTCTTGTTCTCCGTCGCCTCGCACACCACGATGCTTCGCCGCTGACGGACGGCGTCGGCCAGGATCGCGCGCGCCTGGGGCGGCGTGAAGTGGTGCAAGGCGGCGAATAGCGTGCGGACGCCGTTCAGGGCTGGCGGCACGTCGACAGCGTCCACCGGCGCGGCGATGTACGTGATGGCGTCGGGGAAGGCGGCCTGCGCCGCCTCAAAGGCGGGAATGTTGGGATATTTGTCGGTGAGGGTGACGCGCACGCCCGTGTCGGTCTCGGCGAAGGCGGTCAGGAGGCTCGGCCACGGTCCCGCGCCGCCGGAACACAGGTCCACGACCTGGCCGCCACTGCGCGCCACGACGGCCCGCAGGCGCTCTACCACCGGCGCGTACGGGTTCGCAATCCTCTGGGAAACCTGGAGGTAGTCCGTGGCGGCGTCGCGGATGGCCTTTGGGCACCAGGGCTGGTCTTCAATCTCGAACAACTGCGCGCGACCCATGAGCCTCTCCTTTCCCTCGGAGACATGGCCACAGAGCACACAGAGGATAGACCGTCTGATGCCTTCTTGTCTCCGGTGTGCTCTGTGCCTCTAACGCGATCGCTAGCCGAGGGCGAGCCCCGCGGCGAAGCGCAGGTTCTCCCGCTCCTGGTAGATCTGGCCGCCCTCGTGGTGGTTGTAGCGCCAGACGACGATGCTCTTCGGCCCGGCGTAGTGGTTGTAGGCGGCGTAGACGGTGCGCGGCGGGCAGATCTCGTCCATCAAGGCGACCGAGACCTGGATTGGGCAGCGCGCGCGGGTGGCGAAGTTCACGCCGTCGAAGTAGCTCAGCGTCTCGAAGACCGTGTCGACCTTGGTGCGCTGCACCTGGCAGTACTTCGCGATTTCCTGGTAGGGGTAGCCGTCGGTGATCTCGGTCGCGGCGCGATAGTGGCACAGAAATGGCACGTCGGCCATAGCGCCGATGACACTCGGCTCGAGCCCCGCCACGGCGAGGGTGATGCCGCCGCCCTGGCTGACGCCGGTCACCAAAATGCGCGCCGGGTCCACCAACGGATGCGCCCGGGCCGCCTCGACGGCGCGGACCGCGTCGCTGAACACGCGGCGGTAGTAGTACGTCGCCGGGCTGAGGATGCCGCGGGTCATGAAGCCGGGGTACTGCGGGTTACCGCCGTCCGATTCGGGGTCGGGCGTGTCGCCGGGGGACCAGGCGCTTCCCTGGCCGCGCGTGTCCATGACCAGGGTGGCGTAGCCGGCCGCGCTCCACAGCAGGTGCTCGTAGGGCAGGGAACGCCCGCCGCCGTAGCCGATGTACTTGACGACGCAGGGCAGCGGGCCGGGGCGCCCGCGCGGCGCGATGAACCAGCCCTTGATCGGCTGGCCGCCGTAGCCGCGGAAGGTGACGTCCGCGACGTCGACGTGGCGCAGGCCGAAGTCGGCCGGCTCGAAGACGGCGTCGAGGGGGAAGGCGCGCGCCTCGGCGAGGGTGCTGGCCCAGAAGGCGTCGAAGTCGGCCGGCTCCTCGCGCTCGGGCTTGTAGACTTGTAGCTGTTCGAGGGGAAGGTCAAAGAACATGGTTCAGCTCCAATATGATGTGGGCCAGGGTTCCTGTGCAGGGTGGGAGATTGCTTCCCCCTGCTTTCCATGACAGCCTGCCTATTTGACGCCCCAGAGGAGCAGATAGCGGGAGACGCAGGCAATAGGCCCGACCTGCAGGTCGCGCTCCATCCGCGCCAGCCCCCGCTGAAATGCGTCCGCCGGGATCAGGTGCAGAGACGAGAAGGCTTTGTCGCGGTACGGCGTGGCGTCGGTCAACTCATAGGCGAACTCCACGCGCTCTTCGCGCACTGCCCCGAAGCCGGCGAGACGCATGAGGTCGGCGAGCACGGCGATGGACGGATAGCGCCGCAGCTCGACCTGGGTGGATTCGGGGAAGTAGACCGAGAGCGGCTCGCGCCGGCGGATGATGTCTTCCGAGTCGGTCACGGTGCAGACCATGCCGCCGGGCCGCAGCACACGGTGAGCCTCGGCGTAGGCGGCGGCGCGGTCCGCGACGTGGTGGATGACATCGACGGAGAAGACGAGGTCGAATGTAGCGGCCGGGAAGTCGAGCTGCTCGGCCAGTCCGACGCGGGCCGGGATCGCCGGGGCGCGTGCTCCGAGGCGCGCGAGCATCTCCGCCGACGGGTCGATGCCCTGGCACGCGCAGCCGGTCGCTTCGGTCAGCGCGATGGTGTAGTTGCCCGTCCCGCAGCCTACTTCGAGGACGCGCGACGTGGCTGTCAGGCCGGCCGCGGTGATGAGGGCTCGCAGGACGCCGGGGTGGACGCGCCGGTGGCGGGCGTACTCGGCCGCCAGGTCGTTGTAATCGAGCATGGCGTGATTAAAGACCCAACAAAGTTGGCTGTCAAGTGAGGATTGGCCGAGATGCAGAATTACTTCGCGTTCCCAGATGTCGGGCGGCGCTACGCGGACGCGCGGCCCTACGTTCACCCGGAGATTGTGGCGCGCATCCGCGACACTCTGGGCCTGACAGGCTCGGTCGAGCGTGCGCTGGATGCGGCGTGCGGAACGGGCCAGTCGACGTTGGCGCTGCGCGACATCGTGGCCGCGGTCGTCGGGTTGGACCCCTCCGACGAGATGCTGGCCCAGGCGGTGCGCGGGCCGGGGCTGAGCTACGTTCGCGGGCGAGCGGAGGCGCTGCCGTTCGCCGATGAGTCGTTCGACCTGGTGACGGTCGCCCTGGCGTTCCACTGGCTGGACCGGCCGCGTTTCCTGGCCGAGGCGCGGCGCGTGCTCAAGCCCGGCGCCTGGCTCGTCGTGTACAACAACCTGTTCTGCGGGCAGATGGAGGATGACGCCGCCTTCGCGCGCTGGTCCCGCGAAGTGTACCTGCCACGCCACCCATCGCCACCGCGCCGCAGCCAGCGGCTCACGGATGATGACGCCGCGACGGCCGGCTTCCGCTTCGCGGCGCGCGAGGATCTGCGACACTGGATTCCATTCACGCTCGAGCGTCTGGCCGACTACCTGATGACCCAGACCAACGTCATCGCGGCGGTTGCGGCCGGCGCGAGCTATGCCGACATCCGCGCCTGGCTGCTCGCGGAGCTGACACCGCTGTTCGAGGGCATTGCCACGCGCCGCTTCCTGTTCAGCAGCTACATCTGGTACCTACAGCGAGGCTAGACTCAGGTCGGGAGTCTTCGGACTACGAAAACCACAAAGTGGCTAGAAGAAGCGGCGCATGAGCCAGAGGGCGAGGTTCAGGAGAATCGTCAAGAGAATGCTGAGCACGAGGCAGGAGACGAAAGGGAAAAAGATGGTGACGTTGCCCCGCTGCGCCGTGGCGTCGCCCGGCAGCTGGAAAAAGGGGATGCCGAGGCGGGCAGCGGCGAGCAGTATGACGCCGGTGATGGCGAGCACGACCGCGCCAAGAAGCAGGAATCTACCTAAAACCTCCAAATTTAGCATAGTTGCTCTAATTGTGCTAAATTATCCTTTCCACGAAAGCAACTCTACAGCTGCATTGTTCCACTTGATTAAGTCACGCAGAGTGTTTTCGCCTGTGGTCCTCAAGCCCTTCCATTCCTTTTCCTGGCTGTACAGCCACCTCCGAATATTCGCGCCAACGCCCATGAAGGTTATGGGAAACAGCTTCATGATCTTGACGTTATTGGAGGGGTGTTCCATAAACCAGCCCGTTTCGAGGGGGAACAAGATGTTATACGCCTCAAGCGCCTCCGGAATGTGCTTGACGGGAATACCCGTGCGGTCAGCAAGGAACGCATACTCGTGGGCTTGGTAGTCATTCAATATGAAGCCGCCAAAGAACCAAAGGAACCATTGCCAAAAAACCGGGTACCGGTGGAAATATGGGTGTGTACTAATTGTCTTGATGCCTGCCTGAAATGACAGCGGCATCGTGTCGAGGCGTGTATACTCGTAACTTACGTCTCCAAGTTTAAACGTATGCGTGAGATTTTGATCTCGACCCGCGACTTTGAATAGTTGATAGTCAATAGCAGCTTTCATCACAGCGAGGCGAGATCGATGCTCTACATAGGTGGACAATTCTAGGCCATTTAGCTTTCCCTCGTAGTATGCCCTAGAAAAAACGGGCCTGGGCACCGAGTCGTATTCGGAATCGAAGTCATCACCCTGAAGCTCATGGGCAAGCTTCGCGGATACATTCGGAAATTCCTGAAATGTCTCGTACAGTTTCTCAGCTCGCTCGATGATATTCTCAGTGAAGAAAGTTCGATTGGCGATTAGAGAGAAGTAACGATCAAGAGCGGCATAGCATTTTTTCCCGGTCATGGACTTCTTATTGGCGATAATTCGTCGCAGCGTTTGACGCTCGGTCCAATACGAGAAGCGCCATCCATCCAGGTCAATTTCCTGCACTTGTGCTGCTCCCGGTAGCAGTTCCAGTGCCTGTGCTGCCGTACTACGTTCCGGTATCGCTATTACTCGAACCTGTAGACGGTCACCGATTCGCTGAAAGGAATCCATGCCTCGCCGCGGTTCCTGTACAACCAGCGCCCCGTCCGACATACCGATGTAGTCGAGCCATCCGCGTATCTTGAAAATATCAGTGAAGCCCCATTTGCCGCCTTTTACTTCAACTAAGGAGTTGGCTGGCGGTACTCCACTCTCGTACGATGTCACGATGATGTCGAGCTCAAGGACGTCTTCCTCTTGACGGTCAACGATATTTCGCTCAACATATCTCCCGGCACATTGGAAATACGCGGCAACGAGTTCCTCAAACTCTTTTCCTGCCGGCAGATCGGGTAGGTTGATCGTGGTCATCGGTTCGAAAATTACCTCCCTCTTGTCACATAATCACAAGGTTTGCGTGGTCTAGACCACGCCTAGCCGCCGAACTCCAGCTCGCCCTGCTGTGGGGGCGGGCCGCCGCGCCGGCCCAGGTGCTCGTAGGCCAGGCGGGTGGCGACGCGGCCGCGTGGGGTGCGGTCGAGGAAGCCGAGCTGAAGCAGGTACGGCTCGTACACGTCCATGATGGTGTCGGCGTCCTCGCCGACGGCCGCCGCGATGGTGTCGAGGCCGACCGGGCCGCCGTCGAACTTGTCGATGATGGTCGTCAGGACACGGCGGTCGATCTCGTCGAGGCCGAGCGGGTCGACGGCCAGCAGATCCAGGGCGGCGCGCGCCACGTCGCCGCTGATGTGGCCCTCGGCGCGCACCTCGGCGTAGTCGCGGACGCGGCGCAGGAGGCGGTTGGCGATGCGCGGCGTGCCCCGGCCGCGCTGGGCGATCTCCCGCGCGCCCGTCTCGTCGATCTCGACCTTGAGAATCCCGGCGCTGCGCTGGACGATGTGGGTCAGCGTCGGCAGATCGTAGTAATTCAGGCGGAAAACGGCGCCGAAGCGGTCGCGCAGCGGGTTGCTGAGCCTGGCGACGCGCGTCGTGGCGCCGATGACCGTGAAGCGCGGGAGCTTGAGGCGGATGCTTTTGGCCGTCGGCCCCTTGCCGACGACGATGTCCAGGGCGAAGTCCTCCATGGCCGGGTAGAGCACCTCTTCGACGACCTTGCCCAGGCGGTGAATCTCGTCGACGAAGAGGATGTCGCCCTTGCGGAGATTGGTGAGGATGGCGGCCAGGTCGCCGGGGCGCTCGATGGCCGGGCCGGACGTAATCTTGATGTTGACGCCCATCTCGTGGGCGACGATGAGGCTCAGGGACGTCTTGCCCAGGCCGGGCGGCCCGTACAGCAGGAGGTGATCGATCGCCTCGCCGCGGCGCTGGGCCGCGCCGATGAGAATCGCCAGATTCTCCTTGACACGGTCCTGCCCTGGGTAGTCGGCCAGGCGCTGCGGGCGCAGGCTGAGGTCCAGGGTCTTATCTTCGGGGGTCGCCTGAGGCGTGATCGCGCGCTCGGTCATCCTGTGGTCCTCTGGTCACTTGACATTAGCACATATGTATTATACTACGCAGCGATAGGGTAAGCAAGGTGGTGAAATCGTTTGCTTTCGATATATAAGTTTATCCCCGTACCGCGTAAGAAACTCTACCCGTTATACCACGTAATACGCAGTGCAGCACAATGCATTTGAACTTGACGAAGTGGCTCCATGTTGCCAGCACCTCACCTCCGCATATGGACCACAGCGTCCCTGGGAGGAGTAATGACCGAACAGTTGAGCACCGATGCCTTGGTCCGCGAGCGCGATGAGACCCTGGCCGAAATCCAGCGGCTAGAGCAATTTCTCGTCGTGGAGTTGGACGAGGCCGAGGACGAGGTCGATTCCAATATTGTCGAGCGTGAAAAGACCCTGGCGCTAATCCAGAATCTTGAGCGCAAAGTCGAGGAATTGGAATACGCGATGGAGAGCGCACAGAAGGGGAAGTACGGAATTTGCGAGAACTGCGGGCAGCCGATCGATCCCGAGCGGCTCGCACTCCTGCCCGGCACGACCCTGTGCGTGAAGTGCAAGCAGGCGCGCGAAAAGCATCGCGTGTGGTAAGACGACCGCATCATCAAGCCAGGAGCGCCAGACTCCTGGCTTGTGCTATGGAGCGTTGAGAGGAGGATGTGTGGAAGACAGCGTCGCGACGGTCGGCCAGAGCGCGGCCGTCGAGCATAGCACCCCCGAAGGAGTCTTTGTCTCAACCCATCCCCTGGTCAAGCACAAGCTCACCCTGCTGCGCAGCGTTACCACGGAGCCGAAGAAGTTTCGGGAGCTCGTCAGCGAGCTTGCGATCCTGTTGGCGTACGAGGCCACGATGAACCTGGCCCTGACCGAAAAGCAGGTGCAGACGCCTCTGCACGCAGCGAACGGCTGGGAGGTGACGGAGAAGATTGGCCTGGTGCCGATCTTGCGCGCGGGATTGGGCATGGTGGAGGGCGTCTGGGAGATGATGCCCCAGGCCGAGGTATGGCACATTGGCCTGTACCGCGATGAGCACACGCTCAAGCCGGTGACCTACTACAACAAGCTGCCCGTCGAGCCGACCGTGTCCGTGGTCCTCATTCTCGACCCGATGCTGGCGACCGGCGGCTCGGCGGTCGCGGCCGTGGACATTCTGAAGCACTGGGGCGCGAAGCGCATCAAGTTCGTTGGGCTGATCGGAGCGCCCGAGGGCGTCAATCGGCTGCGCGAGGCGCACCCGGACGTGCCGATCCACCTGGCGGCCCTGGACGAGCGGTTGACGGGCGAGGGCGACCCGTGGCCGCCGGGCTACATCATGCCCGGCCTGGGCGACGCCGGCGACCGCCAGTTCGGCACGGGGTGATAGACTCCTCTGGGATGATCTGTGATTCTGATCGCCGCTAGTGTGTTCGGCGTCGCCGCGCTCGTCGCGTGGGCGGCGACGCCCCTGGCCGCCCGGCTCGCGCGCCGCGCCGGCGCCGTCGACGTTCCGCGCCAGCCCAAGAACATCCACACCCGCCCGATTCCGCGCTGGGGCGGCCTGGCGATGGCCCTCGGCTTCTTCGCCGCCGCCGCCCTCGTCTACGCCGCCCACTACCTGGGCCTCGCGCCCGCGCCGTTCGACCCGAATGACTGGTGGCGCTTGCAGGGCGTGCTGCTGGGCATGCTCCTCGCCTTGTTGTTCGGTCTGTGGGACGATGTCCGCGAGCTGTCGCCGTTGCCGCAGCTCGCCGTCCAGGTCGTCCTGTCCTTAGTCGCCATCACCCATATTGTCTGGATCGAAGTCTTCCCCAACCTGTTCGGCCCCAACGTCAACGACCTCATCTTCTTCCCGGCCTGGGTGACCCTGCCGCTGACCGTCGTGTGGATCGTGGGAATGATGAACACGGTCAACATGCTGGATGGGCTGGACGGCCTGGCGGCCGGCGTCGGCCTCATCGCCGCCCTGCTCTTCGCCTGGCACGCCTACAGCCTGAACCAGACTACCATCGCCCTCTTCTCCCTGGCGCTGGCCGGCGCGTGCCTCGGCTTCCTCCCGTGGAACTTCCACCCGGCGAAGATCTTCATGGGTACGGCGGGCTCGGCCATGCTCGGCTTTGCCCTGGCCACCTTTGCCATCCTTGCCCCGGCCAAGGTAGCGACGGCCTTGCTCGTCCTCGGCCTGCCGATCCTCGACGTCGCGTGGCTCGTCATCCTCCGCTGGCGCCAGGGGCGCTCACCCTTCCAGGGCGGCCGTGACCACCTGCACCAGCGCCTCTACGATCTCGGCCTGTCGCAGCGGGCCGTCGTCCTCCTCTACTACACCTTCGCTCTCATTGGTGGCACTCTCGCTCTTGTTCTGCCGGTGCGCGCCTACAAGCTCTACGCCCTGGTCGTGCTGAGCGTGGTCGGCGTCATCGGGTTGTGGGCGCTGGGGTCGCCGCGTCTCACCGCCCGCTTCCGCCGCCAGGCGCCGGATGCCTGAGCCGACCACGCCAAATTGCTTGACTTTCCCGCGCGACGGGGCCTATAATCGCTCCGTGGCGCCGGATAGTAGGCGCGCCACCTAAAAGGGAACAAGCGACATGTCTACGGCCACGAAGGTAGTCTCTGTGCTGGCCGATGTCACCGAGGTCGACGAGGTACGCGATAACCTGGACCTGCCCCTGTACGACACACAGGTCCTGGATTCGCTCAAGACCGTCGAGCTGATTGTGGCGTTCGAGCAGGAGTTCGGCGTCGAAATCCCACCCGCCGAGTTCGAACGCGACGAGTGGGCGACCCCGCGCAAAATCATCGCATACATGGAACGCCGCGTCGGACCATGAAAGCGCCGCATCTCGTAGCGGCGCTCGCCGCCTTCGCCCTGGTGATCCTGGGCGCCTTGAGCGCGCGGGCCGCCGAGAACAGTGTCTTCGATCCCATCGCGCCGATGTGGTTTGTGCTACAGCAGGGGCAGCACAGCCTTGCCCTGGAGCGTCTCGCCTACGAGCGCGCCGACTACATGCCACTCTATGGCAGCTCGGAGATCGCCAAGTCCCAGGGGTCTCACGCGAGCGCATTCTTCGAGTCCTTCCCGACCGGCTTCAGAGTCCTTCCCATCGCCCGACCGGGCGCCAGCAGCCTGATCTATGCCCAGCAAATCGCCGCCATTGGCCCCGCGGCGCGCGGCCAGAAGATCGTCGTCTCCCTGACGCCCAACCTGTTCACCACGCGCCGCCTGGACGAGGCATCTTTCGTCCACAACTTCGACAGGCTTCACATCTACAGCGCCCTGTTCAACCTCGACCTGTCCTGGGAGCTGCGGCGCGACATCGCGCGCTTCACGCGCCGCTATCCGGAAGCCTCGAAAGACGACGTCTTCCTGCGCCTGGTTATGGACCTGATGGCGGACAGCACGTCGCTCGACCGCGCCCTCTATACGGCGCTCATCCCTGTCGGCAAGGTGATGGAGTTGCTCCTCGAAGCCCAGGATCACTGGGCGACCATTGGCTCCATCCCCGGCTGGCGGCCAGAGATGGAGCCCTTGCCGGACCGCACGCCAAGAGTGATTGACTGGGCCGCGGAGGTGCAGCGGGCGGAGCAGGAGGCGCGCGCCCAATCCACCAACAACGAATTTGGCGTTCAGAACCAAATCTGGGCGCGGCATTCTCCGGACCTGTTCATGCCCAAGGGCAGCCGCAGCGACGCTGAGTTCCATGCCACGGTCAACACGTCGCGGGAGTGGGCCGACCTGGACGTGCTCCTGCGCACTCTCCGCGAGGTTGGCGCGGACCCGCTCATCATTCTCGCGCCGGTCAATGGCGCGTACTTCGACTACCTGGGCGTCTCGCCCGAGGCGCGCGCCGCCCTCTACCAGCGGCTCCACGCCGCTGCGGCGCCGTATGGCATTCCCGTCGTGACGTTCGAGGACCACGACGAGGACCGCTATTTCAGCGTCGACCCGGCCTCGCATCTCAGCCCCAAGGGCTGGATCTACTATAACCAGGTGCTCGACGCCTTCTACCACGGCCGGCCACTTCCAGGCCAGACAGTGGGAGCGTCTGGGGCGAGCCAATAAGATGATCTTCTCTAGCCTCCTCGCTACCGTCCGCCGCTTGGCCGCGATCCCCTGGGTCCGGCTGACCGTGCTCATCGTATACTACCTCTTGATTCTGATTGTGCTCGTCATCATGTACGGACGCGGCGACTTCAATGCGCCGCCGTTCATCTACCAGGGCTTCTAGCGAGCGCGCCCTATGGACGTCATCGCCCACATCGATGCCCTGGCCCAGCAGTACCCCGATAGACCTGCCCACATCAGCGCGGGCCGCTGCCTGACCTACGGCGAGCTGCGTACCCAGTCCGACGCCCTTGCCAGGCGTCTGACGCGCACGCTCCCGGCTGGCGGCGCTCCCGTCGCCGTGATCGGCCACAAGCAGCCGGAGATGTTGGTCGCCTTCCTCGCCGCCGTCAAGGCCGGGCGCCCGTATGTTCCCATCGACACCGGGCTGCCGCCCCAGCGGATCGAGCGCATCGTGACCCTGTCCGGCGCGGCGCTGGCGCTGACGCCGGACAGGGTGGCGGAGCTTCTGGCTGCGGACGACGCGAGCGAGGCCCTGGCGTTGTCGCCGGTTGATCCGGACGACCCGTTCTACATCATATTCACCTCTGGCAGCACCGGTGAGCCGAAGGGAGTCGTCATTACCCACGCGTGCCTGAGCAGCTTCGTCGCGTGGATGCTGAGCGAGCACGGCTTCGTGGAGGGGGGCGAAACCTTCCTGAACCAGGCGCCGTTCTCCTTTGACCTGTCGGTGATGGACCTCTATCTCAGCCTGGTGACGGGCGGGACGCTGTTCAGCGTTACCGGCGACGATATCGCCAGCCCGCGCCAGCTCCACAAGTCGCTCGCGGCGTCGGATGCCACGGTGTGGGTCTCGACGCCGTCCTTCGCCGCGATGTGCCTGGCCGAGCGCACGTTCGCCGCGCCCATGCTGCCTCACCTGCGACGCTTTCTCTTTTGCGGCGAAACCCTGGCGCCGGATGTGGCCGCGCAGCTCCTCGACCGCTTCCCCGGTGCGGAGGTGTGGAACACGTATGGTCCGACCGAGGCGACCGTAGCGACAACATCCGTCTGCATCGACCGCGAGATCCTTGCGCGGTGCAACCCGCTGCCGGTCGGTTTCGTCAAGCCGGATGCGCGCATCCTCATTCTGGATGACGCCGGACGACCGCTCCCGCCGAGCGAGCCGGGCGAGATAGCCATCGTCGGGCCGAATGTGAGCGTGGGCTACCTGGGCCGCCCCGACCTGACCGCCCGCGCTTTCTTCGCGGTCGACGGCGAGCGCGCCTACCGAACCGGTGACCGGGGCCACCTCGCGCCAGACGGGCTGCTGTTCTTCGCGGGGCGGCTCGACTACCAGGTGAAGCTCCACGGTTACCGCATCGAGCTGGGCGACATCGAGGCCAACCTGCGGGCGCTGCCGGGCGTGCGGGATGCCGTGGTCCTGCCGCGCGAGAAGGACGGCCACGTGGACAGCCTTGTCGCCTTCGTCGTCCTCGCCGAGCCACTCGCGGGGTCGGCATTCGAGCGCACTGTTGCCCTCAAAAAAGACCTAGGGCAGCGCCTGCCGGCCTATATGGTGCCGAGCAAGTTTCGTTTCCTGGATGCGTTTCCGATGACGCCTAACGGTAAGGCCGATCGGCGCATGCTCACCGAAAGCCTTGGCTGACGCCCCATGATCCCCTACGCAGACCTCGCCTACTTCGTTCTGGTGGGGCTGCTCGCCGTGCCCGTGCTCATCCCACGCCTCGGCGAGCGCATCCGCCGCCCGTGGATTCTCATCGCCACGGGCATCATGCTCGTCCTCCAGTACAGCGTCGGCGAGGCCGGACGAACGCGCGTTGTTGTCACGGACCTGCCGGTCGTCATTGCTTGGGGCGTCTACCAGCTTGCGCTAGCGCAGGTGTTCCTCCGCCTGCGGCTGCGCCTCACGCGGCGCGTCGTGTTCTACACTTTTCTGGGCCTGTCCCTGCTCCCCCTGGTCGCGGCGAAAGTCGCTCCACTCGTCGCGCCGCAGACGCTCGTCGGCTTCCTGGGCATTTCGTATGTCACGTTTCGTGCCCTGGACGTCATTTTTGGTGTCCAGGACAGGCTCATCCAGGCGCTGCCGGTCGGCCAGTACGTCGCGTACTTGCTGTTCTTTCCCACGATCTCGGCCGGTCCTATCGACCGCTACCGCCGCTTCGAGAAGGATTGGACCGCCGACGCGAGCCGCACCCGCCTGGCTGATGTGGACGGCGCGGCCCAGCACCTCTTCCGCGGCCTGCTGTACAAGTTCATTCTCGCTGCCCTCATCCAGCGCTACTGGCTGGCGCCCGCCGAGAATGCCCACGGCATCCTCGGCCTCGCGTCCTACATGTACGCCTACAGCTTCTACCTGTTCTTCGACTTCGCCGGCTATAGCGCCCTTGCCATCTCGGCCAGCTATCTGTTCGGCATTCACTCGCCGGAAAACTTCCACCGCCCGTTCATCGCCCGCGACATCCGCGACTTCTGGAATCGCTGGCACATGAGCCTGTCCTTCTGGTTCCGCGACCACGTCTATATGCGCTTCGTTCTGGCCGCGACGAAGGGTAAGTGGTTCAAAGGGCGGTATACAGCGTCGTACCTGGCGCTCCTGCTCAACTTCGTCCTGATCGGGATGTGGCACGGCTTGCAGCCGAACTACATTCTCTACGGCCTGTATCATGCTGTACTCATGATCGGGTACGAGTGGTTCAGCCGCTGGAACAAGGCGCACAAGGTCTGGGGGGAAGGGCGGCTGTGGCACGCTGCGGCCGTGTTTGTCACTTTCAACGTGGTATGCGTCGGGTTCCTCATCTTCTCGGGCCACCTGAGCCTATCCTGATGGCCTGCGTGGCGGTCTTGTCTGGAGATCTCGTATGAACACGACTGGTGCGATAGAATGGGAATCGAACCTCGACGCGGCCATCGAGCGGGCCGGGCGCGAGCGCCGCGTGGTCCTCGCCGACTTCAGCAAGCAGCACTGAGCAGGCTGCGAAGCACTGGATACCGTGACGTATCCCGACCCCAATGTGGCCGCGTTCATCGCCGAGCACTTTGTTCCCGCGCGCATCATGCTCCACGAGCCGCAAGGGCAGGCGCTCTTCCGTGCCCACCGAGTTCTCTGGACGCCGACGATCGCCGTCTTCGACCGCCGCGGCGCCCTCCATTACCAATCGCCCGGCTACCTTCCCCCACCCCTCTTCGTCCAGATGCTGCACATCGGCCTGGGGCGCGCCTTGCTCGCGTGGGCGGGCTATGAGCGGGCCGCCAGTCTGTTTGGCGTCGTCGCCGACGATGAGGCGAGCGCCCTCGCGCCCGAGGCGCTGTACTGGCAGGGGGCGGCCCTGTATCTCCAGCACCGCCGCCGCGCCCCGATGATGGCGGTATGGAACCGACTGCGCGAGCGCTACCCGACGAGCATCTGGGCCGCGCGCATCCCTCCCAACCAGGACGACGGCTCCGCGCCGTGAGCACGACTCAATTCAGCGCATTGTAATAAACTGGCCGTATCCCAGCCAGGGACTCAGCGTTTGCTTATGCAGATGTAGAAGCGCGATAGCACGCCGAGAGGCGTGCCCTCTGTACTTCTAGCGAGGAAAGGGATGGGCGGAACTGAGAGGCCGCTCGTCTCGGAGACAACATCGTCACCGTACATGCACGCAGAGGAGGTTAGGCACAATGAGACGAATTCTCGTCATCGCCGTCCTGGCGCTGGCCCTGGCATTGGGCCTCGCGTTGGGTGTCGCGCTCGCCGTCGATAGCAGCGCGCAGGCCAGCCCGACACCTGGCAACTATGTCCAGCTGCCGGTGCTCGGCTACATCGGCAACACAAAGACCGGCGTGGACTGGACCATCGAGGCCCAGAACGTCGGCTCGACGTGGACCAAGATTGCTCTCTTGCTCTTCGCCGAGAACTCTGGCTTCTGCCAGCCGCAGGCGCAGAACCCGTTCAAGATTGAGTGCACGGGTTTGCTGAAGCCTGGGACGAGCTGGGTGTGGACAAGCTCGCAGCTACCGGCGAGCGCGAAGAGCGCGATCGCGATCAGCTACAACCCGTTCCCGCAGCAGGGCAACCTGTACTGGCGCTGCGAGGACTGGACGAACGTGCTGAACAAGGCGACGTGGCCTGAGGGCTGGCCGAGCGTGACATCGACGCCGGGCCAGTTCCCGTTCAACTGGAACCCGTTCTACGGTCAGCCGATCGCGGTGGAAGTTGTGCGGAAGATGCCTGGCAACGCGACGCCGTCGTTCGTGATGGCGGATGCGTACAGTGGTGTTGGTTCGGCGCAGGAAGGCGCGTACGACCCGCTGTTCGGCGGGTTCGCGTACTACGCGCCGGTGGTGTACTCTGGGTACAACGGGTGGAACAGCTGGCTGTACATCCAGAACAGCGGCACGGAGTGCACGAGCATCGAGCTGTGGTTCAAGGATCGCGACAGCTGCCTCCGGGCGCAGATCTGCTCGGTGGCGCAGGTATCGCCTGGCTACACGGCGCAGTTCAACGTGGCGGGGTGCGTGAGCACCGGCTTCACGGGCAGCGTGTGGATCCGCGCGTCGCAGCCGTTGGGCATCGTGGTCGACCAGATCGGCCAGGATGTGCTGATGAGCTACACGGGCGTGGCGGCAGAGCTGTGCTACGTGTTCAACGGGCAGTGCCTCAGCAGTGGTGGTGGGTCGCAGGTGGCTTACGGGCCGCTGATCTACCGTGAGACCAACGGCTGGGCGACGGTGATCCATGTTCAGAACATGAGCAGCATCGTGGCGGCGAAGGTGAAGGTGTACTTCGTCGACCAGAGCGGCGATATCATCACGACGCTGGTGGACTGGATCTGCCCGCGGGGTGAGACAGAGTTCCCGCTGGCGCTGGTGAACAACCTGCCTGGGCAGTACGTCGGCGCGGTGCGCGTCGAGAGCCAGGCGTGGGGTCGCCTGGTGACCCGGCCGTGAACGCAGTGCCGATCGCGGCGGTGGCGGAGTTGCTGAACTACGGCAGCCCGACGAAGGTGACGCAGGCGACGGCGTACAACCTGTTCCCGGAGGATCAGGGGTATGTGTGGCAGATCGGCGCGGGAGACGCGAGTGGTCTGCAGGGTGGCGTGGCCGTGATTGGTATCCCGTCGCTGATGCAGCGCGGCAACGCGTACAACATGGTGACGGACGTGGCGGTGCAGAACCTGGTGCCGAAGCCGGGCTTCACGGACTTCGTGATGTACGTCTACGACCAGAACGGGTTGCTGGACTACGTGTGCGAGAAGCTGAACGAGAAGCAGGTGGAGTACATCAACCTGGCGAACTGGAACTGGATCCAGCCTGGGTTTGTGGGCTCGGCGGTGATCTCGGCAGTGTACTGGGAGCATGACGTAATCACCGGTATCCCGGTGTTCGGTGCACAGAACCCGCAGATTCCGATCCTGCTGCGCAACGTGGTGGGGTTGGCCGCGGTGAAGGTAGAGCGTGTGGTACCTGGTGGGGCTCCTGCGGCTGGCGACGTGACCGCCGCGAGCGAGGGCTTCCCGATCCCGCCGGGCTTCGACTTCGAGGGCTACATTCCGCAGTGCCCTGGCGTGCCGACTTCCTGCGCGCCGACCGACCTGCTGATCACCGTCTGCGCACCTTACGGCTTCGGTCCGGACAACCAGCCGGCTCCGATCCTGGTTCAGGACGAAGAGAACCCACTGTCGGTCTTCTTCTATGTACCGGGTGGGCATCCTGGCAACCAGGTGATCCCGCAGGTGAACCCGCAGACCGGCCAGGTGTCGTACTACATCCCGGCCGCCACGGGCCCGAACGTCGTGGGTCTGGGCGCGAACGGCATCATCAGCGGCCACCGCTATCGGATCCGCATCGGTGACTTCGAGCACGGCGACCCGCTCGCCGTCAACTTCCTCGGCCGCTTCACGGCGACCTGGGGCAACGGCCTCACCGCCGAGATTCCCGGCATCGACACTGTCGTGCTGGTTCCGTGCCAGAGCGGCGCGGCCGCCGGCGTCCCGGTGCTGCCGTACGTCGTGAACGTGGCTCCGCCGGCTGGCGTGATCGAGGGCTACGAGTTCGTCGGCAGGGCCCCGCAGGGCGTCGGCGCCATCGCGGATGGTAACGGCAACCAGTTCTGGACCGGCACGCCGCTGAACCCGAACGCGGGCGTGTACGTTGCGCTGTGGCTGGCCCCGACGGCCGCGAACCAGAGCGGCACGTTCCTGAAGGCAACTGTCACGAACACCGAAGGCTACTTCCACTTTGACAACGTGAACCCGTGCCTGGTGTACGAGCTGAAGTTCGTCGACGACTACGACAGCACGACGACCGACGGCGTGATCCCGGCGATCCTGGCGACGATCCCTGGCCAGAAGTACATGGTCTCTGTCGATGCCGGTATCTTCGCCCCTGGCGCTCTGCCCCTGGCCCACTAATCGCGAGATTAGCGGCTGAAGGCTGAGTTACAACCAAACAGTGTGTGGCGTGGGGGTGGGCGCAAGCCTGCCCCCACTTTTTCGTGTCTGCGACTCAATTAAGCGCATTTTAATAAATCGCCTCACCAGGCCGTATCTCAGCCAGGGACTCAGCGTTTGTTAATGCAGATGTAGAAGTGCAATAGCCGCCGAGAGGCGTGCCTTTTGTGCTTCTAGCGAGGAAAGGGATGGGCGGAACTGAGAGGCCGCTTGTCTCGGAAGCAACATTGTCGCAGTACATTCAAGGGAGGTTAGGCACAATGAGACGAATTCTCGTCATCGCCGTCCTGGCGCTGGCCCTGGCATTGGGCCTCGCGTTGGGTGTCGCGCTCACTGTTGACAGTGGCGCGCAGGCCAGCCCGACACCTGGCACTTATGTCCAGCTGCCGGTGCTCGGCTACATCGGCAACACAAAGACCGGCGTGGACTGGACCATCGAGGCCCAGAACGTCGGCTCGACGTGGACCAAGATTGCACTCTTGCTCTTCGCCGAGAACTCTGGCTTCTGCCAGCCGCAGGCGCAGAACCCGTTCAAGATTGAGTGCACGGGTTTGTTGAAGCCTGGGACGAGCTGGGTGTGGACGAGCTCGCAGCTACCGGCGAGCGCGAAGAGCGCGATCGCCATCAGCTACAACCCGTTCCCGCAGCAGGGGAACCTGTGGTGGCGCTGCGAGCAGTGGACCAGCGACCTGAACACGCGAACCTGGCCTGAGGGCTGGCCGAGCGTGACATCGACGCCGGGCCAGTTCCCGTTCAACTGGAACCCGTTCTACGGGCAGCCGATCGCGGTGGAAGTGGTGCGGAAGATGCCTGGGAACGCGACGCCGTCGTTCGTGATGGCGGACGCGTACAGCGGAGTTGGTTCGGCGCAGGAAGGCGCGTACGACCCGCTGTTCGGCGGCTTCGCGTACTATGCCCCCGTGGTGTACTCTGGCTACAACGGCTGGAACAGCTGGCTGTACATCCAGAACAGCGGCACGGAGTGCACGAGCATCGAGCTGTGGTTCAAGGATCGCGACAGCTGCCTCCGCGCGCAGATCTGCTCGGTGGCGCAGGTATCGCCGGGCTACACGGCGCAGTTCAACGTGGCCGGGTGCGTGAGCACCGGCTTCACGAACAGCGTGTGGATCCGCGCATCGCAGCCGCTGGGCATCGTGGTCGACCAGATCGGCCAGGATGTTCTGATGAGCTACACGGGCGTGGCGGCGGAGCTGTGCTACGTGTTCAACGGGCAGTGCCTCAGCAGTGGTGGTGGGTCGCAGGTGGCTTACGGGCCGCTGATCTACCGTGAGACCAACGGCTGGGCGACGGTGATCCATGTTCAGAACATGAGCAGCATCGTGGCGGCGAAGGTGAAGGTGTACTTCGTCGACCAGAGCGGGGACATCATCACGACGCTGGTGGACTGGATCTGCCCGCGGGGTGAGACAGAGTTCCCGCTGGCGCTGGTGAACAACCTGCCTGGGCAGTACGTCGGCGCGGTGCGCGTCGAGAGCCAGGCATGGGAGTCGCCTGGTGACCCGGCCGTGAACGCGGTGCCGATCGCGGCGGTGGCGGAGCTGCTGAACTACAGCAGCCCGACGAAGGTGACGCAGGCGACGGCGTACAACCTGTTCCCGGAGGATCAGGGGTATGTGTGGCAGATCGGCGCGGGAGACGCGAGTGGTCTGCAGGGTGGCGTGGCCGTGATTGGTATCCCGTCGCTGATGCAGCGCGGCAACGCGTACAACATGGTGACGGACGTGGCAGTGCAGAACCTGGTGCCGAAGCCGGGCTTCACGGACTTCGTGATGTACGTCTACGACCAGAACGGGTTGCTGGACTATGTGTGCGAGAAGCTGAACGAGAAGCAGGTGGAGTACATCAACCTGGCGAACTGGAACTGGATCCAGCCTGGGTTCGTGGGCTCGGCGGTGATCTCGGCAGTGTACTGGGAGCATGACGTAATCACCGGTATCCCGGTGTTCGGTGCACAGAACCCGCAGATTCCGATCCTGCTGCGCAACGTGGTGGGGTTGGCCGCGGTGAAGGTGGAGCGTGTGGTGCCTGGTGGGGCTCCTGCGGCTGGCGACGTGACCGCCGCGAGCGAGGGCTTCCCGATCCCGCCGGGCTTCGACTTCGAGGGCTACATTCCGCAGTGCCCTGGCGTGCCGACTTCCTGCGCGCCGACCGACCTGCTGATCACCGTCTGCGCGCCCTACGCCTTCGGTGAAGGCGATGGCGGGCCGTCGCTGGTCCCGGCTTCGATCGTGGTTC
The DNA here is from genome assembly GCA_046328505.1 of Anaerolineae bacterium. GTDB lineage: Bacteria > Chloroflexota > Anaerolineae > Epilineales > JAHCIE01 > JBDHWG01. The sequence goes on along the minus strand of JAXLWL010000003.1, from coordinate 1,037,964 downwards.
AGGACGAAGAGAACCCGCTGAGCATCTTCTTCTACACACCGGCGCATCCTGGCAACCAGGTGATCCCGCAGGTGAACCCGCAGACCGGCCAGGTGTCCTACTACATCCCGGCCGCGACCGGCCCGAACGTTGCTGGCTTGGGCGCGAACGGCATCATCAGCGGCCACCGCTATCGGATCCGCATCGGTGACTTCGAGCACAACGATCCGCTGACGCTCGACTTCCTGGGCTCCTACGAGGCGACCTGGGGTCCCTATAGCGCCCGGATCCCCGGCATCGACACCGTGATCCTGGTTCCGTGCCAGAGTGGCGCGGCCGCCGGCGTGCCTGTGCTGCCGTACGTTGTGAACGTGGCCCCGCCGGCTGGCGTGATCGAGGGCTACGAGCACACCGGCACCGCTCCGTTGGGCGTCGGCATCGGCGAGGATGCTAACGGCAACCCGGCCTGGACTGGCGCACCTCTGAACCCGAGCGCTGGCAAGTACGTTGCGCTGTGGCTGGCCCCGACAGCCGCGAACCAGAGCGGGACGTTCCTGCAGGCGACGCGCACGAACACCGAAGGCTACTTCGAGTTCAACAACGTCAACCCGTGCCTGGTGTACGAGCTGAAGTTCGTCAGCGACATCAACGGCACGTCGACCGACGCCGTGATCCCCGCGATCCTGGCGACGATCCCTGGCCAGAAGTACATGGTCTCGGTCGGTGGCGGTATCTTCCCGCCTGGCGCTCTGCCCCTCGGCGGCGTGCTCCCTCGCTAATCTCTCGATTAGCGGCTGAAGGCTGACGGATAACTGAACAGTATGTGGCGTGGGGGTGGGCGCAAGCCTGCCCCCACTTTTTCGTGTCTGGTACACTTCTTGCGTTAGGCGGAAACAGCGGCCTTCGGGGGTGATCGCGCCTACTCCTTATGAGACGAGTCGTGCTGCCCGGCCGCGCCTAGCAAGAGATCGTGTATGTTCATCCTGTCCGACCTTCTGCGTTACTCCCTCACCGACGGCCAACAGCAGGTGAAGCTGACCGACTTCACCGTCGACCCGTCGGCGGGCGACAACCCGCCGGTCACGGGCGTTGTGTGGCGCGGCCGCCGCGAGGGCATGCTGTTCCTGCCCTGGGACGCGGTGCGCGGCATCGACCGTCGCGCCCGGCAGATTCGCGTCGAAGACCTGGCTGCCGGCGTGCCCACGCCCGCCGACGCCCTGGACCGCGCCGTTCTCTTGCGGCGCGACATTCTCGACGCCATGGTGCTGGACCTACGGAGCCGACGCGCGGAGCGCCTTAACGACCTCTGGCTGTCCCAGGACAATGGCCGTCTGTGCCTGTACGAAGCCGATCTCGGCTCGCTGGCGATTGTGCGCCGCGTCACGCGCGGCTGGCTCGGCAGGCAGTCCCACGACCGCGTGCCCTGGAAGTATATCGAGTTCCTGCGCGGCAATCCCCAGGAGGCGGTGGAGGCAGGTGACTACCACGAGCGCATCGCGCGTCTGCCGACAGGGGAGATCGCCCAGTTGCTCCAGCCGCTGCCGTATCTGCACGCGACGGAGATGGTTGCCCTGCTGCCCGACCGAGTCGCGGCCAAGACTATGGAGGCGATGGCGCCAGAGCGGCAACTACAGGTGTTCGAGGAGCTGCCCGAGGAACACGGCGCGCGCCTTTTGGGGTTGATGCGGCCGGACCTTGCGGCCGATCTGGTGGGGTACCTCGATCCAGCTGCCGCCGAGAAGTACCTTAGCCGCCTCGAAGATGGCGCCCGCGAGCGCATTGTTGCTCTGCTGCGCTATCCGGAGAACACCGCCGGCGGCATCATGACCAACGATATCGTCATTACCCTGGCCGACTTGAGGATTGAGGAGATCGATGACAACCTCCGCGAGCGGCTCAAGGAGCCGGACTTCGTCAACTTCATATACCTGGTCGACGACGTGGCGAGCGCGCGGCTGCAAGGGGTCGTGTCGCTGCGCGAGATTGTCACGGCCCAGCCGACGGAGCGGCTGCGCGATCTCATGAACCCATATCTCATCACCGTCTACGCGCTAGACTCAGCCGATTTCGGCGCGCGCCGCGTGATCGACAGTCAGCTCGTCGCGCTCCCTGTCATCGACCACGAAGGCCGCATCGTCGGCGCTATCACGGTCGACGCTGCCATCGCCCGAGTCGCCCCCGGCGCCTGGCGGGCGGAAGCGCCCAAGGTTTTCGCATGAGCACACTGTCCGGAGAACAGGGCCTGGAGCCGGTCGCGACCGCGACGCCGTCTCCGCTGGCCCCGCGCCAGGTACGCGCCCTACAGAAACCCGGCGTGACCGTCAATATCTGGGGCCGCGAGCTGATGTTGCGCGGCCTGCGCCGCCCGCCGACCGGCATCTGGCGCTGGCTGATTATCCTCGGCCCCGGCATTATCGCCGGGGCAGCGGGCAACGACGCGGGCGGCATCGCCACCTATAGCCAGACGGGCGCTCAATTCGGCTATGAGCTGCTGTGGGTGCTCGTTCTCATGACCGTGTCCCTGTCGGTCGTCCAAGAGATGAGCGCGCGCCTCGGCGCGGCGACCGGCCGCGGCCTGCTCGACCTCGTGCGGGAGCGTTTCGGCCTGCGCCTGGCGCTGCTGGCGGCCGCCGTCGTCCTTATCGCCAACGGCGGCCTCATCATCAGCGAGTTCGTCGGCATCGGCGCGGCGACCGAGCTTGTCGGCATCAGCCGCTACGTCTCAGTGCCGATCGCGGCCGTCCTACTGTGGCTGCTCGTCGTCGTGGGCTCGTACAACCGGGTCGAGAAAATCCTCCTGGTAATGACGCTGGCATTCTTGGCCTACCCCGTCGCGGCCTTCCTCTCGCACCCGGACATGCGGGAGGTCGCGCAAGGCGCGCTCGTGCCGACGTTCCACTGGAACGCCGATTACATCCTGATCCTCGTCGCCCTGATGGGTACGACCCTCACGCCGTACCAGCAGATATTCCAGCAAAGCGCGACGGTCGAGAAGGGTGTGGCGCGGCGGCACTACGGCCCGGAGCGCGTGGACACCTACGTGGGCATGATCTTCTCCAACCTGATGTCCGCTACCATCATCATCGCCACGGCCGCGACCCTCCACGCGGCCGGTCAGACGAACATCGAATCGGCGGCCCAGGCAGCGCAGGCGCTCGCGCCGGTCGCCGGGCAGGCGGCGTCGCTCCTCTTCGGCGTCGGGCTGCTGGGCGCGGCGCTCATGGCCGGCGGCGTCCTGCCCATCGCCACGGCCTACTCCATCGGCGAGGTCTTCGGCTTCCGCAAGGGCGTCAACCTCAGCTTCCGCCGCGCGCGCACCTTTTTCGTCCTTTTCACTGCCCTGCTGGTTCTGGGCGCGGTCGCCGCGCTCATCCCCGGCCTGCCGGTCATCCAGCTCCTCGTCGGCGTCCAGGTGTTGAACGGCATCCTGCTCCCCATCATCCTCGTCTTCATGCTGCTGCTCATCAACGACGCCCGCCTCGTCGGCGACCTCAAGAATGGGCGCGTCTACAACATCCTGGGCTGGGGGACGGTCGCCCTCGTCGCCGGCTCGGTGGCAGTGCTTCTCGGCACGCAGATGCTCAGCCTGCTCGGCATCAACATCTTCCCGCCTGGGTAACGCTTGCTACAGCAGCAGCGCCAGCGTATACTCTGCTCATGTCGCAACCCTTCGGTTTCCAGCTCGCTATCCTGGCCATGTCCGTCAGTCTCATCGTCGGCCTGCTGCCGGTCATCCCGACCACGCCCCTGATCCTCCTGGTCGCCATCCTGTACTACGTCGCCGTCGGCTGGACCTGGGGCGCGGTCGCCGTCGTCATCATCCTCGCCGTGCTGACTATTATTTCCGCCACCGCCGAGCTATGGCTCGCACCGGCCGGGGCGCGGCAGGGCGGCGCGTCGTGGAAAACGACGGTCCTCGTGACCATCGCCAGCATCATCGGCTTCTTCGTCCTCCCCCTCATCGGCGCGCTTCTCTTGCCCATCGGCCTCATCCTCGTCCTGGAATTCCTGCGCGTCCGCGACCTGCGGCGGGCGACGAAGGCAGCCGGCGCGTGGTTCGTCGGCTGGATCCTCTCCAACGGGCTCGAGCTTATCGCCGGCCTCGCCATGATCGCCCTCTTCTGGCTCCACGCCCACCCGTAGCCCCTGCCCTTGACACACTGGGGTGAGTGTGGGACAATAGCCGCATGGCTACTCCGGCGCGTTCCCCCCACCCTCAGCTCGATCCGTCGGCCGTCCGCGCCGCCGTCGCCGCCCACATGGCCGAGAGCCACCGCCGGCTGGACGGCCAGACGGAGGCGCTGGGCCCGCTGCTTCTCTATACCCACCCCACCTTCGGCTGGACCTTCTTCAATACCGCGCGCGCTGTCCAGCCGATATCGTATACGGACGGTGAGCGCCTGATGCCCCTGGTGGAGAGCTACTTCCGCGCCCGCCGGGCGCGCCCGGCCTGGGAGATGCTCGCCTCCCTGGCTCCCCAGGCGGTATGCGACCGTCTGCAATTCGCGGGCTACACGCTGGACCGCTACGAGAGCCTGATGGCGTGCTCGCCCGCCGATACGCCGGCGACGCCGACCGTCGGGACGCCCTGGGAGGTGCGCGCCGTCGATGCGGCGCACGTCGACACGTTCCTGGACACGTGGCGCGCGGCGTATGGCGTCGGCGCCGACACCGATCCACAGCCTGTGCGCCGGCTGTTCCTGCGCGACCTCGACGCCGGGTGGCGCTTCTGGTGCGCCGGGCGCGGGCGGACGATGCTGGGTACCCTCGCCGCCGTCTCGATTGACGGCGTCGTCGAGATTGCCAACGTCGGGACGATACCCTCCGCTCGCCACCAGGGGGTCGCAACCGCACTGGTGACGCACTGCCTTGCCGAGGCGCGGCGGCAAGGCGATCGTCTCGCCTATCTCTATGCCGCCGTTCACGGCAACGCCGCGCGCCTGTATGCCCGCCACGGCTTCGTGGCGCTGGATACAATGAGCGCCTACAGCCAGGAGACATTCTAGCTATGCCAACCTTGCGCGTCCTCTCTCGCGCCGATCTCCAGGCCGCCCTCGATATGCCCGCCGCCATTACGGCCGTGCGCCAGGCATTCGCCCAGCTCGCCCTGGGCGAGGCGCAGGTCCCGCTACGCTCGGCGCTCAACTTCGCACCGGACGCCGTTGCCCTGGTCATGCCCGCTTACCTGGCGGCCAGCGGCGGTCTCGGCCTCAAGGTCGTTACCGTGACGCCCGCCAACAGCGCCCGTGGCCTGCCCCTCATCCATGCCCTGGTCGTCGTCCTGGACGCCGAGACCGGCGCGCCCATCGCGGCGCTCGAGGGCGGCTGGCTGACGGCGCTGCGCACCGGCGCGGCCTCCGGCGCGGCGACCGACATGCTGGCCCGGCACGACGCTGAAACGCTGGCCGTGTTCGGGGCCGGCGCCCAGGGCGAGACTCAGGCGCTGGCCGCGTGCGCCGTGCGGCAGATACGCCGCGTCCGCCTCTACGACAAGACGCCGGGCAAAGCCGAGGCGCTCGCCGCGCGCCTGGCCGGGCTGCCCGGCATTCCGTCCGATGTCGCCGTCGCGCCCGACCCCGCTTCCGCGGTCGCCGACGCCGACATCGTCTGCACGGCGACGACCTCGCCGACACCTGTCTTTCCCGGTGACATCCTGCGCCCCGGCACGCACGTCAACGCGGTCGGCGCGTTTACGCTCACGGCGCGCGAGCTGGACGAAGCGGTTGTGGCGCGAGCGCGCATCGTCGTGGACGAGCGCAACGCGGCCATTGCCGAGGCGGGCGACCTCGTGATTCCGTGGCAGGCCGGCGAGGCGGTCGGGCCGGAGGAGTGGACGGAATTGGGGGCGATCGCGGCCGGGCTGGAACCTGGCCGCCAGCACGCGGACGAGATTACCCTGTTCAAATCAGTCGGCAACGCCGTACAGGACGTGGCCGTCGCGGCGTTGGCCGTGGCGCGCGCCGCCGACCGCAGCCTCGGAACGCTCGTCCCACTGTAAACCAACAGCGGATGGCAACGCAGAGGCGCACAGGCGCAGAGAAAGAAACTGAGAGTGGCTGATTACTTCTGGCAAGGGGAGAAGGTGCGTCTGCGCGCTCTGCGCTACGACGACTGGGCCGCGATCTACGCCGAGGAGGACGATACCGAGGGCGTGCGCCTGTTCGAGCCGGGCATCGAGCTGCCGCGCTCGCCGGAGCAGGTGCAGGATCGCCTCGCGTCGTGGATTTCGCGCTATACCAACGCCGACGAGACCACGACTCTGTCATTCGCCGTGGAGTCCCTGGCGGGCGAGATGGTCGGCACGGCGAGCATCCACACGCGCAACCCGCGCTTCGGGACGTTCAGCATCGCGGCGCGCATCTTCCGCCCGCACCGGCGGCGCGGCTACGCGCGGGACGTGTTGCGCATCCTGCTGCGCTATGGCTTCTGGGAGCAGCGTTACCAGAAGGTGAACTCGGTCACGACATCGAGCAACGCCGCGTCCATCGCCATGCACGCCGATCTGGGCTTCCAGCTCGAGGGCCGCGTGCGGCGCAACGTCTTCACCGACGGCGTCTACCAGGACGAGGTTCTGTTCGGGATGACGCGGGAAGAGTTCGACGCGCGGGAACGGCCGGCGCCCAAGGAATCAGAACCGCCCACCATGGCTCTCGAAGAGGCCTACGGCTCGGTGCAGCCCTTGAACCGTCCGGAGGACTTCGACGACCTGCGGCACAGAGCCATCGAAGAGAAGGTGCAAGAAGAGCGGCGAGCACTGCGGCACGAGCTTGACCGAAACGACGAATGAACCCGTCGGCACGTTACAGCCGTGTTCGGATGAGAGGATAGGTTCACACCAACGCGCTCGAGGGCTACTTCAGGCAGTCGAACAGGTGCATTGATGGAATACATCACCACGTCAGCGAGCAATATCTGCACTCGTATGCCGGCGAGGTTGACTTCCGCTACAATACACGCAAAATCAAGGATGAGGAACAGACAGCAAAGGCAATCGGCTACAGTGCGGTAAGCGGCTGATGTATCGCAAGCCGAAAGGTGAGCTGGGCAAGGCCGATGTGTTCGGCAAGCACGAAGGAAAGCAGTAGAATATAGACGAGAGCGCGTTGCCGTGCTACCCATACTACGCTTCAGAAGCGACGAACTCTTGATAGAGCATTTCATAAAACACGGGAAGAAATTTGGGGCGGCTACGCCTCAGGAGTATTTGGCAATGGCCATCCATTTTCTTACAAAGAATATGGGGCCAGATGATGAGGATTGTATTAGGCCACGCGATGGTGATTATATACGTTGTAACATGATTACATGTGAATTTGCGGTTGTTGCTTATGACGGTTTTATCAGAACTTATTGCTTGATGTCTCCAGACTTGCACAAATTGCCGACAAATGAGGACTATCGCGACCAGGAGTGCAATGCCACATGACATATTATACATGTCCGGTTTGTGGATATGATCATCTAAAATACCCGCCTACCCGACACAATATTTGTGCGTGTTGCGGAACACAGTTTGATCTAGATGACGTTGCGACTAGCCACGCCGAATTGCGCCAACGCTGGGTCAGAGAGGGGATGCGTTTCTGGGCGCAACCCGCAATTCAACCTCCGCCGGACTGGAATCCCGTGCGGCAACTGATGCGCTTTTATAACCTAGAAAAAGTTGAGCAGCGACAAGAGAAGATCGTCGCGATAACGTTTGGCGGATTTCAATTCCGCGTAGACTCGGTTTCTAAAACGGACTATAACTGGACGGCGGCATAGGGACAGAATAATGCCCAAGCTCGTTCTTTTCGCTCCCTGCGACAAGGCGATAGTTGATCAAGAAACCAACTCATTGTCTTTGATTTCGATATTAGAGAATATCCGCGTTCCTGTGGCGGGCGGCGTCACAGTACCTGCCGACACGAGCGCCCCACTGAATTGGGCATGTGTTTCCATGTGGCAACGTATCGAGGGCGACGCTGACAAGCACTTTGAGCAGCGTATTTGTTTGCTACTACCAGACGGCCAAGAGGCTATCGAGTCAATTACGTCGTTTCGGATGACCGAACTTTACATGCGCAGCGTCCTGCGTGTGAATGGGTTCCCCGTTGGGCAAGAGGGCGCGCATACTTTACGCCTTGCCGTTAGAGAAACAGGCGCAGAGCCGGTATGGCGCACGGTAGCAGACTTTGTGTTGAATGTGATACATGAGGCAGTGACGTAGCCCGCACCGTTGGATATGATATAATGAGAGTGAATACGGCAGGCGGGAATCGAACCCGCAAGCCGACGGCATTCTTCCATCGCGTAACATCAGGCACTTCCCGTGCTGACAAACGTCGTTGTTCCACACTAACATCTACATCGAAATAGACCCTTTGCGGAAGTCGGTGCGGCCAAGGATGGCATTGACCAGGACGGGCTTGCCGCCGGCTGCCGCTGCCTTCGCCTGTGCCAGCGCCTCAGGAATCTGCTCCGCCGCGTCGACCTGAATACCCGCTGCCCCAAACCCCTCCACCACGCAATGATAGTTGGTGTGGGCGAGTACCGTCGCCACGTCATCCCCCAGCAGCTCGACTTGCTCCCGCGCGATCTGCATCCACGCCGCGTCATTTCCCACGACGGCGATCACCGGAATCCCGTGGCGCACGAACGTGTCGAACTCGCTCAGGCTGTAGCCCGCCGAGCCGTCGCCGTACAGAATCCACACCTCGGCGTCGGGGTGGACGAGCTTCGCTCCGAGGGCGAACCCCGCGCCGACGCCCAGTGTCCCGAACGCGCCGGGGTCGAGCCACGCCAGCGGGCCGGTGGGGCGCACGATGTACGACGCCGTCCCCACGAAGTCGCCGCCATCGGCCACGACAATGGCGTTGTCATCCAGCGCGCCGTCGATCTGGCGCAGCAGGGATAGCGGGTTGACACCCTCGATGGCCGCCTCCGTCTGCTCGCCGATCTCGGCATTGCGGGCGTCATCGCGGGCGCGCAGAGATGCGCGCCAGTCGGCCCAGCGCTCCGCGGCCGGCAAGGCTTCGTCGAGCCGCGCCAGGAACACGGCGGGGTCGCCGAGGATGGCGATGTCGGGCTTGCGGTTCTTGGTCAGGTCTGTCTCGCTGCGGTTCGCGGATACGTAGAGCGCTTTGTGTCCGATATGCCGCCCGTAGTCCAGGCGGAAGTCGGCGGGGACGCCGGCCAGGATGACGACGTCCGCCTCGCGCAGCGCCTCGCGCCGCTTGTGGCGCATCTGCAACGGGTGGTCGCGCCCCAGGAGACCGCGGGCCATGCCCGACAGGTATACCGGCGCGCCGATACGCTCCAGCGCCGCGATCATCGGCGCGATGCTCGGCGTATCGAGCGTTGCCTGGCTGCCGACGAGAATAACCGGGCGCTCGGCCTTGGCCAGCGCCTCGGCAGCCTTCTCCACCAGGCGCTCCTTTGGCTCCAGCGGCGGCACGACGATGACCGGCCCGGCCTTCGCCTTCTCCGCGCCGGCGAACATGCGCTTGACGTGGCGCTGGAGGTAGAGGTTCGTCGCCCGCTGGGCCAGGGTCTTGCTGCTCCCCTTGACGCCGTAGAGCTCCTTGACCGTCGCCTCTTCATAGAGCAGGTCAATGGGCAGCTCGACGAACACCGGCCCCGGCGTGTCGCTCTGCGCCTGGCGGAAGGCTTCTTCCACCGTAGGGATGATGTCCTTCACCCGGCTGACGCGCGCCGACCACTTCACGAGTGATGCCACGAGCGACATCTGGTCGATGTCCTGGAGAGCGCCGCGTCCCTGGAGGATGGTCGGGGCGGCGCCGCCGAGGAGGACGACGGGCGACTGGGCCATCTGGGCGTTCTTGAGCGCCGTGACGCTGTTCGTCACGCCCGGCCCGGCCGTGACCGCGGCGACGCCGGGGCGGCCGGTCAGGCGAGCCACCGCGTCGGCGGCGAACACGGCGTTGACCTCGTGGCGCGTGTCGACGACGCGGATGCCGCGCGCCTTCGCGCCGACCAGGATGGGCGAGATGTGGCCGCCCACCAGGGTAAACAGGAACTCGACGGCCTGGGCCTTGAGAACCTCCGCCACCATGTCGCCACCGTGCATGGTAAACCTCCTCTGGGGTAGAGACGCGCCATGGCGCGTCTCTACGTCCGCTGCGTCAGGAAGCGCCGGTGCTGGGCGAGCCTGTAGCGAGCGATGCCCACGCTCAGGCGGCCCACCGGATTGTCGATGCGGTTCATTATGTAGGGGTCGTTGATGTCGATGAAGACGAGCTTGCCGCTACCGTCGAGCATGATGTTGGTCGAGTAGCGGAGAGACGGCCAGTTCACGATCTGGCGCAACGAGTCGGGGTGTCCGAACATGTCTGGCAGCCAGCCGCGCTCCTCGACCATGCGCTCCGCTCCGTCCAGGATGGCAAGCTGCTGGGCGACCATTTCTGGCGTGCGAAGCTCCTCGTCGGTCATTTCGGCGATGCGGCGCTGCGCCTGGTGCTGAATGCGAACGATGCTCGGCTCGCCGATGGCGTCCTGGCCGTAGACGTACAGCGTCGGCGCGACGGGCAGGTAGCGGCTGGCTTCATCCGAGCCGCGCTTGGCGTCGAGCATCTCGGGCCAGCTGATGACCCCGACAACGCGGCTGTAGAGCTTAACGACGAAGCGGCGCCGGCTGCGTAACGGGAACAGAATGATGTGCCGGAACGTGTTCCCCTGCGACACGCGGGCAAACGTCTCTGTCCCGTGCTCGCCGATGCACGTCAGGTTGATGGCGCCTGCGTCGTGCTTCCGCGTCAGGCGCGCGAAAAGCTCTTCGACGACATTCATGGTCTATATTGTGTCCGTCCATCACACGCATGTCCAATTTGTGCGTGTTGGGACCCATCCAGAATAGCGCGATAGCGCGCCAGGACGCGGTCGGTCATCCACAGCGCCAGGCGGCCCAGCGGGTTCGATTGGCGCTTCCAGGGGCGCGGGCTGTTGATGTCGATGAACACCAGCCGCCCCTCCTCATCCTCCATGATGTTGGTCGAGCGGCGCAGCGACGGCCAGTGCAAGGCGTCCCAGGCCGTCGCCGGGAAGCCGAATGGGTCCGGCAGCCATCCCTCCGCCTCGACCATGCGCTTCGCGCCGTCGATGATGGCGATTTGCTGAGCCACCATGTCCGGCGATTGAACCTCTTCGTCGGTCACGTCGGCCAGGCGGCGGCGCACGAAGTGCTGGATGCGGATGATGCTCGGTTGGTCACGGTCGTTGTGCGCGTAGACGAAGAGAGTCGGCGCGACCGGCAAGTACCGCGCCGCGGCGTCGGAGGCGCGCTTGGCGGCCACGAGGTCGTGCCACACGACCTGGCCGATGAGCCGGCTGTGGAACTTGGCGACGAACCAGCGCTTGCGAAACGGGAAGCGCAGCACGCGGCGGAAGCTATTCGTCTTCGAGACGCGTGCGAAGATCTCGACGCCGCTCTCGGCGATACACGGCGCGGTCGCGGCGTCGACGCGTTTGCCGGGGCTGGCGGCCGGCTCGGCCGTCACGGTGACCGGAGAGCTTGAGAGGCTATCACGGGCGGCGGGGGATGTTACGCTCATCCAATCCTCTCTCGGAGACAACTGTATCTTCTTCCTCTACGCAGCGCGAGGATGCAGAGTTGCCGCCAACCTTTTGACTTAAACCCCTGACACGACTATACTTGAGCGAATCATCAGGTAGTTTCCGGCCCCACTCTAGCGGGCCTCCCAAGGGTTGCCCACGTGGCCGACCCTTGTTTCATGCCTTTTTCGGGAGTATCAACCATGACTGTCAGCGTGACTGAACTACGCAAAGGGGTTACGTTTGAAGACGGCGGGGACCTGTTCCGCGTCGTCGAGTACCAGCATATCAAGGTGGGCCGCGGCAGCGCCACTATTCGCCTCAAGCTGCGCAACCTTCGCACTGGCTCCAACGTGGAGAAGACGTACCCCAACGGCGGCGTTGTGAACGACGTGCGCCTCGACAACCGCGAGGTGGAGTACCTCTATACCGACGGCGAAGAATATCACTTCATGGACAAAGAGACCTTTGATCAGTTCGGCTTGCGCGCCGACAAGCTCGGCAACGCGGTCAAGTACCTTCAGGAGGGCATGACCCTGGAGCTGTCGTCGTACGAGGGCGAGCCGCTGGATCTCGAACTGCCGACCACGGTGGACCTGAAGATCGTCGAGACATCGCCCGGCTTCAAGGGCGACACGGCGTCGGGTGGCGGCAAGCCCGCGACGCTGGAGACCGGGCTGGTCATCAACGTGCCTTTCTTCGTCAACCAGGGTGACACCGTCCGCGTGGATACGCGCACCAACGAATACGTCACCCGCGTCTAGCCTGGCGGCATGCCCCCCGTCTTCTCCGTTGCCGACGTCACTGGCTACATCAAGGAGCTGCTCGAGGCAGACTTCCAGCTTCAAGATGTGTGGCTGACGGGGGAAGTCTCGAACCTCAGCCGGTCGACGGCTGGACACGTGTACTTCACGCTCAAAGACGACGCCGCGCAGATCAGATGCGTGATATGGCGTTCCCAGATGCGGCTGCTGGACCGCGTCCCCGCCCATGGCGAGGCCGTTGTCGTCCACGGCCGCATTAGTGTCTACGCCGCCGGCGGCCAGTACCAGCTCTCGGTCGATGCCCTGCAAGCGGCGGGCCAGGGTGTTCTCCACGCCCAGTTCGAGGCGCTTCGCGACAAGCTGCACGCCGAGGGCCTGTTCGCCGTCGAGCGCAAGCGCCCCTTGCCGGGCTTCCCGCGTCACATCGGTGTGGTCACATCGCCGCAGGCTGCCGCGTGGCGCGATGTTCAGACGACCCTGGGCCGGCGCTGGCCGCTGGCTCGTGTCACCCTCGCGCCGACCCTCGTGCAGGGCGCCGACGCCCCGCCCGCCATCGTCGCGGCCCTGGCGCGGCTCAACGCGCTGCCAGACGTCGAGGTGATTCTACTGGTGCGTGGCGGCGGCTCGCTCGAAGACCTGTGGGCCTTCAATGAGGAGATGGTGGCGCGCGCCGTCGCCGCCAGCCGGGTTCCGGTTGTGACCGGCGTCGGCCATGAGACGGACTTCACCATCGTCGATTTCGTCTCCGACGTGCGCGCCGCGACTCCGACGGCGGCGGCCGAGATGGCGACACCGGACCGCCTGGATCTACGCCGCCGTGTCGCCGATGCCCGCGATGCCCTGGACGCGGCGGTCGAGGACGTGCTGGGCAGCCACGCCCTGTCCCTCGATCACCAGCAGCGCCACCTGGAGCGCCTCTCGCCGCAGGCGCGCATCGACGCCGCGCGGATGCGCCTATCCGAGCTGGCGCGGCGCGCGGCGAGCATTATGACCCACCGCCTGGCTCTGGCGCGGGCCGAGACACAGGGGCAGAGCGGCCGCCTCGCGACGCTCGACCCCAATGCGACTCTGCGCCGCGGCTACGCGATCGTTACCGACGCCGAGAGTGGCGAGGTGGTGCGCGAGACGCGGCAGGCGCGGGTCGGCCGTGGGCTGCGGGTTCACGTCGCCGACGGCGCATTCGAAGTGACGGTGGGCCGCCAGCGGCGGCTGCTAGACTAATTACACAGACAGGCTGTCATTGCGAGCGCAGCGAAGCAATCTCCCGCTCTTGCGACCGGCAGTCTAGCCTGAGTGGGGACGCTGCTTAGCAGCCTTTCTAGCCGCGTTTGGTATAGTGGGGAGGCATCTGTGATGGACGAATCGGGCGCACCGTCGGAGAGCTTCGAAGCCGCGTTCGCCGAGCTGGAAGCGACCGTCCGCCGGCTCGAAGAGGGGAACCTTCCGCTGGCCGAGGCGCTCGCGCTCTACGAGCGCGGTGTCCACCTGTCGGAGCGCTGCCGCCAATATCTCGACGCCGCCGAGCTGCGTATCCAACAGCTCAGCGCACGGGAAGAGGATGCGGACGACGAGGAAGCCCTCGAGCCGGTGTACGACGAGGAGGAGGACCCGTTTTGATCGCCGGCATCCTGTACAACCGGGTGCTATGGGCAGCGGCAGCGGGCTGGATCGCCGCTCAGACCATCAAGGTCGTTCTGCACCTCATGCGCTATCGCAAAATCGACCTGCGCTTCTACATGAGCACCGGCGGCATGCCAAGCGCCCACTCCGCCCTGGTCTCCGCTGCTGCGTGGGCGACTGGCCTGTTGGAGGGCTTCGACTCGCCCATCTTCGCCATCGCCGCCATCTTCGCCATGATCGTCATGTTCGACGCCCAGAACATTCGCTGGGCCGCGAGCCGCCAGGCCCGCATCCTGAATCAGATCGTGGACGAACTGTTCCAGGGCCACCCCATCAGCGAGGAGCGCCTGAAGGAGCTTCTCGGCCATACCCCATTTCAAGTCTTCGTCGGCGCGGCCATCGGCATCATCGTGGCCTACCTCATCATCCGCTAGCCCCTACGATACAATCTGCCCCCCGTCAATAACGAGGACCGTTCCCGTCGTATAGTCCGACGCGGAGGACGCGAAATACAACATCGCGCCTGTCACATCGTCTACCTCGCCGATGCGGCCGGCCGGGGTCTCCTGGAGAACGCGGCTGGCGATCTCGGGCGTCTGCCATAGCACCTGGCTGAAGCGCGTCTTGATGACGCCGGGCGCGACGGCGTTCACCTGGATGTTCATGTGGCCCAGCTCGACGGCCAGAACCTTGGTGAGCATGATCACAGCCGCCTTGCTCACGGCATACACGCCGAGGCCGGGCATAGGGTTGATGCCCGCGGTCGACGCGACATTGATGATCTTGCCTCCCCCCACCGCCTGCATCGCCGGCACGGCCGCCTGGGCAACCCGCAGATAGCCCAGGACGTTGGTGTCGAGCGTCTTGGCCCATATGCTCGGCTCGGCCGTGATGGCCGGGCCGAAGTGGGGATTCGTCGCCGCGTTGTTCACCAGGATGTCGAGGCGGCCGAAGCGCTCCCGCGTGGTGTCGATGAGCGCCTTCACCTGGTCGTCGTGGCCGGTATGGCAGGCGATCGCCAGCGCGCGTCCGCCGGCGGCCTCGATGCCCTTTGCCACCGGCTCGACGCGGTCGAGGCTGCGGGCAGTGACGACCACCGCCGCGCCCGCCTGGCCAAATGCCTCGGCGATGCCCTGCCCGATGCCACGCGAGCCGCCGGTGACAATCGCGACACGCCCTTCAAGGGAAAAAGACATGCTTATCTCCTAATTCGAATATCGAGATGATTTCCCAGCCGCGACGGCCGTCAGCCACGCATCGGCCTCGCGCGGCGAGCGCAGGTGAACGAGCCGCAGGTGGGCGTTCTCGGGTTCCCTCAGCCACCCGGGGTACCGCCGCCGATGCTTGCTGTGCGTCTGGAGCGCCCACAGGAAGAGCGAGTCGCGCGTGGCGAGATGGGTCCACAGGCTTTCTCGGTTCTCGTTCCACAGGCTCTGCCGCCCCATTGCCCGGCTCAGCGTCCGCCACCAGAGCCGCCACATCACCCTGGCCAGCGAATAGTCTAGCCAGACGAGTGTGTCCGCGCGGGCCCAAAGGATGTCGCGGACGGAGCTATAGTTGCCGTCGACGACCCAGCACTCGTCCTGCACCATCGCGTAAACCCAGGCGCGCATGACCGCGCGGTCGAGCGGCGCCCAGTTAGGCCGCCAGTGAAGCGCGTCTAGCTCAATGTGAGGGGCGGCGATGATTCCGGCGAGGCGAGCGCCGAGCGTTGTCTTGCCCGAGCCTGAGGTTCCTATGACGTGCGCCCGCCGCACCGGCGCCTGACGGTCTAATTCCATCGAAGGAGGACGGAGCCTTTCAACGGTTCAGGTCTCCCGACTGAGTCTATCATACTGATACCCGCGACGCAAACGAATGTCAAGATGGGACGCGCCGCCTATAATCTGTATAGCGTTGTCCGGCATTTTCGGAGGATGCATGCGATTCGTCGCGCTGTTGCTACTTGCCGCCCTGCTGGCGGCCTGTTCGAATAACACGAGCGTGGCAGAGATTCAGGTGACGCCCGTCACGCCTTCGGTGCTCACCCCTGCTCCGTCGCCGAGGGCATCCGAGGCGGCTGGCGGCATCACGCCTAACCCGGCCCTTAGCCCCAGCCCTTCTGCGAGAGCGACAGCGGGGGTCCAGACCCTCACCCCCAACCCCTCTCCGAGCGCGCGAGAGGCGAGCAAGACCGTAGCTCCGCCTCTCGCCGCCGGCCCGGTGCTGTTCTATGAAAAGGGGGGGCAAAGTCTCTGGGCGGCCACCGCTGACGGCGGGAACGCCCGCGCCTTGACGGGGCCGCCGCTGGCCGCAGGCGGGCAAAGCCTACTCGTCCCGGACACGAGCCCAACCCCGGCCGGCACGCCGTCCCCTGTCGGGTTGACGACGACGCTGTCCTGGACGCCATCCCCGGAGGGCCGGACGGTCGCGGTCGTCGAGGGGGGAGGGCTGGTATCAGCGGCGGACGCGCGTCCCGCGGCGGCGCTGTGGCTGGTAGACCTCCAGGGGCAGCGTCGCAAGCTCCTCGACTTGCTGCCGGCGGGAACACCCGCCGCCACGCTCGCCGGGCCGGACGGCCGCGCGCTGCTCACTGCGCTGCTGGTGCAGTCTCCGCCCGCGTGGTCACAGGACGGCAAACGCGTCGCCGTGGTATCTGATCACGAAGGGCAGGCCGATCTGTACGTGGTCGCCGTCGCCGATGGGAAAGTGACGCGCCTGACGCAGGACGCGGGGATCGAGGTCGGCCCGGCCTGGTCGCCGGACGGCCAATGGCTCGCCTACGCCGTGTCGCCAGGCGCGGTAGAGGCCGGCCTGTATGCCGTCAAGGCGGACGGTAGCGGCAAGCCCCGGCGTCTCGCGCCCGGCGTGACGGCCCCATATCTCCTTGACGGGCAGACCGCCAGCTATGGCGCCGGCGTCTGGGTCACGCCCGATACCCTGATCTGGCCGAGTCAGAACACCCGGCAGCCGCCATGCGGCGTTGCGTTGCGGCGTGTGACCCTCGACGGCAAGGACGACACGCTCGTTTGCGGGCCGGCCGGAACCGGCGCGGCGCAAGTCTACTGGAATACACCGCGCAAACGCCTGGCGTTCATCCCACCCCAGGCGACGGGTGCCGCGCCCGCGCCGGCTGTGACACCGTTCCCGCTAGCGACGCCGGGCGCGGCTTTCCAGGGCTACTGGGTATACAACGTGGAGCAGAGCAAGACAAACCAGGCGGTCAGCGGCCAGGTCTACTCCCTGGCGTGGGCGCCGAACGGCGACCTGGGCATCGCCTACGCGCGCGCCGACGGACAGGGAACGAGCCTGGTCTATCGTCACGACGCCGGCGACAACAAGCTCCTCACGCTGCCGGCAGCCGCGACAACTGCCCTGCCTGTGTGGGCGCCGGACGGCAAGCGGGTGGCGTTTGCAGACAGGGTCGTGACCACTGAGGGCCAGGAGGTGGCGCGCCTGAGCGGCGCCGCGCCCGCGCCGGCCGCGTGGAGCGCGGCGGGACTGCTATTCGCGGCGGATGGTCGGCAGAGGCTATCGAGCCTCGCGTTTTGGGACGGAAAGGCCACGCGCACCATCGCCGAGAACGTTGTCCCAGGCTTGGTGCGCGTGGTGGCGGCGCGGTAAGCGCCGATGCCTGAAGGCGCTGGGCTGAAGCCCTCTCTTTTACACACATCTCGGTAGCGCGATAGCCAGCGGGGCTGGAAGACGGCGTGGCCACTGCGGCCACAGCACCACCCCGTCATTGCGAGACGCCGATGCCGTGTGGCGGCATGCGCCGAAACAAGAACACAGTTAAGCCGTCATTGCGAGCGGAGCGAAGCAATCCCCCGTCCTTGTCAAAGGCGGTTTGCACCGCTACGGCGTTGCTGTCATCCACCGAGAGATTGCTTCGTCAGTGGGGAGCTTCGCCCCCCACACCCCCAAGATGCGCTCCTCGCAATGACAGTGGTGTGTTCTGAGCAGCGACGCGAAGCAATCTCTCGCTCTGGTCCAAGGCCGTCTGAGTCGCATCAGCCGTGTCTGTCACCTATCGGGAGGCTGCTTCGTCAGTAGGGAGCTTCGCCCCCCACACTCCCGAGAGACGTCCTCCTCGCAGCGACATCGCGGCCGACCTACGGTAGCACGATCGTTCCGTCAATCCTCATTCGTCGGCGCTACACCTCCTACGCAGACACGTGGGCGTCGAGCCAGTTGAGGATGTCCTGCTGCACGTCCTCGCGGTTCAGCTCGTTCAGCATCTCGTGGCGTCCCGCCGGGTAGAAGATGACCTCCATATCCTGGATACCAAGCTCGCCGTAGCGGCGCACAAGCTCCTTCACCGTCTCGGTGTTGCCTCCGACCGGATCCTGCTCGCCGGATAAGATAAGCAGCGGCAGAGTCTTGGGAATTTGCGCCTCGTTCTCGGGCTGCCACGTCTCGGCCATCCCCGCCATCATGTCGGCCACCAGGCGGTTCGAGAAGACGAAGCCACACCACGGGTCGTCGACGTACTTCTGCACCTCGGCCTCGTCCCGGCTGAGCCACTCGAAGCCCGTCTTCTGTGGCGCGAATGGCGCGTTGAATCCGCCGAACATCATCACCCACGCCTGCGAGGGCTGGCGCGCTGCGTCTCCCTGGGCGGCCATCTCCAGCATCGGCACCATGTCGTTCAGCCCGGCCATCGCTCCGCTCGACCCGGACAGGATGCACCCTTTCAGCTCATCTCCCCATAGCTGGATGCATCGCTGGGCGAGGAAGGAACCCATGCTGTGGCCGAACAGGAACAGGGGCAAGCCCTCGTTCTCGCTGCGGGCATGGTCGGCGACCATCTTGAGGTCGCGCAGCATGCCGTTCCACCCATCCGCCCCCGCCCAACCGGCGCTGTCGAGCGTTCCCGCCGTCTCGCCGTGGCCGCGGTGGTCGGGCGCGTACACGGCGTAGCCATCGTCAGTGAGCGCCACCGCCAGCCGCGCGTAGCGCGCGCTGTGCTCGGCCGCGCCGTGGGCGATGAGCACCACGGCCCTGGGCCTGGCATCGGCCGGCGCCCATCGGCGCACGAAGATATCCATTCCCTCAGAATTGCGAAGTTGCAGCGTCGTCGCTGTCATTTGGTCCGCCATCGCACCCTCCGAATTATTCGCATTGTTTGTGGAAGTTTACGGCTATGATAACACGGACGGTGCGGTAGAGCGAATGTAATTCGGTATCTGAACCGATCTACGCCACACGCGCCTGTCGTCGCGCCGTCCCGCGGTAGAGGAAGCCGACCAACAGACCGAACACGAAGCCGCCGATGTGAGCCCAGTAGCCGACACCGCCCGCCGTGGAGCCGATGACGCCCAGCCCGCTGATGAACTGGAGCAAGGCCCAGAACGCAATCATGGCGACGGCCGGCACGTAGCCGATGCCCACGCCGCCGCCGATGCCGATGACCCGTATTCTCTCGCCCGGGAACATGATCAGGTACGCCCCGAGGACGGCGGCGATCGCGCCACTCGCGCCCAGGTTGGGAACATGGGAGATGCCGGTCATAAAGGCGCTGACCACGCCGGCGACAATGCCGCCGAGCAGGTAGAAGCCCAGGTAGAGGCCATGCCCGAGCGCGTCTTCGACGTTATCGCCAAACACCCAGAGGTAGAGCATGTTGCCGATCATTTGTCAGCACTCCTCGATCATGTTACAGTTGGCGCGGGACCATCCCGATACCCGGCGCACACCATGCCACAAGGAGACGCGCATGAAGATTACGAAGGTCAGGCTGCTGCAACTCGAAGGTGTCCTGGAGCACGAGGGCGAGTTCTGGGAAGAGCGCCTGGTGCGCCCGATCGACATCTACCCTGCCCACCGCGACGCGCCAGCGCGGGAGACCGTCAAGCTTGGCGAGGGACGCCAGGCGGTGCGCTCCATCTTCGTGATCGTTGAAACCGACGACGGGGTGAGCGGGATGGGCGGGCCGATCAACGACGTCCAGGCGCTGATTATCGGGCGTCAGTTTACGCCACTCCTGCTAGGCCAGGACCCCCGCGCCACAGAGCTTCTCTGGGACCAGATGTACCGTCTCGCCGTCCACGGACGCAAAGGTGTGGAGATGATGGCGATCAGCGCCGTGGATAGCGCCCTGTGGGACCTGAAGGGGAAGTGGGCCGGCGCGCCTGTCTACCGGTTGCTCGGCGGGCCGACCCGCGACGCGATTCCGGCCTACGCCAGCGCGCTAGGCTACTCGCTGGAGCCTGAGCTTGTGCGCCAACGCGCCCAGGAGATCGTCGCGCAGGGCTACCGCGCCACCAAGTGGTTCTTCCGCTCGACACCGGCCGAGGGGCGCGAGGGCATGGCGAAGAACCTTCTGCTAGCGCGGACCCTGCGCGAGGCCGTCGGCCCCGACGTGGACATCATGCTCGACTGTTGGATGAGCTGGGATGTGCCGTACACACTGGCGATGGCCGAGCGGCTGGCCGAGTACAGCCCGCGCTGGCTCGAGGAGCCGGTGCAGCCGGACCGGATCGCCGAGTGCGCCGAGATTCGCCGCCGCAGCCCGATTCCGATCGCCACCGGCGAGCACGAGTACACGCGCTGGGGACTGAAGACGCTGCTGGACGCGGGTGCCGCCGACATCCTCCAGCCTGACATCTACTGGGCCGGCGGTATCACGGAGATGCTCAAGATCTGCGCGATCGCGACCACTTACGATATACCCGTGATCCCTCACGGCCACTCGACGCCGGCCAGCCTGCACCTGATTGCCTCGCAGCCGCCGAACGTCTGCCCGCTGCTGGAATACCTCATCAAGTGGAACCAGGTCCACCAGTTCTTCTTCAAGCAGCCGATTCAGCCGGTCGACGGCATGGTCACGCTGCCCGATACGCCGGGCATGGGCGTCGAGCTGGACGAGAGCAAGATTCGGACGCAGCGGGAGTTATCCTGGCCATAGGTCTCTTTGATCTCTGCTAGTTGTGTGCTAGACTTTACGCACTGCCAGTCACGTCTTGAGCAAGGATCTTATTACAGCCACGGAGAGGGCCCATGCAGGCGGACCTTTCGTTTGGCCAGTGGCTAAAGCGGCGGCGTCGAGGCTTGGGTCTGACCCAGGTCGAGCTCGGACGCCTGACGGGCTATTCCGGCGAGTCCATCCGCAAGGTCGAGGCCGACGAAGCGCGTCCGTCGCCGCAGATGGCAGCGAAGCTGGCAGATGCTCTGGAGATTCCGTCTAGCGAACGCGTCAACTTCATCCGCTTCGCGCGAGATGAGGACGCCGACATTTCTGCCGTACCGACCCAGACTGTTACGCTTACCCCCCAGCCTACCCCCTCGCGCCCCACCAACTTGCCCGTCCCCACTACGCCGCTCGTTGGGCGCGCGCGGGAGATAGCCGCGGTCGAGGACCTGATCCACTCTCCGGATGTGCGGTTGGTAACGCTGACCGGCGCAGGCGGCGTGGGAAAGACACGCCTTGGCCTGCAGATTGGCGTCAACTTCCTCGCACACTTCGCCCACGGGGTTTACCTCGTCAACCTGGCGCCCATAAGCGATGCCGCCTTCGTAGCATCGGCCATCGCCCAGCCGTTGGGGGTACGCGAATCGGGCGGCCGTGCCGTTGTGGATCTCCTGAAAGACTACCTGGCGGACAAGAACATGCTGTTGCTCATCGATAATTTCGAGCAGGTGCTCAGCGCCGCGCCGATCGTCGGTGAGCTTCTAGCCGTAGCGCCAGACCTCAAGGTCATCGTAACGAGCCGCGAAAGGTTGCGCTTGCGCGGGGAGAAGGAGTTCATCGTTCCACCTCTGGCGCTCCCTGATGCTCGAAGTCTACCAAGCTGGGAACAAATCCCTCAATTTGGGGCGGTGGAGTTGTTCGTCAAACGCGCGCAGGACGTCAGACGCGACTTTGACGTGACCCACGCGAACGCAGCCGTCGTGGCTCAGATCTGCCACCGACTCGACGGGTTGCCGCTCGCGATCGAGCTGGCCGCGTCAAGGCTGAAGCTCTTCACGCCCGAGGTGTTGCTGACCCGCCTCGAGAACCGTCTGAAGCTGTTGACGGGTGGCGCTCGTGATCTGCCGACGCGCCAGCAAACGCTGCGGAACACGCTTGCATGGAGCTACGATTTGCTGGAGGACGAGGAGAAGGCCCTGTTCCGAAGGTTAGCGGTCTTCAACGGCGGTTGGACACTCGAGGCGGCGGAGGCCGTCTGTTCAACTCCCGGTGACGGAGAGGTGGACATTCTTGATGGGCTCCAGTCCCTTATCGAGAAAAGCTTGCTCCAGCCGGTACAACCGGGGCCTGAGGCGCGCTTCACGATGCTCGAGACGATCCGTGAATATGCTCTGGAACGCCTGACGGAGCAGGGGGAGGCGGACACGCTGCGGAACCGGCACGCGCAAGAATTCCTTGCCCTGGCCGAAGACGCGGAGCCTCGGCTGACCGGGCCAGACCAGGGGGTATGGTTAGCGCGGCTGGAGAGAGAGCACGATAACCTGGGAGCCGCAATGAAGTGGGCTGAGGAAAGCTGCCAGGCAAAAGAGGGGCTGCGGTTCGTCGGGGCTTTATGGCGGTTCTGGGAGATACACGGTCACTTGAGCGAGGGGCGTGCGCGCCTGACCAACGCATTGTCGGTCGCGGGAGCAGATGAGCCATCCGTTGAGAAGGCAAAGGCGCTCAACGCAGCCGGCAATCTTGCCAAGACCCAGGGTGACTACGTCTCAGCGCGGCAGTTTCACCAGGACGGCCTGGCTACAAACAGGCTGCTTGGAGACCGGCGAGGCATGGCGCGGTCGCTCAACAACCTGGGACTGGTACTGTTCAACCAGCAGGACTATGCATCGGCACAAGCCCTGTTAGAGGAGAGCCTCGCCCTCAAGCGCGAGCTCAATGATGAATGGGGCATCGCCACATCTCTCAACAACCTCGGCGAGGTAGCGCGCGCTCGAGGTGAGTATGGGCAGGCGGAGAAGTTCTACTCCGAGAGTCTCGCCTTGCTAGATAAGCTGGGCGACATAAGGACAATTGCCTGGTCGCTTCACAATCTGGCGCACGTGGCACGATACCAACGCGACTATGCCAAGGCCGCGACACTGTTCAAGAAAGGCCTCGCCCAGTTTGTTGAATTGGACGATAAATGGGGCATCGCGGCGTGTTTGACAGGGATCGCGGAGGTGCTCGAAGCCTACGGACAGCTTGAGCGAGCGGTACACTTGATCGGTGCGGCTGAAAGCCTGATCGACGCAACCGGCGCACTGATGTGGTCCGCCGACCGCGCCGAATATGACGAGGCAGTCGCAAGACTACGCAGCCGGCTTTCATCACCAGCCTTTGAGACTGCGCGCACAGAAGGACGGGCGATGACTCTGGAAGACGTCATCGCCTATGCCTCCGACCTGAACCCTTCAATCAACTAGGCTCGCGGCGGAAGGTCCGCGCTTCCTGCCGCTTCACGCTAGTCGCGGCTCCCGCCCTCTGGAGCTACCTTGTCCCTGCTGCCGCCGGCCGGCTTGGATTTGTCCCTGCTCCCGCCCTGCGGAGTCGCCTTGTCCCTGCTGCCGCCGGCCGGTTTGGATTTGTCCGCGCTGTCGCCGGCCGGCTTGGACTTGCCCTTACCCCCCTCCAACGTGGCCCTGCGGCCACTCTCCGGATCAGCCATCGCTCGAATCTCGCTTGCCATCGCAATCCTCCTGATGTGTCACCTGCCTCGGTAAGTCAATATGGGGCGAGAAGTATGAAGCTGAATTTTCTGCAAGTCAAGTGCGGGTCGGTGTGACAGGACGTTCCTATCCCCGCCTGTACCTCTCCTTTGGCGATACCCGCTTTTTTCCCCGCCCATTTCCCGCAAATCGGGTACGAAGCGCATCGGCTGTGTGATTAAATGCTGTCACAAGTTCGGTGAGGCTTCAGCCAGTCACACACTCGCAGAGAGTAGAGAGCCAAAGGAGTACAGACCCATGAGCGCAGTTTCTTCGCCGCGGCAGGTTCGGTATTGGCAGTATCTAGTCGGGGTCGTGATCGCCACTCTCCTTGTCGTAGTGATAGTCGGGACATACGCTTGGCCACGACCGGAGTCGGTTGTGGATAAGCAGGCTGTCTCGGCAGCGCAACCACTGTATGCCGACGCCCTTCGCGCCCAGCAACGCGACCGTTTGTACCTGGAGACGCAGGCGGAAGCGGGACAGCGCGACCGCTGGTACCTGGAGACGCAGGCGCAGCCGACGCAGCGCGACCGCTGGTATCTGGAGACGCAAGCGCAGCCGACCCAGCGCGACCACTGGTACCCGAGTTCGGGGTATCAAGTCGCTCGCAGTGCGTTTTCGTCGGACGAACGGGCGACGCAGGGAGCAGTGGATATTAGGTCAATCTCGCCGGAGGAGCGGACGTCGCGCACAGCAGCGGTTAGCAAGGCAGTTCCGCCGGACGACCGGGCGACGCAAGGCGTCGGCGAGAACATCCTCATGCCCGGCGCCCGTGAGCGCTACTTTGAGATGAAGATGCGCCAGGCGAACTAGAGAGGGGCGCTCCTCAGCGGTGAATAGCGCCGGCAATAAAATGGCAGGGAGAAGAAGCACTATCTCTCCCTGCCGTTCTTGATTGTCTTGGATTGTAGGTGAGCAGGAGCCGCGCGCAATAAGCTCTGGTCTAGCCGTAGCGTTCGTTGAGGGGGACGGTTTCGTCCGCATCAGACAGGAATTGGAAGGTCGTCTCGCACAGCTCGACCGCCCGCTCCATCATAATCGCGTGCTTGGCGCGCTGGATGATGAACAGTTCTCCGCGCTGGAACAGCCGCACGGCCAGGCGTGCCTCGCCGACGCTGATTACCGGGTCGCGGTCGCCGATGATGATCGCCGTTGGGTGAGTGCAGCGCCGCGCCATGCTCCACACGTCGATTTCGAACATGCTCAGCGTGTGGCTCAGCGACGTTTCTTCGTCGCACACCCGGGCCGACGGCAGGATGACTTCCTCGAAGAACCAGGGGTTGTATTCATAGAATGCCGTCTGCTTCGTGATCCAGTAGTTGTACCAGCGCGTCTTGTGCGCGCGGGAGACAATCGAGAGGATCGGAGGGTTGCCGAGCGCCGTCCGGATTCCCCACCGCAGCAGGCGGCGGTTCGGGCCATCGCGCAAGAGGGAGAAGGGCGGCGAGACGAGCACGAGCTTCCCCACGCGCTCCGGGAAGTGGTCGGCGAAGAGCAGCGCTGACACGGCGCCCATCGATTGGCCCATCAAATGGATTGGCCCCTCGATGGCGAGGGCGTCCACCGCCTCCGCCAGCGCCTGGTTGAACGCCTCCAGGGTGTTGCCGTCGCGCAGCGCCTCGGCGCGCTGCCAGCCCGGCATGTCGAAGGCGTAGAGACGAAAGCCGCGGGTCGATTGCATCACCGATAGGATGTGCTCCCAGAAGCCGGCCCAACCGTGGATCAGGACAAGCGGCTCCCCATCGCCACACACACTATAACTCAGCGTCGACGCGCCGACGTCCAACGTCCGGCGCTCAAACTGCGCTGTCGACATAAGACACTCCTTTAGCGGTGGGCCGCTGCTGCCGAAAGCTGATCGATCTGGACGCGGAGCGCGGCGGGGTTGTTGCTCATGACGGCATCAACGCCGAGCTTCAAATAACGTGCCAACCGCTTCCCTGGCTGCGTGTCCAGCGGGCAGACCCACTGTCCCTGGCGGTGCGCCTGAGCCACATAGCCAGGATTGGCGTACAAGACAGGCCAGAACGGACCGAGAATCTGGGCATGGTCCACCGGGATTGGCTCGACGACCGAGATGTAGCCGGTGGGGAACGATGGGCACACGCGCAGCACGGTGTCGAGCCGGCGCCGATTGAAGGCGAGAGCCACAACCTGCCGCCGCTCGATGCGCGCTTCGACCTGCCGCACCAGCTTCTCCGCCCACGCTCGCTGGGCGAATCGCGGGTCCTTCAGCTCAACGGCCAACATCACGCTCATTGGAATCGCGTCGAGCGCTTGGGCCAGTGTTGGGATGCGTTCGCTCTGCCACCGCATCCCAAGGCGTGACTGAATCGGGAGCGATGTCACGCGCCGCGCCGGCATCTGATCCACGCGGCCCATCTGCCCGGTCATGCGCTCCAATGTAGCGTCGTGGTGGCACACAAGCTCGCCGTCGGCGGTGAACCACAGGTCGGTCTCGATGATGTCCGCCCCCGCCTCAACCGCAGCGGCAAAGGCGGCTACGGTGTTCTCCGGCGCCAGGTCCGACGCTCCGCGATGGGCGAGGATGTATGGCTTGGGTCGGTCGAATAGAGGATGCATACTTCCCCCTTATGCGGCCTGCTCCATCGGCTGGCGGTCCAGGACCGCCCGATAATCGTCGAGGAGGCCGTCGAGAACGTTGGACCAGGTCTGGCCCAGGGCGCGGGCGCGCCCGTTCACGCCGAGGGCTGCCGCGTAGGCCGGTTCCGCCGTCAATTGCTGCGCTGCGCTAACCAAACCAACCACATCATCCCGCGCAAATAGCAGGCCATTGTCGCCGGGGATGACGTGTTCCAGGACACCCCCGGAGGCGGGCGCGATCACAGGCAGGCCAGACGCCATCGCCTCGAGAACGACATTCCCCAGCGTTTCGTTGGCGGACGGGAACACAAACACATCCGCTGCCGCGTAGGCGTTCGCGAGATCGTCGCCCAGCAGATAGCCGGTGAAGATCGTGCGCGTGCCGGCGAACAGGCTCTCCAGCGCCGGCCGGCTCGGGCCGTCGCCGACGATTACCAGACGCGCGTGGGGGAGCGCGTCGAGAACAGGGCGGAGCAACTCGACGCGCTTCTCGACTGACAGGCGGCCGACGTAGAGCAGCAGCGGGGCGTCCGGGTCGCCCTGGCTCAGTTGCCAGCGCCAGGCCTCTGTGCGCTTGTCAGGGGTGAAGCGTTTGGTATCGACGCCGCGCGTCCAGATTTTTACGCGCGGGATACCCTGCTCCGTCAGGTCGGCGAGCGTGGTGCGGGAGGGGCAGAGGTTCAAGTCGGCCTGGCTGTGCAGCCAGCGCACATAGGCCCACAGCGGGCTGCGCAGGAGGCCCAACCCCCAGCGCTTGGCGTAGCCGGGGACATCCGTGTGGTACGAGGCGACGATAGGCACTTTGAGCCGGTGCGCCTGCCGCAGCCCAGCGACGCCGAGAGAGAACGGGTTGAACACGTGAATGAGATCGGGGCGAAAGGTATCCAGGTGTACCCGCAGATCGACGCTAGGCGGGACCAGTTTCAGCTC
The DNA here is from genome assembly GCA_046328505.1 of Anaerolineae bacterium. Taxonomy (GTDB): domain Bacteria; phylum Chloroflexota; class Anaerolineae; order Epilineales; family JAHCIE01; genus JBDHWG01. The sequence goes on along the minus strand of JAXLWL010000003.1, from coordinate 1,010,881 downwards.
TGGGTAGAAGGGGCAGCTGACGCCATGCAATCCCCAGACAACGGTTCGCGCGTAGCGGTTGGGGCCACCCTCGGGGGCGAACAGGACGCTGGTATGGCCGCGGAGGGCCAGGTGGTCGAGGAGATACCGCAGGGTAGTGACGACGCCATCGACCTTGGGCATAAACACTTCACTGAACAGCGCGACCCGCATACGTCTCTCCTTTCACTGATTGTTGGAGCGACTGGACGATGAGGCCGCCAGCGGGTGCTTACGTCCAGTAGCCCCAGTCGTGGCTGCGCCACCGGTCAGGCATCAACCCAGAATAGAGCAAGGCACACCGCGTCACCGAGTGGATGGTCTTGCGCGCGGCGCCGCGCTGAAGACGGCGCTGGTCGCGAGCGTAGACGATGAGATCCGGGGCGAAGTCAACGCGAAAACCGGCGCGCTGAACGCGCCAGACAATCTCGGTGTCCTCGTTGACGATCAGCCGACGGTCGAAGCCGCCGACGGCCAGGAAGGCGCGGCGCGACAGGAGGAGGTTGGAGCCGGATGCAGCGGCGATGCCGAGCGCGTGGGAGAGACGCTGGCCCCGCACAAACCAGCGGTAGTAGCCGGCGTACTCGTCGGCCGAGAGCTTCGGGCCGTAGATGCCGTCCGAGGCCCCGTACGCGCTGAGGCGATCAAAGTAGTCGGGGGCAAACACAACGTCGGCGTCGGTGCATAGGAGCCAGGGAGTCTGCGCGATCAGGCCCCCGAGTTGCCGCGCCGCGGGGATGCGCAGCGGACGCCGCACGACACGCGTTTTATGGGGGCGGAGGCTGGCAGCGAGGTCGGGCGTCTCGTCGTCGCTGGCGTCGACGAGGATCAGCTCGACCTCCCGCGGCAGTGAGGCGAGAAATGCGGTGATATTGTCGCGTTCATTGCGAGTCGGAACGACCACGGTCAGATCTGTGAGGCGCAATGCTCGTGCTCCCTGGATCCCATTACCATGGGCAGCATAGGCTCCCAACTTGAAGGTGGAGTTAAGAGCGTGTTAAGCGTCGTGGCGCTTTTCGTAAAAGGGGCTTAACGCTGGCGAGTGTTAAGGAGATTTAGCCTGGTTTTAGCGCGGCGTTAACGTGTGTTGTACGAGGACTTAACGCTGGTGTCCGATACTAGCATGGGTTGGACCTGGCTTGCGGGCTTCGGGTCCGGAAATAGCGAAACGGGGTAGATATCGATGTCTACCCCGCTCGTGCGTCTGTGTTTCGGATTGTTAGCACGGAATTGGCTTAGTTAGCCGAGACCCGAAGCCTCTCTTTCGCGCCGCGCCGGATGAAGAGCGCCAGGTATTGGGTCACCGTGGCGTCGTTGAACTCAGCGGCCTCGGCGTACACCGCCTGCTCGACGTCGGTCCACGGCACCTCGCCACCTAATTCCTGGTAGAGGTCCTCAACGATGTTTTGCGTGACGTCGCCGGCGTCGCCAGCGTTCGACTCAAGGGATACCGCGTGAGTCGACGAGATATAGGCCATAAGAACCCCAATCTTTCCGTTTCGTTGCTACTTTCTGATTGTGGTAGGAAGCAAGCTGGCCCATTGTACACGCTTTCGTGCTTCTTGTGGAAACACCGGCGGGTAGCTCTTGCGCCGGCGCTCGTATTCTCGGATATCGTTGCGTCAGGATAATATCATGCCTCCAGCTCCCTACAACGGCCCCTTGAAGGCCGTCATCTTCGACTGGGCCGGCACGACCGTGGATTACGGGTGCTTCGCCCCTGTCGCCGTTTTCGTTGAAGTCTTCAAGCAGCGCGGCGTGCCCATCACGATCGCCCAGGCGCGCGCACCGATGGGGCTGGCCAAGCGCGACCACATCCGCACCATCGCCGCGATGCCATCCGTCGCCGAGGCGTGGCGCGCGGCGCACAGGCAGGACTGGACCGAAGCCGACATCGACGCCATGTTCGAGGACTCTGTGCCGCTACAGATGTCTATCCTCCTGAACCACGCGGATGTCATTCCCGGCGTTGCGGAGACGGTGGCTGCCTGCCGCGCTCGCGGCCTCAAGATAGGCTCGACGACGGGCTACAGTCACCCCTTGATGGAGGCCCTTGTCCCGGCTGCCGCCGCCGGCGGCTACGAGCCGGACGCGTGGGTCTGCCCTAGCGATGTGCCGGCCGGCCGGCCTGCGCCCTACATGGCCTATCTCAACGCCACGCGGCTGCAAGTCTATCCGATGGCGGCGCTCGTCAAGGTCGGCGACACAGTACCCGACATCGAGGAAGGCCTGAACGCGGGCACGTGGGTGGTTGGGGTCTCCAGGACCGGCAACGAGCTGGGCCTGAGCCAGGCCGAGGTCGAGGCCCTGGCGCCTGACGAGTTGCGCCGGCGCCTCCAGCCGATCTACCAGCGCCTGGACGCCGCCGGCGCGCACTACGTCATTGACAGTGTCGCCGACCTGCTGCCCGTCCTGGACGAAATTGAGCGACGCCTCGCTGATGGCGAGCGCCCTTGATGACGTCAATGTTAACTGAAGTTGAAAAACGCTTAAACAAGCATTTGTCGCCGTTTAACATTCGAGTGGTAAGGTGAGGGTTGTTGAATCCACTCCGCCCTAAAGAGGAGAATCACATGCGTTTCAAGCTCCCCAGTCTCTTCGCTTTGATGTCCGTGCTCGTTCTGGCGATCGTCGTCTCGGCCTGCGCCCAGGCGCCCGCGGCCCCCGCTGCCGCTCCCGCTGCGCCGACCGCCGCTCCGGCCGCCCAGAAGCCTGCCGAAGCGCCAACGGCCGCCCCGACCAAGGCGCCGGAGGCTCCTAAGCCCACGACGGCGCCGACGACCGCCCCGACCGCCGCGCCGAAGGCGGCCGCGACTGAGGCTCCGAAGGCTGCGCCCACGGCCGCCGCGACTGCTGCGGCGAAGGCCGCCATGCCGGCTAACATGGACGCCCTCATCGCCGCCGCCAAGGCGGAAGGCGCCTGGTCGCCCATCGCCCTGCCCAACGACTGGCTGAACTACGGCCAGATCAAGCAGACCTTTGGCGACCGCTACGGCCTCAAGATCAACGACATCGATCCACAGGCCGGCTCGCAGGACGAGGTCAACGCCATCAAGGCCAACAAGGATAGCAAGGGCCCCGGCGCGCCGGACGTGGTCGAAGTCGGCTACGCCTTCGGTCCGCAGATGGAAGACGGCCTCTGCGAGCCGTACAAAGTATCGACCTGGGACACCATCCCCGCCGATGTGAAGTCCAAGGATGGCTGCTGGACGCCGGCCTACTACGGCGTCTTCTCCTTCGCCGTCAACACCGACGTCGTCAAGAACGTGCCCCAGGACTGGTCAGATCTCCTCAAGCCCGAGTACAAAAACATGATCGCCATCGCCGGCGACCCGCTGGCCTCGAACCAGGCGCAGCAGTCCATCTTCGCCGCGGCGCTCGCCAACGGCGGCACGCCCGACAACGCGATGCCTGGCCTCGACTTCTTCGCCAAGCTCGCCAAGCAGGGCAACTTCGTCCCGGTCGTGGGAACGCAGGCCACGCTCGCCAAGGGTGAGACGCCCATCCTCATCACCTGGGACTACCTGGCCTCCGGTTACAAGGACCTCTTGAAGGGCAACCCGAACATCCAGGTCGTCATTCCGAAGTCCTCGGTGTTCGGCGGCGCCTATATCGAGTCCATCAGCAAGTACGCCCCGCACCCCAACGCCGCCAAGCTGTGGAAGGAGTACCTGCTGTCCGACGAAACGCAGCTCAATTACCTTAAGGGCTTCGCGCGCCCTATCCGCTACGATGACCTCAAGAAGCGCGGCCTCATCCCCGCCGAGCTGGCGAAGCAGCTCCCGCCGGACGAGTACTACGCCAAGGCCGTGTTCCCCAGCGGTCCGCAGGTGACCGCCGCCCGCAAGCTCATTGCGGATAACTGGGACAAGGTCGTCGGCGTGCAGATGCAGAAGTAGATAACTTTCACTGAAGAAGCGAGGTCGCTCCCCTGGCCAATCTCAATGATTAAGCCAGGGGAGTGGCCCTAGAAAGCGATGCAGTATGGCGACCGATGCACTGGCGCAGGCGAGGCCGGCCAGACCGAGAGCTATCGCCGACAGAAGCGCGTTGTGGAACTGGGTGGGCCTCGTGCCCTTCTTTGTATTTTCGGCGGCCTTCCTGCTTCTACCCACGCTTTATCTGTTGTGGGGAGCCTTGCAAGACAACCAGGGCAACTTCACCCTAGAGAACATCACCGGGTTGTTCCAGCCCGGAATCCTTGATGCTTACTGGCTGAGCATCCAGATCAGTGTTATGACGTCCCTGGTGGGGGGCGTGCTCGGGTTCCTGATCGCCTTCGCCATTACCCGTCTCAAGACACCCCATCACGTCCGCACGGGGTTCCTGACCTTCTCCGGCGTCGCCGCCAACTTCGCCGGCGTTCCGCTGGCGTTCGCGTTCATCGCCATCCTCGGGCGCACGGGGACCGTGACGGGCTTCTTGCGCAATGTTGGCATCGACATATACGGTTCTGGCTTCAACCTGTACAGTTTCATGGGTATCAGCCTCACCTATATGTACTTCCAGCTGCCCCTGATGGTGCTCATTATCACGCCCGGCATCCAGGGCCTGCGGCGCGAGTGGGAGGAGGCGGCGGCGAGCCTGGGCGCGACGCCGTGGCAGTATTGGCGGCACGTGGCCTTCCCGATCCTCATTCCCTCCCTCCTTGGCACCATGATTCTGCTCTTCGGCAACGCCTTCGGCGCGTATGCCACCGCGTTTGCTCTGACGGGCGGTACGTTTGGCCTGGCCACCATCCTCATCGGACGGCAGATTCGCGGCGACGTGCTGCAAAACCCCGGCCTGGGCTACGCCGTCGCGGCCGGCATGATATTCATGATGGCCCTATGCATCGGCATCTATACGCTGCTGCAGCGTCGGACGGAAAGGTGGCTGAAATGAAGGGCCATTCAATCTGGGTCTGGCTATTGATCATTCTCGGCGTTCTTTTCTTCGTCGTGCCGCTGTGGGGAACGTTCGACTTCTCCCTGCGCGCGGTGCGAGACCAGCTCACCTTCGAGGCTTACCAGCGCGTGCTCGCCGACCCGCGCTTCCTGCCGCGCTTCGGGTATTCGTTCGTCATGGCCATCCTGACGATTATCGGCAGCATCCTGGTCGTCGTGCCCGCCGCCTACTGGGTACGTCTGCGCGTGCCGCAGGCGCGGCCCTACGTCGAGTTTGTGACGCTGCTGCCCTTCGTCGTTCCGGCCATCGTGCTGGTCTTCGGCCTCGTCCGCTTCTACAGCCGTCCGCCTATCCCGCTGACCGCCACCGAGCTTGGGTCGGACGTTCTGCTGCTGTGCGCCTATATTGCCATCACGCTGCCCTATATGTACCGCGCCGTCGACATCGGCCTGCGCTCCATTGACGTGCGCACGCTGACGGAAGCGGCACAGAGCCTCGGCGCGAGCTGGCCGACCATCTTCATGCGCGTCATCCTCCCCAATCTGCGCGGCTCGCTTCTAAGCGGCGCGTTCCTCACGTTCACCACCGTCATTGGCGAGCTGACCATCGCCGTGTTCCTCGTGCGCCCCGCCTTCGGGCCATACATGGCGCTGCTCGGCCAGACACGCGCGTACGAGCCGGCCGCGCTCGCCATCATGAGCCTCCTGATGACGTGGGTGGCCGTGGGGCTGATTCAGTACTTCGGACGCAGCAGCCGCGGCGAGGCGCAGCTCGCCGGCGCGCGCTAAGGAAAGTCGTCATGGCTTATCTCGACCTCATCAACGTCAGTAAGGTGTACGGCTCGCATGTCGCCGTCGAAGGGTTCAACCTGGAGGTGGGCAAGGGCGAGTTCGTCTCGTTCCTGGGGCCGAGCGGCTGCGGCAAGACGACGACGCTCCGCATGATCGCCGGCTTCGAGACGCCGACCTCGGGCACTATTCGCCTCAACGATGTCATCATCACCACGACGCCGCCCAATCGGCGGCGCGTTGGCATGGTGTTCCAGTCCTACGCTCTGTTCCCCAACATGACCGTCGCCGAGAACATCGCCTTCGGGCTGACTATCGCGCGCCGCCCCAAAGAGGAGATCAACAAGCGGGTTGCCGAGATGCTGGCCCTCATAAAGATGGAGTCCTTCGGGCCGCGCTATCCTGCGCAGCTCTCGGGCGGCCAGCAGCAGCGCGTCGCGCTCGCGCGCGCTCTCGCCATCCAGCCCACGGTTCTCCTCCTGGACGAGCCGCTCTCGGCGCTGGATGCCAAAATCCGCATCGACCTCCGCAACGAGATACGCAGCATCCAACGCCAGCTCGGCATCACGACGATCTACGTGACCCACGACCAGGAAGAGGCGTTATCCCTCTCCGACCGCATCGTCGTCATGTCCGAGGGCCACGTCGAACAGATTGGTGAGCCGTTCGAGATTTACAACAACCCGCGCACGAAGTTCGTGGCCTCGTTCATCGGAACCCTCAATTACGTACCCGCCGAAGTCCGCGAGTCCGAGCGGGGCCGCGTCGCCATCGACGGCCAGGAAATCACGCTCGCAACCAAGCCGATCCAGTCCCCGCCGGGCAGCACCGTCATGGTGGGCTTGCGGCCGGAGAGCCTGTCTCTCGGCCAGCGCAACGGGAACTCAAACTTGCTTCGCGGCAACGTCGAACACGTGGCGTTCCTCGGCCCTATCGTGCGCATCGAAGTCAGCTTAGGCGCCGTGTCCGTGCATCTCGACGAGTTCAACAGCCCGCAGTTTCAATTGCCCCAAATGGGCGATCAGGTGTCGTTGAGCTTCCCACCGGAAGCGTGCTTCACCATCGGCGCGACCGACCATCCACTCCCGTCGTAGTAGCGACTTCAGTCGCTCCGCGGGCCAAGAGCGACTCAAGTCGCTACTACATCCTCGTTGGGGGAAGAGGTAGTTATGCCTTCCTACGACCTGATCATCATTGGCGCGGGCGTCCTGGGCGCGTTCCATGCGTATTTCGCGGCGCAAAAGGGCGCGCGTGTTCTGCTCGTCGAGCGCAACGCACTGCCGAACGACGCCTCCACACGCAACTTTGGCATGGTTGTCCGCACCATCGCGCCGCCGTATGGGGAGTGGTCGGACATCGTGCGAGACTCCCAGGCCATCTACCGCGAGCTTCAGGCCCAGCGTGACCTCGGGGTGCGCGCGACCGGCAGCCTGTACGTGGCCTCGAGCGAGACCGAGAATCGCGTGCTCCAGGAGTTCGCGCAAATCTACGGCGCGGACTATCGCTGCGAGTACCTGGCCGCGGCCGACGCGCTCTACCGCTACCACTTCATCCGCCCTTCGTACTGCACCGGGGCGCTCGTGTTCGCCGACGACCTCAGCCTCGACCCACGCGTTCTGCTCGCCCGCTTCATTCCCTTCATGACCGACACGCTGCCCGTGGAATACCTGCCGCACACGAACGTGACGAGCGTCAAGGCAGCGGGGGATCACTGCGCGGTACGCACCGCCAACGGTAAGACGTACATCGCCGAGCGGGTCGTGGTGTGCAGCGGCGCGGAGCACCGCACCCTGTTTCCGGAGGTGTTCGCGCAGAGTGGCCTCGAAGTGTGCAAGCTCCAGATGATGCGCACCATCCCGCAACCCATTCCCACCCTGCCGCACTGTCTGCTGTCGGGCATGTCCATCCGCCGCTACCCCGGCTTCAAGGCGTGCCCGAGCTACAACATCATGCAGGCTGAGGCCGTCGACGAAGAGATTACGCGCTATGACCTTCACCTGCTCTTCAAGGAGGAAATGGACGGCTCGGTCATCATCGGCGACTCTCACCAGTACAGCGGCTTCGCCGACGCGAACCTCCTCGAAGAACGGACGACGCCCGCGATCAACGACGCCCTCCTCCGCTATGCCCAGAAGATGGTCAGTCTCCCGACCTGGACGATACAGAGCATCTGGAACGGCTACTATCTGCTGCACCGCGAGAAGGCGGTCTTCACCCATACCATAGACGGCCGCATCCACATCGTCACGGGCATCGGCGGCAAGGGGATGTCGAGCTCGCCGGGCTTCGCGCGCCGCAGCGTCGAGACGCTTCTCGCCGAGCAGACCGTCGCCTAGCCCGGTTTGCCAAGCCGTCGCCAGCGCGCGAGACCCGGCTGAGCGTCTCACCGAGTCCATGAAGTCGGCGGCGCCGCTCGCGCCACGCTTCCAGGATCCGTTGCACCAGACTGCCTATCGAGAGCGCTGCCTACTTCAACGAAACCTGTCCGCCCTCGAACCCGCAACGGGAGGGAGGCAGGGATTTCGCCAGGGGCGTCAGTCTGCTGCGCCCAGCCGCGGGCGCCGTCGAGAGACAGATATCGCAGCCAGGATGAGCTGCGCTTGCCCGGACCATGAAAGAGTGGGGCAGCGCATGCGTTGCCTCCCTCTTTCTGCTTCCGCCCGGTGCCGAGAAAGCGGTCCGCGCGCCTAAGGTTCGCGTGAGGCTTCGAACCTGCGGACGCGGTAGCCGGCGCCGCGCTCGTTCACGACGAGCGATGGCGTCACAAGCGTATCCAACTTGCGGCGCAGGCGCGAGAGGTGTACCCACAAATAGTTGTCAGACCCCTCATAGCCCTTGCCCCACACGCGGTGGAGCAGTTGGTCGGCGCTAACCGTTCGGCCACCCTCGGCCACCAGAACCGACAGCAGGCGATACTCGATGGGCGTCAGGCGTACGGACTTCCCGCAAGCCGTCACCGACCGCAGGGCCGAGTTGAGTTCGATACCGCCGTACTGGATGTGGTTGCGTGAGCTCACGGATTGAAGCATGGCTGTGGCTTTCGTCTGGCAGCAAGTTATAGCACAGCCACAGTATAGCAACGTGTGTGCCAGCCATCATGCGAGGAAATGTTGTAGAAATATTGTAGCGTGAGTGGTCGGGGTGAGGTCAGGTGAGAATGCCCAGTGCTTGCGCGCGTTTGACGGCGTCGCGGCGGTTGTCGGCATTGAGCTTCTGGAAGATGTTGCTGAGGTGGCGCTGGACGGTCGTCGGGGAGATGAACAGCTCGGCCGCAATTTCCTTGTTCGTGCGGCGGTGAGCGAGCGCTTCCAGGACATCCATCTCGCGGTTGGTGAGCGGCTCGACGAGATGCGGCTCGGCTGACTGCGCCCGGGCCATGCCCGGGACGCCACTCTCGCCCCCTGATGCGGCAGCTATGGCAGCCAGGAGGTGACCCGCGAAGCGCGGCGCGACTCCGCGCGACGCGACACTGTCGAGCAGGGGGACGAGCGGAGGGCCGATCTCGACGAAGAAGCGTACGGCGCCGCGGGTCTCGGCGAGCTGAACCGCCTGACCGAGGCACTCGACCGCGCTCCCGCGGCGGCCTGCCTGCTCGTGGGCCAGCGCAGTCAGGACCAGCACCTCGATTTCGCGCCGCGTCAGATGCCTGGAGCGAACGACGCCGAGAAGCTCGGCCAGAATCACCTCAGCGCGCGCCTGGTACTCTGGCGTGCGTTGAGCGAGGAATACGCGGGCCTGGGTAATCGCGGGCGACTCGAACCAGAGCAGGTGCGTCAGCGCGGTAGAGCCGTTTGTGGGCGCCACAATTATCGGGAGGGCGGCGGTCGGGTCGCCACGCACTAGACACAGCCGTGCGCGCGTGGAACGCACTTCGGCGAACAGCTCAGCGGCCCCGACTCTGGCCGCTACGCGCTCGGCCTCGGCAATAGCAGCGTCGGCTTGTTCGGGCTGGCCGAGGGCCTGGCGAATGAGACCAAGAGCCAGCAGCCCATTCAGCCCCGCCCGAAGGTGAGTGCTATAGATCAGCGAGGCCACAACACTGAAATGCTGGAAGGCCGCGTCGAGCTGATTGCGCTCCAGGCTTGCCATGCCGAGGCCGAAGCGGCCCCACGTGATGCCGAGGGAGAAGCCTTTATCCTGCGAGACGTCGAGCAGCCAGTGCGCCGCGTCGTCAACGCGATTCCACAAGCCGCCGTGAATTCCTAGAACGATGTCGGCGATTGCCAGGCGGCTCGTGTAGGCATTGAGGTGGTCACGGTGGTTTGCCCGTACCAGCCGCCCCTCGGCCTCCGCCCGAAATCCTAAGTGATACACGGCGTACAAAAGGTACATCTCGGCCAGCCCGCGGGCAAAGAGATGCTCCTCGGGCAGTATTGCCAGCGCCTGCTCGCCTAGCTCGATCACATCGGTGAGGTCGTCTGTCCAGTAAGCGATCTCGGCTCTCAGTGTGTGCGTCTGACCGCGCAGAATTTCTACGGCGGGCGACGCCGTCGCAGCCGCCTTGGCATTGAGGCGCTGCTCGACGCGTTCCAGCAGCGCCTCATTGGCGGCAACGCGTCCTCGGAGGCGGTTGAGCCACGCCGTAGCCACCAGGAGACCGGGCCGCTGCTCGACCAGCTCTTCAGGAAGCCACGCCAACCAGCGTTCCAGCCGCGTTATGTCTTCGGCGTTGAGTAGCGCCGTCAGGCGTTCTTCCACGATGCGCGCCGCGGCTTCGGCGTCGCCGGCAGCCAGGGCATACTGGAGCGCCTCATCGGGAAGATCATGGCGCGCAAACCACTCGCTCGCTCGGCGGCGCAGTCGCCGCAGGTCGTCCCCGCCGACGGTGGCGCGCAGACGCTGGAACAGCATATCCCGGAACAGGTGGTGAAAGCGATACCACTGCGCGGTCGCGTCCAGGGGAATCAGGAACAGGTTCGCCTTCTCCACCTCGCGAAGGAGCGTTCGTGCAGACGGGGAGCCTTCCATTTCAGGCTCGGCCAGGATGGTGTCGCAGAGGGACACGGTGAAGCGCTCCAGGAAGGAGATGCGCAGCAGGAACCGCTGCATCGCCGGCGACTGATGCGCCAGAACTTCGTCCACCAGGTAATTCACAGTCGCGCGGCTGGCGGTCCGCGGCGTAAGTTCCCGGGCCTCCTTGTCGCCCGCGAGAGACAGCAGGGATAGCCGCACGCCGGCCGCCCAGCCCTCGGTCTGCGTCGCCAATGCCGCCGCTGCCTCATCCGTCAGGTCAAGGTCTATCGACGATCTGCCGAACGCCTGGATTTCGGTTGGCGTGAAGCGCAGATCGTCCAGGTGAAGCTCCACCATCTGCCCCTGGGCGCGCAGCCGGCTCAGCCGCAACGGTAACTCGCTGCGGCTTGTGATAACCAGCTTCAAGGGATTCGGCCGCTGCTTGAGGAGGTTGTCGAGCAGGTCCAGAATGGCCGGCTCGCTGACGGTATGCATGTCGTCCAGAACGAGCACCAGGGAGTCCGGTAGCTCGGCCAGGCTGTTGATTATCGAGCGTCCGAGAATATCCAGCGGAGGTAGTGTTGGGGCGGCGAGCAAAGGCTCCAGGTCGCGGCAGGCGTGAGGGAGCGCGGTTTGAATGGCCGCCAGCAGGTACTGAAGGAAAAGCGGCAGGTCGTTGTCGCCGTCGTCGAGGGATAGCCACGCGACCGGGGAGGGACAGCCGGCGAGCCACTGACTGACGACGGTCGACTTGCCCGCTCCGGCGGGGGCGACAATCAGCGTGAGGAAGGGATTGGGGGACGAGTCAAAGACGCCATTCAGGCGCGGCCGGGCGATAGCGTCTCCAGGGAGGCGCGGGCGGCGGAGCTTGGTCTTGAGAAGGACGGAGGAGGAGAACATCACTTTTTACATCAGCGGCGGTCGCGCGTAGCCCTGTGTGGAAAATATACGTTCCTGAACACAGTCCGTCAAACCAGTTATTGGGCGGAGATACATCGGTCCTGCGACATTCCCTGTCATGACCCTCTTGTTCTGCTGTAGGTGAAGGGGGGCAGGCGAATGTTCTAGGGCACAGAGCGTTTGACCCTTGCGCTGGCTCGACTATAATACGCTTTGGAGTCCATGTTTCCAAGTTCAACGTAACGCACTTACAAGGAGAGCTATGCATGGGACCCTGCGAGTATATGGTGATCGAATTCCCCGGCCGCCAGTTCAACGGCGCGATGGTACCTGAGCTTGCGAAGATAACAAACGCCGGCACGGTTCGCGTCATTGACCTGGTATTTGTCCAGAAGCATGCGGACGGCACTGTCACGGCAACAGAGCTCAGCGACCTACCTGAGGCCCAGCAGGCGCTGTTCGACGAGGTCGACGGTGAAATTGATGACCTGTTCAATGAAGAGGACATCGCGATCGAAGCGGCGAAGCTCGAACCGAACAGCGCGGCAGTGATGGTGGTGTTCGAGCACGTGTGGGCAGTTGGGCTGCGCGACGCGATCGTTGCCTCGGGCGGCCGTGTGATCGACGACGAGCGGGTTCCGGCGGCGGTTGTCCAGGCGGCGCTCGAAGCCGCGAGAGTCGCCGGCGCCTAGCTACCGTGGGACAAACGGGCGAACAACTTATTACATTCAACCTTCCCAGGAGGAAGTCAGCATGAGAAGACGAGTCGTCGTTGGCCGCCGAGGCCCAGGCTTGTTGGCGACCACCGCTGTGGTTGGTACCACGGCTTATGTGGCGAGTAGCGCCGCGAGTAGTAAAGCTGCACAGCAGCAGGCCGCCGCGCAGCAACAGGCGGCGGCCCAGCAAGCCGCCGCGCAGCAACAGGCTGATACCCAACAGCAGCTAGCCGAGTTGCAGGCGCAACAAGCGCAACTGGCTGCGCAACAGGCGGCTGCTCAGCCGGCTGGAGAACCGGCCGCGAACAGCTTTGACGAGCAGCTTGTGCAGATTCAGAAGCTCTCCGTGCTGAAGGATCAGGGCATACTGACCGAGGAAGAGTTTCAGGCCAAGAAGAAGCAGATTCTCGGCCTGTAAGCCACGCACGAGGCAGACAGAGGGCGTCCATAGAGGCGCCCTCTTGCCGTTGGCGAGTTGCGTGCGCCGTCGAAAATGTCACCGCCGTGTCACCGCGCTCATCCCTGAATATCACCATCGCCTGATAAACTGTCGTCACGAACAACGACGATTTTCGCGAGTGAAGGTGTTGGGAGGTGGCAATGTTTCGATGGCTAAGCGGCATCATCCTGGTGACTATCCTGGCTGCGGGTCTCGCGGGGTGCGCCTCAGGCGGCGCCGGCACTGCGGCCCCGGCGGCCTCTGGCGGGAGCGCGCCGGCGGCGCCTACGGCCGCGGCGGGGGGCAGCGCAGCGACTGCGCCCCCGTCCCAGGCGAGCAGCGGCGCGACCAAACTCATCCTGGGGGCCTACACGACGCCGCGCGAGGCGTATGGTGAAATCATCCCGCTGTTCAAGAAGTACTGGAAAACCAAGACGGGCCAGGATGTGGAGTTCCAGGAATCGTACCAGGCATCGGGCGCACAGTCGCGCGCGATTGTCGAGGGCTTCGAAGCCGACGTCGCGGCCCTGTCCCTCGAAGACGATATCACCCGCCTGCAGACGGCCGGCCTGATTACCCACGACTGGAAGAACAACAAGTACAACGGCATACCAACCACGTCGATTGCCGTCATCATGGTGCGCAAGGGTAATCCCAAGGGCATCAAGGACTGGAAAGACCTCACCGCGCCGGGCCTCAACGTGCTGACGCCCAACCCAAAGACCAGCGGCGGCGCGATGTGGAACATCCTGGGCCTGTACGGCGCCGCGGTTCGCGGCCAGGTTGACGGCGTCGCCAAGGGCGATGAAACCGCCGCGACCAACCTCTTGAAATCCGTGCTGAAGAACGTCTCGGTCATGGACAAGAGCGGCCGCGACAGCGTGGTCACATACGAAAAAGGCGTCGGCGATGTCGCCATCAGCTACGAGAACGAGGCGCAGGTCGGCCGCATGAACGGCCAAGACTATGAGTACGTCATCCCGCGCTCGACCATCAAGATCGAGAACCCAGTGGCGGTGGTGGACAAGTACGTCGACAAGCACGGCACGCGCCAGGTGGCCGAAGCCTTCGCGGACTTCCTCTACACAAAGGAAGCGCAGGAGGTCTTCGCGAAGTACGGCTTGCGCGTCGTGGACCCGGACGTTGCCAAGTCGACGGCCTCGAAGTACCCACCCGTTCAGGATCTGTTCACCATTAACGACCTCGGTGGCTGGAAGACTGTGACGCCCAAGATCTTCGGCGACACCGGCCTCTACTCCAAAGCGATCGAGGAAGTGCAGGCTCAGAAGTGAGCACACTGTCCCCTGTGGCACTCGAAAGCCGGCGCGCGTCCCCGACGCGACGCCGGTACTGGGGGCGATGGAGCCTCCGTCTGACGGCCCTGAGTTACCTGGGCCTGATAATCGTGCTGCCGTTGACGGCTGTGATTGCTAACGGGTTGAGCAGCGGCCTGGACGCGTTCGTAAGCAGCCTTACGCGTCCGGCCGCCTGGCATGCTCTCCAGCTCACGATCTGGACCGCTGCCGTGATGGCGCTCATCAACGCGGTGATGGGCACGCTCACGGCTTACGTCCTGGTGCGCTATGAGTTCCCCGGCCGCTCCATCGTCAATGGCTTGGTCGACCTGCCGTTCGCCATACCGTCGCTCGTCACGGGTGTCATGCTCGTGATCCTGTACGGCCCCCAGGCGACGGTCGGAAGCTGGCTGAAGAGCAACCTGGGCATCGACGTCATCTTCGCTCCGCCTGGCATCATCCTGGCGTTGCTCTTCGTCAGCTTCCCGTTCGTCGTGCGGGCCCTCCAGCCTGTGCTTATGCAGGTCGACCTGCACCAGGAGGAGGCGGCGCATACCCTCGGCGCATCGCCGTGGGTCACATTCCGCCGCGTCCTCCTGCCGGCCATCGCGCCCGCGATCACAATGGGAACCCTGCTCAGCTTCGCCCGCGCCCTGGGCGAGTTCGGCTCGATCATCATCGTGGCGGGCAACTTCCCCATGCGCTCCCAGACCGCCGCCGTGTACGTCTATGGCGAGATCGAGTCGTCCAACCAGATCGGCGCCAGCGCGATGTCGACGACACTGCTCGCCATCGCCTTCTTGCTCATTCTCGTTGTGGATTGGCTGCAGCGGCGGCGGGAGGTGGTGTATGGTTAGGCGCCTCCTCATCGCCATCGTGCTCATCTACATGGGCATCCTGATCCTGGCTCCGCTGGCCGCCATCGTCCAAGGCGCGTTCAGCCGGGGCCTTGCGCCGGTCATCGACACGCTGCGTGACGCCGATGTGATTCACGCCTTCTGGATAACGCTGGTGCTGTGCGCGACTGCGCTGCTCGTCAACACGGTGTTCGGCATTATCACGGCCTGGGTGCTCGTCCGCGACCGGTTTCCAGGGCGGCGCTTTATCAACGGTTTGGTGGATCTGCCCCTCGTCGTCTCGCCGGTCATCGCCGGCTACATGATCATCCTGCTCTTCGGGCGGCAGGGCTGGTTCGCGCCGCTCCTCAACACGCTCAATTTCAAAGTGGTGTTCGCCCTGCCGGGCATGCTGATGGCGACGATCTTCGTCTCGCTGCCATTCGTCATCCGCGAGGTGATGCCCGTGCTGGAAGCGGTCGGCACAGAGCAGGAATCGGCGGCCCACACCCTGGGCGCGACGGGCTGGCAGACCTTCTGGCGCGTCACCCTGCCGAGCATCCGCTGGGGCGTCGCGTATGGTGTGATGCTGTCGCTGGCGCGAACGCTGGGCGAGTTCGGCGCGGTGCTCGTCGTGAGCGGCGCAGTGTCCGGCCTCACCGAGACGGCCACGATCTACATATTCCGCGCCCTGGACGAGCGGCAGTACGTCTCTGCCTACACGGTGTCGCTCATCCTGGCCGGCGTTTCGTTCATTATGCTGCTGGGCATGGAGTGGTTCAGAGGACGTACGGAGCACGGACGATGAGCATTTTGCTGCGCGATCTTGTGAAGCGTTACAATGATCAGATGGTTGTCGACCACGTGGACCTCGAAATCGCCGACGGCGAGCTTTTCGTCCTCCTTGGCCCCAGCGGTAGCGGCAAGAGCACCGTGCTGCGCATGATCGCCGGCCTGACGTCGGTCACGTCGGGGCATATCATTCTGCACAGCCGCGATGTCACGGACCTATCGCCTCAACAGCGCGACATCGGCTTCGTCTTCCAGAACTACTCGCTGTTTCGCCACATGACCGTGGCCGACAACATCGAGTTCGGGCTGGCCGTGCGCAAGGTCTCCAAGGCCGAGCGGGCGCGGCGCTGCGACGAGCTGCTCGACCTGGTGGGGCTGGGCGGCCTGGGCCAGCGCTACCCTTCGCAGCTCTCCGGTGGGCAGCAGCAGCGCGTCGCCGTCGCCCGCGCGCTGGCCAGCCAGCCGTCGGTCTTGCTGCTGGATGAGCCTTTCGGCGCCCTGGACGTTCAAATCCGCGTGCAGCTCCGCCAGAGCCTGAAGGAGGTCCAGCGGCGGCTCGGTATCACCACAATCCTGGTCACGCATGACCAGGAAGAGGCGTTCGAGCTGGCCGACCGCATCGGCATCGTCGACCGCGGGCGGCTGCTGGAGGTTGGGACACCGACGCAGCTCTACCACCGGCCCAACCACCAGTTCGTGGCGACGTTCCTGGGCAGCGCCAACCTGTTGGCGGGAACGCAGCAGGGCGAGGAGGTTCGAGTAGGCGCGCTGAAGCTGTCCTCGAACGACCCCGGCACGCGC
Organism: Anaerolineae bacterium; assembly: GCA_046328505.1. Lineage (GTDB taxonomy): Bacteria > Chloroflexota > Anaerolineae > Epilineales > JAHCIE01 > JBDHWG01. Next base: position 994,456 of record JAXLWL010000003.1, on the reverse strand, counting down.
TTCGATGCAGAAGGCCGGGCCGAGGTGCTGTTCCGGCCGGAAGACCTGGTCCTGGCGCGCGAGGGAGACCACCTGGATGGGGCGGCGTTGGGCGTCGGCGTGGTGGAGGAGGTCCTCTTCCTGGGCACGCTCCAGCGCGTGCGCGTCCGACTGGACCCGCTGCCCGGGACATGGCCGCTGCCCGTGCGCTATGGCCAGGAGGGGGTGCTGCTCGACGTGGCGGTGCTCTCGCGTCCCGGTGGCGTGGAGGACGTCGAGCCTGGGCAGACGGTGTGGGTAGGCATCAAGCACTACCACATTTTGCCCCGCCCAGGATTCCGACTACTGTTATGCACAGGTGATGGCGCGGAGACGGATGCCAGCACAAGCCTCGCGTCATGGCTGGGAACGGCTATGGGCGCCGAGATGACCCGGATGACGATCAAACCGGGCGTCGCGGTCGAGACTCTGCTGCGCGACATTCGCAGCCAGGAGTACGACCTGGTGGTCGTCGGCGGGGACAGAGGCGAGACGGGAGGCGCTTACGTCGAGCGATTGGCGCGGGAATTGACTGTACCGGTGCTGGTGGTGAAGAGCGCGCGGGCCTCGATCAAGCGCGTCCTGCTCTGCTCGGCGGGCGGCGAGCCTGGCAAGATCGACGTTCTCTTTGGCGCGCGCCTGGCGCGGCGGGTCGGCGCATCGACGCGGCTCCTGCACGTGGCGCGCTCGTCTCCAGTGCATGAGGCGCAGGCGGCGGGACTGGAGGGCGGCGGTCAAAGGCCGTGGCTGGTGCGCCATCTCGAAGAAGGCCGCCTGACGCTGCTCGGCCAGGGGGTCGAGGTGGACACGAAGATACGCCAGGGCGGGGTGGTTGACGAGATTCTGGCCGAAGCGGCCGAGAGTGACTACGATTTGATTGTGGTCGGTGGCCACGTGCCGGCCCGCCAGCGTGCCGCGGCGGGGCACGATGTCGCCGGCGAGATTGTCGCCCGCGCCGACCGTCCGGTGCTCGTCGTGCGCGGCCGCCTGGCGTAGCCGGAGGCTATATCGTGACGCAGCTGGGAGCATGTGATTGAGCCTTGAGCCTATGTGGCGACGCGCCGGCATACCGTTTCGGACACGCCTGACTGCGTCTCGGCCTGACCTGCGCAGCCTGCGGCTGCGGCTCGTCCTGGCTCTCCTGTTGCTCGCCGGCGCCACAGTGGCTCTCATCGGGGTTCCGACTGCGGTCCTCGTGCACCGCGAGCTCGAACGAGAAGCCTGGACACGCGTGGATGAGGGCGTGCGCGTCTCGCGCGCCCTGTACGACGCCCACGCCCGGGACGTAAGCTCCTTCGCCCTGCTGACGGCGCAGCGCCCGACCCTGCGGACGATCATCCAGCAAGGCGGCGTCCCTTCCCAGGCCTACCTGGACGATCTGCGGGCGGCTTCTGGCATCACTGCCCTGGTCGTGCTCGACAAGGACGGGCAGGTGCTGGGCCAGTCTTCGGCGGCCGATTCGGTCGGCGCTGTCGCGGCCGCCGCTCTGCGACAGGGCGGGCCGAGCGCCGCCGACGCGCTTTCCCTTCGCACCACCCCAGATAGCGTCATCCTTACGGCTGAGGCGCCGATTCTGCCTGAGAAGACGGGCGACCCGCTGGGCATCGTGCGCGCCGGCGTCGCGCTGGATTCTGGTTTCGCGGAACGCCTCAAGCAGCAAACAGGGCTGGATCACAGTGTCGTCATGGGGGATCGGCGGCTGGCTACATCGCTCGGCGAGACTGCCGCCGGCGCGCCGCCGGTGGCCGACCGCGACAACCCGCGGGAGATCACCTACCAGGACTCAACCTACTACGCGGCCTGGCTGCCGCTGGGAACCGCGGATGGCGTGGCCGTCGCAGACGAGGTGGCCCTGTCCGGCGCCGCGGTAGGCGCGACGATGGCCCGGGTCAACACGATTCTCTTCGCCAGCGGCGTGGTCTTCGCGGCCCTGGTTGCCGCGCTCGGCTATGTGCTGGCCCAGCGTATCGCCCAGCCGCTGCTGCGCCTGTCGCAAGGCGGGGAGGCGCTGGGGCGGGGCGATCTCAGCACGCCGCTGCCCCCGGCCGACGGCGTCAGCGAGATCGCCGGGCTACGGCAGACGTTGGAGCAGATGCGTCGCCGCCTGAAGACGGCTCACGACGAACTGAGTCAGTCCAAGGCCTGGGCCGAGAATCTCGTCGCCGCCTTATCCGAGGGCGTGCTGACCATTGACGCCGATGGGCGCGTCACGTCATTCAGCTCCGGCGCCGAGCATCTATTGGGCTGGCGCCGCCACGAGGTGATCGGCCGCCGCTATGGGATGGTGTTGCGCCCGGCCGGCGCCGGTACGGCCGTTCCACGCCCGGCGCCCGGCGCCGTCGAGCGCCTGCGCGTCTGCACGCGCGATGGACGGACCATTGTCATCGCGCTCACCGGCGGGGCGCTGGTAGCGCGTGGCGGCCCGGCGCAGGAGCAGGCGTTCGTCTTTCGAGATGTGACGGAGGAAGATCAGGCGCAGCGGCTGCGGGAGTTCTTCCTGGCGAACGTCTCCCACGAGTTCAAGACGCCGTTGGCGGCCTTGCGCGCGGCGACGGAGCTGCTGACGCTGGAAGGGGAGCAACTGTCGGAAGCGGAGGCGCACGAGCTCCTTGACTCCATCACCCTGGGCGTCGTCCGGCTGGAGGAGCTGGTGGAGAACCTGCTCAGCAGCGCGCTCATTCAGGCCGGCCACTTCGAGGTCCGGCCGCGGCCTGTCGACCTCCACGCCATCTTGGAAGAAGCGCTGCTGACCACCCGCCCGCTCTTGTCGCTGCGCGGCCAGACGCTCGCCCTCAATGTGCCGCCCGATCTTCCGCTCGTGCAGGCGGACCCGCGGCGCTTGATGCAGGTCCTTGTCAACCTGATTTCCAATGCCAGTAAATATGGTCCGCGTGAACACCCCATTCGCGTGTCCGTGGCGGCACATGGAGGCATGGCGGTCACGCGTGTTGCCGACGAGGGGCCGGGTATTCCGGAGGAGCAGGTCGCCCTCCTTTTTCGCCCGTTCAAGCGACCGGTGGAGGGGGAAAAGACGGCCGGTGTCGGTTTGGGGCTGTCCATTGTGAAGACCATCGTGGAACGGCATGGCGGTGAAGTGGGCGTCGAGAGCCGCCCCGGCGCGACCGTCTTCTGGTTCACCCTTCCCCTGGCGCCGGGAATGTAGTGGCGACTTCCAGTCGCTCCGACGCCGGCAGAACGACTGATGTAGATTAACTAATTGTTGCCGCGATAGGGCTCGCGGTGGAGTGCCAACTCCACCGCCCATCGGAGGCGCTGGAGATGGCTCTCCAGCGCGAGCGGAATCCGGCACTAATCAGTAATGGCTCATGTGTCGTCACTACAAAACGTGCCACTTACGTGTAACGCGCCACTAGACGTGGAGGTAGCCGGTATGCGGGTACTCGTTGTCGACGATGACATTCAGCTCGCGTCGCTCATCGCTTTCACCTTGCGGCGCGAAGGCTTCCAGGTCTTTCAGGCGCACGACGGCCTGACCGCGCTCGATGCCTGGGCCAGCGAGCAGCCCGACATCGTCATTCTGGACATCAACCTGCCCGGCATGAGTGGCGACATGGTGCTCCAGCGCATCCGGTCGGCCAGCGCGACGCCGGTCATCATGCTGACGGTGCGAGGCGATGAGGATGCCGTCGTGTATGGGCTGAGCCTTGGCGCGGATGACTACATCGCCAAGCCGTTCAGCCCTCGGAACCTGGTCGCCCGCGTGCGGGCCGTGCTGCGGCGCAGCGGGCAGCAGCCTCCCGCCGACCTGACGCTCGCGGACATGACCCTGGATATGGACCGCCAGGCCGTCCGCTATACCGATGGCCGTCTCGTCCAGCTCACGCCGCTGGAGTTTCGCCTGCTGCGCTACCTGCTCGTCAATCAGGGCCAGGTCCTGCCGACCGACGCCATCATCGAGCACGTCTGGGGCTACGACACGCGCGAGGACCGCACGGCGCTCAAGCAGCTCGTCCGGCGGCTGCGGGTGAAGATCGAGCCGGACCCGGCCAACCCGCGCTACATCGAGACGCTGCCGGGCGTCGGGTATACCATCAACGCCCAGCCCGAAGCCGTTTCGGCTGGAAGCGAATCGTGAAAGCGGCAACCGATTCCGGTTGATTGTAGAAAGAATGTAGGTGCAAGAGACCTGATGTCATGCTGAGCGAAGCGAAGCGTCCTCCGTCACTTCGCGGGGTCCTTCGCTCCGCTGCTCAGAACACACCGCTGTCATTGCGAGGCGGGCTTTGCCGCCGAAGCAATCTCGCGGGAAGGCGATTCACTCTATAGTGCCTAGAGCGTCTTTCGCTAGGGCGCGAGATTGCTTCGCTTCGCTCGCAATGACAGCACAGCTATGTTCTCGTGCCGTCGCATGCCATCAGTTGGCATCAAGTTCTCGCAATTACGCCGCAGGCTTATAGTTTTCGCAACCTTTCCCACCGCGTTTGGCATTACGCCGAGCGCGTGAGCGCCCACGCCGGCTCGGCGATGGCTGCGCTGAGCGCGATCTGGCCGCGCAACCCCACCACATCACCGACGATAATAGCCGCGGGCGACTGAACGCCGGCCTCACTCGCCCGCTGGACGATGCTCGCCAGGCTGCCGGTCGTCACCCGCTGGTCGGGCAGCGTGCCGTTCTCGATGATCGCCACCGGCGTCTCGGGCGGCCGGCCATGCGCCACCAGCAGGTCGACGATGTGTCTCAGCCGCTCGACGCCCATCAGAATTATAAGCGTATCAATCCGCGCCAGGGCGCTCCAGTCCACATCGCCCGCGCCATCACCGGCGTCGGCGCGGTGGCCGGTCACGACGGCAAACGCGCCCGACACGCCGCGGTGGGTCACCGGGATGCCGGCGCACGCCGGCACGCCGACGGCGCTGCTTACGCCGGGCACGACCTCGCACGCCACGCCCGCTGCCGCGCAGGCTTCGGCCTCTTCGCCGCCCCGCCCGAACACGAACGGGTCGCCGCCCTTGAGCCGCACCACCATCTTGCCGGCTCGCGCGCGAGAGACCAACAGGGCATTGATCTCGTCCTGAGCGAGGGCTTGCTGCCGCGGCGCCTTGCCGGCATAGACTAGCTCCGCGCCGGGCTTCGCCTCATCCAGCAGCTCTTCGCTGACCAGCCGGTCATAGACGACGACGTCGGCGCGGCGCACGCAGCGCAGCCCCTTGACCGTCATGAGATCCGGATCGCCCGGCCCGGCGCCCACCAGGTACACCTTGCCCGGTCTGCCCAAGGGCATAGAGACGCGCCACGGCGCGTTCCTACGGCGGTCGCTCCTAGTCATGCTTCCTCCTTCTCCGGCCAGACGCCGAGTATCTCGGCGATGCGCGCGCGCGCGCCCGCCTCGTCCCCCCGCCGCAACAGATCGAACACGTCCGAGTCGACCAGGCGATACCACAAGGCCTTGCGCTCTTCAAAGTCGGGCGTGCGCGCCAGAAGCGGAGCGCGCGCCGCGCCCGCCAGGGTGAGAAACTGCGCGTACTCCGGCCCGATCATGGTCTCGAGCTGCTCTCGAAGACGCACCGCGACGGCGGGCGCTTTGCCGCTCGTGGAAATGGCGACGGTGAGGTCGCCGCGCCGCAGGATGGACGGCGCGATGAAGTTGCAGTGCGGGGTATCGTCGACCACGTTCATTAGAACGTTGTGCTCCATGGCCTCCTGCCAGACTCGGGCGTTGGTGTCGCGGTCGTCGGTGGCGCTGATGGCGATGAACGCACCTTCCAGGTCACCGACCTGATACTCCCTGGCGATGTGGCTGATGCGAATCTCGTCCCGCAGGCGTTGCAGGCGCTTCGTCAGGCGCGGCGCGACGACGAACACGCACGCCTCGGCGGCCAGGAGATTCTCGACCTTGCCCTCGGCAATGTGGCCGCCGCCGATGACGACGGCCCGCCGCCCGACCAGGTTCAGATACACCGGGTAATACTGCATCTCAGGCGACCCTCTCCGCGCGCTCGTCCCGCGTCTCCTCCCGTACAAAGCCGCGCGCCACGAGCCAGGCCAGGATGGCGCGGGCGTTCTCTTCCGGCGTCTGCGAGAGCGTGTCCAGGGTCAGCTCGGGGTCCAACGGCGGCTCGTACGGGTCGTCGATGCCGGTGAATTCCTTGATCTCGCCGCGCCGCGCCTTGGCGTACATCCCCTTCACGTCGCGCTGCTCGCACACCTCCAGCGGCGTGTCGACGAACACCTCGACGAACTGATCGTCGCCGACCATGGCCCGGACATCGTTGCGCGTCGCGCGGTAGGGGCTGACGGCGGCGCAGACGGCCACGCCGCCGTGGCGGACAATCTCGCCCGCCAGGAAGCCGATGCGGCGGATGTTGGTGTCGCGGTCCTCCTTCGAGAAGCCCAGGCCCTTGGAGAGGTGCGTCCGCACCACATCGCCGTCCAGGACGGTGATCTGCCGCCCGTGCTCCATCAGCAGCGTGGTCAGGGCTTCCGCGATGGTGGACTTGCCCGCGCCGCTCAAGCCGGTGAACCAGATGCACACGCCCTGGCGGTGGCGCGGCGGGTACGTCTCGGCGAGGATGTCGGCCACCTCCGGGCGGGTGAACCAGGCCGGCAGCTTGCGCCCGCGGCTCAGGTATTCCTCGCGCACTTGCGTGCCCGAGATGGACGCCGTGCGCGCGTGGCTGCCCACCTTCGAGATTTCTTCGTAGCGGCCCTCTTCCGGCAGGTAGACAAGCTCGTGGAAGGGAATCATGCTGACGCCAAGCTCCTCGGCGTGCGCCGCGACAAGCTCCTGGGCATCGTACGGGCCGTAGAACGGCTTGCCGGTCGAGTCGACGCCGGGGCTGGCGTGGTCGCGGCCGACGATGAGGTAGTTCGCGCCATAGTTGCGGCGGATGAGGGCGTGCCACAGCGCCTCGCGTGGCCCGGCCATGCGCATCGCCAGTGGCAGCAGAGCGAGACGGATGTGGCCGGGGTCGTAGTAATGCTGGGCGAGCGCCTTGTACGTGCGTACCCGCGTGAAGTGGTCCACATCGCCGGGCTTGGTCAGGCCGACGACCGGGTGCAGCAGCAGCGTACCGTTCACGCTCTGGGCCGCGCGCTTGGTCAGCTCTTCGTGAACACGGTGCAGCGGGTTGCGCGTCTGGAAGGCGACGACGTTGCTTCGGCCGAAGCGCGCCAGGGCGGCGCGAGTCTGTGCCGGTGTCAGGCGCAGGTCACGGAAGTCGTAGTGCTGTGGCAGGCTCAGGACTTGCAGCTGTCCGGAGATGGCATGCGTCCCCCAGCGGTGCATCTCCGCCACAAGGGGGTGGCGTGGGTCGCGGGTGCCGAAGACGAGCTGCGCTTCCAGCTCGCGCTCCCACTCGAATACCTCCTCGATCGTCATCACGGCGAGAAGCTCATTCTTGGCGTTGCGCAGCGCGATGTCCTGATCCAGGCGAATTGCCGGGCCAGGCTCGACGGGCAGGGTGATCGGAACGGGCGCGAGGGCGCCGCTGCTCAAGCGCATGTCGTGCAGCACGCTCTGGTAATCGGCCTGCCCCATGAAGCGCTCCAGGGGTGAGAAGCCGCCGGTCGCCAGAAGCTCCAGGTCGCACACGGACCGCTCGGAGAGCTGGATGGACGGCAGGCGTGTGGCGTAGGCTTTGAGGTCGTCGCGCGCGTCGTCGGGCACGGTGAGATTGATGAGTTCGCCGCCGTAGGGCGGGATGAGTGTTGCCAGCTTGCTCATGACAAAGTTCCTTGGTCTGATAGCGTGTCTCGTAGTGACGACTTCAGTCGTTCTGCGGCCACAGAAGCGACTGGAAGTCGCTACTAGATGGCGGGAACACGCGCTAGAAATCTAGCTCGACGGTATCGAGGGTGATGCCCTCGGGATGAATGCGCAGCGAAAAATGCCCCTGGTCGGTGTCGAGCGTCAGACCGTACACGCCGGGCGCCCGCGAGGTGAACGCCACGCCCGTCAGGGTCTGCCCTTGCAGCGCCGCCAGCGCGTGGTTGACTTCGCCCGTGGCCGCGGCGACCGCGATGCCGCGCGGCGTCTTCTGGAAGAGGCGCAGCAGCGCCTGCTCGCCTTCGGCGGTGTAGCGCTTCCGCAGCCGTCCGGTTTGCAGCCCCAGCTCCAGCAGATTCTCCAGCGTGGTTAGCTCCGCGCCGTTCACGCTGCCGGTCCCGAGCGCCGCCTCGAGGCGCTCGTAGCGCCCGCGGACCCGGGGGTCCTGGACGGCGCCCGCCAGGGTGTGCGCCTCTTCGATCAGTAGCTCCTGCTCAATCGCGCCGATATCCATTCGCCTATTTCCCTTCGTAGGGGCGATCCCTTGCGGTCGCCCTGGGTAGCCACAAGGGCTACCCCTACCCCGATCCGAACGCGTCCCTGGGCCGGTATTAGTGCTTGTTCAGCAGCGCTTCCAGCTCGTGCTCGAACCCGCCACTCTCGATGGGGCAGTGAATCCCGCACTCCTTCGGCGCGTTCTTCTCCCACCACCAGCGTCCGGCGCGCGGGTCCTCGCCGGCCCGGGTCGGGCGCGTGCAGGGGAGGCAGCCGATGCTCGTGTAGCCCTTGTCGTAGAGCTTGTGGTAGGGGACATCGTTCTCGCGGATATAGTCCCAGACCTCGTCCTCCGTCCAGTCGGCGAGGGGGTTGACCTTGACAATGCCGCCGTGGTCGTGGTCGATCTCGATCTTGCGGATATTGGAGCGGCTGGCCCACTGATCGCGGCGCAGGCCGGTGATCCAGCCGTCCAGGCCGTCGAGGACGCGCCGCAGCAGGTTGACCTTGCGCCTCGCAGCACGCCAGGCGCAGGTTGACCGCCTTGTAGAACAGGTTGACGCCGTGCTGGCGCGTCAGCGTCTCGACCTCGCGCGCGTCGGCACGATGTTGACCTCGACGGCGATGCCGTAACGGTCGCGCACCGTGTCGACCATGTCATGGGTCTCCTGCGGCAGGCGGCCGGTATCGACGGTGAACACGCGCACGTCGGGGTTGATGCGCCAGGCCATGTCCAGGATCGCCATGCCGTCGGCCTGGAAGCTCGTAAAGACGGCGATATAAGGGTGGAACTGCTCCAGGGCCCACTCGATCACGGCCTGGGGTGACTGGTCATCGTACTCGATAGCGAGCTCGCCCGCTTCCATCTCGTCCAACAGATAGCGTGTCTCACTCATGGCGCCTCTCCCGGTGAACCGGTCTCCTTTCGTTTTCTGCGATGACGTCGGCCAGCGGCCTGGCCGTGGCTATAGAGATGAGCTCCTCGTCGGTGTGTCGGTCGGCGAACGCCTTGAAGCCGCCGCCGTCCTGGCGCTCGGCCAGATACGCGCGGGCGAGGCGTTCGACGTACAGGTGGGCCTGGTCGGCGGGGACGCGGCGGACGATGGGGCGGCCGATCGCGGCATCCGCGCCAAGGCCGCCGCGCAGGTACATCTCGTAGGCTTCCTGCTTCTCGCCCTCGGCCCCGCGCTCCTTGGACGTTGTGCCCTGGAGGCCAATGTCGCCGATCCAGTGGTGGCCGCACGCGTGGGGGCAGCCGTCCACGTTCAGGCGCAGGCCCTCGACCTCGCGGCCCAGGGTGCGCTCCAGGTGGCCGACGATCTCCTCGAGCCTGGTCTTGGTAGACGCGACGGCGTAGTTGCACAGGGGCTGGCCGGTGCAGGCGATGCTGGACGCCCGCAGGCGGTTGACGTCGAGGGGGAAGCCGATCTCGGCGACGCGGGCGACAACCTCATCCACGCGGCCTTCCGGCACACCCGTGAGGATGAAGTTCTGCTGGCGCGTGAGCCGGATGTCGCCGCCTATCTCCGCGGCCAGATCGGCCAGGCGGAGCATCTGGTCGCCCTTGATGACGCCGAGGAACACGGGGAATCCAATGTAGAAAAGACCGTCGCCCTTTTGGGGGTAGATGCCGATGTGGTCGCTCTCGCTGACAGGCGCGGGGGCGGTGAAGTCGGGCAGACGGCGGCCGAGCTTGTCCTCGACGCGGCGGCGGTACTCCTCCGGTCCGATGTCGTCCACCATGAACTTGAGCCGCGCCTTGACGCGCGACAGGCGATACTTCAGCGTCTCCTGCCACACGTCTATGATGGCGCGCAGGACGGGGATCGCCTCGTCGTACGCGACGAACACGCCCAGGTCGCGGGCCAGGCGCGGCACCGTCGATAGCCCGCCGCCGATGCGAACCGCGAACCCCTGCTGTCCCGCTCGCTCCGCGCCGATGAGCGAGATGCAGTTGATCTCAGGCGCGTTGCACTGGTGGGCGCACGCCGCGATGGTAATCTTGTGCTTGCGGGGCAGGTCCGAGTAGGCCGGATTGCCATAGAAGAACTGGGCCGCTTCCTCGATGAGGGGGCGCGTGTCGAACAACTCGTCGCAGTCGAGGCCGGCGACCGGGCAGCCGGTGATGTTGCGCACGGTGTCGCCACACCCGCCGCGCATGTTCAGCCCGACGCCGTCGAGGGTCTGGAGGATGTCGGGCAGGTGGCGCAGCTCGATCCAGTGGAGCTGGAGGTTCTGGCGGGTCGAAAGCTCGGCGTAGCCCGTGCCGCGCGGGACGGAGAAGTCCGCGTTGCCGCGGCCGTAGCGCACGCATAGATCGCTGATAGCCCGCAGCGCGGCCGGCGACAGAATGCCGCTAGGGATCTTGACGCGCAGCATGAAGAAGCCGATCTTGGGCTTGTCGTGGTAGAGGCCGTACCACTGGAAGCGGACGATGTCTTCCTCGGCAATCTCCTCGTAGCCGCGGTCGATAAGCTCAGGCAGATAGTCGATGATCTGGAGAGGCGCCTTCTCTTTCTTCAGCCGTTCGATAGAGTTGCGTTTGAGGACGAGGTCCCAGGTCGGGTCATCGGCCATTCCGTCGTCTCCTTTCAAAAAAACAAGACCAACACCGGCGCGGTGAGACATGGCAAGGCACGGGCTTGTCGTAGGAACGCAAAAGCCTGGGAGCAGAGTCCCAGGCTCTAGACAAGCTAGCTATACCTTGACGCTACCCCGGAGATGGCTCCGCCAGTCTCGCGGGGGCATGTCGCATCGCGTCGGTGTTGGTCTTCCTCGAACGAACAGATCAGACGGCGCGGTGCTTAATGCCCCCGCCGACTACAGATGCATCTCAGTGAGGTAGGCGCTATGCGCGCTTGGAAGAAAGGCTTACGTGGCACTGAGTTCCCCTACATGAACGTAACAGAATGGTCTGATTCTGGTAACGCCGAGGTGATAACGCTGTGCCATTATACGGTGACTCAACGCGCTTGTCAAGGGGTTTTCACAATATTCATCAAAGAAAGTCCGTCCAGATCAGGAATCTGGCCCCGAGAAGAGCATCTCTAGCTCCCCGCTATGCTCCTCCTCGTGCTCAACCTGATAGATGAGCGCGTCAAGCAGCGTTTCCCGGCCGCGTATCTCATGCATGCCGGCGCGCTGCCAGTCGTCGTCGACAACCCGGCGCAGCGTGTGGATCAGCTCCGCCCGACGCGACGCGAATGTCTGCAAACTCGCCTGGAAGTCCGCATCAGCGTAACCGGCGACCTCTGCCCAGTGGTGCTCATCGAAGCCAGGTAGGGGCGGATCGTCGCGCACGAGCACGGCATACAGCCGGTACGCCATGATATCGTCGCTGGCGCGCACGTGCGCGAAGATCTCGGCGGCCGACCAGCCGATGTCGATGTCGCGTGTCGGCTCGCGCAACGCGGCGTCACTCTGCCCCGCGACGGCGCGGGTGATGCGGTTGGGTATGTTTGCGAGGCGGTCGACCCAGTCTTGTGCGTTCATCGCTTCTCCTCCCATCCACGTGTCATCTGTTGGGGCGAATGACGTCCTGCGCTCGCCTGCAATGGCAATGAATTCTACGACCAATGGATGGTCCCGCCCCACTGCATCGCTGTCGTGCAGGACCACCCGTTGATCCATGACGCCAATCCGTTGCTAGAATGTATGCGGCACTTGACAAGTGCCTCTTACATATGACTACAACGCGCAGGCGTTGTCCCTTATCCTTGTCTGAGGACAGTCTGCACCAGATGCAGGAGAAGAGGCAATAGCGCGTCCTGGAGATGTTCGATCAGTGGCAGGCGCAGAGTCCATTCCCGTCGTCTCTGACTCGAATATAGGTTGAGCGACCAAAACAATGCTCGTATCTCCAGCCGCCGGTTGCCTCGCCATGTCTTGTAGCGCTTCACTCGATAGGGAATCAGACCGAGGGCAAGCCAGAACCAAAACTCGTACACGTTCATACCCATAACCATCGCTCCTTAGGTGTAGCGATGATGCCGGCATCACCAAGTTGATGATTGATCGATCTAGCACTATCATACCTGTCTGATGCACAGTAAGCTTGTGCACCGCGAACAGACAATGCGCAGATTACCTGGCATGAGCCCAACATTCACATTTGCTGAGACACTTAAAGGCTTTCGCCGTCGGGCGGACCTCACGCAGGAAGACCTTGCCTTAGCTGTACGTCGCGGGCGCACTACGATCAGCGCCTGGGAGCGAGGACTCAACCTACCCGAGAACCGCGACGTTGTGATAGATCTAGCGTCAGCCTTATCGATGTCACCTGTCGAAACAGACCAACTCCTGACTGCCGCTGGGTATGCCATACTTGAGGGTTCCTCGCCTGCTCATGGAACTCCCAGCGCGAACAATGAAGAAGCCCGCGTGAGACGATTGTTCATCGACGAAACAGAGGGCCTAACGAGAGCTGCTCCGCTCATCCCATTTCAAGCTCCGCCTCTGCCCACACACTTCGTTGCCCGTCCCGATGTGACTGCCGTCATGCAGGCTCAACTTCTTGGTCACACAGAGATTCATGATTCCAAAACGTCTCGTGCCCCAACCTCAGATATTCTCGTAGTCAACGCCCTGCACGGTCTTGCCGGGGTTGGTAAGTCCAGTCTTGCTGCGGCACTAGCTCATACTCCTGAGATACGGAACTACTTCCAGGATGGCGTTTTGTGGGCTACTTTAGGTCAGCAACCCGACATACTTTCATTGCTCAACGGTTGGATCCAAGCTCTCCACGATCATAGTTTCAAGCCAACATCCGTCGAGGTGGCCTCGGTTCATCTCCGCACTCTCCTCCAAGACAAGTCTGTTCTACTCGTGGTCGATGATGTTTGGGCATCAGACCATGCGCGTCCTTTTCTCGTGGGCGGTTCGCGATGCCGTGTTCTGCTCACCACTCGCGAGGCGCTCGTAGCACGCGCCGTGGATGCAACCATCTATACCCTGGGTGTCATGACATCAGATCAAGCTCTTGACCTGTTAGAGAGGTATCTCGACCGGTCTCTAAAGGACAGTGAGCGCGGTTCCGCTCTTGCCCTGACGCAAGCCGTCGGCAATCTCCCGTTAGCCTTGGCGTTAGTCGCCGCCCAGGTGGCTGACGGAATCTCCTGGAATGAACTTCTGACTGATCTTCAGACTGAGGTGGCTCGGCTGGAGAGCTTAAGTGTTCCAGGGATTGAAGACGTTACGGATGAGATGAGCCGAAAGCGCTTAAGTCTCCTGGCTTCCTTCAACCTCAGCCTGGCTCGCTTGTCCCTTGACCATCGTGAGCAGTTCGCTTGGCTGGGCGTGTTGCCTGAAGACGTATCGCTCAATGCGAGTATGGCTATGACGCTGTGGAACACGGATCAGCGCACGGCTCGTGACAACCTCCGCTACTTGCGCGACAAAGCTTTGGTGCTGCCAAGTGTTGCGCTCTCCGACGGCTCGCCTACCTATCGTGTGCATGACCTGTTGCATGACCTCTCCCGCCGTCTCCTCACCTTGCCACAGCCTGCGGGGCTTGGCCGTACCTTGCCCCAGGCGCATTCAGATCTCCTTGACCGCTACCGTGTTCAGACTCGTGGGAACCTCTGGAGCACGCTCTCTGACGACGGCTACATTCACCAGCATCTTACCTGGCATATGGAGAAGGCGGGGCAAGCGAACATGATCTATGCCTTGCTGAATGAGGAGATGTCCAACGGGCGCAACGCCTGGTACGCCACTCTGGAACAACTATGGCTAACCGCGGCCTTTCTGGCTGACGTATCTCGTGCATGGCGCCTGGCCGAGGACATCACTCTCGTCACCGACACTTCTTCCGAGAGCCAGAAAAGCATTGAGCTTTCAAAAGAGCTTATCTCGCTCCAATGTCGATATGCGCTCATCATCGCATCTCTCAACAGCTTAGCGAAAGGCATTCCACCAGAGGCGATCAGTGAGTTGGTAAGACGAGGAATTTGGTCGGCAGTTCAAGGCTTGGCCTATGCAAGGCAAACGCCAAACCCTGACCAACGAGCGCAAGCACTGAGTGAGGTTGCCCTGCATTTCCCCGATATGGAAGGCGAGGCAATCCTCGATGAAGCCCTGGCAACGGCACGTGAGATTAAGGCTCCTGGCAAGAAGGCGCTGCGATTGGGATCGTTGATATCCGTTCTAGCGCCCAGCCTACGAAACAAAGTGCTACAAGAAGCCGTGTCAGCAGCTCGAGTATTACCGACGACCAGGTACCCTGGACGGGACTCATGTATAGAGGTTCTACTTAAGCTTGCACGTCAGTTACCGGAGAAGATGAGGGCTGATGTGCTGCAGGAGGCAGTGCGGATAGCTGAGGCTATCGCTGAGCCACGAGGGCAAGTTGCGGCGTTGGTGGCGATCGCAGAGCGTCTTGACGAAAGCGACAAGTTGCGCGTGCTGCAACATGCGGTGACCATTTTTCTTGAGGTGCTCGATGAACATTCAAGGGATGGACTATTTGGTGATTTGATCCCACTTCTGTCGGATTCGCTGCTTACGGAACTGTTGCGTCCTGAGCCTGACGGGGTCGGGATGGTAGTCTATGGGCCTGTAGCGGTTCGCCTAGCAAGAATGGGGCGAGTGGAAGAAGGCTTGGCGATGGCTCAAGCACTGCCACATGAGCATAGCCAAGTGGACGCCCTGGTACAAATTTCACTGTGCTTGCACGAGGAGATGAAATCGCAAGTCATAGAGCATGCCCTAGAGATCGCGCGGGGGATTGACGACAATTACTTCCGCGCTAGCGCGCTGGGCATTGTCGCACCCTATTTATCTGACGGTGACCTTCAGGGTATTGTGCTGCAAGAGGCATTAATGGCAGCACGGGATGTTGACAGTGAGGACGATGAGGCATATCTGTTCTCCGATCTGGCGCCGCATCTGACAATGGAAGTGATTCGGACGGCTGTAACACAAGCTTCAGCTATGCGTCAGGAGCACGCGCGCGGTCACGCTCTCGCCGCACTCATCCCAAATCTCGCGCATCTTGGAGACGTCGAACAGACGCTAGAACTTGCATCTACGCTTACATATCCGGATTTACGTGCAAAAGTACTGGTGCAACTCCTGGACAGTTTACCTAACCACCTTATTGATAGATGGTTGAAAGTGCTGCGGACAATTGGAGACAGTGATACCCAAGCCGTAGCTCTGGTCAAATTCGTGCCGAGTGTTAGTGTTGAGTTGAGGCAGGAAATCCTGGAAAAGGTACGTGCTGTTCGATATGGGCCACATCGCGGTGTGGAATTGGCGAAGCTCGCACCTCATCTGCCGAAATCAGTACAGTCGAGCGTGTTTCAAGATGCTCTTGCATCAGCTCGTACAGTAGCGGATCTTTGGCCCGAACACGACATTACACGAATATTCACTGCCGAAGCAATTGTTCGTCTCGTGCCGTATTTGCCAGAAGATTTCAAAGATCTAGCGCTTCGAGAGGCATTCGACTTAGTTAGCCAAGGGCAACTTGAAGAGGAACCGGAATGGCGATGGTGGGAAATCGCCGCTTATCTACCCGAAAAACTTGTACGAGCAGCCATTGAGGCAGCACGAGAATCTAGTCAATTTGCACTAGGTAGTGCCTTAGTTGGTCTAGGACCTCGCCTAGCAGAATTAGGTTATGCCGAAGATGCTCTTATACTCGTTGAAGAGATTCAGAGCAGTGGGTATCGGGCACAAGCATTGTCCGGCCTTGCCCCCTCGCTTTCTGAACCGCAACTCCGTCGTGCGCTTAAGCTCGTGCCAGGACTTGAGATGGACAATGTATGGGCTCTCGTCGGTCTTACAGCACGTTTAGCTGAGTTGGGGTTTGCTGTGGAGGCACTAAGCTACGTCAACGACATTGAATCTGAACAGGGACAAGCTGAAGTCTTAGCTGCACTCGGACCTCACCTACCCTATAATCTGTTGCTTGAGGTCTTGACGCGAAGCGAAGCACAACTACGAGATGATAATCTACAGAGAGTTTATGGAGGAGTAGCGCCGCGACTGGCAGAGCTTGGATATCCCACGACTGCCTTGGAAATCATTTCACGCATAGAAGACGTTACAAGCCGGGCAGCTGCCCTTAATGCGACGATACCTCATTTGTCCCATGAACTAATCGTCGGAGTTCTGCCGCTCGTATGGAGAATAGAGAACGAGCCCGCATGGGATCAGATCGCAGATCGGCGGCAACGGGCTTGGGTCTTGAGTGCATTGGCCTCACACCTCTCCCATCTCCCTGTGTCGAACCTCTATCCTATTTGGTGCGAGACACTTCATCATCTCGCGACTCTCACTCGCGAAGACCTGCTCGAAGATATAGCAGCTCTTATGCCTGTCATTACGTATTTAGGCGGCGGTGTCAGCGCAGACGTCGTTCGAACAATCCTTGAAGTCACTCGCTGGTGGCCCTGATCCGATCATGAGGCACCGCCTGCAAGAGCACTTCATGGACGTTCATCATTACGTTGAAGGTCTGACCGCGGAGGCGGTCGAGGGGGCGCACGAACGCGACCTCGAAGTGCAGGAGAAGTACGGCGTGAAGTACCTGAAGTACTGGTTCGATGAGGCGAGCGGCAGGGTGTTCTGCCTCGTCGAGGCGCCGAGCAAGGAGGCCGCCGAGGCGGTACACCGCGAGGCTCACGGACTGGTCGCCGATGAGATTACGGAGGTACAGGAGGGCGCGTAGGCGGGAGCACCGCGGGATGGTGTAGACAAGAGTCTTGACTTGACCTCATCACTACCTCCAGGGGTGGAGGATCGAGCGGAGGGTGCGCTGCACGCGCCACCCTCCGCTCTTATTCTATCATACGGGAGGCCGTCGGTGTCTAGGTCTCGCGCTGGTAGTGCAGCACCACGTCCGAGACCTCGAGTGAACCGGTCCCGCCTGAAATCGCGAACGTGATGTTGTTCGTCCCTTGATGTAGCTGCGATCCTCCAATGACCTGGGACAACCCCGTGACGAAGGGGCCGGCCGGTAGAGCGGTGTCGCGCTGCGTGCCGTTGACTGACACCTGGAGGACGGGCGCGCTGCTCCCACTCGCAACACTCACCACGAAGGCGAGAATTGAGGGCTGGCTCATACCGACGCGGAAGTCCAGGTCGAAATCGAACTTCTGGCTGCTCTCCCCACTGCTTGAGAGGGTGAAGGCAGAATCGCGGATGAGATTGTAGTCGGCAACGAATAGCTTCATGGGGCACTCCTCTCGGGATGGATGATGGTTGGTTAGTAGAACATGAGGATGCGAACGACGGCACCCTCGCCTCAACGTGGCGTTAGCGGTTTCAGGTAATCCACGACCTCGACTGCCGTTCGCAGATTCAGGCACTGCGCGGCGATGGCCTGGCACTCGCTGAGTGTCCACTGGCGGATGGTCGCCTTCACACCGGGCACCGCCGGGGCGGCCATGCTGAACTCGTCCAGGCCGAGGCCGAGCAGCAGCGGCACCGCCATCTCGTCACCCGCCAGCTCTCCGCACATGCCGACCCACTTCCCTTGCGCGTGGGCGGCGCGAATCGTCATGTCGATCAGGCGCAGCACGGCAGGATGGTACGGGCTGGCCAACTGCGACACGCGCTCGTTGGTGCGGTCCACCGCGAGGGTATACTGCGTGAGGTCGTTCGTGCCGATGCTGAAGAAATCGACCGCCGGTGCGAGGAGGTCCGCCATCAGCGCCGTGGACGGCACCTCGACCATGATGCCGAACTGCAGGCGCTCCGCGAACTTCTCGCCTTTCGCCTCGAGCTCGCGACAGACATCGTCCAAAATCTCTTTCGCGCGGAGAATCTCGCTCAGGCTGGACACCATCGGCAGCATGATGCGCAGGTCGGCGCCCGTCTGTCCCGCCGCGACGAGCAGCGCGCGCAACTGGTTTTCGAGGATGTCCGGCCGCTCGCGAATCATTCGGATGGCGCGCCAGCCGAGGAACGGGTTCGGCTCCTCCGTGACGCCCAGGTACCCCACCGCCTTGTCGCCGCCGATGTCCAACGTGCGCACGACGGCGGGACGCGCGCCAAGCGCCTCGAAAGTCGCCCGGTAGACCTCGCGCTGCTCCAGCTCGGACGGCTCACTCGTTCGGTCCAGGTACAGGAACTCGGTGCGGAAGAGGCCGACCCCCTCGGCGCCTAGCTCGACAGCATGCTGCGCCTCGGCCGCGCCGCCCACGTTCGCCCCAACCTCGACGCGGTGCCCATCCTTCGTGATGGCGGGCTGCTGCGCCGCGGCAGCATTGCGCGCCTGGACCGCCTGGTATTCCGCCTGCCGCCGCCTGGCTCGCTCCAGCTCATTGAGGGTCGGCCCGATGATGACGTTGCCCGTGGAGCCATCGAGAATCATCAGGACTTCGTTCTCGACATCGTCCAGATCCAGCGCCACATCGACTACCGCCGGAATGCCGATACCTCGCGCCAGGATGGCTGTGTGAGACGTCGGGCCACCGCGCACGGTACAAAGCCCCAGGATATGGGCGCGGTCGAAGCCCAACGTATCCGAGGGCGTCAGGTCGTCGGCAACGACGATGGAAGGGCGCGCGAGGGCGCGCGTGTCGCTGGCGGCTCCCACCAGGCAGCGCAGGACGCGGGCGCGGACGTCGCGCACGTCCTGTGCCCTTGCCCTGAAATACTCCTCTTCCAGGCTCTCCAGCGCCACGGCGTAGTACTCAAAGCTGTCCTGGACGGCGGCCTCGGCATTCAGGCGTTCGCTCTGGATGGCCGAGCGCAACAGGGTCAGCAACTCGTCATCTTCAAGGAAAAGCTGGTGCGCCGCGAATATCTCGGCCTCGCTCTCGCCGACGGTCAGGCGCGCGTGTTCTTCGAGGGCGACAAGTTGGGAGCGCGACAGGGCAAGGGCGCGTTCCATGCGCGCCCACTCGGCGACCGGGTCGCTCACGTAACGCCGCTCCACCGAGACGACCTGGGGGCGATAGATCCAGGCCGGGCCGATGGCGATGCCGCTCGACGCGGCCTGCCCTCTGTACTGGCGCATCAGTGGCCGCCTTCGCCGAAGTTGCCGTCTACCAGCGCTTGCAGCGCAGCGAGGGCTTCGTCGGCCCGGTCGCCCTCGGCTTCCACACGAATAGTGGTGTTCTGAACGACACCCTGGGTCATGACGCTCAAGACGCTCTTCGCGTTGGCGGGTGGCTTCTGGGTCGTGAGGTTCTGAACCGTGATGGTACACGGGAATGACGCCGCCGTTTTGACGAACTGCGCCGCCGGCCGGGCGTGCAGGCCCGCCGAGTGCCTGACTACAAGCTCAATCGCTGGCATCTTTGCTCTCTCCTCTGCGACTGCTTAGGCCAGTAGCTTATCCTGCTCGCGGCGCAGGCGCACGATCACCTGGCTCTCGTCGAGCGCCACATCGGAGTAACGCACGGGTTGGCCCATCTTCACCGGCTTCAGCACCGTCGCGCCGACGACGAGACCCAGCGGTGCGATGTCCTCGGCGCGGGCCACCTCGGCGCGCTCGATCATGCCGTACACGGTGAATCCGCCCAGGCTGTCGATCTTGTCGCCGGGGTTGAGGTCGCGCTTGGCAAAGGCGACCGTCTCGGCGACGGGCGGGCGATCCGCGGCGAGGGTCGCTTCGCCGTCGAGCGCCACGTGGGCCACTGTGATCGGCGCCTCGAGGTTCGCCAGGTGGTAGGGTCGGTATAGCACCCAGTAGCCGTTGTTGCCACTGAGGTGCAGGTAATTCAGGTCGCGAATGATCTTCGGCTGGTCGGTCGTAATCGTGATGAAGACGCCCGGCGCGACGTTGCCGACGGCGTAGTCTACCGCGCACGTGCCATTGAAGATGCCGCCCGCAGACTTGGGCGCGAACACCTTCGGCAGGTCCTGGACATTGCAGTGTGGACCATAAGCGCCGGTGACCTCGGGCGCGAATCCGACGGCGTTGCCGATGGCGGTCATCTCGACCATCGTCTTCGTGCCGTCCACGAACGACGCCAGCATCTTCGGGTTCATCATCTGGTCGCGCGCCCGTGGGGCGCAGGTATCCGGATTGGCGGTGCGGTCGAGGGGGTTGTTCTTCCCTTTCGCGACGTAGACGATTTCGAAACCAAGCGCGTCGGCGAAGTCGTACAGCTCTTTGAGCGAGCCTGGCTCGTCGCCGGCCACCAGGGAGTAAGTCACGCCCTTTTCCCGGGCGCGCTTCGCCAACCAGTAGCCGATCGTCGCGTCGGTCTCGACGTTCATGTTGACGATGTTCTTGCCCGCCTCGATGGCCGCGAGACACACGCGGGCGCCGACTTCCGGCACGCCGGTGCATTCGAGGATGACGTCCAGCGCGTCGATCTTGGTCAGGCAATCGGCGTCGGTCAAAGCCACGCGCTTACCGGACTGAATCATCTCAGAGGCATGCTCCGCATACCCCTCGACGCTGACGACATCCGCCGCTGGGACATCGCTCTCGCCGTAGGCCGCGGCGGCGCGCCCCGGAACGACGTCGGCGACGGCGACGACGCGCATCCCTGCCATCTTCTCGGTCTGGCTGATGAAGCCAGCGCCCATCTGCCCGGCGCCTACCAGCCCAACCCGGATCGGCCCGCGCTGTTCTTCGCGCGCCTGCAAACGTTGTTTCAGTGACATAGTCCGTTTCCTTGCTTCTATTGGGCCGATCGCTTACGCGACCTCACCCAAGATCTTCAGGGTCATGCCCACCGCGACGGGCGGGATGGGCCGTGCTTCCAGGCACACATCGCCGGGCATCTCCGGCGTCGTCTGGTCGTTGAACTTCATGACCAGGTGACCCAGCGAAGCCAGGTTCGCGCTGGCAACATCGCCGACGGCCAGCACGCGGAACTTCTCGTCGCCCAGAACGATTTCGTCGTCGGGCGCGACCGGCGAGCGCAGTTCTTGCCCATCGTGCAGGATGGAGAACTCGGCCAGCTCTTCGGGTGCGCCCTCCCGGAACAGCACCAGGATGCCGCTATCGCGGAACTCGTCCACCAGTGGGCCGATAGCTGTGATTCGGGCTTCGTACTTCGTGGCGCTCATGGTTCTCTCTTGCGCCGGACCTTTGACCTGCGTGGGTCAAAGGCCCGAGCGCTGCTCAGAGTGTGAATATGATGGGACTTGAGGTGGTTATGATCGGAGCAACCTACCCGATGAGCTCGACGTCCTCGGGGCGAACGCCCGAAACGAAGAGGTCCTCAGTGATGAAGCGCATGAGCGGGCCGGCCGGGGATGTTGGGTGGATGTCAACGGTTAGCACTTTCTTCATCGGATAGACGCCCACACGCGCCGTACCGCCGCAGTCGATCACAGCGACAGCGATCTCTTCGAAGTTCGCCTTGGACCTGAACCCATCGAAGGGGCGTCCGCCGGTCAGTTCAGCGATGCGTGCGGCGAGTGGGTGAATGCCACCCCCTGTGACCGAGTAGATCAGGTCCTTGCCGGGCTTGGGGGCGATGATGAGCGGCCCCCCCCACCCTCGCGGCCCCTTCTTGATACGCACTTTCCTGTACTTCTTCTGCTCTTCTGGCATAGGCTATCTCTCCTTTGAGGTTCATTGTGGATAGGAAGACTGACGCTGATTGCTCAGCTACGATCAGCCGCCCGTACCCGTGTACGTGTACTGGGTCATGAAGAAGCTGATGCCGTAGGCGATGAGCACCGCCGCCGGGCCGGTGAACATACGTGAGATCAAGACGGCCGGAACACCTACCTCCACAGTCTCCGTCTCCGCTTCGCCCAGGGCCAGGCCGACAGGGATGAAGTCGCAGCCGACCTGCGGGTTGATGGCGAACAGGGCCGGCAAGGCCATGCGGTAGGGCAGGGTGCCGTCGGCGAAGTAGGTGCCTAGCAGCGTACCGATAATCTGCGCGATCACGGCGCCAGGGCCGAGAAGCGGCGAGAGGAACGGTAGGGCGATGATGATCGACATGACCAGCAAGCCGATCGGTGTCTGCGCCAGCGGCACGAGGGCGTTGGCGATGACCTTGCCGATGCCGGTGTAGTTGATGATGCCGATTACCAGGGCGATGAACGCCATGAACGGCAGGATGTTGCGAATAACCTGGTCAATCGAGTCGCGGCCCGACTGGTACAGAACGCCGACGACCTTACCGGCGCCGCGGCCGATGTTCTCGATCCACTTCTGCCATCCGGGTGTCTTAGATTGCTGCATGGGGCGCCTCCACATTCACAGTCTCTTCGTACTCTTCGACAACCTGCCGCTGGCCCCACATGCGGGCCGTGATTCGCTCGGTGACGATGCCGCGCAGCAGAATGACGATCAAGCCGGTCAGGAAGTAATACACGGCCAACTCAGTCTCGGCGCGCAAGCCGTACCCCTTGAGAACACCCGCTGCGATACCGAGCCAGACGAACAGCTCGCCTGGGTTGATGTGGGGGAACAGGCCCAGCGGCGGGTGAACATAGGAGACCGCCGCATCGTAGAACGCCGGCTTGTACCTCTCAGGCAGGAAGCGGCCCATGGTGTAGGCCATTGGGTTCGTCAAGATGAACACGGAGATCACAGGTAGGATCAGGTAGCGGAACGGCAGGAAGAGCCAGCCCGGACGTCCCGCGAAGGCGGCGAACCGGTCCACGCGCTCTGCGCCGATCCACGCGACAACGGCGTTGAAGGCCGTCATCAGGATGATCACCAGCGGAATGATCCCGACAACCAGTCCGACAAACGTCTGGGCACCCGCCTGGAACAGGCCGATGAACCACCCAGCCGAATTGACTATGACATCCATAGATATGTCCTCCTCAAGGCATAGACGTAATGGACAGCACAACGCAACCGCACACGTGAGGTAATGTTAAGTCGCGTTCAGTAGGCGCCTCCTTCTGTGATCAGACACCATGCACTGACCATGCGCAGCAGCATTTCAGGAGGACGCGGCGACCGGCTTGGCTTCGGTCGTGGCGCGCGCCGTCGAGCGCTTGCGTGACATCTGGATGTAGCCGACCGAGTCTTTCAGCGCTAACCGCAGCTTAGGGGAGACCGGCAGCAGGACGGAGTCGTTCATGATGTCGCTCATGGGCCGCCCATCCAGCCCGGAGACGGGCTTGAGCTGCGCGAACACCGTCCAGCCGGAAAGCTGCTCGACTCGCACGATGCGGTCCCGCTTGTCGACGACCAGGACACCGTACACCCGCCTGCGCCACGCCGAGCCTGCCTTGCCGACGGACACCAATCCGAACTTCCGCAGCTGCCCGAGGCGCCTGTTGTAGCGCTTAATCTGCCACATCGTGAGCAGGTATTGCACGAACCAGAGTATGACGAAGGCGATGATGATGATGGTGTACCCAGCGAAAGTCATGGTCTCCTCCTCGAGTCCCTTCTTCTTAGAGAACCAGCAGCTCAGGCTGTTCCAGCGCCTCGCGCACGTCGCTCAGGAACCGCGCCGCGACAGCGCCATCGACAACACGGTGGTCGGCAGCCAGGGTCACGGTCATGATGGGGCGCGTGACGGGGTTGCCGTCGGCGTCGGGAACGATGCGGCGGCTCGCGCGGCTCACCGCGAGAATAGCGACCTGGGGGGGATTGATGATCGCCGTAAAGCGGTCGACCCCGAACATGCCCAGGTTGGAAATCGTGAACGTACCGTCCTGCACGTCCTCGGGCCGCAGCCGTCCGGCGCGCGCGCGCTCGGTCAAGGCCGCCATGTCCGCCGCGATCTCGCCAATCCCCTTGTGATCCACATCGCGCACGACCGGCACGATCAGGCCCTCGTCGAGCGCCACGGCCACGCCGATGTTGACGTCCTCCAGCACCAGGATGCTGTCGCCGTCGAGGCGGCTGTTCAGCAGCGCGTGCCGCTTCAGCGCCCACGCGCACGTCCTGGCGATGACCGCCGTGAGGCTGACCTTGGCCTGACCCGGCTTCAGCCGCGCGTTGGCCCGCGCCCGCAGCGCCTCGGCCGCCGTCACGTCGATGTCGGCGTCGAAGGTAATGTGCGGGATCTCCTGGGCGGCCTTCTGCAGCCGGGTGGCGATTGTGCGGCGCATGCCGGTCATCGGGATGACGCGCGCGACCCGTAGCCCGAGCGCGGCCGGCTCTGGCGCGGGTTGGGGCGCGGCGGCCGGCGCGGCAGCCACTTGCTGCGCTTGCTTTACCGCGGCCAGGACATCGCTCGACTGCACCCGGCCCCGCGGGCCGCTGCCGGCCACGTCGGCCAGGTCGACGCCCATCTCGTGCGCCAGACGCCGCGCCGCCGGAACGCTGCGCACCTTGCCGTAGGCCCCGCGGTCGCGCGTCGTGGTGATGAACTGGGTCACATCGTCGCGCGTGACACGGCCGCCGACGCCCGTCCCGGCCACCTGCGCCAGATCCACTCCGGCGTCACGCGCTATCTTGGCGGCGACAGGTGTTACGCGCGACGGGCGCGCGTCGGCGGCCGTGTCACGCGCGACGACTTCTGGCGCCAATGGCGCGGGCGCGCCTGCCGGGGCGGCGGGAGCAGCTTCGGCCGGTAGAGTCTCGCCCGGCTTGCGAATGAACGCGATGACCTGGGTCACCGGAACGACGTCGCCGGCTGCGTAACGCACCCCGTCGAGAATGCCACTGACCGGCGCCTCGACCTCCATGTTGACCTTGTCGGTCGTTACTTCGAGGATCGGATCGCCCTGCTCGACCTCGTCGCCCGGCTGCTTCAGCCAGCGCACGATTTCGGCTGTCTCTTGCGTGAAGCCGAACTTCGGCATGATGACTTCTTTGGCCACGGCGATTAGTACTCCCCGCGGATGAGCTTGCGCGCTTCCGCGGCAATTGTCTCGACCTGCGGTACCGCGTGGTACTCGAGATTGCGATTGTAGGGGATCGGAATGTCCAGCCCGGCGACGCGGCGCACCGGCGCCTCCAGGTAGTCGAAGGCTTCGCTCTCGTTGAGCCGCGCCACGACCTCCGCGCCGAAGCCGCCTGTCTTGACGGCTTCGTGGACGACCATGGCCCGGCCCGTCCTCTTGACCGACTCGATGATGACCGAGTCGTCCAGGGGGCTGAGCGTGCGCGGGTCGACAACCTCCACGTCCAGGCCCTCTTCGGCCAGCTTGTTGGCGGCTTCGAGCGAGCGATTGACCATGATCGACGTGGCGACGATGGTGAGGTCCTTGCCCTGGCGGACGACGTTGCTCTGGCCGAGGGGGATGGTGTACATCTCCTCCGGCACCGGCCCCTTGGTCTTGTAGAGCAGCTTGTGCTCGATGAAGATGACTGGGTTGTCGTCCTGGAGCGCGGCCAGGAGTAGGCCCTTGACATCGTAAGGGCTGCTGGGCATGACTACCTTGAGCCCGGGGATGTGGACGAACCAGCTTTCAAGACTCTCGGAGTGCTGAGCGGCGGCGCCGGTGCCGGAGCCAGCGGGTGTCCGGAGGACCATGGGGACGCTGGCCTTGCCGCCGAACATGAAGCGGATCTTGGCGGCCTGGAGCACGAGCTGCTCCATGCTCAGGGTGATGAAGTCCATGAACTGGATTTCGCCGACCGGGCGCATTCCGGTCAGGGCCGCGCCGATGCAGGCGCCGGTGATGCCCGCCTCAGAGATAGGCGTGTCGATGACGCGCTCGGCGCCGAAGTCTTGCATCAAACCGGCGGTCGCGCCAAACGCGCCGCCATACACGCCGATGTCTTCGCCGATCAGGAACACGCGCTCGTCCGCGGCCATAGCCTGCCGCAGCGCCTCGCGCACTGCCTCGACGTAGGTAAGCTCACGCATAGACGCCCTCCAGGATGTTGCTCACCTCCGGCTCCGGGCTGGCCTCGGCGAACGCCACCGCCGCATCGATTCTGTCGACGGCTTGCTGACGCCTCGCGTCCAGCTCCTCGTCGCTCAGTCCAATGGCGGTCGCAAAGCGGCGAATGGGGTCCTGCGCCTGCCACTCCTTGACTTCGTCGCGGGTGCGATAGGCTTGCTTGTCGCTCTTGGAGTGGCCGCGCCAGCGGTAGGTCACCGCCTCGATCAGGGTCGGGCCTTCGCCTGCGCGGGCACGTTGCGCCGCGTCACGCACCGCCGCGTACACAGCGCCCAGGTCGTTGCCGTCCACCGTCACGCCGGCGATGTTGTAGGCCGCGGCGCGCTGACTGATCTCTGAGATGTTGAAGGCTTTCGTGAACGGCATGGACATGGCATACTGGTTGTTCTCGACGAGGTAGATGACCGGCAGGTTCCAGATGCTCGCCATGTTGAGCGACTCGTGCACCGCGCCTTCGTTCGAACCACCATCGCCGTAGACGACCATGCACACCTGGTCCGTCTTGCGCATCTTGATGCTCAGGCCGACGCCGACGGCGATCGGGACGCCGCCCGCGACGATGCCGTTCGCGCCCAGGTTGTTGGCGTCTATGTTGGCGATGTGCATCGAGCCGCCGCGGCCCCGGCAGTAGCCGGTTTCCTTGCCCATGAACTCCGCCATCATGAGGTCGACGTTCGTGTCGAACCAGGCGAGGCAGTGGCCGTGGCCGCGATGCGTGTTCAGCAGGTAGTCACCCCGCCGCAGCGCCGTGGCGGCGCCAACCGCCGTCGCCTCCTGCCCGATCGAGAGGTGCATCGTTCCGTGAACGCGGCCGAGCGAGAACAGCTCTTCGGCCTTCTCTTCAAAGGTGCGGATGAGCAACATCTTCATGAGGATCTCTATGGCCGCGTCGCCCTCGATGCCCGCGTCTTTGAGGCTCGTATTCGTTTCACCATTGGTCGACATGATTTGGCCATCAGACACGTTCGGCATGTTTCTTCATCTCCTGCAATATCCCTACAGCCGACACTTCGTCGGTAACCAACATATTGATGAGACCCGCCCGGCTCGCGCCGATGATGGGCAGGCTCTTGAACTGCCCACCTGCGACTCCCAGTCTCAGCGGGATGGCTCGCAACCTCTCCGCATCGATGCCCACCACGCATCGCGTGAGCGGCGTGTCCAGTATCGTGCCGTCCAGCGTGAAATGAACGGCACACACATCGCCGACCGCGCCCTCAGCGTGTAGCGCTTCCAACTGGGCTGTATCCAGGTAGCCCGCTCGCAGCAAGCTCGCTCGTTCCGGGGCAATCGTTCCAACACCGACAAGGGCCAGGTCAATCTCCGCGAAGAGGTCGAAGATGCGCTGTAGCCGCTTGCCGGCTATCAAAGCCTGGCGCGTCGCTTCTTCGTCCACAATCAACGGCGCCGGTAGCGTCGAGTAGTGCCCGATGAGCAAGCGGGCCAGCCGCCGCGCCAGCTCCGGCCCATCGATCTCCGCGTCGGCCGTGCCGAGCGCGCCGATCATCTGAACGACCTGGCAGTTCGATGCCGCCCCCGCGCGAACGGCGGTCACAGTCTCCCACAGCGCCGTTCCCCACGAGAGCCCGATGGTCATGCCGTCGTAGACGATCTCCTCCACCAGCCGCGCCGCCAGGCTGCCGACCCGCCGCAGCATCTGGTTGTAACTGAGCGTCCCTGAGCGCAGGATACGCACGACCTTGAGGCCGAGCACCTGCTCAAGCTCCTGCTCCAGGTCGGTGCGGCGCGCGAGCGGATAGTTCACCCGAATCTCGACGACGCCCAGCTCCCGCGCCTCGGCCAAAAGCCGCGAGATCATCGAGCGGGAGTAGCCCGTCTGCAGGGCAATATCGGATTGCGACCTGCCCTCTTCGAAATAAAGACCGGCTACTTTGGCAAGTAATTCCAGTTTGTCAACAGCAGCGTAAGAGCCATCCATAAGTAAGCGCTCCAGGGATTTGCAGCGCGACGCCTGACTACAGTTGACGATTCACAAAATCTAGTGGGAGTGGAGTTTGTTCAAGGTTAATCGCAGTATACAACCGGCGATTGGGGTTGTCAATGGGTTGAGTGGCGCTTTTGCACAAGATGCACATGTGTGCATCGCCGGGAAACAAGAGGTGGGGATCGGGGTATAATTACCCACCCGGCTCGAGGCGGTCGAAGCGGAGGCCGCTCGACCCTTCGCCACGGCCGACCTGCTTGCGTCGTCCGACCCAGAGATGGGTCGAGCCGTCGAGCCAGCGGGTGTACTGGTAGCTGCGGGTGACGCGGACACCCTCGCGCGGCACCTCTTCCTCGTACAGCTCGAGCGGTTGGCCCGGGTCGGGCGTGAGGATTTGTCCAAGGGCGTGGATGACTTCCTGCGAGCCGTCGGTTTTGAGCACGGCGCCGCGCTTGAGGCGCAGCCCCTGGCTCGTGCGCGTCGGCAGCAGCGGAATCCAGTAGTCGGGGACCTCCGTGGTCAGGCGATAGCGCAGCGCGCCGGAGGTTGGCGGGTTCGCCGAGGATGCGCCGTTCTCCTGATTCTGCTGCTGCGCCACGTAGGCCTCGAAGCGGCTGAGGGGACGCTCGGAGGGGCTTTCGATGACGCGCTCGACGGCCCAGGCCAGGTTCGCCATCTCGTCGCGCAACAACAGCACCTCTTCGACGGGGCGGCTCTCCAGGCTGTTGAGCAGGGTCGGGGGCAGGAAGAACAGATTCGACGCCGGTGTGGCGATGCCACTGCCGCGCAGGTAAGCGTGCTGGAACATCCGCCACAGTGAGTAAGGCGCGCCCAGCTCGCTCGACGACTTGATCAGCGTGCGGACGCCGAACGTGTCCGTGACGACGAGCGACTGCGTCCGATAGGCCGACCCAACTGCCAGGTCGACCGGAATCACAAACCAGTCATTGCCATACGTCAGCGCGAACTCGACCAGCAGCATGCGCGCCAGGTCCGTCGGCCCGGCGTCTACCGAGCCGAAGGCCACCTGCGCATCCTCGAACTCCCAGAAACGCATCGCCGGCGCGCCGCGGAAGGTGACCGGCGCCGGCATGACGGCGCGGGCGATGGGCGTGGCAGGCGTGTCGGCCGCCGCTCCGAGCGTCACCTCGGCATTCACATCGAAGTCGTACCAGTCGAGACGCCCTTCGGTGTACTCCTGCGCCGTCAGAATAAGCTCGCCGTCGCTGAGCCGCGTCGCCACGGAGAAGGCGTACTCCATGCGGTCGGACAGCCACGAGGGGTTGTCGCCCGCCGGCTCGCTGAAGAGCGTCTCGTACCACTGCCGCCACAGCCCCGCCGCCTTCTCGACCTCTGCCACGTCGCCCGGCACGATCTGTAGCCCCGGTGGAACGGTGATACCGCCCGCGCCCGTCGGCTGGAACGCGGCATAGAGCTGCCGGCCGTCGGGGACGCGGCCGGCCATCAGGTCACAATAGCGTACGCTGTCGCCGTCCAGGGCAGCGCGCTGGTCAGGTGTCAAGGCCGGCAAGGGATACTGCCGTATGAAGGCGTCGCGGTAGTCGCGCGAGACGGGCTGCTGGCCGAGCAGGCGGAGGAAGTGTTGGCCCGCCTCCGCCGCGAGCCGCAGCTTGGTCGCCTGCGCCGCCGGGTCGGTCGGTCGAACAGCCTCCCGCTCCACCAACGTTTCAAGGGGCATGCTGGCTCTGTCGTAGCGCGGCGCGTCGACGCGGGTGTTGGGCGGGATGGCGCCGGGGTGGTAGCGGGTCAGCGCGGCCCCTTCCCCGCGCCAGCGCGCCAGGATGGGCGAACCGTTGTCCTCGCCCTGGAACTCGCCGAGCTGCCATTGGCGCGTCATCAACCACAGCGGGTCATAGACTCTGGCCTGCAGGCTCGTGTCCATTTCGGCGTTGCGGCTGCGCGGCTCCAGCCGAATCCAGCTCGTAATTGATGGCACGCTTCCCTCTATCTGATCACGCTGAAGTCGGTGGAGACGGTGTGCCCGGCTGTGTTGACGGCGAAGTACAGCGCCGGCAAGTAGTGGCCAATCTCGTCGAGGGCGTCCGGGTCGACGGCGCGGAGTCGCGCCAGGTCCAGGGTTTCTAGCAACACCTGCTGGAGCGACCAGACCGTCCACGGCGCTTCAAGCTCCGGCGGCACGGCCACCAGGATGACCTGGGGCGGCGCGGCGTTGGGCTGATCGTACTGGAACGAGATGGCCGTCGTCTCAGCCGCGCTCGGCACGACTTCGACCCACTCATCTATCAGTAGGCCGACGAGCGGCTGCGTCACATCCACAGGCGCGGCGGACTGCACGGCTATCGAGAGCTTCCCACCCGGCAGACTCCCGCCGGGCTTGAGCGGCAGGCCAACCCAGCGGTCGTTCGCGTCGTAGGGCAACTGCGCGATGGTCAGATTGAGCCGTTCGCCGCTGTTGAGCGCTTCCGCGTAACTCAACGCGTCATTGAGCCGCGCGACGCCATCGCGGACGCGCGCCGCGCGTTGGAACCAGGTGATGGACGCGAAGGAATCGCCGTCCTGGACTTTCGCGCTGTCGGCCAGCGCCTTTTGAAACTCGGCGGCGTTGGGCGCTGCGAAGCGGGGCAAGACGACGAACTGCTTGCCGAAGACGACGCGCAGCCGCGCCAGGGCCAGATCGCGACGGCTGTCGGCCGTGGCCGTCACTGAGCCGCCCGCGGCAGCCAGGGCATCGAGCTGCGCTCCGCGTTGGGCCAGCTCGCGCTGGACCGAAGCGACCTGGGCGAGCAGCGCCTGACGGTCGGCAGTCGAGTCGCCCGCGGCCGAGAGCGGCACCGCCCCTAGCACGCCGAAGCTCGCCGCGCGGAGCATCAGCCCGCGCAGGCGCTCCAGGTCGGCCGTGTCTGGAGCAAACAACTGCTGCTGCAAGTCGCTCGCCGTTTGACGCAGAGCTTGCTCGGCGTTGGCGGCGCGCCTCTCTAGCTCATCGACGTCCACGCCCGACTCGCCGCTCTGGTGCGGCAGGTTCAGGTCTTCGGCGTCAATCCCGCGCGCGCCGGCGATGACGTTCCGCGCGGCCCGCAGCAGCTCGCTGAACTCCCCGTAGCCTAGCTCGCTCGCGGTGAAGTCGGCGCCCCGGCCGAGACTGACACGCAGCGACGAGCCAGGCGTGAAACCGTCCGTCCTCCGCATCATCGCGTACACGATGCGCTGCTCGATCTCGCCTTGCTGCCCTTCCCTGCCCTGAGCCGCGTAGATGAGGTCGAGCGGGGCCAGGCTTAGCTCACTCAGGCGAAGCTCCTTCACCTCCAAAACCTGCCCGGTCGAGGGCTCCAGCCGCTCGACCAGGCACCTCACCCGCGCCGGACTACCGAGCAGCCGCGCTGCCCAGGCGTTCAGGTGTGGCTCGGCGTCGGCGCGATCTGGGGCCGCGGGCGCCGGCCACTCGGGCGGCAAGGCAGGCTCGCCACTGGCGAGCGTTATCAACCGATGGGTCAGCGCGATGCCGGTGCGCGGCGTGCGCGCTACGTCTAGCTCGGGCGGCGGGGCTTCGCCGCCGGCGATAGAATCCAGGGTGCTGGCGGCGCGCAGCGGGTTGCCACGCACAACCTGGTGAACGCTCTCGGCCAGCACCGCGTCGCTCACCGCATCGACGGAGTCGGCCAGGGCGTTGAGTTCGGCTTCGAGGACGGGGCGCGCGCCGGCGACATCGGCCTGGGGCGGCTTGTTGGCGAGCGGGGCGAAGAGGGCCGTGAGCGGGCCGCCCGGCGATGGTGGGCCTTGCAGCGCTGCCAGCCAGAGGCGCTGGAGATGCAAGCCGTCCACGACATTGTTGGCGGCGATGGCTTCGACCGGCTGATTGCCGCCGTTGGATTGCGGCATCTTGCGCGCGACCAGCGGCGCGAGCTCGCGGAAGAACGCGATGAACTCCGCCTGTCCCGCCTCCTGCAACCTTCGTTCGAAGCGATAGCCTAACAACGCACCAAGCGGCTGCCCCTGCCGCACGCCGTCGAGCAGCCACGTCGCCAGCCGCAACCGCTCCGAGGAGAGGTCAATCGCCAGCAGATCATTCGGCGCCTGCCCGCCCGCGTGGGCGAGGTGGCCGCTGCGCATAATCGCCACCGTGGAGGCCTGGGTGAGTGACGGCGCGTGGACGAAGCCCGGATTGCCTGCGGATTGGAAGACAGGCGCTTGCTCGCCGGGCGGGGGCGCCACCGGCGTCGGCGGAGGGGCCGGTTTCAGGTTCATCACCCAGCCGTACCCGCCGAACAACACGCCGGTCGGGTTGGCCTGACGGATTTCGGCCAGCCGCTTCGTCGCGAACGACGTGATCCACGCGTCCAGGCGGTGCGAGCATAGATCGAGCGTGCCCGTCAGCAACTGTTCGAGCCTGGCGGGCGGGAGCGCCTGGAGGTACGCCAGGCTGGCGCGGAAGTCACTCAGGTCTCTGAGATCCGGCTCGTGGTCCGTGTCGGGCTCGCCCGAAGGCAGGAAGCCGAGCAGGTACTTGCCCATCTCCATCGGGTCCGCGACGCCCGGCACGCCGATCTTGGTGACCATCTGCCGCCAGACGGTCATGGTGAGCTGGCCGAGCGGCAGATCGACAAGCTCGGCCTCGCGCCGCTGGGCGGGCTGCAGCAGGCCGCGCTTCACCAGCAGCCGAGACGCGGCGGCAGCGTATTCGAGCAGCATCGAGTGGCGGAGCAGCAGGTAGAGCAGCGCGCGCGGCGGTGGCTGCAAGATTGTCTCGCGGCGGATCGCATCAAGGGTGCTCGCCGCGAGTAGCGCCTGGATGTAGTTCGGCGCGAGCGACTCGCCGGGGTCGGTCTGGACGAGCGCGCCGCGGAGCGTTACGACCGGCGGCGCGTAGACGCCGCGCGCGACTCTGGGCCGCCAGTTCAGGCCGAGTGTCTGCAACACAGCGCCAGTCATTTGGTCGTGTTTGGCGAACCAGGCGCGAAACTGGCCGTGGGTAATCTGCGCGCGGAGCTGCATGGGCATGGGATGGCCCAGGAAGAGGTCGGCGCTCAGCAGCACCCACAGGTTCTCGATGTACTGCCGCCCCATCAGGTTGTGAATCGAGTAGCTGGACGACAGCCCTTCCATGCTCAAGACTTCGGCCAGGTCCTTGTCGAGGCCGCTGCTCTGGTCGACGTCGTTGCTCCGGCCAAGGCGCGGCACGTCCGCGACGTTGCGCCGCCAGAGTGCGCGTAGCTGAGTCAGAAAGTCGCGCAGGGCCCCGTCGCGCTTGAACAGGCTTTCCTGTCCCGCCCGCGGCTTCCACGCGTTGAGCGAAGTCACCGGCAGAATGCCATAGGGCTGCTTGCCGATGCGCACGGCGGGCAGCGGGCCGCTCGCCCGGACGTAGTCGACGAAGTGGCCTCGCGCCCAGGCAATGTCGTCGTCGGTCAGCGGGCTGCCGCCGCTATCGCCCACGCCCACCATCTGCGCCAGGAAGTAGCCCCACGTCGCCTGCCACAGCGCTCTGTTCATATGCCGCGCGTCGAGCTGCTCTTTCGCCGCCGCGTTCGGGAGGTTCGCGAGAACCGGCCCTGGATTTGCCAATCCCAGCGCCGTCGCCAGGACATCGGCGTTCGAGCCGTCGCCCGCCTGCACCGCGGGCGCGGCGCGCTCCGCCAGATAGCTCGCCTCGTGGCCCGCGTCCGCCGAGCTGAAGCCCGACGGGGCATCGGCCATGTTGTTGGACGGCGTACCCTGCCGCACGAAGCTCAGACCATCGGTGTAGTGGTGCGCGTCGAACAGGCCCGCGAGCCGCGGCGTCCAGTCAGTCGTCCCGCCGGCTGCATCACGGATGCCCATGACCAGCAAGAAGTCTAGTCCGGCGGCGGCGGCTGCCTGGCTCAACCGGACGCGGATCCCCATTCCTACCTTCTCCGCCGCGTCGAAATCCACCATCCAGCGCATGCCCTCGTCGAGGAGGAGCGCGCCATCGCCTGATGTGTCGGCCGGGGGCGCGGCAGGATTGGGGCCGGTCGGCAGGTTGTCGGGAATCGCGCCGCCTGTGACGTTCACCACGAGCTGCCCGTTCTTGTAGCCCAGCACGATCCATTGGCCCGGCAGCACGCGCGTCACCGGCGCGCGCGTCCACGCGTCGGTCTTTGTCGCCGGCGATGGAAAGCGAGGCGGCGTCGGCAATGGGTCGCCGTCGCTCACCGTCGTGGCCGGCCGGTCGCCGGGGTTCAGCGGCTGCAGCGCGCGGGCGACCCACGCGGCGCGTGGCGCGTCGTAGCGGTCGGCCAGCTGGCGCCAGGCGCTTTTCAGCCTCTCGTCGTCGTCTCCGGCGCGCCAGGTTTCTTGCCAGAAATGCTGGCCCCAGGTCACCTCATCGGCGGTCAGCTCCGGCTCGTGGGAATCGATGTGCGCCTGGTCGGGGTAGACGCGCACGCGCAGCTCGGAGCTACCGTCGGCCAGGGGGAAGAAGCGCGTTTCCAGGCGCACCGGGAACAACACCGCCGGCCGAGCGGGACCAAACGACAGCGGCGTCGCCAGGGCCGGCGTGTTGGGGATCTCGGGAATGTCAGGGTTTGGGGTAATCATCCGTCACATCGAGCCTTCGAGCATTTCTGATGCGTGGATAGCAATGCGCACCGGGTGTTGCAGCGTGATGTAGGCCTGATGCGCGCCGTTCCGTCCCCACTTTGCTCCGGCGATGTCCGGTAGAGCCGTCTTGATGGACGCGTAGGACAGCGCCTTCAGCGCTTCTTCCGTGTCGGCCAGGTGCCGCCAGCTCAGGTCGTCCCATGTCTGGAGCGGCGGCAGCGGCTGGCTGAAATCGGCGGCGTCCATCCCAAAGCGCGGCTCGGTCGGCTGCTGCTGGATAACGAAGAACCAGCCCGGATCGCCGACGGCTTCCGCCTTGGTCAGGTCGAAACCCAGGAACGTCACATCCGGCTGGAGCGTGCCGCGAAACAGTGGGTGGCGCTCGTCCGCCGGCGCCGACGACAGCGCGAGGCCGCCGTCCTGCCGGACCGCCGCGACCGCGTAGATGACCGAGTTGGGGTAGCGCCGCAGGAGCTGGCCGCGCACGAGCAGCACCAACTGCCCGGCCGACCCGGCGTTGCCGCCGAGCGGACTCGTTGGGTTCCACGTGTGGATGGGCGGGATGTCGGGCTGCTCATCGCCGGCCGACGTGTCCCAGAACTGTCGGAAGTAGCTGCCGCGCTGATCGGTCGGGTAATCGCGCCAGAGCAGCTCGCGCCCCATCTCGGTGTTCAGCCCGACCAGGAACGCCTCGACGAACGCCGGGTTGGTTTCGAGCAGGGTGACTGTGTTCGGCGGCACATCCTCCAGACCTGGGAACAGGAAGTCTTGCGACAGGTCGCGCAGCGCCTCATACATCGGCTGCGGGAACTCCGGCGCGTCCATGACAGGTTCGAGGGGGTCGCCATCGGGACTCGCGCCGTCCACGTTGCGCAGCGAAGCCTGCACGCGCGCGGTGATGGTCTTTCGGGGATCGATGCTTTGCAGCAGGCTGGCTCGCGTGTCGGGCAGGTTCAGCGGCGGCGCCGGGAAGGTCAGGAACGAGATGAAGGCCCGCTGAACCATGTAGGTCTGGTGGTCCCTTATCGCGTTTCGGAACGCCCGAGCGTCGGGACTATCCGCCGGCCTCGGCTGCTTGAGCGCGTCCGGGTCGAGCAGCGGAGCCAGGAGCTTGACCTCGTCGCCCTCCGCCGCGACCTGGAACTTGCCAAGCTGGGCCCCGGTGTCCAACATGTTCGAGATGCGCTCGAAGCGAACGGCTTGCTGCAGCCCGCCGCCGGCTGCGTCGGATACCTGGTTGATCGTTACTAGCCCTGCCGCGCTGGCCGTCGGCGGGACGATGACGCCGGTGTTCAGCCGCGCGATGATGGCGATGCGCGGCGCGGAGGCCGTCTCGAAGCGGCTGCTGATGACGCCCCGCGCGCTGGTCAGCCGGCGCATCGGCGCGGACACTGCCTGAACCGGCAGCGCCGACTGCGCGACGCTGTGCGAGAGCAGGAGCCGTGTCTGGATGGCGTTCGGCGCGGTGACGTTGACGATGCGCGACTGGGCGGGCGCGACGACCTTGAACAGGCTCTCGGTCGAGAAGCGGCTGAAGTGTCGGGCGTAGTAGACGCCGTTGACGGCACGGCCGAGCTGGGCTTGCCGCCGCATCTGGTTAATCCGCTGAATCTCACCGAGTTGTTCCCACGCCGAGGCCATCAATTGCTCTTGCTGCGTCTGGACGACCTGCGTGCCGAGCGCGGCGACCGCACGGTAACGCGGGTCCAGGTTCAGCTCGTCCAGCCAGGGCGCGGACGCGGGGGGCGACGGGGGCGGGGTGACTGTGTGCCGCGCCGCCTGCCACTCGCCGTAGATCGGCGGCGCGAGCAGCGGGTCTATGTCCCCGTGCTGCATCGCCTGGAAGGGTGCTTCGAGGATGGCCTTGAGCGCCGTCTGAAACGGCGTCCGGGTCGCGTCCGGCCACGCGGCGACCTGAGCATCGGCAACGCGCAGCGCTCCCTCGATCTCTAGCAGCGTGTCGGGCGGCAGCGGCGGCGTCGCCGCGAAGCCGGGCCGGCTGATATCTATCGGCCGCTTCCCAACTTCCGGCGGTATCGGGCGCGACTGCAGTAGCCGCACCAGCGCCTCGAAGTCGCCGCCCGTGCCGGTGCTGAACTCCCAATAGAAATACACCGGCAGTGTCACCTGGAGCGACGATTGCGCGCCCGAGGTCCAGGCGGGTTGGAGCGTGCTCTCGTCGGCGGACTGAATCGGCAGGCCAAGGCCCGCCTTGCGCCCCAGCTCGAACGTCGGCACGAGGCACGCCAGGTACGCCGTGGCCGGGTCGAGACGGCGCGGGCAGAGCAGACGCGACACCGTCAGCGCCGGGTCGCCGGCCAGCGCCGCCTTCAAAGAGGCCGTGTCGCGGGCGCTGCCGGTGACCTGGGCGTGCGCCCACGCCCACGACTCGGACAGGTCCGGCAGCTCGCTGTCGGGCCGGGCGGGCGCGCTGATGTCGAGGACGGGCAGCGGGGTGTTCGGGGCCGCGCGCAGGGTCACGCCGTCCTGCTTTCGGACGACGACGAGGCAGAGCCAGGGCCGCAGCCTCCCCGCCGCGTCGGCGGACGCGGGCGTGAAGAGCCAGGGGAAGCCGGGGTGGTCGAACTCGATTGCGGGAAAGTAGTTCGGCTCGAAGTCCAGCGCCAGCGGGCGCGGCTCCGTGCGAACGATCTGCTGCGCGTCGATGCCGGTGATATCGCCCGGCCCGTACAGGCGGACCTGCCGCCCGATATCGTCTGCGTCGTTGACTCGCAGCGTGGCGGCGACCGAAACCACGCCGGGTTGGCTCGCGCCCAGGCTATCTACGGTCTGGATGCCTGCCGCC
Source organism: Anaerolineae bacterium (assembly GCA_046328505.1). Classification (GTDB taxonomy): domain Bacteria; phylum Chloroflexota; class Anaerolineae; order Epilineales; family JAHCIE01; genus JBDHWG01. Next base: position 957,237 of record JAXLWL010000003.1, on the reverse strand, counting down.
GCGCCCTGGCGCACCCAGGGCAGGAACACGTAATTCGCGGAAGACGGTACCGCCATCATCACCTCAAGAATCGGATGCGGCGCTTCATGCCAGTTCTGATAGCCGAACGATCTTCAGCGCCGCGACCTTGGTCGGATTCTCCTGCCTCAGCCTGTCCAGCGCCTCGGCCGCCTCCGAGTATGGCGTAGGCTGACCGGGGTCGACGCCGGGCGCCGGCTGTACCGACAGGTCGGTCGTCGACACGATGCTCCAGCCTTCCTTTTCCACTGTAGGCGCGACTCTCGCCGTGCGGTATTTCGCCCGGCCAGCGCGCCGCAGCTCGCTCGCACCCGCGGCGCCGAACTGCGCCTGCTTGCCCAGCAGCGCCGCGCTCAGCCGATACGTCGGGGCGGGCCGACTGATTGGGGCGCCGCTCGCCTGCTTGCTCACGATGATCGTCTCGTACTCGATGGCCTCGGCTTCGAGCCAGTCGTCGGCGTTATCGGTGAAGGTGTACTGATCTTCGCCGATGCTGACGCCGGCCGCCATCGCCTCGAACGACGGCCGGGAGAGCTTGTCGTCGTCGCTCATGTCGAGGAACTGCGCCGGGGCGAAGAAGTCGGTGACGGTCTGTGACGTTGGGCTTTGGCCGCCGAGACTGACGCTGCTAATGGTGAAGCGGCGGGCGCCGGCCGGCGCCGCGGACCCGAACTTAGAGATATCGAGGTTCAGCGGCACGACGGTCTGCTTGACGACCAGCTTGCCGAGCGGGTGCAACGACACGTCCGTCGGCGCGCCCGGCCGAGGGCGCAGCGTCACCATCGCGCGCTGGCCGTCTGGCAGCCGCCCGACCCAGTTGCCGGGCTGACGCAGCGCCTCTTTCAACTGCGCCAGTACATCAACCGGCGCGGCGCTCGGCGGCTGCTCGCCTTCGACCAGCGTCCTGTCGACGCGGATGGACACGTCCCACCACAGCACTTCGAACGTCGCCTTGCCCTTGAGGTGCAGCGGGCGCGGGCCGGCCAGCGCGCCTTCGACGCGCACCTTGAACAGGTTTGTCGAGCCGTGCTTGAGCTGCACCTGGGCGTGGAAGTCGGCGAGGAACTGGAACGGGTCGAGCTGAATCAGCACGTCGAAGCCGATTTCGCCCTGGATGCTGAACCCGGACGCCTCGGCGTACAGCTCGGCGCGCGCCCCGAACTGCACCGTGTTGGCCGTCAGCGCAAAGTACGCTTCGCAGCGTAGCCGCGGGTTGTCGCCTGTGGTCAGGCTGAGGGCGATGCGCGTCAGCTTGGGGAAGTTGGGCGGTGGGTTGAAGGCGGGGTGCAGGCCGCCGATCGCCAGCGCGAAGCTCGGCGACCCTTCCCATTTCAGCCGCATGGCCATGTCGCCGGTCAGGACGAACTTGCGCAGCAGCCGCGAATCGTAGAGCGTGGCGTCGAGCGCGGCGGTGCTCTGGTCGAAGTCGAGCACGCCGACGGCGTCCATCTGCAAGCGAATCAGGTCGTTGTCGGGACGCGGCAGGAGCGCCACGACCTGCCCCAGAATCAAGAGGCGCAGCCGCGCGCCAAACTCCAGGACCACGCCCAGGTTCGCAGTGATGAGCGTCGGCGTCCCCCAGGCGAGCTGCACCATGGGGCCGAACAGGTGGTGGCCCCTGGCGGGCGGGAAGACGGTGTTCAGGCGGCTGATAATCTGGGAGGCGTTGCGGATGGGGTCGCGCGGGAACAGGATGCTGTCCAGCGTGTGGTTCTTGAGGCCGGCGCGCAGCGCGTCCTCGGAGAAGGTGCGGTTGACGGCGAGCAGCCCGCCGATACCGGTGAGCTTGAACCCCAGGCCGAGCGGAATCGGCTGAAGGTCCTCGGCGGTGATGATGACCAGCATCGAGAAGCCTTGCTCGCCACCCGGCAGGTGAGTGGCAATCAGCCCGATGCCCTTGACTTCGATTCCGCCTTCCAGGCTCAGCTCGACCACGCCCGCGTACTGCCCAGTGCCGCTGTCATAGAACAGGAAGCCGCCGCCGGTGACGGCTGAGGCGTCTATCTCCAGGCCGACGCCGCTGGGCGGCTTGAACTCCGCGCCGATGTCGGCGCTGCCCAGGTTGCCCGGCGTGAAGCGGAGCGCCACGGCGACGCCGATCGAATCCAGCCGGGCGGTGACCGGGCCCAGGAGCGCTGCCCCGCTGACCGTCACGGCGGCGGTGAGCGCGTCGGACGCGGCGGTGAGCGCCAGGTCGAGGGTGTCGACCAGCAGCGGGCCGGCCTGCTGGTGCAGGACGATGCTCGTGCGCAGACCGGCCCCGCCGTGGATGCGGATACCGTCGCGTTGCGACCAGCTTATGGCGAAGTCCACCGTCGTCGTGATGCCGTCGGGCGGCAGAATCGAGGCGAGGAAGCCATCCGACGGGTCCGGCGCGACGCGGATGCGTCCGTCCTCGATGCTGCCGGTCAGGGCGGGGTTGATGTCGCCGCCGGTGACGCCGACACCCGCGCTGACTGCCGCCGCATCGATGGTGAGGCCCGGCGCCGAGAAGAGCACGACCCGTTCGCCATCGGGGGCCGTGTGGCGCAGGGCGAGGACGAACATGGCGTCCGGCGAGCCGCCAGAACCGGTATCCAGCAGGCCGGTGAGCAGCTTCGGGTCCTGGCCCGGCCGGAGAAGCAAGGCCACCCCGCCCTGGAGGTCGGCGGACGCGGTCAGGGCGAGCGCCAGCGCGTCGGACAGCGGAAAGCTGGTGTCGGTCGTACCGAAGGCGTAGGGCGACAGGCCGAGGCCGCCGTCCGTCCCACCCGACGCGCTCGGGCGGAGGGGGTAGAGGGTCAGCCCGACGTCGTAGGCGCCGAAGCCCAGCCCCTTGTCCAGGCTGACGAACAACTGGGCTGCGGGCGCTGTGTCGGCTTCGGGAACGGGGCGACCGGCAAGCTGTTCCTCGACGGCGCGGGGCAGGCTGCGGAGCCTGACATCGGCGGCGAAGTGCTCGACGACGCGCCCTATGTTCGCGACGAGAGCGTTCCCGTCGAAGTCGGCCGTGCCCCAGCCATAGACATCGTGCAGCACATCGGTGGGGTTCGTGAACAGGTGCGAGAGGCGATCCCAGCGCACCACCTGCCGCACGTGCTCGACCTGGAAGATGGTCGGGTCGGCCGGCATGAGCGTGAGCTCGAACACGCCGAGCAGGACCCCCACCGGCACCGCGATGGGCGTCGTCGTCCCGATAGCCTGGATGACGAGCAAATCGGCGAGCCGCGGGAAGAACTGATCGACAATGTCGGTCGCCTGGAGATATTCCGGCGTGGCCTGGAACGACGCGGGGATGTCGCCCAGGTGGTCCAGGGCATCCGCGAGCGCAATAACCACTTCGCCCGTCGCGGCGGCCAGCTCCAGGTCGGACGCGTCCGGCTGGCTGCGCAGCACGATAAGAGCGTCGAGCCGCGCGGCGACGGCGGACACGTCGAGCTGCGACAGGCCGATGTCGTTGACGCCGGGCGGCAAGTCCCAGCCGAGCAAGCCGAGCAACTGCGCCGCCATCTCGACATCGCCGCTGGCCTGGCCGAGCGCGCGGACGATGTTCGCGAGCTGCTCGCTCGCCCGGTCGATGGTGGACGCCATCAGGGATAGTCCATCTTGGCGGCGCTGCCCTTCTTCCAATCCCCAGTGTCGAAGTCGAAGGCGCGTGTCGACTTCAGGGGGACGACGGCGTATGTGTGGATGCCAAGCGCGTTGAGGTGGTCGCGTGGCGTCTTGTGCGTCGAGTCGTCGGTCGGCCACGGGAGCACGCGCGCCATGTTGGTCAGCGGCTGAGTGGGGTTGTTGCGGAGCTGCTGCAGGGTCGCCGCGGCCCGGTCGGACCACAGCTTGAGCCAGCCGCCGGCCGGGCGCGTCGTCAGGTCCGCCGCCGTGATGTCCGGCTCGCCCTGGGCGCTCACATAGCCAAGATGCTCGGCCCACAGCTTGCGCCGCAGGATGTCCACCACCTGGGTCGAGTCCGACTCGGTGTTGAGCATGATGCCGTTCACCTCGACGGCCCGCTGCTCGCGCGTGTTGAACAGCGAGTGGAGAATCTGGCTGGGCAGCGACGAATCCAGCGAGAGTCCGTCGAGATTGGCCGAGCCTACGGTGGCCCAGGCGTTATCGACGATGCCCGCCTTGGCGTGGATGTAGATGGGCAGCATCTGCGGCCGCGGCTGGCCCACTTCGTGCGACCAGCGCGTGAACACGCCGAACCGTTGCGGGCCGCTGGCCGTCTGGCCGATGCCCTTGCGAATGCGCGTGATGAGGCGGCGCTGCTTGAAGGGGTAGAAGGGCACGTCCGGCTGGATGTTGAGCGCGACGATGACCTGGAGGTCCGTGTTGCGCTTCATGGCCTCGACGAGCGCGTGCCCGATCGCGTCGTTGGTGAAGTACTGCGTCTCCAGGTAGACAAAGTCCTTGGCGTTCGCGATCGCGCGGAGATAGGCTTCGAGGATGCCTTTCTCCCCGTCGCTTGGATTGTCGAACCTCCCCGCCGTGAGCGTCCGCACGATCTGCATCGCGCAGACTCCGTCCTCGTTCTCCATGCTGAGCGGTGGGCCGGTATGCACGCGCGGGGGATCGTTGAGGCCGGGCAGGTCGGGTAGCTTGTCGTCGGGCGCCGTCGTGTCCCACAGGAGCTTCAGGGTGCGGTAGATGTCGAGTAGCGCCGGACCGGACACGGCGAACCCGGCGTCGTGCTTGGGGAAACCGTCCGAGTCGCCGCGCGTCCAGGCTTCGATGCGGTGGTCGTGGGTGTCGACGTAGCTCTGGCCGAAGGGCGAGCCGATGCTGACCGCCTGCCGCCCATCCACGACCATGAGCTTGGCGTGCATGACACCGGCGCTCAGAACGGGCTGCTCGAACTTCTTGACCTTGATGCCCGGGTGGCCCTTGTCCTTGAAGTAGCGCTCGACTTCGTCCTGGTCGGTGAAGTCGGCGCCGAGCAGCTCGCCGGTCACCCAGTAGACGCCATCCGAGCCGGCGAATGGGAAGATGAGCGCGCCGGCGATAATCTTGATGAACAACGGTATCTTGAAGGCGTGGAGCAGGACGCGGATATCGACCTGCCGGTCAGCGGCGTCCATGAGCAAACGCTCCGGCCGGCTGTCATGCTCGCCGATAGCGCGGGGCTGCGTGGCCACGGCCGCCGGGTCGAAATCGAAGACGAGCTTCGTCTCCTGCGGCTTCCCGTCGTCGCGGAGGCCGCTCGGCAGGGCGAAGAATAGCTGCGACATCAGGATTGAGTCCTGGGCGCCGCGGAACAGCATCGCCGCGTACGCGAAGGCATCCTGATCCATCAGCAGCTTGACGCGGTTGCCGGTGCTGAAGAACCGCGTCTCGCCGGTGCCGAGCGTTACCAGGAATCCCCTGGCATCCGCTTCGCGGACGATGAAGTCACCGGTGATGATCTGCTCGTCGCTCACGTCCTGGAACGTGATGCGGCCCGATTCCTCCAGCTTGAACTGATCTCCCACGACATGGCCGCCCGAGAACGGGATCTCGCGCCCTATGGGGTCATACGCCACCAGCTCCAGCGTTCGGTGGTCGCCGACATTGGAGGGGTCCCTTCGGTAGTCGATGAACTCGAAATGCCCATCCGGCTGAACGATGGCGGACGAAAGCTCGTCATTCCCAAACAGGGAGCGCGGGCCGATCAAGGCGACGCGAAAGCCAACGAGTGGGTCGAGGTGACCGTCGCTCCCGGTCGCGTCACTGACGAGGCGCGCGCGCATGTAGGTGCTAATGGGTCGAACCCTCCGTCTGGGGCAGCCGAGAGTGGGAAGTGTCACGGCCGCGGGCGGTGCGTTGTTATTGTCGTGGGTGGCGCTGGCCGGCGCGTCTGCTGGCTCGTACCAGGGCCAGTGCCGGTTTGTGGGAGTGAGATGAAATCCAGGATGGGGTGAGACTGGAAGCGGACCGTAAGGCCGCCCGGTGGACACTGTGCCATCATATCACGGCGTAGCGCGTCTGTCAAGGCTATTTCTCACCAAAACGCGACTGTTCTAAGACCGTGCTTGGACCACACGCACGCGCTCTACTTTGGCAGCTTGGCGACTTACCCAACTTATGATAAGCTGTTGGGTAAGTTTTCTCGTCGGCCAGGAGTGACACATGGCCCGTTCAACCCCGGTCGCGCGTGGTACGAGGCTCAGCTACCAGACCGCTGAGGGCAGTTCGGAGACGGTGGTCGTCGGGACGTCGGACTGGTATGACTGGCTCAACGAGCCTGCCCATCGCCACTTCGCTTTCCAGGGCCGCGCAGGCAGGTTCACGGCCCGCAAAGAGCGCAGGCAGCGGGGCGGATGGTACTGGACGGCCTATCGCCAAATCGCAGGCAAGCTCCACAAGGCCTACCTGGGCAAGTCGGAGGATCTGAGCCTGAAGCGCCTCGAGGAAGTTGCCTCCGCTCTCCTCGACCGACAAGTCCAACCGGCGCCTGACGCTAGCAGGACGCCTTCGCCGCGCCTGGACGCTGCCGGCGGGGCTCAGTCGCCCCAGGTCCTCGTCACGAAGATCTTCGTTCCCTTCCCCCCAACGGGCCTCGTGTCACGGCCTCGCTTGATCGCGCGCCTGAACGAAGGTCTGCGCGGCAAAGTGACCCTCGTTTCTGCGCCCGCTGGCTTTGGCAAAACCACGCTCGTCAGTGAGTGGGTCGCCGTCTGCCGGCGACCGACCGCCTGGCTATCTCTAGACGAAGGGGATAGCGATCCGGCGCGCTTTCTGACCTACCTCGTCGCGGCCTTGCAGACGATTGCCCCGAATGTTGGCGCCGGGATGCTATCCATGATGCAATCCGCCCAGCCACCCCCAACCGAAGTGATGTTGACGGCCCTGCTCAATGACATCAGCACTCTCCCTGACCATTTCCTGCTCGTCCTGGATGACTATCACGCGATTGACGCCAAACCGGTTGACCAGGCGCTCACCTTTCTGGTGGAGCACCTGCCGCGGCTGATGGGCCTGGTCATTGCCACACGTGAGGATCCACAACTTCCCCTGGCCCGGTTACGTGCGCGGGGCCAGTTGACGGAGCTTCGCGCCGCCGACCTGCGTTTTACTCCCGCCGAAGCCGCCGAATTTCTCAACCGAGTCATGAGCCTGAACCTGTCAGCCGAAGATATCGCCGTACTGGAAGACCGCACCGAAGGCTGGATTGCCGGGCTCCAGATCGCGGCGCTCTCGATGCGCGGGAGAGAAGATATTCCCGGGTTCATTCGGGCGTTCGCGGGAGATCATCGGTACATTCTGGACTACCTGATCGAAGAGGTCTTGCAGCGTCAACCTGAGACTGTCCGCAGCTTCTTACTCCAAACTGCCATCCTCGATCGCTTGAATGGCTCGCTGTGTGATGCTGTCACCGGCCAGGAGCGCGGCCAGTCGCAACTGGAGGCCCTGGAGCGAGGCAACTTCTTTGTCGTTTCGCTGGATGAGAAGCGCGACTGGTATCGCTATCATCATCTCTTCGCCGACGTTCTCCAGGCCCGTCTAGTCGCGGAGCAGCCCGGTCAGGCATCAACTCTGCATCGGCGCGCGAGCGAGTGGTACGAGCGGAACGGGTCATCGGTCGATGCCATCCGCCACGCGCTGGCCGCGGCGGATTTCGAGCGCGCGGCGGGTCTGGTCGAGCGCGCCGTGACGGCCATGCGTAGGAGCATACAAGAGGCCACCGTGCTTGGCTGGCTCAAGGCACTCCCCGATACGCTGCTTCAGGTAAGGCCCGTGCTGAGCGCTGTGTATGCCGGGGCATTGCTGGCGACCGGCGAACTGAACGGCGTCGAGGCTCGATTGCAGGACGCCGAACGCTGGCTGGACACGCCCGCCGACAGGCGTGAGATGGTCGTCGTGGACGAAGAGGCATTTCGTCGGCTGCCCGGGTCGATCGCCGTATGGCGCGCCGGGCAAGCTCTGATGCGGGGCGACGTGGACGGTACGGTAAAATACGCCCGGCAGGCCCTTGACCTGGTCCCGGAAGACGAACATCTCGAGCGGGGCGGGGCGGAGGGTCTCCTGGGACTCGCCGCCTGGATGAGTGGGGATCTCCAGACGGCATATCGAACCTTTGCCGAAGGGATGGCACATTTGGAGAAGGCCGGGTTTGTCGCCGACGCTGTCAATGGCGCGATCGCCCTGGCTGACATACGGACTGGACAAGGTCGTCTCCGTGACGCCATGCGCGTCTATCAGCAGGCATTGCGTCTCGCGGCGGCACAGGGTGAGCCCGGTGTACCGGGAATGGACGGCATCTACATAGGCATGAGTGAGCTTTACCGTGAACAGAACGACCTGGATGCCGCCTTGCAGTGCCTTCGGCGAAGCAAGGAGCTGAGCGAGCGGACGGCATTCCCTCGAAACCGGCATCGCTGGTATGTCGCCATGGCGGCCGTCCAGCAGATCAACGGAAATCTAGACGCTGCGCTCGACCTGCTCGACGAGGCCGAACGCCTGTATATGAGTGACTTCTTCCCCAATGTGCGCCCTATCGCGGCCTTCAAGGCGCGGCTGTGGGTCGCCCAGGGAAGGGTGGATGAAGCCCTCCATTGGGCCCACGCGCAGGCGCTATCCCCCCACGACAAACTCAACTACCTGCGCGAGGCCGAGCACATAACCCTCGCCAGGGTGCTCCTCGCCCTAGCCAGGAGCAATCTCGCAGACAGCCCCATGTATGAGGGACTCGAACTCCTCGAGCGCCTCTTGACGGCAGCGGAGCAGGGGGCGCGGACCGGGAGCATCATCGAAATCCTAGTGTTGCAGGCGCTTGCCCACCAGCTGCGGGGTGACCTCTCGGCTGCCGTGACGTCGTTGAAACGCGCCCTGGCGTTGGCAGAGCCAGAGGGCTATGTCCGAATGTTTGTGGATGAAGGCCCACCCATGGCGGCGTTGCTGGAACAGGCGGCGAAACTCGGGATCGCTCCGAAGTATGTCCGTCACCTACTGGCCGCCATTGGTCGGGTTGAGGACGGGCGATCCGTCCAACACGGTCTGGTCGAGCCGCTGAGCGAACGGGAGCTTGAGGTGCTTCGGCTGCTGCGAACCGAGCTGACCGGCCCGGACATCGCCCGCCAGCTCATGGTCTCCGTGAATACTCTCCGTACCCACACCAAGAACATCTACGATAAGCTCGAGGTCAACAGCCGTAGGGCCGCGGTCCGCCGCGCCGAGGAACTCGATCTGCTATAACGCCCACGCTCCGCACCCATCCCCGCCCCGTCAAGTGGGTCGGATCATGTGCCTGGGCTTTTTCTCGCCCTCACAGCCTCCCGACTCGCGAACCACCACACTAATCACCACGTCTGGTGATGCGTTCTCACCCTCTCGGGTTGTATAGTGTGCTCGAAGAGAAGGTCGAAGGCAGCGACGTGGAAAGGAGCACAATGAGCGCGGCACACGCATCGACGGACAATCACTACGCGACCGAGGGCTACGAGATTCGCGTCAAGGGATATCTTGATGCCCGATGGGCCGACTGGTTCGACGGTCTGAGCTTCACTCACCAACGCGACGGCACAACCGTCATCTATAGCCCAGCCGCCGACCAGGCTGCACTGCATGGCTTGCTTCGGAAAGTGCGTGACGCCGGTCTGCCGCTGGTCTCGGTCATTCAAGTGGAACCCGAACAAGTAGATGTTTCAGATGTCCAACCTTCAAGCGAGTAGATTAAGGAGAGCAGAATGAAGCCAACAGCGTCGAGTGTCATCCGTTGGAGTGGTTTAGCGGCCATGACGGCAGGGATCATTTTCGCGGGTATTCAGCCGATCCATCCACCTGACTTCCTTTCCTCAGTCACCACAACCGCGTGGGCCATCATCACTCCCCTCAAGACGGCCATGTGCGTTCTTTTCCTGCTCGGCATTACCGGGCTCTATGCCCGGCAGGTGGAAGAGGCCGGTTGGCTCGGCCTGGCCGGCTATCTCCTGTTTGGCCTCTCTTGGGCGCTCCAGACGGCCTTCGTGTTCGCCGAGGCCTTTATCTTGCCGGTGCTGGCGACCGCTGCGCCGAAGTTCGTGGAGAGCTACCTGGGCATCGTCAATGGAGCGCCCGGCGAGATGAATATCGGCCCGCTCGTCGCGATCTACGCACTGGTAGGAATCACGTATATGCTCGGCGGCTTGCTGTTTGGCATCGCGACGTTCCGCGCGGGTATCCTACCGCGCTGGCCGGCCATCCTGCTCGCCGTCACGGCGGCGGTCACGCCTGCGGCTGTGTTGCTTCCGCACGAGATCCAGCGGTTAGTTGGGGTGCCGGTGGGCATAGCTGTGGCGTGGTTGGGTTATGCGCTGTGGTCCGAACGACGAGCGAGCGCCTTGGAGCCCTCCCCTGGCAGGAGAACTCCCCAGCAATTGGCATAAGTCCGCCCGCAACAGCATGGAGTGAACGAGCGGCCCCGCGGCCGCCGGTTCACTCCATGCTGTGTAGTCACCTGGCTGATCTCTGTGAACACTCAAAGCCCTCGGACTTCCCCCCCCGTTACGGTGAAGCCCATCTCCGTGCTAACGGCCGGCCTAACGGGCGACTAACAGCCTCCGTGATAGAGTAGCCTCATCCGCTACTCTGCACACGAGGACGTCATGTTTTCGCCTCTGACCTGCTGCCCGCTCGACTGTCCTCGTACCGACACGCTCAGGAGACCAGAATGTACGACGCGATTGTGGTCGGCGCGCGGTGCGCCGGGTCCCCGACGGCCATGCTCCTCGCCCGGCGGGGCGCGCGAGTCTTGCTCGTCGATCGAGCGACCTTTCCCAGCGACATCATGTCCACCCACTATATCCACAACACCGGCGTGGCCCACTTGAAGCGCTGGGGCGTGCTCGACAGTGTGGTGGCGTCCAACTGCCCACCCATCCGGCAGACAACTCTGGATGTCGGCCCGGTTTCCCTCATCGGCTCTCCCCTGCCGGCGGACGACGTGGCCGAAGCCTACGCGCCGCGCCGAACGGTGCTGGACAAGCTGCTGGTGGACGCGGCGGTAGCGGCCGGGGTCGCGCTGCGCACGGAGTTCGTGGTTAGCGACCTGGTCTGGGAGGGCGAGCGGGTCGTGGGTATCCGCGGCCGCACCCTGCACGGGGCGACCGTCACCGAACGAGCCAGGGTCGTTGTGGGCGCCGACGGTATGCACTCCTTCGTCGCTCGTCAGGTCCAGGCGGCGGCCTACCACGAGCGGCCCCCCCTCACCTGCGGCTACTATGCCTACTGGCGTGACATGCCCTGCCCCGGCCTGGAAATCTATGTGCGGCCTCAGCGCTACCTGCTGGCTTTCCCCACCAACGATGGCCTTACGTGCGTCAGCGCTATCTGGCCGCATCACGAGTTCCACCAGATTCGGACCGACATCGAGGGTAACTTCACGCGCGCCCTCGACATGGCCCCGGACCTCGCCGAGCGGGTGCGAGCGGGCCGCCGTGCAGACCGATACGTGGGCACGGCCGATACCCCCAACTTCTTTCGCCAGCCCTATGGACCGGGCTGGGCCCTGGTCGGCGACGCCGGCTATCACAAGGATCCCATCATCGGCCGGGGCATCACCGATGGGTTCCTGGACGCTGAGCGCCTGGCCACGGCCCTGGCTGATAGCTTCGTGGGGCGGTGTCCGCTGCAAGAAAGCCTGGAGGGGTACAAGCAGCAGCGTGACACATCCGCGTTGCCCCTTTACGAGATCACCTGTCAGCGGGCCAGACTCGCCCCGCCCCGCCCCGACATGCTCGCGCTGATGGCGGCGCTGCGAACCAACCAGGCCGAGGCTAATCGTTTCATGAGCATCAATAGCGGTGTTGTCTCGGCCGACGACTTCTTCGCGCCCGACAACATCCAGCGCATCCTCGCCGGCGCGGTGCAGCAGCCAGTTCCCGGGTAACTCGGAACTGTACGCGTCTTGACAGTACTGCCATTGGGTGTATGATATGCAGCCCACAGGAACGGCGCTCTGATACCAAACGCTGCTAGAAAAGCTGCAAAGTCAGCGTCATTGCGAGACGCCGATGCCGTGTGGCGGCATGCGCCGACACAAGAAACTTCCGAATGTCACCCCGAGCAGCGCGAGGGGTCTGGACTGCGAGCCTACCGCGGCCCAGATGCTTCGCTTCGCTCAGCATGACACCGCATGTGAAGTTTCTGAGCAGGAGGGCGGCTTCCGGGGGTGTGGGGGGCGAAGCTCCCCACGGACGAAGCAATCTCACCACGGGTACGGGCATCTCTACTTGGAGTAGGCTGCCGGTCGCATGGGCGGGAGATTGCTTCGCTTCGCTCGCAATGACAGCCTTTCTATACACGTTTGGTATTAGCGACGCTTTCGGTCGGTAGGGAGGTATCAGATGTTAGCAGACACACAAGCTGGTGAACGGATTCACTGTTACTGCGCTCTCTGCGTTTCGCGGTGTGGCTCAATCGCCGTTGTCGAGAACGGCCGCTTCGTCGCCCTGGAGCCGGATCCATCGCACCCGACGGGAAAAGCCTTGTGCGCCAAAGGGCGGGCAGCGCCAGAGCTGGTCTATCACTCAGAGCGGCTGCTATATCCCATGAAGCGTACCCGCCCTAAGGGCGATCCCGATCCGGGGTGGCAGCGGATTAGTTGGGACGAAGCGCTGAATACGACCGCCGACCGTTTGCGCCATCTGGCCGCCAAGCATGGTCCGGAAAGCGTCGTGTTCAGTTGCGTCTCACCGTCCACATCGGCCGCCTCCGACATGCAGGTGTGGACCGAGCGCCTGAAGAATGCATTCGGGTCACCCAACTTCTGTAACGCGATGGAGTTGTGCGGGTGGGGGCGGTACTTCGCCACAGCCTACACGTTCGGCGCCGGTGTCCCGGGCAATTACATGCCCGATCTCGAACAGGCCGGCTGCATCCTGTTCTGGGGCTACAACCCCAACCTCGCGCGACTCGCCCATGCCGTTGCCACGACAGACGCTCGCAAGCGCGGCGCTCGCCTGATTGTGGTTGACCCCCGCCGCACCGGGCCGGCGAACAAGGCCGACCTCTGGCTGCGGGTGCGGCCAGGCACCGACGCGGCGCTCGCGCTGGGTATCGCCGGCGTTATGATCGAGCGGGGGTGGTATGATGCGGACTTTATCCGCGAGTGGACGAACGGCCCGCTGCTCGTCCGTGCGGACAACGGGCGTTTGCTGACGGAAAGCGATCTCTCGGCGGGCGGCAGCCAGCGCCGCTACGTCGCCTGGAACGAGGGCGCGGCGCGGCCCGTCGTGTATGATCCGGCGTCGAGCCGCTATGAGGGCAACACCGACGAGCTGGCCCTCCTCGGCAACTTCTCGGTCCCGACGCTTGAGGGAACTGTCATGTGCCGGCCGGCGTTTGACCTCACAGCCGACAACTGCCGTCAGTATACGCCCGACCGAGTGGCAGCGATTTGTGGCCTTGATGCGTCTCAAGTCGAAAGCGCAGCCAGGATGCTTTGGGACGTGCGGCCCGTCGCCTACTATGCCTGGAGCGGCGTCGAGATGCAGACGAACGCCACCCAGATTGCGCGGGCGATTGCCCAGCTCTGCGTGCTGACCGGCAGCCTCGACGCGCCGGGCGGCAATGTGCTGTTTGCCGCCCCGCCCACGGCCAATGTCCTCGGCGCAGAGCTTCTGCCCGCCGCGCAACGCTCCCGCAGCCTGGGTCTGCTTGAGCGGCCGCTGGGTCCCGCGCGCTGGCAGTTCGTCGCAACCGATGATGTCTATCGGGCGATCGTGGAGGAGACGCCGTACCCAGTGCGCGGGCTTGTCGGGTTCGGCGCCAACCTGCTGCTGGCTCACGCCGACAGCAGGCGTGGGCGCGAGGCGTTGGCCGCCCTCGACTTCTACGTCCACGCCGATTTATTCATGAATCCTACGGCCGAGATGGCCGATATTGTGTTGCCGGCCGCCAGCGCTTTCGAGCGTGAAGCGCTCAAGATCGGCTTCGAAATCAGCCCGGAGGCGCAAGCGCTGGTGCAGCTGCGTCGGCGCGTGGTCGAGCCTCGCGGTGAGGCGCGTGGCGATGTGGAGATTATCTTTGACCTCGCCTGCCGCCTCGGCCTCGGCGCTCACTTCTGGGACGGCGACGTCGAGGCTGCCTATCGCCACCAGCTCCAACCCTCCGGCATCTCGCTCGACGAACTTCGCGCCAACCCGGGCGGAGTTCGCGCCCCGGTTCGAACGCGCTACCGTAAGTTTGCCGAGGAAACCGACGGGGTAGCGAGGGGCTTCGCCACGCCAACCCGCAAGGTTGAGTTGTATTCGGAGACTTTGCTGGCCGGTGGCTATCCCCCTCTGCCCGACTATGAAGAGCCGCGCATGGGGCCTGTGTCACGGCCCGACCTTGCCGAGCAGTTCCCGCTGATCCTCACGTGCGCCAAGCACATCCTGTTCTGTGAGACCCAGCATCGGGCTCTGCCAAGCCTGCGACGCCTGGCGCTCGATCCAGAGGTAGAGCTACACCCGCTGGCGGCCGCTGAGCGGGGTATCGGCCCCGGCGACTGGGTCCGCATTGAGACACCCGACGGAAGCGTTCGAGCGCGGGCGCGGCTCAATGAAACACTCCAGCCGAACGTTGTCTGCGGCCAACACGGCTGGTGGCAGGCTTGCCCGGACATCGGCGCGCCCGGCTACGACCCCTTCAGTGCGGATGGAGCCAACTTCAACCTGATCATCGGCAACGACGCGATAGACCCGGCGAGTGGTTCCGTCCCGCACCGAGCCTACCTGTGTCAGATTTCACGCATAGATTGAAGCTGCTCGTTCGTTTGCACGAACACGCGGTCCCCATTGCATGGTAGGATGACGCTCGGCTCAGTCCGTTACGGCTCCGGGTGCTCGGCGCGGGCGGCTTCGATCTTCTCGTCCAGGACGTTGTAGTGGTCGGGGTACTGGCCGGTGTAGCGCAGGAAGCTCGGGATCGGGTAGCGGATGCCGCCCTTCGCCGTCCCCTCCAGCCCCTCGATAATCTCCCCGAACTTCGCGTCCGGCACGGTGAAGCCCATCTCGTTGTCCTCCGTCTGCGCGAACACCCGGTCGCCGTAGCACGGCAGGATGACGTTGGGCTTCTGAGTCTTCATGGTGGTAACGACGAGATCCCTAAGCACAGTCATCAGCTACAACCCCCGCTGAATTGCAGACAGACCACGATCGAAACGTCGGTGCCTGTGTAACCCTCGCTCTCGCGCTAAGGCTCGGTCGACCTTTCATGAGTGGATGTAATTGTGGTGACAATGGCGCCGTTCTCGATTACATGAGTCGGCTGGACAGCGTTAATCGGAATGTGTTAAGCGCGGCGAGACAACTCCGGGTGGGAATTCAGGGGAGTATTGGAATGGCCTCCTCGAGGCCCAATGGGCAGGACGGACTAACAGGCTCCACAAGTACCCCATTCCACCTAGGGAATGGGTGCCGCGTCTGATCTACCGCTCTTCCTCCCGTTTTCGTACCAGCTATAGCTGCCTAACCTCGCGACTTGGTCGACTCAGTCCAATGACGAATTTCGACAGCGGCTGAGCCCTACAAGGTGAGATTTCGCTTCGTTGGAGGTGGACGACTATCCCTGCGGGCAGGGATAGTCTCAATTTCCGGTTTCGCCTCCATGCCGACGTGCTGGGCACGACCCTGTTCCGCGTCAACACTGATGCCTGAAGTCCGTAAGCGAGGTACGTTCTCGCTCGATGCGGCGAAGGATGGCAGAATTACACCGCAGTTGGGACGTGTTCGCCAGCGAGGATTCGACCCGACACACTCTCCTCCCGAGGTCTCGCCAAGCGCGAACCTCTAGTGCGGCATGGCGGCGAGCAACCCCTTGATCGCGCCCTCCGTCTTGCGCCAGATACCGACGGATGATGCCACGTAGCTCACTGCCTCGTTCTCGTTTCCCAATCCGATGTCGTCAGGCCGGTGACGCGGCAACTTCTTGATGCCTACCAGGTACAACGGCACATAGGCGCTGGCATGCAGGGCTGCTTTCGCTGGCCTAGTTGACACGTCGCCTTCCGCCCTGGCAGCGGAAGAGCAGCGGTGAACGTGTAGCCTCAATCGGCCGAGGCGTCGTCCTTGTAGCGCATCTGAACCATATCCTGAACGCATTCTGGGCGCACGCGGTGTGCCGCTAGCGTCTGGGGCATCCCTGACCGCATCCTAAGCGTATCCCAAGCGTATGCAGAATACTCATCTCGTACCCTGTGCAGATGTGGGATTACCAATAGCGCCAGCCCTGGCTCTAGCATACAGCACGACGACCGCGCGGTTACGCTCTGAAGTGATAGTGTTTCGGTATCGAATATGACTCTCATTTGTGGTTGGTCGACGACGCCACCCCAAAGGTGACTGTTCGTTGTGCCAGGGGAATAGCAGGTGTCAGATGAGCTTGTCGCTGGCAGCGATGTGCACGGCCTCGGTGCGATTGGAAGCGCCAAGTTTGGCGAAGATGTTCTTGAGGTGAAATCGCGCCGTCGACTTAGTGATATGCAGGTCATGCCCGATCTCGAGGTCTGTCTTGCCTTCGGCGACCAGGCGGAGGACTTCTAGTTCTCGTTCCGATAGATGCGACGTGGGCGGCTGCGGTCGATTCGACGCGGCCTCGGCGAGGGCTTGCGTGACCTCGGGGGAGAAGGTGTGGCGCCCGCGCGCCGCATCGCGCACCGCGGCGGCCAGCTCGACGGTCGAGATCGACTTCAGCAGATAGCTGGCAGCGCCGGCCCGAATCGCCTTCTGTGCCAGGTCTGCCTCGCTGAACGTTGTCAGAGCGATGAGACGGATGTGCGGCATCTCGGCGCGGATGTTGGCGATGGCTGTCGGGCCGTCCATGCCGGGCATGACGACGTCGATCAGGACGACATCGGGCTGAAGCTTGCGGCACAACTGCACGGCTCTCTCGCCGCTGTCGGCCTCGCCGATACATACCATGTCGGGCTGAGCAGTCAGAAACACTCTAAGGCCATAACGCATCGTCGGGTGGTCGTCGACAACCAGCACCCGGATCGGCGCGGCGGAATCAGCGGTCATGATTCTCTTCCGTCCATTCTACGCGCAGGCAGGTCCCGGCGCAGGGGCGACTGGCGATGGTGAGCGTGAGGCCGGCTTCGTCGGCACGCTCGCGCATGATGGCCATGCCCATATGATCGCCTGTGACGACGACGCCGGGATCGAAGCCGTGTCCATCATCGGTGATCGACAGGCCCACATAGCCAGGGCAGCGGTGGAGTTGAGCCGTGACCTGCGTGGCGTCGGCGTGCCTGGCAATGTTGTTAAGCGCCTCCTGGGCGATTCGATAGATTGCGACCTTGACATCCTCCGACAGCATAGGAGGTCCCGAGACGTCGATTGAGAAAGCCACGGGCACGTGGGTGCGCGCCGTGAAAGCTTCGAATAGCGGCGGCAGGACGGCGTCGAGAGGGCTTGCGGCCAGCGCCCACGGGCGTAACTCGAGCAGCAAGGTGCGCATCTCGGCGACTGCGCCTGTCAACATCCACTGCAAGTCCTCTAGCGCGCGCCGTACTGCGGGCGGGGCGTCCGTCGATAGGGTAAGGGCAGTGCCGGCCAGCAGGTTTGCCGAACACAGTGTCTGGGTCACTGCGTCGTGCAGCTCCCGCGCCAGCATCTCGCGCTCTTCGACAGCCGCAGCAAGCCTCGCCTGCCGGTAGAGGCGCGCGTTGGTGACGGCCGTCGCGGCCTGATCCGCGAACGCTCGGATCAGGTTGTCGTCGTCGGGCAGGTCATCGTCGGCCGCGTCCCTGACCACCGCCAGCATGCCGAGCGTCTGTCCCTGGTTAACGAGGGGGGCCTCAATCACAAGCGGATGCGGTAGCGCCCCGTTGGCGGGCGAGTGGCCGCGGTGGCATAGTCTCTCGTGCGCGGCCTGTAGGTCTTCGGATGTTGGCTGCGCTGCCTCTATGGGCTCGCGGTGACGCAGTGCCGAGATGCACAACCCATCGGCACTCACGACGACCAGCTCGTCATTCTCGAGCAGCGAGACCATCGCTCCCTTGTAGCGGGTCACGCGGCTCAATTGCTGCAGGATTACATTGACGACCGCTGCCATGTCGAGCGTGCTGGCGAGCGCGGCGGCCGTCTCTTGTAGCGCCTCGGCGACCTCGCGCTCATGCCGCTCGGTCTGGGTTCGCTCGTCAACCAACTCCTCCAGATGGCTGCGATAGGCCTCCAATTCGGTGTCGTGCTGCCGGCGCTCAGTGATGTCGAGGAATGTCGTGACAACCGCTTCCACGCCTCCGGCCTCATCCCACAGCGGGCGTGCCCAGGCATCCAACGCGACGCGCTGCCCATCAACGTCGATTTCCAGGTCGTCGGCTCGAGCGCTACGCCCGCTCAAGGCCTGCATCAGCGGTAGTCGATCGTAGGGGTACAAGGATTCCGTACCGGCGATGTAGGCTGGGACCGCGGCGCTCGCCTTCGTGAACGTCGTTTGTTCTGGCGGCTTCATGGCTACCACGTTGCCGGCGGCGCTGTTGATGTAGATGGAGCGCAGTGCGGCGTCGTAGACCGCGACTCCGACCGGTATCGCGTCCAGGTACTCGCCCAGGCGCCGGGCGTTGCGGTTCGCGTCACGGCGTAGCTCGTTGATATGATCGGCCATGACGAGGGCGCTGAGCAAGATGAGCAAGAGGCCGCTGGCAGGGCTGAGTAGGCCGTACCAGGGTTCCCAGGCGATCACGCCCAGGCGGCCAAGGTTCGAGAGGGCGACGCCGATAAGGGGCACGAGCATCACAATGAAGAAGTAACCGGCCGGCTTGTAGCCGAGCCGCCACACCCAGAGGGCGAACACGGGAACGCCCACGGTGACGAAGATGCCGATGACGAGTTCGGTGAGGCTCGCGAGACGCAGAAGCCCGAGGGGAACGAAACTGAGCGCGATTGCGCACAGAGCCATAGCGCCGAGGGTGATGCGGTGAGCCCACCGCAGGCGCGTCGACAACTCCAGGTACCCGTCACAGAAGGCCAGGTACGTGACCAGCGTGGCGGCGGTCAGCAGCGGAAGCTGCGGCCAGAATGCCGCCGAGAAGCCATGTCCGAGCCATATGACGGCTGAATCGCTCATGCTGAAATAGAACACGCCGTAGACTGCGGAAAAAACAGCGAGCAGCAGATAGTTGCGCTCGCGCAGCCGCAGAAACATCACCAGGCCATAGGCTGCCATCAGCAGCAGGCCGCCAATCAGAGCGCCGTTCAGCGTGTCGAGCGTGCGATTGCTGTCTTCGAACGCATCCTCCGCGGTGAGCGTGAGTGGAAGCTGCACTGCGCCGACATCGTTGGTGACGCGCATGTAGTAGGTGGCCTGGCTCCGGGCAGGTATCTCGATCGGGAAGATCAAAGTCGCAGATGGCACGCTGCGAGGCGCGGTAGAGCGATCCCAGCCTGTGCGCGTCGCGGAGAAGGCGCCCGGCGTCGAGCCGGGAACGTAGAAGTCTACGAACCGTGTGTTGGGGGCTGCAAGTTGAAGGTAGTACTCGCGAGCCTGATCTGAGGTGTTGTCCACGCTGAAGCGGGCCCAGACGGCGTCGCTCGTGAAGCCGAAGTTAGGCGTGAGCGGCCCGTTTGCCGCAAACTCCGTGAACGAGGGATCGGCGACCTGGTCAATCGTGAGCTGGCCACCCGGGTCGCGCAAGGTTTCCAGGTAAGGGTTAAGTGAAACGGGCGTGTCCGACGCTTCCCTGTCAAACGGCGGCGCCTTGCCGGGGCGCTGGGCGTGCGCGCTCGACGGGGCAAGGAAGCCTACTGCCAGCATGAGCGCGACCGCGGCAGCGAGGGCAGCAATACGGATGCGTTTCATGGACGCCTCGTAGTTAGGTGAGGGCAACGACGCGGTCCTTGCCTACGCTTCTGAATTATCCGCCTTCCTTCACCATAGTCAACCTGGCACAACGAAATCAACTTGTCGGTCAAGTTTACTGTCTGTTGCGTGTGCACCTTCGGGTTGACATTCGATGTTGGCGTCCCGGGCCGCGAGAAGAAGGCGCGCTCAGCTTGAACAGCTTGCTGCGGAGGTTGTAGCGAGTTATGCTCCACGTCGGGATGGGACGGGGACAGATTGAGGTTTGCCCAGGGCGACTTTTGCCTGTTCCGATGTGCGCCGCACGACGGTCATGGTCAGCAGCGCCGTCCCTATCGCGACGCCGACGAGTAACCAGAATCCGAAGTCGTAGCTGCCAGTTGCGGCAAAGACAACCCCCAGCACCAGGGGGGGAAAGTAGCCGCCCATGCCGCCGAGAGCCCCGACGATACCTGAGGCCTCGGCGACATCGGGTTGGGGTATCGTCTGGGCCAGCAGAGTAAAGACGGCACTTGCCCCGGTGCCGCACGCGGCGGTAATCACACTGAACGCCACGAGAGCTATTGCCAGAGCCGGATTGAATGCGATGACGATCGCACCGACGGCGACGATACCGAAACACACTGCCAGGACACGCAGTGGCCCGAGACGGTCGCCCAGCCACCCGCCGATCGGCCGAAACGCGGCCGCGAGCGCAACGAGACCGGCCATATATAGGGACGCCGTGGCCGGCGATGTCCCGTAGGCGCCTTTGAAGTAGGTCACCGAGTAAGCGCCCAGCGCCACGTACACGCCGAAGGTCATGGCATACAGCAACGACTGTTCCAGAACGGTGGGCTTGCGGATCTCCTTCATGAAGCTGGCGAGCATGCCCTCTGTCGGCTTAGGCGCGCCTGGCAGATTTCGCAACAATAGCCAGCACAACGCCGCGCAGATCAGGAGCGCGCCCGTCACGATGAAGAAGATGCTACTGTCTCCCCAGCGGCTGATGGTACGAATGACGGTCAGGCCCGCGATGGCGACGCCAACGTCGCAGGCGGAGAACACGCCGATGGAGAAGCCACGCCGCGCAGGTGGGAACCAGTTGTTGCTGATGGGGACACCAATGGCATAGGTGGCCCCGCCTAACCCCAGGAAGAAAGCCAGGACGAGAAGGACAGCGTAGGACGACTGGAAGAAGGCCAGCAGCAGGGTGGGTATCGCCGTGAGAGCCACGACGGCGGTAAAGGTCAGCCGCGCTCCATAGCGCCCGGTGAGCCAGCCGACGGGGATGCGGCCGAGCGAACCCACTATCACCGGTAGGGCAACGACAAGCGCCTGCTGGACTGGATCGAGACCCAGCCGGTCCTTCAGGTCGGGGCCGAGCGGGCTGAGGAGTGCCCATGCCCAGAAGCTGACGGTGGCGGCCAGGGTGGCGATGATAACGTTTACCCACGATTGGCGGTTGGGCAGGGACAGGGACGTGGACGTTTTGGGCATCATATGGGCATCCTGTATCCGTAGAACTCCTGGTCCTCGTTGTAGCCGCCCATCCCCGCGCCGAGATGCTTGAAGCTCTCGACGAACTCAATGGCCTCCACCCACTTGACATGCTTGAAACCTAGCTCAAGCTCATCGCGCAGGCGCAGCGGCGCTCCGTGCAGCTCACTCAAGGGCTGGTCGTTCATCTCATAAGCGAGGATGGTGCGCTCGTGACGCATGTTCTCGATCTTGTGGGCATCATAGTAGCGGCCAGTCTCCGGCCCCTCCGCGAAGGAGTAGAAGACCACCCACTTGGCCGTCGGCAAGGGGCGAACGATGTCCAGCAGGTCGGACATGGCGACGCCACCCCACTTGGCAACGCCCGACCAACCCTGGATACAGTAGTGCTGCGTTATCTGCTCCCGCTTGGGCATCGCCTTGAGCGCCTGGTAGCTTACCTCAACCGGGTTCTCGACCAGCCCGTCAATACGCAGCTTGTAATCGGCGAAGCCGCCGGCCAGCAGACGCTGATACTGGGTCGCCTCAGGCAGCTCGCCGTTAGGCCAGAAGTAGGGCGAGATGTCCGACTTCTTGTAGCTCGCGCGCGGGTCCCACCATTCCATCAGGCCCTTGATGCCTCCGACCACAGCCGCGCCCATCCGCTGCACTGTGCGCGGAAAGCGGATGGTGAACGGCGAGGCGACGAGCCAGAGCACGACGACGACGGTCATCCACGCTGCGTACAGAACCACTGCCCACCACGAACTCGTGTTGGTTCCGAGGGTGATGTGATTGAGGTTGGGGATCAGGCCGGTGATCCACACCATGACCGTATGCACCAGGATGAAGAACACCATCCAGGCCAGCACGGCGAAGTGGATGGTTCGAGCGACCTGGCGGTTGAGCACGCCCGCGCCCAGGCCAAACTTGCCCGCGATGGATGGGGCTTGCAGAAGGCCGGTGATGAAGGCCAACGGAGCGGCAATGAAGAGCGTGACAAAATACACCAGGATCTGCAGGCCATTGTACTGGCTGAAGCCCTTGTTGGCCGGGAAGTCCAGTGAGGCATACTGGATGGCGACCGAGAGGGCGTTAGGAAAGACGTCGAGCGAACGCGGCACAAGCCGCTGCCATTCGCCGCTGGCGAACAGGAGGACAAAGAAGATCACGCCGTTGATGAGCCAGAAGAGGTCGAAGCTGAAGTGGAACCAGCGCGCCAGACCGATCGAGTGACGGAACCCAGGGATACCCAGCCAGCTCGGTAGAGCGACCGAGTCGTCCTTGGCCGACCAGTGCTTGCGCGGATCGGGCGTCGTCATGCGATCGGGGGGAATCGGCCCGCGCATGCGAAGCCAGTCGGTACCCGGCCGGCAGCCGGCATTGAAGTATAGTCGGGGGTGGTCCGCCAGGATCTGGAGGCCGGCTCGGATAATGAACATCATGAATACCAGGTTGAAGAAGTGCTGCCACCGCAGCCACCACGGGAACCCGGTGTCAGTGACGGGAGCGAATGACGTAGAAGCGCCGGGGTAGCGCGCGAGGAAGTCCTGCATCCAGGGGTACGTGCGAAGATATTGCGCCACGGCGATCGTCACGACGAGGGCCACCGAACCTATGGCTACGAACCACAGGCTGTTGATCCAGCGGCGCCCGAGACGGATGGACGGAATCTGAGCCTTCTCCTCCGGGATGCCTCCGGCCCACTCTGAGATGATGATCCGGCCATCGAGCGTGCCCTGGTTCGAGTAGGGTAGTAACTCGGCCTCGAGTGGATCGCGCTCGCTCTGGGGGATCTGGTTGGTGGCGTTGCCCATAGACCTCTCCTTCGTTGTCCAATCTCTCACGCGTCGCGGGCCAGCGGATCGCAGTTGTCGTCGAAAAGGCCGCTGGCAAGCGAGCCATGCTTCCATACCTATGATGCTGCCGACGCGAAGAAAGGTCGCCAGCACAAGTAGTAGGCTCTGGCTATCATTTTTGGTAGGTCTGAATGACAGTCTAGGCAACTTTTGATGATAACGGCGCGTCTCTACATCGGCGCCGTCGCGCAACGAGCAGCGCCGCTTGATGTACTCGACTCCACCTGCCTGTTAAGAATGATAGGCGAGAATAGCAGGTGACGTCCCTTGTTTGTGGGGGTGATTTTGCCGACGAGTGCCGGTATGCTGGCGCAAGATGCGGCCAAGTAAGGCAACTCCTTGCCCACATAAAGGCAGCCTATGATCACCAGCCCGCTTACGATCGGACACGCCAATCCGTTAGGCGCGATGTGTACCGCGGACGGCATCAACTTCAGCCTGTACGCCGAGCACGCCACAGGCGTCGAGCTCCTGCTGTTCGAGGCGCCCAGCGACACCGCGCCGTCGCACACCTTCCACCTGGACCCCGAGGTCAACCGCACTTACGGCTACTGGCACGTCTACGTGGCGGGGCTTCGCTCTGGCCAGACATACGGCTACCGCGTTCACGGCCCCTATGCCCCAGAGCAGGGCCTCCGCTACGACGCGTCGAAAGTCCTGATTGACCCGTACACCCCAGCGGTGATCGACGACCGATATGATCGCGGCGCGGCGTGTCGCCTCGGCTTTGATAATGTGGCGACGTGCATCAAGAGCGTCGCCGTGGATCTGACCGCCTACGATTGGGAGGGGGACACACCGCTGCGCCGCCCGCTGAGCGACGCGGTGATCTACGAGATGCACGTGCGCGGCTTCACGCAGCATCCTAACTCCGGCCTGTCCGACATGACGCGCGGCACGTACGCGGGCCTGATCGCCAAGATCCCCTATCTGCAGTCCGTCGGCGTGACCGCCGTCGAGCTGATGCCGGTGCAGCAATTCGACCGCTACGCCGCGCCGGCGCCGCGCCCCAACTACTGGGGCTACGAGCCCATTGCCTGGTTCGCGCCCCACCGCGACTACAGTTCGCGCCGTGACCCACTCGGACCGCTAGATGAGTTTCGCGACATGGTCAAGGCGCTCCACCGCGCCGGAATCGAGGTCATTCTCGACGTGGTCTTCAACCATACCGCCGAAGACGACGCCGACGGCCCGACGCTGTCGCTACGCGGCCTGGAAAACGGCGCCTATTACCTTCTGGAACCTGGGAACCTGGCAGCGTATGTCAACGACAGCGGCGTGGGCAACACCATCAACGGCAACGAAACCATCGCGCGGCGCATGATCCTGGACTGCCTGCGTTCCTGGGTGCAGCACATGCACGTCGACGGCTTCCGCTTCGACCTCGCGTCGGTCCTGTCGCGGGACGAGAGCGGTCGGCCAACGTCCACCGCGCCAGTGCTGTGGGACATCGACACCGACCCCGTCCTGGCGGGAACGAAGATTATCGCCGAGGCGTGGGATGCCGCCGGGTTGTACCAGGTCGCCTCGTTTCCGGGCGACCGCTGGGCTGTGTGGAATGGGCCATACCGTGACACCGTGCGCCAGTTCATTAAGAGTGACACCCGGATGGTCCGCCCACTGTCAGATGTGCTCGCCGGCAGCCCGAACATCTTTCACCAACCCGACCGCGATCCGCTACGCACCATCAACTTCGTGACCGCCCACGACGGCTTCACCCTCAACGATCTTGTCTCGTACAACGACAAGCACAACGAGGCCAACGGCCAGAACAACGCGGACGGCAGCAACCAGAACTATAGCTGGAACTGCGGCGTCGAAGGGCCGACCACCGACCCGACGGTCGAGACGCTCCGCGCCCGCCAGGTCCGAAACACCCTGACCATCCTGTTGCTCTCCCAGGGGCGACCGATGATGCTCATGGGCGACGAAGTGCGCCGCACGCAGTCAGGCAACAACAACGCCTACTGCCAGGACAACCCCATTAGCTGGTTCGACTGGGACGATGTGCAGCGTCACGCTGACCTGTTCCGTTTCGCCAGCACATTGCTGCGTTTCCACCAGGCCAGCAATCTCTTCGGCGACCGGCGCTACTGGTCTGAG
Organism: Anaerolineae bacterium; assembly: GCA_046328505.1. Lineage (GTDB taxonomy): Bacteria > Chloroflexota > Anaerolineae > Epilineales > JAHCIE01 > JBDHWG01. The sequence continues at coordinate 932,083 of JAXLWL010000003.1, read as the reverse complement.
GGGGGTAGCGCAGAGGTTCGCTGGCACGGCGTGCACCTGAACGAACCTGACTGGGGTGACGCCTCTCACAGTCTCGCCTACGAGCTTGCCGGACCGGCGGACGGCGAGCATCTCCACGTCATGCTGAACGCGTATTGGGAGCCGCTCACCTTCGGGCTGCCCGAGGTGGCGGCGCCCCTGGAGTGGCGACGACTGCTCGATACGGCGCTGCCGCCGCCCGACGATATTTCTGACCCACCGGCCGGGCTCGCCGAGAGCGGCGGGACCTACACCGTTCAGGCGCGTTCCGCCGTGGTCCTGGTTGCACGCGAACAAGCCCGGCCCATTCCATCAAGCTGCCTACCAGCCAGAGAGGAGTCTGTCAATGCCTGAGAAGTACGACATCATCATTATCGGCACCGGCGCCGGTGGCGGAACACTGGCCCACACCCTCGCTCCCACGGGTAAGAAAATCCTCTTGCTGGAGCGCGGCGACTACCTCCGCCGTGAGATGGCGAACTGGGACCCCAAGGCCGTCTTTGTCGACAACCGCTACGTGTCCGAGGAGACGTGGTACGACGCGGACGGCCAGTCGTTCCAGCCGCAGGTGCATTACTTCGTCGGCGGCGCGACGAAGATGTACGGCGCCGCCCTGTACCGTCTGCGCCCGCAGGACTTCGGCGAAATCCGGCACGCAGACGGCATCTCCCCGGCGTGGCCGCTGACCTACGACGACATGGAGCCGTACTACACCAAGGCCGAGTGGCTATACCAGGTGCGTGGCAACCACGGCGAGGACCCCACCGAGGGCCATTGGAGCAAGCAATACCCCTGGCCGGCCGTCTCCCACGAGCCGCGCATCCAGCAGCTCATGGGCGACCTGGCGAAGGCCGGCTATCACCCGTTCCACGCGCCGTGCGGCGTCCTGCTCGACGAGGCGGAACGCAACCGTAGTACGTGTATCCGCTGTATGTGGTGCGACGGCTACCCGTGCCTTGTACATGCCAAGTCCGACGCCGAGACGATGACGGTGCGGCCTACCCTGGATTACCCGAACGTCACGCTCCTGGTGAACGCGAAGGTGACCAGGCTCAACACCGACGCCTCGGGCCGCACCATCACGGACGTCCTCGTCGAGCGCAACGGCCAGAGCGAGGTCTACCAGGGCGACATCATCTCCGTTTCCTGCGGCGCGTCGAATACCGCCCGGCTGCTGCTGATGTCGGCCAATGACAAGCACCCCAACGGCCTGGCTAACGGCTCGGACCAGGTCGGGCGCAACTACATGTTCCACAACAGCATGGCCGCCATGGCGATCTCGGTCGAGGAGAATCCGACCTCGTTCCAGAAGACGCTCGGCGTGAACGACTTCTACTTAGCGACGGACGAGTACCCGTATCCGTTGGGCAATATTCAGATGGTGGGCAAGTCGCTGCCGCCGATGTACCGCGGCGAGAAGCCGCGCGAAACCATGCTGGCCCCGACCTGGAGCCTGGAAGATCTCTCCAAGCATGCCGTGGACTTCTGGCTGACGACGGAGGATTTGCCGCTGCCGGAGAACCGGGTGACGGTTGGGCGCGATGGCAACATTCACCTGAGCTACGAGGCGACGAACAACCAGGAAGCCGTGCGGCTGTACGACAAGCTCAAGCGGCTGCTGAACTACATCGGCATGCGCGAGCACCACCTCATGAAGCGCAACTTCTACCTGGATAACCGGATCCCGGTGGCGGGCTGCGCGCACCAGGCCGGCACCGTGCGCTTCGGGACGGACCCGGCCACGTCGGCGCTGGACATCACCTGCAAGGCGCACGAGCTGGATAACCTCTACGTGGTAGACACGAGCTTCTTTCCCAGCATCGGCGCCGTTAACCCCGCTCTCACGGCCATCGCCAACGCGATTCGCGTCGGCGAGCACCTGCAAGAGCGGATGAAGTAGCGCCACACGCCAGGAGATCGCGATGGCTCAGCGTAGCGAAATTGGCGCGGTTTACGGGGCAGGCCTGATCCAGGGCCTGGTGCTCGTGACGTTTCCGGCGGCGAGCAGCATCTTCACTAGCCCGCAGTACTATGGTCTGTCCAATACGGCCTATGGTGCAATGTTTCTGCCGCAAGCGATTACGGCAATCGCAGCGTCGCTCGCCGGCGCCGGCCTGTCACGGCGGATGGGCATCAAGCGTATCTACCTGCTCGGCCTGGCGGCGGACCTTGTCGCCATGACCCTGCTGTTCCTGAGCCAATTCGTGATGGCAAACCACAGTCTGGCGTATGGGATGCTGCTGGCAGCGACGGGCAGCCTGGGCATTGGCTTTGGGCTGACGGTGCCGTCCCTCAACACATTCGCCGCCGTCTTCTTCCCGCAGCGGGTCGACTCGGCCGTGCTCATTATGAACGCCCTGCTAGGCCTGGGCACGGCGCTTGCGCCGTTGTTTGTCGCCGTGTTCGTCGGCCTGGGCATCTGGTGGGGGCTGCCAGTGCTAGCGGCGGTGCTGGTGCTCGCGCTGCTGCTGTTCAGCTCGCGCTTGCCTCTCCGCGCGGCCGTCGCACAACAGACCGTGCCGACGGCCAAAGGGCGGACCCCCATCCCGTCGAGCTTATGGCTCTACGCCGGGTTTGCCCTGCTCTATGGGATCTGCGAGACGATGAACGGCAACTGGGCGACGTTGTATATGACCGGGACGCTGGGGGCGAGCACAACCCTGGCGTCCATCGCTCTGACGGCGTTCTGGGGGATGGTGACGGTGGGCCGCGTGTTCTTCGCGGCCATCGAAAAGCACTTCCCGGAAACACGCACCTACCGGGTGCTGCCGTTCGTCGTCGCGGCGGCATTCCTCATCACCTCCCGTCTGCCGACGGGCGACCCCATCTTGGGTGTGCTCGCTTTTGGGCTGGCCGGGTTCGGCTGCTCGGCGCTGCTGCCGCTAACGATTAGCTTCGGTCAGACGGCAATGAGCGTCATTGCGGCGTCGGTGGCCGGCGGACTGATCGCGTTCTACCAGATGGGATATGGTATCGCGGCCTTTGGCGTTGGGCCGATCGAGGACCATACAGGCGTGAGCCTGAGCACAATCTTTGGCCTCGCGGCTATTGTGGCCCTCGCCATGGCGGCCGTGGCGTTCGTGATTGTCCAACGGAGTCACGCGCCTGCGGCCAAACCGAAGACAGAGCCGGCATAGCATCCACGGATTGCACTTTAGACAATCGTCTTGTAAGGAGACTACACCATGAGCTTGAAGGGAAAGATCGCCATCGTCACCGGCGGCAACAGCGGCATCGGCAAGGCCATCGCGCTGGAGCTGGCGCGGCAAGGCGCGAACATCGTGATTGACTATATATCGCACCCAGAGGCAACCGAGGCCGAGGAGCAGCAGATCGCCGCCCTGGGCGACCAGGCCATCGGCGTGGACGCCGACGTCAGCCAGGTCGCCGACCTCCAGAAGCTGATTGATGCCGCCGTCCAGAAGTTTGGGCGAATTGACGTTATGGTCAACAACGCCGGCGTCGAGACCCGCACGTCGGTGCTGGACACGACCGAGGCGCAGTACGAGAAGGTGCTCGAGATCAACCTCAAGAGCGCGTTCTTCGGCACGCAGATCGCGGCAAAGCAGATGATCAAGCAGGGGGGCGGCGGGCGCATCATCAACATCACGTCGGTGCACGAGGACTGGCCGATGCCGGGCAACACGCCGTACTGTCTGTCGAAAGGCGGCATGCGCATGCTCACCCGGACGGCCGGAGTGGAGCTGGCCCCGCACAATATTCTGGTCGTCGGCGTCGGGCCAGGCGCCGTCGCCACACCCATCAACCTGGTCACGATGAAGGACCCGGCGCTGATGGCGAAGCTCGACGCGGCGATTCCACTGGGCCGCATGGCGAAGCCAGCAGAGATTGCCAGCGTTGTTGCCTTCCTCGCCAGCGACGCCGCCAGCTACATCACCGCTACGACGGTCTTCGCCGACGGCGGCATGATGCACCAAAGCCCCGGCCTGTAGGCCGCCGCTCGCATTGAGCAGACGAGGAGACCTGGGATGTCACTAGCCGAAAAGCCGACGGACAAGAAGCGCGTGGTGATTGTGGGCGCAGGGTTTGGTGGGCTGGCCTGCGCCGAAAAGCTCGCGGGTAACGGGTTAGACGTCGTCGTCATCGACCGCAACGACTACACCGTGTTCCAGCCCTTGCTCTACCAGGTCGCAACGGCGGCGTTGCAGCAGGACCAGATTGCCGGTGCGATTCGCGAAATCCTCCGCAACTCGGACGGGGTGAGCTTCACGATGGCCGAGGCGCAAGGGCTGGACCCTGACAAGGGCATTCTGCAAACGTCCGTTGGGCCGGTCGCGTACGACTACCTGGTCATCGCCGCCGGCAATGTGCCGAACTACTTCGGCAACGAGTCCATCCACAAGACGTCGTTCACCTTGACAGCGTTGCCGATGGCCGTCGCGCTGCGCAACCAGGTCTTGACGATGTTTGAGGCCGCGGACCGCGAGACCGACCCGACGCAGCGCCAGGCACTGCTGACGTTCGTCGTGGTCGGCGGCGGCCCGATTGGTGTCGAGTTCTCTGGCGCTCTGGCTGAACTCGTCAGCCATGTCTTGCAAGTCGATTACCCAAACATTCTGCGAGACGAGGTAAAGATCATCCTGCTGCAGCGCGGGGACGCGCTCCTGCCCCCGTTCCCGGCCAAGGCCCGCGAGGCGACGCTGAAGCGCCTCCAGGAGCTTGGCGTTGATGTCCGCCTGAACTCATCGGCGGAGTCGGCGGACGAGGACAATGTGATCCTGGAAGGGGGCGCGAAGCTACCGGCCAAGACGTTGCTCTGGGCAACGGGCGTCAAAGCGCCGTCGTTCACCAGCAAGCTCAACCTGCCGCTGGGTCACGGCGGGCGCATCGTCGTGGGCGAAGATTTCAGCGTCAAGGACTACCCGAATGTGTTCGCCATCGGCGACATCGCCTCGTACATGTACGACGGCGTCCCGCTGCCGGGGCTGGCCCAGCCGGCCATCCAGGGCGGCGACTATGTGGCCGAGCTCATTGCGAAGGTGCGCGAGGGTGGCGAGACCATCGAGCCGTTCCGCTACCTGGATAAGGGCATCATGGCCGTTATCGGACGGGGGTCGGCCGTCGCCGGCCTGGCGAAGCCGGGCCACATGCATGAGATGCACACGCCGGCCGACGAGAAGTACCTCACCCTGACCGGCTTCCCTGCCTGGTCCGCGTGGCTTGGCCTCCACCTGCTGTACCTGCGCGGCTTCCAGAACAGATTTACGACGGCACTGGACTGGAGCTGGGACTATCTGCGCATGGATTCGCAGGAGCGGCTCATCACGATCGTGACTAAGGAGGAAGCACAAGCCGCCGCCGAACCATCGTGACTAACGACTGCTGTGCAAAAGTTACTGTTCATGCAGTTCGCGCCGGAGAGCCATCTCCGGCGCGAACTGCATTCCGCAACAAACCCATGCGGTCGAGTCTCAGGTCGCGACTGCCTATGCAGGGGTCAGGGTCGGCGTCTGCGGCTGCTCCGGCGTTTCGTACTTGCTCAGGTCCACGAAGCGCAAGTCGCCGCCGTACTGGAGCAGCAGCGCAACCGTTGCCGTCCAGCCCGTCTGGTGGCTCGCCCCGACCCCGGATCCGTCGTCGCCGTCGAAGTACTCGTAGAACGGGATATAGTCGCGCCAGTGCGGGTCCGTCTGGAAGGTGGCGTTGTCGCCGAACACGGCGCGGCGCCCCTTGTCGTCCCGCACGAAGATCATCGTCAGCCGCCGCGCCAGTTCGTCACCGACCTCGGACAACGTCGCCATCTGCCCGGAGCCGGTCGGCATCTCGACCTTGAACGTGTCGCCATAGAAGCGGGCGTAGGCGTTCATCGCCTGCACCAACAGGAAGTTGACTGGGAACCAGATTGGGCCGCGCCAGTTGGAGTTGCCGCCGAACATGCGATTGTGGGAGACGTTCGGCCAGTACTCGACGCTGAATTCCTGACCACCCACCACAAAGGTGTAGGGGTGGTCCTGGTGATAGCGCGAGACGGCGCGCACGCCATAGTCCGAGAGAAACTGCGCCGGATCGAGCACATGCTTCAGGACGTTGCGCAGGCGATCGCCGAAGACGACGGCGTACAACGTGTGGTTGTGGACACCAGTCTCTTCACGGGATTGGACGTTGGCCAGGAGTTCGGGGATACGCTGGCGGTAGCGGTCCTCCAACGCGAGAACCTCGGCAATGTGCTGGTTCAGCACGGCGATTGAGGCGTAGAGCGGGACGAGGCCGTTGATGGAAAACACTTCGAGCGGGATGCTCCGGCCGTCTGGCTCGCGAATAACATCGAAGTAGAACTGCCTGTCCTCATCCCACAGCTTTAGCCCGCCGACCCCATCTTGGAGGACGTTGGAGATGAAGACGTAGTCCCAGAGATAGCGCGGCAGCATGTCGCGGTACGTGATGTCGCGCCGCGCCAGTTCAACGGTGATTTCCAGCATGTGCAGCGCCAGCATTGCCATCCATGCCGTGCCGTCGGTCTGCTCCAGCGTCCCGCCTGTCGGTAGCGGCTGGTCGCGGTTGAACACGCCGATATTGTCCATGCCCAGGAAGCCGCCGCCGAAGATACCATTGCCCGCCTTGTCCTTCTGGTTCAGCCACCATCCCGTCACCATGACGGTAGACCGATAGATCGTTTCCAGGAAAGCCAGGTCGGGAACGCCGCCGCGCCCCAGGTCCAGCAGGTAGACCTGCCAACCCGCCCAGGAGAGAAGCGGTGGGTTGACGTCGCTGAAGTTCCACTCGTAGGCCGGCAGCTCGCCGTAGGGGTGCTGGTACGAGGCCGAAGCAATCATCTGAAGTTGCCGCTTGGCGAACGCCGGGTCAATGAGCGCCATGCTCACGCAGTGGAACGTCAGGTCCCACGCGGCGTACCACGGATACTCCCAGGCGTCCGGCATCAGGATGATGTCGTCGTTGTAGATGTGCTGCCAGTTCGCGTTGCGCCCGTGCCAGCGCTCGGGCGGCGGCGAGGGCTGCGTCGGGTCGCCCTGGAGCCAGCGGTGGACGGCATAGTGATAGTACTGCTTGCACCATAGCAGCCCCGCTAGCGCCTGGCGCTGAACGAGCTTCTGGTCGTCCGTCAGGTGCGGCGCGTGGATCGAGTTGTAGAACTCGTCCGCCTCCTGCTGCCGTAGCTCGAACGTCTGGTCGAAGTTGGCGAAGGGTTGCGGCAGGTCCCGGGGTGAGAGGCGCACCTGGACGACCCAAGTCTCACCCGGCGCGAGTGTCTTGGCGAAGTGAGCGGCCATTTTGCTGCCACGCTCCCGGCCGGCCGCGTTCGAAGCATTGTGGACGACGGTGTCGTTGATGCCGTCCTTAACGAACGTCGTCTTGTTGGCCACGCCGTACAGCCGCTCGAAGTTCGTCTCGTTCTCGCAGAACAGTAACTCGCCGGCGCCGCCACCCGACGTCTGGGCGTAGTACCAGCGCTTGCCCAGCGCCGGGTGCGTCGTCACCGCCCGCCCCGAGCCGGCCGCCTCGATCGAATAGCGAGTCTGTCCCTCGTCCCACGACCACGTATTTCGGTACCATAGATGGGGTAGGACGTGAATGGGCGCGGCATCGGGGCCGCGGTTCACGACCGTGATGCGACACAGGATGTCCTCTACGCCGGCTTTGGCGTACTCCACGAACACGTCGAAGTAGCGGTTCGCCAGCCACTCCTCGCGTAGGGCATCGAAGAGCTCATACTCCGGCTCCAGCTGACTTCGCTCGCCGTTGACTTTCACGAGATCGGCGTAAGGGAAGGCCGCCTGCGGGTACTTGTAGACCATCCGGGCATAGCTGTGCGTGGGCAGGTTGTCCAGGTAGAACCAGTAGTCTTTGACATCCTCGCCGTGGTTGCCCTGGCTGTTGGTCAGGCCGAAGGGGCGCTCCTTGAGGATAGAGTCCTTCTCGTTCCACAGCGCCAGAGACAGGCAGATCGTCTGCTTCTCGTCGCAGAAGCCGGCCAGGCCGTCCTCGTTCCAGCGGTAGACACGCTGATGGGCGTGCTCGAAGGGGAAGTAGGCCCAGGCGTCGCCGTTGGCGGAGTAGTCCTCGCGCACGGTGCCCCAGGCCCGATCGCTAAGGTACGTCCCCCAGCGCTGCCAGGCGTCGGCGCCCACCTGGATGGCGGCCAGTCGGTGCGCCTCTTCGGTTCTTGCTGTGCTCGGTGCGGTCACGGGTGATACCTCCAGAATGTGGGGATGTCTCGAGATGAGACATCCCCAATGCGCAGATTGCAGATTGGTGAACAGTGGTATTGCGCTCAGGCATGCGCTTTGGTGCTAGCTTGCGGTGGCGCCACATGTTCCCGCGACGCGAAGATCGCCTGCACCTGCTCCAGCGTCTTGCCCTTCGTCTCGGGCACCAAGCGGCGGACGAACCAGATGGCGAACACACTGATTACCGCGTAAAGCAGGAACGTGCCGGCCTGGCCGAGCACATTCACGAGGGTGAGGAACGTCACGCTTATGAGCCAGTTCGCTGCCCAGTTGGCTACCGTCGCCATGCTCATCGCCTGGCCGCGAACATTCAGCGGGTAGATCTCGGAGATGAGCACCCAGAACACCGGGCCGAGGCCGATGGCGAAGGCGAAAACGTAAATCATCAGGCCTGCGGCGGTCAGGATACCGAGCATATTGGAGCCCGCGGCGAACATACCACGGAAGCCGAACGCGGCGGCGAGAAGCAGAAGGGCAGCGGACATGCCGGCCAGGGACACCGTCAGGAGTGGACGGCGCCCGCTTCGATCCACCAGGAAGATGGCGACGATGGTGCCGATGAAATTGACGATACCCACGCCTGCCGTTGCGGCGATAGACGTGCCCGCCGAGCCGAGACCAGACATCTCGAAGATGGTGGGGGCGTAATAGATGACGGTGTTAATGCCGGTCACCTGCTGCAGGATCGCCAGGCCGATGCCGATAATGAGGGGCAGGCGTAGCAGCGGCAGCAGCAGCGCCCCGTAGCCTCCGCTACTCATGACCCTCAGCTCCTCCTGCGTATGCTCAATCTCTGGCTGAACATCCGATGTGCCGCGCGTCTTCTCCAGGACCTTCTTCGCCTCCGGAACGCGCCCCTTGGAGATCAGCCAGCGCGGACTGAGCGGCATGAATAGCATGCCAATGCCCAACGCCGCGGCCGGGATGAGGCCGACGGCGAACATCCAACGCCAGTCCGACCCTTTCGAGAACACGTAGTCAATGAGGTATGCGAGGAGGATGCCCACCACGATGGCAAGCTGGTTGAGGGATGTCATCTGGCCGCGGTAGCGGGCCGGCGCCATTTCTGAGATGTACATGGGCACGACGAACGAGGCCAGGCCAATGCCCATGCCGGTCACAATGCGGCCGAAGATGAGGATGGGAACATTCGGCGCGAAGGCTGCGGCCGCGGTGCCGACAAGGAACAGGACCGCGCCGACGATGATAGACCACTTGCGTCCGATACGGGGCGCCAGGACGCCGCCCAGGAGCGCGCCGAGCACCGCGCCGAGCAGAACGGCGCTGGTCACGAACTCTTCTTGACCGGATGGCATGCCGAACTGCTGCTTGATGAACAGAATCGCGCCGGAGATAACGCCCGTGTCATACCCGAACAGTAGGCCGCCGATCGCAGCAATGACGGCTACGAGGATGACATACGACGTTATTCGACCTTCGGTCGCAGGTGCCACGTTCACATTCATAGATTTTATCGGTGCTGCTTGAGAGCTCATGCCAAGTCTCCTTGCATGTACTAGAGCGACGCGAGCGGGCACAAATGCATTCCGCTCTACGACCTAGGATACTTCAGGACAACCTGCAATCCGTCCTCGGAATCAGCAGTCTTTCTCTGTTACATCTGGCTATCATTTGTAGCAGGGAAGCGCAGGGGATGGCGCGCACGCCATAGCCCGTCTTGTCCTTCTGGTTCAGCCATCGCCCGTGACCATGCCGGTCGACCGGAATGAACAGTAGACTTTACCTACTGATTCTGGCCTACCATTCCTAACAGGCGGCTACGTTCTCAATGGTTCATTCGGTGAGGGGGATTCGACGGCGAGATCGAGGGCGTTGAGGGCGGTGCGGGCGTAGCCGCCGGCCCTATCGGCGAGGTGGGTGAGACCGTCGTCGGTGATGGTGATGGGGCGGTCGCCGCAGCCGCGCTCCTTATCGTGGGGGACGCGGAGGAGGAGGTCGAGGCCGGCAGCGGTGTCCAGCACATGGAGGCGGTGACGCGGGGCGAGGCGAAACCGCCGCCGCCGGGCGTGCTGCCGGTGAAGTTCGTCGGCGGTCTGCTGTCCCTCGGCGCAGGCATCGCGTTGGGCCGCGAAGGGTCGACGGTGGAAATGGACTCGGCCATCGAGTCACGGTGCGGGCGGTGGCTCCGGCTGTCCGAGGACGATATTCGCTGCCTGCAAGCGGCAACGGCGGATGCGTTCCTCGGTCCGCCGCTTCACCGCGTCTTGGACTGGTTTCCCACTATCAGGGTCGAATACCCACTGACGTCTGGACGGCACAAGCGCGTGCTCTCCGTGTTCCATGTTCTGCTATAACACAGTCTTATCACGACACGCCGCCTGTTCTAGCCGTTCAGGCAGCCTCGGGGGAACATCATACCGACCCGGTCGCACGTCGTCAACGACCTGCACATTGTTTACAAGGAGCGCATCGTTCTCTATAAGAAACTATCTTCGCGCGCATTGACCCCGCGGTGCTGCAATAGGAATAGTTCCTGACCACTGGCGTTCATCGAGACTCTCAGTGTGGTCCTCCAGCACCTTGCCGCTTAGCTGTAATTCCTGCCATAGTTTCTCTAGGAGCGTGTTAGGTAAATCTCTCGACTTCGCCTAGACTCGATAGGATACGGGCGAGCAGATGCGACAGTCGAGGGTGAATGATGGCGAAATCGCAGCCAGGACAAGTGTATCCGAAGGATTTGACCGACGAACAGTGGGCCCCACGGTCCCATCTACAGCTTGAAAGTCCGCGCCTACAAGCCGGTCGGTTAGCGCCATTCAACCTCAGCTGGCAAACTCGGATCTTGTCAGACATGGAAACACAAAATCCTCGGTCGCTCTAGAGCGACCGAGGTCTTGTTTACCCATCAGGGCCCCAACCGGGGCGAGAGACGAGGGCTACGGCTCCGACTGCTCGGCGCGGGCGGCTTCGATCTTCTCGTCCAGGACGTTGTAGTGGTCGGGGTACTGGCCGGTGTAGCGCAGGAAGCTCGGGATCGGGTAGCGGATGCCGCCCTTCGCCGTCCCCTCCAACCCCTCGATGATCTCCCCGAACTTCGCCGCGGGCACCGTGAAGCCCATCTCGTTGTCCTCCGTCTGTGCGAACACCCGGTCCCCGTAGCACGGTAAGATAATGTTCGGGTTCCGTGTTTTCAGGGTGGTAACGACGACATCCCTAAGCACAGTCATCAGCTACAACCGTTGACGGTCTCTGCTCGCAACTAATGCGCTTCCACTCACAAGTACACTACCGCATGCCACCTTTGGTCCGAAAGACGGACCAGGGTATACTGTAGATGATGGTGGAATAAGTCTTGGGGGTCACAGAAGGTGATGGACAGGAGGCGACTGTGGGTGCCACGGTGCAACACAAGCCCAATGGGCAGACCCATATTGGAGTTGACGTTGAACAGTTGATCGCGCAACTCCACGCGGCTATGCCAGACCTTGCTGCTCGCTACGACGTGCATGCTCTCTGGCTGTTCGGCTCGTATGTCCGTCACGAGCAGCGGCCGGACAGCGACTTGGACGTACTCGTGGAGTTTGGCCCCCATGGTCCAACGTTATTCGGCTTTGTGGCCCTGCAAGATGAGTTAAGCGATCTCCTGGGCATCAATGTGGACCTTGTCGAGAAGAAGGGATTGAGGCCAGGCATCGGGCAGGCGATCCTCTGCGAGGCTATTCCGCTGTGAGCAGCGAGCGCACCTACGTCGATTACTTGCGGGACATCGTGGAGGCGGCCGAGAACGCCGAGACGTTCATCAGCACGATGGACTACGACACTTTCGCCGAGGATACCAAGACCGTGTACGCCGTTACTCGTGCGTTAGAAATCATCGGCGAGGCGGCCAAACGGATTCCAGAGACGATACGGTTGAGCCATCCTGAGATTCCGTGGCGTCTGATGGCAGGAACTAGGGATCAGGTCATCCACGGTTACTTCAGAGTAGACCTGGCCCGCGTGTTCGAGACGGTGCGCCAGGATTTGCCGCCGATGCGCGGAGCTGTCGAGCGTCTGCTCGATGAGCTAGAGCCGTCGTCCTGACTCATGCTTTCTATCATGCTCAGAGACATGTAGTAGCGATTTGAGTCGCTCTTTGGCCGTCGCCGGCGACTCAAGTCGCTACCACATAATCCACCAATCTAGGGAACACGCCCGGCTACGGCTCCGACTGCTCGGCGCGGGCGGCTTCGATCTTCTCGTCCAGGACGTTGTAGTGGTCGGGGTATTGGCCGGTGTAGCGCAGGAAGCTCGGGATCGGGTAGCGGATGCCCCCTTTCGCCGTCCCCTCCAACCCCTCGATAATCTCCCCGAACTTCGCCGCCGGGACGGTGAAGCCCATCTCGTTGTCCTCTGTCTGCGCGAACACTCGGTCCCCGTAGCACGGCAGGATGACATTAGGTCTCATGGTTTTCATCGTGGTAATCACGGCATCGGCGCAGTCGATACGGGCGGAGAATGATGTCTCCAGGCGGCCGCCGGTCTTCCACAGCGCCGCGGTGATGAGCCGCATGACCTGGCCCGAGCTGCCGTAGATGAGCACGACGTCGGGCTCGAACGTCGTGCGGTAGATAGGCGCCGAGACGATATAGCGGTACTCGCCATAGGGGAACTTGTCGGTGGCGGCCTCGGTGATCGCGCCGGCGCCCGGCGTTTCGGTGTACATCCCCGCGCAGGCGTGGCCTTCCTGATAGAAGTCGACCATCGGCGCGAAGCCGAAGACGACCTTGGCCAGCGGGCAGGACAGGTCCTCGACGCCGATGGCAATCGGCCAGCCGTAGCGGCGGGAAATGGCAAAACCCTGGCAGATGGCCGTCTGGAAGCCCATCTCGGCCGGGCGGCGCACCTTCGGCGGCAGTGGCTCGCCGGGGCGAATCATTTTGATGGCGACGGGGAAAGTTGCAGGGCGGATGTGCTTGTCGATGGCGGCGGCGAACTGGCTCACGTCAACCATAGTCGTGGTATCACTCATACGTCCTCCTCAACGTGCTCAAGCTCACTGCTCCTATAATAACACACACAACGCGGGAGGGCGAATGACCACCCTCCCGCGTCGGATGCTACACCATAAAGTAGCGACGTGCCTAGCCCTCGAGCAGGAGGCGCTCGGGGTCCTCCATGAGCTCCTTGATGCGCACCAGGAACTGCACCGCTTCCCGCCCGTCGACGATGCGGTGGTCGTAGGTCAGGGCGACGTACATCATCGGGCGGATGACCACCTCGCCGTTGCGCGCGATGGGCCGCTCCTCGATCTTGTGCAGGCCGAGAATGCCGACCTGGGGTGGGTTGAGGATGGGTGTGGACAGCAGCGAGCCGAACACGCCGCCGTTGGTGATGGTGAACGTGCCGCCGCGCAGGTCTTCTATGCTCAACGTCCCGTTCCGCGCCTTCTCCGCCGCCTCCTCGATCTTCTTCTCAATCTCAGCGAAGTTCAGCCGGTCCGCGTCGCGTACCACCGGGACGACCAGGCCGCCCTCGGCGCCGACGGCGACGCCTATGTCATAGTAGCGCTTGAGCACAATCTCGTCGCCCTGGATCTCAGCGTTGAGCTGTGGGAACGCCTTGAGCGCGCCGATCGTCGCCTTGACGAAGAAGGACATGAAGCCCAGGCGCACGCCGTAGCGCTGCTGGAACGTGTCGCGGTACTTCTTGCGCAGCTCCATCACCGCGCTCATGTCCAGCTCGTTGAACGTCGTCAGCATCGCCGCCGTATGCTGCGCCTCGACGAGTCGGTGAGCGATGGTCTGGCGGCGCCGCGTCATGCGCACGCGCTCCTCCCGCCCGTCCGAAGCCATCGGCGCAGGTGTCTCTGTAGGAGCGGGTTTCAAACCCGCCCCTACAGGGGGCGTCGCTACAACCGTCGGCGCCGGGGCCGCCAGCGTCGGAGCAGGTGCGGGTACGCGTTGCTGCTCGATGAAACGCACCACATCTTCCTTCGTGGCGCGGCCGCCGGGGCCGGAACCTGGCACCTGGCTCAGGTCAACACCCTGCTCCTCGGCCAGCTTCCGCGCGACCGGAGTCGCAAGCCCCCCCTCTGTCTCTCCCCGCCCACGGGGGGATGTGTCCGTGGGGGCGGGTTTTAAACCTGCCCCTACGGCAGGAGCGGAGGTCGAACTGGCCCCGGTTGCCTGCCCGTTCGAGGGAGCAGACGGCGCGGGCGCCGCGCCCGCCTCGCCCAGAACGCCGAGGACATCGCCGATGGCGACGTTGTCACCTTCGTGGCGAAGAATCTGCTGCAGGACGCCGCTCTGGTTCGCCGCGACCTCGATGTTGACCTTGTCGGTCTCCAGGGCAACCAGGACGTCGCCGGCTTTCACCGCGTCGCCCTCTTTCTTGACCCACTGCCCGACCGTGGCCTCGACGACGGACTCGCCCAGGCTTGGAACCTTGATTTCAGCTGGCATGCTGCACCTCTGTCACGCTTGGTAGTTCCTTGAGGTCGCGCGTGTCGAAGGCTGCCTCAACGATGCGCGACTGCTCGGCTACGTGCCACGCCGTCGAGCCTTCGGCGGGGCTGGCGCGCTCGCGGCGGCCGATGTAGACGAGCTTTTCACCCGGTGTGAGAATGTCCTCGATGCAGTGGCGAATCCACGGCCAGGCGCCCATGTTCGCCGGCTCCTCTTGGAGCCAGACAACCTGGCGGCGCTTAGGGTAGTGGTCCAGTATCTGGCGAATCTCAGTGCCGGGGAACGGGTAGAGCTGCTCGACGCGCACCAGGGCGACCTCGTCATTCGACTGACGCGCCTTGCTGGTAGCGAGATCGACATAAGCTTTCCCGCTGCACAGAACGACGCGCTCGACATGCTCTGGCCGCGCGTTCGGGTCGTCCAGGACGGTGTGGAACCCGCCCGTTGCCAGGTCCTCGATGGGCGACATGGCCAGCGGGTGGCGCAGCAGGCTCTTGGGAGCCATGACGACCAGCGGGCGCGGGTCGCTCGTCAGCAGGGCCGCCTGCCGCCGCATCAGGTGGAAGTATTGCGCCGCCGTCGTTGGGTTCGAGACGCGGAGATTGTTCTCCGCCGCCAGCTCGAGGAAGCGTTCCAGGCGGCCGCTGGAGTGCTCCGGTCCCTGGCCCTCGAAGCCGTGGGGCAGCAGCATCACCAGGCCGGACGTTTGCCCCCACTTGACCTTGCCGGAGACGACGAACTGGTCCACCATGACCTGGGCCGAGTTGACGAAGTCGCCATACTGCGCTTCCCAGATGACCAGCGTGTCCTTCGACTGTACGGTGTAGCCATACTCGAAGCCGACGACGGCGCTCTCGGACAGGGGGCTGTCGTAAACGCTGAACGACGCCCGCGCCGTCGGCAGGTTCTGTAGCGGGGTGTACGGCTTCCCGGTCTTGACATCCATCAGGACGGCCTGGCGGTGGCTGAAGGTGCCGCGCTCGACGTCCTGGCCTGTCAGCCGGATCGGCGTTCCATCCTCCAGGATGCTCGCAAAGGCCAGCGCTTCGGCCTGCCCCCAGTCGATGCCGCCCTCGCTGCTGCGGTCGAAGGCCGCCGCGCGCCGATCCAACACGCGCTTGAGCTTCGGGTTGAGGTTGAAGCTCGAAGGCAGATGCAGAAGCTCGCCATTCAGGCGGGCGAGACGGTCGGTGCGCACCGAGGTGTCCACGTAGCCGCGGCGGCGTGGCGTCGGAATCTCCTCGACGGTTTCCTGCGCTGTCGCATTGATGGCCTCGTACGTCTCGCGCAGGCTGTCCATCGCCTGGTTGACCATCGCCTCGCTTTCCTCGCGCGTGATGACGCCGCGCCGGATCATGTCCTCGGCCAGGATCTCCCGGACCGTTGGGTGGTTGGCAATCTTGTCGTACAGCACCGGCTGCGTGAAGCCCGGCTCGTCGCCCTCGTTGTGGCCCCAGCGGCGGTAGCCGACGAGGTCAATCACGAAGTCCTTCTCGAACTTGGTCCGGTAGGCGTGCGCCAGGCGTGCCGCGACGATACACGCCACCGCGTCGTCCGCGTTGACGTGGACGATGGGGAGACGGAAGCCTTTGGCGAGGTCGCTGGCGTACGTCGTCGAGCGGCCCGACGTCGGGTCGGTCGTGAAGCCGAGCTGGTTATTAGCGATGATGTGGATCGTGCCGCCGGTCGAGTAGCCCGGCAGGCGGTGCAGGTTCAAGGTCTCGGCCACGATGCCCTGGCCGGGGAACGCCGCGTCGCCGTGAATGAGAATCGGCAGCGCCCGGTCGTACTCCACGACGGGCGGGCCGGGCCGATCTGCCCAGGTCTGCGCCGCTCGCGCCATGCCTTCGACCACCGGGTTCACGTACTCCAGGTGGCTCGGGTTCGGCACCATCTGGCACGTCACGTCGACCCGCGCGCCGCCGCGGACTGCCCGCCGCGCGCCCAGGTGATACTTGACGTCGCCCGACCAGCCCTCGTCGATGCCGTCGCCGTGGACGATGTGCGGCCGCCGCGACTTATCCTGGAACTCCGTGAGAATCTGGGCATAGTCCTTGCCGAGATTGTGCGCCAGGACGTTAAGGCGCCCGCGGTGGGCCATGCCGATAATGACGTTGCGCGTTCCCTCGTCCGCCGCGGCGCCCACGATCTCGTCCAGCATGGGCACCATGATGTCGAGGCCCTCGATGGAGAAGCGCGTCTTGCCGGGGAACGTCCGGTGCAGGAATCGCTCGAAGGTGTCGACCTGGGTGAGCCGCTCCAGCAGCGCCCGTTCGTCGATCGGCTGCTGCGGCGGGCTAAACTGCCCCGTCTCGACGACCTCGCGCAGCCAGTCGCGCTCCTGGGGCACGCGAATCTGTAGGTACTCGTGGCCCGTGGTCCCCATGTAGACCGACTTGAGCGCCTGGTAGGCTTCCCAGGCGTTGCGCGCGCCGCGCGTAATCGGCCCGCCGATGATGTCGTCATCGAGCGAGCGCAGATCGGCTTCCGTCAGGTGGTAGAAATCGGGGTGAAGGTAGGGATCGTCCAGCGGCGGGCTCCCCAATGGGTCGATATGCGCGCCCAGGTGGCCGAACGAGCGAATCTGGTACGCCAGCTCGATGAAGTGGATGAGCCGCCGCGCCATCTCGTCGTCTAGCTCCTCCGGCGGCGCAATCTTTTGCTGAGGCGTGGCGCGCGGGCGGGTGGGGGCCGGACGCCCCCCCTCTGTCTCCCCCCGGCGACGGGGGGCTGGGGCGGCCGAAGGAGCGCGGGTAACGGTTGTCGGGGCGGGTTTCAAACCCGCCCCTACCTGGCTGGAGGGAGAGGGCGCAGGCGGCGCTACCTGTCCCTGCTGGCGGGGGGCCGTGGGCGCGGCGGCCGTGGACGCGACGTTGACCTCCACCGGTGGCGTCCAATTCTGGAAAAAGGCGCGCGTCGCCGCGTCCACCGACCCCGGATCTGCCAGGTAGCGCTCGTACAGGTCTAGCAAATAGCCGAGGTTGATGTCTGTAAATTGATTATTCATACCCTTAATTATAGGTTGCTTCGCCAAATGGCAAACTACTAGCGGTAGCCTGCTGCCTGGAGGTTGAACAGCCGGGCGTACGTGCCGTCCAGGGCGATAAGCTCCTCGTGGCTGCCCAGTTCGGCGATCCGGCCGTCGGCGATGACGGCGATGCGGTCGGCGATGCGCACGGTGCTGAAGCGGTGGGAGATCAGGACGGCGGTACGGCCGGTGGTCAGCTCGCGGAAGCGCGCGAACACGAGCGCCTCGTTCTCCGCGTCCAGCGCGGCCGTCGGCTCGTCCAGTACCAGAACCTCGCTGTCGCGCATGAAGGCGCGGCTCAGGGCGACCTTCTGCCACTCGCCGCCACTCAGGTCGTGGCCGCCCTGGAACCAGCGGCCGAGCATCGTGTCGTAGCCCTCCGGCAGTCCTTCGAGTACGGGAGCTGCGCCGGAGCGCTGCGCGGCCTCCAGGATGCGCGCCGTGTCGCCGAGCGCCTCGATCTGGCCGTAGGCGACGTTGTCGCGCGCCGTCGCCTGGTAGCGCACGAAGTCCTGGAAGATGACGCCGATCTTCTGGTGCAGCTCCTCGACCTTGTACTCCCGCAGGTCCACACCATCGAGCAGAATGACGCCCTCTGTCGGGTCATACAGGCGCGTCAGGAGCTTGATGAGCGTCGTCTTGCCGGCGCCGTTCGCGCCGACCAGCGCCAGCTTCTCACCGGGGCGGATGTGCAGGTTCACGTGGCGCAAAGCCCAGTCCTCTCGCCCATCGTAGCGGAACGAAACGTCGCGAAACTCGATGCCGCCGGTCATGTGCTCTGGCACAGGGCGGGCGTCCGTCTGGACCGGCATGCGCGGCCGGAGGGCGAGGAAGCTAAACAGGTTGCTGATGAACAGAGCGTTCTCGTAGAGGCTGCTGAGGCCGTCGAACAGGCCGCGGAACGTCTGCTGGCTTTGGCGGAAGACGCTCAGGTAGAGGGTCATGTCGCCCAGGGTAATCGCGCCCGAGACGGTGCGGAAGATAATCCACAGATACGCCACGTAGTAGGACAGTGTCGCGAGCAAGCCCCACCCGATGGACGCGAAGGAGCGCTTCACAGCGATTTCCTGGTCCTCCTTGATGGCTTTCTCCACGAGCGCCGTGTAGGCCTTGAGCAGCGGCGCGCCCAGGCCGAAGAGCTTGACTTCCTTGACCGACTCATCGACCGTCAGGATGTGTTCCAGGTACGCCATGCGCCGCGCCTCGGGCGCGCGCCAGCTCAGGACGCGGAACGTCAGGCGGGCGTAGCGCGACTGGGCGATGAAGGACGGGATGGCCGCGGCGAACAGCAGCAGCGCGATGAACGGGTTGAAGGCGATGAGGATCAGGGCGAAGCTGCTCAGTGTGATGGTGCTCTGGATGAGGCTGAACACACCGTTGACAATCTGTAGGCTGCGGAAATCCGCCTCGCGCCGTGCGTTCTGCAGCTGGTCGTAGAACTGCGGGTCCTCAAAGTAGCTCAGGTCCAGGGAGAGCGCCTTCTCGATGATCTGGGTATTGATGTAGAGACTCAGGCGGGCGTTGAGGACGTGTTCGGCCAGGTTGCGCGACTGGGACAGGATCTGCGACGTGAGCAGGATAACGAACTCCAGCAGAACGTACGGCAGCGCCAGGCGCAGGGCCACCATCGGGTCGAGGCCGACCTTGAGGGCGTTGACGACGGCGTCGACGATGAGCTTGCCGACCCACGCCTGGGTGACGGGGATGAGACCGCTGACGAGGGTGATGCCGGCCATGATGAGGGTGGCTCTCCAGTTGGCGTGCCACACAAGGTAAAACACCCTGGGGATGTTCCGGTAGGCTTCGGTAACACTGTCTAGGGATAGCTCCGATTTCTTCTTTTCTCGCGGCGGCTGTCCGGCGAGGTTGCGCCGCATGGTCACGCGGCCACGTAGTCCGTGCATAACTCTCCATCAGGTTCCAAAACTATCAATTGAATACTCACAATTAGATGCGCTTCTCGCCCAGATTATACGTGCGTCGCCTGGCACGCGCATCACCTCTTCGATGGGGCGCGACCTAGACGTTCTGCCAGGCAGCCACGAAAAAGTGGGGGCACGCTTGCGCATGCCCCCACGCCACACACTGTTCAGTTATCCGTCAGTTACCCGGTCAACATCCGTCCTTGACCGAGATCACGGAGTACCCTGGGTGACGTTGGTCAACGTACAGGTCGAGACGGAGTTGACGAGGCCGAAGACGCCCGTATTGGTGGTCTGGTCCTGAGGAACGACCACCCCAACGTTATTGCAACCATACGGGGTCAGAAGGCTGTCGCCAACCCACCGCTGCCGGTAAGTGGCCGTGTTCGTGCCCGTCAGGTTCTCGCCCAGCGGTATCTGGTTCTGCTGGAACGGAAGAGGACCCAGGCTCGCCCAACCATAGACGATCCGCGATCCGCCGGTCGCCCCAATAGCGCTGCCGAGGTTGGAATTGTATGCGGTCAGAGTGGTGCTGTCACCCGCCGGAACCGCCGGGGCGTTGCCGAGATTACCCTGCTGGAACACCTTCACGAAGTTGATGGCCGCGAGGTCGGGGCCAGCCGGGCCACCCGGCAGAGGCCGTGGGCCTGGGCCGTAGATGCCACCCGCGTAGACCATGTACTTCTGGCCATCGACCGTCGCCACGACATCCGGGATCACGAAATCGGTCGACGTGCCGTTGATGTCGCTGACGAACTTGAGCTCGTAGGTCAAGCACGGGTTCACGTTGTTGAACTTGAAGTAACCCTCGGTGTTCGTGCGAACCGCCTGCAGGAACGTACCGCTCTGGTTGGCGGCCGTCGGGGCCAGCCACAGGGCGATGTACTTGCCGGCGTTCGGGTTCAGAGGCGCGCCGTCCCACGTCGGGAGGCCGTTGCCGACACCAACGGGTGCGCCGGCGCTCTCATAGCCCTCGATCACGCCAGCCGGCGGGGCCACGTTCACGACGTACGGCAGCACCGGCACGCCAGCGGCGGCGCCGCTCTGGCACGGAACCAGGATGACCGTGTCGATGCCGGGCATGTTGGCCCAGTAGTGGACGCCGTCGGAAACTTCTTGCGCGAAGGTGCCCAGGAAGTTGGTCGCCAGCGGCGGAACCTCGTGCTGGAAGTCACCGATGCGGATCCGATAGCGGTGGCCGCTGATGATGCCATCCGCGCCAATGCCGGTGAAGTTCGTGCCGCTCGCGGCCGGGATGTAGTAGGACACCGTGCCGGTCTGCGGGTTGATCTGCGGCTGAGGGATGTTGCCCGGATGAGCCCATGTCCACCAGAAGATGGTCAGCGGGTTCTCTTCGTCCTGAACCAGGATGGAGGCTCCCGCGTAGGGCGCGCAGACGGTGATCAGCAGGTCGGTCGGCGCGCAGGAAGTCGGCACGCCAGGGCACTGCGGAATGTAGCCCTCGAAGTCGAAGCCCGGCGGGATCGGGAAGCCCTCGCTCGTGCCGGTGATGTCGCCAGGCGGAACTGCGCCAGGCGCGACTGGCACCGCGCGCTCGACCTTCACCGCAGCCAGACCCACCACGTTGCGCAGCAGGATCGGAATCTGCGGGTTCTGCGAGCCGAACACCGGGATGCCGGTGATCACGTCATGCTCCCAGTACACCGCGGAGATGACCGCGCTGCCCAGGAAGCCGGGCTGGATCCAGCCCCAGTTGTCCAGGTTGATGTACTCGACCTGCTTCTCGTTCAGCTTCTCGCACACGTAGTCCAGCAGACCGTTCTGGTCGTAGACATAGACCACGAAGTCCGTGAAGCCCGGCTTCGGCACCAGGTTCTGGATCGCGATGTCCGTCGTCAGGTTCAGCGGCTGGTTGCCGCGCTTGGCGAACGACGGGATACCGATCACGGCCACGCCACCCTGCAGACCATTCGCGTCACCCGCGCCGATCTGCCACACATAGCCCTGATCCTCCGGGAACAGGTTGTACGCCGTCGCCTGCAGGATCTTGGTCGGGCTGCTGTACTGCAGCAACTCGGCAACGGCCGCGATCGGCACTGCGTTCACTGCCGGGTCACCAGGCGACTCCCACGCCTGGCTCTCGACGCGCACGCGCCGACATACTGCCCAGGCAGGTTGTTCACCAGCGCCAGCGGGAACTCCGTCTCACCTCGCGGGCAGATCCAGTCCACCAGCGTCGTGATGATGTCGCCGCTCTGGTCGACGAAGTACACCTTCACCTTCGCCGCCACGATGCTGCTCATGTTCTGAACATGGATCACCGTCGCCCAGCCGTTGGTCTCACGGTAGATCAGCGGCCCGTAGGCCACCTGCGACCCACCACCGGTGCTGAGGCACTGGCCGTTGAAGATGTAGCACAACTCTGCCGGGACACCGGTATAGCTCATCAGGACGTCCTGGCCGATCTGGTCGACCACGATGCCCAACGGCTGCGATGCGCGGATCCACACGCTGCCCGTGAAGCCCGTGCTCACGCAGCCGGCCACGTTGAACTGCGCGCTGTAGCCCGGCGATACCTGCGCCACCGAGCAGATCTGCGCGCGGAGGCAGCTGTCACGATCCTTGAACCACAGCTCAATGCTCGTGCACTCCGTGCCGCTGTTCTGGATGTACAGCCAGCTGTTCCATCCGTTGTACCCAGAGTACACCACCGGCGCGTAGTACGCGAAGCCACCGAACAGCGGGTCGTACGCGCCGTCTTGCGCCGCGCTTACGCCGCTGTACGCGTCCGACATGTAGTAGGACGGCGTCACGTTGCCCGGAACCTTGCGGATGACTTCGATAGCGATCGGCTCGCCGTAGAACGGGTTCCAGTTGAACGGGAACTGCCCCGGCGTCGATGTCACGCTCGGCCAACCCTCAGGCCATGTCGCCTTGTTCAGCACGTTCGTCCAGTCCTCGCAGCGCCAGTACAGGTTGCCCTGCTGCGGGAACGGGTTGTAGCTGATGGCGATCGCGCTCTTTGCCGTTGCCGGCAGCTGCGCGCTCGTCCACACCCAGCTCGTGCCAGGCTTCAGCAAGCCCGTGCACTCAATCTTGAACGGGTTCTGCGCCTGCGGCTGGCAGAAGCCAGAGTTCTCGGCGAAGAGCAAGAGTGCAATCTTGGTCCACGTCGAGCCGACGTTCTGGGCCTCGATAATCCAGTCCAGGCCCGACTTTGTGTTGCCGATGTAGCCAAGGACCGGCAGCTGGACATAGTTGCCAGGTGTCGGGCTGGCCTGCGCGCTGCTGTCAGTAGCGAGCGCGACACCCAACGCGAGGCCCAAAGCCAGGGCCAGCGCCAGGACGGCGATGACGAGAATTCGTCTCATTGTGCCTAACCTCCCTTGAAAATGTGTTGCCACGATGCTTGCCTTGTGATGAGCGGCCTCTCAGTTCCGCCCGCCACACGTCTGCGAAGAAGAGTCGCCGGTGGTAGCACCTCCTTCTTCCGCCAACAGAACAAGATCGCATTCACCTAGATTAAGAAACGCACAGTAAAGCCAAAGGATATGGCTCCGGCAATGGAAATCTTAAAACATGCTTAACTGGTTGGCATCACGGGATAGCGTTGCGCCGCAGCGCAAACGGCGCTATACTACGGGCCGTGCTTCACTTCTTTTGCCAGACTGTCGTTTCAAGGAGATATTGTGCTTGCCCTAGAATTCGCGTCGGCCGTGGAGCGATTGAGCAACAGCATCCTCGCAGAGCTGGAGGCCGTCGCGCCCGAGGCCCTCAACTGGTGTCCCCCTTTCCCCGACTCCAATTCGATGTACGTGCTGGCAATTCACACGGCCGCGGCGGCCGAGTGGTGGATCGTCTCGTGCGCCGCGAGTCAGCCCGTCCAGCGGGACCGTTCCGCTGAGTTTCAATCGCAGGGCGACCTGGCGAGTGTCAAGGCGTGGTATGCCGACAAGCTCGCCGCGGTTCGCCAGGCGGCAGCCACTGTTTCGGACGCCGACTTGAGCGTGATGCGCAGCTACACGAGGCTGACCGGCCGGTCCGAGACCAACACGGTCGCCTACTGCTTCCTGCACGCCATCGAGCACGCCGCTGAGCATCTCGGCCACATTCAGATCACACGCCAGCTCTGGGAAGAGCAAGGGAAGTAGCCGTGCGCACCCCACCTGTGCTCCGACTCACCGCTATCATCGCCGTCACTCTCCTGGCCGTCTTCGCCGTCATCCAGGCTCACGCGGACGTGCTCGCCGCCGGCACAGGCTCCGTCAGTGGCCGTGTGCGTCTCGAAGGTCGCAATCACCACGATGGCGTGTACGTCACATTGGATGGCGGCGCCTCTGCACCCGTCGAGACAGGCGCGGACGGACGCTTCACGTTCAACAATGTTCCGCTAGGCACCCACGTCCTGCGCCTGGACATGCCCGGCTATCTGGCCGTCGAAGGCCAGTTCCAGTCAACGCAGTCGACGACCGTCCTGGGCGACCTGACTATGACCGGCGGCGACGCCTATGGCGACCAGGTCATCGATATCTTTGACCTGACCCTGGTTGCCCGCGCCTACGATAGCCAGCCCCCCTCCGACCCGCACGCCGACCTGAACGCCGATGGGCGGGTGGACCTGCTCGATCTCGTGCTCGTGACGCAGAACTATGACAAGCGCGGGCCAACCGGCGGGCAGACGAAGGCGTTGACCCTCCTTCCGCCGGCTCTGAGCAAAGTCCAGCAGGAACGCCCGGTGCAGATCGCCCGCGAGCCAGGGCCGAATGACCCGACAGCCCAGTGGACGCTGAGTCCGGCGAAAGACACCTATGCTGTGGGCGACGTCGTCACGGCGACGCTGACCCTTAGCAACGCCGCAGGGGTGTACGGCGCGGAAGTGCGCCAGGCATACAATGCGAAGCAGCTCCGTCCGACAACTGCCAGCCCGCTGCCCACGCAGGAGGGCGCGCTGTTCGCCCAGGACGCGCTGACGCCACGCAACAGCGCCGCCAACGGAACGATCTTCGTCCAGGCGGCGCAGGTCGGCGAGGCTGATCGGCCGGCCGAAGGCGTCCTCGCGCAGGTTCCATTCCAGGTCATCGGCTGCGGCGAGACGACGCTCGATACCAAGGGTGTGCGCCTGACGGACGGCAAGGGCGGGGCTATCCCGTTCAACGCCGGCGCGCCGGTGACGCTGACAACACCGTGCAAGTAACGGGACAGGTGCGGGGTAGAGACGCGGTATACCGGCGTCTCTACCCCGCAATCTACTATCCTTTTGGCTTGCCCTTCGCATCGACGCGCGTTAGGTAGCTGCCCAGGAGCCGTTTCGCGCCGCCCTTGAAGATGACTTCCACTTCCTCGTCGCCGCGGCTCGGCTTGCTGTTGAGCACAGTCCCCTCGCCGAACATCGGGTGCGAGACCTTGTCGCCGGGGCGGAACGTGGCCTGGCCCTCTGGCGTCGCGCCCCCGCCGAGCTTGTAGGCGTTCCGTCCGCCGGCCGCAGAAGTCCCGCTGTCCGCGCTCCCGCCAGGCCGCGCGTCCCGCGCCGATGGGAACGGAATGGGCTGCCGGCCCGGCCGCGACGTGGCTGTGGGCCGCGTCGCGCTCCCGACCGTCCGCCCAACCGTCGCCTGAACGAGCTGCGGCGGTATATCCTTGAGGAAGCGCGACGGGTTTGTGAGGTTGCTCGCGCCGAAAATGGTGCGGCGGAAGGCGTGTACCAGGTAGAGGCGCTCCCTCGCCCGTGTCATGCCGACGTAGAGCAGCCGCCTTTCTTCCTCCAGTGCATCGGCGTTGCCTTCGTCCATGCTGCGTTTGTGCGGCAGTATCTCCTCTTCGAGACCGATAAGAAAGACGACACCGAACTCCAGCCCCTTCGCCGCGTGCAGCGTCATGAGTGTGACGCTATCGCGCGAGGAGTCGATCTCGTCCACGTCGGCGACTAGGGCGACCTCTTCGAGGAACGTCGGCAGGCTCTCCTCAGGCGGCAGTCCGGCGTACACCCCGGTCACGGTGCGCAGCTCGAGCACGTTCTCCCACCGGCTATCCCCCTCTTCCGTCCCATCGCGAATCGTCGCTTCGTACTCGGTCCGTTCGAGGATTAGGTTGAGCAGGGCCTGCACGTCCAGCGCGTGCTTTGCCGCGACCAGCTCGCTGATGAGATGCTCGAACGACAGCAGCGCCGACTCGGCGCGCTTATCGAAAGGCGGCGGGATGGGCAGGGGCGGCGGAGCAGCGGAGCGGGCCGCGCGCAGCAGGGTCAGCGCGCCGTAGGGGGTCATCTCCAGGCGCTCGGCCCACGCGAGGAGCGTGGCGATGGTCTTGTCGCCGATGCCGCGGCTGGGTACATTGATGACCCGCCGCAGGCTGATAGTATCGTTGGGATTGTGGGCCAACCGCAGGTAGGCCAGGATGTCCTTCACTTCGCGGCGTTCGTAGAAGCGCGTGGCCCCGACCAGCTTGTACGGAACGCTGCGGCGGACGAAGGCGTCTTCCAGGACGCGGGACTGGGCGTTGGTGCGGTACATGACGGCGACTTCGCCCAGACGCGCCTGCTTGCGGGCGACGAGGCGCTGGATTTCGCCGACGACGTAGTCCGCCTCCTCGGCCTCGTTGTACGCCTCGTAGCGGGAAATCTGGACGCCTCGGTCGTTCTCCGTCCACAGCGCCTTGGGATGACGCTGGATATTTGCCTGGATGACGCCGTGGGCCGCGTCGAGAATGGTGCCGGTCGAGCGGTAGTTTTGCTCCAGCACGATGAGCCGTGCGTCCGGATAATCCTCGCGAACACGCATCACGTTGCGGAAATCCGCGCCGCGCCACGAGTAGATCGATTGATCTTCGTCGCCTACCAGAAATAGATTACCGTCTGGGCCGGCAAGAAGCTTGACCAGGAGATACTGGGCGCTGTTGGTGTCCTGGAACTCATCCACCAGGATGTGCGCGTAGCGCTGGCGGTAGCGCGCCAGCACCGCCGGATTGTGCTGGAAAAGCTGCGCCGTCTTCATGAGCAGGTCGTCGAAGTCCACCGCGTTCGCGGTGGCGAGCGCCTCCTGATAGCGGGCGTAGACGCGGCGCACAATCTCGTCGCGGTGGGTACGCGGGGTGAACCCGTCCGGCTCGATAAGGTCGTTCTTGAGCGTCGAAATGGCGCCCAGCATTGCTCCCGGCCGGTACAGCTTGTCGTTGAGGTTCAAGTCAATGATCGCTTGCTTCACGAGCGCCGTCTGGTCGTCACTATCGTAGATGACGAATGCGCGCTCCAGCCCGACGTATTGGCCGTCTATTCGGAGGATGCGGGCGCACACGGCGTGGAACGTGCCGATAGTAAGCTCGCCCAACGCCTGCGCGCCGATGAGCGTTTGCAGCCGCTCCTTCATCTCCCGCGCCGCCTTGTTGGTGAATGTCACCGCCATGATGCGGCGGGGCGAGATCTGGCATTCGGTAACGAGGAAAGCGACGCGATAGGTCAGCACGCGTGTCTTGCCGCTGCCGGGTCCGGCGAGCACAAGGGTTGCGCCGTCGCCAGCCTCGACAGCCTCACGCTGGCGCGGGTTGAGATGAGACAGGTCCATGGCTACTCCGACAGGCAATAGTAAAGGGGAGACACGCGCGGGCCGGCGCTACTGCCGGTTGATGCTCAGCACCGGGTTCTGGAAGCTGTTATCGAACGTCCACAGCCAGCGCCAGCCCTGGGCGTCGAACTCGACCTGGCGCACCCACTCGTCGGGACCAAGGGTGACCGTGTACCAGGCCCATGACACCTCCTGGCCCGGCTTGATGGCCGGCTGCTGAGTCAGATCCACGCCGCCCTTGTCGGCGCCGTAGTAGTTCGCATCCACCCAGCCTTTCAGTCGCTGGCCGGCGTAGATAAGGAAGCGCGGGCGCCAGGGCGGGTTTAGCGTTTGCTGGCCCTCGTTGCGGATATTGAGCTTGAGCTGGAAACGTCGTCCGCCGGCCCGGTTTTCCTGCTCGTTGTAGAGATCGGAGACGGAAAGGGCCAGGGGCGGACCGGCCGGGCGTGGCGCGACGGTCTCGGTAGGCTCCTCGGTCGGCGTCTCAGTCGGTGTTGGCGTCGCCGTCTCAACCGTCGCCGTCTCTGTCGCGCGAGGAGCGCCTGTCGGCGAAGTCGCCACGGCGGCGGCCAGGCGAGCCGGGGTCGGCGTCTCTAGCCGCGGCACATTTGCCACAACCGCCGCAACCGGGCTTGTTGGCGTCGCCGTCGGCAGGCGGTTCGCGGGGGTCGCGAGCGCCGCGGCTGCGGCCGGGGCGAACCCATTCACCGCGCGCTCCTCGCTGACGCGCCGGGCGGAGGTCACAACCCACGCCGCGGTCAGCAAGAAAATGAGCAAGCCGACTGCGATAATCGCGCCCAACACCTTCGGCATCTCGTCCGGCGTCCCCGAACGGCGCTCGACCGTTGCCTGTGCGCGTCGCGGTGGAGCATAGCCACCGGCGGCCGGCGCGGCTGCTCGCGGCGCTGAGACGCGGCTGGCCGGCAGACGAGATCGATCGTATTGGGTGCGTCGTTCCGGGTCCCGCAGCACGGCGTAGGCGTTGTTGATCGCCTGCATGCGCGTGACGGCCTCCGGCGCGGGATTGACATCGGGATGATATTGCCGGGCGAGACGGCGGTATGCGCCGTCGATCTGCTCCTGGGTCGCCGTTGGGGCAACGCCCATGACGGCATAAAGGTCTTCGGTCATGCCTCACATTCGCTCGGTAGCTGCATCGTTACAATTATAGTCCCCGGCAAGAGCGCGGGCGAATTGTGCCCTCTTGGACATGACGTTGCCCCCGCCGTGTCATTCGGTCTATAATACCCGAATAGCCGCGGCCGGACTCAGAATGGCCGACGGCAGGATTCCACAAATCATCAACTCCTACGAGGTGGCCATGACCCTGGATGAATTGATTCAAGTTGCACGCGGCGAGCGCCCGGCGGATCTGGTCCTCCGCAATGCCCGCCTCGTCAACGTTTATTCTGGCACAATCGAGGATACCGATATTGCCGTCGCGGGCCGCCGCGTGGCGGGCCTGGGTTCAGGCTACTCCGCGGCGGTCGAGGTGGACCTGGCGGGCAAGTACCTGACGCCCGGCCTGATCGATTCCCACATGCACGTCGAAAGCTCCATGGTCACGGTCGCCGAGTTCGCCCGCGCCGTCGTTCCGCAGGGCGTCACCACCGTCGTCGTCGACCCCCACGAGCTGGCAAACGTCCTCGGGCTGGATGGCATCCGCTACATCCTGGATGCCAGCAAGTTCAACCCGTTGTCGGTATACGTGATGGTCTCGTCGTGTGTCCCAGCGACGGACATGGAAACCTCCGGCGCGCGCCTGCGCAGCTACGACCTATACCCTTTCCTCAAGGAGAAGTGGGTGCTCGGCCTGGCCGAGGTCATGAACTACCCAGGCGTCATCAACCGCGACCCGGACATGCTGGAGAAGCTCACCATCTCGGCCGACAAGCGAATCGACGGCCACGCGCCTGGGCTGGCCGGCAAAGACCTGAACGCGTACATCGCCGCGGGCGTGCGCTCCGACCATGAGTGCACCACCGTCGAAGAAGCGCAGACGAAGCTCGATCGAGGCATGTATATCATGATTCGCGAAGCCTCCAACGCCCGCAATCTCGCGCCGCTGCTGCCCCTGGTCACGCCGGCCAATGCCCGCCGCTGCATGTTCGCCACCGATGACCGAACTCCGGCCGACATCATGGACGAAGGACATGTCAACTTCATGCTGCGTAAGGCCGTCAGCCTGGGTCTCGATCCAATCACCGCGATTCAGATGGCGACTATCAACGTGGCCGAGTACTTCGGGCTGCGCGATTATGGCGGGCTTGCGCCGGGCCGGTGGGCCGACATGGTCGTGTTCGACGACCTGAAGGAGTTCCACGCCCGGCAGGTCTATCGCGGCGGCGAGCTCGTCGCAGAGGACGGCCAGCTCCTCGTGCCAACATCGCCCCGTAGTGTTCGGCTCCGCGGTACGGTCAACATCCACCAGGTGCGGGTCGAGGATTTTCAGATTCCGGCGCGGGGCACTGAGGCGCGCGTCGTGGGTCTTATCCCCGACCAGATCGTGACACGGAACCTGGTCATGCCTGTCAAGACCGAGAACGGCCTGGCCGTCGCCGACGTGGACCGGGACATGCTGAAACTGGCGGTGGTGGAGCGGCACCATGCCTCGGGCAACGTCGGCCTCGGCTTCGTCCACGGCTTTGGCCTGAAGCGCGGCGCGCTGGCGTCTTCTGTCGCCCACGACTCCCACAACATCGTGATCGTCGGCACGAACGACGCCGACATGATGGCGGCCACCCTCCAGATTGCTCGCATGCAGGGCGGGCAGTGCGTCGTGGCCGACGGCGAGGTCCTGGCCGCGCTGCCGCTGCCCATCGCGGGTCTCATGTCCGACCAGCCGATGGCCGTCGTGCGCGAGCAGCAGGACCGTCTCGACGCGGCCGCGCGCAGCCTGGGTGTCGGCCTCCACTCGCCATTCATGGCGCTGAGCTTCCTGGCGCTGCCGGTCATCCCGGATCTGAAGCTCACCGACCGCGGTCTGGTGGACGTCGTTCAGTTCCAACCCGTCGATCTGTTTGTCGATCCGTAGAAGGAGTATCCCATGACCTCTGCGACGCCAACGGAGACCAAACTCATCACAGGCGAAGAGCTGTACGCGATGGGCGACATCGGCCCATCTGAGCTGATTGACGGAAGGATCATGCCGATGAGTCCGACGGGGGATGCGCACGGAGAAACGGAGCTTAATCTCGGAGCCGAACTGCGTGCTTTCGTGCGGGAGCGGCAACTCGGACGTGTAATGGTCGGGGAAACCGGCATCTACATCCATCGCAATCCGGATCGGATTCGTGCGGCAGATGTACTGTTCATTTCCAAAGAGCGGCTTCCAGAAACGACTGGGAAGTACTTACAGGTCGCGCCGGAGCTGGTTGTCGAGATTATGTCTCCCACTGACCTGTGGCTAGATGTACGCGCCAAAATCGACGACTACTTCTCCATCGGCGTCGAGCAGGTCTGGATTGTCGAACCGGACACGCGCTCCGTCCTCGTCTTCCGCTCGGCCACCGCGTTCACCAAGCTCGGCATGGACGACACTCTCACCGGCGAAGGCGCGCTCGACGGTTTCAGTCTCTCCGTGGCGTCCCTGTTCGCGTAACCCGTCTTCCTCGACTCAAAGGGGCGGGGCTATTGGGCCTCGCCCTTCCTTTGTACTGTTGCGGCCCAATGATTGCCTCATGACGTAGTACGTTTGACGGATAACCGGCGTCTAAATATAGGCCGAATGCCCTTTGACGCCGGGCTGTTCGCCTTCTAGAATAGTTAGCGGGGTAACGACCGAGGTCGTCACTACAATTAAAGCACGGATACGGACAATGAATAGTCGCTCATTACGAGTTCTCGAATTTGATAAAGTACTCCATCACCTGGCGGAGCATACGTCGTTCAGTGCGGGTCACGAGTTGGCGCTCGCCCTCGCGCCCAGCGTCGACTTCGACGAGGTCGCGCGGCGGCAGGAGGAGACGGCGCAGGCGAAAGAGTGGATCGCCCAGAAGGGCGATGTCTCACTCGGCGGCGCGCGCGACATTCGCGGCCACATCCGCCACGCTGTCATCGGCTCCACGCTCCAGCCCTCTGACCTGCTCGAAGTCGCCGATACGCTGCGCGCAGTGCGCGGCCTGCGCAAGGAACTGATGCGCCTGGAGGAACGGCTGCCCCACATGGCGGCGCTCTTGAAGCGCATGTCCGACCGGCCCGCGCTCAACCAGGCCATTGGCATGGCGATCAACGACAGCGCCGAGGTCGTAGACACCGCCAGCGCGGAACTGGCGCGCATTCGCCGCGAGCTGGCCGTCGCTCGCTCCCAGGTCATGGACCGCCTGCATCGCCTCCTCGGCTCCTCCGACGCGCGCAAGTATATGCAGGATGCCATCATCACCGAGCGCGACGGCCGCTACGTCATCCCCATCAAAGCCGACTTCAAGGGCCGCATCCCCGGCCTCGTCCATGACGTGTCGGCGTCGGGGCAGACGCTGTTCGTCGAACCGCTGGCGGTGGTCGAAGCGGGCAACAAGGTGCGGCAGCTTGTGAGCGAGGAGCAGCGCGAGATCGAGCGCATCCTGCGCGAGCTGACGGCGCTGGTCGCCCAGGACGCCGACGAGCTGAGTGAGACCGTGGCGGCGCTGGCCGAGCTGGACCTGGCCCTCGCCAAGGGCCGCTACGCCTTCGCCCTGCGCGCCATCTCGCCTGAGCTAATGCGCGCCCGCACCCGCAGCTTCGAGGAGCGGCGCAAGGCGGCGCGCAAGAATGGCGATGCGCCGGACGAAGAGCGCTATCCGGTGGTCAATGGGCCACGGTTCAAGTACATGCGCGCGCGGCACCCGCTCCTGAACCCGGCGACCGTCGTTCCCATCGACATCTACGTCGGCGACGACTTCCGCATCCTCGTCATCACCGGGCCAAACACGGGCGGCAAGACGGTGGCGCTGAAGACGGTCGGTCTCCTGACGCTCATGGCCCAGGCCGGCTTGCAGGTGCCGGCTGCGGAAGGCTCGGCCATGACCCCGTTCAGCGGCGTCTACGCCGACATCGGCGACGAGCAGAGCATCGAACAGAGCCTGTCGACGTTCTCGGGCCACATGAGCAACATCGTCGAGATCCTGCGCCAGGTCGATAACCGTTCGCTTGTCTTGCTCGACGAGCTGGGCGCGGGCACCGATCCCGTCGAAGGCTCGGCCCTGGCGCGCGCCATCCTGGAGACGTTCCTGGAGCGCAAGATCACCGTCGTCGCCACGACGCACTACTCGGAGCTGAAGGCGTTCGCCTACGGCACACCGGGCGTCGTCAACGCATCGGTGGAGTTCAATGTCGACACGCTGTCGCCGACCTATGAGCTGACCATCGGCCTGCCCGGCCGCTCCAACGCCTTCGCCATCGCCCAGCGCCTCGGTCTGTCGGGCGCTGTTCTCCAGCGCGCGCACCAGTGGCTCTCTGACGCCGACGTGGCGATGGAGGACATGCTCGGCGACATCAAGGAGGCGAGGGAGGCGACGTTCGCGGCGCGCGCGGAGGCCGAGCGGCGGCAGAAGGAAATGAGCGACGCCGAAACCGCGCTCAAGGAGCGCCTGGCCGACGCCGAGCGAGAGCGCGTCGCCATCATCAACAAGGCGCGCGAGGAAGCCGAGCTCGAGC
Source organism: Anaerolineae bacterium (assembly GCA_046328505.1). Lineage (GTDB taxonomy): Bacteria > Chloroflexota > Anaerolineae > Epilineales > JAHCIE01 > JBDHWG01. The sequence goes on along the minus strand of JAXLWL010000003.1, from coordinate 899,350 downwards.
TGAAACTGGTGCGCGAGGAGTTGAAGGACCTGCGCAGCGAGCTACGCCGTGCTCGACGCGACGTCGCGGCGCCGAGTGAGATGAACGCTCTGATGGAGCGGATCGAGCGGCTGGCCGACGACGTTGCCCCGGAAGCCATGCCGCCCACGCCGGCCGCGCCGGGCGTCGAGGACCTGGCGCCGGGCAGCCCGGTGCGCGTGGCGACCCTGGGAGCGGTCGGCGAGGTGATCAGCATCAACGGCGCGAGCGCTGAGGTGCAGGTCGGCGCGCTGCGCGTGAAGATACCCGTGACGAGCCTGGAGCCGCTGGCCGCTCCCGCCAGGCGCGCGCCTCTGCCGCCGGACATACACGTCACCGCCGCCGCGCCCCCGGCCGACGTCAAGATGGAGTTGGACCTGCGCGGCGAGCGCGCCGAGGAAGCGCTCCGCCTCATCGAGGACTACCTCGACGACGCCTACCTGGCCGGGCTCCAAAAGGTGCGCATCATCCACGGCAAAGGCACGGGCGCGCTGCGCAAAGCCTCGCGCGAACTGCTGGCGAGTCACCCGCTCGTGGCATCGTTCCGCTCGGGCGACCGCTACGAGGGCGATGAGGGGGTGACGGTGGTGGAGATGGTGCACGGCTAATTGCGCTTAACATTATCTAGAGTCAACTGTGCTATAATTTCGCGGCGTGTCTGACTCTGGACACGCCGCTCTTTGTCATGCTGAGCGAATGCGAAGCATCCCGACACCTTTGGGACAGTTCGCTCCGCGCAGGGTGACAGCGCAGAAATCGTGTTTCGCCGCCGGAAAGAGAGTGTATGCAGTCTCTCCGTTCGTGGGCGGTTGGCCCGTGGCGTTCCGTTATATTCGCCTCCGTTCTTCTGCTCGCCACGACACTGGGCGCCTGGTGGTGGCTTCGGGCGTTGTCGGCGAGTGTCCGCGACTACCGCCCCGTCAGTCTCTCCCTCCCTCTCACAGGAGAGCCCGCGCCATCGGGCGAGCGTACTTCTGTCGCCAGCACTCCCCTGGCGCAGAGTGTCGTTCTGGTGGTGGTCAGCGGCCTACGCGCTGACGCCATACGGCGGATGCCGACCCTGACGGATCTGTCCAGCCGGGCGGCGTTGGCCGACATCATCGTCGAGCCGGTGGCGAGCGAACCGGCCACATGGGGAACGCTCCTGACGGGCGCTGGGCCGGAACTGAGCGGCGCGCCGCTATTGGCCGCGCCCACGCATCCGCTGAGCGCCGACACACTCTTCGCGGCGGCGGCGCGCGCCGGGCTGTCCTCGGCGGTGTTCAGCCGCGGGCCGTGGGACGGCCTGATCCCGGATGAGCTTATTCGCGCCAATCTCGCGCCGACCGGTTTCACCCAGGTCGCCGCCGCCGACAGCGCGGCCACCGACGCAGCGCGGGATGCGGTTCGGCGCGGCACGGCGGACCTGATTGTGCTGCCGTACCAACACGTCGCCGTCGCCGGCGCGATGTTCGGCCCGGAGAGTCTGGAGTATCAGCGCGCGGCCCAGACGGTGGATGCCGACATCGCCGCGCTCTTGAAAGACATCGACCTGCGTCGAACAGCGCTCGTCATCACTGCCGACCGTGGGCTAAGCGAGCACACTGCGGCGAATGACGAGACATCCCGGGTACCGCTGCTAATTCTCGGGCCGCAAGTGAAGGCGGGGGCATACGGCCCGTTTGCCCAGGCGGACGTGGCTCCGACCGTCGCCACGATTCTCGGCATCCCACCGCCGACACAGGCACAGGGCATCACGCGCATGGAGATGCTCGCCGCGCCGGACGCGGCTCGCGCTCAGCGAGGTATCGCCGACGCGGCTCAGAAGATAGGGCTCGCTGGGGCGGTGGCGCAGGCCTACGGCAGCGCGCGTTTGCGCCGCCAGGCGGCCGATGATGTGGACGGGCTGCGGGTTATCACTACGACGGCTGAGCTAGGCAACGACGCAGGCGCGTGGCGGCTGGCCGAGCCGACGGCGCGCGCCGCCCAACAGCATGTCCAGGAGGTGCGGCAGGATGTGCTCGACGAGGCGGCTGACAGTCGGCTGCTGCCGGTCTTGCTCTGGGGGGCACTCCTGCTGGCCGCGACGTTGTGGCGGCTGAACCTGACGCGCCTGGCGCTGATCGGCGCTGCGGGCGTGGCATTCGTGTTGCAACTGGGACACTTGGAGGCCGCCGTGTCGGCGTTTGGGCTATCCCTGTCCGTGACCGAAATCACGCGGGGCATTGCCCTTGCGGTTCTTCTCGCCATCGGGTTGGGCGTGTGGTGGCTGTGGGCGCGGCGCGACCCGCGCGCCGCACGCATGACCGTCGCGGCGGCGCTGGCAGTGGTAACTCTGGTCGCTGCGACACTGGCGCTGCCGCGGCCGCTCACGCTGAACGGCTTCCTGATGGGCGCGCCCGTTATCCGGATCATCATCCTGCGGGCCGCGCTCGCCCTCGCGTGGGGCGGCGCTGTCGTGCTGGCGCTGGCGTGGTGGCAAGGGGGCGAGAACGAGGCGCATGGCGCCGGGGCAGCGCGTGCGGCGGGGCTGATGGGCAGGTATGGCGTTGCGCTGGCTGCGCTCCTGAGCCTTCAGCTCGCGGCGACCTGGTTCCTGGTGGGGCCGACCGTCCCAGAGTTTCTGCCGGCAGTGGAGATTGTATTTCTGGAGGGGGCGACCTTAGCGACGTTAGTGGCCGTGGGCGTGGGTGGACTTCTCGCGCCGTGGCCGACCGCTGTAGCCTATCTGGCAGGGGTATTCCGTGGGCGTGACGGGGCGACCGAGAGAGCGACCAGCGCGGAACGGGCCTACAGGGAAGAGAATCAAGAACGAGAGCATGCATTTTGGAGGTAATGGGTATGGACGTTGGAAGCTCGACCAAACTGTATATGATTCGCCACGGTGAGGCATGGAGCAATGTTGAGCCGGTGATTGGCGGGATGAAGGGGGATCGCGGGCTGACGCCGCTGGGATTCGCCCAGGCGGAGCGCCTCCGCGACCGCTTGGCGGCGACGAACGAGATCGCCGCCGATGTCGTCATCGCCAGCACGCTGCCGCGAGCGCGTCAGACGGCGGAAATTGTCGCGCCGGCCCTCGGTCAGCCGATTATCTGGGATGACGAGATTCAGGAACTGCGGCCCGGCTCCGCCGATGGCATCACGCTGGACGAGCTGCAGGCCAGCTATGGGATACCCGATTTTCGCTCGAACCCGTTCAAGCCGATGGCGCCTGGCGGTGAGAACTGGCCGGAGTTCATGCTGCGCATTGGTAGCGCCCTGAACCGCATCACCCGGGACCACGCTGGCCAGAGCATCGTCCTGGTGACCCACGGTGGTGTCATAGACGCCTCGTTCCTATATTTCATGCGCATCAACACCCTAGCCGTGCCGCCCGTCGAGCTGTCCCCGCACAACACGTCCGTCACGCTCTGGGAGCAGCGCACGCGTAACGGCCAGGCCGTCCGCTGGCGCCTGGTCAGCTACAACGACGTTTTCCACCTGCGCGATATCGGCCACCGCGAGCCGACGCTGTGGGAGGATCTGGCCCACGAGCCGGAGGTCGGCGCGGACAAGCCTTCTGTGCCGCTGCCGACCGAGAACAGCCATATGAAAGGCTAACTCCATGCGCGTCGTCGTTCTCGGGGCCAACGGCCAGCTCGGCCGCGCCCTCACCCGCCGGCTACCTCTGCTCGGCCACGCCGTGGTCCCCCTGGGCCGCGCCGAGGCCGATGTGGCCGATCCGTCCGTCGTCGAGTCCCTCGCGGCGCTGACGCCCGATGCAATCGTCAACGCCGCGGCGATGACCAACGTGGACGGCGCAGAGCGCGACCCCGAGACGGCGTTTCGCATCAACGGTCAGGGCGCGGAGAATGCTGCGCGGGCGGCAGCGCGCGCCAGGGCCGTCCTGGTCCAGGTTAGCACCGACTATGTGTTCGACGGGCTAGGCGACGCGCCGTATGCTGAGGACGCGCCGACGAACCCCATCTCGGTCTACGGCGCATCGAAGCTGGACGGTGAGCGACGCGCGCTGGCGGCGTGGAACCGGGTGCAGATCGCGCGCACGGCCTGGCTGTATGGGCTTGGTGGGCGGAACTTCGTGACACGGATTTTGCAGCTCGCCGACGAGCGCGGGGCGCTGTCCGTTGTTACGACAGAGACGGGCAACCCGACGTTCTGCGACGATCTGGCGGATGCCATCGGGCGGCTCATTGGCCTCCCCGACTACGGCGTTTTTCACCTGGTCAACGAGGGCTACGCGTCGCGCTACGACTTCGCGCGCGCGATTCTGGCGTTGGCCGGCAGGCACAGCCCGATCACGCCGGCTGACAGCTTTGCCCGCGCCGCCAGGCCGCCCGCTTTCGCGCCGCTTGCGAACCGGCGAGCGGCGGCGCTCGGCGTGACCCTGCGCCCTTGGCAGGATGCGCTCGCAGCGTACATTGCCGCCGAGCCGGCCCTGGCGCGCCAGGAAAGACTGCTATAGTGGCGATGGCACCACAATGCTGGAATTGCCGAATGCCTGCATATGAGACAGGCCCAGCACCGACGGCTGCGCTGTTATGCTGTCATTGCGAGCGTCAGCGAAGCAATCCTTCGCTCTCGCGCTACGCGGCCCATTCCGCTGCGGCATTGCTGTCGCCCACCAGGAGATTGCTTCGGCGGCAAGGCCCGCCTCGCAATGACGCCGCAAGTCTCTGCGTCCTGAGCAGCGTAACGAGCCGTCTGGGCCGCAGTCCAGACCCCTCGCCCCGCTCGGCGTGACAGGCACATTCATCTACTATGGAACCCCTCGTCTCGGTCATCATCCCCAACTGGAATGGGAAAGCTCACCTCACGACGTGCCTGGACGCGTTGCGGCGGCAGACGTACTCGCCTATTGAGACCATCGTCGTCGATAACGCCTCGACAGACGGCTCACAGGCGTTCATCGCGGCGGAGTACCCTGAGGTACGCGTGGTCGAGCTCGCGTCGAACCAGGGCTTCGCCGGCGCCGTGAACCGCGGTATTGAGGCGGCGCGGGGCGACATCATCGCGCTGCTCAACAACGACACCGAAGCCGATCCGCAATGGGTCTCAGAGCTGGTGCGCGCCCTCGCCGACCACCCTGAAGCCGGGTTCGCCGCGTCGAAGCTGCGCCTGTTCGACCGCCGCCATATCCTTCACTCTGCGGGCGATACGTTCAGCCGCGCGGGCCAGGCCAACAGCCGCGGTGTGTGGGAGGAAGATGGCGGGCAGTACGACCGCGAAGAGCCCGTGTTCAGCGGCTGCGGCGGCGCCGTGGCTTATCGGCGCGAGATGCTGGACGATATCGGCCTGTTCGACGAGGATTTCTTCTTCAACCTGGAGGACGTGGACCTGGCGTGGCGGGCGCAGCTCCGGGGGTATGGCTGTGTGTTCGTCCCAACTGCTATCGTGTATCACAAGCTTAGCGCAACGGGCGGGGGCGTGACGGCGTCTTACTACACGGGCCGCAACGCCGTGTGGCTGATCGCCAAGGACTACCCCGGCGACTTGCTGCGGCGCGACTGGCCGAGGATTGTCGGGGCCCAGATCGCTGTTACGCGGGATGCCGTGGGGGCCTGGCGGGGCGAGGCGGCAAGGGCGCGGCTGCGCGGCCAGCTCGCCGGTCTGCTGGGGCTGCCGCGGGTGATGCGTAAACGGCGCGAGGTGCAGCGCCGCGCTCGGGTCTCGCCCGACGCCGTGGATAGCCTGTTAATTGATTGACACGATTCGTGGCTCAGAGTATGATTTTGGCTACGCACGAGGCGAGAACGTAAATGGAAACAGTTGGGCGCGTGGAAGCGGGCGAGACGGCATCGTCGGCGGAAGCGCCATTTCTCTCTATTATCATCCCGGCCTACAACGAGGAACGGCGGCTACCGGCGTCACTGGACCGCATCCTCGCCTACCTTGCCGAGCAGCCGTACACCGCAGAGGTCATCGTCGTCGAGAACGGCAGCTCCGACGGTACTGTCGCCGTTGTGGATAGCTATCGCGCCAGCCACCCGACCGTTCGTCTCTTGCGAGCGAAAATGCGGGGCAAGGGCAACGCCGTCCGCGAGGGGATGGAGGCGGCGCGCGGCCAGTGGCTGTTCATGGCCGACGCCGACCTGGCGATGCCAATCACCGAGCTGGCGAAGTTCTTCCCATCCAAGGGCCCGTCCTACGACGTCGCCATCGCTTCCCGCGAGGCGCCCGGCGCGGTGCGCTACAACGAGCCAAAGATGCGCCACGTCATGGGGCGCGTCTTCAACGCCCTCGTCCGTATCCTGGCGATCCCCCGCTTTCAGGATACCCAGTGTGGCTTCAAGTGCTTCCGCCGTGACGTAGCGCACGTGGTGTTCGCCGAGCAGACGCTGACCGGCTGGGGGTTCGACGTCGAGGTTCTGTATATCGCCCTCAAGAAGGGCTACAAGGTCGTCGAGATCCCGGTCGACTGGTACTATCAGTCGGACAGCCGCGTCCGGCCGGTGCAGGACACGCTGCGCATGCTGCGCGAGCTGCTGATGGTGCGCTGGAACGACCTGCGCGGCGTCTACAGCACAGCCTCATGACCGAGAGCGCTGCCGACGAGCTATCCGTCGCGCCGGCGGCCGCGGGTGAAAGGCTAGACAAATACCTGGCCGACGCTCGGCCGGACCTGTCGCGTTCCATCATCCAGCGCCTCATCAAGGATGGCGACATTCTGGTCAACGGCAAGCCGGCCAAGGCCAGCCAGCGTGTCGCCCCGAATGACCGCGTCGCGCTGCGCATTCCCCCGCCACAGCCCCTGGAAGCCGCCCCCGCCCCCGAAATCTCTGTTGACATCCTCTACCAGGATGCCGATATTCTGGTCATCAACAAGCCCGCCGGTCTTGTCGTTCACCCCGCCCACGGCCACGCCGATGATACGCTCGTCAACGCGCTCCTGGCGCACGTGCCCGACCTGGCCGGCATCGGCGGTGTCCAGCGCCCCGGCATCGTCCACCGTCTCGACAAAGACACGTCCGGCCTGCTGCTGGTGGCGAAGAACGATCATGCCCAGCGCGCGCTGCAAGCGCAGTTCAAAGGCCGCAGCGTTGACAAGGTCTACCTCGCCCTGGTGGAGGGCCGCGTCGCCACGCCGCGTGGACGCATCGACGCGCCCATTGGGCGCGACCCGCGTGAGCGCAAGAAAATGGCCGTCGTTCCCGACGGCCGTCCGGCTCAGACTGAGTTTCGCGTGTTGGAGACTCTCGGCGACACAACACTGGTAGAGGCGCATCTGTTGACAGGGCGAACGCACCAGGCGCGCGTCCATCTCGCGTCCATCGGCTACCCGATTGTGGGTGACAGGGTCTACGGCCGGCGAAAAACGCGTGCCGGCGTCAGCCGCCAGCTTCTGCACGCCTACCGCCTCGCCTTCGACCTCCCGGCGACGGGGGAGCGTGTCGAGTTCACGGCGCCCCTCCCCGAAGACTTCCGGCAGGCGCTCCAGGCGCTCGGCAGTCAGTGGCTCACGGCTGAGCCACGCTGAACTCGACATTGAGGTGGCCGGGCGTCGTCTGGACGTTCGACAGCTTCATCCCCTTCAAGGCGGAATTGCTCCCCAACTGTTTGTTCAGCTCGTTCTGCAGATCCGTCACCGCGCCTTGCACTTGCGCCGGCAGCAGCTGCTGCGGAATAGGTACCGGCCCTGCCTGGACCTGGTCCAGCGTCAGGCCGAGCTGGCCGGTGTTGTTCTGGATGCCGACGCGCACCTTCGCCGGGACACCGGCCTGGATCGGCCCAAGGGCGAGCTTCACGTTGCCGTCGAGCACGAGCTTGTTGCCGGCTTCGACCGACATCGTCGCGTTCCGGTCGATGGGCGCATCTGCGGGCAGGCTCGATTGGACCTGGCGGGTAAGATAGGCGTCGCTCAGGCTCATGACCAGGTCTCCCTGGGGCTGCTTTCCGCCGCCAAAGAGAGGGTTGCTTGACGCAGACGCTGGAACCACGCCGACCTGCTGCCCGAAACTGTATAGCGAGACACCGGCCAGGGCCAGCACAACGCCGGCGATCATGCCGACGACCAGCCCAATAACGAACATACGGCGAGTGGGTTCCACTTAGCCCTCCGGGGCGTCGAGTGTGGGATCGAGAATGACTTTGCCCAGGGCGGCGCGGCTGGCGAGATAGCGGTAGGCGTCGGCTGTCTCCGAGAGTGGGAACACCTTCGCCACAATTGCCCGCACCCTGCCCGACGCGAGGAGCAGCACAAGCTCGTCGCGCATCCAGCGCCGCGCCTCGGCCGCGCGCGGGTGGCTGGCGGCACTAAAGCCAATGAGGCTTAGGTTGCGGCGGTAGAACTCCGGCGCTTCGAAAGCCAGGTCGCGCCCGCCGGAGCCGCCATACAGAACATACCGGCCGCCGGAGGCCATATTGCGGATGGCCTGTAGGAAGACCGGCTTGCCGACGCCGTCGAAGGTGACGTTGATGCCGTCGGGCGCAGCGGCGCGCAAGGCATCCTCCAGCGAGCCCTCGGTATAGTTGATGACGGTGTCCGCGCCGAGGTCCTTCGCCAGGGCCGCCTTCTCCTCCGAGCCGACGGCAGCGATGACGCGAGCGCCGAAGGCTGCGGCAAGCTGCACCCCAATACTGCCCACGCCACCGGCCGCGCCGGAGATGAACACCGTTTCCCCGTCGTGCACCTCACCGAGAACCACCAGCCCGATGACCGCCGTCGCGCACACCGTCAGCAACCCCCCGGCCTCCTCGTAGCTCAACCGATCCGGCTTGGGGTAGATGAGGGCGGCGTCGGCAAGGGCATACTCGGCGTGGCTGCCCTTGAGACTGCCCCACACCGCGTCACCGACATGCCACTGCTTGACGTTCTCGCCAACGGCGACGATGTCGCCCGCGCCCTCGCCGCCGAGGGTGAACGGCCGCGGGGGCAGGAACGTGTAGCGGCCCTCGCGGATATAGGATTCATACGGGTTGATGCCCACACCCCGCACGCGCACCAGGACCTCGTCGGGGCCGGGCTGCGGCGTCGGTATGTCCTCCAGTTTCAGGACTTCGGGTCCGCCAAATTCGTGAATGCGTATGGCTCGCATGGGGTTTTCTCCTCCGATAGTCGTTTCCAGAATAATAGCTCACTTACCCCTGGAATCACGTAATCCGGCAGTGCGGCAACCTGGGCGTAGCCGTGCCGACGATAGAATGACTGGGCGCGGACGTTGAAGTCCGAAACGAGCAGGAACACATCGCTACTCACAGCGCCCATCACGGCTTCCGCCGCCGCCATGAGCCGTTCGCCGACGCCGTGGGACTGGCGCTGCGGCGCGACGCCGATGAGCCGAATGTAACCGCTGCGCGCGAAGGCGCCGCGCGGATAGTAGAGGACAAACCCGGCCACCGTCTCACCCTCGAGCGCGACGATGCACTGGCCGCCTTCCTGCAGCGCCTTCATGAGCGTCGCCGCCGCGCCCTGCCGTGTCACGCCGTAGTGCTGCCACAGCGGGGTCGCCGCCATGAGCGCGGCACACGCCGGCAGCGTGTCCGGCGTGATGGGAGCGATGTGGATGGTGTGCGGCGACAGTGTCATGGATTTCGCTATTTCCCGGCAGTTTGTGTTTCTAGGAGCAATAGGAAGCGTTCTTGAAGCTCATCGACCCGGCGCCCGACTTCAGGCCATGGCTTGAGGTCAAACTCTCGAACAAGTATCTCAAGCAGCGACTGCGCTCGCAAATCGAGCGGCCCATAGTGCTTTTCATTGAACCAGTTCTGGGCATTGCCGATCCAGTCCGTAGCCTCGTGCCGGTTGTACGCCAGGTGTTCGAGGTATGCGTAGCCGACTTGGCATCCAAGGCATAGGAACTCTAACAGCGAATCTCCAACGATCAGGTTGGGCCGCTCAAAGGCCATCGGAACGGTCATCACGACTGGCGACGCGTCGCTTACGTCACCAATTGTGTGCAGCAGCCCATAGTGTACGCCGTCCCCACCCGTGCTGGCGAATGTAGATGAGTTCAGGGGAGTCGATGTATAGTCACGGGCAGTCAGGGGATGATGTAGCAACAGGCCGATAGGCTGGAAGACCAGTTCCGGCTCGACTCCCGATTTGTCGCCCACTTTGCAGGCGAGTTGCCAGAGGCGATCGAGCGTTACATCCGGCATCGTACCTGTCCGTTGCTCAAGTCGTCCTATACTCGTGCCAAGCTGAAACCCGTAGACCTCTCTACATTCCAAGCGCAAATAGCTCCTCCACCAGTGTGGCGAAGCCAGGAATGACGTCCTCGCCGTCGAGGGTATGATCGGCGGCGGCCTGCAAGAGCCGGGCAGTGCCGTCCGGCCGATAGACCGTGACCGTCTGCGTCTTTGGCTCGACAACCCAAACGAGGCGCACCCCATACGTCAGATAGTCGCGCACCTTGTCGGCGACTTCCGCCGCCGTGTCTCCCGGCGACACAATCTCCACCGCCAGGTCAGGCCCTCCGTCAATGAAAGTGCGCGTGATTCCTGATTCTGGGATGCGCACTCGCGCGAGGAACGAGACGTCCGGCGAGCGCACAATGTCAGGGTCGCGGCTCAGGACATAGCCTGTCTCGATGATGACCGCACCTAACCGCTGCGGATACACAACCGCGCCTAGCAGATAGGCGAGTCGCCCTGCAATTGACCCATGTTCACCACCTGGCGGCGCCATCTCGATCAACTCCCCCCGACTCAGCTCGTAGCGCGCGCCGTTGTCCGGCAACTGCGCCAGCTCTTCAACTGTCATCATGCGCACAGGCACAACCATCGCTTCACCTTCTCATAGTGTCCACGCGATGCTCTGGCGGGCTTGCGCGGCGGCCTCGTCGGTGCGAATCTCCCGCAGCGCCGCCTTGACGTCCGGCACCGCGGCGGGGTTCACGCTCAGCGTGTCCACGCCGAGGCCCACCAGCAGCGCCGTCGCGCGCGTGTCCGACCCCATCTCCCCGCACACGCTCACCGACCGCCCGCACGCGTGGGCCGCGCGCACGACGCCGTCAATCTGACGCAGGATCGCCGGAGAGAGGTGGCTGCCGATCTCGGCGACGCGCGGATTCGTGCGGTCCACGGCGAAAGTATACTGCACCAGGTCATTCGTGCCGAGGCTGAAGAAGTCAGCCTCGCGCGCCAGGATGTCGGCGGCCATGGCGGCAGAGGGAATCTCGACCATCGCGCCCACTTCGATGTTCGGGTTGAAGGCGACCTGCCGCGCGGCCAGCTCGGCCTGGGCTTCGCGCACGAAACCGCGGGCGCGGCGCATCTCCTCGACCGTCGCAATCATCGGGAACATGATCTTGAGCGGGAAGTCGGCGCTGACGCGCAGGATGGCGCGGAGCTGCGCCTTGAACAGGTCGGGCATTCCCATCGTCAGGCGAATGGCGCGCACGCCGAGGAAGGGGTTAGCCTCCGGAGTCAGGTTGAGGTACGGCGCGGGCTTGTCGCCGCCGATGTCGAGGGTACGGACGGTGATGGGCTGCCCCTCCAGCGCCTCGGCCATGGCGCGGTAGGCCGCGACCTGCTCGTCCTCGCTTGGCGGCTCGCTGCGGTCCAGGAAGACGAACTCGGTGCGCAGGAGGCCGACGCCCTCGGCGCCATCCTCACGCGCCGTGCGGGCCGTGGCGAGGTTGCCGACGTTCGCCATGACGGCGATGCGACGTCCGTCAGCGGTCATGCCCGGCTGGGCGGCCAGGGCGAGGCGTCGTTCCCGCGCCCGAAGCTCCTCGTCGCGCTGCGCCGTGTAGCGCTCCGTTGTCGCCGCGTCCGGCTCCAGCCACACCTGGCCGGATGCTCCGTCGACGATAATGGGCGCGCCGTCGCGGATGCGCAGAGCCGTCGGGCCCATGCCGACCACGGCGGGAATGCCCAGGCTCCGGGCGAGGATGGCCGTATGAGATGTCGCGCCGCCCTCGGCGGTGACGAGGCCCACGATTTTGTCTTTGTCCATCTGCGCCGTCTCAGACGGCGTCAGGTCGGAGGCGATGAGGATGGAAGGGCGCTGGAGGTTGGCGAAGGGGTTGGCGGGCGCGCCGCCATTGAGCAGCCGAATGACCCGCGCGCCGACGTCACGCACGTCCGCTGCTCGCTGCCGAAAGATATCGCCCTCCATGCCTTCAAGCAGCGCCGCGAACCGGGCGGCGGTGTCGGCCATGGCGGCCTCGGCATTGAGGTTCGTATCGCGAACGAGCTGGCGCGCGGCGTCGATGAACGCCGGGTCGTCCAGGAAGAGGCTCTGCGCCTCGAATATCTTGCTCTCGGCCGCGCCGATGGCCTGCCGTGTCTGCTGCGCCAGGCGCTTTAGTTCGTCGTGGGCATCGCCAACCGCCTTGTCCAGACGGGCGACCTCGGCGGCTGTGTCGTCCACGTGGCGGCGCTCGGCTTGCAGACTGTTCACGATGTGGACGAAGGCCGGGCCGATGGCGATGCCCGACGACGCGGCGATACCGACGCCCGCCGTCCCCGGCGCGATTGCCTGGATCAATAGCTCCGGACGTACTTCCGCGGCGGTGGGCGGAGCTTCCACCTCGCTGCCGAGCGGAACGATCTCTTCGCCGAAGCCACCCTCGACCAGCTCGCGCAGCGCGGCGAGAGCCGCCGAGGCATCCGGGCCTCCCGCGGTAATGGCGATCTCGTCGCCGAGCCGCCCGTTGAGGCCCAGGACGGCGAACATGCTCTTGGCGTCCACCGGCGGGGTGTTGCGGCTCGCGTTGCGGACGCGGATGTCGCCCTGGAACTGGCCGGCGGTCTGAACGAACAATGCCGCCGGGCGGGCGTGCAGGCCGACCTTATTGCGGATCGGCAGGACGATCTCCTGCGCCTGGCCGTCGAGTGATACCTCGGCAGCGGGCGCGGGCGCGCCGACAGGCTCGTCCTCGCTCACTTTCGGCGTTGCCAGCGCGCCACGCGCCGTCGCCGCCACCGTATCCAAGGAATCGCCCATCGCGGCGGCGACCGCAGCGGCGATCGCTCCTTCCACGATGGGCGCGTTGCTCAGGCGAACGCCAGGCTGCTGCTCCGGCGCCAGCATCTCGCGGGCAATCTCGGCGCTCATGACCGCGCTGCCCAAGTCGACCAGGACGAGGACGCCGTCCGGCTGGTAGACCGTCTCGATAGCTGTCAGGATCCGTTCGGCGTTGGTGCCAATGGTCTCGTCATCCAGGCCACCGGCGGCGGCGATGGGGACGCGTCCCTGGCTCATCTGCTCGGCCAGCTCGCGGACGCCTTCCGCCAGCCGGTGGCTGTGGGAAACCAGCACCAGGCCAATCATATGCCATAGGCCTCTTTCAGAATGGCGATGGGATGCACAGACTCGATGCCCGTCGCAGCGGTGATCTGCCAGCGGCAGGTTTCACTGTCGCACGCGATGACGGGCTGACCCTCGGCCTTTACCCAGTCGAACAGGGGCTGGCCGACGGCCTGGGCGATCTTGTACTTCTCGCTCTTGAGGCCGTAGGTACCGGCGATGCCGCAGCACGCCGCCTCACTGCGGTGGACGGCGAGGCCCGGAATCAGAGACAGCACCTCGATGGCGGGCAGGCCCATGCGGTGGGCGCGGAGCTGGCACGGCGGGTGATACGGTACGACCCTGTTCACCGGCCGGAAGGCGGTGTTGAGCTCGCCCTTGTCGTGCAGCAGCAGCAGGTACTCGAAGATGTCGTAGGTGTGCTGGGCCACCAACTGCGTATCCTCGTCATACAGGTCCAGCAGCTCTGGCGCTTCCTCTTGCAGCGTTAGCGTGCAGCTCGTGGAGGTGCCGACAATGTCGTAGCCTTGCTTGACCCACGGCAGCAGCTTGCGGACGTTGTTGCAGTGGTAGTTCTTCGCCGTGTCGAACTGGCCGTTGGACAGCGCGGGCAGGCCGCAGCAGTTCTGGTCGGCCAGGATGACCTCGATGCCGTTGTGCTCCAGGATGGCGACGGCGGCTTGCCCCACCCACGGCTCGTAGTGCTGCGTCGAGCAGCCGTGGAAGTAGACCACCTTGCGCGTGGAGGTGAAGGGTGGCTTGATGGACTTGAACCAGCCGCGGAACGTGCCGAAGGAGAAGGCCGGCATCGGCGCGTGCTGGTCGATCTTCATGACCTTGTCAATCATCCAGCGCACCGGCGTGATCTTCAGCATCGTATTGGCGACCGGCGCGGTCGGGCTGCCGAGGGCGCCGAGCAGGTCCGGGCGGGCGACGAACCAGTTGCGCAGCGACTTCACGCCGTGGTCCTTGTACATCTTGGCGCGGGCGCGGGCGTTGATCTCGGCGATCTTGACGCCCGTTGGGCAGACCATGTTGCACATGCGGCAGCCGCTGCAATAGTCCACCGAGTGGTCGGGCGAGACCTCGTCCGCGGCGCGGAAGCGGGCAGCCTGCGGCCCTTCGTACTTCGGCCCGGGGAACAGGTCGGTCACGTTTGCCACGGGGCAGAACGAGACACAGTTATTGCATTTGATACAGCGGTCGAGCGTCGCTTCGACCGGGAGATGATCATGAAGCAGAATGGGTGCTTCCATACGTTTTATCCTTCAGCTATCTCTAGCCCGTAGTAACGACTTCAGTCGTTTCCGGACGCAGACGCGACTACATGTCTCTAATTCGGCCTACGCAGCGCGGCCGGCCTTCCAGCCGGTGGACAGGCTCACACCTTCGTGCGACTTCTCTCGCCACTCGTCCAGGTGCGCCAGCGCGCTCCCCGCCACGCGCACGTTGGTGAAGACGGGCTGACCCGAGGCATCGACCGGCTGCAGGCTGTCGTTGACCATGACGCCTGTCTGGAAGATCGGGTGGCCAGTGGGTGACAGATAGCGGGCGTTGACCCACTCTGTGCGGGACGCCGGGGCGTGCAGCGGCAGATTGAAGACGGTCTCCCGGATGTTGCCCTTGTAGTCCGTCGCGATTCCACCACCCGCCAGGCCGCCTGTCGCCAGGATGAAGCGCTGGGCGGAGTGGAACGTGCTATGGCCGGAGGAGTCTGTCTCGATGGATTCGACCGCGCCGTTGTTCGTCTTGGCGCCCAGCACCATCGGGCTGACGATCATCCGCACGCCCTTGTACTCCAGGGCCTTGCGGAACGCCTCGTACAGACGGAAGCCGGGCACGGACGGCGGCGGCGTGGGAATCTCGAACACCGGCACGCCCAGGGCGCGCTCCAGGTCCGCCATGACTTCCGGGTGCTTGCGGAAGCCCAGGACGGCGGGGAAGCCGACCCGATCCTCGCGCCCGTAGACGGCCTTGACCTCGCGCACGACCTCGCGCCGCACGGCCGGGTCGTCCAACATCTGCGCCAGGATGACGTTGGTCAGGAAGCGATAGCGGTTGATGACGGGCACATCGAGGTTGATGCCGCGCGCCTGGTAGCCCGCCTGCGTGAGGTTACCGGCCGTCAGCAGCGGGTAGAAGTCGCGCATCTTCGAGAAGCCGATGATAAGGATCTGGCCGCCCTGGCGCAGGTCGCCCGTCGCCATCGAGAGCGGCGCTATGGCCGTCGGGCGGACGGTGCCGATCGGCGACGGCAGGAGGAAGTTGCGATCGGGTGAGCCGGCGTAGGGCAGGCCCTGGGCTTGCGTCAGGGTCATGAAGACCGCGAGCGCCGCATCCAGACTGTCCAGGCCCGCGTGGGCGTAGGGGTGATCGGGCTGGGCGGCGATGAGCTTGCTCACGCCCGTCCGGGGGTTCTCGACCAGCGAGGATGTCGCTAGATCATAGCCGAGGATATCGACGCTGCCCGGTGTCCAGTGTGTCGTGCCGACGCCCTTGGACACGAGCAGAGTCTTCTCGCCACTTTCGACCGCCTGCAAGGCGGCCATCAGGCCGGCGTAGCCGGCCCCAATGACAATGGTGTCTGCTTTCATGGGATAAATAGCCTCGCAACAGGAAGGCGAATTGTCATGAGTGTTTCACCACCGGCTCTTGGCCCTCAGGCTCATAGAGGTAGAACTCGCTGAGCGGGCTCTTCAGGCCGTTGGTGTCCAGGTTGTCGACGTTGAAGACGCCGCGATACATGATCTCGTCCAGCGCCGCCTCGCGCAGCTGGTCGCCCCACAGAATGGCTCTGAGGCCCTTCCAGCGCTCCTGGAGGAAGTCGAGCAAAGCCAGGTTTGTCTCCTCAATGGACGCACCTTTGACTTCCTGGTAGAGGGCGGCGCCGCGGTAGCGGCAGAAAGCGCCCTGGCATGGTCCCATGCCCAGGCGCGTCTCGCGGCGCACATCGTCGAGCGTCACGGCATCGGCCATGGCTTCCCGCGCCGTGGCGCCGGTGACTATCTCGCACTCGCAGATGAGGTCGCCGTAGGTATTGGCCTCCTCGATCTCCTTGAGCCGGTGGCCGAGCGTGTAGAACTTGCCGTCCTCGTTGCCGGGCAGCACCTCGAACGCTGTGCGGCACGGGCGCTCGGTGCCGAGCTTCTTGCACACGGCGTTGACCGTCACCTCGGCCATCTGGCGGAACGTGGTCCACTTACCGCCCGTGATCGTGACGAAGCCCTTGATGCCGTCGCGGGTCTCGTGGTCGAGGAGGGTATAGGTACGCGTCACGTCGCGGGTATCGGCCGTCGCGCTCTCCTGGTACAGCGGGCGAACGCCGGCCCACGCGCGCACCATGCGCGCGCTCTTGAAGCCGGGCACCATCTTCTCGCCTTCGTCCAGCATCAGCTCGACTTCCCAGGGTTCGATACCGTAATGCTCCGGATCGGGGACCTTGTGGTCCGTCGTGCCGATGACCGAGACGGTGTGGATCGGCACAATAATATCGCCATCGGCGGGCATCTTGCAGCGGTTGAGGACGGTGTTCACCAGCCGGTGGTTGGAGGCGACCATGACGCCCTTGCCAGGGATCACGTTGGCGATAGCGCCCGCCATCGCGGCGATCTGGCCGGCCCACGCGCCCGACGCATTCACCACCATGTCACAATCGATGACGTACTCCTCACCCGTGACCGTGTCCTTGACGTGGACGCCCACGATCTTGTCGCCGTCCTTGACGAGATCAATGACCTCGTGGTAGGGACACACCTTGGCGCCGTACTGCTCGGCGGACCTGGCCACGAGGCGGGTCGCCATGAACGAGTCCGCGGAGCCATCCGGCACCTCGAACACGCGCGAGATCTTCGGGTTCATGCGCGGCTCGCGGCGCAGCGCCTCCGAGACCGACAGCTCGGTGCATGGCACACCGACCTTGTCGCAGGCTGCTTTGAAAGTATCCCCAAAGGCCGGGTCGTCCCAGGGGGTCGTTACGAAAAAGCCGCTCGTGTCCTCCAGGCAGTGGGGCATGATGCGGCGCAAGATATAGTTTTCTTCGATACATTCTTTGGCGGAGACGGGATCTTTGACCACGTAGCGGCCACCGCTGTGGAGGAGACCGTGGTAGCGGCCGGTGGTGCCGTGGGTGAGGTCGCGCTTCTCGACGAGGATTGTTTGGAAGCCGCGCATGGCCAGGTCGCGGGCCGTCCCGGTGCCCGTCGAACCGCCGCCAATGACAACGACTTCGGTGCTCACATGGCGCATAAGCTTCTTTGCCTCCTGCATCTTATTGTAGCGCAACGCAGCGTGTCACGCAAGGGGAATATAGTATTCGTTTGGCACAATGTTTGCGGTACGCTGGGATAGACGGTGGATGGCGCGTTTGGACCACGAAATTCAGGAAAGCGAGCGAAAAACGCGAAAGGCGGCCCAGAATAATTCTTAAGGGAGCGATCGCATGGCAACTAAAACGACATGGAAGCCGCACACAGAGCATGGTGACCTCGATACCAAGGAGCGCAACGACCTGCCCGAGAGCGTCTTTGCCTTCCCGAAGCAGCGCAAGGAGCCGCTCACCGACGCCTCGCACGTCAAGAACGCCCTCGCCCGCTTCGACCAGGTCGAGGACGTGTCCGACGCCGACCGTGACCTAGCCTTCGCCGCCATCAAGAAGGCAGCGGAACACTACGGCGTCAACGTCGAGGAGAAGGACTGGCACGAGCTAGGCAAGAAGCCCCACACCAAGAACCCTGCGCACGAGTAGAGACGCGCCATGGCGCGTCTCTACCAATCGGTTCCGTATGCTCGCTCGACCACGTGGCCGGGTAGGAACGAGTCGGTGAGGTAGCCGAGCGCTTGCTCGCGGTCCGCGCCGCCCTCGTCCGTGAGCAGCAATTGCTGGCAGAACGCCGCGATGTCCTCGACAATCCGCTCGAAGCGGTAGTACGCCAGCGCGTCTAGATTGATATCCGTGGCCCTGTAGCCCCGGTAGAATAGCGCGGCTTCCTCCGGCGTGTCGCCGATGCCCAGGCCGGCGCCGACGAACATCAGGTCGCGCTCCTTTGGAGCGAGGATGAGCGTGTCCCAGTCCACGATATATAGCGCGCCATCCGCCTCGATCAGCAGGTTCCAGGCGTGGATGTCGCCGTGGCACAGGACATATGGCGGCGGCTGCGCATGTAGCTCTTCGGCAAGCTCTTCGGCACGCGCGACCAGGCCGTTGATCTCGCGACGCTTCTCCCGGACGAACTGCGCGCACCGCGCCGCCACCGACTCCGCATACACTGTGTCCTCGACCCGCGCCTGGAAGCCCCGCACCATGTCGCGCCAGTAGGACGAGAACGTCTCGCGCGGGATGCGCTCCGCCAGCGAAGGCGGCAACTCCAGAGTGTGCATGGCGCGCAGCGCCACGCCTAGCTCGACCCAGTGGCGCTCCAACGGCGGCGCCTCGCGGCCGTTCCACCCCTCGACAAACGGGTAGAGCGTTGCAGCGAAGTCGGATACCCGCGTCCAGAGCCGCCCATCGCGTGTCTGTACCGGCGTGATGATGTGGCCGACGCCGTGGTCGCTCAGGAAGCGCGGGACGGCGACGGCGGTCTCGTCAAAGTCGCCGTGCCGCAGCTTCAGGAAGTACGCCTCCGTATCGTCATTCACGCGGTAGACCGCCGTGGCCGCGTCCGCGCCCAGCGGCAGGAACGCTATCTCGGCGGCCTCGATGCCATATTCATCACGCAGGCACGCCTCGATTGTTTCATCCGGAAGGTCGGGCTTCTCAAGCATTTATCCCATCACCGCGCATCGCCCGCCGATGCTACCGAATGGAATTCGGTAGCTGATACGCTGAAGCCTGCTCGAAGCAGGCTCGCTTGCCGACGTCACCCCCAGCCGAGCCTGCCTCGGCAGGCTTTCCCATATTAGGCGCAGACTTCCAGTCTGTGCCGCATGTATGCCGCGCCAGGTCCAGCCCGGGGAAGCGACTGGAAGTCGCTACTACATTTCCGTCACCCCGCCACTCTCGCGCACGCCGGACACGTCTCCACCGTCACGGCGTCCTGCGGCTCGTCCGCCGCGTCCTCCCCTTTGTAGCCGACCGCACCGCACAGGCAGGCGTACCAGCCGCCGGCGAACGTCTCCCACGCGGCGCCCGGCCCCAGGCCCACGATTTCGACGCCCATGCCCCAGCGGGCGTTGGTGATGAGCCGGCGGCAGCCGACGGCGCGCAGGCGGTCCACGTAGGCGCGGAAATGGCGGCAGTGGCGCATGAGGAGGACGGCGGCGGTCACGTCGGGCGGGACGGAGATGTCCAGGGCGTTGCCGCAGACGACGACGAGGTTGCGCGGCAGGGCATAGCCGGCGCGGGCCAGGGCGTCGGCCACAAGGCGCGGGTTGACCTCGACGGCGTAGACGCGTCGGGCGCGCGCGGCCAGGCGAAGGGAGAGGCGCAGATCGCCCGCGCCGATGTCGAGCACTGTGTTCTCCGTCGCGACGGCGTCGAGGACGGCGGCGTACGTCGCGTCGTCGTACGGACTCCACCAGCCCTCCCAGTCGTCGAGGCCGTGGCTCGCCGCGAAGGCGGGAAAATCCGGGTCGAACTGTGGACGGGGTGCGTCGCTCATGGGGGAATACTACGGCGGACGGTGGGGAAGGTCAACACTACGCCTGTCATTGCAAGCCTCAAGGCAGGTTGGCAGCGCCGAGGCTCAGAGACGCAAAGGGGGAAGGGAGCGATTCTTTCTCTTCCTCTGCGCCTTCGCGTCTCTGCGGTTCATTCCTCTTGGAAACTCGGGATGTGAGGTGCCCCTCGGGCGGTGAGAGGCGCCGCCCGAGAGGACAATACCGGGGAGGTTAGGCAGTCTACCGCATCACCGTGGCGAAGGTCAGGGCGAATGCCCACAGGAACATCGCCACGCCCAGGATCGTCAAGCCAATGTTGACCTGGTGCTGGCGGAGCGCCGACAGGTCCAGGTCGAACAGGACGGCCCGCACGCCGAGCAGAGCGTGGAGCAGCACCGAGGCGGAGAACAGCGTCTCGACTAGGAACACGAGCGGGTTGCGCAGGTAGTCGATCACCTCCGTGTAGCTCAGGACGCCGTCAGCCCCGGTGAAGTGCTGCGCCGCAAGGTGCAGCGTGAGCAGGACGAGCAGGAGGACACCGGTGGCTGCCTGGGCGATCCAGGCCCACGCAGCCAGATGGGACGCGCGCGTTGTGGGTGAAAGAAGTGTCATGGCTGCCTCCTACACGCCGAACAGCCGCAGGGCGGCGTACAGCAGGAGCACGGCGCCGACCGCCATAGCAGTGTAGAACATCGCCCGCTGGTGTGTCTCGCCGATATCGAACGCCAGGAGCACGATGCGGGTCCCGTTGAGGCCGTGGTACAGCAGGGCCAGGACGAGGCCCACGTCAAACAGGAGGGCGAACGGGCTGCGGAAGAAGGCCATCAAGCCGTCCCACGCGTCAGCGCCGCGGTAGAGGCTGCTGATGATGAAGAAGTGGATCGGCAGGTAAGCGGCCAGCGCCAGCCCCGTCAGGCGGTTGAAGATGAACGCCCACGAGCCAATGCTGCGCCCGCGCGGGTCGAACCACCTGACCCAGTTCTTCCGCGAGACCGGCGCCGATGGGTCGCGTATTGTCATTGTCGTACCTCCTGAAGCCTAGTGCGGCTTCGAGGCGGCGGGCGCGATGGGCGTGGGGGTCGTGGGGGCGGGGCGCTTCGTCTTGCCGCGCCAGAACAGGCTCTTGATGCGCTCGATCATCAGTGCCCGCCGCAGGGCCATAATGCGGCCCGCGGGGTTGACGTTCATCGGGCAGACCTCGCTGCACTCGAACGCGGTATGGCAGCGCCAGCACCCCTCCTCGCTGTCGACAAGGTCGAGCACGCTCGGGAGGTCCGCGCTGCGCCGCTCCTCGACCACGCGCTCGGCGGCAGCCAGGGCGGCCGGGCCGAGGTACGCCGACGATGTCGCCATGAGGGGGCAGGCGGAGATGCACAGCCCGCACTCGATGCAGTCCTCGAAACGATTGTACGCGCCCGGCTCGCCGTATGCCTCCACGCTGCGCATGATGGGCATGCCGATAGCAGCGAGGGCGGCGAACATGGGCGCCGGGTCGACCACCAGGTCGCCGACCAGCGGCAGGTTGCGCAGCGGCTCGACGGTGAGCGTCCCGCCGTCCGTGGTCACGTCGCGGATGGACGTCACGCAGGCGAGCTTCTCGGCGCCGTTGACGCGCATACCGCACGTCCCGCACGAAGCGTGGTGGCAGGCGTGGCGGAACATCAGGCTGCGGTCGTGCTGGCCCCAGATGCGCTCGATCACGTCGAGGACGTACTCATCGGGGTCGACTTCCAGGGTAAAGACATCATAGTGAACGGAAGGGTCACCCGGCCTTTGCCGGGCGACGCGAACATTGAGTTGCCACGACATAGGCGTACCCTCTAGGCGGCCTGGGCGTAGTACCGGCGATAGGAGATAAGCGGTGTGTCCTTGGTGCGGCATGGGACGTCGATGCCCAGCTTGCGGCACACAATATCCACCGTCTTTTCAGCCATCGCGCGGGCCGTCGTCGCCTTGCCGCCCGTGATGGTGACGAAGCCCTCGATGCCTTGCTTGGCGTGGTCGAAGCACTCGAACGTGCGGCTCAGCTCGCGGGCGTCGCCGGCGCTGGCCGAGCCGATGAGCGGCCGGGCCACGGCGAATGCGCCGCGCATCTGCGCCTGCCCCAGGATCGGGGACATCGCCGCGCCGCGCTCGCGCATCAATTTGACGTGGTCCTGCGGAATCGGAATGTAGTCGGCGCTCTCTGTCACCCACGACGTTGTCCCGATCAGGGATGACTGGCGCTGCGGCACGATGATGTCGCCGTCGCTCGGCTTATTCATCTTGTTGATGACCAGGTTGCACACGCGCTTGTTCAGCGAGATCATCACGCCGGGCGTAGGAACAATCGGCACCGCGATGCCCGCCAGAGCCGTGATCTCACCCACCCACGGGCCGGTCGCGTTGACCACTATGTCGGCCGGAATGTCCTTCATCTCGCGGCGGGCGCGGTCCACGACGCGGACGCCCGCGACGGTGCCCGTCCCATCGCGGAGCAGGTCGACGACCTGGTGATAGGTGAAGACCTGGGCGCCGTTCTTGCGCGCCGTCGAGAGGAAGGTGAGGGCAAAGCGGAGCGCCTCGAACACGCCGTCGGGCACGCGCACCGCGCCGAGCAGGGTGGGGGTCAGATTTGGCTCAAGAGCGAGGGTTTGCTGACGGGTCAGAACCTGAAAGGGGATGTGGCAGGATTCACAACCCTGGACGAACTTCTCCTGGAACACTAGGTCGGCCTCGTCGAAAGCGACGAACAGGCCATCATTCAGTTCCAGCACATCGGGCATAATCTTGCGGAGGATGAAGTTCTCGTCAATGCACTCGGAAGCGGCTTCCTGGTCTTTGACGCAGTATCGCCCCCCGCTGTGAAGCAGGCAGTGGCAGCGGCCGCTGGTGCCGGAGGTAATCTCGCCGCGCTCGACGACTGTTACCTGGAAGCCCCGCAGGGCCAGATCGTGGGCCGTGGCCGCGCCCGTGAAGCCCGCCCCGATAACAACGACACGAGGTAGTGTTGCAGTCATATGCACCTCCACACAAACCAACGGGTAGGTGGGCGCGCACATACCCGGGCGTCCGGAGGTTCGGGCAGCCCGATTCCGGGCCTAGCCTGTCGGCTGCCCGTCCGGAGTGGCCGTGGGACATCATTGTCGAATCCATTGTACGCCGAAATTGTTATGGAGAGCGAGTCAGTCCGTTGCCCGCAGGTAGAGGAATCGCACCATAAAAAGCAACTCCCCCCTCGCAAGAGGGGGGAGTTGGGGCATATATCTACTGGCAACGGTTGGGTTTCGGATAAACGGACAGGTATTCGATCAAGCGAACTTGGTTCCGATGACGAGTATCCGTTTATCCATTCCGTATCCCTTGACAGTCTCTTAGCCGACCCAGCCGAAGGTGCGCTGGACGGCCTTCTTCCACTCGGTCAGCAGCTCGGCGCGCTTGGCATCGTCGAAGGTCGGGTGCCAGGTGTGGTCGACCTGCCAGTTGTGGCGCAGGTCTTCCAGGTTCGACCAGTAGCCGACGGCGAGACCGGCGGCATAGGCGGCGCCGAGGGCCGTGGTCTCCGCGACCTGGGGCCGAATCACGGGCACGCCGAGGATGTCGGACTGGAACTGCATCAGGGTGTTGTTGTACACCATGCCGCCGTCGACCTTGAGGGCGGTCAGCTTCACGCCGGAGTCCTTCTCCATCGCCTCGAGCACCTCGGCGGTCTGGAAGGCGGTGGCCTCCAGGGCGGCGCGGGCGATGTGGCCGCGGTTGACGTAGCGGGTCATGCCGACGATGACGCCGCGGGCGTCCGTGCGCCAGTAGGGAGCGAACAGACCGGAGAAGGCGGGGACGAAGTAGATGCCGCCGTTGTCGTCGACGGTCTTGGCCAGGTCTTCCACCTGGGGCGAGGTGGAGATGATCTGGAGGTTGTCGCGCAGCCACTGCACGAGGGCGCCGGTGATGGCGATGGAGCCTTCGAGGGCGTACACGGCGGGCGCGTCACCCATCTTGTAGCCGAGGGTGGTGAGCAGGCCGCTCTTGGAGGGAACGATCTCGGTGCCGGTGTTCAGGAGCATGAAGCAGCCGGTGCCGTAGGTGTTCTTGGCTTCGCCAGGGCTGTAGCACGTCTGGCCGACGAGGGCCGCCTGCTGGTCGCCCAGGTCGCCCGAGACGGGCACGCCGCCGAGGATCCCCTTGGCCGAGCCGTAGACGGCGCTGGAGGGCACAATCTTGGGCAGCATGGACCGCGGCACGCCCATCACGTCGAGCATGTCCTGGTCCCAGTCGAGGGTGTTGAGGTTCATGAGCATGGTGCGGCTGGCGTTGGAGACGTCGGTTACGTGCACGCCGCCCTCTGGGCCGCCGGTGACCCACCAGATTACGAAGGTGTCGATGTTGCCGAAGATGGCATCGCCGGCCGCAGCGGCTTCCTTGAGGCCTGGGACGTTCTGGAGCATCCAGGTGATCTTCGGCCGGAGAAATAGGTCGCCAGCGGGAGGCCGACCTTGTCGCGGAAGCGATCCTGGCCGCCGTCCTTCGCCCAGTTGTTCACCAGGTCGGCGGTGCGGGTGTCCTGCCAGACGATGGCGTTGTAGTACGGCTCACCGGTCTTGCGGTTCCACACAACAGTGGTCTCGCGCTGGTTGGTGATACCAACGGCGGCGAGGTCACTGGCAGAGATGCCGGCCTTCTGGAGGGCGCCAGCGGTCACTTCCTGGGTGCGCTGCCAGATTTCCTTGGGGTTGTGCTCGACCCAACCCGGCTTCGGGTAGATCTGCTCGTGCTCTTTCTGATCGAAGGCAACGACCTTGCCCGCATGATCGAAGATCATGAAGCGAGTGCTAGTGGTTCCCTGGTCGATAGCGCCTACATACTTGGTCATTCTTCGCTCCTTTGCGAGGTGTGTGATGGCGGGCGGGACAAACGGCTGCTCCGCCCGCGGGCTTACAGCGTCTCGGCTGCAGTTTTGACTAACAGATAGGACGACGTCGCGCCCGGGTCCTGGTGGCCCGCGCTGCGCTCGCCCAGGTAGCTGGCGCGCCCCTTGCGCGCAACCAGCGGGATCGTACCCTTCATGCCCTCCTCCGCCGCCGCGGCCGCCTGTTGAAGGGCGTCCTTGATGGGCACGCCGCCGTCGACAGCCGACTTGAGCGCGTTCACAGCGGGGGTGAGCGTATCGACCATAGTCTTGTCGCCGACCTCGGCCTTGCCGCGGACGATCACGCCCTTCAGCGCGGCCTCGAACATCGCGACAACGTCCTGATCGGTCATCTCGGACTTGCCGGCTTCCGCCTGGCCCGCCTGCATGAACAGGGTGCCGTAGAGCGGCCCGCCTGCTCCCCCGACCGTGGAGACGAGGGTCATACCGACGGTCTTGAGGATAGCGCCGATATCTTTGTCCGCGACGGTGGGCAGCTTGGTCAGGACTGCCTGGAAGCCGCGATCCATGTTCGCCCCGTGGTCGGCGTCACCAATGGCAGCGTCGAGCTGCGTCAGATAGTCGCGGTTCTCGCGGACCACGGCGGCGTACGTCTGGATCCACTCGACAACGTGCTGCCTATCTACCGCCACGTTCGCCTACCTTCCCCAGCGCAGCCCCGGCGTCTGAACCGGCGCATCCCAGAACTTGGTCATCTCGTCGTCGAGCTTGAGCAGCGTGACGGACGCGCCGGCCATCTCGAGCGAGGTGATGTAGGGGCCGACGAGGCTGCGGGTGATGTTGATACCCTTGCCCTTGAGAATCTCGGCCACCTTGCGATAGACGATGTACAGCTCGACCAGCGGCGTGCCGCCCATGCTGTTGATGAAGGCCAGCACGTTGTCGCCGCTCTGGAAGGGCAGGTCGCTGACGATGGGCTCGACCAGCATCTCCACGATCTGGTCCGCAGGCTGCAACTTCATGCGCGTGCGGCCCGGCTCGCCGTGGATGCCGATGCCGATTTCCATCTCGTCCTCGCCCAGATCGAAGGTCGGCTTGCCGACATGGGGAACGGTGCAGGAGGTGAGCGCCATGCCCATGCTGCGGCCGTTGGCGTTGACCTTGCGTGCCAGCTCGGCGAGCTTCTCCAGGGAGTAGCCGGCCTCGGCCGCGCCACCAACGATCTTCTCCATGAGCACGGTCGTGCCGACGCCGCGGCGGCCAGCCGTCCAGGTGCTGTTCTGCACGGCGACGTCGTCGTCGACCAGAACGCTCTCGACGGGAATGTCCTCGCCCTTCAGCAGGTCGGCGGCCATCTCGAAGTTCATCACGTCGCCGGTGTAGTTCTTGACAATGTACAGGATGCCGGCGCCGCCATCGACCTTCTTGGCTGCTTCGTACATCTGGTCCGGGGTCGGGGAGGTGAAGACGGCGCCCGGGCAAGCCGCGTCGAGCATACCGTAGCCGACGAAGCCGCCGTGCATCGGCTCGTGGCCGCTGCCGCCGCCGGAAATGACCGCCACCTTGCCCTGCACCGGCGCATCAGCGCGGTACACGAAGTTGGGATCGTAGCTGACTTTAACGAGGTCGCCGTGGGCGAGGGCGACACCTTCCAATTCCTCGCGTACGACTTGCTCGGGATCGTTGATTAGCTTCTTCAAGTGAACCTCCTTGGTTTTTCTTCGCCCCGACGGGGCAGGGTACGCAACTGTCACACAGAATTCCACCGCGGACACATCACCACACGGACACTGGACAGAGATCTCAGATGAGCGACACACGAAACCTGGCCTCGAACGATTTTCGCGTGCTGATCGAGGCCAGGCAACGCTACACGAACAACGAATTTAGAACTTGCCGAGAGCGACCCAGAGCAGAGCGGCGATGACGGCGCCGATGACCGGGCCGACGACCGGGATCCACGAGTAGCCCCAGTCACTGCCGCCCTTGTTCGGGATAGGCAGGATAGCATGAATGATGCGCGGGCCAAGGTCGCGGGCGGGGTTGATGGCGTAGCCGGTCGGGCCACCGAGGGACATACCGATCGCCCACACCAGGAATGCGACCGGCAGAGCGCCGAGCGCGCCCATATCGAGGGACGCCGGGTTGGCGCTGCCGCCAATCGTCGAGGCCTTGAATGTGAAGACGCCGAAGAGCAGCATGAATGTGC
This sequence comes from Anaerolineae bacterium, assembly GCA_046328505.1. GTDB lineage: Bacteria > Chloroflexota > Anaerolineae > Epilineales > JAHCIE01 > JBDHWG01. Next base: position 872,512 of record JAXLWL010000003.1, on the reverse strand, counting down.
CGATGATCTCAGTGAGCAGGTTCCAGACGGGGCCGCGGACGGCCGGGCCAGTCGAGAAGACGGCGAGCTTGGCGCCGCCATCCGGGGTCTCAGCCCAGAACTGGTGGTAGGCAATCCAGACCAGGATAGCGCCGATCATGGCGCCGATGAACTGGCCGATGATGTAGCCGGGAACCTGGGACCAGGGGAAGCTGCCTGCCGTGGCAAGGCCGATGCTGACCGCCGGGTTCAGGTGCGCGCCCGAGATGCGACCGACGGCGGACACGCCCGCGAACACGGCCATAGCCCAGGCCGTCGTGATCACGATCCAGCCGGAGTTGTTGCCCTTGGTCTTGTTGAGAACGACGTTAGCGACAACACCGTCGCCGAGGAGGATCAGGATCATTGTGCCGATGGCTTCGGCGAGATAAGGTGACATAGTTTTTCTCTCCTTCGAGATGTGATGGAAGACGATAAATCCAGTCTGTCCGAAGGGTGGTGTGAACGGCCGCCTCAGACGGTGTTCACTGTGCGCGGGCTGGTTTGTGACAGTAGGCGTCTCCTTTCAGTAGGGGCAGATCAAGCCGGTGACAAGCGGGCAGCTGTGGTGCGGCATAAAGACAAAAAAAAGCCAACTCCACATCCGAAACCATATCGGCGGGCGTTGACTTACGACTTGAGGCAGCTCCCCTTCTCGCTAAACATCGCGGTACTGCAGGCTTGAGACTTGATCGGCTAATGCTACGCCAGGGGGCAAGAGTGCAGGGTGTGGCTCCTGCGCCACAACCATTACACAGTATATCGCCCTTCAAAACGCATGTCAAGTGGTTTGATGAGTTATTTCGCACTTCACGCAAACGTTTAATCAATTCCAATTTGGTCAAAACCTGTTCGTTTGGTGAACGATTTCAAACACCCCCGCCTCCACTGGAATCGGTAGGGGCGGGGTTTGGAATCAGCAGGGGCGGGTTTCAAACCCGCCCCTACATCGTTAGCCCCTACCTGGCCAGGATAGCCTGACACGCGGCCAATTACCGCATGCGGAAGCGATGCCAGGCGACGCCCAGGATGCCAAGCGCCGCGCCCAGGCCGAGAACAACCTCCGTCATAGCCGTCGGCAGGTCACCAGTGACAGGCATCGTCTGTGGCGCCGGCGGCGCCGTTGCGGTCGCGGCTGGTTCGACGGCGGCAGCGGCGGCTGTCGTCGCGGCCGGCTGAGGAGCCGTCGTCGCCGTCGCGGCTGGCTGCGCGGCAGCGCCCGACTGAGCGCCGGCCGCAACGGCGGTGGCCGCCACCGCCGGCTTGTTGATCGTGGCCTGTGCCGTCGGGGCAGCCGTAGCTTGCGCCGCCGCGACGTTGCTGACCGGCGCTAGGGGAGCGCCCGGCGGCGGGGCGGGCACGTTCTCGACCGGCGGAATTGTCTTGAGATACTGCCCAATGGCGAGAGCGTCGGGGTCATTCATCTGGCTGAAGCCAAACCCCTCGAACGCCGGGTGGCCGACACCGACGACTTCGGCCATTAGCCCCGTCACGGGACCTTTGTTGGGCCGCTGGCCCGTCTTCAGCTCCGTCGCGATCTGCTGCGCCGTCCACGAGCCAAGCCCGGTCTTCTGATCCGGCGTCAGGTTCCACGCGAGCTGGTAACCCTTGGAGGTAGGCACGGCGTTACCGGCGAGGAACTTCGTGCGGTCCGGCGCGCCGTTCGCGCCTGTCGTGGTATGGCAGTCGCCGCAGCCGGCCACGTTCAGCACAAGGTACTCACCCCGCGCCGTGCCCGTCGTTGGAGCCGTCTGAGGATAGGGACGCGCCGGCGGGGCCGGGGGCACCGGGCCGTTGAGCTTGTTCTCGGGAACGGCGTTGCTCACAGCCGGCACACTGCGCAGGTAGGCGATAAGGTCGCGCATGTCCTGGTCGGAGAGCCCGGCGTAGTTCGCGTAGGGCATGATCGGGTAGAGCTGCTCGCCCTCCGGCGTCTTGCCCTCGCGCAGCGCCTTCTCGATGTCTGCGTCGCTCCACTTGCCGAGGCCGGTCTCCTGGTCCGGCGTCAGATTCTTCGCTGTCACGAGGCCGAACGGACCGCCGAAAGCCTGTCCATACGGCGCCGACTCGGGCTGCTCTTGCGCGCCACCCTCGCGGTAGCCGGCCAGATTCTGGCCGTGACACCCCCAGCATCCCGCGACATTGACGAGGTACTTGCCGCGCATCGCGTCGCCGGACTGACCTGTCGGGGCTGCCGCGGCAGAGTAGGCCTGCCACCCCACCAGCAGGGCAAGCGCTAATGCAAACAGTACACCAAGCTTCGCACGCATACGGCCTCCTTGAGGAAACGGTTGAAGTCCCCCTGCACTATCTATAACGGCAAAGGCACCTGAGCTGCACAACCGGAGGCGCGTGAAATATGAATTATGCGTGAATAATTATGTGAACAGGCGAAGCTGCCCGTCGGTGGGAGTCTCTTGAAGGCCGACAATCTCTCGCCACGCCTCGGGGTCGGGCGACGTACCCAGCCAGCGATGGAGGCGTTCGGCCACGATGATCTCCCAGCCGGCGCTGTCGAGGCGCGCCTGTAGGTGAGGAGCGCGGTCCAGCTTCAGAGCGGCGAGGCGCGCGGCGGCGGCCGGAATGACGAGGAGATGCGGCACGGCATACGGGGGCGACAGGTGAGCCGCGAGGAGAGCGCCGTCCTGGAGAAGAAAGCGGGTCGCCGGACGGCCGCCCGCAAACCAGACGATCTCGGCCGGGGCCAGGGCAGTCCGCTCGTCGACGGACCACGGCATCGGAAATTGGACGGTGTAGCCCAGCGCCTCGCCGAGGGTGACGAGGTCGCCGACGGCGTGGCGCAGCGGTTCGGCTGAGGCGTGGGCAGCCCACATGCCGGGGGCAACCTCGTGAGCGTGGGTCTCCAGGCTGAGGCGAACCATCTCGTTATCGGGAGCGACGACGCCCGGCAGCGCGGCGTAGACTTCGGCGACGGGCAGGGCGCGGCTATCTTCGTCGGGGTTTCGGGTGCGCGCCAGGCCGCGGATCACCGTCTCCTCGACCCGCTCGCTCAGCGGCGCGGTCTCGCTCGCCGCGTCCGTCCAGTAGCGCCCATCCGGCAGGCGCGTCAGCCCGGTGTCATCGTCGGCAAGCGCATCGAACACGCGCCCGCGAATGAACTCGGCCGCCTGGGATGTGTCTCCCCAGATGCCCACGGCCTCGGCGAGCGCCCCCGAGTGGTGGACCGCGGCGAAGGCGGCCGGCATAATGCTCTCGATCCCTAGCGGCTCGCCGCGCTCTACGATGAGGCCGGGGGCGAGCGCCGCGGCCGCTTCTTGAACGGTCTTGCCCAACGCTCCCGCCTGCTCCGCGCCGCTCCTTGCCGGGCGCTGCGGCAGCTTCTCACAGACGACCTGGGCTTCGAGCCATCGCGCTCCCAGCCGAGGGAGGCGGAACACGGCGTCAGAGAGCCGGTAGCCCGCGCCCGCCGCGGCGACGTGGACGGTGGAAAGGATGGTGTGGTCGCCGGCCCAGCGCAGCGCCAGGCGTCCGTCTGCGCGTAGCGCCGCCCGCAGGCCGGCGAGGGTTGCCCCCAGCGCGCCGGTGTACCAGTCGAGGCTGACGGCTGTGTCGGCCAGGGGGCGCAGGCCGGCCGCGGCCCGCCGGCTCCACAGCCAGCTCGCCCAGGCCCACGACAGCGTCCAGAAGACGGATGACGTGCGCGGCGGCGCACCGACGATGAGCGCGCCGCGGCCGGCCAGGCTCTCGGCGAGCGGGCGCGCCTGGAGGCGACCGAGGAATACGTACGGCAGGGCTGCGCCGGTCTGAATAAGGCGCGGCTCGGCGACCCACTCGGCATCGGGGGCGAGCGGCTCGTCGCGCAGGCTGGCGGCGATGGTCTCGAAAGCGTGCCAGACGTTCAGCTCGACGTAGCGGCGCGGCGGCTCCAGGCGCCGCGGGGCGGCGCTATCCCACGGTGCGGCGTTGAGGGAGGAACAGGCGTCGAGGCAGCCGAGGAGCACCATGCGCAGCGCCTCGCTCTCGTCGGGCGAGAGGTCCAGGTGCTCCAGGTGGCGCAGCAGGTCGGCGAGGGCGCGCTGGGCGCGCGGCGTGTACAGGCCGACGATGCGCTCGGCGAGCGGGCGCAAAGCCTCAGCCGGGTCGGCGAGCCGCTCGACGAGGTGCCAGTAGCTCAGGCTCAGCGGCTCCAGCTCGGTAGCGCGGGCGATGTCGTCCGCATCGGCGATGTGGGAGCCGCGCCAGCCGCAGTGAACGCACGTGAGCGTCTTGCGCGTCGGGACGCCGGCGGCGTTGTCCCAGGTGAAGGATTCGGCGGGCGTGTCGGCGCGACACTCCGGGCAGCGCGTCAGGTAGAGGCTCTGGATGTGCTCGTGCAGCGGGCGGTCGACCTTGGCGACTTCGGACAGGCGCAGTGTCGCTCGGCCGAGCGTCTGTGTCGCCGGTGGGGCGGCGGCGGCGCGCGCGGCGAGCGTCTGGACCGGGTTGAAGTCGGTGGCGGCGACACTGCGGCCGAGGCGCAGGGCAGCGCGTACGACGGCGTCCCCCTGGCAGAAGGGGTCGACGACGAGGTCGCCGGGGCGCGTCGTTGCTTCGATGACCGCCGACACCCACGCCGCCGGCAGGGGCGCCGACCAGCGGCGCAGGACGCCGGGGCGGGGAGCAGGCGTTACAAATGGCACAAAAGGGATCGTTGTTTCAGGCATGCCCGTTCTCGCTTCAGAACATACGCTGCGGGGTCATTGCGAGGCGGGCCTTGCCGCCGAAGCAATCTCTCGGTGGGCGACAGCATCGCCGCAGCGGCCTAGACAGCCTTTCGTCGGGGCGGGGGATTGCTTCGCTGAGATGAAAATAGCGCGGCTGTCGCCCTGAGCGTAGCGAAGGGCCTCCAACGGCACCGGGATGCTTCACTCCGCTCAGCATGACATTTTCATACTTACGGGTGACCCAAGGTTCATATAGACTGCGCTCGCAATGACAAGTCAGCTAAGGGTAGTATAGCATGGGGACGAATTCGCAACAAACGTTCTGATTTGACTTGCTTTTATCTGGTATTTGTATACAATGTAGTGTGCAGGTGCCAGAAAGGAGCGTACATATGCCCGATCTTGATCGCGAGAAGGCCCTCGAGACGACCCTATCCCAACTGAAGCGCCGCTTTGGGGACGGCGCGGTGATGAAGCTTGGCGAGACGACGCAGCTCAACGTCGAATCGATCCCCACCGGTGCGATTGGTCTGGACTTGGCGTTGGGAATTGGCGGTCTGCCTCGTGGCCGCGTGACCGAGATCTATGGCCCCGAATCTTCGGGCAAGACGACCCTGTGCCTGCACGTGATTGCGGAGGCACAGAAGTTGGGTGGTGTCGCGGCGTTTGTCGACGTCGAGCACGCCCTGGACCCTGTATATGCGGAGAAGCTGGGCGTGGATGTGGCGAACCTCCTCGTCTCGCAGCCGGACACGGGCGAGCAAGCCCTCGAAATCACCGAGGCGCTCGTGCGGAGCGGCGCAGTGGACGTGGTGGTCATCGACTCGGTGGCGGCCCTCGTGCCGCGCGCCGAAATCGAAGGCGAGATGGGGGATAGCCATCCCGGTCTGCAAGCGCGCCTGATGTCCCAGGCGCTGCGCAAGCTGGCGAGCGCCATCAGCCGCTCGAACTGCTGCGTCATCTTCACGAACCAGATTCGCCAGAAGATCGGCATCATGTTCGGTAACCCGGAGACGACAGCGGGCGGCCTGGCGCTGCGATTCTACGCCTCGGTCCGCCTGGAGATCCGCCGCGAGGAAGCGATCAAGTCCAGCGGCGACGTCATCGGGAACCGCACCAAGGTGACGGTCAAGAAGAACAAGGTCGCGCCGCCGTTCCGGTCGGTCGAGTTCGATATCATGTACAACCAGGGCATCTCCCGCGAGGGCGATCTGCTCGACGTTGCCACAAATATGGGGCTGGTCGACAAGCGTGGCGCGTTCTTCGCCTATGGGGATACTCGTCTCGGTCAGGGCCGCGAGAACGCCAAGAACTTCCTCCAGGAGAATCCGGCGTTGGCGGCTGAGATCGAGAACTCCATCCGCGAGCGCGTCGGCCTGCCGCCGAAGGGGGTTGCCCCCGACAGCGTGCGCGAGCGCCGCGCCACGTCGAGTAGCAAGAACGATGGCGAGGAAACGCCGCGCAAGGGTAAGCGCGGTGCATCCGCCGATCGATCGCCCGCCGTTGTCCCGGAGCCGGTAGTCGCGGCAGCGCCGGCGGTCGGTGTCAATTCCCAGGAGGATGACCTGCTGGGTGGCTATGCGCAGGTGTCCCTCGTTCCGCCGGATAACACGCCGGAAGGATGAGGGTTGTGTCTCGTCGACCTGGCAGGTTCTCGAAACCTGTCAGGTCGCGCCGCCGCTTCTGGCGGCCAGTCAACAGCTCGTCGCTCGCCCACCCTGACCGTGCTTCCATCGAGAAGCGCATCGCTATCTAATGGGCGCTCAAGAGATAGAACGGCGGAAGCTTGCTTCTTGCCACTACTCAAGTCCCGGACCGGTTCGCCGGCCCACGATGTGATGTAGAGTTAGCTCAACGGTACACGTTCCCTTCGAACGCGGCAACGCGGCGAGGGCGCGAAGGAACGCCGGACAATCAACTGGCGCAGGGAAGGGCGTCTTTGCAGAAAGAACAGCTTTCTGCCGAAAGAGTGCGCCGGGCTGTGGTGTGAATGCCATAGCCCGGCGCTGTTTTGTGGGAAGAGGACACATGGCCGGCACCGTTACGCGGCTGGAGGTTCAGAAACGGAACAAAGAGCGCGTCAACGTTTATCTGGATGATGAGTTTGCGTTTGGGTTGGCCCTCATCCTGGCGGCCACTCTGCGCAAGGGCCAGCGGCTCACGGATGAAGACATCGCGGAGCTGCGGCGGCAAGACGGGGTCGAGAAGGCATACAACCGCGCCCTGCTGTACCTGGGCTATCGCCCGCGCAGCGAGGCGGAAATTCGCCAGTATCTGCGCGGCAAGCAGACGCCCGACGACATGATCGACGCGATTCTGGCGCGTCTGCGGCGCGTGGGGCTTGTGGACGATGAGGCGTTCGCCCAGGCGTGGGTCCGCCACCGGGGCGCGACGTCGCCGCGCGGGGCACGCGCCTTGCGGCAGGAGTTGCGGCAGAAGGGCATCGACCGCTCGCAAATCGACGCGGCGGTGGAGGATCTGGACGAAGAGGAAGGGGCGCTGGAGGCGGCGCGACCTCGGGCCGCGCGTTTGGCAGCGCTCCCAGCGGACGAATTTCGCCGCAAACTGAGCGAGTTTTTACTACGGCGTGGATTTGCGTATGATGTAACGCGCGATACGGTGAGTCACCTGTGGCGCGAGCTGCACGACGAGGGGCTGGTGCAGGACGAGGATTAGCAGTTGGTGTTGGTTTTGCAGAAGGACGGGCTGAACCTGGCTGTCATGCTGAGCGCAGCGAAGCATCCCGAGGTATTCGGGGACTCTTCGCTCCGCTCAGAGTGACACGCGAAACTTGGCGAGGTTCAACCCGACTCTCTGCCAATCAGCACAGAGTTGGCAGGGTGGGCGGCCCAATTGCGTGGGCCTGGATGGCGAGGAGCCACCGGGGTGAGGCCGCCCCAGACTAAGCCTGAACCTTATCAACAGAAGAAAGGAGGTGGCGCATGGACGTAATTGGCGGCGTTGCTGCGCTTCTCCTGGGGTTAGCGATTGGCGGCCTGGCGGCCTGGTTCTTTGGGATATCACGTGGCAAGAAGCTAGGGTATAAACTCAAGGAAGCCGAGGACAAGCAGACGATCCAGTCGGCCCAGGTAGAGGCCGAGCGCATCGCGACCGAAGCCGATGCAAAGGCGAAGGACACGGTGCTGCGCGCTAAGGACGAAGCCCTGCGGCTGCGAGAGCAGCTGGAGAGCGAGAGCAAGGCACAGCGACGCGAGTTACAATTACAAGAGCAGCAGCTCAATCAGCGCCGCGAGCGACTCGACCGACGTTACGACGAGGTTGAGAGCCGCAACCGCAACCTGGACAAGCGTGAGAAGCGTATTCAGAAGTTGGAGCAGGAAGCTGAGCTTGTTCAGCAGCAGCGCACTGCGGAGCTCGAACGCGTCGCAGCCATGACCCAGGAGGAAGCGCGCCAAGTGCTTCTGAAGCAGGTCGAGGAGAGCGCGCGGCAGGACACGGCCCGGTTGATCCGGGAGATTGAGTACTCAGCCAAGGAAGAAGGGGAGCGCCGCGCCCGCGAGCTTATTACTATGGCGATTCAGCGGTGCGCGTCCGACCAGGTGTCGGAGGTTGTTGTGTCTACGGTACCTTTGCCCAGTGAGGAGATGAAGGGCCGTATCATCGGTCGTCAGGGCCGCAACATCCGCGCGATTGAGCAGATTACGGGAGTCGACATCATCGTCGACGATACGCCAGAAGCAGTCATTCTATCGTGCTTCGATCCCATTCGGCGTGAGGTAGCGCGCCTCGCGCTGACCAAGCTCATCAACGACGGGCGCATTCACCCGGCCCGCGTTGAAAAGGTCGTTCGTAAGACCGAAGAAGAGCTGGAACAGGTGATTCGCGAAGCAGGCGAGCAGGCCGCCATCGAGGCGGGCGTGCTCGGCCTTCACCCGGAGCTTATCAAGCTCCTGGGGCGGATGAAGTACCGAACCAGTTATGGGCAGAACGTCCTGGCCCACTCCGTGGAGACGGCGCATTTGGCGGGCATGATGGCGACCGAGCTACATGCCGACGTCCAGATCGCGCGCGCCGGTGGTTTGTTGCACGACCTGGGGAAAGCGGTCAGTCACGAGGTCGAGGGGCCGCACGCCCTCATCGGCAGCGAGCTGGCCCGCCGCTACGGGCTACCCCCCAAAGTCGTCAATGCCATCGCAGCGCATCACCACGAAGAGGAGCCGTCATCTATCGAGGCGATCCTGGTGGAATCAGCCGACGCGATCTCGGGGGCGAGGCCTGGCGCTCGCCGCGAGACGCTGGAGCTGTATACCAAGCGCATCAGGGACCTGGAAAATGTCGCTAATTCCTTCGTCGGCGTAGCCGAATCGTACGCGATCCAGGCTGGCCGCGAGATCCGTATCATTGTTAAGCCCGACGAGGTTGATGACCTGGCAGCTATCAATCTCGCGCGGGACATCGCGAAGAAGGTCGAGGAGTCCCTAGAGTACCCCGGTCAGATCAAGGTGACTGTTATCCGCGAAACGCGGGCAACGGACATCGCACGCTAGCTCCGCAGCTCATCGGGATATGGCGACTTTAGTCATTTTGTGCGACAAAGATGCCTTAAGTCGCCATTCCCGTGCACTGATGGTTCAGAGTTTGCAGTGAACAGTAAGCGATTAAGCGAAGGAAGTGAGGGGAAGATGAGTGAACAGGTAGTGACTACGCACCGAAGCCACCAAGGAGGTAACCCCATGGCCAACAACGTCATCAAAGTGTCGGGTAACTCGCGCACCACAGCCGTCGCAGGCGCCATTGCCGGTGTTGTCAGAGAACAACGGCGAGCCGAAGTTCAGGCTATTGGCGCCGGCGCCGTCAACCAGGCTATCAAGGCGGTCGCGATTGCCCGTAGTTACCTGGCGGAGGATGGCATCGACGCGATCTGTGTGCCGTCGTTTGCCGACGTCCAGATCGGCGATCAGGAGCGCACGGCGCTTCGCCTGGTGGTAGAGCCGCGCTAACGGTCTGCGGCGTGGGAATTGAGCGTTCGTAGTGGTGGCTCGATCCGCATCGTAGTTTGGGCGACCGACGCCGCGGCTACGTTTTGAGCACAACGTGTTCAACAGGGCGTAGAGGAACAGCAATGTTTCCTTTGCGCCCGTGTTTTATTTCAGCCGATCTCAAAGTGGAATGGTTTGAATGTGACGCGCGCGCCAGCTTCGTCGCCTAACTGCGCCAGGAACGCGCGGTCCGCGTCGGAGGTAACGCCTACGAAATGGACGCCGTCGATGTGGTAGGTATCGATCCAGTGGAACATGCACGCGCGGGCAAATTCCCGGGCCGGATAGATGCCCAGCCGCTCGTCTTCGTGTTCATAGTCGAACCGCGGTCCGCCGTTGTGGTTGGACCGCCCTGGCGGCCCCGCGTACCAGTATTCGTAGTCGATCTGCGCCAGCGTCCCCGACGGGTCTCCTCGTGTACCCTCCATCTCGACGATGACGCGGATCCCGTACCTGTGGCACTCGTCCACCAGGCACTTGAAGCTGCCCGTCTGAGCGCACTCGGCCGCGGGAAAGAACGGGCAAGCCAGGTCGTGCCCGAGACCGGGGGTTGTTCCCGTAGATGGTATGACAATCTCCTTGACGCCCGCCGCGGCCATGTCACCGAGCGCCTCGAATACCGACGCGCAGGACGGCGCGGAGCCACCAAAGTAAGGGCTGTCGGGGCTGAGACGCACCGACACAAGCCCCTCGTCCAAGGGAAGCGGCGCATCGTCGTGGCGCCAAACGTACTCGTCGCCGCGAATCTGCCCGTTGGCAACGCAGAGGCGGTTCGCCGTCTTGTCTGGTGAGAGCCGGGGCGTACGCAGATCGATCACCTGCACCCAGCGGCTTTCGATCCAGGGGGTCAGTGACAGCACTTGAAAACGATACTCATACACGCCGTCGGGGAGATGCCAATCGGCGCGCCACCATCCCTGCTCGTCCGCCTGCATCGGCCGCGGTAGCCAGGTCGTGAAGTTGCCGACCAGGTTGACGGCCAGGTTGCGCGGCGCAAAGAAAGAGAAGGTAACATCGGCCGCGGCGGGAACACTGCTCCCTGGGAGCGGCTGTCTCGCGTGGTTGATCGGCCGCGCGGCATTCCTCGGTAACAAAGTTTCCCACGTCATACGCCCTACCCTATATTACGGATTTCCTCATAGGCTCTCTCTTACAGAGAGTTGTGATATACTCATTACAACGAGTATATCAGCTACCACTTATAGATTCGCTCATAGATTCGCTAATGTCACGGAAACGAAACTGTTTTGTAAGGTATTGTTTGCGAATGGCGGCGGTCGTCAAAACGCGGCGTGGAATTGACAAAACCCTCTGCCGTCGCTAAAATCGTGCAACTCGCGAGACGGGCCGCATCATGCGCGCCATTCGCTGACGAGTGGGGCGCGTCCCTGCCGCACGCGCTGACTATCCCTGATGCAACCGTCGACAAACCGCATGCCCGTCCCCACGAGGAGGTGCCGCAGACCGAAGGACCCTGCCTCTACCGTGAGACACACCAAGGCGTCCCCCGCTTCCTGTTATCTCTTGGAGGAGATCAGATGAAACGCTTCGTTGTGGCCTTCGCCGCCCTGCTTATCGTTGTGTTCGCAGCGGCATCGTGCAGTAGCAGTAGCAGCGCTCCGTCCGCTCCCGCCCAAGCCCCCGCCCAGCCCGCGGCGCAAGCAACCCAGCCGCCGTCCCAAGCGCCCGCCGCGCAGGCGACTCAAGCGCCCGCGGCTCAGGCGGCGCAGCCCGCTGCCGCCAAGGGGGGCCAGATCGTCGAAGTAAACTTCGCCGACGCCAAGACCCTGAACTCCGCCCTCGTGAATGACACTTCGAGCGCTGCCGTCCTCGCCCAGTTGGGCAACGGCCTGGTCTGGATCAACCCCAAGGACCTCCTGCCGATGCCGCAGCTTGCTACGAAGTGGACTGTTTCCCCTGACGGCAAGACATACACCTTTACGCTCCGCGACGATGTCAAGTTCCATGATGGGCAAAAGCTCACCGCCGACGACGTGAAGTTTACCTACGAGCTGATGCTCAACGAGAAGGTGAACTCTCCGCGCCGCACCGACCTCTCGGTCATCGACACGATCACCGTCAAGAGCCCCACCGAGATCGAGTTCAAGCTCAAGAACGTCAAGGCCGATTTCCTCGCCAGCAACGCTTCGTACCAGATCATGCCCAAGCACATCCTGGAGAAGCTTAGCCCGGAGCAGATCAACACGGCCGACTTCAACACGAAGAGCCCCATCTACACCGGCGCTTTCAAGTTCAAGGAGTGGGTGAAGGACGACCACATCACCCTGGAGGCCAACCCGGATTACTTCCTGGGCAAGCCCAATGTGGACCAGTACATCTTCAAGGTCGTCAAGGACGGCAACGTCGTCGCCGCGCAGCTCAAGACGGGTGAGGCCGACTACGGCGCCTATGAAGCACCCTTGCTCTCCGAGATGCAGAAGCAGGACAATGTCAACAACTACGCCTACGACACCTTCAACTTCACCTTCTACACCCTGAACCTGGACAAGGACAAGACACCTCTATTCCAGGACAAGCAGGTGCGCCAGGCGCTGCTCTACGGCCTCGACCGCGACGCCATGGTCAAGGCTATCATGTTCGGCCAGGGGAGCGTCGCCAACGCCTCGGAGCCGGTGCTGTCGTGGGCCTACAACGCCGACAACAGCCCGAAGTACCCCTTCGACCCGAAGAAGGCCGAGGAGTTGCTGGACGCCGCGGGCTGGAAGAAGGGCGCCGACGGTATCCGCGAGAAGGACGGCAAGAAGATGTCGTTCACCTGCTGGACCAACGCCGGCAACAAGGTACGCGAGAGCTACGTCACAGTCATGCAGGAGCAGTGGAAGCAGATCGGTGTCGACATGACGCCAAAGCTCGAGGAGTGGAACGCCTTCCTCGACCGCCTCACCAAGAGCCACGACTTCGACTGCTTCCTGGTCGGCTTCTCGTGGGGCGTCGACCCGAACCAGCGCACCATGTTCCACACCGACTCCTACAACGGCGGTTTCAACATGGCGAAGTACAGCAACCCCGAGCTTGACAAGATCCTGGACGACGCCCTGCTGACGCCGGATGTGGCGAAGCGCAAGGAGCTGTACCTCAAGATGCAGCAGATCGTGGCCGAGGACCTGCCCGTCACCATTCTCGACTTCCCGAAGGCCCTTGCTGCCGTGAACAAGAAGGTCACCGGCCTGGTTCCCAACGCGTCGAACTACCGTTGGGAAGCGCAGAAGTGGGGCCTCACGCCTCAGTAATGGCCAATCCCCGACCCGTTTCCCCCTCTCTCAAGAATGGGAGAGGGGGCGAGGGGAGAGGGCGGAGGAAACGCATGCAGGGTTACATTCTGCGCCGGATGCTCGAAGCCATTCCGCTGGTGCTCGGCATCACCATCCTGGTCTTTGCCCTCGTTCACGCGGCGCCGGGCAGCCCGCTGGCTCAGTTCGAGTTCAACCCGAACATCAAACCGGAAGACATCGCCCGCATCCGCGCCAACCTCGGCCTCGACCGGCCACTCTATGAGCAGTACCTGCGCTGGGTGTGGGGCATGGCCCGCGGTGACTTTGGCATCTCGATGATTACCGGGCGGCCGGTCATCGAGCGCATCGGCGAGCGCATCGGGAACACGCTCATCCTTTCCGTGGCGGCCCTGATCATCGCCCTCGTGATTTCGGTTCCGGTCGGCGTGTATTCCGCCGTGCGCCGTGGCAAGTGGTTCGACCAGGCGGCCACGATCATCTCCACGGCGGGCCAGGCCATCCCCGCTTTCTGGCTTGGCCTCGTGTGCATCCTGCTCTTCGCCGTCGAGTTCAAGGAGTGGGGGCTGCCGTCGCTACCCTCCGGCGGCATTATCAGTACGGGTAAGCCCTTCACGCTCGGCGACATGCTGTGGCACCTGCTCCTGCCGGCCTTCGTCCTGGCCGTCGGCTTCGTCGCGGCGTGGTCGCGCTACATTCGCTCTAGCATGATCGAGGCGATGGGCCAGGATTACGTGCGCACGGCCCAGGCGAAAGGTCTCTCCGACTACAAGGTGACCTTCGGCCACGCCCTTCGCAACGGCCTCATCCCATTCGTGACCCTGATTGGTCTCGCGCTGCCGCTCCTGTTCAGCGGCGCGCTCATCATCGAGGTCATCTTCTCCTGGCCGGGCATCGGCCGCCTGGCCTACGACGCCGCCACCGAGCGCGATTACACAACCATCATGGGGCTGGTCACGATTACGGCCGTCATCGTCATCATCGGCAACCTGATCGCGGACATCGCTTACGGCGTCCTCGACCCGCGCATCCGCTACGATTGAGAGAGGCGGTCATGGCGACGACAGAGCCGACAACCGAAGTGGCGACGATGGCCGCAGCGCTCCCCGTGCCCCACCAATTTGGTGTCCTCGCGCGCAAGAGCCAGGGGTTCTGGGCCAGGGGCATGCGCCGCTTCCGCCGCAACAAGATCGCCATGGCGGCGACAGTGGTGTTCGTTCTCCTCGTTCTCATGGCGATCGGGGCCGACTTCATCTCCGCGAATGTCACCCACAAGAAGTACTCCGACCAGAGCCTGCTCAATGCCTTCAAGCCGCCCCTGTCCCCCGGCTACATCCTGGGGGCGGACGAGCTGGGCCGCGATGTCCTGACCCGCATCGTCTACGGCGCGCGCGTCTCGCTCAGCGTCGCCGCGCTCACCGTGCTCATCGCCCTCACCATTGGGACACTCCTCGGCCTGCTGGCCGGGTTCTATGGCGGGATGACGGACAACGTTCTCATGCGTGTTGTCGATGTGGTCATCGCCTTACCGGGCCTGTTCATTCTTATCCTGATTGCAACCTTCTTCTCGCCCAACGTCGTCGTGCTCTCAATCGTCATCGCGTCGCTGAGCTGGACGGGCATCTCGCGTCTCGTGCGTGGCGAGGTGATGTCGGTCAAGGGGAGGGACTACGTAGACGCCGCGCGGGCGGTAGGCGCATCGAACACACGCATCCTGTGGCGCCACCTGCTGCCCAACGTCATCAACGTCATGATCGTCTGGGCGTCCCTGACGGTCGGCGCTATCATCCTTACCGAAGCGGCGCTGAGCTACCTGAGCTTCGGCATTCAGCCGCCTATACCGAGCTGGGGCAACATGCTATCCAACTCGCAGCAGTACATCTATCGCTCGGTAAGCCTGGTCATCATTCCCGGCTTCTTCATCTTCATCACGGTGCTCGCGGTCAACCTGATGGGCAATGGCCTGCGCGACGCCCTCGACCCGCGCTCGAAGGACTAGGCATCAGTTCGCCGTTCTTGACCCACCCGCGTATAATACACGGGAAGTACTGTAAGTGTAGCAGGGGAGGGTAACCTATGGCCCGCCGACGTCGCGAACCGCTGTCTTCTGTGGATACCGCCTGGCTGCGGATGGAAGACCGCGACAACCTCATGATGATTACTGGCGTGATGATGTTCGATCAGCCGCTGGACTACGGGCGCGTCAAGGCGACGCTCGAAGAGCGGCTGCTGCGCTGGGATCGTTTTCGCTCCAAGATCGTCGAGCCCAAGTTTGGTTCCCCATACTGGGAAGTTGACCCCACCTTCGACATCGACAACCATCTGCGCCGGTTCAAATTGCCGCCACCCGGCGACAAGGAGATGCTGGAACGCCTCGTCAGCCACCTGATGAGTATGCCCCTCGACCTCACCCGGTCGCCGTGGGAATATCATCTCGTGGAAGGCTACGGTCAGGGCAGCGCTCTCATCGGGCGGATCCACCATAGCATGGCCGACGGCATCGCGCTCATCGGCGTGCTCCTGGGTATGACCGACAGCGAGCCAGATGCGGCGTGGGTCGACGACCGCCCGCAGCGGCGCCGGCGCAAGCCCGGCAACCCTTTGCTCTCGCTCATGCGGCCGGTGACCGACCTCGTGGATGGGACGCGCAAGGTAACCGAGAGCGTTGTCAACGAGGGCGTGGACCTCATCAGCCACCCGGACCACGCGCGCAAGGCGGCCGAAGTCGGTCTCGACGGCGCGGTCACGCTGGCGCGTCTCGTCGCTCTCCATCCCGACCCGCCGACGTCGCTCAAGGGCCCGCTCGGCCCGGACAAGCACGCTGCCTGGTCGGACCCCATTCCCCTGGATGATGTCAAGACTATTGGCCGGGCGATGGGCGGCACGGTCAACGATGTCCTTCTCACGGCGGTCGCCGGCGCTCTGCGGCGCTACCTGCTCTCCCAGGGCGACGACATTGAGGGCAAGAGCATCCGCGCCGTTGTGCCGGTCAACCTGCGCCCGCCCGACGCGCCCCTGACCCTCGGCAACCGCTTCGGCCTCGTCTTCCTCGATCTGCCCATCGGCACCGACAAGCCGTTGGAGCGCCTGTATCGCATCAAAGCGCGCATGGACGAGATCAAGACTTCGCCTGAAGCCGTGGTTGTGTTCGGCCTGCTGAACGCGGTCGGGATGACGTCGCAAGAAGTGCAGGGGATGGTGATCGAGATGTTCGGGGCAAAAGGCACCGGCGTCATGACCAATGTGCCTGGCCCGCGCCAGACGATCTACCTGGCCGGCCGGGCGGTGAAGGACATCATGTTCTGGGTGCCCCAGTCGGGCCGCCTCGGCCTCGGCGTGAGCATTCTCAGCTATGCGGGGGATGTGGTCGTGGGCGTGGCGACCGACGCGGGATTGGTGCCGCACCCGGAAGCTATCGTGTCCGACTTCCAGGTTGAGCTGCGCTTCTTGCTGGACATGGCCTCCACGTTCAGCGCGCGTGCCGCCGAGGTTCAGCGCGCCGCCGCACCCGCGGAAGAAGCCCATCCGACGGAGATCACCGACGAGGAGGCGGCGCAGCCATCTGGGACACCGCACCCGACGCCGCGGAGCCGGCGCCGCAAGTCGGCGAAAGCCGCTCCGCCGCCAGATACGGAGACGGCCGGCCAGGTCACGGCCCAGGCCGCGGCCTATAGCTATCCCTACGAGACGTTCGGGGGAAGCCAGCCCACGAACGGGTCAACGGCACACTGTCACGCCCTGACGAAAGCGGGCCATCCGTGCCGCAACAAGCCGCTGGCCGGCTCGGTCTACTGCCGCATCCACCAGCCGGAGTAGCGAGGGATTTCACCGGCTCCGCGTCACGCCGACGCGGTCGCACCACTGGCGCACAGGGCAGATCGAGCAGCGCGGCGACGTCGGGTGGCAGATGTTCTGGCCCAGGGCGACGAGTAACGTGTTGATCTCGATCCAGTACTCGGGCGGCAGCTTCTCCCGCAGCGCCATCTCTGTCTGCTCCGGCGTCTTCGTCTGCACATAGCCCCAGCGATTCGTGATGCGGTGGACGTGGGTATCCACACAGATGCCCGGCTTGTTGTAGCCCGCCGTCAGCACGAGATTGGCCGTCTTCCGCCCAACGCCCGGCAGCGTTAGCAGCGTGTCCAGGTCATCCGGCACTTCCCCGCCATAATCCTCGACGAGAGTGCGGCTCAGGTCCAGCAGCGTGCGCGCCTTGTTGCGGTAGAAGCCGACGGGGTAGATGGCCGCCTCGATCTGCTCCGGCGTCAGCGCGAGCATGGCCTGTGGCGTGTCAGCCAGGGCGAACAGGCGCGGCGTGGCCTGCGCCGTCGTCCGGTCTTGCGTGCGCAGGCTGAGGATAGTCGCGGCCAGGACGCGAAAGGGAGTCGTCCCTCGCGCCGCCATCGCGTCGACCAGCGGCGTGTCCCAGCCGGGCGCGGCCTCGCGCAGCGCCGCCAGGGCGGCGTGAATGTCTTCGTCTCGCATAGACTTACCGGAACAGGTAGATGACGCCGACGACGTAGCCGATGATTACGACGATCGTGCGGAGGGTGCTGGCCTTGATGCGGCTCGCCATCCGCCCGCCGATCACGCCGCCGAGCAGCGCCCCGATCATCATCACCGGCACTGCAATCCACACCACCTTACCCGAAAACACGAAGAAGATAGCCGCCGCCACGTTGACGCACAGCGAGATCGCCTGCTTGAGCGCGTTGATGCGCGTCAGGTTGTCGTGAATGACCAGGCCGAGGACGGCGATCAGGATGACGCTCAGCCCCGCCCCGAAGTAGCCGCCGTATACCGACGCCAGGAACACGGGCCCGATGGACCACGTTTCGTTCACGTGAGTCTGCTCGGGGCTTGTGAGGCGGCGCACCACCCAGCCGCGGATGCGGTCCTGGAAGAGCAGCAGCGTCGAGGCCATGATGATAAGCCACGGCACCAGGGCCTTGAAGATCGCCTCGCCCGTCAGCAACAGCAGAATGCCGCCGACAAGCCCGCCCACGACGCCGACCGGCGCCAGCAGCCGCACGCGCCGCCGCTGACCGGCCAGGTCGCCGCGCTGCGCCATCGTCCCCCCGAAGTAGCCCGGAAAGAGTGACACCGTGTTGGTGACATTCGCGTTGAGCGGCGGGACCCCCATCGCGACCATGGTCGGAAAGGTGATGAGTGTGCCACCACCGGCGATGGCGTTGACGGCTCCTGCGCCGACGGCGGCGAGGCCGAGTACCAGAAGGTTGAGTAGACTAAGGTCCATGGGGCAGGTTCTCCGGGCGTGGACTGATGCGGCGGACGCGCGGTCTAGAGCATAAACCGCCGCGATGCGCCTGTCAACTTTGGCAACTTTGCGACTGAACATGCTGTTACCGCTAGCCTGTCATTGCGAGCGCAGTCTATATGACCCTTGGGTCACCCGTAACTATGAAAATGTCATGCTGAGCGAAGCGAAGCATCCCGGTGCCGTTGGAGGCCCTTCGCTGCGCTCAGGGCGACAGCCGCGCTATTTTCATCTCAGCGTAGCAATCTCCCGCCCTGGTGAAGGGTGGTCTAAGCAGCAACAGCGTTTCTTTCATCTAGCGGGAGGCTGCTTCGTCGCGCTGGCGCGCTCCTCGCAGCGACACTGCACTCGCTACCGCGTCACCTCGCCGACGACGGCCGTGTCATCGGGTAGTTGCGCGCCGCTCTGTGCCGCGGTGACGCGCGCTCCTGTCGCTGCGTCGTAGAGCCCGACGCCGACGCGGTATGGGCCGGGCGCGACCTTGTCCAGTGGGATAACGTGCTCATCGCGAACGACATCGCCGGCGGCCCACGCGCTGGTCGGAAAGCGCCCCCCCGCCGGTGGGCTGTCGCCGGATGCAGCCTGACCGTCCGGGCCAAGAAGGTGGACGAAGACTGTGTAGTCGGTCGGGAGCGCGGCATCGGCCTGCCACCACAACGTGACGCCGAGCTTGTCGTCTTCCGGCGCGATCTCCGCGCCCACGAGCCGCGCATCGCCGAAAGCCACGGGCTGAGGCAGCCGAGCTGCCTCCGGCACGCTCAAGGGCGACGCCGGACGAAGGACAATGCTTCCCACCGTCACCGCATCGACCTTGCGACCGTCCTGGGTCGCCGTGAGGCGCTTCATCGTCGCGCTGTCGTACAGCCCCGCGATGACCGGCACGCGCTGCGGCTCGTCGACCGTCGGTAGCGACAGGGTATACGTGTCACGGCGCGGCACGCCCGGCGTCCAACGCTCCCACGGGAAGTACCCCCCGCCGGGGAGGGTGTCCAC
This sequence comes from Anaerolineae bacterium, assembly GCA_046328505.1. Taxonomy (GTDB): domain Bacteria; phylum Chloroflexota; class Anaerolineae; order Epilineales; family JAHCIE01; genus JBDHWG01. Next base: position 853,311 of record JAXLWL010000003.1, on the reverse strand, counting down.
CTGGGCCAGCAGGCCGGGGCCGGCCGGGTTCAGCGCCTGCACGAACACGCTGTAGAGGTGGCCGGGCGGCTGCGTTACCTCCCAGTCCAGCGCGACCTGCGCGTTCCCGTCGCGTCCGAGCGGCCCGACCTGCGTGTCGTGAAGCACGAAGCCGCCGTCGAATGTGGCAACAGGCGCCGAGGCCGTCGCGGGAACCACGGCCGGGGGCGCGAACGGCGCGGCGACGAACAGCCAGGTGACAACCACGGCCAGCGCCAGCCACGCGCCGCTCCAGCCCGCGATCAGCGCGGGCTGCCAGCGTTTGGGCACGAGGGACCACGCGCCGAGAGCCAGCAGGATCGCCAGCGCGCCCGCGAACGGAAATGCAAGGCGCCCGCCGCCCATGAATGTTCGCGTGCGCGTGCCAAGGCTAAGCACGCTGAGCATGACGACCAGCGCGTAGAAGACGAGGGCGAGAATCGGAAGCCGCCAGTCCGGCCGCTTCCGCCACGCGACTACGACGCCGACAGCGCAAACAATCACGAGCGCGGCCAGGGCGAGGTACAGCCACGCCGGCCCAAAGCCGACGCCGCCCGGCCCCACATCCAGCCAGTACGAGCGCCCGATGAACAGCAGGAGCGCGCCCAGGTCACTCGGCGAGATGATACCCGACCGCTGCCCCATCAGAGCGAAGACGGGGGCGGTTGCGAGGGGATCGCCGTAGAGCTGTAGATTGCGGATGAACCAGGGCAGCGGTAGCAGTAGCGCCAACACCACGGCGACGAGAGCGGCCGGAATCCTTTCCCTCACCCCCCAACCCCCTCTCCCACAAGGGGAGAGGGGGTTGGGGGGTGAGGGACTAACGAGGGGCGAGGGGCTGACCAGCATGAGCGGCAGGAGGGCCAGCGGCAGCAAGCCGCTGAGCTTGGTCAGTACTCCCAGGCCGACGGCGAGGCCGAACGCGGCCGCGCGGCGCATTGTCAGGCCGCGGCGAATGCTCCGCAGCGCCGCCCACAGCGCCAGCGCACACCACGCGGCGGCCGGCACATCGTTGCTGAGGGATGTGCTGATCACGAGGAACTGCGGATTGAAGGCGAGAGCGGCCGCCGCCATGAGCGCCGCGCCCCAGGGGAGGAACTCCAGCGCCGCGCCGTAGGTCGCGGCGACGGCCACCGCGCCGAAGAGTAGCGAGACGGCGCGCCCGACGTAGAAGGCGCTCTCGGCTCGGCTCGGCAAAGGCGCCCAGACGTTGAGGTTGCCGGTCTCGGTGGTGAGGAAGTGGGGGTTGCGGCGGTACATGTTGTCGATGTCGGCCAGGTCGTTGGGCCAGGTCGCCAGCGCGACGGCGGCGTAGTACAGGGGCGGCTGATGCCCCTCCGGCTCGGCGCGCCCGCGCGCCTGCCCAGCGGGGAGGCTCAGGCGCACGCTCGGCAGGCCGCCGTTGCGCCGCAGATACTCGACATAGCCCATGTGCCAGGACTCGTCGGGCTTGATGAAGATTGGCGACCAGAAGACGTGGAGCGCGCCGAGGACGAGGAACAGAGCGATGAGAACGGCGATGGCCCAATGCCGCGGGTGAGAAACCCAATCGGCCCGTTTGGAAGCGCCAGCAGTCGAACGCTCAAGCTGAGTCATTGGGAGCGAAATCCATATGATCCTCGGGTCACCCGTAACTATGAAGATGTCATGCTGAGCAAAGCGAAGCATCGCGGTGCCTCTGGGGGCCCTTCGCTGCGTTGCTCAGAACACACATTACTGTCATTGCGAGGAGCGCGTCAGCGCGACGAAGCAATCTCTCAGTGGCCGCCAGCAACCCCGTAGCGGTCCAGACTGCCTTTGACAAGGGCGGGAGATTGCTTCGCTCCGCTCGCAATGACAGGATGGCGGTGTTCTCATGCTGGCGCGCCATCGTAGGCATGGAGGTCTCAGGCCGACAGCCGCGCTATTTTCATCTCAGCGAAGCAATCTCACGCCCTTGTAGAGGACGGTCAAGTACAGGCAGAGCGCTACCTTTCCCGAATGTGGGGTTGCTTCGTCTGTAGGGAGCTGCCGCCCCCCGCACCCCACAAGACGCCCTCCTCGCAACGACTCTGAATCCTGCGTTTCTTGGGCCAAAGAATTCGGACACGAGCGGCTAGTGCTTCGGAGCGGGGGCGTGCTTGCCGCCGGACGCCGCGCGCGGCGCGGGATGCGGGTCGAGCGAGATGGCCGCGCGCTCGCGGAGCGCCGACGTGCCAAGAGGGGTTAGAACAACACCGGGCGTGGCGGAGTTAACCTGCTTGAGATAGCCGCCGCTCACGAGCTGATCGATCATGCTCTGGAGCTCCGGCAGCGTGCGGTGGGCTAGTGTGCCGAACAGGCGGTGCCGCGAAAGGGCCGCGACCGTGTCGGTGCGCGAGCCTTTGAGGAACTGCGCCAGCTTCGTTCGCCCGATACCCTTCGGCAGGTTGCGCACCGCCTCCAGAATGATGATCGCGGTCCACTCGGCCGTCGTCTGCGCGCCGCGCGCCTCAACGGGCGCCGGCGCTGACGCGGCGGCCTGGCAGATATCGCAGCACACGTCCGCGGCCGTCGGCGTCCGGTCGCCGAAATAGTCCAGGATGAACTGGCGGCGGCAGTTCGTCGTCTCGGCGTACTCGATCATCTTCGCCAGCTTCGCTCGCTTCGCCGCGCGGCGTTGCTCGACCTCGGCGGCGTTGACGCTCAGATCAATCGTTGGCGCGTCGTCCGCCACTTCCAGGTACATGACGCCCAGGTCGTCGCCGAGGCGGCTGACGGCGCCAACCTCTTCGAGCTGCCGCAGGCCGACGCGCACCTTGACATCGTTGAGGCGCGCGTGCCGCGCCAGGTCCCATTCCGACACGCGCGCCTGGCCGTCGTGGCGAGCCGCGCGGCGAATACTGGCGAGCAGTCCGCGCAACTCCGTCTCGCTCGGCGCGTCGTTGTCGATGAACCATTCCTGCAGGGTGCGGTCCTTGGGAGAGTAGAGCAGGACGCAGCGGGCGTGAAGGCCGTCGCGCCCGGCTCGGCCGGCCTCCTGGTAATAGGCTTCGATGGCGCTGGGCAGGTTGTAGTGGACGACCAGGCGAATGTCGGGCTTGTCGACACCCATGCCAAAGGCGTTGGTCGCGACGATCACCTGCGCCTGGCCGAGCATGAACAGATCTTGCGCCTGCCGTCGGCTCTCGGCATCCAGCCCGGCGTGGTAATACTGCGAGGTAATGCCTAGCCCCTGCACGAAGGTATGGACGCTCTCGGCTTCGCGGCGGGTGCCGGTGTAGACGATCGCGCTGCCCGAAACGCCTTCCAGCAGGCGGCGCAGCTCGCGCAGCTTAGCCGTATCGTCGTCGGTGGCGCGCACTTCGAACGTCAGGTTGGGCCGATTGAAGCCCGTGACTGTCCGCGCGACGTTGCGCAGGCCAAGCTGCGCGATGATGTCGTCCTGCACCTCGGGGGTGGCGGTCGCGGTCAGCGCCACGATAGGCGGGCGGCCGATATCATCGATGGCGGCGCGGAGGTGGAGATAGTCGGGGCGGAAGTCGTGCCCCCACTGGGAGATGCAGTGGGCTTCGTCCACGGCGACCAGGCCGATGCGGCCCGTGTCGAGGGCGCGCATGAACGCCCGGTTGCGCAGGCGCTCGGGAGCGACATAGACCAGCTTGTACCGGCCGGCGCTCATCCCGTCGATGCGCCGCAACACTTCTTCCCCATCCAACGAGCTGTTGATGTATGTAGCGGGCTTGCCTGCGGCCATCAGCGAGTCGACCTGGTCCTTCATCAATGCGACGAGGGGCGAGACCACCAAAGTCAAGCCCGGCCGCATGAGGCCGGGCAGTTGATAAATGAGGGATTTGCCGGAGCCGGTGGGCATCACAACGAGGCTATCGCGGCCGGCGGCGACGTGGGCGATAGCTTCCGCCTGGCCGGGTCGGAACTCGGTCAGGCCAAACTGCAGGGCCAGCGCGCTGGATAAGGCGCTCGACGGGTCTGGGGATGACATGAGCGTAAGTATACCTGAGATACCCAGAGGGCGTCAAAACTCGGGCGTTATGTAGTGGCGGCTATTGCCCAACACCGGCCAGTGTGAGAATACCTTTCGCCTGGCGAATCGGGACGAAGCCGGTAAGCTGAGTAATCGGCGGCAATCCGGGACGCGGCACGGCCTCGTCCAGAGTCAGGCCCGTCGTCACGATGCCGATGAGCTGCCCCTGGCCGTTCACGACCACGCCGCCGCTGGAGCCAGGCGACGCCTGAGCGTCGGTCAGGAAGTTCTCGCGCTCGTCCGTAGCCGTCTTGCGCACCATGCCCATCAGAGTGCCGGTGCTGCGGGCCAGGCCACCTTCTCGCCGCGCCGGATAGCTGAAGATGTACACAGGCGCGCCGAGGTCGATTGCGTCCGAGTCGCCCATAGGAAGATAAGCGAAACCGCCGAAGCCCTCCCGGTTCTCGACGCGGAGAACCGCCAGGTCTATCGTCGGGTCCGCGGAGACGACCGTGGCGTTCAGCGTGTAGCCCATGTAGGGGCCGACCGCGATCCTGGCCGGCGTGAATAGGGCGCCGGTGTAGCGGTTGCCAATGACGTGGAATGCCGTAAGAACGGTGTGTCCATCCGAGCCGACGACACTCCCCGTGCCCAGGCGGCCGCCGCGCGGCGTTGTGACGACAATCTGCACGGTCGCCGCGTCCATGCGGTCGCTCAGCCCGGCCGGCAACTCGGCCGGCGCGCCCGGAACATCGTCCAGCGTATCGGCCGTGTAGTCGGCGATGGTGACGCTCGTGACGCCCGGCCGCGTCGCCGGATCGCAGTCTGGAATGGTGATGGTTTGGCCGGCCTGAAGGCGCGCGCCGTTGGGCACGACCCTCGCGACTGTCGTCGCGTCGACGCCATAGCGCTTGGCGATGCTCTGGACGGTGTCGCCGGGGCGCACGGTGTAGGAGCACGTGGACGCCCAGGCGGTTGGAACCGTGAGGCGCCACGCGAGCAATAGCAGTCCAATCAGGGCGAATAGCCCTGTCCAACGATACGAGGGGCGGAACATCGCACCACTCCTTTCCAACTCATCCTATCCCACCCATTGCAACGCAAGAAGCGTACCAGTTTCGCCCAGTGGAAAAACAACGCCTCGGCCCGACGATTCGGCCCGAGGCGCTAGACAATGACCCGCCGGAGAATCACGTCGGGGCAGGTTTCAAATCTGCCCCGACCGATAGCCGTATAACGCCCGCGATGACTACTGACCGAGCAGCGGGCGCGACCAGTTGATCGGAATGAGCACCGTCGCGTTGTCGACCTGTGGCAGTCCGAGGCTGTCCAGCGTATCGCGCCGGGTGACGATGGCCGACACGATGCCGATGACCTCGCCCTTCTCGTTGATGGCGATGCCGCCACTCGAGCCGGGGCTAGCTTCAGCATTCGTTAGGAGGAAGCGCGGGACGGTCTCGTTGGCCAACGTAAGCTTGCCGAGCAGCACCCCGCGCGTCGTCGCCAGGCCGCCATGCGCTGCGCCAGGATAGCCGAGGGTGTAAACCGTGTCACCGAGCTGAAGCGAGTCCGAGTCGCCCACGGGGGCGAACGCAAAGCCCGTGAAGTCCGAGGCCTCGTTCACGATCAGCACGGCCAGATCGTTCTCCGGGTCTGTCGCGATAACGTGCGCCCGTAGCGCCCAATCCTTGAAAGGCCCGACGCGTATCTCGCGCATCGGGTAGAGGCGGCCCGTGGTTGAATCGCCGACGACGTGGAACGCGGTCAAGAACGTGCGCCCATCGGCACCGACCACGGAGCCTGTACCGCTAGAAGTGAAGCCATAGCGCGTCTCGGCCACGATGTGTACCGTCGCGCCCACGGCGCGGTCGACGAGAGGCTGGGCGATGTCCTTCGCGTTGGGCACGGTGTCCAGAGTGTCGATCTGGAGCCGCGACCGAGTCGGCGTTGAGCGGCCATTGCGCGACTGGGGCTGGGGGGTACTTCCGCAGTCGGGAATGACCAACGTCGCGCCGGGCTCCAGGCTTTCCGGGTCCTCGATGCCGTTGACGGCGGCAAGGTCGGACGCCGTCGTGTTGAAGCGCTCGGCGATGGTGTCCAGGGTGTCGCCCTCGTGGACGACATAAGTGCAGGCGGCGAGCGGAGCGGCGTAAGTTCGTGGCGCGGCAAGCGCCAGCATGAAAACGACCGCGACGAGCAAGGCCAGCCGGGATAGGCGATGCATGAGCTTATCCTTCTAGGAGGCGCATCAGGTCCGCCTCGTCGAGGACGGCGACACCGAGTTGGCGCGCCTTATCCAGCTTGCTTCCAGGCTCTTCTCCAACGACCACATAGGTCGTCTTGCGTGTTACAGAATCAGTGACGCGTCCACCCCGACTTTCGATACGCGACTTGGCCTCATCCCGCGTCATGTTAGGCAGGCGGCCGGTGAGCACGAACGTCTGCCCCGCGAAGCGCCCGTCCGACGGGGCCGCAGCCTGCGCGTCGGCAGTGCGCACGCCCGCTGTCTTGAGGCGCTCTATGACCTCGCGGTTACGGGGGTTGGCGAAGTAGTCGACAACACTCTCCGCGATTTGAGGCCCCAGCCCCGATATGGACTGCACGTCGTCGAGACTCGCCGCCATGAGCGGCTCGATAGCGCCGAACCGCCGCGCCAGAGTCTCGGCGATGGTGCCGCCGACGTGCTGAATGCCCAGGGCGAACAGGAGCCGCGCCAGCGGCCGATCCTTCGACGCCTCGATAGAGGCGAGCAGGTTGTCGACTTTCTTCTCGCCGAACCCTTCGAGAGTGAGCAAGGCGTCGCGTTTCTCCTTCAGATGGTACAGGTCGGCGACATCGTGCACGAGTCCCTGGTCAACAACCTGGGCGACGATTTTCTCGCCCAGCCCCACGATGTCCATCGCTCCGCGCCCGGCGAAGTGCTCGACGTGGCGGCGGAGCTGCGCCGGGCAGGCGGCGTTGACGCAATATGTGGCTGCCTCGCCCGGCAGGCGCACGAGCGGCTCGCCGCACGAGGGGCAGGTCGGCGGCATGTGCCACGGCTCGGCGTCCGGCAGCCGCAGCTCGACCACGGCGCGCAGCACCTGGGGGATGACGTCGCCGGCCCGCTTGATGACCACCGTGTCGCCCTCGCGGATGTCGCGCTCGGCAATGTAGTCGGCGTTGTGGAGGGTGGCCTGGCTGACGGTGACACCGCCAATGCGCACCGGATCCATGAGCGCCTGGGGCGTGACGACGCCCGTGCGCCCGACGTTGACGGCGATGCGGCGCAGGACGGTGACGCCCTCCTGGGGCGCGGGCTTGAAGGCAATGGCCGAGCGCGGCGCACTCCCCACCACCCCCAGCTCTTCCTGGAGGGCGAAGGAGTTGACCTTGAGAACGATGCCGTCGGCGTCATAGTTCAGGCTCGACTTCCGAGCAAGCCACTCCTCGGCGATGGCGATGGCCTCGTCCAGGGTGTCGGCGTGCTTGCTGTCGCTGTTGACCGGGAAGCCCATCATCTGCAGATATTCCAGGGCTTCCCACTGGCTGTGCAGCCGGGGTCCCACGACGACGGCATAAGTGTACAACGTGAGCGGCCGCGTCGCCGTTATGCGCGGGTCGAGCTGGCGCAGCGCGCCGGCTGAGGTGTTGCGTGGGTTGGCGTACGGCTCCAGCCCGTCGGCGACGCGGCTCTCGTTGAGGCGCGCGAAGGCGTCCTTGTGCATGAGCACTTCGCCGCGCACGACGAGCGTCGGTGGGGCGGCAACGTCTGAGTTGACATCAACCGGGATACGCAGCGGAACGCTGGGCAGGGTGCGCAGGTTGGCCGTCACATCCTCGCCTTCGATGCCGTTGCCCCGCGTCGCGCCCAGAGTAAACACGCCGTCGGTGTAGTGGAGCACAACCGTCAGGCCGTCCATCTTCGGCTCGACGACGAAGTCCATCGGGACGTCGCCGACGAGGCGGCGCATGCGCTCGCCCCAGGCGCGGACCTCCTCGACGGAGAAGGCGTTGTCGAGGGACAGCATCGGCGCCGGGTGCTGCACTTTGCGAAAGCCCTCGACCGGCGCGCCGCCCACGCGCTGCGTGGGCGAGTCCGGCGTCACCAGCTCCGGGTGTTCAGTCTCTAGATCGCGTAGCTCGCGGTACAGGGAATCATACGCCGCATCCGAGATGATGGGCGCGTCCAGGACATGGTAGCGGTAGGAATGGTAAGCAAGCTGGCGCCGCAGCTCTTCGGCGCGGCCGGCCAGGTCGGGCGAGGTATTGGTCACAGTCACAGTCCCCCGTCGGCTTCCCCATGCTGTGTGGGATTAGCTCAATTGTACCACACATTGCCCGCGCCTCCCAACCGCCTTTCTCCTTCCGATTGCTATGACGACGGCTTGCCGGAATCTACGCTCCGTCAGCACATAGGCTTATAGCCGGTTGTAGCCGAGGGTGGTCCGAGATTGGTCCAAGTTAGTCCAAATTTGGTCAAGATACGGCTTGACCTCGGGGAGATGCGTGTGATATTCTAGTGTGGCGAGATCGCGGCAGGCGTGCCCTGCCTTAATCTGTGGAGAAAAGCGTGGACATAGTTGATATCAGTCCCACCAGGCTCAACACAAACGCCAGCGGCATCGGCCATTCTGTCACCGGCCGCATGTTGTCCATCGCTTGCACTCCGGACGGCGAAGAACTCTACGTAGGTTCGTACGCCAATATCTGGACCTCCACTGATGGCGGAAAGACATGGACACAATTGACCTGGCCACAGCCAGACCCAGCCGGATTCAACGTCCCTGGCGCGCTCGGCGGTTGGTGCGTTGTCGACATCGCTGCAACGCCTGGATGGCGCCTCACGAAGCACTCCCGCCTCCTCGGTCGCCTCACGAACAGCCGGTTCACAGACATTGTCGGGTTCGGCGAATGCGGCATGTGGACGGCGCTTGGCAATGGCGATGGCACGTTTCAGCAGCCTAACGTTGTCAACTCCGAGTTCGGACTCGAAGCTGGTGGCTGGCAGATCGATAAGCATCCCCGCTTCCTTGCAGACCTGAATAACGATGGTCTCGACGATGTTGTCGGGTTCGGTGACGATGGGGTCTGGACCGCGATCGGCAATGGCGACGGTACCTTCAAGAGCGCCACATTCGCCCTCGCGAACCTCGGTTACAACCAAGGCTGGCGCATCGACAAGCATCCCCGGTTCGCCGTTGATGTCGACGGCGACGGGAAAGCCGATGTCATTGGCTTCGGAGACGCCGGTATCTGGACCGCCATCGGCAACGGACTGGGAGGATTTGCGGAAGCGAAATTCGTTCACGCGAACTTTGGTGTTCAGCAGGGCTGGCAAGTGGGCAAGCACCCACGTTTCGTCGTGGATCTCGACAAAGACAGCCACGCGGACATCATCGGCTTTGGGGATGCCGGTGTCCTGGTGGCCTTCCAGAATCCCGACGGGTCCTTCCGCGAACCAGGCTCGCAACCCGTCCTCGCGAACTTTGGTGTTCAGCAAGGCTGGCGCGTCGACAAGCACCCACGTTTTGTCGTTGACCTCGATAACGATGGCTACCCCGACATCATCGGCTTCGGCGACGATGGCGTCTGGACGGCGATCAACAATCGCCATGGCGGCTTCAACGCTCCGAAATTTACCCAGGGCCTCTTCAGTTTCAACACCGGCTGGCGCGTCGACAAGCACCCGCGCATCGTCATCGATCTCAACGGAGACGGAATCGCCGACATCATCGGCTTCGGCGACGATGGCGTCTGGACGGCCATTGGCAATGGAGATGGTACGTTCCGTGCCGCGCAATTCGTGCACGCCAATCTAGGCGTAAACCAGGGGTGGCGCGTAGATCGCCATCCGCGCCTGGCTTCGGTCCTCGGGCCTAATAAGGTGGGCATTGTCGCTTTCGGGGATGCAGGCGTCTGGAGCGCTGTCGGCGACGGACTCGGCGGCTTTCCTGCTTCGAACTTCGTGCTCGCCAACTTTGGCTACGGCACTATCGTCCTGGCGCTGGTCGCCAACGATCGCACGAACGGGAGCCGCGGCGTATGGCGATCGACCGACTGGGGCAGGAACTGGATGCAGGTGCACCAGTTCACTCCGTTTAACAACCTGGGAGAGCTTCAGTGGGCGCTGGGGAGTGATCACCTGGTGTATGCAGCTGGCGGCTCATCGCTGGCCATCAGCAAAAACGCAGGCGCAACCTTTCAGGATGTGTTGCCTTGGGGGAATGGCGTTCCGGCTCGCGTGAACCATGTGGCCGTCTGGCAGAACGAGCCTGCCGACCCATTCCCGTCCATCATCTATGCGCTTGGCAACGGCACCATGTTCGTCTCATTCGACGGCGGAGCAACGTGGGTCCGCGACAATGGGCCTGTGCCGCCGGCGATTGGCGGAACAACGAGTCAAGTCGCTAACGGCACATCGGCACACGTGATGGTCATCTCACCACGCTGCCCCTTGCAGGTGTTCGTCGCACAAAACGGAAGCGGGGCGGCCACACCGGCCGCTCTCTACCGCGGTGACTACACCCGCTTTCTCGGGACGTCACAATCAAAATGGGATAACCTTGTTCTGCCCAACGTCGTGATCGATCCCGCGACGCAAGATGCGGGGAACACGTTCCTTGTCGCCACACAGAGCGGGCGCGGCGATCTCCTTTTCTACGGCGCGCAGCGATTCGCCAACGACAATCAACAGGCTGCCGCCTGGGTCGGCCCTCTCGATCCAACCGGGCCGTCGGACTGGCACCGACTGGGTACCGGGCACGTGGATCTCCACGGCTTCCTGCTTTCGCCGGACTTCCGCGCGAAGATCGATAATGGCGGCTATCAGCCCGGCGCCGGCAGCTTGTGGATGTTGAGCGACGGCGGTATTTATCGTAGCACGAACGGGGGCCTGGACTTCAAACCCGCCGATAGCCTTGCGACGCTGTCGTGTCTCAGTGTTGCCGGCGTTGCCATCGCCGGCAAGGGGGTAGCCCTCTCGCTCAACTCGGGTGACAACGACGGCTTCTACTCCAGGGACGGCGGCCAGCACTGGTCATACCAGCAGTATGGAGGTGGCGACAACGATTGTTCCTTTGCCGATCCCTTGCGCCCGCACGCGATGATGGTATTCACGCCACGTTGGGACACCAGCGCTAACAACACCTCGGCTCGGAAGGGGTCGACTGTGTCGGTTTACCAGACGCAGCCAGGGAATCTTCCCGACGCCAGCACATCCGGGCACGACCGCAAGGCCGTCACCGGACCGCCCACGTTGGCCGACGGCGTGCCGTCGCGCGCCATCTGGAATGCGTCGAGCTTCTTTGGCGCGCAGGGTTCCAGCCCCATGGTGTTGGGGCTGGCGGGAGAGACGGCGCCGGACCAAGGCGACTATATCTTCATCTTAGATCCCAACGAGCCTCACCCTGTTCTGGTGCGCACGCAGAACATCTTTGACATCAAACATCGCGAGGAGTGGATCACCACGGCCACCGGCCCCGGCCAGGGAGCAAATGTATTCCTGCAAGGGCCGCGACTGCCCGAGGCGAAGCTTGGTGTGGTGCAGGCCTCGGGGGGCCATGCCAACCCTGTCTACTATGTCGGCGGCAACGGAAACCTGTGGAAGTGGTCTGCTGGCGCACCGTCGTGGACGCAGATCGTGCCCGCCCGGGCGCTTCGCGGCCGCTCAGTAGGCGCGACGATGGCGACCCGCTTCTTCGTGCACCCGTATCAGCCGAACGTGATCTACATCCTCGACACCAATCACGTGAAACGCTCGGACGATGGCGGGTCAACATGGAAAGTCGACCAATCGCTAGAGACCCAGCTCACCTGGAACAACCAAATCTCCATCTCGAGCAACGCAGACCCCGCTGGCATCGGCGAGTCATTCGACCTTGTTCTGACCGACATGAAGTTCGACCCGAATTTCTTCGGGGCGCGCTTTGCGGTCGGGGTTGGCGGCGCGTTCATGACCATCGATGGCGCCAATTGGACGCGCCTGCTCCATTCAGCAGCATTACCGGGGCGGCCGTCAAGCTGCTATCTCGATTCCATGTCCCAAGCCACTGCCACGCTTTATGTGGCTTTTGCCGGTCGAAGCATCGTAAAGATACCGAACCTATTGTTATCCATCATCTTCTGAGGTGGCAGACTACATCGGGTGAGACATTGGTCACGAGCACGGTCTCCGGATTGAGGGACGAGCCCCTACACCTCGATCGTCTCGCCCTGCCTTGGCAACTCCGCGGTCAGACCGTAGCGCTCCTTTATCTTCTGCGATAGCGCCTGGCGAGCGCGGTCCTCACCGTGGGTCAGGACGACGCGCGGGCGAGAGGGCGCCATCGCGCCGAGCCAGTTCAGCAGGTCGCTCTGTCCGGCGTGGGCGCTGAACCCGTTGAGGGTATGCACCTCGGCCTGCACCGCGATGCGCTGGCCGAATATCTTCACGCTCTTGGCGCCGTCGACAAGCTGCCGCCCCAGCGAGCCTTCCGCCTGGTAGCCGACAATCAGGATCGCAGCGTCGTCGCGCCAGAGGTTGTGGCGCAGGTGGTGCAGGATGCGCCCGCCGGTCATCATCCCCGACCCGGCGATCACCATCCACGGCCCGGGCGTCGTGTTGATCGCCTTCGACTCGTCCACGCTCTCCGTCGGGACGACGTGTCGCATGTCCTTCTCGAGCTGCCCATCCTGCATCAGTTCCTGCGTCTCCGCGTCCATCAGCTCCTCGTGCGCCTCGTAAATCTGCGTCGCGTGAATCGCCATCGGACTGTCGAGGAAGATGGGGAAGGCCGGCGCCTGGCCGTCGCGGAACAACGCGGCCATGTGGTAGATGATATCTTGTGAACGGCCGACGGCGAACGCCGGCACGACGAGACGCCCCTTCTCGGCGGCGACGCGCAGAATGACGTCGCGCAGCTCGGCCAGGGTCTCGCGCAGCGAGCGGTGGTCGCGGTCGCCGTAGGTCGACTCCATGAACACCAGGTCCGCGCCGTCGAGCGGCACAGGGTCGCGGAGCCACGGCGCGCCGTGCGGCCCCACGTCGCCCGAAAACACGACGACTTTGCGCCGCCCCCCCTCCTCGACCGTCATCTCGATGCTCGCCGAGCCGAGCATGTGGCCGGCATCCACCAGCCGCACCGTGACACCCGGCGCGACCTCGGTCGTCGCGCCATACTCCACCGGCCGCATGAGCCGCAGCACCGCCTCGACGTCGCTGATGTCGTATAGCGGGGCGAGCAAGGGGAGGCGGGCGCGCTCGCGGCGGCGATTCTCACTCTCGACGTCCATCGCCTGGACCTTCGCCGTGTCGCGCAGGATGAGGTGCGCCATCTCGATGGCGGCCTCGGTCGCGTAGACCGGGCGGCTGTAGCCACGCTTGGCGAGCAAAGGCAGCCGCCCGACGTGGTCGACGTGGGCGTGGGTCAGCACGACGGCGTCCAACGCCCCGACGTTCAGGGCGTTCGGGATCCTGTTCAGGGCTTCCAGGCGCTTACCGCCCTGGAACATGCCAAAGTCCACCAGGAGGCGGGCGCGGTCGGTCTGCACGCCGTATGACGAGCCGGTGACCTCGCCCGCCGCGCCCCAGAGCGTTATTCGCATAGAGCTTCCTTATTGCTGCCGGCGGCAGCAGTGTTCGACGATGATGCTGACCGCCTCCTCGATGGAATCGGTTGGGCGGTACAGGCTCAGGTCCGCCGTGTTGATGGTGCCGTTGCCGATCATCGACTTGCGCATGAACTCGCTGAGCGGCTCCCAGAACGCGGTGCCCATCGCGACGACGGGAAAGTCCTCGATCTTGCCGGTCTGCATCAGTGTCAGCGTCTCGAACACCTCGTCGAGCGTCCCAAAGCCGCCGGGCATGACGACGAAGGCGCACGAGTATTTGACCAGCATGACTTTGCGGACGAAGAAATGCTCGAACGTGACGTAGATGTCCAGGTACGGGTTCGGCGCTTGCTCGTGGGGCAGGTGGATGTTCGCCCCGACGCTCAGCCCGCCGGCCTCTTTCGCGCCGCGGTTGGCGGCCTCCATGATGCCGGGACCGCCGCCGGTCATGACGGCGAAACCCTCCTCGGCCAGGCGGCGGCCGAGGGTGCGCGCCATCTCGTAGTAGGGGTTGTCGGGCTTGATGCGCGCCGAGCCGAACACCGTTACGACGGGTCGGTCGATGGGCAGCGACTCGAAGCCGTGGAGGAATTCGAGATAGTAGCGCGTCGCGCTCTCCAGGTCGCGGCAGCGGTTGCGCGGCGAGGATAGGAATCGCTTCTCGACGCCGCGAACGATCTCGAGGAGGGGAGGCTCACCATTGAGACTCGGGGAAGACATATGAATACCTTACGCTCCTTTGCGTGGCACTCGGCTTTTGTTTGTGCCGTACATGATAGATTGCCACACAGGAGCGCGCCCGTCAAGCGCATTTCGCCGAATAATCGACTTCTCACGGTCGATTTTCGCGCTAGTGAGAGACGTTAACCGCGCGTAGCGAGAGCTTCACCCAACATGGCCCGCCCCATAGAACTGCACTCAACGCAGAATGCTGGGCAGAAACATGATGTATGTGAAGCTGTCGCTCTCCATCGTTGCCGTGGGCGTGGGTGTCTCGCTCGGCGGCGGTGGGGCACTTGTATCCGTTGGCGTTGGGGTCCAAACGACAGTCTCTGTTACGGTGGGGGTCGCTGGTTCAGTCGGCGACGGGCTCGGCGTAGCTGTGGCTGACGGCGTTGCCGTCACAGTTGGTGGTGCGGTCGGCGTCGCCGTGTCGGTCGGCGTGGGCGTGGCCGTTGCCGAAGTGGTCGCTGTCGCCGTCGGCGTAACAGTGGCGGTTGCCACCGTGCCATCGGCTACCACGGCCAGGCTGGCGGCGCTCCCCACGACGCCGCGCACAATGCCCGCCATATAGGGAAAGCGCAGCGTGTCCACGGTGTCGCCGACCGAGTGCAGATAGGGCGTGTAGTCGCTGGGGTAGTCTTCGATCACCAGAACGGCGGGGTAACCGTAGCTCCAGAAGGAAGCGTGGTCGCTCTGCTGCAAACCGCTGCTCGCAACAGGAGTCGTTCCGCTGTTATATTGACTCACGGCGCCACGGACTTGCTGCGCCAGCGCTGCCGACGCCGTATCGCCCGTGCCCTGGTCGTACACGCGCATTCGCCCGTCACCGTTTCCGTCCCAGGCCAGCATGTCCATGATGATCGCGCCGCCGATGCGCTCCTGGCGGCTGCGCAGGTATCGCACGTACACGGCGCTCCCCAGCAGCCCCTGCTCCTCGCCCGCGAAAGTGACGAAGCGCAGCGTGTGCGCGAAATGTTGCTGGCTCAGAATCCGAGCGGCTTCGAGAACCGCGGCCGTTCCGCTGGCATTGTCATCCGCGCCCGGCGCCGCACCGCTGGACGAGCAGCCGCGGCTCGCTCGGGAGTCGTAGTGAGCGCCGACGATGTAGACCAGGTCGGGATCGGGGCCGACGCCGCGCAGCTCGGCAATGACGTTCTGGTGGACGTTGGCCCCGTACGCCACATCCTGGGTCGAGACCGACAGACCATACTCGCGGAAGCGCGCGATGATGTAATCGCGCGCTTCGTTGATGCCGCTGGTGTTGCACATATTGCGGCTGCCCTGCGTGTTGCAGTAGGGGCCGCTGTCCTGGTCCTGCAGCTTGCACACATAGTCCCGCAGACGGTCCTGGGACACGCTGTTCACCAGGTCCGGCACACCCGTGTTCGGGTCGGCCGACAGCCTGTGCGCCATGCCCCTGGCGCACAGGAGCAGCACGACGCAGACGGAGATCAAACTTCCCCGGCTCTTGTGTCTCATGACCCTTTCAACCACCGATTGCGGGCGCCCATTAACTCCCGTGCGTCCATTACCTGGTCACCGGCTGTTGATCTCCAAGTAAGGCAGATATACCTTCGGTACCTCAGGCGCCAACCGCTGGGTCACCCACGGATACTCCTGGTTGCCCGCACGGTCAACCGACCGCGCAGTAAAGACGCGTGCACGCTCAGCCACAACGCGCACAGGGCCACTATACGTCTGCCAGGTCTGGCCACCGTCCAGGCTGTACTCGGTCTTCAGCACGCCCGTGCCACTATCAGTCGCTGAGAGTGTCACACTGACGTTACCCGTGTAGTAGCCCTGGCTCGTTCTGGTTCCCTGGACGTTGATGGTGGTCGTGGGCAGGGAGTAGTCCTGGCTCTGCTGCGGATCCAGCACGAGGGTTGGAGCCAAAGTAACATCTGGCGTGCCGCTTCCAGGTCGGTCCACCAAGCGCAGGCTATCGAGTCCGCCCGTGAAGTCAAAGTTCAAGGTAGCGAGACCGCCCAGTCTGAATGGCACGTCGAGGAACACCGCCTCCGATTGTGGCTCAAAGGCGTCAGCGCTGGAAGAGCTTTGTAGGCGAGCGACCCGCACTTGCGCCGGAGTGGACCCCGTCTGCTGAATAGTTAACGTATATCGGCCGTTGGTTGGCAGGACGATAATCGTGCTCGAACCAGCCATGTGGAAGGATGCCTCTGGAATTTCGCTCCTGTAGGTCTCGTCGGCAGCGAAGCCGGTAACATGACCCGCGCCATCTTCGACCCGCACCAGTCCTTCGCCCCAAACAACAATCTCCATCATAGACGACACAGAGGAATTTATCTTTGTGGCATTTACTGGTTGGCAAAACTGCAATTGTCTGCCTGCCAGGATGCTACGGATGTCCTGAATGACGCTGATATCCCTTAGCAACTCAGCATGGTCATAAACTACTGTCCCAGGCCCATAGTTGCAAATCTGCACATTAGCGTCAAGCTGGCTTTGACCTATCAGTTCGGAGCTGGACCTCGGCACTGTGCCGTCGCCCCAAACCGGCCACTGAAGCCAGCAAGTGTTGAACGGCGGGAAGGCGCATGGGCTCTCTGTGACGAAACCAATCGTGGTCCCTATGTGATCCGCGGCAAGAATCTGATAGGGCGTATGGACATCCACGCTAAAATCGTCTATTTGACGATGAAAGTCACGAGCTTGCTCTAGTAGGCCACGATTCCCCCCCTTAGTCACAAAGAAATCAAGTGTTTGCTGGAAGCTTGTGAGTCGACCGTGGTCGGTGGCGTAATAACCACCTACGGGAGAATCAGGAGGGTCGAAGTAGTCTTTTTCTGACGGAAGGAGAGCGAGACCACCCGGCGAGTTCCGAACTAGCTTGCGCACAGCCGTCTGATCGAGTATCAGGTCGAGGAGACCAATGCCGCTCAAGCCGGTGCGCATGCTCCAAGCAGCTTTTGGCGCACCCCAGTATGGTGTACCGACAGTGATAACGCGTGCGACGTTTCGCGCCCGACTTTCGCTCATCGTATAGCGGCGTGCGACCAGCCCTCCCATGCTATGGCCGATGAGAACGACCGTCGAAGCGTTGTACTTGCGCTTCACGTCGGAGATCTTTTGGTCGAGCTTGAACGCGGCATCATCAATCGACAATCGCCAGTCATACGGAAAGTATTCAATTTGGTAGTCCTGCATAATTTGGATGAACTCTGCATAGGGAATGGTATCAAACTGGGGTATTAGGAAATTGGTGCGGCTTATCACGTCAGATGCCACTATCTGATCACATGGATCAGCCGGACTCTTGCCGTCGTCCTGCAGGAATAGACTCTTGATATTCTCGTTGTACATAGCAATAGCAAGCGTCGGTCGATGGAGGATATAATCCGGAATTTCCGGGACAGCCGCTTGCAAAAGCCCCTCATTCAGCCAAATCTCTCCTTTCACCCGACCAAAGCAGCCTAGTTGAGACCTCGGTGCGTTTGCCAAGCGGCTGGCCTGGATACCGGGTAAGAGGATGATAGGGATCTTGTGAATGCGGACGGACGAGGCGTGGCCCTGGCCAATGGTGTCGTTGCCAAAGTCGGGATCGTCGACATGAAACGCAGACGAGGCCCCGCCATAATTGGCGTCGGGGTACACGACGGCTTCCCAGGTATGGGCGTATGTGCCGACAAATTTGATAGAAGATGCCATATCGTTGAAGGTCGTCAATGCAGGCGTATCCTCGGTCAAAGTAATGCAGCGACCGCCGTAGTTCGGCTGCTCATAAAGTATCACACCATCGGTTCCCGGTGTGCACGGATTGACGGCAGTGACATCTAGGTACATGTTCGGCCCGAAGGTGGTGTTGTTATGCTTAAGCATCCACTGCGTGCGATACGTGCCAACACTCGTCGGCGCCGATACGTTAATGGTAAATCGCTTGACGTTGCCGGGTAGAACATCGCCACCTACCTCTTGGCGGGCGTTGGCGCCCAGCGGATTCTGCAGATTAGCTAGGTAGTAGTTATCACTTTGGCGCCAGGGCGTCGTGCCTGAATTCCGTAGCTCGAAGTAGATCTGGAAGGACTGACCCAAAGGGACGGAGGGGTTGGCCGACTGACCAACGAATTGTGCATCGTCCTGGCGGTTGAGGGTGAAGTCTATACCACCCTGGTTCGGTGGAACGGTGATGTTGCGGTCTGGTGTGTTCCCATAGCCTGGCTTACCTGCGCCCATCCGATAGGTGTCGGCGAGCAGATCGGTGAAAGCATATCGTCCATCGCTTCCAGTCGAGGCATAATGGGTCGTACTGCCGAGTGCCGCAACGGTCGCGCCTTCGATCGGCGCACCGGCATCGTCTGTCACGCGGCCCGAGATACTATACTTCGTACGGTTTATGGTGAAGTCAATTCCGTATTGACTCGGCGGGACGGAAACGTAGCGGTCCGGCGTATTGTCGTAGCCCGGCTTGGTCGCGCCTATACGATAGGTGTCAGCCGGGAGATCCGTGAACGTGTAGCGCCCGTCGCTCCCCGTTGAGACATAGTGGGTGGTTGAGCCGAGAGCTGCCACCGTCGCGCCACCAACCACCGCGCCCGTCTCGTCCCGCACCGTTCCGCTAATAGTGTAGGTTGGCTGGTTTACCGTGACTGAGCCGGTACGGCTCACGCCGTTGTCGGCTGGCACCTGGTGCCAGTACTGGGAGGAGTCCTGCCAGTTGACCTCGAAGTTGTACGTGCCGGGGCTGGAGAACGACTGACGCTGGGAGAAGTCGCGTGTCTGTCCTGGCGCAATAGAGACATTGTAGTCGCACGGCGGCCCTCCGCCGTTGGGAACGCCCGCGATGCATACCTGGTAGGCGTTCCACGTCGCGTTGCCGTAGTTGTGAATGCTGAAGCTCCCCGTGACCTGGTCGTTGACGTTGGCCGGGTTGGGCAAGAAAGTCAGGCTGCGGCTGACCTTGGCGTCGGGCTGCGGGACGGGAATGCCGCACTGGATGTCGGTGACCAGGTCGTTGTAGTCGGAGTCGGTGCTGCTGGGCGGCAAGTCCTCCCAGTTGATGCGCCAGTTGTTCGTGCCAAGTTGCTGGATACGCGCGTTTGCAGACGTCGATAGGTACTCGTTATTGGGGCAGTAGCCGGTCGGGCGGATGTAAAATGTCAGTGAGGTGCTAGGGTCGAACGGTCCAATGTCTACCGAACGCTGTGCCGGGGCTGACTGGTAGTTGGAGAAGATGACACGCCGTTGGGGAGACGCGAGGCCAAATTCGCCGGAGCAGGAGCTGTTCGTGCTGACCCAGGTGACGCGGCACATGCCGGCGGGCGGCTGCGTGCTGACAGGCTGCGTCACATAGAACCAGTCTTCGGCGCTGGCCTTTATCTGGTTGTCCTCGACCGCCTCGATGCGCACCTTCTCCCAGCCGGTCGGCGCCGTGATCGTCGCGTCAAGGTAGTAATTACCGCCGTTAGCTGTATTCTGCGCGATCACGCGGCAGCTCAGCCCGGGCTGACAGTCGTAGATGCGAACGTAGACCGGGCGGCTAATGGTGAAATATATGCGAATCGGATCACCAATCTGGTAAACACCGTTCGGGCTGCGGTCGGCCCGGATTGAGACGCTAACCGGTCCGCCGATGACGTAGAAGTACGTCTCGCCATACTCGCCAGTCGGATAGCCGTTGCTGAGCATCTCGATGCGCAGGCGCTCCTGGCCCGTGGGCGGGCCGACTGTGGCGTAGAAGCATCCGCCTTGGCCATCATCGCGCCCCTGAAGGATGACATGTGTCCCGGTGGATTGTATATCGAGGATGCGCATATAGTCGGCGCGCGGCACGGAATAGCAGATCCGAATTGTCTCACCAATGGAGTAGGTACTACCCTCCCCCCGGTCTACCCAGATGGTCGGGTTCATGGGCGGGGGATAGTAGTCAGGCCGATTGGGGTGCTCGGTGAGAGTTGCGGGGTCACGGGTCGGGTTCAGCGGCTCATCGAGAGGCCTGTTGAGCTTGAAGTCGCGGGGCAGCAGCGTCGGGGTTGGCGTAGGCTCAATTGCCGGATCGCCTCGGACGGGTTGCGAGGTACTGATGAAGAGAAAACCCGCGACTGAGCCTAAGACCACCGCTACAAGCAAGAAATGAACAACGCGGACAGGCGGGCCGAATCTTTTGGAAATCATAGCGCCCCCAATTTGATTCAGATTAGGTTGGCGGACACAGGCTGGGTCATCCCAGGTCTGGTGCAGCGTCCGCCGGTATTGAGTTTGAAAGGCTTTGAGAACAGAAAGAGCCGTGTCCTGGCTAGCATTACTAGCGGAGCACGACTCACAACGAAGGGCAGTCCGGCCGCGAAATCATGGAAGGCCTCCTCCTTCCCCAACTCGACCAGGAATCATTGCCTAGAACATGGACACGATTAGACAGTCAATAAATGACCAAGGCTTATACAGTCTACCGTATTCGTCTTATGATGTCAATAGGGCGTGCACCCGTAGGTAGGCGAAAACACGCTCGCTGATTGCCGCGTTGAGAAACCTTAACGCAGGGTGGACCGATATTCACTGAAGAGGAAGATGGATACGTTGTTTGTGCATGATCTGACCGCGTCAGGCAACGCTTGTCATGCCATCTCGGCGGGGGCTATAATTGTCAGTAGATGCGTCTATTGGATTCAACATCACAAGGAGGCAGGCATGTACGCGCGTGTGAATCGAGTCGAGGGGCGGCCGGAGCGGGTTGACGAGGCCATCGCTTGGTGGCGCGAGCATATCGCGGCGCATTCCGCGCCCGACCGCGCCGGAGCGATCATGCTCGTGGACCGGCAAACGGGCGCGGGGGTCGGCATCGGGCTGTGGGACTCGCAGCAAGCGATGGAGCGCACCGAGGCAGGCAACAACGACTCACTGCGTGAGGCCCAGCGCGACGTGGGCACGCAAGGCGCCGTGATCGAGCACTATGAGGTTGTGGAACATCGCGGTGCTGAGAAAGGCACTGGGGCAGCGCGCCTTACATGGTTTGAAGATTTGCCTGACCAGAATGATACCGCTATCGCGTGGTGGCGCGAGAACATCGCTGAGTGGTGGCAGAGCCAGCCGGGCGGCCAGGGCGCGTGGCTGCTCCTCGACCGCAACACTGGCAGGGGAATCTCGATGACGCTGTGGGAGTCGGAAGGGGCGAGGCAGGCCAGCGAGGAGGCGGGCAGTCAGACACGTAGTGCGGCATCACAAGCCCTCGACATGCGCATCCTGGGTGTCGGTCGGTACGAGGTCGCCGGCTGGGTGTAGCAGTAGAAGCCCTGACGGCCAACGATGTGTGAGAGGCGGAGGGGCATGCCACCCTCCGCCTCTCATGTTCCAGGACGCCAGCTCCGAGTCACGCTTGCTCGTACGCTTCCAGAAACTCCTCGCGGGAAATGCGCGCCAGGGTGAGGATAGTACGCAATGATGAATCGGGGAAAGAAGACGCAGGGCTGTTGAGGCGAACGTCAAGAAATCCACCGTGTCGCACCGGGCGTCTTTGGTGCGAGCGCGTGCTACACCACGGCACTTGTTTGGATCGCAAAGCCAAGATACAACACATCGATGAATAAGGAAGACGCCTCATGAGTTTCACGTCTCGACTTGACCCTGGCCTCCGCCGCCACATTCGGCGTATCTCCGTTCTGCTGCTCCTGGTCGGCGTGGTCGTTGGCGTCGTCGCCTTCGGCGCGGTGACCGCTCGCACCGCCGCCGCCGCAGGGCTCAACGTAGCCCTGCTCGCTCAGGGTGGCGCTGACTTCTACTACCCCCTCGATGCGACGCCCGATCCGACCGGGTCAGTTGTGTACTTCGTCGCTCAGACGCAGAGTGGCGAGGGCGGCGTGTTCCGCGTGCCGGCCAGCGGCGGCTCGGTCCAGAGCGTTCTCGTGGGAGCGCCACTGGTTTCCCCACGCGGTATCGTCACGTCCAGCGATGGCCAGACGCTCTACGTCGCCGATCCGGCGGCAAGAGGAGGAGGCGCGGTCCTCGCCGTCACGATCATGGATGGTTCTGTTCGCTTCGTCGCCGGCGCGCACGGGCTTGCGCCGCGAGCCCTCGACCTTGTGAGTGAATGCGGCCGCGACATCTTGTACGTGGCGGGTACCAACCCCGCCAATCGGCGCGCGGACGTTTGGCGGCTCCCGGCCGATGGGTCTGGAGTGCGGGTGTCGGTGCTCAACGGCAGCCCGCTGGCCCTTGCCGACGGTGTCGCCGTGGCAGGGGATGGGAAGGTTTACGTGGCGGGCCGCACGGGTAATAGCGACAGTTCTGATGTGGTGCTGGAGGTCGGCCGGCGCGGCCACCGTCCGTTGGTCCGCTCGGTCACGCTCGGCAGCCCGGCGGGGATCGCCCTGACCGCCGACGAGTCGACGCTTCTGGTCTCATCGCTGGCGGCGGACGGGACATCGCAGGTGCTCATTGTCGATCTCGGCAGCAACGCCACGAGTACTTTCAACGACGTCATCGGCGCGAACCGCGGCAGCGGCGGCCTCCACCGCGCCCACGACGCGAACGTGTATGCCTGGGCAGGCATCGGCCGCACCGGCGGTGTCTACGCCGTCCGTCCATGAGAACAGCGTTAGCACCTCCGCCCATATTGTTGCGACGGCGTGTGTCAAGTTGTTGACAGCGTCTCGGCTCCCCGCTACAATGGGCACGCGGCCATTGTTCACCACGCTCAATCGAGATGAGGGCATGCGCCAAGAAACGGCCCCTGCCGGGACAGGAACAGATCCTAAGCTCACCTTCCTGTGGCCCATCATGCTGGCCTCGCTTGGATTCGGTTTCCTCTGGTTTGCGCTACCGATCTTCGGAAAGCGGCTCGGCGCCTCGGCGCTGGAAATCGGCGCTCTGTTCTCCGTCTTCACCCTGGTAACTGTGCTGCTGCGTCCCCTCGTCGGCCGAGCGCTCGATCGATTCGGGCGCAAGTGGTTCTTCGTCGCCGGGCTTGCCTGCTATGCCGCAGCCATGGCCACCTTTGCGGCTGTCAGTTCTCTGGGCACCCTCTATATAGCCAGGATCATCCAGGGCATCGGGGCGTCCCTGCTCTGGCTGTCTGCCTATACCATAGCAACGGACCGCATGCCGACCGAAGAGCGCGGGCATGCCGTCGGCCGTGTGGATGAGGCGCTGGCTCGCGGCGCCCTGGTGGGCGCTTTCCTCGGCTTCGCCCTGCTGTCGTTCCTGCCGGGCGATCAAGGGTGGCGATGGGTCTTTCTTGTATACGCTGTCGCGGCGGCGTTGGGAGCCTGGCAGGCGCTGGTCAAGACCCCCGAGACGCGGCCGCTGAAAGCGGCGCCAGGAAAGCGCAGCGAGCTCAATCTCCGGGCGCTGCTGCGCCTCATGGCGATAGTCTTCCTGGCGGGGATCTCCACCGCCATGATTACGCCGCTGCTCCTGATTTTCTTGCAGGACAAGTTCACGACGGACATCGCCACGCTAGCGTGGGCGTATGTGCCGGCGGCGGTGGTGGCCAGCTTCCTCCCCTCGCGGCTCGGCCGCATTAGTGACCGCTTTGGACGCGTCGCGCCGATGGCGCTGGGCATGGTGGTCTCAGGCGCTGTCTCGCTTCTGATGCCGAATCTAGCGAGCATGGTGTGGTTGGTGATACTGTGGGTGGTGGAAGCCATCGGCGCGGCGGCCGCGGCGCCGGCCCAGGAAGCCATGGTGGCCGACCTTACCGGTGGGGACGAGCGCGGCACGGGCTATGGGTTCTTTACATTCGCTGCCAGTCTTGGCGCCGTTATCGGCCCTCTCGTTGGGGGCTGGCTCTACGACAACACGGGACACGCGGCCCCGTTCTACCTGAACGGGCTCATTCTCTTCGTTGCGGCGGGCCTCGCCGTGCTGTTGCTCCGGCGACCTCGCTTGCCGGCTGCCGCGCCGACGTTACGTGAGAATTGATAGAGGCATCAGCGAAATATGGTGTGCCTGGCGCAGACAGACGGAGAGGCGCTTGCCCCTCCGTCTGTTCACCTACCGACTCAACTACGCAAGCACGCGCCGCGGGTCGGTCATGTTCTCCGGCCGCAGCATCTCGTCCAGCTCGGCCTTGGTCAGCCACCCCTTCGACAGCACCAGGTCGTACACACTCCCGCCCGTCGCCAGCGCTTCCTTCGCGACGGCCGCCGAGCGCTCGTAGCCGATGACCGGGTTGAGCGCTGTCACCAGCCCGATGCTGTTCTCGACGTAGCTCCGGCAGCGCTCGCGGTTGGCTTTGATGCCGACGATGCACCGCGCCGTCAGCATGATGCACGCGTTCTTGAGCAGCATCAGGCCGTGGAGCAGGTTGTACGCGATGAGCGGCTCGGCCATGTTCAGCTCGAGCTCGCTGGCCTCGGCCGCCATGGACACCGCCGCGTCGTAGCCGATAATCTCGAAGCACACCTGGTTGACCAGCTCCGGCGCCACAGGGTTGACCTTGCCGGGCATGATGGACGAGCCGGGCTGCAAGGGCGGCAGGGTGATCTCGTTGAGGCCGCAGCGCGGGCCGGACGACAGCCAGCGCAGGTCGTTGCAGATCTTCGATATCTGCACCGCGCCGCGTTTCATCGTCGCCGACATCTGCGCGAAGCAGCCGGAGTCCTGCGTCGCTTCGATGAGGTTCTCGGCGCGGCGCAGCGGGAGGCCGGTGACCTCCGCCAGGCGCTTCGTCACCAGGTCGGCGTAGCCCGGCGGGCTGTTGAGGCCGGTGCCGATAGCGGTCGCGCCCATGTTGATTTCCAGCAATTCCTCGCCCGCGTGGCGCATCGCCGCCATCGCGCTGCCGACCATGACCGCGTACGCGCCGAACTCCTGGCCCAGCGTCATCGGCACGGCGTCCTGGTTCTCCGTCCGCCCCATCTTGAGCACGTCCGCGAACTCCCGCGCCTTGTCCTCCAGCGCCGCCTTGAGCTCGCCCATCGCCGTCAGGGTGTCTTCCATGGAGAAGATGACCGCGACCTTGATGGCCGTCGGGTAGACGTCGTTGGTGGACTGCGAGCGGTTCACGTCGTCGTTGGGGTGGAGATATTGGTACTCACCCTTCTGGTGCCCCATCAGCTCCAGAGCGCGGTTGGTAATCACCTCGTTCGCGTTCATGTTGGTGGACGTGCCCGCGCCGCCCTGGAACATGTCCACGACGAACTGGTCCACCAGCCTGTCCTGGAGAAGCTCATCGCACGCCTGGCCGATGACGTCCGCCTTCGCGGCGTCCAGGACGCCAAGCTCCTGGTTCGCCCGCGCCGCCGCCTTCTTGATGTAGGCCAGCGCCTCGATCATGTGCTCGAAGTTGCGCAGGGGGATGCCGGAGATGGCGAAGTTCTCCAGGGCGCGCAGCGTCTGCACGCCGTAGTAGGCGTTGCCGGGCAACTCGCGCTCGCCCAGCGAGTCGTGCTCGCGGCGCACGCTGCCGATGAGCTGGTCGGTGTCGGCGGTGCCGGCCAGCTGCTCGGACGCCAGGCGCAGGCGCTCGTTGATGCGCTGGGCGACGCGGCCGACGATGCGGTAATAGGCCGCGGGATTGCTGGCCCGCATCTCCTCCCACGCCGCCTTGGGCGCCTGCCAGACGACGGCGCCGGTGCGCGTGAACGCGCTGGTCGAGTGGGGCGCGTCGTCGAGGAGCGCGCCTTCGCTGATAATCGCGCCCTCGCCCAGGACGGCCAGGAGCGTGCTCGCGCCGTGCAGCCCGCGGACGATCTCGACCTCGCCCTCGGCGACGATGCCGGCCCAGGTGCGGGGCGTCGACTCGTGGAACAGCCACTCGCCGGGCGCGTAGGTGACGCGTTCGCTGCGAGCGAATACCGACTCTAGATCCTCAGTCGTGATGCCGGTGACGCGGGAAGCCACATTCAAGAGGAGGTCTTGTGCAATCATGTGTATGCTCCTATCCAAACAACAGTCGGCCGATCAGCACACCCGTAATCACGGCGACGATGGTGGCGACCAGGCCGGGCAGCATGAACGAGTGATTGAGGACGTATCGGCCGATGCGCGTCGTCCCCGAGCGGTCGAAGTTGATGGCCGCGATGAGCGTGCCATAGGTGGGCAGGAAGAAGTAGCCGTTGACGGCGGGCCACATGCCGATCAGGTTCGCGGGCGGGATGCCCAGCTCGACGCCGAGCGGCATGAGGGTGCGGGTCGTCGCGGCCTGGCTGAACAGCAGCACCGAGGTGAAGAACAGGCCCACGGCGAAGAGGATCGGGTACGCCGTCACGATGTGGCCGATGGTCGAGACGATCCAGTCCAGGTTGGCCTGGACAAAGGTGTCGCCCAGCCACGCGAGGCCGAAGATACCGATGACGGCGGTCAGCCCGGCCTGCGCGACCTTGGTCGTCGGCACGGACGCGACCGGCGCCTTCGTCAGCCACAGCATCAGCGCCGCGATGGAGAGCATCACGATCTGGATGGTCACGGTCATGGACAGCGGCTGGCTGCCGTCGGGGGTCGGGATTTGCGGGCGCAGCGCCGGGACAAGACCGCACACGACGATGAAGGCGACGCCGACCAGGAAGATCAGCGCGCTCAGCCGGGCGCTCGGCGGAAGCTCGCGCTTCGGCGCATCGCCCTGGACGAGGGAGCCGGGTGGGGGCAGCTCGCCCGACTTAATCTTCGCCTGCACCTCGGGGTCGTCCTTCAGTTCCTTGCCCACGCGCTGCTGGACGAAGGCGGCGACGATGACGCCGACCAGCGTGGCGGGGATGCAGATGGCCATAATCTGGGGCAGCCCGAAGCCTAGCGGCTCCATGATGACCAGCATGGCCGCCATCGCCGCCGAGACCGGGCTGGCCGTGATGGCCTGCTGGGACGCGATGGTCGCCACCGAGATCGGGCGCTCGGGGCGGATGTCGTTGTCGTATGCGGTTTCGTAGATGATGGGAAGGAGGGGGTAGAAGACGTGGCCGGTGCCCGCGCCAAAGGTGAACGCGTAGGCCACGAGCGGCGCGACGAGGGTGATCTGCTTCGGATTGCGGCGTATGATGCCCGCCGCGACATCCACAAGGTAGTCAATCCCTCCCGCTGCCTCCATAACGGCTGCCGCCATGATCACCGAGAGGATGATGAGCATGACGTCGACGGGTGGGCTGGTCGGCGGCAGGCCAAAGACATAGGTGAGCACGAGCACACCCAGGCCGCCGAAGAGACCAAGCCCCACGCCGCCGTAGCGGCTGCCGATGAAGATGGCAGCCAGGACGACCGCGAACTCCAGCAGGATCTTGATGGGCATGGTGTTCTCCGTGGGCTACGTCGTCGTAGCCGGAATCAGAGCCGCGTTCTGCTATTTCGTTGGGCCAAGCCAAGCTGAAATCCCGCTCTTCCTGCGCGCTGCGGAGGCGGCAGAGAGACGGCGTCAAAAAATGGAAGGCCTGTCTCCATTATACAATAGCGGATGTCGGCCCGCAATCATCCGTTGTGGGGCAATTGAGGGGAGTCCTGCGAACGGCCCAGAAGCGGGCTAGACCCGTTTGAGGGGGCGGTGCGGCTCGGGCGGAAGCTCGACGCGAATCGCGTCGCCCGCGCGTACCTCGCCGCCTTCGACGACGATGCCCATGATGCCCGCCTTCCGCACCAGGTTGCCGTCGGCGTCGCGGTCGAGGACGGCGGCCATCAGGCCCGGCTGGAAGGTATCGAGTTGCGCGCACGGGTTGCGCAGCCCCGTCACCTCAACGACGGCGCTGTCGCCGATATGCAGGCGCGCGCCGGTCGGCAGCGCGAGCACGTCGATGCCCCGCGTCGTGATGTTCTCGCCCATCTGCCCGGCCGACACGTCGAAGCCCTGAGCGCTCAGTTCGTCGAAAAGCTCGGCGTGGATGAGATGCACCTGGCGGAGGTTGGGCTGCGTCGGGTCCTGGCGCACGCGCGAGCGGTGCTTGACCGTCTCGCCCATGTGCGCGTCCCCCTCGACGCCGAGCCCGGGTAGCAAGCAGATACCATCCTGCGTCGGCTTGCTAAACGTGTGCTTCGCGCTCCGACTCACCGCCGCCACCACCCCATCCATCGAGGGTTCTCCCTTGCAGACCAATTGCTATAGAAATTCCACTTGGCCCGTGATGTCCTCGGCATCGAGCACCTGAAAGACCAGCATCAATCCGCGAATGACTTCTCCCACCGATGCCGACTGTGGGGCGTACACAATGCCAGCGTGCTCAATTCCAGCCGCATGTAGGCGCAAGAAGTCATCGTCTTGGGTGAAGATCACCCGTCCTTCGGCACGCGCTCGCGCTACTTGCTCTTCATCCGATGCGCCGAGCATTTGGGCTTCTGGAACCGTGAGCACATCGATGCCGCGTTGACGCAGGCCCCGAATCACGGCCTTCGCGACGTGCTCGTCGGTGTAGAACCTAATCCTCTGCGCCATTCGACCGGCGCTCCTGGAGCTTCTGCGTCAGCGGAGAGGGTGTCTGCTCTCGAAGCACCCCAATGAAGGTCTGGCTCTCGTCCAGTTCCCGGTCAATGGTCTCGCGGTGGTCGAAGTAGTAGGCGAGGGCCGCGTAGATATCGGCCAGGGACAGGTCGAACTCCGAGGCGATCTCATCGGCGCTGCGCCCCAGACGCTCATGCCACACGACGATATTGTGTACCGTGATGCGGTGTCCGGCGATGCGGGGCTTGCCGCCGGCGACACCAGGCGTGATTTCGATGTGCTCGTCCAGCGTTTTCGCCCCCATATGCTCTCCTGCACTTGTCGCTTGTTCTACATCTTGGAAGGTATGGAGGATTATAGACACAATGCCGGGTTTCGTCTACCGAGCGGGCGCGGCGGCCTGAAGACCGCCGCTACGAGACGGAAGCCCAAGGGGCTGGGAGCGATACATTCTTTAGCCCCTCGGGCTTCCATTTGTAGCCGTGGGGTTCACCCCGCGGCGGGCGCGGGGGCGAGGCCCGTGCGTTTATTCGTGACCCTATCCGTTGACAGCGGGGGTGAAGGCGCGGCGGCGGGGGCGGCGCTGGTAGAAGAGGCGGCTGCGGCCGCGCCACAGCTTGAGCGCAAAGGTCGGCAGGGTGTCCGTGCCGAAGACCTCGATGCGGCGCAACGCGTATCGGTCCGTGTCGAGGGTGTTGACGCCTTCCTCGACGGTGAAACCGGCGAGATAGCCGGCGCGCGCGACGGCGGCGGCGACGGCAGCGTTGTACCGGCCGTGGGGGTAGGAGAACGTGGCGACGGGCACGCCCAGGCCGCGCTCCAGGTCGGCCCGCGAGCCTTCGACCTCGTCCCGCAGGCGTTCTGGGCCGAGCGTCGTGAGCGCCGGGTGCGTGCGCGTGTGGGCGCCGATTTCGATGCCCCCGCGCTGCATTGCCTGGAGGTTCGGCAGGCTGAGGAGCGGGCGCCCGGCGAGCGTGCCGTCGGGGTCCCAGTTGTTGCAGCCGCCGAGCGCGCCGCTGACGGCGAAGATGGTCGCGGGGAAGCCCTGGCGGCGCAGCACCTGGTAGGCGACGGTCAGGTTATCCAGGTAGCCGTCGTCGATGGTGATGGCGACGCTGCGCGCCGGGAGCGGCTCATTCGCCTGGTAACGCCGCACAAGCTCGGCGACGCTGATGACGTGGTAGCGCGCGTTCAGTAGATACGCCATCTGCTGCGCGAAGCGGCGGCGGGGGACGACGTAGCGGCTCGCCGCCTCGCCGGGCGCGCCGAACGCGTGGTACATCAGCACGAGCGCGCCGTCCGCTCCGCCGAGCCGGGGGAGCCGCTGGTGAAGGGCGCCGCTGATGCCCTGGAGCGTCGTCAAGTCCATCTCCCTACTGGCTTCTCAGCCGAGCTTCCACGAAGCGGAAGGCCGTGGAAGCGACATCGCGGTAGGCGTGGCGTTCGATGGAGCTGCTGCCCAGGAGAAGGTAGCAGCCGGCGTAGGTCAGCACGCCGGCCGCGCCGGCCGCGCCGACGGTGAGCAGCGACGGCGTCTCGATGGCCTGGCTCAGCAGGCTCAGGACGATCAGCGTCGGGATCAGGGGCAGGAGTGTCGGCAGGTAGACCTGGCCGACCAGGTCGCGGAGGCTGACGTGCAGCGTGCGCATGGCGTAGGGCAGCATGAAGCCCAGCGATTCGAGGGCCGCTGGGATCAGTGTCCCCAGGGCGACACCG
Source organism: Anaerolineae bacterium (assembly GCA_046328505.1). GTDB lineage: Bacteria > Chloroflexota > Anaerolineae > Epilineales > JAHCIE01 > JBDHWG01. The sequence goes on along the minus strand of JAXLWL010000003.1, from coordinate 823,033 downwards.
GCCAGCCCGAACCGCGGCAGCAGGAAGATGGAGAGCGCGAGGTTGAGGAGGCCCGCGGCCAGGGCCGTCAGAGCGGGCAGGCGGTGCCGGGCGATGCCCTGCAAGATGGTCGCCGCCGGCCACTGGCTGGCGCCGACGAGGCTGGCGAGGGTGAGGATGACGACGAGGTAGGCGTACTGGGCGTTTTCAGGCCCAACCCACAGCGTCAGGAGGGCGGGCGCCAGGATCATGACGGGGCAGCCGATCGCCAGGAAGATCGCCAGGGTCAGGCGTGACGTCGTGGTGTAGAGGAGGCGCAGGCGGCCCCAGTCATCCTGGGCGTGAAGCTCCGACGCCAGGGGCAGCATGACCTTCAAGAACTGGTCGGTCAGCATCTCGGTGATTTCGCTGAGGCGCCGCGCCAGGGAGTAGGGCGTCACCGCGCCGACGGACATGAACGCCCCGATGACGATTTCGTCGGTCCGGTTCTCCAGCCGCCCGGCCACGTTCATGACGAAGAAGGAGGAGCTGTAGCCGACGATGGTGCGCACGCAGCGCCGGCGCGCGCCGCGCCAGCCGAAGCGCAGCTCCGGCGCCGTGCGGTGGATGAACCAGACCGCCGGGATCTGGCTGAGGGCAGTCATGACGAGATTGACGGCGACGATTCCGATGAGGCCGCCGCCGAGCAGGAGCACCGCCACGGTGCCGGCCATCACGCACAGCGTGCCGACGGTGCTGACGAGGTTCACCAGGTCGTAGCGGTGCAGCCCGCGGAGAACGGAGGTCGTGATCGTGCCGGGGATCGCGATGGCCGCCGTCAGGCCGGAGAGACGGACGACGGTAACGGCCAGGTCGGTCTGCTCCGGCGGCACGGGGAAGATGCGCGGGAACAGTGGGGCCGCGGCGAAGGCGATGACGGCCAGCAGCAGGCCGAGCAGGGAGTAGAGCCAGAGCGCCGTCGCCGCCAGGTGGTGGGCCTCGTCCATCTCGTCCGTCGCGCGGTATTCGGCGATGTACTTCACGACCGCCTGGGCGATACCGAGGTCCAGCAGCGCGGTATAGCCGACGACCGACCCGACCAGGATCCACAAGCCGTAGGTTGTCGTGTCCAGGTGGCGCAGGATGAACGGCGTCAGCAGGAAACCGGCGCCCAGGGCGATGAAGCGGGCGACGTAGTTGGTCGTGGTGTTCCAGGCGATCCGCCGGCCGATTAGCGCGCCTTTGTTTGCGTCAACAGCCATTGAGTCGTCCCGTAGAGCAGCCCGAGGATGTAGACCGTGTCGCCCAGCGCCTTGCGGCGGTCCAGCCAGCGGATGCGTTGCGCAATTCGTTCGACGCGCCGGGTGACCTCCCGCACCAGACGGCGCAGAATATACCGATCGTGCAGACTCAGGTGCTTGGCGTAGAAAGCGCCCTGGCCCTGTGCGTACGTCCAGCGCACGCGGAGATAGTCCCGCTCGCGGCGCCAGGCGCGGTGGTACACCACGGCGCGCGGCTCGTACACGATGCGGTAGCCCGCCTCCAGGGCGCGGAACCCGAAGTCGTTGTCCTCCGCGCCGGCGAAGGGGGCGCCGGCCCCCAGGCGCTCGTCGAAGCCGCCCACCTCGTCGAACACCGAGCGATACATCGCCATGTTGATAGGACACAGGACGTCCACGCCCACGCGGCCCTCGTACACCTCGGGCGTATCCCCGAGTTTCTTCGTCGGCGCGAAGCCGTCCGCGTTGCCCTCGTTGAGCGGCGGCACCTGCCCCATCACCACGCTGCGCGGCCCCGCGTCCAGCAGCGCCGCGACAAGCGTGGCGAACCAGTCCGGCGTCACCAGGACGTCGTCATCGGTGAAGACGAGGATGGGGTAGCGGGCGATGGCCATGGCTTCGTTCTTGGCCGGACTCTCGCCACGCGCTCGCGTGCGCACGTAGCGCACGTCGCAGCCCCGCACGCTTCCGAGCGTCGATAATGTCGGGTGCGGCTCGTCGCTCTGGTCCATGATGAGGATTTCTGTCGGGGTGGCCCGTCCGCGCAGCACCGACGCGACGCTCTCGAAGAGGAGCTTCGGACGGTTGCGCGAGCATATGATGAGCGACGTGGGCGGCAGGGTGGCCGTGCTCGAGAGCGCACCTTCCTCGTCAATCTCTCGCCACGCTGTGCTATAGCTGGCCATACGGAGCGACCTTTCGCGCGAACGTCGTGGTGCGGACGCAGTAGACGTCGGTGTACTGGGGCGGGCAGATTGTGTCGGCAGCGAGCCGGGCCTGCCCGTCGTGGTCCGCGTGGTAATCCCCCGGCCGCGAGTTATGCACCGCGAGCACGCCACCGGGTTTCAGGAAGGGCGCCCAAAGCTCGTAGGCCGTCCGCGCTCCCTTGAAGGATTGGTCGCCGTCCATGAATAGCAGGTCTATCGGTCGCTGCCACGCGTCGGCCACCTCGTCGGCGCGCCCCTGGCATACCTCGACCCAGTCCGCTAGACCGGCGCGCCGGATATTGGCCTCGAACTGTCGCCGCAGCGGCGACTTGAGCGAGTCCTGGATGTCGCGGTAGACCGAGGCCGAAAAAGCGTCGCCCGAGGCGTCGAATGGGTCAACGCAGTAGACCCGCCCCGAGCCGCGCACCTTGCGCGCCCCGGCGAGCAGTACGGCCGACCGGCCCAGGAAGGAGCCGATCTCGACGACGACGGCGTCCGGCGGCGCAGCGAGGCTCGCCTGGGCGAGGGCCACGGCTTCTTCGCCCCGCGTCCAGCCGGGAACCCGCCGCGAGCGCGCGATGTACGTTCCCAGCGCGCCCCACTCAATTCGGTCGTGTATCGCCCAGCCTGGATAGGTCAGCGACAGGCACGGCTTCCCATACAGCTCCGCGTCGTCCCGATAGTGCTTGATAATGCGGCGCACACGCGCACGCCCTGGAATCACAGCCATACTCTCACCTTTCGTCCCCGCGGCCACGCTGGCTGACCAACCACTCGGCGACGCTTGAGATGAGGCCCGCGGTGTACGCCGCATCGCCGTATGCCAGGCGACGGTGGCGCCGGAAGCGCGTGACGGCACTCAGGGCGTGGCCGCGAACGCCGCCCGCCAGCCGCCTGAGCATGTACGGGTCGGTCAGGCTCAGGTGCTTCGCGTAGAAAGCCCCCTGGCCTCGGCCGTAGGCCCAGCGCAGCCGCACGTAATCCTTCTCCGAGCGCCAGGCGCGGTGGTAGATAAGCGCCTCGGGGACGTATAGAATGCGGTAGCCTGCCTCGAGCAGGCGGAACCCGTAGTCGTTGTCGTCGGCGCACGGGAAGAGCGCGCCTGGCCCCAGCCGCTCGTCGAACAGACCGACCTCCTCGGCCGCCGACCGGTACATGACCATGTTGTTCCCCCAGAGCACATCCTTGTTCAGCCGCCCCTCGTAGACGGCCGGGAGCGTGTCGTCTTTGAGAGAGGGGGCGAAACCATCCGGGGCGTCGTCAACCTGGATGACGCGGCCAGTGATGGCAGCGCGCGGTCCGGCGTCGAGCTGGGCGCGGATAAGGGAGCCGAACCACGTCGGCGGCGCGAGCACGTCGTCGTCCACGAAGGCGACAATGGGATGTTTCGCCGCGGCGATGCCGAGGTTGCGGGCGCGGCCCAGGCCGACCGAGTGGCTCCAGGTGTAGCGCAGCCGGCACGAGCCCGGCGGCGTGAGGTAAGCGAGAGTCGGATGCGGGGCGTCGCTCTGGTCAATGACGATGAGCTCGGCGGGAACGTCGTCGCCGTGCAGGACAGATGCCACCGTCTCGGCCAGCAGGCGCGCGCGGTTGCGCGAGCAGATGATGAGAGACGCCGGAAGCAAGGCGTCCCGCGTGCGCGTGGCAACGTCAGCCTGGACATGGGCGCTTATCATCGCCGCTCTCCTTCCCCCTGCGCTCCCTTGACGGCCCGCACGCCGATCACGAGGGGATACTGCCGGTCCTGGGTCTCCATCTCCGCGCGGGAAAGCTCCTCGCACGCCATCCCGGCGAGAAAGGCGATCGCCGTCAGCATATTGCCATAGGCGCGCACCGTGACGTTCTGCGGGCCGAACGTCTCGCCAAACAGGGCCGCGCAGGAGTCGGCGGTGAAACGCCAGTAGTCGGGCATGCGCCGATCCAGCCGGCTCACCGACGGGACTGTGGCGAGCACGACGCCGCCGGGCCGCAGGATACGGTGGGTGTGCCCTATGGCAGCGCGCGTGTCGTAGATGAACTGGAGCGTCTGGGTGAGCACGAAGCAGTCGAACTGGTCGGCTTCGATGGCGTCGCACGCCGCCAGGTCGGCGATGAGCGTCGCCCGCGGGTTGGAAGCATCCACGTCCAGCACGTCCACGCGCTCGACGCCACGGCTCAGGCGGTCGGTATAGCCGCTGTCCTTGACCTCCAGCACGTGGCCGCGCATGTCGTCGCGATGGTCGGCCAGGAATTGCTCGATGTAATAGCGGTCGACCGGCGTGCCCCGATCGTATCCCCACGCATCGCTCAGCGGATGCGTCTGCCGCAGCGTGCCGAGCCAGGCCGGGCGGGACAGCCGCCGCACGTACTGGCGCAGCCGCGCTCGCCGCGGCGGTGACACTCTAACCCTGGAGTCTTCTATACTATAGGAGGCCATGATTCCCTTCATCTAGGCCACTCGCCGCCGTCGAAAAGGCGTTCGACGTTGTCGGCGAGCAAACTAACGTAGTCGACATAAGAATTACCGACCCGCGCATCTCCGCCGCGCATTCGGAGCGAGCCGTCGGCCTTGACGCGCCCGAGCGCGCGATGCACCCACAGAAGCGCGAGCAGCACGGGGAAAAAGCGGCGGTCGAGGTGAAGCGCCGCCATGTAGCGCTCGATGGCGTCGCGTGCCGCGGCCCCGATCTGCCCCCCATTCCTGCCCAAGAAAAGGTCACTGAAGGCGCTCAGCGGCGCTGCCCGACCCTGGCGCCTGCGCCCCGACTCGTACCAGCGCAGCACGAAGTAGAGTAGGTCGAACAGCGGCGGGCCGGGGCTTCCGCCTTCCCAATCGATGACCGTCAAGGTCGGCCCATCCAGGAACAGATTGCGATCTTCGAACCCCCAGTGATTCCAGACCACAGGCAGCGCCGCGCCGGCCAGGGTGTGCGCCCGGCGGCGTACCTCTTCGAACAGTCTCCGCTCGCCAGCCGTGACGCCGAAGATCGCCTCGTACTCTGCCAGGGGCATGTCCACCCATTCCTGGATATCTGTCGCCGTCCAGATGCCGTCGCGCAGCTGCGCCGCGCAGTGGAACCGCGTGAGCCAGTCGGCGACGGTGCGCAGGTGGGTGATGTGCTCGGCGGGCAATGCGGTGCGGCTGATTGCGCTCAGCGGCCGGCCCGGCGCGCACGTCTCGACACCCACCGCGAGATCGCCCCACATCTTCTGGCCGATCGGTTGTGGGAGCGTCTGGCGAAGTGGCTCGTCCAGCGTGGCGTGCAATCGCGCGAGGGCGAGCTGCTCGGCCTCGACGCGCGCGTTCAACGCCGGGTGCCGCGCCAGCTTGACGATGGCCTCTGGCCTCTGGCCCTGCGCGCTGAACGGGGCCACGACCACGCGGTTGGTCGCGTTTCCCGCCCCGATGATGAGTGGGTAGAGATCGCCGCGCATCGGGAGCGCCGGATGGGCGTAGACCAGGTCCTCACCTGACTGCGGCCGTCCCGCTCTTCCCGTGACGACGTAGCGCGAGGCTGGCAGAACCGGTCGCGCATCCAGCTGCGCCAAAGCGCGTACCCCCTGCCCCAGGGCGGACTGAACCCGGCTGGATGGGGCATACAGGGTCGCCAGGTACCAGCGCAAGGCGCCCGGGACATCCAGGGGGATGACCATCTGGCACGGATAGAAGTCGGGCCGCGCCCAGTACACGCGGCTTGCCAGCCCGGCTCGTTCGAAAGCCGACCGGAATCGGCGGCGGGCGAGAGCCGCAGGCGTCGCGCTTCGGACGCGCTCGGTGTAGAAGACCCCGCCTGGCGCCAGGCTCCGGGCGAGATGTTCTGGCGCGGGCTGGCTCGGGTGGAGCGCGATGATGGCGTCGGCGGTCGGCTTCTCGGGCAGGCGCAGGCTAACGGACCGGGCGATGCCGAGCGAGACGATGCTGTCGGCCAGCGCCTCGTCGCCTCCGAGAAGGACTAGCTGCCGAAACTCGCCGGTGCCCGGCCGCGGCAGGAGGTAGCGCCAGTCGAGCCGCCGCAGGTCGACCTGGGGCCGGACGTCCGTGGTCGGCGCGACGCTAAGCATGGATATGCGTCCCCTGCCCGATCGCTGCGCACTCCATCTCCCAAAGGGCGACAAAGAGGCTGGAGCGGAGGGTTTCCAAAGGCGGAGTTCCGCCGTGGTCGGCGACAAAACGGCTGTACTCGGCTTCGGCATGCACGAGCCACACGAATGGCCGCAGCGCCTCAAGCGCGGCCGGCTCCAGGCCCACGTGACTACAGTAACGCGCGAGGCATGCGGAGCGAACGGCGCCGGTCGGCGTTGACGGATTCAGGCTGGCCGCGTAGGAGGCCTTGAAGTGGCCGGAGGCCATGGCCCCATCGCGGTAGAATGCGAGATAGGTCAGGAAGTACAGCAGGTCCAGCGCGGGCAGCCCGCTCACCTCGGCGCTCTCCCAATCGAGGACGGCGAGCCTGCCATCCGGCCCGAGCAACACATTCCAGGGCGAGAAGTCACGCTGCTCGCACGTGAGAGGCAACGCCGCCAGGGCCGCCAGGTGACTTCGCGTCTGCTCAATAAGCGCCGCGTCGACTACTGCTCCGAAGGCCGCCTGGAATCGGTCCAGCACGGGAAGGATGAGGCGCTCCCACCACGTATGCCGCGCCGCGGGAACCGGCCGACCGGCCAGCCCGGCCAGCCAGTCCGTGGCCTGGGCTGCTATAGCATGGTAGTTGTCCGGCCGCAGCTGCGTGAATATGGGTGTCCCGTCGATTATCGTCTCACCCAGCACCGCGCTCTTGGAGGCGACTGTATAGAAGACGACGCGCGGAACACCGGGGAGTCCAGGCGGCTGCATCGTCTGAAGCCCTGTCAGAACGGCGCGCTCTCTCGCCAGGCTCGGCGCGGCTTCTGGGACGCGGGCCATCTTGATGGCTATGCCAGGCTCCGCCGCGTCCGCGAACACGAGGGCGACAGGCTTATTGATGCTGCGCAGGCCCGGTGTCAGCAGCAGCCACGAAAGCTGATTCGGCGGCGGTCCCAGCCCCCAGTCCGTCCACCCGTCGCGAACGAAGGCCCAGAGGTCGGCCGCGCCAGCCGAGCCGCCCGGCGCGGCGTCACCCTCTCCAGACAGAGGCTTGCGCGCGACGGCACAGATGGGCAGCAAGCGCCCGGCCGCCCACCCGGCGCGCCACAGGAAACGCTGGGCGTGAGCCAGCGCCCGGGCTGTGGCTGTCCGTGGGGTAGGCCGGCCGGCGAGGAAGTAACGCACTGCGGCCGGCGACTCGATGGGCAGCCAGAACGCCGCCGTTCCGCGCGCCGGTGGCGGCCACGCCCAATAGAACGTGACATCCGTCAACCCTGCTTGTCGAAGCCGCCGGCGGATGCGCGTCAGCCCGCCCGAAAGAGGCGAATACCACTCGGTGTAGCAGGCTCCGCCAGGCCGGAGGGCCGCAACCGCGGCGTCCAGGGTCTTCGCATCGGGATCGACGGCCACCGCCAGGTCGCAGCCCCGCGCCGCGGCAGGCTCGACCATGTGCTCGGCGGTCAGCCCAACAGCCTCGGCGAGCAGACCCGACGAGAGGCAGACGGCGCGCGACGGATGCGGGTTCGGCAGCAGGAAACGCCAGTCGACCCGGCGAAGCAGGCGATTGCGCCGCCCTTCCGACAAAGACATGGACGGCGGCGGCGACTCGCCGCGATCGAGCGCCGGGGCCGCGTGGTCTCGCGTCGCGTCAGCGGTCACGTCAACGCTCATCGCAGCGGCGTGCTTCATTGGCTCGCCCCCATCAGCCTGAGCGCGGCGAGCTTCGCAGACACGCGCCCCCGCAATTCCCTGAACTGGGTGTCGTAGTAGGCGAGGTCATTCTGGAGACTCACGAGAAGCGGCGGAGGCGGCTCGGGCGCGGCGCCCGCCGACCTCTGCCAGACGCGCACATAGTCGACCTGGAACTCGCTGGGGAATTGCGTCGAGTCGTCCGGCCCGCCCGCCCAGCTATCCAGTGAGCCAACGCCCATCGTCAGCAGGAGGTGCATGGGAACCGCCGCGATGCGCGGGTCGTCGTACCGCCTGCGCTCGACGCCGTCCACGTACCAGATGACCTGTCCCGGGCTCCACTCGGCCGCGAAGATGTGATAGCCTCCCGAGAAATCCGGCTGGTTTGCCGGAGCGCCATACCCCTGCGGGAGAACGTTTGCGCCGTCCGGGCCGTGGTAGGTCATGTAGACGGTGCCCGGATCGAACGTCTGTAATTCCGCGATGTCGATCTCTGGGAGCGGGGAGAATGGGTAGTCGCCCGACTGCGTCAGGCACCAGACAGACGGCCAGAAGCCTTTCGTGGCCGGTACCCTGGCGCGCACCTCGACGTAGCCATACCTAAACTCGAACTTCGCAGGCCCCGAGCTGCCGATGCGGCCCGAAGTGATCATGCCCGACGTGTAGGGGTAGGTGGTGCCGTCTGTCCCGGTGACGGTCTCGCGCCGGCTGATGAGGTGCAGGCTGCCACCCGAGACGACGGCGTTCTGGGGCATGTACCAGGACTGCGCGCCTTCGTCGCCGCAACCGTCTGCCCCGTTCCCAGCGGCGTACCAGTAACACGTGACCCACTTGCCGGTATCAAGCCCTGTCCCATCCGGGAGCACGCCGTTGAACTCATCGTCGAAGACGAGGCTCCAATCCGCCGTCCGACCATCCCGCCGAGTCGGCAGAGGAGACGAGGAGGCCGAGCGGACGCTCGCCTCCGGCGCCCCACCCGCCTCTACGGCAGGCCACAGCGCTGTCGCGCCGCAATCTATGCAGCCCCGTCGAACTGCGTCGGCGGCAAGCGCCGCCAGCAGAAAAACGACAATAAGCGTTGCTAATACTCGCGCTTTCATATTCATCGGCTAATTCCACACGCCTATCGCAAGGTTCGGGCCACGCCGGGCCCTAACGTCGTGCCAACTGCGGCCAGCATGATTGTCGTTGTTGGGCGTTAGTGGCACTGGCCACTGCCTGAGTCGTGGAAGGCGCCGCCCGCCTCCGGCACGAACTCCCAATCGTAACCGCCGGGGCGCAGGGTGAGCTTCAAGATGCCGAAGGTGTCAGCGGTCCGCGCCTCGCTCGCGGCCAGGATAGTCCCGAACTCATAGTGCGACTCGCCACCGCTCCCGACGATGAACTCGCGGATGCCCTTCACCGGGTCGGCTGTGCCGTCGGGCCTCACCGGACCCAGCCGCTCGTAGATGTGGGCGTGGCCGTTCAGGACGACATCTGCGCCGGCGTCGTACAGCGCCTGCCACAAATCGTGGGACGTCCAATCGTTCCCATAGGGTGAAGACGTGAACAGCGGATGATGCCAGAACGCGAGGGTACACTGGCTGCGGTGGGCGGCGAGGTCAGCTCGCAGCCACCGCTCCTGGGGCGATCCTTGCTTGCAGCCTCCTACGGCATCGCAGGTCGAGTTCAAGGCGATGATGTGCCACGTCCCTATATCGACACTGTAGTAGCCCTTGTCCGCGAAGCCGGCGACCGAGCCGAAGTAGTCAAAGTAGCCCTTGGCCTCCGGCGTGCGGTACTCGTGATTGCCCGTCGCCGGATACGTGATGGATTTGAAGCGCCCCCAGGTCGGATCGTACGACTTCATGTACTCGTCCAGGGTACCGTCTTCGTACTGGTTATCGCCGAGCGCGAGCACAGCCGTCGGGCCGATGTTGCGAATGAGGTCGGACGTGGCCCGCTGCCGGCATGCCGCGGCGGTGCCACTGCCGCCGTTGTACTGACGATCCTCTGGGTCGCACGCGATATCCCCGGCGGCGACGATGACCGGTGCTACGACGGCATCGGCCGGCAGGATCTGAATGGCCGCGATCTTCGCCATGTCCTTGACGGATGTGAAGGCAACCCTGATGCTGCCGTCCGTCACCTTCACGTTGTATGTCTTGTCGAGCGCAGTGTTTGGCGCAACCTGGGACAGGATATCGAAGTTGTCCAGGACCATTTGTTCGTTGATAGTCACGTCAAACACGCGCTGCCCGGGCTTCGCCCAGAAGATTTCGGCGAACTTAAGCGTGACCTGATACGTCCCGTTGGTGACCGGCACAGTGTAGGTGAAGGCGTATCCGTAGCGCTCGCTCTGATAGAGAGTCGGGTCAGGGGTGCCGCCGATCGGATTGGCCGTGGATGCGGGGTGGCCTCGGTCGAAGCTCTCGTCCGCCGCCCATGTCTCGCCGCGGCTGCCGGTATACCCGCTGCTGCCCGCGTTGATGGACACGCGCGTCCCTTCTGCTCGCACTCGCGTGCCCAAGAGCAGAGTGACGCCAACGGCAAGCGCGACAACCGCAGCCAACGCGCCCACCAGAGACCACGGATGGCGCTTGAGCGATGGCAGCCTGCGATTCTCAAAAGGGCTCAGTTGAGGCACAAGCACGAACCTTTGCTAGTCGAATACAGTCTATGTCTGTGCCCACGCGGACGACCGAGTGAATCGGCCGCCCGCGTGGGCCACGAAAACATCTCAATGGTGCTGGAGGACTCTCTGCTTAAGGGCCTGGTACCACTTGGATCGCCGAGATCTTGGCGTTGTCGGTCACAGTGCTGAAGGCGATGTTGATCGTGCCGTTGGTGACTGTGACCGGGAAGGACTTGTCGAGCGCGGTCTTCGGCGCGACCTGCGAGAGGATGTCGAAGTTGCTCAAGACCTGCTGCCCGTTGATGGCGACGTTGAACACGCGCTGGCCGGCGCTGGTCCAGTAGATCTCGGCGAACTTGAGCGTGACTTGGTAGTTCCCGTTCGTGACGGGCAGGTTGTAGCTGAATGTGTAACCATACCGCTCGCTCTGGTACAGCGTGGGGTCACTGGTGCCCGAGATGGCGCTGCCCATGCTGTACGTGTTGCCGCCGCTGAAGTTGGCGTCCGCCGACCAGACCTGGCCGCTCCCACTGGTATAGGCGCCGTCGCCTGTGTTAATGCGGTAGGTGGAGCCTGCCGATGGTGTGGCCGTCGGCGTGGGCGTCGGTGGCGGCGGGATCGGCGTCGGGTTGGAGCCGCCGCTGGGCACGATTTCGATAGCCGAGACCATGGCGTTGTCGGCGACGGTGGTGAAGACGATGTTGACTGCGCCGTTCGTCACGGTCACCGGGAAGGACTTGTCGAGCGCGGTCTTCGGCGCTGCCTGCGAGAGAACGTCGAAGTTGCTCAATACCGTCTGCCCGTTGATGGCGACGTTGAACACGCGCTTGCCGGTGGTCGTCCAGTAGCTCTCTGCGAACTTCAGGTTCACCTGGTAGTTGCCGTTGGGAACGGGCACGCTGTAGCTGAAGTTGCCGAAGCGGTATGTCTGGTAGAGCCTCGGGTCGGACGTGCCAGCGATATTGGCCGTGGTGGAGCTTGTGGTCCCACCGCTGAACGCGGTGTCGCCGCTCCACCCCTGCCCGGACGAGTCGCGGTAAGCGCCGTCGCCGGCGTTGATGCGCACCGGCGCTTGCGGCACGACCTCGACCGCGCCCACGGTCGCGTTGTCCACGACTTTCGTAAAGGCGATGTTGATGGCGCCGTTGGTCACGGTCACGGGGAACGAGTAGTCAAGAGCCGTGTTGGGCGCGACCTGGGACAGGATATCGAAGTTGCTCAGGACCTGCTGGCCGTTGATGGCGACGTTGAACACGCGCTGGCCCTTGCTCGTCCAATAGGTCTCGGCGAACTTCAGCTTGACCTGGTACGTGCCGTTGGGGACGGACAGGTTGTAGCTGAAGTTGCCGTAACGCTGAGTCTGGTAGAGCGTTGGGTCGGCGGTGTTGGCGATGGCGTTCGTGGTGGAGGATTTGTTGCCGCCGCTGAACTGCGTGTCCTGATCCCAGGCGAAGTCGTTGCCGCCCAGATACTCACCGCCGGCGGCGTTGATGCGTACCGTCGTGCCGTAGCCGACGGGGATGTTGAAGCTGAACTCGGACGTGTCGCCCTGCGAGTCGGTCGCGGTCGCCGTCAGGAAGTCGCCGGGGGCGACGCCGCTCAGGGCGATGCTAAACGTTCCGTTCGAAGCGATGGTTCCCGAGCCGACGAAGGTCTTGCTCTGACCGTGCCACCCCTTGCCCGTGTCATTTATGTTGCGCTGGGCGATGAAGATCTCGGCCGTGCACCCGGCGCAGCCGGTGCCGATCACCTGGGTCGGCGTGGCCCACAGGAGGATGGGGTAGTCGATGCCGTTGTTGGCCATGCTGCCTGGCCCGCCGGAGCCGATGGGGTTAACGCCGGTCAGGTAGCCCAGGTCGATGCCCAACTGCGCGTTGTTGTAGATCGCGTTGCGGGTGATGAGGTTGTTGACGCTCTCGTTGTGGTTGATCATGACGCCGTTGCCGGGCGTGTTGGCGATGATGTTGTTCGGGCCGATCTTGTTACCCGACGCTGGCCAGTCGACCCAGACACCACTGCCGCCGGAGGGCAGCGGCGTGCCATTGAGGGACACACCGATGCGGTTGTTCGTGAGCTGGTTGTTCGTGGTGTACCAGTAGTTGATGTCGACGATCTCATACGGCGTGTTGCCGATAACGTTGCTATCGATGATCGTGCCGTTGACACCGTCCTCCATCATGATGCCGAACTCGCCGGCCTTGCCCCACGACGGCGCGAACGTTCCCGTCGGGTCGGTGCCCAGGAAGTTGCCGATGATGCGGTTGCCGGTCGTCAGGGTGTCGTGGGACAGCTCGATGTGCGAGGCGCCGTTGCCGGCGATGACGTTGCGCTCATTGGCGCCCGTTCCGCCGATCACGTTGTACGACGAGCCAACGTTGACGTCGATGCCGTGGTGCCAGTTCTTGATCCCGTTCTGTCCGTTCGGGCTAAGGCCAATCAGGTTGTTCTTGATGATCGTCCCGTTGGTGCCCTCGTTCTTGAAGTCGATGCCGTTGAACGAGTTGCCCGAGATGACGTTGCGGTCCGCCAGGGCCGGCGTGCCGATAATGTTGTTGGACGAGCCTATCTCGATGGTGAAGCCGTCGGCCAGCTTGTCCGGCGATATCGCCGACGCGACGTACGTCCCCGCCGGGTCGGTGCCGATGAAGCAGCCGACGATGGTGTTGTTGTTCGCGCCGCTGCCGTAGAGATGCACCTTGGCGTGCACCTGGTAGATCGACAGCCCGCGGAGGACGTTGTTGCCCGAGGTGATCGGGAAGGCGTCGTAGCTCGTCTCGTCCGGCCCCTGGATGGCAATGCGGATGACGGCGTTGCTGACCAGCGGGTCCGTGTTCGGCGACGAGCCTGGCTGAGTGTAGCCGTCGATGGTCGTGCCGCCCGACATGTCGTTGAGCGCGGGCAGGGCGGCGTTCAGGTGAATGGTCTGGACGCCAGAGCCCGGAATGTTGAAGTTGATGGTATCCGGGCCAGAGTGCGCGTTGGCTTCCTCGATCGCCGCGCGGAGCGTGCACACGCCGCCCGCCGTCGCGCAGACCCCGTTTCCGATGTTGGCGTCGTCAGCGTCACTCGTGGAGTTCACGGTAAAGACCGAGGCGACGGCCGCGGCAGCGCTCGGGCTGGCAGTGTCCGCCGCGGCCGTATCCGCGCTCGCCGCGTCAGGGCTGGCAGCATCGGTCTCGGCCTTGGCGCTCGCGCCGCCGTTCGGGCTGGCGGCTGAGCGCCGCGCCGTGGGGTCGGTGCTGTAGTTGTAGGCGATCGCCTGCAAGTCGGCGACGTCGAGACAGCCGTCGTGGTTGACGTCTTCGCGCGCGTCCGCCATTGCGCCGCACTGGAGACCCTTGTGCCGCATTGTGGTCCAGTCCAGCGCCGCGGCCATGCTATCAGCGTGAGCGACGACGCCATCGCCGGTCAGGTCGAAGGGGCCGGCGGCGCCGGTCGGCGCGTGGGGCGCGGGCTGCGCCACCGCTGCCGGCGCGGGGAAGAACGGGCCGGCGTTAGGGTCGCCGACCTGCACCCGCAGCGTCTGGGCCGGCATGGTGACGTTGAAGGGCGTGCCATCCGGGCCGACGAATTGGGTGTTGTCGATCTTGATTTCCAGCGTGCCCGCCTTCCTCGGCGTGAGCGCGAACTCGGCGAGGAAGACGTTACCGTTGGCGCCATGCGCCTGGCGGTTGTCGTTCTTCTTGTAGTTGACGCAGTTCCCAAAAGGACACGAGTACAGGCCGAAGGTGACACCGTCCGGGCGCTCGACCGGGCCGAGCGGGCCGACGTCGCGGCCAAATTTGCGCATGTCGTTCTGGCGCTGGTGCAGGCGGTCGATCTCGGCGACCGACGTGTCATAGTGCAGCGTCATCTCGTAGCCGCCGACATCCTTAGCGTTCTTCAGGTTGAGGCGGATGATGATGGGGTAGTTCAGCGGAACCGAGGTCGGGGCGCTGATCTGGAGCGATGGGTCGGGCGGCGCGCCGAAGGAGGTCAAAGGTACTGCGCCGCCGAGCACAATCGCCAGTCCGAGCGCCGCCAGCAGGGTCGGCAGGAGTCGCCGAACTGTCTGGGGCATCTGGGTTAACATTCTATCGTACATAACTTCCTCGTCTCTGTTCGCGGGATGTGGTTCTTATCGACACATCGGCCTCCGGCGCTGTGTAGCCCGGCGGCATCAATCTATCACGGAGCGGGAGTTGCCGAGGGCGCCGGTATGTCTCGGCCGCCTGTCGTGTACGGAAGGTAGACATGGTGGCCCTCGGCCCCAGGCGTCGGAGTGACCTCCACGGTTCCCGTCGCCACAGGCGAGGATGAGGGGGTGGGCGTCTCTGTCAGCGCCGCAGCAGGAGCATCGAAGTGGTCCGTGATCAACTGCATATCTGCGATATCGAGACACGCATCGTGGCTAACGTCGGTGCGCGTGTTCGGCGCGCTGCCACACACCTTCCCCTGACGCCGCAGCAGCGTCCAGTCGAGGGCCGCCTGCACGCTGTCCGCGTAGTCGACGCGTCCCTCGCCCGTCACGTCGAATGGGCCGGGCGCAGCGGTCGGCGTTTGCGGCGTCGGCTGGGACGGCGGCGTGGGCGCGGGGTAGTGATCGGTGAGGTGCGGCGCGCCGACCTCGATCTCGAAACTCGATGTCGGTACATCGACGGAAATAGGCGTGCCATCCGGCGCCGTCACCTTTACCTCGGCGATACGGACCTCGATGAGCGCGGGCCGATGCACGACGAGCAGAAGATCGGTGAGGTGCAGCGTTCCCGACGCCCCGGTCGTCTGCCGCGTTTCGCCCGCGGGCGGCGAAACGCACTTCGAGAACGGGCACGAGTACAGGCCGAAGGAGATGCCGTCCTGCCGTTCCGCTGAGAACGACTGGATGCCGCGCCCGAAGTGACCCAGGTCACTACTGAGCTGGTGCAGGCCGTCGTATTCCACGGCCGAGGTGTCATAGAGAACGGTCATCTCGAAGCCGCCCACATCACTTGCATCTTTCAGGTTGAAGGCGATGCTCATTGGCTGATTCACCGAGACGTGCTGCGGCGCTGCGATCGACAGGGAGGGGGTTACGTCTGTCGGGCGCGTGGCAGCAAGCCGCAGCGTGACCGGCAGGAGCAGCGCGGAGGCAACGAGGAGGCCCCGCGGCCACCGCGCGAGCACTCGGTGAACGACGTCGCGTAAAGTCGGCTGAGTTTCCACTCTTTTTGGCCCTCAATCTGTCGCCGGAAAGACGCTGAAGATGGTGTTGAGGCCGGCCTGCTCCAGGTCGATATCGGCCAGCAGGCGCCTCTCCGCCAGGTCGTAGCAGGCGACGTGGGTGCCCTGCATGCGCTTGAAGCCGCGCAGCAGCCATGTCACGTTCTCGCGCGTCTTCGTCGGGCGTATACGCGAGAAGCCGACCCACATCTCGTTATCCTCCAGCATGACACCGCGGCACCAGCCCAACAGGGTGCCTTCCGGGTGCATCGTGCCGAGGTCAATGATGTCCTCGACCTGGAGTGTCTGCGGATTGGCGACCACGATGGTGCCGTTCACGGTCGTGAAGTACAGCCTGCCCTCGTGCTCCACGCCATCATGAATGCGGTCGGTGCTGATGGATATTCGCCTCTCGGGATCGGCGAGACACATCGTATCGCCCTGCCGGAAGCGCGTCACCCAGACTTCGCCGTCTAGCATGGAAATGTAGTTCGGGTGCGACTGGTGGGGCTTCGTGCTTTCCACCCTGCGGTAGTCGACATCAGGCGAGAAGCGCGCCCACGGGTCTTCGCCGACGACGTTGTAGACCTGGCAGATGCGGCCGTCGGGCGTAATCTCCAGGATCATGTCGAGGCCCGCGTTGGCGACCAGAATCGTGCCGGACGCCGTCGGCCGCACGTGATGCACGTCGTTGAAGCACGGCAGCGAGACATAGCCGACCAGGTCGAAGCTGGGCAGCGCGTAGATGAGCACCTCAGTTGGCGTACAGGTATAGAACCGGTCGCCCTGAACCGCGCTCGCCTGAAACACGATCTCCGGGTCGTTGTCGGGGCAGACCTCGGGGGGTGAGGTGTACTCGGCGCAGAGCTCGCTGCGTCCGGTGGTCGAATCGACGCGCAGAATCATTCCCTTGTGATACCCGTGCCAGTCGTCGTCGCCGACCTGGAGCTTCCGCAAATGGCGCTGTTGTCCGCCCACTACATAGAGCTGTGTCATGAATGCCTCTGGTTGAGCCGCATCAAGCCGGCGTCCGAACGAAACCCTGGTCGATCAGGTAATCCAGTATCCGGCGCGCATTCTCTTCCGGGGCGGCGGCTACTGTGTCAATGCTAATCTCGGGATAGAGCGGCGGCTCATACGGGTCGTCCAGGCCGGTGAACGCCTTGATCTCGCCGCGGCGCGCCTTGGCGTACATGCCCTTGGGGTCGCGCTGCTCGCACACCTCCAGCGGGGTGTCGACGTACACTTCGACGAAGTGGTCGGCGCCGACCATGTTCCGCACATCGTTTCGTGCCGCCCGATAGGGGCTGACCGCCGCGCACACCGCGAGTCCGCCGTGCCGCACGACCTCCGCCGCGACGAACCCGATGCGTCGGATGTTCGTGTCGCGGTCTTCCTTGTCGAAGCCCAACCCCTTGGAGAGGTGGGTTCGCACCACGTCGCCGTCGAGGTTGGTCACCTGTCGGCCGTGCTCCTGGAGCAAGACCGTCAGAATATCCGCGGTGGTGGACTTGCCGGCCCCGCTCAGACCCGTGAACCAGACGCACACGCCCTGGCGGTGGCGCGGGGGATAGGCGTCGGCCAGGATTTCGGCGACCTCCGGCCGCGTGAACCAACCCGGCAGCGCCCGGCCGCGGTTCAGGTACTCCTCGCGCACCTGCGTGCCGGAGATCGACATGATCGGCGCCTGGGCCTCGATTTTCGACACCTCTTCGTAACGCTCATCGTCCTTGAGGTAGACCATCTCGCGGAATGGAACCATTGTCACGCCAAGCTCCCTCTCGAAGCGCTTGACGAGGTCCTGAGCGTCATACGGGCCGTAGTACGGGCGCCCGGTCGAGTCGATGCCGGGGCTGGAGTGGTCGCGCCCGACGATGAGATGGTTCGCGCCGTAGTTGCGGCGGATGAGCGCGTGCCACAACGCCTCGCGCGGGCCGGCGAGTCGCATCGCCAGGGGCAGCAGCGCCAGCAGGATGTGGTCCGAGTCGTAGTGCTTTTGGGCCAGCGCCTTGTAGGCGCGCACCCGCGTGAAGTGGTCCACGTCGCCCGGCTTGGTCATGCCGACAACCGGGTGCAGCAGCAGAAGGCCGTCCAGGTCGCGGATCGCGCGCTTGGTCAGCTCCTCGTGGGCGCGGTGCAGGGGGTTGCGCGTCTGGAACGCCACGATGTTGGCGCGCTCCATCGTGCTGAGCCGGGCGCGTGTCTGCCGGGGTGTGAGCCGCAGATCGGCGAAGTCGTAGTGCCTCGGCAATTGCAGCACGCGCAGCCGCCCCGCGATGTTGAGCTTGCCCCAGCTATGCATCTCCGAGATGAGTGGGTGGCGCAGGTCCTGGGTCCCGAAGACCTTCGCGGCGGTCTCGGCGAGGTCCCAGGGGTAGATTTCTTCCACGGTCATGACCGCCAAAAGGTCGTTCTTCGCGTTGCGCAGGGCCACATCGTGGTCCAGCCGCACATCCGGCGACGGGGTGACGGGCAGCGTGATGGGGATAGGGAAGATATGCCCGGAGGCCAGCCGCATGTCGTCCAGCACACTCGCGTAATCGGCCTGCCCCATAAAGCGGTCGAGGGGCGAGAAGGCCCCCGTCGCCAGCATCTCCAGGTCGCAGACGGAGCGCTCGGAAATCTGGATCGAGGGCAGATGGTGGGCATACTCCAGGAGTTCGGGGCGGGCGTCCTCATCGACGACCAGGTCTATCAACTGGCCCCCATATGGGGCGATCAAGGGGTTATTCATGGCTAATGAGTCTGGCTACTTTCTAGCTCGCTTATGAGAATCGGAACACCATCGAAAGTCGGGAACACGTGTCGAGACCGGCTACCCACGCAGGCAACTCGGCTGCCTGAAAAATCGAGCTGCGCCCGGCAGATTGGGCAGCGGAGCAGCTCCTGGATGCTCGGCGGCACCGCGAGATCGTTGGCGGAGGTTGGGGAGTCTGGTTGATTGAGGGACAGGCCTACCATGAACGCCTCGACATCCGAGTCGGAACGACATTGGACGACTTTGTCATGGAACGGAACGAGGTGCCTGGCCGTGGCCGCGCGGGTCGTGGCCGCAGCATCGTCTATCTCTAAAGGAGGACCGCAACGGGCGGTATAATACGTCCACGTCGCGTAGAGGGAACTGCTCAGCAGACGGAGGTTACGCCAGTAGTCCTCGAACCGTGCCACCTTGCGCGCGCCGGGCTGCCGCTTCGCTTCCTCGACGCTGTCCTGTGTGAAGCGGGACACAAAGCGGCGCAGGGCCGTGGGCGCAGAGACAACATCCAGCCACACGATGGTGTCAGCCTGGCGTAGCAGCTCATCCGTCCAGCCGAGCCACACCGCCTCCGTCACCCAGGCGGACTGCTCTGCGATCCAGCCTACGTTGGCGAGGCGCGCGTCGAGAGGCCGCCAGCGGAACTCGGGCACCTCGAACGCGATATCATCCATATCGTATGTCGGGACGTTGAGCCGGTGGGCCAGCCGCCGGGCAAATGTCGTCTTGCCGCTGCCCGGCCCGCCGACGATGTGAATGCGCCTTCCCACGGATCGGCCCTCCACGCTCGCCTAAACTTCCTGCCCCTGCAGGTGAGTCGACCGCAGGATGGGGCGCAGGTCGGTCACCAGCAGGGCGACGGCGACGAGGGCGCTGCTGACCAGGGAGGCCCAGCCGACGCCGACAATGCCGTAGTGCTGCAGAAGGACATAACTCATCCCAATGATGAGAACCGCTTGCAGGGCCTGCACCCCGACGACGCGCCAGATGTGGTTGTGAACGCGGGCGATGCCCAGGTAGAGCACGACGACGGCGTTGGGTATCATGCCCAGGGCAAGGAGCTGCAACAGCTGCGCGCCCTCCTCGGCGTAGTTGTGGCCGAAGATCCGCAGCAGAAACGGCGCGCCGATGACCAGGAGGGCCACCATCGGCAGCAACAGCCGCGCCGTGTGGCGGAGCGCCGCTCGCCCATACTTGCCCACTTGCTGGTAGTCCGTCGCTCCTTCGACCGTCAAAGACTGGCTCATTCCCTGCGTCACGAGGCGTAGCGCGTTCGCAATCATCCACGGGAGGTAGAAGTACGCGCCGGCCTGGGCGCCGGCGAGGGAGACGACGAGCAGGGGCAGCAACATCGTCGCGGCAAGATTACACAGAGACGCGACGTAGTTGCCCGCCACGTAGCCGGTGACCAGGCGCAACCGAACGGGGGTTGTGCCCGCCTGGGCGGGGCGGCGCGAGCGGTGCACCAGGCGCCGCTCGATCAGTATCTGTATGGGAATGACGAGCAGCACGCCGGGCGCGAGCCAGGATGCCAGAATGCCGAAGTCCGGCAAGATCCGCGCAAAGATGATCAGGAGAACGACCTTGATGGCGCCGCCCAGGATGTTCTTGTGGGCGACCCAGACCGACTCGCGCAGGCCCGTCATCGCGCCGTCCTGCACCTGCGATATCCCGGTGACGATGGTCATCTCGGCGAATGCCAGCAGCCACCAGGGCGACAGCGTCAGAAAGCTGAGCGCGGGTGACCAGACCCCGAGGCCGAGCAGGAACACGATCGTCACAACAACGCCGGCCACGAGGCTGGCGAGATAGGCCAGTCGTATGAACGATGCCCGCTTCTCGCCCATCTCCGGCAGGAAGCGCATGAGCGCGCCGTCCAGGTAGAGCGCGGACACGCCGCCCAGGAACAGCGTCGCGGACAGCGCAGCCGAGTTCAGTCCGACGACATCGGTGGCGTAGTAGCGCGCCGCGATGACCCAGTACAGCATGCCAAGGGCCGAAGTCATCACGGAGTTAATCATGAGGGCGTAGGCGTTGCGGTAGAGGGGTGTGCGGACGTGGGCAATGAGCTGCCGCACGGCCACGTGATTCATGGTGGCGTTGAGCTTCGTCATGGATCCTTACTCCGGCACGACGCTCAGGTAGGCGCTGCGTAACCTGGCGAACGCCGGCTTGAGCACGGAGAGCTGCCAGCGCTTATGGGCCGGTGTGGTCTCCTGGTAGCTATCGAATTCGGTCTGATATGCATCGAAATCCACCGCGCACCCGTCGCGCAAGTCACGGATCATGCGACGCCCGGGCGCATCCATATCCATCACGATAGGGTGGAGCATGTAGACGTTCGGGTCGCTCAGCCAGCGGCGGATGTCGTCCGGCGAGTGGCGGACGAGATAGCGAATCGCCGACTGGTTGGGCTGCGGGAACCGGATCGGGTCGCAGTCGAGGGTGACGGCCATCGTGGCCCAGACAATCTCACACAGAGTGTTGAGACTCGATCGCTCCATGCGCGTCAGCAGCTCGTCCAGCTTTGGGAAGCGCATCAGGCGCTCGGCGTACTCGCGACGGAAGACCTGGCCGGGGTTGAAGCAACCATAGGGGGATGGGATGTCGAAGATGGGCTGCCATACAGTCTTCCACTTGCGCAGAAAGTTCTGACCGGGCACCCAGTCGAGCTGCGGCGTGATTTCCCGGAACAGCACCGCCATGTAGGCGTGGTCGGCCATGACCCGCTCGAGGTAGGCGTCCAACCCCGGCTTGATGAGCAACATGTCGTTGTCCAGCGTCATGAGGAAGTCGTAGTCGCGCTTCTCCTCGTGCAGCCAGCGCATGACCTCATAGTGAAAGCGCTCATTGCGGGTGTATCTGAACGGTTGGCTGTAGGGGCAGACGTCAATGTCGAGCCCGTCGGCGAGGTGTGGGTCGTGTCCGCCGTTGAACAAGACAATATCGGCGTTGGGCGCGAAGGTTTGGAGATTGAGTACCAGGTCCTGTAGGCAATCCGGCTTGTTGTGCGCCAGGATCGCAAAGCAAAGCTTCGTCATTACGTTTCCTCAGAACGTGCAACATACTTCCTTACTCGGGCACCACGCGAAGATAAGCGTTGTGGAGCCTGGCGAACACCGGTTTGAGCACTGAAAGCTGCCAGCGCTTGTGCGCGGGTGGAGCTTCCTGATACGCGTCGAACTCCTCCTGCAGCCTGGGATAATCGACCGTCTGTCCGTCGCGCAAAGCGCGGATCAGGCGGCGCTCGGGCGCGTCCATGTCCATTGTGATTGGGTGGAGCAGGAAGACGCTCGGGTCACTCAGCCAGCGGCGGACGTCGCTCGGCGAGTGGCGGACGAGATAGCGAATTGCCGAGTCGTTGGGCGCTGGGAAGTCACGCGGCGAGCAGCCGAGGGTGACCCCCATCGTGGACCAGACAATCTCCTCGAGACATTGAATACGGGAGCGATCGATACGCGTTAGCAGCTCGTCCAGCTTTGGGAAGCGCATCAGGCGCTCGGCGTACTCGCGGCGAAAGACCTGGCCCGGATTGAAGCACCCATACGGGTAGCGGGTGCCGAAGATGGGCTGCCAGATGCCTTCCCACTTGTGCATGAAGGTCTGGCCCGGCACCCAGTCGAGCTGCGGCGTGATTTCCCGAAACAGCACCGCCATGTAGGCGTGGTCGGCCATGACCCGCTCGAGGTAGGCGTCCAGTCCGGGCTTGATGAGCAGAACGTCCGAGTCGACGGTGATGAGGAAGTCGTAGCCGCGCTTCTCCTCGTGCAGCCAGCGCATGACCTCGTAGTGGTAGCGCGCTACGCGAGCATATCCGAACGGCTGGCTGTAGGGACACACGTCGATGTCGATCCCGTCGGCGAGGTGTGCGTCCCTGCCCCCGTTGAACAAGACAATATCGGCGTTCGGCGCGAAGGCGCGTATGTTCTGAACCTGATCTTGTAGGCAATCCGGCTTGTCGTGCGCCAGGATTGCGAAGCATAGTCTCGTCATCAACTTCCTCAATGCGTGCGGGTTGAGAGGCCGTAAGGAGGGGCGGGCATCGATTACGGTGTCGCGGGCGCGTTTGCGCCGGCCGCCGGCCACCACACCACCTGCCGATAGGCTGCCTGCGGTTGATCTTCTCGGTAGAGCACCGCTTCGATCGGCGTGTCATGAGGCTGATCGGGCGGTATCGGCACCATCACCTCAAACGTCTCGCCGGGCTTCAGGGCGATGGACGGCCACTCCTGGAGGACGGTCGCCTTGCTGACGACTTTCAAGTCGTATGTGAGCGGGATGTCCTCGTCGCTATACACTCCCAGGCGCAGCTCAGGCGGCTGCGTCTCAGGCGTCGGCAAGGCCCAGAGTTGCGTGAACGGCTGGCCGCTGAATGTGAAGGCTCCCGCCCTGGCATCGTGCATCGCCATGGTGACAATTGCGGCGGCGAGGCCGAAGATGATGATCGGGCCGACCGGAAGGCTCATCCGCTGCGTTCGAGGCCGTCCGACGTCGAGATACTGGCTGCGCCGCAGCATCGCGATCCCGCTGCCGCCCAGGGCGATGACGCTCAGAACGACCGCGTACGCAGTTGGGTCTATGCCCGAGGGTAGCAGATTGAGCAGGAAGCCGATGAAAGCGGTGATGGCGATGCTCAGCCCGAGGCTGAAGAGGATACGCCGCGCGACGCTCGGCATACCGGCGGGGTACAGGATGGCTAACAAAACGTAGCCGGGCACGATGAGCACCAGGGGAAGACCGACGGCGGTCCGCAAGACGACATTGTCAACATGCCCCAGGACAAGGATGAGGCTCGCAACAGCAACAGTCAGAATAAGCGTCAGGTCGAGTGATCTACGGTCCACCGCTAATCTCTCCCAGGTCGTATATTCGGATCCCACCGCTGTCGAAGACACGGTTGACATGCGGCTCGGTATCGAACTTGTCGAACGCTACCTGCACCGGAACATCGGGGAAGTAGCGCAAAGCGCGGTCTGGAGCAGCGATCAGCCGCCGGTCCACCAGCATGTATTGCAGGCGATTCTGCTGGATCATCTGCCGCTGGCCCGCGCCGAGATACTCCGCGTACAGGAGCCAGCCCATGTCATCGGCGCCGCTGATCGACGTGCGCACGTGTTGACCGCCGTACGTCGCCAGCAACGAAGTATTGGTCCGGTCGGCGCCGAACACGTTTTCCACCCCGAGGTAGTCGCGTGTCCACTGGGCCGCGTCGATGCTCTGCGGCTCGACGGAGCGCGTCTCCTGCGCCGGCAGATACGGTCCGGGCAGCCGCCACTCGCGCTGCCAGCCGTTGATGATTGCGCCGACGAGCAGCGCCGCCGCTGCGGCGGAGAACAGCAATACTCGCGTCTCGCTCCACCGTCGGCCCAATACGATCCCGACGGCGCCCACGGCCAGAACGAACGCCACGCCGATGAAGACGAATTCGGCGGCGCGGAAGCCCACCTCCCAGCTCTTACCCGAGAGACGAAGCACGAGGCTGACCGGGTAACCTAGGGCGACCACCGCGAGCGCCAGGGCGACGACACGGGAGCGATAGGTGCGCCAGATCTGCCAGTAGCCCAGCAGAAGCCCGAGCAGAATCAGCGCGACCGAGCCAAGACCAAACAGGCGCTCCCATAGCGGAGCAACACCTGCCGACGACACGAAGAGCTCGCGAGGCGCTTGAGGGTGCCCCGCGACGAGGTTGAAGAACTCGACACCTGCCGACGACAGAAGCGGGTTGAGGTAGCCGAAGACGTCGGTCGCCACAAACCGAAGCCATAACGCATTCGCGACGACGGCCAGCGCCAGCATGTCGAGCGGCGCGGCGCGGGTGCGCCAGGTGCGCTTGAGGACGAGGGCGACTACACTCCACAGGGCAAGGAACCCCACCAACGCGAAGGAAGTCAGGTGATGCGTCATGGTAACGGCCACGACGCCCAGCGCGGCGATGATCGTCAAGCGCGTGTGACTGTTGCCTGAGGCCTTCGCGCGGCGGGCCAACGTGTACAGCACCAGGGCCAGCAGCGCCAGCGCCAACGACTCGTATTTGAACTGCCCACCGAAGAAGATGAAGTTCGGGTTGAGCATGTAGAGGAGCGCGCCAATAGACGCCACCCGTGCCGAGTCGGACGCCTGCTCGAAGAACAGGAACAGCCCCAGGATCAGGATGATTCGCGCGACCCCGGCGACGAGGGCGCCAGCGGGGAAGATCGACAGACCCGTCACGTTCATGACCGCGGCCGTGACAAGCTCCAACACCGGGTAATGCTGGCTGACCGGCAAGAGGTAGTTCTTGCTGAAGAGGTGGCCGCTGGCGAGGATATCGTTGACCGCGCGCCAGTGGATGAACTCGTCGAAGTACGTGAATCCGACCGGGCTGTGCAGCAGCTTCACCAGGTACAGGCCGACACCCAACAGCAGGACAAGCGCGATCCTGTCCGCGCGTTGTGCCTGAGGCAGAGCCAGCCGAATCGCAACCGGCACGAAGAGCACAAGCAGACCGACCCAGAACAGTGGCTCGGCCCACGCGGCCCCGCGCCGCCCGGCTGTGTCCGCGATCGACACCATGAACAGGCCATCGGCGACGGCCATGCTCAGCGCCGCGACCCACCACCAGCGGGTGCGGGCCGCCGCGATATCGCTTGCTTCCTCGGCAGTGAGGGGCGCGAGTGGGCGGCCGTCGATGACTGCGCCCAGAATCGGTTGTACCTCGTCTTTCGGTGTGTTAACTGTACTCATGTGACCTGCCTCGAATGACTTAACTCCGTCTCCTGGAGCGCCCTCCCGCCCTGGATCAAATTCTGATAGATGGCTTCAACGCGGGGAACGACGGCGCTCGCCCGGAACTGTTCCGCCCGACGTCGCGCCGCCAATCCCATGCGCTCACGCAGCGCCGGGTCGCGCACGAGACGCTGGATCGCATCGCGCAGCGCTCGCGCATCGCCCGGCGGAACGAGCAAGCCCGTTTCGCCGTCCACCACGCCTTCGGTGACGCCACCGATTCGGGACGCCACGACCGGCCGGCCGCTGATCATCGCTTCAAGCATGACCAGCGGGAACGAATCGGCGCATATCGACGGAACCAGACCCATGAGACTGCGCCGCCAGGCGGCCATGACGGCGCCGTGCGGCCAGTTCTTGAGAAGGGTGACGCCCTTCGGGAACTCGGCCGGCGTGTCCGCGGCCTGGTAGCCAATGAGCACCAGGGGCGGCGCGTCCGGCAAGTCGGCGTAGGCTTCCAGTAGCACGTCAATACCCTTGATCTTGCGCAGCCCGCCGGCGAACATGAGGTAATCCTCACTGGGGAGCTGGGCGAGATAGGAGTCGTACTCGCCGGTGTCGGCCGTAATGTCGTCAGGCATGAAGCCCGTGACGATCTGCCAGGGCAGCCGACTCCCGACCAGGCCGTTCGACATCGCCGTGGCGTGGCTGACGGCCAGGAACATGTCGATCCCCGCCCGCGTCGCCGCCGCCATGCCGGCATTCCCCACCGCCGTGACGACGCCCTTGGCCGAGCCATAGAAATCCATGGCGCAGCCGAGGCATTTGGTAGGGCCAGGGCCGGAGCAAACCGCGCCGTGGTACATGAAGTCCTTCCGCGCGCAGACCAGACTCATGTCGTGCAGGTGCAGGATATACCTGGCATCGCCGAGAGACTTGAGCGGCAGGTACTGGTATCCGAGCCAGTTGTGGGCGTGCACAATCTGCGGGCGCTCGCGCTCCACGACGTCTCGCAGCGCCCAGAGAAGCTCCGGGTCGGGGAACGGGGGCGCGTGGCGCCGGTTGCTCTCGCTGAACAGCCACGTCATGCGCTCCATCGTCCCATGCAGGCGATACACGCGAACACCATTATCGACTTCGAAGTCCGGGGAGCCGTCGGCGCCGAGCGTGGCGACCGCAACGCTATGCCCGCGCGCGGCCAGCTCGATGCTCAACATCCGAACGTAGTTCTCTTCGCCACCCATGATCGGTGGGTAGAATTGGGCCAACATCAAGATCCGCATGAGTTTCCTCGGAGAACGCTGTAATAGACATCTAGCACATTGCGCGCGCAGCCGTCCCAGGTGGGCAGCTCGATGGGGGGCGGCACGAACGGATGGCTCAGCTGGTTGAGGATGGCGTCGCCCACTTCGGCGTCTGTGCTTTCCAGTGGAATTGCGCGCACCAGGCCGCGCTCGGCCAGGTCTCGCAATCCGGTGCCGTTGGCGACCAGCACCGACCGCCCCAGCGCCACCGCCTCCATGACCGCGACCGGATTGGACTCTGCCTCGCTCAACAGCGTAACGAGCGACGACCTGGACAGCACGCGCGCCATGCCCTCGCGGTCACTCGCCGGAATGGCGCCGATCTCCACCCGGTCGGCCACGCCAATTTCGCGCGCCTGCTCCCTCAGCAGCGCCTCGTGCGGTCCGCTGCCGACGATGCGCAAGCGTACGTCGGGCCGCTGCTGAAGAACGTGGGGCAGCGCCGCGATGACGCGGTGATGGCCCTTGTAACGCTCGAGGCGACCGACGGAGGTGATCAGCGTATCGCCGCCATCGGCGGACGAGTCGCCGGTCACGGCGGGCAGATTGGAGCCGTTTGGGATGTAGACGAACCGATCCGCCTCCAGGTTGAGGCGCGTCTGGAAGAACTTGGCCTCGAAGTGAGATACCGCGACCAGGCAGGAGGCGCGCTTGAGGAGTGGCCCCAGCACCGTCCACTGAATCCCGCGCAGCGAGTTGCGCAGCCGGGACGAATGGCCGCCGAGATGGAAAGTGACGACGTAGGGAATCTGCCGCCGCAGCCCGGCGAGCATGGCCAGGGGCGGCACGAAGGTGTGGCAGCCCTGGCAGTGGATCACGTCCCAGTCGCCCTCGATCGCGAAGTTGTAGACATCCGGCGCGAAGTAGTAATCCTCCCTGGCAGGCCAGGAGGGAACCCGGCGGATACGCACCCCCTCAATCGTTTCGTCCTGGGGCAACGCCCGGCTTGGATCGGTGGTCAGCACGGTCACATCGACCCCGTTCTGAACCAGGCGGCGGGCCACCTCGTAGACGTGAGTCTCGGTTCCGCCCACATAGGGGAAATAGCGTGCCGTTGCCAGTAACACCTTGAGCGGAGGGCGCCGAGTGGGAAGTTGTGCAGTCACTACTGAAGCTCCACGTCGTGCGGGACGAGCGTAGCGGTCCCGCCTCGATCAGTGTAGTTCGCCGCGGCCGCGGTTCGCGAAGGACGCGCCGCCCCAACCTGGGGCTGCATGGACAGCGTCAGACGGCCGACCAGGTACCCGGCGACCGTGAAGCCTAGACCGGCGACAATCGTGCCGGCCCGGGCCATGCCGCTCATTTCGCCGCGACGGACGGTATCTATGGCTCCCTGCGCGATGCCGGCCGGCAGGGTTCGCATGGTGTAGGAGCGCTCGGTCGAGAGGCCGTCGCCCGCGCCCACAAGCTGCGCCACCCTGGCCTTCGACAGGCCCTCGCCGTAGCAGCGCGAGCGGAAGTAGCGCCACTCCGCCCGGCGCGCCGGCACGCGGTGGTAGACCCGGGCGCGTGGGTCATACAAGAGGGTCTTGTCGGGGAAACGCTGGCAGACGCGGATGGAGAACTCGGTTTCTTCGCTCGCCAGGGGGATCGCGCCGACGCGGCCCAGGTCGCTGCGGAAGCCGTCCACCACGTCGAAAACTTCACGACGGAAGGACATGTTGCAGCCGATGAGCTTGAGCACGGCCGACGGCTCCTCGGGCATCCCGCGGAAGGTGCAGCCGACGACCCAATCGAACTCCGCGGGAAACCATCTCGGCCGGCCGGTGACCCAGGCCGGCTCAACCGGCCCCCCGACGCCGAGAACGTTGGGGTCGCTGTAGCCCGCGGCCAGAGTCGCGAGCCACTGGGGATCGGCGACCGCGTCGTCGTCCAGGAAGGCGATGATCGAGCCTTGCGCGGCGGCAATGCCGCTGTTGCGCGCGCCCGATAGTCCCTGGGTCTGGACGTTCTCGATGACCCGAACGCCGGCCAGGTGCGCGCGCGCGCGTTCCAGCAGGTCGGGATTATGGTCGATGACGACGACAATCTCCGCTGCTTGTCTTGTCTGAGATCGCAGGGATTCAACCGCTGCTACTAGGTCATCCCAGCGGTCTGCGGAATACGCGCAGATCACAACCGAGATGTCGTGGCGATTTATCATGACTAAGCCGCTTTCTCACAATACGAATGCCTGAATCTCACTGATTACTTGCTCGACTAACACTACTACTCCACGAAGACCCGGGACGACGGTGGTTGCGACGGATGGCGGTTGGAACGGGACGCAGCCTCGGCCGGCTCTGCAAAGATGGAGATAAACAGCACGGCCAAAATCATCTGCAGACCCAGGAACAGGAGGCCGCCGCCGAGCGCGAGCACTCGACTTGGCTCAAGGACCCACCGCGTGTCGAACAGCCAGTCGATCATGAACACGCTCAGCGTGCCCAGCCCGACGAGAGCCGAAGAGATGCCCAGGCCGGCGATCGCCGACCGGGCGCGCGGCGTGCTCAACCGTAGGAGCCACGGCGCCGGCTTCACGCCTCTCTGGGCGCTGTAGAGCGCCGTCACCACGGCGAACACGATCAACTGAAAGCCGATGGAGGTCGCCATGCCCACCGCGACGATCACGAAGTTGTCCAGCGCGAGGGTCGGTGACAGGGCCGCGCCGTAGTGAAGCCCAAGGCCTAGGAAGACCGTCAGTGTCCACAGGACCAGCCCGGGCGCGACGAAGGAGAGAACAGGGTTGTAGAGCAGGGCCATGCCCAGCACGCGCCGCAGGATGCGCCACCCGTCGCGCCATGCCTGGAGCTTCTTCTCCCCCAGGCGCGGGCGATACTCGATAGGGAATGAAATCGAGCGGAGATCGTGCGCGCGGGCCTTGATGCCGATCTCGACTTCGAGATCGAAGCCGGTCGCGGTGAAGTTGATATATTCGAGGGCTGAACGGCGCAGGCCATACAGTCCGGTCAGGTGGTCGCCGCCTTCGAGGCCGTGGACCAGGCGCAGGAGGGTATCGAAGACACTATTGCCGAGACGATTCACCGTCGGCATGTTCTCGGCGTCGCGATTGCGTACGCCGCGCACCCAGTCGTAGTCCTCCAAGAGCGTGATCATCAGCGGGATCGCGTCGGCCGGGTAGGTGTTGTCCGCGTCCATGATGATGACCGACTCGCCGCGCGCCGCATCCACGGCAGTTTGCACCGCTGCGCCCTTACCGGCGTTCGTCTCATGACGAATCAGCCGACATGGATAGGCGCGAGCGATCGCGGATGTGTCGTCCGACGAGCCATCATCCACCACGATGACTTCGCACGTGCTGTCGATAACCGCGAAGATCGACGACAGCACACTCGGCAAGGCCAACGCCTCGTTATAGGCCGGGAGCACGATGGAGGCAACAATGCGGTTGGGGGTGTTACCCTCGGGGATGTTTTCCTTGGCAACGGCAGGACGGCTCACGTCGCTGCCCACAGATGTGGGGCCGGGCGCGGGAGCAAGCTCTCGTTCCCGGAAATCAGGGGTTATCATTGCGAATCCAGACTCCTCTATAACGGCTAACTATTGAACCAAGATCAAACGCCAGGATGAGCATGGCTAACTTCCCCACACTACAAGCTCGCCATCGGCCTAGATACGAGTCAAAAGGCCGTTGCGCATCCTTCCTCAGTAAACAAGAGACAGCACAGACCGCCAAAAATACATTCCGGCGCTGGGATCGGCCGATATTAGGGAAGGCCGACCGAATCAGCGGACACTAATTCACCCAAATTTCACGCCGCAGCCCCCTGCCTCTCCGACTCTATGTATTTTTGGGCCTGTCTTCGCACACTATTGCTTCAGACACTATCAAGGTAATCTGTGTCGCACTCTGCCGAATGATTCCGCCTGCTCACGCTGCAGAGCAGGTTTAGACTGGAATTTGGAACCACATGCCTCTGCGCCCGTTGGTATCGATAATAATCGACAACTACAACTACTCGCGTTTCCTCACCCATGCGATTGACAGCGCGCTCAATCAGACCCATCCGAACGTCGAGGTGATTGTCGTCGACGACGGCTCGACCGACGAGTCGGGCGACATCATGCTCGGTTATGGCGACTGCATTACGGCGATATTCAAGCCCAACGGGGGGCAGGCGTCGGCTCTCAACCTGGGCTTTGCCCATGCTCATGGCGATATCGTCATCTTTCTCGACGCAGATGATGTCCTGCTGCCGGAGACGGCGGGCCGTGTCGCTCAGGCGTTTTACGAGCGGCCCGGCACGGCCAAGGTTCAGTATCGCGTCGAAATCATCGATGAACGCGGGGAGCGTAGCGGCCAGATTCTTCCCTACCCGCACCAGCGCATGCCCAGCGGGTTTCTGGCGGAGCAGGTCATGAAGTTCCCGGCCGATCTCGTCTGGCTCGGAATGAGTGGCAACGCGTTCGCGGCGTGTGTCCTGCGCTCGATTCTGCCTATCCCTGAGCAGGAATTTCGCACCCTTGCCGACTACTATCTCTGCCATCTCGCGCCACTCTTCGGGCCCATTGTGTCGCTGGAAGAAGTCGGCGCCCTTTACCGCATCCATGGCTCAAACTCTTACTCCAGCCGCGGCTTGAACCTGGGCGCGGTCCGCGATAGCGCCACCCACTGGCAGAAGACGAGAGTCTACATTGCCGACTTCGCCAACAGACTGGGACTTCCCGGTCGGCCGAGCAAGCCGGAGGACATTCTCTCCGTCGCGCACGTGATTAACCGCGCCATTTCGCTGAAGCTGGAGCCGTCGCGGCACCCGTTCGAGGAGGACAATCTCTGGCGGCTGCTCACTCTCGGTGCGATCGCGTCCGCGCGCCGCTTCGATGTCTCCTTCGCCATGAAGCTCCTGTATGTCCTCTGGTTCGCCGCGCTGGTTCTGGCGCCCAAGCCTTTCGACCGATGGTTAGCCGAACAAGCCATGGTGCCGCCGTCGCGGGGACGCCTGAATCGGCTCCTGGGTCGCCTCCAGCCGACAGGCCCTGTCGAGGACTACCCCGACAGTAGCACGGCCCCGGTTGGCAGAACCCTCGAAAACCCAGAATGACCCTCTCCGCAATGTATCCGCCATGAAGATCCTGGTAGCGACGCCCACGCCGCCCGATACGCAGCCCACGAACTCGGTTCCCCTCGTCGTCTATGCCCAACTCCGGGGGCTGGCCGCGCGCCATGAGGTGACACTGGTGACGGCGGATGACGCCCCCGAGCCCGAATCAGACGCGATTTCGCGCCTGCGCCATCTCGGCGTAGACGTTCACATCGCCCGGCCGCAGCCCGATGAGCGGCGGAGACGCTGGGAGCGTCGGCGTCGGCTGGCCCGATTGTGGTTGTGCGGGCGGTATCCGTTTCGGACGGTCTGGTACTGGGAGCCTGAGCTGCAGCGCCTCATCGATCGTCTGCTGAGCGAACGGCATTTCGACATCGTCACGGCCGAGGACAACGCGATGGGCGTGTATCGGTATGGCGCGGCCCAGCCGACTGTGTTGACCGAGATGGAGGTCAGACGGCCGCGGCCCATCGACTGGCGAGCCATACTGCGGCATCGGCGAAGGGCCACGGTCTTCAATGAGATCGACTGGCAGCGCTGGCGGTGGTACCAGCCCCACGTCTGGCGGCGCTTCGATTGCGTCCAGGTCTTCACGGCGCGCGACGTCGAGGCGATTCAGCGCATCGATCCATCCCTGGCGGGACGCGTCCGGGTGAACCCGTTTGGCATCGAAATGCCCCCGGCAGCGGACCCCCGCAGCGAGCAGGATGATTCGCTCGTCTTCGTCGGCGGCTTCTCGCACTGGCCCAATGTCGACGCGGCGCTGTGGCTGGCGCAGTCGATCATGCCGCAGCTACGCGCGCGGCGGTCCGGTGTACGCCTCGTTCTCGTGGGGAGCTATCCGCCGCCCGAGATCCAGGCGCTCGCGTCCGAAGACGTCATCGTCACGGGCTATGTGCCTTCAGTGGAGTCGTTCCTGGAACGCGCCGCCGTCGTTCTCGCCCCCGTGCGCGTGGGGGGTGGCATGCGCATGAAAGTGTTGCAGGCGATGGCGCTGGGCAAAGCGGTGATCACGACGCCCCTGGGGGCCGAGGGGCTGACCCTGGCCGGCGAACGTCCGCCGCTTGTCATGGCCGACGCCGACGAGGGCATTGTGGAAGCGGCTGCCGGGCTGCTCGCCGGCCGCGAGCAGCGGGAAGCCCTGGGGAGAGCCGCGCGCGCCTTCGTGGACAGACACTTCAGCGTCCAGGCATACGCCCGCCGGCTGGAGGCGATTTACGGCGAGGTGATCGAGACGCACCGGCAGGTTGAACGTCGCCGCGGCAGCCGGGCCAGAGTGTGGAGCGGATGATGGCCTTGCACAGCGTCAGCGTCGTCATTCCAACATACCAGCGGCGCGACGCCGTCGAGCGAGCGCTGCATTGCCTCGCGCGCCAGACGTTCCCGCCTGACCGATATGAGGTCATCGTCGCCGTTGACGGCTCTCGGGATGGCACACGCGAGATGGTCGAGGCCTTCGAAGCGCCGTACAGGTTACGCGCGCTCTGGCAGGAGAACCGCGGCCGGGCGGCTGCGTGCAATCTCGGCATTCGGGCCGCGTCCGGCGATCTGCTGGTGCTGCTGGACGATGACATGCAGCCGCAGCCCGAGTTCCTCGCGGCGCACCTGGCGGAGCACGCCGCGGATGCAGCGCTGGGGGTCATGGGGGCGGCGCCAATTCGCTGGGACGCCTCTTCGCCGCCGGCCCTGCAGTACGCGGGCGCGCGCTTCAACCGCCATCTTGCCCGGCTATCGGAGCCGGGGCATCGGCTCCAGCTTCGGGATTTCTACAGCGGCAACTTCTCCATTCGCCGCAGCGTTCTCCTGGACGTTGACGGCTTCAACCCGGCCTTCACCATCTACGGGAATGAGGATATTGAGCTATCGATCCGGCTGCGGAAACTCGGTGTTATCTTCCGCTACAGCCCCCGGGCGTTGGCCTTTCAATCCCAGATGAAGGACTTCGGTGGGCTGGCGAGAGATGCGATCGCAAAAGGGAAAACGTCGATTCTCCTGGCTAACATGCATCCCGAGGTCGTGCCCGACTTGAAGCTCAGTAGCTATCGCCGCGGCTCACCCATCTGGCGGATGCTGCGCGGCGGGCTGCTCCTGGCGAGCCGCGTGCGCCCCGAGACGCTGGACGCTGTGATCGGCGGGGTGAAGTGGCTAGACAGGTGGCCTTCGCCGTCGCAGAGGGCTTACGACCTGGCGCTGGACTACTGCTATTGGCACGGCGTGCAAACGGCGCAG
This sequence comes from Anaerolineae bacterium, assembly GCA_046328505.1. Lineage (GTDB taxonomy): Bacteria > Chloroflexota > Anaerolineae > Epilineales > JAHCIE01 > JBDHWG01. Next base: position 789,311 of record JAXLWL010000003.1, on the reverse strand, counting down.
GGGAGACCGGCCACGAGAGGCGGCGATGAGGCGGCGCGGCCCAGGGCGCCCCGAGAGACGGAAGCATGAAGCAGCGGGTCGTTTACTTCACGGATAGCCCGACCTTCGGCGGCAGCGAGCAGGCCATTCTCATCCTTCTCGCCGCGCTAGACCGAAGCCGGTGGGAGCCTGTTGTCGTGCATCACCCCGAGGCGGGCGTGGCCCCGCTCGCCGCCGGCGCCGCGTCGCTAGGAGTGAGGACGTGGGCCATTCCCAGGATGCTCGGGCAGGACGGGCTGAGACACCTTGTAAGCTTTGTTCGGGACCTGCGCGCCTTGCAGCCGGCCGTGTTCCACGCCCATCTCGTCCAGCCACTGGCCTGCATGTACCCGAGGCTCGCCGCCATACTCGCCGGCGTGCCGGCCGTCGTCGCGACAGAGCACCTGTTTGTCGAGGTGCCGTGGCAACGCCCTCTTCGCGCCGAGCAGCTACTCGCCCGAGGCATGGACCGCTACATCGCCGTCTCGCACGCCCTGGCGCGGCGCCTGCGTGAGGCCGTCGATCTTCCTGCCGAGAAGCTCCAGGTGGTGCATAACGGCATACCGCTTGCGCCATATGCCGCCACGACGCCCCAAACGCACGCCTGGCGGCCGTCGAACACGCGTCAGCGCCCCCGCGTGCTCACCGTCGCGCGCCTTCATCCTCAGAAAGGCCTGAGCTATCTGCTACGGGCCGCCTGTTCCGTTTCGGACGCGACGTTCGCTCTGGCCGGCGACGGGCCTGAGCGTGAGGCGCTGGAAACCGAAGTCCGCGAGCGCGGACTGGCCGACCGCGTCGTGTTCCTGGGACACCGCACCGATGTCCCCGCGCTTCTCGCGCAAAGCGATCTCTTCGTTCTGCCCTCGCTGTTTGAGGGTCTGCCGCTCTCGGTGCTGGAAGCGATGGCCGCGGGCAAGCCCGTCATCGCGACGGCCGTCGGCGGCACCGGTGAAGCCGTCACCGACGGCGAGACGGGTCTGCTCGTTCCTCCGGCCGATTCCGCAGCCCTGGCCTCCGCCATTCAGCGAGTGCTCTCCGATCCGGCGCTGAGCCATCGCCTCGGCGCGGCCGGCCAGGCGCGCGCGCAGCAAGAGTTCTCCGCGGAAACGATGAGCCGGCGCACCACCGACATCTATGCTGAGATCCTTGAGACACGCGGGGGTTCGCGAAGCCGACGATGGGCCGGGCGATTGGCCGACTTGTGAAGATGCGTGAAGAGCAGGGCGCCGATCTTAAGGCGTTTGATGTATTTTATTTCCACTTTGGCGTCTCTATAGAACGAGCGGTGTCTTTGCCCGCGCGCCGGGTCTGTATTCTCGATGCGGGTCCTCAGTGCTGCTAACTCTTAGAGTGGATTCGAAAGCTGGCCTATGTATAGCGACCTCAAACTGCCCGCGGCCTTCCATGCGCTGCTGCGGTGTCCTGTCTGCCGGGCGCCGCTCGAAGAGTGTGACACCTGGCTGGTGTGCACTCATAACGCGCAATCGCACCGCTTCCCCATCGTGGATGGCATCCCAGTCCTGATCAACGATGAGGCGAGCGTGTTTTCCGTGGATGACTTCATCCAGCGGCGTTCCACATTCTTCGATCTATCGCGCGCCGGCCAACTGGTAGCCGTTGCCGACCGCCGCCTGCCGAGCTTCCACCGCACAACGAAGAAGAAAGAGAACATGCAGCGGTTCGTGCAGGCTCTCCTTGCGCGGTCGTCAGAGCCGAAGGTGCTCGTTATTGGCGGCAGTATTCTCGGGCCGGGCATGGAGCACCTCTTGCGACACGCGCCGCCGATTCAGCTCGTGGAGAGCGACGTGTCCTTTGGCCCGCGCACAAACATGATCTGTGACGCCCATGACATTCCGTTTGAGGACGGCACGTTCGACGGCATCATCGCTCAGGCCGTCCTGCACCACGTCGCCGATCCGTTCCGCTGTGTGGAAGAGATCTATCGCGTGCTGAGTAAGGAGGGCGTAGTCTACGCCGAGACGCCCTTCATGCAGCAGGTGCACGCCGGACCGTACGATTTCACGCGCTTTACTCACCTGGGGCATCGGCGTCTATTCCGACGGTTCGACGAGATTGACAGCGGCACCGGCCAGGGGCCGGGCACGGCGTTGGCGTGGTCCTACCAGTACTTCCTGCTCGGCTTTGCGACCTCGAAACCGATGCGCGCCCTGATCCGCGCATTCTGCCGGCTGACGCTTTTCTACCTCAAGTACTTTGATGCCTACCTCGGCCAACGCCCCGGCGCCTTTGATGCGTCGTCGGGCTACTTCTTCATGGGCAGGAAGAGCGACCGCACCCTTACGGACAGAGAGGTGATTCGACTCTACCGGGGCGGGATAAGATGATGCCGATGCCCCGGCATTTGGAAGACTCGTGCGCCGAGAAGCAGCGCCGGATTTTGCAGGTTACCTGGTCCTACTTCCCGTACATGGGCGGCGTGCCGACGCATGCCTACGAGCTGGCGACGCGGCTGGCCCGGCGGGGCTTTGATGTCACGGTGCTATCGACAGACCCGATGGGAACGTTGGCGCGGGAAGAGATGGCCGAGCGCGTGCGCCTCATCCGCGTGCCGGCGTTTCCGAAAGATCGGGACTACTACTTCGCGCCGGATATCTTCAAGGTCATCGCGCGCGAGCGATGGGACCTCATCCACCTGCAAGGCGCCCACAATTTCGTAGCGCCGACGGCCATGCTGGCCGCGCTGCGGACGCAAACGCCCTACGTCGTGACGTTTCACAGCGCGCGTCACGCATCCGCCGTGCGCAATGCCCTGCGCCCCATTCAGTGGCGCGTTCTCAGCCCCCTCCTGCGGCGAGCGGCCCATCTGATTGCCATATCCGAGCAAGAAGCGACCTACTTCCAGAAGCTACTCCAGGTTCAAATGGACCGCTTTTCGGTGATTCCCAACGGTTTCGACCTCCCCATTCCGGACGACGCGCCTCCGAAGCAGGACAGCGGGCTTATCGTGACGGTCGGCCGCCTGGACCCACTGAAGGGCCACCAGCGACTGATCGAGGCGATGCCCAAGGTCCTGGAACAGCGCCCAGATGCGCGCCTTCTCATCATCGGCTCCGGCGATTACGAGGCGAATCTGCGCGCGCGGTCTCAGGCGCTTGGTGTCGCCGAACGCGTGGAGATTCGCGCTATCCCTCCTATCGCCCGGGCAGAAATGGCGAAGGTGTTGAAGCAAGCCGGCATCGTCGTCTTCATGAGCTACTCGGAGAACAGCCCCATCGCGGCGCGCGAGGCGATCGCCATGGGCTGCTCGGTGCTGACGACCTACGTTTCTGGCCTGTCGGTTCTCGCCGACAAGGGCATGGCGCAGCCCATCCCTGTGGAAAGCACACCCCAGGAGATAGCCGACGCGATTGTCCGCCAGCTCCGTCATCCGTTTGTGCCGCAGGACATCGATCTCATCAAGTGGGATGACTGTGTTACGGCCGTGACCGAAATCTACGATCGAATATGGTAGGCAGTAATCTACGAGACCTGCCGGCGGGCGGCGCGCTCGGTGGAAAGCCCCAGGCATTCCACCTGGCCGCCGCCGCTCTGCATCGGGGGGGCGCGGCCCGAGTGGCCGACCGTCTGTGGGGGGATCAACGGCTGACGGTCCTGGCCTACCACCGGATAGGCCACGCCGATAGCGCGCGCCGCAGCTCATATGCCACCAACATCAGCGCGACGCCGGACCTGTTCGACCGACAGATGCACTACGTGGCGCGCCACTTCAGTGTGGTCGACCTGGCCGCGGTGCATCAGTTCATCGCGCACGGCGTCCCTCTGCCCCCACGCCCCTTGCTCATCACCTTCGACGACGGGTACCGCGACAACTTCGAGTACGCTCTTCCCATTTTGCGGAAGTACAACCTTCCGGCGGTCATCTTTCTCATCACGGAGCAGCTAGGCAATCCCTCGCCGCCGTGGTGGGACGAGTGCGCCTATTACTTCGCCAGAACCCCCAGACAATCGGTAGACCTTCCGCTCATCGGCACCTGCTCGCTTGCCAGCGACCGCGAGCGCGACGCTGCGCTCGAAAGACTCATCGCGAGCCTGAAAGGGCTTCGGGAGGATGCGCAGCAGACGCTGATGCGGAGCGTGCAGGAAGCGCTAGGCGTCGAGGACAGACCACACGATCCACGCCTGTTCATGACGTGGGATGAGGTCAGAGTCCTGGTAGCGAACAACATCGCGTGCCAGCCGCACACACTGACGCATCCCATCCTCTCCCATCTCGACCACGCGGAGATGCTTCGCCAGATCGCTGAGTCGCGCCAACGCGTCGAATCCGAAACTCAGCAGCCGGCGCTTGCTTTCGCGTATCCGAACGGAAGCCCGGCCGACTACAACCGTGAGGCCGTGGAGCTGCTGGGCAGTCTCGGTTACAGCGTCGGCTTCACGATGACACGCGGCCCGGTGGATCTCGACCTGGTGCGCGATCGACCGTTCGAGGTGCCGCGCATCTTCGTCGGGCACTGGGACAACCTGCACTCGTTTGCGCTCAAGGTCAGTGGGCTCCTGGCGCTCCCCGCTCGACTCTCGCAGTGGCGACAAGACAGGTAGTACATCGCCTTGGATAGCGGTGTCTAACGCTGGCGCTGCGACCCAGTGAGGTTATAACAGAATAGTAACATAATGCCAGTGTATTGTTGCGTCCTCGCAACTACGCCGGCTCGTCGTTGCGTGGCCCAGAAAAATTCACAATATTCACGCCCTTATCGCGTAACGAATTAGCGACACTGGGCGTCTGAACTAAGGGTTAGCGGAAGACTGTGCAAATAATAGTTATGTCAGGTTCGGGGAAGCGATTTCGTGGGTAGCGTGGAAGAACGAAGCTCTTCGTGTCAAGTAGCGTGCTAGCCTAACCCTGTAGTAGCACTCCAGCAGTACGAAGAGGCTGCGACCGCCTGTGTCTGGGCGGATAACGCGTGGCCCGCGAAAGGAGCCAACCGAATCATGTCCGTGGTCAAAGAAGGCCGCCAGGCCCACCTGGCGACTCGCTTCCGTTTGCGCCGGTTCTCTTTCCCCCTCGCCCTCTGCTCTATACTCGCCGCGCTTCTCCTCGGCGCATTGCTCTCTACCGCCGCACCAGCTTCAGCCGCTTCCTCCGTCACGCGTATTCACGTGGCCGGTGGCAGCTATATCGACCCGAGTGGCAAGGTGTGGGCGGCCGATACCGGCTTCAGTGGCGGCACCACCTCCTCTACCACCGCCGCGATTGCTAAGACGAATGCTGCGCCGCTCTACCAAACCGCGCGCTACGGCAACTTCAGTTACAACGTGTCCGTGCCGAATGGCAGCTACGAGGTGACGCTCAGGTTCGCCGAGATCTACTGGACGAGCGCGGGTCAGCGCATCTTCAACGTCGCCATCAACGGCGCGACGGTTCTGAGCAACTTCGATATCGCCGCTCAGGTTGGTGCGAAGGCCGCGCTCGACAAAACGTTTACGACCAACGTCACCAACGGAACTGTGACCATCACCTTTACCACCGTCAAGGATAATGCCATCGTCGGAGCCATCGAGATCTTGCCGACGGGTGCGAAGCGCATCCACGCGGGTGGCGGGAGCTACGCCGAGCCGAGTGGCAAGGTGTGGTCGGCCGATACCGGCTTCAGTGGCGGCGCTTCCTCCTCTACCACCGCCGCGATTGCCAACACGAATGCTGCGCCCCTCTACCAGGCCGAGCGCTACGGCAACTTCAGCTACAACGTGGCCGTCCCGAACGGCAGCTACGAGGTGACGCTCAGGTTCGCCGAGATCTACCGGACGAGCGCGGGTCAGCGCATCTTCAACGTGGCCCTCAACGGCGCGACGGTTCTGAGCAACTTCGACATCACCGCGCAGGTTGGTGCGAAGGCCGCGCTCGACAAGACGTTCACGACCAACGTCACAAACGGAACTGTGACCATCACCTTTACCACCGTCAAGGATAACGCCAAGGTGTCGGCCATCGAGATCGTGCCGGCCGGGGGGAACTCGCCCGCACCCACGCCCACGCCGCCGCCGCCGAGTGGCTCGTCGTCCGCTGTGTACTGGGGCGCATTCATGAACGGCGCGCCGTGGAACATGTCGATCCAGGACAACTTCGAGGCGCAGGTCGGCAAGAAGGCGTCGCTGATGCCCCTCTCCGCATACTGGCAGCATTCGGGGCAGTACACCACGTTTGGGAATGATGGCTACTTCCCGACGAGCACGATGGAAGCCGTGCGACAGCACGGCGCGATCCCTGTGCTGGTGTGGGGCTCATCCGACGCCAACTTGGGCATGGACCAGCCCAACTTCCGCCTGGCCGTCATCGCTAACGGCACCCACGACGCGTACATCCAGCAGTTTGCTCAGAAGGCGAAAGCCTGGGGCAAGCCCTTCTTCCTCAAATTCGACTGGGAGATGAATGGCTACTGGAACTGGCCGTGGATGGAGTCGAAGAACGGCAACCAGCCTGGTGATTTCGTGCGTGCCTGGCGCCACGTTCACGACGTTTTCGTCCAGCAAGGCGCGACAAACGTGACCTGGGTGTGGTGCCCGAATATCGCCGACGGCTGGACAACACCCATGAGCCAGCTCTACCCCGGCGACGGCTACGTCGATTGGACATGCCTGCACGGCTACAACGCCGGCTCAGCGTTCAACCCACCCGGCTGGGTGTCGTTCAACCAGACCTTCAACAGTACGTTCCGCCTGAATAGCTACACCCAGGTCGTCAATCTAGCCCCCTCGAAGCCGATGATGATCGGTGAGTTCGCGTCGACTGAGGCCGGCGATGGCGGCACGGCCAAGGCCAACTGGATCACGGATGCGTTCAACGTTCAGATTCCCAGCAACATGACGCAGATTCGTGCCTGGCTGTGGTACAACGTCAACGAGAGTCAGCCGTGGAACATCGACAGCTCGACGCCCGCGTTGAACGCTTTCCGCAGCTCCATCGCTTCCAACTTCTACTCTTCGAATCGTTACTCGGGCACCTGGACGTCACCCATTCCTCGACCGACTCAGTAGTCGGACGCGTCGCGCGCAACAGGCGCCCTTAAGCTGTCGAGGCGGCATGAGAAATCGTGCCGCCTCGACCTTTTATATGCACGTAGCGAATGGCCCTCATGTTGTTTCCGTGTCTTCCGCGGCGCCGCGTTACAGGAGATTGTCGATGCCCATCACTTCGAGGATGTTCTCGAGCTTCTTGACGGCGCGGGCGCGCGTCGGCCCAATGCTACCTTCAGGGATGTCCAGCCGTGAAGCGATTTCCTGGTAGCTCGGCGTAGGCACCTCGAGAAATAGCGCCTCTAGGAGCGTGCGCGAGCGTGGATCAAGTTGATCCATCGCCGCGCGAACCATATTCTGGCGCTCCCAGCGGTGGATCTCGTCGACGAAGGGCTCGCCTCTTCCGCTCGCCTCTTCCGCTATGTCGTCATCTAGATCCTGCCCCACAGGGAGAGATTTCCCGATGTGGAAACACTCTCGGCGCGCAATTGTGACAACCCAGGCGGGCAGCGATTCGTGATTGCGAACGCTGGACAAGCGCCGGAAAACGATCGTGAACACATTCTGGAAAGCGTCGTCGATGTCCGTCGCCGATAGACCGGAGCGGCGAGCCACCGAGTAGACCAACCACTTGTAGCGGTCCACCAGCTCGTTCCAGGCAGCCTGTTCTCCATCCAGGCAAGCCTCGATAAGCTCGACGTCTGTTGCCCGGCGATAGCAGAAGTCCCTTTCGCGATCCCGGCTGCGTTCGCGTGGAACTTCTTTCGGTGGACACTGAATGCGCGCGTGGTTCAGCGTCGCAGAGTAATTGCTGATTGTCATAAGTTCTTTCCCCTCCCGTTTGGCTAACTCTGGAATCTCGGGTCTATGGCTGGTAACGCTACCTATTGCCAAACAGTACAAATACACGGCGCGGCACCGTCCGTTGAGGCGCGACAATACGAGCCAAGTCAGGCATGATCGAAGCCTGATGGCAATGGCGGTCCCAAAGCATGAAGTTGCGTGTCGAGGAGCGTGACTGGGGCAGGGGGTTCTAGCGGAGGCCGCGAGAAAATCGTTGCCGCGGAAGCCAGCGCACTGGAGCGGTGTGCGTGCTGTAGCAAAAAGTGTATTCCCGATGCTGTTGAAGATGACTAACTCGGCATAGCCCTCCTACGCTCATTCAGAATGTACAGTGGTGATCCTGGAATAGCGGCCAGGGAGCAAGATTTGTTCCATGTGACGGTCTGCCCGAGAAGGCGCGGCCCTATCATGCCAATAACGACGACGACAGTTGCTGATTTGTTACGCTCCGTACACCTCCTCGTCTATTTTCGACGTGCATGTCGGCCAGCAGGCACAAAGGATACGCGATTGGAGCGCTCTTGAAGGGGGAGGTTAAGAAGGCGTAACTCTTCACTGGCGGTTGTCATGCCTAAACCCCGCTGGTTTGACGCCATGTTACAACGGCGGGGAGGAGCGAACTGATCCTGAGGTCGCTCGCCCGATGGGTCGGCGAGTCGCTTGCGTTGTCGCAACGAAATAACCTGGCGTCTTGTCACCGCTCTCGCTTCGCGGCAGATACTTCCTCTTGGCACCGGTATTGCTCGCGTAATCGACACGAGTTCGCCTTGAACCGGCTGCCGGCCCTCACACCTAGACCCTCGCCCCTTCCTGTCGGTTTCTATTCTGTTATGTCCCCCAGTTGATGCATGTGTCTTGGACCGTGACGGGATGATGCTATGAGCTTCTTGAAGAATCTGGAGCTGCCGTGGTACGACAGTTTCATGCCAAGGACATCTGAAAGGATTGAACCGGCCGTCCCAAAGTCGGCGACGCCCCCGGATCCCAAAACAACAGACAGTACGCGCCACGCCTCTGATGCGCTCTATCCCGATGACGCGCTCTTGATCCGATCCTGCCTCGACGGCCAGGAAGAGGCGTGGAATCAACTGGTCGCGCGTTATCGTCGCCTCGTCTACTCCATCATCAATCGCTTCGGCTTCGCCGAAACCGACTGCGACGATATCTTCCAGAATGTGTTTGTGACTGTGTTTCGACGCCTGTCGAGTCTTCAGAATGAGAGCTGCCTGACCGCGTGGCTCATCACGATTACCCAGCGGGAGTGTCAGCAGTTCCGCCGGCGAGCGCGGCCGTGCGACGCGCTTGACGAGACGATAGCCGACACAACCTATGTTGGGGAGGGGGCGGTCCACCAGTGGGAGAGACTGAAGTTGCTGCACGAAGCGCTGGACAGGCTTGATCCTCGCTCCCAGGAGTTGCTCATGGCGCTCTTCCTGGATCCTCAGCGGCCAAGCTACAGCGAAGTAGCAGCGCGCCTTGGCATGGCTGAGGGGAGTGTTGCGCCGACGCGTGCACGCTCTCTCAAGAAGCTTGAGAGTATCTTGGTCGAAATGGGCTTCGATTTCTAGTCCTGATTCACCGTACCACTAACGTCTAGGACACGTTTGGCTCTATGTCTTCATGCCGGTTTTCATACGATAAGCTTGTAGCCTTCGCCTTCAACGAACTCGATCAAGCTGAAGCGGCTGCGGTCCAGGCTCACCTGGCTGCGTGTCCTCAGTGCGTCACCACGTTGATGCGACTATACACAATTCAGGAGTTGTTGCAGGAGGGGAAGGCCGCCGAGCCGCCGCCGGCAACTGTCAGTCGCGCGCAGGCGATCTTCAAGCGGCCTTTCCCTGTACCGGCCGCGCCGGTCGGCATCCTCTCGCATCTCGCCGGCTTCGCCAGGCGCTGGCAGCCTGCTCTTCTCGCTGTCGGTCTCGCATGCGCACTCATCCTTCAACTCCGGGTGGTGGCAGCCGCGAGTCAGGACTCGCTCCCTGGCGATCTCCTGTATCCGGTCAAGACGACAATCGAGGAAGTTCGCCTCACAATGTCGCCCGATGAGGAGACTCGCGTCCAGACGCACCTGGCTATCGCTCAGACGCGCGCCGAGGAGGTCGTCGCGCTCGTGCAATCCGGGCGCAGCGAGGCCGTCCCTCAGACCGTCGCTGCTTACACCCAGCGCATGGAAGCGGCGACGTCGATGCTCCAGAAGATGGCGGTTTCCGAACCGCCCGACGCGGTACCCGTGGCTCAGCAGACTGAAGAGGCGCTGGCGCGATGTGCCGCGGTGCTTGCAACGGCCGTTTCGCTCAGTCCGGAGCCGCTGAAACCGAGTCTGGACCAGGCCGTGGCATTCTCCCAACAGAAGCAGACGAGAGTCCACGAGGTCATAAGGGATGTGGCGCTGGCCCGGTCCAGTCCAACGCCCACGCCGGCCGGATCAGCAGGTCAGGCCGTGGCGCTTTCCGACCGTCCAGATACGTTGTCACCGGCTCTAGCCGGCAGCGCGACCCCTACGACCGGCGCGGCGCAGGCTGTGGCGGCGTCTGGCGCCACTCCCCTGCCTACGACGACCGCCGCCGGCGCCGTGGCGCTGCTAGCGCCCTCCGCCACGCCGTCTGATTCGGCCGCACCCGGCGCTCTGCCTGGTAGCAACTATGCCTATCCAGGCCCCCCTACGGCAGCGCCGCGCCCCACGACCGCGCCGGTCGCTTTGATTCCGACCATCGTTCCGCCTGCACCCCCATTCGCGTCGGCGCCTACCATGCCGCCGGCTCCGCCTCCCGCGCTTGTCATAGCGCCTACTGAGACCCCTGCCGCACAGCCGACAAACTCGCGCAAGGAAAGCCCCGACCCCTCGGCTACGCCGACGTTAGCCCCGACAGACACCCCGATGGCGACAGCTACCCCGATCCCGTCGGACACGCCGACCCCGGAGCCGACGGCGACGCGCAAGGTTCGGCCGACCGCGACACGGTCCGACGAACCGCCGCTTATCGTCACCACACCGACCCTCGTGCCGCCATCGTCCACGCCGCTGCCCAGCGATACGCCAACCAGTGAGCCAACCGCCGCGACTTCGCCCACGGCTACGGCGCTACCCACTGATGCGCCGATAACGCGGCCGACGGCTACCTCAACGAGCGGCGTGCCAGATGCCACGCCAATCCAGCCGACTCAGACCCCGACGGACGCCGCGCCGATGAGCAGCCCACCTACAGCGGAGGCAACAGGCGCCCCGACGGCAATCTCCTCGCCGGCTCCATCCGATACGCCGCCCCCGGCGCCAACCGGTACCCTGGCAACGGCCCCGTCGGCCGCTGCATCTGATACCCCCACGGTCACGCCAACGGCTGCTGCGTCTGACACGCCGATGGTGACACCAACGGCCACAGGGTCTGATACGCCAACGGCGACACCGACGCCGTCGCCAACCTCCGAGCCTACGGCGGCGCCGGTTCCTTCCCCCACCGATGCGCCCACGGCGACGCTTACACCGCCTCCGCCGGCTCCAATGACGGCAACGCCGACGCCCACCGACACGTCAACCGCGGGGCCTCCGCCTACACCAGTCGCGACCGATACGCCGTTGCCAACCAGCACACCGACCGACTCGGCCACCGCTACATCTGCGGCGTCCGACGCGCCGCCGCCTACGGACACGCCGACCATTCGCCCGACCAACGCGCATGGGCACGACCCGCGCGCCAGCGATACGCCTACCCCTACCTCGGCCGGCCCTTCACTAGCGACTGCCACACTGCTTCCCACGTCGACCCCGACGGTGCGGCCGACCAGCACCCAGCGACCCGGCCCCCGCGCGACTGAGACGCCGACCTCGTCCCCTTTGCCTCCAACCGCGCCACCCCCGGCCGTGATCCTCTCGGCCACGCCGACCGCGCTGCCAGGCGAGTCGCCAACGGCTGACGCGAGCGATACGCCAGGACCGACAGATACGGCTCTGCCCCCGGCCGCGCCGCCGCTTACAGAAACGCCAACCACACCACCTTCAGGCCCGCCGGCAGCAACTGAGATGCCGGAGCCTATGGCTACGCCGACTGCGGTTCCTACAAACTCAGCAGGCGGCGCTCCAACCGCAACACCTCCGCCAACTCGGACGTCTATGCCCGTGCCGACGCCGACACCGGGAACCGGTGGATCCCGCCAGGGATCCCAGCCTCCGCGCAGCGCCCCACCGCACATAACGTCCACCCTTGGCGCTACCCGGCGCGCAGGCTGAGGGTGAGACTTTCGCTTGGGCGGAGTGGGTTTTGACCAGACTGCGCTATAATCGCCACGCGGGCTGAAAAAGGTGGCGGGCAAGACGCGGGCGACAAGACGCCCCAGCGGGGCCGCGTCGCCACACACGTAGGCGCGGCCTGCTTCCTCGCGTACCTGCATGAAGGCCTTGAAGTCTGCCAGGTCATCGTTCATTCCATCCTCCTGATGGCGTTTCAGTTCTTTAGCTGCGGGATCTACTTTTGGAGGATAGTACGGATGGGGTTGGGCAGGGGATGCTTGGCTTCGGTGTTGACCCACAGCACTGTCTCTCGCTCAGGCTGCATGTCGCGTACCGCCACGGCGCTGAGGCGCAGGTAATGCCTGAAGAAGTCGGCCGGGTCACGAAAGCCGTGGCGGCCCAGAATGCGCGGGTCGTGCTGCTCGGCCCGCTGCTTGAGCTGCAACATGATCCGAGGCAGGTCGAGGGTGTCGAGATGGTCGAGCTCGGTTACGATCACCAGCATGTTGATGCCGCTGGACACCATCTGGCCGAGTTTTCCACACACGATGTCCGTCACGCGTCCGGTGTCGACCGGCTCAAGCGTCGGCGCGGCGTTCGTTCCTGTCGGCGGTGACGAGCGCATGCGCGTCACTTCCACGTGAAAGCTAAAGCTCGTCGTGTAGGTGGTGGTGAAGTCGGGACAGCGGGTCTGGCCCGCGCCGCACTTCTCGTACTCGACGGTCAAGCGGCGCTCTCGCAGCAGCCAATAGGCTGTTGCAAGCTCGGCCTGGAGGTCGAGTACGCTATCCTGCCCTTGGGTGACGCGGATCTTCTTGCGTATCTTGTCGCGGTACGTTTCGACAAATGTCTGGAACCGAGGCGACGCAGTCATCCATTGGGCGATGGGTTCAGTGAGACGATGGGGTTTTCGGTCGAACAGGTAGGCGAGAAGCTCGTTTTGCTTGACCTGCGCCATCAATGACCTCGTGTTCTAGAGCAGGTGATTGCGTGGCCGCGTGTCCTCAAAGCCGGGGAGCAATAGACATGCCATCCCCCGCGAATCGTCAGCTACTCTAGCACCTCCACGATGCGCTCAATCTGTCTGAGGTGCGAGTGCTCGTGGTTCGCCAGCCACAGGGCATAGGTATACGCGCTCCGCTCGCGGGGCTTGCCCGCCCCCGTCACCGTCGCCGTGCGAGACCAGGCCTCCGGCGCTAACGGTTTCAGCACCGCCAGCAGTTCGGAACGTTGCGCCGTGAAGGCTTGCAGCGAGGGCGCGAATGGCTGCTCTAGATAGTCCGTGTGCTTGATCCAGGTCGTGGGACTGACGGCCTTGATTGTCGGCCTATCCTCGTCGAGGATCTGCACGATGTACTTCCCCCACATGTCGGCACAGGCGCGTAGATGGGCCAGCACATCTCTGGCGGACCATTCACTAGACGCGGGCGGGGCCAGCAACTCAGCCGGCGGTATATTCTGGGTCAGTTCGGCGAGGTGCGAGGGTGTGTCTTCGAGCATGGTCAGGAGCTCACCAATGGTCCGTGGCGTATCGTACACAACAATCCTCCGCCTGTTGTCAGATCAAAGACCGGTCAACGCTGAGCCCATCCACATTCTAGCTGCCACTCACACCGCGTGGTGAATCGGAGGCGGCCAGTCGCGGGGGCGGGTGGGGGCGGCGGTCCAGTTCCAAGGCCGCGCGTTGTACGGCGTCAGAGCCACGAGCTGGTCTTCTCGCCACTCCGCCGCGCCGGAGCGCAGCATCTCGGACAGAAACGGCGCCACGAAGTCGGCAGGCTCGCAGTCGAAGACGTAGTGGGCGTAATCCTGGAACCAGGCGCATCGGAGGAGATAGGGGCCGACCTCTGCTTGTGGCATGCCGTCCTGCAGCATCAGGTGATACGCGAAGATCCGCTTCGCGCCATGCCATGCCGCCTTCTCAGGCGCATTCAGCCAGCCCTCGTAGCGTCGCCGCGCCGCGTCTAGCGCCGCGATGGGCTTGTCCATCGCCGGGCCGTGGCCGGAGAAGGCCCAGGTCAGGCGCAGGCGAGCAAGACGCTCCAATGTCTCGATCGCACGCTCAATCGCCCCGACACCCTCGCGAAACGGGTTGAGCCAGGCGACATCGTCGCTATGGAACACGTCGCCGGCGATCAGGACACCGTCGGCAGGGGAGTACAACGACAGGTGGCCGAGCGTGTGGCCCGGAGTTTGAATGACCTGCAGCGTAACACCACCGGCGTCCAGCTCGTCGCCCCCGCTTAACGGAACGTCTACCTGGTACGGCTCGATGGGCTGGTCGAGCCACTCTGCCGCGCAGGCTTCTCGGTCGCGGCGGTTGATGGCGCCGGCATCCCAGCGGTGGGCGGCAATCGGCAGCCCATAGCGGGTCTGGAAGCCGAAATTGCCGCCCGCGTGATCGCTGTGGTAGTGCGAGTTAACGACGAGGGACAGACTCTCCGGTGATACACCGGCTTCTCGCAGCAGAGCGTCCGTGAGTGCAAAATCGCTGCCGAAGCCCGTGTCGAACAATATCGGACGCTTTCCCCGTATCAGCGCCATGTTGGCGCTGGGGAAGGTCCGTTGGAAGAAAGTCAGCCAGTCGGGATAGGACATCCGACCGTCTTACCAGACGCGCGCTTCATACAGCTTGTGAACGTAGTGGTCGAGCATCTTGGGCCACCACGGCCAGTCGTGGGCCACATCGTAGCCCCACAGGTCGAGCCAGTGGTTGACGCCCTTGTCGTTGAGCATGTTGGACAGGTGGACGGTGCGGCCCGGCTCCTCGTATGGCCCCTGGCCGGAGCTGAGGATGATGGCGCGCTGGCGCATGTGCGACAGGTGCCAGTCGTCGTGGAGGTTGGGCAGGTAGCTGGCGGGGTTATTGAAGTAAAGGTTGTCGTCGAAGTAGCCGCCGAGGTAGTACGCGATGTCGTACGTGCCGCTGATGGCGATGAGGCCGCGGAACACGTCGGGGTGCTTGAGGAAGGTGTTCGCGGCCGAGTACGCCCCGATGCTGATGCCGGAGATGACCGGCTGAATCCACGCGTCACCGCTGTTGATGCGGATCCAGGGCAACACCTCCGACACGATGTAGTCGTCGTACGCCGCGAGGAGCGCGGTGCGTTGGCCGCCGGGCATGCCCTGGTCGAACAGCGCCCACTTCGTGATATTGTTGATGGAGTAGACGCGCAGGCGGCCGTTGTCGATGTGGTGGCCGAGGTCCTGGATGAGATGGTAACGCTCGTACTCCAGGTAGTCGGCGGTGGCGGTGGGGAGCATAAGCAGAGCCGGACCGGCGTGGCCGTAGGCGGCGATGGGCATATCAATGCCGATTCGGGTGCTATACCACTGCGCCTCGCTGCGATGCATGAGTGTTCTCCTTGCAAGATTGAATGTGAGATTTGCGGCGCAACCTTGCAAGATAGTAACTTATGCGAGGCCGCCACGTTATAAATATTGACTTGGGGGTTAGGCATCAGGGCCAATCCGGCTATAATTATAGCACGGGCGCCTTGAAGCGCTAGCTATTCGACCGCGTGCATCCGCCGCCGCACGCCCCAATTAGATCCTGAAACAGGCGACGGGAGCCGCATGACTCTTAGCCCTCTACGGTTTGTGTACCTCGCACTTCTGGCCGCTGTGCTCGTGTCATTGCTGGGAGCGCCAGCGGCCTTAGCCGATTCCCCTACGACCAAGCTTGGCATCGGCCTATACCTGGAGAGTTACGCCGCGCGAGACGCCATCTTTCAGATGCGTCCCGCCGTCGTGCTCATGCAGGACCCCTCACTGAAATTGCCCATCGAGATCAAGGAAAAGCTGCCCAAGACCCTGATCATCGGGCGGTACTCGGTCGAAGATACCGTGACGCCTGAGGGCGCGGTGCGCTACGCCGACGCGATCGACGCCAAGTTCGGCTCGCTCAAGGGCGCGATCACGGCGTGGACGTTCTACAATGAACCCGCCGTCCAGCGGCCGGGTGAGGCCGAGGCGTTCGACCGGGCGCAGGAGGCATTTGCCCAGCGCATGCACGCTCACGGCTGGCGCGTCGTCGGCTTCGACTTCGGCGTCGGCGTTCTGGAGCCGGGCGACTATCCGCGCCTGTTCCCGCGCAGCCTTCCCCTGGTGGACTACATCGGCGTCCACGCCTATGGCTCGCAGCAAGACTTCTTCATGAACGGCCCCGACCGCGACTTCTACGCCCTGCGCTACCGCAAGATTCGCGCGGCGACGCTGGCCGCGGGCGTCGACAAGCCGTTCGTGCTGACCGAGACGGGAACGTGGAGCGCGTGGAAGGGGAAGGCGAGCGCCGGCGACGTGGTGCAGGACTACATGTGGATGGAGCGGGAGATCGAGAAGGACGACTACGTGATCGGGCAGGTGCCGTTCTTGCTGGACGGCTTCTCCTGGGATGGCTTCCGCCTGCTCGATACCGAGGCGGTCAACGCTTTCACCGCCAACAACCAGGACCGCTCGCCGGCGGCGTACGCGACGCGCACGCCCACGCCAACCCCCACGCCGCCCGGCACACCCACGCCGACGATCCTGGACATCCTCGCGCGCATCCCGTCGTTGGAGCAGGCACGCCAGCACATCCCGGAGCTTCAGGCGCTCATGCATCTGCCGCCGGAGATGCGCGGCCCGGCGAGCAAGCTACTCGCGGACCGTTTGGGTGTCAGCCAGGTCACGCTCTATCAGTGGCTATCGTGGCTTGAGGTCAGCGGGGAGCTGGGCAACCTGGCGCCGGCGACGCCGACACCGGCCGCGACACCGTCTATACTAGCCGCCGGTGGCGGCGCGCACCAGGTGTACCTGCCGGCAATATTCCAGAATGTTGCGCCGCCCACGCCGCGCCCCTCGCCGACCGCGACCCCGGCGCCGACGCTCGAGAGTGTCCCCACGCCATCTGTGACGCCGATCCCGGCCGCCGCGCCGCCGGAGGTGCGTTTGCACGGCGGCCCGCAGTAGGCGCACGACAGAAAGCGGCGGGCTGAAGCCTCGCCGCTGAACAAACACAGTCCCTTCGGGACTCAAGCAGTCCGTTGGACTTCGCTTTCTCAGCGCCAGCGCTTCAGCCCTGTTTTTTACACACATCTCGGCGGCGCGATAGCCAGCGAGGCTGGAAGATGGCGTGGCCACCGCGGCCACAGCACCAACCCGTCATTGCGAGACGCCGATGCCGTGTGGCGGCATGCGCCGACACAAGAAGCTTCCGAATGTCACCCCGAGCAGCGCGAGGGGTCTGGACTGCGAGCCTACCGCGGCCCAGATGCTTCGCTTCGCTCAGCATGACACCGCATGTGAAGTTTCTGAGCAGCGAAGCGACGCAATCTCCCGCCCTTTTGAAAGGCCGTCTGAGCCGCATCAGCCGTGTCTGTCACCCGTCGGGAGGCTGCTTCGTCGTCCTATCGTCCTCCTCGCAGCGACACCGCGGGCTGTCTTCCGAATAGCCAGCCTCGCTCAAACGTTCTGTGTAAAAGACAGGCGCTTCAGCCTCGCGCTGTATTGTCGGCATATTGCTGAATCAGCGCGGCCTTCTCCAGCCGCCCCATTCGGCGGTACGCCTCCGCTTCGTACGCCAGCGGCAGAACGCGCAGGCGCATCCCCTCAACCTCGACGGTTCGCGCGAGACTCGCCAGGTCGGGGGGCGGCTCCCAGATGTCACCGCTGCGTACCTGGCTGCCGCCGATGATCTCGACCTGCAAGCCGTCTAGCGCCAGCTTTCCCATCAGCGAGCGCCCCCACGACCGCTCGGCAAGCGCCACCGGCTGCGTGACGTGGTCGGCGAAGCGGCGGGCAATCTCATACGCGTTCGCCTCGTCGGTCTGGATGTCGACGTCGTTCGGCTCCAGCGGCATCCCCTGGAGCGCCAGCCCGACGCTTCCCGTGATGACCCACAACACATCCGTCAGCGCCGCGTCCAACTGTTTCAACACGGTCCAGATTTCCGCTCGCATGGAACGCCTCTGTACCCTTCCGTGTTTTCCGTGTGTTCCGTTGTAGGTTCCCGCCGTCTAGCTCACGCCGCACCAGTCCAGCGTCGCCGCGATGAGCGCCTCCGTCGTCTGGACCACCGAGTCCGCGTCCACCCACTCAGCGATGCTGTGCAGCCCCGCGCCGGTGCAGCCGAACAGCACCGTCGGGATACCCGCTGCCTGGAGCAGCGCCGCGTCTGTCCAGAACGTCTGCCCGATGTTCCTCGGCGGACGTCCCAGCACGCTCTCGACCGCGCGCGCGACGGTCTGCGCGATCGGCTCCTCCGCGGCCGTCTCGAACGGCTCGCGGCTGAACAGGAAGCGCGCCTCAGCCTGGAAAGATGAATCGGCGGCGGCAAGCTGCCCGAGCATCGCGTCTATCTCCGCCATGACGCTCGATGGCGTCTCGCCGGTGACCGTGCGCCGCTCGATCTTCAGCACGCACTGGTCCGGATACACGCTCAGCTCGCGCCCGCCCTCGATGATGGAGGCGTGGACAGAGGGCGGCGTCACCAGGGGCGGGTGCGGGCGCTGCGCCATCTCTTGCGCGTAAGCCTCCAGGGCGACAAGGACGCGTCCCATGTGGACGATGGCATCGATGCCCTCGTTGGGACGGCTGCCGTGGGCGGCGCGGCCCTTCGTCTCGATCTCGATCCACATGAAGCCCCGGTGCGCCAGGCACACATCGAGGTCGGTCGGCTCGGTGACGATAGCCGCGTCGGCGGTGTAGGTGCGGGCGATCGCCTCGGTACCGACAGAGGCATATTCTTCGTCGGCGACGCATGTGATGATGAGGTCACCCTTGAGGCGCACGGCGGAGCGGGCGATGGCCTTCGCCGTCCAGAGCATGGCCGCGATGCTCCCCTTCATGTCCACGCTGCCGCGCCCCCAGATGCGGCTGCCCTCGCGCCGCGCCGTGAACGGCGCCGTCATCCCCTCGACACCGACGGTGTCCATGTGGCCGTTGAGCATGAGTGATCGGCCGCCGCCCGTCCCTCGCAAGATGCCGACGGCGTTGGGGCGGCCGGGCGCAGCTTCCTGAACCTGCACCTGAAGCCCCGCCTCGCGCATGAAGTTGGCGCAGTATTCGGCCATCTGGGCTTCGCCCATGGCCCCCGGCACAAGATCGGGGTTGATGGACGGGATGGCGATCAGGTCGGATAGCGTGGCGAGCACTTCGGGCGAGGTAACTCTTACGTCGGGATGCATCGAGCCTCCGGGCATCGTGTGCGCGTTATAGAATGGTAGATATTATGACCGAGGAGTATCATACCCGCAAAAAGGAGGCAGCATGGCGCAGGCATTTGTTCATCCGACGGCGGAGGTCTCGCCCCGAGCGACCCTCGGCGACGGGGTCAAGGTCTGGAAAGGCGCGCAGATACGCGAGGATGCCATCATCGGCGACAATGTCATCATCAGCAAGGATGCCTACATCGACTTTGGCGTGCGCGTCGGCGCGAACTGCAAGATCCAGAATGCTGCCCTCATTTATCACCCGGCGGTGCTGGAGGATGGCGTGTTCATCGGCCCCGGCGCGATTCTGACCAACGACCGCGTGCCGCGCGCCATCAACCCCGATGGGAGCCAGAAGAGCGCCGACGACTGGGAAGCGCGACAGACGGTGATTCGCTATGGGGCGTCGGTCGGGGCCGGGGCAGTCATCCTGGCCGGGTTGACGATTGGGCGCTTCGCGCTCGTGGCGGCGGGCACGGTGGTGACGCGGGACGTGCCGGACCACGCGCTCGTCATGGGCGTGCCGGCGCGTGTCGTGGGCTATGTGTGCGCGTGTGGCGCGGCGCTCAACGGTGCGCCGCCTCCCTACGAGTGCGCCGCGTGCGCGGGCTAGGACCGATTCTTGCGCAGATGGGCCCAAACTCACACAATTAAGGGACCCATCGTTTCGCGAGCATGACCGGTAACGAAAGAAGACATGTCTAATCTAGCTCCCTCTGGCGAAGCTGCCGTCCGCCGCACCCGCTTCGCCGCCTTCCAGTCCCGCGACTTCCGCCTTCTGTGGATCGGCGTATTCATCTCGGGTATTGGCACCCAGATGCAGTTCGTAGCCATCAACTACCAGGTCTACAACATCAGCCAGTCGCCTTTCGCGCTGGGCGCCGTGGGCCTGTTCCGCGTCATCCCCATCATCGGCTTGTCGCTGTTCGCCGGCCTGATCGCCGACGCCGTGGACAGGCGTCGGTTGCTGTTCTTCACTCAGATCTTCATGATGGTCGTCGCGGCCGCGCTGGCCTTTCTCACAGCCACGGGCGCCGTCACCGTGTGGATGATCTACCTGCTGACGATGCTCAGCGCGGCGGCGGTTGCGTTCGATAATCCGGCCCGCCAGTCCCTCGTCCCCAACCTCGTCCCGCGCGAGAACTTCGCCAACGCCGCCAGCCTGAACACCATCGCGTGGCAGGGCGCGAACATCATCGGTCCGGCCGCGGCCGGGCTTATCATCGGCCGCCTGGGCCTGGCGACGGTCTACTGGATCAACGCGGCATCCTTCATCGCGGTGCTGATCGCGCTGGTGCTCATGCGGACGCGCGTTCCATCCGGTGGCATGCAAACCGTCAGCCTGGGCGCGCTCAAGGAAGGGCTGCGCTTCGTCTTCAGCACGCCCATCATCCGCTCGACCATGTTCCTGGACTTCGTCGCCACGTTCTTCGGCGCGGCGCAGCAGCTCCTGCCGATCTTCGCGCAAGAGATGGGGGTCGGCGCGGAGGGCCTGGGTATCCTGTACTCTGCGACGGCGATCGGCGCGGTTGTGGCGAGCGTGGTCATGTCGTTTATCCACCGGCTCCGCCACCAGGGGCCGGTGCTCCTGGTGTCCGTGGGTATCTACGGCCTGGCGACGATCGTGTTCGGCCTGTCGCGCAACTTCTGGCTGACATTCGCGGCCCTCGCTGTGACGGGCGCGGCGGATATCGTCAGCACGGTCATCCGGCAAACGGTGCGCCAGCTGGCCACGCCGGACCGGCTGCGCGGGCGCATGGTCTCGGTGAACATGATCTTCTTCATGGGCGGGCCGCAGCTCGGCGAGCTTGAGGCGGGCGTGCTGGCCGGATTTGTCGGCGCGCCTCTGTCCGTTGCCATTGGCGGGCTGGCGTGCGTCGCCTGCGTTTTCACCGTCGGCTATTTCAGCAAGACCTTGCGCCGCTATGACGACGAGCGGAGTCTCGACCTCCCAGGCGCTGCTGCTCCGGCGCCGGCCCCCGCAGCCAGCGTTAGCCCGGCGTCGGACTGAGAGTTAGGATTGCCACAGAGGCACAGAGATCGCAGAGACGAGAGATATGTTTCTATTCTCTGCGTCTTCTGTGTCTCTGTGGCAGGCCTTAGGCTGCCGCCGGGAGTCCATGATCCATGAAGGATTATGATGTCATTGTTGTCGGCGACCTCAACCCGGATCTCGTGCTGACCGGGGACGTCGTCCCCGCGTTCGGGCAGACGGAGAAGGTCATCGACGATGCGCGGGTGGTCGTCGGCAGCTCGGCGGGCATCTTCGCCTGCGGCGCGGCGCGCCTTGGCCTGCGCGTCGCCTTCGCCGGTCTCGTCGGCGACGATGCCTTCGGCGCGTTCATGCGCGGCGCGCTCGCCGAGCGCGGCGTGGACACGTCCGGCGTCGTGGTCACGGGCAGGGTCACGACCGGCGTCAGCGTCATTCTCTCTCAAGTGAACGACCGCGCCATCCTCACCCATCTGGGAACCATCGCGGCCCTGCGCCTGGCGCACATCGACATGGGCCTCGTAGCGCGGGCGCGCCACCTGCACCTGGCGAGCTACTTCCTCCTGGCGGGCCTGCGGCCAGAGGTACCGGCCCTGTTCGACCAGGCGCACGCCCTGGGGCTGACCGTCTCCCTCGACACGAACTACGACCCCGCCGAGGCGTGGGACAGTGGCGTTCGCGACGCCCTGGCCCGCGCCGACATTTTCCTCCCCAATGCAACCGAGGCGGTGGCGCTCACCGGCGCGTCCGACACGGCGGCGGCCCTCGGCGCTCTCGCCGCCGTCACGCCCGCCGTTGTGGTCAAGCTCGCGGGGGAGGGAGCCATCGCGCGGCGGGGGGAAGAGACGGCGGCGGCCCGGGCGTATCCGGTCGACGTTGCCGACACGACGGGCGCGGGCGACTCCTTCGACGCCGGGTTCATCTATGGCTGGCTGAACGGCTGGGGACTGGAACGCTGCCTGCGGATGGCGTGCGCGTGCGGCTCGCTCTCGACGCGAGCCGTGGGCGGCATCGCCGGCCAGCCCACGGCGGCAGAGGCGCTGGCGCTGGTATCATCAACCGAGGAATAGACTTATGAAGCCTTAGCCACTTTCGTCAATTGGATCACCAGACGAAGCGCCTCATTCACGGCTTCTTCGGTAGGAAAGGCCTGCGCGACGTCTGGCGCCAACAGAACGAGATTCGTTCCTTCTTGATAACGCTCGGCGTATTTGCCGCGCACGCCGCGTTGCAACAACTCAGCGATATCGTACTCGGGTCGAAGATCATCCTCGCGTTCCGTCTCATCGTTCTTGTTCATACGCTTCCCTCTCGCGCCGTGTTAGTTCCCGTGCGCTGATAATCCTTATGCGACCGCCTCGATCTGTGTGGGCTACTATGAGTAGCCGAGATAGGTTCGATAAGCCGACGGTCAAGTATCTGTCTTCATTCTCTGAGTGATCGAGATCAGGCACGGTAACGCCGAGTGGATCGCGAAATACAGTCGCTGCTTCAGCGAACGTCACTCCATGCTTCTGAAAGTTCCGCTGAGCCTTTTCTGGATCCCACGCGAATTCCAACATGTGAGCCTGCTGTGCCCAATGAATTGTAGGGCAGTATAGGCAGTAGACCAGTCGCTGTCAACTGGATTCTGTTCCAGACTCGGCTTCGAGAGTATTCCGATCAGCCACGGTGGGCAACCTACGTCGGTGACGGCGCTTCGGCGCCGGGCGCTGTCTCAGGCGGCGGTGCGGCGGCGCGCACGAGCGGGCCGACCGTGAGCAGCAGTGTCGCGGTGATGAGCACCGCCGATGTCAGGCACCAGGCGCACACCGCGCCAATCACAAACGGCTCCAGGTACGTCAGGTACAGCGAGAATATCACGCCGAACAGCGCCATGCCGAACAGGACAAGGGGCGCGTAGGCGGCGAGCCAGTCCGAACGCAGCCGCTGCCACAGCCACACCGCGAGGATGGCAATGTAGCCGAGCAGGCCGACGACGCCGACCGGCAGAACGCCGAACAGCCGCGCGTAGGGGCTGCTCTGGACGGCGTTGCAGTCGCCGACTGGGCCGCAGATGGCGCGCACGCTGGTCGTCTCGACGTAGGTCAGGTAGCCCGCGACGGCCAGCCCGAGAATCGCGACGACCGGCAGAAGATTGTCGAAGCGCGGCGAGAGCAGCGGGACGGGTGCGCCGCGCATGCCACGCACAATCGCGAACGCGGTGTAGACAAGCGCGGCGAGCATGCCGCACATGATGGCGATGGCGATGGCAAACCCGTTGGAGCGCGGGGTTTCGGCCGCCGGTGCAAGGGTGGGCGCCGGATTCGCGCTTGCCATGGCGGTCGGCTCAGCGATGCCTGGAAGACTCGGGTAGTCTACCCCGCCCGAAGCCAGGTGTTGCTCGATCAGGCCCGGTAGCTCATTCTCAATTTCCACTGAGCCGACGAGCCCGCGGTCGCCGACGATCAACAGTGGAACACCAATCGCGTCGGCGGCCAGGCCGAGGGCGACTCCCGCCTGATGGAGGCGGGCGCGGTTCTGCGGCGCGGAGACCTCGATCATGCGGATGTCGAGACGCGCGCCGTATCGCTGCTGCAGCGGCGGCAGCACGTTCGCCATCACATAGTGGCAGTGGCTGCACAGGTCGGAGTAGAACAGGACGGCATGCACGACGGGGTCGGCGGCGTGGGGCGCGGCTAGCGCCGCACGCGGGGCGAACTGCGAACCGATGGCCAGGGCCAGGGCGAGCAGAGTGGCCCAGAAGAGACGAGCTCGCATTTGGATTGAGCCTCCGTCACTCACGATGGAGTGTTTCAGTTTGCAATTTAGATTGTTTAGTGGGGAAGCCGCATTGAATAGGTAGGACGGCACTCCCTATCTTATATAACGGGGAATGCTGGCAGGAGGTGCGCGGAAAACAACCGTCGGGGCGGGGTTTCGAAACCCGCCCCGACGGACGATTCAGCCGATTATCAGTGCCTGCGTCAGCGCGTGGCCGTGACGTTGGGCAGGGTCAGCGGTGGGAGGACGGCCTCGATCTGAGAGCGGTACTGCTCCAGCCATGGCGGCAGAATGAGCTGCTCGCCGAGGTGCGCCATGTCCTCGTCCCTGTCGAAGCCCGGCCCATCGGTCGCTAGCTCGAACAGCACGCCGCCCGGCTCGCGGAAGTAGACTGAGCTGAACCAGAAGCGGTCGATCTGAGGCGTGGGCTGCATACCCGCGTCTTGCACCTGGCCGCGCACGGCCATCTCTTCCGGCGTGTCCGCGACGCGGAAAGCGACGTGGTGGACGGTTCCGGCGCCGGACAATCCGGTGCGCTGTTGCGGCAGCTCGCGGATGTCGACATACTTCCCGGAGCCGCCGCCGTCGACAGCGTAGCGCCGCCAGCCGTCGTCCTCCGCCACGAAGGTGAAGCCCATGCGGCCGGTCATCAGCGCCTCCGTCGCCCTTAGGCTGCGTTCCCATAGGCGGACGGTATGCATGCCGCGCAACTGATGCTCGGGGGGAACGGGGCTGTCAGCCCATGGAACGAACTGCCGGGGGTCGTCAGTCTCGACGAGGGCGAGCATCAACCCATGCGGGTCTGTGAAGGGAAGCGTGGCTTCGCCAAAGCGAGTCTCCACCGCGCCGACCGGCACACTGTGATCGATGAGACGCTCCTGCCAGTACGACAGGCTGCCCGTTGGCACCGCGAAGGGGACCTCGACGGTCATGCCGACACCGATGCGGCCCGGCCGCGCGCCGGGGAAGGGGAAGAAAGTCAGGTCGGTGCCGGGTGAGCCGACGCCGTCCGCATAGAACAAGTGGTATACATCAGGAGCGTCCTGGTTGACGCTTTTCTTGACCAGCCGCATTCCCAGCACGCCGACGTAGAAATCCACATTTTCCTGGGCATTGCCCGAAATAACCGTCACATGATGAATGCCATGAACTCCGCTTGTCATACGCCGCGCCCGTCCTTTCACTATTTTCTGTGCATTCCGACACGGCGAGACGCTATTCTCTTACGTGGGCTGTGACGTGGTGTCGGACTACACGTCCTTCCCGCGTCGGCGTTGCCAGATTAGCCAGGCCCGAAACGTGGGGTCGGCCATCCAGCGACAGTCATAGCGGCGGTTCTGGTTGAGCGGCTGGCGCAGCTCCGCCTCACTGATGTAGATCGTGTCGATGGGTGAGTACTCGACGTTCGGGTCCAGGGTCGACTTCTCCATTTGGCCCTCCACGGCACGCGCGTATTGACGCTGCTCGCTTCTTAACTAACTTCGGCTGACTCGTCTAGATTGCTTCCATCTGTACTGGCCTATAAAGCAATTAGAGGGCCACCAATTTCTTAGGTGATTGCCTTCCATAGCTTGGCACGGATTATGCGTGACATAGGGGTACATGGGAGGATCACATGACACGAGATAACGAGCGTGCAGTGAACGCTGCACAAGACGAGGAGTTGGATAACCTGACGGCGCCCCGCGATAACAACATCGGTGAGGAAGAAGAGGGGCCGGATTTCGCCCGCGGCCAGCGCACGACGGACACCCATATCCCACGCCCACATCACCAGGGCGACTTCGCGCGAGGCATGGAAGAGCGCCCGGTCGATGAAGAGGACGAATCCGACTTCGCTCGCGGCCAGCGGGAGGATGAGCGCTCGAGCTACATCCCCGGCCAGGGTGTGACGGGGTCTGAGGAAGACCAGGGGCCGGACTTTGCACGCGGCCAGCGGACACGGGATCGGGACACCGCTGAGTAAGTCGTCCATCATTCCCGCGGTGTCGCGAACAGAAGCATAGGGTAATAGAGAAGGGTCTCACCCGCGTCGGGCGAGACCCTTCATATTCTGCTGGTAGACGGCGGATCAGTCGAGCGAGAGATACTTCTCGATCTTGGCCGTCTTCTTCTGCTGGTCGATCCACTCGCCAATCTTCTGTTCCTTGGCGCGGTCCATGTCATCCTGCGACAGGGGGTGCTTGGCGTCTTTCTCGGTCACCTGGATGATGTGGTAGCCGAACTGGCTCTTGACCGGGTCGCTGATCTTGTTGACCGGCAGCGCGAACGCGGCCGTCTCGAACTCCGGCACCATCTGGCCTCGGCCGAACCAGCCCAGGTCGCCGCCGTTCGTCTTGCCACTGGGATCGATGCTCACGTCCTTCGCGACCGCGTCGAACGCCTCGCCCTTCGCCAACCGGTCCTCAACCTTCTTGGCATCGTCCTCGGTCTTGACGAGAATGTGGCGGGCGTGAATCTGCTCACCGGTCGTCGGCACGTCCTTCGTGATAGCGTCGCCAATCTTGTTGGCTATGATGCGGTCCTTGATCAGCGCTACCAGGTCATCCTGGGTCAGGCCTTGCGCGGCCAGGGCCTTCGCCAGCCCATCCGCGCCGCCCTGGCGCTGCGTAATCTGGTCGATCTGGGTCTTGACTTCGTCATCGCCCACGGTGATATTCTGGGCCTTGGCCGACTGGCGCACAAGCTCCTGGATAATAAGGGACTCGAGCAGATCGGAGTACTGCTGCTTCAGCTCTTGCTGCCCATCCGGACTGTTGGGATCCGAGCCTGAATTGGCGAACGAGTTCCGAATCTGGTTAGCGAATTTCGTGAAGTCGCTGAGCTTGATGGGTACGCTGTTGACAGAGGCGGCGGCATCGCCGTTATTCGTCGTCTTGAACGTAATCGGAACGAGCGTCGCTTGCGGCGTGGGCTGGGCCGCCGCGGATGCGCTGGAGGGAACCTCGGCGGTCGCCGCTGGGGCGGCGGTGGCCGCGGGCGCGACGGCCTGTGCGGCTGCCGGGGCCGTGGTCTGTGCGGCGGGCGCGGGCGTGCTCTGTGCCGACTGACAGCCGGCGAGGGCCACTGTCAGTACGAGAGCAAGCCCTGCAATCTTTAGCTTAATCACCTAATACCTCCTCACAACAATTGCGAAAAACAAGGCTCGCCGCGCAGGCAAGCCCTGGATAAGCACCGAATGTGTGCAGCATTCAATTTTACGTCACGTGGCGGCCAAAGCGCAAATAGATTGTCTCGCTTGACAGTGGTCTGGAACCGTGGTACACCCCTTCTCATCAAACTCTTAGGGAGCATGCGTTTTGCCGCGTTCCACCGCCCGCCTGACTTGGGACAGCCGCCGCGAGCCTGTCGATCCGGCGCCCCCGCCCGACTTGATGATGGTTGAGATGGTCGGCGGCCGGTCGGGCGAGAACCGCCTGGTCCGCGGCGACAACCTGGCCGCCCTTCGGGCTCTCGTCGCCGAGGGGTGGGCCGGGCGCGTCCGCCTCGTCTACCTCGACCCACCCTTCGCGACCCGCGCCCACTACACGCAGCCCATTCTCGCGCCGGATGGCCGAGTGACACCCCGCCACGCGTTCAGCGACGTCTGGCCGAGCCTCGATAGCTGGCTCGACATGCTCTACCCGCGCCTGCGCTTGCTGCATACTCTGCTGGCCGAGACCGGCAGCCTTTACATTCACCTGGATTGGCGCGCCGCGCCGTATGCCCGCGTGCTCCTCGACGAGGTGTTCGGCGCGGAGAACTTCCGCAACGAGATTGTCTGGCGGCGCGCCGCGACCCTCGGCCGCAAGGCGGTCAGCCAGCAGTTCGGCCGCGTCACCGACACCATCCTGTTCTACTCCAAGAGCGCTCGCTTCACCTTCCACCGGCCGACGATCGAGCGCGAGATCGACCGCCGCACGGCCCGCTGGGATGCCGCGCGGGGGCAATGGTTCCGTACCGCCCCCCGTGGCGACTATACCGACGCCAGCATCGCCGCTCTCGAAGCCGAGGGACGCGTCCACGTCACGCGCAACGGCCGCCACCGGGTGAAGTACTTCCTGGAGGAGACGGCGGACGGGCGGCTCATCGACCGTGTCCCGCTCGATAATCTCTGGCTCGATATCCCCGATGTGATGCATCTTCCGCCGGCCGAGCGAACGGGCTACCCGACCCAGAAACCGCTGGCCCTGCTGCGGCGCATCATCGCGGCGTCGTCCGACGCAGGCGACATCGTCCTCGATCCCTTCGCGGGCAGCGGGACGACGCTTCTCGCGGCTGAGATGCTAGGCCGCCGCTGGCTGGGCATCGAGGCCGGGGCGGCGGGTGTCGCCGTCGCGCGAGCGCGTTTGCTCACACACGGCGCCGGCCCGTTCGGCGTGCTGTGTGTCGCGGATCGGGCGACTCCTTCAGAACATAGCCCTTCGCACCTGCCTGTTCCCGAATTCCGTCTGGAGTGGAATACCACTTCCTCAACCGTCGCGGCCGGCATGGCGGCGGTTGTCCTGGCGAGCGACCCGACGGAGGTCGAGTACTGGGCGGTGGATTGGGCATGGGCCGGCGCATTCTGTTCTGGCTGGCAGGGCTGGCGCGGGTACGGTCGGCCGGGCGCTCTCGTGCCGACGCGGGCCGAGGGGCAGCCGTCGCCGGGCGCGCGCATCGCCGTGCGCTGGGAGACGGTGGACGGCGGTTCGGGCGAGAGGATGTTCGAGACTCCGTGATCGCCTCCTAGAGGCACGCTTATTGCCAATGGTGCTGTGTCAATTGTTTGAATAGACACGCACTCTGGACGGGCGTGTCCACTCTCGGAGGTAAGCGCGGAGATGAATGCGAAATTGAATTGGGCTTCCCAGCATATAGGCGTCGCGAGGCTGCTCATCGTGGCGGTTCTGGCGGTAACGACCGGGCTTGTCGGCGCGTGCGGCAGCGTGCGCTCGCAATTCGCGCAGAGCGACCAGCCGGCGGTCGTCGTCGGCGATACGGTTCCGCCCGCCCAGTACGGCGGCCCGTACCAGGGCGGCACGGCGACGGGTGACACACAAGAAGGGGCGAAGTTCGCGCAGTGGGCGCTGGACCAAGACCCGGAGCATCGCTACATTACCGACGCCGTTGTCCGCAACGATCAGACGCTCGCCGTGAAGGTGAACCCTCAAGTAACCAGGAACGATGTGCAGCAGCTCCTGGTGGCGCTGACGCAGGGCATGGCGCGGACGTTCCCCGGCAAGCCGGTGACGGTCGATGCGTTCTACCAGGCCGGCCCCAAGATGGCCGAAGCGCAGCTCGACCCCCAGACCAACCGGGTCAACATTCAGTGGGCAGAATAGCCCAAACACTGCATCGGGGACTATAATCTGTGTCAAGGGGCGAGCTCATCGGCTCGCCCTCCTGCGTTGTTTGTAATGCCCAGCGAGCGAGGAATAACTTACCCATGACGCGCACCTTCCAGGCTTTCAGGAGCTATAACTATCGCCTTTTCTGGTTCGGTCAGCTTGTGTCGCTGACCGGGACGTGGATGCAGACCATCGGCCAGTCATGGCTCGTGCTTCAGCTCACCTCGTCGCCGCTGGCCGTTGGCATCGTCACCGCGCTCCAGACCCTCCCCATCCTCCTGTTCACCCTGTTCGGTGGCGTCTTCGCCGACCGCGTTCCTAAGCGCAAGTTCCTGTTGTTCACCCAGGTGATCTCTGCCCTGCAAGCTCTCATACTTGCCGTATTGGTGTACACAGGCAAGGTGCAGCTATGGGAGGTGTATGTCCTGGCGCTCATCCTGGGTATCATCAATGCCTTCGATAACCCGACGCGCCAGGCGTTCGTCGTCGAGCTGGTCGGGCGCGAGGACCTGCCCAACGCCGTCGCCCTCAACTCGTCGTTATTCAACGCGGCGCGTATCGTCGGGCCGGCCGTCGGCGGCGTGCTCATCGCCGTGGTCGGCCTCTCCACCGCTTTCTTCCTCAACGCCGCCAGCTTCATCGCCCCGATCATCGCCCTGCTGCTGATGCGGCCGGAGAACTTCTACAATGTGCCGACGCCGGTGCGGGGCAACGTCTTCCGTCAGATAGGCGAGGGGCTGTCGTTCGTGCGGCACACGGTTCCGGCGTTCATCGTCGTCATCATGATGGCCGTGCTCGGCACCTTCGGCTACAACTTCTCCGTGACATTGCCCCTCATCGCCGAGTTCGTTCTGCACACGAGCGCCGCGGGCTTCGGCTTGCTGACCGCGTTCATGGGTGTCGGCTCGTTGATCGGCGCGCTCCTGCTGGCCAACCGGTCGCAGGCCACCTTCCCGCTGCTCCTGGGCAGCTCGATTGTGTTCTCGATATTCCTCGGCCTCCTCGCCCTGAGCAGCGTGCTCCCGCTGACGGCCGTCATCCTGATTCTGCTCGGCCTCGCCAGCATCAGCTACACCGCGACGTCTAACACCCTGCTCCAGCTCAACTCGCCTGACCAGCTTCGTGGGCGCGTGATGAGCATCTACTTCCTGCTCTTCGCCGGCTCGACGCCCATCGGCGGCTTCATCACCGGCTGGCTCGCCGACCGCATCGGCGTCCCGGAAACGCTGCTGATCGAGGCGGCGATTTGCTTCGTCGGGGTGATGGTCGGCATCCGCTACTACATGGCGCACCGGGCGCAGATTCCCGAGGCGCAGGCCGCGCGTCTCATTCGCGTGCCGGGTGGTAAGTAGTCGTCCGCGGCATATCCTGCTGCACACTTCTGAAGAACTGCACAGCCACATACAGCCCGATCAGGCACAGCACCAGGAACGGGCTGGCCTCGACGAGGTTGACGCTGCCGTCCTGGATGAGCGGCACCACGATCCACGCCGGGATGGTGATCGACATAACAAAGCCGAACGTCAGGCTCACGGCGGCCAGGAAGTAGCCCCAGGCGTTGCGCCGCCACAGTAGAATGCCGGTCGCCAGCATGAGCGGGACGACCATGCCCAGGTCGAGGGCTTGCGTGACGAGCGTCGTCATGCCTGCCAGCTCGTCCGGGAAGCGCCCGGCCAGTGTGAACGGAATGATGCGGCCGAGCCACAGCAGGATCAGCGCCGCGCCCATGACGAAGGTGAAGCCGATGAACAGGCGGCGAGGAAACGTCGACGAGATCTGGCTCGGCAGGCGCGCCACGTCGATGTCGGCCAGGTCGATGAAGAAGGCGACGGCGCTGAGAGCGAAGATTGCCACGTACACCAGGAATAACGGGTTGAAGGCCAGCATCGTCGCATACTGCACGTACTGGTAGGTAAAGTAGAAGAGCAGGCCGCTCAGGAGCAGACGCCCGCGCAGCGAGCGCCGCGCGTCCAGGTAGATGGCGGCGGCGAACAGCGGCAGGGCGAGCACCAGGTTGATGGCGTCCCACACCTTGCCCTCGCGCGCCACCGACGCCGGATCAAAGCGGTACAGGCCCGCGCCGAAGAACGTCGCCTGCTCCCCGCGCACGGTGATGTGGGGAATAGGCGCGCCGGGCGTCTGGTAGAAAAGACCGACGCCGACCGCGATCAGAACGAGGAAGAAGATAACAAGGCACAAATACGTTTTCAGGGTCATTTCGGAACTCCTTCGAATGGCCTTTCCGCGGCCGCTCCGTGTTGGCTGCTCAGAAGTCAGAGACTCGCGGTGTCATTGCGAGGCAGGCTTTGCTGCCGAAGCAATCTCTCGGTGGGTGATGGCAATGCTACGGCGGTATGGGCCGCCCGGCGCAAGGGCGAGGGATTGCTTCGCTGACGCTCGCAATGACGGCAGGCCAGTGTTCGTGTGTCGGTCCATGCCACCCCCCGGCATGGAGGTCTGCTCAGAAGTCAGAGACTCGCGGTGTCATTACGAGGCAGGCTTTGCTGCCGAAGCAATCTCTCGGTGGGTGATGGCAATGCTGCGACGGTATGGGCCGCCCGGCGCAAGGGCGAGGGATTGCTTCGCTGACGCTCGCAATGACGGCAGGTCAGTGTTCGTGTGTCGGTCCATGCCACCCCCCGGCATGGAGGTCTCCCAACAAGCTACGCGTGTGCGCCACATAACGCTCTACTCGGGGCGTCGATTCTAGTGGCTCACGACGTGCCGGGCGGCCGCGTTCACCGCGCGCGGCTCGTCATGCAGATGCCACAAGTACAGTGCCAGGGCTGCCAGGCCCGCGACGGCGAGGAAGACGTACATCGCGAAGTCTGGCCCGACCGCGAAGCCGAGAACGAACTGGCGGATCGAGCCGCCCGTCAACAGGATGCCGGAGATTGTGGCCTTGACCAGCAGCACTCCGCCGAGCATGTAGCCCAACGGCCGCCGCTGCCAGATCTGCACCGCCGCGAACGCCATCGCCGGGATCAGGAAGGCCAGGTCGAGGGCGAACACCAGGTCGGCGGCGCCCGGCTGCTGCGTGCTGATGCCGTGAGCTATCCCCATCAGCCACAGCGGAACGAGGAGAAGCGGCATCGCCAGGACGACGGCGATGAAGCGCACCGGCATTCGCTCATCTACGCGCGCCGCGAAGGCAGTCACGTCGACGCCGGTCAGCAGCCCCAGCAGCGAGTAGACACCCAACCCCATGATCGCGATGTAGAGCGGGTAGAACACCGTGTAGGTAAACCCGAAGCAGAAGAAGGCGTAGTAGTACGCCGCGAACACCAGCAGGCCGGCCCAGATGACGAGGGCGCGCGCCGAGCCGCGGGCAGTGTAGACCATCGCTACGACGAGAAGCGGCGCGGCGAGCAGCGAGACTAAGTCCTGCACCGGAAGGCCGACGAATATCGCGTCGGACGGGATGAACGGGCGGTAGATGTCTGGGTTGAGAAGGCCCGCGCCGGCGGCCACGGCGAGACACGCCGCAATCAGAGCTCCCATGACATAATACGGACGCAAGGCTGCGCGTATCACTTTATTCTCCTTGTGGATATTGGGTCGGGATTGTCCATCCGTTCGATGGCTACCAGGGTCAGCCCCAGGCCGTGCAGTCGCCGGATCAGGCCGACAAGCCCGGCCTGGTCGGTGACGATGCCGGATAGGGTGGTAGTCTGCTCGGCGTCGGCCTCGACACGTCCGATGGCGACCGGCGCGCACTCGTCGAGGAGTTCGGGATCAACGGGCCCCTGAACTCGCACGCTGTAGCTTACACACTGGTCAATCTGTCGCATGTTCCATCTCCTTCGCTTCCATCATAACCGAAAGCGTTGGCGACGTCACCGCATGAAGATGTAGTCTTGGGCGGGAAAGAATGTGGGGGAAATGGGGCGCTAGAGCAGGCTGAGTGACCTGGCTCTGTCGATAGCGGCAGCGCGCCGGTCCACGCCGAGCTTGCCGTAGATGGCCTTCACGTGGAAGCGCACGGTGTTGAGGGTGACGACGAGCCGCTGGGCGGTCTCCTCATACGTGAGGCCGTCGGCCAGGAGGCGCAGCACCTCAAGCTCGCGCTCCGTCAGCGGCTCGATGAGCGCGGGCGTGACGGGGGCAGGTTTCAAAGCCGCCTCGACGGCGGGCGGCGCACCGCCGAAGGCGGCCAGCAGCCGGGCGACGTACTGCGGCCGCGCGGCGCGCAGGTCGGCCAGCAGCCGCTGCATCGGCTCGCCCTCGTTGATGAATACGCGCGCGTAACCTTCTGGCTCGCCCAGCGCCAGGGCGCGTCCCAGGTCGGCCCGCGCTTGCTGCATCTCGCCGCGCGCCTGCCACACGAGCGCCCGCAGCGCCAGCGTCTCAATGACGCGGCCCATGCGGCCGGCCGGCTCGGCGGACTGGAGCACGCGTCCGGCGAGATCGAGCGCCTGGCCCAGGTCGTCCGCGCTCGGCGCCCGCCGTCCCAGGTGGAGCAAGAGGCGCAGGTAGGCGATGTGGATGACCTCGCGCGCGTAGCTGGCCGCGTCGGTAATCTGAACTCCACTCGCCGACAGAGCCTGCGCCGCCGTGGCTGTGTCGCCGCGGCCGAGCGCCAGCGCCACCTCTTGCGCCACGATTTGCGGCGCAACCCAACCGGGCATCCGATGCTGGCGGAGCTGGGCCGCGTGGTCTAGGGCCGCGGCTGCGGCGTCGAGGTCGCCGCGCGCCTGCTCGATGCGCGAGAGCAGCACGTGGCCGTAAGCGACGGCGGCGACATGGCCGCCGCGGCGGCTGATGTCAAGCCAGCGCTCGAGCAGGTCGCGGGCGGCTTCCGTCTCGTTGCGCTCGTACAGCACCTCGCTGTGGCCCATGTAGACCGTGGCGAGCGCGGGCGAGGTCGGCGTGCCCATTCTCGCGGCGCCGGCCATGACCCGGCGCGTGAGATCATCGGCCGCCTCAAGCTGGCCGCGGATCATGTAGAGGACGATGAGATTGGCGACGATGAGCATCGTCGCCAGGGTGTTGTTGGCGGCGCGGCACAGCGGTAGAGCTTCCAGGTAGGTGTCGATCGCGGCCGCGACCTGGCCGGCGTAGTTGTATGCGGTTCCGAGGCAGAAGCGGGTCATTCCCTGTAGGTAGAGGTCGTCGGGCGGCGCCTGGGCCACGGCATTGCGCGCCATGTCACACGCGCGCTCGGCATCGCCCTGGAGCGACACCAGCCCGGCGCGCAGGGCTTTGGCCTCGGCCACAATCGCCTTCGCTGTCTCGTCGTCCGGGCCGCGCTCGGCCGCGGCGGCCTCGGCGTGGCGCAGGTACGCTTCGATTTCACCCGTCTGCCCGCGCAGCAGCAGCGACCAGCCGAAGGCGAGATTCGCGCGTGGGCCCGCCGCCTGCCACTCGTGGGGCAACCGGCGCAGCCAGTCTTCCACACTCTGGGCGTACCCCTCCAACACGACCTCACGCGCGTGCGCTTCCAGCCGCCGCACGACCCGCGCATAGTCGGCGGCTGCAAAAGCGTGTTCGATCGCATTCGCTGCGTCACCCTGGCCCTCGTACCACGCGCTGGCGCGGCCGTGAAGGATGGGGAGACGTTGGGGCGCCTTGCGGCTGAGTTGTGTGCGCAGCAGGTCGGCGAAGAGATGGTGATAGCGATACCAGTGGTGGGCGTCATCCAGCGCGACGACGAACGCATTGGTTGCGTACAGGCGCTCCATCACGGCGTCGGCGTCGTTCCGCTCCGTCACGGCGTCGCACAGCGGGCCGCTCAGACGGTCAAGGATGGAAGTCTCCATCAGGAACGACTGCATGTCTGGCGGGAGCTGGGCCAGCACTTCCTCGGTGAGATAGGTGAGGATGAAGTGGTGGCCGCCGGAAAGGCCGTCGAGCAGGTCCGCGGGGTCACGTCGGCCCTGCATCGAGAGCGCGGCGAGCTGCCAGCCGGCGATCCACCCTTCTATGCGCGCGTCGAGCTCGGCAATCTGGGGCCGCTCCAGCGCGACACCCATCACGTCCCGCACGAACGTGGCGACCTCGTCCGGCGTGAACCGCAGGTCCTGGGCGCGCAGGTCAATAAGCTGGCCGCGTGCGCGGAGCCGGGCCAGTGGGAGTTGCGGGTCCTCGCGCGTCACGATGACGAGGTGAAGCTGTGGCGGCTGGTAGGCGACGAGGCGGCGCAACGCCTCGTGCACATCCTCGTCGTCGAGGACGTGGTAGTCGTCCAGAACGAGCACGAACGGCGTGGCATGCGCCGCGACGCCGTTGATAAGCGTCGCGATGACGACGTCAGGCGGCACTGGCGATGCGCCAAGCGGGCCGGGAAGGTCGCGGCCGACCGCGGGGACGACCCCTCGGATAGCGGCGGCCAGGTAGCTGAGGAAGCGCGCCGGATTGTTGTCGGCCTCATCGAGGGCAAGCCAGGTCACCGGCATCGCCGCCGCCCGCGCCCAGGCGCTCACCAGCGTGGTCTTGCCGAAGCCGGCCGGGGCGGAGATCAGGGTGAGCGGGTGGGCAAGGCAGGCGTCGAGACGCTGCATCAGGCGCGGCCGAGCCACAAGGGCAGGGCGCACGGGAGGGATGGCGAGCTTCGTCGCCACCAGGGGAGCGGGCGGCAGAGACGCGGCGGATGCCGTGTGGTCGTCCATACAGTAAACCAATTATAAGAAGAGAGCCGGCAGCGTCAACGACTCCGAAATCGCGCAGGCTCCGCGCCTGGAAATGGCATGCTTCTTGCTAACCTGGGCTATGTAGAGTTATCTCGTCGCGGGGCCATCTATACCCCGTAGCGAGCGGGTTTGCCGTGCTTCATGGCCGACACTACCGCAAAAGAGGAGCTTCACAACATGGCTACGCCTGTCGCTCGCGCGACCACTCGCCCCATTACCCGTAGCGCGAAACCTAAGCCTTCGCGCCATCCGGGGATGGGCGCGCTGCCACATGAATCAGGAACAACATTCCGCGTCTGGGCGCCGAACGCCAACGCCGTCTACGTCGCCGGCACATTCAACGACTGGTCGCCGGTGGGCAACCCGCTGGTCCCGGAGCAGAATGGCTATTGGTCTGTGGATGTCGAAGGCGCCAAGGCAGGCGACCACTACAAGTATCGTATCGTCAACGGCAAGCAGGATCTGTGGCGCATCGACCCCTACGCCCGCGAGGTGACAAACTCCGTCGGGGACGCCGTTATCTACGATCCTCCGTTCGACTGGGATGCCGATAACTACCGCACGCCGCCCTGGAACGAGATGGTCATCTACGAGATGCACATCGGGACATTCAACGGCGACGCGGCGCACATGCCCGGCACGTTCGACCAGGCTATCGAGAAGCTGCCCTATCTGCGGGACATGGGCATC
Organism: Anaerolineae bacterium; assembly: GCA_046328505.1. Lineage (GTDB taxonomy): Bacteria > Chloroflexota > Anaerolineae > Epilineales > JAHCIE01 > JBDHWG01. Next base: position 752,676 of record JAXLWL010000003.1, on the reverse strand, counting down.
AACACCATCGAGCTGATGCCGATCCAGGAGTTTCCCGGCGGCATCTCCTGGGGCTACAGTACGGCTCACCCGTTCGCCATCGAGAGCGACTACGGCGGCCCGGAGGGCTTCAAGCGCTTCGTGAAGGCGGCCCACGAGCACGGCATGGCCGTCATTCTCGATGTCGTCTACAACCACTTCGGCCCAAGTGACTTGAGCATGTGGCAGTTCGACGGCTGGTCCGAGAACGGCTGCGGTGGCATCTACTTCTACCAGGACGACCGCGCCAAGACGCCGTGGGGCGACACCCGGCCGGACTACGGCCGGCCAGAGGTGCGCCAGTACATCCGCGACAACGCGGTGATGTGGCTGGAGGATTACCACCTCGACGGCCTACGCGTCGACGCGGTGGCCTACATCCGCAACTACGTCGGCGACGACAGCCCGGAGCATGACCTTCCCGAAGGTTGGGAGCTGATGCAGTGGATCAACACCGAGATCGACGCGCGGCAGCCGTGGAAGGTCACCATTGCGGAGGACTTGCGCCATAACGAGGCGATCACGACGCCCGTCTCGGACGGCGGCGCCGGCTTCGATGCCCAATGGGACGCGGGCTTCCACTACCCCGTCAACCAGAACATGATCCGGCAGGAAGACTCGGAGCGCAGCGCGGAGGAAGTGGCGGGCGCGGTGACCAACCGCTATAACAACGATGCCTTCAAGCGCGTTATCTACACCGAGTCTCATGACGAGGTCGCCAACGGCCTGGCGCGGATCCCGGAGCAAATCTGGCCGGGCAACGCGGGAAGCTGGTACTCCAGGAAGCGCTCGACGCTCGGCGCGTGCCTGCTCTTTACATCGCCGGGCATCCCTATGATCCTGCAAGGGCAGGAGTTCCTGACCGACTCGTGGTTCAGGGACGACAAGCCGCTCGATTGGTCGAAGCTGGAACAGTATCCCGGCATCCAGCGTCTGTACACTGATCTCATTCAGCTTCGCCGTAACTATCACAATACCACGCGCGGGCTGAGCGGCCAGTCTGTAGACGTATACCACGTCAACCCCGAGGCCAAGGTCATCGCCTATCATCGCTATGACCGAGGCGGGCCGCAGGATAGCGTGGTTACTGTCGCGAACCTGACGGGCCAGTCGTGGGACGAGTACTGGATTGGCTTGCCGGCCGAAGGGCTGTGGAAGGTGCGTTTGTGCAGTGACGCCCAGGTCTACGACCCTGAGTTCAGCAACCACCCCTGCTTCGACGTCACCGCGATCAACGAACCCCAGGACGGCCAGCCGTCCCGGGGCAAGGTAAGCATCGGCCCGTACACCGCCGTGATCCTCTCGCAGGACGCCGGCTAGACGCTGCCATAGTAGAGACGAGGAACCCACATTCCTCACCGCCGTCGCCCAGCGCCTGTGACTGCCTGGAGCGCAGGAAGCTGCGCCAGCGTGTCCGGCGCCACGTTATTCTCCCTTGACTGTGGACGACGCTGCGAGCGTCAACTAGAGAGCAAGCCTGTCGTCGCATAGAGCTGACAGTGAAATCGGAGGTAGAGTGTGCTGACCGATAGGGCAGCGCCTCAAGAAGGGGCTAAGAAACCGGCGGAAGCGATTCTGTCGGAGCAAATCGATGAAGAGGTCGAGCAGCTCGGCCGCTCTGGCTGGAGCTTGTTCCTCTCCGGCACTTCGGCCGGCTTTGAGCTGGGCTTTAGCGTATTCCTCATGGGGGTCATGCTCACGCTCACCGGCCCGTTTCTTGCCGAGCCGGTCTCGCGGATCCTGGTAGCCAGCGCTTATTCCATCGGCTACATCTTCGTCATCCTTGGGCGGTCCGAGCTGTTCACCGAGCACACGACCCAGGCCGTGCTGCCCGTGCTCGACCGACAGGCCTCGTGGGGCGGGCTGGCGCGGCTGTGGGTCATCATCTACGTCGCGAACTTGATTGGCGGTACGGTCTTCGCCGCCGTCGCTGCCTGGATTGGCCCCGCGCTTCACGTCGTCGATCCGCAAGCATTCGCTACCATCGCCGGCTACGTCGTGGACTATCCATGGTGGGTCATATTCGTCAGCGGCATCCTGGCCGGATGGATGATGGGGTTGCTGACCTGGCTGGTCGTCGCGGGGCGCGACACCATCGGTCAGGTCGTGTGCGTCTACATCGTGACATTCGCTATCGGCCTGGCGCACCTGCACCACTCCATCGCGGGAACCATTGAGGCGATGGCCGGTCTCTTCGCGGCCCAGGCGACATCCGTAGCGCAGATCGGCGTGTTCCTTGTTTTCGCCACCCTCGGGAACGCAGTTGGCGGCGTTGTCTTTGTAGCGTTATTCAAATACGGCCAAATAAGTGCGTTGGCTTCAGATCAAAGTACCTCGGGCAGCCGGTGAGGCTGATAGGTCGGTACGCGAGGAGTGTCAGGCATGGCAGTTGTGGATGTATCTTTGGCGGAGCTCCACAGGATTCTGCGCGAGAGATTTGGCTACGAGTCTTTTCGCCCTGGGCAGGAGCGCATCATCCGCGCCTTGCTCGACGGGCGGGATGTGATGGCGGTGCTGCCGACGGGCGCCGGTAAATCCCTCACCTACCAACTCACCTCCCAGGTGCTGCCTGGGACGACCCTGGTTGTGTCGCCGCTGATTGCGCTGATGAAGGACCAGATGGAGACGCTCACGGACCTGGGGGTCGAGGTTGGGGTTATCAACAGCGCGCTGACGGCAGGGGAGACGGCCTACCAGCTGCGGGACATTCGGCGCGGCGCGTTCAAGCTGCTGTACGTGACGCCCGAGCGGTTCAGCGATGAAGATTTCATGGCGGCGATGAAGGAGGCGAACGTCTCATTGTTTGTCGTCGACGAGGCGCACTGCGTGTCCGAGTGGGGGCATGACTTCCGCCCTGACTACCTCGTATTGGGGAGCGTCGCGCAGCAGCTCGGCCGGCCGCCTGTTCTCGCCCTCACCGCGACGGCGACACCCTGGCTGCGCGCCGAGATCATGGATCGATTGGGGCTCCGCTCGCCCGAGCTGGTGGTGCGCGGGATTGACCGCCCCAACCTGTTTCTGGAGGTATGCCGCGTGCGCTCCGATGCCGAGGACAGGCGGGTCATCCAGGACCTGATCCTCGGCGAGAACAGCGAGTACGGGCCAGATCTGAGCGCGCGCCTGCGGAAGACGATGCAGGGCAGCGGCATCATCTACGCGGCGACACGCCAGGGCGCGGCGGAGACGGCAGAGTGGCTCAACGCGATGGGTATCTCGTCTGACTACTACCACGGTCAGCGCAAGAAGGCGGACCGCGACCGGGTGCAAGAGGCGTTCATGGCGGGTGATCTGCGCGTCATTTCCGCCACCAACGCATTTGGCCTCGGCGTGGACAAGCCCGATGTTCGCTTCGTCATTCACCGCGATATCCCGACGAGTCTGGAGGCGTATTACCAGGAAGCCGGCCGTGCCGGGCGCGATGGGGATCTGGCCCGCTGCACGCTGATCTATCGCGCTGAGGACCTGGGTCGGGCGGCCTTCATGGCTTCTAGCGGTCAGCTTACCCGCGAAGAAGTGCGACAGGCGCAGGCGCGCCTCAAGGCATGGGGAGATGACACGTTTACGCTGCGCGACCTCAAGCAGGTGACCGGCCTGAGCAAAGCGGACCTCGGCCGCCTGGTCACGCTGCTCAAGCGCGACGGCATCCTGGGCGAGCGGCGCGGGCGCTTCCGCGTGCTGGAGCCGGATTTCGACCCCAACAAGATATCGCTGGACGAGGAGGACTACCGCCGCGCGTACGAGCGCAGCCGCATCGACATGATGCGCGGCTATGTCGAGACACGCGAGTGTCGGCGAATCTACATCCTCAACTACTTTGGTGAGGAGTACGAAACTCGATGCTGTAGCCTCTGCGATAACGACATCGAGCAGCACGCAACCCAGAAGATCCAGATCGGCAGGGAGGAGGCCGCAGGCGTGCGAAACGGAAATGGTAACGGCTACCACGACGGGGCGTTGAATGGGCATGCTAACGGCCACAGCCGCGAGACCGGCGTGGTCGGCTACAGCCTTGGGCAACGCGTCGTCCACAATTCGTGGGGCGAGGGGACGGTGCAGCGGGTCAGCGGCGACGTGATGACGGTGCTGTTCGAGACGGCAGGTTACAAGACCCTCTCGCTGGCCGTGCTCAACGAGCGCGGGATTCTTCGCAAGGCAATGTAGGGCGGAGACAGGAAACGGGGTCGGGTCACCAACACCCTGCGCTTGAATTGACGGCTGGCGTGCTTTACGCTGCATTCGAGATGTTGCGTGTCGTCTCGGCTGCCGCCTTCCGCCCGATACCGCTCTTGCGGCGGTGGGACTTGATGAAGGCGAGAATGATGTCGGTGAATTCCTCGGCGCGCTCCCAGTGTGGCGCGTGGCCGCAGCCATCGAGTGTGACGAGGCGGGCGTTGGGCATAATCCTGACCAGGCTGTGGGCGAAGCTGATCGGGGTGAGCATATCCTTCTCGCCCCAGACGAGCAGAGTCGGCTGCTGGATGCGCGCGAGCTTGGGGCGAATGTCAGCGGTACAGAGCTGCATTCCCGCCTGCCAGATGGTCCTGAACCCGGCGCGCCGCACATCGTCGAAGAATGTCGGCAGGAGCGTCAAGGGCGCTCGCCGTGCCTCCTGCGCCATCGACATGGCATTGCGCACCAGGTTGACACCCAGCGGCGTGGTCGCTGCATCGACCAGGATGAGGATGGCTACCTTGTCAGGGTAGTCGGCGGCCAGCTCGGCGGCAATATAGCCGCCCATGGAGTGGCCGATCACGGTAGCGGCGCGAAGGTCCAGGTACTCCATCCACTGCGCGATGTAGCGAGCGCCTTCTTCAAGATCGAACCCAACGTCACCCCGACTCTCGCCGAAGCCGACGAGGTCGATGGAGTACACGCGCCCCTGGCGCGCGAAAGCCTGGACGGTACGCTGCCACCAGCGGTGCGAACCAGCCAGGCCATGTATCAGGATAATGGGGTGACCCGCGCCGGCCACCGCGTAGTTGATTACCGCGTCACCCAGTTTCACCCGCCGATAATCGAGCTTGACCCCCGTCTTGCCACCTCCAAAACTCAGCCCCAGCCGCCCCAGCACAGTCATCTTCTAACTCCTCGATGAGCCTTTGTGCAGCATAGGCATATATGCAAACGGCGTGCCAGGGAGCGTTATCGCCGGGAATCAGAAGAGGCCGACCCGCCGGGCCGGCCTCACTGGGGCTGCTATCCCTTAGCGCGCGCTGCTGGGGCGCATGCCGTGGGGGCCGCTGTTACCGCGGCCGTTGCCGGCCATGTTCTTCTCGCCGGTGTGGTCGCCAAGCTCATCCATCAGGCGGGCCGAGTTCTGCTCCAGGAACCGGGCCATGTCGTTCTCCTGCTGGAGGTTCTCCTTCAGCAGGCGCTCGCACTCGGCGTGGCCCATCATGACCGCCATGCCGACAAGCGACGTGTACGAGGCGATTTCGTAGTTCTCGACCTTGAGGCCGGCGCCCAGGTCGATCGCCTGGAGGACGTCCTGGGAGGGCTTCTCACCGGTCATCTTCTGCTTCTCGCCGATGATGCCCGCGATACCCATGCACTTCTCAGCCTCGGCCTTTTCACCGAGAGACTGGAAACACGCCTCTAGATTCTTCACCTGCTGCCGCGTCTCCTCGAGGTGCGTCTGAAGGCGGTTCTTCAGCCGGGAATCCTTGGTCTCATCAATCATCTGCGGGAGCGCCTTCGTAATCTGCTGCTCGGCGTCATACATGTCGGCCAGCTCCGACAGGAACAGGCTGTGTACGGAATTCAGCTGCATACTTTTCTCCTTTGTCTTTTCAAACTGCTGCCCTGGTGACCGCCGAGATGGTCGTACTCCAGGATGTCGGACACACGATGATCGCTCTGGGAAGGAGTCTCACCTGCCCAGAGCGACAGATACATCGAGGCTTTAGCCCTCGTTACCTTCCGTGCTGCCACCCATGCCGCCGGACGAGCCGGAGCCACTGGAGCCCATGCCACCGGACGAGCTAGAGCCGCTACTGCCCATGCCGCCGGACGAGCTAGAGCCGCTGGAGCCCATGCCACCGGACGAGCCGGAACCGCTGGAACCCATGTCACCGGACGAACCGGCGCCGCCGGTGTTGCCGAACTCGCGCCGGCGGCCGGCGCCGCCGCCTCCGGTCTCCATATCATCGTCCATATCGGACGAACCTTGTTGGCGGCTGCTCATGTCGTTTGCGCCGCGTGTTTTGACGTCGCCGCTGTGATGCGCGCTATCGGTCATGCCGGCCTCGTCGCCGGTGTGGCCGCCATACTGGTTGCGGTGCGCGCTGTCGAAACTCTCGCTGCTCGTGCTTGGGCCGCTGCTACCACCCGCCGCGCGTTCGTCGCGCATGTTATCCCCTTCTCGCTTGCGCTCGGTCAGGTTACCCATGCGGCCCGTATCCTGGTCTTCTCGATCTCTCACTGTTAACCTCCTTGTTAACTCATCGACTACCACTACACCACATTCGCAAACAAACTCGACACAGTACTACTGCCCACGCAGGATGCGTAAGCAGCCTATGGGGTAGCAAGAAGGGTGCCAGATGGCGGGGGAGAAAAGAACAGGGCCGCGATGAGGTGCGGCCCTGTCGAACTGCTTCGGTGAACGGCTAGCGGTTTGAAGCCTTGTCGATGCTCCCGTGCAGGTCCGTCGTATCGTCGTCATCGTCGGGCGTGACGATGTTGCGGTTGATAACATCGTTGCGGTCGTAGTCGGTCATGTCGCGGCCGGTCGCGTCGCGGTTCACGATGTTCTCGTTGATGACTTTGCCGCTGGTCCGCTGCGTATCGCGCATTTCGCGGTCGGTCGCCTGGTCGCGATCCTTGGCGGTCTCGCCGCCTGCCGCGTGCCCTGCCGTCGCCCCGGCCGTGCCGCCAATCAACGCGCCCGGGATCGTGCCGGCCGGTCCGGCCACGGCTGTGCCGGCCGCCGCGCCGGCGACGCCACCCGCGACGGCGCCGCCTGTCGTGCCCTCGTTACCCTCGTTCGGCTCGCGCCGCTGAGCATCCTCGGATGCCTTGCCTGCGACCGCGCCCGCCGTGCCGCCGACAACACCGCCCACGGCCGCGCCGACCGGGCCGCCGATCACCGCGCCCGTCGCCGCGCCAGCCGCGCCGCCGCCCAACGCGCCGGCAGTCGTCGCGCCGGCCTCGCTGCCGTTGTCGTGAGCCTTGTAGTGCGTGCCGCCGGGGCCGGTGTCGGCGCCATAGTGCTCGAGAATCTGGAGCGCCTGCATCACGCGGTTGCCCGCGCGGACGGTCACGAGCGTGTCACCGCGCTCGAAACCGGTGTTGAAGTGCGTCGCCTCTTCCTCCGGGATACCCATCGTGGTCATCGCGCCGATGAGGCCGCCCGCTCCCGCACCGATCGCCGCACCGGCGAGGGTCGTGGCCAGAACGCCACCCGCGACAATGGGGCCGATGCCCGGAATAGCCAGCGCGCCGATGCCGAGCAAGTAGCCGACGAGCCCACCGAGGACGCCGCCGCCAACGAGGCCGGCCGCGGTCGCGCCGCCGCTAGCATCGGCGACCATGTTGCCCTCGGCGTCTCGCTCGCGGACGGCAACGCCGATGGTGTCCTGGGCAAAGCCGGCATCGCGCAGCGCGCGAACCGCCTGCTCAGCTGAAGAATTGTCGTGGAATAGACCGGCGACAACGTCGCGGCCGGTCAGATTTCGGGTGTTGCCAGGGTTATTGGTGAAAGTATTATCCATTCGTTAAGCACCTCCGTATCTGCCTACTTCGCCAAAGGCCACATCGGCCCTGCCTCAGGGGGTGCAAGTTTTATGCCAGTAACAGGAATGGCTGTCAGGTGGCATGTAACTTGCAGCCACGTCAGGCGGCGTACGACAACTGCGCCAGCGCGATGTGTCCGAGGACAGCCAGAAAGGAGTAGCGCATGCCGCGAAGATTCCCTTCAACGCAGGGACGGGCTACGATGGAGAAGTCAGGGAGTTCCTGGCTTGGAAAGCTGCTGAAGATTGTGCTGAGTCTGCTGGCGTTTGGCGTGGGGGTTGCGGCCTTCTTCGTCATCCGCCGCTATCTGGGCCGGGGTGGTGAGCCGGAAGACCGGTCGACGGGCGCGGACCTGTTCCGCAGCATGAACGAGCGCGCGCGCTCGGGTGACGTGCCCGACCGAATCAAGTCGGCGATCTCGAACCGGATGGGCCACCAGTCCGGGCCGTCAGCGCCCGAGATGCCACGTGACGAGTACGTTGACCGGGCGAGCGAAGAGTCCTTCCCTGCCAGCGACCCGCCGGCGTGGACGACAGGACCGTCGAAGGCGGCTCAGGCCCTCAACGACGATTAGGAAGATGGAAGCAAGACAGGGGCGGGCTTAACCCGCCCCTACAAGTCGCTAGCGGTAATCCATTTCGGAACGGCGACGGGGCGATACTGTTTGAAGCGGTCCAGGAGCCGCGCCGGATCGTCGTCGACCAGGAGCATGTCGCGGTGGGTGGCGCGGATGAAGCCCTGAGTCACGGCATGATCCACCAGCGCCAGGAGTGTGTCGTAGAAGCCCGCGACATTCAGCAGGCCGCATGGCTTCTCGTGCAGGCCGAGTTGCGCCCACGTCAGGCTCTCCAGGAACTCTTCGAACGTCCCATAGCCGCCGGGGAGGGCGATGAAAGCGTCGCCCTTGTCGGCCATCATGGCCTTGCGCTCGTGCATCGAGCCGACGACGTGCAGCTCGGTCAGCTTCTGATGCGCCAATTCCTTCTCCGCCAGGTGCGTGGGGATGATACCGATGACCTCGCCGCCGCCCGCCAGCACGGCGTCGGCGATGACCCCCATTAGCCCAACGTGGCCGCCGCCATACACGAGGCCGAGCTTCCGCTCGGCGAGGAGTGCTCCGAGGTGACGGGCCGCGTTGATGTAGATGGGGTCACCCCCCGTGCTGGATCCACAGAAAACACACACGCGTTGCATTAGTTATACTCCCAGGTATTGCAGTATGACAGGATAGACCACGTCGACGCGCTGCGCTGTCTGCCGTGGGTCAATCATGTCGTGAATAATGTGTTGCTCTTTCGGAAATGTATAGACCTGGACACGGTCGGGCGCGGTGACCCACCATTCCTTCGCCAGATCGCGGGCGGTTTCGAGATGAATCGCGGTATCGCTATCCGAGGTGATGACGACGACGTGTTTGGCGGCCGGCGGCTTGCTTTTAGCCTCCACTCGCGACAGGTCGCCGGCTTTGAAGACGTTCATCAAGGCGTGCGTCGAGAAGCGCGGGTAGCCGTAGGACGGGCCTTCGATTTTCTCCTTGACGCGGGGGTCCCACCAGATGAACATGTTCGGCACGACGGGGAGGATCCACTTGGCGAGATCGGAGACGGGAGCAGGCAGAAAAGGTAGGCCAAACGATGGCGAAATCACGACCGCGAGATCGACGTCGCTTCGGAACTGAGCCGCGTAGGCCGCCATCACCCCGCCCGCCGAGAGGCCCATGACGGTCACGCTTTCCCCCAGGCCGTGGGCAATGTCGATGGACTCGTTCGTCAGGCGCACGAGCATGTCGGACGTCAGGTTCGCCTGGTCGGTGCTCATCACATCTTTCAGGCCGTGGTGTTCGAGGCGTGGGACGTAGACGTTCAGGCCCTTCTCGTACAGAATCTCCCCAAGTTGGTCGAACTGGGCCGGGCAGTTGGTGTAGCCGTGGAAGTAAACCAAAGCTCGCGTCGTCTTATGCCCATGTGTCCAGAGCCGGGTGCGGCAGACGTCATTTATGTCTGCCCCCTCTTCGGCCTGGTAGGCCTTGATGCGCGCGATCGCCTCCTCATAGGAGGGGCGGGTGGAGGTCACCGTCTCGTTCATGAAGACTCTCCGGCCAGGGTGTTTATCGCTTTCTGCGCGTCATTGTAGGTGTCGAAGTCTTTGCTGTCAACCGACCACGGCTCGTCGGGTGTGCAAACTGTTTGTAAGCGGTGGGAACCTGTCCCTCATCGCCCCTGCCCTTTCTCCCACACGGGGAGAAGGGGAGCCAGAACCAGTCTCACGTTCCCCCTTTCCGCGTGGAAGAGGGGCGACGGTCTTACCACAGGGAGACAAACACCGCCGTGGTGCGCGGCGGGACGACGAACGCGCCGCCGTCGTAGTGGGCCTCGCGCACGACCGGGTCGGCAGACTCCGTCTGGAGCGGGTGTAGCGAGAACATGGGCTTGTCATGCCACTCTAGCGTGGCGTGCTGCCAATACGGCGCGGCGTTGAACACGACCACGATGTTCTGATGCGGCGCGATGTCCTCCGGTAGCCCGCTGCCGTCGAGATGCATGGCGATCAACGCGGGGGACTGCGCCTGCCCTGTGTTGAGGAACGACACGCGGCGGCGGATTTCGGCGGCCTGACCGAGGCGAAACAGCTTCGAGCTTTTCCGAATGCGCAGCATCTCGCGGAAGTGCTGGTGGGCGGCGGCGATTTCCGTCGGGCCGGGGCAAAGCATCGGATCTGCGAGAAGGGGCGCTGCCAGGGGCCAGTTGTGCTCGTTGTCCCAGGCCGGCGGCAGCCCAACGCCCCAGTTATTCGCCTGCCTCGTCCAGTCGATACGATTGAACCAGTCGCCCGAATCGTAGCTATTGCGGTCCAGTGACTTGGAGCGCAGCAGGTCCTGCCCGGCCTGGAAGAAAGGGATGCCCTGGCCCAGCATGACCAGGCTCACACCAAGGTTATGCATGCGAACGCGGTCGGCGATGCTGACACCGTGCGCGCTCTTCATTTGAATAGCATCGAACAGCGTCTCGTTGTCATGGGCTTCGAGGTAGGTGACGGTCTCGTATGGCTCGCGGGCGTAGCCGGCCGGCTGGCCGTTATAGTCGATTCTATCGCCACGCAAGTGCGCGCCCCAGCTCGTCACCATCTCGTAGTCGGCCAGGTTGCCCGCCAGGCCCAGGCGGATGAGGTCGGTGAGGTACAGCAGATGGCTGCGCAGGTTTTCCTCGCGGCCCTGCCAGTGTCCATTCGGCTCGTACCACAGGCCCGTGACGAAGCCCTGCTCGCGTGGGTCGCCGAAGCCGCTGCCGCCGCGGGCCGCGTCCCGCAGCCGATCGCTGAACGTGCCGATACCGGTCCCGGCCATGTTGCCCTGGGAGGCGTTGACACCCCGCGCGTTCCAGCCGACCTCGCCAAAGTCCCAGCCCTCGCCGTAGATGTAGATCTTCGAGCCGTCGACGCCGTGCCGCTCGGGCGTCAGCGTGCGCAGCGTGTCGCGCGCTTTCAGGAGGTTGGCGCGCATGTGGTGGCCCATCAGGTCGAACCGGAAGCCGTCGATCTTGTAGGCCGTCGCCCACGTCACGAGTGAGTCGACCATTAGCTTTTCCATCATGGCGTGCTCTGAGGCGGTGTTGTCGCAGCACGTGCTCATCTCGACATGGCCGATGGCGTTCAGGCGGTGGTAGTAGCCGGGGACAACCTTGTCCAGGACGGAATTGGGGTTCTGGCCGCTGGCGGACGTGTGGTTGTAGACGACGTCCATCACGACGCGAAGCCCGGCCTCGCTCAGCGCCATCACCATCTCGCGGAACTCCAGGATGCGCGCGCCGCCCTCGGGCTGAGCCGCGTAGCTGCCCTCCGGGGTTGTATAGTGGAACGGGTCGTAGCCCCAGTTGTAGCTGTCGCTGTGACGCGTCGCGCCGACGAGCGCTTGCTGCTCCGGCGAGTCGGGCGCGAAGCTCGCCAGCACAGCCGGGTCGGGGTCGTGGCGTCGCGCACAGTCTTCCTCGATGGTCGAGATGTCGAAGACCGGCAGTAGGTGGATGTGCGTCAGGCCGAGTTTCGCCAGGTCGCATAGGTGGCGCATGCCGTGGCTCTCGCCGAGGGTGAACGCCTTGTAGGTGCCGCGGTATGGCTCCGGCACCGAGGGATCGTTGGCGCTGAAGTCACGCACGTGGAGCTCATAGATCACAATGTCTTCCAAGCCGTTGAGACGCGGCTTGTGCATGTTGCTCCAGCCGGGCGGCTGAAGGGCGGCATCGCCGAGGTCCACGATCTGGCTGCGCGTGCCATCAATCGACAGACTGATGGAGTATGGGTCCGTCACCAGGTTGCGCTCGATGCGCTGCGCCGTGGGTGTCCATACCTCCACCTCGTAGAGATAGTAGCGGCCGGTCCACGACGGGTCGCCCTCAATGCTCCACACACCGATCGCCGGATCGAGCCGCATCGGCAAGATCTCGCCCAGGGGCGCGGTAGAGGTCTCGAAGAGGTGCAGGGAGACGTCGCGGGCCGTCGGCGCCCAGACCTTGAGGCTCGGCGTTGCGCCGTTGTAGATGATGCCAAGCTCCCCATAATACGTGTACAGATCGTCCAGCACGCCGGCAATCTGTAGCGATGTGGCATCGAGAAGTCCGTCCGTGTCGTCGAACGCCGCGACGGCCATCTGGCCGCGGAGAATCGCCGTTACTTTGAGGATGTCGCTTGCCCGTATCCTGTAGGCGGCATGGTCGCGCAGGTGGGGAAAGCGCGCCTTGATCGTGGTGTCCAGCCCGTTTTGCTCGTATGCCAGGACGATGAAGTCACCGCCTTCGATGCCGTCGGCAGTCAGCGTCAGGCCGCCATCGGGGGCATAGTACAGGCGCACGGCGGCTGGACCTGGCTGGGGCAGGTTCCAGGCGATGGTATCCCAGGCGAGCCAGTACGCGCGCCGCTCCGTCAGGTTGCCCGGCGGCGCGGTCTCTTCAGGCGCCTCGAGTTCCTGGCCCTGACCGTTGGGGGACACGGCGCTATCGGTTGCCACAAGGCGGTCTTCGTCGGTCATGCTGCCCTCTGCCGCAGTTGAAGTAGTAGCGCAGCAGAAATATAGCCCCGTGTCTCGCGTCCGTCAACGCAACCACCTGGTGGTGCGTTACACGTGAGTTGCGTGTTATGTAGTGACGACTTCAGTCGTTCTGCGGTCTGGGAAACGACTGGAGTCGTTACTACATTTCGGTCACTGTACGTGTAACACAACACTGGCATACAGCGGCGTCTAACGTGGACCAATGCTACCCGTCTGCATCTTTCTGGTCCTTGTCTGCTCCCGAAATAGCGAGTACACTCACATGACGTCACTATTGGCGCGCGAATACCCGAGACTGCCCTTCCAGGAACTTGAGCCAACATCACTCAACCAGGTGCCGCAGTACACGCACCATCATGCCCGTCTGAAGGCTTCCACAAGGAGGAGCTACAATGGCGAAGAAACAACTGGTCCTGGCCTTTTTCGAGAACGAGGCTGCCGCTGACAATGCCGTCGAAATGGTCAAGGCATGGGACAAAGCGAGCAAAGACGTCAAGCTCGGCTCGATTGGCGTGCTTGTCAAGGATGACAAGGGCAAGATCAAGACGCGCAAGCTGGGCAAGCGCCACACGGGAACGGGCATCATCCTCGGCGCCCTCGCCGGCGTCCTGATCCCCGGTGTCTCATTCATCGGTGGCGCGATCATCGGCGGTGTCGTGGGCGCCTTCTATCGCAAAGGGCTGCGCCTCTCCAAGGACGACGTTGCCCGCATCGACGGCGAGCTCAGCGACGGAAAAGCGGCCGTCGGCGTTCTGGCGAACCCAGAGGCAGTAGAGGCCCTCACCACGAGACTGGCCGAGTTGGGCGGCAAGACGGAGACTCACGAGGTAACGGACGGGGCGCTGGATCAGGCCGAGGCCGCGGCTGACTCATCGGGAGAAGAAGTCGTGGCAGAGGTGGATGAAGTCGCCGAGAAAGTCGAGCCGGTCGCGGCAGAGGTCGAAGCCGTCGCGGAGAAGGTTGAACCAGTCGCGGAGAAAGTAGGAGAAGTCGCGGAGGAAGCCGCCGGCTGATTCGCCAGCATCAAGGTTACGTCGCTCAATCACCCTCCTGGAACGGGAAAAGCAAAGGCCGGTGGATGCGCCGCGATGTCGCGGTCTATCCACCGGCCCTTCCATTGTCCCCGCATGCGTTTAGTAGATGTGGTAGAACAGCGGGACGACCTGGCTGCTGTTGAGGGTGACGAACAGGGTGTAGCAGCCGCGCCCCGGCAGCACCCAGTTGTACACCCACAGCTTCTGCATCACGTCATACTTCGGGTTGGAGCTGGTCACACTCGCCGCCGTCGCTCCCGTCGCATCCGTCGTGAAGCTGTTGCACGACGCGCTGGACGAGTTGAGCTTGAACGCGATCCCCGTCACCGTCCCCGCCGCGGTGATGGCCTGCCCCGCGGCGTTCTTCAGCGTCCACTTGACCGGTGTGGCCGTCGTCCCGATGCTCGTTGGGTAGAGGCTGTTCACGCTCGGTGGCCCGACGAGCGGCGAGACGTAGCTCACGGCGTAGCCAACGACGTAGTGCACTGTCTGGCTCGCGGTGTTGCCAACGTTGTCCGTCGCGGTGACGGTGAAGCTGAAGGAGCCAACCGTGGCGGTGCTGAGGGGGCTGCCGTTAGCGACAGTGCCGACGCACGAAGCGACGCCCGAGCCGCCAGGGTCGCTACAGGTGTAGCTGGCCGTCAGCGGCGCGCCTTGCAGGTACACCGCGCCATCGGTCGGCGTCGTGATGGTGATGGTCGGCGCGGTGCGGTCGATGGTGTAGACCTGGCCGACGAACGGCGTGTTGGTGACCTGGGAACTCAGGCCGGTGTCGTTGGTCAGGTTCAAGCCCAGGCTGCCGTCGCCCGTGCCGGTGCTGGCCGTCACGGTCCACGTCGTCGCCGGCGCGCTGCCGGTCGGCGTCACGGTGCCGATGGTCGATGTGCCGCCGAGGCCGGTGACGGCCAGGGTGAAGTTACTCGCCGTCAGGCCGCTCACGGCGTTGGCGAATGTCACCGTCCAGGACACGCTGCCCGCTTTGGTTGGGTTGCTGCCCACGCGCGTGATGGACGAGACCCTCGTCGTCGGGCGCACGACGTTGACGCTGGCGCTGCCGGTGACGTTGCTGTTGGACGTGTCCGTGGCCGTGATAGACTGGCTGCCCAGGGCATTGAGCGTTACGCCTGAGGTGAAGGTGTGCGCGCCGGCGTCCGCGGCGGTGAAAGTGTAGTCTGTCGGCAGTCCGGCGGATAGATCGCTGCTGGTGAAGTGAACAGTGCCAAGGTAGGCGCCGACCGTGACGCCGTTCGGGTCCTGGGCCGTGACCGTGACGCTGAAGGCGCTGCCCTGCGTCGCGCTCGACGGCGCGCTGACGGAGAGCTTCGTCACCGCGACCTGGGCTTCGTACGCGCCCATGTCCACGACCCCGTACACGATGCGCGGGTTGCCGTCCAGGTCGGTGGTCACGCCGCTGGGAATGTCGCTGTTGTTGCCGGCGTTGATGGCGGGCGAGGTGAGGCCGAGGCGCAGGTTGCCCGTTGTCGTCGGGGCGGGAGCGGTGATGGGCGTGATGAACAGCGGGTCGGCATCGAGGTTGTGGCCGCCATTGGTGATGGAGTTGTTGCTCCACCAGTTGGCTGCACTCGACCCCTGCACGACGCTGTAGGTCACGCTGGCGGAGCCATTGTTGACGTTGACGATCTCGCCGCCGCTGTCGCCCCACAGGATGCTGTTGCGGATCGTCGAGATGGCGCTTTCGACGTACATCCCGCCGCCGGTAGTGGCGGAGTTGCCGCTGAAGGTGACGTTGGTCAGCGTCACGTTGGCGCCGTAGATGGCCATCCCGCCGCCGGTAGTGGCGGAGTTGCCGCTGTAGGTGACGTTGGTCAGGGTGGGGCTGCCGCCGCTGTTAGCCATCCCGCCGCCGTAGCTGGAAGCGGAGTTGCCGCTGAAGGTGATGTTGGTCAGCGTCGGGCTGCCGCCGCCGTTGTACATCCCGCCGCCGCCGGAGCCGGCGGAATTGCCGCTGAAGGTGACGTTGGTCAGCCTCGGGCTGCCCTCGCTGTTGGCCATCCCGCCGCCGTAACCACGCTGGGCTTTGTTGCCGCTGAAGGTGACGTTGGTCAGCGTCGGGCTGCCAACGTAGTCGTACATCCCGCCGCCATCTTGATCGGCGGCGGAGTTGCCGCTGAAGGTGACGTTGGTCAGCGTCGGGCTGCCATAGTCGTTGACCATCCCGCCGCCGCACGCGGCCGGGCAAGCGTTGCTACTATCGTTCGCATTGCCGCCGCTAATGGTGAAGCCGTCGAGGATGGCGGTGTTGTCGGTTCCGCTGCCCGTCACGACGTGGTAGCTGTTGTCGCCGTTATTGGCGAAGTTCGGCCCGTCGTCGCCGTTCAGATCGCCGCTCAGCACGGTGTTGTTCGTCGCCGGGTTGGCGTTGCGGTCGGTCAAGTTGCTCTGTCCACTGGTGAACCCACCGTAGACAGCGAGGCCGGTCCTGAGCTGGAACGTCGCGCTGCGGTCCGTCCCGCTCGTCGGCCTGTACGTTCCCTGCGCTACCCAGATCTCGGTCACGAGGGGAGGCGTGGGGCAGGCCAGGGCGCGCGCCAGGGCGAAGGCGAGGGTGGGCGAGGCGTTGGCCCAGCTATCCCCCGCGCCTGTGCCGCCCGCGACGGCAGCGTTGACGTACAGCCTGGAGGGGGTGCCGGGAGGACACAAGAACTCGTAGGCGCCCATGTCCACGGCGCTGCCCAGAATGCGCGGGTTGTCGTCGAGATCGGTGGCCGGGAGCGGCGGGCTGGTCACGCTGTTGTTGCCGGCGTCGATGGCCGGGGAACCTGACTGGAGACGCAGGTTGCCGGTCGTCGTGGGCGCGGAGGCCGTGATGGGCGCGATGAACTTCGGATCGGCGTCGAGGTTGCCGCCGCCATCGGTGATGGAGTTGTTGCTCCACCAGTTGGCTGCACTCGACCCCTGCACAATGCTGTTGGATACAACCGGCGTGCTTCCGTAATCATGGATCTCGCCGCCGCTGTCGCCCCACAGAATGCTGTTGCGGATTTTCGGATTGCCGCCGCGGCTGTACATCCCGCCGCCAGAGCCACCCTGGGCTGTGTTGCCGCTGAAGGTGACATTGGTCAGCGTCGGATTGCCGCCGCTGTTGAACATCGCGCCGCCGTCGTAGGCGGAGTTGCCGCTGAAGGTGACGTTGGTCAGGGTCGGGCTGCCGATGATGTTGAGAATCCCGCCACCGGTAGTTGCGGAGTTGCCGCTGAAGGCGACGTTGGTCAGGGTCGGGCTGCCATAGTTGTTGAGAATCCCGCCGCCGGTAGTTGCGGAGTTGCCGCTGAAGGTGACGTTGGTCAGGGTCGGGCTGCCATTGTCGTTGTACATCCCGCCGCCGCACGCGGCGGGGCAACCGAGGCTACTATTGTTCGCGTCGCCGCCGCTGACGGTGAAGCCGTCGAGGATGGCGGTGCCGTCCGTCCCGCTGCCGGTCACGACGTTGTAGCTGTTCTCGCCGTGGTTGGCGAAGTTCGCCCCGTCGTCGCCGTTCAGGTCGCCGCTCAGCACGGTGTTGTTCGTCGCCGGGTTCGCGTTGCGCTGGCTGAGGCTGCTCTGACCGCTCGTAAACCCGCCGTAGACGGCGAGATTGTTCTTGAGCTGGAAGGTCGCGCTGCGGTCCGTCCCGCTCGTCGGCTTGTATGTCCCCTGCGCCACCCAGATCTGGGTCACGCTGGCGCAGGCGTTCGCCTGGGCTAGTGCCGCCGTCAGCGTCGGATAGGCGTTTGCCCATGTTTGGCCGTTGGCGAAGCCGCCGACGACCGATGCGTTGACGTAGAGTATAACCCCGTTACCGGTCGGGCATCCCTGGTACTCGTACGCGCCCATGTCCACGGTGCCACCGACGACGCGCGGGTTGCCGTCCAGGTCGGTGGGCGGCAGCGAAGGGTCGGCGACGCTGTTGGTGCCGGCGTTGATGGCCGGCGAGGCGTACTGCAAGCGCAGGTTGCCCTTTGTCGCCTGCGCGGGAGCGGTGATGGGCGTGACGAACAGCGGGTCCTTGTTGAAGTTGCCCATGCCCGGATAGACACCGGAGGTCTGCTGCACGATGCTGTAGGACACGCTGGCGGAGCCGCCGCTATCGTTGACGATCTCACCTCCGCTGTCGCCCCACAGGATGCTGTTGCGGATCGTCGGGCTGCCAGAGTTGTACATCCCGCCGCCGCCGCCGCCGCCGTAGTTGCCGCTGAAGGTGACGTTGGTCAGGATCGGGCTGCCGCCCCAGATGGCCATCCCGCCGCCGAAGAAGCCGACGGAGTTGCCACTGAAGGTGACGTTGGTCAGCGTCGGGCTGCCGCCTTCGTTCTCGATCCCGCCGTCCATCCCGCCGCCGAAGCGGGCAGCGGAGTTGCCGCTGAAGGTGACGTTGGTCAGCGTCGGGCCGCCGCCTTCGTTATCCATCCCGCCGCCCGCTATGCGTGCGGAGTTGCCGCTGAAGGTGACGTTGGTCAGGGTCGGGCTGCCGTCCCTGTTGTACATCCCGCCACCGTCGTGGGTGGCGGAGTTGCCGCTGAAGGTGACATTGGTCAGGGTCGGGCTGCCGCCGTTGTTGTACATCCCGCCGCCACACAAACCTGGGCAATCACTTCCGGAAGTAGCGTTGCCGCCTGTGATGGTGAACCCGTCGAGAATGGCATATCTGTCCGTCCCGCTCCCCGTCACGACGTGGTAGCTGTGATTCCCGCTGCCGAGGTCGCCGCTGAGCACGGTGTTGTTCGTCGCCGGGTTCGCGTTGCGGTCGGTCAAGTTGCTCTGCCCACTCGTGAACCCGCCGTAAATGGCGAGGCCGGTCCTGAGTTGGAACGTCGCCGTGGAGTCCGCTCCGCTTGTCGGCGTGTATGTCCCCTGCGCCACCCAGATCTGGGTCACGCTGGGGCATCTCGCGGCCGTGGTGAGCGCCTCGGCGAGGGTCTTGTAGGCGGTGGGCCAGGTCGCGCCGTTGCCGGATGAGCCGACGGCGGCGTTGACGTAGAGGGTGGACGAGCCAGGACAGTCAGTTGTAGCGGATACGAGGGATGGCCGCCCGAAGGCCAGGACGGCGGTCAAGGCGAGGACGATGAGGCAGGCGCGGAGCAGCGCGCCGCCGAGCGGAGAGCGGGCATAGCGTAACGTATTCATTGTGTGCCCCTTTTCAGCGTTGACGTTTGCGATTGTGTGGGGCAAGGCGCGCGAGGACACGAAGCATTGTATGGATGACGCGCCGCTCGCTCAATAACTTCCCCCAGCATCATTATACCACGACGCCGACGGATTGTTTCACATTTGCCCTGTATTGTTGCATAGGTGAGAGAAGTGTAACCCGATGCGGCCCGCGCGGGGGAGAAGAGTTGGACCGTGAAAGGCGCGAACGCGTCCCATCCAGGTGTCCACCGGCGGGAGCTGTCACCGGATGGGTGGGGTGCAGTAGAGGCGGGTTCGTCGGGGCAGGACGTACAGGGAGGGCTTTCTCCTCTCCCCGTGGGAGAGGGTCTTGAAACCCTGCGGGGCCCAAGACCCTCTCCCCAACCCTCTCCCAGCGGGAGAGGGAGTCAGAATCAGTAGATGTGGTAGAACAGCGGGACGACCTGGCCGGTGTTGAGGGTGACGAACAGGGTGTAGCAGCCGCGCCCCGGCAGCACCCAGTTGTACACCCACAGCTTCTGCAGCGTGTCATACTTCGGGTTGGAACTGGTGATGCTCGCCGCCGTCGCCCCCGTCGGGTCGGTCGTGAAGTTGCTGCACGACGTCGGCTTGTACGACACCGCCTTCACCGTCCCCGCCGCGGTGATGGCCTGCCCGGCGGCGTTCTTCAGCGTCCACTTGACCGGTGTGGCCGTCGTCCCGATGCTGAGAGGGTAGAGGGCGTTGACGCCCGGCGGACCCACCGTCGGTGAGACGGTGCCCACGCTATAGCCAACGGTGTAGTGGACCGTCTGGCTCGTGGTGTTGCCGACGTTGTCCGTCGCGGTGACGGTGAAGCTGAAGGAGCCGACAGTGGCCGTGCTGAGGGGGCTGCCGTTGGGAACGGTGCCGACGCACGAAGCGACGCCTGAGCCGCCAGGGTCGCTACAGGTGAAGCTGGCCGTCAGCGGCGCGCCTTGCAGGTACACGGCGCCATCGGCCGGGCTGGTGATGGTGATAGTCGGCGCGGTGCGGTCGATGATGTACACCGGGCCGACGAACGGCGTGTTGGTGACCTGGGAACTCAGGCCG
This sequence comes from Anaerolineae bacterium, assembly GCA_046328505.1. Lineage (GTDB taxonomy): Bacteria > Chloroflexota > Anaerolineae > Epilineales > JAHCIE01 > JBDHWG01. The sequence goes on along the minus strand of JAXLWL010000003.1, from coordinate 732,651 downwards.
GTGTCGTTGGTCAGGTTCAAGCCCAGGCTGCCGTCGCCCGTGCCGGTGCTGGCCGTCACGGTCCATGTCGTTGTCGGCGCGCTGCCGGTCGGCGTCACGGTGCCGATGGTCGGTGTGCCGCCGAGACCGGTGACGGCCAGGGCGAAGTTACTCGCCGTCAGGCCGCTCACGGCGTTGGCGAATGTCACCGTCCAGGACACGCTGCTCGCGTTCGTCGGGGTGCTGCCCACCCGCATGATGGACGTGACCCTCGTCGTCGGGCGCACGACGTTGACGCTGGCGCTGCCGGTGACGTTGCTGTTGGACGTGTCCGTGGCCGTGACAGACTGGCTGCCGAGGGTGTTGAGCGTCACGCCCAAGGTGAAGGTGTGCGCGCCGGCGTCGGCGGCGGTGAAGGCGTAGTCGGCGGGCAACACGGCGGCCCCATCACTGCTGGTGAAGTGGACGGTGCCGCGGTAGGCGCTGACCGTGACGCCATTCGGGTCCTGGGCCGTGACCGTGACGCTGAAGGCGCTGCCCTGCGTCGCGCTCGACGGCGCGCTGACGGAGAACTTCGTCACCGCGACCTGGGCTTCGTACGCGCCCATGTCGACGACGCCGTACACGATGCGCGGGGCGCCGTCGAGATCGGTGGTCACGCCGCTGGGAATGTCGCTGTTGTTGCCGGCGTTGATGGCGGGCGAGGTGAGGCCGAGGCGCAGGTTGCCGTTCGCGGCGTCAACGAACTGCGGGTCGACGTTGAGGTTGCCCGTGCCGGGAAAGACAGTGGCCCGCTGCACGATGCTGTAGGTCACCGTCGCCGAACCGGGGCTATAGATCTCGGGGCTGCTATCGCCCCACAGGATAGTGTTGTGGATCGCCGCGTTCCCCAGGTTGGCTATCCCGCCGCCTAAGAAGCCGACGGAGTTGCCGCTGAACGTGACGTTGGTCAGCGTCACGTTGTTGCCGCTGGCGTTGTACATCCCGCCGCCATACTCCTGGGCGTAGTTGCCGCTGAAGGTGACGTTGGTCAGGGTCGGACTGCCGCCGCTGTTACCCATCCCGCCGCCCAGGTCGCCGCGGTTGCGGCTGAAAGTGACGTTGGTCAGCGTCGGGCTGCCGCCGTCGTTATCCATCCCGCCGCCGTAGTAATAGGCGGAGTTGCCGCTAAAGGCAATGTTGGTCAGCGTCGGGCTGCCAGTGTTGTACATCCCGCCACCGCTGTTGATGGGGGAGTCAGCGATGGCGTTGCCGCCTCTGACGGTGAAGCCGTCGAGGATGGCGGAGTCATCTACACTTATCGCCGTCACGACGTGGTAGCTGTTGTCGCCGTTGTTGGCGAAGTTCGGGCCGTCGTCGCCGTTCAGGTCGCCGCTCAGCACGGTGTTGTTCGTCGCCGGGTTCGCGTTGCGCAGGCTCAGGCTGGTCTGTCCGCTCGTGAACCCGCCGTAGATGGCGAGGCCGGTCCTGAGCTGGAACGTCGCGCTGGGGTCGGTCCCGCTCGTCGGCTTGTACGTTCCCTGCGCTACCCAGATCTCAGTGACAATCGGCGTGGGGCAGGCCAGGGCGCGCGCCAGGGCGAAGGCGAGGGTGGGCGAGGCGTTCGTCCAGATCTCACCCTTGCCCGTGCCGCCGGAGACGGAGGCGTTGACGTACAGCCTGGCCGGGGTACCGGGGGGACAGAGGAACTCGTAGGCGCCCATGTCCACGGCGCTGCCCAGAATGCGCGGGTTGCCGTCGAGATCTGTGGCGGGCAGCGATGGGTCTGTGACGTTGTTGTTGCCGGCGTCGATGGCCGGGGAGTTCGCCTGCAGCCGCAGGTTGCCGCTGGTGTTAGCCGGTGGAGGCAACGTCACAGGCGTGACGAACAGCGGGTCCTGGTTGCGGTTGCCCGTACCTGGGTAGACACCGGAGGCCTGCTGCACGATGCTGTAGGTGACTGAGGCGGTGCCGCCGCCATCGTTGACGATCTCGCTGCCCGTGTCGCCCCACAGGATGCTGTTGCGGATCGTCGGGCTGCCGTCATAGCTGTTGTACATCCCGCCGCCGCTGGGGGCGTAGTTGCCGCTGAAGGTGACATTGGTCAGCGTTGGGTTGCCACCGCTGTTGTACATCCCGCCGCCGTAGGCGGTATTGCCCAAGACGGAGTTGCCGCTGAAGGTGACATTGGTTAGCGTCGGGCCGCTGCTCTGGTTGTACATCCCGCCGCCTAATTCGGCGTTGTTGCCGCTGAAGGTGACGTTGGTCAGCGTCGGGCTACCGCCGTTGATGAACATCCCACCGCCGCTGGTGGCTTGGTTACCGCTGAAAGTGACGTTGGTCAGCGTTGGGCTGCCGCCCTGGTTGACCATCCCGCCGCCGCCGCCCGAATAGTTGCTGATGAAGGTGACGTTGGTCAGCGTCGGGCTGCCGCTGACGTTGCCCATCCCGCCGCCGTCGTTGTCGGGGGAGCTTCCATTCGCGTTGCCGCCGCTGATGGTGAATCCGTCGAGGATAGCGCTGCTATTCGTCCCATTGCCCGTCACGACGTGGTAGCTGTTGTCGCCGTTGTTGGGAGAGTCCGCCTCGTCGTCGCCGTTGAGGTCGCCGCTTAGAATGCTAATGTTCGCCTGCCAGTTGCGCTGGCTGAGCAGCGTCTCCGTCCCAGCGAACCCGCCGTAAACCGCCACGCCGCTCTTGAGGGCAAACGTCGCGCTACGTGGATCGGTCAAGCCGGTGGGGTCCGGCGTGTACACGCCGGCCTTGACCCAGAGCTGGGAGCCGCTGGGCGCGTCCCGCAGCGCCGCCGCGAGGTTCTTGCCATCGGCCCAGGAGGCGCCGCTTCCGGTCCCGCCGGGGACGACGTAGATGATGGTCACACCGGTGGTCGCGTGGATGGGGGTTGCGGCGGCGAGGATGGCCGCGAGGCTGAGGAAGATCAGGCAGGCGCGGATCGCGCCGCCCGGCGTTGAGTAGACATACCGCAATGGGTTCATTATGCGCCCCTGTGGTGCGTTGACGATTGCGTTCATGCGGGGCACGGCGCGCGAGGACACGACGCTTGCTATGGCTGACGCGCCGCTCGCTCCAGAACCTTCCCCACCATCATTGTAGTATTGTACTCCGAGATTCTGCACAAATCTACCACGAATCATAAGTCCGGTCTGTCATGCTTCCCCTTCGGCTCGTTGCTCAGAACACATCGCTGTCATTGCGAGGAGCGCATCTCGGGGGTGTGGGGGGCGAAGCTCCCCACTGACGAAGCAATCTATCGGTGAATGACAGCAACGCCGTTACCGCTCAGACACACTTTAGCAAGGGCGAGAGATTGCTTCGCTCCGCTCGCAATGACGGCATGGCTGTGTTCTTGTACTGGCCCGTGCCGCCACACGGCATGGTGATCTCAGGGCGACACACTGTTCATGCACGCCTTGCTTTACCATCTGGTATCAATAGACCGCTACGGCAGCGGGCGGGGCGAGAAGGTGAGGATGAGCAAGACCAGCGCGGCGATCGCCCACAGCCAGCGTCCGCGCCCGATGGGCGTGATGTCATCCTGAGGCGGGGGGTGGCGCAGGCCGACGACCGCCAGGATGACGGCGTACAGGCCCCAGGTCGGCGACAGCACGACCAGGGCAATGAGCGCTACCCACACGACGCGTCCGAGCCAGACCGCCCGTCGGCCCAGCGCGGCGTAGGCGACGTGCCCGCCGTCGAGCTGGCCGATGGGCAGCAGGTTGATGGCCGTGAGCATCACACCGAGCCAGGCCGCGAAGAGCACCGGGTCGAACCAGTCGATCGTCGCGCCGGCCGCCTGACCGCCACGCAGGAGCTGGGCCAGCCCCGCCGCCAGGAGTGGCGGCGTCACGGGCACAGCCAGGGAAGCGGTCGGGGCCTGGCGCAGGCCGATGACCAGGAGGGGCAGGGCGACGGCGAGGCCCGCCAGGGGGCCGGCCAGGGCCATGTCGAACAGCGCGGAACGGGTGGGCGACGGGCCGCGCATGGCGATGAACGCGCCGAGGGTGCCGAGACCCCACGGCGGCGGCGGCGCCGGGATGAAATACGGCAGGGAGATGCTCATGCGCGAGCGCCGGGCCGTCAGGTAGTGGCCCATCTCGTGCGCGCCGAGAATGAGCATCAGCGACGCCGCGAACGTGAACCCCGCTGTCCCGTGGTCGCCGAGAGCGTCGAACACGCCGGCCACGGAGAGCGTTGTCTGAGCGCCGGCGCGGGCTGCCTGTACCAGCGCGCCCGTGATCGTCAGCAACGCGAGGGTGACCAGGAACAGGAAGATGCTGAGGCCCCAGCGCGGCGGGGCCGGGCGGGTAGCGGCGAACGGGTACGCGATGACCACGTCGCTCGCGCCGTCGTGGTAGAGGAAGGGGGTGAAGCCTAGCGCGCCAAAGGCATCGCCCAGGGCATGTATGGCGTCACTGGCTGAAATTGTCAATTGGCCGTAGAATTCCCAGATGCGCCCATCGTGGCCGCGGCGAATGTCGCGCACGTCGAACACGCCGGCCATCGACGTGCGCAGGTCTAGAGCGAGATTGTCGGCGTCAGGATGCAGCATAGTTTTCGCAGTGAAATTGGTCGCAGAAGTTGAAACTTTGGGGCAGAAATTAAGTGTATTTGAACGAGGGGCAGACGCAAAAACTGGATGGGACTGACAATCCACCGCTTGACAGCGCGAGCGCGGCACTGGCCGAGCTTCGCGCCGAGGTCTATGCCTGCCGACGCTGTGCCGAGGCGGGCTATTTCGTTGGCCGCGCGGTCGTCGGCGGGCGGCGCCCGTCGCGGGTGATGCTCGTCGGCCAGGCGCCATCCCTCGCCGGCGCCGAGCAGGACCGCCCCTTCGCCTGGCGCGAGGGCCGGCCGCGCCCGAAGCTCTGGGACTGGCTCGAAGAGGCCGGTTGGACCGAGGATGAGTTCCGCGCCACGGCGTACATGACGGCGGTCACGCGGTGCTACCCCGGCCCGGCCCGTAGCGGCCAAGGGGACCGCCGCCCTTCCGCCGTTGAGGTGCGCCTGTGCGCGCCCTACCTGGACCGCGAGCTGGCGCTGGTGGACCCGGACCTCATCATCCTGCTCGGCGCGGCGGCGGTAGAGCGCATCCTGGGCAAGGTGCGCCTGGACGACGTCATCGGCCAGACGCTCGACCGCGAGATTGCCGGGCGGACTCGCGTCATCCTGCCGTTGCCGCACCCGTCGGGCGTCAGCCGCTGGCACAATGATCCGGCGAACGGCGCCCGCCTGCGCGAGGCCCTGGCGACGCTGCGCGGGCTGAGGGAACGCTTGCTGCTATAGTGGTTGTCATGGCGGGAATACGGCCAGGCGTCATTGCGAGTGAAGGCTATATGACTCTTGGGGTTACCCGTAACTATGAAAATGTCATGCTGAGCGACGCGAAGCATCCCGGTGCCGTTGGCGGCCCTTCGCTGCGCTGCTCAGAACACAGGACACGCCGTCATTGCGAGGAGGACGATAGGACGACGAAGCAATCTCCTGGTCGGCGACAGACCCGCCGTTACCGCTCAGACGCACTTTAGCAAGGGCGGGAGATTGCTTCGCTGACGCTCGCAATGACAGCCATGCCGTGTTCTGATGCTAGCGCATACCGCCACAAGGCGCGGGGTCTCGCGATGACGGCATGGCTGTGTTCTTGTACTGGCGCGTGCCGCCACACGGCATGGTGGTCTCGCGATGACAATGCAAACCGCAGCCTGAGTTGAGTTGTTAGTTCCGTCTTTGGGGGTACGATGAAGTATCGTTGGTCTCGGACCAACCTCATACTCGTGGCGGTCACGCTGCTGGCATTCGGGCTGCGCGTCGCTCAGCTTGACGCCCAGGGCCTGTGGAGCGACGAGTTTACATCCCTGGAGCGCGCCGGTATGGCGCCGCTCGAGCTCCTCGGGAAGCTGCCTGTCGAGCATGTCCCGCTGTACTTCTGGCTGCTCCACTTCTGGACGCTCGTCGTAGGCAGCTCCGATGTTGCCCTCCGCTTTCTGTCCGTCATCGCAGGCACCCTCACGGTTCCGCTGCTGTACGCGCTGGCGCGCCGTCTCGTCGCGCCCACCGCCGCCATGCTCGGCGCTTTCCTGCTCGCGGTAAACCCATTCCAGGTCTGGTATAGCCAGGAGGCGCGCATGTACGCTATGCTCGCCACCCTGGGTCTGCTGGCGCTGTGGGCGCTCGACGTGGCGCTGACGGAGCCGAAGCATCGCTTTCCCGCAGCGGCCGTCTACGTGGCCGCCTGCGTCGCCGCGATGTATGCCCACTACTATGGTGTGCTCATCCCGATTCTGGGCTGTTTGTGGACTGTGGCGCGTCTGGTCTATCCACGTCCATGGCGGCGCAGTTGGGCGTGGACATTGCTCCTCACCAACGCCGCCATTGCTCTACTGTGCATCCCCTGGCTTGCCCGCGTCGTTCACCTTGGGGAGTATAGTAGCCCTCTCGCGCCCCTCTCGCGCGACCCGTTGAACTTCGCTGCGATGTACGCATTCGGAACGACGCTGCCAGACGAGGCTTTCCTGTGGTTGGGCATTGGGGCTACGATCCTCGGTGCGGTCGGGCTGGTTTCCCTCTTTCGCGCGGGCCGCGCCCGGCGTGACTACGCGGGATTCGACCTGGCAGTCATTGCTGTCGCCGTTCCTCTCACACTCGGGGTTGCCCTCCTGTGGCGCGGCTCAGTCTTCCACCCCCGCTATTTCATTATGGCCGCGCCGGTATACTGCCTCATGCTGGCGCAGGCGATCCTGGCGCTTTACCGCCGCAATGTTGCCCTGGGCGGCGTGGCCGCGCTCTTCCTTGTCGCCGGCGCACTCTATAGCCTGAGCCTATGGTACACGAACGACGAATACGCCAAGTCGATAGATAAGAGCTACATGGCGTTCATCCTGGACAACGGAGGGCCGAACGACGCGCTGCTCGCCGATGGCCCACGTCTCGGCTACATCGAGCGCTACGGTAGCGATGAGCTCGATAGCGTGGTCAATCTGCGGGGCCGAGTGCACCAGGAGGGGCCGGCGGCGGAGATGAGCGCCGTCGAAAAGGCGGCGGCAGAACATAACCTGGTATGGTTCGTCACCCGACCGCCAGACGAGGCCGACAACGTCAAGGCGTGGCTGGACACCCACGGTTACCAGGCGACGCGCGAGCAGTTCGAGAACTACACCGTCTACGCGTACTCGTTTCCGCAGGCCACTGTCACGCCCATGCCACCGGTGGAAATCGAGGGCGCCGCGCCGGTGTCCCTGACCTGGGCGGCAGAGCCCAACCCGGCCAAGCCGGATGACGTCGTCGATGTCAGCCTGCGCTGGCTGCCTCACGGCCCGCTGCCCGCCGACAGCAAGGTGTCGCTGCGTCTGTACGACGCCACCGGTAACCTCACGTGGCAGCGCGACCGCGAGCCAAACGACGGAACTCTGTCGACACAAGATTGGCGGCCCGGCGACACTGTCGACGATCGACTCGCCCTGGGCATCCCCGGCGACCTGGAGCCGGGAACGTACACGCTGCGGGTGGTTCTGTATGCGCCGGAGGGCCAGCACGAGCTGCTGAGCGCGACGCTCGGCACATTCAAGGTCACCCCCTGATATAGCGCAACTTGAACAAAGCGCCGCGCGCGTGTATCATCCCCGTCTACTGAAATCCCCACACGTCGAGGACCTATGGTGACGCTAGACGATGTTGTCGCCGCGCAGAAGACTATCGCCGGGCGCGTGCACCGCACGCCCCTGGTCAGCAGTGGCGCCCTGTCTGAGCGCGTCGGCGCTCCCCTCTATCTCAAGCTCGAAAACTGGCAGAAGACCGGCTCCTTCAAGGTGCGTGGCGTGCTGAACAAGCTGCGCACCCTGACAGCCGAGGATCGGGCGCGGGGCATGGTGACCGCCTCCGCGGGTAACCATGCCCAGGCCCTGGCGTGGGCGGCGCAGGCCGAGGGCGTTCCCTGCACCGTGGTCATGCCCGAGTCGGCGATGCCGGCGAAGCTCGCCGCCGTGCGCGGCTACGGCGCGTCCGTCGTCCTGGAAAGCACGGTGATGCGTGTTATCGAGCGCGCCAAGGAGCTGGCGCAGGAACAGGGCATGACATATATCCCGCCCTTCGACGACCCGGCCATCATCGCCGGCGCGGGAACGACCGGGCTGGAGATCGTCGAGGACCTGCCCGACGTCGGCACGGTCGTCGTCGGCATTGGCGGCGGCGGGCTGATCGCGGGCGTTGCCGTGGCCGTGAAGACGTTCCACCCCCGCGTGCGCGTCATCGGCGTGGAGCCGGAAGGCGCGCCGTCCATGAAACGCAGCCTGGAAGTCGGCCATCCGGTTCGGCTGGATAGTGTCAACACCATCGCCGACGGCCTGGCGCCGCCGTACGCCGGCGCCCCCAACTTCGAGATTGTGCGGCAGTACGTGGACGACGTGGTCCTGGTCAACGACACGGCCATCCGCGACGCGATGGTGCTCATCCTGGAGCGGACGAAGCTCCTGGCCGAGCCGTCGGGGGCGGCGGCGACCGCCGCTCTGCTCAACGGCGCGGCGACGTTCAACCCTGACGCCCCGGTCGTCAGCATCGTGAGCGGAGGCAATGTCGGCGCCGACCGCCTGGCACAATTGATTGCAGGGATGTAGAGTCGCACCATTGCGCGTTTCATTGGGATATCGTAGAGACGCGCCATGGCGCGTCTCTACGGTGGAGACGAACACATATGGACTACCGCACGCTTGGCCGCACGGGCGTTAAGATCGCGCCCATCGCCCTGGGCACGGCCAACTTCGCCGACCCCACGCCGGAGGATGAGTCGCGGGCGATTCTCTTCCGCGCCCTCGACGCGGGCATCAATCTCATCGACAGCGGCGACACCTACGGGGGCGGGGAGAGCGAGGCTTTCATCGGGCGCGCCCTCGCCGCCAGTGGCCGCCGCAACGAGATGGTGCTGGCGACGAAGACGTTCTACCCCACCGGCCCCGGTCCCAACGACCGCGGCGGCTCGCGCCTGCGCATCGTCCAGGCTTGCGAGGCCTCGTTGCGCCGCCTGCAGACGGACCGCATCGACCTGTACCAGATCCACCGGCCCGACCCGGATGTCGCCGTGGACGAGACGCTCGGCGCGCTGACCGACCTGGTGCGCCAGGGCAAGGTGCTCTACATCGGCACCTCGACGCACCCGGCGTGGAAGGTCATGGAGGCGCTCATGGTGAGCGAGCTCAAGGGCTTCGTCCGCCCCATTAGCGAGCAGCCGCCGTACAACCTCCTGGACCGCCGCATCGAGAACGAGCTGGTGCCGATGTGCCAGACGCACGGCCTGGGCATCCTGCCCTGGTCGCCCCTGGCGATGGGGATCCTGGCCGGCCGCTACGCTCCCGGCGAGTATCCGCCCGACTCGCGGGCGGCCCTCCGCGGCGGCGTGTACCGCGACCGAGTCTCGCCGCGCGCCGTCGAGGTGGGGCAGGCATTCACGCAGCTCGCGGCGGACGCGGGCATCGCCCCGGCGCAGCTTGGCCTGCTATGGGTGAAGGACCAGCCGGGTATCACCGCGCCCCTGTTTGGGGCGCGCACCGTCGCTCAATTGGAGCACATTCTGCCGGTTCTAGACATGCGCTTGAGTGACGACCTGCGCGCGGCGTGCGACGCCCTCGTCCCGCCGGGCAGCGCCGTCGCTAATTTCCATAACTCAGCGGCCTGGATGAAGATGCGGGTCGGCTAACGCAAGGAGACATCTATCATGACTAACATCACCATCGAGTTCGAGAAGGGCGGCGTGTTCACGGCGCGGCTATTGGAGGCCGAAGCGCCCAAGTCGTGCGCCATCATTCGCGAGCGCCTGCCCTTCACCTACCGTTTCCACCACAGCATCGTCTCCGGGCAGGCCGTCGTCACCCTACCGCCGGACATGACGATGCCCCGGGAGAACCAGCGTGTCGCCGGTATCTACCCCGGGGCTCTCTCGTTCCTCGTCAAGGACGAGCCGGTGCTCGTCCCCGACGAGATTTACATTTCCTACGGCATCTTCATCTCGCGTGGGCTGACGGTCGACGCGAAGCAGCCGGTCAACGTGTTCGGCCAGATCGAAAGCAACCTGGACGAGCTGGTGAAGGTCGGCCGCCGCATCCTGATGCAGGGCGCGGAGATGGTCGAGTTCCGCTAACCCTGGCGAGCCTTCTTCCACGCCTGGAAGTCGGCCTCGATGTCGTCGCGCCAGACAGGTACGTCCACTTCGCCGCTGGTGTACTTGCCTTCGGCGAGGCGCTGCTTGCTAAAGACGTCGCGTATCGCGACGTTCTCGCTCGTCTCCACGACCTCGCGCGCCAGGTGGGGCGGGATGACGATGATGCCAGTTGGCGTCCCGAGGATCACATCGCCCGGCAGCACTGTCACGCCGCCGATGCGGATGGGAATGTTGATGCCGTTCAGGGTCACGTCGGCGATGGCGGTGGGGTCGACGCCGCGCACAAAGAAGTTGACGCCGTTGAGCTGGACGAGTCCCTGGTAGTCGCGGATGCCGCCGTCGATGACCGCGCCGACGCCGGTGCGCCGCGCCACCGCCGTGCCCAGGTTGTCGCCGACGACTGTGCCGTCTTTGACCTTGCCGAAGATGTCCACCACCATGACGTCGCCGGTCTGGAGTGTCTCGATAATCCACGAGTTCTGCCCGCCGATCTTGCCGCGCCCCTCATCGAGGCCAGTGCGCTGGATGGCGTCGTGGAAGTCGGGGCGGTGCGGCACGAACTGCGCGGTCACGGCGCGGCCGACCAGGATCGTGCCCGGGTGCGTCTCCATCCAGTTGCCCTCGAACTGGCGGTGGTAGCCATGATGGCGCAGCACGCCCCACGGCTGCTCCGTAGTGAGGAGCCGCATGCGTTCGAGCAAGTCATCGGAGACGCGCGGGCGGCCGTCGGGGAAGCGCTCCTCTGTATAGAGGCTGGTCATCTCGATCAAGTCTTTGCGGGTTGGTTGGAGGCGCATAGGGGTATCCTCTATCTCAACGGTGTCACTCCGCGTCGGAGCGCTCCAAAGTTTGGCTCAGAGCGCGCCGCGTGTCCAGTTTGCGCGGCCGCCAACGCTGGCGTGGGCCACAAATCGGCCTAGAATATAGACTCAGTAGATTGGTTTTATGGAGGGAATCATGGCAGCGTCAACCGCCATCATGGAAGTCACAGAGCGCTATTTTCCGTCCCAGGTGATTCAACGGTCGCATCAGCTGCCGGTCGTGGTGGATTTCTGGGCGCCGTGGTGCGGTCCCTGCCGCGTTCTCGGCCCGACCCTGGAACGGTTGGCGGCGGAGGCCAACGGCGCCTGGGCGCTGGTCAAGGTGAACGTGGACGACGCGCCGGACCTGGCCGCCGCGTACGGTGTGCAGGGCATTCCCGCGGTGAAGGCATTCAGGAACGGCAAGGTCGTAGCCGAGTTTGTCGGCGCGCAGCCGGAGGGCGTGGTGCGGCAGTTCCTGGCCGGGCTGGCGCCGAGTGAGGCCGAGGTCCTGGCGGACCAGGGCGACGCGCTGGAGCAGGCAGGGAAGTGGGAGGATGCCGCGGCCAAATACCGCGCGGCCCTGGCGAAGAAGGCCGATCTGGCGCAGGCGCTCGTCGGCCTGGGCCGTGTCCTACTCGAGCAGGGCCAGCCGCAGGAAGCGGTGGAGGCTTTGCGGCGGGCGGCGGATGACCCGACGTACGGCGCGGAGGCGGCCGCTCTGCTCGCCGAGGCAAACGTCGTGTCCCAGGCGCAGGCGGCGGGGAGTGTTGAGGAAGCGCGCGCGAAGCTGGCGGCGGACCCCAAGAGTAGCGAGGCGCAGTACAACCTGGCGATGGCGTTGGCCGCCGGTGGGGAGTATCAGGAGGCGTTGGACTTGCTGCTCGGCATCGTGCGGCGTGACCGCCGCTGGAACGACAACGCTGCGCGTCGGGCGATGCTCAACCTGTTCGACTTGATAGGGGAGGAGAACCCGCTGACGCGGGAGTACCGCAACAAACTCTCGCAAGCGCTGTTCTAGACAAGCTGAAAAGACGGGCGAGGGGCTGGCTCGAAATCGGAGCCAGCCCCTTTTCATGCCTTACACCCACCGATGGTGTGGCAGCTTCCTACCGATTCGGCTCGAAACTGACCGAAGCCGTCATCTTCCAGCGCAGACGGTCGTCCCACTGGTTTGGCGTCACGGTCACGGTGTAGACAATGTCGCCCTGCTTGTTTTCGCCCTGGTCGCTGATGCGGGTGATGGTACCCGGCAGCGTGACGTCCGGCAGGGCGTCGAAGGTGATGGTGACCGGGTCGCCGTTCTTCAGCCGCACGACGTTCAGCTCGGTCAGGTCAGTCGTGTCGATCTGCCACTTCGAGGTGTCGGCGACCGTGATGAGCGGCGTATTGGGCTGCACGCGCTCGTTCTGCTTGACATCCACGTTCGTGATAATGCCATCGAACGGAGCCTTCAGGGTGGCCTTGTCCAGGTCCGCTTGGGCCGCGGCCAGCGCGACCTTCGCCTCGTTGAGCTGCGCCTCGGCCACGGCGATGTCCTCCGGCCGGGCCGGCACCTTCACGCGCTCAAGGTCCGCCTTCGCCGCGTCGAGGTTGGCCTGGGCATTAGCGACATCGCCTTGCGCGGCTTGCACGTTGCCCTGCGCGGTTTTCGCCCGCGCCTGAGCGCTGCCGACGCCGCCCTGGCTCTGGGTGACGGCCGCCTGCGCGGAACGAACATCTTCTTCCCGCGCCCCATTCTGGAGCTGCTGCAAGGCCAGCTCCGCCAGCCGAATGTTCTCGTCGTTGGCCTGAACCTGGGCCTGGGCCTGATCGCACTGCGCCTGGTCCGTAGTGCGGAATTCCTTCGGCCCACTGGAGCGGCCACAAACGGCGTCGCGGTTGGCCTGGATGCCCCACGCCTGATTCTTGGCCTGCTCCACCTTGCGCTGAGCGATAGCGATGTCCTCATCAGTCGGGCCGGCCTTCACTTTGTCGAGCGCCGCCTGCGATGCTTGCAGCCCGCCCTGCGCGGCGGTGATGCCGGCCTGGGCTTCGCCGGCCTGGCCCTGCGCAGCTGCCAGACGCCCCTCGGCGGCCTTAACGGCTGCTTCCGCGACGCCGACCTTAGACTCCGCCGCGGCCACGTCCTCGGTCCGCGGGCCGGCCTTGACCTTCGCCAGGTTGGCCTCGGCCGTCTTGATGCCGGCCTGCGCCTTCTGCACCGCCGTCTCAAGATCAGTCGTGTCAAGCTTGGCTATAACCTGATCCTTCGTCACCTTGTCGCCTTGCTGCACATTCAGGGCTGCCACGGTGCCGGGGGCGGCGAAACCCAGCCGCGAGTAGCGCACCGGCACGACCGACCCTTCGGCGACGATCTTGCCGCTCGCCTTGGACGGAGCGGCGGTTGCCTGCGCGGTCGGTCCGGTATCCGTTCCACGATTACACGCGGCAGCGGTGCCGGCTACGACGAAGAGGACCAGTATGAGCAGGCCCTTGGTAAATGTATTCACTTTCCGTTCTCCTCGCCGGCGGCGCCGTCTGGCTTCCGCCGATCCCTTCCTTCTGTATTTGCAGTCGCGCTCTCTTGGCGCGAAATTGGGCCTACACCTATTACGCAGCGCGCCGAGGCGAGTTTCGCCTTAAGGCGAAGTCCAGCGTCACGCCGCGGCCGTCTGCACGCTCGGCGCGAGCACAGCCGGCGCGATGGTCATCGCGTCCGCGTACGCCAGCGCATCGATATCATGCCGGTCGCTGAGGATGCGGTCGATCTGGCCGTCCTGCATGTGGATCATCCGGTCGACGTAGCGCATCATGCGCAGATCATGGGTCACCATGATTCCCGCGCGCCCCTCCTCGTGGATGAGCTCGGCGAAAGTCTCGACAACCTGGAAGGCGCGTTCGGTGTCTAGGGCCGCCGTTGGTTCGTCGGCCAGAACAACGCTGGGGCGGTGGATGAGGGCTCGGGCGATGGCCACGCGTTGCTGCTGGCCGCCGGAGAGCTGAGAAGGCATCGCTGTAAGGCGGTCGCCTAGACCGAGTCGCTGGAGAATCTCGACGGCTCGGCTGCGGTTGCTCTTATTATACTGATTTGTCAAGCGCAGCATTAGTTCCACATTCTCTTGCACGTTGAGGAACGGCACCAGATTGTTGGCCTGGAATGTAAAGCCGATGTTGTCGCGGCGGAAGCGCGTCCGCTGCCCCTCGTTCATCTTGCCCAGGTCGTGCCCCTCGATCCAGATTTCGCCCTCGGTCGGCTTCAGGAGCGCGGCCAGCATCGCCAGCAGGGTCGTCTTGCCGGAGCCGCTCGGCCCGGCCAGACCGACGAACTCGCCTTCGTTCACCGTCAGGGAGATGCCGTTCACCGCCTTGACCGCACTCGTACCCGACCCGAAAACTTTGCTGACCCCACGCACATCTACGGCAACTGTCATGATACTTTCTCCTGTTACGCGAGTCGAAGCGCAGTCAACGGCTCAACCTTCAACGCCGAGCGGACGGCCACAAGCCCACCGAGCGGGCCGATAATCATCAGCGCGCCAAAGGCTGTTGCCAGCGTCTTTGGAGAGAAGATGATGGGCACGACCGGGGGCAGGAACTGAGCGACGAAGAGAACGCCCGCGCCACCGATGAACACACCCACGGCGGTGATGATGATAATCTGCAGCAGGAACGAGATGCCGATGACGCTGTTGCTCGTGCCGATGGCCTTCAGCATGCCAATCTGCGCCACGCGCTGCATGAGCTGGATCTGGAAGAACCCGCCGATGACCAACGCGCCGATGAGGAAGGCGAAGAACTGCTGCGTGTTCAGCGTGCTTTGCTGCGCCTCGTAGCCCGGCGTGTTGCTGTAGGCCGTGACCTTGTCGACCGCCTTGATATTGGCGACCTGACTGGCCAGAACCTGCGCCATCTCCTTCTGCCGCGCCGGATTGTCGAGCTGCACCGCCGCCACGTTGTACTCGACCTCGGCGTTGCCCGTCTCGCTCGCTCCCTTCGGCCGTACCTTGTCCCACGTTTCGGAGGGCAGAATGACCGACGGTGCAAGGCCGTAGGAGCGCCCGTCCGTCAGCCCGACGATGGTCAGGTCATAGAACTTCTCGTCGGTTCCCTGCACCGAGCGCAGCGTCAGAGTGTCGCCGACCTTCAGGCCGGTCTGCTTGGCGACGTTTCCATCGATGATCGCCTCGTCGGCGTTGCTCCGCTGGATCTTGCGCCCCTCGATGATGGGCGGCTCACCGACCTGTCCCGGCACGATGCCGATGATGGCCGCCTGCACTGGCTGCTTGCCTTCTCGGATAACGAAGGCGTTGCTGAAGGCGAGCGGCCCGACGGCGCGCACGCCGTCCACGCGCCGCAGCGACCGTATGGTTGACTGGTCCATGCGGCTGGAGGGAATCTGAAGATTCGCGCGGTCCTGGTAGACGATGAGATCGGCGTCGAGCTTCTCGATGAACTGCCGATTGCCGCTGCCCAGGCCCTCGCCGAGCGCTGCCGTGAACAGCACCAGGACGGCGATGAGGGCGATGAAGATGCTGACCAGGAAGAAGCGAAGCCGGTTGCGCCAGATTTCTTTGAAGGCCAGGTATGCCGCCAAGCCAAGCTGCATTGTTGTACGTCCTTTCTGCCTACATTGAGGCAGCTTCAATGTTTGCTACCGCGGCCGTATACCGTCCAGGAGCATGTCCACGATCTGGTCGGCCAAATCTTCCTTGGCGACCGGCGACAGGTGCTCAATGTCGGGCAGGGCGCTGATAGCGGCGACGAACGTGCCGGGGAAAACGTTGAGTTGAGCCTGCGTCAGGCTGTCGGCGTACTCACTGTGGGCGAGACTTGAAGCAACGGGTTGCAAGATCGCCTCATACGCCGCGCGAGTCAGCCGCTCCGCGTGCTCCGGCGCGATAGCGGGCATATCAGACCGCATCATGCGCGACCAGTCGATGGGCGGCTGGGACAGGAGCCAGCGCGCCGCGGCCTTGATCTGCGAACGCAGATCGGGACCGGCGTTGGCGATGGCTGCCTCCATGCCTTGCTTGTGGCGCGCCAGGGAGCGCTCGGTCGCCAGGACGAACAGCTCTTCCTTGCCGCCCGGCGCGTGGTAGTACAGCGACGCCTGCCGCATGCCCAACTCGCGGGCGATGTCGCGCAGCGTCACCGCGGCGTAGCCGCGCTCGCTGAAGAGCCGCTGCGCCGTGTCGAGCACCCTGTCCCGCGCCTCACTCGCTCCAATATCCAACACGTCGTTACCTCACTACCTAATTTTTGTTAGCCTATTATCAGAAGCGATGACCATTGCCATCCTTACCCCCGGCGCTGCAAGTTACCTAATTTTTGTTCGTTACAACATTGAGTAGGGATTGTGGAGGTTTCTTACGTGGGGAATGGGAGTGTCCGGGTCACAAAAGCGGAAAAGGCCACGAATGACGTGACAAACCAGTAGAGACGCGCCATGGCGCGTCTCTACTGGTTTCGTCTCCGCCGTATTCTCCGCTGTTTCTAGATCGACAGGAGCCGGTCGAAGAAGGTCCGGTAGCGCTGCAGGGCGACGCGCAGGTCCTCGGTCGAGACGTTGTCGCCCTTGCTCCACTG
Organism: Anaerolineae bacterium; assembly: GCA_046328505.1. Classification (GTDB taxonomy): domain Bacteria; phylum Chloroflexota; class Anaerolineae; order Epilineales; family JAHCIE01; genus JBDHWG01. The sequence continues at coordinate 716,160 of JAXLWL010000003.1, read as the reverse complement.
GTTCTCCAGCTTGTCGCGCTCCGACGCGAACGTCGAAGCGAGCTTCTGCATCACCTCGGCCACCAGCGCGTCGGCCTGCTCGACGGCCTGCCGCGGCTCGTCCACGAAGGTCGTCTGGATCATCTTCCAGCGCGTGCGGAAGTCCTCGGTCATGTTGCCCGGCAGCAGCGGCGCCTCGTGCTGCCTTGCCTCGTCGGGCCTGGCCGCCGCCTGCGCCGTCTGCTTCGCGTCCTGCGCCTGGCCGGGCCGGCTGCCGGCGGCGATGTCCGCCGTGCTCAATCCCTGCTTCGCCTGCTGATCCGCCTTCACTTGATCACTCATTGCCGCACCTCCGTTGTCGTTTCATCCGTCTGCAACAGATCCTGGAACAGTTCTCGAAAGTTCACCATCGCTTGCCGGAGGTCCTCCGTTGAGGCCCGGCCATGGTCGTTGGCCTGCGCGATGTCATACGCCTGCCGATAGTTTGAGACGAAGGTAGGGTGCTCGACGGAAAGGTCCGCGGCCCGTTGCTCGAAGTCACCGATCGGGTAGCCGCGTGTCTGCATCACCTGGTTCACCAGCCTGTCCGCGTCCTTGACGGCGCCCGATGGATCGTCGACGAACTTCGCCTGGACGCCCTGCCACGCCTGCGAGTAGCGGCGGTACTCGTCGGCCGTCAGCGGGTGAATATGGAGCGCCTCCACGCGCTCCTGGCGCCGGGCAAGCTCCCGCTCCGCCTTGTGCGGGTCGCCGGTCTCCTGCACCGTGCGCTCGTACTCCGGGCCGAAGTGCTCCCGCATCTCCTCGGAGCGACGATTGCGGGTGAACGCCCACACCGCGAGAACGATCAACACGAGCACAACGACGGCCACAGCGATCATCGTGGTATCCATACGCTACTCCTCTCGTTACATGACCTACAAAACGTGCATTCAATAGAAAAAGCGCGTGTTCGGGGAGAACACGCGCTTGATATTGGACGAAAGGGCTGATGCTCGCGACCTCTTGTCTCCCACCCCCAGGCTTCACTTTAGCAACTCGTATGCCAAGCAAGGGGGCAGGCTCCTGTCTCACTCCTGGCGATCGGCAGGCTCCTCCGCTGCCTGTTGGGGCGCGCTGGCCTCCGGCGCCGGGGGCTGCGGCGCCTTCGCCGACGCGGCCGAATAGCTAGACTCCGCCACGGACTCGGCCCTCTTCTCGGCGCGGCGGTTGCGCCACCACAACACGATCACGACAACGAGAACGATGCCCAGGACTATTGCCAATACGGTGTACATCTGTCACTCCTCTCTACGATGATGCGCCCGACCCGCGTAACACGGCAGGCGCGTGTCAGGAACGACGACGGTCGATGACAGGGACTCCTTACTACTCGTAGGCCAACACATCGCGCACTGTCAGGCGCGAAGCGTTCCAGGACGGTAGGAGGCTCGCGATGGCGGCCAGCACGATGACGAGACCAAGCCAGATGAGCGCGCCCTGCACCGAGAACACGTAGCTCAGCGGCGCCTTCAGGAACGCGATGCCGACGGCCTGGCTCATAAGCTGGCTGATAGGCAGGGCCAGCAGCGTGCCCAACGCCCAGCTCAGGAGCCCGATGAACACACCCTCGAACAGGAAGATGCGCAGGACGGAGCCATCGCTGGCCCCAACGGCGCGCATCACGCCGATCTCGCGGGTGCGCTCGAGAACGTTGATGCTCATGGTTCCCATCAGGCCCAGGCCGCCGACGATGGCCAGCAGGACGGCCATGATGGCGAGGAACACGACCAGGATGTTGAACTGGTACTCGATGTTCTGGCGCAGGGAGCCGACGGTGTCGGTGCTGCTGACGTTCACGCCGATATCCTTGTAGTGCTGCTTGAGCGCCTCGGCCAGGCGGTTCTGCGTCGCCAGGTCGTGCTGCGCCGTCACGACCTGGATGCTCTGCGCGCGTCCTACGGATTCGGTGACGCGCTCGTAGTATGGCCGGTTCGTGTAGAGTAGCGGGCCGGTGAGGACGCCCTGCACGCGGCCCACGACATGCCACGTCGACTCGCGCCCGTTCATCTTGAGCTTGATGTCGTCGCCGACTTTGACGTCCGGCTCCTGGTCGGGGTCATTGACCGATGTATTGATGACGATGGCGTTCTCGTCGTTGGGCAGCAGCCAGCGGCCTTCGAGGAGCTTGGGCTGGAGGAGCTGCGTGTCGGCGGGGAGGCCGATAATCTGCATGTTGCGGCCTTCGTTGCCGTCGGCCTCCACGCGCTGGGCGCTTCCGCCGCCCCATACCTCGGCCGCGGTGATGCCCGGCACGGTCAGCGCCTCGCGTTGGACGACCTCGGTACGATACGGCCGGGTGAAGTTCACGTCCAGGTCGTAGTTGAAGTAACGGAAGAAGTCGTCCAGTGTGTTGAACAGCGACGCGTGCACCGAGAGCACGGCCACGAACACCGCGCCGCCCAATGTGAGGGTGAACAGCGTCAGCGCCAGGCGCGCCTTGCGGCGGAAGGTGTTGCGGATGGAGATGAGCGTCGGCCGCGAGAACCCGCGCACGCGTTCGACTATCCTGTCCGTCCAGCTCGCGCCGAAGCGCCCCTTGCCCATGCCATACGTGCTCAGCGCCTCGCGCACCGTGATGCGAGCGCCGGCGCTGATAGGCCAGAGGGCGGCGAGAATGGGAACGAGCAGACCGATGGTGATCTGCAAAACCAGGGAGGTCGCCGGGATGCGGAAGCCCTGGAGGTTGAAGTTGATCAGGCTCGCCATGTACGCGACGAAGGCATAGGAGCCGATGGCGCCGAGGGGAATCGCCACGCACAGCGCGAGCAGACCGAAAATGAGCACCGCGCCGAGGTAAAGGCCGGCGATCTGCGGCGTGCGCGCTCCGATGGCCTTCATGATGCCGATCTGGCGAATCTGCTGTGTCAGGAGCGCCGAGATCGTGTTGACGACCAGGAAGGCGCTGAGGAACAAGGACAGCCCGCCCATGACGGCGAGAATCATCAGCATCGGCTGGACGGCGTCATCGGCCGGGTGCTTGTGGGGCGTCGGAATCCAGATGAAGCTGACGGTCTGGTTGCCCTTCTCGATCTTTTTGCGCACCTCTTCGGCCACGGCCTCGATGTGCGTCTTGTCCCAGCTATCGCCGTTGACGACGAAGCGAAGCTGGTTGAAGCCCTTGGGGTAGCCGAGCCACTCCAGGGTGTCCATGGTGATGTAGCCGTTGGGCGTGCCGGTGAACTGGGCCGGCGCCTTGAACAGGTCGTGGACAAGCCCCGCGATGCGAATGTCGCGCAGCTTGCCGTCTGGCATCTCCACCGTGACCTTGTCGCCGACCTGGGCGCCCGTCAACGCGATGGACGCGCGCTCGACCAGCATCTGCTTGTCCGGTGGTGGCCACTCGCCGCTTTCGGACACGACCTTGTTGAGCTTCTGATCGTTGAACTTGTCGATGACCTCCAGCTCAAGCGTGCGCCACTGGTCCGCGCCCGTCTTCATGCGCATGCTGACGCTGCGCCGCCCCTCCGCCAGGCGGACCTCCTTCATGCTCGCGACCGTATCGACAAGGTCCTGGTCGAACAGGGGCATGAACACAACGCCGCTTGATGGCTGCGTCGCCTCGTAGTCGGCGCTGAGATCATTCGCCAGCATCATCTGCGCGCTGACGATGACGCCCACGGCGAACACCCCGATTGCGATGGAGAGCACGACCAGGATGGTGCGGGTCTTGTTGTTCCACATGTCGCGCAGAATCTTGCGCCATCGTGGGCTAAGCACGATGCACCTTTCGTCCGCGCGCCGTCAGGTTCTCCCGCGTGCGCTCGTGCGCCGTGCGGTCGACAGTGGCGCGTGTCTCCGCCGACTCAGCGACCAGGCGCTTGAACGTCTCGTCGTCAAGCTCGACGACCTCGACGCCATGGTGGATGTCGGCGCGGATGCTGGCGATGCTGTGGCCGCCATGCAGCAGCTCGACCTCGCCGAAGTACTGGCCGGCGTCCATCGAGGCCACGACGATCTCGCCTGTCTGCGGCTGGTCGATGACCACCTGGACGGCGCCCTTGATAATAATGTAGAACTTCTCGACTTTGTCGCCTTCGTGAAGGATCACCTGGCCGGGCGAGTATTTGCGGGGCTCGATCTCCCGCGTCACGTCGACAAGCTCCTCTTCGGTCAGGGACGGGAAGACGCGCGCCAGGTACTGCTCGATAATCTGGCCGTCGGAGATTACGACGGTGCGCGAGACGCGCTTGGCCAGGTCCTGGTCGTGGGTCACCATGACGATAGTCTTGCCCTGGTCCACCAGACCTTCGAACAGCTCGAACACCGACTCGGCGGTGCGCGAGTCGAGGTTACCCGTCGGCTCGTCGGCGACGAGGATGGGCGGGTCGTTCGCCAGGGCGCGGGCGATGGCGACGCGCTGCTGCTGGCCGCCGGAGGTTGCTGACGGCAGTTTGTCGGCGTGCTCCGCCATCTCCACCTGTTCCAGGAGCTGCATCGCCCGAGTGCGGCGCTCCCGCGAGGGGTACATGTTGCAGAAGTCCATCGGCAGCATCACATTCTCCACGACCGTCAGGGTCGGGAGGAGCTGGAAGAACTGGAAGATGATGCCGACGTTGCGGCCACGCCACTGCGCAAGCTGGCCTTCGTTCAGCTCGTGGACGGCGGTATCGCCGATGTATACCGTGCCGGACGTGGGGCGGTCGATGCCCGTCACCATGTTGATGAGGGTCGACTTGCCGCTGCCCGACTTGCCGACGATGGCGACAAACTCCCCATCGTCTACTTTCAGGTTGATGCCCCTGAGGGCCGTGAACTTGCCCGCCGCCGTGTCGAATGTTTTGACGACGTCTTGCAACTCAATAAGCCGCTCGTTCCCGAACTTGTACAATCCATCAGTACGCTGTTTCTGTCCGCGCCGGAACCAACGAAGCATAACGGGCCTCTCCTGACTGAGTCAGTCCGCTGCAACTCTCTTAGCTATACGCACTCTCGACGCCGTAGTTTCCTCACGCCTTCTGATGCTGTTTCATAGTATAAGCATTTCCTGCCTGCAACACATCCGCCTGAAGTCGCATTGTCGTCGGGAAACGGATGAGAAACCTGGGCTTGCCGCGCTTATCCGAACATCTAAACGTGTATTGGCGGGAACGTAGTAACGACTTCAGTCGTTCTTAGAGCCAAAGAACGACTGAAGTCGTCACTACTAAACACCCAACTTATGTGTGACAGACCACCGGATTGGCGGTGTCATTGTAGGAAAGGAACTGATTACGCGCTATCGGCGATTCTTGAACCCGTGCAATTGGTTCTGCCGGGCATGATCGAGCGCGGCTCTGATAGTCAGCTGACTTGAAGCCCCAGGCCGGTGCTCTACGCGGCGTCGAGGTCGATGGACAGCCAATCGCGAAGCAGCCGCGCTTCCGCCTCGGTGCATTCGCTCAGCCCCTCCTCGATCTCGCACGCCGCGGCGAGTGGCCGACCACAGCGCGGGCAGAGCGGAACATCGGACACGACGGTCATGGGCAGCTCGCCCATTTTCCCGACGATCCACCACATCGCTTCCTGCTGTGGAACACGCTTCACCTGCCATTCGTCGCCGACACAGGTCTTACTGACGCACCAACGGATTGCCCAGAGGAGGGACTCGAGCGGAGCACGCGGAGAATCCATTTTCCATCCCTTAACACAACTGATGTTTATATGTCACGCGGGCCACCAAGCACAATCCGTGCCTGTGCTATCTCTTTAGCAGTTGCCCGGCTGCCCCAATGGGTCTATCATTACAGTTGGAGGTAGCATGCGCATCCTGGTTATCGACGACGAACCCGAAGTGATTAGCCTCGTTCAGCGAGGCCTCCTCTACGCTGGCTATACTGTGGACACCGCGATGGACGCCGATGGGGGCCTCATTCTGGCGCGCGACCATCCACCCGATCTGGTGGTCCTGGACCGCATGCTGCCCGACCTGGACGGCCTGGAAGTCTGCCGCCGGCTGCGCGCCGCGTCGCCCGACTTGCCCGTTCTCATGCTGACGGCGAAGGACGCCATCCCTGACCGGGTGGCGGGCCTCGAAGCCGGCGCCGATGACTACGTGGTCAAGCCATTCGCCTTCGATGAGCTTCTGGCGCGCGTCAAGGCGCTCCTGCGGCGCGCGCGCGCCCAGCCTCAGGCGATCCTGCAATTCTCCGACCTGACGCTCGATACGTCGACGCGGGAGGCGCGGCGCGGTCAACGCAAGATTCACCTGACACCCAAAGAGTACGAGCTGCTGGAGCTGTTCATGCAGCATCCGCGGCAGGTGCTCTCGCGCGACGTCATCTTCGACCGGGTCTGGGGCTACGACTTTGGCGGGGAGTCGAACGTGATCGAGGTATACGTGCGCTATCTGCGCAAGAAGCTGGGCGAGCCGAACCTGATTCAGACGGTGCGCGAGGTTGGCTATATCTTGCGCGAGGAATGACGCGTGTCGATTCGCCTGCGACTGACGCTGTGGAACATCGCCTTCCTGGCGTCTGCCCTGATCGTTTTCTCGGTGGCCACCTACTTCCTGCTGGCGCGCCTCGCCATCCAGGGCGTCGATGAGGCGCTGCGGCTGCGCGCCGAGCAGGTTAGCGAGACGATAGGCATCACGCGGGTTGGCCAGCTCGTCCTCCCACCCGCCGAGGCGTTCGCCTGGGACGATACCTACGTCCAGATTCTCCAGCCCAACGGCCAGATCATCACCCGCTCCGACAACTTGCGCAACCGCCAACTTCCCATCGACGACTCGATGCTGCTGGACAATCTGCGCGGCCAGGCCCGCTACGTGTTCACTGTGGTCGATGGCTATCCCATCCGCCTGTACAGCGCGCCCGTTCCCGCACCGGGCGGCGGGCGGCCCCTGGCCATCGTCCAGGTGGCGCGTCTGACCACCGAGATCAACACCACTCTGCGGAGCCTCCGCTTCGTCCTCGTGTTCGGCATCCTCATCACCCTGGTCCTGGCCGCCGTTGTCAGCGCTATGATCATCCGGCGCGGTCTGCGGCCCATCACGGAGATCACCGCCCTGGCGGACCAGATTCAGCGCGCCGAGGACACACACCGCCGTATCGAGTATGTGGGCCCCAACGACGAAGTCGGCCGGCTGGCCGGGACGTTCAACCGCATGCTGGAGCGGATTCAGCGCGCCTTCGAGGCCCAGCAGCGGTTCCTGGCCGACGCGTCCCACGCGCTGCGGACCCCGCTGACGGCCATCCAGGGCAACGTCGAGCTGTTGCTGAAGGGCGTGCCGGACCCGACCGAGCAGCGCGTGGCCCTGGAAGCAGTGCGCAAGGAGACGCGGCGCCTATCGCGGGTCGTGGGCGACCTGTTGCTCCTGGCCCAGGCGGATGCCGGCGAGGGCTTCCAGCACGCGCCCGTCGAGATGACGACACTGGTGCTGGAGGTCTACCAACAGGCGAAGACCCTGGCCGGCGACGTCTCCATCACCCTCGGTAACCTGGACGTGGCGATGGTGGCGGGCGATCCGGATCGCCTCAAGGAAGTCATCCTGAATCTGGTGGACAATGCCTTGAAATACACGCCGGACGGCGGCCAGGTGCGCCTGTCCCTCTACGCCGATCCTACCTGGGTACGGGTCGAGATTGCCGATACCGGGTTGGGGATAGCCCCCGAACACCAGGAGCACATCTTCGAGCGCTTCTACCGCGTCCCCGACGCGAGACCGCGCGCCGGACGGCCCGGCGGGACGGGCCTGGGCCTGCCCATCGCCAAGTGGGTCGTCGAGAGCCACGGGGGGTATATCACGCTGGAGAGCGAGCCGGGCAAAGGGAGCGTCTTCACGGTCTGGCTGCCGGCGATGCCGGTCGAGGAAGAGGTCCCGGCGTAGCGAAAAGAAGAGACGGAGCGAACGACACCGTCGCATCGTCACGTCGTCACGTCCGCCACAGTTTCGCCAGCCACGTGCAACCATTCGTGGCGATCGGCGTATAGCGAGGTGAGCGCCGTTGCGCCGACAGAACCGAGCGACTATAATACACGGTAAAGTACTAGCTTGAGACGTGCACAGATAGAAAAGGAGCGCCACGATGCCAGGGATTTTTGAGCGCATTTCGACAATTCTCCGCGCCAACATCAACGACATGCTGGATCACGCGGAGGACCCCGAGAAGATGATCAACCAGATCATCCGGGATATGGAGGACGCGATCCGGGATGCTCGCAGCCAGACGACCGAGATGCTGGCGCAGCAGAAGCTCCTGGAAGCCCGCGTGGCAGATACGCAGAAGGAAGTCAACGATTGGAACCGCAAGGCCGAGCTGGCCGTGCAGCAGAACCGCGACGACCTGGCCCGCGAGGCGCTGCGCCGCTCCCGCGACTACCAGTCGCAGCTGGCCGTCTACCAGCAGCAGCTCGCCGACCAGGAGGCGCTCGTTGCGCGCCTGCGGCAGCAGCTCGATGAGCTGGAGTCGAAGTACGAGAGCGCCAAGCGTCAGCGCGACACGCTGATTGCCCGCAGCCGCGCGGCCAAGGCCAAGGAGCAGATGTCCCAGGCGCAGGCGCAGATGGGCCAGGTTCCCGACTATAGCAGCGAGATGAGCCGCATGGAGGACAAGGTGCGGTCGCAGGAAGCTCACGCCGCCGCGTCGGCCGAGATGGTCGATACCAAGACGTCGGTCGACAAGGAGTTCGAGCAGCTCGAGGATCCGGACATCGAAGCGCAACTCGCAGCGCTCAAGACTCGGGTCAAGGGTAGCTCCGACGCCCCGCCTTCCGGGAGCCAGGGCTAAGGGTTGCAACCAGAGCGACTCCAGATAGTAGCCATTCGGGGCCTCGCCGATATCCGGTGGGGCCCCGGTCTATTTCTATATCCCATCGGGCTTGTCCGGATTTGCTCCGGTACAAAGACAGGAGTAAAATGCCCTCTCGTAGCGGGGGGTGGGGAGAGCCGTAGCCCAAGGGGGTGCGGGTTGATGACCATTCGCCCGTTGTTTGTCAGACGGGATGATCGGGCGGCTCACTCTGTTGCGGCATCTCTGTGAGCGCATAGATATGGAGGCGAAGCGGCGTCGTTGGCTCGGTTGGCGCACTGAATCGTTAGTTCGGTGAAGTTCGTCTCGTCGATCTCGCGTTACATCCAACGCACCTTCCACGCGAATGACATGGGCTGAGCGGCTGGTCTTACCCACCTGCCTGCCCGGACCGGAAACGGCGTCGGCAAGTTATGCAATGTCCGCACTGTGGCGCGCCAATCACGCGCGCCGATAAAACGTGTCCCCACTGCCACCAGCAGGTGTCGCGCTCCTCGCGCCGACACTGCCCGAATTGTGGCGCAATTGTTATGCCTGGCGCGACGACGTGCGACATGTGTCACACGTCTCTTCGTCCCGCCTTACCACCCCGATGGATGCGTGCACTGGAAATCGTCGGTGGCATACTCGTCGTGGCCCTCATCATTGGGGCCATCGCTCTCCTGCGCAGCCGTCCAACGGCGACGCCGGAGGCTGCCGTGGCCCTTGCCGTCCCCGGCGCCATGCCCGGCATGAGCCAGTTGGCCCTCGGCGGCACGGCAACCACGATTCCCACGTTCACAATTACACCCATCCCACCGACGGCCACCACGGTGCCGAGCTCGACACCGACCCCGGATAGCTCGCAGCTCACACCGCCGCCTGGAACTGCGGCGCCGCAGACCGGCGGCTCACCGACGGTGAACAAGCAGAGCTACATCATCGCCGAGGGCGATACCTTGTTGGCCATCGCTATTCGTTTCAATGTGACGTTGGAAGATCTGCTCAAAGCGAACAACTTCACGAACGTGAATGTGATGATTCACCCCGGTGACGCGATCCACCTGCCCAGCGACAGCACTCCGGACGTTGCTGATACGGCGGCGAGTGAAGCGACACCCGTTCCCACCAGCCCACCGGCTGCCGATCAGCCGACGGATACCCCATCTGATCAGCCTGCGTCCGAGGATCCCCAGGTCATTGGGCGCAAGACGTATGCGGTCCGGGCCGGCGACTCGTTGTGGACAATCTCTCAGCGCGTTGGCGTCTCCGTCGACGACCTGATGCAGTACAACGGCTTCCAGCCCGGCAAGTACGGGCTGGGCATCGGGCAGGAAGTCGTCATCGACCCCGGCGTGACCACGACGCCCGAACCGCCCACGCCGACCGCCGTTCCGCCAACGGCGACGCGTACACCCGCGCCGACTATTACTCCGAAGCCAACCTTTACCACGGCGCCATCCCCCACAACGCAGCCGACCGCCATTGCATTGGCTCCGACGGCCGCTGCCGCAACGGGTGATGCCGCCGGTGCGGCGACTGTCGCGGCGACCGGCGTGGTGGCTGGGGCAGTGGCGGCAGGGGGAGCGGATGCGTCCGCGGCCGGTGGCGCCGTTTCGTCGACCAAGTACCAGGCGCCGGTTCTGTTGGGCGCGCCAGACCAGTCTGCGGTGCAGGGCAAGACCACACCGCTGCTCCTGAATTGGACATCGGTCGGCATCCTGGCCCCCGAGGAGTTCTATGTCGTGCGTGTCACAACCACCCGCGATGGCAAGCCGTACACCGAGCAAGCCTGGGTGAAGGCGACGGGCTGGCGTGTTTCCGATACGCTACGTCCGCCGGATAAAAGCTCAGACGCCGCCACATACACGTGGGACGTGACTGTGCGGAAGTGTGAGACGCGCGGCCCGGACGGGCAGCCGGTCAGTGGCCCGGCGCTCAGCCCAACCAGCGACCCGAACCACTTCACCTGGACGCCCTGATTCGAACAGCATGAAATGAAGCGAGGCCGGCAATTGCCGGCCTCGCCTTTTTTACAAGAGTCGTTACAAAGTAAAGCGCCGAATGTGGGGCAGCAAATCGAAATGCGCAAATGTAAACATCGAGGCGGTGACTGGGAACGGGGCGGAAGGTGAGTCACTGCCCGCCGAGGAAGCCGTCCAGCATGGCTTTCCAACGCGGGACGCCGTCTTCCTGAGGAGCGGCCGGTAGGGCAGGCTGCGCGGCTGGGGGGGGCGGGGCAGCGGCAGCCTGCGCGGGCGGAACAACGAGGATAATAGGCACCTCGCCTGCCAGCGTCAGCTTGGCCGTCTCTCGCGCCCAGGTGCGGACGTAGTCGTCGGTCTTCGCCAGAGCGATCTGCTTCTCGACATCGGCCGTCTGGGCCTGGAGCGCCTGGACGCGTCCGGCCTCCTCAACCTCGATGTCGTGCAGCGCGCGCGCCGTCCACGCCAGCCGCGCGAGTCCGACGCCAAACGACGAGACGAGCACCAGGGCAGCGACAAGCAGCACCTGGCGCACGGAAAACTGGGAGAGAGGCTGGCGGGCAGACATGGCGTGCTCCTGGGAATCGGAAAACCTACCATAACCTGCCCATAGTATACCGCACTCTCCATCCCGTGTCAATAGCGAGCAGGACGTAGCAAAAGGGTTTTTCGAGCAGTGTCTACTCGAACATGCTGACGGTCTCGCCAATCCCTTGGGCGATGGCCTTCTCGTAGACAACGGCGGCGGCCGCAATGTCCTCGGCGGCCAGCCCCAGCGAGTTGAACAACGTGTTCTCCTCGTCACTGGCGCGGCCCGGGTAGTAGCCCGCGACAACCTCGGCCAGGCCATGCACCTGCCCCCAGTGCAGCTGCCCGCGCTCGATGGACGGCAGCAGATCGCCTCCCTCTAGCTTCGTCTGCTCCAGGTCGTCGGTGACTACGCGGCTCATGCGGCGCACCGCCTCCTCATCAATCTCGCGCCGAATGAGCGAGTTCGATCCGGCGGCGTTGACGTGGACACCCGTGCTTATCCACTCACCCTTTAGCACCGGCTCCCGCGACGAGGTAATGGTCACCAGGATGTCGGCGCCCTCGGCCGCGGCCTCCGGCCGGTCGACGGGCACGACCTCGATCCCCAGGCTCTCTGACATCTCGCGCGCGAACGCGGCGCGGCGCTCAGGGTTGCGCCCGTAGGCGTAGACCCGCTCCAGGTGGCGCACGACGGCGATGGCGGCAAGCTGGCTGCGCGCCTGCCAGCCGGTGCCGTAGATGCCCACGACGCGGGCATCGGCGCGGGCCATGTACTTCGTGGCGACGCCGCTGGCGGCGCCGGTTCGCCGCTGGCCGAGGGTGTCCGCCTCCATGATTGCGAGAAGCTCGCCGGTCTGGCTGCTGAACAGGAGGACGACGAAACGCGCTTTGCCGCGGAAGACGGTGTAGCATTTGAGGCCAAGATACCCCAGGGCCGGGTTGGCCGCCGCCATGACGTGCATCATGCCGTTCGGGAGGCGGGTTCGGCGTCGCGGGATGTTGACGACCTGGCCCTCGCCCATCTCACGGAACATGCGGTCCACGGCGGCGACGGCTTCGGGCATGGTGAGCAGGCGCTCGATATCAGACTCGTGCAGGAGAATGGGCATTGCAGTTACCTCATAAGGGGGGCGCTTGTCAGGCTGAGCGAAGAGAAGCGTCCTCATGCCTTGGAGGCCCTTCACTTCGCCCAGGGTGACTTGCCAGGTGGAATTACGGGAAGCGGGCGACTTGCCAGGTGAAGCCGCCCGGCTCGGTGTGCGGGGCATCGAGGTCGCCCCAGCGCTCTTCGGCCCAGACGCGCAGCTCGGCGATCGCCGGGGCCAGCACCTCTTCGGGGACGAGCTGCGTCGTGGAGTACTTGCGCGACGCGAGCTGGTCGATGATGTCGCGGATGCTGTGCGTCCGTTCCCAGTGCGCAACCTCGACCGTTTCTACCGTCGCGCCTATCTCGGTCAGCGCGGCCAGCACGTCTTCGCGCTCACCGCCGGGGCGCTTAATGTCGCCGCCCCTGGCGCGCACAAGCTCGCGCAGCTTGCGCCGAACCTCGTTGTCGAGGCCGCCGGACGCTCGTTGGGTCGCATCGTAGAACAGGAAGCCGCCGGGCTTGAGGACGCGCTGGGTCTCGGCCAGGGCGGTGCGCCAGCCCCCGACAAGGTGAAACACGTGGACCGCGAGCGCCGCGTCGAAGCTGTCGTCTGGGAAGGGCAGCCAGGTGACGTCGCCCTGGACAAGGGCGGCGCGCTGTGTGGGCGGGAGCTTCGCCTGCATGCGCGACATCATCGCCCGCGAGAGATCAATGCCGACCAGCGGGTAGCCGGCGTTGAGGATGGGAACGGCGATGCGGCCTGTCCCAACGCCAAGCTCCAGGAAACGCGACCCCGATGCGGGCACGCGCTCGCGAATCATGTTGAGCATCGCCTCCGACATAGTTGGCGAGAGGGTGCGCGTCTGGTCGTAGAAGTCCGCCGCCCAGTCAAAGTTGATCGAGGCCGAAGCTGAGTTGGACACCTATCTCCTCCGCGGCCGGTAGTTCCTGGCCCGGCGCGATGAGATGGCGCACGGTCCAGCCCCGGCCCTTGAGTGTGGCGGCAATGTACTTGCGGTGACAGTGGCTCGGATCGCGCTCGGCGCACATGAACGCCGTTGGGCGCGCCAGGGCCAGCGCCTCCAGGCGCTCGATGCCTGCCGCGAACTGGGGCGTTGCCATCCACGCGCCGTAGCCGCCGGTGCGCAGCCCGCCGAGCTGCGGCCCGAGCCAGACATAGGCGATGCCCGCGGCGGCCAGGAGCTCGGCCAGGGCCTCGCTCTTGAAGTGCGGGAAGTGGCTGACCGGCCGCGTCCGCACATCCACAAGGGTTTCGATGCCAAAGTAGGCCAGCGTCGCCAGGAATTCGTCCGGCGTGCGGTTACTGTGGCCGATGGTAAAGATTTCAGGCATCACATATCATTACGCCGGTAGCGCCGCCTCGGCCCGCGCCGCCGTCGCTGCCTTGGGCGCGATGACCTCCAACGACAGCGCCACCGCCTCGCCCCCGCCGAGACACGCCGCCGCGAAGCCGCGCTGCAAGCCTCTGTCGAGCAGGGCGTAGATCAGGGTAACGAGGATGCGCGCGCCGCTCGCCCCGATAGGGTGGCCGAGGGCAACTGCCCCGCCATTCACGTTCACCCGGTGCCAGTCCCACCCCATTTCCTCGCCGTTGGCGAGGATCTGAGCGGCAAATGCCTCGTTGACTTCGATCAGGTCGAAGTCGTCCAGGCGCATGCCTGTGCGCCTGAACAGGCGGTTGATGGCAATCGGCGGCGCGGCGAAGATACGTTTCGGCTCCAGCCCGCCCTGGGCGAAACCGGTGATGCGCGCCAGGGGCTTGAGGCCCAGGCGCTCCGCGACGTCGCCGCCCATGATCGTCAGAGCCGCCGCCCCGTCGGTCAGGCCCGGCGCGTTGCCCGCAGTCACGCGGCCGTCCGCTGCGAACGCCGGCTTGAGGCGGCGCAGGGCCTCGATGCTCGTGTCGCGGCGCGGCCCCTCGTCGGTCTTGAAGAGCGTCGGCCCGCCCTTGCCCGGGATCTCGACCGGCACAATCTCGGCGTCGAACTTGCCGGCGTCCTGGGCGGCGATGGCCCGGCGGTGACTCTCCAGCGAGAACTCGTCCATCATCTCGCGGCTGATGTCGAACTCGCGGGCGATGTAGTCGGCGGCGCTGCCCATGTGCCAGTCCTCGCAGGCGCACCACAAGCCATCGTGGATGACCGAGTCGACCACCTGGTTGTTGCCGAGGCGGTATCCCTGGCGCGCGCCGGGCAGCAGGTAGGGCGCGCGGCTCATGTTCTCCATGCCGCCGGCAACGACCACATCGGCGTCGCCGGCGCTGATCGCCTGCGCGGCGAGCATGGCGGCCTTCATTCCCGAGCCGCACACTTTGTTGATGGTTGTCGCGCTGACCGTCGGAGGCAGGCCAGCGTCGAGGAGCGCCTTGCGCGCCGGCGCCTGGCCCGCGCCGGCCTGGACGACCTGGCCCATGTATACTTCGTCGACGCCCGCCGGATCGACGCCCGCGCGCTCGACGGCGGCGCGAATGGCGACTCCACCGAGCGCGGTGGCCGGCAGGGCTGACAGGGAGCCGTTGAAGCGGCCAATGGGGGTTCTGGCCGCGCCAACAATCACAACATCGCGCTGGCCTGGCATAGCTTACTTCTCCTTTGAAGTATCAACCCACACCGTCCCGGTGGCAGGATGGAGTGGGTAGCCGAGGTCGGTCAATGTCTTGCCCAGCCGCTCGCGGGTATCCGCGAGCAGTTCCGGTACGGTACGTGTTTGGCCGACGACGGTCATGAAATTGGTGTCGCCCCCCCATCGGGGGACAATGTGAACGTGGAGGTGGTCATCGACGCCCGCGCCGCCGACTCGGCCGATGTTGATGCCGACGTTGAAGCCCTGCGGCGACATGGAGCCGCGCAGCGTTTGCTCGGCGAGGCGCGTCAGGATCGCGAGATCGCGCAAAACATCGACGGGCACGTCGATGAGGCTGCTGACATGGGCATAGGGAACGGCCATCAGGTGGCCGTTGGTGTAGGGGTACATGTTGAGAATGAGCATCGCGTAGGGGCTGCGCGCCAGGACGAGCTCGTCGCGATCGGTTTCGGGATGCTCGACCTTCTCACAGAATACGCAGCCCGCGCGCTTCTTATCACTGAGGATGTACTGCAAACGCCAGGGGGTCCAAAGATGTTCCACAACTCACCTTCGTGGCAGGCCACGACTCGCTTCGGCCATCCTGCTCTTCCCCAATTATAGGCACATTACGTGCTGATGGGGAGAATGGGTATAATGGCGCCATCAACCACTGAGGGGAGTCTATGCAAAGCGACGTTCTGACGCGAGAAGCTATCGAATCGCAGCTGACGACGAAATGGCTGGGCCGGCCTGTCACCGTCTTTGACGCTATTCCCTCCACCAACAACTGGCTGTCGGAGCAGGCGGCCCAGGGCGCCGCGCAGGGCGCTCTCGCCGTCGCCGACGTGCAAACAGCAGGCCGCGGACGCATGGGGCGGACGTGGCAGTCGCCGCCGGGCGCGGGCCTTCTGTTCTCGCTGCTTTTCCGTCCCCCGGCCAACGTCACGCCGGGGCAGGTCGGGCTGGTCGCCGCCGCGGGCGCAGCGGTGGGGATTGCGAAGCATCTGGGTGTGGATACGCGCCTGAAGTGGCCGAACGACGTGCTGGTCAACGGCAAGAAAGTCGCCGGTATGCTGGGGGACGCCAGCTTCCGCGACGGCCGCGCCGAGTGGGTTGTCGTGGGGATAGGGTTGAACGTGAACCTTGCGCCGGCCGACTTCCCGTCGCCGCCGCCTGGTGGCGTCGAACCCACGAGCCTGCTCGCCGAGCTGGGCAACCCCATCGAGCGCGCGCGCCTGCTCGCCGCGATACTGGCGGCCATCGAGCCGCGCTATGAGGCGCTCGTCGCCGGCGAGCCACAGGCCGAGGAGTGGCGGCGGCTGAGCGCAACCCTGGGCCAGCCGGTGCGAATCACGGGGGGCGTGGCGGTCGAGGGCGTCGCCCAGGATATCGCCGACGACGGCAGCCTCCTGGTGAAGCAGGACGATGGAAGTGTGGTGAGTGTGGCGGCGGGCGACGTGACCCTGCGACAGAGTTGATGTATGCGTTTGCCGTCGCCGCTGCTGGATGGGATTCTCGTGGAGCGGGAGAACCGCTTTCGCGCGCGGGTGCGCCTGGACACGTCCGAGGTCCTCGCCCACGTGCCGAACCCCGGCCGTACCGTGGAACTGCTCTACCCCGGCGCGCGAGTCCTGCTAACCCCGCGCTCGGAGCCAGGACGGCGCACGGCCTACGACCTCATCCTGGCGTACACAGAGGAAAACGTCCTGGTGTCGCTGGACACGCGCTTCCCATCGCGCCTGTTCAGCGAGGCGATGGAGGTGGGGAGAATCGCCCCGCTCGCCGCCTACCGCGTGGAGCGAGCGGAGACTAAGTTTGGGACGAGCCGCCTCGATTTCGCCCTTACGCCGAGACAGGACGCTGCGCCCGACTTGCCCCCGTGCCTGGTCGAGGTGAAATCCTCGACGTACGTCATCAACGGCATGGGCCTGTGGCCGGACGCGCCCTCGCTGCGGGGGCAGCGCCACGTGCGTGAGCTGGCCGATGCCGTTGCGCAGGGCTACCGCGCGGCCATCGTGTGGTTTGTCCAGCGGCCCGACGCGCGCTGTCTGACGCCGAACCGCGCGGTCGACCCGCGTTTCGGCGAGGCGTTGGACGCGGCGCGCGCGGCCGGCGTCGAGGCCTATGCCTACACCTGCCGCGTCACGCGCAAGCGCGTCGAGGTGGCGGCGGCGATTCCGGTGATTTGACGGACCCTTACTCCTGCGGCTTGCGGCCGCGGATGCGCTTGCGCGTGCGCTTCACGTCGCCGTCTATGGGAACGAAGCTGATCGCGCCGTCCACCTCCAGCCACGCCATGTCCACATCCTCGACCTTGGCGATGCCATGCTCGCGCATCGCGCCGATGACCTCGTCGCGCGTCAGCTGCTCGCGGTCCATGTTGCGCTGGATGAACTCGCCGTGGTGGATGAGCAGCACAGGCTCCCCGATAACGAGCTTGCCGAGGGGCCGGTAGTGCGCGGCGAGACGGCTGATGCCCCAGTTCGTCACCAGGAGAACACCGGCGGCGACCAGGCCCGCCGTGAGCGAGTTATCTGGTCCAACCATGGCGTTCTGAACGGCATTGGAGATGAGCAGGATGACCACGAGGTCGAAGGGGGTGAGCTGGCCCAGCTCGCGCTTGCCGAAGAGCCGCAAAGCGCCGAGGACGAACAGGTAAACGATGAACGTCCGCAACGCGACAGCGGCCAGCGAGATCGGGTTCACCTCGATGATGTTGAAGTTTTGGTTGAAGATAATCAAGGAACTGCCCGTGACGGAATCGTAGCGCCGACATCAGTCGGCGTTCGCCGGCGCGGCGGGCTAAAGCCGCGCCGCTAAGAAGGCAAAGTCCCTTCGGGACTCAAACAGTCCGCAGGACTTCGCTTTCTTAGCGACAGTGCTTTAGCCCCGCGCCCGCGCGAGAGCGCGGCCGTCCAACGACACGCCTATTTCCCCGGCTTACGCACGTCGGCGCTATGAGTGAGGGAGCGGGTTCCCTGGTGCATAATCAGCCGACCTGTTCGGCATATTTGTAGGGGCAATCCCTCGTGGTCGTCCAGGGTAGCCACGAGGGCTACCCCTACCCCATAACCGAACACGTCCCCTGTACCGACACTAGGCCTGGGCGACCGCTTTCTCTGCGACAACCTTGCGCGCGATGGACTTCGGCTGTGTGAAGTGGAGCAGGTAGTCCGGGCCGCCGGATTTGCTGTCCGTGCCGCTCATATTGAACCCGCCGAACGGATGCACGCCGACCATGGCGCCGGTGCACTTGCGGTTGAGGTAGAGGTTACCGACATGGTAGCGGCGCGCCGCGTCCTCCAGGTGGGCCTCATCTTTGCTGTAGACCGCGCCGGTCAGGCCGTATATCGTGCCGTTGGCGATGCGCAGCATGTCTTCCCAGTCCTTGGCCTTGATGACAGCAAGAACCGGGCCGAAAATCTCATCCTGAGCGATCTTGGCGTCGGGCGGAACATCGGCGAAGATCGTCGGCTCGATGAAGTAACCCGGCCCATACGTCTCGCCGCCGAGGAGCAGCTTGCCTTCGTGCTTGCCCAGGTCGATGTAGTGGCGGACCTTCTCGTAGGCGCGCTCGTCGATGACCGGACCCATGTAGGTGCTCGGCTCGGCCGGGTCGCCCACGGTCAGCTTCTGCGCCTCGTGGAGGACCTTGTCGACGACGGTGTCGTAGACCGCCGCGTGGATAATCGCGCGCGAGCCGGCCGAGCACTTCTGCCCCTGGAAGCCGAACGCTGAGGCGACAATGCCCTTGGCCGCCTCATCCAGGTCTGCTGTCTCATCCACCAGCACCGCATCCTTGCCGCCCATCTCCAGCACCGTGCGCTTGAGCCACATCTGCCCCGGGTGGACCTTCGCGGCGCGCTCGTGAATGCGCAGTCCTGTTGGCACGCTGCCGGTGAAGGCAATGAAGCGCGTCTTGGGGTGATCCACCAACGCATCGCCGAGTAGTCCGCCCGGCCCGGTGATGAAGTTGAACACGCCGGCCGGCACGCCGACGTCGGTCATGAGGCGGTGGAAGTGCCAGGCGATGGTCGGCGTTGCGGGCGCGGGCTTTAGGACGATCGTATTGCCGGCGACGATGGCGGCGGCGGACATGCCGCCGGGAATCGCGGCCGGGAAGTTCCAGGGCGGGATGATGGCGCCGACGCCCAGCGGAATGTACTCCAGAGCATCTTCTTCGCCGTCGAACGGTGCGAGCTCGACCGGCTGCGCCAGCCGCAGCATCTGGCGGGCGTAGTACTCCATGAAGTCGATGCACTCGGCGGTGTCGGCATCAGCCTCGGCCCAGCTCTTGCCGGCCTCAAAAACCATCCATGAGGAGAACTCGTGCTTGCGGGCGCGCATCTGGGCGGCGGCGTCGATGAGGTACTTCGCGCGCTGGGCGACGGGCGTGTACTGCCAGGTCTGGAACGCCTGCTCCGCGGCGTCGATAGCCATGTTCACGTGCTCGACGTCGCCCTTTGGGAAGACGCCGACGACTTCCCAGGGCCGGGCCGGGTTGATAGAGTTCTCAGTTTCGTCCAGGAGGATCTCCTGGCCGCCGATAATCATCGGGTAACGGCGGCCGAGCTCGGACTGAACCTTCGCCAGGGCATCCAACATGGCCTGGCGCTGGGCCGGGTCGTGGAAATCCGTCAGCGGCTCGTTGCGGTACGGGGGCAAATCTTGCAGGGTCAGAGTCGTCACGCGTCAACCTCCTTGTCGCGCTCTAAAGCATAGAGAGGTAGCGGCGACTTCGGTCGCTCCCAGGCACGGAAACGACTGAAGTCGTTACTACAGGATAATCTGAGGTAATGATAGTAGGATGGCAGAGCCTGGTCAATTGCCATGATGCAAAATGAGGGTTTGATGAGAGCCGCGGCTCTGGCGTAAGAACAGTCAGAACACAAACATCAGTTGGGCAAACCATAGACAAACACATCTTTGGTCCGACCAGAACCGACGCAGCAAGACGATCAGAGGAGACGTACACTTATGCGTAATACCTTGAAGCTGACCGCCTTACTGACCGCGCTCACGGTCCTGCTCATCATCATTGGGCAGGCGGTGGGTGGCAACGCCGGCATGATCATAGCCGGTTTCCTGGCTGTCGCGATGAACTTTGGCGCTTATTGGTTCTCAGACCGCCTCGTCCTTTCCATGAGCGGGGCGCGTGCGGTGACGCCGGAGGAAGCGCCGTGGCTGCACCGCACGGTGGCCGATCTGGCGCGGCGCGCGAACCTCCCGATGCCGAAGGTGTACATCATCGACAGTCCGGTGCCGAATGCGTTTGCGACCGGGCGCAGCCCGGAGCGCGGCGTCGTTGCCGTAACGACCGGCATTCAGCAGACGCTTACGCCGGATGAGCTGGCCGGGGTGATTGCCCACGAGCTGGCCCACATCAAGCACCGCGACACACTCCTGTCCGCCGTTGTCGCGACAGTCGCGGGCGCGATTACGATGGTGGCGAACATGGCGCAGTGGGCCATGATTTTCGGCGGCTTCGGCGGGAGCGATGACGAGGAGGGCGGCAGCCCACTGGCGGCGCTGCCTCTGTTGATCATCGCGCCTATTGCTGCGACGCTCATTCAGCTTGGCATCTCGCGGGCGCGCGAGTTCCAGGCCGACGAGGGCGGCGCGGCCATCCTGGGCGACCCGCTGCCCCTTGCCCGGGCGCTGGCGAAGATCGAGCGGGCGGCGCAGAACGAGCCGATCATGGCGGCTCACCCGGCGACGGCTTCACTGTACATTGTGAATCCCTTGAGCGGCGGCGCGCTGATGCGGCTGTTCAGCACGCATCCGCCGACGGAGGAGCGTATCGCGCGCCTGGAAGCGTTGGCAGCGTCAGGCGGCGCGCGGCAGCAAGCATTGGCGTACTGAGGTTCCGGATTGCTAACGACTCAGCGTGGAGGCGCTAGACACATGAACGCGAGAGACTTGATGGTGACGAATGTCGTCACGGTGACCGAGGACACGTCGGTGGCGGAAATTGCGCGGCTGCTCACAACCTACCGTCTGGGCAGCGTGCCCGTGGTGGACGAGGGCGGGCACGTTCTGGGCATTGTGAGCGAGAGCGACCTGTTCCTCAAGGAGAAAGGTATCCCCTACTCCGCGGTGAAGCTGCCGGAGAGGTTCCAGCAGTGGGTGGAGGCGGACCGCCTGGCGCAAATCTACGAAGGCGCGCGCACGCACTCGGCGTCGGATGTGATGACGACTGACGTTATCTGTGTAGACGTCGAAGAGCCGATCGGGCGTGTGGCGTGGCTCATGATGACGTGGGGGATCGAACGCGCCCCGGTGCTCCAGGACGAGCGCCTGGTGGGCATGGTGTCCCGCGCCGACCTTATCCGCTGGATGGCGCAGGCCGGCGAAGGGGCGGCGGCGGCCGAGCTCGTCGCGGCCGACGTACAACCCGTGCCTGCACTTTGATAGGATAGGGTAAGCCAGAGACGCAGAGGCGTAGCGGACGAGCAGAAGCTCGGCCCCTGCGCCTCTGCCGTCTACTTGCGCGATTCGGGGTCCTGACGCATACTCCGAGCCAGTCCACGCCGCGAGTGAGAGGGAGTATGTGGCGCAGTCGGCAGCGAGGGAAGCCGGAGTTCGCGATCATCGGGTTGGGGCGCTTTGGCTCAAACCTGGGGCGCACCCTGGTCCAGCGCGGCTACACCGTTCTCGGCATAGACGAGGACCGCAACGTTGCTCAGCACCTTTCGAATGACCTGACCCAGGTGGTTTCCCTGGATGCCACCGACGAGGCCGCGCTGCAGGCCATCGACATTGGGGCGTATCACACCGCCATCGTCGCCATCGCCGACGACTTCGAGGCCGCCATCCTTATTACCGCGACGCTGAAGAACCTGAATGTGCCGCGGGTGATCACCAAGGCGGCGACGCGGCGCCAGGCGGCGATTCTGGAGCAGATCGGTGCGGACCGGGTGGTGCTGCCGGAGCAGGAGGCCGGCGAGCGGCTGGCCTACGATTTGACCGGCCACTCTCTCCTCGGCCGTCTCGATCTTGGCCCCAACCACACGGTCGTGGAGTGCCGCGTTCCCGACGAGTTTGTCGGCCTCACCGTGCTGGCGAGCGATCTTCGGCGGCGCTTCGGCGTTACGCTGCTCGCCGTCGGGCGGGGCGATGGGGCGACAGTAACGCCGCCGGCCGACTTTACGTTCCAGGCAGACGACCGTCTCCTCGTCCTCGGCTCTGACGCTGACGTGTCACGGATGCTGGGCTAGGGATGAACCTGCCGCGGCCGCGCTCCCGACGACTGCCCTACCCACGCTGGCAGATGCCGCAGCCGCTGGCTCAGCCGTTGCCCGTACCGGTTCGCCTCATCCTGGGGCTACTGGCGCTCACGGCCCTGGGAACGGTGCTGCTCATGCTGCCGGGCATGGCGTTTGGGCCGCACCTGACCTTCGAGGAGGCCCTCTTCACGTCCGTGTCCGCCGTGACGGTGACAGGGCTGTCGGTGATTGCTCCGGGCCGCGACCTGACGCTGCTGGGACAGACCGTGCTCCTGCTGCTCATGCAGCTCGGCGGCGTCGGCTTCATGATCACGGCCGTCGTCGTCCTGTCCCTCGCCGGCCGCCGCATGGGCCTGATGGAGCGCCTGGCGCTGCGCGACTCCCTGGGCCTTCTCGACCTTGGGGCGATCCGCGACCTGGCCCGCCGCATAATGATCGTCACGCTGGTGATAGAGGCGGCGGGCGCGGTCCTCCTCTGGCTGCACTGGCGCTCCGAGCTGCCCGAAGGCCAGGCGGCCTTCTACGCCGTGTTCCACGCGGTCGCCGCCTTCTGCAACGCGGGCTTCGATCTGTTCACCGGCCTGCCACGGTATCCGCTCGGCCTGCCCAACGACACCCTTACCCTGTTCATCCTCGGCGTGCTCATCTTCCTCGGCGGTCTTGGCTTTCCGGTGCTGTATGAGCTGGTTAACCGTCGCAGGCAGCCGCATCTCTCGCTTCACACGCGCATCACGCTCACCGTTGTGGTCGGGCTTGTCGTGGTCGGCGCCATCGGGCTGCTGCTCAGCGAAGCGGGCGGCCCCCTGACCGACGAGCCAGGTTGGCGGCATGTCGTCATTGCCGTGTTCCAGTCGGTCTCGGCGCGCACGGCCGGTTTCATGGGGACGCCCAACTTCGACGACCTGTCGCCGGCGAGCCAACTGCTCATCATGGCGCTGATGTTCATCGGCTCGGCTCCCGCGTCGATGGGCGGCGGGATTACAACCGGCACATTCGCCGTTCTCGGCATCGCCCTGTGGAGCTACGCCAGGGGGCTGCCCGACGTCCAGGTCGCCGGCCGCCAGCTTACCTCCGTCGCGGTCCGCCGCGCCGCCGCCGTCCTGTCCATCTCTCTCGCTGTCGTCGTCGTGGCAACATGGTTGATCCTGGTGACGAACAAGGCGCCACTGAACGTAGCGCTTTTCGAGGTTGTCTCGGCGTTTGCGACGGCCGGCTTGAGCCTCTCCTTCACCTCTGAGCTCAACCGCGTCGGCCTGGGCATCATCATGCTCATGATGTTCTGGGGGCGGCTCGGCGCGATCACGATCGTGGCGGCGATCGCTTATCGCGCGCGGCTGCAGCTCGTCAGCTATCCCGAGGAGCCGGTGCTCCTGGGCTAGCTGGCTATTCTAGTCTGACGACTTATGGATTGTAAGGTTTCGAAAGGGAGTCACATGACGCAACGGGTCGCTGTGCTGGGATTGGGGTTGATGGGCCGGGGGATGGCGAGTAATTTGTTGCGGGCCGGCTTCCCGCTCACCGTGTACAACCGCAGCCACGACAAAGCCGCGCCGCTCGCCGCGGAAGGCGCTCGAGTCGCCGAGACCCCTAGGCAGGCAGCCGAGGAGGCCGACATCCTCATCAGCATGGTCGCCGACGACACTGCCTCGCGGGCGATCTGGCTCGGTGACGCAGGCGCGCTCGCCGCAGCGCGAGCCGGCATGCTCCTGATCGAGTGCAGCACCCTCTCGACTGCCTGGGTGCGCGAGCTAGCAGGGCTGGCGGCAGGCAAGGGCTGCGCCCTGTTGGATGCGCCGGTCACCGGGAGCCAACCCCAGGCCGAGGCGGGCGAGTTGGGCTTCTTTGTCGGTGGCGATGCCGAGACGTTGAGACAGGCTACCCCGGTCCTGAATGCCATGGGGCAGCGTATCAATCACCTGGGGCCGACCGGCAGCGGGGCGACCATGAAACTGGTCAATAACCTCATGGGCGGTGTCCAGATCGTCGCTCTGGCCGAGGGGCTTGCTCTGGCGGAGCAAGCCGGCCTGGACATGGAGCAGGTTATCACGTTGCTATCGAATGGGGCGCCGGGCAGCCCGATGGTGAAGAACAAGGGGCCGCGCATGGTCGCCCGGAATTACGAGACGCAGTTCGCCCTGCGCTGGGAGCACAAGGACCTGACCTACGCGCTCGAGGAGGGCGTTCATCAGACGGTACCGCTACCGACTGTCGCTGCCGCGCGCGAGATCTACCGCATGGCGATGGCCCGCGGCCTGGGCGACCTCGACCTCTCGGCCGTCATCGAGGCTCTGCGGCCGAGGGGGTAGGCCCCTGCCTCACGTATACGCATCATGCCTCGCAACACGTCCAAATGGCCCTCCGGTCTGCAAGCCGAGCTGGTCTGGGAGGGTAAATATGACGAAGCTGGCGCGCGCCGCGCACTGCGCCTCCCGCTGACTGCCCCGACGCTCGTGCACAGCGAGACGTTCGACGGTCCCCAGGCGGGCATCACCCGACGGGACGACTTCCGAAACCTACTTGTCTGCGGCGACAATAAGCTCGCCCTGGCCGCTCTCCTGGAGCGCTTTCGCGGCGCGGTGAACCTCATCGCGATTGACCCGCCGTTCGCCGTCGGCGTGGATTACACGATGGATGTTCACCTTGGCGGGGAGGCAGGAGGCCCAGCGGAGCGATTCACCCTGGGCGCGGTGGCCTACCGCGACGCCTGGGGCCGCGCGCCCGACGCCTACTTACACATGCTCTACGAGCGTCTCACCCTGATGCGCTACCTGCTGGCCGACACCGGCAGCATCTACGTGCACTGCGATTGGCGCCTCGACTACCTGCTGCGCTGTCTCATGGACGATGTGTTCGGCCGCGATAGCTTCCGCAACGCCATTGTCTGGAAACGCGATGTCGCCGGCAAGGGCGCGAAGAAGGGGTCGCGGCAGTGGCCGCGCAACACGGACGTCATCCTCCTGTACTCGAAAAGCCCCACGGCCTGGACGTTCCACCAGCCCCACCGGGCGCTCTCCGAGCACCAGAAGCGCGCCTATCGCTACCGCGACGCGGACGGGCGGCTGTACAAGGCGGTGCAGCTCGGCGACTACTCGGCGGCTTCGATCCAACGGCTCGAGACTCAGGGCTTGATTCACGTCTCGTCGAGCGGGCAGAAGTACAAGAAGTACTACCTCGACGAGGCCACGGCTACCATCGACTGTGTCTGGGACGACATTCGCGGTTTTGGGACGCGCACCGCGGCAGACGAGCAGACCGGCTACGCGACGCAGAAGCCCGAGGCGCTGCTGGCGCGGATGATCGAGGCGAGCAGCAACCCGGGCGACCTGGTGCTAGACGCCTTCTGCGGCTCCGGGACAGCGCTCGCCGTCGCCGAGAAGCTCGGCCGCCGCTGGATCGGCGTTGACCTCGGTCGGCGCGCCATCCACACGGCCCGCAAGCGGCTCATCGCACTACAGCGCGACCTTGCTGCCGCCGGGCAGGGGTACCGCGCGTTCGACCTGTGCACCCTCGGCGACGCGGAGCGCCGCTGGTGGCGCGCCGACCGTCTCGGCGGCTCCGTCGACGCGTACCGGCAGACCGTCCTCCAATTCTACGGCTCCGTGTCCGCCCCCCTTTCCCAGCGGGAGAGGAATGGGGTGAAAGTCTTCACCCAACGGCGGCGCTCCAAGACCCTCACCCAGCCTCTCCCAGAGGGAGAGGGGCCGGACGAGTCTGCCGTGGTCGTCGCCATTCTGGAAGACACGCTTACTAGGGAGGCGCTACAGGTGGCGGCCGAGGCGGCGCGGGCGGCGGGTGCGGATGATCTGCACTGCCTGGCGTGGGAGGTCGAGGACGGGCTGGCGCGCGAGAAGGCAACGCTCGAGTCCGAGACCGGCCTACGTCTTCGGTTGAGGCTCATTCCTCGGGAGATCATGGAGCCGAACTGCGCGGGGGCCGTCTTCTTCGAGCCGGGCTGGCTAGAGGCAGGAATCGTCCGACGCGGCGACCGGGTGGATGTGGAGTTGGCGCGGTTCGCGCCACCACTACCCGACGAGTCAGGGAAACAGGGAGGGGCGTTGCGAGAGAGGGCGGCGGCCACGCCCTTCGACTTCATCGACTACTGGGCGGTCGACTTCGAGCATCAACCCGGCGGCCCCTTCAAGTGTCACTGGCAGAGCTACCGCACGCGCAAAGACCGCCGCCTCGTGACGCAGCCCGACATCGGCTGGCGATATTCTACGCCCGGCCCGCACACCATTGCCGTCAAAGTCATCGACGTCTTTGGGATCGAAACGATTACAACTCTCGATCTCGATAAGGATGTGTCCCTCTCCGCCACAGTCGCACTTCTCCCAGCCGAGGGAGTTGACTGAGAGCAAGCGCAATCGTCAGGGCGCCGAGCGGCGCTACCTGAAGCACCAGCCGGCCAAGGGCGCTATTAATGTGGTCGGTGGGGTTTGACCAGGCACTGAAGATGAAGATACCAGAGTATGTTGCCAGGGGAAGCGCGAGCAGAGCCAGGATGAAGCGAGGCAGGCGCGGCGCCGTCAATACTACGATGACGCACGCCCCAAGCAGGAACGGCCAGAATGCACCCCATGTCGGCCAATCCGTCACCATCGTTCGCCAGTACGCCGCGACAGCGCCCAGGCGGCTAATGTTCGAGATGAGGGTAGACAGCGTCATTGGCAGGAACTCGGTGGGTGGTGGGGTCTGGTTCACCTTGAGAAAGACGGCCCAGGCAGCGTAGACGGTCACACCTGGAAGCAAGGCCAGTGTACCGGCAGTGAGCCACGTTCGTTGGTCGGCGCTCTTGTCCCGCAAGAGACAGAGCGCCAGGACCATACCGAGACACGCAAGGAGGATGGCTCCTTCCGCCTTCGCCCAGACAAGCAGCACAGAGATTGCACCGACCAGGCCCAAAATCCCCATCTGCCGACTGCGGAAATATGATAGAAGGTAGACGCACGCGCCGAGATAGGCTACCCCGACCGGAAAGTCCGCGTAGCCGCTAGTCGCGCTTCCCTCACCCAGGAGTACCAGCGGGATGCAGAAAAGCAGCACGGCGGCGAGCAAGCCCGTCAGCCGCGAGCCGGCTAGCCGAACGCCCCCGCTGTACAGGAGGCCAACGGCCGCGATTGAAAAGAGGAAAGGGCCGATCTTCGCCAACGACTGATTGCATTCACCGGCCCAGAGATACAGCCACAATTCAACGCCCGGTATGAGCCACGGATAGGTTGGGTGGGTACGCGCCCACGTTGCATCCTGAAAATACAGGAGCGGGGGTGAGCCGTTGTTCAGGCACGCCAGGTGCGCCTTCAACTCCCAGTTGACCAGGCCATCCCAGCCCAGGTCAGAGCGATAGAACGCCAGCCAGCCCACGAACCCAAGCTGCGCTAGAACGACGACCCACGCGACCAGCTCCAGCGGCGTGGGCCGGTGGCGCTCGACCTTGAGCGCGCGGCGACGCGCGACTGCGATGCCGACACCGGCCAGCGCGCCAGCGCCAGCCAGTACGGCCATCCGTAGTTGTGTTCCACTAAGCGCGAGACCGAGTGAAAAACTGGCGAGACTGACATAACCCGCGCCCAAGAGGAGCGAGAGCGACACCATCTCGGCTCCTATCCACGTCCAGCCAAGCGGCGCAATCAAACATATGATCCCGGCTCCAGCGCCGATGAGGGAGAGGATGGCAACTAAGGGCAATACTGCGGCCATGCGTATTTGTTCGTGGTAGGGGTGATGGAGAAGTGAGAGCCAAGACGATGACCGCCGATTAGCCCCGACGCCGGCGACGGCGCCAGTGTGATGACAGCGTCTACGCTGGCTGGATCAGTCAGGTGATATGCGGCCTGGCCACTAGCCACGCAGACGAGAAGTGTCATGGGGCGCAGGCCGGCCAGATACTGGGCCGCGTAATACGTCTTTTGGTATTCTGTGTCCGTAGCGCCGACGAACAAGAGCGAACCGTTGCCAGGGATAGCTTGCAGAGACTGCGCCAGCGTCTCGCTAGGGCTGGCGCTTTCCACAGCGGACGCGAGCCATATGTCTGTCGTCGCGAGGGGGTCGCCAAAGGAGACGCGCGGCCAGTTTGGAAGGGCCTGCGCGACGTGGTATAGACCGACGGCTGCGAACGTCAAGACAGCGGCGGCAGTAAGAACATATGCAATGATGGAGCGGAGCGTCATCTCGGGCCTCATGAATCTGTCAACTCTTCGGCCGTTGGTAGCTCTTGACATAGTCCGGCGCGGGAATGCCGTCGGTCAGGCGCGGGTCGTCCTGCGGCGCGCCGAACACCTGCTGGATGGGTATCACCCCGGCCCAGATCGACAGCGCGTAGTCCTCTTCGTCATCGCCCGGTGGGCCGACGCGCACCTTCGCCGTCGCGCTGTCGATGGGCAGCGCGATGACGGTCGTCGCGTTCAGCTCTTTGCGGTTTGGCAAGCGAGAGTCGTCCCATCGCCCCGGCACGACGTGGTTCGTGAGCGCCTCCAACGCTGCCAGCCGTTCCTCCTTGCCCTCGATCACATGCCCCTTGCCGAACAGCACGACGGATCGGAAGTTCATCGAGTTGTGGAACACCGAGCGCGCCACGACCAGCCCATCGAGCAAAGTGATGGCAACGCAAATCTCCGCGCCCGCCTGGATGTGCTTCAGCATCCGACTCGCCTTCGCACCGTGGAGAATCAGCGTATCGCCCATACGGGCGTGGATAGTAGGGATGACGAAGGGCTGGCCGTCCTGGGCGAAGCCAACGTGGCAGATGAGCGCCTCGTCAACAATGCTGTAAATGGTGTCGCGGTCGTAGTCGGCGCGCTCGGGCAGGCGGCGCACGCGATTGCGCGGTGTTTTCTCGAATGTCGTCATGCTATCGTCCTTTGGGTCACTAGCTTGGCCTGGTGATCTCATCAAACGCTGACCAGACCGCTTCCATTGCTGTGTCCGAGACTCGTCCCACGTATGCTTCCAGAAACCTTCTGTCAACGGCGGCCAACTGAAATGCGAGCGCCACTGACGGACGGCGTAGCGCATTTTGGTGATCAGGTTCGATCAGCACGGTGCCGGGAAAACGCAGCGCTTCCTGTTGCGTGGTCAGCGGAATGACCAGGACGGTCGGCAAGTGTTCGGAAGCCAGCGCATCCTGGGCGATGATGCCCGGCCGCCGCCCTGCCTGGGCGCGTCCTCCTCCTGTTGGGAACTCAATCCAGAAGATGTCCCCGGCGTTCATTCATTGTCGTCCGAGTAGGAGAACATCTCCCAGGACTCTGCGCTGACCGACTGCCACGCTGCCAATTCTTGCTCCAATTGCTGGCTCATCGGCTCGTCTGTCATCGGTACAATGAGGATGCCGGTGCTGGTCTCAATGATGCGAATCGGTGTGTTGGGCGCGAAGCCATAACGTTCGCGCACTTCATCAGGTAGAGCAATCTCCCCGTGCCGGCCGATTGTCGAACTTAGCACGCTACTACCTCCTCTTGTCCTGGCAACTTCACAGCAGAATCGAGACCGGGTGGCCCTGCTCCGCGCTCTCGATCGCGCCGAACACCATCGCCAGGCTCTTGATGTTGTCAGTACAGACGGTCTCCGGCGTCTCGCCGTTACGCACGCACGCCACGAACTCGCGGATGATGTCGGCGTGGCCGTGGGTCCTATGCTCGCGGGGAAGGGTCGGCACCAGCACCTCCTCCGTCCGCGAGATAAAGCCGCCTGTGGCCACGACGACCTCGGCGGCGATGTTCTCGTCGCCGTCCCACGTGGCCGTCCCGCGCGGTCCAATCACGCGCCATGCCGCCTCCCAGCTCGTCGGCAGGCCCTCGGCGCACCAGCTCCCGCGGTATGTAAACACGACGCCGCCCGTCATCTCAAAGACGGCGACGGCCGACGCGCCGTGGGCGTACCACGAGCCGTTCGGGTTCCACTCCTTGCAGTAGACCGAGACGGGGTCGGCGCCGGTCAGGAAGCGGGCGGCGTCGAAGGTGTGGATCGCCATGTCCAGCAGCAGCGGATGCTCCATCGCGTCGCGAAACCCGCCGAAGTGCGGCCCAACGTAGAAGTCGCAGTTGACTGTCGTGAGCGGGCCGAGCGCGCCTGTGGCGAGGAAGGCGCGCAGGCGACGAATCTCGGCGTTGTAGCGGCGATTCTGGATGATCGCCAACAAGCGGCCGGCCGCCTGGGCGGCGGCGACCATGCGGTGGGCGTTCTCCATGCTGTCGGCCAGGGGTTTCTCGCCGAGGACGTGGCAACCGTGGGCGAGGGCGGCCAGCGTGACGTCGGCGTGCGCCTCCGGCACGGTGACATCGAACACTATATCCGGCGCCGTCGCATCCAGAACCTGTTCCAGGTCGGCGCCGATGACGGCGTGCACCAGATTGTACTCGGCCGCGCGGTGGTAGGCGGCCGTCTCGACCACGTCGACCAGGCCGACAACTTGTAGGTCAGAGATGGCGCGGGCGGCGTCGAGCCAGGCGCGGCTCATGCTGCCGCAGCCGACGAGCACGGCCCTCAAAGGTTGATCCGATTGCGACACGGTCTCGCTCCTCGTGCGAAATGGCAGAGCGACGGAGTTTATCACGTGGCGCGCTTCGTCACCGCGCCACTCCGTCACTCTCTCACATAGACTCACATTATACCAGTGTTGAGGCAAGCTGGATAGAGAGATGAGGCAGCACTCTTGTGAAGAAGAGGAGGAATCTCAGAAGAGGCGCCCGCGAAAGCCCCTTCCTCCCCTCGTGGGAGGAAGGGGTTGGGGAATGGAGGGAACGCCTTAGAATGGCTTCCAGATGGGGAAGCGGCGGCGCTTCTTCTTGACGGGGGCGGCCGCGGCGGCGAGCTGCCCCTTCAGGCTCTCTTGCTCTTTCTTGAGCGTTTCCTGCTCTTGCTTCAGACCGTCCACCTGCGCGCGCAGGGCGTCGACAAGCTCGCGCAGCGCGGCGATGGTCTGCTCCTGCGCCTCGATCACGCGGTCCTTCTCCTCCAGGCTCTCGCGCAGGCCATTGTCCGCGACTCGGGTTGCCGTGGACGCGGCGCGCTTGCGGGTCTTGGGGCGGGATGCTCCCTCCGCTGCCGCCGCTTTCGGCTCGGCGGTGTCGTCGGTCTCGGCGGGCGCGATGCGCGCCACTTCCTCGGCGATGTCCGTCAGGCTAGGTCGTTTGCTTGGCACGTTCGATTACCTCCTCGGTCAAATCGCGGAAGGCCTGCGCGCCGGAGTGGCGGGGGTCATAGTCGCCCAGGGCCTGCCGCGCGAAGGCGGCTTCACTGAACTTGATGCTGCGGGGAATGGTCGTGTCGAACACGTGCAGGTCGGGGCGCGAGCGCAGCGCCGCCAGCACCTCGCGGGAGTGCACCGAGCGCATGTCGGACATGGTCGCCAGCACGCCGAGTAGGCGTGGAGCGCGGTCGTAGTCGGCGCGAATGTCGGCGAGGGTTTGCATCAGCGCGCCAAGGGCGCGAAAACTCACGACGTCGAGCAGGGTTGGGACCAGGACGGAGTCGGCAGCGAGCAGGCAGTTGACAGCGAGCAGTCCCAGGCTCGGTGGGCAGTCGATGAGAATGTAGTCGTATTGGCTGCGCAGCGGGTCCAGTGTCCGGCGGAGCTGATACTCGCGGGCGGGCCGCACGACCAGGGCAAGCTCGGTGCGGCTGAGCATGATGTCCGACGGCGCGAGATCGAGGCCGTCGCCGATTTCGCGCACGATGGCAGTTAGGTCGCCGCTGCCGCGGTCCACCACGCCGAGCACGGTCGAGAGGTTGCGGTCGGGGTCGTCTACGCCGTAGGTGTGGGTGAGCGACCCTTGCGGGTCGGCATCGACGAGCAGGACGCGGAGCTTGCGCCGCGCCATCTCCGCGCCCATGTTGAGCGTCACCATCGTCTTGGCGACGCCACCCTTCTGGTTGGCAATGGCTATGACAGGCATGCTTTCATTTTAGCACCACGCTGCATGTAGTCAAGCGTGGATAACGCTTTGCGTCAAAAGCCCCCGAGCTCGGATGGAGACTCAGGGGCGATGCAATTGCTATGTGGTTGTCGCGCGCGGCCGATTACGGCATGATGTGGACAACCGTGCCGGCGCCGGCCTCTGTCCCGTGGCTCGAGACGTAGAAGGAGCCGTCTGTGCCAATAGCGAGGCCGCCCGGCGAGACAAGCCCGGTGCTGGCAATCTCGGTCTTCGTGCCGTCTGCCGCTACCTTGATGAGCGCGCCGGTGGAATCGCCACTGGCCAGGCCGTTCTTAGCGATCTCCAACACGTACAGCGAGCCGTCCTTGCCGAAGGCGATGCTGATGATGTTGGTGAAGCCGCTGGCGTAGACCGTCGGCGTGCCGCCCTCAGCCGGGACGCGGTAGACGTTCGCCGCGCCGACGGGGAAGGGGAAGCCGGTGAGCTGGCCGACGTAGTACGCGCCGTCCGGACCCTGGACGACGGTTGTCGGCACGGCCTGCATCGGTATCTGCGAGCCGGCGGGCAGACCCAGGAACGGCGGGGCGTCCACCATGCGGTCGGGGAAAACAGCCAGGGTCGTGATCTTGCCGTCCTGCACCTGGAGGAGATCATTGCCGCCCGCGTCGGCAACGATGGACTTGCCGAAGAGGTGCAGCACCGCGTAGGGGTCCGTGTCCACTTCGCCACCGTCCGGGTTGGCCGTCGCTTCATAGGCGGCGACGTCCGTCGTGTACTTGAAGCCGCGGCCGACGGCGCCCTGCATCAACCAGCCCAGGTGCGCGGCCTCTGGCCCGAACGTCGGGACGCGCTCGGCGGGGTTGCCGCCACCCTGAATGATGATTTCGACGTCGTTCTGGTTTAGGAGCGAGACACCCGACGGCCCATTCCCATTGCTGCCATCCGGATCCGCAACCGAAGGCAACCCGCTGATAATGCGCGTCTGTATGTGTCGTACCAGGTCCACCTGGGTGACGGCGCCGCTGCTGCCGAAACAGAGAGTTCCCTCTGGCCCGGCGCTGCACTTGCCAGGGCCACCCCTACCAGCCTCCGCAACGTACAGTGTTCCATTCGGCCCCACCGCAAGGCCGCGCGGGTTGTCCAGGCCCGAGGCCACGACCTGCATCGTCGGACCATCGGCGAGGACGGTTGGCGCGAGAGCGATGGCCAGTAAGAGCAGGAACCCGAGAACGAATACTCCGCTTCTCCACACGGTCTTCATGCTTCCTCCTGATCAGTGAAAGCGCGTCTGTGCGACGGTTAGTTGACAGATAGACTGATATTATAAGGCATGGAATTCATATTGTCAATAGTTGCTTGACACTATGGGAATGAACCTGCGATAAAAATGGAATGCCCAGAGCCTCTCGATCCCAGAGAGGCCCTGGGCAAAAAGCGCAGTTTGCGCGCAGGCCGCCGAGGCTATACCTCCAGGATGATCTTGCCGCGGCCGCGGCCTGTCTGGCTCATCTCGTGGGCGCGGCGAGTTTCTGCAAGCGGCAGGACTGTCTGGACGACAGGGCGAACATGGCCCGCGTCGATCATCGCCGCGATCTCCCGCAACTGCTGCCCGCTGCCGTGGGTCATATGGAAGGCGGAACGGACGCCGTGGGTGTTCGCGGTTTCCTCCGACGGCGGGGCTACCATCCCGACGAGCATCCCGCCCGGCTTCAGGATTGTCCACGAGCGGTCCAGCGTTTCCCCCCCGACCGCATCCACCACGAGGTCGACACTCTGCGCGATGTCGGCTGAATTGAGCGTGGCGTAGTCGAGCGGCTCATCCACGCCGATGTCACGCAGGAACTCGAGGTTGCCGTTGGATGCTGTCCCATAGACGCGGGCGCCGTGCCACTTGGCAAGCTGCACGGCGAACGTACCGACACCGCCGGCCGCGGCGTGGATGAAGACGGTTTGACCCGGTTGAAGGCCGCCCGTCTCGAACAAGGCCTGCCAGGCCGTTAGGCCCGCCTGGGGAACGGCCGCCGCTTCGACAAAGCTGAGCGATTCAGGCTTCGGCGCGACGTTCGCCGCCGCGACGGTGACGTATTCAGCATACGAACCATTGCGCGAGAAGTCGGCCCACGCATAGACGGGGTCGCCGGGCTTGAAGTCGGTGACGTCAGAGCCGACGCTCTCCACCTCGCCGGCGACATCGATGCCCAGGATGAACGGGAAAGCAAGGTTCAGAAAGGCGCTCATGTATCCGGCGCGGATCTTCCAGTCGATAGGATTCACGCCAGCGGCGCGAACGCGTATCAGAACCTCGCCAGAACCGGGGTCGGGAATTGGCGCGTCTTCATAGACAAGAACTTCTGGACCACCATAGGAGTGGATGCGGATTGCTTTCATCGTCGTCATTGCGAGCCTCCTGCGTGCCCTGACCGTCCAAACCGTGGGGAAGGGGACCGATATTCAGTTGTGGCGTCTCGTCACGATGGGTGAAAGTAATGCGTATAGAAAAACGAATCTCAGGCCCGCCCGGATTTCACTTGAGACCACGTGGGAGCGCACTGGCCGTGATCTCCATTGCCGCGACGGCATGACGGCGCGGAATCCTTGACGCACTCTAGGGCCAAGAGTAGAATTGAACTGCCACGCGTCTCAGCCGCGGGCCACAGAGAGGAGCAGTTCGCGATGCGGGAGTTGACAGTCGCTGTTGTGCAGATGAAGCCGGAGTTGGGGCTGGTGCAGCAGAACCTGGCCCACATGTCCGACATTCTCGAGGAAATCGCCCGCCGCCAGAGGGTGGACCTGGTGGTGTTCCCGGAGCTGGCAACCACCGGCTTCGAGGTTGGCGTCGGGTTCACCGAGCTGGCCGAGCGTATCCCCGGCCCCAGCGTCAACATCATGGCGCAGCGGGCGCGAGAGTTCAACACCCACATCGCCTTCGGGCTTGTCGTCAAGGAACGGGTCGAGTCCGTTCTGTACAATGCCACCGTCCTCATCTCCAACGAGGGCGAAGTGATGGGCGACTACCGCAAGATTCACCTGAAGGGTGAGGAGCGGATGACGTTCCGCCCCGGCTTCAAGCTGCCCGTCTTCGAGACGGCGTTCGGCGAAGTCGGCATGCTCATCGGGTGGGACATGGCCTTCCCCGAGGCTGCGCGCAGCCTGGCCCTCGACGGCGCGGAGTTGATCCTGACCCTCGCGAACTGGGAAGAGCCGAACATCGACGAGTGGCGCACGTACATCATCTCGCGCTCCTACGAGAACTCTGTCTTCTTCGCCGCATCAAACCGGGTGGGCGAGGAAGTCACGCTGACGTTCGGCGGCCAGAGCATGATTGTCGGGCCGCGGGGCGAGGTCATGGCCCTGGTGGACGAGCCGGGCGAGGGCTACGGTGTGGCCCGCATTGACCTGGACCAGGTGCGGCGCTACCGCGAGGAGTTCCAGATTATTCAGAGCCGCCAACCCGGCACGTATCGCTCCCTCGTGCGCAAGTACTAGGCGGGCGATGGGCGTGGCGCGCCTCTTGCAGACCAAATCGAGGCCATTGCATGAGCGCCAATGAACAACTCCGCTTGCTCTCGGGCAACGCCAACCCGGTGCTGGCGGCGGCGATTGCGGACCGCCTCGGGTCGCCCCTCATCGAGGCAACGGTATCAACGTTTAGCGACGGTGAAATACGAGTTCGCATCCACGAGAACGTGCGGGGCGCCGACATATTCGTCATCCAGCCGACCAGCGCGCCCGTCAATCAGAACTTGATGGAGCTTCTCATCCTGATCGACGCCTTGAAGCGCTCGTCCGTCAGCCGCATTACCGCCGTCATTCCGTACTTCGGCTACGCCAGACAGGAAAAGAAGACGGCGGGCCGTGAGCCGATTTCGGCCAAGCTCGTGGCGAACCTCATTACGGTCGCCGGCACAGACCGCATTGTGGCGCTGGATCTCTCGGCGGCGGCGGTTGAAGGCTTCTTTGATATCCCGGTGGACCACCTGCGCGCCGGGCCGCTGCTCGCCCACGCCATGCGCGAGATGCTGCCGCCGCAAGACACCGTCATCGTGGCGCCGGATGAAGGCGCAGTCGACCGCGCGTCCCGCTTCCAGGCTCGCTACGGGCAGGGCGCCGGGTTCGCCATCGTCCTCAAGCACCGCACCGGGCCGGACGTGGCCGAGGTGCGCGGCATGATTGGCGATGTGGCAGGCTGCCGCGCCATCCTGGTCGACGACATCATTTCGACCGGCGGCACGCTGATTCAAGCCGCCGAGGAGCTGCTGGAGCGAGGCGCGAAGGAGGTCTACGCGGCAGTCACCCACCCGGTGCTGTCCCCTAGCGCGGTGAGCCGTCTGCAGGCCAGCCCCCTGGCCGGCGTGATGGTTACCGATTCCATCGCTGTGCCGCCCGAGAAGCGCTTTCCGAAGCTAACCATTCTGAGCGTCGCCGACCTGTTGGCCGCGACGATCGACCGTATCCACACCAATCGCTCGGT
Organism: Anaerolineae bacterium; assembly: GCA_046328505.1. GTDB lineage: Bacteria > Chloroflexota > Anaerolineae > Epilineales > JAHCIE01 > JBDHWG01. The sequence goes on along the minus strand of JAXLWL010000003.1, from coordinate 679,670 downwards.
GAGCGAGCTTATCGAGTGATACGACCTGTTTTCGACCATTCTGATAATCCACGGGAGGACCCATGTCGACGCCGACTGAGGTGACGACCCAGCGCATAAACGCTTACCACAACGCAATCCTACAGCTCGACAAAGCGCTCTCATTCTTGAGTGTGCAGCCCGATGTCGCCGAGCTGTTGCGGCGGCCGCAGCGCGAGCTAACGGTGCATTTCCCCGTCAAGATGGATGACGATTCGACCCGCATGTTCACAGGCTATCGCGTCCACCACAGTCTGGTGCGCGGGCCGAGCAAGGGCGGCATCCGCTTCCATCCCCAGGTTGACCTGGACGAGGTGCGCGCCCTGGCGATGTGGATGACGTGGAAGTGCGCGGTCGTCGGAATCCCGTATGGCGGCGCGAAGGGCGGTGTCGTGGTCGATCCGCGCGAGCTGAGCATGCGCGAGCTGGAGCGCCTGACGCGGCGCTACGCCACCGAGATTTCCATCCTGATCGGCGAAGAAGAGGACATCCCCGCGCCCGACGTCAACACCAATCCCCAGACAATGGCCTGGGTCATGGACACCGTCTCGATGAACAAGGGCCACTCGGTGCTGGGCGTCGTCACGGGCAAGCCGGTGGATGTCGGCGGCTCGCTCGGCCGCGTCGAGGCGACGGGCCGCGGCGTAGTGTACACCGCGCGCGAGGCCGCGCACACCATGGACATGCCGCTGGCCGGCGCTCGCACCGTCGTTCAGGGCTTCGGCAACGTCGGCTCTATCGCGGCCAAGGCGATGGTCGAGAATGGGGCGAAAGTCGTCGCCGTGAGTGACCAGTATGGCGGCATCTATAACCCCCGCGGCCTGCACATCGACAGCGTGATCGACGCTGTGCGCCAGATGGGCCGAGTCGACGGCTATGCCGACGCCGACCGAGTCAGCAACGCCGAGCTGCTGGAGCTGCCGTGCGACATTCTCATCCCGGCAGCGCTCGAGAACCAGATCACGGATAAGAACGCCGACAGAATCCAGGCGCGGCTGATCGTGGAAGGCGCGAACGGCCCGACGACGCCGGAGGCCGACGACATCCTTGACGATCGCGGCGTGTTCATCGTGCCCGACATTCTCGCCAACGCGGGCGGCGTGACCGTCTCCTACTTCGAGTGGGTGCAGGATATCGCCTTCTTCTTCTGGAGCGAGGAAGAGGTCAACGACAAGCTGCGCGCCGTCATGACGCGAAGCTACAACGACGTTCTGCGCATTGCCCAGGACAAAGGCACCGATCTGCGCACTGCGGCGCTCATCCTGGCGGTCGAGCGCGTCGCCCGTGCCCTGGAAATCCGCGGCATCTACCCCTGATGACGGAGTTGAGTTCTCCCTCTCCCCCCTTCTCCCTCTCCCACAAGGGGAGAGGGGGGGCGAGGGCTTTATTTGTCCTGGCGCTGGTCGCCCTTGTCGTGAGCGCGTGCCAGCGTTTGCAGGGAACGCCGCCGCCGGTCGCCGTCGCGCCGCAGCCCACCATGCCAGTCATGACGACGCAGCCGACCGTTGCCGCGGCCCGCGCCGCCGCCCCATCTTCCACGCCCGCGGCGACCTCAATCGCCGCCGCGCCGCGCCCCGGCGGGGCGGCGACACCCGCGCCGTCCCCCTCGCCCGCGCCACCGACGGCTGTGCCAACCCCGGCCGTGCCATTCGGGCTGGAGCAGGCCGACCTGCTCGCGCCCATCATCGGCAAGGCCAACGCCTTCGGCTACACCCGCATCCCGGCCGACCCCGGCACGTTCGACGAGAACAACCGCGTGCGGAACGACGCCAGCGCCTTCCGCGGCTGGCGCGAGTACGTCGTGCGGGCGCTGGAGCAGGGGCGCGTCGCGTTCGTGCTGGAGACGGATGCGGCGGACACGCCTGAGACGGTCGCGGCACGGGCGAAGAGCCTGGCGACGCTGCACCCGACGGCGCGGCCCTGGCTCATCATTATCGGCAATGAGCTCAACCTCCAGCGCCAGGCCGACTACCCTGTGGAGACGTACTACCGCCAGATTCGCGCCGCCTATGACGCCGTCAAGTCGGTCGCCCCGAACACCATGGTCTCCACCGACGGGCAGAACTACTGGGAAGGCGCGCCGTACGAGCATCCCATGGCGGACCCCAACGCTACAGACCGCCTTCGCGCCTTGCTGGGCGTGTTCCAGCGCGAGGGGTGGGCGCCGGATCTCATCACTATCCACATCTTCGACAGTGTCTGGTCGCCCGGCGACCCGCGCGAGGTGTACAGCCTTGTCGGACGGACGCGTTTCTATCAGAATATCCTGAGTGGCTACACGTTGCCGCACCCGCTCGGCATCTTTGTCGGCGAGTATGGTCTGCCGGTCGCCGACCCGATTCCTGGCTCGCAGCAAGGCAAGTGGTGGCGATTCTTCATCACCGAGCGCGAACAGGCCGACCTGGCGTTCATGTCGGCCGTGTGGAGCGCGGCAACGGGGACGCGCCTCAACTACTTTGGCGGCCAGGACACGCCGCCCGAGAGCCTGCGCCGCAACGACGCCGGCGAGATCGTGGAAGGTGTCTACGGTGTCGTCGCATCCGGCGGGCGGGAGCGGCCGTCCTTCACCGCGCTCCAGCGGGCACAGTCTCTGCTGCCGGGCGCGGCGGGCAAGGTCGTTTCGGACGGCCAGAATGGCGTGGGCGCGGCGTGCTTCGCCCTGGCCGACGGTCGGCAGATGTGCGCGGCCCAGGCCACGGTGGGGAATGACCGCAGCCTGACGTTCGGCCCTTTTCCGACTGGCGCCACATTCCACGTCGAGGACGCACTGGGGAACACGATCCAGAATGCCGCCTCGCAGCAAGCCGACGGGCGCATCATCTTGAGCCTGCCAGGGGCGGCGGCACAGAAAGTCGGCGGCCCTGTGCGCGTGTTGTTTGTTGATAGATCGTGAGCTTGCCGCATGAAAACACAGCGGCAGATGGTGATTGCGAGCGAAGCGAAGCAATCTCACGCTTTTGCATAGCGCCGCTTGGCGCAGGAAAGGCGTCGGTCTAAGCCGCGGTGAGATTGCTTCGTCGGGCTAGCGCCCGCCTCGCAATGACAGCGAGAACTCGTGCTGTGAGTGGCACTTTGTCTAGCAACACTGATTCGCTAGTTGAGAGGAGCGCTTGAGATGCCCATTGACCTGCGCAGCGATACCGTCACCCAGCCTACACCCGCCATGCGGCGGGCCATCGCCGAGGCCGAAGTCGGCGACGATGTCTACGGCGAAGACCCAACGGTCAACCGCCTGGAGGAGATGGCGGCCGAGATGGTCGGCAAGGAAGCCGCCATGCTCGTCACCAGCGGCACCCAGGGCAACGTGGCCGCCGTCCTGACCCACTGCCAGCGCGGCGACGAGCTTATCCTGGGCGACATGGCCCACACATTCATCGCCGAAGCGGGCGCGCCTGCCGTGCTGGGCGGCATCACGCCGCGGCCGGTGCGCAACCGCCCTGACGGAACGATGGACCCGGCCGAGATCGAGGCGGCTATCCGCCCGGATAATCCGCACTATCCGCGCACGCGCCTCATCACGTTGGAGAACAGCCATAACTACTGCGGCGGCGTGGTCATCTCGCCGGCGTACATGGCCGAGGTAGGCGAGCTGGCGCGGCGGTATGGCCTGCGGACGCACCTGGACGGGGCGCGGCTGTTCAACGCTGCCGTGGCGCTGGGCGTGCCTGCCTCGACGATCACGCAGGACATGGACACGGTGCAGTTCTGCCTGTCGAAAGGGCTATCGGCGCCGGTCGGGTCAATCCTGGCGGGGCCGGTCGAGTTCATCGCGCGGGCGCGCCGAACGCGCAAGATTCTGGGCGGCGGCATGCGCCAGGCGGGCATCATCGCCGCGGCGGGCATCGTGGCGCTCACGGAGATGGTAGATCGCCTGGCCGACGACCAGGCGAACGCGCGTCGGCTGGCCGAGGGCCTGGCCGAGCTGCCCGGTGTCGCCATCGACATGGACAAGGTGCAGACCAACATCGTCATCTTCGAGGTGACGAACGGCATGACGGCGGCGGAGGTGGTGGAGCAAGTCAAGGGGCACGGCGTGCTGGCCAGCGCGTTCTACGGCCCGCACCGTATCCGCGCCGTCACCCACTATGGCATCGAGGCGTCGGACATCGAGAAGGCCCTCGCGGCATTCCAGGCGGTCCTGGCGCCGGTGCGAGTCTAGCGAGAGACGAAGCTGCGCTGCTCACAACACTGACGTGGCGTCATTGCGAGAAGGGCAGTAGCCCGACGAAGCAATCTCACGGTGGGTGAAAGGCTTGCTCTTGCCGCGCTAGACCGTCTTTCGCAAGGCGCGGGATTGCTTCGCTCCTCAGAAACTTCACATGCGGTGTCATGCTGAGCGAAGCGAAGCATCTGGGCCGCGGTAGGCTCGCAGTCCAGACCCCTCGCGCTGCTCGGGGTGACATTCGGAAGTTTCTTGTGTCGGCGCATGCCGTCACACGGCGGGGGTCTCGCAATGACAGCCCGGCCGGGTTCAAGAGGTGACAGTCATTTTGACGTGCCCAATAGTGCATGCGGGTTTGTGGGAACTTTGTGACAAAGACCGCCAGTAAGCCGAAGACGACGGCGGCGGCGCCCCGCCGGCGCCGGCGCAAGACCACGCGCCCGCGCCGGCCCATTCTGCCGCCGCTCGCCCTGTTCATGGTGTTCGTGGCGACGGCGCTCGCCACGTGGACGCTGGACCAGGCGGTGCGCCTCATCATTCTGTGGGCGATCCTGGTGGCGGGCAGCATTCTACTCGGCCGGAAGCGCCTCACGCCACTGGGCTACAACCCGATGGAGCTGTTTCGCGGTCTGGTGATTGGGTTGGCAATTGGCCTGCCCGTCGCCGTGCTCGGGCAGTCGGTGCTGGGTTCGACGGCGACCCGCCTGTTCAGCAACGCAAAACCGGAGCAGCTCTTGCTGCTCCTCTGTCTCGTCGCGCCCGTCGCGGACGGTGTCTATTTCCGCGGCTTCCTGCAGCCGGCAGTGGGAGTGGCGATCACGGCCCTGCTGTACGGCCTGGCCGGGCTGGTGCTCTACTTCCCGCCGGCGATCGGGTTCCCCCTCATCCTCGCAATTATCGTCCTGGTCATGGCCGCGTTCGGACTCATCTACGGCGGCATCGCGAAGCGCTACACCCTGACGGCCAGCATCGCCTGCCAGGCCGCCGTCTCGGTGTGCATCTGGGTCCTGCCCCGCGCACTCCAGTCCATCGGCGGCCTGTGATCCCCCAACGTGCGGATTTTCTTTCCGCGACTTGATTACAGTTAGCGCGTCTCCTAAACTTTCGAGACGGGCGCATCCCGTGATGTCCCAACCCTTGGCCATGATACACAACATAGCGAAAGGACGGGCTGAGATGTCAACCAATTTCGATCAGTTTCTAGCTGCCAACCAACCGTATGCCGATACTTTTGAGCACGGGGACCTACCCATGCCACCGGCGCGCCAGGTCGCCGTGCTGACGTGCATGGACGCTCGTCTCCATCCCGAGAAGTTCCTCGGACTCGACGTCGGCGACGCGCACATGATTCGCAATGCGGGCGGACGCGCCAGCGACGACGCGATCCGCTCCCTGGCCATCTCGCAGCGGCTCCTTGGGACGAGCGAGATCGTTGTTATTCACCACACGGATTGCGGCATGTTGACCTTCAAGAACGAGGACCTCGCGGCGAAGATTCACGAGGACCTGGGTGTCGACGCCTCCGACCATGACTTCCTGCCGTTCTCGGATCTCGAGCAGAGCGTGCGGGATGACGTGCAGATCCTGCGCCAATCGCCCTTGATTCCCAACGACATTCCCATCCACGGCGCGATCTACGACGTGCGAACGGGCGAGCTGAGCGAAATCGTACGCGCCTAGCGCGAGCCAGGCCGAGGCACGGGCAGCGCCGCCCACGTGGCCTTCAGACACAAACAGCACGCAGCAGCTTAAAACACAGGGGCGAGAAAGTCACACGACTCTCTCGCCCCTGCGTCTCTGGCTCTGGCAAGCATTGCGCCTCAGCGGGAGGGCGATGGCTTGCCGTTGCTGCTCTCTTCCGCTTCGCCGCCAAGCGCCTGAAGGAAGAGGCGGCGAATGAACACACTGACCGGCTCGCGGGTGGCGGCAGCAGCCCGCCGAATCTCCCGCAGCTCGGTCTCCTCAAACGTGACCGTCTGGTTGGTTGGCCTCTTGTACTTGCGCGGCCTGGGCACAAATGCCTCCTCTGTCCATGTCGTGGCTCATCCCGCAGACCCTCCCTCCGCGAGACGCGCCTGAAACGAACTTCTGCTGCCCTATTTTAGAACATTTGTTCGGCAATGTCAAGGGGTTTTGGCCGCCGGGTGTGTGAAAATATCCGCCGCTGCCTCGGGATCTCGGGCGGCGCGGACGACCTGGGCCAGGTTGAATGTGTAGTGGGCGGCGAACGGGACGAGGAGGCTTCCACTGGCGAGGAAGAGCAAGCTCAGGCCGAGGCCGACGATGCCGGACACAACCGCCCCCAGCCAGCCCTGCGGCAGATGCATCGCGCCGAACACGATTGCGCCGACGACGGCCAGGAGCAGCGCCGGGGCGACCATGCTCATCGCGCCGACGAGCAGTGAGCGAAATAGCAGCTCTTCCAGCAGCACGGCGACGACGAACGCCAGGGGAACCAGAAGCCACTGGCGGCGCGTGCGCGGCAGGACATAGCGCAGGATGAGGGGCGAATAGGCGCGCGGGCCAAGGACGCGCGCCGCCCATACCGTCGCCGGGTATAGCACGGCATGGGCAACGAGGCCGATGACCAGGCCGAGGGCGATATCAATCGGCGCGTTGTCCCAGACCCAGCCGAGGCGCGCCGCTCCCGCCCCACTCCACACCCCCAGCCCGATGCAGATCAGCACGACGAAGAGTCGGGCGATGAAGTCGGGTAGCGAGAGAAGAACGTTGGTGTCGGGCGGCAGGTAGGGGAGCACCTGCGCGCTGCGATAGCTGAAGTACGCCAGGGCTGCGGTGAGCAGCAGGGTGAAGAGAATCCACAGCATGAGGCTATTATACGCGCTTGGCGCGTGAATATCGAAGCTATCCTTATTGCCTTTTTGTGGTCGGCGTGTAGCCAGATTGTAGCAGCGGCCCTTGTATAATCAAAGGAGGCCTATCCGGTTTGTGAAGCGCCAAGGAGAAGCCATGACCAATCAGAGATGCTTCTACGCTACAGCCTTTGTGGCGGCGCTCGTCCTGCTTACGTTCTCTGCCTTCCGCGTCACGGCTCGCGCCGATACTCCGCCGACAGCGAGCGGGCCTGACACCGGCTGGGCCGTCGGCGCGCAGGGCCACATCGTGCGCGATGCGGTGTTCTCGGTGTCTGGGCGTATCACGATGGAAGATGGCACGCCGGTCGCCGATGTCACCGTCGCTTCTGGCCCCAATGGCGTGACCACGACCGACTCCGACGGCCACTACACGCTCCACGATCTCGGCGAGGGAACCGCTTCGATTGTCCCCAGCCGCCCGGGATACGTGTTCACGCCCGCGGCTCGCAGCGTTTCATTGCCGCCCGACCAGACGGGTCAGGATTTCGTGGCCGCGCCTGCCTCCAGCGTCTGGCTGCCAGATATGCCTCAGGCCGCGCCTCACAAGCCCATTCCCGGGCCGTGGGTCACCGCGCCAAGCCCGACCGGCGCTAACCTGCGCGCCATCGCGCTGCCGAGCGCCGATGAGGGCTGGGCCGTCGGCGACTTCGGCGAGATTCTGCGGTTGAGCGGCGGCGCCTGGACCTCGGTGAGCAGCCCTACGAGGACGAATTTGAACGCCGTCGCTTTCAGCGCGCCCGGCGATGGCTGGGCCGTGGGCGACGGCGGTCTCATCGTGCGGCTCAAGGGCGGCGCATTCGAGGCGGCCAGCCCGACATCGTCCAGCCTGTACGCCATCGCGCTGAGCGGGCCGGACGAGGGCTGGGCCGCGGGCGATGGCACGGCCTCCAACTATCTATGGGATGACGCCGACACAATCCTGCGGCTGCACCACGGCACGTGGAGCGCCATTTCGCTGCCGGCGGCGCGGGAGAAGCGTCCTGAGCCACCTATCACGCGCTGGCTTGAGCTGCGGTCCCTGGCGCTCACGGGCCCGAACGACGGCTGGGCCGTTGGCTTCGACGCAAGCTCATCCTATCCGGGTGTTTTTGGGCACGGGGCGCGCTTGCAGAACGGGATATGGAGCATCGAATCGACGTTGAGGACTTACAATCGGCTGAACGCGATTGTCTTGAGCGATCCTACCAACGGCTGGGTCGTCGGCAGGGGTGGCGTAATTCTCCGCCTGCGCGACGGCGCCTGGGAAACGGCAGGCAGCCCCACGACGGCCGATCTCAACGCCATCGCCCTGAGTGGCCCCGAGGACGGGTGGGCGGTCGGCGCGGGCGGCACGATCCTGCGGCTGGCGCACGGGCAATGGTATCAGACCACCAGCCCGACGCACTCGGCTCTGTATGGCGTGGCTCTCACCGGCCCCGCGAGCGGCTGGATCGTCGGGGAGAATGGGACCATCCTGGCGGCCAGATGAAGTGTTGGTATAGCCTTTGCTTAGGGAAAGTTGTTGGACCACGAATAGTGGCGAAAGGACGCGAAAAGGAATGCCCCCAGCGCATCCTCTCGCGTGTTTCGTCGCCTCTTGTGACGTTCATGGTCCAGGGGGTTCGCTTGACGAGTTGGAAAGTGGGAAGAGATGGCGGCACGGCAGAGCAAGCTAGAGACGACAAACGGGAAGGGCGCGGCGCGGCGACAGCGGGTTGGGCGCAAGCGGCGCGCCCTGGAGCTTATCACCGATCCGGTGCAGGCGGCGGAGGCGGCGGGGCTGGAGTACGTCTCCGACGACGAGCCGGGCATCCGGCGCAAGCGCGCGGGCAAGAGCTGGAGCTACGTCGGCCTCGACGGCAAGCCCATCAAGGACCCGTCTGAGCTGAAGCGCCTCCGCTCCCTCGCCATCCCGCCCGCGTGGACCGACGTCTGGATCTCGCCCAACCCCAACGGCCACATTCAGGCGACGGCGCGCGACGCCAAGGGCCGCAAGCAGTACCGCTACCACCCGCGCTGGCGCGAGGCGCGCGACGCGACGAAGTACACGCGCATGATCCTGTTCGGCCATGCCCTGCCGCGCATCCGCGAGCGCGTCCAGCTGGACCTGGCGCGGCCTAGCCTGCCGAAGGAGAAGGTGCTGGCGGCGGTCGTGCGTTTGCTGGAGGAGACACACATCCGCGTCGGCAACGACGAGTACGCCACCAAGAACAACTCCTACGGCCTGACGACGATGCTGGACGAGCACGTCAACATAAGCGGCACGAAGGTCGAGTTTGAGTTTCGCGGCAAGAGCGGCAAGGACCACCAGATCGACATCAAGGATCGCCGCCTGGCGAGCATCGTGAGACGCTGCCAGGATCTACCCGGCCAGCGCCTGTTCCAGTACCTCGACGAGGACGGCGAGACGGAATCCATCACGTCGGGCGATGTCAACGCCTACTTGAAGGAGATTACCGGCGAGGACTTCACGGCCAAGGATTTCCGCACGTGGGCGGGGACGGTCCTGGCGGCCGAGGCACTGTGGGAGCAGGAGCCGGCGAAATCGCAGACGGCGGCGAAGAAGGTCGTCGTCCAGGCGATAGACAACGTCGCGGGCGCGTTGGGCAACACGCGCGCCGTGTGCCGCAAGAGCTACATCCATCCGAACGTTATCCAGGCGTACATGGACGGGACGCTGCGCGACGCGCTGGAGCGCCAGGCCAGCGAGGAGGGCGTCCCTGTCGCGGGGCTGCGCGCCGAGGAGCGCGCCCTCCTGGGCTTCCTGGAGGACTGCGCCGAAGAATAGGAGAAAAAAGCGGCGGTCCGCATGATGGACCGCCGCCGCCCTGACTCATTCCCCCTTAGCTTTGGGGCATCGGAACAATACCAAGCTGCTGCAACATGGCCAGCGTGTCCCAGTTCGTCCAACTCTCCTGCACCATGCCGTCGCGGACTGTGAACATCGTCATTCCCCTGACGGTTACCCTCTTGCCTGTCGCCGGCATGCCCATCAATGGCCCCTGGTTCGTGCCGGACGCCGCCCAGCGCACGACGACTTTGTCCCCTTCAGCCACGACGTCTTCGATAGTAAAGTGAGTATCCGGGAACGCGACGTGGAAGCCGCCGATGAACATCTCCTGCCCTTCCGGGCCTAGGAGGGGTTGCGGGGTAGACGGGTTATAATAGACCGCTCCCTCTGCGATCACCTCGCGCAGCATCGCCAGCTTCTTCTCATTCCACGCTTCGTTGAAAGTTCGCAACACGGCCGTCTTATTCTGTTCCGTGGACATGCAAGCCTCCGTTGGCCAACACTTGAACCGGATTGACACCTTTCCACGTGCGCCACCTTAAGCGGTTTTGCTATTATAGCAGACTACGGCCTTTCGTGTCAATGGGTTGACAACATGAAGCACAAGGGTGGGGCCGAGCGAGGCCCGGCTCCACCCTTGTTTCCGGTCAGGCGAGTGTTCAGCCCGCGGGCTTGATGTTCTGGTTGACGTGGAAGAAGTTGGTCGGGTCGTACTTGGCCTTGATCTCGGCCAGGTGGGCGTGGTTCGCCCGGTACGAGTTCTTCACCGGATCCTCGCCTTCGTCCATCATCATGTTCAGATAACCGCCGCCAGCGGAGTACGGGTGCATCGCCAGCCAGTAGTCCTTGGCCCAGGTGGTCATCCGCGCATTGTCGGCCGGATCGGGGCTTACACCCACAGTGACCTGGGAGAAGTTGGCGTCGCGGTAATCCCACGCCGTCGCATCCCTGGCGACGCGTCCTGCCGCGCCGTTGATGGGGTAGATATGCATGGTCGAAAACATCGTCGGCAGCTGTGAGCCGTACTTCACGTGCAGATCGATCATGTGGTCATCATAGTGGTTGAAGAAGTCGTTGCGCCAGTACCACTGCAAGCCGGCCGGGAAGAGAGCGTCGAACATGGTCTGCAGCACGGGGAACGGAATCGGGCCGACGAAGTCGATGGCCGGCGGGATGGCCTCGCGGATGGGCCTGAACGCCGCCTCGCCGTTTTCGAGCGGGCCGGTGTAGCACCACACCACGGCGGCCATCGTTTTCGTCTGATACTGCTCCGGGAAGGGGGCGACCGGCGGCACTGCTGCGAAGGCGAACCACCCGTTGTGCTCATCGGGCGAGTTCAGGATAAGGTCTTGCCAGAACTTGAGCACCTGCGCCGCCTGATCCAGGGGCCAGAACATGGGGCCGCCGTAGACGGTGTGCACCGGCTGGCCGCGGAAGAGGAACGAGGTCACAACGCCAAAGTTGCCGCCGCCGCCGCGCACAGCCCAGAACAAGTCGGCGTTCTCGTCGGCGCTGGCCATGACGAAGCGCCCATCGGCGAGAACCATGTCGACGCTGAGCAGGTTGTCAATGGTCAGGCCGTACTTGCGGGTGAGATAACCGATGCCGCCGCCGAGCGTCAGGCCGCCCACGCCCGTGCTGGAAACGAAGCCGCACGGAACCGCCAGGCCGAACGGATGCGTGGCGTGGTCGACATCGCCCCACACGGCGCCGCCGCCAACGCGCACCGTGTTGTTGGATGGGTCGACGCGCACGTCGCGGAGGTGCGACAGGTCGACTACCAGGCCGTTGTCCACGGAGCCGAGGCCGGGGCCGTTGTGGCTGCCGCCGCGAATGGCGAGGTCGAGCTGATTCTCTCGCGCGAAGTTGACGGCGCTAATCACGTCGGCGACATCGGCCACGCGCACGATGATGGCCGGGCGCTTGTCGATCATGCCGTTGTAGAGCTTGCGCGCCGTCTCATAGTCCACGTCACCGGGCAGAATGACCTGCCCCCGCACCTGCCCACGAAGTGTCGCTAGCGCCTGTTCGCCGAACACCACAGAAACTGTCGCTGCCATCGTGACCTCCTTATCATGGTGGATGATTGGAGGTAGTCTATCATGTGGCCCGTTAGCCAGGCGTTATTTGGGGCGTTAGCCGATAGCAGGATAAACGGCTGTCATTGCGAGCGTGAGCGAAGCAATCCCCCACCCATGTGACAGGTACCCTAAGCCGCCATCGCGTGCGTTTCATCTGTCGGGAGATCGCTTCGTCCGTGGGAAGCTTCGCCCCTCACCCCTCCGGAAGTCGTCCTCCTCGCGATGACGGCCCGGAAGTTGCGCGATGACGGCCTGAGCCGCGCGCAGGTCAGGCGTGTCAAAGCCTTCAGTGAACCACTCGTAGACGGGAACGAGGACTTGCCGCGCTTCAGCGGCGCGGCCCTGCGCTAGCCAAGATTGAGCGAGGCTCGTCGCGGCGCGGAGCTCAATTGATTTGGCCTCCTGAGATCGCGCGATCTCGAGGGCGCGCCGGAAGGCGTTTTCGACGTCTTCGCCATCCGCGCCCTGAGCGTGCAGGAGCTCGCCGCGCAGCCGGTGCAGCTCGCCATCCCACCATCGCTCGTTCGTGTGAAGCGACGCCTCGAACGCTTCCTCGACCGCGTTCATCGCGGCGTCGAGATCGCCGGCGCGCCAATACGCACGAGCAGCAAGCGACAGGAAATAGGGGAGGCGCAGGCGGGTGCCGGTGGTGGTCAAGGCATCGATCGCCTCTCGTAAACCGGCGAGACTGGTCGGAGAGGGCTCCTGCGCGGCGAGAGCGAAAGCCACGAGGACCTCGGCCCACGCGGCATAGTACGGCGCCTCATAAGCCTGAGAGATAGCCGCGGCCGTCTCTGCGTGAGCGCGGAACGTCGAGGTGTCCGATCGAAACTCCTGGAGCATCGCCAGATAGGTGATAGTGAGCGCCTGGTTGAAGGGCTGGGCAAACTCGCGCGCGATTTCGACAGCGCGCGTTGCGCACTCATAAGCGGACTGTGGGTAGCCCAGGCACCACAGCGCGTGCGCGTTCCAGGCGTAGCCATGCGCCCGGTAGTTGATGCCGTGGGACATCTGCACGTCGCGGACTTGTCCGTCGTCGCGCACAGACAGCATGCGCTCGAACAGTTCTCTCGCCTCCGCTATGTGTCCCGCGTGCAGTCGCGCGCCGGCATACATAATCGCAGCAAAAAACGGGGATTCTTCACCCGCCTGCAGGAACAGCCGGTTCAACTCAGGATACTCGCTCTCGACCTTGTTTAGCTGGGCTGAGACGACGTAGTAGGTGTGGGCGCTGTACATGGCCTGCGCGCGCTGAAAAACAGTACCCACCTTTTCGCTTAGCATCAAGCTGCGCTTAACGACGCGTTCTGTTTCTGGCGACGTCCAGCCTCTGGTGATACGGTAGAGGGTGGCCAGCGCGAGTAGCAGAGCGAGTTCCCGCGAGTCGCGACGCATGCCCGGTGCTGTCCCGGCTAGAAGCATGAGCGCTCGGTTGAGCAGAGCGATGGCGTCGGCGTTGGCGTACACGCTCGCAGCGACGGCGGCGGCACGCTGATAGTATGGGATAGCCTGCTCGATCGCGCCGCCCTGCTCGTACTGCGCCGCAATCTGCGCGCTCACCGCATCAAGGGTGTCGGCGTTGAGCGCCTCGAGCGCCTGCGCGACGTGGCGGTGCAGAACGCGGCGCTGCGGCGCGCCCATCTCGGCGTAGGCGACTTCGCGCAGTTTGTCGTGGGTGAAGTCGAACAGGTTCGGGGCCTGCTCGCGGATGATGCGCTTGTACCAAAGCTCGTCGAGGGCCTGAACGACGGCGGCTTCATCTTCATCGCCCGCGTGCAGGAGAGTGTCGAGGGTAAACTCTCGCCCAATCACGGCGGCGCGCTCGGCTACGTGCCGCGCCGAATCTGAGAGTTGGGCCAGACGCCCGGCGAGAACGGCGTAGGCCCGCGGCGGAAGCTCGTAGGCTTTATCGGCCGCCGGCGCCTTGTACCCTTCGCCGGCAAGCGCGCTTCCCATCCCTGCCCGCACCGTTTCGACGACGAACAACGGGTTGCCCTCAGTCGCGCGGAAAAGCCGGAGAGCGGCTGCCTCGTCGAGCGCGCGGCCCTCGATCTGGGATGCCAGACGCGCGGTCTCGGCGGCATCCAGGGGGCGGAGTTCTATGGCAGCCAGGCTGCCTTCGCTGCGGAGTTGCTGCGTCAGCGCGGCCAGGGGAGCGTGGGGAAGAGACTCCTCAACGCGGGCTGTCCCGACGATGAGCAACTCGCTGCGCGGTTCGAAGCGTAGCAGGAAGTGCAGCCACTCCAGCGTCTCGGAGTCGCACCATTGAAGGTCATCGATCCAGAGCAGCAGCGGACGCGGCGCGGCCAGGACGGCGTGGGCCAAGGCTTCGAAGAAGCGCTGGCGCTGACCGTACTCCCCGATCGGCTCAGGGCGCGGCAGCTGCGGCATATCCGCCAGAAGCTCCGGCAGCAGGCGGCTCACCTCCGTTAGCCAGATATCGCTCAAGGTAGAAAGATGTGGGCGGATGGGTGCGCTTCGCAGCCAATTAGTGACCGGTGCGAGGGACAGGCGGCCCTCCGCCGCATAGGACCGGGTGTAGGCGGCGGCGAATCCCTGGCCCTGAGCCCACGTGTATAGCTCTTCGGCGAGGCGCGACTTGCCGATGCCCGCTTCACCCTCGATGAGCGCCATCTGGGCAGCGCCATGTGTGGCCGCCTGCCATGTCGCCAGCAGCGCCCGCCACTCGCGCTGTCGGCCGACCAGACCGACAGGCGTTTGAGAGGCTGCATCGCGGGCCGAAAGGGCTGGCGGCGCGACGAGCAGGCCCCGGGCCGTCTCGAACCCCTGCCGCAGTGCCTCACCCGGCTCGACCCCTAGCTCTTCGCTGAACCTCTCGATAGCGGCCAGATAGATCCGGCGGACGGCGGCGCGGTCGCGGGTTAGGGCGTGGAGGCGCATCAGCAGGACGTAGCTGTTCTCGTCGAGGGGATCGAGGCGGACAAGGGATTGAGCAATCCGGATTGCCTCCGCGTAGTCCCGCTCCTGTTCGAGTATCTGGGCAAGGCGGGCGTGGGCGATCCGGTACTGCTCGCGAAGCTTATCGCGCTCCGGCTGAATCCAGTCGTCATAGCAGCCGGGCAGCAAGTCGCCCCGGTAGAGGTCGAGCGCTTGCTCATAGCAGCGCCGTGCCGCCTTGATGTCGCCGGCCTGCTCGGCCGCGTCGGCATCGCGCAGCGCCTGGCTGAAGCTGCGAACATCAATCTCCTGGCCGCGGCCAGAGCGCCAGGTGATAGCGTTCCCGTCTATGACGAGATAGTCATCCGCGTTCGGGAGGGCGTGGCGGAGCTGGTACAGGAGTTGCCGGAGATTGTTGCGCGCGTGGGTCTCAGGCGTGTCGGGCCAGAGCTGAAAGGCGATATGTTGGCGGGATTGGGGAAGATCGGCGTGGAGGCACAGGTAGGCGAGAAGCGCCTGGAGGCGAGGCGTGTTCAGGGCGGACACCGGGCTTGTGTCATAGTCAACCCGGTAGCCGCCCAGCAGACATATCTGGAGTGCAGAAGGCGTCATAAAGTACCCTCGACAGCCTGACTCCCCCATATCTTACACAGCGAACCGCTCTTATACCAGGCGCATATAGAAAGGCTGTCATTGCGAGCGAAGCGAAGCAATCTCTCGCCCTTGCGACCGGCCGTCTATCCCGGTGGCGAACCCTTTGCCCGTGGTGAGATTGCTCCGTCCGTGGGGAGCTTCGCCCCCACACCCCCGGAAGCCGCCCCCTCGCAATGACGCTGGCTTTGCAGCCTTTCCAAGGAGGTTTGGTATTAGCGAGTTCGGCAGCCCTCGCGCCAGCATCGCGCCATTATATCACGTGGTTGGCTAATTTGTCAAGCCTGCGGCGTTCGGGCTGACGCGAGATGAGGTAGAGACGCGACATGCGATGGAGACGCGCCATGGCGCGTCTCTACCGTCCGGCGAATCTCTACGAGGTTTGTTCGGTGCCTGCCTCGGCGGCGGCGTGATAATCGCCGAATTGGGCGCGCAGCACCTTCTTGTCGAACTTGCCGACGCTCGTTTTGGGCACGGCCTCGATGAACACGATGTCGTCCGGCAGCGACCACTTCGGGAACAGCGGCGTCAGGTAGGCGTACAGTTCATCCTTCGTCAGGCTGTCCTTGTACTCTGGCTTGGGGACGACGCACGCCAGCGGGCGCTCCTGCCACTTTGGGTGGGGGATGGCGACGACGCTCGCTTCCAGGACCTTAGGATAGGCCATGATGGCGTTTTCGAGATCGACGCTCGAAATCCACTCGCCGCCGCTCTTCACCAGGTCCTTGATGCGGTCCACGATCTGAATGAACCCCTCGGGGTCGATGTTGACCACGTCGCCCGTGCGGAACCAGCCGTCCTGGAACGCGTCGGCCGAGCGCGCGTCGTTGTAGTAGCTGCCCACGATCCACGGCCCGCGCACCTGGAGCTCGCCCACCGCCTCGCCGTCCCACGGCAGCTCCTGACCATCCTCGTCCACGACGCGTACCTCGACGCCGGGCACCGGGCGGCCGGTCTTGGCGCGAAGGGCGATGCGCTGCTCTTGCGGGAGATCGAGCTGGTAGCTCTTGAGGTGGCTCATGGCCCCGACGGGGGACATCTCGGTCATTCCCCAGCCCTGCACCATGGTGACGCCGTACTTCTTCTCGTAAGTTTCAATGAGCGACCGCGGCACGGGCGCGCCGCCGGCGATGATCGCCCGCAAGCTGCTGAGGTCGCGAGGCTCCTTATCCATGACCTGGCTCATGCCGATCCACAGCGTCGGGACGCCGGCGGCGAGGGTGACCTGCTCCGTCGCAATAAGGTCGGCCAGGTCGGGCGGGGTGAGGAACTGGCCGGGGAAGACGACCGTCGCGCCGAGCATTGTAGCGATGAAGGGCGTGCCCCAGGCGAGAACGTGAAACATTGGCACGACGGGCATGAACACGTCGCGCTCAGTAATGCCAAAGTTGTCGGCCATACCGAGCCCCATCGCGTGCAGGAAGATGGCGCGGTGAGAGTAGACGACGCCGCGCGGATTGCCGGTCGTGCCGGAGGTGTAGCACATCGCCGCGGCTTCCTGCTCGTCGATCTTGGGCCAGGCGAAGCCAGGGTCGCCGGTCGCGATCAGGTCTTCGTAGGCGTAGACCGGGCTGAGGGTCGTGCCCTCCGGCACTTTGTCGCCCATGATGACGTAGAAGCGAATGTTCTTGAGCGACGGGGCAAACTTCTCGACGAGTGGGATGAGCGTCGGGTCGACGAAGATGACCTGGTCATCGGCGTGCTGAGCGATGAATGCGACCTGGTCGGCGGAGAGACGGATGTTGAGGGGGTGCAGGACGGCGCCCATGCACGGAACGGCGAAATACAGCTCAAGATGGCGGTTGTTGTTCCAGGCGAACGTCGCGACCCGCTCGCCACGCTTGATTCCCAGGCGCTCCAGGGAGCTGGCGAGGCGCGCTGCCCGCTCGGCGATCTGGGCGTAGGTCATCCGCTCCATGCCGCCGGGAATCTTGGTCGAGACAACCTTGTTGGGGAAGAGGCGGCGCGCGCGGTCGAGCAGGGGGGTCAGGGTGAGCTGGTAATCCATCATTTGCCCTAGCATTCAGTCCTCCTTGACATTTGGCTGGCGAATAGCGCCACGGAGGCGCAGAGGACACAGAGTTATGCGCTTAATCTTTCCATTCTCTGTGTTCTCTGTGCCTCCGTGGCAATCGGCTGGCTGTGTAAGCAACCGCGTTGCTAATGTGAGGTCACTGCGGGTCTACTTTGACGCTATATGCGGTTGTCTGAGTGGTGACCGGCGCGGCGCCTGCCACCACCAGGATGGCGTCGGGGAAGTCCGTCCCCATTCCATCGATCTTGAAGTCGGCGCGGCCGTCCGGCCCGATGGGGATTTCGCGCACGGTCGGGTTGTCGCCGCGCATCTCGATGAGCTGCACGAGGTAGCGCTGCGGGACGACGCCGTTGGTCCGCACCCAGCCGTCCGTCTTCCACCCACCGTCACCCTTCTCGAAATCCTCGCTGTACTTCAGCTCAGGGATGCGAATGTCGTCCACGGCGAAGCCGTTCAGGTTAACGGCGTCGTCGTTGATCTGCTGGAAACGGATGAGAATCTTCTTGCCGGCGTAGGGTGTCAGGTTAGCCGACTCCTCCACCCACTGCGGGTTGTTCTTCTCGCCGCCGCTCTGCCCGGTGAGCCCCGGCCCGAAGGCGTTGCCGTTGGGGTTCGTGTCCGTCGCGTGGGTGGTCTTGAGCAGGTCCCACGTCTGCCCGTTGTCGGTCGAAACCTCAACGTAGCCGTAGTCCCAGTCCTCTTCGATATCGTACCACGTCGCGAACTGGAGCGTGGCGTTCTTGACGCCGGTCAGGTCGAACGCGCGAGACATGCTCGTCGCGATGTTGTCGCCCCGATTCGACCACATCATATACTCGCCACTATGCGCCGTCGTCGGGATAAGTGGCGCTGCCGTCTGACCCTGGAAGTGCACATTCAACGGCTGCGGCCCGCTCAAGCGCAGATACTCCGCGCCATACTCCGCCACCTGGCCGTCGTGGCTCTGGCCCGCGGTCAGGTCGGCTGCGTTGGGCAGCTTGGTCTGAACGTCGGGGTAGCCGTATCGGCCATTGGCCAGCTTCGGGTTGTCCAGGTAGTTGGCGATGAGCCAGTCCTGGAACACTTGCTCGAAGGTGACGCCGGTGTTGCGCTTCTTCAGAATGTCGTCGATCGAGCCAATGCTGACGTTCTGGTCGGCCACCACATCCTTGATGAAGTCGGCGCCGAAGCGGTCGTACAGGTAGGTGGCGAACAGGTAGCCAGCGCCGTAGTGGGCGTACTGGTTGGGCGGCTCAGACCACGCGGTGAGCTGGAGGTTCGGGTTCGCCAGGAACGAGCGCGTGTGCTGCGACGGCCCATAGCCGTTGATCTGCGCGGCCAGCTCCGAGAAGCCTTCATTGATCCAGCTCGTCTGACGCACGTTGTGATTCTGGTGAATCATGTGCTGGAACTCGTGCGCCAGGGTGGCTTCGTAGGCTTGCGAGCCGATGGGGAAAGCGGCGGTGTTGATGTAGAACATCTCGTGCTGATTGCTGTACTGGTTCACCGCCGTGGGATAGGTGTCGGCGCTGGAGAAGTAGCCGCCGACGTGGGAGCCGGGCAGCTTGCCGTTGAGAATGTACAGCCGCTTGTCGCCGTCGATGCCAGGGGAGGCCTCCTCACCGAATATCTGGCGGTCGGTGGGGTAGATCTTGCTGGAGAAGATGTCGGCCGAGCGCTTGATGGCGTCGTCGCTCGCGTCCACGCCATCCTCCACCCACATGTACACATTCGGCGCGATGTAGCGGAGCGTCGCCGTCACCTGGTAGTACTTGTTCTGGT
The DNA here is from genome assembly GCA_046328505.1 of Anaerolineae bacterium. Classification (GTDB taxonomy): domain Bacteria; phylum Chloroflexota; class Anaerolineae; order Epilineales; family JAHCIE01; genus JBDHWG01. The sequence goes on along the minus strand of JAXLWL010000003.1, from coordinate 660,418 downwards.
CCTGGTCGTTTACCCAGAACTGCGCCTTGTCCCCAACCTTGTGGGGCTCCGGCGTCTTGCGGACGACACGCGGGATAGGCCCCTTCACCTTCTTGAGCTGCTGCGTCAAAGCGAACAGGTCACGCGCCGGAAGCTGGGCGCTCTCCAGCCGAGCGACGATGTCCGCGGCGGGCGTGAGACTGGGCGTAGGAACTGGCGGCGCGGCCGCCGCGGTCGGTCGGGCGTCGCGCGCGGGGGGCGTCACCGGGGTCGCGAGGACGGCCGGCTCTGGGGTCTCAGTCGCCGGGGCGTTGGCGGGCGCGATCTCTGTAGGGGCGGGTTTCAAACCCGCCCCTGCTGTCGGCGACGGGCCTTCGACGAAGGCGGTGGGCTGCGGGCCGAGCACCGCGGTCATGACACGCGGGACGCTGTACCAGACCGTGCCCACGGCCGCGCACAGCACACACACGCCGAGAACGACGACAATCCCAATGATCAGAGGAAGGCGAGAACGCTGCACGAAAGCTCCTATGCCTCAGGGAAGGCCAGGCCGACCCTGGTTAAACTCCGCCGAGCGCGCCGCGAGGGTAACGGTCATGTCGTCCTTCTTACCATCGCTGTGGATGACCGTCAATGTCACCTGGTCGCCTGGCTTGTGGGGCGAGAGGAGCGTTGTCAGGCTGTGAACCTGGTCGACGGGCGTCTTGTTCACCGCGACGATGATGTCGCCGTCGAACAGCCCCGACGAAAACGCCGGGCTGGCCGGCACGACCGACGCGACCAGCGCGCCCTGGCCGGGTGAGAGCTTCCTGGCCTGGGCGACGTCGCTGGGAACGGCCGATGCCTGAATGCCCAGGTAAGCCCCGCCGTCTTGCGACGGGGCGATCGAGCTAGGGCGTTGCGGTGTAGCGCCGGACGGAGGCCGCGGCGTCGGCGAGGGGGCCGTCTTGGGGGCGGCTTGCGGAGTCGCGCCGCCGGAAGGCTGGCCGCTGGCAGGCGGACGCGGTGTGGCAGGGGCCGCGCCGGGGCCGGTTGGGGCGGCCGGTGCGCCGCCGGGAGCGCCAGGCGCCGGGACGCCACCGGCAGGTGGCTGGCCGAGAGTGGCAACCAACGCGACTGTCTGGCCATCGCGCACGACGGTCAGATTGATCTTGTCGCCCGGCTTGCGTCCGCTGATAGCGTCGGCCAGGGCATAGGTATCGCCGAGTTGCTTACCGTCCACCGCGGTGATGACGTCCATGGGCTGCAAGCCGGCTTGCTCGGCCGGGCTGCCCGGCACGACCTCGCCGATGATGGCGCCCTGGGTGACGGTGATACCCGCCTGGGCCGCGATATCCGGTGTGAGCATGTTATAGCGCACGCCGAGATAAGCGGTGGGCTGCTGGGCGCGCGGCGTCGCGCCGCCCGAAGGCGCTGCGCCGCTGGACGGTGTCGCGGCGCCACCGGGGCGCTGCGTCGGCTGCGTCTGCGGGGTTGCCTGGCCCGTGGCGCCAGAACGGCCGGGCGTCGCGGTTGCCGCCGCGCCGGGCTGCGTGGAACGCCGCTGGGCATCCTGGAGCTGATTCTGTAGCGACTGAATGTCGCGCTGGGCCAATGTTCGTCCGGTCAGGAAGCCACCGACGCCTGCCAGCATGCTGCCGCCAATGCAGCCAAGGAGCAGGCTCAAGATTATGATCCCTGTGAGGGCAAGTCCCGAGAGGCGCATGCCGCCAGAGGGCTGTTGAGGTGGGGGCGCTGAGTCCATATTTTCCTCCTCTGTCCATCAGTTTCCATTATTCAGTATACATGGAAACAGGTACACAGGGTAATTCGCCCCGCGCACCTGTTTCCGTCCTCCCCGACTGCCACGTGTGGCAGTGACCTGCTCGGCTTAACCCTGGCCGGCCGGGCTGCCCAGCGTGACCTCGATGGTCTCGCTCTGGCCCATTCGCCAGACGGTGAGCTTAATCGTGTCGCCAGGCTTGTGCCCGCTCAGGGCGTCGATCAGGGTGTACGTGTCGCTGAGCTGCTTCCCATCCACCGCCGTGATGACGTCCATCGGCTGGAGGCCGGCCTTCTCCGCCGGGCTGCCGGAGACGACCTCGCCGACGGCGGCGCCCTGCAGGTCGGTGATGCCGAACTGATCGGCCATGTCCGATGTCAGCGCCGTGTAGCGGATACCGAGGTAGACGCCCAGGGACGGCTGCGCGGGCGTGTTCTCATCAGGTGTCTCGCCGTTGCTACCCTGACCGGGCTGCGTCTGGCGATTGCCGCGGCCACCGAACGGTGTCTGCGGGTTGGCGCCGTCGGGCTGAACCTGCGGGTTGCTGCCGTTGGGCTGGGTCTGCGGGACAGTGCCGCCGGAGGGCGTCTGGCGATTGCCGCGGCCACCGAAGGGCGTCTGCGGGTTACTGCCATTGGGCTGAACCTGCGGGTTGCTGCCGCCGGGCTGCGTTTGCGGAGTAGTGCCGCCGGGCTGCGTCTGGCGGTTGCCGCGGCCGCCGAACGGCGTCTGCGGGTTGGCGCCGTTGGGCTGAGCCTGCGGGTTGCTGCTATTGGGCTGGGTCTGGCCGGACGTGCCACCCGCCAGGGCCGACGGGCTGCTCGATTGGCTCTGGGCGTTGGGTAGGACTGCTGCCGCCGTGCGAGCATTGTTGCGCCCCGCGAGGAAGCCGCCGGCGCCGCCGACGATGGCGCCGAGCATGAGGCCGAGCAGAAGCGCGAGGACAATGATGCCCGTGAGGGCTAGACCGGACAGGCGGAAGCCCCCGGTCGGCTGGTTGGAAGGTTGCGTGGTCACTGGTTTCTTACTCCATTATCTAAGAACTTGTGTAACGATTACATTGCCGTCGCTGAGTAGAGACGCGCCATGGCGCGTCTCTACTACGCCTACATCTACCCGCTCGTCGCCGGGCGGCGGCTGAGGGTCACGGTCAGGCTGATGCTCTGCCCGTTCCGCGTGACGTTGATCGTCACCGACTCACCCACGTTGTGATTCGCCAGGATGCCCTGGATCGAGATCTCCGGGTTCACCGCGATACCGTCCACGGCGGTGATGATGTCGCCCTGCTGCAGCCCCGCTTGCGCCGCGCCGGTGCCTTGCTCGACACTCGCGACCTGCCAGCCGTTGGCAGCTTCCTTGAGGCTCACGCCCATGTACGGGAACTCCACCTGCTTGCCTGCGATGAGCTGGTTGGCGACGGTGCGCACAATCGCGCTGGGGATGGCGAAGCCGAGGCCCTCAGCCGGGCCGGTGCGGCCCTGGGCGCGCTCCACCATACTGTTGATGCCGATGACCTCGCCGTTGGTGTTCACGAGCGGGCCGCCGGAATTGCCCTCATTGATGGGGGCGTCGGTCTGGATCAGGTTGGAGATGCCGCCGAGCTGGCGGTTGGTGCCGCTGACGACGCCGGTCGTCACCGAGTTGGTGTACTGGCCGAGGGCGCTGCCGATGGCGATGACGCGCTCGCCGGCCTGGAGCTTGTTCGAGTCGCCGATCACCGCGTAGGCCGGTACCGGGCCATCAACCTGGATCACGGCCAGGTCGGAGGTCGGGTAGGTGCCGACGAGGTGGGCGGTGGCTGTGCCGCCGTTGTCGAAGCGCACCTGGAACTGCCGCGCGCCCTCGACGACGTGGTTGTTGGTCACGATGTGGCCTTGCTGATCGACGATAACACCGGAGCCTTCGCCGATCTGAGTGGCGATGCGCACCACGGCAGGCTTGACCTTGGCGACCGCGGCCACGATGTCGTTACTCGACGAGCCGGACGCTGACGCGGCGGGCGCCGCGGGTGCGGATGCTGCCGGCGCTGCGGGCAGCGCGGGGGCAGCGGCTGGGAGTTGGGCCTGCGTGGTGGCCGGACGTGATGATATCTGCGCTGCCGTCGGCTTCGGGGCGAAGGCCATCGCCAGGCCGAAGCCGACGATGCCGCCCGTAATGCCGGCGACGAGCGCAACAACCAGCACGCCGAGGCCTGCTATAACCACGAGGGTGTTGCGTGATGTTGACATGCATATCCTCCGTAGGATGCTTTCCACCTACAAGGATGACATGTCGTGCTAAGAATGGACTGAGATTACGATGAAAACCGGCTGAGTCCTGGGTGAGAAGGGGTTAAGGTGATTCCAGCGCCGTCATTGCGAGGAGGGCGATAGCCCGACGAAGCAATCTCCCGGTCGGGGATAGACACGCTGTTCCAGGGATAGACTGTCTGATGCAAGGGCGTGGGATTGCTTCGCGTTCGCTCGCAATGACAGGATATGCTCACACTAACGGGACAGTCCGTCATTGCGAGGAGGGCGATAGCCCGACGAAGCAATCTCCCGGTGGGGATAGACACGCTGTTCCAGGGCTAGACTGTCTGATGCAAGGGCGTGGGATTGCTTCGCGTTCGCTCGCAATGACAGGATATGGTGTCATGCTAAGAGACGATGGTGTGGTGAGCTGTGCTCTCCGGCTGGGCGACGGGAAGCGTGAGCGTGAAAACCGTCCCCGCGCCGATTTCGCTGTCGACTTCCAGGCGGCCGCCGTGGGCCTGGGCAATCCACTGGGCGATGGATAGGCCCAAGCCGGTGCCGCCCTTCTCTCGCGAGCGCGCCTTGTCGACGCGGTAGAAGCGCTCGAAGACGTGGGGCAGGTCCTCGGCCGGGATGCCGACGCCGGTGTCGCGCACGCTGACGCTCACCCAGTTATCGTCGCGTTCCAGGCCAAGGGTGACGCTCCCGCCGGGCGGCGTGTACTTGATGCCGTTCTCGACGAGGTTGAGGAGAAGCTGGCGCAGCCGGTCGGTGTCGCCCATGACCGTCGCCTGGTCCTCCGGGCCGAGCCGCACTGTAACGCCGCTGGCGGTCTGTTCGGCGATGACGCGGCCCTGGCGGTAGACTTCGAGCAGCAGGGAGTCTAGCTCGATCGGCGTGCGTTGCAGGGTGACGCCTGCATCGGCCTGTGCCAGGAGCAGCAGGTCGCGCACGAGCCGCGACATGCGCTCGGTCTCGCTCTGCATGTCCGCGAGGGATTCGGGGTCGGCGTGGCCGCTGCGCTTGATGAGCGCCAGGTTGCCGCGGATTGTGGTCAGCGGCGTTCGCAGCTCGTGGGACACATCGGCGATGAAGCGCTGCTGCGTGCTAAATAACGTCTCGATGCGGTCGAGCATGAGGTTGAATATCTCGGCCAGGCGGGTGACCTCATCCTGTGGCGCTTTCGCCGGCACGATAATGCGCCGGCTCAGGTCGTCGGTCTGGGTGATACGCAGGGCCGTCTGGGTGACGCTGTCGATCGGGCGCAAGGCGGCCTCGGCCAGGAGTATGCCGACCAGGGCGGCAATGGCCAGGGCGGCGATGATGCCGGCGACGAGGAGCGTCGCCAGCCGCCGCAGGCTCGTGTAAACGCCGTTGATGAGCTGGGCTACCTGGACGTAGCCCGCAACTTGCCCGTCGACAAAGACAGCCTGGGTGTAGACGCGCAGAAGGTCATTTTCGGGCAGAATGGCTGTTAGCACGACGGGCCGCCCGGTGTCCGCGATTTGCTGGATGTCCTCGGTCAGGGGGATGGACGTGTCGCGGATGTGTGGGTTCTGATAGCCGATGGTGCCGCCGGCGTTCGAGAACTGAAGATAGACCTGGTTCGGGGCGAACCCAGGCGTGTCCTGAACCGGCGGCCCAAACTCAACGGCGCGGCCGGTGATGTAGCGGATGAGCACGTCGCGGTTGGCAAGGTTGATGGTCGTTTGCGCGTACGTCTTCAGCTCGGCGTCCACCTGGTCCAGCATCGCCCGTTCCTGGAGGTAGTACACCACGAAGGCGAAGCCGACAAGGATAATCGCGAGCAGGCCCACATACCAGATTGTCAAACGCAGGCGTAGCGACACAGCAACTCTTTCCGACTACTCTTCCCTTAGCACGTACCCCACGCCGCGAATCGTCTGGATAAGCCGCGGCTCGCCTTCTGCTTCGAGCTTGGCGCGCAGATAGCGCACGTAGACTTCGATGATGTTCGACTCGCCGCCGAAGTCGTAGCCCCACAGCTGATCGTAGATGACGTCGCGGGTGAGGACCTGACGTGGATGGCGCATGAAAAGTTCCAGAAGATCGTACTCTTTTGCCGTCAGCTCCAGTGCGCGCTCGCCGCGGGTCGCCTGGCGCGCGCTGGGCAGGAGCACGAGGTCGGCGAAGCGCAGCACTTCGTCTTGCTCGTCGGGGTTCTTGCCGCTGCGCCGGCGAAGCAGCGCGCGCACCCGCGCGAGCAGCTCGTCGAAGTCGAACGGCTTGACCAGGTAGTCGTCGGCGCCCGCGTCCAGCCCCGCCACCCGGTCGCGCACGGCATCGCGCGCCGTCAGCATCAGGATAGGAACGTCGGAGGCGGCGCGGAGACGCCGGCAAACTTCCAATCCATCGAGACCTGGGAGCATAATATCCAGTATCACGAGGTCTGGCGGCGTGTCTCGCGCCTGGTTGAGGGCAAGCAGCCCATCCGGGGCGATTTGCGCCTGATACCCTTCGTAAATCAGTCCGCGACGTATTAAATCAGCGATTTTGTTTTCGTCCTCTACGACGAGAATCTGTTCACCGGCCATGCTGTCCTCGGAGACGAGCTGATTTTCCAACTTGACCATGAATTATACCGTCACGTCGCGGCGGCGGCAAGCAAAGATTAACTGTGAGCCAAATCCTGAAGGAGACCATGATGCTCAAATCAATTATTCGCGGCAACGTCGTGGCGACAATGATGCTCGCGTTGCAGAGCCATCTCCAGCGCTTCCAACGGGCGGTGGTAGAAACGCGGTATACCGCGTCTCTACTCTCCGGCGATCTGAAGTCGTCACTACTAACTCTGCCAGTCCTCGTTGTCGTGCTGGCTGGTCTCGCTGCCTGTAGCGCCAACACTCCGACGAGCGGCTCGATGGCGAATGCGCCGGCCGCTGTCCCGACCGCTGCGCCGGCGGCCGCGATCGCGACGGCCATGCCGACAAAGGTGCCGTCCGCTGCTCCCACGGCCCAAGCCTCGGTCGCTCCCATGGCCATGCCGTCGAAAGCGCCGGCCGCCGCTGCCACCGCCGCCCCGGCCGCGGCCATTACCGCTGGTACGCTGCAAATCAACGACCCCTGGACGCGGGCGGTCGGCGCGGGCATGACGGGGGCGGTGTACTTCACGGTGCGCAACACCGGCAATACGCCAGACCGCCTCGTCAAAGCGCAAAGCAACGCCGCGAAGGCCGTCGAGATGCACACGACGGAGATGGCGAACGGCGTCATGTCCATGCACCCCGTCGACGCTTACGATATTCCGGCCGGGGGCGAGCTAACCCTCAAGCCGGGCGGGAATCACATCATGCTCATCGGCATGAATAAGGACGTCAAAGCCGACGATACAGTGACGCTCACGCTGCAATTCGAGAAGGCCGGCCCGGTCGAGGTGACGCTCAAGGCGCGGAACCCGTAGAAGACGGGAACAACTTATTGCCGTATTCCGCTCGCGGTGGAGTGCCAACTCCACCGCCCATCGGAGGCGCTGGAGATGGCTCTCCAGCGCGAGCCCTATTGCGGCAACAATCAGTTAATCTACATCAGTCGTTCTTTGGCGCTGGAAACGATTTAAGTCGTCACTACATTTTGAGTTTGTCCTATGGGAACGAAGGAGATTGGCATGGAGTATCGCAGCCTGGGCCGGACGGGCCTGAAGGTCGCCGAGCTGTGCCTCGGCACGATGCAGTTCGGCTGGACCACGGATGAGAAATCTGCGTTCGAGGTCATGGACGTATATTTCGAAGCCGGCGGCAACTTCATCGACACCGCCGACGTGTACTCGCGCTGGGCGCCGGGTAACCCCGGCGGCGTCGCCGAGGAGATCATCGGCCGCTGGATGAAGGCGCGTAACAATCGCCGGGCCATCGTCGTCGCTACCAAGGTGCGCGGCCCGATGTGGGACGGCCCCAACGGCGCGGGCCTGAGCCGGGCGCACATCATGCTTGCCGTTGAGGACAGCCTGCGCCGTCTCGGCGTAGATACCATTGACCTTTACCAATCGCACTGGTTCGACGCCGACACGCCTATCGAAGAGACGCTGCGTGCCTACGACGATCTTGTGACGCAGGGCAAGGTGCGCTACATTGGCTGCTCGAACTATCCGGCGTGGCGGCTATGCCGCGCGCTGTGGGCCAGCGACGTCGAACGGCTGGTGCGCTATGACAGCCTTCAGCCGCATTACAACCTCGTCCACCGCGACGAGTTCGAGCGGGAGATGGCCGAGCTGTGCGTCGACCAGGGCGTCGGCGTGATTCCCTACAGCCCCCTGGCGGCTGGCTTCCTCACTGGGAAGTACCGCAAGGACGCGCCTGTGCCGGATAGCCAGCGCGCCGGCAGCGTTCAGCGATATATGAATGAGAAGGGCTGGGCGACGCTCGACGCATTACACGCAGTGGCCGAGGGACGCGGCGCGACGCCCTCCCAGGTCGCCCTGGCGTGGCAGCTCACACAGCCGGTCATCACTTCACCTATCATCGGCGCGAACAACATCGGCCAGCTCCAGGACGCGCTGGGCGCGGTCGGCATGCGGCTGACACCGGAGGAGATGGCGAAGCTCAACGAAGCGAGCGAGTGACCCCCTGCACCCCAGGCATGAACATCGCTGCTCAGAACACACACTACTGTCATTGCGAGGAGCGCGTCTCGGGGGTGTGGGGGGCGAAGCTCCCCACTGACGAAGCAATCTCGCAGTGGCTGACAGCAACCCTGTAGCGGTGCAGACTGCCTTTGACAAGGGCGGGAGATTGCTTCGCTCCGCTCGCAATGACAGGATGGCGGTGTTCTCGTGCTGGCGCGTGCCATCGTAGGCATGGAGGTCTCAGCATGACAGCCCAGGCTCATGGATAGAGAACAGGCACGGGGGTGAGGGATGCGAGTGAGTGAAATTTGCTTGCGTCTGTCGACAATCTAGACTATTATTGAGGGAATCGGTGGATACACTTTTGCTCCCGCTGGATGCTTGCATCCAGCGGCATCTATCAGATCGGGCGGTCTGCCAGGAGCGGGTGTGGATCTACGAAGAATTGCGCCATGATGCGCCGCCGAATGGTCAAGGGAGAAGTGAACAATGGCAACGGCAGTAGTGGGGGCGGCCCCGCAATCGGCAGCCGCCAAAGAGCGAGAGATTGTCAACGATTTCGCCATCGTCGCCGCGACGGTCAACGGCACCGGCTCGGCGACGGCGAACAGCACCCTGTTACGCGCCCTCTTCCACATGGGCATCCCTGTGACGGGCAAGAACTTATTCCCCTCCAATATCTATGGGCTTCCCACCTGGTACACCATACGCATCAGTAAGGATGGTTACCTCGCCCGCCGCGAAGGGACTGAGGTCCTCATTGCCTTTAACGAGCGGACGGTTGCCCAGGATATCGCGAACCTCCCCAGCGGCGGCGTGTGCTTCTACTCGGACGAGCTGAAGACCTTCAACCCGAGCCGCGACGACATCACCTACTACAAGCTCCCGGTCAAGGACGTCGTCAAGGAGATCACGAGTGAAGCCCTCTCGACCGGCCTCATCCAGAAGGAAGAGGTCGCCAAGCTTAAGGACTACCTGCCGAGCATGACCTATGTCGGCGTCGTGTCCCAGATGCTCGGCATCGATTTGGAGGAACTGCGCAAGGCCCTGTCCACTCATTTCCGCGGCAAGGCGAAGCCCATTGAGCTGAACTATGGCGTCGTTAGCCACGCCGCGCAGTGGGCGCGCGAGAACCTGACCAAGCAGGACCCGTACCGCGTCGAGCGCATGGATGTGACAGCCGACAAAATCATGATCGACGGCAACACCGCGGCTGCCCTGGGCGCGCTTTACGGCGGCATGACCGTCGCCGCGTGGTACCCCATTACGCCGGCGTCGAGCCTGGCCGAGAATCTCATCAAGTATGGCCCCCGCCTCCGCATGGAGGACGGCAAGGCCACGTACGCCATCGTCCAGGCGGAGGATGAGCTGGCCGCGCTTGGCATCGTGATGGGCGCGGGATGGGCGGGCGCGCGGGCCATGACGTCGACCTCCGGCCCGGGCATCTCGCTCATGGCCGAGTTCGCCGGCTTTGGCTTCTACACCGAGATTCCCGCCGTCATCTGGGACGTCATGCGCATGGGCCCGAGCACCGGTCTCCCGACGCGCGTCTCCCAGGGTGACATCCTCTCGACCTACTTCCTCAGCCACGGCGACACGCGCCACCCGTGCCTGTTGCCCGGTAGCGTCAAGGAATGCTTCGAGTTCGGCGCGCTGGCGTTCAACGTGGCGGAAGAATTGCAGACGCCCGTGTTCGTCCTGAGCGACCTCGACCTGGGCATGAACCTCTGGCTCAGCGACCCGTTCGATTATCCGACCGAGCCGATCAACCGCGGCAAGGTGCTCGACGCGGAGACGCTGGAGCGCATGCCGGCGTGGGGGCGGTACAAGGATGTGGACGGCGACGGTGTGCCGTACCGCACCCTGCCCGGCACGCCGAGCAATAAGGCCGCCTACTTCACCCGAGGCTCCGGCCACAACGAGTACGCCCAGTACACCGAGCGCGGTGACGACTGGGTGAAGAACATGGACCGCCTGTTCAAGAAGCACGAGACCGCCAAGACGCTGGTGCCGCAGCCGATCATCGAGCAGAACCCGAACGCCAAGATCGGTATCATCAGCTACGGCTCCAACGATCCGGGTGTCAGGGAGGGCCGTGACCGCCTGGCGAAGGAAGGCATTGAGACGAGCTACCTGCGCCTGCGCGCTCTGCCCATTACCGACGCCGTTCGCGAGTTCATCGCCGCCCACGACCGCACGTACGTTGTGGAGATGAACCACGAGGGGCAGATGGCGATGATCCTGCGCATGGACCTGCCCGACCTGGCGACGCGCATCATTCCCATCGCCTTCTCCGACGGCCTGCCGCTGACCGCCCGCTTTGTGATGCAGAACGTCATCGCCAACGAGAAAACTCTCGGTGGCGTCGTGGCGCAGTAGATAGAGGAGTAGGAACCATGGATACAATTACCCGCGCTCCTAGCAACGGCAAGACCAACACCAACGCCCTTGGCCTGGAGAAGACCGCTTACAAAGGCGGCGTCTCGACGCTGTGCCGCGGCTGCGGCCACGACTCTATCTCGTCGCGCATCATCGACGCCGCCTATGACCTGGGCCTGGAGCAGCACCGCATCGTCAAGCTCAGCGGCATCGGCTGCTCCAGCAAGTCGCCCGCCTACTTCCTCGGCCTATCCCACGGCATCAACGGCCTGCACGGCCGCATGCCGACGCTGGCGACGGGCGCGATGATGGCGAACCACACGCTGCTCGCCATCGGCGTGAGCGGCGACGGCGACACGGGCAGCATCGGCCTGAGCCCGTTCAAGCACATGATGCGCCGCAACGTTCCGATGGTGTACATCATCGAGAACAACGGCGTCTACGGCCTGACCAAGGGCCAGTTCTCGGCGACCGCCGACGAGGGGCAGAAGCTCAAGTACGCCGGCACGAACCCGTTCCCGTCGCTCGACCTGTGCGTCGAAGCGATTGTCGCGGGCGCCGGCTTCGTGGCGCGCTCCTTCGCCGGCGACGCCAAGCAGGTGCGCGAGCTGCTCAAGGCGGCCATGAACTACAAGGGCACAGCCGTCCTGGACATCATCAGCCCGTGCGTGACGTTCAACAACGACCCGGTGTCGAACAAGAGCTACGACTACGGCAAGGACCACGAAGCGCCGCTGCACGACATCGCCTTCATCCAGCAGTTCGACGAGATTAGCGTCGACTACGCGCCTGGCGCGGTGCAGGAAGTCAAGATGCACGACGGTCCAACGATTCTCCTGCACAAGCTGGAGGAGAACTACGACCCGACGAATCGCCTGGCGGCGCTGGCGCGTCTCGAAGAGGCTCGCGCGAAGCAGGAGTTCATCACCGGCCTGCTGTACTTCGATGAGGCCCGCCCCACGCTGGCGGAGCTGGAGAACATCGTAGACACGCCCCTGTCTCATCTGACGGAGGACCGCGTGCGCCCGTCCAAGGAATCGCTACAGAAGCTCATGAAGGAGTTCATGTAGCTCCGCACCAGGAAGCGAGGCGCGGCGGCCGGACGGCTGCCGCGCCTTTGTGTTTGCGAGGCTGGGCTGTCGTTGCGAGGAGGGCAATAGCCCGACGAAGCAACCCCAAGGTGGGAAATGGCATCGCTATGTCGGCAAGAGCGCCCATCGCGCGGTCGGGGGATCGCTTCGCTGAGATGAAAATAGCGCGGCTGTCGCCCTGAGCGCAGCGAAGGGCCTCCAACGGCACCGGGATGCTGAGCGAAGCGAAGCATGACATTTTCATAGTTATGGGTGACCCAAGGGTCATATAGACTGCGCTCGCAATGACGCGTTTCAGGTGGAAGGATAAATTGTGGATACGCTCTATGTTCGCACCCCGATTATCGACTCTTTGCCCCTGAGCCAGCGCTGGGGGCGGCCGGTGTATCTCAAGATGGAGAGCGCCCAGCCCTCTGGCTCGTTCAAGAACCGGGCGCTCGGCGCCCTGTGCCAGGAGGGCGCCGCCAACGGCGCGACGGGGTTCGTCTCGTCGTCGGGCGGCAACGCCGGCTTCTCGGCCGCGTACTGCGGCCGGCGCCTCGGCCTGCCGGTAACCGTGTTCGTTCCCTCGACCACGCAACCGCGCTTCCATGAGCTTATCGCGGCGCAGGGCGCGGATGTGCGCGTGGCAGGCTCGGTGTGGGACGAGACGCACGAGGCAGCGGTCGCCTTCGCCGCGCAGACCGGCGCGCTGTACGTCCACCCGTTCGACCACCCCACCGTCTGGCGCGGCAACTCGACGATGATTGATGAGATCGCCGAGGACTTCGGCAAGCCCGGCGCAGTGATTTGCTCGGTAGGCGGCGGCGGGCTGCTGTGCGGCGTTGTCGAGGGGCTGGAGCGCCAGGGGTGGAGTGATGTGCCGGTGCTGGCCGTCGAGACCGAGGGCGCCGCCTCATTCGCCGCCTCTCTCAACGCCGGGCGGCTCGTCACCCTCGACCGCATCACCAGCATCGCCACAACCCTGGGCGCGAAGACCGTGACTCCGCAAGCCCTCGCGTGGGCGCAGCGTCATCCCGTCGAGTCCGCCCTCGTCACAGACGCCCAGGCCGTCGCGGCGTGCGTCGCGTTCGCTGACGACCACCGCGTCCTGGTCGAGCCGGCGTGTGGCGCGTCCCTCGCGGTCGCGTACGAGCGGCTGGCCGTCTTGCCTGGCGCCGACCCAATCGTCATCATTGTCTGCGGCGGGGTGGGCGTCGACACGCGCACGCTCCAGGCGTGGGCGCCGTAGATTGGACGATAGACGAATCCAGAGGATAGTAGCGCCTACCATGACCACACTCTCGTCCCCGCGCCGCTGGGTAAGCGCGGCGACTCAACGCGTGACCTCGAGCCGCGTCGGTTCGCGGGTGATGATACACATCGCCCACCGCGCCGACGCCCTGACGCTGCGGCTCACCCGCGGCCGGTACAGCATGACAAGCGTGCTCACGGACCAGCCCTTCATCACCCTGACGACCACCGGCGCGAAGAGCGGGGAGCCGCGTAGCGTGCCGCTCCTCGGCATCCCCGATGGCGACAACATCATCCTCATCGCGTCGAGTTGGGGGCAGACGAAGCACCCGTCGTGGTACTACAATCTGCGCGCCCACCCGCAGGCCATTATTAGCCGGGACGGACACAGCCGGAGCTACCTGGCGGAGGAACTGGCGGGCGAGGAGCGCGAACGCTGCTGGGATATGGCCGTGCGCGTCTATCCCGGCTACAACGCCTACAGGCGATGGACCAACGGGCGTTCGATACCGGTCATGCGGTTGACACCTCAGCAAGCCTCGTCTGCGTAATTTGCTGCGACCCACAAAACGTGCTATAGATTCCGCCGGCCGCCTGTATCGCGGCCCAGATGAGGCTCTATGGCAGTTCAAGAGGCTGGTCATCGCTCGTTGCCGGCGAGAACACTCGCGTGCATAGGGAGCAATTGCTTTCCGCTTGGCGTATTTCTCGTTTCGCGGCTCGGCCTGTTCCTTTTTACCTACTTCAGCCTCATTCTCATTCCTCTTGGCAAGAGCAGGGCCTCTCTACGCCCCTATCCTGGCGATTTGCTTCTTGACGGCTGGGTCCGCGCGGACTCAATGTGGTACGCCAGCATCGCCGACAAGGGCTACTCGGCGACACCGAGCGGGGGGCAACTCAACACGGCGTTCCTTCCCCTGTACCCACTCGTCACTCACGTCGTCAGGCTAATCGTCCCAGATACGTTCATCGCCGGGCTTGTCGTCTCGAACGTGGCGTTCCTTCTCGCGTTGATTGTGCTCTACAAGCTCATCCTACGCCACTACGACACCGATGTGGCGCGGCGCAGTTTGGTCTTACTGGCGGTGTTCCCATTCTCGCTGTACTTCAGCGCCATGTACACCGAGTCGCTGTTTCTGCTCACCGTTCTGCTGGCGTTCTACTTCGGCGAGCGGCAGCGGTGGCTCCTGGCGGCGTTGGCCGCGGCGGCGGCGAGCGCGACTCGGTTGGTCGGTATCTTCACGGGCGTCGCGCTCGTGATACTGTACCTCGAATCGGCTGCTTTCCAGTGGCGCAAGGTACGCCCGAACATCGCCTGGCTCGCGTTAAGTGGCGCGGGGCTGCTGGCCTTCATGGGATACCTCGGGGTGCGGTTCGGCGACCCGGTCGCTTTCTATACGGCCCAGTCCAGCCCTGGTTGGGGCTTCCACGACTTCAACGACGCCGTCCAGCTCATCCGCGACTCCCTTGTCGGGTCGGCCCTGCTGAAGGGTGACTATCCAGCGCTGGATCTGATTCACCTGTTACTCATGCTGGCCGCCATTGTCGGCTGCGCGCTTGCCTGGCGCCGCCCACGGATTAGCTACGCTGTGTGGGGGATTCTGGTGATCGTCGCCTCTTTCCCGGAGTACGTCGGTATGGGCCGCTATGTCGCTGTTGTGTTTCCCCTCTTCATCCTGGGTGGGCTGGCGCTGCGCGACAACCGTTGGTACCTGGCCGTTGTCTACATCAGCACCCTGTTCCTCGCGTTGTTCACGATCATGTATAGCCACGCGATGTGGCTGTCGTAATCTGTTATATCCGCATGGAGAGCTCGCTATGTACGTTGTCTGCGTGACGGTCTTCGTCAAGCCCGAGAACATCGACGACTTCATCGCGGCGTCGCGCCTGAATCACCTGGGCACGCGCGAGGAGCCGGGGAACCTGCGTTGGGACTTCCTCCAGGCCGAAGATGACCCCGCCCGCTTCATGCTCTACGAGGTCTATCGCACCAAGGACGATTTCGCCGCGCACCAGCAGACGCCGCACTATCTGGCCTGGCGCGAGACGGTCGCGCCGTGGATGGCCCAGCCTCGGCAGGGCGTCCGCCACCATAGCCTGCTGCCCACCGCCGACGACGCCTGGTGACAGGGTATCGGTCTTGTAGGCTGTCGTCCTGAGATCACCATGCCGTGTGGCGTCATGCGCTAACACAAAGAACACTGTCGCACTGTCATTGCGAGCGTTAGCGAAGCAATCTCCCGCCCTTGTGGTCGACGGTCTAATCGGCTATAGCGAGGCAGTCGCTTAGTGAGAGATTGCTTCGGCGGCAAGGCCCGCCTCGCAATGACACCGCAGGTCACTGTGTTCTGAGCAGCACAGCGAAGGGCCTCCCAACAGCACCAGGATGTTTCGCCTTCGGCTCAGCCTGGCAGCCGGGGCTTATTGTTAGAGGAGGGCTATTATGCCCACGTTTGAGTTCGCGACCGCGCAGCGCATCATCTTCGGCCGCGGCGTGTTCGACCAGCTCGCGCCCATCGCCGCCGAGCATGGACGGCGCGTCTTCCTCGTCGCAGCGCAGCACGCGCTGGCAGACGGCGGGCCGGTGGACGGGTTCACCGCCAAGGCGCGTGACCTCGGCCTTGCCCTGACGGTGCAGCCGGTGGGCGGTGAGCCGGACGTCGCCAGCGTCGATGCCGCCGCGGAGCGGGCGCGGAGCGCCGGGGCCGATGTCGTCATCGGGCTGGGCGGCGGCAGCGCCCTCGATACGGCGAAGGCCGTCGCCGGGCTTCTGACCAACGGCGGGCCGGTGCTCGATTATATGGAGGTCGTGGGCAAAGGCTTACCGCTCAAGCAGCCCGCCGCGCCCTTTCTCGCCGTCCCCACGACCGCCGGCCCTGGCAGCGAGGTCACACGGAATGCGGTCGTCACCGACAAGGACAGGGCGTTCAAGGCCAGCGTGCGCAGCCCGTCGCTCCTTGCCCGCGTCGCCCTCGTCGATCCGCTGCTCACCGTCGGCCTGCCGCCTGGCCCAACCGCCAGCACCGGCATGGATGCGCTGACCCAGCTCATCGAAGCCTATGTCTCGCGGCGCGCCAACCCGCTGACCGATGCGATTGTGATGGGCGCGCTAGGGCGGGGGGCGCGCGCCTTGCCCCGCGCGTGGTCCGACGGCGCGGACCTGGCGGCGCGGGAGGACATGTGCTTCGCCAGTCTGTGCAGCGGCCTGGCTCTCGCCAACGCGGCCCTCGGCGCGGTCCACGGTTTCGCCTCGCCTCTCGGCGGCCACTTCCCCGTGCCTCACGGCGTCGCGTGCGCCCGCCTGCTGCCGCCGGTGATGGCCGCCAACGTCGCCGCCTTGCGCGCGCTCCCGCCCGACGCGCCGGCCGGTTCCAGCACGGCGAGCGATACGTTGTGGCGCTACGCCCAGGTCGGCATGGCCGTGGCCGGGCCGGCGGACGATGCCATCGACGCCGGGATTGCCTGGGCGGCCGAGGAGGTCGCGCGGCTGCGGGTGCCGGGCCTGCGGCAGTACGGCATGACTGAAGCCGATCTGCCTGAGATGGTCCGCCTCGCCCAGGGCGCTAGCAGCATGAAGGGGAATCCCGTCACGCTTGACGAGGGTGCGCTGGTCGAAACCTTGCGCCAGGCCCTGGATTAGCCCAGGAGGTATATTTCCAGTACCCACGCGGCAACAATGATGCACATAACGTGAAAACCTGACGTTTTCCTGACGCGAAACAGGCGGGGAAAGCGTCGTTTTTTCACATAATTCACGTAATGCGCCACCCATGCCATCTGTTATATCTTGTACTTGTAACCACTGCAATGCGCCGGTGAACCACACGGGCCACACCAGGGAGGAAGGACAAGATGTTCGATTGCTGGGTTTGGGAGCGGCGGCGCGAGGGTCACACGGATTTCGAGCATACCATTCGAATGGACAAGCGCGACGCCGAGGATGCGGAGCGGCGCGCTGCAGACATATTGCGGCGATTGGGCGCGGGCGATGGCTCCAACCGCGAGGTGGTGGACGATTTCATGCGGCGAGTCGATCGGCGCGCGGACGAGTTGCGCCGCGACGACAACAACCGGCGCCGGTAGCTTCGACGCTGCCAAGGGGATATGGCGCTCCACGCGAGCGCCAGAGCGGGGGGACAGGCGGGGCTGCGTTCAGACGTGGCCCTGCCCGTTTTTAGTGTGCAGCGCGTCAGTCGCCTTTGCGCAAATATGCTATAATTTCCACACTCACTTATCTAGCACGACACTTGTCAACCCCGCTTCTGGAGAGACCAATGACGATTGAGGAGCCCACCCTTTCCCCGATTTCCCACGAGCACCTCGACACGCCAAAGGCGATGGATGAGCCCATCGATGTCGATGAGATTGTTTCATTGACCGAAATGATGTTCGGCCACCTCGATGGGCAGATCAGCCTGGCCGAGTTCAAAGCCCAGATTGCCGTCGCCGTTGACGCCGTCTTTCTGGCCCTGGCGGTCACGATCGACCGCAGCATCCTCGTCAGCCTCCTGGCGCCCGAGGCGAGCGCCGCGCATCGCCTCGTGTCGGCGCTGTCTATCGCCATGATTGTCGCCCTGCTCATCTCGGTCTACGGCGCGCTGCGCGTCGCTCGCCCGACGCTGACCGTCATGACCCCGCCTAACCCGTTCTACTTCGTCAACATCCACCACTGGAGCAAGCAGGACTTCGTCAAGGCGTTCACGGGGCAAACGCGCATCGAGATGAAGAATAACCTGATGGACGAGGTCTACACCCTTTCGGGCATCGCGCACAAGAAGTTCTCGCGGGTGCGCGTCTCGCTCAACCTGCTCATCGTTGCCATCGCCCTGTGGGCGGCGATCCAGTTCATTCTGCTGGTCGCGCAATGATCCAACCGCCGACGCCGGCCCCGTTGCGTTCCGGTCCCGACGTCATCGTCGTCGGTTCCGGTCCCGGCGGCGCCTCCGTCGCGCGTGACCTGGCCCGCGCCGGCCGCCACGTGCTCATCCTCGAGCGCGGCAAGGACTACCGCCGCGCGCCCTACTACGGGACGTACCTTGGGGCGATGATCTATACCGACCGCGCTGCGTTTGTCTACACGCGGGAGGGCATCAACATCATTCGCCCGCTCATGGCCGGCGGCGCGACCAGCATGTACTGTGGCTGCTCGGCGGACCCGCCCGCCTGGTTCAAACGCTACGGCCTCGACCTGGACCGCTATGCCGCCGACACGGCCGCCGAGCTGGGCATTCGCCCGCTGCCGCCCGAGCTGCGCGGCGGGGCCTCGACGCGGATTGCCGACGCCGCGGCGAGCCTCGGGCAAGACTGGCAGCCGACGCCCAAGTTCATGGACCCCGACCGGGCAAAGCGGTTCAACTGCGGCGCGCACTGCATGCTCGGCTGCCGCTGCGGGGCGAAGTGGAACGCGGCGGAGTGGATCGACGACGCGGTCGCGGCGGGCGCGACTTTTGTCACCGGCGCGCGCATCGAGCGCGTCCTGATCGAGGACGGGGTGGCGGCGGGTGTGACGGGGACGCTTGGCGGCGCTCCGTTCACGGCCCGCGCGCCGACCGTTATCCTCGCCGCAGGCGGTATCGGCACGCCCGGCATCCTCCAGCAGTCGGGCCTGCGGGACGCCGGACGCGGGTTCGCCATCGACGCGACGCTCATGGTGTACGGGGTGGCCGATGGGCCGACGCAGGGCCACGAGCCGCCGATGACGTATTATTACGAGGACGCCGAGCGCGGCTACATGCTCAGCACCCTCATCGACCCGTGGCTGATGTACCCGGTCATCATGGCGGTCAAGGGGCCGCAATACGCCCTGGCCTGGCCGCGCTGGGGGCGCACCCTCGGCGTCATGATTAAGCTCAAGGACAGTGTCATGGGCGACGTGCGGCTGGGCGGGCGCATGGCGAAACCCCTTACGCCGGACGACCGCCGGCGTCTGGCCCATGCCGAGGGCGTCGCGCGCGCCCTTCTGCGCCGCGCCGGGGCCGCCGACAGCACCCTGGTCACGACGCCCATTCGCGGGACGCATCCCTCCGCGACAGTGCGCGTCGGCGAGATGCTCGACGCGAATCTGGAAACGGCGGTTCCCGGCCTGTATGTCTGCGACGCCAGCGTGTTCCCCGAAGCCCTGGCCCGTCCCACCGTCCTCACCATCCTCGCCCTGGGCCGCCGTCTCGCCACCCATCTGCTGACGGCTCGGTGACGGCACGCGGCTTGCCCTGATCTGGAGTCATTGCGAGCGTCAGCGACGCAATCTCTCGCCCTCGCGATAGGCCGTCTATGCCGCGGCGGCGTTGCTATCACTCATCGGGAGATTGCTTCGGCGGCCAAGCCCGCCCCGCAATGACGGTATGTCGTGTGCGTTTCGTGCAAGATAGGAGCGTTGTATGAAATTCGCGTATACTATTCTCTACGTTTCGTCCGTGGCGCGGTCACTGGAGTTCTACGAAGCTGCGTTTGACTTGCGGCGGCGCCACGAGAGCGAGGACTACGGCGAGATGGAGACGGGTGGAACCGTCCTGGCGTTCTTTGCCATCCAGCAAGCCAGGAAGAACTTCACCATCGAGGTCGGGGACGTCAACCCGGCCGGGCCGCCGCCCCCGGTCGAGATTGCATTCGCGACCGACGATGTCGAGGCGGCGTATACCCACGCCGTGCAGTCCGGGGCGCTCGCCGTCAGCCCACCGCACCAGATGCCGTGGGGGCAGACGGTCGCCTATGTGCGCGACCAGGATGGCTTTCTGATCGAGATTTGCACGCCTATAGGGTAAGTTCTGTGCGATGACGGGCATTTCGCGGCGCCAATTTCTCAAATGGTCGCTCCTGACCGGGGCTACTCTCCTGCTCCCGACTCCGGCGCTGGCCGCCAATGCTTTCCCCGGCGATGGCGGCGCGGCGCCGATCGATGTCGCGTTCATCGACCACTACAACCTGCGTGGCTATTCCGAAGGCACGGCCGCGACGCGCAAGCAGATTGCCCAACTCAAGCACAATCTTGACCAGGCCGCGGCCCTGGGCGTCTCTCGCTATGTGTTGTTCATGGGGGACACGTTCGAGGGCCTTCTCACCTACGATTTCGACATGGATGGCGTGGGCCGCGTCGGGCAGGTGTTCCGCGAGGGCGGATCCGATCGTACCCGGGCGGCGTTCCTGCGCGACGTGGTGCGCCAGGCGGTAGACCACGCCACGGCGCGGGGCGTCCGGCTATACGTCAACACCAACCAGTTTGATATTTCCAAACCGGTGTACCGCCTGCTCAGCGGACGCCTGGCGGGCAGCGCGGGCTCGCCGGTGTGCCCCGGCCGCGAGGACACGTGGCGGCTGTACCGCGGTAAGTTGGGTGAGTTCTTCGGCCTGTTCCCCGAGATCGCGGGCCTCCAGGTCACCGCCGACGAGTCCATGTATTCCATTCTCGACTGCCAGTGTGACTACTGCCGCGACCTCAGCCCGCTGGATCGCGTCAATCGCCTGGCGCGCGAAACGGCAGCCACGGTAGGGGCGCGCGAGGTGCAGGTGCGCGCCTGGCAGTTCCTCCCGGCGCTGGAGGCGTATGACCCGGCGCGCATGTTCGACGGGTTGCCTGACAACGTGTTGGTGTCCCTCAAGAGCGTCAACTCGGACTTCCTGCTGAACGGCAAGTTCGACGACAGGCTCATCGGCGCGGGCGACCCGGCGCGCCAGATCGTCGAGTTCGATGCCTGGCGCGAGTACGACGGCCACAATTACTTCCCGACCTACCTGGGCGATACCCTGGCCGCCCACGCGCGCGCCGCCGCCGATCGGGGCGTCCGCCGCTTTGGTGTGCGCCTCAACTGGAACAAGGGGAACAACCCGATCTTCGAGCTGCCCTGGGGGAATTTCGTCAACATCTACGCCCTCCAGGCCCTGGCGCGCAACCCCAATGCAGATCCCGATCGCATCCTGCGCCGCTTCGTCGCGCAGCGTTTCCCCGCCGAAGCCCGGGCGGCGGCGTTCAGCGTCTACAAGCTGTCGCCGCAGCTCAAGTTCGCGGCCTATTTCCTGGACGATGATTACCTGGCGCACCACACCCGCCTTCCCAAGGACCTGGAGCGCACCTCCGAGATCTATGCCACCGTCAAAGACCGCCTGCAAACGGCGGACGATTTCGGCCGCCGCCGCGCGGCCCTGGATGACGTCTATGCGACGCTGACCCGGAGCCTCGACGCCCTGGACGGCAGCGCGCCGCCCGACTGGGTCGCCGGCCTGCGGCGTGGGGCGCGGATGGACTGGTTCGTCGGCATGGGGCTGCTGAACCAGATGCAGGCGATCTCGCCGGCCCGCGACGAGGCCGGGTTGGCCGAGCGTATCCTGGACAACGACCGCCGCTGGGAGGCCGAGGACAACGCGAGCTACCTCGACATGCGCGGCCCGATGCCTAAAATCATCCTCGGCGTCGGCTAGATTAAGCCCAATTTAGGCTATTTTAAGAATTTCTCCCCGGAAGCCGTATCCTTCGTACCCCCTCAACGTTTTTTATGCTAGGAGAACGCGGTGAAGTCATGCCGCCAGACGAAGGAGGTGCGTACTGCCCCAAGATTTCTTCTGTCGACTCGGGACGGGCGGAACTGAGAGGCCGCTCGCCCTACCGTTCATCGCAGCACCAAAGAATCATCAGGGAGGTTAGACACAATGAGACGAATTCTCGTCATCGCCGTCCTGGCGCTGGCCCTGGCATTGGGCCTCGCGTTGGGTGTCGCGCTTACTGTTGACAGTGGCGCGCAGGCCAGCCCGACACCTGGCACTTATGTCCAGCTGCCGGTGCTCGGCTACATCGGCAACACCAAGACCGGCGTGGACTGGACCATCGAGGCCCAGAACGTCGGCTCGACGTGGACCAAGATTGCACTCTTGCTCTTCGCCGAGAACTCTGGCTTCTGCCAGCCGCAGGCGCAGAACCCGTTCAAGATTGAATGCACGGGACTGTTGAAGCCTGGGACGAGCTGGGTGTGGACAAGCTCGCAGCTACCGGCGAGCGCGAAGAGCGCGATCGCCATCAGCTACAACCCGTTCCCGCAGCAGGGCAACCTGTACTGGCGCTGCGAGGACTGGACGAACACCCTCAACAAGCTGACCTGGCCTGAGGGTTGGCCCAGCGTGACGTCGACGCCGGGACAGTTCCCGTTCAACTGGAACCCGTTCTACGGGCAGCCGATCGCGGTGGAAGTTGTGCGGAAGATGCCTGGCAACGCGACGCCGTCGTTCGTGATGGCGGACGCGTACAGTGGCGTTGGTTCGGCGCAGGAAGGCGCGTACGACCCGCTGTTCGGTGGTTTCGCGTACTACGCCCCCGTGGTGTACTCTGGCTACAACGGCTGGAACAGCTGGCTGTACATCCAGAACAGCGGCACGGAGTGCACGAGCATCGAGTTGTGGTTCAAGGATCGTGACAGCTGTCTCCGCGCGCAGATCTGCTCGGTGGCGCAGGTATCGCCTGGCTACACGGCGCAGTTCAACGTGGCTGGCTGCGTGAGCACCGGCTTCACGGGCAGCGTGTGGATCCGCGCGTCGCAGCCGTTGGGCATCGTGGTCGACCAGATCGGCCAGGATGTGCTGATGAGCTACACGGGCGTGGCGGCGGAGCTGTGCTACGTGTTCAACGGGCAGTGCCTCAGCAGTGGTGGTGGGTCGCAGGTTGCCTACGGGCCGCTGATCTACCGTGAGACCAACGGCTGGGCGACAGTGATCCATGTTCAGAACATGAGCAGCATCGTGGCGGCGAAGGTGAAGGTGTACTTCGTCGACCAGAGCGGCGACATCATCACGACGCTGGTGGACTGGATCTGCCCGCGAGGTGAGACAGAGTTCCCGCTGGCGCTGGTGAACAACCTGCCTGGGCAGTATGTCGGCGCGGTGCGCGTCGAGAGCCAGGCGTGGGAGTCGCCTGGTGACCCGGCCGTGAACGCAGTGCCGATCGCGGCGGTGGCGGAGCTGCTGAACTACAGCAGCCCGACGAAGGTGACGCAGGCGACGGCGTACAACCTGTTCCCAGAGGATCAGGGGTACGTGTGGCAGATCGGCGCGGGTGACGCGAGTGGTCTGCAGGGTGGCGTGGCGGTGATTGGTATCCCGTCGCTGATGCAGCGCGGCAACGCGTACAACATGGTGACGGACGTGGCAATCCAGAACCTGGTGCCGAAGCCGGGCTTCACGGACTTCGTGATGTACGTCTACGACCAGAACGGGTTGCTGGACTATGTGTGCGAGAAGCTGAACGAGAAGCAGGTGGAGTACATCAACCTGGCGAACTGGAACTGGATCCAGCCTGGGTTCGTGGGCTCGGCGGTGATCTCGGCAGTGTACTGGGAGCATGACGTAATCACCGGTATCCCGGTGTTCGGTGCACAGAACCCGCAGATACCGATCCTGCTGCGCAACGTAGTGGGTCTGGCTGCGGTGAAGGTGGAGCGCGTGGTGCCTGGTGGCGCTCCTGCGGCTGGCGACGTGACCGCGGCGAGCGAGGGCTTCCCGATCCCGCCGGGCTTCGACTTCGAGGGTTACATTCCGCAGTGCCCTGGCGTGCCGACTTCCTGCGCGCCGACCGACCTGCTGATCACCGTCTGCGCGCCGTACGGCTCTCGTGGCGATGATGGCACGGTCGCGCCGATCCTGGTTCAGGACGAAGAGAACCCGCTAAGCGTCTTCTACTTCGCGCCTGGCCATCCGTTCGGTGGCGTTGTTCCGCAGGTGAACCCGCAGACCGGCCTAGTGTCCTACTACATCGCGGCCGCGACCGGCACGAACTTCACCGGCATTGGCGCGGATGGCATCATCAGCGGCCACCGCTACCGCGTGCGCATCGGCGAGTTCCAGCACGTGTTCCCGCCGCTGGCCCTCAACTTCGAAGGCCACTACAGCATGTACTGGGCGGCCAACCTCGAGGCTGACATGCCCGGCATCGACACTGTCATCCTGGTTCCGTGCCAGAGTGGCGCGGCCGCCGGCGTGCCGGTGCTGCCGTACGTCGTGAACGTGGCTCCGCCGGCTGGCGTGATCCAGGGCTACGAGACTGCCGTCGTCGATCGCGGCGCGACCGCCGTCGGCCCGCGCTTCTATGTCCCGACGAACAACCTCAGCGGCCTCCCGCCGATCGACCCGAACCTTCCTGCGGGTGGAGTCCCGGTGACGGGCTACGACCCGAGCGAGCGTGATCCGGGTGGCGAGATCTGGCCTGGCACGCCGACTCTGCCGAATGCTGGCAAGTACGTTGCGCTGTGGCTGGCCCCGACGGCCGCCAACCAGAGCGGCACGTTCCTGCAGGCGACGCGCACGAACACCGAAGGCTACTTCGAGTTCAACAACGTGAGCCCGTGCCTGGCGTACGAGCTGAAGTTCGTCAGCGACATCAACGGCACGAACACCGACGCCGTGATCCCGACGATCTACGCGACGATCCCTGGTCAGAAGTACTTCGTCAACCCGGCGTTTGGTATCATCGAGCCTGGCTCGCTGGCCATCCCCAGCGGCCCCGTGCCTGCGCCCTGAAAGTAATCTCACGATTACCAACGGACGGTTGACCGACAACTGAACAGTGTGTGGCGTGGGGGCGGGCGCAAGCCTGCCCCCACTTTTTTGCGCTGCCGCCTAATGCAAAATCAGACGACCTGGTCGGCATTTCTGTAGGGGCGATCCCTCGTGGTCGCCCAGGGTAGCCACGAGGGCTACCCCTACCTATATGGATCGTAG
The DNA here is from genome assembly GCA_046328505.1 of Anaerolineae bacterium. Lineage (GTDB taxonomy): Bacteria > Chloroflexota > Anaerolineae > Epilineales > JAHCIE01 > JBDHWG01. Next base: position 635,464 of record JAXLWL010000003.1, on the reverse strand, counting down.
GTAGGGGCGGGTTTCAAACCAGGAACGGATTTGAAACCCGCCCCTACTCCACCGCAAACGGGACACGGCAAGGATTACGGAGGGTTCGTGATCTGGGGCGCCGGCTGGCGACAACGAGCCGCCGGACACACTTTCATGGCAGGGAATCGGGTCGGCGGGGAAAAAAGCACAGCCACAACCGGGAGGTTGTGGCTGTGGACGAACCTGTATGCGTCTTAGGTGGGACTGCCGCAAACGTAGATCCAGTGGCCGCAGATGTAGACCCAGTGGCAGCCAGGGCTGCCCGTGCTACCGCTCGCCTCAGCCGTCGAAGCCGTCGCGGTCAGTAGCACACCCGCCGACAGAGCGATCGCCACCACGAGAGCCATCAGCGCAAGCCGGAGTCGCATCGTCGTGCTCCTTTCTGAGGGCACTCGGCGCGGGGTGCGCTCAATCAGTCACAGCCGCAGACGTAGATCCAGTGGCCGCAGTCGTAGACCCAGTGGCAGGTAGGGCTGCCCTTGCTCCCGAGCGCCTCGGCCGTTGGAACCGCAGTCGCGGTCAGTAGCACACCCGCGGACAGAGCGATCGCCACCACGAGAGCCATCAACGCAAGCCGGATTCGCATCGTCATGCTCCTTTCTGAAGGCACTCGGCGCGGAGCGCGCTCAATCAGTCACAGCCGCAGATGTAGATCCAGTGGCCGCAGTCGTAGACCCAGTGGCAGCCAGGATTGCCCTTGCTCCCACTCGCCTCAGCCGTCGAAGCCGTCGCGGTCAGAAGCACACCAGCCGACAAAGCCACCGCCACCACGAGAGCCATCAAGGCAAACCGGAGTCGCATCATCGTGCTCCTTTCTGAAAGCACTCAGTGAGTGTTACGCTCAGCTGTCACAGCCGCAGATGTAGATCCAGTGGCCGCAGTCGTAGACCCAGTGGCAGCGGGGAGGCGCACCGCTTGCCTCAGCCGTCGAAGCCGTCGCGGTCAGTAGCACACCCGCCGACAGAGCGATCGCCACCACGAGTGCCATCAGCGCAAACCGGAGTCGCATAGCCTAGATCCTTTCGTTGGGTGGGGGGACAATTGCAGGGGATATGTGCTCTCAATGAGAGTATGTATACGTATATCATGAGACTGAGCGCGTGTCAATAGGCTCGTCCGTCAAATCGCGTGAAAAGTGCGTAAAAAACATTATGCGCCGGAAATAACATCTCCGGCGCTACCGGATTCTCATCATTAAGGGGGCCAGGCGCGGCAGCAAGCACACCGCCGCAACCATTGAGTTGCGGCGGTGTGCTATTCGTTCTTTCTTGAAAGGCAGGCAACGGAATTCGCGCGTGGAGCCATAAGCCTTGGCTTCCCTTCACGGGCACTGTTCAGAGCGGATTACCCGATGCCGTCACATCCGCAGATATAGACCCAGTGTCCCTGGTAGTAGACCCAGTGGCACGTCGGTGGACACCTGCACGCATCCGCCGTCGAAACCGCCGTCGCATTCAGCAGAACCCCCGCTGCCAGACCGATCGCCACGATCAGAGCCATCAAAGCATACCGGAGTCGCATCGCCATATTCCTTTCGATGGGTGGGGGGACTAATTAGGAATAGCGCACTGCTTGCGAGTGGCCTATTCATATCTAATCACGAAACGCCGCCCCTGTCAAGAGCCGAATGGTCATATTATGCCGTGGTATCGCGCGGCCCGGCCGCGGGCATTTTGTGAAACGCACCCTGCGCGCCTATAATGCCGTCTGCTATGGCATCCCTATCCCCGTGGCGGGGCCGCGCGCGCCGCTGGCTCGTTCCCGACGGCCTCGTCCTCGCCGCCCTCGCCGTGTTCCTCCTGGCGATGTTCTGGCCCGTCACCATCGGCGGGCGGAGCCTCGTTCCCTTTGACGCGCTCTACCAGAGTCTCCCCTGGTCGGCCTTCGCCGCTGAGCATGGCGTCACGGGCGTTCAGAACCCGCTGGTGACAGACCTCCTGCTGGAGAACTACACCTGGAAATCGTTCATCACGCGGGAGATCGCCGCGCGCGAGCTGCCGCTGTGGAACCCGTACCTGTTCGCTGGCGCGCCCTTCCTTGCCGCCGGCCAAAGCTCCGCCCTGTATCCCCTGAGCGTTCTCTACTACGGCCTGCCCCTATGGCTCGCCTACGGCTGGTTCACGGCGGTGCAGATATGGCTGGCGGGCGCGTTCACCTACGCCTACGCGCGGCGCGGGCTGCGCCTGGCGTGGGCGCCGTCGGCGGCGGCGATGTTCGTCTTCGCCCTGAGCCAGCTCTTCCTGGTCAACCCGGTGCACCCGATGATTATCGCCGGGATGGCCTGGCTGCCCCTCATCCTCCTCGCGCTCGAGCGCGTCTTCGAGCGGGACAGGCGCGGCGAGGGGCTGACTATCGGGCTGACGGCGTGGCTGGCCGTCGGGGCCGGGGCGATCGGGTGCGTCTTTCTCGCCGGACACGTTGAGATCGCGCTGTATACCCTGCTCGTCGCCGCCTACTATGGCGCGGCGCGCCTCGTCGCGGCCTTCTTCCAGCGCGGCCCGGATCGGGCGCGCTCGTTGGCAAAAGGCGCGGGGGCGATGGGGGCGATGGCCGTGCTGGGCGTCGGCCTGGCCTCGGTGCAAATCCTGCCGTTGTACGAGTTGGTGAGCCAGAACTTCCGCCAGGCCGCGGCGAGCCTGGCCGAGGTGCGCGGCTACGCCTTCCCCGCGCGCCACGTGCTCGCCTTCGTCATGCCGGACATCTTCGGCAACCCGGCGCACCACGGCTACTTCGACATCTTCCAGAATGCGTGGGTGAGTGAGCTGCGCAACCGCGCCGGCGCCAGCGTAGATAACACGGCGTGGGGCATCAAGAACTACGTCGAGGGCGCGGTGTACGCCGGGCTGCTGCCGCTGTTGCTGGCCGTCGTCGCGATCTGGGACGCGGTGTCGTCCCTCACCCCCCGTCCCCCTCTCCCACAAGGGGAGAGGGGGGGGGCACTCGGCGAAGAGCCGGCTCTTGCCCCCTCTCCCACAAGGGGAGAGGGGGGGAGGGCGACATACACCTGGATATTCGCGCTGCTCGCCCTGGCGTCGCTGCTGTTCATGTTCGGTACGCCGGCCTATGCCCTGCTCTACATCCTGCCGGGCTTCAGCCAGCTTCACACGCCGTTTCGCTGGGTGTACCCGTACACGTTCAGCCTGGCGATGCTCGCCGCGCTGGGCTGGGCGGCCATCCCGCGCCACCGGCGGCTGACGACGGGGCTGGGGGCGGTTGCAGCCGTGCTGGGCGCGCTGGGGCTGCTGGCGCTCGGCGTCGGTTACGTGATGCGGGCGCGGCTCGTCCCCCTGGCGGAGATCGCCGTCGACCGCCTTGCCAAGGCAAGCGACGTCTTCGGCGCCGGGCAGGCATTCCTATCCTACGAAGGCCGGAGCCTGCTGCTGTTCGCCGTATTCCTGACGCTCACCGGCCTGGCGCTGGTGTGGCTGGCGCGGTCGATCCCTCACCCCCCGGCCCCCTCTCCCACAAGGGGAGAGGGGGAGGAGATGACGCCCGATTCGGGCTCTAAGCCCCTCACCCAGCCTCTCCCAGAGGGGGAGGGGCAAGAAAAAGCGAGTCAGGATGTCACTTCCCCTCCCCCAGTCGACGGGGGGAGACGGAGAGGGGGGTTCGGGTTACCCTGGCCGAGCATCGCGGCGCTGGCAGTGCTGGCGGCGGACCTGTTCGTCGCGTCCTACGGCTTCAACCCGGCGGTAGACCCGAAGCTGGCGAATTTCACGCCGCCGGCGGTCACATTTCTCCAGGAGCGCCGAGCGCAAGAAGGCCCATTCCGCATCACGGTCCTCGGCGACAAGAGCATCCTCGCGCCTAACCTGCCCATGCTCTACGGCCTGGAGGACACGCGCGGCTACGACTCGATCATCCTGCGCGACTACGTGGACTTCTCGCGCCTGATCGGAGACCAGGACCTCTTGCTGTTCAACCAGGTCGCGCCGCTGCGCAAGACGGACGCGCTCGACTCGCCGCTGCTCGACGTGCTGGGGGTGCGCTACGTTGTCACCAACAAGGCCATCGAGCGGCCCGGCTGGACACTGGCGTACGACGGCGAAGTGAAGATATACCGCAACGAGGACGCGAAGCCGCGGGCCTTCTTCGCCAGCGACGCGCCGGGCGGCATCCGCTACCCTCTCGCCGGCGAGCCGCGCGGCGTGTACCGCATGCTGTCGACCGTCGATCCGCGGCAGGTCGTGGTGCTGGACCCGACGGGAATGGAGGACGACGCGCTGCCCCCACCGCCGGCTGACCTGCCCAGGACGGCGTCGGCAGCGGCGAATCGGATCGCCATTCGCCGCTACACGCCTTCGACGGTGGAGATGGACGTGAGTCGGGCGGGGCAGGGCGGGCTGCTGGTGCTGGCCGACAGCTTCTTCGGAGGTTGGCAGGCGCACCTCGCCCCGGCCGACGACCCCAGCAACGAGACCGACGTGCCCATCCTGCGCGTCGACGGCATCTTCCGCGGCGTGCCGATTCCGCCGGGAACGTGGCATCTGCGCCTGGTGTACTCGCCCATGTCGTTCAAGCTCGGGCTGTACCTGTCGTTCCTGTCGTTCGCCATTCTAGGGTTCCTGTTCGGGTTCGCGGCGTGGCGGCGCGTCTACGGCGTCGGCCACGAGGCGGACACTGTGCGGCGGGTCGGGCGCAACTCGCTCGCGCCGATGCTGACCACGCTGAGCAACAAGGCCGTGGACTTCGCCTTTGCCGCGCTGATGCTGCGTATCCTGGGCCCGGCCTCGGCGGGCGCGTACTACTTCGCCATTGCCATCGTCGGCTACCTGGAAATCTGGAGCAACTTTGGCCTGAACCTGTACCTGACGCGCCACGTCGCCCAGCACCGCGACGAAGCCGAGTCGACTTTGGCAGAGACGATGGGTCTGCGCATGGTGCTACTCGGACTGGCTGTTCCCGTGCTGCTGCTCCTGGGCGCGGTCTGGTTCAATTTCTTCGATCTGAACCTGGAAACCGCGCTCACCATTGGGCTGCTGGTCATCGCGCTCATCCCGGGCAACATCGCCGGCGCTCTCAGCTCGCTGTTCTACGCCGAGGAGCGCATGGAGTATCCGGCCGGGCTGACGAGCCTGACCACGCTCATCAAGGTGAGCCTGGGAGCGCTCGTGCTCCTGCTCGGCTGGGGCATCGTCGGCCTGGCGGGGGTTGCCATCGTCTCCAACGTCGTGACCGTAGGCATCCTCTGGCGCGCGGCGTCGCGCCTGTTCTTCCGCCCGGGTATCACCTTCGCGCCGGCCGCGGCGTGGGGCATCGTCGTCCTGTCGTACCCACTGATGCTGAACCATCTGCTGAACACGCTGTTCTTCAAGGTGGATGTGACGCTGCTCCAGCCACTGCAGGGGGACACTGTCGTCGGCTACTACTCGACGGCCTACAAGTGGATCGACGCCCTGCTCATCATCCCGGCCTACTTCACCCTGGCGATATTCCCGCTCATGTCGCGCTACGCCAGCGAGACGCCGAAGGGCGACGGTGTTGCGCGCCACGACACGCCCCTGGCGCGCGCCTATGTCCTGGCGATTCGGCTGCTGCTCATGATCGCCTTGCCCGCCGCGGCCCTTATGTTCTTCTCGGCCGACGTCCTCGTCGGGCTGCTGGGTGGCGCGGCCTACCTGCCCTACGGTGCCATCGCGCTGCGCATCATGATCTGGTTCCTGCCGTTCAGCTTCGTCAACGGCGTCACGCAGTATGTGCTGGTCGCGGTGGATGAGGCGAAGTGGATCACGCGCAGCTTCCTGATCGCCGTCGTGTTCAACGTCGTCGCCAACCTCATCTTTATTCCGCGCTACAGCTATGTCGCCGCCGCCGTCATCACCGTGCTGTCAGAGATCGTGCTGATGGTGCCGTTCATGATCGCGGTGCGCCGCTCCGTAGCGCCGGTCAACCTGCTCAGGGTGTCGTGGCGGCCGATCGTGGCGACCGCGGCGCTGGTGGGCGTGACCGCGCTGGTGTGGGGCCGTCTCCCCTTCCTGGTCGCGCTTACGGCGGGCGGCCTGACCTACCTCGTCGTGCTGGCAACCGTCGGCGGCATTACGGCGGAGGATCGCCGCCTCGCCCGCCGCCTCCTGCCGAAACGGCCGGTGGTCGTCGAAGAGGTGCAGGGCGCGGAGGTGCTTTAGCACATTTGTTTCATCTGTGGCATACTTTGTGCTAGGTCCGGGGCATTCGATAGCAACACACGCGGCGTGAACGCTGCCGACTAGAGAGGTGTATCGAAATGACCACCAAGCAGGACCAGGACCAGCGCAGCCAGAGCAACACCGTCAAGGACCCAGACGAGTGGACGACCGGCGATGAGCCGATGACGGGGGCGCAGCGCTCCTACCTTCACACCCTGGCGGAGGAAGCGGGCGAGGAGATCGACGACAACATGACGAAGGCCGAGGCCTCGAAGAAGATCGACGAGCTCCAGGAGAAGACGGGGCGCGGCAAGGGGCAGTAGCGCCAGGGCATACTTGTGATTCTGTGGGTGTAGGGGCGGGTTTTAACCTGCCCCTACAATTTGTCCTCTTTACTGCGGCAATCGTCGCGAAAACGGGCAGATCAGCCTTCATGGAGGAACAGATGCAGCAGCAAACCCAATCGACGCTCGATGTGATCTATGAGAATTGGCGCGGCTATCAGGAAAAGCTGCGCAACTCTATCGCACCGCTGACGAGCGAGCAGCTCTCGCTCCAACCCGCTCGGGGTATGTGGCCGTTGGGGCAGATTGTGCAGCACATCATTTCTGTCAGGGCGGGGTGGTTCAGTGGCACGCTACAAGACTTCGACGCAGCCATGGACGGGTATATGTGGTGGGGTCAACGTGAGTCACCCGAGCGCAGCGGGGCGGAACTGGCGCACGGCCTCGATGAGACGTGGGCTTTCATCGAAGCTCGCTTGCGGCGCTGGACACCAGAGGACTGCACCAAGACCTTTCCAGATGAATGGGATGGTCAGACATACGAGGTATCGCGCAGTTGGGTGATCTACCATGTGCTGGAACACGACCTGCATCATGGCGGCGAGATCTCGTTGATTCTTGGCATGAACGGCCTGCCAGCCGTCGATATTTGAGCAAAGGCCCGTGTGGGCGTTCTCGACGATAAACCAGCATGTTGAACATCGACATTGACACGGCCCGCCGCTTCATCCTCGGCAAGCAAGGCTTGTGGCCCGGGCGGCGCTGGCGCGGCATCGCAGGCACTGAGCAGGCCATCCGCGCGATCGAGTACCTCCAGCTCGACCCGCTGCAAGTTATTGCGCGTAGCCAGGACATCAAGCTGCACAGCCGTGTCCTCGACTACTCGCCCGGCATGTGGGAGGACGTGACCTATCAGCAGCGCAAGTTCTTCGATTGGGGCGGCTGGCTGGCCGTCCGACCGATGGACGAGCTGCCGCACTGGCGCGTGGTCATGCGCCGCGAGCGCGACAGCAACGCGCGTCTGCACAGCATCGCCCGCGACCACGCCGAGGCGATCGTCGAGATGCGAGCCATCTTGTGGGAGCGCGGCGTAGTGAGCAACCGCGACTTCGAGATGGCGACGCGCACGCGAACGCAGAGCTACCGCGGCCGCAAGGACAGCTCGCTGGCGTTGTGGTATCTCTGGCTCACCGGCGAAGTGATGACGCATCACCGCGAGCGCTTCGAGCGCGTGTACGCCCTGAGCGAGACCGTCGCGCCGGCGCATCTCATCCGCGAAAGCGACGAAACCGAGGTGGACCGCTTTTTGATTCAGAAGGAAGTCGGCTTCGCCGGCCTGTCGCGGCTGAATCGGACGAGTGATTCGTATCGGCGCGGCGACCCGGACAGCGCCGCGAAGAAGCTACGCGAGGCGATGTTGGCCGACGGCGAGCTCGTCGAGGTTCAGGTGGAGGGCTGGAAGCAGGTGCACTACGCCCTTGGCGGCGACGCCGAGCTGCTGCGCGATCTGAGCGCCGGGCGTGTGCCGCAGGCGTGGACGCCGCTGGGGCCGACGACGGCGGAAGAGGGCGTCTTTCTTTCCCCCCTCGATCCGGTCAGCGCCCGGGGCCGCGCCAAAGTTCTGTTCGGCTTCGACTATGTGTGGGAGGTCTACAAGCCGGAGCACCAGCGCAAGTTCGGGTACTATACGCTGCCGGTCCTGTGGGGCGAGCGGCTTGTGGCGCGCTTCGACAGCAAGCTCGACCGCACGACCAACACGTTCGTCATTCTCGGCTTGTGGTTGGAAGATGTGGCGCTCGGCGCAGATGAGGCGTTTGCGGCGGCGTTGGCGCGTGGGTTCGCCCGGTTCGTCACGTTTCTCGGCGCGAGCAAGCTGGACGCGCGGGCGGTTCGCGAGCCGCTGCTGCGCGAGCGCATGTCGGCTTCAGCAGGTATGGGTGACGAGATCTTCCATGCCGGATGAATCCCTCACCTTTGACCGGATTCTGACCATGCTGGCCGCGACGCCGCCACGCATCGCTGAGCTTACAGACGGCCTGGCAGAATCCCAACTTCATACCGCTCCCGGTCCGGATGAGTGGTCCGCCAACGAGGTGCTGGCCCATCTGCGCGCGTGCGCCGATGTGTGGGGCGATAGCATGATCAAGATAATCAACGAAGACAAGCCAACGATTCGGGCCGTCAATCCCAGGACGTGGATCGGGCAGACCGACTATCTTGAACAGGAGTTTGCGGCCTCGCTCCACGCTTTTGCTGCGCAGCGCGCCGAGCTACTGGCAGTCCTGGAACGGCTAACCCCCGAAGACTGGTTACGAACGGCGACCGTGACGGGCGCGGGAAAGCCGCTCGTTCGGAGCGTAGTGTTCTATGCGCGGTGGATGGCGAGCCATGAACGGCCGCACGCCAAGCAGATTATGCGCATCGTCAGCACTGTGAGGCAAATGTAGTCTAGCCTGCCGAGCGCGAATTGATGTACCGGTGGATGGGCATATCGGCTTGAATCGGAGCAAGAATCGTTTTATAATGCTGGCCAACGGTACTCAATCGCGCAAAGCCACTTTTTCAGCGTTGGATTCATGCCTAAGCTTTACGAATACTTGGGAATCACTGTGCTGTTCTACTCGAACGAACACGAGCCTATCAACGTCCACGGCAAATGCCAGGGCCGAGAGAATCGGGCAGAGCTGATAGTGGAGAATGGCAGAGTGGTCCGGATTGTCTATTTATCGGTGAAGGGGCGGCGCCCGTTGAATCCATCGGAGTTGAGGAACTTCCAGACACTGGTCGAATACTATGCGGACGAGATTGTGCAACGATGGATAGACTACTTCGTACTCCACAAGCCAGTAGAAGCGAAGAATATCACACAGAGGATAGGATGACACTGCCCGAAGGTGCCGTGATAGATATCATCCGCGCCGAGTTGGTGTCGGATTATCGCCTAAAGCTGTCATTCAGCGATGGGGTTGAAAGGACAGTGGATTTCGGGCCTTTCCTGCGCGAGAGCCGAAACCCCCTCATTCGCGCCTACCTCGACCCGGAGAAGTTCGCAGGATTCCGGCTTGAGCAGGGCGATCTGATCTGGGACGACTATGGATTGTGCTTCCCCATCGCTGACCTGTACGAGAACCACCTGTAGACCTATCAGAACTCGATAGTCACAAGCGTCGCCGAAGCTGGACGTGTTCGTCCATCGCCGGCGGCGCTTTATTATCGGGTGCCGCCGCCGCCTCATTCCTCGGCGCGCACTTCTCCTCCATCGCTCTTGACCGCTGGCACCGCTTCGGCGGCGCGGCGAACGCGCTGCCAGGCCGCCTGGGCTCGCCCCAGTTCAGCCTCGGTCGGCTCGATTTCGTGGTAGTGGGCGTCGACGTAGGCAGCGGTGAGGAGTGAGAGATCGGCCGCGGCGGCGGGCAGCAGGCTCTGCAGCTGCGGCAGGTACTCGTAGGGTGTGTCGTCGGGCGGGCGCGGCGCGCCGCGCTCAGCGGCGAGCACCTGCAAGCTGGCGTAGATGTGGCGCACCGAGTCCGTGGCGATGCCAGGGCGGTGGCGGCGGAAGCGCCCGAGCAGCCGGTCGAGCAGGCCGCGGGCGTCGTCGGCGAAGGCCTCGGCGGACCACACGGACTCGCGCAGCTCCGGCACGCCCTCGCCGGTTGTCTGGCGCCGCTGCCGCGCCCACGCCGCCAGCAGCCACAGCGCGAAGACGATGACGGCGATCAGGGCCAGCCACTTGGCGCTGTCGAGGATGACGGGCGGCACGTACCGTTCCAACACGAGCGGCTCTTGATCCTGTGGCGCCTGGAACTGCTGCGGGGTGAAGCGTAACATGCGGTCGGCGACGGGTCGCAGCGCGTCGATCAGGAACAGGATAAGCGGCTCCAGGATGCGCGCGAGCAGGGCGATGATGGCAATGAAGACGAACGTAAGCACGAACCACAGCGGCGACAGCCAGCCGAGGATGGTGCGAATCGTGTCCGGCGTAAGGACGACGACGGCGATCGCGCCGACGAGCATGACGCCCGTGACGGCGGCGGCCAGGATGAGCGCCCACGTGCGGTTGAAGGGTGTCACGACGCCGCCCAGGCTGCGGCTGACGTCTTCGACGCGCGCCAGGGCCATGGCGACGAGGGCCGCGGCGAAGAAGACGAAGATCACCGCCGTCAGGTCGAGGTGAACGAACGCGGCGAGGATGACCGCCCAGAAGAGCATAACGACGCCGAGACGGAAGCGCAGGCTCGTGGTGCCCATGTTGAACCCGTCGCGCACGGCGTCAACGCAGCGCCACCACAGGATGAACAGGCCCACGGTCAGGACGACAGCGGCGCCGTTGAACGAGCGCAGACCGAGGACAAGGTTGACCGGCCCGCCGATACCGGGCGTCAGCCATGAAGCGAGGACGATGGAGACGAGGGCTCCGGCGGCCACCGGCCAGCCCACCGCGCCGGCGTTGCCGCGCTCGACGTTGAGGTAGCGCGCGACGTACATCGCCAGGACCGAGAGTGCCCACACGAGGACGAACGATGGCCCCTCGACGGGCCGCGCCAGGTAGGTGAAGGCAACGCTCCACGCGGCGTAGTACCACGCGGCGCCGAACGTGGCCGTCGCCAGTCGGAGAAGCTCGCGGCGCAGACGCAGCGAGGTCATCGCGTGCCCTCGGAAGATATAGGTAACGCAAAGGCGCAATGGCGCACTGGGAAGAGATCAGAGGCCTTTTCTTCCTTTGCGTCTCTGCACCTTTGCGTTTCAAATCTCTCCGTACAAAGCGCTAGCGTCATTGCGGTTCCTCTGACGCGGTTGGGCGGCGGAAGAGCGCGTCGGGGTCGATGGCGGCCGGGCGCTCACCGTAGACGAGCTGGGCGCGCGGCAGGTGGTGGATGATGACGCCGGGTAGCTCCGTCTCGGTGTAGCTGGGGTCTAGAGAGACCAGGACACTGCGGCGGCCGGCTCGCGTCAGGCGCGTTATCTCGGCGACGAGCTCCGGTGTGACAATAGCTGTAACGACGACGAAGGTCGCGCCCCAGGGCATGCGCGGCGTCTCCCGCGCCAGCAGCGTCTCGATGCGCTCCGTGGCGAAGGTCGAGACGGCGGCGAGCGCCTCCAGGATGCGCGTCAGGGTGCCGGGGTCGCGACTCGGCAGGACGCGAATAGGCTGGTCGGAGCGGGGGACGGCGCCGTTGGCGACGAGGCCGACGGCGCGGCGGCGCTGAGTGGCGTGGTAGGCGATGGAGGCGGCGACGGAGATGACGTGCTCCTGCACCTCCGGGTCGATGCCCCACCAGGGTTGCGGGAACGTGGCGATGTTGAGCATGATCGCCAGGCGCTGCGTGATCGTCGGCTCGTAGACTTTCGTCTGGAGGCGTTGCTGGCGCGCGCTGGCCTTCCAGTGGACGTGGCGGAACGAGTCCTCCGGATGGTAATCGCGGATGCCGACGGTGCGCAGCGGGTCCTCGAAGATGCGCAGCGGGGAGCGCGACTCGCCGAACGGGTCCTTGCCGACGAAGCCTAGCTCCGCCAGGGGAACGACGGCGGGGTAGACGATGATGCGGTCCATTTGGGACACTTTGCCCCGGTTCTCGAACATCCCGAACAGATCGCCGCCGGTCAGGTAGGCGGGGCCGATGAAGTAAAAGCCGCGCCTGGGGCAGCTCAGGGTGTACTGGCGCACGACGCGCTCATACCAGCGCAGCGAGAGAACGTTGGTCAGCGACTGAATCTCGCCGCCTTTGACCTGCGTCATCTGCCGCTCCAGGATACTCACACCGCGCGGGAACGTGTCCTCGACGGTGAGCCACGGGGCGGGGAGAGGCTTCTGGTTGGTCGTGATGAGATTGACGGTGGTGGTCTCGCCCGCGAAGACGCGGGTCTCGCCCAGCTTACGCTGGTAGTTGACGGCGCGTAGGACGAGCCGGTTCCAGGTCCAGGCGATCGGCACGATGACGAGAAGCAGCAGGCCGAGGGCCAGCATGGACGGCTGGCGGAACATGGTGCCGCCGATGATCATGAAGATCGCCAGGAGAACCCAGGCGTCGGAGAATTGCGGCGTGCTCATAAAGCTGCGTCTACGACCGCCAGACCGCGAGCGTGCTGGCGGCGCAACGCATCCGCCCACGGGAGGTCCAGCGGTTCCCAATGTTCGCCTCTGTCCGGCGAGCGGAAGAGGCCGTGGTTGCTCAGGGCGTAGAATACCCCCGGTTCGAGAGCGTTGGCCGTCAGTACCGGGACGATGGTGCCGCGCGGCGCGGGCAGGCCCGTCTGCGATGGCTCCCAGCTACCGCCGCCCGCCCTGCGGTAGAGATAGGACTCGGCCGCATGGCGGTTGTGCGCAGGATACGGGCCGGCCGCCGCGGAGACGAGCACAGTGTCGGGGTCGCCGGGGTCGACGGCAATGCTCCACAAGTAGCCGTGGCGCAGCCCGTCGTCCGGATAGCCCCATGTTTCGTCGGCGTCGCGGCTCTCAGCGTAGCCGCGGCCCGCCCGCCCGAAGCCGTCGCCTTCGGCGGTGTACACGCGGCCCGGCGCGAGGGGATGCGTCGCCGCGGTATGCACGTCCATCGGTCCGTCGGGGCGGCGGTCGACCCAGGTTTGGCCGCCGTCATCGGTTCGCATCACGCCGCCTAGCTCCACCGCGACGTACACGCGCTCGGAGACGTGTGGGTCGGGAGCGATCCAGCGGACGTGGTGCGTCCACGGGCGCGGCGGGAAGCTCCAGGTCGAGCGCGAGGGAATATCCTGGAACGCCGGCCGCTCTTCCCAGTGGCGCCCGCCGTCCGTCGAGACGAAGAGCGCGCTCGGCTCCGTCCCGGCGTACACAACGCCGGCGTCGCTCTCGCCGGCAAAGGCACTGACGGCAAGCGACATAACTTCCGCGCGGCCGATCCCGTCGTCGGAGCGTCGCCACGTCGCGCCGCCATCCTCGCTGCGCCACAGACCCTGCCCAAACGTCCCGCAGTAGACGCGCTCGGGATTGCGCTCGTCGACGGCGACGCACTCCAGCGGCAGGCCATCGAGCGCAGTCCACACGTCCCACCCGCCGTTCCGCCGCTGCCCGACCAGCAGGACATCCTCCATCGCCGCATAGAAAGTCGTCGCCATCTCCAACCTTCCCTTCAAGAGTCAGCCGGTCTCAATGCCTCCACGCGGCGGGTGGGGCAGGCATGCCAGATTTCCTCAGGGAACACAATGCGGTCCAGGCCAAGCGCCGTTGGTACACCCGTATTGCTGTTGAGGTCGATGCCATAGCGCAGATAGGCGTGATAGAGGAGCTGGCTGCAGTAGAAGGCGCCTGTCGTGTCAAGGTCGAAAATATTGATGTTGTACCCGCGGTGCATCTCGGCCTGGGCCAGGCAATAGTCGGCGACGCCGCGCCGGATGCGATCTTCGTCGGCGGGTGAGAGGTCGCGTTCGGCCAGTGGATATGCAGCGCCCACGAGCGTGTCGTGCAGCACGCGCTGGACGGCCAGCGCCGAGGCGTCCCAGTGTTCGCCCGGCATGTCGAAGACAATAACGCCCCGGATGCCAGACTCAACGCACCGTCCGTCTGGACCGAGGTACAGGACCACGTGGTCGATCTCGCCGGGGACGACGCGGCCGAGCTGCCGCCAGATCTCTCCGAACAGGCTGCCCGGCGTCCCATCCTGCGTGCACAGGATGTCGCCCGTCCGCACGGGTAGACCGTCAAAGACATGGCTGTAGATCGCTTCGCTCATAACCAGATACCGCGCCGCTCCCATATTCTAACGATAATCACTGTATCTCTATACGCCTAATCTGGTCACAGCGTAGCGTGACATCGGCGGCGGGCTGAAGGTTGAACCAGCAGCCGCCCGTCACCCCATCCTCCAGCGTCTCGCCGTTCACCAGCGTAACGCTCATGCGTGCCTGGGACTGATCGCCGCTCACGTCAATGGCGCGCACCCTGTCGAAGGTGAGGGTCTGGCCGCTGTCGAGCCAGACTTCGCCGATACCGCGCCAGCGGAGGCTGTCGGCCGGGGCGCGTGTCTGCGCGCCTTGGTTGTCGGTGATAACGGCGGTCAAGCCCTTGAGAGAGCGGCCGGTGACCGCGGCGGGCATCGGGCCCGCGCCGGGGTCCAGCAACTCGATGCGCTTCAGGCGGTCGCAGGCGATTTCGAACGGGCCGATGTCGCTCTCCGCGCCGAAGCGGCAGCTACCGCTGATATCATCCTCCAGCTTCTCGCCGTTCGCCAGGGTAATGGCCAACCGCGCCGTCGAGCCGGTCACCGACGCATCAATGGCGCGAACCCTGTCGAAGCGAACGGTCTGCCCGCCGTCCAGCCAGATTTCGTCGATGCCGCTCCACTTCAGGCTATCACCGCGGACGGTCGTCTGGCGGCCCTGTGCGTCGGTAATCACGGCTCGCGTTCCCTTCACGGCGCGCGTCGGTATCGGCGCCGGCGCCCCGCCCGCGTCCGTCATCTCGACGCGCTTGAGCTTGCCGCACGGGACTTCCAGCGGGCCGATGGCCGTGTCGCCGGCGAAGCCGCACCCGGCGCTCACCTCGCCGGTCACCGTCTCACCGTTAGCCAGCGTGATTCGTAGCTCTGGGGTCGGCTCATTGCGGGTCACGTCGATGGCGCGGACGGTGTTGAGTGGTATCTCGCGGTTGCCATCGAGCCGAATCTCGTTCATGCTCTGCCAGCGCAGGCTGCTTGCCGCGACACGGTGCTGCCGCCCCTGGGTGTCTGTCATGATGGCGGCGAACCCGGCCAGGGGGTTGCGCGCCCCTTTCGCCGCCGCCGGGCTGGGGTAAGCGCCTGTCGCGGGATAGGCCTTGGCGCCGGGCGGAGACGGCGTGGGGGTGCCGTATTTCGCGATGGCCGTTGCGCCGGCGGCGGCCATCGCAGTCACGATGCTCGGAGGAGCATTGGACCCGCCGGCCTGGGAGGGCGAGACGACAGCCGAGTCATCTGACGCGTCGCTGTTCACGTCCGCCATGAACCTGTTCGCCAGCGAGCTCAGGGCGACACAGGCCACAGCAATGACGGCGACCAGCACCAGGACGATCCCCAGCATCACCCAAAACTCGCGCCAGGACGCCATGCTGCCCCCGCGCGACCACCCGGCCGCCGGCAATGGCGGCGGCGATGCGCTCGGACTGTGCGGCGCTGGTGTGGCGGTCGAGGAGGCCGACTCCGTGGACGGCGGTGTCGCGGGCGCACGCGCTGCAGGCGCTGCAGGCGCGAGCACCAGGGGGAAGCGGTGCGCGCCGTCAGCAATGGCGTCCCAAGGCTCCCCCGGACGCTCGCGCTTGCCGGCGGCAATCAGGTCGTCGATGCGGTTGGCGCGCGCCGCCGCTTCGATCAGGCTGCGCGCCTTCTGCGGCCTGTCGGCGCCAGGGAGAGTGTCCCAGTCGACGCCGAGAGCGGCGCTTATTCTGCGAAGAGTCTCATCATCGAAGTCAGCCGAGAGCACCTCTCTCAGCCTGATGTTCCAGTCCCACAGGTTGAAGGGTCGGGATGAGGACGATCCGCTCATGAGCGCCACCCCCGTTATGGCTATTGCCTCAATCCGCCGTCGCGCCCGACTGCTCCGCGCTCATCTTCGCGCGTTCCTTCTCCAGCAGGTCGCGGCGCAGAATCTTGCCGGACGTCGTGCGCGGCAGCGCGTCCACGAACTCCACGAAGCGAACCTTCTTGTACGGCGCGACGCGCTCGGCGACGAAGGCCTTCAGCTCTTCCTCAGTGACCGGCGCCTTGCGCACGACGAACGCCTTCGGAATCTCGCCCGCCTCCGGATCTGGCCGGCCGATCACGGCGGCGTCGGCGACGGCCGGGTGGGAGACCAGCACCGCCTCGATCTCGGCGGGCGCGACCTGCATGCCCTTGTACTTGATAAGCTCCTTGATGCGGTCGAGGATCCAGAAGTAGCCGTCCGCGTCGGCGACGGCCACATCGCCCGTGTGCAGCCAGCCCTCGCGGTCGATGGTACGCGCCGTCGCCTCGGGGTTGTTGTGGTAGCCCTTCATGACCTGAGGCCCGCGAATCCAGAGCTCGCCCTGCGTACCTGGACCGACGCTCTCACCGCTAGTGAGGTCCACGATCTGGGCCTCGGTGTCGGGGATCAGAGTGCCGATGCTGCCGGGCTTGTCCTGGCCGGGCAGGCGGATATCGAGGTGAGTCACGGGACTGGTCTCGGTGAGGCCGTAGCCCTGGGTGGCGGTGCAGTGGAGGCGAGTCTGCGCGGCTTCCTGGGCTTCTTTGCCAAGGGGCGCCGCGCCGGACAGGATGGTCCTCAGGCTGGAAAGGTCGTATTTGTCTACCAGCGGGTGCTTCCCCAGCGCCAGGACGAGAGGCGGCACGAGATTGGCCCAGGTGACCTTGTAGTTCTGGATGGTCTGGAGGAACGGCTCCAGGTCGAACCGAGGCATGGTGACGATGGTCGAGCCGAAATTGAGGCCATAGTTCATGATGCATATCATGCCGTAGATGTGGTAGAACGGTAGGAGGCCCAGCATGGTGTCGTTCGGCTCCAGCTCAACTGACGGCGACTTCAAGGCCTCCAGCTGCTTCAAGTTGGCGACGAGGTTGTAGTGGGTGAGCATAACGCCCTTCGGCAGGCCGGTCGTGCCGCTGGAGTAGGGCAGGACGACCAGGTCGTTCTTCGGGTCGATGTCGACCTGGGGAACCGGGGCGCTGTTCTGCAGCAGGGCCATGAATGGCGTCGCCCCCTCGCCCTCGCCGAGGACGAAGATCTCCTCGACGCCGCTCTCCGCCGCCTTCTTCGCGTTGTCGAGGAACAGAGGAATGGTCAGCAGATATTTCGCGCCCGAGTCGCGCATCTGCATCGCCAGCTCGTGGGCCGTGTACAGCGGGTTAACCGTGGTCAGGATGCCGCCGGCCAGGGCCACGCCGTGAAACACGATGGCGTACTCCGGCAGGTTGGGCAGGTAGACGGCGAACACGTCGCCCTTCTTGAAGCCGCGCGCCGCCAGCCCGGCGGCCAGGCGCTGCGCCGCGCCCAGGAGTTGAGCGTAGGTGTAGGTTCGGCCGGTGGGCGCGTCAATCATGGCGGGCTTGTCGGCACGCGACGCTACGTCGCGGAACACGAAATCGGTCAGCGGCATCACGGGGATATCTACGTCGGGGAACGGGCTGCGATAGATCATCGGCTTCCTCCTCGGATTTTGGCCGTGGCGTCGTCGCCGGCGGCACTTGGTCTCATAATTCTACGTCTCCCCCGCCAGAACGTCTAGCGCTTCCCCCGCCGCAAGTCGGCGATTTGAGTCGCAAGCTTCGGATAGTATCGCGCCGCGTCGTGCGCTATGCTAGTGACAACGAAAACCGACGAGAGATAGGGAGGCAGCCATGTCGCAGCGTCCGTTCCGGTTTGGGGTCATCAATGAGGCGATGTATCCGCGCGAGCGCTGGCTGGACCACGTCCGCTGCGTCGAGGCGTTGGGCTACGACACCTTCCTGCTCCGCGACCACTTCATCCCCGACTTCTTCGGCGACCAGTACGCGCCGCTGGTGGCCCTCGCAGCCGCCGCGCTGAGCACTCAGACGCTGCGCGTCGGGACGCTCGTCATCGACAATGACTATCGTCACCCGGTGATGCTCGCCAAGGAAGCCGCCACCCTCGACGTGCTGTCGGACGGTCGGCTGGAGCTGGGCATCGGCGCGGGCTGGCAGCGCGAGGAATACGCGCAGGCGGGCATGCCGTTCGAGTCGGCTGGCGCGCGCATCAGCCGCCTGGAGGAGGCGCTGCGGGTCATCAAGGGCTTGTGGGCCGACGAGCCGCTGACGTTTGACGGGGAGCACTACCACGTCACCGCGCTCGACGGCGTGCCGAAGCCGGCGCAGCGCCCGCGCCCGCCGATCCTCGTCGGCGCGGGACAGCCGCGCATGCTGCGGCTTGCCGGCCGCGAGGCCGACATCGTTAGCGTCTTGACGACATCGGTGGCGAGCGGGACGGTGGTGGACAATACCTCTGAGCGCCTGCCGGACGCAGTAATGCAGAAGATAGATTGGATACGCCAGGGGGCGGGGGCGCGCTTCGGACAGATCGAGCTGAACCTCATCCCAACGGTCATTCTCACGGACCACCGACGCGAGCGCACGCAGCAGCTCATCGCCGAGCGCGGGTGGGCCGGCGCGAGCGTCGAGGACGTGTGGGCGATGCCGTCGGTGCTCATCGGGAGCGCCGAGCAGATGGCAGAGGACATGCTCCAGCGGCGCGAGACGTACGGCTTCTCGTACTACGTCGTGTCCGACGACACCATGGACGCGTTCGCCCCCGTTGTGGCGAGCCTGTCCGGGAAGTAGGACTCCGTCTACCTCGACGCCATAGCGACGTCGAGGTGGGCCTGGCGCATGTAGAGGAACAGGGGGAGGCTGAACGAGACGCCGACGAGCAGTGTGCCGACCACCGGAGCCCACAGCCGCGTTATCCCGAGCCGCCGCCCTTCGGCAAAGATGAACACGAACAAGACGAGCGCCGAGATGATCACATCCACGGCGAAGAACGCCGCGATGTTGTTGGCGGAGAGGTTCTGAACGAATAGTGGGATATTGAGGCCGTTGGCGAGCAGCCACGGCACGAACAGGGCATAGGGGACGATAGCGCTCACGACGGCGAGCAGCAGGTACACCTGGCGCAAGCTCACACAACCTCCGTGGTCTCGTCATTGCGAGGCGGGCGACAGCCCGGCGAAGCAATCTCTCATCGGGTGCCAGATGCGCTAAAGATGCTCAGACCGTCTTTCGCAATGGCGAGAGGTTGCTTCGCTGACGCTCGCAACGACGGCGTGGTAGTGTTCTCGTGGCGGCGCATACCGCGATAAGGTATTCGGGTCTCGCAACGACGGGAGTGATGTCACGGCGGACCGGCCGCGACGACTGAGGCCAGGCGCTTGCGCATGACGATCAGATGCGCGTTGCGCTGGCGGCGCTCTCCCAGCGTCTCATAGCCGTGGCGCAGGTAGAAGCGCTCGGCCTGCTCCGTCTCCAGAATAATTTCCGCGCACCCCTCCCGCCGCGCCAAGTCCTCCGCGAACGCCAGTAGCCGCGCCCCCAGCCCGCCCCGCTGGTCGGCGCGCCCAACGGCGAGCGTCGTGATGTTGAGAACGCGGCCGTCGGGTTTGTGGGTCACGCGCGGGTCCTCGTCCAGCGTCGGCTCGCGCGCGTCGGCCCACTTCTCCGTCGTCAGGTAGCCCACGAACCGCGCCGGTCGGCCGTCGGCGCGCTCCTCAAGCACGACGCACCCGGCCGGAAATACCTCCAGCCGGGCGCGGATGATAGCCGGGTCTTCCTCGGTGCCATGCTCACTGAACAGGTCGCGGTCCATCGCGACGATCTGTGGCAGGTCGTCGACGACAGCGGGACGCAAAACGATTCCTTCGCCCATGGCTCAAGGCACTGGGCCGCCGCGGCCGGCGGTGAACAGGCTATACCACTCCGAGCGGGTCAGCTCGACTTCGTCGGCCTGGGCGCTGGCGGCGATGCGCTCGACGTTGGTCGTGCCGATGACGGGCTGAATGCCGGCCGGGTGGCGCAGAAGCCACGCCAGGGCGATGGCCTCGCGGCTGACGCCCTTCGCCTCGGCAAACCGCGCTATCGCGCCCGCCGCCATGCGCACGCGGGCGTCGGCGTCCTCAGGCGGGTCGATGAGGTGCCCCTTCGCAACGGGCGAGTAGGCCTGGATCATGATGTCGTGCAGCCGGCAGTAGTCGAGGACACCCGTCACGGCGCTGTACTTGTCGCCCTCGACGTCGACCACGACGCCATCGTTGATAAGCCCATTGTGCAGGAGGTTCAGCTCGAGCTGGTTGGCGACGATCGGCTGGTCGATGTACTTCTGGAGCAGGGCGATCTGGCTGCCGCTGAAGTTGCTGACGCCAAAGTAGCGCACCTTGCCGCTGCTGTGCAGCTCCGCGAAGGCGCGGGCCACCTCGGCCGGCTCCATCAGGGCGTCAGGGCGGTGCAGCAGGAGGATGTCAATGGTGTCGGTGCGCAGACGGCGCAGGCTGCCCTCGACCGAGCCGACGATGTAGTCGTAGCTGAAGTCGTAGCGGCCAGGGTCGTCAGGACCGGGGTCGCCGCGGAAGCGAATCGCGCACTTAGTCTGGATGATGATGCGCTGGCGCACGCCCGGCATGTCCTGCAGGACATCGCCGAAGACGCTCTCCGACTTGCCGCGGCCGTAGATGTCGGCGTGGTCGAAGAAGTTGATGCCGTGGTCGAGCGCGGCGCCGATGACGCGGACAGCCTGGGCGCGGGTCTCGGCCGAGTATGTCGGGCTGTCCCACGGGCCGCCGAGGGTCATGCAGCCGTGGGCGATGCGGGAGACTTCGAGATCGGTGTTCGGGAGACGGTACGTTTTCATGAGGAGTGTTTACCTTTGGGCGAATAGCACAGTGTGTCAAACAGCGATGAGTGGTGTGACCTGCCGCTTGGGGCGGTTGACCGCCAAATCATGCTGGGTCTGCAGGTTCAGCCAGAATTGAGGGCTTGTGCCGAGCGCCTGAGCGAACAGCCAGGCTGTCTCCGGCGTGATGCCTCGCTTGCCCCGCACGATCTCGTTGATGCGTTGGGTTGGCACGCCGATATGCCGGGCGAAGGCGACCTGTGTTAAGGCCATCGGACTCAGGAACTCGTCCTGCAAAACCTCGCCAGGGTGAGTTGGAACACGGCTCTCGTTAGGCATCCTCGCTCCGGGCATGCAGATTCCAAGCAATTATGCCGTCTTGGAAGCCAGCGTGCAAGGTGCTAGCTAAATCGCCCTATTGACAATGGTTGATTGTAGTGATACAATCGAAAATGATGGTGGATCTCGCGCGGTGAGGAGTCGCGGAGCCGTGGTGGAGAGCGACGACGCCTCCGCCCGGCATCGAGGTCACATGGTGTACGCAGCACAAATAGGCTGACGTTCTGGCCCGGACTCCTTCGGGCTAGCGTCGGCCTTTTTGATTCGGCTCGGCGTCGACTATGCCGTTTTTTCTACCGCAAAGCGGATATGAATTGCACTGGACTTGTGGTTTGATGTACGCAGGGGAGAAAGCTGCCCCCGCACGTCCCCGCGGTGGCTCGCCCAGGAGGCGCCTATAGACCCAGGCGGAGCGACAAGCAGCGCTTGTAGAAGCACCTTCGACTCAGTGGTCAATCAAGGTCCCCCTTCGTTGGAATACATCGGACTCACCACCAAGTACCGGGTGCGCCAATCTGCGCACCCAACACAAATCCTGAAAGGAAAGGAACACGGCAATGTTGCAGAACTTTACAAAGCGCTGGCAGATGTTGCTGGCGCTGGCGGTGGTTGTAATGCTCGTCGCGTTGATGGCGGTCCTCGTCGGCCCCCAGCCAGCCCAGGCCCAGGAGAAAACCAACTCGGTCGTCATGCCACCCATCTTGCCTCCGTATGGGGTGACATACGGTGAGTGGAGCGCCAGGTGGTGGCAATGGGTGTTCTCCATACCCGCAGACAAGCATCCCTTGCTAGACACCGGGGGAATCCCAAATGGAGATTGCAGCGTCAACCAGTCTGGGAAGGTGTGGTTCCTGGGCGGAACCTTCGCCACGAACGGTATCACACGGAACTGCACTATCCCGGCCGGCAAAGCCCTGCTGATACCCGTCCTCAACGATATCTTCGGAGCAGCGGTGGGCGACTGCGCGCCAACTGGAACCGGGAAGTGTGATGTGCTCAAACTGCGCCAGGGCGCGGCTGCGTGGATGAACGAAGCAACCAAGCTCACATTCACCGTTGACAACATTCCCGTGAAGAATCTGCGCCTCTATCGTGCTCTCTCTCCGGTATTTAGCGTGAGGACACCGAGCAGCAATCCCATCTTTGGGCTTGACCCCGGCACGACCTACTCACCGTTGGTTTCCGATGGCTACTGGATCATGCTCGCCCCGCTCCCATCTGGCCCGCATACCATTCATTTTGGCGGAACAATCCCGAGCCAGAGCTTCACGCTGGACATAACGTACCACCTCACGGTGAAGTAGCAGTCTAAGTGTGATCGACAACGTACGTCGATAGAAAGCACAGCCTGTCCCGCCGAGCGCGGGGCAGGTTGTGGCGCCCTCAAACGCAAGGCGAAGAAAGCGTATTTAGAAAGGAGTTGGGTCATGTTGCACGATAACACAAAGCGCTGGCGACTCCTGGCTGCGCTGATGGTAGCCGTGATGCTCGTCGCGCTGATGTCAGTTCTCGTCGGCGCGCAGCCGGCTCAGGCCCAAGACAAAAGGACTTTGCCTCTCATCTTGCCACCTGACCAGTCCGTCTGGGGAATGACGTACGGCCAGTGGAGCGCGTTGTGGTATCAGTGGATGTTCAGGATCCCGGTGCATAATCCGCCAGTCAGCACCGGGAAACTCTACCATCCGTTGTATGTCGACAAACGAGTGAACTGTGGAATCGGTCAGTCTGGGAACGTATGGTTCTTGGGAGGCACTTTTACCACAGTGGACACGGGTGGAGGTAACGCTCTCGGCACAGCGGATCGTACTTGCACCATCCCTGCCGACACCTGGCTTTTCTTCCCGATCATGAATGCGGAGTGCTCGTCGGTTGAAGGCAACGGAACCACGCAAGAGGCGCTTACCCAGTGCGCGGCGGACCTTAGAAATGCCATCACCAAACAGACGTTGTCGCTCGAAATCGACGGTACGTCCGTCCCGAACCTGTATCGATATCAGGTGGCGTCTCCAATGTTCTCAATTGGCCCGCTTCCTCAGGACAATGTACTTGCGGCGGCCACAGGGGCAACCGGGAACGCTGTGAGCGATGGGTACTATGTGATGGTCAAGCCGCTCTCTCTCGGCGCCCACCAGATTCACTTCGCAGCGACTGCGGCGGGGACGACAACGGACAATCCCCCTAAGCCATGGAGCTTCACGCTGAACATCCGATACAGGCTCGTTGTCGTTCCCGACATACTGTACTAGGGATGGTACGTTGCGTGGGCTGAAGTTACGTTGAGGCAACCGCGGAGGTGATGGCAGAACACTGCGCACCTCTGCGAACCGAATCTCCCGATGATAGAGCCTGTCCCGCCGAGCGCGGGGCAGGCTCTTTTCGCGCGTGTGGGGCTGTTGGACCGCGAGAGGCGCGGAAGGGCGCGAAAGGCGCAAAAGCGGGGGCCGCCCGCCGCTGAAGCAGCGGGCTACGAGTGCAAGCCTGAGAGGCTATTGTCCTTTACGCCGTCAGCCCCTTGGGCTTGCATTCCTGGCCGTAGGCTTCAGCCCTGTCTTTTACACAGAACGTTTGAGCGAGGCTGGCTATTCGGAAGACAGCCCGCGGTGTCGCTGCGAGGAGGACGATAGGACGACGAAGCAGCCTCCCGACGGGTGACAGACACGGCTGATGCGGCTCAGACGGCCTTGGACCAGGGAAGGGATTGCTTCGCTTCGCTGCTCAGAAACTTCACATGCGGTGTCATGCTGAGCGAAGCGAAGCATCTGGGCCGCGGTAGGCTCGCAGTCCAGACCCCGAGCAGCGCGAGGGGTGACATTCGGAAGCTTCTTGTGTCGGCGCATGCCGCCACATGGCATCGGCGTCTCGCAATGACGGGTTGGTGCTGTGGCCGCGGTGGCCACGCCATCTTCCAGCCTCGCTGGCTATCGCGCTGCCAAGATGTGTGTAAAAAACAGGGCTTCAGCCTGGGGCGGCCTGTCGCTTGGGTAACGGCGAACCCCAGTCGCGAGGTGGCAAACGCGAGCTCACGGCTAGCTCTCGCGCCTTTGGCTGCCTATCGCCCCTTCGTAGTCCGAGGTCCCGTGGTTGCCTCATTGTATCGCTTTTGTATCTCTCCTGTATCCACTGCGCGGGCCAGGGTGTCATATACTGCTGTTACGGTGTCGGCCGGATGCCGAATGCATCTCCCGCAGCATTTCTCAGGAGGATGAATGATGACCAGGCGTGTGTCGTGGTGGCATCAACTTATCACCGTTGTCAGCGTTGTCGCAGTAATGGCCCTCGCTCTGTTCCCGGCGTTATCGCCTTCTGTGGCCCTGGCGGACCGGAACACAAACCCCGGCGTCCTCCCGCCGCAGTCCCATCCCTATGGCAAGACCTATGGCGAGTGGGGCGACATGTGGTGGCAGTGGCTCGTGGCGATCCCGGCTGCGGCTAACCCATCTCTCGACGTCCCGGGCGATACCACAGGCACGAAGTGCGGCAAGTCACAGTCCGGCCCTGTTTGGTTCCTGGCCGGAATCTTCGGCACGGGAACCGCGACACGCAACTGCACCATGCCGTCTGGCAAGGCCATCTTCATTCCTGTTGCGAACGCAATCTACATCTGGTCGCCTCCCGATGATCCGCACAACCGGAACTTCCTCTGGGTTTTGCAACAAGCACGAGGATTCTATACTCCGCAGAGCCTGAGTGCTTCGATTGATGGCGATCCTGTGAGGAACCTGAGCAATTATTATGTGGAGTCGGCGCCTCCGGGGTTCAATGTTGATCTGTCGAATCCCGGCAACATCTTCGACGTGGTCATCGCCAAGGACGATACCAACCCCTCAGCCCAGGTTGGCACCTACCTCATGTTGGCGCCGCTATCCGTCGGTACGCACACGCTCCGCATCTACGCCGACTTTGGCGGCGGCAACACGATGGACGTGACCTACATCCTAAAGGTTGTGCCGGCAGGTCGATACGGTAAGTGAGAGTCGCCCGCTCCATCATCATAATCCAGTTCACGAGACACCGCCCCGTCGCGGTGTCTCGTGTGTTTTATTTCAGCATCTGCGCGCGCCGTGCGTATCATTTAGGGTACCCACGGCGAAAGGATAACCGCGCATGATACTGGCCCTCTCCGGTGGCGTCGGCGGGGCGAAGCTCGTCCAGGGCCTCGCCGCCCACGTCCCGGCCGACACACTCGCCATCGTCGTCAACACCGGCGACGACATCGACCACTTTGGTCTGCACATCTCTCCCGACGTCGACACCGTCATGTATACCCTGGCCGGGCTTGCCAGTCTCGACCGCGGCTGGGGCTTGCAGGGCGAGACGTGGAGCGCCATGGAGATGTTCGGCCGCTACGGCGCGGAGACCTGGTTCAACCTGGGCGACCTGGACCTCGCGACCAATATCTTGCGCACCGAGGCCCTGCGCCAGGGCCATCCGCTCAGCGCCGTGACCGACGAGCTGCGCCGCCGCCTAGGCGTGGCCGTGCGTATCATCCCCATGACCGACGACCCGGTGACCACCTACGTCGACACGCCGCTTGGAAAACTCCACTTTCAGGAGTACTTCGTGCGCGAGCGCTGCGCGCCGGAGGTGCTGGGTATCGAGCTGCGCGGGTTGGCCGATGCGCGGCCCTCGCCGCCGCTGCGGGAGGCGCTGGCCGAGGCAGATGTGGTCATCGTCACGCCGTCCAACCCCATCGTCAGCGTCGGCCCCATCCTGGGTGTGCCGGGTGTCCGCGACGCCCTCCGTCGGAGCCGCGCCCGCCGCATTGCTGTGACGCCCCTCATCCAGGGGCAGGCGGTCAAGGGGCCGACCGTTGCCATGATGCGCTGGGCCGGGCTGGAGCCGAACGCCGTGTCTGTCGCTCGCCTCTACAGCGACTTCGTGGACACCTTCATCCTGGATGAACGCGACGCCGTGCTGCGCCCCGACATCGAGGCTCTGGGCCTGCGCGTTCACGTCACCGATACCTGGATGACCACGGCCGAGGACAAGGCGCGCCTGGCCGGGGAGATCTTGGGGCTGCTATGAGCCGTATCGCCGCGATCGTGCCGGCCAAGCCCCTGGCCCGCGCCAAGACGCGTTTGGGCGACACGCTGAACGATGCCGAGCGGGCGGACGTCGCGGCGCGGCTGCTGGAGCGTGTGCTGGCCGCTCTCCACGCGGCTCGCGGCATCGACAGCGTCTGGGTCGTCGGCGGCGACGAGCAGGTGCGGGACCTGGCGGCGCGTCATGGGGCGGAGTACATCGAGGAGCCTGGCCACGACCTCAACGAGAGCCTGTCGCTGGCGCTGGATCGCCTGCCGTCCGAGGTGACCCATGCCTTGCTCCTGCCGATGGACCTGCCCTTCCTGACCGGCGAAGCCCTCGACCTGCTCATCGACGACGCCAGCCAGGATGGGACAGACGTGCTCATCGCCCCCGACCGCTGGGGGCACGGCACGAACGCGCTGTTGGTCGTGCGGCCGTTTCGCCTGCAGCCCGCCTTCGGCGTCGAGAGCCTGGCGCGCCACCTGGCCGCCGCCGCGTCCGAGGGCCTGGCGGTCGCCGTCTTCTACAGCCGCGACCTCGCCTTCGACATCGATACTCCCGCCGATCTCGCCGAAGCCGGCATTGTTCCCCCGCTCGCCCCTCACCCCCCAACCTCCCCTCCCACAAGCGCAGAGGGGGAGGCAGACCCTCACCCTAACCCTCTCCCATGGGAAGAGGGAACTCTTCTTCTCCCCTCGCCCGTCCTGGGAGAGGGGCCGGGGGTGAGGGATGAAGGGGGTGAGCGTTGACGTCTGACGTTCTCGTCGTCGGGGGCGGGCTGGCCGGCATGACGGCGGCGCTACGGGCGGCGCAGGCCGGCGCGCGCGTCCTGCTGCTGGCGCGGGCGGCGCCCGGCGTCGCGTGCAATAGCGCCGTGTCCGGCGGTGGCATGCTCATCGCCGGACCGAACATCACCCGCGAGGCGCACTACGACCTGACGATGGAAGTCGGCCACCGGCTGAACGAGCCGGCGCTGGTGGACACACTGAGCCGCAACGCGCCGGCCTGCCGCGAGTGGCTGGAAGAGATGATGGGCTTCAAGCTCAGCGTCAAGGACAAGGGCGGCCAGGGGTACTTCAGCCCCGGCGGTGGCGCGCTCATCTCGGCCAGGATGGCCGAGGCCGTCGCCCGCGAGTCGCGCATCGAGGCGCATTCGTGGCCGGTGCGCCGCTTGCTGGCGCGTGACGGCTCGGTGGTCGGCGCGCTCATCGATGACGGCGACGGCCTGCGCCCGATCCACGCGTCGGCGACGGTTCTGGCGACCGGCGGCTACTCCGGCCTGTTCGCCCGCCACGACAACCCGGGCGATCCGATGGGCGCGGGCGTCGTCATGGCGGCGCGGGCAGGTGCGCGGGTGCGCGACCTGGAGTTCGTGCAGTTCTACCCCATCGCCACCGCCGAGCCGAGCCTGCCGACGTTCATGCTGTTCCGCCCCTTCGCGCCCGGCGCGCGCCTTCTCACCCAGGACGGCCGCGACGTGCTGGCCGAGCGCTTCGGCGGGCTCAGCCTGAACGAGGTCGTCGGCGCGGCGCGGGATGACCTGTCGCGCATCGTGCACGAGGAGAACCAGCGCGCCCCGGTCGTGTTCGACGCCACGGGCTGCGACTGGAGCCAGGCCGACAAGTGGTTCTCGCTGGTGTACCTGCGCCGCTACGACTGGGACTGGGAGCATCGGCCCGCCCGAGTCGCGCCTATCGCCCACCACTGCATGGGCGGCCTCTGGATCGACGCCCATGCGCGCACGTCCCTGGCGCGGCTGTACGCGGCGGGTGAGGTCGCCTCCGGCGTCCACGGGGCGAACCGCCACGGCAGCAACTCCCTCACCGATTGCCTGGTCTTCGGCTGCCACGCCGGGGACGAGGCGGCGGGCCTCACGCCGGCCGGCGAGCGCGAGATGGCTGATGCGTCCTCGGGCGACATCGTTCCTGAGCGTGCCGACTTCGCGACGCTGCAGCGGCTGGTGTGGAAAGGGCTGGGCATCGTGCGCGACGAAGCGGGGATGGCGCGGCTGGCCGATGAGCTGGCGGCGCTGCCGCCGTCGGATGCGCGGCTCATGGCGCAAATGGCCCTGGCCTTCGCCCGCCGCCGCACCGAGAGCCGCGGCGCGCACATCCGCGCCGACTTCCCCGCCGAGGATCCCGCTTGGGCGCACAGTCAGGTCGCTCGCCTGGTAAACGACGAGGTGGTGTTCGAGGTGTAAGGCTAATTGCGTCTGGAAGGGCCGTCATTGCGAGCGAAGTCTATATGACCCTTGGGTCACCCGTAAGTATGAAAATGTCATGCTGAGCGGAGCGAAGCATCCCGGTGCCGTTGGAGGCCCTTCGCTACGCTCAGGGCGACAGCCGCGCTATTTTCATCTCAGCGAAGCAATCCCTCGCCCTTGCCCAAGGCGGTCTGCAACGCTAAGGGGTTGCTGTCATCCACCGAGAGATTGCTTCGTCGCGCTGACGCGCTCCTCGCAATGACGCCACAGTCGCTGTGTTCTGAGCAGTGCGACGACGCATCTGGGCCGCATAGACCCCAGTCCAGGCCCCTCGCGCTGCTCGGGGTGACAGTCGGAAATCAAAGCTAGAAGCTGTCCGGTTCATGTCTATTGGGGTATAATATCCCGCATGCCCCCTGTGCTGCCCGACTACTACGCGGTTCTGCAAGTGTCGCCCACGGCGGAGACGGCCATCATCGAGGCTGCCTACCGCCAGCTCGCGCGCCTCTACCACCCGGACGTGAACCCCGCGCCGGGCGCGAAGGAGCGTATGCAGGCCATCAACGCGGCGTATGAAGTCCTGGGCGACCCGCAACGCCGAGCGGAGTACGACGCTGCCCGGGCCGCCCGGCTCAAGGCGGGGGCGCGCCTCCTGGACGTAGAGCGTGACGGCGAGTGGATTGGCTTCCGCCTCGGTCCGGCCCACGATCCGTTCGCGACACTCGCGGCGCTGCGGGCGAGTATCCCGCCGGATGGCCGCCACTGGGACGCGATGTCGCAGCGCTGGCGCGTCCACGCCGACTATGGTGACGTCTTGGGGCGGCTGTTCGTCAACTACGGCGCGCCGAGCGCCCTTGCCCATACCGAAACCCCGCCTGAGACGCCGCGAAGCGCGCTGCCGCAGTTCGCCGCGTTGGGTGTCTGCCTCATTGCCGCCGCGCTGTTGGTGTACCTGGCAAACACGCCGACGGGGCTCATGTTGCGCTCGCGTGCCACCAACGCGGTTGTCAGCCTGGCGGCGCGCGTCGACCCCGGCGTGTCCGGCAATCTGGCCGTCGGCCTCCTCGCGGCGCTGGCCATCGTGGCCCTCGGCGCCATCGTCTGGTACGCTCTCAGACCGTCGCCCCGACGCTAATCCCTCACCCCTTACCCCTTTCCCAGAACGGGAGAGGGGGAGAAGCGCAAGTGATTTTTGCCCCCCCTTCTCCCCTTGTGGGAGAAGGGGCTGGGGGATGAGGACGCGACCGGAATTTGACCCGGCGGGCGTGTCACCCTATAATTAAGCGTTGTCCAAGCCAGATACACAATGCGGGCAGGGGCCTTCCCCTGCCGTTCGCGCGCTTATAGAATGTCGGCGGGAGGTTGACGTGTACGCAATCATTAAGACGGGTGGGAAGCAATACCGGGTCAAGCCGGGCGACGTGGTGGACGTGGAGAAGCTGGACGCCGAGGAAGGCGCGACTATCGAGCTGGGGAACGTGCTCCTGGTCGCGGACGACGACGGCCACAAGGCGGGCGACGATGTGAAGGGCGCGAAGGTCACGGCCACGGTCGTGGGTAACGTCAAAGGCCCCAAGCTGGTTATCTTCGACTACAAGCCGAAGATTCGCTATCGCCGCAAGACCGGCCACCGCCAGACCTACACTCGCCTCAAGATCGGCGATATCTCGGTCGCGCAGGAACAGGAATAAACCCTAGGATGCCCGGCGCTCGGCGCGCCGCGCGTCGTCAGCATACGCTCGGCCCGGCGTAAGAGTTGGCGGTCTTGCACCGTCCATCTGCTGCACAGGTCGAGAGGAGAAGATAGCCATGGCTCACAAAAAGGGTGGCGGTAGCAGCAAGAACGGTCGCGACAGCAACTCGCAACGGCGTGGTGTCAAGCGCTTCGACGGCCAGGTCGTCAGCGCGGGCAGCATCCTCGTGCGCCAGCTCGGCACCAAGTTCGAGCCTGGCCTGAACGTCGGCCAGGGCCGCGACTATACGCTATTCGCCAAGATCGATGGGCGCGTGAAATTTGAGCATGTCACCCGGTTCAAGCAGCGCATTAGCGTGCACCCGGTGGTGCCTACCGTAGCGCTCGCTGAGGGCGCTACCGAGGCGTAAGGAAGAAGTCCAATGCCGAAGCAAGGTATTCATCCCAAGTATTACCCTGAGGCGCAGGTCACCTGCGCGTGCGGGAACACGTTCACGGTTGGCTCGACACAGCAGACCATCCGCACCGACGTGTGCTCCCAGTGCCACCCGTTCTACACGGGCGAGCAGCGCATCGTCGACACCGCCGGCCGCGTCGACCGGTTCATGATGCGCCTGGAGCGCCGCGAGCAGAAGGCGAACCAGCCCAAGCCTGCGGCCGCCGCGCCTGCTACCAAGGGCAAGAAGTAAACCCACACGACTCTGCGAAGCCCTCTCTGAGCCTCCGCGCTCCGAGAGGGCTTTTTGCGTCCTGACACGTTCTGACTATAATCAGCGCGGTTAGCATTATGTTCGTGCGCGAAAGGAGACGGGCGGTGGCCCCTCAACCTCACGGTCATATCGGCGGGTGGATCGAGCTTATCTGCGGCAGCATGTTCAGCGGCAAGACCGAAGAGCTGATTCGGCGCATCAAGCGCGCCCAGATTGCCCGCCAGAAGGTGCAGGTCTTCAAGCCGGCGCTGGATACGCGCTACGGCGAGCTACAGGTTAGCTCGCACAACGGGCTGCAAATGGATGCGGTCGCGGTCACATCCTCCCGAGAGATTCTGAACCTGGTCGACGAGGACACCGACGTTGTCGCCGTCGATGAGGTGCAGTTCTTCGACTGGGAAATCGCGCCGGTTTGCAACGAGCTGGCCGACAGTGGCAAGCGCGTGCTCCTGGCTGGACTGGACACCGACTTCCGCGCCGAGCCATTCGGCCCGATGCCTCTGCTCATGGCGCAGGCCGAGATGGTGGACAAGCTCTCGGCGATCTGTGTCATCTGTGGCGCGCCCGCCAGCCGCACGCAGCGCCTCATCGATGGACAGCCCGCCCGCTACAACGACCCGGTTATCCTGGTCGGCGCGTCGGAGGTGTACGAGGCGCGCTGCCGCCACTGCCACGAGGTCCCGCCGGCGGTCGAGCCGTCAGAGGCCGAGACCGCGAGCGCGTGACACCCATCGAGACAGGCGCCGGCGATTGTAACCACGGAATACACAGAACGCACTGAATAAGAAAACGTCCCTCAATCCCATGTGGGTAGAGGGACGTTTTTCTTGGGGCGACAATCTATCGGGACGGGTTTCAAACCTGTCCCTACGGTTCTCATAGCAAGCGGGTATAGAAAGGCTGTCCTTGCGAGCGAAGTCTATATGACCCTTGGGTCACCCGTAACTATGAAAATGTCATGCTGAGCGAAGCGAAGCATCCCGGTGCCGTTGGAGGCCCTTCGCTGCGCTCAGGGCGACAGCCGCGCTATTTTCATCTCAGCGAAGCAATCTCCCGCCCTTGCGCCCAGCAGTCTATTCCAAGTAGAGATGCCCTTGCCCGTGGTGAGATTGCTTCGTCAGGCTACCGCCCTCCTCGCAATGACGCTGACATTGCAGCTTTTCTAGCAGCGTTTGGTCTTACTCGGTCGAGTGGCGGCGGGCGTTGAACTTCTGCAAGGCCAGCACTGCTGCGCCGAGGCCGAGAGCCTTTACGCCTTCCTTGAGGCTGAAGCCGCCGTTCTGCTGCCCGTTGTGGCTGCTGGACGCGCCGTTCGCGCGCTGCAAGTGAGCCGGCGGCTGCGCCAACTCGCCATTCCGCGCGCTGCCGTTTGAGGGCGCCGGCTGTTGACCATTCCCGCTGGCTGTGTCCCGACGGCCGGTCTGTACCACGGCCGGCTGGGGCTTCTGGTCGGCCCGCTCGCCCTCGCGCTCCTTCGCCACTGCCTCCACTGATCGATCTGTCTGCGCCGCCGTCACCACGTCTGGCTTGCGGGCCATGCCCTGCTCGGCGCGCGCCTCCTCCGTCATCGGTACCGCGCCGGGTTTGGGCGTCATGCGAGAGCCATACGTGTTGGCGTAGACCTGGGTGAACTCCGCGCCGAAGAACAGAATCTGCGCCGAGTAGTAGACCCAGAGCAGGAGGACCAGGAGCGACCCGGCCGCGCCGTAGCTGGACGAGAAGGCGCTGTGGCCCAGGTACAGCCCGATGACGAACTTGCCAATGGTGAACAGGAGCGCCGTGATGAACGCGCCAATCCACACGTCACGCCAGGCAATCTTCGCTTCGGGGATGTACTTGAACACGAGGGCAAATATCACCGTGATGACGGCAAGCGAGAAGATGAAGTTGATGACCTGCCACAATCCCTCGCCGCCGGGCATCGCGTTCCCCAACCAGGCTCCGAACGCCGAGAGGCCTGTACTGACGATCAGCGACACGAGTAGCAGGAAGCCGGTGCCCAGCACCATCGTGAACGAGAAGAAGCGGCTCTTGATCAGCCCCATGATGCCCCGACCGGGCTTGGGCTGCACCTCCCACATCGTGTTCAGGCTGTCCTGGAGCGCGCCGAACACGCCGGACGCGCCGAACAGCAGGGCAACGATGCCGATGATGGTCGCGACGATGCCGCCGGTTCGCTGCTGGCTTGCGCCCTGGACCATCGCCTGGATGCCTTGAGCGCCCTGGTCGCCGACCAGACCGCCGATGGAATTCATAATCTGCCCGCGCGCCGCTTCAGCGCCGAAGACGAGTCCGGCGATACCGATGGCGATGACCAGCAGCGGCGCGAGCGAAAAGACGGTATAGTATGCCAGGCTCGCCCCGAGACGGGGCGC
The DNA here is from genome assembly GCA_046328505.1 of Anaerolineae bacterium. Lineage (GTDB taxonomy): Bacteria > Chloroflexota > Anaerolineae > Epilineales > JAHCIE01 > JBDHWG01. Next base: position 602,370 of record JAXLWL010000003.1, on the reverse strand, counting down.
TTTGTCTTCATTGAACTGGCTGAAGGTGTCTTTCAACAGGCCAAAGATCCTCGAGAAACTCATCCCCTTACCTTTCACGTCCAAACATGCTCTCTAGCGCCGAGACGGCAACGCGTTACTTGGCGGTTGCCGGTTCCTGGCTGTTCCGATCCGCTTCCCGCGCCCTGGCGACGGCCTCCACCGAGCGCCCCGTTCGGGCGGCCTCCGTGACCTGCTCCGCGCGCGGTATCCCCTGGCCTGCGCGCGCAGCCTCTGTCAGCGGCACGGCGCTCGGCTTCGGCACAATGGGCGTGCCGTAGCGGTTGGCGACCACCTGGGTCAGCTCCGCCCCGAAGAAGAGAATCTGCGCCGAGTAGTAGATCCACAGCAGCACGAGGACCAGCGACCCCGCCGCGCCGTAGGCCGACGTCACGCTGCTGCGGCCAAGATACAGCCCGATGGCGAACTTGCCGATGGTGAACAGCAGCGCCGTGGCAAACGCGCCGATGAATATGTCGCGCCAGGTAATGTCGGCGTCTGGGACGTACTTGAAGATCAGGGCGAACAGAACCGTGACGACCAGTAGCGAGAAGACGAAGTTGACGCCCTCCCAGAGACCGGCGCTGCCCGGCATCACATCGCCAAACCACTTGGCGACGGCGGCGAGAGCCGCGGTCACGACGAGGGAGACGAGGAGCAGGAAGCCGGTGCCGACCACGAGCGTGAACGAGAAGAAGCGCTCCTTGATGATCCCCTTGAAGCCGCCGCCCGGCCGCGTCTGGACGCCCCAGATCGTGTTCAGGCTATCCTGGAGCGCGCCGAACACACCCGACGCGCCCAGGAGGAGCGTCGCGATGCCCAGTAGCGTGATGAGGATGCCGCCCGCGCGCGGCTGGCTCGCGCTCTCCACCATCGTCTCGATGGCCTGGCCGCCTTGCTGCCCGACAACCGCCTGGATGGTGCCAATGACCTGCCCCTGCACCGCCTGCCTCCCGAACACGGCGCCGGCGATGGCGATGGCGATGACAATCAGCGGCGCGACGGAGAAGATGGTGTAGTAGGCGAGGCTCGCGCCCAGCCGCGCGGCCTTGTCCTCGTTGAATTGGTCAAAGGTTTCTTTGAGTAAGCTGAAGATGTCTTTCAAACTCATTGTTACCCTCTTGCATGGCAAGACGAATTTCGCATGCTACACAAATAGCAACAGCGGTGCCACGATGCGTGGGTAAGGGAGGCGCGCATCGCTTTCTCTGTAGGGTGATAACGTTGCAGACAGAGAGGCAGCAAGCACATGAGCAAGCAGAGAGTGTTAGTCACCGGGGCGACGGGTTATATCGGGGGCCGGCTCGTGCCGCGCCTTTTAGAGGCGGGCTACGCCGTCCGCTGCATGGTGCGCGACCCGGCGCGGCTGGAGGGGCGCGACTGGCTGAAGCGGGTTGAGGTGGCGCGCGGGGACGTGCTTGCGCCTGAAACTCTGTCCGCTGCGCTCGACGGCGTAGACGTCGCCTACTATCTGATCCACAGCATGGGTGGCGGCCACGACTTCCACGAGCGCGATCTGGCGGCGGCCCGCGCCTTCGGCGCCGCAGCGCGCGCCTCGGGCGTCGGGCGTATCATCTACCTGGGCGGGTTGGGCGACCCGGCGGCATCCCTCTCGCCTCACCTGCGCTCGCGCCAGGAGACGGGCGACGCGCTGCGCGAATCCGGCGTTCCCGTCACCGAGTTCCAGGCCGCCGTCATTGTCGGCTCTGGCTCCCTGTCCTTCGAGATGGTGCGCTACCTCACCGAGCGCGTCCCCGTGATGATCTGCCCGCGCTGGGTCTATACGCGCATCCAGCCCATCGCCGTGCGCAATGTCCTGGACTACCTGGTCGCCGCGTTGGAGACGCCGGCGAGCGTGGGCCAGGTCATCGAGATCGGCGGCGCGGACGTGCTGACCTACGGCGAGATGATGACGGGGTACGCCCGCGTGCGCGGCCTCAAGCGCTGGCTCATTGCCGTGCCCGTCCTGACGCCACGCCTGTCCTCGTTCTGGGTACACCTCGTCACGCCGATCCCCGCCGCGATCGCCGCACCGCTCATCGAGGGCCTGCGCAACGAGGTCGTCGTGCGCGACGACAGCGCCCGCCGCCTCTTCCCGGGTATCCGCCCCATGGACTACGAGAGCGCGGTGCGCGCCGCCCTGGTCAAGCTCCAGGCTGGCGACGTGGAGACGGTGTGGAGCGACGCCCTGATGACCTCCCAGGGCGACATGCGTCCCGTCGTGCTGACGACGCACGAGGGCATGGTCATGGAGCACCGCCAGCGCCTGGTCGCCACTGCGCCGCGCGAGGTGTTCCGCTCCTTCACAGGCCTGGGCGGGCGGCGGGGCTGGCTTTACATGAACTGGGCGTGGCAGCTGCGGGGCATGGCCGACCGGCTGATCGGCGGCGTTGGGATGCGGCGGGGCCGCCGCGACCCGGACGACGTGCGCGTCGGCGACGCCCTGGACTTCTGGCGCGTCGAGGCGGTCGAGCCGGACCGTCTGCTGCGGCTGCGCGCCGAGATGAAGGTGCCGGGGCAGGCGTGGCTCCAGTTCCAGGCGCGGCCGCAGGCGGACGGCGAGACACTGCTCAGCCAGACGGCGTTCTTCGCACCGAAGGGCCTGTCCGGCTGGCTCTACTGGTACGCCCTCTACCCTATCCACGGCCTGATCTTCAGCGGCATGATCCGCAAGGTGGCCGAGGGGGCCGAGGAACCGCCCCCCGCCCCCGCGCACCTGTTCGTGCGTGAGCGCGCTTGACACGGAACGCTTGAGGTGGGAGAATCGTTTGCCATAGTGGGATGCTGGCGGCCGTGGAGAGTTTGTAGCGTTAATAGCAGAGGACACCGACGATGAAACGATTCTCCCATGTCCGGATAATTGCCGCGCTTCTGACGCTGCTCGGATTGGCCGGCTGCATGCCGTCTTTCCTGACCCAGGGCGGCACGACGAGTGTTACCCCGGCCGCGTCACGCGTTGCCCTGGCGCCGACGAGCGCGCTGCCTGCTGCGCCGACGCTCCCCCCGACCCCCACACCTCTGCCAACGTCTCCGCCCGCACCCACCGCGCCGCCTTCGCCGACCGTCGCGCCGCCGACCGCCGCGCCGACCATGACGCCCACACCTCCGCCGCTCTCGCCCGATGTGAAGTTCATCACCACGGTGGACGAGGTCGTGATTCGCGATGGGCCGGGCCCCGACTACACGCGCATCGGGCAGGTGGCGGCGGGGCAGCTTGTGAAGGTGACCGGTGTCAGCCCGGACCGCCGCTGGTGGCGCGTGATGTGTGCGAACGAGACGCCGGGCAACTGTTGGATGTCCGGTGATCCTAGCCTGACGAAGCCTGCCCCGCCTCCGTCCGGCCCGACCCCCGCGCCCATCGCGGGCGAGGTGCAGCCGACGGATGTGAAGTTCGTCATGGCCCTGGACAACGTCGTGATTCGCGGCGGCCCGGCCGAGCGCGCTCCCAAGATTGGCGTCGTCTACGAGGGGCAAATCGCCAAGGTCACGGGCGTGAGCGCCGACAAGCAGTGGTGGCGCGTGATCTGTCCTGACGACAGCGCCGGCGACTGCTGGATGGCTGCCGACCCGGCGCTCACGAAGCCCACGCTTCCGCCACGATAGGATACTCCTATGACGTCTTTCGATGAAGCGATGGGGAAGCTACAGGCGCTCGCCCGGCCGAGCGAAATTGAGGGGATGGCGCGCTTTGGGATGACGCCGGACCACCGCCTGGGCCTGTCCGTTCCATCCATGCGCCAGCTTGCGAAGGAGATTGGGAAAGACCACGCCCTGGCTCTGCAGCTCTGGGACACCGGCATTCCAGACGCGCGAATAGTCGCAGCCATGATCGACATTCCGAAGGATGTCACCGAGGCGCAGATGGACGCGTGGGTGGCCGATTTCAATGCGTGGGATGTGTGTGACCAGGTTTGCGCCAACCTGTTCGAGAAGACGCCGTTTGCCTGGCAGAAGATCGATGAGTGGGCGGCGCGGGACGAGGAATACGTCCGCCGCGCCGCTTTCGCGCTTATCGCCGGGCTGGCCTGGCACGACAAGCGCGTGACCGACGAGCAATTCATCGCCACGTTTCCGCTCATGAAAGCCGCGGCGACGGACGAGCGCAACTTCGTCAAGAAGGCGGTGAACTGGGCGCTGCGCAACGTCGGCAAGCGCAACGCGCACCTGAACGCCGCGGCCATCGACGCCGCGCGGGACATTCAAAGCCTCGACTCGCGCGCGGCCCGTTGGATCGCCGCCGACGCCCTGCGCGAGCTCCAGAGCGACGCCGTCCAACAGCGCCTCGAGAAGACGCGCTAGCTCAAGGTCTCACTCCTGTGTATTCGGTGTGTTCCGTGTTTCTATCTTGATGGGTGATAGCTTGGTCACGATCCGCCGCGCTGAACCTGCCGATGCCGCCGACATCGCCCGCCTCAACCTCGCGTTCAACGACCTGCGCACGACAGTCGAGCACATCGCCGCGCAGCTTGCAGACGCCTCGCACGTCGAGAGAGTGTATGTCGCCGAGGTGGACGGGAGTGTCGTCGGGCTCGCCTCGCTGCGCTTGCTGCCCCAGGCTCTCGACACCGTGCCCTACGCCGAGCTGAGCGAGCTGTATGTGGATGAAGCCTACCGTCACGCGGGGGTCGGCCGCGCGCTTGTGCGGCACATCGAGGCGGAAGCGCGGGCGGCGGGGGCGCCACAGATGGTGCTGCTCACGTCCTGGCGCAACACGAACGCCCACGCCTTCTACCACGCCCTCGGCTACCGCCTCTACACCGTCACCATGCGCCGGCCGCTAGATAGCGATTGACGTAGGGGGGGATGTACGAATCGACGTTAGGGCAGGTTTCAAGCCTGCCCCTCTTTGTTCCCATATAGCCATGTCAGCCCGTGTGGCAGGTCGAGCGCCCACGCCGTGTAGTTGTGACCCGCGTGGAACGTGCGGTATAGATGGTCGTAGCCCGTAGCTTGCAGGGTATCGCGCATCCGCCCGTTAGGCTTGTAGAGCCACTCATACTCCCCTACGCTCAGATAGATGCGCACAGGTGGGCGCGGCGTCAGCTCGACCAGGGTAAAGATGAGCTCGTTGCCGCGCCAGCCGAACGCGCCCGACTGGCTCAGGACGTGGCCGAACAGCTCCGGGCAGCGCAAACCGGCGAACAGCGACATCAGCCCGCCCATGCTCGCGCCGACGACGGCGTGGGCGCCGGGGGTATCCACGAGAGGGATGCGCTCGCCGACCCAGGGGAGCAGGGTGTCGATGACGAAGGTCAGGGTTGCCTCGCTGCTGGCATACTCGGCGATGCGCGCCTCGGGGTGGTTGTTGACCATGACGGCGGCGAGGGGCGGGATAGCGCCATCGGCGATCATATTATCCAGCAGCGTCGGCAGCAGGGCGCGCTCCAGGTAGTCCTTGCCGTCGAAGACGACGAGCAGGGGATAGGGGCCGGGCGCGGCCGGCTGGTAAAGGGCAATGCTGCGGCGTCCACCGGTCAGCGTCGGCGCGGGGATGTCTTCGCCGAGGACCCGCCCGGCCGGGATGCCCAGCCGTGGTAGATTCTGCGCAGTTGTGAAGGTATCGGGCATCGCGAGGTAGTTGTTGATGGAGCCGACGCCGTTGGGCATGAGGTGGCGGCTGAAGGGGTCGCGCAGACGAGCCTCGCCGTCGAAGTAGCCGTATTCGAGGTAAGCGTCATCCGGGAACTCCCGGCTATACGTCCAGACGCCAGGCCCGGCCGGGAGCATGCGCCACGGCTCTGCGCCCGGCCACCAGCCGGTGATGTCGCAGCGAATAGCGGGCGCGGTTTCGCCGGCCCAGACGAACGTGGCCGTATTGCCGTCAATCAGCGGGGTGCCCTCGGCCAGGGCGCGGGCTAGCCAGTCGGTCATGCGTGGCTCCTTGCGGAATGGGTGTGTCTATAGTATAAAGTCGTGAAAGGATATTACTACGGGAGCCTTGCATGCCCAAATTCGTTCCCCTCACTTTCGAGCATTTGCGGGCCGAAGACAGCCAGCGCCGCGCCGACGAGTTTTACAACCTCATGAACCGCCGCCGTACCGTTCGGCACTTTGCACCCGACCCGCTGCCGCCAGGTTTGCTGGAGACGCTGATCCGAACCGCCGGCACTGCGCCCTCCGGCGCTCACCAGCAGCCGTGGCGCTTCGTGGTCGTCACCGACCCCGATCTCAAGCGGCGGCTGCGCCAGGCGGCAGAGGCGGAGGAAAGAGAGTTCTACGCGCGGCGCGCGACCTCGGAGTGGCTGGCGGACCTGGAGCCGCTTGGGACGGACTGGCACAAGGAGTTCCTGGAGGTTGCGCCGGCCCTGGTCGTCGTCTTTCGCATCGACTACGAGCGGCGGGCGGATGGCAGCGTGCGCAAGCACTACTATGTGAACGAATCGGTGGGCATCGCCGTGGGCATGTTTCTCGCAGCGGCCCACAACGCCGGGCTGGCGACCCTGACGCACACGCCCAGCCCGATGGGTTTCCTGAACGAGCTGCTGCACCGCCCGACCAACGAGCGCGCCTTCGTGGTCATCCCCGTCGGCTACCCCGCGCCGGACGCCCAGGTCCCCGACCTGACCCGCAAGTCTCTCAGCGAGATTATGCAGACCAACGAGGGCTGAACTATGCCGACCTTATGTGTGACACCAGTGGAAATGCAATCGCCGCCATCGGGAAACGGCCCGGTGGCGGCGGTCTGTTTTGTTGTCGAGGCGGATTAGTGGAGCAGGGATGCGACGACGGCAAGCAAGCCTGTACCGCCGACGATGCCCGCCAGGGCCAGCAGCGCGCGGTTCGTGCCCGCGTTGCTCAGAACCGGCCGCTCGTGCGGCTGGTCGTTGAAGGCCGGATAATTCCTCTCGCTCGGATTGAGACGCATGACAAACCTCCATGTAATTGCTTGTTTGCGTACCCGCAAAATAAGTTTCTTGGGCAATGGCCCGTTGGTATCACTCAGTCGTCGGTCGAACGCTACTCGAAGGAATCGATTGGAGCTCTTTGACGGTGTGCAGGGCGATCATCGTAATTGTCGTCGCGCCCGCCGCCGCCTGCCGGATTCTCATGATCGTCTGGTGCAGGTCCGTCGTATCCGAGGCACGCACGCGCATGATGTAGCTATCCTCACCCGTCACGTCGTAGCACTCCAGAACGTTCGGGTGCTCGCGCACCGTTTCCTCGAAGTGGGCCGGGTCCGCCAGGCTGCTGACGCGAATGAACGCGAGCAGGGGCTTACCGACCTTGGCCGGATCCACCATCGCCGTGTAGCCGAGAATGACACCGCGCTCCTCGAGCTTGCGCACTCTCTCGTACACCGACGAGGCTGTCAGGCCCACGGACCGTCCAATCTCAGCGTGGCTCGCCCGGCCATTCGCCAGGAGCAGGGCCACAATCTGCTGGTCGATCTCGTCGAGTACTCCGTATCTCTCCACGAACGATTCCTTTGCAAAGCACACGTTACGCCCACAATTATATGTCATATCGCGCGCTTTGTCATCATTCTTTTGGATGATTTGCTCTTCCACCAAATTGAGATGCGCGCGACTCGTCATTCCTTACCCGCTCATTCCGAGTGAGAATCTGGAGCTTGCCGCGCATGCGGACGCGATGCGCCGCCTGAGGTGAGCTGCCGATGATCAACGGCGGTCGGAGACTCTCGGCCGGCGGTAGGACGCCGATGATCTCGGCCAGATCGGCCAGCTCCATGAACAGGCGGTAGACTTTCTGGGAGGCGTAGGCGGCGGCGGTGTGGCGCAGGCCGCGCTCGATGAGGTCGTAGTACGTGCGCTGCTCGCCGCCGTCGGCGACGCGCAGGAACATCATCTCGAGCTGCCTGCTCGGCGGGAGGGATCTGACTTTCGACATAGGAGCTTCCTTCGCTGCGTTCTAGGGTCGGCAAATGGACCGGAATAAGAAGGAAGAAGCACGGGAACGAACATTCGTTCGCTTCATATTATAGCGCAATCGGCAGGGGGTGTCAATAGTAGGGAACGATTCGTTTTCCTTACAAAACCTCGCCGAAAGTGTTAAGAAAATTTGTTCTAAAATGTATTTACATTTGAGATTATTTCTGATACAATTCCTTTCGCCGAAGTCCACAAGGATTGTACGTACCCCCATCAGGAGGACAGTCATGGCCAACTCAATATCGTGGGTCGAGATCGGTGGCAAGAATCCGTCCGAGTTGAAAGAGTTCTACGAGAAGGTGTTTGGGTGGAAGATGCAGGCGGCGCCCGGCATGGACTATCATATGAGCGGCCAGGGCGACATGGACCACGCGGGCCTGGGTATCGGCCCCGAAAGCCCGATGGGCCCCTATGTGACCTTCTACATCGGCGTTGACGATCCCCAGGCGTACCTCGACAAGGCCGTGGCGGCCGGCGCGCACGTCGTGGCGCCGGTCACCGTCGTTCCCGACATGGTGACGTTCGCCCTCTTCGCCGACCCCGAAGGCCATGTGATCGGCATCACGAAGAACAGCATGTAGGGCCATTTGTCAACGGATCGCCACGGTTAAACGGATGGTGACGAGTAGGCAGTGGGTTTGTGTGACGCGGGTGTATCCGTTTGTTCGTTCGCTTATCCGTTGACAGTTCGGGCAGCCTCGTTGAACGCCTGGAGAAGCCGCCCTTGTCAGTATATCCTGGCAGGGGCGGCTTGCTTTGCAGTGGGAGCATTTGCCAGAAATTGGACAAATAAGTACAATCTTCCGTCAATACACTCACGGGCTGTTTAGGAGGCATTGCGGCGTTTTGCTGCCGTGCATCCTTTCTGGCTCTGTGTACCGGTTTCCGATCAACCATCCGATCGTTTTTGTGGAGGAGACTCGATGCACAAACCTATATTGAACCGCTTCATTGTGATGGTCGGAGCATTGCTCGCCCTGCTCATCATCGTCGCCGGCTGTGCCCAGCAGCCTGCCGCTCCCGCTCCCGCGGCGCAAGCTCCGGCTGCGCCGACCGCCGCTCCCGCCCAGAAGGCGGCTGAGGCGCCGACCGCCGCTCCTGCCCAGAAGGCGGCTGAGGCGCCGACCGCTGCCGCCGCCGCGAAGCCGGCCGCGACCGCCGCGCCGGCCGCCGCTGCCGGGGCCGCTGCTGCTGGCGCCGGCCGTGGCAAGGGCGACATCCTCAAGGTCCTGTACTGGCAGGCGCCCACCATCCTCAACCCGCACCTGTCGTCGGGCACGAAGGACTACCACGCGGCGAGCGTGACCTTCGAGCCGTTGGCCTGGATTGGCCCGGACGGCAAGCCCGTGCCGGCGCTGGCCGCCGAGATCCCCTCGCGCGAGAACGGTGGTATCGCCGCCGACGGTAAGAGCATCACCTGGAAGCTCAAGCCGGGTGTGAAGTGGTCCGACGGCACCGACTTCACCGCCGATGACGTTGTGTTCACCTACCAGTACTGTGCCAATGAGAAGACCGCCTGCGTCACCGCCCAGACGACGAAGGGCGTCGACAAGGTCGAGGCGCTGGACAAGAACACCGTCAAGGTAAGCTTCAAGGAGGCCACGCCGAACCCGTTCCAGATCTTCGTGTCTGACCTGGGGATGATCCTCCAGAAGAAGCAATTCCAGGACTACGTCGGCGAGAAGGCGAAGGATGCTCCTGGCAACCTCAAGCCCGTCGGCACCGGCCCCTACAAGGTCGACGACTTCAAGCCCGGCGACGTGGTGACGTACTCGATCAACGAATACTACCGCGACCCGAACAAGCCGTACTTCAAGGGTGTCCAGATCAAGGGCGGCGGCGACGCCACGAGCGCGGCGCGCGCCGTGTTCCAGACCGGCGAGGCGGACTATGCCTGGAACCTCCAGGTGCCGTGGGCCGCGCTGAACCCGCTGGTATCGTCGCCGAGCAGCAAGGGTGACCTGGTGACGGCCATCAGCTCGAACGTCGAGCGCCTGCTCATCAACTTCGCCGATCCGAACAAGGAAGTCGACGGGGCGAGGTCTGAGCCAAGCACCAAGCACCCCATCCTGAGCGACCCCAAGGTGCGCCAGGCGCTGAAGCTCGCTATCGACAACAAGCAGATTGCCGACCAGCTCTACGGCAAGGCCGGCACGGGGACGTGCAACATTGTCGTCGGCGTGCCTGACCTCGAATCGAAGAACACGACGTGTGCCCAGGATCTCGCGAAGGCGAACGCGCTCCTGGACGAGGCCGGCTGGAAGATGGGCGCAGACAACATCCGTGAGAAGGACGGCCAGAAGCTCAAGCTGGTGTACCAGACGACGGTGAACCCGGTGCGCCAGGCCACCCAGGACCTCATCAAGGCCTCGTGGGCGAAGATCGGCGTGGACACAGAGCTGAAGGCCATCAACTCGGGCGTGTTCTTCTCGACCGACGCGGGCAACAACGACACCGCCAACAAGTTCTACTCCGACATCGAGATGTACACGAACAACTCGGAGCAGCCGGACTTCATCAACTACCTCGACGGGTGGACGACGAAGGAAATCTGCTCGAAGGCCAACGAGTGGCGCTGCACCAACCCGAGCCGGTACTCGAACCCGGACTACGACAAGCTCATCGCGCAGCTCCGTTCCGAGACCGATCCGGCCAAGCGCAGGGACCTGGTCATCAAGGCCAACGACACGCTGGTTAGCGACGGCGTGGTCATTCCGCTCGTGGCGCGCACATCGCCCACGTCGGGTAAGGTCAAGAGCCTCCAGGGTCCGACACCCAACCCGTGGTCGTCGGAGCTGTGGAACATCGCCGACTGGGCGAAGTCGCAGTAAGCGCTGCGAGAGCCTAGTGTTGTGTTACACGTACAGTGACCGAAATGTAGTGACGACTTCCAGTCGATTCCTAGACTACAGAGCGACTAAAGTCGTCACTCCATAATACGCAACTCACGTGTGACGCACTATTGAGCTGTCAACGGATGAAAACGGATGATGATGCATAGCTATCATATGTCCGCAAGGCAAAGGTCGTCCGCTCATTTGTGACAATTCGTTGACATTGCGGACGACTCGTTGGCCCGCTGGAGACGCTGCGCCCCTGCCGGGGTACCCCGGCAGGGGTGGGTTGTTTTGTATTGGAAACATTTGCGCGAAATTGGACAAGTAAGTACAATCTCTGCTCATTACACGTAACGACTCTTTGAACTCTGCCACGCTGAGGGTGCGGTGGCTCGCCTGACGACGCCTGATACTCAAGTGCCAGGCTGACAAGGGGAAGGCCGCTGAGGTGGGCCGAGCGGCCTTCCACAGCGGGCTCTATTGTGTCGGCCACCGACTCGAGTCGGTGGCGTCGGCGGTCGAAACGGTCGACGTGGCGGCTGGCCAGCGAGTTTCACGTTGCAGGAAGTTCCTGAGAGTTGGGTGTACCTGTTTCCTGTCAACCATATATTCATGTTCGTGGAGGAGACTCGATGCACAAAGCTACGTTGAACCGTCTCGTGGTGATGGTCGGAGCATTGCTCGCCCTGCTCATCATCGTTGCCGGCTGCGCCCAGCAGCCTGCCGCCCCCGCCCCCGCGGCGCAAGCTCCGGCTGCGCCGACCGCCGCCGCGCCCGCCCAAAAGGCGGCCGAGGCGCCGACGGCTGCTGCCCCCGCGCCGACCGCTGCCGCCGCTGCCAAGCCGGCCGCGACCGCCGTGGCTGCTGCCCCGGCGGCTTCTGCCGCCACCGTTGCCCCGTCCGCCGGCCAGGGCCGCGGCAAGGGCGACGTCCTCAAGCTCCTGTACTGGCAGGCGCCTACCATCCTCAACCCGCACCTGTCCTCGGGCACGAAGGACTACCACGCCGCGAGCGTGACGATGGAGCCGCTGGCCTGGATTGGCCCCGATGGCAAGCCGCTCCCTGTCCTGGCCGCTGAGATTCCCACCCGCGAGAACGGCGGCGTCGCCGCCGACGGCAAGAGCATCACCTGGAAGCTGAAGCCGGGCGTGAAGTGGTCTGACGGGACCGACTTCACGGCCGACGACGTCGTCTTTACCTACCAGTATCAGGCTGATAAGGCGACGGCTGCCGTGACCTCGTTCGCAACTGAAGGTGTGGACAAGGTCGAGGCGCTGGACAAGAACACGGTCAAGGTGACGTTCAAGGATGTACAGCCGAACCCGTACCAGCTCTTTGTCAGCGACTACGGCATGATCATCCAGAAGAAGCAGTTCCAGGACTACATGGGCGAGAAGGCGAAGGATGCCCCCGGCAACCTCAAGCCCGTCGGCACCGGCCCGTACAAGGTCGACGACTTCAAGCCTGGCGACGTGGTGACGTACTCGATCAACGAGTACTACCGCGACCCGAACAAGCCGTACTTCAAGGGCGTGCAGATCAAGGGTGGCGGCGACGCCACGAGCGCGGCGCGCGCCGTGTTCCAGACGGGCGAGGCGGACTATGCGTGGAACCTGCAGGTGCCGTGGGCGGCGTTCGCTCCACTCGTCAACGCGCCGAGCAGCAAGGGTGAGCTGGTGGTTTCGCCCAGCTCGTCGGTCGAGCGCATCATGTTCAACTTCGCCGACCCGAACAAGGAAGTCAACGGCGCGAAGTCCGAGCCGAGCACAAAGCACCCCATCCTGAGCGACATCAAGGTGCGCCAGGCGCTGAAGCTCGCTATTGACCCCAAGCAGATCGCCGAGCAGCTCTACGGCAAGGCCGGCGGCGTCGCGACGTGCAACATCGTCGTCGGTGTGCCGGATCTGGAGTCGAAGAACACGACGTGCACCCAGGACTTCGACAAGGCGAACGCGCTTCTGGACGAGGCCGGCTGGAAGATGGGCGCCGACGGCATCCGCGAGAAGGATGGCCAGAAGCTGAAGCTGGTCTACCAGACGACGGTGAACCCGGTGCGCCAGGCCACCCAGGACCTCGTCAAGGCGTGGTGGAAGAAGATCGGCGTGGACACCGAGCTGAAGGCGGTGAACGCGGGCGTGTTCTTCTCGACGGACGCGGGCAACCCGGACACGGCGAACAAGTTCTACACCGACGTCCAGATGTTCACCAACAACGCCGACCAGCCAGACTACATCAACTACCTCGCCGGCTGGACGTCGCAGGAAGCCTGCTCGCAGGCGAACCAGTGGCGCTGCAACAACCCGAGCCGCTACCAGAACCCTGACTATGACAAGCTCATCGCGCAGCTCCGCACCGAGACGGACGCGAAGAAGCGCCAGGACGAGACCATCAAGGCCAACGACACCCTGATCAACGATGTCGTCGTCGTCCCGCTCGTCGCGCGCACGTCGCCGACGTCGGGCAAGGTGAAGGAGCTCAAGGGCCCCATCCCGAACGCCGGTTGGTCCACCGAGCTGTGGAACATCGCCGACTGGTACAAGCAGCAGTAAGAGCGTTAGGACGGCTTCAGGTGTCATTGCGAGGAGGGCGATAGCCCGACGAAGCAATCTCGCGGTGAGTATGATCCGTACGCGATAGCCACTCAGGCGTTATTTTGCGCCCACGTGGGATTGCTTCGCTCCGCTCGCAATGACCGGGGAGCAGCCGTAAGCGCTTGAAAATCGCTAGACGCAGCCATCCATGCCCGGGATGGCTGCGTTGTTTTGCGCGACTTGACCGGCCAAGCAGACTCAACTAGACTGAGTATACGCTGGAATTCCCGCCGCTCTCCACGTATTGGATTCTTCATCCCTCTCTGCTCAGCGTCTTTGCCCCTCCATCTCACATCCAAAACCTCCTTGAGTAGTCCGACTTGTGTGTGAACGAGGCGTGTCGCTCGCGCGCCGCCTCGGTTGTTTATTTCATGTGTGATGGAGAAGGAGAGACGCATGGTCACGCAGTATCGTTATCGACTCGGCGCTGTGCTCGCAGCCGCAGTGCTGTTGATCGCCGTCGCGGCGTGCGCGGGTCAGCAGACGACGACGCCACCGGCGCAAGCCCCGGCCGCGGCCACGTCGGCGTCAGCACCCGCGGCTGCGGCAACGACAGCGCCGGCCGCCGGCGCGCCGACAACAACCGCCGGCGCAGCAGGCGCCCAGGCGACGACCGCGCCGGCCGGGGCAGCCGCGCCGACAACGGCGGCGAGCGGCCAGACGGGCACGACGGCAGGGCACGGCCGCGGCGCAGGCGGCGAACTCAAGCTGCTCTTCTGGCAAGCCCCAACCATTCTCAATACCTACCTGGCGCAGGGCACCAAGGACGAGTACGCGTCCAGCATCGTCACCGAGCCGCTGGCCTGGTTCGGTGCGGATGGAAAGCCAGTACGGGTTCTCGCCGCCGACATCCCGACGACGCAGAACGGCGGCATCTCGTCCGACGGCAAGACGGTGACGTGGAAGCTCAAGCCGAACATCAAGTGGTCGGACGGCAGCGACTTCACCGCCGACGATGTGGTGTTCACGTACCAGTACAATGCCGACCCAACGACGGCCTCCACCCAGACGGCGCAGACCCAGGGTATTGATAAGGTCGAGGCGGTGGACAAGAACACCGTCAAGATTACGTTCAAGGAAGCTACCGCGACCCCATACCAAATTTTCGTCGGCAACCTGTCGCCCATCATCCAGAAGAAGCAGTTCCAGGACTACATGGGCACGAAGGCGAAGGATGCCCCCGGCAATCTCAAGCCCATCGGCACCGGCCCGTATAAGGTCGACGACTTCAAGCCTGGCGACGTGATTACGTACTCCATCAACGACAACTACCGCGAGGCCGACAAGCCGTTCTTCAAGACGGTGCAACTCAAGGGCGGCGGCGATGCGACCTCGGCCGCGCGCGCCGTGTTCCAGACCGGTGAGACCGACTACGCTTGGAACCTCCAGGTGCCGTGGGCGGCCCTCAACCCGATGATCTCGTCGTCGGGCAGCAAGGGCGATCTGCTCACGGCGACCAGCTCTAGCGTCGAGCGCATCCTTCTCAACCGCGCTGACCCGAACAAGGACGTCAACGGCGCGCGTTCCGAGCCGAGCACGCAGCATCCTATCCTGAGCGACCTCAAGGTGCGCCAGGCGCTGTCCCTCGCCATTGACCGCAACCAGATCGCCGACCAGCTCTACGGTAAGGGCGGTGGCGTTGGCACCTGCAACCTCGTCGTCGGCGTGCCCGAGCTTGAGTCCAAGAACACGTCGTGCGCGCCGGACATCGCCAAGGCGAACCAGCTCCTCGACGAGGCTGGCTGGACGATGGGCCCCGACAACGTACGCCAGAAGAACGGGCAGCGGCTCCACCTGGTCTACCAGACGACCGTCAACCCGACGCGCCAGGCGACGCAGGACCTGGTCAAGGCGGCGTGGGCGAAGATCGGTGTGGAGACCGAGCTGAAGGCGGTCAACTCCGGCGTGTTCTTCTCGACGGACGTCGCCAACCCCGACACCGCGGCCCACTTCTACACCGACGTCGAGATGTTCACCAACAACTCCCAGTCGCCCGACTTCATCCAGTACCTTCAGGGGTGGACGAGTAAGGAAATCGCGCAGAAATCCAACGAGTGGCGCGGCGCGAACTACGAGCGCTGGTCGAACCCTGACTACGACAAGCTGATGACCCAGATCCAGACCGAGATGGATGCGACCAAGCGCGCGGCTCTGATCGTCCAGGCCAATGACATGCTCATCAACGATGTCGTGGACATCCCGCTCGTGGCGCGCGCGATGCCCGAGTCGGGCAAGTCCAAGGACCTCAAGGGCCCGATCGCCAACTCGTGGGACACGGAGCTGTGGAACATCGCTGACTGGTATAAGTAGTCACATAGTTGTCGCTGTCATTGCGAGGAGCGCGGCTGTCGCCCTGAGACCTACATACCTACGATGGCACTCACCAGCACGAGAACATCGCCATCCTGTCATTGCGAGCGGAGCGAAGCAATCTCTCGCTCTTGTCAAAGGCAGTCTGCACCGCTACGGGGTTGCTGGCGGCCACCGAGAGATTGCTTCGTCAGTGGGGAGCTTCGCCCCCCACACCCCCGAGACGCGCTCCTCGCAATGACAGTAGTGTGTGTTCTGAGCAGCGCAGCGAAGGGCCTCCAACGGCACCGGGACGCTTCGCTCGCAGTGACAAGCAGCGGTAAATCCAGACTGACAGTGGCTAGACGCCCCGAGGGCACGCCTTCGGGGCGTTTTTGCGCAAACAGCAATAAAACTTTTGACAAGGCCGGGCGACTCTCATAAAATTGTCGACCACTTACGGAACGGCTCCGGGACAAAAAGCCTCAATGACGAGGTCGGCCTTCGCCGGCTGCCGGTGTCCCCCGACGTCACTACCCGAAACCACCTAGGAGGACCCATGCACAAGTCTGGTCTGTACCGACTTGGCGCGCTCATCGTCGCGGCGATGCTCGTTATCGTCGTGGCTGCGTGCGCCCAGGCGCCGGCGGCTCCCGCCCCGGCCGCTCCCGCTGCTGCCGCGCCCACCGCAGCCCCGGCCCAGCCGGCCGCGCCCACCGCAGCACCCGCCGCGAAGGCAGCCGCTCCCACAGCCGCCGCTGCTGCACCGACTGCGGTTGCCGCCGCCAAGGCAGCGGCTCCGACCGCCGCCCCCGCCGCCGCCGCTGCTGGCGCAGGCCGCGGCAAGGGCGACCAGCTCAAGGTTCTGTATTGGCAGGCGCCCACCATCTTGAATACGTATCTGTCCCAGGGTACCAAGGACCAACACGCGGCGAGTATCGTCACCGAGCCGCTAGCGTGGTTCGGCCCCGACGGCAAGCCGGTGCCCGCCCTGGCGGCTGAGATTCCGACGCTTGCGAACGGCGGCATCTCGGCCGACGGCAAGACCGTGACGTGGAAGCTCAAGCCGGGCGTGAAGTGGTCCGACGGCAGCGACTTCACCGCCGACGATGTGGTCTTCACGTACCAGTACAACGCCGACGAGAAGACAGCTTCGACACAGCAGTCGGAGACCGTCGGTATCGACAAGGTCGAGGCGGTGGACAAGAACACCGTCAAGATTACCTTCAAGGACCCGAACCCGAACCCGTTCCAGATTTTCGTCGGCAACCTGTCGCCCATCATCCAGAAGAAGCAGTTCCAGGACTACATGGGTGAGAAGGCGAAGGATGCCCCCGGCAACCTCAAGCCCATCGGCACTGGCCCGTACAAGGTCGACGACTTCAAGCCTGGCGACGTGGTCACGTACTCGATCAACGAGAACTACCGCGACCCCAACAAGCCGTACTTCAAGACGGTGCAGCTCAAGGGCGGCGGCGACGCCACGAGCGCTGCCCGCGCGGCGTTCCAGACCGGCGAAGTGGACTACGCCTGGAACCTCCAGGTGCCGTGGGCCGCTCTCGGCCCCCTCGTCACTGCCTCCGGCGCCAAGGCCGACCTGGTGACGGCGACGAGTGCCAACGTCGAGCGCATCCTCATCAACTTCGCCGACCCGAACAAGGAAGTGGACGGCGCGAAGTCCGAGCCGAGCACGAAGCACCCGGCGCTGAGCGACCTCAAGGTGCGCCAGGCGCTGGCCCTCGCCATTGACAACAAGCAGATTGCTAACCAGCTCTACGGCCAGGCCGGCACGGCGACATGCAACGTCGTCGTGGGTGTGCCGGACTACGAGTCGAAGAACACCAAGTGCGACCAGAACATTGACAAGGCCAACCAGCTCCTCGACGAGGCCGGCTGGAAGAAGGGCGCCGACGGCATCCGCGAGAAGGATGGCCAGAAGCTCAAGCTGGTCTACCAGACGACGGTCAACCCGGTGCGTCAGGCGACCCAGGACCTGGTCAAGGCCCAGTGGGCGAAGATCGGCGTGGACACCGAACTGAAGGCGGTCAACTCCGGCGTGTTCTTCTCCAGCGACGCGGGCAACCCGGACACGGCGGCTAAGTTCTACACCGACGTCGAAATGTACACCAACGCGCCCGACCAGCCCGATCCCACCAACTACCTTGACGGCTGGACGACCAAGCAGATCGCGCAGAAGTCCAACGAGTGGCGCGGCTCCAACCCAAGCCGCTACTCGAACCCCGAGTATGACAAGATCGTGGAGCAGCTCCACAGTGAGTTGGACCCCAAGAAGCGCGCGGACCTGATCATCAAGGCCAACGACATCGTCGTCAACGACGTCGTCGCCATCCCGTTGGTCGCCCGCAACTTCCCCCTCGCCGGCAAGGCCAAGGACATCAAGGGCTACATCGCCAACTCCTGGGACTCCGAGCTGTGGAACATCCAGGACTGGTCGCGGTAGGCTGACCAGGGAATCTGTGAACGGATAGTCAACGGATAAACGGATGGGCTTATTCCCATTCGTTTATCCGTTCTCCATCCAAGGACCTGAAGGGCAACACTCCGAACCCGTGGGACTCGGAGCTGTGGGACATTGCTAACTGGTATCGGTAGGCTGAAAAATCCCTGTCGGGGCGGGTTTCAAACCCGCCCCGACGCCCACCTCATGTATAGAAAAGGTGGGAAATGAGGACTCAGTCCCTTTGACAATCCAATCAACTTCGACTAAACTTTCCGGTCACACGCCGCGTAGGTTGTTCGGCGGCGACGTGCCCGGCCAGGCCGCCGGTCGAGATCATGTCTTCAACCATGTCTCCGCGGCCGACTGGAAAGAGGCCGTCGGAGAGCAACCGCCTCCCTGGGTCACACACGGGCGGAAAGAGGGGCTATGACGCGTTACCTCGTGCGGCGCATTCTCATTGCGATACCGACCCTCATTGCGATGAGCTTCATTCTCTTCATGATCCTGGCTCTGGCGCCAGGCGACCCCATGTCCCAGTTCGCAGCCAATCCGGCCGTTCCGCCGGAAGTGCGCGAGAACATCAAACGATCCCTCGGGCTGGACCAGCCGGCGTACATTCGCTACATCAAGTGGGTAACGGCGGCGGCGCAGGGCGACCTGGGCTACTCGTTCGCCAGCCGCGTGCCGGTGGTCAAGCTCATCTGGCAGCGCCTGCCCACGACACTGTGGATCGTCGGCACTGCTTACCTGCTTGCAGTTGCTTTCGCGATACCGATAGGCGTCATATCAGCGGTGAGAAAATACTCCGTTTTCGATCAGACGTCTACCACATTCTCCTTTATCGGCTTCTCCATGCCGACCTTCTTCACCGGCACCCTGTTCATCATCATCTTCAGCGTCAAGCTGGGCTGGCTCCCCTTCATATACGACTCAACCTTACAAGTAACGAGCTTCCAAACGCTCATCGAGATGCTCAAGCAAAGCATCATGCCCATCGCCGTCCTAATGCTGTTCCAGATGGCGACCCTCACGCGCTTCACTCGTTCTTCCATGCTCGACAACCTGCCCCAGGATTACGTCCGTACGGCGCGCGCGAAGGGCCTGCGGGAGCAAGTGGTCATTCGAGGACACGTCTTGCGCAACAGCCTTATTCCGGTTGTCACGCTAATCGCCCTCAGTCTGCCCGCGATCTTCACGGGGGCTATCGTCACCGAACAAATCTTCCGCGTGCCGGGCATTGGTGACCTGCTCATCAACTCCATCTTCAACAGCGACACGCCGGTGGTGATGGCAATCGTCTTCATCTCGGCCGTGCTGGTCGTCTTCTTCAACCTTGTCGTCGACGTCATCTACGCCTTCCTGGATCCGAGGATCAAGTATGACTGAAGCCGTTCGCCTGCCCAAGGCCCCACAGACCGCGCCTCCCAAATCGAAGATCGTGCCTCTCGAGGCGAGGAAGCCTCGCTCGCTTTGGTCGGACGCCTGGACAGCATACCGGCGGCACCGCATGGCGATGATCGGCACCGTTGTCCTGGCGATTCTCATCATCGCCGTTATCGTCGGGCCGTTCATCTGGCCCACCGATCTGTCTTCGGTGGGTGACTTCGCCAACGCTTTCCAGCCGCCCTCCATCACCCATCCCATGGGAACGGATCCCCTCGGCCGCGACCTGATGTCGATGATTCTGTACGGCGGCCGGGTCTCGATCGCCGTCGGCATCGCGGCTATGCTCGTCGCCGTCTTCATCGGGACGTTTATTGGCTCGTTCTCCGGCTACTTCGGTGGGCGCACCGACAACGGCCTCGTCTGGGTTACCGACCTGTTCCTGGCGCTGCCCACGCTGCCCGTCTTGCTGCTCGTCATCTACCTCTTCCGCGACGCGCTACGCAAGGCCTTCGGCATCAACATGGGTATCTTCATTCTGACGGTCTTCGTCATCGGCGCTCTCAGCTGGATGCCCATCTCGCGCCTCGTCCGCGCCTCCTTCTTGTCGCTCAAGCAGAAGGAGTTCGTGGAGGCCGCCCACTCCGTAGGCTCCCAGACGCCGCACATCATGTTCCGGCACATCCTGCCCAACAGCATGAGCCCGATCATCGTCGCGGCCACACTCAGTGTCGGCGCGGCCATCATTCTCGAGTCGACGCTCTCGTTCCTGGGCGTGGGCTTCCCGCCGGACATGCCGACGTGGGGCCGCTTGCTCTACGACTCGCGCGACTACATCGAGCAGTTCCCGTGGCTGGCGATCTTCCCCGGCCTGCTTATCTCCATTACCGTGCTCAGCATTAACTTCATGGGTGACGGGCTGCGCGACGCCCTCGACCCGCGCCGTACGCAGGGCTAACCGCTTCGCTCCATCCGACGGTGATTGCACTCATACGCCGGCCGCTGTAGCTCCAAAGCTGCGGCGGCCGGCGTTGTGTAGAGGTAGGCATGCTTTTTCCCTTCATCATCCTGGTCGCCGTTCTGCGTAGCTTTTTCCGCATCTACGGAGACCTCTTCCGTTTACCCGAGTTTCGCGGTCTCCTGATCACCGCCGCCCTCTTTATCGCTTTTGGCGGTGTAGTGTTCCGGGCGCTGGAGGGCTGGCGATGGATTGACGCGTTCTACTTCGGCGTCGTGTCCCTGACCACCGTCGGCTACGGCGATGTCACCCCGAAGACGGACCCAGGCAAGCTGTTTGCGATGGTCTATCTCCTGGCCGGCGTGGGCTTGCTGTCCGGTCTCATCGCCATCGTCGGCGACGGCACGCGCCGCGCTGTGGCGCGGGAACACGCGCAGCGCGTGGAGCACGAGAAGGAAATGAAACGTCGTATCCAGGCGGGGCGTGATGCTCAGACAGGGGCGAGTAGCGAAGCCGCCGATCTGGCCAGCCCATCGGAGCCGCCGTCCGTCTCGCCTCCCGCTCAGGAATAACCCGCGACGTGGTCCCTCTCCCTCTCTCCCATAAACGGGGGAGGGGCAAACCGTTGCCCATTCGTTGTCAGTCGAGGCGATGGGGAATGAGGGATATCCGGGGGTTGCGAAAAGGCCGCGCCTGTTGTATGATAGCATTAGTGTGTTCGGACGATGCCCAGTCCGAACAGATGCGTGTTTGACCAATCCCATTCCACCTCTTTCATCCTCACAACACGACTTCAAGAAGGAGATGCCACTGTGAAACGCATGATGCTGATGCTGATGCTGCTGGTGCTGACCCTGGTTGCCGCTCAGTGCGGCGGCCAGCCCCAGGCCCCAGCCGCCCCGGCGGCGCAGGCGACGGCGCCCGCAGCCGCTCCGAAGGCCACTGAGGCCCCCAAGGCTGTCGCCCAGCCGACGACCGCCCCGGCCGCGGCTGCGCCAACGACGGCTGCGGCTGCGAAGCCGGCGGCCACAACCGCGGCTGCCGCGCCGGCTGCCGGTGACCTTGGCAGCGCCGCCAACCCCATCAAGATGGCCTTCGTTCCCTCGTCGGACGCGCAGAAGCTCGCGACGAGCCTCGAGAAAGTCGGCCAGATGCTGGAGCAGCAGACCGGTCTCAAGTTCAAGACCTCGGTTCCGACGAGCTTCGCCGCGACTGTTGAGGCGATGAATGCGAACCAGATCGACGTGGGCTGGCTCAACACCCTGTCGTACGTCGTCGGCAACAATCGCTACGGCACTGACCTGCTGCTCACGACGACCCGCAACGGCTCGAAGGTTTACCCGTTCTCGATCATTGTTCCGAAGGACTCCCCGATCAAGACGGTGCAGGATCTGAAGGGCAAGAAGATCGCCGGCGCCGACCCGCTGTCCACCTCGGGCAACCTCTACCCGCGCGCCTACCTGATGCAGCAGGGCGTCATCCCTGACAAGGACGTGCAGTGGGTGTACTCGGGCGGCCACGACAAGTCCATCATCGCTCTGGTGAACGGCCAGGTTGACGCTGCCGTGACCTTCGGCGAGTTCAAGGGCACGCCCGATGCGCGCGACCGCGCCAAGGCCTCTGTCCCCGATGTCTACGACAAAACCCGCGTCCTGCTCAACAGCGCCGACGTGAACTTCCTGATCCCCAACGACACGGTGAGCGTGCGCAAGGGCTTGCCGGCTGACATCCGGAAGAAGATCAGCGACGGGCTGCTGGCGATTGCCAAGACCGAGGACGGCATCAAGGAGCTGAAGGCGCTGGCCGACATTGACGGGCTGGTGGTGGGCGATCCGAAGGACTATGCCCCCATCACCGACGCCGCCAAGGCTGCCAACATTGACATTGGCACCGTGTTGAACACGCCGACGCCTCGTCCGGCGACGACCGCCGCTCCGACGGCCGCCGCCACCAAGGCGCCGTAACAAACCCATCATCCCCCCGCCCCTTCCCCCACAAGTGGGGAAGGGGAGCTTCTTTCCCCCTCTCCCATTTTGGGAGAGGGGGTTGGGGGGGAGGGGGGCTGCGGGGGACTGTAAGTTGCTATAAGTAAGCTAGCTGCCTCGGCCGCGGCCCGTGATAGGAGAGGTGCGTGCTTGAGATCCGCCACTTGACCAAAATCTACTCCGGCGCGAGCTTCAAGGCCATTGATGACGTGTCTCTGACCATCAAAGATGGCGAGTTTGTCGTCCTTAT
Organism: Anaerolineae bacterium; assembly: GCA_046328505.1. Classification (GTDB taxonomy): domain Bacteria; phylum Chloroflexota; class Anaerolineae; order Epilineales; family JAHCIE01; genus JBDHWG01. The sequence goes on along the minus strand of JAXLWL010000003.1, from coordinate 579,709 downwards.
CGGCCTGTCCGGCTCGGGCAAGTCTACTTTGCTGCGCTCCATCAATCGCCTCATCGAGCCGACCAGCGGTCAGATCCTCCTGGACGGGGAGGACGTGACGGCCGCTGGGCCAAAAGAGCTGCGCCAGATTCGCCGCAAAATCGGAATGATTTTCCAGCAGTTCAATCTCGTCAAGCGTTCCTCCGTGATTACCAATGTTCTCTCCGGGCGCCTCGGCTATCTCCCACCCTACTACGCGCTCCTGAACCGTTTCCCGAATGCCGACGTTGAAAGAGCCCTCGCGAACCTGGCGCGTGTCGGCATCGGCGACAAGGCGTACGTCCGCGCCTCCTCACTCTCCGGCGGTCAGCAGCAGCGCGTCGCGATCGCCCGCGCTCTGATGCAGAATCCCACGCTCATGCTGGCGGACGAGCCGGTCGCCAGTCTCGACCCCGCTACCTCCCACTCTGTGTTGCGCTACCTGGAGCAACTCAACCAGGAGGAGGGCATCACGGTGATATGCAGCCTGCACTTCCTGTCGCTGGCGCGGCGCTACGCTTCCCGAGTCATTGCCCTCAAGGCGGGGCAGGTGGTCTTCGACGGCTTGCCGGTTGAGATTACGCCGCAGCGTTTCCACGCCATCTATGGCGAGGACGCGATCGAAGTGGAGATTGCGTAGATGGCACAGCAAACCCAGCCCCTGCCGTCGGGACAGAGTGCCACGCCGCCCGTCGTGCGCCCGCGCTCCATCTGGATGTCGTGGCGCTTCTGGGTCATCCTCGTCGTCTGCATCGCCATCTATGCCTACGGGACGCGCCTCATCGGCGTCAACATGGTCGACCTGGTGAAGAACGCGCCTAACGCGCAGCACATCGTGACGCAGCTGGTGCAGCCCAACTTCTTTACCACGGAGAAGGAGATTGTCCAGGATAGCATCTCGGTCGTGATTCCCGGCGAGTCCGTGGAGCCGACGGTTCCCACCCGCTCCCCGAAGCCTGGCCCGCAGATTACGCTCTCCAACCGTGTCGTCAAGCAGGGCGATTCGATCGAGGTCAGCGGCACGGGCTGGCCGGCGAACGCGCAGGGCAAAATCGTCTGGGACACCGGGCCGAACCAGACTCCCATTGGGGAGACGACGACCGACGCCCAGGGCGGCTTTACGGTGACGGTGGCTGTGCCGACGGCGGAGGGGCAGGGCGTGCGGTTCATCGACGTTACCTTCGAGAGCGCCAAGGCCGGCCCCTTTGGTCTGCCGGCAATCGCGCTCACGGAGCAGGCGCACCTGGTGCTCATCGCGATGTGGGATACCATTTTGATGGCGCTCATCGGCACCATCTGGACCGTCATCATCGCGGCGCCGCTGAGCTTCCTCGCGGCGCGCAACGTCATGAGCGGCTCGAAGTTCACCGAGGCTATCTACTGGATTGTGCGCACGACCTTCAATATCCTGCGCTCGATCGAGGTTCTCATCGTCGCCGTCATCGCCGCTGTCGTCGTTGGCATCGGCTCATACGCGGGCGTCCTCGCCATCACCATCCACGGCGTCGGGGCGCTCGGCAAGCTCTACTCGGAGGCGATCGAAGGCATTGACGAGGGGCCTATCGAGGCCTTACGCGCGACAGGCGCCAACCGCCTCCAGACGACCCTGTATGCCATGTTGCCGCAGGTGATTCCGGCGTTCATCTCGTTCACGTTCTATCGCTGGGACATCAACGTGCGCATGGCAACCGTCGTCGGCCTGGTGGGCGGCGGCGGCATCGGCTTCCTCCTCATTCAGTACATGAACCTGCTTCTGTGGCGAGACGCCGCCGTCGCGATCTGGGCTATCGTCGTCGTCGTGATGACGATGGACTGGCTGAGCGGCTGGGTACGGCGCAAGGTAATGTAGCACAGCCTTGCGCGAGGAGACGGCTATGGAACCGACACCGCGTGTGGTCGTCATTGGCGCGGCGAGCATTGACGTCAAGGGGCGGGCACTGGCGGCCCTCGCGCCTTTGACGTCAAACCCGGGCCGTATCCAACTCAGTATCGGCGGGGCGGCGCGCAACATCGCCGAGAACCTGGCGCGTCTCGGTATCGACACCATCCTGCTGTCGGTGGTCGGGGGCGATTCCTTCGGCCAGACCATCCTCGCCCACACCGCCGAAGCGGGTGTCAATGTCGAGAACGTCATGGTCTCAAGCGACCACCCCTCCGGGGCGTACATGGCGTTGCTGGACGAGGATGGCCGCCTCGTTGTCGCTCTGGATGAGATGAGCGCGATCGAGGAGATGACGCCGGAATGTGTGGCGGCGCACAAGGGGCTGCTCTACGGCGCCGATATGCTCATTTTCGACGGCAATCTGCCCATCGAGACTATGGCCGCGCTGACGGAGTTTGCCCACCTCGAAGGCATCCCGGTATGCGTCGATCCGACGTCGGTGACGCTGGCCCCCGGGATCACGCCTTTCCTCGACCGTATCGATCTGTTCATGCCCAACCTGGCCGAAGCGCAGGTATTCTGCGACTGCGAGGCGAGCAATGGGCGCGATGCCATCACGGTAGCGCGCAAGCTCGTTCAGCTCGGCGTCGACACGGCGGTTATCGCGCTGGGCGCAGATGGTGTCGCGTGGGCTTCGTCGGACGAAAGCGGCTGGATTCCCGCTTTCCCTATCGACGAGGTGGTGGATACGGTGGGCGCGGGCGCGGCACTCACGGCGGGTGTGGTGTTCGGCCTGCTGAACGATGTGCCGCTGGACGAAGCGGTGCGTTTGGGCGCATCCGCCGCTGCCCTTACCCTGCAATCCCAGGAGACCGTTCGCCCCGACCTCAGCCTCGATCTGTTGTACGAGCAAATCATGGTGTTCTAGAGCAGTAGGGGCGGGTTTGAAACCTGCCCACAGTCAGGAATAGGTCGGGGCGGGTTTCAAACCCGCCCCGATGTCGTTATGTGGCTAAGGCTGGACTGTCACCGTGCCTTTCATCCACGGGTGGGGGGTGCAATGGTATGCATACGTGCCCGCCGTGGTGAACGTGTGGCTGTACGTGCCTCCGTTGCCGAAGAGGCCTGAGTCGAAGCTGCCATCATCGGCGGTCACTGTGTGCTGCTGGGCGCCAGTGTTCGTCCACGTCACGGTGTCGCCGACGTGGATGACCAGGTTGTTCGGCGTGTACGTCCACTCCAGCGGGTTTGTGCCTGGCTCGACGATCTGGGCGCTGTAGCTCGACGGCGCAGCCACCGCCGGCGCTGTCGTAGCCGTTGGCAGCGGCGCTTCCGTCGGCATCTCAGCCGGCGCGCTGGTCGGCATGGGCGCCATCGTTGGCATCTCGGTCGGCTGAGTCCCGCCACCTGCGACCGGCATGGGTGTGGCCGTCGGTAGTGCAGGCATCGCCATTGTCGGCGCGGCGGCCGGGGCGTTGCTTTCAGAGGGGGCGGCGGTGGGGGCCGTGGTCGGTGCGGCGGTCGGCGCGGCGGGCGCAGCCACTGTAACCGGGTCAGACACGGCCGTCGTGCCGTGAACTTTGCCTTCCCAGTCTTGCCAGCGGAAAGAAACCTGAGCGACATTAGGGCCAGGCGCCGCGCCGCCCTGGGTCTTGGCGACGATGATGAATGGGCCGAGCGTGCCGCCTTGTGGCACAGGGTATGGCTCGGAGAAGTGGACGGTGCTGCCGCTCCAATGGCCGGGCCGGCCCGGATCAAGAGCGTAGGAGCTGACGTACGTCAAGCCAGCGGGAAGAGTGTCGTCGAGATTCACGTTGGTCAGGTCGCCGGCTGACTCGTTGATGAGGGTGATCGTGTAGGTGACCGTATCTCCCTTCAGGGATGCTTCCTTGCGTACCTGGACGGGCGGCGCCCACATGTCGGGCCAATACACGCCGTTGAGCATCATGGCGTAGGCTTCGACATCCGCGATCTGCTGCTGTGTGAGGAGGTTACGGTCGCCCCACGGTATCATCCAGAAGGTGGGGTTGTCGCCGGCCGGGCGCGATCCGTGCTGCAGAAACAGGTCCATCGCCTTGGCGAAGGCGGCTGGATCGCCCTGAGAATCCTCGAGGAAGCCAGGGTCGATTGGGTTGAGGGGCGGTACCGTGCCGTCGTCGGAGCCAGGGTTGGGGACATTGCCGATGCCGCGCTGACCGTGGCACGCCGAGCAGTTGGCAAGGTAGACGGAGCGTCCGGCGACAGGGTCGCCGTGGATTGACGCCGCTGCGCCGTAGGCAGCGCGGTCGACCCCGGCGACCGGGCCATATGTAGATACAGGCGGCGTCTCATTGGGGCCGGGCGCGTTGGGCAAGGGCGCCTGGGCGAAAGCGATGGTGACCTGCCACGCGATAAGCGCACAGGTCGTCACGATGAGGAGAGGGACAAGCCAGCGACGCTGCGGAATGAATCTGCGCATGATGAGCCTCCGGGATGTTTTCGATGGAATCAGATACCCGAACGCAGGCAGCTATTCAGTTGGCGGGCCGGTGGAGATAGGGGTTGGGAGGTAGCTGTCGTCGCTGGTAAGCAGTCGCGGGGCGGCGCTCTGCGTAGAGCTTATCGTGGCAAACAGTTACGCGGCAACCGCACGCGTGAGGGGCGTGAGTTTGCCGTCCAGCCACCGCTTCCTTTCGAGCGGTATGACGCCGGCCGGATATTGTTAGTGTGGCTAAGCATTATAAGCCAATCGCCAGCGAGGGCAAGATTGTTCAGATGTCTGTAGCCGGTCGAGGCAGGTTTCAAACCTGCCCCGACGTATGCCCACAGCGATCACGGCGTCAGACGGTGCAGGTCGCGCGGGAAGAGCGTTGCCAGGCGCACATTGCCGACGCCGGTGAGTTGCGTCAGCAGCCTTTCCAGCCCGATGGCGAACCCGCCGTGGGGCGCCATGCCGTACTTGAACGCCTCCAGGTACCACTCGAACGGCGCCGGCGACAGCCGCGCCCGTTCCAACGCCGCCAGGTAGTCCTCGTACAAATGCAGACGCTGGCCGCCCGTCACCAGCTCAGTTCCCCGGAATAGCAGGTCGAAGCTGTTGGAGTAGCGTGGGTCGGCCGGGTTCGGGTGGGTGTAGAACGGGCGTTTACTCATCGGGTAGCCGGTCACGAATAGGAAGTCGCTACCGTAGGTCTCCCGCGCCCACTCCCCCAGCCAGCGCTCATCCTGCGGCGACAGGTCTGGCTCGCCGCGCACGTCCACCCCGTGGCGCTCGTAGATGAGCTGCTGCGCGTCGGGGAAGTAGATGCTGGGGAACTCGGCGGGCGCGCTGGGCATCGTGACCTCCCAGCGGGCCAGGTCCTCGGCGTGACGCTCCGCGAGCGCCGCGAGGATGCCGCGGATGACCTTCGTCAGCACTCCCATGACCGTGCGGTGGTCTTGAATGAACGCCATCTCCATGTCGAGACTGACGTACTCGCTGAGGTGGCGCGTGGTGTCGTGAGGCTCGGCGCGGAACACCGGCCCTACCTCAAAGACGCGCTCGAAGACCCCGGTGAGCACCTGCTTGTAGAGCTGCGGGCTTTGGGCCAGGTAGGCGGGCCGCCCAAAGTAGTCGAGCTTGAAGACGTTCGCCCCGCTCTCCGTCGCGGACGCGACAAGCTTCGGCGTCTGCACCTCGGTGAACCCCTCGGCGGTCAGAATCTCGCGGTAGGCGCGCATCACGCCGGCGCTCATGCGGAACATGCTGCGCTGCTTCGGGTGGCGCGCGGCCAGGACACCATTGTCGAGCTGGGTGGACAACGTCGCTTTCAGGTCGCGCTTGTTGAGGGAGAGAGGCGGCGGCTCCGTCACCGGCACGAGGACATCGACCGTCGGCTCGCGCAGCTCGACGCCGCCCGGCGCTTGCGCCTCGACGACCGCCATGCCCTCGACCGCGATGACGCTCTCCACGCCCACCCCCTCCAGCGCTGCCAGCGCCGCCTCGCCCACTACTGCCTGGGCCAGCCCCCAGCCGTCGCGCACGACGACGAAGCTCACGCCCCCGAGGCGGCGGAGGGCATGCAGCCAGCCTTCTATGCGCACGCGCTCGCCAATGTGCGCGCTCAATTCCGTGGTATGCACACGGGTGGTAATCGCGTTCGATGTATGAAGGGTCATAATAGCTTCTCCTATTGACAAACAAAAACGCCCCCGGTCCAAAAAGGACGGGAGCGTAAGCCGCCGTGGTGCCACCTTTGTTCGCCGCGCCGAATTCCAGATAGGCGCGGCCTCACTCGGCCTCCATCAAGGCCGCGCCCGGTAACGGGGGCGAGTCGTCGTCGGCTAGTGGGCGAGGTCGCCGTTCGCCGCCGCGCTCGGGAGTGTCGTTCGGCAGGTCCGTTCGGGCTACCTCTCACCTGGGCCATTGGCCCCGTAGCTCGCTGGACCGCGGTCGCCCGCCTACTCTTCTCCGTCAACGCTTTTGCTATGTACCCCAGAGTCTAGCACGCGGCCGCCGATCGGTCAATCGTCCATTAGGATGATGGCCCCGGACGGCCTCACCGTGTCCGGCGCGTATTGCTAACCCCTGGCGAGTATGGCATACTATTTGACGGCAGACGACGCGGCCATGAGGGTCGATAGACAGCAAAGGAGATGAACGTGCAGATAGGAATGATCGGCCTTGGCCGTATGGGCGCAAACATGGTGCGGCGGCTGATGCGCGGCGGCCACGAGTGCGTCGTGTACGACCATTCCCTGGACGCGGTCCAGGCCCTGGTCACCGACGGCGCGGAGGGAGCGACGTCCCTCGATGAGTTTATCGCGCGCCTGGCCCCGCCCCGCGCCGTGTGGATGATGCTCCCGGCGGCCGTGGTCGACCGGGTCATCGAGCAGCTAGCGGGCCGACTGCAAGCCGGGGATATCATTATCGATGGCGGTAACTCCTACTTTGTAGACGACATCCGCCGCGGGCGCTGGCTGGCCGAGCAGGGGCTGCGTTACGTGGATGTGGGCGTGAGCGGCGGCGTCGCGGGCCTGGAGCGGGGATACAGCCAGATGATCGGGGCGTCCGATGACACGTTCCAGCACCTGGAGCCGATCTTCCGGGCGCTTGCTCCCGGGGTCGAAGCCGCGCCGCGCACGCCCGGCGCGACGGGCGAGCCGCGCGCTGCCGAATACGGCTACCTGCACTGCGGGCCATTTGGCGCGGGCCACTTCGTGAAGATGATCCACAACGGCATCGAGTACGGCTTGATGGCGGCGTACGCGGAGGGCTTGAACATCCTGAAGCACGCCAACGCAGGCACTGAAGGGCGCGAGGTCGACGCGGAAACGACACCGCTGCGCGACCCGGAGCTTTACCAGTACAATCTCAACGTCGCCGACATCGCCGAAGTCTGGCGGCGGGGAAGTGTCATCGGATCGTGGCTGCTGGACCTGACGGCGGCCGAATTGCTCAAGGACCCGGAGATGAAGAACTTCAGCGGTCGCGTCTCGGACTCGGGGGAAGGGCGCTGGACTTCGATTGTCGCGGTCGAGGTGGGGGCGCCGGCGATGGTGCTCACGACGGCGCTCTACCAGCGTTTCGAGTCGCGGGGCGCCGGCGACTACGCCGACAAGGTGTTGTCGGCGATGCGGTACGCGTTCGGCGGCCACCTGGAGAAGGGCGTGGCGCTTTAGTGAAGGAGATGCATTGACTCCTGCCTCATTCGGGAGCAAGATAGGCACAGAGCGAGTATTGTAGCAGGATATCAGGAGCAGCTTAGTATGGCAACAGTTCCGATGCTGACGGAGACGCCGTCCTGGCAGGCGCTTCAACAACACTATCAGGCCATCAAGGATGTTCACCTGCGCGATCTGTTCGCGCAGGACCCGCAGCGCGGCGAGCGCATGACCGCCGAGGCGCTCGGCATCTTCATGGACTACTCCAAGAACCGCATGACCGACGAGACGCTGGGCCTGCTCATCGACCTGGCGAATGCGCGAGACGTGGCCGGGCGGCGGGACGCGATGTTCCGCGGCGAGAAAATCAACACGTCCGAGCACCGTGCGGTGCTGCACACGGCCTTGCGCGCGCCCCGCGACGCCCACATCTGGGTGGACGGTGAGGACGTCGTGCCAGAGGTGCACAAGGTGCTGGATAAGATGGCTGCGTTTGCCGACAGCATCCGCTCCGGTGAGTGGAAGGGCTACACCGGCCGCCCCATCAAGAACATCGTCAATATTGGTATTGGCGGCTCTGATCTTGGCCCACGCATGGCCTACGATGCCCTGCGCCACTATATGCGCCGTGACCTGACGCTGCGCTACCTGTCCAACATCGACGGCGCCGACTTCGTCGAGGTGGTCCAGGGCCTTGACCCGGCTGAGACTCTGTTCGTCGTCGTTTCCAAGACGTTCACGACGCTGGAGACGATGACCAACGCGCGGACGGCTCGCGCCTGGACTCTCGAAGCGCTCAAGGACGAAAAGGCTATCGCGCGGCACTTCGTCGCCGTCTCGACGAATACGAAGGAAGTCGAGAAGTTTGGCATTGACACGGCCAACATGTTCGGGTTCTGGGACTGGGTCGGCGGGCGCTACTCGATGAGCTCGGCCGTCGGCCTGTCCACGATGATCGGCCTGGGGCCGGATAACTTCCGGGCGATGCTCGACGGCATGCGCCAGATGGACGATCACTTCCGGACGGCGCCGTTCGAGAAGAACCTGCCCGTGCTGATGGGACTCATCGCAGTGTGGTACAACAACTTCTTCGGCGCGCAGTCCATCGCCATCCTGCCGTATGCCCAGTATCTCTCTCGCCTGTCAGCCTATCTCCAGCAGCAGGAGATGGAGAGCAACGGCAAGGACGTCACGCTGGATGGGCGGTGGGTGAACTACCAGACCGGGCCGATCATCTGGGGGCAGCCGGGTACGGACGGCCAGCACTCGTTCTATCAGCTCATCCACCAGGGCACGAAGCTGATACCGTGCGACTTCATCGGCTTCGCCAACGCCCTGACGCCGGTCGGCCAGCACCAGGACCTGCTCATGGCGAACTTCTTTGCCCAAACCGAGGCGCTGGCGTTTGGTAAGACGGCCGCGCAGGTGCAGGCCGAAGGCACGCCGGCTGACCTGGTGCGCGACCGCACGTTCCCCGGCAACAAGCCGACGACGAGCCTCCTGCTGGACACGCTGACGCCGGAAAGCCTGGGCAAGATCGTCGCCCTGTACGAGCACAACACGTTCACGCAGGGCGCTATCTGGAACATCAACTCATTCGACCAGTGGGGCGTCGAGCTTGGTAAGCAACTCGCGCAGCGCATCGTGCCCCAGCTAACCACGGCCAACGCGCCCGACCTGAAGCACGACAGCTCGACCAACAACCTCGTCCGCCGCTACCGGCGGCTGCAAGGGAAGAGCGCGTAAAGGCATGACCGCTCCCACATCTTCCGCTGACGAGATTGCCCGGCTCAAGCAGCAGGCGGCCGAGCGCGCCGCCGACATGGTCGAGTCGGGCATGGTGGTGGGCCTGGGAACGGGCAGCACCGCCATCTTCGCCGTCCGGCGCATCGGCGCTCTGCTACACGAGGGCACGCTGCGAGACATCATCGCCGTCGCCACGTCCCGCGCGACGGAGGATGCGGCCCGCGAGCTGAACATCCCCCTCATGCCGGACGCGATGCCCCATGACGTGGACATCACCATCGACGGCGCCGACGAGGTCGACCCGGAGCTGAATCTCATCAAAGGCGGCGGCGGCGCCCTCCTGCGCGAGAAAATCGTGGCGCAGGCCAGCCGTCGCCAGGTGATCGTTGTCGACGAGACCAAGCTCTCGGCGGCCCTCGGCGACCGCTGGGCTGTTCCCGTCGAGGTGATTCTGTTCGGCTGGGAGTCCACCGGGCGCTTCCTCGAATCGGTGGGCGCGAAGGTCAAGATGCGCCGCAATGCCGACGGAACGCAGTTTACAACGGACTCCGGCAACATCATCCTGGATTGCCGTTTCGGCCCAATCCAGGACCCATATGCTCTGGAAACACGGCTGCTCGCCCGCGCGGGTGTGGTGGAGACGGGCCTGTTCCTCAACCTGGCGACGGACGTCATCGTCGCGGGCAATGACGGCATTCGCCACCTGACTCGCCCGACATAGCGCTTGCGAACCTGGAGATATGCCACGGAGGCACAGAGAGCACGGAGAACGCGATAGCAAAAGGCTTCTTCTCCGTGTCCTTTGTGCCTCTGTGGCTCCCGCGACCAATCGAAAAGGAGCCATTATGCAGCCAGAAGCGCCACAGGCATTCGAAATCGTTCCCTCTATTCTGTCCGCCGATTTCTCGAGGCTCGGGGAGCAGGTGCGCGAGGTGTGCGACGCCGGCATTACCCGTATCCAGGTGGATGTCATGGACGGCATGTTCGTCCCCAACATCACCATGGGGCCGCTCGTCATCGACGCCATCCGCCCCATCTGCCAGGAGTATGGCGCGGTCATCGAGGCGCACCTGATGATCGTCCAGCCCGAGCGCTACCTGAAGGAGTTCGCCCAGGCCGGCTCCGACGTCATCATGGTGCACGTCGAGACGTGCGCCCACCTGCACCGCACGGTGCAGCAGATTCGCGAGCTGGGCAAAAGCCCGGCCGTGGTCCTCAACCCCGCCACACCCCTCGTCACCCTCGAAGAGATTCTGCCCTTCGTCGACGAGGTCCTGCTGATGACCGTCAACCCCGGCTTCGGCGGCCAAGAGTTCATCGCGTCGCAGCTGCCCAAGATCAGCCGTCTCCGCGACATGCTGCGCGAGCGCGGTCTGGAGCGCGTCGCCATCGAGGTGGACGGCGGTATCAGCGTGCGCACCATTCGCGCGGCGGTCGAGGCCGGCGCCACTCTCCTCATCGCCGGGTCGGCGGTGTACAACAAGAAGGCGTCGGTCGCCGAGAACATTCGCGCCCTCCAGGCCGCCGTGTACGAATCCGCTTCCTGACGCCCACGGAGATTTCTGATGCTCGATCTCGCGATTGTCGGAGGAAAGGCTGTGCTGCCGGGCGGTGTGCTCGACGCGGATATCGGCATCGCCGGCGACAAGATTGCCGCAATCGTCGCGCCCGGCCGACTGCCCGCCGCGGCTCAGACGCTCGACGCCGATGGGCAGCTCGTCATGCCGGGCGCGATAGACATCCACTTCCACGTCCGCGCCCCGGCTCACCCGGCGCGTGGCGATTTCGCCACGGAGACGCGGGCGGCGGCGGCCGGCGGTGTCACGACCATCTTCGAGATGCCCATCTCTAAGCCGGGCTGCGCAACCGCCGAGATTCTCCGATCCCGCCGGACGCTGGGCGAGGCCAACGTCTACGTCAACTTCGCGCTGTACGGCGCGCCGGGCACGCTCAAGCGCGAGGATATCGTGGGCATGGCTGAGGAAGGCGCGATCGGCTACAAGATCTTCATGCACGCCGCGCCGCCCGGCCGCGCTGACGAGTTCTTCGGCTTGTGCCTCCCCGACGTGGACGGCATCTACGAGGCGCTACGCCTCATCAAGGAGACCGGTCTGCGCTGCGTCGTCCACTGCGAGAGTAACAGACTGCTGGAGCAGCGCATCGCGGCGCTCAAGGCCGAGGGACGCACGGACGTGGGCGCGCACCTGGCGTCGCGGCCGCCGGTGGTCGAGGCCGTGGCGATGGCGGAGCTGATCACCATGGCCGAGGACCTGGGCCAGCCGGTGCACATCGCCCACCTCAGCTCGGCAATGGGCTTGCGCGTTCTGCGCCGCTACCAGCGAGATGGCGCGCCCGTCACCGCCGAGACCTGCCCCCACTACCTGTTGTTCACCGAGGCGCGCATGGCCGACGCCGGACCCTACGCCAAGATCAACCCGCCGCTGCGGACACAGGCGGATGTGGACGCGCTGTGGGAGGGCGTGCTGGACGGGAGCATCGTCGCGGTGACGACCGACCACTCGCCGTTTCTGGTCGAGGAGAAGGAACGCGCCCGGACGGACATCTGGGCGACGCCGGCCGGGCATCCGGGCGTCGAGGAGCTTGTTCCGTTCATTATGACCGAGGCGCTGTGCGGGCGGCTGTCGGTGGAGCGCGCGGTCGAGCTGGTCAGCACCAATGGGGCGAAGCTGTTCGACCTGTACCCACAAAAGGGCGTCATCGCGCCGGGCGCCGACGCCGACATTACGGTGTACGACCCGCGTTCGGAAGTGACCATCGACCGCGCACGCCTGTTCACGAACGCCCGCGCCTGCGACTACCTTTATCACGGGATGACGATGCAAGGGCAGGTCGCCGCCACAATCGTCAACGGCAGGATCGTGTTCCGCGGCGGCGAAATCGTCGGCCAGCCCGGCGACGGCCGCTTCGTCCGTCCAAACCGGAAATGATGTATAATACAGTCTACATAATGGGTAGCGGAGGCAGGCATGGCGGCGAAAGTACGAAAGCAGATCTACCTTGAGCCTGAGCAGGAAGCGCGGCTGAAGCAGTTGTCGGCAGAAACAGGCGTTCCCGAGGCTGAGATCATCCGTGAGGCGATTGAACGTCATCTCGACGAGGTGAAGGCGCGCGAACGTCGTATTGCCGCATGGGAAGCCGAGAAGGAATTCATCCGGCAACTTATGCAGCTCGGGCCTGTTGCAGGTGGTAGGACGTGGCGACGCGAGGATCTGTATGACCGGCACCATACTCGTTGATACCAACGTCTTCGTCTATGCCTATGACCGCTCTGAGCCGGTCAAACAGCAACAGGCGCTGGCCGTCCTCGATCAGCTCATTATGGCATCTGCCGGTGTCATCACCACACAGGTGCTGGCCGAGTCCTTTGCCACTGTTACTCGTCGTCTTCGTGCGCCACTTTCACCGATTGAAGCCTACCAGCGGCTTGAAAACATGATCCGGGTTTGGACAGTCGTTGAAATGACGGGCTCAATTGTGTTGGAAGCGGCACGCGGTGTGTGTGACTACCAGATGGCATTCTATGATGCCCAGATTTGGGCAGCGGCTCGACTTACAGGCACCGATGTGGTGTTGACAGAAGATTTCAACTCTGGCGCTGTGATCGAAGGAGTCCGCTTCGTCAACCCCTTCACACCCGAGTTCGAACTTGCGGATTGGCTGTGATTGGCAACCGTTGGAGGAGTAATGCACGTATTACGCGAACAGCGCATAACGACAAGTCCGAACGTCATGGCAGGTAAACCGGTCATCAGAGGAACGCGCATTCCGGTCGAGCTGATCGTGCGGATGTTGGCCCAGGGTCTTTCGGAAGAAGAAATTCTGCGCGAGTACCCTCGCCTGGAGCCGGAAGACATTCGTGCCGCTCTCACCTATGCGGCCAACGTTCTCGCGGGCGAGGCCGTTTTCCCTGTTCCCGCGCCATGAGTTTCACCGATGCGCTTTATTGTGGACGAGTCAACAGGCGTGGCTGTTGTGATGTACCTTCGGGCTGAAGGACACGATGTTCTGTCAGTCGCAGAGGACATGCCGCAAGCGGAGGACGATGACATTCTCGCGCGCGCTGTCGAGGAAAACCGCGTTTTGTTGACAAATGATAAGGATTTTGGTGAACTGGCGTTCCGAAGGGGGCGCCAACACCGAGGCATAGTCCTTTTTCGACTGCTCGATGATAGTGCTGGCAACCGGATTCGGATGACTCGATTAGTGTTGGAACAGCATGTAGATCAGCTTCCGAACCACTTCGTGGTAGTCACAGACAATGGCATCCGCATTCGGACGACGTGATTGCTATACGTTGCTCACCTTTTTCGAGTAGCCTTGCCGACCACGATGGCCCTTGCATTAGAAAACTATCATCTCTACGCTTCGCGTGGGTTCACGCCTCGCCGCGCTCTTCTCCAGCCTTCGAAAATGGCTATACTTCCCTCTAGCGGTTCCGGTTTCTAGAGGGTTACATGTCGAGTTCGAGTGGGTACGAGAAGGACGTTCAGTGTCCATACTACCATGAGGATAGCCACAGGCAGCGGACGCGGCGGGCGTGCCGCCTAGTCGAGCGGACGCCGCAGACGGAGCAGTGGCATGTCGGGCTGTGCGGCTCGTGCCCGGTGCCGGAGATTCTCAAGGCCAACCCATGCATCCATCTGGCCCTCGAGGGCAAGATCGTGCGCAAGATGGGCTTTCTCCAGCGCGTTGAGCCGTATGCCATCTGCACAGTGAAGCTGATCGAGCTGAACAACCCCGGCTCGTGCTGGAAGGGCTGCGAGTATTTCGCGGCGAGCAAGGCGCCTGACTCGCAGATTATTTCGGTGGATGACCTGATGCGGAATGTCGGGGAGAACGCAGGGTAGGCAGCGATTGTCGTTTTGAAGTGCTGCAAGCGTACTGACGCGGCAACACCCGCACATTATAGTTTGTTCAGTTGGATACTGCGATGAGGCCCGCGTAACCGTTGCTTAGCAACTAATGGCTTCTACCCCCTCAATGGGCGGTAGAAGCCTTTTTGTTGCGCAACAGGGACATGCGTCAGGAGCCGGCTTATGACATTTGATCTTGACGGACCTATTCGAGAGAGGGGCTTGAACGAGGCGCAGAAGCGCGCGGTGGCTGTTCGGATGCAGGCGCTTGAACGCTTTATCGCCGAGGCTGAACGCTTCATAGCCGTGGACGAGGCAGAGGAGCCGGCGAGAGGCTGTGCGCTGCTCTCCGAGTCTCAGCGGCAGGCCCTTCGGGAGGCGTTCGAGCAGATACGCTGCGAGATCGCGAGTATCGTTGCGGAATTGAACCTGGAATCGGAAGCCGACAACTACCTGAGCTACGTTCGCGCGGTTTCAGCCGAGCTGTGGGCCGACCTCATCGACATCGAACCGCCTAAGCTTCGGCGCTATGGGCCGGTCGATCCAGAGGTCATTGAAACCCTGAGTCCTACCATCGACCGCCTTGTGATGCTCACATCCGCAGTGTATAGCATAGCCAACCAGGCGTTGATGCCTCATCGATGACTTCACAGTGGCCGAGGCTGGCCGAGCCGGCGCGAGCCCTATCCTCGTCGTGGATTTGTATGTGCTGGAAGTTACCGGTTGGGACTCTGCGGGACGCTCATGTTCAATGCCACGGAGTTTTCGGATTGACGTAAGGCTTTGGAATGTCGCATCGTCTTATAACCAGTGATGCGGGGTAGAGCAGAGGCAGCTCGTCAGGCTCATAACCTGAAGGTCATGGGTTCGAATCCCATCCCCGCTACTCTCAATCGTCTCTAGTAGACTAGCCTCCCAGGCGCGAAGCGGGATACGCTCAGTATCCCGCTTCGTAATTTGTCCCACCGTTTGACCCCTGGCTGCTTTGCGCCTAGAATCGTCCGCGACCGCGCATTTTTGCGGCCGAGGTGAATTGCCTGTGTCAGATTCTCAGCGGCGTGGACGCGGCTATACGCTGCTTGTGGTTGGTCCTGATGGCTCGCGGCCCGTCCGCGTTCCGTCGTGGGCGTTGTCCGTCGCTGCCTTCGTGCTGTTGGTCGGCGTGCTCGGGCTGGGTGTCTTTGGCGCCTACCACTATTTCCGGGCGCAGCGGCTCGAAAGCCAGGCGCGGCAGAGCGGGACTGACCCGCGCACCCGCGAGCTTCAACGCGCGATTCTCGACCAGCAGTCCCGGGTCCAGAGCCTCCAGGACGACTACGTTGGGGTGGCGCGGCAGGCCGGCGAGAACCAGGCGCGCAGCCAGCAGGAAATCGGCCAGCTCCAGGACCGACTGCGCGAGCTGGACCGTCAGGCGGCGGAGCTGCGCCAGCAGCTGAGTTTGCCCACGCCGGCGCCGACGCCCGAGCCGCCGCCACGCAGCCAGGTGCCGGGAACAGACTTCGCCCTGGCGCTTCCCGCCGGTGGCGCCCACGTGATTAGCCCCTACGATATTGCCTTCCCCGCGATTGACCCCGACCCCTACAATCTGGCGCTCCAGATCGACCTGCTGAGAACACAGATCGCCGCGCGCGAGGCGACCTTCCGCAGCCTGCGGGCGGACCTGGAAGTGCGACGCGCCGTGGAGCAGGCCATCCTCGAAAAGGCGCGGGAAGAGGCTGCTGCGGCGCGTGCGGCGGCAGATGCGGCGGCGAAGGAGCAGGAGGCGGCCGAGGCACGCGCCGCGGAGGAGGCGGCGCAGCGAAAGGCCGTGTCGAGCGATCCACTCCTCGCCCGCCTGGACAGCCAGGTGGCAGGCATCATCGAGCGCCTGCGTCTCGGCGCTCCGCTCACACCTCAGCCTAAACAGTTACTCAGCATCCCGCTGCCGAAGGATGGCCCGGGAGCGCCCCACCAGTGGCCGCTGAAGGGCGAGATTACGTCGCCCTTTGGCTATCGCATCTTCCGCGGCGCGCCCGACTTCCACACGGGCACGGACATCGAAGCCGAGATGCAGACGGAAGTGCACGTCACGCAGAGCGGCACGGTCGTGTTCGCCGGGTGGCAGACGGGCTACGGGTGGTGCATCGAGGTCGGCCACGGTCAGGGCTACTCGACGCTATACGGACACCTCTCACGGATATCAGTGGACGTGGGAGACAAGGTGACGGCAGGAGATGTGATTGGCCTGTCAGGTTCGTCAGGCAACTCCACTGGCCCGCACCTTCACTACGAAATCAGGCTCAATGGCAAGGCTATCGATCCGAGCGCCTATCTTTCTTGACGTGACAGGCCCATTCGCTGTTCGGCTTGGCCAGTCGCGCCCTCTCAGCCGCGACCGGCGAAGGGGGATCGCGTGACGTGGGCAATATTGGTTGCGTTGTGTATAATAGGGGCGCTGGCAATCTGGTATGTTGTCGCCGCACAATCGGGTAGAGGACGAAAGGTAGACGGAGGAGCTACCGGGCGCGCCCAGCGCCGCTCGTCTTTCCCAGTGGCATCCAAGCCACAAGAAAGCCATCACAGGCAAGGGAGGAACAGCGTGTTTGGACGTAAAGAGAAGCCTCCAGCACAGGTCATGAGCGCCGACAAGATCGAGACGATCATCGGCGCGACCGCGAGCTTCAACGGTCAGCTCAAGTCAGAAGGGGGTATCCGCATCGACGGGGCCTTCGATGGCGTCGTTGAGACGGCGGGGAACATCATCATCGGCGAAGGCGCCAAGGTAAACGCCGACCTCGCGGCGCGCAACATCTCGGTGGCCGGTGCAGTGCGGGGGAATATCGTCGCCAGTGGCCGCCTTGAGATCCTGAGCACCGGACGCGTGTATGGCGACATCCAGGTCAGTTCCTTCTTGATCGACGAGGGGGGCGTCTTCCGCGGCCAGAGTCTCATGCAGACGGCCGACGAGCCGCTGATGATCGAGGCCCCACAGCCCAGCTACTCTGCCGCTATTCCACCGGCTACGGATTCCAAGCCCGCCAGCGAGCCGAAGCCGGAGAAGCAGCGCAATACGACGCGTGAGACCGAGGCCTCGTAGCTTCGCTGTGCTCGCGCGATACAGCGATATATCTCCTGAGGGCGCACATAGCGTGCGCCCTTCGTGTTAGTCCGGCGGCGGATCACCTGGAAGCATAGTGCGGGACAGCCGCCGCGTGTAGAAGAACAGCCAGACGACGGCCGGGATCAGTAGCGCGAATAATGCCCCGGTGAGCACGAGCATCTCTGTTTCAGCGGGGAGGTGCAGGGGAACGATGAGGACGGTGATGACCAGCATCACAACGCCAAGCGCGGCCATCACCAGCCCGCCGACCCGGTTCGAACGGTTCCACACGGCCCGGTTCGCGGCGCTGTAGCCGGTACGCACGCCGAAGTAAGCGTTCGGGCCGACGCGGGGCGCCCAGATGGCTGTCGCCAGCCCGGCGAGGATGAAGATGCCGCCGATGAGGAGGCCAAACCAAAGCACGAAACGGCGTCCCAGGGCATACTGCCCGAGAGCCGGCTCAAGTGGGCGCTACGTGGGAAGCAGTTATGCTGAACAGCAGCGCTGACTCCCGTCGGCTCTGGAGATGATACCGGCCGGGTGCACTGCGAAGGCACAACGCACCCGGCGGGAGAGTCTGGCGCAAGTATAGGGCGACGCGCGCGTGGCGTCAATTGGCGTGGCGGCTGCTCAGGCAGTCGTAGCCGCGCGGTCGAGGAAATCCGGCTGGCCGATGAGATCGACCAGGAAGCCGTGCACAGGCTCCGGGTCGGGCCATGGCTCTTCGAGGGCTAGGCGCACGCAGCGCGCCGGGACGCCGAGAGCCTCGGCGAGGCACTCCGGTGTCGTGAAACGGTCCGCGAGGAGCGCGGCGTTAATGTCCGGCCGCACGAGCAGGTAGGCGGCGAGACGGTCAGCCTGTCGCTCGTAGTAGTCGTACAGCGCCCGCTGGTTCGGGTCGAAGAGCAGGTCGACCACGCTCGGCGGATGGTCGTACAGCAGGTGCAGCAGCATGTGCGACAGCTCGTGAGCGATCAAGGCATTGCAGTCGGGGTTATCGTCGATCTCGATCATGGGGTGGATGAGCAAGCGTCCGGCGCCTTCGGGGAAAGAGCCGAAGTACAGCAGGCATCCATTGAGCTCGACGGCAGGCGGAAGATCCGCCATTTCAATGTTCGTTCGTTCAAGAATCGGCGTGAAGCGCAGCATAGTGTGAGGGCCTCCTGGCGCGAGTGAACCGACAAGGACATTGAGAAATAGATACTCCTCTGCTCTATACCCATCATATCAGGCGAGACTTATAGATTCGCTCATAGAAATGCTAATGGAGAGGGCGGATATTTCACTTTGGTTGAAATTCGCTTATTGCCGGTTGAAGTTCGTTGATTGGCGTACGGGAGGAACGGCGGTACAATTGCGGATGTGCTGTCAGTATGTGAAAGGATGCAGGCTCAATGGCCCTGGACAAAGCAACCGTTATCGAGAATGCCTATCGATTCCCGACCGCGGACGTTCTGAGTGCGCTCAGCGCCGACACCACGAACGGCTTAACGGTCGAAGAGGCGGCTTCTCGTCTGACGACTTACGGCCAGAACGAGCTGCCCGCTCCACAGCCTGACCCCTGGTGGAGGAAGTTCCTGGCGCAGTTCAACAACTACCTCACCATCCTCCTCCTCATTGCCACCGTTATCTCCTTTATCGTGTGGTTCCTCGAGCGCGCCGAGCCTGTTCCGTATGAGGCTCTTGCCATCCTTGCCATCGTCATTCTCAATGCGATTCTGGGCTACGTGCAGGAGGGACGCGCCGAGCAGGCCGTCGCGGCGCTTCAGGCGATGGCCGCGCCGCAGACCCGAGTGCTGCGTGGCGGCCAGCCGGAGATCATCCCGGCCGTCGACGTCGTGCCCGGCGATATCCTGCTGCTCGAAGAGGGGGACACCATCGCGGCTGATGCGCGCGTGCTCGAGTCGATATCCTTGCGAGTCGCGGAGGCGGCGCTGACCGGCGAGAGTTCGCCGGTGTCCAAGCACCACCAGCCGATTGACGAGGATGTGAGCATCGGCGACCAGCTCAACATGGTGTTCAGCGGAACGCACGTGACCATGGGCCGCGGCCGAGCCGTTGTCACGCGAACGGGCACACGGACAGAGATCGGCAAGATTGCCGGTACGCTCCAGGCGACGGAGGAGGGCGAGACCCCGCTTCAGCGCGAGTTGGACAATGTCGGCAAGGTGTTGGGAATCATCGTCATCATCATTGCGGTCGTTATCATCGCCTCTATCCTGCTCGTGGACAGGATCACGACCTGGACGGAAATCGTCCAGGTGTTGCTCATCGGCGTTTCGCTCGCCGTCGCCGCGGTCCCGGAGGGACTCACCGCCATCACGACGATCGTCCTATCCCTCGGCATGCAGCGCATGGCTATTCGGAACGTCATCGTGCGCAAGCTCAATGCCGTGGAGACGCTTGGCTCGACCAACGTCATCGCCACTGACAAGACGGGCACGCTGACCAAGAACGAGATGACGGTCCGCGCCATTGTCACGCCCCTCGGCCGCATCGAGCTAACCGGCGTTGGCTACGCGCCCGAGGGTGAGGCGCTGGTGGACGGCCAGCCGCCTGTGCCAGGCGCGTTCATGGATCAGGCGAAGGACCTGCTGCGGGTGGCGAGCCTCGCCAACAACGCGACGCTCGAACAGCGGGACGGGCGCTGGACGATCATCGGCGACCCGACCGAAGGCGCGCTCATCGTCGCCGCGCGCAAGGTCGGCATCCAGGATGCCTCGCTCAACGAGCGGTTCCCGCGTGTTGGGGAGGTTCCGTTCACGTCGGAGCGCAAGCGAATGACCACGGCGCATCTCGATGCCACAGGGCGCAGCCGGGCGCTGGTCGCGGCGAAAGGGGCGCCGGATGTTATCCTGGCATTGTGCACCGACGAGCAGGTGGGGGCGGAGACACGACCTCTGACGCCCGACCGCCGCGCTCAGATCCTCGCGGATGTGGATACGCTTGCCCAGGAAGCTCTGCGCACGCTTGGCGTGGCCTACCGCCTGCTCCACCGCGACGACGTCACAGGCGAGGTCTCCGAGGACATTGAGGAGCGCATGATCTGGCTGGGTGTGGTGGGCATGATCGACCCGCCGCGGCCGGAAGCCGTCGAGGCGGTCAAGGTAGCGCACCAGGCGGGCGTTCGCATCATCATGATTACCGGCGACCACCCGATCACAGCGGCGGCCATCGCGGACGAGCTAGGCATCGCCGACGGCGGCAGCGCGGTCATGACCGGCGCCGAGCTGCAGAAGATCGACGACCGTCGCCTCGAGCGCGCCGTGCCAGAGGTGAACGTGTTTGCGCGCGTCGCGCCGGAGCACAAGCTGCGGATCGTTCGGGCGTTGAAGACCGAGGGCGACATCACGGCGATGACCGGCGACGGCGTCAACGACGCGCCTGCCCTCAAGATGGCGGATATCGGCGTGGCGATGGGCATCACGGGAACGGATGTGGCGAAGGGCGCTGCGGATATGATTCTGACGGACGACAATTTCGCCTCGATCGTGGCGGCCGTCGAGGAGGGCCGCTCGATATTCTCCAACATCCAGAAGTTCCTGCGCTATCTCCTATCCTCCAACGTCGGCGAGGTGCTGACGATGTTTCTGGGCGTTCTCGGGGCCGCCGCGCTGGGCTTGCAGGCAGCCGAGTTCGGGTCGCATATTGTCGTGCCGCTCCTGGCGACACAGATTCTGTGGATCAACCTGCTGACCGACGCCGGTCCGGCGCTGGCGCTCGGCCTGGACCCGGCCGATCCGGGCGTGATGCGGCGGGCGCCGCGAGACCCGCGCAAGCGCGTCATCGACGCTTGGATGTGGTTCGATATCGTGTTCGTCGGCGTGATCATGGCGGCAGGGACATTGGCGGTCATGGACGCTTCGCTGGTCGGCGGGTATCTACCCGGCAAGGGCGACATGCGCTATGCCCAGACCATGGCCTTCACGACGCTCGTCTTCTTCCAGCTGTTCAACGTCTTCAACTCGCGCTCGGACACAGAGAGCGCCTTCAAGGGGATGTTCAGCAACAAGTGGATCTGGATCGCTATCCTCGCTTCTGTGCTGCTCCAGGTTCTCGTCATCTACGCGCCGTTCCTGCAGCCCGCGTTCAACACCATGCCGCTTACGTCGACCGAGTGGCTCGTATGTATTGCTGTCGCCAGTACCGTGCTGTGGGCGCGCGAAATCGTCAAGCTGCTATTCCGCCTGTTGGGTCTGCGCCGCCACCGCCACGCGCAGCGGCAAGCCGCGCGTGGGGCGCTGTAGTCAGTAGGTCGTGGCCTGAGACGCATCATCTAGAGCGTGCGGACAACTTAGCCCTGGGGAGGGGGCCATCGCCATGAACGACACCACCAAGCGCATCCTAGGCATTGTTCTGATTGTCCTGGCCATCCCCAGTCTGATTCTCAGCCTGGCCGGGCTGGTCGGCGTCTGGGCGATGCGCCAGCCCGTGACCGACTACCTCACCACCACCCTCGATGCCGTATCGCAGAGCATCACGACCACGGAGCAGGCGCTCAAGGTGGCCGAGAGTGGCCTGACCGGCGTCACCGCCAACATTGACAATCTGGAGAAGACGACCCGCGGCATCGCGGGAACCCTCAACACGTCGCGGCCGGCTCTCACCACGGCTGCATCGACGCTGACCGATGACGTCCCACGTACTGTGCGCGAGGTGCGCACCACCATCGCCTCGGCCCAGACGAGCGCCCGCCTGATCGACGATTTCCTGACGAACCTGGCCAACATCCCGTTTCTGAAACTGGACTATCGGCCCCAGGTACCGATAAACGTCGGGTTGGCGCGCGTTGGAACGAGCCTCGACCCGCTCCCGAACACGCTCCAGGACCTGGGCGCCAACCTCGCCGTCATGGCGAAGAGCCTGGACGACGTGAGCAAGAACGTCACGGCGCTCGCCGACTCGATTGGCGAGATCAACAAGACGGTCTTGAGCGCGCAGACAGTCGTGCGCGAGTACCAGGGTCAGATGGGCGGCTACCAGGCGACCCTTGCCAGTCTCAAGGGAACGATATCCAGCATGATGACGTTCCTGGCTCTTGCCGTGACCTTCGTCGTGTTCTGGCTTGCGCTTGTGCAGGTCGCGGCGCTCGCCACCGGCATTGCCTGGGTGCGAACGCCGGCCCGACGGGAAACGGCCGTCGCTTCGATGAAGGTTGAAGCCGCTTGAGCGACTCGCGCGCTGTAAGAGGATGGTATGGCCGCGGCCTCGCTCTGATCGTCGCCGCCGTACTGCTGACCCTATTCCTCGCAGGCGGCGCCGACGCTGCGCCGGCGCCACAAGGGGCGAGCGCGTTCGAGCCTGCGCCGTGCCCGTTTCCACTGGTTCCTGGTGAGCTGGGCATTCTGGGAGACGTCCTGACCCAGACCGGGCGTATCGTCGAAGGGCGGGACGTGCAATGCGGCTATCTCACCGTCCCCGCGCACCACGCCGATCCGAACGGCCCGACGATCAGGCTGGCGGTGGCGGTCATCAAGAGCACGAACGCCTCTCCCGCGCCTGACCCGCTGGTGATGCTCCAGGGCGGGCCGGGCGGCTCCACGATTGATACATACGCGTCGCTTTTCCTGCTCAACCTGCTGCCCGACGTCAACAAGATTCGCGCGGAGAGGGACATTGTGCTGTTCGACCAGCGCGGCACCCTGTACTCTCAGCCGGCGCTTCTGTGCCAGGAAGACTTCGATCTGGTGGATCAGACTATTGAGCAGCGCCTGAGTCGCGAGGAGGCCGCCCGCCTCCAGGCGGACTCGGCGCTCGCGTGCCGCGACAGGCTGGCCGGCGAAGGGGTAGATCTGACCGCGTACAATAGCCTGGAGAACGCTGCCGACATTGACACTCTACGTCGTGCCCTGGGCTACGACAAGATCAATCTGTACGGCGTTTCCTACGGCACACTCCTGGCGCTGCACGCGATGCGCGCCTACCCTGACAGCCTGCGCAGCGTCGTTCTCGACAGCGTCGTGCCGCCCCAGGTGAACTTCCTCCTGGACCAGCCGAGCTCGCAGCAACGCGCCTTCGACGAGCTGTTCCAGGCGTGCGCCGCGGATGCAGCGTGCAATGCCGCGTATCCCGACCTGCGCCAGGTCTTCTACGACACTCTGGACAAACTCAACGAGTCGCCGGCGCGGGTCGCGGTTACCGACCCCACGACGGGGCGAACGTATGACGCCGTCGTGGATGGCGACACCTTCAGCAGCATTCTGTTTCAGCTCATGTACCCGTCGGAGCTGCTCGGCGCGCTGCCCAAGATGATCCATGATGCCAGTGAAGGGCGCTTTACCCTGCCCGCCCAGGTCTGGCCGCTCCTGCTGTTTGACCGGACGATGGCGACCGGAATGTACTTTTCGGTGGTTTGCGCCGAGGATGGCAACTTCCGGGTCGAGGACGCGCAGCTAGATAAGCTCCCCCCTGAGATCGCTGCGCCGCAAGAATCGCAGCTTCGCTCTATCCTCGATGTGTGCCAGGGCTGGAAGGCGCCGCCCCTCCCACCGGCCGCGTTGGCGCCCGTTGTCAGTGAGGTTCCAACGCTTTTGCTGTCGGGACGCTTCGACCCAATCACGCCGCCGAGCTACGCGGCGGCAGCGGCATCATCGCTGCGCCAGCCGTACCGGTACACGTTCCCCTGGGGCGGGCACGGAGCATTTTCGAGCAACACCTGCGCCACGCGCCTCGTGCAATCGTTCCTCTCTGACCCAACGGCGCCGCCGGACGCGAGCTGCGTAGAAGCGCAGTCTGCACCGAAGTTCGTCACTCCGGACCAGGTCGTCGATAGTCCTGGCGTGGCCGCGGTGATGCGCCCCCTGGGCAACCTGAGCGTGAGAAGGATGGCTTTGCCACTGGCACTGATCCTCGTGCTTCAGTCAGTCATTCTTGTGTGGCCCGCGAGCTGGATCGTGAACCGGCTTCGGCGCCGCGGCAAAGGGCAGCCGTGGCTGGCGCGTCTTGCGCCCTGGCTGGCGGCCCTGCTGGGGATTCTAGCCGGCTTGTTCGTCGAAGGGGTGCAGGTCGCGACCGTCTTGAGCGAGCGAAGCGTGATTCTGTTCGGCCTGCCGCCGTCCGCGGGTTGGCTGTTGTGGCTGCCGTTGCTCGTGGCGGTGCTAACGGTCGTGCTGGCTGTGCTGGCTGTCGCGGCGTGGACGCGGCGCTGGTGGGGTCGGCCGCGCCGGGTATACTTCACGGTGCTCGCCCTCGCCGCGATCGGTGTCGTCTCATCGTTCGCGACGGTGAATGTGCTCTGGAAATAACACGCCGGGTGCGGTATCATTTGAGTGCATCCTGACATCAACCTTGTGAGGAGATCAGAAACCATGAGTGAGCTAACTGCCGACGATAAGGAGTTCCTGTTCCAGACGGTGCTCCAGATAGGCCTGGCTGTTATGACGGCCTCGCCCAGCGGCCTGGAAGGTACGTTTGACGAAACCGAAACGATGGTGGAAGCCCCCGTGCAGCTTGCCAAGAACTTCCCGAACTCAACCCTGATTCAGTCAATTCTCGAACAGAATCGCGGTGGCGAGGAAGACGTGGTGGATGAGGACGAGGAAGAAACCACCGAGGAAGCGGGCGAGGATGTCGAAGCATCGGAGGGCGAGGAGGAGGAGACCGCCGACGAGCCGGATCGCCCGGAGGGCCCGGACCAGATCCTTGCCGAGGCAGTGACGATGTGCCGTCAGGCTGCTGACCTGCTGAACGGCGTGGAGGCTGAGGAAGCATCCCAGTACAAGGCGTGGGCGCTGGCGTGCGGAACGGCAGTGGCGCAGGCATCGAAAGAGGGAGGGTTCCTGGGCTTCCGCAAGAAGCTTGTGACGGATGACGAGCGGGTGGCGCTGGAGCAGATCGCCCAGGCGCTGCAGGCGCCGATGCCCAAACTGCCGTAGCCGAACCTGGCTGCACCGCCCACATGGTGCGCCACGCTTGCGCAACATCGATTCTGGAGGGCTAGAGCATGCGAGACGATTACACTCCCAACGAGCTACGCCAGCTCTTTGAGACGGCGGTCCAGGTAGGATTTGCGGTGATCGCCGCGTCGAGGAGCGGGGTCGTGGGCACTTTCGACGAGATGCGGGCGCTCGTGACTGCGCCCGAGACCATCGCCGAGCAACACTATCCGTCTAATAAGCTCATCCAGGCTGTCCTGCCCAAAGACCCGTCGGCCGAGCTGTCTGCAGATTACTCGAAGCCGTCTCTTAAAGGGCCGCAGCAGCTCCGAAGCGAAGCGGTAGCGTCGTGCGAGGCTGCTGCTAAGATCCTGGAAGCGAAAGAAGACGAAGAGGGCGCTGAGTACAAGGCGTGGGTGATCCACATCGGCGAGGCCGTGGCCGACTCGGCGAAGGAGAGCATGAACCCCTTTGCCAAACCTACGAGCAGTGAGGAGAAAGCGGTACTACGTGACTGCGCGCGGGCGCTGGGCGTCGGATACAGTTGAGATTGGGGAGGTGGCGAGTGACCGAAAGGAGGCAGGCTAGTGGCTGACAGAGCAGCCGTGACAACGCCGCGCAAGTCGCGGGCAAACCGAACGCCCGTGCGGCGCTTCAATGCGTCCCGCCATATGCTACTCGTGCTCGTCGCGTTCGCGGCGACGGTCATCGTCACCCGGCTGTACCTTGAGATGACGGGCTACCCTCAGATTGGCGGCGGTGGCTCAATTCATATCGCGCACGTGCTCTGGGGGGGCCTCATTCTCTTCGTCGCCGCAGTGCTCCCGCTCATGCTTGCCAACCAGTGGGTGTTGACCGTTGCCTCTGTTCTAGCCGGCATTGGCATGGGCCTGTTCATCGACGAGGTCGGCAAGTTCATCACGTCCAGCACAGACTACTTCGTTCCCATTGCCGCGCCCATCATCTACGGGGTGTTCCTGGTCACGGTGTGGATCTATCTCCAGACGCGCCGCCCACCGCCCGCCAGTGCGCGTAATGAGCTATACCGCGTCCTCGATGAGATGAAGGAGGTGCTGGACCACGACCTGGACCCGGATGAGCGCCGCGACTTGCTCAACAGTCTCCAGCGCGTCCAGGCCGACCAGTCGGACCCCAACGTCGCCAAGCTCGCCCGAGAGATGCTTGACTTCCTCGATGCCGAGGGCTTGCAGGTCGTATCGCGCAATCCCAGCGCAGTGGAGGTAGAGCTAGAGAGCGCGCGCCTGTTCGTGCGTGAGTACATCGGGCTGCAGCCGCTGCGTGTCCTCCTGATCGTTGGCTTCCTGTTCCTCGGCGTGATACAGCTTGCCAACTACAGCGCCCTCTCTTACGTGTACTCGTCCTACGGTCCAGACTTCCAGTGGGTGATTCACAACGGAACCACGGAGTACCTGCTGACCAACCCAAGCTGGCTGGTGTTCCGCGCTACAGCCGCCATTGCGGTTGGCCTGCTCTATATTGTCGCGGCGGTGTTCTTGATGCGCAACCAGGTGCGGCTCGGGGCGCGGTCCGGGATGGTGGCGCTTCTTTTGTCGCTGACGGTGCTCAACCTCATCTCGTTCTACTTCCAACTGTTCTACACCATCGCGATTTCGCTCGTCGAGCTCTCTCTGCTGCTCGTGCTGGTTCTCTACCGGCGGCGGGCCCTCACCGGATAGCGGAAATATAGGGGAAACACCCCGCGGGCGATCTCAACTAGCACGTGGGTCGAGAATGGATGACGTCATAAAGGCGGCATGCCGTTCCACTTTAGGCATACTCGTCCGCCTCTCACACTGAAAGGATGCCGACAATGGCGACTCAACCCAATAACCATCTGCGGGCGATCCTGCCGATTCCCGACCAGGAGCAGCCCGGCCTGACAACGTATGATGCCAGGGACCCGGACACGCGCTACCCGCCCATCCAGGAGCTTCGTCCGCCGGACGGAGCTCCGAATGTTGTCATCATTCTACTGGATGATGTCGGCTTCGGCGCGTCCAGCGCTTTCGGTGGGCCGTGCGAAACCCCTAACTACGAGAAGCTCGCCAACGGCGGGTTGCGCTACAACCGTTTCCACAATACCGCGCTGTGCGCCCCGACGCGGGCGGCCATGCTTACCGGCCGCAACCACCACTCTGTGGGCATGGGGGCCGTCACCGAGATGGCAACGTCGGCGCCGGGGAATAAGTCGCTGCGCCCGAACACGAAGGCGCCGCTGGCAACGACGCTCAAGCTCAATGGCTACTCCACGGCGCAGTTCGGCAAATGCCACGAGGTGCCGGTGTTCCAGAACAGCCCCATAGGGCCGTTCGACATGTGGCCGACCGGGTCGGGGTTCGAGTACTTCTACGGCTTCATCGGCGGCGAGGACAGCCAGTGGTACCCATCGCTATATGAAGGCACAGCCCCGATCGAGGTCCCGACGACGCCGGAGGAAGGCTACCATCTGACCGAGGACCTGGCGGACCACGCTATCACGTGGCTCCGCACCCAGAAGTCAATGGCTCCGGACAAGCCTTTCTTCGTCTACTTCGCGCCGGGCGCGACGCACGCCCCGCACCATGTTCCGCAGGAGTGGATCGAGCCGTATAAGGGGAAATTCGCCCACGGCTGGGACAGGCAGCGCGAGATCACGTTCGCCCGACAGAAGGAGACGGGGATCATTCCGCCGAACGCTGACCTCACACCGCGCCACGCCGAGATCCCGGCGTGGGACGAGATGCCGGGCGAGCTGAAGCCGGTGCTGGAGCGGCAGATGGAGACCTACGCCGCCTTCATGTCCCACACCGATCATCACGTCGGGCGGATCGTGGATGCTATCGAGGAGATCGGCGTTCTGGACAATACTCTGATCTTCCTCATCATCGGCGACAACGGCGCCTCGGCGGAGGGTACGATCAAAGGGACGTTCAACGAGTTGATCGTGCTCAACGGAATGGGTGAGGTCATCGAGACCCCCGAGTTCCTGGCCGCCAATCTTGAAAAGTGGGGCGGCGTTGACGCCTACAACCACTATGCTGTCGGCTGGGCGTGGGCCATGGATACGCCCTTCCAATGGACTAAGCAGGTGGCGTCACACTGGGGCGGCACGCGCACCGGGACGATTGTCCACTGGCCGAAGGTCATTCGGGAGCAAGGTGGGCTGAGGTCGCAGTTCTGCCACGTCATTGACATTGCGCCGACAGTCCTCGAAGTGGCCGGCCTGCCGGAGCCAGTCATGGTCAACGGGGTCACGCAAAGCCCGTATGAAGGGACGAGCATGGTCTACTCGTTCAATGATGCGGAGGCGCCGGAGCGCCACGACCTGCAATACTTCGAGATGTTCGGGAATCGCGGCATCTACTATAAGGGTTGGAGTGCGGTTACCAAGCACCGTACCCCGTGGAAACTTGCCATCGGAACGAAGACGATCCCGTTTGACGAAGACATCTGGGAGCTTTACGATGGCAGCCAGGACTACAGCCAGGCCCACGACCTGTCCAAGGCGATGCCGGACAAGCTGCGCGAGTTGCAGCGACTGTGGCTGATTGAGGCGACGAAGTACCACGTTATTCCGCTGGACGACCGTATTGTCGAACGCTTCAGCCCGGACCTGGCCGGGCGTCCAACCGCCGTCAAGGGCAACCGTCAGATTTTCTTCCCTGGCATGAAGCGCATCAGCGAGGCGAGCGTTCTCAACACGAAGAACAAGTCGTTCTCGATCACGGCGCAGGTGATCATACCCGATGGCGGCGCGAGGGGGACCATCATCGCTCTAGGGCAGAAATTCGGGGGCTGGGGGCTAATGATGGAGGGGGGCAAAGCCCGTTTCGTCTACAACCTGTTCGGCCTGCAGCTGTTCACAGCCGAAGCTGAACAGCCCGTACCCGCCGGTGAGCGCCAAATCCGGGCGGAGTTTGCCTACGATGGCGGCGGCCTGGCGAAGGGTGGCAACATCACTCTGTACTGTGACGGCCAGCCGGTGGGGACCGGGCGCGTGCCCGTCACCCAGCCGATGGCCTTCGCCGCGACAGAGGGTCTCGAGGTGGGCAGCGAGCTTGGGTCGACAGTTGTGCCGGGCATGCATCCGGAAGACACGGTGTTCACAGGCAAAATTAAGTGGGTGCAGTTGGACATCAACGACGATGACCACAGCCACCTGATCGAGCCTGACGATTTCATTCACATGCTGATGGCGAGGCAATAGGGGCAGTCGCCCGCCTCGGGTAGCGAGACGCACCGAGGGGGAGAGCTACCTAGCTCTCCCCCTCAATGATTCCTGGTTTTGCTCGATGCCGCGTCTAGTGCGCTCTGGCGCGCTGGTGGCGGTCATGCTCCTGCTGGCGCAGCTGCTGGGCGCGGAACGTGACATAGGCGATGACTTCGTTCTCGAGCTGCTCGCGGGCATGCGGGCTGAGTTCCTTATCTTGCAAGGCAACCGCAACGGCCTCAACTGCCGGATGGGTGAGCGAGATGCCCGATTGCTCGATGATCCGCGCCATGTCACCTTCGGGCAGATGTTGAGCGCTTGCGAGCAGACGGTCGCTGTCCTCGGGCGGCAGATCCAGGGCTTTCGCCAGCGACAACACGACTTTGCGCGACGGGCGGCGCTCGTCGCGCTCGAGGCGCGCGATGTAGCTCCCGTTCACTCCAACCGCGTCTGCCAGCTCTTTCTGGGTCATCCCCTTGCTCAGGCGATATCCCTTCAGCAGATGTCCGAATGAATTCAGCATGTGGTTGACTCCTTACGCCGCCCTGGCGTGATAGGGGCCTTTGCGGTCCCGACTTGCACAACTTGGGTCAAAAAGCCGATGAGGCAATTTTAGCAGGTTGGGCAAGCGGAGTCAAATGTATCCAGGACGTCTGTGACAGACCAGCCGTAGCCCTGCAGCGAACGGCGCAGCCGGGCGCGGGCGTCGAAGACGAGCTTGTAGAGCGCGTTCTGGGTGGTCTTGAGCTTGCGGGCCACTTCCGGCACCGGCCGCCCATCCACGATGACCGCGACAAGCGCCTCGCGCTGGCGCTCGGTCAGTCCCATGTCCAGGGCGCTTTGCACCGCGTCCCACGCCTGGTCCTGGGCCGCCAGCCGCTCCGGCGCCACGACGCCCGGCTCGGTGAGGAACAGGCCCAGCTCGCCCTCGTCATTGTCCTCGGGCGCGGCGTCGAGGGAGACGTTGCGCCAGCGGGCGCGGCGCAGCTCGGCGGCCGCGGCATGGACGGCGAACTTGGCGGCCCATGTCGTGAAACGGCTCTCGCCACGGAAGGAGTCGAGGTGATCTAGCACGCGCACCAGGGCATCCTGGGCGACATCTTCGACGAGCTGGCGTTGCTCGGTTTGGTCCAAGCCGCGCAACTGACCCTCACGTCGTTGGAGGTAGAATTCAGTCGCGCGGGCCAGGTGATTGCGCAAATCGATCAGGGCGCGGTCCTGGCGTGGGCCCACAGATTGTAAATCGCTCAACCACTCGTTGTTGGTTCGTGCAGACATCGTGACGCTCTTTCCATACCTAATTATTGTTCGACAACCTTATACAAGGATTATACATCATGATTACAAGGTTTGTCAAGGGTTTGGTGGGATAAATCCTCGAATTCCTGGAATCTGACTACTCTGCCACGGCGAAGCGGGAGAGCCACCGGTGGCTGGGGTCGCGGGCGGGCGCCGGGCTTATCCAGCCGTCGACGCAGCGAAAGCCGGCCGCGGTGAGGAGACTTTCGAGCTCCTCACACCCGTAGTAGGCGAAGAACCGTCGACCGTTCCGCGCGTCACCCTGCCACGCCTCACCGCCGCCTTCCTTCATGCTCACAAACAGCGCTCCTTCGGGTGGGAGCAGGCGGCGCACCGCTGACAATACTGCGGGCATCGCCGCCTTCGGAATGTGCAGAAGCGAAGCGCACGCCCACACGCCGTCGAAGCTCTCAGAGACGAAAGGCAAGGCGCGCGCGTCGGCGAGAACGAACGGCGGCGCGCTCCCATCCTGTGCCCGCGACACCCTGCCGGGAGAGCGGTCCAGTGCAATGGCTCTGAATCCATCGGCGCGCATCCGGCGCGCTGCCCAGCCGCTGCCCGCCCCCAGGTCCAGCACTCGTCCACGATGGGGCAGCATGGCGCAGAATCGCTCGCGCTCGCGCGGCAGGTCCAGGTCAGTGGGCGCGTCGGGCAGCCCGTGGTCGTAGGCTTCGATCGTTGGATCAACGCTCATCCGGTCCTCTATATAGTACGAGATTGTAGAGCGTCTGGATGCAAGCGCCAACTCCAACTAGACACGCGGCGGGCGGTGTGATAGACTCGGCCACCATGAGATATTACATCGCCGCCGTCCTTCTGATCGTCCTTTTGCTGCTCGTCCCGCGCTCTGCGACAGCCGATGCGCCGCCATTGACATTGGACGACGTCTTTCCGCCCCGCGATCTTTCGTCGCTAGGCCTGGATGAGTCACGTTTGCGCGTACTCATTGCGACGGGCGACGTCATACCGGCGCGATCGGTGGACATGCGCATCCGTGGCCGTGGCAACGATTTCTTCTATCCCCTGGCGAAGACGGCCGATCTGCTGCGCGAGGGCGACCTCACAGTGATCAACCTCGAGGCGCCCCTGATCCGGGATTGCCCACCCCATGACGAGGGCATGCAGTTCTGCGGCCAATCTGGTTTCGCAGCGGCGCTCAAGAAGGCGGGCGTCGATGTCGCCACGCTGGAGAACAACCACATCGGTAACTATGGAACGGCCGGCATCCAGGAGACGGTGCAGAACCTGGAAGCGCAGGAGATTGCCTGGGCCAACCGGGACACGCCGGCCATCGTGGATGTGCGCGGAACCAAGTTTGGCTTCCTGGCATTCACTGACAAGTTCATTACCTACGCTCATGGCAACTTTATCTTCGACCAGATGTGGAGCGACGAGACGCGCACCGGCGTCGTCGGGCGCTACACGTTCTACGACAACACGCTCGTCGGCGTCGAGTATACGCCGGTGCAGCTCTACGAGTACGCGCAGCCGCGGGGCATGACGGGCCAGGCGGCGCAGGCGGTCCTGCAGCGAATGGCGGCGGCTAGCCGGGAGCAAGCGCGGATTGTGACCGAGGAGGCAAGGTGAGAGCTCGGCGGTGGCTGCTGTGGGGCGTGGCGATTCTGGCGCTGATTATCGTGCTGGTCGTCGCCGGCACATGGGCATACGTGGCGGTCTCCGGGCGGCCGATGCCCGAGGCGACCGCGGCCCTCCAGAGCGATGACAAGGTGCGCGTCACCACCGACCCGTGGCTGGTGTTCGAGCCAACGCATGACGCCCGGCCGGTGGGGTTTATCTTCTACCCCGGCGGTCTCGTGCATCCCGAGGCATACGCCCCGGCGATGCGCGCATTGGCTGAGCAGGGTTATACGAGCGTGATTGTGCCGATGCCGCTGAACCTGGCCGTCACGGCGCCAGACCGCGCGAAGGATGTCATCGCCGCGTACCCCGAGATTCCCCGCTGGGTGATCGGCGGCCATTCCCTGGGCGGCGCGATGGCGGCGCGCTTCGCGCTCAACAATCCAGACCTGGTGCAAGGGCTGGTCTTGTGGGCGGCCTACCCCGCCGACACCGATAGCCTGGCCGCGCACAACCTGGCTGTGACCTCGATTTCAGGCACGCTGGATGGGCTGGCGACCCCGGCCAAGATCGAGGCGTCGAAGGCGCTGTTGCCGGCCAATACGCGCTACGTGCCGATCGAAGGCGCGAATCACGCGCAGTTCGGTTGGTATGGGCCGCAACGCGGGGACAATCCGGCGACGATTAGCCGCGAGGAACAGCATGCGGCGGCCGTCGCGGCGACCGCGGAACTGCTCGGAAGCGTCGCGACCCGCGCTCCATAGCGGGTGTCATGCTGAGACGTCAATGCCGTGTGGCAGCATGCGCCGAGACAAGAACACAGCTAAGCCGTCATTGCGAGCGGAGCGAAGCAATCCCCCGCTCTTGAAAGAGGCAGTTTTCACCACCACGGCGTTGCTGTCACCCACCGAGAGATTGCTTCGTCAGTGGGGAGCTTCGCCCCCCACACCCCCGAGGCGCGCTCCTCGCAATGACAGTAGTATGTGTTCCGAGCAGACGTCAATGCCGTGAGGGACGCGCGACGCTGCCTGTGCTGGGGGCGCAGAATCTTTTGACCCCGGTAGACCATGATTAGGACCGGATTAAGACCACGAATCCTGAGAATTAGGTTAAATTTGTGGGGGTTCGCATTTGCCTATTCATGCCAGTCCGGTATAATCCGTTGGAAATATTCCAGACGACATTAAAGCTAATTTCTTTACCTCGTGCTTTCCAAATTCCGGCACAAAGCTGCCGTCCCCATAATTCACTGGACACTTCCGCTCAAAGAGGACAGGGCTGCGCGGGCCTGCCTTCTGGTGCGGAGAATCACAAGCAGTACTCATTATTAATCTTGGGTGCCCGGCTACGGTGGCGTAGCCGAAGCCGGTTGTTATCGTCGGCGACTCCAGGCCTTTGAGGAGACGCAATGGCTCAGATATTCCATCGCAGCAGCAACACCATAGCCAAGGCGACCATCATCGCCATCGTTGTGCTGATCGGCCTTCTGGGAACGGCTGCTTTCTTCCTGGTTCGGTCTCCCTACGTGACGTGGGTCGGCGAGGCGGTTGTCCAGCCCATCCAATTCAGCCACAAGCATCACGCGGGTGAGCTAGGCATCTCATGCCTCTACTGCCACACGTCGGTGGAGGACTCGTGGTATGCCGGCATTCCGCCGACCAAGACGTGCTACAACTGCCACCAGCAGATCTGGAACCAGAGTCCCTACCTGGCCCCGGTGCGCGACAGCTACACGTCGGGTAAGCCGCTCCAGTGGAACATGGTGAACGTGGTATCCGAGTTTGCGTACTTTAACCATAGCATCCATGTCGCCAAGGGTGTTGGGTGCGAGACGTGCCACGGGCGCATCGACCAGATGAACCAGATCTACAAGGCGAACTCGTTCCAGATGCGCTGGTGCATGGAATGCCACTTCAATCCTGAGCAGTACCTGCGGCCGAAGGAAGAAGTGTATACGTTTGGGTATCAGCCGCCGATTCCGCAGGCGCAGCTGGGCGCGCAGCTCGTGAAAGAATACAACATCAACAAGGGCACCTTGCAGAACTGCGACTCGTGCCATCACTAAGCCAATTCCAGGGAAGATGACTATGACCGAGCCTCTCGATCTGGAAGACGTTGCGACGAAGGTAACTGCCAAGCAGGATCGAAAATACTGGCGCACTCTGCAGGAGCTGGCGGACGGCGAAAGCTTCCAGTCGCTCCTGGAGCGTGAATTCCCACGCATGGCCTCGGTATGGACCGATGGTGTGACGCGGCGGCGCTTCCTTCAGATCATGGGCGCCTCACTGGCGCTGGGTGGTCTCGCGGCCTGCTCACCGCTCGACATGAAGAAGATCGTGCCGTATGTGAAGCAGCCGGAGGGCATGGTGCTCGGCATGCCGATGTACTTTGCCTCGGCGATGCCACTGAGCGGCTTCGGCAAGGGTGTGCTGGTCGCCAGCTACGAGGGCCGTCCGACCAAGATCGAGGGGAACATCGATGCTCCCGGCAGTCTGGGCGCGACGGATGCCTACATGCAGGCTGCGACCCTCGTCCTCTACGACCCCGACCGCGCGCAGGCGATCAGGAATGGCACGCGTATCCGCCCCTACGAAGCCTTCTCGGCGCAGCTACGCAGCGCGCTCGAGCTCCAGAAGGCTGCCGGCGGCGGCGGTCTGCGCATCCTGACCGAGACGGTCACGTCGCCGACAATGACGAGCCAGTTGCAGGGCATCCTCAAGGCGTACCCCCAGGCGAAGTGGGTGCAGTACGAGCCCGCCCTGACGTCGGTTGACCTGGCCGGGACGCAGCTCGCGTTCGGCGCGGCGCTTCAGCCGATCTATAGCTTTGACAAGGCCAAGATCATCGTTTCCCTCGACTCGAATTTCCTGGGTGAGGGGCCGGCCGACCTGGCCTATTCCAAGGAATTCTCGAAGCGACGCAAGCCCAGCGAGGACATGAACCGCCTGTACGCGGCCACGCCGATGCCAACCGTGACCAGCTCTATCGCTGACAACCGCCTGCCGATCCGAGCCAGCGACATCGAGCCGCTCGCGCGCATCATCGCCGGCCGCGTCGGCGTGCCGGGTGTGAGCGCGCCGAGCGCAGTGCCCCAGGGGCTGCGCCAGTCGTGGGTCGATGCCGTCGTCTCCGACCTCCAGGCCAACAAGGGTAACAGTATCGTCATCGCCGGGAACGGTCAGCCTCCGATTGTGCACGCCCTGGCCGCCGCCATCAATGATGCGCTCGGCAACACGGGGAAGACGGTCAACTACATCGACCCGGTGCAGTCGAACCCGACCGACATGCTGGCCGACCTGCGTGACCTGGTCGCCGACATGAACGCCGGCAAGGTGTCGGTTCTGCTCATCCTGGGCGGGAACCCGGCGTACGACGCGCCGATTGACCTCCCGTTCGGGCAGGCGCTGGCGAACGTCAATCTCAGCGCCCACATCTCGCTGTACAACGACGAGACTTCGGATCTGTGCAAGTGGTCGGTGCCCGAGGCGCACTTCCTCGAATCCTGGGGCGATGTGCGCGCCTTTGACGGTACGGCGAGCATCATCCAGCCGCTCATCGCACCGTTGTACGGCGGCAAGTCCTACATCGAGATCCTCAATAACTTCAGCGATGACCCGACCAAGTCGGGCTACGACATTGTGCGCGACTACTGGAAGGGGCAGGCGAACGCCGCCGACTTCGAGACGTGGTGGCGCAAAGCGGTGTACGAGGGCGTCGTCCCCGATACCGCGTCGAAGCCGAAGCCGGTCACGCTGCGCCCGAACTTCGCCAGCGGTGTGGCGCCCTCCGCGCCGCAGCCGGGCATGGAGATTGTCTTCCGGCTCGATCCCTCGGTCTATGATGGCCGCTTCGCCAACGCCGGCTGGCTGCAAGAGCTGCCCCGTCCCATCCACAGGCTTACCTGGGACAACGTCGCGCAGATGAGCCCGGCGACAGCGCAGCGGATGGGCATCACCATACCCGGTGTGTCGGCAGGACCGCACGACAAGCCGAATGAGGCGCTGCCGTCGGGCCAGACCACGACGGAGATGGTGACTCTCACCTACAAGGGCAACCAGGTGACGGCGCCGGTAATGATCGTGCCGGGCCACGCGGATAACGCGGTGACCGTCAACCTCGGCTACGGGCGAACCCAGGCCGGCAACGTCGGCAACAACATCGGCTTCAGCGCCTACGCGTTGCGCACATCAGACGCGCCGTGGTTTGGCGGTGGCCTCGAAGTTGCTCCACAGCCCGGGACATCCTATCCCCTGGCGATGACCCAGGTGGCGTATGCCCTGGTAGGCCGCGACGACATCGTGCGCTCGGCGACGCTGGAGGAATACCTCAAGCATCCTGACTTTGCCCACGAGACGGAGGTCGCGCCCCGCGTGCCCGCCGAGGTCGGCAAGCAGCTCAATGCCGAGGGACACCCCTCCATGTACCCGCCGTTTCTCTATGATGGCTACAAGTGGGGCATGTCCATCGACATGAGCGTCTGCATCGGCTGCAACGTCTGCGCCATTGCCTGCCAGGCCGAGAACAACATTCCGATCGTCGGCAAGGAAGAGGTGCACCGCGGCCGCGTCATGCAGTGGCTGCTCGTTGACCAGTACTACGAAGGCGATGCGGCGAACCCGGACACGTACTACCAGCCACGCCCGTGCATGCAGTGCGAGCTGGCGCCGTGCGAGCCGGTTTGCCCGGTGGCGGCGACGGTGCACAGCAGTGAGGGCCTGAACGACATGGTCTACAACCGCTGCGTCGGCACGCGCTACTGCTCCAACAACTGCCCGTACAAGGTGCGCCGCTTCAACTACTTGCAGCACACCAACTACTGGCCGACGTCAGAGATTCCGCAGCTCAAGCTGTTGATGAACCCGCAGGTCACGGTGCGCACGCGTGGCGTGATGGAGAAGTGCACGTACTGCGTCCAGCGCATCAAGGCGGCGCGCATCGAAGCGGAGAAGCAGGGCCGCGCGATTCGCGACGGCGACGTCCTGACGGCGTGCCAGGCGGCGTGCCCGACGAACGCCATTGTCTTCGGTGACCTGAATGACCCGAATAGCCAGGTGAGCAAGGCCAAGGAGCAGTCTCTCGACTACACGCTGCTCCCCGACCTGAACACCCGCCCGCGCACGACGTTCCTGGCGGCCGTCCGTAACCCGAACCCGCAGGACAACAACGCATAGAGATTGAGACTAGCGCCAGATAGTTTTCCAGGGCCTCTAATCTCGAGCGTAGAGGGAGACGCGTAATGGCAGAACCAACGGTGAAAGAGCGGGAAACGACAGTCGTTCCCGTCGATGACGGAGGAGCGAACGGCGCGGACCAGGATCCGTTAATTGCCCCTGGGCAGACGATGCGGTCGGTGACCGACAAGATCCTCGACATCGTCTTGCAGCGGCACACGCCGTGGGGTTGGGTCGTCGGCTTCGCGATTGCCTTCGTGTTTACGATGGGCCTCTTGATGACGATCACCTGGCTGCTCTGGCGCGGCGTCGGCATCTGGGGAAATCAGATCCCCGTCGGCTGGGCCTTCGACATCATCAACTTCGTGTGGTGGATCGGTATCGGCCACGCCGGCACGCTCATTTCGGCCATTCTCCTGCTCCTCATGCAGCCCTGGCGCACGGCCATCAACCGCTTCGCCGAGGCGATGACCCTGTTCGCCGTTGCCTGCGCGGGCCTGTTCCCGCTCCTGCACACGGGGCGCCCGTGGTACGCCTTCTGGATGTTGCCCTATCCGGCGACGACGGGCATGTGGCCACAGTTCCGCAGCCCGCTGCTGTGGGACGTGTTCGCGGTCACGACCTACCTGCTGGTTTCGATCATGTTCTGGTACACCGGCCTCGTGCCCGACCTGGCGTCGCTGCGCGACAAGACGCGCAACGTCTGGATCGCGCGCACTGCCGGCATCTTTGCCCTGGGCTGGCGCAACTCGGCGCGGCACTGGGCGCGCCACGGCCGCGTGTACTACCTGATGGCGGCCATCTCGACCCCGCTGGTGCTCTCGGTCCATAGCATCGTGAGCTTCGACTTCGCCGTCGCGATCCTGCCGGGCTGGCACGCGACCATCTTCCCGCCCTACTTCGTCGCGGGCGCCATCTATGCCGGGTTCGCCATGGTGCTGACCCTGATGATCCCCCTGCGCCACTTCTACAAGCTGAAGGGGCTTGTGACGATGCGCCATGTCGATAACATGGCGAAGGTCATGCTCGTGTCGGGCCTCGTCGTCGCCTACGGCTACACGATGGAGTTCTGGACGGCCTACTACAGCGGCAACATCTACGAGCGCCAGCTGTTCTTCTGGTACCGCCCCTTCGGCCCCTACTGGATGGTGTTCTGGGGCATGATCCTGTGCAATATCCTGGTGCCGCAGCTGCTGTGGTTCCGCTTCTTCCGCCGCAACACGGTGTTGCTGTGGATCATCGCGATGTTCATCAACTTCGGCATGTGGTTCGAGCGCTTCAACATCATCGTGACGAGCCTGGCTGAAGGCTTCCTGCCCGCGACCTGGCGTACGTACGCCCCGACGCAGTGGGACTTCAGCATGTACTTCGGCACCATCGGCATGTTCCTGGCGCTGATCTTCCTCTTCATCCGCTTCCTGCCGATGATCTCGGTGTTCGAGGTGCGCGAGGAGATCGAAGAAGACAAAGAGCACGAGGCGGCGGCCCATGCCGCCCCCCAGGCCCCCGCACTGGCGCCGCAGCCCTCGGGCGCGGATTGAGCGAGTGGCGGATGTGACGAAGTGATGGCGTGAGGGAGAGAGGCATCCATGAGTGACCAAGAACTGGCATTGGAAGCTCCAGGCACAAAAGATATCACGGCTCCGGAGGGGCACTACGACTCGGACGAGGTTGTAGAGCCGTCTTATGGGCTGATGGCCGAGTTCGACGAGCCGCACGACCTCATTCAGGCCGTCGAGAAAGTTCGGGCTGCGGGCTACAAGAAATACGACGCGTACAGCCCGTACCCGATGCATGGCTTGAACCACAAGATGGGCCTCAGCCAGCGGCCGATGTCCTGGATCATGGCCGTCGGCGGTATCCTCGGCATCATCGCCGGTATCACCTTGCAGTACTGGGTGGCCGTCATCGTCTACCCGCTGAACATCGGCGGTAAGCCGCTGGCGAGCTGGCCGACCTGGGTGCCAGTCACGTTCGAGCTGATGATCCTCTTCGCCGCGATCGGCGGGTTCCTGGCCGTCTGGATCATCAACGGCCTGCCAGAGCCGTACCACCCGACATTCAACGTGCCAAGGTTCGCGCAGCACGCCAGTATCGACTCCTTCTTCCTGGTCATTGAAGCGAAGGACCCGCTGTACGATCCGGTCAAGACGAGAAGCCTTATCGAGAGCCTGAAGCCCCGCGAGGTGTTCGATGTTCCGAGCTAATCCTTTTTCATCGCCGTCACGATCGCGAATCGTCTCGGGACGCCTCCTGGGCCTGGTGGCGCTGGGCTTCCTGCTCGTGCTCACCGCCGGCTGTTCCAACAGGTATGAGAACCAGATGAGTTTGCAGTTCATGGGAAACCAGCCCAAGTACTACCCGCTGGGTGACACGGACTTCTTCCCGAACAATATGCAGTCACGCCCCCTGGAGGCTGGCACCGTTCCGCGCGGACCGCAGGGTCTCGACCCCGCCTTCACGAACGGCAAGGTGCCGACTGCGGCCGGCGCTCAGGCGACGCCGTCGGCGACGGGCGCGGCCGGTAGCGCAACCCCGGCCGCCGGCGCACGCGCCACTGGGACGCCCGCGGCAGGCGGGGCGCAAGCGGCGGCAACCCCGGCGGCGGGCGGGCAGGCCGCGCAGGCAGGCGGCGGGTTCGTCGAGGAATTCCCATTCGAAATCACGCCGGCAGTTATGCTGCGTGGGCAGTCGCGCTTCAATGCGTTTTGCACGCCGTGCCACGGCTTTGCTGGCTACGGTGACGGTATGATCGTGCAGCGTGGCTACGCCAAGCCGCCGTCACTGCATCAGGACCGCCTGCGGCAGGTCGCGCCGGGCTACTTCGTCAATGTCATCGCCAATGGCTTCGGCCAGATGCCCGACTACGCGTCGCAGGTCTCGCCGGATGATCGGTGGGCGATTGCCGCTTACATTCGAGCGCTGCAGCTCAGCCAGAACTTCAAGGCGAGTGATCTCACGCCAGAGCAGAAAACCGCGCTCGGGTTAGGAGGACAGTAATGGCGGCCGCGTCTCCTACAATGACTCAAACCGGCCACAGCGTGCCGACCTTCCGTAGCGCCCAAATGATTGCGCTCATCGTCGGTATCGTAGGCCTGCTGGCGAGCGCCGCCGGCTGGCTGATGAACCCCAATATCTTCTTTCCGGCCTATCTCATCGCCGTCTTTTTCTGGACGGGTGTCGTCTGGGGCGCGATGGCCGTCGCCATGGTGTACTACATGGCCGGCGGCCCGTGGGGCGCGGTCATCCGCACCTTCCTGGAAGCGTCGATGCGCACGATGTGGCTGATGGCGCTGCTGTTCATCCCGATCTTCGTCGGAATTCCGTACCTCTACATCTGGTCGCATCCGGAGATTGTCGAGCTCAGCCAGTTGTACCAGTTCAAGGTCTTCCAGATTGGGTGGCTGACGGTCCCGTTCTTCATTGGGCGGACGATCCTCTACTTCGCCATCTGGCTGATCCTGGTTTTTGCCCTCAACCGCCTGTCGGCGCGGCAGAACCAGACCGGTGACCCGAAGATTCGGCAGAGCATGGGCCGCTGGAGCGCCGGCGGCATGATCCTGCTCATCCTGACGTCGACGTTCGCCGCCTTCGACTGGATCATGTCCATCCAGCCGTCGTTCGCCTCGACGGCGTTCGGCGCGGTGGAAGGGGCGAGCGCCCTCATCGCCGGCTTCGCCGTCATCATCACCGTTGCCGCCCTGCTCGCCTACCGCGAGCCCTGGCGTCACCTGTGGTCCTACAAGATCTGGATGACCCTCGGCGGCTGGATGTTCGCCTTCACCATGCTCTGGGCCTACCTGGCCTACTCCCAGTTCATGCTCATCTGGTACGGCAACTTGCCAGAGGAAACGGAGCCGTTCATTCGGCGGTTCGGCGGCGTGTGGGAGTACATTATCATAGTGATCTTTGTCGTTAGCTTCGTCGTTCCGTTCATTTTGCTGCTCCTGCCGAACTTCAAGGTGAACATGCGGTCGATGGCGATACTGGCGATTATCCTGGCTTTCATGCGCCTGGTCAACGTCTACTGGTGGGTCGCGCCCGCGTATACCTATGATCCTAATACCTCGTGGCTGTATATCACAGCGCCACTGGGTGTCGGCGGCTTGTGGGTGTGGTTCTTCCTGTGGCAGCTCAAGCGGCGGCCGCTGCTCCCGCTGCACGATCCCAAGCTACCGTCCGCGCCGGAGGTGAAACATGACGATGAGTGAAGAAGAGCGCACGCCGAACGAGTCCGACGCGACGCCGCAGGGCAGCGCTGAGGGCACGCCGGAGAGTGAGGAAGGCGGGCTGCTCGACTCTCTCAATCAGCGCAGCACCCCCCAGCCAGAGCTGGGCGGAGCGAATGAGCCGAACGAGTCCGAGGGGGACTGGCGCCGCCGTCCCGCCACCGGCCGTCCTGGCGTTCCGGTGATC
This sequence comes from Anaerolineae bacterium, assembly GCA_046328505.1. GTDB lineage: Bacteria > Chloroflexota > Anaerolineae > Epilineales > JAHCIE01 > JBDHWG01. Next base: position 537,940 of record JAXLWL010000003.1, on the reverse strand, counting down.
TCGGCCGAAGAGGCTGAGGAGCCCGGCGCGCCCTCAGCGCCCCCGCGGCCGGCCGAGTTCACGGAGATGACCGGCGTCACGGAAGAGGCCCTGGAAGAAGGCGTCGAGCCGGACAAGCCGGACCTGAGGCCGTTCTATATCTTCCTGGCCGCCCTGGTCGTGCTTGGCGCGCTGGCCTTCGGTATCGCCTCGGCGATGACCTGGCTCGTGACGGGCTTCCCGCCGGCCTGGGGTCCGCCGGAGCAGATGATCCTCGACGTTCCGCCGCTTGTGCCGACGCCGGTCGCGCCCACGCTGCAGGGCCAGCCGCTTGAGGATTGGTTGGCGTACAAAGCCAAGACCGACGCTCTCCTGTACGATTCGCCGTCCTGGGTGGACAAGAATCAGGGCATCGTGCGCATCCCAATCGACCAGGCAATGGCGGCGGTGCTCAAGCAAGGGCTGCCGACGCGGCCGGGCGCTCAGAAATTGGAGTTTGGGACGTACGGCAGCCTGTATCCGCAGATGTCGAGCTCCGGCCGGCAAGCAACCCCACCGGCGCGGTAGCGGCGCGTGGAACATGTAGGAGCGACGTTCGTCGCTTTCGAGACCAAGAGCGACCTGAAGTCGCTACCACGGAAGAGTAAGTAAGTAACACAGTATGTGGGTTGGGTGTGGACTAGGATGTGAGGCTTCACAATGAAATCGCGTGCGCTGCTGGTGTTCGTGGCAGCTGTGGCAGTTATCGTGGCAGGGATGGTGGCTTCGCCGGCGTTGGCGCAGGGTCCAAAAGATGCGGGCATCAACAAGCCGGCGACGTTCAAGCCGCCGATTCTGGACAATGTGGGCTTCGACCAGAAGCTTGGGCAAAAGATACCGCTGGACCTGACGTTTCGGGACGAGGCGTGGCGCAATGTCAAGCTGAGCGATTACTTCAGCGAGGGCAAGCCGGTCATCCTTGTGTTGGCCTACTATCACTGCAAGAACCTGTGCCCCGCGGTCATAGACGAGCTGCACGGGAAGCTTCTGGAAGTGCCGCTGGTACCGAACAAGGATTACACGGTGTTGACGGTGAGCATCGACCCGCGTGAGACCCCGCGCGACGCGATGGATAGCCGCAAGGTCTTCATGATGCGGTCGGCGCGGCAAGAGCTGGACGAGGCGCTGCACTTTCTCACCGGCGATCAGGCGTCGATCGATGCCCTGGCCGATGCCGTCGGGTTCCGATACGCGTATGACGAGGCGAACCAGGAGTATGCCCACCCGGCGGGGGTCATGGTGCTGACACCGGATGGCACGATCTCGCGCTATCTCTTCGGCACCGCCTACAATGACCAGGACCTACGCCTTGCGGTGGTCGACTCGAGTCAGGGCAAGGTCGGCAGCTTTACCGACCGGATCTTGCTCTTCTGTTACCACTACGATCCGGCGGCCGGGCGCTATAGCAGCATCGCTCTACAGGCGATGCGCATTGGTGGCGCGGTGACTGTGCTCCTGCTCGGCGGCGCTGTTGGCATTCTGCTGATACGCGAGAAGCGACGGCATCCCGTGGTGGTCGACTACACCGAGACCGCGGAAGACATTACAGAGGACAACGAAGCCTGAAGCACGGCTGGGCGTGGCGGCGGGCGGTGACGAATGCCAGGCACCACACTCCGCGAGCGCAAGTAAGGACGGTCTATGAATCCTGAGCCTTTTTGGTCTTTTCTAATTGCGAAGTCGACGATGGGGCGGCATGTCGACGCCCTCTTCTGGACGTTGGTGCTGGTCACGCTCGCGTTCTCGATTCCCATCGTGATCACGCTCATCTACTTCGTCGTCAAGTACCGCCGCCGGTCCCCCGACGAGGTGCCGCCGCAGATCCACGGCAGTAACCTGCTGGAGATTACGTGGACGGGCATTCCGCTGCTCATGGCGATTGGCTTCTTCTTCTTCAGCGCTCGCACGTACCTGCTGATGACGGTCCCGCCGGCCAACTCCATGGACATCTGGGTCATCGGCAAGCAGTGGATGTGGAAGACGCAGCAGCCGGACGGCCAGTGGGAGATCAACGAGCTGCACGTGCCCGTAGACACCCCGGTTCGCCTGACCATGACATCCCAGGATGTGATTCACGCTTTCTTCGTCCCGGCGTTTCGAGTTCAGTGGGACGTCTTGCCCGACCGCTTCACGACGCTATGGTTCACAGCGAACCAGACCGGTACGTACCACCTGTACTGCTCGGTGTATTGCGGAACGGAGCACTCACAGATGGTCGGCTGGGTGACGGTAATGCAGCCGGACGACTACGAAAAATGGCTCGCCGGCGGAGCGGCCGCGGCAGCGGCCGGAGGCCAGGCGGTTCAGACACCGGCGCAGCAGGGTGAGCAGTTATTCCAGCAGAACGGCTGCGTCAGCTGCCACCAATCGGGCGGAGGCGGCATAGGCCCATCTCTGAACGGCGTCTTCGGGTCGCAGGTGCAGCTCGAAGACGGCTCGACCGCCACAGCCGATGAGACCTATGTGCGCGAGTCCATGCTTCAACCCGCGGCCAAGATTGTTAAGGGCTACCAGAATGTAATGCCCTCGTTCCAGGGACGACTGACGGATGAGCAGATCATCGCCCTGATCGCCTACATCAAGTCCCTTAAGTAGTAAGCGGCTTTGAGAGGAGAGTAAGCCTATGGCAAGTGTCGCCTTACCGGCCCCGCGCAGATCGACGCGCAACTACCTGAACGCCGCGACGACGGCGAAGTCGTGGCTGCTGACGACCGACCACAAGCGCATCGCCATCCTGTACCTCATCTCCATCTCGGTGATGTTCGTGCTGGGAGGGATTTTCGCGGGCCTGATCCGTCTGCAGCTGCTGGCCCCGAACAACACGCTGCTGACGTACGATCAGTACAACAAGAGCTTCACCATGCATGGCGTCATCATGGTGTTCTTCTTCCTGATCCCGTCGATTCCGGCCGTGCTCGGCAACTTCATCCTGCCCATGCAGCTCGGGGCCAAGGACCTCGCGTTTCCGCGTCTGAACCTGCTGAGCTGGTACGTCTACCTCATCGGGACGGTCTTCACACTGGCCGCGCTGGTTTGGGGTGGCGTCGACACGGGCTGGACGTTCTACACGCCGTATAGCACGCAATACTCAGCCTCGGCGGTCATCCCGGTCGGCCTTGGCGTCTTCATCGTCGGCTTCTCGTCCATTCTGACCGCCCTGAACTTCATTGCCACGACGCACACAATGCGGGCGCCGGGCCTGACTTGGTTCCGCCTGCCGCTGTTCATCTGGGCGCTCTACGCGACCAGCATCGTGATTATGCTCGGCACGCCGGTCATCAGTATCACAGTGTTGATGCTGGCCATCGAGCGCATCTGGGGCGTGGGTATCTTCGACTCGGCGCTGGGTGGCGACCCGCTCCTCTTCCAGCACCTCTTCTGGTTCTACTCGCACCCGGCGGTGTATATCATGATCCTGCCGACGATGGGCGTCATCAGCGAGGTGTTCTCGACGTTCTCGCGCAAGCCCGTCTTCGGCTACCCGTTCGTCGCGATGTCGAGCCTGGCCATCGCCATCCTCGGCTTCCTGGTGTGGGCGCACCACATGTTCGTCGCGGGCATTTCGGCCCAGGCGGCGCTCATCTTCTCCTTCCTGACCTACCTGGTGGCCATCCCCTCGGCTGTGAAGGTGTTCAACTGGACGGCGACGCTCTACAAGGGGTCAGTCAGCCTGGACACGCCGATGATATATGCCTTGTGTTTCATCGGCATATTCCTGATCGGTGGCTTCACCGGCCTCTTCCTCGGCTCGCTCGGCACCGATATCCAGCTGACCATGACCTACTTCGTCGTGGCTCACTTCCACTACGTGATGGTCGGAGGCGCCATCTTCGGCTTCCTCGCCGGCATACACTACTGGTGGCCGAAGATGACCGGCCGGATGTACTCCGAGTTCTGGGGCCGCATCTCCGCGCTGATTATCTTCGTTGGCTTCAACATGACCTTCTTCCCGCAGTTCATCGCGGGCTACTGGGGCATGCCGCGCCGCTATCACACCTACTCGCAGGAGTATCAGATCCTCAACGTGTTGTCGACGGCCGGCGCGACCGTGCTGGCGGTTGGCTACATTCTGCCCGTCATCTACCTGCTCTACTCGCTACGCAACGGCGCGCGCGCTGGCGATAACCCGTGGGGTGCGACGACGCTGGAGTGGCGCACTTCGTCGCCACCTCCGACGTACAACTTCCTGAAGACGCCGATCGTGACGGAAGGCGTGTATCACTATAGCCTGCCGGCGTATGACATTGTCGTTGACGGCCACGCGGATGGACAGCCGCTCGGCCCGGGTGAGAAATCTTCGGCCCCGGCGCTGCCCGCCAAGACCACAGACGAAGGCTAAGGAGGCACATCTTGGCGCAACAAGTGGCTCAGCAGAATGTCCCGGCTGTTTCACGCGCCCCCGCGCCCGCCGCGGTGGAGCACCACGTGGAGCACCTGGGCCACCACTTTGAAACTCTGGAGCAGCAGCACCACGCGAATACCCTCGCGATGTGGGCGTTCCTGATCACCGAGATCCTGTTGTTTGGGGGTCTGTTCTGCGCCTACTTCTACTACTTCGGCGCCTACCGCGACACGTGGATGGAAGCCAGCCGGTACCAGAATGTGCTCCTGGGGATGATCAACACGAACGTGCTGATTCTCAGCAGTCTGTTCGTGGCCGTCTCGATCTGGTCCGTTCAGAAGAGGAAGATAAGGACCGCTCAGATCCTGCTGAGCCTGACCATCGTGTGCGGCTTCATCTTCCTGGTGATCAAAGGCATCGAATACTATGGCCACTTCACCGAGGGGCTGGTGCCTGGCCCGCACTTCGTGTGGGAGGGGCCACAGGTCATGGAGCGCCCCGCGCAGCTCTTCTTCTGGCTGTACTGGATCATGACCGGTCTGCACGCCCTGCACATGGTGATTGGCATCGCGATCATCGCCTTCATCCTGTACAAGGTCACGAAGCGCACCTACTCGCCGGAGTATTTTACCCCTGCCGAGCTGGGCGGCCTGTACTGGCACCTGATTGACATTATCTGGGTGTTCCTGTTCCCGATGTTGTACCTGATCGGCGGCCACTACCCGACCTAAATTGCCGAGGTGAACATGTCAGAACAATTTCCCGAGACGCCTCACGAGAGCACCGGTGACAATATCCACCATATCACGTCACTACGGCTGCTGATTATGACAGGCGTCGCCCTGTTAATTCTCACCTGGCTCACGGTGGGGGTGTCCTTCATCGACCTCGGCGCCGTCAACGACATCGTTGCCCTCGTGATTGCCATTACCAAGGCGCTGCTGATCGTCTTCATCTTCATGGGGTTGCGCTGGGCCAGCTCGGTTCCGAAGCTGCTGCTCCTCCTGGGTATCTTCATCTTGCTCGTCCTCCTCGTCGGGACGATCAACGAGCTGATGACCCGTATCTGGGTGGCGATCCCCGGCCACTGAGCCTTCCCTGCCGAAAGCACAAGGCCCTGGAGGTATCGACAACCTCCAGGGCTTTCGTTGTTTATGTAGCCTAATCGTCTGCCTCGCGTGCAACATTCGATATTGTGACAGCGCCCGCCCCGCGCTATAATGGGAGTAGTTCCGCGTAGCTATGGAGCGCTTCCATGAACTCGCCATCGACGCCGCGCTCGTCGAGCGCATGGCGCTTCCTTCACTCTCTCACCCGCCTGTCGCCGCGGTCAGCGGTGCGGCTGGCCCTCATCTTCGTTGCCGCGCTGGTCCTGGGCGCGGGGTCGCTCATCGGCGCACCCGGGACTCTCTCACCTATCGAGGCGGCGCCACTGCGCTTGCCCACCGAGGGATTACCTGGCCGAGCTGTCGCCCGCCTCGAAATGACACCTCAACCCTACCAAGAACCAAGGTTGGGGCGCAGCGCTCCGCTCGGCAACGCCTGGCACTCAAGTGCGAGGCTGACGGAGCAAAGCCCACTCAAGTGGGCTGCGGACACATGGGGTGGCGCGCCCTGGGCTGTGCAGCCTGCTTTAGCAGGCTTGGTAGACTCGGCCACCGACTTCAGTCGGTGGCGCCGCGAGACAGAACCGACGCCGTCGGATACACCGGCGTCGTCGGCGACGCCCACGCCGAGCGACACTCCGACCTTCACGCCGACGGACACAGCTACGGCGACGGCGAGCGCCACGCCACCGCCATCGCAGACCGCCACATCGACGCCGACGCCGACATCGACCCCGGAGCTGGACCTGACGATTGACAGGATCGAGGTCACTCAGGCGGTGCAGTGCCTCGACGCCGCGATGGGCGACACATCGTGCGCGGACAATAGCCTGCCGTTGGTCAAAGGAAAGGCGACGGTGCTGCGTGTCTACCCCAGGGGCCTGCTCCTGAGCGGCAGCTATCCCAGCACGCCGGTTCACGCGGTCGTCACCATCAACGGGCCGGACGCGCCCCTCTCGCCCCTGAACGGCTCGATCACCATCGACCACACGCCGCAGCGCCGCGTCACCGGCGATACCTGGAACTTCCGCCTCCCCGCGGCGTGGACGACGCGCGATACCCTGCGCCTGCACGTCGAGATCAACGATACCCGTACCGTGACCGAGGTGAACTACGCCAACAACGGCGCCGATGTCGATCTGGCGTTCAACGCGCGCAACCCTATCACGGTGCGCTACGTTCCGCTGCGCTACGAGCCGCCCGCCCACGCGATGTCGCTGCCTTCCGATGACATCGACACCGGCCAGATGGCGGCGGCACACCTCTTCCCCGTGGCTGACACCGGCATTCGCTATCTGCGCGGGGCCACCATTCCCTATCGCCGTCCGCTTCAGACGAGCGGCGACGCGTCGCGCCTGATTGCCGTCCTCGACAGGCTATACTGGGAACAGCGCCTGCTGAGTAGCGGCCCGATCGCGGACCAGTTCGTCGCGTGGCTGCCGCCGGTGCCGGGGTTCAGCACCGTGGGCCAGTCGGACGCCAGCTGGTATCAGGCCTGGGGGCAGGGGCGGACGGCTTTCGCGCAGGACACGGCCGACGGGCCTCAGACCCTGGCGCGCGAGCTGGCCCACAACCTGGGCCGTCACGACGCGAGCCGCCCGGATGGCTGCGGCGCAGCGGACCCCCAGACCGACTGGCCCTACGCCAATGCGCGCATTCAAGAGGACGGCTTCAATCCCTTCGCCAACGCGGGGCGGGGCGCGGCCATCGACGCCCTGACGCATCGCGACCTGATGACGTATTGCCCCGACACCTGGATCTCGCCTTTCACATACCGCAAGCTCTATGAGGCCAACGGTCAGCCGCCGGCGCCTGACACCAGTCTTGGCCCCACCGTCGGCCAGGAGTATGTGCTGGTGACGGGCACGGTCTACCAATCGGGAGGCGGCTCGCTGGACGCCTTGTGGCGGCTGACGAGCAGCCAGACGCCGCCGCTGCCGTCCCCCGGCGCAAGCTACTGTCTGGAACAGCAGGATGCCCAGGGCCAGACGCTCCAGCAGAGATGCTTCGACGCATCGTTCGTCGGCTGGCAGGGCGAAGCCCTCGACCAGGCCACCTTCTTCATCGCCCTGCCCTTCAGCTCGACCGCGCATCGCATTGTGCTCAAGCAGGGAGGAACTACTATCGCGACGCGGGCCGCGTCTGCGCACCAGCCGCGCGTCATCATTACGTCCCCGGCCCCCGGCCAGGCGTGGGATGGCCTGCAGACGATAACCTGGCAGGCGCAGGACGCGGATGACGACACCCTTCAGTACACCATTTTCTACAGCGCCGACTTTGGCGCGTCGTGGTGGCCGATTGCCGTCGATGTGACAGGGACGAGCTTCAGCGTCGACACGCGCGAGCTGCCCGGCAGCAGCTACGGCCAGATCCGCGTTCTCGCCAGCGACGGCTTCTACACCGCCCTCGCCGACATCGATGCGCTCAGCGTGCCGCGCAAGGCGCCGCGGGTGACGATTCTGTCGCCCGGCGACGGCGACCATATCGTGCAGGGCCAGCCGGTGATTTTGTCCGGCAGCGCCGACGACCCGGAGGATGGCGCACTGACAGGCACGGCGCTCACCTGGTCGTCGGATCGGGATGGCATCCTGGGAACGGGCGAGACGCTCGACGCACGGAATCTGTCGCCCGGCGATCACACAATCACGCTGACCGCGCGTGACTCCGACGGCGACCAATCTACGGCGTCGATCACTCTGCATCTGCAAGCCTGGCAGAGCTACCTGCCGATGGTGATGCGCGCCGTGACGGGGCCGACCCCGCGTCCCACTGCCACACCCCGTCCCACGCTCACGCCCACGGCGACGGAGACGCCGACCGATACGCCGACGCCGACCGATACGCCGACGCCAACCGAGACCTGGACCCCGACGGCCACGGACACGCCGACCGAAACCGTGGCGCCGACAGATACGCCTACGTTCACCCTGACGCCGCCGCCGACCAAGACGCCAAGCCCGACAGGAACGGCCACTCAGCCGCCGACGGGCACGACAACCCCAACCGTTAGCGCCACGCCGACCGTGACGGTTACGGTGAGGGCGTCGCTGACGACGACACCGAGCGCGACCGCGACCGCCACGTCATCGGCGACAGCCACGGCGTCGCCGACGCGGACTACGGCGCCAAGCGCGACCGCGACGTCATCTGCAACAGCCACGGCGTCGCCGACACTGACTGCGACGCCTAGTGCGACGGCGACGCTCACGGTGACACCCGCGCCAACGTTGCTGATCACAGGGGCGGTGCAGAACTGCACCGGCCAGCGCCTCGCCGGAGCGACGGTCACGCTCGAAGGAACCGGCTACGTTGGCGCCACGGACAGTGTCGGGCGCTACAGCATCGGGCCTATGCTCGACTTCCTGGCCGGCGACTACATCCTCACGGCGGTAGCGCCTGGCTACGGAGCGCGGAGTGTGAGCCTGACTTTGCCTGGCAGCGGCACGCGCGAGGTCAACTTCGCCGGTACCCAGTGCCTCGCCGCGCTCACGGCGACACCGACGGCCACGGCCACGTTGCCCGCTACCGCGACACCGAGCAGCACGCCCACCCTGACGCCCACCTCCACCGCGACGGCGACGCCTTCGCCCACGAGGACGCCGACACCAACGCCGAGCGCGACCGCCACGGTCACCGGCGCCGTCAACCAGACGCCCACTCCCACGGAAACACCGATCCTGGGGGTGCGCGTGCGCGGCTACGTGCACGTAGGGAGCGACGCGGGACCGGGGCTGGCCGGCGTCAACTTGCACTTCTACCTGGGAGCCGAGGCGCCCGGTCCGGTTGTGGCGACGACGGATGCCAACGGCTTCTATATGTCGCAGTTCATGTATATTCCGGGCCAGGCGGACGTGACTCTGTGGGCGGAGAAGGACGGCTACTCTTTCTACCCGCCATTGATTAGCTGGCACCACTACTACGGCGTCGAGGACGTTGGCTACGACTTTATCGCCACGCCCAGCGGCGGCAGCACGCCGACGCCCACGATCACCTTGACCCCGACGCCGACAACGCCGCCACCCACGCTGACGATCGACCGCGCTTGGACGGCGGATACCCTGAACGCCGAGCGGATGGCCTTCAAGTCCGGCGAGGGCATTCGGATGTGTGTCCAGGTGACCAATCGGGCGAGCGTGCCGTTGACCGTACCCTATAGCTGGGCCGTTGTCGGCGAGAACGGCAGCGCCGTTCCCGCGCTCTCCGGCAGCGATACGCCGACGTTCCTGGTCGGCCAATCGACGAGCTGCCGCGATGGGGTCGTGCCGAGCGGCGTGACGTGGCAGCAGTACCAGTTCACCGGCACATTGAGCGCGACGCCGGTCGTGTCCGGCAGCAGTGTGATGGTGTTCGCCGGGAAGCTGCTCATCAATGAGACGTTCACCAGCGCGGCCAGCGGCTGGCCGGTGGCGGACAACGCGGCCTTCACGGTGGGCTATGTGAACGGCGAGTATCAGGTTCTCATCAAGCAGGTGGGCCTGTCAGTCGGGCGGTCGGGGCCGGGAGCGAAGACCGGGGATATGGTGGTCGAGCTGGACGGGCGCCGCACAGAGGACGTGACTGATCAGTACGGTATCATGCTCGGCCTGAGCGATGACAGCTCGCAGTGGGTCGCATTCCAGGTAACCAACGACGGCGCGTTCCAGGTGGTGCAGTGGGTCGGGGGAAACCAGTCGCAGCTCTACCCGATGACAGCGTCACCGTTCCTCCGCCTCGGAACAACGCCCAACCACTTGATGGCGCTACGGCAGGGAAACGGCGTACGCGTGTACGCTAACGGGCAAGAGCTGGCGCGTCTCACAATTCCGGGCTTGCCGTCACCGGCGTGGCAGGGATTGGCGAGCCAGACATGGGTCGCAAACGGTGACACGCGCTATGACAATTTCCGAATGTACAGCCTCACGACGGCGGAGTGACGGCTCTAGATTGGGAGCCGTTGCTACGGCTCGAAATCCTCGTCGTCCAGAGAGGTGTCGAAGTCCTCTTCACTCAGCATCACGAACGCATCGCTGCCCGCGCCGCAGGCGGGGCAGCGGCGCGGTGCGCGGGTGCCGACCGCGATTGTGCCGCACTGGGTGCATTCCCACTGCGTTTGCGGCGGCGCGGCAGTCGCACTGCTGCGGCCCCAGCGGTCGCTCGCCACGGGAGACTCGTCGATCTCTAACTCGTCCGAGGCCAGGCCTGCTTCGTCGTCCCAGTCATCCAGCTCATCGTCGGCGGGAACGAGCTCGACCGGGTCCAGGTCCTCGACAATCCACTCGATGTCGCACTCTTCGCACCGCACGTGAGCGCCGATTCGACGCGGAATCACCATGTCGGCACTGCACGCTGGGTTGGGACAAACCGCCATCACCGGCATTTCCGAGATCTCCCTACAGAATTACGAATTGACCAATTCGATTTGAGACAAACATAGGCGCACCTCGGAAATCCCGCAGGTGCGCGCATCGCTTACAGGCATTATAACGGGGCGGCTCCGTTTCGTCAAGGGGTAAAATGGCCTTGGCACAGCCTTGGCGCTATAATTGGTCGCTGTACAGTCAGAGTCACAATTCGTAACCTCTTGAATGACAAGCTGACTGTGCCTCACATAAGTTACGAGTGCGAGCGATGAACAAGACACGCCGGCTCTTGCTCCTGGCGATTCTCTTTATCGGCGCCGCGCTGCGACTCTACAAAATCGCCTCCATTCCTCCCGGTCCCAGCTTCGACGCAACATTCTACGGCCTTGACGCGCTGGAGATTCTTCGGGGCGCGCGGCCGGTGTTCATGGCAACGAACGCGGGCCGCGAGGCGCTCTTCAGCTACCTCGTCGCCTTCTTCTACCTGTTCACCGGCCCCGGCGGGCTGGGCATCTACCTATCCTCGGCGCTGGTTGGGATTCTCACCATTCCGGCAGTGTACCTCGCAGCGAGCGAGGTGCTGGCCGACGAGGATGGCGTGCTGCGAGCGTGGGGGCCGCTCGCCGCCGCGCTGTTCGTCTGCGTCTCCTACTGGCACGTCCAGCTCAGCCGACAGGGGGTGCGTGCCATCCTCGTTCCCCTGTTTACCGCCCTTGTCGTGTATTTCCTCTGGCGCGGACTGCGCACCGGGCGCGTGGCGATGTTTGCCGCCTGCGGCGTGACGCTCGGCCTCAGCATGTACAGCTACCAGGCTATCCGGCTCGTCCCGGTCCTGGTCGTCGCGGCATTCGTTGGGGTGAGACTCTGGCGGCCCGGCTGGCCGCCGGCGCCGTGGCGCAATCTAGCGCTGGTCCTTGTCCTCGCCGCGGTCGTGGCTCTGCCGCTGGCGGCCTACGCGGTCAACCACCCGACCGAGTTCAACCAGCGCGTCGAGGACGCCCTTGTGCTGAACAACCCGGGCGAGTCCTCCAGCGGCCTACAGGCGCTGCGCGACCAGGTCGTCGACACGCTGCTGATGTTCAGCATCCGCGGCAACGACTCCCCCATCAAGAACATCCCTTACCACCCCGGCCTGGACCCGTTTCTGTCCGCCTTGTTCATGCTCGGAATCATAATTGCCCTCCTCCGGATCCGCCGGTTCCCCTACGCCTTTCTCCTGTTCTGGCTTGGGGTCATGATGGTGCCGTCCATGCTGGCCGGCCTGGGCGCGGCGGAGAAGCGGGCCAGCGCAACGCTGCCTGCCGTGGCGATCCTGGGCGCGATCGGGGCGCTGGTCGCCTGGGAGCTTGTGCGCCGTCTGCTGTTGCGCTATACGCCCTGGGCCGTGCAACCTGGCGTCGGGCTGGCATCGCTACTGCTCATCGGCCTGGTAGCTGCCGGGCTTGTCACATCGTATGACTACTTCGTGACCTTTGGGAGCGACGGCGACCTGTTTACCCACTTCGAGGCCGGCCAGTCCGCCGTCGGAGAGTATATCGGCACGCTGCCGCAGGACGAGCTTGTCTACGTGGACCCCATCGCCGCCGAGCACGTCGGGCTACAGCTCAGCTCGAATATGCGTCCGGATGTGCGGAGCTACAACGGGAATGTGTGCCTGCGCTTCCCATCCGAGGCGCCCAATGGCGCGACGTTCATCGTTGTGCCCGAGGAGGACAAGTACGGGCTGGACACAGTAGAGACTTATTTCCCCAAGGGAGAGATTGCCCAGGTCGGGCCGCTGCACCAGACGCAGCCGTACTTCTTCGCGTACCACGTCCCACCGGGCGCCCAGATCAACGTCAATCCAGAGGTGAAGGTCGACGCGAACTGGGCCGGCAAGATCCGGCTGCTCGGCTATGATCTCGATGCTCCGAACTATGATCCAGGGCAGGAGATCGACATGAACGTTTACTTCGAGGCGCTGGATGAGATGGAGGCGAACTACACGGTGTTCGTTCACTTGCTCGGCCCCAAGAACCCGGCGACGGGCGACCCGATGTGGGCGCAGTCTGACAGCGAGCCGTGCGAGCGGTTGGTGCCGACGTCGACGTGGCACAAGGGAGAAATCATTCAGCACCGCGTCCGGCTACCCATTCCGAAGGATGCGCCGACCGCGGACTATCGCTTTGAGGTGGGGTTCTACGAGCTGGAGACGTTGGAGCGGCTGCCCGTGGTGAGTGCGAGCGAAGGCGCGAAAGACAACGCGGTTGGGTTAGGAAACGTAGCTATCGGCCCTTATTGAGGTTGTCACTTTCTGCGCAACTGCCTGACGAGCTTGTCATACTCAGCGTGCGAGCCAACCCAGAACCGGATGATTTCGTCGCCGCTCCTAGCACCGACGGCTCGATAATCAAGCGTGACTCTGGCTGAGTAGATGTCGCCCTCGATTTGCTTGAATCTCAGACTGGGGTGATACGGATTCTGCGCGAAGAGACGGTATGCCTCTCGTCCTTGCTCTCGCACCTCTGCCGGAAGCGCCCGAAATAGCTTGCGGAAGCTCTCCGTGGTGCGCGACCTCACAGTGTCTCTGGGTCGAGAGGTTCGGTCTTACCGGCGCGATACTCAGCCAGCGCCTCCTCGGCCAACTGGTGCAGGATATCAGAAGATTGAGCGAAAGCGGTGTCCCATCTTTGCTCTGAATGAAGCTCCTCCAATATCCACTGCGCTAGAGAGTCTTGCTCCGGCTCGCTCAGCTTGGCAGCCTCTGCAAAAGCTTTCTCTAACAAGCCTGTCATGGTAATGTGGCTCCTGGACAACTCAAGGTCGATGTAGAGGCTAACAGGACTGAAGCTATTATATACGCCCGAACGCGCCTGGCAAGCTGACGGGTAAGTTATGGCGCGGTCGGTGTAAGACCCCTGAACCATCTTTCCCCTTTTAGCCTTGATATGCTATACTATCCTTACCGTATTATTGGGAGGACTCCGCGTTGAATATTACCGAGCAAGGTGTCGAAAATCACCAAACCGTTCTGGTCGTTGAAGTCGAGCCGGAGCGGGTAGAACGCGCCAAGCAGCAGGCCGCGCGCCGCATTTCCCAGCGTTACCGGATTCCCGGCTTCCGCCCGGGCAAAGCTCCCTACAGCCACGTCGTCCGCGTGTTCGGTGAGGAACAGGTCCTCGAGGCGGCCATCGACGACATGGGGCCGCAGATTTACAAGGAAGCGGTCGAGCAGCAGAAGCTGGAGCCTTTCGCTCCCGGCGAAGTCAAGGTGCTCTCACATGAGCCGCTCACGTTCCAGCTTCTTGTCCCCATGGCTCCTACAGTCGATCCCGGCGATTATAACTCGGTCAAGGTCGAAGCGACCTTGCCGGAAGTGAGCGATGAAGACGTAGAAGACCAGATCGAGCGCCTCCAGCAGCAGCAGGCGACCTGGACGCCGGTCGAGCGCCCCGCTCAGCTCGAAGACATGGTGACGGCGGACGTCGTCGGCGAGACCGGCGAGGACCGCATCATCGAGAGCTACGGGGACGAGTTCGTTCTCAAGGAGGAATCCTTCCGCGAGTTCCCGCCCGGTTTCATGGACGAGCTGATTGGCATGTCCGACGGGGAGACGCGCGAGTTCAGCCTCACGTTCCCGGAAGACTTCGAGCGCGAAGCGCTGCGCGAGAAGACGGCGGAGTTCAAGGTGACGCTACATGGCGTCAAGGAGCAGAACCTGCCGGAGTTGGACGACGCCTTTGCCCAGGGGGTCAGCGAGGAGTTCCAGACGCTCGACGAATTGGAGATGCGCATCCGCCAGAACCTGGAGTTCCAGGCGTCGCGCGAGGCGCGCGAGAAGGTCGAGAACGACGTTCTCGATGCCCTGCTGGCGCAGGCCGTCGTCAGCTTCCCGCCCATTCTCCTACAGCAGCAGCTCGAGGAAGAGGTGGAGCGCCAGGAAAAGGCGCTGGAGCGCATGGGCTTCACCCTGGACAATTTCCTGCGCATGACCAACCGGACGATGGAGGATCTCCGCGCGGAGCTTGAGCCAGAACTGCAACGGCGGATTGAGCGCACCCTGCTTCTGGACGATATCGCCAAGCGCGAGAACATCGAGCCGCCGGCGGATTTCCCCGCCGAGCAGCGCGGCAATGCTCGCCTCCGCGCCACTCTTGACTGGCTTGTCGAGACTGTTGCTGGGGTTGGGCCGAGCTGGCCGGCAGACCAGATGGAGACGCTGAACCAACCGGAAGATGAGGTAGCAGAGGACGCGGAAGAGATCGCGGCCGAGGCGCCCGTTGCGGACGCGGCGGATGATGAGGCGGAGGCCGAGGAGAACGCGGTCGAGGCGGGCAGCGCCGCTGAGTAAGCGGCTGCTCGCGCTGCCGCGTAAGGCGACGCGCATCTACGCCATCTATCTTAGTACACTGTGTTGGCTTAGCAGTCTAGCGACAGTAAGAGATTAGCGCAAGAGATACGCAGAAAGGAACTCTCGATGGATCCCATGGCTCTGATCCCCATGGTTATCGAGAACACCGGCCGAGGCGAACGCCATATGGATATCTTCTCCTTGCTGCTTAAGGAGCGGATCATCTTCCTCGGCACGGGCATTGATGACCAGATCGCCAATCTCATCATTGCTCAGCTCCTCTGGCTCGACAGCCAGGACCAGGAGAAAGAGATTCGGATGTACATCAACTCGCCGGGTGGTGTCGTGTATTCCGGTCTTGGAATCTACGACACAATCCAGGCGATTCGCGCTCCCGTCTCGACCGTGGCGGTCGGCATGACGGCGAGCATGGGTACGGTGTTGCTGGCCTCTGGCACGAAGGGGCGCCGCTACGCGCTTCCCAATGCCACCATCCACATGCACCCCGCCGGTGGCGGCGCGCGTGGCTACACCCAGGACATCGAGATCATGGCGCGTGAGATTGTCCGTCTTCAGCGCCGCATGAACGAGATCATGTCCCACCACACCGGCCAGACCATCCAGCGCATCGCCCGCGACTTCGACCGCGACCGCTACATGGACGCCATCGCGGCCAAGGAATACGGCCTGATTGACGAAGTCCTGCCCGGGCCTGAAATCCACTTCAGTGAAGAAGCGCGTCCTGAGGACGTGCGCAAAGACGAAGCGCAGACGCAAGGGGTGAAGGCCGATGGCAAAGACTAGTCGCCGTGGGGGTGGGCATGTCTGCTCCTTCTGCAAGCGCAGGCAAGGCCAGGTCAATCCGATTGATCGCGGGTCCGAACGCGTCTATATCTGTGACGAGTGTGTGGGCCTGTAGGAGATGCTGCTGGAGGAAGCCAGGAGACCAGCGCCCATCGCGTGACTTCAGTTGCCGAAGCCACCTACGCCGCGAGGAGATCTACCGCCGTTTGAACGAGTACGTGATCAGCCAGGAAGGGGCGAAGAAAGTCCTCTCCGTGGCCGTTCGCTCACCACAAGCGCATCCGCGGCGGTGTGCGTTCGGATGACGTCGAGCTGCAGAAGAGCAGCATTCGCCATCGGCCCGACGGGCTGCGGCAAGACTCTCCTGGCCCAGACCCTGGCCCGCATCCTGGATGGCGTTCACCATCGCCGATGCCACCGCTCTCACCGAGGGCCAGGGTACGTGGGCGAGGACGTGGAGAACATCCTGGGCTGATCCAGGCGGCGGACTACGATCCTGGGCCATCCAAGGGCATCGTCTACGTGGACGAATCCGACAAGACCGCGCGCAAGACCGGAAGCGACAGCCCGTCCATCACCCGCGATGTCTCAGGCGAGGGCGTGCAGCAAGCCCTGCTCAAGATCATCGAGGGGACAGTCGCCAGTGTCCCGCCCCAGGGCGGGCGCAAGCACCACTGCCCAGGACTTCATCCACGCTCGATACATCCAACATCCTCTTTATCTGCGGCGGCGCGTTCGAGGGGATCGACAAGATAATCGCCAAGCGCGTCGTAGACAAGTCGCCCATCGGCTTCCAGTCGGAGGGCGCGGTGGGTCCGAAGGACCTCAAGTCGGGCGAGCTGTTGGAGCGTATCAACGCCGACGATCTTCTGGAGTACGGCATGATCCCCGAGTTCATCGGGCGTCTGCCGGTCACAGTGTCGGTGGACCCGCTCGACAAGGCGATGATGATCGACATCCTCACCAAGCCGCGCAATGCCCTGGTGAAGCAGTTCCAGAAGCTGTTCTCCCTGGACAAGGTCGACCTGGTCTTCACACCCGAGGCGCTGGAAGCGGCAGCCGAGGAGGCGATGAAGATTCGGACGGGCGCGCGCGGTTTGCGCACGATCATCGAGAGCGTTCTGCTCGATGTCATGTTCGAGATCCCCAGCCGGGCCGACGTCCGCAGAGTGGTTATCAGTCCGGAGACGATTCGGCGCACCAGCGCCCCGCTGCTGATGACCCAGACGGAGCAGCCGCTAGGCTGGGATGAGATGGAGAAAACGGCGTAGCCCCTGAGGCTGCTACCGAGTATAAGGAAGCACTGGCGGGGAGTGAGATGTTTAATCATCACACTCCCCGTGTTTGTTCCCTCAAGGAGTATTGGATGAGTGACAAAAAGATGCCTGTGCAGGTCGTAAACAATCCGGCCGAGTCGCGGTTCGAGGCGCTGGTCAATGGGTACCTGGGGGTCCTGGAGTACGAGATGGCGCCGGGAACGATCATATTCCTGCACACCGGCGTGCCGGACGAGCTCGAAGGCCAAGGCGTCGGCGGGCAGTTGGCCAAGACTGGCCTGGAGTACGCGCGCGCCGAGGGCTTGGGGGTGATTTCCGACTGCCCGTTTGTGACCAGCTACATCCAACGCCACCCCGAGTATCGCCCACTCCTGGCGCGCGGATGACATAAGGAGACTCGAATGTCGGACACACCGGAGAAACGGGCGGAAGCGCGGCACACCCGGACCATCGCCCGTGAATACCGCAATGATAAGATCGTGGTCTACTGGAAGCCCGAGCTGTGCATCCACAGCGGCGTCTGCGTCCAGGGGCTGCCGTGGGTTTTCAGGCCGCGCCATCTCCCCTGGGTTGCCATCAACGCGGCATCGCCCGACCAGATTGCTGAGGTCGTGGGGCGCTGCCCGAGCGGCGCGCTGACGTATGAGCGGCTGGACATCTCGCCCCAGCAGGCGGCGCCCGCCGCATCGGAAGCGGTCATCCCGGAGACGGTGATCACACCGGTGCGCAACGGCCCGCTGACGGTCCGCGGCAGGCTCAAGATCACGGACGAGGACGGCAACGTGCTGCGGGAGACGACAAAGGCGGTGCTCTGCCGCTGCGGGCACTCAGGCCACAAGCCGTTCTGCGATGGCAGCCACGCGCGCATCGGTTTCCGCACGGATGACGACGCCAGCAGCCAGGGGGATAGGTGACATGGACGATGACGAGCTGAAGGTGCAGGTTGTCCACAACCGCGACAAGAGCCGCTTCGAGGCCGAGGTCGAGGGCAAAGTGGCGCTCCTGGATTACGTGGAGTCGCCGGGGAGAATCGTCTTCACCCACACCTTTACGCCGGTGGGCCTGCGCGGCCGCGGCATCGCGAGCCAGGTTGTATACGCCGGGCTGGAGTACGCCCGCGCTAACAACCTATCCGTCGTGCCGCAATGCTGGTTCGTCGCCGACTACATCGACGGCCAGCCGGAGTACGAGGTGTTGGTCAAGAAAGGGTGAGGGCCGAGGGAGGGCGGACCACGAAAGGACGCGAAGGACGCGAAAGGGTATCGCCGGGTTGCGCAGATGCGAAGCGACGCAGACTCGAAGTCTGCGCCTGAGAGGGGAAAGCCTGCCGAGGCAGGCTTTGCTGTATCAGACATCCAGTTCGGATCGGTGGCGTCGAGCGGCGGCAATACCGCTCGTGGCGGTAGATGCGGCGTCATTGCGAGACCCCCACGCCGGGTGACGGCATGCGCCGACACAAGAACACAGTTAAGCCGTCATTGCGAGCGGAGCGAAGCAATCCCCCGCCCTTGTCAAAGGCGGTTTGCACCGCTACGGCGTTGCTGTCATCCACCGAGAGATTGCTTCGTCGCGCTGATGCGCTCCTCGCAATGACAGTAGTGTGTGTTCTGAGCAGGAGGGCGATAGCCCGACGAAGCAATCTGGCGCCCTTGTGTAGGCCGCTCTAGCACGGGTACAGCGTACCTTTTCCCCAGCGTGAGATTGCTTCGCTCCGCTCGCAATGACAGTTTCGTAGCGTCCTCTAGCCAGCGGGAAAGGTTTGTTCTGGACGTCAATCGTAGAACTCGCCCTCATCGCCTTGCACACGAGCGGCCAATATACGCGCAATATCCTGCATTTTTACAATGATCGGCTTATCCGGATTATTGACAACGATCATCCCGCCCCGAAAATCGAGCCAGACAACGTGTCCGCTCGGGTGTCCTGCCATTCAGCCAGGTTAGGACTCTCGTATTGAAGTACGCCTTCTGGATAAGCTGCCTCAGCCGCCCTGCTCATACGCATTGCCGCGTTGGCTTCGACAACTCTCTGCCATTCGGCTTCTGAGATCTCGTAACCTTCGTTCTCCCACCAATTCGGACCGCGGAGTATACGCACCTCATATTCCATAGCTCACCTTATCCGGGTTCGTCGTGTGCTAAGTGTCACCCCTCGCCTTGTTCCCACGCCGCGACCAGCGATTTTGGCGCCTGGCAGCGCCACGCGTCCTCGATTAGCTCTCGCAACTCCTCCACCCCGATCAACGGCAGCCGGACCAGGACCGCCGGAAAGCCGTTGTAGTGCGGTTCGGTGAAGAACTTCTCGTCGCCGGACAAGAGCAGCAATTCCTTCTCATTCTGATCGGCCACGCGAACAGCGACGACTAAAGGGTTTGGTACCTTCGGCTTCTTCGGCTCGACGCGCTCGTTCCACGCCCAGACAAAGCCTTTCTGTTTGCCTTTGTTGAGCACCGAGAAACCGAAGTGGTCCTCGGCCTCGCTCGTGCCGGGCAGCGCCAGCGAGATGCGCCGCACGTCTCCCTGGTCAGCCACGGCTGCCTGCCCCGTCCCCGAGATTCTGGATCTCCACGCCCTCGATGTCCTCGCTCAGCGGAATATCGAAGACGTGTGCGTAGAAGTATAGCTCGGCGTCCAGGGCGCGGCGGTTGGTATCGGCGCGGCGAAAGCCGTGACCCTCGCCCTCGAACGCCAGGTAGGCGACCGGCAGCCCTTTCCGCCGTAGCGCCTTGACCATCGCCTCCGCCTGGTTCGGCGGCACAACCTTGTCGTCTAGCCCTTGGAAGAAGATGACGGGACAGGACAGGCGCTCGGTGAAGTGCACCGGCGAGCGCTCGACGTAGACGTCGCGACCCGCAGGGTACGGCGCGACCAGGCCATCGAGATAGCGCGACTCGAACTTGTGCGTGTCCTGCGCCAGCCCCTCAAGGTCGCCGATGCCGTAGTAGCTGGCGCCGGCCTTGAAGACATTGGTGAAGGTCAGCGCCGCGAGCGTGGTGTAGCCGCCGGCGCTCCCGCCGCGAATGATGAGCCGGTCGGGGTCCGCGCGGCCTTGCGCGGCCATCGCCAGCGCGCCGTTGGCGCAGTCGGCCACGTCCACGATACCCCACTGCCCGTTCAGCCGGTCGCGGTAGGCGCGGCCGAAGCCCGCGCTTCCCCCATAGTTCACGTCGAGGACGGCGAAGCCGCGGCTCGTCCAGAAGGCGATGTCGGGCCGCATGACGGCCGTCGTGGCTCCGGTCGGCCCGCCGTGGCTGATGACGATGAGCGGTGGGCGCTCGCCCTCCGGCGCGGCGAAGCCGGGGTTATGGGGGGCATAGAAGAAGGCGTGTGCTGTTCGGCCGCCATCGGTCGCGAATTCGACAGGCTCCGGTGTGGGAAGGTACGTCTCATCGATGCCGGGGGCTGCCACCGTGTAGAGAACGTCCAGCCGGTCCGCGGCAATATCAAACACGACGACTGACGGCGGGATTGCCGGCGCGGCGCCAGCGAAGACGGCGCGGCCGTCGCTGCCGTGGACCGATGTGATCTCCGTGTAGGGCGTGTCCACAGGCGTGAAGGGGCCGCCGTTGGTGGGGAACAGACCCAGGCTCCACATGCCGCGGCGATTGTAGGCGGCGGCGATGTGGTCCGCGCCGACCGAGGCGTAGGTGGATACGCCCATCACCCACGGCGGCACGCCCACCTCGGCCTCGATGGGGTGCAGCGGCGTGACCGCGCCATCGCGCCAGCAGTAGAGATTCCACCAATCGGTGCGGTCAGAGATGAACACCAGTGTGCCGTCGGCCAGCCAGCGCGGCTGCAGGATGGACTCGCCGTGGCCTCCCGCGATCTGGCGCGCGTTCGCGAGCGTCCCATCCGGCGCGACATCGGCCAGCCACAGTTCGGTCTCCGTCCACGGCATTTGTGGGTGGTTCCACTGCAGCCAGGCGAGGCGGCGCGCGGCCGAGTCGAGCGCCGGGGACGAGTAGAAGTCAGCGCCGGATGCCAGGACGGCGCCGGCCTCATCTCCGTCCAAGTCAACGGAGACGAGCGTGTTCGAACACTCTTCGCCGGGCGTCGAGTGGTCCTCGCGGATGCAGATGAGGCGCTGCCGCGTGCGGTCGATCTGCATGTCCGCGAAGTGCCACGGACCGGCCGCCGTAACTGGGCGGGGCGCCGCAGTTCCCTCCTGGCGGTACAGGCGATTGTCGGCGAAGTTCGAGAAGATGATGACGCCGTCGGATACGGCAAAGGCGCCGCCGCCGTATTCGTGCACCCGATCACGGATGTTGAACCCATCGGGGGTCACGGTCTCGATGCGCCCGTTGGCGCGGCGGCGCACCAGGGCCATGCGGCCGCCCTCGTGGGGCCGTGGCTCGGTCCAATAGACGTCACCGCCGTCGGCGGCAATTTGAAAGTCGCCGAGGCGGCGCACGGCGGCGGCGGCTCCGGCGACGTAGGCGGTAATGGGCGATGTCCAGCTTCCGTAGGGCGCAATGCGAGAGGGTGTCATCTGAAAACTCCATGTCGCTCTGAGCGAAGAGAAGAGTCCCCGTCCGAGCCGGGATGCTCTGCTTTGCTCAGCATGACAATTGAGACAGTATTGTATATCAGCCGGTCGTCGGAGTCGTCCAGCTCTGGACTAGCTCCCAGGCGAGCGTATGTTGATTGAGCGCCAGCTCCAGCCGGTCGCCGTTAGGCAGCATGACCAGGACATGGCGGTAGGGGACGCTGTCGCGGGTCTCGACCCACGCGCGGCCGACATCGCTGACGGCCTGCTGCCGCCCGCGCCAGGTGACACGCACCGGGGTGACGCTGCCGTCGGCTTCGAGCCGCGCTTCAACGGCAATGGTTTCGGACATATGATTCCTCAGGATGGAAGATCCAGGACATACAGGTTGTGGTCTTCGGCCGACATGTACACGATGCGATTGCCGTCCGGCGACAAGGCCCAATCCCCGAAGGAGATCTTGAACGGCGTTGTCTTCGGATCCGTGAGCGCGCGTGTCGTGTTCGTGTCGACGTCATACTCCCACACGCTGTGGCTCGTGGTTTCAGGCTGGAACGGAATGTAGACCAGTTTGTTGTTGCTGCGCCAGGCGGATGGGCCGAAGAAGGGCAGCTTGCGTTGGTCGGTTCCGTCAGTGCGGATAATCCACAGGCCGTTGCGCTCGGGGTTATCGTCAAGGACGATACTGTAGAACAGCCACTGGCCGTCGGGCGAGAGCGCGCCACGGTTGATGCGCTCGCCACGCAGAATCTCCTTCATCGAGCCATCGGCCAGGTCGAGCACCCAGAAGGCGATGTCCTGTGTCGTGGTGTCGGGACGCCCGCTGACGAGCAAGCGGCGGCCGTCGGGGAACCACGATGCGCCGGCCCGCGTGCTGAGCAGGCTGGCGATTGTGCGAACGTTGCTGCCGTCGATGTTGGCGAGACGTACCTGGGTGTGGCGGTTCTCGAAGGGGCCGGTCGCTTCGGCGGTAATGGACCAGACGACCTGCTGGCGGTCGGGCGAGAGGCTGACCTGGCAGCCAGTCGGCGCAATCGTGCTGCATCGCCCGGTGTTGATGCGCCACGTCTTCCCATCAGCAGGCTGCTCCACGGTGGCGACCCCGTCGCCACGCGTGACAACGTACTTGAAGTCGCCCGTCCATTGGGCGACACGCGACTCAAACACCTCGGGCTTCGCGCCTGGCTTCGTGACGTCCACGCTGTAGTACGCGGTGTCGGCGTCGGCGGAGGGCTTGTCGAGGTAGATGACCTTACTCCCGTCCGGCGACCACGACGGCGCGATGCAGCAGCCACCCTCGGTAATCTGTCGTGGGCGAGGCGGCGGGGTAGGCGACGGCGTCGGCGGGGTGGTCGGCGTGGGGCGAGGTGTCTGGGTGGGGGCGTTGGTTGGCGCGGGCGGGTTTGTCGGCGCCGGTGGGTTTGTCGGCGTGGGGTTCAGACCCACCCCGACAGGTGTCGCGGCGCCCGCCACGGCGATGGAGCTGGGGGGCGTAGGCCCGGTGGACTGACAGGCAGCCAGGACCAGGGCCAACGCCGCAACGATCACGAGGGTGCGCACAGTCTTTCTCCTTCTCCGAGGCCAATCGCGCAAATTATAGGGAAGTTATCGACTCCTACCAAGGAATTTAAGGTTGCTATGTGTTGTTATGTGTTGCGCGTTATTGGAAAGTGTGATATACTGAGAGTGCTATCATTAGCGGCGTCTCCTTCGGCGAAGGAACTCTCGCCGCTGTCGCACAGATCTTATTGCATCGCCGTCTTTATCACATCATTTATGGAGGACTCATGACCCCGAAATCTCGCACGAAGATCGGACGCCTGCTATGGCTGTCCCTGATGCTGGTCGCCGTCGCGGTGGCCATCTCAGCCTGTAGCCAGCTGCGCCAGGTGCTACCCGGCGCCTCTGTGCAGCCGACCGGCACGGCGGTAGCGTCCCGCCCTGCCGCTGCGACACCGGCCGCGACGGGCGCTGCCAGCAGCGCTCCACGCGCGACGGCGGCGCTGCCCGCGGCGCCGAAGGCGGCTACGACGCCTCAGGCCGCGCCCAAGGCGGCAGCGACTCAGCCAGCGGCGGCGCAGGCCCAGCCGACAGCCGCGGCTAAGGCCCAGGCGACTGCCGTGCCTCAAGCGCAGCCGACGGGCGCTGCCGGCGCGGCCGGTGGCGCGGCGGGAGGAGCCGGTGGCGCTCAGCAGCCCTCGGGCGGCGCGGGCGGCCTCGAAGGCCAGCTCTGGAAGCTCACCGCCTTCGCCAACGCTCAGGGTGCGTTGACCAACGTTCCCGCCAACACGCGCACCACCCTGGAATTCAACAACGGCCAGGTCTCAGGCAACGCGGGCTGCAACAACTACTTCGGGTCGTACAGCGTCAATGGCAACCAGATCATGATTAGCGAGGTAGCCGCCACCATGAAGGCGTGCGCGCAACCCATCATGACGCTGGAGCAGGCCTACTTCAAGGCGCTGCAGGCCGCCGCCACGTTCAAGATTACGGGCGATACCCTGGAGCTGATGAACAACGCGGGCAAGACCACGCTGAAGTACCAGGTCAGCCAGCCGGTGTCTCTGACGACGACCCGCTGGGTAGCGATCGGCTACAACAACGGCAAGAACGCTGTGCAGTCAGTAGCCGCCGGCACCGAGATTACCGCTATCTTCGGCACCGATGGCAAGCTCACCGGCTCGGCCGGCTGCAACTCCTACAACGCCGGCTACCAGACGACAGGCACGAACATCCAGATCGAGCCGCCGGCCTCAACCAAGAAAGCCTGCGCGCAGGCCGTCATGGCGCAGGAAGCTGCTTACCTGGCCGCGCTGCCCAACGCCTCGACGTACACGATCCGCGACGATACGCTGGAGCTGCGCGACGCCACCGGCGCGCTCCTGGCCGACTACAAGGCCTCGAAGTAACCCTCGGTCGCGCGTAGAAATTCTGCCGGCTGCTCTCCTCAGGAAGCAGCCGGCTTCTTTTTGCGCACAGCAGACCTCACGATCTTGCTCTGTTTTGGCGCCACTTTGTAGCCCGAAATGTGGTATAACAATGGAGGGGGGCGAACCTGATAGAACACGGGAGGTTCTGTGCGGGGGGTGGGCCGAGGAGGGCCTATGAACTGGCAGAAACCGTTGATCGTTGGCCTCTGCGTCGTGGCGGCATTCCTGCTGTTTGGGACGTTCGCATCTGGCCAACCGTTATCCACCCCATCTGACGCGACACCCTCTCCTTCCACTACCTCGACACCCGACACAACGTCAACGCCAACTCTCACACCGACGCCCGCCGACATCACACTCACCGGCCAGGTCACCGACGCCAGCACCGGATTGGGCATTCCTGACGCCACTGTGTTGGTCACCTCGTGCTTCCCACGCGCCTACTCGGCCACGACCGACGCAGATGGGCGGTACAGTCTGTTCCTGCCGGGGTTCTACTTCCCCTGCGGGTTGGCGCCCCTGAAGGTTTCAGCCGCGGGCTACCTACCGTTCGAGCATAC
Source organism: Anaerolineae bacterium (assembly GCA_046328505.1). Classification (GTDB taxonomy): domain Bacteria; phylum Chloroflexota; class Anaerolineae; order Epilineales; family JAHCIE01; genus JBDHWG01. The sequence continues at coordinate 512,746 of JAXLWL010000003.1, read as the reverse complement.
CTACACGACAGACGACCTGCGGCAGCATCCTGCGCGCGATTTCGCGCTCGCGCCCGGATACCGCATCTACCTGCCGCTGGTGAGCGGCAAGGCGTCCTCAGGGGACGCGGCCCTGGGCGACGAGGAGTAGGATAGCCAGGGTAATCAATCCGGCGAGCACAAGGTTCTGCTCGAACTGCGGGTCGCCGTCCGCTCGCATCTGGGCCAGCCCTTTGCCGACCAGCAGGCGCGTCAGGGCCTCCGCGGCGAGCCAGAAGACGAGCACTGAGACCGCCAGCCAGAGCGCCAGGGATGCCCACGCCTGGGGAATGCGCGCGGCGTCGGCCAGGAACGCAGCCGGGTCCTGGAGAATACCGACGATGAGAAGGATGATCATGAGGCCAGCGCCGATGCCGAGAGCGATTCGATAATTGCGCATGGTTCAACTTTCCCTGTGTTCCGTGTATTCCGTGGTTAGAACGCGACCTGGAGGCGCTAGGACGCCGCCGGGACGGCAGCGCGCGGCGTCACGCTCGCGCCGCGGGCGTGATATCCTTCAGCATATCGATCGGATATTCTCCACCGACGAACAGGCCGTCCTCGGAGGCGGAGTCGCCGCGCAGAAGGTTGATGAACAGCAGGCGCTGCGATCCGTCTACTTCCTGGGCCGTCGCGAAGCGAACCTCGCCCTGACCGGACAGGAAGGCCGTTCCCCGCGCTGTGTAGGCGGCCTGGCCGATGTCGGCCATCTGCCACGTCGTGTTAAACGCCTTGAACCGGATGCTCTCCAGCTCGGCGCCCTGGAGGTCCTGGCGCTGGTCGAGATCGGCGAAGGCGCGCGCCGGGCCGGGCTTGTCATCGGTGCCGGCGAGAATCTGGTTCCAGCCGGCGGGGTTCTGCGCGGCCATCTTGAAGAGCTCCAGCGCCCCGCCCTCGGCCGACGGCAGATACGCGAAGGCGGCGTTGTCGTTGCTCTCGCCCTGGGTCTCGATCAAGACAAGCTCGCGCCCGGTCGGTGTCCACTGGTCGGAGCCGCCGTACTGCGCCAGCTCCCTGAGGTCGACGCGGCCCCGCACGAGGTAGTACTCGTCCATCGCGGTCACGATCGTCTGGCCAGGCTGCACCGCGATGAGTCGGTCGAGCATGCGCCTGGCCTGCGTCGCCGGGTCGCGCGTCGAGGCAGGGCCAGGCGCCACGCTTTCCGGCGCGCCGCCTTCCGCCTTTCGCTGATTGCGCTTGTAGCCGGACCAGATTGCTACCGCGACGATGATGGCGACGATCACGAGACAGAGGCCGAAGAAGAAGTTCATGGTGATGTATCCGTATTACGGTCATTGCGAGGACGACGACAGGAGGACGAAGCAATCTCTCGGTGGGCAAAAGATATGCTGCTGCTTAGGCCGCCCTTCGCAAGGGCGAGAGATTGCTTCGCTGACGCTCGCAATGACCGGCTTGTCCTTTCCTACCGCTTGGAGCGGCTGGAAGACGACGACTTCGACGAGCTAGAGGAGCTCTTGGAGCTGCCCCACGAGCCAGAGTCGGACTTGCTGCTGCTGCTGGAGCTTTTCGAGCTGCCCCATGAACCGGAGTCAGACTTGCTGCTGCTGCTGCTGGAGCTCTTGGAGGTGCCCCACGAGCTGGAGTCGGACTTGCCACTGCTGCTCGAACTGTTCGAGCTTCCCCACGAGCCTGCGTCGGACGGGCGCGAGGGTGCCGGATTGTTCGACGTGCTCGGCGCTGGAGCCGATGGCCCACTCCGACTTCCGCCGCCGGGTAACACGATGATGGGTGGGATACCAACGGGGCCGGCGTTGTAATTCCCGCCGCTGCTCACCGGCCCGCTGGTCGAGGACCCGGTGCGCGTGGCCGGGGCGGCCAACGCTCCCACCATCATGTTGAGCCCCATGCACGCGACCAGCACGCATCCGACGATGCCGAGGATAGCGTGGGTTCGCGACTCCCACGTCCACTCGAAGAAGCGCCTAATAATCCCCATCGCCTGCCATACCCTTCATGCTCAGACCGATACGTCCGCGTTCTTTGTCTACTTTCAATACGCGCACGCGGACAATATCTCCCACCTGCGCCACATCCAGTGGGTGGCGCACGCGGCGGTCGGCCATCTCGGAGATATGTACCAGGCCGTCTTGCTTGACGCCGATATCCACAAACACGCCGAAGTCGACGACGTTGCGGACGGTGCCTTTCAGCACCATGCCCTCCTTGAGGTCGTCGAGGGAGAGCACGTCCTGGCGCAGGATGATCGGCGGCGCGTCCTCGCGCGGGTCACGGCCGGGGCGTTCGAGGCTGTCCAGGATATCGGCCAGTGTCGGCTCGCCAATCTCAAGGAGCGCGGCGAGCGCGGTGAGGCCGCCCATCTCACGCCCCGTGCGCTGTCGGAAGGCGCGGACGCGGGCGGGCAGGTCCTTCTCGCGGCCCGTCACATCCATCAGGGCGAACAGACGCTCGACGGCGGGATAGGTCTCGGGGTGGATGGGCGTGTTTTCGAGCGGGTTGGCGCCGTCCGGGAGCTTGAGGAAACCCGCCGCCTGTTGGAACGCCTTCGGCCCGACGCTCTTGACCTTGAGCAAGTCGCGGCGTTGCCGGAATGGGCCGTTGGCGTCGCGGTGGGCGACGATGGCTTCGGCCTGCTTCGCCGTCAGGCCGGAGACGTACTTGAGCAGGGCGGGGGAAGCCGTGTTGAGGTCGACGCCGACGAGGTTGACGCACGACTCCACTACAGCGTCTAGCGTCGCCGCCAGCTCGCGCTGGTCGACGTCATGCTGGTAGAGGCCGACGCCGATGCTCTGCGGGTCGATCTTGACAAGCTCGGCGAGTGGATCCTGGAGTCGGCGGGCGATGGACACCGCGCCGCGGAGCGAGACGTCCAGGTCAGGCATCTCCTTGCGCGCCAGGGGCGACGCCGAGTAGACCGAGGCGCCGGCCTCGTTGACGATGGCGTACATGACACCGCCGCCGGCCTCGCCGATGACTTCAGCCACGAGCGCCTCACTCTCGCGGGAGGCGGTGCCGTTGCCGATGGCAATGATTGTCGCGCCGAAGTGGCGAATCAGGCCGAGCAGAGTCTTCTTCGCGCCCGCCCGGTCGTTCCGTGGCTCGAAGGGGTAGATCGTGCCCGTCGTCAGAACCTTGCCCGTCGAGTCGACGACGGCCAGCTTGCAGCCGGTGCGGATGCCCGGATCGACGCCGATGAGGACGCGGCCGGACAGGGGCGGCTGGAGGAGAAGGGCGCGCAGGTTCGCGGCGAAGATCTGGACGGCGTGGCTGTCGGCGTCGTCCGTGCGGTCGCCGCGCACCTCGCGCTCGATGGCCGGCGCGAGCAGCCGCTTGTAGCCATCCTGAACCGCCTCGCGCACCTGGGCGGCGAAAGGCGCGGCGGCCGGCGAAAGGGCGCGACCGAGCCCGGCCCGCGCTTCGAGCAGCGGCATAATGCGCTCGGTCGGAGCGTCGACATGGACCCGCAGCACGCCCTCGCGCTCGCCGCGGTTGATGGCGAGCCAGCGGTGTGGCGGGACGGCCTCGATGGCCTCGCTGTAATCGTAGTATAGCTCGTATTTCTTGGTCGGGTCCAGGCTCGCGTCAGCCAGGGTCACGCTGAGGCGGCCGGCGCCGGACGTGAGGTTGCGCGTTTCGGCGCGCACCGTCGCGTCCTCCGACACTTCCTCGGCGATGATGTCGCGCGCGCCCTGAAGCGCTGAATCAATGTCGGCAACGTTCTCACCGAGGTATTCGGCCGCCAGGGCCGCCAGGTCTGGCCCGCCCGGCTTGCCCAGGTCCTTCGGCGGCGCGGCGAGCAGTTCGCGGATGCGGTCGGCGAGAGGCTGGAGGCCGTGCTCGCGGGCGATCATGGCGCGCGTGCGCCGCTTCGGCTTGTACGGGAGATACAGGTCCTCGACGGCCTGGAGAGTGGTGGCCGCCGTGATCTCGCCGCGCAGCTCGTCGGTGAGCTTGCCCTGCTCCTGGATGGAGGCCAGGACGGCGGCCTTGCGCTCGGCGAGCTGGCGCAGATAGGTGCGGCGGCGCTCGATGGCGCGAATCTGCTCCTCGTCGAGGCCCTCGGTCACTTCTTTTCGGTAGCGGGCGATAAAGGGGACGGTGTTGTCGTCGTCCAGGAGCGCAATCGTGCGCGCGACCTGGCCCGCGCCCAGATCGAGCTCCTGGGCGATGAGGGCGCTGATAGGGTCATTCATGCCCGCGCTAGCGAGGGTCATTGCGTTGCCCTGTTTCTAGTTCATGTCAGGGAGTGTACCGCCGGAAGTGTATAGTTATCCGCTGAGTGTGTCAAAACGCTGCAAATGACATCGGCCTCTCCGCGGGGGAGAGGCCGATGTTGTTCACTGCACTCTGTCGTGGGTACTGACGACTTCAGTCGTTCTTCTGTCTGAGAAGCGACTCAAGTCGCTACTACAGCTCTACGACCGCCAGCGTTACTGCGTCAGGCCGGCCGGGTAGGCCGGCCGCGGCTGCGGCAGGCCGGGGATCGGCAGGTAGTTGTCCCAGTCGTAGCCGGGGAACGTGCCGATCAGGTAGTCCTCGGTCTCGCCGTAGTCCAGCGGGCCGTTTGGTGTCGGCGGCGCGCCGTAGCTCATGCGGACGCGCACCAACATCCAGCCGGTCTCACCCGGCACACGGATCGGGATGTTGAGCAGGACGTTGTTCTTGTCGCCGGGCCAGATGTTGCCGTAGTCGTCGGTGCTGCCGGGGTAGCCGTGCCACTGGAAGACCAGCATGTCTCCCACATCGCCGAAGACGCCGTTGCGGTTGTTGTCCGCCCAGGCGCTGATGTAGATCTGCTTGCTGGGGTCAGCGCCGTAGCGGCTGCTCTGCGGGTCGCGCGCCGAGACGATGACCTTGGCGGTCACGGCCAGCTCGCCGGGCCGGTAGACGCGCTGCGTCTGCGGCAGGCTCGTGTCCCACGGGTTGCGGAAGTAGACGCCGTCGTCCTGGTGGTCGCCGTTGAAGGTCGTCGAGGTGACGTTCGGCTCACCATCGGGGTCCTTGGCGTCGGAGACGGAGCGCTCGCCGCTGACGGCGCGGCCGAGCCACTCGTGGATGTAGTTGCCGTTGTAGGTGTCGGTGGAACCCGCGCCGTAGCCGGGCAGCGGCGGCTGGGCGACAACCGGCGAGTCGCCGAAGTCGCTCAGGATGTCCGTCGACCACTTCGCGACGTTGTCGCTGTTGAAGTAGTCGGGGACGCCGCACTGCGGGCCGCTGGGCGAGAAGCCGGAGTCGATGGTGATGGTGTTGACCAGGGTCACACCCGGCTTGATCGCGCCGTTGGTGGACTCGCTCAAGTTCGGGACGCGGATCGTGATCTTGAACTGGCCGTTCTGACCGGGGATGAGGCTCCCGATGAAGCAGCCGTTCTGGATATCACTGTTGACGCAGTTGCCCTGGGTATGGCCGACATACTGCGTGCCGGCCGGGATGATGTCCAGAATGCGGACAAAGGGCGCTTCGTCATACGGGCCGCGGTTGCCGTACTTGATGGTGTAGGTGATCAGCTCACCCGGCACGACCACCTGGTTACTCATCTGTGATGGCCAGGGCGCCATGCCGAACGTGTCCGTTACCGACTGGTTCACATCGACCGTCGGGTACTGGGTCTCCTGCGTCATCTCGATGTACAGGTCCGCCTGGGCGATGCGGAGGCGGGCCGGTGCGCTCGTGGCGGGCTTGGCGACGAAGCCGTACTCGTCGGTGGCGCCCGTGACGCCGGCGTAGTTCAGGGTGTAGCGGGCCGGTGAGCGCTGGATGTCGCCGGTGCTGCGCAGGGTCTTGAACGTGACCTTGACGCTGAAGCTCTCGCCCGGCGGCAGGCCGCGGCCGAAGCCGTTGGGCGCTGCGCCCGCTATGTTGTTCCAGCTTAGTAAGCCCTTAGCGGTTTGTCCACTTCCGCTCGTGGTGCTGCTGTTCGGCTGTGGATCCGCGCTGAGGAACTGGAGATAGTTGGACTCGTAGGTGTCCGTCAGCGGGATCGTCGTCAGCGTGCTGTTGCCGGTGTTGCGAACAATTATGTCGAAGGTGACGTTCTGGTTGATGCCGACGATGTCGCAGTTCGGCTGGACCTCCACGGTCTTCTCAACCGCGACGGCCGGACACGCGATACGCGCATCGCTGAACGCCGTGATCTTCGGCAGCGGCGTCGGGACACCCGCGCCTTGCGCGATGGCGAGAGCGTTGTCGATGACGGCCTCGTTGTAGACGGTCTGGTTCGGCGGGCAGCCGATGGGCCGCAGGAGAACCGTAATCGTGCGGTGCTGGCCGGGCAGCAGTGGCCCGCCGCGGTCGGCCGCCGCCAGGTTCGACCACGTGAGCTTGCCGGAGATAATCTCGTCGGGCGCTGGGTCAGCGCGGTTGTAGTCGAGATACGCCGGGTCCCACGAGTCGGTCAGGGGCAGGCGGGTGACGGTGATGTTGCCCGTGTTGGTGATGTCGATGCGGAACGTCAGCGTGCTGCGCCCGGCGACGTTCGGCGAGACGACTCTATCTGGCGGACTCACCAGCGTCTTGGTGAGCTTCACCTGGGCGCAGACTACGTCCACGTCGGCCGAGGAGAAGCTGGGCGGAACGGGCAGAGTGCCGTTGCGGAAGCTCGCCAGAGCGCCCGAGACGCCTGCCGAGTTGGTGTACGTGATCTGGTTCACCGGCGGGCAGGCCTTATTCCGCAGCACCATGATCATGGCGATGCTTTGGCCGGGTAAGAGCGGCGAGCCGCCTGCCAGGTTATTCCAGGTCAGCTTCCCGCCGCTGTTGGTCGACGGCGTGATGGAGGTGCTGATCAGGTCGAAAATGCTGGCGTTGAACGTGTCAGTAAGCGGCACGGTGACCAGGGGCAGGTTGCCCGTGTTGCGGACGACGACCTCGTAGGTGGCGTCCGAGCCAAGCTCCTGGATGAGGCCGCTGCGCGGCGTGACCAGGCGCTTCTCGACGTTCACCTTCGGGCAGGCAACGTCGACCGGCACGGTGTCCGAGGACTGCGGGACGCCGAAGCCGTAGCCGCCGCCGGAGGCGATGCCGTTGCCGACGCGGGCGCGGTTGGCCGTTTGCCCGCCGACCGGGCAGCCGACGGCCTTCATCAGCAGGGTGACGGTGTACGTCTCACCCGGCTGGAGCGCCCCACCGCGGGCCTTGATCAGGTCATCCCAGGTGACGTTGCCGCCGATCGGCACGCCGCTGGGCGCGGGGTCGGCGCTCACGTACTGGAGGATGTTGGGGTCGAAGATATCCTCCATCGGAACGACGTTAATGGCCTGGTTGCCAACGGCCTGAACGGCGATGGTAAAGGTGATGTTCTCGTTGATGGCGACGACACCCTGAGCCGGCGCCTGGATGCGCTTGGTCACCTGGATGTTGGGGCAGATGATGTTCAGGTTGGCGCTGGAGGAGCCGACCCGAACGGGTAGGCCGGTCGCGCCGATGGCCGCCACCTCACCGACGTTGGTCGTGCCGGCCGCCGAGCCGCACGCTGTGACCTCAAACAGGATGTGGAGGCGCAGGCTCTGGCCCGGTGTGAGGGTGGTGTTGGCCAGGGCGTCCTGGAACGTGACGGTGCCGACCGGCGTGCCGGTGATCGGCGTGGTCGCCGAGATGGGCGTGAAGCTGCCCGGCTGCATCTCGATGCTTGCCGACTTGTACTTGAGCACATCGGGATTGAAGCGGTCGACGACAATCGGTCCGGTGACGTTCTGTAGCGCCGGCGGCGCGTTGCTGTTGACGCTGGGGTTGGTCACGACGATGTCGAACGTGACCAGGTCGCCGACGAGGGCCTGACCGGTGGGCAGGTTGAACAGCGACTTCGTGATCTGCAGGGGGGTACAGACCTGCTGGCCGCTGGATACCTGGGCCGGCGGGATGACTTGATTGGCGCTGTCAATCGCGCCGCTGACGAGGGCGTTGACGGTGACAATCCCGCCCTGCGGACAGATGACGGTGCCCATCGTGATGTCGAAGTTCTTGGACGCCGTGGCTGACCCGGCCGGGCCCAGCGGGCCAATGTCCGAGAAGGCTGCCAGGTTGTTCCAGCGTAGGGCGCCGGGCGTCGGGCTGTCGGGGGTATGTGTCGCGGATAGGAACTTCAGAACTGAGGCGTCGTAGCCGAACTCCAGAGGGAGAACGGTGACGGCCGTGTCGGCCAGGTTGGTGATCTTGATGCGGTAGTTGATGTTACCGTTGCTGGCGACGGAGGTGGTGATGCCGAGCTGAATACTACTGCTTGAGCCGTTGGGAAAGGCAGCTTTTGCAATGAAGGGGGCAAACGCAGTGTAGGTCGTTCGCGCCTGTCCCTGGGCTCTCGCTGGATTGGCTTGCCAGACAATGACGGCTGCTCCAAGGAGCAGCGACAGACTGGTCAACGCTACCAGCAAACGCTTGAGCATGACTTGATCCTCCTTGGTGTTGGGGGGGGAGCGCAGCGGGTGAGCGTTTCCGGCGTCGCTCGGGCGAGCCTGGTTGCTGCCGGTGCGCCTCACAAGGGTTGAGACACAGGACGGGAAATCCGAAACGCAGATAGACGCCAGGAAAGTACCCCCTAGGTAATCCCGCGTGACCATCTAAATACAATACGTTGACAGATTGCCTTAGGATATGGGCGAGCATCCTAATTCGCATCCAACTCAACCGCTGCAGCAGCAAAAGACTCGATTTTCGGCCCTGGAAAGAAAATGCCGCGCCAAAGAGGTTGACAGAATGCGAAGAATATGATACTATTACATTGCTACGTGATGCTACGTGTTGTAATGCGTAGGCTTTTATTGTACTGGGGGATGGACGGAGCCGCCTGGGCTCCAACAGCACTTATCTGTGTCCTTCCAGATTCATTCTTATCGAAGGAGGGATTGGCGATGAAGTATTCCAAATGGCTCATGCTGGCAGCGATCGCTGTTGTCATGCTCGCCCTCGCCGGCTGCGGTCGGAGCGGCGTGCAATCGGCATCGGCGGCGCCAGCACAGCAGGCGACGGCTCAGCCCGCGGCGAGTGGTGCGACGCTCACCCTCTCGGCGGACAAGCCAACGGCGAACAAGGGCGATCAGGTGAAGGTTCAGGTCTTGGTGAACAACGTCAAAGACCTGTTCGGCGCCGACGTTCGCCTTCAGTTCGACCCGTCCCGATTGGAAGTCGTGGACGCGAACCCCGGCGTGCCTGGCACCCAGATCGAGGTCGGCAAGTTCCTCGACCCGTCGAACGGCAAGGGCTTCGTGGCTCAGAACTCGGCCGACAACGGGGCCGGGCGCATTAGCTACGCCGTCACCTTGCTAAGCCCGGCGCAGCCCGCGCAAGGCTCGGGGCCCCTGGCGATCATCACCTTCAACGCCAAGGAAACCGGCCCGGTGAACGTCGGCTTCCTGAGCACGATTCTGACGACGCCGCAGAACGAGACGATCCCGGTGACGAGCACCGGCCTTGGCCAGACGCCCGGCCCGGTCGCGGTGGTTCCTGCCGGCGCCGCCGGCGCCACCCCGCAGGCCCAGGCTGCAGCTCCTCAGGGCCAGGCAACCGGCGCGGCTCCGCAAGCGACAGCCGCAGCGCCAAAGGCTCAGGCAACGCCCGCGGCCGGTGGGGCAGCCGCGGCAGCAGCCGCAGTTGTGCTCGTCGATCCAGCTAGCGCAAACATCACCGTCGGCGGCAACGGCAATTTCGCGGTGAAGGTCCAGAATGTGACCGACATGTACGGCGCCGATATCACGCTGACCTTTGACCCGTCGGTGGTCGAGGTGCAGGACGCGGACGCGGCGGCGGCGGGTACCCAGGTCGCGCTGGGCGACTGCTTCCCGACAGGGTCGCAGGTCGTGCGCAATGAAGCCAACAACGCCCAGGGCACCATTCGCGTCGCGGCGAGCCGCATCGCGCCGGCGCCATCTGTTACCGGTTCATGCACGGTTTTCACCTTCACCGCCAAGGGCAAGGCAAATGGTCAGAGTGCGTTGACACTCGGCCCCGTGCAGGTGGCGAGCAAGCAGGGCGCGATCGACACGACGCAGACCAACGGCAATGTGGTCGTCGGCAGCGGTGGTGGCGGCCAGACGCCGACTCCCGAGCCCACCGGCGGCCCCGGCCCTGGCCCTGAGCCGACCTCGACGGTCGTGCCTCCTCCGCCCGGTGGCGGCGGCGGCCCGACGTGCACCTACGTCGTCCGGCCTGGCGATACCGTGTCGGCCATCGCCTTCCGCAACGGCACGACGGTAGCCGCGATCGTGAACGCGAACGGTCTAGCGGATCCCGACCATATCAAGGTGGGGCAGACCCTCATCATCCCGGACTGCAGCGGCAATCCAGTCCCGCCCGAGCCCGGTCCTCCGCCTCCGCCCGGCCCACAGTGCATACCGTACGTGGTCCAGCCTGGCGATACGGTGCTCGGCCTGGCTCAGCGCTTCGGCACCTCGGTGGCGGCCATCGTGGACGCCAACCACCTGGCGAACCCGCATCTGATCCGCGCCGGCCAGACGCTGATCATCTGCCCAGGCGACCATCCAGCGCCACCGCAGCCGCCGTCGCCATGCTGTGGCAGGCCCTATATCGTGAAGCCGGGGGACACGCTGTCGGCTATCGCCCTGCGCTTCAACACGACAGTGTACGCCCTGGCGCGGGCCAACAACCTGGCCAACCCGAATGCCATCTATGTCGGTCAGGTGCTGAACGTTCCGTGATCGGCGGCTCACGGAGCGGCAGGAGAAGAATCACCGGTTCGGAAGTTAGCGGTTGAGACGGATCGAGACGGGAGCGCCGGGGAGCGCGTGGCTGATGAAGCCGCGCGGCTCCCCGGCCTCTTTTTTGCTTTGCGCCGCGCGCCAACCTGTGATAATCTTCACTTCCGGTAGCGCAGGCGCAGCATTCTCACAAGGTACTTGATGTTATGGACAGACAGCTCCCGGCCGAGCGCAGGATCAGCCGCATTCTGCGCACCCCGCTTGCCTTGACCGAGCCGTTCCGCGAGTTTGCCCACTCTGAGGCGACTGGCGCCATCATTCTCCTCGTTACCGCGATTATCGCCCTCGTATGGGCTAACTCCCCCTGGGCCTATCTTTACGTCGAGATTCTCCATACCGACATTTCGCTATCGGTGGGCGAGCATGTGCTCACCCTTTCGCTGCATCATCTGATCAACGATGGCTTGATGACGCTGTTCTTCCTCGTCGTTGGTCTGGAGATCAAGCGCGAGGTCTTGGTGGGTGAGCTGGCGTCACCCCGAAAGGCCATTCTGCCGGTCGTCGCGGCGCTCGGCGGCATGCTCATCCCCGCGCTCATCTATACAGTCTTCAACTTCGGCGGCGCGGGCCAGGCCGGGTGGGGCATCCCGATGGCGACCGACATTGCCTTCGCGTTGGGCATCCTGGCGCTACTGGGGGCGCGAGTCGTTCCGGGCCTCAAGGTGTTCCTGACGGCGCTGGCGATCGCCGACGACCTGGGCGCTGTGCTGGTCATCGCTCTCTTCTACACACCCTCGGTGAGCTTCACCTCATTGGAAATCGCCGGGCTTTTGCTGGTAGCCATGCTCGTGGCAAACCGCCTGGGTGTCCGAAGCGCCGCGCTTTACATCGTCCTTGGTATCGGCGTCTGGCTTGAGATGTACCTGTCCGGCGTGCACGCCACCGTGGCGGGCGTCCTGATCGCCCTGACCATTCCTGTGCGCGCGCGCATGGACCCAGAGAAGTTCCTGGTTCTAGGCTACCAGAAGCTCCAGGAGCTCGAAGGCGCCGAGCTGACGACTGAGAGCATGATTCATGACCACCGGCAGATGGAGCTCATCATGGAGCTGCACGACGCGGCGCGGGACATGCGGCCACCGGGCCTCGTCATCGAGCACGCGCTCCATCCGTTCAATGCGTACTTTGTCATTCCACTGTTTGCCTTATTCAACGCAGGCGTGCCTTTGGAGGGCGGCGGCCTGAGCGCAATTCTCAATCCTATCGGTATGGGCGTGCTGCTGGGCCTGGTGCTCGGCAAGCAGATTGGCGTCACGTTGTTCAGCTGGCTGACCGTGCGCCTGGGGTGGGCGTCACTGCCTGAGGGCGTAAACTGGCGCACTCTCTACGGCGCGAGCTGGCTGGCTGGCATTGGCTTTACCATGTCCCTGTTCGTAACCGAGCTGGCCTTCACTGATGAGCACCTTATCAACGAAGCCAAACTTGGCATTCTCGTGGCATCGCTCGTGGCCGGTATCGTTGGCTATGTCTTGCTCAGGCTCTGGCTTCACACCGATGACAAGACGGAGCTGCTCGGCCATGGAGCTGCCCCAGAGGTTGTGTAATGATGGACATCCAGACACAACAAAACTATATTCATACCCGCACGGGCATGACCGCCGATGCGTTCAAGCGCGCTTTTTTGGACAATCTCTACTACGTCCAGGGCAAGGACATGCCCCGCGCCACGCCGATGGATCACTATCTGGCCCTGGCCTACACCGTGCGCGACCGATTGATGCAGCGCTGGCTGCAAACGTTCCAGACTTACGATGAGACCGACTGCAAATTCGTCTACTACCTCTCGGCTGAATATCTCCTAGGCCCGCAGCTTCCCAGCAACCTGCTCAATATCGGCCTTATGGACGTGGCGCGCCAGGCTATGACCGAGCTAGGCCTCGACCTCGACGCCGTGATGGGCCAGGAGCGCGAGCCGGGCCTCGGCAACGGCGGCCTGGGGCGGCTGGCGGCGTGCTACCTGGCGTCCATGGCGACGCTCGGTCTGCCTGCCATCGGCTACGGTATTCGCTACGAGTACGGCATCTTTCGCCAGACATTCGTGGATGGCTGGCAGGTCGAGCGGCCAGACGATTGGACAGCGGGCGGCGACCCCTGGTCGTTCCCGCGCCCGGAGCGGCGCGTGGAGATCGGCTTCGGGGGCTACACCGAGAAGGAGTGGGGGAGCTACGGCGACTTCAAAGTGCACTGGCGCCCGGCGTGGTGTGTCGAGGCGATACCGTACAACATGATGGTGCCGGGGTACAAGAACAACACGGTCAACTCGCTGCGCCTGTGGAGCGCCCACGCTACAGCGTCCTTCGACCTCCAGGTGTTCAACACCGGCGACTTCGTGCGCGCGGTCGAGGGCAAGGTCCACTCGGAGAACATCACAAAGGTACTCTACCCGGACGACACGACCCCCCAGGGCAAGCTGCTGCGCCTCCAGCAGCAGTACTTCTTTGTGGCGGCATCGCTGGCCGACATCGTGCGCGTCTTCATGCGCCGCAACGGCGCGAACTGGGATCTGTTCCCGGACAAGGTCGCCATTCAGCTCAACGACACCCACCCTACCATCGCCATCCCGGAGCTGATGCGCTTGCTCGTCGACGAGTACGATGTCGACTGGGACACGGCCTGGAGCATCACAAGCCGCACCTTCGCCTACACCAACCACACCCTGTTGCCCGAGGCGCTGGAGGAGTGGCCCGCGAGCCTGTTGGAACAACTGCTCCCGCGCCACATGGAGATCATCCGCGAGATCAATCGGCGATTCCTCGAACAGGCGTGCGCTGTCCTCGGCGACTATGCAGCCGCGGCGCGCATGTCCATCGTCACCCCGGGCGCGGCGCCCCACGTGCGGATGGCGTACCTGGCCAGCGTCGGGAGCTTCTCGATCAACGGCGTCTCGGCGCTGCAGTCAGGGCTGCTGAGGGACCTGGTGTTGCGCGACTTCAACACGCTCTGGCCGTGGAAGTTCAACAACAAGACCAACGGCGTCGACCCGCGGCTGTTCATTCGATTGGCGAACCCGCGCCTGTCTTCGCTCATCTATGACCGAATCGGCGAGCACTGGCTCGGCCGCCTTGAGCGCCTGCGCGAGCTGGAGCAGTTCATCGACGACCCGACGTTCCGCGCGGAGTGGCGCGAGGTCAAGCAGGCGAACAAGCGAGACGCGGCGGAAAAGGCCAAAGAAGGCCTGGGGCTGGAGATTGACCCGAACGCCGTGTGGGATGTGATGGTCAAACGGCTCCACGAGTACAAGCGTCAGCTCCTCAAGGCGTTCCACATCATCACTCTCTACAATCGGATCAAGGCTAACCCGACGGCAGAGGTCTTCCCACGCGTCTTCGTGTTCGGGGCCAAGGCAGCGCCCGGCTACCGCATGGCGAAGCTCATCATCAAGCTGCTGAACTCCATCGCCGAGGTCATCAACAATGACCCGGCTGTGGGGGATCGGCTGAAGGTGGTGTTCGTTCCCAACTTCAACGTCTCGACGGCGATGCAGATCTACCCGGCTGCCGACATCTCCGAGCAGATCTCCCTGGCGGGCAAGGAAGCCTCTGGCACGGGGAACATGAAGTTTGCGCTGAATGGGGCGGTCACCGTCGGCACGCTGGACGGTGCGAACATCGAGATTCGCGATCTTGTCGGGCCGGAGAACTTCTTCCTGTTTGGGCTGCGCGCAGAGGACGTGTTTCACTTGCTGCGCCAGGGCTATCGCCCGGCGATGTACTATGAGCGTGACCCGGAGCTGCGCCAGGTCGTGGACATGATCGCGAGCGGCTACTTCTCGCGAGGCGACCGAGAGGTATTCCGTCCGCTGATCGACTCGCTGCTGAGTCACGATCAGTACTTCATCATGGCCGACTACGCTGCCTACGTCGAGGCTGTGGAGGCGGCGACGCTGGCCTACCAGGATACAGAGCGCTGGACGCGCATGTCCATCCTGAACACAGCCCGCACCGGATTTTTCTCCGCTGACCGCGCCGTCCAACAGTATAGTGAGGGTATTTGGAAAACTCAGCCTGTGCCGATCACTCTGTAACCGTCATTTGAGTGGATGACCACGAAGGAGACACACTCATGTCACGCGTCCAAATGACTAAGGGAAAGTTCAACGGTATCTCGGCCTGTGCCGATGAGCGCGGCGTGATCGCCGCGGCCGCCATCGACCAGCGCGGTTCTTTGCAGAAGTCAATCGCAAAGGGGCGAAGCGACGGGAAGGCCACGCCGGACGACCTGACCGAGTTCAAGAAGGGCATCGTCCAGGTGCTGACGCCTCACGCCAGCGCCGTCCTCATCGACCCCGAATTCGGCCTGCCCGCGCTCGAGCTCAAGGACCCCGATGCTGGTGTCCTGCTCGCCTATGAGAAGACGGGCTACGACGCGGCGGTGAAGGGGCGCCTGCCCGACCTGCTGTCGGAGTGGAGCGTGCGCCGCCTGGTCGAGGCGGGCGCTGACGCCATCAAGATTCTGCTCTACTACAAGCCCGGCGACGACGAGCGCGTCACGACGATCAAGCACGCGTTCATCGAGCGAGTCGGCGCGGAATGCGCGGCCCTCGACGTGCCTTTCTTCCTGGAGCCGCTGTATTACGACGACGACCTGGATGGTAACGCCCTGGAGTTGGCGCGGCGCAAGCCTGAGAACGTCACCCGCATCATGGAGGAGTTCTCGAAGGACCGCTACGGGGTCGACATTCTCAAGGTCGAGGTGCCGGTCAACATGAAGTTCGTCGAAGGAACCCAGGCGTTCGGCGGAACGGCGGCGTACAACCGCGCCGACGCCATGCGCCTGTTCCGCGAGGCGGCGAGCGTGGCGCGCAAGCCGTTCATCTACCTGAGCGCGGGTGTGACCGACGAAATCTTCCGCGAGACGCTCGAGCTGGCCGCCGAAGCCGGCACGGATTTCTCGGGCGTTCTGTGCGGCCGGGCGACGTGGCAGGACGGCGTGCCGGTCTACGCGCAGCAGGGCTACGACGCCCTGGTCGCGTGGCTGGCGGATCGAGGGGTTGCGAACATCGAGGCGCTCAATGAAGTGCTCGCCAAGGGCGCCAAGCCGTGGTGGACACTCTACGGCGGCAAGGAGAATATCGACGTCGTAGACGCGCGCTAGGCCCTTTGCGCCTGCGCAAGCGTAGTTGTGATCACCCCGACGCAGGGGGACTCTCACCGGCGATCTGTCTGTGGGAGAGACCCCCTGCGTTTTGTGCTACTGATGGAGCCGCTGAGAGGGTCGGGTTGCTCGCATAGGCAGAGTGCGGTAAAATGCGCAGTCTTGACGTCTTTGTCGCGGCGACACATCTTTCTCCTCAAGCACAACAGCTCGCCCGCTATTTCCATCGAGGGCCGTCATGTCCACATCCTCGGGTATCCTCGGTCGCACTCGGCGCGAGCTAGCGCCTGACCGCCTCCTGCCCGGTCTGATCGCGGGGCTCCTCGCCAGTGTGATGACCGTGACAATCGTGATTTCGCTGACGGCGCTCATATTCTCCGGCGATCTCGCGCCGTACCTGCCGAATGGGCTGTCGAGCATGCTCACGGCTACGGTCGTCCTCGCCGTTGTCGTCGCCCTTGTGGGCTCGTTGCCTTTCGCAATTGCCAAGCCCCAGGAAAACCCCTCCGTCATCCTGGCTCTAGCGACCACATCCATAGCCAGCGCTCTCATCTCACAAGGCCGGCTCAGCCAGGTCTACCCCACAGTTCTCGCCTACATTATCCTGTCCTCGATACTGATGGGCCTCGTCTACCTTGGGCTGGGCACGTTTCGGCTGGGGCGTCTCATTCGCTTCATCCCGTACCCTGTCGCCGGCGGGTTTTTGGCAGGCACGGGCTGGCTGGTGGCGATGGAAGCGCTTGGCATCATGGTCAACGTGCCGACTACGCCGGAACATTTGCCTGAGCTGTTCGTCGCCGATACTCTGTCCCACTGGTTGCCCGGGTGGCGCTCGGCGTTCTTCTCGCTGTGTTGACCGCCAGATACAAACATTTCCTGGTCGTGCCGGCTACACTGGTGGTGAGTATTGCTGGCTTCTATGCAGTTCTGTGGCTGACTGGGACTTCGCTCGCCCAGGCCAGCGCGCACGATTGGCTCCTGGGACCTTTCTCTCAAGGGTATCGCTGGCCGCCCCTCGCCCCATCACAAATTCCCGAAATCAATTGGGCGGTGTTGGGCCAGGAAATGGGACTGATGCTGAGTTTGCTCCTCGTCGGCACAATATCCTTGCTCCTAAACGAGACAGGGCTTGAGCTGGCGCTGCATCGCGATACGAGCCTGGATCAGGACTTGCGTGCGCATGGCTGGGCCAACCTTCTCAGTGGCCTTCTGGGCGGGGCGCCAGGCTACACATCGCTCAGCATCTCGCTTATTGGGCCGCGGATGCGGGTCGGGCGGCGAGTGGCCCCGCTGGTTGTCGCGTTCATGGCCGGCGCGACTCTTCTCGTCGGCGCGAACAGTTTGAGCTACCTGCCCCGCTTCACTCTGGCAGGTCTGGCCTTCTTTCTCGGACTCAGCTTGCTGATTGAATGGGTCTACTCGACCTGGTTCAGCCTGCCGCGCCTCGACTGGGTTCTGCTGATGCTTATCCTCGCCGTCATTATTACGAGCGGACTCCTGGTCGGGATTGGGGTCGGCCTTATCGTGGCGATGGTGCTGTTCATCGTACGCTACAGCCGAGTGGGCGTTGTCAAGAACACACTGGATGGGCAGTCCTTCGTCAGCAACCGCCAGCGCCTCCTCCGTCACGAGCGACTGCTGCGCGAGCACGGCGCCAGCCTCTACATTCTCCGACTGCAAAACTATCTCTTCTTCGGCACCGCGGACGGCCTGGTGACACAGATTCGCCATCGGGTAGATGACACAGGGCAGCCGCCGGTCAAGTTCGTGGTGCTGGACTTCCAGCGCGTCGTGGGCATGGATTCATCGGCGGTCCTGGGCTTTGTCCGGTTGCAGCAAATCACCAGCGAGCGGGGCATCTTCTTGGTGCTGACACACATCGAAGATGCGCTGCTCCGGGAGCTTAAGCTTGGCGGGCAGATTCTCGAAGGTGAGGATGTGCGGATATTCCCGGACCTGGACCGTGGCGTGGAGTGGTGCGAGAATCAAACGCTTGCTGCACTGGGCGAGGCCGACGCCCGCGAATTCACATTTGCGGACGAGCTGGCGCAGTACTTGCCGGCGACAATTGCGCCGCCGCGGCTTCTGGCCTACATGGAGCGGCGCGAGGTCGCGGCGAGTGAGACCATCATGCGCCAGGGAGAGGCAGCCGACAAGCTTTACCTCATCGGCGCGGGGCAGGCGACAGTCCTGCTACGACTGCCAGATGGCAATGAGATCCGGCTCTGGACGATGGAGCCGGGTACGTGGGTGGGGGAGATGGGGTTCTACCTTGGGAGGCTACGATCGGCATCCGTGGTCGCGGACGAGCCGGTGACGGTGTACAGCCTGAGCCGCGCCGGGCTGGAGCGAATGCAGGCGGAGGACGCGGATCTGGCGATGGCTTTCCACGAGATGCTGGCGCGGGTGCTGGCGGAGCGGCTGGCGAACACAGATCGGATGATGGTTGGCTTGTTGGCGTAGGTCGGTTGCGGCAGATTGTTCGGCGTTGACCGAGTTGTTGCGTCGCTTCACAATCCTTCGTTAGGAGTCGTGATGTCGAAACGTCCCGCCGTTCTTGAGATGCTTAGGCACGAGTTTGCGCTTCATCGCCTGATACCGGGGGTGACGGCGGGCCTTATCGTCGGTCTAGTGCTTCTGATGATCGAGATCTCGCTGGCGACGCTGATTTTCGACAACCAATTGGCGCGGTACCTGCCGGGCGGTTGGGGAAGCATGCTGACCGGCATCATTGTCTTGAGCATCGTGGTGGCCCTGACTGGCTCTGTGCCCTTCGTTCTTGCCAGCCCCCAGGACGTAACCGCGGTCATTCTGGCCGTCTCGGCCGCAGCGATCGCCGATGATCTCTCGTCACCCGGCTCGGAGCGCCAGGTCTATCCGACTGTCCTGGCGTTGATGGTCCTGGCGTCCGTGCTGCTCGGCCTGGCGTACCTGGCGATTGGTACCTTTCGCCTCGGGCGGTTCATCCGCCTGATTCCATACCCGGTGATGGGCGGGTTCCTGGCAGGAACCGGCGGTTTGCTCGCCAAGGGTGGGCTAGGCGTCATGGTTGACGGGCCGACTATGCTCGCCAACCTGGGCCGGCTGTTCGCGCCGGAGACGTTGAGCCGTTGGCTGCCGGGCGTCGCGCTCGCGGCGCTGTTGCTCTTCCTGAGTTCGCGCGTCAGACATTTCCTCATCCTGCCGGTAATTCTGCTCGCAAGCGGCGCTCTCTTCTACGTGGTCCTGTTTCTCACGGGACACTCCACTGCCCAGGCCAGCGCCGCGGGCTGGCTCCTCGGCCCGTTCGCCCAAGGCTATCGTTGGCCCCCCCTGGCGCCTGCCGAGTGGGTTGATATCAACTGGTCTGTGTTACTACACCAGACCGGCAATTTGCTTAGCCTGGTGTTGCTGAGCACGATGACGCTGTTGCTGTACGACAGCGCCCTGGAGTTGGCGACCCGCCAGGATTTCGACCTCAACCGAGACCTCACCAGCAACGGCGCCGCCAACTTGCTGAGTGGAATACTGGGCGGAATGCCCGGTTTTTCAGCGCTGGGCCTGAGCTTGCTTGCGCCACGAATGAAGGTGCACAGTATTCTCGTCCCGCTCACAACAGCAGCGGTCGCGGGGCTTGCCTTGGTCGTAGGAACTGCGCCGCTCGGCTACCTGCCGCGCTTCGTTCTTGGCGGGATCATCATCTTCGTGGGCGCCGATCTCCTCATCGGATGGCTTTACAAGACATGGTTCAACATGCCGCGCGTTGACTGGGTGTTGATAGCTGTCATCTTTCTTGTTATCATGGCGGCGGGGCCTCTACCGGGCGTCGCTGTCGGGCTGGCGATCGCGGTCGGGGTGTTCCTGGTGCGCTACAGCCGCATCGGCGTTGTCCGAAACACGCTGACGGGACAGACGTTTGTCAGCAATCGTCAGCGCTCACCTGATCAGGAGCAGGCGCTGCGCGAGCACGGCGAGGACACCTACATCCTCAGGCTGCAGAACTACCTGTTCTTCGGGACAGCGAACAGCCTGCTGGAACAGATCCGCCAGCGCACTGAGGATACAACCCAACCGCGGCTGCGGTTTGTCGTGCTGGACTTTCAACGCGTTGTCGGGATGGACTCGTCTGCCGCGCTGAGCTTCGCGCGCCTATTGCAGACCGTTGCCCGACGCGACATAACGCTCGTCCTCACGCACGTGAGCGATTACATGCGCGTTGATTTGAAGGCGTACGGCCTGACCGATTCAACCCCCAATCTGAAGCTGTTTGCGGACCTGGACCGGGGGGTCGAGTGGTGCGAAGAACAGATATTGGCAGCGCATGGCGCTTACGCGACGGGGATGATGTCTTTTGCCGAGCGGTTGGAGGCGTACCTGCCGCCGACGATTGAACCGGCGCGCTTCTTGCCATACATGGAACGACGCTCGTTTGCGGCGGGCGAGAGTATCATGCGGCAGGGAGAGGTGGCGGACGAGCTATACCTGATCGAGGCAGGGCTGGCCACGGTCCTGCTAGAGATGCCGACCGGCGAGCAAATGCGGCTATGGACGATGGAGCCTGGCGTATGGGTGGGAGAGCTAGGCTTCTACTTGGGGCGACCACGCTCCGCATCGGTGGTCGCCGATGAGCTGGTCACTGTGTATTGCTTGAGTCAGGAAGAACTGGCCCGGATGGAGGTCGAGGAGCCGGAGTTGGCAGCGGCCTTGCACAGGATGTTAGCGCGGGTGCTGGCGGATCGGCTGGCGAGCGCTGACCGCACGCTGGTTGCGATGTTGGCGTAAGGGCAGATTGGGGAGGATAGATGGCGGACGGACGGACAGTGTATCACAGCAAAGTGTTCGATGTGCATGAGGCGACGGTGACGGCGCCCGATGGCAAGCAGTCTACCCGCGCCTGGCTGATCCACCCCGGCTCGGTGGGCATCGTGCCGATTATCGGCGAAGGGGCGGACGCGCGAGTGCTCCTGATTACGCAGACGCGCCAGGCCATAGGGAATCGGCTGTGGGAGCTGCCGGCCGGCACGCGCGAGCCGGGCGAGGACCCGCAGGCGACGGCTAAGCGCGAGATTCAGGAGGAGATCAACTACACGGCGGGCCACATGGAGAAGCTCACCGAGTTCTACCTGGCGCCGGGCTACTCGAACGAGCTGATGCATCTGTACCTGGCGACCGATCTCCGACCGGCCGAGGGGAAGCGGGACGAAGATGAGGACATCGAGGTCGTCGCGATGCCTTTCGCGGAGGCCGTTGCGCGGGCCAGAGCAGGCGAGTGGAACGATGTAAAAACGATCGCCGGCCTGCTGCTGGTGGCCGCCCGGTTCGGCGTGTAAAAGGCTTCTTTCAGCGAATGCAAACAAATATGAAGAAGATATAAAAGCTGAGACGGCCTGCAGGGCATTATTCATAACATTTGCCTCCGACTGCCGTTGTAACGGTTAGTGCGCACTGCTTCGTCGTGTGCGGGAGGAGGCAAGTCATGTCTCAAGATGATCAAACACGCCAGCCCATCGCCGCAAGTTGGCTGACGGCCCGTCGCAGACCGCTGCGAATGGTCGCGCTCAGCGTTGCACTGCTGGCCATCATGGTGGCCGCAGGTTGGGTCCTGCTGGCAGGGGGCGTGGGAGCGCAGGCCACGTCAGCCTACTACACACTGCGCGTGTATGGCCGAAGCTATTTCGGCGCGGGCGCGGACAACGTCCTCGATCCCGGCGCCGGCCTGGCCCCGGCCATTTTCGATCCGGTCACCGGCCACGTGCCGGAAGATGCCCCGTACACCGACCTGCTGGGTGTATTCATTCCTCAGCACCCCCAAGCCCCGCGCAAGGACTCCGTGACGTGGAACCCGGCCTACATGAATGAGGCCGTCACGCCCGATGAGAATCAGCGCCTCTACGGGCAGATCAGCGGTGGCCCGCGTCTTCCCAACGCGGCCGAGAAGGTCTGGTACCGGCTGTGGTACGAGCCGCAGCACTGGGACAAGGACCTCAATGCCGACAACAGGCTGACCCGCAACCCGACGACGGGCCAGCCGACCGACCCGCGCATCATCAACGGCGAGGCGGTGTTCTTCGACGACGTGTGGTACCCTGCCATTCAGCAAGAGTTTACCTACCTGCTGATGCAGAACAACCCACCCGTCCCGAACGGTCCCAACAAGCCTGAGCCAATCTTCGGCCAGGTAGGCGGGACGCAGATGGTATTTCCCGTCGGGCAGCGGAAGGCGGACCTTTTCGGTCCCGACGGCCAGATCGACGCCGATAACGGCCCAGCCGACGCAACCGGCTACGGTCTCACGACCCTGGATGCCAACTTCGACGGCACGCCCGACATCGTCACCGTGGACAGCGAGCTAACGCTCTTCCAGAAGACGAATCTCGCCGCCGACTTCAACAGTGACGGTCGACTCCAGGGGCTGACCCTCGGCTCCGGACAGGCGCCAGATGGCACTGAGCTTGCCCTGCTCGACGTCAACTTGAGCGGCACGCCGCTTCGCCAGGGCCAGTACGCTCAGTTCCTCGACCACGTCGTGCGCGTCGCCGGCATCTTCAACAATGCCGTGTCGCTGGACGTATGGTACACCGGCGACCTGAAGCCGCGCTACCTGGGCAACCAGCTCATCGCAACAGGCGACATGGCGCTGGCCGGCACGCAGGGTCCGGTGGAGACGCTCCGCAGTGTCATCAACGGCGGAACAGGCTCGAACCTGGGCAGCACCAGCCAGACACCGTGGTTCGCGTACGCACAGTCTATCGATACGGCCGACGGAACCGTTGGCCTGTGGCTCGGGCGCGCCGTCGGCCACCCCTTCACGGCCATGGAATCCGCGCCGGGCGTGGGTGACCGCCAGCCGCCCGACCCGTGGTATCTAAAGCGCTTCTACGTCGATGGACATGAGTACAACGTGGTGGCGATGGCCGTGCGCTGTACTGCTGCTACGAACGGTGTCTGTCCTTCGACGACAAACCCGACGGCGGCGCCAGTGGCCGATCAGTCGGAGTTCGAGTTCATCACGCTGCGCACCCCGACACCGAAGGGGCCGAACATCACCATCGCGCAGCACTCGGTCCGCCTCAAGGGCTACGCCGTCAACGACCCGCTGGCCGTTCTCCCGCCGTACAACTATGAGCACTACATCTTCACCGATGTCAACGCCATAGCCGGGATGACGCCCACCAACGGCTACGACCAGGTCGGCTTCATCGGCAAGCTCGTTGGACCGGTGCCGCCGATCATCCAGGCCAATGGCCCATTCCCGTACACCTCGGGGCCTAACCTGGGCGGTGCAACCGCAACATACAGCGACCCGCGCGAGATGTACTTCGTCTACCGCCAGGAGACAGTTCATAACTCTCTACTGAGCGTGTTGCGCGAGAAGTACGGCGAACGGCCGCCGGACGAGGGTAACGTCGAGAGTGAGTTCTTCTACAGCGAGCAGATCTGGACTCTGCCCTGGGCGTATACGGCGTTCGCGTTCCCGGATCTCAACCCAATCCGCACCGGAACGCGCATAGATCCCGTGACCGGAAAAGAGGTTGCGAACCCGGACCTGTACCTGTTCACGAGCGCCTTCCTCGACAATCAGAGCC
Organism: Anaerolineae bacterium; assembly: GCA_046328505.1. Classification (GTDB taxonomy): domain Bacteria; phylum Chloroflexota; class Anaerolineae; order Epilineales; family JAHCIE01; genus JBDHWG01. The sequence goes on along the minus strand of JAXLWL010000003.1, from coordinate 489,384 downwards.
AGTACCAGCTCTGGGTGCAGAACCAGCCCCAGCCGTATGTGTGGGGCGGTAACACACCGCCAGGACAGCAAGCAATCGCCGGTCTCCAGAATCGGTTCAAGTTCTGGTTCGACCCGGCGAGCTCCGGCGATCCGACGAACAACCCGTCCGGCAAGGTCTACATGGACAGCCAGAGCCTACGCGTGTATGGCCGCGGCGTCATAAGTCCGACGGAGGCTATTACGCCTACCGCGGGCGACCTCAGCATTACGAACGACCCGATTAGTGGCTATCCTGTGGAAGTGCCGCCGTACACCGATCCCTGGGCGCCCTTCAACCCACAGCTTACCCAGGCGCCGCCCAAAGATTCCGTCACCTTCAACCCGGCGTACATGGACGAGTTCCGCAACAGCGGCGAGCCGCTCTCGGTGCTCTACCCGCAGATCTCGGTGGAGCAGAACGACGGCCGCGAGAAGGTCTACCAGCGGATGTGGTACGAGCCAACGTACCTGGACAAGATTCTCTATACGGGCAATCGCCGCCAGGACTACCGCTTCCCGGCGCTGATGCAGGAGCTGACATTCCTGCTCCTCGACACTCGGGACCAGCCGACGCACGGCCAGCCGGGCGTGACGCGTATGGCATTCCCCATGGCGACCGGGCGGAACGAGCTGCCCGTGCCGCCCGCCAACGCGGGCATTGGCTGGGCGCCCTCGCCACCGAGCTTTGGCTTCGGCCTCACGTCGTTCGACGCCAACTTCGACGGCACACCCGATATCGTGACAGTGGACAGCGAGACGAGCCTGGCGGCAAAGACGGGCATCTCGGCTGACTTCAACGGCAACGGTGTTCTCGACAACCTGCGCCCGACCGGCCTGCCGCTCGATGGCCTGGCAGTCTTCTCGGTCCAGAATATCACACTGAAGCGCGGCGACAGCGTCCAGTTCCTGGACCACATGATCAAGCTGCGCAACGTCGCCGTTGGGGGCTACAACGTGCAGCCCAGCGTCGACCTCGACTTCTGGTACGCGGGCGGCGGTCTGCACCCCTTGGGCAACGGCGAGTATTCGTCCTACCCCGATTTCATCCTGTCGTCGACCTTCAACGTGGGCGACATGGGTATCGCTAACCGCAACTTCGTGCGCCGCCTCCCCCACGGTGGAAACAACCTGGGCAGCACGGACGGCGCCTGGTTCGTCTACGTCGGCGCAGTCAACCAGTTTGACGAGTCGGTCTCCGTCACCGTTGGCCGCGCGTTGGGCGCAACCTACGCGGCGATCGACAATGGCCAGGGCGGCCACAACCTGACCAAGGGCGACCCGTGGTACCTCAAGCGCTTCTTCGTCGACGGCCACGAGTACAACGTTGTCGCCATCGATACGGCGCCGAGCGACAGCGGGCCGGGCACCGAGCCGTATGAGTTCAAGTACATCACCCTGCGCACGCCTGTTCCCAAGGTCGCACCGTTCGTCAACAGCGAGGATAGCATCGCCCTCCAGGCCTATTTCCGCGGCGCGGTGCTCAACAACCCGGACACGAACGTCATCTCCCAGGTCCCGCCGTTCAACATGGCGCACACCATCGCCCTCGACGTGGACCGCATCACTCCCGATCAGTTCGCCTCAGTGGGCGTCCACAGCAGCAGCGACTGCGTCGGCGCACCGCGCGCGGCATCACCCCTTGTCGTCCGAGTCCGGGCGGAGAGCGTGGAGCCGCGCTTCACGGGTGAGCTGCGCGAAATGCTGTGGATCAACGCGGCCGGTGCGGTCGGGTCGCCTGTGCGGGACAACTGGAGCACCGAGCAGTTCCTGACAATCCCGGCGAGCTACACCGACATCCAGCTCCCGAACGACCAGTACTACCTGCTCACCAGCAGCCTGGTCTCGACCCAGAGCCGTCTGTCGCTGTTTGCCTGCACCGATATCAACCCGGAGCTGGACGGCTCCCAGTCGTCCCAGGCCGATCTTGCCGCCGCGTGGCGGGCCGCTAACCCAGGCTCGCCGTATCCGGGCATCCCGCAGCCTAACACGGGCGGTGTCGGCCCGGCCGACTTCCCCGTGGGCGGCTCGACGGGCCACATCGACTTCTTCAACGCCGAGGGGCCGGCCATCACCGGCAACCCGACCACGGCCCGGGTCAAGTTTACGTACAACCCGAACGACGGCGGCGATATCTGGGTGAACCCAGAGGAGCCGCCCGGACCGCGCCCGACCGATACACCGACGGCGACGGCGACCAGCACGGCCACGAACACGGCGACACCGACGAGCACGGCGACGCCGACGAGCACGGCGACGGCGACTAGTACGGCGACGTCGACGAGCACGGTCACGCCCACCGGCCAGAACACATACACGCCGACCCCAACGACAACAGGGACGAGGGCGACGAACACGCCGACGTCGACGAACACGGCGACACCGACCAACACGCCAACGTCGACCCGCACGAGCACGCCGACGAATACGCCGACAAACACGTCGACCAATACGGCGACGCCGACGCCGACGCCGACGGGCCTTCTCGGGCCGTCCAACGTGCAGTGTATCACCGTCAACAGCAACCAGATCAACATTACGTGGGAGAACAACGCTGCGTACGATGCGCTCGTCATTCAGCGCGTGGCCTCCTTCGTGTCTGGCCCGACCGTGCAGCAGCCGGCTGGCACGTCGATCTACTACGACAAGAGCGCCCAGCCGAATACGAGCTATCAGTACCAGGTAGCCGGCATCAAGAACGGCGTCCAGACGGCCTTCAGCGGACCCGCGTCGTGTACGACGCCGCAGAAGCCGCCTCCGCCGCCGCCCGACTGGAGCTGCCGCGTCTACTCGTCCACCGCGATTGACCTGATCTGGACATCGCCCGGCGCTGCCGCGACGAGCATCCACATCGAGCGCTCGCTCAACGACGTGAACTGGAGCGAGGTCGCGGTGCTGCCGTCCGGCCAGGGAAGCTACCGCAACATGGGCCTGTCGGGTAACACGCTCTACTTCTACCGATCGCGCTTCTACCAGAGCGCCGATGGGCAGTACTCCGACTACTCGCAGGTCATCTCTTGCAAGACGCTCCCGCCGCCCAACCGCGACGACGTGACCGGAACGGTTGCGCTCGAGGGCCGCACCAACTACTCGGGAGCCCTGGTACTCATCGATGACGGCGCGGAAGGCTCGGCGGTGACTGACGTCAACGGCGACTTCGACATCGCCGGGACGACGTACGGTCACCACGTCCTGACCGTGACCATGGACGGCTACCTGCCAATCCGGCGCGAGTTCGATGTGACCAGCATCGACACGCCGCTCGGCAACATGACGATGATTGGTGGCGACGCGAACAACGACAACTTCATCAACCTGTTCGACCTGACCCTGGTCGCGTCGGCATACGATAGCGCGCTGGGAATGCCGAACTTCGAGCCGCGTGCCGACATCAACGGCGACAACAAGATCAACATCTTCGACCTGGTGCTTGTCAGCAACAACTTCGACCGCGTTGGGCCGACGGATGGCTTGCACAGCACCGTGGCGCTGGGCGCGGGCGCGGCGGCAAGCAAGGCGGCGCAGGCGAACGTCGCTCCGGCCAAGGCCCGGCTGGCGGTGGACAACCCGAAGGCGACCTACGGACTAGGCGACCTGGTGACTGTGACCGTCAATCTCGACAACCTGACCGGCTTCTACGGCGGCGCGCTGAACCTGGCGTACGATCCGCGCGTCGTCGAGGTTGTCGACAGTGACGCCGATAAGCCCGGCGTCCAGGTGAAGGCCGGCAGCCTGCTGCCCGAGGGCTCGCTGATCGTGCCGATGGAGAACACGGCGGTGACGGCTGACGGCAAGCACATCGTCCGCCTGGCGGGCGCTCGCCTGGACGGCCCGGTCGATGGCAGCGGGTCGCTGGCCCAGATCACCTTCCGCGTGATCGGGTGCGGCGCGATGAGCATCGATCTGGCGAACGGTGATCAGGCATCGCTGACACTCTCGAACACGAAGAGCGAGGCGCTACCGGTGGATGCGTCAGGCACGGTGGATGTCCGCACCGGCTGCATCTACCTGCCCTACATCACGGTCGGCCAGTAACAGCAAGGTCTTAACCCCCTCTCCCTCTGGGAAAGGGTTGGGGTGAGGGTTCTGGAACCCGGCAAGGTTTCAAGACCCTTACCCTGCCCTCTCCTACGGGGAGAGGGTTCTCATTTGTTGGCGCTACGGGGCCTTCCGAAATGGGAAAACGTTTGCTGAAAGTTGCCTCATACTTCCCGTGTCGCTATAATGCTGCGGAGCTTTGGTGGCGCGCATCATGCTATCAAACCGCGTAGTAGATATCTTCTCGCACCGGAAAACGCGCTTATGAACACCAACATCTGGCTGGCGATCATTGTCCTGGCAATCGTGATGGGTGCAATGATCGTGCTCAAGCCATCGGATTCGGCGATGTCTTCTGTTGCCGAGCGCCAGCGGGGACCCCAGCCCCGCTTCCACATTGTCTGGTCCCGCAACACTGACGGCTGGCAGCTTCCCGTTGTCAGCACCGATCGCTAGCCCCACATTTGCGACAAACGCCTCATTGACGCACTGCGCCATTGAGCCTATACTAGAATCGGCGACTGACAAGCCGATCCACAATCCCGCCTGTGACAACGATGTCGCCGAACGGGCTATCCGTTCGAGCGGAGGAAGCCACGATGGACTTTCGACTAACCGAAGAGCAACGCATGGTGCGCGATATGGTGCGCGACTTTGCCCAGAACGAGGTTGCGCCGCGCGCCCGAGAAGTAGATGAGACTGGCCAGTTTCCCGCGGAGACCTTTCGCAAGCTAGGCGAGCTTGGCTTGCTGGGCCTTCCATATCCTGAGAAATACGGCGGCGCGGGGGGAGACACCGTGAGCTATGCTCTCGCCGTCGAGGAGCTGTCGCGCGCCTGCGGCTCAACGGGGCTGACGTACGCAGCCCACGTTTCCCTGGGCTGCGCGCCGTTCTATCTGTTCGGCAGCGAAGAGCAGAAGCAGAAGTACCTGACTCATCTCGCCAGTGGCAAGGGGTTGGGCGCGTTCGGCCTGACGGAGCCGCAAGCCGGCTCGGACGCGGGCGCGACGCGCACGACGGCGCGGAAGGATGGCGATAGCTGGGTGCTCAACGGGGCCAAGATGTGGATTACGTCCGGCTCCATTGCCGATGTGATCGTCGCGACAGCGCGCACGATGGTGGACGGCGAGGACCGAGGCGTCTCGTGCTTCATCGTTGAGAAGGGCACGCCCGGCTTCATTCCCGGCAAGGATGAGCCAAAGATGGGGCTCAAAGGCTCCATCACATCGCAGCTATTCTTTGAGGACTGCCGTATTCCAGCGGGCAATATCCTCGGCTCGATTGGACAGGGCTTCAAGCAGATGCTCATCATTCTCGATGGTGGCCGCATCAGCATTGGGGCGATGGCGCTGGGGCTGGGCCGGGCCGCCTTCGAAGCGGCGGTTGGCTACGCCAAGGAGCGCGTCGCCTTCGGCCATCCCATCGCCGAGTACCAGGGCATCCAGTGGAAGCTTGCCGACTCGGCGACCCTGCTAGAAGCGTCGCGTCTGCTCATTCTCCAGGCCGCCTGGCTCAAGGATCGCGGCGAGCGCTTCACGCAGGAGGCTGCGATGGCGAAGCTGTTCGCCTCAGAAGCGGCCGAAAAGGCGTGCTTCGAGGCCGTGCAGATCTTCGGCGGCTACGGCTACTCCCGCGAATACCCGGTCGAGCGCTACTACCGCGACAACCGCCTGACCGAGATCGGCGAAGGGACCAGCGAGATCATGCGCATGGTCATCGCCCGCAACATCCTGCGCGACCACCACAGTCTGTAGCTACTGTTTACAAAGATTCTACCTAAGCCTGCCGGGGTCGGACTTGCGTCCGGCCCCTTTTCGCATAGACTTTCCCTTCGATTGTTCGCCTTCAGCACCCGAACAGTCCCCCGAATTCTCCTTACACGGGGTGCTCGGGTCTGCATCATTGCTGCTCATCCACACTCACACTGTGACATCACTCTGAAGGAGACCCGCTGTGCGAATATCCCGCCCTCTGCCACGACGCCTCGTTGTGGCGACATTCCTGTTCGCCCTGCTTGCCGTGTTGGCGGTTCTGCCTGTGCTGGCCCAATCGACCGGCGCAGCGAGTGCCGCAGCATCCTCCGCCAGTTCTAAGCCCCTGTCGACCGAGCAGTTGATCAATCAGGCGTACAGCCGCGGTGAGATCACCGCCGAGCAGCGCATCCTGTACCTGGCCTACGCCGTGTACGACATCTCGAAGCTGCCCGCGCAGTATCACGGCACGGCCGGCTGGGAAGGCACGGCGGCCGTAGCGGAGATCAACAAGACGCTGCAGAACCAGGGGACGGGCAAAGTGACACCCCTTTCGGCGGCCGCCGTGGCGGAGCTAACCCGGCTCACGCGCCCACAGGGGACGTTGTGCAACAAGCCGGATGGGCCCAACATTACGGAGACCGCGAGCTTTGTCATCAATTATGGGGACATCGCCGGTGGCCTGACCATCGATCAGTACAAGACCGGCCTCGACAAGGCTTTCGATGTCGAGGTCACGTCGTTCGGCTGGCCGAAGCCGCCGTTCACCGCGGCCAACACGTACAGCAAGTATCCGGTGCAGGTTACCAATGCGTCTACGTCGGATGCCAACCTGTACGGCTACGTGACGACGGACGGCGGGCCGTACACCGGCTTCATCGGTAACAACCCCAACACGCCGGCGACGGAGACCGATGCCTACGCCACGTGCATGGTCATCAACAATGACATGGGGCAGTTCGCAGGGGGAGATCCGGCCAAGGCCCTGCAGGCGCTGAATGCCACCACGGCCCATGAGTTCGTGCACTCGATCCAGTTTGGCGTCGGCTCCCCATCCCCGACAGTCAGCGGCATGTGGAGCGAGTCGACGGCGACATACGCCGAGGACGAGGTTTACCCGGACAGCCACGACAACTACGGCTACCTGTGGCCGCTGTTCCAGCAATCCCTCGCAACCTACCCGCGGGCGGGGTGGTACTCGAACTGGCCGATGTTCCGCTATGCGTCTGAGCAGAACGGCGGGCTGAACACGCCGGGCGGCGGGGAGGTGGTGTACAAGGACTTCCTGGCGTTCGTGGCAGCAGGGCAGGCCGCCATCCCGGCATACGACAACGCGCTGAAGGCGAAGGGCAGCAACCTCAACGATTTGTTCCACAACTTCGCCATTGCCATCCGCTTCACCAAGAAGTGCCCCGTCGCCAATCCGTACTGCTTCAGCGACGGCGACGGGATCGCGCTGAAGATGCAGAATACCCCCATCCAGAATGACGGCGAGGTGGCCTCGGTCGGCGCGAACTACACCGGGAGCATCAGCGACACGTACTCCATCAACTACGTCGGCTTGCCGTCGAGCGGCGCCTACAGCGTCGAGGTGGCGAACACCGCGACCAACGGCGAGCTGCGGGCAAGCGTCGTCGCCGACACCGGCGACAGTCTGACCGTCGTGGCGGTGCCCGGCACGGCCGGCCCCGGCCAGACGGCGACTCTGGCGAGCTTTACCGTGCCGGCCAACACCCAGCGCGTCGTTCTGGTCGTGACCAACCAGGGCCAGTCGAGTGATGGCTCGGTGAGCATGACGGCCTATCGCGTGACCGCTGGAACGGCAGGTGAAGGCGGCACACCCACGCCGCCGGCAGAGACTCCGACGCCAGCGGCGACACCGACTCCGAGCGACACGCCTACGCCGCCGCCCGGCGGATACTCGTACTTTACGTATCTGCCCCTGGTCGGGAAGGAATTCAGCTTCGATCAGGTTCCGCCATCACTGACGCGGTAATTGGGCCGCTACATCTACAGCTAAAGGGACGTGGTGATGTAAGGGCAGGTTTCAAACCTGCCCTTACTGGATGACCTAAACGCCACCGTTGCGTTTCATGATGAGACCGACGATGGCGGTTCTGTTAAGGAGACGTGCCATGCGAACCGTTCCATTTCGGCCGCGTCGTTTCGCGTTTGTCCTGGCGATGCTCGCCCTGCTCACTGTACTGGCCGCCCTGCCTCTCCTGGCGCAGTCAGCCGGCGCCGCAGCATCCTCCGCCAGTTCTAGGCCCCTGTCGACCGAGCAGTTGATCAATCAAGCGTACAGCCGCGGTGAGATCACCGCCGAGCAGCGCATCCTGTACCTGGCCTACGCCGTGTACGACATCTCGAAGCTGCCCGCGCAGTATCACGGCACGGCCGGCTGGGAAGGCACGGCGGCCGTAGCGGAGATCAACAAGACGCTGCAGAACCAGGGGACGGGCAAGGTGACCGCGCTCTCGCCGGCCACCGTGGCGGAGCTAACCCGGCTCACGCGCCCGCAGGGGACGTTGTGCAACAAGCCGGACGGCCCCAATACCACGGAGACGACGGACTTCGTCATCAACTATGGCGACATCGCCGGCCTGACCATCGATCAGTACAAGACCGGCCTCGAGACGGCGTTCGGCGTCGAGGTGACGTCGTACGACTGGCCGAAGCCGCCGTTCACCGCGGAGAACGCCTATGGCAAGTACCCGGTTCAGGTCAACGATGCTTCCTCCAGCGACAGCAAGCTATACGGCTACGTGACGATTGTCGGCGGGCCGTACACCGGCTTCATCGGTAATAACCCGAACACGCCGGCGACGGAGACCGATGCGTGGGCATCGTGCATGGTCATCAACAATGACCTTGTACAGTTCACCAATGGCGACGTGGCCAAGGCCCTGCAGGCGCTGAATGCCACGACGGCCCACGAGTTCGTGCACTCGATCCAGTTTGGCGTCGGCTACCCATCGCAGACCGTCGAGGGGATGTGGACGGAGTCGACGGCGACATACGCCGAGGACGAGGTTTACCCGGACAGCCACGACAACTACGGTTACCTCTGGCCGCTGTTCCAGCAATCCCTCGCGACCTATCCGAAGGCGGGGTGGTACTCGAACTGGCCGATGTTCCGCTACGCGTCTGAGCAGAACGGTGGGCTGAACACGCCGGGCGGCGGGGAGGTGGTGTACAAGGACTTCCTGGCGTTCGTGGCGGCGGGGCAGGCCGCCATCCCGGCGTACGACAACGCGCTGAAGGCGAAGGGCAGCAACCTCAACGATTTGTTCCACAACTTCGCCATTGCCATCCGCTTCACCAAGAAGTGCCCGGTCGCCGACCCCTACTGCTTCAGCGACGGCGACGGGATCGCTGCCTACATGAGCGGATCGCCGATCGTCAACGATGGCGAGCTCACGGCCGGCAGCCCGACCTATATCGGGGTCATCAGCGACACGTACTCCATCAATTACATTGGACTGCCAACGAGCGGCGCCTACAACGTCGACATGGTGAATGCGACGTCGAACGGCGCGCTGCGGGCGAGCGTCGTCGCCGACACCGGCGATGATTTGCAGGTGTTTCCTCTCTCGAAGATCGCGGGACCGGGGGAGAACGCGTCGCTCGCGGGCTTCACGCCACCGGCCGGGACCCAGAGCATCGTCCTCGTGATTACCAACCAGGGTCAGTCGAGCGATGGCTCCGTCAGCCTGACGGGCTACGGCGTGGTTCTCAGCGCGCCCGGCGAGTCGGCGACCGCTACACCGACACCGACTGAGACCGAGACAGTCGAGGCGACGGAGACGCCGACACCAACCGAAACGCTCGGCCTGCCATCCCAAACAGGGACACCGACGCCGACCGCGAGCCTGACGCCCGTGGTCACCGCGACGCGGACGCCGACTCCAACGGCAACGACGGGGCTACCGGCGGCTACCGCGACGCGAACGCCCACACCGACGGCAACGACGGGGCTACCGGCGGCTACCGCGACGCGAACACCGACTCCAACGGCGACGAGCGGAACGCCGGGGGTTGCATACACACACTTCGCGTATCTGCCGCTTGTAGGGAAGGCGTACAGCTTCGACGAGGAGCCAGGCAAGGCGCAGCGCTAGATTCGTCTTCAGATTATCGTGCCTGTGGCGGTTCGTATCGCCACAGGCATTTTTGTGTGCAGCGAAAGAATCCTTAGATTTCTCTCATTTTGCCCCTTGACAAACGCCGGATGCCGTGATAAACTGGACTGTGAACGTTCACGTGAACGTTCACGGGCTAACTTCAAGGATGAGGCGTGTCCATGGGCGTTCCCAAACATCAGCGGACGACAATCAAGGATGTAGCCGCGCGCGCTGGTGTCTCCTATCAGACGGTCTCCCGCGTGTTGAACGGCAAGGGGGAAGTGTCTGACGACACTCGGCAACGCGTCCAGACGGCGATTGACGACCTGGACTATCGCCCATCCGCCATTGCCCGCAGCCTTGTCTCTCAGCGCACCCACGTGCTGGGATTGTTCACCGCCGACTTCAGCGACTACACCCACGCCCGCATTATCGAAGGCGCCGAGGCCGAGGCCCGCCATCAGGGCTACCTGATCTTTGTCAGCGGCGGCGACCGCGGGCCGGACGGCGAGCCACTGAGTACCCCCCTCCTGTCACAACACCAGACCGAAGGCTTGCTTATCGTCTATCACGGCTCCGACCGCGATACAGGCGCGCTCTTCGAGCACATTTCGTCCGATCTGCCCGTGGTGACCATCGGCTACGGTCGAGACCGGTCCCACGTCGTCTCGCTTGGAATTGCCAACGTCCAGGGCGGGCGACTCGCGACGGAACACCTGCTGTCGCTGGGACACAGGCGAGTCGCCCTCATCAGCGGCCCGCGCCAGTTCTACGCCAGCCAGGAGCGCTACGTCGGCTACACCCAGGCGCTCGCGCAGGCCGACCTCCAGGTCGATCAACGCCTTGTGGACGCCGGCGACTGGACGAGCGCCAGCGGCTACGCGGCCATGCTCCGCTTGCTCGACAGCGCCAGCTTCGACGCTGTGTTTGTCCAGAACGACCGTATGGCGATGGGAGCGCTGCAGGCGCTGCGCGAGCGCGGCCTGCGCGTGCCGGACGACATGGCCGTCGTGGGCTTCGACGACATCCCATCCACGCCGTATTTCGATCCTTCCCTGACAACTGTTCACCAGCCAAATTTCGAGTTGGGCCGGGCTGCAGCGCAGACACTCATCGACATCATCCACGGTGCGCCACCACCGGCTGAACCTATCCGTCTTGCTACTCATCTTGTTGTCCGCCTATCTTGCGGCGCGACAATAGCCGCGCCGGACCCTCACCGAGAGGCGCCTGATGCCCTTTCTCTCTGAAAAGGAGAGGAGCAAGCTGCAATGGACGCGCAGAAGGAGGTGATGCCCGCGAAACACTAGCCGATCTTTAACCCACTTAAGAAGTCGCCAGTTGAACCAACCCAACTCTTCCAATGGAGGAAAAACTGTGAGCCGCATCACACCTAAAATGAGACTGGCCTTGCTGCTGGGCGCTCTCGGCGTCCTGGCCCTGGTCGTCCTGGCGTGCTCGTCCGCTCCGGCGGCTGCGCCCCAGGCCGCCGCGACCGCAGCGCCTGTCATCCAGACCGTCGTCGTTAAGGAAACGTCCGTCGTCGAGAAGACCGTGGAGAAGCAGGTCCAGGTCCAGGTGACGACGGCCCCGAACATGCGCCTGGTCTACAACTCCTACATCAGCGATCCCACGCCCCGCAAGGCGGATGAGGATTTGGTGGCGCAGTTCAAGAAGGCCAACCCGAACATCGACGTCGAGCACAGCATCGTCGATCACGAGGGTTTCAAGCAGGCCATCCGCACCTACCTGGCCGCCTCCCGCCCGCCGGATGTCATGACCTGGTTCGCCGGCAACCGCGCCCGCTTCTTCATCGACAAAGGCCTGATCATGGATATCAGCGATGTCTGGAAGCAGCAGGGCTGGGACAAGTCCTTCCCTAAGGGCATGGCCGCGCTGAGCACCGTCAACGGCAAGCAGTACTTCGTCCCCACGAGCTACTACTGGTGGGCGCTGTACTACAACAAGAAGGTCTTCCAGGATGCCGGCCTCAAGCCGCCGCAGACCTTCGACGAGCTGCTGGCCGCGTGCAAGACGCTGAAAGACAAGGGCATCACGCCCATCACCATCGGCACGAAGGCCCCGTGGCCGGCCGCCGGCTGGTTCGACTACCTCAACATGCGCACCAACGGCCCGGACTTCCACATCGCTCTGATGGAAGGCAAGGAGAAGTACACCGATCCGCGTGTGGCGAAGACATTCGACAACTGGAAGAAGCTGCTCGACGCCGGCTGCTTCATTGACAACCCAACAGCCTACGCGTGGGAGGATGCTGTCCAGCCGCTGGTCGATGGCAAGGCCGGCATGTACCTGATGGGTCAGTTCATCATGGACTCGATTCCGAAGGACCAGCAGGACAACTTCGACTTCGTGCGCTTCCCGATCATCGATCCCAGCGTCAAGATCGGCGAGGACGCCCCGACGGACGGCTACTTCGCCGCCGCCAACGCGCCCGATCCCGAAGCCGCCAAGAAGTTCCTAGCCTTCCTCGGCTCGAAGGAATCGCAGACGTATTTCGCCAAGAACCTGCAGCGTCTGCCGACCAACACCGAGGTCGACCCCAGCATCTTCACGCCGGCGACGCAGAAGGGTATCGACATCATCAAGAAGGCCGACTACATCGCCCAGTTCTACGACCGCGACACCACGCCCGAGATGGCCGAGAAGGGCATGGCCGCCTTCCAGGACTTCATGGCGAACCCGGGCAACGCCCAGCAGATTCTCGCGGCTCTTGAAGAGGAGCGCGCCCGCATCTTCAGCGGGACGCCAACGCCGTAACTGCGCCGAAACGTAGTGGCGACTTATGGTTCTTGGCTAATTGCTGCCGTAATCGTGCTGATGCTGGAGAGCCATCTCCAGCACCACCAACGGCGGCGGAGTTGGCTCTCCGCCGCGAGCGATGGGTGGCAACGGTTCCGCAAGGTCCATAAGTCGCCACTACAAATCAGTTGAAAGGAGCCATCCCATGGCCGCCACTGGCAGCGTTGAGGCGACCCGTCCAGTCGCCGAGAAACGAGGGCGCTCACACCGCGCGCCGGTGTTCACGCCCTACTTGTTCCTGGCCGTGCCCGTAATCATGTTCCTCATCTGGGTCATTGGGCCGATGTTCTACTCATTCTATCTCAGCCTGACCAACTGGGATGGCATCTCGGCGCCGCAATACATTGGCTTCGCCAACTATCAGCGGCTCTTCAAGGACCCGCTGTTCTATACCTCCATCGGCAACAACATCAAGTGGCTGGTCTCCTTCATCACTGTGCCGGTGGCGCTGGGGCTGGCGCTAGCGATGGCCCTCAATCGCAACCTGCCGGGCGCGCGCGGCATCAAGTCGGCCATCTACTCGCCCTACATCCTCGCGCCGGTCATCATCGGCCTGATCTTCGGCTGGATCTATCTACCGGTTCAGGGCATGCTTAATACCTTCCTGCGCACAGTGGGCCTGGGTGCGCTCCAGCAGGGCTGGCTGGCCAATCCCGCGTTGGCCACGTGGTGCATCATCGCCGCCGCCATCTGGCGCCAGGTGGGTTACATCATGGTGCTCTACCTGGCCGGCCTGCAAGGCGTCGACCCGACGCTCATTGACGCCGCCAAGGTGGACGGCGCGAACGGCTGGCAGCAGTTCCGCAACGTCATCTGGCCGCTACTTGCCCCGGTCACCATCATCGTCGTCGTCATCAGCGTCATTGACTCGCTGCGCTCCTTCGACCTGGTCTATATCATGACCCGCGGCGGTCCTGCCAACGCTTCCTCGGTGATGGCGACGTTCATGTACATCGAGGCGTTCAATAACTACAAGATGGGCTACGGCGCGACGATTGCGGTGGTGCTGTTCCTGCTGACCTCGATTTTCATCTTCATCTACCTGTGGCGCGTCATGCAAGACGAGCTAGAGTACTAGGGAGGCGAGCCATGGCTGCTGCAGCACCTACCCAACCACGCACGGGCTTCTCTATCGGTAAGTGGATCGTCTACATCCTGGTCTATGCCCTGACGTTGCTTTGGATTATTCCGGTCATCACCGCCATTCTGACCTCGTTCCGCACTAACGATGACATCGTGAAGCGTGGCTTCTTCGCTGTGCCTACTAGCATCAGCTTCCAGGCGTACATCGAAGCCTGGAACCGGGGCGGCCTGTCCCACTATATGCCCAATAGCTTCATCATCACCCTGCCGGCGCTCGTCGCGACGCTGTTTCTGTCGTCGCTGGCCGGCTACGCTCTGTCGCGCTTCAAGTTCCCGGGCAACCGCCTCATCTTCTTCATGTTCGTCGCCGGGGCGATGCTGCCGTTCCAGATTCTCCTGCTGCCCGTCTTTAAGCTGTCGGACACGCTGGGCATCTACGACACCTACTGGGCGCCCATCCTGTTGCACACCGCTTTCCAGCTCGGCTTCTGCACCTTCGTGCTGCGCAACTACATGCGTACGGTGCCGGGCGAAATCCTGGAGGCGGCGCGCATCGACGGCTGCGGGGAGTTCGGCATCTACCGCCGTATCATGATGCCGCTGACGCTGCCGGCCATCGCGGCCCTGGCGACGCTGGAGTTTACCTGGATCTTCAACGACTTCCTGTGGGCCCTGGTGCTCATCCAGCGCGACCAGCTCAAGCCAGTGACCACGGGCCTGTCCGTCCTGCAGGGCCAATTCATCACCGAGTACAGCATCATCATCGCCGGCTCGATCATCGCCGCGCTGCCGACTGTTCTCGTGTTCATCTTCTTGCAGCGCTACTTCATCGCGGGTCTGACGCTCGGCGCGACGAAGGGCTAGACTTAATCGAGTCTGACTTGGGAGTTTTGACCCTCTCTCGGCGACGCCTGGCACTCAAGTGCCAGGCTGACACTGCAAAGCCCACTGAAGTGGGCTGCCCTCTTTGGGGTGCGGGGGCGTAACGCCCCTGCTGCGCTTCAGCAGGCTTGGCCCTCTCAGCCCCCGACTCGAGTCGGGGGCGTCGGCGGGCGATACGCTGGCTACATGAGTGACATACATGACTGACCTATACACAGCCATAAGCCGTCCCTCGGTTCTCTACGACGCCTACATCTTCGACCTCGACGGCACGGTTTACCTCGGCAACGCCTTGCTCCCAACGGCCGGCAAGACCATCACGACGCTGCGGGAGATGGGCCGCCGCACCGTCTTTCTCTCCAACAACCCGACCCATACCCAGCAAGAGTACGCCGAGCGCCTGGCGCGGCTCGGCCTGCCCACGCCGCTAGACGACATTGTCAACTCATCGATGGTTATGGTAGACTTCCTGCAGCGGACGATGCCCGGCGCGCGCGTGTTCGCCGTCGGCGAGGCGCCGCTGGAGCACGACCTGGCGGCCGGCGGCTTCGAGTTGACTGACGATCCAACACGCATTGATGCCGTTGTCGCCAGTTTCGACAGGACATTCGTCTACCGCAAGCTCCAGATAGCCTTTGATGCCATCCGCGCCGGCGCGCGATTCTTCGCCACCAACGGCGACCGTTATTGTCCGGTGCCAGGCGGCGGGGAGCCGGACGCCGCGGCGATCATCGCCGCGATCGAGGCGTGCACCAACACTAAGGTCGAGGCTATCGTTGGCAAGCCGTCGCGTCACATGGCGGAGGCGATCCTGGGCCGATTGAAGATGCCGCCCGACCGGTGTATCATGACGGGCGACCGTCTCGAAACCGACGTGCTGATGGGGTTGGATGCCGGCATGGCCGCCGCCCTGACGCTGACCGGCGCGACGCCGGCCTCGGCTCTGGCCACCTCGTCCGTCCGTCCTACCTACGTCGTCCGAAACCTGGGCGACTTGCTGCCATGAAACTCCAGCAGGACATTATGTAGTGGCGACTTTAGTCGCTCTCTGGCTTTCGGAAGCGACCAAAGTCGCCACTACACCTGGCGACAACTATGCCTACTCCATCCTTCGTTATTGGAATTGACCAGGGAACCAGCGGCAGCCGCGCACTCATCCTGGACCGCGAGGGCCAGGTGCGCGGCTATGGCTACCGCCCGCTGGCGCGTCTCTACCCCGAGGCGGGCCGGGTGGAGCAGGACCCGTATGCCGTCGCGGCCACGGTTTCCGACGCCATGTCTGAGGCTCTGCGCCAGGCGGGCATTACACCCAGCGAGGTGGCCGCCGTTGGTCTGGCCTCTCAGCGCAACACGGACTTCGCCTGGGACGCTCACACACGTCGCCCAGTCGGCAACGCGATTACGTGGCAAGACCTGCGCACCGTCGATCTCGTGGCGGAGCTTTCCGGCTGGCCCGAGGCCGTGAACTGGCGCGAGCGTCTCGGCTACTTCCCAGGCCCGTGGAGCTCGGCGATGCATCTGGCCTGGCGGATGCGTCACGACCGAGCGTTCGCCGACGCGGCTCACACCGGCGCCTTGCGCGTCGGTCCGTCGGCCGAGTGGCTGCTGGTGGCCCTCGGCGAGGCGCGCGACCACGCCGCCGACCTATCCCTCGTGCAGCAGATGGGGATGTACGACTTCCGCGCCCACTGCTATTGGGAAGAGTGGCTGGCGCGGCTCGGTGTGCCGCGCTCGATTCTGCCGGATGCTGTGCCCACTGTCCGCGACCATGGCGTGTTGCGCTTGACAGGCCCAAACGGTGAGGAGGCCGATGTCCCGGTGCTGGCCATGATCGGCGACCAGCAAGCCGCGCTCTACGGCTACGACTGCCGTCAGGCCGGCGACGCCGAGTGCACCCACGGCACGGCCACGTTCGTGGACGTCTGTACCGGGAGCCACGCGCCACAGCAGGAGCGCATCAACGTCTATTACGCCTGGGAAATCGATGGCGAGATAACGTACTGCATGGAGGCGGACGCGACGGTCACCGGCGCGGCTATTCGCTGGATGCGTGAAAGCGCGCGGCTGTTTGACCGCGATGAGGAGGTCGGCCCGCTGGCCGGCTCCGTGCCGGATGCCGGCGGTGTCGTCTTCGTGCCGGCGTTCACCGGCCTCAACGTCCCGTACAATGACGTCAACGCCCGCGGCACGATCCTGGGCTTGACCCTGGGCAGCCACCGCGGGCATATCCTGCGCGCTTTCCTGGAGGCGCTCGGCTACCAGGTGCGCGCCATTCTGGAGACGATCGCGGCGCAGGCCGATATTCACGTTGGCCAGCTCTACCTGGGCGGCGGCGTGTCGGCCAATGACCTGGCCTGTCAGATTCAGGCGGACATGCTCGGCATTCCCACCGTGCGCCCGGCGTTCACGGAGACGACGGCCCGGGCCGCGGCCCTCCTCGCCGGCGTGGGCGCCGGGGTTTGGCCGCACGGTGCCCTGCCGCCGCTGCCGAGCGCGGTCACGGTCTTTGAGCCGCGGCTCTCGGCGGACGAGCGAGACGCGGGCTACGCGCGCTGGCAGCGCGCCGTGGAGACGGTGCGGAGCTGGGGCAACGGGTAGCGTGAGTGTCGCGTGTACCGCATAAGGCACAGGCGACCTGTCATTGCGCGCGTAGCGAAGCAATCCCCCGCCCTTGCGGCAGATACTCTAGCACGGCGAGAGCGGGCCATTTACCCAAAGCGAGATTGCTTCGTCGTCCTATCGTCCTCCTGCTCAGAACACACACTACTGTCATTGCGAGGAGCGCATCTCGGGGGTGTGGGGGGCGAAGCTCCCCACTGACGAAGCAATCTCTCGGTGGATGACAGCAACGCCGTAGCGGTGCAAACCGCCTTTGACAAGGACGGGGGATTGCTTCGCTCCGCTCGCAATGACGGCTTAACTGTGTTCTTGTGCCGGCGCATGCCGTCACCCGGCGTGGGGGTCTCGCAATGACGGCCATGTCTTGAGCGCGCTCACGGTGCCAATCCCGCGTCCTCAAGGGCGCGCTCCGCGGCCATGACTTTCTCGGCGTGGTGGGCGAGAACGGCCCGCATGTCGGCGTCAACTGGAATCCCCATCGCGCGCCGGTCTTCCGCCGTGTCGACGGTGGGCGGCGCGAGGTCCCTCGTCCCCGATGGCGCGGCTGAGAGCAAATCGACGCACTTTTGGTACGACGCTCGCCAGATTGTTTGCCCATCCTGGGGCAGATAGTTGGGGTCGGCGGCCACCAGCACCGACGCTTCCTGGATGAGCTTCTTGCACTTGTCCCACGCCTCTTTGCGGGCCGCATCGTCGGCGAAGGGGTCAAGATTGGTGAGCTGCGCCGTGTCCTCGGCTTCCCGCAACTTGGCCGCCCAGGGGGCGCCGTCGGACAGGCTGGCCGGGCGAGTCGGCACGCGAACGACGCTGAGAATGATGTACGAGAGCTGCGTCACCGGCTGGCCGTCGATACGCAGGCCCGTGTCGAGCACCTCGACGCTATTGATGGTGTCGGGCAGCGGGTTGTCGGCGTCGGCCGTTCCGAGGATGACGTAGTACCCATCCTGCAGACCGTTAGCCGTGCCATCAATGTTGAAGTCCGCGGTGAATTGGAGAATGGGGCTTTGCTCCTCAGCCGGGATATACGCCCGGATGATATCCGAGGAGAGCTTGCTGAGGATGCGCGCCACCGGGGCCACGCCCGGCGCGAGCGACACGACGGTCAGGAAGCTATCGCTGTTGATGATGGAGCCGAGGCCCGCCAGGCGGTTCTCGCGGTCGATGACAAAATCGACAGACGCCGTGGTGCGAGGCATGGTCGCCGGAACCAACGCGATCAGGTCGCGGCTGAGGCCAAGCTGGGTCGCCTGATTCTTGTCGACGGACAACGTCCGCTGCAACGCCCGCATCTCCTGGTTGCCCAGGATGGCGCTGTTCAGGTTGACCGATGACGTGACGACCAGGTTCCGCACGCTGTCCCAAATGGCGCCGTCAAACGCCGCCTGGGCGCTCTTGATCTGGACGAGGAAGTAATCCTGGCCCGGACGCACCGGCTGTGATCCGTCTCGTGGCACGTACATCATCATCGTTCCTACACGCTGGTAGGGGTCACCGGCTTTTCTGAAGAGTGAGAATGGCATGCGCTCCTCCTGTTGGACTCAGTCCTGGCGACTATTATACACCGGTGTCAAGCAGCACGGCGCGGGGTAAATGAGTCATCCCGAGGGCTCCCGCATTGGTCTACGCGCTGTGCGCCCCATCGCTCGACGGCCCGCCCGCCGTCACGGGGATGCGCTCAAGCACCTCGATATTGGCAAGGCGCTCGCTGTGCGGGACGTAGTAGAGGCGGTAACGCTGTTCCTCGTCGAGCGCATCGAACCCCGCTGCTGTGACGGCGAAGCGCATGTCACCCAGAGCGTAGTGGTACTTCGGGCGGCTGCGGCTTCCGGCCGTCAGACGCTCCACTTCGCCTTCGACCGACAGCACCTGCTTGTCGATCGCGTCGCGGATCGTTCTAACGAGGCGCACCGCGTCGCTGAAGACGATCATCACGGCGGCCAAGACGACGGGGACGGTGAGCCACGGCTGACCTGCCGCAGCCGCAAGGGCCGAGGCCCCTATCGCGACAATGGCGACGGCTACAATCAGCAACGCTGACCCGAGCAGCGGGCGGAGCAGCCAACGCGCCTGACCGTCCCCGAGGCTGCCGGCGCGATTCGCCGGCAGCGCGGATGCCAGGAGTCCGTTGGCCTGGGCCAGGCGCGTGGTCACCTCGGCCGGTGTGGGGTCGGCCGACTGGAGAGGGGCGGCGGATAGCAGCCAGCCACTCTGGGCGAGATAGTAGAATCGATAGCGGCCGGGCGGCGGCATCGCGGCGCCACGGAGGGGCAGCAGGCTGCGCCCTCCGATGTCCGCTACATAGGCGGACTCGTTCCAGAGCACTTGCCCGGCGGCGGACGCGATGCTAGGGCCGCCGAAGTCGGCGCGTATCCGCCGTGTCTGCACGCCCGTCCAGGTAGTGACGAGCACAACGAGGGCGATCACGGCGAGCAGCGTGAGGCGGATGATCAGCGCGAGGGGCGAGGCGCTCATTTCTTGCGCAACCCAGACGGGCAGGGCGATGAGCACCAGGAGGATGGCGCTGACGAGGAAGAAAATGAGCAGGCCGCGGATACGCCGCATCTGCCCGGCAACGGCCTCGCGCTGGCCGGGCGTTAGCTCGCCGCCGGCGTTCGCAGTGACGGCGCGTGGATCTGTCAGCGATAGGGGAACAGGTGGTAACTCGGACATAATCGAACTCTGCGTTTCGCTTTCGCCTGAACAGGGCAGCCAGTGGAGTCACTGCGAGGCGGCTTTGCCGCCGAAGCAATCTACCGGTGGGCGACATCTTCGCCATAGCCGCTCAGACCGCCCGCAACAAGGGCGAGGGATTGCTTCGCTGACGCTCGCAATGACAGCAAGGCGGTGGTCTTGCGTCGGTGCCTGCCGCCACATGGCATGGGGTCCTTGGGGGTGACAGGCGATTTCACCCGCCTGATGGTGGACGCAAGTCCACGGGGAAAGGGAGGCCAGAAACCGGACGCGTTTCATTATGCTTCAACACCGCGCGCTTGTCGAGACGGCAGGCGGTATCATGGACAAGGAGATAGGTATGTTGTTTGGCGTCGATTACTATCCTGAGCACTGGCCGGAGGAGCGCTGGGCGCAGGATGCCGCCCAGATGCGCGACCTGGGCCTGGAGTGCGTGCGGATCGCGGAGTTTGCCTGGGCGAAAATGGAGCCCTCGGCAGGGCAGTTCGATTGGGATTGGCTCGACCGAGCCGTGGCGACCCTGGCGAACGCCGGGTTGAGTCTCATTCTCGGCACGCCGACCGCCGCCCCCCCGGCCTGGCTCATCCACGCCCACCCGGATATGCTCCCCGTCGATGTCGAGGGGCGCCGACGCCGCCACGGCGGGCGCCGCCACGTGTGCGCCAACGCCCCCGAACTCCAGGCGGCTTCCGACCGCATCGTCCATGCCATGGCCGAGCGCTATGGGCAGCACCCGGCCCTCGTCGGATGGCAGATCGACAACGAGTTCGGCGGCGGCAGCACTACGCGGTGCTATTGCCCCCACTGCGCGGCGGCGTTCCGCCGCTGGCTCATGCGGCATTACGAGGGCATCGATGCTGTGAACGACGCCTGGAGCGCGGTGTTCTGGTCTCAAAATTACAGCGACTTCTCCCAAATCGAGCCACCCAATCTTGTCCTCGGCCAGCCCAATCCCTCCCAAGTTCTCGACTACTACCGGTTCGCGTCGGATAGCTGGGTCGCGTTCCAGCGCTCCCAGGTCCATATCCTGCGCGGCGCGTCGCCGGGGCGCTGGATCACCCACAATCTCATGGGGCCGGTGCGCTCCATTGACTATCACGCGCTGGCGGCCGACCTGGATTTCGTAAGCTGGGACAATTACCCGACGGGCAACACCGACCGCGACATGCCCATTCTGTACGGCCCCGGCGCGACGCCGTCACCCCACGCCTACGACATGGGCGACTCGGCCATGACCGCGTTCTATCACGCTCTCATGCGTGGGCTGAAGCAGCAGCCGACATGGATCATGGAGCAGCAGCCGGGCTACGTCAACTGGGGGAAGCACAATCCGACGCCCCGACCCGGCGTCGTACGCACCTGGACGCTGGAGGATTTCGTCCACGGGGCGGATACGGTCGTGTTCTTCCGCTGGCGCGCGTGCCACTTCGCCCAGGAGCAGCTCCACAGCGGCCTTCTGAAGCACGACGGGACGCCCGACCAGGGCCTCCAGGAGGTAGCGGACCTGGCCGCCGACCGTCCGCTGCTCGAAGCCTTGCAGAGCGCCGCGCCGACCGCCGACGCCGCGATCCTTTACTCCTACCAGGACGACTGGGCGGCGACAATGCAGCCGCACAACGCTGACTTCGACCTGCGGCGCGAGGTCTTTGCCTATTTCCGCGCCTTCCAGCGCGCCGGCATCCCGGTGGATGTGGTATCGCCGTGGGCCGACCTGTCGCGCTACCGGCTGGCCGTCGCGCCGACGCTCTGGCTCGCCGACGCCGCGCTGGCCGACCGGCTACGCGCCTATGCGGAGGCGGGCGGCACGCTGATGATAGGGCCGCGCAGCGGATTCAAGACGCCGAGCAACGTCGTGAACCCGAACGGCCCACCGGGGGCGCTGACCGAGCTAACGGGCGTGCAGGTCACGGCGTTCCATAGCCTGCCGCCGAACGTGACATACGAGCTGGCATGGGAAGGGGAGACGGCGCCGGTGCTCCTGTGGGCAGAGGCCCTTCAACCGGCGCCGCGGGTCGAGGTCGTGGCGACGTGGAGCGGCGGATTGCTGGAGGGACAGCCCGCCGCGACCCTGCGTGGCGCGGGGCGTGGGCAGGTCGCCTATGTCGGCGCGTGGCCCGATGATGCCCTGGCCGACCGAATCGTCGCGTGGCTGGCGCATCTGGCCGGGGTGTGGGAGGTGGCGGAGCTGCCGGCCGGTATCCTGGTGGGACGCCGCGCGTCCGCGGAGAACGAGTACATGGGGCTGGTCAACCCCACGGACGAGTACCAGATGGCGGCGCTCTACCCACCCGCCTGGCGCGACGCTCGCACCGGCGAGGCGTGGGAAGCGACGGTGACCATTCCTCCGCGCAGCGTCCTCGTCGGCGTGCGGCCGGCGGGCGAAGCATAGAAAGATGTAGAGACGCGCTATGGCGCGTCTCTACTCATTTGTATCCTGGATCTGAGATTATTCTTCAGGGGGCGCTTGTTACGCGCGGCCGAAGGCCCTCCGAACACCCGGCGACAACAGGTAGTATGTCAGGATGGCGGGGATGATCAGGCCGATAAGCCCGAGCCAGAAGGCGCCGCTGAACATGGTGATCAGCGGCGGGATGAGGCTGACGATGACGGCGATCACGGCCAGTATCCAGGCCCAACCCTTGAGGCGCAGCATACCCCACCCGACCACAAACATCAGGACGGCTCCGATGATGCTGACGAAGGCGCCGGTGAAGGCAGACGCGCCCCAGTTTTGCAGACCCTGGCTCATGACGAGGCCGGCGACCCAACCCACACTCGAGAAGCCCAGCACGAGGAAGGACCACACGAGCTGAATGATGCCCCAAATGATCGCGATCCACGCGATAATCGTTACTCCGGTTGGACGTTCCATAGAATTCCTCCCAAATGGCTAGAATCAAAGACTGATGATGAGAGAGACGCCGATTTGTGCGCCCGCTGCGAGTCTATCACAGATGGCCGAGCGGCGCAAGAGCTTTTGCTGGCTTTGACCTATCGGCTGGCAACATCGTAAGGAGCGAAGAAAATCCAATGGCTGGCACTTTTCTACTCTACGGCTCGACTGGGTTCACGGGTGACCTCATCGCGCGGCTCGCCGTCACCCGCGGCATGCACCCCATTCTCGCCGGCCGCAGCCGCGACAAGCTCGAGGCGCAGGCGGCGGAGCTGGGCCTCGACTATCGCGTTGTGAGCCTCGACGACGCAGCCGGCCTCGACCGCGCCCTCGCCGACGTGCCCGTCGTCCTGCACTGCGCCGGCCCGTACATCCACACGTCGCGCCCGATGGCCGACGCCTGCCTGCGCAAGGGCGTCCACTACCTTGACATCACAGGCGAGCTGTCCGTGTACGCGGCCCTTGCCGCGCGCGACCAGGAGGCCCGCGTGCGGAACGTCATGCTCCTGCCCGGCGTCGGCTTCGACGTCGTGCCGAGCGACTGCCTGGCGCTGCACCTCAAGCGCCGCTTGCCGACCGCGACTCACCTCGAGCTTGCATTCCAAATTCGCGGCCCGGCGCGCATGTCGCGCGGGACCGCGCTGTCGGGGCTGGAGATGGCGCCGTCCGGCGGGCGCGTGCGCCGCGACCGAATGCTCGTCCAGGTTCCACTGGCCGCCAAAACGCGGACGGTTGACTTCGGGCGCGGGCCGGTGGACGCGGTGCAGTTCCCGTGGGGCGACGTGTTCACGGCATACTACAGCACCGGTATCCCTAACATCGAGAACTACATCGCGCTGCCGAAGAGCGCGATCCGGGGACTGCGCCTGGCTCGGTATAGTCAACCCCTCTTGAAGCTGTCGCCGGTGCGCTCGCTGTTGAAACGGGCGATTCGCGCGCAGCCGGCGGGGCCGACTGCTGAGCAGCGGGCGCGGACCCGGGTGGTCGTGTGGGGTGAGGTGACGGACGACAAAGGCGGGCGGGCCGTGTCGCGGATGAGTGGCCCGGAGCCGGGCTACACCTGGACGCCCATGCTGGCGCTGGCGATCGTGGAGCGGGTGCTGGCGGGGGAGGCGCCGCCGGGCTACCAGACGCCCGGCTCGGCGTACGGCCCGGACTTCCCCCTTGGTCCAGAAGGGGTCACGCGCGAAGACGTGGAGTGAACCAATCTTACTGAGGATGGACAACCTGGCCGTCAACCCGCTATACAAACGGTCACGCGTGTGATACACTGGTGGTCCAATTGTCCGCGTTTGGGCCGTCGTATACGAGTCGCGCAGGCTGTGTCTCAGGAGGAATGCATGATTGTGGTCCGTCAGGTCTTCCGGACGAAGTTCGGTATGTCGGGGCAGATAGCAGCCGGATTCAAAGAGGCAGCGGCGTGGACACGCGAAGCCCTCGGAACCGACGCCGCGAGTGTTCGCGTGCGGATTCTCACTGATCTCAGCGGCCCGTTCAACACTGTGATCCAGGAATTGGAGATGGAAAGCATGGCGCAGTGGGAGCAATCACGCGCCAAACTCTTCGCTGACCCGCGCTGGCACGAGATGCAGGCGCGAATGGCAGCCACTATGCCCGACGCCCTGGAGTCCGGCAGCATGGAGTTCTACACACTCGAATACGCCGAGTAGCGCACGATAAAAGAATGAAGGGGCGCGTTTCAAACCCGCCCCTTCAGCCATTTGTACGGGTTACGCCAGGGCGCGCCGAATGGCGGCGACGTTCGCCGCTGTGCCGGCGTATTGCTCGCCCGTCCCCTCGAACTCCGCCGAGTAGTAGCCGTCGAAACCACTGTCCCGCATAATGTTCATGCAGCGGGCGAAGTCCCACTCCGGCATGTTGCCGTCGGCGTCCAGGTCCAGTGCCTTGGCGTGGGCGAGGGCGGCGTGGGGCGCGACGAGCGCCAGGGCCTCGTAGCGGAGTTCCGGCGCGAAGTTGCCGAAGTCGGGGCAGGTGGCGAAACGATCCCAGCCGACGGCCTCGCCCAGCTTGATGATGTTGGCCGGGTCGGCGGAGATGCCGCCGTGGTTCTCTAGCAGGATGCGGACGCCGCGCGCTGAGGCGTACTCGGCGAGGTCGCGGTACGAGTCGATGGTGATGGACAGGTCGTACGGTTGCGGCTGCTGCCCGGTGTTGATGCGGGCATTGGGGCTGCCAAGGGCGGCGGCGACATCGATCCACGTCTTGATGGCGCGCAGGTCATGAGCGCGGCGCTGGGCGTCGCGGTCGGAGATGTTGCCCACGTCGATGGGGACGTTGACGACCCTGACGTCGTTCCCGCGCAGCGCCGCGTTGAACAGATCGATGTGGCGCATGTCGGGCGCGGGCATGTGCCGCGACACGAGCTCGAGCGCGTCGACGCCGAACCGCTGGCGGACGACGGCAGGGAATTGGTCGAAGGGGAACTCGCGGTTGATGTAGTTGCGCACCGACCACGAGGAGACGGCGATCTTCATGATGGAAAGGTATCCTTTCTGAGCGATAGGTTAGCGGATAACGCCGCCGGTGACTCGCGAGACCAGCGACTCGACCTCGTCCGGCGTCGTGTCGACCATGTCGCCGAACTGGCTTAGGGCGAGAGCGGCGACGACGACCCCGTAGCGCAGCCCCTGGGCCAGGCTGCCGTTCAGCCAGCCGTGAATGACGCCGGCCGCGAGGGCGTCCCCCGCGCCGAGGCGGTCCACAATGTGCACCGGCAGCGCCTGCTCGTAGATAACCTGCTGGCCGTCCCACGCCATCGCGCCCTGGTCGCCGCAGGAGACGACGACGTGCCGCGCTCCGGTACGGTCGACGAGCTGCTTGACGATGTCCTCGGTTGTTCCCCGGCACTCGAACACGCGCCTCGCGTCGACCTGGCTGCACAGCAGGAGATCGATGCCCCGCACGAGGGGTTCGAGGACCTCGCGCGCCTTGGCCTCCGTCCACAGCTTCTGACGGTAGTTTACGTCGAAGCTGACCTGGACGCCGGCCGCGCGCGCCTGGGCGATGGCTTGCTCGGTGATAGCGCGGCACGAAGGCGAGAGGGCCGGTGTGATGCCGGAGATATGGATCAGGCGCGTGTCGAGGAAGGCGGGCCAGTTAATCTGCTCTGGGCGCAGCCGCGAGATGCACGAGTCGGCGCGGTCGTAGACGACCTGGATCGGGCGCGGCGGCGCGGAGAACTCGACGTAGTACGTGCCGACGCGGCCCGTCGAGGACCAGATAACCCCGTCCAGATCCACACCCGCTCCGCGCAGGTGGTTCGCGATGATGCGGCCAAGCGGGTTGACCGGTAGAGAGCTGACCCACGCGCTACGCCGGCCCAGACGCGCCAGAGCGTAAGCGACGTTGCCCTCCGATCCGCCTGGAACGACGTCCAGGCGGTAAGTAGTCTCCAGGCGGCGGCCAACAGGGACGCTGAGCCGGAGCATGACCTCGCCAAATCCCGTCACGTCATGGCGAGGCTCAGGCATGGGCTTCCTCCCACGCCGCGCGCAGCCGCCGCGCCCGGTCGGTGATGTCGTCGAGAGATTGGTTTGCTCCGGCGACAAGGGCACTGCCGACACCCACTGCCACGGCCCCCGCGCGGACGAACGCACCCAGGGTGGTGTCGGACACGCCCCCGGTCGGCACGAAATCGACGTCGTTGAGCGGCGCACGCAGCGCTTTCAAGTAAGCCGGGCCCACGACATCCGAAGGGAACAGCTTGAGCATGCGGCAGCCGGCGGCGAACGCATCCTGCGCCTCCGTCGCCGTGAAGACGCCGGGCACGTGGAGGCTATTCTCCGTTAGAGCGCGGCTCACAGTAGCCAGGTTGAAGTTCGGCGCTACGGTGAATTGAGCGCCGGCTCCGGTTGCCGCGTCCCACTGCTCCGCTGTGCGGACGGTGCCCGCGCCGACAAGGAGACGACCGGCGAAGCGTTCACGCAGCCTGGGTATGGCGTCGAGACAGCCGGGGCTATTCAGTGTGACCTCGACGATAGTGACGCCGCCCGCGAGCAGCGCATCACCGGTATCGAGGATGCGCGGGAGGGGATAGTCGCCGCGAATGATGGCGATGATGCCATCCTGTTTGATTTTGCGTGTCGCCTCTTCGATCGTCATGGGGGTCTCCTGTGGGGTATCTGCGCGCCATTGTACACCCGCGCCCTATGACGGGCAAAGTTGGCGTGTCCATCACCCCGTTCTCGCCGCCGTTGTGCTACGGACTGACGCCAACAACGTCGACCCCTCGCGCAGAGCGGGCGAGGGGTCGACAATTCTCAATTGACCCGACGCGCGGTTGGTGCTAACTTTGTCGGAAAGACGAGTTGCCCGTGAGGTAGAGATGCTAGGCCCATACATTCATGAAGGCGAGCTGACCCTCGGGCCTATCGGCCCGGAGCACCTGGAGAATTACTGCCTCTGGTTTGCCGACCAGGAGGTGACGCGCTATTTGCTCGTGAACCTGCCGCCCGCGGCGAAGCAGGAGCAGGAGTGGTTCGACCGCATGACCGCGAGCGATCGGACGGTCTACTGGGGCATCTTCGTCGACGGAGTCCACGTCGGCGGGACGTCGCTGGAGAGCATCAACTGGCAGCAGCGCCACGGGGCCAGCGGCACCATCATCGGCGACAAGCGCTACTGGCATCGGGGCGTCGGCTCAGCGACAATGCGCCTGCGCACGCATTACGGCTTCCACCAGCTCGGCTTCGAGAAGCTGAAGTCGTCCGCGTTCGCCGAGAACACCGGCAGCCGCCGCAGTCTGGAGAAGGCCGGCTACCAGCAGAGTGGCATCGAGCGCCGCGAGATCTTTCGCGAGGGCCGCTGGCACGATATCATCCTGTACGAGCTGCTACGCGAGGACTGGCTGCGGGTGAGGAGTAATGGCTGAGATCACAGTCGGCGCGCTGGTGGAAGCCGATGTCACCGGCGTTGTGGACCTGATCGCTTGGCAGGAGGCGCGGCTTCTCGCCCTCGACGGCCGCCTGTGCCCGCCTCACGAGCGAGAGCAGCTCGAGGTTCTGGTACACCTGGAAGAGATGCTGGAATCCGAGCGGCGGCCGCAGATGGAGCCGATCGTCGTGCGCGGCGACGGCGCGGTGCGCGGCTACGTTCAGCCCGGGCTGTGGGAGGTGCCGGAAGACAGCACAGCCGCGTGTTTCTTCCCCGCGCGCGTCGGCCTCGCCTATCACCTGGCGCTCCCGTCTCCCGACGCGCCTGACTCGACTGCCGTCGCGCAGGCGCTGTTCGATGCGTTGGATGAGTGTTGGACGGCCATGGGGACGGATGGCGAGGTCATTAGCTGGCCGAGCCGCGACCCCTGGCTGGCGCCGCTGCTCACCGCGCAGGGCTTCTTACCCGAGAGCGTTCTGGCCCTGCGGTCGGCCATGCCGCTGCCATCCCCAACATCGAGCGCCGCCGGCGTGCGGGCGCGGCGTGCGCAGCCGGTAGACGAAGATGTGCTTGTCGCGCTGTACCTGGAGGAGATCGAGTTCCACGTGCAGCGCGCGCTGTTTCCGTGGCGGGTCGAGGGGTTGGAGGCGGGTTTTCGCGCCGCCCTGGCGCAGGCGTGGGCGTTCGCGAGCGTGGAGGACCACGCGCCGCTGATAGTGGCTGTTGAGCGCGGCGGCGAGGTCGTCGCCATGGCCGAGACGTACATCGAGCATATCAAGCGCGGGTCGAGCTACCTGCCGCCGGGGCGCTACGGCTACCTCAACAACGTCTCGGTGCGCGAGGACTGTCGCGGGCAGGGGGTAGGGCGCGTGCTGGCGGAGGCGGCGCTGGCCGAGCTAGGCG
This sequence comes from Anaerolineae bacterium, assembly GCA_046328505.1. GTDB lineage: Bacteria > Chloroflexota > Anaerolineae > Epilineales > JAHCIE01 > JBDHWG01. Next base: position 460,670 of record JAXLWL010000003.1, on the reverse strand, counting down.
CGCTGGGCGTGGACGGTTTCTACCTCTACTACATGGCGGCGAACCCTCTGGCGCAGGGGTTCTGGCCGCGGCTGGGGTTCGAGCCGCTGGTCACGCGCTACCAGCGCCGCCGCTGCCCACCGGAGACGCACTAAGTTAGAGTTCGACCGTTATGCTGAGCGCATGCGAAGCATCTGCGCGGACGTGACAGGGTGACGAGGTAAGAGTGTCATGCTGCGCGAACGCGAAGCATTCCCCCGTCCGCTGGCAGGCTATCGCGCGGGCGCCGGGCTAAAGCCGCGGCGCTGAGAGGGCCAAGTCCTGCGGACTGGTCTAGAGCTAACGGCGCTCTCACGCGGCGCGAGGAATTTCGGTCTCCCGCGTTTCCGGCTCAGGCAACTGCCTGCGCCGAGGGCTGAACCGTCGTGCCAACTTCGTACAGAAACTCAGGGGCGAAGTCTGCGCCGTTCGGCCACTCCACGGTGTTCGTGTCGGGGTTAACCGCCGCCTTCGCAAAGAAGGCGGGGTCCTTCAAAGGCTCGAACACTTCACCATACAACTCGCCCGCGAGATCAACGTCCTTGATGACGCCATCGCTGAAGATCAGCTGTAAGCTGTAGTCACCCACATACGAGGCGTTCACGACATGCAAGAACATCACCACCTCCTTAGGAAAGCGGCGCGATTCGCTCAAACGGTTTTCGTTCGCGGCCGCGTTCCCAATTCTGCATCAATTCCCCTCGATGTATGTCCACCCACTCAAACAGCATTCGCAGCGCGCGACCTGACATTCTGCCCTGGACGATCCCTGTCTCAATTTCAAACAGAATCTCTTGACTCTGGTAACGTGCGTGAAAGTGCGGGGGGTCGTGGTCGTTGTAGTTCATGAAGATGATGATGCCGTAGAAACGCGACAGTTCGGGCATTTATTGCCTCTAATTCTAGTCTATGCTCTAGGAGCAAGCCAACTGCCCTGTATCTGCGCCAATTCCTAGCCTTGCGAGCACGGTCATAGCGAGAATCTCAGTCAGTTGGAGATACATTGTCGGACAACTACCTGCGCTTGATACCGACCGACCCCACCTACCTTCCCTCAGAAGACGAAATACAGAAAACGCTCGCTATACTCCATCAGCTTCGCTTCGATGTCACGCTAGAAGTTGTCACCTGGGACAACATCGAATTTGTCGACCAGGGAGCCAACTTCGAGACAGTCTGTTGTCCCTGCTGTGGTTGCAGCCTGGATGTACTCTGGTGGGCCGGCCAGATGAGCCGATCTTATGAAGCTTCTCACTTTCGTGATCGAACTGTTGAGACCCTTTGCTGCGCATGCGCTACAGACCTGAATGATCTGCGCTACTCATGGCCGGCGGGCTTTGCGCGCTTCATGGTGGAGCTCCCGAACACCGAAGACGACCTTAGCGACGCCGAATTGCACAGACTGTCTTTGGTACTGGGTATCCAGCTTCGCAAGGTCTGGGCGCGTTACTAGCCGTGCGTAACGGCGCTAGCGCTCGCTTGTTCTTTCTCCGCGTCTCCGCGTTCTTGACACTTCCCTGTCACGCTGCTAGCCGAAGCACCTCCCCGGCGCGGCCGGCGATGTATTGCCCGATGGCGAGGGAGGCCGTCGCGGCAGGAGATGGCGCGTTGAGGACGTGCAGCGACAGGGGCGTCTCGGCGAAGGCGAAATCGTCCATGAGCGCACCCTGCGGCGTCACCGCCTGCGCCCGCACGCCCGCCCCGCCGCGAATGACGTCGTCTGGCTGGAGCGCGGGCACGAGGCGCTGCAGCGCCCGCACGAACTCCCCCTTGCTGAACGAACGGTAGACCTCGTAGATGCCGGTGCGCCACCAGCGCGCGGCCATGCGCCAGAAGCCCGAAAAGGCGACGGTCTCGGCCAGCTCGCCCGGCCGCAGCGTCGTCATGCGGTAGCCCTCCCTCGCCAGGGCGAGGACGGCGTTCGGTCCGGCCTCTACGTGGCCGTCGAGGGTGCGGGTGAAGTGAACGCCGAGGAAGGGCAGCGCCGGGTCGACGACGGGGTAGATCATGCCGCGCACGAGGTGGGCGCTGCCGGGCTTGAGCAGGTAGTATTCGCCGCGGAACGGGATGATACGTACGTCCACGGCGAGACCCATCATGCGCGCGATCTTGTCGGAGTAGAGGCCGGCGCAGTTGATGAGGCGGCGCGCCCCGAAATCGCCCTGGCTCGTGTGGATGCGCAGGCCGTCGCCCTGTGTGTCGATCTTGTTGACGCCGCTCGACGTCCGCACGGCAACACCGCGCCCTTCCAGGAGCTTCTGCATCGTCGCCGACACCTGGCGGTAGTTGACGATGGACGTGAAGGGCGAGTGCAGGGCGGCGATGCCGGCGGCTTGCGGCTCGATCTCACGCAGCCGCTCCGGTCCGATGCGCTCGACACCTGGCACGCCGTTGGCGACGCCGCGTTCGTGGAGCAAGGCCAAACGCGGCAGCTCGGCCTCACTCGTGGCGACGATGACCTTGCCGACAGGGTTGTATGGGATGCCGTTCGCGTCGCAGAAGGCCTTCATCTGCCGCGCGCCGTCCACACATAGCCGCGCCTTGAGAGAGCCGGGCTTGTAGTAGATGCCGGAGTGGATGACGCCGCTGTTGTGGCCGGTCTGGTGGTTGGCGACGACAGGCTCCTTCTCCAGAATCGCCAGGCGCAGGCCGGGATGCGCCTCGCTCAGCGCCAGTCCCGTCGCCAGCCCGACAATCCCCGCCCCCACAATCACAAAATCGTAGTTCGCCGCGCTCGTGTTCATGGTTACCTGCTCATGTCTCCGATTTGTCATTGCGAGGAGCGCGTCAGCGCGACGAAGCAATCCCACGGCACGCGACAGTCGCCCTGTCCTCGCGCTAGACTATGCTTTACACCGGCGGGAGATTGCTTCGCTGAGATGAAAATAGCGCGGCTGTCGCCCTGAGCGTAGCGAAGGGCCTCCAACGGCACCGGGATGCTTCGCTCCGCTCAGCATGACATTTTCATACTTACGGGTGACCCAAGGGTCATATAGACTGTGCTCGCAATGACGCGGATGTGTTACCCATATCTCACACGACACCGAGACTCTGAGCTGTTGCCTGGAGCGTGGCCCACGTCTGGTCGGGCAGCGGAATGCCCTCCGCCAGTCGCCGCGCCTGCGACATCTGCTCCGGCTCGCCCGGCAGCAGCACGCCGTCCGATCCCTCCGACGGCTGGCTGGCCTTGAGGCGGGCAGCGTAGGCCTCGGTCTGCTCGATGAACTGATCGAGGGGCGTGAACACCGGGATGTTGACGGCGAGGATGAGCGTTCCGTTGCCATGGGGGAAGCCCGGCAGGGCGCTTGGCCCCAGTCCCGACAGTATGCCGCCGAGCAACTCGATCATCACGCTGATGCCGTAGCCCTTGTACTCGCCGAAGGGCAGGAGCGCGCCGCCGTCGTAGAGGTCTTGGGGCCTCTGCGTTGGGCGGCCCTCGCGATCTACGACGACGCCCGGCGGCATCGGCAGCCCCTTGTCCCGCGCCACGCGCACCTTGCCCTCGGCGAGCACCGATGTGGCGAAGTCGAGCACGAGGGGAGGCTGGCCTGGCGCGCGTGGGACCGCCCACGAGAGCGGGTTGGTGCCCATCATGCGCTCACGGCCGCCGTAGGGCGCGACCCAGGCGCGGACGTTCGCTAGGGCGATGCCTGCCATGCCCGCTTCGGCGATGTGGCCTGTGTACAGACCGACGCGGCCAATGTGGTTGCAGCGCTGGACTGTGACGGCCGCGACGCCGAACTGCCGCGCCAGGTCAATGGCAGTGTCGGCGGCGAGCAGGGCAGCGGGTGGTCCCCAGCCCCAGCCGGCGTCGACCTGGGCGGTTGCGCCGTAGCGCGCCACCACCGACGGCCGGGCGTCGGGCACGATTTCGCCCTCGCGGATGCCGTCAACGTATTGGGAGACGCGGATCACGCCGTGGGAGTCGTGACCCGACAGATTCGCTTCGACGAGCGAACCGGCGACGAGTGCGGCAAAGTCGGGCGGCGTGCCGGCCGCCTCCAGTATGTCGGTCACGAGGCGGCGCAAGTCGGGCGCAGAGATAACGTGCATGGCGATTCATTCCCTGTCAAGAAATGTAGGCTGCGCGGCGCGGTAATCAATGATACCGCTACCTGAGGTCTGGAGTCTAGCTGCCACTTCGTGCGCGATTTGCCTTTGTCAGTCGCGCGATAAGAGGATATAATGAGAGCCGAGCTTTAAGCAGCTTCACAGGTCTTGCGGCCTGTCTGATCTTGAGCGACCGAATCGCTTATTCCTCTCACCAATAGGAGAATATATGCCTCAATCACTGGGCTACGGAGACGAAACACTCATCGATGACATTTACGCCCGCCAGATTCTCGACTCGCGTGGCAATCCTACGCTCGAGGTCGAAGTCACGCTGGTCGGCGGCGCTCAGGGCCGGGCCGCTGTTCCGTCCGGCGCGTCTACCGGCGCCCACGAGGCGCTGGAGCTGCGCGACGGCGATGCCAGCCAGTGGGGCGGCAAGGGAGTGAGCCAGGCGGTCGAGCACGTCAACCAGGAGCTAGCGGCCGAGCTGACCGGCTGGGATGCCCTCGATCAGGTCGGCATCGACAACTTCATGATTGGCCTCGATGGTACGCCGAACAAGGCGCGCCTGGGCGCGAACGCCATCCTCGGCGTCTCGCTCGCGACTGCCCACGCCGCCGCCGATGCGCTCGGCATTCCTCTGTTCCGCTACTTGGGCGGAACGTTCGGCCACCTGCTACCCGTGCCGATGATGAACATCATGAACGGCGGGAAGCATGCCGTCAACTCCACCGACTTCCAGGAGTTCATGGTCATGCCGGTCGGCGCGCTCTCGTTCCACGAGGGCCTGCGCTGGGGCGCTGAGATCTACCACTCGCTGGGCAAGGTCATCAAGAAGCGCGGCTTCAGCACCACTGTCGGCGACGAGGGCGGCTACGCGCCGAGCCTGCCGAGCAACGAAGCGGCCATCCAGCTCATCATCGAGGCCGTCGAGGCGGCGGGCTTCGAGATGGGCCGCGACGTCGCGATTGCGCTCGACCCGGCGATCACCGAGCTGTACCAGGACGGCAAGTACGTTCTGGAGCGCGAAGGCCGCGAGCTGACCAGCGCCGAGATGGTGGACTTCTGGGCCGATTGGATTAGCCGCTACCCCATCATCTCCCTCGAAGACGGCATGGCCGAGGACGACTGGGACGGCTGGGTGGCTTTGCACCAGCGCATCGGCGACAAGGTGCAGCTCGTCGGAGACGACTTCCTGGTGACCAACGTCGAGCGCCTGCGCCGCGCCATCGACCTGAACGCCGCGAACTCGATTCTCATCAAGCTCAACCAGATTGGGTCGCTGACCGAAACGCTGGCTGCCATCCAGATGGCACAGCGGGCGGGCTGGACTGCTGTCGTCTCCCACCGCTCGGGTGAGACGGACGACACGACCATCGCTGACCTGTCGGTGGCGGTGAACGCCGGGCAGATCAAGACCGGCGCGCCGGGCCGCGGCGAGCGCACGGCCAAGTACAATCAGCTGTTGCGCATCGAGGACACGCTGGGTGACTCGGCCCGCTATCCGGGCCGCGACGCATTCTATAACGTCAAGAAGTAAGCGTCGAGATTGCCCGCCGACACGCGTCGGCGGGCAACTGTCAATATCAGCCTGGACTCGTCCGCTTCTACCGAGCCGTAGGAGGCCTGCCTATGATACGCAAATTCCCTGGCCTTAGCCCTGGCACAGTCCGCGTCTTGTTCGAGCTGCCCGCGCAGTTTTGGGCAGAGAGCGTTTACCTTGTGGGCGATTTCAATGACTGGGATACCTCGGCCACGCCGATGATCCAGAGCGGCCCTGAAGGCGAATGGCGGGTCGTTCTGGAGCTGGAAACGGGCAAAGAATACCAGTTTCGCTATATAGCCGACGGCGTCCATTGGCACAATGATAGTGCTGCCGACAAATACGTTCCGAATGATAAGGGATCGGACAACTCTGTAGTCGTTACGTAGAGAGGTCGTCGCATGTTTGGCCCCCGCTGGCGCAAGGTCGTGCGTGACATCGGAGTCAACAAGACCCGTACCGTTCTCGTCGTGTTATCAATCGCGGTTGGCGTATTTGCCGTCGGCCTGGTCACACAGACATTCAGCCTCGTGAACGACGTCCTGGCCGACACATTCACGCGAACGAACTTCGCCAGCGCCACCCTCACCACAGATCACTTCGATGACGACCTTGTTGAGACCGTCCGCCGCATGCCGGGTATCGAGGCGGCGGAAGGCCGCAGTATTGCGGCGGTGAAGGTCAAGGTCGGCGGCGAGTGGAAATCCCTCCTGTTGTACGCGATCCCCGACTACCAGCGCATCCAGATCAACCGCATCTTCCGCCAGGGGCCGTATGGCCCGGCGGCCGACTTCGGGGCTGAGCGCGGGGCCTGGCCCCCGCCGGAGCACGCTGTGCTCCTGGAACGGTCGTCGCTGCTCATCCCGGGTCTGGTGCCGGCCGGATTGAAGGTCGGCGATGACATGCTCATCGAGACCGACGATGGCAAGCAGAAGATGCTTCGCGCCGCCGGGCTGGTCAGCGACCCTGGAAACCTGCCGGCCACGTTCATGAATACCGCCTATGGCTACATCTCTCTAGACACCCTGGAGTGGCTGACCGGATCGCGGGAGATGAACCAGCTCAACATCCTCGTGGCGGGCAACAAGCTCGACAAGACGCACGTCACAGAGGTCGCCGAGACGGTGCGCAACAAGGTTGAAAATAGCGGGCGGCAGGTCGGCAGCATGAGTGTGCCGGAGCCGGGACGTCACCCACTCCAGGACCTGTTTCAGGCGCTGCTCCTGCTGCTGAACGCCCTGGGCCTCCTCGCCCTGTTACTGAGCGCCTTCTTAATCGTCAACACCATCGCCGCGTTGCTAAGCCAGCAGGTGCGGCAGATCGGTATCATGAAGGCGATTGGCGCGCGGCGCAGACAGGTCGTCGGGATGTACACTGTGATGGTGCTCATCTATGGCGCGCTGGCGTTCCTCGTCGCGGCGCCATTGGCGATGCTGTCGTCGCTGCGCCTTGTCGGTTACCTGGCCGGGTTCGTCAACCTGGACCTGCCACAGTTCCGCGTGCTGCCGGGTGTGCTCGCGCTGATGGGCGGCATTGCTCTCCTTGTTCCGCTAATCGCCGCCATCGTGCCCGTGTTCATGGGGACACGGGTCACGGTGCGCGAAGCCATCACCGAGTACGGCCTGGGGCGCGGCCGGTATGGAACGAACATCATCGACCGGATTCTGGAGCACGTGCGCGGTGTGTCCCGCCCCATGCTCATCTCGCTGCGGAATACGTTCCGCCGCAAGATGCGGCTCTTGCTGACGCTGTCGGCGCTCGTCCTGGGCGGCGCCATCTTCATTACCGTGTTCAGTGTGCGCGCCTCCATGCTGCTGACCCTCGACGACGCGCTCAAGAACTTCGGCATGGATATCATCCTGCCGCTCACTCACCCCTACCGCACCGAGCTCATCGAGCGCGAGGCAACGGCCGTGCCCGGCGTCTCGGGCGTCGAGATGTGGGGCTACAACAGCCTGCGCCGAGTGCGCGCGGATGACAGCGAGAGCGAGGCTATCGACATCATGGCCCCGCCCGCGAAGACCGTGATGCTCGACCCGACCGTCATCGCGGGGCGCTGGCTCGTCCCGGAGGACGAGAACGCCATCGTTCTCAGCACCGACGTGCTCAAGCAGGAAAAGGACATCCAGGTCGGCGACGAGATCAAGCTCAAGGTGCGGGGCAAGGATGAGACTTTCCACGTCGTCGGTCTCGTGCGCGTGGTGGGGCGCTTTGGCTCCGGTATCGGCCTCGCCTACATCAACCTGCCGTACTACGCGCGCATGATGGGCGAAGTCGGCCGCGCCGGCAGCCTCCAGCTTGTCACGGACCGTCACGATGCCGCGTACCAGGACACGGTTAAGAAAGCGCTGGAGGAGCACTTCAAGGCCGTCGGCATAAAGGTGTCCGCGGGCGGTATCACCAGCGGGCAGATCCGCTCGTCCAATGAGCTGTTCTTCAATATCATCGTCGCGTTGTTGATGGTCATGGCAGTTCTCATGGCCGTCGTCGGCGGGCTTGGCCTCGCCGGGACGATGAGCCTCAACGTGATCGAGCGGATGCGCGAGATCGGCGTCCTGCGGGCGGTCGGCGCCTCGGATGGCGCGGTCGAGCGCATCGTGATGGTCGAGGGGGTTCTGATCGGCGTCCTGAGCGGTTTGGCCGGCGCGGCGCTGGCTTACATCATGGGCCGGCTGCTGTCCGATCTTCTCGGCAATCTGCTGTTCCAGATGCCCCTGAGCTACGCCTTCTCGTGGACGGGGGTGATTGCGTGGCTGGTGCTGGTGGTGGTGCTCGCGTCGGTGGCGAGCTTCGTGCCGGCGCGAAACGCAGCCCGGCTGACGGTGCGCGAGGTGCTGGCGTACCAATAGCCAGAGAAATGGCAAAGGCGCGGATCCGGGGGGGAGGTCGATCCGCGCCTACGCCGAACGCTTTCACGTTCGCATCGACAGTATATCATCAATTGGGATGGAGGTCAAGCCCCTTATACCTTATCTTCACGTGGGCTTCACACCGCCGGGAGCCGTAGCGCGGCTCGACCTCACTTCTCCGTCGCGCCGATCAGGCAGGCCCTCGTTTCTGTTTGCTTTCTGAGACCTCTTCGTGCGTTCTGCTGCTCCCTCCTGCTCTTCGTGTGACGGTTTGTCTCATTATTACTATTCCCCTCTGGCATACTTCTTGCTTTTTGCGGTGTAACAGCCGACCTAAACGCGGTCCAGAACGTCAAGGGTGCGGAAGCATAGGGCTTCCGCGTTCTGATGCTGCGTGGTGGTCTTTGCAAGGAGCGTACAGTTATGCAGGATACAGTGATCATCGGTGCGGGACCGGCAGGTTTGAGCACGGCCTATCATCTCAGCGGGCCGTCCTGGCTGATCCTGGAGCAGCACGAGCGCGTTGGCGGGCTGTGCCGCTCCATCGTGGATCAGGGGTTCACGTTCGACTACGCCGGGCACATCATGTTCACTAACAGCGACTACGTCAAAGACGTGATGTATCCCAAGTTGCTCGGCGACAATGTGCATTGGCAGGATCGCGAGGCGTGGGTCTACTCGAAGGGTGTTTATACTCGCTATCCGTTCCAGGCCAGCACGTACGGTTTGCCTGAGGAAGTCGTCAAGGACTGTATCATGGGGGCCGTCAAGGCACGCTATGAGCAGGACCACGACAAGGAGCCGCAGAACTTCAAGGAGTATATCGAGATGTTCTGGGGCGAGGGCATCGCCAGGCACTTCATGATGCCCTATAACCAGAAGCTCTGGGCTGTACCTCTCGAAGAGATGAGCCACACCTGGATGAGCGGCCGTGTTCCTCAGCCGAACCTGGAAGAGATTATCATGGGCGGCCTGCGGCCACTGCCGAAGCCTCTCGGCCCCAACGCCCGGTTCGGCTACCCCATTCGCGGTGGGTTCGAGTCCCTGGTGCGCGGCTTCCTGCCGTACCTGGACGAGCGGCGCATTCGCCTCAATACCCGCATCACCGCGATCCATCCGACCCAGCACAAGGTCACCCTCGACGATGGGAGCAGCATCAGCTACAAGCGCCTGGTCGTGACTATGCCGCTGCCTGTCCTGGTCAACAAGCTCCTCACGAGCGCGCCGGCGGCTGTGAAGGCCGCGGCCAGCCGTCTGCGCCACGTGTCGGTCCGCTGTGTCAACCTCGGCGTCAACCGGGGCGATGTCACCGATAAGCACTGGATTTACTACCCCGAAGACACGGTGTTCCACCGCATCTTCGTTCAGAGCAACGCCAGCCCGGAGTGCGCTCCGCCCGGCGCAACCGGCCTGACGTGCGAGATTACCTACTCGGCGTACAAGCCGCTGCCCGAGGAAGGGTTGATCGAGCGCTGCATCGAGGACTGCAAGCGCGTTGGGATGCTGCGCGAGGACGACGAAATCCTGGTCGCCAATCAGGCCGATCTGCCCTATGCCTATGTCGTGCCGGACACCTGGAAAGAGCAGAGCGTCAAGACCATCCGAGACTGGCTCGAGAGCGTCGACATCATCCTATCCGGTCGCTTCGCCGAGTGGGAGTATTACAACTCCGACCACGCTATTCTGGCAGGTAAGCGCGCTGCCGAGAAGGCCAACGCCATGTTCGCCAAGGAGCGCTTCAGCGTGGCCACAGACAAGACTATCGCGGCCGCTGGCTGAGCCGCTTTTCGACCGCGTTTGTTTGTTACGCTACCAAGCTGAGGCCGCTGTACGAGTGCAGCGACTTGCCGCTTACGCCATCAGCTTTGGGTCTTTGCCAGGTGGTGCTGTGTGAAAGATGGACCACAGTCAACACCGCTCGTCTCGGTCATCCTGCCCACGTTCAACCGCGCGGGGCTGCTGAGCCGGGCGATCCGATCGGTACTCGATCAGACATATCGACACTGGGAATTGATAGTCGTGGACGACGCTTCCACCGATGGCACATCACAGGTGGTAGCGTCGTTCGGCGACCCTCGTCTCTACTACGTGCGGCTGCCCATCAACTGTGGCCACCCGTCGCGCCCGCGAAACATCGGGTGGACGTTGGCGCGCGGTGTCTACGTCGCCTATATCGACGACGACAATGCCTGGCGGCCCCACCACCTGGCGCGCCTCGTCGCAGCGGCCCAGGCAAAGCCGGGCGCCGCCGGGGCGTATGGTGGGCGGTGCCACCACCTGCCGGATGGCTCGACCGAGGATATTGTCGACCCGAACCACGGCATCGATACGGGCGATGGCATGCACCGCCGTGACCTGGTCACGCTGATGCCAGAGATGTGGACGGAGACCAACTTCACCAACGAGGATATCGAGTTCTGGGCGCGTCTGCGGCAGCGCCATCCCGTCGGTTTGGCCTGGGTGCCGGAAGTGCTATCTGACTACTATATCCATGATGGCAATCGCTTCAACACCCACTGGCTGAACTTTAGACGCTATGACCACGACTACTATCTGGGCAACGCCGCCTGGCTCGACGATTCTTGCCGCTGGCAACGGTATGTCGACGCAGTGACGCGCCTGGACGCGCGCCATGTGCTGGATGTAGGGTGTGGCCGCGGCTGGGTTGTCGAGGCGCTGCGCCGGCGTGGGATCGACGCGTGGGGCGTGGACCCGTCGCCGTTCCTGGCGGACCTGAGCCGGATTCAACCCTATCACATTCGCGCCTCGGCGGACCGCCTGCCGTTCGACGACGGCGCGTTCGACGTTGTGCTCTGTACCGATGTGCTGGCGCACATCCCGGAGCCTTTCGTCGAGCGCAGTCTGCGTGAGATGGCGCGCGTCTGCCGTGGCTACTTCGTGGCCGCTGTTGACTGTGCCGACCCGACAAAGCCGGGCCACACGACCATGCGTCCGAGAGAGTGGTGGATGGCGCGGCTGGCCGCCGTCGGCTTGTCGGCCGCACCGAAGATGCCCGGCGGGCCGGCGGCCGACGGGCTTGAGTTGATTATCGTTAAAAGCCTCGGTCGAACCAACATCGTACAGGAGTTCACATGCACAGCATCGCCTTCCAACCGCTCCCCCGTGTCTCCGTCTTGATGCCGACATTCAAGCACGCCTCTTTCATACGCCGTGCCCTGGAGAGCCTGCGCGCTCAGACGTTCCAGGATTGGGAGCTGGTCATCGTGGACGATGGCTCGCCCGACGATACGGCGGCGGTCGTCGCGCCCTACCTGGCTGACCAACGGATTCACTACACACGTCTCGCCCGCAACGGGGGCCTGGGTGCGGCTCTCAACCTCGCTACATCCCAGGCGCGCGGCGAATACCTGGCTTACCTGCCGTCGGACGATATCTACTATGCTGACCATCTCGCGCAGCTCGTCGCCGTGCTCGACAGCCATCCGGACGTCTACCTGGCCTACGGCGGTGTGCGGTGGCAGTACCAGAAGTACGGCGCGACACTCCAGGGCGGCGACGCGGTTGGGCGCGAGGGCGAAGCCCTCAACAACGGGAACATCCTGGCGTTGGTGCAGGTGATGCACCGCCGCGATCTGGAAGCCGAGGTGCGCTGGCCGACGCGGAAGGAGATCGTCTCCGACCTCCTCGAAGACGATTTCTGGCGCGCCCTGCTGGCCCGCAGCCCGGGCTTCGCCTACGCCGGCGACATCACGTGCGAGTGGGTCGACCACGCCGACCAACGGCACAAGATTATCGCCCTGCCGGGGGGGCCGTCGCGTTACCGCGCGTACTACGACATTCCCAGCGGTGAGCTGCTCAACTACCAGCCGTCGCGCGGCGCAGCAGTGGATGAGCGGGAGCGCTACGGCCGCTTCGCGCAGGCGCGCGCGCTGCCGCGGCCCGGTGGAATGAAAATCCTGGTTGTGGGTGAGCTGGGCTTCAACCCAGAGCGGCTGCTTGCCCTGGAGGAGCGCGGCCACAAGGTCTACGGCCTCTGGATCACGGAGCCTGAGTCGTGGGACGCCACCGGCCCGTTTGCCTGGGGCAACATCGAGACTATCCCGAACGATGAGCACTGGCGCGACCGCGTCCTCGCAATTCGCCCGGACGTCATCTACGCGCTGCTCAACTGGCAGGCGTTACACCTCATAGACGACGTGCTCGACGCCAACCTGGGTGTCCCTATCGTTTTCCACTTTAAGGAAGGGCCGTTCGTGTGCCTGGAGCGCGGCCTCTGGCCGCAACTGACGCGCGCCCTGCTCGGCAGCGACGGGCGGATCTTCATCAGCCCGGAGAACCAGGCGTGGTACGAGATGGCCCTGGATCGCAAGTTCGACGCGGCGACCACGATGATCCTGGACGGCGACCTGCCCAAGCTTGACTACTTCACGGACGATTGGGCGCCTAAGCTCTCGGCGCGAGACGGCGAGGTGCATACCGTCTGCACCGGCCGCCCGCTGGGGCTCGATCCGTTTGAGGAGATTGCCCGCGCGCGTATCCACGTTCACTTCTACGGCAAGCACTTCCAGCAGCAATTCCCGAACTGGACGGCCAAGGGCCTGGCGACCGGCTATATGCATATTCACGACACAGTCGAGCCGGCCAACTGGGTACGCGAGCTTTCCCAGTACGACGCGGCCTGGTTCCACGTGTTCGGCGGCCATAACCGCGGCGACCTGCGCCGCGCGAACTGGGACGACCTGAACCTGCCGGCGCGTCTCGGCACGTACGCCGCCGCCGGGCTGCCCTGGATCCTCAAGGATGCGCGCCCGTCGCAGACGGCCATCCAGAACCTTGCCACGCGCCACGATGTCGGTGTCTTCTTCCACGACTTCGCCGACCTTGGCAAGCAGCTTCGCAACCACCGGCGGATGGCGCAGCTGACTCAGAACATGCGCGCCACGCGCCGCCAGTTCGCCTTCGACACGCACGTCGACGAATTGGTTGCATTCCTTCGGCGCGTGACCGACAGGCGCTTCGCCCGCGTGGGCACGGTCTCCGTCGCCTGACGGAGATTCAGAAGCCCACTAAGAAGAAGGGAGTTGTTTGTGTTGTCGATCAATCAGCAGACCCCGGGTATCCTGGTTCTCGCCCATCTAGGCTGGGACTTTGTCTGGCAGAGGCCGCAGCATATCCTGTCCCGCCTCGCTCGCCACTACCCTGTGATCTATATCAACGAGCCGCAGGTCAGCCCCACGCCAGAGGGCCAGCCGCAGCTCCGCGTCGTCGCGGACGACGGCAACCTGACGGCATACCAGCCGCGCTTCCCCGACCGCGCTGACGTGCTGAACAACTGGCGCGAGGTCGTCGTGGCGCTGGCCCGCGACGCGATGCTCCGCCACGGCTGGCTGCGCGTCGAGGAGGGCCGCGAGACTTTGACCCGCCCGGTCATTCTGTGGTTCTACACGCCGATTCCCGTGTATGCCCTCGACGGTCTGCCGCACGACCTGGTGGTCTACGACGTGATGGACCAGCTCGCCAACTTCAAAGGGGCGGCCAGGGACCTCCCGCAGCGCGAGGCGCGCTTGCTTCAAAACGCCGATGTCGTCTTCACCGGTGGCCGCAGTATCTACGAGGCGCGCGTCGGCCGTCACGGCAACCTCCACCTGTTCGCGAGCGGCGTTGACCCGACGCACTTCGCCCAGGCGCTCGCGCCCGACACAGCGGTGGCGCCGGAGATCGCCGGTCTGCCACATCCAGTGCTGGGTTACTATGGTGTGATTGATGAGCGCACGGACATGGACCTGCTGCGCCAGGTCGCCGTGGAGCGCCCGAACTGGTCCATCGTCATGGTCGGCCCCGTCGCCAAGATCGACGTACACGACCTGCCGCTCCTGCCGAACATCCACTACGTCGGCCAGAAGCCGTACAGCCGCCTGCCCAACTTCCTGAAGGGCTTTGACGTGTGCCTGATGCCCTTCGCCATGAACGAGGCGACGCGCTATATCAGCCCGACGAAGACGCTGGAATACATGGCGGCGCACAAGCCGATCGTCAGCACGCCCGTGCCGGATGTCGTGGCGAACTGGGGCCACGCCGTCTTCATCGCCGACGACGCGGCCGGGGTCATCCAGGCGGTGGAGGAGATCGGCGCGGAGACGGAGGACGCGCGCGCCGAGCGTCTCGCCGCGTATGAAGCGATTGTCGACCGCAACACGTGGGACTACATCGCCGCCGAGATGCGCCATCTCATCGAGGAGGCCTTCGACCGGCGAGCCGCGGTGGAGGCGACGCGCGCATGACGACGGACAGACTGGCACAGGAATTGCACAAGACAAAACACAGGAGGAGGCTGCCGGACGGCCACGCCGCGGCCGGCAGCTAGAAGCGAAGCTATGCTCATCGACGCGCACCTGCACCTTTCTGGCCGGGAACGTACCGACGACGTGCTGCGGTCGTTGGACGAGGCGAAGGTGGACATTGCCGTTCTGCTGGCGCCGTTCCTGACCGATCCGTATCGTCTCGATGACCGCGATTCTCTCCGGGCGGGAAACGAACACCTCGGCCGCCTGGTTCACGGTCACGCCGATCGCCTGATCGGCTTCGCGGTTGTCAACCCCCTGCACCCCTCTGCTCCAAATGATCTCGAAGACGCCGTCACCCGATGGGGGCTGCGCGGTTTGAAGCTCGTGCCCGATGGGTGGTATCCCTACGACGATGTCGCCCACTGGCTGTTCGACCGCGCCAACGAGCTCAAGCTGCCGGTGCTCTTCCACAGCGGCATATTCATCAACGGTCGGGCGGGAAGGTTCTGCCGCCCGACTTTCTATGAAGCCGTGCGGGAGCATCCCGGTCTGAGGGTGACGCTGGCACACCTGGGCTGGCCCTGGTGTGACGAGGCCATTGCCGTGGGGGTCATCGACCTCATCAACGGGGTGAACCCGGATGAGTCGCAGTTCCGCTTTGACATCTCCTTCGGTCCGCCGCCTATCTACCGCCACGAGGTGCTGCGCAAGGCGCTCGATGTGCTCGGCCCCAACAGCATCCAGTTCGGCAGCGACCGGTTCTTTCCCTGCTCTGGCCCGCACATCCGCGAGATGGTGGACGAAGTGCATCGCCTGCTCGACGACCTGAACGTCGACGCGGCGGGGCGGGATCGAATCATGGGGGGCACAGCCGCGGCATGGCTTGGACTGTCGAAGCCCCGCCCAGAGGTGGGCGCCGACGCGACGGCAGACTAACAGCGGAGAACAACCGACCCTCCGCAGGAGATGAAGGACTATGGAAGCTCGTAAGCGGCAGCTTCGGCTGCGGAACGGCGCGAGCGACGACGGCCCGATACGTGTGCTCGAGATTGTGGGCAATGCGACGGTTGGCGGGATGGAGATGTACGTCCGCAACATGATCCGCCACTTCCCGGCGGACCAGTTTGAGGTGACGTGTATCGTTCCCTACGAAAGCCCGTTCACCGAGGCATTGCGTCAGAGCGGTTGCACGGTGTATACGGCCCCGATGGAGGATGACCCCCGCTGGCGCTCCATCCAGTTGACGCTGGAGGTGGCGCGTCTGCACAACGTTGAGGTCATGCACGCGCACATGCCGAAGGCACACGTGCTGGCCGGTCTCGCCGGGAACCTTCTCGACATCCCGGTGGTGGTGACGCTGCACAGCATGAACGTGACGACGCACGAGTATGGCATCTGGCGCGCGGTCGGCTCGACCATGATCACCGTGTGCCAGGAGACGTACACCCAGGCGCTGGCGATGGGAGTGCCGCCGGAGCGCGTGTATCGCATCGCCAACGGCGTCGACCTGGAGCGCTTCCGGCCTGGCGGTGACGGCAAGCCGTACCGCGAGGCCCACGGCATCCCGCTGGAGGCGCCGCTGCTCGGCTTCGTCGGTCGCTTGGAGCACGAGAAGGGACCGGACCACTTCGTTCGAGCCGCTCAGATCATTCACGGCGAGCGTCCGGATGTTCACTTTGCGATGGTCGGCCAGGGCGCAATGCGCGCCCATCTGCTGAAGATGGTCGAAGACTTCCACCTGCAAGACGTCTTTCACTGCCCGGGCGTGTGCCGCCAGCCGGAGGAGATGTATCCGGCGCTGGACATCCTGGTGCAAACGTCGCGCACCGAGGGCATGCCCCTGGTGCTGCTGGAGGCGATGGCGTGCGGTGTGCCGGCGGTGGCGATGGTCGCCGGCGGCGTGCGCGAGGTTGTCGAAAACGAGCGCACCGGGGTGGTGGCTTTCCAGGAGGATTGGGAGTCGGTAGCGTGGCGGTGTATCGAGATGTTGGCGCAGCCGGATCGGATGCCCGAGATGGGGCGTGCGGCGCGGGAACGCGTCGAGCGGCTATTCGACCTCAAGATCAGCGTCCAGCGCACCGCTGAAGTGCTGAAGACCCTGGCACGGCCGGAGCCGGCGCGCCAGTATCGCTCGGCGCAGTCAGCATAGATGAAGACAACAAGGGCGGGCCTTCGCGGCCCGCCCTTCGCCTTTGTGGCGGCGCTGACACAGCTATTGGTCTAGGAGGAATCGCCTTCTTCGGCGAGAAGAAGGGCGTGGTGATACACCGACTCACTCAAGTAGAAGCCCGCAACTTGGCGCAGCGCGTCGAGATGCGGTTGAACCCTGTCGAGCAGCCCAGCGGTTTTCGCCTGCAGTAATACCCCGACGACGCCGACGACCCGCAGCCCCAGACGTTGAGCCGCCCGCCGACCTTCCTTCTCATCCAACAGGATAAGGTCCGCCTCCAGTTCTATCGCTAGTGCAATGCTTTCCGCCTCACCGCGGTCAAGATCGCGCAGTAGAGCGGTAACCAGGGGATGGTTTTGCGTTGCATGATGCTGAACCCAAGCGGATTGGGCAACCTCATTTCGACCCGGCCATGAGTGGTCGCCTGCATTCAGCTCATCCCATACGGCTTCCGGGATACAGATATTCCCGAAAAGGCGGTGTAGCAAGCCAAACTGACCGATGGCAGCGAGGTTCGTAAGGGGGGATGTGTTGCTGACAGCGATCACGGTGGGTTTAGCTTCCGCAAGGTCGCCATGTCCTCGTCGAGGTCGCCTTCGTCGTAGTGTACGGCGATCCGACGCGAGGCGAGCAACTGGCGGAATTCCCATAGACTCATACCGGCCAGTTCCCGCGCCTTCCCAATCGACAGGCGGCCCTGCTCGTAGAGAAGAATTGCCACTTCGGTCTTCAGCTCAGGTATCGTCAGACGCGCCGAATCGAGGATGTCCTGCGGCACCTCTATGACGGCTTGCTCGCTCATTGACCGCCTCCTACCTGCTTGATCCTCTGCACAGCAATTATAGTAACATCGAAGGCGATGCGAAACCCACGTGCCCTGGCAAAATGACCTGGCGCTGTCTATTGCGGTGGCGTTGGCTTGCGCGAGGAGGCGGCGCGGCGGAGCAAGCGCCCGCCGAGGCTGAGGCCGAACACCAGGCCGACCAACACGAGCAGCAGCAGGGCGTTGTCACTGTAGACCTGGAGAGGCGTGCGCAGGTGGAGCGTGCGCGTCTGCCCGACAATGCGGGCGTCGCGCGGGTCGTCGGGTGCGTAGACGATGGCGACAGCGGCGCCCCTCTCGAAGGGCGCCGGCTTCCGGCCGTCGACGTCGACGGCGTCGACGACCGTGACTGGGTCGCGGTAGTTCGGCGGAGTGAAGGCGAGTTGCACGATATCGAACGGCTGAGACAGGTCGTAGGTTGAGCCGCGGCTGCCTTGCCCCAGGAAGATCCGGTTGATGCGAGTGACGTCTTTCACCTGGGCGGTGGCGTGTTGTGTGGCTCCGCTCAGGTCGTCGCGCTGCCGCCAGAGGTAGAAACCCTGCAGCGGCGGCACGGTCAGCGCAAAGAGGATGAGAATCGCCAGGGGCCAGTAGCCGAGCGGCGTCTTGCGCAGGATATACACGAGGAGAATCGCGCCCGCGACCATGATCGCGCCTTCGATCCACAGCCACGGGATCACCGTCCAGGTAGATTGGTCGGCGGGGCGGACGAGGCTGGCGAAACTAGCGAGCCGAAAGAAGCGCACGTCGTAGGAGTCGCCCGCGTGCAGCTTGTCGAAGTCTTCGGCGGGCGGGCTAAGCGTGGCGATTTCCTGCGAGCCGCCGGGCTGCTGCGCATCCATCACGGCGGCGATGTACTCACTGTACGGGGGCAGGGGAGCGCCCTTGGTGTCGTAGCGGACCACCATGCTCAGCCCCTGGTTCCACGTCCCGTCGGCAGTGTGGAGGCGCACCGGCTCGCTCTTCTGAATGACCTGCGCCGTCCGCGTTTGCCCTAGCGTGTCTATGGCGAGCGATCCACCCAGGATGGCGAGGGGAATGCCGACGCACAGCCCGAACACCCACACGGCGCCCAGGTCGACATGCAGAAAGCGGCGGACCAGCCACGTGATAAGGGCCACGCCCCAGAGAACCAGCGGCACGACGACGATGCTGACGATGCAGATCATGAGCAGCAGAATCTGATTCTCACCCGTCATGCCCAGGCTCATGCTATCCATCCTCGCTGGCTGCTACGAACGTCCAGTCTCACGGGAAGACGCCACGGCGGGAGCCGGCCTTTCCATCTGTAGGGGCAATAGTATAGGGGAATGATGGCCGGCGCGCAAAGGGGGGGGGAGGCACTGACCTCTTTTCGCTTTCGCAGAAAGTCAAGCGTAGAATTGTGCGTCAGTAAGTAGCGTCGGTTGTTATCATAGTCAAGCTGGCCTCATGCGTGCCTCCAGGAGGGTGCGACGATGAACGCGCTCCGTTTGCTCAGGTCACTTTCCACCCTGCTCGCGATCGTGCTTGCTCTCGGCTGGGCCTCATACGTTGGAGCGCAGGGCAACTGCCAGTTCGTTCTTGGCTTTGCGGCGCTGCACAGCTTGATACCCAGCGTCGTGGGCCAGTGTCTCAACAATGAGTATCACGACGGCGTCGGGAACGGCTACCAGAATACAACGAATGGGTTGATGCAGTGGCGCAAGGCCGACAACTGGACGGCCTTCACCAATGGCGCGCGAACCTGGATCAACGGACCATACGGCGTCGAGAACCGGCCCAACACCCAGCGCTTCCCGTGGGAGGCTAACCTGGAGGGACTGCCAGTCTTGAACGACGGCCACGGTTCGCCCGGCAACCTGTACTACGACAACCGCAGCACGCCCGAATCGCTGATGCTCTCCTTCGTCAACTCCATCAATCAGCGCCAGTACCTGCGCACGTATTCCTATTGGGAGCCGAACGCGCCCCAGCTCCCGCCGTTCGACCAGTTCCAGCAGGGCTACGCCAACACGAACACCGTCCAGATTACGATGGGAGAGATCTACGGCGACGCGGGCGCCGGCAACTTCTACTACACGGTGCCGGTCACGCTGTCGTCGCAGCAGAAGAGCGGCGCAATCCAGACGTTTGTCGGCTGCTACACGCTTCATCTCGCCAACCCCGGAATTCAGGCGCCGCCGTTCCAATCGCTCAGCATTAAGTCGGCGACCGTCCAGCAAGTTTCCCCGGGCGTTGACCCCGGCCCCCTGATGGCCAGCGCGTGCAATCAGTCCGGCGGCCGAACCGGCAGCCCGGTCCCGCCGACGCAAGCCTACCCGCCCACGGATATTAGCGCGCAGCGTTACCTGGACAACCGTAGCGACGGCGTGGAGGTGGTCCGCTCGCTGTTCAACGCGGTTAACCGGCGCGAGTACGCGCGCGCGTATGGCTACTGGCAGCCGAACGCGCCACAGCTTCAGCCGTTCGACCAGTTCCAGCAGGGCTACGCCAACACGCAGTCGGTGCAGCTCACAACCGGCACGCCGACGCAGGACGTGGGCGCGGGCCAGACGTACTTCAGGGTCCCTGTTACCCTCGTCTCGCAGCTCACCAACGGGACCACCCAGACGTTCGTCGGCTGTTATCAGTTGCACCTGGGCAGCCCGTCGGCGCAAGCGGTGCCGCCCTTCCAGCCGATCGCTATCCAAAAGGCGACGATCCACCAGGTGGCCAACGGGACGAACACGACAGGGATGATGGCGCAGGCCTGTCAGACGCCGTAACTCGGAGAGCGGATGGACGCGAGAGGGCCGCGAGATCCTAGCGAATACAATATCCGCGCTATCGAGCGCGCGCTGCAAATCCTCGAGTGCTTCGACGACGAGCATCCGACGCGCGGCGTCACGGAGATCGCCGACGCCACCGGTCTGCACAAAGCGACGGCCTTCCGCATCATCACGACCCTGGCGAACCACGGGTATCTCGAACGGGTAGCTGGCGGGCAGGAGTACCGACTGGGGATGCAGCTCGCGGCGCTCGGGTTCCAGACGATTCGGCGGCTGGACCTGCGTCGCGAGGCGCTGCCGTACATGACCGAGCTGGCGAAGCTATGCGACGAAACGTGCGATCTGAGCGTATTCGACCATGGTGAGGCGCTGTGTATCGAGGTTGTGCGCAGCCGCCACGTGCTCGCCCCGGCCAGCGCGGTCGGGTTGCACCTGCCGGCGCACGCCACGGCGAGCGGCAAGCTCTTTCTGGCATTTCTCGCGCGAGACGAGCTTGACGCGCTGTTGAGCCAGCCTCTCGCAGCCTACACGCCCAACACGATTACGTCACCAAATCAGCTGCGCGCGGACCTGGCGCTGATTCGCCAGCGTGGGTATGGTCTGGACGAGGAAGAGTACGAGGTCGGCGTGCGCAGTGTGTCGGCCCCGATTCGCAACAGTAGCGGCGAGATGGTGGCGGCCCTCGGCATGCCGGGACCAGTCGGCCGCGTCGGCCGAGAGCGCGCTGACGAGATCGCGGCCTTTCTTGTGGATAGGGCGGAGGCAATCTCGCGGCGCCTGGGCTGGATGCCGTAAGGGCGCCTCCCGCGCAGGAGCTAAACGCCCTTTTTCAACGGATAGCGGTGCGGATCGGCAAACATACCTGGCATAGGTGTCTTTGAAAGATAACGGGGAGAAGTCCCGCGCCGGATAGTCGCATCCGGCGCGGGACTGTTTTCAGCAGGTTACGGCGATGTGGCGCGGCAGGCGCTTGGCGCGACAGACAGGTTCTCGGGGTTGGCTTCCCACGCGAAGCGCTGCGTGTTCAGGCGCTGCTCGATGCCGCATGGGCCGCTCACCCACGTCTGATAGCCGTTGGTGAAGGCGGTGAGGTTGTCGGCCTTGCGCCACTGTAGCATGCCGTTGGCAGTCATCTGGCTCGAGTTGCCCGCCGGGTCAGATGTCTCATTACCGACGCAGGCGCCGACGACGTCGGCAAGCTGCGCGTGGAATGCCGCGAAGCCGAGCTGGAACTGGCAGGCTTGCGCCTGGCCGGCTTCGGGGGCAGCCGGCGCCAGTGCATCGCCGGGCCGCGGGCTGGTGACGGCGGTGCTCGCCGCAGCGGCGGCTGGACCGAACAGGTCATTGCCTACCCAGTTGTAGTGAGCATCGACCAGGCCGGGTACAAGCTCGCACGTGAAGTTCGCGGCGTCGTTGATGTCGCCCTGGCCCTTGTAGCGCTGCTGTAGCGGGTAGGGGCACAGCGGCCGGGTGCGGACGACGGTTCCCGCGGAGCTGCCGCCCGCTGTTGGATCGCTGAATCCGCCGGATTGCTGGCCGCCGGACATCTGCGCGGCGATAACCTGGTCCGGCGCGACCCCCTGCTCGACCCAGCGCTGAAGCGGCGTGAGCATGTCGAACTGGTTAGGCGCGTTGCCGCCGCTACAGTGGAACATGCCGGGTACCATGAACAGGCGCGCGAACTGCTGGGTCGCCTCAAGCCCGCCCATCGTGTCTGCGACGGCCTGGTAATACGCGAGAGTCCCGTAGGGTGGAATCGCCGGGTCCGCCCAGCCATGATACAGGATCATCTTGCCGCCCCGCTTCTGGAACGCGCTGAGGTCGGCATTCGTGGCGTTGTAGACCAGGCCTAGCGGGCGAAGCTGGTTGAATCCGTCGAGCGTGAACTGCCAGTCCTTGGATGAGTAGGACGGCGGCGGGCTTTGCTCGAAAGCCAGGTACTTCAGGTAGCCGTCGCCAATGCCCTGGGACATCACGCCTGGCATGCCCTGGCCCGCCGGCGCAGGGACAACCCAGCCGGCCCACCCCAACTCCGACCCGGGCGGCTCGTGGCCGGGATAGAGGGCCGCGCCGCTGGCGTCAACAGGCCCTGAATAGAGCTTGTTGGCAGCTTCCACCTGGGCGTCGCTGAGGCAGGTGCTTGGATCGCTGCCGGCCGCGCAGCGGAGCGACTCGGGCGTGAAGGTACACAGGCGCGGGTCGGTGATCTGGCCGTCTACCAGCCCGTCGAGGCCGTCGCAGTTCGCCAGCACGGCATTGTTGATGAGCGCCAGCTTGTCGGAGGTTATGATGGGCTGGCCCTGGGTATTGGTGTTGACGCGGCCGTTCCAGACCTCGTACTCTCCGTTCAGTGGCGCCTGGATCATCGCCGCGTCGCCGACGATGACGCCGTTGAAGTCGTCAGGCCAGCGCTGCGCTTCCTGCGCCGACTGGCGGCCGCCGTTGGAGCAGCCCTCGTAGTACGAGTAGCTGGGGCCTTTGCCATAGAAGGCGGCCATGATGGCTTTGGCGGCGACGGCCATGGCGTGCTCGGAGCGGTAGCCGAAGTCGCGGCGCAGGCCAGGTTCATCTAGCGCCCAGAAGGCGTTGCCGTCGCCGCCCATCGCGCCGACGTGCCCCGAGTTGTCGAAACCGACGGCGAAGTTCTTTGCGAGCCCCGCGGCACATTCTGGCGACGACTGAACGCTACCACAGTAGCCGCCGCAGCCGACCTCGAGGTAGCGCCCGTTCCACGTGTTGGTGGGTAACTGAAGCTCGAATTGGATTTGCGGAGAGATCATGCCCTTGACGTCGCAGTACTCGGGCTGCTGGCCGCTGGCGGCGACAATCTGCGTAGACACAATCGCCGTTGGGGCGTCGGGTATTAGCGAGAAGTCTTTACTTTGTAGCGCGCCGCATGGTCCGGTGGGAATGGGCGCGAAGCCCGGTGGTCCGCCCGCGCCAGGTGGCGGGCCAGATGGACCCTGGGCGGCGACTCCTCCCGGCTGAGATGCGGCCAGGAACAGCGCGACTGCAACCAGGGCCAGGAAGATCGCCCATCTCCCTAATCGGCTGTGTAATTGGTTCATCGCTGAACTCCTTTTATTCTGTGTTGTTTCACTAAATGAGACGATGTATTGTGTTGTGATACACACAGTATTGTACTTCAGGCACAGGGATAATGCAAAGGGGGATAATACGTGGCGAAGGCAAAAAGTAAGCCGCCCCGTCCTGGTCACATTGCCAGAAGGGGCGGCTGCTTATGGAGTTGTTGTCTTACGTGATGGCCGCGGTTACCGTCGCCCGAACGCGCGCTGAGTGCCGGGCAGGAACGCGAGGCCGAGGGCGATCAGGTTGAGCAGGGTCGAGACCTCTAGATACGGCGCGGACGTCCCGCCGATCCAGGACACGAAGTTCAGGATCAGGTTGAATATCGTGATGATGACCACGAACAACCAGCCCGACGGCTGTAGTGAGTACAGCCAGTAAGCGACCGCAAGCCAGATAAGGGCCAGGATTCCCCACATTAGAGCGCCAAAAATAGCCTGGCCGAAGAAGCTCACCGGGCCAAAATTCACGAATATGAGGCCGAAGTACTGGAAAGTCATGACAATCGCCCAGGCTGCCATAAGCACAGCCATGATGACGAGAAGCCAGACCGCCCAGGTGCGGTGGCGGGTGTCAGCGGGAGCAGTAGCCATAATACGCCTCCTTATACTGATGGTCGCGCCGTATACGGCGCGTCGGCGCGCAGAAGCGCCGCAGTGATAATAGACCTACGAATAGCATAGCACAAAATAACTCTACATACATCAGCCCAAAAGGTGCAGAAGAGGGGTATGGGCCGGGCGGCACGCTAAATGCTTCATGAGTGCGGAAATGGAGGCTGTCACGCAGCGCGTGACCAAGCCGTTGACGTATGATGTGTAACCGTCAAAGCGTCTAGACAGTTGGAAAGAATCTGTTAGAATTAGCCGCTGCGATACTGCGGCGCTTGCCAGAAGAAGGATTCGCGAAAGGAGTTGCGCCGTGAATGATAGACCTCGTGTCGTTATCGTGGGCGCGGGCTTCGGCGGCCTTAGGGCGGCCGCGGCGCTAAAGAACGCGCCGGTCGATGTAGTGTTGATTGACCGCTTCAACTATCATACATTCCAGCCCCTGTTGTACCAGGTGGCGACCTCGGCACTGGAGCCAGGTGAAATCGCCTCGACGGTACGGGGGATTTTCCACCATCAGAAGAATTTCGCGTTCGAGCTAGGCAACGTCGTCGGCGTGGACTGGGAGCAGAAGGCTCTGCTGCTAGAAGATGAGCCGCCGGTGCCGTTCAATTACCTGATCCTGGCGGCCGGCGCCTCGACAAACTACTTCGGGATCGACGGCGCGGAGCAGTACTCGTTCCCGATGAAGACGGTGGACGAGGCCAACGCTCTGCGTAATCACATCATAACCGTGTTTGAAGAGGTGAGCGCTGATCCCGAGCTGATTGACGAAGGCTGGTTGAACTTCGTGGTCGTTGGCGGAGGCCCGACCGGCGTCGAGATGGCCGGCGCGCTGAGCGAGCTGTTCGACATGGTGCTCCGCAAGGACTATCCGCGTCTCGACATGAACCGTGCCCATGTCGTCCTCCTGGAGGCATCGGATAAGGTGCTGGCGCCCTTCGCGCCGAATCTGCGCAGCTACACCCTGGATGAGCTGCGCAAGCGCCACGTCGACGTGCGTCTTGGCGAGGCCGTCACGAAGGTGACCGAGGACACGGTGTACCTCAAGAGCGGCGGCGAGATCCGCACGCGCACCGTCGTTTGGGGCGCGGGCATCCGCGGTGTCCCCATGGCGAACGGCCTGGGTGTCGAGGTGGGGCGCGGTGGCCGGGTCGTCGTCAACGATGACCTGAGCCTGCCGGGGCACCCGGAGGCCTTTGTCATCGGCGACCTGGCGGCCAGCAAAGGCCCCGACGGAAACATCTACCCGCAGCTTGCCCGCGTAGCGATAGACGGCGGCAAGCACGCCGCGCGCATGATTCTGCGCCACATGCAGGGCCTCCCAGGCGAGCCGTTCATCTACAAGGACCCCGGCACGATGGCGACGATTGGCCGCAACGCGGCCGTGGCGCAGCTGCCGGGCGACATCAAGCTCAAGGGCTTCCTGGCCTGGTCCGCCTGGGTCTGGCTGCACCTGTGGTTCCTGGTCGGCTTCCGCAACCGCGTTGGCGTCTTCGTGAGCTGGGTGTGGAACTACTTCACGTATGACCGCGGCGTGCGCATGATCATGCCGACGCCGCGCCGCCGGCGCCACCAGTTCCAGGCGGCGGCCAAGGAGAGCGAGGAAATAGCGGCGTAGCGCAAGGCCGTCGAGCGAGTACTTCCTTCTCCTGTCAGCAGAGAAGCCAAGGAAGGTGAGAGGGTGTGAAACCCTCTCAGTGACGGGTGATTTGCCACAGAGGCATCGAGTGCGCAGAGGATCTGATTGTATTGATCCTCTGTATGCTCTGTGCCTCTGTCGCTATTGTCTGAATGAGAGACGGAGGTATCCAGACTCGACGGTCGACGGGCGCGGGCCTATAATGCGCTGGCGCGCTAAGGGAGGGTCAAGAGATAGGTGTTGATGGCTTCACGCGCCGGCGGGAGTGCCTGCATGTAGGTCCGCGTGCCGGCGAATGCCGACGCCGACTCGGGCGCGAAGAGTCGCTCGAACGGGTCGGAGGCAGGAAGGTTGCCCGCTTCGCGGGCGTTGCGCCAATAGGGAGCGACAAGCGGCGCGAAGGCCGGATAGTGGGGTTGAAGCCAGGCCCGCAGCTCGGCGTACGCCTTCTCCGTCTCCTCGTCCGCCTGCCCGGCGCGGTAGACGTTGATGACCAGCGCCTCCAGGCGGTCCCAGCGGTCGACGAACGCGCGCACATCGGACGGTATTCTGTCTGCGCGCTGGGTGCGAATATAGCGCGTGAACGGGTTCATAGACGCCTCCGAGGCGTGACTATTCAGAAATGCGGAAGGAGCATATACATGGGTATTCGAGTCACAGTCTGGAACGAGGGTGTCCACGAGCGGACACACCCCGAGATCGCCGCCGTCTACCCGAACGGCATTCACAGCGCGATCGCCGACGGCCTCAAGCCGCACGGCTTCGACGTGCGCACGGCCACCCTCGACGAGCCTGAGCACGGTCTGCCCCAGGACGTGCTGGACAACACCGATGTCCTCACGTGGTGGGGCCACATGGCCCACGACAAGGTCTCGGATGAGGTCGTGGAGCGCGTCTACAAGCGCGTCCTCGACGGCATGGGACTAATTGTGCTTCATTCAGGGCATTTATCCAAGATTTTCAGGCGCCTGATGGGCACGGGATGCGACTTGAAGTGGCGCGAAGCCAACGACCGCGAGCGGCTGTGGGTTGTTGCGCCCGGCCACCCGATCGCCGCGGGTCTTGGGGAGTATATCCTCCTGGAGCGCGAGGAAATGTACGGGGAGCACTTCGACATTCCCGCGCCCGAGACGCTCGTCTTCATTAGCTGGTTCACGGGTGGCGAAGTATTCCGCAGCGGCTGCTGCTACACCCGCGGCTCGGGCCGCATTTTCTACTTCCGACCCGGTCACGAGAGCTTCCCGACCTACTACAATCCACAGATTCAGCAGGTGATTGCCAACGCCGTCCGTTGGGCCGCGCCGACGCCCGGCGCCCCGCGCAGCTTCGGCAATCGCCCCGCGCTCGAAGGCTAAAGGCGCAGGAGGGGAGAGCATGGGGCGAGATATGACGCGGCCCTTGCGCGCCGGTGTGATTGGCTGCGGCGTGGGCCGCGCCCACATCATGGGGTATCGGGCGGCGGGTGTCGACGTGGTGGCGTTAGCGGGGCTGGACGCAAATCGCTGCGCGGATGTGGCTGCCGAGTTCAACATCCCCTTCATATACGGGGAGTATGAGAACCTGTTGGCGCGCGACGATCTAGACGTGGTCAGCATCTGCGTGCCGAACTACCTCCACGCGGACGTCGTGCTGGCGGCGCTGGACCGCGGCCTCGACGTGTGCGTTGAGAAGCCATTGGCGCACAATCTTGCCGACGCGGAGCGCATCGCATCGGCGGCCAAGACGGCGCGCGGCCAGGTGATGGTCATGTTCAACTGGCGCCTGCGCGCCGACGCCCAGGCCCTGAAGCGCTACCTGAACGCCGGGACGCTCGGCCGCGTGTACTACGCCAAGGCCGGCTGGCTGCGCCGCAGCGGGATTCCCGGCATTGGGGCATGGTTTACACAGAAAGCGATGTCCGGCGGTGGGCCACTGATCGACCTGGGCGTCCACATGCTGGACCTGAGCATGTGGCTGCTAGACTACCCCCAGGCCGTCGCCGTGTCGGGCGCGACGTACGCAGAGTTCGGGCCGCGTGGCCGCGGCACATGGCCGGGTCGCCCTGTGTCGGGAGGGACAGCCGGTTCGTACGATGTGGAGGACCTGGCGGCGGCGTTCGTCCGCCTGGCCGACGGCGTAACCCTGTACCTGGAGGCGAGCTGGGCGGCCTATGGCCAGCACAAGGACGATTTCTACGTCCACCTGTTCGGCTCAGAAGGCGGCGGCCAGATCAATGTGCGCCAGTACTCAGAGGTGGACACGCTCACGGTGTACACGGACATGGCCGGCGCGGGGGCGGAGATTCACCCAACGGTCGCGGCGGGCGCCTCGCATGTCATCGGTATCGAGGAGTTCGTGGCGATGGTGCAAGATGGGAAGCCGAACCCGGCGCCGCCAGAGCAGGGCGTCGCTCTCATGCGTATCATCGACGGGATCTATCGCTCGGCGGTCGAGGGCCGTGAGGTGACGCTGTAGAGATGGTGGAAAAGCAGTAGAGACGCGCCATGGCGCGTCTCTACCAATTGGGCTTGCGCTGTCAGGAACGCTAATTGCTGTTGGTCGGCGAGGGGTTGAACATCTTGTCGAACAAGGCTCGAATCTTAGCGCGGTCAGGGATGAGCACCTGGGCGCCGTCGGGCCGAGTCCACGGGTGGATCATGTTGATGTCGATCACCTGGCGCTCGATATTGTCGCTCTTGATGTCCTTCATGAGGTTGGCGAGAGCCAGGATCTCGATGGGCGAGAGGTCCGTCTTCACAAGGTTCTTGTACTCGCCGAGGAGCGCCGGTAGCTTGGTGATGATGTCGAGCTGAAGCGCCTTCTGGCGGATAGCGAGCAGAACCTGCTGCTGCCGGTCGGCGCGGTCCAGGTCGCTGGACTCGTGGCGCGAGCGGGCGTACTCCAGGGCGCGCTCGCCGTCCATGTGCTGCAGACCCGGCTTGATATCGATGGTCTTGATACCACAGTCCGGCGTGGGGTAGTCGTAGTCGTGAACCTCACTCTTGACGTCGATATCAATGCCGCCCAGGATATCGATAATCCGCGCCAGACCGTCTATATTGATGATGGCGTGGTAGTTGATGGGCTGGCCGAAGTTCTTCTCGACCGTCGCGCGCGCCAGCATGGGGCCGCCGCCCGGGTAGCGGTAGAGGTCGCCCCACACAAGGGCGGTGTTGATGCGGTCCTCGTTCGGAATGCCGGAAATGCCGCGCCCTGGAATAGCCACCCAGAGGTCCCGGGGGAACGAGATCATGTAGGCGCGCTTAGCTTCAGGGTCGATGCTGACGAGGATCATCGTGTCGCTGCGGGGCAGACCGTCATCACAGGTGCGCCCCTCGTCGGTTCCCATCAGCAGGATGTTGACGCGCCCCTTGCGGTCCCAGACCGGGGCGGCCGAGATGCTCGGCGCTGCCGCCTGGGGTGGGGGCGGAGCAATGGTGGGAGTCGGTGCGCCGGGGACGGCCGGCCGAATTGACTGCGCTTGTGATGGCAGAGGCTGCGCAGTGACCGGAGCAGGCAGATTATAGTACGCCGTCACATCGCGCACGGTAGTGTAGAACAGATAGCCAAAGATAAGACCGCCGAACACGAAGCAGGCGAAGGCGACCGCCAACAGGGTCTTCACCAGGGGAGAGAGGCCTTCCTCGGCCGGCGCAGGTGGTGGAGCAGCGGCGGGCGCCGCCGCGGCCGCCATCAGCGGAACGTCCTGGGTCGCAGTGGCGGGATGAGGGGCTGTTTCGGGTGTCTCCGCTGAGACGGCGGGGGTCTCCGCCGGACGCTCTGCCGGCGGCGCCTCTGCCGGAGCATCCTCCGACGCTGTCGCGGCCGACGGAGCTTGCTGGCTCTCCGCGGCTGGGGGCTCGACGGGGGGAACGTCGGGGCGCTCCGTCTCAGGGAGCTTCGGGTCTGTCGGGTCCGGTGTAGGTTCAAGAGTCACGAACGCGGCCCTCCAGCAGCCGCCGCCGTCAATTATAACCTTGCCAGGTGGCTGGGCAAGTTTGAGGAGAATATGCCGGACGAGGTTGAGAAGATGACGCGGGGCGGGTGGGAAAGGTTCCCACGTGTCGCCTTCGCGGGCTTGCCGACCGCCCTGGAGCCGATGCCGCGGCTGAGCGCAGCGCTCGGCGGTCCGCGGCTGTGGGTGAAACGTGACGACCTGACCGACCTGGGAGGCGGCAACAAGGTGCGCCCGCTGGAATACCTGATGGCCGACGCCCTGGACCGCGATGCCCGGGCTGTCGTGACTTTCGCGGGCGGCCCACAGTCCAACCACCTGCGGGCCACGGCGTCGGCGGCGCGCAAGCTCGGCCTCGAGCCTATCCTGGTGGTTTTTGCCGACCCACCCGCGGACTCGCGGCAGGGCAATCTACTGCTCAACCGGGTTTTGGGCGCACGTATGGTATACTTGGGCTGGGCGGGTAAGCCCGACCCAACGCGTACCATCGAGGGCGCGATCCAGCAGATGCGCTTGTTGGCGCGAGTCTATCCTGGCCTGGCCGGACGGGGACACTACGTAATACCCGTCGGCAGTTTTGCGCCTCTTGGCGCTATGGGCTACGCGGCGGCGGCGGCCGAGCTCACCGCGCAGGCCGATACGGCCGGGATCACGCTTGACTACGTGGTTGTGGCGGCAGGAACGGGAACGACGGCCGCGGGACTCGTCGCTGGCTTCCGGTACATTCGCCGGCCGACGCGGGTCATTGCTGTGGACGTGGGCCGGCTGTGGCATAACTTTGCCCCATCCATTCTGCGCCTGGCCGTTCGTACCTCCGACCTGCTTGGCCGACCGGCGGCGTTTGGGTCGTCGGACCTGGAGACGCACGAAGGCTACGTAGGCGTCGGGTACAGCGTGCCCAGCCGCGAGGGCCAGGAGGCTATTCACCTGGTCGCTCGAACCGAGGGGCTGATGCTGGAGCCTGTTTATACCGCAAAAGCGATGGCCGCGCTCCTGGGACTTGTCAGGAGCGGGCGATTTGGGAGCGAGGATAACGTCGTCTTTATTCATACCGGTGGAGCGCCCGCGCTCTACGCATACGCCGATCAGTTCTAGGGCCGTCAGCCGGCGGCGGCGTATCCTTTATCCCTTTTAAACGTATGTCAGACAGAGAATCAGGCGTAGGGCCGCTGACGCAAACACTCACGCGAGCGGTCAGCGAAGACCAGATGATCGAGTTACTCCAGAGCGCCCAGGCGTATCGCGCGGAGGCCTTCGATCGTTTGTATGACATGTACGCGCAGTCAATCTTCCGCTACATCTACCACCGCGTTGGCGACCGGGAGATGGCGGAGGATTTGACAGGCGAGGCATTCCTGCGGCTGATGGAGAATATCGGCAATTATCGAATTGGCATGCAGGACCAGAAAGCGATCTTTTCCGGCTGGTTCTTCCGCATCGCCCACAATCTGATGATTGACCATCTGCGACGACAGTCAAAGCATATGGATATGGTGGTTGAGACGCCCTCGTCCCCCGACGACAACCCCACCAGGGTGATGGAACAAACTCTGACGGAAAACAAGCTCCACGCGGCCCTGGCCCAGCTCACACAGGACCAGCAGGATGTCATCATCTTGCGTTTCTTTGAGGAGCTGAGTAACGCCGAGGTCGCCGAGATGTTGGGGCGGACGGAGGGCGCCATCAAGGCGCTACAGCATCGGGCGTTGGCATCTCTGAATCGGGCACTGGCTGGGGACTCACCGGCATGACGGACTTCGACGCGGCGCTGGAAAACTGCATAGAAGCGATGCACCGCGGCGTGTCTATCGACGAATGCCTGCGGGAGCATCCGGAGCACGCAGAGCGCCTTGCGCCCCTGTTGAGTGTGGTCCAGGAACTCTACGCGGCGCCGCGCGCGGCCATGTCGTCGGGCGGCTTCGCCGCGCAGCGCGACCGCATGCGAACCGCCCTGGCCGGCCGCGAGACCGCTGTCGCATCGCCGGCGGTTATCGCGCAGACAGATCCGCGCTGGTGGCGCAGGATCCGCGCGCACCGAATCGCTCTCCTCGCGGCGGCCCTGATCCTTGCCGTTGTGACAGCCCTTAGCGCGGTCATCGTGACGAGCGCCAAGGGATTGCCGCCTGAAACGTTCCGTCCGTTCGTCGAGGCTGTCGGCGCGGTGCGCGACCGCATCATGCTCGCGCCAACGCCCACGGCGACGCCGACCGTCGCGCCATCCGCGACCGCGACACCCGTTCCCAGTTCGACCGCCACCGCTACTGCTACCGCGAGCCCGTCGGCGACGCCGTCGCCCTCGGCGACAAGCACACCCGTTCCGCCGACGGCGACACCCGTTCCGCCGACGGACACGCCCGCGCCGACCGCTACCGTCGCGCTGACAGAGACGCCGACAGCAGAACCCGCGCCCTCTCACTCCGGCGGCTCTGAGTCGTCGGAACCGACGTCGGCCCCGCCAGGCAGCGGCCAGCAGGCGCCTGGCACCCAGCCACAGCCTCCGGCTGGGGCGACCCAGCCGTCCGCGAACCCGCAGCCGACATCGGGGGCGGTGGAGCAGCCGCAGCCGACGTCAGCGCCGGTGGAGCAGCCGCAGCCGACCTCGCCGCCTGCGACACCGAAGCCGGAGAACACGCGGGCGTCGCAGCCGCAGCCGCAGGGGACTCCCATCGAGGTACCCAAACCGACGCAGCCGCCGGCGAAGCCTACCGCGCGCTCTCAGCCGAACCCTGGTTCGACACCCAAGTCCAAGTAGACCGCTTACCCCGTCATAGCTCGGTAGTTTGCGATCCTGGCGCACGCGCTTATCGATCGCGCTGCATCACTGCGGTCGGGCGCGCCACTCCCAGATGCAACCAGCGAGCAGCAATACGAGCGTCAGGCCACTGACCGCGAAGCCGACCATCACCGGCCGCGGCCGGTAGCGCCACTCCACGGTCGAGGCGCCGGCCGGCACCGGCGTCGCCTGGAGCAGCCCATCGACCGGCAGAACAGGCGACGGCTGCCCGTTGACCGATGCTTCCCACCCTGGGGCATAGGCTTCTGACAGGACTAGAAGCGCCGGCGCGGGTGTGTCGACGCGGCTCGTGACGTCCTCCGGCGTCGGCCGGCTGACCTCGACGCTGGCCGCGTCAAGAGGGTCGGCCGCCGTCGGCAGCCCTAGCGTGGCCGCTATCGAAGCCGACGTGACGGCGCCGCGCAGAGGATCGAAGTTGGGCCGGCCCAGGGCCGCCCGCACCGCCGCCTCATCGGCCACAACCTCCACGCCGGGCGCGACCCAGGCCGCCGGCAGGCCGCCGGCGAGAGAGTAGAGGCGCGTGTCGCCCTGGCGGTCTATCTCGCTCAACGCCCCGTGCTGAATCTCGCGTTTCGTCAGCACGTAGCGCACCCCAAGCAGACGCCACCACATCAGCTCCGGCACGTCGGCAATGAGCGCGTCGTACGCCGCCAGGTGCAGCGGGCTGTTCCCAACCACGTCTTGCAAGTCCCAGATCACCGCGCCGTTGCCGCCGCCCGGCGGCAGCAAGCCCTCGCTGCTCACCCGAAATGGTAGATTGGGATCGGCCTGGATGCGCCACACGAGTGGGTTGGCGGCGAAGTACCCGCCCGCCGGTGGGGTTTGCAGCAGGCCGCGCCCGCTGGTGGACAGCAGATCTATGACGACGAGAGCGACGAGCGCGATGAGCCAGCCGCGGCCGGCCCGCCCAAGAATGAGCGCTGCCAGGGCGAGGACCATGACGCTGTAGACGGCGGCGGATGTCGCCGCCGCCAGCGCGCCATCACCCGGCTGCCCCCGCGCCGTCCAGGCGATGATGAGCGCCAGGGCCAGCAGCGCGACAAGGGCAGCCGGAACCCACATTAGCCGCATTCGAGCTTGCCCCCCACTATCCCCCGCCTCGCCTTGCTCGGCGCCCCCTTCCTCCCCCACCGGTGGGGGGAGGAAGGGAGTCGGGGAGATGGAGGAGGGGCGCCACGGCAGCGCGGCCACGCCATAGCCGGCAAGCATAGCCAGGCCAAAGCCCCACAGTAGCGCGGCGCGTTCCTGATGGCGGAACAGGCTGAAGCCGGGCACGGCGTGATAGGCGAGCCAGTACAGCCCGCCTTGCGCGCCGAGCGAGAGCAGCAGCCCGACCAGCGCCAGGATGGCCCAGAAGCGCCCGCGCCCGCGGGCCAGGGCGACGAGCGCCAGGAGCAGCGTCGCACCGCCGACATAGAGCGGCGACCAGACGCCGAAGGCGTTGGGCAGGACGATCTGGGCGATTTCCGGCAGGCTGAAGCCGACCGCGGCCTCCTCGTACGGCAGGATAAGGCGCGGACCGAGGCGCGCCAGCTCCAGCGTCGGGAGCCATTGGGCGGCCGTCAACCCGGCGGCGGCAGCGAGGACGGCAAGCCCACGACCAATCCCCTGTCGAAGGGAGAGCCGCCGCCAGGCGCGGACGACATAGTACGCCCCGGTCGTGTAGAGGATGAGCAGGAAGGTCTGGGGGTGGCCGGCGAGAAAAGCCAGCGCCAGTGCTGCGGCGGCGAGGGCGACGCGCCCGATGGGGCGACGCCCGGGTGTGGCCAGGACATCGGCGGCATAGAGCGCGGCGGGTAGCCAGACGGCGGTCTCCAGGACGGCGAGCTGGAGTGGGGGGTAGCTCGTCAGGTAGCCGCCCAGCTCGAAGACCAGCGCGGCCACGAACGCGGGCAGCGGTGGGAGCAGTCGCCGGGCGAACAGGAATGTGAACAGCCCGGCGAGGCCGAGATGGATGACGGCTTCCGCCTGTAGCACCTCAAAAGGGAGCGTCGGCCAGGGCGGAATGAAGGCGCTGATCCAGGCCGGTGGGTAGAGAGTTGCCCACTGTGGGTCGGCCAGGGCGGGCGTGCCGCCGAAGATGTGCGGGTTCCAGAGGGGCAACCGCCCGGCCTTGAGCGCGTCGGCGGCGAAGAGACGCAACGGGTAGAACTGCTCGACAAAGTCGCCATACGCGAACTGCTGGCGATCGGCGGTGATTGGTGTCCACAGCCGCCAGAGGAGCAGCCAGGGGAGAAGCAGCAGGATGAGGGCGAGGAGGAGACCCTCACCCCAACCCTCTCCCACAAGGGGAGAGGGAGTTGTCCGGCCCCCCTTCCTCCACTTGTGGGAGGAAGGGGAAGGGGAATGGAGGGACGAATCGGTCATCTCACCCGGACGAGAGCCGCGGTTGCAGCAGGGCCACGATCTCGGCGCGCGCCACCTGGCTCTGGGCGCTGCCCGCCATGTCGCGCAACGTCACTTGCTCGTTGGCGACCTCGTCGCTTCCCAGGATGAGCGTGTACGCCACGGCCATGCGGTCGGCGTAGCGGAACTGCGCCTTGAGGCCGCGGTCGCCGAATGTGGCGACGCTGCGGATGCCGGCTCCCCGAAGCTCACTGAGTAGCTTGACGGCTTCGAGCTTGGCCTCGGCGCCGAGATACGCGACGCAGACCTGCGGGCCGGGCAAGGGCTCGACGCCGACGGCGAGCGCCTTCATTGTCAAGACCAGGCGCTCGATGCCCGCTGCGAAACCGACGGCCGGCGTGGGCGGGCCGCCGAGCAGCTCGATCAGCCCGTCGTAGCGCCCGCCGCCACACAGAGCGTTCTGCGCGCCGAGGCCTGCCTCGCCCCACACCTCGAACACGGTCTTGGTGTAGTAGTCGAGGCCGCGCACGAGGCGGTGGTTGACGATATAGGGCTTGCCGAGGGCGTCCAGGTAGCTCCGCAGGGCGCTGAAGTGCGTGGCGCATTCCTCACACAGGTAGTCGAGAATGCGCGGCGCGCCCTCGATGAGCGCCTGGGCGTTCTCGGCCTTGCTGTCGAGGACACGCAGCGGGTTCACTTCGAGGCGGTGGCGGTCCTCGGCGCTGACCTGGTCGATGTGCTGCTGGTAGTAGTCGCGCAGCGCCTGGACGTACTGCGGGCGGCACTTGGGGCAGCCGGTGCTGTTGAGCTGGAATGACAGGTTCGGCACGCTGTGATGCACGTAGAAGTCCCAGGCAACGAGCATGATTTCCAGGTCCAGCGCCGGGTCCATCGAGCCGACGGCCTCGACGTTGAGCTGGTTGAGCTGGCGGAGGCGGCCAAGCTGGGGGGCTTCGTGGCGGAACGCGGGGCCGAGGGAGTACAGCCGCACCGGCGCGGGCTTGTTCTGGAAGCCGTGCTCGATGTAGGCGCGCATCACGCCGGCGGTGAACTCCGGGCGCAGCGCTAGCTCGCCGAACTTCTCGGGGTGCTGGGCCAGGCCGACCAGGTACATTTCTTTGTCGTGAATATCTGTGCCCTCGCCGATGCTGCGCAAGAACAGGCCCGTCTCCTCCATGATGGGCGGATCCAGGCGTTCGTAGCCGTAGGTGCGGGCCAGCTTTTCGCTATTCTTGATGATGGTGCGCCAGTAGGGCTGGTCCTCGGGCAGGACGTCCGGCATACCGCGCGGGCTTTGGAAACGCATCCGTTCTCCTCTACCATAGGAATGTCACTGCGAGCGGAGCGAAGCAGTCTCACGGCAAGGGATTGCTTCGCTTCGCTCGCAATGACACTATGAGAGCCTACCGCCGCCACTTCTTTTTCGTCGGTTTGGGCGGCTTGGGCGGCGGCTCTTTGAAAATCCCCATCCAGTAGTCGACGTCACCGCTAGATGCGGCGGGCTTGTCCTCCGGCGCCGACGTCTTCGACGCGGGCCGGCCGATCTCCGCCAGCTTGCTCGCAAACTCCTGCGCCCGCATGGTCTGCACGCCGTTGAGCTGGGCTACGTTCACCACGCGGCGATCCGACGAAACCACCGTCAGCGTCTTCTTGTTGGTCTCGCGCTCGATGCGGCGAATGAGGATGTCGTCGGCCTCCTCACCGTGGGGCGCGTAGATGACGGTGATGCCAGGGCGAGCGGCGGGCCGCCCGACTCCCGGCAGGTCACCTGGATCGAAGACCACGGTTATCGGGTCCTTCGTGCGAGCATAGTAGCTTTGGAGGCGGGCGAGCAGCTTTGTCTCGTCAGCCGGGTCGGCCAGGGACAGGCCCTTCATCTGGCCGATGAGATTGTGGCCGTCGATGAGCAGGGGCATCTTACTTCGCCATCTATGCCAGGCGCTGGTCGCAGTGCTCGCGGACGCCACACGCTGCGCAGCGGCCGGCCTCGTTATGGTCGCGGTTCACATTCGCCGCGCGCATGTCGGACCGCATCGCGTCCAGGGTTTCGATCAACACGTCGCGCAGCTCTGACGTCCACTCGACGGCGAATGTGCGGTCGGCGTAGCGCAGCAGGCCCTCCGCCGGCGACTTCCCCCACGCTTCCTCGATCAGGAGGCAATAGGCCGCGAGCTGGAGGACATCGGAGAGATAGGGCGTCTCGGCGCGGCGGTTCGGCTTGACCTCCACCGGCGTGATTCTGCCGCCCTGCTCGACGATGTAGTCCGGCTTTCCGACCAGCCCGTGACGACGCGAGATGAGTGGCGCGTCTATGCGCTTCCAATCGCTTGTGTCGCTGACGATCACGCGCCCTTCGGGCAGACCGGTCTCGGCGCGGGCGCGGCGGCTCAACAGGAGCAGCGCGACGCCCGCGGCCAGCAGGGCGACGGCCAGCAGGATGAGCATGACGGGCCGCTACGCCGCCCCTGATTCCACCATTGCCACGAAGCGGTCGATGTCCTCGCGCAGGACGTTCAGGCTGCCGCGCCAGAAATCGGCCGAGCGGATGTCGATGCCGAAGCGCGCGGCGAGCGTCGCGGCGTCGTCCATGCCGGTCGACGACAGCAGGTCGTCGTAGCGCGCGGTAAAGCTCGGCCCCTCGTCCAGGAAGCGGGCGTACAGCCCCAGCCCGAACAACTGGCCGAACATGTACGGGTAATTATAGAATGAACGGCCCGTACTATAGTAGTGACCCTTCACCGCCCACATGTAGGGGTGGAGCACGTTCGGGTCGAGGCCATCGCCGTACGTTTGCCGCTGCGCGTCGAGCATGGCTGCGTTCAGCTCGTCGATGGTCAGCTCGCGGCGCTGCCGCCGCTCGAACACCGCCGACTCGAAGAGGAAGCGGCTGGTGATGTCGACCACGATCTGGCACGCGTCCTGAAGGACGCCTTCGACGAGGGCGAGGCGTTCCTGGCCGGCCGCCTGCTTCAGCGCCGCCTGGTAAGTGATCGTCTCGCAGAACGTGCTCGCCGTCTCGGCCAGCGTCATCGGCGTGTCGCGCTGGAGCATGGTGCGGCGGGCGAGGTTAAGGTTGTGGTAGCCGTGGCCCAGCTCGTGAGCCAGGGTCGCGACGCCGCGGTAGGCGGTCTTGTAGTTAGCGAAGATACGCGACTCGTCGCCGCGAATCCACATGCAGTAGGCCCCGTCGCGTTTGCCGTCGTGCGGCTCGGCGTCGATCCAGTTCTCGCGGAAGGCGCGGGCGGCGAACTCGCGGAGGCGCGGCGAGAAGGCGCCGAACTGCTCTTCGATGAAATCCGTCGCCTCGTCATACTCCCAGACTCGGGTGCTCGCGCCCATCGGGGCGAACAGGTCATACCACGGCAGGGCGTCGAGGTCAAAGGCACGCGCCTTGGCCTGCATGTAGCGGCGGAAGTCGGGGAAGGATTCTTGCGCCGCGCCGAGCATCGCGTCCAGCGTCGCGCGGTCCATGTTGTTCTGGAACAACGACTGGTCGAGCGCCGTTCCCCACCTGCGCCGCGCGACGAGAGTGTTGACCTCGCCCTTGATACTGTTGAGCGCCGCCGCCAGCGGAACGGCTACCGTCGGCCACGCCGCGATCTCGGCCTCGTAGGCACGGCGCCGCGTCTTGCGATCCGGGTCGCTGGCGAGGTTGCGAATCATGCTCATGGGCAGGGTTTGGGTCTGACCGTCGATTTCCACCGGCGCCGTTAGCTGCGACGTGACGGTGCCATGGAGCTTGGCCCAGGCTGTGCCGGCGCTGACGTTCAGCTCGGCGGCCAGGGCTTCCTCGCTCGGCGACATCAGGTGCTCGGCGGCGATGTGGGTCTTGCGCAGCATGAAGGCGTGGTCGCGGGCGATTTGGGAGCGCGCGATGAGCGCCTCGACGTCGAGAGAGCCGATCCACGCGGTGTAGCGCGTGCCGAGCTTGTTGAGCGCGACGGCGTGCTGCTGCAGTTCGCTCATTCGCGACTGGGCCAGGTTGTCGCGGGAGTTCGTCGTGACGAAGGCCGTCAGGTAGGCGAACATGGTCCGTGTCTGCTCTGTCACCTGGTTCAGGCTCGCGGTGACGGCGTCGAACGCTGCGACGGTCTGGTCGTCCAGGGGGGCTGCCGCGCGCTTATCGATGCCGTTGGCGTCAAACTGCGCGGCCAAGTTAGCGATGGCCTGCACGACGGACTGGAAGCCGGCGTCGAACTCAGGCGAGTCGAGGCCGGGGAAGATGGGGGTCATGTCCCACTGGGGGAGGGGACGAGTCATCGTAGCCACGGGAATTCCTTCCAGAATAGCAGCTGTTGCTGCCAGGCGTCATTGCGAGGAGGACGCTAGGACGACGAAGCAATCTCACGATGAGGGATGACGTCGTTATCTCGGTATGAGCGTCTTGTGCAAGGCCGCGAGATTGCTTCGCTCTGCTCGCAATGACAGCCTGCTCAATTGGTATTGGCTTATGCTCCAGTCGGTCGCGCCAGACGCTTCTCATAGCACAGGCTCACCGGGTCGTCCCAGTAGGGGCCAAAGGGCGGGATGCGGTGGTAGCCGGCCCCTTCGTACAGCCCAACGGCCTCCTGCTGGTGGATTCCAGTTTCCAGGCGCAAGATGTCCACGTCCTGCGCGCGCGTGTAGTCCTCGAGCCGGCTCAGGACGAGCTTGGCGAATCCGCGCCCGCGGAACTCCGGACGCACGTACATTCGCTTCACCTCGCCGTACTCGCTGCCGTAAAGCTTCACACCGCCGCACGCCGCCGGAGTGCCGTCGGTACGCAGCACGAAGAATGCCACGTTTTCGGCGATCAGCCGCTGGACACTCAGGCCGTGACGGCTCTCGACCGGGTAGAGCGGAGCCAGATGCGCTTCCAGCTCGTCAACGAGGGTGGCGGCGTCGGGGCTGTCGGGCGCTTCCTGGGTGATGACGACCGCCATGGCTCAGTCCGGTATTTGCGGGCGGTCCGTTTCTTCCACGTCCGCTGCCGGTTCTGGGTTGACCACGCCGCCTTCGCCGGCCGGCGCTTCCCAGCGCTGAAGGTCGCTCGGCGTGGCCGTGCCGACCTGGGCCAAAAATGCCACACCCGGGCTGCCTACCACTTGATCGGCTTTCGGGGTGATGACGGGCACGTAGGTTGTATCCCTCGCTGCGCGCGGCAGAGCCTCCGCTTCGGTGGGAGCGCGCTCCAGGCCCGGGTCCGGGCCGGCCGCGGTCGCGGCGGCGGCGGTCGCGCCGAGCTTGCGCACCGTTTCTTCGGCCAGCGTGTTTTGGATCAGACGGCCGCCCAGCCCGCTCAGCTCCGTCTGCACGATATCCCGTTCCTGCTCATTGTCGACGATGGTAATCAGGACAGACTGCCCGCCGTCCAGCCCCGCGCCAATCTCTTTCAGGACGGAATCAGGGAAGCCGGTGTCGATGAACTGGGTGGCGACGGCGGCGACACCGCCGGCCACGAGCGCGGGCACCAGGATAGCCCCGCCGGTCAGAGCGACGGCGACGGCAGCGGCGGTGCCGGTGCCGAGGGACCAGCGCCCCCACTCGTGCTTGACGTCGCCCGTTTCTGTGATGGACACCTTGCCTTCGGCATCTTTGTAGATGACGGCGATGTTGCCGAGCTTGACCACGTCCAGCTTTCGGTCGACCGCCTCGATGGCCTCGCGGGCTTCGGTTGCCTGGTTCACCCCGTCAAACAGACACACAACCAGATGTTGCGGTGCTTTGTCTGCCATGTTCGTATCTCCTTGATGATGCCCAACAGACCTGTTGGGCGACGAGACGCTAGCCCTCTGCGGCGGCGGCGAGCCGCTGCGCGTCCATAATCATCAGACCGGCCTCATCCAGACCCAGAGGCATCACAAGCTGATTCGTCTCTGGATCGTAGCCGGTAAACACACTTTGCAGTTCCTCCGGGCGCATCGCGGCGATCTGGGCGTAGTGAATGACGCCGCGCCGCATGAGCATGCGCTCGTACACCGGTCCGACGTTCGGAATCTCGCGCAAATTGTCCGGGCTCTTGCCCTGGGCGCGCAAGCCGGCGAGCTCGATCATCGCTTGCGCCTCTTCCATGCTGGCCGTGATGACCGGATAGCCACTGACAGGGTCGTGGCCGCTGAACAGGCGCTGCAGCTCGTCGGGGCGCATGGCGGCGAGATCGGCGAACGTGCGGACGCCGTGCATCTGGAGCAGCCGCTCGTAAACAGGGCCAATGTCAGGGATCTCGCGCAGGTTGTCCGGCTCGGCCGGTGTTTCCTGCGCCGCCGCGGCAACCACAGCGGCGGCGGCAAGGCCTGCCGCGCCACCGCCAGGAGCCGCTTCGCCCTCGCTCGCCGCACCTTCTTCGCCCGCTGCCGCGGCAGCAGCGCCAGCGGCCACAGCCGCTGTGGCTATGGCGCCAGCCGACTGGCCCTCGGCCGCTTCGTCCTGCGCCAGTTCGTCTTCCGACAGCGGGACCGCGGCTGCTGTGGCAGCGCCAAGCTTCGTAATCATCGCCTCGGAGAGGGAACCCTGGATAAGCTCCCCACCTAACTCCTGTAGCTCGCTCTCGACAATCTCCCGTTCCTCGGGGTTGTCGACGATAGTGACGAGGGCCGACTGGTTCCGGTCGAGGCCGTTGCCAATCTCGCGCAGCGATGAGTCTGGGAAGCCCGTGTCGATGAACTGGGTCGCAACTGCGGCAGCGCCGCCGCCGAGAAGCGCCGGGATCAGAATGGCGCCGCCGGTTGCCGCTGAGGCCAGCGCCACGGCTGCGCCGGCGGCAATACTCCACCGGCCCCACTGGTGGCCCGGGTCGCCGGTCTCGCTGATAGTCACTTTGCCTTCGGAGTTTTTATGGATGACCGCTATGTGGCCGAGCTTGACAACTTCGAGCCGCTTATCGAGCTCGCGAATCGCCTTCTGAGCCTCGTCGGCCTTTTTCTCCCCGTCAAATATGCAGACCACAAGCTCTTTTGTCGCGTCACCCATGACCAGGCCCTCCTTCAGGGAAAAGTTATCCTTTGATCAGCCGCCAATCACCTGTACCTATTCTATACTCAGCGCAGTCTATATGACCCTTGGGTCACCCGTAACTATGAAAATGTCATGCTGAGCGGAGCGAAGCATCCCGGTGCCGTTGGAGGCCCTTTCGCTACGCTCAGGGCGACAGCCGCGCTATTTTCATCTCAGCCAGGCCAGGACCAAAACCACCAGGCCGAGGCCCAGCAATGCCAGGGCGAGTCGTCCTTGCCAGACCGCCGACCGAACACGCTGCCCGTGACGCGCGTGCGCCTCGGTGCCCGCGGCCAGACGTGTCCGCTCGATGGGCCGGCCCTGGACGACATTCAGCCACCAGCCGCGCGCGCAGTAGCTGTACTGGCCGATTTCGCTCGCGCGTATCAGGCGCGGCGGAGACGTATCCGCCTGCCGCCGGCTACTCATAGGTGCCCATATCCAGGCGCCGCTCGAAGTCGCGCAGCGCTGCCTGGAGCCTTTCCTGGCGCGCGGCGGTGGTGAGATCGCCGCGCGTGCGCTCGGTCACGCCGCGCACCATGTCGGTCGTGCGCCGCAGCCCATTGGTCACAGCGTCGGGGTAGTCGACCGTGGTGAGAAACGCGTACACCTCGTCCATCGCCTCGACCAGGCGCTCGGCCTGCTCGATATCCCCGCGCCGAATCATGTCCAGGGAGTGGCGGCGCATCTCGCCAATCGCTTCGCCCAACCCGTTGAGATACGCGGCATACTCCACGCCCAGGTCATCTGGGTCCGGCAAATCCTGCCCCAGCGCCAGGGCGCGGGTAATGTGGGCTTCGGCGTATTCCTTGAGGGCATCCTGAGCATACCCGGCGGCGTATAGTTCCGGCTGGGCCTGGGTCGCGGTCTTGAGGCTGGCGGCGATGCGCCCGGCGTCGCCGAGGATGCGCTCTGCCTCGTCCCACTCGTAGCGGTGGACGGCGCGGATCGTGCGCGAGGCATGCTGTACCAACAGGCGAGAGAGGCGCAGCGCTTCCTCGCGGGCCGCATTCTTCGCGTCCAGTCCCGCCAGGAGCTTGTCGGCTAAAGTGTCCAGGTTATTCAAATCGTCTCCCATGCGCCGCCGACAACCTGCTCGACGCCGTTGGCGGCGCGCAGCATCTGGTAGGCGCTCGTCGCGCCGTCCGTCGTCTCCACGATGCAGACGCAGCGGCGGCGGATATCCGGCGATGATCCCGGCAGCACCATGCCGAAGCCGGCCTGATACTGCTCGTACAAGGCCCATACCCTGGCCCACAGGCTTGGCGCCGCGTCGACGACCGGCAGGCCGAGATCATCCCGCGCCTCGGCTCGCCCAATCGGGTACGTGTGGGAGTGCAGGCGGCCGTTCAGGGTCACGACGACGCGCTCGATGTCTTCTGCCCGCGCCTCGGCGTCCCAGTGGGTTGCCAGGGCCTTGCGGGCGATGCGCTCGACGAGAGCGTGGGATTGCTCCAGCGCCCCGATCGCCAGAGGATGGATATATGAAAACAGCGCCGTGACGAAGTCGGTGTGTCCACCTCCCTCGCGGCGAATGAACTCAATGCAGCGCCGCAGGTCTTCGACAGACACCGGCGCGGGTTGACCATCGCCCCCCGACGGTAACAGGAAGTGAGAGCGGGCCGGGTCCGTCGCGCCTAGCTCGGACATCGGCCCCATGACGATCTCGTCGGCGCCGAGGGCGATGAGCGTGCCGCCACTGTGGGCGCGATAAGGGACGATGATGCCCAGGTGATCGGTGAACTCGCGCAGGAGTGTGACGAGCTTCCAACACACCTCGGTGATGCCGCCACGACTGACAATGTAGAGGTCGAGGCGCGGGCAGCGGCCCATCGCGGCGAGGCGGTAGTAGATGGGGAGGAC
The DNA here is from genome assembly GCA_046328505.1 of Anaerolineae bacterium. Classification (GTDB taxonomy): domain Bacteria; phylum Chloroflexota; class Anaerolineae; order Epilineales; family JAHCIE01; genus JBDHWG01. Next base: position 416,973 of record JAXLWL010000003.1, on the reverse strand, counting down.
GGCATCGTCGGCGATGATCGTCCCTTCGGCCATGACGTAGCTCAACACGCGCGACCGTCGCTCGGCCTCGATGGCGCGGATGAGGGCGAGGCGGTCTGCGCGCTGTGCCTGCATCTCTAGCTCTTGCCCTTGACGAACCCGCCATCCACCGCCAGGGTGGTGCCTGTGATGTACGAAGCGGCGGGCGAGGCAATGAAGACGACGGCGCGGGCGAACTCGTCCGGCTGGCCGATACGGCCCATTGCGATGTCGCGGGTAATCGTCTTTTCGACTTCTTCGACCGGCAGCCCGCTGTTCTTGGAGCGGAAAGCCAGGATTTCCTCGACGCGTTCGGTGAGCGTCCAGCCGGGCAGAACAGAGTTCACGCGAATGCCATCGCCGGCCAGCTCGACGGACAGGGTCTTGACCAGTCCATGCAAAGCGTCGCGAATGGCGTTGGATAGGGTGAGGCCGGGGATGGGCTGCTTCACCGTCATGGAGTTGATGCTGACGATGGAGCCGCTTTTCTGCTCGGCCATAATCGGCACGACCGCCTGAATCAGCCCGACGGCGCTCAGTAAGGTGAGCCGACAGGCCTCCTCCCACTGCGCCATCGTCAGGGACTTGAAGTCGCCCGCCGGGGGACCGCCGGCGTTCGTAACGAGGATGTCCACGGTCCCGAACCGTTCGACAGCCGCTTTGACGAGTCGATCGACATCGGCGGGGTTCGTGACATCGCCCGGGACGGCCAGCGCCTGCGCGCCCAGCCCCTCGCACGCGGCGGCGACCCCGGCCAGCCGCTCGGCGTTGCGGGCATTGACGACGACACGCGCGCCTTCCGCCGCGAATGCCAGGGCGACGGCTCTACCCAGGCCTCGGCTGGCGGCGGTAACGATGGCGACTTTGTCCTGGAGGCCCAGATCCATGATTCCTATCCTTGTCGCGGGGGTCGTCGATGCACTAGAGCGCAAGCATAGCACGCCTGCACTCTTTAGGCAAGCGAGTCAGGTTCCATTGTTCGACAGCCACATCCGGCTTGTGCTAAAATTCCGCGCTGGGCGCCAGGGCAACCCGCTCCTGGCGCTCGGGGGTGCTACAGCTTGTCCGACACTCGCCGCCCGATCAATAGAGAGAAGGCACATGCTCCGGTTTTCACTCCGACAGGCGCTGCTGCTGAGCGCGCTGCTGCTCGTCGTGGCCGTGCTCACCGTGGTTACACCCGCGCTGGCAAGCCGCGCTCCGAACCCATCCGAAACCGGCCGGCCCGTTGGGGTCCCGCAGGCGGAGCCGACAGCCGCCGTGCCGCCGGCGACGGTGTACTTTACCCTGGACCCGCTCAAGGATCGCTACAGCGTGGGCGATGTCGTTACGGCGACGCTCCAGCTGGACAACCTTACGGATTTCTTTGGCGGTCAGCTCAAAATGACCTTCGACCCGGGCAGCTTCCAGGTGATTGACTCCGACCCCAACCGTCCCTATGTTCAGCTGATGCCCGGCAGCCTGTTGCCCGATGGCTCGTTGATTGCGCCGCTCGACAACCGTCAGGTGGACAACAAGACTGGACAAATCATATTTGGGGCCGCGCGTCCCAATCAGAGCCAGACAAGCGGCAGCGGCTCGCTCGTCCTGATTCCGTTCCAGGTGACCGCCACCTGTGGGGAACTGATACTTGCGGCGCCGCCCGCCAAAGTGGATCTTTCCGACCTCCACGCGCAAGCGCTTCCAACAACGCCCGGCGCTCCGGCTGACATAAGCCTGGGCCGGTGCAGCTTCGTTTATCTGCCTCATTTAGCCGTCGGCGACGGGCAATAGCGACAGCGCCGCATATGTCCACGCCTTCACCCTTGCATCCCGGAGTCAGTCCCGAAAGCCGCCACTGGGCGGAGCGCGCCTACGCGCACGCGCGCTCGCTGTCCGTGGATATCGGCCCACGTCCCTCGGCCGGCGAGGGCGAGTGGCGCGCGGCGCAGTATGCCGAACGAGTCATGCGCGACGCCGGGCTGGACACGCCCCACATACAGGACTTCCCAGCGAGCTGCTCGAGTTACCGCCCGTATGCCTGGGCGGTGGCGGCGGGGCTGCTGGCGGCCATCGTTGGCTGGCGCGGTGGGCGAATGCGGTCTTTGTTCGCGGCGGTGTTGAGCCTTCTCGGCGCGTCGGCCTTCTACCGCGAGGCGACGCTGCGGGACAACTGGGCGCGGCGCCTGTCGCCCCACGGCGCCTCCCAGAACGTGGTTGCCGTATCACAGCCGACCGCCGAGGTTCGCCACCACGTCGTTCTGGTCGGCCACCTCGACACCCACCGCACGCCAATCTTCTACAGCAGCGCGCGTTGGCTGCGCGTCCTGTCGTTGAGCCTCGTCGGCGCGCTCGCCAGCCTGGTCGGCGGTGCGGCGTTATACGGGCACTTCGCGCGCACCGGCTGCCGACGCCCTGGATGGCTGGCTATCCCGGCTGCCCTCTTCCAGGCGTGGGCGCTGGGGATGCTGCTGTACGCCGACCGGACGCCCCACAGTCCGGGCGCCAACGATAACGCGTCAGGCGCGGCGACGGTGCTGGCGCTGGGCGAGCGCCTGGCGCGCGAGCCGCTTCGCCATACCCAGGTGTGGGTGCTCAACACAGGCTGCGAAGAGGTAGGGGCGCAGGGCATGGCCGCTTTCCTGGACCGGTATGGCCGCGAGATGTGGGATGCGGACTATATCGATTTCGACATGGTGGGGGTAGGCGAGCCGACGCTGAACCTGACCGAGGGCCTGCTGCGGCGCGTGCGCTACACGCCAGGCTTGCTGCGCGCGGCGCGGCTCGCCGACGAGGGGCTTCTGGGGCCGGACCACACGGGCGGGGCCTACACCGACATGTGGCCGGTGATCACCCGCGGCTACCGGGGCATCGTCCTGGATGCGCGGCCGGCCGACAGCGCGGCGGATCTAGCGGCCAACGTGCACTGGCATCAGCTGAGCGATACGTTCGATAAGCTCGATTGCGAGACGCTGGCGCGGACACACGAGTGGGCGTGGCGGCTGCTCCAGCGCCTGGACGCCGAGACGGTTCCGCCGGATTTGCGCGAGGGAACCTCAACGCCCGTTGGGTGATATAGGGGCTGCCACGGAGGTCAATGAGGCTCCGGCGAGTCGCTTCTATCCTCCGTTGTGTCTTAGTCATCGTCATTCAAGAACTGATTCTCGCGCCACGGGCCTTCTGCCGCGCAACAGAGTCGTGTGACGATATGCGCCAACACCAGAACACGGCCTGGCTGTCATTGCGAGCGTCAGCGAAGCAATCTCCCGCCCTTGTTCAGGCGGCCTAAGCACCGACAGTGTGACTTGCACCTAGCGGGAGACTGCTTCGTCGCGCGGGCGCGCTCCTCGCAGTGACAGCGCAATCTACAACCTGAGGAGCGGAGCATTCCTTGCTCCCATCCTTCTGTGTATTCCGTGTGTTCCGTGGTCGAACCTCTTGCAGGCTCTTGCACTGCCCTGAGTCATCATCATACCCCTACGCCACGTTCCTTTGTCCCCACACAAACATGAGAATAGTGCTGACCACGAGAACTACTGCGAAGACGACGGCGAGGGTGGGCTGCCCGGCGGCGACGAGGGCGGCGATGGCGGCGAGCCAGACGACAAGCTCCAGCAGCAGCCGCCAGGGGTCGGCGAGGCGCCGCCATGCCTTAGGCGCGATGAACGCACCCCAGACGGCGGCGGCGAGCAGCGGCGCGCCAATGCCGAGGAAGAGCTTCATCAGAAGGCTGTCGCCGCTCTGGAAGCCCCAGTAGGCGAGCGCGGCCAGGGCGCACAGTTCGAGGATGAAGCGGACGGCGAGGTTAGCAACTTTCATGGGATTCCTGTCAACGAGCTATCTTCGTAGGCCGAGGGCTTTCGCCGTGACGTCGACGGGGTCCTGGGCGCGGACGCGTTGCGCCAGGCGCGAGTTGCGCTTGCTGAGGCGGGCGTTCTTGACGGCCATGCCCAGCGCGCGCTTCTGCCCCACCATGACCACGAGCTGCTTCGCCCGCGTCACTCCCGTGTAGACCAGGTTACGCTGCAAGAGCATGTAGTGTTGCGTCACCAGCGGTATGACCACCGCAGGGTACTCGCTGCCCTGTGCCTTGTGCACCGACATGGCGAAGGCGTGCACCAACTCATCTAGCTCCTGGAACTCGTACTCCACCGTCTCTGTATCGAAACGCACCCGCGCGACCTGGTCCTCCAGGTCAATCGCCTCGATGCGTCCCACGTCCCCGTTGAACACCTTCTTGTCGTAGTTGTTGCGAATCTGGAGCACCTTGTCGCCGACGCGGAAGACGCGGCTCCCGAAGGGGCGCTCCGTCTTGCCCTCGCCAGGCGGGTTGAGGATGGCTTGCAGTCGCTGGTTGAGCATCGCCACGCCCGCCTCGCCGCGGTGAGTCGGAGTGAGCACCTGGACATCGTCGAGCGGGTCGAGTCCCCAGCGCTTGGGGATGCGCTCCGCGACGACCTGCAAGACGCGCTCGGCGGCAATCGCCGGCTCGGCGGCCTCGACCCAGAAGAAGTCGCCGTTCGGTGTCGGCGAAAAGACGGGCATCTGACCGTCGTTGATGCGGTGCGCGTTGACGACGATTCCGCTCTCCTCGGCCTGGCGGAAGATCGTCTTCAGGCGGACAACGGGGATAACCTCGGAGGCGATGAGGTCGCGCAGGACGTTGCCCGCGCCGACAGAGGGGAGCTGGTCCACGTCGCCCACGAGCAGGAGGTGGCTGCCGACATCCACTGCTTTCATCAGGCTGTTCATGAGCAGCAGGTCGATCATCGAGGTCTCGTCCACGATGACCATGTCGGCGTCGAGCGGGTTCTGCTCGTCGCGCACGAACGACTGCCCCGGCTTGAACTCCAGCAGGCGGTGGAGCGTCTTGGCAGTATGACCCGTCGCTTCGTTCATGCGCTTGGCGGCGCGGCCGGTCGGCGCGGCCAGCAGAACGGAGTGCTTGCGTGCCTCGAGCAGCTTGAGAATAGCGCGCAGAGTGTATGTCTTGCCGGTGCCGGGGCCGCCGGTGAGAATGGCGACCTTGCTGGTGAGGGCAGTCTGCACGGCCTCGGCCTGCTGCGGCGCTAGCTCCAGCTCGTCACGGGCCAGGTAGGCCAGGGCGCGCTCCCAGTTGACGTCGCGAAACCCTCCGAGCCGGTCGCGCTGGGCATCGAGAGCGCGCCGCAGCCGCCGCGCCACGCCGACCTCGGCCTGGTAGAACGGCGGGAGATAGACCGCCGCGCCGTCGTCGCCATCTTCGATCTTGAGCTCGCCCGCTTCAACGAGGCGGTCGATGCTCGCCTCGACCTGCGCCGGGGCGATGTGCGTCTCGTCGTTGCTCAGCCGCTCGATGGCGAGATTAACGAGGTCAGGGCGCAGGGCGAAGACGTGGCCCTGGTCGCTGAACTCGTTGAGGACGTAGGCGACGCCGGCCTCGATGCGGCGCGGGTCGTCGATGGCGAAGCCCATGTTGCGGGCGATCTTGTCCGCCGTCAGGAAGCCGATGCCGTAGACGTCGCGGGCCAGGCGATACGGGTCGTTCTGGACGATGACCAGGGCCTCGTTGCGGTACTGCTTGTAGATCTTGACGGCCAGCCCGGTCGAGACGCCGTGGCCCTGGAGGAACACCATCACGTCCTTGATGGCGCGCTGCTCCTCCCACGCGCGCATAATCTTCGCCGCCGTCTTCGGCCCGATGCCTGGCACTTCCACCAGGCGGTCCGGGTTGCGCTCGATGACCTCCAGCGTCTCAGCTCCGAACGTCTCGACGATGCGCTCGGCGCGTCCCGGCCCGATGCCCTTGACCAGCCCGGAGCCGAGGTACTTGCGGATGCCCTCGACGGTCGCCGGGCGCTCGACGGTGCAATTCTTCGCTTCGAACTGGCGGCCATGCTGCGGGTGCGTCGTCCAGAGACCTTCGAGGCGCACGGACTCGCCCGGCTGCACGTTGGGGAGATTGCCGACGACGGTGACAAGGTAATCCTTGCCGGTCGGCGTCAGCTTCGCCACGGTGTAGCCGTTCTGCTCGTTGACATAGGTAATGCGCTCGACGGCGCCTTCCAGGGTTAGCATAACTGTTCTATAAGTATAGTCGGAATTGGAATTTCTTGCCCTTTGACAGGGGCGGCGGGTATAATCGTGGGCCTGCGGCACTGGTGCCGCAGCTTTTTTTAGGAGATGCCTGTGTCCCTGTCTCGTCTCAGGCTCCGTCTGCCGGGCTGGTTCACGCACCCCACATCCGTCGAGGAGCGCAACGCGCGCGATGTGCTCGTGGACGGCATCGGCGTCGGTATCGCCAGCGGCATTGGCACATTCCTTTCGGTGTTCATGGTGCGCCTGGGCTCGTCAGACTTCCAGGTGGGCCTCATCACCGCCATGCCCGCGCTGACCGGGATGCTGTTCGCCCTGCCGATCGGGCGCTTCCTGGAGCGCCAGCGCAACATCGTGCCGTGGTACTCCCGCGCCCGCTTCTACGTCCTCTCATCCTATGTCCTGACCGGCCTCGTGCCGTTCTTCTTCACAGATAACGCTCCGACCGCCATCATTATCATCTGGGCCCTGGCGACGATACCGCAAACCATCGTCAACGTCGCGTTCACCGTCGTCATGGGCGGCGTTGCCGGACCGCATAGACGCTTCTGGCTTATGAGCCGCCGCTGGTCGTCGCTCGGCTTCACCAACGCGATGGTCGTGTTCGCGGCCGGCCAGTTCCTCGGCCGGACCGACGACCAGTTCCCGCTCAACTACCAGATTCTATTCATCATCTCCTGGCTCGGCGGCCTTATCAGCCTGTACTACTCCAGCCACATCACGCTGCCGGACCAGGAGCCCGTCGTGCATGAGAAGACGGCGCGCGTGCCGCTGCGCGAGCGCGTGGCGGGCGGCTGGGCGACGATCCGCAACAACCCCTTGTTTGGGAAGTTCATCCTCAGCCAGTTTGTGTTCCGCTGGGGCCTGACCTTCGCCGTCCCCTTGCTGCCGCTCTACTGGGTGCGCACGCTGGGGTTGTCGGACTCCACCATCGGCACCATCAACACGGTGTACAACGGCGTCCTGATTATCGCGTACTTCTCGTGGGGAAGGATGGCGCGGAGATTCGGCATCCGTCCGGTGCTGCTGGCCTCGACGGCGGGCTTCGCCGTCTACCCGCTGGCGACGGCGCTGACGGGAAATATCGCCGTGCTCATCGTGTTCGCGGCCATCGCCGGCTTCTTCCTGGCGGGCACCGACCTGGTCATCTTCGACGTGCTGCTCGGCACGGTGCCGTCGGATCACCAGGCGACGTACGTTGGCCTATACCAGACGACGAATAACATGGCGATGTTCTTCGCGCCGCTGGTGGCGACGTTCATGGCTGCGCGCATCGGGCTCGCGCAGGCGCTCATCGCGGCGGCAGCGTTCCGCTTCGCCGGATTCCTGCTATTCTACCTGCTGCGCGTCGGCTACAAGTCCCCGGCGCCCGCCGCCCAACCGCCGACGAGCGCCGCCACAGCGCAAAGATAGACACGCGCCGCAGGGTATTGGAGACCGAAAGGATCGCGAATCGCCGCGCTACCGCGCGGACGCCAGGCTGAAGCGCCTGTCTTTTACACAGAACGTTTGAGCGAGGCAGACTCTTCAGAAAACAGCCAGCGGTGTCGCTGCGAGGAGGACGACAGGACGACGAAGCAGCCCCCCCACGGATGACAGGCACGCTGTCGCGGCTCAGACGGTCTTTCACAAGGGCGGGGGATTGCTTCGCTGCGCTCGCAATGACAGCTTGGCGCTGTATTTGTGTCGGCCACGCCGTCGTTTGGCCTGGATCGCGATTGCGCCGCTGAGATGTGTGTAAAAGACAGGGCCGAAGCGCTGGCGCTGAGAGGGCAAAGTCCTTCGGACTGCTTGAGTGCCTTACCTCGTTTTCCGTGTATTCCGTGTGTTCCGTGGTGGACCTCTCGGCGGGCTAGAACGCCTGCCGACGCCACCGAATCGAATTCGGTGTCTGATATGACAAAGCCTGCTCGAAGCAGGCTGGCTAACCGACAATGCCCCGGTGCCCGCCTGCCTCGGCAGGCTTTGTGATGTCAGGTCTAGACTTCGCGTCTGAGCCACCGCGTATCCTTCACGTTCCCTGTCCGTCAGTACATATGAATTATGCAAACGTCTACTACCGACGCGCATCCAGGAGAACGTTATGGCAACACGTCTGGTGGCTCTGATCATGGGTATAGCGGTGGTGGGGTTGATGGTGCTGGTCGTTGGGCAAGGGACAGGCCAGAAGATTGGCGCCGACGCAACGCCAATAGCGACTGATGCGGCGGTGGTATATATCCCTCTGATAAGGCAACAAGCCACGCTAGACCCCGATGCGTGGCGCCATACTCCGACCCCTGCGGGCAAGCCAGTGATCGCAACATCTGTATTGGGGCCTGCGGACGTGTGGGGAGTGGATGGGCAAACTGTATGGCGGTGGGATGGGGATGCGTGGCGCGCTCAAACGCAGATACAAGACGCCATCCTCATCGCCATGAACAGCGACGTGAACGGATGGGTGGTTGCTCGGCATCCTGGCATGGGTGGCGTCGGGCCAGTCTGCGGCATGGATGTTTGGCACTGGCAGAATGGAACGTGGACGCCAATCGACCATATCCCTAGACCCATCTGCGGCTTGACCACAATCAAGAGCTACGGCACGATTGACATAACCCTACATGGCTATGATGGCTGGTATGATGGGCGCCGCGAATCCTACATCGAAACAGAGGAGCGATGGGACGGTCAGTATTGGAACCTTCTGGTGCCGCTGCCGTGAACTCGACATAACTATGTAGGATAAACGTTCTGACGGTGTGAGGGGCAGGGTGGGGGCGGACGGCGCTGGTCGGCTTGGCCTTGTCGGCGCCGCGTTGCCACGGCGAGCGTTGGACCACGAAGGACGCGAAAGGCATACGTCCGTCGATTCTTCTTCGTGTCTTTCGTGGTCCAACTTCTCTCCCGGCCGCGTGACTCCTATCTTACGAGGCTGTTGGCGCGAGATGCACATCTTCGGCGGCGATGAGGGCGATGGCGTAGCGCAGGCAGGCGTGAATATCGGCCTCTGAGGTCGGCTGTGGTGGTGATTTCCCCTCTTGACGAGTCGAACCTATGGTCTATAATAGAATGTAGGCGCGACTAGCGAACGGCTGCCATATTCGGCTGCCGGGAGGAGACCTATGGCCACTGAAATTCAAACAACATCGGGCTACGTCACGGTCGTCGGCGGCCAGCTTTATTATGAAGAGGCCGGATCTGGGCAAACCCTGGTGTTCATCCCGGCGCAGGTGGCTGACCTGCACATTTGGGACAGCCAGGTACCGTCCTTTTCCCAGAATTACCGAGTGATTCGCTATGATCTCCGCGGCCACGGGTTGAGCAAGACCGAGCCGGTCAACTTTTCTCAGGTCAGCGACCTGAACGACCTGCTCCGCCAGCTCGACGTCGAGAAAGCCGTTCTGTTCAGCCTCGGACTTAGCGCTGCCATTGCCATGGACTACGCGCTCGCTCATCCGGATATGGTGGGCGGGCTGGTGCTTGTCTCGCCCGAGGCGCCGGGGGTTGAGCCGCCCGTGTCGGAGGCCGAGAAGAAGCAGCTCACGGCGATCGCCCAGGCGCAGCAGGCGAAAGACGTGGAACGCCTGGCCGATCTTGAGACGACGCTGTGGCTCTCCGGTGCAGAGCCGACGCAGCCAAAGGCGGAGACGCAGCCGGCGCAGCGGGATCTCTTGCGGGAGATGATTGCCCGCGACTACTTGCGGCGCACGCACGGCGCTAAGCCTCACCCGCCGGCGCCTGCCAGCGCCGAGCGCCTGTCCAAGATTCGCGTCCCGACACTCGTGGTCGTCGGTGACCTGGACACGGAGCGGGTCAAGGAGACGGCGCACACTATCTGCCACGCCATCCCCTTCGCGCGGCGCACCGTGTTCCCGCAGACGGCGCGCGCGGTCAACGTGGCGCATCCGAACCAGTTCAACCGCGTCGTGCTCGACTTCCTCGCCCACGCGCCGAAGCAGTGACCGATCTTCAGCACACCCTCGGCCTGCTGGGTGAGGCGGCTCAATTCGATGTTTGCTCCAGGGCGGGACGGCCGATGCCGGACGGCAAGCCGTCCGATGCCCTGGAGCGCCACGTCGAGCTGCTGACGCGTAGCGACGGCAAGCGCATCCCCGTCCTCAAGGTTCTCCAGACATCGGCGTGCGCCAAGGATTGCTACTACTGCCCGTTCCGCGCCGGGCGGGACTTTCGCCGCGCCGCGCTGAAGCCGGAAGACCTGGCGCGGGCGACGGATGAGCTTTACCGCCGCGGCAAGATCCAGGGGCTTTTCCTCAGCTCGGGCATCGTCGGCAAGGGAGAATACACCCAGGAGCAGATCGTCAAGACGGCCGAGATTCTGCGCTCGGTGTACCAGTTCCGCGGCTACCTCCACCTCAAGCTCATGCCCGGCTCGTCAGAGGCAGCCATCGAGCGGACGATGGAGCTGGCCGACCGCGTGTCCACGAACCTGGAAGCGCCGACGGCTCAGGCGCTGGAAAAGCTGTCAGGCACAAAAGACCTCGACAGCCTCATCGATCCGCTCAAAATCGCCCACCGCGTGGCCGTGTCCCAGGGGAAGCGCGTCAGCCGTACGACCCAGTTCGTCGTCGGGCCGGGTGGCGAGAGCGACCGCGACCTGCTTGCGCGCACCTCGGAGCTGTATACGGCGTACGGCCTGGCCCGCGCCTACTACAGCGCCTTCCGCCCCGTGATGAACACGCCTCTCGACGGCCTCGAGGCGACGCCGGCCGCGCGCGAGCACCACCTCTACCAGGCCGACTTCCTGATGCGCCAGTACGGGTTCGCCGTCGACGAGCTCCCGTTCGACCCGACGGGCAACCTGCCGCCCGACCAGGACCCCAAGGTGCTCTGGGCGCAGACCCACGGCGACCGGTTCCCGGTCGAGGTCAACCGCGCCGGGCGGGAGACACTCCTGCGCGTGCCGGGCATCGGGCCTCTGTCGGCCGACCGCATCCTGGCGGCGCGGCGGGTACGGCGGGTGCAGTCGGTGGAAGACCTGGCGCGGCTGGGGGTATCGGTCAAGCGCGCCCTGCCCTATATCCTGCTCGACGGCAAGCGGCCGCCGCACCAACTCTCCCTGTTCGGAATATAAGAGCTGCCACAGAGACACAGAGCGCGCAGACGAAAGAACTGTTCGTCTCTTCTCTCTGTGTCGTCTGTGCCTCTGTGGCAATTCTATTCGGGACGTTTGCTCTATTGTTCCGCCTGCGCTGCTGTTGCCGTGACTGTTGGCGCATAGGTGACGACGAAGCGGCGGCGGAAGCGCCGCAGCACGCGCAGGAGCGGCGCGGCGAACAGGAGCAGGATGACGAAGTTCGCAATGGCCGCCGTGATATCCCACCACAGCGACGTCGCCGCGTAGAAGACGGCGTAGCGCTGGACGGCGTCGACCCAGCCCATCCCCGCTTGCCACGACTGAGATGGATCGCCCGCGACATAGGGCCAGAACCACAGGTTCATGATAGCCCCGAACAGCAATCCCCAGAAGCCACCGAACACAGCCAGCAGCCAGGCCTCGAGGCGCGGCCAGGCTGGGAATCGCGGGAGCCAGCCGGCGCTCATCCCCAGCCAACCCAGCGCCCACATCTGGTACGGCAGCCACGGGCCGATGCCGCCCGTCGCCAGGGCGGACAGGGCCATGCTCAGCGTGCCAAGAAGGAAGCCAAACTCAGCGCCAAAGACATAGCCGCAGAGGATGGGCAGGAAGAACATTCCGGACGCGCCCGCCGGGTGAGGAACCAGGCGCAGCGCGGCGTTGATGGCGGTCAGGACGCCCAGGACAGCGACCGTCTTGGCGCTGTACCCCTCGGTCTCCAGGGCGGCGAGGCTGGTCAGGAGTGTCAGGCCGAGGAGGCCGAAGAAGGCGATGGGGGCGTCGTTGGCGTGGGCCGACATCTCGGGCGTATTGCCGAGGTCGGGCAGGAAGAAGGGGTAGAGGAACGCCGCCAGGCCGCCGACGGCGCCCATCGCGAAGCTCGCCCACCGCAGCCAACGGGTCAGGTGGCTACGCTGCGAAGTTGACATACTCGGCTTCGTCGGAGATGTTGGACCACGAAGGCCACCAAAGGGCACGAAAGGCGCGAAATGATTCGCTCACTCGTTGCTTTTCGCGTTTTTCGAGGCCTTTCGTGCCTATCGTGATCCAGAAGCCCCTGCGCACCACAATTACTGCCATATATCCTCTTGTTGGGCGAGCACATGCTCCGGGGTGAGCCAGCCGCGGCCTGGGAAGAGTTGAACGATCTGGCTGGCGAACGCCGGCGCTCTCGCCATAACCGCCGCCGTGTCGCCCGCCTCCGCGGCGCGCCCGCCCTCCAGGATGACGACGCGGTCGGCGCACGCGGCCGCCAGCTCCACGTCGTGCGTCGTCAATAGCACACCGCGCCCGGTCGCCGCCTGCTCCCGCAGCAGGCTGGCCAGCGCCGTCTTTTGCCCGCTATCCAGGCCCCGCGTAGGCTCGTCGAGCAGCAGCAGACCCGGGTCGGCGGCGAGCACCGCGGCCAGGGCGGCCCGCTGCCGCTCGCCAACGCTGAGGTCGCGGGGGTAGGAATTCGCGAGGGGACGTAGCCCGAGGGCGTCGAGGATGCTATCATCCATCGGCAGGCCGTGGGTCCTGCGGGTGAAGGCGACCTCGTCGCGCACGGTGTCCGCGAACAGCAGCGCGCCGGGGTTCTGGGGAACGTAGCCCACCCGCTGCGCCAGGTCCGCCGTCTCGCCGCCGCGCACGAGGCGGCCCAGGACGCGCACCTCTCCGCTCCGCGCCCGCAGCAGGCCGATGGCGAGCTTGAGCAGCGTCGTCTTGCCTGCGCCGTTGTGGCCCATGAGCGCCACAACCTCCCCGGCGCGGACGGCCAGGTCCACGTCGTGCAGCGCCCCGCCCGTCGCGTAATCGAACGAGACGCCTCGTATGTCGAGAATGGCATCGCCCGGAGAACGACTAAAGTCGTTACTACGGGCAGGCGCATGATTGGTAGGAGCGACTTCAGCCGCTTCTTGCGGGGCGAACCGACCAAAGTCGTTACGGCGAACGACTGTCCTGGCCTCGGCGAGAGTCAGGGGCGGCGGGGACCATCCGAGAGCGGCGCCCAGGCGCGTGACCGGTGGCGCGAGTGGGTGGCCGGCCAGCATCGCGCCCGGCGCCCCAACGGCCGCCTGGCCGCTTTCGACCGTGAGGACGAGGTCCGCCGTCCCGACTATTCGCTCGACGCGGTGCTCCGCGAGCACCACCGTCAGCCCCAGGCTCTTGTGCAAGTCGTCAACGAGGCTGAGGACGGCCGCCGCGCCGTCAGGATCGAGCTGCGACGTTGGCTCGTCAAGCACCAGGACGGCCGGCTGAAGGGCCAATACACTGGCGATAGCGACGCGCTGGCGCTCGCCGCCGGACAGTGTGTCGACCCGGCGCGTGCGTAGGCGTTCCAGGCCCATGCGCGGCAGGATGTCGCGGACGCGGCGGCGCATCTCGGCCGGAGCGATGCCGAAGTTCTCCAGTCCGAAAGCTATCTCGTCTTCGACCGTCGAAACGACGAACTGCGCCTCTGGGTCCTGGAACACGAAGCCGACGTGGCGTCCAACGCGGCGCGGGGTCAGGGTGATGGGGTCTATGCCCGCCGCGCGCACTGTTCCCGCGAATGAGCCGCCGTAGAAGTGCGGGACGAGGCCGTTGAGCGTGCGGAGCAGCGTGGACTTGCCGCTGCCTGACGCGCCCACGGCCAGGGTGAAGCTCCCGGCCGGCAGCGCCAGGTTCACGTTGTCCAGGGCGGGTCGGGGGCTGTCGGGGTAGGCGTAGCGGACGCCGCGCAGCTCGATCATGGGCGCTCCCGGAGCGCGTCCGGCCTGCTTTGACTCTCGGCCGTTGTCCTCTCCCAGAAAGGTTCAGCGCAGGGCATCTCTGTCTCCTCTCCCTCTGGGAGAGGCTGGGTGAGGGTCTTGTAGCCATCGCCAGGTTCTAAGACCCTCACCCCGACCTTCTCCGAGAGGGAGAGGGGGGCAGGAAGGGGAGGAGCTAGTGGCGCGAGCAGCAGCAGATAGATGACGCCGACCCAGGGCGAGAATGGGGGCCAACTCAGGCGCGGGAATGGCGTGTAGTAGAGCAGCGCGGGCGCGTAGGTAAGGATCGCCGCCAGCATCGCCAGCAACGCCATCGCCGCGCCGCCGACGAGCACATCATTGCGCGCCCAGCGGAGCCGGCGGTAGCGCGTGCGCCGCGTGCGAGGCATCAGGCGGGCCAGGGTGTATGTCAGTATCGCCGCGCCCGCGACAATGGCGGCGAGGATGAGGGGCTGGCGGCCCCAGTAGCCGAGGCTGAACAAGGCTCCGCCAATCAGCAAGCCACCCACGAGCAGCCCGAGCTGAGCCACCCACGCCCGGTCTCGCTCATCCTCCACGTAGCCAAACCCGCGCGCCTCCAGGCTCTCGGCGAGCTGAACCGCGCGTTCTAGCCCGGTCGTCAGCAGCGGGCCGATAAGCGGCAACAGGTCTCGCGGCGCGCGGAAGCGGTGGCCGCGCACCCGCTGTGCCTCTCGGATCTCCTGGAAGCCCGCGACCGTCTGGGGAATGAAGGCCAGGCCGATCGTGAGCACCAACCCCGCGTGGTAGAACCCGGCCGGAGTCACGCGCAGAAACGCCGCCGAGTCGAGAGTCAGCCCCAGCACTGCGCCCGCCACGAGCAGACATGCGAGCTGGAGCACGCCGATCAACCCCTGGACGATGGCCTCAAGGGTAACATGCCCGCCGACGATGGGCCAGGTCGACGGGAGGCTGAACAGGACAGTATCGCCAACGTGCGCCATGAGGGCATTCATGGCGACGCCGATCAGGCTTAGGCTCAGTCCGAAGCGGATGAACGTGCTCCACGCCGGGCCATTGGGCGCGTGGGCGGCGACGGCCTGGTAGACGACCAGGAGCGCCATCAGCAGGACGACGAGGTAGAGCGGGTTGCGCGTGGTCATCGCGGCCGTGAAAGCCGCGCCGAGCCAGATGAACCACGCCAGGGGATGACGGGCGAAACGGGTCATGGGCCACCTCGGCGGCGTAGCCAGAGGACCGCGCCAAGCCCGGCGACGAGGCCTACGAAGGCGATGTAGCCCGCCAGCGCCTGGCTGTTGAACCCCTCGACCGCGCCGCGGCTGGCGCCGGCCACGGCCGGCGTGAGGCGGCTGAGGTCCACCGTCGCGCCAGCCGGCGCCTGGGCCACGCTGCGCGTGTCTGGCGTAGCGGACGGGGACGGACGTATCTCAGGCCCGCTCCGACCGGGCGCGAGGGTAGGGGGCGCCGCGTTGGTTACGGCGGGCCGCAGAGCACCATTCGGGTGTGGGGTGGCCGGAGTGTCGGGGCGGCGCTCAGACCCGCCCCGACTGCTCGTGGCAGTCGGCATCACGTCGCTAGAGGATACCGCGGCGACGGCCCCGGCTGGCGGCGGGTTTGTCGCCGACGGTATTTCTACCTCGGTCGTGGGCGCAACCGCGATGCTGGTCGCGGTTGGCGGCCCCGTCGGCGCGGCTGGCGCAGGTGTGTCCGTGGGCCATGGGGTGGCGCTCGGCGCGTTAGCTGCGCTGGCTGCCGGGGCGTTCGTCGATGTGGGAACGGGCGTTACCGACGGCGCGAGAGTGGGCGCGGGGGATGACGTCGGCGAGGCGATCAGGTGCGCCACGGGCGGGGGAACGGTCGTCGACGTCGGCGCCGGCGGTGTGCGCGTCGGGCTGGGCACGGGCGTCGCGGTGAAAGTCAGGCTCGGCGAGGGTGTGACCGTTGGCGCCGGACAGACCTGCTCAAAAGTCACCTTGGGCGGCTTGGCGCCGAACGCGACGGTCCCGACGCCCCACGCCCACCCGTCCACATCGCCGGCCTGGAGCGCGCGATTGGAGGAGCCTTGCTGGGAGTAGACCCAGTCGCCGCGCGAGGGGTCGAGGCGCCAGTACGCCCAGTAGCGCAGTGGCGGCGTCTGGGCCTGGCAGAGGCAGTTCTGCGCCGAGCAGCCGTCCGGCCCAATGCGGCAGATGAGCGCGCCCATGCCGCTGCCGTAGTCGGCTTCGACATCGAGACCCGCCCGGCGCAGCAGGTTTTCGCCGGTCAGGTCCGCCGTCCATGGGTAGCAGCCCATGAACACGGAGCCGTCGCCGTACTGAACGACGAGGCCGACGCGGTTATCCTCCGAGTGAGCATGCGGAACGGCGAGGGCTATAGCGGCGGTGATCGCGATGGCTATCACAGCGGCCCATCCCGCCCTCACCCCCCATCTCCCTATCCGTTTGTGGGAGAGGGCGAGGAAACGTGGCAGTCTCATCTGCCGCGCTCCACCAGCGGCAGGAAGAGCAGCCGCGTCGGGGCGATGGGGAGGGGCTGGCCGAGCAGCGCCGGAACGGTCTGTAGAGTGGCGAAGTCGCTGTCGCTGCCGCCATACGTGAACGCGCCGCTCGTCGACTGCTGGGCGAGCAACCAGCGCACGGGCGTCTGCGCCGTGAGAGTGATCGCCGTCGTGTCCCTGAGATGCGTGGTCCAGCCGAGGCCGTCCGGTCCACCGCCCGTTGCCGTGAGCGCCTGGACTACGGTCGCGGTCGAGTTGGCGTCCGGCATGTCGCCCGCCGTGTACGGGAAGCCGCCGATCAGACTCTGGGCGTCGTGCAGGTATGCCGTCGCGCTGACGATGGCAGTGCTGGTGATAGGCTCCTGGGCCGCCACGAGCGCCTGCATCGCCAGTGCCGTGGTGTTGGTGTCGGCGCCGGGGTCGAAGCCCGACGACCAGCCGCCACCTGCCAACTGCTGACTTCGCAGCTCGCTCGCTGCCGACGTTGTCGACTCGCCGAGGACACGCAGCGCCAGGGTCGCCCAGGCCTGCGCGGTGGCGCCGCCGTAGCGGCCGTTTCCCTGGTCGTAGCTCGCCAGCTTCGCCGGCAGGTCTACGCCCCCGAACTGCTGCGGGTTCACACCGGCCGCGTACAGGCCGACGATGAGCTTGCCGGTGGCCGCCGCGCCACTATTGGTGTAGGTAATCGCCTGGGTCGCCAGGTAGTCGAGGGGGGAGTGGCCGGCGCTGCTGCGCCACGTCGCCGGGTTCTGATGGTCGGCGGCGATAGCGAACAGAGCGTCAATCGTGCTCCCGGCGCCAAAGCCGAACTGGCCGTTGGGGGCTTGTTGCGGCCGGAGCCAGGCCAGGGCACGCTCGGCGGCGGTGCGCCGCCCATGCAGTGGGAAGGGACGGCCCATCAGCGCTGGAAGGCTTTGGCCGGTGGCCTGGATATCGTTGGGGCCGGCCGTCCCGGCGAAGCCGCCCACGGGGCTTTGGAGCGTGAGCATGTAGTCGAGAGGCGTCTTGCCGCCCCGCGTCCAGGCTGGGGCGAGTGGGTTCTGGCCGGTGGCGAGCAGCCCACCGACCGCCATCGCTGTCGATGGCCCGTTCGACGGGACGCCCGCAGTCGCCGGAAATCCTCCGTCGCTATTCTGCTGGGCGTGGAGGAAAGCCGTCCCGCTCAGGATGGCCGTGCCGGTGACAGGCTCGTGGGCGGCGGCGAGGGCTTGCAGGACGATGCCCGTGCTGTCGACGTCGCCCGGATCGCCGGGGAACAGGCTCCAGCCGCCATCGGGGCCGTGGTCGGCGGCCAGTTGCCGCGTTGCGGTGACCGGGATGGATTCGCCGACGGCCGTCAGTCCGAGGATGGCCCACGCCTGGTCCCAGTTCGACAAGCCAAAGCGCCCGTTGCGGTAGGTGTTGCGCGTGATGGCAACCAGGTCGCGGCCGCCGAAATCGTACGGGTTGCCGTTCGCCGCGACGACGGCAGCGAGGAACTTGCCGACCTCGCGCGCGCCCTTTTGCGTGTAGCCCGCGCCCTCCGTCGCGAGGAATTCCAGCGCGGTTCGGCCGCCCGGCGCGCGCCAGGTTCCCGGCGCGGCATCCGCGGCAGCGCCGCCGAGAATGGCGTCGAGGGTGATGCCCACGCTGTATGTGCCAGTTGCGAACGCTCCGTTGGGACGCTGCTGCGTGCGGAGCCAGTCGGCCCCGGCGTAGGCGGCGCTCTGGGGTTGGATGAGGCTGGGCGATTTGCTTGCGCCGGCGATCGGCGGCCCGTCTCCCCAGCGCCAGCCGTCGAGCGCCCCGTTGGTGACGGCCACCGCGCCCGCGCCCTGGTTGGAGGGGTTCCACTGGCCGTTCTCTGAGCGCCAGTACGCCCAGTAGTTGCACGCGCCGCTGCCTTTGCAGGCGCAGAAGCAGTCGGAGCTAGGGCAGCCGACACCCTCGATGCTGCACACGGCCGTCTGCGCGCCTGTGCCATTGGTCTCGATGGTCAGGCCGGCGCGTTGTAGCTCTTGGACGGCGTCGATGGAGGGGGTATCGAAGGTAGTGTGGCGGAAGATCGTCCGGCCGTTAGGGAAGTGAACAACAACATCTGCGCCTGAGCTGACGGTTGCCAGAGCAACGGCGGCTGTCGCCAGGCATAGGAGCACGGGTAACACGAAACGTAGACGGCGCACAGTGTCTCCTAACAAAAGCCGCGTCCGGGGTGGACGCGGGATAGGGCACGCCGTCGGGTGTGTCCGGCCACGGCCAGGCCGGGGGAAACACCCGGCTTGGCGTGAGCTTCCCCGCCTCTCTCTCGAAGGTGGGTTGCGAGAACCGACGCCGACTTGCCCGACCATCCTGGCGGTCACTGGGCGAAACGTTGGAGGCGGAGGGCCTCCGACGCGCGTGTCAGCGGGGTTCGAACCACGGCGGGTATCCTGGCTTGGCGACACAGAGCGCATGTCTGGTGAGGCGGTCTGGTCGGCCTTACAGTTGCGGGACAGCGTCGGACTTGCACCGACTTCCCCCATTGTTGACCTTCGCATCCGGGCTTCAGGTCACCGTAGTCTGGCCGTATTGGATTGGGCTAACGATAGCACATGTGCGAGCAGAAGGCAAGGGAGTATAATGTGCGCAGCCAACTATTTGTAACGCAAAATTCGTAACGTAGATATGGGGCTGCACGTCTTCTAAGGTAGACCTGGGCGGTGAACCGCGCCCAAAGCGGCACCGCCCAGTTGTCTGCGGACATTTGTTAGCAGCGCGTCGTGTCGGGTTCCCCAAGGAGTGATCGTATGTCATATTCCGCGCGCAGGATGCACCTTCGCGCCCTCCGCATTTTCGCGGCGGTGCTGGCTGGCCCGGCGATTCTCGTCCTGGCCCTGCTAGCCCTGCCAGGCTCTGCTGCTGCCCTCGGTGGGCCGGCGTCGTCGAGCCTGTCATCCTTCGCGCGGGGCGCATCCGCCGCGACTGCGTCGGGCACCACTCTGCGGGATCTCTCGATTGTCAAGACAGTCGACCGGTCGATGGTGGCGCCGGGCGGTACGCTGACGTATACCATCGCGTATTCCAGCGCGGGCGCGCTGTCCAGCAGCGTCCGCGTGACAGATACTCTGCCGGCCTTCACGACGTGGCTGACAGACACAGCGGAAGCGGTCGGCCTGACGCGCGTATCGACTTCGCCGCTTGTGTGGAGCGCGGCGCAGGTGCTTACGAACACCGGCGGCACGTTCTCGGTCGTTGTCGGCATCTCTCCGTCGGCGGATGTGGGAACGGAGCTTCTGAACCTGGTCAGCATCCGGAGCGCGAGCTCCGAGACGAATTATGGGAATAACCTGGCCGGTGCGACGTCCGTCGTCGTCGGCCCCGACATGCGCGTATCGCTGTCTGGCCCGGCCTCTTCCTCGCCCGGCTGGCCCATCGTCTACCACCTGGCCTACACCAACACCGGCAACGTCCTCGCGTCCGGCGTCGTCGTCACCAATAGCCTCCCCAGCGCTGTCAATTTTGGTAGCGCCAGCGGGGGCGGTGTGTGGGATGCCGGCTCGCGACAGGTGACGTGGAGCGTCGGGAGCATAGCGCCGAACGCGGCGGGCAGCCTTACGATCACCGGTACGGTGAGCAGTAGTGCTCCGAACGGCCCTATTGTGAGTACCGCTCACGTGTCCGCGCCAAACGACGTCGCAAGCGGCAACAACAGCGCGACGGCGACGACGACCATCGGCCCTCCCGCGCCGGCCAGCATGACCCTGGCATCCACGGGCGCCCTCGTCGTCGGCCAGCCGGTGACGATCACCGCCACAGTCCGCGACGCGTATAGCAATCCTGTGCCCGACGGCGTCTCAGTTGCCTTTAGCGCGGCCTCGCCCGCGACGATTACCTCGCCCGTCGTGACGAGCGGCGGCCAGGCATCCACCGTCCTGCGCACCACGCGCAAGGGCTCGCTGACCGTCTCGGCGTCGGCGGGCGCCGCGAATGCGACGCTGCCCTTGAGCTTCAGCCCGGGCGCCCCCGCGCAGCTTGGCCTCGCCGCGCCGTCGTCGTCTGTCGCCGGCCAGAGTGTGAGCGTGACCGCTGTTGTCAGCGACACGTATGGGAACACCGTCGTCGATGGGACCACCGTCGGCTTCACAGCGACCGGCGCCGGCGTCAGTCCAGCGAATGCTCCGACGACAAGCGGGCGGGCGACGACGTCTCTCAGCACGACGACGGCCGGTCCGGCGAGTGTGACGGCGCAAGTGGGTGGGGTGCAGAGCAGCCGGAACGTCACGTTCCAACCCGCCGCCGCGTCCCAGATCGACCTGATTGCGTCACGGACGCAGCTCCAGGTCGGGCCGACGGTGGCCTTGACGGCGACCGTGCGCGACAACTTCGGCAACCTCGTCAACCCGACACGCGTTACGCTGAGCACGACGCGCGGCCAGGTCACGCCGGCGACGGCGAACACGGCCAGCGGCGTCGTCCACACTGTGTTGAGCAACACCGTCGCGGGCGCCACCACGGTCACGGCGCGCGCGGATGGTGTCGCCACGGCGGCGACCTCAGCAATCACATTCGACCCGGCGGCCGCCGCGAAGCTCTCGCTCACCGCGCCCACGTCGGCGACGGTGGGCCAGCCGGTGACCGTCACGGTGACGGTAGTCGATACCTGGAACAACCTGGTGGCCGACGGAACGCCGGTGCAGTTCGGCCTGGCCCCGTCGAGTGTTGGCACGCTCGACCGTCAGACCGGCGTGACGCTTGGGGGCAAGACGTCGGTCGTCGTGCGCTCAACGGTCAAGGGCACCGCGACCGTGACCGCGCTGACCAACAATCATCAGAATCTCGCCTCCATCGTGTTTGTGCCGGCCGCGCCGGCTAGCCTCGATCTGACGATGATCGGGGACCCCGTGGCCGGGTCGGCGCTGCCGATTCGCGCCCGCGTCACCGATGCCTATCAGAACGGCGTCGCGGCCGGGGTGCCGGTGCAGTTCAGCGTCGTGACGGGCTCGGCAGTTCTCGCGCCGACGACGGCCCCCACGGATGCCACCGGCGTCGCGACCACGACGTTGACCGCGACGACCGCCGATACGGTGGTGTATCAAGCGCAGGCGGGGAGCGCGGCGAAGCAGCAGAGCGTCGCCATTCAGGCGGGGAAAGCAGTCAAGCTGCGGCTGACGGCGAATCCGGCCGGGGTCACGGTCGACGGCGGCTCGACCCAGATCACCGTCGAGGCGGTAGATGCTCTCAACAATCGCGACACGACGCGGTCGGGAACGGTAGCGCTGTCCTTTACCAGCCCGGTGACAGGAACCCTCAACCCGGCAACCGTCACCTTGAACAAGGGTGTCGCGACGACGACGCTGACCGCCCCCAATATCTACTCGGCCGGTGGTCTCATCGTGCAAGGCGCGCAGCCGGGCCTCACCAACGGACAGGTCACAATTCCGTTGCTGCCCGCCGACGTTACCGTGTCCGTGGTCGTCCCACAACTGTCGGGGGCGGGCGCGTACGCCACGCCCGGCCAGACGATCACCTACAACGTCGTCTACAGCAATACCGGCCAGGCGGCGGCGCGCAATGTGCAGCTCTACAGCAGCCTGCCCGACCGTCTGACCAACGTGCAGGTCCTGAGCACGCCGCCGGGCGTGACCACGGTCAGCACACCGAGCGGACCGGGCGGCTCGTGGCACTGGTCTATCGGAACGTTGGCGCCGCAGCAGCGTGCCCAGATCACCATCCAGGGAACAATCGACCCGGCGGTGCCGTGGGCAGCCTCCGGCTCGATCCAGGGCGACGCGTCGATCACGACGGACACGGCGCAGAAGACCGGCATAGGCAGCCAGCCGGATACCGGCGGGCTGTACGTCCTCGTGCTATCGTCGGACCTGCGTCTCATCGTCGCCCCGCTCAGCAGCGACCAGGAAGGCACGCTCAAGCCGGGCAGCGAGATACCGTACACGATTTATGTGACAAACTCGGCGCCAGCGGCCGTCACCCAGGCGCGCATCACGGTCACGCTGCCGCTGAGCACCACGTTTACGTACTTCGAGGCGCGGAAGACAGACCTTTCACAGCCCGGCGCGGACATCCACCTGATCAACCCCACCACCGGCCAGACTGTGACGTCGTGCAGCAATACGTGCGTCTGGACGTACGACGGGACGGCCACCAACACACCCATCACCAGCAACACCAACAGCTACATCCTGCTCAAGGTCAAGATTGACGCGAACGCGCGGCCGGGGAAGGACAGCCTCATCCTCGTCGGCCAGATCACGTCCGCCGTGTACGACCGGGATCTGAGCAACAACTCCCTGGTCGTGGCGCGTAACATCTACGGGCCGAACCTTGTCGCGCGCGGCTCCGCCGTCGGCGCGGTGGTGGCCGATGCGACTCTGCACGTGGACGCAGTCGTCTATAACCTGGGTGTAGACTATGGGGCCGAGACGGCCATCATCCACGGCGGCCAGCTATCCGTCACGCTGCCGCCGGGCGTGCAGTTCATCAGCTCCACTCCGCCCCTCACGCCGACAGGCCAGGTGCTGACATACGCGTTCAGCGATGACCTGGCCCCCAATCAGAGCAAAGGCGTTGGGATAGACGTGAAAGTGCCGACCGGCCTGCCCATCGGCACAATCCTGACGACCACTATCCAGACGTCCACGCCTGGGGGCGAGCCATACCTTGGCGATAATACGACGTTCCTGGCGACGCGGGTCATTCCCGACAAGCCGAACCAGGTGCAGCTCTCGCCCAGTGACATGCTCACGCTCCGCGTCGACGGCCCACCGGGCGTGCTCACCGCGCGCGCATTCGATCCCAACAACAACCTTGTTCCCGGCTGGCTCGTCGGCTTCACGGTCGCGCCCGCCACCTCACCGCCGCTCATCACGATCCAGCCGTCGTCCGCTCAGACGGGAGCGACCGGCGCCGTCACGACCACGGTGCTTCCCGGCACGCGTGTCGGCGACGCCTCGGTCACGGCCGCCATCACGAGCAACAACCACACCTACCAGGCGGTCACGCCGGTGCGCGTCCTGCCGGGCACGCCGTACACGGTGACGGCCGGCCTGGCCAGCCCGGATCCGCTTGTCGTCGGCGGTGGGCGGGACATGACAGTCGCGGTGACCGACCGCTATGGCAACCCTGTCAGCGACGGGACCGTCATCACCCTGACGACGACTCTCGGCTCATTCTCGGATGGGCAAGGGGGCAGCGGTTCCCCGCTGCGCACGACGACGACGGGAGGCGCCGTCCACGCCCACTACAACGCCGGCACCCTGGCCGGCCTCGCTCGCATCGGCGCGTGCGCCCAGTCGGGGCGCTGCACGGCCTTCCCGTCGACGATCCTATCTGGTCCGCCCTATGGCATCACCGCGGGCCTGAGCAAGGTTGAAGCCCAGGCGGGCGATGACCCGCTCCAGGTTACCGTCGACGTGGTCGACCAGTTCGGCAACCGCGTCGGCAACGGGGAGAACGTGACGCTGAGCGTTGACAACTGTCCGACAGCGGTGTTGCAGCCGACATCGGCGCCGACCGTGGACGGGCGGGTTTCGGCGAGCCTGTCGGTGGGGATCACACCGTGCCAGGGCGATGTTCGTGCGGCGGCCGGCGGCCACCAGTCGACGCCGGTCGCGTTCCGCGTCACTCCCGCCGACCCCGAAACGCTGACGATCACCGCGCCGCCGTCTCTGACGGCCAGCGGCGTCCACACGGGGACGGTCTGGATTAGCCTGCGCGACCGCTACCTCAACGGCATCGACTCCCTCGTCAGCTTGCAGCTCGCGCCGGAGCTAGGAACCCTGGCCCAGACGGACGTGCAGACGGTGAACGGAACCGGACGGACGACGCTCACCGCGCCGCGGGCTGTCGGCTCAGCCGTCCTCTCGGCTCAGATAGGCACTCTGAACACTTCAACGACTGTCCAGTACGTTCCCGGCCCGCCATACTACCTCAGCATGCTGCCCAACAACCCCTCCCTGGCGGCGGATGGCGTGTCCAGCCTGCCGCTGACTCTCAGCGTCATCGATGCATACGGGAATCCGGCCAGCGGCGCCGTCTCCCTCGCCAGTAACCTGGGTACGAGCATCAGCCCGCCCAGCGGAGCGCTACAGAACGGCCAGTTCCAGACCAATCTGGCGGCCGGCACCGTCGCCGGAACGGCGACCGTGACCGCGACCGTGACCAGCGACATTCAAGGCTCTTTCCCAAAGACTGAGACGTTCTCCGTGCATCTGCGGGCGGGCCAGCCCTCGGTCATGGTGCCGAGCATTGACCGCTACCCGCCGCGTCTCGTCGCCGATGGCAGCGACCACCTGACACTGTCGCTGCGTGTCCTGGACCACTTCAGCAACCTCGTGGACGAGGGCACGCCGGTGAACTTCACGCTCCAGCCGGCGTACGGCACGCTCTCCAAGAGCCACGCGACAACGGTCGGCGGCGTAGTCAGCGTGACGGTGACCGCGGGAACGACACCGGGCGTCAGCGCGACGCTAACGGCGGACGCCGGCACGGCGCAGCTCACGCGCCCGATTGACTTCGTCGTCGGTCCGCCGGCCGGCATCCAGCTTGGCCTGTCGGCCACGCGCGTCGCCGTGCCGGCGCCGGGCATTACCGCGACGGTAGCGGTGACGGCGACCGTTACGGACAGCCTGGGACGGCCCGTCGCGGCGGGAACGCCCGTCACGTTCGGCGTGGCACGGGGCGCGTTCCTGACCGGCGGCGCGACCGTCCAGACGCAGACGAACGCGGCAGGCCGGGCGTACGCGACGTACGTTGTCCCGGTGGAGGAAGGCGAAGTGTCGGTGACGGTTACGGCAGGAACAGTCAGCACCCGCTCCACGATTGGCGTCGGCTCGCAGCCATACCGCAGCTTCCTGCCGCTCCTGTTCGCGGGAAGATAGGGCGACGGCCCTCCTCTCCCATGGGTTCAAGGGCGGACAAGTCCGGCTCCTCTCTCTATGGAAAGGTTGGGTAAGGGTTTTCTATCCCACCGCAGGATGCTGACACCAAGCGCGGTTGGAACGGCTGCGAAATCCGCGAGCTGGCGGCGTCATTGCGAGGAGGGCGATAGCCCGACGAAGCAATCTCTCGGCGAGTGAGAGTCGCACCGTATCTTTAGGCTGCAAGGGCGGGAGATTGCTTCGCTGAGATGAAAATAGCGCGGCTGTCGCCCTGAGCGTAGCGAAGGGCCTCCAACGGCACCGGGATGCTTCGCTCCGCTCAGCATGACATTTTCATAGTTACGGGTGACCCAAGGGTCATATAGACTGCGCTCGCAATGACAGCTTTACCAACCGCACTTGGTATAGGTCCCTTACCCCGGTCTGCTACCATAGGGAGTCGGGGTTTATTTCTGAAGGTTTGACCCTCTGTGCATACGTGGGTATCATGACCCCAACGCTTTTCCGGAGGGAGGGGGCCGTGGCAGTACCCGAGTTCTACTACTTCATTCGACCCGCGCTCGAGTTCCATGTGGACGGCCAGCCTCACCACTGGCGCGATGTGGAAGCAGACGCGATCCACAGATTCAATCTGTCGCCGCAGGACCTGGAAGATCTGATTCCAAGCGGACGCAAGACACGCGTAGCAGACCGGGTACAATGGGCGTTGACTTATTTGCGCCAGGCCAAGCTTCTTGAGAGTCCCAAGCGAGGTGTGAATCAGATCACGGAACGAGGCCGCGACTACATGAAGCGCGCACCCGAGGTCATCAATCCAGAAGCTCTCGGGGAGTTCTCGGAGTTCGGAACTTTCTACAGACCGACGCACGCGAAGTCGCCAGGAGACGGAGCCATCGACAAAGGGCAGAGTCTCGTCTCGGTCAAGACGCCTCAGGAAGCTATTGAGACAGCCTTCGCTGAGTACCGCGAGAGTCTGGCCCGCGATGTTCTCGAACAGGTTAAGGCCTTGCCGCCATCGCGGTTTGAACAACTCATTGTGGACCTGATGCTGCGGTTGGGATACGGCGGCCCTGAGAAGAGTGGACGACGGCTAGGGCGAACAGGCGATGAGGGCGTTGACGGCGTCATCGACCAGGATAAGCTAGGGCTGGAGAAAATCTACCTTCAGGCGAAGCGGTGGGGCGATGGCAAAGTCGGCCGAAAAGAGGTTCAGGCTTTCGTCGGCGCACTGAGTGGACAGAGCGCTGCGAAGGGGGTGTTCATCACGACGTCAGTATTCACTGATGACGCTCGCGACTATGCCAGCAAGACGGCGCACGTCAAGATTTCGCTGGTCGATGGGCCAACCCTCGCGCGGCTTATGATTGACAATGATCTTGGAGTAGCATTGGAGAAGCGCTACGACGTGAAGCGCGTGGACTCAGACTTTTTCGGCGAGGAATAGGTGCTCATCGCATTGTTGCTGCAAATCCACTCTCGTTTGCCCTACGTCCTCATGGGCTACATGGCCGTCATGGCGGTGTGGGGGCTGTGGCTGTACTTTCGGCGGCTGCCCTTCAACCCCGGCTATTTCTTCAGCCTGGCGCTGGGCATCGTTTTAATCGCGGCGCAGGCGCTTCTCGGCCTGACGCTGCTCGTCACCGGCCTACGCGCCGCGCAGCTCATCCACTATCTCTACGGCGCGCTGGCCCTCCTGGCGCTGCCCATCGCCTACCTGTATCTGCAGTCGACGCAGTGGCGGCGGGGCATGCTCATCATCGGGCTTGTATGCGCCATTGTCATTGCGCTCGTATGGCGCGGCATGGCGACCGCGCTCCAGTAACCGAGAGGGAGGGCGCATGAGCCACACGGCGCAGGTCAATGGACTCCGCATGGCGTACGACGACACCGGGCCGGCAGGCGCGCCCGTCGTCCTGCTTGTGCACGGCTTCCCCCTGGGCCGCTGGATGTGGGACGCGCAGCGCGACGCCGTCGTCGCGGCGGGCTATCGGCTCATCGCGCCCGACCTGCGCGGCTTTGGTGACACCGACGCCACGCCTCCGCCGTATAGTATGGATGGCTACGCCGACGATCTCGCGGCGCTGCTCGACACCCTCGGTGTGGCACGCGTCGTCCTGGGCGGCCTGAGCATGGGCGGCTACGTCGCGTTCGCTTTCTGGCGACGGCATGCTTCCCGCGTCGGGGCGTTGCTGCTGGCTGACACGCGGCACACGCCCGACACGCCGGAGGCGCGCCAGAACCGCTATCGCGCCATCGAGCAAGTGCGCCACGCCGGAGTGCGCAGCTTCACCGATACCTTCACCGCCGGCCTGGTAGGGGCGACGACGAAGGCCGAGAACCCGGCGCTGCTGGACGCGGTGCGCGCGCGGGCGGCGGCAGTTCCGGCGAATGGGGTGATTGGCGCGCTGGGGGCGCTGGCCGAGCGGCCGGACTCGACGCCGACGCTGGCGACGATCACTGTCCCGACGCTCATCCTGGTCGGCGCAGAGGATACACTCGCGCCGCCGTCCGTTCACGAGGAGATGGGGGCGGCCATTGCCGGGAGCCGCGTGGTGACCGTGCCGGCGGCAGGCCATCTCAGCCCTATGGAAGCGCCGGCAGCGTTCAACACCGCATTGGGCGACTTCCTTGCCGGGGTTCGTATCGAAATGGCGGGTTGAGCGTCTTGCTATATGACCGTTGCGAGTTCCTTTCCAACGGTTTCAGGACGCCGTGCGCAAGGCGCGCAGCGTGGGGGCTTCCTCAGCGATGAGCTGGAGGAGACGGGCCAGCATGGCGACACGGGGGACAATACTTTCGACCTCAAGGTACTCGGCCGGGCTATGATCCTGGCCGCCGACCGGACCGAGGCCGTCCAGTGTGGGAACACCCTGGGCGGCGCAATAGTTTGCGTCGGAAACTCCCCCCGAAAGATTTTCGCCGACCCGGAAGCCCGTCTGGGACGCCGCCTCCTGGGCGATCTCGGCCAGGCGGGCACTCGCGGCCAGCCGCGGCATCGGCGGGTTATCGCTACCGCCGGCCACGTGGATTGTCACGCCGGGCACAGCGGGCATAGCGGCAAGCTCGCGCAGCCGGTTGTCCACGAAGGCCAGGTCCTCGCTCGTCAGGGCGCGCACGTCTACCTGGGCGCGCGCCTCGGCCGGGACCACATTGCCCTTCGTGCCGCCGTTGACGACACCGACATTGACGGTGACGCCGGGGCGGACACCGTTCAGCGCGTGGAGCGCGACGGTCAGGTGGGCCAACGCCAGAATGGCGCTCGCGCCCTTCTCCGGCTCGACGCCAGCGTGCGCGGCGCGGCCCGTGACGTCGACGGTGTAGAAGGCGCTGCCTTTGCGCGCGGTCACGATGTCGCCGTTGGGGCGGCCGGACTCGAGCACCAGAGCGGCGTCACAGCCGGCGACGAAAGCCGGGTAGACGGCGCGGGAGGCGGGCGAGCCGACCTCTTCGTCCGAATTGC
Organism: Anaerolineae bacterium; assembly: GCA_046328505.1. Taxonomy (GTDB): domain Bacteria; phylum Chloroflexota; class Anaerolineae; order Epilineales; family JAHCIE01; genus JBDHWG01. Next base: position 388,304 of record JAXLWL010000003.1, on the reverse strand, counting down.
AGAAATATCGGATTTCGGCGAAGTCGTTCCAGCCCACCGCCTGGAGAAGACGCAGGGCGTAGACGCCGGCGAGAAGCCCGTTCTTCATGTCGCACACGCCGGGGCCGAGGAGGCGATCGCCTTCTTGCCGCATCGGCCGGGCCGCCGCCGTACCCACGGGGTACACGGTGTCTAGGTGGCCGATCATGAAGATGCGTGCCGCGCCGGAGCCGCGCAGCGTGCCGAGGAGGCAGTCGCCGTACTCGGTCTGGGGAAATGTCTGCACGTCGGCGCCAATCGCGGCGAAGTGCCGGCGCATCATGTCGCCGACAGCGTCGACACCGGGCTTGGTCTCGGTGCCGCAATCAATGTTAACCATCTCGGCGAGGTCGTTGAGATAGGCGCTTTCAAGCTCGCGCATCAGGCTCAGGAATTCGTTGGTCATAGTTTTCTCCATCCTGGATCATCCTGGTCGATTGTATGCTGGCGATGGAGTGGGGTCAACTCCGCAAAGGGGGACTGTGAAGCGGTTAGTGGCATGGAGGAAGTCTGCGCTCGGCCTGTCGAGACCGGGCTTTAGTCGACTGGGTGAAGAGGGGCATCCGGTGAGGAGCTTAAGTCGGTGAAGCACCAGAACGGCGTGATCGCCAGCCTGGTCGTGGGACTGCTTCTGGCGGCCGTCGCGTGGGGCAGCCTGGGAGTCGGCAGCGCCGGCGCGGCCAGGGCCGCAGTCGATGCCGCGCCCGCCGCATCCGAGACGGGCGCCGCGGCGTCCGCGACCTACACCGGGACCATCAACTTCTTTAGCCGCGCCCCACAGCCGTGGACCGTCACGGTGTGGGTGTCCGACACGCAAATCGCCGGGCCGGTGACTGCCGCGACGGTGGGGGGGCAGGCGGTCTATTCGATCGTCGTTCCCCAGGACACGTCGACGAACGGGCAGCGGAACGGCGCCCGGCCAGGGGACCCGTTGACGTTCAAGGTGCTGTGGCAGACGGCGCGCAACACGTCCGTCAGCTTCACGCCCGGCGCGTCGAGCCAGGTCAACCTGACGGTCGATACGACAGACGTCTGCGCGTACGTCTACTATGACGCCAACGGCAGCGGCCACCAGGACGCCGGCGAAGGGCCGTCGCCTGGCTCTATCCTGAGCCTCTATGTCTACAGTCTCGGGTCGCCGACGAAGGTCGCCGAGTACACGACCACGGATGCGTCGCAGCCCCACTGTTTCAGCGGGCTGTCGCCCGAGGCGCCTTACAGGCTGTCCGTGACGGCGAGTAGTGGCAACGTGCCGACGACGCCGTCGGATATCTACTTCACCCCATCGCCGCCTCAGCTAGGCAGCGGCTTGCCCGCGCCCCTGGTGTTTGGAGTCGGGCCATCCAACATTACGCCGTCGCCGACGCCGACCTTGACAGAGACGCCGACGGTGACCCCGACCAACACGCCGACGCCCACGAATACGCCCAGCCCGACGACGACACCGACGCGCACGCCGATTCCGGCCGGCCTCATTTGCGTGTGGGTGTATGAGGACGCGAACAACAACGGCGCCTATGACGCCGGCCTCGACCCTCTTCTGCCCAATGCGTCGGTCTGGATTTCCACCAACGCGGCGAGCACGATGAACTCGCCGGACGTCATCACTTCGTGGACGACGACGGACGGCCCGCGATGCACACCGTCAGGCCTGCTCTCCTTCGGAACGACCTACTACGTGCACGAGCTGCCGCCGGGATCGCTAGGAGAGTGGCAGTCGGTCACCGGGCGCGTGCAACAACGCGTGCTCAACCAGCAGCCGGGAGATGGCGTCTACTTTGGCGAGTGGCACCTGCGCGCATCGCTGACGCCCACCCTCACCCCTCTCGACACCGGCACGCCGACATTCTCGCCCACACCGACGAGCACGCCGACGATCACACGCACGGCGGGTCCGGCGACGGCGACGAACACGCCGCGCCCGACACCTACGTTTGCCCCCAACGGCCTATGCGTCTTCGTCTGCAACGACAAGGACCACAACGGGACGTGCTCGGCCGGCGAGGCATCGATCACCGGGGCGTACCTGTCGATTGACCAGGGCTACTCCGGCTCCTTCACGTTTACCGGCGCCGAGCGGGAGCCGGTCTGTTTCCCAACCAACCGCAGCGGCAACTTCACGATCCATGCCGATCCTCGGCCCTCGACAGGCGCCAGCGAGTGGATCAATGTCTACGCCGGGCCGAATCTTGGCGGCGCTCAAACGCCGGAGCCGACACCAGAACGGAGCTGCTACGCCGACGGCACCTGCACCTATGACTGGTCCATCGATGTCGCGAATGGGCGCGTCCTCTACTTTGTCGGCTTCGTCCCACCGACGCCGACTCCCACCGCTACGTCCACGGCGACGGCTACGCCGACCCCGACGTCGACCCCGACGCCGACGGATACCCCGTCTCCAACGCCGACGGATACTCCGACAATCACTGTCACGCCGCTCGAAAGTCCAACCGAGACTTCTACGCCTACCATTACCCTAACGCCGACCGATACCCTGACGCCGACGGTGACCGACACGCCTACCGTGACGCCCACCAATACGCCGACCGCGACCGCGACGGCGACATCGACCGCGACCCCAACCGCGACCGCGACGGCGACCGCGACGGCGACCGCCACGCTCACACCGACAGCGACGAAGACGGCAACCGTCACGTCGACCGCGACGGCAACCGTGACCGCGACGGCGACGGTCACGGCGACCGCCACGCCGACCGGGACGTGGACGCCGACGCCTGTAGACACACTCACGAGCACGCCGACGACGACGTTGACGCCGACCGCGACACCCTCGCCGTGCGCGACGATTGCGGCGCCCGGCTCCGGCCCCGCGCCAATCGGCTGTGTTGTGGTGCCGTCCAAGAAGTCCGAACAGGCTATCGTCGTTCGGCCGGCCGCCGGCACCTGTCAGGATTTCATGGGGCTTCTGCCGAGCGGCTATTTCTACCTTGCCAACGACGTGACGCGCTATCACCTCGAAGGCATCACGTCGGTGCCGAATTCCCTGTGTATTGTGTATCTGGCGCCGGTTTTGGTTCAGGATGTGACGCCCGGTAGCCTGGTGTACCTCCAGGTGCTGCCGACGCCATCGGTCACGGCGACTTTCGACCCGGCCAGCGCGTCGAACACACCCACCTCAACGGCGACCTCAACGCCGACGGCCACACCAACGGCGACGCCGGCGGTCAGCCCCACGGTGACTCCCACATCCCCGCCCATGCCGTGGCGCCTCTACCTGCCCTACGTCCTCGGTGGAGGACGGACGGGCGCGGGCGAAGCGGACGCGCGGCAGATGAGCGTGGCCAGGCAGACGGGAGAGGAGCCGCCGACATGGCTTTGCCGCGTCGGGGACACCCTGGCGGCCGAGTCGCCGCCCCTCGATAGGCTCCGCGATACGCTGTGTGAGCTAAACCTGGCCTTCTGGAGTCCCGCGACGGCCGAGGCGGCTTTGGAGCCGGAGGCGACGATTGTGCCGAGCGCCGGCCGTCTCAGCGTCCTCGCGCCCTCTAGCCCAATCCTGGTCGGGTCCACGTTCACCGTCAACGTCTATGCCTCCGACGTCACCGACGTGTACGGCGCGGGCTTCACACTGGCCTTCGACCCCACCATCATCTCGGTTGAAGACGCTGACCCATCCACGCCCGGCATCCAGGTCTCGCCGGGGCCGTTCCCGGCCGCGCCGAGAGTGACGCTTTTCAACACCGCCGACAACAACGCCGGCACCGTGCAATACAGAGTGAGTGTCGTTCCACCGGGCGCGGCGGATAGCGGCGGTGGTGTTGTGGCTCAGATTACTTTCAAGGCGCTGTCCGCCGGGACCAGCGCTTTGACTTTACAGAACGTATTGTTTACGACCCAATCCGGCGCGACGATTGACGTGACCGTGCAGAGCGGGTCCGCGGTCGTCGTCGCTCCCACGCCGACCCCGACGGCGACCACGCCCATCGTTCACCGCCCACAGATTCGTCTGCTCCCGGCGGCGGTTCAGCTCGGCATCGGCGATGAGACGAGCCTCGACGTCTATCTGGAGGACGTGGGGGATGTGACGGCCATCACGACCACCATCAGCTTCGATCCGAACCAGCTCCAGGTCGTTGACCAGGACGCCAGCCAATCGGGGATCCAGATCGCGCCCGGCACCTTCCCCGACCCCGACCTTGGCACGGTGCAGAACAACGCCGACAACACCGGCGGTCTGATTGTATACGGCGTTCGCCTGAATCCCGGCGTGCCGCCCGCCGAGGGCAGCGGGCGCATGGCGCGCATCACCTTCCAGGCGAAGTCCGTTGGCACGCGTCTTGTCCGCTTTAGCTCGGTCGTCTTGCAGACCAGCGCGGGCGGGACGCCGAGTGTGACGGCATACCAGGCGGCGGTCACAGTGACGACTCCGCCGACAATCACCCCAACACCGACGCAGACGCCCGTGCGCACGCCGCGCCAGTTCTTGCCCGCGCTCGTCAAGGCCGCTTACCTGCCCCTGGCGCGGGTGTCGGTGTCGCCGCGGGATGCTGCGGGCTACGTCGGGGACACAATCCCCGTGGACCTGCTGATCGATAACGTCATCAACCTGTTTGGCGTCGAGGTGACTCTGTCGTTCGACCCGAATCTGCTGGAGGTCATCGACGCTCAGCCGAGCTTGAACGGTATCCAGGTTGTGCCCGGCGTCTTCCCCGACCCGGCCCAGGGATTCATCGCCCGCAACCAGGCAAACAACTCGACCGGCCTTGCCCAGTACAGCGTCACACTCCTCGCGCCGGCTCGTCCCCTGTCAGGCAGCGGGCGGTTGGCGACCATCCTGTTCCGAGCGAAGCAACCGGGTGTGTCAACGCTGGCATTCAACCAGGTGCGCTTCGCCAGCGCGGCGGCGGAGGCCATCACCAGCGTCGGCATCGGCGGTTCGGTGACAATATCGCTGCCGCCGACGAGCACGCCGACGCCGACAAGCACGCCGACAAATACGCCGACCGACACACCCACACCGACATCGACGTTCACGCCGACGCCGACTCGCACGCTGACGCCGACCGTCACATCGACTCCGACGACGACGTTCACGCCGACGGTAGGCCCATCGCCGACGCCGACCAACACGCGCACCGTGACGCTGACGCCGACCACGACCCAGACGCCGACCACCACGTCGACGCCGACGATCACGAACACGCCGACGATTACCAGCACACCGACCGACACCGCGACGCCGCGGCCGACCCGCACACCGACGCTGACGCCGACAATCACGTCGACGCCGATAGCGACCGACACGCCGACGCTGACGCCGACGCCGACGCGCGTCACAGTGACGCCCACGGCCACCGTTCCCTCGGGCTGCAGCAACCTCCTGATCAACGGCAGCTTCGAGACGCCCGCGCCGGATGACGTGCGTGACGCGCCGCCGTGGGTGTTCTCCGGCCTGAACGCGCGGCGCTCGACGTACGCGCCAGCGCATGATGGCACGGCGTATGCATTCATGGGCTTGCGCACGGCCGACCCGTATGTGCGCGCGTGGTCGAGCACATGGCAGGTGGTGACGATCCCGCCGGATGCGACCCAGGTCACGCTAAGCTATTGGTACTGGCCGGACACTGAGCGCTATAATTTGACGGACAATGTGCAGCTCGCCGCGATTTTCAAGGGCGACGTCGGCGCGGGCGGTGCTCAAAACCTGGGGACGCTGATGCGCGAGAACACGTCGGCCACGACCTGGCAGTACCGCTCCTTCGACCTGCTCCGCCAGTTGTCGGACGACATTCGCGGCCAGCAAATCAGCGTGTACTTCTCGGTGTACAACGACGGTGGCAGCAACCGGTCGTGGATGTACCTCGACGATGTGAGGTTGAACATCTGCCGCCCGTAGGGGAGCGAAGCGATGGGCGTGGCAAGGCGTGAAGTGCCGATGGCGGATCTGACACCATTCGAGCAGCGGCTGGCCGAGGGCGCGGTCTACCTGCACCAGGCCGACCGGCTGCTCGCGCCCATTATCACGCGTATGGGCGCGCTGCGCATGCGGCTACACCAGGATTACTTCGGCTCGCTCGTCTCGGCGATTATCAGCCAGCAGCTCAGCGGAAAGGCCGCTCAGACGATTGAGGATCGCTTCAGGGCAGTCTTCGCGGATGGGCGGCAGTTCACGCCGGCGAACGTGGCGGCAATGCCGATCGAGGAGATGCGTGCGGCGGGGCTGTCGGAGGCGAAATCGCGCTACCTGCGCGACCTGGGCGAGCGCGTGGCCAACGGCGATCTCGATCTGAACCAGCTGGCCGACATGGACGACGAAGAGGTAGTTCAACGCCTCGTCGAGGTCAAGGGCATCGGGCGCTGGACGGCCGAGATGTTCCTTATCTTCAGCCTGGGGCGGCTCGACGTGCTGCCCGTGGATGACCTGGGCTTGCGGAAGGCGGTCATGTTGCTCTATGGGCTGAACCACATGCCCAAGCGCCCCGACCTGGAGGACCTGGCCGGGCCGTGGCAGCCCTACCGCACGGTGGCGACGCTCTATCTCTGGCGCACCCTCTCGCCACAAGAGGGCCCGGCACAGGCGCTGTAGCACAACTGGCGACAACGTAGCAAAGACTTCAGTCGTTCCCGAGTCTCACAGAACGACTGAAGTCGTCACTACATTTTGCTCGCGGTGGAGTGCCAACTCCACCGCCCGTCGGAGGCGCTGGAGATGGCTCTCCAGCGCGAGCCTTATCCGCCCCACTGGCCTTTCGTGTCTTCAGTGTATTCCGTGGCTCAATTCCAACAATCTCAGGGGGCATGGAACAGGGTAGCAGCCTGCCGCCAGCGGGCGTCCTGCGCGCCCGGCTCGAACCCCATGTAGTACATCACGCGGCTCACCAGGCCGCCATACCGCCGCTTGATCATGCCCGGCAGGTCCGCCCACCGCCCCTGGACGGCGTAGACCTCTAGCATGTCGTCGCTGATGAGAGACGACATCTCGTCCCACTTCTGGCGAATCGCCAGCTCGCCCAGCTCCGCGCTCACCCAGCCCCAGCCGTGAATATCCAGCACGCTCTTGTACGTCGGCGTCGACGCGTAGAACGCGATCTGGCGCCGAACGGCCTCGCGCGTTGCCTCAATCTCCTGCGGGTTGTCTTCCGGAATCACGAACACGGGCGCGACGAGCGCGACGTCCTGAGCGCGCCGGCCGGCCGCGGCGGCGCCTTCCTCGATCCAGGGTAGAATGGCCTCGGCGAGGTACTTCGGCGAGTGGAAGGGGTGGACGTGGAAGCCCTGGCATAGCTCCCCGGCGAGGTGGCACAGGCCGCGGTTGACGCCGGCGATGTAGACCGGGATGTCGGGGTTCTCGATGGGCGCGGGGGCGAAGAACGGCGTCATGAGCGTCAGGCGGTAGAACTTCCCGCGGTAGTTGAGCCGACCACCCGTCTGCCACGCGGTCCACAGGGCGCGCATGGCCAGAATATAGTCCCGCAGGCGGTCGACGGGGTGCTCGAAGTCGACGCCGAAGCGGCGCTCGATGTGGGCGCGCACCTGTGTGCCGAGGCCGAGGATGAACCGCCCGTCGGACTGGGCGGCCAGGTCCCAGGCGATCTGGGCGGTGATAGTTGGGCTGCGTGGGAAGGCCACGGCGATGGCCGTGCCGAGGTCGACGCGCTGCGTGTGCTCTGCAGCGAGAACGAGGGGGAAGTAGGGATTGTGGGCGGTCTCATGGGTCCACAGGCCGTCGAAGCCCAGCTCCTCGGCGAGCCGAGAGTGGCTCGGCACGTCGGAGAGTTTGTCCATGAGAATGAGTGCGTCGAACTTCACATCTCCTCCGTATTCACCAAGGTTGAGAGACAGGCTGTCATTGCGAGCGGGGCGAAGCAATCTCACGGTGGCACGGATGACTTTCTGTTGCGTCGACAGCCTCACTTTAGCTTGCCGCGAGATCGCTTCGTCGTCCTGTCGTCCTCCTCGCGATGACAGCTCAGGCTCGTTTGGCGCTGGTTAGCCGGCTTGCTTCCGCAGCTCGCGGATGCGCGCCGGGTCGGTGATTGCGCGCGTGTACTCCGGCGGGCGCAGCTCGCCACCCATGAACACGCGCGTGTTGCGGTATTGCATCGGGCTGTCCACCGCCCTCGGCCCGATGACGTGGACTTCGCGGACGCCGCTGCGAGCGACGACCTTCGCGACGTTGCGCTCTGTGCCGCCGCCGGGCATGATGATGACCCGGTCGCCGGCCCGCTGCACAAGCTCGGCGATGAGGTCCAGGCCCTCGATGACCGACGGCTCCTGGCCCGATGTCAGGATGCGGTCGACGCCGAGCGCGACGAGGTCTTCGAGCGCCTGGTACGGATCCCGAGTCATGTCGAAGGCACGGTGGAAGGTGACGCTCATCGGCCGCGCCATCTCGATAAGCTCGGCGGTGCGCGCCTTGTCGACGTCGCCTTCCGGGGTCAGGATGCCGATCACGACGCCATCGGCGCCCAACCCTTTCGCGACGGCGACGTCGTGGCGCATGATGTCGAAGTCGATGTCGGAGTAGCAGAAGTCGCCGCCGCGCGGGCGGATGATGACGTGCAGCTTGATGGATAGGTTGGCGCGGGCGATGGCGATGGCGCCGGCGCTGGGCGTCGTGCCACCTTCGAGGAGGTTGTCGCACAGCTCGACGCGGTCCGCGCCGCCCGCCTGCGCGCCGAGCGCCGACTCCACCGAGTCGACGCACACTTCGATTTTCAGTTGATTGTCATCCGTCATGAGATATGTCCTTTGCCCCTGTCGCCCTGAGCAGAGTGAAGGGGCGCCGAGAGTTTACCACGGAAGACACGGAAAGGGGTACAGAAATCTTGGATTACATTCCGCGTGTCCTCTGGAATTGACCCTGGGCTGTCATGCCGAGCGCAGCGAGGCATCTGGGCCGCAGTCCAGACCCCTCGCGACGCTCGGGGTGACAGCGATTTTCACTCGTCTAGTGGTGGTTCCAGTCCATGGCTAACTTTCGTGTGTTCCGTGGTTCGACTGCCTTAGTCCGCGCTGGGTAGGGCGATGCGGGCGTCGCCGGTCTTGAGCTTCGCCAGGCCGGCGGTCAAACGGGCGTGGGCGGCGTCGAGCGTTTCCAGCTTCTTGGGGAAGGCGAAGCGCACCATGCCGCGGCCCATGCCCGGTGTCCTGTAGAAGGACGAGCCTGGCACGACGGCCACGCCGACTTCAGTTGTCAGCCAGCGGGCGAAGACAAGGTCGTCGTCGGTCGGGAAGCCCAGGTCGCCGAAATCGGCCATGACGTAGTACGCGCCTTCCGGCGTCAGCGCCTTAAAGCCGATGTCGTCCAGCATCGCCATCATGCGGGCGCGGCGGGCGTGGTAGTCGGCCTGGAGCTGGTCATAGTAGCTGCGGGGGAAGCGCAGGGCCGTCACCGCCGCTTCCTGGAGCGGCGTCGGCGCGCAAATCGTGGTGAAGTCGTGATCGCGCGGATGGCGTTGCTGATCTTGATCTCGGCGATGCAGTAGTGGGCCAGGCGCCGAAGGTGATGGCGTAGGTCTGGAGAGGCGCCGCTGCACGTGACGGCGCGCTCCTGCATGCCGGGAAAGTCGCCAGGGGAATGTGCTGCTGTCCGTCGTAGACGATGCTCGTAGATCTCGTCGGTGACCGCGATGACGTCGAACTCCTGGCACAAGTCAGCGACGCCCTGTAGCTCCTCGCGGGTGAACACACGACCGGTCGGGGTTGTGGGGCGTGTTAAGGATGATGGCGCGAGTGCGCGGGGAGAAGACCTGGCGCAGCCGGTCGGCATCCAGGCGGAAGTCGGGCGCGTGCAGCGGGAAGTACACCGGGACACCGCCGGCGAACAGGGTCGCCGGGAGGAACGTCTCGTGGAACGGCTCGATGATGATGACCTCGTCGCCGGGGTCGACAATGGACATCATCGTGGCGAGGATGGCTTCGGTCACGCCGACGCAGACGGTGACATGCTTCTCCGCGTCGACGCCCATGTCGTACCAGTCGTTCAGCTTGTCGGCGATCGCCTGGCGCATGGCCGGCTGGCCCCAGGTGATGGCGTACTGATTGTGGTCGCTCATGATGGCGTCGGCCGCGGCCTGTTTGAGCTCGGCCGGCGTCGCGAAGTCAGGGAAACCCTGGGAGAGGTTGATGGCGTTGTGGGCAATGGCCAGGCGCGTCATCTCGCGGATGAGCGACTCAGTCAGACCTTTCAAACGTTGCGCGGGCATCCGCGTGCTCCTTTCAAGAGACAAGTAGCGAGGTGACGGCGTGACAAAGTGAGAAACGATCCCGAACTCAGTTCAGCCTGTCTGCCCTTCGAGCGCGTTCGGCTGAGGCCCCTCAGCGGGCGCGACCTTGACCGCGACGACCTCGATGGTCGCCGTGCCATACTCGACCTTGTTCTGCATCCGCTCCAAAACCTTGGGGTCGGCGATCTTGTTCTGGATCTTCTCGGCGTCGGCCTCTTTGGTCGTCACCTTGAGCGTGAGGGTCACGGTGTAGGTTGGCATGCTCTCTCCTAATCCACGCTGAAGTTCAGTCGATACCGCCCATCGCCGACCGCCTGGAAGGTCGTCACGCGGAAGCCGGCGATCTCGCCCGTTCGCGAGACGTGCCGACCGCGGCAGGCGCGCGGGTACGGACCGATGGCGACGACGCGCACGGTGGGCAAGTCGGCCGGGATCTCGTTCAGATTGGGCAGGCGCCCCGCCTCGGCGCGGGGAATCTCACTGATGACAACCGGCCAGTCGGCGGCGATGGCGGCGTGCATCGCATCGACCGCGGGCTGCACATCGGCCAGGGCGAGCGGGGTCGGGTGGTCGAACTCCATGACGCACTTCCGGCTCTTCAGCCGCGCCTGGTAGCCGCGCAGGTCGGGCAGGCGCTCCTCCAGGAGCGAGGTCAGCAGGTGTTCCGCCGAGTGCAGCGGCGGGTAAGCAAGGGGATCACCCATAACAGAACAAACCTTTGCGACGACGTGAAGGAGGGACGGGGTGACGGGGAGATGCACATCGTCACTCGGTCACCCCGTCACAGTATCCTTTGGCCCAGCAGTGAGGCGGCCAGGGCGACGGCCATGTCGGCGGTCTGATTGCCGTGGTCCAGGATCGGGTTAATCTCGACCAGGTCCAGCGACGAGACCCGGCGCGTGTCGGCCAGAATCTCCATGAGCAGGTGCGCCTCGCGATAGGTGAGGCCGCCGGGCACCGGCGTCCCGACGCCAGGCGCGACATCCGGGTCGAGGCTGTCCAGGTCGAGGCTGACGTGGATGCGGTCGGCCGCCGCCAGGCGCGAGACGACGGCGTACGCGACGGCGGCCATGCCGCGCTCATCGATGTCGCGCATGGTGAAGATGCCGACGCCACTCTGCTGCAAGGCGCGGCGCTCCTCTGGGTCCAGCTCGCGCACGCCGACCAGCGCTACCAGAGACGGGTCCAGCGCCTGTCCGGCGCCGCCAAGATTCACGAGGGCTTCCGGCCCGCGGCCGAGCAGGGCGGCCAGGGGCATGCCGTGGACGTTGCCGGAGGGCGAAGTCTCAGGCGTGTTGAAGTCGGCATGGGCGTCCACCCACACGACACCCAGGCGGTCGCCGGCGGTCAGCCCGGCAATAGTGCCGGCGCTGATGGAGTGGTCGCCGCCCAGGAAGATACCCATCTCACCCGCGCTCGTAATGCGGTGGCTAACCGCCTGGACCTCGGTCAACACCTGGACGATGGCGGGCAGGTGCCGCGCTGACGGCTGGTCGTGGAGGGCGGGATTGGCGGCCGTCATCTCTGGCACGGGCACGGAGATGTTCCCGTCGTCGCGCACGGTATAGCCCAGGGCGGCCAGGCGTGGGAAGAGCCCGGCATAGCGCAGGGCGTACGGTCCCATGTCGACTCCGCGGCGCTGCTGCCCCAGGTCCATCGGGACGCCTACCAGGCGCACTGTGTGCCTAGTCACTGAGCTTCTCCACGTCGGCTTTCCAGAGGCGTCGCTCGTCCGCGTCGCTCAGGGTAGTCTCGGCGATTTGCACGATGGTGCCGTGGGCGGAGCGGGGCGAGATGAAGGCTTCCTTCCACTCCGGGTCGCTGTAGCTCTCGTCGACCACGCGCAGGCCACGCTCGCGAAGGATCGGCACCAGCTCCTCGATACGGTTCACTTTGAATGTCATGTGGTGGACGCCCTCGCCGTAACGCTCCAGGAACCTGGCGAGGAAGCCGTCCGGGCTGAGAGGCTCCAGCAGTTCGACCTTACTGCCGCCGGGGTAGACGAGCTGGAACCATCGGAAGCCCAGGGCCTCGTTGTCGCCCATAGAGTGCGGCTCACCGCCCAGCACGTCGCGGTACAGGGGCAGGGCCGCCTTGATGCGGTGGACGGCGATGGCCGTGTGGTCGAGCTTGACGATGTACTCGCTCAGGTCCTGGTCGAACATGAAACCCTCAGGTTAGCTGAATGGAAGCCGGCTGAAGTCGTTGCTACGATTGAGCGTCCCACTCCGGTCCTTGCGAGGAGGACGATAGGACGACGAAGCAATCTCCCGCTAGGGAATAGCAACCTGTTGCCGCGCCAGATCGTCATTCACATGAACGCGAGGTTGCTGCGCTGAGATGAAAATAGCGCACGCTGTCGCCCTGAGCGCAGCGAAGGGCCCCCAACGGTGCCGGGATGCTTCGCTCCGCTCAGCATGACATTTTCATGGTTACGGGTGACCCGAGGGTCATGTAGACTTCGCTCGCAACGACGGCCCGACATCATCGCGGCTTGCGTGATTCGCCGACCACGATGCCGCCCTTGCCCGCTTCGCGGGACGGGGCGAAGATGACGCCGCTCTGCCCCGCGCCGCTGCGCTCGTCCTCACCCTCGGCTGCGCTTTGCTCCTGAAGCGTCTTCAGCAACCCGCTCAGGCTTTCCCACTCTGGCGTCGAGAGACCAAAGAGGGGCGCCCGGTCCAGGAGCGCCTGGGCCAGCGCGGCCTGCACGCGGTGCGTCAATTCGCGCGCCGACTTGTAGCTCGTCCACTCGACGTCCACGCCCTTGAGGAAGGCCTGGGCGGCCGGCGTGCGCGGCCCGTCGTGGAGCAGGGCGAGGGGCTTGAGGCCCACGCGGCGCGCGCTGTCCCACTCCACGCCCATCGGCGCGCGAATATCCTCGCCCAGCGCCAGGATGTAGACGTGGGCACGCGCGGCGGTGCGCGGATCGGCCGCATTGGGGTCGGTCGCGCCGGGCGTGTAGCTGACTTCCCAGCCGACGTCGACCGGCAGGTTGGCGACGGCGCGGCCGATGGCCTCGCGCTCAGCGGCGAGATCGGGGGAGATGCTCACATACAGGCGGGCGCGTTCCAAGAAGCCTCCGACAAAGCGCTACCAGGGGGCGCTGCGTGGGGAGAATGATACGCGGAGTTGCGGACCGGGGCAAGGTCTATTCTGTTGCCGCTCTACCGTGCCACTGGGAGTCTGCGGCAGGATGAAAGCCCGAGGGACCTGGCCGCCATAGCAGCCCCTCGGGCTTTCACTCAACAGGGAGGCATTCCGAGCGCCCGCCGAGCTCACGGGGCGGGCGCTCGGAGAGATTAGTGCTTGCCGCCGGTCGGGCAGACGATGAGACGCTGGCCGGGGTAGACGGTGGTCGAGGTCAGGTTGTTGCGCGCCATGATCTCGGCGACGCTCGAGCCGTAGTCGTCGGCGAGCCAGGCGATGCTTTGCCCGGCCGAGATGGTGCAGGTGAAGCAGCCGTTGGGCACGGCGGACTTGATGGGCTGTGCGGGCGCGGCCGGCTGCGTGGGCGCCGCGGGCCTGGCCGGGGCCGTCGAGGTCGCGCCGCAGCCGGGCAGCTTGAGCGTGACGCCCGCCCAGATGAGGCCGGGGTTGGTGATATTGTTTGCCGACACGAGCGCGGCTACGGTTGTGCCGTACTTCGCCGCGATAGCGTAGAGCGTGTCACCTCGCTGGACGAGGTGCGAGCAGGTGGTCGCTTCGAGCGGATCGGCGAAGATCGAGGCCGGCAGGAAGCCAAGGGCCAGGATGAAGGCCAGCGTCGCCAGGGCGACACGCCAGCGCAGGGAGAGACGAGGCAGGCGAATGGCAAACGAGTGCATGGGTCTGTCTCCTTTGGATGACACGGATTATTGCTGGGGCGAATCAGTTGGGTACGGATCGATAACGAGAGTGCGCAGGAACTCCATGAGCGCGCGCTGGTCGCTCTTGGGCAATCCGGCGAACGCCGCGCGCGACGACTCTGCCTCCCCGCCGTGCCACAGGATGGCCTCGCTCAGCGTCGTGGCGCGTCCATCATGCAGCCACGGGCCAACACTGGCCACACCCCACAGTGGGCGGGTGATGAACATCTCAGGCGCGGCGTTGCCCTGGGGCAGCGGCTCGGCCAGGGCCTCGCCCATGTTGTGGCGCTTGAGGTCGGAGTAGATGGCGATAGGCAGAGCGCTGCCAGCCGTGGGCTTGAGGCCGGTCGTCGTCAGGTTGGTCCGCAGCGGCCGCGCAGCGTCGGGCGGCGTGACGGTCATGAGCGGGTCGTTCAGGGGCAGGGCAGGGATGTGGCAGCTCGCGCAGCCAATTTGCTGGAACACCGCCTGGCCCCGCCGCGCGTCGTTCGCGCGCTGCGCATCCTGCGGCTCGACCTGGCGCGGCACCGGGCGCGTGGCCTGCCACAGCACGAGGGCCGTCAGGTCCGCGGAAGTCAGCTCGCCGTCTGTGGCCTTGCCCTCGACGGTGCGCAGCCCCAGGTGGCGCTCGGCGGCGTCCTGGGTGAACTCGCGCAGGGTGGCGACAGTGCCTTTGGCGCTGAACGGCTTCACGACCAGGTCCGCGTCGAGGCCCTGCACCTCGTGTGTGTCGAGCGTCCCGTCAGGATTCACGGTGATGCGCCCGAAGCTAACGCCCTTGGTCAGGAGGTCCACCGCGACCGCTGAATTGCTCTGCTTCGCCTGCGCCCGCGCTGTTTCCACCAGGTGCGCGAGGTCGGCGGTCATTTCCTCGGCGAGCCGCTCCTTGAGACCGCTGCCGTAGATGGCGCGGGTGTGGCGGATGTTGGCGCGGGCGGGGTCGTCGGGAACGCCAGCCTGGGAGAAGGTGTTCAGGGCGTTGTCGCCGGCGCCGCCCGGCACGTGGATGAGCAGCCCGTCCACCGTCGTGAGCTGGCTGTGACACGCGCTGCACGACTGGCTTTCCGGTCCGCTCATGCGCTGCAGGCCGCTGCGTTCCTTGCCGTTGATAGGGCGGCTGGCCGCGCCATCGAGCCGCGTGAACATGAAGCGGAACAGGGTGTCGCCCTGGTGCTGCACGAAAATCGAGGGCAGGGCGCCGCTGTTCACCTTGACGGTGTCTAGGTGCGGGGCGACGGGCGCCCCGTCGGTCTCGGCGTCGATGGCGTCGACGATCACCGGCGGTGTTGTCGGGACCGAGGTGGCCACCGGGGCGTCTGCCTGCGAGAATCGCGGGCCGGCGGCGACAGGGCCGATGACGACGGCGGCGACGATGACGAGGCCGAGCGTGAGGAAACGCCAGTAGCGCGAGAAAAATACGAGAAGCATGACGAATAATTCCTATACGCGGTCGAAAAGCGAAAAAGACGTAGCAACACCGAGCAAAGTTGAACTCAGTATAGCAAAGAAAGAGCGATATGTCAAGAGATAACATAACGAAATGTGCCCGGCGGCCCGAAACCCGCTCTTGACAGTCCACCGGGTTTGGGCTATTCTGCCGCTGGCTGTATACCTTTGTCATTCGAGATATGCAGCGAAAGTCTATCATTGCGAGACCCCGACGACGTGGAGCGGCATGCACCGACACAAGAGCACTGCCCTGCTGTCATTGCGGGCGTCAGCGAAGCAATCCCTCGCCCTGACGATGGACTGTCTGTGCCTGCACAGGTAGCTGGTGCCTCCCCAGAGATTGCTTCGTCGTCCTTCGTCCTCCTCGCAATGACGCCGCAGGTCTGTGTGTTCTGAGGAGCGAAGCGAAGCATCCCTCGGCGATTCGGGGGCCCTTCGCGTTGCTCAGGGCGACAGCGGACGTTGCTTTGGTCGGAGCATACCGTACCAGGGCGTTGGGTCTCGCAGTGACATACGGGCTTTGCGCTAACGACAACGAGGATGTGTGGCTAACTTTGTGTTGCCCCTGGACACGATTATCCAGGGGGACTGCATCGAGGTGATGGCGGGGCTGCCGGAGAAGAGCGTCGATCTTGTCTTCGCCGATCCGCCGTACAACCTGCAATTGCGCCAGGCGCTGCGCCGTCCGGACACGAGCCAGGTCGACGCCGTGGATGACGCCTGGGATCAGTTCGAGGACTTCGCCGCGTACGACACCTTCACGCGCGCATGGCTCTCGGCGTGTCGCCGCGTGCTCAAGGACACGGGTGCGCTGTGGGTCATCGGCAGCTATCACAACATCTACCGCGTCGGCGCCATCCTCCAGGACCTCGGCTACTGGATGCTCAACGACGTGGTGTGGGTCAAGACGAACCCGATGCCCCAGTTCCGGGGCGTGCGCTTCGCCAACGCCCACGAGACGCTGCTGTGGTGCGTCAAGAACCCCGGCCAGCGCTACACCTTCAACTACCACGCGATGAAGGCGCTCAATGACGGCAAGCAGATGCGGAGCGACTGGGAGCTGCCTATCTGCTCCGGCGCGGAGCGTCTACGGGTAAACGGCGAAAAGGTACACGCGACCCAGAAGCCGGAGGCGCTGCTGTACCGCGTCCTCTTGGCGACTTCTCACCCGGGCGACATCATCCTCGACCCTTTCTTCGGCGCCGGCACGACGGGCGCCGTCGCTCGCTACCTTGGCCGCCACTACATTGGCATCGAGCGCGAGCCGGCGTACATCGAGGCGGCGCGCGCTCGGATCGCCGCAGTGATCCCGTCGGCGGACGACGACGAGGTGCGGGGACGCTACGAGACGAAGCGCACCGCGCGGCGAATTCCCTTTGGCGCGCTGCTGGAGGCGGGGCTGCTGCGACCCGGCGATTCGCTGTATTTCGACCGCCGGGCTGATGTTTCGGCGACGGTCCTCGCCGACGGCTCACTGCGAGTGGATGCGCCGGCTAACGGGGGAACGGTGCGCGGCTCGATCCATCAGATGGGCGCACAGGTCAGCGGCCTGCCGTCGTGCAACGGCTGGGAGCACTGGTACTATCGAACGGAGAGTGGGCAGATGGAGGTCATCGACGTGTTGCGCGAGCGCGTGCGGCGGGAGACATCTCACCGAGGAAAGCATGAACCTGACCGTCTACCCTGATGCCGCGGCCTTCTTGAGGCGGGCACAGCCGACACTGGAGCAGGACGAGGTGCGCAACAACCTCATCCTGGGCATTGCCCTGCGCCTGGCCCGCTCGCCCTCTCTGCAGAGCCCGCCCTACCTCGCGACCGTTGAAGACGGCGACGCGCTGACCCTGGCGGCGATTATTACTCCGCCGCGCCAGGTCCTCATCGTGCACTGGGGCGCGGCGTGGCCTGAGGCGGTGGGGCTTGTGGCGGCGAACCTGGTCGAGCAGGGGATGCGGCCGCCGGGCGTCGTCGGGCCGACCGATGTGTCGCGGGCCTTCGCCCACGCCTACGCCGAGCGAGCCGGCGTGGTGGTACGCGACGGGATCAAGGAGCGCCTGTACGTGCTGCGGCAGGTTGTCTATCGGCCCGACGTGCCCGGCCACTTCCGAATCGCGGGCGAGGGCGACGTGGAGCTTGTCACGCGCTGGTACGCTGAGTTCGAGGCGGAGGCGCTCGGCGAGCACAGCGATCTGGCTGCGCTGCGCGAAGTGGTGGCCGGCAAGGTCGCCAGCGGAGACATCGCGCTGTGGGACGATGGGCAGCCCGTCACGTTGGTCGGTCGGACACGGCCGCTTCGCCACGGCATCACCATTGCGCCCGTCTACACGCCGCCTTCGTTCCGCAACCGCGGCTACGCGACGGCGTGCACCGCGGCGTTCACCCAGGCCCTCCTCGACTCAGGCTACGACTTCTGCACGCTCTTCACCAATCTGGCGAACCCTACCGCCAACAGCATCTACCAGCGCATCGGCTATCGGCCGGTGACCTACTTCGACGAGTACCGCTTCGCCTAGCTGAATCTTGACACCCCCCTCGGCCTTCACTAGAATTCAAAATATTGTTTCCGATAAGGAAAGTATTCACCAGGATGCAACGATGACAGTTCTTGTTCCACCGGTCGAGTTCGCGCGCCGGCTCTCCCATTTTCGGCGACGCCTGCGGCGACTGACAAACTCCGGTCCGTGGCCCTGGCTCGACGTCGACCTGACTATGGCCCAGGCGCGCGCCCTCTATGTCATTGCTTCAGAGGGAACGACCCATGGCCGCGTTCTGGCCCAGGCGCTCGGGATCGGCGCGCCGGCGGTCTCGAAACTGGTGGACCAGCTTGTCGAGCGCGGCATGGTCAGCCGCCGGGAAGACGCGGACGACCGCCGCGTCGTATGGCTCCAGCCGACCGACGAAGGCCAGGCGCTCGTGGATCAACTGACGTTGAGCCAGATGGAAGGGTTGCGCAATATCGTCGCGGCTCTTAGCCCGGCCGAGCTGCGGGTGGTCACTGAAGCCTGGCGCATTCTAGATAGAACGTCACTGCGTCTGTTGGAGGAGCGCGACGCTATCCTGGCCGAGGATGTCGAAGCGGCAGTCTCCTAGGAAATAGAAACGTATTAGCGATTGCCTGGATCCGTGTGATCTCACGCAGAGGAGTCTCGATCATGTCTCAGAACGCCCCGAATGCCGCAGCTATGCCGTCCGGCGCCGCCGAGGGAGCGGCGCAGCCGGGCGCTGGCGCTCGCCCTAATACGGCTCCCAAGCCGCAAGCCAAGTCGCGCGGGCGCGGTTGGCTGCGCTTGCTCATTGTCCTTATCGTCTTGCTCGGCCTCGCCGCCGTGGCCGGCTCCTTCGGTCTGCGTTACTACCAGGACCAGCAGATGTACGTGTCTACGGATAACGCGCTCGTCACCGGCGCGCTTGTGCAGGTTGGCGGCCTCAACGCCGGCCGCGTCAGCCAGATTGGCGCGGATATCGGCGATGCGGTGCAGAAGAACCAGGTCGTCGCCAACATTTCCGTGCCGAGCTCAGTTGGAACGATGCCCAACGGGCAGCCGCGGCTGGACTATCGAGGCACGGATGACATGCAGGTGCCGGTGCGCGCGCCAATGGACGGCGTCGTTGTAGCGCGCTCTGCCAATCCGGGCGACACGGTGACGGCCGGCCAGTCCTTGCTGACAATCATCGATCCGTCCCAGCTATGGGTCAACGCGCAAATCGAGGAGACGAAGGTAGGGCGGCTGAAGGTGGGGCAGCCTGTGGAGGTGTCGGTCGACACCCTGGATAGGGTGCTGCCGGGCAAGGTGGCGGCGATTGGGCGCGCCAGCGCCGCGACGTTCTCCCTGATTCCTTCGACGAATACATCCGGGAATTTCACGAAGGTCACGCAGCTCGTACCGGTCAAGATCACGGTGGATTACGGCCAGCTTCCGCTCACCCTCGGCAGTTCGGTCGAGGTAAAGATTCGCACCCAGGAGTAGCGGCGTGGCGACTTACGAAATCCCTGTACCCGAAACTAAGAGCAGCGGCTGGTCACTGGCGTACCAGTGGCAGGCGCTCATCGTGGTGGTGATCGGGTCCTTCATGGTGATGCTCGACACGACGGCGGTCAACATCGCCCTGCCCAAGATTATCAACGTCTTCGGGGCATCGGTGGATAGCGCCCAGTTCGTGCTCACCGGGTACATGCTCGCACTCGCGATTGTCATGCCGACGGCGGGCTACCTGACGGAGACGTATGGCACCAAGCGCGTCTACATGCTGTCTATGCTGTTCTTCACGCTCGGCTCGCTGCTGTGCGGCCTGTCGTGGAGCGTGCAGAGCCTCGTGTTCTTCCGCATCTTGCAGGGCTTTGGTGGCGGCCTGCTCACGCCCCTGGGCATGACCATCATCTTCAGGGTGACACCGCCGGCGAAGCGCGGCATGGTGACCGGCCTCTACGGCCTGCCACTGCTGCTCGCGCCTGTCATCGGCCCGACGCTGGGCGGCTACATCGTCCAGTACTACGACTGGCGCTTTATCTTCACCATGAACCTGCCCATCGGCATCATCGGCATGTCCATGGCCTGGATGATGCTGCGGGAGACGCCCCGGGTTCCGAACCTCCACTTCGATCTGCGCGGCTTCCTGCTCTCAGCCTTTGGCTTCTCCGCGATTCTATACGCACTTGCGACGGCGCCAGATGATGGCTGGACGACACCCGTGAACCTGACGCTGCTGGTGACGGGGACCATCGCCCTGATCCTGTGGGTGTTCGTGGAGCTGAGGGAAACTCACCCACTGCTGGACCTACGGGTGTTCAAGAACCGCACCTATACTCTGGCGACGAGCGTGACGTTCATAGTGACCCTCGGCATGTTCTCGTCCACCTTTCTGCTGCCCCTGTTCTTGCAGGACTTCCGCGGCCTCACCCCATTGCAATCGGGACTGCTGCTATTTCCGCAGGCCCTCGCCGCCGGCATGATGATGCCTATCACGGGCCGGCTGTTCGATCGCCTCGGGCCGCGGCCGCTGATTGTGTCAGGCCTGATACTAATGGCCTTCGCCACATACCAGCTGAGCAGCATCAGTATGGAAATGTCCAACAGGACGATGTACGGGATTCTGATGATTCGAGGCGTGGCGATGGGGTTGGTGACGATGCCGGCGATTACGGTAGCCATGAACACTCTGCCGCATCACCTGGTGGCGCGCGGTTCCGCGCTGACAAACGTCATGCGGCAGTTGTTCGGCGCGTTCGGCACCGCGATCTTCGCCTCGCTGCTGCTAAGCCGCATGACCTACCACACCGCAATGCTTAGCCAGGTCGTGACGCCGGACTCACCGATCGTGCGCACCACGATCGCCGGCCTGACGCGCTATGCGGCTCACCTGGGAGCGACTCCGCTCCAGGCGACAGTCGACGCGGTCTATAACCTATACATGGGGCTCGTCAACAAAGCGGCGGTGATGTCCTTCGACGACTGCTTCCGCGTGGCGGCCATCATCTGCCTCTTTGGCGTTATACCGGCGCTGTTCCTCAAGAGCAAGGGCCACAGCCATCAGCCGGGTGAGGCCGCCGAAGCGGTCATGATGGAGTGAGCGCCGGCGCGGTGGAGCTCCAGCACCCGCCGCGCCGCCGTCTCGTCGGTGAACAGGACGTTGACGTGGCGGCCGAGAAGTGCGCCGAGGATCGCCTCGCCCTTCTCCGTGCCGCCCGCGACGCCGATAATCTTGTCGACCGCTGCCAGCGCGGTTAAATCGATGCCGACGACGCGGTGGTTGATGCTGATGTCGAGCACCTGTCCGGCGATGTTGTAGTGGCGCCCGCAGACGAGGCCGATGGCTCCGGCGGCTTGAATCTCGGCCAGCTCCTCATCGCTCACGTAGCCAAGTCGATACGGGTTGTAGATGTCCGCCTGGGTGGAGCCGATGCCGACCAGGGCGATATTCGCCTCCGCCCCACGCGACAGGGTCTCGCGCACCGAGCGCTCTTGCAGCAGGGCGTCGCGCGCGACCTCGCTCTCCACAATCAGCGGCGCGTGGAGGTAGCGGCAGCGCCCGCCCAGGATGTCCGCCAGGCGTGGCGCCAGCAGCGGGCCGACCGTCGACGAAGGCTCTGAGCCTGTTCCCCCCACGAGTTGCACGACCTCGATGCCGGGATAGTTCATCGGCCGCAGCGCGGCGAGCATCTCGTGTAGCCCTGTGCCCCAGGATATACCGATGACATCCGTTGGCTTGATGATGCCGGTCAGATACTCGGCCGCCAGAACACCCACGTCCACGAGCATGTCGCGGTACGACTTGTGTCCCCTGACCAGGACGCGCACCGCTTTCAGGTGGAATCTCTCGCGCAGGGCTTGCTCAAGCTCGGGCGACGTGCGCCGCGGGTCGTGCACGATGATCTCCACGACCCCCTTCGTGCGCGCCTCTGTCAGCAGCCGCGACACAGCGGACCGGGTCAGCCCCATTTCGTCGGCGATTTCTTGTTGTGTCTTGTCCTGGTCGTAGTACTTCGTCGCGACTTGCGCCAGAAACGCCCGGCGCTCCTCCGCCCGATCCATAAACCCTCCATCTGATGTCGGCCGCACAAATGTGACGTTTTAGTACCGGAGTACTCAATTCTATTGACACTCTCGGCCCTTCATGATATACTATATCACGAATGTGCATACAAATGCAACTATGTGCGGTAGCAAAGGAGGCCAATCTCAGAAAAAAGCCAAAAGCTGTCGTTCGGTCTGTTCGAGGAACCGTGTCAATTCCTGGGAGTTACCGCTCAAATTCAATGTCGAATGCGAGGCCACAATGAAATTCCTGTCTTACGTTCCCCATCCCGTGATTATCGGCGTGCTCGCGCTCCTGATGATGTACATCGCGGGCGTGCCGGCGATCGCCCCCTTCCTGATTACATGGATAGCGTTCCAAACCTGGGCCTTGTACTTCCTGGCCGGCGGCTCGGTGTCGCGCGGTGTCAAGGCGGCGGCCTGCTACGTCGGCGGGATGATCGCTGCGATCGTGATCATGCTCATGGCCCCTGCGCTTGCTCCGGCCCTCGGGATGTCCGCTCTGCCGATCACGGTCGGAATCATAGCGACCCTGGTGATCTTCTTCGAGAAGGTCTCGGCGCTCGACTTTATCCCGGCGTGGTTCGTCGGCGCGGGCGCCTACTTCGGCTACATCGGCGTCACGCAAGGCCAGATGCCCCACACGCAGGCCTTCGTGTATGTCCTCACCTCTGCTGTCATCGGCCTGGTGTGGGGATTCTTCACCGTGTTCCTGCGCGGCAAGTACCAGGCGTGGCTCGATCACCGTCCCCATCCGCCTGTCGTCGCCCATCCGGCCAAATAGCCGCCCTGCTCATCCGATGAGCGCCAATCTCTGGCGTTCTGTGATAGTCCCAAGGAGAGTTGCAACATGATCACCCGCTACGAAGACGAAGTCGCGATCGTTGCCCAGTTCACCGCTAAGGACGGCCGAGCCGACGAGCTACTCGCCGAGATTTACGAGGTCATGGCCCATACCCTGGCCGAGCCTGGCTGCCTGCGCTTTGTTCTACATCAGAGCATCGACGATCCGGACATGCTGACGGTCGTCGAGAAGTTCAAGAGCCAGAAGGACTTCGACTCCCACCTGGCGCAGCCGTATACCAAGAAACTCCTGGAGCAGGTAGTTCCCGAGCTGGTCGCGGTCCAAAACATTACCTTCCACAAGGAAGTGAAAGCTCCGGAGCCGGTGTTTGCGTGAAATTCGTGGCCGCGTCTATATCCAAAACCAAATTGCGCGTGATTTGAGAAAGGACGGCCTGCTATGGCCATGAAGAAGTTTATCAATAAACCCGAAAATCTCGTCGCCGAGCTCCTGGAAGGCTACGCCCTCGCTTATCCCGACAAGATCCACCTGACTGAGAACCACCTCGTCGTCCGCGCCTTTCCGAAGGAAGAGGGCAAGGTGGGCATCGTGACCCTCGGCGGCAGCGGCCACGAGCCCGCGCTCAGTGGCTGGGTTGGCTATGGCCTGCTCGATGTCAGCGTGCCCGGCGAGATCTTTGCCGCCCCTGGCCCGCCGCGCGTCTTGGAGGCGCTGAGGCTGGCGGACCGCGGCGCCGGTGTCTTGCTCATCGTCCTCAACCACGCGGGCGACATGATGACCGGCAACATGACGATGCAGCTTGCCAAGAAAGAGGGGCTGAACGTCGTCAAGGTCGTCACTCAGGAAGACGTCTCGAACGCGCCGCGTGAGGACGCCGACAATCGCCGCGGCTTGATGGGCTGCCTGCCCGTGTACAAGGTGGCAGGCGCGGCGGCCGAGGCCGGGCTGCCGCTGAAAGACGTTGCCGCCATCGCCCAACGCATCGCCGACAACATGGCGACGATCGCCGTCGCCGCGGCCCCGGCGACGCACCCGGTGACCGGGCAGCCGTTCTTCAGCCTGCCCGACGACGAGATGGAAGTGGGCATGGGGCAGCACGGAGAGGCCGGCTCGGGGCGCATGAAGATGAAGACCGCCGATGAGACGGTGGACATCATGCTGAACGCGCTCCTGAAGGATCTCGACGTGAAGGAGGGCGATGAGTTACTGGTCATGCTTAACGGCACCGGCGCGACGACCCTCATGGAGCTGTACATCCTCTTCCGCCGCATCAGCCAGGTGCTCAGCGAGAAGAAGGTCAAGCTCGTGCGGGCGAAGGTGGGCGAGTTCCTGACCGTCCAGGAGCAGGCCGGCTTCCAGATGTTCATTGCGCGTCTGGACCCGGAGCTGATTCGGCTGTGGGATGCGCCGTGTGACTCCGCGTTCTTCACCGTCGCACCGGCGGATCTGGCGAAGTACACCGCGATGACAAGCGGCGAGCTGAAGGCAGGGAGGTAGCGTCATGCTCACCACGGTCGGCTACGACGAGTTCATCCTGATGCTGTCCGGCGCTACGCGCGCAGTTCGCGAGAACTACGAGCGGCTATCGGCCCTGGACACAGCCATTGGCGATGGTGACCACGGCGTGACCATGCGGCGCGCCGTCGGACGCGTGGACGACGTGGTCGCGAAGGCGAGCGGCGCCGACTTGCCGGGCCTCCTCTCGGATATAGGCTGGGCCTTGCTGGGGATCGACGGCGGCGCGACCGGGCCTCTGCTCGGCTCCTGGTTCATGGGCATGTCCGCAGGGACGACGCAGCCGCCACTGGACGCCGCGGCGCTGGCCGCGATGTTCGAAGCCGGCCTGGCGTCCGTGCAGGAACAGACCAAGGCGAAGGTCGGCGACAAGACGATGATGGATGCGCTCATTCCCGCAACCCAGGCCTTGCGCGCGGGCGCCGACCGCGGTCTGAGCATTGACGAGGTCCTAAGGCTGGCTGCCGAAGCTGCAGAGCAAGGCGCCGCCTCTACCAAGGATTTGGCGGCTCGGTTTGGGCGCGCCAGGAACCTGGGCGAGCGAACGAAAGGCACCCAGGATCCCGGCGCGACCTCGATGTCTGTGATGTTCCGCGGCTTCTACGTGGGCCTGACACAGCCGGTCGCAACGGCAGCCCACTGAACCGGCCCGTATCGACTCCACGGCGGGACGGCGATTGCGGCTCGCGCAGACCGTCCCCGCCGTAGAGCCTCGAAAGGAAGGGAGACGATGGACTGGGGGATCCAGAATCGTCTAGCCAAGATACTCAAGCCGCCCTACGGCCGCACTGTGATGCTCGCGGTCGACCACGGGTATATCATGGGCCCGACGAGCGGCCTGGAACAGCTGGGCAAGACCGTCGCGCCGCTTCTGGCATACGCCGACTCGCTCATGCTGACGCGCGGCGCGCTGCGGAATGAGATATCGCCCCTGGTGGACGTCCCCATCGTGTTGCGAGTTTCTGGCGGGACGAGCGTGCTGAATAAGGAATTACTGCGGGAAGGAATCGCGACATCGATGGAGGAAGCAATTCGCCTGAACGTCTCGGCGGTGGCCTTCTCCATCATGGTCGGGGCTGAGTTCGAGCGAGACACGCTGCTCAATTTCACGCAGGTCGTCGACGAAGCCGAGCGCTACGGGATTCCCACGCTGGCCGTGACGGCCGTCGGCAAGGACATGGAGCGCGACGCGAAGTACCTGAGCCTGGCGACGCGAATCGCCGGCGAGCTGGGCGCGCGCTTCGTGAAGACCTACTACTGCGAAGACTTCGAAAAAGTGGCTCAGACATCGCCGGTGCCCGTGGTGATCGCGGGCGGCAAAAAGCAGCCGGAGGCCGAGGCGCTGGAGATGGCGTACGCGGCGATCCAGTCCGGCGCGGCCGGCGTGGACATGGGCCGCAACATCTTCCAGTCCGAGCACCCCGTGGCGATGATCCAGGCGGTGCGCGCCGTCGTTCATGACAACGCAACCCCGCAAGAAGCCTACGAGGTCTACTGCCACCTGAGGGAGCTCATCCCTGTACCTGCCTAGAGGTGTGTGAGCCGAGGCCATGGCGGTCCCGGCCGGGTGTTGGCGAGCGGCTGTCGGTGAGAAACCGACAGCCGCTTCTTTCTGCCGTCTTCGTTAGCCGTTCTGCCGCGTTTCGTCGGCATGCTCACGATCGATGGCTTCGAGCCGCTTGTCGACCGCGCGCAGCACCGTCACGCGGTCGCTGTGGCTCGTCTCGTACGCGCGCACAGCCTGGACCTGCTCGGCATTTAGAGTCTGCACCCGTGCAGCAATCTCGTCCACTGTCATGCCGCCGTAGTTCGGGAGCGGCATCCGGTCGGCCTCGACGCGCCCAATCGCCCGCAGAACGCCCTGGCGGTTTTCGTGGTTCTCCTCGAACCGGCGCACCTTCTGCAAGTCCTCGTCGCTCAGCTCCGGCAAGCGCTCCACGATGTCGCGGACGCTCAGGTCCGGGTAGTCGGGAATGGCGACGAGGTCGCCGAGGCGGCGCTCGACCGCGCGCATCACCGACGCGCGCTTGGCGTGGCCCATTTCGTACGCCCGGACGGCCAGCACCTGGTCAATGTCCATGTCCGCGATCTGCCGCGACACCTCGCTCGCCGGCAGGGTGCGATACTCTGGGAGCGGTTGGCGCTTGTTTAGCTGCTCGTCAATCGCCTCGATCACACCCTTGTGGTTGGCGTGGGCCTCCTCGTAGCGGCGTATCTCCTCGAGCTGCTCGTCGCTGAGCTGCGGGAGACGGTCCAGAACCTCGGGCACCCGCATCTGGTCGTAGCCGCGCCACGGCACGGACGGCTCCTGGCGGCGGCCGTTCTTAGGCTCGGCCTCGCGCTGCCCTTCCTTTGCGTCTCGCTGAGCCTTGGCTTCTTTAGCCTGCTCGCGCTCGCGGGCTGCGGCCTCGCGGCTCTCCCGCTCGTTCGCGGCGAGCATCTCGTCGACCTCGCCGCTCAGCCGCTCGACGCGGTACTGGAGCAGATCGACGTCGTTGCGCGTCATGACGCCCAGGTCGGAGACGACGTCGGCGGTGCGCGCTTCGACTTCCCGCTCGACCTCGCGCATATCTTTCTTGCCGCGACGCACAAAACGCTTGAGCATCGCGCGGTTCTGGCGGTCGACTTCCTCGCCGCGCTCGATCATCTCGTCGACGAGATGGCGCGTCTCGCGCTGGGTCATAACGACGGCGCCGAGGGTGGCCAGGTAACTATTGCGGATGGCGCGGGCCGCCAAACCGGTGACATCCATCTTTCGTGTCAACATGAATTTGCTCCTCACTAAACCTTGTATTCGGGGACCTACCTCGGCCATAGGGAGCAAGCAGTGTGCCACCATAACGCGGTGCGTTATGGTGGCTCAAACTCCCGGCGCCACCGAAGCGCAAGAAGCGAAAGTAGCTGCCAACAATCGCCGCAAAAAAGCCTGTACAACCGTAATCGTTCCTCTTGACGCGGTGCATCCCCCATCTAACCCATTTCTACACCAATCTGGTAGTGGTACTTCGCCTGACTTTTCGCTAGAATAGTTCAAATCGAACGTTTTCAGTCATTTGATACATCGTCAATCAGCATGCCTGGAAAAGCATTGGCGCGTTTGGCCGTCGCGTGGAAGGTGCTCTAGCTCCTATCATAAATGACCGTCAAGAATCACAGGCAAGTACTCTCCGATTCAAGGGTAGCGTCCCTTGGAGTCGGACGTATAATTGTCTCAATGACCGGTTGCCAGAATGGGAGCAATGCGCCACGCTTGGCGTTAGCTGAGATGTTGCCAACGAGCGTGCTCTCTGAAGACTTGGTCCGTTGGCCCTGATGCGTAGCAGGATACCTCTATCCTCAGGGACGGGTAGAGGTTCGTTGGTATCCGTACAGTAGGTCCCAATCGGCGATGCGGAGGAGTTGCGCTTTGGCCGATCACGAGAGCTTTCCTTCCACGTCTCCTGCGGATAGTGACATCCGCGAAGCACCGGGGACGTCGGGGATTGCTGCGCGCCGTCGCGGCAATCCCAACTCGCTCTTGCTGGCCAAGCTGCGTTATCCGCCGCTGCCGCGCGACAACGTGTCGCGGCCCAGGCTTGTGAAAACCCTCGCGCGTGTACCCAGCCACCCGCTGACACTTGTGTCGGCGCCGACTGGCTTTGGGAAGTCGACCGTCATGGTGGACGCCCTGACGGAGATGCCCGAATCTGCTGCCTGGCTCACGGTCGATGAGTACGACAATGATTTGCTGATATTCCTCGATTACCTAATCGCCGCGATCCAGACCCAGTTCCCGGATGCCTGCACCCAGACCCAGCGCCTTCTGGACGCCGTCCAGCCGCCGCCCTTCGACTACATGGTCTCGTCACTCCTCAATGAGCTCCAGGCCATCCCGTCCCCGGTGATCGTCGCCCTCGACGATTTCCATCATCTGACGGACCCCGCGATTCATCAGTTCTTCACCACGCTCCTCCGCGTCCCGCTGCCGAACCTCCACCTGGTTGTGATGACCCAGGTGGACCCACCGTGGCCGCTGGCGCGGCTGGCCGGGCGTGGTCAGTTGCTGGAGATTCGTGCCACAGACCTGCGGTTCCGCCGCGACGAAGCCCAGGAGTTTCTGGATACTGTCACGGGCGTAGCCCTGCCGCCAGACCGGGTCGAGTCGCTTGTCGAGCAGACGGAGGGATGGATTGTCGCGCTCCGCCTGGCTGCACTGGCGATTGCCAGCGAATCCGACCGCGCCGTTGGCTTGAATGCGCTGACGGCGGCGGACGAGCGACTCAGCCCACGGTACCTGGTCCACGAAGTGCTGGCTCGTCAGGCCCCGGCGACGCGTAACTTCCTGCTGCGCACCGCCATCCTCGATCGGTTCAACGCGTCGCTCTGCTCGGCGCTCATGCATGCCTTCGATACCGACCCGCCGAATGGGCCGGGGAACAATGGTGTCGAAGCGTTGCTGCGCAGCACTAACCTGTTCATTGTGCCGTTGGATGATACCGGCGAATGGTATCGCTTTCACTATCTGTTCCGCGAGTTGCTGCGGCACGAGCTGACAGCGCAATGGGACAGCGAGAGTATCGCGACTCTGCATCGTCGGGCCACTGATTGGTACGCGGAGCACGGCTTCATCGAAGAGGCGCTGCGGCATGCTCTCGCCGCGGGCGATACCGGCCGCGCCGCGGACATCATGGAACCTGAGATACACACCCACCTCAACCACGAGGACTGGCGCGGGGTCGAGCGCTGGCTGGCATTGTTGCCTGCCGAGGTAATTCGCCAGCGGCCGGCCTTGCTGTTGGCACAGGCATGGGTGCTTGTTATCCAGGATAAGGGAGACTCCGTTCCTCCGCTGCTCGCGGCTGTCGAGTCGCTACTGGCCGATGCGCAGTTACAGGTGAGTGACGAAACGCGCCGCACGGCGCGGGCCGAGATAGATGCTATCCTGTCGTATAGCTTGTTGTGGCGAAAGGACCAGCCCCAGGCTTGCTTGGAGCGAGCGCGCAGCGCCCTGGCCGGTTTGCCGCGCGATTACTACTTTGCGCGCAGTGTCGCCATCCAGTACGAGGCGCTTGCCCTGTATGTGAGTGGGCAGCACATGGAGGCTGTCGAGCGGCTGCGGCGTGTCGTTGACGCGCCCGACGAGCCTGGCGTGCTCAAGGCGCGGCCCCTTTTGTCACTGTGCTCCATCTATCGCGTGGCGGGACCCGTCTACGAGCTGGAGCACGCGATCTCCCTCTACCTCAAGATGGCGGAAGAGGAGGATTTGCGTCTGAGCGGCCTGTGGGCGCGCTACCTGATAGGCAGTCTGCACTACGAGCGTAACGAACTGGAGGAGGCCATCGAGCAGTTTCAGCGGGTCGTAGAGGAGCGCTATCTTGCGCACGTCCTGTGCGCGCGCGACACTTTGCTGGAGCTCGCGCTGGCCTACCAGGCGCTTGGACGCACTCACGAGGCCAATGAAGCGGCCCGAACGATGGCGCAGTTCTGCCTGGAGCGCAGTGTTCACAGCGGAAGGGAGAGCCTGGCGCTGCGGATACGGCTGGCGTTGGCGCGTGGAGAGACTGACGAGGCCATGCTCGCCGCAGCGCACCTGGGCGGCATCATGCCGACCACACCCATGTTCCTCACGTTCGTGCCGGCGATCACGCGTGCCCAGGCGCTGATCCTCGGCGGTGGGGAGAAGGAGCGCCAACAGGCGTTCGAGACGCTTACCGAGCTGGAGGCTCTCGCCGTCGAGACCCATACTCTTCGGCCGCTGGCAAGAATTCTGGCATTGCAGGCCGTGGGGCTGGCCGGCGATGGGCGCGAGCCTGAGGCGCTGGCGAGACTGGAACGCGCCGTGGAGGTGGCGGAGCCGCTTGGTCTCATTCGCACATTTGTGGATGTCGGCCCCTTCCTTGCGCCTCTGCTGAAGCGCCTCCTGGAGCGCGGCGTTGCTGCTGCGTACTTGCGGCAGGTCGTGGCTGCTTTCCCGGCCGAAGCTCAGATGCCCCCGCCGGCTCGATCTGTCGTGAGCGGCGCCGACGCGATCGAGCCACTCACCGATCGTGAGCTTGATATTCTACTCCTGCTGGGAGAGCGCCTCTCGAACAAGGAAATCGCAGGGAAGTTGTACCTCTCGCCGCTCACCGTCAAGCGGCACGTGAGTAACCTGCTGGGCAAGCTCGGCGTCCACGACCGTCGCGAGGCCGTAGATAGAGCGCGGGCGATGGGGCTGTTGCCGCCGCGATAGGCAGGCGCACTGCGGTGTCATGCAACGGCAGCCGCCGCCCGAGGGCAAGCCCCAGGTCATTGTAAGGTGCCTGGCCCGCGAATACATCTGCAATGGTCCATTTTGGGTCATGCCAGATAGGTGAAGACGGGCTAGAATGAGTGTAGGCAGCATGGCATCACGATACATCGTAGCACGCCCACATTATAAGGCTGAAGGATTGGTTAGGATGCCTCATCGCTTGTCTGAGATGTCTGTGGTCAAGCCGTATGTCTACCATATCCGTGTCTACGGGATTCTTGCCCCAGACATGTCCGACTATGTACGCGGCATGAAGATCACCCCGGATGCCACGCCGGGCAAGGCGCCGGTGACCGACTTGGAAGGGATATGCCCGGATCAGTCGGGGCTCATCGGTATCTTGAGTGCCCTGGAGAACCTTGGGCTGCCGGTTATCTCGGTCGAGTACGTCGGAGTCCCTGAGCCTCAACGAGTTGGGCACGACTGAGGGCAGCTAGGCTGCCGAGGAGAACGCGCGCTCGAAGCGCGCACTTAACAATGTGAGTGGCCGGCGCCTGGTGAGTGAGGCACCAAGCACCGGTTTCATTCGATAAGCGGCGCTCCGTACCCTGCTTCTTGCTTCATCGCACCCCTCAGGGATCGGAGCGCCGCCTCGTGTTCCATCCTCTTTCACCGGCTAATGAGCGGCAAGTGCAGCCGCGAAGCCGGTGTAGGCGTGCTCGTGACCGTCGGTGTCATGGTAGCGGTTGGCGAGCGGGTTGCCGTTGGTGTTGCCGTCGGCGAAACGTTCAGGTTGAACGGCGCCGAGAACTCCGACGTATTGCCGTTGGCGTCTCTGACCGTCGCCGTCAAGAACGGTCCTGTCAGGCCCGCCAGCTTAGACATGCCCCAGAGGCCGGCCTCATTGACGCCCGCGATGCCCTCGAAGACCGCGCCCTCGTCGCTCGAATCAGAGAAGACTTCAATCAGGCAGCCCGCGCACGCCGTGCCAAATACCTGCGTCGTCGTCGCGCTTGTGATTGTCGGCGGAGCAAGCTCGGCATTTCCACCGCGCAAGTTGGCGATCCCCTTTCCCCCGTTCTGCGTGATGCGGGTGCTCGCTATGACGTTGCCGATGGTGCCGGTGAAGCTGCCGACGCCGTCCACCGCGACGCCGTGCGAGGCATTGAATGCCACCAGGTTGTCCGAGCCGAAGTAGTTGTTGCTTGGACCGCCGATCAGCGACACGCCGTAGCGGCCGTTAGGGAGCGCCGCGCCGGCCGCGTCAACGCCGATCCGGTTGTGGCGCATGGCGTTGCCATTGGTCGCAGGGTCAGTGAGGGAGATTCCATCCCAGTAGTGACCCGAGATCAGGTTGTCGTCGACGACGTTGTCGTAGGCTCCCTGCTCGATAACAACGCCACTGTAGTGGTTGGGGATGGCCGCTGTCCCGGCAGCGTTCGTCCCGATACGGTTGTTGCGGACCGTGTTGCTAGTCGTCGTGCTGCCTGAAATGCGAATCCCGTTTCCCACGTTGCCCGAGATCAGGTTGTTCTCGATTGTGTTGCCCTCGGCGCCGTTGATCACAAGAATCCCGTCCAACCGATTCCCCAGCCCCACCTGGCCCGTTGCATCTGTTCCTATGTAGTTATCGGCGACCAGGCTATCAGCATGGGCGATCCAGATGCTGTAGGCAAAGTGGTGGATCGCCAGCCCACGCAGGGTGTTGGCGCCGCCGAGCCAGAAGCCACTGAAGCCCTGCTCGCCCAATGTCCCGCCGTCGATCTCGACCTCCGGTCCCAGGGGATTCGTGTTGCCCTGGTGATCCGTCTGGGTTGTTGCATCGATGGTGGTCTGGTCCGCCAGCGTCGGGAGGGAAGCGGTCACATGGATCGTCCAGACGCCGGTGGCAGCGTTGTATCCTGCCGCGGTCTTCGGGATGTCGAACTCGATGACGTCCGGACCTGTCCGGTGGCTCGCCGCCGTCATGGCCTCGCGGAGCGAGCAGTGCGCAGCGTTGCACACCCCGTCGTCATTGTCGTCTGTTGAATTGACGGTCAGGTGGGCGCCAGGCGTGCTCGTCACCGTGGGTGTTGGGGTGCGGGTGGGTGTGGGGGTACGAGGTGGCGTGGGCGTCCCCGTCGGGCCGCTCGTTGCTTTGGGGATCGTCCAGAAGCCGGCGTTGAGCTGGTAACTCCTCGCGCCGGCTGAGCCTGTCAACGGCTGGCCGGCGCTGCCGTCGAGCCGATAGGCAAGCGATTGCGAGTGTCCCCCGCCGGCCGGGATGACCCGCCACGTCAGATCCACCCCGGGCGCCGCGGCGGCCACGGAACCAAGCAGAATGACGCAGGCGAGCACGGCAGCGCCCATTGGCACGAATTTCCATCGCTGCATGGCGCGCCTCCTACTGCCGGTCGAGCAGCACCCACAACAGACCTGTGCTGCTCGGCGCCGGCTCCAGGGCATAGCCTATGACACGCGGCCCCGATGTGGTTGCCTCTAGCTTGCGCGCCGACGCGCTCCCGGCTGCCAGGCCCACCATGTCGCCCGTGGCGAGGCCACCCGAGCCTGCCTCGACCCTGGCCTTCACAAGGCCCTGGTACACAACCACCAGGTAGTCGTCTCTAGCCGCGGGTTCCTCGGTCAGGTAGCCGTCCTGGACGGTCTCGCCGGCGTCATTCGTCTTGCCGGTGACATAGCGGCCCTTCGCTACGCCGAGCACAGCGCCGGATGGGCTGGCGTCCGCCCGTCGCACCGTCACGATGGGCGCGCTGCCCCGGCCCGTCAGGGGTGGTGCGATTCCGGCGATTGTGACGACATCACCCGGCGCGACCGGCTCATTGCCGGTATTACGCGCAATCAGGGCCATGCTGCAGCCGATGCAGCTTCCCCCGACGAACAGGTTATCGTTTGTGTAGAAACCGTAGCCGCCGGTCTGGGTGCTGTTGCCGTACACTCCGGTCGTGCCGGAGCCATACACGCCGCGGCTGCTCGTGCTCAGCCCGTAGACGCCGTAGTTGCTGTCGCTTGAGCCGTACACGCCGTAGCTGCTGCTACTGTCCCCATACACGCCGCGGCCGGTGGTGCTCGAACCGTAGACACCGCTGCTGCTCGTGCTGGTTCCGCTGAGGCCGTAGCCGCTCGTGCTCCGGCCGGTCACGCCGACCACGCCGTCGCCGCTGACACCCGGGCCGAGGTGGCTCGTCCCCTTGACGCCGATTTCGCCATCGCCAACCACCCCAGTGCCGAAGGTGCTGTGGCCGTACAGCCCGACGGATGCGTAGTCATCCGCGAAGCCCGTGACGCCTCGCGCAGCGCGGCCCGTCGCGATGCCGACGATGCCCGTCAGGACGCCGCTGGCCTCGATGCCGCGCTGGCCCGTCGCGTGGATCGCCAGACCGCCGGCGTTGCTGGCTTCGACGCCGATGCCACCGTTACTCGTGCCGAGTACACCTGTGCCGATCGTGCTGTCGCCCCGCACGCCGACCAGCCCCTCGCCTTTCACGCCGATATCACCTTCCGCGCTCACGCCCGTCATCCCGTAAGCCTCGACGCCGATGCCGGCGCCTGAGGCCATCAGAGCGGTTCCCGGGCCATTATTCGTGACGGTGAGCGCGGCGGTCGAGCTGACACCCTCGATGCGCGCGCCGGGGCGCAGGCTGAGGGCATACGGCACAGCCAGGATCTGCTGGCGCGGCGACAGCCACTGGCCGCTGACCTGGATAGCGAGCCATAGGGCCTGGCCGTAAATCTTGTCCTGGGGCAGAGCCAGCTGGACGGTGAAGAGACCGTCACGCACCGGCACGCCGTTGAGAACGACGTCGCTGCCCACCTGGCCGCCGCCAACGTCGCTGGTCCAGAACTGGAAGACCATGTCGTACGAGCCGTTCAAGGGCGTGCCTGTCAGGTCGGTAATTCGCCCCTGGTAGCTGATAGTGCTAGGAACTGTCGCCGGCGGCGCGGTGACGCCTTGCGGGGTGTCAGGCGCTTGAGCGACAGGTCCGGCTGTCGCTGACTGGACGAGGAGCGCCGCGATTACAACCAACAGGACAGGTATCACAGACATCTTGAGGTGAGCTGCAATGCGCTGAGTTGACATGGGAATGTCCTTTGCGCCGCGCGAGCCCGCCCGGAGGGGTCGCGACTCCCTCCCGCGGACCGCGTGGGACAAACAAAGCGGATGGGCCATATCTGCCCATCCGCCCGTTATGGCCCGACTCCAGTAGCTGGAGGAGACCAACGCATTATGCATCTACTCCAACTCTATCCTTATCATACATCCCAGATGCGTCGCAAGAATAGTAGAGGGTCCACCTGCCGTTAAGATTCGTCCACGATTTTGTCCCGCCCTCGCCGTATCTGTGCTTCCAGGCTGAAAACGCCCCACTCCTCTGTAGCCGATTTGTAGCCAGTGCCGTGATATACTGGCTATAGAACGAGACGGCGAGTCGGCACGATTGGGCCATATTCGCGCGACGAGGGCGGCGACAGCGCCGTCTCGATATCGGTGGGGTGAGAGTCATCCCCTACCAAGGAAGGCGCAATGAACGGGCGCTCATTTATGCTGGCCGCGCTTATTGCCGGCGCCGTGATGGGGGCGCTCGGCAATCTGCCAGTGTTCAATCTCATTAACTGCTTCTTGTGCATCTGGGTGTGGGTGGGCGGATTCCTGGCGGTCTACCTCTACCGCCGATTTGAGCACGAGGTATCGGTGTTGTCGCCAGGCCAGGGGGCGGGCGTCGGTGCGCTCGCAGGGCTGATCGGCGCATTCTTCGGGATCGTGGTCTATGCCCTGACCAGCGTCATCTCCATGCCCCTGTTTGCGGACGTCGCCAGGTTCCTCCAGGTCGAGGGCGATGTGCCGTTCAAGTCAGGTCTCCCTGGTCTGCCGGAGATCGTTGGGTCGGCCCTGGTCTTCCTGGTTCTCGACATCGTACTATACCCGCTCTTTGGAGCCATCAGCGGCTTCATCGCCGCCAGTTTCTGGCCGAAAGCAGCGACGGCCTGAGCTATTCCCGAGGATTGCCATGTCCGAGGCTGCACTGGACGACTTGAGCGGCGTGTCTGAGACGCTGCTGTTCCCGGTTTACGTGCGGGCGCTAGAGACGCAGCGTCCCGACGCGCTGCTCAAAGATGAAACAGCAGCGGCGTTGCTGGCGCGGATGCCCTCGGCGTTCTCGCGCGCCCGCCGGCTTAGGATGGATGAGGACGACAAGGTCGCCCTGGTCCTACGTAACCGGGAGTTTGACCACTACACCCGGGACTTTCTGGCCTGCAACCCGGGTGCGGTGGTGGTCCAGATCGGCTGCGGCCTCGATACGCGGTTTGACCGCGTGGATGATGGGCTGGTAGAGTGGTATGACCTCGATCTGCCAGAGGTCATCGATCTGCGCCGCCAGCTTATCGGTGGCGAACGGCCGCACTATCATCTTGTCGCTTGCTCGGTGTTCGACCCGGCGTGGCTCACTGCGGTGAACGCCTACCGTCAGCGTCCTTTCCTGTTCCTGGCCGAGGGTGTCTTCATGTATTTCGAAGCCGAGCAGGTCAAGTCCCTCGTGCTTATGCTGCGCGACCACTTCCCCGACGCGGAGCTGGTGTTCGACGCGTTCTCGCCCTACCTTGTGCACGCCAACAACCTCAGGCTCAGGCTATCCCGCGCTAAATTCAGCGTTCGGTATCGCTGGGGGCTGCGGCGCGGCGAGGCCGTAGAGAAATGGGGCGACGGCATCCGCCTGTTGGATCAGTGGTTCGTGTTTGACCGACCCGAGCCGCGCCTGGCGCATGTTCATTGGATGAGCCACATTCCCCTGTTTGCCCGAATCATAGGCATCTACCATTACCGTCTGGGTGTTGCGGCGTAGTCGCCGCCGGTCGCGCCTGCCTGTTGCGTAGTCCGGCGAAGTCCGTCTCGCCCCAGCTCTGAGGTCCCGTCTGAACGAGGGGCGTGACGGTGACGCCTTCCGTCACGGGGCTGGCCTGCTCCAATGAGCGGGCGCGTGGATAGAACGTCGTCGCGCCCTGCAACCCGTTGGTGACCTAGCTTGGCGCGTACGGCGTGGCGAGCGGAGTCAGGCGGTCGCCGGGCAGCGCGAGACCGGGGTCGGCGATGACGACGTCATTGCGCGGGCGAATGCCCCACTCAGCTCGCCCGAGATGGGGCTGGAAGCGGCGCCATCGCGCCTGCGGAATGTCCTGGGGGGTGGGGATGTGCTGTTTCTAGAGCAGGTTGTGGCGATGATGAGCGAAGCAGGCTTCACGCCAATGGGCACTGGCTCAGCGCCTGGCAGCTCGGTGACAGGAATCATGGACAGCGCCCGGCCTGAGGTCGTAGACGAGAGCGCTCCTTCGGCGTGTCAGGAGCAAAGCCAGGAACGCCGAAGGAGCGCTATTGTGCGGGACGCAATGGGAGCAGCGGATGGCTAGCTGCCGCCCTCGTACTTGAACGACACGTTGATCCGCGCGCGGTAGGCGACAACCTTTCCTTCCTCAAGCTGCATGTCCAGCTTGACGACCTCGGCGATGCGCAGGTCGCGCAGGCTCTGCGACGCTCGCTCGACGGCGGCGGCGGCCGCCTTTTCCCACGACTCGTTGCTGGTTCCGACCAACTCGATGACTTTGTACACACTCTCGGCCATGTCGCACTCCTTTGTGCATGGTAGTACCGGGATCACTCTGAAAAGTTGAGCTTCCACAGCTTGACTCAAGTATACCGAATTCCCAGGGAACTATCGTTGAGATATCGCAACGATACTGGACATTGATTCGGTTTATATGATTTGACTTGACGCCTGCCGGTATTGGTAATATACTCCGCGCACTCTTCGGCCAGGGGCGGCCGCATAGCCGCCTGTAAGCCCTTTCCCTCTTGGTCCACCCGTTTCGAGCCGCATACTGTTGGCGGAGGAGGAGATGCTATGTCCCAGCGTGCCCTTCGACTCGTGGTAGTCCTCTGCGCCTTCCTGACCACCCTGGTGGCAGCTTGCGCCAGCCAGCCAGCCGCCCCCACCGAGGCCCCCAAAGCCCAACAACCTGCCGCGGCTCCGCCTGCGCAACAAGCAGCTGCAACGCAGCCGGCGCAGCAAGCTGCGGCTCAGCCCGCCGCGCCCACGAAGGCGCCTCAGGCTGCCCCGGCCAGTTCAGGAGGTGACAAAACGTTCACCTTCGCCATCACCGCCAACGATCCGACTTCGATGGACCCCGCCGTCGCGAACGAGTCACAGGCCAACCAGCTCGTGCTGTCTACGTACGACTCGTTGGTCGCCTACAAGCCCGGGACGAGTGAAATCGTACCCAGGCTGGCCACAGAGTGGAAAATCTCGGACGACGGCAAGACGTACACCTTTAAGCTGCGGCCGGGCGTCAAGTTCAGCAGCGGCGAGCCGCTGAACGCCGAGGCCGTCAAGTTCTCCTTCGACCGATTGAACGCGATCGGCAAGGGGCCGTCGTACGTGCTGGCCGGTATCTACGACCGCACCGATGTCGTGGACGATATGACGGTGAACGTCGTGCTCAAGTCGCCCGTCGGCCATTTCTTGAGCATGTTACCCAAGGTCTTCATCGTCAACCCCAAGTTCGTCAAGGACCACGCGACGGCGGAAGACAAGTGGGCGGAGAAGTACCTGTACGACCATGTCAACGGCACCGGCGCCTTCGACCTCGAGAAGTGGGACCACAACCAGCAGGTCGTGCTGGTCAAGAAGAAGGACTACTGGGGCGGCCCCGACAAGCCCAAGATCGACCGAGCTGTGTTCCGCGTCATCCCCGACCAATCCACGGCGCGCCTGCTGCTGGAGAAGGGCGACATCGATTTTTGGGGCGCTGGCATCCCGCTCGATGCCGTGTCGCAGCTAAAGACCAACCCGAACGTTGTGGTGTCCGAGGACCCCGCCATCACCGCCCTGTACGTCCAGGTGTCGCAGGTCAAGCCGCCGCTGGATAACCCCAAGGTGCGCGAGGCTATCTCCTACGCCTTCGACTACAAGGGCTTCATCGACGGCGTCTACCTCGGCCACGCCGAGCAGCCGCAAGGCGTCATGGCAAAGAGCGCGCCTTTCCACGACAATAACCTGCCCGTGCGCCAGAAGGACCTCGCCAAGGCGAAGCAACTCCTGGCGGAGGCCGGCTACCCGAACGGTGGCTTCGATCTGGAATACGTCGCCGTCCAGGGCGATCCCCCCGAGAAGGGTGCGGGCCTCATCCTGCAGGAGGGCCTCAAGGAGCTGGGCATCAACCTGAAGGTCGTGGAGCAGACCTGGCCGACGATGGTGGGCCGCATGCAGTCGACCGACAAGAGCCAGCTCATGGACATGTACGGGTATTACCGCTTCCCGCCCTACGCCGACGCCGACGCGTACTTCTTCGGCCCGTTCCATACCTCGCAGCAGATCAAGGGCTACAACGGGACGTTCTACGGGAACGCCGAGACCGATGCACTGATGCAGAAGGGCCGCACCACGACAGATCCGGCGGAGCGCGAGAAGATCTACAAGCAGCTCCAGCAGCGGCTGCTCGATGACACGGCCGCGCTGTTCGTCGCCAACCCGACGTCCATTGTCGCCTACCGCAACAACGTCAACGGCTACAAGTACACGCCGGGCTGGAACCAGACGATCAACCTGGAAGATATCACGGTCCAGAAGTGATACGTTACGTCCTGCGCCGACTGCTCTGGCTCGTCGTCGTCGTGCTGGGGATGACGCTGCTCACGTTCGTCGTGACGCACCTCATCCCCGCCGACCCGGCGAAGGCTGCTGCCGG
Source organism: Anaerolineae bacterium (assembly GCA_046328505.1). Classification (GTDB taxonomy): domain Bacteria; phylum Chloroflexota; class Anaerolineae; order Epilineales; family JAHCIE01; genus JBDHWG01. The sequence continues at coordinate 349,002 of JAXLWL010000003.1, read as the reverse complement.
TCTTGACGCCACGGCCGATCAGATCGAGCGCGCCAAGCAAGACCTTGGGCTGTACCGGCCGCTGCCGGAACAGTACCTCATCTACCTGCGCAACCTGGCGACCGGCGACCTCGGCACGTCTATCGTCACCAAGCGGCCGGTGCGGGACGATCTGCGCGACTACCTCCCCGCGACGATTGAGTTGGCACTGGCGGCGTTCGTCGTCGTGATCGTTCTGGGGATACCCCTGGGCATCACCGCCGCCAGCCACCGGGGCGGGATCGTCGACACAATCACGCGCATCCTGGCGACCGTCTGGGTGGCGATGCCCGTGTTTGTGTTCGCGCTGTTGCTGCAGCTCATCTTCTACGTGAAACTCGGCTGGCTGCCGGCGGGCGAGCGTCTCGACGCCGGCATCAAGCTGGACCCCATTACAGGGATGGTCACCGTCGACTCCATCCTGCGCGGCAACGTCGCCGCGTTTCTCAGTGGGTTGCGCCACCTCATCCTGCCGGTGCTGGCCCTGGCCCTGGCCCGGCTCGCCATCGTTTCGCGCATGACCCGCTCCAGCATACTCGACCTTGGCGGCGCCGACTTCATCCGGACGGCGCGCGCCAAGGGCCTGGCCGAGCGCACGATTCTCTATCGCCACACGCTGAAGAACGCGTCCATGCCCATTCTGACCACGCTCGGCACGCAGCTGGCCTTCCTGTTGGGCGGCTCCATCCTTGTCGAAGCCATTTTCCAGTGGCCGGGCATGGGACGCTACGCCGTATCTTCGATCACCAGTGTTGACTTTCCTGCGATCATGGGCGTGACTGTGGTCATGGCGATCATATTCATGCTCGTCAATCTGGCCGTCGACATCGCTTACCTGTTCATCGACCCGCGCGTTCAGTACTGACTTCACTGCCATGAGCACGACGACTCTTCCCGAGCAGACTACCGCGCGTATCCAGGCGCCGCCGCCGCGCCCTCGCCGACGCTGGCGGCGACGCCTGCGAGGGAATGAGCTGGGCGTGGCCGGCGCCATCATCCTCATCTGTCTGGTCCTCATCGCCATCTTCGCGCCGTACCTGACACCATATGACCCGGTCAAGCTGAGCCTCGCCCAGCGGCTGCGCCCGCCCGGCCTCGAACATCTCCTGGGAACAGACGAGTTCGGCCGCGACTTCCTGGCGCGCGTGCTGTACGGCTCCCGTATCTCGCTCCTGATTGTCGTGACCGTCATTGGCCTCGCCGGCGGCGTCGGTATCATCCTCGGCGCGATCGGCGGCTATCGCGGCGGCCGCTGGGATGAAGGCGTGATGCGCACGGCCGACGTCTTCATGGCCTTCCCCGACCTGGTCCTGGCGATGGCCCTGTCGGCGGCGCTGGGCGCGGATCTCCGTTCCGCCATCATCGCGGTGGCTATCGTCTCCTGGCCGACGTATGCCCGGCTCGTGCGCGGCCAGATGCTTACCCTCAAGCACGAAGCGTTCGTGGAAGCGGCGCGGGCCAGCGGGGCATCGGAAGGGCGGATCATTCTGCGCCACCTGTTGCCCAACACCATGTCGCCGCTGCTGGTGCGCATGACGACAGACGCGGGCTACGCCATCCTGTACGCCGCCAGCCTCGGCTTCATCGGGCTGGGCGCTCAGGAGCCGCTGCCGGAGTGGGGCCGCATGGTCGCGACCGGCCGCGCATTCATGATCGACCAGTGGTGGTACCCGTTCGCGCCGGGCATGGCGATCTTCCTGGCGGTTCTCGGGTTCATCTGGTTCGGCGATGGCCTCCGCGACTGGCTCGACCCCAGGTTGAACAAGTAACCGAATGTCATGCTGAGCGAAGCGAAGCACCCCCCGGTGGCTGTGGAGGCCCTTCGCTGTGCTGCTCAGAACACAGGACACGCCGTCATTGCGAGGAGGACGATAGGACGACGAAGCAATCTCTCGGCGGATGAACGGCCTGCTTTTCCCGCGCTAGATAGTCTGTCGTCAGGGCGGGAGATTGCTTCGCTGACGCTCGCAATGACAGCTATGCCGTGTTCTGATGCTGGCGCATGCCGCCACACGGCATGGTGTTCTCAGGGTGACAGTCACAATCAGCACAGTAACCTACTATTTTCTGACCGCTTAATACTCTGGCAGGACTCATGACTATGACATCCAGCACCTACCGCCTGGGCTTTGACATTGGCGGGACTTTTACCGACTTCGCGATGCTCGACGCGGAAACCGGCGAGCTGCGTATCTACAAGTCACTTACGACGCCATCCGCCCCCGCGGTCGGCGCGTTGAGCGGCATGCGCGCGTTCCTGGAGCGCGACGCCATCGGCGGCGGGCAGGTTACCCACGTCGCCCACGGCACGACCCTGGTCGCCAACGCGCTCATCGAGCGCAAGGGCGCGACGGTCGGCCTGATGACCACCCAGGGCTTCCGCGACATCCTGGAGATACGCACCGAGCAGCGCTACGACATCTACGACCTGTTTCTGAAATACCCCGACCCCATCGTCCCGCGCCGCCTGCGCCGCGGCGTGGGCGAGCGCACCGACCGCGACGGGCGCATCCTGGCCGCGCCCGATCCAGCCGAGGTACGCACGGTGGTCGAGGACTTCCGCGCGGCGGGCGTCCAGGCGATTGCCGTGTGCTTCCTCCACGCCTTCCGCAACCCGACGAACGAGCGCGCCGTCCGCGACATCATCCGCGCTGCCTGGCCGGAGATTCCGGTCTCACTCTCGTCCGATGTCGCGCCGGAGATTCGCGAGTACGAGCGCACCTCGACCACGGTCGCCAACGCCTACGTGCAGCCGGTGATGCGGGATTACCTGGACCAGATTCAGGATGGGCTGTCCGATATCGGCTTTCGCGGCGCCTTCTACCCGATGCTCTCGTCCGGCGGCACAGCCTCCGTCCAGACCGCGTCGGCGATCCCGGTGCAGCTTGTCGAATCCGGGCCGGCGGCGGGGGCGATGGCGGCGGCGTACTTCGGCGAGCTGAGCGGGCGCAAGGAGCTTATCTCCTTCGACATGGGCGGGACGACCGCCAAGATCGCGCTCATCCAGGAGGGACGGCCGGGCATCGCGCCCAGCCTGGAGGTGGCGCGGGTCGCGCGCTTCAAGAAGGGCAGCGGCATCCCGCTCCAGATTCCCACCATCGAGATGTTGGAGATTGGCGCGGGCGGCGGCAGCATCGCCTCGATCGACGGCCTTGGGCTGACGCGCGTCGGTCCGCGCAGCGCGGGCGCTGACCCCGGCCCGGCGTGCTACGGGCGTGGCGGGACCGAGCCGACGGTGACCGACGCCGACCTGCTGCTCGGCTACCTCAACCCCGGCTACTTCCTCGGTGGCGCCATGCAACTGGACCTGGCCGCGGCCGAGGCCGCGCTGGGCCGCCTGGGCGAGAAGATGGGCCTGGGGCCGGTCGAGACAGCGTGGGCCATCCACCAGATCGTCAACGAGAACATGGCCGGCGCGGTCAAGATTCACGTTATCGAGAAGGCCCAGGACCCGCGCCGCTACGCCCTGCTCGCCTACGGCGGCGGCGGCCCGGTGCACGCGACCGGCGTTGCCAAGGCTCTCGCCATCAAGCAGGTCATCTGCCCGCCGGCGGCCGGCGTCGCGTCGGCGGTCGGGCTGCTGGTCGCGCCGAACGCCCTGGAGCTGGCGCGGTCGTACCCGGTGCTCGTCGACGGGCTGGACTGGGGCGAGATCGCCGCGCTCTACCGCGACATGGAAGCGCAGGCGCAAGCGGCCCTGGCACAGGCCGGCGTCAGCCCGGAGCACGTGCAGTTCGAGCGCAGCGTGGATGGACGCTTCGCCGGCCAGCTCCACGAGATCAACATCGACCTGCCGCCCGGCCTCCTCACCGACGGCGACGCCGGACCGCTGCTCGACCAGTTCCGCGAGCGCTACGCCATTCTCTACGGCCACCTGCCGCGCGGGATTCCCATCGAGTTCCTGAGCTGGCGGCTGACGGGCCCGCGGCCCGCGCCCGCCGCCGCGCCTGCCCCACGCCGAGCCGGGCGGCGACGATCCCAGCCCGGCAGCGCTCAAGGGCCACCGCAACGTCTACTGGAGCGACCCTGCGGGGCTTCGTGTCCACCCCAGTGTACGACCGCTATGCCCTGCGGCCAGGTACATCCCCGACCAAGATCGAGAGCGCGAGTCGATGACGGTGGTCGGCCCCACGATGCACGCCGAGCTGGATGCCGCGATGAACCTGCTTGTAAATCTGGAGTGATGCTGCCATGATCAAAGCCTTCGATCCCCTTACCCTGGAAATTCTGTGGAATCGCCTGATCACGACGGCGGACGAGATGGCGGCCATCCTGGTGCGTACGTCGTTCTCGACGGTGGTCGGCGCGGCCAACGACTTTGGCTGCGAAATCGACGGCCGCGGCCGTTCCTGGCCCACGCCACGCGCAGCATGCCCGTTTTCAACCGCACGCTGCCGACGGTGACCGATGCGTTCATCCGCAAGATCGGCCTGGAGAACATGCGCCCCGGCGACGTGTTCATCACCAACGACCCGTGGCTGAGCGCCGGACATAGCCTGGACATCGCCGCCGTCGACGCCGTTCTTCCGCGGCGACAAGGTCATCGGCTTTACGGCCAGCATCGCCAACGTGACCGACATCGGCGGGTGCTCAACGACAACCTGGCGCGCGAGTCGTACGAGGAAGGGCTCATCATCCCGATGGCCTACCTCATCCGCGAGGGCCAGGTCAACGACCTCGTGCTGGAGTTCGTGCGCTGGAACGTGCGTGCCGGACATGATTATCGGCGACATCTACGCCGAGGCCGCTGCGAACGACGCCGGGCGCGCGCAAGGTGCTGGGCCTGTTGGACGAGTATGGCCTGGACAGCCTGGAGGAGCTATCGCGGGAGATCCAGGGGCGCACCGAGACGGCGATGCGCCGCGCCATCGAATTCATCCCGCCGGGCGAGTATAGCTACGAGGTCGAGTTCGACGAGATCAACGTTCTGCCACCTGAAGGCGACGGTCATCTTCGACGGCCGCGAGGTGACGGTGGACTACGCCGGGCTCGTCGCCGCAGCAGCCGATGGGCGGCATCAACTGCACTGAAGTCTACACCCGCGGCCAGACGCACTACGCCATCAAATACCTGTTGTTGCCCGCCAGCGCCGGCGAACGAGGGCTGCTGGCAAGCCCGTCCACGTCCAGGCGCTGGCCGGCAGCGTCCTCAACTGCGTCTTCCCGGGCCTCCGTGCGCACGCGCACCCGCTCCGGCTGGTACATTCACTCGGCCATCGCCGGCGCGCTCGCCGAGGTGCTGTTCGACCGCGTCATGGCGCCCAACGGCTTGCTCGGCAGCACGACCGGCTACGGCCAGACGCCGACGGCCGCTCGTACTACGCCCACTTCTTCAGCGGCGGCGGCATGGGCGCGGGCCTGAAGAGCGACGGCGGCCACGCCCTCATCTTCCCCAGCAGCGCGTCGAACGTCCTGGCCGAGATGTTCGAGGTGGCGACGCCGCTCATCGTGCGCGAGAAGGAGTTCATCACCGACCGGGCGGCGCCGGCGAGCACCGCGGCGGCAGGGGCGTGCGCGTCTCGGCGTCGCGCCTGCCCGGCTGGAGCCGGCCGGTCGTCGCCAATTTCATGTCCCACCGCATGCACGTCCCACCGTTCGGGCTGCTGGGCGGCGGGCCGGCGACGGCGGCGCGCATTCTCATCAACGGGCACGAGTTGACCCGCGAGGAATTCTTGCACCAGAGCGAGGGCCGCTCCCTGACGGACGACGAGACGGTGGGAACGACCGAGCTGGCGGGCGGCGGGGGCTTCGGCGACCCGCGCAAGCGCCCGGCGGAGAAACTGTTGGAGGACGTGCTGGATGGGCTGGTGTCTATGGAGAGCGCGCTGACAGACTACGGCGTCGTCATCGACCGCGCGACGATGACAATCGATGAGGCGGCGACGACAGCGCAACGCGGGATCGCGTAACGTCAGCCAGGCGGTCGAGTTGCGACTTGGGCGGCGCGAGTTATAATTGTGAGTCCACATCCGAACTATGGCGGAGTTATCGACCCAGGGGAGTAAGAAGAGGTTTCAATGAGCTCAAAGAAGGATACGCAGGAGTTAGCCAAGAGCACGGCGGCGAACGGCGAGACGTCCGACGGATTCACGGACGACGAACGAGCCGCGATTCAGGAGCGCGCCAAGGAGATGAAGGCCTCCTCGCGCCGCGGCTCGAAGGCGGCCAAGGGGGACGGGGAAAGCGACGTGCTGGCGAAGATCGCCGAGATGCCCGAATCGGACCGCGTCATGGCCGAGCGGCTGCATGCGATCGTCAAAGCCGCGGCGCCAGACCTGTCGCCGAAAACCTGGTACGGGATGCCGGCGTATGCCAGGGACGGCAAGGTCGTGTGCTTCTTCCAGGCGGCGGATAAGTTCAAGACGAGGTACGCGACGCTGGGCTTCAGCGATACGGCGACCCTGGACGAAGGCGCTATGTGGCCGGTCGCCTACGCGCTGAAGGAGCTGACCTCCGCGGACGAGGCACGGATCAGTGAACTCGTGAAGAAGGCGGTGAGCTAAGGACTGAGCTTGCCGGGTGGACAGGGGCAATGCCCTTCAGGATACCTAGATGGTAGATAATAGTGATAAGCTGCCGCATCAACAGGAGGCGAACGAGAAATGCAGATTAAGATCTCAAGCGTTTTTGTGGACGACCAGGAAAAGGCGCTCAAGTTCTATACCGAGGTGCTGGGCTTCGTGAAGAAGCAGGACGTCTCTAACGGGGCGTATCGCTGGCTGACCGTCGGCGCGGCGGACGGCGCCAACGATACGGAGCTATTGCTCGAACCTAATGCGCACCCGGCGGCCCGTCAGTTCCAGCAGGCCATCTACGCCGACGGTATCCCGGCCACCGCGCTATTCAGCTCCGATTTCCAGGCCGACTACGAACGGCTGCGCCGGAGCGGTGTCCGCTTCAAGTCCGAGCCGATGAGCTACGGTTGGGGCAGCAGCGTGCTCTTCGACGATACGGTCGGGAACTGGATCAACATGGTCCAGGTTTGAGGATACGGTCTCTGCATGTACGCGCCGAGCAGGGTGTGACGGGCGGAGCCGTGGTCAATTGAGGGATGCATAGACTAACCGCTTGATGCATATTGTTGCGTCAAGCGGTTAGTCTACGGAAAGCGAGGGACGGTTCGAGGAATACTAAGCGTGTTATAGAAAGGCTGTCATTGCGAGCGAAGCGAAGCAATCTCCCGCCATTGCAACCGGTAGTCTACTCCAAGCAGAGATACCCTTGCCCGTGGTGAGATTGCTTCGTTCGTGGGGAGCTTCGCCCCCCACACCCCCGCAAGCCGCTCTCCTCGCAATGACGCTGACTTTGTCCCCAACGGTATCCTTACCCAACCACTAATACCGTCCGTAGGAGATCGCGGTCGCGCGAGGAGGGGCCGACCAGGACCTCGAACTCGCCAGGCTCTACAACGTTGACGCCCTGCGCGTTCACGATCTGGAAGGCCTGCCAGGGTAGCTCGACCATCACGGTCTTCTTCTCGCCCGGCGCGAGCTCGGCGCGGGCGAAGCCCTTCAACGCCTTGTTGACCCAGGTGGCCGAGGTCACCACGTCGCTGACGTAGACCTGGACGATCTCCACGCCTTCCCGTTGTCCAACGTTCTCCACATCCACAAAGACCTGGGCCGTTTCGCCGTCGGTCAGGGTAGGGGCCGCGAGCCGCAAGTTGGAATACGCGTACTGCGTGTAGCTCAGGCCATGCCCGAAGGGGAAGAGCGGTTCCTGGGTCAGGTCGGCGTAGCGGTCGCCGTGCTGGCCGCGCACCTGGCTGTAGAACACCGGCTGCTGCCCGACGTGCACCGGGAATGAGATGGTGAGCTTGCCGGACGGGTTCAGCAGCCCGAACAGCGCCTCGGCCAGCGCTCGGCCGCCTTGCATGCCAGGATTGAACAGCTCGACGATCGCCGCGGCGCGCTTGGCGGCGGGCGGCAGAACCAGCGGCTTGCTATTCACCAGTACCACCACCAGCGGTGTGCCGGTCTTCTCCAGCGCCTCCAGCAGCGCGATTTGCCCGCCCTGTAGCTCCAGTGTGGCGGTACTGTGCGTCTCACCGATGAAGTCCAGGTGATCGCCGACCACGGCCACGACGACATCGGCCGCCTGGGCCGCAGCCACCGCCGCCGGGATACCGGACAGGTCGTCGTCCACGATGGAGCAGCCGCGCACGTAGCGCACGTCCAGGCCTGCCGGCGACAGGGCGCGAATGCCGTCCAGAACGGTGACCGTCTTCTCGCGCGGGTGCTTGCCGGCCTCCGGCGGATGCTGCGATGCGCCCAGCGACCAGTCGCCCAACTGCTGCAGATCGTCGTCAGCGTTCGGCCCGATCACGGCAATGGACTTCAGGTGTGTTGGGTCGAGGGGCAGCAGCCCGTTGTTCTGGAGCAGGACCAGGCTCTGGCGCGCGGCGTCCAGGTTGGCCGCCCGGTGCTCCGGCCGCTCGATTTCGAGCGCGGCCTTCTCCAGGTCTGGCTCGCGCCGGTTTTCGAACAGGCCCATGCGGAACTTGAGAGCGAGCAGCCGGGCGCAGGGCGCGTCGATCTCGGCTTCGGCAAGCCGGCCTGTGCGAACCGCCTCCAGAGCGCCCTCGTAGAACTCCGGCGTGGTCATCATGATGTCGTTGCCGGCCCGCACGGCGGCCACCGCGGCGTCCGCGTAATTCGCGCACACCTTCTGCTCGGTCACCAGCCGCCCGACGTTGTCCCAGTCCGTGACCACGACGCCCTGGAACCCCCACTCGTCCTTCAGGACCTCGGTCAGCAGCCAGTGGTTGCATGTCGAGGGTACGCCCTCCATCGATTGGTAACCCGTCATGAAGGTCATGGCGCCGGCCCGTGCCGCGCGTTCGAAGGGTGGCAGGAAGTAGCTGCGCAGCTTGCGGGGCGAGAGATCGGCCTCGGACGCGTCGCGTCCGCCCTGCGTCTCGGAGTAGCCGGCGTAGTGCTTGGCAGTGGCCAGGATGCCGGCCGGGTCATCCAGCCCCTGGCCCTGGTAGCCGCGAATCATCGCCGCCGCCAGCTCGCCGATCAGGTAGGGGTCCTCGCCAAAGGTCTCGCCGGTGCGGCCCCAGCGCAGGTCGCGTGTCAGGCACAGCACGGGTGAGAAGGTCCAGTGGATGCCGGTCGGGACGACCTCTTCGGCCGTCACGCGCCCCACTTGCTCCAGGAGTGCAGGGTTCCAGCTACAGGCCAGCGCCAGCTGGGTCGGGAAGATGGTCGCGCCCTTCCAGAACGAATGACCGTGAATGGCGTCCTCGCCGATGAGCAGCGGGATGCCCAGCCGGTTCTCGGCGGCCATCTGCATGGCCATGCGGGCCTTTTCGCCCAGGATGTGCAGGATCGAGCCGGGGTGGCGGGTGTGGATGAAGGACAGATCATCGGGCCGCGCATCCCACATGATGAGCTGCCCGACTTTCTCTTCCAGAGTCATGCGGGCGAGAAGGTCGGCCACGCGCTTTTCGACCGTTAGGGATGGGTCACGGTAGGCGGGCATGGATTCTGGCATTGAGATTTTCCTTTGGATGGAAGGGGTGATATTTCTTTAGAGCCTGGATTTGATGACATTCGCCAGGCGGTCCATGCCGACATGGATCTTTTCCGGCGTCACGCCGCCAAAACTGAGGCGCATGCAATTGTTGCGGATGGGCTGGCCCTCCACGAAGAACTCCCGGCCCGGCATGTACGCCACCTTCTGAGCGATCGCGTCGTCCAGGAGGGCGGTCGTATCGATGTGCTCGGGAAGCTCTACCCAGGTGAACAGTCCGCCGTCAGGGTACACGTAATTGATCCCGTCCGGCAATTTGGTTTCGATGCACTCCATCATCACATCGCGGCGCTCGCGGTGGATATCGCAGATGAGCCTGAGGTGCGAGTCATACAGGCCGCGGTTGAAAAACTCCGCGCAGAGGACCTGGCTGACGACGCTGGCGTGGGAGTTAGTGGCGGTCTTGGCGTCATACAGCTTGCGGACGATGTATTCATCCGCGTACACGTACCCCAGGCGTGAGCCGGGCGAGAAGATCTTGGAGAAACTGTTGGCGAAAATCGTGTGGCCAGTCTGATCAAAGTATTTGACCGGCGGCAGCGCCTCGCCGCTGTACCGAAGCTCGCAATACGGGTCGTCCTCCAGGATGATAACATCGTAGCGACTGCCTAGCTCCGCCAACGCCTTGCGGCGCTCCAGGCTGAGGGTGCGCCCGCTGGGGTTCTGGAAGGTCGGGATGACATAGATCATCTTGGGAGCGTACTGCTGAATCCTGGCTTCGACATCCTCGATGACCAGGCCGTGATCGTCGGTTGGGCAGGCAATGCAGCGCGCCTCGAACAGCTTGAACACTTCCACGGCATGCACGAACGTGGGGGATTCGACCAGGATGACATCCCCGGGGTCGAGGTACAACTGGCAGATCAGGTTCAGCGCCTCGATGCCGCCGCCGACCGTGATGACCTGCTCCAGCCTGGCTTGAAGGCCCTTGGGAGCCAGCAGGCAGTCCACAACAGCCTGGCGCAATTCCGGGATGCCGATGGGGTTGCCGTATTGCAGGGCCTGCACCCCCCGTTTCTCGCGGGTAAGCACCTCATTGGCGATATCGTGAACCTGTTCTACCGGCAGCGCTTCCCGCGCCGGTGCTCCACCGCCGAAGGAGATGGTCTCAGGGTCCGTCATCGATTCAAACAGATAGCGGATCACATCGGCCGTCGGCTGCATGTAGGCCATTCGCTTGGCAAACCCGGTCATCTCAGTTCTCCCTCAGCCAGGTCATGGTCGGCACCATGAGCTTCGTTGCCTGGTTGCTGACGTAATCCGTGTCGTAATTGCGGTAATAGCACTCGGTCTTCATCACCAGGGCGAGGTGCAGCGTGTACAGGTGGCAGCGTTGATCCTCTTCGCGCGTGAAGGTGGTCTTGCCATATCCCCGCATGCTGTCGGAGATGCCCCCATAGGCTAACGCTCGGAACTGCGCCTCCATCAAGGGGTCGGCCCACAGCGCTCTCTCGAAATCGAGGATGCCGCTGACCTTGCCGTCCTTGACGAAGAAGTTCAGGTCCCAGGCGTCCCAGTGGACCAGCCGGGGTGTAGAGACCTCCTCCAGGGAGGACGCGTGCTTCAGGATAGCGTCGCGGATTTCGCCAATGTCGTAGCCATAGTCGGCGCTCTTGCGCCGGCCATCTTCCAGCACCGACTCCATGATTTTGATGAACGCCTCTCGCCATGTGCCGCCGCGCAGGGCGCTATTGCCATCGTAACCGTAATACTCGCCCGTAAAGTCGTTGATCTCCCGGACAATCGCGCCTATCTGCCGGTCGATCTCCGTCTTCATCGTCGGGGGCAGGGTTTTCTTCACGTGTTCGTAGTTGTCCCCGCGAAGCTTCTCCATGAAGAAATAATCCGAGTCGCACACATCCCGGGCCGTGTTGAAATGATAGATCTCCGGCACGGGGATGGCCGGATTCTGGGACGCCAGGCGCATGGCGGTGACTTCGGTCGCCATGATATTCTGCTCATACGCCAGAACTTCAGCATCCTTGGGCGGCGCGATCTTGAGGATGACGTCCCGGCCGTCGGACAGGCGGACGTTGTACGCTGCGTTGAACCACCCCTCCTTCAGCTCGGTCACCGCATCATCACCGGCGGCGAGAGTAGGCCCGTCGAAGGACCTCTCGACCATGCGAGCAATCTGCTCCGGCGTCTTTCTGTTCTTTGTCTTGCTTTCCATATCATTCTTCTCTGAACCGCCCCCCTCATCCGTGGCGGCGACGGTCAGCTTATCGACGCGCTTCCTGGCCGACGGCGTCACTGACGGTGCGGAAGCCGTCCCGCTGCAGGAGTTTCGTGATGCCGCGAAGGGTTGAGCCAACAAGGGTCGGGCCTTCATATATGAGGGCGGTGTAGAGTTGAACGAGGCTGGCGCCGGCCAGAATCTTGGCGTAGGCGGTCTCGGGGCCATCCACGCCGCCGACGCCGATGATGGGCAGGCGGCCGTCGAGGGCGCGGTAGAGGTGGCGCAGGACCTCGGTGGAGCGCTCGAACAGGGGCGTGCCGCTCAGCCCGCCCTGCTCGTTTCGCCGCTGGCTGCGCAGAGTTGCCGCCCGTTCGGTCGTGGTGTTCGTGGCGATGATGCCGTCGATGCCGACATCCAGGATGACCTGCAATGCGGCGTCGAGCTGCTCGAATGTCTCGTCGGGAGAGAGCTTGACGAAGATAGGAACGGCGCGGCCCTCCGTCGCCTGGCGGTAGGTGTCCCGCGCGTCGCGCAGTGGGGCCAGAATCTCGGCCAGGGCCGCGCCGCGCTGCAGGTCGCGCAGGCCGGGCGTGTTCGGCGAGGAGACGTTGACGGCGATGTAGTCCGCCAGCGGGGCGAGGGTCTTGAAACAGGCGAGGTAATCCGACGCCGCGCCTTCGGGGGGCGTCGTCTTGTTCTTCCCGATGTTGACGCCGATGGGGACACGGCGCCTGGTCGAGCGAAGATGGCGGGCCATTGTCTCGATGCCGCCGTTGTTGAAGCCCATGCGGTTGACGAGCGCCCTGTCTTCGCGCAGGCGGAACAGCCGCGGGCGCGGGTTGCCGTCCTGCGGCCGGGGCGTGACCGTGCCGACCTCGATGAAGCCAAACCCCAGGCGGGCGAACGACTCGATGTAGCGCGCGTCCTTGTCGAAGCCGCCGGCCAGACCGAGTGGGTTGGCGAAGGCGATGCCGGCGACGGAGACGCGCAGGGCGGGGTGGTCATAGCGCAGCGGCGCGGTGAGATAGCCGGCGCCCGGAACACGCGCCGCGCCACGCCAGAGCGTGGTCACGGCGGTGTGGGCTACCTCGGGGTCGAGACGAAAGAAGAGTGGTGTGAGGCGGCGGTAAATGTTCACGGAATCTGGTCAGGCGTCGCCTGGCACTCAAGTGCCAGGCTGAACGGGGAAAGCCCACTTTAGTGGGCTGACGAGCCTGCTTGAGCAGGCTTTGTTGTTTCAGCCACCGACTTGAGTCGGTGGCGTCGGCGGCGGAGAACGCCGCTTCTCGAACACGTTAGCAGTGTCACGCTAGACTCAGTCGTACCCCTTCGGGTTATTGGACTGCCAGCGCCACGTATCGGCACACATCTCGTCTACGCCGAGTGCGGCGGACCAGTGCAGCTCGCGGTTGGCGAGGGTCGGATCGGCGTAGGCGGCGGCGACGTCGCCGGGCCGCCGCTCGACGATGCGGTAGGCGATCTTGTGCCCGGACGCCTTCTCGAACGCGGCGATCATCTCCAGCACGCTGTAGCCGCGGCCGGTGCCGAGGTTATACGTGACGACGCCCGGCTTCTCCTTGAGCCTATCGAGGGCGCGCAGGTGGCCGAGCGCCAGGTCCACGACGTGGATGTAGTCGCGGACGCCGGTGCCGTCGGGCGTCGGGTAGTCGCCGCCGAACACGCGCAGCTCCGGCAGCTGGCCCACGGCGACCTTGGCGATGAAGGGCATGAGGTTGTTGGGGATGCCGTTGGGATCCTCGCCGATGCGCCCGCTGGGGTGCGCGCCAACCGGGTTGAAGTAGCGCAGCAGCGCGATGTTCCAGGTATGGTCAGACACCCACAGGTCGCCCAGAATTTCCTCGATCATGAGCTTGGTGCGCCCGTAGGGGTTCGTCGCGTGCAGCGGCATGTCCTCGGTGATGGGGACGCGGGCAGGGTCGCCATAGACCGTCGCCGATGAGCTGAAGACGAGGTCCTTGACGTTGTGCGCCTGCATCACTTCGAGGAGGATCAGGGTACCGGTGATGTTGTTGTGGTAGTAGCGCAGGGGAATAGCGACCGACTCGCCGACGGCCTTGAGCCCCGCGAAGTGGATGACGGCGTCCACCGGTGCTTCGTCGAACACGGCGGTCAGCGCGTCGCGGTCGAGCAGGTCGACCTCGTGGAAGGTCAGCTTGCGCCCGGCCAACTCTTCGACGCGGCGGATGGCCTCCGCCTTGCTGTTGCTAAGATTGTCTACGACCGTAACGTCGTAGCCCGCGTTCAGTAGCTCGACGCACGTATGGCTGCCGATATACCCCGCGCCCCCGGTAACCAGAATTCGCATTTACCCCTCCAGGCTTTATTCTACTCCATTAACGCCTTCAGGCGGTTCTATTTTCAGGCCGCGGGTTCCAGCGTTTTGGACATCATAATGTTGGTGGCAGCGTAGCCAAGCTTCTCGTACAGAGCGATGGCCGGGCGGTTGTGGCCAAAGACGTGGAGCTGAATAGTGTGAAGGCCGAGGGCACGTACCTCGTCTTCCATCGCGCTGAATGCTTGCTCGCCGTAACCCTTGCGGCGCTGTGATTCGTCAACTCCGAAGTCGTAAACGAAGGCGACCGGCCCAGTCGCCTCTTGCATGACAGCGAACCACAGGAAGCCGACCTGCTCACCGGTGTCGTCCACGATGGCGAAGAGGTGCTGGTTGGGCGTGGCGAGACCCTGTGGCAGGAGCTTCAGGAACTCCTGGCGCGAGCGGGCAAGAGCATCCTCGGCGCTCCAGTTGCCTGCCTGCACCTTCTCCTCAGCATATCCGGCAATTGCCGCGTCGAGATAGCGGTCGAACTGCTCTTGTGTCATTCGCACGAGATGCGCCAATTGCTACCTCCGCCCCTCCATCAGTCGCTTAGTATCTGAAGAATCCTGGTGATGACGTCCTGCATTTTCCCAGGCGCGATGCTACCTGCGCGGTATAGGACAATATTGGAATCGGCGGTGAAAAGCCGGTTCGGACGAATGTTGCTTGGCTGCCGAAGACCGCCAGAGATGAAGTCCTCGTCAGTAAGCTCTATGGCGTAGCTATCGTGGATGTCACGGCTGGTAATCTGGCACAAAATAACGTCGTCGCCTGTTAGGGCGGCGACGACGAGCGCGGGGCGACGTTTCGCCTGGCTTAGGTCTGAAAAGGGAAAGGGCGCGATCACGACATCGCCTCTTACAAATCGGCCCACGCCACGTCCTCTTCTGGGCGGTCCCAATCGCGCCGTAGCACTGCTTCAGACGCGAGCATCGTCTGAAGCGCACCCGTGTCCTGGAGGCTGATGTCCAACTCCCGTTCGAGAAGATACGAGACGAAGTCGTAGACGACGGCGAGCTTCTCCGGCGGCAGTTGTTGCAGCCGTTCGTCAATGTCACGTACGCTAATCGACTTCATGGCTCACTCTCCGAATGAAGGCCGACACTGTAGCCAGTATTATAAGAGAGCAGAGGGCCTCACACAAGCTCGACGGTGATGCCGTGGGCGCGTAGCTCGGCGACCATCTGCTGCGGCGCGTTGTCGTCGGTGATGATGCGGTCAATCTCGTGGGGCAGGGCGAAGGCGCTGAAGCCCATCGCGCCGAACTTGCTCGAATCCACGATGCCGACGACCAGCGCCGACGTGCCAACCATGAGCTGCTTGAGCTGCGACTCCTCCAGGTCCGACTCCATGAGGCCGTCGCGCGGCGTGAGGGCCCGCGCGCCGAAGAAGCCGATGTCCAGGCGGAGGCGTTGCAGCGAGTTGTAGTTGAAGCTGCCGACGAGGGAGCTGGAGCGGCGGCGCATGGTTCCGCCGACGACGATGGTGGTGATGCCGTCGCAGAAGTTGAGCTCGAAGGCGGTGTAGAGGCCGTTGGTGACCACGATGAGCTGCTCGCGGTCCTTGATGAGCCGCGCGACCTGCGCCGCTGTCGTGCTCGCGTCGAGGAAGATGCGCTGGCCGGAGCGAACGAGGGATGCGGCGGCCTGAGCGATGCGGCGCTTCTCTTCGAGGTGCTCTTGCTCGCGCGCGGCGAAGTAGCGCTCCAGCCGGCCGCGGCCGGAGACGACCGCGCCGCCGTGGACACGCTCCAGCACGCCCTGCGTCTCCAGCACGTCGAGGTCACGACGCACAGTGACCTCGGAGACTCCGAGCACCTGGCTCAGCTCGCCGACGGTGCTGCGGTCACGCGCGCTCAAGTAAGCAAGGATCTCTTGACGCCGTCGCTCCGAGGACATCCCCTGATCTAGCTGAGACATACGCACTCCTGCGCCCGCGAAACGTACCATCGGTTCGCGCATCGGCTCCGTTTTCATTATACCGCGAGCGTGAGCGAAAATCAAGTGATTCGAACGAAATCCGTAATTGAATTTGCTCATTTCTATTGACATCTATTGTGATTCGCGGTATAATGACCTCGAACGAAACTTAATACGTTCGAAAACGTTTCGTGTTTCCTGTGTGCGGAGTTTAGGCTATGAGCGAGCGCCGTCCCGTGTTTGAGGCCCAACATGTCTCGAAATCCTTCGGCGGCGTGCATGCGCTGCAGGATGTGCATTTGGCGATATATGCGGGTGAGGTGCATGCCGTGCTGGGCGAGAATGGCGCGGGAAAGTCAACTCTCATCAAGATTATCACCGGCGTTTACCAGCCCGACGCCGGTGAGCTAAGCCTGGACGGCTCGCCGGTTCATTTCAGTAATACGCGCGAGGCGCAGGCGGCGGGCATCGCCGCCATCTACCAGGAGCCGAGCCTGTTCCCCGACCTGGACATCGCCGAGAACATTCTCGTCGGGCGGCAGCCTCGCACGCGACGCGGCATCGCCTGGAAGCAAATGTACGCCGAGGCCTCGGCCCTCCTCCAGCGCCTCGGTCTCGCTCTCGACCCGCGCACCAAAGCCCGCGAGTTGAGCGTGGCGCAGCAGCAAGTCGTGGAGATTGCGCGCGCGTTGTCCCTGAACGCCCGCGTCCTCATCATGGATGAGCCGACCTCGTCCCTAACGCAGAACGAAGTCGAGGAATTGTTCGGGATCGTGCGCCAGCTTCGCGCATCCGGCACGGCGGTTATCTTTATATCCCACCGTCTGGAGGAGCTGTTTGCCCTGGCCGACCGCGTGACGATCCTGCGCGACGGCCAGTATGTCGCGACGCAGTCGATGGCGGATGTCACGACGGATGACCTGATTCGCATGATGGTCGGCCGCGACCTGGGTGAGCTGTTCCCAAAGCAGGATGTGGTCGCGGGCGACGTGGTGCTAGCGGTGGAGGGGCTGACGGTCGAAGGCAGCTTCTCCGACGTGTCGTTCGAGCTTCGCAAGGGCGAGATCCTGGGCATGGCCGGCCTGGTCGGGGCGGGCCGCACCAACGTCGCCCGCGCGATCTTCGGCATCGAGCCGTCGACGGCCGGCGTCATCAAGCTCGACGGCAAGCCGGTGACCATCAAGAGCGCCGACGAGGCGATGGCGCTCGGCATCGGCTATGTGCCTGAGGATCGCAAGGAGCACGGGCTGGTGCTGCAGATGAGCATCGGCGAAAACATCACGCTGCCCGTCCTGCCTTCTTTCGCGCGGCTCGGTTGGCTCGACCGAAAACGCGAGCAGAAGGCCGCCGCAGTAGGCTCGCAACAGCTCGAAGTCAAGATGACCGGCGTCGATCAACTGGCCGGCCAGCTCTCGGGCGGCAACCAGCAGAAGGTCGTGCTCGCCAAGTGGCTTGGCACGCGGCCCCGCGTGCTCATCCTGGATGAGCCGACGCGCGGCATTGACGTCGGCACGAAAGCAGCCGTGCACCGGCTGATGAGCAGCCTTGCCGCCGAGGGTATCGCGATCCTAATGATCTCGTCCGAGCTACCCGAGATTTTGGGCATGAGCGACCGGATCCTTGTTATGCGGGAGGGACGTCTGACCGGCCAGTTCACCCGCGCCGAGGCGACGCAGGAAAAGATCATGGCCGCGGCGACGACCGCGTAGACCGACCTTAGATGTCGGCCAGGTACCCAGCGTTGGATTGATAAGGACATCCTGGATGGTCACACAAGCACAAGTTAGCCGCCCCAGACTGAGTCTCGTGCAGGCAGTGGTCAGGTTCCGCGAGATTGGTATTCTCGTCTTCATCCTGCTGCTGAGCGCGATCATCAGCTTCCGCAACCCGGCGTTCCTCACGCCGGAGAACTTCCGCGACATTCTGCTCAATATCTCAATCCTGGTTATCGTGGCGCTAGGCCAGAGCATGGTCATCATCACGCGTGGCATTGACCTGTCGGTTGGGTCTATGATCGGTCTCACAGCGATGATGGTCTCGTACTTCGTCGTGGCTTTCCCCGGCGTGCCGCCGGTCGTCGCGCTTCCGCTGGGCATGGCGATTGGGGCAGCCCTCGGCAGCTTCAACGGTCTTATCATTTCGAGATTCGAAGTGCCGCCTATCATCGCCACGCTTGGCACGTTGAGCATCTACCGCGGCCTGGTCTTCCTCTACAGCAACGGCCAGTGGATCAACGCCTATGAGATGCCGCCCGGCTTCCGCCAGCTTGCCAAGGGTGACCTCTTCCTGGGAATACCGAACCTCATCCTCTTTGCCATCTTCGTCGCTCTCGCCGTGTATTACTTCCTGACGTACACCCGCACCGGCCGCGACATCTACGCCGTGGGTAGCAACCCCGACGCGGCCCGCTTCGCCGGTATACCCATCACGCGCATCAAGTTCCTGGTCTACGTGATCTCCGGTCTGTTGTGCGGGCTAGCCGGCGTGCTGTGGGCATCGCGCTTCGAGTCGGCCCAGACCAACACCGCCCTCGGCTTCGAGCTACAGACCGTGGCGGCGCCGGTCGTTGGCGGCGTCAATATCTTCGGTGGTAGCGGCGGTGTCCTGGGTGTCATCATGGGCGCGTTTCTGCTCGGTATCATCAATAACGGCCTCACCCTGGCGCGGATTTCGCCGTTCTGGCAGCTCGCCGCTCAAGGCCTGCTCATTCTGCTCGCGGTGATCCTGGACTCGGTCATTCTGCGACGGCTGCAGCGAATCAGGACGCGGCGGAACCGCTAGCCTCGCGTGGCCAAAGGACCTTCGATGAACACGAGAAGCAACTTAGCCCGATTCTTCCTGCGCCGGGAGTGGTTCCTGGTGCTCATGATCATACTGGTTGCGATGCTCAATGCGCGGCTTTCGCCGTTCTTTCTGAACGCCGACAATCTCTTGCGCACGTCGTCGGACTTCGTCGAGATCGGCATCATGATGCTGCCGATGGCGTTCATCATTATCACCGGCAATATCGACCTCTCGATCGCCTCGATCCTCGGCCTGACGGCTTCCCTGATGGGCTGGCTGTTCATGAACGGTTGGAACATCTGGGCCGCTGTTGCCGTCGCCTTTGTCGTCGCTCTCGTGGCCGGACTCGTGAACGGCACACTGATCGCGCGGATGAAGCTGCCGGCGCTGGTCGTGACGCTGGGTACGCTGTCCCTGTACCGTGGCCTGGCCTACGTCCTCCTGGGCGACCAGGCGGCGCGCGGCTACCCCGACTCATTCACGTTTCTCGGTCAGGGGACGCTCGGCGACAGCAATGTTCCGTTCGGGCTGCTCGTGTTTGCCGTGCTAGCCGTTGTGTTCGGCCTGGTTCTTCACAAGACGACCTTCGGGCGCTATCTGTACACGATCGGAAACAACGAGGCGGCCAGCCGCTATTCCGGCGTCAAGGTCGAGCGGATCAAGCTCACCATCTACGTGTTGTCCGCGGCTATGGCTGCCCTGGCCGCGTTCATCCTGGCCGCTCGGTTCGGAAGCACCCGCCCTGACATCGGCACCGGGCTGGAGCTTACCGTCATCACGGTCACGGTGCTCGGCGGCGTCAGTATCTACGGCGGCAGCGGCACCATCATCGGAGGAGTACTGGCGCTGATTCTGGTGGGCATCCTGCGCTTCGGTATGGGGCTCATCAACCTGCAGGGGCAGGTGCAGGATATCGTCATCGGCGCCCTACTCATTCTGTCTATCCTTGTACCCAAGCTGGGCGGCATCCTGCGGGCTGCTCGGACTTCGGAAAGACGCGACTGGCGCGGCGTCGCGATAGGCGGCAGTGTCGCCATACTGTTCGTGCTGTTCTTTTTCTGGTCGCGCTCGCTTATTTTGGCGCCGTGACCGCTGCCTGTCATTGCGAGACCTCAATGCCGTGTGGCGGCATGCGCCGACACAAGAACACAGTTAAGCCGTCATTGCGAGCGGAGCGAAGCAATCCCCCGTCCTTGTCAAAGGCGGTTTGCCCCGCTACGGCGTTGCTGTCATCCACCGAGAGATTGCTTCGTCGCGCTGAGGCGCTCCTCGCAATGACAGTAGTGTGTGTTCTGAGCAGGAGGGCGATAGCCCGACGAAGCAATCTCGCGTTTGGTGACAGCGATGCCGGAGCAGGATAGCCTCCGCGACGAAAGAGCGGGGGATTGCTTCGCTTCGCTCGCAATGACAGGGGAGACGCACACTGAGAAAGGAGCCGCCTATTCAGACTATCGCTCCCTGTTCACGAATATACGACAACTCAATGGCCTCGAAGCCCCTATCAACCATCTAGGAGGAACTGTTATGCGTAACAAGATTATTGCCCTGCTGTTCGTGACCGCTTTGCTCGCTGCTCTCGCCGCGTGCGCCGGCGGACAGGCCCCGACAGCATCTCAGGTCCAGCAGGCTGCGCCGACCGTCGCGGCTGCCGTCCAGAAGGCCGCCGAGGCTGCGCCGACCGTCGCCGCCGCTGCCAAGGCCGCTGCCCCCACCGTTGCGGCTGCCGCCCAACAGGCCGCGCCGACCGTTGCTGCTGCCGCTAAGGCTGCTGCACCGACCGTTGCTGCTGCCGCTAAAGCTGCCGCCCCCACTGCTGCCGCTGCTGCCGCGGGTGGCGGGAAGACCTACGTTCTCGTCCCGAAGAACCTCGGCAACCCGTACTTCGACACCGCCAACAAGGGCGCGCAGGAAGCCGCGAAGGAACTCGGCGTGACCGTGACCTACCAGGGCCCGGCGACCGCCGACGCCACGCAGCAGATCCAGCTGCTCAACTCGCTCATCGCCCAGAACCCGGGCGGCCTGGCGATCTCCGCCGATGATTCGGACGCTCTCGTTCCCGTCGGCAAGACGGCGCTAGGGAAGAACATCCCGGTCGTGAGCTTCGACTCGGCGATTGCCCCCGGTGGCCGCACGGTTCACGTGAACCAGGCGAACTCTGAGGACATCGGCCGCGGCCAGATCCAGCTCGTGAACAAGCTGCTCAACGGCAAGGGCAAGATCGCCATCCTGAGCGCGACCTCGACCGCCCCGAATCAGAACAAGTGGATCGAGTACATGAAGGATGAGCTAAAGAAGCCCGAGAACTCCGGGCTGGAGCTTGTCGCGACCGTGTACGGCGACGACCAGGATGAGAAGAGCTACAACGAGGCCCAGGGCCTGCTGAAGACCTATCCCGACCTCAAGGCGATCATCGCGCCGACGACCGTCGGTATCGCTGCCTCTGCCCGCGCCGTCACCGACGCGAACAAGATCGGCCAGGTCGCGGTGACCGGCCTCGGTACCCCGAACCAGATGCGCCAGTACGTCAAGAACGGCGCCTCGCCCGCGTTCGCGCTGTGGAACCCGGCCGACCTGGGCTACCTGACGATCCAGGCCCTCAACGCCATCGCCAACGGCAAGATCCAGGGCAAGCCAGGCGACAAGTTCACGGCGGGCCGCCTCGGCGACTACACCGTCGACCAGGACGGCAACATCCTGCTCGGCAAGCCGACTGTCTTCGACAAGTCGAACATCGACAACTTCAACTTCTAGCGATAAGCCCCCGCCTTCCCCCGCTTCGCTTTGCTCAGCGCCCCTTTCCTCCCCCACCTGTGGGGGGAGGAAGGGGGCTGGGGGATGGAGGAGGGGCTAGAGTCAGGAAGAGATATTCTATGAAGCGCGTCGGGTTTATGCTCAAGGTCAGGCCAGAGCGTCTCGAAGAGTACAAGAAGCGCCACGAGCAAGTCTGGCCGGACATGCTCCAGGCGCTGCGCGAGACCGGCTGGCACAACTACTCCCTGTTTCTCCGCGACGACGGGCTGCTGTTCGGATACTTCGAGACGCCGGATAGCCTCGCCGCGGCACAGGCCGGCATGGCGGCGCGCGAGGTCAACACGCGCTGGCAGGAAGAGATGGCGCCGTTCTTCGAGTCGCCGAACAATGCGCGGCCCGATGAGATGTTCCTCGAATTGACCGAGGTTTTCCACCTGGACTAAATCCAAAAGGGGCGAGCGATGATAGACACATCCCCTTCCACCGCCTTGCTGAGCCAGGCGTATGACCTGGCGCGCGAGCGCTACGCGGCCCTCGGCGTCGACACTGACAAGGCGCTGGCGACCCTCGCGCAAATCCCCCTGAGCCTCCACTGCTGGCAGGGCGACGACGTCGGCGGCTTCGAGTCGCCGGGCGGTGAGCTGACCGGCGGCATCGCGGCGACAGGCAACTACCCGGGCAAGGCGCGCACCGCCGACGAGCTGCGCCGGGACCTGGACGTGACCTACCGTCTCATCCCGGGCCACCACCGCCTCGCTCTCCACGCGATCTATGCCGAGACGGGCGGCCGAAAGGTCGAGCGCACCGACCTGCTGCCCGAGCATTTCGCCGCCTGGGTGGACTGGGCCAAAGCGAACGGCCACGGCCTCGACTTCAACCCGACTCTTTTCTCGCACCCGCTGTCCGAGAGCGGCTTCACCCTGGCGAGCTACGACCCGCATATCCGCCAGTTCTGGGTTGACCACTGCATCGCGTGCCGCAGGATTGGCGCGTCGTTCGGCCAGGCGCTCGGCACGCCGTGCGTCACCAACATCTGGATTCCGGACGGCATGAAGGACACGCCGATCGACCGCGCCGCGCCCCGCCGCTTGCTCAAAGAGTCGCTGGACCGTATCCTCGACGTGCCGGTGGATGCGCAGTACAACCTTGATGCGGTTGAGAGTAAGCTGTTCGGCCTGGGATCGGAGAGCTACGTTGTCGGCTCCCACGAGTTCTATCTTGGCTACACCGCGAGCCGGAATGACGTCCTGCTCTGCCTCGACGCCGGCCACTTCCACCCCACCGAAGTCATCTCCGACAAGCTCTCGTCGGTGCTGATGTACGTGCCCGGCGTTCTGCTGCACGTCAGCCGCGGCGTCCGCTGGGATAGCGACCACGTGGTCACGCTGACGGACGAGCTGGCCGCGATCATGCGCGAGATTGTGATTAGCGGCGAGTTGGATCGCATCCACGTCGGCCTGGACTTCTTCGACGCGAGCATCAACCGCGTCGCGGCCTGGGTCATCGGCGCGCGCAATGCCCTACGCGGCGCTCTGCTGGCCCTCCTGGAGCCGACCGAGCGGCTGCGGGAGCTGGAGCGCGCGGGCGACTACACCTCGCGCCTGGCGATCCTTGAAGAGTTGAAGGGCCTGCCCTGGTCGGCCGTGTGGGATATGTTCTGCGAGCAGCACGGCGCGCCGGTGGGCATGGCATTCTTGAGCGAGATCAAGGCCTACGAGGCGCGGGAGCTGGCACAGCGCGCGTGAGATGTTGCGCGACGACAACGAGGACAACATGCCCCTGACAGAACCTTTCCCGAACCTGGACGAGCTTCTCGCGGCGATCGGCGAAGCCGGTCTGCGCGTGAGCAGTATCGAGGCCAGCGAAGGCGCGGCCGGCAACATCTCCGTTTTCATTGGGTGGGCGCTCGAAGTTCGCCGTCACTTCCCGCTCGTCGAGCCGCTGGCGCTGCCACAGCCCGTTCCCGCGCTGGCCGGCAAGCTGGTCATCGTGACCGGCTCCGGTCGTCGGCTGCGCGACATTCGCTCCGACCCGGCGGCCAACCTTGGCGCGGTCGTGATTGACGC
Source organism: Anaerolineae bacterium (assembly GCA_046328505.1). GTDB lineage: Bacteria > Chloroflexota > Anaerolineae > Epilineales > JAHCIE01 > JBDHWG01. The sequence goes on along the minus strand of JAXLWL010000003.1, from coordinate 325,411 downwards.
GGACGGGCGCAACGCGCGCCTGTTTACGTCCACACGTCGCCTGTTCGAACGGGTGACGAGTGAGTTCAACTCGCACCTTGCCGTGCATGACGACCAGGTCGCTCGCACGGGGACGAACTTTCACGCGCTCATCCACGCCCAGCCTCCGCGCCTGACCTACCTAAGCCACATTCCAGCCTACCGCAATCAGGCGGAGTTCAACCGTCGGCTGCTCCGGTGGGAGCCGGAAACGATCGTGAACCTGCCCGAAGGCATTGGCATCCTGCCGTTCATGTTGCCCGGCTCGGCGGAACTTATGGCGGCAAACGTGGCGGGGCTGCGGGAGCATCGCATCGTTGTGTGGAGCAAGCACGGCGTCATGGCGCGCTCAGATGTGTCTGTGACGCGCGCCGCCGACCGCATCGAGTACGCGGAGACGGCGGCGCAGTACGAGTACATGGACCTAGTGAACCACGGCCAGGGCGAGGGGCTGACGCTGGATGAGCTGCGCGCCGTCGTCAAAGCGTTCAACGTGCCGACGACGCTGGTGTGAAGTCGCTGGACCGCGAAAGGGTCGGAAAGGGCGCGAAAGGCGCGAAAAAGGAGTCGACCAATTGGATGACCCAAACTTTCCGCAGATCACATATCGCTGGGGCGCATCGGGGCATCCAACCCCCGTCGTTCGGGGAACGGGGATTCGGGTACAAACATTGGTCGTGGCCGCCGAGAACTGGAAGTGGCCGCCTTCCGAAATCGCCGATGAATACGGGCTGACCGAGGATCAGGTGGCCGAGGCGCTGGCGTTCTATGCGGCGCACCGCACGGAGATAGACATGGCTCTTGCCGCCGAGACTGAGCCAGGAATGCGTCGAGTCTGAAGGCCGCACCCGCCCGACGGTGAACCATCGGGCTAGGGAATGGAAGCCCAAGGGGCTTGAGGAGTGGCTTTAGCCCCTTGGGCTTCCACGTCGTCGCCAGGTGCTTTAGCGCCTGGCTATGGAAGGGGTGATTCCCTTACATCGGCGGGTCGACCTTGATGTTGGGATCGTAGTCGAAGGTCTGCGTCGTGGTGCTCTTGCGCCCGGCGAAATCTCCCGCCACTTCTTGCTTGATGGGCAGGTTGTCCGACGGACGCGCCCATACCTTGATCGCGCTCTTGATGGTCTGATCGCCGACTTTGGCCGATGAGTTGAACTGGTAGACGGTCGCCTTGACGCCGTTTACGTCCTCTGTCCCCACGATCTTGACGTCAGTCATCTCCACAGGCAGCTTCTTGAACTCTTCGAGCATCGGCTGGAACACGCCGGCCATCGCCGGGTTCTCCGTCCACTTCCCGTTGGCGTTCTGATACGCCTTTCCCCCAATGATGATAACCTCCGCCGTGTCCGTCTTCATGTGGTAGCGGTCCGGCGCGACGTACTCGATGGTGCGGTGGCTGGTCTTGCCGTTGCTGTCGACGGTCTGCGTGGCGCGGTACGCCTTGGCCGCCTGCTGCGCGGCAAACACCTTCACGAGAGCGTCCTTCGCGTCGCCCGACACGATTGGCGTGGGCATCGCGGAGGAGCTTGAAGCCGCCGTGGTCGGCGCCGCCGTTGGGGCTGCCTTGGTGGGCGCAGCGGTCGGGGCGGCTGTCTTCGACGCGGGCGTTGGGGCGGGGGGCAGACCCGCCGACTTCTGGGCGGCCGGCGGATTGGTGGGCGCGACTGTGGGCGCGGACGCTTGCTGTCCGCCGCCCGAGCCGCCTCCGCAAGCAGCGAGCGCGGTGGCGACAAGTGCGACAAGGGCGAGGATGATGAGCTGCTGCCTGGGATGGGACATGAACATGCGATGGCTCCTGTGTGTGGGGAGAACTGTCGATGCACCAGACCGTTGCTGTGTGTCGCGGGGGTCACAAACTGGACGTGGCCGCGCTGGCCGACCTTTCTCTCGCTGTGTGATAGCTACGCGGCCGACCGAGACTCGAAAAGTTCCAGGGCAAGGTGAAATCCAAACACCTCACGTATATGTTATAATCACAGACCGTTTCGGGCCCAATTATGAGTGGAGGTCTGATGGAATCTCACCCCGCGCAGTCATCTATTGCTGAGCGCCTGGCGCAGTACCCGCTTCTCGATGCTCTCCGCGGCCGCCGCTCGCGCCGCTTTGGCGTCGGCATGAAGATCCCCAGCGGGCCGTTCGCGTACACGAGCCAGCACCCGCCCAGGCCGCTCTCGGAAGACGAGGAAGCCGCCCTGGCCTTCGCCGCGTGCGGCGTCACCGGCTACGCGCTGGCCGACCTCGCCTATGGCCGCGGCGACGGTGGCAACATGCTGGCCGGGCTGCTCGGCCGGACGGTTGGCAGCGCCGACGCCATCAACCTGGTTGCCGTCGTGGTGACCAACGATGAAGTCACCTACCTCTTGAAGCGCCCGCAAGACTTCACACCGAGTGAGTACGCCGAGTTGGTGGACATAGGGCAACGCGGCGACCTCACCGAGCTGTACCGCCGCAGCCGCGTCAAGATCATGGACGGTCGAGTGGCGCCGCCAGTCGAGCCGAGCCACAACTTCAACATCAACAAGTGGGCGCTCTACGCCCCGGGCGGCAGCTACTTCGTCCCGATCATCGAGAACACTGAGGTCTACATCAACGCGCTGCTGGAGGCATTCAGCCCGGAGATGGCCTACTTCGTCCGCGACGAGCGCAACAACTTCCAGCCGGCCGGCATCGGCCGGTTCGGGAAGACGAAGGGCGGTCACCTGGACAATGAGCCGAAGTCGGGCCGCACCGCCACGGTGCAGATGATCGAGATGTCGCTGGCCGAGGCGGGGGCGGTCGAGGAGGGCATGGTCTTACAGAACCTCGCGCTGATGAGCCAGGCGCTCGGACTTGGCGGCTACCCCAACTTCGCCCGCCACGAGTGGGGATGGTTCGAGGCGCTTGGGTTCCACATGGGGCACATGTCGGCGAGCCAGTATCTCGGCGCGCCCGCTATCGTTTCGACCTTCCTGAATCTGCTGCATCGCAACCAGCCGGTGCAATACCCGCTTGGCCTGGAGCGTAACGGCCAGGTTCTCCTCAAGCCCTACTGCCCGCCGTATTACCCCACAATGCGCGACGCCGTCCTGGCATTCGTCGAGAAGAAGTTCGGCCCTGAGGGCATCTGGCGGGGTGGCGCGGTCCGCAGTGACTGGCAGGATCCGGCCGGCGCGGCCGCCCTGATTCCGCCGATTAGCGATGAGGCCATCGAGGCGACGATCGCCTACTGCGAGTATATCTACCATCGCTACGGGCGGTTCCCGGCCTATGCCGCGCCTTTCACCACCGTGCTCGGTTACCAGGCGACGCACGTCGACGTGGATTTCTATGACCGATTCTACCACCCGGACGCGCTGACGGAGACACAGCGCCGGCACGCGCATTAGGGAAGGGGACCCTGTCACGGCGAGGAGAACGTCTGCCGGGGGTGTGGGGCGCCAAGCCTCCCTACGGACGAAGCAGTCTCCCGGTGGGTGACAGCAACGCCGTAGCGGTATGGGGCGCCAGGCGAGGCTGCTCAGAAACTTCACGCCCGGTGTCAAGCCGAGAATTCCATGCCTCTGATGGCATGCGACGGCACGAGAACATAGCTGTGCTGTCATTGCGAGCGAAGCGAAGCAATCTCGCGCCGCTACGAGAGGCGCTCTGAGTCGCTATCACCCATCGGGAGGCTGCTTCGTCGGGCTATCACCCTCCTCGCAGCGACGCCGCGCACTGTATTCTGAACAGGAACAAGGCATCTGGGCCGCTGTAGTCCAGACTCCTTCTTTGGCGGGGTGACATTCGGAAGTTGCCCGCGGCAGGACACGCCGTCACCTGACACGAGGCTCTCGCGATGACGGCGTGGCGGCGTTCTTGCCGTAGCGCAGAGCAGCGAACACTACTGGGCTGGCATAAGCGCCTCCAAGCGGTGGCGCGTTACTTCGAGCTCGCCGCTCTCCGCGAGGCGCTCGAGAGCGTATTCTCGTATCGTGTTCAGCATGACATAGCGTGTTGGACCGTGGCCATCGTCTGGCGCGACTTGCAGCAGGCTCATGTCGACGAGGGCCGCGAGACCCTCCAGCACAGTTGGCTCCAACTCCATTCCCACGACGCAGGCCGCCGCTTCGAGATCGAAGGCGCCCGCGAACACCGCCAGACGCCTGAACACCTGACGCTGCGTCTCCGACAGCATGCGGTGGCTGCCGTTGATGGCATTGCGAAGTGTCTGCTGGCGAAGTGGGAGGTCGCGCGGGCCGTCCGTCAGCAGGTGTAGGCTCGCGTCCAGGTGGGCCATGAGCGCGGACGGCGGCAGCGCCCGGACGCGCGCTGCGGCCAGCTCGATCGCCAGGGGCAGGCCGTCCAGGTGGCGGCATATCGCGGCGATGGCGTCGGCGTTGTCCTCGGTGACCGTGAAGGCCGGCTCTACCGCCTGCGCGCGCTCGACATACAGACGGACGGCGGGGTACTGAAGAACTGACGCGACATCGAGCGCGGCCGTCTCCTCGCCTGCGTCTGACTTCGACGGTGGGCAGGCGAGCGGCGCAACGGTGTACTCGTGCTCGGCGCGAACATGCAGCGGGGTTCGGCTCGTGACCATAACCTTGAGCAGTGGATGGTCTGCCAGCCACGCCGCAATCATTGGCCCCTCAGGGAGGAAAGCGTCGAAGCTGTCGAGGATGAGCAGCAATCGCAGATCGCGCAGGGTCTCCGTCAGCCGAGCGGCAGGATTATCCTTTGCGCGGTCGTTCAGGCCCAGGGCGCCTTTTACCGCCCGGACGACCTGCCCTGTCTCGCTCAGGGGCGCCAGGTCGACGAAGCGGACGCCGTCGGCGAAGTCGTCACGCGCCAGGTCCGCGGCGGCGACGGCGAGCCGGGTCTTGCCAACGCCGCCCGGCCCGGTCAGTGTCAGGAGGCGGATGTCCGGCCGGTGGAGCAGCGCGACGACGTTCGCGATATCTGTATCGCGGTCGATCAATGGCGACGGAGGTATGGGCAGGGTTCCTGTGGCGCGCGACTCGAGGGCGTTCGGCTCGATTCCGGGGAGTGGGGGGGCCTCGGGGACGCTGCTCGAACGAGCGAAGCGGATGAATGCGGCGCGCTCGGACGGCGGAATGTCTAGGCCCTCGGCGAGACGCTCGGCAAACTGGCGCGACGGCCGTAGCTCGTCGGTCTCGACCTTGTGCAGTGCGGAGACCGAGTAGCCAATACGGCTGGCAAGCGCCTCCTGTGTCAGGTCGAGCGCCTTGCGCCGCCGCCTCATCCATCGGCCGAACGATACGCGCTCCGCCATACGTGCTCCGCTGAGGTTTCTCATTATCGCGGGCGAGCCGCTTCAAATACCTCCTACTGCCATTATATCACGTTTTCTCTTCATGGGTATGTGTCAGTTTTTGTGCCAGCGATTGGGTCAGAGAGTGGCAGATGTTGGCAAGGCGAGTGTGCTTTACTAGAGATAGGATAGTCGCCTAGTCACCGCGTGAGCGGAACCAGTACTGCAAGAAAGGAGCGCAGGCCATGTACGCGCCGCGTGCCGTCCGACCCCACCGGCCTCACATCCCCGCTTTGCTGGAGCTGCTCCTGGTGCTGGCGGTAATTGTCCTGATACTCGCAGCCATTCCCCACATTTCAGATTACCAGGATCACGCCGCAGCCGTCCAAGGGTGGGCGCAGCAGATGGCTATCAATGCCGGCTGGATGCGCCTGCCAGTGACGCCGACCGAGCGCGATGCCTGGTACACTGAGGTCCCCGCGCCGTCTGTCAATGTCCAGCCGTCGGTGCGCGATAGCTGGTACGCCGAGATGGCCGCGCCGACCGTCGGTGCGCAACCCTTCGTCCGTGATAACTGGTACGCCGAGATGGCTGTGCCATCTGCGAGCGGCGCCCCCTACATGCGCGACACGTGGTATACCGAGCTGGCCGTGCCGTCCTCCATGAGCCGGCCGTATGTCCACGATGCCTGGTATGCCGAGGTCGCTGCACCAGTGAGTGTCAAGCCGGGCATTCGTGATGCGTGGTACTATGAGCTAGCGCCGCCCGTAAGCGTCCAGCCCGGTATCCGCGACACGTGGTACACTGAACTGGCCGTGCCGTCCTCCATGAGCCGGCCGTATGTCCACGACGCGTGGTATACCGAGGTCGCTTCACCCGCGTTGGCTCAGGCTGAATGGCAGGCCAAGGCGGAGCAAGCGGTAGAGCACGCTGCTAGTGCGCACGAAGCCGCGATTGCAGCCGCGTCGCCCGCGTTGGTTCAGGCCGTATGGCAGGCCAAGGCGGAGCAAGCGGTAGAGCACGCTGCTAGTGCGCACGAAGCCGCGATTGCAGCCGCGTCGCCCGCGTTGGTTCAGGCCGTATGGCAGGCCAAGGCGGAGCAAGCGGTAGAGCACGCTGCTAGTGCGCACGAAGCCGCGATTGCAGCCGCCTCTGCTGAGCTGCCTTCCCGCATCCCCGGGCAACGGACAGGGCCATATTGATGGAGTAAGGGTAACTGGTTGACAGAAGGATCAGAAGCGGCAGGCAAAGTGAGTGAGATGTAGAGTAATGAGGCCCGGGGTCGGAAAACAGGGCGGAGGGTGTCGCACATAGCGCCATCCTCCGCTCGCCCCATTTGCCCCGCGGCCGAACGGTTTGGGCCATCCTCTGTGTCAATTTTTGTGCGGATTTTTATGCCGATTTTCGTCTCGGTAAGCGGCTATGGCCTCCGACGCATGTGTGGTTTACTGGTAGTATAAAGGATGTGTGTACCGCGGAAGCGGAACCAGTATTGCAGAAAGGAGCGCTGGTCATGTTCACACCACATACGATCCGGCCGCATCGACCGCCGTGGGCGGCTCCGTTCGAGTTGATTTTGGCGCTGGTTGTTATTATCGTGGTCCTCGCTGCCATCCCCCATATCTCGGATTACCCGGCGTACATTGCCGATGTTCAGGCGCGGGTGCACCAGATGGCGGTCGCGGCAGGGTGGGCGTCGCCGTCGGCCAGCGCGTTGCCGGATGCGCGAGCATACGAGCTACGCATGCAGCGGCTGCGGGACCTGAATGAGACGGCCGCGCCATCGGCCAGCGTGCTGCCGGACGCGCGAGCGTACGAGCTGCGCATGCAGCGCCTGCGGGATCTGAACGAGATGGCAGCGCCCTCGGCCAGTGTGCTGCCGGACGCGCGAGCGTACGAACTACGCATGCAGCGCCTGCGGGACTTGAATGAGATGGCAGCGCCATCGGCCAGTGTGCTGCCGGACGCGCGAGCGTCCGAGCTGCGTATGCAGCGGCTGCGGGATCTGAACGAGATGGCCGCGCCATCGGCCAGCGTGCTGCCGGATGCGCGAGCATACGAACTGCGCATGCAGCGCCTGCGGGACCTGAACGAGATGGCGGCGCCCTCGGCCAGCGTGCTGCCGGACGCGCGAGCGTACGAGCTACGCATGCAGCGCCTGCGGGAACTCAATACGATGGACGACCCCCTGGCCTACGGGCTTCTGCCGATGCGCGCGGCGGGACAGCAGGCAGGCCCATTCTAGCGGTCGTGAATGGTTGATATTGTGCCAGGAAGTGGCAAGCGAAGTAACCGATAAGGTGGATATAACGGCCTTGGGGGCCGGGAATCGGAGCGGAGGGTGCGCTGTGTGCGACACCCTCCGCTCGCTTGTCATGGCGTCTCGTCGTGACGACTAATGAGCCATTACTGATTAGTGCCATATTCCGCTCGCGGTGGAGTGCCAACTCCACCGCCCGTCGGAGGCGCTGGAGATGGCTCTCCAGCGCGAGCCCTATTGCGGCAACAATTAGTTAGTCTACATAAGTCGCCACGACAAGTTTTCGGCTAGCGGATCTTGACGTCGAAGGGCATCATCGCCAGGGCGTTGCCGCGGAAGAGCATGCCCAGCGTCTGCCGGCCGTACTCCACCCAGCTCTGCGGGTCGGCGAGGCGGGCGGGAACGGTGTAGCCGCGGCCGGCGTGAACGGCGGCCAGCGGCACCGTGCGGTCCGTGGGCAGGCCCGCCAGCTCAGTCGCCTTGCGCACCGCGGCCTGGAAGTCGCCCAGCTCGTCCACCAGCCCCAACTCCAGGGCCTGCTCGCCGGTCCACACCTTGCCCTGGGCGATCTCCTCCACGTGCGCCGGGTCGAGCTGCCGCCCGTTGATGACGCGCGCCTTGAACATGTCGTAGATGTCGAACAGAAGCTGGTTGAGCTGCGCGCGCTCACGCTCGCTGAACGGGCGCTCGCTGGAGAGCATCGTCGCGTTCTCGCCGCGCTGGATCGTGACCGGATGGGCGCGCAGCTTCTCGAAGACGCCACCCGTGACGAGCTTGCCCATGATAACACCGATGGAGCCGGTGATGGTCAACGGTTGGGCCACGATATAGTCGGCCTGGCTGAGCACGTAGTAGCCACCCGACGCGGCCACGTCGCCCATGTAGCCGACAACCGGCTTCGTGGCGCGAATGCGCTGCACCTCGCGGCAAATCAGGTCCGACGCGACGGCGTCGCCGCCGCCGGAGTTGACGTAAAAGATGATCGCCTTGATGCGGTCGTCCTTCTCGGCGTGGCGGAACGCGCGCAGCAGGGTTTCCGAGCCGGCGGTCGCCTCCGGGAAGAGCGGCAGGGGCATGGGGAAGGGTGGGCGGCGGCTGTCGCCCTGGACGATGGCGCCCTCCAGGCTGATGACGCCGATGGCTTCCTCGGTATGCTGCTCGTAGGGCTGGTAGAGGAGTGGGAACGACTGGGACAGCGGCAGGACCTTCGGGACGCCGCCCAGGTACTCGCCCAGGTCGTCCTCGTACAAGACGCGGTCGATCAGGCCCGCGTCGGCGGCGCGGCTCGCCAGCATCGGGGCGCTGTTGAGCAGGTTGATGACGCGGTCGCGGGGAATGTTCCGGCCCTCCGCGATGCCGTTGACGATCTGATCCCAGTTCACATCCAGGATCCAGTTGAACTGCTGGCGCACCTCATCCGACATGTCCGAGCGGACGATCTGGTCCGCGGCCGACTTGTAGGGCGAGACGGCGAGGAAGTCGCCCTCGATGCCCCAGCGGGCGAGCGTGTCCTTGAGATAAACCACCTGGGCGGCGAGGCCGAGGACACCGAACTCGGCGCTCTCCGGCGCGACGATCTCGTCGCACGCCGTCGCCAGGTAGTACGTGCGCACGTCCATCTGCGGCAGGTACGCGACGACGCGCTTGCCCGACTCACGGAAGCGCTTGACCGAGTCGCGCATACTCTGCGCCGTCGCCAGTGCGACGTCCAGGTCGCGGATGCGCAGGATGACGCCTTTGACATCAGGGTCGCCGGCGATGAGGTCCAGAACGTGGTTGAGGCTTTCGATGGTCGGGCGGCGCGCCTGCGGGAGGAGGCGCAGCAGGAGCGGCTGCAATTCGTTGCGTTCGACGAATGTGCCGTGCAGGTCGAGGATGACGTAGTCAGGCGGCGCCTGATTCGGGAGGTTGCGGCGGCGGTTCATGAGGAATCGCGCCGAGTTCGCTACCAGGTCTGAAACTTCAGTCTTGTTGGGCAAAGCCTTAGGGGCTACGTAAATCATATGTCCTCTAGCCGTCGGGAGTTACTTTAGGTAATTCTAGCCCAGCGGCGCCGTTGCGACAAAACACGGGCCTGTCCCGCTGAATGACGTGAAGGCTCGCAGTGTTTCAGGGGGACGCTTCGCTTGTGCTCGGCGTGACAGCGAGTGTAGAATCAGGGCCGGATGTGCGCCAGGGTTTGCCGGTCGCCGCATACCGTGCTAACATTCTGACGATTTTGTGATAGGAGCCACGCATGTCCCGACCCAGCATCTCGGCCTGCCTCCCGGCGTACAACGACGGAGGCACCATCGCCAGCATGGTCGTCATGGCTGACTTGACCCTGCGCCAGGTCTCGGATGACTACGAAATTATCGTCGGCAACGACCAGAGCGCGGACTACACAGGCGAAGTCCTGGAAGAGCTGAAGCGGCATATCCCGCATTTGCGCGTGTTCCACCACGAGAAGAACAAGGGCTACGGCGGCAACCTGCGCTTCCTGTTCTCGCACGCGACGAAAGAGTACATCTTCTACACCGATGGCGACGGCCAGTACGATGTGCGCGAGCTGGTCAAGCTCACGGCGCGCGTTCGCCCGGGTGTGGATATCGTCAACGGCTACAAGATTAGCCGCAATGACCCCATCCACCGCATTATCCTGGGCCGCGTGTACCATCATATTATGAAGCTCGCCTTCGGGTTTAAGATCCGCGACGTCGACTGTGACTTCCGGCTCATGCGCCGCCGCTGCTTCGATCTGGTTACCTTGAAGGAGAAGGACGGCACATTCCCGCTGGAGATGGTGACCAAGTTCACCCACGCCGGGTTTGTGTTCGACGAAGTGCCGGTGCACCACTACCACCGCGTCTACGGTATCTCGCAGTTCTTCAACGTGCGCCGCCTGGTGCGTGTTGTCAAGGATATCGCGCGCATGTGGATCGAGCTGGTCGTGCTTGGCGGCGCGGATGTCTCGGTGCGCCGCGTGGATATGTCGTTCTACCCTTCGACAAACGGCCATGCGGCCAGCAGCGTGGATGGCGGGGAGCACGCGGCTGCCTCCATCGCGCCCGCTGAGATGAGCGCGGGGAGCTAGGAGACGAGCAGTCTTGGCGACATTATCGTACCGTGTGGCGGCAGTCGCCGACATGAGGAACGTCCATATTGTCACCCCGAGCAGAGCGAGGGGTCTGGACTGCGGCGGCCCAGATGCTTCGCTTCGCTGCTCAGAACACACACCACTGTCATTGCGAGGAGCGCGTCAGCGCGACGAAGCAATCTCTCAGTGGCTGACAGCAACTCCGTAGCGGTGCAGACTGCGTTTGACAAGGGCGGGAGATTGCTTCGCTCCGCTCGCAATGACGGCATGGCTGTGTTCTTGTATTGGCGCGTGCCGCCACACGGCATGGTGATCCAAGCATGACACCGAAAGAGATGTTGTTGAGCACGAGGGCGGGTATCTCACCTCGCAATGACAGCAGGTCCTGTGTTTCTAGGGTAGTAAAGGAGTCTTTGTGACCTCGATTCCCTTCAATACCTTCGAGCGCCAGGTGGCACGCCTGCGGCCCGAAATCGATGCCGCCGTCGCCGGCGTCCTCGACGGCGGCTGGTTCATTCTCGGCCCGCATGACCAGCGCTTCGAGGCTGAGTTCGCCGCCTACATCGGCTTGCCCTACGCTGTGGGCTGCAACTCCGGCACGGACGCCATCGAGTTGGCGCTGCGCGCGCTGGGCGTCGGGGAGGGGGATGAGGTCATTACCTCGCCGCTGACGGCGGCGTTCGGTGTTTTCGCGATCACGGCGGCCGGCGCCACGCCCGTGTTCGTCGACATCGACCCGTACACCTACAATCTAGACCCCAATCTCATCGAGGCGTCCATCACGCCGCGCACACGGGCGATTATGCCGGTGCACCTGTACGGGCAGCCGGCTGACATGGGGCCGATCCTGGAGATCGCCGAGACCCACGACTTGCTCGTGGTCGAGGATTGCGCCCAGGCCCACGGCGCGCGCTATCGCGGGCAGTGCGTAGGCAGCCTGGGCGATATCAGCGCCTTCAGCTTCTATCCTACTAAGAACCTGGGCGCCTACGGCGACGGGGGCGCGATTCTCACGGCGTCTGAGGCCGTCGCCGAGCGCCTGCGCATGCTGCGTCACGGTGGGCAGCGCTCGCGGTACGTGCATGAGATGGTCGGTCTGAACAGCCGCCTCGACGAGATGCAGGCCGCGATCCTGTCGGTGAAGCTGCGCCACCTGGACGAGGACAATGCGCGCCGGCAGGCGATCGCGGCGCTGTATGACCGGCTGCTGGCCGACGCCGACGTGCAGACGCCGACGGTCGCCCGAGGTGTCGAGTCGGTCTACCATCTGTACGTGGTGCGCACGCCGGCCCGCGACGCGCTGATGGCCTACCTGAATGAGCATGGCATTGGGGCGATAGTGCACTACCCCACGCCCGCCCATCTCCAGGGCGCGTATCACGACCTGGGTTTCGGGCCGGGCAGCTTCCCGGAGAGCGAAGCCGCGGCGCGGGAAGTGCTTTCGTTGCCGATCTACCCGGAGCTGACGGACGAAGAAGTGGCGCGCGTGGCTGCGGCCGTCGTGTCGTTCAGCATGCAGCCGTCAGCCGCCAACTGAAGCGATTATGAATGCAGCTAAAAAGCCGGAGTTTGTTATGAGTCCATTTGTGGCCCTGTTGATTGCCATCAGCATGAGCGTGTGCGGCGAGCTGATGCTCAAGCACGGCATGAACAACGTCGGAACGCTCGACCTCACCGGGTGGCACGCGATTGGGCAGCTCTTTCGCACCTTCACCAACCCGTTCGTGTTGGCCGGGCTGGTTGTCATCTTCGGCGGCTCTATCTTCTGGCTGTCGGTGCTCTCGAAGGCCGACCTGAGCTGGGCCTACCCGATGCTGAGTCTGAGCTACGTGGCCGGCGTCTTCCTCTCAGCCGTCCTTCTCAATGAAGCGGTCACGGGCATACGTATCGCGGGCGTGCTGGTCATCGTCTTCGGGGTCTTCCTGGTCTATCGGAGCTAGCGTGGCGTCGCACGAGAGTGGCTGGGGCACGGAGGGCGGCGCGGCTGCCCGCTTTCGCGTGTCCTCAATCCTCCCGCCGCCCGTTCTGCTGGTCGCCGCGTGCGCCGTTGTCGGCATTCTCGCCGGCGCCCTCGCGGCGTGGCTGCCACCCGTCATCGTTGTCGGCGCGATTGTCGCCGTCATCGGCGCGGCTGTTCTCACGCAGCATCTCCAGTGGGATATCTGGCTGCTGGCCGTCGTCCTGACGATACTCCCCTTCGGCGCGCTTCGCCTGGGTATCGGCTTCAACCCCTCGTTTCTCAACCTGGCGTACCTCTTGATTATCGTGGCCTGGGCACTCTGGCTGCTCGGGCGGCGGCTGAGCCCCGAGCCTTCTACAACTTCTCCCGGCCTGGGACACGGAGGGGCAGGCGTCCTCTCCCCACGCGAGAGGGAAGGGGTGAGGGACGCGGCGCGGCCCGTGGCGCTGTGGGTCGCTGTGCTGGTCTACGTCGGCCTGGCGTGTGTCGCCTTTGTCTGGGGCAGCGACAACGCCATCCTGGGGCGGGACATCATCCGGCGTTTCGCGGAGTTCCTGCTGGCGGTAAGCCTGGTGTGGCTCCTGCCCGCCATCCTGGGCACCCATCAGGATGTGCGCAACGCGACGCGGGCGCTTATCTTCGGCGGTGGCGTGGCGGCCGCGGTGGGTATTGTGCTCTACGTCATCCCCCGGGCGCTCGCGACGACACTACTCTCATCGCTGCGCGTCTTCGACTACCCCAGCGGCCCGGACGTACTGCGCTTCATCAACAATGACCCGAGCCTGCCGCAGCGCGCGACAGGCACGTCCATCGACCCGAACGCCTACGGCGGGCTGCTCATCGTCGTCGCCGCGATGACGATCCCCCACATCTTCGCGCGGCGGCCGATGATTGCGCCGCGGCTGGCGTGGGCGCTGGCAGGCATGATGGCCCTGGCCCTGTTCATGACGCGCTCGCGCGGCTCGATGCTCGGCCTGCTTGCGGCTGTCGCGTTCGTCGCCTTTCTGCGTTACCGGCGGGTGTTCATCTGGCTCATCATCGCCGTGGCCCTCATCCTGGTCTTGCCCTGGACGCAGGACTACGTGGCGAGCTTCTTCGCCGGGGTGCGCGGCCAGGACCTCTCGACGCAGATGCGCCTGGGCGAGTACAAGGACGCCATCAACCTCATCACCCGCCACCCGTGGATTGGCGTCGGCTACGCCGGAACGCCGGACATCGACCTGTACATTGGCGTGTCCAGTCTCTACCTGCTGCTGGCGGAAAACGCGGGCCTGATTGGCCTGGCAGCATTCGGCGCCGCGATGGCCGCCTTCTTCGTGCTGGCCCGCCGCGGCATGCGCGCCGACGACGGGCGGATGGAGCCTGTCATCCTGGGCGGCGCGGCGGCGATCTTCGGCGTCCTCGTCGCCGGCGTGTTCGACCACTACTTCGTCAACATCACATTCCCGGCCTCGGTGACGCTGTTCTGGTTCATCATCGGCCTCACGACCGCCGCCGTTGGCGTGGCGCGTCGCGCGACCGGGCCGCGCTCCCTCTGATATTGTGACAGACGCGACGTTCTATCAGGCAACGACACCAGCCGGGCGGCAGCGCATCCCGTGGCTCCTGCGGCGCTTCTGGCATGGTTATGGCTTTGCCCTGGCCGTGTACGCCGTCCTGAGCATCCTGTTGTCGTGGCCGGTCATCCGCGATTTCACCCGCGCCATCTCCAGTGACGGCGGCAACGATGCCCGCCTCAACATCTGGATCCTCTGGCATACGCAGCAGGCGCTACTCTTCCGCCAGCCGCTGCTCGGCGCGCCGACGCTCTACTGGCCGCTCGGCACGTCGCTGCTGACGCAAAGCCCCGGGCCGCTCATGGGGCTGTTCGCGCTGCCCTTCTGGCCGCTCGGCGTCGAGGCGACGTACAACGCGACGCTGATGGTTGGGCTAACGCTAACCGGCTTTTGCATGTACCTTTTGGCGCGAGAGCTGGGGTTGAGGCGGTGGGTGGCGCTGTTCGCCGGCGTCGTCTACATGACCGTGCCTATGGCGCTCGGCGGCCTGCTGCAGCACATGGACAAGACGTTCCTGGGCCTGTTGCCGCTGACCGTATGGGCGATGCTACGCGCGTTCGACCCGCGGCGTTCCATATGGTGGGGGACGGCGACCGCGGCTATCCTTGCGCTGACCATTCTCCACGGCGGCTGGCACTTCGTCCAGGCGGTGTTCGCCGTCGCGTTCTTCCTCGTCGTCTTCTGGCTGACCAATCCGACCGGCGACCGGCGCTTCCTCTGGCAGCGCACGCTTGTGCTGGGCGTCAGCGTGCTCGTGCTGGTGGGGCCGTTCCTGGTCGGCATCGCCCGCGCCTCGGCTGATCCGGCGCTCCACGTCGACAATGGGCTGCAGTCCTACGAGCACCACCCCGACCTGGCCGAGTTCTTCCTGCCGAGCCAGTACAGCATTCTCTTCGGCCCGGCGGTGCTCGCCTTCCTGGAGCGCTTCGGCATCACGCCGACGGTCGAGACGGCGGTCAGCCTGGTCTATACCGGGCTTATCCTGGCCGTGATCGGCGTCGTGCGCGGCGGGCGGCGGGCCATCGTGTGGCTGCTGTTTACCCTGTTCTTTTTCGTGCTGGCACTTGGTCCGGTGCTCAAGGTGCTAGGGCAGAAGGAGTTCACGCTCTACAAGCTGCCCATCATCCTGCCCTACGCCGTCGTGAGCGACCTGCCCGGCATGGCGTTCATGCGCACGCCGGGGCGCTTCATGATGATGGCCTTCGTAGGGTTCGCAATCCTGGCCGCGTTCGGCCTGCAGTGGCTCGTGACGCGCTTCCCGTCCTGGCGGCGCGTCCTGCCGGCGGCGGCCATTGCCCTGGTGCTGATCGAGGTCTGGCCGCGGCCGTGGCCGACGGAAGTTATGCGGCCGGTGCCCGATTTCTACAAGCAGATCGCCAGCGATCCGGCGATGTATGGGGTGTTCGATCTACCGCAGAAGCCGCGCTCCGACGCCTCCGCCGCCGGCTACTCGTCGTTCTACCAGATGTACCAGATGACGCACCACAAGGGCATCGCGACGGGCTTCCTGTCCTTTACGCCGCCGCGCCACCCGCTGTTCCCCGGCCTGTTCCAGACTGACCCGACGCCGCCGGACGCCCTGGTCAACGGGCAAAAGGTCAGCTCGTATACGAACGCGGCCTACGAGCTGGCCGAGCAGGGCTACCGCTACGTCGTGCGCCACAAGCCGGACAAGAACTACGCCGAGTTCAAGCCGGGCTCGCGGGGCGACAAGATCGCCGAGGATTTCGTCCGCAACGCCTTCCCCAACCAGGCGCCCATCGTCGACGACGACCTGACCACGGTCTACGCCCTGCCCGCGACGGCGGATCCGGCCATCCTTAAGCTCTACATGGAGATGCGCAGCGGCTGGCAGGAGCGGGAGGACAAGTGGCGCTGGACGACGTCGCCTGCGACGCTGTATATCCTCTCGCCCACGGCGCAGCAGGCCACGCTCCAGATTACGCCGTCGTCCATCCACGACCCTGAAGCAGAGGGCGGTGTCGGCCAGGAAGGCGTGCTGACCGTCGAAGCGAACGGCACGACGACGAAAGTCCCGATTCGCGTCGATGAGCCGACGGACGTGCCGCTGACGCTCGTTCCCGGCGGTCAGACCGTCACCCTGTCCCTCGACGCGGGCAACTTCCACCCCAGCGACTACGGCGTCGGCGACACGCGTGAGCTAAGCTTCGCCATCAAGACGCTAAACCTCAAGACCCGGTAGACCTAACGCTCCGTCCAAGTGCAGTCAAAATTCGGTCCAAAGACGGTCTTGACACGCTTGCTCCTTCATGATACTATGTGGTGCAAGTGTCCCCTTGCGCCGCAGGCAGGCGCTCGGCCCTATGAAGAAGCATGGCCGGGCCTGCACTGAACTTCAATTCCCAGCCAACAGCCGTTTTCAATATTTGACCCGCTTGCGATGCCAGAGCGACGGCACATCCCACATCCACTCCGGCCAAGCAGTCTCTCTGCCCGGTAACCGTTCGACCAACTCAATCGTTCTGTGGACGGCTTCCCCCTTTGAGCATAGGTATAGGGGGCTTGCCGCGTGGCGCCATACTTGGGGGGAGGTGCGACGTGCCTCGATCTCTGATTCGGCTGGCCTTCGACGCCGACAACACGTTCGTGTTGCAGATCGATCTGCGGCTGGTCCGGGCGTTCGCTGTCATCGTCCTGCTGGGTCTCGCCGGCGTGCTGGCCTGGCAGCTAACCCTGCCGGCGCAAGCTGCGCCTCCTGTACAAGGGCCAGACGGACCTCCTATATGGGGAGAGGTGTTCACGCAGGCGAACGTTGAGGCGGCTGCAAACGCAAGGCCTGGCAACACTTCTCCCTGCCCTGGCTCGCCCCACAGCTACAGTATACCCCTCGGTAGCGGTTTCACCGACACATACTCCATCAACCCGAGTTCGACACCGGTCCAGTCTTTCTCAATCTCCGCGACGTTCGACCCGCGATATTTGCAAGTGGTAAAGATTGACAAGGGCAACTTCCCCGGTCTCGGCAATTTCCAGTCGACGTATAACAACACGACCGGCGCCTTCCAAGCCTCCGGCGACATTGTTCCGCCATCCGCTCCTGTCTCGCCGAACAACACGACCATCGTTGTCACATTTGTGGCCGTGGGAGCAGCGTCTAGTACGCCCCTCGACAGCATGCTCACCACCACAACAACGGGCGGAAGCAGCACATGCGAGGACGTGCTCAACGTTACCATCACGGCGCCGACGCCGACGCCGATGCCCGCGTGCATGCAGACCGCGAGTATCGACACTCTTAGCACGGACCGCGCGTGCTACCCGCCGGGCAGCCAAATTGGTGTGTTCGTGCGCGCAGTCACGACGCTGCCGTCCCAACAGGTGACTGTGAAGGCCGTCTTGTTGAGCGGTGATGTCGGCGTTGCTAGCGCTCAAAGCACCTACTTCTTACCGAAGCCAAGTGGACAGGTTATTCCACTATCGATACCCGGCAATCTCTCGCCGGGCGACTACACCGTCCTGGTTACCGTCTATGATGGTACGACTACCGACTGCCCTCAGGCTGTGCAGACCGTGACAGTTGAGGTTAATCCTGCCTGCGGCACGGTCACGCCTGTCCTAAGCGCGACCCCGACACGCACGCCCACGTCGACGCCGACACGCACGCCCACTCCCACGTCGACGCCGACACGCACGCCCACGTCGACGCCGACGCGGACACCCACGGCCACGCTGACCCCGACGCCCACCGCCACCTTTGTCTGCTTGCCGCCACGCCCGCAGGTGACGCCTTCGTGCGCCGGCACGAACTATGTCCGCAATCCGGGCTTCGAGAAGTTCAACCAGAGCTGGGGCGAGCTGAACACGACAGGCCAGGAGATTGTCAGCAGCGACCGCGCCTACAACGGCTTCTACTCGGCTTACTTCGACGGGCCGCCGGGCCTCCCGAGCCACCAGCTTCTGTATCAGTTCATGGACATTCCGAGCGACGCCACGGATGCCAGCTTCTGGCTCGGGGAAGAAGGCTACGGCGCTGCGGCCGCGGGCCACGCGCCACCCCCCTCGGGCCTTGATTACTTCCGTGTCTCCTTGTACGACGCGACGCTGACAACGGAGCTGGTCCGCCTATGGCAGTTCAACCCGCTCATTTCGCCGGACTGCCATCAGGATCCGTCCGGCTACAATCTTTCGCCGTCGGATTTGAACCTCGTGCGGGGGAGGACGGTGGTTCTGGTGTTCGAGTTCCAGAAGGTGACGACCGACTGGTCCGCGTTCGTCCAGCTCGACGATATCCACTTCAGCGTGTGCGCGCCCTCGCCGCCGTGTGGCGTGGGGGACGATAAGACGGCCAGCCCATCGGTTGTGCAGCCGGGCGGGGACGTAGCGGTCACGCTGAGCCTCGCCGGCCTGGGCTCGACGTGCGGCGACAGCCACCCACCCGCCGACGTGATGCTCGTCATAGACCGTTCAGGCAGCATGAGCGGCCAGAAGATCACAGACGCCGAGGCCGCGGCGAAGGGTTTCATCGACCGCATGGACCTGTCCACGGGCCAGGTGGGCCTGGCCTCCTTCTCCGACACAGCCAGCCTCGATCAGGTCTTGACGCAGGCCGCCGGCCCTGTCCGCGCCGCCATTGACGCGCTCGTCGCCGACGGCGCGACCAACATCGCCGACGCGATCAGCCTGGCCCAGGGCGAGCTCGCCGGCCCGCGCCACCGGCCGGCCAATCAGCGCGCGCTTATCCTCATGTCCGACGGCCAGCCCACGGCCGGGGGCGACCCGCGCGCTGCCGCTGCGGCGGCAAAGGCCGCCGGGACACGCATCTTCACCATCGGCCTCGGCAGCGACGTTGACCCCAACTTGATGCGCGACCTGGCCTCGTCGCCGTCGGACTACTACTTCGCCCCGGATAGCAGCCAGCTCGATGCGATCTACCAGCAAATCGCCGGCGCTATTGGCGGCGCGGCCGCAACCAATATTGTCGTCATCGATCGGCTGTCGCCGAACGTCACCCTGGTTCCGAATTCCTTCTTCGGCCTCCCGGCGCCTGACATCAGCCTCGACGGCCGCACGCTCACCTGGCGCATCCCGCGCCTGGGCCTCGAGACGCTGCGCTGGGGCTACCACGTCACCATGACCCAGACGCCCGGCATGTGGCCGACGAACTCCTCGGCGACGGCCACGTACACGAACTCCAACGGCCAATCGTCGGCGCTGACGTTCCCGATTCCTATGGTGACGGTGCTGCCCGGGCAGACCGGCCACCCGCAGCTTCTCTGCCGCGACTATGAGGGGGACGTGGGCTTCATCCCGTCCAACCTCGGCGGGCAAGCGTGGTGGGAAAGCCCGGATATCTGGGTGCGCAACCAGCCCGACGGCCTCCCGTTCCAGCAGAACCCCATCGCCGGCCAGACGAACTACGTGTATGTGCGGGTGCACAACAGCGGGGATGTGGAGGTGGACAACATCACGGTGCATCTGTACAACACAGCAGCGTCGGCGGCGCCACGCTGGCCTGACGATTGGGCGCCCGAAATCGGCGAGGTGTCGATACCCAGCCTGGCGCCAGGGCAGGACGCCGTGGTATCGCTCCCCTGGACGCCGCTGCTGCAGGGGCACTACTGCTTCCTGGCGCGCATCGAAGCGCCCACGTCGCCCATCATCAACGACGGCTGGGTGCCATTTGACCGTCAAGTCTGTCAGAAGAACGTGCAGATCATCGGCGGCGGCTCGTCCACGACGACCATTGATGTCTCCAACCCCAACCGCGACCCCAACAACGGCACGATCTCGGTGTCGTCGGGCAGTGTTCCCAACGGCAGCACGACAGTTGTCAGTCTACCGCCGACCCTCTTCGCGGGCTGGCAGGCGAATGGGGGAACGGTGAGCGGCGGCCAGGTCGTGCCCGGCACAAGCTCGATCCAGCTTGACGTCCAGCCGGGGCAGGGCGGCGGATCGGGGACTGTTCAGGCGGTGATCGACCGGATCCCGCTACAGGGCGACGAGTCACGCGGTCTGACGTTTAGCGTCACGGGCGCGGCGGGGAGCGCTGCTCCTGTACTGGACGTGCGCGAGACGATGAACGGGCAGGAGGTGGGCGGTAACCTCATCAGCCCGGCGCTCGCCTCGAATCGCATCTATCTGCCGCTGCTGGCTCGCGGCGACTGATACCAAGCGGGTATAGAAAGGCTGTCATTGCGAGCGAAGTCCATATGATCCTCGGGTCACCCGTAACTATGAAAATGTCATGCTGAGCGGAGCGAAGCATCCCGGTGCCGTTGGGGGACCTTCGCTGCGCTCAGGGCGACAGCCGTGCTATTTTCATCTCAGCGAAGCAATCTCCCGCCCTTGCGACCGGCAGTCTACTCGAAGTAGAGATGCCCTTGCGCGTGGTGAGATTGCTTCGTCCGCGGGGAGCTTCGCCCCCCACACCCCCGGAAGCCGCCCTCCTCGCAATGACGCTGCTTTGCAGCCTTTCTAGCCGCGTTTGGTGTGACCCGATCGAGGGTGTCCCGGCATCTGAGCGCCACAAGAATGCCCTGGGCTGTTACGCCCAGGGCGACTTGTTCCTCAAGCGGCTCGTAACGCTAGCCCTGCTGGGCTGCTTCGATCGCCTTCTGAATCGCGCTTGGGAAGCGCGTCTCGAAGTCGATGATGCCCACCCAGGTAGGCGTGATCTTGATCCGGTAGGCTTGGGGCGACATTTGCCCTACCTGGCCAGCCCAGGCCTTGCCCTGCTCTGGACCGAAGTACCGCTCGGCCGCTGCGGCGTACTCTGCCGGGACACCGTCAACGATCTCGACGCTCGCTGTGCCTCGGATGACTAGCTCCTTATAAGGCCACGTCGAGGCGTCGTCGATGGTCAGGGCAACATGAGGGTTCTGCTGCAATGCTTCAACCTTGGGAGCGGCCGCCGGGCCTCCGAGGACCACCTCTTTGCCATTCCAGTAGAACCAGATCGGGACGACGCGCGGCGTGCCGTCCTTCCAGACGTAGGCGAGGCGCGCTGGGTTCGTGGACTGGAGAAGCTGCTGCGCCACCGGATCGTTCAACAGCGAGAGATCACCCTGTTTCGTCGTCATCATGGACTCCTTTGCGTTTCGTGCGTCATGTGATGACTAGCCTACACACACTATATCACACCCGCTACTCTACGTCAAGGGTTGATTCTGGCGTTATCCGAAATCGATGCGGCGGTGGGTGAAGAAGCCGATGATGAGCAGGAGCAGCCAGATGACGATGCCCATGAGAACGTCGACGATGAGGGTCAGGGCGAAGGCGAAGGTCAGGTAGTCGAGGCCGCGCTGTGCCCACACCACTGCCTCGTCGGGGATGCGTGGGATGCCCACCAGCAGGATAACGATGGCGGCGAGGATGCCGATGTAGATGGCCACTTCGAGCCAGCCCCGACGGTCGGACTCGCTCGGCATCATGCTGTTGCTGACGCTGAAAACCAGGTAGACCCACAGCCAGACGTCGGCGACGGCGAACAGCGTCGGCAGGCCGGTGAAGATCTGTGTCAGGCGAACGGTTGGGGGAACCCACGCGCCGAGGCTCTGGTGGAAGCCAAAGTTAGCCAGCAGAAGGATGGCGATGGTGCCGAAGAAGAACGGCGCGGCGCCGATGAGGCTCGCGCGGAAAGGGTCCGAGCGGCCGACCATCACGTAGCCCATCGTTACCTGGACGCGGTTGCCGCGGCGCTTGAATTCGGAGGGGCCAAGGGAGAACTTGCCGGTCGCGACGCCGAGGAGCTTCGCCGTCAGCCAGTGGCTGAACTCGTGTAGGAAGATGCCGGGGGCGAGGATGAGGAAGCGCAGCCAGATGGCGCGCTCTGGCGTTCCGAGGGCGAGCAGCCCCAGCCCTTGCAGCCGCCGCATCACCCATTGCTTCACAGCAAAGACGAGGAATAGCAGAACGCCCAGCACGAGCAAGGCCGTCCAGAGATCAGTCATGCGCTCCCCTGGCGCCCCGCCGACCGGCCCCTATTTCGGCCGTGTACCCTCCCAATTGCCCTCGCATGACTCAGATTATAGCATACACGCCGTGTTTCGCGCGCCTGAAGTACAATTAACAGAAGTTTGCCCACGAGGGAGGCTAATGATGAACAATGTGAGTCAGGGGGAAACCTGTGACGAGTAACACAAGGCAGGGTGATCCTCTGTCGTCGGTCGTTGTGTTGACCGGCGCGGGGGTGAGCGCCGAGTCGGGGGTGCCGACGTTTCGCGGCGCGGGCGGCCTGTGGCGCACCTACCGCGCCGAGGACCTGGCGACGCCGCAGGCCTTCGCGCGCGACCCGCGGCTGGTGTGGGAGTGGTACGACTGGCGGCGGCAGACCGTCGCCGCGTGCGCGCCGAACGCCGCCCACCGCACACTCGCCGAGATGGAGCGCGCCCTGCCGAGCTTTACGCTGGTGACACAGAACGTGGACGGGCTGCACGAGCGCGCCGGCAGCCGGCATGTGTTGCGCCTCCACGGCAGCCTGTGGAGCCTGCGCTGTACCCGCGAAGGCCGGCGCGTGCAGAACCACGATGTCCCACTGGCCGAGCTTCCGCCGCGCTGCGCGTGCGGGGCGCTGCTCAGGCCGGATGTCGTCTGGTTTGGGGAGACGCTGCCGGGCGATGTCATCGAGGCGGCGTGGCGGGCGGCGGAGGAAGCGGACCTGATGCTCGTGGTCGGCACGTCGTCCATCGTCTACCCGGCCGCCGCGCTGCCGATCGTCGCGCTGCGGCGTGGGGCGCAGGTGGTTGAGTTCAACCTCGAGGCGACCGAGCTGAGCGACTACAGCCAGCTCATCCTGGGACCGGCGGCGGAGACTTTGCCTGCCTGGTGGGCGACGAATAGGGGCCGGCTGGTGAGAGAGTAGAGCGCGGCAATTAAGCGTATTTTAATGAATCGGTGCGCCGGACCATATCCCGGTGGCGAATCCCGCGTTTGTTAATCTAGATGGAGCAGGCTTAGCTATCGGGCGCGGTGTCTGGAGGCCGGCGGAACTGAGGGTCCGCCTGTTACGGCGTGGACATCGTCGCAATACATTCCACAGGAAGGTTGGGCACCAATGAGGCGAATTCCTGTTGTCGCTGTTGCGGCGCTGCTGCTCGTGCTGAGCGCGTTAGGCATGCGCGCGATCGTGAGTGCCGCCGCGCCTTCCGCGCCACAGAATACTATCACAGTCACGACAACGAGCGACACGATCGATGCCGCCGGCGGGGTATGCGCCAATGTCACGATTGCTTCTCTGCCAGGCTCCGATGGCGTGGTGAGCCTCCGCGAGGCCATCTGCGCGGCCAACAACAATGCCGGCGCGGACACAATCGCGTTCGACATCCAGGCTTCTGGTTCGGCGGTGTGTCCTGCCACGATCGCGCCGACGAGCCAGTTGCCCACGATCACCGACCAGGTGACGATCGATGGCTACACCCAGGGCGGCGCTACGCCCAACTCGGCTGCCGTCGGCTTCAACGGCACGCTATGCGTCGAACTGAGCGGCGTGAATGTCACAGGCTCGACCGGCCTGTTCTTCCAGGTCGTCCAGACTGCGCCAAACGTTGTCACCAAGAACCCATCCAACAGCATCGTCAAAGGGCTGGTCATCAACCGCTTCCGCCGCGCCATCCAGATTGACGGAGACGGCGGCGGCGCCAATCCGGTCGTCCCTCCAACGGGAATTGGCATTTATGGCAACTTCCTCGGCACCGACACGACGGGCCTGACGGACGTTACCACCAGCACCAGCCAGGCTATCCGACTGGAGGGCGCCAACGGTACGCTGATTGGCAGTACCAACGACGCCGACCGCAATATCATCTCGGGCTACGGCGCCGGCATTCTCATCAACCAGAACAGCAACCCGTTCAACTCAAGCTACGCCCCGGCGGGCCGCGGCGGCGGCAGTAACATAATCACCAACAACTACATCGGCACGGACAAGACGGGCCTTGCCGCGCTGGGGAACGCTGGAGCCGGCATCGCCGTTCAGGGTCCCGACAACCAGATTCGGAGCAATGTCATCGCCGGTAACACGGGTGACGGCATCGAGATCAATGAGGGCAACTGCGACAACATTGTCGATGGCGTCACCAATACGACGGGCTATGCCGCGACGCACAACACATTCATCTCGGGCAACCTGATCGGCGTGGGCGCTGATGGGACAACGGCGTTAGGTAACGCTGGGTATGGCGTGTATGTGACCGGCTCATCCGACAACATCATCGGCCTGAGCCGGTCGGGTCATGGAGCTGGCAACACCATAGCCAACAATGGCGGCACGACGAAGGACGGCATCGCCATCCTCAGCACGACGAAGAACTCGGTGACCTGTCTGGCCACTGGCAACGCCATTCTCACCAACTCCATCTATGACAACGCGGGCCTGGGCATCGACCTGAGCGATGACGGTGTCACGCCCAACGACAGCCAGGACCCCGATACCGGCCCGAACAACCTCCAGAACTTCCCGGTCCTGGCCACGGCCGTCTCGGATGGCGCCACGACGACCGTCACGGGCAGTCTCAATAGTCTGCCCGACCGGGACTTCCTCATTCAGTTCTTCGCCAACATAGCGTGCGATCCGTCGGGGTACGGCGAGGGCAAGACCTTTCTGGGCCAGACGATCGTGACGACGGATGACAACGGCGACGCCACCATCAATGTGACGGGGCTAACGGCCGCGCTGCCCGGCCAGTCCGTGACGTCGACCGCCACGCTGCTCGACAACCCTAAATTGAAGGCTGGGCCAGGGAGCGGTTCTTCTTTTGCGCTGAAGGCGCAAGACGATATCATGGCCATCGAAACCTCGGAATTCTCAGCCTGCGTCGAGGTGGTTGCCTTAGTCGAACTGACATCGACGCCGACGTCGACATCGACATCGACCACAACCGCGACGCCGACGAGCACGCCGACGTCGACATCGACATCGACCACGACCGCGACGCCGACGAGCACGCCGACATCGACATCGACCACAACCGCGACGCCGACGAGCACGCCGACATCGACGGCAGTTGGGTCGACGCCGCTCATTCCGACGCTCACACCTGGCAACTATGTCCAGCTGCCGGTGCTCGGCTACATCGGCAACACAAAGACCGGCGTGGACTGGACCATCGAGGCCCAGAACGTCGGCTCGACGTGGACCAAGATTGCTCTCTTGCTCTTCGCCGAGAACTCTGGCTTCTGCCAGCCGCAGGCGCAGAACCCGTTCAAGATTGAGTGCACGGGACTGTTGAAGCCTGGAACGAGCTGGGTGTGGACAAGCTCGCAGCTACCGGCGAGCGCGAAGAGCGCGATCGCCATCAGCTACAACCCGTTCCCGCAGCAGGGGAACCTGTGGTGGCGCTGCGAGGACTGGACGAACGTGCTGAACAAGGCGACGTGGCCCGAGGGTTGGCCGAGCGTGACGTCGACGCCGGGCCAGTTCCCGTTCAAATGGAACCCGTTCTACGGGCAGCCGATTGCGGTGGAAGTTGTGCGGAAGATGCCTGGCAACGCGACGCCGTCGTTCGTGATGGCGGACGCGTACAGTGGTGTTGGCTCGGCGCAGGAAGGCGCGTACGACCCGCTGTTCGGCGGCTTCGCGTACTACGCGCCGGTGGTGTACTCTGGCTACAACGGGTGGAACAGCTGGCTGTACATCCAGAACAGCGGCACGGAGTGCACGAGCATCGAGCTGTGGTTCAAGGATCGTGACAGCTGCCTCCGGGCGCAGATCTGCTCGGTGGCGCAGGTATCGCCTGGCTACACGGCGCAGTTCAACGTGGCGGGGTGCGTGAGCACCGGCTTCACGGGCAGCGTGTGGATCCGCGCGTCGCAGCCGCTGGGCATCGTGGTCGACCAGATCGGCCAGGATGTTCTGATGAGCTACACGGGCGTGGCGGCGGAGCTGTGCTACGTGTTCAACGGGCAGTGCCTCAGCAGTGGTGGTGGGTCGCAGGTGGCTTACGGGCCGCTGATCTACCGTGAGACCAACGGCTGGGCGACGGTGATCCATGTTCAGAACATGAGCAGCATCGTGGCGGCGAAGGTGAAGGTGTACTTCGTCGACCAGAGCGGCGACATCATCACGACGCTGGTGGACTGGATCTGCCCGCGGGGTGAGACGGAGTTCCCGCTGGCGCTGGTGAACAACCTGCCTGGGCAGTACGTCGGCGCGGTGCGCGTCGAGAGCCAGGCGTGGGAGTCGCCTGGTGACCCGGCCGTGAACGCAGTGCCGATCGCGGCGGTGGCGGAGCTGCTGAACTACAGCAGCCCGACGAAGGTGACGCAGGCGACGGCGTACAACCTGTTCCCGGAGGATCAGGGGTATGTGTGGCAGATCGGCGCGGGAGACGCGAGTGGTCTGCAGGGTGGCGTGGCCGTGATTGGTATCCCGTCGCTGATGCAGCGCGGCAACGCGTACAACATGGTGACGGACGTGGCGGTGCAGAACCTGGTGCCGAAGCCGGGCTTCACGGACTTCGTGCTGTACGTCTACGACCAGAACGGGTTGTTGGACTATGTGTGCGAGAAGCTGAACGAGAAGCAGGTGGAGTACATCAACCTGGCGAACTGGAACTGGATCCAGCCTGGGTTCGTGGGCTCGGCCGTGATCTCGGCAGTGTACTGGGAGCATGACGTCCTCAGCACGCCTGTGCCCTGCGATAGCCAGGCCCCAGAGAAGGCCCCGAGCCAGGGCTGCGTGTTCTTCGTGCGCAACGTGGTGGGTCTGGCTGCGGTCAAGGTGGAGCGCGTGGTACCTGGTGGGGCTCCCGTGGCTGGCGACGTGACGGCGGCGAGCGAGGGCTTCCCGATCCCGCCGGGCTTCGACTTCGAGGGCTACATTCCGCAGTGCCCTGGCGTGCCGACTTCCTGCGCGCCTGTCGATGTCTCCTTCGTATTTTGCGGAACGCCGTACAGCGAAGGATTTGGCACGGCACATATATTCGACGACACCAATAACCTCGAGTACGAGTGGAACTACGTCAACGGGGTGTTCGTGGTCCCAGGGCTTATCAGTGGTCGCACGTATCGCGTCCAAGTCGAACCCTACAGCGCATTCAACGGCTACACCGCGGCGCTACCCCCAATCGACCAGGTGTTCCTGGTTCCGTGCCAGAGCGGCGCAGCCGCAGGTGTCCCCGTGATACCCTACACCGTGACGCTCATCCCGCCGGCTGGCGTGATCGAGGGCTACGAGGCCTCGGGCGGCTTCCCGACCAACAACGCCGGCGCATGGAGCGGCACGCCGACGAAGCCGAGCGCCGGCAAGTACCTCGCGCTCTGGCTCGCCCCGACGGCCGCGAACCAGAGCGGCACGTTCCTCCAGACGGTCCGCACGAACACCGATGGCTACTTCGAGTTCACGAACGTGAACCCGTGCCTGGTGTACGAGCTGAAGCTCGTCGGTGACATCAACGGCACGACGACCGACGCTGTGATTCCGGCGATCGTCGCGACCGCGCCTGGCCAGAAGTACATGATCGACAGCGGCGGTACGATCCTGCCGCCCGGCCCTCTGCCGCTCCCTACAGCGACCCTCGTCATCACGAAGCAATGGACGGGGTCCACATGGCCAAACGGGGCCACTTACCCGCTCAAGGTCAGCCAGCAAGGCGGCGCCGGTTCTACCCTTTCGCTGACAACACCTGCGGCGCCGACTGGGGGTACACTGACTGTGCCCGTCGTCGCCGGCACGTATGACATCACTGAACTAGGCGGCGGCGCCGGCCCCACGGGCGTGAGCTTCAGCGGGGACTGTGCATATATTGGAAGCGTTCCGCCGAACACCTACAACCCGACGGCGCGGCTGACCATTCCGCCCGGCGGCGCCGGCGTCTGTCACATCACGAACGAGAACTTCTATCCTGGACCATAGACCGTCCCCGTTACCAAGAGACGGACGGGGCTAGATTTGGCGTGGGGGCGGGCGCGAGCCTGCCCCCACGATGTTCTTGCTTTAGCCGAGGGATTTGCTCTACGGGGGAATGTCGTTTGAGCCGGTCGAGGGGCGTTAACTCTTCGGCGCTTCCTCGGCGCGCATTGCGCCCACTTCACCGCGGCGCCTGGGTCGCCGGACGCGCCAATACTCGGCGGCCACGTACGATCCAAGCACCAGCAGGGCGGCCAGGGCCTGGGCGCTGAGCACTTCGACGTTCGGGAACGTCGCGAACCATATGCCGGACCAATCAGGGATCGGTAGGGGCACCGGCGTCTCGGTCAACCAGCCGGCCAGTTGCAACTCCTGCACGCTCTCGCCCACCATCACCACGAGGACGGCGCCCAGCAGGACGCCGGTGACAATCAGCATCTTTTTATAGGGCAGCTTATGGTGTCCCAAGAAGGTCACCGCGCCGATGATTGCCGTGAATGCCAGTCCGATGAGCAGCCCCTGGAGCACGGCCGGGGCGCCAGCCTGTAGCCGCAGGTTCTGAAGAAACAGATTGACTTCGAAACCCTCGCGGTACACGGCCGTGAAACCCAGCAGAATCAACCCCCAGGTCGCGCCCGATACACCCATAGCGATGTCCGTTTGTATTTGGCGCTTCCGTCGGTTGTGGTGTGAGATCCAACCTGTCCAATAGACATTGTGAAAGAACCAGTTCATGACAACCAGAAGAACGACAATCGCCAGCACGCCGGTGACGGCCTGAATCTGGAGCGCCGGCGCGTCAATCGCGTCGATAATGCCGACCATCACGAACCACGTCGCGACGCTCGCCAGCAGCGCCAGGGCGGCGCCGACGGCGACGGGGCGGCGGTAGGAGCGATTCGATCCCAGGAAGCTGGCCGTGATAGCCGCCAACACCAGGATGGCTTCCAGCCCCTCGCGGAAGACGAGCAGCCCCGTGTTCACGACGACTGTCGTCGGACTGAGATGGCCTGCGGTGGGATCCGGAACGCCGCCCTCCGCGAAGGCCTGCCAGATGAGCGCGGCAAGCACGCTGAGAAGCCCAATGATCAGCAGCGCGCCAAGCGCCAGGCGCCAGGGACGTTCTCGAATTGCTGTTAGTGTCTCAGTACTCACGCATTTCTCCAGGACCGGCTTTACCGGCCGATGCTGTTATACCTGCGAGGCGCGCAGAGGCCCTTGGTGGCGCTGGCGCAGCCAGAGGAAGACGACCACGGCGACGGTCAGGGCGAGCAGGACGAGTTGCACGACGCTGGTCTCGATGGTTGGGAAGACGCCGAGCGGGCCTAGTGTCGGCAGATACGGGAGCGAGGTCGCGGGGATGACGCCGGCGACCTGGAGGGAGTGCAGACCCATGCCGACGAACTTGAACGCCATGTAGTACAGCAGGATGCTCGTCACCAGGAAGAATGGCCGCAGCGGGATGCGCAGCCCGAAGCGCAGCATCAGGATGCCCAGGACGACGAGCACGGCCACGCCGACGGCTACACCCATGAGCAGGTCGTTCAGGCTGATGGATGGCGCGACGCCCATGTAGAAGATGACCGTCTCGGCGCCTTCGCGGTAGACGGCAAGAAAGGCGATGAGGGCCAGCCCGAGCAGGCTATTGCGCGCCAGCGCCGAGCTGCTCTTCGCGCGGATGTAGTGCTGCCACGCGCCAATCTGCGACTTGCGGTGCATCCAGTAGCTCACGTAGACCAGCAGACCGGCCGCTACCAGCCCGACCACGCCCTCGATGACCTCGCGGTTCGCACCCGCCAGGGGGCCGGCGAAAATCTGCTGCACAATAACCGCCGTCACGATGCTCGCCGCGATGCCGACCGCGCCGCCGAGCCAGATCCAGTTGCTCTTTCCGCCGTTGCCCGATTTGTTCAGGAAAGCCAGCAGAGCGGCCATGACCAACAGCGCCTCGAGGCCCTCGCGTAGCATGATGATGGCCGCGTCGAATACGCCGTACTGTGTCGTGGACGCGAGCGGAGCGAGATCACCGCGCATGGCTACCATGACGGACAGCGCTTCGTTGGTCGAGGGCGGCGACGATTCCAGCAGGCCATAGGCGCGGGCCATCGCGTCTTCAGTTGAGGCGTAGACGGAGGGCGAGCGCGCGGCAACCGATGTTTCGACAACGGGCCACGCGCGCTTGAACTCGGCGAGAGTTGCCGCCGATGCCGCCGCGTCGCCGCTGCGCGCCTGGGCGATGGCCGTATCCAGCGTGGCAACCAGGCCCGCTACGCCGGCCTCCGCGCCGACGGCCGACGCCGTCACGCCCTGGCCGGCCGAGCGGCCGCCGATAAACGCCTCATTCTGGGTCTCGAGCGCTTGAAGCGCCACCTTGACTCTGGCCGCGTCGAACGGCTGCGTGGCGAACGCGGCGCGCGCATCGCCCATCGCGTCTTCGATAGCCAGGTAGCTTGTTTGGGAGGCAGCGCGAACGCCGTCCTCGACGCCGGCCCAGCCGTTGGTGAAGGCGCGGAACTCCGCCTGCGCCGCCTCGCGGTTGCCTTCGGCGACACCGTCGAGCGCCTTCTCGATGTGGTCGTTGAGGGCCACCATGCCCGCCGTAGCGTCCCCAGGAGCGCTCGCAGCAGCGCCCGATGCGACTGCCGCCGCCGGGAGCGCCGCGAGCAGATCGTCAATGCTCTCATCGAGCGCGTGGGCCGCATCACCGATGCGTGCCGCGCTATACGGCTCGGCGCGAGTCGCCGCCTTCAGGTCCCGCAGGTGGTCTTCGATCTTCTCGTAGGCGTCCGGCGATTGGGCTTTCACCCCGTCCTCGATCGCCGCCCACGCATCGTGGATGCTCTTGTAGTCGGCCTGCGCCGAGGCAGAACTCCCCTGTGGGAGCCGGTCCACCATGTTGTCGATCTGTTGGGTGATCGCCTTGAGGCCGTCCCTCAGAGGGGGCGGGTCGGCCAAGGCGGGAGAAGCGTGCCACGCCAGGGCGAGCGCCAGAGCCAGAAGGGTCAAGAAGGTGGTCGCGCGAGCGAGAATGCGGCAATGAGAACATGCAGTCACGGGCTAGAGATTCCTTTCACGGCCAGCTTGGCTGGCGGTCTACCGTTGTACCATTCTAGCGGCAGCAAAAACGCATGTCAATGGCCTGGAGCATGCTCCAATCATGTAATTAATAATTCATGTTTTTGAAGTGGCGTTTTCAATATCCTTAACTTTTGCGCGCCTCACGAGAGTCTATGTTCATCTTTATACAATCGGTTCGTTAGCCGCGTGTCAACGTAGTGTAAGAAGAATGTTAATCGGGCGGGTTGGCGAATGAGCGGAGGCCGTGATACAATGCACCGTATGCGCTCGCGGACTGCGTCAGGCGGCTTTGTTGCGGAGGCTGAGGTTCCATGGGCACCATTGTGGGCGATGTCCTCTTCATCCTCATCGTGATTCTGATTCTTGTCGTGGCCGCCGGCATTATCGCGCCGCTGGAGACTCTGAGCTGGTGGGCAGGGTGGGACTCAGACGTCCAGGGGCCGGCGGAGATGCCGACGGCCCCATTGGATCCAGACCCCACCCACGGTGAGATTCCGCGTTATTACATCGTGTACCTGTCAGGCATTGGCACGTCCGACCCGAACTACCTCACGGAGAAGGAGACGCAGTTCCTCGACGCGCTCGACGCTCGGCTGCCGGGCGCCATTCTCATCCGCGACATCTTCCCGTACTCATCCACGAACACCCCACTCACCGAGAACCGGCCGCTCGCCGGCTTCTACCGTTTCTGGTCGAAGGTCGTGCGCCGCTTGCCTCTCATGCCTTTGCTGGCCGTCATAACTGTGCGAAACCTGTTCCAGGTTGCCACGTCGGCTGACGGCCGATATGGACCGCTGTACAACTTCGGGACGGCGCGGCAGATCGCCCTGAGCCTCGTCCGCCACGGCTATAGGTTGGGGGATCCTGAGCCTGTGGTGTTGGTCGGCCTGAGCGGCGGCGGCCAGATCGCGGTGGGAGCAGTGCCTATCTTGCGCGGCCTCATCCACGCGCCCGTGTGGGTGGTTTCCATCGGCGGCGTCCTCACCAGCGATCCGGGCATCATTGCGGCTGAGCACGTCTGGCAACTGTCCGGCTCCAAGGACAACATCCAGTACCTGGGCCGCAGGATGTATCCCGGCTGCTGGCGGATGTTCCGGAACTCGGCGTGGAACCAGGCCGTGCGTGCCGAGAAGATAACGTTTATCCCCATGGGGCCTTTCAAGCACATGGGACACGGTGACTACATGAGCCGGTCGGCGAAGCTGCCGAGCGGTGAGTCCTACGTTGAAAAGACGGTCGAGGTGATCGCTCAAAGTGTCGAGAGCATCCCCGCGCCGCTGCAAGAGGCGGTGTGAGACACCCCCGGCACATCGCTGCCCAGATCGAGCGGACGTTCTTTACGCCGGCGACCTACATCGCCGCCACGCACCGCAGCCTCCAACGGCGGATGCCGGACGCGCTATGGATTGGTGACGGGGAGGAGAGGACAATCGCCCTCACGTTCGACGACGGTCCGTGGCCGCGGGACACCGGGGGCTTGCTCGAAGTCCTGGCGCGGCACGACACGCGGGCGACGTTCTTTAGCATCGGTCTGCACGCTCACAAATACCCCGATCTCGTCCGCGCCGTCAACCAGGCGGGCCACGACCAGGGGCTGCATGGCTACTATCACCGTCCCTTCCCACTCCTTGCGACGCGCCAGCTAGAGACGCACCTGTTCCACGCCCAGCGTGTCATCGCCGAGGCGACGGGCGGCGCTCCGGAGTCCTATGTTTACGTGCGCCCGCCCTTCGGGTGGTTCACGCCGGGGGTGCTTCAGCGGCTAAGCGAGTGGATGTATCGCACAGTGATGTGGACGGTGGTGCCTACGCACTGGTTGCAGCCCGAGAGGAAGACGTACACGGACGTGATGCGGCAGGTCAGCCCCGGCGCGATTCTGGTCCTGCATGAGAGTCTGCCGGGCCCGTCCATCGCTCGCGTCACCGACGAGTTGATACGGCGCCTGAAGGACGACGGCTATCGCTTTGTGACCATCGACGAGATGTGGGTCGCGCGGGAAAGCCGCCCGCTCGTCGGTGAAGGAGATGTCAGTGGATAGCCTGGCGGATACCATCGCCGTCTACCTGGACCAGCTTTGGCACGTCATTCTGCTGTCGCTAGGGGCGAACACCGCGGCGATCGCAGTCGTGCGCGCGTCCCCGTACTCCGTAGCTCTCGTTCTGGGCGTGGGAGCGCTGGCCGGCGCCTCGATCCTGCTGGGGCAGAGCGCGGTCCTGTTCGCCAACCGGGTATCGCCCGGCCGTTTCATGCTGAGCCTCGGGCTGAACGCGGTGCTGAACGTCATCAACCTGCTCATCTGGGGGGTGACAGTCAGCATCCTGGCGTGGCTCATCTACGGCATCAGTCTCCCGGTGTGGGGGGTGAGCGTCCTCATCTTGCTCGGCAGCGCGCCCCTGGTGTTCGCGTTCCTGACACTCTTGCCCTATCTGGGGGTCCCGCTGAGCTGGCTCCTGGAAATCTGGAGCTTCATCATCGTGATTGTGTTCCTGGGCGACCTGGTCGACCTGACACTACCCCAGGCGTTCGTGATCGCCGTCTGGGGCTGGCTGTTCATCGAAGTCCTGAACCGGGTGTTGGGCGACCGCCTTGGGGGCATGCGAAACTGGATCTGGCGCACCGTCACCGGTACGCGGTTTGACGAGGACATGCGTGACGTTGTCGCCGACGTGACGCAGCAGCTCAGCGGTGAGCTGGCCGGCCGCAAGCGCGGCACGTGACCGAGCCTCTCAACGACCACTCGAAAGGCAGCTATGGCAACGGTTCTCATCCTTCATGCTACACTCGGCAGCGGCCACGTGACCGCCGCCAACGCCATTCGCGACGCCTTCGCCGAGCGCGGGCTCCACGACGTCGTGACCGCCGATGTGTTCGACTTCGGCAACAAGCTCTTTAAGCGCCTCGTCACGAAAACCTACGCGCGGCTCAGCGAGCAGGCGCCCATGCTGTGGAAGACCGTCTACGACTCGACAGACCTGACGGACATGAAGCAGGTCACGGCGGCGAATCGCCTGCGTGTCGAGAGCGAGAAGCGATTCGTGACCAAGCTGGACGACTTCGTCCGCGCCAACGCGCCCGAAATCGTCATCGGCACCCACTTCGTACCCGCCGAGGTGTTACTCAGTGAGCGCCGGGCAGGCAAGATCGGCCAGCCGATCTACGAGGTGATCACCGACTACATGGCGCACAGCAACTGGATCCACGAGGGCATGGATGGCTACTTCGTGGCGAATGACTTGACGCAGGCGAGTATGGCTGCCATGGGTGTGCCGCGCGACACGATACACGTCACCGGTATCCCCGTGTCCCCGACGCTGGCCGAGCCTAAGGCGATGGCCGAGGCGCGCGCGCGCCACGACCTCGCGCCGGACGAGCAAGTCGTTACGCTGTTCGGAGCGGCGCTCGCTCCCACCAAGGTGCGGACCATCGTCAGCCAGCTTCTAGCGAGCGACATTCGCGGGACGCTCTATGTCGCCGCAGGACGAAGCGCCGATTTGCTGCAGGCGTTGGAAGACCTGGGCGACGGCAACACGCTGCGGCTGCGCAAGCTGGGATTCGTCAACTACGTCGACGACCTGATCGTGGCGAGCGACCTTGTCATTTCTAAGGCCGGCGGGCTGATTACAAGTGAGGTGCTGGCGCGCGGGACGCCCATGGTGGTGTTCGACCCGATCCCGGGCCAGGAGGAGTGGAACGCGGACTATGTGGTGGGAGAGGGCGCGGGCGTCCAGGTGCGTATCACCAACATGGTCGCGCCGGCGGTGCTGGCGATTCTGCGCGATCGGGAGCGGCTGGCGGTGCTGCGGCAGGACGCGACGCGCATCGGCCGCCCCCGCGCCGCGCTAGACATCGCGGACTACATTCTCAGCCGACTTGGGTAGGCTACAAATCAACAAAACGCCAGAGCGCGGGGGAAGCTCGACAGAGGATTTCCGCCGCGTTTTGGCGTCTCTATGTGATTCGCGCCTGAAAGCAACCCGCTGCTTACTGAATGCGTAGAGTCACCGGGGCGTTCTTCCAGAGCTGCTCTAGCTTGTAGAAAGCACGGGCCTCCGGATCGAAAAGGTGAGCGACGACGCTGCCGTAGTCCAGGATAATCCACCCGGAATCCGGCGTCCCCTCCACCCGCAGCGGGCGAATGCCTTGCTTTCGGAGCGTCTCGGTCGTCGTATCGATCAAGGCCTGTATTTGGCGGCGGCTGTCGGCGCTGGCAAGAACGAAGTAATCGGCCAGCAAGGACACCGCACGCAAATCCATCAGAACAATATCGCTGGCCTGCCGATCCTCCAGAATATCCACGATGGCGTGGGCCAACTCAGCGGCGTTTTCCTCTGTCGACTCGTTAGTCCCGGTGACCGGGACCTCAGGGAGCAAGGTCATACACCTCCTGTATCATTGAGATGACACCATTATAGCACAAAACGGACCGCCGGGTAAGGGTAATAATGTCGGCGTCATGTCTACTAATCTAGGCATTCCCGTGAATCAATTGTCGTTAGTTTAAGCGAAGGGAGATCAATGTGAGAAACAGACAGGCCGGCCTCATCTTCATATTCGTCACGCTTCTCATCGACGTCCTGGGTCTGGGCATTATCATCCCTGTCCTGCCACAGCTTGTTGGTGATCTCGTGGGCGGCGATCTTAGCGTCGCGGCCTACTACTATGGCTGGCTGCTCGCGGCATACGCGGCGGCGCAGTTCATCTTCGCGCCGATCATGGGGAGTCTGAGCGATCGCTATGGGCGGCGCCCGGTCGTCCTGATGGCGCTCTTCGGCGCGGGCGTCGACTACCTGTTCATGGCGATCGCGCCTACCCTCGGCTTGCTCTTCGTGGGGCGCATCATCGCCGGTATCATGGGCGCTAGCTTCACCGTCGGCAATGCCTACATCGCCGACGTCAGCCCACCGGAGAAGCGGGCGCAAAACTTCGGCCTCGTCTCGGCAGCCTTCGGCATCGGCTTCATCATCGGTCCCGCCATCGGCGGCATCATCGGCACCATCGGGCCGCGCGCCCCATTCGTCGCCGCCGCCGTGCTGACTCTCATCAACTGGCTGTACGGCTTCTTCGTTCTGCCGGAATCACTCGCGCCGGAGAATCGCCGCCCCTTCACGTGGTCGCGGGCCCACCCGATTGGCTCCCTCATGGCGCTGGGCCGCTACCCCGTCGTCCTGGGCCTGACCGCGACTATCGTCCTGGTCAGCCTGGCGGGGCAGGCGCTGCAAAGCACGTGGGTACTCTACACGACGTATCGCTACGACTGGTCGACGGCGCAGAACGGCATCTCGCTCGCCGTGTTCGGCGCCGTATCCATCGTGGTCCAGCTCTGGCTCCTGCGGCTGCTCATGCCGCGCCTGGGGGAGCGGCGCGCGATGGTCATCGGTTTGCTGTGCAACGCCATCGCCTTCTTTCTATACGGCTTTGCATCGCAGGGCTGGATGCTGTACCTTGTTATGATAGGCACCTGCCTGGCATTTCTGACCAACCCGGCCGCCCAGGGACTCATCTCGCGGCAGGTCGGGCCGAATGAGCAGGGCGCGGTGCAAGGGGCGCTGACGAGCATCGTCGCCCTGACGGGTATCGTCGGTCCGCCACTCGCCACGGAGTTGTTCGCCCGTTTCACTCAGGAAGGGGCGCCAGTCATTATTCCCGGCATTGCCTTCTACATGGCCGGCGTGCTGTCGCTCATCGGGCTGGGCCTCGCGCTGCGCGCCTTCCGCACTCTACCGTCATCGGAAGAGGTGGCTGCTGCCTAAAGGAGACCTACGACATGACGATCATCAGTGACGAATACATGCGCGAGATGATGACCAAGACGAAGCCGTACTGCGTCGTGCTCCTCAAGGCCGGGCCGAACTGGAAGGCAGCCGAGCGGGACAAGATTATATGGGAGCATGGCCGGCGAAACTTCGAGCTTCGGGCGGCTGGCGTGCTCTCGATTGTTTGTCCGGTCCGTGACGGGAGCGAGCTTTCAGGCGTAGGCATATTTAACGCAACTGTGGATGAAGTCTCCAAGATCATGGACGAAGATCCGGGTGTCCAGGCCGGTATCTTCGTTTACGAGGTTCATCCTTCGCGCAGCTTTCCGGGCGACAGCTTGCCGGCTTAGTCGTTGCCGCGTGCCCAGGCGATGCGGCTGTCGATAATGCGGTTGAGACGGTAGGCGACGGGCGCGAAGCCCTGGCGCGGCCAGAAGCGCGATGATAGGAGATTGGTGCTTCGCCAGTCGGTCAAGCAGACCCGGAAACCTGCGTCCCGAACTCCTTTCAGGCCGCGGCGGGTCATGGCCTGGCCGACGCCGCGGCCGCGAGCCCCCTCGCGCGTTCCGGCGACGCTCAGCGACGCGCACGCCTCCGGCACGATCAGGGCCTCGTCGCTCTCCTCCTCAGGATGGTACCCCTGGATACCCACAGGCTGCCCCTCGTAGAAGGCAAGCCAGACTGTCCAGCCCGGCTCGTCGACCAGCTCGGCCCAGCCTTCGCGCTGGTCTTCAACCGTTTCCGGCAGCATCATTCCCCACACGGGGGCCTGCACCTGGTGCCGCCATATGATGTCGGAGAAATCAGCCAGGACGGTGCGGTCATCCGGTCCGGCGACGCGAATCTCGACGCCCGGCGGCAGGGGGAGCCCGGGACCGCCCAGGTCATCCAGAGCCCTCAGGCCGTAGACCTGCTGGATGCCGAAGCTCAGGCTGTACCACATTTGGAGCAGCGCCGGGTCGGAAGTCGGCACGACGGCGTAGTGCGAGAAACAGCCGAGGTCGATCCAGCGCTGGCCGAGCGCCGCGTAGAGGTCCCGCACCAACTCCGCATCTTCGTCCGGGCCAACGGCACAGCCCGGCGGGCGCACCCAGCCGGAACGGCCCCAAATTTCGGCGAGCGCTACGTCGCCGATGCAATAGCCTACCACCCTATCGCCCCGTACGGCGGCGAAGCCCTGAGCCATCGGCCGGTCCAGGGCAGCGCGAACCGCCTTCGCGGCGACGGCAGCCTCCTCGAAGCGCGAGGGCAGGGTAGGCAAGGCGGCGCGGTCGTGCGCGTGGCGCAGAGCCAGGAGACGCCCGGCGTCGGGCAGCATTGCGTTGTCGAACGGTACAAGCTCTGGATGCATATTAATCGCTTTCCCTTGAAAACAAGTCCGGGCCGTCATGCGAAGTGAGACGAGGCACCTGGGCCGCAGTCCAGACCCCTCGCCGTCGCTGCGCAGAACACAGCGACCTGCGGCGTCATTGCGAGGACGACGACAGGAGGACGAAGCAATCTCTCGGCAGGCAAAAGACACGCTGCCCCTGCTTAGGTCGCCCTTGACAAGGATGAGGGATTGCTTCGCTCCGCTCGCAATGACGGCATCGCAGTGTTCTTGTGTCGGCGCATCCCGTCACACGGTGTTACGATGACGACTGTGCATGGACCATAGGGCAACGCTGTTATGTTGAGCCGAAGGCGAAGCCTCCCGAGAACTGGCGGAGGCCCTTCGCTTCGCTCAGGGCGACACACTGTTCATGCACGCCTTTCTTTAGCATCTGGTATTACCCCTCTGTGTTCTTCTTGCCGACGAACACGTAAGTCGAGCCGGCCGGGACCTCGCTGTGCTCAAACGGGACCGCGTCGGCCTGGAAGCCCGCTTCGGTGATCCAGCGCAGCCAATCCTCGCGGCCAAACAAGCCCCACGTATGGCGGTCGAGCACAACCTCTGGCTCACCATTGCCCTCACGCATAATGTAGACCATGTCGGAGCTGTAGCTTGTGTCGCCGGGATCGGGGTCCCAGGTCCACTGGAGATAGCGCAAGTGGCGGTCACCCACGTCGTGGCCGCCGTGATCCGTCGACGGCTGAAACCCCTCGCGCACGAAGTCCGGACAGAAAACTGCCGCGCCGCCGCCCGGCCGGCAATGGATCCATGCCGTGGCGATGGCAGCGCGCAGATCGGCCTCGGTCGTCATGTACTCGATAGCGTCGTGGATGAACACGGCGTCGAACTGCCGGCCCAGCCGTACCGTGCGCATGTCGCCCTGGATATGCTCGCACTCGGGGTTGAGGCGCTGGCTGACGGCCAACATGCCCGATGATAGATCCACCAGGGTCATGCCGAAATGCTGCTTAAGATGCGACGCATTGTTACCACCGCCGGAGCCGAGCTCCAGCACGGTCTTCGGCGGAGTACCTGCCGCGCCGACGATGACGCGGCGGAAGAACTCGGCCTCTTCGGCGTAGTCCTCTGGCGCCGACAGCACCGGCCACCACTCGGCCAGGTCGCGGTAGAGGTGGGGCAGATGAACTTCACTGTTCACGGAATTCCCTCCAGCTTACATGAAGATGCCGCCGTTGACCATCAGAATCTGGCCCGTGACGTAGTCCATGTGAATCATGCTCATGACCGCGTCGCTGACATCCTGCGGCGAACAGACGCGGCGCAACGGCGAGACGTTCCCCGCGTTCTCGCGGTTGCGCGCGGCTTGCTCTTCGCCGACACCCCGCGCGTGCCAGTTCGTGTCGACGAAGCCGGGCGAGACGCAGTTAACGCGGATATCGGGCGCGAGCGCCCGGGCCAGGGACTTGGTCAGGCTGTGGACGGCGGCCTTGCTGGCGCAGTAGGCGATGCTGCTGCCATCGCCCGTCACGCCTGCCACGGAGCCGATGTTGACCATGACGCCGCCGCCGTCCTTGCGCATGAGCTTTGCCCCGGCGCGTGCGCACCAGAACAAGCCCTTGACGTTGGTCGCGTACAGGTTGTCCCACATATCCTCACTGAGCGCGTCCAGGTCGGGCAAGGGGACGAAGTAGGTGATGGCGGCATTGTTGACGAGAATATCCAGGCCGCCCCATTTCGCCTCGACCGCGTCCACCATACGCTGAACGGCGGCCTCGTCCGCGACGTCGGCCTGGGCCAGCATGCCCTCGCCGCCTAGCGCCTCGATCTCGGCGAGCACGCCGTTCGCCTCGGCCTGACTCTGTCGGTAGTTGATGGCGACTCGCGCCCCGTCCTGCGCCAGGTCCAGGGCGACGGCCCGCCCGATTCCCATCGACGCGCCTGTGACAAGGGCGACTTTGCCTCTAGGGTCCATGTCTCTCCTCCGTGGTGAAGCGTCATTGCGAGCGGAGCAAAGCACTCCCCCGCTCTTTCGGATAGACCGTCTATGGCGGGAACGGCGCCGCTCTCATCCGCCGTGAGATTGCTTCGGCGGCAAGGCCCGCCTCGCAATGACAGCCAGGACTGTGCAGCGCGCTCACCGAAGGCGGAACAGGGTGCGACGGCGCCAGGCCGGGTAGCGGTCGCTGACCCACGCCGCGGGCGGCGCCATGAGCAGCAGGGCCAGCGACAGCAGCGGCACGTCGTAGTTGACGCGCCAGCCGCGGTAGTCGCGCCAGGCCTGCTCGCGGTCCGGCTTCATCGGCGCGCCGTTCGCGGCCAGGAAATCATACACCTCGTCGAATTCCATCCGCGAGATGCTGATGGGGTCGTCCGGCTTTGGCAGGGCGTTGTAGGGGATGCTGAAGAAGTCGCAGATGCGCTGCAAGGCCAGGTAGCCGGCGCGGATGGTGAGCGCGGCCTGCGGGTCGTAGGGGATGTCGACGGCGGCCAGGGTGAGCGCCGCCGAGTCCAGCACGGTCCCCGCTGCCGTGATCCACGAGTGGTCGGGCTGGGGGGAGCGGAAGTAGGAGAGCGCGGCGAGGGAGGTGTGTGTCTCCTCCAGGTCGGCGAACCAGACCTCCCACGTTTCCCACAGCTTCCCCAGGCGCTCCAGGCCCTGGATGCGGTAATAGCGCCAGAGCAGGGTTTGGGAGGAAGGCGGAGTCCCCGCGCGCACTTCGAGCATGGTCACGTCGCGCTCGCGGCGCGAGAAGGCTGAGTACATCGTCGGCAGATAGGAAATGAACAGGGCGACGACGATCAGCCCGATCGCCGCCTCGGAAAACGCGATGAAGGTGACGAGAAGCGTCTTCGGGGCGTCGAAGCCCAGGGTGAGCATGGACGAGCCGCTCAGCACGAGTGTCTCGAAAACCGGCGACACGCCGAGGCTCCAGTACATGAGCGCGTAGCCCGCGAATATCGTCACGAGCCAGACGAGCGGCAGAAGGAGCAGGCCAATCGGGGCGTACAGCGCCATAGCCGCGTCTTTCGCCTTGTAGCTGCGCAGCAGGCCCGTGTAGGCGTCGAAGACGAAGCGCAACAGGATGAATACAGTGGCCGTGATGCTGCTGCGCGCGCCACGGGGAAGGACGAAGGTGATGATAACCGAGCGGAACGTGATCAGAACCAGCGCGAGACCGAGGAGGAACGCGGCGGCTCGCCCGGCCAGGGTGATGCTCTCCATGCTGTCTCCACTACCTAACTAGACCTTAAAATTCTAGCACGGCGTGCAAATCGGCATAGACCCGTCGGCCCGGCTGGCCTGTTCTATGCTATAATAGACCGGGATACCGCAAGATAAACCCATCGATTTATCCACACCCTCTATATGTTGTGTCGTTCGTTTGTTCTAGACACACTCCCGCACGGTTGTTGA
This sequence comes from Anaerolineae bacterium, assembly GCA_046328505.1. Classification (GTDB taxonomy): domain Bacteria; phylum Chloroflexota; class Anaerolineae; order Epilineales; family JAHCIE01; genus JBDHWG01. The sequence continues at coordinate 283,928 of JAXLWL010000003.1, read as the reverse complement.
CAACCGGCAGGGTTCTACGTGGGACACTGGTGCCATGACCGATTTCGTCCATCTCCACTGCCACTCCGAGTTTAGCCTCCTGGACGGCCTCGCCTCCGCGAAGGCGCTGTGCGAGACCGCCGCCCAGCAAAACATGTCCGCCCTGGCCCTGACCGACCACGGCGTGATGTTCGGCGCGGTCGAGTTCTACCGCGCGGCGCAGGCGGCCAACATCAAGCCCATCCTCGGCTCGGAGCTATACGTCGCGCGCGGCAACCGCTTCGAGCGGGCCAGCGGCGTGCGCGGCAGCAACGCCTACCACCTCACGGTCCTGGCCAAGAACGAGACCGGCTACAAGAACCTGATGCAGCTCGCCAGCAAGGCGCAGCTCGAGGGCTTCTACTATAAGCCCCGCGTCGACAAGGAGCTGCTGGAGCAGTACAGCGAGGGGCTGATCGTCTTCAGCGGCTGCCCGTCGGCCGAGGTGCCGCGCCTGTTCCAGGAAGGGAAGGACGACGAGGCGTACCAGATGGCGGCGTGGGCCAGGGACGTCTTCGGCAAGGAAAACTACTACGTCGAGATTCAGAACCACCCGCTAGAATTCCTGCCCGACCTGACCAAGAAGCTCATCGAGATGTCGCGGCGGCTGGACATCCCGCTCGTCGCCACGAACGACGTGCACTACGCCCGCAAGCAGGACTCCTACGCCCACGAGGTGCTGCTGTGCATCGGCACCCAGACCACGATGAAGGGACCCCAACCGCATGCAGCTGGGCGAGACCTTCTACATGCGCAGCCCCGACGAGATGGCCGCGCTGTTCCCGGAGTTCCCCGAAGCCATCCGCAATACCGTCCGCATCGCTGAGATGGTGGACTTCAAGATGGCATTCGGCGAGTACCACCTGCCGGTGTTCCCCGTTCCCGACGGCTACACAGCCGAGACGTACCTGCGCGCCCTGTGCGAGGAAGGCTTGCAGCGGCGCTACGGGGCGCACGCCAACGACCTCATCGTGCGCGAGCGCCTGGAGCACGAGCTGGCCGTCATCCACCAGATGGGCTTCGACGCCTACTTCCTCATCGTGTGGGACCTGTGCCGCTTTGCCCGTTCCCAGAACATCTGGTACAACGCGCGCGGCTCGGCGGCCGGCTCCATCGTGGCGTACACCCTCAACATCACCCTGGTTGACCCGGTGCACCACGACCTCATCTTCGAGCGCTTCCTGAACCCCGGCCGCCTGGAGATGCCCGATATCGACCTCGACTTCCCGGATGACCGCCGCGAGAGCCTCATCAACTACGCGATGCACAAGTACGGCTCCGACAAGGTCGCCCAGATCATCACGTTCGGAACGCTCGGCGCCCGCGCCGCCCTGCGCGACTCGGGCCGCGCCCTGGACATGCCCCTTGCCGAGGTGGACCGCATCGCCCGCATGGTGCCGGCGGTGCCGGGCAAGCCGGTCACGATCAAAGACGTGATGAACGAGGAGCACGAGTTCTTCAACCGCGAGTTCAAGGACCTCTTCGAGGCCGACCCGACGGCCAAGCACCTCATCGAGACGGCGCAGTCGCTAGAAGGTGTCTCGCGCCATGCCAGCACTCACGCGGCCGGCGTCGTCGTGGCCGACCGGCCCATCGTGGAGTACTGCCCGCTGCACCGCCCGACCAAGGGCGACAGCGAGAACGCTCCCGCCGTGACCCAGTTCCCGATGGAAATCATCAACACCATCGGCCTGCTGAAGGTCGACTTCCTGGGGCTGGCGACGCTCACGGTCATGCAGCGCGCGGCGAAGCTCATCGAGAAGTACCACGGCGTGTCGTACAACCTGGACACCATTCCGACCGACGACCCCATCGCCTTCAAGCTCCTGGCGAGCGGCGCGGTACAGGGCGTGTTCCAGGTGGAAGGGCCGGGGATGCGGCGCATCCTCCAGGACATGAAGCCGACGCGCCTGGAGCACATCATCGCCCTCGTCGCCCTCTACCGCCCGGGTCCGCTGGAGTTCATTCCCAACTATATCCGGCGCATGCACGGCAAGGAAGAGGTCACCTACCTGGACCCCGGCCTGGAGCCAATCCTGAAGGACACCTACGGCATCCTGGTCTACCAGGAGCAGGTGATGCGCACGGCCATCGACCTGGCTGGCTACACGGCGACGGAAGCGGACAAGCTGCGCAAGGCCATCGGCAAGAAGAAGAAGGACGACCTGCTCAAGCAGCGGGACAAGTTCGTGTCCGGCGCGGTCAAGAAGGGGACGCGCGAGAAGACGGCGAACGAAATCTTCGACTACTTCGAGGCGTTCGCCCGCTATGGCTTCAACAAGGGCCACGCCGCCGACTACGCCGTGGTCACCGTCCAGACGGCGTGGCTCAAGGCGATGTACCCGGTCGAGTACATGACGGCGCTGATGAGCGTCGAGCGCGGCGACACCGAGAAGATCGGCGCCCTCGTCGCCGACTGCGTGGCCCTCGGCATCAAAGTGCTGCCGCCGGACGTCAACCGCTCCGGCCTCGACTTCGATATCGAGGCGCTGCCCGACAAGGACGTCATCGGCAAGATTACGCACCATCGGGCCATTCGCTTCGGCCTGACCGCCGTCAAGAACGTCGGCGAGGGGCCGATCCAGACCATCCTCGACGCGCGCGGCGACAAGCCCTTCGCGAGCCTCGACGAGTTTGCCCGCCGCGTCGACCTGCGCCAGGTGAACCGCCGCGCCCTGGAATGCCTCATCAAGGCGGGCGCGTTCGACAGTTTCGGCAACCGCGCCCAGCTCCTCGGCAGCGTCGAGCCGCTCATGAGCATCAGCAGCGAGCACCACCGCGCCCAGGACGTGGGGCAGATGAGCCTGTTCGGCGGGCTTGGGGCGTCGTCGGGGCCGGCGGCCGGTGGCGGCAGCCTGTTCGTCCTCCTCGCGCCGACGAGCCGTCCCGCCGCGAGACGCTGGCCTGGGAGAAGGACCTCATCGGCTGCTACCTGGGCGAGCATCCCCTCAACCGCCTGGCGATGACCCTGGACCGCCAGGTGACGCACTCCCTGGCCGACCTGTCGCCGGAGATGAAGGGGACACCGGTGCTCGTCGCCGGCATGATCAACTCGGTGCGCGTGCGGCAGACGAAGAAGGGCGACCCCTTCGCCTTCATTACCATCGAGGACCTGCAGGGCCAGGTGGACGTGACGCTGTTCCCCCGCGTCTACGATGGCGTCCGCAACCTTCTCCAGACGGACACCCTTGTCATCGTGCGCGGCAAGGTGGACGAGTACAACGGCAAGGCCAACGTCCTGGCCGACGAGGTACGCGAGTACAGCCTGGACGGCCCGGTGGATACGTACCCCGTCGCCGAGGAGTTCGAGCCCGGCCCGGTCGTCTACGACGAGGAGTGGTCGCCGCCACCGCCCATGGACGCGCCGTCGGACGCGCCGCCGCCCCTGGAGCTACGCGCGCCAGAGCCGCCCCCCGCCGCCGAGCCTCCCGCCGTGCCCACCCCCGCCTACACCAATGGGAACGGCAACGGCAGCGCCGTCAAGGTCGCCGAGACCGCGAACGGCGCGCCGGCCGAGGGCGACATGAGCGCCGAACTGCTGTACCACCTGGAGGTGACACTGCCGCGCAGCGGGAACGTCGACGAGGACATTCGCCGCGTGGGCGAGGCGCATCGCCTGCTGACGAGCTACTCCGGCCGCGACACCTTCTGCCTGCTCGTGCCGAGTGGCTCATCGCGCGTCCAGATCGACTTCCCGAACGACACGACGAAGTGCAACAAGCTGATGATCAAGCAGCTCGAGAAGATGCTCGGCGAGCACGCCGTCAAGGTCATCAACAAGACCCCGCCCGACCCGCGCGAGAAGTACCGCCAGGCGCGGACCTAATCCCTCATCCCTGCCCGTCTCCTACAAGGGGAGCGGGGGCAGGGCGCAGAAGGATTGGACCGCGAAAGGGTGAAAGGGACGAAAGACGCGAAATGCTTGGGTCTCCGCGAATCCCTTTCGCGGTTTTCGCGTCCTTTCGTGGCCTTCGTGGTCCAAATGCCCTCGCCACCGACGGCTGGCCGGTGGCTGCGGCGGTATGACGCAGGCCGATATCGTCCCTCACCCCCCGCCCCTCTCCCAGAACGGGAGAGGGGCGGGCCAGAGACTTCGCTTTCTCCCCTTCTCCCCTTGTGGGAGAAGGGGTTGGGGGATGAGGGTCTTGAAACCTGGCGAGAACGTAAGATCCTCACTCGGCCTCTCCCACGGGAGAGGGGCCAGATAAATCCCCCGTCCTCGCGCTCCGGACTCACCCCCTGAACATCCGCATCACGAACACAATCGCCAGGGCGGCCAGTGCAACCCAGATGGCGGCGATGACGACGGCGGCGACCCGGTTGACGGGCTTGCCCTGGCGCATGACCTCCTGCGCCTGCGCCCGGCACTCCGCCATGACCTCGGCCGGGATCATCTTCAGCGCCAGCACCACCCCCAGCGGCACGATAACAAGATCGTCCAGGTAGCCCAGGACCGGGATGGGGTCGGGAATCAGGTCAATCGGGCTGAACGCGTAGCCGACGACGCACAGGGCGAAGACCCGCGCATACCACGGCACGCGCGGGTCGCGGTACGCCAAGTAGAGCGCGTACACCTCGACCTTCAGCCGCCGCGCCCACCCCTTCCACGTCTCGATCCAGCCAGCCATGTCGTTTGTCCTCAGTTGACCGAAAAATTCACACATTAGCGTTTCTATAGCGAATCTATAAGTGCCAGATTATATAATGACGCAAAGGGGATTGTCTATCCACGCCTGAAACTCAAACGGAGACAATCGTGTTGCGCAAGCTCATCTGGCTCATCGCCCTCGCTCTTCCTCTCCTGGCGCTTCTCGCGCTCGCGCCGCCAACGCTGGCCCAAGGGCCGCCGCCGCAGCCGGGACGCGATATGATTGCCGAGCAGCAAATTCTAGACCGGCTGGCGCTCGTCAACCCGGATGCCGTCCCCGCCTTCAAGGCGGCGACGGAGGCGTTCGACCGCGGCGACCTCGCCACGGCGAAGACCGGCTACGAGCTGGCACTGGCGCTCGCGCCGGACTTTCCCGACACAGAGCGGCGGCTGAGTCAGGTCGAGCGTGAGAGCGGGAACGCGGACGCGGCGCTGCAGCACGCCCAGCGCGCCTATGACAAGGATCACTCGGCTTGGAACGAGCTGGCGATGGCCCAGGCGTTCCTGGCGCAGAAGGACGAGACGCAGCACGCGAAGGCGCTGCCGTACGCCCGGTCGGCGGCGGGCAAGGAGCCGAACGACCTCAGCATCCAGTGGGCGCTGTTCCGCGCCGCCGGCGCGGGGAACGACGCGGCGACGGTCCGCGCTGCCGCGGACCGGATGGTAAGCATCGAACCGAACAACCCGGTGGGCCACTATGCGAAGGCGCTGGCGGCGCTGGTGGACGGGCAGTCCGCGACGGCGACGGCGGAGCTGGATCGCGCCGAGGCGCTAGGTCTGCCGCCAGAGGTGCTCGCTCCGATGCGCGCCGAGCTGGACCGGGGGCCGCTCGGCATCCGGATGAGCTGGTATCGGCTGGCCGCCGACGCGGTTGTTCTGTGGCTGCTCGTCGGGGCGGCGCTGTTCATCGCCGGCGTCGTCCTGAGCCGTATGGCCCTCTCCGCCATCAACCGCTACGAGACGAAGGGCGAGTTCGACGTCGGCCCGGCCGAGCGCGGGATCCGCTCGGTCTACAAGTGGGTCATCAGCGTGGCGTCGGTCTACTTCTACGTCTCGATCCCGTTCCTCATCCTCACGGTGCTCGCCGTGTATGGCGGCATCGCCTACGTGATCCTGCGGATAGGGTTCATCCCGGTTTACTTCATGCTTGCCCTAGTGGTGGGGGCGATCACGAGCATCATCGCGGTAGTGCGCAGCCTGTTCGTGCGCATCCGCGACACGGAGCCGGGTCGATCGCTGACCCACGCGGAGGCGCCACGGCTGTGGCAGGTGGTGGAGGACGTGGGGAAGCACGTGGACAGCCGCCCGGTGGACGTGATCTACCTCACGCCGGGGGCGGAGATCGCGGTCATGGAGCGCGGCAACCTGTGGCGGAAGATGCGCGGAACAGCCCGGCGCTGCCTCATCCTGGGGTTGGCCGCGTTGCCCGGCATGCCGCTGCCGCAGTTCCAGGCGATCCTGGCCCACGAGTACGGCCACTTCAGCAACAAGGACACGTCGGGCGGGACGCTGGCGAACCAGGTCCAGGTGTCGCTGATGCGTCTGGCCGAGGGACTGGCCCGCCGCGGCCTCGCCAGGTGGTACAATCCGGCGTGGCTGTTCGTGAACGTCTATTTCGGGCTGTTCATGCGCGCCACGCGCGGCGCGTCCCGCTTGCAGGAGGTGCTGGCCGACCGCTACGCTGCCCTCGCCTACGGCGCGGATAACCTGATCGCGGGGCTGCTGTTCACGGTGCGTCGCGGCCTCAACTTCGACTGGGAGGCCGACTACCAGATCCGCCTGGCCCTCCAGACGCAGCGCGACCTGGCAAACCTGTACGCTGTGTCGGAGCCGACGGTGAACGACGCCCAGAAGGAGATCAGCGCGGCGTACGAGGTGGTGGTGAACCGCGAGACGGGGCTATATGACACGCACCCCAGCCTCAAGGACCGTATCGCGCTGTTGGAGAAACTGCCGCAGATGCCAGCTGAGGCCGGCCAGGTAAGCGATGTGCTGGAGTTGCTACCCAACTATGACGCGCTGGCGCAGGAAATGACGCAGACTGTAGAGCAACGGATCATGATGGCGGAGCTACGCAAGCTGAAGCGCGAGGCGTAAGGATTCCACCCCCGGCGCGTCCCAATTTCGGATGAAGGGACGCGCCGGCAGGGCGTCCTAAGTTTGACTTACCAGCCCCTCTCACCTATAATTCGGTGTCGCGGATAGATAGGCGGTCCGCGCCGACGTAGCTCAGCCGGCAGAGCAACCGCCTTGTAAGTGGTAGGTCGTGGGTTCGATTCCCACCGTCGGCTTGTGAAGCTCGCGCCCGGAACTCGGCGAATCGCAGTACATGAGTTCCCGCGAGCGTCAATTGCATAGGTTGTACAAACGGACGGGTACCCAAGCGGCCAACGGGGTCTGACTGTAAATCAGATGGCATACGCCTTCGGTGGTTCGAATCCGCCCCCGTCCACTCGAGTATGAGGCCGCCAACTGCATAAATGGACGGGTACCCAAGCGGCCAACGGGGTCTGACTGTAAATCAGATGGCATACGCCTTCGGTGGTTCGAATCCGCCCCCGTCCACCTTGACAAGACAATCGTGGCAAGGGGCGATGACAGATGCGTCCGCTGTCACGCCCCTTGTCACTTTTTGTGTCCTCATACCGGATTGTTATTCCCTTCGCTGTCTTGAGGAGGATTAGGTTACCATGGCGAAGCAGAAATTCGAGCGAACTAAGCCACATGCCAACGTTGGGACGATCGGGCACGTCGACCACGGGAAGACGACGCTGACGGCGGCCATCACCAAGGTGCTGGCGCTGCGCGGCGGGGCCAGCTTCCGCAGCTTCGATAGCATTGACAACGCTCCCGAAGAGCGGGCGCGCGGCATCACGATCGCCATCGCCCACGTAGAGTACGAGACGGACAAGCGCCACTACGCCCACGTGGACTGCCCGGGTCACGCCGACTACATCAAGAACATGATCACCGGCGCGGCGCAGATGGACGGGGCGATCCTGGTGGTGAGCGCGCCGGATGGGCCGATGCCGCAGACGCGGGAGCACATTCTTTTGGCGCGGCAGGTGGAAGTACCGGCGATGGTGGTGTTCCTCAACAAGGTCGACATGATGGACGACGAGGAGCTGCTGGAGCTGGTGGAGATGGAGCTGCGGGAGTTGCTGTCGAAGTACAACTTCCCGGGCGACGACATTCCGATCATCCGTGGGAGCGCATTGGCGGCGCTGGAGAGCGCGTCGAAGGACATCAACGCGCCGGAGTACAAGCCGATCCTGGAACTGATGGATGCGGTGGACAGCTACATTCCGCAGCCGGAGCGAGCGGTGGACAAGCCGTTCCTGATGCCGATCGAGGACGTGTTCTCGATCAAGGGGCGCGGGACGGTGGTGACGGGGCGTGTGGAGCGCGGGATCGTGAAGGTAGGAGACACGGTGGAGATCGTGGGCATCCGAGAGCAGACGCGCTCGACGGTGGTGACGGGGGTAGAGATGTTCCGCAAGCTGCTGGATCAGGGGCAGGCCGGGGACAACATCGGGTTGCTGCTGCGAGGCATCGAGCGGACGGACGTGGAGCGGGGCCAGGTGGTAGCGAAGCCTGGGTCGATCAAGCCGCACACGAAGTTCATGGGCGAGGTGTACGTGTTGCGGAAGGAAGAAGGGGGCGGCACACGCCGTTCTTCAACGGGTACCGACCGCAGTTCTACATTCGGACGATGGACATCACGGGGACGTGTGAGTTGCCGAACGGGGTGGAGATGGTGATGCCTGGGGACAACGTGAACCTGAAGGTGGAGTTGATCCACCCGGTGGCGTTGGAGCAGGGGTCGCGGTTTGCCATTCGCGAGGGTGGCCGCACCGTTGGCTCTGGCGTCCTCACCCAGGTCTTGGAATAAAAACGGCGAGCCAGGGCCGCACCCGCGGCCCTGGCTTCTGTAGAGGTGATGTATGGCTAAGAAGGCGAACCGCATGGTGATCACCCTTGCCTGCACGAAGTGCCAGGAGAGGAACTACACCACGGAGAAGAACCGAAAGAATGATCCGGCGCGCATGGAGCTGAAGAAGTACTGTCCGCGCTGCCGCGAGCACCAGCCGCACCGCGAGACGCGCTAGGCAGGGAAGAGAGGCATAATGAGTGCATCTGAAGCCAAACAACCCGCCAACGAGAACGGCATTGTGCAGCGCACTCGCCGTTACCTGGAGCAGACCCGCTCCGAGCTGCGCAAGGTTGTGTGGCCGACGCGCGACGAGGCGACGAATCTGACGATCATGGTCGTCTTCGTCCTCATCGCCATGGCCGCGATACTCGGCCTTGTGGACGCGATCTTCACGTCTCTCTTCCGTGCCCTGCTGGGCTAGGAGAAAGCCGTGCCCCGTATGGATGACTCCATGGATGAGATGGTTCCCGGTAGTCCTGCCGACGAGCAGGTGGATGGGGAGAAGGCGGAGCCAAAGTCCGACGCCCAACGGGCGTGGTACGTTCTCCACACCTACTCCGGGTACGAGAAGAAGGTCAAGCGCAATCTGGAGCGCCAGATCGAGGAGCGCGGCCTGCAAGACATGATCTTTCAGGTCATTGTTCCCGTCGAGATGGAAGTCGATATCAAGGACGGCCAGCGGCGGCAGGTCGAGCGCAAGATCTTCCCGGGCTATGTTCTCGTCCAGATGATCATGGACGACGAGACCTGGTACATCGTCCGCAACACGCCGGGCGTGACCGGGTTCGTCGGCTCTGGGCTGCGGCCGACGCCGCTGCCCGAGGCCGAGGTCGACAAGATCATGAAGCGGATGACGGCGGAAGCGCCGAAGGTGCGCGTCTCGTTCCACCCGGGACAGAAGGTGCGCATCATCGACGGGCCGTTCACCGACTTCAACGGTGTCGTGGAGGAGGTCGACGCTGAGCGCGGCAAGATCCGCCTCACTGTGTCGTTCTTCAACCGCGACACGCCGGTCGAGCTGGATTTTCTCCAGGTCGAGCGCATCTAGTGTATTGCCGACTTCGGTCGGCTCAACAGAGTGTTCCCTACACGAGGGAGCTTCACGCGAGGCGAAACCACACCTCGGTAGAGAGAGGGTAGAATGGCTGCGAAAGTCAAAGCAATTGTCAAGCTACAGTTGAATGCGGGCAAGGCGACCCCGGCGCCGCCGGTTGGTACGGCCCTCGGCCCCCACGGTATCAACATTCCCCAGTTCGTGAAGGACTACAACGCCCGCACGGCTTCGATGGCCGGGCAGGTGATCCCGGTCGAGATCACCATCATGACCGACCGCTCCTTCACCTTCGTCCTCAAGACCCCGCCCGCCCCCGACCTCCTCAAGTCGGCGGCGAAGGTCGACAGGGCTCGGCCCGGCCCAACACGGCCCAGGCCGGCACGGTCACTCGGGCGCAGGTCCGGCAGATCGCCGAGACCAAGATGAAGGACTGAACACCACGGACATCGATATGGCCATGCGCATGATTGAGGGCACGGCGCGGTCCATGGGCATCAAGGTCACGGAGTAAAGGGGGATAGTCATGGCAACTGATAGCGGTAAGAAATACGAAGCGGCAAAGGCCAAGGTTGATCGCGATAAGGCATACAAGCCGGGCGAAGCGATCAAGCTTGCCAAGGAAGCGTCGTTCACCAAGTTCAACGAGACGGTGGAAGTCCACTTCCGCCTAGGCGTGGACCCCCGTCACGCCGACCAGCAGGTACGCAGCGTTGTCGTTCTGCCCCACGGCACCGGCCGCCGGGTGCGCATCGCTGTGTTCGCCGAGGGCGACGCGGCCCGTATCGCCGAAGAGGCGGGCGCCGACATTGTAGGCGCCGACGACCTGATCAAGCGCATCCAGGACGGTTTCACCGATTTCGAGATCGCCATCGCCACGCCCAACATGATGGGTAAGGTCGGTCGTCTCGGTAAGGTGCTCGGCCCCCGCGGCCTCATGCCCAACCCTAAGTCGGGCACGGTCGTACCGGGTGAGGATCTGCCCCGCGTCATCAACGAGGCGCGCGGCGGCCGCGTCGAGTTCAAGCTCGACAAGACGGCGAACCTGCACGTTCCCATCGGCAAGCGCGACTTCACCGAGGACCAGCTGCTGGATAACCTGTCGGCGCTGGTGGACGCGGTCAACCGCGCCAAGCCGTCGGGAGCGAAGGGCGTCTACATCAAGAACATGGTGCTGACGACGACGATGGGCCCGGGCATCAAGCTCGACCTGGCTGAGGCGGCGAACCTCAAGGCTAGCTAACGATTGTCGCGTTGAGCGCAGCGAAACGTCCCCGCGTCTGGGGATGCTTCGCGTTCGCTCAGCATGACAGCGATCCCAAAGGGTGACGAGGGCGGAGCGCGTAATTACGCGTTTCCGCCCTCTTTTGTCGCCGGTCCTTGCGAGCCCCCTCATACCTACGATGGCACGCGCCAGCACGAGAACACCGCCATCCTGTCATTGCGAGCGGAGCGAAGCAATCTCTCGCCCTTGCACCAGGCGGCCTATACCGCTACGGCGTTGCTGTAGCCCACAGGGAGATTGCTTCGGCGGCAAGGCCCGCCTCGCAATGACACCGCAAGTCTCTGTGTTCTGAGCAGGAGGGCGATAGCCCGACGAAGCAATCTCTCCGCAGGCAATGACGCGGCCGGGGATGGTTTGTCGGGTAGGCGTTGTTCAGGTGTAGGGAAGCGCGGGCGATTATCGCTTAGAATACGAACATGAAACGTATGGCGAAGGTCATCCATAGCCAGTCCAGGTTTGCTAAGATTCTTTATGGGAGACTCCTGACTCCACCGGACTGTTGGTTGCCCTTACATTCGTCATCGAAAGGAGAGGGCTCATGACGCTGCTTGCTGGCGCCGGCGCGCTCATCGTCGCGCTCCTCATCGGGTACCTTATCCTGCACATCATCCTGCCGTTCCTCGTACACCTCATCGCCCACCTCATCACCCTGATGTTCATGATTCTCATTGGCGGGGCGATCGTCTTCTGCCTCATGCTCGCCTACAGCCACCTGTTCGGCTAGCACCCCGGGGCAGCAGCCCCTAAAATTTGCGTGCTGCGCGGTTTATGGTATACTTACCCTCTTTGGGTAGGCACAACACGCCTATCCACCTTTCTGCTCCGCTCGCTGCGGGGCATATCCCATAGAAAGGAGGTCACCAGTCATGCGTGAATACGAGCTCGTGATGGTTGTTAACCCGAGCCTGGACAACGACGGCGTTACGGCGCTGATCGAGCAGGTTGGGGCGCTCGTTACCGGCGCTGGTGGCCAGGTCAATGAGGTCGGGCAGCTCGTCGATGGGACGGGACAGCTTGCGGCCACTGAGACCTGGCGCCGGCGTCGTTTGGCGTACCCACTCGACAAGAACCGCGAAGGTTATTTTGCCATCTATCGTGTCCAGGCGCCTGCGACAGTCTGGACAGGCGTCGAGCGTCAACTGAAGTTGAACGAAAACGTGCTGCGTTACATGATTATTCGGGCGGACGAAGAGTAAGGTTAGTGTGCCGACGAGGCTAAGGAGAGGACGATGACCAGGGGCTTGAACAAGGTAATGATTATCGGCAACCTGGGCCGCGATCCTGAGATGCGTTATACACCGAGCGGGAAGCCGGTGACGTCCTTCAGCGTGGCGACGAGCCGCAGCTGGGTGACGACAGACGGCGACCGGCGCGAGGCGACGGAGTGGTTCAACGTTGTTGCCTGGCGTGACCTGGCGGAGATTTGTAATCAGTACCTGACCAAGGGATCGAAGGTCTACATCGAGGGCCGCCTCCAGACACGGAGCTGGGAAGGCCCTGATGGTCAGAAGCACTTTCGCACTGAGGTTGTTGCCGACGAGATGATCCTCCTGGATAGCCGACCTCGCGACGCGTATGGCGACACGCCCATGGACGAAGATCAGGACGCAGAAGAGTACCCTTTCTAGGGACACGAAGATTTACCAACGACGTCGGTCGTTGTAAGGAGTTTACATGGACGAGCAGAGAGAACTGCCTCAGGCGCCCACCGAGGATGCTGCTCCGGCGGCGCCGGCGGCTGTCGAGGCCGCTCCCGCCGCGGCCCCGGCCGAGGCGGCTGTAGCGCCCGAAGCTGAGGTGGTCGTGGCGGAGGCTCCCGTCGTGGAAGCGCCGGCCGCGCCAGTTGCGGCAGCCGCGCCAGCGACGGAGACAGTGGAAGCGCCATCTGACGGCGCCCCGGCGGCACGCCCGCCGCGGACCGGCGGCGGCCCACGGCCCGGCGGTCCACGCCGTGGCCCCGGCGGCCCCGGTGCACGGGGTCGAGGCCGGCGTCAGCCGTTCCCGAAGACCATCTCGCCGCTGGACTACAAGAACGTTGACCTGTTGAGCCGCTACCTGACCGAGTCTGGTAAGATCAAGCCCCGCCGCAAGACGGGCGCGACGGCGAAGCAGCAGCGCATCCTGTCGAAGGCGATCAAGCGAGCCCGGCAGCTGGCATTGCTGCCGTACACGGGCCAGCACATCCGCGGCTAGCGGAGACGCGCCATGGCGCGTCTTTCCGCAATCCCGCAATCACACGACGAACAGGGATTTACCAGGCACGGGATGCCACGAGTCCTGTGCCTGGTTCCTTACGTCGCCACATATCAGCTTCGTGGCTGGTGGAGTTTGTCATGAGCAAGCGAAGCCGCAAGGCGGCTGCGCAGCCTGCTGCGCCGACTCAGAAGCAGATGCATATTTCTCGGCGTGCGCAGCAGCGTCAGCGCCAGCTCTGGATTATCTTCGGTACCCTTCTTGCCGTCATCGGTGTCGTGCTGTTCGCCGCCCTGTTCCAGCAATACTGGCTGAAGCCGCGCGCGCCCATCGGGAGCGTCAACGGGACGGCGATTACAACCTCGGGCTATCAGGACCGTTTCCGATACGAGGACTTCCGCATTCTTCAGCGCTTCGGATCGCTCGCCTCTAGCGCGCAGATCGCTCAGCAGATCGCCCAGTACGTGCAGCAGCAGCTCCCGAACCAGGTGTTCGAAAGCATGATCACGGAGGAGATGCTGCGGCAGGAGGCTGCGAAGCAGAACTTCGCGCCAACTGAGGCCGACGTGACGAAGGCGATTCAGGCGCAGTTCGACTATTATCCTGCGGGCACGCCGACGCCGACCGTCGGTGCACCGACGGCGACACCGCAGCCATCGCCCACCGCCGGGGCCGGCACGGCGGTTCCGACGCCGGGGCCGACGGAGACACCCGCGATCGTCACCGCCGACCAGTTCAAGAAGGACTATGACCAGTTTCTCAGCGATTTGAAGAAGCAGACCGGGCTGACCGAGAGCTACGTGCAGGATTACACCCGAACGCAGCTCATCTATGACCACTTCCGCAACCAGGCTATCGCCGACGCGAAGATTCCGCAGACGACGCAGCAGGTTCGCGCCAAACAGATCGTCGTCGCCAGCGAAGATGACGCCAAGCGCGTGATTGAGCGCCTGAAGGCCGGCGAGGACTTCGCGTCGGTGGCGAAGGCCGTCTCCACGGACACCCAGACCAAGGATAGCGGCGGCGATCTCGGCTGGTTCGCGCAGGGTTCGTATGACGCCGTCGTCGAGAAGGCGGCCTTCACCCAGCCCGTCGGCCAGATTAGCGACCCGATCCAGGACGCCGGCAAGTGGATCGTGCTCGTCGTGACCGACGCGCCGCAACAGCGGCCTATCAGCGACGCGGACCGGCAGAAGAAGGAGCAGGCGGCGGTGGATGCCTACCTGGGGCAGCTCCAGGCCAAGGCCACTATCGAGCGCAACTTCCGCGCCGACGTCGTGCCGGACGTCGGACAAAGCAGCAGCCAATCGAGCGCGCCGTCCTCGGCGCCCATCGCCGTTCCGACTGGCGGCTGATCTCGCAACACTTCGCAGCCCCTTCTGATGCCAGGAGGGGCTGCTTCGTTCGCTCCAATCAGAAGTCCATATGATCCTCGGGTCACCCGTAACTATGAAAATGTCGTGCTGAGCGAAGCGAAGCATCCCAGTGCCGTTGGGGGCCCTTCGCTGCGCTCAGGGCGACAGCCGCGCTATGTTCATCTCGGCGAAGTCCATATGATCCTCGGGTCACCCGTAACTATGAAAATGTCATGCTGAGCGAAGCGAAGCATCCCAGTGCCGCTGGAGGCCCTTCGCTGCGCTCAGGGCGACAGCCGCGCTATTTTCATCTCGGCGAAGCGATCTCGCGCCGGGCGATTGCGTCGCCGGCGCTCGCAATGATCGTCAGCCCATATGCTGTGCTGCGATGACGCCGATTAGGGAAAGGATAACTCCATGCGCATCGGAATCATTGGCTGTGGCAATATCAGCACGATTTACCTCAAGAATCTGCCGACGTTTGAAGGCCTCAGCGTCGTCGGATGCGCCGACATCCTCCCTGAGCGCGCGCAGGCGCAGGCTGATGCGCACAACGTGCCGTGGGCCGGCAGCGTCGAGGACCTGCTGGCGCGGCCGGACGTCGACCTGGTGGTTAACCTGACGATTCCCGCCGTCCACGCGGCGGTGAGCCGCATGGCGCTCGAAGCGGGCAAGCACGTCTACTCTGAGAAGCCTCTGGCGATCAGCCGCGTGGACGGCCGCGCGCTGGTGGCCCTGGCCGAGGAGCGCGGGCTGCGCATCGGCGGCGCGCCTGACACGTTCCTGGGCGGTGGCCTTCAGACGTGCCGCAAGCTCATTGACGACGGCGTGATCGGGCAGCCCGTCGCGGCGACGGCGTTCATGATGAGCCACGGGCCGGAGACGTGGCATCCCGACCCGGCGTTCTTCTACGAGGCGGGGGCGGGACCGCTGTTCGACATGGGGCCGTACTACATCACGGCGCTGGTGAATCTCCTCGGCGGCGTCCGCCGGGTCTCGGCCGCGGCGCGCATCTCCTTCCCGGAGCGTGTCATCACAAGCCAGCCGCATGTGGGCGAGGTGATTCGGGTCAAGACGCCGACGCATGTCGTCGCGAACATAGACATGGCCGGCGGCGCACTGGCAACGATGATCACGTCGTTCGACGTGTGGGGCAGCCAGGTGCCGCGCATCGAGATCTACGGTTCCGAGGCGACATTGGGGGTGCCGGACCCGAACACATTCGGCGGGCCGGTGCTGCTCCGCAAGGCGGGCGAGAAGACGTTCAGCGAGCTACCGCTGACGTACGGCTACACCGTCAACAGCCGCGGGCTGGGCGTGGCCGACATGGCCGACGCGATCCGCAGCGGCCGGCCGGCGCGCGCGAGCGGAGACCTCACCTTCCACGTCCTGGACACGATGCAGACCATCCTCGACGCCGCGGACGCGGGCGGCTGGCTCGAGACGAGCAGTACTGTCGAGCGCCCCGCCGCTCTGCCGGTAGGCGTGGCGCCGGGCCGCATAGCCGTCTAGGTCAGCCGTGCTACGAAGCGGCGATTGTTCCGAGCGTAGCTTGCAGCCGTGTGCCAAGATTGGCGTAGTTGTAGAGGATGACGCGCAGGGTGTAGCGCCCCGGCGGCAGATCGCGCGGGAGGCGAATGCCGTAGCGGTCCGCGATGACCTCGCCCACGCGCCACTCGCTGCTCGGGTGCGCTCCATCGCCCGGCACGCGATCTCGCTGCCAGACGATGTCACCGCGCGTGTTGTAGAGCCGCAGGGAGACGCGTGCATCCTGGACCACGCTCCCCGTCGGCTGCCACAGCAGCTCGACCGGGACGATATCGCCGGCACGCGCGGATGCCGGGGCGCTCCACTGCAACAGCACCGGGGCAGGCCCCATCATGCTGGCCGGGGCTTTGGGCGCGGGCATTGTTTGTGGGAACGTGTAGGCGTAGACCTCGATGTCGTCGACCTCGATGTCGTCGACCTGGTCGCGCTGGACCTGGTAGCCGTGCTCGTCGAGCCAATCCTTCACGTAGCCCGGCCCCTCAGGATACTGAATCGCGAGCCAGACGACCCGGTGCTCAGCGGCGATCTCCCCGACCATCCCCTCGACCTGCGCCTGCGGGCGCTGAGCGACGCGCCCCGATAAGTTGACGATGCGGTCCAGCCTGTCGCCGGCATAGCGCTCGGCCTTTGTCTGGCTTGCGCCTTTGATGGGGAGCGCGTCTTTGGGCCCGGCGTTGGCCAGGATATGGGTGAGATAGTCGGTGTAGCTTGCCTTCGCGTAAGTAGGGTCCGTGTAGAAAAGGGTCAGGCTAAAGACGGTCGCCGCCAATACGAAGGCAAGCGTGGCGGCGCCAAGTGCTTGCCGACGGCGCGTCAGGGCCACAGCGCCGACCGCCAGGGTGAGAATGTATACCCCCTCTACACCGCTGAAATAACGCGGGTGAAAGCCAACGTCGGATACCTGGATGACGACCATCGCCGCGGCCGGCAGGACGACCGAGGCCCACGCCAGCACGATCGCCGGCCGCATGGCGGGCGAGAACCACTGCCGAGTGAGGCTCACAAGACCCACGGCAAACAGGGCTAGAGCGGCCCCGCCGAGCCAGACCGTCACGCCGCCGGGCAGAGTGTTCCCAAACACGTACAGGCGGGCGAATTCCACGAGGCTTGGCGTCAAGTCGGGATTGACGGACTCATCGATCGCTTCGACCATGTCGACCAGCCGCCACAGCCACGGCAGAAGCAACACGCCCACGATGGCCTGGGTGAGGAGAAAGGTCCGGCGCCGCCGTCGCGTGCCGCTCGGGGTCGTGTACAGCCACGTCGCGCCATAGACTGTCGCCGCTGCCAGGGGTATCGCCGCGTAGAGGTGGGTGTAGAGCGCGGCGGTCGCGGCGGCCGCGTAGCCGACCCAGGCCCACCGCCGGCCCGTGACCACGGCGCGCCGGAGCAGCAACAGCGCGGCGATGCTGAGGGTGGTCAGCTGGCTGTACATTCGAGCATCCTGGCTATACCAGATGTTGAATGGGTTGACGGCCAGCAGCAGCGCGGCGACGATGCCGACACGCGGCCCGAACAATTGGCGGCCTAATTGGTAGATAAGGGGGATGCCCAGGCAGCCCCAGACGACCGAGGGGAAGCGCAGGGCGAAGTCAGTGCTGCCGGCGACGGAGGACCAGGCGTGGACGAGCACGAAGTAGAGCGGCACCTGGTCGATGGGGAGCCGCGCGAGCAAGTCACGCAACGCCAGGTTTGTGCGGTCCAGCGTGATGAACTCGTCACTCCACAACGGGTATTGATCGAGGCGCGCAACACGGAGCACAAACGCCAGAAAAACGAGAACAACCAAAATCCACGAGAGCGAAAAACGAAAATGTCGCAGCCGCGTCAAATCGGGACCTCGAACACGCGCGTTGTCAGTACGCCATCGTCAACAGTGACCAGGCGGTAGTGCGGCGTGTCGAGGACCATGGTGGGATGCGGTGTCAGGGCGAACTGGAACATCGTGGAGCGCAGCCCGAAGACGGGGATGCCCTCGACGTACTGCTCATAGGTCATGTGCACGTGGCCGGTGAAGATTCCCAGGACATTGCGCCCCGCGATCGTGTCCCAGAAGGCGTCCAGGTCATCGGCCAGGAATTTGTCCAGCCACGCCGCGCCGACGGGCGTCACCGCGTGGTGGCACATGAGAACAGACGGCTGGGGCGCGCGCAAGGCGCTGTCGAGAAAATCCAGCATCTCGCGGCTGGCGACGGCTTTCACATCCGGTCCCCAGTCGAAGCACACGAACTGCACGCCGCGATGCAGGAACGTCGCGTTCAGGAGGCCGTCGCGCTCGACGCCGAAGATCTGGCGGTAGAACGTCGCGCGCGGATCATGATTGCCGCCCAGGAAGTAGATCGGGCAGCGCGCCAGGCCCTCTATCGTCACGCGCTGAGGTCCGGGCGGCGGCGATGCCTTCTCCAGCCCTACCATCCGCGCGAAATTCTCATATTGCGCGTCCTCGCCTGTGTTCACCAGGTCTCCCGTGCTAACAATGAAATCGAAGCGTCCGCCAACGGTCTCAGCAATATGGCGGAGTGTCTTGCGTAACGAGTAGGCGGTGTTGAACCCGCGCGCCAGGTCATCCTCCGAGGGCAGGATATGGTGGTCGGTGATGTGGACGAAGGAGAATCGCATACCTACTCCCAGCGTATCTTGAAGCCACCCAGGGTCTTGTCCATTCCTTGCATGTCCCACATATACTCGCCGGCCAGGATCCGCGCCCGCGTCGAGCCTTCGCGATCGACGATCGCCTGCGACGCCTGGGCGACGGCTTGCCAATCCGCCTGGGGCACCACGACGACGCCGTCGTCGTCGCCGATGACGATATCGCCCGGGTTGACGACCACGCCGCCGCAGGCGATGGGGA
Source organism: Anaerolineae bacterium (assembly GCA_046328505.1). Classification (GTDB taxonomy): domain Bacteria; phylum Chloroflexota; class Anaerolineae; order Epilineales; family JAHCIE01; genus JBDHWG01. The sequence goes on along the minus strand of JAXLWL010000003.1, from coordinate 265,045 downwards.
CGTTGACGGAGCCAGGGTCCGCTTTGAAGGGGCCGTTCGGGACGGCGGCGCGGGCGAACACCGGCCACTCCAACTCGCGCATCCCCGCCTTGTCGCGGATAGCCCCGTCAATAACCGTGCCAACAATTCCCTGGCGTTTGGCCGACGCGGCGACCAGCTCGCCCATGACGGCGGTGTCGGTGACGCCATCGGCATCGACGACCAGGACGTCGCCCGGCCTGGCGAGCTTGACGCCGAGATGCACCATCAGGTTGTCGGCGGCGAACGTCTTGACGGTGGTGGCGACGCCGATGAACGCCAGGCCGTCGGCAATCGGCTTGATGCCGGCGTCCATCGCGCCGTAGCGGCCCAGGGCATCGGACAGAACGGTGGTAGGGAAGGGGCGCAGGGCTTCGACAGCCTCGGCCGGCGGCCGGGGGATTTCGCGTCGAACGGTGTACATGGGGCCTCCAGAATGTTACGCCCTGGCGAAGCGCTCGGGCTTGAACAGGGCGATGGGGTAGCGCGTCTTGCCCTCGATCGCCAGGTCGGCCATGATCTCGCCGACCACGCTGGCGAATTTGAAGCCATGGCCGGAGAAGCCGGCGGCCACGGCGACCTGGGGGTACGTTGGGTGCAGGGCAATCAGGAAGTGCTCATCCGGTGTGTTGGTGTACATGCACGTCTTGGCGTACAGGAAGTCGCCGTTGAGCGTCGGCATGCGCTCGGCGATAGCCGCCCGCATCACCTCGACCTCCTCCGGATGAACCGTTCGGTCGATGGTCTCCGGAGTGCAGACGTTGTGCGGGCCGGGGGCGCGGAAGAAGGCAACTTTCGCGCCCTCCTCTGGCCCCCCGTAGGCGGGGAAGCCGTAGAACTGGATGTTGTCGCCAATATCCCAGATGTAGATGGGGAAGCACGACGGCCGGTAGGGCTCGATGCCGCCAGTGGGGGCGAACCAGTAGAGAACCTGGCGCTCGATTTCCAGCGGTACGCCGATGTCGGCCAGGATTTGCGGCGCCCACGGCCCCGGCGACACGACGAGCCGCTCGGCCCGGTACGTTCCCCGGTCCGTCGTTACGGTGACGCCATCGCCCGACGGCGACGCCTCCCAGCTTGTGACCGGCTCCTCGAAGCGCAGGTCCGCGCCGAGCACGAGCGCCTGCTTCAGGTGCGCCGCGACGCTCATCTCAGGGCGAACGTAGCCGGCCTTGCCTTCGAATAGGGCTATCTCGTCGGCCGCGGGCTGGAGGGGCGGGTAACGGCGCCGAATCTCGGCGGCGTCGAGGACTTCGTGGGCCAGGCCGTGCTCGCGGGCGCTGCGGAGGCTGCCGGTGACGACGCGGCTGTCAGGCCCGCCCATCATGAGGCCGCCGGTGAGGGTCAGCAAGTCCTCGCCGGTTTCGCGCTCGATCTGTTCCCACAGCTCGTAGGCGCGCAGAAGGAGCGGAACGTAGGCGGGGTCTTCAAAGTAGGCCTGGCGAATGATGCGCGACTCGCCGTGGCTCGACCCCCTGTCGTGCGCTGGGGTATGCCGTTCCAGGCCGAGGACATGTTTCCCGCGCCGCGCGAGCTGATACGCTGTCGCGCTGCCCATGCCACCCAGCCCGATGACGATGACGTCGTATCCCTCACTCATACCGCCTCCTCGCGCGATTTGCCCGCCAGCTCAATACGGTGGATGAACCGCCACGCCCTGTCATCGGGGCCACGCTGCATCAGCCATAGATGGTCGATGAGCGCGTGGTGACGCTGCGTATGCCACGCCGTTCGCCGCAGCTCGTCGAGCGCCTGGTCCGTTCGCCCCTCGTTCAACCGCATAGTTAGCGTCAGGTGCGGGTGGAACTCGCGGTGCTTGTCGCGGCCCAGGACGCGCAATAGCGCCGCGCGGGCCGCGAGCAACCCCGGCGTGATGGCGACCGCCAGGTAGATGACCCGCGTGCGGGGCAGGAACGACTCTACGACGCCCAGGTCAAGCGCGAACGGCGCGACGTCCTCCACAGGCCCTAGCCGCGCAATGCTCGCGGCCTCGTTCTCAGGTGTCGCCGGCCCGCGCCGCCAGTACGTGCCGGCCAGCGTGACATGGGGCGGCGTGATGCGGGCGGTGGCCGGGTCGAGGCGCTCGCGAACCGCCTGGATGCGCTCCGCTAGGTCGCCGGTGGGGAAGGCGCCGACGAAGATGCGGTAGTCGTCAGCCATGCCGCTGACTAGTCTTGCACCTCGAAGATGATCTCGATCTCGACGGCGTAGTTGGCCGGTAACTGATACAGCCCTACGGCGGATCGCGCGTGGCGGCCGGCCGGCCCGAAGACGTCGTTCAGCAAGTCGCTGCAGCCGTGAATGACGTTGGGGGTCTGGGTGAAGCCCTCGGCCGCGTTGACCATGCCCAGCACCTTGATGACGCGGGTGACTTTGTCCAGGTCACCGACGACGGCCTTGACCGCGCTCAGGCAGTTAAGGGCGCACAACTGCGCCGCCTCGTAGCCCTGCTCGACGGTCAGGTCGCTGCCGACCTTGCCAAAATAGGCGACGCCGCCCCGGCTCGACACCTGGCCCGACGTATAGACCAGGTTGCCGGTGCGGACGGCCGGCTCGAACTTTCCCCCGCCGAGCGTCGCGGGCTGAACGTCGTACCCCAACTCCTTGAGCCTGGCTTCAGCGGACATGCGCAGCTCCTTTGGTGGTTTGGATTGCCCTCACTATATCGCCAGGGGCCGGGTGTGTCAACTTCAGAGCGCCTCAGGTGCGGATGAAGGACACGTCGTTGACATACTGCTGGTACTGTTTTGTGCCGTCTGACACGTTGGTGGTGCCGACTTCGACCGCGGTTTCCAGCCCTTCGAGCCTGGCCAGGCAGAGGCGCGCGGACGCCAGGCGCATCGCCGCGTCGGGCGACTGGTTCATTCTGTTCAAGATGGCGACACCGACGGAGATAAGGAGCGCGCTCAGGCAGAGGGCGCGCCAGACCACAGAGTCGTCGGGAACGCTGAGAAGCTCGGCGACGCGGGTGGTGAACTTGTCGCCGCCAAAGCCTGGGCCGACCATTAAGGCTGCCGCCAGAGATGTCGCGATGATAGTGAAATTCGACGTGCGCCACGTACGACGCTCGTTTTGTGTAACGTAGACACTGACTTGCTCGTGCTTGCTCCGGATCCGTTCCAGGAGCTTTTCCCGCTGTTCGGCCTCGGGATTCGTGGCGGCTGCTGTGTTCTCCATACGTTGCCTCCCGCGCACATGTCTCTGGGGCTAAGAATAAGGAATCCGTTCGCGCTAGACGCGCAAGTATAACACCATCTTGCCGTGATGCAACGTTACGCCCGGCCAATTGGTTGACTTGCCCGCCGGTCCGCGCTACACTAGGCCGCTATCCTGGGCAATCATCGAATGCAAGCAAGACGCGCGTATTGTGGAGGAGAAACGCATGACGACGCCAGTGACCTATGGCCAGGAAATCATCGAGCGCTACATTGACGCCACGCCGCTGTCGCGAGAGCTGTACGAGCGGGCGGTGCGCGCACTGCCCGGCGGCAACACCCGCACGACGGTGTTCATCCAACCCTACCCATTCTACTTCCAGCGCGGCCAGGGCAGCCGGGTGTGGGACGTGGACGGGAACGAGCGCCTGGACTTCATCAACAATTACACCTCCCTGATCCTCGGCCACGCTCACCCGAAGGTCGTCGCCGCGGTCCAGGAGCGGCTCACCGAGGGCATGTCTGTCGCCGCGCCGACCGAGCTCGAGGTGGCGCTGGCGGAGCGTCTGAAGGAGCGCCTACCGAGCATCGATCTGGTGCGCTTCACCAACTCCGGCACCGAGGCGACGGCGCTGGCGATCCGCGCCGCCCGCGCCTTTACCGGGCGCGAGAAGCTCGCTAAGTTCGAGGGCAGCTACCACGGCAGCCACGACTACGCGGCGGTGGACGTGGCGGCGGGCGGCGCGGTTGGCGCCGGGACGGTCACGAAGAACGCCGGCATTCCGCGCGCCGTCGCCGATACCATCGTGATGCTGCCGTTCAACGACGCGGAGCGGACCGCCGCGATCATCGAGGCGAACAAAGACGAGTTGGCCGCGGTCATCATCGAGCCGGTGCTTGGCTCCGGCGGCGTCATTCCGGCTCACCCCGATTTTCTGCGTGTCTTGCGCGATGTGACGCAGCAGCACGACATCGTCCTCATCTTCGACGAGATTATCGCCTTCCGCATCGGCTACCACGGTGCGCAGGGCCACTACGACGTCTCGCCAGACCTCACGACGCTCGGCAAGATTATCGGCGGTGGGCTGCCGGTCGGCGCCGTCGGTGGGCGCGAGGACATCATGAGCCGCTTCGACCCGCGCCGCGCGGACCATATCGGCCACGGCGGGACGTTCAACGCCAACCCGCTGACTATGGCGGCGGGCCTGGCGACGCTCGACGAGATGACGCCTGCCCAGTACGACCGCCTGGAGAGCATGACGCGGCGGCTGGCCGGCCAGCTATGCGACGTCTTCGCCGGCTTCGGCGTGCCGGCCCAGGTGACACACATCGGCTCGGTGTTCAACATCCACTTTACAGACCAACCGGTGTCGGATTATGCTGCCGCGAGCAACGGCGACCGCCAATCCCTGGCCCAGCTCTACCTGGCGGCGCTCAACCACGGCGTCGCCTTCACAGGGCGCGGCATGGGCTGTCTGTCCACGCCGATGACCGACGCCGACCTGGACACGTTTGTGGCGGCGATTCGGGCGGGCATGGCCGACCTGGGAGCCGCCTAGGTCATGAACATTGGGGACCTGAAAACACGGCTGCTGGGGCTGGATACGGCGAGCCTGTGCGACGCCAGCAAGAGCCTGCGCGTGATGGACGCGGGAATCCGTCCGCTGCGGACAGGACGCAAGCTCATCGGGGTAGCACACACCGCGACCTGTTACGATGACTTTCTCACCGTCATCAAGGCGTTGCGCGACGCCGCGCCCGGCGCGGCGCTTGTCGTGGACACCCGGGGGAGCCTGCGCGCCGTCGCCGGCGAGTTGTTCTCGACCGAGGCGCAGCGCAAGGGGTTGGCCGGGCTGATCATCGACGGCCCGGTGCGCGATACGGCGCGCGTGCGTGAGCTGGACCTGCCCGTCTACGCTCGCACAATCACGCCGATGGCGGGAACGACGGCGCGCCTGTTCACGACCCAGACGCCTGTCCGCTGCGGAGGTGTGACGGTGTCGCCTGGCGATATCATTTTCGGGGACGACGACGGCATTATCGTGGCGGCGCCCGAGGAGCTGGAACCGCTGATTCCGCTGGCGGAGGCGATACAGGCGCGCGAGGCAAGAATCCTGGCGCGGCTGGAAGGCGGCGAGAGTCTGCTGGACATGCTGAACTTCGATGAGCACGCGCGGGCGATCCAGGAAGGCCGCGAGTCGCAACTAAAGTTCCTGGTGTAGCGCCCAGAAAGGACGAGACATGGCGACGGAGACACAGGTCGAGGCGCAGGCGCATGACATCAACGACGGCGTAGATCGGGGCGAGGGCATCCTGTCCGTGCGTGGCAGCGGGACGTGGCGGGGCTGGAACAACATCCGCTACAAAACAGGGCTGTCGGCCAAGAATGTCGGCGCAAAGTCGCTCTCGATGAACGTGGCGACGGTGCCGCCGAACGGCATTGCCTACGCTCACATCCACGTCGGCTTCGAAGTGATGCTGTACATCCTCCACGGCCGAGTGCGCCATATCTTTGGCCCGGACCTCCAGTACTCGATGGACAATCAAGCGGGCGACTTCATTTTCATCGAACCGGGTGTGCCGCACGAGGTCTATAACCTCAGCGACACCGAGCCCGTGGTGGCCGTCGTTGCCCGCTCCGACGCCTCGGAGTGGGAGAACATCGTCGACTACCCATCGCCGACCCGCCCGCCAAAGTAGACGCGTGGCGGGAAGGAGATCGCCACTGAGGCACAGAGGATAAGGAGGCGGCACCTCTGAGAGGAATCGTAGTGGCGACTCATGCATCTTGCGGAATCATTGCCGCATGCCGCTCGCGGTGGAGTGCCAACTCCACCGCCCGGAGGCGCTGGAGATAGCTCTCCAGCGCGAGCACTATTGCGGCAACAACTAGTAACGCTCCATAGATGGCGCCCGCAGCCGCAGAGCGACTGAAGTCGCCACTACATGACTTCTCGTCGGTCTTGATCAGTCTCCGTCTGCCGCTTGTGTTTCCACGGTCTCGCTCTGCGGGGCGTTGGCATATCTCTCGACCCAATCGACTACACGCGCGCTGTAGTCCACGCGGTGGCTAGGTCGCCCGTTGCGCAGGAACATGTGGCTGCCGCCGGGGTAGCGCACGAACTCCGTCGGCACCTTTCCCTGCGCGACCAGACCGACGAAGAACTCCTCGCCCTGCCCGATGGGGCAACGGTCATCGGCCTCGCCGTGCAGAATCAGGCACGGCGTCGTCACCCGGTCGACATAGTTGACCGGCGACAGGCGGCGGAACGCCTCCCGCGCGTCGGTGATTGTGCCTAGCATCTCCCAGGCGCCGAACCACATGCCAATATCCGAGGTGCCGTGGAACGATTCAAGGTTCGTCACCGGCGCGCCGATGACGGCGGCTTTGAAGCGGTCACTGTGGCCGACGATCCACGACGTCATGTAGCCGCCGTAGGAATAGCCCGTGACGGCCAACCGCTCGGGGTCGGCGACGCCCTCGGCGACGAGATCGTCAATCGCGGCGTTCTGCTCCGGCAGGTCGTACTCGCCCCACTGCCCGCGGATGTTCAGGGCAAAGTCGCGCCCGTAGGAGCCGGAGCCGGTGGGGTTGACGGTCAGGATGGCCCAGCCGCGCGACGCCAGGACGTAGCGGTAGAAGGTGACGATGAAGAAGGAGGGCATGTGGAAGGCGTGGGGGCCGCCGTGGATGTCCACGAGCAGCGGCGCCGGTCCCGAGCCGGTAGTCGGGTACGTCACCCACCCCTCGACAGTGTGGCCGTAGGGTGTGGCGAAGTCGCGGCGCTCGACGCGGGGAAGCTGGAGCTGCGACAGAAGGTCGGCGTTGATCTCGGTCAGACGCTGCTCGCTGCCATCGTTCCAGTCGGCGACGAACACGTCGCTCGGGTACTCCATGCCGGCGGCGGCGAAGGCGAGGCGGTTGGCCTCCGGCGCGTAGCTCGCCGCCGTCACCTGGCGAATGCCGCCGACGATAATGCTGACCTCACCCGTCGCGACGTTGACGCGCCCGATGTGGACGTTGCCGCGGTCGGCGAGGGGGTAGGTGAGCGTCTGCCCGTCCGGCGACCACGTCGGCCCCGCGGTGACGGTGGGCGGTGGGAACTGGGCGACGCTGCGGTCGTGCTCGGCAGTCAGCTTGCGCGCGCCGCCGCCCTCGGCCGACATCGTCCACACCAGCCAGTCCGGGTCGCCCAGCCCCTCGATCTGTTCATGGGAGCCGTAGCAGGCGATCGTCGTGCCGTCGGGCGACCACGTCGGCGAGACGGCGCGGCCGATGTTGCGCTCCAGGCAGCGTGGTTGCTTGCCGCTGGCGTCCGCGACCCAGATGTCGCTCACGCGGAAATCGCCCGCGCCCTCGCGTGTCTGGGCGTAGGCGATCTTGGTTCCATCCGGCGACCACGCTGGCGTCAGGTGCTCGCGGTGGCCGTGGGTGATTTGCGTCGGCTCGCCACCGTCAGTCGAGATGACATAAATCTGCGTGGCCGCATCGAAGGTGTAGCCGCTGCCGTCGTCCTTGTAGTGGGCGCGGGTGACGACCTTGGGCCGCTGCTCCCAGCGCTTGCGCGCGTCCTTGTCCTGTGGCGCCGGGTCAAACGGCGGGCGTGCCGTGAAAAGCAGGCGCGTGCCATCCGGCGACCACGCGGCCGGCCCTACGCCATAGTCGAGGGACGTCAGCTTCCGCGCCTCGCCGCCGTCCAGGGGCAGGACGTAGAGCTGCGGCTTGTCGCCGTCGCGGTCGGAGAGGAAGGCGAGGCGCTTGCCGTCCGGCGACCAGCGCGGGTACATGTCCTTCTTGCGCCCCTGTGTAAGGCGCGTCGGCGTTCCGCCGTCGGCCTCCACGAGCCAGATGCTCATGCGGTACTCGTCGGCGTCCGCGTCTATCTCGGAGAGAGTATAAGCGACGCGGCTGCCGTCGGGTGATAGCTGGACATCGTTGATGGCTTTGAGGGACAGCAGGTCCTCCGGTGTCACCGGGCGGCGGGATGGTTCGGTCATAGCAGTCGGCTCCTGTTAATGGTCGATGGATCTCAGGCGCTCCACACACTCTGAATCTTGGCGGCGGCGGCAGCAATATCCTCCATGTCGCTGCGGTCGCCGAGCAGGGCGAACTGGAAGAACCAGATGCCATTTTCGGCGGCGGCTTCCGTGACGGGGTACAGCTCGACCCACGCCTCGGCCGGTGGCGTATCGGGGACGGCGTGGCGGATGGTCCCCTGGCGGTACAGCGGGACGTAACCCGGGCTGACCGGCGTGATGCCCTCGGTGCGTAGGGCGGCGATGAACTCCTCGCGCGAGTGGCCGCCGAAGGCGTCGCGGTCGTAGCGCGCCAGGAACAGGTGCCGGCCGTGGGATGTCACGCGCGGGTCGTCGGGCAGCGGATCGAGGCCGGGGATCTCGCTCAGAAGCTGGCCCAGCACGCGGGCATTGGCCTCGCGGATGGGCATGTGCTCCTGTAGTCGGTCGAGTTGGGCCAGCAGGATCGCCGCCTCCCACTCGGCCATGCGCAGGTTGCCGCCCAGCAGCTCGTGCTGGTACCAGCCGCCGCTGCGCACGCGACCCACATTGTGCAGCGACCACAGCATCTCCGACAGCGCCTCATCGTTCGTGATGACAATGCCGCCCTCGCCCGACGTGATGTTCTTGCTGCTCTGGAAGCTGAACGTGCCGAGGTCGCCGAGCGCGCCAACGCGCTGCCCGCACCACTCTGCGCCCCACGCCTGTGCGGCATCCTCCAGCACCTTGAGGTTGTGGCGGCGCGCCACGGCCAGGATGGCGTCCATGTCGGCGGGGCGGCCGGCGACATGCACCGGGATGATGGCCTTCGTGCGCTCGGTGATGGCCGCCTCGATCTGGCGCGGGTCAATCAGAAAACTGTCAGGCTCGATATCCACGAACACCGGCCGCGCGCCGACAGTCAGGGCTGCGCTGGCCGTGGCGATGAAGGTATAAGGCGACGTGATGACCTCGTCGCCGGGGCCGACGCCGATGGCGCGCAGGGCCAGCTCCAGGGCGAGTGTGCCGTTGGGGACGCAGACGCCGAAGCGCGCGCCCTGGAAGGCGGCGAAGCGCTCTTCGAACGTCTTGACTTTGCTGCCGGCGAACATGCCCCACTTGCCGGAGTGCAGCACCTCGAGCAACTCGCGCTCTTCGCGCTCATCCCACACGGGCCATTTGGGAAACGGTCGGTCGCGCACCGGCGCGCCGCCGTCAATTGCGAGTTTGTCCATTGGTGTCCTCTAGATGCCGCTTAGTCGTTATGCTGAGAGAAGTCCATATGATCCTCGCGTCACCTGTAACTATGAAAATGTCATGCTGAGCGAAGCGAAGCATCCCGGTACCGTTGGGGGCCCTTCGCTGCGCTCAGGGCGACAGCCGCGCTATTTCATGTCAGCGAAGCATCGCTCGACGATATTGGAACCACAGAACACACCAAATGCACGGAAACAACATGCTCCTTCTCACTTCCGTGTCGTCCGTGTATTCCGTGGTAAATCCTTTTCGGCGCTCCGACGACAGGGATTATCACCCATGCAGCGTCATGGGCGCCTGCCCGGCCAGGTCATCGAAACGAGCGCGCCGGAAGGGCGCGAGTGGCAGGGACGATTGGCCCGTTGTGGCCAGCTCACAGATGATGCGGCCGGTGATCGGCCCCAGGCAGAATCCGTGGCCGGAGAAGCCGGCCGCGATGACCAGCCCCTCGATTTCCGGCGCGCGCTCCAGGACGGGCAGGGCGTCCGGCGTCATGTCGATGAGGCCGCCCCAGACCCGCGTGATTCGCGCGTAAGCCAGCGCCGGAACGAGGGCGGTCGCGCGGGTGAGGACGGCGGTTACATCGCCGATGGGCGGCTGGACCGCATCTGCGGTCAATCCAGTGTTTGGCCATCGCCAGTCGCCGCCGCTGCCGGTCATGCGGAAGCGCCCGTCGACCTGCTGCCGGCCGGCGAAATCCCCGTTCCCGACGCCAAGGACCTGGCGCACCAGCGGCGGCAGGGGCGTGGTCTGGATGGCGGAGACGTGGCGGACGGTGATGGGCAGGCGGATGCCGAGGGGCGCCAGCAGCCGGTCGGAATAGACGCCGGCCGCGACGACCACTACGTCGGCGGGGACGAGACCGCACGGCGTCCGAACACCGGCCACACGCCCGCCGGCCGTCTCGATACCCAACACCTCGGTGCGTGTCGAGATGATCGCCCCGCGCCGCGCCGCCGCCGCCGCGAACGCCTCCACGACCTTGAGCGGGTTGGCGTGGCCGTCGGTGGGGCAATAGGACGCAGCGAGGATAGACGGAGCCAGGGCAGGAGCCATCCGCTGCACCGCAGCATTACCGTCGAGATACTCCAGGGGCAGCCCAAGCGCCCGCCCCTCTTCCACCACTTGCGCGATGGCCGGGACTTCGTCCTCGGTCCGCGCCAGGCGCAGGTTGCCGTCCTGGCGGTACTCTATGTCGGCCTCCAGCTCGTCGGCCAGGCGCTCCCAGCGCTTGACGGCGGCAACGGCGAGGGGAATCTCGGCCGGATCGCGGCCCGACTGGCGCACGCCGGCCAGCGTCCAGCCCGAGGCCATGCTGGCCAGGTCGCCCTTCTCGACGAGCGTCACCGAGGCGCCGGCGCCGGCCAGCTCGTATGCTGCCGCTACGCCACTGATTCCCCCGCCGATAATCACTACATCCGTCGGCTGCATCCAGACTCCTTGTCCCGGCATTGCGAGGCGGCCTTCTTGAGGGGGTGTGGGGGGCGAAGCTCCCCACTGACGAAGCAATCTCCCGGTCGGCAGAAGCAACGCGACAGTGGTATGGCCGCCCGGCGCAACGCCGAGGGATTGCTTCGCTGGCGCTCGCAATGACACTCATCGCTCGTTTTGCTATTTCTCCCGTATGTTCCGCGGTAGACCTTTTGGCGCGTTTCGTTATTGCGCGAAGGCGCGGGCGATCTCGCGGCCGACCGCGGGGATGGTGCTCGCGCCGAGGAAGCCGTGGAGCATGCCGTCGAGACGCATCGTCGTGACAGTCACGTCCGCCTGCCGCAAGCGTTCCGCGTAGGCGGCGCCCTCGTCGCGCAGTGGGTCGTATTCCGATGTCACGACCAGCGCTGGGGGCAGGCCGGATAGATCGGCGGCGCGCAGCGGCGAGGCGTATGGGTGCGCGCCGTCGCCGGTCGCGGCCAGGTATTGCCCCCAGTACCAGATCATCGCGTCGCGCGTGAGGCCGTAGCCTTCGCCGCACTCTTGATAGGAGGCGGTGCCGAAGTCGTGATTCGTGACGGGGACAATGAGCGCTTGGTACGCAATCGTCGGGCCACCGCGATCCTTCGCCATGAGCGACACGACCGCGGCCAGATTGCCGCCCGCGCTCGCGCCCGCGACGGCGATGCGCAGCGGGTCCTCACTGCTCTGCGCCGCGTTCTCCGCGACCCACTTGACCGCCGCATAGGCGTCCTCGGCGGCGGCCGGGAAGCGGGCCTCCGGCGCGTGGCGGTAGTTGACCGAGACGACCGCGGCGTTGGCGCTGCGGCAAAGCTGGCGGCAGCGCACGTCATCGGTGTCGAGGTTGCCGACGACCCAGCCGCCGCCGTGGAAGTAGACGATGACCGGCAGCGGATCATGCGGATGGCTGACGCCGGGCGGGGCATAGAGGCGCACCGGGATCTCGCCGCTGGGACCGGGTATGGTCCTGTCACGAACGTACGCGACTTCATCGTCGGGGCCGGCGAGTGCGCGCGTGCGCATGGTCTGGGCCCGCGCCTCGTCGACCGTCAGCTCGTTGACCGAGCGGACGCCCATCTGCTCGCGTAGCTCCAGGAATGCAGCGGCTTCAGGATGCAGGGGCATTCATCATCTCCTTGACTAGCGCGGAATCACTGGCAGGACAATCCGCGATGGGCGGAGAGCGTCGTGGAACACGGTGTTGCGCTGGACACAGACTGTACCGCCCTCAGCCGGCACTCCCGACGTTCCGAGGTTGCGGTCGAAGCGCGGGAAGCTACTGGAGCAGACGGCCACGCGGATGTGGTGGCCTGCCTTGAAGGTGTTCGCCGTGGCCCAGAGGTCCACCACGAACTCATACACCTCGTCCGGCGTCAGCGGCGCTGGCTGCGTGTGAGAGGCGCGGTAGCGCGCGCGCAGGATGCCGTCGCACAGCAGACGCGAGAAGCCTGCCTCGTCCACATCCGTCAGCCGCACGACCCAGTCGGTGTCCACGGCGGACGACGCGCCGAGCAGCCCGCACGAGACAGGGCCGACGATGGTCAGGTCGCGCTCCAGCGGTGCGCTGGTGTACGTCAGGCCCCAGGCTTCGGCCGGCGTCTGATCCAACGGGCCGGACGGAATGTATAGCGTGCAGCCGCCCAGCGTCGGCGTTGGGTCGGCGGGGTCGTAGACGAAGCTGTCGGGCGTTTCATTGCCAGAAGGCGGCGACTGTGTCAGCTCGCCACGGGCGCGGAAGTACCAACCCTGGTAGCGCGTCTCAGGCAGCGGGTAGGTATCCGCGTTGAGCCAGCTGTTCTCGCCCATGACGAACAGCTGCACCGGCGGCTCGTCCATAACGCCATTGGGAATGCCCTTCAGCCAGTGGTCGAACCACGGCAAGCGCATCTCATTATAGTCGCGCATGCTGGCCGGGCCGAAGTCGACCTCGCCCTGCGTCGGCTTGAGCATGTTGGCCGGGCTGTGAATCCACGGGCCGACGAGGAGACGCTGGGCGTTCCGCGCCGCCTGGCTGTGGGCGCTGGCGCGCAGGCCGGTAAAGTTCTTGAGCGTGCCGGTGATGAAGATGTCGAACCAGCCGCCGATGTGGAAGATGGGCGTGTCAATCTCGCGGTGCTTGCGGGCGATGCTCCACTGCCACCAGAAGGGGCCATCGGCCGGGTGGGCGAGGAACTCGTTGTACCAATCCTCCAGCCCGAGGACCAGGGGGTCCGGCGCGAGGGGCAGGCGCAGGTACAGGTCGTCCATGTCCTCGATGGCGTCGGCCAGCGCGGCGCGCCGCCGCTCAAACTCGTCGTCGTCCTTGCCCATCAAGTGGGCCAGGTTGAAGAGCTCCCAGCGTAGCGTCCAGTGGAGCATGAAACCGAGCTCGAAGGCGCCACCGTGGTACACCCACTCGGCCCAGTAGTCGGAGGCGGACTGGCGCGCGGCCATCGCCCGCAGGTGGGGCGGCCGCGTGGGGGCCATGCGATACTGGGTCGCGCCGGCGTAGGAGCCGCCGATGGTGCCGACGCGACCGTCGCACCACGGCTGCGCCGCGATCCACTCCACTGTGTCGTAGCCATCCTGCTGCTCACCCCAGCCGTCGTACTTGAACGGGTAGAAGCGGCCCTGCGATTGGAACCGGCCGCGCACGTCCTGGATGACGACGGCGTAGCCATGGTCGGTGAAGAAGCGCGGGGCGTCAATCTGCACCTCGATGGAGGCTTCCTTGCCGTATGGCGTGCGCTCGACGAGGGCCGGGAAGGGGCCGTCGCCGCGCGGCAGGTAGACGTCGGCGCGCAGGCGCGTGCGGTCGCGCATCGGGACGATCACGTTATGCAGGATCGGGCCGCTCATGAGTTTTTCGTCCTGGCGTGTCGCAGCTCTTTGGGCATCCAGGCGACCTCGGCGGCCTCTCGGATGTAGGGCGCGAGGATGTCGGGGTGGATGTCGTCGGGGCGGCTGATGGTGATGTAGCGGAGTTGGCGGCCGTCGCCTTCCAGGATGCCTGCCGGATCGGCCATGTGGATGCCGTGCTCGAAGCCGAGGACGACGTGGCTCTCGGTGGGATAAACCAGGCCGAAGTAGACGCTGCGCTTGCCCTCAACGGCGCGGTAGCCGATGAGCCGCCAGCCGGTGTAGACGGCCTCCTGGACGTCCGGTATGGTAGCTTTGACGAGGCTACGCAGGGTGTTTGCGAGCGCCTGGACGTCGGCCGGAAACTCGGCCAGGAACTCTTCTGGCGTGGGCCGCGGCGTCTTCGGCTTCTTAGGCTGCGCCATCGCTTTCTCCGTGTACGTCGACGATGTGAAGGAAGGTCTCCTGCTCGCCTGCCAGCTCCGGAATGCCGTCCGGAATGTCTACCCAGAAGAGCTCGAACTCGATTTCAGGAACGTCGCCGCCCGACGGGCTTGTCTCCCAATGCCGCCACGTCTCCAGCGCTTCGCCATCGAGCGTGAGGTGGAAGAAGTGGCGGCGTAGGATGACGTCGCCGCCCCATCGTCGCAGGTCCATATCGACGACGCCGAGGAAGGCGACGATGCGCAGGTTGCGCAGCCCCGTCTCTTCCTCGGCTTCCCGCAGCACGGCATTTGTGGGCGTCTCGCCCGGCTCCATCGTCCCGGCCGGCACCTGGATGCCGGCTTTAGGGAATGCCGGCTGGCGGAAGACCAGTAGCCGGCCGCGATGCGTGATGTACGCGATGACTTTGCCGACGATGGGCATCTCGTCCACGGTGGTTAGCGAACCGGACGCTGCTCGATCAAGGCGCCCGCGACCCAGGTCGGCGGCGGCGAGTTGTACATGTCGGTGGTGTCGGTGTAGGTCATGTCGAGGATGTGTCCCTGAAGCGGCCCGAGGAGATAGCGCACGACCTGGCCCGCGTCGCGCGCGTCGCTCTTGGCGACGACGCAGTGCTGGTTGTAGCCCCAGTAGTCGCCGTCGCGCAGCATGTCCAGCCCCTCCTGGATGGTTTTTCGCGCCAGGTCCAGGCCGCCCTTGTCGGGGTATAACGCACTCTCCGGCGGCTCGCCATAGCCGATGCCGTGGTGGAAGGCGTCGGCGGTTGAGACGACTACGGCGTCCTTGGCGATAGCTTGCAGTTCTTCGATGCCAGGTAGGATCTCAGGCTTGCCGCCGGCCAGGTACGGGTAGCGCACGATGACCTGGGGGGCCTGGGCGTCGCGCCGCTTGACCTCTTCTTCAAGGAGAAACAGGAAGTGGCGCAGGGAGTACTCGGTCTTCCAGTTGTCGTGTCCGGGCAGTCCTGGCCCCTGGATACCCCAGTATTTCTCTTTCGTGACGTCAGCGCCATTGGCGACGCGGACGCGGGCATTCTGAAGCTCGTCGGTGAGGGCGTGGAGGACGCCCACCGCCAGGACACGGTCGGCGCCGGAGTCGAGGCAGGCCTGGGCGGCGGCGGCAATCTGGTGGCCGCAGTCGGCGATGCCTGCGTGCGGGAAGACGATGGAACCGCCCTGCCGGAGTGTATCCCCCAGGGACCACTGCCGCCCGCGCTCCAGAATCTCGCTAACCCCGGTCTCGCCGAGGGCGTTCTGTTCGTTCTGCACCATCTCGTCCATGTACTCACTGAGTTTCTGGCGATCCAGAGACATCTTTCCTCGCTTTTTCGTTAGTTGTTACTATGCCCCCACCATTTCATGTGTAACACACTACGGCGGACGGAAGCCCACGGGCTCTGAAGCAGGATAGGCCACGCCGGGGCTCTTGTCAAGCCAGAACGGAGCGAAGTCTGCTTGCCAACAGGGCGCAAAGCTGTAGAATAAACCCTATTGTAGACTCGCGGCATTCATCTGGAGAGACCTGTTATGCAGCGGACCTGGTCCTACGGGCGCATTTTCCTCGCCACACTGACGATCGTGGGAGCATTACTGATCGTGTACGCGACCTATCTGGCGCGCAGCACGCTGGTTACGGTGTTCATCGCCATTCTGATTTCGCTGGCGATGAAGGCGCCCGTCGATTTTCTGGCGAAGCACGGCATGCCGCGGCGTGCCGCCATGGTGTTGGTGCTCGTCGTGTTACTGGCCCTGATTCCGCTCGTCATCGCACTGCTGATTCCCCCCATGGTGGACGAGATTCCCGTCCTGGTGAGCACGCTTGTCGACCAGTACGAGCGCATCGTGGCGGCGCCTGAGCAGATCCAAGTCGCTAACCCTATCGTGCGCCAGATTATCAACCAGGTTGTCGAGCAGGCGAAGGCGGTCAACGTCATCACCTATCTGCGGGACAATGCGGAGACGATCGCGACGACGGTTGTCGGATTCGCCTCGACAATCGTCAGCTCGGCCTTCATCTTCGTGTTCGTCGTGACCATCGCCTTTCTGTGGCTGGCGGACGCGCCGCGGGTGCGGGAGTGGGTGGTGCGTCTGGCGTCGCCGGCGGACCGGCCGCGGGCGCGGAGTATCTGGGACGACATCGAGCGCCAGCTTGGTGCGTACCTCCGCGGGTTGCTCGTCCTGGTGTTCCTGGTCGGAATACTGGCGGGTCTGGGCTACCTGGTCATGGGTCTGCGGTTTGGGACGGTTCTCGCGCTGCTTATGGGCCTGCTCCAGATTGTGCCTATTCCGGGCGTTGCGCCGCTTTTCGGCGCGATCCTGGTATTTACGCTGACGATCAACCAGGGCATCGCGATCGCGCTCATAGCCGTGATCTGGACCCTCGTCATCATGAATGCGGTGAACTTCTTCCTCGTGCCGCGCATCCTGGGACAGGCGATGGGCGTCAGCGCCATGACCATCCTGATCGGCCTGTTGGTGTTTGGCAGCATTCTCGGCCCGGTGGGCACGTTGCTTGCTATCCCGCTGCTCGCCATCATCCAGATCATCATTGACCAGATTGTCACCGCGCGCGACGCCCGCTACTACCACCGCGTCGCGGCGCAGGCGACCGACGGGGGCGCCCACGCGGCTGCCGACGTCTCAAAGGAGCTGAGTGATCTGCGTGCCCTCCTGATGTCGCCCGAACCGCTGCATCCCGACGACCGCGTCAACGCAGTAGCGCAGCTAGACGACGCGCTGCGGCGGCTGGAACCGATGCAGGCGGCGAAGACGACGGAGAGCGCCGGTTCCATACCCGCTCAGCCCGACGATCGCCTGGCGCCGTCGAGCTAACGAGGAAGGAATAGTGAGCATGGTAAAGGTATTTGAAGATGCCACGCGAGTGCTTCGGCTGGGGCCAACCATCGCCCTAACACCTGCGCAGTTCTATGACATGTGCCGGGCGAATCCTGACCTCGATTTGGAGATGAGCGCGGAGGGAGAGATCATCATCATGCCGCCGGCCGGAAGCAACTCAAGCGATCGCAACGCCGACCTCACCATGCAACTGCGCGCCTGGGCGCTCGCCGAAGGAAGCGGGAAGGCGTACGACTCATCCGGGGGATTTCGCCTTCCCGATGGCGCGATTCGCTCGCCTGATGCCTCCTGGGTGCTCAAGAGCAGAGTGGAGCACCTGACGACGCGGGAGCGCGAGGGTTTTGCTCCTCTCTGCCCCGACTTCGTCGCCGAGCTGCGGTCACCCACCGACGCCCTCGAAACGCTGCAAGACAAGATGGCGGAGTACATTGCCAACGGCGCCCGATTGGGCTGGCTGCTGGACCCATTCGACCGTTGCGTGTACGTCTACCGTCCCGACGCAAAAATAGAGGTGGTCACCAACGCCGATCGCATGAGCGGAGAGCCTGTCCTGCCCGGCTTCACCCTGGAGCTAGAGCGCATCTGGAACCCCGACAAGTAGCTTCTTCCAAAGTCCGGCGATAATAAACACCCGGCTCTCGCGCGAGGGCCGGGTGTCTTTATCTGGTGCCCCCTTCTCTCTCTGCGAGAGGGTTGGGGTCGGTTGCCTTACTTGTCGCGGGTCTTGTCGCCGAGGGCCGCCTGCGCCGCCGCCAGCTTGGCGATTGGCACGCGGTACGGCGAGCACGAAACGTAGTCGAGGCCAACCTTGTAGCAGAACTTGACCGACTCCGGCTCGCCACCATGCTCACCGCAGATGCCGACTTCGAGGTCGGGCCGGGTCTCGCGGCCGAGCTTGACGCCCAGTTCCACGAGCTTGCCAACGCCCTTCTGGTCGAGCACCTGGAACGGGTCGTCCTTCAGGATCTTGCGCTCGACGTACAGAGGCAGGAAGCGGCCCGCGTCGTCGCGGCTGAGGCCGAACGTCGTCTGGGTCAGGTCGTTGGTGCCATAGGAGAAGAACTCGGCTTCCTTGGCAATCTCGTCGGCCAGCAGCGCGGCGCGCGGCAGCTCGATCATCGTGCCGACCTTGTAGTGCAGCTTCTCGCCGGACTCCGTCTGCACCGACTCGGCGATGGCGCGCACGCGGCCCGCCTGGTCGGCCAGCTCGTTCAGGTCGCCCACGAGCGGGATCATGACCTCGGGGATAACGTCCACGCCTTCCTTCTGCACCTCGGCCGCTGCCTTGAAGATGGCGCGGGCCTGCATCTCGGTGATCTCGGGGTAGATGATGCCGAGGCGGGTGCCGCGGAAGCCCAGCATGGGGTTGAACTCGGCCAGAGTCTCGACGGTCTGCTGCACCTTCTCGGTGGAGACGCCCATCTTCTTGGCGAGGTCTTCCTGCTCAGCGGCAGCGTGGGGCAGGAACTCGTGGAGCGGCGGGTCCAGGGTGCGGATGATGACCGGGAAGCCGTTCATCTCGCGGAAGAGGCCCGCGAAGTCGCTCTGCTGCATCACGGCCAGCGTGTCGAGGGCGCCCAGGTACAGCCGGCGCGGCTCCTCGATCTGCTTCTCCAGGTCGGCGATGCGGACGTCATCCTTGGCGGCCTGCGCCGCAGTGATCTCGCGGTCGAGGCGCTTGTAGTCGAGGCCGGAGAGAATCATCTGGCGCACGGCGTCGATGCGATCGCCGCCGAAGAACATGTGCTCGGTGCGGCACAGGCCGATGCCCTCCGCGCCGAAGCTGCGGGCCACCTGCGCGTCACGCGGGATGTCGGCATTGGCGCGGACGCCCATCGTGCGGCACTCGTCCACCCAGGTCATGAACTCGGCGAAGTCGCCGCTCAGGCTGGCGTCCACGAGGGGAGCCTGGCCGAGGATGACGCGGCCGCTGGAGCCGTCCACCGTCACCCATTCACCTTCCTTGACCGTCGTGCCGTTGGCGGTGAACTGCTTGGTGTTGTAGTTGACGCGGATGTCGCCCGCGCCCGCGACGCAGGGCTTGCCCATGCCTCGCGCCACCACGGCCGCGTGGGAGGTCATGCCGCCGCGCGCCGTAAGGAACGCCTGGGAGACTTCCATGCCATGGAAGTCCTCGGGGGCCGTTTCCGTGCGGACGAGGACGACCTTGTGGCCGTCCTTGGCCCAGCGCACAGCCTCGTCGGGGTCGAACACGACCTGGCCCGACGCTGCGCCGGGGCTGGCCGGCAGGCCGGTGGTGAGCACCGTCACCTTGGCCTTGGGATCGATCATCGGGTGGAGCAGTTGGTCGAGGGCGGACGGCTCGACGCGCAGCACGGCGTCTTGCTTGCTGATGAGGCCCTCGTGCACATGGTCAACGGCAATCTTCACCGCCGCCGGGCCGGTGCGCTTGCCTGTGCGGGTCTGGAGCATATAGAGCTTGCCGCGCTCGATGGTGAACTCCAGGTCCTGGATGTCCTTGTAATGCTTCTCAAGGCGCTCCGCGTAGGTCTTGAACTCCAGGTAAGCCTCTGGCATCTCGCTCGCCAGGTCGTCGAGGTGGCGCGGGGTGCGGACACCGGCTACCACGTCCTCGCCCTGGGCGTTGACCAGGTACTCGCCGTAGAGCTTGTTCTCGCCGGTCGACGGGTTGCGGGTGAAGGCGACGCCGGTCGCGGAGTCGTTGCCCATGTTGCCGAACACCATCGTCTGGACGTTCACGGCCGTGCCGAGGTTATCGGCGATCTTGTTGACGCGGCGGTAGTCAATGGCGCGGCGGCCCATCCAGGAGCCGAACACGGCGCCGATGGCCATGCGCAGCTGCTCGTAAGGATC
This sequence comes from Anaerolineae bacterium, assembly GCA_046328505.1. Classification (GTDB taxonomy): domain Bacteria; phylum Chloroflexota; class Anaerolineae; order Epilineales; family JAHCIE01; genus JBDHWG01. The sequence goes on along the minus strand of JAXLWL010000003.1, from coordinate 245,196 downwards.
GTCGGGGAAGGTCACGCCGCTGTCGGCCTTGATGATGTCCTTGAACTTGGCGCTGATCTCGTCCAGCTCCGCGGTGCTCAGGTCCGTGTCCTGGCGCATCTGGCCGCCCTGGTGCTTGTACTCGTCCAGGACATGCTCGAACTTGTCGCCCGACACGCCCAGCACGATCTTGCCGAAGAGCTGCACGAAGCGGCGGTAGGCATCGGCGGCGAAGCGCGGGTTGTCGGTCAGTTTCGCCAGGCCCTGTTTCGTGTCCGGGTTGAGGCCAAGGTTGAGCACGGTGTCCATCATGCCAGGCATGGAGAACTTGGCGCCCGAGCGCACGGACACGAGCAGCGGGTTGCTCGGATCGCCGAACTTCTTCCCGGTCAGGCTTTCGATGACCTTCATCGACTCGATCACCTGATCCCACATGCCGTCCGGAAACTGCTTCCCACTGTCATAGTAGGCATTGCAGGCTTCGGTTGTAATGGTGAAACCCGGCGGCACCGGCAGGTCCGCGCGGGTCATGTCGGCGACGCCGGCGCCTTTGCCGCCCAGGAGGGAGCGTACACCGTCCCACGACCCCATTTTCTTTTCGGCCTCACCCACGTCCGTGAACAGGTAAACGTACTTTGTCATTTTCAGGCTCTCCTTGAGACTGGTTCCCCCTGCCATAGGGGGTTGGGTGCGCCTCTCATGGTCCCTTTCTCTCGCTCCACAGTGGAGACAGGCGGGACCAGAGAACGCGCTGAACCGCTAGAATTCCTCGACCTTGCTCAGGTCGACCCAGCGCTGAGGTAACGCGGCGATGCGCTGGAGAAGGGCGCGGCGGTTGTTGCGTACAGCCTCGTCGTCCACCTCCACCATGACATCGTCGAAGAACGTGTTGATCACCCCGACCAGGGGCAGCATCGCCGTGAACACCTGGTCCAGGGTCTCGGCTCGCTTCACGTCGCCTTCCACCGCCTGGTACGCCGCGTAGAGCTGCGTCTCGGCCGGAAGCTGGAAGAGAGCCGGGTTGAGATCGTAGAGATTCGGATGATTGCGCACGAGGCGCACGCATCGCGCATAGGCTGTCAAGAACGACGTCCAGTCGGGCCGCGCCGCCCACACGGCCAGCTCTCGCAGCGCCTGGCCGACGCCGGCCGGCGTGTCGGCTTGGGCGCTGAGCACCGCCTGGACCAGGTCATAGCGAGCGCCCTGCTCGCGTAGCCACTGCTCCAGCCGCGCGCGGATGAAGTCGCGCACGGCTACCTGGGTCGCGTCGTCGACTGGGACGGGCTGCGCCGCCGCGGCGTCGGCGACGAGCTGCGATACTGAGACGGCGGGCAGGCCAAGCGGCTGCGTTCCCTCCGCCAGGAGGCGGGAGAGGCCGAGCGCCGTGCGCCGTAGCCCCAGCGGGTCCTGGTTCGCCGTCGGCTGCTGGCCGACCGCGAACAAGCCGACGAGGGCGTCGAGCCGGTCGGCGAGGCTCAACGCGAAGCCGACGCGGCCACTCGGGAGCCGGTCGGTCGCCGATTTGGGAAGATACTGCTGGTAGATAGCCGACGCGACGGCTTCGGGCTCGCCGTCGGCGCGGGCATAGTCGCGGCCGATCGCGCCCTGGAGGCTCGTCAGCTCGGTGCCCATCTGGGTGGCGACGTCGGCCTTGCTCAGGTGAGCCGCACGGGCTAGCTCCGTGGCTTCCTCGGCCGAGAGCGCCAGGCGCTCGGCCAGCACCGGGGCCAGCCGCTCCAGGCGGTTGGTCTTGTCCAGGAGCGTACCGAGGCGCGCCTGAACGGTGATGCGCGACAGGTTGGGTACGAACTCGGCAAGTTTGTGCTGGCGGTCGCGCTTGACAAAGTAGGCGGCGTCGGCGAAGCGAGCGCGCAGGACATCTTCGTTGCCCTGGCGGATGTTGTCGACGTGGCCGGCGTTGCCGTTGGCGACGGCAATGAAATAGGGCAGCAGGCGGCCATCTTTGAGCACCGGGAAGTAGCGCTGGTGCTTGCGCATGACCGTGATGAGGACGTCCTGCGGCAGATCCAGATATTGAGCCTCGAATTGGCCGCGCACTGCGACGGGCTGCTCGATGAGGTTGACGACCTCGTCCAGCAGGCCCTCATCCTCCGGCATCGTGCCGCCGACCTCAGCCGCCAGGTGCTGCCCCTGATCCAGGATGAGCTGGCGGCGCTCGTTGCCGTCCAGCACGACGCCTGCGACGCGCATCACCTTCAGGTAGTCCTCGGCCTGGGCGATGGGCAGCTCCGGCGAGCCGTGGGGGCGCAGGCCGCGCGTGACGGCGCCACTTGGAACGCCGGCGTACTCGAATGCGACGACGCTGCGCTCGTGGAGGGCGACGATCCAGCGCACCGGGCGCGAGAAGGCCACATTGGTCGGGTTCCAGCGCATGGCCTTACCGAAGGTAATGCTGCCGATGAGCCTGGGCAAGACCTCGGCCAGCACCTCGCGCGCCGAACGGCCGGTCTCGCTGCGGATGACGGCGGCGTATCGCTTGCCCTCGCGCTCGCGGACCTCGATGGCCTCGACAGTCGCGCCCTGGCTCCTGGCGAAGCCGATGGCGGCCTGCGTTGGCTGGCCGTCTTTGAAAGCGGCGGCGGCGGGCGGGCCGAACACCTCCACCTGGCGGTCGGGCTGGCGCGGCGCCAACCCCTTGACCATCACGGCCAGACGGCGCGGCGTGCCTTCGATCCTGATCTCATCGTACGCCAGCCGTGCCTCATCGAGCGCCTTCGGCACGGACGCGCGCAGCGTCGCCAGCGCCACATCCAGGTCGGCGGCCGGCAGCTCTTCTGTGCCAATCTCCAGCACAAAGTCCGCGGGCGCGTCGGGCGCGGGCACGTCCGGCCGCTGGTCGACGACGATGGGCGGTGCGGCAAGCTCGCCCATCAGACGCATGAGCGGGTAGCCTTCCTCCTCGCGCTGGGCGAGGTAGGCCTGCCCGATGCGGCGGGAGAGGTCGCGCATGCGGCCGAAAAAGCGCGGTCGGTCGGTGACGCCAACGGCGCCACGCGCGTCAAGGACGTTGAACGTGTGGGACATGCGCAGGACATAGTCGTGGGCCGGCAGCACCAGGCCGTTCTTGAGGCAGTACTCGGCCTGGGATGCGTAGATGTCCCACATCTGGCGGTGAACGTCCACGTCGGCCACGTCCAGGTAGTAGCGGCTGTGCTCATACTCGGCCTTGAGGTTGACGTCGCCGGCCGAGATCGAGTTGGTCCAGCAGATCTGCGTGAAGTGGCGGACGTGCTGCAAGGCCATATTGATGCGGTCGAGACCGTAGGTGATCTCGACGGAGACCGGGTCGAGACGCGAGCCGCCCGCCTCCTGGAAGTAGGTGAACTGGGTAATCTCCAGGCCGTTGAGCCAGACCTCCCAGCCCAGACCCCACGCGCCGAGCGCGGGCGACTCCCAGTTGTCCTCGACGAAGCGAATGTCATGTTCCAGGGCGTCGATGCCCATCGCGCGCAGGCTGTCCAGGTACAGCTCCTGGGGATTGCCCGGGTCGGGCTTCAGGATGACCTGGTACTGATAGTGCTGCTGGAGGCGGTTGGGGTTCTCGCCGTAGCGGGCGTCATCGGGGCGGATAGAGGGCTCCACGTAGCCGACGCGCCACGGCTCGGGGCCGAGGACGCGCAGCGCTGTGGCCGGGTTCCCTGTGCCGGCGCCGACCTGAACGTTATAGGGCTGCCAGATGAGGGCGTTGTGTTGCGCCCAGAATTCGCTCAGGCGCGCGATGGCGTCCTGGAAGTTAAGTGCAGTCATGAGATAATAGCTCGCAAGTTTGTGAATAGTAGCCTAAATCTATGTAGCGCCGCGCTGTCGCGCGGGCGCCAGGCTGTAGAGCCACGCCATGGCGCGGCTCTACGGTCCGCCGTTTGGCAGTGGTGGCTCTAGCTCAGACAGCAGCGGCGGTTGGGCCGCTATGTTGGCCTGACAAAGACGTTCGCGGGCGATAGCGACGAAACCCGCATCCTGCTCGATCCCGACGTACACCCGGCCAAGCTCCGCGGCGGCGGCGGCGGTAGTTCCCGATCCCATGAATGGGTCGAGCACCACGTCGCCCGGCTGCGTGAACAGCTTGATGAACCACGCGGGCAGAGCGACTGGGAACGTCGCGCTATGGTTCTTGTTGCCGCACTCTGTCGCCATGTGCAGGACGTTTGTCGGGTAGGCCATGTCGCGGCCGACCCAATTCTCGACCTTTTTGCCGAACCCGCTCCGCACCCGCGAGTTGTCGCGCCGGCGGTCTGTGTCGCTCAGGTTGCGCAGGCGCGCGTGCCGCCACTCGCCCATCGGCACCATGACGGCTTCCTGGTACATCGCGAACTGGCGCTGCTTCGTGAAATGCAGGCAGCGCTCCCACGAGTCGCGGAAGCGGTTCGGCCACTTTCCCGGCGCCGTGTTCCGCTTGTGCCAGATGTATTCCTCGGTCCACAGCCAGCCCTGCTTGCGCATCGCGAGAATCAGCTCCAGCACATAGGTGTGCCTCTCGCCATTGGCGACCCGCTCCTTGATGTTGAGGATGAAGGAGCCGGTCGGCTTGAGAACACGCTGAAGCCCCGCCGCGATGGGCAGGAACCACTCGACATACTCGTCAGGGTGGACGCCGCCGTAGGTGTGACGGCGCTGGTCGGCGTAGGGCGGCGACGTGACGACGAGGTCTACGCAGCCGTCCGGGAGTCGGGTTAGGATTTCGCGGCAGTCGCCTTCGAGAATCTGGTTACGCCACTCAAAGGCAGACGGTGTGTGGCTCATGCTGCGGCGCGCGCGTCTTTCGTCAGGATGACCTGGGCAACAGGTAGGGCGGACACATCCAGGCGCGTAAGGTCTATTAGTCTGGCGGCATCCTCGATTTCGATGCCCAGGACGTGGCCTTCCGCGTCGAAATCCAGGACGATGCCAGGCGCCACCTCTTGGGACTCCGTGGCGATACCCTCACTCAGCCCTATGTACATCATGTCCGAGCCAGGCTCGTATTCGACTTTCATCACTGGCCGCCTTCTTCTCACGGCTTGAACCCACGGTCAGGAAAGGCGTTATGGACCGTCTCGCCGTCTGGTTCAGTGATCACTCTCAAGTACTTCCCTAACTCTGGAATATACCCCCACCGACACACGCGACCATTCTCCTGAATGACGGTACGGATCGGCGCGCGCAAGATCTGTTCAATCCACGCCTGTTTCAGATATGGACGCCGAGCCATTACGCTTGTTGTGAAGTAGTACGTCGTTTTCACTTGTCCCCAACGAGAGGTTGCGTACCTGGTCCAGGAATTCGACGGACTTGAGCTGTCGCTCCAGGACGTGCGTCAGGTAGCGCAGGAGCAGACGCTCCAGGTCGCGGTGGACGTCCGGGCTCAGGGCAATCGTGCGCACTTGCGGGTAGTCCCGCGTCTGGATGAAGCGCGCCACCTTCAGCGTCGTCAGCGGCAGCGGGACGACGTCAGCTTCGAGCGATCGGCAGTTCGGGCACAGCGCGCCGCCGGCCATTGCCGAGAAATATTGGTCCTCGGCCGCCAGGGGCGACTGGCAGTGGGCGCAGTGGAACAGGGAGGGCTGGAAGCCGACCAGGCCGAGCAGGCGCAGCTCGTAGAAACGCATCAGGAGCGCGAGCTGGGCATCGCTGCCATCGGCGACGAGCGCGGCCAGGCTCTCGCGCAGCAGGTCGTACACCTCGCCGTGGGGGTCTTCCTCCTCCAGGAACTTGTCCACCAGCTCTGCCATGTAGCTGGCGTAGGTGTAGCGCAGCAAGTCCGTGTACAGGCTCGGGTGGCTCGTGACCGCCTGGGCCTGGGTCACCAGGTCCATGTTGCGCCCCTTCGCCAGGAGGAGCTGGCTCTGGCTGAACAGCTCGACGTGGCCTGCTTTGCGGCTTGATGTCCGCCGCGCGCCCTTCGCGATGACGCGCAGCTTCCCGCGCTCGCGCGTCAAGATGGTGAGGAGACGGTCGGCCTCCCCGAAATCCTGGCGCTTCAGGACGATGGCTTCAGTTCGATATAACCGTTCACGCGCCTGGCGCATGACAACAACCTGTCTAGGTTCAGAAAACGTCAAAAGCACAGCAGGTAATTATACAATCAGGCGCACTCCGGGGCAAGCGCGCTACAGACGAACAACGCGCTACCGAGTCCGAGACGGGCGTTCTTGAGCGGCAGCCTCGCCCAGGAACGCCCGCCACATCGTTCGGTGCTGCTATCAGCACCGCCAATCGGCCGCGTGCGCGGTTAGCGCGGCGACCATTTCACAGCATCCCACGCCAGCCTCACGCTGAGCCTCGGCTCACCGGTGGCGTCGTTGAGATAGACGTACTCATTGCCGTCGCCGTTGAAACGGTAGGTGCCCAGGGACACCCACTGGTTGTAGTACAGCGATTGGTTGACAATTCGGGTGGGGTAGCCGTCAGCGGTTCGGATCGTGTACTTCGCCGACTTCGCGAAGGCGTTCTGGGCCGGAATGAAGGCGTAGACTTCGTAGTAGCCGGGCTTGAGCACGGGATACCAGCGCCCCCAGTTCTGGTCCGGCTGGTCCACCTGGTTGTTGTAGGACCAGTAGCTATGGTCGAGATAGCCGATGTTTTGCTGGTACCAGCCGGCCGGGTCGCCGCCGCGGACAAAGCCCGGCGACAGGTCGTCGACAATCACGTCGGTCGATGGTGTCGGCGGCGCGTTCAGCGGGATGATCAAGCACTGGCCGGCGTAGATGGTGTCAGACGGCAGGTTGTTGACGTTCTTGATCGCGTCGACCGTAGTGTTGTAGCGCTTGGCGATGCTGTAGAGCGTGTCGCCGTATTGCACGCAGTATGTGGTAGTGGGTCCCAAAGCGGCTTGCGTCGATGGCGCCGCGCCCTGAGCCGAAGCAATGCTGGCGGCGCCCAGGAAGAGGGCCGCGAACACGAGTACGATGAGGAGTCGTCTGTAGAGCATGACTGTGTTCTCCAATTCCATGGTGGTTCGGCTGGGGCCGGTATCAGGGCTGGCTCGGCGCCGCGGCCACCGGACGGTAGACGTCCTCGACGCCGCTGTCGCCCAGGATCAGGACAACGGCCGCGCCGCCGTCCTCGATCCGATAGCCGGTGACTGAGTTCAGCGCCGCGAGCATGTTGTCGGCCTGCGAGCCGGGCGGGCATAGCGCCAACGTCATGGCCCCTGGGGTCAGGGTGACGGCGCCGCGGCTGTCAGCCGTGAAGGTGCCAGAGCCGGTGTTGCAGTCTGCCCTGAAGTTGAACGTGCCGTCGGGCTTGAACTGGAGAATGTAGGCGCTAGGGTTGTCGATGGTGATGTCCTGGCCGCTGGGATCGCGCCGCTCGGTCCAGCCCCACACGCGCGAACCCTGTGTGGGAACGGCATCCTGGGGCGGGGCGCCGGTGTCGCGGAAGATAAGCTCGTAGCCGGCCGACGGGCGGGCAATGACGAGAACCTTGCCGCTGTCCTCCAGGCGGTAGCCCTCAGCGTTCAGCACGATGTCCACCAGGTCCTGGAAGCGCGTGCTGGCGCCGCACTGCTTGAGAGTCGTAGCCGCGGGCCTGAACCAGATCTGGTTCTTGTCGTTAGCCCGGTAAGTACCCCGGCCGACGTTACAGTCGGCGCGTCCCACGAACACGCCATCGCCGAAGAACGCGAGCCAGTAGGCCGCCGCGTTGGGATTGTCTTCCGTCGAGCCATCGGCGTAGCGGGTCTGCACCCACTGCCACTTCTTATTGCGCAAGATATCCGGCCCGAGGCTCTGTGCTCCGTCCGCCTGGGCCGCGCCGCTGTTGAACGTCATCTGCGCGTTGTTCTGCGTCGTCAGCTTGAGTTGGCTGCCGTCGATGGTGTACGACTGCGCTTGCGAGAGGAGCTGGAGGTACTGAGTGTCCAGCGAGGCTTCGCCGCAGTAAGCCATCGTCGACGGTCCGAGTGTAATTGTCAGGCTCTGGCCCTGGGCGGTGTACGAGGCGATAACGTTGTTGCAGTCGGCCTTGATGTTGGCCGTGCCGTCGGGATTGAACTGGATGGTGTAGCTGGCCGGGGTAGGGACGGTGGTGGCTGCGCCGGACGTGCCTTCGGCGACGCTGGCCCACTGCCAGACCGGGCCGGTGAGGGTCACGCCCGTTGCCGCGGTGGGCGCGGCGAGCGCGGGTTGGGTGGCGGATACGAGCAAAAGGGCAGCGATCGCTCCGCCGATGAGAAGCAGGATGTTTCTCATGGGTCTCTCCGTAGTGGTGGGTTGCAGGCGCGGAAAATCCGCATCCTATCAGGCTGCTACTGAGTTGACGTCCATTCGTGGTTGCCTGTTCCGATAACGAGGCTCCTCTTTGGGTAATGTCTGGGCCGCTTGCGAGATGGCCCGCCATTTACGCGGTGGACGTGCCGGGGCGGGCAGTTATGAGATGGCGGTGCAAGCCATCGGTAAACTTTCCCTTCACAACGGAGTCTATATAATGGCATTATCCAATGGCAAAGAAAGCGACCGAGAGGAGAAACACCCCATGTTTGAGTTGCCTTCGCCCGACGCGCCCCTGACTAAAGACGACCTGCGGGCGTGGACGAACAAGATGATCGACTTTCAGCGCGAGCTTATCGCTGACTGCACAGACGCCGACGTCGTCTTCCAGCCAATCGACCCGAAAGCCGACGACCCGTACGCGTCTGATGCCGACGAGGTGAATATGCCGTGGACGCTCGGACACCTGATCGTCCACATCACGGCCTCATCCGAAGAGTCCGCGGCGCTGGCGGCGGAGCTGGCGCGTGGTGTCGCGTTCCACGGACGTTCCCGCGCCGAGGTTCCCTGGCAGACGGTTACGACGATCCAGCAGTGCGTCGACCGCCTGGAGGAGAGCCGCCGCATGCGCCTGGCGAGCCTCGACATGTGGCCGGATAACCCGGATGTCGAGAACGGCTACCAGCCCTGGGAGGGCGCGCCGTTCAACAACTGCTACCGGCGCTTCATGAGCGGCTTGCGCCATGACAATAACCACCTGGACCAGATTGAGGATGTGGTGGGGCAGGCACAGGCCGCCCGCGTCCAGGCGTAATGTAGCGCTCTCAAAGGGGCAGGCGGCCAGAAGAGGCACGGAAGGGCAGCAATACATCCTTCCGTGCCTCATGCTATTTGCTGAACCCATGTGCGAGATAGTTATTAAGGTTCAGGGGAACGACCTCCTTAAATATACCGCGCAACACCACCGCGTTCCGTAAAGGTTTGAACTACCGATAGGGCAGAATTCACCATCTGCAGGCCGGTCATTGCGAGGAGCGCCGACGCGACGAAGCAATCTCGCTACGGGCCACAGCAACGCCATATCGTATAGACCGCCCGTCGTAAGGGCGAGAGGTTGCTTCGCTTCGCTCGCAACGACAAGGCGGCGGTGAATTTGTGCTAGCCCGTATCGCCGGGGCGTCCGGCGCGTTACACTCTTACGGAGTGTAAGACTACCGGAAAGAGGTGTACCAACCCGATGCCCACACGAGTGAGCCTGTGGTGTAGCCGCCTGATTGAGGCGGGGTGGCTGGCGGTCCTGCTGGTCACGCCCCTATTCTTTCAAACGTCAACGGTTCGCGTCTTCGAACCTGATAAAATGATGATCGTGCGCACCATTGCCCTGGTGATGGCCGCCGCCTGGATCGTACGCGTCATCGATTCGCGGCTCCGTCCACCGGCCGGTGAGCCGGGGCGCATGCCCAGGGCATTGCTGTGGCCCACCCTGCTTCTGGTAGTTGCCTATGTCCTCGCCACGCTCGCGTCCCTCACACCGTGGGCCAGTCTGTTCGGTTCCTATCAGCGCGGCCAGGGGCTCTATTCGGTCCTCGCGCTGGTTATCATCTTTGTCCTCATCCTGAATGACCTGCGCCGGCGGGACCAGGTCGAGCGCGTTGTCACAGCCGTGGTCCTGGGCAGCATCCCTGCGGCTCTTTTCGCCGTCATGCAGGGGCTTGGAATCCAGCCCGGCGTCTGGCGCGGGCTGTACGGTGGGCGTGTCTTCGGCACGCTCGGCAACCCGATCTTCCTCGCGGGCTACTTGCTCATGGTCATGCCGCTCACCGTGGCGCGCCTGATCGTGCCGGCGACACCCTCGACTGGCGAGGAAGGCGCGAGTGAAGGGGCCGGGGCCGGCGTTGTCGTGCCGATGGTGCGCCAGTTCGTGTACGGCATTGCCCTCGTGCTGCAACTGGCCGCTTTCGGTCTCGCCTATAGCCGCGGCCCGCTGCTTGGTCTCGCGGCGGCCGTGGTGTTCTTCGCCCTGACGCTCGCCGCCGTCCGCGGCCGTCGGCAGCTTGTGGTCGGTGTCAGCGTGGCCGCGCTCATTGTCGGCGTCCTGCTCGGCGCGCTCAACCTGCCTCCCGTGCAGGCCGCGCTCGCGAGTGCGCCGGCGCCTCTCGCCCGCCTCACGACGTTGATGGATGTTAGCCAGGGCAGCACGGGCGCCGTCCGCCTACTCCTCTGGGAAGGCGCGGCGCAGGCGGCGGGGAGTCAGCCGGCGCGTATCCCGATCGGTTACGGGCCGGAGACCGAGATTATCACGCTCAGCGCGAATGTCTCACCCGCCATTCATTACCAGGAAGCCCGCGACCTCTTGCCCGACCGCTCCCACAACGAGAGCTTCGACCGGCTGATTGAGACAGGCGCGCTTGGCCTTGTCGCCTACTTGTGGCTGATCGCGGCCGCCGTGTACCTCATCTTCCGCCGCCTCGGACTGGCTAGCCCGGGGCCGGACACGATTCTCTACGGCGTGGTGGTGGCGTTGGGCACGGCGGGCGCCGCGTTACTGCCGGTCGTCCTTGGGCTGCCGCTCTATCTCGGAATTGGTTCCGCGCTGGGGCTGCTCGTCGGCGTCTGGATATTCATGCTCATCCAGGCGTTCACCAATCGGAGCGGTGGGTCGATCAGCCGCGAGGGTCAGTGGCTGCTGGCGGCGTTGCTGGCGGCGCTCGTCGGGCATCTCGTGGATATTAGCCTTGGCCCGGCGAACCCGGTCAATCGCGTCATGTTCTGGGCGTTCCTGGCGCTTATCGGCGCTCTCGCCGCGCGGCCACGCCTGGTAGGCGCGACCGAGCCTGAAGCGGCGCCGGCGCCCGCCCCGGCGGTCAAGGCGGCAGGCGCGAAGGCGTCGTCCGGCGGGAAGTCAACGTCGGCAGGAGGCGCGAAGGCTGCGCCAACGCCGAGAGCCCCGCGGCCGCTGCCGCCCCCCCTGTTCCTGCCCACCTCGGCCTCGGCCTACGGCGTCATGGCCGCCATTGTCATGGCCGTGCTGACCTACGCTTTCATACCGCTTGACGGCTTCCGCGCGGACGCCAACGGCTACGCCATTGTCTGGTTCATGCTGCTGAGCATCGTCCTGGGCAGCGCCCTGCTCTGGTTCGAGACGCGCGTGGAGGCCGTGCGCGCGGGGACACTGCCGCGCGCCTTCTGGACCATTCCGGTTGGGGCGGTCGTCGGATTGGTGGTGGTCCTAGCGGCGCGCACAGGGATCTGGCTTGCCAATGGCGACTCGGTCCTGCTGCTGTATCTCTTCCTGGTCCTGTTTCTGGCCGCGTTGGCGCTTCTGGCATCGTGGCTGCCTAAGCCGCCGGTGCCCGTCGGGCAGGGCAACAGTACGGCGATATTCCTGTATGCCGCCCTGGCGCTCGTCGTCCTGGCTGTGATCGTCTTTGGCAACGTCCTGCCCATCCAGGCCGATATGTACATGGCCAGCGCCGACGCGTACGCCCGCGTGGGCGACATCGGGTCGGCCCTCATCCTCGGGCAGAACGCGATGACCCTCCAGAATCGCGAGCCAGAGTATGTGCGAAAGATGGTCGAGTATGTTGCCGCGGCATCGGGTAGCGTCTCTAGCGCCAACGACCGCGACGCGGGCTTCGACAAGGCCGTTCAGCTGGCCGAGTACGCGGCGTCTCTGACGCCGAACGACGGCAACGCGCGTTTCAACGTCGGCCACGCGTACCTGCTATGGGCGCAGGCGACGGGCGACCAGACGCGCCGCAACAACCTGCTCGCGCGGGCGGCCCAGAACTACCAGCGGGCGACCCAGATCAACCCGAACTCGCCGGACTACTACGTCGAGTGGGCGTTGGCCTCGCAGCTCGCCGGCCAGTCCGACGATGTGGTGAGGGCTGCGCTGAACCAGGCGCTACAGCTCGACCCCCAGAACCCGGACGCGTACTTTGGCCTCGGTCGTCTGTACCAGGCGCGAAACGAGTCGGACAACGCCGAGCAGGCGTATCTCAAGGGGCTGTCGGTCGACCCGGACTCGCAGCGAGCGGTGCCGGCGTATAGCGCCCTCGGCGAGATTTACGTGAAGAGCAACAAGGTCGACCAGGCGCTTCAGGCAAGCAAGAAGGCCGTCGAGTTGGCGCCGGACAGCTGGGTCAACCGGGTTAACCTGGCGCTGGTCTACCAGCGAGCCGGCCGCGGGACGGAAGCTCTGAACGAGGCACAGACGGCCTACAACCTCGCGCCGTCCGACGCGAAACAAAAGGTTGTGGATATCATCTCTCAGATTCAGCAGCCCCAGCCCACCGCGCCGTAACCAGTAGCCCCAATCGGCGTCATACATCACGGTCATATGTGGAAAATCATGGAGATAGGAGACGGGACGGCCCTGGCCCCCCGCCTTCTATCTCCCATCGGCATTGTCGCGCACATTCCAACTCGAGATGAAGGTTAGCTGTGAAGAAGTACATCGCCATCATTTGGGCCGCGGCCCTTGCCCTCTGCGCGGTCGTGATCCTTACCCTGGGTGACGCGGCGAGCGCGGCGTTCAATCCGAACGACGTAACGCCGCCGACCGCCACGCCTGTTAACCCAACGATCGCAGCGATTGGCGGCCCCACGCCCACCATGGACGCCCATCAATCGCAAGGCCCCTTCATCTGGGTTAGCTCTCAGCCGCTCGGCGCCGCGCAGACGCAGTTTCCCGAAGGCACGACCCTCATCTACGTCAACATCTGGTTCACCGGCGACGCGGCCTTTCGGATCGACACGCTCAACGACTTTGGCGCGCCGCAGCCCCCGCGCCTCGAAGGGCAATACCAGGCGGCGTGGGGCATCATCTCGCTGCCCTGGTCGCCGGCCACCGGCTCACTGCCGGCGGTGGGCGGTCCGTATCACACGCGCCTCTCGTATCAGCTCGTGCCTCCGGCCGGCGCGTGGACGCGCTACGGTGACGCCGAGTGGGACATCGGGGCGAACATCAAGTTCAACGACACAACGTATTATGGCTATGGGCTGGATTCGCCGGCGCGCCTCGAAGTCTACGACAAGTCTGCCAACCTCGACATCAATGGCGCCGACATTGTGACCGTCCACGTCTGGTCACAGAATGGCACGCCAAAGGGCATCGATGTGCGCCTGAAGGAGACGGGCTTCAACACCGGCCGCTTCGACACCGGCTTCATCAGCCAGGGTTTTCCCGACCTTACTTTCTGCGACCAGCCGGACTGTTCCAACGGCACGGCGGCGACGCTATACGTCGGCGCGAACGGCGACACCATCCACGCGAGTTACGCGGCGCTGGACCTGGAGACGACGGCGTTGTGGCGGCCGGGCAGTAGTCCTGGCACGCCGGGCGCCACCGTTCCCGCCGGCACGTCCACACCGACGCCCACACCGACCGCGACGTTCCCCGTCGGAGCGCAGACCCTGACGGTGACCCCGCCGCCGGACAAGATCGGCTACGTCACTGGACCGAAGAACGGGGCAGTGCGGCTCGGCTCTGACAATATCCCGATGTACGTGGGTTACCGCGAGTCCGACGCCCCCGTCTTCCTGGGTATCGTGCAATTCGCGCCTACCCTACCTGCAAACGCGCACCTGGTAAATGCTGATCTTACCCTCACGGGCACCGATCTGCTGCCAGGTCTCTTCGATAGCTCGGGTGGCAGCTGGAAGGTCGAGCTGGTTGACTACGGGAGCCACACGGTGGGGGCGACGATGACCTTCAGCGACGTCTTCACAGCCAACACGCTCTCAACCCTGTCGCCGCCTCTTGGTCCGTCCGACCTCGCGCCCGGCAAGCCCAACAAGCTCTTCTTCAGCGCGGATGCCGTTAACGCGGTCGCGGCCCAGCTTTCCGGTCAGGGGCGCGTTGTATTTCGTGTGACGGGTCCACTAAGCTGGTCTTTCGGGAGCAACCTCTTCGGTTGGAGCAGCGGCACGCAAATAGGACAGGCCAGCTCCTATCCGGCGCCGGTGTTGAAGCTGAACTATGTCGTCGGCGCGCCCGCCACGTCCACGCCGAGCGCCACGGCGACCGGCGGCGCGACCAGGACGCCGACGCCCACGCTCACGCTTACGTCAACCCTCACGCCCACAGCCGTCGGCGGGACGCCCCAGGTGCTTGTCGAAGGGGTCGTCCAGAACTGCCAGGGACAGCCTGTCGATACCGCGCAGGTGACGCTCCAGGGGGTCACGCCGCCGCGTTCCAATACGACCGGCGGGAACGGGGCGTACAGTATCGGGCCGATTTACTCGGGAATTGCCGAAGGCGACTATACCATCAGCGTCAGCGCGACGAACTATGCCACACGCAGCCAGTCTGTGCATCTGTTGCTGCGTCCGGCCCCGTTCATCGTCGATTTCAAGGACGCCACGTGCCTCGTGTCGACGGCGCCGACCGTGACGCCGACGTCGACTGTGCCCCTCACGGCGACCGCGTCAGCTTCCGTGACGCCCAGCCTCACCGCAACGCGGACGCCGACGTTCACTCCAACTGCGACGCTCACTCTGACACCGACGTTCACACCGACCCTGACGTACACCCCGACGCCGACCCTCACCTCGACGCCGACGCCGACCGACACATCGACGCCCAGCCCGACGCCGACGAGCCAGACGCCAGAGGTGCGCTTCGACAAGCCATACTATGTCGGCCTGGCGGATACGGCCAGGATCTCGATCTATGATCCCACACTGTCGGGCGTCGGTGCCGTTTACGCCAAGGCCGTGACTATCGGCCCCTGGGGCGGCGCGGCTGTGCTGACGTTGTACCAGGACCCCAACACGCCCAACCTCTACGTCGCCAACGAGGACATCGCGTTCTGCTGGGAATCGTGCAACCAGAGCGGCAACGACCCGTCGCCGCGCGTGCGCGTGTACCCGCCGTCTACGACCATCAACGTGCTGTATCCATCCAATAACCCGCAGTACACCGGTGTGTCCACCTGGTACGAGGTTGCGCCCCCGGACACGCCGACGCCGACCGATACCGTCACACCGACGCCCACGCCGACCTCTACACCTACGGCGACCGAAACTGTGACGCTCACACCGACGCCGACGGCCAGCGCGACGCCAACGGCGACCGCGACTGCGACGCGCACGCCGACGAGCACTGCCACGCGGACGGCGACGGCGACCCCGACCCGGACGTTCACGCCGACCGCGACCCCGACGAGTACGCCGACGCCAACCGCGACGACTCCCGTGCCGCAGTCGGTCAAGCTCTATCTACCGCTTCTCTTTGCCGGGTCGTGATGCTGACGTGCGTAGGCCAGGCAGGTAGCTTTTGCCCTGTAGCGTCGGCGCGCACGACGGCCGCCGCGTCCTAGAAGGTGACCGACTATGTCCCGCCGCTTGCTTGTGTTGCTCTTAATCCTGGCCTGTCTGGCCACCGTGATAACCGTCCCGCCGCGTCCCCTGGCGGCCGCGCCCTCACCGCAGGGCGTGCCGACCCTACCGGGCGGTGGCGGCACGCTGCCGCCGCCTGGCGCGACGGCGACCACTGGGCCGACGTCCACCGCGACCGCGACGGCAACTCCGTCGGCGACCCCGACGTCGACGGTCACGCGCACGCCGCAGGCGACGGCGACCTCCAGCCCGACGATTCAGCCCGTCGATTGTCCCTACCCTGTACCTGGGACGCCGAGCGAGGTCGCGCGCATCTGGATGAGCCAGGAGAAAGGCGGGCCGCCGCAGCATGACTTCCCGCCGGAGTTCCAGAACGGCAAGCTATGGGTGAACCTGTGCCAGAACACGCTGGCCGGAAGCTCGCCGCCGTATCAGTACCAGGTCGAAATCCGCGACTTCTACAACTTCGAACAGCCCGTTGGCGGCAATGCCGCGGGGCTGCACCCGGGTGTGGGCATCACCTCGTTCCAGGTCGATGTCTCGCAGTTCGACCTGAGCGCCAGCCAGCCGTACCGGACTCGCCTGCGACTGCCTGCTCTTTTCCCAGGTGTCGTCGGCGAGTGGGAATGGACGGTGGGGACAGTCGTCCTGTTCGACCGTAACCAGTATCAAGGGGTGAGCGACACGGCGACTCTGACCGTCGTTGACACATTCTTGCGCGACGCCGATGTGTCGTCTGTGACCGTCCAGGTCACCAGCACGAAGGATGGCAATCTGCTCGCGACGCTCCCGCTGCAACTGGCTCGCACCTCGCCGCGCAGCCCTTACTTTACCGCCTCGCTCGCCTTCCGAACTGCGCAGGACCCGCCTTCGAATGCTCTGCTGGTGGCCGACGGCGTGGCGCTGCGGGCCGCGTACACGCGCCCGGACGACCCCGGGCCGATCATGATCACCCCCGCGACGGGCGCCTCTACGTGGGTGCAGCCGCCGACGCCAACCGCAACCTCGACGGCCACGGCGTCGCCGACGCCGTCCCTGACGGTAACCGCGACCCCGACGCCGTCGGTGACACCGACGCTCGCGCCGAACATCACACCGCCGACCCCAACCATGACTCTGACGCCGGCGCCGGGCGGCCCGACCGCGACAGCCGTGCCGACATGGACCCCGCAGCCGGGATCCACCGTCATCTATGCCAACAGCACCGACGTCGGCTTTGTCAGCTCCTATTCGACGCAATTCCCCGGCGACCTGTGGGCGGGTGTGTGGGCCGGCGGCCAGAACATCCATCACGGCGTCGTGCAGTTCAACCTGTCGGCCTTGCCCGCCGGCGCCATCGTGACGGATGCGTCGCTCTCCCTGTCCGGCCGCACCGACTACACATCAGATGTTGCGGCGACATGGCAGCTTGGGCTGCTTCCCTCAAAGGCGGGCGGTTTCGATGAGACCGCGCCTCTCGCGCAGGCGACATTCGGCGACATCCATGCCGCGACGGTCACATTCGCGCCCACTACGTTCCAGACCGGCGATCTGAGCGTAGGCGCGGCCAACACCTTTACGCTGGACGCGGGCCAGCGCGCCGAGATTGCGCGCCGCCGTGGCACGACGGGCCGCGTAACCTTCCGACTGGACGGCCCACAAGTTGCGCCTAACAACATCTTCGTCTGGTGTGGCCTCGTCGCGTCGCCGACGTGCAGTAACAGCCAGCGTCCCGCGCTGCGCCTGACCTATGCCATTCCTGCGGCGACGTTCACGCCCACATTGACTCCGACCCCGACGAGCACGGGCACGCCGACCAGAACGGCGACGGCGACCGCGACTCCGACGAGCACGGCAACAGCGACGGCGACCGCCACCCGCACGGGAACCCCTGCCTCGACAGCGACCCGGACACCGACGCCGACCGGAACGCCGACGCCCAACGGGACCCTGACGGCGACGCCGACGGTGACAACCACGTCAACGGGTACGCCGACGAGCAGCCCGACTGTGACGCCGACGCCGGGCATCGCTTTCCCCGGCCACGAGCCGACAGGCGTGTTCTACACCGAATCGGACTACCTGACGGTCGAGCTGTTTGTGACGTCGTCGTCATCGAGCATGGTAGCCATCCGCAGTGATAGCACGCCGCTGGGCACAAGCCCGCTCTACGTGCCGGTCACGACAATCAGCCCGACGCACCTTGTGATGACGCCTGCGGTTCGCTTCTGCACAGCCTGCGCCGGAAATGACGTGGGCCAGTATATCCTCAAGGTCAAGGACGGTGACCGAATCATCGTCCAGTATCAGGACCTGATTCGCTACGCGACGTGGCGCGCCCAGGCGCCCACGCCGACCGCAACGGCCACCGCTACCGCGACACCGGCTGCCACCGCGACGGCGACGGCGACCGCGACGGCGACGGCCACTCAGACGCCGCTGCCGACCGCGACGCCAACGGCCAGCGCTACCGCCACCGCGACGGCGACGCCGACGCTCACCGGCACACCTACCCTGACGCCGACACCCACGGTCGATCTCTATTTCGATCGCGACGGGGGAACATACGTCGGTGTCGCCGGCTCAGCATCTCTCTATCTGTTCGACGTTGAACTGCCCGCCCACTATGACCAGTACCCAGTCATCCACGCTCTGGTCTCGAGCACGAGCAGCCCGTACGCTTTCCAGGTCGATCTCCGTCCCGTGGTGCCAGGCTCGACGGTGTACAACACGTTGGCCTCGAACCAGAATATCAAGTTCTGCGTGGATTGTGCCGCCAGCGACCCGTCGACCAAGACACTGAAGGTCAGCGACGGTGATACGATTGAGGCCGAGTACCTGGACGTGCTGCGCAACGGGGCACAGCTCCTGGCGCACGCGACCTGGCGCGTGAGCGCGCCCACCGTGACGCCGACCGCGACACCGAGCGCCACGACGACACCGAGCGCCACGCCCGCCGCGAGCCTGACACCCACTGCGACGCTCACGCTGACGGCGACAGCCACCGCGACCCCGACCGGCTCGGACACACCGGCCACGACGCCGACGGCCACAGCCACGGCCGCGGTCACGGACACGCCGGTGCCACCAACGCCGACGCCCACGGCGACGACCTGCTGCGAGACGACCCACAGGGTCTATCTCCCGTTGCTTGCGGTGGGCTGGGCGAGCGAGTAGGCGGCTGTTCCGCGTAGATTGAGGCGCTTACCCGTATCTTGGGGCAGTCCGGTGCGTTTTAGAGGGTGCCTAGCCGCCGTGCAACCTCTCGGGCCGCCGCTGTACTTCCGGGACTGTGCGTGGGTAGTTTCATCGGCGTTCCCAATTGCTGGGAATGGCCCAGACACATGAGCCAAGGGGGGGCTCCCACCGAGCTCCCCCTCTTTTTGTGTCTTGAAACAGCCCCGGGTTCACATTCTTCACAATTTCGTATGGGTTAATCGACGGCTAAACCGGTCTTAATATAACTTTAAGGAGTCGCGTGTTTAGTTAGGGCAGAGCGGCAGAATGAGCCAGGCGCTGCCCCACACACAGAGGAGGACACAGACACACATGCGCCACCGAGGTATCACTCTGCTGTTTACCCTAGTTGTTCTGGCGCTGGCCGCATCAGTCACCCAAGCGGCCCCGGCGAGCCAGCAAGACGGTCCCGTGCGCTCGATCCAGAAGGTCTGGATGAGTGAGACGCCCAACGGTACGCCGCTGGAAGTATTCCAGACCGGGACCAAGTCGGTATACGTCGTGTTCGACTACAAGGACGCGTCGGATACCGAGATTCAGATCAAGGTCTACGACCCCAAGGGCCAGATTATCTACGTCGCATCCAAGAAGTACTCCGGCGCCGGCCGTGAGAACATTGAGATCAAACCCAGCGACCCCTTGCCCGACGGGGCGTATGTGACCAACGCCTCTATCGGCGTGCAGGGCCAGTACTTCCTTTCAGAGACAAACGAGTGGTACGTCGGACAGCGTCCGGCCGAGCCGACACCCGCGCCGGCAAGCGCAGCTCAGGCTAAGGTGGCTAACCCGGCCAACCCAGCGAACCCAGCCAATCCAGCGAACCCGGCCAATCCAGCGAACCCGGCTAACCCAGCCAACCCGGCCAACCCGGCGAGCGCCGCCAACCCGGCCGCGCCCGCGGGCGCCTCTGCCGCGCCGGCGACAGTCAACGCGGATGCTGGGGTGTCGATGCCGCTGCTGATCGGGGCCGGCATCCTCGCGCTTGGTCTGCTGGCGCTCGTTATCTGGGCCGTGCGCGGCTTCATGACCGCGCCCCGCCCTGACAAATGAGCGGCGCCGCCGAATGCGCTGGACCGTGGTGGTGACTGAAAGGAGACTGGGTACGTGAAGCGTTTATTCGCGTTAGGAGTAGCCGTGATGATGGGTCTGATCTGGACCGGCATCGGCCAGGCGCAGAGCAACCTCATCACCGGATTCGATATCTTGAAGGCCGACGGCTCCAGTGCTTGCACGGGGTCCGCGGCGCAGCGAGTTTGCACCGTTCCAAGCGGCGCGAAAGAGTTCAGTGTCGTGGTCAATTACCAGAACCTGCCTGACAACACGAAGCTGCAAGTCAAGCTGGCGGACGCTGTGGGGAACGAATTCGCGCCCCAGGCGGAAACCCGCAGTGGCAGCGGGTCGGTTACCTGGAAGGTGACGGGAGACCAGTTGCTGGCCAACCTGCGCACGCTGGCCGACCCAGACCAGCAAAGCCTGGTCAGCAAGGTGCAGGCCGCGTCCCAGAATAGTCAGGCCCTGGCGGAGGCGAAGCAAGTGGTAAGCCAGATGCGCTCGCCGATCCAAAGTCTTGAGCGCTATGGTGGACTCATCACCCAGGCCGCTTTCCCATTGCAGCAGGCGGACGACGATCTCGCCCAGGCATTGCAGGCGCTTTCAGCCGCTTCGCCCAACGTTTCGCAGGCCACGACGTCCGCGACCGACGCTGCAACCCAGATCAAGACGGCCCTGAGCAAGTTCGACGGTCAGACAAACATCGTTTTGGCGGATGACATCCCGTTCTCAACCTCAACCCGCAATGCCAACATCGAGGTCAACGGTGATATCGCCCAGACTCTGGCGTGGACGGTGAGCAATGTGCCGCTGCCAACGCCGACTACAGGGCCAACCGCCCGACCCGTCGCGACAGAGGTCCGGCCCGGCAACGTGCCGACCCGCACGCCGACAGCGGTTCCATCCCAGACCAGCCAGCCAACGGCGACGACAGCGTCGAGCCAGAGCAGTCAGCCGACGGCGACGACAGCGTCGAACCAGAGCAGTCAGCCGACGGCGACAACGGCGCCGAGCCAGAGCAGTCAGCCGACGGCGACAACGGCGCCGAGCCAGAGCAGTCAGCCAACCGCAACCGCGGCCGCTGCGTCCCAAGCAGCGCCCGCGCAAGCCGCCGCCGCGGCGAAGGCGGCCGGACAGTCGGGCGGCGCCAGTGTTGTGACGGCAGCCCCTCCTCCGCCGCAGGCGACATCTATTCCGCTCGGCGGCCAGGCCGCCTCAGGCGGTGCGACACCGACACTGGCGCCTGGGCAAAAGGCGGCGGCCGCCGCCCCGAGCGGCGCGACACCGAATGCGACGCAGCGCGCGTCCGAGGCCACGCCGGTGACCGGCGCGCAGGCGACGTCGACGGCGGCCAAGCTGGCCGGCGGCGTGGATCTCTCGCGGCTAACGCCGGAGGCAGGCGGGGCGTCCCGAGTGCTAGGCCAGGCGGAGCGCGGTGGATTCCCGCTCCTCGTGGTTGGCCTGGTGGTCGTCGCGGCGGCCCTTGGCGGCGCGGCTCTGTGGATCAGACGCCGAACATAGGCTTGCCAAATTGAAAGGATCGTGGCTCTAACTATCCGTTGGTTCTCGGAACCCTCGCGGCCGACAGGAACGGCGGAGGGAGACGTAGCGGCGCGTCCGCGGACGCTAAAGCATCTCCCGACGCCCTCCCTGTTGGCCCGTTGGCCGAGTCGGCCCCCCAGCCGCCGGCTAACTGAAGGCTCCGCCCAAATATCCCCATTCACTCACATGTTAGGAGGATTGGACAAATGCGAGTAGCTGCATTCGCCACGCTGGCCCTTGGGTTAGTGTTGGCAGCCCTATGGCTTGTGCTGGGAGCCCCCACCTCAGCGCTGGCAGTAGGGCCAGCCCAGGCCGTCGATGTCGTCACGATTCGAATGGTCCAGGGCAATCAACCCGAGAGCCTCTTCCCTCGAGGCACAAAGGTCGTCAACGGTGTGGTCAACTACAACATTCGCGATGCGGATAACACACCCATCGCGCGTTCGACCACCATCTCCGTTCTCGACCCGGTCGGTCTGGAAGTGTATAGCTCCACGTTCCAGACGAGCACGTCGTACAGCGGCACTGCCACACAGCCGTTCTCGGTTAGCGGCGACCAGATGATGGCAGCCTATCGCACGATTGCGACGACCCAATCGCAAAAGGCGGCAACGGACGCCAACGCAATTCCGGCGGCGACAACCAGCATTGATAGCGCAGCGCTGAACAGCGTGAGCGCGGTCATTGCCGAGGCGACTCGAGCCAAGCTCGCCACCGACCGGATCCTGCTCTTTACCGAGATTCCGACGAGCACGATCCCCCTGCTCTCGCAGGCTTCGACTGATCTTGAAACGGCCATTGAGCGAGGCAACGCGATCGTCACCGCCGGGACTTGTACGCCGAGTGGGTCGCAAACCTGTACCGCCCAGGTCAGTAATTTCAACCAGAATCTCCAGACGGTCAAGGACAAGACGCAGAGCGCGGCGACGGCCATCGACACGGCCAACGGCCAGCTCAGCGGCCTGTCCAACTTGGTAGTGCCGGCCATCGAAGGCTGCGACAAGAACGCGCTCGGCCAGGACATCCCGCGCACCTACACTTCGGTCGTGCTGCAAGTCGTGCCACCGGGCACCACACTCAGCCGCCGCGACACGTGGGAGTGGCAGGTCGGCACGCCGAGCACCATCCCCTTGCACTCGGTGATGACGGCGGCGCCGTCCACCATCTACACCCTCGATGTCTCTGTCGCGCCGACCCACACGTCCCAGCTTCGGGCGTCCGTCCTCGACGTTCAATGTCTGCCCGTGCCCGACGGCATCACGGTGACCTTCGCGACAACGCGGGGAACACTCAACCCCACCTCGGCCACGACGACATCGGCCAACGGTCTGCATGGCCTGGCCGGCACATCGCTCCAGGCCGGCAACCAGTCGGGGAGCGCGGTCGTGACGCTCACGGGGATCGGCTCTCAGTCGGCGGCGAACGTGACCATCGTCGGCACCGCCAGCACGGTCGCGTTCCAGGTTGCGAGTCGTCCGCTCATCATCCAGCGCAACGCTTCGACCGACCTTCAGGTGCACGTTGTTGATGCGAACGGCAACTCCGTGGCCGATGGGACGCTCGTGCAGTTCACGATAACGAACAGCGCGGGTACGTTCAACCCGGTTACAGCGTCGACCGTTGACGGCATCGCGCGCACAACGTTCACCGCGGGCTCGACGGGTACGACCGCCGAGATTACCGCTCAAGTGCCGGGGACCTCGGCTCAGGACCAGTTGCCCGTTTCCATTGTCGGCGCGCCGGCCTCCATCAGCCTGGGCGTGACCCAGGGCTACAGCACCACCCTGTACGTCAACAGCAATCAGGGCGAGTATCTGCCGTACACCTATATCGAGGCAACGGTGAAGGATGCTGACGGCAATCCGGTCGGTGACGGGACGGCGGTCAACCTCACGCTGCTGGCGGCGAACAAGGCGGTTTGGGATCAGCCCAGCCCGTCGAACGCGCTGCAGACGCAGGTTATCACGGCGAACGGCAAGGCTTCGGCCAAGCTCACGGCGATCCAGAGCGGTGCAAACAGCTCAGTCGGCGTGGTCGCCAACGTGCCGGGTACCAACCCGCCGGTCATAGTCTTGCCGTCCCAGGCCCTGGAGATTACGATCAAGGACACGGCGCCGGTGACAAAGACCTATAGCGTCTATCTCCCGGCGATCTTCAAGGTCGTGCAGTGCGGCAGGGTAAACCCGAACGGTGGCTGCCAGGCTAAGCCACCTGTCGCAGCCGCGGGAGAGTAAGGCGGTCACCTTTCCCTTCGGGAGAGAGCAGCCAGAAATCCGGCTAACTTCGCCGTTTGGCGAATGAGGGGGAAAGAGAGCGCGCCACGGGAAACCCCGTGGCGCGTTTCGATTCTTACTTGGCGGGCCGCTTGTTGGGCGGTAAGGAGTAGTTCACCGTGAGGATCGGCCCCGCGCCGTCGGCGCCGCTGTTCCAACTGAACAGGTTGTCGTCGCCCGCTGAAGGTCCTTCCAGGCGGAACGATAGCCGCCGCGTAGTCCCCGCGCGCTGGCCTAGCTCCGCCAGCGCACCAGGCTCGAAGCGGTAGAAGTAGGGCGGTCCGACGACGAGATCCTCGCCATGGAGCACGGGTTGCAGCGTGACGCTGGCCGGCGCGTTCTGGAGACCGGTGAAGGTCAGGCTTGGCCAGAGCGAGTCAGCGCTACTCGCCAGGAGCGTCGTCTTGAAGTCGCCGCCCTGGATTGTGTAGCGGTTCGACCGGCCCATCAGGAACAGGGTTGCCCAGTTCACCTGCGCCCCCGGCGGGATCGCCGAGAGGTCGAACTGCAGCGCGCCGACGTACTGCGCCCCGTCGTAGACGCCCACGTACATGTCGTCGTCGCCCAGGTGGTTGCCGCGCTGCTCGTAGCTGACCACCCAGCCGGCGTACGCCGCGAGCGGCGGAATCTGGACGGTGACGTCATTGTTCGGCCCGAGCGTGGGAACCGGGGTCGGTGGTGGCGGCACCGGTGTGGACGTCGGAATGGGCGTCTTTGTCGGCGGCGGCGGGGTCGCCGTGGGCGGCGGCGGCCCGTCCAGGCTATAGGCGACCCACAGCACCGGACCGGGCTGCGTGCTGCCCGCGCCGTAGCCGGTGTCCCAGCTAAACAGGCTGTTGCCGATGGTCGGGCCGTCGAAGCGGAACGAGACCAGGTGGGTCGAGACGAGACGCGCGTTGAGTTCCAGGAGCTGCCCGACGCTGAACTCAAGGGTATTGGTCACACCTTCGCCGATGTCGGCGCTCGAAAGTGTCCCCAACGGGCTATGCGGCACAAGACCATGGATCACGGCGTAGCCATGCGTGGACCAGCCATAGTCGGCGTCCGATCCCAGGAGCTCAATCGTCCACGTTCCGCCCTGACGGTTCTGCGCATCACGTCCCGTGAGGCGCAGCTGGGCGCGCTGAATGCGGGCGTTGGGCGGCAGGCTCGACAGGTCGAACTGGACGGCGCCGTGGAACAGCCGCCCGCTCAAGGTGCCCGTGAACATGTCGTTGTCGCCGAAGAAGTTGGTGTCAGGCGCGTCGCTGCGGACCCACCCTACACTGTCCGCCGCCGGCGAGAGCTGCTGGGTGAACAATCCCTGTGGGGTCGGCGTGACGGTGGGCGTGCGCGTGGGCAGCGGCGTAAAGGTCGGCGTGGGACTCCCCGGCGCCGCTGTCGGGCACAAGGGCTGGACCGGCGTCGGCAGGGGGGCATTGGACAGATGGTTACCGAGCGTGACCGTCCAGAAGTAGTAATAATCCGTGTCCGGCCGGGTGACGAAGCCTATGCCGACATCCTGCCATGTGTTGAGGAGGATGGGGCTGTAGCCGGGGTCATGTAGCCACAGATCGACCAGGTTGCGCGGACTTGGCTCCGCGCCGGCAATAAGCTCGCTAGCCGAAGCCATGGGATAGCCCGCGGCCACGATGCGGTTTTGTAGCGAGGAGCCGTCGCTGCCGGTGTGAGTGAGCCGATTATGGGCGGCCATGTCCCGGCTCTGGCTCTGGGCCGCCGCAGTCAGCCGCATATCCAGGTTGAGCACAGGCATGCCGGCCGCGACTCGCGCCGCGTTGATCGCATCCAGGAGCGCCTGCTCCTCCGGCTGCAACCCTGGTATGGGGCAGGAGGTCGGCGTGGGGGTCGGCCGTGTCGAGCCGGGCGTGGGCGGCGTGATGTCCAGGCCCACGGCCTGCGCCGCGTTGACCAGGCCGTACCCATACTCGGAGTTGTGCCCATTGGGATCGTAAATCGAGGTGCCGAGGCGCTCGGCGGTGCTAATCAGACGTTCGCGGACCTGGTCGTTGGTCAGACTGGGGTTGCGTGACCACAGCAGCGCTGCTATGCCGCTGACGATCGGCGCGGCCATGGACGTGCCCGGCCAGGCCTCGTAGCGGTTGCCTGGCAGCGTGCTCAGGATGGCGACGCCGGGCGCGACGACCGAGATTGTCTGCCCATAGTTCGAGAACGGGGCGCGGGTGTCATCGGTGTTGATAGCGCCTACCGAGATCACATTCGGCCACGCGGCCGGATAGCTTGGCTTGTCGGTGTTGTCGTTGCCCGCCGCGGCGACGACAAGGGCGCCGGCGGCCCAGGCGTGGTCGATCGCCTGCTTCAGCGTGTCCGAGGGCGTGTCGCCGCCCATGCTCAGGTTCAGGATACGGGCGTTGTTGCGCAGCGCGTGCTCGATGCCCTGGGCGATCACGAAATGACTGCCGTTGCCCAGGGCTGACATGACTTTGATGGGCATCACGCGGCTGCCCGGGGCTACTCCGCTGATGCCTATGCCGTTATTGGCCGCAGCGGCGATGATGCCGGTAACATGTGTCCCGTGGCCGTTGTCGTCGTCTGGCGTGCGGGTGTTATGCACGAAGTCATACCCGGCGACGAGCTGGCCGCGCAAGTCTTCGTGGTTGGCGTCAACCCCAGTGTCCAGAACAGCGACGACCACGTCAGGGCTGCCGCGCGTGAGATCCCACGCGGCGGGAACCCCCGTGCGCGCCAGGCCCCACTCGTCTTTGAAGAAGGGGTCGTTGGGCTGCCAGGCGGCCGGCGAGCCGGCGAGCCGCACGATCGGGTCGCGCTCGGCGAACGCGACGCTGGGGTCGGCCTTTAGGGCCGCCAGAGCACGGTCGAGGCCGTCGGGCGGCACGCTGATGGCGTCGATGTCGAGAGTGGTTAGGCTGTCAGTGACCTTGCCGCCGACGGCTTCCACCGCCGCGCGGCCTTTGGCGCTTGCAGACGCGCGATAGCCGACCAGAATCCGGCCCGGCACAAACCGATCCTCCGACGCTGCGTCGGTGGCTGCGGATACGCCGGTGGTAGCGCTGGACAGGCCGATGACCAGCCATACGAGGCCGGTAACGAGCAGGAGCCAGATGAGGATGCGTCGCATGGCTTGTCCTCCTACCTAAATAGACGTGAAAATGCTATTCTAATTACGCGCTTTGGTCAACAGGACATTTTTACATTTTCACGCTTTTTATCGTGCA
Source organism: Anaerolineae bacterium (assembly GCA_046328505.1). Classification (GTDB taxonomy): domain Bacteria; phylum Chloroflexota; class Anaerolineae; order Epilineales; family JAHCIE01; genus JBDHWG01. The sequence continues at coordinate 218,391 of JAXLWL010000003.1, read as the reverse complement.
TCGGCACGAGCGGCGGATACCTGTCTCTTATCCTACGGCTGCTCTACGGAGACAGGCGTAGGGTTGTGTTGACGATGTGAAGAACTGCTACTATACTTGTGAGGTTGGGGCGGCCGGCCGCAGAGATGGGGTGAGATTTGACTGGATTTCCGCGAAATGAGAGGCCCAGCAAGAATGTAAGACGGACACGCGGCTGGCGAAGTGTCTCAGCGCGCCTAGGTGCTGTGCTGGCTCTGCTGGCTGCCCTGGCGTTCGTCACCCGCGCGAGCGTCCAGGCCCAGGGCGGCGTCGAAGATTCGATGGTGCAGAGCATCATCAACCGCATGAGCGTCGAGGAGAAGGTCGGGCAATTGTTCCTCGTGACCTTCCAGGGGAACGACGTTGGCGCGGCTTCGGACATTGCCGGTCTCATTCGCGACTACAAGGTCGGCGGAGTGGTTATCAGCCCGTCGAATGGCAACTTCCGCAATGAGGGCGACACGCCGCAACAGGTGGCCCAGCTCACCAACGCCCTCCAGAATCTCACTCTCCAAACGAACCCGTCCAATCCCGTGCCGTTGTTCGTCGCCGTCGAGCAAACGGGCGACGGCTATCCCTATACTGCCTTGCGCAACGACTTCACACCGCTTCCCTCGCCGATGGCGCTCGGTGCGACCTGGAGCGACGTCTCCAGTATGGATGTCGGCCGCATTGTCGGCCAGGAGCTGGCCGCGGTCGGCGTCAATATGCTCCTCGGTCCGTCGCTCGACGTGCTCGCCATGCCCCGCCCGAACCAGAGCGGTGATCTGGGCGTCCGGGCGTTCGGCGGCGATCCGCAGTGGGTGGGCCGGAACGCTCGGGCCTACATCCAGGGCGTTCACCAGGGAAGTGTGGCGCGTGTCGCTACGGTCGCGCAGCATTTCCCGGGCATTGGCGCGAGCGACCGCAGCTCGGATGACGAAGTCGCGACGGTGGACCGTCCGGAGACGGACTTGCGACGAGTCGACCTCGCGCCATTTCTCCAGGTGACCTCGTCGGCGCCCAACGGAGCGACGGAGATAACCGACGCTCTCATGTCGGCGCATGTTCGCTACGGCGCGTGGCAGAGAACACCCGGGCAGCCTATCAGCCTGGATGCGCAGGGCGGCTTGCAGCGGCTTCTCGACTCGCCGGACATGAAGGCGTGGCGCGAGCGCGGCATTCTCGTGAGCGACGCCCTTGGCGCGCCCGCCGTGCGCAAGCTCTACGATCCCAAGCAGGAGACGTTCAATCAGAAGCGCATCGCGCGCGATGCGTTCCTGGCGGGCAACGACGTATTGTACCTGGGACGCTTCAGCGCGCACGATCAGTGGTCCGAGCAACTCACGAATACGCGCCTGGCTATCGAGTTCTTCCGCGACCAATATCGCACGGATCCTCAGTTCCGCGAGCGCGTGGACGCGTCGCTCAAGCGCATCTTGCTCCTCAAGCGGCGGATGTACTCGAGCTTCACGGCCGCCAACATGCTTGTGGACGACCACCGCGCATCGGAGCGCGTCGGCCGCGACGAGCGCGTCGTCACCAACGTGGCGCGGGACGCCGTGACCCTTGTCTCTCCGTCGCGCGAGAACGCCACTCGCCTGGCGCGGCCGGCTGAGGGTGACCGCATCATGGTGGTCACCGATGCGCGTGCGGCGAGCGACTGCGCGGGGTGTCCTTCGACACCACTCATCTCGCCCACGGCGATCCAGGACATCATCCTGCGTCTGTACGGTCCGAGCGGCGCCGGCATCATCAGCCCCGATAATATCAGCAGCACATCTTTTGCCGACTTGAAGGCCTATCTGTCCGGTTCCAGCAGCCTGACGGAGGAGCAGCGCCGAGACCTCGAAGCGCGGCTCCAGGCAGCGAACCTGTTGGTGTTCGCCATGCTCGATACTGCCCAGGACCCGAGCGCCGACGCATTGCGGATGTTCCTGCGGGATCGCAACGTCCTGTTGAGCGACAAGAACGTTGTCGTCATGGCGCTCGGTGCTCCCTATTACCTGGATGCGACCGAGATTGGCAAGCTGAACGCGTACTACGTGCTGTACGGCAAGACGCAGCCTTTCCTGGAAGCGGGGGTTCGCGCGCTGTTCCAGGAGTTCGTGCCGCGCGGCGTGCTTCCCGTGAGCGTGCCGGGCATCTACGACCTGCCGGTTATGCTGGAGCCTGACTCGGGCCACCCGATTCCAATTGGCGCTCTGAACAAGTCGTCGGGCGACAAAGCGCAGGTAGGCGAAACCATCACCGTTCGCGCCGGCCCGATTCTGGACCGCAACGGCCACCCTGTCCCAGACAATACGCGGGTCAATTTCCAGTTCTTCTACCGCGCCGCCGCCGTATACCTCCCCAATCAGGAGGTCGCGACGCGCAACGGAGTTGCCGAGACCACGGTGTTCCTCGAGCGGCCGGGCCAGCTTGAGATTAGCGCCACCGCGGGCCGAACCTCGACGGCGGCCCCAATGATTCTAGCGGTGCAAGGGGAGGGGCCGGTGACCGCGGTGCCAAGCCCGCAGCCATCGGCGACGCCGTTACCGACGTCCACTGCAACACCCTCGCCGACGACGACGGCGACGCCGGTCGTCGTGGCCGCGCCGGCCGAACCACCGGCGTCGGGAGGCGGCTGGACCGGGCTTATCCTGTCTCTGGCGACGGTGCTCGGCATTGGCGCGGTCTGCGTCATCTGGCAGCGGGGAGCGACGCTCGCGCCCAATGACTCGGTGCGCCTGCTCTTGCTCGCGACGGCGTGGGGGTTGGTCGGCTATCTTATCGATGTCGCGGGGATGAGCACGCTCCGCGCGGGCGCGCTGTGGCTCGCGCCGCTCGTCAGCGGGCTTTTCGCACTTCTACCGGCCATCTGGCTGTGGCTCCAGCGCCGCTAGGGGAATGTGGTTACGATAGGGGTGGGTGTCACTGTCGATGGGGAGACCGCGCTGCGCGCCGTTGCGAAGATGGCAAGGCCGAGCAGCAGAGCGACCAGCACGACGAGGTAAAGGTTGTCTCGGAGGGCGCGCAGCCAGACGTCATCTCCCGTCCCGCCGTCCCTGCCATCGGTGCTGGACTCCAGTTGCGCTCTCAGCTCAGCGACGGTGGACGGGCGCTGATCCGGGTGCATCGACATGGCGCTGAAGATGACCTTCTCGACGTCGGGCGAGATGGCCGGATTCAACGTGCGGGGGGCGACGAGGCTCTGGGGTTCGAGGAAGCGCTGTTGCGCGGTGACCGGAATGCGCCCCGTGAGCAGGTGGTAGAGGGTCGCGCCGACGGCGTAGATGTCCGAGCGCGGCAGTGTGTGGTCGGCGCCGCCGTATTGCTCTAGGGGCGTGTAGGGCAAGGACCCGACGCCGCGAACGACCGTGATGGTGCGTGGGTCTTCCGGATCGAGCGGCTTGACCAGCCCGAAGTCCACGAGCTTGATGCGGCCCTGGGGAGTGAGCTTGATATTCGCCGGTTTCACGTCGCGGTGGATCACCGGCGGCGACTGATTGTGCAAATACTCCAGAGCATCGAGGAGCTGCGATAGCCACTCGAGAACCGTGGATTCGCGCAGGAACTCACCGCGCCCCCGCGCCTGGTCGACAAGCTGGCGCAGATCTGGCCCGTCCACGTAGTCCATCACGAGATAACTTCGGCCATCCTCCACGAAGAAATCGTACACCTTGGGGAGGTTGGGATGGTCCAGGCGGGCGAGAATCATGGCCTCGCGGCGGAACTGTGTCTGGGCCTGGGCCATCTGCGCCGGAGTCGCGTAGGGGTCAGGGCGGATCTCTTTGATCGCCGAGAGTCGCCCTGCGAGCCGCATATCTTCGGCCGCGTATACCGCGCCGCTTCCGCCCTCACCGATAAGTTGGACGATTCGATAGCGGGCGCGTAGAATCCCCCCTACTACAGTCGCATTGCTCACAGACCCTCCCAGAGGTCGCCGTGCGAAGGATAGCCCGCTGTCGGAGCGGAGTCAAATAGGGTGGGCCGAGCGACACGGGCGTAGATCGCGGCGCTTGGTGTGGCCACGCCGGACGGTTGAAAGAAGTCATGCCGATCAAAGACATTCCAATGCTGATTTTGCGGGCCGGTCAGGCCGGCGGCCGCGAGTGGGCGCTGGACAGATCCATTATCACGATCGGGCGCACGCCAGAGAGTGACATCATGCTGGAGGCCCGCGAAGTGTCGCGCCGACACGCACGTGTCGAACGGCAGGGCACCCAGTATGTTCTCTATGACGAGGGCAGCAAGAACAAGACGTATGTGAATGGGCAGGCGATCAGCGAGCCTCACGTTCTGGCCGATGGCGACGAGATTAGCATCGCGATGCGCTTCAAGCTCCTGTTCGTCGACGCCGAGTCGACCGCGCCGCTGCCACCGTCGCCCGCACACCGCCGCGGCATCTATGTCCACGAGAGCACCAAGCGAATTCTGGTCAACGGTACGGAGCTGACCCCGCCCCTATCGGCCCCGCAGTACAATCTCCTCCTCCTGCTCTATTCGCGGGCGAACACGGTTTGCCCACGCGATGAAGTGGTGCGCGCAGTGTGGGCGGACGCTGTCGGCGGAGTGAGCGAGCAGGCGGTCGATGCGCTCGTGCGCCGCCTCAGGGACCGCATCAAGGAAGTCGACCCTGACCATGAATACATCGTCACGGTGCGCGGTCACGGCTTGATGCTAGACAACCCAGACGAGTAGTTGCGTCTAGATATCGCCAAATTGGAGTTGGCGCGTATCTACGCGCGCCTGGCTGCGTCTCCATAATTAGACAACTGTCCGAGCGGTGGGGTGCTGTCTCGGACATCGCGCTGGATTGCTCATTCCAGGGCGTCCACTACAAAGCTGCCGCCGTTCGTGCTGTGGGGTGTACAGCGCGAATAGGGGACAAGACTGTTGGAGAAATTCAAGATGTACAAAGCCGTGTCAGGACTGCCACGTGGCCTCGCCGCGCTCGTGGCAGTTTGCCTGCTATGTTTGCCGCTCATTGCTTCGGCCGATCTTCTTCCTCCAGCGGGCAAGGATGCGGCAGCCGGCGTCGTTTCAGGGCAAGTGCTGGTCGTTTTTCGTGACAATGCCGACAAGGGCGCCGTCGCCCAGATTCTTCGGACTTATCCCCCCCTGAGCAAAGTCGCGGGGCTGTACCGTCTATCAGTGCCGGTCGGCGCTGAGGTGAGCACCGCGGACCGTCTCCTCGGCGACCCCGCTGTTCAGTCGGCCTCAGCGAACCCGTTCGTCCAGGTGGCGGCGCCCGGCGCTGTTCCTGTGTCACAGAGGAGCGCGCCGACTGCGGCCGACGTTCCGCCGGCCAGGCTGAACGCTGCGTCGGTGAGCGGCAAAGACACAGTCTCTTTGCCGTCGGGCGACAGCCCTGTGGCAAGCCCTTTCGGCGGTAACATCACCGGCTTCTGGCTCGGCGACCGTCAGGGCACTGCGGACCCGCAGCTGGACCCGGTCAATCTGCCAAAATACGGGGTGTGTAGCGGGCCTCGCTTCAACGCCGGGCGTTCTATCTGGGCGAATATCGTCTACGAGAACATGGACAGCCAGACTCTCCGAGTGCAGGTGTATTACCGCGGGCCGTTCAACGACCGCCTGCCGCAGGAGCAGCTAGGCTATGGCTGGTCGGTGTCCATCGCGGGCTACAACCGCGCTTCACAGCCAATCCCTTACGCGCAGCGGCTCCCGGTGGGCTGCTATGAAGCCCGCCTGTATACTTCCCTTGATACCTCGTCCAATCCCACGCCGTTGAAGACGGTGCGCTTCCAGATCGTGACCACGTCGCCGGAAATGCAGGCCAGTTCTACCCAGCTTTGGCACCTGGACCACTCGCGCGCCGACGACGGGACGGACATCGCCGAGCGCTGGGTAGACATCAAGGCGACGGGCGCGTGGAACGTCACAACCGGCGCCGAGACGACCGTTGCGATTATCGGCTACGGCGTGGACATCACGCACGAGAAACTCAAGGGCCACATCTGGACGGATCCGACAAACCCTAACGTCCACGGCTGGAACTTCGCTGAGAATAGCTCGAATGTCACGGATGACTATGGCGAGGGCACGTTCCTGGCCGGGTTGGTCGCCGCCAGGCCCGACGGCGAGACGACAAACGGCGGCCTCGGGGTCGACTGGGGCGCGAAGATCATGCCATTGCGGATCACAACCGCCTACGATCCGGTAACCCAAACCTGGCCGCAAGGGATAGCGGACGCGGCGAATATCATAACCGCCCTGGAATGGGCGCGGGAAAAGCACGCTCAGATTATCCTGGTCAGCTTGCCGGTGCGCCTCTCCCAAAATCGAGCCTCGGATCAACAGTTCAAGCAACTCTTGAGGCAGGAGATCCTGCTGGCTCGAAACGACAACATCGTCGTGGTTGCGCCCGTTGGTGATGTTGACCCGAGGCAGGCTGGAGATCAGTGGGGGGATGACATCTATCCGGCGTCGTTCGCTGAAACACTGACGGTCTCTACCACGGACCAGGACGATACGTGGTTTGACCATGCCTATCGCAATTCGGCCGTCGACGTGGCCGCGCCGGGCATGAGATATCTGCTAGGTATCAACAGTACCGATACTCCGTGGCTGGACCCCGCGCCGCGTGTCGACCCGGCCTGGGTCTACGGCGACACGACGTTCTCGGCGGCGCTGGTCACGGGGGTTGTGGGGCTTATTCGCTCGGTCAACCCGACCCTGAAGCCTGACGATATCCAGAACCTGCTCCGCAACTACGCCGACAAGGTGGACACGACGGGGCATAGCTATGATGACCCCACACAATGTGGCGGATGGAATGAGTACCTGGGCTGCGGCCGCATGAACGCGGAAAGGACGCTCCTCAACACACCCCATGATCTGACAGGAGCGATGAGCATCACGCCCATCAACGCGACCACGCCCGGCCAGCAGTGCGTCCGCCTTGAGAACTCTCGCACGGGCGCGGTGACCTGGACGGTAAAGGTCGCAGCGACGGATCAGAACTGGGTGACGGTGTCGGGGCCGTTCTCGGCCAACAGCACCGACCAGACCGCCGACTACCAGGGCGCGCTGCCGTCGTACGCTAAGGTGTGCGTCAACCTGGGCGGCGCGGCAGGTCGCCCCTATGGCCACGACCCTGTCAAGCTGACGGTATCCAGCACCATGGCCACTCGCGGTGCGCCGGTCACGGTCAATCTGCCGGTGCTCTACGCCCCAATCATCTACCCGGTCTTCCTGCCCGGTGTCTCACGCGCCACTTCGCTCTCTGGGCAATGAGAATCCCTTCCCTCACCCCCCCCGCCCCTTCTCCCACATGTGGAGAAGGGGCGCGAGCATTAGCGCTCTGTTCCCCCTCTCCCATTTCGGGAGACGGGGATAGGGGAGGATAGATGGTGTCCATTAGTGCCGCCATTCCGTGCTACAACGGCGCGCGCTGGATCGGCGAGACGGTAGCGGCCCTGCAGCGCCAGACGCGCCTGCCCGACGAACTGCTCGTGATCGACGACGGCTCGACAGACGGCTCTGGCACTCTCGCCGTCCAGGCCGGCGCCCGTGTGATCGCCCACGCCGTCAACCGCGGGCTGTCCGTGGCGCGTAACACGGCCCTCGCCGCGGCCAGCGGCGATATCCTCGTATTTGTCGACAGCGACGCCTACGCCGACCCGGGCATGATCCAGGCGCTACTCGCCGGATTCACCGCGCCTGACATCGCGGGTGTCGGGGGCGGCGGTGTCGAGGCGCACCAGGTGACGCGCGCCGATGCGTGGCGGGCGCGGCACGCCCGTCAGTGGCATGGGCGGCGCGCCGTGCCGAATGCACCGTATTTGCACGGCCTGTGCGCCGCCTACCGGCGTCGCGCGCTATTCACGGTCGGCGGCTTCGACACGGCGCTCCGCACCAACGCCGAGGATGTCGAAATGGGCACCCGGCTGCGGCGAGCCGGCTTTCGCCTCGTTTACACACCGGATGCCGTGGTCTACCACCAGCGCGCCGATACCCTCGCTACTTTGGCGAAAATGATCGACCGATGGTACTATTGGGCGGCGCGTGTGCGACGTGCGCGGCGAGACCGTCCGTTGCGCCTGTTCGCGGGGGTCGTTCGCAGCGCAGCGGTTCAGCCGGCGCAGGACTTGTGTGAGATGCGCCCGGACCTCGCCGGGATCAGCCTCATGATGGCCGGTGTCAAAGCGCGGGCCATCGTGCGCGGCTTGAACGACGCCGAGAGCGCGTGATGGGAGAAGACGTGGGGACAGCTTCATCCGCCCGCGCCGCCCTAGTGACGGGTGGCGCGGGTTTTATAGGTAGCCATCTGGCCGAGCGCCTGCTCGAAGCCGGCTACGATGTTCACATTCTGGATAACGAGTCGACGGGCCAGCGCTCCAACGTTCCGCCAGGGGCGACGTATCAGCGTGGCGACGTAGGCCGCGCCGCGGATGTCGAGGCGGCCTTCACCCAGCGTGGCGATTCGTCGGACCCGCCGTATTCCGTCGTGCTACACGTCGCGGGCCAGGCATCGACCATCCGCTCCTTCGCCGACCCCGGCGCCGATTTTGCCACGAACGCCGTCGGAACGATGAACGTGGTGCAGGCGTGCATCAGGCATCGTGTCCCGCGCTTGCTGTTCGCCTCCTCGATGACCGTCTACGGCTACCCCTCGCGCGTCCCAACCCCTGAGGATGAAGCCTGCGCGCCCGTGTCGTACTATGGCATCTCTAAGTACGCGGCGGAGCGGTTCGTGCTGGCGACGGGCGGGCGCCCCGATCTGGCGGCGCCGTTCCACGCCACCGCGTTCCGCATGTTCAACGTCTACGGCGACCGGCAGCGCCTTGATAACCCGTACCAGGGCGTGGCGGGCTTCTTCATCGGCTCCGCTCTCGCGGGAGCGCCGATCACGATTCATGGCACGGGCGAGCAGTCGCGGGACTTCGTCCACATCGACGATGTCGCCCGCGCCTGGCTCGGCGCTATCGACGCGCCGCCGACGTACAACCGCGTGTTCAACGTTGGCGAGGGCCGCCGGCGCAGCATCAACGAGCTGCTGGACACGGTTCTGGCTGCTGTCGGCCGCTCCCGCGCCGACTACCCGCTTCTCTCGGGGCCGCGCCGTCCCGGCGACCAGGAGCACATGGAAGCGGACACGCGGGCGCTGCGAGAAGCCATCGGCTGGTCGCCCCGGGTGTCATTCGACGAGGGCATGCGCCGCACCATCGCCTGGGCGCGCGCGCAGGCGTACGCGAAGGAGTAGCATGTCCGGCCTGGGCGAGCAAGCCGTCTACCTCCTCAATGCCCTCACGCCCGTATTTCCACAGAATGAGCTTCTTGTGGAAGTGATGTCGGACGAGCAGGGGCATTTCGAGTGGGAGTATAGCGAGGGCGAGGCCATGCTGGCCGAGTGGGATCCGCCGCTCGACGTGGCGGGCCGGCGTGTCCTCGACATCGGCTGTGGCTCCGGCGCCAAGTCTCTCCTCTACAGCCGCCTGGGCGCGGCGGAGGTGATTGGGCTTGAAATCGACCGACGCCTGGTCACGCGCTCGGCGGTGCGGCTCGCGGCTCTCGCCGAGGTGGACGACGCGGCGGCCCGGGTGCGCGTGGTCCACGGAGACGCCACTCGCATACCCCTCGCCTGCGCTGCCTTCGACGTCGTTGTCTCAATCAATTCCCTGGAACACATCCTTCGGCCGGAGACTGCCCTGGCGGAATGCGCGCGGGTATTGCGGCCCGGCGGCAGGGCCTATTTTCGCTTCCCGCCCTACTGGAGCGCCTGGGGGCCACATCTCGAGCGCTGGGTGCACTTCCCGTGGCCCCACCTGCTCTTTTCCGAGCTGACGCTGATCCGCGCCGCCAATCACCTTGAAGAGCAGATGCGCCTCAACGACAGGATGCCCGACTTCGAGCGCCTCGACCTGCGCGGACAGACCGAGTTCCACCACGTCAACCGACTGACGATGGCCCAGTTCGACGCCGCGCTCAGTGAGCTGCCGTTCCGCGTCCTGCGGATCACCATGCTGCCCACCGGCTACAAGTTCTTGCCGCGGCTGGCGAGCCAATGGGGTGCGTTGGGCTGGGCGCCCCGCACCGGCGCTCACTTGCTCCACGCGCTTGCCCACTCGCACACCGGCCGGGAGGTCATCGCGACCAAGGCGGTCGTCGTTCTCGAACGTACCAGGGAAGACGAGCCACGCGGAGAGGCGGGCGGATGACCTATCGCAACCTGATGCCGCGCCTCTCGCTGGTAGTGCTGGCCATCGTGCTGGGCTTGCTGGCGGTGATCGTCTACCGCGACCGCGACCAGTTGGCCGCCTATCCGTGGCAGCCGCAGCCGGTGTACATCGCCCTGGCCTCGATTGCCCATAGCATTTCTCTCGGTATCACCTTCTTTGCCTGGGATCGGATGTTGCGGCGGCTGGCCCCGCAGGGTGGCAGCAGCTTTCGCACGAATTTCGCGATTTACTACACCACGTCCCTCGCCAAGCGAATCCCCGGCACTGTGTGGTATGCCGCTGGGCGTGTGGCGCTGTATGAGCGGCTTAGCGTCGGACCGTCGCTGACGATGGCCGCCCTGGTCTACGAGTCGGCCCTGGTGTTTCTTAGCGGGCTGCTGGCGATCCTTCTTCTGGTCCCGTTCGCGCTCCGCGCCGGAATCGGCGGTGTCCTGACGCTGCCCGGCCCCACAACACTCGCTGCGCTGGCTGTCATCCTGGGGCTGATGCTCGTCCTGATGTGGCCCGGCACCTTGGAGCGGCTCATCAACCTCGCGCGCCGCATCTTGAAGCGCGACGCGATTCAGGTGCAGGCACGCCACCGCGACATTGTGTTCTGGACGGCCCTCTACCTGGGGGCAAACCTCGTCGGCGCCGCGATCGGGTTCTACTGCATCGTCAACATCGTCTACCCGATTCCCCCGTCGCAGTTCGCGCCCATCGCTCTGATCGGCACGATCTCCGTTGTCGTCGGCCTTATCAGCTTCCTGGTGCCGTTTGTGCCGCTGGCCCGAGAGGCCTCGGTCACGCTGCTGCTGACGGCATACCTGCCGCTGCCTGTCACCCTCATTGCCGCTATTCTGTTCCGCGTGGTGTGGACGGTCAACGACGCGGTGTGGGCGATGCTGGCGTACCGCATCGGCCAGACGGATGCGACTGTCGTGCCCGGCCGCGATACCCCCGAGCCTTACCCGGAGATATGAGACTGATGCCCTTGTGGATGGACCTGGCGCGCCGCACACCGCCGCGTCTCCGGAGCGCCATCATGCGCTCGCCGCTTGGCGGACTGGCCCACCGCACGATGGACCGCGCGGTCGGTGAGGGGCTAGCCGTCGTGGACCTCGCGCCGCCCCTGGCCGGTCACCGGATGCGCCTCGACCTGGCATATCAACGCGGCATGGCCTACGGCGATTACGAGCTGGCCGTTACGCGCACCATCGCGGAAATCGTCCAGCCGGGTTGGCTGGTGGCCGACATTGGGGCGCAAATTGGCTACATGACCTTGTTGATGGCCAGCCGGGTTGGGCCGGCGGGACGTGTCCTGGCCTTCGAGCCGATGCCCGCCAACTTCGCCGTCCTGGAGGAAAACGTCCGCCTCAACGGCTATAAGACGGTTCAGGCCGAGCGGCTGGCCGTTGCCGACCAATCGGGCGCAACGCTCCTCCACCGCCTGGACGACCGCGCCCTGTCGGCGACGTCGTCGATCGTGGCCGAAGATGACGGCGCCGATGGGATCGAAGTCGCGACCGTCAGCATGGACGACTATCTCGCCGCGCACCCGGGCGAGCTTCGTTTCGCTAAGATCGACGTCGAAGGCGCGGAGGACCTGGTGCTGGCGGGCATGACGCAAACGCTGGCGCGCTGCCGCCCGCTGCTCCTGGTAGAAGTACACGGCGCGCCCGGCCCCGATAGCCCCGCTCTCGCCCGTCTGGCCGCGTGCGGCTACAACCTAGCGTCTATCGACGGCGAGGGGCAGTCCGACTCCATCACCCTCGGTTATCGCGGCCACGTCCTGGCTCGACCCGCTTGACAATGCCTTCTTCGAGCTTGCTTCCCTGCCCCGCGTGCGGTGAGATGGCGACACGCCCGTGGCGTTGGAAGCCGTCCGATAGCGAGCTCGCCTATCCTGGGCCAAAGCCGGGCGACGTGGCGGGGCATCAGCTTGTGCGCTGCGTCGGCTGCGGCCTCGGGCGCGTCGATCCGCTGTCGACGGACGCCGAGCTCAAAGTCCTCTATTCCGACGATTACTTCGGCGGCAGTGATTTTAGCGGCGGGATCAGCGATGCCCTGGTCCGCTACCGCCGCTACAGTGGGCCGCCCGCGTTGCAGGCGCTCCGGGCGGCGAACGAGCGCGCGTACGAGGCCGCTCACGCCGCGCATCTCCAGGCGTGGTACGCCCGCCTGGGCGGGCAAGCCGCGCCGCCCCGATTCCTCGATGTCGGGTGTGGCGCGGGGGGCGTCCTGGAAGCCGGTACAGCGTGTGGCTGGCGCGTCGTCGGCGTTGAGCCATCGCAGGCGGGCGCGGTGCTCACCCATCGCCGCGGTCTCGCCGTCATCAACGCCGATCTCGCCGACGCCGGTCTGCCGGACGGGAGCTTTGACATCATCCACATCCGCGAGGTCCTGGAGCACGTCATCGAGCCGATGCGGATGCTCCGCGAGGCGCGGCGGCTGCTCGCGCCGGGTGGCATGCTGTACGTTCAGGTGCCCAACGATATCGAGGGATACCGCGCGCGGCTGTTCCCCGAGACATGGTGGCTCATTCCGCCACTCCACGTGTGGTACTTCACCTTTGACACGCTAGAGAGGCTGCTGGGCCAGGTTGGCCTGACCACGCGCATCACCGGGACGCTCGGCCTGGGGGTGGGTTACGATAGCTATCGCTACCTGGCGGCTCGCGCGCGTCTCCTGCCCTGGCTCGACAGACACGAGGACGGCGTCGCTGGTGTGGCTCCCCGCGCCGTCCGCGCCGCTTTCCGCGTGGCAGGCAGCCCGGGGGACCATTTGCTCGACCGGATACGCAGACACTCCAGTTTGTGGGTCTGCGCAACAGAAATCCGGCCGGACGAGGGCCGCGTCTAGTGTCAGTAGAGGCTCGAAACGGCGCTCAACCCCTGAATCAGCCACTCACCCGAAAGTACTAGAGGTGATTCAGGCTGAAATTCACCCCAGAAGGTGATGACAGAGGGCTTCTTTTCGAGTTTAATGTGCACAGAGACGTTCATGCTAGAGCAGCAACATGGAGGAAGATTTACTATGCATCGGAAACTCTTGATTGGCCTGGTTGCGGCGTTGATGCTTGTCGCGGTTGTCAGCGTTGCCGCGTACGCTCAGGGCAGCCTCAAGGAGTACACAGGCTACCAGGTCATGAACCTGGCGACCGCTGCCGGCGCCGACGCCCACGTTCGCGTGGACTACTACGGCAAAGACGGCGGCGCGCCGGCGAAGACCCAGAACCTCACCATCGCCCCGGGCGCCTCCGCCAACGTTCAGCAGAAGGCGGAGACCGATCTGTCGGCCGGCGTGTATTCCGCCGTGCTCAGCTCTGACCAGCCCATCGCGGCAGTGGTCGGCCAGATCGAGTCCGACCCCAGCACGAGTGCCCTGGTCTACCAGACCCCGTTCTCGGACTACACGGGCATCAGCGCCGGCTCGACCACGGTCAGCCTCCCCTCGATGGAAGTGAACTGGTACGGTATCGACTCGCTGGCCCGCATCCAGAACGTGGGCGACGGGCCGGCGACCGTCAGCGTGCAGTACAAGGCCGCTAGCTTCGGTGGTGTTGTGGCCGGGCAGCCGTCGATCGCGGCGCAGTCCTTCACTATTCCGAAGTATGCTGCCATCACCCTCGACCCGACGCAGACCGCGGCTTCGCTCGTCGCCAGCAGCGGCACGTACCAGGGCCGCTTCTTCGGCTCCGCGGTCGTGACGTCCGATCAGCCTCTGGCGGCGATCGCGAACGAGACCGACGTGACGAAGCGCACGAAGTTCACGTACAACGGCTTCGGCGATGCGGACGCGGGGACCGAGCTTCTGGCTCCTGGTATCTTCTGGCAGTGGTTCGGCACGTTCACCTCGCTGGCCGTGGCGAACCCGACCAGCTCGACCTGTAGCGCGACCATCACCTACACCGCCGGTGCGAGCAGCCAGCTCGTGGGTGGCGCCGATGGCGCGGGCCAGACCAAGACCGTGACCTTCAGCCTGGCTCCTGGCGAGTCGCGCACGGCGTACGAAGGCGCGGCCTCGGGCAGCGACCTGGCCGACAAGTTCCAGCGCTTCGGCGGCGCTGCTCGCATCACCTCCAGCTGCAAGCTGGTGGCCAAGGTCAACCAGACCAACTACAGCGCCAACGCCGACGGACAGCTCCCGTCTGGCTCGTTCAACGCCCTGCCGACGGCGACCCTGACCACTAAGGTCGCGGTTCCGCTGATCCAGGCCGACTTCTACGGCTACTACACGTCGCTGACCTGCGCCAACGCTGACACCAGCAACGCGGCGAGCGTGAGCATCAGCTACACGTCTGACAACCTCAGCGGTGTTCCGAACACCAACGGTGTTGTCAACCACAACATCCCGGCCGGTGGCACGATCATCGTCTACGAGGCGCAGCAGAACGGCTCGCTGGCCGACATCAACAAGACCACGAGCCCGTGGTTCAGCAATGGCACCGCCAAGTTCAACGGCTCCGCCTTCGTGACCTCCAACGGCGCGCAGAAGATCGCCTGCACGGTCAACGAAGTCGGCGGCAGCGTGAAGCCTGGCGACAACATGAACTCCTACAACGGCGTCAACGTCAACCCCTAACCGGGACCTGAGCTGCTCAGCATAGTCGGTAGCCGGCGCATTGTCGCCGGCTACTGTACTTTTATTTCACAAACGAGTCTTTTATGCGTGTCATTGCGGGGCGGGCCAAAGGCCGCCGCTTGTTGATGGTGCCCGGCGAGGGGACGCGGCCAATTACCGACCGGGCCAAAGAAGCACTGTTTAGCATCCTGGGGACAACGATCATAAACGCGCGCGTCCTCGACCTGTTTGCCGGCACCGGCGGGGTCGGGATCGAGGCGCTCAGCCGGGGAGCGGCCCACGTGACATTCGTCGAGCGGGCGAGCAAGGCGGTGGATGTTCTGCGCCAGAATCTCACTTTGACGGGGCTCGCGTCGGGCGCTCAGATCGCGCGCGCGGACGTCTTTCGATTCCTTGACGGCCCCGTCGCGGCGCCCTACGACCTGATCTACGTTGCGCCACCGCAGTACCAGGGGCTTTGGCTCAAGACGCTGCAGATGCTTGATGCGCGCCCCGAGTGGCTCGCCGCCGAGGGCCAGGTTGTCGTGCAGATCTTCCCTAAGGAGTACACAGAGCCTGGATTGCAGACCCTGGCGCTGGTGGACGAGCGCAAGTACGGCAGCGTGTTGCTGTTGTTCTACGAACGGGCAGACGAACAGTAGGGGCGGGTTTCAAACCCGCCCCTGTCATGTCAGAACGAATGCGGGCGGGTTTCAAACCCGCCCGTACGATATTTCGGGGTCACGTGACGGGGACGATGCCGAGCATGGCCGTCGGGCCGGTCAAGACGCGGAGAATGGTTTCCGGCGTGCTGCGGCGGATGGCCTGCTGCAATTCGACAGGGGACAGGGGCGCATTCCCGTTCGCGAGGAGGGCGCGGAATAGCGCCGAGGCCAAGGGCAGCTCTGGGCTGAGGAAGTCAGGATCGCTGCTACAGCGTGTCACCAGGCATCCCCAGATCGCGTTGAGGCGGCGGACTTCACCGGTGCGTGGGTCAATGTAGTCGGCCTCGGTCACGGGCGCGTTAGCAGGGAACTCGCGGCGGCAGTCAGCGCAGAGGGCCTCGCGCAGATAAGAGTTGAAGTCCTGGGAATTGCGCTGCCACCAATCTAGACTGATGCTGAACGGGGTATCGACGGTCGGGCGGATAAGGCGGCGGACCTGGCTCATGATGACGAGGCTCCTCGTAGCGCCCAGCGCGGGCTGGCTGCGGTTCCATCGTTGATGAATCGCTTCTCCGCGTCGTGCGCCAGCGCGTAATTGAGCGCGAACGCCCGGGCGGCTGGCGCGGCCGGGGGGAGCTCGACGTCGGCGAGCAAGGCGTCGGTGGGCTGCGGCTCTCCGGCGACATCAATCAACGCCTCGGCGATGTTGAGATGGCCCACATGCACGTCGAGCATCAAGTCGCGGCGGAACCACTGATCCCCGAAGACGATATACTCTGGATTCTCGACAAGCTTCTGCGCCAGAACCCGGCTCACGTGCCCGATCCAATCTCTGGCGCTGGCCGAGGTTGTTGTCGCTTGCTCGACGTTCAACGGATGCTCTACGGCATAATCGGCGGCGAACTCGCGCTCCGTCTTGCTATTGTCGAAGCGCACGCGAATCACACTGAAGGCCGGTAGGGACGGGTTCTCGCCCGGTCGGACACCGACGATTTCCCCGACGACATTGTGCAGCGCCGAGAAGCGGAGCCGGTCGCCGACCTCATAGCTCTGCTTAGGCTGGTAGAGGCGCGCGCCGGCGTGGCGGGCCGCCTCAGCGGCGGCATCGTCCAGCCGCCCCTGGATGACCCGCTCGGCTAGCTCTTCGAGAGTGTGGGGCAGCCCATCCTCGTAGAACACCTCCTCAATCCGATCGAGGTCGCGCTTGGTTACTGAAAATGATTGCCAGTATTCAGGGGAATCGATAGCTTGGGCCACCAGAACATTGCCTCCCAATTGGATATTGCCGCCTAATTATAGGGCAGGACGAGGGGCGGCGCAAGACGTGACGCGTCCTCACGGAACGACGCTAATGGCCGGCGCCGTAATGCGGCCTTGAGTTGGGTCCGCGCCGACGCCGCTAGTCGTAAGCCGCTTGCTGTCTGGGCCATACATCCCTACCTCCAGCGTGTAGTCGCCGGGCGGGATATCGTCAGGCAAGACAAGCGTGTGGCGGTCGCGCACGACGGTCCTGCCATCCCACCATGATGTTGGGTAAGCGCCGCCGGCCGGTGGCCCGTCGTGGCCTGCCCACACTGGACCGCCCGTCGCCGCGTTGAAGGCAGTGCCGAGCAGGTGAACAAAGACCGTATAGTCAGCCAGCAGGGGCGCATCCGCGGCCCAATAGAGATCGACGTATATGGTGTCCCCGGCGCGAGCGCTACTCGCCGGGCGGCCGTTGGTGCCGAGGACCGTGATGCCTTGCAGCCGAATATTGTCACCCACGCGTGACTCGCCCCGCAATGGTGGGAGGCCCGGAGCCTGGCTGCCGGAGACGCGCATCTGGCCGAAGGCGGCGCGCTCGCCGTCTTGATCGACGGCCAGCACATACTGGCCGGGCTGCATGAACTGGACAACCGGCAGCTCGACCTGGACACGGGCCGGGCCGTTGGGGAGCTTCACCGGGCGCTGCACCCAGGGCGCGCAGCGCGCGTCGCGGGGAGCGCAGTCGCTACGCACAGGCACGAGGCCGACGCGAACATCGGCGGCCGGCCCGTCCCAATACACGCCGAGACGCACCGTGTCGCCGGGACGATACTCGCGCGCGGGGAGATCGAAGCCGGTGATGCGTCCTTCACCGAGACGAAGGTCGAGTGGCTGAGTCGGCGGCTCGGCGAGCGGCGGGGCCGCGCCGTCGGCCGTGAAGAGCGTCAGGCTGTTGTGATCGAAGCCGTAGCTCAGCGCTGGCTTGTAGTTTTGCCGTAGCCAGGTATCGGCCAACCCATCCGGGTCCTGAAGTGGGCCGTTCACCGATGCAAGCCAGATGCGGTCGTGGCCGCGCGTCGCGGCCCGCATCTCGCGGTCTACGTTGTCGGCTGCCAGGGCCGGGGCGCGCTGCGGGACCTGTTCCACCGGCGGCTTGCCGTCCATGCCGCGCTCGTAGTAGTAGAGGAACACCGGGTAGCGGTTGCCAGAGACGAGCACGACGGTATCCTCTGGCTGAGCGTAGGCGCGGAGCACCTGGACCATGCCTTGCAGGTCGTCGCCCAGGTAGCGCGGCGCATAGTACTGCGGCAGCGTCCAGAACACCGCCCCCACGACGGCGATGCCGGCGATCCAACCGGCTATCCGCCGCCAATGCCACAACGCCCACAGGCTCCACGCGAAGAGGACGTAGACCGGCGGAGCGAATGGCAGAAAGTACCGCGCCTCGACGCGCGGGTTGTAGAACAGGCCGCGTGGCAGCGCCAGGAGGAAGATGACCAGGCAGGGCAAGGCAAGGACGAGCAGCAGGAGCGCCACGTATGGGCGATTGGCAGGCCGCCGCAGCAGAATGACGACCCCAATGGCGAAGATCAGTGTCAGCAGGAGAACCGGGAGCAGATAGCGGTCGATATCGGTGGAGACGCCCAGGGTCAGCAGAGTCGCCTGGAGCTGGGCGACGAAGGCGAAGTTGATCGGCTCGGCGACGGACCAGCTGCTCATCTTGCCCAGGGCATACCCTAGCCACAGCGCGAACAGCAGGAGGACGATCACCTGAGCCGCGACCCACTCGGCCAGCCGGCGCGCCACGCCCGCTGCGTGTCGCCGCCAGGCGAGCAGGAGAGAGACAAACACCCACAGGTTCGCGGCGATGAGCATGACCACCGACAGGTAGATCGTATACATGCCCGCCGTCGCGGCGGCGACGTAGCCGAGCCAGGCGCGCCGACTGCCCGTCGACCACCACCGCAGCATGGCGTACAGGGCGAAGGTGAGCATTAGCCCGGCCAGGGCGTACATGCGCATCTCTTGCGACCACCAGACATGAAACGGCGCCGTTGCTACGAGTAGCCCGGCCACGACACCCACAGACCGCCCGGCGATGAAGCGGCCGAGGACGATGACGGCGGCGATGGTCAACGTGCCGACGACGACGGTGATGAAGCGCAGGGCAAACTCGCCGTCGCCCGCCAGCCGCGACCACGGCCATAGCAGCCAGAAGTAGAGGGGCGGGTGAACGTCGCCCGCCGTCCAGCGCGTCGTCGCCAGGAACCCCTGGCGCACGGCCCACGTCGCCAGCCCCTCGTCCCACCAGATATTCTTATCGCCCAGCCGATAGAGGCGCAGGGCGAAGCCAAGCAGCATCGCGCCGAGGCTCAGCCAGGTGCTCCAGCGGCCCAGGCGGGGTTGAATCCAGAAGCGCCGCGAGGCGGTCTGAATCGGTTGGGTCTGGGGCGGCGCGGTGGACGCGGGCGCGGGCGGAGCTTGCATCTAGCGTGCTCCATCCTCACTGTCGAACGTCATCGTCAGGATGCGGTCGACGCGGAAAGTGCGCCGCTCCTGGCGCAGGTGGCAGTACGCCGAGAGGTAGACCGTCTGCCCTCGGACGTGGATGCTGAACGGCTCGACGAGCCGGTCGGTCACGCCCGCCGACGACGCATAGGTCAGGCGCAGGCATCGGCGCTCCCGAATCGCCTGAATGAGCGGTGTCGGCACTGGAGCAACATCCAGGGGCAGGCCGGCGATGCTGGGGTCGAGGTCGGCCAGGTACTTCGCGCGCGTGTCTTGGATGATGCGCTTGAGGAGCGCGCGCGTCGTCTGAACGTCGGCCAGGGCGCGATGGGCGTCTCGCGCCTCGATGCCGAGGCGAGCCGCCAGATTGCCGAGGCTGTAGCTCGGCAGGCGGTAGCGCGACCGCGCCAGCTCCAGGGTGTCGACGCACATGTTGCCGAGGGGATGGTAGCCGGCCGCCATGAGCTCGGCGTCGAGGAAGCGCAGGTCGAAGGGCGCGTTGTGGGCGACGAAAACAGCATCTCGCAGCAGGTCCGTGACGCGCTCGACGAGCGTCTCAAACGGCGGCTGCCCGCGCACATCGGCGTTGGTCAGCCCATTCACGGCCGAAGCGCCGGGCGAGATCGGGCAGCCCGGGTCCACCAGGCTCACGAAGCGCTCGACCTCCTGATCCCCGAAGCATCGGACGATGGCGATCTCGCATACTTTATCGCCAAGCGACGGGCGCAATCCGGTCGTTTCGACGTCGACAAAGGTAAAAATGGTTTCGCTCAACAGCCGGTTATGCATGCCTGACGCCCCACACTCGCCATGCCACGTAGCTTACTCCCAGGACCGCGAACACGGCCGACAGGCCGAGTAATCCAATCCGCAGCCAGACTTCCCCGTTCCGTTCCACCCTGACCCCCTCGATGACCGTATTACCGTCCACAACGCGCAGCGTGACCGCGTGCTGCCCCGGCAGCGGGTGCTCGGCCAGGACGATCTCGCGCCGCGCCTCGACGGGTGCGCGCAAGTCGACGCGCTGCGGCGGAGCGCCATCGATGCTTATCTCGACACTGCCCGTCGCTGGCCCTTCGCGCGTGACGAGGGTTGCCGAGGTCCCGTCATAGGGAAAGGAGACCGTCGCACCGCTGGAACCTTGCATCCAGCTACCCAGCAGCGCGTCCTTCGTCTCAACCTGCTGCCAGGCGCTATCCCAGCGGAATGCCGGATTGACGATGTGCTGGAAGCCGCTGCGAAGCACGGGCGGCGCGGTCGCCGCCGCTGCGAGGGCGGTGTAAGCCGGCTGCACCGTCCAATCCGGGTTGACGAGGCGGAAGTAGCCCTCGGGTCGGTTGAACCACTCATCGTTCGGGCGGCGGAAGAACCACAGCATCGCCGCTCCGATCCACGGATAATCGTCCTCGATGCGGCGGTAGGCGTCCACCACGTACTGCGCCTGCTGCGCCTCGCTGACGCGCCCAAACGGCGCGGCCATGTCCTCCGGCACGGTGCTCCACCCCATCTCCATGATCCACGCGGGCTTGTCACCGGCGCCATTGCGCACCAGGATGTCGCGCAGGAGCTGCGGCCGCGCGAAGTTCGTGCGGTGCCACACGACGCGATGGTCGTCGGGGCTGCTGCCTAGCCCGTAGGCGATGATGCCCAGGATGTCGAAGTTCTTCGCGGCGCCGGCCTGAAGCATGCGCTCCAGGTAGTCCAGGTCGTACATCGCCTTGTCGTTGTGGTCGAGCGTTGGCGCGAGGGGAGCGCTGATGATGGCGATGCCCGGGTCGACGGCGCGGATGCGGCGCGCCGCGACGTCGAGCAGCCGGGCGTATGCTTCCGGATCGGGCGCGTCAAGCCCCCACTCTGGGTAGATGTTCGGCTCGTTCCAGAGCTGAACGTAGTGCAGGCGCCCCTTATAGCGCTTGACAACCGCCTCGACGAAGTCGCCGTAGTCCTCGTAGTTGTCCGGCGGGCCGAACGTCTCGTCGGCGGCGCGGTCGGCGCGGCTCCACGTCGGCGGCGTGTCGAGGCGGGCGACGACGGTCAGACCGCGCGCCTCGGCCATGTCCATGATAGTGTCGTACTTCGCCCAGGCCGAGCGCGGCGGCCCATTGCGCCGATCTTCGAAGTCGCCCTTGCCGTGGATTTCGATATCGGCCCACGGGAATTGCTGCCGAATCGTGGTGATGCCCGCGGCTTTGACCATGTCTAGTGTCTTGGCGACGGCGGCCGGGTCGGCCTCCTGCTCCAGGAAGACGCTGACGCCGTAGGGGCTGCGGCTAGTGTACGGGAGGGGACGGTCGGCGTCGAGGTTCAGCGGGCGCTCCTGGAGCCAGATTTGCGCGAGGGCAACGATGCCGCGCATCTGCGCCGCCGGCTCCTCTTCGCCCGTCCAACGAACGAGCTGCGAGACCGTGGGCCAAGCAAGGAACACGATGAGCGCGGCGCCGATGACCAGCGCGGCCAGCACCACGAGGGCGCGCATCAACAGACGGTGAGGCTGACGCATGCGCACATTATAGGCTTATACAGAATTGGGGAACAAACTATCCTTGATACGCATCTTTGCGGGGCAGGATTCGGACGATGTAGATCAGGTGTCTACAGGCAATTTGTCTGATTGGGTCCATTGTACGCCCTGTCAGGGCGCGCGAAGGTCGAATAGCAGCGCGGCTGCGCCCGGCGCGGCGATACGCTGCACCAGATGGGCGCCGCGGTGGGCGAGCCCTTCGGCAAGCTGCTCCTCCTCACCGGGCGGAGCGTGGCTGATCAGCACCCAGAGCCGTGGCCGGCTGCCTGCGACGCCGAGCGCCTGGTCGGCCTGGTAGCCGGCGCGGCCCGCGTACCAGCCCTGGTGTAGATAGGCGTCACCTTGCAGGAGGCCAAGCTCCTGGTAGTGGGCGGCTGCGGCCGCCGCGCCGTATGTGACGTATATCGCGTCATCGACGCGGCGTTCCTGCGCCAGCGCCTGCAGAACCGGCTTCTGCTCCTCTTGCGCGACGTTCGCCTGCCAGGGTACGTCGAAGCCGGGGGCGGTCCAGCCGGTGACGAGGATGACGGCGAGCGAGGCGATAGCGAGCCAACGGAGCCAGGCCGGGCGCAGGGACAGCAGGCCCGCAGCGAGGAGCGCATAGACAATGGGCGCGACGAACAGCACGTGGCGCTGGCTGAACGGGTAGACGCCGAAGCCGCTGGCGAGATAGGCCAGACCAAGCGGGACGAGCCATCCCCAGGTGAACCACGCCGGCCGCCGCCACGCTCCGATGGCGAAGACGGCTGTAAGCCCGAGCGCGAGCCATGTCGGGACCTGCGCGTAGGGAAACAGGGGGGCGACGATGCCCTCGGCTACAAGCCCGACCAGGAATATCTTCAGGCCGACCCAGTCGTTCAACACGGCGAACTGGCCGGCCCAGGCCGCCACCGTTCCGGCGCTTCGCTCCAGCGCCATCGGCAGCACGGGCAGGATCGCCGCGGCTGTGACGAGGAGCCCAACGCCGATCGCCGGCGGTTTTGGATAGGGGCGCGGCCGCAAGAGCTTGAGATACTCATGCAGGTAGGCAGCCGCGAGCCAGCCCAACATACCTACAAACAGGAACGCCAGCCCGTAATACGTATAGGCGCTCGCCACGGCGAGGACCGCCAGCGCCAGCCATGCCCGGCGCCGGCCCTGCACGGCGCGCTGCGTGACAATGAAGATCAGGGCGCTGAGCAACGCTACCAGCGCGTACACGTTGACCTGCTGCGCGTGGTAGATCTGGGTTGGCGCGATAGCGAAAATGAGCGCGGCCAGCCAGTCCTCACCCCGTTGTCCCCGCGCCTGCATTTGTTCCGATGCGGACACGGAAAGTCCATCCAGCCGGGTCATCACGGCGACGGCCAGGACGCCAAGAACCACTGACGAATAGCGCACGACGGCGTCCTGGACACCCAGGACGCTCCACGCGTGGAGCAGCACGGGGTATAACGGGGGCGCGAGGTCGGTGCTGACTTTGCCGACAACGGCCGTCGACCAATCGACGTGGGCGCGCGCGAGCATCATGGCCTCATCCAGCCACAGGCTCGGCCCGCCCAGGTTCCATAGACGGGCGGCGAAGGCGAGGAGAATGACCATAACACCCATAGAGACGCGCCATAGCGCGTCTCTACATACGGCATCTCTCCATGGCCTGCGTCTTCCTATGGCGTCCCACCGCGATGCGTCCAGATGACTCACACTCGCCCCCCCCTGACACCGCGGGCCGCCATATAGACCTGCTCGACGCTGATGTGGGCTGTCGAGAGCCTATCCTCTGGACCGCCGGACTGTCGGGCGGCGTGGTGCAGGGCGACATAATCTTCGGGGCGCGCGTCGGGGGGACAAACGGCGGCGACCGTGGCCGGTGCGGTCGGGCGATACGGCCCGTAGCGGCGTGGATCGGTCGGTCCCATGACCATGACCGTCGGCGCATCCATGGCGACGGCCAGATGTGTAGCGCCCGTGTCGTTGCCGACATAGAGCGCGGCGTGGCGGATCAAGGCGCCAAGCGCGCCGAACGCGAGCCGTCCGGTGAGGTCGAGGGCCTCGCCACGCATCGCCGCCCTGACATGCGCGGCGACATCTCTGTCACTGTCAGAACCGACGAGAACAACGGCGGCGTGGTCTTCGTCTATAAGTCGGTCCGCGAGGGCGGCGAAATGCTGGGGCGGCCAACGCTTTGTGAGCATGGTCATGCCTGGGTTCACGCCGCCGGCCGGGTGCAGGATGACCAACGCGCGCCCCTCTGTCTCAGGGAGCGCGGTCCGGGCCGCCGCCTCATCCTCGGGCGCGGGAAAGAACTCCAGCCGCGGACCGTCTGGCTGGATGCCAATGACGCGAAGGGTATCCAGGTAGACCTCGGCCTCGTGTCGCGGCGCATCGGGCAACGCCGGCACGCGAATAGTCTGGGCGAAGCCGCGTCCGCCGCTGTCGAGGCCGACACGGCGCGGAATGCCGGCGAGCAGCGGAATCATGCCGATGAGCGGCGATCGGTCCAGGGTGATGGCCGTGTCATAGCGCCAGGCGCGCAGGGTCTGGGCGACGGCCACGATGGAGCGCCGTGGCGTTCCCGGCATGCCGATGTCGCTGATGTCGATGAGATGACTCAGCCGTCGATTCCCACGCACGGCGATGCCGGACGGCCCGGCCGCCATGTCGATCGTGGCATTGGGGTAGGCAAGGCGGAGGGCGCGTAGTGTCGCCGTCGCGAGGATGAGATCACCCAGGCAGCACGGCTTGAGGACGAGGATGCGGCGCGGGGACGGAGTCAGCGCGCCGCCGGCCTGCCGGGGGAACAGATTCGCCAAGAGGCCGGCGGCAGCGGAGATTGTGTCATCGCGAAGGCGAGTGGAGGTCACGTCGCTAGGACCGAGCGCCTCCTCGACGCCGCGGACCGGGGGACGAGACGCGGCGGGCGCCCCGGTAGGCAGGGGCAAGGATGGCGAAGACGGTGCAGCGGCTCGTGTCGAACAGGCGCGTGGCGAGGCGGTCGTCCAT
Source organism: Anaerolineae bacterium (assembly GCA_046328505.1). Classification (GTDB taxonomy): domain Bacteria; phylum Chloroflexota; class Anaerolineae; order Epilineales; family JAHCIE01; genus JBDHWG01. The sequence goes on along the minus strand of JAXLWL010000003.1, from coordinate 193,747 downwards.
CTCCTCCGGCGCGGTAGAGGTGGTAATGACGGTTGGCAGGCGAGCCGCGTAGCGGTGGTTGATAAGCTGGAACAACTTCTCCCGCGCCCAGGGAGTCGCGCTTTCGGTGCCGAGGTCGTCCAGAACGAGGAACGGCGCGTTTCGGACTTCCTCGAAACGCTTGTCGTACGTGGTCGTGCTGGTGGGGCTGAACGTCGCGCGCAAGTGATCCAGGAGGTCCGGGACGACGACGAACAAGGCGACGTCGCCCTGGTCCACGCGGGCGTTGGCGATGGCGGCGGCGAGATGGGTCTTGCCGCTGCCGTAGGCGCCCATGAACACGAGCCAGCCGCGCGGGTCGTCGGCGTACTGCTTCGCCCAGCGAAGCGCCCGCGCCAGGCTGTCGGCCTCTTCGTGGGGGAGCTCGTTCTGCCGCAGGTCGAAGCTCTCGAACGACTGGTCGCGGTGGATGTTGAGGGTGCTAAGGTCGCCGCCGAGGCGGTCTATCCCGCTGCGCCGGTAGTCTGGAGCGAGGATGCGAATGCTGCGCACCAGGGTTTCATCCTGGAGGCGCGAGCGCAGGCGCTCCTCGATGTCCTCCATGCGCATGTTGGTCGTGATGACGGTGGGCAGGCGCGAAGCGTAGCGGTGGTTGAGGATTTGGAACAGCTTTTCCTGCGCCCACGGCGTGCTCGACTGCGCGCCCAGGTCATCCAGGATGAGGACAGGGGCGGTGCGGATGGTCTCGAAGCGCTCGTCGTAGCTCACCTGGCTGCCGGGGCTGAACGTCGCGCGCAGGTAGTCGAGCAGATCGGGGACGACGACGAACAGGGCGGCGCGGCCATGGGCGAGACGGTCGTTGGCGATGGAGGCGGCGAGATGCGTCTTGCCGCAGCCGAACGTGCCGCTCAGGACGAGCCAGCCCCGCGGCTCCTCCGCGAACTCCTTGGCGGCCTCGTACGCCAGGCGCAGGCTCTGGCGACGCTTCTCGCTCAACTCATACGGCTCCAGGTCGAAATGCTCGAACGTCATGTGCTCTAGCGTGGCCATGTTGCCCGCGCTGCGCAACTCGCTGCTGCGGGCCAGCGCAACTGCATCTAGCTGGCAGATACAGTGCAGGGCGCGGCCGAAGTCAGGGTGGCCGAGGGGGACGTCGCGGCGCACGTAGCCGAGGCCGCCGCAGATGGCGCACACGCCGTCATCGTGATTTCCGTTACGCCCGTTGGGCGGCAATGGCGGACGCCCTTCTTCTTCCAACTCAGCGTTGGATATAGTCGGCGTATTTTCCTCTAATGTACCGGGACCGATCCGCTTCAGGATCTCGCCGATTGGCTTCATCACTCTTGCCTTCTACGGCCCAGCGCTCCAGAATGGCGCGCACGTAACTCCACTTGCGAACGTTGTTCTCGACAGCACGCTTGAAAGCTTCCACTATCCACTCGTTCGGGTACTGCTCCTCCGCCTCGCGCAGCTCTTCGGCAATGATCGGCTGGAGGATGCCAATATTCTGCTCGTATAGTGTGTAGATCGAGGGACGGTCGGCCGGGGCGACACGCTCGATGCGCCGCGCCTCGGGCAGCGCCACGACACCGCTTTCGATGTCGGCCGCCAGCTTGCGCCCGCTCTCGCTGTTGGGCAGGAACCATTGGTCCGTGCCATGCTCGCCGGCGATGTCCAGCCGCAGGAGCGTCCCGCGCCGCACGCCGCGCTCCAGCGCGTCGTCCAGCGCCTCGACGACCGCCTGCCCCCAGCCGGCCAGCCCCTGGGCGAGCGCGCCGTCGGCCAGCATGTCGGACCGGCGCACAAGACGCAGCCCCGACGTTCGCTGCACCTTGTGCAGGACGTAGAGCGTGACTTTCAGTTCGCCCAGGTGGTCGATCTGCGGCAGCAACTCGCTGAAGAACAGATCGGGGATTGGCGTCACCCTGAGCTTGCCGGCCGGAAACCCATCGAAAGGCATGAACCCTTACTCTCTCCGCTCACCACGGGCCCGAAGGCGCGAATTCATCGCTCACCGTCGCCAGGTCCACGAACTTCGCCTGCTCCTTGATGAAGAACAGCTCGACCATGCCCGTCGGTCCATTGCGGTGCTTGGCGATGCTGATCTCGGCGATGTTCTTCTTTTCTGTGTTCTGGTTATAGTACTCGTCGCGATAGATGAATATCACCACGTCGGCGTCTTGCTCAATACTCCCGCTTTCCCTCAAGTCAGAGAGCATCGGGCGGCGGTCGTGGCGTCCCTCGACGGCGCGGGAGAGCTGCGAGGCGGCGATGACCGGCACGTCTAGCTCGCGCGCCAGCTCCTTGAGCGAGCGCGAGATGTGGGAGATTTCCTGCACGCGGTTCTCGCTCCGCCCGCCGCCGTGCATGAGCTGCAGGTAGTCCACGACGATCAGGCCGATGGGATGCTCGGCGTGAAGCCGCCGCGCCTTCGTGCGCATCTCTAGCGCCGTGATACCCGGCGTGTCGTCGATGTAGATGTGCGTCCCTTCGAGGATGCCCATAGCGCGCGTGACCAGGGGCATTTCCTCGTCCTTGATCATTCCCAGACGCAGGCGGTGCTGGTCGATGCCCGTCTCACTCGAGATGAGACGCTGGACGAGCTGTTCGGCCGACATTTCCAGGCTGAAGAGGGCAACGCCCTTGCCCGAAATAGCCGCGAAGTGAGCGAAGCTCAGCAGGAGCGAGGTCTTGCCGATGCCGGGGCGCGCCGCGACGATGACAAGGTCCGACTGCTGAAGGCCGCCGAGCAGCTTGTCGAGGTCGACAAAGCCGGTCGGCGTGCCGCTGACCTGGCCGTGGTGCGCTTGCAGGTATTCGATCTTGTCAAAGTACTCGTTCAGCACCTGGCTGATGGGAACAAGGTCGCGGGCGAGGCTGCGCTGTGAGACGGCGAAGATAATCTGCTCGGCCTTGTCCAGGGTCTCCTCGACCTCGTCCTGTTCGTCGTAGGCGAGCTTCGCGATGTCACTCGCCGCCGTAATGAGCCGCCGCCGCGTCGAGGCGCGCTCGATGATGCGGCCATAATGCTCGACGTGGACCGAAGTCGGAACGACGTTGATCAGCGAGGCGAGAAAGCTGGCGCCGCCGACCTCGTCCAGCCGCCCACCGCGCTCAAGCTCGTCGCGGACCGTGAGGAAATCGATGGCGTCGCGGCGCTCGTACAGCGCGAGAACGGCCTCGAAGACCCAGCGGTTGGTTTCACGGTAGAAGTCGTCGGGCTTGAGGAACGCCGCAATGCGGACAATCGCCTGGGGGTCGAGGAGGAGCGACCCCAGGACGGCTTCCTCGGCCTCAATATTGAATGGGACGATCCGATCGGCGGGTACGCTCATGACTCAAATTCCCAGTCCCGGGACGCTACCCAGAACTTATGTTCTATTATAGAACCCATGCGGTGTTTTGTCAAGAGAACAATCGTAGGGCAAGTGACATCACTGCGCGTCGGGCAAGCCGCCGACGGCATAAACAATGGAACCGGCCGACGAGGTGGCCGGCGTTTGGTGCGGTGCGAGGGAATGCTTACTTCCGCTTGCGCGGCTCGTCGCCCCCCTCACCGCCCAGGTCATCAAGATCCAGGCTCTCGAGGAATTCCCTGAACACGCCCAGGTCATCCTCGGACTTCTGCTGCGGGGTTGGCTCTTCTTCCTCGGTTGGCGCAATTCCGGCGCGGTCCATGACGGCATCGGCGACGAAGATGGGAGACTGGGCGCGAATCGCCAGAGCTATGGCGTCGCTGGAGCGCGAGTCGATTTCCAGGCGGCGCTCCCCCGCTTCAATGACGAGGGTGGCGTAGTAGGTATCGTTGCGCAGATCGTGGATGTAAACGTGGTCGAGGGTGCCGCCCAGGCTCTCGATGACATTCTTGAGAAGGTCATGGGTCATGGGGCGTGGCACTTCCTGGCCCTGCAGCTTGAGGGTGATGGCATCGGCCTCAGCGTGCCCGATCCAGATCACGAGATGGCGGTCGCTATCCTTCTCGCGCAGCACGACGATACGCTGCTGATTAATGAGACTGACGCGGATGCTGTCGACGACGACCTCGATCATCCCCGGCTCCTTTCCAGCCGCTCAAGCAACTCCGAATAGTGGCGAAATTCTAGCACACTCCGGCATGGCGCACAAACTACGCCGGCGAATCTTGCCGATCGCATCTTGCGGCGCGTCGCTCCCCGTGCTATCATCCTGTTATAGCAAAGCGCGGCGCCGACCAAGTCGGCGCTACCTTAGGTGCAAGGCGTTCATGCAACAACTGCTGGATTGGACGGTGGCACTGGCCGCGTCCACCGTCTTCAAATTCATCCTTCCGCTGATCATGATCGTCGTCCTGACGCTGGTCGCCCTTCGACTGGTACGGATGGGCGGCCGGCGCGCGGAAGTGCATTTCGCCGGACCAAAAGTTGAGCCACAGCGCCGAGCGCGGCTGAATACGCTCATTCGGACCAGTGTCCACACCGCGAATGCCGTCATCCTTGTTCTGGCGGCGATGACGATTCTGCTGACGTTTGGCGTCGATCTCGGGCCGGTCCTTGCCGCGGCAGGCGTGGCCGGTCTCGCTCTTTCGCTCGGCGCGCAGACCATCATCAAGGACTACATCGGCGGCCTCCTGATTTTGCTGGAAGACCAGTTTCGCGTGGGAGACACGATCCAGGTGGCGGACGTCACGGGCGCGGTGGAAGCGGTGACTCTGCGCACGACCCAGATCCGCGACATCAACGGCCGCTTGTCCATCGTTCCCAACGGCGACATTCGGACCGTCTCCAACCTGAGCCGCGAGTGGGCACGCGCCGTGGTCGATCTGAACCTGTCCTACGACACGGACATCTCCCGAGTGACGCCCGTGCTGGATGAGGCGATGCGGCAGGCGGTCGAGGACCCGGCGATCAAGGACGATGTCCTGGGGGCGGTCGAAGTGCTTGGCTGGAATAGCCACAACGATTTTGCCGTGCAGGTGCGCCTCATGGTGAAGACGGCGCCCGGCAAGCAGTGGGCAGTCGCTCGCGTTTTGCGCCGCTATGCGCTGGCGGCGCTCGAAGCCAGCGGTTTCCCGGTGTTCATCCCACTCGACGCGTTGCGCAGAGGCCCGAACTAGCCTGGCGCGGCACAAACCCAAAGGAGCCTGTGATGCGCATTCTCAAGGAAATTGGGGCAGGGCTGGTTCTCGTGCTAGCCGTCGTTGGGTTTGTGGCGTGCGTCGCTGCGCTCGTCGCCATCTGGGGATTTCGCGAGCCAATGAAGGCGAGCATCGCCGGCTCGCTGACGACGAACGCGGTCACGTTGCAGACGATTGAGCAGGGGCTGCGGGAGGAGAGCGCCGCGATGGCGAACGTGCGGGAGAGCCTCTCGCGCATCGACGCCGCTGCCGCTCAGGCCAATCCCGCCGGCGCCGCCACGGCGCAGATAGCGCGGAGTGTGAATGATGACTTGCTGCCGAAGGTGAGCAGCGCCCTCGATCTGGCGGCCGGCGCGCGCGACAAGCTCTCTGCCCTGGCGCCAGCTCTCGACGCTCTCAAGCGCATCCCGTTCATCACCGTGCCGTCGTTGACCGACGAGATGGACGGACTCTCGCAGCGCATCACCGACGCCCAGCAGTCGGTCCAGAATCTCCGCACAGCTCTCTCGCAGATGGCCGCCGACCCGGCCATCACGCCACGCATTACCGCCGAGACGGCTCGCATCTCCACATCGGTCGCCGCGGCGCAGACATCGCTCGACGGCGACGCCGAGTCTGTCGCGGCGGTGCGGGCGAACTTGCTGCAGACGAGCGCCGCGATCACGACACTCATCGACCGCCTGACGCTGATCCTGACCTTCCTCCTGCCCATTCTCGCGGCGGGCCAGGTGGTGCTGTTCCTGAGCGCTCTACACTACCTCCAGCGCATGGTCCACCACGGCGATTCGCCCTCCGCAGCGGACCAGGCTTGACCGTCAACCGCTTCTATGCCTGAGCCTTCATCTCCAGGACGCGGCGGCGCTCGTCGGCGGTGAGGCGGCCGGCTTCGACAAGGGCGTCGAGCACTTCGCCCAGCCGCAGCACGGCGTGGGTGTGGTAGCCCTCGGCCTCGATCGCCTCGCGGCCTCCCTCCTCGCGGTCGATCAGTACCACAATGTCCCGCACCTTCAGGCCGCCTGCCTCCAGAGTCTTAATGGCTTCGAGCTTCGAGCCGCCGGTCGTGATCACATCGTCCAGCACGACCGCTGTCTCACCCGCCTCGAAGCGCCCCTCGATCATGCGCCCAGTCCCATAGCTCTTGGCCTCGCGTCGCGGGTAGATCATCGGCTGCTGCATGTGGAGCGAGACGGCCGTGGCGATCGGCATGGCAGCGTAGGGAATGCCGGCGATGCGGTCATAGCTCAGGCTCGCCAGGACGCGCCCGTAGCCCGCCGCGGCCTGCTGGAGCAGCGCCGGGTACGTCACCAGTAGCCGCAGATCGAAGTAGAACGGCGACACGCGGCCAGATGCCAGGGTGAACTGGCCGAAGCGCAAGCAGCCCGCGTCCGCCAGCGCCACGGCCAGCGCCTTCAACTCCGGAGATACGCTGGCCGTTGATCCAGGAGCCGCCTCCCTGGCGCTCGTTCGCGCCACGTTCACGGCATCCCGAAGCGCCATGGTAGCTGCCCGCGGATCAGCCGCCTGGGCAATGCCGCGCGATACCGGGATGAGCATCCCCCCACCGCGGCTGTCCAGGCCGGCCGCCAGCGCCGCCGCCAGATCGCCGCCCTGCGCGCCGACGCCCGGCGCGAGAATCGGCACATCGGGCGCAGCTTCGCGTACTTCGCGCAGCGCCGCCGGGGCCGTCGCGCCGACAACCAGGCCGACATTGGCGTGGGCGCTCCATGTCGGGATTTCACGTGCCAGGCGCAGGTACAGCGGCTCGCCGCTCACGCGCACTTCTTGAACGGCAGAAGCGCCCGGGTTTGAGGTGCGGTCCAGGATGAACACGCCGCGGCTTGGGTCGGCGAGGAAGGGCGCGAGGGAGTCGGGTCCGAGATAAGGGTTCGCGGTGACGGCGTCGAACTCCCAGCGCTCGAACGCAGCGCGGGTGTAGGCCGTCGACGTGTTGCCAATGTCGCCCCACTTCGCGTCGAGGATCCGGATGGTCTCGGGTGGCAAGCGGCGCAGGGTCTCCTCCATCGCTGCGACGCCGGCCGAGCCCAGGGCAACGTAGAAGGCCAGGTTGAGCTTGTACGCCGACACCAGGCCCGCCGTCGCCTCGATGAGGCGCGCGTTGGCGGCGATGAGGGCGTCGGCGTCGGCTTCCTGGGGAAGCTCCGGGTCCAGGCCAAGGCAGATGAGGCTGTTGGTGCGGGCGGCTGCGGCTTCGAGGCGCGCGCGGAAGTCCATGGCGATCTCCTTGCCTTACAGCTTGCCGAGGACGGCGGCGAGCAGCGCCATGCGGATGTACATGCCGTTTTCCATCTGACGGAAGTAGGCGGCGCGCGGGTCGTCGTCGACCGTCTCGCTGATCTCGCCGACGCGCGGCAGCGGGTGCATGACAATCATCTTTTCCTTCGCCAGCTTGAGCAGCTCCGGTGTGATGACGTAGCTGTCGCGCACCGACTCATACTGGCTCAGGTCGCCAAAGCGCTCCTTCTGGACGCGCGTGACGTAGAGTACGTCGGCGATGTCGATGATGTCGTGGATGTCCTCACCCTCGCGCATCGGGACGTTCTTCGCCCGCAGCTCGTTGGTGAGACGCATGGGCATGCGCAGAATCTCGGGCGAGATGAAGTCGAGGGACACATCGTACAGAGTCAGGAGCTGGGTGAGGGAGTGAACCGTGCGGCCGAAGCGCAGGTCGCCGACCATGGCGACGTTCAGCCCGTCAATCTGCCCCAGCTCTTCCTTGATGGTGAAGATGTCGAGCAGCGCCTGCGTCGGGTGCTCGCCCACGCCGTCGCCGGCGTTGATGACCGGCACGCGCGCGGCTTTCGCCGCAACCGCGGCGGAGCCTGTTTCCGGGTGACGGAGGACGATGATATCGGCGTAGCATTCGAGAGTGCGGATGGTGTCGGAGAGCGACTCGCCCTTGGACACAGACGAGTACTGGACGCCCTGGGTGATAGGGATGACGCTGCCGCCGAGGCGCTCCATGGCGGCAATGAACGAGCTGCTTGTGCGGGTCGACGGCTCGTAGAACAGGGCGGCCATGACCTTGCCCTTGAGCAGATCGGTCGCGCCGTCGCGCCGCACGATGTCGCGCATCTGCTCGGCGAGGTCGAACAGCGCCTCCAGGTGCGGGCGGTTGAACTGGGACACCGAGAGCACGTCCTGGCCTGACAGCTCGCCGAGCAGCGCGGTGTCGTTGTCCGAGAGCTTGAGATGGGTCGCGATCATTCTGTCCTCCTGTGTATCTTTCTCGACTGAGACTCGGTTCGGTCGTTAACCTGGCGTGATGAAGCGGCCCGTGCCGGGCTGAGCCAGCACCTGGCCGTGCTCGAAGGCGGTTGCGCCGCGCAGGACGACGCGCTGCAGCCGGCCGCGCACCGGGTAGCCGGCGAACGGGCTCCAGTCGACGCGCGTCTGAAAGCCCGCGTCGCCGATGATATGGCGGTCATACGGGTCGACTTCGATGTAGGTGTCGGCCTGCTGCGGCACGCCGAAGATGCGGTTGGGATTGGTGTGCGTCAGCTCGACGAGGCGCTCCAGGGTCAGGCGGCCTTCCCCCATGGCGGTGAGCATGAGCGGGAGTGTCGTTTCCAGGCCGGGAACGCCGGGCGGCGGCTCCGGGCGCGCCTTCTCTTCGAGGGTGTGGGGCGCGTGGTCCGTGGCGATGCAGTCGACGACGTCCAGGTTCGCCCACAGCGTCTCGCGGTCCCACGCCGTCGCCAGGGGCGGCCGCATGATGCCCTGCGCGCCGAGGCGCGGCAGCACGCTGTCGTCGAGGAATAGGTGGTGAGGCGTAACCTCGCACGTGATGGGCGCGCCCTTCTCCTTCGCCGCTTTGATGTACAGAATCTCGGCGCCACGGCTGACGTGGGCGACGTGGAGCCGTCGCCCGAACGCCCAGGCGAAGCCGACGGCCATGGGCAGGCTCAGCTCCTCGGCGTGTACGACGATGGGGCGGTCGGCGGGCCATGCCTGGAAGTGGGCCAGTAGCGGCAGCCAGTCGTTGACGCGCAGCGGCCCGTAGGTCGCATCCAGATAGATCTTTAGGGCGATGGCCTGGTCGGCCAGCCGCGCTGCCGCCTCGGCGTTATCCGCCGACGCTCCGACGTAGACGCCGACATCGCAGCGAGCCGTGGCCTCCGCGCGCTGTCGAGCCAACAAAAAAGCCGCCTCATCAATGAGGGGCGGCTTGGTGTTGGGCATGGCTAAAACGGTGGTGACACCGCCGGCCAAAGCAGCGGCGGTGCCAGATGCAAAATCCTCTTTGTGGATCTCGCCCGGCTCACGCAAGTGGACATGGACGTCGGTTAGCGCCGGCAGGCGTATCAAGGACATGGAACCCTCCTCCGTGGGGACGGGGTAAGGGCGCAAAAAACGGGCGCCCAACGCGTGGGAGCCCGGTACTGCACAGGGTACTTATCTGAGCCGTTTTCCGAACCCAGAACCAAATGATAGCACGGCTTGCGTCAGAGGGCAAATTCAGCGCTGACTGATACCCAACGGGCCCACTGAGATGACGCCGGCGTTCGCGTACCGCACAAAGTCGGCCGCATTGAAGGTGAGAATATACTTGATGCTATTCCCGATCATGGCAGCGGCAAGACGGGCATCATGAACTTGCACACCGGAAACGCCATATGTCACGAGTAGTTGTCGCCAGATGGAATAGACATTAGGCGGGTCGGCCGCAAAGACGAAGGCACGCTCAATTCGGCTCAGTTCTTCGACTGCCGTGTTGGTAGAGAAGCCCAATCCGTTCTTGCTTGTCGGCCGCGTTGCGACGTTCCAGAACTCGGCGCAGTTCTGGAAGCATACAACAAGCTCATCACCTTGTCGGCGCAGCGCTTCGACGGCTGCCTGAGCGGTGGAGTGCTGAGGCCGCTGGGGATCAACGAGTGATAGCAGGACGTTCGTATCGACGAGATATGTGGTCAAGGGTGATCCTCGTAAATCCCCTCACGGCTGACCGCGTAGTCCGAGAGACCTTGCCAGTCGGGCGGGAGTGCATCGGATGCAATCTGCGCCATTTCAGCCAGGATGCTCTCCAACTCCTCTGGTGTCACCTCTGGTTGTGTATCGGCTAACAGAGCTTTCACAGCTGGCTCGACCGCATCATGTAACACCTCTCTCACGGCATCCGGATCGTGGTCGGCGACGCCCTTCTGGAGTTTGGCTTCCATCTCCGGTGTCAATTGGAGAGTTATTGTCTTGGTCATTGTCCCCTCCTCCTGCCTAATTATACTCCAGGGCGGCCTATCGGCTACGTCGTCTAGCCCACGCCAATGATCACGCCCTCGTCTGGTCGCAGCGTTAGCGCGGACAGCTTCTCCGGCCCTTCGCGGTCAAGGTACGTGGAGATCAGCACTTCGCCCAAGAGAGGCGCGGTGCTCACCGCGACGGTTCGGTCCTCGGCTGTGAAGTTGAGGGCGACGACGACGCGCTTGCCCTCGTGGACGCGCTCGTAGACGAAGACGCCGTCGCCTGAGGCGTCCAGCGAACGATAATCCCCCGCGACAAGCGCCGGCGTCGCGCGGCGGAATGCCGTCAGCCGGCGAAATAGCTGCAGCATCGAGCGCGGCTTGCCCTCTTCGACCGCAACGTTGACCTCGCGATAATCCGGCGCGAGCGGCAGCCACGGCTCGACGTCCGGCGGGCAGAAGCCCGCGTTTGGGCTGGAGTCCCATTGCATCGGCGTCCGCTCCGGATCACGCGACTCACCCTTGATGCCGATTTGCTGCAAGCCGGCCGGGTCCTGCCACTTTTCGACCGGAATGTCCACGTCCACCATCCCAATCTCATCACCGTAGTAGCACGTCGGCGTCCCCCGCAGCGTGAGCAAGAGCATCATCGCCACGCGCCCCTGCTCCCGTCGTCCGGCGCGGGTCCCGATGCGGGACCTGTCGTGGTTGCCGAGCACCCAGTTGGGCCACCCGCCGGCCGGGAGCGCGGTTTCGTAGGCCTCGACCAGCCCGCGCACGATCTCCGCGCCCCACGGGCTTTCGATGAGCTGGAAGTTGAACGGCATGTGGCACTCATCCAGGTCGACGCCGTAATACGTCACCAGGCGCTCATACGGCAGGTAGATTTCGCCGACCATCATGCGCTCGTCGTAGCTGTCGAGGACGCGGCGCATGGCGCGGATAACGTCGTGGACGAGGGCCTGGTCTTCGGTATAGAGGTGTTCGTGGCGGTGGCGGTCGGGTTTGCCAGGCTGGTAGGTCGGGCTGGGCGGCTCGTCGCGGAACTCGTCGTCCTTGATCATGAGCCAGATAACGTCCACGCGGAAGCCGTCCACGCCGCGGTCCAGCCAGAAGCGCATCGTGTTCAGCAGCGCCTCGACGACGGCCGGGTTGCGGTAGTTCAGATCGGGCTGCTCCTTGAGGAACAGGTGCAGGTAGTACTCGCCGGTCGCCTCGTCCAGCGCCCACGCGTCGCCACCGAAGAAGCTCTGCCAGTTATTCGGCGGGCCTCCGTCCGGCGACGGATCGCGCCAGATGTACCAGTCGCGCTTCGGATTGTCGCGGGAGGCGCGGCTTTCCAGAAACCACGGATGCTGGCTGGAGGTGTGGTTGGGGACGAGGTCCAGGATGACGCGCAGGCCGCGGGCGTGCGCCAGCTCGACCAGGCGGTCGAAGTCGGCCAGCGAGCCAAACAGCGGGTTGACGTCCGTGTAGTCCGAGATGTCATAGCCGAAGTCGGCCATGGGCGAAGGGTAGATGGGCGAGAGCCAGATGGCGTCGACCCCCAGGGAGGTGAGATAGTCGAGGCGTTGGACGACGCCGGCGAGGTCGCCGACGCCGTCGCCACTCGCGTCCATGAAGCTACGCGGGTAAATCTGGTAGATGACGCCCGTTTGCCACCAGTGGTGCATGTCTTCTCTCCTGCGAGAATGTCTTTGCGCTTGACAAGCCTTTTGTGCTGCGATACGATACGCCCCCAATGATAGCACAAGTGAGGACACCCATGCCCAGCGAATCGCACACCACCATGCCGTCCCTCGTCGGCGTCAACCACGTCGGCTACGCCGTCCCCGATGTCTACGCGGCCCGCGACTTTTTCGTCAACGTTCTCGGCTTTGAGATCGAGTCGCAGCCGACCCTGCTGCAATCGGCGGACGACGACCGCATGGCGCGTTTCTTCGACATTGACCCGCGCGGGACGCTGACGGTGTGCTTCCTGCGCGCGCCGGACGGCGGCCGCGTCGAGCTACTCCAGCCCACAGCGCCCGACGCCGAGACGACAATGCCGAAAAACAGCGATGTCGCGGCCCGACACCTGGCGCTCAGCGTGTCCGACCTGGAGGCCGCCGTCGCATTCCTCCAGACGCAGCCAGGCGTGCGGCTGATGGAAATGAACCCCGGCGTCCAGCTCGGCGACCGCCGCACCGGCCGCTTCGCCTACTTCGCCACGCCCTTCGGCATGTACATCCAGCTCGTCGCTGTTTGAGGAAGCGCCTGCCACAGAGGCACGGAGGACACGGAGATAAATCATATATGCTCTGTGTCTCTGTGGCAATTCTCTTATTCCGCTAGCCCGTCCAGCCGCGCAGGAACCCGACAACAACGCCTACGAACGCGCCGCCGGCGATGAGCCAGACTGAGTTCACCCGGAAGCGCACCAGCAATACAAACGCGATGACGCCAATCGCCACCGTAATGGCGTCTATCAGCGCGGCCCGCGCCAGGGTGATCTCGACGCCCGCCATCAGGCCGACCGCGGCGACGTTGGCGCCGTCAAGGATGCCGCGCACCCACGGCGACCCGCGCAGCCGCGGCACGAAGGGGTTCACAATGGCGACGTAGACGAAGGCGGGCAGGAAGATGCCGGCGGTGGCGAGAACGGCGCCGGGGAAGCCGCCGACGATGAAGCCCACGAACGTCGCGGTGGTGAACACCGGCCCTGGTGTGAACTGGCCGACGGCAATGGCGTCGAGGAGCTGCTGCTGAGTCAGCCAGCCGTATGTGTCGACGAGGCTGCTGTTGAGATAAGCCAGCAAGACGTAGCCCGAACCGTAGATTGTCGCGCCGATGACGAGGAACTGCCAGAACAGGAGCCAGGGCGTGTAGGGAACGGCCGCCTGCGCCTGGAAAGCGAGTTGCTGGAGCGTTGGGAGCCAGGGGAAGAAGATGGCCGCCAGACCCCCTTTCCCCCCGTTGGCGGGGGGACTAGCGGGCGGTCGCCGCATCCGCCGCGCGTTTGCCACGACCATCACCAGCACAGCCGCGCCGACGAGCAGCGCCAGGGTCGGGGCGCCCAGGAGATAGAGCGCGAGGACGACGGCGGCGACGATGCCGAGGAAAACGTTCTTGATCGCGGTGCGCCCCAGATTCCACAACGCTTGCAGGACGATGGCGATGATGACCGGCTTGATGCCGTAGAGGAACCACGTGCCAGCCGGCGTCGAGCCATACTCGACGTACAGCCAGGCGAAGATGAGCGTCAGCGTGAAGGCGGGAATAATGAAGAGCGCGCCGGACACAAAGAGGCCGCGCAGGCCCTGGACGCTGTACCCCGTCGCCATGAACATTTCAGTCGAGTTGGGGCCGGGCAAGAGGTTGGTGACGCCGAGCAAGTCGAGGAAATACTGTGGCGTCATCCAGGCGCGCCGCGTGACGATTTCGTCGCGCAGCATGGCAATGTGCGCGGCCGGCCCGCCGAATGCCGTCAGGCCGAGTCTGACAGAGAGCCCGGCCAGCTCGCGCAGGCTGACCGGGCGGAGCAGGGTGCCGTGCGGATCGTGTGTCTCGTTCAAGAGCACCTCTCATTACTTATATAGAGCGTGCTGTCATTGCGAGGAGCGTGTCGGCGCGACGAAGCAATCTCGTGGTGAGCAATAGCCGCGCCATATCTGTCGCCCTGAGACCTCCATGCCTACGATGGCACGCGCCAGTACGAGAACATCGCCATCCTGTCATTGCGAGCGGAGCGAAGCAATCCCCCGCCCTTGTCAAAGGCAGTCTGCACCGCTACGGGGTTGCTGTCGCCCACCGGGAGATTGCTTCGGCGGCAAAGCCCGCCTCGCAATGACGTCGCAAGTCCCTGCGTTCTGAGCAACGTAGCGAAGGGCCCTCAACGGCACCGGGATGCTTCGCTCAGCTCAGCATGACATTTTCATACTTCGTGGTGACCCAAGGGTCATATAGACTCGGCTCGCCATGACGACCTCTCTCTATGCAGACTGCGCGTAAGCTCTAGCATCGGTTACTCAGTGGCTGCAGCTCGCGGCAAGCGATGCGACAGTGGTAGATACCAGAGCAAGGTCACGGTCACGCCGATCGCCAGGAACAGCAGCGCCGCCCCATAGGCCATCGGCGGATAATGCCCTGCGGCATCTGACGGGAACAAACCGATGATCGCGCCCATCCACCATTGTAGGATAAAACTGCCGCCGATGGCGAATAGATTAGTCGCCGACATGGCGCGTCCGGCGAGCGCCTGGGGGAAGAGGCTGCGCGCCTGGGCGATGAGCATGATGTGGGGCGCGGCGGCGAGACCGTACACGACAAAGGCGATACTGACTACGGCGAGTGGCGGGCGCGAGATGAGGAGCATCTGGTCGGCGATGAGGATGCTTGCGCTGATGACCACCACGCGGCTCAGCCCAAAACGGTCCGACAGCCAGCCGGATGTGAGGAAGCCGATGATGGCTCCGACTGCCAGGGAGAGCAGGATGCCGCTACCCTCGATCTTCCCCAGGCCAACGGCGTCGAACAGGTAGGGGCCGGCCCAAAGGCCCTGGAACGCGTATAGAGACCCGGACATGAAGAAGATAAGCGGCGCGATACGCCAGAAGCGCCCGTCGCTCAGCACGGTGCGCAGGCTGCCGCCCGCGCTGCCTCCGCCGTGCCACTCCACTCCCGGTGGGGCATTGCGCGTCCAGAGCATGATGGCTGCGGCGACCGCGGCGGTGATGACCGCGCCGAAGATGAAGGCCGAGCGCCAGCCAACGGCCGTCGACAGGAGCGCGAGCGGTGTCGCCGCCAGCAGGGCGCCGGTCGCGCCGATGCCCACGAACACTCCCGAGATGGTGGCGAATCGCCGCGGCGGGAACCACACGCTGAACGCGCGGAGCGCCCCCATGAGGATGCCCGCCATCCCCACGCCGATGAGCGCTCGACCCAGCGCCAGCATCGCGAAGGACGTCGCGGATGCGAAAATGAGGCTGCCGCCGGCGCCGACCAGCATCAGACCTGGCGTGACCCAGCGCGGCCCAATGCGGTCCAGGTAGACGCCGAGGGGGAGCTGGACGGCGGCGAAAGCGGCGAAGAACAGGCTGGTCATGAAACCAAGCTGGGCCGCGTCCAGCCCCAGATCCCGGCTCAGGTCAGGTGCGATGACCGCGTTGGCCGAGCGAAAGAAGTACGACAGGATGTAGGCCAGCGTGAACAAAAGAAAGATGAGAGTGCGTCGTGACATGAATGGGAGTATAATGGGTGTGGCACGACGGCGTCAACCATTGGCCCACGCTGCCTGCACGCAATGCCGCGTTATTGCCAGCCTTATATTGCCAGAAAGCCTTTGTCATCCATGTCGGACATTCAACCCGGCCAACCGTATCCCCTGGGCGCCACAGTCTATCCCCACGGCGTCAACTTCGCCATCTTTTCGCGTCGCGCGACCACGATTGAGCTTCTGCTGTTCAACAGCCTCGAGGAACACGCGCCATCCCGCATCATTCGCCTCACGCCTGAAGCGAATCGCACCTTCTATTACTGGCATGTCTTCGTGCCGGGGCTGCAGCCGGGCCAGCTCTATGGCTACCGCGTCTATGGGCCCTATCTGCCGGATGAAGGCGTGCGGTACGACCCTTCGAAGCTTCTCATCGACCCCTACGCCCGCGCCGTCGCCCACACCAACTATCAGCGTGGCGCGGCGGCGTGGTATGGTTTCGACAATATCCCCTACGCGATGAAGAGCGTCGTCGTCGACCCGACCCTTTACGACTGGGAAGGCGACCAACCGCTCTACCGCAACGGCAACACGTCGGTCATCTACGAGATGCACGTCCGCGGGTTTACCGCGAACCCCAACTCGCACGTGACGTCCGAGAAGCGTGGGACGTACGCCGGGCTGATCGAGAAGATTCCCTACCTAGTGGACCTGGGCGTGACTTCCGTTGAGCTGATGCCGGTTCAGCAGTTCGATCCACAGGCTGCGCCGTACCCGCGCCCGAACTACTGGGGCTATCAGCCCGTGGCCTACTTCGCGCCTCACCGCGGATATAGCTCCCGCCTGGACCCCATGGGGCCGGTGGACGAGTTCCGCGACATGGTCAAGGCGCTGCACCGCGCGGGCATCGAGGTCATCCTGGACGTGGTCTACAATCACACTGCCGAAGACGACCAGAATGGGCCGACCCTGGCCTATCGCGGCATGGCGAATTCGACGTACTACCTGCTGAACCCCTACAATCGCGCCGACTACATCAACTACAGCGGGGTGGGCAACACCTTCAACGCTAACAATTCCATCGTTCGCCGCCTCATCATGGACAGTCTGCGCTACTGGGTCGAGCACATGCACGTCGACGGCTTCCGCTTCGACCTAGCGTCCATCCTGTCGCGCGGCGTGGACGGTCAGCCTCTGAGCGACCCGCCCATCCTGTGGGAGATCGAGTCGGACCCGGTGCTGGCCGGGACGAAAATCATCGCCGAGGCGTGGGACGCCGGCGGGTTGTACCAGGTGGGGACGTTCATTGGATTGAAGTGGGCGGTGTGGAACGGGCAGTTCCGCGATACGGTGCGCCGCTTCGTGAAGAGTGACCCTGGCCTGACGACCCTACTCGGCGACGCCATCAGTGGCAGCCCCATGCTATTCCAGCAGCTCGATCGGGATCCCAGCCGCAGCATCAATTTCGTCACCAGCCACGACGGGTTCACGCTCAACGATCTTGTCTCGCACAACGAGAAGCACAACTGGGCGAACGGCGAGGAGAACCGCGACGGCACGAACGACAATCATAGCTGGAACTGCGGCATCGAGGGGGAGACCACCAACAAGGACGTCGAGACCTTACGAGCACGCCAGGTGCGCAATCTGCTGACGCTGCTGCTCATCTCTCAGGGGCGGCCGATGCTGCTCATGGGCGACGAAGTGCGGCGGACGCAGAACGGCAACAACAACGCCTACTGCCAGGACAACGAAACGAGCTGGTTCGATTGGGAGGATGTGGAGCGCCACGGCGACGTGCTGCGCTTCGTCCAGCTCCTGCTGCGCTTCCACCTCCGCAGTCGCCTCTTCCGCGACGAGACGTTCTGGGTATCGCCGGGCGGGACCGAGGTTCACTGGCACGGCCAGCACCTCGGCCACCCCGACTTCGGCCCCAACGCGCGCGTCCTGGCATTCGAGCTGATCAACGCCGCCGAGGGCGAGCACATGTATGTGATTCTCAACGCCTTCTGGGAGCCGCTAGAGTTCGAGCTGCCGCACCTGGCGCCTGGGCAGACCTGGCGGCGCTTCATTGACACGTGCAACCCAAGTCCAGACGACATCAGCGACCCGCCGGTCGCGCTGCCGGCCAACACGCGCTGGTACGTCGCCGGCGCCCGCTCCACCGTCGTCCTGGTCACCGGCATGGGCGCGCTGCTAGGGTGAGGAGCTACTTCCCTCCGTCCACCGAGAGCACCTGGCCGGTGACCCAGCCGGCGTAGTCTGACGCGAAGAAGAGGACGCCGAAGGCGATGTCGTCGGCGGAGCCGAGGCGCTTCATGGCAATCCGCTCCACCAACGCCCGCTGCCCCTCCTCGCCGTACGACTCCCACTGGCGTTCGGTCGTCGGGTTCGAGCGGACAAAACCCGGCGCGATGTTGTTGACGGTGATGTTCCACTCGCCTAGCTCGTGGGCGAGCTGCCGCGTCAGGCCGATCTGCGCCGCCTTCGCCGAGGCGTACGCCTGAATGCCCGTCAGGCTCACGCCCAACCCCGCGCCACTGGAGATGTTGACGATGCGCCCATAGCGCGCCGCCTTCATGCTCGGTGCGACGGCCTGGCACATGTACCACGCGCCGGTGACGTTCACGTCGAAGATGGCCTGCCACTGCTGCGGCGTCACCTGCTCCAGCGGCTGCCCCACCTGCCCCAACACGCCGCCCGCGTCGTTCACCAGGATATCCACGCGCCCGTCCGCCGCCAGAACTTCGGCGACGAAGGCATTCACGGCGTCCTGTTTGCTCACGTCCACCACGCGGGTCTGACACTTCCCCCCGCTCTCGCGGCAGATGCGCTCGGTTTCGGCCAGCTCGGCGGCGACGATGTCGCACGCCCAGACCGACGTGCCGCGCTCGGCAAGGCGGTGGGCGATGGCGCGGCCGAAGCCGTGGGCCGCGCCGGTGACGATGGCGGTCTTGCCCTCGAATGAGATGTTCATGCCGCGCTCCCTCCGCTGAGGTACAGGTCGCTGTACTTGGTTTCGAGATAGGTGAGGTAGGGGTCCACGTCGAGCGGGCGGCCCGTCGTGCGCGTCAGGAGCTCGTTGACGCCGAAGGCGCGGCCGTGGCGGTACATGTTCTTGGTGAGCCACGTGCGCAAGGGAGCGTAGTCGCCCGCCGCCAGCGCGTCCTCCAGTCCCGCCACCTGCTGCCGCGCCGCTTGGAAGAGTTGCACCGACATCACGTTGCCGACGGTGTACGTGCAGAAGGAGCCGATGTTGCCCGACGACCAGTGGATGTCCTGGAGCACACCCTGGCGGTCATCCGGCGGCGTGACGCCGAGGTACTCCTGCATCTTCGCGCGCCAGACGTCCGGCAACTCCGCCACGCGCACGCGCCCGTCCAGCAGCGCCATCTCGATCTCGACGCGCAGCATGATGTGGAAGTTGTAGGTCACCTCGTCGGCCTCGACGCGGATGAGGCTCGGCTTGACGGTGTTGACGGCGCGGTAGAACTCTTCGGCGGTCACGTCGGCGAGCTGATCGGGGAAGACTTCCTGGAGTCGGCCGAAGTGGCGCTGCCAGAAGACGCGGCTGCGCCCGACCAGGTTCTCCCACAGGCGCGATTGGGACTCGTGCGCGCCGTAGCTCGCCCCTCCGACGGCGTACAGCCCGACAAGGTCAGTCGTCAGCGCGGAGCGGGTCAGGGCCGGATCGACGCTCTGCTCGTAGAGGGCGTGGCCGGTCTCGTGGAAAGTGCCGAATGTCGCGGCGGGCAGGAAGCGCGGGTTGTAGCGCGTCGTCATGCGCACGTCCTCGCGGGTGAACGAGATCTCGAACGGGTGTGACGACTTGTCCAGCCGCCCGCGGCGCAGGTCGTAGCCGAAGAGCTGGGCAATCTCCAGGCCGAACGCGCGCTGCTTCTCTTCGGGGTACTCGCGCGTCAGGAAATCGGTGCGCGGCGTCACGCCGCTATCGACGATGCGCTTGAGGAGGGGCAGGCTCCGCGCCTTAAGGGCGCCGAACAGAGCATCGAGGCGGGCGGCGGTCATGCTCGGCTCGTACCGCTTGAGCAGGGCGTCGTAGGGGTGTGCCTCGTAGCCGATGGCCTCGGCGAGACGTCGCTGAAGCTCAATCATGCGCTCCAGGTAGGGCGCGAAACGGGCGAAGTCGTTGGCGGGCCGCGCTGCTTCCCAGACGCTTTGCGCTACGGCCTCGTGAGCCGCCATCTCGCTGATGAGCGACGCCGGGATGCGCCTGGCGATGTCGTAGGCTTCGCGGGTTTGGCGGACGGCGCGCAGGCGGTACGAGTCTGGGTCATCGCCCTGGACTTCGGCGTCAGCCGCGTCGAGAAGGCGAGCGGTCTTCTCACCGGCGAAGTATTCCGCGGCCACGGCGGACAGCGTCGCCATCTGGTGGCCGCGTGTCTCGGAGCCGCCAGGCGGCATTTGGGTGCGCGCGTCCCACTGGAGGAGCGACAGGGTGGTAAGCAGGTCATTGATGGAGGCGATGTGCGCCTGAAACTCTTCGTAACCGCTCATAGTTTCCCTTCTGAGAAGAATGCCACGGAGGGACAGAGGACATAGAGAACAGGTGTCAATGGCCCTTGCGGGATTATTGCCGTGTCCAGCTCGCGGTGGAGTGGCAACTCCACCGCTCGTCGGCGGCGCTGGAGATGGCTCTCCAGCGCGAGCGCTATCACTGCAACCGTTTCCGAAGGTTCGTTACTTCTTCTTTTCTCTGTGCTCTCTCTGCCTCTGTGGCGGATTTCGTCTTAGGTCTTGGCCGGTAAGAGAGCAGCCAATTCGTCGAGGTTGGCGTGGCTAATCTCGCGGCGGCCGTCCTCGATGTCGTGAATCATCTCGATGGTGCGCGCCACGAGAGGCGCCGGCACGCCGATCTCCGCGCCCAGCGTCACGATGGGGCCGAGCTGCGGATCGGCCTCGGTCTTGCGCTTGCGCACGGCCAGGTCGCGCCAGATGCCGCTGTGGCTCTTGGCCGACCTGCGGTTGAACGCTTCCATCTCCTTGAGAGATTGGATCGACACGGCGCGCGGTGTATCCGGCAGGAACGCGGACGGGTCGAAGCCGTTGAAGCCCATCGGCGTGACGCCCCGCGCCAGGGCGACACGCATCACCTCTTGCGCGACGGCGATGTACACATCCTGGTAGCGCTCGTCGGCGAGGGCGTCGGCGATGGAGTCGTTTGTCAGCGCCGTGACGAAGAGCTGCGCGCCGTAGCCCAGTTTACCCCACAGATAGCCCCAGATGTTATCCGTGACAATGGCATTCTCCTCGAACTGACGGAACACGCCGTGAAGGTCGTTCAGGCGCGGCGTCATTTCGCCATCCAGCTCGCCCAGGACCACGGCGCCGCGTCCGGCGTAGATGATGAGGCCCGGCTCCAGGTAGTCGGCGCCGAAGTTGACGAAGCAGCCCATCGTGCGGGGTATGCCCACGACCTGCCCGATGACCAGCTCGTTCAGCCCGTTCTGCGCCGAGATGACGTAGCCGTCGGCGGTAAGGTGCGGCGCGAGGGCTTCGGCTGCTGCGCGCGTGTCTTGCGCCTTAACCGCCAGGACGACAGTATCCCACTGCCCCTCAAGCTCGTCGGGCGTATAGGCCTCGGCCGGGACGGTGAACTCGGCGATAGGCCCGGTGATGCGCAGCCCCGCCGAACGAATGGCCGCGACATGCTCGGCCGCCCGGTCCACGAAGGTGACATCGTGCCCCGCTCGCGCCAGGTATGCGCCTAGCGTCCCGCCAATGGCGCCCGCGCCCCAGATCAACAAACGCATGGCTACCCCCAGGCTTCGGTCAGGAGCGCCCGCGTCTCCTCGACGCCGGCGTTCCAAATGGCAAGCATATCGTCGTCGGAGCGCTGGTAGAGGCCGCCGTAGTTGCCGTCCTTGAGGTACTCGCGCAGCGCCTGCGGGTGAAGCTGGCGCAGCCGACTCAGGTCGGACATGGGCTTCTGGGTTTCCGGCAGCGCGACATCGGCGAGACGCGTCCACGGGAAGTTCTCCATCCACGACGCGTGAGACGCCACGGGGTCGATGCGCTGCACCTCGGCCCACGCCTTGGGTGCGTTCCACCAGTTGTGGAACTTCACGATGATCCCCGGATTGTCGGCCATCCACTCACCCAGGAAGGATTGAGCGGGCGCGTTGCCGCCGTGTCCGTTGACGATGAGGATGCGGCGAAACCCCTGGTACGCCATACTGTCCAGAATGTCCTTGACGACGTTCAGATAGGTCTGGATGCGCAGGGAAATGCTGCCGGGAAAGGCGCGAAAGTAGGGCGTGACGCCGTAGGCCTGCACCGGGAAGACGGGGATGCCGAGAGGCTCTGCGGCCTCGATGGACAGGCGCTCAGAGAGGATGCTGTCCACGCTCAGGCTCAGGTAGCCATGCTGCTCGGTGCTGCCAAGCGGCAGGACGGCGCGGTCGTCGTTGCGCAGGTAGTCTTCTACCTGCATCCAGCTCATGTCAGAGATCCTCATAGCGTCTCCTTCGGGGATGTCATTCCTGGGGAAGGCGCTATTGTGGGCGAGATTCGGGCTGGAGTCAAGCGGAAGGGAGGGCGGCCTGGCTGCGGCCGAGTCGGCGCGATGTTTGCAGGACGCAACGGGCGCGGGTATAATGCCGGTATCTATAATCGAAGGACGTGGGAATGCCTCAGATAGATATCGATATTCAAGGAATACTCGAGCGCATCAGCGCTTTCTTGCAGTTAGCCGGTCTCTGCATGGGCGTCGTTCTGACGGCGCTGTGGCTGGCAATTATCGTCTGGACTTACCAGGACATTCGCAGCCGCAGCCGCGACTGGCTGCTCATCATTCTGGCGGTGGCGCTCGTGACCTTCGTTCCGGTGCTCGGTCTCCTGATGTACCTGCTGATGCGCCCGAAGCAGTCGCTCGCCGAGCAGTACGACCGGGCGCTGGAAGAGGAAGCGCTGCTGCAGGCGCTCGAAGAGCGCGTGACGTGTCCTAAGTGCCACAGCCGCGTGGAGAAGGATTACATCCTCTGTCCGACGTGTTACACCCCGCTGCGCAAGCCCTGCCCGGAGTGCAGCCGCTTGCTCGCCCTGGACTGGGATGTGTGCCCGTACTGCGGCCATATGTCGGAGACGGCCACCAAGCGGGTGACGCCCCAGGCAAGCGCCGCGCCGCCCGACGCAGCGCCAACCGGCTAACCCCCCCACGGGACCCTCACGGGTCCCGTTTCTGTTCCCCCACGATCTGAACCTGGAGCGAGTTCGTGCGTCCGGGGATGCCGACCGGCATGCCCGAAGTCACGACGATGCTTTCCCCATCGTGAATGTGGCCGGCGGCACACGCGCCGCTGATGGTGCGGGCCACGATGTCGTCGCTGGTGTCACACCACCCGATGACGATGGGGATAACGCCGCGGACGAGCGCCAGCCGCCGCGCAACCGCCTCATCGTGAGAGGCCGCAATGACCATCATCGGTGGCCGCCAGCGGGCGACGGCGCGGGCCGTCATGCCACTGGCCGTGGGGGCGAGGATGGCCGACGCGTGCAGCTCGGCGGCAATGTCGATGCTGGCGAGGGAAATCGCGTCGGTGATGGATATGTTGTTGCCACCGCGCCACTGCTGCGGGACGAACTGCTCCCAGTGGAGCGTTGGCTCGGTGACCCGCGCGATGCGGCTCATCATCTCCACTGCCTCGACCGGGAACTGTCCGATGGCCGTCTCGCCCGAGAGCATGATCGCGTCGGTCCCGTCGAGGATAGCATTCGCCACGTCACTGGCCTCAGCGCGCGTAGGACGCGGGCTGTGAATCATCGACTCCAGCATCTGGGTCGCCGTAATGACGGGCTTCGCGGCCAGTCGGGTCTTCTGGATGAGCATTTTCTGGATGATGGGCACGCGCTCGGGCGGCGCTTCGACGCCCAGGTCTCCGCGCGCTACCATGATGCCGTCGGCGGCCCCAACGATAGCATCGATGTGCTCCAGGGCTTCGACCTTCTCGATCTTGGCGATAATCGGAATGCGTGCCCCCAGCTCGAGCTGCGCGTAGCGAAGCTCCTGGATGTCGCGCTGGTGGCGGACAAACGAGAGCGCAATGTAGTCTACGTTCTGCTCAGTCACGAATTCCAGGTCACGGCGATCTTTGGCTGTCAGGGAGCTCAGGCTGGTCTCGACGCCGGGTAGGTTGACGCCCTGGTGTGAGCGGAGGGTGCCGCCGTGCACGACCCTGGTCACGACAGCGGTTGGCGTCGTGGCGATGACGGCCAGCTCCATGTTACCGTCGGCGAGCAAGATGCGATCGCCCCGTTTGGCGTCCCGGGCAAGCTCGGGGTAGGGCGCCGTCGCTTGCGAGGCATCGCCCATTATCGGCTCAGTAGTCAGCGTGAACGTCGCGCCTGGCTTAAGCTCGGCCTCACCGCCGGCCAGTTCGCCAATACGGAGCTTGGGGCCTTGTAGGTCGGCGAGCAGGGCGATTACCTGCCCCATCTCGGCGGCTACGTGGCGGATTCGCGCGATGCGCGCCGCGTGCTCGTCGTGATCTCCATGAGACATATTGAGCCGCACAACGTTCACGCCTGCATGCACTAATGCGCGAAGCGTATCAAGATTGTCGGTGGCGGGACCGAGGGTAGCGACGATTTTTGTGTGGCGCATACGATCTCCTCGCAGCAACGGCGGACCCCAAGGGGCCTACACCGGTAAGGTTTGATCGGACAACTGGTTCCTCACATATTATAGGAACGTAACGCGAATTGCCCGAAACCAATCTTCAAAATAGGGTCGCGAGTACGTTTGCGAGTCCCGGCACTTTCGACTATACTGACACCCATCGCTCTCATGCTCATCATCCAGGAGAACGTTATGATAGACCCTAGATCAGGCGAGCCCTCGCAGGGCGCTCCGAGTGACGGCGACGATCTGCACGAGGACATGATCGAGGAACCCGTCTTGATCGGCGGTATGCCGCTGGAAGACTTCGTTCCGGAGGGGCATGCGCCCCATGCGCCGACAGAAAGCGTCGGAGCGCCGCCTGGTGGCAAGGGCTGCGCTGCCGTTCTTCTCCTCGTAGGCATCGCCGTCAGCGGTATGATTATTGCCATCACCGCCAGCTCCCTAAGGAGTAACCGATGATTGATCCCGAGCCGCGCCCAGACGAGTCGACGGAGCCCATTCAAGAGACACCAGGCTCAGGCGATGTCGTCGAGCCTGCCACGGTAGGTGAGATGCCGCTCCAGCCGGGTGAGCCGCCGGCGGCCCCACCGCCTGTTGAACCGGCGCAAACTCCTTTGCCGCCGGTCGAGCCGCCGCCCGTTCAGCCGCTGCCGCCAACATCGCCGCCCGTCCAGGGCGCCGGCGCGCCGCCACCGCGGCGGACCTGGCTGTGGTGGGTCATCGGCGGCTGCGCCGTGTTGCTCCTGTGCTGCATGTGCAGTGGCGTCCTCGGGACGAGCGCCGCTTTCCTCGCGCCCAATGGGCCGTTCCGCCGTTCGGGGCTACCTGCCGCGCCGCCGCGCCAGACTCAGCCGCAGCGGCCTTCCTCGGAGATCGAGCCGTCGCCCTCGGCCGCGCCTGGTGAAAGCCCGGCGACGGGTGGTGCGGCTGCGCCGAGTGGCAACCCGACGACTGGGAGCGCTACCCCGGCCAACGGCTCGCCGGCGCTCGATTTCACGTTGAAGACCGTGGACGGCCAGGAAGTGCGCCTCAGCGACTTTCGCGGGCGGCCCGTTATCGTGAACTTCTGGGCGACCTGGTGCGGGCCCTGCCAGGTTGAGATGCCGCTGCTGTCCAAGGCGGTGGAGCAGAACCAGGACAAGGGGCTGGTCGTCCTGGCCGTGGATCAGATGGAGCCGGCCAGCGTTGTCCAGCCGTGGATTCAGAACAAGAAGTTCCCGTTCACGGTGGTGCTCGATTCGACCGGACAGATCGGCCAATCGTACCGCGTGCGGGCGTACCCGACGACGTACTTCGTCGACCCGGACGGGGTGGTGAAGAGCTGGCAGGTCGGCTCGCTGACCCAGTTCACCCTCGACCGCCACCTGTCTAAGTTGTTCGAGTAGGCGCGGCGCCGATACGTGGCGAGCGATTGAGTTCATGTACGAGCGTTACGCCGAGGTCTTCGCGGCTTCGCAGGGCCACCGCGAGTACAATGCGCGCCTGGCAACCTTCCTGCCCACCCTCCTTGAGCGGATGGGTGAGTCGCCGCGAGCGGTGCTGGATGTAGCGTGTGGCGTGGGTGACCTGGCGGTCGGCCTGGCGCAGCGTGGATACGGCGTTACAGCCGCCGACCTGGCGCCGGCCATGATCGCCATCGCGCGTGAGAAGGCCGTGGCCGAAGGCGTCTCCGCGACATTCGAGGTCGCCGACATGCGCGCCCTCCCGTACCGTGAATCCTTCGACCTGGCGCTCTGCTTTGGCGACAGCCTCAACTACATGTTGACGCCGGTGGACGTGCGCAAGGCGCTGACCGCGATGTACCGTTCACTGCGGCCGGGGGGCCTGGCGATCTTCGACCTTCTCACGGCCTCGGCCGTCGAGACGTTTTACGCGGACGAGGCATACATCCTGCAGAACACCGACGACGTGTTCGAGGCGCACGAGAACGAGTACAACCCCGATACTCAGGTGGGAACGCTGACGGTGACGGCGTTCGTGCGCCGCCCGGATGGCGCGTTTGAGCGAATCCGCGAGACCCATTATCAGCGCGGCTACCCACCCGAAGCCGTGGACCGCTGGGCGACGCGCGTCGGGTTCACGGAGCTCACGTGGTTCACGGATTGGGAGATCGCCGACGCGCTAGAAGATGACGACGGCGAGTCGACGCGAGTCTTTTGCGTCGCCCGACGCCCGCGCGCGGAGAAGTCTGGTTGAACATCGGACGCCACTACCCAGGCGGAGCGATCGGCCTCTCGACCGCAGCTCTCTATCCCCATACTGTGACTGAGGATGGGCTGCGCGTCGCGGCCGACGCGGGCTTCGGCGTCGTCGAAGTGTTCCTGCAAACGGTCGGGGAGTACCATCCTCGGTTCCTGGCCGAGCTTCAGGCGCGCTCCGCCGATCTCGGTGTGCGGGTACACGCCATTCACGTACACTCGCGCCACTATGGGTTCTGGGCGCCGTACCGCCGCCAACGCGAAGAGGCGGTATCGCTGTTCGCCGAAGTCGTCCACATGGCGGCGAGCCTGGGGGCGATGTGCATCGATTGGCACGGCTTGCGGACGTCGGAGGCCGAGACGGTCACAATCTCGGAGTTCTTCGACGTGGCGGCGAAGTTGGGCGAACGCGCCGCGGATAGCGGCGTCGTGCTCAGCATCGAGAATGTGAGCCATTGCTGGATGCGTGGGCCGGCCGAGATCGCGAAGGTGCAGCAAGCCGGGCTGCCGGTGGGCTTCACCTTTGACCCGTTTCAGGCGTGCGAAGCCGGCGTCGATCCCTTGGCCGTTGTGGCGGCGATGGGTGACGGGCTGACCAACGTCCACGTTAACGACTTCGCGCCCGGCCACCGCCACTTGCCCGTCGGCGAGGGTACGCTCGATTGGGCGGCGATCCTGGCGGCGGTCAACGTGACGCGTTACGGCGGCCCATTGTTCCTCGAAGCGCCTCAGACCGACCCGGCGTCGTTCGTACGCCAGCGCGATTTCCTGGCGCAGAGACTCTTCGCCTAACGAGCCCCTGAGTCAGTTGGAGCGGTACGGAGGCTCTTGATGGAGAACAACTACACGGCGGTGATCAAGCAGGACAATGGCTGGTGGATTGGCTGGATCGAGGAAGTGCCGGGGGTCAACTGCCAGGAGAACTCTCGCGAGGAACTGATCGAAAGCCTGCGCGTGACGCTCCAGGAAGCACTCGAGTTCAACAGGCAAGAAGCCCGCCAAGCCGCCGGACAGGACTATCAAGAAGAACGCATCGCGGTATGAAGCGTAGAGAATTTCTGCGCTACCTTCAAAATCATGGCTGTGAGTTGCTGCGGGAGGGCGCGCGGCACTCGTGGTGGCACAACCCTGATCTCAACAAGAGGTCAGCAGTGCCACGACATACGGAGATCAGCGACGATCTCGCCCGGAAGATATGCAAAGACCTCGGTATACCCGTTATCAAATGATGACATTAAGCCCGCAAAGTTGCTGGAGGAGGCGCTATGCCAAGCATTTACCATGAAGGCCGTGGCGTGAGCTACGCCCAGTTCTACACCGGCCCCGTCCCCGTCCTGTTCCTGTCACGCGCCGACGACTTCTGGCACAAAGTAGCGAAGCTCATGCCCTGGGACTACTACAGCGTCGCGCTGACGTGGCCCGACAGCGAGCAGCGCCTGGCCGAGAACGTGTTCACCTTCGCCGACGGCATGAAGATGAAGAAGCTGCATCTCGTCGGCCACGCCGACGGCGCTCGCGCGGCCATTCGCGCCGCTCTTGCCCAGCCCGACCGCATCACGTCGCTCACGGTGTTGGCGCCGTTCGCCGGCGCGCGCAGCCTGAATGATGCGCTGCCCTGGCAGCAGGTGCAGGGCCTAAAGACCCCGACCTTGCTCCTCGAGCCGGAGAATGCCAGCCAGAACATGCAGGTGGCCGACGACCGGCTGCTCAACAACCTGGTCAACGCGCAGCCGGAGATCGTGAAGGATTACCGCGAGCCTCTGAACGATGACCAGGCACGCCGCCTGGCAGCCACCATCGTCCTCCATCTCGTCCGCGGCTACGCCGGCATCAGCACGCGCGGCGTCCTCGACATCCAGCGGCAACCGCTCCAGTAGCGTCATGCGCGTTGCCCTGTTCATCTCGTGTCTGACCGATAACTTCTTCCCCCAGGTAGGCGAGGACACTGTTCGTATCCTCCGCCGCCTGGGCGTCGACGTGATTTTCCCGCGCGGTCAGACGTGCTGCGGCCAGCCCGCCTTCAACAGTGGCTACCACCGCGACACCCAGGACCTTGCCCGACACTTTATCGAAGTGTTCGAGGGCAGCGAGGCTATTGTGACGCCGGCCGGTTCGTGCGCGACGATGGTGCGCAAGGAATACGTCACTCTGTTCCAGCACGACCCGCGCTGGCAGCGCCGCGCTGCGGCCGTCGCTGAGCGCACGTACGAGCTGAGCGAGTTCCTGGTGGATGTGCTCGGCGTCGAGGACGTCGGAGCCACGTGGCCGGGCCGCGTGAGCTACCATGATGCCTGCCATGCCCTGCGCAGCCTCGGTGTCCGCGAGCAGCCGCGCCGCCTGCTGGGCCACGTCCGCGGCCTGGAGCTTGTCGAGATGAGCCACTCCGACTGGTGCTGCGGCTTCGGCGGCAGCTTCGCCGTGCGCATGCCCGACATCTCCGGCGCAATGCTCCAGGAGAAGATAACGCGCATCGCGGCGGCGGGCGCTCCAACGGTTGTGACCACCGACGCCGGCTGCATCATGAACATCGGCGGTGGGCTGCGCAAGATGGGCCTGCCGTTCCAGGTTGTGCACCTGGCAACGGTGCTGGCGAATGCCGAGGCGAGGCATGGCTGAGCACGGCTACCCCAGCCAGCCGTTCGACGCGCGCGTCCGCGAGGCCCTCGCCAAACCCTCCCTCGGCCAGGCGCTCGCGCGCGCGACACAGCGTTTCTACTTCGGGCGCATCCTGACCTGGAAAGAGCTTGGCGACACCCAGACGGCGCGGCACACCGCGCGCGCCGCCCGCCGCCGCGCCGTGGATCACCTGGACGAGTATCTGCAACGCCTGGCGGAGAACGTCGAGGCGAACGGCGGCCGCGTCCACTGGGCGGCGGACGCGGCCGAGGCCAACGCCATTGTCCTTGATATCTGCCGCGCCGCGAACGCCCACGTCGTCACCAAATCCAAGTCGATGCTCACCGAGGAAATCGCGCTCAATGACGCCCTCGAAGCGGCGGGTATCACTGTTGTGGAGACCGACCTAGGCGAGTGGATTATCCAGCTCGCCGGCGAGACGCCGAGCCACATCATCGCCCCGGCCATCCACAAGACCAAGGCGGAGGTTGCCGAGCTCTTCAGCCGCGTGCTAGGGCGCCCGGTGCCGCCCGACGCCAGTATCCCGGAACTGACGAAGATCGCCCGCGAGCAGCTCCGCCAACGCTTTCTCGACGCCGATGTCGGCATCTCCGGCGTCAACTTCGCCATCGCCGAGACGGGCACCGTCAGCATCGTGACCAACGAGGGCAATGGGCGCTACGTGACCGGCCTACCTCGCGTGCATATCGCCATGATGGGCGCGGAGAAGGTCATCGGGACATGGGAGGAGTGGGCGGCGACGCTCAAGATGCTCACGCGCTCGGCGACCGGCCAGCTCATATCCTCCTACGTGAGCACGGTTAGCGGCCCACGCCGCGCGGACGACGCCGATGGGCCGGAAGAGTTCCACCTGGTCATCCTCGACAACGGGCGCAGCCGCATCCTCGGCACGACGTTTCGCGAGTCACTGCTGTGCATTCGCTGCGCGGCGTGCCTCAATGCCTGCCCGGTGTACCATGAGATCGGCGGCCACGCCTACGGCGGCGTCTACACCGGCCCTATCGGCGCGGTGCTCAGCCCGCTGCTATTCGATTTCGACCGCTTCAAGGAATTGCCCCACGCCTCGAGCCTGTGCGGGGCGTGCCGCGACGCCTGCCCGGTGGAGATTGACCTGCCGCGCATGCTCGTCGAGCTGCGGCGGATCGAGGCCGAGGGCGAGGATGGCCAGCGGCCCCGCGCGCCATGGACCGAGCGCGCTATCTTCGCCCTGTATCGCCTCGGCGCTCAGACTCCGGCGCTCTACAACCTCGCGGCGTGGGGGCGTGCCCTGCTGAAGCCGTTCGCGAAGGGCGACCAGGTCCCCGACGCGCCGGTGCCGGTGCTCGAGGGCTGGACGAGGTACCGCGACTTCCCGCTGCCTGCCGCCGAGCCGTTCCACGCGCGCTGGGAGCGTCTCGCGTCCGAGCCGACTGAACGAAGGGAACGCAATGGCTGATAGGACGACAGAGGCGCAGTTTCTGCAGCGCGTGCGGCAGGCGAGACGGGCATGGCATTGGCCGTGGAACCCCGGTCCCGACCTGTATCCGCTCGCGCCCGCCGATGCTGTTCCGTCGCTAGATGGTCTGACGGCGAAGTTTGCCATGGCGCTGACAGCGGTCGGCGGGTACACGCGCTGGGCCGAGACGGATGAGGCGGTTCTGGCAGCGGTCGTCGAAATCCTTCAACGTCGAGGGGCGCGTTCGGTCATCGTCACGCGCCATGCCGACACCGTCCCCTTCGCGCCGCGCCTGTCCGACGCCGGCTACGATGTCACCCTGGTGGGCTTCGCACCGGGAGTGACGCCCTCGGCCGACGAGCGCCGAGCGCAGAAAGAAGTCATGGCGCGGGCCGACGTCGTGCTGAGTGGCGCGGACTACGCCATCGCCGACACGGGCACGCTGGCGATGCTTGCCGGGCCGCACAACCCCCGCGTCGCCACTCTCCTGCCGCCCGTGCATATAGCAATCCTCGACCCCGCCCGCCTCCTGCCCTCCATGCCGGACCTCGTGGCCCGCTTCAAGGCCGAACACGTCCACGACGGCCGCCCCGACATCAGCGGCCTGACCTTCATCACCGGCCCCAGCCGCACCGGCGATATCGAGCAGACGCTTTCCGTCGGCGTCCACGGCCCCGGCGAGGTCACCGTCATCCTGCGCCACCCCGCCCCGTAAGAGATATCTGAAGCGTAAGGACACGAAGGCCTTGCTCAGAGCGCGAACTGCGGTGTCGCTGCGAGGAGGGCGACAGCCCGACGAAGCAGCCTCCCGGCAGATGATAGACCCGGCGCAGCACCTGGACGATCTTTCGCCAGGGCGAGAGATTGCGTCGCTACGCTCGCAATGAACGCCTTTCTGTCAGTGGTGGGTATCACGACGCAACCCCTATGCGTTCGAGCAGCGTCTCAGCGCGGCGGAGGTCGCGAGGGGCGCCGCATTGGGCATAGAGGTCTCGGGCGCGGCTGACGTCGGCGTGGGCATCGTCGTTCCGGCCAAGGTCGTGGCGAAGGCGGGCGCGGTGATAGAACGCGCGGCCTAGTTCGAGACGCGCGCCACTCGACCCCAGGATGGCAATGGCGGCGGCAAAGGAGGCTTCGGCCTCGTCGGGCAACGCCTGTGCCGCGCGGATCTGCCCCTGGACACGCAGGGCCAGCGCTTCGAAGTGGCGCGCTCCGGCCTCGCGCGCCAGGGCGAGATGTTCGTCGTTGAGTCGCACTGCTTCGGCGACCCGGCCAAGCCCTAGGTAGGCCTCGGCATGTGTCGGCCCAAAATGCAGTGGCCCCAAGCGGTGATCCGTTTCAGCTACCAGTCTGACAGCCTCGTCCAGGATATTCGCTGCAGCACTCCACTCTTCACGTTGCGTATGAAAGTATGCAGCCCCCCACCGAGTCAGGCAGTTCATGAGGATGTTGTCGGAACCCCGCGCCGTCGCCACTGCCTCGCTCATGTGAGTCAGCGCCATGTCGTCTAGGCCCATGTCGATCTCGATTTGAGCGTGTCGAGCGCCGAAGATGGCCGCGCCACGAACGTCACCGGTGTGACGGGCCGTTTCGTAGGCGCTGCGAGCGCTGAGTTCCGCGTGTGCGAGGTCACCCAGGGAATGCTGCAGCCATGTGCTATAAAAATCGGTCCAGTCCCACGCGCCTAGCGCACCGATTTTCTGCGCCAACTCCCGTTCACGAGCGATGTAGTGTGACGCGGCTTGCCAGTCGCCGATGATCAACGACTGCTCGGCAAGATAGCTGAAGCCCATCTGGATGGCGAGTAGATAGTCTTGTTGCTCGCCCAGCAGAACGCTTCGTCTCGCCCATTCCATGCTCTCCCTGGGGCTGGCCAGGTGTTCGTAGGCGCCGGCGAGGTGCGAGAATATCGTCTGCAGCGTAGCCGGGTCGTCGAGCGGCTCGGCTATCGTGTAGGCCTGGTCGAGAAGCTCGACCGCTCGCTTCAAATGTCCGCGGTGATGCTGAAACCGGCCCAGATATGACAGCGCGCGGGCGAACTCGCGAGGCTGCGTTTCGGGATCAAGCCCCTGTATAGCGTCCTCGAAGAACTCTTCGCCGCGCATATCGCCGGTCTCAGCGTAGACGGCGCCGATTCGAGCATTTAGCTCCGCACGTTTCGTGACTGCCTGCGTAAGCGCCAGGGCGAACGTGTAGTGTTCGACAGCGGAGGCCGTTGACCCTTGTATTGCATGGATGTCGCCGAGGCGCTCGGCAATCGCGGCTTCCGCATCTCGGTCTACTATCTGTAGCGCGCATTGGCGAGCCATTGTCAGATATTGGATTGCCTCGTCATGGGCGAACACTCGCTCCGCATTATCTGCGGCTTGTCGCAAGTACGCCAGACCGCGCTGCCAGTCGCGGCTTGCCACGAAGTGATACGCCAGGTTCGCCGCGTGCCTATCGAGCTCAGCGGCGTAGAGCCGTTCCAGCCCCTCGCCGATATGCCCGTGGAGCCGACGCCGCCGAATCGCGTTCAGCCCCTCCAGCAGCGTCTCGCGAATCTTGTCGTGGGTGAACGTGAAGCTATCCGCGTCATACCCACGGATAAGCTGTGCAGCGTCCGCCTCATCCAGGGCGTCGAGTAGCGCACCCTCGTCTATCGGCGACGCCGCAGCTAACTCGGTGAAGGCAAAGCTCTTACCCAAGGCAGCGGCGATGTGCAGCGTGTCAACACATGGCTTGCTCAGGCGATTGAGACGGCGATCGATTGTTTCCTTGATACTTTGCGGAATCGCCATCTCCGCGACGGCTTTGCGCCCCCAGCCCTCACCCTCGCGGTAAACCTCCCCTGTCTCAATCAGTGACTTTACCACCTCCTCGGTGAAGAACGGGTTGCCCTCGGTTTCTTGGAAGATCGCTTCGGCGAACTCGTTGGAGACGGTCGCCTGGTGAAAGAGTGTCGCCAGGAGGGCTGCGGTCTCGCCGCCGCTCAGCCGGCTCAGGGGTAGACGCGTCGCGATGCGGTCGCGATGCCAGGTGACGAGAGCATCCGCGAGGGGGTGGCTGCGGCCTATCTCGTCTTCGCGGTATGTAGCGAGCACAAAGATGCGGTCGGCCGGCAGGTTGCGCAAGAGGTAACGCAGGAGCGCGATCGTCGCACCATCAGCCCAATGCAGGTCGTCGATGAAGAGGAGTAGTCCACGCTCTCCTGCGAGGGAGGCGAGGAAGCGCGCGACGTTGTCGAACAGGCGCAGACGCTCATCGTCTGGAGAGAGCGCTGGATTGGGTGTCAGAGGGCCGATCTTGGCGTCAAGCTCCGGGGCGAGGCGGGCGATTTCGGGGGCTGTGGGGCCAAGGCGCTGACGCAAGACACTGGCGGGCTGAGCGCGAACGTAGGCGCGCAAGGCCTCGACGAAGGGGAGGTAGGGTGTGGTGGCCTCGTACTCGTAGCAGCCGCCACGCAGGATGGACGCCCCGTCTCGAGCTGCCTCGGCGATAAGCTCGAGGGCGAGGCGTGTCTTGCCGATGCCGGGCTCACCCGACAGGAGGGCGATGCGCGTTTGGCCCTCCTTGACCTTGACCCAGTCCTGGCGCAATTGTGCTAGCTCGCGTCGGCGGCCGACGAGAGTCGTCTGACTCGAAATGAGGGACGGCAGAGGAATCAGTGGGGTGGGGGATGACCGTGACGCGAAGGCGAGATCGACATAGGTCACGCGCATCTCTTTCGGTACCTGAAGAGCTTCCAGCAGGGCATCGACGACCGGACGCGTCGGAGGGCGACGGCCGGCCTCGATCATCTTGAGATAGGCGGTTGAGCAGCCTGCCAGCCCAGCGAGGGTTTCCTGCGTGAGGCCTTGCTCCCGGCGCTTTTGTTTCAACCATGTCGTAAAAGTGAGCTCCGGCTGCATCTGGTTATCTCTCCGATAAGCGATGCGAACAGCGCCCGTTGTGGGGCCAGGGGACGTGCCCCGGCGACGATTATAGCACGAATAGATACAAGATGACAATGATAATGTGTCCAGATTGTACCTCTTATTGTCTCTATGCTGTATCCGTGACACCGCTCAGGCGGCTGTACACTGACTTCAACAAGGAAACAGCTAGAGTACAAGGAGGATAGAATGGTACCTGTGAACACAGGCAAGGAAAATGGACACGTGACGACCGGGGCGTCTGGCTTCAACCGTCTGAGGCGGCGCTCAGAGGTCGTGATCGTAGCTTTGGTCGTCGCCGGCCTCTGTGTGCTCGCTCTCGGAGCTGTTCGTGCACAGGCCCAGGCGCCGCAGACAGCCCCATCATCTATTGGCAGTCAGCCCGACGAGCGGGCGTACCAGGTGAGCATGAATCGGCTGCGCGATCTCAACGAGGTGGCTGCGCCCTCCTTCAGTGTTGCGCCCGACGCGCGAGCGTACGAGCGTGCCATGGATCACTTGCGGGACGTCAACGAAGTGGCGGCGCCGTCTATCGGCAGCAGCGGAGATGTGCGCGCCTACGAGCGCAGGATGCAGCGGCTGTTGGAACTGAATAGCATGGATGCCCCGTCATCTGCCGGGCTTCTGCCGGCACGTGACACGGGACAGCGAACAGGTCCGTTCTAGATCAGGTCTAGGTCCACGTTGCTCACATCAAGAAAGGACATCGAGATATGCCACTGTACATGGACGTTCACCATCATGTTGAGGGGCTGACGGCGGAGGCGGTCGAGGGGGCGCACCAGCGCGACCTCGAAGTGCAGGAGAAGTACGGCGTGAAGTACTTGAAGTACTGGTTCGACGAGGCCACGGGCAAGGTGTTCTGTCTCGTCGAAGCGCCGAGCAAGGAGGCGGCCGAGGCGGTGCACCGCGAGGCGCACGGCCTGGTCGCCGACGAGATTACGGAGGTGCAGGAAGGCGCGTAGGCGGGAGCCAGGCGGGATCGTGTGGACAAGAGTCTGAATTGACCTCATCACAACCTCCAGGGGTGGAGGATCAAGCGGAGGGCGTCGCTGTCAGGGCGTCCTCCGCTCCGTTTCATTCGCTGCAGGCCGCTTTGCCGTCGCTCGCTAGCTGCTCGAGCACCTGCTCAGCGCGGCGAAGGTCGCGGGGGGCGCCGCATTGGTCGAAGAGGTCGCGGGCGCGGGTGACGTCGGCCCGGGCGTCGTCGTCCCGGCCAAGGTCATGGCGAAGGCGGGCGCGGTGATAGAACGCGCGGCCTAGTTCGAGGCGCGCGCCGTTCGCCTCCAGCATTTCGATGGCAGCGGCGAAAGAGGCTTCGGCCTCGTCGGGCAGCCCCTGCGCCGCCCGGATCTGCCCCTGGACACGCAGGGCCAGCGCTTCGAAGTGGCGGGCTCCGGCCTCGCGCGCTAGGGCGAGGTGTTCGTCGTTGAATCGCACTGCTTCGGCGACGCGGCCAAGCCCCAGGTACGCCTCAGCATGTGTCGGGCCGAACTGCAGTGGCCCTTGGCGGTGATCTGTCGGAGCCACCTGAGTGACGGCTTCATCAAGGATATCCGCTGCGGCAGCCCACTCCTCGAGTTGGACATGGAAATACGCGGCTGCCCACCGTGCCAGGCAATAGGGATAGATGTGGTCAGCGGTGCTTGCTGCGGCTAGTGCCTTCTCAATATGCGTGCTAGCGCTCTCGTCAAGACCCAGATCGGTCTCGATCATCGCGCGAAGATAGCCAAAGTGTGTGACGCCGCGCAGATCATCGATTTGGCGCACACGGTCGTGAGCATCTCGAGCTTCGGAATGGGCCGCGACCAGATTGCCTAGGGCATGCTGAATCTCTGCTTCAGTAAAGAATCCCCAAGCCAGTACACGCTCCGAGCCGAGCTTTTGCGCCAACGAGCGCTGCTGAGCGAGATAGTCCAACCCCTTGGGCCAGTCGCCCATGAGGCGGGCGTTCTCGCCGAGATACATGAGCGCGTGCAGCGTGGCCACGGGACTGTCGTGAAGTTCGCCGAGGTGGAGATCACGCCGCGCATAGACTCCGCTTTCTTTGTAGCAGGCCATCTGCACATAATTGCCGGCCAGGTAGAAGAAGATGAACACCAGAGTCGCCACGTCGTCGAGCGGCTCAACCAGCGCATGTGCCTGTTCGAGCAGGGCGATAGCCTGCCGGTGTTGGCCACGATAGTGGCGGAATCGGCCGAGGTGGGCCATGGCGCGGGCAAGCTCTCCGCCCTGCGTCTCGGGATCAAGCTCATGGAGCGCTGCTTCGAGGAACTCCTCGCCACGCCTGTCACCGATCTGGGCACATACGGCGCCAATGCGAGACTTCAGTACCGCGCGCTTCGCGGTTGACTGAGTCAGTTCCAGCGCCGTGAGGTAATTCTCCACGGCCAGCGTCGCCTTGCCACCGTAGTATAGATCACCCAACTGCTCGCAGATGATCGCCTCCGTCTGGGGATCCCCGAGTGCAACCGCAGACTTCCGGGCGAGAGCGAGATACTCAATCGCTTCCTCTTGCGCGAACACCCTCTCGGCATTTTCCGCCGCTTGGCTTGAGTAGGCCAAAGCGCGCTGCCAGTCGTTGCTCTCGACGAAGTGATAGGCGAGAGTGGCAGCGTGATTGACGGCCTGAGCCGCATAGAGCTTCTCCAATCCTTCGCCGATACGCCCGTGAAGCCGACGTCGCCGAATCGGGTTCAGTTCCTCCAGCAGCGTCTCACGAATCTTGTCGTGGGTGAAGGTAAAGCCATCGGCTGTCACGGAGCGAATAACCTGCGCGGTGCTTGCCTCGTCCAGGGTGTCGAGCAATTCCTCTTCGCTGGCGGGCGAGACCGCAGCCAACTCGTAAAAGTGAAATGTCTTCCCCAGGGCGGCGGCGCTGCAGAGCGTCTCGACGCACGGCTTGCTCAGGCGAGTGAACCGGCGCCCGATGGCTTCTCGGATACTCGGCGGGATCGCAAGCTCGGCCACAGCTCTGCGCCCCCAGCCCTCACCCTCGCGGTAGACTTGCCCCGTCTCGATCAATGACTTCACTACTTCCTCGGTGAAGAACGGGTTGCCCTCGGTTTCCTGGAAGATCGCCTCGGCGAACTCGTCGGAGACGGTCGCCTGGTGAAAGAGTGTCGCCAGGAGGGCTGCGGTCTCGTCGCCGCTCAGCCGGCTCAGGGGTAGACGCGTCGCGATGCGGTCGCGATGCCAGGTGACGAGAGCATCCGCGAGGGGGTGGCTGCGGCCTATCTCGTCTTCGCGGTATGTAGCGAGCACAAAGATGCGGTCGGCCGGCAGGTTGCGCAAGAGGTAACGCAGGAGCGCGATCGTCGCACCATCAGCCCAGTGCAGGTCGTCGATGAAGAGGAGTAGTCCACGCTCGCCGGCGAGGGAGGCGAGGAAGCGCCCGACGTTGTCGAACAGGCGCAGACGCTCATCCTCTGGCGAGAGGGCTGGATTGGGTGTCAGAGGGCCGATCTTGGCGTCAAGCTCCGGGGCGAGGCGGGCGATTTCGGGGGCAGTGGGGCCAAGGCGCTGACGCAAGACACTGGCGGGCTGAGCGCGAACGTAGGCGCGTAAGGCCTCGACGAAGGGGAGGTAGGGTGTGGTGGCCTCGTACTCGTAGCAGCCGCCACGCAGGATGGACGCCCCGTCTCGAGCTGCCTCGGCGATAAGCTCGTGCGCGAGGCGTGTCTTGCCGATGCCGGGCTCACCCGACAGGAGGGCGATACGCGTACGGCCCTCCTTGACCCTGGCCCACTCCTGGCGCAATTGTGCTAGCTCGCGCTGCCGGCCGACGAGCTCTGTCCGGCCCTCAATCAGCGATGGCAGAGGAACGGATGCGGGCGGGGATGAGCGTGACGCGAAGGCGAGATCGACATAGATCGCGCGCATCTCTTTCGGTACCTGAAGAGCTTCCAGCAGGGCATCGACGACCGGGCGGGTGGGAGGGCGACGGCCGGCCTCGATCATCTTGAGATAGGCGGTTGAGCAACCCGCCAGCCCAGCGAGGGTTTCTTGCGTGAGGCCTTGCTCCCGGCGCTTTTGTTTCAACCATGTCGTAAAAGTGAGCTCCGGCTGCATCTGGGTATCTCTCCGATAAGCGATGCGAACAGCGCCCGTTGTGGGGCCAGGGGACGTGCCCCGGCGACGATTATAGCACGAATAGATACAAGATGACAATGATAATGTGTCCAGATTGTACCTCTTATTGTCTCTATGCTGTATCCGTGACACCGCTCAGGCGGCTGTACACTGACTTCAACAAGGAAACAGCTAGAGTACAAGGAGGATAGAATGGTACCTGTGAACACAGGCAAGGAAAATGGACACGTGACGACCGGGGCGTCTGGCTTCAACCGTCTGAGGCGGCGCTCAGAGGTCGTGATCGTAGCTTTGGTCGTCGCCGGCCTCTGTGTGCTCGCTCTCGGAACTGTTCGCGCACAGGCCCAG
Source organism: Anaerolineae bacterium (assembly GCA_046328505.1). Classification (GTDB taxonomy): domain Bacteria; phylum Chloroflexota; class Anaerolineae; order Epilineales; family JAHCIE01; genus JBDHWG01. Next base: position 155,004 of record JAXLWL010000003.1, on the reverse strand, counting down.
GCGCCGCAGACAGCCCAATTATCTATTGGCAGTCAGCCCGACGCGCGAGCGTACGAGGTGAGCATGAATCGGCTGCGGGATCTTAACGAGGTGGCCGCGCCGGCCGTCGTTGACGTTGCGGCTGCGCGGACCTATGAACACAACATGGCCCGCCTCCGTGACCTCAACGAGACGGCTGCCCCCTCCGTCCTGACGCAGACGGAATGGCAGGCGCGCGCCGAGGCAGCCGTGGACCACGCCGCGCAAGCGCACCAAGCGGCTATCGAAGCCGCGTCGCCCGCCCTGGCACAGGCCGTATGGCAGGCGCGCGCCGAGGTAGCTGTGGAACACGCGGCGCAGGCTCACCAGGCCGCGCTCTCGGCTGCCATCACTCGATCCGTTCCCTAACATTCACATCATAGAAGGAGACACACGCGGTATGCCACTGTACATGGACGTTCACCATCATGTTGAGGGGCTGACGGCGGAGGCGGTCGAGGGGGCGCATCAGCGCGACCTTGAAGTGCAGGAGAAGTACGGCGTGAAGTACTTGAAGTACTGGTTCGACGAGGCCACGGGCAAGGTGTTCTGTCTCGTCGAAGCGCCGAGCAAGGAGGCGGCCGAGGCGGTGCACCGCGAGGCGCACGGCCTGGTCGCCGACGAGATTACGGAGGTGCAGGAAGGCGCGTAGCCGGGAGCCAGGCGGGATCGTGTGGACAAGAGTCTGAATTGACCTCATCACAACCTCCAGGGGTGGAGGATCAAGCGGAGGGCGTCGCTGTCAGGGCGTCCTCCGCCTTGTTTTCGCGTTGACATGCCCCGTTCGTGTGATATACTGGACGCGGCTGCGGGGCCGACGGGCGCCGCGATCTGATAACACACCGGGAGGGTTGCATGGCGATTCCGTCGTTTCGGATGGATGGGCAGGTCGCGTTGGTGACGGGCGCGGGGAGTGGGTTGGGGCAGGCGTTCGCCGAAGCACTCGCCGCCTATGGCGCGGATGTGGTGATTACGGAGCTGCCGGGGAAAGAGGCGGCGGCCGAGGCGACGGCGGAGATGGTGCGCGCTCAGGGCCGGCGGGCGATGACCGCGACCCTCGACGTGACGAGCATGGACAGCATCCGCGCCCTGGTGGAGCGCGTCGTCGGCGAGTGGGGCAGGATTGATATCCTGGTCAACAACGCCGGACTGAACGTGCCGAAGTGGGCGGTCGACGTGACGGAGACCGACTGGGACCGTGTCCTGGACACCGACCTCAAGGGCGCGTTCTTCATGGCGCAAGCGGTCGGCAGGCACATGATCGAGCGCGGCGACGGCGGGCGTGTCATCAACATCACCTCCATCATGGGCCAGGTCGGCTTCTACTACCGCGCGGCATACTGCTCGGCCAAGGCAGGGCTGGCGAACCTGACGCGGGTGCTGGCCGTCGAGTGGGCGCAGCACGGCATCAACGTTAACGCCATCGGCCCCTCGTTCATCCTCACGCCGCTGACCAAGCCCATGTTCGACGACCCGTGGTTCCATGACCTGGTGATTGACCGCACGCCGCAGGGGCGCATCGGCGAGCCAGAGGATGTGGTGGGGGCGGTTGTCTTCCTCGCGTCGCCGGCGTCGAAGCTTGTCACAGGCGCGGTGCTCATGGTGGATGGCGGCTGGACAGCGTGGTAGGATCAAACCACGGAACACACGGAAAAGGAACGGTGCATTCCGTGTGTCCTCTGCACATGAGCCTGGGCTGTCATGCCGAGCGTAGCGAGGCATCTGGGCCGCAGTCCAGACCCCTCGCTACGCTACTCAAAACACAGAGACCTGCGGTGTCATTGCGAGGCGGGCTTCTTGCGGGGGTGTGGGGGGCGAAGCTCCCCACTGACGAAGCAATCTCCCGCGAAGGCGATTCACTCTATAGTGCCTAGAGCGTCTATCGCTAGGGCGAGGGATTGCTTCGCTCCGCTCGCAATGACGGCATGGCCGTGTTCTTGTACTGGCGCATGGCGCCACACGGCATTGAAGTCTCGCGGCGACAGTGACTTTCACTCGCTTGGTGGTAGATGCAAGTTCATGGGCAACTTTCGCGTGTGCCGTGGTTCGACACGTACTGCAATGAGAAAGCCTGACGCGCCTGGTATGAGATCGCTATCAGGCCGGCACGAGAGCGGGTTCGGCAGTCGCCGAAGGCGCGGCGGCCGGCGCTCGTTGCGGGCGGGCGAGGGGCGCCGGGCAGATGGCGTTGGCGGCAAGCGTGCCGGAGATGACTACCGCCTCGACGCCCGCGCCGGGGAACACCGCCGCGCCGACAAGGTACAGCCCTTCGACCGGCATCTTCATCGGTACGCGCCCCTGGCCCGCCGCCGGTCCGTAGATCGCACCGTCGGTGGCCCAGGTATAGCGGGCGCAGCTCGCGGGTGTTCCGTCCTGCCTGTAGACGATGTGCTGCCGCAGGCCGGGAATGGCCTCCTCGGCCAGGGCGATGAGCTGGTCGCCGAACTCGCGCTTGCGGCGGGCGTAGTCGGGGGCCTTGCGATCCCAGGTCGCGGCCTCAGCCGCCGAAATGAGCTTGATCAGGGTGACGCTGGCGTGGCCCGGCGGCGCGATCGACGGGTCTACCTTCGACGGAACGACGATGCCGACGCCCTGGCCGTTGCGCTCCAGCATCGAGATAGGCTCGATGTCAGGGACGCAGTCCAGCCCCAGGAAGACGAGGAAAGCGGACGTCGAGGTCTGAAGCGTGTCTACGCGGGCGACGTACTCGGCGGGCAAAATGTCACGCCCGACGAGGTCGTCTACGGTGCGCTTGAGGTCAGCGTTGGAGACGACGGCCTGGGCATAATGCGTCTCGCCATTGGCGAGGACGACACCGCGTGCCTTGCCGTTGTCCACCAGGATACGCTCGACGGCTGTGCGCAGCCGCACCTGGCCGCCGTTGCGTTCGATGACGCGTACCAGCGCGTCGGAGAAGTTCTGCGAGCCGCCGGCCGGGTAGTAGCCGCCCTCGAAGTAGTATCCGAAAATAGGCGCCATGTGGCCGACGGTCAGCTGAGTTGAGTCGTCGCTGAGGTAGCCGGTCAGCGCTCCCAGCAGCTTCTTCAACCCTGTGTCCTGGAAATAGTGGTCGAGCATGGCAGGAAACGGCTTGTCCATCCAGCGGTAGGCGGCGGGGTGGGCCTTAGGATAGGCGAGCATCTCGTCGACGCTTGCCGGCGCGCCGGTCTGCATGTCGTCGAAAATGCGACGCATCTCAGCGAAGAAGGCGACGATGTTCTCCCGTTCGGCTGGAAACTCATTGCCCAGCAGCGCGGCGAACTCGTTCGCATCCTCCGGCACGCGCAGGTGGCGGTCGTCGATGAAGTACTCGTGGCGCATGCGGCGCCAGTCGATGTCATTTTCGATACCCAACGTGCGCAGCAGGTGGCGCACGTTGCCGCCCTCGTAAACACCGCTCACGTCATGAACTCCCGCGTCGAACACGTAGCGCAGGCGAGTGTCGCCGCGGCGCACCTGGCGCTCCCACGAGGTGCAGTAGCCGCCGGGCAGGTAGTGCTGCTCCAGGACGAGGAGCTTGAGGCCGCGCTGCGCCAGGAGCGCCGCCGTCGTGAGGCCGCCGATGCCAGAGCCGACGACGATGACGTCGTGCTCGTTCATGTCCGCCGGCGCTGGGCCGTCGAAGGCCGGCGCGCGCCAGGGATACGGGTCGGCGGCGGCGAGGTGACGCTTAATGCCCGTTCTCAGGAACCACTTCGGGAAGCGCGCGCTGACGATCCCGGCGACAACCAGTCCGGCGATGGGGATGAGGACGGTCAGCCAGAGGTACGCTGCGGGCGACACGGCGCCGAACACGGCCAGCGCGCCCAGCAGGGTGTTCACGGTGAAAACCACGCCCCAGACGCCGGTGACGATCTGGTTGATGAGGCGGAAGTAGGGGTTATCCCAGAATGCTTTGTCCCAGTCGTCTCGCGCATACTCGTAGGTAAAGGGCGAGCCTGCGAGCAGGCTTCCCCAGGCCATCAGCGCGAGCGTACCGTTGGTGAGAACGGGGCCGTAGGTGATGAACAGGCTGGAGCCGAGCATATCCGTGAACAGGAAGTTGACGGCGAAGAAGGCCAGGGTGACAAGCTCCATAATCTTCAGACCGTGCTGACGCCAGCGGTAGACATTGAAGATTACAGCCGCCACGAGGCCGGCCGCGACGCCAAGCTCGCGGTAGCCGAAGCCGGACAGCGTCCAGTACAGAATCCACGGGACGAACGAGACGAGAATGAGCACCATAGCGGGTGGCTTGCGAGACATAGCAGTATACCTCCTCTAGCTCCATTCAACCACGCGTCCGACGAAATGTATATCCGCTTTGCGATACAAAAAGCGATAGAATGGCAACAGCGGACTGCTCTCCTAATGCTCGGGCGAGACCGTCTCTGCTGCCGCCAGAAGTTCAAGGGTCGCGAGGGACTCGTCGCACCAGCCCAGGATGCCGCGCGCCCAATGTTGGCCGAAACGCACGGTCATGAGCCAGTACGGCTGCTCCGGATGGCTGGCCATGTCGTGGCGCAGCCACGCTTCGATGCCGTCGTACGCGTCAAGACGCTCTATCAGCTGGGCGCGAAAATCCTGCACATGGCCGATCATCACCGATGTCGGGACTTGCCTGCCGAAGAAGAGCTTGAGCAGCAGCTCGCTGCGCGGCATCTCGTGCTCGATGGGAAACTCCAGCCAGTGTTGCAGCTCTGCGCGGCCACTCTCGGTGATGGTGTAGACGTGGCGGTCGGGCTTACCGTCCCCGCGCACGACCTCGCGGGTTGCCTGCCCCTGCTCTTCCAGCGTCTTGAGTGTCGGGTAGATCTGGCCGTAACTGATCTTCCAGAAGTTGTTGGTCCCCTGGTCGAGCACCTGCTTGATGTCGTAGCCAGAGGCAGGCCCCATACTGAGAACCCCTAGAATCACGCCCCGGCTCTTGTTCTCCTGCGGCATACCCCTCTCCTGTACATCACTATGATATAAGTCTACCACCAATATATCATAAAGATATATAAATGTCAAGGGGTTTAGGTGGACGTTTGGACGAGTAGGGCTAGCCCTGGCGTTCTTTGAGCCACTGGGTGAGGGCGGCCACGTTGGAGTCGAAGGCGATGAGGGGGAGGGAGTCGGGCGCGAAGAAGCCGACGTCGTCGGTGTCGTCGCCGGCGATGAGCTTACCGCCGATGACACGGCCGCGGTAGAGCACCATTGTTCCATAACCACTTTGCGCGTCCCCAAAGGGAAAGACGCCGAACAGGTCGGTGACCTCGACCTGCAATCCAGTTTCCTCAGCCAGTTCGCGCACCGCCGCCTCATCCACGCGCTCGTCCCAGTCGGTGTAGCCGGAGGGGATGTTCCACAGCCCGCGGCCCGGATTTTGCGTTCGCCGAGCCAGGAGGATGCGCCCGTTGTCCTCGACGATCACGCCGCCGGTCGTCTTCGGCTCGCGGAAGTGGACGAGGCCGCAGGCGGGGCAGACCGGCCGCGGCCGCCCGTAGCGCTCCAGCATTTCCGTCGGCGTGCCGCAGCGCGCGCAGAAGCGCACCTCGGTTCCGCTCGCTCGCGCCTCCTGCCGCCACTCGAGCAGTGCCGCCGACTGCCCCGCGCCGACGAGAGCCTCCGGGAGGGCATCGAGGGGCGTCCAGCGCACTTCGCCCTCCTCGCTTGCACGGAGCTCGCCGGCGATGGGCCGCGCCAGGTACGCCAGGAGCAGGCCGGCGCCGCGCGGGTCGTCGTCGAAGGGGTAGACGCCGAGCATCGGCCCGACGGCAACGGCTAGCCCGGTCTCTTCCAGCGTTTCTCGCGCGGCCGCCTGACCTGGCGTCTCGTCGATCTCGACATAACCGGCGGGGATGCCCCAGGCGCCGGCGTAGGGCGGTCGGGTGCGGCGCAGCAGGAGAACCTCGCTTCCCTGGACGACGATCGCGCCGACGCAGACCTTGTGCTGGGCGTAGTAGACCCAGCCGCAGGCCGGGCAGACCGGCCGCGACCGGCCATCCTGGTCACGGGTTTCGAGGGCGGCGCCACACTGGAGGCAGAAACGCGGAGAAGGCATGGGGGTCTCCGTAGCCACAGAAACGCCAGGCCGCCGGTGTGAGCGGCGGCCTGGGAGTTTGAGAACGACAACGGGCGAGAGTGCTAGAGGAAGAGAGGCGCGAGCACGAGCGTCAGTGTCGCCAGGAGCTTGATGAGCACGTGCAGCGACGGACCAGCGGTGTCCTTGTACGGGTCGCCGACGGTGTCGCCGACGACAGCCGCCGCGTGGGCCGCGCTGCCCTTCTTGAAGGGCACGCCGTCGGGGCCCATCAGCTTGCCGGCTTCGATGAACTTCTTAGCGTTGTCCCACGCGCCGCCGCCATTGTTCATGTTCGTGGCCATGAGGACGCCAGCGATAGTGCCGACCATCAACAGCGCCGCCGTGGCCTCATACTTGAGGATGAGACCGACGAGGATCGGGACGCCGATTGCCAGGGCGCCGGGCAGGATCATCTGCTTCAGCGCCGCCCGTGTGCTGATATCCACGGCCTTGCTGTAGTCGGGGCGCTCCGTGCCTTGCATGATGCCGGGGTGCTCGCGGAACTGCTTGCGGACCTCGGCAATCATTTGCTCGGCTGCGCGGCCGACGGCGCGGATCGCCAGGCTGGAGAAGACGAACACGAGACACGCGCCGACCAGAGCACCTACGAACACGGGAACGCGGCCGATGTCAACGCTCTGGAACATCTCAGCGGGCGACATGCCGCGGATCTCTTGCGCGAGGCGGACCTTGTCAATGTAAGCCTGGAACAGCAGGAAGGCGGCCAGGGCGGCGGAGCCGATGGCGTAGCCCTTGGTGAGGGCCTTGGTGGTGTTGCCGGCCGAGTCGAGGGCGTCGGTGCCTTCGCGAACCTCGGGCGGAGCGTCGCTCATCTCCACGATGCCACCCGCGTTGTCGGCGATGGGCCCGAAGGTGTCCATGGCCAGAACGTACGCCGCGGTCATGAGCATGCCCATCGTGGCGACGGCCGTGCCGTAGATGGCGGCTGTGCCGGTGGGAACGTTAAGGATGGGAGCGGCGAGCGAGCCGAGCCACGCGGAGAGGAGCAGGGAGATGGAGATGGCGATCACGGGCAATCCCGTGCTCTCCATACCGATGGCGAGGCCGCCGATGATGTTGGTGGCGGGGCCGGTGAGCGAAGCGTCAACGATGACCTTCACGGGCCGGAAACTACCAGAGGTATAGTATTGCGTGATGTAGACGAAGACCACCGAGTTGACGATGCCGACCAGACCGCAGGCGAAGTAGTACGGCCAGGCGCCGCCACCCATCAACCAGACGCAGGAGACCAGCAGGCCGATGACGGAGATGCCGAGAGCCAGGTAGTAGCCGCGGTTGAGGGCGCTCATCGGGTCTTCGGTGTTGTTGCGCATGCGCGCGAAGAGCACACCGAAAAGGGAGGCGAAGATGCCGAAGGAGCGCAGGACGAGGGGGAACAGAACCCAGGCGACATTGTTTGTGGCAAGGGCGATGAACGACCCCAGGATCATCGCGCCGATGTTCTCGGCGACGGTCGACTCGAACAGGTCGGCGCCACGGCCGGCGCAGTCGCCCACGTTGTCGCCCACGAGGTCGGCGACGACGGCGGGGTTGCGCGGGTCATCTTCGGGGATGCCCTGCTCAACCTTGCCTACCAGGTCCGCGCCCACGTCGGCGGCCTTGGTGTAGATACCACCGCCCAATTGGGCGAAGAGGGCGACGAAGCTCGCGCCGAAGCCCAGGCCGACGAGCAGGTAGGGCGTGGCCTCAACCCAATCCGGCCCGCCGTACCACATGCCGTAGAGGGCGAACATGACGGCGACGCCGAGCAAGCTGAGGGCGACAACGAGGAAGCCGGACACGGCGCCCGCGCGGAGGGCGACGACCAGGGCCTCACCGACACCGTTGCGGGCGGCCGCGGCAACCTTAACGTTGGAGCGCACGGACACCCACATGCCGATGATGCCAGAAGTGGCGGAGAGAGCCGCGCCGACGAGGAAGGCGATGCCGGTCATCAGGCCGACCTGGACGGGCGTTATGCCCTTGACCTCGATGTACTGCCCGAGGAAACCAATGAGAATGCCGATGACGACGGAGGTGACGACGGCGAGGATGGCGATTGTGCTGTACTGGCGGCGCATGAAGGCGACGGCGCCTTCATAAATCACGCCGGACACCTCCTGCATTTGCTGCGTGCCGCTCTCCCGGCTCAGTACGCCTCGGGCCAGAAACCAGGCAAAGCCGATGGCGACGAGACTGGAGAGAATTACGAAGAGCAATAACGTCCAAGTCATAATGGTCCTCCAAAGCCCTATTGGAGCAGACGATTGGTCCGCGAAGACGCCGCCGCAGTCACTGCCCGGTTGACCACGTCGGCGTTGACGCAGGTGGATACATAACCTCCTTGTTTAGCTTGATTATTGGTTTCAAGGAGGTCCTTGTGTGAAAGGTAACCGGATTATACCAAACACCCGTTTGGGACGTCAAGTGGTCAGAGCGGCTGGCGGGTAGAGGTTCGTATTACTTTCGATGTGATTTCCTCTGTACTAGAGCTTTGGCTTTCGTTTTGCGTGTGCTACAATCGAGCGGGGATTCTGTTTAGGAGGCGACATGACGCAGGCTGGACCGCAGATTCTGTATCTGTCGGCGCTGGTTGGTAAGCCGGTGCGCGGGGCAAGCGGCGAAATGGTGGGTAAGCTGATCGACCTGGTCGTGCGCATGCACGAGAGCGAGACTTTCCCGCCGCTGTCCGGTCTCGTGACGGCTGTGCCGGGGCGGCGGGGCTTCCGCTTCTTTGTCCATGCGTCTGATATCGCCGAGATTACGCGCGAGGGCGTGCGGCTGAAGACGGACAAGCTCGACCTTGCGCCTTTCGCTCGCCGCGATAGCGAGGTGCTGCTCGGCCGCGATGTGCTGGACAAGCAGTTGGTCGACATCAATGGGCGGCGAGTGATTCGCGTCAACGACGTGACCCTAACGCTCGACCCGGCGAGCAACAGCTACCGCGTCGGCGGCGCCGACGTCAGCACAGCCTCGCTGATGGAGCGCCTAGGCCTCGGCCGCCTGGCACGCAGTATGATACATGAGGTGATTCCCTGGGATAGCGTCCAGTTCTTCGCCAGCGAGGTCCCCGTCGTCAAGCTGAAGCTGAGCTACGACAAGCTGGCGCGGCTGCATCCGGTCGAGCTGGCCGAGATCATCAACGATCTGGGCTACCAGCAGGGCGGCGAGATGATTGCGGCGCTGGCCGACATCCAGGGCGACGCGGTGGCGGCGGATACGGTGGAAGAGCTGGACCCAGAGCTTCAAGCGGCGGTGATTGGCACGCTCAGCGTGGAGGACGCCGCCGACATTCTCGAGGAGATGGAGCCGGACGAGGCGGCCGACTTGCTGTCCGAGCTGTCGGCCGAGCAGGCCGAGGACCTGTTGCTCGCGATGGAGGCGGAGGACGCCGCCGACGTGCGCGAGCTGTTGCAGTACGAGGAAGACACGGCCGGCGGCCTGATGAGCAACGACTACGTTGCCTTCAGCCCAGAGACGAGCGTGGGCGAAGCGCTGACCCGGATGCGTCACGACGACTTGCCCGAGTTCATCTACTACATCTACGTCTGCACGCCCGACGAGGCCCTGGCCGGCGTCGTCAGCCTGCGTTCTCTCCTCCTGGCGTCGGACGCCGAGCTGCTGAGCGAACTGATGGCCCCGCCAGACAACCTGCTGACCGCTCACGTCAACGACGCGGCCCAGGACGTGGCGGAGGAGATGATTCGCTACAACCTGCTGGCCATGCCCGTGCTAGAGGATGGCAAGCTCGTTGGCATCATTCATAGCCACGATGCCCTGGAGAGGGTCTTGCCAGACCAAGGCCAGAGCGGTGTATTTGGGGGGAATTTGTGAGCGAAGCGCAGACGACTCTTGAGCGCTGGCGCGAGCGCATGCGCGGCCGGGCCGGCGACCTCAATCGAGGTGGCATGCTTCGTTATCTGGCCGTACTGGGGCCGGGCATCATCGCCGCGGTTGCGGGCGACGATGCCGGCGGCATCGCCACCTACGCGACGGCCGGCTCTCGATACGGCTATTCGCTCCTCTGGGCAATGGTGATTATCACGGTGGGCCTGTTCACCGTTCAGGAGATGGTGACCCGGATGGGGGCGGTGACGGGCAAGGGGCTGTCGGACCTTATTCGCGAGCGCTTTGGCGTGCGCTGGACGGCCTTCGCCATGCTGACGCTGCTTGTCGCCAATGCTGCGACGACCATCTCGGAGTTTGTCGGCATCGCCGCGGCCCTGGAGCTGTTCGGCGTCAGCAAGTATATCTCCGTCCCGCTGATGGCGGTGGTGCTGTGGTGGCTCGTCGTAAAGGGGTCATACCGTCGAGTAGAGCGTGTCTTCCTGCTGATGAGCACAGCTTTCCTGGCTTACATCATCTCCGTGTTCCTGGCGAAGCCAGATTGGGGAGCGGTCGCGCGGAGCACGGTCGTTCCGGTGATTCATCCCGAAGCGGCTTTCCTGGTGATGCTCATCGCGCTGATCGGCACGACGATCACGCCGTACATGCAGATCTTCCAGCAGTCTGCCATCGTCGACAAGGGCGTGACGGTTCAGGACTACGAAGCGGCGCGCGCCGACATGATGACCGGCGTCTTTCTGGCCAACGTCGTAGCGTACTCCATCATCATCGCCACGGCGGCGACGCTGTTCGTACACGGCATCCAGATTGAGACGGCGGCGGACGCGGCGATCGCCCTGGAGCCGCTGGCCGGCGAATACGCTAAGATTTTGTTTGCGATTGGACTCTTCGGCGCGTCAACCCTGGCCGCCGGTGTCCTTCCCCTGGCCACGTCTTTCTCGGTCTGCGAGGCCTTCGGCTGGCAAAGTGGCCTCGACTCCGACTTCGCTGACGCGCGCATCTTCTACGGCCTGTTTACGGGGCTGCTCATCCTGGGTGCGCTGGTAACGCTCATTCCCGGCCTGCCCCTGTTCCAGCTCCTGGTGTTGGTGCAGGTCATCAACGGGTTGCTTCTCCCTATCGAGTTGGTGTTCATCATGCGCCTGGTCAACGACCGCGACATCATGGGTAACTATGTCAATGGGCCTCGTTTCAACATACTGGCGTGGGGAACGACCGCCGTTATTGGCACGCTGTCGGTGACCCTGATTATCGTCGGCTTCATCCTGCCGCTCGTGGGGATCAATCTCGGTGGGACGTAGGGACGGGTTGAAAATCCGCCCTTACCGAGGAAACACATGAATAATCCACAGACGGCGCTGGAACGCTGGCGGGAACACATGCGGGGCCGCGTCCGGGTCTTTCATCGTGGCGGCGTCATGCGCTACCTGGCAGTGCTCGGTCCGGGGATCATCGCCGCGGTCGCGGGCGACGACGCCGGCGGCATTGCAACGTATGCCTCCGCCGGCGCGCAATACGGCTATGCAACGCTGTGGGTGATCGTTATTATCACCGTCTGTCTGTTGATCGTGCAGGAGATGGTGACACGGATGGGGGCGGTGACGGGCAAGGGGCTGTCGGACCTGATCCGCGAGCGCTTCGGCGTGCGCTGGACGGCCTTCGCCATGCTGACGCTGCTCGTCGCCAATGCCGCGACCATCGTTTCGGAGTTCGCCGGAATCGCCGCGGCGCTGGAGCTGTTCGGCGTGACCAAGTACATCTCTGTCCCGCTCTCGGCGGTCATGCTGTGGTGGCTCGTGACGAAAGGGTCGTATCGGCGTATTGAACGCGTTTTCCTGCTGATGTCCACGGCGTTCCTCGCCTACATCATCTCGGCGTTTCTGGCGAAGCCAGATTGGGGACAGGTTGCGCGCAACACTCTCATCCCCTCGGTGACACCGGACAGCGCCTATCTTGTGCTCATCATGGCGCTGATCGGTACAACCATCACGCCCTACATGCAGATTTTCCAGCAGTCCGCCATCGTGGACAAAGGAATCACCGCGCAGGACTACGATGCGGCGCGCGTCGACATGATCACCGGCGTGTTGCTGTCGGATATCATCGCCTACTTTATCATCATTGCGACGGCGGCAACGCTGTTCGTGCATGGCATCCAGATTGAGTCGGCGGCGGATGCCGCCCTCGCCCTGGAGCCATTCGCCGGACCCTACGCCAAGGTCCTGTTCGCCATCGGGCTGCTCGGGGCGTCCATATTGGCCGCGGGCGTCTTGCCCCTCGCCACGTCATTCTCGCTCTGCGAGGCCTTCGGCTGGCAGAGCGGTCTGGACGAGGACTTCACCCACGCGCGTATCTTCTATGGCCTGTTTACGGGGCTGCTCATCCTGGGCGCGCTCGTGACGCTGATCCCGGGGCTACCCCTGTTCCAGCTCCTGGTCCTGGTGCAGGTCATCAATGGTGTTCTGCTGCCCATCGAGCTCGTGTTCATCATGCGCCTGGTCAACGACCGGGACATTATGGGCGACTACGTCAATAGCCGTCTGTTCAATTTCGGCGCCTGGGCGACGACGATAGGCATTGGCGCACTCTCCGTGTCGCTCATTATCATCAGCTTCATTCTGCCGCTGTTTGGAATCAACCTCGGGGGCTAGGGCAGTTCCGGCGGATAGGGGAAAAGAACGGGGCGGGTTTCAAACTAACGTCAATAGGTTAACAACCGAATAGAGAAGTCAAGCTGGATCGGGCTGAGACGGCAGGTCAAGCGCGATGCGGATCTGGGCCAGAGGCGAGGGGCCAGCGCGGGGCCGATAGCGTTTGACGATACCCAAGTCACGCTGGGCGGGCTGGGCATAGTAGGTCGGCACGTCGCCCTCAAAGCCATGCGCTACCGCTGTCACGTAATGATACAGCCCACGGAAAACCATCTCGACTGAGATGCGCTCCAGCGGTAGGTGGAGGGCATCGGCCACGTCGTCACACAGGTCGATAAGGACAGCGTAGAAGAGCCAGGTGGCCCACACCTGTAACTGCACACCGTTGAGGCTCCCCGTCCAAAGATAGGCCAGATCGAGCAGGCGTTTGACCAGCAAGAACGCCGTCTCGATGTGCCAGCGGTAGCCATAGACCTCGACCACGTCCACGACGCTCAAGCGGCTCGGGTCAAGCACGTTGGTCACATACTGCCGCCACTCGCCATCGACGAAGACCTCGACCAGCCGCACCGAATGGCCTGAGGGGTTGGAGCGGTATGCCCCCAGGTGAACAATCTGGTCGCGCACCTGGGGATGCTGGCGCAAGACACGTTCGACCCGAAAGCTGGTCTTAGCCCGCAGACGCGTCACGAACCACACACCCTGCTCAGTCAGGTCGTCGAATAGGGTAAAGGCAAAGTACCCAAGGTCGAAGACCACCAGGCTATCTGCCTTCAGCCAGGCTTTGACGTCGGGCAGGAGCGACTTGTCGTTGGCCATCGGGTCGTCCAGCCACCAGACGTGGGCAGGTAAGTGGGTCAGCAAGTCGACAGCGCTCAGCAACTTACCCGCCAAGGGCGCATCGGGCGCCTCGCGCAAGGCGCCCAGCTTGCGGAACAAGGCTTCCAGTGTTGTGGCGTCCAGGGCATAGTAGGCGCTGAAGGAGCCACCCAGCCGTCGAAACAAGGGCGGCACAGGACGGCTGCGCTGCGCCTGCCGCTCAGGCAAGACGACCAGCACCCGCTCCAGGACACGCTGGAACAGTTCAGCGGGAAAGACCAGGAAGCGCTCGGCTAGTGCCGGTTGACTGACCGACGTGGGAGCCGTCCACAGCACGCGCTCCCGCGCCAGCAGCCTCACCAGTTCGGTGACACCGACGACCCGCCGCCAGATCAAGGTCAGCACCAGTGAGACCATCACTGGTAGGTTCAGCACGCGGTTGCGCAAGCCTAACTGGCGGTAGTAGTTCATCTCCGCATAGACCGCGGGCTGGACGAGTTGCGTCAGGCGCGTCTCAATCTCGCTATCCGAGGGCGCGCTGACATGCGTACGCCGCGCATGGTCTGGGTTATCGGTGGCTCGTTTGCGGCGCGGGTTCTTACTAGGGTTTGACATACCCCAAAGTCTACCCCACCCTGCGTTCTTCCCCAAGTTGACTTCTCTATTCGGTTGTTAACCTATTACGCCTAGTTTCAAACCCGCCCCTACACGCTCGTGTCTATTCGCCGCCGCCGTTGGGATCCACCGGCGGCTCGCCGCCCGGCACATCGACGGGGCCGGGTGTGGAACTGACGAGCCAGGGAGGGAGCTGGCGAATCTCCGTCTGGTACAGGCGCATGGCGTGCGTGATAGCGCGTTTGGCCGACGCTGCGTTCTCCCATCCCACCGGCGTGACCTTGACGCCCTGCAGGTCCTTGTAGACTGAGAAGAAGTGCGCGACTTCGTTGAGGTAGTGCCTCGGAATGTCCGTGATGTCGTGATAATTGCTGTAGAGCGGGTCGGAGTTCGGGACGGCGAGGATTTTGTCGTCCGGCTCGCCGTTGTCGAGCATGCGGAATATCCCGATGGGGCGGGCGACGATGAGCGCACCGGGGAAGCTTGGCTCGCCGACCATGACGATCACATCCAGGGGGTCGCCGTCGTCGTAGTACGTCTGGGGAATGAAGCCGTAGTCACCGGGATAGTACATCGCGGAGAACAGGACGCGGTCGAGGCGAATCAGCCCCAGATTCTTGTCGTATTCGTACTTGTTCCTGGAGCCACGGGGGACCTCGACGACGGTGTACACCAGATCGGGGGCTTCGGGGCCTGGCGGCAGGTCGTGCCACATGTGGATGATCTGACGGGTGACGGTCATGAGACGAATCCTTTCTCGAAGCGACCTGGTTGGGATCTCATTATACCACATCCTGCGCCGTGAATGTGGACATGGCCGATGTCGAACATCCAGCAGACACCCAGGCAGCCTACCTACTTAACCGTCAGCGTCCCGACCATGCCCGCCTCCGCGTGGCCGGGGACGGCGCAGTAGTAGCGGTACTGGCCGGGTTGCAGCGCCGGCAGATTCAGGGTTGCGGATTGCCCGGCCGCGACCCCCTGGCCGGTTTCCCAGCCGGCCGGCACGCCCACGTCGCCGGCCTTGTCGTTCGCGGGCGGCAGGTCGAACACGATGGAGTGAACCAGAGAGCCAGTGTTCGAGAAATTGACGGTAATCGGCTGATTGGCCGCCGCCGTCAATTGCGTCTGATCGAAGGCAATGTCCTTGCCTGCTACTTTCAGCGAACTTCCACTCGCCCCACTGGCCGATCCCTGGCTGCATGCCGCCACTGTCACGAGAATGAGGGCGAAAACTCCTACCAACCCAACTCGATACCACCGTTCCATCTGTGCCTCCTTCCGCGCGTTGTGCCGCGCGGCTTACCAATAAGAATTATACTCCTGGGCGCTCTGCGCCCGCCACCGAGGGCGTCGCCCGGTAGATTGACATATGGTGGCGACCTCTCTATACTCCCCACAGCAAGTCTCACGCCTAGAAAGACGATTATGCCTGAGTTGCCTGAAGTTGAAACCTATTCGGCCGAGCTGCGCGAGAGCTTGCGTGGGCGGACGTTCCGCGGCGCGCGCGTTTCCTGGCAGCGCACCGTCCCGACCGGCGACATCCTCCTGGGACCGCGCCTCGCGGGGCAGACGATCCTGGACGTGCGCCGCCGGGGAAAGTACATCCTGTTTGAGCTATCGGACGACACGTTGCTGGTGCATCTGAAAATGAGCGGACGCCTCGATGTTGTCTCGGCCGACACGCCGCCGGATCCCTATGCCCGCGTCGTTTTCGAGCTCGACAATGGCCTGGAGATGCGCTTCCACGACCCGCGAAAGTTTGGCCGCGTCTACCTGGTGGCTGATCCCTCCCAGGTCACGGGCAAGCTCGGTCCGGAGCCGCTAACCCTGGAGTTTACCGCCGACACACTGGCCGAGCGCCTCGCCGGGCGGCGCGGCCGCCTGAAGCCGCTGCTGCTGGATCAAACCTTCCTCGCCGGTCTCGGCAATATCTACACCGACGAGGCGCTGCACCGCGCCGGCCTGCACCCACTGCGCCACGCCGACACGCTCACCGCCGACGATATCGCGCGGCTCCACGCGGCGATTCGCGAGGTGTTGGCGCAGGGTGTCGCGAATCGCGGCACGAATCTCGACTGGGCCTACACACAGGGAACGAACCAGAACGTCCTGCGCGTCTTCCACCGACACGGTCAGCCGTGCGTGACGTGCGGGACGACCATCGAGCGGATCGTATTGGGCCAGCGCGGGACACACTTCTGCCCACACTGCCAGCCTCTGCCGGACTAGACGCTCGGCAGCCGGGGCGCGTGGCGCGTTTGTCAAAACCTCATACCTATAGTATCCTAAGCTCCTGCCCATATCGGCGGGGAGTCCGCCCGCGCGGACGCTCCGCTCTTCTCCATCCCTCAATGTTCTCAGAGGAGGTAACCGCATGAAACGCTCGATGTTACTGTTGGTGGCCCTCAGTCTGTTTCTCGTCGCCGCGCTGAGCGCGTGTGGTGGCGGCGCAGCTCCCTCGGCCTCGACTGCGCAGCAGGCGGCGCCCACCGCCGCTGCCGCCCCCCAGCAGGCGGCGCCCACCGTCGCGGCGGCCGCTCCGACAGCAGCGGCGGCTGCCAAACCGGCTGCTGCTCCGACGACCGCCGCGGCCCCGACGGCTGCCGCTGCCAGTGGCGCCGCGCCCAAGGCGCTATCCGGCGATCCGATCAAGATTGGCGCTGCGGTCGCCCAGACCAGCAACGTCGCCCTGTTCGGCCAGGAGCAGGTCCTTGGCGCTCAGATCGCGGAAGACTACTTCAATCAGCACGGCGGGATCAACGGCCGGCCGGTCAAGATCGTCTTCCAGGATACAGCGGGCGATGAGGCTGGCACGATTAACGCGTTCAACCAGCTCATCAACAATGACAAGGTTGTCGGCATCATCGGCCCGACGCTGTCGCAGCAGGCCTTCGCGGCCGATCCTATCGCCGACAAGGCGGGCGTGCCGGTAATTGGCCCCTCCAACACAGCGGCAGGCATCCCGCAGATCGGCGACTACATCTCGCGCGTGTCGGCGCCCGTCTCCGTGGTAGCTCCCAACGCTATCAAAGCCGCGCTTAAGAACTCACCTGACGTCAAGAATGTGGCTGTCTTGTTCGCCCAGAACGACGCTTTCAGCAAGTCTGAAACCGGCGTCTTCCAGAAGACGATCACCGACACGCTGAAGCTCAACCTGGCGACGGTGCAGACCTTCCAGACGACGGACACCGATTTCACGACCCAGGTGACCAACGTTCTCAACAACAAGGCGGACCTGGTCGTCATCTCTGGCCTGGCGGCGGATGGCGGTAACCTGGTCAAGCAGCTGCGCGAGCTGGGCTACAAGGGCCCGATTGTTGGCGGCAACGGGTTCAATACCCCCAACATCTTCCCGGTCTGCAAGGACAAGTGCGACGGCATCTATGTCGCTCAGGCGTATAGCCCTGACGCGCCGGGCGCGATGAATGAAGCGTTCAGGGCCGCGTTCAAGGCCAAGCAGCAGGGCAAAGATCCCGGACAGTTCTCCGGACAGATGTTTGCCGGTGTGCAGGTCTTCATTGAGGCCCTCCAGGCCCTCGACAAGGCCGGCAAGCTACAGACGACAGACCTGGCCAAGCTGCGCTCCGACCTCAACAAGCAGGTGCTCAGCGGTAAGTACGACACGCCGCTCGGGACGATCTCGTTCACGCCCGAAGGTGAGATCAATCAGCAGCAGTTCTACGTCGCGCAAATCAAGATGAGTCCGGACGGGCAGAACGGCCAATTCGTCCTCGTCAAGTAACCGCCGAAGTATTCTGGCAGCGACGCGGTTTGTTGGTGTTCTATCTCAGGCCTGGCAGGTCGCCGTGACCTGTCAGGCCTCTTACCAGGGGGGCGCGTGACCCTGATAAACGTCTGGCAAAATATCCTCAACGGCCTGGCTGTTGGCAGCGTTTACGCCATTTTTGCCGTGGGTTACACCCTCATCTTCTCGATTCTTCGCGTCATCAACTTCGCGCACGCTGCGATCTTTACCATCGCCGCCTACTTTACCTATCTCCTGACCGGCTCGGCGATCAATCCCAATGGCGCCCTCCATCAGTGGTTCACCAGCGGTTTCGGCGCGCCGGCGCTGCCGCTCAAGCTGCCGTTCATCATCGCGCTCCTGGTGGGCGGCCTCCTGGCCGGTCTGCTAGGCATGTTCGTGGACCGCGTGGCGTTCCTTCCCCTTCGCAGGCGCGGCGCAGATCCGCTTCTGATGCTCGTCTCTAGCCTCGGTGTGGCCATCGCGATGGTCAACATTGTTCAGTACCTTTTCGGCGCCGAAATATACTCTTATCCGTCGAACCCGTTTGGCAATATTCCCGCAGCCATCAACTTCGGGACGGCCGATTCACCCGCCCCGGTGCGCACAATTCAGGTCATCATCTTCTTCGTGGCGATTGTCGTCGTTATCTTCCTCACCTGGCTCATCAACTACACAAAGGTCGGCAAGGCGCTGCGAGCCGTGTCCGAGGATGCGGTGACGGCGAGCCTGCTCGGTATCAACACCGACCGCATCATCTTGTTTACCTTTTTCCTGAGCGGCTTCCTCGGCGGGGTCTCAGGGACGCTGGTCGGAGTGAGCGTCGGGGTAGCCGGCCCATACTTCGGCATTGCCTTCGGCCTCAAGGGCCTGGCGGTGATTGTCCTCGGCGGGCTAGGCGACATCCCGGGCGCGATCATCGGAGGCATTGTGCTCGGCCTGGCCGAGGCGTTCGTGCCGCCCCAGTTCGTCGCGTTCAAGGAGGCGGTCGCCTTCCTTATCTTGTTCCTCGTGCTCATCGTCCGTCCCCAGGGCATCCTGGGCCGCACAACCCAGGTCAAGGTCTAGCGTATGGGCGAATTCTACAGTACCTACGGGTTCCTTATCACCTCCCTGGTGCTCGCCGCGGCTATGGCGCTGAGCCTGTATCTGCCGCTCATGGCCGGCCAGCTCTCGCTTGCCAGCCCCGGCTTCTACGCCATCGGCGGCTACATCGCGGCCGTGCTCTCCACCCAGGTCTTCCACCCCGAAGGGCCGTACCCGCTCTACCTTGTGGGCGTTGAGGCCATTGTCGCCGCTGTCGTTTCGGCCGTCCTGGCGATCGCGGTGGGCGTACCGGCCCTGCGCCTGCGGGGCATCTACCTGGCCCTGGCGACCATCGCCTTCGTCGAGATCGTGCGCATCCTCTCGCTGAACCTGCCCATTCTCGGCGGCGCCATCGGCATCTTCGGCATCCCCCAGCCGTTCACGACCCAGGGCGAGTACCTCTGGTTGGGGTTGCCGCTGCTGATCTTCGCGATTGTGTTCATCTACCGTCTCGAGCGCACGCGCATGGGCCGCGCCTTCAGCGCCATACGCGAGGACGAAGTCGCGGCGGATGCGATGGGCATCAACACGACATTCGTCAAGGTGGTGGCGTTCACGATGGGCGCGGTACTGGCCGGGGTCACCGGGGTGATAGCGGCTCACTTCCTCAACACGTGGAACTCGCGCCAGGGGACCTTCGAAACGAGCGTCAACTACCTGGCTTACGTTCTCATCGGCGGATCATTGACGGTGTTCGGGCCGGTCGTGGGGGCGTTCATCCTGACGGCGCTACCCGAGGCGCTGCGAAGCCTGCAAAGCTTTCGCTTCATCCTGTACGGCATCCTCATTGCTGTCGGCGCGGTCTTCTTTCCCCAGGGCATCATCACGCCGGAGCTGCTGAAGCGGTTCCGCCGTGGCAAGCAGCCGTCGCGGCCGGCCTCCGGTGGGCAGCAAGCGAGTCAAACGCATGGATCAGCTCAGTAACGCTGGCGCCGTTGCGCCGGCTGCGCCCCAAGGCGGCCTGGCGCTGGAGGTGCGTGACCTCTCGCGCCGATTTGGCGGCCTGCTCGCCGTCAACAGAGTGTCGTTTGGCGTCACGGAAGGGGAGATATTCGGCCTGATCGGGCCGAATGGCGCCGGGAAGACCACCCTGTTCAATCTCATCACGGGGCTGACGTCGGTGACAAGCGGCGAGGTGCTCCTGCGCGGCGAGAATATCACCGGGAAGCGGCCTTACCAGATCGCCCAGCGCGGCATGGCGCGGACGTTCCAGAACATCCGCCTGTTCGGCAACCTGTCGGCGCTGACGAACGTCGAGATTGCCCGTCACACCCACACCGGCAGCGGCATCATTGCCGGCGTGCTGGGTCTGCCGAAAGCCAGGGCCGAGGAGAAGCTGACTCGGGAGCGGGCGATGGAACTGCTGCGGCTGGTTGGGCTTGCCGACCGCGCCGAGGACAAAGCGCGCAACTTTCCGTACGGCGACCAGCGGCGCCTGGAAATCGCCCGTGCCCTTGCCCTACAGCCAGAGGTGCTCCTTCTGGACGAGCCGGCGGCGGGCATGAATTCGGGCGAGAAAGCGGAGCTAAGCGACTTCATCCGCCGCATCCGGACGGAGTTTGACCTCACCGTCCTTCTCATCGAGCACCACGTGCCCCTCGTGATGGGGCTGTGCGACCGTATCGCGGTGCTCGATTTTGGCAATCTGATCGCCCTGGGGTCACCGGACAGCATCCAGCACGACCCGAAAGTGGTCAACGCGTACCTTGGAGCGGCCGAATGAGCGCGCCTGACACACCTGTGCCGCACCATAATGGATCGTCAGCGCCGCTTGAACGCAAGCGCCTCCTCGAAGTGAACAACCTCCACGTCAACTACGGCGGTATCCACGCGCTTGTTGACCTCAACCTTGTCATTCACGAGGGCGAGGTTGTGACGCTCATCGGCGCCAATGGCGCGGGCAAGAGCACCACTCTCCGCGCGATCTCACGCGTCGTTCGTCCGCGCAGCGGCAGCATCGTCTTCGACGGCAAGGATATCACGCGGCGGCGCGCCGACGAGGTCGTCCAGCTCGGCATCGCGCAGAGCCCGGAAGGTCGGCGGATGCTGACGCGGTTGACGGTGCTCGCGAACCTGGAGCTAGGCGCTTACACCCGCACGGACAAGTCGGGCATCGCCGAGGACATCGAACGCCAATTCCAGCGCTTCCCTCGCCTTGCCGAGCGCCGCCACCAGCTTGCTGGCACTTTGAGTGGCGGTGAGCAGCAGATGCTCGCCATCGCCCGCGCCCTGATGAGCCGCCCTCGCCTCCTTTTGCTGGACGAGCCTAGCCTTGGTCTCGCTCCCCTCGTTGTGCGCGAAATCATTTCCATCATCCGCGAGCTTCATGCCGCGGGCGTCACTATCCTCCTCGTCGAACAGAACGCCAGTCTCGCGCTGCAAAATGCCGACCGTGGCTATGTCCTGGAAGCCGGACGCATCCTCTTTGAGGGCGTGGCATCAGACTTGCTCGTTGATGAACGGGTCAAGAAAGCCTACCTGGGCTAACCGACTCAGCGGACGGTTCGGCGTCGTATAAGCGGGAATAGACAGCGCCTTATACGACGCCGTTGGCGTTGTTTACTGTTGGTTTTACCCCCCTTAGAAGGAGGTGCCCCCTCGTATTCCCTACTCCGTGGTTTCCCCCTGCAAGCGTCGTGTATTGTTTGTAACCCACTTGCTCAAGGAGGTATCGATGTTTGATCGCTTGTTAGGACCCGGTAGACGCCGCCTCGTCGCCGTCATGCTGCTGAGTATGGCAGCGGTCGCGTTGACATCGCTGGCGCTTGCGCTAGCCATCCCCCCCAACGCCGAAGCATCGCACGCAACGATTCAGATGGCCGACGCAGCCTCACTCCCCCGAACGATTACTGTCCACGCCGGCACCAAAGTAAGCTGGGTTAACCAGGATAGCCGTGACCATACGGTCGCCGCCGTCGATGGGAGCTGGGCTTCCGGCCTCGTGCAGCCCGGCGCGGCGTACGACCGCGTATTCAGCAGGCCGGGCGTGTACGCCTACCGCTCGGATTTCATGTCGCACCCCGACAGCGGGTTCGTGCAGGCCCAGGTTGTGGTTCTGGCCGCCCCGCAGCAGACCGTCGAGCCGACGAGCACGCCTTACGTGCCGGACGCGAGCATGGTGCAGGTGCCGGCCGGCTACACGGTTGATGTTCTTGCCTCCGGCTTTGTAGCGCCTTCGGCGATGACCGTCGACGATCAAGGCCGCGTCTACGTGGCCGAGTCGGGCATCTTCGGTTCCCCCGCGCGGATCGTCCGCATCAACGCCGACGGCTCGCAGACTACCGTCGCGCCGACGGGCGCGGATCAGTTCGTTCCGCCACTCCTGGGCGTTGCCTGGGGGCCTAACGGCTTCCTCTACGCCTCCGACTACGGGCGCGTTGTTCGCGTGAATCCTGATGGCAGCCTTATGCCTGTGATCACCGGCCTGCCGGTGGGCGGTTCGGACTCGAACAACAACATCGCTTTCGGGCCGGACGGCAAGCTGTATGTCGCCGTCGGCTCGCGTAGCGACGCTGGCGTGATGCAGCGCGACGAGATGGAGACCTCCCCGAACGCGACCCCGGCCCCGCCGCCGGCCATCCACGACATCCCCTGCCAGACCATCACGCTGGTGGGCCAGAACTTCACCGACCAGTACGGCGTCACTACGGGCGCGTACCAGAACTACGGCGTCCAGTCGACGCCGGGCCAGGCCGTGTCCGGAGCGAACCTCTGCAATGGCGCTGTCCTGCGCGCGAACCCCGACGGTAGCAACCTCGACGTTGTCGCCTGGGGATTCCGCAACCCCTACGGCATCGCCTTCGTCCCGTCGACCTCGGCGCTCGCGGGCATGCTGCTCGTCGACGACAACGGCCCGGATGGCGTCGGAGTGCGGCCAATCTACGCGCCGGACTCGCTGCATGTCGTGCAGAATCCCTCTGCGATGACGGCCGCTTCGGCCCCGTGGTATGGCTGGCCTGACTACTTCATCAACCACCCGGTGACTGACACGACTTACTTCAGCCCCACCACCAGCCTCGTCCTGCAGACGCATCCGGCGCTCAACATGAACACGTCCTCGCTCGGCTACAGCACTGTACCGACCGGCCTGGCGATGAGCACCAGCCCGAGCTTTGGCTTTGTCAACGACCTGTTCGTCGCGTACTTCCAGGGTGGGCGCGGCCCGGGCACCGGCCCGGGGCCGAGCGTGCAGCGGCTTCACCCGTCCATCGGCGAGACGGGCGTGATTAGCTGGACGCAGTCGACGTTCGCCAGCTCGCCGATGTCTGACATGAACATGGGGCTGCTGCACCCGATTGACGTGAAGTTCAGCCCCGATGGCAGTGCAATGTATGTGCTTGACTTCGGCGCGGAAGCGCCGGGCGCGGCGACTGGCGCAGTCTTCCGCATCCACTCCAGTGCTGCTGTGACGGTGACGCCGACGCCGACGGGCACGCCCGCGACGGCAACGCCGACGGCCACTGGGACACTCGCCACAGTGACGGCGACGACCACCGGCACGCCCGGTACGACGACGACGACGGCGACGCCGACCGCTACCCCGGGATGCTTGTCCGGCACCGTCGACGTGTCTATCCAGAACTTCGCCTTTAACCCGGCGACGATTACCGTCTGCCAGGGCGCGACGGTGCGCTGGACGAACATGGACGCCGCGCCTCATACCACGACATCTGACACAGGTGTGTGGGACAGCGGAATTCTGACCACGGGCCAGACGTTCTCGTTTACCTTCAATACGCTCGGCGACTTCCCGTATCACTGCAATGTACACCCGACGATGCACGGTCTCGTGCATGTTGTGGCGCCGGGAACAGGAACCGCGACGGTGACACCGACCGAGACAGCAACCGGCACGGTCACGGGGACTGTTACGCCGGGGACCGGTACCCCGACCGGAACGGCGACGATGACCGTCACGCCGGGCACGGGCACACCGACGGATACTGCTACGTTGACCTCTACGCCAGGGACGCCGACCGGCACGGCTACTTTGACCTCTACGCCAGGTACACCGACGGTGACGCCAACAGCGTCGCCAACGGTGGACTGTAACGCGGCCGGAAGTGTCTGCGCGGGCATCATCTTCGTGCGGACGTACATCGACCGCTACTGCGACAACATCTTCGACCTGCCACTGCCGGGCACCACCGTGACCGCGACGTTCCCGGACGGCACGACACAGACGGCCGTTTCCGATGCTAACGGCTACGCCTACTTCATCGGCGTCTACCTCGCGCCGGGCCAGACGGTGACGCTCATGGCCGACAATCCGCCGTCGCCGACGTGGGTTCAGGCCGCCGGCACCAGTCTCTTCCCCTGTGTGTCGAGCGAGCAGACCATCTCGACCGAGCGGTTCGGGATCAACGGCGGCGGCACCACGGTGGATTTCCGCTGGAACCTCGCTTCCCTGGTGACCTCGACGGTGACGCCGTAGCGTCCGAGCGGAAGCTGCGCCATCCATGACACATGGAGCGAAGGGCCTCGGCAGAACCGGGGCGCTTCGCTCCACTTCCTGAAAGAGCACATCCATGACCAACATCGATCCGGCGACTCGGTGGCGCGAGACTCTGCTCCGCTGGACGGCCCCACCCCCCGAAGCCCAACCCTCGCCCTCATCTGACGGCTGGCGCCTGCACGCCGACCGCTTCCGCGCCCTGAACGACCGCCAGCGTGGGCGCGTTGAGCCTTTTCTCCAATTCCTCGCTCCCCGCCTGACGCCAGGGGAGTCGGTTCTCGACGTCGGCGCCGGCGGTGGGCGGTTCGCGCTGCCACTCGCCGAGTGGGGCGTGCACGTGGTCGCCGTGGAGCCTTCGCCCGCGATGGGCGCCGTGTTACGCGAGGCGGCCGACGCTCGCGGCCTGGCGATTGACCTGGTGCCCGAGCGCTGGCCTGATCCAACGGGCCTCTCCGCGCCCGTCGTCATCTGCGCCAACGTTCTCTACGACGTGGCCGAGCTGGCGTCGTTCGTTGGCGCCCTGGACCGAGCCGCCGAGCGGCTGGTGGCGATCTACCTGACACTGACCCACCCCGTCGGCCAGCTCGCCGATTTGTGGCAGGCATTCCGCGGCTGGCAGCCACCCGAGGGGCCAACGTATCTGGATGCCGCGGCTGTCGTGTTCTCGCTGGGGATTCCGTGCAACGTCACGCTGCTCCCCAGCTACTCAACCCTCGGCTTTGCCGATTGGGACGCGCTTGTCGCCTTCTACCGTAAGCGTTTGGGAATGGAGTCCGATCCGACCCGAGACCGGGCGCTGCGAGCCGCCCTGGCGCGGGATGTAGAGGAGCGCGACGGCGAGCTTGTGGTCCATCCGCGCCAGCGCTGGGCGGCAGTGATCTGGTGGGAGAAGGGGTAGGGGAAGAAAAGACGAGGCGGAGGCCATGCGGCCCCCGCCCCATATTTAGACGAGAATGTATGTCATGGCTCCGCCGGGGGAGCGTAATCTTCCTCCTCCGGCTCATTTGCCATTTCCGTGGCCATGGCGCGGCCGACACTGGGTGCGCGGCGTTTCTGCTCATAGCGGGTTTTGCGCTTGCGTAGCTCTCGCTCCATTTCGTCGACAGCGCGGCTGACAGCCTCCGTCGGGGACTCGCCGCTATCCTCCGTCACCAGGGTCGTACCCGGGATTCCCACGCTAATCAGCGCGTGGGTAGACCGATTGCGAGCCTGGTCCTGACGGAGGGCGACCCGAATCCACACGGTGTCGTCATCCCAGTGAGTGAGCAACTTGTCCAGCTTGGCGACCTTGCGCGCGATGGTCTGTCGGTCCGCGTCGGTCAGGTCAATGTCCGGGGCCATGAGTTGATCAATCATACGCTCTCCTCTCGCCGAAGCTTGATCTACGCTACCCTGGACCCGCCACCTTGCTGTGCATCCAGGTGCAGCAGGATGGGGTAGCGGCCTCAAGAAGGCTTCAAGCCTCGTGTGTCACGTCGCGTCGGCACTGAAGCGCAACATGATACACGAAGCTTGAAACGATAGGGGCCCCGCGTGGACGGCAGGATGTCAGGCGGGGCGATCACTCTGCGGAGAAGGACGATTGCTAAGGCGATAAACGATGCGCCCGCGGGTGAGATCATAAGGAGTTAGCTCCACCCGAACCCGGTCGCCAAGGAGGACGCGGATGTTATTCTTGCGCAGACGTCCCGCCAGGTAGGCGAGAGTCTCTACCCCGCCGTCCAGGGCAACCCGGAACGAGGCATTGGGAAGGGCCTCGATAACGACGCCTTCAGTTTCGAGCTTGTCAGACTGGACTGGTTTCCTTGCCATGTAGGCTCCTTCTAATAATGGGCTGCGGCTGGCCCTGACCGATAAACAGGATAGGTATATAATAGAGGACGGTTGGCCCCAAAGATAGGACTATTATGACCCCAGTGGTATCAATTGAGCAAATCCAGCAGGCGCTTACGCTGCAGCTTCCAGGCATAGACGCGTGGACGCGGATGGCCCCGCGCCAACGCAATCTCGCGCTACCCGAAGCGACCACACCGCGCCTGGCGGGCGTTCTCATCCTCCTCTACCCGTTGGATGAAAGCATTTACATGGTCCTTACGCGGCGCACGGACGACCTGGCGACGCACCGGGGCCAGATTTCGCTGCCGGGCGGCGGGCTCAAAGTGGGGGAAACGCCGGAGGACGCGGCGCTGCGCGAGGCCCACGAGGAGCTGGGGATCGCCATCGATGATGTGAAGGTCATGGGCGAGCTGACGCCCCTGTACATCCCGCCCAGTAACTACTTGATTCACCCTATTGTCGCCCATCTGCCGGGCCGCCCCGCGTTCGCGCCCGATCCGGGCGAAGTCGCCGAGCTCCTGGAAGTGCCGTTGTCCGTCCTGTTCGCGGCCGACACACGCGCCGAGGAAACGTGGGAGATTCGCGGTCTGCCGACGCTCGTGCCATTCTATCGCCTGGCCGGCCACAAGGTCTGGGGCGCGACGGCGATGGTGCTGGCCGAGTTCACGGCGCTCCTGGAGGCCGCGGCGCACAGCTCGCCCTCGCCGTAGGCGCTGCTTCTGCCCTCCAACGAAACTTGGCGAGCGAGCTGTCCTTCTACACGCGACCATTCACCAGCCGTTCTCATTGAGGGCAAAGGAGACCTCCATGTTCAGACGCCACACCTTCGTCGCCGCGCTGCTCGCGCTGCTGGCGCTGGGCCTTCTGGCCGGCGTCGCCGCTGCTGAGCCGCCGACTCCTAGTAAGTCGCCCCCTGATCCTGGCGCCGCCCCCGCCTCACAAGCGCCGCCCGTCTTCGGATCCGGCGGCGCCGAAGGCGCAACTCCTCGCGACTTCGGGGAGTACACATCTTCCAAGGATAGCTGGATTGCCTCGGGCCTGCGTTACCAGAACGCCAACTACGGCAGCAGCACCACGCTGTTCGTCGGATACGACGGCACCGGCCCTCAAGCCGAGCGCAGTTTGTTCGCCTGGAACATCGACAGCCTTCCCCCCGGCACAATCGTTCGTGACAGCGCCATCCGTCTCACCCTGGCGTCTTCGCAGGGCAGCTCGTCCATGCGCATCGTCGTTCGCCGCATTACCTCCGACTGGGGTGAGTACAGCGTGACCTGGAACAACCCGCCGAGCTACGACAACGGCACCGACTGGGCGTCCCCATCCATCGGTACGTCTCCCGGTACCTATGACTGGGATGTGTCGGCCCTCGTTCGCCAGTGGGTAGGCGCCGATCTCCCCAACTACGGCGTCATTATGATCGGCGACGAGACGCCCACGTCGGGCATCAACGACCGCGGCTTCTGGTCACGCGAGGCAGGCAATTCGTCGGACCGCCCCAAGCTGCGGATGAACTACACCGTCGCCCAGGTTAACCCGTTCCCCGGCTCCGTCACCGGCACGAGCTTCAACGTGAGCTGGACCTCGAACGGGTCGGACGATCTGGTGGATCGCTGGGACGTGCAGTATCGCGTGAAGCCGAGCGGCGCCAGCGACTTTGGGAGCTGGACGTCGTGGCTCAACGGAGTCAAGCAGACATCGGCCACGTTCACCAACGCGCAGAACGGGTCGACGTATGCCTTCCGCGTTCGCGCCGTTTACAAGACGACCGGCTCGACAACCTGGAGCCAGGAGAGTAACTGGGTTACGGTGCAGGCCGTCGCGCCGCC
Organism: Anaerolineae bacterium; assembly: GCA_046328505.1. Classification (GTDB taxonomy): domain Bacteria; phylum Chloroflexota; class Anaerolineae; order Epilineales; family JAHCIE01; genus JBDHWG01. The sequence continues at coordinate 127,058 of JAXLWL010000003.1, read as the reverse complement.
AGCGGTCGTCATGAACCCGCTGCCGCCCTACTCTGGCACGACCTTCATTGTGTCGTGGTACCCGATCGGCTCAACGAGCAACCTCGCAAACTATCAACTCGAAACCTACGACAACGGCGGTCTGCTGAGAACGGACACGACAACGGCCACGAGCCAGCAGTTCACCAATGGCCTCAACGGCCACCAGTACAGCTTCCGTGTCCGCTCGGTAGGCTTCGACGCCCAGGTCGGCCCGTGGTCCGACCCTGCGGCAACCGTTGTCGACACAGAGCCGCCGACGGCGTCGATGAACCCGCTGCCGCCGTTCTCCGGCGCGTCGTTCGTCGTGTCGTGGACGGGGCAGGACGCCATCAGCGGCATCCAGTCGTACAACTTCGAGGCGTATGACAACGGTCTGCTGCTTACGCACTTCAACACAACCGCCAATAGCTGGCAATTCAGCGGCGGCGTGGACGGCCACACTTATGCATTCCGCGTCCGGGCAATCGACAACGCCGGCAACATCTCTGACTGGACGCCCACCGTTCAGACGACAGTAGAGACCTCGACCCCAACCATGGTTGTCTCGGTGCCATACCGCTATCAGTTGGGGACAGACATCCGCGTCTCCTGGCAGGCCACGAACGCCACGAGCGGTGTGAAGGGCTACGACATCCAGGTGAAGGACGGCGCCGGAACGTGGACGGACTGGCTGACCAACACCACGCTAACGTCGGCCATCTACCCGGGCATCATCGGCCACACCTACAGCTTCCGCGGCCGCGCCACCACGAACGCGGGCAGCACCAGCGACTACAGCCCGGACAACGCGGCCGTGGTGACCATCGTCGCGTCGGCGGTGCGGGGCCAGGTGCGCGGCAACCTCGACCAGGGCATCCCCGGCGCGGCCCTGTCCAGCACGCCGGCAAACCTGAACACGGGCGCGACCAGCTACGGCAAGGGTGACTATGCGCTCGGCTGGGCGACCGTCGAGGCCCACACCATCAACGCCTATCCGGTCGGGACTCTCCTCAACCTGTACCTCCCGTTCGCGCCGATGACCGTACCCGCCGCGTCCGGCGTCACGGACGGCGTGAACATCTACCTGCGGCCCGCCAACGACGTCGTCGTCAACGGCGGCTTCGAGCAGGGCGCCGGCGGCTGGACGATCAGCGGCAACGTGGACACCGACGCCCCCGGCTACTCCGGCCAGAAGGCCGCGCGCCTCTCGCTGGGCGGCAGCCTCGGCCAGAGCGTGCGTATCCCGCTCGAGCCGTCGCCCAGCATCCTCGCGTTCCTCTACCGCGTCGACACGGGCAGCACAGGCACACTGACGGTGACTCTCGACAACATCTCACCGCCGCATGCGCCGGTGACGTATTCCCTGCCTCTGACCGGCGGCAGCGCCTGGCAGCACGCCTCCTTCAACCTGGCGGACCTGGCCGGGTCGCAGGTCACGATGACCTTCGCGCTCAGTCCGGACGCGAGCGGGACCGCCGTGACGGTGGACCAGGTCAACCTGGGCGCGGCCCAGCCAACCCTGTCGTTCACCTACATGCCGCTCATCGCGCAGGCCGCCACGCCGCCCACGCCCTCGGGGAGCGCGGCGCGTGTGGCCGACCTGGACCGCCGCGCCCCGAGCGCGCCGCGTGTCGAGGTTCTTCCCTCGGCAATTGACCTGAGCGCCTCGGCTCGCTAATTGCTGTCACTTCAGCCACGGGCGTGGGAACCCCCCGCGCCCGTGGCGTGTTTCACGGAAAGGTGGAGTCGACTTTGGACGAGCATATCTGGCTAGGGACGACGGCGTGGGCGTTCGACTCGTGGGTAGGGCCGTTCTACCCGCCGGGCACGAAGCCCGCCAACTACATCACGGAGTACGCGAAGCAGTTCCGCGCGGTTGAGATTGACAGCACGTTCTACGCCATCCCGCGCGAGAGCGTCGTCTCCGGTTGGGACGCCAAGACGCCGGAGAGCTTTCTCTTCTGCCCTAAGTTTCCCCAGCTTATCACGCACGAAAAGCGCCTGACAGACTGCGAGCTGGAGACCGGGCTGTTCCTGGAAACGATGCGCATCCTCGGCCCGAAGCTCGGCCCCCTCGTCCTTCAGTTCGACTACACGTTCCACGGCGATCAGCTGTCGCTCCTGACCGACTACCTGGACGGCCTGCCGACCGACCTGCGCTACGGCGTCGAGGTGAGGCACCGCAGCTGGCTCAACGACGGCTACTACGATGCCCTGCGCGAGCGTAACGTCGCGTTCGTCATGTCCGACCTCTACTACATGCCGCGCATGACCGTCCGCACCGCCGACTTCGCCTACATACGCTTGCTCGGCGACCGGCGCAAGATACCCGGCGACATGGGCGAGATCGTGCACGACCGCACCCAGGACCTGCTGCGCTGGCGCGACGAGGTGGTGGCGCTGCGGGAGAACGGCGCGGAGGTCTTCGTGTTCGTGAACAACAAGTACGAAGGCAACTCCCCCATCACCGTCCGCCGCTTCGAAGACCTGCTCTCGCAGCCTTCCGTCTAGCCTGGTAGGGGGTAGCCCGCGTGGCTACCCAGGGCGTCCACCAGGGATCCCTCCTACTCCGGCTACCATCCGTGGTTTGTTTGAAGGGATGCTCTTCACAGGGCAGGAGAGCCGAACATGGTTGGCACAGGACGCATCCTTCGCGTGCTCAACCCGCCGATGAGGCTCAACAGGAGAACGTGATGTCCGAAGTTAGCGATTTGCGGGCGGAGAAGGACCACTTTTTTCGGTACACTGATATGTCGCCGCTGACGCCGGAGCAGCGCGACACATTCACCGGCCTAGTGTACTACCCGGAGAATCCGGCCTACGACGTCACCGCCGAGTTCGAGCCGTTCGACGACGCGCGCCCGGCCATGCTCATCACCAGCCAGGGCGACGCGCAGCAGTTCTACGGCATCGGGAAGCTGCACTTTTCGATTGACGGCGACCCGCAGGCGTTGACCCTGTTCCAGGACGAGGAGGGCGAGAGCCTGTTCCTGCCCTTCACCGACGCGACGAGCGGCGGCGAGACCTACGGCGCCGGGCGCTACGTCGAGGTCGAGGGCGCGGGGACGGAGGACGGCCGGACGCTGATCCGCATAGACTTCAACAAGGCCTACAACCCCTACTGCGCCTACAACGAGATGTGGGTGTGCCCCATTCCCCCCGCCGAGAACCGCCTCACCGCCGCCATTCGCGCCGGGGAGAAGACGTTCGAGTAGCGCTTCTCGGAACAGAGATTAGCAACGCAGAGGCGCAAAGACGCAAAGGGAGACCGAGAGAATAAGCCGGGGCTGTCATGCTGAACAGAGTGAAGCATCCCGAAGATAGCGGGGACGCTGCTGAACTTGCAGCCTTTCCAACCGCGTTTGATGACAAGGAAGAGACCCGGCTGCACAGGCCGGGTCTCTTCACGCTCATCTGTGAATCTCACGCGCCGTGCGGCGGCCCCAGGTAGGGGAACTCGGTGAGGAGATCGCCATGCGGCCCGACGTTGTCCGTGGTCACTTTGCCGTTGGTGAAGACGGGGAGGAAGTGGTCGGGTATATCATCGGTGGGCGTCCGACCGTTGTCCGGATACGCGGCCGGGCGGCTGGGATCGTAGCGCAGCACATCCGGCAGCAACGTGGCCGCCACTCGCCGAGCCTCCTCGGGCGTGTACCCACCCACCATCTCCAGCGTGTGCGCATAGCTGTCCAGGAACTGAGCATCGCTGGCCGGGTCGCCCGCCAGGTAGGCCGCCTTCTCTTCCCCTGGGCAGAAGAAGACTGTCTGCTGGCCCCGCGCGCCTCGATCGACCTGAACCCAGCCCGCGCCATCCTGCGCGACCACCGTCCGTGCCCAGAGCGCCACCTGACCGCCCGGCCCCAGCGCCGTATTGGGGATTTCCAGCGCAATGCTGGCGACGTTGTTGGCGGCGAACAGGTCGTCGCCGGTGAACTGGAAGTTGTTGGCAGCGCCCGCCCCATCGAAGAAGAAGGGATCGCTACGCCAGCCGGCGAAGAAGCGGTAGCCGTTGGCTTCCGTGATCTGCGTCTCTCGCCCCATGGACACAGGCGCATCCGCGATGATGGCGTCGCCACTGTCACCGAGACCGGCGGCCTCTATGCCCTCGGCACGGCGCACCGTCGCCCGTTGAGCGCTACCGCCCGTCGGCGAGAAACGAATGCGGTAGGCAATGTTCGCCACGGCATCCCCATCGGTGTCAATCTTGAGTTCGTAGATACCTTCGGGCGCAAACGGCTCGGTCGTCGTCGGGCCGGGCGGATTGACGCCGAAGGAAGGATGCACGTCCATGATGAGGATGGACTTGCCCGCCGCCCCAGGCGCGGGAAAGGCGAACAGGTCGCACAGGTCGAGGCGCGCATCTCCGTGGGGAAAGCTGAAATCGGGGCCTGAATAGTGGTGTGCCATGGCGAATCTCCTGGAGTGATTGGGGACCGAGAGGGTATGTGGGTTTGACCGCACTGTCAAACACGCTCCGTTGCGCGAGATTGCTTCGCGTTCGCTGCTATGAGAGTTGCCCGCGAGCTTGTTGTCGCCAGGCGGCGCCCCAGACTCAAGTCCTGTCTTTTACACACATCTCAGCGGCGCAATTGCGATCCAGGCCAAACGACGGCGTGGCCGACACAAATACAGCGCTAAGCTGTCATTGCGAGCGCAGCGAAGCAATCCCCCGCCCTTGTGAAAGACCGTCTGAGCCGCGACAGCGTGCCTGTCATCCGTGGGGGGGCTGCTTCGTCGTCCTGTCGTCCTCCTCGCAGCGACACCGCTGGCTGTTTTCTGAAGAGTCTGCCTCGCTCAAACGTTCTGTGTAAAAGACAGGACTCAAGTCTGGGGCTGATACGGCGAAGCCTGCTGAAGCAGGCTCGGCAGCCCGCTTCAGTGGGCTTTGCACGTTCAGCCTGGCACTTGAGTGCCAGGCGACGCTGCTGCGACTTTCATCCGTGAGGATGCGCCGTAGGCGGCAGTAGGGCTGCTCAGAAACTTCACATGCGGTGTCATGCTGAGCGAAGCGAAGCATCTGGGCCGCGGTAGGCTCGCAGTCCAGACCCCTCGCGCTGCTCGGGGTGACATTCGGAAGTTTCTTGTGTCGGCACATGCCGTCACTTGGCTTGGGGTCTCGCAATGACAGCCTTTCTATCCACACTAGGCGTTAGAAGTCTAGCGCGGTGCTGACTGCACCGTTGTGACCTCGACGGCGTTGTCTGTTGCGGGCGTTGTGGAGGATGTGACCCCCAGCCGCGTCGTGTCCGGCCAGGCGTACAGACCAACGCGGACGCTCAGCGGGCCGGTTGGGAGGTCGGCGGGCAGGGCGATGGCGCGGCGGTCGGTGATGGTCGTGCCGGGCTGCCAGCCCGTGGTCGGCGCGCTCCCGCCGGCCGGCTCGCCGTCGAACCCCGCGACGTAGCGCCCGCTGCCGTCGAGCAACTGGGTGAACACGGTGTAGCGCTTCTGCGGCGCGACGTCGGCCTGCCAGAACAGCGTGACCAGGAGCGTACCGTCAGGCTGGACGGCCTGGGGTGTGACGTCGGCCCCGACGAGGTGGACGCCATCGGCGAAGCGCGCATCCAGTGGAATGGTGGGCGTCGAGGGGGGCGGGGCGCTTGCCAGGAGATATTGCGTAACCTCGAAGCCCTTGCGCGATTCGAAGCCGGCGCGGTAGCCGTGCGCCGACAGCCACGCCTCGGCCGGCCGCTGCGGGTCGTTGACCGCCGAGCCGTAGGTCACAAGCCAGACGCGCGCCTTGCCTTCAGTGGCGCGCGCGAGCTGCTGGTCGAGGCGCGTTGGGTCGAGGACGACGCTGGGAATGCCGGGCGGCGCGTAGAAGTCGAACAGCGCCGTCTGCTCCGGGTTGCTGAGGGCGATGAGGTCCCCCGGCCCGGCGCGGCTCGCAATCGCGGCCATCGCCTGGCCGTAGTCGCTCTTGATGTATTCCGGGTTCGTGTACCAGCCGTATAGCGCTACTGCATCAATCACCAGGACGGCGGCCAGGGCGGCGGGGCCGAGCCAGCGGCGGATGCGCCAGAGCGCCTCGATACCGCCCGCCGCAGCGACCAGTAGCGGTGCGGCGCCGACGAGGACGAACCGCTCGTGGAAGAAGGGCATGGCGGGATCGACCAGCCAGCCGAGGAGCAGCGGCGAGAGGACGCCCAGCCCCAGCAGCGCCAGCGCCCAGGCGCGCCCGCGCTGGTAGAGACCCACGATGCCCACGCCGGCGAGAGCCAGCCACAATACGAGCGCGATGTTGGCTCCCCACGGTAGGGTCAGGCCGGCGGCGTATGAATCCAGGCCGCGGTCGAAGATAGCCCAGAACTCGCCAAGACTCCACGCCCACGGCTTGCCGCTGGAGTGGCCGAGCAAGAAGCCGGCGTGGCCGACCACCCATGGCAGGTATGCCAGCGCCAGGATCCCCATGACGCACAGCCACAGCCAAAGCCTTCGTTCAACGACTTGACGGCGGGCCGGGCGGCTGTCCGAGGTAGAGCCGTTCTTGGCGGCATACCCATTCCGGCGGCTGTGTCCATTGGCTGCGATGGTCGCAGTGCTCGGCGCGCCGGCGCTAAACACGACCTCCGGTTGCACCGACGGGGTCGGTTCCGGGCGGCGTGGCCGCCAGGCGATGAGGACGGCGGCCGCCTGGGCGGGGAGGATGTAGAACACCTCGTAGTGAGTGTACATCCCCGCCAGGGTGACGACCGCGTAGGCAACCCACCACCGCGCGCCGCGCCCGCGAATCAGGGCGATGAGCAGGACGGTGGAGGCGAGGGCGAGCATCGCGGCGGCCGAGTACATGCGCAGCTCTTGCGCATAGTACACCTGGAGCGGGGCGAGGGCCATGAGCCAGGCCGCGAGGACGCCGGCGCGGCGGTCGAACAGCCATGCTCCCGCCAGGTAGGCCAGCGGCAGCATAGGCATGGAGAGGACGACGGACAGGAAGCGGAGGCTGAAGACGTTGAGGCCGAGCTGCCCCCAGGGATGCAGCAGGGCATAGTAGAAGGGCGGGTGGGTGTCTATGCTGGTCGATAGGACTTGCGCGAAGGGCAGACGGATGACCGACAGCGTGAAGGCTTCATCGCCCCACAAGTCCTGGCCGTCGAGCAGGTAGACGCGCAGGGCGAATCCGACCAGCAATGCCAGGAGGGTCAGCAAAAGATAGCGCGGCTGCCGCCGCCTGAACCGTCTCTTGAGCCATGTCGGCGAGAAATCATCTCTGACTTGGGCCGTCAGGTAAGAGAAAGAGCGCCTGGGGGGCGTGCTCATCTCAGTCCAGAGCGACCCAGACCGACTTGGTCTCTGTGTAGAGGTCGAGAGCTGCCCGTCCCATCTCGCGCCCCCAGCCGCTCTGCTTGTAGCCGCCGAAGGGGGCCGCGGCGTCGAACTGGTCGTAGCAATTGACCCAGACCGTGCCGGCTTTGAGGGCGGCGGCCACGCGGTGAGCCTTACCGATATCCCGCGTCCAGATGCCGGCCGCCAGGCCGTACTGCGTGCCGTTCGCGCGGGGAATCAACTCGTCCATGTCGTCGAAAGGCGTGACAGCGACGACAGGGCCGAAGATCTCCTCCTGAACGATGCGCATGCTGTCGTGCACGTCAGTAAAAATGGTCGGCTGGAGGAAGTAGCCGTCGCCAAGCTCCGCGATGCGCTCGCCGCCGGTGTGGAGGCTCGCGCCTTCCTGGACGCCGCTGCTGATGTAGCCCTGCACGCGGTCGAGCTGTTCCTGACTGATGAGCGGGCCGAGATGGACCTTTGGGCTGAGGCCCGGCCCGACGCGGAGACCGCGGGCGCGCTCGGCCATGCGCTCCACAAACTCGTCGCGGATGCTGCTTTCGACGAACAGACGCGAGCCGGCGATGCACGACTGGCCCATGTTGGAGAAGATGGCGAACATGGCGCCGCGGGAGGCCGCGTCTAGGTCCGCGTCGGCAAATACGATGTCGGGCGACTTGCCGCCCAGCTCCAGAGAGACGCGCTTGAGGTTGCCGGCGGATGCCTGCACAATCTTGCGCCCCACTTCAGTCGAGCCGGTGAAGGCGACTTTGTCGACATCGGGGTGGGCGGTGAGGGCGGCGCCGGCCGTATCGCCGTAGCCCGGGCAGATGTTGACGACGCCCGGCGGGAAGCCCGCTTCCAGGAATAGCTCGCCCAGGCGGAGCGCCGACAGGGGCGTCTGCTCGGCGGGCTTGAGGATGACGGTGCAGCCGGCGGCAAGCGCCGGGGCCAGCTTCCAGGTCGCCATCATGAGCGGAAAATTCCACGGGATGATCAGGCCGACGACGCCGACCGGCTCACGCAAGGTGTAATTGAGGCGGTTCGGGATGGAGACCGGGATTGTATCGCCCTGGAGCTTGGTCGGCCAGCCGCCGTAGTAGCGGAACCACTCCGCGCTAAAGGGCACGTCGCTGCGGCTGACGCGGATCGAGCGCCCATTGTTGAGGGTTTCGAGCTGGGCAAGCTCCTCGCGGTTCGCGTCCATCAGGTCGGCGATGCGCCAGATAAGCTTGCCGCGCTGGGCCGGTGTCATGCGGCGCCAGGGGCTGCCATCGGCGAAGGCGTTGCGCGCGGCGCGAACGGCGCGGTTGACGTCCTCCGCGTCCGCCTCGGCGATCTCGGCGAGAACCTCGCCGGTCGCCGGATTGTAGGTCGGGAAGGTCTTGCCGCTGGCCGCCTCCACCCAATCGCCCCCAATGAGCATCTTGCGCGGTTGAGACAGCCAGGCTTCGAGTGACGGGAGAACAGGTTCAAGCTCAAACATTACGCATCCTCCACCAACGTTTCCTAACACGAGTTCGGGCCTGAATTCTAGCACTGAGCGAGGGGTTGCGTCAAAGCGTTCCGACCGCCGAAATCGTTTCCGGGACCTTTTGACAGTCGCAGGGCCTTAGCCTATAATCGGAGTCGCGGCCGGGTGCGTACCCAGGAGTCAGTATGGTTACGACGGCAGTCGAAGACTATCTGAAAGTGATATACGAGCTGGTGCGGGAAGAGGGCGAGGCCACCACTTCTGCAATGGCCGATCGCCTCGATGTTGCGCCGGCGTCTGTCAGCGGGATGATCAAGAAGCTAGCAGAGATGCGGCTGGTGGAACACACCCCGTATCGTGGCGTGATTCTGACGCCGGCCGGCCGCAAGATCGCGCTGGAAGTGATTCGCCACCACCGCCTCGTCGAGCTGTACCTGGCGGAAGCACTCGGCGTGCCGTGGGACCAGGTCCACGACGAGGCCAACCGCCTCGAACACGCCATCTCCCCGTCCGTCGCCGACCGCATGGCCGCTGCCCTGGGCAACCCCCGCGTGGACCCGCACGGGGCGCCAATCCCGGACAAGGACGGTTCGATTGCGACCGAGTCGATGCGCCGCCTCTCGACGGCACTCGCCGATCAGTGCGTCGTTGTCTCGGAGGTGATCGATGAGGATGCCGAGCTGCTGCGCTACCTGGCTTCGATCGGCCTGGTGCCGGACGTCGTCGTCGAAATTGTCGGGCGCGAGCCATCGGGCGAGCTGATCGTCCGTATCCAGGGCGCTCCGCACACTATCAGCCGGGCGACGGCCGAGCGCGTCTTCATCCGCGACAACTGAGACTCTATCCCCACCAGTACGAGCGCGGTCTCCCCCGCAACTTCAGCAGAATACCGATGATCACGAGCACGACGCCGATCACTGCGACGTAGAAGAGCGGCTCGCGCATTAGTGGCGGCAGTGGAAGATTCACTTCGCCGAGACGGACCGGCGGCAGGGGTGCTGCGGCGGCTCCGTCGGCGCGAAACTCGAGGTCCACGTAGCCCGCCACGCGATTCCCAACGATGCCGGGGTCATTCCCGACGGCGACCACGCCAAGCGCGGGCGCTCCTTCGGGCAAAACGTTGTCGCGGCGGTCGGCGGTGAACGCAGCCACGGTGAGGCGCAGCGCCGTGGGCGGCCGCACGGCGAGATCGCTCCAGCGGATACGCATCTCTATGGCTTTGTGCAGCGGGGACAGTATGGCGAGGTTGTCCTCGGAGCCAACCTCGTTGAAGTTCGTGTCGAGGACGGCCGGGCGCGCCTGATTCTGCCCGAACGATGTGCGCACGAGCCGTTCCCAGGTCGCGGTGCTGGGCATGAGGCGCGTTGATGTCAGACCCGCGAAAACGGAGGCGCCCGAATTCGGCTGCCGATCGGTGTCGATGGCGATCTGGACCTGTGGCGCGCCGTCGCCGGTATTGGCGCGCAGCTCGGCCAGGCGGATCAGGAAGTAGAGGTAGGTGGCGTCGCCCGTAACGCGCATCTCCTGAATGGCGTCGGCGGACGACGGCGCGCGCCAGATCCATTCGCCGCTCGCCGGGTCATAGCCGTTCGTGGCCGGCGGCTTGCCGACCCAGTCCGCCAGGCTGCCGTCCACGGTCACGCCGTGGGCAAAGGCCGCCGACGGCACGAGCCAGAACGCCAGCAGAAGTAAGCCCAGGGCGCTCATACAGCGCCATCGAGAGAGGTGTGCGCGCATAGGCCCCAATTGTATATCGTGATGGGGCAGTCCCTCAAAAACGCGCCTGTGTGGCGCGGGACCAGCCGCCCGCCGCGCCGTTCCGCTTGACCTGATCGCCAAACGTGAGTAGACTCTCGAACGCTTGTTCATGTTTATGGAGGCTATACATGGGGCGGGTGGTAAATACGGATAGCGTAGGCGCCGAGCGCAGCCGTTTGCGGCGAACAATCGCCGAGGCGCTGAGGCTGCTCGGGCAGAAAAAGGATATCGACGAGGAAGCGCGCGACCTGGCGGCCCTCATCGTTTACTCGCTACGCGGCATCGAGCAGGGCGTCGATACAAGCGCGGCGGCGTGGGAAAAGCGAGACTACTTCATCAAGGCGGAAGGATTCTCACCGGTAGGGTGATCGTATTCGCTAACCGCTGCCATCTGTAAAACGGTCGGTAGACGTAAACCTGTCTGCTGCACAAACATGTTGAATCGGGGCTCTAGGGTGAACTGGGTAATTCGTGGATTCCACTCCGCCAGTTCACCCTTTGTTTTCCGCTCAAGCCCTCGATTCCACCCCTTGCCCGGCGGGTCAACTTCGATGGTCAAACTGGCGAAAAACAGGCGGACGAAGGTGTTGAAGCGCAGACGGTCCTGCATCAGATCTGTTAGCACTTGATCCAGATTGTTATCAAAGACCTGTAGAATGGCTTGCAGGTCTTTGGATACGCGAGTGGTGTCAGTGAGATCAGCTAGGCGCCTCTGGAGACGTTCCTTGCTCTCGTGCAGTTGCGCATTCTCTTCGCGCACAAGGTCCAAGCTGAGAGCGCCCGCTTTGACTGCTTCGACGAGGTTCTTGATCGCATGGTTGACTCTGGCGAGTTCGGCTTTGACTTCGCCTTCAAGAGCGACGGTCAGTGGATTGGAGGTGGCGGCCTGGCTCACGTAGTCGCGTAGATTGACCTGAACGAGTTCTGTGAGAGTTGGCAAAATGACTTCCGTCACGCAGCGTTCGGGGATGAAATAGCCCGGGCACACCCGAGGCCCAAATCGAGCGTAGGCGCGGCAATGATAAGTGTAATACCCGCCTTGGGGTCGAGTCGGCCGTCTCTGGTTCTTCCCAGTCATGACTGCACCGCAATGTGGACAGAGTAAAATACCGCTATACAAGTGCGGTGATGCCTTCGTGCGCGGCGAAACCCTTCGCCGCATCTCGGCGATACGCTGATTACGCTCCCAAACATCATCTGGCAAAATGCGCAGGTCGTCACGATAGGTGTAGACCGGATCGAGACCGCGCAAGTAAGCGCTCTTGACATGGACAGCGTAGTGTAGGCGGCCGACGTAAAGGTCATTCGTGATAATCGCCCTGACATCGCTATGAGACCAGGCGCGACGATCTGTGCCATGCGCTGCTCGGGTTGACGCACGTTTCATTGGAAACGCCATCATCTTGCCTTCCGCCACGAGGTCGTTTAGGTGAACAGCAAGCTGTCGGTAGACCATAGTCGGGAAGCAGTCGTGGATGTAGCGGACGACGGACGCTTCCTCCTCGTTGATCACGAGATCAGCGACGAAACGGCGGCCCTTTGGAGACTCTTCCTCAAGCCAGGTAAAGTCGTACCCGAACGAGAGAGGAACACCAATGAAGCCACCCGCTTTCGCTTTCGTATATAGGCCACGCACCATCGGCTTGAGGTTCATCCGCTTCTGGATCTTCGAGAAGAAGAATTGTAGGTCAGCTAGATCGTCGTCTGTTTCATTGGAGAAGTCGTACAGCTTTTCGGGCGTGATGATGACGCAGTCCTGGTCTCGGCAAGTCTTCTTAATGATTTTTCCATCGATGTCGTCGATATCGCGCGTGAGGCGCGTGAAGGAGGCGACGATGATGGCGCCGACGTGCCCCTGAGCAACTTCTTCCAGGATTTGCTTCATAATGGGGCGCGCCGTGATCGTCTCTGCAGAAGCTCCCTGCTCCTCACGTATCTCGACACGCGGGAAGCCGTAGCGCCCGGCCAGATACGTCAGATTGCGCTGGTCCTGAACAGAGTAATTGTCGACCTGCAACTTCGTGCTGACGCGCACGTAGACGACTGCGATTTTGCTTGTGTTCATCTAGGCCCTCACAGAATGCTGCAGCTTCGAAGGCAGTCTAGCGTCCCGCATCGGCAGAATAGTATGTAGCTCGTAATCGTTGTGCAGTTGATGCTGTTGCAGGCGCCCGCGAGGATTTAGTGGCATCGTCACGATGCTGCCAATCCTTGATTATTTGGGTAAGAATCCCTCCAAGGGCTTGCATGTACTGCTCCACATACAGGTCGGTTGAAGAAGGCCGTTGCGCCTCGCGCAACAACGCAGCCGGTTGATCTGTCATCCGTCGACATCCCCTTCTTAATTCAGCCTCCAGCCACGCACCTGAGGATGTGACAGACCGATCTCAGCTGCATGGGCTCCCACTAATTGGAAAGCTCTTCATGCAGCCATCATAACAAAGCTCGGTACCTATTCGAGCACTTTCCAGTTCATATACGAACTCTTTTCGGGAACTTTGGACCTCATAGATTTCTTTTTCAAGCTGCCCGTGTACGAAACGAGCGGAACCGGCCAGACCCAGCCGTGGTGGACACAGCCCCGGGTGATCAACACGCTACTGGACGGCTCCTTCCTCATCTGTCAGTGGCAATGATAGAATCCCCAAAAGTGGCAAGATAGAATTCCCCACTCTGGTCAGGTGGTTCTCTTCCAGGCAGAATGGTGTGGTCAACCCAGATGCCGAGAGGAGAACCGCTAATGCTCAGCGTGGAGGAGCGCTTCATGATCAAGGACTTGCACCGCAAGGGTGTGTCTATCAGCGAAATCGCCCGACGAACGGGTCACGACCGCAAAACCATTCGCAGCATGGTCAACGAACCTCTCGTTCCCGCGCGCCCGCCGCGGCCGCCCAAAGAACGCAAGATTGACGCCTATGCCGACTATCTCCGACAGCGCATCGACGACGGTGTGCTCAACGCGCACAAGCTGTACATGGAGATCCAGGCGCTCGGCTACACCGGCCACGAACGCGTGGTGCGTGCCTTTGTCCACCCGTTTCGACACAGCCAAGCGTCTCAAGCGACCGTCCGCTTCGAGACAGAGCCTGGGCAACAAGCCCAGGTGGACTGGGGCCACTTCGGTCTCATTCACCATCGCGGTCGCCAGCATCGCCTGTACGCATTCGTGATGACCCTCGGTTGGTCCCGCACCATGTACCTCGAGTTCACCGTCTCGGCGGATATCGCCGTGTTCTTGCGCTGCCACGTCCATGCCTGGCACTACTTCGGGGGCGTACCGCGTCAGGTGTTGCACGACAACCTCAAGACGGCGGTGCTGGATCGAGATGCCGAGGGCCACGTGCACTTCCACCCGCGCTATCTCGACTTCGCCGACTACTACGGTTTCAGCCCCCGCGCCTGTCAGCCGTATCGGGCGCAGACGAAAGGCAAGGTTGAGAATGGCGTGCGCTATGTCCGAGGCAACTTCTGGCCCGGCTTGAGTTATCGGGATCTGCCCGATCTGAACCGACAAGGACGCACCTGGCTCGATAGCGTGGCCAATGTGCGCATTCATGGCACCACCCACGTCATGCCCTTCGAGCGCCTGCCTCAGGAGAACTTGCCCTCCATCGCGGGCAAGCCCGACTACGATACGAGCCTGGTCACGACGCGACGCAGTAGTCGCGATTGCCTGGTCAGCTACGCCGGCAACTACTACTCCGTACCCGCCGCCTACGTTCGGCAGCCCTTGCTGCTGAAGCACACCGAACACGACGAGTTGGTCATCTTCGACGAGCAAGGACAAGAGATTGCTCGTCACGTCGTGGCCATCGGCCGCCACCAGCGCATCCTCGTTGCCGCCCACTACGCAGGCGTGCTCACGACGTCTCATGCCCCCAAGCGACCGAAGGCACGGCAACTTGAGCCGACTGATCCCAGCTTGGCGATGGTGGTGGTCGCTCCAGAGGTCGAGGTGCGTCCCTTGAGCGTCTATGACCAGATGCTGGAGGCGGCCTCATGAGCGACATGGTCTGCGCCCGCATCCAATCGCACCTCACCCGCCTCAAGCTCATGCGCATCCTGGACTGTCTCGACCCGATTGCCGAGGAAGCTGCTAAACATGGCTGGACCTACATCGACTTCCTCGACCACTTGCTGGACGAGGAGGTCTCGGCTCGCCACGAGCGCGATGTGATCATGAAGACGAAGCTCGCCCACTTCCCTTTCCAGAAGACGCTGGATCAATTCGACTTTGCGTTCCAGCCGTCGATCAATGAGCGCCAGGTGCGGGAACTGGCGACCTTGCGCTTCGTGGCCCACGGCGAGAACGTCTTGCTGCTGGGGCCGCCCGGTGTCGGCAAGACGCATCTGGCGATTTCCCTCGGCGTCGCCGCGATTGCCCAGTCCATCAGTGTCTACTTCCTCACCGTGGGCGACTTGCTCGACATGCTCCACCGCGATGCCAAGGAAGATCGCCTCAGCGAGCGGCTGGCGACGTTGTCCAAGCCCAAGCTCCTCATCCTCGACGAGATGGGCTACTTCCCGCTAGATCGCATGAGCGCCCAGTTCCTGTTTCAGCTCGTCAGCCGTCGCTATCAGAAGGGCAGTATCATCCTAACCTCCAACAAGAGCTATGGCGACTGGGGCGACATCTTCGCTGACCAGGTGCTGGCGACAGCCATCCTCGACCGCCTGCTCCACGTCTCGACGACGGTCAATATCCGAGGTCAGAGCTACCGCCTGCGCGAGAAGCGCAAAGCCGGCGTCTTTCACGACCTGGCCGACCCTCAGAAGGAGGCCTGACCCCTCACCCGAACGTTTGGTCTGGGGAATTCTATCTTGCCATTATTGGGGAATTTTAAAGTGCCATTGACACGCATTACATGGCGACCCACTCGGTTCGCCGCTTCTTGTGGCGACGTGGCTTTCGTGTCGCCAGAAACAGCGCCAGCCCTAGCACGGCGAGGGAGAGCATGGCGCCACCTCCGAGAAAATCGTATCCAGGGCGGTCACGAGATCCGCCCACGCCATGGCGACGATCGGGTCGGCGATGTTGAAGCCGAAGCGCCCCACCGCCTCCCGCAGGTCCTGGCCGCGCTGGGCTGCCTCGCCCAACGGAAGGCAGTCCGCTGTGTCGCCGAACTGCTGGACACGCGCCTGCAACTCGATCAGGTCCGGGTGCTGACCGTTCACGCGCAAGAGCACCAGGTTCACTTCGTCCAGGAGCCCCAGGGCTTCGGACAGGCGCGTTTCGGCCGCGAATTCACCTGAGAGAATCATGCTTGCCTCCTAATCTGTCCCGGTGAGGAAGCCGAATACATTCATTCGGCTTCCTCGGCAGGTACCAGAAACACAGTGAGGGTGGTGCTCAAGGGACGAAGCTATACCCTCGAATAGCTCGGCCCAGGCCCGGCGAGAATGATAGCGTCGTGGGGCCAGAAGGTCTTCTTCGACGAGTAGCTTTTGGGCGCTCCTCGCACGGCAGGGTTCAACGGCCCTTCCGCCTGAGGCGGGGTAGCCCACATGGGGGCTCGCACCGTGGTCGCCCAGGTTTCTCAACCCGGGACACCTGCATCACGTCCATGCTTGAGGGGGCCAGCCTGAGCGTGCGGCTTTGAAGGAGCTTGAGCCTCACCTCCACACCAATCACTTTTAGTAGTCACGACTAGGTATGTATAGGTAAGATTATACACCACATTGCCCGTTTTGTGAAGGGGGTAAAGCAGGAATTTTCGAACCATCTCGAAATCTCGTGTCGGAGGGGGCAGAAACGTGGTACAATTCTGACAGGAGGACGCCCGGTATGCCCGAACATCACTATGTCAAAATCAGCACATCGCTTCGCGACGACGTCTACGCCAAGCTTCAGGATATCATCGAGCACACGGGGCTAACTCTGAGTGGGGCATTGGCTCTGCTCATCATGCGCGTTGACATCGAGCAGCTGTCCAAAGAGCCGCGGGACACGCGGGTGTGGACACTTGCCGATCCGCGAGAGAAGAAAGATGGCGGGGTCGAGTAACGAGGGATTGGCGTAATAGTTGGTTGGGCGGGTAGCACGTACAGAAAAGAGACCCCTGTGAGAAACGAGCCGGCGGGGCCTGAGACGAAAGGTGTTACGGTGGAGCTACTCGCAACGCTTGACCTTGGCCCGGAAATCGAGGGCATGGCAGGACGTCAACTTCGAATGCGAATGGTGACTATCGAACCTGGCGGGGTCTTCGGCCCGATTCACGACCATAAAGACAGGCCGGGGATGGTCTACATACTGCAAGGTACCATCACTGACTATCGAAATGGCGTGGCTAAGGAGTATGGGCCGGGCGTGGGCTGGCCCGAGGATAAGGACACCTTGCACTGGCTTGAGAATAGAGGAACGACAACGGCAGTGGAGATATCGGTCGATATCGTTAGGCACGAGTAAGTTCGGGTTCTCGATGGTCTGCTCGCGCAGCGTGTGGCTGAATGCTACTGTCACCCCCTGTTTAGCGTGGCTTGCGGCGCTGCTGTTGCTTCTTGGGCGGCGGTTCGATCAGCTCATATGCTGCTCCATAGCGAGAAATCACCTGGCGCCGCAACTCTTCGCGCTCACTGGCGGGCGTCAACGCTGCGGTTTCGGAACGCTCCCAGTCCCGATCACGGATCATGTCACGATCAAGCTTCGCATTACAGTCGCTGCAGAGGCCTAGGTCATTGACCGGAAGTATGACGTCGCAGCCGATGCAGATTGTGTCAATGGGTTCATCTGGCCACAGCTCTTCAAACCCTTCTGCATCCAGCATGTCGTCCGAGGCAGCGTTCCGCCGATTGCCTGGCCCCAGCTCAACTTTCCGCGAAGTATCTCCCATCTGCGTTTGCTTTGGCCGGGATTTCGGTTTGCGCCGATTCTTCATGCTGAGTTCCTCCTTCGAGCGTAGAGCGGACATACATGCTACACCGGCTCCCAAAGCGCGGCAAGCGCCCCTCGCTCAGACCCCGGTTTCCGGCGAGCGAAGGCTGACGACTATACGAGTGCCACAAACAAAAAGAGCCGGCTCATACAGAGACAGGATCGCCTGCTCATCAAACCGGCTCTCTCTATAGGTTCCGTTACGACGGGAACATACTAAAACAAGGCCAACTGGCCTTCGGGAACAGGCTTCGTTCGCCTTCGCCGCTGGCTCACAAGGTGCGCCAGGTCGCCGAAGTCTATCGTGCGTCCATTGACGACGGGAGGTGGCTCAACTGCTTCCTTTCCATTGCCGGACTCCTTGTTTGCAAAGACCTGTTGCCATACCGTGGCAACGTCTCTGTCGGCCATGTTTGTCTCCGATGGCAAGGCCTCCGCCGGAAGAACGGTATTCGAGCCGAAGTCGATTTCAGGCAGCCAGGTTCCTTCGACCAGGTAGCCATCGGCCTCCGCCTCGACAGCTTGCGCTTGGGCAAATAGCGCTTCCAGCGATTGTCCGTCTTGTACCCGCCCCTCGGTAAGCTGGCGCGCCAGGGCGACGAACATGTCCTGCCCATCGCCCTCCAAGGCCGCCAGTCCATCCTCCGGCAGCTCTCCCTCGACCATCAATGCTGAGCGCATCTTGGCGGCCACCAGCGCCAGCGCGTCCGCCTGCAGCGTCTCTTCATAGACGAAGTAACTCACCTCGACGGGCTGACGCTGTCCGATGCGCCATGAGCGCCGACTCGCCTGGCGCATGACATAGACGCTGTATTCGACCTCGAAGAACATGATTGACGGAAAGTCTATCAAGTCAAGTCCGGTCTGCACCAGGCGAGGGTGGCAGATCAGGACATCCGCTCCCTCGCGAACCCGCGCCGCCACCCACTCCTCCCGACGGTCGGCAGCCACTGTGCCCGCCTTGAGCACTGCCACCCGGAAGCCTTCGTGTTCCAGGATCGCACGCAGCCGCGGGCTGATGTCCCGACTTTCCGTGATGGGTAGGCCGACGGCGAGGTGCTGCCGTTGTCGGCAGCCCTTCTCCGCCGGCCCCCCTCCGAACCGGACGTCTACCTTTCGATAGATCCGGCTCTCCGGTGTCTCTGTTCCGCTTCCAGAGTGCCAGGCAGGCGTCCAGCATGGATGTCCACGTGGCACCTGTGGCAAACAACTAGGGTCTTTCGATGGCGCGCAGCCATCTTCCTAACCCACGCAGGCGGTTCCGCCCGCCCCTTGCGCCGGAGGTCTTTCAGGCGCCGCACGTGGTGTACCTCGACCTTGACCCGTGAGCCGCATAGCTCACATTCTTCGGCGAGTACCCGTTCGAGCAGCTCCGTCCGACCGTTCCAGACACGTGGGGGTTGGTCGTCGAGGACGACGTTCTTGTCCCACGCGAGGGTGATACCACCCCACTGTGCTACCAAGGGCGTCCTCCCGTCACCGCGTTCAACCTTGACCTGTAGGACCTTGTACGGCCCGCGGTCAGTTTGCACGGTCGTTTGGAAGCGGCGGTAGACCTTCCTGACGCTGATGCGCAGCTTACGCGCAAGCGTCTTGGTCAGTGCCGTTTCCATGACCCAGCGCAGTCGACTGAAGCGGTGGAGGTTGTACGCCAGTCGGTAGTACTCCACGATGCCTCGGTATTCCTGTTGGAACTCGGCAACGATGCTGTACGGCGAGTCGTTGAGTTGTTCAGGGCGGTGAACCGGTTTGCCGTTGTGGAGGTAGGGCGCACACTTTGCCCGCACGACTTCCACCGGCACTTTCAGCCCGACAACGCCGTTAATACAGCGACCGCCAGTCCGATCGTGCTTGTGGTCGTCGTGAAGGGTGACCACCTCGTAGCCGAGGAACCGCGCAGCGTGCGTCCGTGCGTGGGTGACCAGTGTCTTGGCCTCCGAGAGTTCGAGCTTGAGCGTATCGCGCAGGAACTCTGAGAGGCGACGCTTGATCTCCTCGGCTTCGTCACATGGGCCGCTGAAGCCCAACAGGAAGTCGTCGGCGTAGCGAACGTAGCGGAGGCGTCGAAACATTGGGTCGCGCGGGTCCTTGGAGGGCAGTTGCTGCATCTGTCGACGCAGTTGCCGTGCCTCCTCGGTGCGCCCGGCTTCGACCCTCCGTTGGTAGCACCTCACTACGCGTCCGTACGCCGGGTTACGCTTCCGCTCCTTTCCTCGGTTATAGGCCGGGAGGAGAACCGTTTCGACGAACTTGTCCAGCTTGTCGAGGTAGATGTTGGACAGGATGGGGCTAACGACGCCGCCCTGCGGGGTACCGCTGAGCGTCGCGTTGAACTTCCAGTCCTCCAAGTACCCTGCCTTGAGGAGGTTTTCGATGAACCGAAGAAACCGGCCATCGTGTATCTTCTCCCGCAGGATCGCCAGCAGGACCCCGTGGTCCAGTCGGTCGAAGCATTGGGCGATGTCCCCCTCAATGAACCACGTCGTGCCATTCCAGGTGCGATGGATTACCTTCAGGGCGGTATGACACCCACGGCCAGGGCGGAAACCGTGCGAGAGTGGGCTGAACTGCGGCTCGTAATAGGCTTCCAAGATGGAGCGAATTACTTCTTGCAGTAGCTTGTCTGACCAGGTGGGAATGCCGAGTGGACGCTTCTTCCCATTAACCTTGGGAATGTACGTCCGACGCGCTGGTGTCCACCGATAACGCTCATGACGAACAGCGTCAATGATCGTATCGATTTTCGACAACGACATCCCATCTGCGGTCTCTTCTGTTGTGCCGGGGGTCATTGCTCCGTCGTTGCGGTAGATCCGACCGTACGCGCGCAGGTACAACGCGGGCTGGAACAGTTGCCGATAGGCATCGGTCAGCGGCAGTCCTCGTTTGCCACGTTCGCGGATGATGCCCAGGATAGTTTCGGCGTCTCGCATCTTGCGAACCTCCCTGTCTGGGTAATCTGAGACACCTGCCCCCCTTCGCCATGTGGTCGGCTTTCCCGACCTCGGACTACTACGGGGGCTCCGTCGCCATGAGGCTTGCGCCCCGTAGGCGATCCGGCATTCCCTGACTGCTAGACGTACGAGCGTGACTTAGGCGCCCCGTTCGTTCCCTTCAGTGTGGTCATTCCCCACCGCCTGCCTGTCGGAAGGTTCCGACGACACACACACCGTCGCCGTATACAGGCAGCCCCGCAATGGACGTGGTAGTCGGGGGACGTACATTTGCGTCGCTGGGAACTAGGGTTCAAGCAATGCAGCTTTCACCATATCACGCGGGTCTTGCGGGACGACGCCGTACACGTCTTCGAACGGCTCCCGCTTTACCGGCATGCGATTGTCCCCTTCGGCTTTCGCGTCCAGGTAAGCCGGTTGACCCAGGGGTAGTTCTTCCGAACCCCTCCTTTCTGAAAAAGGGATCTAGCAGCCGGTGATGCGGCGCACGTGGGTGATGTAAACCAAGACGCGCCGACCGCGCTCGCGCTCCCGCCGCACTAGGTCCACCAGCGCCTGCTCCTTGGGGTACAGCACGTCGTCGGGCAGGGCCGGGGCGTGGGCTATGACCTGACCGTCACGCGGATCGAGGACGGTTTCGCCGCGCGTGACGGCGTCGGGATACGCCAGGAGCGCCTGGAGGTAGCTGGCCAGGAGGCGCTTGGAGCCTTCCTGGAGGGCGGACGTCACCGCCTGCCACAACTGGGTCGAGAGCTGGCGGTAGGCGCTCGCCTGGGAGAACCCACTTGCCGCGCTGCCTTGATCCAGCTTGAACAGCGCGACCCGCTCGGTGTACGGCGGCAAATTTTGCGCCACGTCGGCCAGGCGGAGGAAGACGGTGTTGCCGATCAAGTGGAACAGCACCATGGGCGAGACGCCCGGCTTCTCGACGACCCGGGTGTGGTAGCTGCGGCGTTTGGAGAGGCGGCCATCGTCGGTGTAGCGGTCGGCGTCCTTCTTCGTGATACGCTCCACAATACCGTAGCGACTAAGCCAACGTGCCTCATCGTGGTAGCCGAACTCGCGGCGCATGGCCGGGCTGAACCGCCACAGCAGGTAGAACAGCGTCGACGCGTGTAGGGTAGGCCGCCAGCGAGGTGCCGACCGTGTGTCGGCCCTTTTCCGACGGCCCCCCTCCGAACCGGACGTGATACATTTCTGATCATCCGGCTCTCCAGTGTCTTTATCCGCGTTTGGACAATTGCCGTCGAGGACGTCCGGCATGAATATCCTCGTGGCAGAGGCGGCAGACGACGAGCGTCTTACGCCGTCGTGCCGCCATGACCTTTACCCATTCGGATCGGGGAGCCCGTCCTTTCCGATCCAGGTCTTTCAGTGCTCGAATGTGATGCACTTCGACGTCTTCCTTTGAGCCGCACAGCTCGCAGGTTTCAGCCAACAGGCGTTGTTCGAGTTCTGTCCGACCACTGCGCATCGGGGGTATCTGGTCGTTCAAGGTTCCCATCTCTTCCCGAGCCAGCGAGATGCCGCCCCATACAGCTACCAGTGGCTTACGTCCCTCGCGTTCCACCGTCACCATGAGGACCTTGCGGGGTCCTTGCTCGGTCTGGACTGTCGTCTTGTAACGCTTAAACACTTGCGGGACGCTGATCTTCAGCTTGGCCGCCAGTGTCTTGGCGAGCGACATTTCCATCACCCAGCGCAGGTTTTGGAGGGTTCCACGGTTGTAGGCCAACTGGTAGTAGTCGGCAATACCCCGAAACTCCGATTGGTGCTGGCTGATGATACTGAAAGGCGTATCATGCATCCGTTCCCCTCGGTGGATTGGTTTGCCGTTCCGCATGTAACGTGCTCGCTTGGCTCGGATAACGTCCGCCGGCACACGCAGTCCAATGATCCCATTAGCCGACCGTCGGCCTCTGGCGTCACGCTTTGTGTTGCTATGCTGTACGACGACCTCATATCCCAGGAACCGTGCTGCCTCAGTTCGACCGTGGGTTACAAGCGTCTTGGCTGTCGAGAGTTCCAGCTTGAGGGTGTCACGCAGGAACTCGCCAATTTGCTGCTTGATCGCCTCGGCCTCAACTTTTGGCCCCACGAAGCCAAGTAAGAAATCGTCGGCGTATCGGATGTACCGCAAGCGTCGGTAGTCGGGGTCGTGTGTATCGGAGAAGGGCAAAGCCGCAAGCAGCGGTTGCAGAGTCGCTGCTTGGGCCGCACGCCCCGTCCTCTTGAGATAGTGTATCTTGCAGGCGATCTTGTTGTACTCCGAATTCGGCCGGCGCTCCTTGCCTCGGTTATTCACGGGCATGAGCACGTCTTCGACGAACCTGTCCAGTCGGTCGAGGTAGATGTTGGCGAGAATGGGGCTGACGACGCTACCTTGCGGCGTGCCGCTGTGCGTGGCATTGAACTTCCACTCCTCCATGTAGCCAGCCTGAAGGAGATGGTCGATCAGCCGTAGGAAGCGGTTGTCGTGGATTTTCTCGCGGAGAATTGACAGCAGTACCGCATGGTCGATGTTGTCAAAACACCCCGAGATATCCCCCTCGATAAACCACACTGTCCCCGTCCAGGTGCGCTTGATCTTCGTGAGCGCCGTGTGGCAGCCACGACCAGCGCGGAAGCCGTGGGAGAACTCGCTGAACTGCGGTTCGTAATACGCCTCGAGGATGAGGCGGATGACTTCTTGCAGCAGCTTGTCACTCCAGGATGGGAGGCCAAGCGGGCGCTTCTTGGTCGAGCGTTTCTTCTCGGCGTAGATGCGCCGCGCCGGAGTCCATCGATACCGCTCGGAGCGCAAGGCTTCGATGATAGTGTCGAGTTTCTCCAGAGACATCCCGTCTGCGGTTTCCGGTGTTGCACCTGGCGTGAGCGCACCGTGGTTCTTGGCGAGGCGCCCGTAAGCCAACAGGTACAGGTCCGGGTTCCAGAGTTGCCGGTAGAGGTCGTTGATGGGCAATCCTCGTTTGCCCCGTTCACGGATGATCCCCAGGATAGTTGCGGCATCGCGCATCTCACGCACCTCCCTTTCTGGGTCTCAAAGACACCTGTCCCCCTTCGCCCTGTACGCGGCTTTCCCGCGTTCCGAGGCAGGTCGTGACACCTGCGACTACTATGGGGACTCCGTCGCCATAGGGCTCGCGCCCCTTAGGCGATCCGACGTTCCTAGATGACAGACGTACGAGCGTGACGTAGGAGCCTCGTTCGCTTCCTTGAGTGAGATCACTTCTCACTGCTCGCCAGTCGGAAGTTCCCGGTTGCGGTTACAAGGGCCGGTCACCTGGCGACCTCGCGGTATAGGCGTTGTGAGCGAGGGATGCGTTCTTTCATCGCAGGAAGCTGAGATTCAAGCAGTCTAGCTTTCTCCATATCACGCGGGTCTTGCGGGTCCGCGCCTTGAAACGCCTTCCGACGCCTCCCGCTTCACCGATATGCTATTTTCCCCTTTGGCTTTCGCCGCCAGGTGAATCGGTTGACCCAGGGGTATCTCCCGAACCCCTCCCGTCTGCGACGGGGATCAGATCATCTAGTGACGTCGCGCACACCCTCCAAACACTGTACCTGTCAGGGTTAGTGTTCGAGGGCAGGCGTCAGCCAGAGCGCCGGCGGCGAGGCCCTGGGCTGAGCCACGTGCCTTCATTTCGTGCGCCTCGTCTACCACCAGCAGATCGAAGTAGCCCGTCATGCGGCGGGCGATGTAATCCGCCAGAGGGTAGCGGCGCGGGCCGGTGGGGTCCGCCTGCCAGAGGGGGTTGCCGCACACCGAACAGCGGTGCTTCTTCGTCGCCAGTTCATCCCAGGTGAGGGGCACGCCTTCGTCGTCGGCGATGGCGCCAAAGCACGTCGGGCAACACAGGAGGCGCACGATCTCGCCAGCGTCGTCCCGCGCCACGCTACCTGTCTCGTCGCGGGCCATCCGCTGTATCGTCGCCGGCATCCAGCGGTAGCCGAGCTTGGCCCCCTCGCGGGAGCACACGACGAACTGGATCAGGACGCCTTGCCGCCGAACCCGTTCGAGGTCGCCGATGGTGCGCACAATGGCGACGTGGGCGCCGGGTACCGTCTGGAGGATCTCACGCTGCCATTTCTTCACCAGGTGCGGTGGGGACATGACCAGCACCCGTCGACAGCCGGCAAGATAGGCCGCTGCCGCTCCTGCATAACTTTTGCCGGTTCCCATCTCGCCGACGATGCTGGCGCTGGAATACGTCTGCAGAGCCAGGGCGGTCGCGCGAATGGCGTCGGCTTGGGCGCCCAGGGGACGACGCAGCAGCCGCCGCAGATCAAAGCCGCACGACTGGCGCGCCTCGGCAGTGTAGAGCGGCGGGTAGGCTTCGACAACAGCTTGGGCAAGGGCGTCTCTGTAAGTGTCGATAAACGACGCGAAGTTCACGACGTTGGCCTCGTCTGACCGCTGCGTAGCGCGCCGCCGCCCTCGACAATGTCCAAGTCGCCGGTCGCCAGGTTGAGTGTCGTGACGGTTGTGCGGAGGGCTTCGCGCTCGATCTGGGTATCCGCGTCATCCGTCTCGACGGGGATCATCTCCTTGTGGGTGCGCCCCTTGACCAGGATACGCCCCTCTCCCTGGCTGAGGACGACATTGTTGAGGAGGCCGGCGGCGATGAGGAGGGCAAGGTGGCCGCGGCGCAGGGGCATAAGGGGCCGGACCGGGCGCTCTTCAGGCGGCCAGAGCTGCTCCGTCAGCCCTGGCTGCGTCCACACGCCTCGCCGTCGAGCTTCAACGGCCGCTTGGGCTGAGTCGAAGAAAAGGGAGGCGAACAGGACATCGCCGGCCGGTAGCGCCGGCACGACGAACGTCCTATCGGGCTGGTCGGGGAGAGGCACGATCTCGTCACAGCTCCAGGCTTCAAGCTGGTCCTGCGCAGCGACATCGAGGCTCGACTGCGGCTTGCGCAGCGCGAAGAGGACCATCTGCCCGAACGCGGCGTACTCCGGGTCGGGGAAGCGGTAGGCGGCGAAATGAGCATAGTGGGCGGCCAGGTAGCGCGCGGAGAGCGCCAGTCGGCGTTGGGGGATGACGAACACGAGCGCGCCGTGGGGGCACAGCGCCCGCGTGAGACCGACGAGAAAGGCGTGCTCGAGACGGCGCTTCTCCTCATCGTCAGCGTAGGGCGGGTTCAAATAGAGGCACGAGAAGGCGCCGTGGGCGAGACGGACGGAGAACGCGCTCGTGGCGAGGACATGGTCGAGGCGAGCGCGCGCGGCCTCGGCCCGCTCGTCGTTGAGCTCAATGCCGAAGCTCTCGGCGCCTAACGATCCCGCCACGAGAGCAGCGGCCTCGCCCGTTCCAGCGCAGGGGTCCAGGAGCCGGATCACGCGTTTACCTCCCTGTGTCTCTGCCATCAAGTGGCGCGCAATGGACGCAGCGACACTGGGCGGCGTGGGATAGTAGCCGGCTTTGGCCGTCGATTCGAGCCGAGCCATAAGTGACCTCCTTCTTGAGTTCCATCATACCGAGCGTTGCCGCATGCGCGCTTCCGTGTCAGCTACGCCCAACGTTCCATCGCGCACCGCTTCGGCCAGATCAGCCGCCAGCGCCTCGACGTTGGGTTGGCAGCGGTAGGCGAGCAAGCCACGAGCCTCAAGGGGGATGGCCTCCTCAACCCGCAACGCGCGCTGCCAGAGCCAGTTGGCCCAGGTCGGGTGGAGGGGCAGGTCGAGCCGCCGATTGAGGAAGCGGTAGTGCAAGAGCGCGGCGTCCTCCGACTGGCGCGGCAGGAGCAGGAAGTCAAGACAGTCATGGGTGTAGCCAGCGATCCGGGGGACAAACACGCCCTGGAAACCGGCCGCCGTGGGCAGGCTGGCGGTGAAGAAGCGCCAGCCCTGCAGCCCCTCCGGCGCCAAGGCACAGAAACGTGCCGTTCCCAAAATCTCGGTGCTTAGCGTTGTGACCTCACCCTTGATGAGCCGCGCCCAGAGAGCCCGAACGGCCTGCTGCGACCCCAGGAGGGAGAGGAACCAAAAGCGCATCTGGTACCGGTCCTGGCCGGGGTCGCGTTCCCAGGCATAGGCGTCAACGCTCGCGCTGAAGCCGCCCGCCTGGAGCACGGGCAAACCTTGTTGGGAGTCCATCATCACCTCCCCGCTCACGTCTGCTTCGTGACGGCGTTCAGGTGCAGGCCGGCGATGCCGGCGACATTCCTGGGCTCAGCGGCGACGCAGCGCAGCGTCCCATCGTCCAGGTCGAAGTACGCCGCCATCCAACCGCAAGACCCATCGAGCAGCTTCTCGACGAAGCTAGCGGCAATGGCCGCGACCATCTGATTGATGGTGGGCCCCTGGATGTTGTGAGCAACTGCGGCCGCGCAGTCGAGCGCCGGCAGGGGCGCGGGGGGCGCGTCGAGGAGGTCTGGGCGCTGGAGCGACGGCGCGGGCAAGGCACGGCAGAGACCGTCTTGTGGGAGGAAGGCGCCGCGCAGCATCTCAGACCGCGTCGCGTTGCCGAGAAGCACCTGGCCACTGTTGCGGCCATTCCCACAGTCGAGCCACAGGACATCGGAGCGGCCGTCGAGGGTTGCGGCAATCGCTCGGCGGGCGGCTAAGTTATCGACACAACCGAGCAGGAGCCTGAGCCGGCCGGACTGTCGGCCAAACACCTCGCTGTGGAGAGCGCGGTCGTACGGCTGAACTGAGTAGCCAATTGTGCGCCGAAAGCGCCGCGCCAGGCGCTCGGCAAGGACCTGCGCCTTGAAACCGCCCAGGTTCTCCGGGCCGAACGCCTGGCGGCCGATGTTGTGCTCCTCGACCCGATCCATGTCCACGAGGTACAGCTCGGCGGCGCGGCCGATCAGCAGGCGGCAAACGGACTCGACCAGGAAGCTGCCGGTACCGCCGCAGCCGACCAGGACAATCGTCACGTCGCGCTCGCCCGATCTTGTCGGACGCCCCGCGTTGACATCAATTCGGTAGACCATCTTCTGTGTCCTCCTCGACGGCCATGTCGCGAAAGTCACCAAGCTCCCCTTCGAACACATCATTCCATCGAACCAGCATGAAGTAGCCATAGATGCCGACGCGGAGCGCGACCTCGGGCCGCTCCGTATCCAGCCGGCCGAGGACGCCGTAAAGCGCCAACCGCTGCTCATCCCCGTCGTCCACATCACTGAAATGCGCAGGATAGACGTGGTGGGAGTGGATCTCCAGGACGACGTTCGACGCCGGTAGATAGGCGATCTCAGTGGCGCTTGTCAGCTGGTGAGGCACGACGAGGTGGTAACCAAGCTGCGGGTCGTGGCGCACGGTGAGGAGGACCTCGTGCTCCTGGGCCCCCCAGGCCTGGGCTACGTCGACGATATGCTGCCAGAGGGCGAACAGAATGCGGCCATGCTTGAGGACGAAGGACGGGTGCAGTGGAGAAAGACCGCGTACCTGGCAGCAGGCGATGGGAATACGCGCTACAAGGTAGGCGTTCTCGGCCCCGATGTAGACGCCGTCGCCGGCGAGGATGTAGTCGTAGGCAGCCCCGGTCGGTTTAGGCGGTCCGGCGCGAGCTACAAGATAGTCGACGGGGGGCATGTCAGCCTCCTAACCGCATCGCCTCGGACACCGTGAGATGTGGCACGAGGTCGTCCAATGGATACTGAGGCCGGCGGTGCAGCTCGGCCCAGAGCCGCCGGATGTCATCGGGGTAGCGCTGGGACTGGCCGTGACCGCCGTGGGGCGTGAAGTAACTGCGGAAGAACGCCTCTGGCACGCGCGCCGGGTCGGCCGGGAAGCGTTCGGTGCCGACGCACACCTGCCCCGACGGGAACACATTCAAAGTTGGGGCGTGATACAGCTGGTCGGTCTCCGAGTGCGGGCGCGCCTTCGCGGCGAAGACGTAGATCGCCTGGGGCGCTGGCACGCAGACGAAGACCAGGCCCGGCATGGGCAGGCGCAAGCAGCGCGGTTTCACCCCGTACGCCTCCCGCAGGCGTACCGTCCATACCCGCCCCTCGCGCCACACGGCCACTGCGATCCCGCGCGCCGTCTTCAACCACCACAGGGCATCCGGCGGCAGAAGGCCCGTCGTCAGGTCCAGCTCGCGGGCCAGGGCGTGGGCGATGTCGAGGGCGGAGACGAGACGGACGCGGACGGTATGCTCGGCGTAGTCGTGGATGAGCACGCTCTCCGCGTGGAAGTCGAGGCGCAGCTGTAGGGGGTCCGGCTCGACCTCCACGTCAGGCGGCAGCGCCCACCGGTAGGGCGACGTCGTCATGCTCGACGGGCACGAGGCCCCGTTCGGTGATCTCAAGCTCATACAGCCTCCTGCTCCGTTCATAAAGTAAGTGGGTATCATCGCCGAGGGCCGCATCCACAAGTTGGGCGAAGTGCGCGGCCGGGTCGGCCTCCAACCAGGTGACAAGTCCCTCGATACGGTCGAGGATGGCTTGCGCCTCGCGCCACTGCTCGGCCAGGTCGAGCACATTCTGGGATGACCAGCCGGCGTCCGTCACCTCGATCTCGTCGTCCAGGTCGAGAAACGCCGTACCCGTCTCGCCCCACAGCCAGTCCACGAACTCGGCAACGACGCTGCACGATGTGTTATCGAACTGGGTGTGCATCTCGGCTCGGCTGAAACCCTCCCGTGGGATACGAGCGAGCACATCCGAGGGGACATGAGCCTCGGCCCAATCGAGGAGGGCTACCCGAATGTCGGTCGGCGCTTCACACAGCGCCAGCAGGAGCAACTCGCCCAGTCGCCGCTCCAGGTCGTGGAAGTCCTCGTAGGACCAGCCCAGGCGCACGAACGGGATGGCCCAGGCCACCTGGTCATACTCCTCGGCTTCGTAGACCGGGAAGAATCGCTCCTCGACGCGGCGCAGGAAGGCCTCCACGCGCGTCGTCTCGCGGCTCGTCCCGGCCTGCCGCACCTGCCAGATGTCGGCCGCCTCGTCGGGGAAGATGGCCTGCACGACGAGGCGGAACTCGAGCTCCGACGCGTGGCAGGCCAGAAGCGCGGCGGCGGACCGTGGGCGCGCCACGGTCCGCCGCAACATAGTCGCAAGCGCCAACGGGCGAGCGATCATGGATCCAGCAGTCGCTGGAGCGCTCCGACCGCCTGGCGGGTCGCCTTGGCGTACGCTTCGGCCTCAGCGATGGCCAGGTTGATCTCGGGTTGGCGCATGCCGGCGGCATCCACATCCAGCTCGCCGTCGGCGTCGATCAGCTCGGCGGCCAGCTCGAATACGCGGAGGCGTGTCTCCGGCACGCGACGCAGCACCTCTACCACCTCCACGCCCTTCGTGCCGATGCGCTTGCTGAAGGTGTAGACGGTGTTCTCGCCGCGGCGCTCCTCGCGGGTCTCGGCGTTGGCAAGCTCGGGGAAGAAGGCGCTGAGCTGCTGGCGCACCTCGTCGACGCTCAGGTTGGCGTCGGGGTCGGGGAACTCGCGGTTATCGTAGCGGAAGATACGGGACATTTGTGTCACCTCCTTGTTGTGTCTCAGCCGAACAGAGTGAGTTGACCGGCGCTATCGGACGCGGATGGTTCGGCGTGGACAGTCGGCGCGCGTGGAGCGGGATGGGACGGATGCTCGCCGTCGGCAGGGTCAGGCGCTTGCTCCGGCTGCGTTGCGGCCGGTTTTGCGGGAGTCGCCGGCTTCGCCGTTGCCTTCGGGGGCGTCGGGACGGTGGGGTAGCGCGGGTGGACGGCCCAGTGGGCCTCGGCCTGGGCCAGCAGATCGGGGATGGCGGCGAGGATGGCGGGCAAGTCCCCGGCGTCCAGCGTATGCAGGATGGGATCGCAGCCGTCGGCGCCGAGAGCCACAAGCGCGCGATAGTGGGCGTCGTCACGGGGCTGCAGGGTCAATACCAATTTCAAGGCGCGGCGCGGTAGTGGGGTTGGAAACGTATCGTCCGTCGGTTGTTCAGGTTGTTCCGCAGCTGTGCTTTCCATAGGGTTATCTCCCGTCTCACGCGGCCTTTGCGGGATTGACAAGCGTTGGCAAATGCAAAGGCATGGCCACGAAGATGTCGTTGTCGGACGTGTCACCTAACTCACGCAGCGTGACCGGGCTCTGGGGCGAGGCCCAGGTAAGCTGCACCTGGGGCGCCGTCAACGTGTCGAGCAGGTCCACCAGCAGGCGTGTGTTGAGGGCTACCGCCTGGCTCTCCCCCTCCACTGTCGCGGGCAGGTGGCTCTCGGCCTCGCCTGTCTCATCGCCCCGCGCCTGCAAGTGCAGGCCGTCTTCGCCCGCAGTCAGCACAACCGGCCGCGCGTCGCCGTGGGTCCCGAACAGGCTTGCCACGCGGACGGACTGCCGGAAGCTCGCCGTCGAAAGCGTCACCCGCGTGCGCCACGACTTCGGGATGATCTGGGCGATGTCCGGGAAGCGGCCGTCCACGAGGCGGGTGAAGAGGCGTGTGTGGCCCACGACGAGGTACGACGCCTGCACTTCAGGTGTGAGCATCAAGCGAGCCGTCGCGCCGTCGCCCAGGAGCCGACCGAACTCGGCCACAGCGCGGGAGGGGACGAGGAGATGTTGAGCGGCGCCGGCGGCTTCGGGGAGGGTCGCGCGGGCCAGGCGGAGGCCGTCGGCGGCGGCGAGGGTCAGACCGTCGGGGCCGAAGTCGAAGAGGACGGCGGTGAGGATGGGGCGGCTGCTGTCGCGCGAGGCGGCGAAGCTGACTTTGGTGAGGGCGGTCTGCAGGCGTTTGGCGTCTAGGTCGAAGGCCCAGCCATCGCCCGGCGTGGGCACCGCGGGATAGTCGGCGGCGGGCAGGGAGGCCATGCGCGCCGACGAGCGACCGCAGGTGACGGTGACGCGCTGGCTGACCCCCTCGAGGGTCAGCCGCAGGGGGTCGGACGGAAGCTGGGCGATGTACTCGCCGAGCAGGTGAGCGGGCGTCGCCACCCGGCCAGACGTATGCACCTCGGCGGCGATCGTCGTCTCGACGCCGAGGTCGCCGTCGGTGGCGGTGAGGGTGAGGCCGTGCGGGCCGGCGTCGAGCAGGACAGTCTGCAGGATGGGGAGCACGGCCTTGGTGGGCGCAATGCGGGTGATGAGCCGCAAGGCGCGGTTGAGGGTGGATTGGGTCACAGTCAGATCCATGAATGTACCTCCTTAAGCACAACGCGGAGCCATTGGGAGACTCCGTAGCGGACGGATTTTGGCCAATCTCGGAAAATGAGCTTGCAGAGCTTGTACGCCTCGACTACAATTGCTGTCTCCCAGGTATAGGAGGCGCCGATATGCCCGAACGTCCGACTGGCACGATTACTTTCCTCTTCACCGACATCGAGGGCAGCACCAAGCTCTGGGAGCGGCATTCTGAGGCAATGAAAGCTGCCGTTGCCCAGCATGACAGGATGCTGAGAACTGCTGTCGAGATGCACCAGGGCTACCTCGTCAAAACCACGGGCGATGGCCTCCTCGCCGCTTTTGGCGTCGCCGATGATGCCCTCGCCGCGGCGCTCGACGCCCAGCGCGCTCTCTTGTCGGCCACGTGGAGCGAGACCGGCCCGCTACGGGTGCGCATGGGACTGCACACCGGCCCAGCGGAGGAGCGGGACGGTGACTACTTCGGGCCTGCCCTGAACCGAGCGGCGCGATTGATGGCAGTAGGGCATGGCGGGCAAGTGTTGCTCTCAATGACCACCTATGAACTCGTGCGAGACCATGCGCCAGAAGGCGTCACCCTGCGCGACGTCGGTGAGGCGCGGCTCAAAGACCTGGCCCGGCCTGAGCACATCTATCAGGTCGTCGTCGCCGATCTGCCCGCCGATTTCCCCGCGCTCAAGACCCTCGACGCCCGCCCCAACAACCTGCCCGTCCAGCGCGATCCCCTCATCGGGCGCGAAAAGGAAGCTGCGGCCGTCCGTGAATTGCTCATGCGTCCCGACGTCGGGCTCGTAACCCTTACGGGGCCGGGCGGAACCGGCAAGACGCGGCTGGCCCTCCAGGTCGGCGCCGATCTGCTGGACCGGTTCCCAGATGGAGTCTACTTCGTCGACTTGGCGCCGATCACCGACCCTAACCTTGTCGCTTCGTCGATAGCGCAAGTCCTCGACGTTCGCGAGCAGGGAGCCCGTCCTATCCTCGATATGCTCAAGGAGTATCTTCGGGAGAAGAGCTTGCTGCTGATCCTCGACAACTTCGAGCAGGTCACTGCCGCCGCGCCACTCGTCTCTGTACTGCTCGCGACGGCCCCAAAGCTGAGGATACTCGTCACCAGTCGCGAGGTCTTGCACCTCCGGGGCGAGCGTGAGTTCGCCGTCCCACCGCTGCTGGCGCCGAACCCCAAGCAACTGTCAAGCGTTGGATCTGAGCTCGTTCCCACACTCTCCCAGTTCGGCGCGGTGCGCCTGTTCATCGAGCGGGCATCGGCCGTCAAGCCCGGCTTCGCCGTGACCAACGACAATGCACCGGCGGTGGCGGAGATCTGCTATCGTCTGGACGGCCTACCGCTCGCCATCGAGCTGGCGGCGGCGCGCATCAAGCTCTTTTCACCGCAAGCGCTGCTGCAACGCCTCGGCGCGAGCCTGAAGGTCCTCACAGGCGGCGCCCGCGATCTACCGGCCCGCCAGCAGACGCTCCGCGACGCTATCGCCTGGAGCTACAACCTGCTTGACGAGAACGACAACGCTCTGTTTACACGGCTGTCGGTCTTCCTGGGAGGATGGACGCTCGAAGCGGCCGAGGCCGTGTGCGATGCCGACGGCAATCCCAAGGTGGACGTGTTGGATGGACTGGAGTCCCTAGTCAGCAAGAGCCTGGTGCGGGGATCTTTGTCAAGCGATGACGAGCGCTTTGCCATGCTCGGGACGATCCGCGAGTATGCGCTAGGGGCGCTAGAGGCAAGTGAGGATGGGCAGCGCTGGCGCCAGCGCCACGCCAATCACTACGCAATACTGATGGAAGAGGGCTGGTCGGGGTTGCGCGGTTCCCAACAAGGGTTGTGGCTGAATCGCCTCAGCGCAGAGCGCGACAATGTCAGGGCGGCGCTCGATTGGCTGATTGACCAAGGTCAGTTCGACGAGGCAATGCGCGCTGGAGCCGGTCTGGCCTGGTTCTCGTATCTCAGCGGCTACTTGAGCGAAGGGCGCGAACGATTGGACAGGGCCTTGTCTCGCATGGATGCCTTGCAACATGCGAGGGCACGCGGCATAGCGCTGTGGTGTATCGGCAGTATTGCCCTATTCCAGGGCGATCTCGACGCTGCCACCGGTTGGTTGGACGAGGCGGGCCAGCTATTGCGGGAGGAAGGCGACAAAGAGAACCTGGCGCTGGCGCTCTTCGTCCGGGGTGTGGTCGCCCTCTACATGGGGGACGAGGCTGAAGCCGGCGCACGGCTCGCGGAGAGCCTGGCGCTGGCACGGGAAGTAGGTGAGCGATGGGTTGCGAGTAGGTGCCTTATGCACCTCGGGGATCTCGCGCTTGCCGAGAAGCACTATGACGTCGCGAGCGCTCGCTACGCCGATGCCATGATACTCCGACAGACGATTGGCGACAAGTGGGGCTCAGCAGAACTGCAGATTAATCTCGGTGAAATTGCCCGCACGCAGAGTGACTATTCTCGTGCCGGCGACCTGTACCAGGGGAGTCTGGCCGTCTTTCGAGAGCTAGGCGGGAGCGGGGAGATCGCGCGGTTGACGCACAACCTGGGGTACGTGGCGCTTGCCGAGGGTGACGTGAACCAGGCGGGATTACTCTTTGTGGAAAGCCTGTCGATCTTTCGTGAGCGAGGCAATCCACGCGGCATCGTTGAGGCCGTGGCCGGCCTGGCGAGCGTGGCCGAAGCGCGCGGGCGGCCCGAACACGCGGCCCGCTTACTTGCGAACGTGGAGGCGCAGTTCGAGGTGCAGGGCGCGCACATGTGGCCTGCGGACGCGATCGAGTACGAGCGTACGATGAGTCATCTACGTGATAAGCTGACGGAAGACGAGCTAGCTATGTACCGGGCCGAAGGGCGAGCGATGACGCTGGAGCAGGCCGTGGCGTACGCGCTGGAAAGTCAGCCCGAGGTTGAGGAAAGCGCCGATGAATGATGTCTAGCCCGCGGTAGGAGGCGCGGCGCCAAGGTCGCACCTCCTACCACATGGCCTTGCGATCTTCAAGCCTATGCGTCCGACAAACCAACGGCAAGTGGCCTAAGGCAAACATCGCATGCTGGTGTGGCCAGGGTTGTAGATGACTCTCTGGTTGCGGCTACCGCGCCACTCACCCGCGCCATCGGCCAGGCGCGCGACGAACGGCCCGTCCACCAGGATGTCCGTCAGCTCCAAGACGTCGCGTATCTCGGACTCGGGCCGCCGAAACAGCGCTTCGAGGGTGAAGCCGCTGTAGACGACGACGTGGAGGTTGTGTGCCTTGAGACGCTGGAGCAGCGCCAAAAGGCTCTTGGGCTGGAGGAACGGCTCACCGCCCGTGACTGTGATACCGTCGCGTGGCTCGCCAATGGGGTCGAGCAGCACCGATACGACATCTTCTACGCCCAGCAATATACCACCATTGGGATCATGTGTCTGGGGCACGAAGCAACCGACACACGCGTGATGGCAGCTCTGAAGTTGGCATACACTCCGCCGTCCCGGACCGTCAACCACCGAGCCGTGATAGAGACGAGCGACGCGGAGCGTCGGGCCGGTTCGAGACGTGGGAGCAGGCAGCGTTAGGCTTGTCAGAGGTCGCGCACAGTTGAGCTCGCGGGCGCGGGAGAGGAGGTCGCCGACCAGGGCCGGCGCCTCCTCTCCGCTCAGTCCGTCGACAGTGAGATCGCCTGTCGCCGGATCGAGAATCCAGGTCAGCTCGTTCACGACTGCCCTCGCTGGCGCACACTCAGCCGCACCTGGGAGCGGGCGTAGTATTCGGCCGTCTTCTGCTCGCTCGTCGGCTGGCCGATGAGCATCTCGACCAGCTTCGCCACGTCGTCGCACGTCGGGCCGGCGACACCTTGGATGTGCATCTCCAGCTCACCGGTCGTCGGGTCGATGCTGAACTCAATCGTCGGCATCTTGCCCTCCTTTAGTAGCGAACACGAATCTTGATGAGATGTCCCTCGACAATGCGCTGGGCCGTCCCGTGCAGCCGCCGCTTGACCTCGTCGACGACGCGCTCGTTGTAGGCGGTCCGCAACTTGACCAGGAACTGCCCGCCGTGGAGCACGCGCTGGTCGTACTCGCTAATGATGGGAACATAGCCCTGCGGCGTGCGCGCGAACCCCAGGTCATTCGACGCCGAGCCGAGATGCTGGCGGCGGACCACGATCTCCGCCGTCTCGGCGCGCTTGTCACCGAGATACCCGTACAGCACCAGCGCCTCGCCCTCTTCGACGTCGCCGTAGCCCAGGTCCGCCAGCGCCGCCAGCAGCAGCCGTCGGTCTTTGAACACGGCCTCATTGAACACCAGGTACTTACTCACATCGTCCTCCTCATGCTGCGCTAGAACTCGATCAACCGCTCGCCCGTTACAGCCTGGGCGTGGCCGGCGTCCACCGCCAGATGCTCTCGCGCCCAGCGGCGCAAGTCCTCGATCTCCTCGCGCTTGACCTCCGACGTGGGGCGAATGGCGCGTACCCGCCGCAGGATGTCCGCCGTCGTCACCTCGCGTGCTCTATCCATGAAAGCGTCCAGCAGTGCGCCCTTCACCGCGCCCTCGATCTCGGCGCCCGAGAAGCCGTCAGCAGCGTGGGCCAGCGCATGGAGGTCGAACGCCTGCGGGTCGCGCCCGCGCTTCTGCACGTGCACACGCAAAATCTCCGCGCGATCCTCGACCGTGGGCAGATCGACGAAGACGACCTGGTTGAAGCGGCCCTGGCGCAGCTGCTCGGGCGCGAGCTGCCGCACGTCGTTGGCCGTGGCGATGACGAACACGTCCTGCTGCTCCTGCATCCAACTCAAGAGGTGGCCAATAGTCCGGGCTGTTTCGCCGCCATCGGTGCGCGCCGACGACTGCAAGCCGCCGACGGCTTTCTCGAATTCCGACAGGCCGAGGACTCCCTTGAGGGTTGTGGCGATCGCCAGCGCGCGCTTGATGCTCATGGCCGCCGAGCCGATCACGCCGCCACCCTCGCCCATCACCGCCCCAAAGTCGAGATCCAGGAGCGGGCGACCCAGGATGGAGGACGCAATCTTCTTGGTCAGGTCTTTGCCGGTACCCGGCAAGCCGACCAGGAGGATACCCTTCATCGGCTCGACGCCGTAGGCCCGCGCCGCCGGCGTGAACGTCACCGCCGCTTCCTGGAGCAACTGCCGCAGGTGGGCATAGCCGCCCAGGTGGTCGGCCGGCTCGGGGTGGGTATACGTCAGCGCGCCGCTTTGGCGGATGACACTGCGCTTCTCGTCGAGGATCAGCGGCAGCGCGTCAGGGCCGATGCCTCGCTGGGTGATCGCAGCTTTGGCCAGGGCATTCTCGATCTCGGTTTCGGTCAGGCCGAGCAGCGCCTGGACGAGCTGCTCCCGCGTGCGGCTGTCTACTGCCAGCGCGATGTCGGGATTGTCGGCCAGACGGCCCAGCTGCACGTCGAGCAGCTTCTCGACCTCGCGCTCGTCGGGCAAGGGCAGGTCAATCCGCTTGACCTCCTTCTCCAGGGCCGGGATGTCCGGGAAGTCGGGATCGACGAACAGGACGGTCACGGGCTTCGTCTTGATGGCCCAGGCAAGCTCCCGCAGGCGGCGCACCAGCTGCGGCTCGGGCTGGGTGAACGGCGCCAGATACGGCCCGAAGTCGCTCAGGACGAACAAACCGCTGTCGGCCCCGCCGATGTAGTCCAGCACCGAGAAGGGGTCTTCGGTATCGGGGATAGGGCGCGGGCTGAGCAGCGGCTCGGCGCCGGCCATTTGCCGCAGCCCGGTCATGCGGCTCCAGGCGAACAACCCCTTGGACTTGTGGCGGGGCAGATGGGCGACGGCGGTGATGAGGCGGCGGAAGCGCATCTCCTCGAAGGTCGAGACGCTGATGAGCCCGTAGCGGGCACGGATGAGGATATCCAGCTCGGTTACCAGGCCATCCAGACACGATGCTTGAGACATGACTTCTTTTCCTTTCTAGACTTCCAATGCGGTCATGCGGTTGGGCTCGGCGAGGGCCTGGGCGTCGGTGTAGCACAGCTCGATGATGTCACCCAGCACCTCGTTGAGGCTGCCCACGTCGCGCTTGCGCTTGGCCCCTGGATTACGCGCCAGGCGCTCCAGCTCGGCAATGAGCTCCGTCAGCTGTTCGTCAGACTGCCAATTCATGAGCTGATACCACCGGGAGAGCTCGCGGACACGTTTGACGGAGCCGCCGGGGAGGTAGCGGTGCTTCTGGAGCGAGGCGCGGATGGCCGTCGCCGCCTCGTACACCGCGCCGTGGAGCTGGCGTGCTCCCTCCTCCAGCGGACTCAGCGCCTCCTGCAGCCGCTCGCGGGCCGCTTCAAGCTTCAGATTGCGCAGGCGTTCCTTGACCTCAGCTTCGCGCCGACGCTCTTCCTCCTCGGCGGCCAGCTGCCGTCGGATACGCTCTTCCTCGGCCCAGAACTCAGTTTGCACCAGCCGTTCGCGGGCTTGCTGGCGCTGCTCCTCGAGCCGCTGCTCCGATTGCGCCTGGACGAGCCGAGTGCGCTCCTCAGCCGCCTGGCGTTGCTCGGCCAGCATCTCGCTGCCGAGCCAGACCACGCCGACTCGGTAACGCAGCGTCAGCTTCTCTTGCAGGTCGCCCGGTGTCGGCATGGCCTCCAGAACGCCCTTGACGACCGCGTCCTGGAAGCCGTCGGGGATGACGTGGCTCGTCGCCTGTAACCGCCGGGCCGAGTCGGCGGCCAGTTGCAGGAACGTCTGCAGCACCTCCTCGCGGATGGCGTCGTACTGCTCCAGCACCTCGGCCTTCGCCGCGTCAAGCGCCCCTTGTGCGGCCTCGAACTCCTGCTCGAACGCCTCGAAGGCCCGCCAGGGCAGCCAGCGGTAAGCGGGGGTCTCGAACACGGTTTCCGTGATGCGGAAGGTGTAGGAGTACTTGTGGAGGGCGGTATGGGCGCGAGCGGCCGGACGCAGCAGGGGCAGGCGGCAGCGGTCGGGCAGGAGGCCGCAGCGGGGCGGACGGAAGGCGACCGGGCCGCGGGGCAGGCTGATACCGAGCGTCTGCCAGTCGAGACGGCGGTCGAGGATGCCGAAGCCCCGCGCGTCAACGTTGAGAAACACCCCCTCCTCCGCCAGCACCGACAGGTCGAACGGCAGCCTCTCAATGTCCGTCGCCGCCGCGCCAGTTTTCGCCGCAGCAGCCGCCGCGCGTCCATCCACGCCGTTGACCTTACCATTGACGGGCGCCAGTGTCTGAAGCATGTTCCACCTCCTGACTACGCCGCCGAACCCGGTGGCGTGTACAAGCCTTTTTCCCGCAAGCTCGCGTAACTGGAAGGGCCACCGAGGATAATGTGGTCGAGCACCTGGATGCCAAGCATCTCACCGGCTTTGCCCGCGTCGATTGTCAACCGAATGTCGTCCTGGCTTGGACCAGCGTCGCCCGACGGGTGGTTGTGACAGAGGAGGATGGCGGCGGCTCCAGCGGCCACAGCGTCTCGGAACACGTCGCCCAGGCGAATGACGACCGAGTTGAGGCCGCCCTGGTAGACCAGGCGCGTACCCAGGACGTGGTTCTTGGTGTCGAGCAGGATGACCCGCAGCTGCTCCTGGGCCAGGTCGGCCATCTCCGGGCCGAGATACGCCGCCACATCCGCCGGCTTGCGGATGGTGAGGCCGTCCGGTGACGGGGTCACGTGCGTGACTTCATAGCGCACCGCCAGCTCGGCGAGCAGGCGCAGGTTCTCGCGCACGAGGTGCAGGAGCGCCGCCGCGTCGGGCGGCAGGAGGGTGATCTGTTCCGACGCTACCTTACGCCTCATGTCACATCCCAGGCGACGGGGCTGTGGTAGCGGTCGGAGAGGCGGCGGTCGAGGTGGGCGCGGAAGCGCTCGGCGCGCTCGGCGCTGTCGTCGGCGTAGAGGTCGGCGACCTGGCGAGCGAGGGCGTCGAACGCGGCGCGGTCGTAGAACTGGCCGACGTGGCTGGCGAAGGCCTGGGCGAGAACGGCCGGGCTTTTTGTGGCGACCGCCAGGGCGAGGCGTTGCTGTTGGGGCAGGACATCGTAGAGGGTCGGCATGGGGGGCCTCCCATCACAGGAGAAGGCGGAGCCATCGACGCTCCGCCTTCTCACGTACACGACTTGTCCGTAGAGCCTAAGAAGCAGGCTCGACGGCGGCTGGCTCAGCCGAAGGGGTTTCCGGCCGGCGGTCGAGGGCGATGACCTCGGTCGCGATGATCTCGGTCACGGTGCGCTTCTGGCCGTCCTTCTCGAAGGAGCGGTAGGTGATGCGGCCGGCGACGTAGACGAGGCGGCCTTTGCCCAGGTACTCGCCGCAGAACTCGGCGACCTGGCCCCAGCAGACGACGCGGTGCCAATCGGTGACGGTCTCGCCGCTGGGCTTGGGCGGGCGGTCGGTGGCGAGACTGAAGTTGGCGACGGCGTGGCCTTCCGGGGTGTAGCGCAGCTCGACATCTCTTCCCAGCCTTCCAATCAGCTCGGCCTTGTTGACGCAGAATCCCATGGAATCACTCTCCTTCTTGCTCGATCTCACACCCCGCATTGCGCAGGGCAGCCATGAACAGCGCCTGGCCATCCGGCAGGAGCGCCAGGTCGGCGATGTCCTTGACGTTGTCCCGAAGTTCAAGTGGAATAGCTCGTCGGCCTAGAACAGCCTGGAGGTCTGCCGTTGCCGCTCGTCCGGCATCGTCGTTGTCGAAGGCGAGGTAGATGCGGCCAAAGTGCAGCAGGGCGCGCACCGCGTCGCTGCGGGCGTGCGTACCGAGCAGCCCCAGGGACGGCACACCCCACTGACGCAGCGTGAGAACGTCGAAGACACCTTCCGTCAGGACGATGTGGCGCTGGCGGGCGGCTGCCTCCCAGCCGAGGAGGGGCTTCGGCCCGGGGAGGCCCAGGTACTTCGGGCGGTTGTCGTTGGGGGTGATCGTGCGGCCGATGAGCCAGATCGGCTGGCCGTGGCGCATCTCCGGGATCACGAGCCGGCCGGCGAAGAACTCGCGGCCGTTGGGCCGCAGCAAGCCCATCCGGACCGTGGCCTGGATGGGCAGGCGCTGCTGGCGCAGATAGTCCACAAGCCCACGGCCGGTGGCGTACCCCACGCGACACTCGCTAAGCAGCCGCCAGTCCAGGCCTCGGCTCTCCCAGTACGCCAGGGCCGCCGGCGTCTCAAGCAGTCGGTGGTGATAGAACGCGACGGCCGCGGCGAGGCAGGCATGTTCCACCGGCCGCCGGAAGCGCGGCGGGGGTGAGGGTGGACTGTGGGGCGGTAAGTGATGCGAGGTTGGGGTGACTGTGACACTCTCGATACGCTCGACGGCCTGGCGGAAGCTGCACCGCTCCATCCGACGGACGAAGCCGATGACGTCGCCGCCGACGCCGCAGCGGTAACAGAACCAGCTGCCCGTCGCAGGATACACGTGGAAATTCGGTCGGCCGCCATCGGCGTGGAAGGGGCAGCGGCCGACGAAGGTACGCCCACTGGGTCGTAGCTCGATGCCGAACCGCGCGACCACCTCCGCGATGGGATGGTCTTGCTTCAGGCGCAGTATATCGGTGGCTGTCATGTCCACCTCCTTTTCATGCTCAGGGGAAACGTCTCGACGTATCGAGGGGTAAGCCGCGCAAGAAGCGCGAGGGCTGACAGGCGACGGCGGCCTCGCCACGCCATCGTGAGCGGCAATAGCTCAAGTAGAGACGATCGCGTGGCCGGGTCACGGCGACGTAGGCGAGGCGTTGCTCCTCCTGGATGGCGCCGCTGTTGGGCTCGCGCATCAGCGCGTGGGTGTGCGGAAGCAGACCCTCTTCGATGCCGACGACAAACACCACCTGCCATTCGCCCCCTTTCGAAGCGTGAATCGTGGTGAGTGTCACCTGGTCGGCTGTCTCGTGCGCCTCTGGGTCGTCGCCCAGGCGAAGCGCGTCGAGCCAGTCGGCCAGGTCACCCTCGACGCGCTC
Source organism: Anaerolineae bacterium (assembly GCA_046328505.1). Classification (GTDB taxonomy): domain Bacteria; phylum Chloroflexota; class Anaerolineae; order Epilineales; family JAHCIE01; genus JBDHWG01. Next base: position 85,764 of record JAXLWL010000003.1, on the reverse strand, counting down.
CAGCAGCCGGCGCAGATCCGCCAGGTATCCCAGCCGTCGCTCGCCATCTGGCTGCTGGGCCAGCCACCGCCGATAGCCCGTGCGCTCCAGGATGGTATCTACCAGGAGTGGTGGGCTGAGACGCCGGGCTTGCGGGTGGATGTCCGGATGCACATGCAAGGCAGGCGTCGTTTTCGCAATGCGTTCGAGCGCTGCCGTGTCGGTTGGATTGCAGGCCAGGCGCAGGTAGGCGAGGACGTCCCGTACCTCGCGTCGGTGGAACAGGTCGCTGCGCCCACGCACCCGGTACGCCAGCCGCCGCTCTCGCAGCGCCAGGGCAAGCTCGTCGGCCTGGTGGTTGGTGCGGTAGAGAACCGCGATGTCGGATAGGTGATGTCCCCGACCGTCGTCGAGCAACCGACCAATCTCCTCGGCCACGAAACCGGCTTCGCCTTCCTCGTCCCTTGCAGAGTGCAGGCGGGGGATGGATCCGGCCGGATTGTCGGTGCGCAGGCGGCGGTCTGCGTCCAGGCTCGCGCCGAGGGTGTTGGCCACCGCCAGAATGCACCCGGTCGAGCGATAGTTTGTGTGGAGCTGGAAGACGCAGGCGGTCGGGAAGTCGCGCTGGAAGTGGCGCAGCCCGTCGGCGTCCGCGCCGCGCCAGGCGTAGAGGGTCTGCAGCGGGTCGCCGACGACGGTCAGGTTGCCGTGACGCGCGGCGAGCCGCTGCAGAAGACGATACTGGGGCGCGCTCACATCCTGGAACTCGTCCACCAGGATGTGGCGGTAGGCGTCCTGGTACATCCGCAACGCCGAGGGGCGCTCGTCGAACAAGCGCAGCGGCGTGCTGAGCATGGCTGTGAAGTCCACGGCGCCGCGGGATTGCAGCGCTGCCTGGTATTCGTCGGCCAACACCCGCAGCCACAGCGGCGTAGAGGCGTCGTTGCCCAGCCGATAGCGGTTCAGGCGGCTCGCCAGCGTCGCCATCGCCAGCGTTCCCGCGTCCACGTCCTGCCGTTGCGCTACGTCTCGCAGCAGGACCCGCGCGTCGTCCTCGTCGTACACTATGGGCGGACCAGGACCGAGGCCAAGCTCCCCGACCCAGTGGCGGATGATGCGCAGGCCGAAGGCGTGGAAGGTCGTGACGTCCACCTCGCGGCCGAGTGGGCCGAGGACGCCGACGAGGCGAGTGCGAAGCTCGCGGGCGGCCTTGGAGGTGAAGGAGACGGCGAGGATGCTGTCGGGGGAGACGTGGCGCGCGATGACGAGGTAGGCGATGCGGGCGGCGAGGACGGTGGTCTTGCCGGAGCCGGGGCCTGCAACGATGGCGAGCGGGCCACAGGGGGCGAGGACCGCCTGCCGCTGCTCGAAGCTCAGCCGCGCGAGGTCGAGCACATGCGGGGGTTAGCGGAGGGGCCGGGCGCGTTCGACGATGCGCTGGCTGACGGCGGCGCCCACGTGCCACCCGTCGCCCATGCCCAGGGCGCTGACGACCACGTAGCTGTCGGTCGTCGTCTGGCGGGCGATGACGACGCCGCGGCCAGGGTCGGGAGCGTAGCGCAGGGGGTCGGCCATCTGGCGCTCCTGGCAGAGTCGGGCGCACGCGCGAGCCCACGTCCCGAACACCTGGCGGGCAAGAGGGGACGGCAGGCCAGCGACGTCGAGGCTCTCAAGGCGAGCAAGCGCGGCAGCGGGGTCGCGCCGAAACTCGCGGCGCGCCGCCCACAGGGCGTCATCTGCGCGGGTCACCCTCGCCGCGAACTCTCGCTGAGCGATGCGTTGACGCAGCTCTTTCAGCTGAGGCAGATCGCTTGACTCGTGCGCGATTTTGCCCAAAGCATCTCGGGCCATCTCCCAGTTGCCAGCGTTCAGCGCGGCGTCGGCGGAAGCAATTACATCAACAATGAGCGCGGCGCGCTCCGCTTCTTCGGCCTGCGCTCGCTGCGCCTCCTCCTGCCGCCGACGTTCGGCCAGCAGCCGTTCCAGGTCTACAGTCGACGCGAATAGTTGCACCTCACCACGTCGCGCCGCAGCCAGCCGCGTCGCCACTTCCTCAACCTGACGAGCCTGCTCGGCCACTTGAGAGGCAGCGTCCCGAGCCTCGCTTGTGAAGGCGCTCTCGACTAACTGGATAGCGTCCTGCTGCAATCGCTGCGCCTGTTGGAGAGCATCCTCAGCCTCACGCTGCGACGCGACCAGGGCATCGTAGCGCTCAAGATGCTGGAGCGCCTGCTCGCGTGCTGCCTCGTCCCGCTGGGCCATCTCTGCCAACGCACGTCCGGCTTCTGCCAGCCTCGAAATAAGGCCAGCCAGGTCAGGGGTCTCGTCCAGCACTTCGGAGGACGCCGGGCGCTCAGTCGGAACTGTATCGTCCTCTGGTGAGGACATCTGGTCTAGCTGGAAGACCAGGGCAAGGTCCGCGAAACTATGGACAACGATTTGCTTCGCCATGACGATGACTCCTTTCACTCTGCCTTACCGGGCGGCCGATGCCAGCGCTGCCGATTGGTGGCCGTTGATCGCCGGTGTTAGGGGGTCACGAGCGACGACTTGAGAAGTCGCTTTTGTCGACGCCGGGTCCAGGTCAATTGGGACGATAACGCTCAACCCGCCGCCTTGTTGTGTTGTGAGGCCAATCCACTGCTCAGCCATCACGGCGAGCAGTTCGTCGGTGCTCAACACGCGCCCATTCACCTGGAGCGCGATACGAATGAGCGCAAACGGCTGGCCGTCATCCCGCTGGCCCACTTGATAACAACCCGCGAGTTGGTGATCGGTCATCAAAGTGTGCTGAACAATGACCGCCACATCGGCGTCTCGCGGCATTCTCACAACTTGCTCCAGCTGCCGCAGACCCGCGCCAAGCTGGCGCTCGAGCGCACACCGTTGCACTTTGTCGGCAATAAGGACAACGACCGGCAGTGTGCGGCGATGCAGGCGATGCTGAACTCGTGTCACCCTTGCTGCGATCCAGGTTCGAACCGCGTGCCAGCGATGTCGAACCATCTCTAGCCAGTGAAGTAGGTGCTCCGACATCGATACCTCCTAGGGAAATAGCAAACGCCGAGCGCAACGCCCGGCATTCAGAAGAGATGGGACTCATGCTTGGAATTGTGGGGATTACACGTCAGCCATGCGCGACCTCCTCGTAGTTGGGCACAACTCACCCGACATGCCGAGAACGTGTCTCGGTGTTGAACGATGGTTATACGTATCGGCAATCCGTTAGCCTTGAGTCACCAGAACTGGAGAGCAAGCTCGTTTCAGATCCAGCGCTGGCGCGGCCGAGCCTCGCCGTTGGTCGCTTGAAGGCCAGGTGAGAGAGCAAGCTCACGGGCTGAGGGCATTCGCCATCCGCCACGATCCCACGCTGCCAGAGGAGGACCATCCCCATCGGCTTTTGCAGCAAATGCCGACCAAACCATATTAGCGTCTATAGTCTATCATGCCCCGGTCACTTTTTGAGCACTTCACGGGCACTTTACGGGCACGGCCAGACCAATCTGCAATTTCCCATTCCTCCCGAGAGAAGTGCATCCCGGACCGTTTAGAACAGGCCCAAGTTCGGCCGTGACGAGGGGGCCGCGGCCAAGGTGAACGTCCGGTTATAGGCTTGAGATGTGACGTAATTCACCTCGTGGGCGCCAGTCACCTGAGCCACCCGAAGCCTGTGAGCTATTCTGGATGGTGTGTTACCCCTGGCAGAAGACTCGGCGGAGGCGGACGCAATAGACACCGTCTCTCCAAGCATCAGACCCATGGACCGTCTCACTGTTCAGGTTGTTGGCTCGGTCTGCGACCGCCTACTCTCGACCCTCACGAACACCCTGCGGTTTCCCATGCCCAGGTACCGTAGGGGATGCTATACGCTTCCACGAGTTCCCGTCCCGGCTATTGGAGAGAAATTCTGAGAAACGGCGCATGACCTCGCGCAGACCATCTTCTCTCTCAAAGTTACCGAGAAGTGACTTATTTCGGGGTGACTCTATAGGATTCAATCTATTCTCTGTCCGTCTTTACCCACCCACCGATCCAATCTTCTCGGGATTTGGACCTTCCCGTAACCCGGTGCGTGAACTCAACGTCATTACAGTAGATACGCCTTGCGACGTGTATGTCCCGATACCAGACAGGCGGGGGGAGCCTTACTCTTCCTGCCTGTCTGCGTTTTGTTTCGTCTCTCATGCCCGGCCTATGGAGAAACTGGTAGCTTTACCCGCTGACCTGCCTCCTCGCCACCGGCGCCAGTCTCTCCTCCGCTGTCGTCTGCCCACTGTCGCGGATGACCCTCGATCTCGTGTCGGTTCGCCCTTCGTTACTTCGTGAGCCTTGTCCGACTTACCTGACCTCACCGTTTCGCAGGCTCTGTCCAATCGCCTTCGTCGGCCTTACCAGCAGTAGGACTTCCGTTACTCTGGAGGTAGCTTTGCCTACGATGCCCCTTACCCCAAGCCGCGCGCTTCGACGGCCACGCCGCATCGACATGCGCGCTGTCCTCGGCGTCTTTGTGACGCTCGTCGCCTTTGGGGGTTCCCTGGCTTTCTGGACCCTCTCGTCGGATGCTCGTGGTGTTGTCGTCGCCACGCGCGACTTGCCGGCCACGACCATCCTGGGCGCTCCCGACCTGGCGGTCTCGCAGGTGCGCGTGGATGATGCCATCTACCAGACGGCCATTCCTGCTAGCGAGCTATCCAGTCTTGTCGGAAAGCCGTTGGCCGAGCCAGTCCACGCGCAGCAGATGCTTGTGCGCGCCCAGGTCGCCCCTCGCCCGCCCCTTAGTGCCGACCGCGTCGCCCTCACCATAGCCGTCAGTCCTGAGACAGCGGTGGGCGGTCGGCTGCGGCCGGGCGATTCCGTCCAGGTGCTCGTGACTCTCAACAAAGGCAAGCCCGACACCCGCACGAGCGTGGTCCTCCCCCGTGTCTCTGTCTACGATGTGGGCTACGACCAGTGGACGACCGCGTTCAGCACCGACGCAGCTGGGAACGCTGTTGTTCAGGGACCGACGAAATGGGTGACCCTCACCCTAACACCGGAGCAAGCTCGTCAGCTCGCTGAGGCCAAGTGGAGCGGCGATCTCGACGTGGCCCTGCTGCCACCGCAGCAATAAGGGAGGCTCCATGCGCCCTACGGATACTCAGCCCAAGGAACACGGACCGCCTATTCGCGTGGCCGCCGGCCTCGGCGACCCTGAGCGCGAGCGAACGCTGCTGCGCGCATTGACCGAGGCGGAAGACCTGGTTGTCGTCAAGCGCTGTCTCGCGGCAGAGGAGATTCTCGACTGCGCCCGACAGGGCCACGCTGACGTCCTCCTCGTGGCGTTCGACCTGCATCGGCTGACCGAGACGATCTTGGGCGAGCTGAGCAAGACCCGAGTTCCCCTGGTCGTTCTGACCCCCTATGCGGCAGATGAGCCGTGGCGGAGCCTCCAGGGGGTTGTCCTCCCGGTGGAGGCGGACGCCACGACGGTCCAACAATCCCTTGTGGCGGCTGTGCGAGGCGAGGCCCGTTCTGGCACACAAGACAAAGCCCTAAGTGACCTCGACGCTCCGCACAGCAATGTTGACCGTGATGTAGGCGACGCCACGATCATCGCGGTCGCCAGCGGGCAGGGCAGCCCCGGCCGAACGACAATCGCCATCAACCTGGCGGCCGCATTGGGCGCCGTCGCGCCAACGGCTCTTGTCGACGTGGACCTTGCCGGACCAAGCATCGCTGCCTACCTCGACGCCGACCCCACCCACAACCTGTACATGCTGGCCCACGCCGAGCCAGAAACAGCCCGCGAGTGGGATTACGCCCTGGCACAGGAGCTTCAACCGCTCACCCCAGGCAGCCCGTATGCCACCGTCCTGTGCGGCCTGCCCAAGCCCGAGATGCGCACCCGTCTGTCCAGCCCGTTCTTCCAGCGGCTGGTGGCTGAGCTACAGCGCCGCCACCGCTACATCGTCCTCGACGTCGGCGCCGATTTCCTGACCCCCGACCTTGTCCTCCACCGAACTGCTCTTGGCATGGCGCATAACGTTCTCCTGGTCATCTCCACCGACCTGGTTGGCCTCTGGCATGGACGCGCTGCGCTGGGCCGCCTCCAGAAACACGTCGGCATCGACCCGGCGCAGCTGGCGCTGGTTCTCAACCGCTACGACCACCGGCAGCACCACACGCGCACCGAGATCGAGTGGGTGCTTGGTGTGGCGACCGCTGCGGTGATCCCCTTCGACCCGAAGTCCGTGCAACGCGCCGCCGCGGCTCAACGCCCCGTGATTCTCGAACGGCGCAGCCCCGCCGGGCGCGCTGTTCTGGATCTGGCGGAACGCGCCCATGGCGGCCAGATCAAGCTACTCCCCGACCCCCAGGGCCGCGGCCACGTCCGCTGGCTGCGCTGGGCGTCGGCGCTCCGCCTGGGATGGCCCGGCGGCTCGAATACCGCACGCATAGCTCAGGAAGGAGTAGCAGATGACGAGCTTTCCACCCCCGTCGCCATCGGGGAGCCCGAAGAGCGATCGAACGGCCGAGCGCGCTTTGAGAGCCGAGGTCCGGACGGCCGTTAGCCGCCTGCTGGGCGACCAGCAGCTCCTGGCGCCCGACCGTGAGGACGAGGAACGCATCCGCGCCCTCATCCACGAACACGTCGCCACGTATCAGCGCCGGGCCGCAGCGGTCAACGGCGTACTGCTGCGTGACCCGGAGGGCATCGAGCAGCGCCTCTTCGACGGCCTCCTGCGCATGGGCATCCTCCAGCCCTTCATGGACCGCTCCACGGTCGAAGAAATCATCTGCAACGGCCCGCAGCGCATCTTCGTCATCGAGGATGGCCAGAAGCGCCTCATCTCCGATGTCTACTTCGACGACGACGAGGAACTGCGCCATCTCGTCAAGCGGCTCATCGGGCCACTCGGCCGACGGCTCGACGACTCCTCGCCCATGGTGGACGCCCGCCTGCCGAATGGAGCCCGCCTCAACGCCGCGATCCCGCCGGCGACCACCCGCTGGTGCCATCTCACCATCCGCAAGTTCATCCTCCGCGCCCACTCCCTGGAGCAGCTCGTCGCGCTTCGCACACTGCCCGAAGGGGCGGCGCAGTTCCTCGACGCGGCGGTGCAGGCGGGCGTCAACATCCTGGTCAGCGGCGCGACAGGCGCGGGCAAGACGACGATGCTCAACGCCCTCGGCGCGTCCATCGCGTCCGTGGACGAGCGGGTGATCACCATCGAGGAAGTAGCGGAGCTTCAGCTGGACCGGCAGCTGCCCGACTGCGTCGCCCTCCAGGGCCGGGCAAGCAACGTCGAGGGCATGGGCGAGATCCGCATCCGCGACCTGGTCAAGAATGCGCTGCGCATGCGGCCGACCCGGATCATCATCGGCGAGGTGCGCGGGGCGGAAGCCCTGGACATGCTTCTGGCGATGAATACCGGCCACGAAGGCTCGCTGGCGACCATCCACGGCAATGCGCCGCGCGACGCCCTGGACCGGCTGGTGACGCTGGCGATGATGGCTGAGGAGCGGCTGTCCAACGAGGCGCTGGTCAAGATGGTGGCGCGCACTATCGAGCTTGTGCTGCAGCTGCGCTTTGAGCCGCGTACTGGACACCGTCGGCTGGTGAGCATCTTCGAAGTCACCGGTCTTGAGGGAGATGTCATCACCGGCAACGACCTGTGGGCGCTCGACCCAGTCCAGGGCCGCCTGACGTGGACGGGTATCCAGCCGCGATGCCTGGCGAAGATGACGGCGCGTGGAATTCCGTACGCGATTTCGCCGGGTCGCAACGGATCGCGCTAAGTGATCGAAGAGTGCGCGAAAAGTGCGTGAAAAGTGACCGTCGTGTTGTAGAGTGGAGTTGTGCGACAAGGAGGTTCCATGATCGTCGTCATTCTCTCAACGTGTTTTGCCTTCGGCGCCTATCTCGTGTACGAGGGCCTGACAAACCCCCGCGAGCCGGAAGAGGAAACGGAGAGGGCGACGCGTGTCAATCAGTTCCTGCTCCGGGCCGGCCTGCCCGATGTGGCGCCCCGCGACTTCATCCTCTTCTCGCTTGCCACTGGTCTTGTCATCGGGCTTCTGGCCCAGCTTCTCCTCGGCTGGCCGATTGTCAGCCTGCTCCTGGGTCTGTTCGGCGTCGTCGCGCCGTTCGCGTACTACGTTGGGCGCCACGACCGGCGGCGAGCGGCTTTGCAAGTGGCGCTGGTGGAGGCCATCGCGCAGCTGCGCGACGCGATCCGCACGGGCCTATCAGTTCAGGACGGGCTGGTCGGCCTGGCGCGGACCGGACCGGAGACCCTACGGCCCGAGTTCGCAACCCTGGTGCGCGAGATGCGCCTGACCAGCGGCGAGGCGGCCCTTACTACCATGCGCGACCGCCTGGCGGATCCGCTCTTCGACGTGGTTGCGGCGACGCTCATCCTCAACGACCGGTTGGGCGGGCGCAATGTCAGCCAGGTACTCGACCGGCTGGCCTATGCCACCCTGGAGGAGCTCCGCATCCAGGACGAGCTGCGCGCCCACCAGGCCCAGACGGTGTTCTCGGCCCGCGTCGTCGCGGCGATGCCCTTGCTCGTCCTGATCGTGATTCGGCAGATCAACCCGCGCTACCTGGCGATCTTCAACGACTGGTGGGGCCAGGTGCTGCTGGCGCTCTGCCTGGTAAGCATCATCATCGGGTACGCCGCGATGCTGTGGATTACTCGCTTGCCCGGCGAGCGCCGGGTTCTGAGGTGACTATGCCGACACAATTTCACTTCCACCTAGGGGTTCCCCCGCTGGGGGTCATTCTGTGGCCGCTTCTTTTTGGGCTGGGTGCGTACCTGTTCCTCACCGGTCAACCTATTGGCCGGCCGCGGCCGGACCTGGCTGAGCGCCTGCGGCGGCTCGACGTGGATGAGCGGATCCGCGACCAGATGGCCCAGCGCGAGGTCAAGCCCATCTTCGCCTCGCCGTGGCTCGAAGCCATCCTGCGCCCCATCCTGGACGACCTCGGTCGGGTTGTGCGGGCTGTCATGGCCCTGTTCGGGCTGGGCGGCGGCGAGGCGCTCGAGCGCAAGCTGAGCGTGGCCCGGCCGGGTGTCGAGCCGAGCCAGTTCTTCGGGGAGAAGCTGGCGACGGGACTGATCGGGCTGGCGATCTTCCCCCTCATGAACGCCCTGGGGCTGCACCCGTTCGGGCCGTGGCCGCCGTGGGCCTGGGCGGTCGGTTTCCTCGTCGGCTTTCTCGCGCCCGACTGGGAGCTCGAGCGGCGTCTGACGGCGCGGCGCATCGAGGTGCTCATGGAGCTACCGACGGTTCTCGACATGCTGACGATCGCGACATCGGCCGGGCTGGCCCTGGAGCAGGCGCTGATCCTGGTGGCGCGGCAGGGGCAAGGCGTGGTGGCGCAGGAGCTCCAGCGCGTCGTGCGCGAGATGGCCCTCGGTCAGCACTCCCTGGACGAGGCGCTGGCGGCGATGGCCGACCGCAACAATCTGCCGCAGATCTCGACCTTCGTGGGCCACGTCCGCTCGGCCTACGCCCAGGGCATGCCGCTGGTGCAGACGCTCTCGACCCAGGCCAAGTCGCTGCGCGAGCAGAAGCGTCTGCGGATCGTGGAGGAGGGCGGCAAAGCGAGCGTGCGCATGCTGTTCCCCGTGGCCCTGTTTATTCTGCCCATCCTGTTCGTCGTGCTCCTGGCGCCGGCCGTCTTTGAGCTGATGCATCTCGCCGGCTAGGCATCAGGAACACTGGGATCACCCGATCAAGGAGGTCGCTGACATGTGGCTGCGAAACCTGTCCTTCTACGGCAACCTGATCATCCTGTACGTCTGGAACGCAGTTCGAAGTTTAGGGGAGGACGACGAGGGCGCTTCGATGGTCGAATACGCGATTCTGGTCGCCCTCATCGCCATCGTCGCCATCGCTGCTGTCCAGAGCCTTGGCGCGGGCATCGCCCAGGTCTTCCAGAACATCCTGGGGCGCATTCAGGGGCTTGGACGATGACGCCGACGGCGAAGGCGTGGGCGACCCGGCTCGCCGCGGAGATGGAGCGGGGCCAGGCAATGGTCGAGACGGCCATTGCCTTCCCCCTCCTGCTCCTCGCGGCCATCGGCATGGTTCAGTTCGCCCTCTACTACCACGCGCAGAACGTCGTCATTGGGGCGGTGCAGGACGGAGCGCGGGTTGCGGCGGAAGAGGATCGAAGCGTCGGCGAGGGCATCGCCTACAGCCAGGCACTCTTGCAGGCCGGGTTGGGGCCGAGCGCAAGTGACGTGGGCGTGCAGGGCGCCGATGGTGGGGATGTGGTCATCCTCGAAGCGCAGGGGCGCCTGCACCTGATCATCCTCTGGGTCGGCGACGGCAGCGTGCCGCTGCACGCCCGGGCGGTGATGAGAAAAGAGGGGTTCCGTGTGGGTCCTGGTGGTTAGGCGCTGGTTGAACGAACGGGACGCGGGCGCCGCCCTTGTGGAGGTCGCACTGGCCCTGCCGCTCCTGTTGATTCTCGCGTTCGGGGTCGTCGGCGTCGGGCGCGTGCTCCAGGCGCAGATGGGGGTGAGCGCCGTTGTCCGGGAAGCGGCGCGTGTGGCGGCTTCGGCGCAGGACGCCGGAGAAGCGGGACAACGAGGGCTGGCGGCGGGCCAGGCTGTTGCAACGGGCTACAACCTGACTAACGGCTCGCTGTCTCTCACCGTGGTCCCGGGCGGCTTTGAGCGTGGCGGCCAGGTCCGGTCCACGGCCCACTATGACGTGTCCCTCGCCGATCTGCCACTCATGGGATGGGCGCATGTCGGGGTGAGCAGTGAGCACGTCGAGCGGATTGACCTCTACCGCAGCCGCTGGAACACGGGAGGCCAGCCATGAAGGCGCTCTTGAAATCGGTCACGCGCCAGAGCCGTTGGATGCGTGGCGAGGATGCCGGCCAGGCTATCGTCTGGGTCGCGGTGATGCTGCCGCTGTTCCTGGCGATTGTCGGGCTGACGATTGATGGGGGCATCGTGTTTAGCGCGCGGCGGGAGCTTCAGAATGTAGCGGACTCGGCGGCCCGCGCCGGAGCGATGCAGATTGACCAGCGTGTGTATCGCGAGAGCGCGGGACAACAGGTTGTCCTGGATGCCGGCGCCGCGCAAGACGTTGCGCTGGCCTATGTGGCCGGGCAACAGGGCGCCCTGAGCGCAGGTGTGAGCGTGGAGCCTCGCGGGGTCATTGTGCAGGTTGAGCGCGACGTTCCGACGAGCTTTCTCCGACTGGTCGGCATCCAGTCGGCGCACGTGACGGCGACGGCTGCGGCGCAGGCACGCTCGGGAATCGAACGGGCGAACCGGTAGGAGGACACGATGCAACCCGAAGATGTGGCAAACGAACGGCCGGCAGAGAAACAATCGTGGCGCCCCGCATACTGGATGGTGGGCGCGGGTATCATCGGCCTGGTCATCTTGCTGGTCGCGATCTCGCTCCTGCTGGACAGGCGCTTTCGCCCGACCGTTGGGACTGAGCCTGTTGCGACATCGCTGGCTGTCGTCCAGCCTACACAACCGGCATTGGTGATGCCCACAAGCGTTTCCCCAGGCGCTGCGGCCGCCGCGACGGTCACTATTCCTCCCGGTGTACGCGTCGCCAGCGGCCCACTGGAGCGCGAGATTGAGGCTGGCTATCTCCGCTATTGGGACGTTCTCATACAGGCTTACTTGAACCTCGATACTTCACACCTTGGGGAGGTTATGGCCGGCGACGAGCTTGCGCGAGTGCAGAAGGAAATCCTCGACCTCAAGGCCCAGGGGAAAGCTGCCAAACTGGATGTCGAACACCGGATCGCGTTTGCGAAGGTAGCGCCAGATAATGCCATCGTCTATGACGAGTACCTTAACAAGAGTGTGTTTGTAGATCCGACGACCAAGCAAGAACTCAGGGCCTCTGAGCCGGCCACCACTGAGAAGATCTCAATCTACATGCGAAAGGTGGACGGAAGCTGGAAGGTCACAGGAGGGGTACGCAATGATTAAGCGACTGGTCGTTGCCGTTGGGCTTTTGATTGTCCCGCTGGTTGTCGTGATGCCGTCAACTGTTCAGGCTCAAGATGGCGGGTCATCTCGTCCCCACCCCCACCGTAGCCTGCCACACATCGCCGTGGAAACGCGAGTCGAGAGCAGGAAAGATGGGGTATACGTTCAGATCTCGGTTCGGCAATCAGTGCCGGGCGAACAGGGTTCCGGCGCTCCGGAAGACGCACCTAGCGCAGGCCCGGCAGAAGATAACGGTGTTCCACCATCCGGCTCAAGTAATGCCGCCGCGGTCCAACCTACAAGCACTGCTCCGCGTGATCGCGTCTGGACAGATGCGACGGGAATCCATCGCGAAACGCCGGATGGACAACGCATCCTGCTGACGCCGGCGCCGATCAGCTCTGCCAGTCTGGATCAGTGGTCTACGGGTTTTGCGCAGCATCCCAACGCGACGCCGTACCTTCTTTATGTGGATGATCAGTATGGCGGCGTGGTCTGGATCCCGCAGTCCACGCCAAACAACAATGTGCAGGTCGACCTGACGTCGCCCGGCTCCTCACAACAGAGAACTTCGCGCCCGTCGGGAAACGGCGACAGCACGGATCCGCGAGAAGTCGCCCTGGATGCCCTGGGCCATGTTCCTCTGCCGAATATCCAGCTTCGAATGAATCCCTCGTTGGGGCTTGTCGCGCTTCCCGGCTGGTTCTGGGTCGAAGGCTATGATGGCCGCCCCTTCGGACTGCAGCGGCGCGTCACGATACCGCCGGAAGTCGGGTCGGACGTTCCTGACACGGTCGTTCCGGCGGACGATCCGCGTCGGCAAGAGACCCACTTCACGGTGGAGGTACGCGTGTGGCCCAGCCGCTACGAGTGGGACTTTGGCGACGGCAAGGAACTGGTGGCCGATTCCCTCGGCAAGCCCTACCCGGCCGAGTCCGACATCCAACACACCTACGAGCACTCGTCCCTCGGATTGCCAGAGGGCTTCCCGGTACGGCTGACAGTCACCTTCAACGCCGAATTCCGAGTGAATGGGGGCGAGCCGCAGGCTCTGCCCTCGATCCAGCAGACTTACGAGGACGGCTATCGGGTCCAGGAGATCCAGTCGGTCTTGACGCGACACTGAGGGTTGCGGAAGGAGTAGCGCATGGAAGGCCTGAACTACCCATATTATGATGAAGAAGAGCGCCAGGAGTCCCGGCTTGGCCTGGTCGGCATCGTCTTCGGTCTGGCCATCGGCGGCTTCCTTCTCTATAAGTTAGCCGGCCCACCCCATCTGCCATCGCCATTGCCGAGCTGGCAGCTCATCCTCGTCACGCTGAACGGTTCCGAGGTGCCCCTGGAGGCGCTGGCCTACATCTTCACAACGGCCGCCTGGCTCGTCTGGGGCTGGATTGTGGTCTCCCTCGCCTTTCACCTCTTCCTGGCTATGGCGGATATCGCGACCCGCGGCGCGGCGTGGGTCAGGAACCTGCACGAGGTTCTGGACCCGCTGACGGCGCCGCTCGTGCGACGTGTCGTGGACGGCGCCGTGGTGGCGGCGTTCGTTGTCAACGTCGCCGGCCGCATGACGCCGGGCGCTTCGGCAGCTTCCCAGGCCACGACCCCCATCGTTCTTGTCGCGGGCGCGCACGCTGACGAGCAACCGGCGCATCCGGAAGAGCCGCAAGCGACGGAACAGCGGAAGGTCGCCTACTACACCGTCCAGCCCGGCGACTCGCTCTGGGCGATCTCGGAACGGTTCTACGGCACCGGGGAAGAGTTCATGCGCCTGGTCGACGCGAATGACGGCCGGCCCATGGTGGGCGGCGCGGAATTCACGCGCGTCGGCGTGATCCATCCAGGCTGGGTGCTGGTCATTCCCATGCCAAGCGAGCATGTCGAAGAGGTGAACGACGAGACGTATTATGTGGTCGAGAAGGGCGACACGCTATGGGGCATCGCGGCGCGCTTCCTGGGTGACCCCACGCGCTACACCGAGATCTTCGAGCTCAATCGGGGTGTGGCGCACCCGAAGACGGGCTGGCGCCTCACCAATCCCAGTCTCATCTGGCCCGGCCTGCGCCTTAAGCTGCCCGTCGAAAAGCAAGTCACAACCGCCCAGCCAGCTGATGCACCGGCTGCGCACGAAGCGCCGGTAGAGGCGCCTCCTCGGGTTCTGCCGCCGTCTGACCCACCACTGACTGTCGCCGCTCCCGCGCCACTGCCCACTGCCACGGCGCCGTTGCCGACCGCAGTTCCCCCTCCGAGCGCTACACCCACCCAGGCGCCCACAGTGATGGCCGCACCGCCGGCAGACGCGTCCGCCCGTGAGCTTCCGCCGCTCCTCTGGGGCATCGCCGGTGTCTCAGCCGCCGCGGTCGCCGGGGCGGCGACACTCGCGGTGCGGCGCTTTCGCCGCAGTATGAGCGAGCCGCCCGTTCCTCTCGACGATGGCCCACCCATCAAGCCAGGTTTCACCGACGCCGATCTGGCGCGTGTCCTGACTCACCGCATCGAGGGGAACGAGGTCGAGCCGGCGATCCTGGTCGCCGAGCAGTGGCTTCGGTTCTTACGCGAATACGATCTTGACACGGCGCCCATCGTGGCCGCCCGACAGTCGCCTAACACGGTCAGCCTGACGCTTAACGTCCCTGTTGAGGCGGAAGCACGCATCGTCGCGCTGGCGGCCCAGTTCGGGCAGCGGCTGGGATGCAGCGCCGAAACGCGGCGAACGCCGGACCAGGATCTGCAGCTCCGTGTAACCGAGCCAAAGCTAACGACTCTACTAACGCCAGATACCGGACGTTCTGATGCGTTGTTGCTGGCGCCGGTCGGTATCTTCCGGCACGAGATGCTCTACGTCAACTGGCGCGCCCTGAAACATGTCCTGGTCGCAGGCGTGGCCGGCAGCGGGCCTGACATCGTCCTGACCAGTTTGGTGAGCGCGCTCGCGGCGCGATGTCGCCCGGAGGAGCTACGGCTCTGGACAATCGCAAGCCCTCGCACTCTGCCGCCGGAGCTGGCTCATCTCCCGCACCGATGTGGCGAGCTTATTGACCCTGCGGACGAGGCTCGCGTCGCGGACGTGCTGGCGGAGGTCGCGGCAGAGTTGGCCCGGCGCATGGGTCAGGTCAACGACGACCCCAAGCAGCGCGAAGCTGGCAGCTCCGGCGAGCCTGAGATCGTGCTTGTGCTCGGGGAGCTGGCCGACGTGGACATCGACGCGGCCCTACTCGACAAGCTCGAGATGCATGGCCCTCAACACCGGATCCGCATCCTGGCAGCGACCTCTCAGCCGGAAGTACTCGAAGATGACATGGTGCATCGTTTCACAACCCGTCTGGTTCTGGAGATGATGGACGAAGAGGAGAGCATCCGGCTGCTGGCGGAACCGGATGCGGCCGATCTCGCCACGGGTGAGATACTGGTGCGCATCGACGGTCGCCGCATGACCCTCGTGCGAGGATTGCGCGTCTCAGGAGACAACCTAGAGCATATCATCCGCCTGATGAACGAGGCGTACGGAAGCCAGGCGCCGCCAGCGCCACCATCATCAAACGGCGTACCCCGGTCCGACGAAGGGTCCACCAATGGGGATGGGATTGAGCAGCTTGCGTTGAACACGAGCCAGGCGAATGGCGAGGGGAGCCGCCCTTTAGCGGTTGAGGTCGAAGCGCCGTCTGCTGTCACAGAGCGTGTCGCCCCGGCAGCGCGGAGTGAGGTCCCGGCAGCGCCGATCACCGCGAATGGCCATGTTACGAAGAAGCGCGCCTCCACGAAGAAGAGCACGACGGTCGCGCAGCTGGAGGAAATCGTACCCGCGGCCAATGGAGACGCTGCCGCCTGTCGGGCAGCCGACGCAGACGACGCGATGCAACCCAGCACGACTGTCCAGGTCTACTGTTTCGGCGGGTTCAGTGTCTGGCATGGTGATCGGCAGCTGGACGCTGTAAGCAAGGAGGGGGGCGTTTACAAAGCGTGGGAGGTCCTGACGTTTCTGGCCTGCCATCCCCAGAGCGGAGTTTCGAGAGAGAAGATCATCGCGAGTATCTGGCCGGATGAAGAACCGAAGTTCTTGAAATCTAGGCTCAGCTCGATGATCAACAAATTGCGGGACGCGCTCGTCTATCAGGTTGAGGATCTGCCTCGGGACGCCGTGCGTAACGAGCGGAGAGGACTCTGCAGCCTGGACCCCACTCTCATCACCAGCGATGTTCATCAGTTCCAGGCCCTCTGCCGTGATAGCCAACACTTGCCGCCCGCTAAGGCCATAGCGGCGCTCGAACAAGCGATTGCCCTGTATAAGGGTGACTTGCTTGCCGGTTCGGACAATCGGCGCTATTCCTGGCTCGACGACCGCTCCGAGACCGGCGTGACGCTTCGCGAGCACTATCGAGACCAGTACAGCCGGGTGCGGCGGCGCCTGGCGAGGCTATACCGCGATGCGGGGCAGATCGAGCGAGCGATTGGCGAGTACAACGAGCTGCTGCGCATGGAGCCTTTGCTGGAGGATGTCGTTCAGGAGCTCTATCGGTGCTATCAACAGACGGGCGATCTCACCGCATTGGTGAAGGAGGATCGCAAGCTCCGTCGGGCGCTGCGCGACGCATTCGGGAGGGCGAACGATGCAGCGGACGACCGCGAGGGGTATCCCCCTCAACCGGAGACAGTTGCTCTTTTCGAGGCCATTCGCCAGGAACTAGAGGCGAAAGCGGCGAGCCGGTCCACGAACGGGCGGCGTTCTCGCCGCGCGAGAGGGTAACGCATGCCGTCCTGGATCGGTACTGCCTTCTTGCTGGCAACACTTGGCATCGCCGCTGTCACCGATGTCCGCTCACGGAAGGTTCCTCGCTGGCTGACCACCGGCAGCATGGCTCTCGCTCTGCTCGTGGCCGCTTCTGGTGGGTCAGACGCACTACTGCGCAGCGTGCTTGGTCTACTGGTTGGCGGCCTACTCCTCCTACCCTTTGTCCTTCTCGGCGGCTTTGGCCTCGCTGACGCCCTACTCCTTGGCGCCGTCGGCGCATGGCAAGGCTGGGACTTCGTGCTGCATGCAGCCGCGTGGATGGCGCTCATAGGGGGCGCACTCGCGTTGGCAGTACGGTGGAGAGGCGGGCGAAACTTTCCGTATGTTCCGGCGATTGCATGTGGTGCAGTTCTGGCACTCGCCGTTCAATAGCCGCATCGATGTGGACGTGGAACGTCTCGGAGCGAGTCGTGCCTTTGACATAGACAGAGGGCATTCCTCACGCGTCCAGCGAGGCGAAGTAGTCCTGCAAATTCCTGTGGACGAAGATGTAGCCCCCACCAACGTTGCGCAGGAAAATGCGCTCGGCCGCGTAGTCCAGAAACGGCACCAACCGCCACGGCAGGCAATGCTCATGCCACAGCAACAGGCGCAACGCATTGTGGGAAAGGACTGCATACCCACCAAATGCTGTACCGGCGATTACCATGATGACCGGGGCGAAGACAAAGGCCGTTTCAACTTCCCCCCGCCTAAAGAGGGCGAACCAAGTCAGTCCAACAAACAGCCCGCTGAACATCATCACAATAGCCGCTACGCGCGCCGATCGGCGAATACCCTGATTCGGCTCGGTTCTCGATTCAATGCGGCCACCGACCAATCCTCCCACGACTGCCATCGCGAGCCCTAGCAAGAAGCCGGCCAGGACGAAATCGCTGAGTTCCCTCGTCAGCAAGCCGCCGATCAGGCCAAGGCCCAGGCAGAGGGGGAGACTGACTAGGCTCGACCGCAGCATCGATCCGCGTGATGAACCCACCGTCTCTACAACGGCAATTCGTCTCGGCCGAATGCCGGGCGCCCCAGACAAGAAACCTGCCAGCGCACCGAAAGACCCGTAGACCATTCCCATCAACAGGCTATCCGGGACGGCGAGTGGGCTTGAGTCTCGATAGCTCACAAGCAAGATGATTAGCCCGAACAACAATCCTGTGACCAGCCAGCCGATCACGGCATCGCGAGTTCGTGTCATCCAGCTAAGCCGGACGTTCGAGCTCTTGATATCGCTGCCAAACAGGAGCATCACCACACCACAAAGCAAACCAAGGATCCGTGCGTCTAGTCCGAATACCGGTGCCAGACCAAAGCCGATGATCAATGCTATGGCCGTGGCCCAGCCTAGCCTGTCCAGCAACACATATTGGCGACCGGTCTTTCTTGATGGCAGCCACTCTGGCTGTATCCCCTCTAGGTAGAACACCGTCTCGGACTGCCGCTTCATCGTCCGAGCTAGCCACGCCAACCAGTGGATGGTCTGCTCTCGGCTGTAGCGGTCGTTCTTCCTGCGTCGGCTGAACATTGCCTGAACGTAGTTCTCGAAAAGCGAACCTTGGCTCGCCGACTCCAGGATGGCTAGGGAGTCCTGGCCCACGTACGTCAGCAGCAGGATGCTCAGCATGAGCGGGGTGTCAGCCAGCTCGCGCAGCGTCCCGTCGGCAGCGAGCGCCTGACGCAACCCGGCAACTCCGTCGCCCAGCGTCGCCAGGTAGCCGTCCACCTGTGATGTCGTCAGCGGCTGAAGCAAAATGGCTGTTCCTAACGTTAGCTTGACCTCGTGCCGCGTGACCAAGTCGTTGTACTCTGCCTGGCGGCTGCATACCACAAGCGGCACGAAGCCGTGCTCCTGGCGAAATGCATTAATGGCCTCGGCGCAGCCGGCCCGGTGCTCGGCTTCCACCTCGTCTAGCCCGTCGAGCAGCGGCAGGATGTGGTCGTCGTCTAGCCATCCCTGGGCGATTTTGCGCGGTGCGCCGCAGCGCGAGTTCAGTTCGTCAGCCATCCACTCAGTCAGGGCCTTGTGCTTCTTCGCCCACGACGACAAGTTGAAGACGACGGGCAGAGGGCTGCTCTCGTCGCGCGCTGCTCGCGCCAGTAGGTCCTGTGCTAGATCGAGCATTGTCGTCGTCTTGCCTGCGCCCGGCGCACCGAGGATGAGCAGCGAGCCGCCGGCGTCGTCGAACACCGTCGCGATTTGCGTCGAGGACGGGAGCGGTTCAGGCGAGCTACCCGACGTCTGAACGAGGGTCTCCCACGGGCGGACGACGGCATCTTGCTGTGCCTCCATGCCAAGTGGGAGGCGAGCCTCCTGGTAGAGCGAGTCTTCCAGAAAGTCTTTGATCCAGTCATGGCGCACGCGCTTGATGAGGTTCAGCTCGTTCTGGCGCTCGCGAGAGACGGGGCGTGTGTGGCGGTACAGAGGGTCGCGCTCGAAGTCGGCCATGGCGGCTTGGAGTGAGGGTAGAGAATTGTGGCGCCAGTGGTAGGTGACGATGTTGATGATACGCGTGGACTTGATGGTCTCGCCGCCACCGAACTCGTCCCAGTCGAGACCGAGGCGAAAGACAGTCTCTTTGAGGTCGTCAACGGAGAAGGGCTGAAGCTGGTCGCGGATCTCCAGGCGGATGTCAACAGGCGGAAGCGGATGCTGGCCGTCGTCAGAAGACGGAGACGGAGGTTGGTCGCGGTTGTCCGGGCGGTCGAGCAGCATTGCACACCCTCCTGGTCACAGCGCGCTTTCTTCGATTATACCTCCATCTCGCCGTGCAATCAATACGCGACCCGGGGATGGGTGCATAAAGTGTTTGTAAAGGGTGGGAGACAGGCTCCTCAGCTGAGGATTCCTGGGCCTCTAGTGGAGAATAGTCGTTGTCATATCCCGCGCACCAGCGTCGCCTTGGGCATGGTGGTGGGAGAACGACCAACGTTCAGTAGCCGTTTCAACAAATTCTTTATGCGCCCCCCGGGGATGTTGCGGGATTGTACGCGAATCGGAGGAGACATAGACCCCCCTCCCCCTATCCGTGCGCGCCAAGACGGGCTGCGCCGGCACACTTGACACCGGCAGGAGCCGTGCTATCCTGACCGTGTCATTGTCTGCCAGCGAGCGTACCGATTTGCCATTGGAATCGTTCTACATATCGGTCAGCCTTGGCTGATCGCTACGCGTCTTGCTGCCCGGTCTCGCCTCATCGTTCATCACTCACTACTCTGAGATTCTTCTCCCGTTGGAGGAGTCCGTGGTTCACGACGACGTCGTCGCCCGTCTGAAACAGAATGCTATTGTCCGTGGCCCTCTTTTTCCCGAGCCGGTGCAGATCATCATTACTTCGCCCCTTGGCGCCTCCGTCAGGCTGGTCGGCAAGGGCCTGCACAGCCAGCAGGTCTACGAGCACGTCCTATCGCCGGAGCAGCTCGCAACGCTCGTCGTCAGTCCCGACCGGGAACCGTTCGACGGCGACGCCAAGCGGTTCCGGCTCGGCATCGAGGCGCTGCGCCTGGGCCTGGCATACGAGTACGATCCCTACTTCTCCCTGTCCATCGCTCGCGTCGACCCGCTGCCTCACCAGCTCGAGGCCGTCTACGACTACTTCCTCAAGATGCCGCGCATCCGCTTCCTCCTGGCCGACGACCCCGGCGCGGGCAAGACCATCATGGCCGGCCTGCTCATCAAGGAGCTCAAGATCCGCGGCCTCATCCAGCGCATTCTCATCGTCACGCCGGCCAACCTCTCGTTCCAGTGGCAGCGCGAGCTCAAGGACAAGTTCCAGGAGAACTTCGACGTCATTCGGGGCGAGGTGCTATACAGCGTCTACGGCTCCAGTCCGTGGCAGGACCACCACCAGGCCATCACATCTATCTCCTGGGTCTCCCGCATTGACGAGGCGCGGGATAGCCTGCTGCGCAGCCACTGGGATCTGATCATCGTGGACGAGGCCCACAAGATGGCCGCCTACAGCGCCGAGCACAAGACCCTGGCGTATCAGCTCGGCGAGGCGCTGTCGGAGCGGACCGACCACTACCTGCTCATGACGGCGACGCCCCACAAGGGCGACCCCGAGAACTTCACGCTCTTCCTCAGCCTGCTCGACAGGGATGTCTATGGCGACCTCGCCAGCCTGCAAGACGCGATGCAGCGTCAGGAGGCGCCGTTCTACCTGCGCCGCGTCAAAGAGGCCCTGGTCACCTTCCCCGATCCGGAGACCGGCCAGGTCAAGGCGCTGTTCACCAAACGCAACGTCCAGACCCTGGAGTTCGAGCTCGATGCCGACGAGTGGGATTTCTACAATGCCCTGACCAACTACGTCGTCGAGCAGTCCACCAAGGCGGCCGGCGACAAGTCCGCCCGCGGGCGCGCCATCGGCTTCACCATGGCCATGCTCCAGCGCCGCTTCGCCTCCAGCGTCTACGCCTGCCGGCGCACGTTGGAGCGGATGCGGGAGAAGCGCCAGCGCATCCTGGATGACCCGCAAGCGTACTACCAGGCCCAGATCCAGCGCCGCATCCCCGACGACTTCGACGAGCTGCCCGAGGACGAGCAGCAGGAGATCCTGAGCGAGGCGGAGGGCGCGGTGGCGTCACCCGACCCGGCGGCCCTGCGCGCCGAGATCGGCACCCTGGACCGCCTCATCGCCCAGGCCAAGGTCGTCGAGCAGAGCGAGACCGAGTCCAAGGTGGACGCGCTCAAGCGGCTGTTGGAGGAGCAAGGCGTATTCTCCGACCCGAAGATGAAAGCCCTCATCTTTACCGAGCACAAGGACACCCTCGACTACCTCGTCGGCAAGCTGAAGGAGTGGGGGCGCAGCGTTACCCAGATCCACGGCGGCATGAAGATTGGCGACCGCGACACCCCGGGCACGCGCATCTGCGCTGAGAAGGAGTTCCGCGAGTCGTGCCAGTTCATGGTCGCGACGGAGGCAGCGGGCGAGGGCATCAACCTCCAGTTCTGCTGGTTCATGATCAACTACGACATCCCCTGGAACCCGGTGCGCCTCGAGCAACGCATGGGCCGCATCCACCGCTACCTCCAGGAGCACGACTGCCTCATCTTCAACTTCGTCTCATCCAGCACACGCGAGGGCCGGGTGCTCCAGAAGCTCTTCGAGCGCCTGCGCGAGATCGAGAACGCCCTCGACCCCGAGCGCACCGGCAAGGTTTTCAACGTCCTGGGTGACATCTTCCCCGCCAACGAGCTCGAGCGGATGCTGCGCGAGATGTACGCCCAGAACCTGACAGAGAACAGTATCGTCAGCCGCATCGTCGCGGAAGTCGATACCGAGCGCTTCCGCCGCGTCACCAACTCGACCCTGGAAGGCCTCGCCAAGCGCCAGCTCAACCTCGCCGCTATCGTCGGCAAGTCGGCGGAGGCGAAGGAACGCCGCCTGGTGCCCGAGGTCATCGAGGACTTCTTCGTTCAATCGGCGCCGCTGCACGGCTTCACGCCGCGTCCGGTGCGCGATGGCGCGCGGGTCTATCGCATCGGCCGCCTCCCCCGACCGTTGTGGGTGGTCGGCGAGGGGCTTGAGCCGCGCTTCGGCCGGCTGGGCCGCGACTACAAGACCGTGACCTTCGACAAGGCGTCCCTCGCCGGCGACGCAACCCTGGAGTGGGTGACGCCGGGCCACCCGCTGTTCGAGACCGTGCGCCAGGCGACGTCCGACCTGGCCGAGGACGACCTGCGGCGCGGCGCCGTGTTCTACGACCTGAACCGCGCCACGCCGGCCCGCCTCGACGTCTACACGGCGGCCATCAAAGATGGGCGCGGTAACGTCCTCCATCGGCGCCTGTTCGTCGCCGAAACCGACGCCGACGGCCACATCAGCATACGCCAGCCGACGCTCTTCCTCGACATCACGCCCGCCCTGTCTGCCGACAGGCAGGCCGCGTCTGCCGACAGGCAGGCCCCCGCTGGAGTGCAGCCCCCTGACGACGGCGCTCTGCCGGCGCGGGACCAGGTCGAGCAGGCGCTCCTGAAAGAGGCGCTCGAGCCATTCCTGGCTGAGGTTGCCGCCCAGCGCGCCCACGAGGCCGACGTCATCGAGCATCACACCCGCCTCAGCCTGGACGCGCTCATCAACCGGCAGAACATTCAGTTAGCAGGGCTATGGCAGCAGCGCGAGTTGGGTGACACCTCTTCGCCCGTCGCCGCTAATCTGCAACTGGTCGAGGACCGCCTCGACGAGCTGAACAACCGCCTCGACCGGCGCGTCGCGGAGCTGGCGCAAGAGCGGCAGTGCGCCATCAGCGATATGCAGCTCGTCGGCCGCGCGTGGGTGCTGCCGCATCCCGAGCGTAACGCGCCGGGCATGGCTGCGATGGTGCGCGACGAGGAGATCGAGCGTATCGCCTTGGAGGCGGTCATGGCGTACGAGCGCGCCCAGGGCCGCGAGCCGGTGAGCGTGGAGCGCGACAACCGCGGCTTCGACCTCATCTCCCGCCGCCCGCCCGCCGCGGCAGGCCCGCACCCTGAGGACCTGCCCCTGTCTGCCGACAGGCAGGCGCAGACGGCCATCGAGGTGCGCTTCATCGAGGTCAAGGGCCGCGCCGGCGTGGGCGACGTCGCTCTGTCCGCCAACGAGTATAAGACGGCCGAGCGGCTGACGCAAGACTACTGGCTGTATGTGGTGTACAATTGTGCTTCTACACCACAGGTACATGTGGTGCAAGACCCGGTCCGCCTGGACTGGCGGCCGGTGAGAATCGTGGAATACTATCGGGCCGAGTCGTCCGTAATCTTAACTGAGATACCGAAAGGAGAAGCGTGAATGGGAGAGAGATTATTGTCGCCTCCGTTGATAGAGGCACTTTGTGAGTTCAGATTCACGCCATCTACCTCCTGGGATTGGACTCTGCCAGGCCGGCTCTATGAGAGAATCAGCAAGGAGTTTCCCGAACGATCTCAGCTCGATGCCATAGCTGTGCAGTTTGAGCTAGGTGCCAGGTCCGCAGCGCCCTCCGAGTTCATACGCGGCCCTGAGCGTGTCCAGATGAAGCGAGTAGACGGGTCCGCCATGGTGCAGGTGGGTGCAAATCTTCTTGCCATCAATCATTTTCGTCCTTATCCAACCTGGGAAGGTTTTCGCACACTCATAATGAGCACCCTGGACAACTATCTGATTTTGGCCGAATCCGCGGGATTCGTGCGAATTGGCCTACGTTACATCAACCGTTTGCCAATTTCCGCGGGTTATTTCCGAGTTAATTCGACCATCACCGTTGCGCCGTCTCTAGCTGGAGAACTCGATCGTCCGATTCAGGCTTTCTATCAGCGCTATGAGCTTGCCTATGATGCCCCGAAGGGCATACTGATACATCAGACAGGTATGCTGGAAGATGATCTTGGCCGGGGTATCTTACTTGATCTTGATTTTGGATCTACCGAGCCACCATCGGTTACAGTCGGTGAGTCTCTCGAGACCTGGTTGGATGAAGCTCACACTCGCATCTACGATGCGTTTGTTGCCTCCCTCGTCCCGGAAGTCTACGAGCAACTACTTAGAGGTGAGCCATGATGACAATCCATCAGTCGAGAGTTTCGAGGCTTGGAGCGTCGGCACAGGGTCTGCTCCTGAGCTCTAGTGGTGCCGCTGCTTTCGCAGGATCTATAAGCACAGAGGCCATGCTGTCCCGCCCGGCACGCATTAGCCTCCCGTATACCTATCTTGTCAGCAGCAATACTTCAACATGCGGCCTCGATCCGACACATCTCTACAATGCAGAGGCCTACTGGCGAGAAGCAACTGCGCACCGACCTCGAACTCCATTAGCACGACGATTAGAAGAGATCCGCGCCCGCATAGTCGCCTCAGGGCAGCCCCTGCTGACACGCGAGGAAATCGAACGCGAAGTCGCCGAGCGTCGGGGCTCGCGCGGTGAGGCATAGGCGTGACCAGAACCTTTATCGACTCGGGTGTGTTGATCGCGGCGGCACGTGGCAAGGATGACGTCGGGTCCCGCGCGATGGCTATTCTCGCTGATCCCGACCGCGAGTTTGCCTCCAGTATATTTGTCAGGCTGGAGGTCTTGCCAAAAGCAGTTTTTCACAACCAAGGACTCGAGGTCGAGTTTTACGAAGCCTTCTTCGAGGCCGTGAGCTACTGGGCCGAGCCCGTGGACCAGATTGCTGAGGGAGCATACCAACAAGCGACCCGCCTCGGGCTCTCCGCCATGGATGCGCTCCACGTGGCTGCAGCCCTCCACGTCGGCGCAACCGAGATCGTGACAACCGAGGGTTTCCAGAAGCCTATTCACCGCGCCACAGACATCAAGATCACGTCGATCTAGCCTGTGACGAGCACGCCTGATACCGTCAACCGCCCGAAAACGGCCCACTTGCTCAACGAGGAACGAAGATGGATATTGAGCGCTGGCAGAAACTGCTTGCCGACTATCGGGCCAACACCGCTCGCGTGGCATGGGAAGCCGAGCGCGATGAGCGCCGGCGGAAAGTCCAAAACGAGATGCTCGCCTTGCTCGAGGGATTCGAGACGGGGAGCACATCAGTCGATGCGTTCAAAGAGACGTTCGACCGCAAGACGCGGACGGACTGGGACGTGTTTGGCCTCAAGGGAATGTCCGGGGCGATGTTCCTGAATCAGCTCGTTAAGCACGCTCCGAACAAGAGCGTTTTGACGGAACGGTTGAAGACTGTACTAAGGGCTCCATCCACAGTAGAAGCCGGCCGGCAGCAGATGGAGGCGTTCTGTGGTTACCTGGAAAGCCTGATTGTCGCGGGACAGGTGACACGAAAGCAGTTCTCGCCGCTGCGCACGCCGTTCTTCCTTAGCGCCTGGTGGCACCTGCAGCAGCCTTCGCTATGGCCCATCTTCTACATCTCAGGACGCCGGATACTGGAGCGCGAGAAACTCTATGTCGCGCGACAGGAACCGGTAGATGACTACCTTGCTTTTCGAAGGGTCTTCAGCTCGCTTCAGGAGGGACTCGGTACAGAAGCGTGGGAACTTGAGCACCTGCTTGGCTGGCTGGATGAGAACCCTATCTCGCCTCCCCCGCCGGTGATAACCACAACATCGGGAACGCAGAAAACTGACCAAGGCCAGACTACTCCCACGCCGGGAACAGGCACTGAGGATGGCGGGGGAACGGGTCACACCCACGTGCAATACCTACTCGCTCAAATCGGGCAAAAGGTGGGCTGCAAAGTGTGGGTTGCCGCCAACGATCGCGGCAAGGCGTGGCACGGGAAGTACCTCGCGGAGCTCAGCTTGAAAGAGCTGCCGGCGCTCGGCCTGGATGCCGAGTCATACAATCTCATCAAGCTTATTGATGTCCTGTGGATCAAGCATCCCAATAAGGTCGTGGCGGCATTCGAGATAGAGCACACGACGTCTATATACTCCGGCCTCTTGCGCATGTCCGACCTTGTGGCGCTGTCACCCAACCTAAACTTCCCGCTGTATATCGTGGCGCCAAAGGAGCGTCTCGATCAGGTACGGCGTGAGCTGTCGCGGCCAACTTTCCAGAGCCTGGAGCTCAACCGCCGTTGCGGCTTTTTCGCGAGTGAAGCGCTCATTGACGAGGCCGATCAAATCCTGAAATGGGCCGGCGATCCCACTGCCATTGAGCGGCTCGTCTCGCGAGTACCGGATCAAACGTCATGACGACCGCTACCCCTTATCCCAAGCGCCTTATCGAAGTAGACTTGCCCATCAAGCGCATCTCCGAGCACGCGCGGCGGGAGAAGTCCATCCGCCACGGCCACATCTCGACCCTCCACATCTGGTGGGCGCGGCGCCCCCTGGCCGCGTGCCGCGCTGTCATCTGCGCCGCCCTCTGGCCCGACCCGGCCGACCCCGACTGCCCGCCCGCCTTCCGCCAGGCCGCCGCGCAACACATCCAGACCTTCGCTCGTCAGACGATGCAGAGCGAGCGCTTGCGCAACCTGACCACCGAAGCCTCCATCGGCCGCTGGATGACCCTGTCGCGACCGGACGTCGTCCTTGACCCGGATACCCCTGCTCACCAGAATACCCTGCGCTTTGCCCTGCTCGACTTCATCGGCGACTTCGCCAACTGGGACGCCTCGACCGTGCCCGAGTTCCTGGCGACGGCCCGCGCTCTGACCCAGGCTGCCCACGAAGCCCTGGGCGGCGCGCCCGGCACGCGTCCCCTCGTCGTCGATCCCTTCGCCGGTGGCGGCGCGATTCCTCTGGAGGCCCTGCGTGTCGGCGCCGACGCCTTCGCCTCCGACCTCAACCCGGTGGCCGTTCTCCTGAACAAGGTCGTCCTGGAGTACATCCCGAAGTACGGCCAGCAGTTGGCCGACGAGGTGCGCAAGTGGGGCGCGTGGGTGAAGGCGGAAGCCGAGAAGGAGCTAGCCCAGTATTATCCCTGTCTGCCGACAGGCAGGCCGAAGGACCCCGACGGCGCGACGCCGGGGAAGTTCTACGCGTATGTTCTGCGCTGTGCGGATGGTAGTCTCTATAAGGACCAGACTGATAACCTTAGCCGACGCTTCAAGGAGCATACCGGCGGCATGGTCGACTGGACGCGATCGCGCCTCCCCGTAGACCTACCTGCGAGGGCCCTGGCTGTGGCGCTGAAGTGCCGCTGATGCGCTCCTTGTGGCTCGCGAAGAAGGGCAACAAGTCCGTGGCGCTGCGTCTGGTGCCGGACCGAGTGAATAAGCGCGTCGACTTCGAGATCATCGAGAATGCCAAAGCGAAGGACGTAGGCGAGGGAACCGTGCAGCGCGGCTCCGCGACCTGCCCGGTCTGCGGCTTTACAACGCCTGTGGCCTCTGTACGACAGCAGATCAAGGCGCGGCATGGCGGGGCAGCGGATGCGCGCCTCTTCGCAGTCGTTACGACTCGCGTCGACCAGCAAGGGCGCTTCTATCGTCTTCCCAATGAGCGCGACCTAAAGGCCGTGCGCGAAGCATCTGAGGAACTTGAGCGACGGAAGGCTAAGTATACCGGTCCGCTAAGCCTCGTACCGGATGAACAAATCTCGCTAAACGAAATCCGCAGAATCAGCCCATTGATCTACGGTGTGGAAACCTGGGGCGACCTATTTGCCCCACGCCAGGCCTTGACTTTGGTCACTTTGGTGGATTTGGTGCATCAGGCCGGTGAGCAGATCGCAGCTATGGACGAACCTGGATTGGCGCAAGCAGTCCGAACTTGTTTGGCTCTCATCGTCGACCGCCAGGCGGACACGACCTCGTCCCTGTGTAGATGGCACATCACTGGTGAGAAGCATACGGGAACGTTCGGGCGGCAAGCTATACCGATGGTCTGGGATTACTCAGAGGTTTTCCCACTTTCCGACGCTACTGGTGGCTTTGCTGGCGCGATCGAGTGGGTTGCCAAGGTATGTGAGGCAAACAAGTGTACGGCGACGGCGGCGGGCCAGGTGGAGTGGGCGTCTGCTACTTCGCACCCACTACCGGATGACTCGGCCAACGCGATTGTAACGGACCCGCCTTACTACGACTCGGTACCATACGCGCACTTATCCGACTATTTCTTTGTCTGGCTGCGCCGCAGCTTGGCGGGCCTCTACCCCGATCTCTTGGGCGGCAACCAAGTTCCGAAAGATGAAGAGATCGTCGTCGACAGACCGCATCAGTTGAGTTCATCCAAGAAGGACATAGCGTTCTACGAGCGAGAACTGGCACGTGCTTTCGTATCGTGCCGACAAGTCCTTCAGCCTAATGGCATCAGTACCATCGTCTTCGCCAGCAAGACCACGGCCAGCTGGGAAGCGATTCTGAAAGCCGTGGTCGACGGCGGATGGACGATTAGTGGCTCCTGGCCGATTGATACAGAGATGGGCGCACGTGTCGCTGCTCAGGACCAGGCTCGCCTTGCCTCATCCATTCATCTTATATGTAGGCCGCGTGAAAACCTGGACGGCTCGCTACAGACAGACACGGTAGGCGACTGGCGCGATGTGCTGCAGGAGCTGCCGCAGCGCATCCACGCCTGGATGCCGCGCCTCGCCCAGGAAGGCGTCGTCGGCGCGGATGCCATCTTCGCCTGCCTCGGCCCGGCCCTGGAAATCTTCTCCCGCTACGCCCGCGTCGAGAAAGCCAGCGGCGAGGTCGTTACCCTGCGCGAATACCTGGAGCACGTCTGGGCCGCCGTCTCCCGCGAGGCCCTGTCCATGATCTTCTCCGGCGCCGACGCCACTGGCTTCGAGCCAGACGCCCGACTCACGGCGATGTGGCTCTGGACGCTGAAGGCGGACACGTCGGCCAACGGGAGCGCCGGGGCGGCCACGGCCGCCGGGGCGGCCGATGAGGACGAGGGCGAGGACGACGAGGAGGGTGCGAAGGGCAAGGCTGCTGTCGGCGGCTACACCCTGGAGTACGACGCCGCCCGCAAGATCGCCCAGGGCCTCGGCGCCCATCTTGATAAGCTCGACAGCCTGGTGCTCGTCAAGGGCGACAAGGCGACGCTCCTGCCCGTCGGTGCTCGCGCTCGCACCCTGTTCGGCAAGGAGGGCCTGTCTGCCGACAGGCAGGCTGCGCCCGTGCCGCGCCGCAAGGCCGCCGTCCAACTGCAGATGTTCACCCCTCAAGAGGCTAGCGATGGACAGGGAGCAGAGGGGCCGGACCTGGGCGCTGCGGCGCCGGGCCAGACGGTGCTCGACCGCGTCCACCAGGCGATGCTGCTGTTCACGTGGGGCCGCGGCGAGGCCCTTAAGCGCTTCCTGGTGGACGACGGCGTCGGGCGTGACACGCGCTTCTGGAAGCTGGCGCAAGCCCTCTCCGCCCTCTACCCAGCTGACAGCGACGAAAGGCGCTGGGTTGACGGTGTCCTGGCACGCAAGAAAGCACTGGGGTTCTAGCAGCAAGGGGGAGCCAATGACCGACGATTCCAATACCCCGCAAGGCCAGCCCAACAAGTCCCTGTTACAAGGGACCTGGATTGGAACTGGCATCCTCGTTGGTCTCGCACTGTTCGCAGCCCTGTTATACATAACCAGGCGAGCGGTCGCTGAGAATAAGCGACGCGAGAAAGCCCTACAGGACTACTTCGATACACTATCCGACCTAACGCTGAAAGAACGCTTGGAGAACCATGAGCAGAGGAGCGTCATCCAGGCCATAGCGCGATCAAGAACTCTGACAACGCTGCGGGGGTTGGACGGCCAACGCAAGGGGAGCCTCGTGCAATTCCTGAAGCAGTCAGGGCTAATTGACAAGGAACAACCGATTGTAAGCCTGGGTGGGGCCAATCTGAGCAGGGCCGAACTGAACAAAGCTGACTTGAGCGCGGCCGATTTGAGCGGAACCAACCTGAGCCGGGCCAATCTGATCAAGGCCAACCTGGGCAGAGCCGACGTCAACCACGCTAACTTGACCAGGGGCAACCTGATCGAGGCCAACTTCAGCGAGGCCAGCCTGATCCGGGCCGACTTCAGCCGGGCTAACCTGATCCGGGCCGACTTCAGCCGCAGCGACCTCCGCCAGGCCGACTTCAGCAAGAGCAACCTGATCGGAGCCAATCTGACCGAGGCGAACCTGACGGCAGCCGATTTCAGCAGGGCCAACCTCATCGGGGCCAGAGTCAGCCAGGAACAACTGGCTGCCGCCAGGTCTCTTAAGGGGGCTACCCTGCCCGACGGCATGAAAGCGCCAGAGGATGAGAAAGCAGAGCATCAGACAAGCGGCAACAGAGACGCGCAGGGCGAGGGCGCAGAATGAGCAAGAAGAAGCCCTCAACTGTGATAGATAGGACTTGACCTGACGAATAGCTATGTGGGCTTGACCCACCAAAGCGGGGGAGGCCCACGTCCGTTTAGAGACCTTATCGGACGCTGTTACTCAATCCTTAGTTGACAGAAGGAAGGCCGCATGATAGCATCACGCGAGGATATCGCCGAATTCGTTCGACGTCATGGCGGACAGGTCGACGACGACTAGTAAGGCGACAAGTCGTGAACGAAGATGCGCCCACGATCATGACTAAGAAGGACTACCTTCTTCTCGCCGACTTCGTCGGTCGGCGCGTCTTCGTGCCAGGATACAAATGCGGTCGGCTGTTTATCTACACAGCACAATGGTGCACACTGAACGCGAAGACTTCTGATATCTTGATTCGCCGGCTGATTGAAGCTGGCGCGACGTGCGACGGCGACGTTCCTGAGTTGATTCTCACGACGAGGCCATGGTCCGTCGACGAGGCAGTCGCTGAAGAGATCAGCGAGGACCAAGAAGGCCCGCCTAAGTAGCGCAAGCCTATGGTTGACAGAAGACACGCCTACACCGAGGTTATCTGACATATAGGCAGGACTATAATAGAGTGTATTAGTCAGTTCTCGACCTAATGATGACGGCAATCATGACTCGCTACAGGTGAGGATTACTCGTGACATGCTCGTCGTCTATGAACGGTATTCCTGGCCGATGTTGCTCCACTTAACTCTTGACCCCGCCGCAACATTGGCGTGAAGGGTCGCATGGCAATCCCTCTCCAGACCATCATCCTGTGCCTCCCATCGGCGATCTACGTCCTCGTCCAACACTGGCGCGGCCGGCCTTGGGCATCTGCCCTCGCCCTGGTCGGTTGGCGAGGATCCAACGTCCGTTACCTGGGTGTTGGCTTGGCGCTGGGTCTCATACCCGGGTTGCTCCTTCTCGCTCTTCCCAATATCCTCCCGCCTGAACTCGCGAACAATCCGAACATCGCGAACTCGCGCTACGCAGGCTGGCCCGCGACACCGGCTTCGTTCGTGTTGGCCTGGGGCTATGAAGCCATCTATGTTGCTCTAGGTGAGGAGGCGTTCTTCCGGGGCTTCCTCGGAGGTCTACTCATGCGAAGGCTAGGCTTTGCGCTTGGCAACCTCCTTCAAGCAGCTATTTTCCTGCTTCCTCACCTCCTGCTACTCACAGTCAGCACTGCGCTCTGGCCCCTCCTGGCTGCCCAGTTCCTGGCCGGTTGGCTGCAGGGCTGGCTCCTGTATCGCTCCGGAAGCATCCTCCCCGGATGGATCGCTCACTCGTTGGGAAACGCCTTTGGAGCCCTGGCATTCATGGTCTAGAGCTGCCTCACAGCTCGATGGAGCCCTAACAGTTCATGATCCATCACGCCTGGCGAGACGCCTTCTGGGGAACGGTGCAGCACGGCGAGGTCGCGACGCCTCTCCGCGATGCCTCCATCGAAGGTCGTCTCGGCGAGTGGACGCGGCTGCTGACAGGCGTGTCGGTCGAGACATGCCGCGCCGTAGGCTGGCAGGCAGCGGCGAAGGGCTACCCGCTGGACCTGCTGCCTCTGCAGCACTCGGAGTACCTGACGCTCGACGTGGTCGCGTTCCCGACGGGAACGGCGCGCTGGCGCTTCCCGGCCGCTGCTATCGAGCTAGAGAACGTCCAGGCCGAGGACCGCATCGCGTACTCACTTTGGAAAGTGCTCAGCGTCCGCGCCGACCTGCGCATCGTGTTCTGCTATCGGCCCGACCCGGCCGACGCGCCCGCTCTGATGCGGCGCCTCGCAAAGGATGTCGTCGCCGCGCTGGACGTGGACAGCCGGCTGAGGCTTGGCCCGACGCTCGTCGTCGTCGGCTGCCGCGATGAGGCGGCCACGTTCCCGTACGGCTTCTTCAAGTGGTGGGCGCTGGAGACGAACACCGGCGCCTTTGGCTTAATGTAGAGGGGGAGTTCGATGGCTCTCAAGCCCTGGTACAATGTCGTGCAGCCGCGCCCCGATCTGCTCGAGGGCAAGCCCCAGGATGCCGCCCAGTTCGCCGTTCATCTCGACCAGGTGCGCGACCACCGCGGCCCGGACATCTATCGCGAGCCCCGCGAGTTCTTCGCGCGCACCTATCTGACAACGGGTCTGACCGCGTTCGCCGCCGAGGTGATCCGCCGCCTGTCGGGCGAGCGCATCGAGGCGTCGGCCGTGTTCAACCTGGCGACGCAGTTTGGCGGCGGCAAGACCCACGCCCTCACCTTGCTCTACCACCTGGCCAAGAATGGCCCGGCGGCTCAGGCCTGGGCCGGTGTGCCCGGACTCATGGACCTCGCCCGCGTCGCGTCGATCCCCAGGGCGGATGTGGCCGTGTTCGTCGGCACCGAGTTTGACTCGCTCATGGGACGCGGGGGCGGTGGAACACCGGTGCGGAAGACGCCGTGGGGCGAGATCGCCTGGCAGCTCCGCGGGCCTGAGGGGCTGGCGCTCGTCGCCGAGCACGAGGCGACGCAGACGGCGCCCGGCGGCGACGTTCTGCGCGCGCTGCTCTCCTCCGACCGCCCGACCCTCATCCTCCTTGACGAGCTGATGAACTACGTCAGCCGCACCCGCCACAGCCCGTTGTCTGCCCAGCTTTACAGCTTCCTACAGAACCTCTCCGAGACGGCGCGGGGGATGGACGGTGTGGTGCTGGCGGTGAGCGTGCCGGCCTCGGAGCTGGAGATGAGCGCGGAGGACCAGGCCGACTACGACCGCTTCAAGAAGCTCCTGGACCGGGTCGGCAAGGCCGTCGTCATGTCGGCCGAGACCGAGACGGCGGAGATCATCCGCCGCCGCCTGTTCGAGTGGGACCTCAAGGCCGTCGCCAGCAACGGCCGGGTGCTTCTCCCGCGCGAGGCCGATGCGACGTGCCGACAGTACGCCGCCTGGGCCTTCGAGCACCGCGACCAGCTTCCGGCCTGGTTCCCGGTGGACCGCGCCGAGGAGGAGCTTGCCGCGACCTATCCCTTCCACCCGACGGTCATCTCCGTCTTCGAACGCAAGTGGAAGACGCTGCCCCGCTTCCAGCAGACCCGCGGCGTCTTGCGCCTCCTGGCCCTCTGGATCGCCAACGCGTCCCTGACCGGCTACAAGCGGGCGTACAACGACCCACTCATCACCCTGGGCACCGCGCCCCTGGACGATCCAACCTTCCGCGCCGCCCTCTTCGAGCAGCTTGGCGAAGAGCAGCGCCTGGAAGGCGTCGTGACCACCGACATCACCGGCAAGCCGACATCCCATGCCGACCGCCTCGATAGCGACGCCCAGGAGATCCTGCGGAAGGCGCGGGTTCACCGTCAGGTCGCGACGTCCATCTTCTTCGAGTCCAACGGCGGCATGGCCAGGAACGTCGCGACGCTACCCGAGCTGCGTCTCACCGTGGCCGGCCCCTCCCTCGACATCGGAAACGTCGAGACGGCCCTGGAAGGACTGACGGCTACCTGCTACTACCTCTACCCCGAAGGCACGCGCTACCGGTTCCGTCTTACGCCGACGATCAACAAGATATTCTCCGACCGCCGCGCTAGCATACCCAAGGCGCAGGTGAGTGAAGAAGCCCGCGCCGCGATTCAGAGGGCATTCCCGCCCGTCGCCGGCGGCGAGCGCATCCCGTTCCCCGAAGCCAGCGGTCAGATACCGGACCGACCGGTGTTCACGCTGATCGTCGCGCCCCCCGAGCAGTCGCTGGACGACCGAGCCCGGACGTTGGCCTGGTTGGAGGAGCTGACGCGCAACGCCGGCGCCTCGGGGCGGACGTTCAAGAGCGCGCTCGTCTTCGCCGTGCCGTCGAACGTCAACGCCTTGACCGACGCCGCGCGCAACCTCCTGGCGTGGGCCGCTGTGGACGCCGAGCAGCGCGACGACCTGGACGCGGGTCAGCAGCAGCAACTCGAAGACGCGCTGAAGAAGGCGCGTAGCGACCTGAAGGAAGCCGTCTGGCGCGCCTACAATGTCCTGTTCTTGCTCGGCAAGGACAACGAGCTGCGGGCCGTTGACCTGGGGCTGGTTCATTCGAGTGCCGCCAACTCGATGACAGACTACGTCGTGCAGCGCCTGACACGGGATGGCGAGCTTGTGGAGGAGGCAGGCGCCGGCTTTCTCACCCGCAACTGGCCGCCCGCGTTTACGGAGTGGTCTACGCGCAGCGTCCGCGATGCTTTCTTCGCCTCGCCGCTGTTCCCCCGCCTGCGCAACGGTGACACCATTCGGCAGACCATCGCCAGGGCCGTCACCGACGGGCAGCTCGCCTACGTCGGCAAGATCGCGATAGGCCAGTACGACCCGTTCTACTTCAAAGAGCCGCTGTCGCCGGCCAACGTCGAAATCTCGCCGGACATGTACATCATCCGCAAGGACACCGCCGAGGCGTACAAGGCTGCCCGCGACAAGCCCGCGCCCGAGCCGACGCCACCGGTCAAGCAGGTGAGCGAGGACGGTGAGGGCTTGAGCCCATCCCCCGTTGCTGGGGGTGAGGCCTCAACACCAGCCGTTGTCACACCACCGCCAGCACCAACGCCGCAACCCGGCCCATCGTCGACCCCGACGCAGTTGCCGCAGCACATCACCTGGTCGGGGAGTATCCCCTACCAGAAGTGGATGAACTTCTACACCAAGGCGCTGGTCAAGCTCGTCAGCCAGGGCGACCTCACCCTGACCGTCAACATCGACTTCAGTAACGCCCAGGGTATCCCGCAGCACCGGATTGACGAGCTCAAGGCCGCCTTACGCGAGCTAGGCCTCAGCGATGACGTAGGCACCGAGTGACGTTTCGATGACTGTCTCAATTGGCTAGGCTGTTGAGTGTGGAACTGGATCTAGAACCGAGGTGTTTGGCGTGACTGCAACCTGCTAATCCAAGACAACGCGTAGAGCCGAGGCTACAATCCTTTCTGTCGAGGCACCTCCTCAAGAACCCCGATCGTGGGCCTTGGCTTCTACGTAGGAGTAGCAGCCCAATATCCTCGGCTCACAACCTCATTTATACAGCACCCGAAAAGTTCCCGAAAAGTGCACGAGGCGTGCTCGAAAAGAGCCTGAAAAGTGAGCGGCGTTTTGTAGACTGGTCGGCAGATGTCGAGATCAGTCTACGGAGGCCGTTCATGCAGCTACCTTTTCGACTCGTTCTTCACCGGCCCCACCGCACTGCCATCAGTCGGTGGGTGCGAAAGTGGCGATGGTGGATTGCCACCGTCTGCGTTATTCTCAATTCGACCGCCGCGATCGTCAATCATCAGATGGTGCAACGCGCCGAAGAAGCCCACGGCGGGATGCTGGTCATCAGCACCAGCCCGGCGGGGGCCGTCGTCGAAGTCGACGACCGGACCCGCGGGGAAACGCCGGCAACGATTCCCCTCTCCGCCAAGCCGCATCGTGTAACGCTTCGCCGCGACGGCTATGCGTCCGTCACCCACGACGTGACCGTCACCACCGCCCAGACCGTCACGCTCGAGGCAGACCTGTGGCTCGCCAACGCGCGCGTCGAGCGCTTGCGCCCGACCTTCCCCGGCGCCGAGATCACCAACGCGTTTTTCCTCGCGGATGGCCGCGTCGCCCTGGCTCTAGCCCTTCAACCAGGAGATGAGCGGCAGCTGTGGGTTCTGGACAATGGGAGCGGCGCGCGCCGCCTCGGACCCCCGAATGTGCATGGCAGCCTGGCCGTGTCTCCGGACGGACGCGCAGTCGCATACCTGGTGCGCGGGCGAGGCGGAACCGCGATCGGCAACCGTTTGGACGAAGTCTGGCTCATCGCAGGCGAAGACCAGCGCAGCGCGCGGGCATATGCCCTGCCGGACAACGCGCCCGGCGAGAGCCTGGTGGACCTGGTGTGGACCTCGGACGGCCGAGGGCTGCTCGTCGCGTCCCTCCAGAGCGTCATGGGCCTGGGCGGGCGCACCCTTCTGCGGCGGCTCAATACCTTAACGCTGGAATCTCAAGACCTGGTGAGTCTGCCGAGCGAGGTCGTCCCAGGGAGCTACCTCTGGAGCCCTGACGGCAGCCATGTCGCGTTCTTGTCGCGGGCCGAGCAAACTGCGTCCCTGTGCATCCTCAACATCCAGACCGGCGAGTTCCGCTACCTGGCCGACGTGAGCTGGGACAGCGCGGCGCTGCTCCCGTTCCCGCCCGTGGCCTGGTCCCCCGACGGTCAGCGCCTCCTGTACAGCGCCCCAGCTCAGGATCGGTCCACTCAGGCCAACTGGTTCTTCGCCACCCGGCCGGCGATGGCCGTCTTCGAGGCAACGCTGGCCACTCGTAGCGGCCAACGACTGGGCGACGCCGAAGGTCAGTCCCCGATCTCGCGGCAGGACGGCGTCATCCTGGCGCTGGCCCGGGTCGGAGGCAGCAAGCCGCTTGCGCTGCGCCAGGTCATGCCGACCGGCGAGACCCAGGACGTCGGGAGCGTGCCGCTCAAAGCGCCCTCGACCTTCGCCGTGCGCTGGGATTCCGCTCACGCGCAAGCCATTGTCGCCATCGACGCGGCCGGCAGCCTGGGGAGTAATCAAGCGGAGTACTGGCTGGTCACCTGGCGGCCAGGGGAGGCGCAATGAACCGTCGTCTCCTCCTGGGGCTCGTTCCCCTGCTCGTCCTGGCAGCCACTCTCTGGCTTGGTCTCGCTGCGCCCGTTATGGCGCAAGAACCGACGGTGGACTCGCAGCCGACCGTCGAGCCACAGCCGCCGGCGGACCAACCTGCCCCTGGGCCCGGTGGCCTGCTGCGCCTCCTGCCCGACCCCAAGGTGTGGGCCGCCGAGGTTTTCAACAAGGTTCTGGTCAACCTGCTGCAGAGTCTGGCCAAAGCCCTGCATGCCGTCGTCAACGGCGTCCTTGGCAGCTCCCTCAACTTCATCACGCAGACTCCGCCCTCCGGCTCCTACGCAAGCCCAACGGTTCAAGGGCTGTGGGGCGTGGTACGCCTCATCGCCAACGCCGCGCTTGTCCTGGTGGTTCTGTGGGGCGGCTTCAACGTCATGGTGCGCCAGCAACTCGGCTCATCGTATCACGACGCCATGGAGCTCTTCCCGCGCATCATCGTCGGGGCGCTCCTGGCCAATATGAGTCTGGCGTGGACGCAGCTCGCCATCGACGCCAACAACGCCCTGTGCAGCGCCGTCGGTCAGGCGACCCTCCCGGCGTGGGAACGCGCCGACATCGGCAGCCAAGTCCTGGCCGACCTGGTCGCCGCCCTCATCTACCTCGTCACGAGCCTCGTGCTTCTCCTGCAAGCGCTCATGCGCCTCGCCCTCGTCGACGTTCTGCTGGTGGTCTCACCCCTGGCTCTGCTGTGCTGGGTCCTGCCCCAGACGCAAGGCTGGGCGCGCCTCTGGTCGAGCACGTTCCTGGGCGCGGTCTTCACCCAGTTCGTCCAGGTGCTCACCCTCAAGCTCGGCGGCTCCCTCCTGACGGAGATGACGCCCATGGCCCCGGACTCGGCGCTGCTCGCCATCTTCCTGGGCGTCGCCGTGCTCGTCCTGACCCTCAAAGTCCCCAGTCTCATGCGCCATCACCTGGGAGATGGCCTGGGCTTTGTGCGCTACATGGTCTACCGCCGTGGCGCCAAGGCGCTGGAAGGGGGCGACTGATGCAGTCCACGCTCATCGCCCTGGCGCTGTCCGGTCTGATCCGCGATGCCCTCAAGGTCGCGGCCGGCCTGGTGCTCGCTCTCCTGCTCACCCTCGCGTTCGTCATCGCGAGCCTGGCAGCGCTGCTCGGCGCGGTTACACCCACCCAGCTCGCCGCTGTCGGCCAGCCCTTGCCTGGCTTGACGCCCCTGCCGCCGGATGCCCTGGGCGCCCATGTCGTCGCGCTGGCGTATGACGAGATCGGCATGCCCTACGTCTGGGGCGGCGCCAGTCCCGAAACCAGCTTCGACTGCTCCGGCCTGGTGCAGTGGGTCTACCGCCAGGCCGGCGTGACCCTGCCGCGCACCGCTCAGCAGCAGTACAACGCCACCGTCCGTATCTCACCTGACGAACTTCAGCCCGGCGACACCGTCTACTTCGCCGCGACCTACCCGAGCGTCGAGCTTATTACGCATGTCGGCATCTACGTCGGCAACGGCCGCATGATTAACGCGCCGACGACCGGTGACGTCGTGCGCGAGATGCCAATCTTCACCGACCCCTATTGGAGCGCGCACTACGCCGGCGCGGGCCGCGTCCAGCGCTAGCGCGCCAGCAACCGGTATCGAGACAAAGGAGGTCACCCGTGGACGCCATTAATGGCCTGTTCAACAATCTCTTGAATATCGGGACGGGAGTCGCGGTCACCGTGGCCGCCTTCTTCCTCCTCTGGGGCGCCTTCGTCTACATGAGCGCCGCCGGCAGCCCCCACCAGATGGAACGCGGCAAGTCCGCCATGATCAACGCCCTCTTCGGCCTGGCGATCGCGCTCTCGGCGCGCACCATCGCCGTCATGATCCAGTCGGCCCTCGGCCACTGAGGAGAATGCTATGCGTCAGAAACGTCATGAAATCCCGACCCACCTGAACGTCGAAGACAAGGCCTTCTACGGTCTCTCGGTGCGCCAGGTGATGTACCTCTCCGTCGGCTTCTCAGGCGCGTACAGCCTGTGGAATGCGCTTCCCGACCTGGCGCTCGGCGTCAGGCTCGCCCTGGCGGCGACCTGCGTGTTCGCTGCCCTGGTTGTGGCGTTCGTCCGTCCCCACAGACGCGGGCTGGAGGAGTGGGCCTTCGTCGCCCTCCACTACCTGGCGATCCCCAAGGCGAGCGTTTGGCGCCCGCGCACCGCCGACCCGTCCGCCCAACGTTCCTCCGCCTCGCGCTGGGAAGAGCTGTCCCTGGACGTGTCGTGGAAGGAGGAAACCCCATGAAACGACGATCATCGACCCAAACTGTTCACATGGGCCTGGAAGCCATCGAGGATGGCGTTGTGCGCCTGGCCGGCCATCAGTACCGTGGGGTGCTCGAAGTCGGCAGCGTGAACTTCGGCCTGGCCGGTGAAGTGGAGCGCGAGGGCATCGTCGACAGCTACGCTGCCTTCCTCAACAGCCTGACCTTTCCTGTCCAGGTGCTCGTGCGGGTGCTGCCTGTGGATCTCGAGACCTACCTCGCGGAGATGGAGCGCCAGGCCCAGACCCTGGCCGAGCCGCTCGACGAGCTGGCCCGCGACCACGCCATCTTCCTGCGTCGGCTGGCGCGTCACCGCACGCTCCTGGAACGCCGCTTTTATGTGGTGGTGCCGGCCGAGGCCGAAGGGCTCCACGCGTCGCGGTCCCGCTTTCTCCCGCAGCGTGTCGCGGGTCCAACGCCGGACGCGGCGCGCCGCCAGCTGACGCACCGCTGCGAGGAAGTGGCGCGGCAGCTTGGGCGCTGCGGCTTGTCAGCCCGCCGTCTGGGCGACGTCGAGCTGGCCCAGCTTTACCACGCCTACTGGTGCCCGGATCTCGCGCGGGCGCAGCGCGTGCGGCGGCGCCTGACGGAGTATGTCAACCTGGTCGTGAGCCAATCGAGTGCAGAGAGGAGGCCGTGATGCCTTTCATTTCATTGCGCCGGTCGCGGGCCGCCCACCCTGGGACCGGACCCCATCAGGAACGCTTCACCCTGGGGATGCGCTCCATCGCCGACCTGATTGCCCCGGCCGCCGTCGAGATGGCGCGCACTCACATGCGCCTCGACACGCAGTACGCGCGCACCCTGGTCGTCGTCGGCTACCCGCGCAGCGTCAGCCCCGGCTGGCTCAGCCCGCTCATCGACTTCGAGGAGCCGTTGGAGATCAGCCTGCACGCCTACCCCCTCGAAACGGGCCAGATGGTGACCGCCCTCAGCCACAAGATGGTGCAGCTTCACTCCTCGCGCCTGCTCGCCGCGCGAGGTGGTCGCCTGGCCGACCCGGAGCGCGAAGTCGCCTACGAGGATGCCGAGCGCCTGCGCGACGCCCTGCAGCGCGGCGAGGAGAAAGTCTTCTCCGTCAGCCTCTACATTCTCCTGCGGGCAGGTTCGCTCGCTGCGCTGGATCAACTCACCCGGCGCGTCGAGGTGACGCTGGACGGTATGCTGGCCCACTCGCGCGTCGCCATCCTGGAGCAGGACAGCGGCTTCCGCTCCTGCCTGCCGGAGGGCCAGGACCGGCTGCGGGTGTTCCGCAACCTGGACACAAGCTCCCTGGCGACCATGTTCCCCTTCTCGTCCAGCACCCTGACCATGGAACGCGGGGTTCTGTACGGCATCGCGCGGCACAATCACTCGCCGGTCATCGTCGACCCATTCGACGATAGCCTGGAGAACGCCAACGCCGTCATCTTCGCCAAGTCGGGCGCGGGCAAGAGCTACTTCACCAAGCTCATGGCCCTGCGCAACCTCTTGCTCGGCGTGGACTTCCTGGTCATCGACCCTGAGGATGAGTACCGCCCGCTATGTGACGCCGTGGACGGCCAGCTCATCCGCCTGGCGGGCTCATCGCCCCATCACCTGAACCCGTTCGACCTGCCGCCCGCCTCCGACGAGCAAGATGCCCCCGATCCCCTGGCCGAGCATATCGCCGCGTTGGGCGGGCTGCTGGAGATCATGCTCGCCGAGCGCGGGAAGCCCCTGGCGGTCCAGGAGCGCGCCACGCTCGACGCCGCGCTTTACCACACCTACCGTTCGGCCGGTATCACCGAGGAACCGGCGACCCACAGCCGCCCGGCGCCGCTGCTCAAGGACCTGCACGGTGTCCTCGCCTGGATGCACGACGACACCGCCGCGAGCCTGGCGACACGCCTCCGCCGCTTCGTGGACGGCTCCCTCGCCGGCCTCTTCTCCGCACCGACCAATGTCGCCCTGGACCGCCGCCTCGTCGTCTTCAACGTCCAGGCGCTGGGGCCTGAGCTGCGACCGCTCGGCATCCACCTTATCGCCAACTTCGTCTGGAACAGTGTGCGCCGCCAGCGGCGGCCGCGGCTGCTCATTATCGACGAGGCGTGGAGCCTGATGCAGAACCCCGAAGGCGGCGCGTTCCTGTCGAGCATGGCCCGCCGCGCCCGCAAGTACTACCTGGGCCTGGTCACCATCACCCAGGACGTGGCCGACTTCCTCGGCTCGGAGCACGGCCGCACGGTGCTGACCAACGCCGCGCTCAAGTTCCTCATGAAGCAGGATAGCGCCACGATTGAGCCTGTCGTCGCCGTCTTCCAGCTCTCCCCCGAGGAGCGGCAGTTCCTCCTGGCGGCGGGTAAAGGCGAGGGGCTGTTCTTTGCTCGCGGCAGCCACATGGCCTTGAAAGTCGAGGCCAGCCCCTTGGAGCACCGCCTGGCCACGACGGCGCCGCGCGAGCTCGCCCAACGGGCGGACGCTCAAGACGCTCTCTTGCTACGAACTCTTGACGATATCGGCGACAACGGCCGAACGCCGCGCCGAACGGAGCGGCAGGGCCGAGGAGGTCAGCCATGACGGTCCAAACACGCTCGCGTTACCTGGTCGAGGCCCTGCGGCACAATTACCCCCTGGTCGACATGGTCACCGCCAGCGGCATCGAGCTGAAGCCGGCCGGGCCGCGCCGCCACAAAGGGCTGTGTCCCTTCCACGACGACCGGCGGCCGAGCTTCCTGGTCTACGACGACGACCAGCACTTCCACTGCTTCGCCTGCGGCGCCCACGGCGACGTCATCGACTTCGTGCGCCGCCGCTTCCATCTGGACTTCGGCGAGGCGTGCGCCTGGCTCACGGGTCTACCGCCGCAGCCGGTCGGGAGCCAGATGCTCATGCGCCGGGAACAGCGGGAGCGGCGCTGGGACCGCCTGACGCTGGAGGAGCAGGTGGTCATGAACACGGCGACTGCCCTGTATCATCACCGCCTGTGGCAGGAACCGCGCGCCCTGGCCTACGTGCGTAGGCGGGGCATACCGGACCGTGTCATCCGCGCGTGCGCCGTGGGCTACGCCGACGGCCACTCCCTGGAGACGTTCCTGCGCCGTCGCTCCGGTCTGCGGGTCGCCCAGGCGCTGGGTCTGCTCCGCCGACCGGGTCATGATGGCGACGGCCCGGTGGGCGAGTTCCTGGCGGGGCGGATTGTCATTCCTGAAGTGCGGGGCGGCCACTGTATCTGGTTCATCGGCCGCTCCCTGGACGACGGCGAGAGAATTCCAAAGTACCTGGCGCTGCCGGGCGAGCGGCCTATCCTGGGCTACGCCCGCGCCGTGGGCCGGCGCGAGGTCTTTCTGTGCGAAGGGCCCTTTGACTACCTGACGGCGGTAAGCTGGAACCTCGCCGCCTTTAGTCCGTGCGGCACGCACCTGCCCGTGGACCGTCTCGGCTTCCTCGCTCGGGTGGGGACGGTGTGGGGCGTTTTCGATGGCGACGCCGCCGGCCAAGCGGCAAGCGTTCGCGTCGCAGAGCACCTGGGCGAGCGCTGGCGTCCGCTGGCGTTGCCGTCGGGCATGGACCTCAACGACCTGGCGTTACAGCCGGGTGGGCGCGCGACGTTCTTTCGTCTGCTCTCGGCAGCGCGTGGCACGAAAGGAGGCGCCGGTGATGACGGCAAGACCCATTAAGCTGAATCGGGCGGCGCTGCGTGGCAAGCGCGTCCGGTTGCGCGCCGCGGTGCTCCACTATGGCAGCCTGCTGGGCTGGCAGACGCAGGAGATCATCGCGTTCGCCGAGGCCCTCACCGGGTGTCCCTGGCGACGCTGCGGGTGCGATGAACTCGTGGCCGTGCTGGACGAGTACCTCTCCATAATGGACGTGATCCAGGCAAAGCTGGCGCGACGTCACCTCGCGGTCGAGAGAGGAGGCGAACATGAAACTGTCCCTTAAGCGAGACGGGGTGACAACAGGGCCGGCCGAGCTAGTCGAGGTGGTGACGCCGCGCACCAACACCGCCAGCCTGACGGCCGCCGAGAACTTCCTCGCCGCGATCTCGCTGCCCGAGCCGTTCAGCCTGGAGGTGGCAGCGACAGGCCAGGCGCGGCGGTTCGTGATGCGCGTGGGCAGTGAGGCCATGCGGCGCCACGTCGCCGGCCAGCTAGGCGCAGCCTACCCCCAGGCTGAGATTCGGCCGCTCAATCTCACCGAGCACCCGGACGCCGATCCGGCTGTGCTGCGGGATGGTGAGCGGGGGGCGGCGTGCGCCCTCGTCTTGCGCGCCCCGCCCTACCTGCCCCTGCGCACGTTCCGTGACGCTGACGTCGGCGAGGGCCCGACCCAGTCCGACCCCATCTTGGGGGTCCTGGGCGGCCTCGCCGACCTCCCGCCTGGCTGGCGCGGGCTGAGCCAGGTGATGCTCCGGCCGGCGCCGGACAACTGGTCGGAAGCCTACCTGCGTCTCGCGGTCGAGCATCCCCTGGCCGCCGAGCGGGCGGCGTCCCAGGCCGACACCTCCCTCACCAACGTGTTTCTCACGGCGGCCTTGCTTGTCGCCGTTGCGGTGAGCTACCAGGCGTATGGGTGGTACACCGAGCGCAACTGGCTCTTCCTAGGCTTGCTGGCGCTGGCCGCTATCGGCGGCGGCGCCAGTACGCTCTGGCTCGTCCACCGCTTGAGGCGCAAGAAGCTCTACGACATGCGCCTCGTCCAGGAGAAGATCAATCGTATCGCCTACCGGGCCGAGGTGCGCCTGGCCATTTTCGCACCGGCCGAGGTGCCGGCGGCCGAGGTCGAAGCGCGCCTGGGCCGCCTGGTCGCCGCCTACCGCCAGTTCAACCTGGCCGCCGGCAACGGCCTTCTCCAACGTCCGCTGGCCGGCAAAGAGAACAGGCTCGCCGAGCTTGCGCCGCTTCTGTCGGCGAAGGCGACGCCGGTGCTCAACATCCGCGAGCTGGCGGGGCTCTGGCATCTGCCCCACACCGATGCTGACGTTCCGCTCCTGGAGCGCACGACGGCGCGGCGCTGGCTACCCTTGCCGGTGACCGTCGAGCGCGGCTGCCGCATCGGGGTCGCCTCGCACCAGGGCCACGCCATCCGGGTCGCGCTCCCGCCCGACCTCTTACGCCGCCACCTGTTGCTTGTCGCCAAGACGCGGCGCGGCAAGTCCTCCCTGCTGCTCCAGCTCGCGCGCTACCTCATGGCGACGCCCGTCGTCGGCAACACCCCCTCCGCCCTCGTCCTGGTGGACCCGCACCGCGACCTGGCGCGGGCGACCCTGGCGCTCGTGCCCGAGAGCCGCCGCGCGGATGTCGT
Organism: Anaerolineae bacterium; assembly: GCA_046328505.1. Taxonomy (GTDB): domain Bacteria; phylum Chloroflexota; class Anaerolineae; order Epilineales; family JAHCIE01; genus JBDHWG01. The sequence goes on along the minus strand of JAXLWL010000003.1, from coordinate 41,235 downwards.
CTACCTGGATGTGGCCAATACAGAGCGCCCGTTTGGCCTCAACCTCCTGGATGTGGGGCTGGGGTGGAACCGCGACAAGGCCGTCGCCAATGCCCTGACGATCTTCCGCCACGAGTTCGACCGCTTCTGGGGGCCGCGCATGGAGGATGCGTTCCGCTTTGCCCTGCTCACCCTCTATAGCGCCAATCAGGCCATCCGCGAGGTTGACCCGCTGGGGCGAGCCCGTCAGCACACGCTCCTGGATGTAGCGCCGGTGCTGGTCAACGTCGCCTTTCGCCAGCGCGTGCTCAAGCTGGTCACGGATCCCGTGATCCGCGCCTGGTGGGCCAGCTACTTTGAGCCACTGGACCGGCGGCTGCAGCTGGAGATTGTCAACCCGGTGCAGACGAAGGTGCAGCGCTTCGCCGGCAGCCAGGCGACGCGGGCGATTGTCGGTCAACCCCGCTCGACGGTGAATCCGGCGGGCTGGCTGCGGTCGCGGAGCATCGTCATCGTGAATACGGCCAAGGGGGTCGTCGGCGAGGATGCAGCAGCGCTCATCGGCGGAACGCTGCTCAACCTGGTGGGGTTGGCGGTGAACGAGCAGGCGGCGCTAGAGGAGAAACAACGCCAGCCGGTGACAATCATCGTCGACGAGTTCCACACCATGCCGGGTGCCGACTACGAGAGTGTCCTGTCGGAGCTCGGCAAGTACGGGGCCAACTTGGTGCTGGCTACCCAGAGCCTGGGGCGGCTGCGCACCCTCGACGAGGAGCACGCCCGCAGCTTGCAGGCCACGGTCTTCGCCAACCTGGACGGCCTGTTCGCGTTCCACACGAGCGCGGAGGATGCCGAGTACCTGGTGCGCGAGCTGGGGGGCGATGTGGACGCCCAGGACATGGTCGAGCTGGGGGAGTATCAGTGCTACGCCAAGCTATCGGTGGGCGGTGAGCGCACGCCGCCGTTTTCGGTGCGCCTTGATCCACCGCCTCAAGGGAATGCACAGACCTGCCAGGACCTGGAGAAGGCATCGGCGGTGACGTACGGCCGGCCCATCGCGGCGGTGGAGGCGGATCTGGCGGCTGCCCTGGCGCGGATCGCGAAGCTGCACCCGGCTGACGAGAAGAAGAAAGACGGCGGACGCGCATCGGGCGACGCCGACGACACGGCGCAGGCCTCCGACAAGTCGGAACGCAATCAGCACCGCAAGAAGACGCCAAAAGGGCTCAACACCCGCCAGGACTCCCTGATGGACGACGCGACGCGCCGGTCCCTGGAAGAGCGAGACGGGAAAGACACGGGCGGCGAGGGCGGGAAGCCACAGTGACACGTGCCATGCAGTGGCGGGATGCGCTAGGGGCAGCCGATAGGCTTGGCGATGCTGACTGGCGCATCCTGCTGCTGCTGCTTCGCCTTCCCTTTCTACCGGCCGAAGTCCTTCTTCAACTCCTTGGGCTGGCGGCCTCGTCGCCCCTTTACGAGCAGATCAAACGGCTGGAAGCGCTGGGCCTGGTAGACGCCATTCATCCATCCCTCCAGCCCCGCCGCTCGCCGCGTCTGTTCTACGTAACCGATTTCGGGCTGGTGACGGTCGCTCTGCATCGCGATGTTCGGCCGTCGGACCTGGCTGCCAAGCTGAAGCTACGGCCAACTGACCTGCTGGGGCAAATCGAGGGTCTGCCCCAATTGGTGGCGACTTATCGCTTGCTCGGGGGTGTCGCCGCGTCCCGCCCCGGACAGCCAACACTGCTGGCTTGGCGGCGCCCATGGCGTGGGCAGTACTACCGACCATCGGACAAGGATGCGGTACGGGTGCGGTTACCGGCCTACGCTGCTGTGACCTGGAACGGCGAGTCTCGAGAGCACCTGCTCATCCCCGACCTGGGGACGTTCCCGCCCCGTCTCTACGCTCGCGCCCTGGCTCACTTACTCGTTCTGCGTCAGCTCCAGGAGGGGAACCTGCCGCGGCTTGTCATTGCCACCACGCACGCCAAACGTGTCGGCGTGTGGGAAAAGCTCCTCGACAATGCTGCTGAGAAGCGGCTGGACGAGCGCTTCGCGGCATGGGTCGCGACGTGGGAGGATCTTCCGAAGGGATTGACACAGCTCGCAGAGTTAGAGGGAGATGTTCCTGCCAGGGCTGCCAATCTCATTCAGAGTATCTCGCTGGCGCGATTAGCTAGCAAGCCTCCAAGTCGACCCATTCACCCTCTCACTCAGGACGCGCTAACGGTGACAGGGCTACCCACTGCGGATGAAGGGCTGAACCGTCGAGCACTTGCCCTCACTTCCACGGAGCGAACCCTCCTCGACTTCATCGGGCGTCATCCGTTCCTGACCCTGGACGATACCGCGGCTGTAATGGAGTGGCAACCGGAACGAGCACGAGCTCAACGCAACCGCCTGATCCGGCTTGGGCTGCTGCGGCTCCTTGAACTGGGGGAAATAGACGGGCTAGCCGGCCCCGACGATTTGGTGGAATTGACAGGCGATGGGCTCGCCCTGGTTGCGGCGCACCAGGGGTTATCTGTCGCCAGAGCGGTCCGCCACAATGGGCTCGTGGGGGGAGGCGTGGAACACGCGACGCTCGTGCGGCGCAAGCTGCTCCAGAACCTGGCCCACACCCTGGGCGTCAACGCGATCTTCGCGAGTCTGTATCGGACAGCTGCGGAACGACGTGAGCGCGGCCACGATGATGCGGTCGTGGAGTGGCGCAGTCCGGCCCTGTGCAGCAGCCGCCTCATTCGGCCCGACGGGTACGCAATCTATCGCCACGACGGTACCCAGCATGGCTTTTTCCTGGAATACGACCGCGGCACAATGAGCATGGCGCAGTATTACGCCAAGTTCGCCGCCTACTACACCTACATGCAACGCGACCTCTTCGCGCGCGACTACAACGGCATGCCGACCATTCTGGTCGTGACCATGGACCTTACTGCCGAACGTCGAATCGCGCGTGCGGTGTCGCAGATCAGCGAGGGTCGTGATGTGCAACTCCGTGTATGGCTCACATGCGAATGGCGTCTACAGAATGCGAGGAATGCAGACCGTCTAATTGACCGAATATGGTGGGCACGTGATGGAAATGCGTCACAACGTAGGCGATGGCCAAGCGGGGCCTCTTGATACGAGTCTCGCTCGGACATGATTGGGGTGGCAGAGAGACAGAGGATTGTCGGACCCAGTCTTGGCTATTACATATAAGGAGTAATTCCGCTTGGTGATAGACCGACCCAGCGTTATGTGGGTTAACCATCTCCAATTCCTTGCGGCTGACTATCTTCGACCTGATTCCATCAGCCGGAGATAACCCGTTTGGGCGTGTTCAGTCTCCTTCTGCAGTTGCAGAACTTCGCGGCGACATCGCGAGAGCATCTATCGCCGCCTTTTGTAACCTATCTGGCAGCACAAGCATCTAGAGTCTGTAAAGCCCTCTTGAGGAAGGATTCACCTATGAGACGCGAGCCCGTTTTGGAGGCACAGGCCGAGCTTGCGGCCGCGATAGAGTTGACCAAGTGCTAACAATGTGGTTGCATGCGCGAGGCGCTGGACAACCTGGCCATTACGCTGGAGGTCAACCAATCATGCGAGGCTCAAACCCTGAGGAAAAGCATCCTCGCTTGGCGGGCGAAAATGCATGCTGTTCGGTACGCGTGCCTCGGCTGCGACTACTGTCATCCGGCGGTCGCTCAAAACCTGTTGGCTGAAGCATTTCCAGAACTTGTGACGACCAAGGATCTCGCCTGCGACTTCCGTCTAGCGGAGCAGAGATGGCCGCAAGTAACCGGCGAATACTTTGTCCTGGATCGAGCCGCGCCAGTTGCCGTCTCTACATTGGGCAGCGTTGAGCTAGTCGAGCAACTGGCTCACAGAAAACCGACCGGTTTGGCGATTGTCGGAAAGACCGAAACCGAAAATATTGGAATTGATAAGGTTGTCAAGAATGTAATTACAAATCCATCTCTACGCTACTTGGTCGTTGCCGACAAAGATTCAAGAGGGCATCACCCGGGTCAGACACTTCTGGCACTTAAGGAAAACGGCGTTGACGCAAATGGGCGTGTCGTCGGCTCGCCGGGTAAGCATCCCATCCTCCGCAACGTTTCTCCTGAAGAAATAGCTGCCTTTCGCCTTCAGGTTCGGGTCGTGGACATGGTTGGCTGTGAGGATGCACAGGCAATTTCCGGGCGCGTACAGGAGCTGGCAGGTGAGGTTCCCGCATCATGCAGCTGCGGCTGTAGTGGGGCGTGCGAAGAAGCGAAGGGAGTCGCAGTGGCTACCGTCCCGGTGATGTTGGCAGGTGCCTCATCTGAACCCGTCGTGATGGACAAGGCGGGATATTTTGTCATCCTTCCCTTGCCCGAGGAGGGTCGGATAAGCGTAGAGCACTATAGCTATGACAATACCCTCCTGCACATCATCGAGGGTATGACGGCCAAGCCGCTTTACATGACCATTATCCAAAACAAGTGGGTGACGGAGCTAAGCCATGCGGCCTACCTGGGCAAAGAACTAGCTAAAGCGGAGATAAGCTTGCGCCATGGACTGAGATATCTACAAGACGGAGCGTGACAACGTCACCTGTATCTAAGAGAGCCTAAGTCGTTGGTAAATATGGGACAAAGAGCCAGGCGGGCTGCCTTCCTCCCGGGGTCGCCCAAGGGCTTGACAATATTCAAGAAATTGAATATAATGAGGTCATGAAGAATGAGACTTTGCAGAGTGAAGCCAAGCTCTTTCGTGCGTTGATGCATCCGGTCCGACTAGCCATCCTTGAGACGCTACGCGACGGGGAAGAGTGCGTCTGTCACATGGAAGCGGCCCTCGGCTATCGCCAGTCGTACATCTCGCAGCAACTTGCCGTTCTCAAAGAAGCCGGGTTAGTACGGGATCGACGCGACGGCTGGAACGTCTTCTACTGGGTCACAGAGCCAGAGGTGTTTCCCCTTCTGGACGCGGCACGGAAGATCGTCGGCGAGCCCGTGGTAGACCGGAAGGCTGCGGTTCGGTCGGCTAGTTGTCCTTGCCCGAAGTGTAATACGCCGGTCGCAGAGGTCGCGTCCTGAGACGCGCCTCTTTTTTTGTCAAATTACATTCAAAAAGCCGCATATAATGCTCGCTCGATAGGGAGGAGGGCGTATGCCCGATGTTCTTGAGCTGACGGTAGACAAATTCACATTCACGGTTCCCACAGATCGGTTCTATAGCGACGAAGGCTTATGGACGCAGCCGGACGAGAACCGGGTCAAGGTGGGCCTCTCGGATTACCTCCAACAGTCCAGCGGCGACATGGCCTTTGTGATGGTTCGGAAAGTGGGCAGCACCCTGGTATTTGGTCAAGAGGTGGCGCAGATCGAGACCGTCAAGGCTAACGTTGGCTTGTCCTCGCCTGTTGCGGGAACGATTGTGGAGGTCAATCCGGCCCTCGAAGACACGCCTGAGATTATCAACAGCGATCCGTATGGGGAAGGCTGGCTGGCCGTCATTGAAGCGCAGGACTGGGAGAGGGACCGGGCGCGCCTTCTCGATGCCCCCGCCTATCTTGCCCGCATCAAGACGCAGGTCGAAGAGGAGGCGAACAAACGATGAGCGAGAAGCGCAGGATAGCCATCGTCCCATGTAGCGGGATCGGCAAGACCTACGGGACGGTGAGCCGTGAGGCAGCGTATGAGATCGTCGAGGAGCTACGGCCAGAGGATACACAGCTTGTGGCGCTGTCCCTGTTGGTGTTAGGCGACGAGGACGCGCGGGAAGTCGTGGCGAACACGTCCACCGTCACCATAGACGGCTGCAAGTTGGCGTGTGCGACGAAGATGGTACAGGAAAGCGGGGGAACAGTCGGGCAAGCTGTCGCGGTACTGGATGTGTGGCGGCGCTACCGTCAGTTCAAGCCGCAAGGAATTGCCACATTGAACGAGGGCGGGCAGAAGCTGGCCCGTGCGTTAGCGGAAGAGATTGCGACGACCGTTGATACCCTTGTCTCAGAAAATCCTCTCCGTGTCGTAGCGGACGAGGGAGACGAAAGCCATGCCTAACCTACCCAAGAACAAAGTCGGGATTGTGGCGTGTTCTGGTGAAGAACTCCCCCAGGGAACGATTACCCGCCTTGCCGCTCTGAAGGTGCTAGAGCAGTTGCGACCGGGGGACACGGTGACGATCTGCCTCCCCTTGTTCCTGGCTGGTGGCCAAGGCGACCGGGCCTTCGCCCGCTTCTACCCGACAATTGCGATAGACGGATGTGATAAGCGATGCGCAGCGCGGGCGACGGAGATGTATTCCGGGAAGACGGCAGCAAGCATCGTCGTGGATGAGGTGATCGCAGAACATGGGTTGGCAGCGCCGCAAGGACGACGACATCTGAATGAAGCCGGGCAAGAGGCGGTGGAACGGACAGCCGAGCGAGTCGCGGAAGAGGTGGACAATCTCTTAGGCAAGCGATGGAACCGAAGTACCGGCACAATTATAGGGGATACGACGGCAACCTCCGAGGAAGGGGAAGCGCGCTGTTCGTGCGGCTCCGGCATTCCGGTGCAGCGCGTGGAGATTGGCGGCCAGGTGGTGAAGTTACTGGGGCTGCCCCTCATCTTCCAGCAATTCCGCGACGAAGGCAAAGCTCCGAACGACGCGACGGCACGTGAGCTGGTGGACACGGTAAAGATTTACAACTCACTCCCCGATACCTCGGATGCGGAGTGCATGGCCGTGCTACTGCGTGAGTATGAGAAGTATTGCGCAAAGGTGGAGGTCACAGTATGAGCCGAACGGCGACATACCACACGACAGTCAACTGGAAAGGGGAACACTGGGGCCATCTCATCATGGGGAACGGCCCCGAAATGGACTTCTCGGCTCCGCCTGATGCTCAAGGACACCCTAGCGTATTCACACCCGAAGACGCTTTCGTTGCTGCCGTGAACACCTGCATCATGATGATGTTCATTTGGGGGGCGGAGCGCTTCAAGCTCAAGCTGCTGTCCTATACCTGTGAAGCGGAGGGGACGAAGCTGGTCGAGTTGGATCGCACAGAGATTTTCGCCCAGGTCCGGCTCCGGCCAGTGATCCAGGTGGCCGCCGGAGACGAAGAGCCAGCCGCCGTCGAAGCTCGGACGCGCCGGGCGCTCCAATCGGCGCGGAAGTATAGTCTTGTGGCAAACTCAGTGAAATCCGAAATCGTGCTCGAGCCGACCATTGAGGTCGTTCGTCACTCTGAAACCCTCGTGACAGGAGACTAATAGTGCTAACCATCAAGGTGCTAGGGCCGGGCTGCGAGAATTGCCAAAAGGTAGAGCAAGTCGCCCGACAAGCGGTGGCAGACCTGAGGCTGGACGCGACTATCGAGCATATCACAAACCGGGCGGACATGGCTCCGTATCGCATTCTCTCGACGCCGGGGCTGGTCGTCAATGAAAAGCTAGTGTGCGCGGGCCGTATCCCCACGGTGCAAGAGGTGAGCGGCTGGCTGCAAGCGGCAATGGCGACCGCCTGATCTCTCACCGCTCCAATTGAATACGGTGGTATGGTATCCAGACAAGAGAAGAGGGCTACGTTCGGTAGCCCTCGTGTACGCCTACCACTTGCTTCCTCTGGCTGTCACCACGCCAGTTCAGCGGGCCGGACTATTTGCTGGTTCCGGCGTCGGCAAGTCGCCTCGGGCTTCTCTTAGCTGCCAAGCGAATTCATGCGGCAGACCTGATGTTTCTACTGCCCGTGCTGCTGCTTCAACATCATAGGGAAGGCGAAGAAATTCAACGGACACTTGCTGAGGCAGGATGTCAAAAATGACGTAGCCCGCCCGTGTGTCGCGGTCTTTCGGCTTCCCCACCGTACCGGTGTTGACGAAGAGAACCGAGCCGACCTTTTTCTGATACGGCAAGTGGGTATGCCCGAAGACAAGGACATCAGCCTTCGCAGAGGCCGCGATCCGTTCTAATGTCTCGATAGGACGATCCTCGTAGACGTACTCATTCAGCTTGCGCGGGCTACCATGCACAAAGAGAAATTCGTGGCCCTCGATAGTGCGACGGATGGAGGGCAGCAGCGTTCGCAAGTAGGCTTTATTCTCGGCTGGCACATGCTCCTTTGTCCAGGCCAGCGATTGATCCCCTAGTGCCTCCAAACGCGGGTCTTTGTACTGACAGCCGCAATTGTCCCGGTCAAATCCAACCCCATCATCGTAGTTGCCCATGATCGTCGGAATACTACGACCGCGAACAATCTCGATAACTTCGTTCGGGGAAGCCCCATACCCTACCAGATCGCCTAAACACAGTAGATCGTCAACGCCCTGCCGGTCTATGTCGGCCAGAACCGTTTCAAGAGCGGCCAGGTTGCCATGAATATCCGAGATAACCGCTAGACGCACAACTCCTCCTATTCGTTGTCGTTGCTCACGAGAGCCATTCGGCGTGTTGCTTCTTTACGATGAGCGTTGACGAAGAGCCGGATGCGGCTATCCAGCGCAATGCGCACACGCCGGAAGACCGCCAGTTGCTCTTCTGCTGTTCCCTGCGCCGCTGCTGGGTCTTCAAAGCTCCAGTGGATACGCTCATAATCGCCGGGGAAGACTGGACATTCCTCATTAGCTCGGTCACACACCGTAATCACGTAGTCAAATGTCTGGTCTAGGAAGGTTGTCACATCTTTAGAGGTTTGCTGACTAACATCAACCCCGTATTCCTCCATCACCCGCACGGTCAGCGGGTGTAGCCCTTTGGGATGAGTTCCTGCCGAGAACGCTTCGAATAATCCTTCCCCGTGAAGACGAAGCAGCGCTTCTGCCATTTGGGAACGGGCGGAGTTCCCGGTACACAAGAAGAGAACGCGAATGGGACCGGCCATCATAGACCTCCTTAGTTGATTGAAGGGCTCGTCACGAGGATCAATGGCTTTGATAGGGTCAAGCAGTAGGGATAGCTCGCCATAAAGGGTACGCAGTCGGTCCTTGTTAACCGCGTAGATAATGGAACGAGCATCTTCCGGTGAGCGATAGTCGAAGACTAGCCCTGCGGCTTTGAGTACAGCAAGATGATGGCTAATCAGGGCTTGAGACAGACCGAGGGTCAGAATGAGTTCGGCTACGGACATCGGCCCCATCGTCAGGAGGGAATAGACCCTCAAGCGATTGACCTCGCCGAGCGCCTTCATTGCTTGCGCAGCAGCTTCACTGGGTACACCCTGTAGTAACGGCTCTGGCTGCACTTGCCTCAAGAAGTTCATCATCGCATTTCTCATTAACCGGAAGTAATTAAACGGTGGTTTATACAATTGTGATTTATATATTAGCCGAATTCAATTGGCTGTCAAGTTCGGGCCGAGCTTGAGAGAAATGCCCTGAAGCGCCAAATCCGTAGCACAAACCCGTTGACAAAGACAAGTATTCATCGTATAATTACGATAATCGGAAAAACACGATACAAGATACGGGAGCTAGCAATGAAGACGGTTCGCCTTCTCGACGACGATGAACGGCTCGTCCAGGTGTTCAAAGCCCTGGGCAATCCGTTGCGTATGAAGCTCATTCGCTACCTGGCCGAACACCCCCAGTGCATCACGGGTGATCTTGTAGCCGCGAGCGATATGGCTCAGTCCACGGTCAGTGAACACCTCAAAGTGTTGCGGGATGCGGGTATCGTGTCGGGAACGGTCGAAGGCCCGGCTCGCTGCTACTGTCTCAACGGCGAAACGCTGGCATGGTTCCGCGAGCAAGTCGCTTTCCTCACACAAGAGCTAGAGGTGTGCTGCCCACCGAAGGCAAGCACTGTGTCTACCCAAGAAATCGCGAGTAGGCGCTCTTAGCGTTGGTCAGATACTACCACGGAGGTTCTCGTGACTATCCTCATCAACTCGGCTGCTGCAACCGATCTTCCCGCCATTCTCGCTCTCCTGGATCGAACGGACCTACCCCCAGACGGTCTCGCTGACCATCTCTCCACAACCCTTGTGGCACGGGACGAGGAAGCGATCATAGGTAGCGCAGCTCTCGAAGTGTATGACGAGGGCGCTCTTCTTCGTTCAGTGGCGGTCGAGCCGAGCTATCAAGGGCAGGGCATTGGGCAGCAACTCACACAAGCGGTCTTGAGCCTGGCGAAAGAGCAGGGTATCCGGGTTGTCTACCTTCTCACTGAGACTGCTGGTGACTTCTTCCCGCGCTTTGGATTTCAGACTGTGGCTCGTCAAGATGTAGCGCCGTCTGTTCAACAATCGGTGGAGTTTACAACCGTTTGTCCGACAAGCGCCTTAGTTATGGTAGTCAACCTGAGTTGATCGAGCTTTGCTAGGATCACAAGGATCGTCTATACAACCCTTTTCAGTCCTAACGGGAGAATACGATGGCTGATATTGCTTTGACAGATGCGGCCCAAGTGCGTACCGCCGTCAGCGAGAGATATGCTGCAGCGGCGAAGGGAGGTGGATGTTGCAGCCCTAGCCAGGGCAGCGGTTGTTGCGATGATGCAGCACCGGCGGATACCTCGGTCGGCGTGCGTTACTATAGCGCCGAGGAAGTGGCCGGCCTAGAGCAGGATGTCGCCGGTTTCAGCTTGGGTTGCGGCAACCCTATCGCTTTCGCCAAACCGCAAGAAGGCGAGACAGTGCTTGACCTGGGAAGCGGGGGTGGGCTGGACTGCTTTATCTCAAGCAAGTTCGTCGGGCCGACCGGCCATGTCATCGGCGTTGACATGACACCCGCGATGCTAGAGCGAGCGCGAAACGCGGCGGAGAGAATGGGCATCACAAATGTCGAGTTCCGCGAAGGGCTGATCGAGGCGTTGCCCGTTGCCGACAACTCGGTAGACCTCGTGATCTCGAACTGTGTCATCAATCTCTCGACGGACAAAGACGCCGTGTTCCAGGAGGCGTTTCGCGTTCTCAAGCCGGGCGGCCGCCTCGTTGTCTCCGACATCGTTACATCCCATGACTTACCGCCTGCTATCAAGCGCGACTTGGAATTGTGGGCAGGATGTATCGCCGGGGCGCTACCGGAGGAAGAGTACACGTTGAAGATGGCGAAGGCAGGCTTTGAGCAAGTGGCACCGCTGGCGCGTTCGACCTATGTGGATGACGAGTTGGCGCAGAAGGTTCCGAACAGTGGACCGCACGGCCCTATCTACAGCTTGAAAGTCCGCGCCTACAAGCCGGTCGCTTAGTCGCACTCGTCGTTCGTCACATCATTCCAACAGAAAGATGAGCAACACCCCCGGAAAAGACATACTCCGGGGGTGTTGTTTGGTTATTCATCTCTGTCTACTGGGTAGTACAGCGCCACACGACTTGGCAAGGGGAAAGCAGAAACCCCGTTTGCTTGAAGTAGATACCAAGCAGAGCCGTCGAGACGGGGCGAAGAAACAAACCTAAAAGTATATCAGCTTTTCGCACAAAAAGTGTTGTGATGTCTTCACCCCGCGTTAAGATTGCTCCATCTTAGTCGCCCCTGCGGGGTGTATAATGGATTGTAAAGAAGAGGTTACTGGGCCGGAATAACATTAGGTGACGACTGGTAGGGGGTCAGATGAGCAAAGTTCCTCTCACCAGAGCAATTGCGTGGGGATTGATTGGCGGCTTTGTGGCTACGGTAGGAATGGACATTGTTTTGATTGTAATGTCTCTGCTCGTGGGTATGCCACCCGTCGCTTCCCTCTCTACCATCGGCGATACAGCCGCAGGGTTCTTTTCGTTGCTCGGAATACAGATGTCAGGTGGCGTGCTGTTGGGCGCACAAGTCCACTACCTGCTGGGTCTTGTACTTGGGGCCATCTTTAGTGTCGGCGTGACCCAGATCGAGGCTTTTCGTTTAACGACGATAAGGAAAGGAGTATTGCTTGGCATTCTATACATAGAGGTTGTCAGTCAATTCATCCTTGCCATAACACCATTCGTATTGACGCTAACAGCCTCGGAGACGGTGCAGTGGTTCGGTGTATCCGCGTTCATGCACCTGATATGGGGAGCTATTCTTGGAGCGGTGGTGAGTTATGGCCTGCGGGTGATGTACCCCATGAGCCTCCTCTTTCGGCATCAAGGAGGTCGAAATGCTGGCTCAAGATCGTGATCCAAAGGAACTGGACGAGTGGCTGGTGAAGATTGCGTGGGGTCTCCTTCTGGTTGGTCTAGGCGTAGCCTGGTTGCTGGATACCCTGTTGGTCCGGGAGTTGATTGGCATTCCCGCGCTTTGGGCGGGTCTGGTCCTATTGGGTTTGAATGGCGCTCGCTTCTTCCTGAAGTTGCGCATGAGTGGTTTCACTCTCGCGCTTGGCGGCCTCTTGATCTTGGTAGGAGTGGGCGACCTCATTGGCGTGCATATCCCGTTCATCCCTCTCCTGCTGATCATCATTGGTGCGGCTCTCCTACTTGGGGCGCTGTTCACCCCAGGGCTGTTCAAGCACCGCCATGACGACTACAGTGCTCATCAGGCCGGACGATCTGGCTAATGGGTAACTCGCGGGAGGCCGTATCTCCTACCTGAGCTGTGTCTAGGCAAAGTGTAGACCGATGACCCCGTAGTAGTGGCGCTACGGGGTCTTGCTATCCGTAGCAGGATGGAGTAGACTAACGCCTCCGAAACCAGCAGAAGATGAACCTTTGTTCGCCACCGAAAGGTGTTACATGTGTCTCTCGCGCACTGTCCACAAGCTCAAAGCCAGGGCCGAGTTCACTAAGCAGAGCTTCCGGGCTGTAGCGCACCACGTCCAGGTTGCTACATCGAGCAGGCCCGTCGAGGGCGAAAGTAGCCATAATTAGGTGGCCGTCTGGCCTGAGAGCGTGACGGAGTACATCCGTATATCGCCGTCTACTTTCCGCATTCGTGAGAAAGTGAAACACAGCGCGGTCATGCCACAGGTCAAAGCTGGCACAGGGCAGGGCTGCTTGCGTTACGTCGGCCTCGATCCAAGTTACGTTCTCGGCTTGAGGGCCTAATCGCTCCCGTGCTTCGTGAAGAGCTGCTCTGGAAATGTCGAGAACCGAGATATGTTGGAAGCCCTCGGCAAGTAAGTGATCAACCAGCATTGAAGCACCACCGCCGACATCGAGAATGCGGCTCAACTTGTCTACACTCGCACGGTGGATGAAATGGAGCGACATATCCGGGTGGGGCTGATACCAGCTTACTTGGTTCGGGGCTGTGGTCTCATAGAGCTGCTCCCAGTGGGCCTTAGTGTCCATCGCGTGTCCCTCCGTTTCCATTAGAGTGCATTGTACCAACTAACTGTTTTCGCAACAACCGAGGGTTAGAGCACTTCCAGCTGATAGGGAAACTGGATGAAATAAGATAAACTGATCTTGCATCGGAATAGTGGCTCTTCCCCATCTTGATATTGGTGGCGAATTCATCGAGCACGGTTGCCGGTGGAGTGTGATGCTCGCGGGCATGGTTTCAACGGTAGAGGTTCTCATCGATATAGCGCTCCATCATCAGCGTATCATAGCGCCGTTGCTCGGCTTGCGGGTCGTAGGCCGCTCTGACCTCCTCTTGGGATGGAATCACATCCTTCGTGCTTGAAGCTTAGCCACGGGCGGCGAGCCAATCGCACTGTGAAGGCGCTTGCCGTTGTAGAACGCTTGCCAACTCTGGACCTCTTCCGCCAATTGTTGGTCATCCAGCTGATCCAGCTCAAGTGTGGCATAGAACTCGTCGAGAGCCGTCTTCTGAACCCGTTCGACCTTGCCGTTAAGATGGGGCGTGCGAGGCTTGATCGGTCGCCACTTGATGTGGTGCTGACACAGAGCGTCCTGGAACTTGTAGCTGGTAAACTCACTGCCACGATCGGTTTGGATGCGCTGGATGGGGAACGGCATCTGCCGCCCCAGGTCATCGAGGAACCTGACCGCGTTCTCGGCGGTGCGAGCAGGGTAGACCTTGATCACCATCAGGCGGGTGCAGTCGTCGATGGCAGTGTACTGGATGCGACGCGGGGCGATCTTGCACGTATCGATCTGCACACGCTCGCCTGGCACTTGTTTCTGATAGCGCTTCGTCTTCCTCCGCCAGCGCTTGCGTTGCAGACGGTTCATGCCGAGGCGCTTCAAGGTCTTGTGGATGGTCGCGAGAGACAGATGGCAGTCATGGTGACGCTCCAACTCGACCTGGATGCGCCGAGGTCCTAGCCGCCGCTGTGTCCGTAGCTGGCGGATCCACTGCTCTTGGTCAGCGAAGACCTTCTGGTTCGGGAAGTGATGCGGGCGACGACTGCGACTGTGGAGGCCTGAAACACCGTCCGCCTGGTAGCGACGCCACCACTTGCGTAAGGTCGGACGCGAGATGCCACAGCGACGACAGACAAAGCCTGCATCCTGCGTTCGTTCATACAGCTGCACCCAGGCGAGACGTTGTTTGGTTTCTCGATCCATGGCAGGTTCTCCCTTCGGGGTGAGTCGCTGGGTCTCGTGCTGGTCGGCCTGATGGCGAAAACAAGGATAGCAAGGTGCTCGTCCGTGTCAAGGGGACGCTGACGCGCCCCTGTGACACGTCCTGCGCGCCTTGCTCGGCAACGGCTTGTGCCATCAGGCCAACCACAGTTCCTACCCAGCGACTAGACTTGCTCCTCAGGTTGAAACCATGTCTGCACACCCCGCACTTCACTCGTGCGTGTTGCCGTCCGGCATGGTTGCGCCTGCGAGTGATCTGGCTGCACTTAGCTGCTCATCAGTGACTAGCCGGCGACCGTCGTTCTGGTCGCGAATATACGCCCCCGTAAGGTTCGCGTCGCTGAGATCCGCCCGATTGAGGTCCGTACCGGTCAAATCTGTTTCGCTCAGATTGCCTTCGCGCAGGTCCGCTTCGCCGAGGTTCGCTCGGCTGAGATCGGAGCCGCTAAGGTCGGCGTCGAAGAGACTAGCACGGCCGAGGTTCGCATTGCGGAGGTTGGTATATGAGAGGTCTATGCCGGATAGGTCCGCGCCGCGCAGGTTCGCGTCGCTGAGGTTCGCGCCTCGGAAGTTCGACCAGATGAGGTTCGCACTTTGGAGGTCCGCCCCCTGCAGATCGAGTGAGACGTAGTCTTCATCGCGTCGAGGCATGCTGCCAATCACTGCGAGAATAGCTTGGATATCCATGCACGGACGAGGAGCCTGAGGTGTAGCTGTGGAAGATGGGACAGGCGTTGTCGTGATTGTCATCTGGCTTTTCTTGCATGGTGCGTTCTCTCGCACAAAGGCGGTCAGGGTTTGCATAATGGGTCCTGACTTGGCTGGGGAGTCTTTGGCAATTCGCTCCAGTTCGCGGATGCCGCGGAGCCGTACCTTCAAGTCGTCGCTCCTGAGCTGCTCAACGGCGTCGGCATAGCGATCAGCTATCCGCGCTTCCTGCGTGGCTGCAATACGTCGACTGCCGACGATCAGCGTGACCACGATGGCGACTGCAATGATGGCGCTTAGCCCTAGCACCAGCCGACGATGTTCGTTTTGGAAAGCGGAGGCACGCCGCATCATTATATCCTCGACCCACATCACACTACCAGAGCCGACATAGCACGCATTATGATCCCGTCAGCGGCCAGAAAATCGGTAGGAAGACCATAATGACGAGAAACACGAACACGGTGAGGAGCCACCCCACGCGCCAGTAATCGCGGAACTGATAGCCGCCTGCGCCCATGACCAGGAGGTTGACCGGGTGACCCAGAGGGGTCAGGAACGCCATTCCAGTGCCGAGCGCCACGGCCATGGCGAGCGACCTCGGGTCGAGATGGGTTTGCACGGCAGCTTCAATGGCGATAGGCGCGAGGATCGCTCCAACGGCCTGACCGCTCATCACCTGAGTTAACAGAACTGTCACTCCCAGCACCCCGGCTACCAGCGCGAGATGCCCGATAGACCCAAACGTGGCGACGAGCGCATGCGCCAGCAACTCGGCCGCCCCTGTCTTGCTCAAGGCAAGGCTGAGCGGGAGAATCCCGGCGACGATAAAGATGCTGCGCCAATCAACAGCGCGGTACACATCTTCCATGTTCAAGATACCGAACAACACCATCGCCAAAGCGCCTGCGAGCATTGCCTCTGCCGTCGGCAGCAAACCGACAGCTGCGATGACCACGCTCGCGATCATTATTACGAGCGCCAGCCAGCCTTTCGTGGATGTCGGTGGTAGCTCTGCGGTGGGCGGCTGTAGAACGATCAGGTCCGGATCGTCCTGCAGCGTCGTCATCCGGCTACGCGCGCCTTGCAGCAGAAGCGCGTCGCCGAACTCCAGCGGTCGGTTCGCCAGCTCACGTCGAATCGGGCGTCCTGAGCGCCAGATGGCGAGAGCGGTCACGCCGTACTTGTCCCGGAAACGCGCGTCCTTGAGACTCTGACCGATCAGGCGGGAGCGCGGCATCAGAATGGCTTCGACGACGACAATGGTGGGCGACTCCAGGTCGACCTCTTTCCAATGTCGAGCCGGCAGAATTTCAAGGTACGGCTCGGTGTCCCGCTTGCGGAAATCGTCCAGGTCCCCCTGAAGCGTGAGGACATCGCCGGCCGAGCAGACTGTCGCCGGTGTCGGGGCGAGGATCGTCTGACCATCGTGCTCGACGGCGACTACGCTGACGCCATAGGTCTCGCGCAGCGGAGTGTCGCTGAGTGCCCGTCCAATGAGAATCGACCCTTTTGGCACGCGCGCGCGGAACAAGCGCTCTCCGAGACGGTAGAGCGTCACCAGGTCGCCCTCATCGTGCTGCATCGCTTCGAGCCGTTCGACCGTCGAAGTGACAGGCAGACGGCGCCGCCCCCACAAAGCGAGAAAAGCGATGCCCACAATAACGACAGGGATACCAACCGGCGCGAAATCCAAGACCCCAAAGGGGGCGTAGCCTTGGTCGCGCAGGATGTTGCTGACGACGATATTGCTTGTCGTAAACAGTGTGGCCATGCCTCCTAGCAGGGTTGAGAAGGCCAGGGGCATGAGTACTCGCGACGGGCTGACGTGCGACTTCCGCGCTGCACCGGCGACGGCAGGCAGAAGGACGGCTGCGGCGGCGATGTTGTTCATGAGGAGGGACAGGAAGGCGCCGCCGAGCATCACAATGGAAACAAGTCGCGCCTCGCCCATGCCGCCTACCTGGAGGAGGACCTCGCCAATCTTCTCTGTCACGCCTGTACGTTGCAGACCTTCGGTGAGGATGAAAATGGCAAACATCGTGACGACGGCGCTGCGGCTGAGGCCTGAGAACGCCTCCGCCGGGGTCAAGACTGTCGTGGCCGCGAGAACGACGATGATGAGTAGGGCGACGACGTCGCTCCGGATCCGATTGCTAAGAAACAGGATGACGGAGCCGAGAAGGACGATCAGCGTGATGATGAGGTCGGGCG
Source organism: Anaerolineae bacterium (assembly GCA_046328505.1). GTDB lineage: Bacteria > Chloroflexota > Anaerolineae > Epilineales > JAHCIE01 > JBDHWG01. The sequence continues at coordinate 23,970 of JAXLWL010000003.1, read as the reverse complement.
AGAGACCCAACTCGCGGATGAGGGATGGCAGATCAGCCGCTAAATTGCCCATGCGCGCCTAAGAGATTCGGCTAGTCGGCTGCGGGTGTTCCTCCAAGACTGGCCGGAACTTGAAGCCGGTGACGGACGATCAAAATGATGGCCGAGACGGCCGCGATGAGGATCGAGATCCACTGCGCTGTCGGCAACCCGGCAATCGTCCAGGCATCGGGCCGCTGGAACTCAATGATGAACCGCGACATGGGATAGAGAATGAGGTAGCAGAGCAGGATGTCGCCCGTCAGCAGCCGACCACGGAACCGCCGCGATATCCAGACGAGCAGCGCCGCGGTGCCGAAGTCGAGCAACGCCTCATAGGCGAAGGTTGGCTGGAAGCGCGTCTCGGGCGGGAGGTCTGCGAACATGGGTAGGCGGTGTTGCATGTCAATGGGAATGCCCCACGGTAGGGTCGTCGGATAGCCGTAGAGCTCCTGGTTGAAGTAATTGCCAAAGCGCCCGATGCCCTGCGCGAGGGCAAGTCCGGGCGCTGCAAAGTCGAGAAGTTGAAAGAACGACACTCCCTTGGCGAAGCGAGAGTAGACCCACAGGCCGAAGACACCCCCGATAATCGCACCGTATATTCCAAGCCCGCGCAGCCCACCATTCCAGAACGCAATGATGTCGATGGGATTCTGGCGGTAATAATCCCAGCCGATCCCACCAGCCGGCGAAGAGAACACATGGTACAGGCGAGCGCCGATCAGACCGAAGATGAGCGCCGGAATGAGGGCATTCCAGATATGGTCCGGGTTGACCCCCGCGCGTTTGGCTTGCTGGCTGGCCAGCCAGGTTCCGGCGATTGCGCCGATGGTAATCAGAAAACCGTACCAGTAAAGGGTAAGCGGACCTAACTTCAGAAGTTCAGGAGACGGCATTACAGACCCTTTCCTCCTCCATCCAGCGTAAAACTACAGGTCATCGTCTGGCTTTGAAAGCACACCTCCAAAGTATAGTCGGAAAAATCGCCACCTGCAGGTGAAACTCCGCCCGTGGCGATGCCACTCGGGCGGAGCTTCTTCACAATCACGCCTCTTTCTAGCGCCCGCGCTCCAGGGGCAACCCGGCAAACTGCCAGCTATATATCCCCCCGACAACGTTGTAGACCTTGGAGAAGCCGTTGCGGCCCAGCAGCGCCGCCGCCGATTGGCTGCGACTGCCTGTGGCGCACACAACCGCAACCGGCTGTTGGGTATCGAGCTCTTTGACGCGCGCGTTTAGCTCCCCAACTGGGATGAGCTTCGAGCCAGGGATGCGTGCTTGCGCGTACTCCCAAGGCTCGCGCACGTCGACCACGACCGGTCGATTGCCGTCGCTCAGCAGTCTGTGTAGCTCAGACGGCTCGATGTCCTCGATGTCGCCGCTCGTGACAGGCAGCCCTGCTCGTTCCCAGGCGTCTATTCCCCCTCTCAGATAGCCAACAATGCGGTCGTAGCCAACGCGCGCCAGACTAAGGACCACCTGACGGTAGTCAGCTTCACTCTCTAGGAGAAGGACAATAGGCAGATCTGGCGGAAGCACAAACCCAATGCGACCACTGAGTTGGTTATCGGCCTCCAGATGCACCGAGCCGGGTACGTGGGTGCGAACATACTCCGCCTTCGAGCGGGTATCGAGGAGGGCTGCACCGCGCTGGAAGTGATCGATGGCATCCTGGATGGAAAGCGGCAGCGGCCCAATTGAGCCGAGCGGCGGCGGGCCCTGACGGTTCATCGCTTTGATACGCTTGTGGTTGGCAGGCTGCTCCGGCAGGTTGGTGGTCATGTACTCGATGAAGCTGGTACGGTCGCGCATCGCGAGCGCGGGGTTATGGCGCCACTCGAAGCCAAGACTTGAGCTGCGCACACTGCCGATTGAGCGCCCACACAGCGAGCCGGCTCCGTGACCAGGGTAGATGAGCAGGCCATCGTCCTGGCTGAGTAGCGCCGTGAACAGGCTGTCGTACAAGTTGCCGCTCAGTTCTTGCGCGGCTTCGGCGCCCACCAAATCAGGCCGACCGACGTCGCCGACGAACAGGGTATCTCCCGTCAGGGCCATCCAAGGGTCTGCGCCCCGGATCTGATCGACGACGAAGAGCGTAATACTCTCAGGCGTATGGCCCGGCGTGTGGCGCGCGACCAGTTGAACGTTGCCTATTTGAAGAGTATCGCCATCCTTCAAGGTCTGGTGCGGGAACTCGGCGTGGGCTGCCTCGTGGAGGTAGATGTCGGCGCCTGTTTGCTGGGCCAGGTCAGTATTTCCCGACACGTGGTCGGCGTGCAAGTGCGTCTCGATAACGTGTGTAATCTTCAGGCCGCGAGACCTGGCCACGTCGAGGTAGGGCTGGACGTTACGGTCAGGGTCCACCACCGCGGCCACTCCCTTGTCCTCGCAGCCAACCAGCTATGATGCGCATCCGAGTCCCTCGACAAAGAATTGCTGAAAGAACACTCTACCTCTCCTTGAAGCTTTCCCTACTACTTGCTGCTGACCGGTTGCTAACGCGTGTAGCTGTTTCTATGGATGCAGGTCCGCGGCGAAGGTTACATGCGCTAATAATCGGAACGCCACACGACACGGCCATCTCGATCACCTTGTAACCTTTCCGTTGATACGACATCCATCAAAGTAGATACACACGTCATCGAGCAGCCAGAAGCAAGTTGACCAACTCGCGCTGGCGTTCGACAGGCTTACTTCGACCAGGAGGAGCAACTGTCATGGCTGATACGAAGCCACAACCCCGCGTCATCATTTTCAGCACGCCCACGTGTACCTACTGTAATGCGGCCAAGAGCTATTTTCGGCAGCGAGGCGTGAAGTTCACTGACGTGGATGTGTCGCGCGATGGGGCTGCCGCCCGCGACATGGTGCGGCGATCGGGGCAATCGGGAGTGCCGGTAATTGACATCGGCGGAAAAATCGTCGTCGGGTTCGACCGGCCGAAGATCGACAGACTATTGGGAGTGACACGGTGATTGAAGCAACGTTGACTCAAACCTCGGTACACTCCCTCGGCTCACGCGTTCTGGTGCGCCCTCTGGAGGCCGAGGAGCGAACGAAATCTGGTATCTATCTGCCAGAGACCGCGAAGGAGAATCCACAGACCGGCGTGGTCGTGGCCGTTGGGGACGACGAGACGATCAAGGTGGCGCCTGACGATAGGGTGCTCTTCGCGAAGTACACAGGTACCGAGATTATGATCGACGGCAAGCCTCACTTGATCCTGTAGAACAGTGACCTGCTCGCCATTGTGCGGGACTGAGTTGTCATCATCAACAGCGAAGGAGATTGCGTCATGTTCAAGACAAACCAAAGCGGCGTCGACCGCGTTGTCCGTGTCGTGCTCGGGATCGCTCTGCTAGCGCTGGGGCTGTTCTGGGTCCAGGCCCCCTGGAACTATATCCTCGATCTCGTTGGGGTGATCGCGCTCGTGACGGGCGCCATCGGCTTCTGCCCCATTTACGCTCTCCTGCGGATTCATACGAACAAAGCCGGGGCTGCCCGCTGAAGTATGTTGCGGCACGAGTAGACCGGGTCCTGCTCCCGTCGCGCTCACTGACGTGGAAGGCGAGAAGAGGAAGTATCCTCTCCTCGCCTTCGTTCGAGACGTTAAGCTACGCAGGGTTGCGCCTCTGCCTTCGGACCCGTACAACGTCACGCGGCGAATCGGCTCCAGGCAGTATCAGCGACGTAGACCGTGAGGCGTTCACGCAACAGGCCACGCGCCCGGTGCAGGCGCACCTTGAGCGCTCCCGATGAGATGCCTAGGACGGCAGCGGCTTCCTCGGAGGACAGGCCTTCCACGTCGCGCAGGACGACGGCGGCGCGCAGGCTCTCAGGCAGGGAGGTGATGGCTTCCTCCACCGCAGCGCGTAGATCCGCCGTCAGCAAGACTTCTTCTGGGCCTGCTGCCAAGTCTCGTGGACCCCCTAGCTGAAAATCGATTTCGTCTTGCTCCGGCAAACCGTCAAGCGGCACAGTGTCAAGCTCCCGTCGGCGTAAGCGCATCAAGCCACTGTTGGTGGCAATGCGGTAGAGCCAGGTCGCGAGAGCAGAGCGCCCCTCGAACGTATCCGCCGCGCGGCAGGCGTTGATAAAGGTCTCCTGCCGCACTTCTTCGGCCTCGTTCGGGTTCTTTGTGAGGCGCAGCGCCAGGCTGTACACGCGCGCCGCGTACTGCTGCACGAGTTGATCACAGGCGCGAGGTTCACCCCGCTGCAGCGCTTCTACCAAGACAAGCTCATCGTGTTGCATATGGTCAAGAACTCCTGAAACGACTTTATTAGTCATGCATGTAGGCCGGGCCGGAAGAGCGTCAGATCATCGACCAAAAGCGGACTGTGTGCCTTGAAAATCTCAGCGTAGGCAATCCCAAACAGGCGCCCCATGTGCATGTCTTCCGCCTCGTACAACTCAAGAAGCTGATCACCGTCGTCAACCTGGAAAATTGAGCGGTATTCGGCCATCGCCTGCTTCTTGCGCGCGTAGGTGCCGCTAACGTCGACGGCAAAGTCGAAGCCGCGATCCCACGCAGGCTCCATCTTGCAGTGGGGAAAGAACAGGCGATCGACGAGCCAGGGCTCGTTTCCCGACAGAGACTCGCCACCCGGCACGCGATCCCAGTTTTGAAGGCGCGCGTAGAAGACGGCGGCAGTGACGAGAGGCTCAACGGCTGCATGGTCAGGGTGTACGCAGGCTTCGGCAGTCCCGAACACCCACTGCGGCCGATGCTCTCGGATAAGCTGCGTCAGGCGCAGCCGAAGAGGGATGCTATCCTGGATGAAGCGGTCCTGCTGGTCGAGAATGAGCCGATCGGCGCCCAGGATCCTTGCCGCTCGCTGAGCCTGTTCGGAACGTACACCCGCCTCGGCAAAGTCCGTTGGCTCCCCACTACAGAGGTCAACGATCAGCACTCGCTTGCCTGCCTCCGTGAGTTTGGCGATAGTTCCGCCCATCTGGACTTCAGCATCGTCAGGATGCGCCCCGATAATCATTGCATCGTACGACATAATCAGCCTCAGGGTAGCTTGGCCCGCTCTCTTCCCCTGCCTCTTGGATGCGTCTACGGCTCAATTGGTTACACACCCGACGTCGCATCATGCTACGGGCAAAGTGAACCAGAAGAGGCTGCCCTGGCCCGGCGCGCTCTCCACCCCAATCCGGCCGCCTTGTGCCTCCACAAGCTGGCGCGCAATCGCCAGCCCCAGCCCCGACCCACCCTGGTCGCGGGCGCGAGAGCGGTCGGCGCGCCAGAAGCGCTCAAAGACGTAGGGTAGCTCTTCGGCCGCGACGCCTGTTCCTGTGTCTCGGACCGAGAGACGCACAAACCCCGGCACAGCGTCCTCCGCGGCCAGCGTGATGACTCCGCCCTCTGGGGTATAGCGCAGGGCGTTGGCGATAAGATTGTGAATGACCTGGCGCACCCGGTGGGCATCGGCGCGAACCTGGGGCAGGCGCGGAGCGATCGCGACGTCGACGCGGACACCTTGCCGTTGGGCCGCCTCGGCAAACAAGCCGGCCTCCGCCTCGACCAGCGGCGCGATGTCTGTCGGCTGGATATCGAGGCCGAGCTGGCCGGCCTCGGCCTGCGCCAGCTCGCGCAGGTCGCTCACCAGGCGGTTCAGCATGACCGTCTCGTCGTACACCGCGGCGATCTCACTCTTGTCGAGCGGATAGACGTCGTCCAGGATGGCTTGCAGGTTGCCCTGGATGACGCTTAATGGTGTGCGCAGCTCGTGGGCGATATCGGCGACCATGTTGCGCCGCAGCCGCTCGGCCCGCTCAAGGTCGGCGGCCATCTCGTTGAATGCGCCGGCCACCTCCGCAATCTCGAGCGCGCCTTCGACCGGCACCCGCTGGCTGAACTCGCCTTGGGATATGCGGCGGGCGGCTTTCGCCAGACGACTCAGAGGCGCCGTCAGGCCACGGGCGATCAGGAGCCCGAGGGTGATACCGACGATACCGGCCACCAGGCCTGCCTGGAGCAGCGCCCGATTGACCTGGTCCAGGAACGTCTGCGCGAGCGGGTTGGTGTCAACCCAGCTGCCCGGCAGCGCGAGGAGATAGCCGACGGTGCGATTCTGAACCGTGATGGGGATGGCATCGGCGAGTTCGTCCCGGCCGACAGTTGCGCCTTGACGTCCAAAACGATCATAGACGATGTGCCCAGACGAGTCGGCCAGGGTCAGCGGCGGGCCGCCACGTCCCATTCCGCGTCCTGCGCCAGGCCCGCCCGGCCCCGCACCGGCGCCCGGTCCCCGCACAGTCGCCAGGATGGCGTCGACGCCGTTCCACCCGCCTGTTCGCGCGTAGAAGTCGCTCAGGTCCGCCAGCAGCTCGGGATCGGTCATTTGGGTGCGGGCCAGGTAGCGGCCGAACGATGTGCTGACCTGCCGGTCGGCGAGCCAGGAGGCCGTGACGATGCCGACCAGCGTCACGAGGGAGAAGGCCAGGGCCAGACGCACCCAGAGCCGGTTCACGACGCGCTCCGCAGCCGATAACCAACGCCATGCACCGTCTCGATGTATTTCGGGTGGGCCGGGTCCGGCTCGAGCTTCCGACGCAGGTTCTTGATGTGGCTGTCGACCGTGCGGTCGATGCCGCCGTACTCGTAGCCGAGGCCCTTCTCGATGAGGTCGGAGCGTGACAAGACGCGGTCCGGGTTCTCCATGAACGCCTTGAGCAGGTCGAACTCGGTGGGCGTGAGGTCAACCGCCTGGCTGCCCACCTGCGCGATGTGGCGGTCGAGATCCAGCGACAGCTCGCCGATGCGGAGGTGGCGGGGCGGCGTGGCTGCGCCGTCCATGCGCCGCAGCACGGCGCGCACCCGGGCGACGACTTCCCGCGGATTGAACGGCTTGGTGATGTAGTCGTCCGCTCCCATCTCCAGCCCGACGATGCGGTCGGTATCCTCGACACGCGCTGTGAGCATGATGATAGGGCACCTCGCGACGCTCGGGTCGCTGCGTACGAGGCGCGTGATCTCCCAGCCGTCCTTGTCCGGCAGCATGAGGTCCAGGACGATCAGATCGGGCCGGTCGCGGCGGATCGACTGTAACGCCGTGTCGCCGTCGTGCGCGACAAGCACCTGGTAGCCTGCCTGCTCCAGGTAGGCGCGCACGAGACGCACAATCTGCTTGTCATCATCCACCACCAGAATTGTCTGCCCCATACCCATCAACCCTTGCCTTCTTCACGCGCACAGACCTGGCGGGTTCGTATGACCCGCCAGGTCTGTACCGACTTACCCAAGTTTACCCAGTTGCTCCCCTGTCCATCCAGATGAGACCTATTGAGTGCTCCAGCGCGGGCCGCGCGGCGCGTTCGTCCCGTTCCGACCCTGGCCCGGGGTCATCTGGCCCTGGCCCTGCCGCGGGCCGAACGCCGGGCCGACGCTCGTGCGATCCACCATTGTCGGCACCTGGGACTGCATGTGGGTGTACATCAGGTCGGCCTGGGCTTGGGTCAACTTGCCGTCGGCGACGGCCTTGTCCAGGTCTGCCTTCTTCTCGGCCAGGATCTTGCCGGCCAGTGTGTCCTTGCTAATACCCTTGGCCTGGGCGATCTGCGCCAGCGACTTGCCGGCCACGCGCTCGGCGTGCAGCTCCGTGTCCGTCAGCCCGAGCAGCGCCTCGACATCATCGTCCATTCCGGCCCAGTCAGGGCGGTTCTGCCCGCCCATGCCGGGCCCGCGCCCCGGCCCCATACCGGCGCCGCCCTGTCCTTGCGGCCCGAGGCCGTACGGGCAGACGCCGGTGTTGCCACCGGCCGGGCCTTGCGCGAGGGCCGATCCGACCACGACGAGAGTGAGCGCCATGACGAGAGCTGCTGCAACTGCCAATTTCCTGAACATTGTATCTAGCCTTTCTGTGTTAGATGCTATCGCTTGAGTTTCAGTTTCAGCGAAGCGTGTATTCCGCTGTCTGTAGCCCAGTATAGCAGCCAGATGTGGCGATACAGCGCAGGAATCGTGGATTTTTTGTGCAGATGGTTTGATCCTCAGTGCCGCCGGGCCTGCTTTCCAGCAACTCCGCAGGCGCTACATACTCTCTGCGCCCGTTTTGTACATTTGGCCGTAACACCCAATATGAAAGGCAATGTTGTACGACATGACAACACGAAGACGATCGTTCCGGGGTTTTGAAGCCATCATGCCAGCGAAACCAGGACGGTGACGGCGGTTCCTTGCCCAAGTGCGCTTGCGACCTCAATCCCGGCCCCTTGCGCCTCGGCAAGGGACTTCGCGATGGCAAGCCCCAGCCCGGACTCGCCATCGCGCTGGCTTCGCGAGCGGTCGCCACGATAGAAGCGGTCGAACACGTGGGGCAGGACGTCCGGCGGGATCCCGACGCCTGTGTCCTGCACTACCAGAGCGACGGCGGCCACCTGCCGATGCGCGCCCAAGATGATTTGGCCGCCTGAGGGCGTGTAACGCAGGGCATTGGACACCAGGTTACCCAACACCTGGGCCATCCGCTCAGGGTCTACGAGGATGTCGGGTAGGCCCGATTCCGCCGACACCCGCAGTGTGACGCCACCTGCCTCGGCTTGGGGAGCGTAGGCGGCTGCAAGCCTTTCCAGGAGTACCTCGGACGAGAGCGGCACCCGCTGGATCGGCAGCTCGCCCGCGTCGGCGAGGGATAGAATCCGCAAGTCCTCGATGAGAGTCTGGAGATGTTGGGCCTCGGTATGCATCGCCTCGAATCGCTCGGGCGTCGGCTGGAAGACGCCATCCCGCAGCCCGTCGATGTAGGCGTTGATGACTGTCAGCGGCGTGCGCAGATCGTGCGCAATGTCCGCAGTCATCTGGCGGCGCAAGTCATTCGAGTGGGCCAGATCGCTGCTCAGCTTGTTGAAGGCCTGCGTCAGCGTGCCCAACTCATCCACCGACCGCACGGGCACTTCTTGCCGAAGCTCGCCGCGCGCCATGGCCTCGATGGCGTGGGTCAGGTCGCGGAGAGGCCGAGCCAGGGTGCGGGCCAGGAAGATGCCAACGAGCAAAGCAACTGTCGCAGCGCCAAGCGCAGCCAGTAATAGCGCCCACTGCGTACTTGCCAGGTACTGCATCTCCCGCTGGGTGAGCGCGGGCGCCCCATGCACGTCAATCACCGTCCCGACTATGCGCCCGAGCACTTCGACCGGCGCCCCCGCCTCTAGCTCGCTGGCCGGGATCCGGTCTCCACTGCGATACGGCTGCACCGGCGTAATCACAATACCGGCTTGATCCACGAGAATGAACTGGGGCGGCCGTGGCGGCGCGTCGGGCTGCGGCGACAGTTCGAGTTGGTGGAAATACTCACCGGCGCCCGCCCAAGAGCCATGCGATTGATAGTAGGCAGCGGCATTCGCTACGTATTCGTTGCGCAGCTGCCCCATGACGAAGCGGTCGAACTCGCGCGTCGTCACAACTCGCGCCAGAAGGGCTGCCAGGCCGATCCCTAGAACGCTGGTCAAGAGAAACGCCAGGGTTAGTTTGAGGGTTAGTGAGGCTCGCCACATGCTCTTCATCCGTCTAGGACCAGCCGCCGAGTTAACCCCACTCACATTTCCGACCGGAACCGGTAGCCGACGCCAAACACAGACTCGATATAGCGCGGCTGGCTCGGATCCACTTCGATCTTCGCCCGGAGGTTGTGGATGTGAGTGTTGACCGTGTGCTCCACGCCTTCGATAGCAATGCCCTGCAGCCGCTCGAGCAGCTCCGAGCGTGAGAAGGCGCGGCCAGGCGCGGACATGAGCGTCACGAGCAGCTCAAATTCCGAGGGCGTCAGCCGAATCGGCTGGCCGGCGACGTGAACTGTGTGGGCATCCAGGTCGACAACAAGGTCGCCCGCCCGCAGCACAGCCGGCCGCGAGGGTTCCGGGCTGGCCCGACGGAGAACGGCGCGAATTCGAGCCACAAGCTCACGCATGCCGAACGGCTTCGTCACATAGTCGTCGGCTCCCAGCTCCAACCCCAGCACCTTGTCCGTCTCCTCCAGCCGCGCCGTGAGGAGGATGACAGGCGTATTCCGCTCGTTGCGGTAGGTTCGTAGGAAGTCATAGCCGCTCATCTCCGGCATCATGATGTCGAGCAGGATGAGGTCGGGTTTCTCATGGCGGGCGACGTACAGGGCATCGCGTCCGTTCTCTGCGGTCACGACCCGGAAGCCCTCCTCGGTCAGGTAATCGCGCAGGACGTTGCGTACCCCAGCCTTGTCATCCACCACGAGAAGTGTAGCCGCCAACGCGCTCTCCTTCTGTCGTCGGTCTACGGGGCCGCTGGTTTCGCGTTCACGGTGTAGGTGTAGGACACGTCGCCGCTCTTGCGCTGCGCGTTCTCGTCGCCAGGGTGATACGAGCGCACGTAATCCACCGTCACCGCCGATGGGGAAACCGTCACGCGCAGATAGCCACAGCAACCCAGGACGTCCCCGCTGGTGTAGCCGTACGGCTGGGCGCTGCCGGTCTTGTCGTACTGCCGATAGCTCGGCTGCGGAACTTCCTGGTACACGACCCCGTCGAGGTCTTGCTTGACAAAGAGGTGGCCGTGCCCATGGAAGAAGATGGTCACATCGTTGTCGGCCAGGAGCTTGTGGATGGGGGCTTCCCAGTCCGGCCGCTCCGCCGCAAACCCCGAACTCCCGTCGGCGTTGTGCCCACCCCACTCGTATTTGTCGGCAGCCTCGACGCCGCCGCGCATGTTCTGGTCCATTCCACCCACGAGGTTGTGGGCGAACACGAACTTATACTTGGCGTCGCTCGTTTCCAGCGTTCGCTTCAGCCATTCATACTGCGCCTGACCCAGGGTCAGGTTCCAATTGTCCTCCGCTGTACGCGGCTTCGGGGTCGAGTACCAGTACGGGTCGAGCACGACGAAGAGAGCGTCACCCCAAGTCCAGGCGTAGTACCCATCGCGGACGCCGACGAGCGGCTCGGAGGCTGCGCTGCCGCTATGAAATTGCCTGGAGCTTGGATTGGGGTAGAAAGCCTGTCGCGCTTGCGTGGCCCAGACAGCCAGGTTGTCGGGAGTGCCGTTCAGCAGCCAGCCCAATTCGCCATCGTGATTCCCGTTCACCAGAAAGAGCGGCGCAGAGTCGGCCAGGGAGCCGAAAAACGGGCGCATCTCACGGTAGGTTGCCTCAACTTGCGAGTAGCTCGACGGCGCTAGCTTTTCGGCCATGAACGTGTCGCCGAGGTTGACGTGGAAGTCGGGCTTGTCCGACAAGGCGGTTCGCAGCGTGGCCCGGTAGACGTCGGCATTGAAGTTGGGATCGCGGTTGTGCGGGTCAGCGTCGAGTGTGAAGGTAAACGCACTGCCGGGCCGCCGCTGAGTGTGGAACGTGCGCTCCTCACGGGCCGCGAAGACGGCCTCGCCCGCGTGATGAAAGCGCAGCCGGTAGAAGACCTGGGTGTCGGCCAGCAGACGTTCCATGAGTACATCCATCAGTTGGCCGGCCAACACGCGGACGGAGGGTGTGCGGTCGGTGCACACCCCAGGCGCGACACCATACTCCAGGTACGCGTCGAGTGTGGTATCGGAGAGAAGGCTGGCCATAACGGAGCTATCGGTCGGCCGGCCGAGAACGACATTGCCCGGAAACACCGCTGTGGGTACCGTGACGGCAGTCGGAGCGGTTGTGGTGGGTGTCGGAGTGGCCGGGCTGAGGGGATCCGCCTACCGAGTACGAGAACGCAACTTCGCCGCTGACCTGGCCGTTCGTTTCATCGCCGGGCAGGAACGTTCGGACGTAGTCCACCTTGACCTCGTCGCCTACCGTGACACGCACGTATCCGCTGTTCGGAAACTTGTCGCCACTCCGAAAAGCGTCGGCATTCTCCCAGGAGTAGAGGGGGTTGGCCCGGCTCGGCAGCGTCTGGTAGATGACGCCATCCAGCTCCTGGCGAGCAAAGATGTGGTCATGCCCCTGGAAGAAGATCGTCACTCCGTTGTCCGCCATGAGTTGATGGATCGGCTTCTCCCAGCCCGGGCGGTGAGTCGGGTAGCCTTTGGCATCGCCCCACTCGTAGGTATGCGCCAGCTCGGCCCCGCCGCGGCCCGTGCCGTTGACGTGATGGGTGAACACGAACTTGTACTTGGCCGTGCTGTTCTCCAGCGTGTCCTTGAACCACTGATACTGCGTCTCGCCCAGGGTGTTGTTCCACAGGTCGCGCTTGCCCTTCCCGCTGTGGCCTGCGCCGTATTCATTGTCCACGGTTTCGGGCGAGTGCCAGTAGGGGTCAATGACCACGAACAAAGCGTCACCCCAGGTGAAGCTGTAGTAATCACGCAGCAGCCCAATGTGCTCGGCCGGCTCGGCGTTGCCTGTGTAGAAGCCGTCGGGCGACGGCTGCGGGTAGTAGGAGTTTCGCGCCGTCTGCGCCCACACCGCAACGTTGTCGGGCGTGCCGTCCAGGTTCGCCATGGACGCTTGCTCGTGGTTGCCGTTGACCAGGAAGGCCGGCGCCCCCACCTGGCCCAGCCAATCCCGCTGCGTGAGATACAGCTGCGTGACGGTGTCCGGGTTCACCGTCTTGAGGTTGTCCACGCTGAAGTCGTCGCCGATGGTCATGTAGAAGTCGGGCCGGTCGGCGGCGGCGGTCTGGAGGGTACGCGTGTAGAGGTCGGGATTGAACTGCTTGTTCTGGCGCTCCGGGTGCGAGATCTCCCTGAATGGCGAAGGTGAAGGGGCTGCCCGGCGCGCGCTGCGTGTGGAAGCTGCCCTCGGCGCCGACCGAGAACTCGTCGGCGCCCGGCTGCCGGTAGCGGACGCGATAGTAGATGCGCGTATCGGGCTGAAGGCCATCGAGCGTTATCTCGAATGGCTGACGGCCGGTGAGCGTCACGGTCTGCGTTTGCCCGCTGTAGACGCCCGTCTCGGCGCCATATTCGACGTAGACTTCCAGGTCTTGGGCGGGGACGACGTTCAGGGTCACCGAGCGGTCAGTGGGGCGACCCAGCACGTCTCGTACCAGGAACGAGGACGTAGATTGCGCCGTTTGCTTCTCGGCGGGCACATCCCTCTTCGCCGCCTTGCCCGGTTTGGCGGGGCTCGCGGGCGTCGTCGGTGCCGACGTTACCTGGCCTCCCTGTGCGGGGGCAGGCAGGCTCACCGGCGGCGCGGTCGCGACAGCCGCATTGAGGGGCGCGCCCGGCTCTGAGCCAGGCGCCCGGGCGCACGCGTTGAGAAGAAGTGACGCGCTGATGAGTAGGCCAGCAAGCAGGATCGTCTTCGGTGTCATTGACGGCTGCCCCAAATTTTCTCAATTGGCGTGATTGTAGCCCTCTTGACAGCCCCTATCAAGTTATCCAGCGAGGAGAGCAGCGATCCACCCACAATCAGAGGCAGGTAGACCGGCTTCGTCACAGCCTCGCGCTGGCCTTCAATAGGTAGCCCAGGCGTTAGTGCGCGGCCGGCCAGTCCCGGATAATCCGGCCCATAGCGGTAGACGCGGAACACCGCGTTCATCATCTCGCCGGCTCGCGCCGGATCAGGCGGAATGGGCGCTTCCTGCATGAGCGGCCCAGTCCGCACTACAGGATTAACGTACTTCCAGACCGTCTCGCCCGCTGATGTGACCTCGATAAACGTTCCATGCACCCCGTCGTCAATCAGCGTGTTACCGTTGGGGAGCCGCTGCGCGCCGGAGATTGCGTCGGAGTAGAGCGACTCCGGCGGGTTCGCTTTGTAGCTCCACGCGAAATTCGCAGGGCCATATGCCGCGCCCGGCGGTGAGTGCGTAGTTCCCATTCGCATCCACCGGCGGCGTGAACTCGTCCACCGTCGAGTAGTTGCGCCCCAGTCCGTTGTCGAACACAGTGATATTGCCGGCGCGGGTATCCGGCCGGAACCCACTCCGCGTCGTGCTGTTGGTAGAGCTTCTGGTCGCCCTGCGTCCCCGCTTTGTACGCAACAGGATTGCCCCAGCGGTAGAGCAGGTCGCCGCCCTTCCCGCTCTGGCCGCCGCTATGCCCGGCCGCTTCGGCCGTCGAAGTGCTGTGGTCGATGATCCACACCTCGCTGTTGCCGCGCACGCTGAGCAGTATCTGATCCAGCGCCGATTGTAGTCAATCGAGTTCATGTGGTTCCAGAAGGACGGGATCCTGCTCTCGGTACCATCGGCGTCGATCAGCTCGGGATGGGCTGCGACGTTCCCATAGTTCGCTTTGCTTGAGTCGAGGTCCTGGATCAGGTGGTCCCAGACGCGCCACTCCCAGACGACCGTGCCGCCCGTTGGCCGATTCGGCTGGATCTCCACGACAGTATCGGGCAGCATGTACCCCTTCGATTGAATCTCTGGATCGAGCTTGCGCGGGTCGAACCCGGCGGCAATGGCTTCGGCGTAGGTTCGCTTCTCTACAGCCAGCATGAGGAGGTTGCCGTTGGGCAAGATGTGGATATCGTGATGCTGCATCGCGGTATCCGTGGAGTAATCGAACTGCCAGACCAGGTTGCCGTCCCAGTCGTACTCCTCGACGCGCCCACCTTCGCCGCCGCCGGTGCTGAGCGGCCCCCTGGTCATCGCTGCCCGCAGCAGATGTCCATTCTCCAGCAAGTAGGCCGACTGGCCCGGCTCACTCTGGCTGCCCGTCCAGGCATGGACAAGCAGCCCCTGGTTGTTAATCAGGTATGTGCTCGTATAGTGCTTGGGCGCGAACAGAGTGTAGCCCTCCCAGGCCCGCGCGTCGTTGACGAACAAGCCGACGGTCTTCTGGGTCGGGACCGCCGAGGGCATCGGCGAGGGCGTGACGCCGGCAACAACCGTGCGTGTTGGAGTCGGGCGTGGCGTTGTGGTGCTTGTCGCCACTGCGCTGGTGGGCGTAGCCGGCGATGTGGCCCCAACGGGCCGCACCACGCGGAATCCTACATGGTAATAGGGATGGTTCGGGTCTTGCGGTCCGCGATAGTAGGATGGGTCACGGTTGGCGACACGGGCGTGTCCGTCCTCGCCGTTGTACCAGTTGCCGCCGCGCAGGACACGATACGCCTTGCCGTCGGGCATGAGTGTGCCGGTATCAGGTCCCGTGGGATTGTCGCTCGGGCTGACACTGTAGTAGTCACGCCCGTACCAGTCGTAGACCCACTGCCACACATTGCCGGCCATGTCGTACAACCCATACGCGTTGGCGCCGTCCGAGGTTTGATAGCTCGTCTGGCTGCCCGGCCAGCCATAATCCGCCTTGTGATGCAGCGTGCCGTCGTAGAAGCCGGCCCGGCGTCGTCCACGGCAAGGACCCGGCCTCGAATGGGTCGCCCGAATTGGGCCAGTTGGCCCTGGTGTTGTCCGCGTCGTCACCCCAGGGGAAGATGCGGTAAGGTGCAGACTGGCCGCCGCGGGCGGCGTATTCCCACTCCGCTTCGGTCGGCAGCCCGGTAGCCGTTCTTGGTGAAATCGCATACGCCGGTCGTCAGGTCGTAGCACCCCACGAGGCCGCTCGCGGCGCTCAGCCAGTTGGCGTAGGCCGCCGCGCCGAACCAGCGCACGCTGGTGATCGGATGGTTGCCGCGATTGTCGAACACGGTGAACGTGCTGCCGTCCCAGCCGACGCGGCTGTACTCGTCCGCCTGCCGCGTTGTGAAATAGATCTCGCTGCCACCCTTCCCATACACCACCCCGCTCCGCACCTCGATGTTGCCCTGCGCCAGCGCCGAGCTGAGGAAATCGACGTACTGCTGGACGGTGATGTCGTACTTGCCCACGGAGAGGGGGTTGATGCGCACCGTGTGGATCGGCACTTCGTCGCTTGGGTGCGCCGGGTCCACGAAACCCTGGTGGTCACCCATCTCGAACGTGCCGCCGGGCACCGAGACCATCTCGGGAAACCGGAGTGCGGGCGTGGGTGTGTTAGTCAGTGTCGGCGCGCTCGTGCTAGTCGGCGTGGCGGTCACGTCGGAGCCGCCTGTGATGGGCTCGCCTGGCGTCATGTCGTGGCCCACAAATGCCGGATGGTCGGCCGCGTAGCGGTATGCGCGGAAGACCGAGTTGGTCATGGGGTAGCTGTCGACCAATACCTTGACCGGGCCGGCTTTTGTCACCGGGTTGATGTACTCCCAGACCAGCTCGCCCGGTGTGACCTCGAACAGGTGGCCTTCCGTGTCGGCACAGATCAGCGTGTTGCCGTTGGGCAGCCGCTGCGCGCTGGAGCCGATGTGGCTGAAGAAGCTCTGATTGCTCTTGGAGGTGTAGACCCAGGTAATCTGGTTCGACATCTGCTTCGGCTGTTTGTGCGTGTCCTTGGCATCTTCCGAAACCCAGGTGTAATACCCGGCATCGGGCGGGTTCACGTAGTGGCCGGTGTCGGTCTTGGCCGCGTCCAGATAGCCGTTGATCTCGAAGATGTACGACTGCGGCGTGCGCTCAAAGAGGTACTGGCCGTTGTTGAAGACCAGGAAGTGGCCCGCGCCGGCAAGTCCTGGCTTGATCCATTGAATGTCGTGGCTGCCGCCGATCTGCTTGTTGCCCGTAGTCGAGCTGGTCCCAATCCTCCAGGATCGAGGGCGGATCCCCCTGCTTGTAGCGCGGCGGGTCGCCAAAGCGGTAGAGGAAGTCCCGGCCGACGTTGCCGCCTCCGCGATGCTGCCGGCGGCATCCCGGCCGTGAATGTGCCGTCGTGGTCGATCACATAGAACTCGCCCTGCACAGAGTTGATCACGATCTGGCCGAGGTCCGCATTGTAATCCAGCGAGTTGCAGTGCAGCCAGTCGCGACGCCCCGGGTGGCCGAGCAGGTTCAGGTTCAGCTTGCGGGATAGTCGGCGATAGCCTTGCCGTCGCCGACGTAGTTCGCTTTCGTCGGGTCCACATCCTGGATGACGTGGTCGAAGAACGACCACTCCCAGACGATGTTCCCACTCATATCCACTTCCACAATCGCGTCCATCTGCGCGGCGGTGTAGGGCGCATGGGCAGGATCGCAGCCCGCCGCTAGGCACTGCTCGTTGGTGAAGTCTTATTCGCGATGTAGAGCGTCGTGTACTGGCCCAGCTTCGTGTTGAAAATGCGCGTGAAATCGTGATGCGGCGCATAGCCGGTTCGCGTCTCGCGATATTGCCAGACCACGCTCCCGTCCCAGTCAAGCTCCTTGAAGCCCGCGAAACCGCTGGGGTCATCGGTCGCGGCGTCGAGCAGGTGGCCGTTGTCGAGCAGGCGGGGGTTGGTGCCGATAGGCCAGGTGTGCACAAGCCGACCCGCCATGTCGATCAAGTACGTCTTCCCGCTGGCTCCAAAGAGGGTATACCCATTGTAAGCGCGGGACGGGTCCCAGTAGCGCAACTCAGTCGGCCCCTGGATCGATTCATAGGCCTGGGCCGAACCAACACCCATCACGAACAACGTACACAGCATGATAATGATCCCGATTCGTTTCATGGCATCTCTCCCGGAATGTATCCATGGTGTAGATTCCTAGACCACAGCATAGGAGAGAGTTGTTCAGAAACGGTTCAGAATAGTCATAGATTCGGTCGAGAACATAGATAGGCTGGATTCCCAACTCTGAATTTTATCAACTGCACAGGCCTCCACAGGTTCTGCACCTGTTTTGCACAAATGGCCGCTACACTGAATATGAAAAGCGCTGTTCTACGACATGACAACGCAACAAGAATCGCCACATCCGCGAAATAAACAGGAGAAAAGATCATGAAGAAGATGCTACTGGCCTTTGTTGTATTGATTGGTGCGCTTGCTGCTTTCGCCGGCGTCGCCTCGGCGGCCCAGCCTAACACAACGCAAACGTTGAGTACCGATGAAGTGGCGGGACTGCAGTGGATGCGCGAAGAAGAGAAGCTCGCGCGGGACGTATACAAGACCCTTGGCGCTGAGTTCAGCCTCCCCATCTTCCAGAACATCGCCCGCAGTGAGCAGACGCATATGGATGCGGTCGAGGTGCTGCTGAACCGCTACGGCGTGCCGGATCCCGTCGGGAACAATGGAGTCGGGATGTTCACCGACCCACAGCTCCAGGCTCTCTACGATGACCTCGTCGCCCGCGGCTCAACTTCTCTCGCATCGGCTCTAGCGGTTGGCGTCGAGATCGAGCGGCTGGACATCGGCGATCTGGAGACGCGACTGGCGCAGACCGACAAGGCCGACATTCGCCAGGTGTACGCCAATCTCGAGCGTGGCTCCTATAATCATCTGCGCGCCTTCACAACCAGGCAGCGATAGTGCAGAGCGAGGCCTAAGCCTGCAAGACAGCCACGCCGTTAATACCAGCTTGTGAAGCAAGGCGTGCATGAGCGAGGTGTCGCCCTCAGCGAAGCGAAGGGCCTCCAACGCTCGTCGGGATGCTGAGCCGCAGGCGAAGCATGACACCCTTCGCCTCTTGCCATGCACGGGCACACCGCAAATTGGTATGAGGTTTGTGTGCGTGGTGAAACCTTCACGTCGCCGCCCGCCCGTCGGCTGTACAATAGAATCGCGCCCGTTGAATGATGGCAGCGTCGCCATCGCGGGCGCGAAAGGCGGGCGCCATGTTACGCACCGATCCCTTGCGGTGGCTGCTCCTGTCCCAGGCGGTTGTGATTGCCCTCGGCGTTGGCGTCCTGGTCTTCGACGCCGTCGGCCGTGGCCGAACGAACGCCGCGCCGGTCGGGGCGCCGAGCGCTGCCGGGCAGTATATCATCCTGGGCTGGAACGACCTGGGGATGCACTGCTACAACCAGGATTTCCAAGACCTCGCCGTGCTGCCGCCCTTCAACACCCTCTGGGCGCAGGTCGTCCGCGTCGGCGACCCGCCGCAAATCGTGACGACGGGCATCACGGTCAGCTACTCCTTCCCCGACAACACGGACTCGGTCAGTAAATCCAACTTCTGGACGTACGCCCCAGCACTCTTCGGCACAACGCTGCCCCCCAACATTGGCCTGACCGGCCGAGGTCTGGCCGGGACGATGGACCTGCGGGGCGACCACTTCGTCGCCGACGGCATCCCGCTGACCGAGTTCAGCGACAGCGCCCCCACCGCCCCCGACCCGTACCAGTTGGCGACCATCATCGTGCGCGACGCCGCGAGCGGCCAGGAGCTTGCCCGGCAAACTGTCGTCGCGCCGGTCTCGACGGAGATGCACTGCGACACGTGCCACCACGATGACGGCGTCGAGGGCATCCGCACCGGCAAGGTGGAGACGAACATCCTGACGCTCCACGACCGGGAGGAGCGGACGACGCTCATGAGCAGCCGGCCGGTGCTATGCGCCAAGTGCCACGCCTCCAACGCCCTCGGCGCGCCCGGGGTCGCCGACGTGCCGAGCCTGTCGCGGGCGATGCACGAGCAGCACGCCGAAGTTGTCCCCTCTACTCTCGCCGGCTGCTACAACTGCCACCCCGGCCCGCAGACGCAGTGCCTGCGCGACGTGATGTCGTCGCAGCATGGCATCACGTGCATCAACTGCCACGGCACCCTGGCCCACGTCGCCAGCAACCCGACCCCGTGGCTCAACGAGCCGCGCTGCGACAACGGCCAGTGCCACGGCACCGCCTACACGCAGAACGCGGCGCTCTACCGTCAGTCGTCGGGGCACGGCGGCGTGTACTGCGAGGGCTGCCACGACAGCACCCACGCCATCGCGCCGAGCACGCAGCCGAAGGACGGTATTAAGTTCATCAACCTCCAGGGCCACGGCGGCCCCATCGACATGTGCGCCGTGTGCCACGCCACCGCGCCCACCGGCGCCGGTCCCCACGGCCTCCTCGCCCTGACGCCCGCCTCGACGCCGACAGCCACGCCCACGGCAACCGCAATGCCGGCGGTCACGCCGACGCCCACCGTCC
This sequence comes from Anaerolineae bacterium, assembly GCA_046328505.1. Lineage (GTDB taxonomy): Bacteria > Chloroflexota > Anaerolineae > Epilineales > JAHCIE01 > JBDHWG01. The sequence goes on along the minus strand of JAXLWL010000003.1, from coordinate 4,198 downwards.
ACCCAGGCCAGACAAATAAGGTCTACTTTCCGGTGCTATCGCGTTGAGGTGCAGTCCCTCTCCCAAAATGGGCGAGAGGGCCAGACGTCGACGGTCGGCGCGAGTCTTTTCTGCAAATACGCGCGCTGTCATGTTGAGACTCCCATGCCGTGTGATACCAGCTTGTGAAGCAAGGCGTGCATGAGCGAGGTGTCGCCCTGAGCGAAGCGAAGGGCCCTCGACCGTCGCCGGGATCCTTCGCCTCCTGCCATGCGCGGTCACCACCACAAATTGGTATAATGTTGCCAGGCTACGCAACACCCGGAGCCGCTCGATTTGAGGGCGGCTCTCTGCTTTCGGAGGCAATGTCACTGCTAGAACGCGAGAAGATTGCGCTCCTGGAGAGTGCGGGTTTATCATAGAGCCAATATCAAGCGCAAGGAAGGCTTTCTGCATGCCAAATCCCATTCGTTTGCTGGACCTTGGCCTTGTCAGCCCGGTCCGGTCGCAAACCATCTATCATGCCGTGGCCCACAGCATGACCCTCGACACACCCGACACAATCATCCTCGTCGCCCCAAGCCAACCCTACGTCTGCATTGGATATCACCAGGAACTCGAGAAGGAAGTTGACCTGGACTACTGCGCCGCCGCGGGACTGCCCGTCTATCGCCGCGAGGTCGGTGGCGGGGCCGTCTACCTCGACAAAGGCCAGGTCTTTAGCCAGTGGGTCTTCCAGCGCCCGTCGCTGCCCGTCCCGCTCCAGGAACGCTTCGAGCTATACTGTCGTCCACTGGTCGAAACCTACCAGACGCTCCACATCCCGGCCTATTACCGTCCCATCAACGATATCCAGGTTGACGGCAAGAAAATCGGCGGAACGGGAGCCGCGAGCATCGGCGAGGCCGAGGTCATGGTCGGGAGCCTGATGTTCGACTTCAATTTCCAGGTGATGTCGCGGGTGTTGAAGGTCTCTTCCGAGAAAATGCGCGACAAGGTGTACCAGAGTCTACAAGAGTACATGACCACCATGACGCGCGAGCTCGGAACCGCCCCCGACCGCAGTCAGGTAACGCAACTCTATCTCGAACAGTGTGAGACGGCCATCGGCCGCGATATCGTGCCGGGCAGCCCGACGGCGCGCGAAGAGGCGATGGCGGAGGAGTTGGACGAGCGCTTCGCCGCGTCGGAGTGGCTATACCAGAAAGGCGGGCTGCGGCAGAGCGGGATCAAAATTCACGAGGATGTGCGGGTCGTCGAGGGAGCGCACAAAGCGCCAGGCGGCCTGATCCGCGTCACGGCGCGGCTGCGCGAAGGCCGCATAGACGATATCACCCTGTCCGGCGACTTCACCGTCCTGCCGGCCGTCGCGGTAGCGGCGCTGGAGCAGGCGCTGCGCGGGCTGGCGTTGCGCGAAGACGCCCTGACGCCCCAGCTCGAAGAGACGTACGGCAGCCTGGGGATCCAGTCCCCAGGCGTGACCCCGTCCGATTTCGTGACGGCGATACTGAGTGCATCGGGCACCAACTGATACCAGTCACAACGAGACCCCCACGAAGCGGCGGATGGCCTATCCCATCCGCCGCTTCTGCGTCTCCAGTTTCGTGGAGATTTCTACCTTTAGCGTTGCGAAACCTTCACCTGGGAAACGGCTTCGCAAAGGTATAATGGGAGAAGTAGGTTGCTATAGCAACTTATAACATCTTATTACATTTCACAACAGCCTCAGGAGAAGTGGCCGATGACCGATTTGCTGACCACGAAAGAGGTGCAGGAACAGCTGAAAGTGGACCGCGTCACGGTCTACCGCATGCTCAGCGACGGTCGCTTGAAAGGCATCAAGGTCGGACAACAGTGGCGCTTTCCCCGTGAAGAGGTGGAGGGTCTCCTGTCCGGCAATCGTTCACGCGATGCTGGCGGATTCTCTCCTCCCTCGGAAATTCTGCCCCTCGCATGTATACAGGTTATCCAGAGCGTTTTTGCTGAAATTGCCGAGGTCGCGGCCATCGTGACCTCGCCGGACGGTGAGCCGCTTACGGAGATTAGTAACTCCTGTGCGTTCTGCAGTTGTATCCAGTCTACTGAAGCTGGCCGTCAAGCCTGCATCGCCTCGTGGCGGCGCCTCGCCGAAGAGCCGGATCACCGACCTGCTTTCACAACGTGCCACGCCGGGCTGCAATACGCGCGAGCACGAATCGAAATCGAAGGCAAGCTAGCGGCCATACTCGTCGCCGGCCAGTTCTACGCCGACGAGCCCAACCCCGCTGAGGAAGCTGCCCGCATTCAGCATCTCGCCGCCGCCTACGAGCTAGACGCAAACACGCTGGCGGCGGCGGCCGCTGAGCTGACGACGCTCGACGGGCGGATGCGGAGCCAGATCGAGAAATGGTTAGCCAAGGTCGCCAAGACCTTTGAAAAAGTTGGATGCGAGCGGGCCGAGCTGATCGGTCGGCTGCGGCGTATCGCTGCGATGAGCAGCCTGGACGCCCCTCTCAATTAACCCTCTACCCGTCTGTCATAAGGAGACAAACGCAATGGCTATCGCTCCTGATCAGGTTCTCGACTGCAGTGGCATGGCATGCCCGATGCCAATTCTAAAGACCAAGAAAGCGATTGACGGCCTGCAAATCGGCCAGGTGCTCGAAGTCATCGCAACCGATCCGGGCTCCGTTAGTGACTTCGACTCTTGGACCAAGAAGACCGGGCATGGCCTGGTTGCCAGCGAGCAGCAAGCAGACAAGTACATCTTCTTCATTCGCAAGACCAAGTGAGCCGGCTCGCACGCCAAGGAGGATATATGCCCGAGAAGCTCGTCATCATGTGTACCCACGGCCCAGAAGACCCGGAGCGCGCTACGATTCCTTTCGTGATGGCAACAGCAGCCCAGGCCTCCGATGTCGAGGTTGTGATGGGGCTGCAAGCGTCTGCAGTTCTACTCGCACGTCAGGGTGTGGCCGCGACGATCACGGCGGACGCGTTCCCGCCGCTCAGCGACCTCGTAGACGCGTATGTGGAGGCTGGCGGGACGCTGTTTCTGTGCGGCCCGTGCGTAAAGTCCCGTCAGTTGACGCCCGACCAACTTATCGCTGGTGCGACTGTGATTAACGCGGCGACATTTGTTACCCACTTTACCTCAGCCACTAACGTCCTCGTCTATTAGCGAAGAGCAAGGAGTTTCTCATGGACTGTACTGCCCAGCGCCTCGCCATTATTGCAGGCCACGGCACCCTTGACGCAGCGTACCCACCACTGATTCTTTCCACCTCGGCGGTGGCAATGGACATGGAAGCGGCCATTTTCTTCACCTTCTACGGGTTGGAGATCATCAAGAAGAACAAAGCCGACCACCTGCAGGTGGCGCCGGTAGGCAACCCTGCCATGCCCATGCCGGTCCCCAACATTGTGGGTATGCTGCCCGGCATGACCGCCATGGCGACCAACATGATGCACCAGTGGATGGATCGGGCGCACGTCGCGTCCGTCAGCGAGCTATTGGAGATGGCCATCGAGTCCGGTGTACGCCTGATCGCGTGCCAAATGACGATGGACGTCATGGGCATCAAGAAAGAAGACCTGATCGAGGGCGTGGAGATTGGGGGCGCTGCGACATTCCTGGAATTTGCCAGCCAGAACGCTATCGCTCTCAGTTTCTAGGCCTCGTGCCGTGCTAAACGCAATCCGAAAGGCATATCCAAAATGGATGACGATAAAGTCATGATCATTATGACCAGCGGCCCCGAAACCCCGCGCCGCTGTGCCACCCCCTTTTTCTTTGCCAGTCTTGCGGCTGCCATGGACTACGACGTCACGATGTTCTTCACCATTGACGGCATCCTGCTCGTCAAAAGGGGAATGGCCGAGACCGTCTACCCTAAGCAGGGCGGCAAGGCCGTCAGCGAGTTTCTAAACGAGGCGCTGGAGAACGGCGTCAAGTTCGCCGCATGTAGCGCCGCGCTGGAGCTTCATGATCTTCAACCTTCGGACCTGATTGACGGCGTCAAGATGGTGGGCGGCGCCTCGATGTGGCAGATCGCCGAAGACTGCAAGACCGTTCTCACGTTCTGATAAGGAGCCTAAGATGGCAAACATTCGGGGATGCAACCTGCCCGACGATCTGTATTACCTCATTGACAAGCACGTCTGGGCCAAGCCGATGGGCGACGGCCTGCTGCGCGTTGGCATGACCTCAGTGGCCGGCAAGCTGGCCGGCGGCAAACTT
>JAXLWL010000002.1:0-2730168 GCA_046328505.1 Anaerolineae bacterium | reverse complement strand
CTGTCATTTCCTCCTGTAAGTCGAAATGAACTGAAACAAGTTGCGTGTCGGATACTGTATGGGTCTTGAGGTAGGTGTAGGGATTGGGGCACAAAACCATCTTGACCCCGGTATCTTGGGGCACAACCGCCTTAAACGCCGGGGCAAACTCCTGGGCGTCTGCTGGATTGACGCGAAACACTACTTTGTTGGCAACGTCTCGGACTGATGCCCTGAGGCGGGGATCAAGCTGGCTCAAGTTCTGATGTGCAACGGTCACTGAGAGCCCAAACTTCCTGCTCTCCTCGATAATCCGCGAGAAGGCACGTGTCATGAAGCGTTGAAACTCGTCAGCTGTCAGGTAGAACGGTCGACGGTTCTCTCCGCGGCGCATCGCGGCCTGGAAGATCTCCCAGACGATATAGGAGCCGATGAAGGCGGCGTTGTCCGGGCCCATCTCTGAGGCGGAGAGGCGCACAAACAGAACCTTCCCCTCATTCATAAGCTCTGTAAAGTCTATGGTGTTTCTCGGCTGGCCGAAGATGCCTGAGATGAGAGGGTTGGAGGTCAACCGCTCTAGGCGGCTAATCGAGGACTCGACAATCAAACGCTGCTGGGAATCGGATCGTCGATCAAGGTTCTGCCAGAACGCAAGGACGTTGCGGTACCGGTCGCCCTCAAGTGCCGGGTAAAACTTCTCACGGTAGAGATCGTTTGACAAAAACTCAACCGCCTCGGTCAGGCACGCCCCCTGATTGAGAACGAAGGTAGTTGCGAGGTGCTGTAGGATAACGCTCATTCGAGGTGCGTTCTTGAACCCCTCGGCAAACTCATACAAAGAGGAGAGCGCATCAACAAACGTCTCGGCGCGGGACGCAACCTCCCGTATGTCTCCCGTGTCTTCACAGAAAAAGGGGTTCAGGCCAAAGGGGTGTGAAACCTCGGCCGGATCCCAGTAGATCACGTCATCTATGCGGTCTGGCGGACAGACGCGAAGGAGCTTCTCGACGCTATCCCCGTGCGGGTCAAGAAACGCGGTGCCTTTCCCGGTCAGAAGGTCGCGATAGACGATCTGCTCAAGGAGGTTGCTCTTGCCCGCTCCGGCAACACCAACGACATACAGGTGCTGGCTGCGGGTGGGGTATGGGAGCTTCAGATCTTCACCCGATCCTTGAATGGCGCCAAGCGTGATCTCATCTGCCATAGGGCACTCCGATAACCCTGTCTCATTGTTTGTTATGAAGTTTGCGCATGATAAGAGACTCGCTCCGAAATGTCAAGCGCGAGTTGAGGCGACAAAGACATCATTGGCTTGACCCATTGTGATGGACACATGAAACGCTCTGCGGCAGAATATTTGCAGATCTATGGGTTAACATCGTGGAGAGCTGCATAGGAGCGCTGTCGATACCCCAAAGAAACTATTGCACGCAGTTTAAGCGTTATTGTTGATATCGCTTATGTGCAAAGAATGAAGATGAATCGGAGTGGTAAACGTTATTTATGCGACCTGTTTTTCTTTCAGCTCGTGTTGCCTGCAGTGCGTCAACAAAGCGTTGTGCTCTATCATATTGCAAACCCGTTTCGTCGGCTATCTTCTGAACCAGTCCAAGATTATTTGGTGGAAGTAATGCATCAAGAGCGCCATTGTACTTCCTCCCCTCTTCATACGCTAATCTATCTGGTATTGAACCACCAGCATCAGCTCCGTTATTCTCATGCTGGATATACTGTATCTCACTTGCTAATTCTGGAGGAAGGATTTTGTCTAGACTGTTGGTGGTATCCAATGCATCCCTTTGTTTCAATTTAGATCCTTGAGCATAATCAAAGTCCACCACCCGCACAACAGGTGGTCTTCCTCGAAAAGAGAAGATATCATAGAGGCGATAACGGCTATCGGACTGCTGTCTTTTATTAGGATCAGGATTAGGCATAGCGCAGAGCACTCTCGCTCTCATGTCGTAACCGTCAAATTGCCCTGATAATGTTAAGCCGTGATCTGTTCCATATGACTGTAGCTCTCCCGGTAAATACTTGGACAGTTCTATATTATCACCCACTTTTCTAATTTCGGGAACGCTTTTATCAAATTCAGCCCTCCTATCAACAGACGTTGGCATTGCTCCTGGAGATATTAATTGTGGATTTGCATCTGCCATACAGTCATAAGCTACAACGTTTCTGAGGAGATGTCAAGCGTAAATGTAAGAATTAACAAGTATGTTATGCAATCAAGCGCGAGCGGTGAGTGCCAGCGAGCGCGATAATCCCACAATCCCCTTGTGATTGTTTCGTCTGTTTGCTAGACTGAAAGCCTAATCAGTGGGCCGGCGGTAACCGACCCACTTCATCAGGCATCAAGCAGTAAGCTCTGGACTATCCTGCTTGAGCAGACGGTTTATATCCATGAGGACGGCTTGCGCTCGTCCCATGATCTTGAGAAGCTCCTCGGCGATCTCATCACTTTCACGCTCAAGCGCCACGAGCTTCATCCATCGGTCAAACTCCATGTCTTCCACCTCCTTTCTCCTGCAAACGAATAACGGTCGAACAGGCTACTCCTGTCCGATGAGGATGGGCACGGGGCCGACACGAGCGCGTCACCAGGTGGAGCGCCCAACCGGACGAACGACCTTGACGCATAAGCGAGTGCGGTCTCGTATGATGGAGAAGCAGGACAGGAAGAAAGAGAAAAAATGGGCCTATAGCCTGCATGGTATAATAGACATACTGACCCTAACCTGGGCGGCCAAATAGCTTGGCCGCTCTTATGATTCCAAGGAGGGAACGTGTTTAGGAAAGCGGTGGCCATCGTAACAGGCAACGCCTGTAAGGTGTGCAAAAACCCCACAAGCAGTCGGTGCGACCTGTGCAATAAACCGACATGCGAGGAACACCTGCAGGAGTATAACCCCGTGCTAGGGTTCAAAAGAAAGGTTTGCTCACACTGCATGACCTTCTATTTGAGCCCGGACCGCTGACAACCGCCTGGACGCACCTCGCGTCCAGGCATCGCCCAAGACGACAACTTGGTTGTCTTTTTGGGTGACACTCCCCTCTCCCCTACTATACTTTATGCCCCAATCATGAGCGTTGTGCCCCCCTATTGCGTCCCACTAATCCCAGCCGGAGCGAAGCGGAGGCTGTAGAATATTCCTTGTAAACCCCCCGCCGTCGGCCAAAGCCGACCCCTCCTCTCGTGCCCGGAGGCTCAAGGGGAGCGTAAGCGACCAGCTTGAGCCGATGGGTCGAGCCCCGAAACTAAACACACAAGACACACGCGATAGGCAGTGGTTGCGATGGGAGAAGCGGTAGGTGTGTAGATAGGCGAGAGAGGGGAGGGGTCGGCTTTGAAGCGACCATCACGGATGACGACCGATAGGAAGGAAGGAGAGAGGGAGCAAAAAGACGACGGCGGGGCTGCTTTTGGAGGCTCGATGCCGAGAAAAGCAGAGGAGTGAACGAAGTGAACGCTTGGTCTTAGGGTCTGGAGCGGCCTTTGCACCTCTGGTGCAGCCTCATCTTCAGCCTCGAAAACCGTCCTATAGTGTGCAGTTTCGTGTGCAGAATCGTTCTCTCTGGTGTGCAGATGGAAATGCACGTCATTCTTCAGGGGTTTCTTCACCCTCTCAAACACTCTCAAATGATGTCAACAGTCACAATCGTTGAGCTTGTTCAGAACCCTTGTAAGAACGGTTCGAATTTGCCCGTGTACTGCCCAGCAAGGCCCGCATCTCATCCGCTCGCTACAACTCCCGGCTCGAAAAGTTCGGCCTGCGTATCAAGGTTCTGGAGCCATTTCACAAACACGGCGCCGGGGTTCCTCGCTCCCCCATCGGCGACGATCTCATGTGCCTTTCTCAAGAGCCGTGAAGGATCATGCTTCATGCAGGCCAGGGTATAGAACGAGATGGACTTCTCATCTCCCAACTTCTTTGCGATCTCTCGGCCGTAGTGCTCTGCCTCGTCTCTTGATCTTTTTCGCGTACTCGCAACGTTCTTCTTAACCATACTTATCTTCTTACTCATACTTACTTTCTTTAATAGTGGCGGGGTGTCCGAATGGTCGGATGTCCGAATGGTGGGATACCCCGCCATTCGAGAGCGGATTGTTGGGACTTGCTGGCTGCTCATTATCTGAAGCCACGTGCCTTTCGCTTTGAGGTTGTTTTCGGGATTCACGGCTCGGATTTTGCGAATGAGCCCCTCCTCCTCTAGGACCCTCACATACCTACCGGCGACCTGTCTCGAGAGGCCTGCATAGGTTCCGACAGTCTTGTTGAAGGCATAGATCGGCTCGTTCTCAAAGTCACTCTCCATCTCACAGATGGCAAGGTAAACCGATCTGAGGGCCAAAAAGACCTTCTTGTCTTGACCGTACTTGTCCCGCAGGTAGCGCATGACGGGCTTGTCCCACCAGCCAAACGGTTTCTCGCGGAATATTCTCACCTGATTATCCATATTGATTTGCTAGCTATCATGCTAGCGTGCTAGCATACTATCAGGCATTGATAGCTGCTATAACTTGTGCCAATATACTCCCCTCCCCATGCTCCTCATAGTCGCGGATGAGAAAGTTGATGGCAATCCTGTTGATTTCGTTCTCTGACGTTTTCACCTTCTGACGGCGGTAGGTGTAGACGATATCGGCGAGCGCGCTCTTCTCATCCTCAGTCAGCCTCACAAAAGAGACCTCCTTACCTTGTGACTTTAATGCCTTCCGGATTGGTTCTATCATGCTAGCTTGATAGCTTGCTAGCATACTATCGTGCTGCCTGTTCTCGTACTGTGCTATCTGCTTGTCCTGCTTTTGTGGCGGCATGCTAGCTGGACTGATACTTGGCTGGCTTGCCTGTGGAGCAGGCGGTGCAGGCGCGGTATTTGGGGTCTTTTCATCGGTACTCTGTGCCTCGGGTGGGGGAGCGGCAGCTGGTTTCTGAAAGAAGGCCGACCCTTCCTGAAGCTCGTTTATGATACCGTTGACGTTAAGTTTCTTGCTCATTCATAAACACCTCCTCGATCAGATTGGTATAGGCGTGGGCAGAGGATGAGTTTGGGTTGAACTCAAAAATGTCCTTCTTGGTGAAGGTGGCATCTCGTATCTCTGTATTGCGGGGGATCACCGACTTGAAAACCTGGTCGGTGTAAGTCTGCCTAAGAACTTGTAATGATGTCTTGGCGTTTACGGTCGGATCAGACATCGTAAACAGGTACCCCAATAGTTTGAGGTCTTGGTTGAAGAATTCTCGTACCTCCTGGATGGATTTTCCGATCTGGACAATACTGTCAAGCTCGAAGTATCCAGGGGAAACGACAACAATGATCCGGTCTGAGGCGGTGAAGGCGTTGATGGTCAGCCAGGAAAGGGCAGGGGGACAGTCAACAAAGACATAATCAAACTGGGCCTTTATCGTGTCGAGGTGTGTTTTGAGGCGGCCTTCCCGGTGATCAAGCGCGGTCGTGAGCTCAACATCCGTGTTTGAGAGGAGGATGTGAGAGGGGACAATAGAGAGGTTGGGGATATGGGTCGGGTGAACGGGGAGTGGTTTCTTCTGAAGAATGGTGCGGTGGACAGTCTCGTCTTTTCCGATCTCCTTGTAGTTTGGCAGCAGCACCTTGCTTGAGTTGGCCTGTGCATCAACGTCTATAAGCAGTACTTTCTTGCCTCGTCGTGCGAGCCCCGCGGAGAGGGTGATTGCGGTTGTGCTTTTGCCTGTTCCTCCCTTTTGTGAAGCGATTGATATGACCATTTCCTTCAATCTGCGGGAAACCTGTCACCAGGTTATTCTCGCACAATTGGTAATACGTTCAGCATAGCAGTCTGAGCGTCACGAAGTCAAGCTGAATTGTGGTCTTTCTCTGGGGAAACTCTAGCAAGCTACCGCCCTGAGTACAGGGCCTACGCCTACCGCACTTCGTGCGCTCACTCCTCGTATCCTCGTCGTTCGCTTGCTTCGTTTGGTCACTGGGGGTCTCGACGGTCGGTAAGCCGTTTCAGATCAAGTAGCTGCACGGCAAGCGATATTGCCCCGGACCGGTCCAGGCCAGTAACTTTCTGTATCTCTTTTACCTTCTCGGCAACATCTTCCCGAAGCGATATTGATAGCCGAACGTAGGATTGTTTCTCGTCCATGAGAGCCTCGTGGTCCCCGTTAGTATGCACTCATTATACCTGATATGAGGAGGTAGGAGTCGTACTCATCAAAGACTCATCTGATTTTAATGTATGTTCGTGAATGTTTATTTATACTATCTGTTAATACTCCGTAATAACAGATAGGAGGCGTCATGATAACTGATGTGGTGCGGACTGCTCGGACTGAAGACTTGGCAGTATGGGGGAAACATCTTGCCTCCCTCGGCTGTCGCAACCTCTTTATCTTCTCAGATGGACCTGGCGCGCTCTACTGGCGGTTCAGGAAGCCAGAGGGGGAACAAGAGTACTGCTTCATCGACCACTGCGGACAGGTGCTTGCCGTCCGGGACTACGAGAACAACTGATGAGCGAGGAAAGAGCCAGGGATCGTGCCCTGGCTCTTTTGGTCTTGTAGGGGTACAATACCACGGCTGCAAACCACAGACTTTCTCTTTCGCACGAGGCTACAATGACCGATACCTCCCTCTCGAATGTGTTCTCATATGTCGACACGAATGAACTGGCCTTTATTGACCGCCTCATTGACTATGTTCGGCGACCAAGCATAAGCGCTCATGGACTAGGGATTGCCGAGGTCGCTGATTTTCTGGTTGAGCTCCTGCGTGGTCTGGGCTTGGATACCGAACTTATTCCGACAGCAGGGTGGCCGGTGGTTGTTGGTCGGCGCACAGACAACCCTGGCGGTCTGACTGTCATGCTATATGGTCATTATGACGTGCAGCCACCTGACCCCCTGGATGAGTGGATCTCACCTCCGTTTGAGCCGACTATCCGCAATGGGCGTCTGTATGCTCGTGGTGTGGGAGATAATAAGGGGCAGCATTTCGCCAATATCCTCGCGCTTGAGACGCTTCTCACGACACAGGGCAGGTTGCCTGTGAACGTCATTGTTGTTCTTGAGGGGGAAGAGGAGATTGGTAGCCCGCGTATGGCTGACTTCGTGCGCGACCATCGGGACCGTCTGAAGGCCGACCTGGTGATTACGTCGGACGGACCGGTGCACGAGAGCGGGAAGGCGTGTATTCATTTTGGCGTTCGGGGGATAGTCTCATTTGAGCTAAGAGCACATGGTGCCAGTCGCGATCTGCACTCGGGCAACTTTGGTGGGGTTGCCCCAAACCCGTTGTGGACGCTGGTGCAGCTCTTGGCGACGATGAAGAATGACCAGGGAATTGTCACTGTGGACGGCTTCTACGACCGCGTCCAACCGCCGACTCCGCTGGAGCGCCAGGCGCTTGACAGCCTACCGATTGATGTGGATCGCGTCAAGGCCGAGCTGGGGCTGAAGGAGCTGGATGGACCGCTCAACCGGCCGTTCTATGACCGGCTCTCCTGCTGGCCAACGATGACAATAAACGGCTGGTCGGGAGGCTATAGCGGACCCGGCACAAAGACGGTGTTGCCACATGAGGGGTCTGTCAAGTGCGACGTCCGTCTGGTCGAGGCGATGACGGTCGAGGATACGTTCGCCAAGATCGAGGCGCACGTCAAGAAGCACGCGCCAGATGTGGAGTTCATCCGCCAGGGCAGCATGGAGCCCTCAAAGACACCCATCGAGTCGCCGTACACTGAGCCCCTGAAGCAAGCACTACGAGCGGCGCAAGGCGAGGAGCCGCTACTTATTCCGGCCCTCGGTGGTAGTCTGCCCGACTACGTCTGGACGAAGGTGCTCGGCATCCCAGCGTTTCTCGTGCCCTACGCAAACGCCGACGAGAGCAATCACGCGCCAAACGAGAACCTTGAACTGTGGCGCTTCATCGCCGGCATAAAGACCGGCGCTGCCATGCTTACTTACCTGGGGGCGATGACTAGGTAATAGGCACACGGATGGTACAGACAATTGTGTTTTTTCCGTAACGCGTGGAGTTCCAACGGATTCCACGGTGGCTACGGCGGGCCGGGGACGAAGACGGTGCTGCCGAGCGAGGCGTTCGCCAAGTGCGACGTCCGTCTGGTCGAGGCGATGACCGTCGAGGACACGTTCGACAAGATTGAGGCGCACGTCCGCAAGCACGCGCCAGATGTGGAGTTCATCCGCCAGGGCAGCATGGAGCCGTCCAAGACGCCCATCGAGTCCCTGTTCACCGAGCCGATACGCCAGGGCATCCGCGCGGCGCAAGGGGAAGATCCGCTGCTCATCCCGGCCCTCGGCGGCAGCCTGCCCGACTACGTGTGGACGAAGGTGCTGGGCATCCCGGCCTTTCTCGTGCCCTATGCCAACGCCGACGAGTCGAACCACGCGCCAAACGAAAACCTGGAATTGTGGCGCTTCATTGCCGGCATCAAGACCGGCGCCGCCATGCTGACGTACCTCGGCGCGATGCAGCAATGACGTTGGCTGGTCCTCACGCTCGCGTTCCCGCACCGGGATACGTCGGCGCGCCGGAAAGAGATGGTTGAGCCTGTGCCCGGCCGATTCACCATCACCTGGAACTGTGTTTTGCCGTTGATATCGATAAAGAGGTGCGCCATTGGCTGCGCGCCGTGTGAACCTTCGCCGTCTAGCCATACCAAAGGAGTGCGTTCAGCATGGATTCGCAGGCAACAGATACACAGGGAGGAGCAATCCTTGCCCTCTTTCGGCAATTTGATGATGCGACCCGAAGGCGCGATGTTGAAGCTCTAATGGCGATGATGACCGACGACTGCGTGTTTGAGAATACTCTGCCGCCGCCGGACGGGACTCGGTACGACGGAGCCGTGGCGGTTCGAGCCGCATGGGAGGAACTATTCCGCAGTACTCGTGAGCCTGTGTTTGAGACGGAGGAGGTCTTCGCCTGCGGCGACCGATGCGTCATTCGGTGGGTCTTCAGTTGGGGCAATTCTGACGGAACGCGGGGTCATGTGCGAGGCGTCGATGTGTGGCGGGTGCGGGATGGCAAAGTCGCCGAGATGCTGTCCTATGTCAAGGGGTAGGGCGATCATCACGCGCCCAACGAGAACCTAGAAGGGTGGCGCTTCATCGCCGGTATCAAGACCGGCGACGCCATGCTGACGTACCTTGGAGCGTTACCCGGATAGCGCGCGCAACCCTTGACACGCGCATTTCTGGGCGTACAATTCGAATCAGGAGCCGTTGAAAGCCGCTAGGCTTGACGGCCGACGTGGTGGCGACCATCTCACATCAAGGCACATCCCAAAGGAGAGATGTTATGCCCAAGGTCGCAGCGAATAACCTGACGATGAACTATGACCAGCAGGGAACGGGAGAGCCGCTCATTCTCATACCCTATCTGGCCGCCGATTACGCCTGCTACGCGTTTCAAGTGGCCGACTACGCCAAGCACTTCACCTGCTTCTCTATCGACCTGCGGGGTACTGGCGAGTCCGACAAACCCGAGGGGGTCTATACCACCGAACTGTTCGCGGATGATGTCGCGGCCTTCATGGATGCCGTGGGCATTCAGCGGGCGCACATCTTTGGCTTGTCGCTTGGCGCCGCCGTCGGTATGTGGCTCGCCGGCAAGCATCCGGACAAGGTCAAGTCCCTGTCCCTCCATAGCGCCTGGCCCAAGAGCGATCCCTTCCTCAGGACCGCCGTCGAAGGCTGGCGGGTGATGGCGAAGGCGCTGAATAGCGTGCCGGAGATGGTCATCCTGGGTATCTTCCCGTGGTGCTTCACGCCCGAGCTGTACGCAGCCAGGCCAGAATACATCCAGGCGCTGGCGGATTTCGTCCGCAGCCGGCCGGCACAGCCGCTGGCCGCCTTCATGCAAGAGTCCGATGCCGTCCTCGCCCACGATTGCGAGGCGCCGCTCGGCAAGATTCAGGCGCCGACGCAGATCACGTTCGGGCGCTATGACATGGTCACCTCGACTCGGTTTGCAGAGCCGCTGACGAGCGGTATCAAGAACTCCGAATTGGTCATCTTCGAAGGGGCGGCGCACGCGCCGATCTACGAGCAGGTGGAGGAGTTCAACGCCAGGACGCTGGCATTCTTGCAGAGGCACACCGATTAGGTGGAGATAAGACGCTCTCCCGGCGTCGCCTGAGCCAATGGTCTGGTAACATGGCCGACCGAATGACGACGGAAGCCGCGCACAAGCGCTGGTGGCAAATCTTCGAGGTGGTGTTTGGAATCCCGTTTCTGGCCGCCATCGCCCTGCAGTTTGTGATGCCGCTTACCTTCCCGGGTGAAATTCCAGCGCCGGCCCGCATCCTGGCCGGCGCTGCTTTCGTCGTTGCAGGCGTAGCCGTCGTCGTCGCCGCGCGTCGGGATCTGACGCGTCACGGACAGCCCATCGACCCGGGGCGCGCCACCAACGCGCTTGTAACCACAGGCGTGTTCTCGATTTCCCGGAATCCCCTCTACCTCGGCGGCGTTGTCGCCCTCGCCGGCATCGCCCTGGTCTTCAATCTGCCGTGGGTGCTGGCGCTTCTGCCGCTGGCGATTGTCGCCTGCCACTACATTCTGATTGCGCCGGAGGAGCGGTATCTTGCCGCCACGTTTGGCGCGGAGTATACTGCGTACGCTGCGTCAGTTCGCCGCTGGCTCGGCCGGAAGTCAGACTCACAATAACACATCCCCTCGAGGTACCCCTATGTCCTGGACATCCCAGCTTGCCGAGACCGCTTCCCAGGTGACACTCGTCGCTGTCGAAAACGTGGATGCGCTCGCGTGGCAGTTGCCTGCGTCCGACTTTGGCGTCGCCACCGTCTCGCGCCCGTTCGTGCGCGTCGTGGGCCGGATTGCTCCCGCGATCAACTTCGAGGTGTGGCTGCCGCCGGAGGCGGGGGAATACGCGTGGAATGGTAGGTTCCTGGGGGTTGGGAATGGGGGTCTCGCCGGCAGCCTGAACTACCCTGCCATGGCCGACGCCCTGGCCCGCGGCTACGCGACGGCCAGCACCGACACCGGCCACCAGGCGGCGATCTGGGATGCGAGCTGGATGATGGGAAACCCGGACGCGCTGGCCGACTTCGGCTACCGGGCAATCCATGAAATGAGCGTCGCCGCCTTCGCCATTGTCAGGGCCTACTATGGCCGGCCGGCAGCGCTCAGGTACTTCACCGGCTGCTCCGGCGGCGGCCACCAGGGCCTGGTGCTGGCGCAGCGTTACCCCGACGACTACGACGGCATTGTCGTCGGCGCGCCAGCCAACTTCCCGACCCATATGTGGCCGGGCGAGACGTACGCCGCGTGGCTGCTACGGCGCTCGCCGGACGGCATGGCGCTGAAGAGCAAGCTGCCGATGCTCCACCAGGCGGTGGTGGCGGCGTGTGGCGACGCGGATGGCGCCGTCGGTGATCCGCCGCGCTGCGACTTCGACCCGCGCTCCCTCGTGCGCGGCGAGGAGGACACGCCCGACAGCCTGACGCCAACACAAGCCGAGACCGTGGCGCGCATCTACGCCGGATTGCGGGATCCCTCGACCGGCGAGCAGTTCTGGCCGGGCTACGAGCCGGGCAGCGAGCTAGGCTGGGCCGACACCCTGTTCGGCGTGCCGGGCATCCCGACCGGCTACTTCAAGTACCTGATCTTCGGCGATCCCGATTGGGATTGGCTGAGCTTCGACTTCACCGACCCCAAGGATTTCGCCCGCCTGGTCGAAGCCCACGCGAAGTACGCGCCTGTCCTGAACTCGACCGACCCGGACCTGTCGGCGTTCAAGGCGCGCGACGGCAAGCTCCTCATGTACCACGGCTGGGCCGCCCAGAACATCGCCCCGCGGAACAGCGTCAACTACTACGAGAGCGTCGTCGCGGCCATGGGCGAGGCGGAGACGCGGGCGTTCATGCGCCTGTTCATGGTACCGAGTCTGCAGCACTGCCGCGGCGGCGAGGGCGCAACCGAGATCGATCCGCTCTCGGCGCTGGAGCGCTGGGTCGAGGACGGCGCAGCCCCCGACTCCCTCACCGCCGCCCACGTCACCCCCGACGGCACAATCGACTACACGCGCGCCATTTATCCCTATTCGCTGGTCTGACTCAGCTAGGTCGGGCCGCGGATCCGCGCAATCTCTGAAACGAGCCTGCTGGCACGTGGTTGAGTTGGATGTATAATTCTACCAACCCCTTCCACTAAGGCATCTCTGTCCGATGAAGCTCTTCACCAGCCGCTCGCGAGACGCTATCCTGCTCCCTCTAGTTCTTTTTATTTGCATACTGACCGTCTATCTGAACAGCCCGGTCCGGCAGACGGGCAGCGATTCACGCCTGAGCATCCACACGGCGCTCGCCTTCCTTCGCCAAGGGAACTTCAATCTTGACGTCTACGCATCTATCGCTGCTACATCGTACCAGGCGGTGAAGATAAATGGCCACTGGTATCCGTGGTACCCACTCGGCACGCCCCTTCTGGCAGCCCCCTTCATCTTCCCGTATGCAATACTGAATCCCAACGCCCTCACGGACGTTGAGCAATACTACTCGACGGCGGAGATGATCATTGCGTCCATCATCACGGCGGCAACGGCCGTTGTGATCTATGCCATTGCCCGGCTGTCTCTGTCAACCCCGTACTCACTTTTGCTTACCTTCATCTTTGCATTTTGCACATCCGCCTGGTCCACCGCTAGCCGCGCCTTATGGCAGCACGGGCCGTCGATGCTGTGCCTGTCGGTGGCACTGTACCTGATTCTACTTGCCCAGCGCCGCTCCTGGCTCATTCAGTTTGCCGCGATCCCGCTCGCCTTTTCTTACGTCGTTCGTCCGACCAATAGCATCTCGGTTGCCGCGCTCTCGGTCTTCGTTCTCCTTGATTATCGTCGCTACTTTCTACGCTATATACTTTGGCTGGCCGCTGTGTTAGGGGTTTTTGTGGCGATCAGTGCGTCTACCTACGGCTCTCCTCTTCCGCCGTACTACACTCAGCGCAACGTGTGGTCGCTGACCGCGATACCGGAAGGCTTGGCCGGCATTCTGCTCAGCCCGTCACGCGGTTTGCTGATGTTCAGCCCGGTGGTGTTGCTGGCCGGTTTAGGCGCGGTCCTGGCTCTGCGAGACCCAACACGAGATAGATGCGACAGGCGCCTACATATTTGCGTTGTGACGATCATCGTGGGGCAGGTGTTGCTCGTGTCCGCCTTCCGCGATTGGCCGGGCGGCGGTTCTCTCGGCCCACGTTATCTCAGCGACATCATTCCATATCTTATGTTCCTGATGATTCCCGCCATTCCCGCACTATTCTCTCTGGCGACTGGCCTCCGGCCCTCCCTACTTCTGGCATCAGCGCTTATCGTCGTGAGCTTCTCCATCCACGCTCGCGGTGCGCTGAACGTCGAGGTATGGGATTGGAACGCTCTCCCCTCCAGCCTCAGTATAGACGACGCGCAACTGTGGGAGTCGCGCCTGTGGGACTGGTACGACCCGCCATTTCTGCGCGGCATCGACAGCCTCGATCGCCTCATACCACCGAAATTAGCTGGCTTGCCCACAGAGATATATATGTTGAAGGATCCGGCGGACGTGCTGGACTCGAAGGTGACTATTCCATTCCAAGATGAGCGCAACCGAGAGTTCTATGTCCGACTCATCACGCCACCAGAGTTTTCAGTAATCACTGATAAGGATGGCAAGGCGCAGAGAATGAACCTGACCATCCTTGCACCCCACGATTGCCTGCCGGGTCGCCACTACCTCGGCGATCTACAGATGGAGGCGACTCGGGGCGAAGAGCTCTTCGCCCAGCGCGAGATCGTCAGCATCCCCGTCATCTGCTACGTCGGCCCGCTGGAGCACGTCTACGCGCCACTCGTTCCGCACGACGCCAGTCCGTGATGGCATATTGGGGATTTATCCGCTGTCAAGGCTGGAGCGCTTGTCGACGGGAGAGTACAGTCCCCAACTAACTACGTGGCCCGCGTCACCCTCGATGGCTTCGTTGACGTTACCCGGGATAAGTCCTCCTGGCCGTAACTTTGAATAGTCATTTGTCGTCTTTTATGATAGCATGTTACAACTGCGGCATCACTGTCGCAGTCGGTGTCTGTTTCCTCATTTCACTCTCATACATGCCAGAAGGAGGCGCCCGTGGGTCTGCGCAAGCGGTTCATGCAGACATATGATTGGTACCGAAGATATGCCTACAGTTTGATAAGCTTTCGCCGTCTTCCCCCGCAGCTATTCACCCAGGTGCCGCGTTACGCGCACAGCCTCTTCGTCCAGCCGACCCGTCCAACCCATCGCCCTTTTGACCTTCAGATCGAGGTAACGAACACCTGCAATTTGCGATGCATTATGTGTTATGGCGCTATGCCGATGCCGCCGGCCAAGCATCTCCGTTTCGATGCTTTTCGCAAGATTGTGGACCAGATACCGAACCTGTATCGCGTCGTGCCACAAGGGATCGGCGAGCCTATGCTCAATCCAGACTTGCTGGACATGGTAGAATATGTTGCCGACAAGGGGTGCGCGGTTGATTTTCATACGAACGGGATGCTTCTCACGCGAGAGCGGTCTTTGCGCCTCATCGAAACGGGTCTGGCCGCCCTCACGGTTTCGATCGATGCGGCTACGGCTGAGACCTTCGAGAAAATTCGTCCCCGTTCCGACTTTGCCCGCTTCATTCAGAATCTCGAGACGTTACGAGACTTGAAGCGGGAACGCGGCGCGCGGTTTCCGCAGGTACGTTTCCACGTTGTCGTGATGAAGCCCAACCTGGCCGAGATATCGGATATCCTGCACCTGGCGAAGCGCCTCGATGTTGAAATGGTGCTTCTGTCGCCCGTCTATGCTACTGCGCCGAGTATGCTGCCTCTGATGCTCACCAACGCGGAGTGGCGCAGCCTCGTGCCCCTCGAAAACCTCGGCCGCTCCCTCGGCCTCGCCGTTCACTTCACAACGCGCGAAATCGAGGAAACGGCCGCCGCGCCAGCAGGGCTACTGTGGCCGACTGACCCACAGAGCGCAAGGGCGACGGTGGCCGCGCCATCTGCGCCTGTCGTCCACCTTCAGCAGACGACGGAGGAGGCCAACTCCGTAGAGACTCCCGCGACACGCTCGGCGCCTCAAGACGCATCGTTCCCGCGCCGGCGCGCGCCCTGTCGCTATCCATGGACGAGCGCGTATATTCTTGCTAATGGCGACGTGCACCCGTGCTGCGCGTCGCTGGCCTCGGGCGGCTACAAGCTGGGGAATGTGTTCGACGAAAGCTTCGACGATATTTGGTGGGGCGAGCGCTATCAGGAGTTTCGCCGTCAGTTGACCGATGCTACGTCGCCGTGGCCGGACCCGTGTGCCGTATGTCCACTGGTAGGGAAGCTCACTCCCAAAGCTGAGACTGACCAGGAACGACAAGGCCTTAACAGCAGATCGCTTCCTTCGGCCTCATTTGGGTGAGACTCTCTATGGGCGTTCTCTCGCGCTCGGGCATAGGCGTGGCGCGGCCTGTCTCTCAAGTCCGCCCGCAATTCAACTGGCGGTGGGCTCTGGCCCTGCTGGCCGTCATTGTCGCGGCTCTTGCCGTCCGGCTCCCTACACTCGGCTATGGCCTGCCACACATCTATTACGGCGACGAGCGTTACCTCGTCCTGCCGGCGCTCAAGGTTGCGCAGACGGGCAATTTCAACCCGGACCGCCTCGACTATGGCTCGCTGTTCATCTACCTCTTGGCAGGCGTGGATTGGATCGCTTCTCACGTTGGCATTCTGCCGCCACTCGGCGAAATGGCCCTCGTGCCGTACTCGGCCACCTACTATCCCATGCCGACGCTCTACCTTGTCGGCCGCTCTCTCTCGCTCGGTTTCAGTCTGCTAGCCGTTGTGGGAGTCTTCCTATTGGCCCAGCAGACCTTTGACAGACCGACTGCCGTTCTTGCCGGGACGCTGCTCGCCCTGTCCCCATTAACAGCTATCATGTCCCGCTATGCTGTCACGGATTCCTTGCTCCAGGCTCTAGCCATGTTCGCGTTGTATGCCATGATGCGGCTGTACGAGCGTGTTAGCTGGCAGCGAGTAGTTCTGGCCGGTGCCCTGGTCGGCCTGGCCGCTTCAGCTAAGTACCCGGGTATCCTGTTGGTCCTGCCGCTTGTGGCGGCGATCTTGCTCTCGCGAAATCGGTCGGCGCTCATTCTAGCTCTCGTGGGCTCGCTCGCTGCAGCAGCAGCCGCCTTCCTTGTAACGACGCCTTTCGCCATTCTGGACTATGCCAAATTTCAGATTTTTGCAGGCATAGCGCAATCTGAGCATCTGGCCCGGTCCATTCTCTATACTGACGGGCCGAGCTGGCAATGGTACCTCGGCAGCATGCTGGCCCAGGGAGATCGCCTCTTTCTTCTCCTTGGCGTCCCGGCGGCCACTCTATTCGCCGTTCGACGGCCACGTGAGGCGGTCGTGCTTCTACTCTTCCCCGCTACACTATTCGTCGTCATGTGCAGTGGAGGCGTTCGCTCGCTCAGGTACTCTCTCCCAATCATTGCCATTCTCGCCGTCTTCAGCGCGTGGTTGTTGACCCTATTTGTGGCCCGGCTTCCGAGTCGGCATCGCTGGTTCGGCTATGTCGCGGTCGCTGCCTGCCTGATAATGCTTCTCGGTTCAACCATTCTTGACATTCAAACGCTGCGCCAGCCGGACGCGCGGGAACTTGCCGCCCAATGGGTGCGCGACAATGCGGGCAACATGGCCATCATCTCTGATGATATGGCGCTCGCTGACGACCCTTTCCTGCCAAGGATCGAGCACGTAACCTCGCTCACTGATCATCCGGCGGCGTGGTACGCTGAGCGCGGCTACTTGGTAGTAGTCAGCGACTTCCGTTGGACGGACCCCAATCGAACTATTGAGCAGGAAAACCTCCAACGCGCGTTTGAGGCTGACCCATCGCTCGAGATCGTGGCCCACCTGCGAGGCCAGATGTGGGGCATACCAGGTTATGGCGTTCGCATCTTTCGACCTCGACCTCAGTGATCGTGCAGGCACAGCATAAACCAGGCCTGGCGAAGGTTCGACGCCTGCCAGGCCTGGTTCATTCTAGGTGGAGTTGGGTTAGCGGGGGTTGACGCCGGCGATGGCCTCGGTCTTCTGGCGCAGACCGTTGAGAAGCTTGTCGAACGAGTCGATGAAGGATTGCACGCCTTCCTTGACCAGCCTGTTCTCCGTGACGTCCGCCATGTCGACGCCGACGGCGGCCAGATCGCGCAGCACTGCCTCCGCGCCCGCGACGTCCTCTTCCACAGTGTTGCCGCGGACGACGCCGTGGTCCGCGAAAGCCATGACTGTGTTTTCGGGCATCGTGTTGACCGTGTGCGGGCCGACAAGCTCGGCGACGTACATCGTGTCGGGGTAGGCCGGGTTCTTGGTGCTGGTGCT
Organism: Anaerolineae bacterium; assembly: GCA_046328505.1. Taxonomy (GTDB): domain Bacteria; phylum Chloroflexota; class Anaerolineae; order Epilineales; family JAHCIE01; genus JBDHWG01. Next base: position 2,712,783 of record JAXLWL010000002.1, on the reverse strand, counting down.
CGCCCAGAGGGGGCGCTGGACGTTCGCGCCTAGCGCGGCCAGCTTCTCCCAGCGCGGGCCGCTGAACACGCGCTTGAAGGCCTGGTAGGCCAGCTTGGCGTTGGCGTTGGCCGCCTTGCCGAGCAACTCCTTGAGCCGGGCCTGCTCCGCCGGATCACTGGCCGCCTTGATCTTCGCTTCCAGCTCCTTGTCGACCATTGTATCGACACGGCTGACGAAGAAGCTGGCGACGGAGAAGATATTGTTGATGGGATTGCCCTCGGCGGCGCGGCGTTCCAGGCCCTTGAGGTACGCTTCCATGACCGCCTCGTGCATCGAGACGGCGAACAGCAGCGTGACGTTGATGCTCAGCCCCTCGTAGATCATCTCTTCGATAGCCGGGACACCTTCCGTCGTGCCGGGGATCTTGACCATGAGGTTCGGCCGGTCGACGATCTTCCACAACCTCCGCGCCTCGCTTTCCGTCTCCGCGGTGTTGTGCGCCAGGTCGGGCGCGACCTCGATGCTCACGCGGCCGTCGACGTGGCCGCTGCTCTCGTAAATGGGCTTGAGCACGTCGCACGCCAGGCGAATGTCGTCGGTCGCGAGGCGCCAGAATATTTCCGGAGCGCTCTGGCCTTGCCCGGCCAACGCGCGAATCTCGTCGTCATAGTCGGCGCTGCCGCTGATGGCTTTGTCGAAGATCGTCGGGTTGGAGGTGACGCCGACCACGGCATAGTCATCCACAAGCTTCTGTAGGCCGCCGGACCTGACCAGGCCGCGGCTGATTGTGTCGAACCACACGCTTTGACCGTATTTGCTGAGATCGAACAGCGGATTCTTTCCCATCGTCCCTCTACCTTTCTATCCGCCCTGCGCGGGTGGCGTATCTCTTATTGGTTGCCAATTCAAATCCAGTACCAAGAGTATAGCACAGAAACCGGGCGCTGGGTTCGCCTGCTGGCCTGTCATTTGCATTCTGTCACCCGTCAGGGGCGGGGGCTGCGTGGCCGACGGACGGCGATTAGGCAGACGGTGGCAAAGTAGGTAAGCTTCTGGTATGACTGAACATGGAGCAGTAGACAATCGGAAGTCGCCTCTTGTTCGCATTGCTTTTATCCTTGCAATCCTGGCGCTAACGACCTTTACTCTTTTGTTGACCGGCTGCGTCGCGGGCACGTCTCCTGACCCTACGCCGACGACCCGGCTGGTCCTGGCACCGCCCACGACGGCCATCCCTCTGCCCACGTCCTCGCCCGCGCCGTCCTCCCCTGAACCGACAGATGTTGCGGCCACACCTGCGCCCGCGACTCCCACGCCAACTGAATCTGCCGAGGAGGCACCAGAAGAAGCGTTGTGGACGGCGGGCGACAAGCAGGCGATTGGAACGGCGTTTACCTACGATCAGGCGCCAACCGACACACCGTCGAAGGTCTGGTTCGCCATTACCCATGGCGCTGTGACCGATATCCTCTACCCTACCGTCGATCAGAACAATGTCCGTGCCGTGGAAGTCATTGTCAGCGATGGGAAGACGTTCACGCACGAGCAGATGACGGACATGGACGTGCGCGTCGAAGCCGTCGACAAGCATGCCCTGGCATGGCGCGTCACATCGAAGGATCCCGACGGCCGCTACCGCGTGATACAGGACGTCGTCACCGATCCCCAATCGAATACGCTGCTGGTGCGCACCGCGTTCGAGGCGCTCAAGGGCGAGGCGCGGGACTACCAGCTTTATCTGCACTACGTGCCCTATCTACGCACGGCCGGTAGTGGCGACAGCGGGGCATTCGACGCGGCGGCGCACACTGCGCGCGTGTGGGACGGTGATGTGCATTCTTTGCTGACGACCGACCCACCGTGGATCCAGGGGAAGATGGGGAAGCTCAACGTGAGCGACGGCCTGACCGATCTTCGCGACACCTACACCCTGCGCGACGCCGGTCAGGATACGCGTGACCAGGATCACGTCGCGGTCACGGTCCAGATGCCGACCGACACGCCATGGACGGCCGCGCTGGCGTTTGGCGGGTCGGACGATGACGCGGCTCAGGCGGCGCGTGGCGCGTTGAGCAAAGGCTTCTCGTCGGTGCAGCAGGCCTACATTGCCGGCTGGCAGCAGTGGTCTTCAAAGCTGGATAACCTGGGAGGCGCCGCGACCGACCTGTATTACCTGAGCGCCATGGTGATCAAGGCGCATGAGGACAAGACCCACCCCGGCGCGATTATCGCGTCGATCTCGACGCCGTGGGGCCAGCACGTCCCGGACGACTATGACGTCCCCGGCTACCGCCGCGTATGGGCGCGGGACCTCTCTCACGCCGCGACGGCGCTCCTGGCTGCGGGCGACCGCGCGACGGCGGAATCGGTTCTGGACTTTCTGGATAACACACAGCAGCTTCCCGACGGCTCATTCCCACAGAATTCCTACGTCGACGGCCGCCCGTTCCTGCAAGCGAAGCAGATGGACCAGGTATCCGCGCCCATCCTGCTCGCCTGGAACCTTAATGCCGTCGACCGCTATAAGAGTCTTGTCAAGCCCGCCGCGGACTACATTTACTCCCACGGTCCTAAGACAGACCAGGAGCGGTGGGAGGAAAACAAAGGCTACTCGCCTTCGACAATCGCAATGGAAATCGCGGCGCTCGTTGCTGCCGCCGACCTGGCGCGGCGAGCCGGTGACCCTGGATCGGCGGGCCGCTACCTGGAGCTTGCCGACAAGTGGCAGGCGGGTGTCATTGGCTGGACATACACGACGAACGGCCCGCTTGGCGATGGCCGCTACTTCCTTCGCATTACCGACGGCGAGCCGGATACGGACAACAATATCAAGATCGCGAATAAGGGCGGTCCCCATGACCAGCGCTCCATCGTCTCGCCCGATTTTCTCGACCTCGTGCGGCTCGGTGTCCTGCCCGCGAACGATGAGCATATCGTAAGCTCCCTGCCCGAGCTGGACGCGACGTTGCGGGTCGAGACGCCAGTCGGGCCGGGCTGGTATCGCTACAACTTCGACCGTAGCGGTGAGCCTGAACCGGGCGCATACTACCCCGGCAAGGGCCATCTGTGGCCGTTCCTTACCGGCGAGCGCGGGATGTACGACCTGGCGGCGGGCAACCTCGACGAGGCGCGAGCGCTTCTGCATACTATGGAGGGCTTTGCCAGTCCCAGCGGTATGTTGTCGGAGCAAGTCTGGGAAGCCAGCGGCGGCGGGAACCCGCGCTGCGCGGCCAGCATGGCCGCCGGCTGGATGCCGGCCGGTGCGCCGTGCCAGATCGCGGGGAAGGGCACCGGCTCGTCGACGCCGCTGGCCTGGGCGCACTCGGAGTACATGCTCTTGCTGAAGTCCGTCGTCACCGGGACGGTTTTCGGCCAGCCTACCGTCGTGCGCGAGCGCTACGTGGACCGCAAGAGTTAGCGTCGGGTTGAGCGAGGTCAGCTTGAAACTTCCATCATGCTTGCGCGTATCATGTATCGTGTATCGTAATGAAGCGCGTAGAAGGCGCGTTTTCTAGCTTGTTGATTAGAGTTTCCTCAGTAAGCTCAGGAAAGCCGTTAGCAGGTCTGATCTGTAAGCCCACTTTCAGGTTTCATAGCTATACTTCCATGTTGCATTCCACATAGGCGCTGAAAAGCTTCCGCCCACCATGAGCGGCGCTTGGCGTTTCAAGCGAGGACACTCATGTCACTCTCTTCCTTTCGTCTTGCTCATCTCTGCCGGGTCCTCGCGGCGCTAGCCCTCGCGCTGCTCGTCGCCGGCGCTGTCGGGACGCGGTCCGCCCACGCGGCGACGGTCCACGTTCCCTGCGGCGACGTCCAGGCCCTGATCGACGCATTCAACCAGATATATGATGGTTCCGATGTCGACACCATCAGCCTTGCGCCTAACTGCACGTATGCGCTGACCCAGGCATATGGCGTGGGCGGAGCCACCGGCATACCCGATATTTCGGGGGGCGGTACGGTAGAAGGGAACGGCGCCACGATCACGCGCTCCAGCGCCGCTGCCTTCCGCATTCTTCATATTACTGGCGGCAGCAGTCTGACGCTGAATAATATCACCATTACCAACGGTGCGACCGATGGCGCAGCGGTCTATAACGAGGGTAATCTCTGGCTCAATAACTCCGTCGTCGCCGACAACATTGGCTCCGGTTCGGGAGCCATCTACGGCCCTGGCAACATGAACATCAGCCAGTCTACCTTCACGAACAACCACGCTAACAACGGCGCCGCCCTATCCCTGCAAGGGCAGGCCACGATCACCCGCAGTACATTCGTCAACAATGGGGCCACGACCGATGACGGCGGCGCTATCTTCGCTGGCTTCGGCAGCAACGTCACCGTCGTCAACAGCACCTTCAGCGGCAACACGGCCGTCAATAACGGCGGGGCTATCGTTACGCAGGCTAGTGGTTCGGGCAGCCCTCCGAGCGTCACGATTGTCAACAGTACGTTCAGCGGGAACTCCGCGTCGTCTGGTAGCGGCAGCCTAAGGGTCTTTAGCGGCTCGATCACTCTGCAGAACTCGATCGTTGCCAACAGCGGAGCGGCAGGGAATTGCGTCGGCGTGACGTCGTCTGGCAACAATGTCAGCAGCGATGGCTCGTGTGGCGGTGGCTCGGGCGACCAGCTTAACACCAATCCCAAGCTCGGTCCGCTGGCAAACAACGGCGGCCCGACCGATACGTTCGCTCTGCTCGCGGGCAGCCCGGCTGTCGGAGCCGGGGACACGACGGCGTGCGCCAACTTTCCGGTCAATGGCGTCGACCAGCGCGGCGCGAATCGGCCGGGGCCAACGTGCGACAGCGGCGCGTTCCAGCAGACGAATATCTTCAGCGTCGTAAACACAAATGATGGCGGCAGCGGCTCCCTTCGCGATGCTATCAACCAGGCGAACAGCGCGAGCGGGCTGAAGACCATCTACTTCAATATTCCGGCCGCGACGGATCCTGGCTGTAACGCAGGCACGGGCATCTGCACCATCAATGTGACGTCCAATCTGCCTGCCTTGAGCGATTCGACCGTCATCGACGGCGCGACGCAGCCGGGCGCAAGCTGCGCGGCGTGGCCGCCGACGCTCAAGATCGAGCTGAGCGGCAACGCCATATCTGGTTTTGCGGCGGGATTTCAGCTTAACAACAACAGCGTCGTTCGCGGTCTGGCCATCAACCGCTTCACGAGCTACGGGGCGTTTGTGTGGGGGAACAACAATGCGCTCCAGTGCAACTACTTCGGCACCGACCCGACGGGCACCCAGGATCGCACTCTCCCCTACAGGGGTATCATGGTCAATGGCCCTGCCTCCGGCAACGTGATCGGCGGCTCGCAGCCGGGCCAGGGGAACCTGTTCAGTGTAGCGAACGAGGGGGTCTTTCTGGCCGGCGCGCCGAACAACCTGGTGCAAGGGAACTACTTCAACACCAATCCTAGCGGGACAGCCATCTTGCCGTCGTCCCTTTCCCGCTACATCGGTATCTCTTCGACTGGCGCATCCAATCTGATTGGAGGTCCGCGCTCCGGCGACGCCAACATCATCGCGGGCGCATCAGATACGGGTGTCGAGCTTGTCAACAGCGTGAGCAGCGCCAACATCGTGCAGGGCAACTTCATCGGCACCAACGCATCCTACTCGCCCAATTTGGGAGGGCAGGGATCTGGTGTACGTGCATGGGGTAGCGGCCCCCACGACAACGTCATCGTCAACAACGTCATCGTGGAAAACCTGGGTTTCGGGATCGACATTCAGGCCGGCGCCAACAACGTCATTCAGGGCAACGCCATCGGCACCAACCCGTCGGGCCTGCTGAATCTGCCGAACGGCGCGGGCGGCGGGGGCGGCGGCATACAGATTGACGGTGCATCCAATACGGTCGTTGGCGGGGTGGGCGCGGGCCAGGGCAACATCATCGCGAATAACATTGGCGCCGGCATCTCCGTCATAAACGCTGCTCTGAACAACAGCATCCGCGGCAACTCGATCTTCAACAACACGGCGCTGGGGATCGACCTGGGCGCAAATGGCCCCGACACCCTGACAGTGCCGCCGGCTGTCGGCAGTGGCCCGAACAACCACCAGAACTTCCCCGTCGTCTGGGCCGCAACGGCCACCGGCTCCAGCGCCACGAGCGTGCAGCTAGGGCTGGGCGGCGCTCCCAACACCCTGTTCAACCTGGATTTCTATTCCAGCGCCACGTGTGACGCCAGCGGCTTTGGCGAGGGCAAGACGTATCTCGGCTCGACCCCGCTCACGACCGACGGCAACGGCGTGGCGCTGCTGGAGTACCCAGAGCTTCCGGCGGTGCCCGAAGGCCAGTTCGTCACCGCGACGGCAACGGACCCCAACGGCAACACATCCGAGTTCTCGCTGTGCGCGGCCGTGCAGCCGAACAACACCACGTGGCCAAATGCCTACCGTCTCACGCCGAGCGGCCCGCCGGAGACTCAGACTGCCGGCGTGAACCACCTCATTACCCAGTCGGGCGAGGTGCGGTGGTACAAGCTCGCCATCAAGCCGGGCAGCACGATCCTGGTGGACCTGACCAATCTGCCGGCCAACTACAACCTGGCCGTGTTCAAGGACATTGCCCAGGCATACAGCAACCTCACTTCGCCGGCGGACCTGGCGCGTCTCACGGCGTCCCTGTCGCAGCCTGCCTTCTCGAACCCGTTCGAATACTCCAACCCGTTCGAGCATTCGAACCCGTTCGAGTACTCCAACCCGTTCGAACACTCCAACCCCTTCTCGGTGGTCAATGCCGCGCTGTTCAGCCGCATCGACGCAGTCGCCAACCCGTTCGAGCATTCGAACCCGTTCGAGCACTCGAACCCGTTCGAACACTCCAACCCCTACGAGGTTACCAATCCCTTCGAGCACTCGAACCCGTTCGAGTACTCGAATCCGGCGGCGTACACCTCGGCGCAGCGTCAGAGCATCATCGCGGCGGCTGCGTCACCCGGCACGACGGACGAGCATATCGTCGTTAATACCTGGAACAACACCGGCGACTACTATATCGTCGTCTTTGGCGACAACGGCTCGTTCGACCCGCGCCATACCTTCAGCCTCAATGTGACGGTATTGAGCGGCCCTTGCGGCAACGTCGACCCGTCAACCTTGCCGGCCGGCACGATCCAGGGCAGTGGGGGGACGTACAAGACGATCATCCTGGACGATCTGAGCGCCATGACCGGCGACACGGCGAAGCTGCAGGCAAACCTGACCGCGCTCGCCGCCAAATCGGAAGTCAACGGCGTCATCGTGGATGTTAGCGCGGACGCTCGCGTTCAGGCGGCGCGACAGATCGCGAGGGCTAACCCAAGCTGCCCGTACGCCACGAATCTTGTTGCGTCCAGTATCAAGGACATTATCACCCGCTATAGACAGTCCAACCCGCTGGAGTATGTCGTTCTGGTCGGCGACGACGGAGTCCTGCCCTTCTTCCGGACGCCGGACCGCGCGTCGCTGTCGTCCGAATCGGACTATGTTGTCCCTGTCCTTGACAATACACCGTCCCAGGCGAGTCTGCGCCTGAACTACCTCCTGAGCCAGGAGCAGTATGGCTCGAAGAGCGACATTGATTGGCGCGGCTCGCCTATGCCGCTGCCCGACCTGGCCGTTGGCCGCCTGGTTGGCACGGCCGACGACGCGAACGCGTTGCTCAAGGCGTACCTCGATCCAACCAACAACCCCTATGTGCCTGCCAGCGGCGTCGTGCCTACCCCGACCTCGGCCCTGGTCACCAGCTACAGTTACCTGACCGACGGCGCCGACCGGATTCAACAAGAGCTGACGCAGGGCATGGCGTCGGGATCGACAATGGACGTCTTGCGAGAGCCGCCGGCCTGGACGGGCGACGACTTGCGCCGCCAGCTTCTCGGCAGCCGTCACGACATGATCTTCATGGCCGGCCACTTCAATGCCAACTACGCGCTGGCCGCCAACTACGATGCGACGACGGCGGTGTCGGCAGGCGAGGTGCAGGCTTCGCCGGTCGACCTTCGGAATTCCATCGTCTACAGCGCGGGCTGCCACGCGGCGTATGACATTGTGTCGCATGACGCGATTCCGAATGTCACGGAGCGGCCGAGCTTCACCGAAGCTTTCGAGAAGAAGGGGGCGCTGCTCATCGCCGGCACCGGCTACCAGTACGGCGACGGTGAGGGCATCGAGTACTCCGAGCGCCTGTACCTCAACTTCACGCGCCAGCTTCGCTACGGCACAGGGCCTGTTTCAGTCGGCAAGGCGCTCGTGCGGGCGAAGCAGGATTACATGGCGAACGCCGCGTTCGATCTGAACGACGGCATCTTCGAGAAGACGATCCTTATCCCGACGCTCTACGGCTTGCCGATGCTGAGCGTCAACCTGCCGAACCGCACGACCGAGCCGCTGCCCCCGCCGCTTGTCACGAGCACGACTCCGATCACGGCCGGCACGCCCAGCAACCCCGTGACGCTGAACAGCGCCGACATCACAGTGCAGACGGCGCCGACCGTGCAGCATCGCACGCTCATCGTCGGCTCTGGGCCGTCGACCGTGGACACGATCTTCTACCAGGGCAGCGACGGCACGACCTCGCAGCCGGGCCAGCTCACCCTGCCCTTGAACATCTACAACATCAGCAACGCCATTGGCGTGATGCGCGGCGTCGTCTTCCGCGGCGGCGTGTACCATGACGACAGCAATGTTCAGCCGTTCACGAGTGTCGTGGCGTCGGACTCGATCAGCAGCCACCCGCAGTTCGTCTCGGATGTGTTCTTCCCGATCCAGACGTGGGTCGTCAACTACTTCGACGCACTGGTCAAGTCCAACGGCATCACGCGGCTGATGGTCATGCCCGCGCAGTATCTATCGGACGGCTCCGGCTCGCCATCAGGCACCATGCGCCACTACGATACGATGAGCTTCCGCCTGTTCTATAGCTCCGAGCTTGGCGACACCGGCCTGTCGGCGGCGCCGTCGATCCAGCGCGTCATCGGCACATCGAGCAACGGCACGGCGAGCTTCAACATGACCGTCACCGGCGAAGACCCGGTAAACGGCACCGCGGCCGTCATCGTGACCTACACGGCCACCGAGGGCGATTGGTATGGGAAGTGGCAGTCGTTGGACCTCGTCCGCGACGCGGCCAACCCGGCGCAGTGGACGGGATCCCTGGCGCTGCCGTCCAACGTGCCGTCGACCGGCGTGCGCTACTTCGTCCAGGCTGTCGGCGCCAACGGCCTGGTCAGCATCGCGACCAACTACGGCGCGTACTACCGGCTGAACGTCGATACGTCTATTCCGATCCAGACGCCGCCGGGCCAGCCGACGGCGCTGGCGTTCGTCAACCCGCCGTCGTCGGCCCCTTACGGTCAGCTTCTCACGGCGAGCGTGCAGCTGACGAGCTACGGTTCCCCCCTGGCTTATCAACTCGTCAGCCTGACCCTGGCCGGACAGACGCTGTTCGTGACCACCAATGGTTCCGGAGTCGCCTCGGCAACGTTTTTCCCGACGAACCATCCGGGGAACTACCAGCTCCAGGCTGCCTACAACGGCGCGTCCGGCTATTCACCGACCAGTGTTGCCAGCCCGTTCACTCTCACAAAGCACGCATCGGCGCTTAGCATCAGCCCGAACACGAGTGTCGGGCCGGGGGCCGGCTACGCGGTGGCGACGCTAACAGACGGCGGCAGCGGAACCATCGGCCAGCGCTCGGTCCTCTTCGTTATCACGGCGTCGGGCAACGTCGTCAAGTACTCGAGGACGGTGATTACCGACAACGAGGGCCGGGCGACGCTGGATCTCGAGGCGGCGGCGCTCCCGCCGGGTAGTTATACCATTAGCGCTTACTTCGGCGGCAACAGCCCGATTCCCGGCCTGACTCTCGACGACACCGACTATCAGCCCTCGACCACATCGGGCGGTCTGACCGTTGTCTTGCCGACGGTGACTCTGAGCTACACGCCGCCCGGTGCGGGGCAGAACGGGTGGTTCAATGCGAGGAACACCTTCCCGATCCAGGTCAACGTGACCGCCACCGATAGCACCGGGAGCGGGGCGACGATTACGGGCATTAGCTGCACTGACAGCCTTAACGGCGGCGCGGCCACGCCCATCACCGGCGTTGGCTCGGGCGGGAGCCTCACCCTGTCCATTAGTGGAAACGGCGTTCACACCCTGACCTGTCAGGCGACGGCAGGCGGCTACACCGGCGCTTCCAATGCCCCGAACAACACTGCCACTGTGAAGATCGACACGGGCCTGCCGTCCTTGAGCTGTGGCACGCCGCCCACCACCTGGCAGAAGAACGACATCAGCGTCGCCTGCACGGCGACCGACAGCGGCTCTGGGCCTTCGACCCAGAGCATCACATTGAGCACGAACGTGCCGGCCAATACGGAGACCAGCACCGCATCCACGAACAGTCAGCAAGTCTGCGATCTGGCGGGTAACTGCGTGACCGCGGGCCCGTACACCAATCTCAAGGTCGACAAGAAGGCTCCGAGCATTACCATCACGACGCCGGCCAACAACGCCACCTACGTTCTCAACCAGGTCGTGAAGGCGAGCTATACGTGCGCGGATAGTGGTTCGGGGCTTGCGCCCGGCACCTGCACGGGTCCGGTGGCGAGTGGCAGCAACATCGACACGAGCAGCCCTGGTATCAAGACATTCACGGTAACGGCGAAGGATAACGCCGGCAACACGTCTTCGACCAGTGTCAGCTACATCGTCAACGCGTACACTGTGACATATGTCTCGCCAACCGTCGGCCCACCGAGCGTGAACAGCGTCTACATTTCCGGTATCGGCACGACATACACGCCCTTGAAGTGGAAGCTGACCAACACATCTGGGCAGCAGGTCACGGCGGCGGGAACTGTGACGGCGGTGACGTACAAGTCAACGTCCTGCACAGCGTTTACGACGGATCCGACCGGCGCAGTGACCGCAGGCGGATATAGCAGCACGAACCCCAAGTACGATACCCTCCAGAAGGCCTGGGTGTTCAACTGGCAGGTACCGGCGAAGGCGTGCTACACCGTGTTTGTTAGCCTCAACAACGGCCAGGTGGCCCCCTTCTTCTACCAGATCTACTAACTATGGAAACACCAGCCGCTTACATTCCGATGGACCGGCTCCACGCCCTGCACGAGGGCGTGGAGCTTCCTCAGCGCACGCACGGCGCGGCGCTCTTCGCCGACATCTCTGGCTTCACACAGCTGACTGAGGCGCTCGTCCTGGAGCTTGGGCCGAAGCGCGGCGCCGAGGAGCTGTCGGTTCACCTTAACCACGTGTACGATGCGCTCATTGATGAGCTGAATCGTTACCAGGGCAGCGTCCTCACCTTCAGTGGTGACGCCATCACGTGCTGGCTTGACGGCGACGACGGGCGCCGCGCTGCCGCGTGCGGACTGGCGATGCAGGCGGCGATGCGTCAGTTTGCCGAGGTGCGCACGGTCTCCGGCCGCGTTGTCTCGCTCGGCGTGAAGGTCGCGGTCGCGGTCGGCCCGGTGCGCCGCTTCATCGTCGGCGACCCCGAGTATGGCCTGATCGACGCTATGGCCGGCCGAACGCTCGAACGCATGGTGGCGGCCGAGCACGTCGCTGAGCGTGGCGACATTGTCTTCGATGCGGCCGTCGCCGACGCGCTCGGCGACATCCTGCAGGTCGCCGAGTGGCGCCAGGACGAGCACACCGGCGAGCGGTTCGCGGTTGTGGCCGGTCTCAACATTACGGTGCCTGAGACATCCTGGCCGCAGCTGGGCGATGATGTGCTGACGGAGGAGCAGCGACGGGCCTGGCTGCCGCAAGTCGTATACGAGCGAATCCACGCGGGCAAGGGCGAGTTCCTGGCTGAGCTGCGGCCTGCCGTCGCCATGTTCCTGCGCTTCACGGGCATTCGGTACGACGACGACGAGGCTGCGCCCCAGAAGCTCGATCAATTCATCCGCGAAGCGCAGCGCATCGCGGCGCGCTACGGCGGCAACTGGCTCCAACTCACCATCGGCGACAAGGGCAGCTATCTGTACGCCGCATTCGGCGCTCCGGTGGCGCACGAGGACGATGCCGCGCGCGCCTCCTCAGCCGCCATCGACCTGCACGAGCTGGTGTCGCGCATGGACGACATCGATCCGGTGCAGATTGGCATCACCCAGGGCCGCATGCGCGCCGGCGCTTACGGCGCGACGGTACGCCGCACCTATGGTGTGCTCGGCGACCCGGTGAACCTCTCGGCGCGCCTGATGGCAGCGGCGAAGCCCGGGCAGACCATTGTCAGCGAGATCAGTCGCAGCGCGACGGGTGACGCGTTCACCTGGGAGAGCCTGGGCAGCATCCGCGTCAAAGGCAAGAGCGAGCCGATTCCCGTGGCGCGCCTGCTGGGCGTGAAGGCGCAGCGCGCGTTGCGGCTCCAGGAGCCGCGTTACCGCCTGCCGATGGTCGGACGCCAGGCAGAGCTGGCAACGGTTGCGGACAGGATTGAGGCGGTTCGGCGGGGGCGCGGTCAGATTATCGGCATATGCGCTGAGGCCGGGATGGGGAAGTCGCGCCTCGCGGCCGAGGTGATTCGCCAGGCTCAGGCGCGTGGGCTGTCGGGCCTGGGCGGCGAATGCCAGTCGTACGGCGTCAACACGCCCTATCTCGTGTGGCACAACGTTTGGCGCAGGTTCTTCGACGTCGACGTTGACGCGCCGCTCTCCGGGCAGATACGGCGGCTCGAATCCCACCTGCGGCGCATCAACCCTGCCTTTGTACCGCGGCTGCCCTTGCTAGGCCCCGCGCTGAACCTGCCTATCCCGGATAACGATTTGACGGCATCGCTGGATGCCAAGGTGCGCAAGTCGGCGCTGGAGGCGCTTCTGGTGGACTGTCTCCGCGTGCGGTCGACGCGCCAGCCTCTCCTGATCGTCCTGGATGACTGCCACTGGCTCGACGCCCTGTCCTCCGACCTCATTGGGGTGATCGGCCGGGCGATGGCCAGTATGCCCGTTCTATTGCTCATGATGTATCGGCCGCCGGACCGCGACCGTACCCAGGCTCCTCCTGTTGACCGACTGCCCCACTTCACCGAGTTGGAGCTGACCAACTTCACGCCCGACGAAGCCGCGCGGCTTATCGACCTGAAGCTGCGGCAATTCTTCGGTGAGGACGTGGACATCCCGGCCGACTTCGTCGCGCTCGTCACCGAGCGTGCGCTGGGTAATCCGTTCTACATCGAGGAAATCCTCAACTATCTGCGTGACCTCGGCGTGGATCCGAAGGACACGGAGCGCCTGCGGAGCCTGGACCTGCCGAGCACGATATACAGCCTTATCCTGAGCCGCATCGACCAGCTCGATCAAGAACAGCAGGTGGCCATTCGTGTCGCGAGCGTCATCGGGCGGCTGTTCCCGGCCGCGATGTTGTGGGGGGTCTACCCTGATCTGGGCGGCGCAACCCTGGTGCGCCAGGCGCTGGATTTCCTCAGCGAGCTTGAGCTCACGCCGCTGGACCGTCCTGCGCCTGAGCTTACGTACCTGTTCAAGCACATCGTGACACAGCAGGTTGCCTACGAGAGCCTGCCTTACGCGATGCGGGCGACTCTCCACGAGCAGATTGGCCGCTATATTGAAGAGACCTACCCCGATGGTCTTGAGCAACGCCTGGATATCCTGGCCTTCCACTACGACCGCAGCCGCAACGAGGACAAGCGCCGCGAGTACCTCAGGCGCGCGGCGGAGGCCGCCCACGCCAGCTTTGCCAACGCGGCCGCCATCGATTATTTCGAGCGTCTGCTTCCGCTTCTCAGCGGCGCGGAGAAAGGTGCGGCGGCGCTCAAGCTCGGGCTGACGCTGGACACAGTCGGGCAGTACGCCGAGGCAGACACCCGCCTGGCCGAGGCGCTGGCGCTGGCGCTGGAGAGTGGCGACCGCTCTTTTGAGGCGGAGTGTGAGATCGCCATCGGGGAGCTGCGCCGCAAGCAGAGCCGCTATGACGAAGCCGACGCGGCGTATGGGCGTGCGGAGGCCATTTCACGTGCGATCGGCGACCGGGCCGGTCTGGCCAAGGCGCTCATCTGTGCCGGAACCCTGGCCGACATGCGGGGCCAGTTTGCCGAGGCGCAGCGGCTCTACGAGCAGAGCCTGGCGATCCGACGCGAGATGAACGACCTGCCCCATATCGCCAACGCTTTGAACAACCTGGGCATCGCCGTGGCGAACCAGGATGACTTCGAGCGGGCCGTGTCGTACTTTGCCGAGGCGCTGACTATTCGCCGCTCGATCGGCCACCGCTGGGCGATTCCGAACTCTCTCAACAATCTAGGACAGCTGGCTCTTCTGAGCAACGACTACGCCCAGGCGCGCATCTACCTGGAGGAGGCGCTAACGCTCCAGCGAGAGATCGGCGTCAAGAGCTCCATCGCCCACACGGCCCTCAACCTGGCGAACGTGCTACGGAGCCTGGGTGACTACGCCGTCGCGCGCACCGTCTACCAGGACAGCCTGCTGACGTTCCGAGATCTGGGCGACCGGCGGATGATCGCCTATCTTTTGGAAGACGTCGGCGGGCTTCTGGCCCTCGATGGAGGGAAGGAACGTGCGCTGCGGCTCGCTGGCGCTGCGTCGGTGGTGCGCGAGGCACTCAATACGCCGCTCTCGGCCGCCGATCAGCGGCGCCTCGACGCGGCGCTGGCGCCCGCTCGGCAGGCGCTCGGCGAGGAGGCCGCAGCCGCAGCCTGGGAGGCGGGACGAGCGCTTCCCCTGGACTCTGCGATAGCAGAGGCGCTAACGCTAGGCGCGGCCGTGTGAGTCTCCGCCCGTCACTGGGCCGCCATCCGCTTATCCGCCACGGTTTGGCCGCCGCTGCGGGCGATAGTGGACCAATCCTTGCTGAGTCGAAGGCGTCGTTGCACGACAGATGAATCCACGCCTGCGCTCAGCAGGACGAAAGGGCTAACCATAAAATGCGCCTGCAGCGTTCCCTTGCCGGCCCATGGCAGTTCCAGCTGGACCCCTCTGGAACCGTAACCATCGAGTCGTTGTCCCCCGACCGTGAAATTCCCGTTCCCCTCCCGTGGCAAGCAGCTTTCCCAGACCTCGAGCGTTACAGCGGCTACGCGTGGTATCGCCGCGCGGTCGATGTCGGTGCCGAGTGGCTCGCCGGGGAGTTGCTCCTGCGCTTCGGCGCCGTTGATTACTGGTGCCAGGTGTTCGTCAATGGGCAGATGGTCGGTGAGCACGAGGGCGGCTATACGCCGTTCAGCATCCCCATCGCCCGCTGGGCGCGGCCAGGGCGCAATGAGATTGCCGTGCGCGTCTACGATGCCACCCAGACGGGCATTCCCATTGACCGCTGGCCGAAGTTTGATCCTCACGTCGGCGCCGGCGGTCCGCCGTTCGATCCGGTACACATTCCCCACGGCAAGCAAGAGTGGTATATCAACGTCGGCGGTATCTGGCAGGACGTCACGCTAACGGCCGTGCCATTGCCCTACATTGACAGTGTGCAAGTGACGCCGGACATGCACGGCAACGCCCATATCGCCGTCCAGGTAGCCGATGGTGAAGCGGGAACCGTCGACGTGCGCGCGCGCGTCGAGGACGGCGCGGGTGGCGTGTGGGAGGCAGCCCCGGCGAGCCACGTCCTGCCGAATGTGCACGAAACGACGGTGGCCGTCGAGAACGCCCGACTGTGGGAACCGGACACGCCCAACCTCTATACGGCGCGGGTGAGCCTGGGCAATGATGAGGTGAGCGTGCGCTTTGGCTTCCGCGAGGTCGCGACCGCCAACGGGCAGATTCTCCTCAACGGCAAGCCCATCTTCTTGCTGGCCGCCCTCGATCAGGACCTCTACCCGGACACCATCTACACCGTGCCGTCGGAGGCGTTCCTGCGTGACGAGTTCACAAAGGCCAAGCGACTTGGCCTCAACTGCCTGCGCTGCCACATCAAGCCGCCGGACCCGCTCTACCTCGACCTTGCCGATGAGATGGGTTTCCTTGTCTGGACGGAGATCCCCTCGTGGCGCACGTTCTACCGCAAAGGCACCCTGCACCCCGACGAGGTTGCCCTGGACGACGCCATCAAGCATCGCGCGGAGCGCCTGCTCGAAGAAATGGTGCGGCGAGACTTCAACCATCCCTCGATCATCATCTGGACGATCATCAACGAGGACTGGGGGACGGCGCTGCCGCTCAGCGCGAGCGACCGCGCATGGGTCGCCCAGATGTACGATCGCTGTAAGGGGCTAGACCCCACGCGGCTCGTCGTGGACAACTCGGCGTGCTCACACCCCTGGGGGCCGAACGTCCATGTCAAGAGCGATCTGGATGATTTCCACATCTATGCGAGCATTCCGGACCACGCGCCTGGCTTCAACCAGACGCTCGAACAGTTCGACTTGCGGCCGTTGTGGACGTACTCGACACGCGGCGACACGACGCGCAGCGGCCAGGAGCCGCTTGTCCTGTCCGAGTTCGGCAACTGGGGCTTGCCGTCGGTGGAGCGGCTGCGCAAGCATTCGGGCAAGGACCCTGCGTGGTTCGATCTCGGCGCGTGGTGGTCGCCGTGGGACGGCGAGGCGGGCTGGCCAAAGGGCGTCGAGGAGCGCTTCCGCCGCTACGGCCTGGACAAGGTCTGGCCCAGCTACGAGAGTTTCGCCGAGGCGACCCAGTGGCACCAGTATGAGTCGATGAAGTTCGAGATCGAGACGATGCGGCGGCTGCCCCACCTGCGGGGGTACGTGATCACCGAGCTGACCGACGCGTACTGGGAGAGTAACGGTCTGCTCGACTTCTGGCGCGACCCGAAGGCTTACTTCGACGCGTTCCACGCTATCAATGCGCCGGACGTCATCGTCCCCCAGGTCAACCGCTACGCCTTTTGGGATGACGAAACCGTGGCTTCGTGCGTCCACCTCGCCCATTTCAGCGGCGCCGACTGGCATGACGCCAGACTCCGCTGGCAGGAGGACGGAGCGGAGTGGGGGCAATACCACGTTGGGACGATCGAGCGCGGATCGGTGCGGGCCTTGGGCCTGCTGCGCCAGCCGCTGTCTTCGGTCGATGGCGCGGTCACGCGGCAGACGACGCTGACGCTGGAAGCCAACGGTGCTGAGCTTGCCCGCAACACGCTCGACGTGCTGGTTCTGCCAGTCTCAGCGCGCCAGGCAACGTACACCGAGCCGGTTGTGGTCGCAACCCAGTCCGGCGCCGCGCCGCTCGACGTCGCGCTACCCGCCCTCACACAGACCCCAGGCGAGACGGCAGGGACACCCGATGACATGCCATCCTTGCCGCGCGGCCGGCGCCGCCACGTCCATGCCGATCTTGGCACTCTCCTGGAGGAATGTGGCTACACCACGCTGGACAAACCCTCGGGGGAGGCGCGGCTGGCTATCGCCGACCAGGTCGATTCAGATCTGTTGGCGTGGGTGCGAAATGGCGGCGCGCTGCTGTACCTCGGCTATGGGCCTAGCCCGTTCTTCTGGATTGGCGGCCGAGGTGGCCCATACAGCGGCAACTGGATATCGACCTTTAGCTGGCTCCATCCAGACACGCACCGCCGACTGGCAGGGATTCGCAACCCGCTCGGCCTGCCGTTCGCGCGGGTGATGCCACAACGGACGATTCTGGGCCTGCCGTTCGACGACCCGGCCGTGCAGGGTGACTTTCTCGCCGGCATGATCGCCGGCTGGGTACACCAGCCGTCCGTTCACACCGTCCAGTTCCGCTATGGACGCGGCAAGGTGATCATGAGCACCTTCGCCTTCAAAGAGGCGCTGCCGCGCGATCCGGTGGCGGTGGCGATGCTGCATGACCTGGTCGATCACCTGATGTCGGACGCCTGTCAGCCGACCCTGGCCGCCAGCTACTAATATGAAATGCGGTTGTAGAGACTATGAAGTAATTGAGCCTGAACTGTCATTGCGAGGAGGGCGATAGCCCGACGAAGCAATCTCGCGGCGGATGGCAACTGTGCCATAGCTGCTTGGGATGCCTTTCGCCAGGACGAGAGATTGCTTCGCTTCGCTCGCAATGACAGCCTTACTATCTACAATCGGCATAACTCACGGCGTCTGCTTGTGCCCTCTCCCCGAACCGGGAGAGGGCACTTTTTTGTGCGGCTGTCGCGTGAATAGCGGGTTTTTATCCCGCAAATCGGGAGTAAATTGCACTGAAACTATCGTTTAATGACTGTTGAATACGCGGTGAAATGAAAGCGGCAGGCGTCTGATCGTCACGTACTTTCTTGACTTCCGGTCCGGGGGCGATATAATGAACGCGCTGGCAACTCCTGACCGATATTCCTGATCGTCTGCAACGTCCCACGAACACACGAAGGAGGCTAGGATGAGCCGCGCTCCCCCGCTAGTGGCCCCGCCCGCGCGCCTGTCCCCATGAGTGCGAATTCACATTGCCTTCGATCCTTGGCAGCCAATCGGTTGCCCTGCCACAATTTCACATGTCGGGGCTATGTTAGCCCATCAAGGAGCCTCAGAATGAAAAAACTCAACCGTCTGGCGCCGCCCGTCGTGGCCGCGTCGGCCATCGTCGCCGTCCTGATGCTCTCCCTCGCCGCCCTTCGCCCCGCGACGGCCCAGCCGCCCGCGCCGGGTGAGAAACAAGCCCAGCAAATCACGACCTCCACCGATGCTGCTTACGAAAAAATGTCCCCGACCGTCCGCGATGCCGCTAAAGCAGGCGGCGAAGCGGTGATCGGCGTCATCATTGATGCCAACATGGGCGTCGACGTCACTCCCTACGCCGTCAAGGCCGTTACGGCGAAGCTGCCGCGCCTGGATTCCGAGACGATCCTCGCCCAGGTCAAAGGCAGCGCCCTGACAAAAATCGCCTCGCTCCCTGGCGTCAACCAGATCGCGCCGGTGGTTCCCGGTCCGAGCGAAACCCACCGCCCGCCAATCGCCCCGGATCAATCACCGAAGCCCTCTCTGGAGCAGCAGCGCGTCCGCATCGAGGAACTTCGCAAAATCGCCAGGCCGTGGGACGCCTCCCAGGAGCCGGCGGCGGCCAAGCCGCAGGGCTGGTTCGACGTGGGACCAAACCAGGAGAGCCGCCGTGCCTGGATGAAGGGGTACCAGGGCCAGGGCGTGAAGATCGCCGTGATCGATAGCGGCGTTGACATGGCGCACCCGGATTTCTGGAACACGTGGGCGACCGTGGACGACCCCGAGTCGCCGTACGTCGGCTGGCCGATGGCGTTTGACCCATACTCCATGCTCCTGTACTGGAGTGATGCCAACTTTGACACGGACTTCGTCGCTACCGGCGCGGCGTGGTACGCCGACACGACGGCGACGCCCCAGGTGTTCCGCTCTTTCGAGGACTTGCAGAACGGCACGGCGCGGGCGCGGTACGCGACGTTCGCCGACTCGCCGGGCCGCGGCAGTAAGACACCGGGCGTCAGCCACGAGTACAAGTTCAAGGACACGAGCATGAGCGGGGTGTACCACTTTGGCAGCCACCCGGATCTGAACCTGGCTCACGTCTTCGGCCAGTCGCCGGCCGTGCTGCTGGTGGACGAGCACCAGCCCGGCGTGTATGACACGGTCTACGTCGACCTGGACAACGACTACGACTTCACCAACGAGAAGCCGGTGACCAAGGCGTCGCCGCTGTCGTACCGCGACATGGATGGCGACGGCAAGCCGGACATCTCCGGCGGCGGCATCTACTGGATCGCCGATGGCACAAACCCTATCCCCGGCAGCGACGTTCTCTACGGCGACGAGGCCACGCCACCCGCGAAGGCCTCCCTGGTTGCGTTCATGGGGTCGTTCGACGACTATGCCGGCGCGGACTACGGAACGCGTTCCGCCTCGAACGCCGTGGGCCAGGGAGCGATCAACGGCTTCGCACCCCGCTTCCAGGATCTGCCCAACGGACCTTCCGGCGTGACCCTCGGCGGCGCGCCGAAGGCGAAGCTCGTTCCGATTGGGGATATCAACGACAACTTCGACACCTCGATGCGCCAGGCCTGGTACCTGTCGCTTATGGGTTATGATGGCATCCCCAATTCTGCGGATGACATCCAGATAACCAGTAATGGCTATTTTACGTCCGCCACTGCGAACAGCGGTTGGGACTACTACAGCCGGCTCTTGGACCGGATGCAGCGCCGCCTCAACCCGACGACGAGCTTTGTGTTCGGCGCGGGCAACTCAGGCCCGGGATACGGCACGGCATGGGCTCCGCTGCCCAGCGTCGCCATCAAGGTTGGGGCGTCGCTCGAGATGGGGTCCACCGGCTGGGACTCCATCACCCGCACCGGCCAGATTACCTATGGATCAATGGGGCCTTTCAGCAGCCGAGGGCCCGACGCGCGGGGAACTGTCGGCGCGGACGTCGCCGCCGACGGCGGCTTTGCCTCAGGCGACCTCCCGATTAATGTAGGTTTCAACGGGAACTACTCGTGGGCGACCTGGGACGCTCCCCAGCGTGCTGCCAGCGTCGCCGCCGGCAACCTGGCGTTGGTCTACCAGGCGTTCAAGGCCAAGAACGACCGCTGGCCGACGTCCGACGAAGGCCGGGTGCTGCTCAAGGCCGGCGCAGTGACCACGGGCGCCGACGTGTTCGCGGCCGGCGCGGGGCGCATCAACGCCGACCTCTCGACGGACATCGCGTCGGGCCGCCAGGGCATCTACGCCCTGCCCGACCAGTGGCGCGTCGGCGACTACCACGGGAAAGAATACCCGGCGTTCGCCAACATTATCTACCCCGGTGCCAACGACACTCAGAGCTTCAGCCTGAGCAACCCGAGCGACCACGCCGTGGACGTGACGCTATCGGCGGACGCGCTGCGGCGCTTCGATGGGCGCGAGTTCACGTTCACGAGCAAGCCCATCAGCGAGGAAAGCCCGCGCAACTTCTTCGCGCCGGACTACCTGATGCCCCTGGACAACATCCCCGATGACACCGAGATGATGCAGGTCTCGGCGATCTACCCCATGAGCCAGTTTGATCCTACCGGCACGGGATCACCGACGAACGGCTGGTACCTGGTCATCTACGACTGGACGGACATTAACGGCGACGGCAAGCTCTGGACAGACACCAACGGCAACGGCGTCGCCAACCACCAGGACGCGGTCCCGTTCCAGCCGGCGAACATCGACGGCGTCGCCCCGCGCGACTTCTATTTTACGCGGGCGGCGCTGGATTGGAGCAAGACGGAGTTCGAGCGCTGGGAGTTCGAGCGCGTCTCGTACACGTACTCGGCCGGCAACACGATGAAAGTCCAGATGTTCAGCCCGAAGCAGAAGATGCACGACGGCCTGTACATAGGCTTCAGGCACCCTTACAAGATGCCAGAGGTTCCGACGACGACGATCCAGGTCAAGATTGATTTCTACAAGCGGCAGCCGTGGGAATGGGCTAATTTCTCGTCCGACCACCTGACCATTCAGCCGCACTCCACTGCGACGGCGACGGCGACCATCGCCATCCCAACCAACACCGCTGCCGGCGAGTACGAGGGCGCTATCCATGCTACCTCCGCCGGCCGCGCGCCGTATGGCCTGTTCCTGCCCCTGGTCGCGGCGAATGCCAGGCTCGCGGGTCCGGCGTCCCTCGCATCTCCGTCCGCCGAGGGACGCGCGCTGGAGATACCCGACCGCGTGGACACCATCCCGGTCGTCGCCAGCGTCGCGGCGCAATACAACTTCAGCGGCGCGATCACGCTCGGTGGCGCGAAGGCCAACGACCCGACGGACCCGTACAACAACGGTGTGGTGCGCGGCGATTTCGACTGGGCGTTCGGGGGGCGTTGGTGGGGAGACCGGCGTACATACTTCGTGGACGCCACTCAGACCCCGATCAGCGGCACGAAGCTGCTCACGCGGAACGTCTGGGCCGACGCCAGCCCGCCCACCGACATCGACACGACTATCCTCGGCCCGGCCAGCGACCGCTTCAGCGACCCCAGCAACCCCGGCAATGCCGATGTCAACTGGGCCGACCCGGCCTACTACGGCCCCTACACGCTTGACCGGGTCGGCGGCAGCCTGAACACATACGTCGACCCGGGTTTCTGGCGCTTCCAGACGGCGACGGGCGGCGCGGAGGAGTGGGTGGCGGGCGAAGCAGCGGCGGGCCTGCACGCCATTCGGCTGCACAACGTCCTCTTCGACGGCGACAAGTTCGACGTGCCGTACACGACGACCGTCGGCGCGGCGACCGTATCGCCCTCGGCCATCAGCGTGACCCGCAGCGTCACAACGACCACCACCATCAGCAACTGCACGCCGCTGACCTTCAGCGCGACGTTGGACCTGCCCGGCCTGACTGCCGAGGGCTTTGGGCTGAGCAAGCCGGAGGTCCGTAACTCGGAGACGGCCCACCAGGACAACCCCAATGACCCGGGCAGCGCGAGCTACAAGCGCGCGTTTACCGTTACCCACGCTTCACGGCTGACGGTGAGCATTGACGGCGGCATCGGCCCAGACCTCGACCTGTTCCTGCTGCGCGACGGCAACGGCGACGGCAAGTTCACCTCCCCGGACGAGGTCGTCGCGGCCAGTACAACCTCAACGGCGCAGGAGTCGGTCAGCCTGACGCGGCCGGTCGACGGCGCTTACGAGATCCTGGTGCACGGCTACAGCGTGCCCGGCGGCAGCGCGACCTTCAGGCTCACGCTCGACCTGGTGCAGGGCTTCGACGTGACGGTGCGCGGCGTGCCAAACGGTCCGCTCGCGGCGAACACGCCGGCCCACATGCAGGTATGCTACAAGAAGACGGTCAGCCCCGGCGAGGTCGTGCAGGGCGACGTGCTACTCGGTCCGTCGGTGGCCCCGTCGACGTTCACGGTCCCGATCGTCATCAAGGCGACGACGCCGTAAGTCCTAGCGCGACTCACGACAAGGGAGGTAGAGGCGCAGCTTGAGGCGTCTCTACCTCCCCCGTGACACCCATCGGCACTGCTCAAAACACAGGCTGCGGGTCATTGCGAGGCGGGCTTTGCCGCCGAAGCAATCTCTCGGTGGGTGATAGCAAGGCCGTAGCGGTGTAGGCCGCCTATTGCAAGGACGAGAGATTGCTTCGCTGACGCTCGCAATGACGGCATGGCAGGCTGCTGGTTTCGGCGTATGCGGTCATCCGGGTTGGCGGTCTGGTATGACCTGATGGCGGCTAGGCGAACTGCAGCACGCCTTCCATCGAGAGCAACCCAACCGCTTCTTCCGGGTGGCTGATGTAGTGGCGCATCAGGCCGACCAAGGGCGTCGCGCGCCAGCGCGAGCTGTCATCGCTGCAATCGTCGAGCGTGTACAGCCCCAGGTCCAGGTAGTAGTCCTTGAGCGGGCCTTTCTCGAAGCGGTAGCGCCAGTCAATCATGGTGTAGAGGGGGAACCAGGTATACCCAATCACCGGCACGCCCTCTTCGCGCAGGCGCTTGACGATGGCGACCGAGGCTTCCAGCCACTTTTCGCGCACGGCATCGCTGCCGACGGCGCTCGTCTCGCTGATGATGACAGGCGCTTTGTAGCGGTCGTAGTAGTCGCGAATCAGCGTCGCGAAGCCTTCGCCCGCGATGTCTTCCCAGTTGCTGAAGCTGACGCGGCCGGAGCGCTCCACGTCGAGCCGCTGCGACGACCATTGCGGGTAGAAGTTCATCCCCATGATGTCTAGCTCAATCGGCCTCGACCATAGCGCGGCCAGGTCGTCCAGGGCGACACCCTCGCGCAGCAGCCACGCGAACAGCGGGTGATCCGGCGTGACGCGGCCGGTGATGAGGTCGTAGCACAGGTAGCCGCGGCGCGTCTCTTCGACGGCGAGCGCCTCGAGGTCCTGGCGCATGGCGCGTGTGAGACCCGTCGCCTCGACGTGGACCATAATCGCGCCAGGGTCGATCTCTTTGACGGCCCTGACTGTGTCGACGATCCCTCGGGCGAGCTGGACCAGGATACGCAGATAATTGCGGTCGCCGCGGAGGTAGGGGGGCCACGCGCCGCGCTGCCCACAGAACAGGGCGTTGACCAGTGGCTCGTTCAGCGGCGTGTACCAACGTACCAGGTTCTTGTAGCGGCGGGCGAAGGCGGCGGCGTACTCCGCCACATAACGGTGGTAGCGCGGGTTGACAAACTCGCGCTTGAGCCAGAACGGGCAGCCGTAGTGCATCAAGTCGATGATCGGAGTGATGCCCAGGTCCTCGACGATGTAGGGGATGACCTGGTCGGTCCACGACCAATCGAATTTGCCACGCTCGGGCTCGACCCGATACCAGGGGACACCCCAGCGCAAGGCACGCGCGCCGAGGTCTCGCGCCACGGCCAGGTCCTCGCGCCAATGTTCGTAGTGCCCCATCAATTCGTACTCGTCCAGGGCGCGGTGCCCTGCGCGAGTCTGTGGGACGAAGGTATCCTCGATACCGGTCGCCCAGATGAAGTTCCCAGGGTCAGCGGTGATGGGTAGGGTGATCGTAAAGCCTCCTCCTCTACAACGTAGTCCCCCTTTGGCCGTTTGGTGAGTGAGAGTATGCAATTGGTGTGGCCGGCGCCCAGATGGCCTGCACGCGCCTGGCAGCTTCCGGCGCGGTCAGTTCCCCCACACTCTGGTCGGCGGGCAAGCTCGTATAGTGGCGATACAGGTCGACAAGCGCGGTGGGTTTGCGCACCAACTTGTCCCCTTGCCACTCCAGCGCCTACATGCCACATGGGTTGATGTTCAGATTTCGCACGCGCAGAGCGGTGTCCCAGTCAATGTGATCGACCGCTCCGTAATGCGCCAAGCCCGCGATGGGTACGCCGTTGGCGCGCGCCTCGCGGGTCTCCGCCACCAGACTCTCGAACCAGCGCACGCGCTCCTCGACCGGGTCGCCCACATTAGTCTCAGCCAGAATGACGGGCACGCCGTTGTAGCGCGTCGAGTACTGCCGCGCTAATTCGGCCCAGCCGAAGCGGTGTACCGCCGTCTCGTCAATCTTCTCGCCGTCTGGGCCGCGCCGCAACTGGTGCTCCGAGTGGCGGTAGTAGTCCAGACCCAGGAGGTCCAGCCTGACAGGGTGGTCGAGGAACCACGCCAGGTTCGCTTTCCTCGATGCCGTTTTCGAGCAAATAGCGCCACATCAGGTGCTCGCGGTTGACAAGCCCCTGGTACAGATCGTGGATGAGGAAGCGGCGCTCCGACAGGAACTCGGCTTCGTCTTTGAATGCGCCCTCGTAAGAGTGGAAGTATTCGCAGGTGTCGGGGAGCATCATGAGCGCGTCAGGGTGGACGCTGCGGATCGCAGCCATTGCCCGGCACACGCCTTGTGCGATGTTAACGAAGGCGCGCGCAACATTGCGTTGCCCGCGCAAGAATGGGTACCAAATTGCCGGTTCTGCGCCGAAGACCGCGCAAATACAAGCCTCATTGGTTGGTGTGAAGTATACAACCCCTGGATATTGTTTGGCAAATGCGTGGGCGACGCTCTGCGAGCGGCTGCATTATCCCTGCAGCAGGGTCTCGCCGCCTTCGATATATACCTCTGTCCCCGTGATGTGGTTGGCATCGTCGGACGCCAGGAACGCGACAAGCTTGGCGACCTGGTCGGCGGTCCCCGGCTTGCCTTCGAGCGGCATCGCGCCCTTGGGAAACTCGACCGGTATCTTGACTTCGTCCACTTCGCGCTTCTGGGTGCTTTCTTCGATCTTGGTGTCAATCGCGCCGGGACAGATGACGTTGGCGCGTACCTTGTGAGGCGCCAGTTCCAGTGCGATCATCTTGGTGAAGGCGACCTGCCCGGCCTTGGAGGTTGAGTACGCCGTCGCGCCGGTGTTGCTGAACATGCGCGTGCCGTTGACCGACGCGGTGACGATGATCGCCCCGCCCTGCCGCTTGAGGTACGGCACGGCGTACTTCACGGTCAGGAATGTGCCGGTCAGGTTGACCGTCAAGGTCTGGGTCCACTCCTCGGGCTTGAGGTCCTCGAGCGGCGCCCACACACCGTTGATGCCAGCGTTGGCGAACACCGTGTCGAGGCGGCCCCAGCGGTCGACAGCGGCCTGCACCGCGCGCCGCATGTCTTCTGGTTTGGAGATGTCGGCCGCGATCGGCAGGCACTCCCCGCCGCTTCCCTGGATTTGCTGAACCGTTGTTTCCAGGTCCTTCTCGTCGCGGTCGACCAGGGCGACTTTGGCGCCTTCCTTTGAGAACAAAATCGCCGTCGCCTGACCGATACCCGATCCTGCACCGGTGATAAGTGCAACTTTGCCTGCCAGCCGCATCTATGTCTCCTAATCCACACTGAGTATAGGGATGGTGGACCGCGGAGCACGCCGCGCGGCGCGTGTTGGCCCAAATGGTCACCCTGCGATTATCCGCACGGGAGCAAGGTCTATGCCAGTCGGAGGATAATTGGGGAGAAAAAGACAGGGAGTTGCGCCGACCTGACGCAACTCCCTGTCTCGTATCGTCTTGACGTAACTACTTGTTCGCCGCAGGCAAAGGGCCTCCGCTTGCGATCGGCTCGGCAGACGGCGCCTCAACGCGCTGCGGCGCGCCGAGCGCTGCGGCGCTCAACAGCACGAGCGCAACCCACGTCAGGTCGGCCAGCGTCAGGTGCAAAAGTTGCATCCAGACCGGGGCGAGCAGGGCCACATTAATAACTCCCGCCACCCACTGCGCCAGGACCAGGATCTTGACAGCGTTGGCCGAGCGGCGCACCCACACGCCCGGCGATTCTCTCTCGGCGTAGTATGCCAGGGCGATTAGTCCAAGGCCAATGAGTATCGCCAGGAAGGGATGGATCAGGCGCAGGCGCACCAGGAAGTGAGCCGTCGGATCGAGGTCCTGGGAGAGACCCGCCGCGAGCGAGTCCGGCGGGAACAGCGTGTCGCCGAGAGCGACAATCGCGCCGCTCGCGCCGATAAACATCATCCCGAGCAGACCCAGGATGAGCCAGGTCGTCAGCCCCTTGTTGCGGCGCAGGTCGAGGCGGCTGCCGCCGCTGCTCCACCATGCCGTCAACGTCAGCGAGCCCAGGAGCAGGAAGGTGTTGATGAGATGGACGGCGATGGAGACGGCGCGCGCTGCCGACTCGTCGTGGGCGACGAGCTGAAAGAGCACCAGCCCTGCGCCGACAAGCGCCTCAGTGAGAATGAAGATGCCGGAGAGCGTCGCGCCGAGCCGTACAGGGCTGCCTTTGGGGTAGGCGCGGAAGGCCCAGATGACGAGGATGGCGACGGAGAGGAGCGCCAGGCCGCTCGACAGGCGGTGCGAAAACTCGACCAGCGTCGTGACCTGGGCGTTCATCGGGACGATCTCGCCGTTGCACAGCGGCCAGTGCTGGCCGCACCCAGCGCCGGAGCCGGTCGCGCGGACGTACGCGCCCCACATCACGACCAGGATGTTGAGGCCAACCACGAACCAGGCATATTTGGCGAAGCGATTGAGAGACATATGAATTCCCAATTTCTCTACGAGGGCACTGCGGCCGTCCCAACGGCGGTCGCCTGGCCGCTTCGTCTAGCGCGGATTATACTCAAAACGCGTAAGGTCCTCAAGGCCGGACCGAGGGTGTCGCTTGACGGGCGGAGGTGTTGAGGCTACTATTTGCCCCGTAAGACGCTGAAGGGCCGGACATCGAATATGCAGGCGGGCGTGGCGAAATGGCAGACGCGCAGCACTTAGGATGCTGTGTCTTCGGACGTGAGAGTTCGAGTCTCTCCGCCCGCACACGAAGAAGGGGCGCTTCCAGGAGCGCCCCTTTTTGCTTGTCTGAGAAATTCGTGAGTCTTTCTCGGCCCTCGTATACCTGGCGATATGTCCGGCGTCATAGTGTGCAGTATCCGTTTCTGAAAGGACACCCGCTGTGCGTTGGACTCGCATTCTCCTACCGATCCTGGTGTTCATTCTGGCCCTGGGGACCGCGCAGGCGCAAGGGCCGGCGCCCAGTGGCGCCGGTGCGGCCGGCACGGGCTGCGCGACCGTCAAGACAGACAGCGCAACGGGCGCCGTTCGCCAACTCACCGACTGCGGAACTGTCGACCCGCGGCGCGACCCAGAAACCGTAGCGCGTGGCGTTGTGGCGGGTCTTGCCCCCGCCCTCGGCTTGCAGCGTGACGGGAGTGATCTGACGCTCGGTGCCGTCCGGCAGACGGATGTCGCGACCCACGTGCGCTTCCAGCAGGTGCACAAGGGTGTTCCGGTGTACCTGGGCGAGGTCCTGGTGCAGTATACTCCGCAGGGCAAGGCCCAGTGGGTCCTCAACCAGACACTCCCTCACCTGGATGTCGATGTGACACCGCGCATCGAACAGAGTCAGGCGCTCGCCATCGCCACCGCCGCCACGCCGGATGCAGCCCGGCTACGTGTTCCGGCCACTGCCGAGCTCGTCATCTACGCCGAGAAGATGGCTCCCCAGCTTGCCTGGCACGTCCTTCTGCCGACGGCGGCGCCTATGGCCGACTGGCACGTCATGGTCTCAGCCGTAGACGGCAAGATCCTCAGTCAGTGGAACAGCATTCAGCACGACTCGGGCACGGCGCTGACCTACGATCCCAACGCCGTCCAGGATACGGGGAATACGAGCCTGCGCGACAACAACCACCAGACGAGCCCGACGCTGGACGCGGCGCGAGCGGCGGTCACGCTCACCGATCTCGATCCGTCCACCAATAAGCTCAAGGGTCAATATGCAGACATGACCGCGCCCGGCATACAGGGGTGCGATGCCAATGTTCACGCGCCCTACGCGGTGGCTTACCAGCCGGGCCTCGCCAACGAGCCCAGCCGAGTCTACAACTACACGCGCAGCGACTTGCGCTTCCAGGAGGTGCTCGCCTACTACGCCATCACGAGTGCGGAGCGGTGGTTCCAGTCGCTGGGCTTTACCAACGTCAACAATCGCTCGGTGCCGGTCAACGTTCACTGCTTCGTTGACGACAACTCGAACTACACCTCGGTGGACGGCGGGCTTCACTTTGGCGATGGCGGCGTGCCGGATGCGGAGGATGCCGACATCGTTGTGCACGAGTATGGCCACTCCGTTCAGGACAACCAGGTGCCCGGGTGGGGGCCGAGCAAGAACACACCGCAGCGTGCGATGGGCGAGGGCTTTGGCGATTTCCTGGCCGGCATGGCTAACGTTAGCAAAGGCAATCCCGTCTACCAGGCGAACAGCAAGTACTGCATCGGCGACTGGGACGCGACGGCCTACAACCCGGCCGGCGGCAACGCCGGCGGCGGCTGCCTGCGCTGGATCAACGGCCGCAACGAGAGCACGGGACAGGATATCGGCCAGTATTCGGGGCACGTGGTCGAAGAGCACGATGATGGCCGTTTCTGGTCGGCAGCGCTGACGTGCGTCTACGAAGGCATGGGCGGAACGGGGCAGGCGCGCGACGACATCATGAAGCTTGTCCTGCAGCACCATTTTAGCCTGCTGCCCGATTCCAGCGACAGCGCTTTCGATACCGCTGTCAATGCTCTCCAACTCGCGGACACCAACCTGTTCGGCGGAGCGCACAAGCAGCTCATCCGGAACTGCATGCTCCAGCGCAATCTCATCCAGCTACCCACCGCCGCTGCGCCGACGCTCACCTATCCCGCCGGCGGCGAGTCGATCATGGCGGCATCGTCGATTGACGTCAAGTGGGCGGCGAACGGTGCGGCATCGGATATCGCGTACCGGGTCGAGTACACGAGCGAGTGCCAGCCGCGCGGCGACTTCTTCGACAACGTCGAGAATGGCCCCGACGGGTGGTCCGTCCAACACGCCCAGGGGCAATCCGACTGGCGCATTGTGTCCGACAACGGCCACGAGTCGCTCCATAGCTGGTTCTCACCGAGCCAGACGTCGGTTTCCGATCAGTACCTCATCAGCCCGCCTATCCACGTGCAGCCCGGCTCGCTCCTCTCGTTCTGGCATCGTTATGACCTGGAAGCCTTCGGGTCGAGCGCCTATGACGGCGGTGTTGTCGAGGTCAGCGCCGACGGCGGCGCAACCTGGACGGACCTGGGGTCGCAGATGACGCAGAATGGGTACTCCGCGACCGTCGGCGCGACCGCGAGCTCACCCCTGGCAGGCCGCTCCGTCTTCAGCGGCGACAGCGGCGGCTGGCTCGAGACACGCGCGACGTTAGGCCCGTGGGAGAACAAGGTCATCCGCATCCGCTTCCGTCAGGCGACGGACAGCTCGGCAGCCAAGAGCGGCTGGTGGGTGGATGACGTTCTCGTCGGTCAGCCATTCTCGATCACCTGGACGCCGGTCGGTGTGACTGCGCCCGGCGCGACCAGTCTGCGCTGGATAGTTCCGGGGCAAACCGGCGACAACTACTGCGTGCGCGTTCGCGGCGAGGGCGAGAACTACAAGACGTCCGCGTGGTCCGCGGGGCGGCCCTTCACGGTGGCGTTCGTGGCGAACCTGGCGCCGCGCCTGTTCTTGCCGCTGGTCGCCGGCGGCTCCGATCAGGTCACGCCGTCGCCGACGCCGCCAGCGCCCGGCACGCCGACGCCGACGCTGACTCCTCCGCCCACGTGGACGCCGCTCCCGACGCCATCACCGACGACAACCCCGACACCGTCGCCGACGCCATCGCCGACACCATCGCCGACGCCGCTGGGAGCCAACCCGCCCAAGCTGACCTACCCCACAGGTGGGGAGACGATCGCGGCCGGCAGCGCTATCACAGTGACATGGCAGATGCCCGCGCCGCAGCCGGGCGCCAGCTTCAGGCTCGAAGCCTCCCAGGCGTGTGTGCCGGCGGATGGCTTCTTCGATAGCGTCGAGAACGGGCCGGGGGGCTGGACCACGTTGCACGGACCCGGCACGAGCCTCTGGGCGATCAGCACTGCCGACTCACACAGCCCGAGCCATAGCTGGTTCGCCAAGAATGTCGATTCCGTTGCCGACCAGTATCTCGTCAGCCAGCCCATCACGCCCACGGCCGGCGCGGAGCTTGCGTTCTGGCAGCGCTACGACCTCGAAGCCTCCGGCTATGATAGTGGGCGAGGCTACGATGGCGGCGTCGTTGAAATCAGCGTGGACAACGGCGTGACATGGTCGGATCTGGGCGCGCACTTCACCCAGAACGGCTACAACCGCACGATCACCGACAGCTTCCATAACCCGCTCGGTGGCCGGCCGGCGTTTAGCGGCGATAGCGGCGGCTGGATCGAGAGCCACGCCGATCTGGCGGACTGGGCGGGGCAGGCGATTCGGCTGCGCTTCCGCCTGGGGACGGACTCGTCCACAGGACGCACCGGCTGGTACGTGGACGACATCCACGTGGGCGCGCCGTTCACGGCGGTGTGGACGCCGGTTACAATGACTCCGGCGGATGTGTTCTTCTACAACTGGACGACGCCGAACACGCCGACTGACACTGCGTGCGTGCGCGTGCGCGCCGAGATCGGCGGCCGGCCGCCGTCGGCGTGGAGCCAGAGCAACCGGTTCCGGCTCGTTGTGCCATAATCCCTCACCCCCTACCTCCTCTCCCAGACCGGGAGAGGAGGTCTCAGTTTTCTCTCTTGACGTAACGGCGCTGCCGGCCTATAATGCCCTTGCGAACAAGTGTGCGACTCCGGAGGCGCCCATGCCCGATTTCCTGGATCAGCTCGCCCGCCGTATTGAAGCGAAGGCCGACCGCCTCGGCGGCACGTTCTCAGACCGCGCCAACAGCCTGGAGGCCGAGATGCGCGATCTTGTGCGCGCCAACTGGCACCCGCTGCCGGCGGACACCTTTCGCGGCCGTCGCCGTCCGGCCTGCGCGGTGGACAGCTCCATCAACAGCGCCGACCTGGCCAACGGCGCGACGCTGTTCGTCTCCCAGGCGCTCTGCCTGGGGCATGGTCCCACCGTTTACGACGGCATCGAGTGCAGCCGCGTCGAGGTCGAGATTCTGCCGGGCGCGACCGGCGAGGGGAAGCTCAAGCGCTTCAACGACCTTCTCATGCAGACCCTCGAAGTCTCGGTTGCGCGCGAGGCCTTGGGCCATCTCCCGAACGGGAGCGTGCTGTACATGGACGGCGCTCTCTACTCCCGCCTCCCGCAGCTCTATCCCCTGGATATCGATGGCATTGACCCTCTGCACAAGCAGATTGCCACCGATTATCTTGAGTTGTTCGACGCCTGCCGTCGCCGCGGCCGCAGCCTGGACCTCGTCTGCGTCGCCAAGACGAGCCGCACCGACCAGCACACACAGATCTGGGCGCGGGAGTCGGGGCTCAACGTCCATGCGCACCTGAGCGATAGCGAGGCGATCTACCGCTGGACCGATGGCCTGGCGGGGTTCTCGACACCCGTCGTCCTGGGCCACGTCAGCTTCTCCGGCGGCAACGACTACGTGCTGCAAGATACAGGTCTCGCGGACGCGCCCGCCGTAGTGGCATTCTTCGTGCGGTTGGCTGACTACGATGACGCGCTTCTGATCGAGCTGCCGTGCGCTTGCCTCGGCCACTCCGGGACGCTCAGCAACCTCGAAGCCCAGCCGCTCGACATGAGCCGCTTTGACGTCTTGCCCGTGCTTCAGGCGCTAGCGTCGGACTACGGCGGCCTCGAGGTCTACAACGCCCTGCTCTACAGCGTCGACCGCGAGGTGCGCCTCAAGCACAGCACCATGCAGGAAATCTACATTCCACTGGTCACACGTGTCATTGGCTACGAGGTGCGTCTCGACCGCAGTGACCGGCGCTGGTATTGACGCGCGGCGCTCGCACAGCTCCGCCGTCGCCCCGAAGGTGGTGTGTATGCCTTCGCTCAACCGACCGTCTCCCGAAACTATCTCCGAGGCAACAGCCGCGTCCGATGGCGCCTCAGCCGTGACACCGCCGCCGGCGATCGAGGCGGGCCGGCTCACCCTGTGCCAATTCTACGATGTCGGCTTCAGCATCGACCTCGACCGCGCTCAGAACCTGCTCGCCCAACGCTCAGCGAGCCGACACGCTCCCGCGCAGGCGCGCCAATCCGGCAGCATCCAGATCGCACAGCCGCCGCTACGCGTGGACCTGGGAGAACAGACAGCCGCGCTGGGCAGCCTGACCGGCCGCGGTTCGCTGCGCGCAGGCATCTACGACCTCGGCGTTGTCGTGCTAACCCTCGACCTCGACCTGCCGCCGAACACAAGCTGGAGCACGGTGGGCCAGATCCTCAACGCCTGGCAGGAGCCGCCGCCGTCGTTGCGTGAGCTTTTCAGCCAGGCCGTGGATGGGCTGACGACGGAGATTAACCCGGCCATCACTCGTCCCGAGCGTTCGAGTATCATCGAGGACTACTCGATACTGACGGTGAACCGCCTCGTCGAGGCGACGCCCGCCGACATCGCGGGACACCCGCTCGTGTTGGCCGCGCTCCTCGGCGAGCAGCGCGCTCTTAGCCCGACCGCCACGCGCCTGATCGCCAGCTTGAGCTACTTTCCCGAGGACCTGGCGCTGCTGAGTTGGAACGGCGCGCTGCTCATCGAACCTGATCCCGCCGCTGCGCAAACCGCCCAGGAGCTTATCGAGTTTGCGAACGTCGAGCTGCTTCTGATGCGCTCGTATGACGCCGACATCGATGCCGAGCTGCCGCGGGTCTACCGCCGTATCGAGGGCGCAAGCAGCCGCTTCCACCTGCCGTTCGTGCGCCGCTACAGTCTGTTGATGCACGACGTCCAGCGTCTCGTCATTGAAGTGACGGAGGTGACGGAGCGCGTCGACAACGCTCTCAAGGTGACGGACGACGTCTACTGGAACCGGCTCTACAGTGCGCTGCTCACAGTGCTGCGCGTGCAGATGTGGCGGCAGGGCGTCGAGCACAAGCTGGTGCTGTTGCGCGAGACGTATGGGATGTTGCACGACGAAAGCGACGCCGAACGGGCGACAACGCTGGAGGTGACGGTGATTATCCTGATCGCCGTCGAGATTGTCATGGCGCTGTTGCGCGCGCATTGATGAAGGTTGTAGCGCCGATTTCAGTCGGCATCCCAAGAGCCGACTGATGAGCCTTCAGTCATCATTGTCGCATCCCGCTTGCGGTGGAGTGACAACTCCACCGCCGGTCGGAGGCGCTGGAGATGGCTCTCCAGCGCGAGCACTATTACGGCAACAATTGCGCAAGGGCCATACGTTGGCGCTACAGCGCAAGGGGATAGTATGCCTGCCGATCATGCACAGCTGAAGCCGCGTCTGGCGGTGCGCCGCTTCGACGTGTTCGCGGAGTACAACCGGCTGCGCGCCCTCAAGAAGGGGTTGGACGACGCCCACGCCAGGGGCTATGGCTTGTGGGTGGCAAAGGTGGTCGCTAGCGGCGGCGGCCGCCGCGGTGTCGCCGAGCCGAAGGGCGCGCGTCCGGAGGGCGAGGCGGCGCATCACGCCGAGGGGGCGGCGCCTCCCGAGCCGCAGGAATGGCACACGCTCGGCGATGAGCCGCAGACCGACGCTTTGTTCGACAAAGAGGTTGTCCGACGCATGGGCGACGATTTCTACAACGAGGTGTTTGCCCCGGCCATCCAGCAGGCGTTCGACGAGGGCAAGAGCTACGAGAGCATCCGCGATACCATCCGCAAGGAGTGGAAGCCATAGCTCCGGTTGGCTCATTTGTTCGATTCGCTGTTTTGCACTATACTACGCCCAGTGACGATCCACACGCTGTCATTTCGAGATGTACCTGGGAGGCCCCATGTCTGCCGTCGGCTACGTTGTCGGCGAGGTCCGCACCGACGAGTTCACCTTCGTCACCAACAGTGAGATCGCCCCACCCCGCCTGGAATACATCGTCCTGCCGGGGCTGCGCGAGCGCACCGGCGGCGGCGTCCAGACGATCGACGTGCTGGCCCAGGTCACAGGCCTGACGGTCTCCTCGCGCCTGCTCAGCCCGGACATGAGCCACGGCGAGGTCGAAGCAATCCTCAACCGCTTGCGCTCCGCCCCGCCCATCATCGTCGGTACGGCGAAGGTGCTCGGCTACCTTGACGAACGCAACATCGTGCGCTTCCCGCGCGGCGCGGCGGCCCCCGGCGCCGAGGTGCATACCGCCTCCGATGAACTGCTCAAGCGCTTCTTCTCGCGCGTCGACACGGCCGGCCTGGAAATTGGCGCGCTCATCAACCGGCCCCAGGTCAGCGTCGCGTGCGACCCGAACGGCTTGCGCCGCCACCTCGCGGTCATCGCCCAGACGGGCGCCGGGAAGAGCTACACCGTCGGCGTCTTGCTGGAGCAGCTCCTCCAGCTCGGCGGCACGGTCATCGTGTTCGACCCCAACTCCGACTACGTGCTCATGCGCAAGGACGAGCGCAACCAGCCGACGTCGTTCTCGGACCGCGTCGAGATCTACCGTCTGCCGACGCAGATCAAGGGCCGCTACACCGACTCTGACACCGGGCCGAGCCGCAAATTCCAGGTTCAGTTTTCAAAGCTGGAGCTGGAGGAGATTTTCGCCCTGTGCGGCCTCCCCAGCAGCTATGCCAACATCCGCAACGCCGTCGAGTTCGCGTACAAGCGCGTTCAAGGTGAGGACTACACGCCGACGCGGCTGCGCAAGGAGCTGGAGCGTATCGGTAACTATATCGCGCCGACCGCCGACAACGGCAAGCGCTCCAATGCGCGGCAGCGCCCACTAAGCGACGCGTTCGACGACGAGGACTCCTTCAGTGATTTTGCGCACAAGCGTTGGGCGCAGAAATCCGGGGTCGACTACGAGCCGAAGCCATCGGCCGGGCCGGTGGACTGGGACGACCTGTCGAGCGGGAGCGACGACGAGGAGGAGGCTCCGCCCGCCCGCACCGTTCCTATCGGCGTCGATCCAACCTCGGAGGGCAACCTGCCCCCGGACCTGGTTCAGGGGGCGGGGCGGGCCGTCAAATACATCCAGGCGCTAGAGAAGATGGATATCTGGGGCTTCGAGGATGTGCCGCTGGACAGTCTGCTGCGGCCGATGACTCTGTCGGCGATTGACCTGGCCGGCATGGATAGCCGGGTTGCGGACTACGTGGTCGCCAAGGTTCTCAACGACACCTGGCGGCGCGCGATTGGGGAGGGGCTGAGCCGGCCGGTGTTCTTCGTGCTGGAGGAAGCGCACAACTTCATCCCGGGCAATCAGAACAAGGGCGAGCCGGGACACGCGGCCACGATCATCCGCCGCATCTCGGCCGAGGGCCGCAAGTTCGGCATCTTCCTGATTCTCATCACCCAACGCCCGTACAAAGTGAACTCTGACGTCCTCAGCCAGTGCAACTCTCAGATTATCATGCGCCTGACGAACCCGCAGGACCAGACGGCGATCAAGCAGGCTGCCGAGGGCATTTCCGAGGGCCTGCTAGCGGACCTGCCGGGCCTCAACGTCGGCGAGGCGGTGATCCTCGGCCCGCTTGTGCGCGTGCCGGTCATGGTGCGCATCAACCCGCGCGAGTCGCGCGAGGGCGGCGCGGACCTGGATGTGGTCAAGGCGCTCGAGCGCGCCAAGCGCGATGTGGAGTCAGTGAGGCGGGAGGAACAGGGGCGCGCGGAGCGGAAGGCTCGTCCGCGTCGCGACTTCGCTGAAGAGGTGTGATCCGGTCGTCTTTAGCACGGGTACCGCATGTTTCTCTGGATTGCGCCGAGCAGGGCGTCGATCTCGAACGGCTTGCCGACAAACCCGTTTGCCCCGATAGCCGCCGCCGCCTGCTCGGCGTCGGGATGCGCCGAGAAGATAATTACCGGAATATCGCGCGTCAACTGCTGGCTGCGCAGCCGCTGGAGGACGTTGCGTCCGTCCACGCCGGAGAGCAAGTAGTCCAGCAGGATGAGGTGGGGCAGGTTGCCCGAGTGGAGATCGTCGAGGCAGCTTGGGCTGTAGCCGGTCGACACCTCGTAGCCTTCGTCGGTTAGGATGAGCTCGACGGCATCGACAATCCCCGGGTCGTCATCGATTACCAGGATGCGCTTGTTCATTGGTCTGCTCTCCTTGTCCGTCCGAGCTGCGTGGAAGCGTGAGCGTAAAGGTGGAGCCTCGCCCCACTTCGCTCTCCACAGTCAGCAATCCTCGGTGTCGTTTCATTATCTCTGACGAGATGAACAGCCCTAGCCCCAAGCCGGGATATGTCTTGCCGGAAGATGAACTCATCTGATAGAAGCGGTCGAAAATCTTAGTCTGCTCACTGCGCGGAATGCCAACGCCGTGATCGATAACACTAACGTGCGTGCCGTCGGTATCGCTCCACGTGCGGAGGACAATCGGTTGGGTTTTCGGTGAGTAGGTAACGGCGTTAAAGATAAGGTTGATGAGCACCTGACGAATGCGGTCCCGATCGGCCAGAATCATTTCTCCAGCTCCCGCCTCTATCCTCAGCTCGTGGGCTGTAATCGGCTGAAGCTCGCCGACAATCTCGCTCACGAGATCGTCCATCACAAAGGGCGACAGGTTCAATTCTAGCTTGCCATCCTGAATCCTCGACGCATCGAGCAAGTCCTGGACGACTTCGACCAGCCGATTGATCTGTGTTTCCATCCGCGAGACCAGGCGGACCGCGTCCTCTTCGCCCGTCCCCTCAAATCGGCGGCGCAGAACCTGGGTGTACGTTTTGAGGCTGGTGATCGGCGTCTTCAGCTCGTGACTCGCGAGAGCGATGAAGTCGTCTTTGCGCTGCTCGAGCTTCTTGCGCTCTGAGATGTCCAGGATGAAGGCCATGACGTCGCCGGTTCGTGCATTCATCAACGTCGCGCCGATGAGCACGGGCACGCGACTGCCGTCCTTGCGATAGTACTCCTTCTCCCATGGCGTAGCCCGGCCTGTTGCGCGCATGGCCGCAAGCGCTTCGGCGTCCCTCTCCCGCCACTCCGAAGGAGTACGTTCGTGCCAGTCAATCTCGCCCGTGTCGAGCTCCTCACGTGAATAGCCCATCATACGCAGATAAGCGTCGTTGGCCTCGATAATCCGGCCGTCGAAGTTCGCGTAGACGATGCCGATCACGTTGGAATCGCGCAGCGCCCGGAAGCGAAGCTCGCTCCGCCGCACCGCTTCCTCCGCCTGCTTGCGCTCTGTGATGTCCACCGTGCTGCCGATGACTCGGAGCGGCTTGCCGTCCGCATCCCGATGAATGATACCACGTTCCCACACCCAGATATAGTGACCATCCTTGTGGCGAACGCGATACTCATTGTTGATTTGCTCACGTTCCGCCAGAACACCCGGGCGGATACGATTGAGACGCTCAGTGTCCTCAGGATGAATTAGGCTCCGCCAGCCGCGCGCCGTTCCCTCGATTTCGTCCGGCTCGTAACCCAGGATAGCCTTCACACCGGCGCTGCGCTGCACGACATTCGTCGTCACGTCCCACTCGTACACAAACCCGCCGGCCGCCGCCTCGGCTTGCTCGAACAGGACATTCGCCCGCTGAAGCGCCTCCTCGGCCTGCTTGCGAGACGTAATATCCTCGGCAATGCCGAGCACCTGGACTACATTGCCATCCTCGTCGCGTTTGAAAACCGTCTCGCGGTCATAGATCCAGCGCCACTCGCCCGACTTGTGGCGCAGCCGGTAGGCGGCCTCCAGGACTTCGCCGTCGCGCGCGCTCCGGATGCGCGCGACTTGGCCCCAGACGATGTCACCATCCTCCGGGTGCAGCACGCTCATGTGGAACCCATCCTGTTGCGCCTCAGACGGCGTGTAGCCAAACAAGGACCCCAACTGATCATTGGTGTAGACGTTGCGCTGTGCGTTGAGGTCGTAGATGTAGATCAAACCGGGCGTTGCGTCGACGACGCTGGTCAGAAAGCGCTCGCTGTCGCGGAGAGCTTCCTCGGCGCCACGGCGCTCGGCGATGTCGTCGAACGCGCCGACCCACTCGCGGAGGGTGCCGTCGGCGTTCTTGAGAGGCGCCCCTTTGGCAGCAGGTTGGCTCAGTCTGGGGGCTTCCTTGGCGTATTTTTGTTCTGTGATGTCGGCGCCGGAGGGAAGAAGATAGCGGACAGTGCCGTGGTCGTCGAGGATGGGAGCAATGGAGAAGTCGAGGAAGATAAACCGAGTCTCGCCCACTCGGATGAGCGCGTCGTAGCGCACCGGGTCGCCTTTGCACGCTCGGTCGATTGCCTGGCGCAGCTCCTTCTGAACCGCCGGCGAGTACGACCACCAGTATGTGTCTTCGAATCGCTTGCCCACGACGTCTTGCGGGTTCAGGTTGGCCGACTCGAGCGCCGCACGATTGGCCTCGATCAGCGTTCCCTCGGGTGTCAACAACCCGGCAAAGACGAAAAGCCCGTCGAGCAGGCGACGCGCGAAACTATCACTAAGATCCATACGGCCTCGCGCACCAATCCGCGCGACTAACTATGACATCCCTGGAGAAGACCGAAAGTTACACTCAATATATAGGACAAAAGCCGCGCCACGTCAAGCACAAGCATTGTACAACTGGCTTTTATGATTTGTCAATAGAGAAACCGCTGGAATTGCACTTTCTCGCAGACTGCATCATAATCCCGCGCTAGCAAATCTCATCGGATCGCTGTCGGCTTTGCCAATGAGGACATACAGCAGCGCGTCCCCATCGCAGCAGCGAGGAGTATCATACATGGCAGACAAGGACCTTAATAAGTCGAACGGCCACCTTGACAATACAGTCTGGGACCACAAGTGGGGCTACAAGGACACACGCTTCATGGTGCTGCCTAACCGCTCCGTGATCGTGACAGGAAGTCGCTATGCCATCTCCGGCAAGGAGATGCCGGACGTCCTCCCGTTCACCGAAAAGGAACTGGGCATCAAGATTAACCCGAAGGAGATCACACCCGAGCGGCAGGACAAGCCCATCCCACCGCCCCATGTGAACGAGACGTTCAACGAGGCCCTGGCGGCCGCCTTCCCGGCGTCGCGTTACACCACCGAGGACCGCGTTCGCCTTTTGCACAGTCATGGGCAGACGACGGCTGACGAAGTCTACCGTGTCCTCTACGACAAGCTCGACCGTGTCGCTGACCTGGTGTTCTACCCAGAATCGACCGAGGAAGCGGCGACCCTCGTCCAGCTGGCTCAGGAGCACAACGTCGTGCTCGTGCCGTATGGTGGGGGAACGAGTGTTAGCTGCGCGCTCCAGCTGCCCGTGGACGAGGAGCGCGTCATCGTCGTCGTTGATATGCGGCGCATGAACAAGATCGAGTGGATTGACCGCGAGAACCAGCGGGCGTGCGTTCAGGCGGGCATCACCGGTCAAGACCTCGAGGATGCGCTGGTCAAGGAGGGCTTCACCTGCGGCCACGAGCCGGACAGTATCGAGCTGTCGACGCTCGGCGGCTGGATCGCGACGAACGCCAGCGGCATGAAGAAGAATCGCTACGGCAACATCGAAGATATCGTCGAGAACGTGACGATGATTACACCGCGGGGCGTCATCGAGCAGGTCGTCGCTTCGCCGCGAATGTCGATGGGCATGCAGGTCCAGAATCTCCTGTTCGGGAGCGAGGGCAACCTGGGCTTGATTACCCGCGCCATCATTCGCATCCACACGCTCCCCGAAGTGAAGAAGTATGCCTCGCTGGTGTTCGCGGACTTCAAGACCGGCACAGACTTCCTCTACGATCTGACTCGCACCGGCGCCCTGCCCGCGAGCATCCGCCTCGTGGACAACATCCAGTTCCGCATGGGTCAGGCGCTCAAGCCGCGCCCGACCGCTTCCGAGGCAGTCGTCGGGCGCGCTCAGA
The DNA here is from genome assembly GCA_046328505.1 of Anaerolineae bacterium. GTDB lineage: Bacteria > Chloroflexota > Anaerolineae > Epilineales > JAHCIE01 > JBDHWG01. The sequence continues at coordinate 2,672,253 of JAXLWL010000002.1, read as the reverse complement.
GACTCTATCTGCTGAACATCAAGCGCTTCGACCCGCACAAACTATGCGCCGCGACAATCGTCATGGAAGGCTCGGCGGAGGAAGTCGAATACCAGGAGAAGGTTATCGCGCGTCTCGCGAAGAAGTACGGCGCGATCTCGGGTGGGGCCGGCAATGGCCAGCGCGGCTACATGCTTACATACGCGATCGCCTACATCCGCGACTTCCTGGCCGACTTCTCGATCATCGGTGAGACCTACGAAACCACGGTGCCGTGGGACAAGATTCACGATGTCATCAACGCTGTGCTGGAGACGGCCAACCAGAAGCACAAGGAGTACGGTCTGCCCGGCCGACCGTTCGTGTCGCCCCGCGTGACTCAGATGTATCACACGGGCGTGTGCATCTACTTTACTCACGGGTTCAGCACCAAAGGGATCGAGCATCCAGACCGGGTGTTTGGCGAGATCGAGCATAGCCTGCGCGAGACCATCATCGCGCATGGCGGAACAATCTCGCACCACCACGGCGTCGGCAAGCTGCGCAAGGACTTCATGCGGGATACCATCTCGCCGACGACGGTAGAGCTTCTCAAGGCGATCAAGCAGGCCGACGATCCGAATAACGTCTTCGGCATTCGCAACAACGTCTTCGCGGAAGAATAACCAGAATGTAGTGGCGACCTGCCGTTCGATCGCTCGCCGACCGACGCGAAGCCGCCACTACATGCGCCCGCTCTACGGCGTCTTCTTGAACATGTTGGGATATTCGATGACGTTCCGCTGACGGTCGAGGCACACAATCTCCACGTCCGCATCAATCAGTACCTCACCGTCCCGCTCGATGCGTTGACGAAATAGACCGCGGAAAGCTGAAGGCAGCTCGAATCGTGTGACCACCGTGACGATGTCGCCGAGGACGGCTGCCTTCCGAAACGTGGCCGTCAGCTTGTAGACGACAAAGTAGTAGCCGTCGGCGTTCCACTCCCAAACGGGGCGGCCGTAGTGCTCGATGAACTCCGTGCGCCCGCGCTCTAGGTATTTCATGTAATTGGCATAATAGACGACACCGAGAGAGTCAGTGTCCTCGTAGTAGACTTTGTATGCGACTCGGTGTTCCATCGCGGCGTTCACTCCTGGCATGATCTTGATAGCCCGCGCGACTCGCTAATCACGAGCGATACGTGGGACGCGCCATTATGACCCATCTCGCGCAATTTGAGAAATTGGAGGCCGTATGACCGAGCCGATCATCCAGCGCCTGGAGGTCTCAGCTCCAGACTGGAACTTCACGATGAACAGCTACATCGTGCGTGACCCGGCGACAGGCGCGACTGCAATCGTAGACCCGGGCGCCGAACCAGACCGCATCCTCGCTGCCGCCGGTGACAGGGTGGCCGAAATCTGGATCACTCACAGCGACTTCGACCACGTGGCGTCGTTGGACGCCGTACGCAGCGCGACGGGCGCGCCGGTCGTCGGCCACCCGCTAGACGCAGACCGCGTGCCCGGCGGCCTCGACGTGAACGTAAGCCACGGCTACCTGTTCCCGCTGGGCAATGAAGAAGTATGCGTGTTATTCGTGCCCGGCCACACGCCGGGGCACGTAGTGTACGTGGTGGGAAAGGCGGTGTTGGGTGGGGATGTGCTGTTTCCCGGTGGACCGGGGCACACCGACACGCCGGAGGACTTCGAGACGTTGGTCCACGGCATCGCCGCGCACCTGTTGACCCTCGACGACGCCGTGACCGTCTACCCTGGCCACGGCGACCCGGTCACTATCGGCCAGGCGAAGGCCGAGTACGCCCAGTTCCAGCAGCGCCCGGACCGTCAGGGCCTCTATGGCGACGTGACGTGGGTAGGGTGAGTCAAGGGTATCGCTTCAGGATAGAGAGACGTCGCTGAGGGTTTGGGCAACGTGGAGCGTTGCCTGGGCTGCGGCGGCAAGCGTCAAGGTTCGTCCGGCGCCCCACGCGTCCGTGAGTTGGCCGGCGGTGAGAGCGACGTGGATAGGGGCGACGCTGCTCTCGAAGTCGGACCGCTCGCGCGGATCCAGCCGCCCGCTCGCCCGCGCGAGTAGGGTTTCGGCGGCGCTGGCGACTTGAGCCGCTAACTCATGGTGACCGTATGCCCAAAGAACACCGGCCAGGCCGGCGAGAGCACGGGCGCCCTCGAACTCGTCGTCGAGATCGGCGAACATCGCCACGGCTCGCTGGAAGTGGCCAAACGCTGAACGAATATCACCCCGGTATTGCGTCAGGTAGCCAAGGGTGACGGACACCAGCCCCGCATCGCGCTTCTTGCCCAGTTTCCGTGTGAGCCGCAGGCTTTCGATACACAGACGCTCGCCCTCCTCTCGCTCGCCCAGCATAGCGGTGGCGATGCCCAGGTTATGGAGTGTGCCGGGCATGCCGAATTCATCGCCTAGCATCTGCTGAATTCTCAAGCTGGACTCGTGCAGAGCCTGCGCCTCCGCGTACCTGCCTTCGGCGCGGCATGTCAGGCCGATGAAGTTCTGCGCGTAGGTCAGCCCCATCTGATCGCCTGCCGCGCGCAGCAGCACCAGATTCTCCTCCAGCACGCCGCGAGCGGCTGAGTACTCACCCAGGCGATAGAGCGCCAGGCCCAGGGTGTTCAGCTTGAGCGTCATGCCAGAGCGATTGTCCAGCCTGCGGTCAATGGCCAGCCCCTCCTCAGCCAGGTCGCGCGCTTTGAGATAGTCGCCCTGAACGAGGGCCAGGTTAGCCAGGGCATGCAGCGAGGCCCCCTGGCCTTCCACATCCCCAACTTCCCGCCTCAAGCTCAGGCTCTCTTCCAGGTAGCGCGCCATCGTCGGATGATCGCCTTGCGCAAACGCGAGATTGGCGGCGCCGTAGAGCGCCAGCGATCGCGCCGCCGCCGACGTATCCTGGTCGTATCTGAGCACAAGCTCCAGCCAGTGCCGCCCTTCGGCGAAATGGCCCCGCACATACCAGAAGCGCCACAGCGCACCCGCCAACTGGAGCGCTTCTTCGGCCCTGTTCCGATCGATCAGATACTGAAGTGCTGCGCGCAGGTTGTTGTGCTCGACTTCCAGCCGGCCGAACCAGAGCGTCTGCTCTGTCGCCAGGAGCTTGGGAGCCGCCGCTTGAGCGAGGGCCAGCCAGTAGCGAGCGTGCCGACCGCGAATCGCATCCAGTTCCCCGCTTTCCGCCAGCCGCTCAAGGCCATACTCACGCACCGTTTCCAATTGGCTGAAGCGTGGCTCCCCGTCACCTGTCTCCGTTTGATGGATCAAGCTGTTATCAACGAGGGACGCGAGCCCATCCAGGATGGAGATGTGCGTCGAAGACTCTGTTCCCTCTTGCCCGGCTACGGCGGCGGCTGCTTCCAGAGTAAAGCCCCCTACAAAGACGGCTAGCCGGCGAAGAAGCTGCTTCTCTTCTTCTTCCAGCAGGTCATAACCCCAGTCAATTGCCGCTCGCATCGTCCGCTGCCGCGTCGGCAGGTCGCGCGGCCCATCTGTGAGCAGCGCCAGCCGCGGGATCAACCGTTGGAGTAGCGCCACGGGCGGCAGCACGCGGACTCGCGCTGCCGCTAACTCCAGGGCGAGCGGAAGGCCGTCAAGCCGATGACAGATCTCCGCGATGGCCTGGAGATTCGACTGGCTAAGCGCGAATTCGGGTTTGACCAGCCGGGCGCGCTGGACGAAGAGCTGCGCCGCCGGGTAATTCATGACTTGGATCTCTTCGTCCAACTCGGCCTGCGAATTTAGGAGGAGGGGGGGAAGGGCCAGGGGCAGCACGAGATACTGCTGCTCGCCGTGCAGATGGAGCAGCGCGCGACTGGTGACCAGCACCTTGAGGTATGCACACCGAGCGAGCAGGTCGGCGATGAGGGGAGCCGCGTCGAGAACCTGCTCAAAGTTATCCAGGACCAACAGCAAGTTCTTGTCGCGCAGCCAGCCTACGACGAGGTCGGCGAGCGGTCGAGTTCCACTCTCGCGGACACCGAGTGTCTGCGCGATGGCCGAAATGACCAGGCTCGGGTCTCGGATCGCGGCCAGGGGGATGAAGAATACGCCATCGGCGAAGTGGTCTTGTAGCTCGGCGGCGACCTGTAAAGCGAGACGCGATTTGCCCACCCCTCCCGCGCCCGTGAGCGTCACGAGCCGCAGATGGGGCTGCTGGAGCAGATGGCACACGTTCCTGGTCTCGTCCTCGCGTCCGATAAGTTGTGTCGTTGGGGCGGGAAGTGGGGGTGACGAGGGCCTGGCCGGTGCGGTCGGTGGCGATCGGGCGGGGTCGAGGGTCAGCGTGGGTACGGGCAGATGCTCGGCGTCTGCCTGGCCGCGCGCAAAGCGGACAAAATGCGCTCGCTGCTCACTGGGAACGTCCAGGCATTCGGCCAGCCGCTCGGCTAGCGCCTTCGAAGGCCGAAGCGTCTCAGCTTCGAGCTTGCGGACGGTCTCGACTGAGCAGACGACGCGGGCGGCCAACGCATCCTGGGTCAGATCTAGACTACGGCGACGCCGTTTCAGCCAGGCGCCAAACGACAGAGCGTTCATGGCGTGCACTCCCTGACAGCACAGCTACTGCCACATTCAAAGCTTATACAGCATTTGGTACAGCTTATTGTACAGGAAATCGGCTTCTTAGCGCAAGTGGTTCGTGGTTCAATGAGAGCAACTTAGCGGGTTCGCTGGGGCGCCAGTCAGAGGAGAGTGCGAGATGTTCCGACTGAATAAGGAAACCAGAACGACACTTGTTTCGATGGCTTTGTTGAGCAGCGCAGCGATGCTGTGGGCAGGCAACTTCGTAGTGGGCCGCTTTCTGCGGGGTGATCTGCCGCCGGTATCCCTCAGCTATTGGCGGTGGGTACTCGCGCTGCTCATCCTGTTGCCTCTCGATTTCGGCCAGATCCGCCGCTATCGCAAGTTGATCCTGGCCGAGTGGAAGCTGATTGGAGCTATCGGCGCGGTGGGCTTCGCCGCGTATCCCGTGTTTGTCTACCAGGCCCTCACCACCACAACCGCGCTCAACGCGCTCCTCATGCTGGCAACCGTGCCGCTGCTCATCGCACTCGCGGCCTGGATTGTCATGCGCGAGCGCGTGACCGGGCAGCAAGTCTGTGGGATGGTGCTCTCTCTCGTCGGTGCAGCTGTCGTGCTGTCCCACGGGGACATCGACGTACTGCGGCGCTTGCAGCTCAATCAGGGGGATCTGTGGATGGCAGCGGCGGTGCCGTTGTGGGCAGCGTACGCCGTGTTGATCGAGCGGCGGCCGCGGCAACTGCCGCCCCGCACAATGCTCACGGCGAGCGTCGTCGCGGGGGTGATACTGCTGACACCGGTGTATCTATGGCAGGTCGCGCACGGGGAGCGCATTAGCCTGACTACCCCGAACCTGTTGGGGCTGCTGTATGTAGCGGTGTTCGTGTCGGCGCTCGGTTTCATGCTGTGGAATCAGGGTGTCGTCGGCCTTGACCCCAATCAGGCGGGCGCATTCGTCAACCTGATACCGGTGTTCGGCGCGCTCCTGTCCATTGTGTTCCTCGGCGAACAGGTTGCCCTGTATCACCTTGTCGCAGCCGGGCTGGTCTTTGGCGGCATCGTCCTCTCAAGTCGGTTCGTCATGCCGAAGCGCCCCGCCGAGGCTGAGTATGCACCAGTGATGAAACGATTGTAACGCGTGGTGTAGGAACACCTTGACGTCTCCCGTTGAGGCGTCGGGATCAAGCAACGTGAGCCAGAAAGGATTGAAACGACCATGATGAGTACCTGGAAGACAGACCCAACTTTCTACCCATCACCTAAGATGGCCATGGCGGCGCCCGCCGAGGAACTCGCCTACGTCGCCCTCATCAACCCGCCGACAAATGGCGAGGGCAAGTCGCGGGCCGACGCGATCGCCGTGCTCGATGTCAACCCGCACTCCACGACCTACGGTCAGATGGTCAATCGCCTGGAGCTGCCGTTCCCCGGCGATGAGCTGCATCACTTTGGCTGGAATGCGTGCAGTGCGGCTCTGTGCCCCACGATGCCGCACCCGCACATGGAGCGCCGCTACTTGCTCGTGCCGGGGCTACGTTCGTCGCGAATGTACGTTATCGACACCAAGCCCGACCCGCGCCAGCCGACCATTAGCAAGACTATCCAGCCCGAAGACATCATGAGCCGCAGTGGCTACAGCCGTCCGCATACCATCCACTGCGGCCCGGATGCCATCTATGTCAGCGCGCTGGGAGACCCGAACGGTGACGGTCCGGGTGGGATCTTCCTGCTCGATCATACCACCTTCAAGGTCAAAGGGGCGTGGGAAGCGGATCACGGTCCGCAGCAGCTTGCCTACGACTTCTGGTGGCACATCACCCACGACACGCTGATTACCAGCGAGTGGGGCACACCGAACATGGTCGAGAATGGCCTCAACCCGGAACTCCTGCTCGGCGCGAAGTACGGCCACCACATCCACGTGTGGGACATGCGGACCCGCCGCCACGTTGAGGCGCTCGACCTGGGTTCGGAGCACCAGATGGTTCTGGAGCTGCGTCCGGCTCACGACCCGAACAAGACCTATGGCTTTGTCGGCGTCGTCACCAGCCTCAAGGACCTCTCCGCTTCCGTCTGGGTCTGGTTCCACGATGGCGACAAGTGGGGCATTCGCAAGGTCATCGAGATTCCGGCTGAACCCGCGGATCCGTCCGACCTCCCACCGATCATCAAGGGCTTCGGGGCCGTGCCGCCCCTCGTCACCGACATCAACTTGTCGCTCGACGACCGGTTCCTGTACGTGTCGTGTTGGGGCACGGGCGAGTTCGTGCAGTACGATGTCTCGGACCCGTTCAACCCCAAGAAGACGGGGTCGATCCACCTGGGCGGCATCGTTCGCAAGGCTGACCATCCATGCACCGGCCCGTTGAACGGCGGCCCGCAGATGGTGGAGATAAGCCGCGATGGGCGGCGCGTCTATGTCACCAACTCGCTGTACGTAGCCTGGGACGAGCAGTTCTACCCGGAGGGTATTCGCGGCTGGGCGGCCAAGATCGACGCGGACCCGAACGGTGGCATGAAGATCGACCCGGATTTCTTCGTGGACTTCGGCGCCGAGCGTCCGCATCAGATACGGCTCCAGGGCGGCGACGCTTCCTCGGATTCGTACTGCTACCCTAACTAGTGACCATAGTGCTGAGAGCTGCGCGGGGTCAGGGTCACCTCGGCCCAGCGCAGCTCGCTACCGTGCAGGAGGTTGCGATGAACGAGTTGTGGCCGTGGCTGACGTTGGCCCTGTTAGGCGCGTATCATGGGCTTAATCCGGGCATGGGTTGGCTGTTTGCGGTCGGGTTGGGTTTGCAGGAGCGGAGTCGTCGCGCCGTGTTGCGCGCCTTCTTTCCCATCGCTCTAGGGCACGCGGTGTCTGTCGCAGCCGTGGTGGCCCTGGTCGCTATGGCCGAGGCGTTTGTCGCCCCCTCTGTTCTCCGCAATGTCGGCGGGGTCGCGCTGATTGGCTTCGGTCTGTACAAGTTGGTTGCTCCCATGTCGCACCCGCGTTGGGTCGGCATGCGCGTCAGCTTCCGCGACCTCGTCGTCTGGTCGTTCTTGATGGCAACCGCCCACGGCGCTGGCTTCATGCTCGCGCCCGTCCTGCTGCACATGACGCCAACTACCTTGCCTCAGGCAGCCTATGCTGCGCCGCCGGCGGCTATCGTGAGCGTGGCGCAGACGACCGCGGCCGAGGATGGCAGCTATTGCCCACCGTTGCGTGACCTCGGCCAGGCCGCAAGCGCTACCGATCACACGGACTATGCGCACCATGGGATGGATCACGGTACAAGCCAGGCGGTCTACCAGGAGGCTGGCGAGCCAGGGCAGACCGTCGCACTCAGCGCCGGGGGACACATGGATCATATGGCCCACGCCGGTGAGTTGAGTGCGGTAGGCACGCCACTGCCGTTTGCAGAGGCCTGGGCAGTCGGGGTCCACACCCTAGCCATGTTCGGGGTAATGGCCGTCGTCGCGGTCGTCGTTTTTGAGAAACTGGGCCTGGCGATCTTGCGGCGAGCCTGGTTCAATCTGGATCGAATGTGGGCTGTCGCCCTGATTGGCGCGGGCGTCCTGACGTTCCTGGTCTGACAAAGGAGCTGATGATGGAATGGGATGATCCGGAGCGCGTGCTAGACCTGGCAACGGAGACGCTATGGGAGGCCTGGGACCGCGCCGCGGAACGGGCGCAGCGCTGCGGCTGCCATGCTTGCCGACAATCGCTGGCGGAGCTGAGGGACTGGCTGTGCGGTAAAGAGCCTGCGAACATTTCAGACGACATGTACGACGATTGGGACACGTGATGGCTGACGAGATATGAGTTGTCGGCTAGAGCTTAAAGAGGAAACCATGATCACAACACCGACCCTCGACACGCCGCGTCGAATCGAGAACAACTATGTCATCGACCTGGGCGCCTGCCATAACCTGCACGTGCCGGCGGGGAACGAGATTGTGTTCCAGGCCTACGCGAAAGGCGAGCAAATATATCGCTGGGATGGAGCCAATTGGATCTATGTCGCGCCCAGGGCAGTCTTGTTCGAGGATGCTCAGGTCAAAGCGATGGTCGGCGCCCACTATGTCGGTCCCACCTGGCAGAGTTTCAGCGGCAGCAAAGTTCTTGGGAGAGTTCTCCAGAGTTGCGTGGTAGATTCCGATGCGATCCCCTGGCTGCTGCTGGAAGCGGTCGCGGCCGAGAGGCCGGGCGTCTTCCAACAGGTGACGTTCATTCAACAAGTCAACACGGCAGGTGGGAAAGCGCCCACCGCGCCCGGTCGTGTGATAGATGAGGTCGTGGAAGTGCCCTATACGGCGAAGTACATCTTCTACCAGCCGAACGAACCGTTCCCGCGAACGGCGGACGACGGGGTTATCTCGCCGGGGGCGGTCAGGTGACGAAATCGAAGCCCAGGCGGCCGGGGAGGCGTCCCTGGCCACCCGGGCTTCTCCGAGAATGAGCCTGGGGTGTCATGCCGAGCGGAGCGAGGCATCTGAGCCGCAGTCCAGACCCCTCGCGTTGCTGCTCAGAACACACACGCCTGTCATTGCGAGGAGCGCGTCTCGGGGGCGTGGGGGGCGAAGCTCCCCACTGACGAAGCAATCTCTCAGTGGCTGACAGCAAGCCCGTAGCGGTGCAGACTGCCTTTGACAAGGGCGGGAGATTGCTTCACTATGCTCGCAATGACAGGATGGCAGTGTTCTCGCGCTGGCGCGTGCCATCGTAGGCGTGGAGGTCTCGCGGTGACAGCGATTCTCATCCGACAGGTGGTGCCCGGTGGCGTTGCGTTTCGAGAAGACTACTCGTCGGTGAACGCGTCGTCGGTCTCTTCGGCCCCGTCTGTCAGGGAGCTAGATAGAACGTCTTCATGCTCCGCGGCGCTGTCCGTGACGGCGCCATGATAACTCGCCGTCCCGTTGATCTCAGCTTTGGAAGAGTGGGTCCAGTTGGCGCGCGGAGCAGTGACGTTATCCGACGCGGCGGCGGTGCGAGGCGCCTCCCTCGGAGCGCCACCGTCGGACATCTGGAATTCGCCCTCAAAGAAGGCCCCCTCCTCGACGACCAGGCTAGCGGCGAGGACTTGTCCACGCATCTGCCCGCTCGGCCGAAGGGTGAAGCGGTCCTCACACATGATCTCCCCGGTGGCTGCGCCGGAGATGACGACGTTTCGGGCGCGCACCTTGGCGTCGATGTTCGCTTCCGGCGCCACGGTCAGTGTACCGTCACATTCGATTTCGCCCTCGGCGCTGCCTTCCACACGCAGATCGTGGCTTGTGCGATACAGGCCGTTGAAGTGGGAGTGGCGATCGATGAGACTCTCACTGGCGAGAGTCTCATCGTCCTGGGCCTCCGAGACCAGGCTGATATCTCGTGGTCTGTAGCCGGTCGACATGGTCTCTAGTCCTTTCTAGGTTTCATCGCGAAGCGGCAACTCACGTGGGATCCCTGGTCGATAACCAGGATAGCCGTGTTGATGTCGCCAGCGACGTGGGCGGAGGGCATGGCGTGGAAACGGCCACTCGCATCCACCTTGCCGTCCAGGACGCCCGCCACGATGACGTTAGTCGCGTCCAGGCCGGCCTTAACCTCCGCGCCTTCGGCAATGACGATCGTTTCCCGCGCCTGAAGCTCGCCTTCAAATCGGCCCTCAATGTACAGATTACTGTCAGACTTGAGGGTGCCGCTGAAGGACGTGTCCCGCGCGACTGCGGTCGAATTCTGTCGGAGCGCTTCCAGCATGCTGTCGTGCGCCGCATCCGGGAGCTCAACAGTCTCCTCTATTTCGGAGACGTCGGCTTCCGTGATGGGCGGCTCATCCTGGTCCGCCCTGGCCGCCTGCTCGGCGTGTACCCCAATGGTTCGGCCAAACGCCTCTCGGCTGCGTCGGTACTCGTCGACAGAGTTTCTCCCACGTCGTAGGAAGGTCATGCCATCTCTCCTTTCCACAAGGCGAAGCCCGCCGTCCCTGTGGACAGCGGCTCCATCCGACAGTGGCAAGCCATCGGGGAATTCACTTGGTCGCGCGTGGGGCGTGCCAGTCCCGTATCAATGGAGCGTTGATGTAAGAGGAGGAGGGGGGTACGATGTCGTCGGATGGTTATGAAGGAACGAGAGGAATAGTACGGATAGATGTGGAAGTGTCAAGTGGCCCGGCTGTCAAGGCCAGAGCGTGGTGAGCAACCGCGGGCCGGCGCTCCCCGCGTGGGTTCATGCAATCCATAGCGGCGCTGGGCATCGTAGTATAAGCAACGTAGTCATATCTCCTGAAGATGTACTGGAAGGAAACGGCAGAGGTAGCGAATGTCTCGTTGGTATGCCAACCTCACCGGCCGTCTCGCCTGGCTGGCTCTCCTTGCTCTCGCCTTCCTCGCCCCGTTCCAGCCCTCCAAAGCTCTGTTCCGTAGCCAATACTCCGAACTCCACACCGCCGGAGCGCTGGCCCTGCTCGCGGTCGGCTTGTGGCTGCTTCACCTGCTTCTGGCGCGGCGCGGGCCTCGTCTGTCCCTTCCCCTCACCCTCGCTCTGAGCGCATTCCTCGTGATCGCGGACGTGGCCACCATAGCCGCGCCGAGCAACCGTCTCGACGCCGCCAAGTTCGTGGTCGGTTTGGCCCTGGGTAGCTTCATCTGTGTGGCAGTCACGGACCTAGCCGCTGAGCCGCGGCGCCGGGTCCAACTTGCCCTGGCAGTTATCGTCGGGGCAACTGTGGTTGCTGCGCTGGGCCTGGGTGAGTACGCCGCCATCGGGCCTGTCCTGCGCTTTCTGACTCAGTTCCGCCCCGCATCGACCCAGGTGGGTGATGTCGTGCGGGTCAGCTCGACCTTCATCTATCCGACGATTACCTCGATGTACCTCGAGCTCGCTCTGCCGTTCATCCTGGCGGGCATCTGGCTCGCCCAGCGAGCTCGCTGGCACATGACGCTCATCGCTCTGATGGTTGTCTTTGCCCTCGTGGCGGAGGCCATCATCATCACCTTTACGCGAACTGGCCTGCTCTCCACGGCTGTGGTCGTGATCTTCATGGCCGGCGCGAGGTGGTGGTACGAGCGGCGCGTCAGCGCGCGGCAAATCGCGGCGGCCGGCGTGACCGTGGTCGTGCTGTTGGGGGTGACGACCCTGCTCACGCCTGCCCTGAGTCTGCGGCTGCGGACGGAGAACGATCGCGCCTGGTATGGCGCCGAGTACACACCCGACCCGTTGCCGACGCTGGCCGCCGGTGAGCAGGCAAGTGTCAACGTCCGAGTCGTCAACACGGGGGAGATGGCGTGGCGTCCGACGAACGGTCGGCCGATCAGTGTGTCGTACCACTGGCTCGCTCACAATGAGGACTCAGTGGCGGAATGGGAGGGCGCGCGCGCGCCGATTGAGGATGTCGTGGAGCCAGGTGAGACTATCACCGTCACACTGCCCATTGTCGCTCCAAGCCAATCCGGGCCGTTCCGCCTGGCGTTTGACATGGTTCAGGACAACGTGACCTGGTTCAGCGCGAAGGCCGTCCCCATGCACGTCGTCCCGGTTGAGATCGGACACCGCCGCAACCAGCCTGCCGTCCAGCCAGCGCCAATCCGCCTGGCGCCCATGCCGGCTGCCAGCTCCGTCGATCTCTCCCCGGGACGCCGCACTCTCTGGGCCGTCGCCCTGAGCATGGTGCGCGACCGGCCGCTGCTGGGGGTCGGCCCGGACAACTTCCGCTTCGCGTATGGCCGTTACACGGGTCAAACCGTCTGGGATACTGGCCTCCACACCAACAACATGTACATCGAGATGTTCGCGGACACCGGCGTCTTCGGCGGCCTCCTGTTCCTGGCGCTCAATATCGTGGCGCTATGGATTGCTATCCGCGGAATGCAGGCGGTAGGGCGGGCTGCCGCTGCCAACCGAGAGATCGAAGGTTATCGGCCTGGCCGCGATCTGCGCGCCGACGCGGCCTTCGCCGTTGCGGCGGCGGCAGCCGCCGGGCTGATCGCCTGGGCGATCCATGGCTTCGTCGACTACTTCTACGAATTCCTGCCGCTCGTGTTGATCTACTGGATCATCCTGGGCCTCGCGGCGAGCGGCGCCGTTCACGTGCTTGGCGAAGGGGCGACTGGGGCGCTGGACCCACGCTCCGACCCTCAAGTGGCAGAAACTGCGCCGTCCCCTGGAACTCATGGCTAGCACGCACGTTGAGCAGCGCCGCACTTGGTGGCTGTGGCTCGATCGGAGCGTACTGGCTCTCCTGCTCGCCACGTTGTTTCTCCTGCCCTTCGAGCGCCCGGCGCCTCTGTTTTCGGCGGCCGGGTTGGTGGTCACCAACCTCGAAGCCCTCGCGCTGCTCACCGTCGCCGTCTGGCTCGTCCGCCTGGTGCTGTCGCCCCCTCGATCGTTCCACGTGCCTTACTTCACCTGGCCCGCCGCCGCCATCATCGTGTCCGCCTGCCTCGCCGCGCTCGCCGCGTCGTCCTTTCAGCTCACCGCCTGGAAAGTCACTGCTCGCTGGAGCCTCGGCATCGTGTTCGCCCTCGCCCTTGCCGACACGCTGCGGCGGACGCGAGCGGCTCGCCAGGCTTTCTCCGCCATCGTTCTGGGCGCGCTTGCCGCGGCAGTACTGGGGCTGATGGAGTTGGTCGGCGTCTCGTGGGTCGGCTCTATCCTGACCTTGTTCAAGGACGCCCCGGCGCAACTGGGCGCGGCGGTCCGCCTCAGCGCGACTTTCGGCTCCGCCAACACGGCGGCGATGTTGTTCGAGACGGCGCTCTGCCTCGCGCTAGGATTGGCGCTAGACGCCGCGTATCGTCGACGGAGGCTAGCCCAGATGACGTGGGCCGCGTGCCTGGTGCTGCTTGCCGCAGCCCTGGCGCTGACGTATAGCCGCGGCGGCATTGCGGCGGCGGCTGTGGGGGTAGCGGTGGCGTGTGGCCTGGCGGCGACTCGGATGAAAGGGCTGGATGGACGCGCGCTTGCCCTGACCACCCTGGGCATGGCCGTTGTCGTCGCCGCCGTGCTGGCGCTCAACCCGGTCCTGCGCGCGCGCCTGGCCGTTTGGGATAGTCGTCCGATGGACGCAGCGAGCATTGCCGCGCCCGCCACGCTGACGGCTGACGGCGGGAGCATCCTGCCGGTGACGGTGAGCGCGACCAATACCGGACGGCTCACCTGGGCCGCCGACGGCCCCGAGAGTGTCGCGCTGAGCTACCACTGGCTGACCGAGGATAGGCTCGGCGTGGCCGAGTGGGATAACGCGAGGCTGGCCCTGCCCGCTGATGTCTCGCCGGGCGGTACCGCGACGCTGCACCCGGAGCTTGTTGCGCCCGTAGCCGGCCGCTATGCCCTGGCTTGGGACCTCGTCCACGCGCCGGATGAGTGGCTCGGTACGCGAGATGCGATGCCGGGCTGGACTGAAGTCGTCACCTCTGGATCGGGTGGAACTCCTTTCCCGCCGGCCAGCGCCGGGCGCACCCCTGAGCCGCCGCCGGACCGCGGCGTATTGTGGCGCGCCGCATTACAGATGGCCCGCGAGCGCCCGATCCTCGGCGTCGGGCCGGGTAACTTCCGTCATCTCTATGGGCAGTATCTCGGGGCGGCTACGTGGGACGACCGGATCCTGGCTAACAACCTGTACCTGGAAATACTGGCCGATGTGGGCCTCATCGGTTTGGCCGCCTGGGCTTGGCTGTTCGTGGCGGCGGTGTCGCACCTCTGGCGGCGAAGGAAAGCGGAACAAGCATGGCCCTACGCTATCGCGCTGCTGGCTGCGCTGGCTGCCTGGCTGACGCATGGCCTGTTCGATGTGGCATTCGAGACGACCGGGGTTTACATGCTGTTGTGGGCGCTCATTGGCCTGGCGGCCAGCCTGGATGTGGAGCCCGATGTTCGCTCTTAGCAACCCACTGGCCGCCGCCCGCCGCGCTGCTTCCGACCACGTGACGCGGGGGTGGGCCGTCGTCACGCTAGGCAGCGTGGCCCGACTGGCGCTGGGCTTCGTCGCGAGTATCCTGATCGCGCGCGCGTTGGGCGTGAACGACTTCGGCGTCTATGTGAGCCTCGGGGCCATAGCCAGCATTGTCGGGGCCGTGGCGGATTTCGGCCTGACCGAAGCCGGCGTCAAGCGCGTTGCCGAGGTCTGGCACGGCGACACGGTGGAAGCCGGCGAACGTGGCCGCGCCTTCTTCTGGGTGCGTCTGACGGCGGCGCTCGTGGTTGTCATTCTAGGCGTGGTCGTCATCCTGGCAGCGGGCGGCGTCGCGCCGGGCCGCGGGCTGCCGGCGAGTCTGGTGGCGCTGACCCTCGTCGGCGTCGCCGCGACGGCCCTGACCGGTGGAGTCAGCGCCTTGCTGCAAGCCGTCGGGCGCTTCGGGGGGCTGTCGGCCATTATGCTGGTCAACTCGGGGGCGACGGCCCTCGCCGCCGTCGTCCTCGTATATTTCGGCTGGCTTAACCTCGTGACCGCGCTCGTGATTCTCGGCATCGGCGCGTCGCTGCTGAGCTTCGCGGTGGGCCGGCGGATACTGCCCGCTGGCTGGACGCTCTCGCTGCCGCGAATGGCGCGTGTCGAGGCGGAGGCGCGGCGGCTGTTCCGCTTTGGCAGCTGGATCGGCGTCGCCAACAGCCTGGCGATGTTGGCTGCCTACCTTGATGTCCTGCTGGTGGGGTACTGGAGTGGAGCGACCGAAGCCGCCTTCTACGGCCTGGCCCTGAACCTGACCAACAAGGTCGATGTCGTCAACCAGAGCCTCTACGCCGTGACGCTGCCGACGGCCGCCGGTGTGCTGCACAGGGATGCGCTGTCGTCGTACGCGCGCCGCAGCCTTGTCCGCAGCGCCATCATAAGCGTTGCCCTGCTGCCCCTATTCTGGCTGGCCGCGCCCTTCATTGGCATCTTCTATGGCGTGACGTACCTACCCGCCGCCAGCACTTTTGGTCTCCTGCTGGGCGTCGTCATCTTCGACATCTTCGCGCTGCCCTTTCTTCTGCTGGCTTTCCCCGTCAACGAGCCCCGTCTGCTGGCCTTCGCCGATGGCGTGCGCGTCATTGTGCTGGTGGCTCTGAGTGCCTGGCTCGTCCCGACCCACGGCGCAAACGGCGCCGCGATCGCGCGGCTCGCGGCGCGCGTTGTCGGCGTGGCGCTTGTCCTGGCGATTCTGGCGGTTCGCTTTCGGCGCGGGACTCTGCGCTTCGAGCGCCCGGTTTAGGGCCCTTCCTGCGTACAACGCTGAGAGGTCGGCGACAGTTTGTTCCAGGCTGTAGCGCGTGCGAACTGTGTCGAATGCTGCTTGGCGCCTGCAAGACTCGCGATCGTCTAGAGCTAGCCGGATAGCGGACGCGAGGCGCTCGCTGTCCTGCGGTGGGGCGACATAGCGGCCCGGCATGACGTCTGGCAGAATGCCCACCGCCGTTCCAACGGTTGCGCGGCCACACGCCGCCGCCTCCAGCGTCACAAGCTCCTGCCCCTCGTGTCGCGAGGACAGCACGCATAGATCGGCGGCATGGTACCAGGCGGGCAAGGCCTCGTGGCGAACCGCCCCGTGGAAGGTGACGCACCCTTGCAGCCCAAGCTCGATGACCATCGTCCCAAGCGCGGCGCGCATTGGGCCATCACCTACGATATGGAGATGAATGCCGGGAATGTCACGCCGGACGCGGGCGACGGCTCGCAGCAGCGTGGCCTGGTCCTTGACCGGGACGAGCGAGCCGACGTGCAACAGCTTCGTGGCGCCCGCGAGATCGACACCGGGGGTGTCAGTGCGGCAGGCGCGAAACATCTCCGTGTTGACGCCCAGGGTGAGTGCGACGAGCCGATGCTGAGGGACAATGCGCGCCGCCAGGCTTCGCAGATAAGACGAGCCGGCCGTCACTTTATCAGCAGCGCGCAGCGTAGCGCCGATGAGCGCGCGGTTGACCCGGCTAATCTGCGCGCCGTAGCCAATGTCGCGCAGTGCCACCAACTCGCCCCCGAGCAGCGAGGCGACGACGGGAACCCCCAGCAGGCGGCCTGCTGCAATGGCGACGAAACCTGGCTCGTCGGCCCACATCGCGTGTAGCACGTCGAAGCGCCGCCGGCGATGCTCGGCGACGACGACGGCAATCGCGCGCCGCAGCAGATCCAGGCGAGCGGTCCCCGCCGCCAGCCCTCCCCCCTGCGGGCGAACCTGTATGCTCTCGATCGTGTAGGCCTGTCGGTGGTGCGGGTAGCGTAGGGGAAAGACCGTGACATCAGCGTCACAGGAGAGGCGGCGTGCCAGGTCGAGCTGCACAGGGATGCACCAGTCACCGGCGTTCGCGCTGAACCCGGGGACGACAATCCCGATACGCAGCCTCGTCACACCACACCCGCATACACTTCCGCGAGCCGCCACGCCAGCGCCGGGAAGCTCAGCGTCGCGTGGAAGTGTTTCCGCACGGCGGCCGACCGCGCAGGAATTTCGGCGGGCGGGACACGCAGCACCCCCGCGGCGAGCGCGTTCGGGCAGCCAGGCGGGAACAGCACGCCGTGGCAGCCGCCGGCGGTCATGGCGCGAAACGAGGGGATGTCCGTCACCACCGGGATGACTCCGCACGCCATCGCCTCGAGCACCGCGCAGCCGCTGAACTCGCGGTGGCTCGCTTGAAGCAGAAAGTCTGTGCTACTGTAGATGTCAGGCATGCGCTCGTACGGGGCAGCGCCACGGAAGTGGACATGCTGCGCCAGATGCGGCTTCCCATCGCAGAAAGCACGCATTTGCGGCAGAAGCGCGTCGGTGCGGTAGTACATGTACAGCTCGGCGTGGGGCCAGGCGTCAAGGATGCGCGCGAAGCCCTGGAGCGCCGTGAGCGGATCTTTGACGGGGTCGAGACGGCCGACCCACAGGAACACCGGTTCGCCCGCCATGCCTGTGCGACGGCGGGCCTCGCCGCGCGGAATCGGCGCGAAATCGCTCGACGTCTCCATCAGATCCACGATGCGGTCATCGTTGTCCAGCACGCCACCGTCGATGAACGGCTGCGCGTGGGTGTGGGTGGTGAAGAGGAGGCGGGCAGCGCGGCGAAAGTTGGCGCGCTGGAGGGCGCGCCCGATGCGCGAGACGGCCGGGTAGCCGCCGTGGTAGTGAAGGACGACGGGGGGACGCGTGCGGCCAAGCGCGCGGTAGAGCAGGAACAGGTTCAGGTTCAAGCCGATGCCGTGGACGTGAATGATGTCCGGCCGAAGCGCGCGAATGGCGTCGATGGCGCGCCATGCCGGCTCGTAAGCGGCGGCGTCGCCGTGGCGAATGCCGCTCGCCACACGCGCTGCTGCCCTTGGAACGCGTCCCGACGCGATGAAATGATAGGTTACGCCATCCTCAGCGTAAACGGTATCCCGGGGGTAGAGGTGAACCACATCCACGTCGTGTCCTAGCGCCGCGACCTCGCGCGGTAGAGCCCGATGGACGGGAACGGTCCGTAAGTATGCGGCGACATCGTGCTCGGCGACGCGCTCATCATAATGGAGCACGGCGAAACAGACCTTCATCGCCTGACCATGTCCAGCACGAAGAAGCGTCCGTGATCGAGTAGCGGCGGACGGGACGAGACAGAGGGCTCCATCGCCCCCAGCGCCTGTGCGACCGGCCGCGGCACGGAGCGTAGCGTGTGCGGCGGGCGGAGCGCGCCCAGGCTATAAGCGCGGTGGAGTCGGAAATGAGGCGCGAAGAACGTGGCGTACGCTTCGCAGGGCAGGTACAGACGATGCGGAACGGGCTTACCATCAATGCTGTAGACGCGCCGCTCTCGACGGCACAGATTGCGCGCTTCTGGCCAATGGCCGCGAGCCGCCAGCCCGAGCCATTCCCACGCACTACACCGGCTCAGCATATGGACGATGAGATGGCCGCAGGGCCGCAGCAGCCGCGCGGCGGCGCACGCGAACGCCGCCGGGTCCTCGATCGTGTTGAGGCCCGCGAACGTCGAGATGATGCCGTCGAAGCGGACGCTGCCGCACATTGCCAGGTTCGCCGCGTCGCCGATGAGCGCGTGCACGCGCTCGCCTATACCGACGTGGGTGACCTTCGCGTGCAGCCGCTGCACCATGCCGGGTGAGATGTCCATGGCAGTCAGGCATATTCCATGCTGCGCCAGAAAGATGGCGTCCGTGCCTGTGCCGCACGTGACATCCAGCACACTGTCACCCGGCTCGAAGACGGCCAGGAAGTGCTGCCATAGAATGTGCCGCATCCACGTATCACCCTGGACCTGGGCATCGTAGCTGGCTGCAATCCCATCGTAGGCCGCGGCGACGAGATCAGGCATGGCCCGTCGCGCGCAGGTCCCGAGTCGGGCTCAGGTAGAGGCTGCACGTGCAGCGCTGACAGACGCTGTTGCCCGCGACATTCAACTCCTCGCGGAACTGCCGCGCTGCCGGCGAGTTGAGAACCGCATCCAGCGCCCCGTCGCTCAGATGGCCGAT
Source organism: Anaerolineae bacterium (assembly GCA_046328505.1). Lineage (GTDB taxonomy): Bacteria > Chloroflexota > Anaerolineae > Epilineales > JAHCIE01 > JBDHWG01. Next base: position 2,653,357 of record JAXLWL010000002.1, on the reverse strand, counting down.
CACGGGATGGAAGAAGCACGGCCTCACCGCGCCGTCGCTCTCGACCACCGCCGAAACCCACGGGGCATTGCACCGTACCGGCGGGAACTCGCCCTGGCCGAGAAGCGCCGCGAAGTACGCCGGCAGCCGGCGCATCTTGTCCGGCGACTCGGCGATGTAGCCGCTGGCGAAATCATTGGCGTAGCGGACGATGGCCTCTTCGACCACCTCGCGGAAGTGCGCCACGTTATGGGCGTCCAGCGCCACGTCGGCGACGCGCCCCCTATCCCACGGAGTGGGGCGATTGAAGGCGGTGCTCGACACGTCGGCTGCCAGGAAGCTGATACCGTCGAGGCCCAGCTCGTGAGCCGACGCGACGATGTTGGGCAGGTCGACGTAGTTGAGACGCTGCAGGGTGCAGCGGGCCGTGACCGGGAATTCTGGCTGTTCGATCTTCAGGGACTCGACGCCCTGCGCCAGACGGGCGTAGGCGCGGGGAATATTGCGGATGCGGTCGTGGACCGGCTGGCTGCCGTCGAGCGAGACGATGACGTCGGAGGTGTAGCGGACGACGTCACGCGCGTTGCGCGTCAATAGCAGACCCGTACTCAGAAGGGTGACGTGGGCGGGCAGGTCGCGGAGCATCTGGCAGAGCGTCCACAGGTTCGAGTGCATCAACGCCTCGCCGCCTGACAGGACGACCCACTGCACGCCAAGCCGCCGCATGGCTGCGACATGCGGTTCCAGGTCGGCGACGCTCAGCTCGACGCTGTGGGCGTTGGCCCTCCAGATATCGCACATCACGCAGCGGCAGTTGCACGAGCTATGCGGCATGAGGACAAGCACCGGCAGGCTGTATATCTTGTGGGTCGCGCGAGTCATGACCCGCCGCGCCGCGTCGAAAAGCATCGTCGGCATCTGTTCGCCCTAGAAACCTGTTGTTTCGGGCCGCTGGTAGGCGATGACCTTGTGCAGCGCCCGCAGCTCCAGCGGGTAGTCGTAGACGCGCATGTGATAGCGCCAGGCGCTCGCCGCCCGAAGAACGGCGCGCCAGCCCCCGGTCAGCTTCGGGTCTGTCGCAGTGGGGTAGTAGGCGTTCAGGACCCGCTCGAAGTCGTGGGTTAGGTCGCGCAGGTCGCCACGCAGCCAGGGCATCGTGGTGCTGCGGCGAAGCGAGAAGCTCGTCCACTCGGGGCCGACCCACTCCTCCAGGGTTTCCGGGAAACGGAAGCCATTGGCCCTGGCCTGGTCGTACAGCTCGCCCGCCAGCGGAACCGGCGTATACATGTACATCACAATCTCGGCCTCCGGGTGGACGCCCTTGACCCGCCGAATGAATTCGATGGTGTCGCGGATGTCGGCCTCCGGATCGGGCGGGTTGCCCATGACGAACGAGAACTCGGGGATGATGCCATAGCTCTTCATGATGCGCGCGATTTCGAGCGTCTTGTCCGCGCTGGCCGTGCCGCCCTTGTTCATGCGCTTCAGCGTCTCATCGGAGCCGGACTCGGCGCCCAGGTAGACCATCTTCAGACCACTGTCGGCCATGAGCCGCCACGTGCGCTCGCTCATCTTGAGCAGGGTGTCGATGCGCGCTTCCCCCCACCAGCCGATGCCCAGGTGCATGATGCGCTCGGCGAACTCAGCGGTACGCGCCTCGTGGACGAAGAAGTTGTTGTCGAAGAACTCCACGGCATCCGCTCCGTAGCGGTCGTGCAGGAGACGCACGGTATTTGCCGTGCGCTCGGCGTTCTGCGCCAGCCAGCGCCCGTTGACCATGTTGACGACCGCGCAGAAGTTGCAGAAGAACGGGCAGCCGTAGGAAGAGTGGTGCGGGAGGGTGCGGCGGCCTAGGTAGCACGCCCTGGCATACTGTTCCATGGGAACGCGGTGATAGGGGAAGTCGGGCAGATGGTCAGGGTGCGGAATCGGCGCCATGGCGTTGGAGCGCGGCACATCGCCGTCGGCGTACGCCAGCCCCGCCACATCGGCGAGGGAGCCGCCGCGGTCGAGGCGGTCGAGTAGTTGGAGGAATACCATCTCACCGTGGCCGCGCACGACATAATCCACGTACTCGGCGCGCAGGCAGGTGTCCCAATGCTGGGTGGGGAAGTAGCCGCCCCAGACGATGGTCAGATTGGGGTGGCGGCGCTTGAGCTCGCGGCAGAGTGGCACGGCTTCAGCGAGCTGTGGACCGGGCATCACCGTGACACCGAGCATCGTCGCGCCGTCATCCGCGAGCTGATCCAGACGCGCGAGGGGATTCGCCTCAATGTTGCCGTCCACGATGACGTAGTCGCGGTCTCCCTCCAGCAGCGCTCCCAGGGCGAGCAGCGAAATGGGCAGGATGCGCTTGCCGGAGGCGTTGCTGCGCGGATTATACAGTACGATCATGCTGCTCCCTACAGGTGAGCCGGTACACCGTGATAATCTCGTGGATGAAGTCGCGGCGCGATATGACCTCGACCGAGAGCGCGTTAGCCGCGGCGAGCCTCAGAAAGCCGCGCTCGTCGGCATCACTGGACAGCACGACGAGCGCGGCGCCCCCCGGCTTGAGAACAGAGGCGAGGCCGGCCAGGAAACGCGGCACGACGTTTGTCGAGCGCCAGGCGTGGTCGTACATGTCGGCCGGCTCGCCGTCAAAATAGGGCGGGTTGAACAGCACAACGTCGAAAAGCTCGCCCGCCACAGGCGCGAACACGTCCCCCAGCCGCGCGTCGATTCGGTCTTCGACGCGGTGGGCAAGGGCGTTCAGGCGCACGCAGCGCACGGCGGCCGAGTTGATGTCGACGGCGGTGACGCGCGCTCCTCGCTGCGCTGCAAATATCGAAGCCACGCCGGACCCCGCTCCCATGTCCAGCACAGCGCCCAAGGGCGCCGGTAGGTCGTTCAGCGCCTGCACCAGGATTTCACCCGTCCGAAAGAGCTTCGGGTTGAACACGTCCGGCAAGACGATGATTCGCTCGCCGCACACGGTCTCGATCACGAGACAGCGGTGGCGGTGCGCCACGAAGGGCCGCCGAAGCGCCTGCGCCCGCTTCCAGAGCCGCCGCAGGACCGAGGGCCACGGGCCGACGCCGGTGAGGTGCGCGGTAGCCTGGGGTGTCACAGCGTGCGCCTTCGCGTCCGACATCGCGTATCTCGCTCGCGCTGGATAGCCATATCCAGCGCGAGCACTGTAGTTGTTGCCATTGCCGACTACTCCGTTCGTCGCAACTCAAGCAAGTAGTGATCGTTCAGCCGCCCGGCGAGCCAGGTGGGCGCGATGCGCGTTTCCCAGCGAGCCAGGCGCTCGAACGCGGCGGGGTGGCGCTCGACGATCGCACTCAGCGACGTCGGCGGCAGGAGAACCCCGATGCCGCGCAGCTCCAGCGGAGTGAAGAACGGCGCGAACGCGGCGGCAATCTGGTCGGGTACCGGATAGTGAACGCGAAAAGTCTCGCCACCGACCTGCGCGGAAGTGCCGCCGGGGCGAAGGCGTCGGGCGGCTGTTGTCAGGTCGCCATGCGCCGCGTGCCAGACTATCTCCCACGGGCACCATCGTCCCATCAGCACGAGGGCCACCCGTCCGCCAGGCCGAACGAGCCGCGCGAGCGCGTGCGCGACGGGGACGAGGTCGGCGACGCAGTTGAGCGCGCCGAAATTTGATAGCGCGCCGTCGAACGAAGCGGGCTGGAGAAGATCCAGGTGACCTGGAACACAATGTGCGCTGTCACTGCGAGGCGGACAATAGGACGACGAAGCGGCCTCGCGGCGGGCAAGGGCCGCGCCGTAGTGGTCTAGACCGTCTGCCGCAAGGGCGGGCGATTGCTTCGCTTCGCTCGCAATGACAGGCCGGCTCGGAGATTTTGGGCCTGCTTCTCCCTCCGAAATTGCCCTGCCCAAGTCTTCGATACGCAACACGCCTAAGCTTATGGTGTCGCCCACTCCTGCGTGCGCCGCCTTTTGCCGCGCGATCTCTACCATGCGGGTTGAGGCGTCCGTTGCGACGACGTTCACTTCTTGCTGCGCCAGCCACACGGCATCCTCTCCCGTGCCGCAACCCAGCTCCAGGACACGGCTGCCGGGCGGGAACAACGCCGCGAGGTGAGCATGAACGGCGTCACGCAGCCAGCGGCCGAGGCGTGTTTCCGTGAACGTCGCGTCGTACGTGGCCGCCGCAGCATCGAAGGGCGCGACACCGATCGCCTGGCTCATCCTCCCCCGCCCTTCTCCATCTCACCCGCCGTGAGCGCCATCCCCAGCCGACCGACGCGAGCGCTGACGAATGTCTTGGCGATGCGCAGCGGGTCCTTGTGGCCGTTGTTGAGCTGCTTGTGCAACGCGACCTCATTGACCATCCAGCGCGTCGCGAACGAATAGAAGCGCTTCGAGCGCCGCCCCGCGACGGTGAGGTCGCGGTCGGTGCGGTCATCCCACGGTCCGTCGCTAAGGACGCGGCTCTCGACCTCGGCGTAGTAGTCCGTCCCCTTGATAGGATAGGCCACGGTGGTCAGGAAGATGTCAGGGTTGGATTTCTTTAGATGCTCGACGGTCTCCTCCAACTGCGGCACGTCCTCGCCCTCGTAGCCGAGCATGATGAACATGCCCGCCTGAATGCCGCTCTTCTGGAGAAGTCGCGTCATGTGCTGCACGTCTTCGACCTTCGTCCGGCGCGACATCGCGTCCAGGACTTGCTGCGAGCCGCTCTCCGAGCCGATCCACAGTCGGAAGCAGCCCATCTCGGCCAGGGCGTCGATGATCTGCTCATTCAGGCGGTCGGCGCGCGAGATGCATTCGAACGGCAGGCGCAGGCCGCGCCGCTTGAGGAGATCGGCGTAGGCCAGGAACCAGCGCGGGTGGATGGTCAGAACATCGTCGGCATACCACAGCATGTCGGGCCGGTAGCGCTCGACCAGCTCCTCGACCTCGGCGACGACGTTCTCCGGCGAGCGTCGTCGGTGGGTATGCCCGAACACGGTGTGGCTGCACCACTTGCAGGTGTACGGGCAGCCGCGCGCTGTGATGAGCGACACCGAACCCATGCCGTGATGCGTTCGCCACGTGTCGACGTAGTCCGACATGCGGATGGCTTCGCGGTCGGGGAAGGGCAGATCGTCAAGGCGCTGGAGGTAGGGGCGCGGCATGGTCCGCACAATTGCGCCGTCATCTTCGCGGTAGACGATGCCCGGGATCTGGCGCATGTCGCGCGGTCCGTAGCGCGCCAGGTGCGGCAACAGCTCGGCCAGCGTCTCTTCCCCTTCGCCCACGGCAACCACGTCCGCACCCCGCGCCAGGTAGTCCTCGGCATAGTGGGGCGGCTCCGGTCCGCCGAGGACGACAAGGGCGCCGGCCGCCTTGGCCTGCCGAATCATGGGCAGGATCCAGCGTTTGGTCATTAGGTTGCAGTACAGGCCGACAACGGCCGGCCGCTCTCGCTGCAGCATAGCAACGAAATCCTGGGGCCGGCTGAACGTCGCGTCGAAGACACCGACGGCGAAGCCGCGCGCCTTGAGGTACGACGAGATGTAGAGCAGCCCGAGCGTCGGGTAGGGCTTCATCACCTTCAGCTCGTGGGGGTCTTCGGCCAGGTAGTAGCCGTGGGCAAGCAGAATATCCATAGGCATCGCTCAAGCCAGCCTGGGCACGGGGTATAGCGCCTCGACAAGGCGCTGCTCCACCGGCCAGCGGTAGAAATCGCGCTCCACACGCCAGCGGGCGACGGTCTGCAGTGGCCGCGCCAGCGGGTGAGTGTGACGGCCATAGGCGTACTTCTGGTAGAACTTGAAGCGCTCGACCCGCGCCTGTTTGTCCGGCGTGACCCACGGCCCCGTCGAGCCGACATAGTCGAAGTCGGCCCACTCGTCCAGCGTTGTTGGAAATGGGTACGTCGCGGCGAGGCCGTCGGCGATATCGTTGCCCGGATATGGCCGGTAGAAGAAGATGGCCACCTCGAAATCGTCGCTCATCTCGCGCAGACGCTTCGCGACCGCCAGGCCCGCCTCGAAGCTCTCATCAGGCTCGTCCGGGAAGCCGACAATGAAGTTCCAGATCGCGCCGATGTCGTTCCGCGCCAGCTTCTCGGCCGTGTCGAACACCTGGGCGATGGTGATGTCCTTCTTGATGCGCTTGAGCATCTCGTCCGTACCGGCCTCCACGCCGACCATGACCCGCCGCAGGCCGGCCTGCCGCGCCAGAGTCAGCGTGTCTCCCGGCAGGCGTGCGCCCTGGTCCGCGCGCATCGTGGCGGTCCAGCTCGCGTCCAGGCCGGCCGCAATGAAGGCGTGGCTGATGTCGGCCACGCGGGGCGCGCTGGTGAAGAAGGTCTCGTCCTGGAAGGCGATCTCGCTGAAGCGGTAGCGCTGCCAGAGCGCGCCTAGCTCGCTTGCCATGCGCTCCGGCGTCAGGCCGTACCAGCCGCGGCGGTAGACAAACGGGTCGGCGCAGAAGGCGCAGCGGAAGCGGCAGCCGATGGAGGAGATGTAGTCAAACTGGCGCTTGTCCTTCCGCGCGAAGTACGCCTCGACGGGAATCAAGTCGTAGTTCATGGCGGGCAGCGCATTCACATTGCGCAGAGGACGCGGGATGTTGCTGATGATCTGGCCGCGGGTATCGCGCCATGTGACGCCGGCTATGCCTGCCAGATCGCGCCCCGCCGCGTAGCGCTCGACGATCTCGGCGAACGACTCCTCCCCCTGGCCTCTCACCACCGCATCCACCGCCGGCTCGGCCAGGCACTCCCGCGGGAACAGCGACGGGTGCCAGCCGCCCCAGACGATGGGCAAATCGGGCCGCGCTGCTTTGACGGCCCGAGTCACCATCAGCGCATCACGAATGGGCGCGCCGGTCAGGACGGTCATACCCAGGCACAGTGCGTCGCCAGCTTCAGCAAGAACCGCCGCCAGCGCGTCCGCCTCCAGCCGCGCATCCACAATCTTGACGTCGAAGTGGTCCGGGTCGAGAGCCGAGCCGACGGCCAGGAGGCCGAGGGGCATGGTCCAAAACACGGCATGCGGATTATAGAGCACGATCTTGTGGCGACTCACGTCCAATACCCCCTACTCCGGCTGCGCGGAGGGCGTCGCCGCAGCCTCGGCGCTCATGACCGATGGCAGGGCGTCGAGGCCCTGGGGCGACTGGCGCGCGAGCCGTTCGAGGCGTCCGCGCGCGAGCGGCAAAGTCGCTGTGTGATAGGCGACCGTCGCCGCCTGCCGCATAGCGCGACGCGGTGACTGAGCGGCGTGGGCGTCGCGCGCCCCCCGAAGCCGCGCAGACTGCCCCCGCAGCGTGCGCCAGGCCCGCCGCGCCCGGAACTCCTTGTGGAGGACGGTGTGAAGCTGGCGGTAGAATTCGGTGGAGTACGGCCCGTGATAGAGCATCGCCAGGTCGGCGCTATCCTGCCAGTTCTGCTTGTCGCCAAGCTGGACGCGGATGCTGTCGTAGAATTTCGTGCCGGGCAGCGGATACGAGACCGACATGCCGATGTCATCCGGCGCGCAGTCGCGCACCATGCGCAGTGTGGCCTCGATGTCGTCGCGGTCCTCGCCGGGATAGCCGAACTGGAGGAAGAACCCGACGGCGATGCCCGCCCGGTGCAGTTTCTGGGTCGCGGCGTAGATTTGCTCGACCGTCGTGCCTTTGTCCATCGCGTCCAGAATCTTCTGCGAGCCAGACTCGGCGCCTACCCACACCGTCTCGCAGCCCGCCATCGCCAGCGCTTCGACAACGCTATCCTTCACAAGGTCGACCCGCAGCAGGCACTTGAAGGGGATGCCCGCGTCCGTAGCTGCCGCGAGCCGCCCGAACTCTTCGAGCCAGCCCGGCTTGAGGCCGAGAATGTCGTCCACGAACCAGATGTGGTCGGGCCCGTAGGTCGCCTTGAGCCACTGCATTTCGGCGACGACGTTCTGCGGACTGCGGACGTTGTAGCGCTGGCCCCAGATGGGCTTGGCGCACCAGTTGCAATGATACGGGCAGCCGCGCGTCGTCACCATGTTCATGGAAAAGTAGCCGTGGCGCTCCTGCCACAAACGGCGGTACTGCGCGACATCCACCAGGTCCCACGCCGGAAACGGCAGGCTGTCCAGGTCGCGGATGAGGGGACGTGGCCGCCCGCTCGGTGCGCCGCCTGAATCGTTCGGCAGGGCCAGCCCCGCCATCGTATCGAGGTCCTGCCCGCTGCGTCCCGTCAGTGAGTCCAGCAGCTCCAGGAGCGTCATCTCGCCCTCGCCGAGCAGGGCGTAGTCGGCGCCTTGCTGAAAGTACAGCGCGCTATGGTCCGTCGCGTCGGCGCCGGCGGCGATGACCATGCAGCCGCGGGCTTTCGCCATCTGGATCATGCGGAACGCTGCTTCGCGCATCCGCAGCAAACACATCTTGCTGAGGTAGTTGAAGTTGTCCTCGAACAGCACTGCGAAGCGCGGCCGATGCTTGTCCAACGCCGCCGCCCACTCATCTTCAGACTGGGCGAGCATCGCATCGAACAGCGCGACGTCGTAGCCGCGCTGGCGCAGGAGCGAGGCAGCATATAGCGTGCCGAGCGGCGGGTAGGGCTGCATTGCGTCCCAGAGCTTCGGGTCGAAGCGCAGATAGTAACTCTGTCCCAGCAAGACGTCGGTCATGCGCACCTCACGAGAGCGTGCTCGGCAAGCGCCTGCCGATACACGGCGATCGTCTGGCGTGCCGTCTCGCGCCACGACAGTTGGCTGGCGCGCGCCAGGCCGCGCTGGCGCAGCGTTGAGGCCAGCGTGGCGTCGCTGACCACCGCGGTCAGGGCATCGGCTAACTCCTTTACCGATAGGGGGTTCACGGTGAGCGCGGCATCACCGGCGACCTCGCCCAGCGATCCCGCTTCCGTCGTGACGACCGGCGTGCCGCACGCCATCGCCTCTATGACGGGAAGGCCGAAGCCCTCGTAAAGCGACGGGAAGGCGAAAACCTCGGCCAGGTTGAAGAGGCTAACCAGGTCGTCCGACGGCACGTAGCCGAGGAAGATCACATCGTCTTGCAGCCCCAGGTCTTCGATCCGTTGGTAGAGCGGCTTATAATCCCAGCCGAGTTTGCCGACGAGTAGCAGTTTGTGGGGGAGGCCGTCCGCTTTCAGGCGCGCGTATGCTTCCACCAGGCGGACGATGTTCTTGCGCGGCTCGATGGTGCCGACATACAGAATGTAGCGGCCGTGCAGCCCATATCGCTCCCTGGTGTCGGCGACCTTGACGGTGGACACCGGCCGAAAGCGCGGCGCAGCGGCTTCGTAGATGACGTGCACCTTGCTGTCCGGGACACCCAGGAGACGAACAATGTCGCTTTTGGCGCTCTGTGAGACTGCGATGATGGCCGCAGCGCGCTGCGCGATCATCGGCACGAACGGGCGCATCACGACGTGCTGTCGCATTGGGTGGAGACGCGGGAACAATGATAGCGTCATGTCATGGATGGTGACGACGAAAGGCGTCTGACTCGACAGCGGCGCTGTGAAGTTCGTATAGTGGCATAGCACGGGCTGCTCGGCGCGCAGGGCCACCGGCAGGACCATCTGCATCCAGATACTGCGGTTGGGGAAGGCATAGCGCGGTGGGAGTCGCCGCCCGCCCGCTTCGGCCTCGACCGGCCGGTTCGACAGCAGCAGGTAGTCGTGCTCGTCGTCCTCCTGCACCAGGTGGGTCAACAGATTGCTGGCATAGTACCCGACGCCGGACTTTGCGCCTCGCAACGCCGTCGCATCGAATCCGATGGTCGGGCGCCGTGGCTTGTGACCATTCGTGACGGGCGTTGGCGCGACCAGATGCGCTGCATCTGTGGCGGGCGTTGGCGCACGAACGTCGTCCGGTAGATCATAGCGAGCGAGACGTGCAGCGTAGGCGGCGAGAATGCGGCGGCCGTGGCCGTCGAAGTGGCCTTTGCAGCAGTCCGGCGCCAACACCACGGTATCGGCGTGCTCGGGGGCTTCGCGCTTGAGCTGAGCGATCTTCCGGCGCTGAATCCAGCTCTCGACCCGGGCGCCCCACCGGCCACCAAGCAGACGCTCGCTCGCTCCCTTGAGTGTCGCCGTAACGGGGCCAAGCTCGTCGTTCGCCGTAGCTTGTGGCGCGAGGTGGGCTTGCGGTAAGTAGGCGTCCGTCCAGTCGTTCGCGACACGCATCCGTTGGTGGACGCCGCTCCCGTAGACCGGCCGCATCTGCGCCAGCTCTCGCGCTGTGAACAAGTTGTGCTCGTCCAGGGCCAAGCGCGTCTCGGCGAGCAGGTAGTTCGGGCAGAGGCGTTGGCGGCCCATCTTCGCCAACCGCACGGCCGTCGTGCAAAGAGCGCGCGCCAGCCACAGCCGGCCGGGCGCGGTGATGATGAGGTAGTCGATGTCGTCCCTTGGCGCGGGATTGCCGGCCGCGAGAGCGCCGGTCACAATGACGGACCGGATGAACGGGAGGTAGGCCAGCCGTCTTCCCCAGCGCTGCGCCGCGGGCCAGAGCGCCGCCGCCGCCCGATCGCGGTCGCGCCGCTGCGCGATGATGTCTTCCCGCCCCTTGAGACAGTAGAACCCCTCGCGAAACGCTACACGCTCGGCCAACCAGAGATCGGCGGTGAGCGCGGCGTGCACCGCCTCGGTCGTGGCCTGCGTTTCAATGAGATAGTGTGCGATTTCGGTTTCAAGTAGAGGGAAGTCAAAAATGTCGGCGTATAGCAGGGTCTTCAAAATAGCTGCGCTCAGCGGCATGGCGCTCTCGGAATCCAGTGTCAAAGCGCCTCCCCATACTAACAACTGGGCCGCGTCGCGCGCATTCGGGGCGGAGCGAGTGATTGCCGCGGCGACCGCAAAGAGGACTTACTGATCTGACTCCTCTTACGCCCCAGGCGACTCGTTTGGATTTCGGAGACTGTTGGGGGATGCCAGGCGCCTATCTTCGTGGGTGTGGCAGCGGTAATGTCAATCAGCCATATCCTGGACAACCTGCCACTTGTAGGCTAGGATAGATGACCAGCCTGGTTGCCATACGTTTGACTCGGGCGTAACTTCGCGGCTGGTAACTCGTATGTAATCTTGGGCGCATGCAGGTCACAGCGCTGGTAACCCAGTATCGCCTGGCTATTGCAGCGTGTCGCCGCAGGAGGTCGTGTCATGAAACGATCGAAAGCTGCTCGTTGGATTGCTGTACTTGCGTTTCTCGTTCTACTCGTTATTTCTGCTAGCGTGTTGCTTCCAGATTATGCGTCTGGCCAGCCGCCCGCAAGCCCCGATCATAACGTTTTCCTCCCTTCACTTTCGCGTGCCTTCCTACCCCTTTCGACTGCCGAACCGCCCCGAACTGTCGCGATTGCCCAGCCGGCGTTCCAATACGCGCCGGATCAAGCCGTCCCCGGTCGAGTCCTCGTCAAGTGGCGCGGCGGCGTGGATAGCGACACCATCGCCCGCATCAACGCTCAGCTCGGTGTCCAGGCCGTCGGCGAAATCGACGCCATCGGCATCCAGGTCGTCGCCACCTCGACGACCAATATCCAGCCGCTCGTCGACGCCTACACCAGCCTGCCTGAAGTCGGCTATGCCGAGCCGGACTTCATCGCCCAGGCAATCGACCCGGTGCCAACGGAACCTGAGCTGAGCGCGCGCGATGACCACGGCCTCGATGAAACGCCGAACGATCCCTTGGCCAGCCAGCAGTACAGCCTGGCGCGAATGAACCTGCCGGCGGCCTGGGCACTGTCCCACGGCGACGGCGTGGTCATCGCCGTCCTGGATACCGGCGTGGACTTCACCCATCAAGACCTGCAGGGCAAATTCGTCTCCCGTGGGCGCGACTTCGTCAACAAAGACCTCGACGCGACCGATGACAACGGCCACGGGACGCATGTCGCGGGTATCGCCGCGGCGGCGACCAACAACGGCGTGGGCATCGCCGGTGTGGGCTACAACGCGCGCATCCTGCCCGTGAAGGTGCTGGGGGCTAACGGTTCTGGCGCGTACTCAGCTATCGCGAACGGCATGACCTGGGCTGCGGACCAGGGAGCGCAGGTCATCAACCTGAGCTTCGGGAGCGCGATGAACTCCCAGACGCTGCAGGCAGCGGTGAACTATGCGTGGGGAAAGGGGGCCGTAGTTGTCGCCGCGGCCGGCGACAACGCCTCCTCGGCGCCGTACTACCCGGCCGCATATTCCAACGTCATGGGGGTGGGAGCAACGAATCAGAACGACGCTCGGGCCAGCTTCTCCAACATAGGGTCGAATGTGGACGTGGCGGCGCCGGGCGTCAGCATCGTGAGCACAATCCGGGGCAATCAGTATCAGGCGTTGAGCGGAACCAGCATGGCGGCGGCGAACGCGGCCGGCGCTGCGGCCCTCGTCGCTGCGGCGCATCCGACGTGGAGCAACACCAAAATCCGCGCCGCGCTCGAAAACACGGCTGAGAAGGTTGGGGTAGGAACAGGGGTGGGGCACGGGCGGGTCAACGCCAGCCGCGCCATCGGCGCAGCCAGCCTCCCCTCGCCGACACCCTCGCCTGTGCCTCCAACGGCCACGCCGGCGCCGACGGTGACGCCCGCCGCCCAGGGGGACTACGCCCGCCAGGTGGTCGACCTGATCAACAAGCAGCGGGACCAGAATGGGAGCCTTCCGCCGCTCACTCTGGACAGCCGCCTCAGTAACGCCGCAGACTTCCACAATCGGTGGATGCGCGACAATAGCTGCTTCAGCCACCAATGCAGCGGCGAGCCGGACGCGTGGGCTCGCATGAGCAGCGCCGGCTACCCATTCGCGAGCGGCAGCGAAACCATCGGCCAGGGCTATCAGACGCCGCAGGACATGGTCGCCGGATGGATGGGCTCAGCCGAGAACCAGGCGATTCTCTTCAGCTCAGTCTGGCCCGATATCGGCTGCGCCTACCTCCGCGGCCCGTCTGGCCTTGCGACGGACAGCTACTGGACGTGTGACTTCGCTCGCAGTGTCACTCAAACCCCGACGGTTACGGCGACGGCCACGGCGCCTGCGTCGCCATCTAGTACGCTGACGCCAACCGCGACGGCCACAGCCACGACCACGCCGACCCGGACGCCATCCCGCACGCCGATCCCAACGGTGTCGTTCACCAGCACACCAACGGCGGCGCCCAGCAGCACAGCGACACCCGGCCAATCAACCGTTTGGCGACCCACGACCGACGCGCCCATCCATTGGCACTGGCAGTTGTCCACCGACTTCAACTACCCCGCCGATGTGCTACCCAACGTCACTGTCTATGACCTTGACGGCGAGCTGACGTCGGCTCAGACCGTCGCGCAGCTTCACGCCCTCGGCCCGAATGTGCGGGTCATCTGCTACATGGACGCCGGCGTGTACGAGACCTATCGGTCAGACGCTGCGGCCTTCCAGGCGGCCGATGCTCTGCACCACATTATCGGCAACAAAGACCAGGGCTGGGCCGGCTCGTACTGGCTCGACATTCGCCAGATCGACGTCTTGAAGCCGCTGATGCTCAATCGCATCAACAACTGGTGCAAGGCCAAGGGGTTCGATGCCGTCGAGCCAGACGAGACAGAGGTCTACGGCAACAACTCCGGCTTCCCGATCACTGCTGCCGACGACATTGCCTACAATATCGCCTTCGCCTCATGGGTGCATGATGCTGGCTTGTCCGTCGGTCTCAAGGGGAACAACACCGAAGCGCCTCAGCTGTACACCTACTTCGACTGGGCGCTGACCGAGCAGTGCTGGGAGTTCAACGAGTGCGACAACTTCAAGACGAGCTTCCTGAAGGCCAACAAGGCGGTGTTCAGCGTGGAGTACAACGTGAACCCCAACTGCTCGCAGGCCAATGCCATGCACATGAACGCCTCGCGCCGCGATCTCGATGTCGTCGGTCCGCATGACCCGGACTACTTATACCAACCGTGTGTCCCCGACACCCAGGACCATTGGTGAGGGACCGCTTCGGCCTGACGGCGATGGGGAGGGGAGTGTGCTGATGGCTGCCAGGAACTTTTATGTCATCTACTACGGCTGGCTGATTCGGGATGCGGCGGGCAACCCGAGTGAAGCCGCCGAGGCCATCGCGGCGGCACGGCCGGCCGCCCTCCTGGCGATGTTCCACACTTTCTCACCCCGCTATCCGAACCTGAGCGTGCAGGTGCGCGAACTGCTGCACGCCGCGGGAATGCGGCTGTTTCCCTATGTCGACACGGACTATGGCGATCGACCCCTGGAACAGGTGGTGGCGGAGGCAGTGGAGTATCTTGACGCCGGCGTGGACGGCATTTTCTTTGATCGGGCATACAACTTTCTGGACGATGGGCGCGGTGCCTACTACCAGCAACTGTACGAGGTGGTGGCCGGGTGCGGCAAGACCGTTGTCGTCAACACCGGCGTGGCGCAGTGTGGCGAAGCCATCATGGACTGCACCGACATACTGATGGTCGAGCACGACTGGCGCCGGCTCTACCACGATGATACGTGGCACGCGGCCTACCCGGCCGAGCGCTTCATGGGGAATTCCAGCAACGAGCCGGATGCGGACAAGTTCCTGGGCTATCGAGTTGACAGCGAGCGCGCGGTTCAGGATACCCACGAGGCGTGGTCGAATGGGGTTGGCTGGCACACCAGCACCGACCGCTATGTCGAGCTTCCCGTCTGGTTTCCGACTTATGTGCGCAACCTGGATCACGCCATAAGTTGAGAGTCGTCTTTGTTCACAGCAATTGCCGCTTGTTCACGCCTCTTGGCACGTTTTCTGCACATCGTGGAAAGGGGAGGGGGGGCAGACGTGCTCTGAAGGGTGAGACACGAGATGCACACGGAGCTGGCCGACCCTCTTCCAGCCTCAGGTTGTCGTATTCGAAACCCGGTCGTGTTTTTCTTACCGCGTGGTGGACCTTCTCTAACGTTTACGCAGTCATTTCTGTGTCATAATGACTGACATCCAAGCTGGCCCAGGGGTGAACCCTACATGCTCGTGCGGGCAAGGTGTACTGATTTCAACCTGGGATGAGCCTCACGTGAATTTGTAAATTTTCCTCGTTTGAGGTATCCTCTCTGAGAGTTGCGGCCGCCGTGGGGACCCCACCTCTCAGGTGGGACGACGACCGTAGGGGAGTCAAGCTGATGCATAACGTGGAAGAGCCGGGAAAAGGAAATCCACCAGCGGACAAATCGCGCTTGTCTTCGCCACCGGAAGGTAGCCAGAAGACCAGCGCGTTCATTTGGTTTCGTCTCGGTTTCTACGATGGGTTCCACTCTCTCCACGATCTCGATGAGATGGACGAAGACGAGGACCAGGAGGCGATGCTACAGGAGGCAGGGGCGCTTGGCCTTGAGGCCTACCGGCGAGGTTTTGCGGCGGGGAAGGCTGCGAGAGTCAAAGCCGATCCCGGGGCCATCGACTTGATCGCCGACAACGATGGTGATGACCCTGCCACATCCACGCAGGCTGATGTAACTTCTTATTAACTGAACTTAACAACTCTTGACATTCTTGACAAGATTCTGTATAATGCAAATCAATCACGTATTGATCGATTTCATCGGTTTCGTGCCAGAACTTACATCCGGTTGGCGGTTTGCATCGTACAAATAACACATCTATCATTTACGATGCAAGTTCTCCACATCGAACATTCTACCCTCTACTTGCTCGCTTACGCCTGACGCTTCGACTAGAACTGAAATGAACCTGCAACGTTAAGCAGTCGGCCCATATGTACGTTAACCTGGCCCCTCTCGCCCGCCGCAATGGTGATAGGTAGAGCCAGGTGCCATACATGGGGATAAGACCAGGGCGAGTCTGCCTGTTCAAGTAGACGCCCCTACGTCGCCATCGCTATACGCGATTCTGCTTCCAGACATACATCCTACAAGGGGGGACACTATGTATCTCTGCACCGTCGGCCGCTATGGAGTTTATCTTCTATTGTTACTTTACAGACGACATGGGGGGGAAGATGTTCACGACGACGTCTTTGACTCAGCGCTTGCTTGTGGTGGAGGATGATCCGGCAACGTTGCGTCTGGTCGCGGATAAGCTCACACATGCTGGATACGATGTTTTTGGCGCTAGCTCCGCCGAACATGGCCTCGATATCATCTCGCGCCGCGGTGTCCCACATCTGGCAGTAGTTGACATCAAGCTGGGCGGCATGGATGGCTTCGAGTTTTGCCGCAGCGTTCACCAATGGTCCGATCTTCCTATTATCCTCCTCAGTGCCATCTCCGAAGAAGACGTAATCATCCAGGGCATTGATCTCTTTGCCGAAGACTATGTTGTCAAGCCCTTCAGCCCGCGCGAGCTTGTAGCGCGCGTCCAACGCGTGCTCCGCCGGATCGCTGACACGGGGTACATGCTGGATCGCATGCTGCAGATCGATGAGCACCTTACTCTCGACCTCGCGCATCAACAAGCGATCGTCGACGGGCGACTCGTAATCCTCAGGGCGACCGAAACCAAGCTCCTCTATCTACTGCTGCGAAATGCCGGACACACGGTGACCACCGGCTTCCTGCTCCAGCGCCTCTGGCCCTTCGGCGATGTCTTCGAAGACGCTCTTCGGGTGTACGTGCATCGTCTACGCCAAAAAATCGAGCCTATCCCGTCGCAGCCGCAGTACATTCTCACAGAGCGTGGGGTAGGCTACACATTCGCTGTGCGCCGCGAACGGGTTGCGTGAGACGGCGCATGGCGACAGATTGTAATAGACGCTGTAACATTCGCCGGGTAGACTAGACCCTGCACGGGCTGAATTTGCTCATCGTCCTACAGCCGAGGCCTTTCAGACGTGCTCTCCGATATAGGGGGTCTCGTGGGAGAGGAATGCCCAGGCGTGCATCCAGACAGCCCGCATTTGAGAACGCTCAGTACGAAGGTATGTCTCCTGGGAAGCTTTGCGGTTGGGAAGACCAGTCTCGTGCGCCGCTTCGTGTTCGACCGTTTCGACGAGCAGTACACGCACACTGTGGGCGTTCAGGTCAATCGCAAGACCCTTATCGTCCCCCAAAACGAAGAGTTTGTCGAGTTGACGATGCTTTTGTGGGATATGGCGGGCAATGGCGAGCTCCCATTCGACCACATAGGTTATCTGGGCGGCGCCTCCGCCGCTATTCTCGTGTGTGATTGCACGCGCCCATATACACTTGATATGGTGGAGAAGCAGGCGGAAGAGCTCTTGAGTATCAACGCCGGCGCGCGGCTTGTGTTGGCTGTGACAAAGCGCGACCTGATCAACCAGCGCGAGCTGAAGCTGACCAGAGTTGAAACTGCAGCGGACCGCCTCAACGCGCCGTTTTTCTTCGTTAGCTCCAAGACGGGTATCGACGTTGATGCTTTATTTCGTCGCCTCGGTAGGCTCATCGTCGAATAGGGGCCATGTGAGTCGATATGGATGACCGAATCCCTGCGGCGATCTTGCGTGAATATCGGGGTGGATACGTTGTCGCGGACCGCCAACTGCGCGTGATGGAGGTGGGCGGCGATCTGACTTGCTTCGGCGATATTCCGTACACGGGTCCGGGGCAGTTGCTCGTGGACCTGATACCGGAGCTGGTTGGAAGTCAGGCTGAGCTAGAGGCTGTTCTGGCAGGGGATCTGGCGCGATTCGAGTTGGCCCAGGTCAATCGCGTGACTGCCACAGGCGAGACTGTTTACTTTACCCTCATTGGCGTGTCACGCCCTGCTGAGCCTGGCGAGGAAAATGGGCTGACCCTGCTCGCACAGAACACCACAACAATGGCCTCGCTTGCTCAGCGCCTAGCGCAGAGCCGCAACGAGTCGAGGCTTCTTCAAGAACAGCTGGCACGTGAAAACCAGCAACTGGCGGGGGCCAACGCTGAATTGCGCCGACTAGACGAGGCCCGCTCGATGTTTCTCGCCGGGGTCTCCCACGAGATTCTCGCGCCGCTGGGTTGCATCGCTGGCTATCTTGAGACGATGCTGGATGAGGACTATGGCCCGCTAACCAGCGTCCAGCGCGAGTACCTTGACACCGCTCACGCCTCGGCGGCGCGCCTGATGAACGTCGCCCGCAATCTGTTGGACCTCACGCGGCTGCAAACGGGGCAGGTTCAGCTTACGCTGGAGCCAGTCGCTCTCTCGTCGGTGGCGCAGGCGGTCGCGGTCGAGCTTCAGCCCGTGCTTGACGGCAAGGAGCAGTGTCTGACACTCCATATAGCTCCCAATCTGAAAAAGGTGCTCTTTGATCCTGTCCGTGTCAGCCAGATAGTCACCAATCTGCTTCAGAATGCTAGCAAGTACAGCCCACGGTACTCCGCCATAACTCTCACTATCGCCCAAGCAGACCAGGCAGATCACGTTCAGCTCGCGGTGGAAGATGCCGGCATAGGAATTCCGCCCGAGGACCAGGACCGTGTCTTCGATCCTTTCTTCCGCTCAAGAAACGCTGTGCAGTCTGGCGAGAGCGGCGCTGGCCTGGGGCTATATATCACGCGATTGCTCGTCGAGCTCCACGGTGGCCAGATCTGGGTCGAAAGCCGGCCGGGGAAAGGCTCGACGTTCTTTGTCAGCTTCCCCGCTGTCGGCCAGGCTCCTGTCGATATTGGCCCAGAGCACGAGAACAACAGGGGCATCCCTCCGCTTCGAGTTCTCTCCTCTCGCTCTCCGACCTCCAGGAAGGTTTCCAACTCTCGTTGAGCGACGAACTATATGGCTCCGTTGGCCAAAGGGCATGCGCTCGACAAGACGTGTGAGGTGGATGCCAGCATCTCCGCTTTCATCCTGACCGCCATGGCCTTAGAGAAGCGCCGACTGTTCGTCGCAGGTTAGTGACGCTCCCAGCGGGAGTAATGCACGCTGTAATGTCATCCCCGTACAATCTTCTCATTAGCGAGTGACCGAAGATTGCGCGGAGGGCCTTGGCAGATACGTATGCGTGCCTCACCCATGCCCCAGATTCCGTCCTCGGCTGACCTCCCTGTTTGTTCTTCTGGGACAACATGAAGAGGTGGGTCATGCGCTCCTTGCGGACGCTGCTGCCACGCAAATCCCCTCTGATCGCCGCGCCCCTAATGCTGCTGCTAGTCTTCAGCGTTGTTGCGTCCGTCGCCGCCGACCCCGGCGGTCCGATGCGCAACGGCAAGCGCCAGAAGTCGACGCCCGATGCTCTTCAGTTGGCGCCGGTCGATAGACCGAGAGCGCCGACCAGCCCGCAACACGCTCCTGCTAACTCCGACGTGCGACCGAGCGCGCCTTTAGCTCGGGGAGGGCAAACCGATGCTCTCTCGGATGCCGGCGCGCCGAAGACAAGAGTTGCGGTACCCACTGGCACATCGATCGACATGCGGCTGCTGGTCATCTCAGCCGACGGCAACGAGGCTGACTTTCTCGCCATCAAGGCTTTTCTAAGTCAGATCGGCATTCCCTTCGATGCGCTGATTGCCACTCAGACCCCGCTCACGGCCAGCATGCTCTCCGACGGCGCCTCTCACGCCTATTACCAGGGCATCGTCCTCTGCACAGGCAACCTGACTTACAACTACCCTGGCACGAAGCAATGGCAGAGTGCATTCACGAGCGACCAATGGACGACGCTGTGGCAATACGAGGCGACCTACGGGATCCGGCAGGTGACGTCGTACACCTACCCCTATGGCTACCCCGACAACTATGGCCTGAACCTGGTGACCTACCAAGATACGTCGACGACGCCACTCCAGGCGACGCTGACTGCGGCCGGGCAGCAGGTCTTTCCCTACCTCAACGCCGCGACCCCGGTCACCATCAGCGGCGCGTGGACCTACCTGGCGACAGTGTGTACAGCCGGCGGATGCGGCTGCACCACCAATTGCCCGACGGTCACGCCGCTGCTGACCACGTCCAATGGCTATGTCATCGCCTCGACAGCGAGCTATCCGGACGGGCGGGAGAACCTGGCGGTGACGGCGGCGAACAACCCGTATCTGTTTCACTCGATGCTGCTGTCGTACGGCATCATCAACTGGGTGACGAAGGGCTATTTCCTGGGCGAGCGGCATGCTAACCTCAATGTCCAGCCTGACGATATCCTCATCGCCGATAGCACCTGGGATCCGGCGACCTTAACGGATACTACCGGCGCGACCCGCCGCATGACGGCGGCCGACTTGCAGGCGGTCTTGAACTGGCAGAATGGGGTACGCGCCCAGCCGAACACGTCCACGTTCAGGATCGAGTGGCCCTTCGTCGGCGCGGGCGCCTCGGGCATCTACACGCCCGATGACCTCACGCCTGCCGTCATCGCCAACCAGGCGAGCTTCAACTGGATCAGTCACACCTACACGCACCAGAATCTGGATTCGCCGACGACCGCGTTCAGCACGACACAGGAGCTCCAGCTGAATGACAAAGCTGCCACTAGCCGGCTCGGTCTGACCGATTACTTCAATGACTCGCTGGTGCAGCCGAGCGTCTCGGGGCTGAGCAACCCAGATGCCTTCCTCGGCTTGCACACCTTCGGCATCAAGTACGTAGTCTCAAACACCTCCTTGCCTGGCTGGAACAACCCCAGCCCGAACGCCGGCTTCTACAGCACCTATCAGCCTGGCATCCTGATTATCCCCCGCCATCCGTCGAACCTGTTCTACAACCTCGCGACGCCCGCACAGTGGGTATCCGAGTACAACTGCTATTACGGCCCTGCCGGCGCGTGCGCGAACGGCAAATGGCACTACTGGGACCATAACCTCAGCTACGCTGAGATTCTAGATAAAGAGTCCGATATTCTGCTGGCCTATCTGCTCAAGTGGGATCTCGACCCGCTCATGTTCCACCAGACGAACATGGTTGCCTACGATGGGGTCCACAGTCTGCTCGGCGACCTGGAGGATGCCACGCTAGCGAAGTACAACGCCATGGTCAACCTGCCGATCCGCAACCTGCAGCAGCACCAGGTTGGTATCTTCATGGCCAACCGCATGGCGTACGACGCGTCGGGCGCGCGTGCAACGTGGGTCGTCGGGACGGGTGTGACCTTGACGACGACCAACGCCGCAACCATTCCCGTAACGGGCATTTCGTACGGGGCGAACACCGAGGTGTACGGCGGCCAGACGATATCGTACGTCAGCATGACGGCCGGCCAGACGCTGATCCTCCCTCTGCTCTCGAAGTAATGCAAGGTGTAACGTGGTGCTCCTACAATGCGCTTAGTTGCGAGCGACCACGGCTGCGGGGAGTATGCCAGACGGTTGAACGCATGAGCGCCTTCTTTCCCAATGCCAACCGTGTTTCCCTGGCCTCCACCTGTCGTTGCAAGGAGATTTTCAAAGATGAGCCGCATACGTCACCTGCGAAAGCTAGCTAAACTCGGCCTGGGATTGGGCGTCGCCGCTCTCATCCTGCTCGTGTTCGCGGCCGCCGCCGCAGGCCCGGCAACCGCCGATCCCGGCAGACCCAACGGCAACGGTAACGGCAACGGTAACGGCAATGGGAATGGCAATGGGAACGGCAACGGGAACGGTCGGCGCCCGAATCACTCTCCTGTCCAACACGCGCCCGTCGCTCTGCCCAAGATGTCGACCAGTCAGCAACACGCGCCGACCAACCCCGGCCCTAAGCCCCGACCCCCGCGCCCCCGAGGCGTGCAGGCGGCTGGGGTGTCGGAGCGGGGCGCGGCGTCGGCCGCCATCGCCGCTCTCCCTGCCGGCACATCGATCGACATGCGGCTGCTGGTCATCTCAGCCGACGGCAACGAGACAGACTTCCCGGCCATCCAGGCCTTTCTCAACCAGATCGGCATTCCCTTCGATACGCTGATTGCCACTCAGACCCCGCTCACGGCCAGCATGCTCTCCGACGGCGCCTCTCACGCCTATTACCAGGGCATCGTCCTCTGCACAGGCAACCTGGTCTACCAGTCATCTCCAAACGTGTGGCAGAGTGCATTCACGAGCGACCAATGGACGACGCTGTGGCAATACGAGGCGACCTACGGGATCCGGCAGGTGACGTCGTACACCTACCCCTATGGCTACCCCGACAACTATGGCCTGAACCTGGTGACCTACCAAGATACGTTGGCGACGCCACTCCAGGCGACGCTGACTGCGGCCGGGCAGCAGGTCTTTCCCTACCTCAACGCCGCGACCCCGGTCACCATCAGCGGCGCGTGGACCTACCTGGCGACGGTGTGTACAGCCGGCGGATGCGGCTGCACCACCAATTGCCCAACGGTCACGCCGCTGCTGACCACGTCCAATGGCTATGTCATCGCCTCGACGGCGAGCTATCCGGACGGGCGGGAGAACCTGGCGGTGACGGCGGCGAACAACCCGTATCTGTTTCACTCGATGCTGCTGTCGTACGGCATCATCAACTGGGTGACGAAGGGCTATTTCCTGGGCGAGCGGCATGCTAACCTCAATGTCCAGCCTGACGATATCCTCATCGACGATGATATCTGGGACACGGCGGCTCTGACAGATACCACGGGCCTCACCTATCGCATGACGGCGGCCGACTTGCAGGCGGTCTTGAACTGGCAGAATGGGGTACGCGCCCAGCCGAACACGTCCACGTTCAGGATCGAGTGGCCCTTCAACGGTGAAGGCGCCTCGGGCATCTACACGCCCGATGACCTCACGCCTGCCGTCATCGCCAACCGGACCAGCTTCAACTGGATCAGTCATACCTACAGCCACGCGAACCTGGATTACTACCCGGACGGCTTCAAAACACAACCTGTCACGACCGCACTCTCGACAACGCTCCAGTTGCAGCAGAATGACACCGTCGCCGTGAACCAGCTCCAGCTTCAGGTCAACACCAACTACTCCAAAACTGCCATGGTTCAGCCGGATATCTCGGGGCTTGGCAACCCAGACGCCCTTCAAGGTCTGGCGAACTACGGCATCAAGTACATCATCGACGACACATCACGGCCCGGCTGGAACAACCCCAGCCCGAACGCCGGCTTCTACAGCACCTATCAGCCTGGCATCCTGATTATCCCGCGCCACCCGACGAACCTGTTCTACAACCTTCGCACGCAGGCACAGTGGGTATCCGAGTACAACTGCTACTACAGCCGCACCCAAACATCCGGAGTCTGCGGAACGAGTCAATGGAAGGTGTGGGACAACAATCTTACCTACGCTCAGATCCTGGACCAGGAATCCAACATGTGGCTGAGCTATCTGCTCAAGTGGGATATCGACCCGCTCATGTTCCACCAGCCCAACGCTGCCGCGTATGACGGCGTCCACAGCTTGCTCAGCGACCTGATGGATGCGACGCTGGCGAAGTACAACGCCATGTATAACCTTCCGATCCGCAACCTGCAGCAGCACCAGGTCGGCGCCCTCATGGCCGACCGCATGGCGTACAACGCCTCGGGCGTGCGGGCGACATGGGTTGTCGGGACGGGTGTGAACTTGACAACGACGAACGCCGCGACCATTCCGGTGACGGGCACCTGGTACGGAACCAACACGGAGATATACGGCGGCCAGATGATATCGTACGTCAGCATGGCAGCCGGCCAAACGCTGACGCTGCCGGAACCGGGCTCTGTGTCCATACCAACCCTGACGCCGACGCCGACAAACACGTTAACGCCGACGCCGACAAACACGTTGACGCCGACGCCGACAAACACGTTGACGCCGACGCCGACAAATACGTTGACGCCGACGCCGACAAACACGTTAACGCCGACGCCGACAGCGACATACACGTCGACGCCGCTGCCGCCCACGGCGACCTACACACCAACGTCGGTTCCGCCGACGGCCACTTGGACACCGACTGTTACGCGGACACCGACGCGGACGGCGACGGTGACTCGGACACCGACTGTCACGCGGACTCCGACACGGACGGCGACGGCGACTCGGACGGCGACGGCGACTCGGACGCCGACTGTTACGCGGACTCCGACACGAACGGCGACCCCGAGGCCGGCCCGCTTCGGAGCATCTGAGCCACTCTCGGACCTGGGTGATGCCGGTTCGACATCAACCGACGCACCGGAGACGCAGTTGCCTGACGCAGGTGTAGGGGCTGACACGGCAACGCCTACAGGCAACGGTTTGCTGGAATCGTTGATGTCCTACATCGACTCGCTCATCCACGGGTCTAAATGATGTGCAGGCATGATTCGGGCGGGATGGGACGTTGAGATCTCGTTGCTCGCGAAGAGGGGCAAGGCGCGCGTGGCAGGGTCACGGGATGCGCAGTGTTTGCCGGGAGCAAGGCCCGACACCAGGGCCTTGCTCCTCGATCGGCGGAGAATAAATGATGATGACTTTAAAGAACGGTCAGGGTGCTGACACGAATGTGGTGCCAGATCCAGAAGCAGCCACGGTTGGCAGCGAAACGGCGCAGCCGGCGTTGCCGATTGGCAATGGCGCCAGCTCGCAATTGAGCGTTCTCCTGGTTACTGAAGGCACATATCCCTTTCAATGGGGTGGGGTCAGCACCTGGTGCCACTTGTTGATGCGCGATCTGCCCGATGTGAACTTCACCTTGCTCAGCATCGTTCCTTACCCGGATATGGAACCGCTGTTCACTTTGCCTCCGAACGTCGTTGCATTCCATCCTGTGCCGCTCTGGGGCGTTCTGGAGGCGGTGGAGTCGCAGCCTACCCTGACCTTGAGTGAGATTCGCCAACGCAAGGGATCGGCCACGAGAGATGTCGTCGCTCAGAAGTTTCTGCCCATTTTTCGCTCCTTCCTGATTGAGTTGTTGACGGATGACACCGATTCGACGCGCTTTGGGCAGCTGGTTCACGAGATGTACCGTTACTTCCTGACCTACGACTTCGATGCTACCTTGCGTTCTGAAGCCGTCTGGGACTGCTTCGGCCAGACGGCGCGCGACAACTTCCCGGCCGCCGCGCGCCAGATTGGCTATCCTGCGGCTCGTTTTGACATGGCTGACGTGACGTGGGCGATGAAGTGGCTTTACCACTGGCTGTTCCCTCTGTCTAGACCGATACCGCGAACTGACGTGGTGCACACGGCAATGACGGGGATCTGTTCCCTGGTCGCGGCCGCCGCCAAGTACGAGCATAACGCGGCCTTCATGCTGACAGAGCACGGTATCTACCTGCGCGAGCGCTATCTGGCCGAAGCGTCATCCTCTGAGAACCTCTTCCTGAAGCTTTTTAAGCTGCGGTTCGCGCGGCGTACCACAGAGCTGGGGTACGCGCTGGCCGATCAGATTTCGCCCTGCTGTGACTACAACCAGCGCTGGGAGTATCGCAACGGAGCTACCCGCGAGCAGGTTCAGACGATCTACTACGGAGTTGACGAAAAAGTATTCGTGCCGATGGGCAAGCCCTTTGGCGACCCGCCTGTGGTCGTCTGGGTCGGTCGAATCAACCCGCTGAAGGATGTGTTCACGCTCATTCGCGCTGCCGCCATAGTCCACAAGAGCCGCCCGGACATCGAATTCAGGCTATTTGGCAGCCCCCCATCCGGCGATGAGCCATACTACGAGGAGTGCCTCGCATTGCGAGCCGAACTGGGGCTAGAGCATAGCCTCCAGTTCGCCGGCTATACGGCAAACACCGCGCAGGCTTATAACCAGGGCGATATCGCGATTCTCTCCAGCGTGTCCGAAGGTTTTCCGTTTTCCACACTGGAGGCCATGCTGTGCGGCAAACCCGTCGTCGCAACCGCTGTCGGCGGCGTTCCTGAGCAGATCGAGGGCTGTGGGATCGCGGTCGAGCCACGGAACCCGGTGCAACTTGCCGAGGCCGTGCTCAGTCTGGTGAATGACCCTGCGCGTTGCGCCGCTCTCGGGCAGGCGGCTCGCGCCAAGGCGGTGCAGGAATTCAGCGTCCACCAATCGGGTGAAGCTCACCGGGCCAGCTACCTGCGGTTGGCGAGCCATCGCACAGATTGCCGCGTTGCCCAGGCAGTTCCGGCAATGCCCGCAATATCTGTCTCCAGCAACGGCAACGGAAAGGCAGGAGTGAGCGAAAAGCACGGCGTGGAGGTTTCCCAGGTCGGCGCCAACGGCGCTGCTGGTGTTCACAGCGGCAACGGATCGAACGGGGCAAAGGCGCACGCCGGATCCAATGGCACTGTATTGCACACCGGGGTAGGCGGGGGGAATGGCGTCAAACGGGGCACAAACGGCAACGGCGCAGCCGTCACCAAGACCGCAGCGCAAACAGTGTCGAATGGCAACGGGGCACATGCTTCGGCCGTCGTAACTCAGCAGCATGGCAACGGGTCGGGAAATGGTCACGCGCTGCCGGCAAACGGCGCGCTTCTGGCGGCTCTGGTTGCCGACATCGAAACGCGCGTGCCGCGCCCGATAGACAGCCTTGAAATCACAGCGGTTCTTGAGTCGATTGGCATCACTGACGAGGTCGCTAGACAGTACTATGGTATGGAAGACACCTTCGCCCTGGCCCTGGCCGTGCTGCAACAACTGCGAAAATCGTCGTCGGGCCACTCGCCTGAAGAGGGAGCCTCACCGCAACGCCTGGTGACGCGCCGTGAGGCGCTGTCCGATTATTCGCGCGGCCCGCTCGCCCTCATACCCGGCTTTATCCTGTTGCTGTTCATCCAGTTCTGTGGGACGTTTGGGCAGTGGGGACGGAATGAGGTGTTGGCGCTCAGCATAGGCCTCACCAGCAGCATGGTTGCGAGCAGTGGGATTATTCAGGCTGTGATGCGTCGGGCTTCGATTTCGCTGAGCATGGGAAACCTGCCTGCGATGAATCGCTTCCTTCGGTTGAGTCTTGGCTGGGCATTTGTGTGTATAGCCATCCTCGGCGCCCTGGCCGCGGCTGCGATAGCATCGCTAGGCGTGTTCTCGCGTAACGAAGCGCTGATCTTCGGGCTGGCATTCATCGGCCTCTCTGCGCTCTGGCTGCCCGCTGCGGCCCTGACGGTTGTCAGAGCACAGTGGTGGCTTGGCGCTGCTCTGGCGGCCGGCCTTCTCGCGGGCATCCTGGCTGCATGGGCGATCGGGCCACTCGCACCACAGGCGCTTGCCGCCAGCGTCGCTGTGGGATTCGCCGTCGCTCTCGGCGTTGTCCTCGGCGCGGTTTACTTCAAGCTCGCCAAACCGGCACCTCGGAACAAACATCAGCAAGCAACCTTGCCGCCAAGGTCCTACTTGATTAATGAAGCCGCGCCTTACTTCGCCTATGGCTCGCTCTATATGGTTCTCATCCTTACACCGCATATTCTGGGCTGGATTCAGGCAAGCGAAGGCGGTCCGGTACAGTGGTGGGCTGTGTCCAGCCTCGAGCTAGGGCTGACTCTCTCTTTGCCGCCGATCATGCTCGCAGGTGGGGTCATCGAACACGCGCTGCGCAGATTCTGGCTTAGCGCTTTGACAGCGCAATCCGAAACGCCCGGCGCGCAGCCTGAGCTGTTTCGCGGCGTGCTGACTGGACTGTACCGGCGTCACCTGGCGTACTACCTGGCTGCCCTGACGCTCATGAGCGCCGTCGTTCTGGTCCTGTTCGAACTCAGCTTGAACTCCGGGCGGCTGGATGCCTGGCTGGGAGTCTCTAGCCCGACAACACTGGCGACAGTGTTCTACTGCGGACTCATAGCCTACGCCTTGATCGGATGGGGGCTATACAACTCCGCCTTCAGCATCACACTCAACCTGCCGCGCCTGGCGACGTGGGGAATCGTCGCCGGTATTATCGTCACGGGAGTGATTGGACTGACAGTAGGCCCTGCGGTGGATTACAGGTACACGGCTGTTTCCTTCATCGTGGGAGCAATGGTCTTCGTGATCGTCTCAACTATCACCGTCACACGCCTACTCCGGTCAGCGGATTACCACTATTCTTCATCGTTCTAGATCAAGGGAGGGAATATGAGCGCGATCACGATCAGCCAGCCGCGTGTTGAGACCAACGGACACGTCGCCCCAGTGACCGACGAGGGAGGTTTCTTGCGTCGCAAGATCGAGGGCCGACAGGCAGTCGTCGCTGTGATCGGCCTGGGGTACGTGGGAATGCCGCTGGCGGTCTCTTTTGCTGAAGCGGGCTTTCGCGTCATCGGTATCGATGTTGATAAGCGGCGCGTTGATGGCCTGAACGACGGACAAAGCTATATCTCGGATATCCCGACCGAGCGTCTGGCGCCTCTGGTCAAGCCGCTGGTGACTGCCAACGGGCGCCTGGTACCCGTCCTGTCCAATGGCCACTCGAACGGCGCAGGCAGCGCCAGGAAGCGCAACGGCGCATTCCCGGACCACACGTATTCGGGCGGCAGCCTGGCCGCCACCACCGATTACAACATACTGTATGACGTTGATGCTGTGATTATCTGTGTGCCAACCCCCCTGAGTACGACCAAAGACCCAGACATGTCCTACATCGTGGCTGCCGTCGACGAGATTGCTCACCGTCTGCACCCAGGAATGCTCATTGTCTTGGAGAGCACCACCTATCCCGGCACGACGGAAGAGCTTCTCCTCCCCCGGCTGCAACACGCAACGCCTCGGCACAACGGATCGAGCAACGGGAACGGCAACCACGCTGCGTCGCGTTCGCCTCTTGTCGTGGGGCGAGACTTCTTCTTGGCGTTCTCGCCAGAGCGGATCGATCCTGGACGGACGGACTACACGGTCCGCACCACCCCGAAGGTGATTGGCGGGGTGACGCACACCTGCCTTCAGATGGCGCAAACTCTGTACGGATGCGCGATCGAACAGGTCATTCCCGTCTCGCGCCCAACAACGGCGGAGATGGTGAAGCTCCTCGAGAACACATTCCGCGCGGTGAACATCGGGCTTATCAACGAGATGGCCATTATGTGCGATCACCTGGGGGTGGATGTCTGGGAGGTAATCGAGGCGGCCAGGACAAAGCCGTTCGGCTTCATGCCGTTCTTCCCTGGCCCGGGTCTCGGCGGCCACTGCATCCCTATCGATCCGCAGTACCTCGCGTGGAAGCTTAAGACGCTCAACTACAACGCCCGCTTCATCCAACTGGCCGCCGACATCAACTTCGCGATGCCCCACTATGTTCTCGGGAAGGTGACCGATGCTCTGAACTCGCACGGCAAACCCCTGAGCGGCTCACGCATATTGATCCTCGGTGTGGCATACAAGGCCGATGTGGGCGATGTGCGGGAGTCGCCGTCGCTGGACCTGATCGACATCTTCCGCGCGAAGAACGCCGACGTTGTGTATAACGACCCGCATGTGCCAGAACTGAAGGTAGACGGTCTGCGCATGACCTCGCTCCCACTGGATCGCGAGACATTGGAGACAGCAGATTGCGTCGTCGTCGCCACAGCGCACAGCAGCTACGATTGGCCCTCGATTGTCGAGAACAGCCAACTGATTGTTGACACGCGGAACGCGACGCGAGGTGTGGCGGCTCTGCCAGGCCAGATAGTTCGTCTGTAGGACGCCGCTCGTACGGATTGCCTGGCCTTTCAGGTTGGATCAAGGGGACTGTCGGTGGAGTGTGGCAACGATGATGTGGGTCCTCTCCCCCCCGATCCACTTCATCGTTGTCACTCCCCACTGACAGACGCGCGATGAGATCGCAGCGCGAACGTCTATGTCGCGCCGCTCGCACATGAACTGTTATCGGGCAGAGGTCTAGACGAGGAGAGAGTATGCGTAGCAGCACGGCCCCGAATAGCCCCACGAGAAACCTGATCACCGGAGGCATGGGATTCATTGGCGGACACCTGGCAAGGGAGCTTCTCGACCGAGGGCAGCAGGTCACCGTCGTTGATGACCTGTCCACGGGCCGCTTCGAGAATATCCAGTCCCTTGTCGGCTACCCGCGTTTCCGGTTCGCCGTAGCGAATATTGCCGACGAGATTGTGCTCGACCGGTTGATCAGCGAAAGCGATGTCGTTTATCATCTGGCTGCGGCTGTGGGCGTGAAGCTCATCATGGATGACGCTGTACGCACGATAGAGACGAATGTCGCTGGCACCGAGGCCGTTCTCAAGGCGGCGCTGCGGTATCGGACCAAGGTCCTCGTCGCCTCAACGTCCGAGGTGTACGGCAAAGGCGCGCGGTTCCCGTTCAGGGAGGACGACGATGTCGTCTTGGGCGCAACATCCCACCATCGCTGGGCGTACGCCGCCTCCAAGATGGTGGACGAGTTCCTGGCCCTGGCCTATTTCTGGCAGAAGGGGCTCCCCGTTGTGATATTTCGCCTGTTCAACACTGTCGGGCCTGGCCAAACCGGGCACTACGGCATGGTCATTCCGCGCCTGGTGCAACAGGCTCTAAGCGGAGAGGGGTTGACCGTCTACGGTGACGGGCAGCAATCGCGGTGCTTCCTCCACGTGTTCGACGCGGTTCGGGCAATCGTCGGCCTGGCCGGCTGCCCGGAAGCCGTCGGGCAAGTGTTCAACGTCGGTTCGACCGAGGAAGTAACCATCCTGGAGCTGGCGCATCGAATTTTGCAGCGGGTTGACCCTGGAGCCGCAAACGGGCTCCATGGGCTGCTGTCTTCGAAAGACGGATCTCCCTCTCGGATAACCTTTGTGCCTTATGCTCAAGCGTACGGACCCGGGTTCGAGGATATGCCGCGCCGCATACCCGATGTCTCCAAGATACATCAGCACATCGGGTGGCAAGCACAGCTTACCCTTGATGACATTCTGCGCGATGTGATCGAGAGCTTCGCGCCCAGACAGGTGGCCGTGGCATGATGACACGATCGTTGGTCCGATGTATTCTGGCTTGCGCATTTATGGCGGTGGCTGTGGCATGTGCCGCCGCCGGGCCTGGAGGCGGACAGTCGACCGTCGAAGCTGCCCCGTCTACAATCGCAAGCAGAGCCTCGGTGGCAGCAGCGGCGACGACACCGGCGTCGTCGTTCACCTGGCCAGACTGGGCGCGCACGGCGCGCATCGCAGGGGCATACTTCGACCCGGCAATGTCGGCCGCCGATATCGATTCGCAGTTGGATGCGCTTGTCGCGCAACACGTCAGTGTCGTGCTCGTCGACAGCCCCTGGGGGTCCGCCTACGGCGCCTCGGTCGATGATGCGACCTTCTCTGCCGTTAAGTCGACCGTCGCGAGCGTCGTGCAGAAAGCGCACGCGCGTGGTCTGAAGATCGTCCTGTACCAGACCGGCCTTGAGCTTATCTCCGCGGCGGACCGAAATCCTGGATCAGAACACCCGGATTGGCCGCAGCGGAGTCTCAGTAGTCTGCCTCTCTTGTTCAATGACATCAGCAATGATCAGGCTCACTGGCTCAATGCGGGAGAGTGGGATCTCTGGATTTCGCCCTGCAGCAGCTTCCAGACCTTATCATTGGCTCGCGCCCAAGACATGGCCGCGACCGGTATCGATGGGCTATGGGTGGACGAGGCCTATCTGCAGTTTGCCATGGGAGACCATGATGAGCTATGGCCGTCCAGTGACTCCTGCAGTGCCTCCGCTTTCCACGCTGATACTGGCCTGAGCATTCCGACCGCCGAGAACTGGGATGACGTCACCTTTCAGCATTGGGTGGTCTGGCGGCACCATCAGATTAGGGACTTTCTCCTGACCGAGAAGGCGGCCGTTCGGAGCATTAACCCCGACCTCGTCTTCCTGGAGGAGAACTCTGGGGTAGATACAGCGCGGCCCACCCAATATGCCAATGATCCGACTACGTACCTGCCTATCGCGGACATGACTACCGGCCACGAAGTCGAGACCATCGCTGACCGGATGGACGAGGGGGAGACGGGCATGCAGAACGCTACCCTCGACCAGTGGCTGAGCTTTCGGACGATGATCGCCTTCGCCCGTGCTGCGGATCGAGGCAAGCCGAGCTGGATACTCACGTACGGCTATCAGCCGCGGGATAGCAGTCTGCTGGCCGGCATGGTGTTGGGAGAAGGGGCCAACTTCTACGAGACCAAAGGCCCGCAAATGGCGGATACGGTGGGAGGTGCGTTCCGCACACAGCTTTTTGGCTGGGTCACGACTCATACACCAGAGCTTTACGGGAGCGATTCGGCCGCGGCTGTCGGACTGTTGTATGGCCCGCGCACCCGCGACCTGGTCGACACAGGCTCCGGCGAACCATATGATGTGGCAGACTCCATTCATTTTGCCGCCTATCGGGCTGCAGCCAACGGTCTCTACAGGGCGCACATTCCCTTCGACGTGGTTCTCGATTCGGATCCCGAAGCGTTCAGCCGGTACAGTGTCCTGATTGTGCCGGAGGTCCAGGCGATAAGCGACGCAACAGCGTCAGCCCTGCGCGCCTTCCACGGCCGTCTACTGACGGTTGGCGACACGGGCCGCTATGACGACTGGCTTGGCGATCGGTCAGAGAATGCCCTCGCTGGGGTACCGCAGCAGCACTTCGCAGCGGTAGGCCCGGATTTGATCACGGCCGCAGATACAGGGCAGTTGGCCACTGATGCGCCTGCCTCTGTCCAAGTCGCCTTGCGCCGTATTCCGGGAGGGGGCTACGCCATCGTGCTTGTGAACACGGCCGGCACGCCGACACCTGCCTTCCACGTCGACATAACTAAATCGGGCACGCTCTTCACCAGGGTGCACCTTTCCGCACCGGACGGAACCGAGCTGGATGTGGCGCAGAGCCTATTGCCGGATGGTAAGTCAGTGCGCCTCGAGATTCCGGCCGGTGTTGAGACGACAGCGCTCGTAACCGCAGTCGACCCGCTCGCGACAAGCACACCGTCTCCGACTTCAGCGACGAGCGCGACGCCTACACCCACCGGGACACCGTCGGCGACGGCAACACCGCTACCAACGCCTATCGGCGAGCCGCCGAATCGGCTCTATTTGCCACTCATCCTGGCGCCGCATTGATCCTTGCTCACACCTGGGGCGCGTCGATTTCACCGCGCCTCGCCTCAGGCGCATCAGTCTGCAGGCATACGCTAGATCACGTGATTATCATTCGCGGGCCGCGGACTTCAGGCCCCGGCTTCACTCTTGAAGGAGAAGGCATGCGCGTCTTGGTCACAGGCGGGGCCGGTTTCATCGGCTCCCATGTCGTCGACGCTCTCCTGGAACACGGCAACAGTGTGTCGGTTGTCGATAACCTGTCCACAGGGCAGCCAGGCTACGTTCGTCCCAAGACCACGTTCTATGGCGCCGACATTACCGAGCCGGGGCTAGAGCGGGTTTTCACTCACATCCAGCCGGAGGTGGTTATTCATCTAGCCGCGCAGGTTCGCGTGCCATACTCGGTCTCTGCCCCGCGCCTTGACGCGCAAACGAATATTCTAGGCAGCATCGCCGTACTTGAGGCAGCGCGTCAGGCTGGAGTACGCAAGGTGGTCTACGCGTCTAGCGCCGCAGTATATGGCGTGCCGTCCTACCTCCCTCTCGATGAAGCGCACCCAGTTGCGCCGCTATCGCCCTATGGTGTCAGCAAGTTCACCGTTGAGCACTATCTGGCCGTTTATGAGAAGCTCCATGGCCTTCGCTACACGATTCTGCGCTACGCCAATGTATATGGGCCGCGCCAGGACGGGTATGGCGAGGCAGGGGTTGTGGCGAAATTTGCCGCTGCACTGGCGATTGGGACACCGGCGCGGATCTTTGGTAGTGGCAGGCAGACGCGCGATTTTGTCTACGTGGGTGATGTCGCGCGGGCAAATCTGCTGGCTCTAGAGCGCGGCGACGGCCTGGCTATCAACATTGGCACTGGCCAGGCAACGTCGGTGAGGGAGTTACTGTTCACGTTGGGCGACGTGGCAGGCGAGCGGGTCCAGGAGCACTTCGCGCCTGAGCGGCCGGGCGACATCGAGCATAGTTGGTTCAACAACAATCTTGCGCGCGAAACCCTGGGCTGGACACCCACAACCGATCTCCAGACAGGGTTGGCATTAACGCTCGGTACAGTGAGCGAGAAGGCTGCGTGACAGGTAGTGCGGACCGCCTGTCACGAGCCAGGGGCACTCACTGGAAGGAGATGGCTTTGAGCAAGCGAGTTTCTATCGTCAGGGAGAGTTGTCTATGCTAACCATACTCGATAGCGCGGCGACCACAGCGGCCGATATTCACTTTGGCACGGACGGCTGGCGCGCCGTCATCAGCGACCAGTTCACCTTCGCCAACGTCTGCCACGTCTCCCAGGCCATCGCCCAGTGGGTTCTCGCCCAGACACCCCCCAACGGCGTCCACAGCGTCGTCGTCGGCTTCGACACCCGCTTCCTCTCCGACCGCTACGCCATCGAGGTCACCCGCGTGCTCGCCGGCAACGGCATCCAGGTCTATCTCACCAGCAGCAACTGCCCCACGCCGGCCCTCTCCTGGGCCGTACCCAGCCTCAAGGCCACCGCCGGCGTCATGATCACCGCCAGCCACAACCCGCCCCGCTACAACGGCATCAAGGTCAAGGCCAGCCACGGCGGCTCCGCCATGCCCGACGACACCGCCCAGATCGAGCGCTTTCTCCAGGAGAACCTGGCGCAGGGACACGCCCCGGCCTACACCACCTACGACGCTCCCGGCCACGACCGCGGCGACTCGCCCGCGCACCCGCTCATCAGCCGCTACAACACCCTGCCCGGCTACCTGGCGCACCTCAAGACGCTCGTCGACTTCGACGCCATTGCCGTCCTCAACCCGCGCGTCGTCGCCGACCCGATGTATGGCGCGGGCCGCGGCTACCTGCGGGCGATGATCGGCGCGATGGGGGTGGAGGTGCTGGAGATCCGCCACGAGCTGAACCCGGGCTTTGGCGGCGTGCACCCGGAGCCGATCCCGCGCAATCTGCGCGCCCTCGTGCACGCCGTGACGGAAGGCGAATACGACGCCGGGCTGGCGACGGACGGCGACGCCGACCGCGTCGGCGCGGTGGACGACACCGGGCGCTTCGTGAGCCCGCACATGATCTTCGCGCTGGTGCTGCGCCACCTGGCGGAGCGCGGCCAGCGCGGCGACGTGGTCAAGACGGTCTCGACGACGCTGCTGGTGGATCGGCTGGCGCGGCACTACGGGCTGACCTTGCACGAGACGCCGGTGGGCTTCAACCACATCGCCGACCACATCCTGAAGGGGGACGTGCTGATCGGGGGCGAGGAGAGCGGCAGTCTGACGATCCAGGGGCATGTGCCAGAGGGCGACGGCATGCTGATGGGGCTGTTGCTGCTGGAGGTGATGGCGAAGCAGGGACAGCGGAAGCTGAGCCGCGTCATCGACGACCTGCTGGCCGAGCAGGGGCCGGTCTTCTACGACCGCCATGACCTGCGGGTGCCGCCGTTCTCGAAGAAGGAGATGGTCAAGCGGCTGACGGACAACGCGCCGTCCAAGCTGGCGGACGTGGGGGTTGCCCGCGTCAACAGCATGGATGGGGTGAAGTACCTGTTGGAAGACGACGCGTGGCTGCTCATCCGCCCGTCGGGGACGGAGCCGGTGCTGCGCATCTACGCCGAGGGCCGCAGCCCTGAGCAGGTAGAAGCGCTCCTGGAGGCGGGACAATCTCTCGCCGGGGTCTAGCAGCCCGCCGCTCGGTCAGCCGGTGTATGCGAGCCTGAGCTTGGCACTTCGCTATACTTGAGGCCGGGGCAAGTCAATGGAGAGCTGAGCGTTTAGCATCGGAAAGGCGGCGCGGCGCAGAACGGCACAGCCCATCGGCACCAGCCGCTCACCACCACTTACCAGAGTGAGGGCGGCGGAATGCCAGGAAGGGCCATCCACGGCCGAGCGCTCCAGGCTCAGACCGTAGTCGGGCAGGGCGGCGTCCAGGAAGAAGGGACGATAAGCCTGCGTCAAGTCACGCGGGACTATCTCCGTGTCGGCCAGGTTGCTGTTCGGGTAGTACTTGAGCGGCCGAGACACAGCGTCGATGGGCTGCACGTACTGAAGCGGACCGCGCTTAATGGCGTATTCCCCATTCGGGTAGACGCTCGTCTCGATCCCCGTCTCAAAGCTGACAGTTACACTATCACCCTTCTCCCAGAGCCGATCGAAAATCAGGAGATCCCCTTGCCGCGTCGGGTTGGCGGCAACGCCGTTCAGGATGACGCTCGCGCTCGTTGCCCACGCCGGCTGTCGGAAGGCAAGCCGAAACGCGGCCGGCTGCGCCGGAGATATCACGAACTGGATCGCCTCGCTGAAGGGGTAGTCGGTAATCTCCTCGATCTCGACCGGAATGCCGTCGATTTCGGTCCGTACCTGACACGCGCCATAGAGCAGCGCGGCCAGCCCCGCCATGTCGCCCAGCCTCATCCACTGCCGGCTGACGTAGTGGGGCAGCAGACGCGTGGCGTTGGGATTGCAGCAGCACGCGACGTCCTCATGGGTGGGCGAAAACTTGAAGCGGCCGCCGCCGCCGCGGAAGTGGGAGTAGCTGTCCGGCCGGTCGGCGCGGGCGTCCAGCCGGGTGTCCTGGGAGAGATAGGCCACACCACTGCCGTCTGGCAAGCGCGCGCCCTGGCCGGCGTTGAACAGCAGCGTCTCGATGTGATCCGCGCCCGCGCCGAATTTCTGCAGGATGCTTGTCAGGCTGAACAGATACTCGGTGAGTGTGCAATACTCGTAGCCGCTGTCGGGAAGCGGCATGCCATGGAGCGCCTCGTCCCCTATCAGAGCGCCACTTGGCAAGGTGAAGCGGCTTAACTTGGCGCGGGCCAGTTCCAGGGCGTGTCCCAGGTCGCCGCTGCCGCGCGTGGCATACGCCCAGGCCAGGACACGCAGATGCTCGGCGGTGTGGACGGCGTGGCCACCCAGCGGGCGGCGGACGTCGAGCAGGCTCTGCGTGGACAGGTCATCGTTGGCGAACGGCACCGGCAGCGCGCAGAAGTCGTCGTAGAGCCAAAGGCCAAAGTCACGATAGCCCTGGTCGCAGGTGAGCGCAAAGAGCCACTCCAGGACATCCACGTAGCACAAACCGTGCGTCACGCCGGTCAGCGTCGCCAGCGCATTGCCGGGTGAGCGGAAGTACGACCGCTGCGGGCCGTACTGCGCCATCGTGAGTTGAACGGCAGTTTCGACCGTTTCCAGCGTCGCTTTGTCGCCGGTGAACTCGTAGTAGGCCAGTAATGGCAGCAGAGCGCGGCTCTGCGCCCATAGCTCGCCGTTCTCGCCATTGCCGTGCTGATAGCGCCACGGCAGCGAGTAGATTCCCAGGTAGCCGGTCGAATCCTGCGTGGCTCGCAGATCACCGAGCAGCGCCGTGACGCGCTCCTGGGCCTTCTCGTGGCCGCTCAAGAACGCCAGCATGGTGATGCCCCAGAGCCAGTTACCGCGGGTTTCGGCATCCCACCACGCGAACTGCTCCTCTGAGGCGGCGATCTGGTCGCGGAAAAGATCGTGGGCGGCGCGCTCGGTGAGCGCGTCCAGGCAGCCGGCGAAGCCCGAGCCGAGGTCTTGACTCATCTGGTCGAGGAGCCAGCCGCGCGGCTTGACTGAGCCTAGCGGGAGTGGGTCGAAGGCGGGACGAAGAGAGTTGGATGTAGGCTGCACCTGCTCCTCCGCGGGTAGCGTTTGGTGTTCGGACGTGTCAATGAGGGGGCCGGTTCGGGTAGTCGACGGTCTCCTTCCGCCGCACCTATGTTACTCGCGTGCAGTATACCAGTCCAACACTCGCAAAGCGCGCAGCGTGTTCCACCGGCTCGGCTGGCCCTCGCCCTCATCGATCTCGATTGGCATTCGGCCCGGGTACCGAGTTTCGAGCGGCCAGCGGCCGCTCGCGTCGCGCTTGGACTCGACCAGCGTGATCGCCTCGGCGACGCGCTCGTCGGGTGTGACGGCGGCGTGGCGCAGGTACTCAAGCCCTCGCAGCACGTTGTAGTGCCACCAGGTCGGGAACGCGAAGCGAGTCCACGCGGCGCCGCCCTTGCGATCGTGCTCGATCACCTCGCCGGTCGAGAGCCGCCGCAAGAGACGCCGCTCGAGGAGGTACTCCTGCCCTCGCAGACGCGCCGCGGTCACGTCCGGCCTGCCCTTCCCCGTCAGCTCATACTCTAGCAGAGCCTCTAGGACGCAGATCGTGGTGTTGAACGACGACCGCGTCGAGCCGTTAGCCGCTTCGCAGTTCCAGCCGCCGTCAGGCAGCTGCTCGGTGAGCAGCCGGTCGACGATGCCCTGGACATCCTGGCCGAAGTAGGCGCCGACCGCCCCCACCTGCCCGTTGATGCACGGCTCCACTTCGCCGGCGAAGAAAGGATTGCCGTCGTACTCCTGCCCCCCCTGCCAGGTCACGTGGTCGCGGACGAGGCCCACCGCGCGGCGTGCCTCGGCGCTTGCGGGGTCGAGCCCCAGGTCGCGCAGCAGCATGAGGACGTGCATCGTGGAGTCCCAGCCGCGGTTCCAGGCCGCCCCGCCCCACTGGCCGTCGGCTCCCTGTAGGGCGAGCAGCCGAGCGCCCATGCCCTCGGTAGCGACCCGCGCGCGCTCGGCCGCGACTTGCTCGGCGGGCGCACCGATCAAGTCTTGCATCACCTGCCAGCGAACCGACGGGTCCGAGTCGAGCAGCCACCCGATGACCGATTCATCTGGCTTTGGGGCTTGCCGCCTGAGTGAACTGGTTGCCATCTATGGGTTCTTCCTACGTGACGGGTTGATTGTGAGCCGCAAATTGCTCGGTCAAGTACGGACTGTTCCGTGTCAGACTACGGAAGAGTCGCCTCTCGGGCCGGCTCACGGTCGGAGCGTGCAGAGTGCCTGCCGAATTTCGCCCAAATGATATGCCGTGTGCACGACCGTCGCAATCGCGCCGCCGACGTACT
Source organism: Anaerolineae bacterium (assembly GCA_046328505.1). Lineage (GTDB taxonomy): Bacteria > Chloroflexota > Anaerolineae > Epilineales > JAHCIE01 > JBDHWG01. Next base: position 2,614,835 of record JAXLWL010000002.1, on the reverse strand, counting down.
CCTCGTTCGGCCACGACTCGGTATCGGCAATCAGGGCGCGTATGCCATCATACGCGCGGCGCAGCCTTGCCTTGATGGCTTCCCATTCTTCCGGCGTGACGGCCGACGTCGTGCGCCAGATCTCTCCCCAATCCACGCTCTCGTTTGTGCCGCTGCGCACGGCGCGATCGACCACCTCGAGGTAGAACGCCGTGTGCTTGACCTGCGCAGCGAGAGTCGCGCACTTGCCGCCGACCGGCACCGAAGCCTCGTCGGAAGAAATGGTCGCCAGCGTCTCGAACATCGACGTGCCCTTGTCGAGGAAATAACCCTGGACGTTATCGAACGTTTCGTCCAGCAGAGTGTAGAGCGCGCCTGTAAAATACTCAGCCTGGATCTGGGTTGACATATCTTTCCCTGAGATTCTCTATTCTACTTTGGTGGCAATCCACCAGGTCGTCCCACCGGCATCCTTGACGCCGCCGCGCTTGTCTTCGTCGTCCTTCTGCACGGGTTCCTGTACCGATACAGCGCCCGCGCCCAAGGCGCGTTCGTAGACCGCGTCAACGTCAGGCACGTAGATGTGTATGGATGACGGGCTCAGCGGCCAGCCGTCGGCGCCGTCGGCAAGCATCACGACAGTGTCATCGATGCGAACTTCAGCATGCCTGACTTTCCCGGTCGGCGTAGGGAGCCGCCGGATCTCTACCGCGCCAAAGACCTGCTTGAGGAAATCAATCGCCCCGCTTGCGCCGCTAACGATGAGATAGGGTGAGACGCTATTATAGCCCGTCGGCTTGTAAGGTACGTTCACGAATCCTCCTGGCTCTATCCAACTGTCTTCCATGAGAGCGGGGATGTTAGCACAAATGTTTTGCTGGCGCAACTGGTGTGGGTTCAATTGTCCGTCTGGTAGCGGAGGAACACGACCCCGGACTGAAACCGTCGTGTTTCCACGAGGCGAAGCTTGAGGGCGTGATCGACGCGCGGGAGGAACGGGATGCCGTTGCCCAGAATCACCGGCTGCACGATGGGCTGGTACTCATCGATCAGACCGAGGCGCACGAATGAGGCGGCGAGGTCGGCGCCGCCGACACTCAGATTCTTGTCGGACTCGGCTTTCAACCGGCGGATCTCGTCGGCTGAAACCTCGCGGACCAGCCTGGAGTTCCACGCAACGCTGTCGAGGGTTCGCGAGAACACGAGCTTGGGCTTGTCGCGCCAGATGCGCGCGAAATCGATCTCGACCGCGTGAGCGGAGGGATCGGCGTCTGCGGTCGGCCAGTACGCCGCCATGGTTTCGTAGAGCCGCCGCCCATACAGAAAAGCGCCTTCGGCGCGCGCCTGGTCGTTGGCAAAGGCGTGCAACTCCTCGTCGATCAGGACCCAGTCGAGCGCGCCGTCGGGCCGCGCGATGTAGCCATCCAGTGAAACCATCATTGAGTAAACAAGTTTGCCCATACGCCTCTCTCTTGCTGCCTCTAGTCTGTGATAACTTTACCTATCATGTCCCGCCTGGCCTTGTCCCGCGAAGAATGTCACGAGCACCGGCGCGAGGACTTCCGTCGCCGCACCATGCGTCTGACCTGCCAGGGTGAGACGCTGTGCGTTCGGGAGAACATCGGCGAGCGCTTGCGTCGCCCGATGCATCCACGCCGCGCTCTCCCCGCCATCGATCACGAGCGTTGGGTTCCTGACCGAGCGCCACTTCTGGAGCGCCGCCGGATTGCCGCGCATCGTGTCTCCCATAATCGTCCCGTCGTAGGCAATGGTGTGCGCGACGGCCTCGGATGTGGCCCAGAAGGGCGCCTCGCGCATCTGCGGCACCACCTCGGCCGGCATACCGACTGCCTGCGTCATGAAGATAGCGAGCGCGTCGCCGGGGCGGCCCGCGGCGACTGCTGCGTTGAGCTGTGCGACGTAATCCGTCGGCACCGGCGGACGGCTGTCGTCGACGATAAAGGGCGGTTCGTACAGCGCGAGCTTGCCGATCTTGTCGGGAAGCTGCCGGGCGGCTTCAAGCGCCAGAACGGCGCCGGATGAGTGGCCGAACAAGGACGCGGTTTGCCCGGCGGCATCGATGAGAGCTTCGATATCTTCGACTTCGCGCTCGACCGCGTACGGCGCCGTGTCGCCGCTGTCGTCTCGGCCCCGACGGTCATAGTTGAGAACGGTGAAGTGCGGCGCTAGAGCCTCGGCCAGGGGGTAGGTATCGGCGCGGGTCGTTGTCGCGCCGCCGACCAGGATCACCACGGGTCCGTTCCCAAGCTGATCAAACGCAATGCGGGTGCCGTCCTTGGACTTAACTGTTCGCATAAGGCTCTCCATAATAGGCTCGATATGGTCTCGCATGACTGCGGAGCAAGACATAAGCCACGCTAGCAGTGGTGTGCGACCTAAACTCCGCCATAGGCCCGCTGCAACGCTGCGATGTCGAGCTTGCGCATTTGAAGCATGGCCCGCATCACCCGCCCGGCCTTTTCGGGGTCAGGGTCGCTCAACAGCGTGCCCAGGATCGTGGGGACGATCTGCCACGACACGCCGAACCTGTCTTTCAACCATCCGCACGGCCCTTGCTCGCCCCCTTCCGAGAGCTTCGCCCAGAGGTCGTCGACTTCGCTTTGCGTCTCGCAGTTAACGAAGAGTGAAATCCCTTCGGCGAAGGAGAAGCTTGGGCCGCCGTTGAGAGCGATGAACTCCTGGCCCTCAATCTCAAACGTGGCCGACATGAGCGAGCCTTGCGGCCCCGGTCCTGCCTCACCATAGCGGTTCGCGCTTACGATCCTCGAGTTCTTGAACACTGAGACATAGAGGTTGACGGCCTCCTCCGCCTGGTTGTCGAACGTCAGGAACGTCACGATCTTCTGCATATTATCTCCTCGTCAAGGGACGTCACCTAGCGCGGCTGTCGGTATCAGATAGTCGTCTGGCAGCGGCCAGAATCGACAATGCGAACTGGATGAAATGGTGAGACTTCACGAAGTTGACCTGCCGCTGCAAGTAAGTATAATACTGCATAATAGTCAGTCGTGTATGGACACGTCGGGTTGGTTGACCGGTTTTGTCCAGTGCTCCACTGACTCCGGCCAACGCTGCTCTCGCGGTCCACGAGGACTCACATGACATCCCGCCGCAATCCTCGCCGCCACGCTGCGTCGCCCCCTCCGTCCACGCGCCCAGAGGGGGCCGGGCATACCAGGCTGGTCGGCTCTTCAGGCGCACAACGCCGTAAGCCCAAAACGCCCCCGGTCTATCACAAGCGCGATGGACAGTGCAAAAGGCACCCATCGGGTATCAGCGGATGAGATTCCGCGTTCACCCGATGAGATGCGTCATTAATGGCATCGTTCGATGCACCTAACACGAGGCCCTACCGATGAAAACGGTCTTCCTGGACCGCGACGGCGTTATTAACGAAAATCGCCCCGATCATGTCAAATCGTGGGATGAGTTCGTCTTTATACCCGGAGTCCTCGCCTCATTGAGCCGTCTGCGCGCAGACGGTTGGCAGGTCATTGTCGTAACCAACCAGGCCATCATTCATCGCCACATCGTGCTGCAGATCGTCGTCGAGGACATCAATGGACGCATGACGGAGACCGTCGAAACGGCTGGCGGGGCCATCGACGCCGTCCTTTACTGCCCCCACGACTCTGACGAGGGTTGCGACTGCCGCAAGCCGAAGCCCGGTTTGCTCTTCCAGGCAGCGCGCCTGTTCAACCTGTGCCTCAGCGAGTGCTACCTCGTTGGTGACGGCTTCAGTGACATCGCGGCAGGGCAGGCAGCCGGATGCACAACGGTGCTCGTGCAGACGGGGCGCGGCCAGCAGCAGCTCGCGTCTCCCTTGGCGCTCGCGTTCACGCACTACCACGTTACGCGCGACCTACCGACCGCGGTCAACTGGCTCATCTGGTCGGAACGGCAGCGCTCTCTACGGCGGTTTCTGTGCGGCCTCCGGCCTTCTCCAGTCCTCACACAGACCAAGCTGCCGCTCCATTGGTCGACTAAGTCCGACTCTACCTGAGACGCCAGTCGATCTCGCCATCGGCGCTACATCTTCCATTACGGGTGCTTGTCTGGGCGCCTCATCCTTGACGAGGGTGAGGCGCCTTTTCGCGTCGGCTGTGCGGCAAGTGTGTGATATAATGGAAACGGCGAAACCGGTATCACTCGTTGAATCAGGCGGACGCTATTCTGGGTTGGACGCTCGATATTGAGCGCCAAGGTGAGTCATGAGCGCGGACCTGACGTTTGGGAGCTGGCTCAAGCGGCGGCGGCGAGGACTGGGCCTGACCCAGGTCGAGCTGGGACGGCAAACTGGCTACGCCGGCGAGACGATTCGCAAGGTCGAGGCGGACGAGTTTCGGCCATCGCGGGAGATGGCGGAAATCCTGGCGGCTACTCTCGACATTTCGCCGGAATATCGCGCCCGCTTCGTCCGCTTTGCCAGGGGCGAAGGCGAGGACGGGGCTTTCGCGCTAGACACCGATACGGTCTCGATGCCCCCGCCACCGCTCGCGCCTGCTTACCCCAATCTGCCCGTTCCGCCGACACCACTCATCGGCCGCGAGCGGGAGCTTGCGGCTGTTGAGAGCCTTGTGCTGCGGGACGAGGTGCGGCTGGTGACGCTGACGGGAGCCGGCGGGACGGGGAAGACGCAGCTGGTGCTGGCGGTGGCGGGCACATTGCTCGGTCACTTCCCGGACGGCGTCTACCTGGTGGAGCTTGCGCCAATTCGCGATCCGACGCTGGTTGCGTCGGCGATTGCGGCAGCGCTGGATGTACGCGAGGTAGCCGGTCAGCCGCTGCTTCAGGTGCTCATCGAGCATTTGAGGACCAGGCAACTCCTGCTCGTTCTCGATAACTTTGAACACCTGCTGCACGCGGCGCTGACGGTGGGCGATCTGTTGGCCGCCTGTCCCCACCTAAAGGTGTTGGCTACGAGCCGAGCCCCGCTGCGCATCTTGTGTGAGCATGAGTTTCCTGTCGCCCCGCTCGCGGTTCCGGCCCGCGGGGCCCAGACTTCGACCGTCAAACCCGCCCTACTTCTGTCCACGTACCCCTCGGTAGACCTGTTCGTCCAGCGTGCCGAGGCAGTGCAGCCCAACTTTGCCCTGACGGACGACAATGCCGACGCGGTGATCGAGATCTGCCAGCGGCTTGATGGCTTGCCCCTGGCGCTCGAGCTGGCGGCGGCGCGGGTCAGGCTGCTCCCGCCGCACGCAATCGCCGCGCGTCTCACGCATCGTCTCCAGCTTCTGAAAGGAGGGCCGCGTGACGCGCCGGCCCGCCAGCAGACGATGCGTGACACAATCACCTGGAGCTATGACCTGCTTGACGACAGCGCCAAGACGTTGTTTAGGCGGCTCGCTGTGTTCGTCGGCGGTTGCTCGCTCGAAGCGGTCGAGGCGGTGTACGCGGGGCTTGGTGAGCCTGAGGTGGACGTACTCGACAGACTGGCGTCGCTCGCGGAGCAGAGCCTGCTTCAACACAGCCTGGCGTCGGGGGACCAGCCGCGCTTCACAATGCTCGAGACGATCCGCGAGTATGCGCTGGAGCGCCTGGAGGCGAGTGGGGAAGCTGCGGCGGTTCGACGTCAACACCTGGCTTTCTATGGGGCGCTCGCCGAAGCATTCGAGCCGGAAAAGTGGAGCAGTACAGCAACCTCCTGGGGCGATCGGCTCAAGCTCGAGCGGGACAACCTGAGATCGGCCCTGGAGTGGGGGCTTGGCTCAAGCGAGGGCGAGGACGTGGACGCGGGGGCGCTTCTCGCCGGCGATCTGTGGTATTTCTGGTACGGACAGGGGGATCTGCACGAGGGCCGCAACTGGCTAACACGGGCGACAGGAAGCGCGGCTGGCCGGGAGAGAGGGCGAGCTTTGGCGCTTCTGGGCATGGGGATGTTCGGTACGCAGCAGGGGGATAGTGCTCTGGCGTATGCCTCTCTGCAAGAGAGCGTTGCTCTCTGGCGCGAGCTCGGGGACATGCCTCACCTGACCGAAGCGCTCCATATTATGGGACATGTGGTCTTCGATCAGCGCAAACATGACGAGGCTCGCCGCCTATTCGCGGAGAGCTTGGCTTACTACCAGCAAGTCGGCGACGTTAGCCAGACGATCACGCTTACGTCGGACCTCGGCCTGGTTGCACTGCACGAAGGTAACCTGTCGGAGGCACGAACGCGCTATGAGGTAGTTATCGATGCCGCGCGCGCAAACGACCTCAAGGACGCGCTCGGCGGTGCATTGGAGCGTCTTGGGGATTTAGACCGTCTGGACGGTGACTTCGGGTGCGCTGCGGAGCGCTACGAGACAAGTCTGGAGCTATTCGGGGAACTAGGGAACAAGCTTGGCGCCGCGTCGAATTCACACAAGCTTGGCCGTGTTGCTCTGCACAACGGCGAGTATGAGCGAGCGCGCGGCCTGCTGACAGAGAGCCTTTCGGTGCAGGTCGCAGAAGGCAACCGCCAGGGCATCGCAGAGTGCCTGGCAGGCCTCGGAAGCCTGGCTGCCGCGGAGGGGAAGCCGCGCCGGGCCGCTCATCTGCTGGCCGCGGCGCGGGCGCTGCTAGATGCTATTGGCGCGCCGCTGTCGCCGCCGGATCAGCTTGCTTTCGACCACGATGTTGCTAGCGTTCGGGAGCAGCTCGAGCCGAGCGATTTCGCGCGCTGCTGGGAAGAAGGCCAGAAAGAGACACAAGGCGAGGCTGTCGCCTACGCCCTGGAAACGCCGTCAGGCGACGAGGTGGCTGCTCGTCCTACCTGACGTCGACAGTTCGGGCCGGTCCAGGTTCCTCGCCGCTGAACTCAACCTTGTCGTAGATATCGCGCAGCGGGACGGAGCAATCTATAGAGGCGAGGCGCAGCACGCCGTCGAGATCGCTAATCTCGGACAGGAGCCAGCCGTCATCCTGCCGCACGTAGTGCTCCACGCGCACTTTGTCCTGAGCGACCAGGATATACTCCATCAGGCTGTCGAGGCGGCGGTAGTGTGCGAACTTCTCGCCGCGATCATACGCCTCGGTGGAAGGCGATAGCACCTCCACGATGACTGCCGGGTTGACTAGCGTGTCGCGGTGTCTATCTTCGAGATGTGGCTCCCCACAGAAAGCAACAACATCGGGGTAAGTATACATACCTGTTGGGCCAACTTTGACGCGCATGTCGCTAGCATACGCTCGGCAGCCGCGGCCTCGGAACTCCAAGTTAATGTCAGCGGCGATGTTGAGTGCGATCAAGTTGTGCTGTTCGCTTGCGCCGGCCATGGCGTATATCTGGCCGTTGATGTACTCGCTCTTGTACGGCGCTTCGCGTTCCAAGGCGAGATACTCCGCTGGGGTATGCAGGGGCTGTCTCATGCGCTTACCTTTTGCACCAACCGCTACTCGGCTCCCGTGTCGTACAGGAAGAGATCGTCGACGGCGATGGACTTATTTTACGTCTGCATATACACGAGGTCAATGGTGTCCGTTGGCGCTACAGCGGTCCCGGCGTTGCGCCGACGACGTTGCCGAACACAGGCGCGGGCGAGCGCTCGGGGTGGCCGTCCTGTGGCATAGGCCGCACGTGCAAGCCGTACTTCGGCTGGAGGGTCGTCGTCACCGTGGCGACGACCTTTTGATTCGCCACGAGGTCGAGGCGGTAGCGCTGCAGGATCATCGCCAGCACGGTCTTCAGCTCAAGCATCGCGAACGGCGCCCCGACGCACGAGCGCGGACCGCCGCCGAACGGAATGTAGGCGTACGACGGCGGGACGACGCTAACGGCGGGGTCAAATCGCTCCGGGCGGAATGCCTCCGGCTCCGGAAAGTGCTCCTCGACGCGGTGGCTCAGGAACGGCGTGTACATGATCGTCGCGCCGGCCGGGAACTCGTAGCCGCGCCACGCGAACGGCACGCGCGCGGTGCGGAACAGGCTCGTCGCGGGTGGATAGAGGCGTAGCGACTCCTTCACCACCTGATCGAGGTAGGGCAGGCGGTTAAGGTCGGCGAGCGTCGGCGCCCTGCCCTTTAGCTCGCGCTCCAACTCGGCCAGGAGCCTGGCCGTTACAGCCGGGTGCTGCGCCAGGAGGTAGCACGCCCAGCACAGGCCGTTGGCGACGGTCTCGTGGCCCGCCACGAAGAGCGTCAGCAGATGGTCGCGCACCTGCTGCGGCGTGAGGCGGGCGTTATCCTCGTCACGCGCTGCAATGAGCATGGAGACAACGTCGCCGGTGTCTATGCCGTCGCGCTCGTGGTCGGCAATGATCCGGTCGACGATAGCGTTGGCGCGGGCGATGGCCCGCCGGAGGCTGCCACCGTAGCCGAGGCCCGGCACGTCGAAGGGAAGCTGCGCGAACGCGATGCGAAACACGTCGTTCATCGTCTGGACGACGACCTGCACGGAGTCGCTCAGCTCCCGAGCCTCGCCGCTGAAGTCCATGTTGAACAGTGTCCGTCCGGCGACCAGCAGCGCCAGGTCATCCATCTCGCCGGCCAGGTCGATCTCCTCACCGGGCGTCCAGCGGTCGAGCACCATCTCGGTTGTGTCGCGCATCACCTGTTGATACGCCTCGAGGCGCGAGTGGTGCATGGCCGGCATGATGAGGCGGCGTTGCGGGTCGTGGGGCGGGTTGTCGATGAAGAGCAGGCCGTAGCCGACGATCCAGCGCGCGTTGGCGTTGTCAATGATGGGCGACACGAGGAAGTCGTTGACGGCATCCACGAGAATGTGGCGGTTAGCCTCGGCGCCAACGAGGATTGCCCCCTTCAGATTGAGAAACTGAAAGCCGATGGTCGGGCCATAGCGACGGTAACTCTCGCGGAGGAAGCCCGGCTGGTCGCGTAGATACGGCACGAGCGAGCCTACGACGGGCAGAGTGCGCGGGCCTTGCGGTAACTTCACGGCCATTGAGCGTCCTCCGCGATCCCGGGCATCCTACTTTGTCCCGAGGACGAAGTTGTACGTCGCGAGCTTGCCGTCGCCGCTGTCCTGGACGTTGGCAAGCAGTCGCTGGTCGAAAATACCGTCGCGGGCATTGCTCGCCTCGCCCGGGAAGTAGAGCTGCGTGGTGAGAGTGGAGCCGTTCGGCGGTGTGATCTTCACGTGGATGTGGCGCGTGCGGCCCGGGTACAACCCCGGGATGACTGTATCGAGGCGATACTGGCCGTTCGCGTCGGTGACCTGGTAGCCGCGCAGGCGGTACCCGCTGTTGTCGTACTGCCCCTGGGCATCCGCTTGCCAGAAGTCGACGCGCGCGCCAGGGATGGGTTTGCAGTCGGCGGTCAAGACGTAGCCGGTGACCACGACCTTGGTGCCGCCCAGGCCCGTGTCGAGGAGCGAGGCACGCTCTGGCGGGTTCGCCTTGTAATATGGGCCTTCGGTCTGCGCAGGCGTCAAGACGCCGGGCGTGCACTGCGGCGCCGTCTGAGCAGCGGCAGCCGCGGCCGGGGCGGCAGCCTGCGCCGTGGGCGAGGAGGCCGGAGTCACCTGGGCCTTGGTCGGAGCCGCCGCGGTTGCCGTCACGCGGGGGCTTGTCGGCTGGGCCGTCGGGGCGCTTGTCTGGGACGGTGTCTTCGCCGGCGCTGTCGGCGCGGCGGTCGTGGGTTGAGTTGCCGCTTGAGACGGCCGCGTGGCTGTGGCAGGAATAGCCGACGCGGCCGGGGCCTTGGCAGCCTGGGACGCACCGGTATCTGCCGACTGGCCGCTACATGCGGCGAGCAGCAGCGGAATCAGCAGGATAAGCCAGAGCCATTTTGGGGCGCTGACATACAAACGTGACTTCATGCATTACTCCTTCGCTTCGTCCCTCACCCCGGGCCTGTTCATTCCACCTGACCAAAAAGATACGCGGCTCGCGCGTGCGCAACAAATCGGTCAAGCGAACGAAGCAACCATAGGCAGGACATATCAACGTAGGAGCAAATGATGAGCCGGCAAGCTGAGCTATCCCTGAGCGGTGGCTGTGAATCGCCTGAGACAATCCGGCCATGCCCTGGCGCTCGGCTGAGGAGCCAGTAGCCGCCTGCTACATAATCGGCGTCGGGCTCCAGGCTGATATCAGCTCGCCGTCGTGCCACTCTGGATCGGCCGCGAGCAAAGCGCGCATCTTCTCGTACTCCACTGCCTGCTCAGAGCTATCCGCGTTCGCGAAATAGGCTTCCTTGCTCTCGAACACTACCACGAGATAGTAGACATCGGGTTCGTTGTCCATTCGGTAGACATACTCGGCCACGGCGCCGGGAATGTTCCTTGCGCGCTCCTCGAGATCCAATGCCATCATCTGCTCTTCCACGCCGTGCTTCAGCTGCATCCGAGCGATTGTTCCGTACATTCGAGGTCTCCTTAGTTGGCCAGACGTTCTCGACAGTATCACGTACGTTCAAGACGCATGGCGTATCGTGCCGGATGTACCAGCGCAGTCTATATGACCCTTGGGTCACCCGTAAGTATGAAAATGTCATGCTGAGCGGAGCGAAGCATCCCGGTGCCGTTGGAGGCCCTTCGCTACGCTCAGGGCGACAGCCGCGCTATTTTCATCTCAGCGGAAAAAGGCGGGCGGTGCTGCGGAAACTATGTGCTCAGGCAATAGCGTTGTAGATGACTGAAATGGGTGGTTTTCTGAGAGATTGTTTAGCAAGTGCGAAACTTTATCGCACCGGCGTCGTGTCTTTTAAAGAGCCTTGACGCTGCGGACGGGAGTAGATTCGATTGACCTGTAAGCTGTGTGGTTAGTTCGCGCGGAGGATGCGGCATGGCGAGAGCAGCACTATCCCCTCGGATTCCCTACCTGGATCAGGTCGCCGCGGCGATCTCATCTTGGCGTTACGAGCCCCAGCGCCGCGATGCGCGCTTTGACCTCCTGCGCGGCTATGCCGTGTTCGTGATGATCGCCGACCATGTTGGCGGCGACTCGTGGCTGTTCGCCATCACCGGCGGCAATGGCTTCTTCATCTCGGCGGCGGAAGGCTTCGTCTTCATCGCCGGGTTGGTTATGGGCATGGTCTACGCGCCCATCGCGGCGAAGCAGGGTGTGCGCGCCGTGCTCTCGAAGAGCGGGCGGCGGGCCGTGATTCTCTGGCTCGAGATGGTCCTCCTCACCCTGGTATTCGCCTTGCTGTCCAATCACGAGCAGATATGGTGGGCGCCTTCCCTGACCCTGGATGATGTCCCCGGCTGGGCGTGGAGTATCATAAGCATGCACCGCGTCTACTTCCTGACCGACGTCCTGGTGTTGTATACGTTCCTGATTGCGGCGGCGGGGCCGTTGATCGTTCTGCTGCGGCGCGGTTTCACGCCATACGTCCTGGTTGGGTCATGGGCGGTGTGGGCCTTGTGGCAAGTGTCGCCGGACAAGGCCAACCTCCCGTGGACCATCGAGGACGGGACGCTGTTCAATTTGGCCGCGTGGCAGGTGTTGTTCGTCACCGGCCTCGTCCTCGGCTACCACCGCAAGACGCTCGAGCGTCGCCTGACGCGCATCCCGGTCTCGCTCGTCTTTCTGCTCTCTGGCCTGGCGGTCGCTGCCGCTATCGCCCTCTATAGCACGCACCTGACGCCCTTCGAGGGCGCGACGTATTACGACCTGCTCAAGGATCAGCTGACGGGGAAGGGGGATGTTCGCCTGGGCCGGTTGCTGGTCTTCGCCTCGTTTGCCACATTCCTCTTCGCGGGTGTCACTCTCCTATGGCATCCCATCCGTCGCGCTCTTGGTTGGTTGCTGCTGCCCTTGGGGCGACATTCCCTCTTTGCCTATGGCTCGCACATCTTCCTCGTTCTCACCGTCGTCCTGGCGCGCTCGGCCCTGGCCGACCACCTGAGCGATTCGCCGCAGCAGAACGCGCTTATCCAGGTCGGCGCCATTCTCTTTGTGTGGTGCCTCGTCTGGGTTCGCGTGCGCCTGCCGAACGCGATCCAGCCGCTACGCGAGTCCGCCTGGACGGGTATTCGGGCGGCGCTGCGGCCCGGGGCGTTCCAGATGCCCGCGCGTGGTCTCGCGTCATCATTCAGCCGCGGCGGCCGCCCGGCCCGCTGGCGCCCTGCCCGCGGGGCCATGATGCGCACGGGTCTTCTGGTCGGCGCTGCCTGCGCGGTGCTCATTATCGCCGGTGATCATGCAGCGCTGGGGCTCTCGGCCGATTCGATCCAGAGTGCGGTGGCGAGCGCTTCGACGGTAGCCAACGTATCGCCCGACGACGCCGCGCCCGCTGGTGATTCGGTCGCCGCATCGGACTCGGCTCCTGCGGCGACTCCTGCATCACCCAGTGATTCCTCGCTTCGCTACCCTGTGCATGCCCATCGTCACCACATTGAGGCGCCGGTCGCGGGCATGTAGGCGTAACCGAAAGCAAGTTCTTGCGTTGTATTAGCTACAGACGCGCGGAATCCGGATTCCAGCTTCGATTGCGCGTATGATAGGCGCATTGAGGTGCGTCATACTTGCCGTATAGCACGCGGCTCCCCGCGTTGAAGCGCCGGGGGAGAGCGCCGGCGTTGTGCATGGCGCTAGACGTGCAGAGTAGTGCCGATCACAATCGGCTGAGTGGAAGTGAATGAAGGTCAGCAAGCACGCCAGGTGGCTTATTCCGATTATCGTCGTCGCCGTAGCAGCCGCCACGATCTGCACCGTCTTTTTCGTGTCTCCATCCAGCGCCGCTCATCTGTCCGAGATCTCCACTGAGTACATTCCGGAGCTTAGCTGGGCTGAGCCTCTGGCCGATATCGCCCTCCTGAACGTGCAGCCGCACGTTTTCCACAGCGAATCGTTGAACCGAGATACATCGTACTATATCTATCTACCCCCTGGCTATCAGACTCGCCCCGACCAGCGCTACCCCGTTCTGTACATGCTCCATGGCATGTCGGGCACAAACTCCGAGTGGCTGCAATACGGCCTTCTGCGTACCGCCGACGCAATGATGCGCTCGGGCAAGATTCGCCCGTTCATCATCGTGCTTCCCCAGGGCGATAAAGAGTACTGGGTCGATCACGCGAACAACGGCCCGCGCTGGGGGACATACGTGACCCACGATGTGATCGCCGAGATCGACAGCCACTATCGCACGCTGGCGGACCGCCCGCACCGCGCCATCGGCGGTCTGTCCATGGGCGGCCACGGCGCGATGCAGCTTGCCATCAACAACCCTGACCTCTTCTCGGTTGTGGGCGCGCATAGCCCGGCCTTGCGTACCTACGAGAACACCTTCGCCTTCTTCGGCGACCGGGCCTACTTCGACGCGCACAATCCGCTGGCATTGTGCAAGAAATATCCGAAGGTCGTCAGCCGCTTCAAGCTATGGGTTGACATTGGGCAAGCCGATCAGTGGGCCCCGGCGGCCCAGGCATTTCATGAGCAGCTCGTTCAGCTGGGAATTCCGCACACATGGCACGAGTACCCCGGCGGCCACACGGGCGAGTATTGGGGGAGCCACGCTGGGGAATATCTCCAGTTTTACAGCGCCTCGTTCAGCGACTGAGACGTTTTCGCTCACCACACAAGGGCGAATCCGCGGCGGGCATCGTTGACCATGCGATGCCCGCTGTGTATTTTGGTACGCTTCTTGTTTCTCTCCACACCACCGGTCCTGCGCAGTCTTGAAGTCTGCCCAAGAACTTGGCACGGAAACGGAGTGTGAGACATGGCAGAATCTGCGAGAACGCTGCAGCCATCCACAGGCGGGTGGAAACGCTGGCTGCTGCAAGGCTACTTCAAGGAGTTTGAAGGTCCCTATGAGACCGAGACCGAGCATCGCCAGCATTCCTGGTGGCAGGTCATGTGCCTCACCGGTGTCGACTATTTCTCTACCCTCGGCTACCAGCCGGGCATCGCGGCTCTTGCCGCGGGTGTCCTCTCCCCGATTGCGACCCTGATCCTCGTCGCGCTCACGCTTTTCGGCGCACTACCCATCTACAGCCGCGTCGCCGCCGAAAGCCCACACGGCGAAGGCTCCATCGCCATGCTTGAGCGGCTGCTATCCTGGTGGAAGGGCAAGCTGTTTGTGCTCGTGTTGCTGGGCTTCGTCGCCACCGACTTCATCGTCACGATTACCCTCTCTGCCGCCGACGCCACGGCCCACGCCATTGAGAACCCCTTCATGCCGGCCTTCCTGCACGGGCAACAGATCGCTCTGACGCTGCTCCTCATCACCATTCTGGCCGCCGTCTTCCTCAAGGGCTTCAAAGAGGCTATTGGCCTGGCAGTCGTTCTCGTCGGCGCGTATCTGCTGCTCAACTGTGTCGTGGTGGCGGACGGCCTGTACCAGGTATTCCATCACCCCACAGCCGTGCTCGACTGGCGCGCGGCCTTGTTCACAAGCCATGGTGGTCCCGCTGCGGCGCTCCTCGTGTCGATGCTGCTCTTCCCCAAGCTCGCGCTCGGGCTCTCTGGCTTCGAGACAGGCGTGGCGGTGATGCCGCTCGTCAAGGGTGATTCGACCGATACGGAGGAGAAGCCCGTCGGCCGCATCCGTCACACGCGGGCGCTGCTATTTACGGCGGCAGCCATCATGAGCGTCTTCCTCATTGCCAGCAGCATTATCACGACCATCCTCATCCCGCCTCAGGAGTTCCAGGAAGGTGGCGCAGCGAGCGGGCGGGCGCTGGCCTACCTGGCGCATACGTACCTGGGTAACGGCTTTGGCACCGTCTACGATATCAGCACCATCCTCATTCTGTGGTTCGCCGGTGCGTCCGCGATGGCAGGCCTGCTCAACATTGTGCCGCGGTACTTGCCGCGCTACGGCATGGCCCCTGACTGGACCCGCGCCACGCGCCCCCTTGTTCTGGTGTACACTGTCATTGCTTTTGCCGTGACACTCCTTTTTCGCGCTAGTGTTCAAGCTCAGGGCGGCGCGTATGCCACTGGCGTCCTCGTGTTGATGACGTCCGGCGCCATCGCCGTTACAATCTCGGCATGGCGGCGCAGCCGGGGCAGCAGAGTGCGGGCCGCCGTGTACGCGGTCATCGCCGCCATCTTCGTCTACACCACTCTCGTCAACATCTTCGAACGGCCCGATGGCGTCAAGATTGCCTCGTTCTTCATCGCCGCGATCATTGTGGTGTCGCTCATCTCGCGCATCTACCGCTCGACTGAGCTGCGCGTCAGGCAGGTCACCCTCGATTCGACGGCGCGCCGATTCCTCGAGCCGTATCGTGGCCGGGAGATCAACCTGGTCGCTAACCACCGCCAGGGCGGAGATGTCGAGGAGTATCGCCTCAAGGAACAGCAAGCCCGAAAGGACCATCACATCCCCAGCGATGTTCCCATCGTGTTCCTGGAGGTCGATGTGTGCGATGCCTCCGAGTTCGAGCACGTGCTGACGGTGTCCGGCGTCGAGGTCGGGCCTTACAAGGTTCTCCGCGCCGAGAGCTCGGCCGTACCCAACGCTATCGCCGCGTTTCTCCTGTACCTGCGCAATCAAATGAGCGAATGTCCACACGTCTACTTCACGTGGGGAGAGGACAATCCCATCAAGTCTCTGCTCGCCTTCATGTTGTCCGGCCACGGCGATGTGCCGCGGGTCACGCGCGAGGTCCTGCGCCAGGCCGTTGCGGACCCGGCGCAGCGTCCCGTAATCCACGCGGCAGGCTGATGCGTTCTACAACATAGCCCGCATGTCTCGGTGGCCTGAATCACACGCGGTTGATTTGCTTTTGCGGCCAATCTGGTGAGAATCGTCGTCGTGCATCTGAACGCCCGTTGACCTAGAGAGGTAGCCCATGGATGGACGCCCGACCGGCACGGTGACGTTTCTCTTTACCGATATCGAGGGCAGCACGCAGCTGTGGGAGCGCCAGGCCGACGCTATGCGTGTTGCTCTCGCGCGCCATGATGATCTACTGAATGGTGCAGTCGCGGCGCATGCTGGCTACGTCTTCAAGACTGTAGGCGACGCGTTCTGCGCCGCCTTCGCCACCGCCACGGATGCAGTTGCTGCCGCGGTCGATGCACAGCGGGCTTTGCAGGCCAACAACCGCGGGGATGGCGGAAACGGGTCGGCCGTGCCGATTCACGTCAGAATGGCTCTGCATACGGGGGCCGCTCACGAGCGTGATGGCGACTATTTTGGCCCCGCCGTCAATCGTGTGGCTCGCTTGATGGCGGCCGGGTATGGGGACCAAATCCTCGTTTCTTTATCCACAGCCGAGCTTCTGCGTGACCAGCTCCCACCGTCCGTTGAACTCCGCGACCTGGGCGAGCACCGTCTCAAGGATCTGGCGCGGCCGGAGCGCGTATTCCAGGTCGTCGCCCCCGACCTCAACGCCGATTTCCCGCCGCTCAAGACGCTGGACTCGCGTCTAAACAATCTCCCGACGCCACCCACACCGCTGATCGGGCGCGAGCAGGAAGTGGCTGCCGTGGAGCAGCTTTTGCTGCGGCCAGATATTCGGCTCGTCACCTTGACTGGGCCGGGCGGCACCGGCAAGACCCGACTGGCAATACAGTGCGCAGCCAATCTGCTGCATCAAACTCTCCCTGACGGTTCCGGCGAGCTTTTCGAAGACGGCGTTTTCTACGTCGCCCTCGGCCAGGTGCACGATCCTGCCCTCGTCGTCTCGACCATCGCCCAGGCTTTGCACATCCGCGAGGCAGGCGGCGGTCCCCTCCTCGACAACCTCAAGGCGTACCTGCGTGGCAAGCGCCTCCTTCTCGTATTGGATAACTTCGAGCAGGTCGTCACCGCCGCCACAATTGTGATCGATCTGCTGTCGACATCACCGACATTGAAAGTGTTGGTCACCAGCCGGATTGTGCTACAGCTGCGTGGTGAGTATGAGTTTGCCGTCCCATCGTTGGGCGTGCCCGACCTCTGGCGGCTCCCCCTCGGGGTTCCGTTTGTGGCCGCTGTCCGCGAGAACGACGCTGTGCGCCTGTTCGTTGATCGCGCCCAGGCGGTCCGTCCTGACTTCGTCCTGAACGAGGAGAATGCGCTGGCGGTCGCTCAAATCTGTCTCCAGCTCGATGGCTTGCCACTGGCGATTGAGCTGGCCGCCGCGCGAATTCGTGTGCTGACGGCTCAGGCGCTCCTGCAGCGTCTCACCAGCCGCCTGAAGCTCCTGACGGGCGGTTCGCGCGACCTACCGGAGCGCCAACAAACGCTCCGCAGCACGATCGACTGGAGCTATGACTTGCTCGAGCGTGGCGAGAAAGCCCTGTTTCGTCGGCTGGCTGTCTTCATGGGGGGCTTCTCGCTTGAGGCTGCCGAGGTTGTCTGCAATGCAAAAGACGATCTGGATGTGGACGTGTTCGACGGCATCGGATCGCTCGTCAAACAGAGCCTCCTGCGGCAAATCGAGGGGGTCGGGGGCGAAGCACGCTTCTGGATGCTGCGCGTCATTCGTGAGTACGCACTGGAGCGGTTGGAAGCCGACGGGGACAGTGACGTCGGCCGACCGGACCAAGAGCCAGACGCGATCCGGCAGCGGCACGCGGACTTCTTCCTCGAATTTGCTGAAAACGCTCAGCCGCAACTGGTCGGGCCCGAGCAACTAGATTGGCGCGATCGTCTACACGAGGAGCACGACAACCTGCGAGCGGCGATGCGCTGGTCGCTCGACCGTCAGGAGGTAGAGCAGGCGCTCCGCCTTGTTGCCGCACTGGGCTCGTTTTGGGAGTGGGCTGGCTTCCTCACGGAAGGGGCGCGGTGGCTGGACATGGCCCTGAAGCTGGATCCGACTCCCTCGTCGCGCCCCGTCCTCAGGAGCAACGCCCTCAATCCTGCCGCGTGGCTGGCGTGGCTGCGAGGTGAGTACGACCTGGCACGCCAACTGTCCGAGGAGGCGTATGCGCTGTCGCAGTCAACCGGGGACCTCATGGCGCGCGCCCGCGCTGTGCGGACGCTCGCCAGCGTCGCGATGGTCAACTCCGAGGTGTTGAAGGCACGCAGCCTGTACGAGGAGAGCCTTGACCTCTCGCGCGAAATCAACGACCTGGAAGGCATCGCCGCGGGGCTCAACAACGTCGCCTTGACCCACGGTATGCAGGGCGACACTGACTATGCTGATAAGCTTTTCGCCGAAGCCGTTGAGATTGGCAAGCAGATGAAGGACATTCGCGTCCAGGCGCGAACCCTCCAGTTCTGGGCAGCGCTCTCTTTCCTGCGCGGCGACGAGACAGCGGCCCAGGAACACGTCCGCGAAGCCCTGGTGCTGCTCCAACGCATCGGTGATATCTGGTACATCATGCTGTGCTTGCTCATCACTGCCGGCGTGCTGAGCCGCCAGGGGCTGTCCGATCGGGCGACGCGCCTGCTCGCTGCTTTCGAGACGTGGCGCACATCCATCGGTGTTTCCACGATTGGTCCGTACCAGATTGCATACGATGAGGCGCTTGCCACCGCTCACGCCAAGCTTGACGACGCCGCATTCCAGGATGGCTGGGCCGAGGGCCAGTCGATGACGCTCGATGAGGCGATCGCCTATGCCCTGGAAGAGCCGCTCGTGTAAGGAGAAGCGCCGCGCACGTCTCTAATGTACTGAAACCGAGTTGGCCGGCGCGTAGGCCCCTATTCTGAGCAAAAAACACTCATCCACTTCTAACGCCGCCCTGTCAGTCTACAGGTGCGGCGAATTGACATTGCCTTTGCCTCCGACTAACATTCCAAGTGAAAGTATCATATTTCCGGCACAGGAAGGGACAAAGACCGCATGGTAAGTGAGGTCAAATCGGTCGTCGGATGGATGGACGGACGGCCGATTCGCCACGTTGGCATCCTCCATCACCCTCACAAACCGGCGACCCTGGATGTGGCCGACGAGCTGTCTTCGCTTATCCTTCAAGCCGGCGCCGTACCCCGCCGCTGCTCGGAGTTGGAGTGCGATGACCTGGGTGATGTGTCCGACCTGGACTTGATCGTGACGCTGGGTGGGGACGGGACGATGTTGCGCGGCGCTCGGATTGCCGCGCCGTACGGTGTGCCGCTGCTGGGTGTCAATTTCGGGCGTCTCGGCTTCTTGACGGAGCTCCATCCGTCCGACGCCATTTCCGGTGTCAGGCGGGTGCTGGCCGGCGAAGGGCGTATCGAGCAGCGCACCATGGTGCGTGGGGAGGTCTGGCGCAAGGGCGCCCGCATCCTGCGCAGCGACGGCCTGAATGAGTGCTTTGTCGGCCGCGCGACTCTTCGTGCCGTGCGCCTGAGGCTGCAGGTAGACGGCGGGGATGTGGCGAGCTTTCTGGCCGACGGGCTGATTATCGCGACGGCCACAGGATCGACCGCTTACGCGGCGGCGGCAGATGGGCCGATACTCGGCCCCAACACGCCGGCGTTCGTGATCGTGCCCGTGGCAGCTCACCCATCGCCGATTCGGTCGCTCGTGGCGCCAGACACCGTGCGGATCGAGGTCGAGCCTTTAGAGGGGGCGCCGGTGGTGCTCTCCATTGATGGACAAACGAATTTCGGACTGACCCCCGGTGACCGGGTGGTCCTCGTAAAGAGCCCTTCTACGGTAAAGTTTGTGCGTCTCACACCGCCCAATGACTTTTACGCGACGCTGCTGGAACGATTGCGATGAGTACTTCTGGAATAAACAATACGCATAAAGACGACCTGGAGCTATCCACGCTGCTTCAGCAAGGCTCGGCGGCGGCACGCGTCGGCGACACTGCGGAGGCGGAGACCCTCTTCCGCAAGGCCGTTGACGAGTACCCGTATAGCCCTGATGCCTACCTGGCGCTGGCCGGCGTGGTCACAGATATGGAAGAGAAGCGCAGCCTGCTGCAGCACGTCCAGAAGCTCAACCCGTCGAGCGAGGAAGCGCGGCTGGGGCTGGAGCGCATCGCGGCCAAGATTGGGCCTTCGCCGGACGACGGCGCGGCGTCCAACGTCGAGGCCGTCCCGTGCGCGTGCGGCTCGGGCCGGATGACGGTGCTGCGCTGCGGGAAGTGCGGCAAGCCCATCTGCCCGAACTGCATGGTGCGGCATCCTGTCGGGCTGCGCTGCAAGGAGTGCGCCGCCGTCCGCAAGTCCCCTATCTACGACGTCAACTTCAGGGACTACCTCGTCGCCGGCGCAGTCGGGCTGGGGCTTTCGATTGTGGCGGCATTTGCCATCCGCTTTTTCGGTGGACTGGCCGGCTTCTTCATCATCATTATCGGTCTCCCGATTGGCGCGGGGATCGCCGACGTGATGAGCCGTTCGGTGCGCATGAAGCGCGGCCTCGGCATGCAGATTCTGGCTGCGGCGTGCCTGGTGCTGGGCGTTGTGCTATCGTCTCTGCCATTTGGCGTGCGCCTTTCCTTCAACACCATCACCATCATGTTCGTCATTGCGGCGATCATCGGCGCTGTCGGGCGCTTAAGATGATAGTTGGTGAACTATAGAAGCAGCAGAAGGTTGAGGGTAGATAGGCCCTCAACCTTCTGCTTTTATGGGGCTGCCCAGGGTGACGCGGCCGGGGACGCCAAAAACCAGGATGAGCCAGCCGATGACTGCGATGGCAGCGCCAACGCTGAAGGCAATCGCCAACCCATAGCGCTGGTAAATGATGCCGAAGGCCAGGGAACCACCGCCGATGCCTATGCCGTCGCTAAGAGCGCTAAACAGCGACTGGCCGGTCGCCTTCCACTCTGGCGGCGTCAGCGTGTCGACGTACGTGATGGCGGCCGCGTAGTAGGCGGCGGCGGTCGCGCTGTGGAGAAACTGCAGGGGCAGGATGTAGATGGGGTTCGTGATGAGGCTATACAGCAGCCAGCGAAGTGGGACCGCGGCGGTGAAGAACACCAGCACGGTTTTTCCGCCGAAGCGGCGCATGAGCCACGGCGTCGCCGCCATGAACGGCACTTCCAGCCCTGCCGCGATCCCCCACGCCGCCCCAATCATCCAGCCGGGCGCGCCCAGGTCCTTGAGGAACAGGGGCAGATACGCGCTGGCGAGGGGGTGGGTGAACTGGAGCGTGACCAGGGCCAGGCTGAACACAAGGAAAGCTGTGTTGCCCTTTGCGACATGCCAGGCTTCCCACCACCGGGCGCTGAAGCGGGCCTGACTGCGCGGTAGGCGCAATGTCACGAGCGTGGCGACCAGCATGCCGGCCGCGTAGATGTACACCGTCCAGCCGATGTGCGTATCGACCACCCACCAGCCGATGCACAGCGTCGCGAGAGCGAACGTCGCCGACCCAATCATGCGAATCTGTGGGAACATGTCGCGCCGCTTGCCCAGGGCGTCCAGGGTAATGGCGTTGGCGAGGGGCATGATGGGTGAGCGGAAGATGGTCAAAACGAGCATGACAGCCATCATGGCGGCGATGCCGGGCGCGAACGGCAGGAGGAGCGCGGTCAGAGCGGCCAGCAGGCAGACTGTCGTCAGGAGCCTACGCCGCACGTGGAGCGTATCGGCCAGAACGCCCCAGACGGGCATGACGATCAGGGCGATGAGCGGCGTCAGCCCGAACAACAGCCCCATCTGGACGCCATCGAACCCAGCCGCCGATAGATACAGCGCCAGGAACGGATAAAGAGCGCCATAGGCGAGGTACTGCCAGCCGTAGAACGATCGGAAGGGCGAAAGACGCGGGGGCCTATCCATGCAGCGAGCCTTTAAGAGTCACGTGATGAGGTCGTGGTGTGACGGAGTGACGGTGGGACGGTCGTGATTGCATAACGATACCGCCAATCACGAACGCTGGCAAATTCCGCTGCAAGTGCGCGAAATTTAAGGTTAAACGCGCAAAATACGCTCAAAAAGCGATTGACATGATCTAAAGTGTGTGGTATCATGTGACCACTTCAAGGTCCATCCTGCGCGATAGGTGATTGATTGTGAGCGCTACGGCTGCGCGTCTCATCGGAGCCCGATCTCAAGACTTGCTGCGCTTCATTGAGGAGCGCGGGCAGGTGAGCGTCTCCGAAGTGTGCGAGCGCTTCAGCATTAGCGAGGCGACAGCCCGACGTCACCTGGCGCTCCTGGCGGAGCGTGGCGAGATCGAGCGTGTCCACGGCGGCGCCATCGCCGCGCAGCAGATATCGCCGGATCTGCCCCTCCACGAGCGCTCTCACCAGGAAGCCGCGGAGAAGGTGGCGATTGGCCGGGCCGCGGCGGCGCTCATTGGCGATGGCGAGACGGTCTTTCTTGGCAGTGGCACAACTGTCTATCAGATCGCGCTGAACATCCAGGACCGCAAGGGACTGACTGTGATTACCAACTCTGTGCCGGTGATCACCGCCCTTAGCCCGATATCGGATATCACCCTCATCTGCCTCGGTGGTATTCTGCGGCATACCGAGATGTCACTCATCGGGCACATCAGCGAGATGGCGCTCAGCCAGCTGAGGGCTGACAAGGTCATCATTGGCGTGCGGGCGGTGGACCTGGAGCATGGACTGACCAACGATTATCTCCCCGAGACGACAACGGACCGCGCGATCCTGGGCATCGGCCGCGAGATCATCATCGCAGCCGACTACAGCAAGTGCGGGCGCGTCTCTACGTCGTTTGTCGCGCCGCTGCGCCAGATGCATACCTTCGTGACGGACTGGCGGACACCGACGGAGTTCGTGGATGCGCTTCGCCAGCGCGGTATTCGCGTGGTACGGGCCACGCAGGACTGATCACACCGTACGGCATTGACAACGGCGGTAGCGGGGACTAGAATCGGGGCCTGTTGCACCCGACAAACCCCACTAGGATGTGAGGAGGCAGTGTGGCTACGGTAGCGACTCCACAGACCCAGGCTCGAGCCAGCTTCAACCTGCGCCACTGGGCGCGATCTGTCTGGGACAGCTATATCTTCCGCCGCATCCTCAAGGCTATCTTCACCATCTGGTTTGTGACCACGCTGCTGTTCTTCCTCGTGCGGCTCATGCCGTCGAATCCCATCGAAATCTACATCACCGAGCTGATGAGTACGTACAGCCTGTCGTACACCGACGCGCGCAGCCAGGCCGCCGCTCTGTTCGCCCTGGACCTCGATGCGCCGCTGTGGCAGCAATACCTCACCTACATGAACCAGCTGCTGCACGGTAACCTCGGCACATCGCTGCGTAGCCCGGGCACGCCCGTGACCGCCATCATCGCTCAGTTCCTCCCGTGGACGGTGTTTAGCATAGGCACCGCGCTTATCATAAGTGTCATTATCGGAGTTGCCCTGGGGATTGTGATGGCCTACGGGCGCGAGGGATGGCTCGACAACATATTATCGGCGTTTGCCTCGATTATGAGCAGTATCCCCAACTACATCATAGGTATCCTCATCATCGTCTTCGTCGCGGTACAGTGGAAATGGCTCGACATCGCGCGCGTCCGCGGCTCGACATCGCCTGGCATCGCCCCCGGCTTCACGCCAGAGTTTATCTTCGACATCTACTACCACGCGTTCTTACCGATCTTGACGTATGTGCTGGCGACGGTCGGCTTCTGGATGCTGACCATGCGCAACAACACGCTGGCCACGCTGGGTGAGGACTACGTCACAGTCGCCCGTGCGCGCGGGCTGAGTGACAACCGCATCGCGACGGCATACGTTGGGCGCAACGCGGCGCTGCCACTAGTGACGGCCTTCGCCATCGCGCTGGCCTCCGTGGTCGGCGGCGCGGCAGTCATCGAGGAGTTGTTCCGCTACCAGGGCATCGGGTCCGTGCTTGTGCAGTCGGTCATCCAGCGCGACTACCCACTCATGCAGGGCTGCTTCCTGGTGTTTACCTTCGCCGTCGTTCTGGCGAACCTTGTCACGGATCTGTGCTACGGCTGGCTCGACCCGCGCATTCGCCTGAGCGGAGGAGAATAACTCATGGCTGCTACCGCGACACCTGTCACCCGTTCATCGCCGCTCAAAGCCATTGGCGGGGTGTTCTCCTCGATCTGGCACGCGATTCGTGCGCTGGCGCGCAACCGCATCGGGCTGCTCGGATTGATTGGCGTCGGCACAATCCTGTTCATCACCTTCATCCTGCCGTACTTCGTCGGCCTGGACGACAAGGTCAAGGTGGATCAGATTTACGCGCCGCCGTCGTGGCAGCATCCCTTCGGTTTCGATAGCCAGGGCCGCGACGTCTGGACGCAGATTATCCACGGTGGGCGTCAGCTTTTGCTCATCGCACTTGGCGCGGCCGTTGTGTCCACGTTGCTGGGCGCGGGCCTGGGCGGGTTCAGCGGCGTCATGGGCGGCCGGACCGACTCGTTCCTTATGCTGCTCACCGACGTGTGGCTGACCATCCCGCTCCTGCCGCTCCTCATCGTGCTGGCGGCGTTCATCCGGGTCAACAACCCGCTGGTCCTCGTCCTCGTCATCGGGTTCCTCAGTTGGGCGGGGCTGACGCGCGCTGTGCGCTCACAAGTCTTATCCATCAAACAGCGCGACTTCGTCGAGGCGGCGCGTGTGCTTAACCTGGGAACAAACCACATCGTGTTCCGCGAAGTGCTGCCGAACATGATGAGTTACATCACCATCAACTTCATCCTGGCGATCACGGCGGCGGTGTTCTTCCAGACGGCGCTTGTGTTCCTGGGCCTTGTGCCGGTCAGCACCAACGACTGGGGCGTCATGATCCGCTTCGCCTACACCCGCGGTGCGATCTTCTCGAAGGATAGCTTCTGGTACATCATGGCGCCTGTGCTTGCCATCGCCCTGTTCCAGTTGAGCCTTGTCGCCCTGGAGCGCGGTATTGCTGAAGTCTTCAACCCGCGGCTGCGCGCCTAAGCCGCAGAACGACTGAAGTCGTCACTACGAAACGTCCAACTGAGGATGACAATGCCAACACCGCCGAAGAATGATGATTGGCCGGTTGTACCAGACGACGTCGTGCTCGCCGTCCGCAACTTGAGCGTAGACTACAAGGCGCGGCGCGGCCTGGTGAAGGCCGTGCGCGACGTGAGCTTCGACCTCCACCGGGCGGAGAGCATCGCGCTGGTGGGCGAGAGCGGCTGTGGCAAGACGACGCTCGGCACCGCCCTCGTCCGTCTCCTGGTGAAACAGGCCACCATTCGCAGCGGGCACATGTACTATCAGCGGGGCGAGAAGAAGCTCGATGTGGTGACCATCACCCAGGAGGAGCTGCGCCAGTACCGGTGGGCCGAGTGCGCGATGGTATTCCAGGGCGCGCAGAATGCCTTCAATCCCGTGCTTCGCATTGCCGACCAGATGTACGACACCGTGCGCGCCCACGGGCCGGCGACAAAGTCGGAGGTGCGTAAGCGTGGCATGGAGCTTCTGCGCATGGTGCAGCTCGACCCGAGCCGCGTCATCGATGCCTACCCGCACGAGCTAAGCGGCGGCATGCGCCAGCGCGTCCTCATCGCCATGAGCCTCCTGCTCAACCCGCAGATTCTTATCCTCGATGAGCCAACGACGGCGCTCGATGTCATTACCCAGCGAACGATCATCGATGTCTTGCGCAAGCTCAAGGTTGAGTTGGGCTTTTCGATGATCTTCATCACGCATGACCTCTCGGTCGCGGCAGAGCTGGCGGACCGTATCGCGACGATGTACGCCGGCACCATCATCGAGCTGGGCCCGGCGGATGCCATGTTCTACAACCCGGGCCACCCCTACACGGCGGGGCTTATCCACGCCGTTCCGACCGTCACCGGCGCGTACGAGGAACTGACGTCTGTAGAAGGGTCGCCACCGGACCTTATCGACCCGCCGCCCGGCTGCAAATTCAACCCACGTTGCGAGTATGTCATCGATGCGTGCCGGGGGGATGAACCGTCGTTGGCGAAGGTCGGCCCCTCCCAGCTGGCGGCGTGCATTCGCACCGATGAGGTGCGTGCCGACCTGCGGGCGCGCGGCCTGATCCAACCTGACCAAATCGGAACGGCGCGCTGAGGCGGCTGTCGCCCTGAGCCCCGCTCGCGGTGGAGTGACAACTCCACCGCGCGACGGAAGCGCTGGAGATGGCTCTCCAGCGCGAGCACAGAGGGTTCGCGATCGGCATGACAAGCGAGGAAGGCACGATGAGTGACGAAGCTTTGCTCCAGCTAGATAACATCACACAGGTCTTCAAGTGGCACAACAAGCCGGTGCGCGCCGTAGACGGGGTGTCCTTCGGCATCAGCGAGGGCGAGACCCTGTGCCTGGTCGGGGAGAGCGGCTGTGGCAAGACGACCGTCGGCAAGATTGCCTGCGGCTTGCGCCGGCCCACGGCGGGCCGGGTGCTGTATCGTGGCAAAGATATCTGGTCGATGAGCAAGGCGGAGTTCAACAGTTACCGCCTGGCCGTTCAGATTATCCACCAGGACCCGTATGCCTCCCTGAACCCGGTGCAGACCGTCAGCCAGATCCTCGGCGCGCCCCTGGAGCATCACAACCTCGTCAAGAATCGGACGCAGCTGCGCGACCGCATCTACGAGCTGATGGACACGGTCAACCTGACTCCGATCGATGACTTCTACGACAAGCACCCGCATCAGCTCAGCGGCGGCCAGCGCCAGCGCCTCTCCATCGCGCGCGCCCTGACCGTGAACCCAAGCGTCATCATCGCCGACGAGTCGGTATCCATGGTGGACGTGTCCATTCGCGTCAGCCTGCTCAAGACCCTGGCGAGCCTGCGGGACCGCCTGGGCGTGGCTTTCCTGTTCATCACCCACGACCTGGCCGTTGCCAAGTACTTTGCCTGGGCCGGGCGCATCGGCGTGATGTACGTCGGGCGAATGGTCGAGCTAGGCAAGACGCCAGTTATCATCAACGACCCGCAACATCCCTACACGCGCGCGCTCCTATCCGCTGTTCCCGAGGCGGACCCTGAGCTGACGCGCCACAAGGAGCGTGTTGCCCTGCGCAGCCAGGATATCCCCAGCCTGCTGGCGCTCCCGTCGGGCTGCACATTCAACCCGCGCTGCCCGTTGTTCGTCGAGGGGACGTGTGACCGTATCGAGCCGGCTCTCCTGGCCATTCGTGAAGACCACGACGTGGCGTGCCACGTGGCGAGCGGAGCCGTCGTCGAGCGGGAGCGAGTCGCATGATTAGCCCGATACTCGGTCAGGCGGCGTTCAGCGTCGCCGTATTCGTCACGATCTGCGCGCTTGGACTGCTGCCTTTCGAGAAGCCCGGCAGCGCAGAGTTCGTCGCGACGGTCATCGCCGGCGTCGCCGGCATATTGGGGATCGTATTCGTGGCGGTCCTCGTGCGTATCCAACGTCACTGACGATGCCCCCGTGGGCGACTCCTTATCGCCCCAGGGCGCGTCGTGAAAATAACCACCTCTCAGTCTCTCTTTAAGGAGGAGAGTAACACATGAAAGGTAAACTGCTTGTTCTCGTAATGGCGCTTGTCGCGGTAGCCCTCTTCGCCGCGGCATGCGCGGGTGCGCCGGCCGCTCCCGCGCCGGCTCAGCAGCCCGCTCAGCAACCTGCCGCTGCGCAGCCAACGGCCGCGCCGGCCGCCAAGCAGGCTGAGGCTCCCAAGGCTACCGAGGCCCCGAAGGCCGCGCCGACCGAGGCCCCGAAGGCCGCGGCGACGGCCGCTCCCGCGGCGGCTGCCAAGACCACCAGCGGTGGCAAGGAATTCCACGGCGCGTGGCCGTACGTTCTGCCTCCGAAGGGCCACTACAACCAGTTCGTCACCGACTTCATCATGGGTGGCGGCATCTACGACTATGTCGTCCTGCCCCCGCTGGCGCTTTACGACTGGGCCAACAACAAGTTCATCCCCTACCTGGCGACCGAGTGGAAGAATGAGCCGGGCGACTGGTTCACCGTGAAGCTGCGCGACGGCGTCAAGTGGACCGACGGCACCGATTTGACCTCGGCCGACGTCGTGACGACGTTCAACCTGGCCCGTCTGATGGGTCAGTCGGTCTGGAAGTATATCGACAAAGTCGAGGCCCCGGACAAGAGCACCGTTCGCTTCCACTTCACCAGCCCGACGAGCGTGGCACCGCGCTTCATCCTGCGCCAGACGCTCATCAACCCCAACTCCGTCTCCAAGGATTGGGGCGACAAGGCCGCGGCCCTCTTCGCCGCCGGCAAGACCCAGGACTCCGACGAAGTCAAGGCGCTGCGCAAGGACTTCACCGAGTTCCGTCCCAAGGACCTGGTGAGCAGCGGCCCGTACAAGCTCGACCCGGCCAGCGTGACCTCCTCCCGCATGGACCTGGTCAAGCACCCGCAGGGCCTGTTCGCGGACAAGGTCGGCTTTGACAAGCTGGTTCTGTTCAACGGCGAGACGCCGGACATCACCCCCGTCATGATGAGCAAGGACGCCGACTACGCCACCCACGGCTTCCCGCCGGCGACTGAGAAGGCGTTCCAGGACAACGGCATCCGCATCATCCGCCCGCCGACGAACAGCGGCCCGGCCCTGTTCTTCAACTACACCGACAAGAACCTGGCCAACCCGGCCGTCCGCCAGGCGATGGCCTACAGCATCAAGCGCGACGAGAACGGCACCGTCTCCCTCGGCAAGTCCGGTATCGCCAGCAAGTACCTGACCGGCTTCTCGGATAACGCTGTGCCGAGCTGGATGAGCGCCGATGACATCGCCAAGCTCAACACGTATGACTACGACCTGAAGAAGGCCGAAGACATCATGACGAAGGCCGGCTACAAGAAGGGCAGCGACGGCTTCTGGCAGGACCCGAGCGGCAAGACCCTGGAATGGGAGCTGACCGCGCCGGCCGAATTCGCCGACTGGTCCGCCGCTGCCGAGAACCTGGCCCAGCAGCTGACCGATGGTGGCTTCAAGACCACCTTCCGCGGCGTCCAGTTCCAGCAGCACAACCAGGACGTGCAGCAGGGCAAGTTCCAGCTCGCCATCCGCGGCTGGGGCGCTGGCAACCCGCACCCGTTCTTCGCCTACGAAGCCGACCTGCTGACCTACAACCCGCCGCTCTCGCCTGGACAGGGCATGAGCTTCCCGTTCAAGCAGCAGGTGAACGGCAAGGATGTGGACCTGAATGAGCTGATCAAGGCGACCGCCGTCGGCGCGAATGATGCCGACCAGAAGCCGGCCGTCACCCAGATGGCGCAGACCTTCAACCAGTTGCTGCCCATCATCCCGCTGTGGGAGCGCTACGGCAACAACGCCGCCGTCGAAGGCGTGCGCGTGGCTAACTTCCCGCCCGACAGCGACCCGATCTGGAAGAACGCTCTGTACGGCGACAACCCGGTCGTGATCCTGCTCATGAACGGCACGCTGAAGCCGAAGAGCTAGTCCATCGTTCGCTATGGGTGTAGGGGCGATCCCTTGTGGTCGCCCTGGCGCCCAGGGTAGCCACAAGGGCTACCCCTACCAGCCTTACCTCTATAGCATGGTACGAAGGAGCCTGAGGGGAATCAGACCCCTCAGGCTCTTCGTGCAATTCGACAACCAGACTTTCGTATCCGGAGCATTCCCTATGACCAAACCTCTAGAAATGGCGCTGCTCGGGGCAGGCAACCGCGGCTACTACGCCTACGCGCCGTACGCTCTCGCCTATCCCGAACAGCTTAAGTTCGTGGCCGTCGCCGAGCCGGACGATGTCAAGCGCGAGCGGTTCGCCAAGGCACACGGCATTCCGGCCGAGCGCCAGTTCGCCTCCTGGGAAGACCTGCTGGCGCAGCCACAATTGGCTGAAGCCGTGCTGAACTGCACCATGGACCGCGACCACATCGCATCCTCGCTGGCCGCCCTCAACGCCGGCTATGACATGCTGCTCGAGAAGCCCATGGCGGCGACGGCCGGCGAGTGCGTGCAGATTGTCCAGGCCGCGGAGCGCACCGGCCGCCTCGTCCAGGTGTGCCACGTTCTGCGTTATGGACCGTTCTTCTCGACCCTGGCGCACATCGTTCAGTCGGGCCGACTGGGCGAGATTGTGAGCGTAAATCACAACGAGAACTTGTCCTACCTGCACATGGCCCACAGCTTTGTGCGCGGCAACTGGGGCAACGCCGAGCGATCCGCACCGATGATTCTGGCGAAGTGTTGCCACGACCTGGACTACCTGACCTGGCTCATGGGTAGCCCGGCGACAACACTGTCCTCTGTAGGCACAACTCAGGTTTTCCGCAGCGACCGCGTCGGGCCCGAGATTCCGGCGCGCTGTCTCGACGGCTGCCCCATCGAGGAGACCTGCGGCTACTACGCGCCACGGGTCTACCTGGGCGAGACGATCAACTTCATGCGCAAAGCAATCTCACCCGATACGAGCTATGAGGCGCGCCTGCACGCCTTGCAGACCGGCCCGTATGGCCGCTGCGTCTACCGCTGCGACAACACAGTCGTGGACCACCAGGTCGTAAGCATGATGTTCCCATCGGGGGCGTCGGTGACGCTGACCATGCAGGGCTTCTCGAACGTGGAGGGGCGAACGACACGCATCGACGGCACGCGGGCGACGCTGCACGCCGACGAGCCGAGCAACGAAATCCTAATCTATGACCACCCGGCGCTCGACGCGTCGTCGCATCTCGTGGAAGTCATTCGCCCTGTGATTCCAGAGAGCGGGCATGGCGGCGGCGACTTCAGCCTGATGTCGGCGTTCATCAAGACGATCCGTGACGGCGAGCCGGCGTTGACGACCGCGCGCGTATCGCTGGAGAGCCACCTGATGGCGTTCGCGGCGGAAGAAGCGCGGCTGAATCGGACGGTGGTGGTGATGGATGAGTATCGCGCGCGCGTCGAGCGCGAGGCGCTGGCTTTGGCGTGACTCTTGTTCCCCCTTCCTCTCCCCTCGTGGGAGAGGAAGGGGGTAGGGGGATGGTGAGGGGCGCTAGTCCACCTTCGACAGACCGGCCGGGGCCTGGCCCAGCCATGCCTGGACGATGGGGGGCAGGTTTTCGAGACCGACGAGCTGCACGAGCTGCATCAGTTCCTTGAACCCGACTTCCCAAAGCAGCGCCTGCTCGGCCATCTGGTAGGTGGAGAGGTCGCGCTGGCCCGACGCGAGCCACGCGATGGCGGCGTCCTGGTGGGCCAGGGCCGTGTCGAAGTAGCTCAGGCTTAGGTCGATCTCGGCGCGCTTGGACACCGCCAGCCAGAGCTGCTCGAACTCGGCACGCATGGCCGCGAGCGCGTCACGCTGGGTCTTGAGGCGGGAGACGAGCGGCGTTACGTCGCGGCCGTCCTGCAGCGCAGCGCGGATTTCCTGTGTCAGCGCAACCTTGGCCGCGCCGAAGGCGGTCTGATACGCGGCGAAGGATAGCTCGTGGCGCATCTCTTCGTCGTGTAGCGCCGCGAATACCGGTAGAGCTTCGACAGCGGCCTCGGCCAGCCCTTTGACGACGTCGGCCGGCATGTCGGCGGTCCGTCCGGCTAGGGGATCGTCGAAAATGGCATAGGCCGCGTCGGAACGGCCGTGAGCGCGAATAGCGGGGTGCGACACGGCCTTGCCCAGGCCGCGAATCGCGGCGACGACGCGCCCCGATAGATCGTCGAAGACGAGCGGGCCTGCCTTGCGGTCGAATTCCTCTGGTTCCGTCGCGCCGCCGGTCCACGCCGTCTCCGCGCCGAAGGCATAGAGATAGACGGAGCCCGCGGGCTGCTGGTAGTGGCCGTAGTCACCCCAGTCAGTGAGGAGCATGCCGTTGGTGCCGGCGGCGATGCCGGCGCGCGTGTAGCCGCGAATGTTGCCGAGGGCATTGTCCACGCGCGGGAACACGCTGTTCCACGACGACGTGCCGGGGCAGGCCATGAAGCGGCGGCCGGCTTTGGCAATGGCGTCAATCGTGGGGTAGGTGGGTTGGCTCTCGTACCACCAATCGAGCAGCGTGACGTCATCCGGGATTTCGGGGATGAGGTCGGGGTACTCATTAATGATATCGGCCCAGACCTGGATGCGGCGGCCGTACTTTGCCGCCAGCTCGCGCAGGCGCAGGATGTGGTCGAGGTAGAGGCGGCCCTTGCCGCGCTCGGCTGCCGCTGCGGCCGATTGCCCGAGTCCGTGGTCGATAGTCTCGTCGCAGTCGACGTTGAGCGTCATTGAGGTGAAGTTGGGCAGCATCTCGCCGTACCACTCGTCGAGCAGACGGTAGGTTTCCTCGTTGGCCGGCGTGAGCGACCAGGGCCAGCTCGTCTCCGAGAGGTGCTTATACTGGTCGAGGCTTAGCAGCGAACGGTGGTGGCCGTAGGACTGGAGGTTCGGAACAAGCTCGAGATGGCGCTCGCGGCAGTACGCGTCTAGCTCGCGCATCTCCGCCCCGGTGAGTGCGCCCACCGACTCAGCGAAGTCGGCGTGGCGGCTAAACGCGAACGTATGCTCAGTGTAGAGCTGAAACTGGTTGAATTTGTAGTGCGCGAGGAAGGCGGCCAGTCGCTTGAGGAAATCCAGGCGCGGGACGCGGCCGCGTGAAATGTCGAGCATAAGGCCGCGATTCGGCAGCGCGGGCTTGTCCTCGATCCGCAGCGCGGGCAGCACACGGCCCTTCGTCTTCAGGGCCTGAATGAGAGTTTGGACGCCGTAGAATAAGCCGGCTTCACCCTCAGCGGTGATGACGGCGCCGGCGGCGCCGATTTCCAGGAGGTAGCCCTCTGGACCCTGGCCGGTGGAGCCGAGGGCAAGGCGGATAGCATTGCCGCTGTCGGCGTTGGGGAACACAGCGACGATGCCGGGCATGAGGCCTGTGATGCGGTTGATGGCGCCGGCGAGGTCGGCGGCGGCGAAGCTCGTTTGGGGGCTGGCGTCGGGCGCGACAAGGATGCGTGTGGCAGCGGTCAGGGGGAATGCGCCGTGCCGCCTCTCAATGAGGCTCGGCTCGGGAATGAAATGCAAATCGGACATGGGGACACACTCCATTGTGGTATTGTGATGCTATTGTAGGAGGAAATGCCGCATGAAGGAAATCGAGGGTAAGTATGCGGCAGCGCAGCCACCGCTGGTCGTCGGCGTGGATGTGGGAGGAACGAAGACGGCGGCGGCGGTCGTCGACGCCAGGGGCCGCCTGTTCGGTCGAACTCAGTCGCCGACGCAGCTTGGCGGCGCGGGCAACACGCTGCGCGGCGTCGCCGAGACCATTCGCCGGACCGTCGGAGCGGCGGGCCTGACTCTGGCAGACATTGCTGCCGTCGGCCTGGGCGTGCCGGGTAAGGTGGATCCGGCGCGCGGCCTGGGCGTCTATTCCGTCAATGTCGGCTGGCACGACGCTCCCGTCGTGGCGTACTTGTCCGATGCACTCGGACTACCGTGCGCGGTGGAGAATGACGTTGGGGCGGCGGCGCTGGGCGAGAGCCACTACGGCGCGGGGCGGGGTGTCGCCTCGATGGTGTACCTGAGCCTCGGCACGGGGATTGCGTCGCGGCTGGTGCTCGACGGCAAGGTGTACCGCGGCATGAGCGGTCTGGCCGGCGAAATCGGCCACACCGTGTTCGACCCGCAGGGGCCCGTATGCAAGTGCGGCGCCCGCGGCTGCCTGGAGGCTATCGCGTCGGGGCCGGGCATCGCCGCGCGCGGTCAGGCGGCGGTAGACGAGTGGCAGGCGACACAACTGGCGGAGATGGCAGACGACGCAGGCGGTCCGGTCACGACGCGCATGGTGTTCGACGCGGCTGCAGCGGGCGACGGCGTCGCCCAGGGAATCATCGATGCGACCGGCGTGTTTCTCGCCGAGGCCATCCAGCAGCTCATCATGTTCTTCGACCCGCAACTCGTCGTTTTGGGCGGCGGCTTGACCAGCGTGGGGGACGCTCTCACCACGCCTATCTACCGCGAGTTGGCGCGGCGCGCGGCTGAGTCGACGACGTTTGCGGAGATGTACGCGCCGGAGAAGGTGCGTCTGACGACGTTGGGCAACGATGTGGCTATCCTGGGCGCTGCCGCGCTGGTCGCTCAATAACAGCACGTAATGGAGGATACTCTATGGACGTAGTACCTGGACAACATACATATAAGGAAATCGTCGGGCAGGGAGAGGCATGGGCCGCGAGCCTCGCGGCAGCCGCGGTCCAGGCTGAGGAGCTGGGTAGGGCTCTTGACCCATCCAGTGGCGACACGCTGTTTACCGGCTGCGGCTCGACCCACTATTTGTCGCAGTCCGCGGCAGCCATCTGGCGCGCGTGGACGGGCTATCGCGCCTCGGCGCTTCCCGCGTCGGAGCTCTGGCTGTTTCCCGACGCCGCCCTGGCCCGCCCCGCGCCCGCTCTCCTCGTCGCTGTGTCCCGCTCCGGCGAGACGACGGAGACCCTGCGCGCCGTAGAGACCTACCAGAATCGCACCGAGGGCGACTGGCTGAGCGTGGGCTGCTACCCGGAGAGCAGCCTGGGCCGTCTCGCGCCGCTGTCCCTGATGGCCGTCAAGGCCGATGAGGAGAGCGTCGCGCAGACGCGGTCTTTCACCAGCATGCTGGTGCTGACGCAGGCGCTCGCCGGGCTGGCCGGCGGCTGGCGCGACCTGGAGCGGCTGAATGGGCTGCCGGGCGTCGTCGATGCGTTAATCCCGGCCTACGAGCCGTTGGCCCGCTGGCTCGGCGAAACCGAGTCCTTCGCCCGCTTCGTGTTCCTCGGCTCCGGCGCCAACTACGGCTTGGCGAACGAGGCGATGCTGAAGATGAAAGAGATGTCTCTCTCGCCTTCGGAAGCCTTCCACTTTATGGAGTTCCGCCACGGCCCTAAGTCGGTTGTCGGCCCGGACATGCTCGTCGTGGGCCTGGTGGGTGACGCGGCGCGAGACCAGGAAGGCGCGGTGCTTCAGGAGATGCGCGACCTGGGGGCGAAGGTGCTTACGATCGCCGAGCGTGTCGAAGGGCTGCCGGCCGACTACGCCGTCGAGCTACAGTCAGGGATGGACGCTATCGCCCGCGTGCCGCTCTACCTGCCCATTCTGCAATTGTTGGCCTACTATCGGGCAATGGTGAAGGGCCTCAACCCCGACCGCCCGACGAACCTCGACGCCGTTGTGCGGCTCTAAGGAAACGGACTCATGATTGACTTTCATACCCACCCCATGCTCGTTCAGGAGATGGCCGACCGCCATCCTGAGCTGCTGGCGGTGGCACGCGATGTGTTCTACATTGGAAACCGGATGCAGCCGCTGGAGACGTTTCACCTCCAGATGGACGTCGCGGGCATCCAGCGCGCAGCCATCCTGCCGATCGACGCGACGACGGCGCGGGGCGTCAAGGTCTACTCCAACGAGCAGATCGCCGAGCTATGCCAGATGAGCGACAGGTTCATCGGCTTTGCCAGCGTTGACCCGCACAACCCGAACGCGCCGAAGGAGCTGGAGGCGGCGATCCGCGGCCTGGGGCTGCGGGGCCTGAAGCTTTCGCCGCCGACACAGGAGTTCTTTCCGCACGACCGTGAGAAAGCGTACCCGATTTACGAGGTCGCCCAGGACCTTGGCATTCCCGTCATCATCCACTGTGGGATGAGCTGGGAGCCGAAGGCGAAGGCGAGCTGGGCGCAGCCGCTGTTCCTGGAGGACGTGGCCTACGACTTCCCGAGGCTCAACATCGTCATCGCTCACATGGGCTGGCCGTGGGTGTTGGACAGCGTGATGCTGGCCCTGAAGTATCCGAATGTCTATCTCGACACGGCGGCGCTCTACTTCGACAACCCGTGGGACTTCATCGGCTTCATGATGTCGAAGCAGGTGCCGGTGACGGTGTTCGAGCGCAGCCTGCGGCACCAGGTCGTCTTCGGCTCCAACTACCCCCGCGTCGAGATCAAGAACATGGTCCACGCGGTCAAGAAGCTCGGGCTGAGCGAGGACTGTCAGCATTTGATCTTCCAGGAGAATGCAGAGAAACTTATAGGGGAGCGTCCGGCATGATCATCAAACTGGAGAGGCTGACGGTGCAGAGCCGCCGCGAGCAAGAGCTGATCGACGTGACGCCCCTGGTGGAGGAGGCCGTCGCCGCGAGCGGCGTGGCCAACGGCCTGGTGAACATCATCAACCTGCATACCTCGGCCGGCGTCGTTGTCACCGAGGGCATCGAGTGCCTGGAGCGCGACGTGCTGGCGCATCTGGCGCGCCTGGCGCCCGAAGAGGGCGAGTACTGGCACAACCGTTACCTGGATTTCGACGGCCGCCTGGGCTTCAATGCCCACGCTCACTTGCGCAGTATAATCAGCGGCTATTTCGCGATGTTCCCCATCGCGGACGGCAAGCTGGTCAAGGGTGGGCGGCAGAGGGTGTACTTTGCCGAGTACGACGGCCCGCTAAGCCGCGAGGTCCTGGTGCAGATATTGGGTGAATGATCAATTCATGTAGGTGCGACTTGAGCCGCTTCTTAGGGGCAGAGAACGACTGATTAGTGCCGTATTCCGCTGGCGGTGGAGTTGGCACTCCACCGCCCGTCGGAGGCGCTGGAGATGGCTCTCCACCGCGAGCCCTATTGCGGCAACAATTGGTTACTCTACACCAGTCGTTACTTCGTGACGATCGGATCATTGTTAGTTGAGGAAAGTATGTCTGCTGTGCAGGAGTTTGAGACGCGCTACCCGTTCCCGCTGGACCCGTTCCAGCGCGAGGCCATCCAGTATCTCGCCCACGATCAGTCGGTGTTCGTCGCCGCGCCGACCGGGACGGGGAAGACGGTCGTCGCCGAGTACGCCGTGTGGTCGGCGCTCGCCGCCGGGCGCCGCGTCGTCTACACCACGCCTCTCAAGGCGCTCTCCAACCAGAAGTTCCGCGACTTCCGCGCCCAGTACGGCGTTGAGCGCGTCGGTCTGATGACAGGCGACCTGGTGGAGAACCCGACCGCGCCGCTGGTGGTGATGACGACCGAGGTCTATCGCAACATGCTCCTGCAGGGCGACGAGGCCGACATCGCCTACGTGATCTTTGACGAGGTGCACTACCTGGCCGACCCCGAGCGCGGGACGGCGTGGGAGGAGGCGATCATCCTCGCGCCGCCTTCTGTGTGCCTCGTCTGCCTCTCCGCCACCGTTCCGAACGCCGTCGAGATCGCCGCCTGGCTGTCGGCGCTGCGCGGCGACGTGGCCCTGATCCAGAGCGAGCACCGCGTCGTGCCCCTGGAGTATCAGTACTTCGTTGACGACGAGATGAAGCTGTTGGTGAGCAGCGACGGCCGAATCAGGCTGCGGGAGCGCATCGGCGGCGAGTTGGCGCGCAACCAGCGCGGCGGGTGGGTACCACGCGCCAACGGGTCCGAGGGGCATGGCAAGCCGCACCCCATACCGACGCCTCTGGAAATCATCAACGCGCTGGACGCCATGGACCGCCTGCCCGCGCTCTACTTCCTGTTCTCGCGCAAGCTGGTCGAGGACGCGGCGGCGACGTGCAAGACCTTGCCGCGAGTCCCGCACGCCGACGAACTGGTGGCCGCCTTCGACGAGCGCATCGCGGCGCTCGATAAGGCGGACCGCTCCATCAAGCAGGTCGCGGACCTGCGGGCGTTGCTGCCTTTTGGCGTCGCCTTCCACCACGCCGGCATCCTGCCGATTCTGAAGGTGTTCGTCGAGGAGCACTTCGCCGCCAACCGTCTGCGCGCGGTTTTCGCCACCGACACTCTGGCGTTGGGCGTGAACATGCCGGCGCGCACCGTCATCATCGGCGAAGCATCCAAGTTCGACGGTGAACGGCGGCGGATGCTCCTGCCCAACGAGCTGCGCCAGATGGCCGGCCGGGCGGGGCGGCGCGGCCTGGATACCCTCGGCACGGTCGTCATCCCGTACTCGCCCCTGGTGTCGGCGACGCGCATGGCCGACCTGGCGACGGCAGAGCTGCTGCCGCTGGAGTCCGCCTTTGCACCGGGCTACAACGCGCTCGTCAACCTCTGGCAAGAGGATATCGGCGACCGTCTGATGGTCGACCTGACGGCGTCCTCCCTGAAGCGCTTCCAGCGCGACGACGACATGTTGGAGGCGGCCGTCGCGCGTTTCAAGGTCGCCCAACGCGTCGAGCAGCTCAAGCTGCGGCCGGACTATGACGACGCGCGGGCGCGCCGCTACTTCGACCGTATGGAGGACCTGGACGGCGAGATCGACCAGGCGGGCTACCGAGCGCGGCGCGGGGCGCGGCGCTTCGTGCGCCGCCTGGAGCAGGTGCTCGGCCAGTTCGGCTACTTCATGCACAACCGCCTGACTGAGCGCGCGAAGTGGCTGGCCCGTATCTTCGACACCAACAGCCTGACCCTGGCGGAAATGCTGCGGCGGCATGTTCTGGATGATCTGCCCTCGGAGGAAGTCGCCGAGGTAGTGTCCTGGTTTGCTTTCGACCGCGAGCTACTGAGCACGCCCGACGTGCCCTGGACGACGTCCCTGGCGCGGGCACGGCGCACGGTGTTCGATATCCACAGCGAGGTGCTCCAGGCGGAGGCCACCGCCGACGTCGCGGTCTCGACCTTCCTGTCGGAGTCGTTCGCCGGCCCGGCGCTCCTGTGGGCGCAAGGCGCGCCGCTGCCGCAAGCCGCCGCCCTGGTCGGTCTCGCCGAAGGCGATATCATCCAGGGGCTGCAAAAGACCATCGACCTGCTGGGGCAGCTTCGCCAAGCCGTGCGGCACGCCGAGCCAGAGAATATTGTTCTGCGCGACAGGCTGCGCGACGCCGAGAGCTGCATCCGCCGCGGCATCGTTGAGTACGCCTACCAGCTCATCCTCGCGCCGGAGAGTGACGAGGAATCGGCTCTCACCCCTGGCCCCTCTCCCAACGGGGTCGAAGGGGAGTAACTTCAGCTTGACCGTCTCTTCCGCCAGGCGTACAATGGTCTTTCCGGCAGGGTAGCTGCCGGCTAGAATGGTCACGCCGCGACAATGACCGCTCCGATTGT
Organism: Anaerolineae bacterium; assembly: GCA_046328505.1. Taxonomy (GTDB): domain Bacteria; phylum Chloroflexota; class Anaerolineae; order Epilineales; family JAHCIE01; genus JBDHWG01. The sequence continues at coordinate 2,576,306 of JAXLWL010000002.1, read as the reverse complement.
GCCACCCGCTCCATCGGCTCGCCGTCTCTCGCCTACGGATATCTCGCAGTTCATCCGTCTGGAACAGTGCGGGCGCTATCTGCGCTTCCAGATGGCCGAGCGCTCCGGTGGGCGTACCTTCATGCGCGAGTACGACGTCGCGCCCCAGGCGATGACGCCGCTGCTGACGCAGTCGGGCCGCGCCTTCGAAGAGCGAGTCGAGCAGACTGTCGCCCGGCAATTCACGACACTCCACCTGGCCCAGATAGCCGCAGCCTCCGGTGGCCGTGTTCCCGACAACGACCGCGTCGTTGCGGAGGCGAAGCATTTGGCGCCGGGCGAGCGCATTGTCCTCTTCCAGCCGCGCCTCGACGTGACGGTGGACGGCTGGGAGCTGCGCGGCGACGTGGACCTGCTGCGGATGGAGCGCGACGCCGACGGGGGATTGCATCTCTTCATCGCCGACATGAAAAGCTCGACGGCCGCGCGAATGGAGCATCGCCTGCAGGTGGCGTTCTACTACACGATGCTGGCGCGGCTGTTCGACGAGGGCGGCGTGGGATACGCGAGCCTGCGCATGGGCATTCTCTATCGCGGCAAGCCGACGCCGGACGGAGGCGACGAGGTAACCCGCGACCCGGCGGCCGAGGCGCTTCTGGCGGAGCATAGCGCCGCCGCCGAATCATTGCTGGGTGTGACCGACGCTTTCCTGGAGATTGTCGACCCACCGGATTCATACTTGGAGGCCGTGCAGGACCTGGTCACGGGCCGAGGCTCGCGCGCCGAGGAAATCGCCCAGGCCCGCTTCGAGGATATTCCCTACACCCTCGGCTATAAGTGCGATGGCTGCCTGTTCAACGAGTTCTGTATGAAATGGACGGCCGAGCACGACGACCTGTCGCTGCTGCCGTACCTCACGGCGCAGGAGAAGGGGGCGTTGCAGAAGGCCGGTGTGCGGCGCATCCGGGACCTCGCAAGCCTGAAAGACCTGCATCTGCCGGAGGAGACGGGCCAGCCGCAGCCGACCCTTACGCCGGCGCCGGGGCGCGAGGCGCAGGCGCGCGAGCTGGCGGCGACGTGGCCGGTGGGGCCGCGTCTCGACGAGCTTATCCTCCGCGCGCGAAGCTGCCGAAGCTACAAGGGCGACACCATCACTTCTATCGGCTTCATTCCCGGCAAAGGCTACACCTCTCTCCCGTACAGCGACGCGCAGCACAATCCCAACCTGGTGCGCGTCTACCTCGACGCCCAGCACGATTACCTGCACGACCGGGTGTACATGCTCGGCTCGCTGGTTGTGGCGAGCCGCGACGGCGTCGAAGATGAGAGTGGGCGGCGGCTCGTCGTGCGCCTCACCGACGGTCTGCCCGATAGCTCGGCGGCGGAAGAAGCGCTCTTCGTGGGCTGGATTCGCGCCACCGTGGCGGCAATCGTGGATGCCGCCGCTCCCGACGACGCAGGCGAGAAACGCGCGCCGATCCACCTTATCTTCTACAACCGCTTCGCCCAGCGCGTGCTGCTGGAAGGGCTGGCGCGCCACGCCCGGCAGGTGTTCGGTGCGACGCCGCTGTACGATTTCGTTACCCAGATCGCTGCCTTCGACTCACCCGTCGTGAGCTACCTGGACGAGGAAATCCGCGAGCGCCGCAACTACCCGATGGTCTGCCAGTCGCTCCAGTCGGTGGCGGCGTATCTGGGCTTCGCGTGGAACGAACCGCTGCCCTATCGCAAGCTGTTCAACACTCGCCTGTTCGACTCGCAGGGCAAGTTAGAGCTGGACGACGGGCCGACCGAAGGGATTTGGTATACCCGTCGGGCGCGCTACAACAGCCAGATACCCCTGGAGTACGCTTACGGCGCGTGGGGCGAGCTGGAGCCGCCTCCGACCGGCAAGGCCGATGACCTCGCTCCGTACCGGGCGACGACAACCGACCTGCTGGTCGGTTTCGAGGGCCGCCGGCTCGACGCGATGGAGTATATCGCTCACCATTTCAAGGGCAACGTCCTGAGCTTGAAGAACGCATTCGCGTTGCCTGACCTGACGCAGTTCGAAGGCAAGGCGCCCAGCCTGGCCCACGCCCTCGAAGAGTTCGTCACCATCGAGCGCCACGTCGAGATGGCTGACTGGAAAGCGCCGCGCTACCTGCGGCCCGAACGGCGCTTGCTGCTGGGCGAAACGCTGTTGGCGCGTTACTGCGAGGAGGACCAGGACCCGGCGACGGCGGCTCGCGTCCGCGAGAACGCGCGGCGCATCAAGCTGCTGGCCGAGTACAAGGCTGCCAGCTCCGGCGACGAGCTAACACCTGGGCAAAAGCAGGAAACCGCGATTGACCAGGAGGGGTTGGTGGTGCGACTGCGCCTCGTGGTGGACGGCGCGGACTGTGACCTGGACGCGGCGCTCGCCATGACCGACATCAAACAGGGTGATCTCGTCATTCTCTACCAGCGCCTCACTGAAGCCAGGTTCGCAGATGGGACGCGGCAGGAGATCACGCCTACGGTCCGCCAGTTGCTCCACGGCCAGCGCGTGTCCTTGCTCCGGCTGAACATCCAGCGAGATGATCGTGGCCGCGCGGTGGCAGCAACCGCCGAGATTCGGCTCGACAATGGGCGCTTTGGCAACAACATGGCGCCCTTTGTGTTCAGTTCGTACCCTCAGCCGCTGCTCGACGGCCAGCTCTATACCCTCGATACCGACATAAACAGTTACTCGGCCTATTGGGACAGCCGGGTGGTGCAGGCCCTGGCTGAGTACGAGGATGGCGGCCGGCCCACGCCGAGTGTGCTGTATGAGCGGCTCAAGGGGGCGGGCGCCGAGCCGCTGGATTGGCCCGCAGAGGCCGTCGCAGGGCAGGCGCGCTTTCTCCGCGGACTGGAGACCCTTGGGCAGGCAGGGGGAATATTCCACTTCGAGGAGAGCAAGCGGGAGTTCATCGGCGCGTGCGGCGAGGCGCCGATCCTGCTCGTGCAAGGCCCACCCGGCACCGGCAAGAGCTACTCCACGGCTTTCGCCCTGCTGGCGCGGCTGCAAGGCGCGATGGCGGCCGGGCGTCCCTACCGCGTCGTCGTTTCGTGCAAGACCCACGCGGCTATCGATGTGCTGCTCGAGAAGATCGCCCTGGCGCAGGGCGCGCTACGCCAATGGCAGATGGAGATTCCCGACTCGTTCGCGCAGTTCTTCGACCCCCGTCTGCTAGACGTCCCGATCTACCGCGTGGACCCGAAGGACACGTCGCCCCAGGGAATCATCAATCTATCTAAGGAGAATGAGAGCGGTAACCGAACGAAATTCGCGGCGCAGCAGTGGGCGATCCTCGGTACGACGCCCGGTAGAATCTATGGGATGGTCAAGAGCAGCAAAAATATCTTCAGCCGCACGTGCGCTCAGTGCCTCGTCCTGGACGAGGCGTCGCAGATCAACCTCCCGGAGGCGCTGCGGGCTTCGCTCCTCCTGGAGCCGACCGGCCAGTTGATTGTCGTCGGCGACCACCGCCAGATGCCGCCCATCGTGAAGCACGACTGGGACGGCGAGCCGCGGCGGACGTTCCAGGAGTACCGCGCCTACGAGTCGCTCTTCCTGGCGCTCCTGCGCCTCAACCCGCGCATAATCAAGTTCGAGCGCAGCTTCCGCCTGCACCATGACATGGCCGAGTTCCTGCGTCAGGAGATCTACTACCGCGATGGTATCCACTACTACTCTGAGCGGGAAGAGGTCCTGGAGCCGTGCCCGGTGGATGACCCCTTCGTTCGAGCCGTCCTGTCGCCGCAGCACCCGCTGGTCGTCGTCGTTCACGACGAGGCCGACAGCCAGACACGCAACGCCTTCGAGCAAGGGCTCGTGACGCCCATTGTCCTGGCTCTGGCGGATAGAGACGGCTTCGGGCTGGACGCCCAGCACGGCATGGGCGTCGTCGTCCCGCATCGGGCTCAGCGGGCGGCGCTGCAAGAGGCGCTACCGGCGCTCAGCATCTTCGACGAGAGTGGGAACCTACGCCTGTCGGCGGTAGACACGGTCGAGCGATTCCAGGGCGGCGAGCGCGAGGTGATCCTCGTCAGCGCCACGGAGAGCCAGCCGGAGTATATTCTCGCCGCCGGCACGTTCTTGCTGGACCCGCGGCGGCTCACGGTCGCCATCAGCCGCGCCAAGCGCAAGATGATCCTCGTCGCGTCGCGCTCGGTGTTCACGCTGTTCAACCCCGACGAAGAGGTGTTCGCCAACGCGCAGCTATGGAAGGACCTGCTGCGCCGCACCTGCACGCAGAAGCTGTGGGCGGGCGAGCGCGGCGGGCGCAATGTCGAGGTCTGGGGGAATCCCTCGAACCCACTACACCACTAGCCTGTTCCCGCCGGGCAGTCCCGCCGCACCGGGCACCACGAACAGCGGCCGCCGGGACGCGCCTCGTAGGGCCCGTTGGCCATCGCGTGGGCGAGGACGGCCAATCCGTTGTCGTTCGCGGCGAGCTGCTCCGGCGTGTATGCAGCCGCCGAGCGGTCGAGGGTGCGCAGGTTGAGCTGCGACACCGTCACGCGCGGTGCGCCCTCGAATGTCATCTTCCCCAGAGTGTAGTACACATACGTCGGCAGGTCCGACGCCAACTGCTCAGGCGTGGGCGATCTTCCCGTGGCTGTGGTCTTGTAATCCAGTAGGTCCTTCGCGCCGTCGGCGAAGTGGTCCAGGCGGTCCACGCGCCCCACGAGCTTGACCGGCTGCCAGGCCAGGTACACGATCTGGCTCAAGTTCACTTCCAGCTGGGAGTGAATGGCCGAGGGGGGTAGTGTGTCGTGGTACTGGCGCAGGATCGCCACGGCCTGGTCGAAATACTCAGCCTCCTGCTCCGCGTCGGCATATGACCCTCGCACCCAGCACTGTTGCAGCAGTTGGTCCGCCGGCAGAGTGCGGTTGGCCGGTAGCTTGTGATACCTCTTCAGCGCTTCGTGCAGACTCAACCCGAAAGCGAAGTGGGGACCTGCTGAGGGCGCCGACGGCGGGACATGCTGAATGTAGGTGAGGGCGAAACGCTGCGGGCATTCCTGGAAGATGCGGATGCGCGTCGGGGAGATTGTGGGCATGGTCGGCCTCGCGGTGTATGGGTTGACTGACTACTATCGAGGAGGCGCAGACCGTTCGGGCCCTTGCACCCACGGCCGAAATCGTTCATGGAAGACACTCAGAATATACTTTGGAGATACGCAATTCAGGCCGACATCAAGCATCTGGAGCATGAGATGAAGGGAACTCTAGCGATGGCGGGCAGCGGTGAGTACCTGGCAGGCATGGAGCCTGTGGACCGCTACCTGTTGGAACGAACGCCGGGCGCGCCGCGGGTCGTGTGCCTGCCCACGGCGGCCGGCACCGAAGGGGCCGCGCGTGTCGCGTACTGGTCCAACCTGGGCGTGGACCATTTCCGCCGCCTGGGCGCGCAGGTCGAGGCCGTCGACATAATCGACCGAGATATGGCTCACGACGAGGCGCTGGTCGACAAGATACGCGCCGCCAACTTCGTGTATCTGTCGGGCGGCAAGCCCGGCTATCTATTTGACACGCTGCATGACAGTCCCGCGGGAAATGCGATCAAGGGCGTGCTGGAGCAGGGCGGCGTAGTGGCGGGATGCAGCGCGGGCGCGATGATTTGGGGCGAGCAGTTCCGAAGCGTGCGCCTGACCAACGCCTGGAAGCATGGCTTTGATTATGTGCGTCACAGTGCGATCTTTCCGCACTATGACGAGATACCGGAGATGATGGTGAGGGTGGCGCGCGAGACGATGCCGCACCACCTGACGATCCTCGGCATTGAGGGCTACACGGTACTTGTCAAGACCGACGAAGGCCACCAGGTAAAAGGCAAGGGTGGGGTCACAGTCTGGAATCATCATCTCAAGCATCGCTATCTCGACAGCGAGGATATTCCACCATGGTGGTGAAAGCGCAGGAAGCCGTCTGAGAATCGTCATGTAGCGAGCTTCACGTAATCTATATAATAGGATGGACGCAGGCGGCGGTATCCGCCATTGGTTAACGCGATGTACCCGTTTCTTTTACATCGCGTTTACGTTATATAAGCGCGTATACCTTACGCCCATCATCGACATATACCCCCCGAGGAGGCAGAATGCTTCGTCGCCGCTGGGCGCCCATCCTGCTAGCGTTATTCGCGCTGGCGGTGCTGGGGTTTGCCCGAGTCTCGTATGCTGCTGAACCACAGGCTATACTCGTCGGGAAGGTTCTCCTAGAAGGGCGCACTAGCTACGCGAATACCATCATCTACTTCGATGGTGTTCCCTACTCGCGCACGAATCCGGACGGAGAATTCGCTCTCGCGGTCGTGAACGGCGGTGTTCACACCATCCGCGCTTCCCATCCGGGTTACCTCTCTCGCCAGCTCCTGTTGAACCAGCCCCAGGGGGCAATCGAGCTACCGACCACGACACTCGTCATGGGTGACACCAATGGGGACGACGTGGTCGATCTCACCGACCTGCTCATCGTGACCAGCGCTTTTGGTACCGACCCGGTGAGTAATCCGGCGGCGGACCTCAATGGGGACGGCAAGGTCGACCTGGTTGACCTTGATGCTGTCATCGCCACGTTCGGTGAGCATGGGCCGCTGCCGTGGACCGATGTCACGCCGACGCCCACGGCCACACCGGTATCCCCCGCCGCGACATCGACGGCGACACAAATCCCGCCGACAGCCACGGCGACGAATACGCCGGTGCCCGCAACGGCGACCGCGACACAGGCGCCGCCGACGGCCACCGCCTCCGATACGCCCGTGCCGCCCACGGCGACGGATACGCCGGTCCCACCGACGGCTACCTCGACAGATATGCCTGTGCCGCCAACGGCGACGGACACGCCAGTCCCACCGACGGCCACGTCGACGGATACACCTATCCCGCCGACTGAAACCCCGACGGCGACACTGGCCCCGACGGCCACGGATACACCGGTTCCACCGACGGCCACGGATACACCGGTTTCGCCGACGGCTACGGATACACCGGTTCCGCCGACGGCTACGGAGACGGACACGCCGGTCCCGCCGACCGCCACTGCGACGGATACGCCGGTCCCGCCGACGGAGACACCGACCTTCACGCCGACGCCTTCGGACACGCCGACGGCGACCGTCACCTCGACCCCGATTTGTCCGCAGCCGACGGCCACCGAGACACCGGTGGGCGCGCCCACAGCGACAAACACCCCCGATGGCGGGCCGACGGCGACTGCGACTCCGGTCTGCCCGGCGACGGCGACATCGACGCCGACAATGACCGCGACGCCGACGCGGACGGCGACGCCGACCTCGACTCCGACGCGCACACCGACGCCGACGCGCACGTCCACGCCGACTCCGACGCGGACGCTCGTGCCACCGCCGACTGCGACACCCAATGGCTACCCGTATCCGCCCGCGGCGTCGCCCACGCTGGCACCGCCGGCGACAAATACACCCGGAGCGCCGTACCCGTTGCGTACCCAGTGAGGTTTACGCGATGACTTCAGAGGCAGCCGTTACGAATGTAGCGGCTGCCTCGTCTTATTTAGTGTGAACACATTCTCGCGTCGCTCGACAGAATTGAGGGCCTTATGACGCAGCTTCGATCTCTCCGCGTATTGCTCGTCCTGGTGTCCCTCGCTATCGTCGCCGTCCTGGTCTCCGCCGCTCAGGCGTACGCCGCCACGAATGTCTTCGTGGCCGGTGTCGTGCGTCTTCAGGGCCAGAAGGACTACGGCGGCACGAGCATCTTCCTCGATGGCACGCCCTACGCGCTCACCAACCCCGCCGGTGAGTTCGCGCTCGCGACGGAAGGCGGCCGGGCCTACGTCCTCGTTGCCAAGCACCCCGGCTACCTGTCGCGCCAGATTTCCTTTGAGACGTTTAGCCGGCCAGTTGGTATACCCGTCACGACGCTGCTCGCGGGTGACGTCAACGGTGACGACCTGATCGACCTCACCGATCTCCAGATTGTCTCCGCAGCCTATGGGACTCAGCCGCCGTCCGATCCACGAGCGGACCTGAACGGGGATGGGAGCGTCGACCTGGCCGATCTGCTCATTCTGGCGCAGAACTATGGTTTCCACGGCCCGCTGGCATGGCGGGAGCACCTGCCCAGCAACCAGACTCTCGAGTGGCGGTCTCGTGCCCCGCTGCCATCGCCGCGTTACAACCTGGGCGTTGCCGCCGTCGATGGAGTCGTGTACGCCATCGGCGGCAGCGATACCGGCGGTGTGCCGGTCGCGACTGTCGAAGCGCTCGACCCGGTCGCGAATGCGTGGACGCGGCGGGCCGATATGCCCACACCGCGCTCCGGCCTCGCGGTCGTGGCGCTGGACGGCAAGGTCTACGCGATCGGCGGCACGGGGAGCAGCGGCGAGCGCCTGGCCGTCGTCGAGGCGTATGACCCGGCCACCGACACGTGGACGCGGCGGGCCGACATGCCCACCCCTCGTTCGGACCTGGCAGCTGCGGCAAGCCAGGGCAAGCTCTTCGCGATTGGCGGCGCGAACGCCGGCTTTCTGAAGACCGTCGAAGCGTACGACCCGGCAACCGACACATGGACTCGCGGCGCCGACATGCCCACGGCGCGCAGCTATCTTGGCGCGGCCACGTTGCAGGATAAGGTTTTCGCGGTCGGTGGCTCGACACCGCAGCCAACAGGCGTCGTCGAGGTCTACGACCCGTCCACCGATGCGTGGACGGCCGGCGCGTCGTTGCTCGAGCCGCGGTTTGCCATGGGGCTCGCGAGTGATGGATCCCGTCTGTTTGCCATGGGCGGGTGGGGCGTCAGTCCGAGCGCCCACGTCGAGGCCTTCGATCCCAGAACGGGAGCGTGGGTTGATGAGCCACCGCTGACGCAGGCTCGCGCGAATCTGGGTGGCACGGCGGTCGGCGATAGACTGTACGCCGTGGGTGGCTGGGACAACGCGCCGCTGGCACTGGTCGACGAAGGCATCCTGCCTTCGCCGACCACGGGCAAGTCCTCGATTCCGGTCAGCTTGCCGAAAAACGCGCTTCCGCGCGGGGTCAAGCTGGATCATTGAGCGGCGACGGTCAAGTGACTGGCGCGAGTTGTGAAGGGAACGCGAATATTTGGTGAACGCGTGAACCCGGCGCAGTGGCAGCCATAACGCAGCTTGACGCCCGGCGTTAATAAATAGTAAAGATGTTCACCGAACTGGCCCCGACTCGGTGCCGGGAGGCAAAAATATGCTTGCTCGCCGTCTCACTCTACTGCTTACGACATTCCTGGCCGTTTGCCTTATATCGGCGGCTTCTGCGGCCGCCTCCGCAACCCTCATTGTGGTGACAACGACAGATGACGTGGACGGGAGCGCCTGCAACCCGGCGATTTGCAGCCTGCGGCAGGCCATCAACCAGGCCAACGCCGGCGACTCGGCGGCGATGATCGCGTTCAACATTCAGTCCGATAGCGTTCCCGTCATCGAGATCGGCAAGGGCAACCTCGGCCCGCTGCCCGTCATCACGAAGCCCGTCACGCTCGATGGCACGAGCCAGCCGGGTGGGCAGGTCGCTCTCAACGGTGCAGCGGCCGGCGACAACGCCGCCGGTCTGCGGATCGCCGCCGGCTCTACGACCGTGCGTGGCTTGACGTTGTACGCATTCAGCGGCTCTGCCCTCGAGATCTCCGACCAGGGCGGCAACACCATTCGCGGCAACACGTTCTATAACAACGGTGGCGATGGCGTCCTCATCCTGGACTCGCCGCGCAACACCATCGGCGGCTCCACGTCCGACGCCCGCAACGCTATCTTTGGCAACGCGATGAACGGTGTCGAGATTCGCGGCGGCGGAGCCGTCGCGAACGTCGTCGCGGGTAACGATATCGGGACAGATGGCGCCGGTATCGCCGGCATGGGCAATATGGGCGTCGGCGTGGCCATCGTCAACGCTCGCAACAACACGGTCGGGGGCGACCAGCCCTCGCGCAACATCATCTCCGGCAACCACCAGCAGGGCGTCCTCGTCTTCGGGCTTGGCGCTACGGGGAACACTATCGCCAACAACTATATTGGCACGGATCCGCGAGGTCTCGCGGCGCTGCCGAATGGCGCCGAGGGAATTTCGGTTCACGATGGCTCGACGACGGTGATCGGCGGCGTGGGCGCCGGTAACGTCATCGGCGGCAATAGCGGCAGCGGCGTCCACATCTTCGGTGACGGCAGCGCCAATGTCCTGGCCGGTAACCTGATCGGCGTGACGAAGGATGGCGTGCGCCCACTCGCCAACGGCGCCGGCGTCGTCATCGAAGGCTCGCCGCGCAACAAGGTCGGTGGAACGGACGCTGGCGCCGGGAACGTCATCGCGTTCAACCAGGGAATTGGCGTGGGGGTCGACGCCGGCATCCGCAATACCATTCGCGGGAACTTCATCTATAGCAACACAGGCGGAGGGATCGAGCTCAAGAATGGCGCAAACGGCGGCCAGACGTCGCCGATCATCACCTCGGCTCTGTCCGACTCGGTGCTCCTGGTCAACGGCACGCTCTTTACCACGCCCGCGACCACGTTTGCCATAGACGTGTACACCACGGCATCCTGCTCCACAACCGATGCGCTGCCGATGCAGAGCTACCGCGGCTCGGGTGAGACCACAACCGATGCCCAGGGCCATGCCGCCTTCAGCCTGACGCTCCCCTCCACAGGCGATCTGGGGATCGTCGCGACGGCGACCGACGCTCAAGGTAACACCTCGGCCTTTTCTACCTGCGTGACGGCGGCCCGACTCCCCCTGGCCCTCATTCGTGGCAAGGTACAAGTGCAGGGGCGGAGCGACTTCAGCGGCGTCACAGTTGGGGACGGCACGACGGCCACGACGACGAAGGCCGACGGCTCGTTCCTGCTGACGGTCGAGCCTGGCATCCGCACCATCACCGCCCAGCACGCGGGTTACCTGTCCAGCCAGGCTGTGATCACGGCGGAGACATCCATCACGCTGCCGACGACGCTTCTCCTGGGAGGCGACGCCAACAACAACGGGCTTGTCGGGTTGGATGACCTTGTCCTCGTCGACTCGAACTATGATCTCAACCCGCCACTGAACCCCGAAGCCGACATCAACGGCGACGGCGTGGTTGATCTGCTGGATGTGACCCTGGTGGCCATCAACTATGGGACGCGCGCGCCGACGGCCTGGGGAACACCGCCGCCCTATCGAACGCAGTCCGGAACGCTGAACAAGACCGAGCGCGCCTCGATTGCTGTCGACGCGCCGGCGAAGGTCGTGGCGGGGCAGGAGTTCGGCGTCAACGTTCGCGTGCCCGGTGGCGGCCAGGCGGGCGCGGCCGAGGTGGCGGTGCGCTTCGACCCGTCGCAGCTTGCCCTGATTGAGAATGAGAAGGGACGCCTGGCGAGCAAGGCGGCACGCGCCGGTGTGTTCGTCTCCGGCTCGCATGGCAACCCCGCCCAGGGCGACGCTCGCTATGTCGCGACGTGGGGCAACGGCTCAGACGGCGCCACGGTGACGTTGCGTTTCCGCGCGAAGACAGACGGCGCTCCGGCGATCAAGGCCCAGGCGAAATACGGCAGCCTGGAGTAGCTAAACGCCGGGGTGGCAGGGGCATCGGCGCCAGGGGCTCGAAGCCCCTGGCTACGAGATGGAAGCCTGAGAGGCTTGAGAGAGCCCCTTGGGCTTTCGTTTTGTAGCCCGACGGTTCAGCGTCGCGCCATCGCTACAGGCTATTCTCGAACGCCTGGATCGCCGCGGCGTCTGCCAGTGCGCCCAGCTCGACGTGGTAGCGGACCTCTTCGCCGGGTTGGAGGAAGCGCAGCCGACCCTCGGCGCGCAGCTTGTGCCGCGGCGTCTCCCAGTAGTTCGCCGGCTCCAACGCGCACACGTAATCGCTGGCGCTGAGCTGCTTCCACTGACCCATGCACGGGAGCTCGGCGGCGCGCCACCGGACGTAGGCGCCGAAGCCAAGCGGCCGATTGACGATGGCCGCCTGGGAGAAGCCGTCGGCGTCTACGCGCGGCTTGTGGAAGAATACGCCCTGGGCGTAGTCACCCACCGGCGCCTCGAACGTTTTGTGGTACGCCAGCGCGGCGGCGACCGACTCATCCCGCGGCAGCACCGTCTCGTCGTTGATCAGTAGCTCCGAGTCCGGGCTGACGACCGGGAAGCCAAAGTTGCAGTGGTAGAGGATCATGTGCGGGCTAGGGCGGTAGCCGTCGTTGCGCACAGTGTCCTCGATGACCAGGTGATTGGCGCCAAGCCGCGTCGAGATGCGGCGTATAAGGAGCAGGTTCTCGGCCGACTGGGCCGACTGGCGCGCCTGTCCCTCGATCGTCAGAACGTAGTCGTCCCCCTCCCATGCCTCGCGCACGCACACTTTCTCCGCCGACGTGTGGCTGATCCGACCGTGCAGCCCGAGTGTCTCGGCGCCGTCCTGCTCCGGCTGCCCGAAGAACGTCAGTCCGCAGGTTGTCACAAGCCCCCCGCCGAACGTCCGCCCCCAGTTGTAGCCATAGGGATCGTAGTGCCACGGGGCGCCCATCGCCGGATGTATCCAGGCGACCGGCTTGCCCGCGTAGGACGCCGCCCCGATGTCGAGGGCGCGGTCGAGGTGGACATCGAACTGCCATCCGCTGCCCGTCGTGACTTCGGCGACGCGCATGCCGCGCGGCTTGCCGTCGGCCATCTCGACCAGGCGAATGCCGGCGATTTGTGATAGGTGTCCGGTGAGCTGGCGCAATTCTTCAGGCGCGTAAGTGCGCCCATAGAGCTGAGGCATGGGAGAGTCCTTCCCTCACCCCCTTGCCCCCTCTCCCAGTACGGTAGAGGGGGGGAAGGCAAGAATTACTTATTGCCCGATACGGCCTTGCTGAGCGTTGGTGTACTGGTCGGGGGTCAAGCCGACCGCGGTGACGCCGCCGTCGATGATGATCGTCTGGCCGGTGATGTAGCTCGCCTCGTCGGAGGCCAGGAACACCATCGCCGCGGCGATGTCCGTCGGCTGGCCGGCGCGGCCGAGCGGCACGACGGCGGCCCAGTGCTCAGCGTACTGCGGGTCGTCGTGCAGGTTGCGCTCGGTGACGATGGCGCCGGGCGCGACGGCGTTGATGGTAATGTTGTACGGCGATAGCTCCAGGACGAGGTTGCGCGCCAGCATCTGAATGCCGCCCTTCGTCATGGCATACGCCGAGAGGTTGCGGACGGCCTTGTTGCCGGTCACCGAGGACGTCAGGATGATGCGTCCGCCGCCACCCTGGCGGATCATCTGCTGCGCCGCCCCCTGGGCGCTGAAGTAGGTTCCCTTGAGGTTAACGCCGACGACCTGGTCGAAATGCGCCTCCGAGTAGTCGAGGAAGCCGCCCCAACTCGTGATGCCCGCGTTACAGCAGGCGATGTCGAGGCGGCCGTAGGTCTCGACGGCAAACGCGACCAACGCGCGGCAGGTCGCAACGGACGACATGTTGCCGGCGAACGCCGCCGCCTTCCCGCCTTCGGCCGCGATGCTGGCCGCCGCCGCGTCCGCCCGCTCCGCCGCCACGTCGTTGACGACGACCGCCGCGCCGGCCCGCGCCAGGGCATGCGCGGCCGTATAGCCGATCCCCAGCCCCGCCCCCGTCACGAACGCCACCTTGCCAGTCAGATCCGCCATGAAACCCTCGCCGATGGTATCGACGGTTAGCGATGTACCATATGTTCCACGAGACCAACCGTCGGAGTTAGTATACCAATCGACATGCGCCGCGGCAAGCGCTGGAAATATGGCACATATGGGGAGGATGTAATTGGGTGTACGAACAAGGGAACGGACTGTCCAACCGGGCAGGAGAAGTAACAGAAAGCACGCCGATAGAATGTAACGATCGGCGGCCTTGCGAGACAACATGGGTGTGAGGTTCTCAGATCAGTGATGGCCAGAGGATAAGCAAGGAGGTCGTATGCGTTTTCTCGTCGAGAGTATGCTCAATCAGGTCCCGACGCCGGAGATCCTGGCGCTGATACCGGCCGAGTCGGCGCGCGGCGTGGAGCTGGACAGTCAGGGGGTGAGGGAGAAGCTGTATATCGCGGCGGACCAATCGCGATCGTGGCAGGTGTTCGCGGTTCCATCGCCGGCCGCGCTCGACGAGGTCCTGGCCTCGTTCCCGCTGCACCCTTACTTGCACGAGACCATCACGCCTCTCGCCGACGAGGCGAGTGTCTGAGCGCGGCGCCTGTCACGCTGAGCAAATGGTGGGTCCGCGCGACGTTCGAAGCGTCGCGCTATCAGATGGAAGCCTGAGGGGCTGAGAGCCAGCCTGCCAGGCCTGTCTTGTACACACATCCCGGCAGCCCGATAGCCACCGGGGCTGGAAGACGGCGTGGCCACCGCGGCCACAGCACCAACCCGTCAGTGCGAGCGAAGCGAAGCACTCTCCCGCCGCCACGAGAGGCACTCTGAGCTGCTATTAGCTGCGCTTCACCTATCGGGAGGCTGCTTCGTCGTCCTATCGTCCTCCTCGCAGCGACACCGTGGGCTGTCTTCCGAATAGCCAGCCTCGCTCAAACGTTCTGTGTAAGAGCCAGCTGCCGGGCTTGCGCGTCGTAGCCTGCCCGTTCTACGGGCAGGCGGACCTGGATATCCAACGAGCCGCCCTTGTCCTTGCTCTAGTGTCGGTACAGTGGACGTGTTCGGATAGGGGGTAGGGGTAGCCCTCGTGGCTACCCTGGGCGACCACGAGGGCTCGCCCCTACAGATTCATCTGTATATGCAGGGCATTCCACCCTTTCAGCTCGCTCGAACACCGCACGGCGTTCAGGGCGACGCGACGGGGCCGGCGAGGGCATCGGCGAGGGTTTCGTCCAGGGGGGCCGTCTGTCCTTCGGTGTAGGCGGCGGTGAACGCGGCGTCGCCCAAGGCGGCGCGCGCGTCGGCCATGGCGCGGTCGTATTCCATGCGGTCGGCGGGATCGAGCGTGCGCGGGCTTCCTTTCAGGCAGGCTTCGGTTGCGCCAAGCACCCGTGCCGCGCGCGCCGCCTCACCCCGCGCCAACCAGACACGGGCCACGCCGGGCAAAGCAGCGCCGCAGCCGAACTTGAAGTCGTCAGTCCGGCAGATGGTGAGGCTCTCGCGGTAGAGAACCGCGGCGCGGTCGACGTCGCCGTGGTGGAGCGCGACATAGCCCAGGTTGAGGAGGGCGACGGCCGCGCTGGTCTTGGCGCCGATGTGGCGGTAACGGGCCAGCGCCTCCTCGTACAGCGCTTCCGCTTCTGCAAAGTCCCCGCGGCAGCGGGCGACCTCGCCCAGCTCGTTGAGGGAGGCGGCGATGGCCTGGGTCAAACCCAGCTCGCGTCGCATTGCCAGCGTCTCCCGGAAGAAGGCCGCCGAGCTCTCGTAGTCGCCTTCGCGCTCGGCCAACTCCCCCAGCTGATCCAGTGACCACGTCAGCGCCCACACATCGCCGACGGCGCGGCGGCCGGCGACACTCGCCATGAATTCTGCCCGCGCGGCCGCGTAGTCTCCCCTGAAAACGGCATCCCGGCCGAGCATATGGTGGCAGTCGGCGGCGACGGCCAGGTCGACGCACGCCTCCGCAATCGCGAGACTCTGCTGGCACATGGCAACGGCGTCGTCGCGCTCGCCTGCCGAGTAGCGAAGCGAGGCCAGGCCGTTGACGACGCGCGCCCGGCCGCCCGGGTCGTCCTCGGGCCAGAGGGCAAGGCTCTGTTCGAGCGCCTCCTGAGCGCCGCTGCCGTCGCCGCGCGCGTCACGCAGGACGCCAAGCCCATGGAACAGAGCGGCGCGAAGGGGAGACGGCAGCCCATCGGAACGCGCTGCCGCCGCTTCCAGCCACTCCACCCCCTCACCGCGTGAGCCGCGCCGGAACCAGAAGGGGAACAGCGCCGCCGCCAGCCGCCCCAGGATTTCGGCGTCGCCGGTGTCCCTTGCCCACGCCAGCGCAGCCAGGAGGTTGATGCTCTCCCCCTCCAGGCGCCTGTACCATCCCACCTGCAGAGGGCCGCGAATCTCTGTCCTCGCTCTCTCTGCCAGCGCCAGGAAGTAGCGGGCGTGGGCGCGGCGCACGTCGGTTTCCTCGCCGCTTTCCGCCAACTGCTCCAGTGCATATTCCCGAATGGTGTCCAGCATCGCATAACGCGGCTCGCCGTCGACCGCGACGTCTTGCCGCAAGAGGCTCTTTTGAACGAGAAGCCCCATGCCGTCGAGGACGTCGAAGCTGCTCGCGTTCTCGGGGCAGAGCGCCTCGGCCGCTTCCAGGGCGAATGGTCCGGCCAGGACGGCCAGGCGGCGGAAGAGCGCCTTCTCGTCGCTGTCGAGCAGATCGTAGCTCCAGGCGATGGCGTTACGGAGGGTTTGCTGGCGCGGCGGAAGGTCGCGGGCGCCGCCGGTGAGCATCTTGAGGCGGCTGCCGAGACGGGGCAGGATGGCTTCGGGCGGCAGGAGACGTACCCGCGCCGCGGCCAGCTCGATGGCGAGGGGCAGCCCGTCCAGTCGGTAGCATATCTCGGCGACGGCCGGGGCATTGGCGTCGGTCACGGCAAAATCGGCCTTCGCCTCCCGCGCGCGTTGGATGAAGAGTTGCACAGCCTCGTACTGCGTGATGGGCGAGGCGCCATTGCTCACCGGTCGCCGGACGTCTTCAACCGCGCCGCGGTCGGTCGTAGGCGGCACGGCCAGTGGTGGAACAGCAAAGTCGTGTTCCCCGCGCAGGCGCAGAACCTCGCGGCTCGTCACAAGTATCTTGAGAGCGGGTGCGGCGGACAGAAGCGAGGCAACCTCAGGCGCGGCGGAGACGAGGTGCTCGAAGTTGTCGAGCACGAGCAGCAGGCGCTTCTCGCGCAGATAGTCGTGCAGGAGGTCGACCAGCGGGTGTTCCTCGTCCTCATGGACGTCGAGGGCCTGGGCGATGGCGTGTATGACG
This sequence comes from Anaerolineae bacterium, assembly GCA_046328505.1. Taxonomy (GTDB): domain Bacteria; phylum Chloroflexota; class Anaerolineae; order Epilineales; family JAHCIE01; genus JBDHWG01. The sequence goes on along the minus strand of JAXLWL010000002.1, from coordinate 2,559,439 downwards.
CGGGCGGAATCGGCAAGGGGCGCGAGGTTGACGAAAAAGACGCCGTCGGCGAAGTCAGCCGCGCTGTCGGCGCTCACTTGTAGCGCCAGACGGGTCTTGCCGGTGCCACCCGGCCCCGTCAACGTCAGCAGCCGGATGTGGGGGTCACGAAGGAGTCGTAGCAGAGTCGCCAGCTCCGTTTCGCGGCCGATGAGGGGCGTCGGGGGCGTGGGCAGGTTCGAGTGCGGCGTAACAAGGGCGAGGGTCGCGGGCGCAATGGCCGGTACGGGCGGCAGCGGGAGCGCCGCGACCGTGCCCGTCTCCGCGCCGAGGTCGCGGGCAAAGCGCGTGAAGGCGAGGCGCTCGGTCTCTGGGATGCGCAAGACGTCGGCGAACCGGTCGACGAGCGCCTTCGACGGCCGTTCCTCGTCGGCTTCGACTTTGCGGATCGTGGAAATCGAGTAGCCGACGGCTTCAGCCAGGTCGGCCTGCGTCAGGTCGAGCGCCTTGCGGCGGCGCTTGAGCCATTGCCCGAAGGTTCCCGTGTCTTCCATCGCGCCTCTGTCCTAAGTCACACGTTGGAAGGCCAGCCCACCAATTTCCTGGCCACTGAGTGACATGTCACTTTTTCCATTACCAATTTTATCACATTCCGCCAGGCTTTTCTGGACGGAGTATGAGTTAATAGGGGCAGAGATAGAGTGAGTGACCGAGACCCAGAACGGGAGAAAGGACAAGAGCCATGTTCAGCAGCGAGTACGATGTCATGGTGCGCAAGGAGCAGCTAGCGGACCAAATGCGCGCTCAGGCTCACGATCGGCTGGTACGAGAGGTGGAGCGCGAGTTGAAGAAGGCCCGCTCGGAAACTAGCAAGATCATGAGTCTGACGACCATCGCTCGTAGCGTCCTGAGTGTCCTGCATATCTCCCGCGCCAGTCGGCCACTCCCGTTGCAGTAGCCGATGCCAAAGACGCCCGCTGCTCCCGTCGTAGCGGCCCGCGCCGGGCAACTGAGATCGCGATCAGGACAAGACCGAAACAAACTCTCGCAAAGAGATACAGGGCCGAGGCATAGCTCGACGCGGTCGAGCACAGCCTCAGGCCCATTTTCATTGGTCGAAGCTATTGAACAGGTTGTTCAGGGACTCAGCCAGTGTCGGGTGGGCGAAGATGGCGTCGCGCAGAAAAGTATAGTCATCCCACGTGCATCCCATTTCCACGGAGCAAGGTGGCTCCCCGCGTCGCGTGTCCGTGCGGCACACAATTTGCAGGCGCCTAAAGAGTGGTGAATTCGCGCCATTTCAATGACACGACTGGAGGTGTCCAAAGATGTGCATGACCTGTGGATGCAACAAGCCGAACGAGCGGCACGGCAACCCTGACAACATTACGATGGAAGACATCCAGAAAGCGGCGAAGGCGGCGAAGATCTCGCCAGATCAGGCGGTCCGCAATATCGACACGACAATGCGAACAGCCGGCGCCGGGCAGCAGAGCCAGCGAATGTCCTGAGGCTTCACAAACGTCAACTATGCGGGGAGCGGGTGGCATTGCCACCCGCTCTTGATTCTATCACCCACCTCGCGCAACGTTGCACGAACTTTCACCATGCCGATGAAAATGTCGGCAAAACCCCTTGACACGCCTTACGAATGGTGATATGATACCGTTATCATGGTAACGGTATCATGATACCGTTACCAGCATGTCTGACGCTTCCCACCAGCCGGTGAATCATGGCGACAATTCGCGACGTAGCAAAGCGGGCCGGTGTCTCTCCTATCACGGTATCGAGGGTGGTCAACAACTTCGACTACGTGAGTGAGGAGAATCGACGCCGCGTCCACGAAGCCATCGCGGAGCTGGGCTATGTCCCCAATACCGTCGCCCGCAGCCTGCGCTCGAAGCGCACGAATACGCTCGCCCTTGTGCTGACCGACGTCGCCAACCCCTTCTTCACCACGGTCGCGCGGGGCGTGGAGGACACGGCCAGCAAGGCTGGCTACACGGTCATCCTGTGCAATACGGACGAGTCCGAGGTGGAGCAGCAGAAGTACCTGGACGTGCTCATCCAGAAGCAGGTGGATGGGATTCTGCTGGTGCCGGCGACGAGCGCCCCAGATGCGGTGCGATTCATAGAAAAGTACAGCACGCCCCTGGTGATTCTGGACCGTCGGATTGCGGGCGCGAAGGCTGATATTGTTCGGTGCGACTCTGAGCTGGGGGCGTACCACCTTACCAAGCTTCTGATCGAGCTAGGGCATCGGCGCATCGCCATGCTCAGCGGCCCGCGGGGCGTATCGACGGCCGAAGACCGCGTGACGGGCTACCGCCGCGCCCTGAACGAGGCGGGAATCCGGGTCGAGGCGAAGCGCATCTCTCACGGCCCGTTCTCCCGGATCGCCGGGTACGAGATGACGCAGCGCGCGATGGCCGTTCTCCCCCGGCCGACGGCGATATTCGCCGGGCACAACTTCATGGGGATTGGGGCGGCGCAGGCGCTGCACGAGATGAAGCTACGCGTTCCTGAGGATGTCGCCGTCGTCTGCTTTGACGACCTTCCGCTGGACTTCCTCACCGTGCCTTTCTTCACCATGGCGGCACAGCCGGCATATGAGATGGGGAAGAAGGCGACGGAGCTGCTCCTGGCGCGCCTGGCGAAGGAAGGGCCGCACCAGCCCCAGGAAGTTGTGCTCCCGACCGAGATTGTGGTTCGCCGCTCCAGCGGCGACCCGCTACCGACCAACAACGCTAAAGCATCACTGGCTGTAGAGCCATAGAGAACCGGGCCACGCTCGCCCGACGGTAGGTAACCGATGGAATACCGGGAACTCGGAACAACGGGGTTAAGAGTCTCTGCGCTGAGCTTTGGCGCGTCGTCTCTCGGGGGCGTCTTCCACGCCATCGATGAAACCGAGGCGATGCGTACGGTGCCCGTGGCTCTCGACCTCGGCATCAATCTCATTGATGTTTCTCCCTATTATGGTCTGACAAAAGCAGAAACGGTCCTGGGCCGGGCCCTCAAGGGCATCGCGCGCGACCGTTATATTCTGGCGACAAAAGTGGGCCGCTACGGCGCCGACGAGTTCGACTTCTCGGCCGAGCGCGTCACGGCCAGCGTGGACGAGAGCCTCCAGCGCATTGGCGTCGAGCACATCGACATCATCGAGTGCCACGACATCGAGTTCGGCTCGCTGGACCAGGTTGTCGAGGAGACTCTGCCGGCGCTGCGAGACCTGCAGGCGCAGGGCAAGGTGCGTTTTGTCGGCGTCACCGGCCTGCCGCTGAAGATCTTCAGCTATGTGCTGGATCGCACTGACCTGGACACCATCCTCTCCTACTGCCACTATGAGTTGAACGATACCTCGCTGGCCGACATGATTCCCTATCTCAAGGAGAAGCGTGTCGGCGTCATCAATGCCTCGCCGCTGGGCATGGGATTGCTGACGCAACGGGGAACACCGGACTGGCATCCGGCGTCGGAGGAAATAAAGGCGACGTGTGCGCGTGCGGCCGAGTTTTGCCGCGAGCAGGGTGTTGATATCGCGAAGCTGGCCGTCCAGTTCAGTGTTGCCAACCCTGATATCCCGACGACACTCGTCGGGACGGCGAACCCTGCGAACATAGAGAAGAACGTGCGGTGGGTCGAGGAGCCGATGGATAGGGCGCTGCTGGCTGAGGTGCAGAAGATTCTGGCGCCAATCCAGAACTGTACGTGGCCGAGTGGCAAGGCAGAGAACAATTGAGAGGTGACGTATGGCCGATGCGCTGGTGCTGATGGAAGGCATCGACAAGTCGTTTCCCGGCGTTCACGCGCTGAACAATGCCAAGTTCGAGCTGATGCCGGGTGAGATTCATGCCCTGGTGGGGGAGAACGGAGCGGGAAAGTCTACCCTGATGAAGATTCTCTCCGGCATCTACAGCAAGGATGCTGGGCGAATTATCTACAAGGGTCAGGAAGTCAACATTACGCGGCCGCGCGAGGCGCAGGACCTGGGCATCAGCATGATTCACCAGGAGCTGAACCTGATGCAGCACCTGACCGTCGCGCAAAACATCTACATCGGCCGCGAGCCGCGCACGGCCAGGTTCATGCTCGACGAGCGCGCGATGAACGCCAAGGCGCAAGACCTGATCAAGATGATGAATCTTGATCTCGACCCACGCGTCAAGGTGGCGGACCTGACGGTTGCCAAGCAGCAGATGGTCGAGATAGCGAAAGCGCTGTCGTTCAACTCCGACGTGCTCATCATGGACGAGCCGACAGCGCCGCTCACTGATGTTGAGATCGAGGACCTCTTTCGGCTCATCCGCGACCTGCGCGCCAAGGGCGTCGGCATCGTTCATATCTCCCACCGTCTGGAGGAGTTGAAGCAGATCTCCGACCGGGTGACCGTGATGCGCGACGGCCAGTACGTCAATACGGTTCCGACGGCGAGCACGAGCATTGACGCCATCATTAGCATGATGGTGGGGCGCACCATTTTCGAGGCCACACCGGAAATCCCCGAGAATCCGAGCCAGGAAGTCGTGCTTGAGGTCAAGCACTTGAACCGGGGACGCGCCATCAAGGACGTAAGCTTCCAGCTCAAGAAGGGCGAGATTCTCGGCTTCGCCGGGCTGGTGGGCGCGGGACGGACGGAAGTGGGGCGGGCCATCTTTGGGGCGGACCGCCTCGACTCAGGCGAGATCTACGTCAAGGGCCAACGGGTGGAGATTCGTAGCCCCGGCGACGCGGTCAGGCATGGCATCAGCTACCTGTCGGAGGACCGCAAGCGGTATGGTGCAGTCCTGGGTATGGACGTCGCCGATAACGTGGTGATGGCGACCTTGAGCCGGTACATTCTAGGCGGGATGGTTGTCAATACGACGCAAACACGGGCCGCGGGCAAACGGGCTGTCGACGCCCTGGCGATCAAGACGCCAAGTCTACAGCAGAAGGTGCGCAACCTGTCGGGTGGCAACCAGCAGAAGGTCATCATCGGGAAGTGGCTCGACGCCAACACCGACGTCCTTATCTTCGACGAGCCGACGCGCGGTATTGACGTCGGCGCCAAGAGCGAGATTTACAAGCTCCTGAACAGCCTCGCGCAGCAGGGCAAGTCCATCATCATGATTTCATCGGAGTTGCCTGAGATCCTGCGCATGAGTCACCGCATCGTCGTCATGTGCGAGGGCCGCATCACCGGCGAGTTGAGTAGCAGCGAGGCGACGCAGGAGAGCATTATGCGCCTGGCGACGCAGCGTACCTCTGCCGTGGTCACGAACGCCTGAGCCGAGTCTTACTATAGAAAGGATGCTGAGCTATGCAAGCTTCTGTGGCCCAGAGACGGTCCTCCATCTTTCGCTCGGATGCGATCCAGCGGATCTTGGCTTTTGCCGCGCTTATCGTGCTGTTCATCTTCTTCTCCATCGCGTCGCCGAACTTCCTCCAGTTCGACAACATCATCGGCATCTTGCTCGCCACCTGCGTCAACGGCGTGCTGGCGATTGGCGTGACGTTCGTCATCATCGCCGGTGGCATCGACCTCTCGGTCGGAACGGTGATGACGCTGTCGGCGGTCATGACCGGTGTGGTCATTACCAACATGGGCATGCCGGTGTGGCTGGGCATCCTGGCGGGCATCGGCACCGGCGCCCTCTGCGGCCTGGTCAACGGAACCGTGGTGTCGCGGATGAAGGTACCGCCCTTCATCGCCACCCTGGGCATGTTCTATATCGCGAGTGGCCTGGCACTCATTCTGTCCAACCTGCATCCCATCTACTTCAACGACACGCCAATCTTCCGTGAGCTGGCGATGGGTTCGGTTATCGGCGCCGTTATTCCGGGCCTCGATGTTCCCAACGCCGTCCTCATCATGCTGGTGGCCGCGCTGCTCGCCGGCTTCATCTTGAACCGCACGATCCTTGGCCGATACACGTTCGCGCTGGGCAGCAACGAGGAGGCGACGCGCCTCTCCGGCGTTAACGCGGCGATGTGGAAGACGGCGGTGTTCACTCTGTGTAGCACGTTCGCGGGTCTCGCCGGTGTCCTGATCGCCGCCCGCCTCAACTCGGCGCAGCCTTCCCTGGGTGCGGGCTACGAGCTGGGCGCGATTGCGGCGGCGGTCATCGGCGGCACGTCTCTGAGCGGCGGCGAGGGTACCATCCTCGGCACGGTCATCGGCGCGCTCCTCATTAGCACGCTTACCAACGGTCTGCGCATCATGTCGGTGCCGCAGGAGTGGCAGATCGTCATTACGGGCATCATCGTCATTCTCGCCGTCTACCTGGACATTGTTCGCCGCCAGCGCAGGTAACCCCTGCGCCTCTTGTTTGGTTGAGCGCTCCACAGTGGAGCTTCGACATACCCACCCGTTTCTCGTGAGAAAAGGAGAACCAACATGAAATCTCGGTGGTTACTCGTCAGCATTGCCGGCCTGCTCGTGCTGGGCATGGCCCTCGCCGCATGCGCTGGCGCCCCGGCCCCCGCGGCCTCGCAGCCGGCCGCACCGCAGGCCGCCGCGACCGCGGCTCCTGCCGCCGGCGGCCAGGCGGCGGCGTCAGGCGCACAACCGTATATCCCTGTCATCTCCAAGGGCTTCCAGCACCAGTTCTGGCAGGCGGTGAAGCTCGGCTCGGAGAACGCGGCCAAGGACCTCAACGTCAAGATCACGTTCGAAGGCCCTGAGAACGAGTCCCAGGTCGACAAGCAGATCGAGATGCTCCAGACGGCCATCGACAAGAAGCCGGCCGCCATCTGCTTCGCCGCTCTCGACTCCAAGGCTGCTATCCCCTTGCTCCAGAAGGCCAAGGCCGCCAATATCCCGATCATCGGCTTCGACTCGGGCGTGGACAGCGACATCCCGGTGGCGACCGCCGCGACGGACAACCTCAAGGCCGCCGCCGCTGCCGCCGACAAGATGGCGGCTCTTATCGGCAATGAGGGCGAGATCGCCCTGATCGTTCACGACCAGACCAGCCGAACGGGCATCGACCGCCGCGATGGTTTCACCAAGGAGATCCAGAGCAAGTACCCCAACATCAAGATTGTGGACACCCAGTATGGCGGCGGCGACCAGCTCAAGTCCACCGACCTGGCTAAGGCCATCATCCAGGCGCACCCCAACCTCAAGGGCTTCTTCGGCGCGAACGAGGGCTCGATCATCGGCGTGCTGAACGCGGTGAAGGAGCTCAACAAGGAAGGCAAGATCGCGGTCATCGGCTACGACTCCGGCAAGCAGCAGATCGACGCCATCAAGGCGGGCACTGAGGCCGGCGCCATCACCCAGGACCCGATCGGCATTGGCTACAAGTGCGTCGAGGCCGCGGTTAAGGCCATCAAGGGCCAGCCTGTCGAAAAGAACATCGACACCGGCTTCATGTGGTACGACAAGACCAACATCGACGATCCCAAGGTCAAGGCTGTTCTGTACCAGTAACATCGGGTACGCAGCCTCGAGGCGCGAAGAGGGGCTGTCCGGCTGACCAGGGCAGCCCCTCTTTCCATCACTCTGCCTTCCAACGAGGGCCTCATGCTCATCAGCGGCATCCTAAACCCGCACATCAATAGCCTGCTGGCTCGCGTGCGGCACACCAACACGCTCGTTATCGCGGACCGCGGCTTCCCCTTCTGGCCGACTATCGAAACGGTCGACATCTCCCTGGTGGATGACGTCCCAACAGTGCTGCAAGTGCTCGCCGCCATCCGCGCGAACTACGTCATCGGCAGCATCACTATGGCTGCCGAGTTCGTCGACAACAACACGCCGGAGGTGCGTCAGCGTTTCGCCGACGCTATGGCCGGCGTGCCCGTTGTTTACGAGCCGCACGTGGAATTCAAGAAGCGCGTCCCGCAGGCCATCGGCCTGATTCGGACTGGCGATACGACTCAATACGCGAACATGATCCTGACATCGGCCTAGCGCTGGTGCAGATGCTCTATATCTTCCAGGTTTCCACTCAAATCTCTGAAATGCGAGGGTGCAAAGTATGACTACAGATCAGCAGAACGTGGCTCCGGGCGCGACGCGCTGGATCGGGGAGTTTCCCAAGATCGGCATTCGCCCGGCCATCGATGGGCGACGCCGGGGCGTCCGCGAGTCGCTGGAAGAGCCGACCATGGGCATGGCGCGCGCGACGGCGGCATTCCTGAGCGCCAATCTACGCTACCCCGACGGGCGGCCGGTAGAGTGTGTCATTGCCGACTCGTGCATCGGCGGCGTGGCCGAGGCCGCCATGGCGGCTGAGAAGTTCGCCCGCGCCGGCGTGGGCTGCACCATCACTGTGACCCCGTGCTGGTGCTATGGCTCGGAGACGATGGACATGGATCCTCTGACGCCGAAAGCGGTCTGGGGGTTCAACGGCACGGAGCGGCCCGGCGCCGTTTACCTGGCCGCTGTGCTCGCCGGACACAATCAGAAGGGCCTGCCGGCCTTCAGCATCTACGGCCACGACGTGCAGGACCTGGGCGACCCGAACATCCCGGCGGATGTCCAGGAGAAGCTGCTGCGCTTCGCCCGCGCCGGCTTGGCGGTGTCGATGATGCGCGGCAAGTCGTACCTGTCCATTGGCGGCACGTCGATGGGCATCGCCGGCTCGATCGTGGACCAGCCGTTCTTCGAGAGCTACCTGGGGATGCGCGTCGAGGCCATCGACATGACTGAGCTGACCCGCCGCATCGACGAGCGTATCTACGACCCCGACGAGTACGCGAAGGCGAAGGCGTGGACGGACGCGAACTGCAAGGAAGGCGTCGATTACAACGCCGCAGGCTACGAGCGGACCCGCGAGCAGAAGGACAAAGACTGGGAGCTTTCGGTCAAGATGACGCTGGCCGCCCGCGACCTGATGGTCGGCAACCCGCGCCTGACCGACCTGGGGTACGGCGAGGAAGCGCTGGGCCACAATGCGATCGTCGGCGGGTTCCAGGGTCAGCGCCAGTGGACGGACCACTTCCCGAACGGCGACTTCATGGAGGCCATCCTCAACTCGTCCTTCGACTGGAACGGCATTCGCGCACCGTACGTCTTCGCGACGGAGAACGACAGCCTCAACGGCGCAACGATGCTGTTTGGCTATCTGCTCACCAACACGGCGCAGATCTTCGCCGACGTCCGCACCTACTGGAGCCCCGACGCCGTCAAGCGCGTCACGGGCTATACGCTGGAGGGCCTGGCCAAGGACGGCATCATTCACCTTATCAACTCCGGCGCGGCGACGCTCGACGCGACCGGCCGCATGAAGCGCGACGGTCAGCCGGTCATGAAGCCGTTCTGGGAAGTTACCGAGGATGAGGTGGCAGCTTGCCTCGACGCGACGTCCTGGTACCCCGCGATGACCGAGTATTTCCGCGGCGGCGGCTATTCGTCGGGCTTCCTGACAGAAGGCCAGATGCCGGTGACGATGGCGCGCGTCAACATCATCAAGGGACTTGGCCCGGTGCTTCAGCTTGCCGAGGGCTGGACGGTGGACCTGCCGCCAGAGGTGCACGACATTATCAACGCGCGGACCAACCGCACCTGGCCGACACACTGGTTCGTCCCGCGCGTCGCGGGCAGCGGCCCGTTCCGCGACGTCTACTCTGTCATGGCGCACTGGGGCGCGAACCACGGCGCGATCAGCTACGGCCACATCGGCGCCGATCTCGTGACCCTGGCTTCGATGCTGCGTATTCCGGTGACGATGCACAACCTGGGCGAGGAGGACATCTTCCGTCCGAGCGCGTGGAATCACTTTGGCGCGCTGGAGCCTGTCGGCGCCGACTACCGCGCCTGCGCGACGTTCGGGCCGCTGTACAAGCGGTATTAGCCGTCATTGCGAGGAGGGCGACTTCCGGGGGTGTGGGGGGCGAAGCTCCCCACGGACGAAGCAATCTCGTGGTAGGTGACACAAGCCCCAGCGGAAGATTACTTCGCTTCGCTCGCAACGACAAGAGGTGATGCCTATGACCACAGCATCCGCGCCGGCGTTTCTGGCTTTTGACCTGGGAGCGACGAGCGGCCGCGCCGTTCTCGGTCGCTTCGACGACGACCGTCTGAGCCTTGAGGAAGTTCACCGCTTTCCGAACGGACCGGTGTGCGTCGGCGACAGCCTGTTCTGGGATATCCTGCGCCTGTGGGACGAGATGCAGCGAGGGCTGGCGCTCGCCGCGGCGCGCGCGGGTGATAGCCTGGTGAGTATCGGGGTGGACACGTGGGGCGTGGATTTCGGCCTTCTAGCCGAAGATGACACGTTGCTCGGGAACCCCTACTGCTACCGCGATGCGCGCACCGATGGCATGCTGGAGGCGGCGTTCGAGGCCGTGCCGCGGGACGAGATTTACGCCCAGACCGGTATCCAGTTCATGCAGCTCAACAGTCTGTACCAGCTGCTGGCCCTGGCGCGCGCGAACGCGGCCGACCTGCGTATCGCTCGCCGCTTCCTGAACGTTCCTGATTTGCTCAATTTCTGGCTCTCCGGCGTCAAGGCGAGCGAGTTCACTATTGTCAGCACGACCCAGTGCTACAACCCGGTGACCGAGAACTGGGCATGGCCTCTTCTCGAACGCCTGGGTATCCCAACCGCGCCCTTCGGCGAGATCGTCCCGCCGGGGACAACGGTCGGCGCCCTCCGTCCGTCGGTTATGCGCGATACGGGCGCTCCCTCCGTCAAGGTCATCGCGACGGCGAGCCACGATACCGCTGCGGCTGTCGCCGCCGTTCCCGCCGAGGTCGCCGACTACGCGTACATCAGCTCCGGAACGTGGTCGCTGATGGGCGTCGAAGTGTCGGCCCCGGTCATCAGCGCGGCCAGCCTCGCGGCCAACCTGACCAACGAGGGCGGTGTCAACGGCACGATCCGTCTGCTCAAGAACATCATGGGCATGTGGCTCATCGAGGAGTGCCGCCGGACGTGGGCGCAGGCCGGGCACTCGTACTCTTACGGTGAGCTCACGGCGTTGGCGGAGAACGCGCGGCCATTCTCCGCGCTCATCTGGCCGGGGGACCCCCGCTTCCTCGCGCCGGGCGACATGCCGGCGCGTATTGCAGCCGCGTGTGTCGAGAGTGGCGGAACGGCCCCAGCCGGTCCGGGCGAGCTGGTGCGCTGCGTGCTGGAGAGCCTCGCGCTGGAGTACCGCCGCGTCCTCGAGCTCATCGAGAGCGTGCAGGGGCGGAGCGTGTCCGTGGTGCACGTGGTCGGCGGTGGGTCGCGCAACGCGCTGCTCAATCAGTTCACGGCGAACGCGACGGCGCGGCCGGTCGTGGCCGGGCCGGTTGAAGCGACCGCGACGGGCAATATCCTGGTTCAGGCGGTCGCCACCGGTCACGTTGCTTCGATCGCTGAGGGCCGCGCTCTTCTCCGCCGCTTCGCCGAGACGTCGACCTTTGCTCCGGCGGATGTGGAGCAGTGGGAAGCAGCCTATCAACGCTACGGGCGGCTGGTGACGGCGCTGGAGGAGGCGCATACCGGTTGACGGCCTGAGACAACACGAGCGGGAATACTGGACCACGACGGTCACGAAGGTCCGCGAAGAAGCAAAGAGTGGGCAAGACTCTTGCGTCTTTCGGATCACTTCGCGCGGCTCGTGGTCCACTTTCTTGCCCGAACCGTGACCGATCTCGGTGAATTCGAACAAGTTTCGTAACCAACCGCGATTGTTCTATTGACATCTGGCGAAAATGGCGCTATAATGGGCCTGTAACGTAACCGATTGCGTTCGAAAATGTTTCGAATGACAGGCCCTGGCGTCGGTCCTGAAGAACCGAGGAGGGCGCATGGTGCGCGAGATGGTTGATCTTGACGGCGAGCTGAATAGCGCGAGCTTGGAGGAGCGTCTGGCTGCGGTGTGTGCGTTGGCAGAGCTGAAGCGGGAGGGCGACCTACCCGTTGCACCGGAAACCGACGTCGTGAATATGCACTGCCACAGCTTCTTCTCTTTCAATGCCTACGGCTATTCGCCCTCATACCTGGCATGGCTGGCGAAGCGCGACGGCTTCCGCGCCATCGGCATGGTAGACTTCGACGTGCTGGACGGTGTCGATGAGTTGTTCGCCGCGTGTGACATGTTGGGGGTCCGCGGCACGGCCGCCCTCGAAACGCGGGCGTATGTCGCAGAGTTCGCGACCCGCGACATCAATTCACCCGGCGAGCCAGGGGTCCTGTACCACATGGGCATCGGCTTCACCTCGGGAGCGGTGCCTATCGGCGCGGCGCTGGCCTTAACCGACCTTCGCACGCGCGCCGCGCAGCGCAACCGCGAGCTTGTGGCGCGCGTGAACGCTTATCTCGACCCGGTGGTGCTCGACTACGACCGCGACGTGATCCCGCTGACCCCGTCGGGTAACGCGACCGAGCGCCACATTATCCAGGCGTACGTTCAGGCAGCCGAGCGCGTTACAGACAATCCGGCCGCGTTCTGGGCATCGCGCCTGGACATGCCCGTTGACAGGCTCGCCGAGCTCATGTGCGATGGGCCAGCATTTCAGAACCTGATTCGCAGCCGACTCATGAAGCGCGGCGGTGTCGGCTATGTCCAGCCAGGGCCGTCCACCTTCCCGATGCTGGACACGGTGCAGAAGCTGATTCTGGAGGCCGGCGCTCTGCCGTGCTACGCTTTCCTCGACGGCACGTCGGCGGGCGAGCAGGCGATGGGCGAGTTGCTGGATCTCCTGGTTGGGAAGGGTACGGTCGCTGTCAATATCATTCCCGACCGCAACTGGAACATCGCGGACCCGGAAATCAAGCGCGTGAAGGTCCAGAACCTGTATGCCCTGGTCGACTTGGCACGTGAGATGGACCTGCCGCTGAACGTCGGCACCGAGATGAATAGCCCGGGTAATCGCCTGGTCGACGACTTCGCTGCGCCGGAGCTTGCGCCCTGCCGCGCGGCGTTTGTCGACGGCGCATACTTTGTTTACGGGCATACGGTGATGGGACGCGCGGTGTGCCAGGGGTACGGGAGTGAATGGGCGCAGAGCTATCTGACCGCCAGGCGCGAGCGCAATGCTTTCTACACGAGCGTCGGGAAGCTGGTTCGCCCCGGCCGCGCCGGGTTGACGCAGTTGCGAGCGATGGAGCGAGATTTGTCGCCTTCGGAGATATTGGCAAAGTTGATGGCTTGAGACAGCCACAGGAGTATGTCATGGATGATAAGGTCGTAGCGTATCACCAGGTCAAGGAGCGGCTGCCAGAGCACAACGTGGTCTGGCCGACGTACGGGGCCGGCTTCGAGAATTTCGGAAAAGAGGGGCAGCCGATCGAGACGTCGATGCCTGACATCGGTCCCGATGAGCTGCTCGTGCGTCACGATGCCTGTGGCCTCTGCTTCTCCGACATCAAGATTATCTCCCTGGGTGAGAAGCACCCGCGTATCTTCCGTGACATTCGCAAGGAGCCTGCCGTCCAGGGCCACGAAGTCTCAATGACCGTGGTGCAAGTCGGCGAGAACCTGCGCGACCAGTACAAGGTCGGTGACCGCTTCATCATCCAGGCCGACATCTTTGTCGACGGCGTTGGCTACGCCTACGGCTACATGATCCAGGGCGGGCTGTCGCTCTATGGCAAGATCGATCAGCGCATCCTCAACGGTGACGACGGCAACTACCTGATCCCTATTCGGCCCGATGCCGGCTACGCCGAAACGGCGTTGACCGAGCCGTGGGCGTGCGTCATCGCCGCCTACGCTCTGCAGTATCGGACGGGCTTGAAGCCCGGCGGCACAGCCTGGATTGTCGGCGCGGGCGACGAGCGCGACTACACCATCGGCGCCGGCTTTGACGCGGCGGCGCACCCCGCGCGCCTGATGCTCACGAACGTTCCCAGTGCGTTTGATAGCTGGCTGCGCAAGCAAGCGGCCGAGCTGGGCATCGAAGTCCTTGACGCGCCCGATCCCGCCAACCCGCCGGTGACTCCAGTGGACGACATTGTTGTTCTCGGCGCCGACGCCGACGTTGTCGAAGCCGTCAGCCCGCATCTCGCCGACTTCGGCGTCGTGGCCCTCGTCACTGACCAGCCGCTGTCGCGGTCGGTGCAGGTAGACATCGGGCGCGTGCACTACAACCGTTGGCTGTACGTCGGCGGCTGCGGGCCGGACGTTGCCCGTGCCTATAGCGATGTGCCGGTGCGCTCATCGCTGCGGCCGGGCGGGCGGGCATGGTTCGTTGGCGCCGGCGGTCCGATGGGGCGGATGCACGTCCAACGGGCGCTCCAGAGCCACCAGCCGCCCGGTGTGATTGTCTGCACCGACGTCAGCGACCTGCGCCTGAGTGATTTGCGCGAGACGTTCGAGGCCGAGGCCGAGGCGCGCGGCGTCAAGTTCTACTGCATCAACCCCACGCAGCCGAACGGGAACGCCGCGGTGATGGAAGACTTGAGGGCGCAGGGCTTCGATGACATCATTGTTCTCGCTCCCGTTCCCGCCGTCATCAGCGACGCGGCGAAGGCTCTCGCGCCAGAGGGCGTGATGAACATCTTCGCGGGTGTCGCGCGCGGCACGATGGCGAAACTAGACCTGAGCCAGACCTACCTCAAGAACATACGCTTCATCGGCCACTCGGCGTCGAGCATCGATGACCTCCGCCTCACGCTGGACAAGGTGGAGGGGGGCGAGCTCTCCCCGGATAGGTCTGTGGCGGCGGTCGGCTCGCTGAGCGCGGCCCGCGATGGGCTGATCGCTGTGCGTGACGCTGTGTTCCCCGGCAAGGTTGTCATCTTCCCGCACATCAAGGAACTTCCCCTGACGCCGCTGCCCGACCTCAAGGACGTGCTTCCCACAGTCTACGCCAAGCTCAAGGACGGCAAGGAGTGGACGCCGGAGGCCGAGGACGAATTCTTGCGCGTCATGCTGCCGGACACGGAGGGCTAAGCGATGGTACTCGAAAACCGGATCGCCATTATCACGGGCGGCGCGCAGGGTCTCGGCGAGGCCATCAGCCAGCGGCTGGCGCGTGAGGGGTGTAGCATCATGGTCGCCGACATCAACGCCGACCAGGCCGCGCAGACGGCGGACGCTATCACGGCAATGCTGCGCGAGCAGGGGATCGACCGCTGCGCCAAGTCGATGGCCGTGGATGTCACCGACGAGGGCCAGGTCGCGGCGCTTGTCGATCGGACGGTCGCGGAGTTCGGGCGACTCGACCTGCTGGTCTCGAACGCCGGCATCCTCATCGCCGAGGAAATCACGGAGTTCCCAGCGGCTAAGTGGAAAGCCGTGCTCGACGTCAACCTGTACGGCTACTTCCTTTGCGCGAAGCACGCAGCGCGGGTCATGAAGGCCCAGCGCAGCGGCGTCATCATCCAGATCAACTCTAAGTCGGGCAAGAAGGGCAGTTTCAAGAACTCGGCCTACGCCGCGTCGAAGTTCGGAGGCATCGGGCTGACGCAGAGCATCGCGCTGGACCTGGCGGAGTACGGCGTGCGCGTCAATGCCGTTTGCCCCGGTAACTTGCTCGACTCGCCTTTGTGGGTCAACTCGCTCTACAAACAGTACGCCAAGAAATGGGGCATCACCGAGGCGGAGGTGCGTCAGCGCTATATTGACCAGGTGCCGATGAAGCGCGGCTGCACGTACGACGATGTCTGCAACGTCGTCGTCTTCCTTGCCTCGGACCAGTCCAGCTACATGACCGGCCAGGCGATCAACGTCACCGGCGGCCAGGAAATGCGCTGATAGAGAAGGTTCATGGCAACTCCAGTTATCCTGCCCAAGCTGGGCAACAGTGTCGAAAGCTCGATCATCTCGCGGTGGCTGAAGCGCAAAGGCGAGTCGGTCACCCAGGGCGAGCCGTTATTCGAGATTGAGACTGACAAGACAACACAGCAGGTGGACAGCCCGGCGTCGGGCATCCTGCTGGACGTGTACTTCCCCGAGGGCGAGGACGTGCCGGTTCTGACGACCATCGCCGCGATCGGTGAGGTGGGCGATGTCCTTCAAGTGGCACCTCCCACGCCGTCCGGCTCAGTCCCTCACCCCCCTGCCTCCCCCACGCGGGGAGAGGAGGAGAAGACGGAGAGTTCCGCCGGCGTTACCCCTTCCCCCGTTGACGGCGAGAGCCAGAGGGGGGTCGGCATCTCTCCCCGCGCGCGGAATCTCGCCGCGCGGAAGGGCCTGGACCCCTCCGGTCTGCCGGGCAGTGGTCCCGGTGGCCGCGTGATCGAACGCGACGTCCAGGCAGCGCTCGCGGCGCGTCCGACGCTGACGCCGCTCGCCCGGGCGATGGTCGAGAAAGGCGAGTACGTCGCGCCGGGGCAGGGGACCGGTCTGGGCGGGCGCATTACGTCGAAGGACCTGCAGGCGGGGCAGGCAGCGCCGACGATCTCCGCACCTGCGCCGACTCCTACTCCGTCCGCTGCGCCCGGCGACGACTTCGAGCGTGTGCCGCTTAGCAACGTGCGGCGCATCATCGCCGAGCGCATGCTGGCGTCGCTCCAAACGACGGCGCAGCTCACCCTCAACAGCTTCGCCGACGCGCGCTCGCTCCAGGCATACCGCAAGCGGCTGAAAGGCAGCGCCGAGGAGCTTGGGCTGCGCGAGGTGACCGTCAACGACCTGGTCCTCTTCGCCGTGTCGCGCACGCTCCCGCAGTTCCCCGACGTCAACGCGCTGTTCACCGGCGATGCGCTCATGAAGGCACGGCGTGTTCACCTGGGGTTTGCCGTGGACACACCGCGCGGCCTGCTCGTCCCTGTCATTCGCAACGCCGAGTCCCTCAGCCTGCGGGAGATCTCACAGACATCGCGGCGGCTGAGCCAGGCTGCCTTGCAGGGCAAAGTCGCGCCGGACGAGCTCCAGGGCGGAACGTTCACTGTAACCAACCTGGGCAACCTGGGCATCGAGACATTTACCCCCGTCCTGAACCCACCGCAGGTGGCGATCCTGGGCGTTGGGAATATTCACATCAAGCCCATTGACGTCGATGGAGACGTGCAGTTCATTCCGCATATCGGGCTGTCACTGACTATAAATCATCAGGTGGTGGACGGCGCGCCGGGCGCGCGCTTCTTGCAGGCGCTCGCGCGCAACCTCGCGAACCTGGATTTGCTGTTGGCAATGTAGCTGTCAACGGACAGGAACGGATGAACGGATTGTCATCTGTGATCCGCAGCCATATTGGCTGAAAGTCCATCCGCTGCACATCCGTTGACAGAAGTTGAAGAGGATTAGTCGAGTATGACCAAACTGTTGATAATCGATCCGATGGAGGCGCGCCGCCAGGGTGTTCTGACCGGGCCGCAAATCCCCCTAAACGCTTACGTCACCGACCCGGCGGTAGAGGCCCAGAAGTACGGCCGCGATGGCCTGCTGCGCATCTATCGCGACATGACCCTCATTCGCGAGTTCGAGACGATGCTGGACCGCATCAAGAAAGAGGGCGCGTACGAGGGCATCGAGTACAACCACAAGGGGCCGGCGCACCTTTCCATCGGCCAGGAGGCCTCCGCTGTTGGGCAGGCCTACAACCTCACAGCGGACGACTTCATCTTCGGCTCGCACCGCAGCCACGGCGAAATTCTCGCCAAGAGCCTGTCGGCCGCCGCGAAGACGAGCGACGCCGAGCTGTGCGGCATCATGGAAAGCTACCTGGAAGGCGCAACGCTGCGCGTGGTCGAGACCTGGAGCAAGGGCGACCCCCAGAGTATCGCGGTCGACTACATCCTGTACGGTACCCTGGCGGAGATCTTCGGGCGCGCGCCGGGTTTCAATCGCGGCCTCGGCGGCTCGATGCACGCCTTCTTCCCGCCGTTTGGCGTGATGCCCAACAATGCCATCGTCGGCGGGTCGGCGGACATCGCGACCGGCTCGGCGCTGTTCAAGCGCGTCAACCGCAAGCCGGGCATCGTCATCGCCAACATCGGCGACGCCTCGATGGGCTGCGGTCCGGTCTGGGAAGCCATGATGTTCGCTGCCATGGACCAGTACCGCACGCTCTGGCCCGAGGAAGCCGGCGGCGCCCCGCCGATTCTGTTCAACTTCATGAACAACTTCTACGGCATGGGTGGTCAGCCGAAGGGTGAGACGATGGGCTTCGACGTCCTGGCGCGCGTCGGGCTGGGTGTGAATCCGGAGGGCATGCACGCCGAACGCGTGGACGGCCTCAACCCGCTGGCCGTCGCCGACGCCGTCGAACGCAAGCGACGGGTCCTCGAAGCGGGGCAAGGCCCGGTGTTGCTCGATACCGTGACCTATCGCTTCTCTGGCCACTCGCCGTCCGATGCGTCGAGCTACCGCGACAAGGCCGAGATCGAGCTGTGGCAGGAGGTCGACTCGCTGCTTACGTTCCGCGAGTACCTCAAGGCCAACGGCCACGCCGGCGATAGCACCCTGGACGCCATCCGCGCCGACGCCGTGGAGCGCATCACCCGCGTCCTGCGGGCGGCCATCTCGCCCGACCTCTCGCCGCGCATCTCGAAGGAAGAGGTCATCGAGAGCTACATGTTCTCGAACGGCTGGAAAGACCGCGCTGGCGATGGGACGCCCGAGACCTTGCTGCCGAAGGACGAAACGCGCCTGAAGCTAACCCAGGCGAAGAACCGCTTTGGCCTGGAGAACGGCAAGCCGCTCCCCAAGCTCAAGACGCTGACCTATGCCGAGGCGCTGTTCGAGGCGATGATCCACCGCTTCTACGAGGACCCCACTATGGTCGCGTACGGCGAGGAGAATCGCGATTGGGGCGGGGCGTTCGGCGTCTACCGCGGGCTGACGGAGGCGCTGCCCTACCGGCGCCTGTTCAACTCCCCCATCTCGGAGGGCGCGATCGTCGGCACGGCGGTGGGCTACGCCCTGAGCGGTGGCCGCGTCGTCGCCGAGCTGATGTACACCGACTTCATGGGCCGCGCCGGCGACGAGATCTTCAACCAGATGAGCAAGTGGCAGGCGATGTCCGGCGGCGTGCTGCAGATGCCTCTCGTGCTGCGCGTGTCCGTCGGGGCGAAGTACGGCGCGCAGCACTCCCAGGACTGGGGGGCGATGGTCGCTCACATCCCCGGCCTGCGCGTGATGTACCCGGCGACGCCCTACGACGCCAAGGGTATGCTCAACCTCGCTTTGCGCGGCACTGACCCGGTCGTTTTCTTCGAGAGCCAGCGCCTTTACCCTGAGCCTGAAACGGTCGTGCCAGGTGGCGTGCCCGTCGAGTACTACGAGGTGCCGCTGGGCGAGCCGGCGGTTCGCCGCGAGGGGCGCGACCTGACCATCGTGACCATCGGCCCGGCGCTGTATGTCGCGTTGGATGCCGCGAAGGAGCTGGAGAGCCTTGGCGTGTCGGCCGAGGTCATCGACGCGCGCTTCATCAACCCGCTGAATTACGACACCATCGTGGCCTCTGTGCGCAAGACGGGGCGCGTGCTGCTCGTATCTGAGGCCGTCGAGCGCGGCTCGTTCATGCACACGATAGGGTCCAACATCAGCCAGCTTGCCTTCGACACTCTGGACGCGCCACCGGCCGTTGTCGGCGCGCGCAACTGGATCACGCCGGCGGCCGAGATGGAGGACATGTTCTTCCCGCAGAAGGAGTGGCTCGTCGACACCGTACACGAGCGCATCCTGCCCCTGCCGGGTTACACCCCGCGCACGTCGCAGGCAACCTCCGAAATCCTGCGCCGCAACCGCCTGGGCGTGTAAAGTCTAGGGCATGGAGTCACCCTGTAGGGGCATTCCCTTGTGGATGCCCCTCTCTTCTTTACGTCTCCAACGGGCAGGCACAAGGCGCAGACGGGGCAGGTACGAGGCGCTGCCCCTATCCCGACAGGGCAGGCAAAAGGCGCTGCCCCTACCGTAATCGGCAATCTGCGCGCTCTGTGTCTCTGTGGCATTCTCACTTCTCGATGGGTTGACACAGCCCAATTCGGTGGTAAAACTAGATTTGTCAACGCAGACTAACTTCGCCGCCCATGAAGGGGGTAACCTGTGAGCCAAAGCAAATTTGCTATCGGGCTTGATTTCGGCACGGAGTCGGGACGTGCTGTGGTCGTGGATGTCTCGACCGGCAAGACAGTAGGCAGCGCCGTGCATCCCTACGGGGACGGCGTGATTGATGAGCGGCTGCCCGGCGGGACGCGCCTGGGGCCGGATTGGGCGTTGCAGAACCCGGCCGACTACCTGGCGACGCTCAAGGAGGCCGTGCCGTCGGCGCTGAACGCGGCCGGGGTCAACGCCGAGGATGTCATCGGTATTGGTGTCGACTTCACCGCCTGCACGGTGCTGCCGGTTCATGCCGACGGCACGCCGCTGTGCTTCGAGGACCAGTGGAAGGCAAACCCGCACGCCTGGGTGAAGCTCTGGAAGCACCACGCCGCGCAGCCCGAGGCCGACCGCATCAACGTGCTGGCCCAGGAGCGCAACGAGAGCTGGCTGCCACTCTACGGCGGCCGCATCTCCTCGGAATGGCTGCACAGCAAGACGCTCCAGATTCTCGACGAAGCGCCCGAGGTCTACACGGCGATGGATAAGATCGTCGAGGCGGGCGACTGGGTCGTGTGGCAAATGACCGGCGACGAGAAGCGCAACGCCTGCGCGGCGGGCTACAAGGGGATGTGGAACAAGGCGACGGGCTATCCCAGCAACGAGTTCCTGGTCGCCCTTGATCCGCGCTTGGATGGCTTCCACCGCACGAAGGCGGCGAGCGAGGTCGTCGCGCCTGGGACGCGCGTAGGCTTCCTGAACGAGAAGGCCGCCGCGTGGATGGGTCTGCGGCCGGGCATCGCCGTCGCCGCGCCGACCATCGACGCGCATGCCGCGGTGCCGGGCGCGGGCGTCACGACGCCGGGGCGCATGGCGCTTATTCTCGGCACGTCGACGTGCCACATGATTGTAGACGATCAGCAGCACCTTGTACCGGGCATCAGCGGTGTCGTCGGCGACGGCATCATTCCCGGCCTCTACGGCTACGAGGGCGGCCAGGCGGGCGTCGGCGACATCTTTCAATGGTACGTCGAGCAGGGCGTACCGGGCTACTATGAGCGGGAGGCGCAAGCGCGGGGCCTTAGCGTGTTCGAGGCGCTGGAGGAGGACGCGGCGAAACAGAAGCCGGGCGAGGCAGGGCTGGTGGCGCTGGACTGGTGGAACGGCAACCGCTCGGTGCTCGTTAACGCCAACTTGAGCGGCGTCCTGGTCGGCATGACCCTCGGCACGCGCCCGCCCGACATCTACCGCGCGCTCATCGAGGCGACGGCGTTCGGGACGAAGATCATCGTGGACACGTTCGAGGCCAACGGCGTGCGGGTGGACGAGCTGGTGGCGTGCGGTGGGCTCGCGGAGCGCAATAAGCTTCTGCTCCAGATTTACGCCGATGTGACCGGCCGTCCGTTCACGGTCGGCGGCGGCGGGCAGGCATCGGCGCTCGGCGCGGCCATGCTGGGGGCGCTGGCAGCGGGAGGGGATGCGGGCGGCTTCGACTCGCTGACCGAGGCGGCGCAGTCTATGGTGGCCAGCACCGGTGAAGTGTATCACCCAAACGCGGCGAACAACGCGATCTACCAGCAGCTATTCGCCGAGTACAAGCGACTGCACGACTACTTCGGGCTGGGCGAAAACAACGTTATGTGGAAGCTGCGCGAGCTGAAGTCTTCGTGACTTGGAGATCACATTTCGATCGGTGCCCTCCTGGTCTCGTGAACGGCTGTCAGCGGATGGGTCTCGGATGAACGGATGACCATGCATGGGCCACGCATGACCTCTATGGCCACGATCATTAGTTTATCCGTGACCCTATCTGTTGGACAGAAGGTGGCTCAAGTCAGCCAGGGAGTATCATGGCCCGCATGTATCCCAACCCCATTGACCCGGAGACGAAAAGCAACGCCGAACGGCGGCTATACGCCGCATTCCGCGACAGTCTGGACGACACGTGGACTGTGTTCCACAGCGTGGCCTGGCAGGGACTGGGCCGGGACGGCCGTCCCCGCGACGGCGAGGCCGACTTCGTCATCGCCCACCCGACCCAGGGCATCCTCGTCCTAGAAGTGAAAGGTGGCCGTGTCCAATGGGGGCCAGAATGCAAGCAGTGGCAGAGCGTCGCTGCCTCCGGCGAGGTCTACAACATCAAGAACCCATTCGCGCAGGCGATGGACAGCAAGTACACTCTCTTGCGCCAGCTCAAGGCCATGACGCGCGAGAACGAGCTCATCAACCTGGGGCACGCCGTCGCCTTTCCGGACATTGCTGTGAGGGAGCCGAACCTCGGCCCGGACAAGCCCCGCGCCATCATCCTGGACGCTATGGACATGGTCAATATCAAGGCGGCGCTCGATAGGGCCCTGGCGCACTGGCGCGGACAGGTGGGTCCGCGTCAGTCGGCTCCAAGCGCGGCGGTCATGGAGGCCCTGGTCACGCTTCTGGGCCGGACGTGGGACCTGAAGCCGGCGCTGTGGGGTGAGCTAATCCAGGAGCGCGGCGACTTTGTCCGCTTGACCCAGCAGCAGTACGGTATCTTGAACACTCTGAGCCGCCAGCGTCGCGCCGCAATCTGCGGCTGCGCCGGCTCCGGGAAGACGCTGCTTGCCGTCGAGAAGGCCAGCCGCCTGGCACGTGAGGGCTTCCAGGTGCTTCTGACATGCTTCAACAAGGCGCTGGCCGCCGACTTGCGCGCCGCCGTTCGACCGCACGCTAACCTTGAGGTGCATCACTTCCACGGCTTATGCCGCGACCTGACGCGCCTGGCGGGCATCGCTGTACCGGGGGATACAAACGACCGCTACTTCGATCAGGCGCTACCCCAGGCGCTCATGGAGGCGGCTGGCCGGTTAATGGTGCGCTACGATGCCATCGTTGTGGATGAGGGCCAGGACTTCCAGGAGGAATGGTGGAGACCTCTGCAACTGCTCCTGCGCGACCCGGACCACGGCATCCTGTACATTTTCTTCGACGACAACCAGCGCATCTACGTTAGGCGTGGCGCGTTTCCCGTCCAGTCCGAGCCGTACCCGCTCACCATCAACTGCCGCAACACGCAGCTGATCCACAAACAGGTGCTGAAGTTCTACATCGGTGGCGAGGTGCCAACGGCCCTCGGCCCCGTCGGGCGGCCTATCGTCGTCGAGCAGCACGCGCCAGGGAGCACGGCCGCCGCGGTCGCCGCCACGCTCAAGCGCCTGACGGTGGACGATGGCATCCCGTCGGATGAGATTATCGTCCTAACACCGTTTTCCAAAGACAAGAGCCAGTTGTGGGGCTGCACCGGGCCGAGCGCTGTGCCCTTAACCGACAACCCTCGCCCGCGGCCCGGCGAGGTCTTTCGCACCACCATCCAGTCGTTCAAGGGGCTGGAGCGCGCCGTCGTCGTTCTGGCTGAGGTCGAGCGCTGGTCCGGCCCCAACAGCCGCACCGATAGGCTGGACAAGCTGCTGTATGTGGGCTGCTCCCGCGCCCGGAGCCTGTTGATCGTTCTGCTGCCCACGGATGCGCCCGCCTCCGTTCGGCAGATGTTTGCTTGAGCTGCCGCCACGTCCGCAGTCTTTGACGACGGTATGGGTCAGTTTGGCGAGATAGCTCTGGGTAAGCTCAGTTGTGAATCCTTGACAGACTATAGAACTGTGTGGCGTTGGCGGCGAAGAGGCGCTCCTGGTCGGCGGCGGGGAGGCCGCTCGTCGCGTCGCGCAGGGTTTCAACCCAGCGGTTGTACGTCGTCGCGAGGTAGGCGACCGGCGCGTCGCTGCCGAACATGACGCGCTCGACGCCGAACGACTCGATAACCGCGTCGATGTACGGTCGCAAGTCCTCCGCCGTCCAATTCTCCGTATCGGCTTCGGTCACCAGCCCCGAAATCTTGCACCAGACATTTGGCATCGCCGCCAGCGCGGCGATGTTCTGTCGCCACGGCTCCAACACGTGATTCTTGATGTCCGGCTTCCCAATGTGATCGAGGACGAAGCGCACATTCGGGCACTGCCTCACCAGGCCGATGACGTCCGGTAGCTGCGGGTGCTTGATGCACAGGTCGCACGCGAAGCCATACTCGGCGAGCATCTGCACGCCCTGGACGAACGCCGGCTGGACGCTGAAGCCGAGCGGCTCGGACTGGATGAGGCGGCGGATACCCTTGACCAGGGGCCGCAGTGATAGCGTCTCCAGAATCGGCGCGGCGGCGTCGGGATACTCCAGGGGGGCGAAGGCGACAATGCCGCTGATTCGCGGATCGCTTTCGGCGAGCCTGCTGACCCAGTCCGCCTCGGCGATACCCTGGTTGGGCAGGCAATCGGCCTGGACGAAGACGATGCGGTCGATGCGGTAATCGGCGCCGCCCGCCGGTACGTGGTCGGGGAGGAACGGGCGGTTAAGGAATGGTGTCTCCTGCAGCCAGGGATAGCTCAGATAGCCGGTGTCCCAGAAGTGCGCGTGGCTGTCGACGATAGATAGCATGGCGGTGTCCTCTGCTCGCTCACGACCACTCGACGACGGCCTTGACGACGCCGCTCTCAGGCCGCATCCACGTCTGGAACTCGTCGAGCATGGCTTCTGGCGCAGCGCGGTGCGTGATCCAGGGATTCAGGTCAATCGCGCCCGCTTCGAGCGCGCCGACAACTTGTGTGAAATCCTCGGCTGTGGCGTTGCGGCTGCGGTAGAGTGTTACCTCGCGGCGGTGGAATTCCGGGTCGTCGAGGCTAAGCTGCCCCTGCACCAGGCCGACAAAGATGAGCTTGCCCGCGCTGGCGAGATACTGCACTGCGCCCATCATCGAGCGTGGGTTGCCGGTCGCGTCGAAGACGGCGGTCGGCAGGTCGCCGCCCAGCATCTCTCGCAGACGCGCGGGGGCATCCTCCAGGGAGTCGATGACGCGCTCGACGCCGCCGTGTCGGCGGGCGAACTCGACGCGCTTGGGGTTGATTTCTAAGAGGGTGATCTCGGCGCCAGCGAGACGGACGAATTGCATCGTCGCCAGGCCGATAGGTCCGGCGCCGATGATGAGCACCTGCTCGCCGGGCGCGAGGCCGGGGCGGCGAGCGGCGTGAGCGCCGATGGCTAGCGGCTCGACCAGGGCCAGGTGGTCGGCGGACAGTGTCGGCGCGATGTGCAGGTGACTGACCGGGACGATGAACTCGTCCCGCATCCCACCGTCGATGTGGACACCGATGACCCTGAGTTGCTCGCAGCAGTTGGGCGCGCCGCGTCGGCACGCGCTGCACCGTCCGCAGTTGATGTAGGGGCGCACCGCGCAGTGGACGCCCGGGGTGAGGCCCGCCGGCGCCTCACCCGGCCCCAGCGCAACCACCTCGACGGCCAGCTCGTGGCCGAGGACGCGGGGGTAGCTGAAGTACGGCTGCGTGCCCTCGAAGGCGTGGAAGTCGGTGCCGCAGACGCCGATGCGGAGGACGCGGACGAGCGCCTCACCCGGTCCGGGCTGCTGCGGGGTGGAGGTATCGGTCAGGGCGAAGCGCCCCGGTTGGTCGAGAACGATAGTTTTCATGGAAAGCCTTTCAGATTGGCCCTTGCCTGTTGCCTACCCGTAGGATGATAGCGAAAGAGATTCCGCCGTCAAGTTGGCGGTGAGAAATCTGGTCCGCCGCATGCATCGTCTGTCAGGTGTATTGCCAAGATAACTACAACGACGGTCAGAAGACAACATGACTAGGAGGATAACATGGCGATGAATATGGCAACGGCCACCGTCACGCGCGCGGCAGAGGGACAGACATGCCGCTGCCTGGACACCGACTTTACTTTCAAGGTGATGGCTGCCGAGACCGGCGGAGCCTACTCCATGATGGAGATTGTGTCCGGTCCCCAGCTCGGCGTTCCGCCCCACATGAACGAGCAGGATGAGACGCACATGGTGGCGGAGGGTACCTACGGCTTCGTCCTGGGCGACCAGCAACTCGTGCTTGGCCCCGGCGACCTGGTGTTCGTGCCGCGCGGCGTCGCGCACGGCTTCCAGAATATCGGCGACGGCGTCGGGCGCATCATATTTATCGCGTCGCCCGGCGGCCCGGGCGAGCGGTTCGTCGAGGAACTGGCCGTGGCGATGGCCGGCAAGGGCATAGCAGACACAGCCGACCCTGCTGTCTTGCAGCGAATTGCGGAGATCGGCGCCAAATACGGCGTGACCATGGCGCCGCTGCCGTCCGCCTGATTTGCGTGAGCCAGGGGCAGGGGGTGATGATTTCACCGCCTGCCCGTGTTTTGTTGACAAGGTAGAATCCCAGCCTCCTGTGTGCTATGATTAGGGGGTCATAGCGACAGGAGGTTTAATGGACGCTGATACCTCATATGATCTGTTGGTGATCGGCTCCGGCCCGGCGGGGCAACGCGCAGCTATCCAGGGCGCGAAGTTGGGCAAGCGGGTAGCTGTTGTCGAGCGTAAGGCAGTCGTTGGCGGTGTATGCATCAATACCGGCACCATCCCCAGCAAAACGCTGCGCGAGGCAGTGCTCTACCTGACAGGCTATCGGGAGCGCGCTCTGTACGGCGCATCCTATGCCGTAAAGCAAAATATCACGATTGCGGATCTTCTATTCCGCGCCAACCACGTGATGACCCACGAAGTCGAAGTGGTTCGGTCGCAACTGATGCGCAATCGCATTGACGTCCTCTCTGCTGAGGCCAGCTTCCTCGACCCCCACACGGTTCGCCTTCACTACCTCGTCGGAGGCGGCTACCGCGATGTCACCGCAGACAAGCTCATCATCGCCGTGGGAACGAATGCGACGCAAGATCCCCACATTCCGTTCGATGGGCGGCGTATTTTCATCAGCGACGATATCCTCCGTCTCGACTACCTCCCGCGCACGCTGAGCGTCATCGGCGCGGGCGTCATCGGTTTGGAGTACGCGAGCCTGTTCGCCGCGCTGGGCGTCAAAGTGACCCTGGTGGACAAGCGCGATCGCCTGCTGCCGTTCATCGACGCGGAGATTATGGATACGCTGGCGTATCACCTGCGTGAAAACCTCGTGATGCTGCGCCTCGGTGAAGAGGTGAGCAGCATAGAGCCGATCCAGGACACTCACGGCGAGAAGGTCAAAATCAATCTTCAGAGTGGCAAACAGATTGTCACGGAGAAGGCGCTGTATAGTATTGGGCGCACCGGCGCGACCGAATCCCTGAATCTCCCTGCGGCGGGTTTGCCGGCCGACGATCGCGGCCGCATCGTGGTGAATGAAAACTACCAGACGAGCGTCCCCCATATCTACGCCGTCGGCGACGTGATCGGCTTCCCCAGCCTGGCGTCTACTTCGATGGAGCAGGGGCGTCTGGCGGCGGCGCATGCGTTCGGTCTGAAGACCAACAGCATGCCGCACCTTTACCCCTACGGCATCTACGCCATTCCGGAGATCTCCACCGTCGGCAAGAACGAAGAGGAACTGACCAAGGCGGACATCCCCTACGAGGTCGGCAAGGCGTGGTACCGCGAGACGGCGCGCGGGCAAATCATCGGCGATACGACCGGATTTCTCAAGCTCATCTTCCACATCGAGACGCGAGAGCTCCTGGGCGTGCATATCATTGGCGAGGGAGCCAGCGAGCTGATTCACATCGGCCAGGCGGTGCTGAGCTGCAACGGCACCGTAGACTATTTCGTCAACACCGTCTTCAACTACCCGACGCTGGCGGAGTGCTACAAGGTCGCGGCATTCGACGGCATCAACCGCCTGGTGGGGTAGTCAGGCACTTGCCCGGGGTGAAGACATTGCGTAAAATACGTAAAGTGGTGATGGAGTAAGGGGGATTTCACGATGTCTTCGCCCACAGTCATAAGCAGAACCGACCTGGCGCGTCACACGCGCGACGTTGTTGACCAGGCTCAACGCGGCCACATCTTTGTAGTGGAGAGCTATGGGGAGGAGCAAGTCGCCATTCTCGACATCCAGGATTATCGCCTGTTGGTCGCCGTAGCGACGTACCACGCCCAGTCCCGAGAAAGCGCCCCTGGCGAGACACCCGGGCGTCAGGGAGCCATGGCGCCGGCGGGCCTGAGCGAGGAGGAGGTAGAGGAGGCGGTAGCTGCCACTGGAGACGACCCACAGGCCGGTTGGAACACGATCATCACGGCCTACCTGGATGGGAACATCAGCTTCGGTCGGACAGCCGACCTCCTGGAATTCTCGCGCTTTGACCTGGCTCAGCGCTTCACTCGCTTAGGACTGCCTCTCCGTCTTGGCCCTGCCGACCCGGACGAGGCTAAGGCGGAGTTGAGAGCCCTGCTCGGCTAGGTTATTGGCTAAATGCCCACCCGGTTACTCGACACCACTGTCCTCAATAACTTCGCCCAGGTGCAGCGGCCGGACCTTCTGCATATGGCGTTGGGAGAAGATACGGCGGCGACGCCCACGGTGATGGAGGAGCTGCGGAGCGGCGAGAGCCTGGGACTCGTGCCCAAATGTGACTGGCGCTGGCTACGCGTTCTGAAGCCAACAGGCGAGGAGACTCGTCTGGCGCAAGAATGGGAGTCGCAACTAGACTTCGGCGAAGCAGAGTGCCTGGCCGTGGCCGAGACACGTAGCTATGTATTCCTATCAGATGATTATGCGGCGCGGCGCTTGGCCCAACAGCGCCGCGTTGCTGTTTCAGGAACTATTGGTGTTCTCCTGCTGCTGGTCCGCGAGGCCCGTCTATCTCTGACCGAGGCCGATGCACTCATGGCGACCATGATAGCCCATGGGTACAGGTCGCCGGTGCAATCGCTCAAGGCTCTGCTATGAGGCAAAATAGCGGTCGACGGCGTTCGCGAAGGCATCGGCGAGGGCCGCGCGGATACGCGGCTGGGTTAGCAGCCGGGCTTCGTAGGGGTTGCTGACGAAGAGCGCCTCCGATAGAACGCCGGGCATCTCGGTCGCGCGCAGCTTGGGCGCGAACCGGCGCCGTTCGCCGCCGGTAGGCGTCGGGCGGGCAAAGAAGCTCGGGTTTGGGGCGCGCACCGGGCCGAGAACGAACAGGTGGCCGTGATAGGGACCACGCGAGTAGAGCAGGGCGTCGTCGGTCACGCCGCGGTTGGGGGAGTCGTAGCCCTGGCGCGCCAGCGCCGACAGAATCTCATCCAGCACAAGCTGCCCAAAGCGAAACGATTGGTCGGCGAACGGGCGATCCGCGCAGTAGTAAACTTCGCTGCCGGCCGCGCTGGGGTTCGTGCTGCCGTTGTGGTGAATGGAGAGGAACAGGTCGGCGTGGACCGCGTTTGCCTGGTCGACGACCGATTGTAGACCGTCGCGATTGGTGCTCTGCCCGTCACCGTTGACGTCCTCACTGCCACCGGGCTGGTCGGCCGTCTCCCGAGACAGGTAGACGGTGTAGCCGCGCTCGCGCAGGCGGTCCGCGGTGAGCAGCGCGATGTCAAGGTTGACCTCGGCTTCCTCGAGCGTGAACGTCGCACCGTGATAGACCGCGCCGCTGTCACTCCCACCATGGCCCGGGTCGATGAAGATGATGGGTTGGGGGGCGCTAGGCTCGGCAGGGGAGTAAGCACGAACGGAGGCGGGCCAGAGGCAGACGAGCAGGGCTGCGGCGAGTACGGCAGCCGGCCAGTAGACACGGCGTAACATAGACTCTCCTCGCTTGTCGGAGTGCATACCCACTAACACGAACGACAGGTCAGAAAGTTTCAACGCGCCGGGTGGAGAAATCACCACCTGGCGTTAAGAGTCGATAACGGAGAATCGCGGCCGACACTGGTATACTAGAGAGTGGCGTGAACAATTGTCGGCTGGCGTGAGCAATTGTGATGGGCAGCCCGAGGTAGAGTGAATCGACGATGATTCAGAGCTATGGCTTCGCGATGGTACGGACGGGATACCGCATCCACTGGTATGCCGTCTGTTCGTGTTTCTAGAGGTTTGACCCAACGCAGCCAGGCTGTCGCATAGCAGGCACGCGCTTCGCTCACCTCAGTGGGCGGCGCGGCAAGAAAGGAGACTCTTCAATGGCGAAGACAATTGCGGTTGTAGGGGCGCTCGATACGAAGGGCGCGGAGTTCGCGTTCGTGAAACGGGAGATCGAGAATCGTGGGCACAAGGCCCTCGTCATCGATGTGGGGGTCATGGGCGAACCCGGCTTCTCGCCCGACGTGCCGGCCGCCGAGGTTGCGCTTGCGGGCGGCGTCAGCCTGCCCGACCTGCGCGCCAGGGATGACAAGGCGCTGGCGATGAGCGTCATGACCAACGGCGTGGCCGAGGTCGCCAAGCGGCTGTACGAGGCCGGCCGAATCGACGGCATCTTCTCCATGGGCGGCTCGGCCGGTACGGCGATTGGCACCTCGGCCATGCGCGCCCTACCGATTGGGGTGCCGAAGGTCATGGTCAGCACGGTAGCTTCGGGCGATACCAAGGCCTATGTTGGAACGAAGGATGTGGTGATGTTTCCATCCATCGTCGACGTGGCCGGGGTCAACAGCATCAGCGCTCGCATCTACGCGAACGCAGTCGGAGCGATCGTCGGGATGGTGGAGACCGAAGCACCCAAGATCGAGAAGAAGCACCTGCTGGCGGCGTCGATGTTCGGCAACACGACGCCCATCGTCACCCGCGTGCGCGAGGCGATGGAGGCGCGGGGATTCGAGGTGCTGGTGTTCCACTGCACGGGCACGGGCGGCGCGACGATGGAGAGCCTGATTGAAGCCGGGTTCATCGACGGCGTTCTGGACATCACTACGACTGAGTGGGCGGACGAACTAGTCGGCGGCGTGCTGAACGCGGGGCCGACGCGCCTGGACGCTGCGGCCAAGAACGGCGTGCCGCAGATTATCTCCCCCGGCTGCCTGGACATGGTAAACTTCTGGGCGCCGGACACTATCCCCGACAAGTTCAGGGGCCGCAACTTCTACCGCTGGAATCCTAATGTGACCCTGATGCGCACGACGCCCGAGGAGAACGCCGAGCTAGGGCGCATCCTGGCCGAGAAGGCGAACCAATCGACGGGGCCGGTGGCGTTCTTCATCCCCCTCAAGGGCGTCTCACAACTGGACTCGCCCGGCCACGAGTACTGGTGGCCGGAGGCCGACCAGGCGCTCTACGATGCCATCAAGAAGAACCTGCGGCCCGACATTCCGGTCTACGAGCTGGACTACAACATCAACGACGACGCGTTTGCCGACGCCATCGTCGCCAAGATGCTGGAGTTCCTCCACGTGGCCGTGCCCGCGTAAAAGAAATAAAAGGAGCCTGAATCATGGGAAAGAGAATTCCGCGTGAGGAAATCGTCAAGAACCTGAAAGACAAGGTCGCCCGGGGCGAGCCGATTGTCGGCTGCGGCGCGGGGACGGGCATCTCCGCTAAGATGGCCGAGGCTGGCGGGGCCGACCTTATCATCATCTACAACTCCGGCCGCTACCGCATGGCGGGGCGCGGCTCGCTGGCGGGCCTGCTGCCCTATGGCGATGCCAACGCCATCGTGCTCGACATGGCGCGTGAGGTGATTCCGGTCGTGAAGAAGACGCCGGTGCTGGCCGGCGTGTGCGGCACCGACCCGTTCCGCGACATGGAGGTGTTCGTCAAGGAGCTGCAGTTCGTCAATTTCAGCGGCGTCCAGAACTTCCCGACCGTTGGGCTCATTGACGGTGACTTCCGCGCGAACCTGGAAGCAACGGGGATGGGCTACGACAAAGAGGTGGAGGCGATCAAGATTGCCCACGAGATGGGCATGCTGACCACGCCCTACGTGTTCGATGCCGCTTCCGCCAAGGCTATGGCCGCCGCCGGCGCCGACATGCTCGTCGCCCACGTCGGACTGACGACGGCCGGCACCATCGGGGCCGGGGTGGCCTTGACGCTGGACAAGGCCATCGAGAAGGTCATGCTGATGGCCGAGGCGGGCCGCGCGGTCAACCCGGATGTGATCGTCATCTGCCACGGCGGTCCATTCGATGAGCCGGAGAATGTAGGCAAGGCGCTCGCCCAGATGCCGGGCATCGCCGGGTTCTTCGGCGCGTCGAGCATTGAGCGCTTGCCAACTGAGCGCGCCATCAAGGAACAGGTCCAGACGTTCAAGGGCCTGAAGCTGGCCGCGCCGGAGAAGGTGCACTGATGGACTGCCGTCATCGCGAGGCGGGCCTTGCCGCCGAAGCGATCTCCCAATAGGCGACAGCAACGCCGCAGCGTTATGGCCCGCGTGGCGCAAGAGTGAGGGATTGCTTCGCTGACGCTCGCAATGACGGCATAACAGTGTTCTCATGTCGGCGCATGCCGCCACACGGCATGGTGGTCTCGCAATGACATCCCGATAAGCGTCGATTGGACAAAAGAAGCGCCGCACCCATCTTCCGGGTGCGGCGGCATTTTTCGGACAGCGAAGCGGCGGCCGGTTACACGTCCAGGTTACGGACGTCCTTGGCGTGGGTGTTGATGAAGCGGGTGCGCGGTGGGACGGCGGAGCCCATGAGCATATCGAAGGTGCGGTCGGCGGTGATGCCGTCCTCGACCGTTACCTGCAACAGCGTACGGTTCTCCGGGTTCATCGTCGTTTCCCAGAGCTGCTCGGCGTTCATCTCGCCCAGACCCTTGTAGCGCTGGACCTCAGGGTCCTTGCCCGACTTGCGCAGCTCGGCGATGGCCTGGTCCTTTTCGGCGTCGCTGTAGACCCACTTGTGCGCCTTGCCGTCCTTGACGAGGTAGAGCGGCGGCTGGGCGATGTAGAGGTGGCCTTCCTCGATCAGCGGCTGCATGTAGCGGAAGAACATCGTCAGCAGCAGGGTGCGGATGTGGCTGCCGTCGACGTCGGCGTCGCACATGATGATGATGCGGCCGTAGCGCAGCGTCTCAAGGTTGAAGTCGTCCCCAATGCCGGTGCCGATGGCCGTGACCAGGGCGCGGATCTCGTTGTTGTTGAGCATCTTGTCGAGGCGCGCCTTCTCCACGTTGAGGATTTTGCCCCGCAGCGGCAAGATCGCCTGGAATTTGCGGTCGCGACCCTGCTTCGCCGTGCCGCCGGCGGAGTCACCCTCGACGATGTACAGCTCGGCGCGGTCGGACTCGCGCTCCTGACAGTCGGCGAGCTTGCCGGGTAGCGGCGAGACTTCGAGGGCGCTCTTGCGGAACACGAGGTCGCGCGCCTGCCGCGCCGCTTCGCGCGCCCGCGCCGACGTCAGCGACTTGTCGACGATGGCCTTCCCCTCGCGCGGGTTCTCTTCGAGCCACTGCTTGAAGGCATCGGTCATCACGGTCTCGACGATGTTGCGCACCTCGGCGTTACCGAGCTTGATCTTGGTCTGCGACTCGAACTGCGGGTCGGTCAGCTTCACGGATACCACCGCCGTCAACCCCTCGCGCACGTCCTCGCCGGTGAAGGCGGGGTCGCTGTCCTTGAGTATGCCGCTCTTGCGCGCCCAGTCGTTGATGGAGCGCGTCAGGGCGGTGCGGAAGCCGGTCAGGTGCGTGCCGCCCTCGGTCGTGTGGATGTTGTTGGCGAAGGGCAGCACCGACTCGACGTAGCCGTCGGTATACTGAAGCGCGATCTCGACATCCGTTTGCTCGACGTTGCGCTTGACGTAGAACGGCGCGGTGAGCGGGGTGCGGTTCAGGTTCAGGTAGCGCACGAAGGACTTGATGCCGCCTTCAAAGTAGAAGGTCGTCTCGTTGCCGTCGCGTTCGTCGCGGACATGGATCGTCAGCCCCTGGGTAAGGAACGCCATCTGGCGGAAGCGCTCGATCAGGGTGTTGAACTTGTACTCGGCGGTCTTGGTGAAGATCTCGGGGTCGCGCAGAAACGTCGTGCGGGTGCCTGTACCCTCAGCCTTGCCGATGATTTCGACATCGGTGACAGGGATGCCACGCTCGTAACGCTGGCGGTACACATTGCCGTTGCGGCTGACCTCGACCTCCAGCCACTCGGATACCGCGTTGACGGCGGACACGCCGACGCCGTGCAGACCGGAGGCGACCTTGTAGCCGCCGCCGCCGAACTTGCCGCCGGCGTGCAGCTTGGTCATGACGACTTCGAGCGCCGGTCGGCCGACTTCGGCGTGAATGTCGACCGGGATGCCGCGTCCGTTGTCCTCGACCATAACTGCGCCATCAGCGCGCAGGACGATCTCGATGCGAGACGCGTAACCCGCCAGAGCTTCGTCCACCGAGTTGTCGACCACCTCGGTGACCAGGTGATGCAGGCCCATGACATCGGTGTTGCCGATGTACATGCCGGGGCGGCGCCGGACGGCCTCCAGCCCCTCCAGCACGGTGATGCTCGACGCGGTGTAACTGCTGGTGGGGTTAGCGATGGTAGGAACTTCGCTCACTCAAACCTCCTCCGGACAAACGAAGGATAAACATGTATCGAAAGCAATAAGCGCTATCAACCGAACAATTGTACAACATTTCGGGGAAAAAAGCCAATATCAGGTGGGCATATAGATGAAGGAGAAGCGCTGCCGGCGCCCTACATTGCCATATCACGTGAGCCAGAACGCCGGCAGGTCCACATTACGCCTCGGCGTTCGCCTGGAGGGCGGCGTGGAGGGTTTCGACGTCCTTGCGGTGCAGACTGTCGTGGATGGCGATGATACGGAACAGGCCACCCACCGTTGTATCGCCCCAGACGGGGTGAACCGTGGGCAGGTTGAGTTGGTCTTCGTTCCAGCCCTCTAGAACCTTGAGGGTGTTGGCGCGGACATTCGCCAGCTCGTTGAGCGTGTCCTGCCAGGTCTGCGCCTGGCGTTTCTCGACTTGGCGGGCGTTGAAGCGGTTGAGGTCGAAGTCGGGGACGGGCTGATAGGTACCAGCGACTGTGCGCTCCGCAACCGTTACCATGCTCTGCTCGGCCGATGCGACGTGGCGCATCGCGTCGTGAATCGTCGTCCAGCCGTCCACACCCTCGACACGGCGGCTCGCCATGTCCTCCGTAATTCCTTCAAGCTCGGCCATGAGCCTGGCCCGCTCGTGATTGAGTTTCTCTTCCAACTCCTGCGCATCAGTTGGCATCGCTCATCTCCTCGATAGGCAAGCAGCGGGTACACTGAGAACATTGTACCATACTCCGCACGTGGGCGCGAATACGCGGTTGGGGAACAAGGCGGCATGGTGCTATACTTAGGGGGATAAAGTGATTCGTTAGGTAAAGATAGCATTGGGTTGAAAATGTCAAACTCGCCATTGGATTGGCAATTTCACGATGACCAGGAACGCCAGGTCGAGATAGAAGGCGCGCCTCGGCGCCGAACACCATCGGTGCGCTGGGGGAAAATCGTCGCTATTGCGCTTGGATTTCTGGTGGTGCTCGTGGTGGTGACCGCTCTCGGCTTCGGCCTGGGCCGTTATCAACGTGCCAGCACCGCGGCGCGGGCCGATATCCAGGCGGCGCTCGATGTTGAGACGTGGGTGTGGCAGGGGGGAAACACGGACCTGTTTCAGACGACCCTGGATCCCGGCGCGCGCTCGCAGTGGCGCTCTGACCTGACGCAGCAGTTCGCCGCAAATGGCCGCGACATCCGGAATGTGCGCCTGTCCAGCGTCAAGTTGCTCAGCGACACAACGGCGCAGGTCGAGGTCGATGTCTCTGACGCCAAAGGCACACACAAAGAGCTGCGCTACTATCGCCTGGTGCAAGGGCAGTGGCGGCGTACCTCGCCCGTGCCGGGCACGTAGCGTAACATATCAACGGAAGGGCCACCGTGGTCGTTCGTCTCGTCTCCCTCCGCGTCCACCCCGATCGCCAGGCTGAGCTGGCCGATGTCCTGGCAAGCTCCTATCCCCAGGTGCGCGCTGTCGCGGGCTGCCGCGCCCTCTATATTCTCCAGGATACCGACGATCCGCTGCACTACCTCACGTGGAGCGTTTGGGACGAGGCAAGTGACCTGGACGCGTACCGCGCCGGCCCGGTGTATGCCATCGTCTGGCCCCGCATCCGCGCCTGCCTCGCTGCCCGAGCCTCGGCCCAAACCTTCGAGATCGTCGAATAGCTGGCGGCTGTTAGCGTACCAGCATCGGTACGGCGATGCGCGCCCATAGCGCACGCCAGACGTAGAGGCCGCCCGTCCTGTCCGTCCCGACGACGAGCGACCCACTGCTTGCTGTGGCCGTCGGATAGCCGGCGAGCGTCTGCTGTGCTACGCGGGTCGGCGTCGTCGGGTCGGCCACATTGACCCAATCGAGTGTCCCCGCCGAGTCTGTCACAAACAGATTGCTGCCCGCGAGGCTGACACCGGTCGGCACGCCGACGGTCGGATACGTGCCGACGAGAGTGGGCGCCGCGCCGGCGACCGACAGCAGATCAACCTGGCGGTCGTGGGCGAGGGCCACCAGGCTCCCGTCGACGTCAACGCCTCTCACTGTTCCCCCCACACCGTACGCCCCTACCGGCGTCACACTCCCCCCGATAGGCCACGCCACGATCTCCAGGCCACCCTGTCCCGCCAGGTAGAGGCGGCTGCCGTCGGTAGCGATGCCGACGATGTTGGTCATGGTCACTGTCGCTGTGGCCGCGATGCTCGGCGCCGCGGGCTGGATGCGGTACAGCGCGTTGTCGCCGGCTCCGACGAACGTGTCGCCCGTCGCGACGACCGCGCGGGCAGTCCCTCCCAAAACGGTCCGCGGGTTGAGATAGGTTGGGTGCGCCGGGTCGGTGCGCTGGAAGACGTGGAAGCCGGCGTCGCCGCCCGCCAGCACAACGTAGCCGGTGTTAACCGCGACGCCGAATATGTCCGGCGCGATCTGGACTTTCGGCGTGTAGTACGAGCTGACCACGTGCGGATGCGAGCCGCGGAGGTCGACCACGGCGAGGCCCATCGGCTGCGCGCCCACGTAGGCGTAGCCGTCGGCCAGGGCGACGCTCGACGGAAGGGTGAACCCCGGCGTCGTGCTGAACAGGGTAAACGGCTGGCCACTGGTAAAGGTGACTGTGCGTAGCGTGTCGCCGTCGGCGATATAGACTTTGTCGCCCGTCGCCGCGATATCGCTCAGGTTGGCGCGGCTCCAGTCATAGGGGAAGGTCTGCAAGCACGGCGGGCAGACGGGCGTTGGATTGCCCTGGGCATCCAACACGAACTCCTCGACACCATACTGGTAGTGGCCGACGAAGATACGGCCGCCGTCGAGCGCGAGAGAGTAGACTTCGTAGTAGTCGGCGCTCGTCGCCGGGTAGCGCCCGCTTTGCACGGGGTGAGCGGGATCGGCGAGGGAGTAGACGCGCAGCCCCGTGGGGATGCCGACGTAGAGCCGTCCGTCTTGCGCGACGACGACGCTGGCTGGCCCGTCGTCGCTGATCGTGGTGACGCTAATGGGCGCTTTGGCCTGGCTGACGTCCACGACGCGGATTGTCGTGTCCTGGTCGGCGAGGTAGACATACACGCCTGCGGCTGTGACGGCGATCATCCGGCTGCCCGGCGAGAGGTGGCCGACCTCAGTCGGCTGAGTAGGCTGGGAGACATCGACCACGCGCAGGCCGGCGATATCGGCGGCCACATAGGCGGTCGTGCCGGATACGGCCACGCCGCGCGCATTGCCCGGCAAGGATACGCTGCCGATGAGGCTCGGCCCGCCGGCCGCGTCGATGTCCACGATCTGGAGGCCGGCGCGGGCAGCGGCGATGTAGGCCTTGCCGCTGTCATACACGACATCCTGCGCCACGCCGGGCAGCGGGACTTCCGCTCTCCATTCCAGGCTACCATCTGCCAGACGGTTGTAGATGACGAGCTGCGCTCCCTCGCCGACGAGGAGACGGCCCGGCGCGATGGCGACGGCGCTCAACAACCCGCCGGCGCGGCCAACCGGCGCCAGGGTTCCCGCGCCAAGGGTGTTTGGCGGCGTCAGCGCGCCCTGCGCGGTGGGACTACTCCCTGCTAGAAGGCATATTACCAGAAGTGCCAAACAGAACCAACTCCATCTGCGCCTCTGCGTTTCTATCTCCTGAGTCTCATAAATTGGACGCACGTCCATGGAAAACGCTCCTGGCGATGGATTGCTGGCTGCGCGAGCCGCGCTCAATTATCCGGCATCCGTAGTAGAGGCGCAAACTCGGCCGCGATGTTACTTGCCGACTCGCCGCGTCCGCGTTACAATCCACCCAGCCATCGACGAGGTGAGACGCATGAAAGTCACAGTGTGCGAGCTTCATAACGATCCTGAGCTGCTGCGCCGGGGGTGGGATGGGTTGGTAGAACACGTCCGTGAGCAGGGCAGCGAGCTAATCCTGCTGCCGGAGATGGCCTTCGCTCCGTGGTTCCCCGGCTCCGCCGCGTTCGATGTATCGGTGTGGCAAGCGGCCGTCGAGGCGCACGCGGAGTGGCTGGAGCGCCTGCCGGAGCTGGGGTCTGCGACTGTGCTCGGCTCGCGGCCGGTCAACCAGGGCCCGCGACGCCTCAACGAGGCGTTTGTCTGGCAGCCCAACGGCGGCTATCGCGGCGTCCACGCGAAGTACTACCTGCCGGATGAAGTCGGCTTCTGGGAGGCGTCGTGGTACCAGCGTGGCACCGGCGACTTCGTGCCGGTCTCACTTGGCACGGCGCGCGTCGGCTTCCAGGTCTGCACCGAGCTGTGGTTTCTGGAGGAATCGCGCCGCTACGGCAAACAGGGCATCCACATCATCGCCAACCCGCGCGGTACCGAGGCGGCGACGCGCGAGAAGTGGCTTGTCGCGGGGCGAGCGGCGGCGGTCCTCGCGGGCGCGTACTGCCTGTCGTCGAACCGCGTCGGGCCGAACAGCGAGGGCGGCCCGTTCGGCGGCATGGGCTGGGTCATCGACCCGGATGGCGACGTGCTTGCTCTGACCTCAGAGGATTCGCCCTTCGCCACCGTGGAGATCGACTTGCACGCTGCTGAGCACGCAAAGGCGACCTACCCCCGCTACGTGCATTGGTGAGAGGGCTGCCCGTGGACGACGCGCTCGCGCCGATCGCCGACTTCCTGCGGCGCGACACCCTGCGCAACATCGTCCACCTGAAAATGCTCCAGGCGTACCCCGACGACATTCGCGGCGTCTACGTCGAGGACGGGGCATCAGGGGGCGCGCTTCTGCTTCTGCCGACGCGCGTATCTCCCTACGACACCGCTACCTATCCGGTGGCGAAGTACGTGGTCTTGCTCAGCGCCACGGATGTCGATGCGTGCGCCGCGCTGCTGCCCCATATTCCCGCCGACTGCCCCTGGGTGTTCAAGGGCGACACGCGGGAGCGCGAGGTGCTGACGCGGTCGTTTCGCACGCGCCGTGTCACCTCGTTCGTCTCCTTTACAGCTCGCCCCGGCGCCGGGTACCCCGCTAACGAGAGCGTCGTGGTGTCAGATGAGGCGGACGAACGCTGCCTGGCGATATACGCCGAGCATGGCTACGGCCGCGAGGCAGTGCTGCGGCAGCTCGCGGCTGGCGAGGCGCTATCCTTGACGGTGACGGCCGCTGGAACGCTCGCGGCGGTGTGCCTGACCTTTCTGAACTTCGCGCAGGTGTGGGAGATCGGCGGGCTGCACACGCTGGATGCGTTTCGCCGCCAGGGCCACGCGCGCCGGCTCGTTTCCACGGCGCTGAATCACCTGCTGGCGCGCGGCTTCCTCCCGCGCTACCAGGTTCACGAAGACAACCTGCCCTCCATTCACCTGGCGGAGAGCCTGGGCCTGGAGCGCTTCCTCACAATCGAACACCACTTGTACGCACCGCCGTGACGCAAAGTTCGAGAGGGTCGTGGTAGCCAACCGTGGCGTTTCTTGACGTTGACTTTACGCCCGATGCGTGCTAATATCTCGCCTACCTCAGTGCCGACTGTCGACAACCGCGCCGTTGATGTCAAAACTATCCTGTCTTGCGTCCTGGAGACTGGCATGCCCGAGTCGCTCGTCGTCCTTATTGCATCCTACCTGGAGCCGGAATACGTAGAACAGATTCGCGCGGTGGATCCGCGCATTGAGGTTCTTTACGATCCAACCTTGCTCGCCACCCCCCGCTACGTGGCCGATCACGGCGGCGGCTCCTTGCACCGGTCGCCCGAACAGGAGGCGCGTTGGTCGGAAATGCTGGCTCGCGCCGACGTCCTCTTCGATTTCGACCGCACGCACCTTAACGATCTGCCGTCCGTCGCGCCCCGGCTGCGCTGGCTGCAGGCGACGAGCGCGGGCATCGGCCAGATGGTGCGCCGCCTGGGTCTCGACAAGACGGACATCATCTTCACGACAGCGAGTGGCGTTCACGCCCGCCCCCTGGCCGACTTCTGCCTGATGGCGATGCTGATGTTCGCCAAGGACTACTCGTGGATGGAGCGCGACAAGAAGCTCAAGCGCTGGGAGCGCTACTGCGCCGAAGAGCTCACGGGCAAGACCCTGGCGATTGTCGGCCTGGGGCGTGTCGGTCAGGAAGTGGCGCGGCACGGCAAGAAGATGGACATGCGTGTGATAGGGACGAAGCGCGCGCCCGAGCCGCTGCCGGACGTTGACGAGGTCTACGGTCCGGATGACCTGGACGCAATTCTGCCGCAGGCTGACTATCTCGTGCTCATCGCGCCCCACACGGGCGAGACCGAGCGCCTGATCGGCGAGCGCGAGCTGACGATGATGAAGCCAAGCGCCGTGTTCATCAACATCGCGCGCGGGACGCTTGTGGACGAGGCGGCCCTGACTGCCGCCTTACGCGAGGGCCGCCTGAAGGGCGCCGCCCTGGATGTCTTCCAGGAGGAGCCGCTGCCAGCCTCCTCCCCACTCTGGGACATGCCTGACGTGATTATCAGTCCGCACTCGGCCAGCACGGTGACGCAGGAGAACGCTCGCATCACCGAGCTTTTCTGCGACAATCTCGGCCGCTACCTGCGGGCCGAGCCTCTACGCAACGTGCTGGACACTGAGCGCCTGTACTAGGCAATCTGATTGCATCAATGAGGAGCGAGACAATGAAGGACGGGAAACTACGCGTGGGAGTACTGGGAGCAGGCGCGTGGGCGAAAGGCGCCCATCTGCCGGGGTATCGCCGCGACTCGCGCTGCGAGATCGTCGCTATCGCGGACCCGCAGATCAACCTGGCCCAGGAAGCGGCGGCCATGTTCAATATCCCGATGGTGACCGACGATCACCGCAAAGTTCTCGAGCGGGACGACATCGACATCATCGACGTGTGCACGCCGAGCCACACCCATTTCCAGTTGGCCTGGGAAGCGTTGGAGGCAGACAAGCACGTGCTGTGCGAAAAGCCTGTAGCGTACGACTACCGGGATACCTTGCGGGCGAGAGACCTGGCTGCCTCGAAGGGCCTCAAGACCAAGCTCGGCTTCACCTTCCGCTATAGCCCGGCGATGCAGTACATGAAGTACCTCATCGACCAGGGCTACGTCGGGACGCCGTTCATCTATAACGGGTACGAGCAGAACTCCCAGTGGCTCGATCCCCGGACGCCACTGCGCCAGATTCCCGACCCATACGCCGACCAATCGCAAATCCACGTCTCATCCCTGGAAGGCTATGGGGCGCCCATCATTGACCTCGGCCACTGGTTCATCGGTTCAGACCTGGCGCAGGTCGTCGGCACGATGCGCAACTTCATCCCGGAGCGCATGGTGCGGCAGACCGGGCAGATGATGCGCATGAACATCGACGACGGCGACATCTTCCTCGGCGAGTTCGCCAACGGCGCGATCTGCTCGGTTCAGACGAGCTTCGTGACCGTCGGCAACTACCCCGGCCTGGAAGCGCGCGTGTACGGCAGCGAGGGCGCGCTCATCTGCCGTCTGGTGGAAGAGAGCGGTATCTGCGAGACGCTCAAGGGTGCGCGGCCAAACGCCGTCGAGTTCAAGACGTTGCGTGTGCCGCGCAGCTTTTACCCGCCGGGCGGCTCGCCGCGCGAAAGCTGGCGCTCGCTGTTCTACGCCAACCTGGTGTCGAACTTCATCACCGAGATTCTCTCGAATGGCCCGGAGAACCAGGGCAACTTTACCGACGGCGCGTGGGTGCAGGAAGTCATCAATGCCGTCGAGCTATCGTTCCGCGAGCGGCGCTGGGTCAGCCTGCCGCTCGAGCAGAACATTCTCGCCGCGGATGCTGCCGCTATCGCGGGGTAAGTAGGGAACACGCCGCGAGCACTTGATAGTCAA
This sequence comes from Anaerolineae bacterium, assembly GCA_046328505.1. Taxonomy (GTDB): domain Bacteria; phylum Chloroflexota; class Anaerolineae; order Epilineales; family JAHCIE01; genus JBDHWG01. Next base: position 2,517,597 of record JAXLWL010000002.1, on the reverse strand, counting down.
GGTGCGTGTTCATAGATTGCCTCTAGTTTGTACTCATCGCAGTTCTCGCAGCGAACAGGAGGCCGGATGGCAGCCACTGATCCGTGGCTGGACGACTTTTTCGCCTCATACTATCGGCACCGGCCGGTGAACGCCACGTTCATCGGCGTACACGCCCACGACGACCGTCTGCCCGATTTTAGCCCGTCCGGCATCGCCGCCATGCGCAGCGACATGCAGCAGCTGCTCGCGCGCCTCGGCGCGCCGGACGCCGACGGTGCGCCCTCGCCGACCGACGTGCGCGACCGCCAGGTCGCCGCCGGCTTCCTCGAGATTCAGCTTGCCGAGCTCGACGGCGCGCACTTCCAGAACGGCAATCCGGCGCTCTACACCGCTGAGGCCATCTTCAGCGTCATCGCCCTGTTCCTGCGCGATTTCGCGCCCTTGCCGGAGCGCGTCCAGTCGGCAGTCGCGCGCATGGAGGCTATTCCGGCCTTCCTGACGCAGGCGCGGGCCAATGTCCGTGAGGCGCCGCAAGAGTGGACGAACAAGGCGCTGCGGGAGTGCATCGGCGCGCGGGCGTTCTTCGGCCAGGGCATCGACATCATCGCACAAGAGGCGGGAACGGACGGGCCTCAGCTTCGCGCCGCCGCCGATACGGCGCTTGCCGCCTTTGCCGAACACCAACGCTATCTCCAGGAGGATCTGCTCCCGTGCCACATCGATGGCTATGCTGTCGGGGGCGCAGTGTTCGATCTGTACATGCGGCAGGGCCACTTCGTCGACATGGACGGTGAGGCTGTGGCGGCCTACGCCGAGCGCCGCTTCGCCGAAATCGCCGCCGAGCTGGACGACGCGGCGCGGCGGCTGCGGCCCGATGGCGACTGGCGAGTGCTCCTGGCCGAGCTGCCCAAGGACCACCCATCGGCAACGGGCTACCTGGACGCCTTTGGAACGGTCTGGAACGGGTGCAAGAAGCTCGCGGAGGCGGCCAACCTTGTCACGTGGCCTGACTATCCGCTACAGTACACGCCCGTGCCAGATGCCTTCCGCGCTTGCTCGCCCTGCCTCTACTTTCTCCCCTATCGTTCGCCGGCGCCTTTCGACCCGCCAGGCGTGTATAGCTACCTGGTGCCGCCCATCGGGCCTGACCTGTTGGTCGAGGAGCAAGAAGCGCGGCTGCGCGCGACCAATCACTCGGTTATCAAGCTGAATCACGTTGTCCACCATGGCGCGCTTGGCCACCACGTCCAGAACTACAACGCCTACCACGGCGCGTCACGGGTTGGGCAGATCGCCGCGGTGGACTGCGCTTCGCGGATTGCCATGTTCTGCGGCGGCACCATGGCTGAGGGCTGGGCGTGCTACGCGACAGACCTGATGGGCGAGGTGGGCTTCTACACGCCGCTCGAAGAGCTGTCACAGCTTCACTCGTCGCTTCGCCAGGCTGCCCGGGCCGTGGTGGATCCCAATCTGCACCTCGGCCGTTTCTCGTTTGACGACGCCGTGGCGTTCTATACAGAGCGCGTCGGGATGCCGTCCGACGCGGCGCGGGCCGAGGTGGTCAAGAACTCGATGTTCCCCGGCGCCGCCGTGATGTACCTTGTGGGGACGGATGCCATCCACGCTCTGCGGCGCGAGGTCGCCGCGCGGGAAGGGGACGCGTTCAGTCTGCGCCGCTTCCACGACACATTCCTGAGTTACGGGTCTATCCCGGTTGCCCTTATCGCCCAGGCCATGCTTGGGGAGGGCGTCGGGTTGACGATGTAAAGGCGGGGAGACTCCCCGCCTTGAGGTCACATTCATCCGCCACGGGCTTCGGCCCACTCGCCTTCTCTGGAGGAGAACAGGCATGCAGACACGACTGTCCAGGTTAGGAATTGTCCTTGTCGCGCTCGCCGTGCTTGCCATTGCCGCGGCATGCGCCCAACAGGCGCCCGCGCCCGCACCAGCCGCTCAGCAGCCCGCGGCGCAGGCCCAGCAGCCGGCTCAGCCGACGGCGGCCCCTAAGGCTCCCGAAGCACCCACCGCCGCCGCCAAGGCCGCGGCTGCGCCCACGACCGCCGCAGCCGCCGCGCCTGCCGCTGGAGGCAAGGGCGGGAACCTCATCTACGGTCTCAACACCAAGTTCGACACCCTCGACCCGACAGTGTCGACCTTCTCGGTCGTCAGTACCATCGGCTATAACCTCTTCGATCCCCTGGTCTGGGAAACCGCGCCGGGCAAGTTCGAAGGCGGTCTGCTCGAATCGTGGGACGTCTCGCCGGACGGCAAAGAGTACACGCTCAAGCTGCGCAAGGACGTCAAGTTCCACGATGGGACGCCCCTGAAGGCCGACGCGATCAAGTTTACGTTCGATCGCATTGTGGACCCGGCGACCAAGTCCCAGAGCGCCCTGTCGGCCATCGGGCCGTACGAGAGCACGACGGTCGTCGACGACTACACCGCCAAGGTGAAGTTCAAGCAGCCCTACGCGCCGTTCCTCAACTCCATGTCGACCCCTGTTCTCTCGCCGCAGTCGCCGACCGCGGTGCAGAAAGCCGGCAAGGACTATGGTGTGACGACGGTTGTCGGCACGGGGCCATACAAGTTGAAGTCGTACAAGCCCGACCAGGAAGTCGTGCTCGAAAAGAACCCCGACTACAAGTGGGGGCCGAAGTTCCTGACCGCGAACGGCGGCCCGTTCCTTGACACGATGACGTTCCGCATCATCCCCGAGGACAGCACCCGCTCTGCGACTCTCCAGTCGGGCGAGCTGACCTTTGCCGACTCGCTGCCCGCCGAGGAGTTCAAGAGCCTGTCGGCCGACAAGAACTTGCAGATCATGGCGCCTGTGCAGGCCGGCTCTGGCTGGTCGGTGCAGTTGAACGTGACTAATCCGCCCCTGGACGACCCGAAGGTGCGCCAGGCGTTGGAGTGGGCGACAGACAAGCAGGGGCTGATCGACACCGTCTTCAGCGGTGTGTTCAAGCCTGCCTGCTCGCCCTTGACCTCCAACATGGCCGGCTACGACCCGAAGACGTGCGACAAGTACAAGTTCGACGCGGCCAAGGCCGGTGCGCTGCTCGACGAGGCCGGCTGGAAGCTTAACAGCAGCACGGGCATTCGGGAGAAGGACGGCAAGCCGCTCAAGATTGACTTCTACTTCCGCTCCGATAGCCCGGTCGCGCGCAACATGGCGACCTTCCTCCAGTCGAACTGGAAGCAGTCCGGTGTGGACGTCAACCTCCAGGGCTTGGAGCGCGCCGGCTACTTCGACGCGGTTCGCGCCGGTAAGCATCACGCGCAATTCTGGTGGGAGACCGGCGGTGATCCGGACGTCGTCCGTGTGCTGTTCCACTCCTCGAACGCCGATGGCGGGACGAACCGCAGCCGCTACAAGAATCCTGAGATGGACAAGCTGATTGACGACGCGGCGGCTCAGTCGGATCCGGCGAAGCGCGCGGCCATCTACAGCCAGATCCAGGACAAGGCGCTCAACGAAGCCATCATGATCTACCTGGCCGACCCCCTGACGATCGACGGCGCGAACAAGTCACTCAAGGGTGTCGTAATGGACTGGAGCGGCAACTATCCGTTCTTCCATCAGGCATATATCGAGAAGTAGCGGTCGATTACTGAGGTGCCTGGAATGTAGTGGTGACTGATGGAGTGTGAGTAGTTCTTGCCTCAATAGCGCTGGCGCTGGAGAGCCATCTCCAGCGCCTCCGATGGCAGTGGTAGAGGCGCGGTATGCCGCGTCTCTACTCCCATGGGAGCGGTATACGGCAAGAATTGCGCAAGGCTCACAAGTCGTCACTGCGAAACGCCCTCACCGACACTTCCTGGGGACGGCGAATGTTTCGCTATATCCTTCTTCGCATCGGTCTCGCGCTGCCTACCATCTTCCTAGTCAGCGTGTTAGTGTTCCTGATGCTCTACCTCACGCCGGGCGACCCGGCCTCTATCTACGTCGGCGACCGCCAGGCTACGCCCGAGCGCCTGGAGCAGGTGCGCCACGAGATGGGGCTGGATCGTCCGATCTGGGTGCAGTACGCCGATTTCGCCACCGGCATGCTGCGTGGCAGCGGCGCGCGTTCTCTCCAGACCAACCGCCCGGTCAGCCAGGAGATCCTCGAGCGTTTGCCGAGCACGCTCGAGCTTACCGCCTCGGCCTTCGTGATCTCCGTGATCCTTGGCCTTGGCCTGGGCATCCTCGCGGCGCTGCGCCCGAACTCCTGGTTTGATACCTCGACGCGCGCCGTTGCCATGGCCGGCGTGTCCATGCCGGTGTTCTGGCTCGGCGCGCTCGTTATCTTTATCTTCTCGGTGCAGCTCCGCTGGTTCCCGGTCACTGGCGAGGGTGGCTGGGAGCGCCTGGTCATGCCTGCGTTCGTCCTGGGCCTGGTCACGGCCGCGCCACTGATGCGCCTGGTGCGGGGCTCGATGCTCGAAGTGCTCGGGCAGGACTACATCACCACGGCGCGCGCCAAGGGCCAGCGCGAACAGAACGTGGTCATTGGGCACGGCTTGCGGAATGCCCTCATTCCCATCATCACCGTCATGGGCTTGCAGCTCGGTGCGCTGCTTGGCGGCGCCGTCATCACCGAGGCCGTTTTCGCGCGGCCGGGAATCGGGCGGCTGATCGTCGATTCGATTCTGAGCAAGGACTTCCCGGTGGTTCAGGCGACCATTCTCTATGTGGCGATTATCTACATCGCGATCAACCTGATCGTTGACATCTCCTACGGCTCCCTCGATCCCCGCATCCGGATAGGGCAGGGCCAGCGATGACGACCTCTCCCGCCAGTGCCCTGGCGCAGCCCGTCGGCGGCCTCAAACCGCAAACCGAAGCGATGTGGCGCAAGACCCTGCGGCGCCTCTTGCGTAATCGCGGGGCGGTTATTGGAGGCGTCGTCCTGCTCATCCTCATCTTCGGCGCCGTCGCCGCGCCGGTCATAAGCCCGTACGATCCCGTGGAGATGAACCCACCGGCGCGCCTCCAGCCGCCGAGCCTCACACACCCGTTCGGCACCGACAACTTCGGCCGCGACATATTCTCCCGCGTGATGTACGGGACGCGGATCTCGCTGCCGATGGGTATCATCGCCGTCGCCATTTCGCTCGTCATCGGCCTTGTCGGCGGGCTGCTATCGGGCTACTATGGCCGTTGGGTCGATGGTGGCATCATGCGCGGCGTCGACGTCATGCTAGCGTTTCCCGGACTGCTCCTGGCCCTGGCAATCGTGGCGACGCTCGGTCCGAGCCTGGTCAACGCCATGATCGCCGTGGGCATCGCTGCCGCGCCCATCTACATTCGAGTCGTGCGGGCCAACGTGCTCAGCGCGCGTGAGCATGATTACGTCGAAGCGGCGCGGTCGGTCGGCGTTCCCGAGCACCTCATCATAGTGCGTCATATCCTGCCCAATGTCAGCGCGCCGGTCATCGTCCTGGCGACCCTCGGTGTGGCGGGCGCGATCATCACCGCCGCGGCGCTAAGCTACCTGGGGCTGGGCGTCAAGCCGCCGACGCCGGAGTGGGGCAGCATGCTGCGCGAGGCGAGCAACTACCTGCGCCTCGCACCGTGGACGACGACCTTTCCCGGCCTGGCGATTGTCATCGCGGCGCTTGCCATCAACCTGCTGGGCGACGGCCTGCGCGACACCCTCGACCCGCGCATGAAGCTCTGAGAGGCCCTATGTTCGACTTGCTGAAGGCGTTGTGCGAGCTGCCCGGCCCGGGCGGCGACGAAGGCCCTGTGCAGGCCTGGCTATCGGAGCACTGGGCCGGCCGCGTGGAGAGCATCGAGATGACGGGCGTCGGCAACCTGATCGCCCGCGTTGGCGGCCACGGGCCGCGCCTTGTCGTCGGCGGCCACGCCGATGAAATTTCCTTCGTCGTCAAGCACATCGACGACAACGGCTTCGTCTGGATCGCCAGCGGCCAGCGCGACATCGAGCAGCGCCCCAGCTTGCGCAGCCCGTTCTTCCTCCCGCTAGGCCACCCGGCGCTTATCCTGACCACGTCCGGCCCGGTGAGTGGCTTCTTCGCCACCCTGACCGGCCACATTCTCACGCCGACGCAGCGCAAGAAAACCGACCTGGACTGGAACGACGTCTGGGTGGATATTGGCGCGGGTAGCCGCGCCGAGGCGCGCTCGCGCGGCGTCCACGTGGGCGACCGCGTCATCTGGAACCCGCCGACGCGCCAGAGCGGCCCGTTTGCATACGGCAAGGCGATGGACAACCGCGTCGCGCTGGCGATCATGGATCGCCTCCTGGACGAACTAGACCGCTCCCGCCTCGCCTATGAGCTAATCTACGTATCGACGGTGCAGGAAGAGCTGGGCCTTATCGGCGCGGAGTCAATCGGACGGCAGGTGGCCGCGAACTTCGCGATCGCCCTGGATACGGGGTTGGCGGGTGACGTGCCGGGCGTGGACCAGCGCGACGTCTCGAACCGCCTCGGTGATGGCCCGGCTCTTGTGCACAAGGACCTCTACTCCTACAGCCGCCCACTGACGCTGGCCCTGGCGCGCACGGCGCAGGTAGCCGGCGTACCGGTGCAGAACGCCGTGTACGGCGTCTACGGCAGCGATGCCGGCGCGTTCATTCGCCAGGGCATCCCGTCCGCGCTGCTGGCCGTTCCGTCGCGCTACACCCACAGCCCGTTCGAGATGGTGCACCTGGGCGACGTGATGGGCGCCGTGACCTTGCTCAAGGCGTTCCTCGAAAGCCCGCTCCCGCCGGGCCTGTAAGCGGAGAGGTGCTTTGATACCACGCAACGTCATCATCGACTGTGACACCGGCGTGGACGACGCGCTGGCGCTGCTGCTCGCGCTCCGTTCGCCCGCATTCAACGTCCTGGGCATCACGTGCGTGGCCGGTAACGTGTCGCTGCACAAGGTCGTGCGGAACACACTGACCGTCGTCGAGCATTCCGGCAAGCGCGTGCCGGTCTACGTGGGCGCGGCGACATCGCTGGTTGGGTGGGGGAAAACGGCGGAGCACGTCCACGGCGACGACGGCCTGGGCAACCTGGGTCTACCCCATCCCACGGGCCACGCTGAAACCGAGTCAGCCGTCGCCTTCCTCATCCGCACCTTCATGGATGCGAAGGAGCCCGTCGAACTGGTGACGCTCGCTCCGCTGACTAACATCGCCCTGGCCCTGGTGCAGGAGCCGCGGCTGGCCAGGCGGATTCCGTCCCTGGTCATCATGGGCGGCGATATCACCGGCGGCAATGTGACGGCAGCGGCCGAGTTCAACATCTACATTGATCCCGAGGCGGCCGATGTCGTGATGCGCTCGGGCATCCCGACGACCCTCGTTCCCTACGACGTCATCAAAGCGTACGGCACGATAAGCGCAGACGAGATTGCCGCCATCGAGAACGCGTCGATGCCCTGCTGCCAGCTCGGCGGGCGGCTGATGCGCTTCCTCCTGGAGCGTGATACGGACCACCTCGGCGTTAGCGACAAGATTGGCCCGGCCGACCCGGCGGCGATGGCGGTCGCCATTGAGCCTGGCATTGCTACCGTGGGGACATACCACGTTGCGATCGAGACGCGCGGCGAGCACACCCGCGGCGCCACTGTGGTGGACCGCCGCTCATGGATCCGGCCGGGCAGCGGCGCCCAGGCGCCCAACGCGAGCGTCGTCACGGCGATGGATACCTCGGCCTACCGCGCCCTGGTTCGCGATACCTACCTGCGTGCCGAATAGACCGGGCGCGCCGCCTGGTTTGGCGCTCGTCTCGCGTCCGTGGTACACTAAATGCCGCTGTGTACAACGGGCGGGAGAGGGCAATATAAGGTGGGCCACAAGCGATCTCTGTGGGAGCGGCTGCTCCGCATTCCGCTCTTCTACAAAATACTCCTGGCGAATTCGGCAATTGTGGCGTTGGGCGCGATTGCCGGCACCATCATCACGGCCTGGAGCGTTAGCACCTTTCCCGATAATCCCCCCGCCACGCTGATTCTCATCTTCGCCGCATCCGGGCTTGCTATCAGCTTCGCGGTGAACTTCGTCGTGTTGCGTCTGGCGCTTCAGCCGGTGGATAACCTCCAACGGGGCGTCGACACCGTGCGCCAGGGCAATCTCGATGTGCATATCGAGGCCGGACCACTCAGCGACGAGCGCTTCGACAGGCTCATCGACACGGTCAACCAGATGCTCGCTACGCTGGAACATGACCGCAAGGAGCTACACCGCCTGTCCGGCGAGATCCTGGAAGCCCAGGAAGAGGAGCGTCGGCGGGTGGCCCGCGAACTGCACGACGAGGCGGCGCAGGCGTTGACCTCGCTGCTCGTCCGGCTGCGGCTCCTGGAACGCTCACCAACGCCCGAAGAGGCGCGCCAACACGTGCACGAGCTGCGCAAGCTCACGGCCGAGGCGCTCGAAGAGGTTCGCCGCGTGGCGTTGGAGCTGCGCCCGACGATCCTGGACGACCTGGGCCTGGAGGCGGCGCTGGCGTGGCGCGTGGACGAATTCAACGACGCTTGTCCCGCACACGCGACTCTCCAGGTCACGGGGTTGGGGGGGCGGCTGCCGAGCGCGGTTGAGCTCGCCTTCTACCGCGTCGCCCAGGAGGGACTGACTAACATCGCTCGCTACGCGCACGCGACCGAGGCGAGCGTGTCCCTGGTCCGCGACGGCAACCGACTCACAATGGAAATCGTGGATAATGGCGTGGGCTTCGATCCCGCGGCTCGGCGCGCCGACGGCCGGCACGGTCTTGGGCTGGTCGGCATGCGGGAGCGGCTAACCCTGGTAGGTGGTGAGTTGACCATAAGCTCGCGGCCCGGCGCCGGTACGCGAATCATAGCCGCTGCTCCGCTGGCGAGCACGCCCTGGAATGGCCTTTCTTATGAGCAAGCTGCGCGTGTTGTTGGTCGATGACCACCCCGTTGTGCGTCTGGGGCTGCGCGCCCTCCTGGAGAGCGAGCCCGACATGGAGGTCGTTGGTGAGGCGGGGAACGGTATGGAGGCCGTGTCGCGGACACAGGAGCTCAAGCCGGACATTGTCATCATGGATATCTCCATGCCGGAGATGGATGGGCTGGAGGCGACGCGCCGCATTCGTGCCCTCGACCCTGACACGCACGTGCTTATCCTGACCGTCCACGCCCAGGAACGGTATCTCTTTCCGGTGCTCAAGGCGGGCGCGGCCGGCTACGTCCTGAAGTCTACCGTCGATACCGAGCTGGTCAACGCCATTCGCGTCGTCGCGCAGGGCGGCGCTTTCCTGTATCCTTCGGCCACGCGCATGGTGTTGGAGGACTACCTGAATCGCCTGCAACAGGGCGAAGCCGGTGACACGTATGAGCACCTGAGTGACCGCGAGCGCGAAGTGCTGAAGCTCATCGCGCTGGGCTATACGGCGGGCGAGATCGCCGAAAAGCTGGTGCTCAGCCCCAAGAGCGTTGAGACATACCGCACGCGCATCATGCAGAAGCTCAACCTCCACAGTCGGGCCGCCCTGGTGCAGTATGCCCTCGCCCGCGGCCTCCTCGCCAATAGTTGAGAGACCTTCACCCAGCGGAAGCGACTCTCCTCTCTGCGCCCGGCAAAGATGGTGTATGATGTGTCAAACGCGAGGGTTATCCCATTATTGATTCCCTCGTCATGCCATCACAGCCAATATGTGAGGCACAAACGGCGGGTGGGCATTGTTGCCCCACCCGCCGCTTGCCGTGATCGTTGTCGGACTATTTCCCTCGTGCGCGCTGTCATTTCTCCCGCCTGACTGTCCGCTCTCTGCTCTCCACCTGACGGTGATTCCCTGACAGACTCGCCGCGATTCCTCGGGTACACTAGCCATGGGCGATGATCTTCGCCGTAGCGCTGGTTAGTAGGTGAGAGCACATGGGGCTCCGGGCGGTGATTGCGGTTTCAGATGAGGAGACGCTGGCCCTGATACGCGAGCTTCTGCAGGCGGCGTTGGCGCTCGTGCGCCACGATGTGCAGATAGCCCACACGGACACACGCCAGGCTCTGCTGGCGCGCACCCTGGCCGATCAGGACGACGTCATCTTTCTGGACTGGGAGTTGGTGGGGCCTGAGACGCCAGACCTCGTGCGCGAGATCGCTCGCCTCAACCCGAGGCTGCGCACAGTCGTGCTGCTCCCGCTGCACCTGCGCCAGTACCGCCAGTGCCTCTGGGAGGCGGGCGCGTACAGTAGCATTCCTAAGGAATATCTGGATCAGGAGTGGCTGTCCAGTGTCCTGTGTCTTATCCGCCGCGCCATCGACCGCGAAACCGCCGTGGCAAGGTTGGCGAAGGCGCCGACGGCCGCTGCCAGGATCGAGGCGCTCCTGACTTAGCAACGCGGCGAAGCGGCGCCTGTCGGGGTTTTTCCCGCCGAAACTGTAAGCGATTTCCCCGTCCCGTGACGGTCATTCCCTGATACCAAACGGGGACGCTTCGCGGTACACTGTAGCTCGTAAAGAAGAGCGCGGGAGAATGGGTCGATATACCCGTACGGATTTATTCTCGGGTGGCTCTGGCTCCCAGGCGCATGGTAGGGGCGTGGTAACCGCGCCTATTGTGTGACCCTCGTCCCTACCCTATTCATTGTTGAACTCATCCTTCCTCCTGAGACCCCGAGTGGGGCGTCGCGTTGAGCGGCGCCCCACTCGGTTTTCTTAGGATGTCCGGCCCAGACGCGCTCGGATCTGGGGGAGCGCGGCTTCCGCGGCCTGCTGCCCCGCGGCGATAATGTCAGTGGCGCGCTTGAAGCCGAAAAACAGCGTGACGTCGGTCGGCAGGTCGGGCCAGATCATGACATCGGGCGGGAAAGCTTTCAGACGCAGGTCCGTCAAAGCCGATACCATGATCATCTGGATGTCATACGCCTGCTGCATCATGCCGAGAGTGCCCGGCAGCGTGATGGGGCGCACCGCCGGCTCGGCGCCCGGCTCGTTGGCGCCGTAGTGCGGCAGGACGTCCACGGCGATGACGGTGTCTGCGCCCATGCTGCGCGCCACGTCCACGGGAACGTTGTTGAGGATGCCACCGTCCACCAGCCGATACTTGTCGTAGGTGACAGGGGCGAAAACGCCAGGCACCGAGATGGTGGCGCGCAGCGCGTCCACGACCTTCCCCTCGCGGAGCACGATCTCGCGCCCGCTGATGATGTCGGTGGCGACGACGGCAACCGGCAGGTTCAGCTCGGCGAAGGTGCGCTCCGGACCGAGCAGCGTCGCGAGAAGGTCATATACCTTCGCTCCCTGGACGAGCGCGCCGCTCCAAATGCCCACGTCCATCAGTCTCAGCATGCTGGTGGCCCGCTGCCCAAATCCCATTAAGTTCGCCTCGATCTCGTCGAGCGACATCCCGCTGGCGTAGAGCGCCCCGATCAGACCGCCCATGCTGGTGCCGGTGATAAGGTCGGGCGAGACGCCCTCCTTCTCCAGGACCCGCAGCACGCCGATGTGGGCAAGCCCACGCGCCCCGCCGCCGCCAAGAGCCAAGCCAAGCTTGGGTGTTGTGAGGTCATGCATAGCCCGACTCACTTTCTGTATCTGCCGACTCCAACTGGAAACGCATTTGGGTCGCGCCACGCTCGCTCAAACGCCACGATGCGGCGGCGGATATGCCATGCATAGGGGTCGGCGCGGCTGCGACGCTCGCACACAAGGGCCATCGCCTGATTGGCCGTGTATCCCATCGCAATCAGGATGGCGCAGGCCATGGCGACGCTGCGGTGACGGCCGTGGCGGCAGTGCACCAACACTGAGTAGCCGTCGAAGATGACCGGCAGCGCCTCCTGGACGCCCCGGTACAGGACGCGCAACGGTATGGGCGTGAGGGGCGAGTCGATGGTCGGAAGCTCGACGAGGCGTAGCGGTTCCTCCGCTAGACCGTGCGGGTGCGGGCCGCGCAGCATCGCCAGGATGAGGCGAATGTTGAGAGCCTTCAGCCCCTCCGCGTCTCGCCCAAGGGGCCACTCGCCAACATAGAGATAATCGGTGATCTGGGAGATATCGTGCTCCCGGTCCTGGGGCCGCCGCCGCATTGCTTCGGCGATTCTGTGACTGAGTCGTGGCATCTGAAGTAGATTCTGCTCCTCTAGCGCGATCAACCGCTTCACCTCATATCATAGCCCTGGATGGCGGCGCGGGCAACCCACTGAGGGCAAGCCTCTACCACGCGTTGCGTCATCTCTACGCGCAAAGTGGCGATTTCCTGCTATACTCATAAAGGGGTTGTCTGCGCGTATTCCGGCGTTTGTCCCTAATGTCGGTACAGGTGACGTGTTCGGTATGGGGTAGGGGTAGCCCTCGTGGCTACCCAGGGCGACCACGAGGGATCGCCCCTACAGATATGCCGAACAGGTCGTCTGTTATGCCCTAAGGAGACGATTATGCCTGACCAGACGCTCTCGCCGCTTCTTGCCATCAAGCAAAGAGAGATCGCTGTGGCCGACCGGATCGCCAGCGCTCACCAGGCGGCGGAGCGCGCCGTTCTCGATGCTCGCCAGGCGGCGTCCCAGGCTCGCGACCAGGCCGAGCGAGACGGGCGCGCACAGGCCGAAGTCACTTACCGCGCCGAGCTCGACGCGGCGGAGATCAGGGCCGGCAAGATACGAGCGCACGGCGACGCAGCCGCCACGGCCGTTCTGGAGCAGGGTAGTGCCGTCCTCGACGAGGCGGTAAGGCGAATTCTGGCCGTGGTGCTTCCGAGCGCGGAGGAGGAATGAGCCATGTTGCTCCAGATGGTTCGCGTCCAAATCATCGGGACGCTGACCCAGCTCGACGTGACAGTCGCTGCCATTCAGCGTCTCGGTGTTCTCCACATTGAAGAAACCTCCCGCGCGCCCGCACTCCACAGCCTAGCGGTGGATGCGTCAATTGCCCGCACACGTGAAGACCTCGCTTTTCTCGCCGCTCGCCTCGATGCACTGCTCGGCCTGCTGAACATAGACGAGCATACGCCAGGAGCCACGTGGCAGCCTCCTACCAGCAGCCGCGAGCTTGCCGACTGGATACGGACGCGGCTGGCGGACATCGCTCCCGCTGTCCAGGAGCTGGCGCAGCGGCGCGATGCGCTCCAGGCCGAGGCGGTGTCGCTGCCACGCTATGGCGCGACCTTGCGCAAGTTGTCTCCCCTGACGATTGAGTTGCAAGAGCTGAAGGGCTATGAGACCGCCGCGTTGCTCGTCGACCAGCGCCATGCCGCCGTGCTCGACCTTGTGCGTGTCGAGGTGGAGCGCATCACGGGTGGCGAGTTCGAGATGGTGGTCCAGAGCCTGGACGAGCACACCGCGGCCGCGATACTCGTCTATCCCCGCGCCTGCTCCCAAACGGTGCAGGCGAGCCTCGGAAACGAAGCCATTCTCCAGGTACGGCTGCCGAAGGAGATCGAGGGCCGTACATTCCGCGAGGCACTGGTTGCGCTCAACCAGCGGTTGGCCGAGATTCAGGTGGAGCTGGCGAGCATTGATGCGCGGCTGACTCAAATCGCGCGCGACGAGGGCGCGAACCTGGCGGCGTGGCGGCGCGAAGTCCGTAATCGCCTGCAAGCTCTGGCGACACAGTCTCACTTCGGGGCGACGGACTACACGTTCGTCGTCATGGGCTGGCTGCCCGCGCGGGATCTTGCCAGGCTGCGTGAGACACTCGCGCGCGACGTGGGCGGGCAGGTTGTTGTCGACGTTGTGGATTCCTCGCCCGAAGACAAGCAACTAGCGCCCGTCGCCTTCGACAATCCCACCCCGCTCAAGCCGTTCGAGAGCATCGTCCGTCTCATGGATATCCCGTCCTACGGCGCTCTCGATCCCACACCCCTCGTGGCCGTCTTTCTCCCGCTATTCTTCGGCCTGATGCTCGGCGATATCGCCTACGGCGTGCTGCTTCTCATCATCGCCCTGATCATGATGCGCGTTGTCAGCCGCGGGTCGATGATCCACGATATCGCCGAGATATGGGTCTACGGCGCGCTGTGGGCTATCTTCTTCGGCGTTCTCTTCGGCGAATTCCTGGGGCCTTTCGGCACACAGTTCTTTGGCCTGCAGCCGCTCTGGATGCCACGGGAGGGCGAGTACATCCTTGCGCTCTTCCTATTTGCCATCGGCCTGGGCGCCTTCCAGGTTGTCCTGGGCATTTGCCTCGGTCTCTGGGAGGCGTGGCGCGCGCACGAGCGCCGCGAGCTACTGTCAAAGCTCGGCATCTTGCTTGCGCTCATCAGCCTGATGATGCTGATTGCCGCACTGGCGGGGTTCCTGCCCCAGGCGTTCTTCACGCCCACGCTCGTTGCCCTGCTCGTCGGCATGGTGCTGCTCATCGTTCCCGCCGGTCCGCTTGGCCTCCTCCTCGGCCCCCTGGAGCTTGTGGAGAGAGTCGGAAACGTGCTGTCGTACCTGCGTATCGCCGCAATCGGCCTATCATCGCTTTATCTCGCTCTCGTCGCTACCGAAATGAGCAGTCTGGTCGGCAGCATCGTCCTCGGTGGGATCGTCGCCCTCTTGCTCCACACCCTCAATCTCGCCCTGAGCATGCTTAGCCCGACCATCCAGTCCATGCGTTTGCAGTATGTGGAGTTCTTTGGGCAGTTCTACAAAGGCGGCGGCCATGAGTATCGGCCCTTCCGGCTGGATTGAGTGCCGCGGTGCATGGAGGAGATTATGAATGTTGGATTGATTGCCATCGGCGCCGCTCTCGCCGTCGGCCTGGCGGCCCTGGCCACGGCCTTCGCCCAGGCGCGCATCGGTTCGGCGGCCATGGGCGCGTTGGCCGAGAAACGCGATCTCTTTGGCCCATCTCTGATCCTGGTCGCGATTCCTGAGACAATGGTCATCCTCGGCTTTGCCGTTGCGGCCATGATCATCTTCTTGCTCCACGGGTGAGTCGCGTCTATGCCCCTGACGGATATTCTGAAGGCGATTGACGCGGCGGGCGAGGCCGAAGTGTCTCGCATCGCGGCCGAGGCGGCGGCAAGCGTTGCCGCGGTCCGGGCGGACACCGAGCGCGAATGCGCCGCCATCCGCGAGCGTCATCACCGCGAGATGCTGCTGCCGCTACAGCATGAACAGGCGCGGCGCCTGAACCGCGCCAGGATTGCTGCGGCGCGGGCCGTCAGCCGCGCCCAGGAGCAGCTTTTCGGTGAGGCAATCGCGGCGGCGCAGGCGCGCCTGGCCGGTCTGCGGGGCGACCCCGGGTACGAGACGGTGCTGGCAGCGTTGGTGCGTGAGGCGCTCGGCGAGGTCGGCCGCGATGCCGTGCTGCGCGGCGACCCCCGCGACGAGCTTTTGCTGCGTCAGTTGGCGCCCGGTATGTCGCTGACGCTGGATCTGACGACATGGGGTGGCGTCGAAGCGCGCTCGCCCGACGGCCGCATCGCCGTGATTAACGCGCTGGAGGCGCGCCTGGCGCAGGCGCAGCCCATCTTGCGTGCCCAGACCATGCCGCTCTTTGCGCCGCCGTTCCCAGTGGGCGAGAGCGAGGCCGAGAGCGCGTATCAGGAGCCGCCGATACCCCTGGCGGTCACCGCGCCGTGAGCGACTATGGCTATGCCAACGCGCGCCTACGGGCGATGCGCAGCCGCCTATTCGACAACCGCGCCTACGACGACATGCTAGGCCTGACGCGGATCGACGATGTGATCGCGTGGCTGGATCAGTCGACGTGGGCCGACGACATCGAGGCCGCCCTGGCGCGTTACATGGGGCTGCGCGTGGTGATGGAGGCGGCGCGGCTGAACCTGACGCGGACGTATGCTCGCATTCGTTCCTTCCTCGAAGGCGAGGCGTCGCGCTTGCTCGACGTACTGCTGGCGCGGTGGGACCTGGCAAATCTGAAGGTCATTTTGCGCAGCCAGCGCGCCGGCGTGGCGCCAGACACCATTCTGGAGATGCTGACGCCGGCCGGGGCGCTTGACGAGGCAGCATTGCGGCTGCTGGCCCGTCAGCCCGACGCAGAGGCGATGGTGAACGCGCTCAGGCTGTGGGACGCGGCGTACGCCGGGATCGTCCGGGACGCTGTGCAGGAGGCAGGCGCGCGCGAGGACCCGGCCGCCCTGGACTATTGTCTCGACCGCTCGTTTTACAAAGGGCTTCTGGCGGCGCTGAGGCCAGACCATGAGAATGACGACCTCGTGCGGCAGGCGCTGGCGCGGGAGATTGATTCGGCCAACGTGGCTGCGGCGTTGCGCCTGCGAGCGGCAGGCGCGTCGGTGGCCGAGGAGGGAGCCAGGGGCTTCTTTCTGCCTGGCGGGTCGCTGTCGGTTCAATGGCTCGCAGCGTTGACGCACGTCGAGCGAGATGAGGCGGTCCTGGCGTGGCTGCGGGAGACGCCGCTATGGGAGGCGGTGGCCCATGTGGAGCGGCTGGACGTAGTCGTCGTCCAGAGCGCCCTCGACCGGGCATGCGCGGCGTACCAGGTCGGCTTCTTCCGCCGCAGCGGTCTGTCGATAGCACCGGTGATCGCATACATTGCGGCGAAGAATGCCGAGGCAGCCAATGTGCGCCTGATTGCGCAGGCAGTGGCGCTCGGCGTCGCCCGTTCTCGCGTCGAGCCGGACCTGGTTCTGGTCTGATATCAAGCGTCGGCAGAAGGACTGTCATTTCCCATGGCGAGACTGGTAGTCTTGACGGATTCGGAGAACGCGCTGGGCTTCGCTCTGGCCGGCGTGGAAGTCTTCGCCGTCGACGATGACGAGACGGCCCACGCGCGCCTGCTGGAGCTCATGGCTGACCCCAGCGTTGGCCTCATCATGGTCGGCGAGGGGTTCATGCGCCGCCTCGACAACACGGCCCGCCGTCGGATCGATACGAGCTACCGTCCCGTTGTCGTGAGCCTGCCGGTCGGAGGCCCCGTCACCGGGTTCGCGACGCGCCGGGAGTACCTGACGTCCGTCGTCCGCCACGCCGTTGGGTTCCAGATTACATTCCCGGGCGAAGAGGCGACATAAGTCGGAGAATCAAATGTCGGCAGCGAATGGACATTCTGGACATGCAGCAGGACATCTTGTGCGCATCGCGGGACCGGTGGTTGTCGCCGAGGGCCTGCCAAGTGTCGCCATGTACGACGTGGTGCGCGTAGGGCGCGTCGGCCTGGTGGGCGAAGTGATTCGGCTGGAAGGGGAGGCGGCGACGGTCCAGGTCTATGAGGACACGAGCGGGCTGCGGGTCGGCGAGCCGGTGACGCCGGGCGGCGGCGCGCTATCCGTCGAGCTTGGGCCGGGGCTGTTGGGCATGATCTACGATGGCGTCCAGCGGCCGCTGCCGGCCCTGGTGTCCCTGCAAGGCCCGTTCGTTCGCCGCGGCGCGGCAGCCCCGCCTCTCGACCGCCACCACCGCTGGCACTTCACACCGAATGTTCGTCAGGGTGTCGAAGTTGCGCCTGGCATGACCCTCGGAACCGTCCAGGAGACGCCGACACTGTCCCACAAGATCATGGTACCGCCGGGTGTCACAGGCGTTGTGCGGCGCATCGCCTCCGGCATCTACCCCGTCGATGCCGAGGTGGCGGCTATCCAGAACCTCGACACGAATGAGATACATAGCGTGACCCTGCTGCAGCGGTGGCCGGTGCGCGAGCGCCGACCGTGCGGGACCAAGCTCGAAGGGGTTACGCCGCTACTGACCGGGCAGCGCGTCATCGATACGTTCTTCCCGGTGGCGCGCGGTGGCGCCGCGATTGTTCCGGGCGGCTTTGGAACGGGCAAGACCGTGATCGAGCAGACCCTGGCGAAGTGGGCGGATGCCGATGTCGTTGTGTACGTCGGCTGTGGCGAGCGCGGGAACGAGATGACCGAGGTCCTGGAGGAGTTCCCGACCCTCACCGACCCGCGTACCGGCGCGCCGCTGATGCAGCGCACCGTGCTCATCGCCAACACGTCCAACATGCCGGTCGCTGCCCGCGAAGCCTCGATCTACACAGGCATCACGATCGCGGAGTACTACCGCGACATGGGCTACGACGTGGCGCTCATGGCCGACTCGACTTCACGTTGGGGCGAGGCTCTGCGCGAGGTGTCGGGCCGCCTGGAGGAAATGCCGGGTGACGAGGGGTATCCGGCCTACCTGGCGACGCGCCTAGCCGATTTCTACGAGCGGGCGGGGCGGGTCGAGGTGCTCGGCCGCAACGAGCAGGGGTCCGTGACGATTATCGGGGCGGTTTCTCCGCCGGGCGCCGACTTCTCCGAGCCGATGACGCAGAACTCGCTGCGCGTCGCCGGCGCGTTCTGGGCCCTGGACTACGACCTGTCACGACGCCGCCACTTTCCGGCTATCAACTGGATCACTTCCTATTCTCTATATGCTGTCGACGACTGGTTCCGCGAGCACGTCGCGCCGGATTGGAGCGCCCAGCGCGCGCGCGCCATATCCATCCTGCAGCAAGAGGCCGAGCTGCTGGAGATCGCTCAGCTTGTCGGGGCGGATGCGCTGGCCGAGTCCCAGAAGGCGATTCTGGCTGTGGCACGTGCCCTGCGCGAGGACTTTCTCCAACAGCACGCCTACGACGGCGTGGACGCCTACTGTCCACCGGAAAAGCAATACTCGATGCTGCGCGCCATCCTGACCTTTGACCGCCTGTTGGCGGAGGCTCTAGCGCGCGGCGTGAGCCTGGAGCATGCGTTGGCGGCGCCAGAGATCGTCGAGCTCGGCCGCATGAAAGAGTGGACTATGCCGGAGGCGCGGGGCCTGATCGCCGATCTCGTCTCACGGCTGGAGAAGTCGTTTGTGATGACCGGCGCGTAACGGACTATAGCCATGCATATGAAACGGGTAGGGTGTCATGCCAGAGATCACGCGGAAGCGCCCGCTGTTTGTCAAGGAATACCGCACCCTTTCGTCGGTGAGCGGTCCTCTCGTCACTGTGGAGCGCGTCGGCGACGTGGGCTATAACGAGCTAGCCGAGGTATACGCCGCCGACCACGCTCCGCGTCGTGGGCAGGTGCTCGAGGTGAACAATGACCGCGCTATCCTTCAGATGTTCACGGGCACCCGCGGCGTCGGAGTGGAGATGGCGCGAGTACGCTTCACCGGTGAGGTGGCGCGGCTCGACGTGTCCCTGGACATGCTGGGGCGGACGTTCAACGGCTCCGGCCAGCCCATCGATGGCGGCCCGCCGATCATCCCGCAGGCGCGCCTCGATGTGCAGGGATACCCCATCAACCCGGCGGCGCGGGACCACCCGTCCGAGTTCATCCAGACCGGCATCTCCGCCATGGACGGCCTGAATACGCTGGTCCGCGGCCAGAAGCTACCCTTCTTCTCCGGCTATGGCCTGCCCGCCAATGAGATTGCCGCGCAGATCGCGACCCAGGCGACGGTGCTGCAGACGGGCGAGAAGTTCGTCGTCGTGTTCGCTGCGATGGGCATTACGTCCCGCGAGGCGTCGTTCTTTGTCCACCAGTTCGAGGCCAGCGGGGCCTTGGAGCATACCGTCCTGTTCCTCAATCTCGCCGATGACCCGACCATCGAGCGCCTGCTGACGCCGCGTGTCGGTCTGACCTGCGCCGAGTACCTGGCGTTCGAGCACGACATGCACGTGCTTGTCATTCTCACTGACATGACGAACTATGCCGAGGCGCTGCGGGAGGTGGCAAACGCGCGCGAAGAGGTGCCCGGTCGGCGCGGCTACCCCGGCTACCTGTACACCGACCTGGCATCCATATATGAGCGGGCCGGCCGCATCAAGGGCAAGCGCGGCTCCATCACCCAGCTCATGATTCTGAACATGCCTGACGACGACATCACCCACCCGATTCCAGACCTGACCGGCTATATCACTGAAGGGCAGATCGTTCTATCGCGGGAGTTGCACCGCAAGGGCATCTACCCGCCCATCGACGTGCTGCCGAGCCTGTCGCGCCTGATGAACAGCGGCATCGGCGCCGGCAAGACACGGGAAGATCACCGCGAGGTGGCTGATCAGCTCTACGCGCTCTACGCGCAGGGGCGTGATCTGCGCCGCCTGGTGGCGATCATCGGCGAGTCGGCGCTAGGGGAGGCGGACCGGCAGCGGCTCGCATTCGCCGAGGCGTTCGAGCGCACGTTCGTGCACCAGGGCCTGTCGGACCGCACGCTCGGAGAGACGCTCAGTATCGCGTGGTCCCTGCTATCGGACATGCCGCCGAGTGAGCTCAAACGTATCAAAGGCCAATATGTCGCCCGCTACGGACGGAGACGTGCGCCATGAGCACCCGCGACCATGTTGACCCGACGCGCATGGAACTTCTCGCCCGACGCGCGCAGATGGCCCTGGCGCGCCAGGGCCGCGATCTGCTCAAGGACAAGCGCAACGCTCTCTGGAAAGAGCTGGTGACAACGATGGACGTTGTCTCGCGCAAGAGCGATAGCCTGGAGGCAGTGGCGGGAGAGGCGCGACAGGCTCTGGCGTGGGCCGAGGCGTTCGACGGACGCGAGGCGGTAGAATCGGCTGGGCTTGCCGCGCGCCGCCCCGTGTCCATCGAGGTTACGGAGACGAATGTCATGGGCGTTCGCACGCCGGTGATCCAGCGGCAGGGGCTGAGGCGGTCGAGCGACGAGCGTGGCTACAGCCTGGTGACGACGTCGGCGCGCATCGATGCCGCGGCGGAGGAGTTCGAGATGGAGCTGGAGGACGTCATCGATATGGCGGTGGACGAGTTGCGGCTGAAACGGTTAGCGGAGGAGATTCGCACGACGACGGTGCGCGTCAATGCTCTTGAGACGATACTGGTGCCGCAGTTGGAGCAGCAGTGCGCGTACATCGAGCGTGTCCTGGAGGAGCGCGAGCGCGAGGACCTGTTCCGGCTCAAGCGGGTCAAGGCCACCATGCGCCGACGTCGGGAAAGTGCCGACAGCCACAATCCATGACCTGGCCAACATGACTCTCATTTGCATCGTCAGGGGTTCTGGCTATCATAGAGCGCATGCTTGCCTGGCACGGCGCGTTACGCAGCGACGCCCTGCCGGCAAACGGACCTGTCTAGCCCAACAGTGAGGTCTCGTGGCGACGCAACTACCCTCGGATTCTGCGTCTTCTTCGGAGACGCTTCCCCTTCCGGAGACAACCTCCCTACCCGACTCGGTCGCTCGTTCTGGCGAGAGCTGGCGCCGTCTCGGCATGCGAATTCGCAGCATCACGCCATCCGGGATCGCTCGCTTAGCGTTGTTCGTCCTGGCCGCTCTGGTGGTCGGCGCGCTATTGAAAAATGCCTGGGAAGCGCTGATCCCGTTCGTCGTCGGCGCGATCCTTGCCTACGCGCTGCTCCCCGTCGTTAACTGGCTCGACCGTTTCATGCCGCGCACGCTGGCGGCGATTCTATCAATGCTGGCTGTCGTAGGCACGGTGATACTCATCATTTCCAGGGTCGTGCCGGCGATTGGCACCCAGGTTGCCCGCTTCATCACCACCTTGCCTCCACTGGATGAGATTCGGGCCGATATTAGTGGTCTGACGAGTCATCTGGGAGACTTGCCTCCCGCCCAGCAACAGGCGATTCAGAGCCTCCTGAACCAGATGTGGGCGACCGTACAGACGAATGCTCTGACCTATCTGACGAGCGCGGCAACCGTCGGGGTGGGGGCGGTCCTGAACTTCGTAAGTCTGATCGGCTTTATCCTCGGCCTGGTCGTCATTCCCACCTGGATGCTCGCGGTCATGACCGGGCATCGCCAGGGGGTAAACTATCTCAACCGCACTTTGCCTGCCTGGCTCAAGCCGGATTTCTGGGCAGTTGCGCGCATCATTGACCAGCCGCTGCGCGCCTACTTTAACGGCCTGACCGTTGTAGCTCTCGCGGCGGGTCTGCTTATGGGAATCGGCCTTGCCATCCTCGATTTCCTGGGTCTTGGCCGCTTTGACTACCCGCTCCTGACCGGACTCTTTGTCGGATTGCTTCAGTTGATCCCGGCCGTCGGGCCGGCTATCGCCTACATTGCTCTACTGCTGTTGGGCCTACTCGTATCGCCGCCAACCGCCATCATGCTGCTGGTCCTCTACTGGATAGTGCAGCGGATCGTCGGCGCGTTCGTGTCGCCTCGCTTCGAGCGCAAGGTCGTAGACATCCACCCGGCTCTCTTGGCCGTTGTTGTTGTGGCGCTCAGCCAGCTTGGTCTGTTGTGGGTACTGCTCGCAGCTCCACTTACAGCTATTTTTCTTGGGCTGTTCCGCTATATCTACGGCCGCCTGGGCGACCCCGCGAGACCGGCCGGTGTGCTGCCAGGCGAGAGTCTCGCGCCAACGGTGGCGCTCGCCCCCCGGCCTGTGCCGCGCTACGCGGCCATGGCAGCCGCCCGCCGCGCCGAGCTGGCGGCGACTGCGCCACAAAGTACGGTGACCGAGCAGTAACTGCCCGTAGAGCAACCGGAGGCGATCATTATGGCTAGCCAGGAACCGACCCCGTCCACGGCCCTTGAATATACTCAGCTCACGCAGATCGTTGTGCCCCTGGAGCAAGCCGCGCAAGCTTTCGCCGTGCGCGACGCGACTGGGCGCATACCGATCGTGGTTGTGCCGGCGCGCTCGACACGCGTTCGGGGAGGGTACTTTGTCACAGGCGTGGTCCTGCTGGCGGCCGGGATTGCGGCGGTTGTGTGGGGCGGCGACTTCGGCCCGAACGCGATTGCCTTCGCTACCCTGTGTGTTCTGGCTGCAATCATTCTCATCGCCCTGAGCATGTACGGCGCCTTTCGCGTTCTGATACCTGAGGGAGTGAACGCGCTACTCGCGCGAGGTGGCCGCTACGACAGGACGGTCGGCCCGGGCATCCACTTCCTCATGCCGTGGATTCAGGTGACGCACCTGGTCACGCGCCGCGAGATTCCGTTCGACACGCCGAGCGTCGAGGTGCCGACCTCAGACAACGTCCGCGCAATTGTCGACACCCTATCTCTCTTCCAGATTACCGACCCGTTCAAGTTCGTCTACAACATCTCGGCCGATGACTTCGACTCCGTCTTCCTGGCGGCGAATCAAGAGCAGGTGCGCCGTCTCGTGCGCGGAATCACCGTGGACCAGGTGCACGACCTGCCGCGCACGGACCTGACGGATCTCGTACACGATTTGAGCGAGAGCGTCGCGCGATACGGCGTGACCATCGTCAAGGTCGTCGTGACGTTCGCTCAGCCGCCGGCCGATTTTGTCCGCTCGCAGGAAGCGCGACAGCTTGCCAGTCTTCAGCAGAAGGAGCAGGCAGAGCAGCAGGCGCTCGCCCTGAAGCGCCAGGCGGACCAGGCGACCCTGCAGCAGCGGGAGGTAGTGGCCCGAGTCGAGAGGGAGCGGGAAGCGCTGGAGATGCAGATTCAGGTGGCGGAGACACGCCGCCGGGTCGTTGAGGTGGAAGCGGACACAGAGGAATATCGGCTAGGTAAACTCCAGGAGCGTCTGCAGAAGTTCCCGGAAGCGTCCCAGTGGGAGTGGGCCGGTGAGCAGCTCAGCGTAGCCCGCGCCCTGGCTGCCAACTCGCGGGCCATCCTCCAACTCGGCAGCGCCGACGATATTCTGCGCACGTTTATGGTGCGCGAGATGGTCAGCGAACAGCGTAGCGAGGCCGCGAACGGCGCCGAGCCAGAAGCGATCAGCGATTCCGAAGCCCCGACCTAGCGGTCTGTGGCACATGCGATAGTCTTCACCTGCTGGGTAAGACCATGATGGGCGGCTTGAAGTGCGCCGAGCGCGCATCAAGCCGCCCATCATTGCATGCCAGTACGATCTCTCCCGTCAGCACCCCTCACTCACGCCGCGGTCCGACGCGGACATCCGGCTAGCCCCGCTACTTGGCGGCGCCAGCCGCCGCGCTCGCGGCCACTGTCTTTGGCTGCCGGCTTCGGCTGCGGCGCATGAAGAACTTGATCACCTCGTCGATGAGCAGCAACCCGAAGGCGAACACCGCGCAGAGCAGCCACTGCTCCAACGTCAGCGGCGTGAGGCCGAGGCCGCGCTGGAAGAAGCCAATGATCGTCGGAACCAAGATGGCAAGCAGGGACAGGCCGTACAGCTGCAATTGTCGTCTGTCACCCAGGAGATCTCGGTTGAAAACAGTCTCGGTCTCGCTGCGGTTGCTCAATCCAATCGCGATATTGTAGAGCGAGAAGACGACGAAACCCATCGTGGCGGCGAGGGCCACGTTCGTAGGCTGGTACAACGTCTCAAGCAGCAGAGTCCCGCCAGCCATGAGCACGCCGATGAAGACCATGCGCACCCACTGGCGCCGGGTCAGGACGGGCTGGCTGAGCGGGCGTGGTTTGCGCGCCATCAAGCCGGGCATCGGCTTGTCAAAGCCGAGCGCGATGGCGATCGGCACCTGCACCAGGAAGTTGATCCACAGCACGACGAGCGGCGTGAACGGGATACCGCCCAGGATGACGAAGAACGCTGCGCCCAGGTAGCACAGGATGAACGCCGGCAGCGCCGTCATCTGGAAGCGGATATACTTCGAGAGGTTGTCGTACAAGGCGCGCCCGTACTCGACGGCCTTGACGATGGTGGCGAAGTTGTCGTCGGTCAGGATCATCACGGCGGCGCCTTTGGAGACCTCGGTGCCGGTAATGCCCATGGCCACGCCGATGTCGGCCTTCTTGAGGGCCGGAGCATCGTTGACGCCATCGCCCGTCATGGCCACGATGTTTTGCTGCTTTTGCAGCATTTGGACCAGCCGGATCTTGTCCTCGGGCGCTACGCGCGCGACGACACCGATTTCGGGCAACTCCTTGAGCAGTTGCTCGTCGCTCATCGCGGCGAACTCCGCGCCGGTCAGCGCCTTGCCCTGGATGCCTAGCTCATGGCCGATAGCCGCCGCCGTCACGGCGTGGTCGCCGGTGATCATTCGCACCTGGATGCCGGCGCTCTTACACTTCTCGATGGCGGCCTTGGCCTCTGGCCGCGGTGGGTCGACGATGCCGACCATCGCCAGAAGGGTCAGGTCGTTGACGAGGTCGATCAGCTTGCCGCCTGGATCGAAGGTAGCCGGATCGAAGTCGCGGCGGGCGACGACCATGACACGCTCGCCTGACTGTGCCATGCGGTTGTTCTCGGCCAACGCCAGCTGGCGGTTGTCCTCGGTGACGGCCACAGCCGGTCCCTCGGGGTTCCATGCGTAGCCGGCGCGGCTGATCAGTACGTCGGGCGCGCCCTTGACGAAGCAGCGGACGACCGGATTGCCCTGTTCGTCGGTCATGTTGTGGAAAGTAGCCATGAACTTGTAGTCGGAGTCGAAGGGGACCTCGGCCACGCGTGGATACATCTCGCGAGCGCCGTCCACACTGATGCCGCCCTTCTCGGCCAGCACGATGAGCGCGCCTTCGGTCGGGTCGCCAATCAGGGTCTCGCCGTCCAACCGGGCGTCGGCGCACAGTGCCATCGGCAGCAGGATGGGATCCAGGTCGAGGCGTGCTCCCCCCGCGCTCTGGATCTGCCCTTCTGTTGTGTACGGTGCGGAGCCTTTCTGCCACGGCTGGCCTGGCGCGAGGCCCCGCGTCAGCTGTAGCTCGCCCTGGGTGCCGTAACCCTCACCGGTCACTCGGTAGCGGTTCTGGCCAACGATCGTGAACTCGCGGGCCGTCATCTTGTTGAGGGTCAGCGTGCCGGTCTTGTCGGAGCAGATGGCGGAGACGGAGCCGAGGGTCTCGACAGACGGCAGCCGCTTCACAATGGCGTTCTGCTCGGCGAGCGTGCGTGTCCCCATGGAGTAGAGGGTGGTCACCACGGCGGGCAAGCCGGTCGGGATGGCTGAGATTGCCAGCGCCACACCGGAGACGAAGATGGCGTCCAGCGGTTGCCCGTCCCGTATTCCCAGAATTATCATCGCAATGAAGGCAAGGCCAGCCAGGCTTGCGATGACGATGGTCAGCCGGTCAAGTTGCTTCTGGAGCGGCGTCTTATCCGCCTGGGTCTTGTTGAGCAGGTCGGCGATGTGCCCCATTTCGGTGCCCATGCCGGTGGTCGTGACGATCATCTCGCCGCGCCCTCGGGTGACCGAGGTGTTCATGTAGGCCATGTTGTGGCGGTCGCCGAGGGGGACGTCATCCTTGCGGATGACCTCTGTGTCTTTCGGCGAGGCGACGCTTTCGCCCGTCAGGGCGGCCTCCTCGATCTCCAACGTGGCGGTCACGAACAAGCGTCCGTCGGCGGGAACAACGTTGCCCGCTTCCATCAGCACGATGTCGCCCGGCACAAGTTGCTGGGCGTCGATCTCGACCGCCTGACCATCGCGACGCACGCGGGCGATGGTCTTGAGCATCTGCTCCAGCGCTGCCAGGCTCGCCTCGGCTTTCGCTTCCTGCCGCATGCCCAACACAGCGTTGAAGACAGTCAAGCCCACCAGCACGAGCGTAGTTCCCAGCTGGTGGGTGAAAAGCTGATTGATAATCGCCGCCGCGAGCAAGATGATCTGCATCAAGTCGCGATACTGGCGCAGGTAGGCTCGCCAGCCCGGCTCCTTCTTTTTCTCGGCCAGCTTGTTCGGGCCGTACTTTTGCAGCCGTGCCTGGGCGTCGGCCGCGCTCAAGCCCTTAGCAGGGTCGACGCCCAGGGTCTGAGCTACCTCGCCGACGGTTTGTGCATACCACTTCGCTTGTGCTTCTGATGGTTCAGCCATGAATAAGTTCCTTTCCCACTATGGGCCGCCGAGCCCGACGGCCCATGCATTGACACCGCGTGCCGCTAATACCGCTCGGGTATCCTGCGGAATGGATAATCTGGCTCCACGTAGTCGCCCTTTGGCTGGCGCTCCGGTAGCTCGACTTTCTCGTGCGGCACTTCCTCGTACGGAATCAGGCTGAGCAAATGGGCGATGCAGTTGAGGCGCCCGCGGCGCTGGTCATGGGAATCCACCACGTACCATGGGGACTCGTCCGTGTCCGTGGCCGCGAACATAGCATCCCGGGCACGCGAGTAATCGTACCAACGGCGGTGGCTTTCGAGGTCCATTGGGCTGAGCTTCCAGATCTTGCGGTAGTCGTTGATTCGCTCCTGGAAACGCTCGGTCTGGTCCTCCATTGTCTCTTCCAGCCAGTACTTAACCAGGATGATCCCCGAATTGATGATCGCCTGTTCCACCGCTGGAGCATACTTCAGGAAGTACTCGACCTGTTCCTCGCTGGCATAGCCCATCACGCGCTCGACGCCGGCCCGATTATACCAGCTACGGTCGAAGAGCACCACTTCACCCGCTCCCGGGAGATGCGGCATATAACGCTGGAAGTACATCTGGGATTTCTCGCGCTCGGTTGGCGCCGAGAGCGCCACCACGCGGAACACACGCGGGCTTGTTCGCTCGGTGATTCGCTTGATGATGCCGCCCTTCCCGGCCGCATCCCGTCCCTCAAAGATAATGCACACCTTGGCGCCGGTCGCCTTTACCCACTCCTGAAGCTTCACCAGCTCGATCTGGAGACTCGCTAGCTCCTTCTCGAACTCCTTGCGGCTCAGCTTCGGCTTCGGCTCCGCCGCAGCTTCTGCAACAGAGCCATCCGGCGCCATCGCATCGGCGCTGCCTCCATCCATCACCTGCTCGGCTGTGGCGCTCGCACTCTCAAGGGCGTGCTTACGCGCCTTCTTCTCTTTCTTTTTATCCTTCTTTTTCTTCCCGGACATGCTGTGCCTCCTCTGCGCGTTCGGGTTGTTGCGCGGCAGGCAGCCGCTGTACTATTATGTGTCGTTCGCGGGGACTTTGCTGGGCCTATGTGTCGCCTGGTCGGTCGTCAGCGACGTCGATGGGCCATCATGTCGATCGCCACCGTAATGGCCAGGATCAACACATCATTCTGTCCCGGCTCGATCGCTACGCCATATGTGTCGCGGACGCGGAACCACTTCTTCGAGACCTCGGCGATCTTCTCACGGCCCTCGCCGATGTTATACTCGTGATCAAAGATGTTGCCCTGAATGCCCAGACTGCGACCATTGGCAACCTCTACCTCCCACCGCTCGCGGAGAGGGGTGATTAGTGCCTTCTTGACCGTGGCCATGTGGGCGCCGCCGGGGCCTTCAATCTCCATGGTATTGCGAATCCGAAGCATTCGCTCCTGGATCTTGCATAGCTCCTGACCCTGCATATCCCGAAAGATGAGGGTGTCGCGAACGCGCAAAACCTTGCCGTCTATCTTGTAGGTCTTCTGGCCGGAGGCGTCCTCAATGAAGTAGTCGTTGCCCAGGGCAAACACCTGCTGCTGCATCCGGTAGCGGCGCCACTGGCTCTCGGCCGCTCCTTGCTCGCTCTGCGCCTCTGCGCCGCTATCGGGCTGTCCCTGGTGTGATCGTCGGAACATCTTGCCCCCTTTCGCAAATACGGGTTGCCGCACGTCCGGGCCAGCCTATTCAAGAGTGACACGAGCGCGGGCGACGCCGTCTCCCTTTCAGTAGTATATGCTGCTGCAGATTAGCAGGCATCATCCAAAGCGGATGATTTCTGGTGTATGGTGAGAGCGCAAAGGGCATCCTCAGCGTTCCCTGGGTGGGACGGCCGAGAGGCAGGGTGAGATCTGCGGCGAGCAAGTCGGGGGCGAGGATGGGCGATGTTTTGCAATTGTAGCTTGTTCCGCAGCGCTGTCAACCGCTCCTGACTCGCCGGGTTCCCACATTGTCTCAAAAGAAGAGCGACACTCCCAGCACGAGTATCAGGACATTGATGACCTGCCGCGCTCGCGTTGGGTCCAGGTGGCGGACAATCCGGCTGCCCACGACGACACCGAGGACAAACGCAGGGACGGCCAGGGCGAACAGGCGCAGGAGGTCGAGGTCGATGTGCCCGGCGATGGCGTGCGAGATGATGACCAGGGGGCCGAAGATGGCGACAACCGTTTGCAGTGTGGCGCGGAAGCTGTCTGTCGACCAGCGCCGAAGCGAGCCGTACAGAATCAGGGGAGGCCCAGGCAAGTTATAGGCGCCACCCAGGCAGCCGGCGATGAACCCGACGGGGTAGCCCCATCGGCGCCCGATGGCCCGGCTGAACTGAGGGTTGAGCAAGCTGTACGCTCCGTACGCGATCAGGAGGATACCTAGCCCGGCCTCGACCACACGCGCGTCGACTTTTCCCAGAACCCAGACACCTATGGGTACGCCCACGAGGGCAAATATGCCCAGGGTAGGCACCTCACTCATGTCGACAGACTTACGAGTGCGCACCGCGTTCACTATGGAGATCGTCACACCGAGCAGCGCCACCAGAGGCACCGCTGTGCGCAGCCCAACTATCAGGATGGCGAGGGGCATCAGGAAGATGGCGAAGCCAAAGCTGCTAACCGTCTGGATGGTCGCAGCTGCAGCGACGCACAAGAGGAGTGGGAGTAGATAGGCCATACCGAAGTCTAGCACGTGCCTTGCGGATGCGCCACTTTTTCTCGCGTCACGGATCCGCAGAACTGCCGCCTACTTTGATCTGCTCGGCTTGCATGGTACACTTGCAGGCACAATAGTGGAGAGGTTATCTACGTCCAATGCAAGATGGGCTTGCGACAGCGCACGCAAATGCGAATATCGCGTTCATCAAATACACAAAAGGCAACTTGCTTGACTGTTGCCATACGGCTCATCGTCGGCAAGAGCCCTGCTAGGGGCTAGCCAAACGACTACAATTCTTGCCATAGAGGCTGATTGAAGAATCTCTGAGAGAGGAACGATGCGAACAATTGAGGTTACTTTGACCGTTCAGCCTGATGGCACGGCCATTCTAGAATTGCCGCCCGACGTTCTTCCCGGCGAGCATAGCGCCGTGCTGGTCATTGAGGAAACGGCGCAACAGGCCTACAGAGAACAGACGCCGGAGCCGCTCCAACTCCACACCTTCGCCTTGACCAACTGGGCGGCTGACGCCACCTTCCGCCGCTAGGACCTCTATGGCGACGATGGTCGCTAGCCCGCTCTCCATCGACACCAACGTGCTGATGTACGCAACCGATACCTTGTCGCCGTGGCATAGCGTAGTGAGAGATTGGCTGAACACCTCTCGCCAAAAGGGGATCGACCTGGTGATAAGCCCGCAGATTCTGCGTGAGTATCTGGCGGCGACGACTCGCGCCGGCCAAACTGGACCCGGCGTTCCATTAGCTCAAGTCGTGCAAACGTGCGTCTCTTTCGCACGCAGTTCAAGGTCGTGGAAGACAATCCCACGGTGCTGGACAACCTAATCGCTATCCTTCAGACGGTCGTTGTCGGGGGCAAACAAGTCTACGAAGCGAACATCGTAGCGACGATGCAAGCCCATCGCATCCGTCATCTTCTCACTCATAACACGGCGACTTTGCCCGCTTCGCGCGCCTGATCACCATTGTGCCGTTGTCGTATCCGACATGAGAGCAAGCCCACGCTCCGCATCACCAACCTATGAGCCGCTACCTCAGCGAAATTGATCCCTGGGCTGCACTCATGTGTGGCGAGAGACGTGACGATTATGCTCTGGCGCCAGATCAGCGCAAGCCAACAGCAGAACCGGTGGTTGCGGAGATTGCCGACATGATTCGGTGCCTGGGCCGGTTTAACCAGACGCTACTGCTGCATTCGGTGACCGAGTCAGGCGAGGTCCAGCTGCAAGAGCCGCCCGAAACCATGGCATAGCCTGAAATCAACATTGTTGTGGCTTACTTCTAGATTGTTATAAGACTGTAGGGCACAGCGGCGTTGAACAGCCCCATGACGGCGAAACTCGTCCATGCGGCTCGCGTAGATGGAAGAGGAATGTGCCGCAGCCGCAGAATGGCCAGGCTGACCATTGCCGCGAGGAAGACGCGCAAGCTGACGAGTGTTGCGCGCGGGAAAACCTGCACCGCGACCTTGATGAATAGATACGACGCACCCCAAATGAACCCCAGTAGCAACAGTGCGCCAAGTGCGCGTGCCTTCACAGCCATCCTCCCGAAATATCGAGCCGGCGCATCACGGCGCCGGCTTCTCGGCGAAACAATGTACACTTGAGCAATCCGTGCCGACAGTATACCCCAGAACGCCTCCAAACGCTATCCAGTTCTTGCGTACGGGTGCATCAAGTAATTGTAAAAGGCTAGACGGCGAGGCGGTGATAGTGACGCTGGGGCGGTCGGCGCAGGCGCCAGAAAGTGTCCCAGCGGTGCGAGAGAACCAGAGCACGTAGGTGGGCGATGGCCTTCGCGCCCTTGGCTGACCAGCGCATCCCGGCCTGTTTGAGACGCAACGCCACAACGCGCTTGCAGGCGCTCTCGACGGAGCCGCTGCCGATCTGATAGCCCTGGGCTCGAAAGTCGGCGTAGCGCATCCGCTGGCGGTGGGTCTCAAAGTAGGCTCGTTGTTCGGCCACCACCGCTTGCGCCGAGGGACGGAAAGTCGCCGCGTCATCAAAGGCCGCCAGCATGGTATCGAGGTGACCGTTCCACAGCTCGTCGAGCCGCGCCTTCACCCACGTCTTGGTCGCGGCGCTGCCTTCTCCGTACAGGGCGTTACCGACCTCCCAAACGTGTTGCGCGGCATGATACCAGTCCACAATCTCCACCAACCGATAGGCCCCGAATTGGCTGTAGGCGATGTTCCAGATCCATGCCGCCCCATCCCCCACCATCACCACTTCCCGCGCCTGATCCACTCCACGTTTGACGGCCTCGACCCACACGGCTTTGCCAAACTCCCGCGCTTCGGCCTGGGTTGCCAGATACGTTGGGGTCTTGGCATGCAGTTCGCCTTCGGGATGCTCCGTCGTCGGCACGCGGCGCTCGACCTCGTAGCACGTCGCCACCTTGAGTTCATGCCAACCGTCTTGCTGACACACGATGATGCCGTCCACACTCACATACAGCCGCTCGGGCGCTTGCCTCGGTACAGGCGGTAGATGTCCTGCCCATGCCGCTTCGCATTCCGCCTGCTGCGCTTGGGCGATCTCCTCGCCCACCGCCTCCGCCACTTGTTGCGCTGTCGTATGCGAGACCGCCACCCCACTCAAGCGCTCGATGAGGCGTACCGCTTCCTCGAACGGCAGATGAGCGCTGGCCAGGCACACCGCTTCCTCTAGCCCAGGGCTCAGGCTGCTCGCGCCCAATCCTAACTGCTGGTCCAAGGCTACCGCATGGGAATGACACCGACCATGATAGTAGTACGCCCGCTTCAGCTTCACTTCACCCGTCAGCGTCAGGATCCGCTTCGGTCGCTCTTGCAGCACCTTCATCGCCTCGCCGCACGCGCACTGGGGGGGAAAGCGAGGCCTCGTCCGCCTCGCTCTCGATCAGCCCTTCCATCAATTCTGGCCCCAGCCGTCGCAACGCCGCCAGCACCTCTTGTTCCATCTCCCCCAACGTGTGCGGCTTCTTTCGCTGGCTCGACCACTCTGCCAACCGCTTCACCTCAGCATCTACGGCTCGCTGCAGCTGCTCGCTCAGTTCCTCGTCCGCATCTATCCCTCACGTCCCGCTCTTCTTGCCCATGGCTCCCTCCTGTATCGTCAGAGCCTTGAGCATACCACCCTTTTCCCCTTCTACCAATCACTTATGCGCCCCTTGCGTACCCAATTCCATACGTGTCGTTGTGCGCCACGGCCTTTCGCTGGGTCTCGTGATGATTGACGACGACAGCCGAGCATGCGCTTCATCCTCCCTTATTCCAGCATAAGTGAGCGGCATCTGTAATCCAGAGGTGGCTCGATGATCTTCGGTAAGTAGATGGAGCGAACGTGCACCATCCACTGCTGCCCGGTGGCGTCCGCCGGGCGACGCCGGAATGATCGGCTGCAAGAGGGGAGACTATATACATGTCTAGCGAGCGCCTTCTTGTTGTGTTTGTCGGCCAATCAGGTTCGGGTAAAACAACCCTTGCGAGACTGCTAGCCGAAACAATGAGTGCGGTTGTATTCGAGCAGGATACGACGCTTATCGAGCAGCGCAACCGGCGCAGCCCCGCGTTCCTTGACAAATTCGATCTGGAAGCAGCTGACGCATATGTGTCCGCCCTATTGGCAGGTCAGCCGGTGACCTACATGGGCTACAGCCAGATAACTCGCAGGCGCGACACGCCGATTGCCCTTCTTCCTAGGCCCATCATCATTGTCGAGGGTGTCCTCGCGGGGCACCTGCGCGTCGTATGCGAGTACCCCAACACAAGGCAGTTCTGGATCGAGACATCCCAAGCCGAGGCTGATGCTCGACAACTGGCTCGGGTCGAAACCGAAGGGTGGCTGGCAGGTATGTCCAGACAAGAGGTATTGCACCGGATTGCGAGTAAGCATACGCAGGAGGCTGCCATTGTGGAGGCTCAGCGAGCTAAATGCGACTTTATACTGGACAACTCGGGTACCCCGGTGTCTGCCGACCTTGTTGCGCGTGTCCTCGCCCTCACGGCTTCCCCGCACTCAGTAACTACGCGAGCCGCTTAATCGAGTCCTGCAGTAGATGAATCAGGTAGGCTTGGTTGTCAAAGCCAAACCCTAGGTGGAAAAACTTCTACGTCTACCTCTATACAGGATGTAGAAAGGGGGGTAGAATGGGAACATCCCCAGAGGCTAGACAAGTACATGCTAACCTGTCAGGGGCTCAGAAGGCTGATTGCGAGAGAGCAATGTCCAACCAACTCTCCTCATCGACGGGGCATCATAACATCGCGACACAAGACGCCCAAGCGCATATCGAGGTGATTGTCAGGCGAAATGTTGAGTCGGGACGGTTCACACGGGTGCAAAAGTATCATGATGGGGCGCTGACGGAGGAAGAGTACACCCAAATCGTCACGCAGCACTATCTTGAACAGCATTCGATGATCGCTTTGCTTAGGCAAGGGGATGGGCAGACTTGGGAATTGTTGACACAACGTTTATACAGGGCAGCCACTTCCTTGTTACGCCAACGTGGCTGGGACGGTGAACAGGCAGAGGAGCGAGCACAAGAAGTCGTCCAAGATACCGCCTTGATCATCTTCGAGCACCCATTCCCGTATGATTGCCCGTTCGATGCCTGGAGTTTCCTGATCCTACGCAACAGAGTAGCCGGCGCCCTCTCGCGCCCTAACCCTCTCAACAATCCGCACAATGTCTTGCCCGATGAGACAGAGGATAGCCTAGAGTTGGCAGAGCTTCCTGACATTAGAAGTATCGAGCGCAGCCTATGGGTGCTAGAAGCCCTGGAACAGGTGGACAGCGAGGCCCAGCGCCGTGTTATTGAGTACGAGTTTCTCGAGGGATTGCCGGTTGTCGAGATCGCGGAACGCCTCGGCAGAACGCCGCAGGCTGTCTACAACCTTAAGAACCGCGCACTGCGCGCGCTCTACGAGATTATCGCAGAGCGCCAACGAAGATGATCTTTTGTGCATGAGGTGCAAGAAAACAGTCGCCAGACCACATTAGCATTGTAGAGAGCGACGAAGCGGACGGCATGCCACTCCTTCAGCACTCGCCCTAAAATTGACTACCAAAACTGTAATCTCACCACGAAGGACAGCTCTTAGGTAGTCAAAGGTAACCAGGGTTCGCCTGGTAAGCCAACGGTCGACTTCTATGAGAACCTGTAAGGGAGGTTACCATGTCGAACGAGTCTCAGGGCTGCTTGAATGTCGGCTGTGGTATGGTTTTGGCCGTCCTCGCCTTCGCCGTCGGGTGTCTGGTGTATGGGACGCTCACAGGCGGGTTGTGGACGATGCTCCTCTGGGTGGCAACGGGCTTTACAAGCGTGGTCGGGCTGATCCCGCTGGCGGGTCCTTTCCTGTACTGGAAGCTGGCATCAGAGTCCGTCATGCCGTCGATCATAGCAGCCGGTGGGCTATACGAGAGTTGGCTGACGAGTGTGATCTTTTGGGTTGGCCTCGCCGGCAGCGTTGTGTGGACGATCACCGCGATTGTGCTTGGGTTCAGCTTTGTGGCGGCTCTCACCGAGCGAACGGCGTGATGTTTGTCGCCAGCGGAGCGCACTAAATCGGAACGGCTAATGAGCGCTGAGATGGCACAAAACCCTCTCAAAGCTCATTAGTCGCTCTCGAGGGGGTGGGTATGAAGTGTCTAGAAGCTCGGCAAATTCTTGCCGGCAGTCAGTCTTCCGCGACAGCGGCTGAGTACCAGGCTACCCGTGAGCACCTGGAAACATGTGAGGATTGTCAATCTCAGCTCACTCAACTGCTCACGCAGGTCGAAGAGGCCGGTCGAGAGTGTGATTTCGTGACAGAGGTGCTTCCCCAGTATGTGTCCGACGAACTGGGCGGGCGGCTCGACCCGACGCGTCAGTCATGGGTGCGCCGCCACCTGGCTGACTGCCCTCGCTGCGACGCTGTCTATCGCGAGCTGCGCTATCTCCTTCTCGCGGAGCAGAACGGTGAGCTTCCGGAGCCGACAACCTATCCCTCATTCCAGCTTCCGTTCCTGCATCCCCAACCCGCCTTCCCCCAGCTCCTCACGTGGACGATTCATACGATGCGCGACGCGCAGCAGCGTCTGTCGGCGGCGGTTGCTATTAGCCAGGCGTATATGTCGTCGCTGCTGGCCCCGCCGGCTGCTGCCTGGGCGCGTTCGGCGCCGCAGAATAACACCCCTGCCACGCGCTATGTCGTCGTCGATGACATCGTCGAAGAGGAGAACTGGGTCGTCAGCGTCGAGCTCCAGCGCCAGTCGCCGGGCGAGAACGAGACCTGGGACGTGCTCCTCTCTCTGGCGGCGTCGAAGCCAACCGGTCCGCTACGCGCTACGCTGAGCTACAACGGGGAAGCGCCGCGACAAGCGCTGATCAATGATGCGGGTGAAGCCATATTCGCGGATGTTCCGCCGGCCTGGCTCACGGCTCATGCGAATGAGTCGTCCGAGCCGCTCTACCTTACCATCGGACCTGTCGACGTATGACCCTCTCAGCGACGTTGGCCGAGTCTCAGCTCGCCCACCACGACCACCTGACGCGCCGTGTGTGCCTGGAAGGCCTCGCGCTCGCCGACGCCGAAAGCGAGCTGCGCGCCCTCGTGCGCCCCGACGTGAGCCAGCCGGCTGCCTGGGTGTATCAGGCGGCGCAGGCGCGGCGGTCGATGTATCGGTCGCCCTACGAAAGCTATGTCCGGGCGCGACTCGCCTACGCGCTGGTCACGGAGAGTGGCGACGACGTCGCGCGGGCGCAGTGTGGGTTAGCGTTCGCGGAGGTCGCGAGCTACTGGGGAGCGTGGGCCGAGGCCCTCGGAGTGTGCCTGGGGATTCAACCAATCTTGGCCCGGCAGCCTGATGCGGCGCCGGCCAATGCGTATCGGTTGGCCCTGGCGACGGCCCTGTGCCACCTGAACCGGCACGCCGAGGCGCTGGCGATTTGTCAGTTGGCCGAGAACGTTCAGGACAATAGGGAGCGCGGGCGGCTGTGCCTCTTGCGCGCCAGGGTCTACCTCGGTCAGGGACACTACTTGAATGCCCGCTTGTGGGGCCAAAGAGCGCGCGCCGCTTTCAAGGTGGCGCGGGAACCGCTCGATGTCGCACGCTGTGATATTCACCTGGCGTTTGTCGATGCGTATGAGCAGCGCTATGAGGACGCCCTGGCTCGGCTGCCGGGGGCGAACGAAACGTTCGCCCAGCACGCTGCGGTGGTGGAGATGGCTTCAAGTCTGCGCGTCGCGGCGGTGGTGCATATCGATCGTGGGGAGTACTGGGCGGCGCTGTCTGTCCTCCAACAAGCGAAGCAGATCCTCGAAGCGCAGCACATGACCGGCGACTTGCTCTACTGCGAGCGCCTGGCGGCGAATGCCTACCGCCAGTTAGGGCGCCTCGATGAAGCGCTGGCGATTTACGCCCGCTTGCGCAAGGACTTCGACGACAATGGCATGGTCGTGGATGTCGCGAATTGCGACATGAACCTCGGCCTGGCGCTGAAAGAGCAGAGCCGCTACGATGACGCCGTACCCTACTTTGAGCGAGCGATGGACGCGTGCCAACGCGTTGGATTGCGGCTCCATGCCGCCCGCTGCGCTGCCAACCTGGCCCAATGTCAGGAGATGCTGGGGCTGTATGACCTGGCGCTGGAAGTCCACCAGCAGGCCCACGACTTGTTCGCCGAGGCCGGGCTGACGCTCAGTGTGGCGCATTGCGCGGAGAACATGGGGCGTATCTTCCTGGTCACAGGCCAACACAGCCGCGCGCTAGAGCTTCTCCTCGCTGCGGAGCGTGGATTCGCGACGCTCGGTGCATCCGTTCTGGTGGCGGCCAACCGCACTCACCAGGCCCTCGTCTACGCAGCGCAGGGACAGGACGCGCAAGCGCGCGCGATGCTCGAACAGGCGCGAAGTGCGTATATCGCCGAAGGAATGCCCGGGCAGGCGGCGCTGTGTGAGCTGCACCTGGCCGACCTCGCCCATCTGTATCAGGACCCGCTGCAGGCCAGGCTGCTCTACCAGCATGCCCGCCAGGAATTCTTGTCGCGCGCCTGGCCGACGAATGTGGCGTTGTGTGAGGTTGGTCTGGGCGAGACCGACCTGGCGCGGGGGGAGATCGAGACGGCGCGAGCCTGGTTCACTTCGGCTCGCGCCGTTCTTTATCCGACGTTTCCCGACTTCGCCTGGCGTGCGGATCAAGGCCTGGCGCGCTGCGCTCTGCAGCAGGGACAAGCCCCGGTGGCGCTGAGCTACTACCGCCTGGCGCTTGACTCCATCCGGCGCGGCCGAAGTGGGCTATATACAGCCCAGGGGAACAGCGCCTTCTATAGTGGGCGGCAGCATGTGTCGGCCCAGGCGCTGAGCCTGGCGCTGGAGCTACAGCAGTCCGATCAGGCGGTGGAAATCCTGGAAGACAGCAAGGCCCAGGCAATGGTGCATCTGCTGTTTAATCCGCTGCGCGGTTTGCGCCCCAGGCGCGGCGATGCCGACCAGGGTTTGTTGGCGCAAGAACATATCCTCCAGGGCCGTATCGACGCGCTCCGCGAGCGCGGGTTGTCTCTCACTGGTCCCGACACGCGCCCCTCGCCGTCGGACTACGACGACACGCTGCAGCAGTTGGCGGCGCTCACGGCGGCGCACGAGGAGGTCGTCAGGCGTCTCTTCCGCGCGCGTCCCCTCTGGGCTTCGCTCAAGTTGCCGCCGCCCTTCTCCCTGGCGGATTTCCGAGCTGCCATGCGGGGCTACGCTGGCTCGTGGAACGCCCTGACATACGAGCTGAGCGGGGCCAACCTGTCTATTCTGTACGTGGATGCGGAGACAACTCTGTCGTGGACGCGGGTCCTGGGCGCTTTCGAGCGGCGTGTCCTTGAGGTATGTGCATCTACGGATGAGGCCCGCAGGGACCGCATCTATGGTCGGCTTGAGCAAAGGCGCCCGGCGGCCTCTGCGCGAGCGGGGGACTCCTTCCTGCAGCAAGCCTATGCCTTGCTCGTCCCGACGACTGTCGCGGAGAGGCTGTCGCCGGACCACCTCCTGATCATCGGGCCGCACAGTCAGCTCCACAACCTGCCGTTTCACGCCCTGCAATCGCCTGATGGTCGTTATCTGATTGAGAGGACGATGGTGGCCTACGCGCCGAGCCTGCATAGCCTCCAGGTGCTGCTCGCGCGCGCCAACAACCGACCCCACCCAGATAGGGCCGACCCGGCCCTGGTGATGGGTGTCTCGGATTTCGGCCACAAGGGTGCGCGCTTACCCAACGCGCCGCTGGAAGCCCGCGCGGTCTTCCGTGTCCTGGGGGGCGTCGGCAATCTTCTGTTGGACGACGCGGCGCGGCGGACGGCGCTTCTGGAGATGGACGAGGCGGGTCGGCTTGCCGAATATCGCCGTATCCACTTCGCGACGCATCTTCTCTTCGAGCAGGCGGTACCCTTTCAGACACAGCTCCTGCTCTATGATGGCGGGTTGACGGTTCGAGACGTGTTCGATTTGTCGCTCGACGCGGACCTTGTGACGCTCAGCGCGTGCGACAGTGCGCTGGGGCAGGTCAACCCGGGCGATGAGATGGTCAGCCTGACGCAGGCTTTCTTCCACGCCGGCGCCCGGGCGCTTGTCGCCGGTCTGTGGCGCGCTCCCGACGAGTCCACACGGCGGTTGATGACGTCGTTCTACGACGCTCTGACGCACGCGCCGACGTTCGCGCATGCCCTCGGGGCTGCCCAACGGGGGATGATCGCCGCTGGGTACACACCGTTCCACTGGGCCCCGTTCATCCTGATGGGACATCCGGGGCACCGGGAGGAAGACAGGCTCCCGACCTGTTAGGGCAGATCGGAAGCCTGGGGGCCGAGTTGTTGTTCGGCGCGTGGTCCTCCGCGGTGTGTCAGACGGGCTTAGGGCTTAATCTGAACGATCTTGTGGCCGCCGGGCCACTCGATGTTACCGGCGTGAGCCGGCACGGCGAGCTGTGAGAAGGTCGTGACGGCGACCATCACAGCGACCAGGAGGACGAGGAGCTTGTTGCGCATTTTCTCACCTGCTCTCTTTCGGGTGCTATCAAGGGACGCCACCCGCCCCTTTCACCAACCTAAGAGCGCGGTGAGGAAGGCCGATTACAGATTTGTCGTCGGTAGAAGTTGGAAATGGCGATGAAGGTGTAAACTCGCCGAGGAAGTTGACTCTTCTTTATTCAGAAGAGGTGGATGAGGACGAGCGCTCGCAGCGCACGCATGGGGGCGTGATGAGCATCTCCAGCCTTCACATCGGATCCTACCCCGAACGGCGTCTTCTGCTCCGCCGAGTCTGCCGCGAGGCGGTGGACTCGCTCGTGACTAGGGACGGCTACCGCTTTCTGGATAGAAAGTCCTTCACGGAGGTCGTGTTCAACGAAGCAAACGATAATCGTGAGATCGCCGAGAGGCTGGTCAAAGTCACGCAGTACGCTCTCCCTGAGAAGGAGTTGGCTGCGGCCGTGACGCGGCTGGCAAAGGGTATCTACAGTGAGCAACTCTATGCAGGCTGCCGGAATCCGAATCGGGCCACACGAGAGCGCGCCTACCGAGAAATCGAGGCTTATTGCGCTTCGCTCATCTTCACGACCAAAGTGCGCCGGTCGGACATGTATCACGTGGACAATGGCACGTTCCTTCACGATTGCCTGCAAGATGCTTTGGCGAATATCTCGCGTTCGATTGACAACGTAGACCAACCGCGGGGCTTTCTGCGTTATATACAAAAGGTGGCAAAGACGTCGTTTGGACACTGGTGTGAGAAATGGCACAGGGATACAGAGCATACAGTTGAGCCTCCCGACCCGGATGACGATAGAACCGAAAGAATAGAGCTAGTCGATGCGTTAGCAGAGGAAATCTTCGAAGAATTGCTAACCTATCTCGCGCAGCCGGCGATTATCCGGTGCTTGCTCGCGGCGCTAGACCGCCTCGGGCCCGAGTATCGCTGGGCCTGTATTCTGGTGGCGTTCCGAGGGAATTCGCCGGAGGAGATAGTGCGGATTCTAGGGATGACGAAGGGTAATCTCGCAACCATGCTCCACCGCGCTCGAAAAGCGCTGCGTCAGGACCATGAATTCAGGCAGTGTGCTGAGCGGTGAGATCAGGGAGGTGAGTGATGGCCGCGCACATCGACTTCATGAACACGCTCTTAGCAGCCGCGGAGCGCGGTGAGGATCCGGCGCTGGTCCTGCGCGCCGCGGAGGACCATCTCGTCTCGTGCGAGGAATGCCGCAGGGCGTTTGGCCGATGGATGATTCAGGTGTTCACCGAGGAAGAGCTCATCTTGATGGCGATGAGACACCTGGACGAAACCGGTCAGCTTGAGACGCCGCCGCCCTACCCCGCGATTGACTACAGCTTCCTTGACGCCGTCCATGACGCTGCTGCCGCCACCTCTAGCCTTGCACCGGCGCTTGCGTTCTGGCGCGAGGCGAGCGAACAGCACAGGCCCTCGACGCAATCGCGGCTTGTACACGAGTGGGCGGGCAGTCCCATCACGGTGAGCATCGGACGGCAAGGCAAGGTGACTTTTCGTGATCTGCATCCCAGTCTCCTGCCATCGCGGTCCGTTCTATCTGAGCCGCTCGTCGCGAGTCGACGACGCGGTGCAAAGGCGGCTCAACAAGGTGAGATGCTGAAGCTGCGAGACGACGACCACAATGTCGTGGTCGCCGTCACGATCCAGGCCAGCGGCAAGGGAGCAAGTGACATCGGCGTCGGCATCACGAGCGCAACGCCTGACGCAGCGCCCAGGCCAGCCGTGGTGACGCTGCGCTCGTTGTCGGGCGGGGCGGACAAGGCTGCCGCGAGAGAGGGGAGAGTCACCTTCGCGTCCAACCTGCCGGACACGTATACCATCGAGATCGAGGTGACGGAGGGCGAAGCCAAGGGGCAGACGTGGCGCCTGCCCCTGACGCTAGAGAGAGAAAGACATATAGGCAACTAATAGTCCCGGCGTCCAGTACTGGCACGCCGCCAGGGTCGTGAACACTTGTCACGAGGAGGTGACATGATTGTCCACTACAGGGTGAAAACGGCGCTTATCATCACCGAACAGCAAGACGAGGCCGAGAAACTGGAAGGGCTCTTCGCGACCGCCGGCGTAGAGGTGCGGACATTGTGGGGCGCTTGCGCGACAGGGAGGAAGGTGGCTCAGTACCTGCGGAGCGGCGAGTATGATGCGCTTATCCTTAGTCCACGTCATGCTACGCCAAGTGGCAGCGGCTTCATTCTGCCTTCACACGAGAGGGTGCAGGTAGACCGGCTGCTAAAAGACTTGACGCGCCCGCCCGTCTTCGTGTCGCTCCTGGCGTGCGACACGTCGGACATGGGTGACAGGTTCTACAAGTACGGGACCCGGCTCGTTCTCGCGACACGCAGTGACAAGGCGCTTGCCAGAAGCTATATTCCTTTGGTGTCCACTTTTCTGGAGGGGGTGTTTGGTGGCATGACGGCTGGGCAAGCCTTGCGCGCCGCTCAGGATAGGCTACAGCACGACGATCCGCAGAATTACTCGTTCCAGCTATTTACGCTGATAGGTAACCCCGACTCCAGGATGAAAGTTCTTCCTGACCAGGAGGAGCAGCGAGCGTCCCAGGGAGATCACGATGCCGAGGCAGGGAGCGCCCAGAACTTCAAGGGCCATGTCTACAGGCGCGACGTTCTCTTCAATCTGACCAGCCTCTACTCCATCGTGTTCTCGGCCGCGGCCTATGAACGGCTCACAGCCATGGCGCAGGTCGTTCCGGTGGCGCCTATGCCAGAGTTTGA
Organism: Anaerolineae bacterium; assembly: GCA_046328505.1. Taxonomy (GTDB): domain Bacteria; phylum Chloroflexota; class Anaerolineae; order Epilineales; family JAHCIE01; genus JBDHWG01. The sequence goes on along the minus strand of JAXLWL010000002.1, from coordinate 2,475,656 downwards.
AGACAGTGCTGTTCCAGCGGCAGTACAGGACCGTCACAACGACATGCTCAAGTCGGTGGCCGACGTCGTCCCTGACCCGAGAAGTTTTTCGCATGACGTTGGGGATGATACGCGAGAGACAGACGTGGTTGAGACACAACCATTTGAAGAGCCGGCCACACACATTTTCCAGGTCATTCCACCTATCCAGCCGGAAGGAATCGAGATCGGCGATATCGTACCGCACCACGACCTTGAGGATCAGGAGCACAGTAAACAAATTGAGGTGGCGTTCGAACACCCCGTCACCATACTTGATGATTTGCATAGGGTGATGAGCGAGAGGGAGCAACTTTTGCGCTGGTGGCACTTCGTACGCCGCAGTGGTTGGGGCAGCGCCGAGTGGCGTCCGCTGGCTTAATACGGTTCGCACGGTATCCCAACACTGGGAGGAGAAGCGCCATGGATAAGGTCGTTATCGAGATCTCGAAAGTAGCCGATGAGTACCGCTTCCGCATAGGCGAGGGCAACAGCAATAAGACTGCGGTGCGTCTCTTCACGAAGACGGTGACCCGATCCAGTCAGCAGAACATACAAGACGGGATCAGGCGGGCGACTCAAGACCCCGATGGCCCCTACTCCCTCGAGGCGCTGGGCCGGTTGATGTACAGTCTCCTCCTACCTGACGAAGTCAAGGCGTTTCTTCGCGGCTCAAGCCAACCGTTGTTGATCTCGACAGATGACCCGGCCATTCCGTGGGAATTGTGTTATGACGATGGCACGCGACAGTTCCTTGGATTGAAATGCGCTATCGGACGACGGCTGGTCACCGACGCCGAATTGAAACGTGGTGAAATGCCGCCGGCGACGCACCCAGCTTTTCTTCTTGTTGGCAATCCGACCGGGGATCTCCGAGGGGCGGACGAAGAAGTCAATCGGGTATGCGAACTGGTACAGCGATTTGGCTTAGCGCCACGCATGCTGACGGGGAGACGGGCGGAACAATTGGCCGTCCAGGTGGAGCTGGGCCAGGGCTACTACGTGGGTATCCACTACGCCGGGCACGCCGAGTACAACAAGCGCGCACGCCAGAATGTTCTCGCCCTGGCGGACAAATCCAAGCTGTCGGCGGAGGAGCTTCGCAGCTGTCTGCGAGGGCGGCCCTTCGTGTTCCTCAATGCGTGCTCCACCGACCGCAGCCGCAGCCCTGGGCGACGTCCGGCCCTGGCGTGGGAAGTCGTCGAGGGCCTGGCGGCGGCATGCATTCGTGGCGGCGCCTCGGGAGTTATCGGCGCGCGGTGGGACGTGGACGATCAAGGCTCGGCCGATTTTGCCGTCATGTTCTATGAAGCCGCCTTGAAAGGACAGCCGATTGGCGAGGCCCTCCGACAAGCCCGGCTACGGTTTCGCGAGCAGCGGCCACACGATTCGACCTGGGCCGCGTTCACCCTGTATGGCGACCCGACGCGCTCTTTGCTCGCTACTACGGCGTCGGAGCTATCGCAGCCCGAAAGGGTGACGGGCATGTTCCTGGGCGATGGACAGCTAAACCGAGAGCGGTTCAGCACGACGGTAAACCAGGCCCTGGACTTCGCCATCCAGGAAGCGCGCTATGCAAGCGCCTCCGTCGTTGATACGTTGCATATCTTCATCGGCTTTACGAAAGCGGACGATAGTCTCACCCGGCAGACGTTCAATCGGCTGGGGCGTTCGGCCAAGCAAGTCCGTGACTCGCTGCGCAATGAATTCTACCGCTCCGGACGAGCCACGCCTCCCTTCACCCTTGGCCGGTCCACGCTGTCGCCGTCAGCGCGTCAGGTTCTCGAGCGCGCTGACGGCGCGGCTCAAGCTGACGGACAACCTCTGATCGAGGAGCTTCCTCTCCTCCTGGCCCTTCTGGAGACGCTCGACCCGCACGTTCAAGAGAGTCTGCGGCAGAATGGCCTGCCCGTGGAACGGCTGCGGGCGATTGCGCAGGGTAAAGAACCGTCAGGGTGGGATGACCACGGGGGAGGCGGTCCACCTGTCCAGCCGCCGTTCGATCCGACCGCCGTCCAGGCCCTGACGGTGGCTTTGCAGGAAGCCTACCGCACTGGTTACGGTTTCATTGACACACCGCACTTTGTCATCGGGCTGACCAAAGTGCCCGAGGGCTATACGACGCGCGCATTGCAGGCACAGAAGCTTGACCCCAAGCGGGTGCGAGATACGATACGCTACGCCCTCCAACCAGCCGGGTCGCCCCGCACGCCACCGGATGGCGCGATCACCCTGACGCCCAACATAATGTCTCCCCGCGTGCGTTCGATCCTGGACCAGGCGGCGGAGACCGCCAAAGCGATGGGGAGCGACGCCATCGAAGAGCGGCATCTGCTGATCGCACTTCTCCACACCCAGGGCAGCGCAACGCTCAGCTTCCTCCGCGGGTTAGGCATCAATCTCGACGAGATGCTTGCTTTCGCTCAGGGCACGTCGAGTCGAACCGGCTCATCCTCCGCCACACCGCTCCTGGATCGCTATGGCCGCGACCTGGTGCGTGAGGCGCGGGAGGGACGCCTGAAGGCAACTATAGGCCGGTCGGCCGAGATGGGACGCGTCGCGCAGATCTTGGGATTGCGGGACAAGAATGCCCCGCTCCTCGTCGGGGATGCGGGCGTGGGCAAGACGGCAATTGCCGAAGGACTGGCCTGGCGCATTGCCGAGGATCGAGCGCCCGAACACCTGCGCGGTAAGCGCATCATCGAGCTGCCCGTCGCTAGTCTGGTGGCCGGAACGAAGTACCGGGGCGAGCTTGAGGAGCGTGTCGCCGATATCCTGAAAGAGGCGGCCCAGCCCGACATCATCCTCTTCCTGGACGAGATTCACACACTCGTCGGCGCGGGTCGGGCCGAAGGCGGCAGCCTCGATGCGGGCAACATCTTCAAGCCGGCTCTCGCTCGCGGCGAGCTGCGCTGTATCGGCGCCACTACGTTGGATGAGTATCGCAAGAGCATCGAAAAGGACACCGCCCTGGCGCGGCGTTTCCAATTGGTGTACGTCGAGGAGCCAGGCGCGACCGAAACGCTCGAAATGCTGCGTCAGACCCGCGAACGCTACGAAAACCACCATCACGTTCAACTAATCGAGAGCGCCCTGGAGGCGGCGGTTCGCCTGTCCCAGGCCTATCTGCCCGACCGCCGATTACCCGACAAGGCGTATGACCTCGTGGACGAGGCGTGCGTCCGAGCGTGGGTGGGGTCGGCCAGCCAGTGGACCGGGCAGCCCACGCCGCAGACGGATACTCGGCCCGTGGTAGACGCTGACGCTGTCGCCCGCGTCGTCGCCGACTGGACGGGCATCCCCGTTGGTCGCCTGACCACCGACGAGCAGCAGCGCTTGTTGAGCCTGGAGACCCTGTTGCAGCAACGTGTCGTCGGCCAGCCAAGAGCGGTGACAGCCGTAGCCCAGGCCATTCGCCTGCGCCGCGCTGGCCTGAAGCGCGCCGACCGCCCGTCGGGTGTGTTCCTGTTCCTCGGGCCGACGGGCGTGGGAAAGACCGAGCTGGCGCGCGCCCTGGCCGAGGTGCTGTTCGGGTCGGAGCAGGACCTGATTCGTTTCGATATGTCGGAGTACATGGAGGCGCACAGCGTGGCGCGGCTCATCGGAGCGCCGCCAGGCTATGTAGGCCATGATGAGGGGGGCCTGCTCACGAACGCCTTGCGACGGCGGCCATATAGCGTCGTTTTGCTGGACGAGTTCGAGAAAGCGCACCCGCAGATCGCCGATATCTTCTTGCAGGTTTTTGGTGACGGGCGATTGACTGATGGGCAGGGTCATGTCGCAGATGCCCGCAATGCGATCTTCATTCTGACCTCGAATGTGGCGACGGGTGTCACCCAGAAACGCCAGCCGGTTGGCTTCCAGGCCCACGACCAACCGCCGGATGACGGCAGGCACGAGATCACAGCGGAGCTGTCCCGCACGTTCCGCCCTGAATTCCTCAATCGGCTGGATGAGATCGTGCTGTTCGATGCCCTCGCGCCCGAGCAGTTGCGGCAGATTGCTCGCCTGCAACTAGAGCGACTGGTCGCCGAAGTGTCCGCGCAACACGGTGTGACGCTCCGTTACGACGAGAGCGTTGTCGAGATGGTTTGCAAGGAAGGCTATGATCCGCAATACGGCGCCCGGCCTTTGCAGCGCGCCATCGAACGGCTGATTGGCCGACCGCTCGCCCGAGCGCTTCTAGAAGGGGTGCGGGGTACCCTGGCCCTGCAAGCTCAGAACGGCCAGGTTCAGATTCTGGCTGAATCGGCGGCCTCGTGAAAGAGCCGATGGGCTGTCCAGGTTATACTGACTAGAGGAGAAGAACGCATGCCACTCCGATCTGGCGATACCCTCATCAATAATTTCGTGATTCAGCATCAGCTGGGTCAGGGCGGCTTCGGGTGCGCGTATCTCGCGGAGGACAAGAGCCTGGGGGTGCAGCGCGTCATCAAGGAGCTTCTCGTCGGTCATCAAGCGGACGAAACGGTGACGAGCCGATTCGTAGACGAGGCGCGCACCATGGCGAGCCTGAATGATCCGCACGTGGTGACGGTCCATATGTTGATCAAGCCAGACGACTTTCCGGGGGTGCGTCAGTATTTCATCGTCATGGAGTACATGAAGGGCGGCTCCCTCGACCAGTGGATAGAGCGTGAGCGTCGGCTGCCCATTGAACAGGCCGTGCGGATCACGATAGAGGTGTGCCGCGGCCTGGAATGCGCCCACAAGCGCAACATCGTTCACCGCGACATCAAGCCCCACAATATCCTCCTGAGTGAGGACGGGCAGAGCGTCAAGGTGACCGACTGGGGGCTGGCGCACTTACCCAATATCAGCCACAACACCTTCGGTCAGCCGGGAACATTGATCTACATGTCGCCGGAGCAGGCGCGCGCCAATCTGCAAGATGGCCGGCGGCTACAGGATCGTCTTGATGGGCGGTCAGACCTGTACTCAGTCGGCGTAATGCTATATGAAATGCTCACCGGGCAAACCTACATTGACTTCGCGCGAGTCCAGCAAACAGTGCGCGCGCATTTTTTCCAGCAGCGTGGCATCCGGCCATTCGATGAGCTGGGCTTCAACATCCAGCACGCCCTCCAAGGCGATACTCAGCGGGCGATCCTCGAAGCCATTCTGAACGCAGCGCCGACACCGCCACGCCAGTACAATCCTCAGATTCCGTCCAAGCTCGAAGCCATCGTCCTGACGGTCTTAGCAAAAGACCCGGCGCAGCGGTATCAGACGGCCGTCGAGATGATTGCCGCGCTTCAATCCCTGGGGAGCGAACCGGCAGGCAATGCGCGCGATGTCAAGCGGGCGCAAGACTTGATCCAGCAGGCCAGAACGGCCATCCGCGAACGCAAGTTCAGCCAGGCCCTGACCTGGCTGCTAGAAGCGCGCTCCCTCGCGCCGCAAGAGACCCGCATCTATGCGGAGCTGGCGATCGCTTACAACGCCCTGGAGAAACACGGCGATGCGTGCCGCGCCCTGGAAGAGGCTCTCAAGGTCAATCCGAATGACGCCAGCCTCTACCGTGATTTGGGGGTCACGTATCACACAATAGGGCAGCGGCGGCAAGCGCTTCAAGCCCTGGAGCGCTCCTTACAGCTGGACCCCAATCAATCTACCATCAAGAAGTTGCTTTCGCTCTGGCGCAACGAGATGAGCGCCTGACGCTCCACGTATGAGATGGTCACATAGGGGAGATTGCAATGGAGCAGATGTGGACGCAGTTCTTGGTCAGCCCTCTCATGTCCCTCGTGGATCAACTGCAAAGCTATCTAGGCAGCTTTGGCGCGGCCATCATTGGTCTGGCTGTCCTGGTGCGCGTGCTCCTCTTGCCGCTGACGCTGGCCCAGTTGAACTACAACCGGCGCGTGCTGGCGTTAGCGCCGGAGATTGGGCGGCTCAAGCAGACGTGGGCCAAGGATGCGGCGCGCCTCAATCAGGAAACGGTGGCCCTCTACCGCCAGGCCGGCGCCGACCCAACCGTTGGTTGTCTCACGCCGATCGTACGCCTGGTCGTTGACATCTGCCTGTGGTTCGGCGTGTACCAGGTCGTGCGCCACGACCCCGCCGCCCGGGCGAGCTTTCTGTGGCTCCCCAACCTGGCCGACCCCAACGGGCTGCCCTTGCCCTCTCCCTTCCTGAGCTACGGGACGCTGGTGGTTCTCCTGATCGCCGCCCACATCCTGTATCAGGTCAGCGCCGAGCGCCTGCGGATCTTGTCCAGCCAATCGCGTGGCGGCGATACGGTTGTCTGGCTCGGTCCGGCGGCGGTCGCGATCCTCGTGCCGGCCGGGCTGGTGCTCTACTGGGTGACATCGAGCCTGTGCGATCTCTTCGTGATGCTCTGGGCAGCTGCGCCCACCTCGACAAGCCGCATCGCCAGGCAAATCACGGGCGTGGTGGCGGCTGCCGGCATGGCGCTCATTGCCTTCCGCGCGTACCAGGCAACTGAGTCGATCTGGCTCGCGGCTTACCTGGGCATTGCCCTGGGGCTGACCGTTTTCAGCTACCTTGGGGGGAGCCTGTTTGGGACATACCGCCGCGCTCAATTCGTGTATTACCTCATTCCTTACGCGTCCCTCTATTGGGCGCTCTCTTTCATGCTCCAGCATTTCGGGCCAACCTGGGTAGCGGCAGTCGGGGCGGCCGTCGTCGCCAGCCTGGTTGCCGTTCTCGCTACGGCTCTTCTGCGGCAAATCGCGCCACGTTTCTCGCTGGAGGCGCAGCTTGGCTCGACTCTCTGGCTCGGGTCGGCTACCTCCGTGGCGGCGCTCCACGCCCGATTGCGGCGCCTTGACCTGGACCAACTCAAGAAAGCCGTGGAGCGCGGTGAGCAGGTTGTGAGTAGCCAGCCTGCGGTCGCCGTGAAGCACTTCACGACGGTCGTCGCTGGCTTGCAGAGCGTGGTGCAGCCCAGTGACGAGGAAAAGGATTACCTGGCCAGGGCCTACTTCGGGCTGGGGCAGGTGAACGAAGGGGCTAACCAGGCCACCCCGGCGGTTGAAAACTACACCCGGGCGTATCGTCTTGGCTCGGTGAACGCGCTGCTGCGTCTGGCCACTCTGCTGGCGAGAATGGGGAAGACCGACGACAAAGCGTTCCAGGTCTACATTGACTACCTCAAGGCCCGGCGAGCAGGCACGCTCAGCCCCGAGGACGAGGCAATTCTGGGCGTCGTCGCGTCCATGTGCCAGGTCAAGGTGGGCGACAAGCCGGCCGCTATCCAGGTGGCTGTCGCCCGCGCGCAGGCTGTTCTGGGGGTGGATCCCGACATCGAGTGGGCGTCCTATGACCTGGGCATCGGGTATCTGGAACTGGGCTATCTCGACGACGCGCAATCGGCCCTGGAGCGCGCGCGGACGCTCAACCCCGACCGCGCCGCAACGCATCTTGGCCTTGGGCTAGTTGCGCTGCGGCGTGGGCAGCCTGACCAGGCTCGCTCCCATCTCGAGGCGTCGCTCCGCCTCGACCCGGCGCAGCCCGACGTCGCCTATCAGCTTGGCGATTTGCTCCTGGCTCCCCTCGTCGCCAACGCTCTCGAGTCGAGCAGCCCGGACGGGCAGGCGCGTCTTGCCGCCGCTACAAGCTGGCTCGAGACAGCGACGCAGTTGGATCCGCGACACGCGAAATCCTGCTACGCCCTTGGGCGGGCGGCGCTGCTGGCTGGGGACTCCGCGCGAGCCGCGCAAGTGTTGGAGCGGGCGACCACACTCGACCCTCGGCACAAGGAGGCGCAGTACTACCTCGGCGTCGCCTACCGCTCGCTCGGCCAAACGCCGAAGGCGGAGCAGGCTTTTCGGCAAGCCATTCAGATCGAGCACAACTATGGGCCGGCCCAGCGCGACCTGGCGGATCTGCTATTCCAGGGCGGCCAATACGCGGAAGCCGCCGACTATTACCGCGGGGCTTTGCAGGCGGATGCCCAAGATGGCGTGGCCCGGTGCGGGCTAGGCTGTAGTCTGTACGAGCTTGGGATGTATCCCCAAGCGGCGGAGCAGCTCGCCCGGGTGACCTCTGACTCCCCGAACGCCCTCTTTTACCTGGCGCGCGCTCAGATGCGCATGCGACAGTTCGACCCGGCGATTGCGAACCTGGAGCAGTTGGCCAGGCAGGATAGTCAGCATGTGGCGGCGCTGTACTACCTGGGGTGTGCCTACGCTCACGTGGGCGCTGGCGGCCGCGCGGACGCGTATGAGGCGGCTCTGTCGGCGTTCGAACGGTGTAGTGAGGCGCAGCCACATTACTGGCCGGCGTATCTCCAGATGGGCCATCTCTTCCTCAAGCGGGACGACGTGTCGAATGCCAAACGCTGCTACCTTCAGGCCCAGGTCTACCAGCCCTGCGACGCCGAGGTGCTTCACGCTCTGGGTCAGGTTGCGTATCGATGCAATGACCTCCTGCAGGCCAGAGATATGTTCGAGCAGGCCGTGTCTGAGGCTCCGGACGCCAGGCGGAGCCATCAGGCGCTGGGGATTGTGTACGAGCGAGTGTGCGAGACATCAAAGGCGATCGCGGCCTACCGCCGCGCCGACGCCCACAGCCTCCTGGGCGCGCTGCGCTGTCGAGAAGGCGACTATGCGGGCGCGGCGGCCAGCTTGAGGCAGGCGGTGATCGTCGGCGACGAGAGCGATATGGTACTGAACTACCTCGGCTTTGCCCTCGTGCAGGTGCGGGAGTACGACGCCGCCCTTGCCGTTTGGTCCAAGCTCAAGGAACGCCAGCCAGACGACCCGCGTCTTGCCCTGAATCTCGTGCGCTTGCAGTATCTACGGGGCCGGGAGCACGCGCTGGCCGGCCGCTACGCCGAGGCCGCCGAGGCATGGACTATGTACCTCAAGACATACGTTGATGACAATGAGGTCAAGCGAGATCTCGCCTCCGTCTACGTCCGGTTCGGCGGTATGACACTGAACGGCCACCTCAATGGCGCGGGACACGGAACGCCTGACGATACGCCGGCGCGCCAGGCATTCGAACAGGCTCTCGAGCTGCAGCCGGACCTGGCGGATGCCGAGTACGGACTGGCTCTGCTCGATCTAATGGCGGGCGACAGCCAGCAAAGCACGGCGCGACTTCGCGGTTTGGTCCAGGCCGTGCCCTATGCTTCGGAATACAAGTACCACCTGGCCCTGGCGCTCCTGCAGCAAGACCAGGTGGAAGAAGCGATGCGGCTCCTGCAACAGGTCCTGGCTTCCGCCAACGATCAGCGCATCCTCAGGCGAGCAAAATGGGCGACAGGCGCAGTATACGGTCGTGACGGCCAGTGGGAACGAGCCGCCCGGGTATTCAGCGAGACGGTGTAGGTGGGAGGCAAAGGGGGCTATATGACGTCAAGCGTGCAGAAGCCTGTGCCACAATCGGTCGCCGATGCGCCGGCGCCGAAGCCTGTCGCCGCGATGATGCTGACGTGCTTCATCAATGCCGGGCACATGGAGCAGGCGGAACGGTTTGTGACCACCCTGTCCCCCCGCGAGGCCGTTGATCTGCAGTATGAGCTGGGGATGGCTTATGCCGAGCAGGGACAGCTTGATGTGGCCATGACCCACTTCACACAGCTGTTGAAGACCGAGCCTTCGCATACGCCGGGCCGACAGGCCGCCGTGGATATCCTGCGCCTGTGCATCGCCCAGCGAGTTGAAAAGGCGGATTGGAAGGGGGCTGCGCAGTTGATTCGGGAGGCCCTGGCTCTCGCACCCGGCGACACGCTCCTCGAACAGTGCGCCCGAGCCATCGAAGCTGCCCGCCCAGCGCAGCATATCGCGCAAAACGAGCTGCGCGAGGCGGCCGACATCTGGGAAACGATGCAAGCGTCGGCGCCGGATGACTTCCGGGTCGCGCACCAACTGGCCCTGCTGTACCATCGGTGGGCCATCGAGACCGAAGAGGACGATCTGAAACCACCAGAGCAACACTGGGCATGCGCCATTGCCAACTGGGGAGCCATTGCCGGATCGGACGCCTTTTGGGACACCTGGAAAGCAGAACGCGAGAAGGTCTACGGTACAGCCATTGATCCCGAGGAGCTTCGAAAGCTCCGCTTCGAGACGCTGCGTGAGCGCCTCGAACACGTCCATCGCGACTTCGAGGCGGGTTACATCCAGGCCGGCCGACCGCACGATGGAACACGCCACGCCAACTGGCGCACCGTTCTCCGGCTCGAATTCAAGTCCGTCGTGGCTTTCCGCGAGACCGTCGCGCTTCTAAAGGAGCGTGGCAAGCCCGTCGAGCCACCCATCTACGGTGGGCCGCTGTTTCTGGCCCACATTCACCGTCTGGACGAGGCGCAACGGGTGGCGCGCCTGGCGCTGCAGGTCGCTCCCGACGCGCAGCCGCCCCATGTGCTCCAGGCGTACCTGTCGCCGATCGGGTCGCTGCATCTTCTGGTCGAGGAACGGCAGATTGAGCGTGCCCTGCCAGAGCTTCGCCAGCTGGCGACGAACAAGAAGAACACCCAAGCGATCACCCTGTTGGTGAGGGCACTGACGGAGTGGGGGACCAGCCTCGCTGCATCGGATGTGGAGAAGGCGGTGGAAGCGTGGGCGGAGGCCATCACCTATGGTGGGGATGCTGCACGCCTTCAGGAGAGCATTGCTACGGCGTGTCTCGAAAAGGCGAACGAATTGCAGCGCGATGATCCAACGCGAGCCATCGCTATCCTACGCCTCGGTCTGCGCCACGCCCCCAACAACGTCGCTCTCCGCGAGAGTCTATCCGCCCACCTCAATGTCCAGGCGGTGCGATTAGCCGACCAACAAGACTGGGATCGCGCGTTAGCGGCCCTGCAAGAAGCTGTCCAGCTCGATAGCCACAACACCACGGCGCGCGAGAATCTGGCGAAGGTCCAGGAAGCCATGCGCCTGGCGCCGCTCAGGGGAATCATGGACGACTTGAAGGCCGAACGCTACGACATCGCGATCGCGAAGCTGGAGGACTTGCTGCGGCGCGCGCCAAGCCGCGAGGCGACCGAGCTTCTGGGGCGAGTATACCGCGAGCGCGCCGTCAAGCGGGCGAACGAGGAAAACTGGGCCGGCGCGTTTCTAGATATCACCGCAGCCGTAGCCCGTCAGCCCAATAACGCCGACTTCAAGAAGGACCTGAATATCATCTACCGCAGTCGGGCGATGGAGATTGCCTCGGAGGGCGTGGGGTTGCTTCAGTGGGACCGGCGGGGCGCGTGTCAGAAACTCGCCCAGGCCCAGGATCTATTGGAGCTTGGCGCGGCCAGTGACCCGCAGGACAAAGCCACCCGCTCCGCTCTCGACCAGGTGCGACAAGCGCGCCGACAACTGAGGTGCTGAGATGCCAAAGATACGAACGCCTTACCAGGACACACCCTACGACGACATGGCGCTGCCCGACCTTGGCCCACTTCCCCGCACTGCCAGCCGCAAGGAGGTGGAGGAACGCTATATCCAGATTGCCAGGCGCGGCAAGCCTTCACCAGCGGCTCTGGCCGCGTGGGGGATTCTCAGAGTGCCCGCAAAACGCGCCGCCTGGGACATCTTCGCCTCCAGTCTGCAGCAGGAGCAGCAAGCTCTCGATGCGCTGGTGAAGGTTCAGCCGTCGTTCCGTCGGCCGACCCCGCCCGTCACGGTCGAGTGGGGCCGGGACCTGGTGGCCTACGATGGGGCGACGACCGAGCTGGCGCTTGCCGCCCCGCGCGACATCCGCCTTGGTCTGTCTACGGTTTATGATGACCTCGATACGCCGCTGCAGGACGTCACGTTCGACATCTGAGGAGTTCCCCATGGACTGGCGTCCACCAGCAGTCGGATGAAACCTAGCCGTGTCGCCTGTGCCAGCGTTGGAGATCGGAATCGCCCTGGTACCGCGAGTCCGATGAGGAGTTTGATCCGAGTGTCCTGAGGGACCACAGACTGGTGCCACGAGCACGCAAGGGAGAATCTTTCGTCACGGGACACTCCCTGGCACAGGCGCGCGATCGACACTCATCCGATGGAGGGGAACAATGCAGGTTGAGTACGAGCGCTGCTGCGGGATCGACGTGCATAAGCAAAGCGTGGTGGCATGTGTCATCGTACCCGGCGACGCGGGGCAGGTGGTCAAAGAGACGCACACCTTTAGCACGATGACCAGCGACCTGACGGCCTTGGCAAGGTGGCTGCGGGAGCAGGGGGGCACCCACGTGGCGATGGAGAGTACCGGAGTGTACTGGAAGCCTGTCTACAACCTACTCGAAGGGCAGTTCGAGATCCTCGTCGTCAATGCTCAGCACATCAAGACGCTGATGGGGCGCAAGACGGACGTGGCGGATGCCGAGTGGATCGCCGACCTGCTGCGCCATGGGTTGCTGAAAGCCTCGTTCATCCCCTCAGCGGAGTTGCGCGCCTTGCGCGACCTGACGCGCTACCGCACGACCTTGACTGACGAGCGGACGGCCGAGGTCAATCGGGTACAGAAGGTGCTGGAAGACGCCAATATCAAGCTGGCGAGTGTCGCTACCGACATCATGGGGGTGTCGGGACGGGCGATCTTGACCGCATTGCTGGAGGGGCAGACCGACCCGACCGTGTTGGCCGAGTTGGCCAAGGGGCGGTTGCGGGAGAAGCGGGCCTTGTTGGAGCAGGCGTTGGCGGGTCGGCTCAAGCCGCATCACCGTTTCATGCTCGTGCAGCACTTGAGCCACATCGACTACCTTGACGAGGCGATCGACAAGCTGGACAAGGAGATCGAAGAGCAGATACGCCCTTTTGAGGCGACCCTTGAGCGGTGGGATCAGTTGCCCGGCGTTAATCGGCGTATCGCTGAGATCATCGTGGCCGAGGTGGGGCCCGACCTCAAGGCGTTTGAGGATGCGGCGCACCTAGCGAGTTGGGCGGGGATGTGTCCCGGGCAGAACGAAAGTGCCGGCAAACGCAAGAGTGGCAAGACGCGCAAGGGCAGCAAGTGGCTGCGTCGCGCGCTGATCGAGGCCGCCCATGGCGCCGCTCGCACGAAGGACTCGTACTTCCGCGCCCAGTATCATCGGCTGGTCGGCCGACGAGGCAAGAAACGGGCAGCGGTGGCAGTGGGACATAGCTTACTCGTGACGGGCTACTATCTGATCACACGGGAACGCGACTACACCGACCTCGGCGCCCTCTACTTCGACGAGCGCGACCGAGAAGCGGTCAAGCGGCGGACGGTCAAAAGGCTTCAGCAACTCGGCTATCATGTCGAATTGCACGAACTCGTCCCAGCCGCCCCTTGGCCCGGGTTATTTTCAAGGGAGGGAAGGTGAAACAACCCATACCCGAGTTTGTCCTGGTCGAGGAGCCTGCGCCCGTGCGCCAGAGCGCATCCGTTGACCAGCTTCGAACCGAGCTGCGCGAGCTGATCATCCGGCGCGAGCGCACGGAACGCGACCACAAGCGGACGGAGCGAGACGCTGAGCGCGGCAAACGAGCGTTTCTGTTGAACCTTCTGAGAGTGGCGGATGCGTTTGATCGCATCTTCCGCGACCTCGACGTGAGTCACATGAACGGCAGCACGCGCTCCCTGATGCGGAGCTTCGAATTGACCCAGACCCTTCTCGAAGATGCGCTCGACCGCGAGGACACTGTCGCGATTGAGAATATCGAGGGGCGTGTGCTGGACTTGTCAACCCAAGAAGTGATTGGGGTAGAAGAGACCGTGGACGGGCGCGAGGGCATTATCCTCGAAGTACGTGAGCGCGGCTATCTCTGGCGCGGGCGGCTGCTGCGTCCGGCCAAAGTCATCGTTTCTGGTAAGATGGCGAAGGAGACCAACCATGGGTAAGGCGATTGGGATCGACCTGGGCACGACCAACTCAGTCATGGCGATTCTGAAGGGAGACCGTGCGGAAACCATTGAGAATCTGAACGGCAATCCTCTGACACCGTCGGTGGTGGGTATCGACTCGCACAACGAGTTTCTCGTCGGCAACGAGGCCAAGAACCAGGCGGTACTGCACCCTGAGAACACTATCTTCTCCATCAAACGCTTCATGGGTCGTAACTTCGACGATCCAGATATCCAACGCGACATCACAACCGCGCCCTACAAAGTGTGTCGGATGAACAACGGCGGCATCCAGGTTCGCCTGGGGAGTCAGCTCTACACGCCGCCCGAGATTTCGAGCATGATCCTCAAAGCCATGAAACAAGAGGCCGAAGAGCAGATTGGCGAGGTGACTCATGCGGTGGTTACGGTGCCGGCGTATTTCGGCCAACGGCAGAAAGACGCAACGCGCGAGGCCGGGCGCCTGGCCGGCCTCAAGGTGATGCGCATCATTCCAGAGCCGACCGCGGCCGCCCTCGCCTATGGCATTAGCGCCGAGACAAGTGAGCCGAAGACCATCCTGGTGTACGATCTTGGCGGGGGTACGTTTGACGTGACCGTGCTCCTCATTACCGGGGGCGTCTTCACCGACTTGGCCAAGAAGGGCGACAATCACCTCGGCGGCGATGACTTCGATCAGCTCCTCATCAATCACGTCCTCACCCATCTCCGACGCAACAACGGCGTCTCCGTGCAGGACGATCGGGAGGTCTTGCAGAAGCTGAAGGATAAGGCCGAGGATGTGAAGATTCAGTTGACCAAGAAGGCGCGTGTGCCGGTCGTCATTCCGGCCCTAACGCGCGCGGCTGGCCAGTACGTGGACCTGGAGCTTGAATTGACGCGCGAAGCGTACGAAGCGATGATCCGGCCGAAGGTTCAACGGACGATTGACCTGGTCCACGAGGCGATTCGGGCCTCCAACAGTCAGCCGTCGGACATTGACCACATTCTGCTCGTAGGCGGCTCCACGCTGACCCCGCTCGTGCGCGATATGCTCCGCCACGAGTTTGGGGTGGATAAGATCCTCCACGGCGTCAACCCGATGCAGTGCGTGGCGCTTGGAGCCGCCATCCAGACGGCCATTCCGTCGCAAATCGTGTGTCCGCATTGTAAGTATCTCAATGAGGGTGAAGACGAGCGCTGCCAGAAGTGCGGCCAACGGTTCGAAGAGGACACCGCCGAGAACGAGGTGGCCTGCCGATATTGTGGAAAGCCCAATCCCCAAGGCGCTGCCAGGTGCAATTACTGCATGCGTCCGCTGGCTATGGCCAAGGATGGGCAACCCGTTGTGCTGATCGAGACCATCCCGAAGCCACTTGGCATCATGACCGTCGGCGACAAGATGGAACCCATCATCACCACAGATATGTTTTATCCGACCCGCGAGCCGGTCACGCGGTACTTTAGAACACACGGGGGGAGCGCAAAGCTCCTCCGGGCGCCCGTATACGAAGGCTTCTCGGACATTGCCAGCCAGAATGAGTTATTGGGAGAGATTAGCGGCGACCTGCCCCCCGGCTTGCCGGGCGGAACAGAGGTCGCCATCTCGTTCTATATTGATGCGGATGGCATTCTGTACGTGACCGCACAGCTACCTCAGCGGCCGAACGTCAAGTTCGAGGCTACGATTGACTGGAAGGACCGCCAGGTCGGCGCCGCGCTTCCCGACGGCAACGGGGGAACAACGCCAGAGGATTGGCGCGATGAAGCTCAGAATGTACTCGAGTTCCTGGCCTTCACGTTGGAGCGCGCGGAACGCTATCTCCAGCACGACCCTTCGACGCGCAAGGGCCTCTACATACTAGGCACAGAATTGCAGCAGGCCATCACTCAGGGCAATGAAGCCGCGGCGCGCAAGAAGAAAGCCGAGGTCGAAGAGGCCCTGAACGAGCTGGGTGCGATCAACTTGTTGGTATTCGGTGAAGTTCTCGCGCAGCACACCACAGTTCCCCACGCCGACCGCCAGCGCCTCCAAACTCTCGTCCGCCAGGGGCAGGACGCGTGGGACTCCAACAATCGTGAGCGACTGCGCATTGCGCTCGGCGAGTTGGACGAGCTGGTCACCGCGGTCCTGGGCCGTCTGACGGATGCTGGCGTAGGGCGGCCGAAGGACCTGGCCGGGCTACTGCGCGGCTCCAGCTCATTGTAGATAGGAGCAGCCGTGTTTCCGTCTATCGGCATCGACCTGGGTACAGTGGCGTGTCGCGCTGCTCACTTGGTGGGGGATGAGCCACGCATCATCCTCAACCGTCGTCAACTCGCCGATACACCAAGTTGCGTGGGAGTCGCGCCGAGTGGTCAGGTGGTGGTTGGGGAACAGGCGGACGCGCTCGACACGCCTCCCCTCATCGGGGTCAAGCAGATGCTTGGCAGTCAGCGGCGCGTCTGGTTTGGCGGAGTGATGCGGACGCCCGCTGAGCTTGCCGCGCTCCTCCTGCGCGCCCTTCGTGAGGATGCGGAACGTCTGCTGGGGACGCCTGTCGCCAGCGCCGTGGTCAGTGTCCCGGCGGCGGCGGGCAATCTGCAACGCGTCGCGCTGCGCGAGGCCGCCGCAGCAGCCGGTCTTCGATCCGTTCGCTTGCTCAATGAGCCGACAGCCGCCGCCCTAAGCTCCATATCGCGGCAAGGGGCGCCGCGCCGCCTGCTGGTTTATTCGTTGGGCGCGGGGAGCTTTGAAGCCGTCATTTTCGAGGTCGAAGGCCGCCAGTTCAAGTCCCTGGCCGTCGCGGGCCAGGAGGGTATCGGTGGCGCCGTATTCGACGCACAGCTCGCCGACTATCTCCTCGCCCGCCTCGGCGCGGCGCCCCCGCGTCTCTCTTGGCAGCCAGACGCCGGTGACCTGTTTCGAGTTCGCCGCCGTGTCGAGGACGCAAAGATTCGCCTGTCTGAGGTCACCCAAACAGTGGTCACGCTAGAGCAGGCTATCGCTGGTAACAAATCTACCCAGCTCGACATACCTCTATCCCGCGACGAGCTGAGGACTCTCGTGGGGCCGTCTGTGCAGGCGACGATACGGGTTGTGCAAAAGATGCTTGACGATACTCGGCTCACCGCGGATGACCTTGACGATGTCCTACTCGTCGGCGGTTCGACCCGCCTCTGCCTGGTGCAGGAGAGCATCGGCGAGCTGACGGGGAAAGAGGGCACGTTAGCTCCGCTGGATAGCGTCGCCCGGGGCGCCGCCTTGCAGACGGCGACACTGGAGGAGCCGGCAAAGCTGGATACGCCTCCGGCGAACCCACCGGCGCGCCAACCATCCACCCCGCCGGTCGAGCGACGCCCCGCCCATCCCCCCATCCCATTTTCCATATCGAAGCCGCGACAGGCGGCGGCCGCGCCGCGCTCGCCAAGCCTGGTTGAGTGTCTGGCGTGGCTCGACCGGGGGGAATTCGACCGCGCCATTGACGGACTGAGGACTTTGTACCGACAACATCCTACCCCGCAGCTGAGAGGCTGTCTCAGCCAGGCGTACTATGGCAAGGGGTTGAAACTGACCGAAACCGGCAAGTGGTCGCAAGCCGAGAAGACGCTGGCGGAGGCGTTGGGGTACAATCCGGCTGATACGGCGACCCGCAACCTGCTGGGGCAGGTCTGTCTGACCTGGGCCAACAAGGTGATTGAGAACGGAGATCGGCCATATGGGCAACAGATTCTCCAGCGGGGGCTAGGCTACAATCCAGGCCACGCGGAGCTGGCCAAACGGCTTCAAGAGCTGAAGGCGGCTCAGCGTGGGAAATCGGCCGGCAAAGGAAAGCGGAATACCAAACGCTGATAGGCAAGGGGCGCAATCATGACTGGTACGACTTCATGGCATCGCAAGGGAACGGCCTGTCCCATCTGCAAAACCACCGTCTTGCCCGGGCAGGACGCGTGTCCCGAATGCGGCGAGGATCTGACGCTGCTTGTTCTGCTAGACTCGATAGCCGACGGCCACTACAACGAGGGATTGCGCCTGGCGACCGAAGGGGACACGATCGCCGCCATCGAGCAGATGCTCAAGGCGCTCGCCTTTGACCCGAAGCATGTCGCCGCGGGTGTTGCCCTCGGTAAGCTCTATGCCCAGTCGGGACAATATGACGCGGCAGCGGCGGCATGGAAACAGGCGCTGGCCCTCGATCCGCAGAATGCATCTGCTCAAGCCGGCTTACACAAGCTCGACATTGTTCGATCTGGCGCTTCGACGCGGCCAGTGTCTCGGCTATGGTTGTCCGCCGCCGCCGTCCTGGCCGTGTTGCTCCTCGCAGCGCTCGCGCTCGGACGCGGCTACTGGCTGAATCAGCCGCGCGCCGCAGACATCGCCTCCCGCCCGCCCACAATCCCGATCCCGTCGCCTATCCCGACGACATTGCCCACGCCTGCCCCGCCCGACCTGGCTGCTCCCGTCGCCGCCGCCCTGCGAGCCGATGGCGAGTTGTCCAGCCTGGGTCTGGATGTCCGGCAAGCGGGACGGGTCGTCTACCTACGCGGCGCTGTGCAGACACCTGACCAGAGGCGGCGGGCCGAGAGTCTGGCCAAAGGCGTGGCCGGCGTGGAGGCCGTAGATAGCAGTGATCTCGCCATTGTGCCGCGCCCGCTGGCTCAACAGGTGGAACAGGCCCTCAAAGCCGCGCCGCAACTCAGTGGCGCGACGATTGCCGCGAAGCAGGTGGGAGATGTGATTCGCCTCAATGGGAGCGTTGCAACGCCGCGTATCAAGGGGCAAGCTGAAGAGATCGCCGGCAAGGTGAGCGGCGTGGCGCTTGTGGATAGCCGTGATCTGGTTGTCGCAGTCCCGCCGCTGGCAGAAGCAGCCCGGCGAGCGCTCCAGGCAGATCCGCTAACGACTGGCCTCAATGTGACCGTCGAGCAGGCAGGCTCCGCGCTCAAACTCGCCGGCAGCGTGCCCACGCTGAAAGCGCGGCTCGATGCTGAGACTGTGGCGCGGCAGGCGCCGGGTGTTGAGCTGGTTGACGCGAGCGGTGTCGTCGTTCAGCCCACTATGCGGGAGATTACTGTCCAGGCAGGAGACACGCTGATGGGGCTGGCGCAACAATACTACGGCGATCCAGGGGCATGGCGAGCTATCTACGAAGCCAATCGCCTTGGCCTTTCATCGCCGGGTCTTATTCGCGTCGGCTCGCGCCTCACCCTCCCCTAGCCGCAATACCTTTTGTGACCATGCCCCAGTCGTTTATGACCCGTATGCCCTGTAGACCTGACCTTGGGATTTGTTTAGGGAGAAGTATGATGGCAAGGCTGGCTTCAGTAGCGAGCTTGATCTCTGAGAGTCACCATCCTGTTCACGCCATCGAAGCAGACCTCGAGCTGACTCAGCACTTCCTGGCCTAGCCACAGATCAGCAACGTCGAAAACCCAGTCGGCCGGCGAGATAAATGGGTAGTCGATCGCGAAGTAGAGGTGGTCATGGTGATCGCCGTCGAACACGAAGCCCAGGGGATAAGCCGGCTCGCGCCTGCCTGGCTGCGCGTACTCGACCTGTCCTAGCACCGGCAACAACGAATTCATACGCCTTTCCAGCTCCCGCACCTTAACCGGACTGACGATCGTCACGTCGTTGCCTGTGTCGAGCAAGGCGGACACTTCGACTCGCGATCCGGGGCTATCCTGGAAGGCCAGCTCACCTGGCACTACTGGCAAATCTGGAAGGTGTGAATCCCGAGCATGGTATGAATATGGGCCGATTATGATCATGACATCGCCTTTTCCAACGGAAGCTGAGTTTCGAGCAGTGCGCGCCTGTTCGCCGATGGTCACCGACGAACGGGGCGTGCTTTGGCAATTGCGCGGGGGGCGGAGCCGCGAAGCAGGACGGACGGCTCTCCCACCTTGACAATGTAAACGCGCAGCGGGCCGTGCGCCTGCTGCAACGCCAGGATGTCTTTGACCAGTTCTGTTCTGTCCATGTGGGACTTAACCACCCGGCCACCGTAGATCGCAATCCAGTGCGCCGGAAACTGTTCTTTCCACGCCGCTTCGTTTCGCTGATACGCCTCGCTTCCCTTTTGGAGAACATAGTAGGGATCGGAGACTCGAGCCGACAACTCGCGTTCTACGGTCTCAATGATGCTGACGATCTCGCGCGTGCAATAGGGCGGGTGCTTTTTAACTTCACGGATAAGGTCGGTATCTTCCCATTCGCCTCGCTCGGCCAGGAACCAGAGCGCCGCCCGGAAATCACCCAGCGTCGGCGGCGCAAGAAGATCAAGCTGGCGGCTGAGGCGCTCGGCTTTCTCACTGAGGTTATGCCATAGCGTCCTAGTCTCCGCATCAGCTTCCTGGTCGTCCGCCAGCACCATGTCGGCGAGATCCGCCACCACGACTGCCTTGCGTAGCTCGGGCGCTTTTTCGCGCACAAATTCTAGCGTGTTCTGCGACGTCTCGCCGGCCGCCGCCTGCCTCAGGAGCGCTTCGATTTTACCAAGGCGTTCCATCTCCTTAAGGTAGTCAAGCCGCTTGTGAGGCGCGATCGAAGGCTGGGCTGCGTGGGCCAGCTCATTTGCCTGATGAACGACCTCGAGGTGCGCTCCCAATTCCTCGATGAAGGCTTGCATAGCGTTGTATCCTATGTGTCGGTCGTTAAGGCGGATGGACGGGATAGAATCGCCCTAACTTCGTCCCTAAACTCGGAGGGCAGATAGTTTGGTTTCAGGAGAACGCGACAGTTCTTCTCCTGGCGCAAACTTCTGACAACAGTCTCATGTGTCACATTGGTAAAGACGACAACAGGCAAGTCAGGCATCTGCTGGCGAACTCGTTTGTAGAACTCAAGCCCCGTGCGCAGTCCGTCCATGGTTTCGGAGCGCGTAAACGAGTTGCCCGACGCCATCATGATATCGAGAATGAGCAGTTGAATCTCTCCACCGTGAGCCTCCAGGTAGGCCAAGGCGTCGTCCACGGTGGCGATGGACTTAACCTGATAGCCAGACATCTCAAGCTGCATCACGTGGCTCGCCATGCGCCCACGCTCATCATCAACCAGTAGAATCATGGGGCGGCTCCTGAAGCCTCTTAGGCAGGCGAAGCCTGAATTCGGTCGGTTTGTAGGTTTGAGTTAATTGCAGATCCCCCCCCATCTCTCGCATCAGACGACGCGCGATCGGCAGCCCAAGACCCGTGCCCGCGGCGTCCTTTGAGATCGCTTCCGGCGCTCGATACCCGACTTCGAAAACCTTGTCCTCCAGGCCCCTGGCAACCCCAACGCCCCAGTCGCGAAAGACGACAAGGATATCCCCCCCTCGCGTTTCTTCCACGTCAACCAGGATTCTGAACTGATCTACGTCGGCTTCGGCGTATTTGATCGCATTCCATAGTACATTGTAGACAACCTGCATCAAGGCTGATCGGTCGGCATAGATCACGACTCGCTTGATGTGGGCCGGATTGTAGCGAACGGCACGCGGATCGAGCTCTCGCTCGCGCATGCGGGGCTTGAGCTGGTTGATGATCTTGACAACAACGTCACGAACGAACACGATCTTCTGGATATCCGGGGTTGGGGAGGGGCGGCCGACAAGTTGACGCAGGTTGGCGACCTGCACCAAAAGCGCGTCCGCATCGCTCATGATGTCGTGCAGTCGGCGCTGGATCAGGCGATGATCGAGGGTTGACAGATGATTGGAGACGAGACTGGCATGGCTTCGAATACCCGTGATAGGCGACGTCAGTTCGTGGATGATCATGTCGAGCACCTGGCGATCCCGCTGCAACAACGCCCGCGCCGTCGTGTCGGCGAGTTGCCGCAGGATCTCCACATCTTGCTCGTACACCGCCTCGCGATAGCCGCGTCGGTGGCCGGCTTCCATCACTGCGACGACGCGATTACCGCCCGGATTGATGATCGGGACATACACGCGCATCATCTGCTGCTGATGTGTATCCTTGTTGCCACCGGCGTCGAACCCGGCGTCCGCGTCGTCCGATACCTCGATCTGCCCTGACCGATACACGCGCGCCTGGACGTCATCACCATCCAGGGCGTAGCTGCCCTTTTCTCGCACGCTTGCGCTTGCTTCCGGGCTGAGACCGTGA
Organism: Anaerolineae bacterium; assembly: GCA_046328505.1. Taxonomy (GTDB): domain Bacteria; phylum Chloroflexota; class Anaerolineae; order Epilineales; family JAHCIE01; genus JBDHWG01. The sequence continues at coordinate 2,453,813 of JAXLWL010000002.1, read as the reverse complement.
ACGTACTCCGCCTTGATGCAGTTTAGCTCTGGAACGACAAGGGAGATCGTGACATAGTCATACCCGTAATACGTGGTGAGGCCGCGCATAACAATCTCGAAGATCTCGTCCCAGCTTTGCTTGCCGATGATCTCCTGTTCAATGTCGCGCAGGTCATGTAGCTTGCGCTCCATCTCCAGTCGGTTGATCACAATCGCCGCCTGACGCGCCAGCGGCCACAGACTCTGGCGATCCTCCTCGCTGAATGCACCCGGCTGAGGGCTTTCCAGGTTCAAAACGGCAATACGCTTTGTGCCGACCTGAACAGAGTGCTCCTTGCGGATTCTGGCGTTATCAATGATCAGCGGGACAGCCAGCTCCGATCGCGTATCAGGCCAGAACTGCACGTACTTGTGCTGCCACTCATCGCTGCGAACGTCGGCGACAAGAATAGGCGTCGCTTGACGTAGAGCGTCGCCGGTAATCCCTTTGTCCACGGTTATGGAGGTGGCCGCGAACCCGCCCCCACGGATCGCGACGAACCGCAACTCACCGGTCGCCCGATCGAGCTTAACCGCGCAGCCGCGTTTGCAGTGCGCTAGCTCGAGGGCGCCATCAAGCAGTGCCCCCAGCAGGGTATCAACATCATGCACTTCGGTCATCCGAAGTGCAATCGTGTTCACCAGCCCGAGCCTTGCGTTCACACTCTCGTATCGCTTCAAGCTCATGTAATGCGCGATGGACAGCGCCGCGTGATCGGCATACGTCGCAAAGAAGCGGCGCTCCAGTGGCAGGAAGTGACGCGGGCTGGTCGTGTACACGTCGAGCATGCCGATGAGTCTGTCGCCGGCCAACATCGGCGCGGTCAGGAGCGAAACCCATCCCCGCGACTTGGCCTCCGCTGAATGCAGGTAGAAGTCCGGCTGGTCGCGGGTCACGTCAGAGAGGTAAGCCGCCCCGCGCCTTGATAGATGGCGACTCACACTTGGCGCCCTCGGATCAAGTTCGAGCTTCTTGTACTCTGCGTCAACGGCGCCGTAGGTCGCCTTGATCTTGAGCTTGCTGTCCGTCTCGTCGAGCTGCCACACGATGCTCACTTGACTATGCAGGAGATCGGCTGCAGTCGTGCACACACGCTCGAGGAATTTCTCCGTGGAAACCGAGGCAAGACTCTGCGACAGCATATCGAGGCCGGTGAGCGACCGCTCCAGGGAGCGCACCTGGCTAAACCGCATGATGGCAATCGTGGCTTGCTGCGCGATCAGTCCAAGCAGCTTTTCTTCTGAGGCGACGAAGGGGCCTGGCCGAGACGAGAAATGATTGAGGTAACCGAGGAGCTGCCCGTCGTGTTCCAGAGGATAGCAGAGAGCCGAGTTCAGATTGTAATCTCGGGCGACGGCGGGATTGGCGAGGCCGCCGCCATCTTGCTTGAGATTGTACCTACAGACGACCTTCGCTGCCTTGACCACCTCGTCGCTCACGTAGCCCCCGGAGTCGGAGCTTAGGCGAAGAGATTTGTTCAGCAGATGCTCGCCGAACGCATGATCGAGGCCGGCGCAGGCCACTGTCGTCAGGGCGCCTGTTTCCCGGTCAAAGCGCGTTAGTGTGCATACCTCCGATTGCAGGATCTGACGGGCCAGTTGGGTAATCTGTTGGAGCGCTTCCTCTTCGCTGTCCACGGCCCAGGGTATGTCGCCGAGTGCGCTAAGCATCTCCAGTACGGCCGAGTTCAGCGACCTGGTCATGCCCGCCTTTTTTGGCTTTAGATGGGCCCAAAAGTCCCCAAGCAGCCCATGCTCTGTCACCTGGACCCCCGCAATCCCATTCTTGCCTTCGAATTGACGCGCTTGAGACGGTGTTGGGTGTTGCGATTATACACCCGGTCACATGGGAGGTAAAGCCAGGGCGAGAGCCTCGAAGCTGAGATGATGCGCCGGGACAAGTATGGCTGACGCTCAATCGGGCGCTTGTACAGTCAACTCGGCCTCGTCGAGCGACGCCATGGGAACCGCTTCAAATGCCGCCTGCCCCTGAGCATCCGTGACGGCCTGGCGTTTTTCGCCCCTAATATCCAGGACGAGGGCAAACCCTTCCAGAGTCTCTCGACCCGCTCGTTCGACGGTGACGTAAAGCGTGCAGGTCTCTGGGGCATCCTTGTTGCTGCCCACCACGACGGTCAGGCCCCAGTCGTCGGTGCGTCCGATGCTGCTCACCTTCTGGAGCCGCGTACTATCGAGCGCTGGCCCGCGCTTCACCTTCCGCCCGCGCTTCGCCGACGCGGAGGGCAAGGTGTGGACCGCCAACACGCGCCCCCCGCGCGCGCGCAGACATCTACCGTGTTCCTCGACGCTGACCGTGGGAAACACGAGAATGCGCTTACCTTTCTTCGGCAGAGACGGCCGCCGCGACTCGGTCAGGAAGCGGAGGTCCGGCGGCTGGCTCGTCTCTGCATGGTACAGCGCTTGGATGTCGCCCAGGTCAGGGCTGTAGCTGATCTCCAGGAGACGCCGCAGCTCCCGATACTCGCGGGCGCAGTAGGGGCATACCTGGATATGGGAGGCCACGTCGTCGTAGGCCGCGTCGGCCGCACCCTCAATCTGCAGCTCTATGTAATCCATCAGCCGGGCGCCGCACTGCTCACACGTCAGCTTGTCGTCTCGCCCGGAAAGCAACGCTCGCGCAAATTCCTCCATATAGACTCCCTATGCCAACTTTTACTGATCGCCGGTCGTCCCATCGCCCGTGTCATCGCCAGCTGTCCCATCGCCCGTGTCATCGCCGGCTGCCCGGTAGCCTGGGTTATCGCCGGCTGTACCATCGCCTCGGTCATCGCTGGGAGAGCCTGCGCCGGCGGCGCCTGCAGACCCTTTCCCTCGCTTACGCGGGGAGCGCCTCCGTTCCTTGGTCGGGGCTGGCGGCGCTTCGGCGCCCAGGTGTAGGAACTCGCGCGCGAGCGCCCGAAGCTTTTCATCGTTCCGCAACAGGGCGAGGCCGCGGCTGAGAAGCGGATAGACCTGGGCCTCTTTGAGGCCCATCCGTTGGGCCGTCTCAGCCGTCGACATCTCCTCAACGTAACGCAGCCTGACGGCTTCAAGCTGTTTGCGGGCGCGAGGTCGCTGTTTCAGCAACGCGTCCAGGGTGGCCAGCAGCTGTTGGCGCAGCTGTTGGCGCAGCTCGTTCTGCGCCGCCTCATCCTCAGGCGTCACCTCCGACACCCCTATCCCCTCGTCGCTCGGCTCGCCCATGTCCGCCTCGGTGACGGCTCGGTGTTCAGCCGCCCGGTTGTCTCGCACGGCAGTCCACATAATCCTGATCGCATACATCAGGATGCCGCCGGGCGTCCTGATCGCGTTGCGCTTCTCAAACAGTTTCTTGATCGCGCTTTGCGCCGCCTCCGTCGCAGCCTCTGGCGGTACACCATCGCCAACGGCCACCTTCTTCAGGTACCAGTTGATCTCGACAAACGCGCGGCGCTGTTGGAACTCATTCGTTTGCCCCATGCACGCGGGGTAGAGACCCTTCTCGCAATAGCCGCGGACAGCGAGCTGTCTCAGATGTTTCTCATCCGCCGCCTCCCCCTCAGAGACGCCCGCCAGAACATGCTCTGTCAACTCCTGTTGGGAGAGCAGACGCCAGTCATTCTTCCCCAGAACATCGCAAACAACTCTCTGGCAGCTGGCTCGATGAGCTTGCACGGGGGCATCGGCTCCTTCCCGCAGATGACTGGGCCAGGCTCGCGCCACTAGCCCCATGCCAATTCTACCATACCATCGTGACAGGACAAATCGGCCCAGGACGGGGGATGGTCTCGTGCAAAAACACACGTCCGACCGCCCTTTATCTGTAGGAATTCTCGACGCATACACAATGGAGGTTACCCATGGCCCTGATGGCTCCGATTTTCAACGATCGCGCGCCGGCCCGGGCGCCGCGCCTGACCGCCCACGCCGTTCAGCGCATGGCTCAGCGTAATCTGTCGCAGGATGATGTTCAGTTCGTCCTGCGGTACGGCCAGCAGTTGCATCGTGCTGGGGCCCTCTTCGTCTATCTTCGCGGAAAAGACATCCCCAAGCCCGAGCGCCGAAACACCAGCATCTCCCGACTGGAAGGCACCGCCATCGTTCTCAGCAGCGACGGGGAGATCGTCGCAACGGTCTATCGGAACCGCGAGCGGGGTCTCTCTCACATTCGCCGCAAGTCTCGGAACGCCTTCGACACCGAGGCAGACTGGTAACCCGTGCCTTATGAGGTGGCGAGAATTGAAACACACCACTAACGTCGTGCCTCGTCCCTGACCAGCAGCATTGGGAGAAATACCGGGTAGCGCGGACCTAGCATCGGCGGTTGCCCGGCGCTGGGAATATCATCGGGTGGGAGACCAAGAACGCCGTAGTAGTCGGCCAGGAAGTCGTCCCAGGTCGAGTCGCTTGTAAACCGGAACAACTGGTGCGCCGCATACCGATTATAGTCCTGCGAGCCTGGACGCGGCGGGAAGTAGATGGCGACCCCGTGGGCATTGTCCAATGACCAACAAACATCAGTGTCGCCGATCCAGGTTCCGCTCTCGTGGTACTCCTTGACGACAAAGTCATTCTTGATCGTGTCTATGAGGCGTTGCGCGGCGAGCTGCGCCTCCGGGCGCGGCACGAATTGGCCCAGCCGAAATGCCAGATGATAGAGGTCCACGAACTCGTCATCCACGGTGATGCGGTAATAGTCGCGCGAGTCGAACTTCGGGGCGCTGTCGCGGCTATATCGGACGTTAGCCTTGACCGCGTCCAGATTCGTCCTCAAGACGCTCGCTAGCGCATCTACCCTTTGACGCACTTCGTCCGCGTAGCGTAGGTCGAGCGCCGAGATCGTGCGTGGATACTGGGCCAGAGCGGGGTGGTCGAAGTAGGCTCGGGCGATGCTGACGGCGAGCTGCTGCGGTGTCATCGCCCTTGTCACCGACGCGGCGACCGTGGCGAATTCGTATGGCGCCGCCGGGGCCGCCTTGCCGTCGGGCAAGTAGCTCTGAAATGGGAACACCCACCAGCCCAGGTTCTCTGAGGCGACCATGTAGTTCGCGTAGTCTTTGATCTGGTAAGCATCTTCCAGCATCGCCATCAGGCAGGTATCATAGTGAACCACATCGAGCCGCCACTGACCGCCGTTGGTAGCCGTGCCGAGGGCGGTGCGTAGCTCCGTGGGCGTGAGGTGGTCGCCGTTCGACGAGTTATCCCACGCAGCGCCTTGCGTGCCGTGGCCGTGATCGGCGATTGCCAGGTAGTAGTGATCCGCCGGATACTGATCATGCGCCCAGGTAATGAAATCGGACAGGACGCTCGGATCCCCGGTGTTAACCTCGCCCAGGTACCATCGTTTGACGCCCAGGGTATACTGCCCGCCGGGATGGACGAGGAAGCGCCACGAATCATTCCTCCGGTCACCGTCGAAGAGAACGACAATATTGACGTTGGGGTTGGCGGATAGCGCCTCGAGCGCGTGCACGGCCTTCTCCCGCCCACTATACAGATTGTTGTCACCCGGGAGATAGAGCATGAACGTCCAGGCGGGACGCGTCACCGGCGCCTCAGACTGCCAACTCAGACGAACATTGGCTGGACCGCTGCCCTCGGCATAATCCAGCTGAACGTAATGGTATCTCTCAGCAAGCTCGGCCACAGCACTGGAGCTCCAACCACCGCCGAGTGAGTTCTCGATGAGCAGTTGATCATCAACCCAAAGTCGCGCAGCGTCATTGGCCGAGACTTCGAAGCGGTACCGACCGTCGGCAAAAGACACGTACCGATACCAGCGCACGCCGAAATCGTCGGGCGGCACACGCGGGTCTGGCGAGCCGAGGCCCCAGTCGAAGCTGACCGCAGCATCGTTGCGTATGAGGGTGGGCGCGCTGGCCAACCAGCGCGTGCTGAAGTACTGGCCACGCCACGTGGTGGCGTACTCGGAGCCAAACACCTGGACGCGGCTGTTGTGGCAATCAGTGGCGTAGAATGTCCCGTTCGCGGCGAACGCAAGCCCCCTAGGCCCGTAGAACGCGCCCGGCATGCCCCCCATTTTGCCGAATTGGCTCAGGAAGGCTCCGCTCGGCGAGAAGCGGGAGATCGTATGCCCCCAGAAGTCCGCGATGTACACGGTCTCGTCGGGCGCGACCGCCACCCCCGATGAGGCAACCGATGTCCTCAATATGCCTCGAAACTCGCCGGTGGCCGAAAAATACTGGAGGTCGGGACGCTTGAAGTCGGCCACGTAGACGATCCCCTGGGCGCTGACCGCGAGCTGGTCGGGCGACTGGAACTGGCCAGTTCCATTGCCCTCACTGCCCCACTTGCCGAGGAATCTCCCCGCCCGATCGAAGTACTGAATACGGTGGTTCGCGGCATCCGCGACGTAAACCGTGTCCGACGGCCCGATCGCAATGCCAAGCGGGGCGCTGAACTGCCCATCCCCGCTACCCGGTTGCCCCCGGGTTCCGAGGAACACCCCCGTGGGCGAGAAGTACTGGACGCGGGAGTTGCCTCGATCCACGACGTAGACTGTCCCGTCTGTGGCGACGGCTACCCCGCCCACGACCCCGAACTGACCGGCGCCGCTCCCCACTGAGCCCCACTTCCCCAGGAAGGCGCCATCGGCGGAGAAGTGTTGCACACGCGAGACATGCTCGTCGGTCACATAGACCGTGCCGTCAGGCGATGCAGCGACACTCCACGGCGACGACAGTTGACTGTCACTCACGTCGCGCGCGCCTAGGGAGGCGACAAACTGGCCACCGGGCGTGAAGCGTTGAACGCGATGGTTGTTTGTATCCACCACAAGCACACTGCCATCGCGCTCGAGCGTGACGTCCATGGGCAAGACGAACTGCCGTGCCCCGCTTTCCAGACTTCCCCACTGCCCCAAGTATCGCCCCGTGGCGTCAAAGTACTGGACGCGGAGATTGTAGCTATCGGCGACGTATACAGTGCCATTCGGCGCCACCGCCATGCCCTCAGGCCAGGCGAACTGCCCGTTTCCGGCGCCGCGTCCCCCCCACGCGCCGAGATACGTGCCCGTCGCGGTGAAGCGCTGGATGCGGTGGCTCCACGTGTAGGCGACGTAGACAGTGCCGTCCGGCGCGACCGCGACCCCTTCCGGGCTGTAGAACTCACCGGCGCCCGCGCCATAGGTTCCCCACTTCCCCAAGAAGCCGCCTGTCGCATCAAAGTGCTGCACGCGGTGGTTGGCGCTGTCGGCGACGTAGACGCTGCCGTCCGGCGCCACCGCGATGCGTTCCGGACGTAGGAACTCCCCGTCGTCCACGCCCTGACGCCCCCACTCCCGCTGGAAGAACCCGGCTGCATCGAACACCTGGACGCGGTTGTTCCCCGTGTCTACGACGTAGACGCTGCCATTGGGGGACAAGGCGACACCGCCGACAGTGCTGAACTGCCCGCTGCTACCGCCGGTGCTGCCCCATAGACTGACGAAGCTGCCGGCGCGGTTGAAGCGCTGAATCCGGTTGTTCGAATGATCTGAGACGTAGATACTGTCATCAGACCCTACCGCGACGCTCAGGGGATTCTCTAGCCTGCCGACCGGCGACGACGCCGCGATCGCGAGTAGAAACTTGTCCGACACGCCAGACTGGGCGCGGGCGATGCGGGCGGGCGGCGCGCCGGCGACGCAGGCAAGCGCAATCAGTAAGAGACATAGCCGCACAACGGGCAAAGCGCGTTGCATGCTGGCCCCCTTGGCCAAGCCGAAAGGGCGCAATTCTTCCGTCTTGAGAGTATGTTTCAGCCCGGGCATCACAAGTATACCATAGCATGCCGGGTAGTCAATTGTGCCTTCGGCAGAGTCCGCCAAGATGCAATCATTGGGAGCGGTGCCTCTCATCCGGTTACGTGGGTCGTCCATTCATCCTTCATGGACACAAGCTGCAGGAAAGCCGCCAGCACTATAGTGGCGAAGGCGGCTGTGGTAAGCCAGAATCCCCACCTAAGCTCACCCTGGACCACCAGGCGTGGGAGCGTCGTGCCGAGATTCTCGATATAGCCGCGCTGAATGAACATCACTCCGAGTGCGACCCCGCCGAGAACTGCCTGCACGAGCGCGAGACCCTTGCGCATCTCGCCACTCAGGCCAACAGCCACGAGTACAAGAACTGCCACAGCCAGCACCGGCACAGGCCATACTCCCAAGCTCCATCCCGTCGTTTTCTGGTCGAGAATGGGAGCGACCCAGGGCTGCAACGCCCCCGGGATGGCCCCCTGCACCACTCGGGCCGTCCTGGATTCGGCCCACGGCGCCCAGAGGAAGGCAACGACCGCGATAACCGACGCAAGTCCTGTCAATACCATGACCGTAGTCCCTTTGTTGCCCACGTTAGCCTCCTCATAACTGCTTTCTCATCGACAGAACCAAACACCGGCGACGATTGTTTCAGATGGTGTCCAGGAGCACCGCACCGTTCTCACAGCCCGCGGCCAGCGTATGCCCGTCGGGGCCGAAGGCAAGGCTCAAGATCGTAGACGGCGCCGTGCGCTCAAGCACGATCGTGCCGTCGGTTGGGTCCCACACTCGGAGAACGCCGCCCGCGCCCGCAGACGCGAGCAGCCCATCGCGGTTGAACGTCACCGCTCGGACAGCGCGGGGATGTGTCATTGCCGGGAGTCTCTGCGCGCCAGTATCAGTTTCCCAAAGGCGCACAGCTCGATCGCTACCGCCCGACGCCAGCAGATGACCGTCGGGCCGGAAGGCGACGGAGAACACCGAAGCATTGGCGTGGCCTTCGAAGGCTCGATGCACGCGGCCGGTTCTCGTGCTCCAGACACTCACAGCCCCGTTCTGACCGCCCGATGCGACGTAGTAGCCCCCCGGCGCGAAACTGAGCGTGAGCACCCTAAAACTGGCGGCGGCCCACTTGCGAAGCTCCCGCAAAGTCGAAACATCCCACAACTTGACAGCATCATCCATACCCCCCAGCGCAAGCTGGCGGCCGTCAGGCGCGAAGGTGACACAGGCGATACTCGCTTCGGATGGGAGGACGCGACTCATTTTCGCAAGCGACAGACGCGGCCGGCCATCGAGTTTGGCATTCCACAACACGAGAGAGCCATCGCGACGGCCGCCTACCGCGAGGGCTTGCTGTGAGTCGAAGCTATAGCAAGTGACGGGTACGTTACCCTCGATCCGTGCGTCAATCTCGCGCCCTCCGCTGACATCCCAGAGTCTGACCGCGCCGTCCGCGCCTCCAGAGATCAGCATACTCCCGTCCGAGGTGAACGCGAGATAGCGTACGCTGCCCACGTGGCCGCGCAAGGCGCGCTGAGCAGGCTTCGCCGGGGCAGTGGTCAGCCCACGCCGGCCGGCCAGCGCTGGCGGTCTGGCGCCTCGCGCCCACCAATCTGCCACACTGCTGGGCCTCGCCGCGCGCGAGAGCTTCAAAGCCGCCGCGATGAGATCATCCCAGGGAGAACCAAGTCTCTGCGGCGCCCAGGTGTCCTTCACCAGGCGTGACAGAGCAGGCGTCGGCGGTTCTCCCACGAGCAGCTCATACAGCATCATGCCGAGTTCAAAGAGGTCCGTCTCCGCGCCTACGTCCTCCACACACAGAACTTCGGGGGCAGCGTACCGCAGTGTAAAGGGCTGCGCGCTGTGGCGTTGAAAACCAAGGCGGGCGGCGCCAAAGTCAATCAGTACCACCTCTCGCGCCGCTGTGATGACGACGTTCTCGGGCTTAAGGTCAAGGTGGTACACGCCCTGGTGATGCACGGCCTGCAAAGCGTCCACCATCTGCCCCACTATCTCACGCACCCTATCGGCGGGCACGCGCCCCATCGGCGACAGGCTAAGCTCGTCCCGGAGCGTGCGCCCATCCAGCAGCTCCATGACCAGATAAGCCGTGCCTCGCTCTGTGAAAAGATCTTGCACCCTCACGACATGTGGATGCCTCAAGCGCACAAGGATTTGACCCTCGCGGATGAAGCGTGCAAATGCCTCGTCGTATGCGTCGCGCGTGTCACCTGACACAACCACGCTGCCGTTGCCTGCATTGCGCAAGGCAAGCTCCCTGGGGAAGAATTCCTTGATCGCGACCGGCTGCTCCAGAGCGACGTGGCGCCCTCGGTATGTGACACCAAAGCCACCTCGGCCGAGCGCGTACTCCAGCCGGTACTTGCCGCCGGCCAGCGCGGTGTCCGGCGGCAACACGTCGCGGAGCAGCGCCGGTAGGTAGGCGCGGCACTTTGGGCATGTGTCGGCCGCCACAGGCAGGCCGTCTTCACCGCAATTGAAGCAACGCATCGTCACCCGCCTGACTTGCTCCAGGCCCTAGCGCGTTGCCGACGAAATCGTCTTGCCGAGAGCCATCAGCGTGCGCTTGAAGTCTTCGGCCCGTTTCCGAAAGTCGTCGCCCTTTCCCAGCTCGAACGCCATACCCCGGCTCGACTCGAGCAACTTGAGATACACCTGGCTGGCCTGATCCTCCGTGCGTATCACGAGGTAGAATTGCTCGACGCGAACCGAGCGGATCGCCTGCACCACTTCGTCAATACTCCTGGTCTCTTGATCGGGCAGGTGAGGCGGGGCATCCGTGACCAAGACGATGACCTTGTTGGCGTCCGGGTCATACGGTTGCCTGAGCGCCAGCATGACGGCGTCGAGGCTGCTTTCTGGCGCGTCTCCGCCACCCGTGGCGCGGAGCGCCGAGACTTCCCGACGGAAGGCCGCCGGGTCGCTAGTGAAGGGCTGGCCTGAGAAAGTCAGGACGCGCGCTTCCTCGTGGATCAGCCGATCTCGGAATTCGACCAGCCCCACGCGAACCCGGACCCCCTCTGACTCAATCGTATCAGCGAAGGCCGTGATCGCGTCTTTGATCGCGTCTATCTCGCCCTGCATGCTGCCCGTACAATCGAGCACGAACACCACATCGGTCTTTTTCTTACCCTGCAAAGTCGCCGCGCGCGTGGACAGGGCTTTGGCGAAGCCGGTCGCATCAATGGTGGCCGGTCCGCGCGGCTTCTCAATGCTCTTGACCGGCTCGGCAGGGACGAGGGCGCCTCCGCACTCAGCACAAAAGCGCGCGGCATCCGGATTCGACGCTCCACAGTTAGCACACCTTATCATGGTCAATCTCCTCTGAGTTCATACGGCAGGCGCTCTCAAGAATACGAAGCGCAAGAACACGTCACCCACTTTGATGCGGTCGCCGTGTTTCAGTTCCATCGGCCGACCTCCTGCTGTCAGCGCCAGGCCGCTGATCATCGTTCCGTTCTTGCTGTTGAGATCTCGCGCGCGGTAGCGGTCATCCGCGCGGCTTAGCTCCAGATGGACGCGACTGATGCTCGAGTCGCTGCCGGCAATGTCGGCCCGCCCCAGGACAATGGACTCGCCGGGCGCTAAGGCGAGTAGTGTGCGTGCGCCTCGATTCGAGCCGGACTCGACAATCAGCAGCGGATGGCGCAAGTGCAGATCGGCTGGCAGCGGGGGCGGGGGAACGAAATAGTCCAGGTCCGCCAGAATATCGTCCACCGAGCAATACCGCGCCTCGGGGTCCAGCTTCACCATCTGTCGGAGCACACCGTCTGCGTTGGCGTACATATCAGTCGAGAAATCGCTGAGGTCAATCCCCTCCTCTGGCGGCGGAGACTGGGTGAGGTAGCTAACAAAGTCCCTCAGCTCCGTCCACCCACGGCGGACCCAGAAATGCTGGCCCATGGCGAGTTCGTACAGGATGTGGCCGAGGGAGTAGATATCCGTGCGAGCATCGGCCACCTTCGAGCCGCGCAGGATCGTCTCGGGTGCTGTGTAGGGCAACGTCCCCAGGAACTCGCCCGTCACCGTGAGGCCGCTGCCGCGGAATTTCGAGATCCCGAAGTCAATCAGCTTGGCGTGCCCGTCGTCGCTCACCAGGATGTTGCCGGGTTTCAAGTCGCGGTGGATGACGTTGCTGTGGTGGGCATCGGACACACCCAGCAACACCTCCTTGAAAATCCTGCGCTTCTGATCCCGCGTGAGTGCGCGCTCAGCGAGAATCTTGTCGAGCGACCGGCCTGGAAAATGGCCGAACAGGATCAGGAACGTCTGCGCATCCCACTGAGTGAGACCCAGGACGGGCACGATGTACTCCGACGGGATAGAAACTTCTGCTTCCAGACGCACGCGATCGGCCCGTACGCTGCCCGGGATGATGCCCTGGATGATCTTCAGGACGTAGAACAGGCCGGAGTCCACAGCAACCACCTTCCATGCCGACCCGAAGCCTCCCGCGCCCAGCAGCTCGAGCATCTCGACCTCGCGCGCCGCGCCTATGTCCAGCACTATGCGTCCACCGACCATGATCGGTAGCGGAACTGACGCCGCCATATTGACCTCCGCACCCCACAACCTTGCTCGCGTGTCCCCTTCGCCCGTCTACTGGTAACTTGCCCGCCTCGGAGACACGGCGTCACCCTATCGCCCACTCGCCAGGCCCGAGCCTGCAATGCTTGAAGGCCGCCAGCACGACATGATGAGTAAACTCGATCTCCCAGCCAGAGTGGCCCCCGCGCCGAAGCTCTTCTAACAGAGCGGCAGCCGTTGGCGCGCCCATTGCGCTGGATGCCAGGTGGCTGGTAAAGCGGCTAGCCGCATCGTCCGTTGCCCGCCGCCGTCCGGCCAGGAAGAGGCCGGCCCCATGGCCCAGGTGGCTCGACACGGATTGGATTTCAGCTCCCTCCGTCAGCCCTAGTCCCAACCCCTCCAACAGCGGGCCGTCATCCTCGATGAGGCGCTGTTCCGCTTCCGCCAGCTCAAGAACCACGTCTGACAGAGCGGGCGGGAAATCGCGCTGCGCAAGCACCTGACCTGCCAGGCCCAGGCCAAAGACCCGCAGCTCCGCGTCCAGCCCCTTGGCGACCTCCTCCACCACTCTCTGCAGACGAGGCTCAATCCAGGGGCTGAGATCCGAACGCAGCCGGGCCAGGAGTCTGTCGTCGAACGCCGTCCTGACCGCTGCCGTGAGGCGCTCGCGGCCCGCGTCGGTGTCCCAGGCCGCTTCCCGCGCTAAGAGCTTGATCGGATCGCTCAGCCGCAGACTGCCACGCACCGTCAGGCTGGCGGCGTCGCGCTCGGAGGACGAGAGAAATATCAGCGGCTGTAGCGTGGTGATTTGGAACGGGCCGGGGTATTCGGAGACTTCGATCACGCTGCACTGCGCGCCCCGGCGCCACCAATCCACGGACACAGTCTCACCGGCGAGATAGACGCCGAAAAGAGTCGGATGCTCGGCGACGTCCTTCCGGGCGACGACCGCGACCCGTCCCAGGGGCACGCTGGCCTGTCGGCGATTTCCCCGACCGCCAAGCTCGTAGACATTGTCCAACAGCCTGAGGTCTACATCGGCGCTACCGTGGTGTGCGAGCTCGCCTCCCGTCGCCGCAGACATACGACCTGCCTCCCCTGCAGGGGGCGAGGACGCGCTCCCTGCCCTCGTTCCACTTGCCACAGCGCCTTCAGGGAAGAGATCGCCGAGCACCTCGGACACGGACGAGTAGCGCTCTGAGGGATCAATCTTGACCATGCGGCTGAGAACGCGGTCGGCATTCCGGAAAAAGTCGCAATGGAAATCGCTCAGATCAATCCCTTCGACCGGCGGCGGGGACGCAACCAGATAGGGAACGAAGTCGGCCAGCTCCGACCAGCCCCGTCGCTTCCAGAAGTGTTGCCCCATGGCGAGTTCGTAGAGAATATGGCCGAGTGAATAGATATCACTCCGCGCATCAGCCACCTTTGCGCCGATCATGATCAGCTCTGGCGCCATGTACGGAAACGTCCCCAGGATATCCCCGGTCCGCGTCAGGTCACTGCCGGCGAACTTCGAGATGCCGAAGTCAATGAGCCTGACCCGCCCGTCATCGCCCACCAGGACATTGTCCGGTTTCAAGTCGCGGTGAACCATGCCAGCCGCGTGGACATCGGCAACGCCGAGCAGAATCTGCCTGAAAATCTCGCGCTTCGCCTCCGGCGATAGATCGCCGGCGTCAATGCGCTTGTCCAGCGACAGGCCAGGGACGTACTCGAACAAGATCAGGAACGTGTGTGGATCCCACTCGTCGAACCCGCAGGCCGGCACGACATGATCGGACCGGAGGCGGACGCCGGCCTCCACCCGGACGCGGTCCACCGTCGTTCCGTCGGTCGTCTTGAGTTGAATGATCTTCAGGACATAAGGGGTACCGGACGCGCAGTCAACCACCCGCCAGGCGCTGCCAAAGCCACCCATGCCCAGCAATTCGACAAGCTCGACCTTAGCGACAGAGCCGATGGCGAGGGGGATATGGCCGCCCTCCATGATGGGCAGGATCCGTGGCGACGTCATAGGTCAGCATCTCCAGCCCCCGCGTGGTGCGAGGGTACGGTCGAAGGGGTGACCTCAGATCGGGCTGTGTCGAATGGTGCCTCGCCCCCATACTGCCGGAGGATGAGGGTTTGGTTGTCGGTTTCACCTGCCGCGAGCGATGCTTCGATCAGCCCGTCGGCCATCTTCTCCAGATCGCGCTGCCGGTCGCCGATGACCGCCTCAATCGTCGCTTCGGGCACGGCCCCGCTGATGCCATCGCTGCACAGCAAGAGCAAGTCGCCGGGTTCCAGGCGGAGCGTGTGGAGCGGCGCCTCCTTTGGCAGCTTGGGCGCCCCAACATAGAACTCAAGGCGGCTGCGCCCCTCGTGGAAGCGAGCCATTTCGGGCGAGATCAGGCCCGCGCGCAGCAGTACACCGGCGACCGTATGGTCTTCGGTGACCTTGACGAGCACGCCGTCTTTCCGCCGATAATGGAAGAGCGGACTATCGCCCAGGTTCGCGGCGACCGCCGTGTCGTCGAGGATACCAACAATCACAATGGTCGAGCCGGCCTTGCCCCACTTGTTCGTCTCGACCATCCGAATGACGTAGTCGTTGACCTGTTCGAGGGCGTTCATGATGGCCCTGCCTAACATCTCGGCATCCATCAGGCGCGCTTCACCCCGTCCATTGACCGATGGTTCGGCGACAAGCTCGTCGAAGAGCGCAAGGCTTACCTTGTGCAGGGTCTCCCGGCTCACGTGCTCGCCGTACGCGTGGCCCCCCATGCCGTCGGCGAGGGCCATGACCTCGACAGGGGGATGGCTCGCTATGATCAGCGGCGCAAGGAAACTATCCTCGTTGTTCTCGCGCTGGTTCGTCTCGCTCCGGATCACATACCGAGCAGACGGGTCGTTTGGGGATATCACATCCATCATTCCTACAGCTCCTTGCTCGTCACCTTGCGGAGGTGGCGTCTGTCGTGACCGTGGCCTGCGTCCTTGCGCCTGACGTCTCGCCGTACCCCATGAAGATGCCTCATGTTCGCCCGAGGGCTGGCTCCTTCGCGACGGCCTCGATATCACCCCACTCCCCAAGCCCGAGATCGTGCCGCCTGAACCCGGCGATCACGACTCGCTCGGCCAGCGCCCGCTCGCGCGGCGAATGCGGGACGCAGTACAGCTCTTTCAATAGCTGGGCGGCACCGAGGGCCGATTGGTCGGTGGATAGCAGCCACTCGAGGATGAGGTCAATCTCCGCCCGGCGCTTGTATCGCTGTCCAATCCATAGGAACAGGCCGGCGCCTTCCCCCTTCTCATAGGAGCCATACTCGATCTCGGCCAGGTCTGCGCCACGCAGCCCCAGCCGCGTCAGCAGCAGCCGGCGATCGGTTCGGAGATGCTGTTCCGCGCCCCTAAGCTCAAGGATGGCTTCCGTCAGTTGACGGGGGAAATGCCGCTCGGCAACCGCGCCTTCGGTACGTAGGCGCAGCCCCCACTCCACGAGCTGGGCCTCCAGCGGCTCGAAGATGCGCTCCGCCACCCCCCGAATGTTCGGATCAGACCACAGCCGAATGTCCTCACCCGCTGCACTCTCGAGCGCGAAACGGACAGCCTCGTTCAGCTCGCGTTTGAGACGCTCCCGGCCCTCGTCCGTCTGCCAGTTCGGCTCGTGCGCCAGTAAGCGGATCGGATCCTCCACCCGCACGTCGCACTGCAGACGAACAGTCGCGGTATCTGAGCTTGTCAAGGAAATGCCAATGAAGGACTGGCTGGCCGTCAGCGAGATGGCGCCCGGGAACTCACGCATTTCTATCACGATCGCGCAGCCCTTGCGCCAGCGAGTCTTGCTGACCGTCTCACCAGCCCGGTACACTTCCGGCTGCCCCTCATAGTCATATACATCCGAATCATACGCGACCAACGCCAGGCGGCCGATGGGGATACTCACACTGGGCGGATTCCCTCGCGCGCCCAACTCGTACATCCGGAGAATCACGTCAAGCTCAGATGCAACGTCTAGGTGTGACCGCGCGCCAATCAGGGCTGTGGATAGGCTCTCCGCTTCCATGCTCCATGTCCTCCTGTCACTCAGGCATCGGCGGGATGACAATAGCCTTCTGCTGCTTCTTCCGCATCGCTCTCTGGCGGCGTAGGTTGTCGGAGTAGCGAAGGCGTTGCTCCAAACGGAAGCCCAGGAACGCCGCGAGGGTGAGGACGCTGAGCGCCACCGCCTTCATCGCGAGGTCGGACTGCGGGAAGGAATGGAAGAGCTGCAACCCGATGGACGCGACCACACCCGCAATCGGTATGACCACGGCCAGCGCGAACGCGAGATGGCTGCTTATCTCTGGATACTCGACGAAGAGATAGCCGTTGTTCAGGCGGAGCATCCCCAACAGGTTGCCGCGCAGAAGCGCGTCAATGCCGAGGAGGCCGAGCCAGAGCAATACCCAGCCCGCCAGGCCATATAGCCCGAGGATACCGTAGCCAAGCGGAGGCGTAGCGACGCCGGGCAAGAGCGCGTTGACACTGAACAGCGGGTTGTAGAGAAGAAGCGCGACGATGACAAAGCTGAGCCAGGCCATGTAATGTCCTCCTATAATGCCAGCCGCATCGCCTCTGGCGTCGCGGCAGTGTGCAGCTCGATGACGCAGCGTAAGCAGGCGATCTCATTGAGTTGAGACGACCGGGCCACGAGCCAGCCCCTACGCCAGTATTCGCTCGTCTCGCCCCCTGCGCCCTTCAGGCCCGCGTTGCCGGCGAGGGTGATCACAGTTAGCTCGCGCACGTCACTCTCGCGCCGCTTCCCCAGCGGCACGGCTCGCTCGTACAGCCAGCTCCAGCGGCGGCCGTCCTTCAGCAGCCGTTCCCGGTCCGCCAGGATGTATGGCTCGAAGTGCGCGCTGATGAATTGGTCCGCGGCGAGCTGACTGATGCGCTCATTGATCGCGTTGGCGGCCACGCGATACGTGGTGGGCGCCCGCAGGAGCGGGAAAACGTTGTCCGCGATGAGCGTCGGGAGCACCTTCTTCTCCTTGGCCTCCTCAATCGCGCGCGCGGCCCATTCCTCACATTGTTGAACGTCCACCAGCCAGTAGACGGAGCCGCGCTCGGCGTCCAGCACCTCGCGTCGAATCTCGTGCTCCTCCTCGTCTGCGGTCTTCCTGGCGCTCAACAGCAGCGAGTGCAGGCGCTCTAGTCCAAAGAAGACCTCGCTCAGGCGGCCAATTGCCAATTGGCGCTGGTCGGCCATGACTCGTTTCATCAAAGTCAGGCTGGATGTCCTCAGGCGTCGGTGCGCCTCCTCCCGTAGCATGGCCTGCAGACTCGCCGCACGCCGCCGCCAGGCTGCGTACTCTACCATACCCACCAGACCGAGCGCGATCCCAGACACCGCCGCCGATGTCCCACTCGGCCCACCAGCCAGGGATAGGGCGTCAGACAGCAGCAGCCAGGCCGGCGCTAGCTTGAGAGCAACGTCTTGCGGCGACGCAATGCTGCGCCGCAGCCGCCGGTAGCGAAGCGCATTGGCGACGGCGAGATCGGAGGTCGCGGCGGCGGTCACCGCGAGAAAGCTGTCGCTGGTGAGAGCCAGGGACGGCCCCTCGGAGCCGACGCCCCGGATATCGGCCGCTCCCTGCAGCCGATCGGCCGTCAACCTGACTGCCCTCACCGTCGCCGCCAGGCCCGACGGTCGCGGCTCCGGCAGGGACAACGAGAAGCCGCCGTATGGTCGCCTCGGATCGAGCAGCGCTTCGAACAGCTCGACAAGCCGCGCGTACTGGGCATCGGCGACCGGGGGGAGACTGTGCGCCAACGCCTCGCGGAGCCGCACAAGATGCCGCGTGAAAACCGCCGGCGCCTCCTCGGTCGGCGATGTCATCTGACGCCATAGCTCTGCCATTGGATCAAGATCGAACATCCGAAGCTCCGTGCCCTCCCGTTTGGCGCGCCACCCCAGCGCGAGCGCGCCGGCGAGCGCCTGCTCCAGCATCGCTTCCTCGAAACCATCGGTATGGCTTTCGATCACTTGCTGAAGGAAGCGCTCATCGTCCGAGGACAGCTCGCTTTGCACCAGTGGCTGCATCACTGCTCGGAAGATCAGGTACCACAGGTAGCGCTCCATGCGGTGAATGTCCACCGCCAGCGCCGAAGCGCCGACGGTCATCCAGCCGACGCGGTCGCGGTCGCGCTCGACGGCGGCCTCGAGCGCGCGCTGGAACTCAGACGTGATGAGCGCAATGAGCAGTGTCTGCACCGCCTCGATCAGCCGCTTCGAAGACGCAATCGCACCCACGGAGGCGCGCGTGTCGAGACGGAACCGCGGCCAGTACTTCGAGGTGATGGCCGCGTCCATCGCCAGCCCACCGTCGCCCATCACTATCAGCGCCTTGCTATACCGCGTTCGCCCACCAAAGATGTCGTCGAGTGACGCCGCGAGGGTGTCCAGGAACGCGGCCCATACCGCCGCCTCGCTCGAGTCGAACAGCCGGCACACAACGAGAACCTGCAGGGGGATGAGGTGGCCGTCGTCCAGTCCCGCGACGATTCGCTCGGCCACCAGTTGCTCCCATGTCGCCAGATCGAGGAACGGCGCCGCAAAATCGTCCACCAGGGCGCGCAGCTCGTCCGGCGAGTCCCCACCGCCCGCTGGGCCGTCGAGCAGCTCCCAGCGCACAACGTCAGGCGGAAAGTCGCCGCCGAGCCGCTCGCCAATACCGTCCCGTATGGCCTGCAGTTCCGATCGAGAGCCGCTGCCGCACAAGATCCCGAGAGTCAATGTCCTGTAGACCGTCGCGCTCGGCTTCCAGCCGGCCACCCCGTTACTCGCCGAAATCAAGTGACACCTCCACGCTGTTCTTGACCTTCAAGGCAACCGCGCGCTGCCCGACTGGGAGGACGAACTGAAGCCGGTAGAATTCCCGGACGTGCTTGAAAACGGCCTCGAACTGGGCAGCTACGTCGCCAAAGTTGTCGGCGTGCGCGTAGCGACAGTTTGTCTCCCGCGCCACATCCTGCAGCACGTCGGGTTGCAGCTCGTTCGACTGAACACCCACGGTGCAAATCGCCACATTCTCGTCGCGCGCCCGTCGGATGACTTGCTCCTTCGTGTATCGCCCCCAATTGTCGCTCCCGTCCGTCAGGACGATCAGATAGCGAAGATCACTGGTACATTTGCGGGTCTCGTCCAGCCCCACCCACATCGCCCCCCACAGGGCAGTGCCGGCGTATGTTCTCGACAGGACGGAGCTCTCCAGCGGCGCGCCTTGCGGCGAGCGCTGAACGCTGATCCGGTCCCCGGCCGCAAACAGCACGAGGCCCATCTCATCCGCCGGCTTGCGCGCGGCGTTGATCGCTTCGACAGCCTTCCTCTCCTGGGCCAACCCATCCCCAACCGACGTAGAAACGTCGACTACTTCCACCACGCACACCGGGATGCTGGACCCCGGCGAGTCAAGGCGCTCGACCGAGAGTGGCCCCAGGGACGAGCTAAGGGCGAAGTCGGCCGCCTGGAGGCTGTTCAAAGCCGTTCCATTCTGCGTCACGCGCAGGTCAACCTGGCCCTGGGCGCCGTGGCGTTGCTTGCCCAGGATGACGACCGCCACGTTCGGCGTCGGCGTCAACGTCGGCGCCGGGGTGGGCGTGGTAGTTGGCGTGGGCTGCGGCGTCGCGGTCGCCGTGGGCGTCGCCGTGGCCGTGGGCGTCGGTGTGACGGACGGCGACGGCGACAGCGTCAACGTCGGCTCGCATGACAATCGGTAGAGGGCGTCCGTCGTTTGAAGGAACTGGGCCAGATGGTCTGGCGCCGGGTACGTCTGCGACGCCTCCTGGGCCAGTTCTAGCGCTCGCTTGCTTGCCTCACACTGACCGGCGCCCGCCGCCTCCCGCGCCTGCTGCAGATAGACACTCACGAGCTCGACACCGCACTCGCGGCGACAGCCCGCATCCACACTGGGGGCCACGCACTGCTTCAATAGGATCTCCGCACCCGCCAAGTCGCCGTGCTCCACCAGGTTCCGGGCGACGGGGAGAAGCTCACACCGCGGACAGATGGCGTCCGTCAGCGCTGGGAAGCGCGAGACAAGTGGCTGCAGGGCAAGCGGGCCGCCCAACCCAACAAGCAGAATGCTCCCCATCATCAGGCCGCGATGCCCCCCGCTGACATCGGCCGGCGGGATGATGATGACCGCGGCGATGAGGACGAGTTCGACCAGCCCGACCGCCACCGCCATCAGCGTAACCTCCAGACGCTGACACGGGGCGTCCGCGAACAGCCACCTCCAGCCCACGACAAGAGTCACGAGGCCGGCGAGCAAGAGCACCGCAAGCGATACCAAGCGTTCGCGAAGGTCCACGTCCGATTTCATAGATTACCGCTCCAGATTCTCCAGGGACTCTCGATCGGGCGTCCCCTCTGGGGAGAAGGGCGGGACGCCGTTGCTGCTGCCGTCCCGCACGCTCGCCACGCTGCGCTCCGGTCCACCCGTCCCCGCCGGCCGCCCGCTGTAGAATGTGTAGAACTCTCCGATCTGCTGAATCTCGGTCTCGCGGAGACCGGCCTTCCGCAGCGCGTCCACGTAGAGCGGTTCGCCGATCACCCCAGCGCAGGCAATATCAAAGCGCCCGTCGTTGGTGGCGTCCGCGCCAGACGGCGTCCACGCCTCGAGCGTGTCGCGGACAATCGGCACGAGCGGCCGCAGCAGGTAAACCGGGCTGGTGATCGTGTCCGGCGCAGGCAAGCTATTCAGCGAGACGCCATGGAAAGCCAGCACGTACAGGCCAATTACGCCGAGGCCGGTGGCGATGTACGACAGACTCGTGTCGCCATCCATGCCGCCTTGCAGCTGCTCCATCAGACTGCCGTCGAGGTGCGGCAGAATGCGATAGCGAAACTCCATCGTAACGCCCGGCGGCTCACTCGCCTGCCACCACTGCGCTTCGAACTCCGATTTGTCCGCGCTGTACATGCGCCCCATCCGCTCGCGCAACGCCTTACGGATGGTCGTGATGTCGGCCGTCTCGCTCACCTGCAGCACAGCCCGCAGGCCCGCCTCGGTCAGTCCGGTCGCGCCCCGCAGCACCTCCTGCTTGAACACACGCGTGTCCCGCTGCTGCGCTGCGCGGTCCAGGGCTGCCAGCCACGGCTCATTCGTCAACCGATCCAGGCTTTGCCACAACTCCGCGGCAGCGACTGGAGAGGAGGCGACGCTGCCCGACAGCCTGGACTTGGCGTACTCACGCTGCTGCGCGACGAACTTCTCCAGGTCCCTCGGCCCGGCCAGCTCCCGATCCAGGAAGCGTAGGGTCGCGTCGTCCAGCTCCAGCAAGTAACTCACGCGCTTGAGCAGCGAGGCGAACTTGGGCAAATGGGCGCACAACGCGGTCACTTTCTGAGCCTTGGAGGCAAAGGGGTTAATGGCGTGCCAGGCCCTGGAGCACTCCTGGGCCTTGGAGATGAGGGCCTCCTTCAGCCCATCCGGCCCGTCCAGGAGCTTCGCGATCCAGGCGCGGGTGCGGTGTCCGGCGATGACAGCATCGGCCCAGGTCTTGTCATACCTGTTCTCGGCGCGCACGGCGGGCGCCCTCAGCGGCACTTCAGGCGACGCCTGGCTATCCGGCATCACCGGCTCGACAGTTGTGTAGCCGATGTCCAGCGCATCGAGCGTCCCTGGCTCAATCAAGGCATCAATCGCCTTCTCCCAGTCGGCGACGAGCTCGCGGAGCTTGGGGTCGTCGGGACGCCCTCGCTCGGCGTACCTGGGGAAGTCCCAGCCTTTGCTGCGCACGCGGTCCAGCACGTACTTCTGGTCACCCAGGTTTTGGAGAACACGCTGCAACTCCAGGCTCTCGTCGTACTCGGGCGCGCTGCGATTCTCCAGGAAACGCACCGGATCAGGCTCGGTCAGCGTGCGGAGTTTCTTGCCAATCTCGGTGAGGACTTCGTAGTACTTGACCTGGTCGTCGAAGTCGTGCCCCCAATAGCCGGTGCGCACGATCACCTGGCGCAGACCCTGGTTGTTGATCAACAGCCGGTCGAGGTCCTGGGACAGCTCGGGGAGCATGATGGCCTTGACAGCCATCTCGATGATGTTGCCGCGAACCTGCTTTGCGTGATTCTGCGAACCTACATCGGGCAGATCTACATAATACCAGCTAACGGCGACGCCCCGGAAGTCCTGCCCGAACTTCATTTCCAACGCTGTGTCCGCCGCCACGCCGAAGAACGTGTTGCACGCTGTCCGACGCGGGCCGACGCTCTTGTACGTCAGCGCGCCCACTCGGATGAAGTTGATCTTCAAGTCCGTGCGGTAGTTGGTGTCCACGAGATCCGCCAGGGTCGCCGCCACGAAACGGTGCAGCCCTTCGCCCGTGCCGCCGGCTGTGGAGGAGATGATCCAGGCGTCAATGGGGTTCTGCGGCCCGACGTTCTGCGCGAACTGGTTGATCATCTGGGACAGCTTCGCACGCAGCAGCCGCACGTTGTCGGCGTGGCGAATGGCCGCGCCCCCGATCGCCGGCGCCTGGGCCAGCCCATCGCGGATAGAGGCGCCGCTCGGCCAGCGGTCAATCAGGCACCGGGCGTGCCGAACATCGGCCGGGTCGGTGATGGCTGTCTGGACGTAGTCCGAGTGACCTGCCTGCCTGCCCGCTCCGACGCGCTGCTCCACGTCATCCAGGAGGCGCAGAACGTTCCCGAATGCCGTGTCCACCTGTAGCACCAGCGACCGCGGGTCTTCGGTGCGCTCCTTGATCTCGCTGCTGACATCAATGTGCAGCTCGGCGTCGACGCCGAGTATCCTCCGCTGGCCCAATAGCTTGGTCCCAGAGCCTCCGCAAACGATGAGGAACCGATTAGCCATGGTGACTCTCTCCTGGTTGTTGGCCAATTCGTGGAATCCGATTGCCTGGCTGACGCCTCGTTCACTATCAGCCGCGGGTCCAGCGTTCGAGCCACGGCGCAACCGCGCCTACCAAGTAAAGGGGTGAATCTGCGCAGTTCTTGCAGTTCTTCAGGGTCAATCTGCGCCGAATCTCATCTGATTTTCGAGCGCGACCCGACCTGGCCGGGCGGGGAGACAAGGCTGGGCCGACTCGGCGGGGCCACGATCTGACTCGGCGCTCCCTGGCCGTTGAGCCGGGCCAGTGTATACGCGCGCCCGCGGCAGACCAGGTAATAGCCCAGACCCGCACACACGGCCACGATACCCAGCGCGGCGGCGAGCACGAGAACGAAAAAGGCCACGCTCAGGACGTCGGCGCGTTGCCGCGCTGCATCCGCTGTGAGCTGAAGATCGAGGGCCTGGCGATCCCGTTCGTGCTGCAGCTTGAGCGCGAATTCCTGCTGCTCTTGATTCAGTTCAACCTGTCGGCGCTGCGCTTCGAACGCGTGGTCGTCTTTGTAAGCATCTGTCAGCGCGTCCATGCGGCGTGTCTCGGCGGCGCTGGTATTCGGGTTCAAGAGGTCGGACTTGGCCAGGCTGAAACCCAACGCCACGCCACCAACCAAGATCATCACAAACACGTAGGCAAGCGGCCGCAACATAGTGCCTCCTGTCCCACAAACGTCGGTTGAGCGCCTCACACCCTGTGTGCCTAACAGAACGATCGTGCTGAGCGAAGCGAAGGACGCCGGCGAGGCTCGTCGAGACCCTTCGCCTTCGGCTCGGGTGACGGCCCACGGTGTTCTGTTAACCACACTTAGATAAGGGCAGCGTGCGCAGTGAGTCTTGCAGTTTGGGTACGGGGGGAAGCGATTGACGCGAGCGCTGGTGCGCGCCCGGCGGCTGGCTCGCGGATCGCGCGATGCGCGGGTGAGGGTCGTGGACAGCGCGTGGGTCTGAGGGCGACGGAAGAGACGGCCGCCGCGATTAGCGGTTGTTCTCCGAATACCACGTGTCCAGAGGGCGTTGAAGAGTTTCTCCGATGGCTTCGAGCTCGCGCCCCCAATGGCGCATTTGCTCGAAGCTGTCGGCGATCAGCATGATGAGCTGAGGCGCCATGTGCGCCCTGTTGCCGCCGCGTTGCGACGCCAGGCCCCCCGTGCTCGCAAATAGCCGTGCGACGAGGTCGTCGGTTCCGGTCAGGATCAGAGCGAACTCGCGGGGAAGGGACCGCCAGGCGGCCTGGAGGAACGTATCAGATTCCAATTGCTGGCTTACGCGGCGCACCTGGGCCAGCGCAGCCTCTTCGACGTGTCCCGTCGCCTCGTCCGACAAGACCACAGGCGTCGGTGGGCGAGAGGCGCGCGCATCATGGGTGGTGGTCGTGGCGAGCTGCGTCGCCCAGGCGAGTCGCCGCCGCGCCAGAGACGCGGCGACATAGGCGACTGCGTAGCGCGGCTCCAAACCGTGGGGAACAGGCCAGAGAACGCCACGGTCGCCGGACAGCTCTAGCGAACGGTGGATGGCCGAGAACACAAACTCGTCCAGCACCCTATCAGCCATGACCTGCGCGAGCGCCCAATCCTGGGGATCCACCCGTTCAGATGCGCTCGCAGCAGCTACCTGGTCGGCATACAATTGAACCGCGTGTTCGACATAGTTGAGCAACTGGTCGTACAGAACGCCTGGTTGCAGGACATCCTTCAACTGTGTGATGGTGATTGGCCCCTGCAACGTGTGGTTGAGGGTCAGGCCCAGCTCGCGGGCGAGACGCCGGCTAGTCTGGGTCATGTTAGCTTGCGGGAGGAGGACGTCCGTTACATGCACAACGGTGCTGGCGTTGTGAGCGGCGAGATGCCGGAGTTTCTCTGCAATTTCGGAGACGGGCTCAATCTCGCCTTGCGGTCCGATGCTGCCTGTCACAGCGTAGCGTCCCAGCGGTATGCGCTCGCTCGCGGCATAGGCAGCGAGGGCGAAGGCGAACTCGATGGACGCTCCCTGGGGGACCGTTGTTCGAATACACACCGGTGCCGCCGGCCAGACGTTGGGCGGGTTGAAGACGACGCGCCAGGCGCGTACCTGCCCTCTTGGCAAGAGCGGGCCGAGGCGGTTGACAAGTGAAGCCAGGGCCTCGCTGTCCAATCTGTACCTCGACCAGAGGGCGAGCTCGACCCTTGGACTCGGGCCACGCAGTGGGAACACGCTGAGCTGGCCCACGCCGCCTTTGTCCCCGGCGGCAAGGACCCACACCGGTTCCATGCCTGGCCCGACCTCGTCGGCAAGCATCTGCCACGCCACAGCGAGTAGAGTCGAGAGCTGGCGAAGGGGAGAGCTATCGTCCCTGTGTTCCATCCCCGCTGCGATGAGACTCCGAAGACGCTCATGCTCCGGGTGATCGAGATAACGCTGCCAAACCGCTGACCGTCCAGGAAAGGCGAGCGAGGTGGGCGCCAGCATGTCGCCGCTTTCCCCCGGATCTTCCAGCGCCGCCACCAGGCGCAATCGCGCGACCAGCTGCGACGTTCGTACCTGGCCCAGTACGTCCAACGGGCGTGTCAGTAGCTCTTCGGTCATTGGCACGTTACGAAGCTCGCCGACCAGGAGATGATAGGCGACGGCTAGACAGTCCTCCCACAGGTCCGCCACCTGCTCTGCCGTGGGCATAGGCGGGCCACTATCCTGCCCAACCCTACAGGCGCGCAGGAATCTCGCCAATAGCCGAATGTCCTCGTCCCCGTCAAGCATGTCGAAGAGCCAGTCGGTTGCCTGGATCACGTTATCGCCCACGACCGCTTGTATGATCTCCCACTCGGGATTGAACTTGAGCAGCCGAGCGCGACTGATGATATCTCGGGCAATGCGGCGAACCGCCTGGATGAAATCACCTGGCTCCACGATACACCTCGGGCGAATAGACGACTACGGCGACTGTTTTGTGGTTCAGTGAGTTTTCGGTGCGCGTCGTCACCATTTGCACGGGCTCCCAGATATCTATGATGCCGTCGTGACTGACAGTGCCTTCTAATACACCGCCCTTAGTTGTGAGAATCATGCCTTCAACTACGAGAATGTGTTCCTGCTCCGTCGGCGGCTCGGTGGGCGCCCGGCTGAACGCTCGGCGAAAGTCGCGCTGATCTGTCAGGCCCAGTAGATTCCTCACCCGCTGATCAATCACGAGACAGCGAAAGCGAAAGCCGGCGTAGTCCGTCGGCAGACGAAGACCCAGTGAAAAGACTGTGTCACCGTTGTCGGCACGCAACTCGGCTTCCCCCTTTTCTAGCGTCGGGTCATTGTCGGGCCGGGCGACATCAATCACCTCGACCTGCCCCGCCACGGCCATGCCGGCCTCCGGTACATACTGCCAGGCGAAGGCAAAGTGAGGCGCCGGCACCGGGCCGAAGAGGCTCAGGGGGGCCTGGCGAAACGCCTCGCGCGCGGCGGCGAACGCCGGAATCAGGTTGCCTCGCAGGCTCAGGATAGCCGCGCGCCAGCAGAGGAGCTGCGGCTCGGTCGTGCCGCTCAACAGGTCTAAAGCCGCGGTCAGCTCGTTGCGGGCGAGGTATCCAAGGAGCGTCTCGACCAGCGGTGCCGAAGGCTGCGGGAGGACTTTACCCTGGGCAATGGCTCGCGCCTCCTCCGCAAGATGTCGCGGGGCGAACAGTGTAGGCGCGAATCCGACGGCCCGGGTGACCGCTTCCACATACGCCTCTGCAGCAGTGCGATCCGCGACAAGACAGTCGAAAAGAGGGGGATTGATGCTGGACAGGGGCGTGAGCGGAAGCCCGAGGGTGCTCTGCATGAGTTCGAGTGTGGTCGTATCCAGCGTTTCCAGGCGCTGCAGGCCGGCTCGCAGCTCCGACAAGAGCAGCAGGCCGGGCTGGACCTGGGCGACGCGCGGCGAATCAAGCGGTTCCATGACGAACGCGAGCAACTCCTCCGGCGCCGAACACTGTGCCAGGGGCAACTGTCGCTTGCCATGCCTGTCCATTGGAAGCTTTGCTGCATCAGCCGTCTTAACCCACCCCACGACCTCGACCTGAATTCGCGAACCCTTTTGATCGAAGGTGACAAAGGCCCAGACATCGGGCGCGGACTGGGCCTCAACCTGTGCGCGCGATAAGGAAATGGTTGAGGCATCTCGACTGACGAGCGACAAGCCGATGAGATACCCGTTCACCCAGATATCCTGGATACCCAAGGTCTCGCGGCGCCATTCCTCGGCGGCGAAACCTTTGCTAATGTCAATATCCAGGTTCTGATCTTCGTCAGTTTCCATGAGCGCTAAGACCAATCCGTCGCGCGCCACGAGCTTCTCCAATACTTTACTTCGGCGGAGCGGATCACGCGTACGCTGGGCGTCGTCACGTAAGTCCGCCAAGTGCGCCTGATCCAGGGTCGCCTGCAAGCGATTGGGCGGCGAGGCTTGCGTCGTATTGGTGTCACGTCGCTGTCCATATCGAATGTTGTCCGCGTCAGAGCTTGCTCGCTGCGACTTCTTCATGGCCGGTTCTCCTCCTCAGACTGCGCAACCTGAGGCGATGTGACATGGATGTTGTGTACGACGACACGGCCGCCGATCCAATCCATGCCGTCGAAGCCATCCATGGGATGAACGGATATACTGACAGTGTAATCACCTATGCGGGAGGGAACGAACGGGTCGTCGCCCTGGGCTTCCCAAATCTTCTGGCGCTGCTCCCGGCCGTCTGGCTGGGCGAGCCGCAGCAGGTGCCACAGCAGTTCGAGAGGGCTTTGGTAGTCGGGGAAGAGGCTCGGCGTGCCGAGGAGGGCCGTCACGGCCGGCGCGAGGAACTCAATGCGGACCCGAATCGCCGTCACTTCAGCCCACTCCCGTGGATTGTCCACGGGATTCACGTGGAACCAGTCGGCCAGCGTTTGCCGATCCTTCGTCACCGTGGGAACCTGCTCATCCAGGAGCCTGGCCAGGTCGGTCAAGGTCAGGAACAGCTCTTGCGCATAACGCTGGCTATGACCCAGGAACGGACAGTGCAGTAGAATCATCAAGCGGCGCCGGTGGACGCGCTGATTGCGCTCGCCGCGCGAATCGGCGACAAAGACCTTGCCCAACGCGGCCAGCACATCGTCTGAGACGGAATGGTAGTCTCCGCTTTCGGCGAGCTGTTCCGGCGTCGGCTCGTCAGAGGCTATCTCCCGCTCGATCTCCCCCTCGTCCGTTTCCCACATTGTCGCTATGGAGCTTGTCCGCCACTGCGCTACGCGGGCTCGCTGGTTGCGCTTGATACGATATCGGTTCAGCATGGTACCGATAAATTTCGGCCAGAGGCCTTCGAGGCGAGGCCCTTCGCGCATTCGGCGCTCGACGACTTCGAGGCAATACGCGGTGCACTCGGGAATCAGGATTGCTTCTTTCTCTTCAGGTGTAGCGTATCCGCTCTCGCCGACCCAGTCGAAGCCCAGAACGACTTGCCGGGCTATCTTTCCGACGCGATAGTTGAGAGCGCGAAACAGGGTATTGGCCCGTAGCTCGATACTCGGCGAGCGCCATGGGGGTTCGTCCCTCTCGCGCACCCACTCGATCTCATCTTGCAGTTCACGTAAGAGGTCATTGATTTGCGCCCAGTCTAGTTCTTTGCTCTCCATGGCTTCCCCTCTTGGGGTACACGGATGGACGACTAATCGAGTTCCACTCAGTACAGGCCCCGCGCTCACCGAAAGTTTCCATTTCGGGCGCGAATTCCAGCCCAAACACAAAATCCGTTGTCGCGAACCGTTCTCCATCTCCGAACGTGATAGGCGCTCGATCGTGCGGCGCCTCAGCCGGCCACCTGAATCCAGGGTAGGTAGAGCCTGGCTGGGGGCGTGGGCATTGGCGGGACATCGGAGGGAGCTAGGGGAATCGGCGTACCCGATGGCGGGCCGAGAAAAAGCGTCAGAAACTCATCCCACTGGCTGTCTGTCGTAAACTGGAAGAGACGCCCCATCACGTAGGGGGAGTAGTACACGGAGGCTTGCGACAACGGAAAGTAGATGGACACCCCGTGCGCGTCATCCAGGTTCCAGTAGTTGTCCTCCTCGCCAAACACCCCACTCTCGTGGCGCTCAAGCACGACGACCGTGTTCACGGCTTCGATGACCGCTTGGACGGCGGCTTGCAGCTCCGAATCGGTAAGACCGGCGCTGAGGACCACGGCGAGGTCGTAGACATCAACGTACTCGTCGTCTGGCCGCAGGCGGTACGCCCCGCGCGAGTCAAAGGTCTGCGCACGGTTACGCGCGGCACGAATGGTGGGGCCTGCCGCTGGCATAGACGCGCGCAACGCTTGCGACAGGCGATCGAGCGCCTGCCGCAGCGAGTCGATCTTTGCCATGTCGAGGACTGAGATAGCGCGCGGCTGGCCAAGAAGCTCAGGACGCCGAAAGTACGCGCCCGCTATTCGCCTCGCAAGCTCTCGCGGGCCGACATCAGCGCCAGGCGGCCCGGCAGCGCTCACATAGCGATCGAACCCAAAGGCCGACCACCCGAGGTTCTGCATGGCGATCAGATAGTCGGCGTACGGAGCGATGTCATACGCGTCCTCGACCATCGCCATCAGGCAGGTATCATAGTGTACGATATCCAGCTTTGTTCGTCCACCCTCCGTGGTGCTGGCAAGCGCGGCGGCCACTTCGTGCGGTGTCAGGTAGTCGCCCCGGCTGGTCATGTCCCAGGCGACGCCCTGCGTCCCACGGCCATGATCCGCAATGGACAGATAGTAGTGCTGGGCGGGGTAGGCGGTGCGGCTCCAGCGAACGAAATCGGCCAGCGTGGTTGGGTCGCCCATGTCGGCCTCATCCAGCAACCAGCGATTGACACCGTTGGTGTACAGGCCATTGGGCTGCACGAGCAGGCGGACGGTGTCGTCGCGTCGGTCGCCATCGAACAGCACCACGACGTTCGCGTCCGGATTGGCTGGGAGAGCCTCCAACTCACGCAGTGCCTGGGCCAGCGGCCTATAGAGGTTGTTGTCGCCGTCGACATAGAACATAAACGTCCAGGGCTTTGGCGGTGAGGGGGTGGGGGTGGGCGTGGGGGGCAACGGGTTCTCAGATGGCGGCGCGTACATCCACAGTCCACCCTCGTCTTGACGGTGGGCGCCAACGACGAGGGTGGGTTGCGCCGGTGTGGGCCAGATGCTCACGCAGCCCAGGATGCGGCGGGGGAGGCCGTCGCTGAAGCGATCCCAGTGGTCGCCGCCGTCCACGCTCCGATACACACCCCCGAAGCTGCCACCCCACGTTGTCAGGTACACGGTGTGGTCGCTGGCGTAGTTTGGCGAGAGCGTGAAACAGCCCAAGCTTCGGTTCAGTTGACCTTCGTTTGCCGCGCGCCAGCTTGCGCCGCCGTCGTTCGAGCGAAACACACCCTCATTCCAGATGGCGACGAAGAGCGTGTGATCCCGGGCAAAGTCGGGGGAGATGCTCAGGTCGCTGGCGTCGGCGGAGACCAAGCCGGTGTTGGCTGTCTCCCAGGTCTTGCCGCCGTCCACCGAGCGGTAGACCCCGGTCACGGTGCTGATGAAGAGGGTGCGGTCACGCGGGTACTCAGGGGAAATGACGACCGAACGGATGTCGTCGCCTGTGGCAACGGGCTTGCTGACATCCCAGTGCTCGCCGCCATCCGCCGAGCGATAGACACTCCCGTTCTCGGCGGTCACGAACAGGCTGCCGTCGGTGGCATAATCGGGGGACATCGCCAGATCAATGGTACGAATGTCCTTCAGGCCGGCGCGACGCCACGTCGCGCCGCCGTCATTTGAGCGAAGCACACCGTCAATAGTGGTGGCGAAGAGCAAGTGGTCGTCGCGGTAGGCCGGAGAGTAGAACAGCGCGCCCGGCGGGGCTAACGGCGCCACATCCGGCGCGGCCCAGGTCACCCCCCCGTCCAGCGATCGAAAGAGGCCATCGGACGTGACGGCGACAATCGTGCGGTCTAGGCTGTAGGTCGGCGAGAAGCTAATGTCGCCCACACCCACGTGGTCGAACTCGAGCAGGCGCCACCGACCAGCCGCCCCAGCCGTCGGTGAGGCTATCGCCTCATTGGGACGAGCCGCCGACAGGTCGCTCGCTAGAGCGGACATCAGGAGGACACTGGCAAGCGCGGCGAAAGCCAGCGGTGCCCCTTTCATCGAGGGCCTCCCTGGGCACCGCCGCCTGCCGCTGCATTCAGGGCGAGGTGCGGCAAGAACACGCGATAGGCCGGCGTCAGCATGGGAGGCAAGTCTGGATGGGGCAGTGGGTCCGGCGGCAACGCGAGGAGCCCAACATATGCGGCCAAGAACTCGCCCCAGCCCGTGTCCTGGGTAAAGGCGAACAGGCTGTCGCCAAGATAGGCCGCGTAGTCCGTTGCTGTGGAGCCGCGCGCTGGGAAGTAGATGGACACGCCGTGGGCGTTGTCGAGCGACCACAAAACCTGCTCGCTCCCCCACACGCCGCTCTGGTGGTGTTCGGCGACGATGAACTCGCTCTCCAGCGCGTCAACCAGCCCTCGCGCCGCCGTATGAACGCCAGGATCGGTGACCTTGTCTGCCAGTTTCAGGGCCAGGTCGTACACATCCAGGTAGTCATCACTCGGGTCAATCCTGAATCGCCCCTGCGAGTCAAAGGCTTGCGTGGCCTGGCGAGCCGCCTGGATCTCGGCCAGATGTTGCGGGAGGCTGGCCAACAAGGCGCGCGCCAGGGTATCTACCGCTCGGACGACCAGCCGCGTCTTGCTCAACTGCAGGACCGAGATCGTCCGCGGCTCGCCGGCCAGCAGCGGATGATGATGATACGCCAGAGCGATCTGCTTGGCGAGCTGGCGAGGCGTAGTCCCCGACCCAATCTCGCTGATCGCGTCCCGATACACATACGGCGCGGCGCGGCGGGTTGGCGGATCCGTGGGGGTGTATCGGTTGTAGGCGAAGACGGACCAGGCGAGATTCTCGGACGCGATCATGTAGTCGGCGTAGCTGTCCACCTGGGACGCCTCTTCCAGCATCGCCATCAGGCACGTGTCATAGTGCAGGACATCAATCCTTGACTGATCATCTCGCGTCACCGTGGCTAAGGCCTGGCGCAATCCGGCGGGGGTGATGTGACTGTTGCCGTCGGTGCTGTCCCACGCGACCCCCCGGGTTCCCTGACCGTGGTCGGCGATGGCGAGGTAGTAGTGCTCCGCGGGAAACTGCGCGCGCGCCCAGTTGACAAAGTCCGCGAGGGTGGTAGGGTCCCCCATGTTGACTTCACCCACCCGCCAGCGGTTGAGGTTGTTAGTGTACGCCCCGCCCGGTTGAACGAGCAGGCGAACCGAGTCACCTGCGCGATCCCCATCGAAGAGAACGACCAGGTTCACATTGGGGTTCTGTGGCAGCGCTTCGAGGCCCTCAATCGCCCCCGTTAGGGCGTCGTTGAGATTGTTGTCGCCGGCCAGATAGAGCATGAAGGTCCAGGGTTTGGGCGGCAGCGGGGTCGGCGACGGGGTTGGCGTGGGCGCAGGGGTTGGCAGCACGCGACCGGAAAACGATTGGCCCGGCTGATCGGGGGGAACATTGACTGTCCGCGAGCGCGGCGAGAATGCGTAACCGTTCTTGGCTGGTGTCAACGTGTACGTTCCGAGTTCCAGTCCGCCCAGCGCGTAGTTTCCGTTGGCGTCGGTCACAACTGAGTGGCCGGCATTGTCAGCTACAGTGACATCTGGGATCGGGTTCCCGTGAGTGTCAACGATGCGCCCTCGCACACTCGCGGGCGGGCGCGCGACATTGGCCAACAGAGCGGAGAAGTCGTCGAAGAAGATGTGCGGCAGATTCGGCCCGGCTGTACTGACGCCTACGAGGCCGGTTAAGTCGGCCACGCCCGTCGCGGTCATCACAGGCCGAAAGAAGAACTTGTCGGGCGACCAGTATACCCTCACGCGCCCCTGACCGGCCTCGCCATCGGCCACGACGCGCAGCCAGTAGTCACGCCCGATACTGATGGGGATGGACGGCGCCGTCTCCACGCGTAGGTTCGAGGAAATGGGGCCGGTGTACGTAGGCCAGAACTCGACGTGCTGATAGTAGATATTGGGATGGATGTTGAGACGGTCGCCTGTGGCGTCGTTGTAGGCAATCGTGAGGCCGGCGCGGTCCGATATGTTCGTTCGGAAGTTCATCTTGACGGATACAGTGTAGGGCGCAGCCAGGAGCAGGCCGTCCTTAAGCGCCATGCGTTCCCAATACTGCCAGGAGACGGCGGGAAAGCTCAGGAGGCGGTATTGCGGCCCGCTGCCGCCGACTTCGGCGATCACTGGTGCGACCTGCGGGGATCCGCGCAGCAGCCACCCCGCCGGAGGCTGCCCGGGCGCGTAGCTGCTGAAGTCATCAAAGAATGACGCATCGGCCGGCCCGCGCGGGTCGGCCTGGGGCGCGGACGCGTCTGTCCCGCCGACCACGCCCGGGGTCAGGCTGAAGAGCGCGACCAGGAGAAGCGCTGCGCAGAGAGCGACGGCGAAGGCTAGGCGGGAGTTCATGGCTGCCGACCTACCAGCGGCAGGTAGAGTTGGTGGGCGCCTTGCGCCGTGACGCGACGGTGAACCGGCGCCGACCAATCGCCTGCTGTGTTCCGCGCCCGCAAGGTAATGTCATGGGGGCCGCCGGCCAGGGTGGCGCCAGAGCGGCTGAAGCGTGGCTGGTCACTCAAGAAGCCCTGGCGATCCGACCACCACTCGTACTCGGCGATTCCATCCGCTCCCCCACCGCGATTGTCTGCCGCGCTTGCCTCAAAGAGGACGCTGTCTCCTGATGTGACGCTGCGCTCCTCCGCCGGGAAGATGCCGTCAATGAAGGCCACGGGAAGCCCTTCGCGGCCCGGTCGGATTGGTACGTCCGGCTCGTCGCAGCCCGATGCCAGGCCAGAGTTTTGGCCTGGCGTCGGGACAACTTCCTGGCCCTGCGACCCTGTGCCTTCGTACAAGGCGAGAATGTCCTTCCCTTCTCCAACCGCTGGCGCCAGAGGGGTGAGCGGGACGACCGTGTCGGCCGGCTTGCCCCCCTCGTCCGGCGGCACAATGGGCAGCGTCGAATGGAGCGAATGGTAGATCTCAATCCCCTGGATGTCGTAGCCGGCCCGGCTGTTGCTCTCCCAGCCTAGCACCCTGACATATTGTCCACTAACCCCATCATTGACTCGCACCACTTCGAGCGCGCCATGACCCTCGGTCGTGCAAAACGCCTGGCGCCAGTGATCTTGCTCCCAGACGTCGATGGCGTAACGACGCGCATACCCCTTCCCCCAGCGCAGAATGACGTTGTCGAAGGTGCGAACGTCTCCCAGGTCCAGCGAGAGCCATTGGAGGCCGTCCAGCCCCGATGACCATTGCGTGCCTAGCTCGCGATCAACAGCCTTGGCGGCGATGTTAGCGCTGCTATCAGACGCCGACGCTGCGGCGGGCCGCTGGGAGGCGTAGTTAGCGCCGGAATTCAGGATCCGCATTTGCAGCACATAGGGGCCTGAGGAAGCATGGTCATAGGCGCGGGCCTTAACGCGATAGACACCATCAGCAGGCAGGTAGCTCACCAACCAGGCGTTCAAGTTGTCGGCGCCGCCGTCGTCGTTCCGGGCCAATAGCTGGCCATGTGGGCCGTACAACTCCAGCAGGCTGTCGAGAGTGTCGCCGGACCTGTCCAGATGAATACTTACTGCACGATCCTGAATCCCCTGGAAGAAATAGACGTCCTCGTCGTTGGCCGGCGAGATAGTCCCTCCCAGCGGCTGTCCAGACGTGAGCCATCTGCCATCGTCAGCGTCGCGGCCACTTGTTCCAGGCGTCATTGTCACGGTATAAGAGCCAGTTTGGGTGGGAGAATACGACTTCGCCGTTATTGTGTAGCGCCCCGTCGCTGGCAGGTGGTAGATGAGACTAGCGTTTTGCTCTCCGCCGCCGTCATCATCCGATTGGAGGTGCGCGCCGTCTGGCCCCGTGAGTATGAGGTACGGGTCAACATCGCCGGCGCCCCGAGTCATGTCGATCGTGATGTCTTCGTTCGCCTGACCATCGTAGTAGTAGAAATCGTGATCCCCGGCCGGGTCAATGACGCCTCCCAATGATCCGTTCGCCAGCAGCGCGCGCCCGTCGTCGGGGTCCGTCGAATTGTCCGACGGGATGCGCTCGCCGAGGCTCGCCGTCTTCCCACCTCGACTCATCGTGCCGTCGAACTCGCTGCTGCCCGCATTGACGCGCCAGCCGGAGAGGATCGCGCCGTCTATCGGCTGCGGAACACCATGCCGCAAGATCTCGAAATGGAGATGGGGCCGCTCAACACTGAAGACAGCGTCGCACGCTACTGGCTCGCCACAGCCTACGTAGCCGAGCGTCTCGCCTCGCGCGACGGTCTGTCCGACCTGCACGGTCGCGGAAGGTAGCCCGGTGTACCGCGTGGACCAACCCTCCTCGTGAGCTACTTCGACGGAAGAGCATGTGATGGCCGCGATTGTGCCTCCGCGCGCGGCCAGAACCTCGCCGCCTGGCGTTCCTGTCGCCGGGCAGCTGCCGCTGATGGGCGCCCAGTCCACGGCGCTCCAGGTCGGATCCGCGCGCGTGGCATGCGGGCCGGCGGCAAAGTACCAGCCCGGGTCGTTGAGCGACCAGGGCAATTGAAGCTCCAGCGTCGCCGGCATGGGGTCAGCGGCAGCACGACCACCAGGCCGGGCACCCTGCAGCGTGCAGGCAAGGCAGAGGACAACGCCTGCGGCTATGCGTATACCAAGCTTTCTCACGGGTCTATCCCTCCTACTTCGAAGCCTCTACTGTTCAAGTTCAGCATAGGCAGAAACATGCTGAAGCGGGGCTGCAACATCTGCGGCACGACAGGCTCGGGCTCAGGGCCAGGTGGCAGGGCCACGCGCCCGAAGTAGTCGGCTAGAAAATCCCCCCAGTGCGACTCGGAGGTGAAACGGAAGAGCTGATTGGTGACATAGCGGCCGTAATCGGGCGAACTGAAATCGCGCGGGAAGTAGATGGATACCCCGTGCGCATGATCCAGACGCCAATAGGAGTCAGTGTCGAGCCAGGGGCCGCTCTCTGGCAGGTTAACAACCACAAAGTGGGATGTATCCATTGCAGCGATGACGCCATCGGCAGCTGCGCGCACATTCGTGTCGTTGATCTTTTCCTTCAAGTGCAGCGCTAGGTCGTACAGATCCAGGTACTCGCCATCCTGCGTGATCTGGTACGACCCGCGCGAGTCAAAGGGCTGCGACTGATCGCGCGCCGCAGTGATATTCGCCTTTTCCGTGCTGACATTCTGCCGCAGGGCGTCGGCCAGTTGGCCGACGGCAGCGCGTACAGGATCAAGGCGGCTGATATCCAGGACCGAGATGGTGCGGGGCTTGTTGTATTGCAGGTCGGGATCGGTGAAGTAGATATTGGCGATGCGCGTGGCCAGGTCAAGCGGCGTTGGGTTGTCTGCAGACGCGGCCACGTACCGATCGTAGGCGAAAAGCGACCAGCCCAGGTTCTGCGAGGCAATCATGTAGTGTACATAGTTCTTGACTTGATAGGCATCCTCGACCATCGCCATCAAGCAGGTATCGTAGTGGAGAATATCTATCTTCCACTGTCCACCGTCTGTAGCCTGATCCAACGCCAGGCGTATCTTCTCGGGCGTCAAGTAAGTAGGTGTCCTACGGTTTGGTGTGTAATCCCACGCAACACCAGTCGTACCCCTGCCGTGATCGGCAATGGCCAGGTAGTAGTGCTCGGCAGGGTAGCGCGTGTGGGCCCAGGTGATGAACTTGGCCAGGGTTTGTGTATCACCCATGTCTACCTCACCCAGGAGATCCGTCCGAATCTCCTGAATCGCCTCACGCACCGAGTCCCGGTTCCGGTCTCCATCAAACAGCACAACCACGTGGCCAGGTAACACCCCTGCGCGGCCCTCGAGCTGTTGAAGAGCAGGATAGAGCTGCCCATAGAGATTGCTATCTCCGGCGAGGTAGAGCATGAATGTCCACGAGGCGGTTGGCGCTATCGGAAGGAGAGCGGTAAGTAGGCGGTAGCCAAAGGCGCAGCTCGCGTATCTGAAGTTCGCGTCCCAGCCGCAGCCGACCTCGTACTGGTAATCTGATCGGTCGTGCAAAAGAATCGCATGATCCGGCTCTCGGCCGAGCAGGGAGGCCACCGCTCCCTCCGGGCTGCTGTCTTGGACAATCACTTGTCCAAATGGCTCTGCGTCATACCCACTGCTCCGAATGCGGTCCCAGGGCGAGTCGGCGCAATATGGATTGGGGTTGCAGGAGTGATCTACGATATACTGGGCATAGTCCTGCGCGACTTGCTGAAGCATGCCATTGGAGATGGCCGCTGACTTGCCGTGTGCGCGACGTTCACGATTGATCTCCGCCTCCGTGCGGCGCGCCCACTCCGGTTGCGTTGGGGGTTCGGGGGATGGAACTCGAGTCACAGTTGGTATGGGGGGCGTCGGCGTTGGCGTCGGCTGTGGCTTACCAAAGAGACATGCAGCATAGCTTCCGTAGGTAGACCCCTGACGGATACGAAATGCACATCCGACTTGCGTAAAGTCTGCATCAACGGCAATTGCGGCATGGGGCGGTGAAATCAACCATGCGTGTGCCATATCTTCGGGATGGCCGTATCCACTCGCAATCAGCTCGGCCAGCGCTTCCCCGTCATAGCCAGCTTGCTGTGCCCGTTGCCAGTAGCTGGGCTCGCCTGGACACTCGTGCGAGACACAATCGGAGTCGGCCATCACTTGCACGTGCGCCTGACTGGCGGCGACGAGCCTGGGATCCGCAACCAATGCAGGAAGTCCGCGACGCGTGCGCTCGTTATTCAGCACAGCGATGATGCGCTGTGTATCCTCATCAATCCCAGTGGGGCGCACGGTGGGCGTCGCGGTGCTCGTTGGCCGTCTCGTGGCCGTTGGCGTGGGGGTCAGCGATGCTGACGGGGTCAAGACCGGGGGGCCCGTGGGAGTAGGGCTGGGCTCATCAGCCGCTAGTGAAAGGCGCGGCTCGGTTGCAGGTGACAATGTGAGAAACGCGAAAGCGGTCAGACAGGCGATGCCGAGGAAGACCAAGGCTCTGCGGCCCGTCGCACATCGGATTCGATTGAAATGCGCCAAGGTGACCTCCCCTAGCCAATGTTTGCTGGGCAAGTCCAAGCCCTAAAAGCATAAGGCCGGCTAGACTTCAATTATTGCATTAACGTGAATTCCAAGAACGTCTAGATTGAAGTGACCTCGTTCACTCTATGTTACCGATTATACTGCTCTTTTTGTCCGCCGTCTACAGGCCAGCCGAGATCTGGCTTTGACCTTCAGAGCGGCATTAGCTAGGATTTCAATCGCTTCAGCTATGATTTTCATGGGCCGCGTGCGCATATGAACTGGAAAGCCTACCTTCCATCTACGGTGAACTTTCACCGCTATACGGTGCTGCGTGAACACGTTGAACAGCTTCGGCGATCAATCCATGCTTCGCACTCCACCCTCACACCAGGCATTCCAGCAACGCCGGCAATCCTAGGCATGGAACAGCCTGTCGTGTTGTCACCTGCGAACTTCTTCGCGGTCGCTGGCGAGGTCGGGGGGATATACGTCGAGCCGCGCCTGTACGCCCGCTTCCGCGCCGGGTCGAACGTGGTAAGTCAGCCACATACAGTCCTTGCATCTTCGACGGGCACAACATCGGGTGATGTGCTGCTGTGTAAGGGTTTGGGCAAGACGACATCGCTCCAGTACGCGTTCTGGGCGACAGCTGCAGACTATCTGGGCCATCGGTTGGGGGTCAGGCTTCCCTATTGGGTGCGGCCCGACGACCGGGCGCGACTGACTTCGAGGTTGAGAGACTTTCCGCCCATGCTGTTGTGCATTGATTTCGATGAACTGGTCGCGCACCACCAGTACGAGATGGCGCTCTGGCTCCGGACCAATCTGTTCGACGCGAGAAGCGCTGGTCACCGCATCCTCGCCGCCTACCGCGGCTGGCGTCGCCCAAGTCGTGACCCGGTCATGCGCATTCTTTTGGAGTGCATGCCTTTGGTGTACGAGGTCGAACCGTTGAGGCCTGTCGAGGCGGCCGGCGTCTGGCAGCGACGTGGCCTAGAGTTGGGCCTGGTGGAGAACCTGGCGAGGGCCCTGGACGACCGCCTGCTCGAGATGGCCCAGAACGCGTCTCCAAACAACCTGCCCACACAGCCCACGCCACTTATCGGCCGCCAGCAGGACTTACTTACTCTGGACAAGTTGTGGCGGACAAACCGCCTCGTCACCCTCACCGGACCGGGGGGCGCGGGCAAGACAAGCCTGGCGATAGAGGTCGGCCGGCAGGCGCTCTACACCTTTGAAGACGGGCTGTTCTTCATTGACCTTGCTTCCGTCCATAGTGCTGCCCAGGTCATCCCCGTGATCGCTAACACATTGGCCGGATTCAAGGTCCTCGGGGCATCATTCCACGACCAGTCACACGATCAGGACGGCCCGTTAGCCACATCGGCTGCGCCGTTTCAGGTGCAGAGTAATCTGGACGCCCTGAAGCTGACTCTACGGGAGAAGGAGCTTGCGCTCATCATTGACAACATGGAGCATGTTCTCGGCGCTGCGTCCGATCTAGGCGACCTGGTGAGCGCGTGCCCAATGCTCAAAGTGCTTGTGACCAGCCGCGAGCGCCTCCACGTTCGCGGGGAACAGGAGTTCCCCGTGCCCACGCTGACTACGGCTTTAGTCACCGACGAAACGACAGGCGACGTTGTCGCCGAAGGCCCGGCGGTCCAGCTTTTCCTGCATTATGCGCGCCTGTGTCGGCCAGACTTCAATCTCAACAAGCGCGACACCGTCGCGGTCAGGGAAATCTGCCACCAACTCGACGGCCTCCCCCTCGCGATTGAGTTGGTCGCCGGCCGTGTCAAGAGCATGCCGGTTGAGGAGATATTTAGGCGTCTCACCGATCCAAACAGAGGTGACTCGCTCGATCTCTTAACGGTAGGGAACGAGAGCGTCGCCCACCGCCATCGCACGTTGCGGGATACCATTGACTGGAGTTACCTGCTTTTGAACAGCGAGGAGCAGGCGGTGTTTCGAGCGTTGACCATCTTCAAGGGCGGGTTCACCCTTGAAACGGCCGACGCAGTTCTGCGCGGGATCGAGGTTGCTGAGCCAGCCGCTTTCACGCGACCGCTGCCGAGCATTATCGAGGCGCTTATAGACAAGAGTCTGATACGACGGAATGAAGCTGTCATCTCTCCCGCCGACATGGCCGACCGCCTGGCTCCACCGAGCAAGACGGCGAGCAGGGGGCAGCCGCGCTTGAGCATGCTCGAGACGATTCGTGAGTATGGGCGAGAGAAGCTGCGGGCGGGGACTGAGGCCGAGAGCTACGCGCGGAGACACGCGACCTACTTCCAGACGCTGGCTGCGGAAGCGGCCGAGAAGTTGGAAGGCTCAGACGCGGCCTTCTGGTTGCGCAAACTAGAGAGCGAGTATGCCAACGTCCGGGATGCGCTCGAATGGACGTTCACCCACGAACCACTCCCCACCACGATCCAGTTTGTGACCACGCTCTACTGGTTCTGGCACTCGCGCGGCTATTGGCCGGAAGGGCTGACCTGGCTGAAACGCGCGCGCGGCCTCGTTGGTGACGATCCAACGCCTGAGCTCGCTGAGCTCCTTCACGATAGCGGCTATCTGTCCGCCGACCAGGGCGACTACGCGTCCGCGCTTCGCTACATGGAAGCCTGCGTCGCCATTCGTCGCCAACTAGGCGACGAGTGGGGCGTGGCGCGAGCCCTCAATAACCTGGGTACGGTCGCCCGCGATCAGCGGGACTATGCGACGGCTTTCAACTACTACCAGGAGGCGCTGACAATCGCCAGGGTACTTGGCGAGGAGCGCGGGGTGGGCGCGCTCTTGAGCAACATGGGTGTGGCCGCCTACGATCAGGGTGATTACGAGCAGGCCCAGCGCCTGCTGGAGGAGAGCCTGACCGTGCGTCGCCGCCTCAAGAATGATCAGGCGATAGCAATTTCTCTCAACAATCTGGGCCTCGTGTACTATCGCCTTGGGCGGTATATGGCAGCGCGAGTGCTTTTTCAAGAGAGCCTCAAGCTGGACCGTGAAATCCAGGACAGCAACGCGACAGCCGAGCCGCTCCTCAATTTGGGCAATATTGCGCGCGCTGAAGGCAACCTCTCCCTGGCCCTTGCTCACCTCCGCGAGAGCCTGACTCTCTACTCTGAGGCCGGTAACATGCGCGGGACCGCCGAAGCGCTCGAGGCATTGGCCGGCGTACTCGCAGATCAAGGTGCTCGCGAAGCAGGGGTTGTCTTCGGCGCTGCACAGATGATACGACGGGAGATCGGCTCGCCCCTCCCCCCAGTCGAACAACAGGACCAGGTCCGGAACATGGCGATAGCGCAAGAGCGCCTCGGAGCCGCCGAGCTCGAGGCGCTGGTGATCCAGGGCGCGAATGTGGATTTGACTGAGGTGATCGGCATGGCTCTAGGCCGAAGACCGCTTGACTAGAGCTGCTGCACCGAACTATCCCTCCAAGTCCTGCAGGAACTCGGAGGCGGGGGCGACGCCGGTGACCAGCAGATTGTCGCGGGCGCGGGTGCAGGCGACATAGAGCAGATGGCGCTCCGTATTGTATACCTCTTCCAGGTCCGCCTCATCCGCGACGGCTGCAATCCGCGACTGGAGGGGCACTATCTCGTCATCACACGCCATGACAGCGACTGCCTTGAACTCCAGGCCCTTGCTCAGGTGCATAGTCCCGATCGCAACCCGACCCTGGACGGTCTTCACATCCTCTGTGAGCACTACAGCGGAAAGCCCGGCGGCGTCCACCGCCGCGCGCGCCCGCGGCAACTCCGCGTCCGACCGGACGAAAACGCCGATCTCGTCGGGCGCTATGCCTTCCGCAGCACGCTCGGCGAGCCATTGGCCGACAAACGCCTGCTCCTGTTTCTGCGAATCGAGCACCCGGACGACCGGCTCTGGCCCGTTGAACATCGAGACCGTGCCGCCGCGCCCTTCCTTGATGCCGTCGACGTCCGTGACTTCCTTCGGCAGCAGTTTGTCGGCCTGAGCGCGGATCTGATGGGATGTGCGATAGTTGACGCGCAACGTTCCCGACCGTCCCCGAACGTTCACACCGAGGGAGGACCATGAGAAGGGTACCTGGAAGATGCGCTGCCCCAGGTCGCCGGCGAAGAACAGGGCGTCTGGCCGGCCCCCACCAAGCGCCGCGACGAAGCGGAGCTGCGGGACGCTTACGTCCTGCGCCTCGTCGACGACGATGAAGTCGTACGGCAGGCGATTGCTCTCGGTGAGCTGCGCCGCCAGCCGCGTGTAGACCTCTGGCTGGGTCACCAG
Source organism: Anaerolineae bacterium (assembly GCA_046328505.1). GTDB lineage: Bacteria > Chloroflexota > Anaerolineae > Epilineales > JAHCIE01 > JBDHWG01. Next base: position 2,411,281 of record JAXLWL010000002.1, on the reverse strand, counting down.
GCCGCGCGCCTTCAGACCCGCCCGCACCTGCGCGAAAATCGCCCACAGCGCCTGACGCTGTTTCTCGGGTAGCCGGGTCTTGCGGCCGAGGCGCGCAACGTCGCGGTATTCCTCCCACGAGTCGAGCTGCCAGGCGTCTACGACTTCTTCCCACTCCGACATCAGGAAAGTATCCGAGAACTTGTTGGCGCCGTTCTGGCGCGCGGCGTCGTGCAACAACCCGCGCACCACGTCGCGTGGCGCGATCTTGACCGAGCCGAAACGGCTGTGGTAAAGCCGCCGGGCGACGGCCTCCAGAGGGTATACCTCGATGCGCTCGAGGATCCGCGGCTGGTTACTGGCGAGGAGACGTAGCTTGATTCGGAGCGCATTCGCCAGCGGGTCCGAGAACGTGGTCAGCAGCACGCGAGCGTCAGAGTTGGCGCGGGCGAGGTAGACGGCGCGGTGGAGGGCGACAATCGTCTTGCCGGTCCCGGCCGAACCGGACACCCGCGCCGAACCGCCAAAGCTCTTTTCCACGAGCTCCCGCTGCGCGGGATGGAGGAACACCATCCACTTTTCCCACGGGTAGTCGAGGGCGCGGGCCAACTCCTCGACGTCGCTGATGACGCGGAATCGGCGCTGGGCATCGGGGTGATTGAACGGGTTGGCGGGAACAGCCACTGGCGGGAGTTGTTTCGGCTTGGCGCCTACCGCGAGATCGAGCAGCGCTTCGGCGGCCTCGGCGGGCAGATGGTCCGCCACCGTCAGGATGCTGTCCTCGTCGGCCTGTCGTACATCCGCCAGCCACTCCGGCGGTACGCCGTAGCCGAGAAGCTCGTCGTCGGACAGACGGGCGAACAGCGGCGGCTTGGCGGGCTTGGGCGCCTCGACGAAGCGCGGAATAACGACTTCCTGCACCGTCTCGCGGATCTCCACCAACTGAGCGGCGCCCGTGGTCGGGTGCGTTTCGAGCTTGCGGCGCTCGGCCCAGGCGTAGGCCTTGTCGTGGTGGTCCACGTAGCACAGCACCAGGCGCTCGGGCGCGCGGTGTACGATCAGCCGGATGTCGCGGTTGACCCGCACTGACCAGAAGTTGTGGTCTTTGGCCTTGTCCAACTTGTGGAAGCTGAACCCGGGCGCGGTCGGGTCGAGCTGCAAGTCGAAGGCGGTCGTCTTGGCGGCCTTCTGCTCCTCGCCCGTCAGCCGGGCAAGGCTGGTGGTGAACGTGTCAGAGATCAGAAATTCCATGTTACACTCGAAAGACTTTCATGACCTCGTCGCCGAGGTGATTGATGACCTTGACGGCGATGCGGCCCGACGCGGGCCGCTCGAACGGCCGTGAGGTGGCGCTGTTCAGCGTCTTCCACGCGTCCTCGTCAATCTCGGCGCGCAGCGTCGTCTTGAGCGCGCCGTAGGGGTCGTTTGCGCCGAGGAAGTAGGCGTGGCGCACGAAGAAGCTCTCCTCGTTGTAGTCGGTATCGATGAACCAGCAAGCGATGCCCTCCGGGCCGTCGCTGCGTACTTCGCCGGACTGCGGGTGGAACACGTCTACACCGTTGATCTTGACCTGTATCTGGCCACCCGGCGCCTTAAGCAGGCTGACATCCGGCTCGCCAAAGATGACGAACAAGTTGCCCTTGCCGGTGGTTTTGAGGTCGTCGGCCATGTGCAGGTCGGCGTTCATCCGCGCCTTGAGCACCGGGATGCGCCCGAGCTTGTTGAACTCCGTGGCGTGGGCCTCGTAGTTGAAGGCGCACGCGATGAGCACGTCGAAGCCCGCGTCGGCCGCCTCCCGCGCCGCGTCCACAAGGTCGGGGCGCGTCACCGTCCCGAACTCGGGGCCGATGAAGATGCCGGCGCGTCTCTCGGCGCCCGCCTTGTCGCCCTCGACGTAGCGGCCCTCGGCGCACACCAACTCGCCCGGCCAGGCCGTCAGCGACGTGAACGTGATGCGGTCCTCCTTGTGCGCCTGCTGGACGCCGGCGGCGCGCAGATTCTCCAGGATCATCTGGGGGAAAGACCGGCGCGCTTCGTACTCCGCGTCCCCGTCGGCGACCCCGTCAATCAGCTCGTCGTTCTCGTCCACGCCCAGGACACGGTGCGGCGACAGGCTCTCGACGGTGAACGGCCCGGCGACGCGCACCCGCTTCGGGTCGGTGTACGGCCGGTCGTAGAGGTACTCGAACTCGGCCTTGGCGGCGATGGACGCGTCAATTTCCTTCTGCCGGGCGATGCGCGCCTGCCACCACTCGCCGTGGAGCGTCTTCGCCGCCTGGGGCCACGCCGCGTCCGCCTCACGGGGAATCTCCCACTCCTCCCAGCGCTTATTGAGCGCCGCGTTGAGCTTCTGGCGCAGCGGCTCCAGCGTCGTCTGCCACTTTTCCCAGGTGACGTCAATCTCGGCGTTGTTGGCGATAGATTTGAGGGTGATGTGGGGCACGCGCTCGTAGACGAAGCCCTGCTTGAGGCTGCCGTAGGTCGGCTGCGATGAGGGAACACCCCGCGTGACCTCGGCCTCCTTGAGCTGGCCCTCGCGCGAGTCGGCGAGCAGGTAGTACGGGTAGCGGGCGCCCATCAGGCGGGCGCGGGCCAGGGCCAGCGCCACGCGCGACGTGTCAATGGTAATCCAGCGGCGGCCCCACTGCTCGGCGACGTACGCCGTCGTGCCCGAGCCGCATGTTGGGTCCAGCACCAGATCGCCTGGGTTTGTTGCCATCAATACGCAGCGCTGGACGATGGTGGTGGACGTTTGCACGACGTAAATCTTAGGGTCATTTCGGCTTTGAATGCCACCGCCCACGTCATCCCAAAGGTTAGTAAGACTAAGGCAGCCGAAGTCGCCGAAGCATTTCTTGAATCTTATTGTCGTACCAGCACGTATCACCCTCCCAGCTGGGATGAGTCGTTTCTCGATAAGGGCAGCCGTAGTCCGCCAGTGGCCTGCGGGTGGCAGATAAGTTCGGCCCTCAAAGACGATGCCACGCATGGTATTTTCGGAGCCATCACCTCTGGATGTGAGCCCTTGGTCCGTGAAAAACCGCCATTCTGGTCCGAGCGAGTTCTCGTCCTCTTCCGGCGACACCCTGATGACCTCGCCAGTATTCGTGTTCTCGGCGAAATTGTACCGCGTCGCCCCCTTCTCGCCTCTCTGCAGAACTTTGAGAGGATTGTTGAAGCGAACGCTATCGCGGTTTCTGCAGTACCAGAGGATGTAGTCACACGACGCATCCAGGGTGACGGCTCCAGCACTTTGAGTCGTTTTGTAACTGATCTGGCTCAGGCAGTTCTCGGCGCCAAATACCTCATCCATCAGCGCACGGACGCGGTGCACATTCTCGTCGCCGATCTGGACGAAGATGGAGCCGGAATCGGCCAGGAGGTCGCGAGCGACGGTCAGGCGGTCGCGCAGGTAGGTCAGGTAGGAGTGGATGCCGTCGCGCCAGGTATCCCGGAAGGCGCGCACCTGCTCCGGCTCACGGGTGATGTGGGCGGCGTTACCGTCCTTGACCTCGCGCGTCGTCGTGCTCCACTGGAAGTTGGAGTTGAACTTGATGCCGTAGGGCGGGTCAATGTAGATGCACTGTACCTGGCCGCGCAGCCCCTCGCGCTCGGCCAGGCTGGCCATAACCTGGAGCGAGTCACCGAGGATCATGCGGTTGGTCCAGTTCTGGTCGTGCTGATAGAACTCGGTCTTGTCCGCGCCGTCGGGGATGCCGTTGAAATCGGCGAACAGGTCGAGCTGCTGCGGGGCGGCCGGGCGGGCGGCCTGCGTCGCGCGCAGGAGATCGTCAATGAGCACCTTGGGGTGCACCTTCTCCTGGATGTACAGCGGCGGGACGTGGACGACGAGGTCACTCCAGTCCTGCTGGTCCTTGCCGCGCCAGACGAGCTGCGGGTCCAGGTCGCGGTTGCGCCGCTCGTAGGCGATGCGCAGCGGCGCCTCCATCTCCTGGTCGAGGACGGCCTGGTACTCGGCGGTCGGGATATTGCGGCGCGTCGCCTCGTTGTGGCGCAGCGCTTCAATCGTCTTGGACGTGTTGTTCTTGGGCATGGGTCACTTTCACTCGTTCTACTGTAGCGCTGGACGCGCTGTTGCTGGTGGTGAAGTCCCCACTCCGCCACCCCTCGTGCTACTGCTGGTGGTGGAGTGCCAACTCCGCCACCCCTCGTGCTACTGCTGGTGGTGGAGTGCCAACTCCGCCACCCCTCGCCATCGGCGCTGGACTGCCAAGTCCAGCGGGAGCACCAAATCTTGCTCGTGGTGGAGTGTCAACTCCACCACCCGCGTCGTCGGCGCTGGACTTGGCCGTGCCGGGGAGAGCGTCGGATCCCGCGCATGGTGGAAGACCACCTCCACCGCCCCTCAAAGCAGGTCTCGCGCGTCATCAACCGGAATGATACACCGCGCATCCGATGCATAGAAGCGCGCGCTCGACCAGATATACGCCTCCGGACTTGAGCTTAGGTTCCAATGCGGCTGACACGGATTGTTGTGAATATAAGTCATCTTTTGCTGGAGGAAGCCTGGCGAGACCACCTCCTTGGCATTGTAGTCGTCTTCCCAGACCTTGTGGTGCTGACGAGTCGGGCGTGTCACCTGCGACGCCAGGAAAGCCAGGGCCGAGGGATTGTCCTCAGCCTCCAATTGACGGACGAGACGGTCGGCCGTGACGTGCTTGTAATCACGAACGACGTCGGCGACGGAGTCGCTCGCCGTGCATTGAACGATCAGGTGGACGTGATTCGGCATGATCACGAAACTGAACAGCTTCAAGCGCTGCTGATGGCGCATACAGTCGAGCGTGTCGAGTAGTAGACGCTTGATGACATCGCGACGAAAGACGTGGGCGTGGTGGACGGCCGTTGTGGTGACGAAGTATAGGTGATCCGGGTCGAAGTCGGGCCGCCAGTTCGACATGAGCCACAGTTACCCTTCGAGGCGCGGGACTTGACAGTCCCGCGCGAGCGCTACTCTCACTGCTCGCGATGGACGCGCTGTTGCTCGCGGTGGAGTGTCAACTCCGCCGCCCTTCGTCCGAGCCGCTGGACTTGACAGTCCAGCGGGAGCAGCGGGGCTTGCTCGCGGTGGAGTGCCAACTCCGCCGCTTCATTGCCGGGTGACCACCGCCGCACCCTCGACGGCGCGCTCGACGTGCCGCTGCACGCGGGCGGCGAAGTCGGCCTCGATGCGAAAGACGTCGGTCAGCTCGAGGAAGGCCCAGCGACCGTGCGTCCCGAGGTTGTTGACGCCGGGGATCCAGTATGTCTCCATCGTCGCTTTCTTGTCCTTGGCGTCCTCGCCACGGAAGCCCTTGATCTCGACCACGAGGTTGAGCAGGTCGTCGGGGCCGTGGCCGTCGTCCACGCGCACGATGAAGTCGGGTAGGTAGCGCCGCGCCTGAGAGCCGGTGCGGTACGGCACCTCCAGGCCAAGGCCCTGGTTCTTGACGTAGGCGCGCACGCGCGGGTGCGACTCCGCGACGCGGCAGAACTCGGCTTCCCAATCGCTGTCGAGGACGACCCAGTTGATGTGGCAGCGGCGCGGGTCGGTCTGCCAGCGCGACGCCTTGCTGGTGAGGAAGTTGACGTAGGCCGTCGAGCCGGTCGGGTTGTACGGGTCGAGCAGCGCCTTGATGGGCCGCTGGCCGACGGATGCCCGGGTGATGGCCGCCGTGATGCGCTCGCATGCCATGTCCGCCAGTTCCTGGTACATCAGCAGACCGGGGTAGGTGCCGCCCTCGCAGACCAGGCACTCGTCTAGCCACTGCCGGGCGATGCGCTTGAGCTGGCCGAAGAGGTCGAGCCTCGGATCCTCACCTGTCTCGCGCCACTTGGTTTCAATCAATCGCTTCGTGAGGTTGAACAAGACGGTCGAAGGGCGCATGTCGCCCAGGTGCTCCAGGCTGAGGTCCACGCCTTCGCCGATAATGCCCTGGTTATGCGTGACCGACGGCCCGACCAGGGCAGGCGTGAGCTTCAGCACCGAGTCGGGGGTGAAGGTCGCCGTCAGGCGCTCGTTCTCCAGCTCGACACGGTAGCCCTCGACGCGCGGGAACTGGATTTCGAGCGCGTCGCGTTCGGGGCGTACCGCCTGCACGTGGACCGTGTCGCGGGGGCGCTGCGGCGGCGCGACGACCGGCTTGGCGGTGAAGTCGAACGGGATGCCGAGGACGTCGGCATACTCGACTTCGAACAGGCCGCCGTTGTTCACGTCATACGACTGGCGGCGCAGGGCGCGGCCGATGACCTGCTCGCACAGAAGCTGCGTGCCAAACGCGCGGACGCCCAGAACGTGGGTCACGGTGTTGGCGTCCCAGCCCTCCGTCAGCATGGCGACCGAGACGACGCAGCGAATGGACGCTCCAAGGCGGCCCGGCTTGCCGACGGTGTTCATCACCTCGCGCAGGAGCTCCTGGTCGGTGAAGCTGTCGGCGGCGCGGCGGTCCCCAGTGCGCTCCATGACCTCCCGTCGGAAGCGCTCGATCTCGTCGCCGGCCATGGCGCGAAAGCCCTCGTCCAGCCCTTCGCCCGATTCAAGCTGTTCGCTGTCGATGAGCAGGGTATTGGGGCGAGGCAGCGGGTTGCCGTAGTCGTCGAAGTTGCGAAAGAGGGGCAGACGCCCACTGTTGAATGTGGTGGAACCGTCCTCGTTTTGACGGTGGAAGCCGGAGATGTAGTCATAGACCAGCTTGGAGGCCGAGGTGTTGTTGCAGACGATGATGAAGCACGGCGAGACGCTGATGCCCACTCCCTCCCACAGACGGAAAGTCTTCTCGTAGTGCCCGTAGAGCGCCTGGAGTGCTGTCTGCAAGCGAGTAGGCAGGGCGAGAGGGTCGAGGCCCTCGGCCTTGCCGCGCCCCTTCTTGGGCATGTCCTTGCGGACGTTCTCCCACAGGTTACGGAACATGGGCATCTCGCCGCCGGGGATGTTCTCGGCGACGGGGACACGCGGCAGCTTGACGATCCCGCACTCGATGGCGTCCATGAGCGAGAAGTCACTCATCGTCCACGGGAAGAGCGTGCCTTCGGCGTAGCCCGAGCCACGCAGGAAAAACGGCGTCGCCGAAAGATCAACCACCTGGGAGATGCCAAGCTGGCGCTGGACTGTCTCGAGGCCGGAGATCCAGACGCGGGCCGCCGCGTTGTTCTCCTCGGCCTCTTGCCGCTCGTCGGCCTGCAAGTCCTCTTCCTCGTCCGCGCCCGCCCGCTCACGGTAGCAGTGGTGGGCCTCGTCGTTGATGACGAGGATGTTCTTGATGCCCATGAGGCCCGGCATCACGCGCTGGAGCATCTGCCCCTCGGTTTCGAGGGTGTCCAGCTCGCTGCCTGTTCGCCCCTGGAGCAATCGCCGGCCGCCCTTCGAGACCTCCATACGCTCGCGCCGCTTGAAGGCGTGGTAGTTGGTGATGACGATCTTGGCGCGGTTGACGTCGTCCAGCATGTCGCGCGGCACAAGCTCGCGGCTGGCGTAGTAGCTGTCGGGGTCGTTGGGTTGCAGGACGCGCAGGCGGTCCTTGATGGTGATGCCCGGCGTCACAACGAGGAAGCCACGGGTGAAGCGCTTGCTCTGGGGATGCCGCACGGCATTAACCGTCTGCCAGGCAATAATCATCGCCATGACCGTCGTCTTGCCGGCGCCGGTCGCCAGCTTCAACGCGAGCCGCATCAAGTCGGGGTTGGCGTCGCGGTTGGCATTGGCGATATGGTCGAGGAAGCGCTTGCCAACGCTGATGTGGGGCGCGACCTCGGTCAGCCAGATCGCCGTCTCGACCGCTTCGATCTGGCAGAAGAACGGGCGGAGGCTGGCGAACTGGTGATACCGCCAGTGCTGAAGGAGGCGCGCCGTCTCGGGTGTGACGCGCCACGCGCCGGGGTCCGGGATGAGGCGCCACTGGTCCACATGGCCGCGCAGCTCATTGATGACAGAGGTGGGGTCATACTCCTGCTGCTCGGTCGAGAGCCCAAGACCCTCATTCAGGATGAGTCGCTGCTGGTGAACGTTGCCCTTGCGCTTTTTGGGCTTTGGCACCGGCGTGATAAATTGGGCCCGGCGGCGGTAGTCGTTGATGCGCTGGGTCGGCTGGCCTTGTTCGTCCAGCTCCCAATGTCGTGAGGGGGGCAGATAGGGAGAGTTGAGAATGGGATGCTCGAAGAATAGATCGCTCATTGTTCAGAGCCATTCCAGGAGACGATTGATCGATGATTTTGAGGCGACGTGAAGACGCCTGACTGAACGTGTCAGGCGATGATACAGACAAGCGCGGGGTTGGGTTCTGGCGAGAACGTCGTCGAAAGTCACCAGAAGAGTCTCAAATCTAGCCCCACTTCACGGCGTGGGTGGCCGACCGGAGATACATAATGAATAACGCTTTCAACCGTCCCGGGTTACGCTGTGTCAACTTGAATATAGCAAAGACCTGTCAAGCGAGCAACCCCGGGGCAAGCTCACTCAACCGAGCTATGGCCACTGCCCTCGCTCGTGCTTTCCACGTCCGACATGCCGCCAAACCAGTCCACGTAGCCCTTCAGTGTTGTTCAGATCATTGATAGCTATCTCGTTGGTGAGACGGATAGTGAAGCCAGGGTCATCACCCATGGCGACGTCTCGTATCGCAGCCAGGATATGCGCTTCCTCCGAGGCGCGCTGGGTGATAATCAGCAGCGCCGGCATGTGGGCGTAGTCGCGGCGGTAGAGGCGGCGCTCGTAGTACTCGGCGTAGGCCTCGAACTTAGCCCGCAAGGCTTGCTGCCACATGGTTCCGCGGTCGTACTCCAGCCAGAAGCTGTGCTTGTTGCCGGCGAATGCGTAGACACCGTAGCCGTCGGGCCGGATCATACCCTGGCCGCATTGGGCCCCGCTGCGCCACACGAGCAGGCGCTCGTCACGGCCCTCCGCTCGCGCCCGACGCGCTGCTCGATAGAGCCCGACGAACACGCCGTTGACGCCCAGCGTGTGGCCGAGTACCTGCACCAGCTTGCGCCGGACGCCGACGGCTCCGTCTGGGCCACCTCCAGCGTAGCCCAGCCAGTGCGTCGCCTCGGTCAGAGTCATTCCGCGCTGCTCGGCGAGCAGTCGGAGAGCCACCCGTGTGACCTCCAGCCAGCCGCCCGCTGCCGCTTTCTTTCCCACCTCGTCCGCCACCAGCCGACGCAACGCTCCGAGCGCCACGAGACGGTCGCATTGCCGCCGCGCCCACGGCGTTGTCCAGTCCATGATCTCGGCCAGGTCCGGCGGCGATAGGAACGGGTGACGCGCGACTACGTCCAGGAGTTCCCGGTCCATGGGTGTCAATGTCAGTGCCAAGGCTGGGAGCTGGTTCTTGGCGGCCAGCTTCTCTACCCTCAACGCCGGCTCCAGGCTACGCAGGTTCCAGGTCTTGCCGCTGTTTTGCCCGCTGACTTGGTCCTTCGCGGGAACTGGAGCCAACTTGGCGTCGCATGGTTGCCCTCGAACGTTGCCAATCTCCACCTCGCCCCGTTCGACCTGTGCCCACGTCACCACGCAGCCCTCGACAGGGCTATCTCGCTGCGATCGGCCGACTTCGACGAGGAGCTGCCGCCACGTCACGGCGCGCCCGTCACTTACGGTGCCTACCACGAGGAGTGGCAGCACGCCGCCCTGAACGTGCCGCCACTCTACCAGGCATGCAAGTAGCCCACGATAGCGCCTCAAGGGGAAGCCGCCCAAGTCGGCGATAAGCAGGCACGCTAGCTCTACTTTGCCCCAGCGCAGACAGGCCCACGCCGGCGCTCGCACCGTGACGACGGCCTCGGATCTCCGTTGGTAGCTCAGACCCCGCGGCGCCTGCCAGCCCGCAAGCGTCGGCGGCTCGGAGCCTGATGCGGCGAGGGCCGCGAGGAGACGGTAGAGGGCCAGGTCGTGGGGCAGGCGCGGCAGCTGCCTCAGTAGCTCACCCTGTCGCAGCCGCCGCGCTCGGGCAAACGCCACTGGGTCCGTCTCGCATTCCAGCGCCACAACCGCCACGCCCAGTCCTGTGAGGTAAGCCAGGCGCGGGTTGTGCCCGACTTCGAGGGGCGGCTGGAGGCGCCCAATCAGCCCCAGCGCCTCCAGCCGCCCAATCACCCGATACACCTCCGCCGGTCCGTTCAGCCCCATCAGGCGTGTCAGCACATCCGCTGGCGCGAGGGGCAGCCACGACAGCAGTTCCAACACCTCCCGCTGCGTTGGGGTGAGCTTATCGCCCACCGCCTTGACGTCCTCCTGTGTAAGGCGCGTCACTACCCTTGTCCCTTGGGGCTCGGCCGGCTCTCACCGTTCGATTCGCCAGGCGATCGGCTGCGCCTCGTCCGACGAGTCGCTGCCGTGTCTTCGTCTCCCGAGGGCGCGGACGCGCCAGGGGTGTTGGACCCGTTCGCGCCGGCGGCCTTCTCAGCCTGCGTCACCCGGAGCGTCGCGGCCAATAGCACCTTCTCCACTCGCGCGGAGGGTGTGCCGTACCTCGCTACCGAGGCCTCTGCCACCACCTGCGCCCGCATCGTATCCCCTTCTGGCGGCGGATCCAGCTTGACCGAAAACACCGGCAGGCGCCGCCCGTCCGTCGAGAGCTTGACGTAGCACTCGTGCTCCCCTAGCTCCACCAGGTCGGCCACCTCGATCTCACCACCTAGCTCCGGCGCCAGGTAGCGCGCATCCTCGGCGCTCATGTGGAACGCGAACAGCCCGTCGATGTTGGCGAAGACCATCCCCCGCACGTCCCGCACCCCCTCGGCGTCCAGGTTCGCCAGCCGTCCCAGGCTCTGGGTCGCTAGGGTCAGGCTTGCCCCATACTTGGCCAGCTCGCCCAGGATGCCCTCGTAGTCGATGCTTGGTAGGGTGTGTGCCTCGTCGATGAGCAGATGCACCGGGCTGCGCTGCCCCTTCGGCCACATCGCCCGCTCGCGGATGGCGAGGCTGAGGAGGTTCACGATGGTTCCGCCGATGAGCGCCGCCGTGCTCTCGCCGACTAGCCCACGAGCCGTGTGCAGCAGCACGATGGTGTCTGCCTTGACCCAGGCGCGCGGATCAATGGTCGAGCGGGGCTGGCCGACGATGACCCGGGCCGCCTGGCTACCCACGAAGCGTTGCACCTTGGTCTGAACGGGGTTGACCACCTCCGTCTGGAAGTGCGAACCGAGGCTGTCGTAGTAGCTCGTCCACCAGGCGTGGACGGTGAGGTCATCCACGTTCTGCAGCACGCGCCGGCGGAAAGCGCGCTCGGCGAGCAGGGGCGGCACGTCGAGCAAGGTGTACTGATGGTCGTGGCCGGCGTCGCCTTCGTCCTTGACCACCTTCTTATTGGCGAGGTAGAGCGTCAGCAGGGCGAAGCGGAAGGCGTCCTCCATGCGCGGGCCCCAGAAGCGGTCGAACTCGTGGCGCAGGACGGTCAGGGCGTTCTCGACGGCCTGGTCGCGGTTCCAGCCGAGGCCCACATCCAGGAGGTTGAGGCCGAAGGTCCGATCGCTGTTGGCGACGTCGAGGTAGACGACGTCGTTCTGGCGTGAGCGCCCGACGAGGCCGAGCGCCGCCTGGACAAGGTCGCGGTGGGGATCGACGAGCACCAGGGTACCGGGCGCCTCCATGAGGTACTGGGCCAGCCTCAACAGGAGCGCCGACTTACCGCGGCGGGTCTTGGCCACGAGGAGCAGGTGGCGGCCCAGCAGGTCGTCGGGTAGGCAGACGGGGACCTGGCGGCTCTGTCGCTCAGAGACGCCGATCCGACATCCCCGCCCCACGTCGAGGGGCGGAGGCTGCCAGCGGCGGGCGGTGGTGCGCTCCAGGAGTGGCATGTCGGCCGTCGCCTGGGGCAGGTGCCAGAGTCCGGCCAGCTCCCGCGTGTTGAGGATGGAGGCACGCGACCCGCGCCGGCGCGGCGTCAGGCGGTTGCCCGACGGGAGATCAAAGGGCCGATAGGCGTCGACAAGGCGGTCGAGAATTGCCTGCACCTGCTCCTCGGGCACGGTCTTGGGGGCGAAGACGGCGAGCTGTAACTGGGCCTGGTAGGCCGGGTGGCTGATCTTGTCGCGCACGAGCTGCGGGTCGTAGATGGGCTTATCGGTCAGGCGGCGCACCAGCCAGAAGACCCCGACGACGATGGCGATGACGACAACCGCCGCGAGGACCAGGGCCAGTCGGCCGTAGCGGTCGTAGAGGTTCATCAGGGTCAGGCTCGCGACAACGAAAACCAAAAATAGGGCAGCCAGAACGAGCTGGGCCCAGGAGGTCTGGGTTTCGGTGGCTGCCTGCTGGGCCATGCGCTCGTGGTACAGGGGCGGCTCGACGGCCATGCGGCGGTAGGGCTTCGACCAGCGCGGGGAGGCCGGACTGAGGACGAGCTGGCTGACGGCGCGCCAGCCGTTGGGCAGGTTGGACAGCGCGGCCAGGACGGGCAGCAGGGGATCGGCCTGGGCCGTGCGGTCGGGGTGCAGGTCGTCGTCCTGGAAGGTGCGCAGGGGCAGGTAGGGCGGCTCCTGCAGGACGAGGGAACAGGCGGCAACCTGCTCATTAGGCTTCACGTGGAGCGGGTCGTCGCCGAGGGGATGACCGACGCCGATGGGGCGCAGCTCGGCCTGAGGGTAGGCCGCGCCGAGGCGAGTGTGCAGGTCCTGGGCCGTCACATTACGTGGCGCGCGGATGAGGAAGTGACGGGACAACGAGGTAGCCCAGATCTCCAGGCTGAGGGATTGGCGCGAGGCCACGGCAGCCAGGAGGTTCTCGGCGGCGATGAGAGTGGCCGCGTTGGTGCGCGGCGTGACGATCTCGAACTCGTTCATCTCGGTCTGTTCAGTTGTGCGAGACATGTAACCTCCATGCGGTTTGACGGACTAGGTGCGGACAGTGTATCACGCGACCGTCCTCCGGGCGTGAGTTTACTGTCCGCGCAGCGTCCTTTTCTGGCGGACGCTGAAATTCATTCAGTGAGAATCCTGAAGAGTCAGGGCGAAGATCGGCGCAAACGGCTCGATTGACGGCTAGCTCAGGCCTCGGCAACCGGCCTCGTGTGGGGATGGTTTTCGAGGACCGCCTGAGCCTGTTGGCCAGTGTTACTCGCTTCATGTGGCATGACCTCCACGATCTTCTCCGAAAGTCGCTCAGCTAGACGTGGCTGAGTAACGGCGAGCACCTCAAGGGACGCTCAACGGAAGGTTGGACGAGCGGTATCTCGATCAGTGTGGGCATAGGCTTGCCTCCCAGTGTACCAAACGCCACTTTCCTGGCGCTTTCCTGGCGCTTTCCCGGCGTGCAGGTTGGGAAAGTGGGGGGATTTCGGTGCGAGTGACTGCCATCGGCGCTGCGAGCCGAACACGCGAAGACGGTTGTGTCATTGCCATTCTACAGATGCTGAGTTTCACGGGGATTACATGGGAGTTATTTGAGAGTGTTATTCGACGAGTTTTCGGAAAAACGCTCACTTTCCCGGAACGCGCGCCGGGAAAGTGAGCCGTTGCGGGGTGAGAGTCGCAGCCGAACGCCGACTTTCCGGGACCGAGCGCCGGGAAAGTCACCTGTCGCGGCGCTAAATCGGAGCCATCTTCCGCTTTCCCCGAAGGCCGGCCGGAAAAGTGAGCCGTTGCGGGATGGGAGTCGGAGCCGAACACCGACTTTCCGGGACCGAGCGCCGGTAGAGTTAGTCGTCGCGGCACTAAATCGGGGCCATCCTCCGCTTTCCCGGAACCGGTGCCGGGAAAGTGGCGAGTGGTAGCCCCACTTTCCCGGCTGGAGCTCCGGGAAAGTGAAGCCTCTGCGCCTTGTTTCAACAGGCAGGAACGGCCGGAGGACGTTCGGAGGACGCTCAGCGCCAGCGAGGGACACCGGAGGACACTCACGCGCCAGCCAGGGACCTCCGCGGACGTTGCGAGGACGCTTCGAGGACACCAGAAGACACTCATGGACATCGACTAACCTCATCTCGCTGAATTACATGCGCCGCTGCCGCCAATTTCGCTGGCCCTGTAATCGCGAGGAAACTGCCGGGAAATGGGCGACGTGTATACTGGACGAATAGAGCGGCAGCAGCTTGTTGACATTCAACAGTCAACAGGTCGCCTATGCCACCGGCAACTCCTGGTTGCACTATACAAAACGAAGGTTCCTTTTCGGGTGCTTTTTGGCAACTTCTCACGCAACCGGAAAAGTCGTCACCGTAGTGACTGTTCTCTGCGTCTGTCGCAGCCGCTGGGCTTGGAAGCTCGACATCTGGCCGAGCAATATCCGCGATAGGACGAGCTACGTCGACGCGGTGTTTAGTAGCCGTCGCGAGGTAGGATCACACGAATTTCAGGCGGGGTTGACAGAAGGCGCGGCAAGCTACCGAAAAGGAACCGGGCTTTGGTAGACTGGGGGAGGTCAATTTGGAGGCTAGTGAACGTCGGACGGTAAACTCACGCTGGGGGGACGCCCGGCGGATGTCCGGAGGACGGTAGCCGTGTAGACTGGGGGCAGACATTGCGCCACTTTCCCAAACTGTCGCTTGGGAAAGCGCCGGGAAAGTCCCGGGAAAGCGGCGTTTGCTATACTGGCGGTAGGCCAAAGCGAAGACATCGAGAGGACGGGAATGATGGAGATCTTGGTGATTGTGATAACAGGGGAGGTAGACGCGTGGATAGGGTAAGCAACACCTGTTGTCGAGCGACGGTAGCATATGCGCCAACGTGGGCTGACGGGCATAAAGGTCCGCCGCCATACCCCTTGCACTGCAGTCAGCGAGGCTATATCGACGCATGAAGGTCGAGCATTACACCTCAGAATATGTCCCCACAGAGGGGGAACTCGTTCTGGCCGCCTGCTATAGGCTGGCGCGGGAGAGAGCAAGACTGGTGCGTGCGGCCCATGTGGAAGCAGCGGTCGAAGTACGGGCGGCCACCAATAACCACTCAGAAAAGATACAGACGTCAATCGGTGCGGTGAAACGGATAGAAAGTGAACAGGGCAGGTGCTAGAGGAGTTCCTTGAGTGGCTCTGTCACTTATGTGATGCTCGCGGGCATGGTTTCAACGGTAGAGGTTCTCATCGATGTAGCGCTCCATCATCAGCGTATCATAGCGCCGTTGCTCGGCTTGCGGGTCGTAGGCCGCTCTGACCTCCTCTTGGGATGGGATCACATCCTTCAGTGCTTGAAGCTTAGCCACGGGCGGCGAGCCAATCGCACTGTGAAGGCGCTTGCCGTTGTAGAACGCTTGCCAACTCTGGACCTCTCCCGCCAACTGTTGGTCATCCAGCTGATCCAGCTCCAGCGTGGCATACAACTCGTCGAGAGCGGTCTTCTGAACCCGTTCGACCTTGCCGTTGAGTTGGGGCTTGCGAGGCTTGATCGGTCGCCACTTGATGTGGTGCTGACACAGAGCGTCCTGGAACTTATAGCTGGTAAACTCAGTGCCACGATCAGTCTGGATGCGCTGGATGGGGAACGGCATCTGCCGCCTCAGGTCATCGAGGAACTTGACCGCGTTCTCGGCGGTGCGAGCAGGATAGACCTTGATCACCATCAGGCGGGTGCAGTCGTCGATGGCGGTGTACTGGATGCGACGCGGAGCGATCTTGCAGGTGTCGATCTGGACACGCTCGCCTGGCACCTGTTTCTGATACCGCTTTGTCTTCCTCCGCCAGCGCTTGCGTTGCAGACGGTTCATGCCCAGGCGCTTCAAGGTCTTGTGGATAGTAGCGAGAGACAGGTGGCAGTCATGGTGACGCTCCAACTCGACCTGGATGCGCCGAGTTCCGAGCCGCCGCTGCGTCCGTAGCTGGCGGATCCAGTGCTCTTGCTCGGCAAAGACCTTCTGGTTAGGGAAGTGATGCGGGCGACGACTGCGGCTGTGGAGGCCTGAAACACCGTCCGCCTGGTAGCGACGCCACCACTTGCGTAAGGTCGGACGCGAGATGCCACAGCGACGACACACAAAGCCTGCGTCCTTCGTTCGTTCGTAAAGCTGCACCCAGGCGAGACGTTGTTTGGTTTCCCGATCCATGGCAGGGTTCTCCCTTCGGGTTGAGTCGCTAGGTCTCGTGCTGGTCGGCCTGATGGCGGAGATAAGGATAGCAAGGTGCTCGTCCGTGTCAAGGGGACGCTGACGCGCCCCTATGACACGTCCTGCGCGCCTTGCTCGGCAACGGCTTGTGCCATCAGGCCAACCAGAGTGCCTACTCAGCGACTAGACTGGCTCCTCAGGTTGAAACCATGTTTGCATACCCCGCATTAGAGCTATTGACATCATCTTTTATTTGTTGTATATTATGAATATAGTTTATGATAATATATGGATAAAGCGCATGGGCTACATCGTCTGTGTGGAGAAGCCAGAATGAGCAAGCAAGCAGTTATATATGCTCGCGTTTCAACTGACGACCAGACGAAGGGCTATAGCTTGCCCACGCAACTTGAGGCTTGCCGACGCTATGCGTCTGAACGATCCTATTCAATTGCCGCCGAGTTCTCCGACGACTACACAGGTTCAAGCCTAGACCGTCCCGCGCTTAACGAATTGCGTCAGTCTGTGGGCGAGCATTCCGTCAATGTTGTTATCGTGTACGATGTCGACCGTCTGGCCCGCAAGAGCATTTACCAGATGCTGATTGAGGAAGAACTGAGCCATCATGGTGTGTCGGTGGAGTACGTGGTTGGCCAGTATGCTGATACCGATGAGGGACGCCTGCAAAAGCAAATTCGCGCTAGTATTGCTGAGTACGAGAAGGCGAAGATATTGGAACGTAGCAAGCGGGGGAAGCGGGGCAAAGCCAAGAGCGGGTTTGTGATCGTAGGAGCTCGACCGCCCTATGGTTACTACGTAAAATCAGAGCCCCACAAGACGTGGCTGGAAATCGACGAAGATGAGGCGCGTGTGGTACGGATGGTCTTCGATTGGTATGTGTACGGCGATGAAACGGGGAAGCGGCTATCCATCAATCAAGTCGCCAAGCGCCTCACCTCGATGAGCATCCCCACTCGGGGGGATAAGCAGGCTCACTTTGCGAAGAAAGTCGGGTTCGGGGTATGGCAGCCGGCGATGGTCA
This sequence comes from Anaerolineae bacterium, assembly GCA_046328505.1. Classification (GTDB taxonomy): domain Bacteria; phylum Chloroflexota; class Anaerolineae; order Epilineales; family JAHCIE01; genus JBDHWG01. The sequence continues at coordinate 2,394,294 of JAXLWL010000002.1, read as the reverse complement.
CGCACATCCTCAAGAACGAAGCTTACATCGGCGTGTGGTACTTCGGTAAGACACACATCGTGAGCGATGGCAAGGAGGCGACGCGACGGCAGAAGCCGAAGTGTGGACTTGGAAAGCAGGTGGCGCGTCCACGCGAGGACTGGGTTAGCGTCGCGGTCCCCTCCATTGTTGATGACGCCATCTGGAAAGCGGCTCAGGTTCGCCTGGAGGATAACAAGCGTACCCTGGCTGGCCGACCGCCCAAGCATGAGTATCTCTTGAGCCACCGCCTGCGCTGCGGTCACTGCGGATATGGCACACGAGGACAGACGCGTGACGAGCGGCGTTACTATCTCTGCAATGGGCGGCGCCAAGTCGTATCACTTTGTAAGCTGCCTGCTTTTCGTGGGGATATCGTCGATGATTTGGTTTGGGACTGGGTGAAAGGGTTGCTGAAGGATCCTGCTCGTATTGCAGAAGGGCTGCGAGCCAGTCAGCATGAGGCCGAACAGAGCCATAGTGGACTGCGTGACCGATTCAACATCATCGAAGCTCAACTAAATGAGAGCAAGAACCAACTTAGCCGTCTCATTGACCTTTATCTAGCCGGCGAGTTTCCAAAAGAAATGCTAACCGAACGGAAGACACGACTCGAAGCGACAATAGCGGATCTGACGCGGGAGCAAGCGGAACTCTCAGCACATCTGGATAAATTGATCATGACGGATGAACAGATTGCGGAGCTAGAGAATTTCTGCGCCGAAGTTCGTCAAGGCCTTGACTCGGCCACGCTTGAAGACAAGCGTAGGTATTTTGAGCTGCTCGATCTGCATGGTACACTCATGGTCGAGAATGGTGAAAAGGTGATCTACGTCCAATGCAAGATCGGATTGCCACAGCGTTTGCAAATTCAAATATTGCATTCGTGAAATATTGGGGGACACGGGACGGGAGACTGAATATCCCGTACAATGACTCGGTGAGTATGAACCTGAGCGACGCGGTGGCGGTGACGACCGTTCACTTCGGCGATTATCCCACGGATTCGCTCGTCATCGACGGCCGTGAAGCGGCGCCACCATCGGTAGCTCGCGCCAGTCGCCATCTCGACCATATCCGGCGCCTCGCCGGCACAGATAGCCGGGCGCGTATCGTGTCCAAGAACTCATTTCCAATGGGCACGGGCATGGCGTCGTCGGCGGCTGGGTTCGCAGCGTTGACCGTTGCGGCGAGCGCCGCACTGGGGCTTGACCTGTCGGAGCGTGAGCTATCGGCGCTCGCTCGGCTCGGCTCCGGCTCGGCGTGCCGCTCCATTCCGGGCGGGTTCACGCTGTGGCACGCGGGCCACGACCACGCCTCGTCGTTCGCCGAGACGATTGCCTCGCCAGACCACTGGGATTTGCGCGACGTGACAGCGGTGGTCAGCGCTGCGCATAAAGAGGTGTCGTCGGCGCAGGGACACGGTCTCGCCGATACGTCGCCGTTTCTAGGGGCGCGGCTCGCCGATTTGCCGCGGCGGACCAGTCGGGTGCTGAAAGCGCTGGCGGCGCGGGATATTGAGGCGCTGGGCGAAGAGTTGGAGGCGGAGGCCATTGCATTGCACGTGCTCGCGATGACCTCGCGCCCGCCGTTGTTTTACTGGGAGCCTGCGACGATCGAGATCATGCGGCTGTGTCCGCAGTGGCGCGCGGCGGGCATCGGCGTCTACTTCACCCTCGACGCGGGGCCGAACGTGCATCTCATCTGCGAGGCGAAGGATGTCGAGGCGGTCGTTCAGCGGCTAAGAGGGCTGGCGAGCGTGCAGGCCACGTACGTGAATGGGCCGGCCGGTCCGACGTGCCTGGCCGCCGAGCACCTCTTGCTGCCATGAAGCAAGGGGGCGATGAAAATGACAAGGCCCCGCGACTGCGGGGCCTTGTTCTTGTTCTTGCCGAGATCAGCCGAGGTAGGCGAACGGGTTGCGGGGAACGCCGTTGAGAATGATCTCGAAGTGGAGGTGCGGGCCGCTTGAATGGCCGGTGCTGCCGACCTTTCCAATCTGCTCGCCCTTGTGGACGTACTGACCGTAGCTCGGGAAGATCCAGCTCAGGTGCGCATAGCGCGTGCGGAAGCCGTTCCCGTGGTCGATGATGATGCAGTAGCCATAGCCCGTGTTGTCCCAGCCAGAGAACACGACCCGGCCGCCGTCGGCGGCGTAAACCGGTGTGCCCATCGCGATGGCGAAGTCGACGCCAGGATGCCAACCGCTAAAGTAGGTCGTGATGAGGTAGCCGCCGGGGGTCGGGTAGCGGAAGTTGCCGCTGCCGGCCACCGGGGCGCTCGATCGAGCGGGCTGCTGGGGCGCCGACGCCGGGGGGGCGTTACGGGCCGACGGCTGCTGGGCCGCCTTGGGCTGTAAAACGCTCACGAGAGTGTTCTGGCGCGGCGCGGGTGTTGGTGCTGGGAGCGCGATGTCCGCGCCTGGCACGAAGAGGAGTTGTTCCGGCCTAAGGTCGTCATCGGTCTTAACGTGGTTTGGCGCGTAGCCCACGATTGTTGCGGCATCAGTCTCGTACTTACTGGCGATCGAGTCCAGCGTATCGCCATCCTTGACGATGTGCACGATGCCACCTGAGGGGGGAATTCTCAAATCGTCGCCGGGTAGAATCAGATGGTTGATCTGACCTTCCAGGCTAGGATTCGCCACAACCAGCGCTTCGAGGCTGAGGTTGTGGTCCGTGGCGATACCCAGCAGGGTGTCACCAGGCTGAATTGTATAGGTTGTGATGAGCGACTCTAGGGACGGCGCGGGGGCTGCAACCTTGGCAGCGCTACTAGCCGCGTCGCGGCGGGCCATCTCCTTGGCTTCGAGGATATCACTGGAAGTCGCGAGGACCTGAACTTGCGTTGCGGCGGAGGGGCTGGCGACCTTGGCCGCGCTCAGCGTTCGCGGCACAACGGCGCGCCGGGCGTACATCTCGGCTTCCGGGTTGGTCGGCGCGGCATCGGCAATTGACACGAACGCGCTATCCGAGACGCGCCTCGCCAGGGCAGGTAGCCTCAAATCGGTCAGGTGCGCCTGACTGAGGCCCAGGGCGGCGACGATCGTGGCGAGCACCGCGCCATGCGCTGCATAGCGCAGGGATGTCTCGCGGTTCGTCGCGCCCCAGTCTTTGACGCTGGCGAGCCAGACTTCCAGGGCGTGATGGGCAGACGTTAGCTGGCCAACACGAATATCCCACATAGATGGGCGGCGGTCGATTGGCGGTACTTCACTGGGGGATTCGGAGCGTACTAGCTCCCCCGTACGGGGCGGCTCATCAACGGTCTCAGGTTGTTCCGAGACCGGCGCTTTGGTGGAGCGCTTGCGGCGGCGATGTTGCTTGTCCACAGTATCCCTCATCCGAGCAGGTGCGTCAACTCGAGTGCGGTCTCGCGGCTACGCGCGCCAATGCGCTCCATGAGTCGTTGAAGAGGGTCGAGCTTGAAGGTCATGGAGACGCACGAAACATACACGCGTGCCCGGCGCGATCGCGATGCGTCTGCTTCGAGTTGCCGGCCGTCTTAAGAGTTTCCTCTTCCTGGAGGCGCCGATACCCATGTGGCGACTCCTGCCCGACGGCTGGGTGTCCTACTGTCCTCCTCGCGGTTGACCGCTGATCGCTAACGATGGTCTCGCTTAGAGTTGCTAACTAAACCTTGTCTACAGATCGCCCTTGCTCAGTGTCTCAAGAAACTCACGGTTCGTTTGCGTCCTCGCCATGCGGGCGATGACGGCTTCGGCCGCTTCCGATCCGCCGCCGATCGCATCGATCATGCGGCGAACCGTCCAGACACGCTGCAGGGTTGGGCCGTCCAGCAGCAAGTCTTCACGGCGTGTGCCCGAGCGCTCGATGTCAATGGCGGGCCAGATGCGGCGCTCGGCGAGCTTGCGGTTCAAGTGCAACTCCATGTTACCCGTGCCCTTGAACTCTTCGTAGATGGCGTCATCCATGCGGCTCCCGGTATCGACCAGACAGGTCGCCAGGATTGTCAGGCTGCCACCTTCTTCAAGATTGCGGGCCGCGCCGAAGAAGTGCTTCGGCGGGTACAGGGCTGCAGGGTCAAGACCGCCCGATAGTGTACGCCCACTCGGCGGAACAGTCAAGTTATAAGCGCGTGCCAGGCGCGTGATGCTGTCCAGCAGGATGACGACGTCCTTGCCACCTTCGACGAGCCGCTTGGCTCGCTGGAGGGTCAGCTCGGCGATGCGCACGTGGTCGGTCACCGGATCGTCGAACGTCGAGCTGTAGACCTCGGCGTTGACCGAACGGTCCATGTCGGTGACTTCTTCGGGACGCTCGCCAATGAGCACCACCATCATGTGCATGTCCTGGTAGTTGCCGCTGAGGCCGTTGGCGATATTCTTTAGGATTGTCGTCTTGCCGGCTTTGGCGGGGGAAACAATGAGACCGCGCTGGCCGCGTCCGATGGGGCTGAGCAGGTCCATGAGGCGGTTGGAGAGGACGCGGCCACCCATCTCCAACTTCAGCTGCTCGTCGGGGAAGATCGGCGTCAGCTTGTCGAAGTCGGGGCGCTGCTTGGCGATCTCGGGATCGAGGCCGTTGACGGACTCGACGCGCAGCAGGCCGTAGTACTTTTCCGTGTCCTTCGGCGGGCGAATCTGCCCGACGACCATGTCGCCTGTGCGGAGGCCGAAGCGCCGAATCTGCGATTGCGAGACGTAGACGTCATCGGGGCCGGGCAGCAGGTTGTCGGAGCGCAGGAAGCCGATGCCGTCCTGGATGATCTCCAGGATACCACCGCCATAGATGTAGCCCTGCTCCTCCGACGCCTGGCGGAGCAGGCGCATGATCAGGTCATTCTTCTTCATTCGGCTGAAACCGGGCACATCTCGGCGCCGGGCTTCATCCTGCAACTCACCAATGCTCTTTACTTCAAGTTGAGCGATGTCCACGGTCTGGGATATTCCTTCATAGCTATGTGAGGGGGCGCGTTATACGAGTGAAGCATACACAACACATCCGCTCCCACGTGGGAACGGCGTTCAGTCGCGCTAACGAGCGACCCTTTGGGGCTAACTTAACGGGGTTATTCTCTCGGTGGGGATTGCGCCCTGATGACTCAACGTACTGTCTGCAATGTTTGGCGCAATTTACAACATTATAGCAGAAATCCAGGATTTGTCAACTGTTACATAACGCAATTTTGACGCCTGAGAAAGAATTAATCTTACCTGGCCTCTTTCCCGTCGAACACGCGTTGCAGCAGGGCTGGCGACACCTTTTCGACCATCTCGCGCGTGATACCATTCGTCTCGGCAATGTCACTGTAGAGGTAGCCGCTAGGCTTGACGGTGCGCGCCTGGGTAGCCAGGTCGAGATGGATGAGCCCGAAGCGAGCGGAATACCCTTCGGCCCACTCGAAGTTGTCGACAAGGCTCCAGTGGAAGTAGCCGCGCACGTTGGCCCCATCCCTGATAGCGCGGTGCAGCCCGGCCAACGACTCTAGCATGTAAGCCGGGCGCCGCTTCTCGTTGTTCTCCAGCAGACCATGCTCGCTGATGACGATAGGCAGGTCGAACTGCTTGAGCCACATCACCCGGTCGTGCAGCCCCTCGGGCCGCGACTCGCCCATGAACGGCGGGATGTCCGGGCCAGGCTCGCCCATGTCGCGTGCGAAGAGGTTGCCCGGCTCGCGCAAGGCGAAGGCGATCGGGAAGGTGAAGTAGTGCTGAAGCGCCAGGTAGTCGTGCGTGCCGACGGCGTCGGGTAGGCGGCTGTTCCAGCCCAGCGGCGGGCGCAGGACGCCGTCTAGCGTTGCCCGCACCCACACCTGATTCAGCATCCAGTCGCGGGTGGTGGCGGCTAGGCGGTCGAGAGGTCGAGCCGAGTTGTAGGCTGGAAACACGGCGAGATGGTTCGCAGCGCTGACCAGCGCACCCGGCACCTTACGGTGGATGATGTGATACGCGGCGGCATGCGCGCGCACGAGGTTGCGTGCGACCTTGAAGGCGAGGGAAACGTTCTTCTTGCCCGGCGGCCAACGTCCGAGTACCCATCCCATCGCCGTGAAGATCATCGGCTCATTGATTGTAAGCCACCAGCGTACCAGGTCTCCGTAGGCGTCCACGACGCGTTCGACGAAGCGGGCGAACCGATCCACCGCCCAGCCGGTCTCGAAGCCGCCGCGCCCGGCGACCCACTGGGGCAAGGTAAAGTGGTGGAGGCACAGGATTGGCTCCAATCCCAGGCGGCCCATGCTTTCGATCAGTGCGCGGTAGTGCGCCAACGCTGCATCGTCCCACACGTTGTCCCGCGGCTCGATACGGCTCCATTCGACCGAGAAGCGGATCGCATTGGTGTGCAATTGCCTGGCGAGAAGTAAGTCATCCTCGGCGCGATGCCACCAGTCGGCGGCGACGTCGGCGGTGTCGCCGTTCTGGATATGGCCGGGTGTCTGTTCCCAGAGCCACCAGTCATTGCGGGTATTGCCGCCTTCAACCTGGTGCGCGGCGACCGACGTGCCCCACATGAAGTTGGTCGGGAATCTGAGGATATCGTTCACAGCGGGTTCCGTGCGGTCATGGTGGATGGCGACGTATCGGAGTCAACGAATAAGGTCATCCTAGGAGCACCTGTATTGTAGTCAAACGGGCATAATCTCGCAACCTGATGCACGGGAATTGCTTCTATTCCTGGAGAACCTTACAATTCCCGTCAGGAGGATGTATGCTGCAAACGCCCACACTGCGTGACGTGTATCGAGCGCGACGCCAGATCCGCCCCTATCTGGCGCCGACACCGCTGCGCCACTCGCCGGGGCTCAGCCGTCTGCTGGACGCGGAAGTCTGGGTGAAGCACGAGACGATGCTGCCTACCAGCGCCTTCAAGGTTCGTGGTGGCGTCAATCTGGTGTCGCAACTCAGCGCAGCCGAGCGCCAGGCCGGCGTCATCTGTGCCTCCACCGGCAACCACGGCCAGTCTATCGCCTATGCCGGGCGCTTGTTCGGCGTTCCGGTGATAGTCGGCGTGCCGGAGGGCGCGAACCCGCTCAAGGTAGCGGCGATGCGGGATGCCGGCGCGGAAGTCGTGTTCCACGGGCCGGACTTCGACGCCGCGCGCGAGTATGTCGAGCAGATTGCCGCCGAGCGCGGGCTGCGCTATGTTCATTCGGGGGATGAGCCGCTCCTGATCGCGGGCGTTGGCACCCACACCCTCGAAATCCTGGAGGAACAGCCCGACGTGGACGTGATTGTTGTACCGATTGGCGGTGGGAGCGGGGCCGCGGGCGCCTGCATCGTCGCCAAGGCGGTCGATCCGGCCATCCAGGTGATCGGCGTTCAATCGATGGCCGCGCCTGCAGCCTATGAGTCCTGGCGGGCGGGGGAGCCGCGGACCGCGCCGAATGCCACATTCGCCGAGGGGCTGGCGACGCGCACAAGCTTCAGCTTGCCGCAGCGCATTCTTCGGCAATACCTGGACGACTTCATCCTTGTGCCCGACGACGCCCTGCGCGAGGCGATGAGGCTCATGCTGGAGCAAACGCGAACGCTAGCCGAAGGGGCCGGCGCGGCGAGCCTAGCTGGGGCGCTGGCTATCAAGGACCGGCTCGCAGGCCGTCGCGTCGCTCTGATCCAGAGCGGCGCCAATGTGACCCTGGACGGTTTGCGCGCTGTCTTGGGAGCGGAGACGGTCTCCGCGCCTTGAGCGCCTGACGCCGGACATAGCGCCAAACTTCACAGTAGTTCAATGTTGTCGAGTTTGTGCGAGGAGAGAACATGGCTAAGACACGTAAGCATCAAGCGAATCGGTCGCGTTCCGGTGGTGGACATCTACGCGTTGTATGCCCGCAGTGCGGCAAGAGGGTCAACGTTCCCGCTCAGTTGGCTCCGACCCAGCAGGCGTATCCCTGTCCTGCGTGCCGCGTCCCCATCAGTCGGGCGGTGATTGAGGCGGCGAGGACGAGCGCGGAAGCCGAGGCCGCGGAAGAGGCAGTTGGAACTAACGAAAGTACTGCCGAACCGGGTGCGGGTTGACCGTTTGGATATAAGTGAGTAAAATGAACTTGGTATCGTCAGCATCTCCATCTCTTTCGTCAAATCGGCCCGCTGACGATGCCCTAGGACTGGGTGAAGTATGCCCGAACCGGCCCCGCCCTCCAATCACACTTCCTTGGCGCCACGAGGCCGCGTAGTCGCGGTCGACGCGGCTATGGCTGAGGTATGGTGCGTGATTGGGAGTCTAGGCGCTGTCGGCGCTACCGTGTACGCGGTGGAGGCTGGCAGCGCCGTTGTGCGTCTAGCCGCTTTTGGCGCCGCTCTCCCACCGCGTGGCTCTTCGTCCCCCGGCTCTCGTGGCGCTAACGGGCGGGCGGTATTGCGTTGGGAGCTTGAGGGAACGACGGGTTGCCTCGGACGGCTCGAGGCGCTCTTTCCCACCGAGGCCGTCTCCCATGAGCCTTCGCCAGAGCTGGAGACCGTTCTCGATCGGTTGGCTTCGGCGCTCGAGCTGCGGTGGCTGGAGCGCGAGCTTGCGCGCCGTCGCGTGCACGCAGACATGTTGTACCGCGTCGCTTCTCTCTCCCATGAGCGCCCATCCACCAGAGACGTATTCCCCACCATTGTACAAGAGCTTGTCCACAAAGCAGGCTTTCGTTCGGCGGCTATCTACCGTTTCGACGATGGTCGGCTGACCTGCGAGGCGTCGGACACGGCGCCGGCTTGGGGCGACCTGGACGCGGCGAACGTTCCGCTAGAGAGCGTTGCGCTCCGCTGCATCCTGACTCGCGCTACGCAAACCGAGTACGTTCAGTTAGCGGACGAAAGCGGTGGGGCGCGGCCCGAGGCCGCCGAATGCTTCTTCGCGGCGCCGCTATGGCGCGACGGTCTGGCACTCGGCGCGCTGGTTGTGGCGAAAGCCGGTTCGGACTGTGACGACGCCGACGCGCGGTTTGTGGAAATGCTGGCCGCGTCGGTCAGCATCGCGATGGAGGACACGCGTCCGCGCTCGCAGCTCTACACGCGCCTGCACGAGAAGGCGGCCTACGCTGAGGAAGAGCTGGGGGCCGTGGTTCGTGAGGCTCCAGCCGGGTTGGTGGTGCTGGATGACGAATGGCGCGTGCTGCGCCTGAATCCGGCGGCCTGCGCGATTCTCGATTGCGATGAGGAACAGGCTATTGGGCAGCCCTTCGTCGATGTGGTGAATGATACGCGGGTCGTCGCGGACCTTGCGGCCTTGCTTCAGACTGAAACGGGGAATGGTCATCATCCTACTCTCGAGGCGCGGCTTGATGGCTCACGGTGTGATGTTCTCATGGGCATCGCGCACCTGGGCGCCGGCTATCTCGTGAGTCTATCCGACATCACGGCGCTCAAGGACGTGGATCGCCTGAAGAGCGAGATTATCGCGAATGTGTCGCACGAGTTTCGCGCGCCACTCGCTTCGATCAAGGCGTACAATGAGTTGCTGCTTCAGCCTGGCATGGGCAGCGATGCTGAGACGCGCCGACGATTTCTGGGGATCATCGGTGAGGAGACGGACTACCTCACGGACCTTATCACAAATATGCTCGACCTCTCGCAACTGCAGTCGGGCCACCTGGAAATGACGTACACCTGGCTGGACCTCAATCGGCTGGTTGGTGACGTCGTCAACATGCTGGCGGCGCAGGCGGGGGCGCGGCGGATCACGTTCGACGTGCGCGGTGGCGAAGATGCGCCGCTCCTCTGGGCCGATCGGCAGTTGATGATCATCATCCTCAAGAACCTGATCGCTAACGCCGTGAAGTACAATCGAGTGGGCGGGCATGTCAGCATTGACATAGGCGGGAGCTTCGACCAGGTGACGGTGCGAGTGAGTGACGACGGTGTGGGAATTCCGGCGAGCGCCATACCGCAGTTGTTCGACAAATTCTTTCGCGTCGTCTCCACGACTGAATCGGGAATCCAGGGCACGGGGCTTGGGCTGGCGCTCACCAAGGCCGCCGTGGACGCGCATGGGGGCACTGTGTCCGTGAACAGCCACGAAGGAAAGGGCGCCGAGTTCACCGTCACACTGCCCAACCGGGCGCTAGCTGAGCCGGGGACGTCAAGTCCGTAACACGGACCCCGGGGCGAGGGGGGGATGAGAGAATCGAATACGGGGCCCGGAGAAGCCGGGACTATGGAGTCACGCGGGAAGGTGCTCGTCGTGGACGACGACGGACGCCTCGTAGATGCCTTGACGCTTTACCTTGAGCATGCTGGGTTCGAGGTCAGGACGGCGGCAGATGGCTTGCAGGCGCTGGAGGTATTCGCTCGATACGCGCCTGACATCGTTGTGCTTGACATCATGATGCCCGTCCTCAATGGATGGGACACGTGCCGACGCCTGCGCGAGATCTCGCCGGTGCCAATCATCATGCTGACGGCGCGCGGCCAAGAGAACGACCGCATCATGGGCCTCCAGCTTGGCGCCGATGACTACGTCTCCAAGCCGTTTAGCCTGCGCGAATTGGAAGCGCGGCTGGATGCTGTCCTTCGGCGGACACGCAAAACGCAAGACACGGCATCGCGCTGTCTCTACGATGATGGACACCTGTTCATCGACGTATCGGGCTGGGAGGTTTCGCGCGACGGGCAACCCGTCGACCTGACGGCGACCGAACGCCTTCTCTTGCTCTACCTCGTCGAGAACATGTCCGTCGCGCGCAGCTCGGAGCAGATCCTTGACCGTGTCTGGGGCGCTCAGTATCGCGGACAGAACGAGTACGTGAAGCTGTACATCTGGCGCCTGCGGCAGAAGATCGAGACGGACCCTGCCAACCCGCAGTACATTGTCACGGAACGCGGCCAGGGATATCGCTTCGCGCCGCAGGACGGCGCGCGGCGACGGTAGCGACTCGGCGCGATTGACGTCGGCCTGCCTTGTGACTATCCTTTGGTCAGATCGTTTATTCTGGGGTGGCTTGTGTTCTTTGATGAAGCGCGTATACTCGTGAAAGCAGGCGACGGTGGCAATGGCATCGTCGCCTTTCGGCGTGAGAAGTTCGTCCCGCGCGGCGGACCGAACGGCGGGAACGGCGGCCGTGGGGGCGATGTCGTCCTTGTGGCGGACAACCAGCTCAACACTCTAATCGACTTCAAGCACCGGTCGCATTTCAAGGCCCAGCGGGGTGAACACGGCGGCGGCAGCGACAAACAGGGCGCCGGCGGCGAGTCCCTTGAATTGCGAGTCCCTGTTGGGACCGTCGTCCGCGACGACGAAGGCGGCCTCCTGGCCGATCTCGTCGAGCCGGGGCAACGCGTGGTCGTGGCGCAAGGTGGAAAGGGCGGCCGAGGAAACGCTGCCTTCGCGAATGCTTCCAATCAGGCGCCCCGTTTCGCCGAGAAGGGGGAGCCGGGCGAAGAGCGATGGCTTATCCTCGAGCTGCGCCTGATTGCCGACGTGGGCATCGCCGGGCTGCCCAACGCAGGCAAGTCTACGCTCCTCTCTTCCATCAGCGCGGCCCGCCCGAAGATTGCAGATTATCCGTTCACCACATTGGCCCCGAACCTCGGTGTGGCCGAGGTGGACCACCTCGCCTTCGTCGTGGCCGACATTCCCGGCTTGATCGAAGGCGCGAGCCACGGTGCAGGCCTGGGTTACAAGTTCCTGCGCCACATCGAGCGCACGCGGCTCCTGGTTCATCTCCTGGATGGGGCTTCCGCCGACCCGCTGGCCGACTTTGCCGTCGTCAACCACGAGATGGCTGAGTTCGACCCCACCTTAGCCCAGAAACCCCAGATCGTCGCCCTCAACAAGATGGATTTGCCAGACGCGCAGGAAAAGTGGCCGTCGGTGCGCGACTCGCTCGCCGCGCAAGGCATCAAGGCGTATGCCATCTCCGCGGCGACCGGCGAAGGCGTTCAGACACTCCTGCGCGCGATGGTGGAGGCGTTGCGCACGGCGCCCGCGCCGGAGCCGCTGGCCGAGACGCCCGTCCTCCGGCCGGCTGTGGATGAGCGCTATTTCGACGTCACCAAGACAGGGCCTCACGAGTATCGTGTCATTGGTCCTCGCGTCGAGCGCGCCGCTCTGCGCACCGACTGGGACAATGACGACGCGATCGAGCGTTTCTACCGCATTGTCCGCGCAATGGGCATCGACCGCGCTCTGCTCGATGCCGGCGTGACGGAAGGCGACACAGTCTATATCGCGGATATTGTCGAGCTCGAGTGGGACTAAGGCGGTGGGGACTGAGCGCGTTGGTGTCTTCGGTGGAACGTTCGACCCGATTCACATCGGCCATCTCATCGCGGCCGAGGAAGCTCGGATCGTGTGCGGCCTGTCGCGTGTGGTGTTTATGCCCGCCGCCTCGCCGCCGCACAAGCAGGGCCGCCCCATTACGCCGGCCGAGCATCGCTTGACGATGACCGAGCTGGCGATAGCCTCGCATTCCAGGTTTTCGTGCTCGGCCATGGAAATGGAGCGCGCAGGGCCGTCTTACACAGTGGACACACTGGCGCAGCTGCGCGCCAGGTGGGGCGAGGCCGTTGATATCGTGTTCATCATCGGTCTCGACTCACTGTTGGCGTTGCCGACCTGGCGCGAGCCGCAGCGGATCATCGAGATGGCGCGGCTCGCGGTTGTCGACCGCGAACCGTTTGAGGTGGACATGGCCGCGCTGGAGGCGAAGGTACCGGGGCTCGCGCAGCGCGTTGACTTTATTCCTATCCCGCTCATCGCCATTGCCGCATCGGAACTGCGCGAGCGGGTGCGGAGCGGGCGATCGATAAAATACCAGGTGCCGGAGGCTGTCGAAGGGTATATCTACGCTCAGGGTCTATACGCCGCGCGCGAGAGCTAGAAGTCGCTATCCCAGGGCATGAAGTTGTTCCAGCGCTGGATCAGATACGGCTTGACGCTCAAGAAGATCTCGGCCTGACGTCGGATATGGTCCTCGATCTGAGCGTAGTTGAAGCCGTCGACCTCCTGAATCATGCTCACTTTGCGGGCATAGTAGAGCGGGAGCAGCGCCATGACCACCTTATCGGGGTCGCCCTCGCCCTTGTTGTACAGCACCGCGAAGTCATACACGATCCGCACCCACAGGTCGGCGGGGAAGACGATGTTGCCCTCGGCGTTGAGCACCTCCAGCACCTCGGTCAAGTTATCTTCCTGAAGTATCACTTCCCAGCTCGAACGGAAGCGGCGAGTCCCCTTGCGGATGGCTTCTCGAATCGCCTGCCGCATCGCCGGCACAGGCTCCGGCTCCATGCGCACGAAGTCGCCGTACACGGGGATCGGCATTGTGTGGCTGATGTTCGGCCACTTGCGGCGGTAGATGCTGATGAGACGGAACAGAGTGCTGACGACCTGGAGGAACTTGGGCTCGAAGCCGACGGTAGGATCGCGAAAGTCGTGGGTCTTCGTGCCGAGAGGCGCCTGGCCGAGCTTCCACCCTTCATTGATCGCCAGCGTCGTCATCCAGACGTGGATGCCAAAGCGCGCCACATCTGTCTCCCAAACGTCGTGGTTCAGGAACGAGGCCATGAGGGGCGCCGAGAGGGCAACTTCTCCGCCCAGGGGTTGGCGCACATCCAGGCCGTAGAGAGCGCGCGTGAGCGGATACGCGAGGTTGTCGTTGATCGTAACCTCGTGGCTGTGGCGGCTATAGTACGGCGTGACGTAGTCGGCCAGGCCATCGATCACCGGCTTTGAGAGGCGCACGATCCAATCGGGCGTGATGCTGCGCAGGTCAGCATCGATGACGACGCACGCCGTCGCCTTCACCTGCTCGGCGACCTCAAAAATGGCGCGCATCGCGCTGCCCTTGCCCATGATGCCCTGGTAGGTGGTGACGATTTTCTGGGCATTGCGCGGTAGCCGCGCGTGGGAGGCGACCTGGAGAGTATCGTCCGTCGACATGCCGTCGGCTACGACGAGGACGACTTTGCCGTCCGGGACACTCTGAAGCGCGCCTTCGGCGGCGATTTGCATAACACTGGCAATCGTTTTGGCATTTTTGTACGTCGGCAGACCCACGACCACGTCTGCCTGACCCAGCGCGCGGACCCGCTTTTGCGCTTCGCTCCGGAGCGCACTCTCCACGGAAATCATGCTTTCTCCCAATTACGTAAGCTCGCTAAGCATATTATACTACAGAAATGGTGCGCCGTCGCGCAAGGTGTTGCTTCATGACGTGGATGTTGCCATAGTTGTAGGGATTTGAACACAATGCGCTACAAAGGCAGTTGCGTCAGGAACCTCGAAGAAGAGAAACATGGGTGAGAAAGCGCCGCGCAAAGGCGAGCTGCTGGGTGAGGGACGGACGGCAGAGGTGTTCGCCTGGGGGCGCGACCGCGTCCTGAAACTCTACCGTGCGGAGATGCCGCCGGAGTGGGTGGATCACGAGGCGCGCGTGAGCCGCGCCGTTTACGACGCCGGGGTGGCCGCGCCGGCGGTCGAGGGTGTTGTCGAGATCGACGGCCGGCGCGGCATTATCTACGAGCGCGTCGAGGGGCCGACACTCATTCAATGGGTCATGGCTCGGCCGTCGCGCATCCTTGAAGGCGGCCGAATCCTGGCCGATTTGCACGTGGCGATGCACTCACGCGAAGGCGCTGGCCTGCCGCCCCAGGTGGCGGCGCTCCGACACGACATAGAATACGCACCGCCGCTTGAAGAGGCCGACCGTGTCCGGCTCCTCCAGCGGCTCGATAGGCTGCCGACAGGCACAGCCGTCTGTCACGGTGACTTTCACCCGGATAACGTCGTGCTGACGCCGCGCGGCCCGATCGTACTCGATTGGCCACAAGCCAGCAGCGGGAGTCCGGCGGCGGATGTCGCCCGAACAGAACTTCTCTTCAAACACGCCGCACTGCCGCCTCACCTGAAACTGGCGCAGCGAGTCGTCATTCAGGCGTCGCGCCGCATATTCCTGGCGGCCTATCTGCGCCACTACCGCAGTCGGCGGCCCCTCGATGAGTCCGAGGTTGCCGCCTGGATGCCTATCATCGCAGGGGCGCGCCTCAACGAGTACATTCCCGAGGAAGAGGCGAATCTACTCAGACTTGCCCGGCGAAGCTAACGCCAGGCGAGACACAGGTGCTCGTGGACGGGGGCTTCTCAGCCGGAGGCGGCGCGTGGCGCGGGTAGATTGTCGGCGGCCGTCGTTCCGGCCAGGGAGCGGAGGAGAAGGGCGAGGCGAATTTGCACGGCTTCGTCGAACTTGCGCGGGTCGAGGCCCGTCAGCGACGCAATCTTCTCTAGCCGATAGGCCAGGGTGTTGCGGTGGACCACCAGCCGGCGCGCGGTCAGTGACGGAATGCAGTTTTCGGCAAAGAAGACCTCCAGCGTTTCCAGTAGGTCGGGCTCGTGGTCCAGTGGGCTGAGAAGGTACTGGGCCAGGTCGACCTTCGTCTCCTCGTCCGAGACGCCGACAAACGCCGGGATACCAAGCTCGTCGAGGCAGTAGACACCGTTGCTGCCGTGGAAGCGGTGTCCGAGGGAGCGCGCGGCGCACGCATCCGCGTAGGAGTAAGTCAGACCGCGGATGCCGGGATGATAGCGCCCGATGCCGACACTGATCGGGGCCAGCGTGTCGCTCTGCAATCGGCTCAGCAGCGCCCGGCTCGCCCGCTTCAGCGCCGCCAGGTTGGCCCACGATGAGTTCCATTCGTCGGGCGTCGTCTCGGGCTTGGCCCACCCGATGAGGTTGCGCGTGTTGCTGGCCTTCAGAACGGCGACCTCACCACCACCAATGTAGGCGCAAATCGTGTCATTGGGTAGATGGAAGAAGCCGACAACGCTGCTGATGACCATTTCGGCGCGGCGGCGAATCATGGCGTCGTCCGGCTCACGACCGCCCGACGCGGCGAGGATATAGCCCGCGGCGTCGATGAGAATGACGGCGCGGGGCTGCGAGAGGTCGATCTGCAGGATCTTGGCCTGGCGCAGGATCTCGTCCTCCTCGCGCAGGTGGCCGCGCAGCAGGTCGTGGATAAACCTGTTCTTGAGCTCGTTGCGGTCGGGTAGCTGTTCGAGAAGCATAGTCTGGCTGATGACAAGGTCTACAAGGGCCTGCGCCAGCCGCGACGAGACGACCTCACCATGAAGCGGGCTGCCAATGACGACCTCGCCCGCGTCCCCGCGAATCTGACAGGGTACGGATAGGGTCGCCGTGGCTCCCTCCACGCTGAGGTCAGGGAGACCGGTCGACTGCGGCGGCATATGAAAGGCGAGGGTCATCCCCCGCGCACGCACTGTGATGGGGGCGCATAGTAGCTCGGCCAGGCGCTCGGCAATCGTGTCGGCAGCCTGGTGAAGCGGCCCTCCTGCTTCAAGAGACCTTGGCCCACGCGTCGAGGACATCAGTCGCTCGACCTGTGGGACGGCCTCGTGAACGCTTGGCGCTATCATAGCTCTTCCTTGCCATCGTGTCCAAGCGCGCCCGGGATGGCGGCTTACTCACGCTAATAGCAAGTTGGGGGCCAAGATAGGCCAGGTGTTCGGGTAGGCGCTACGCCGCGTGGCTAGCAGGCTCGTTGCGCGCCTGAATCCGCTCAATCATTCGTGTCGTCGAACGCTCGCGCACGTACGGCAGAATCGTGATAACCCCGCCAAGCTGTTCCACAAGGTCGGCTTCCGGGAGTCGGTCGCGCGTGTAGTCGCCGCCTTTCACGAACACATGCGGCCGAATGGCGCGAATGAGCTCGATGGGCGTGTCTTCGTCGAACGCCACGAGATGATCGACGCAGCTCAGCGCCGAGAGCACCTTGAGGCGGTCGGCCAGGTTGTTGACCGGCCGCGTCGGCCCCTTGAGTCGGCGCACGCTGTCATCGGTGTTGACGCCGACGACAAGCACGTCGCCCAGCGCCTTGGCCTGGCTGAGATACGAGATGTGGCCGCTGTGAAGGATGTCGAAGCAGCCGTTAGTGAAGACGATGCGGCGGCCCTGCTGACGGTACATCTCCAGGAGAGGCGCCAGATGGGAGACGTCGGTAGGCTTGAAATCCGTGGAGACGGCCGCGAGAAGCTCCTCAACGGTGCAGACTGTTGTGCCGTCCCGCACCACAACGACTGCGGCAGCCGCGGCTGCCAGCTCGGCGGCGGCATTGGTCTCGGCGCCGGCCGCCAGGGCCAGGGCAAGCGCGCTCAGGTAGGTGTCGCCGGCGCCCGCAGCCCGCGAGTGGCTGGCCGGCTGCGCGTACGTGCGATAGTGCGGCGCCCCGCGCTCCAGGATGACCGCGCCCTCGGTGTCCAGCGTGACGGCGGCAATCTGCGCGCCTGTGAGCTCGAAGATGCGCTGGCCGGCGGCGAGAATCTGGTCGGCGCGCTCGTGCGAAGCTGCGCGGCTGCTCTCACCGAGCAGACGGAGCGCTTCCTGGTAGTTCGGCTTGACGGCCGTGACGCCGACCGTTCGGTAGGCCGGCAGGTGCTTGGCATCGGCGACGAGAACACGCGGCGCGTG
Organism: Anaerolineae bacterium; assembly: GCA_046328505.1. GTDB lineage: Bacteria > Chloroflexota > Anaerolineae > Epilineales > JAHCIE01 > JBDHWG01. The sequence continues at coordinate 2,376,903 of JAXLWL010000002.1, read as the reverse complement.
GCGTTGAAGCTGCGCCAGGACGCGGATGATGCGCGGCGTCAGAATGCCGTAGCCATAGTCGGAGACAACCACGGCGTCGGCGAGCGGGAAGAGGGCTGACAGACGCTCGATGACCGTTTGCTCGGTGCGGCGATCGACAGGTCCGGTTGTGCCCTGGTCGAAGCGCACCAGCAGGTGGCCCTGGGACAGCACGCGGTGTTTGGCGAGGGTGCGTCGGCCGGGATGGCTGAGCACGTGCTCGGTGGCGACGCTCTCGGCAGCCAATGTCTGGCGTAGCAGGGCAGCTTCGTAGTCGATGCCGACGACGGACAGAAAATCTACCCGCGCCCCGAGGCGCTGAAGGTTGGCTGCCGTATTGGCGGCTCCGCCGGCCGCGTCTACCCGATTGTCCACCGTCACGACCGGAACTGGCGCTTCCCGACATAGGCGGTCCGCGGCGCCGTCTGAGTAGCTGTCGAGGATCGCATCGCCGATGACCAGGACTCTCAAGCCGGCGAATCGGGCGATAATCTCAGGCAGATCCATCCTCATGCCCTCTCTCCTTACCCGACCATGCGCCGCGCTGCGACTGCCGCAACCAACGCGACCTGCGGATGAGCCAGCCGTCGGATAGCCGCTCGGCGGACCTTTCCCGTCTCGGCGCCGGCCATGACCTGAGCGCCCATGAAGTCGAAGTCGAACGTCATCTCGCGCAGACCGTAGCTGACCAGGGCACGGCGCACCGCGGCCTTGCGCATCAGCGGAACATAGAGCAGCAAGAAGCCCCCGCCCCCCGCGCCGGTGATCTTGCCGCCGAGGGCGCCGGCCTCGCGCGCCGCCGCGTACCAGTCGTCGATCTCCGACGACGACACCTTGTTCGACAGGCGCTTCTTTAGCTTCCATGTCTCATCGAGTAAGCGCCCAAAATCGTCCAGCGCCTGCGTTCGTAGCGCGCGGTGCATCTCGCGCGCCAACCCCTTGATCTCATGCAACGTCTCGACAACCACCGTCTGGGCCTTCGTGTTCTCGCGCTGCTCACACAGGATGTCGGCCGAATCACGCGATTGCCCGGTGGAGAACAGAAGCAGGCGCGACTTCAGCGTCGCTACCACATCGCGCGGGAGACCTAGCGGCACGACTTCCGTGCCGTTGGCTGTGAACTCAATAGCATTGAGACCGCCGTACGCGCTCGCATACTGGTCCTGCTTACCAATGGGGCGTTCCAGGCGTTCGATCTCTAGCCAGCACGCCAGGTCTGCTGCTGCCTCGCGCCCGAGGTCTCGATCGAGATAGGTGGCCAGGGTGCGCAGCAGGCTAACCGACATGGCGCTCGACGACCCGAGGCCGGTGCCGGGCGGCACATCTGACGACAGGAAGAGGTCGACGCCGACTCGGCGGAGCCCGTGGTCCATGAACCGTTCGACCGCCGCCTTCGGCAGGATCAGCGGGTCCTGAACCACCGGCGCCTCGCCGGGCGCGAACGTCTCGGTCATTCGATAATCGGCCGAGGAGATTCGCACCCGCGGTGTTGGCGGCCGCTGGGCTGCGACGTAGGTGTAGCGCGTGATGGCGGCGCTGATGACGAACCCACCGAAGCGGGTGTAGTAGGGCGCGAGATCGGTTCCACCACCGCCAAAGCTAATGCGGACCGGCGCGCGTGTGATTACCATACTCATCCTCCCGAGAAAGTGACCGCGGAATGTCATGCTGAACGAAGTTAAGCATCTCGTTTGTCGCGGACGCCCCTCGTTGCGCTGCTCAGAACACAGAGACTTGCGGCGTCATTGCGAGGCGGGCTTTGCCGCCGAAGCAATCTCTGGCTAAGCAACCGCTTCGCCATAGCCGCTCAGACCGTCCGCTACTAGGGCGAGGGATTGCTTCGCTCCGCTCGCAATGACGGCATGGCTGTGTTCTTAATTCGGCGCATGCCATCACACGGTATTGCGATCTCACGGTGACAGTCGAAAGCAGCGCGAGGGGCCTCTACGGCCAGCTCGTTTCCGTCAGCGGCGTGACCATGACTTCCTGCACAACCGACTCCTGCGGCATCATGACCGCGAACACGATGCTGGCCGCGACGTTGGCCGGGTCCTGCAGGTTGCGCTCGTCGGGCATGGGGATGCCCTGCTCCGGGAAACGGTCGAAGAAATGGGTCGACATCCCGCCGGGAATGATGGTTGTCACGCGGATATTGTCCGGCCGGCCCTCGACGCCCAACCCGCGGCTGAAACCGCGCAAGCCCCACTTGGTGGCGTGGTAAGCCGAGGCGCTACCCCAGGCGCGGACGGCAGCCGTCGACGCGACGTTGATGATGTGGCCGTACTTCTGCCTCCGCATTGTGGGCAGGGCCGCCTTCGCCATCAGAAACGGGCCGCGCAGATTGACGCCCATGACCCTGTCCCACTGCTCGACCGTCATCTCGTCAACAGGCTTGACGTAATCAACGGCGGCGCAGTTGACGACGACATCGAGCCGGCCGAACGTGTTTGCGATAGACTGCACCGTGGCGAACACGGCGTCGGCGTCGCTAACGTCGCACTGGTAGAAGACATGGCCTTCGCCCTGGAGCTCCTTGCTGACGCGCTCGGCGTTGGCGCCACTCAGATCGACGACGGCGAGATGAGCGCCGGCGCACGCGAACGCGCGAGCCGTGGCCTCGCCGAGGCCGCTGCCGCCGCCCGTCACGATAACTACTTTTCCTTCAAGAGCGTTGCTGATGTTGAACATACTGTGTTTCCTCGTGTCTATGTCTATAGGTAGTGTGCTAGTCAGTGTACTGTTAACCTGTCATCGCCAGCGGAGCGCAGCGATCTCACGACGAGTGCCATGTTGAGCCGGAGTCGAGTATCTCGGTGCCTCTTGAGGCCCTTCGCTCTGCTGCTCAGAACCCAAAGACCTGCGGTGTCATTGCGAGGCGGGCTTTGCCGCCGAAGCAATCTCCCGCGAAAGCGATCTACTCTATAGTGCCTAGAGTGTCTTTCGCTAGGCGAGGGATTGCTTCGCTCCGCTCGCAATGACAGGATGGCTGTGTTCTTGTACTGGCGCGTGCCGCCACACGGCATAGAGCTCTCAAGGTGACAGCCTAAGCGACGCGCTTCGCATGTTCGGCGCGCAGAGGCTCAACCTCGCGCACCGGGTGCACGTTGTACTCGCGCATTAGCTCGCCAAACAGTTCCGTCGCGTTCCTCTGTCGGTCGGGGACATTCGTCGGCAGACCGAGGTGATACGTGCCGGCCGGCAGTAGACCGCAGCCACCGTACTTTCGGATGAGCAGGAACTGGACGACAACCTCTTCGCCCGCGTGCTCCGGCGGCAGCCGCCGCCACCACGAGAAGCCGCCGACGCTCAGGAGCTTCTCGCGGTCGAACAGAACGTTCGCGCCGCCAACCCAGGCGATCTTGTACCGTAGCGGTTCGCCGTCAGGCGTCAGTTGCTTCTCCAGGTGCAGCGGGTTGGCGGCGTTGTTGACGACGTGCCGCTGCCAGGGGAGGTTGTCGGGTGTGAAGGGCTCCGGCTGCACCGGCCCCTCCCATAGCTCGATCGTTTGCTGATGCGGACGAACGTCGTGGAGATAGTCGAGGCCGGTTGCCGGGCAGCCGACGAAGCCGACTTCCTCCTGCCGCAGTGTGTCCAGCATGCGCTGCATGGTCGAGGGATCGAGGAGCACATCGTCGTCCAGGAAGTGGACATATGGCGCGTGGCTCTGCTCCAGCAGGAAGTGGCGCTGCTCGGCCATGCCGCGGCGGGGGAGATGCCGATGCACCGTAACTTTGTGCCCGCGCCACCGCAAGCCGCGAATGAGGGTCTGGATCTCGATGCTGTCCATGTAGACCTCATCCGCTGGCGTCTGGTCGGAGATGGTCACGTCGAAGTCCGTGAATGTCTGTCCGAACAGGCTCGTCAGGACAACGGCGAGACCCGTCTTGCGGCGACACGTCGGAATAAGAACGTCTACCAGGGCCATACTGTATTCTTCCTTCCCATCTTCACCCGGCTCAGGGCGCGAGGTGCGGGCGCCTGGCCGCCGGCTGCGGGGCGGGGCGCACCCGCGGGCGCGGATTTGCGATCAGGGATTGATACAGGGCGGCAGTGCGCTCGGCCACCGTCGACCACGTAAACTCGCGCTCGACTCGCTTGCGCGCTGCTTCTCCCATCTGCGCCATGAGCGCCGGCTGTGACAGCATGAACTCCAGGCGGTCGGCCAGGGCTTCGGGCGAGCGCGGCGGCACCAGGAACCCGGTGCGGCCATTGCGGATGGTGAATGTAATGCCGCCGACGTCCGAGCCGATCACCGGCCGCCCGCAGGCTTGCGCCTCCAGAGGAGTGAGGCCGAACGGCTCATACCACGGCGTCGTGACGGCCACGTCGCCCGCGCTGTAGTAGTAGCGCAGCTCGTCCGGCTGGCGCTTGCCGACGAAGCGCACCCGGTCGCGGATGCCCAGCTCGTCCACCATGCGGCGCAGCACACCAAGCTCCGGCGTCTTCTGTGGGTCGCCATCGGCGGTTTCGCCGCCGACCAGCAACAGCGTGACAGGTAGCGCCGAGCGTTGCACGAGCAGAGCCATGGCCCGCACCAGGTTGCGCACGTCCTTGCGTGGCAGCATGCGGCCTACGTAGACGACCACGAGGTCATCTGTGTCGAGGCCGATGCGGCGGCGAGCCTCGTCGCGGGGTACGGGTCGGAAGCGCTCGATGTTGACCGCCGACGGAATGACGGCGACTTTGGTGAGGCTGGCGCCATAGTCGTGGATGAGCTCGGCTTGCTCGCTCGGGCACTGGGCGATGAGACGGTCCACGTCGCGGATGATGCCCATTTCGACGGCGATGCGGTCTTCAGGGCTGGTATCGGCGGTGCCTTGGTGGCGCTGCTTGGTCTTGCCCAGCGCGTGGAATATCTGCAAGGCCGGGATGCCCAGGCGTTTGCGCAGGCGCGCCGCGACCCAACCAGACATCCAGAAGTTGCCGTGCACGACGTCATAGCGCGCGCCGTCGCGTAGCATGAATTGGAGTAGGGCGTCGCGGAAGGCCGGCATCAGCGGCCACAGGTTATCCTTGAGCATGAACTCCGCCGGGCCGACGGCCAGGTTGACGATGCGAACGCCGGGCGCCCACTCTACGACCTCAGGCGCCCCCGGGTTGTCTCGCCGCGTGAACACGTCGACGGAGTGGCCGAGCTTGCCCAGGTTTCGGCTGACTTCATCCACATACACGTTCTGTCCACCGGCGTCCTCACTTCCCAGGAGGGCCATGGGGCTGGCGTGTTCACTTATGAAGGCGATACGTACTGGGCGATTCATCTCTCTGTCCTTTACTCTCTCGCTCATCCGACTAGCGTCCAACCAATACTCACGGGTTATGAACGCCACGCGCATTGTCATGCTGGGAATTCCATGGCTCTGACGGCATGCGACGGCACGAGAACGTAGCTGTGCTGTCATTGCGAGCGAAGTCTATATGACCCTTGGGTCACCCGTAAGTATGAAAATGTCATGCTGAGCGGAGCGAAGCATCCCGGTGCCGTTGGAGGCCCTTCGCTACGCTCAGGGCGACAGCCGCGCTATTTTCATCTCAGCGAAACAATCTCACGCCGCCACGACGGGAGTTCTGAGCCGCTATATCCTGCGCTTCAGCTATCGGGAGGCTGCGTCGTCGGGCTATCGCCCTCCTCGCAGCGACGCCACGCACTGTGTTCTGAGCACCGCGGCGAAGCATCTGGGCCGCGGCCCAGCCCCCTCGCTCTGCACGGAGTGACAGCGGAAAGCCCACTTGTTGGCGCGTGCGGTCACAGAGCATGATGCCTCGCAAGGACGCTTTCGCCGTGCCTTCCCGTTGGCGACAAGCGCGCGCCGGTCACCAGGCTGAATGCGGCGTTCCAGTCGCGGGCAAAGCGTTCGAGGCTGAAGCGCTCTCGCGCCAGCGCGCGGGCGTCGCGGCCCATGCGCCGCGCGTCAGCGGGGTCGTCCAGCAGGTGGCGCATGCCGTCGATCAGAGTGTTGACGTCGCACGAGACGTAGCCGGTCACGCCGTTCTCGATCACCGTTGGCAACTCGGTGGTCGCGAGCGCCACCACGGGCATCCCAATTGTCAGACCCTCGATGACAGCCAGCGGCAGACTCGTGTAGCGCATCGGGCTGAACAGGAAGCGGTACTCGGCGACCCGTCGGTGCAGATCGCGGTACGGAATATCGCCTAACCCGCCGAACTGCTCCGTCTGCATGCCTGCCAGGTCCAGTGGAACCGCCGCCTGCGCCTGCTGGAAGATGTCCCAACCGGCGATACGCGGCCGGCGGTGTGGCCCGTTGACGACCGTGATGCCGCGCTCAATTGCGCCCGTGTACATAGCGGCCGAGTCAATCGCGACGCTATGCTCGATGACCATCGTCGGCGTGCGCCCGTTGTCCCACATCAAACGGTTAAAGTGGGTGACGTGGACGAGCAGCACGTTCGGGTCGTCGATGGGGTGCTTCGTGTCGACTGCGTTCGGCTTCGGCGTGTTGTGTTCCAGGTAGATGCGAGGCAGACGCTGCTGCACATCGCTCAGAATCGCTGGCCCGTCCTCGAAATAGTTCTTCGGAGTCTGGTAGATAATCAGGTCGAGGTCCAGGTCGCGGACCCCCTCAGCGGGAACCTCGCGGACGTAGTCCGGCAGGTCGAAGGTTGGGCCGCGCCCCCCGTAGCCCTCGGGCTTGCCCGCCTTGACTGGCAAATACCAGTCATGGTCGATGCGCGCCATCGTATTGAGATAACTGCCGTGGATGTGCCAGATGAGTATCTTCAGCCGTTTCATGCGACCTGCCTTCTCGCGAGCAGAGTTTCGAGAGCCTCGATCACGGTCTCCGGGTGAATCCAGCGCAGGCAGCGGTGATCAATCGGACACTCGGTGAGGCCGCAGGGGTTGCAGCCGACGGGCTGATACAGGACGGTATGGTCGCCGGGCCCCAGTGGCTCCCATCGCGCCGGATGAACCGGGCCAAACACAGTAACGCTCGGCGTTCCCAGGGCGTAACCGATGTGGGACGGGCCGGTGTCGTTGGTCAGGAACAGGTCGAGACTGTCGATGACGGCTGCCAGCCCGCCCAGGGACGTCTGTCCGCTGAGGTCCAGGGGGCGCGCCGCCATATGGGCCGCCACTGCCAGTGCTATCTCGCGCTCGTCGGGGCCGCCGGTCAGGACAATCTGCGCGCCGTAGTGATAGGCGAAGTGGTCGGCGACGCTAGCGAAGTAGTGCGGCGGCCAGCGGCGGCTGGCGACGCTGGCCCCTGGATGCATACCCAGCCACAGCCCGCCGCGCGCGGCCAACGGCTGCATCAGCTGTGCCGCTTCCAGACGTTCGTCCGGCAGAATCGGGAACTCCAGGCTCACGTCGCTCGTGTCGGCGCCGAGCATCCCGACCAGCGCCAGCGCGCGAACGCTCTCGTGCTCCTCGCGCCACACGCGGCCGAGCGTCAGGCCCGCCAGGGGCGTGTCGACGTAGTGGCCGACGGTTATGCGGCCGCCGAGGGCCAGGGCGAAGGGGTTGCTCGCCTGACCGCTGCCGTGCATCTGAATGACGACATCGTAATCGTAAGCTTGCTGCTCGGCCAGGAATCGCTCGGTGCGCTGCGAATCGTACGGAACTTCATCAATGCCAGGATAGCCCGCGAACTCGACGACGCGGTCGACATACGCCGTGAAGCGCCGCATAAGCGCCCGCGACCATGGCAAGCCAAGATAGCTGATCTCGGCGTCCGGGAAGCGACGGCGCAAGGCGCGGAAAGCCGGTACACTCAGCATCAAGTCGCCCAGGGCCAGCGCGCGGAAAACCGCGATGCGCCGGACGGGGCCAAGGTGGTGTGGACTAGCCAGCATAGGCGAGACTCTCCTCTGCCAGCATCTCTTCCGCCACGGAAACCACTTCGTCCGGATCGAAATCCAGGCACGGCTGCCCGATGGGACAGTCGAAGAGATAGCACGGGTAGCACGCCGTCGGACGGCGCAAGAGGCGGTGCGGCACGCGGCGCGGCGCCCACTGGGTCTCATAGTCGGTGCCGGAGTACAGACTCAGCACCGGCGTCCCTGTCGCATCGGCGAGGTGCAGCGGCAGCGTATTGCCGCAGATGACGAGCTGTGCCCGTTCGACCAACGCCGCGTACGCCGGCAGCGTTGTCTCCGCGATCAGGAAATGGGCGTGGGGCGCGTTGGCCGCGACCACGTCGAGGATCGGCTTCTCGCGCTCGACACCCGTCACGAGAACCTGCCAGCCGCGCCGTGCCAACATCTCTGCGACCTGGCCGGAGCGTTCGGGCGGGTAGCGGCGCGATTTGGCGCTCGCACCGGGGTGGAGCAGAATGTAGGGCTTGTGCGGGCTAACGCCCGCTTTCATCAGCAGCTGAGGCGCCGTCTCGCGCGCTTCGTCGGAGATGGCAATAGCCAGCGAGCGGTCGCGCACCGAGAAGCCGAGCGTCTCCACGAGCCGCAGATTGCGCTCGACCTGGTGCATCTCATCAGGCGCGCCCTTGAGCTCCGTCGTCAGGACGCGCCCACCAAACTCCTTCGACTCGCCGGCCCGTAGCGGGATTCCCGCCAGGTAAGCGACATAACCCGGAGCGTGGGGCGTCTGGCTGAAGGACGTGAAGATAAGGGCGGCGTCGAACCGGCGCGCGGCCAGCATTTCGATCAGCTCGCGCTCGCGGGCCGGGTCAAACGGCAGGTGGCCAAGGTCTTGCCAGATCGAGCGCCAGGGTATGGTCTCGTCAATCCACGGCAGAAGCGGGGCCGCGGCGACACCGCCGGTGCTGCCCAGCAGGGTGATTCGCGCCTGGGGCGAGGTTTCCTTGACGGCGCGCAGCGCGGGGCCGGTCATGACGACATCGCCGAGATTGTCCAGGCGCATCGCGACGATATTGCGCGCTTCGAGCCACGGGTTCATGCCGTCACCTCTTTCACATCCTCATGTCGCACCCGGCGACGCCCCGTCAACGACGTCGCGTTGAGTAGCTCGGCGCTCGCCATGGCGACCATGTCGGGCGTCACTTGCCGCAGGCAGGCGTGATCCGTTGGGCATGTGCGGCTATAGCACAGCCGGCATTCGACCTCGTGGTAGAGCTGGCGGTGCGGCACGCGCCAGGGGCCCCACTGCTCCGGCGGGTTCGTGAGGGCGAAGAGAGCCACCACAGGGGTCTTGACGGCGGCGGCCATATGCATCGGGCCGGTGTTGTTAGTAATCGTCAGGTCCGCCACCTCGATGAGCGCGGCGAACTCAGGGAATGACAGTTGCCCGGCGACTGCCAGCGCCGGCTGCGCCATGCGCGCCTGGATGCGCTCCGTCAGCGGGCGCTCGTCCGTGGCGCCGGTGAGGACGACGGTCGCCCCGCTGCGCTCGATGAGCAGATCGGCGCTCTCGGCGAACATCTTCCACGGGTAGGTACGCGCGGGCATGCTGCAGCCGGGGTGTACGACAACGATCGGGTGGGGTAGGTCGGCCAGAGGCAGGCGTTCGGCCAGGCGGATGCGAGCTTCTTCCGGGACGCGCAGGACCAGGTCGAGGTCGCCGGTCGAGATGCCGACAGCGCCGACCAGGTCCAACCCGCGCTCGACCTCGTGCAGCATGCGCTCCGGATGCTTGTGGCGCGTCGTGAGCAGGGAGCCGGGGCCGTCAATGGATGCGGCCAGCCGCAGCGGAATGTCGGCCAGGTAGGCGAGATAGGCGGCGGGGAGCGCGCTTTGGCGGAACGAAGTGAAAATAATGGCCGCGTCGAACTGCCGCGCCTTGAGTGTGGCGATCATCTCTTGCTCGCGCGCACTGTCTAGCGGCAGCCTGTGCCACGGATCCATCCACGGCGCCTGGTAGACGATAACATCGTCCACGTCAGGGTGCAGGCGGCCAACCTGCGCGCCGACCGGACTGGCGAGCAACGTCAGCCGGGCGTCGGGCAGGGACTGCTTGATGGCATGGAGGGCGGGCGAAGTTACCAACACATCGCCCAGGTTGTCGAGGCGTATCGCCAGAACGTTGCGAACCCCTCGCCACCCTTCGGCCACGCCCGGCGCTGCGTTCAGGGAAAGCGGCATCACCGCGCGATCCTCCCCGCGCCCATATCCCACGTTGGCGGCAAGTAAGTCGTCTCCGGCGCGTGCCGGCCAAGCCCTTCGGCCGTCGCGATAATCTGGAGTGCGTGTCGCGTGTCGCGGGCCACGAACTCAGGCCGGCGCAGCGTGTTCTGGGGCATGCTTTCTGTGCCCAAGTCCACCAGGACCGTCCGCGTTCCGGCGCGGTTGCCGGCTTCGACGTCGTCCAGGATATCGCCGACGAGCCACGAGTGCGACAGGTCAATAGCGTGATCGGCCGCGGCTTGCATAAGCATGCCAGGCGCGGGCTTGCGGCACGTGCAGTGAACGGCTAGCTCGCGGACAATGCCGTCGGGGTGGTGAGGGCAGGCGTAGATGGCGTCGAGATGCACAGCCTGGCGCTCCAGCATCCGCGCCAGGTGGTCGTGCATGCGGTGCAGGTCGGCCTCAGTGAATAGCCCGCGGGCCAGCCCCGATTGGTTGGTCACGACGACGAGCTTGAAGCCCGCGCGCTGCAGCCGCCACAGGTAGGGGATTATTCCATCGTATAGAACAAGCTCTTGCGGACGCGTGGGGTAGTGGCGAGGATGAACGAGCGTACCATCTCGGTCCAAAAACACGGCTCTATTCAGACTCACGGTCACTTCCTTCTACAACACAAACGACGCTTACTTCGCCTAGCGCTAACTATATTCCGCGGCGAGGTCGGGGATGGTGCGGGCGAATACACTCAAACGTTTTCTACTCTGTTCATAGGATACAGGAAATGAAAACGACTTGCATCGGACATCTGCCAGAAAAACAGTTCGGCGCTAGCTGCCCTGATTGTGCATTTGCACAATAACGTCCTCCGCGAACAAGTCTTCTTCGAGCTGGGCGCATAGGGCGTGATAGACGGCGAGGTGGCGCTCCTGGATCTCCGCCGTGCGCGTCGCGGGGACGCGAATGGTGACATCGGCGAAACCGGGCATCCTTCCGCCGCTCTGGCCGGTGACGCCGATTGTGCGCATGCCCAAGGCCCGCGCGGTATGCAGCGCATATAGCACGTTGCGGGAGTTGCCGGACGTGCTGATGCCCATAAGTACATCACCTCTTTGCCCATACCCGAGGACCTGCTGCGCGAAGACGAGGTCGGGATCGACATCGTTGGCAAAGGCCGTGATGAGCGCGGTCTGGCTCACAAGCGAGATAGCGGGCAGAGCGCCCTGGAGGCGCTCTGCCAGGACGCGGCCCATCTCGGGGTCGCCCGCCAGGAGCGCCTCTCGCGTGGCGGCGGGCAGGGGGCGGTTGTGGTAGAACCCCTTCATCAGCTCGCCGACGATGTGCTCGCTGTCGGCGGCGCTCCCCCCGTTGCCGCAAATGAGCAGCTTCTTGCCGGCCGCAAAGGCGTCACGCAGTGTGACGTATGCGCGCTCCACGTCCGGCAGGCATGGGAAAAGGTCCGGGTATTTGGCACCCAGTTGTTCAATCCAGTCGGGCATGGTGTCCTCCATGATGGCATAGTGTAAGAGCCGCCGGTCCGATGTACGATAACGAGGTGACGCGCAGAGTTACGCTCCCCTCAGGGAGAGCCTTGTTCTCGCTTAAGCACGAAGCGTGCCACGTGACGCAGTGCGCTACAAACGAAAGAGATTTTGTGAGTTTGAGTTTCGTTCGTGATTACTCTATAATCATAAAGCACCATGAGCAAGATCGCTTGCACTCGACCCTGACAGGTTTCGGTCCCTCGTTCCCCGACCAACTGAAAATCCACACGTCTCCGACCCGGTCCAGACCACCACGATCAACTCTGTAGGCGCGGGGCTTCGGGCTGGCGTGGCCCTGCATCACACCATCGAAGGAGCGAAGCAATGGAGCTGAGCAAAGAGAAACTGCTCGAGATGTATCGCGAGATGTGGACCATTCGCCTGTTCGAGGAGGCGTTGGCGGCTGCCTACATGGAGGGCAAGACGCCGGCCTTCGACATCGGCTCCGGTCCCGTTCCCGGCGAGATGCACCTGGCCGCGGGCCAGGAGCCCGTCGCCGTCGGCACGTGCATGCATCTCACCGAGAACGACTCCGTCGTCGGCACACACCGCCCTCATCACTTTGCCATCGCGAAGAAGGTGCCTCTGAATGCACTGGCCGCGGAAATCTTCGGCAAGGAGACGGGGCTGGGCAGGGGTAAGGGCGGCCACATGCACCTGTTCGACCCCGCCCACAAGTTCAGCTGCAGCGGCATCATCGGCGCCAGCTTCCCGCCGGCGTGTGGTGCGGCCCTCGCCGCCAAGAAGATGGGCAAAGACTGGGTCGCCGTGGCATTCGCCGGCGATGGCGCGGCGAATCAAGGCTCTTTCCACGAGGCGCTCAACCTGGCCGCCATCTGGAATCTCCCCGTCATCTTCGTCATCGAAGACAACTCCTGGGCAATCTCGGTGCCGCGCTCGAAGTCGACCGCGGTCGCCGACAACAGCCAGCGCGCCATCGGCTACGGCATGCCCGGCGTGCGCGTCAACGACAACGACGTCCTTGCGGTCTACGAGGTCGTCGGCGAGGCCGTGGCCCGGGCGCGTCGCGGCGAAGGTCCCAGCCTCATCGAAGTGAAGACCGACCGCTACTTCGGCCATTTCCAGGGCGATGCCGAGGGATATCGTCCACCGGAGGAAGTTGAAACGCTCAAGAGCAACGACCCCATCATTCGCCTGGGCAGCCAGATACTCACCCAGGGAGTCGCGACGCAAGCGGAGCTGGATGCCGCTCGCGACGCCGCGGCGAAAGACGTGGAAGACGCGATCGAGTACGCACGCCAGAGTCCCTACCCGGCCCCCGAAGCAGCCCTCCAGCACGTCTTTGTCTAGTCAAAGGAGACCTGACCATGACTATGGTAGCAACACGTGAGCTGACAATGTCCAAGGCGATTGCCGAGGCCATCGCCCAGGAGATGGAGCGCGATCTGAAAGTGTTCCTAATGGGCGAGGATGTTGGCGTGTACGGTGGCATCTTCGGCGCCACCCAAGGGCTCTTAGATCGCTTCGGCGAGGAGCGCGTTATTGACACGCCGATCTCGGAGACGGCATTCATCGGCGCGGCGACTGGCGCCGCCGCCGAGGGGCTGCGCCCAATCGTTGAGCTGATGTTCGTGGACTTCTTCGGCGTGTGCATGGACCAGATATACAACCACATGGCGAAGAACACGTATATGGCCGGCGGCAACCTGCGCCTGCCGGTCGTTCTCCTCACCGGCATGGGGGGCGGCTACAACGACGCCGCTCAGCACTCCCAGTGCCTCTATGGCCTGTTCGCCCATGTTCCCGGCCTCAAGATCGTTGTGCCGTCCAACGCCTATGACGCCAAGGGCCTGATGGTTTCGGCCATCCGCGACGACAACCCCGTAATGTACTTCTTCCACAAGGGGCTGATGGGTCTCGGCTGGATGCGCTATCATCCGCGCAGCGTCGCGGAAGTGCCGGAAGAAGAATACAGTATTCCCCTGGGCGTAGCCGATGTCAAGCGTGAGGGCAAGGATGTTACCATCGTTTCATTAGCGATGATGGTCAACCGCGCCCTGGATGCGGCAGACACGCTCGCCGCCGAGGGCATCGAGGCCGAGGTCATCGACCTGCGTACCCTGGTTCCCCTGGACAAGCAGACGGTCATCAACTCCGTCAAGAAGACGCATCGCTTGCTAATCGTGGACGAGGACTACCTGAGCTTCGGCGTGAGCGGCGAGATCGCGGCGATCGTGGCCGAGAACGCGCTGGATTACCTGGACGCGCCGGTGCGCCGCCTGGCCGTTCCCGACGTGCCGATTCCCTACAGCCGGCCGCTGGAGAACTTCGTTTTGCCAAGCGTCGAGGCCATCGCGCAGGCCGCGCGCGACCTGACCGAAGGTTAGGGGCCTGTAACATATAAAGTGATGCGACGTAGTGGCGACTTATGGATTGGGACTCATGAGTCGTCACTACCTTTTTGGAGGCCACGGATGCCCTACGAATTCACGTTACCAGAGTTATCAAAGGACCAGGAAGACGCCGTGGTCGTCGCGTGGTTCAAGCGCGAAGGCGCGAATGTCACGGCGGGCGAGACCGTGCTGGAAGTTCAGATGGCGAAGGTGAGCTTCGATGTGGCCGCGCCGATTACCGGAAGACTGTACAAGATACTCGCGCCCCGGGACGCGGTGGTGAACCGGGGTACCCTTCTCGCCTACATCCTTGTGCCAGGGGAAGAGGCCCCAGCAGCCCCTAGTCCCCAGGCGGGGGCTGTCCCTCACCCCCCAGCCCCCTCTCCCAGAACAGGAGAGGGGGAGAAGACGGAGAGCATAGCCTCACCCGGTCCCTCCGTCACCTCGTCTCCTCCGCCAGATGGGGGCGAGGTGCTGGCGTCGCCAATTGCAAAACGGCTCGCGCGGGAGCACGGCATTGACCTGGCGCTCGTGAAGGGAACGGGGGCGCGCGGCCGCATCACCGAGGAGGACGTTCAGGCGCTTATCGCCGGTAGTTCGCAATCGTCTGCCGCTCCAGCGGCCGCCGAGGGCGAGACGGCGCGCGTTATCCCGCTGGTGGGAATGCGCGGCGCTATCGCCAGGCGCATGGCCGACAGTCTGCACACGATGGCGCAGCTGACGTTGTTCAGCGAGGCGGACGTCACAGAGCTGGCCGCGCTCCGCGAGCGGCTCAAGGCGCAGGGGGACATCACCTACACCGACCTGATTGTTCGCGCAACTGTCCTGGCGCTCCAGGAGCACCCGCACATGAACGCGTGGCTCCAGGACAACGAGATCCGCGTGCAGAGCGCCATTTACATGGGCGTGGCCGTCGCCGTCGAGGCGGGCCTCGTCGTGCCGGTTGTGCGCGACGCCGGTAGCAAGTCACTGCGAGATCTGGCGCAGGAGACGCGACGGCTGGCGGAGGCGGCCCGCGCCGGCAAGCTGAGTCAGGACGAGATGAGCGGCGGCACTTTCAGCGTCACGAACCTGGGAATGTATGGCATCGACGGGTTTACGCCAATCATCAACCCGCCGGAGGTAGCCATCCTGGGTGTCGGCCGTATCGTGGAGCGGGCGACGCGCCAGGGCGATAGCATCGCGTGGCGGCAATTCATGACCCTCAGCCTGACGTTCGACCACCGGGCGGTGGACGGCGCTCCGGCGGCGATGTTCTTGCGGAGCATTGGTAAGCAACTGGAAGCCCCGTCGGCGCTCGCCGAGTAAGAAGACAGACATGGCATTGCGGGGTAGCGGCAGGCAGGCCTGCGCCACCCCGTTTGCATTTGCCGGGGGCGTCATCGCGAGGAGGACGAAGGACGACGAAGCGATCTCGCGGCGGGCGAAAGCGAGGCTACATCGTACTAGAGGAGCGTTTGGCCAGCGGGAGATTGCGTCGCGTTCGCTCGCAATGACAGCCCGTCAGTCCCTACTTGGTATTAGCGGCGTGGCTTTAGCCTCCCGCTCTTAGCTGAGGCGCACGTGATAGAGGTAGCGGCGGTGGTTGCCCTCTTCGATGGCGGTTGCGACGCCGACGGCCTCGCCGCGGTGGTTCTCGTATAGGAAGAGGTTGCCCTCCGCCTCGAAGTCGGCCTTCAGCTCCTCAGCGATTTCGCGTTTGCGCAGGGCGTGCGCGTAGTCCCCGGCGGTGTAGTCCCAGGTCTCGTAAAGCAGATTGTTTGCCTGGAGCGCGAGGGCAAGCGGGGTCGCGTTGGGGAGGGTACTCGCTGTGTCGAACGTCTCGCGCGGCACCCACGGCTCGCGGCCGTGGGAGTAGAAGATCGCCATCTGCCCACCTGGCTTCAGGAGCATCTTCATCTGTTGCACCGTCTCGACCAGTGGCGTGAAGTACATCGTGTCGATCGACACGATGATGTCGAAGCTCGCGGGCGGAAAGTCCAGGTGGTCTATGTCGCCGACACGGAAGTCGAGGCGGTCTGCCTTGGCGCGGGTGCGCTCCTGCGCCTGCCGAATCGCGTCTGGGATGAAGTCGATGCCCGTTAGGTGGGCGCCACTCGTGTCGGACAGGTACTCGGCGATGAAGCCGTTGCCGCAGCCCATGTCGAGGACGCGCTGGCCGGCGCGCATGCTGGTGACCTCGATGATGCGGTCCAGGTGTGACATCTCGGTGAAATCGTGCTGGCACAGGTTGCGTCCGGCCAGGCGCTCACAGTACAGCGCGTTGGCGTGGCTGCTAGAAACCACCGCGTAGTAGCGCGTATACCACTCCCACATTGGAGGGATGGGTGACGTCTCGGTCATTTTGTTCTCTGTGTCTCGGCAGCAGGCTCGTCCGGTGGCAGACAGAGTGCAGCGAGCTGCGCCAGGGTAAAGAACTCGGCGCTGCGAGCGACAAGCGCCGCGCCGGCGAAGTTCTGTCCGAAGGTGTAGTCATTGTAGAACACGGCCGTTGGGAGGCCGGCGACGCGGGCGGCTCGCAGCCCCACTTCCGAGTCCTCGATGACCAGGCACTCGTTGGGGGTCAGGCCAAGTTCAGCGATGCAGCGGCGGTAGACGGGCGAGTCGGGCGCGGTCTTGACGCCGGCGCCCTTGCCGAGGATCGGGTTGAAGCGATCGGCCACCTCGGCGAGGTGGTGGCGAAGGAGGGCGACGATCTGGTTCTCGTCCGACGTGGAGACGATAGCGAGGCGGATGTCGGAGGCTACCGCCGCTTCGATGAGCGCGCGAATGCCGGGTCGGAGGGGGAGCCGCGGGGCGTACGTTTCGTTGTAGAGCCGCTGCTTGAGAGCTACCAGGCGGCCCACGGCCTCGTCAAGCTCGTCGTCGCTCATCGGCGGGGAGAGGCGGGCCAGGGCCAGGCGCATGCGCTGGGCATTGCCGGGGACGTGCAGCATTGCCTTGAACTCGTCCCACGACCAGTGGATGGGGTAGCCCAGGGCGGCGAAGGCGTCGTTGCACGCGGCCAGGTGGCCGTCGCGCTCGGTGTCGGCGATGGTGCCGTCGACGTCGAAGATGAGGGCGCGCAGAGGCATGGGAGTCTCTTGGGGGTACGCACAGAAGGGCGCGATGGCCGCGCCCTTCTGCTTGCGTTGCGTGCGATTAACCCTGACCGAGAACCTTCTTCGCGGCGGCGGTCACGGCCTCGGTCGTGATGCCGAACTCCTTGAAGATGGTCTGATATGGCGCTGACGCGCCGAAGTGATCCAAACCGACGATTGCGCCGTTCAGCCCGACATACGGCCACCAGTCGCGAGTGACACCGGCCTCGACGGCGACGCGGGCGGTGACGCTCTTCGGCAGGACGCTGTCCTTGTACTCGATGGGCTGCTGGTCGAACAGCTCGGTGCAGGGCATGGCGACGACGCGCGCGCGGATGCCCTGGTCGGCGAGCTGTTTCTGCGCGCCCAGCGCGAGCTGAACCTCCGATCCGGTGCCGATGAGGATGACTTGCGGGTTCTCGACATCGGCGAGGACGTAGCCACCCCTGAGCAGGCCGTCGGCGGGCGCGTACTGCTGGCGGTCGATGACGGGCAGCGCCTGGCGCGTGAGAACGAGCGCGGTGGGGTTCTGGCCGTTGCCCAAAGCGACCTGCCACGCGTAGCTCGTCTCGTTGGCGTCCGACGGGCGGATCACGAACAGGCCTGGGATGGCGCGCAGCGCGGCGAGCTGCTCGACCGGCTGGTGCGTCGGGCCGTCCTCGCCCAGGCCGATACTGTCGTGGGTGAAGACGTAGATCGCCGGGACGTCCATGAGGGCAGCCAGGCGAATCGGCGGGCGCATGTAGTCGGAGAAGACCAGGAACGTGCCGCCATAGGCGCGAATGCCGCCGTGCAGGACAAGGCCGTTGAGGATAGCGCCCATGCCGTGCTCGCGCACGCCAAAGCGGATGTAGCGCCCGGAGTAGTCGTCGGGGGTGATGGATTGGCCGCCCTTCGCCAGTGTGTTGTTCGACGGCGTGAGGTCCGCGGAGCCACCGATGAGGTTCGGAACGCGCTGCCACAGCTCGTTCAGAATCGCCCCCGACGCGGCGCGCGTCGCGAGCGGCTTGTCCGTCGGGAACGTCGGCAGGTTGACGTCCCAGCCGTCGGGCAGCTTGCCGCTCATCCACTGCTTGAACTCTGCAGCCAGATCGGGATGCGCCGCGGCGTATGCCTCCATCAGCTTGTTCCACTCGGCTTCGCGTTCGCCGCCCTTCTCGCCCACCTCACGCATGTAGTGCAGCACGCTATCGGGCACGTAGAACGGCTCCTGCGAGGGCCAGCCGAGGTTCTCCTTAGTCAGCTTGACTTCTTCCACGCCCAGCGGTTCGCCGTGGGCCTTCTCGCTGCCCGCCTTGTTAGGGCTGCCGAAGGCGATCGTCGTGCGGCAAGCGATGATCGATGGGCGGTGGCTCTCGGCCTGGGCCGCCTGGATCGCCGCCGCGACCGCCGCGGTGTCCTGGCCGTTGGCGACGCGCTGGGTATGCCAGCCGTAGGCGTCGAAGCGCTTGAGTACGTCCTCGCTGAACGAGAGCGACGTCGGGCCGTCAATGGAGATGTGGTTGTCGTCGTACAGGACGATGAGCTTGCCGAGGCCGAGATGCCCGGCGAGGGAGCACGCCTCGTGGGAGACGCCCTCCTCCAGGTCGCCGTCGCCACAGATGACGTAGGTGTAGTGGTCGACGACGTCGAAGTCCGGCCGGTTGAACTGCGCGGCCAGCCAGCGTTCCGCCAGGGCAAAGCCGACGGCGTTGCTGATGCCCTGGCCGAGCGGGCCTGTCGTCGTCTCGACGCCCGGGGTGACGCCATGCTCCGGGTGGCCGGGGGTGCGGCTACCCCACTGGCGGAAGTTCTTCAGTTCTTCCAGCGGCAGGTCATAGCCGGTCAGGTACAGTAGCGAGTACAAGAGCATGCTGCCGTGGCCTGCGGAGAGAATGAAGCGGTCGCGGTCGGGCCACGCGGGGTTTTTCGGATTGAATTTCAAGAACTGCGTCCAGAGAACGCTGGCGGCGTCCGCCATGCCCATTGGCATGCCGGGGTGGCCGGAGTTCGCCTTCTGAACGCCGTCCATCGCCAGGACGCGGATGCTGTTAGCCACCAGGCGCAGCGGTGAAGCGGACGTGGTTTCCTGGGAGATATCTTGATTTGTCAACATAGGCACATTCCCTGCCCTTTACAGATTGAAGCAAAGCCCATCGCTTTGCGTATGTGGTGAACGCTTGCGGCGGAGCCTGGAATCGCGCTGCAAATCTTGGGCCATTGGCGACGCGGCCCGCGCCGCTCTTAGCATACCACGAGATGTGCCCAAAGGGAAGGGTCAAAGGTAGGGGAATCGAACCGTCAGTCGAATGGCCGCGGCTATCCAATGGGGGAGTGTGAATAAAGCGCGGCGGGACCGTGGCTAGCCTATCGTGCAGGTGCGGCGATTTTGGACCGCGATAGATGCGAAAGGGAGAAAGGTGCGAAAAGAGATGCTGCAGAACAGTATACATATCACGCGGTTGAGCGTATCCGTACCCGATTCCCTTGCTCATTCTGTCTTGCTCTGAATTTGGCTGTCGCTGCTTGCCGGTTCTGCGCCTTTTTTGGAGGTTGGCATTCGTTGGCCGTCCGGTAGAGAGGCGCCACTGAGAGACCTGGCAGACTCTAGTTGACTCTCGCTAACCTGGGCTCCAGTCAGGTCCGCTTCTCGCAGGTACGCGCCACTGAGATTGGCCCTGTGTAGCACGGTTCCACTCAAGTTGGCCCTACCCATGAAGACCCTAGTGAGACTGGCCTTGTGCAGGATGGCCTCGCGCAGGTCGGCCTCCTCCAGGCTGGCGCCAGTGAGGTTGGCGCTGTCCAGGAATGCCCCTTTCAGGGTGGCTTTCTGCAGGGTGGCGTCTCTCAGGTTGGCGGCGCCCAAGAAAGCCCCTGTCAGGTCAGCGCTGCCCAGGAAAGCTCCTCTCAGGTCGGCTTGCTGCAAGCTGGCTCCTCTCAGGCTAGCCCTGCCCAGGTAAGCGCCTCTTAAGTCTGCCTCACGCAGGTTGGCCTCCGTCAAGTGAGCCCCAGTTAGGTCGGCTCCACGCAGCTGCGCGCCTCTCAGCTCCGCCTTATCCAGGCTGATGATCGGGTCATCGCCATCAATCAGCGCGGCTTCCTGCAGGAACCTCACGAGCCTTTTGTTGCGTGCGTAGTCGAGTCGCCGCAGCATCGCCAGAGTTCGCGATCGCGCCAACACCCGGACTTCGCTTCCCCTCTCAGCATTTCGGAGGTTCTCTTTGAGTAGTAGATCAGACATTTTGTCCAAGTAGCTTTGTAGGGCAGCTTCTCGCTGATTGTCTTCGTTTCTCTCGCGTTCGCGTCTTTTCTCCCCTCGGTTGAACCATACGGCGGCGAGAGCCAGCACGGCCGGGATAATAAGCAACTGCATCCAATCCCACAGGGTCTTGGACGGCTGGTATGGCTGATTAGGCGAGAGTTGCGGTCCTATTCGCTCTCCAAAGCCAGCGGCCGGCTGTGTGTAAGCCCAGGGGATGACCTGCAATACTATCCACAGCGACAGCAGAGTGATGACGACTCCAGCGCCTATCCACGCCCATCGCTTCATCTACGCCCTCCTTTCCCCGTGCCTATTCGCCCCCCGGGCGGCGTCTCAGGTCCCGTTGCATCCAGCCGCCAATTGTAGAGGGCCGAGGGACGATGCACGCTATGCAGCATAGCTGATTCGTCGTCAAAAGGCAATCAGGCGTGTATGTTGCACGTAGCCCTTGTGTGCCCCTTCGCAATGCCTTTGGAGGGACTGAACTTCTGTAGAATTGATGCACGACGACTCGAGTCCGATGACGAGGGTCTTCGGCAATGTGTCCTCCGAGAGTCGCGTTGGCTCTTGCTTCGTCTGGCCGGATGCGCTAGACTACGCAGCAACCTGCTCTCGCATCCGGAGGCTGCGCGAATGGATACTCCTCGCCACTGGGCGAATGACATCTATGATGTGTTCAAGCGCCAGCGCATCGCCCTGGTGTCTTATGTCCCCGACGCGGGACACGTTCCCCTCCTGAATCTATGCCAGGCCGACGCCGACATCCGTCTCGTCTCTCTGACGACCGAGGAAGAAGGCGTGGCCCTGAATGCCGGCGCGTATCTTGGCGGGGCGCGGTCGGCGTTGCTGATGCAGTCGAGCGGCGTCGGGAACTGCGTCAACATGTTCTCGCTTCTGCGTACGTGCGGCTTTCCCTTCCTGACGCTTGTCACGATGCGCGGCGAGTACGGTGAGTTCAATCCGTGGCAGGTGCCGATGGGGCAGGCAACGCCGAAGGTGCTGGAGGCGATGGGGCTGGTGGTCTACCGGGCGAGCGCGCCCGGCGATGTCGGTGACGTGGTGGACGCGGCGGCGCGTCTCGCGTTCAACAGCTACTGCGCCGTCGCGGTGCTGTTGTCGCAGAGCCTCATCGGCGTCAAGGCATTTACGGAGAAGAAGTGATGCCACAGGGAACACTGAACCGGCGCGAGGTCGTGCGGACGCTGCTGCGAGGGCGGGGGGACTTGTTGGTGATCGCTGGCCTCGGGGCGAGCGCCTGGGACGTGGCGAGTGTGGGGGATGACCCGCTGGACTTCCCTCTCTGGGGCGCGATGGGCGGCGCCGCGATGATGGGGCTGGGGCTGGCGTTAGCGCAACCGATGCGCACCGTGCTCGTTCTGACCGGCGACGGCGAGATGCTGATGGGCATAGGCAGTCTGTCGACCATCGCGGCGCAGCGGCCGCGCAACCTGCGCGTCGTCGTGCTGGATAACGAGCGGTATGGCGAGACGGGCCGGCAGCCGACGCACACCTCGCTGGATACTGACCTGGCCGCCGTCGCTCGCGCCTGCGGCTTTCCCCACGCCTACACGGTGCGGGAGAACGACGAGGTGGCGGCGCTGCGTGGCGACATCCACACGCGGGATGACCTGATGCTCGCGGTGGTCAAGGTCGCCATGACGGATGACCCGATGGTCCTGCCGCCCCGTGACGGCGCCTACCTGAAGCACCGCATGCGCGCCGCGATCCTGGGACCGGACGCCGCGCGGGAGTAGCTGCATTTCATCTTGACGTAACTACATTTTGTAGTTACAATATGATATGAACCCTGAACTCGGCGTTCGAGTGGGATGAGTCCAAACGCGAGGCCAATCTCCGGAAGCACGGCATTGACTTCGTTGATGTGACGGAGGTGTTCGAAGGCGATATTGTCGTTGTTGAAGACGATCGTTTCGACTACGGTGAGACGCGTTTTGTTGCCCTCGGGCTGCTGAGAGGGCGTACGGTGGCAGTCGTCTATGTAGAATATGATGACACTATTCGGATCATATCCGCTAGAAAAGCGACTCGGAATGAAGAACGAGCGTACTACGAACGAATCTCACACTGATTTCTCGCGTCTCGACGCTATGTCTGACGCAGATATTGACCTATCTGACCTCCCTGAGATTACTCCGGAAATGTTCGCCCGCGCTACTGTGAGACGTGGGCTGAAGCCGCACACCAAGACGCAATTAACCCTGCGGCTCGACAGCGATGTTGTAGAGTGGTTCAGGCAGCAGGGGCGTGGATACCAGACGCAGATGAATGCGCTTCTTCGTGCTTACATGGAAGAGAGCAAGGCACGCGCAGCGAATGGGAAGCCCGGGCGCCCGGCTGACTAGACGGCTCCGCCGGCCCCTACCATCTCCAGGTAGCGGCCGGCGGAGCGCCACACGGCGGCCTTGGCGTCCGTGGCGACGTTCTTTTGCCAGTTCATCCCGTAGATTGTATCGAACTCGAACGGCTCGACGCTGCGCAGGGCGTCATGGATGACCTGCGGCGTCTCGGGAATCATGTTGGGGTAGCTGCGCATGAAGCTCACGTAGCGCCGGTCCGCCGCCACCTGGAACATGTCGCCGACGCACAGCGCGCCCCGACCCTCCGCGCCGTCCGCCCAGTGCAGCACGGTGCCGCCCTCGAAGTGGATGCCGACGCGGATCAGTGTCACGCCGTCGGCGAGTGGCAGTGTCTCCCCTTCCCAGAAGCGAATCCTCTCGTCCGGCTGCATCACCCACTCGCGGTTGTCATGGTGCAGGTAGATGGGCACATCGCCGAAGGCGCGGCTCCACTCGCCCATGCACGAATAGAAGTGCGGGTGAGAGATAGCAATGGCCGTGATGCCGCCTAGCTTGCGAACCGCCTCGACGGTCGCATCGTCCACCAGGGAGATGCAGTCCCACAGCACGTTGCCGCTCGCGGCCTGTACCAGCAAGGCCCGCTGGCCGATGGCGAACTGCGGCTCAGTGCCGATGCCGTAGATGCGCGGACCCTCCGGCCGGATGGCGTTCGTGTGCTTCGCGCGGATCTTGTCCAGCGTCGTCCACTGCTGCCCGTTCCAGTTCACATACTGCCGGTAATCCTGGCAGATGGGGCAGCCGGTGGGCGGCGCCGCGCTATCCCCGAACTGTGTCCCGCACTGAACGCAGATATGCTTCGTCATCATCTTCTCCCTGTTCCTGTCAAACGATTGCTCGTACTTCCCTCTCTTCTGAATTCTAGGCAAAAGAGGCCCATTTCGGCGACCTCGTGGTTTTTTTGCTAGCCCTTGCTATTTGTTGCTCGTTTGTGGTATACTGCAATTATGGTCTACTAAAGTTCTTCTGGCCATTGGACTTATCCTGGAGGTTGTCATGCGGCGCTTCATTTCTTATCTGCGCGGCCGGTGGCTGGACTCTGCCGTGCCGCCTGTCATCCTGTTGCTCCTTGCTCTTATCACCGCTGTCGTGTGTATCCTCGTTGGCGAGACCTGGCTGGCGGCGGCGGACGTGGCCGACGCGCCCGCGCCCGCCCCACTGGCCGATCAGTCGTCCATCATTATTGCCGTCCCACAGACGGTGCTGAACCTGCGCGCCGGGCCGGGCACCGGCTTCGCCCTGCGCCGGGTGCTTGCCGTTCGGGAGCGGTTGACTGTGCTAGGGCAGAACCCCCAGGGCGACTGGTTCTATGTCCGGGCAGGCGACGGTCTCGAGGGCTGGGTGCTGGCTGCCTACCTGACGCTGTCGCGGGCCACGGCCGGCGTTGCGGCGCCTGCCCAGCCGGCACCGGTTCAACCCGCGCTGTCGCAGGCCGCGCCCGTAGCCGCGCCCGTTGCGTCGGGGGGCGGCATTACCGCCATCGGTGACTCGATCATGCTGGGAGCGTCGGACGAGCTGCGGCGCGACCTGGGAAGCGTCAGCATTGATGCGGCGGTGGGCCGACAGGTGTCCCAGGCGATCGCCGTCTTGCAGGCGAAGCAGGCGGCTGGGGCCCTCGGAAACGTCATTCTCATTCATATCGGCACCAACGGCACATTTACCGCGGATCAGTTCGATACCATCATGCGGCTGGCCGGCGGGCGCCGCGTCGTGTTCGTGAACATCAAGGCAGGCCGGAGCTGGCAGGACGGCAACAATAGCTTGCTGTGGAGCAAGGTGCAGCAGTACCCCAACGCTTCCCTCGTCGACTGGTACAGCGCAAGCATCAATCACCCAGAATACTTCGCGGGCGACGGTATCCATCCCAGCGCGGCGGGCATCCGCGCCTACGGCAACCTCATCGCATCGCGTGTCCCCCGCTAGCGACGATCGTTCTCTTGCCTGTTACCCTCTCTCCCTGCATGCGAGAGGGGTTAGCGGGTTGGGGGAGAACTGCTGTACAATTCCGCCATCCAGGCTGTCCGGAGCGCCAATCGATGACGGGGACACAACACATAGACATGGATCTGCTCGGGCGTCTGTCCGAAGCGTTTGGGCCCGCGGGCGACGAGCGGGCCGTGCGCGAGATTCTACGCGGCGCTCTGCGGGAGCGCGTCGACGAGCTGCGCACGGATACGATGGGCAACCTGTTTGCCGTCAAGCGCGCGACATCTTCGGCCGGCGATGGTCGTCCGCTTCGTGTCCTCCTCACGGCGCACATGGATGAGCCGTCTCTCATGGTTGTCCTCATCGAGAACAATGGCTTACTCCGAGTCCACGGAGTGGGACGGGTCGAGTCGCGGGCGCTATTGGGCCAGGCCGTGCGCGTTGGGGCAGGCTTGCCCGGCGTCATCGGTGTGACGCCCGTTCACCTGACCTCGCCCGATGCGCAAAAGACCATTCCCGACATCGACAGTCTGAGTATCGACATTGGCGTCGACAGCCGCGAAGCCGCCGAGGGCCTGGTGAAGCGCGGCGACTACGCCGTGTTCGACACGGCCTTCGGAACGGTGGGCGGGCTGATCAAGGGTAAGGCGCTGGACGGCCGCGCCGGGGTAGCGGTGTTGGCTGCCGTCGTGGCCGGCGATTATCCGTGTGATGTCCACGCCGTGTTCACGGTGCAAGAGGGCGTCAGGGCGCGCGGGGCGCGTATCGCGGCCTACGCTGTGGAGCCGGACGCCGCTTTCATTATTGACGGACACTCGGTGGACGAGCTGCCGCTCGATAGCGGAGACGAGCCGCCGGTGCGCCTTGGCCTGGGGCCTGTGATTACGTTGAGCGAGAACGGTTTCCTGGCGAACCCTGACCTTGTCGCGCGTCTCGGCGCGGCGGCGGACAAGGCGAGTACCCCAGTCCAGCGCGCGGCGCGTGGCGCGCAGACGGGGGAGGGACGGGCGATTCACGCCGCCCGGATGGGAGTTCCATCGGCGGCCGTCGGGCTGCCCGTGCGCTATTCGCACACGGCGGCGGCGCTGATGCACCCGGCCGATCTCGACGGCGCCGTTGCCCTCCTCGCGCAAACGCTGCGGGACATGGACGCACAAAGGTGACACGATGATTGAGCTACTTGAGCATGTGAGCGCGGCCTACGGGCCGTCCGGCAACGAGAGTGTTATCCGCGAAGCTGTGCAGGGGGAGATCGCGGGCCTGGCCGACGATGTGCGCGTCGACGCGCTTGGCAGCCTGATCGCTGTTCGCAAGCCTCGCGGAGGCAGCGAAGGCGGACGCCGGGTGCTCATCGCGGCGCACATGGATGAGATTGGGGTCATCGTCACGCAGATTGACGAGCGCGGCTTCGCCCGCTTCGCCAACGTCGGCTACGTCAACCCCAATACCCTTCTCGGCGCGCACGCCGTATTTGCCAACGGATGCGTCGGTGTGTTTGGCGCGGAAGGGCGGCCGCTGCCCACCGAGAAGCCGGACGCTGCCCAGATGTTCCTCGATTTTGGGGCGACGAGCCGCGCCGATTGTCCCGTTGGAATCGGTGATGTCGCCGTCTTCCGACAGGCCTTCACCCGTCTCGGGCAACGCGTCGTCGGGCCCAATTTCGACGACCGGGTTGGCGTGACCGTGCTCATTCAGTTGCTACGCGAGCTGGGCGACAGTCCGCACACGCTCGTCGCCGTGTTTAGTGTGCAGGAAGAGTTTGGCGCGATGGGAGCAGGCCCGGCGGCGTATGGCCTCGAACCCGACCTTGCTATCGCCCTGGACGTGACGCCGGTCGGGGATACGCCGAAGGGAAAACCGGAGACGGTGCGCCTCGGCGGCGGAACGGCAATCTCAATCAAAGACGCCGGCCTCATAACCCATCCACGCGTGCGCCGTGCCCTGCAAGATGCGGCTGAACGGGCAGGCGCGCTTTGCCAGCTCGACATCGGCTACTTTGGGACGACAGACGCGTATGCTATCCAGACGACGCGCGCCGGTATCCCGTCAGGGGTGCTCAGCGTGCCCGCGCGCTACATTCATACG
The DNA here is from genome assembly GCA_046328505.1 of Anaerolineae bacterium. Taxonomy (GTDB): domain Bacteria; phylum Chloroflexota; class Anaerolineae; order Epilineales; family JAHCIE01; genus JBDHWG01. The sequence continues at coordinate 2,350,290 of JAXLWL010000002.1, read as the reverse complement.
CCGTCGCAGATGGTGGACGTGGCGGACATGACCGCGACAGTCGCGACGCTACGCGAGCTACTCTCTGCGCCAATTGAACTCTAGGCGTGACAGTCTGTCCGTTGAAACTCCAAAAGTTTGCACTTCACGGCCATATGGTGTATACTTCTGCCCCAAGAGGAAAAGGCACGTTTGCACTGCCCAGTTCTGCCGTGAAGGAGGCTTCCAGGTGTCGCTTAGCAAGACCGAGAAGGAGACTATCATCCAGGAGTATCATCTCCACGATTGCGATACCGGCTCGCCTGAGGTCCAGGTAGCCCTGCTCACTACTCGTATCAACCAGCTCGTCGAACATCTTAAGACGCACAAACACGATAATGCTTCACGCCGTGGCCTGCTCAAGCTTGTTGGTCAGCGTCGCCGCCACCTTGCTTATCTGAGCAAGAAGGATAACAATCGCTATCGCGAGGTGCTTCAGCGGCTTGGTTTGAGGAAGTAACGCAGGTCGGATGGATGTTGACAAAACGAGTAGCGTGGCCATGAGGCCCGGACTACTCGTTTTTGTTTCCAGGAGGTGTAGCCGCGCGGAAGCTCTGCGCAGAGACGTGCAAGAAGTGTTTCGATGCTCGGGAGCCGGACTAACCTGAAGGCATGAGTCCTGCAGGACCGCCGCGGAGGTACAGGAATTGGAGAGTGGGTCGAACCGACGGGTTCGCTTCAGTCTCCAGCTCCTGACCTCCACTCACTCATAGGTCCGCGCCGGCGTCGACAATTCGAACCTCATTTTCGAACGACACGTACCGGAGTGTGGCATATATCATTGGAGGAAAGGTAGCAATGCAAGAGACAACAACGAACGGCGCAGCCGCCGAGACGACCATCATGCATCTCGACAAGGGCACGCATGGCGAGCGCACGTTCATAACTGAGGTAGGCGGTAAGGAAATCAGGATCAGCACGGGCAAGCTCGCCGGTCAGGCGGGGGGCGCCGTGACGGTGCAGGTCGGCGAGACGGTGGTGCTGGTCACGGCGACCGGCTCCCGCGAGCCGCGCGAGGGCATCGACTTCTTCCCGCTGACAGTAGACTACGAAGAGCGACTGTACGCCGCGGGCAAGATCCCCGGCAGCTTTTTCCGCCGCGAGGGCCGACCGACAGAGGGCGCTATCCTTCTGAGCCGCCTCGTCGACCGCCCGCTGCGCCCGCTGTTCCCGAAGGGCTATCGCAACGACGTCCAGATCGTGATTACGTCGCTGTCTGCGGACCGCGAGAACCTGCTGGACATCCCCTCGATTATCGGCGCGAGCACCGCGCTGACCATCTCCGACATCCCCTTCCAGGGTCCCATCGCGGGTATCCGCGTCGGGCGCATCAACGACGAGTTCGTCTTCAACCCAACGGCCAGCGAGCTTGAGCAGAGCACGCTCGATCTGCGCATGGCCGGCACCGAGGACGCCGTCTTGATGATCGAGGCCAACTCGGAGGAGATCGACGAGGCGCTGATGGTGCAGGCCATCGAGGCCGGCCACCGCGCGATGCAGTCTGTGATCCAGCTCCAAAAGGACATGCAGGCCGCCGTCGGCAAGCCGAAGCGCGAGTATCGCACGTTCGATCTGAGCGATGAGACGCGCAAGCGCGTTGCCGAGAAGCTCGACAATCGTATCGAGCGCGCCCTGACCGAGTCGGAGACCAAGGAGCAGCGCAACGAGGCTATCGACCTGATCCGCGACGAGTTGGTCGTGGATGCCGACGACCCGGGCGAGCGCAAGGAGACCCTGGCGGTTTTCGACGAGCAGCTCAAGCAGCAGGTGCGCGAACGCATCCTCGCCGGCGTGCGTCCCGATGGCCGCGGCCCGAAGGACATTCGCCCGATCTGGTGTGAGGTCGGCCTGTCGCCCCGCGCGCACGGCTCTGGCCTCTTTACGCGCGGCGAGACCCAGGCGCTAACGCTGGCGACCCTCGGGACGCCCCGCGAAGAGCAGATGCTCGACGGCCTGGGCGCCGACGAGAGCAAGCGCTACATGCACCACTACAACATGCCGCCGTTCAGCACAGGCGAAGCGCTGCCGATGCGCGGCCCCAAGCGCCGCGAGATCGGCCACGGCGCTCTGGCCGAGGGCGCGCTGCGCGCCGTCATCCCGCCGGAGGACAAGTTCCCGTACACCATCCGCCTTGTCTCCGAGATTCTGTCCTCGAACGGCTCGACGTCGATGGCGAGCGTGTGCGGCAGCACCCTGGCCTTGCTGGACGCGGGCGTGCCGATCAAGGCGCCCGTCGCCGGCATCGCGATGGGTCTGGTGCTGGACCAGGCGAGCGGCCGCTACACCATCCTGACCGACATCCTGGGCATGGAAGACCACCTGGGCGACATGGACTTCAAGGTGGCCGGCACGTCTGCGGGCGTCACGGCGCTCCAACTCGACATCAAGATTAAGGGCCTGACGTACGAGATTCTTGAGCAGGGCCTGGCCCAGGCGCGAGAGGCTCGTCTCCACATCCTCAATATCATGCAGCAGACCATTTCCGAGGCGCGGCCTGACCTGTCTGTGTATGCGCCGCGCATCACGAGCATCCAGATTGACCCCGAGAAGATCGGCATGCTGATCGGCCCCGGCGGCAAGACCATTCGCGCTATCATCGAGGAGACGGGCGCCAAGATCGACGTCGAGGACGATGGCACGGTGTTCGTGGCGTCGGCCGACGGCGACTCGGCGAAGGCCGCCATCGCGCGCATCAATGCCCTGGTCGAGGATCCGGAGATCGGCAAGATCTACACCGGCAAGGTTGTTCGCATCACCGATTTCGGCGCGTTCGTGGAGATCCTGCCCAAGAAGGACGGGCTTGTCCACATCTCGCAGCTCGCGCCGACCCGCGTCAACAAGGTCGAGGACGTGGTGAAGCTGGGCGACGAGATCATGGTGATGATTATCGACATCGACAACGACGGCAAGATACGCCTCTCGCGCACCGCCGTGCTCGAAGGGCTGACTGCCGAGGAAGCGCGCGAGCGCGACCAGCGGTCTCGCACTCCGCGGCCCAGCGGCGGCCCGCCGCGCGGCGATCGAGGGGGCGACCGTGGCGGCGAGCGCCGCGGCTCCTCTGGTGGCGGCTACGGCGGCGGACGCCCGCCGCGGCGAGACGACTAGCAATACGCATCTGACCTAGTGAAGCGCAACGGGGCGACATCACAGATGTTGCCCCGTTTGTCATGTATGCTATCTATAAGGAGACCTTCATGAGCGAGCCTAACCTGCGCATTCCCGGTCCGACCCCACTGCCGCCCACTGTCTACGCGGCGATGAATCGTCGGATGATCAATCACCGCGGTCCAGAGTTCGCGGCGATGCAAGCCGAGATCGTCGACGGCCTGAAGGTGTTTCTACGCACCGAGCAGGACGTCCTCCTGCTGACGGCGTCCGGTACCGGTGGCCTCGAAGCGGCAGTTGTCAACACGCTATCGCCGGGTGACAAGGTCCTGTCGGTGTCCATTGGCTACTTCGGCCAGCGTCTGCGCGACATCGCCGCCACCTATGGCGCGAGCATCGTTCCTCTCGACTACGAGTGGGGGCACGCCGCCGACCCGGCCCAGGTTGCCGACGCGCTGCGCGCGAACCCGGACGTGAAGGCCGTGTTCATCACCCACAACGAGACCTCGACCGGTGTGACAAACCCGCTCAAGGAGCTGGCCGCGGCGGTGAAGGAAGCTGGCAAGCTGCTCATCGTGGATGCAATCAGCTCGGCCGGCTGTGTCGAGCTGGAGACGGACGCGTGGGGCGTGGACGTGCTGGTCACCGGCTCGCAGAAGGGCTGGATGGCGCCGCCGGGCCTGGCGTTTGTGACCATGAGCCAGGACGCGTGGAAGGCGTACGACAGCGCCCGCATGCCGCGGTTCTACTTCGACCTCAAGAAGGCGAAGAAGTCGGCCCAGGAAGGCGCGACGCCGTGGACCCCGGCCGTGACGACATACTTCGCGCTGCAAGAAGGCCTGCGCATCCTGCTGGAAGAGGGCAGGGAGAACGTCCTGGCGCGGCATCAGCGCGTTGCGGACAAGACGCGCAACGGAGTCCAGGAGCTTGGCTTTACCCTGTTCTCGGACCCGCGCTACGCTTCGAACACCGTGACGGCGGTACGCGCCCCGGCCGGTACTAACGCCGACGCCCTGCGCAAGCGTGTCAAGGCGGCGCACAATGTCGTCCTCGCTGGCGCCCAGGGCAAGCTGGCCGGCCACGTGTTCCGCATCGGCCACCTCGGCTACGTCGACGACGAGGACATTGACCTGGTGCTGGCCGCGCTCAAGGCCGAGATGACGCAGCCGGCCACGGCGTAGCGATAGCGAACAACGGCGTGTCGTTGTCGGGCGTAGAAATGCGCTATCTAGAGAGGCGGATGCTCTTCTGCGCCCGGCGATGACCGCTGCATTATCAGGGGTGTTATGCTGAACGACAATATTCTCGTATCGGATGTAAGCGAGGCGACGATGAACCGCATCCTGGTCGCTGATCCCATCGACACCGAGGGCATTGCCCTGCTCCAGGAACATGCTGAGGTTGATGTGCGGCTCAAGCTGTCCGAGGCCGAACTCATCTCTCTGATCCCTGCGTATGATGCTCTTGTCGTGCGGAGCGAGACGAAGGTGACTGCGCCCATTCTGGACGCGGGCGAGCGCTTGAAGGTCGTTGGCCGCGCGGGCGTGGGCATCGATAACATCGACGTCGAGGCGGCCACACGGCGGGGCATTGTCGTCGTCAACGCGCCGACCGGTAACACCATCGCCGCGGCGGAACATACCATTGCGCTGATGATGGCGTTGGCGCGCCACATTCCGCAGGCCAATGCGACACTCCGCAACGGCGGCTGGGACCGCAATAAGTTCATCGGCACCGAGGTGCGCGGCAAGACGTTGGGCGTCATCGGCCTGGGCCGCATCGGTCAGGAGGTGGCCCGCCGCGCCGACGGCCTGGCGATGCAGGTCATGGCCTACGATCCCTTCGTCGCCGAGGATGTCGCCGAGCGCCTGGGCGTGATCCTGGTAGACCTGCCGGACCTCTTGCGCCAGTCGGATTTCGTCACCCTGCACACCGTCCTGAACGACGACACGCGCGGGCTGATCGGCACGCAAGCGATTGAGCAGATGAAGCCCGGCGCGCGTCTCATCAACGTCGCGCGGGGTGGGCTGGTGGATGAGAAGGCGCTGCTCGCGGCGCTCGACTCGGGCCGCCTTGCCGGAGCTGCGTTGGACGTGTTTGCCCAGGAGCCGCTGCCCGCCGATCACCCGTTCCGCCAGCACCCGAAGATTGTCACCACGCCGCATCTGGGCGCATCGACGGTCGAGGCGCAGGTCGGCGTGGCGCGCGACGTGGCCGAGCAAATTGTGGCGGTGCTTTCAGGGCGGCCCGCGGAGCACGCCGTTAACGCGCCCCTCGTCTCGCCGGAGACCCTGGATTTCCTCGTGCCCTATCTCGACCTTGCCGAGCGCCTGGCCCGGTTCTACCGCCAGGTTGCCGGCGGACGCCTCTCCCGTGTGCGCCTCACGTATAGCGGCGAGTTGGCCGACTATGACACGACGCCCCTCAAGGCAGCGGTTGTGCGGGGTTTGCTCGGCGGGCTGTCGGAGGAGCGCATCAACCTGGTCAACGCCGCTCTGATAGCGCGGCGGCGCGGCATCGAGGTCATCGAGGAAAAGACGCCCTATGTCAAGCAGTTTACCTCCCTCGTGACCATCGAAGCGACGACGAGCCAGGGCGTGCAGAGCGTCGCCGGGACGGTGGCGCGCGGCGAAGCGCACCTCGTGCGCATCAACGATTTCTGGGTGGATATCGTGCTCGAAGGCAGCGTGCTGGTGAGCCACAACCGCGATAAGCCGGGCGTTATCGGCGCCGTGGGCTCGATGCTCGGCCAGGCCAACGTCAACATTGCCTACATGCAGGTCGGCCGCGACCATCCTCGCGGCGAGGCCATCATGATCCTGGGCCTGGACGACCCTCTGCCGGACGGGGCGCTGGAAATGCTCGAAAACTCCGGGCTGATTTACGGTGTCCGTCTGGTGCAGGTGTAGGCGTTCGGCAAGGGGGGCGACATGCTGGGATTCTCGTCCGACACAACGCCCACAACGCGATTGCTCGTCATCCGTCATGGGCAGAGCCTGTGGAACCAGGCGGGCATCATCCAGGGGCAGCAGGATATTGCGCTCAGTGAAATGGGCGAGCGCCAGGCCGCGGCCATCGGCGGCCGCCTGCGTACTGCTCCACTCGCGGCGGTCTACGCCAGTCCGCTGTGCCGCGCGCTTCAGACGGCAGTGGCGGTCGCGGAGCCGCACGGGCTCGTCCCGCACACCGACCCCGATCTGGCCGAGATCCACCACGGTGAGTGGGAGGGCCTGACCGAGGCGGATGTCGCTCGGAGCTACGGCGAGCTTCTCGAATTGTGGCTGACCCGCCCGGCCCAGGTGCAGATGCCGGAGGGGGAGCATTACGCGGACGTGCGCGAGCGGGGCTTGCGCGCGATCGAGCGGATTGTGGCGGCGCATCCGGGGCAGATGGTCGCGGTCGTCACGCACGATGTGATTGTGCGCGTCGTCATCGCGAATGCCCTTAGCCTGCCCGACGACCACGTGACGCGTTTCATGGTCAACAACGCGGCGCTCAACGTGATCGAGTATGGCCCGAACGGTCCGATGGTGCTCTGCGTCAACGATACCTCGCACCTGGAGAACGTGTATACGTAATTCTTGCCGTATTCCGCTCCCGGTGGAGAGCCAACTCCACCGCCAGCATTATTTCGGCAACAATTACTTGCAATCCAGCAAACAGAACAGGGGCCGCCCGCGACGGGCGACCCCTGTTCTTGCGTGGGCAAGAAGGTAACTTTAGCTGGCGGCCGCAGCGCCATCGTTGCGCAGCTGGCGCTGCTGGGCCAGGAGGCGCGCCGTAATCTGCGCGCCTTCGTTATACGAGGCTTCCTCCACGCCGTGATCGAACGCTTGCTGGAACATCGCGTCGATGCCCACCTCAGCCGTTTCCGCGTCAGCGCCGTACACGTCCCGGTATAGCTCGATCAGCTTGTCATGCTGGTAGCGCGAGACGCGGGAGACACGGCGGCCGGCGGCAGGAGCCGCGATGGTGCGGGTCGCGCCATTGTGGACGAGCTTGGGCGCCGCCGGCTCCGCGATCTGACGCTCGGCGGCCGGCGGCGTCTCTGCCTCCGTTGCGCGCTGCATGTCCTCGGCGGAGGCCAGGCCGGCGCCAGCCAGTGCGCCGTATCCCATCGACGTCAGGGCGCGGCCCAGGGCCGACGTCTCAGCCACCTCCCACGGAAACTCGCGCTCGACGCTGCTGCCGTCGAGGCGGCGCGACGTGGCGATGCCGTGGCGTCGCCCATAGATGTCGCTGTCAATCACTACCATCAGCGTCAGCTGCTCGTCGTTGTCCACCAGAACGACCGGGTCCTCGAAGTTCAGGCGCTTGCCCTGGGCGCGGTGGTCCTGGTTCGCCATCGCGATCTTGCCGACGACCGTCATATACGCGCTCTCGGTTGTCGTCCACTCACCGTTGACCTGACGCGTCGCCTGGACGGGCACCAGGTAGTCGACGAAGTCAACGTGCTTCGCGCTCCCCACATCGGGGGTCCGCCGGGCCAGCTCCAGCAATTCTTCTCGTGTCATTTCAGCACCCCCTTAAGTCGTACGCTGTCCCGAACACTCGTTTCGAAGTAAAGTATAGCACAAATGTGCGAGATGTCAAGCGCAAAAAAGGTCGAGTTTGTGCTGAACCTGGGAAAGAGAAGAGAGAGAGAGGGGAAAGGCGGGGATGGATGGGAGTCGAACCCACCGCGCCGCTTCACGCCGCGCCACCGATTTTGAAGACCGGGCCGGCCACCGGGCCGAAACCACCCCCACGCGAATGATATATGAGGCTCACGTGGGGGTCAAAGAATGGCAGTGCTCACTATTTGGCGACGAGCACGGGGATGTCTGAGTGATCGAGCAAACTGCGGCTGAGGCCGTGCCCGAACATGTCACCCAGGAAGCCGTGATGATGGCGTCCGATGACGATGAGATCGGCCCCGATACTCTTCGCAAAGTCGGAGATGTGGCCGCTCGCCGGTACATCCAGGGTCTTGGTATCGGGATGGAGGTCGCTGATTGTCTCCGCTGCCGTCTGGAGCAAATTCTGCGACTCCTCGAGCTCGTCACCGCTGTAGTAAGCGATCGGCGGCTCCCCAAACAGCGCCGCGTCCGCCGGCGCCATGGCGTCCGATGGGCCTGCGGCGTGGACGAGTGTGACTTTAGATCCGCAGAATCGCGCAAGATCGGCCCCAAGATGCAGGGCTTTGTTGGCCGAGTCCGACGAGTCGATGGCGATGACGATGGACTTGAACATGACGGTCTCCATTAGGTTGAGCGTTCTTCAGACAGAGTCGGTTCGCAAGGACGCCCTCGTCCTTGCGAACCGACTGCCCTTAGGGCGCACAGGTCACCTGGTGAGGTCAGGCGACTCGTGCATGAGACCTTACACTTCTGCTCCCAGGCCGGTGTTGGCCCGCACGTCCAGCTCGCCGTACTTCTCCTCAGCCGGCTTCTCCGCCTTGGAGAGCACGGTACCGAGGTAGGCAGCCAGGAAGCCGAGCGGAATGGATACAATGCCGGGGTTCGTGAGCGGGAACGGCGCGCTAGAGCCCATGAACGTGGGGCTGATGAGAATCAGGATGACCGAGGCAGCGATGCCCGTGATCATGCCGGCCAGCACGCCGCTCGTGTTGAAGCGCGGCCAGTAGAGCGAGAACAGCAGGGCCGGGACGTTGGCGCTCGCCGCGACGGCGAAGGCCAGGCCGACCAGGAAGGCGACGTTCGCGTTCTGGAGGACGATGCCCAGGATGATCGACAGCGCGCCGACGACCAGGGCGGTGTAGCGGGCGACGCGGACCTGCTCGCGCTCGTCTTCCTTGCCCTTCTTGATCACCATGAGCCACAGGTCGTGGGCAAAGGCCGATGATGCTGCAATCGTGAGGCCTGCCACCACGGCCAGGATCGTCGCGAAGGCTACGGCGCTAATGAACGCCAGGAACAAATCTCCGCCGAGCTTCTGGGCCAGCAAGGGAGCGGCCATGTTGCTGTTGGGGATGTTGGCCTTGCCGACGAGCGTCGCCGCGCCGTTGCCCAGGAAGTAGGTCATGATATAGAAGGAGCCGATGATCAGCATGGCGTAGAACACGGAGTTGCGCGCGGCCTTGCCGTTCGGAACCGTGTAGAAGCGCATGAGGATGTGGGGCAGGCCCGCTGTGCCGAGAACAAGCGCGAGGCCGAGGGAGATCAGGTCCAGCGCGCCGAAGGGGCCGTGATAGGCGATGCCAGGCTGAGTGTAGTTTGTTGTGATGGGCGGCTGCCCGTTGGGGCATACTCCATTCGTGATGGCACCGGTCCAGCAGTAGGTGGCAGTCAGCTTGGAGATGGCCTCGTAGAAAGCGGTGAAGCTGAAACCGAACTGCGCCAGGACCATGATTGTCAGGAGAATCGTGCCGGCGATCAGCAAGATCGCTTTGACGATCTGCACCCAGGTTGTCGCGAGCATTCCGCCGAAGACCACGTAGACGATCATCAGCACGCCAACCAGGACAATCGCCAGGTTGGTGCTGATCGCCGGAATGAGGAGCTTGATGAGTGAGCCGGCGCCCACCATCTGTGCAATCATGTAGAAAAGACTGACGGTGAGGGTCGAAATCGCGGCCATCGAGCGGACGGAGGGATGGTTCAGCCGGTACGCGAGAACGTCCGCCATGGTGTACTTGCCGACGTTGCGGAGGGGTTCAGCGATAAGGAGCAGCACAGTCAGGTAGGCGACGAGCCAGCCGACGGAATACATGAAGCCGTCGTAGCCGTTGAATGCAATCAGACCCGCGATGCCCAGGAACGAGGCGGCCGACATATAGTCGCCGCTGACCGCGATGCCGTTCTGCAAGGCGCTGATGGAGCGGCCGGCGGCATAGAACTCCTTGGCCGTGTGGGTGCGGCGGGACGCCCAGTAGGTGATACCGAGCGTGATTCCCACGAAAATGATGAAGATGACCAGGGTGAGGTTCACGAGCGGCCTCCCTTCAACTTAGCGATGATCTTGGCGACCATCGCGTCGAAGGCGTTGGCCCGGCGAATGTAGAGATACGCAACGATCCACGCCATGAGGAATTGTGACATGGCGAAGACCAGAGCCAGGTTGATGGGGCCGAGGACCGGCGTGTCCATAAGCTGGGGAGCGTAGCCATTGAGAATCAGAAGCGAGAAGTAGTAGACGATGAAGAAGATAGTCGCCGGGATGACGAATCGCCTCTTCGCCTTGACGAGCGCCTGGAAGTCGGGGTCCGCTTCAATCGCGGCCCACTCCGGTCTCGTGCTAGAGCCTGGCGCATCCTGCTCTTTTTGAGCGGCGCCACTCAGAGTGCCTGCTGACTGAGCCATTTGATTCCCTCCTTGCGGGATACAACGGTTGCTCTGCTTCCTCCGAGCGCAGAGCGGGTGTCGAGGGCAACGCGAGCGTACACGTAGCGAACTCGAGGCCGAAAACCGTCAGTGGTCCAGTCGAGTATGTTCGATAGCGCCTCCTTTCTGTGCCAGGTGGTGACCCGGTAGCTCTGAAACCGCTCTACCGCAGCGTTTCCGCAAGGCCTTCACCCAAACAAACGCTCGTTAGGTAAGGCGGCCAAATGAGAAGACGGAGTATACCAAAGCGTCCCGGACTTGTCAAACACGCCGCTAACGCACGCATTCGCCGGCGCGCACGAGACTGTGCAGGCTCGCGACGCCGTGGCGTTCGAGCCGAGTCGCCAGTGCCAGGAAGACCTGCGCCGTTGTCACCGCGTCGTTGAGCGCGTCGTGCTCCGCGTAGACGGGCAGGTTTGCTTCTTCAGCCAGGGCGCGTAGGGATACCGTGGGGGGCTGCTCCGCCGACCCGCGGCTGAAGCGCCGGTAGTAGTGCAGAGTCGCCGCCAGCCGCGCCGTGTCGACAGCCGGCCCCCGCAGCCCAACGTGATACGCCTGGCGCATGGCGCGGTGCAGAAAGGCGATGTCTATGGCCGCGACGTGGACGACGAGCACCCGCCCGCGCAGCCGCTCCAGCAGCGCCGGCAGCACCTCAGCGAGGGGTGGCGCCTTTGCCAGATCGGTGCGCATGAGGCCATGGATGCGGATGGATTCGGAGGCTACGGCCATACCCGCTGGCGGCTGCACGAGAGTCTGCCACGCCGATTCCAGCCTGATGCGGCCATGCTCTATGTCTATGAGCCCAATGGCGAGAATGGCGTCGCGGCGTGTATCGAGACCGCTCAACTCAAGATCGAGAACCGTATAGGGCGCTTGCCGCCACGGCTGATCGCCGTCAGGGCGAGGGGCGTCCAGGTAGACCTGGACGAAGTCAGGGCGTGGCGCCGGGCGGCGGAAGAATGAAGGCCAGCGAGCGACGTTGCCGTTTGACACCCTGCGCCTCCTCAGGCGATAAGCACGGTGCGATACTTCAGGGCCACGCTGCGCTGCACGGTCTCTACGACGCGCAGGGCGTCTTTGATCTGGCGTCGTTCCAGCGGTGTTAGCTCTGAGATGGAGATGACGTTGTTGGGCTGCTCACCGCGCTCGATCTGCGCGATTTGATGGCGTAGGCGCTGAAGGCTCAGAAGCTCGAAGGCGGCGGCGAGGTCTTCGCCGCCCGTCTCGCTCACGAGGCCGCTGGCGGCGGCCAGGCGGATGCGCAGCAGCGTATTGGTTGCCGCGCTGCCTGATTCGAGAGCAAAAAGGCGGGCCAGATCGACGATGAGCGCCGTCCCGCGCAGCTTCAGATCGAGGAGGTCGCGGCGCGAGCCCTGGCGCTCGGTGACGAACTGCCGAAAGAAGCCGAGGGGGGCCTGGTGACGCAAGGCCGCGCTGGCCAGTCGCCCCAGGAACATCTGTTGCTCGCGCGCCAGATCGGTGATGGGTCGCAGGGCGCCCTCGGCGTCCAGCGTGCCGCACACCTGGCGGTAGTCGAAGAAAATCGCGACGTGCAGCAGAGCCTGCTCATCGGGGGCCAGAATCCAGTCGCGGAACTGGCGCTGCCAGACATGGAGCGGCTGGCGCCATCGCTGGTTGGTGGCCATGACCTCGCCTGGGCAGGGCGGGAAGCCGCAGGCGACCAGGCCGTTGACGACTCGCTCGGCCAGGGCGGCGAAGTAGGCTTCGGCCTCGTGCGGCGCGTCGTCGCCGTAGACGAGTGCGTTGTCCTGGTCCGTGCGCAGGGTTTGCTCGTAACGCCCTTCACTGCCCAGCACGAGCCAGGCGTAGGGCACGGGCGGCTCGCCAAGCTCCCGCTCGGCGTCGCGCAGCAGCCGAATGACCAGCCTGTCGTGAGCGACGGCGACTACGCGGCCAATGTCGCTGACGTGGGCGCCGGTGTGGAGGAGCGAGATGACTGTCGCAGTCACCTGGTCGGCGTAGGCGCGTAGCTCGTCCATGTTTCGGGCGCGCTGGAGCTGGCGGGCCAGGAACACGGGGCTGCGGCTCTGGTATCGCAGGATGTCGGTGTGCGTGACAAGCCCAATAATCCGCCCGCCATCCGTGACCGGCAGATGATGATAGCCGCGCTCGAGCATGACCAGCAGCGCCTCGAACACCAGGCTCTCGGCGGGCAGCGTGCGGGCGGGCCTGGTCATGACCTGCTGAACCGTCGTTGAGTCGCTCAACCCCGCGGCGACGACGCGGTTGCGCAGGTCACGATCGGTGAGGATACCGGGCGGGTTCCCTTCGACGACGAGGCACGAGATGTTCTGCGCGCGCATGGTCTGCGCCGCCTCGCGGACGGTGGCGCCGGGGGCAATGCTTACGATCGGGCGGTGGATCAGGTCGCGCAAGGTGCTCTGGAACAGCTCCGGCGAGGCGCTCTGGTGCGCCTGGAGGGTAGAGCCTAGCCGCTCGACGGCCGTGGACGCGAAGAAGCGCGCGAACGCGGGGTACTCACTGAGCAGGGTCTTGAACGTGGCGGCGGGGATGAGGTAAGCGAGGGTTTCCTCGCGGGCCTGCACGGTCTGGGCCGCGTGGCTGCCGCGGATCAGCGAGTTCGCGCCGAACATCTCGCCTTCACCGAGCGTGTCGAGAGTCTCCACGCCCTGCTCGTCCTCGCGCTGGGTGTCGACGCTGCCGCGTCGGATGACGTAGAGGAACTCGGGGCTTGGGCCGTCCTGGACGAGAATATTGTGTCCGGCCGGGAAGTATTCGATCTGGATCAGGTCCGTAACACGGCGCACCTGCTCGAACGGCAGTAGGCTGAAAGGCGGGTGCTCGTGCAGGAAGCGGGCGATGTCTTCCATACGTCCCTCGAGCGCGTCCGGCGGGTGACTGCGATGCCGTTGTGTGGATTCATTGGGGCAAGCGTGACGGGTAGTATATCAGGTTCGCTGTGGTTGTCAACCGGCGGGTTGCCGACTTGACTGAGTTAGTGTATACTCCTCGCTCACGGTCTGCGAACGGTCCGCCCTAAGATTTGACAAAAGCTCTATTTCTCCTTGAATCAAGGCGCATAGAGCACATATACGTCCTGAACCGGTTACGGACGCAAAGCCAGCCAGCGGCTCCCTACAATCCATTCCACCACAGGCGGAGGAGGCAGCACATGGAAGTGATTAATCCCGTGGTTCGGCGGTGGCAGCGCGAGGCTCTCGAGGCTCCGGATGTGTTTTGGGCGCGGGCAGCCGAGGCATTGCCCTGGTTCCGGCTCTGGGACACGGTGTACGAGGCCGACTATCCTTCCTTTCGATGGTTCGTTGGCGGCGAGACCAACCTTGCCTACGCTGCACTCGATCAGCATGTGAAGAGTGGGCACGGCGACCAGACGGCGCTTATCTACGTCACGGAGCGCGGCGAGCACCGGGCGCTTACCTACTCGCAATTGCTGCACGAGGTTGAGCGCGTCGCGGCGGCTCTGCGGGGCACGGGCGTCAAGAAGGGCGACCGCATCACCATCTACATGCCGACGTCGCCGGAGGCCATCTTTGCTATGCTGGCGGCGACACGCATCGGCGCGATCCACGTGGTTGTGTTCGCCGGCTTTGGCGCGGGCGCGCTCGCCGATCGGGCGCGCGCCAGCGGCTCCAAGCTGCTCCTGACGGCGGACATCACTTACCGCAAGGGCAAGGATGTGCCCTTGAAGGGTATCGTAGACACGGCAGCGGCCATGGTCGGGGAGAGCCTGGAGCACGTAATCGTGCTGAAGCGCGGCAGCGGCAATGTCGCCATGACCCCCGACCGCGATCTCACGTGGGATGAGTTCCTGGCGAAGGGCGAGGGGCACAGCGGCGAGTACGTCCACATGGAGAGCAACGAGCCGGCGTTCATTCTCGCCACCTCCGGTACGACTGCCAAGCCCAAGCTGGCCGTCCATACCCACGGCGGCTACCCCGTCTGGATCATCAGCCAGGGCAAGTGGGTCTTCGACCTCAAGCCGACGGACGTGTGGTGGTCGACCTCCGATATCGGCTGGATTGTCGGCCACAGCTACATCGTCTATGCTCCGCTGCTGGCGGGCGCGACCACTGTCGTGTTCGAGGGCGCGCTGGACTACCCTGGGCCGGACTTGCTGTGGAAGATCGTCGAAGAACTGGGCGTGACCGGTATCTTCACGTCGCCGACGGCCGTGCGCCTGCTGATGCGCTACGGCGATGAGCCGACGAAAGGCCATGACTTCAGTTCTCTGGAGCGCGTGTTCTGCGCAGGCGAGGTGCTGAACCCGCCGGCGTGGGAGTGGCTCCAGAAGCACATCTTCGACGACGAAATCCCTGTCATCGACCATATGTGGCAGACGGAGACGGGCGGCCCGATCTTTGGCAACCCGTACGGCCTGGGTCTGCTGCCTATCAAACCCGGCTCGGCGGGGGTGCCGCTGCCCGGCATCGAAGCCGAGGTGCTCAACGCCGACGGTGAGCCGGTAGCCACCGGCGAGAAGGGCATCATGGCTATTCGCCGACCGTTCCCCGGGCTGATTCCCACGCTGTGGGGCGAGCCAGAGCGGTATGGCCGCGACTACTGGAGCCGCATCGAGGGCTGGTATTACGTCGGCGACGCCGCCCACGTTGACGAAGACGGCTACGTCTGGTTTGCCGGCCGCGCCGATGAGATTATTAAGATTGCGGCCCATCGCCTGGGCACAATCGAGGTGGAGACAGCGCTGCTCAAGCACCCGGCGGCCGCCGAAGCAGGCGTGACGGGGCGGCCGGACGAGCTGCGCGGCGAGGTCATCTCGGCGTTCGTGGCGCTCAAGCAGGGCTACGAGCCGTCGGAGCAGCTTCGCAAAGAGCTGATAGACACTGTGCGGCAAGAGCTAGGCGCGGTGGCGGTCATCGGAGACCTCGAGTTTGTCCACATGTTGCCCAAGACACGGAGCGGCAAAATCATGCGCCGCGTTCTGAAGGCCGTTGTGCTCAACAAGGACCCCGGCGACATCAGCACGATTGAGGATGAGACATCGGTGGAGGAAGCGCGCCACGCCTGGCAGGAGATGAAGGCGGAGATTCAAAGCTAGGCGGCGAACTCATTCGTCGGGCATGTGGTTCGTGGCTATGATATCTCCATGACCAACTGTTCTTAAGTCCAAGGAGGAAGAAACATATGACTGACCTGGTTCTAGAGCCGCGGCGCGCCCTGGATATCGAGGAGGCCGAAAACGAAGTCTATGCGCCCACGCCGGAGATTATCGAGCGCTCGTATATCAAAGATCCTGACGCTTTTTATGAAGAGTCGACAAAGGACATACCGGCGTTTTGGGCCAAGCAAGCCGAGGCTCTTGATTGGTATAAGAAATGGGATACTGTGCTGGACGACAGCCGCGCCCCGTTCTATCGCTGGTTCGTCGGGGCCAAGACGAACATCGTTCAGAATGCTCTAGACCGCCACGTCACGACATGGCGCAAGAACAAGCTCGCTATTATTTGGGAAGGTGAGCCGGGCGATACGCGGACCATGTCGTACTACGCGCTGTGGCGCGAGACGAACAAGTTTGCCAACGTCCTGCGCGGCATGGGGGTCAAGAAGGGTGACCGCGTCACGATTTACATGGGCCGAATCCCCGAAATCGTTATTGCCATGCTGGCGTGCGCCAAGATTGGCGCGATTCATAGTGTCGTCTTCGGCGGATTCTCGGAGAACGCCCTTGGCGACCGAATCGAAGACGCCCAGAGCCGCGTCCTCATCACCCAGGACGGCAACTGGCTGCGCGGCAAGGTCGTTGACCTGAAGAGCATCGTCGACGCCGCCATTCGCCGCAGCCCCGTGGTCGAGAAGGTCATCGTCGTCAAGCGGACGGAGAATCCGGTGACGATGGAAGCCGGCCGCGACTTCTGGTATCACGACCTGATGAGCCTGCCCATCGCGGCGCCGCAGGCTGAGACCGAGGTGATGGAGGCGACGGACCCGCTGTACATGCTCTACACCTCAGGCTCGACGGGCAAGCCCAAGGGTCTCGTGCATATGCACGGCGGCTACCAGGTGGGTATCTCAGCGACACTGAAGTACGCCTGGGACATTGGCGACGAGGACCGCTGGTGGTGCGCCGCGGACCCCGGCTGGGTCACCGGCCACAGCTACATTGTCTATGCGCCGCTCATCCTCGGTCTGACCTCGTTCATCTTCGAGGGCGCGCCCAACTACCCGTACCCCGATCGCTGGTGGCAGCTCATCGAGCGCTACGGCATCACCCACTTCTACACGGCTCCCACGGCTATCCGCGGCTTGATGCGCTTCGGTCCGGCGTGGCCCAAGCGCCACGATCTGTCGAGCCTGAAAGTGCTCGGCACGGTGGGCGAGCCGATCAACCCCGAGGCCTGGCGCTGGTATCACAAGTACATCGGCAACGGCCGTTGCCCCGTGATCGATACGTGGTGGCAGACGGAAACCGGCGCGTTCATGATTACGCCGACTCCAGCCCGCGTGTTGAAGCCCGGCTCGGCCACGCGACCTTTCCCCGGCGTCGTCGCTGATGTCGTCGACGAAAACGGCGAGTCGACCAAGCCAGACGAAGAAGGCTTCCTGGTCATCAAGCACCCCTGGCCCTCCATGCTTGCGGGCATCTACGGTGACCCGGAGCGGTATATCAACACGTACTGGGGCAAGTTCCCCGGCATGTACCTGGCGGGCGACGCGGCGCGGCGAGACGCCGACGGCTATTTCTGGATCATAGGCCGCATTGACGATGTCATCAACGTCTCGGGCCATCGCCTGGGGACGGCTGAAATCGAAAGCGCACTGGTGAGTCACCCGGCGGTGGCCGAAGCGGCGGCTATCGGCTTGCCGGATGAGGTGAAGGGGCAGGGCATCCACTGCTGGGTGTTGCTGCGCCAGGGCTTCCAGGCCTCGGATACTCTTGCCGAGGAGCTGCGCCAGCACGTGCGCCGCGAGATCAGCCCGATCGCCAGCCCCGATAAGATCTACTTCCCGCCCGTGCTGCCAAAGACACGCAGCGGTAAGATCATGCGCCGCGTGCTGAAGGCGCGCGCATTGGGGATGTCGGAGGGCGACGTCTCGACGCTGGAAGAGTGATGTTGACGAGCCAGTAGCGGAGGCTTCTGAGGTTGGCACCACGGACTTGAGCGAAGAGTGGCGGCTCACTGACGCGAGTCGCCACTCGTTTTTGACTCGCTGCGTCAAACCGCAATTGACAGTGTTCACGAACGGGTATATGATAGGCAACAGCAAAAACGATTGCGCAATCGTTTACGGAGGGTTGGGTATGCCGACTATTGTCGACGTTGCCCGCCGTGCCGGTGTCTCGCCGACAACGGTGTCGCATGTGATCAATCAGACCCGCTATGTGAGTCCCTCGGTCGCCGAGCGCGTTCGGCAAGCGATGGCGGAGTTGCGCTACCAGCCCCACGGTGTGGCGCGCAGCCTGCGGCGCCGCCGTACGCACAGCCTCGGGATGATTATCCCCGACGCATCCAGTCCGTTTTTCGCGGAGGTTGCGCGTGGCGCCGAGACGTGCGCGTTCTCCCTGGGGTATACCGTCATTCTGTGCAACTCGGACGGTGACCTGGTCAAGGAACAGGCATACATCGATGTGCTCATCGAAAAGCGTGTCGATGGCATCGTGTTCGTGGCGGCGGGTGAGAGCCACGAGCACATTATGGGCCTGCTCGACCAGGAAATCCAGGTGGTCGTAGTCGACCGTGAGATGGCGGGCCTGACCGTGGACCGCGTTCTCGTGGACAATTACAATGGCGGACGCCAGGCTGTCGAACATCTCATCCACCACGGCCACCGCCGTATCGCCTGTCTCGCCGGCCCTCACGAGCTTGCGCCCAGCGCCGAGCGCGTTCGGGGCTACCGCCAGGCGCTAGCGGACGCGCACATCCGCTTCGACCCCCAGCTTCTCGTGTACGGCGACTTCCACACAGACTCAGGCTACATCGCAGCGGCCGAGCTGCTGGAGCTGCCGGACCGCCCGACAGCCATCTTTGCCTGCAACGACCTCATGGCCATCGGTGTGATGGCGGCGGTGCAGGAGGCAGGTCTGCGCATTCCGCGCAACATGGCGGTGGTCGGTTTCGATGATATCGCTCTCGCGTCGTATTCTATCCCCCGACTCACAACCGTTGCCCAGCCGTCTCAGAAAATGGGCGAGCTGTCCGCGCAGCTTCTCGTCGCCCGTATCGAAAACCCGAATCGGGCGCCCGAGCGCCACCTCCTGCCCACGCGTCTGGTAGTGCGCGAGTCGGCATGAAGGTTGGCGCTGTATCACACTGCTCCGACACGCCGAGTGCAACGTCGCACTCGCGCAGGAGCAGGCAGGCTCTTCTCGTCATTTGCCATGACCGGTCTCGCTCGTTCAGTCGCGTCCACAAAGAGGTGAGACATGACACTTCCCCGCATCACGATCGTCGGCAGCTCCAACTTCGACCTCTTTTCGCGGCCGCCACGCTTTCCAAAACCGGGTGAGACTCTTGTCGGTGGCGAATTCCACACCGACTTCGGCGGAAAGGGCGCCAACCAGGCTGTGACCGCGGCGCGGCTTGGGGGGCAGGTCACGATGGTGGCTCGCGTCGGCGGCGACATCTTCGGCCAGCGCATGCTCCAGAACTTCCAGACACAAGGCATCGATACGCGCTACGTGTATGTCGATGACACCCGCGCGTCGGGCGTCGCCGATATCTGGGTGGACGACCAGGGGCAGAATGTCATCATCATCAGTCCGGGCGCGAATGGGGCGCTGACGCCGGAGGATGCGCGGCGGGCGGCCGACGCTATCCAGGCCGCGGCGGTTGTCGTGTGTCAGCTCGAGGTGCCGATAGAGACAGTGCTGGAAGCGTTCAGAATCGCTCGCGCCGCCGGAGCGCGCACGGTTCTGAATACCGCGCCGGCCGCGCCTATTCCGCACGAGCTCATCGCGCTAAGCGATATCGTCAGTCCGAACGAGCCCGAGGTAGAGCTGCTGACGGGCATGCCGGTGGGGACACTGGACGAGGTGACGGCAGCGGCGCAGCATCTGCTGGCGCAGGGCGCGCGGACGGTGGTGGTCACGCTGGGGAAGCGCGGCGCGCTCGTGGTCGAGGAGGGCAAGGTGCAGCATGTGCCGGCCACTCCGGTCCAGGCGGTCGACACCACGGGAGCCGGCGATGCATTCATCGGCGCGCTAGCTGTATTTCTCGGCGAAGGGCGGAGTCTGTCTCAGGCGGTCGAGTGGGCGAATATCGTGGCAGGCGTGTCGGTCACGCGGCGCGGAACGCAGGCGTCGTTCCCACACCGCTCGGAGATCGCAGCGCAACTCGTGTGAGGCTGCTGCGTGACAGCCTTACGCGGGAATGAGCCTTTCCAATAGCGCCTTCAAGTTCTCCATTCCCACGGCTGACTGCGTCCGCATGAGCTCCTCCATCGGCGGCCCGAGGTCTGGATACTCCAGGTCGCGGCGGAAGACGGTTCCGTCAGGCGTCGCGTCGGCTGTGTAGGTGATAGACATCTCTCCCAAAGCCACTGACGTCTTCAGCACCAGGCGGTGGGGATGGTCGTCCTCTACCACTGTCCACGCTCCCTCGCCGGCGCGCGGGCCAAGCTGGACCCGCTCGATAATCACATCACCGAGCCGGGCAGGTCGGTCGATCTGGCCGGCGACGCTCAACGTGGCCGGATGCCACTCCGGCCAGTACTTCGCGGTCGTGGCCGTGTCGAAGACGGCCGCCAGCGGCCGCGCGATTACAATTTCATTGCTCACCAGCACGGCGGTTAACTCCTCGCAGACCTGACAGCTTTCGATGACTTGCCGACTCCGCTCAACGGCCGCCACGCGGCGAGCATCGCGCCGGCAAATACGAGCAATCCCCCGACGACCTGGGTCCAGCCAAGATGCTCGTGCAAGACTGCCCATCCCAGGATACTCGTATAGAGCGGCAGTGTGTTGTAGAAGGCCATGGCGCGCGCCGGCCCGAGGCGGCGGATACCTGAGTTCCAGGACAGGAGGGCGATTGCGGCCGGGAACACGCCGATATACACGGCGAGGAGCAGGACCGTTGGATTCCAGACAGGCGGCGCCACCTTCCACTCCATCGCCATGAGGGGCAGCATAATCGGAACGGCGACCATGAAGGCCGCGCCGGTGGTTGCCAGTGCATCGCGCGACCGCATGGCCATGCGCCCGATGACCGAATAGAAAGCCCAGATGACCGCGTCTACAATCGAGAGCGTGTCGCCCAGATTGACCCCGAGGGTGATGGCGCTGACCCCGACGATGAGAGCAACGCCGAGCAGAGAGATGAGCATGCCCAGGATCTCGCGCGGCACGATGCGGGCGCGCAGCATGACTGCCGCGAGCGGCAAGGTTGCCAGGGGCGAGATAGCGGTGATGATTGCCGCGTTGGCCGCGGTCGTGTAGTGGAGCGAGAAATAGAGCAGGATGGGGAAGCCCACGATACCCGTCAATGCCATCAGGATGAGCATTCCCAGGCCGTGGAATGTCTCGCGCCGGATTTGCCGCCGCAGGAGCACCGCGAACACGATGGAGGCAACGATCACTCGGATGCCGGTGAGTGTGACAGGTCCGATATCTGCGCGCAGCGCACGTCCCAGGATGATGTTCGTCGCCCAGATGATGGTCGCGACGTTAACCAACAGATAGGCGCGGCGATCCGTCATCCGGCGGCCCTTTACCAGTTCGTCAGGCTCGTTACAAACGCGTCGTCCAGCTCGCTGATGAACAGGGCGAGCAGGCGCGCGGTGCGCTCGATGTCGCGAACGGCTAGCATTTCTACTGGGGAGTGCATGTAGCGCGTTGGCAAGGAGATAACGCCTGTGGCGACGCCGCTCTGGGCAACCTGCATCACCACCGCATCGGTGCCGGAATCCCCGGGCATGGGCTCGAAGTGAACAGGAATTTCGTACTGCCGCGCCGTCGCCATGAGCCGGTCGTGAACGCGCGGATGGATGTTCGGGCCGAAGCCGATGCTAGGCCCCTGGCCCAGCGGAAAAGACTGGTCTTCGGGAGCGCCGGGCTGCTGGCCGAAGCCCACGTCGATCGCGAGTCCGACCTGTGGCATGATGTGGAATGTCGTCGTCATAGCCCCACGAAAGCCGAACTCTTCCTGGACGGTGGCAACGGCGTAGACATCCCAGCTGTGAGGGTAGCTCCGCAGAGCATCCAGCGTTGACAGGAGACAAACCACACTGGCTCGGTTGTCCATGGCCGGCCCGGCCACGCGCCCATTCGACCACTCGATCATGGAGCGGCTGAAAGTGATGGGGTCGCCGACGGTGATGCGCGCACGGACCTCGGAATCGATCAGGCCGACATCGACGAAAAGGTCGGCCATCTCGATAACTTTGCCGTTCTGATCCGCTCGCAAGCGGTGCTTGGGCCGGGTCGCAATCACACCCGGCAGCGACCCTGCCGCCGCATGCACCACGACCTCCTGGCCTGCCAGCGTTCGCTCGTCGATGCCGCCGATGGACACGATGCGCAGGAAGCCGCCGTCGGCGTAGCCGCCGACGATAAGCCCGATTTGGTCCATGTGCGCGGCCAACATGATGCGCGGGGCCGGGCCGTCACTCGCCGGGCGGCGCGTGGCGCGCTTCAGGCCGACCAGACTGCCCAGGGCATCCGTTTGTGTCTCGTCGACCAGGGAACGCATCTCGTCTTCGATGGCTTCCCGGATTGGGCCTTCATATCCCGGAATGCCCGGCGTCGCAGTGAGACGACGTAGAAGCGCGGCGATGTCCACGGGAGTGCCTCCTACGCAAAGGGGTCAAGTGGGAGAAAACTAACGCTTGGGCGTTGGAGCAGGCTGCTGGCCCGTCGGCCGTCCGCCCTGCGGCGGTTGCGGCGGCTGTTGCTGCCCCGCCGGCGGCCGGGGCGTCTGCTGCTCACCGGGCGTGGTGGCCCCGGCAGGACGTGGTGCGCCCGGCGTGCCGCTCGTGATCGTTTCCTCCGCCTCAATCGTGCCCGGCTCAGGTGTCCAGGTTGGCGGCGGCGGAATCGGCGTGTTTGTCGGCAGCGCCATCTGGGTGGGGGTCGGCTCCAGCGTGCGCGTTGGGCCTGGACGCTCGACAGATGTCGGCGTGAAAGTGGGGGTCAACGTAGGGCCTGGGGTTGGCGTGTCGGTTTCCGTGGCCGTCGGCGTCGAGGTGCGAGTCAGCACGACTGGCGCCGTTGCGCCGGCCGGCTTGGCCGCTAGCAGACGCGGCGCCATGATGAGCGAGGTGATGCCCAGGCAGTAGAGCATGGCGGCACCCAGGCCGACGACCACGAGCAGGCTGTAGATGATTCTCTGGCGGCGTGATAGATTTCGGAAACGGTGCAAGGTCCCTCTGCCGGCGGCCTCAACGTTTGGGCGCACCACTCGTAGCAGTTGGCAGCGGCCGCGGCGTATTCGTCGGCGGTCTCGCTGGCGGCGGTTCGGTCGGCGCTGGCGCAGCGGTCGGCGCAGGCCGCGGTGTGTTCGTCGGTGGCCTCGGCGGCGGCGCCGATGTGGCCGTCGGTGGCGGCGGCTGAGTCGGCGGCGGCGCGGACGTCGCCGTCGGTGGTGGTGGCTGAGTCGGCGGCGGCGCGAACGTCGCCGTCGGCCGGAAAATCGGCACTGAGGTCGCTGTCGGCGCCGGCGGGACAACGGGTGGCACCACGGGCGGGCGCGGCTGTGGCGCGGTCGTGGCCGTGGCAGGACGCGACGAAGCCGTCGGCGCCTGGGTCGCGGCGCTTCGCGGCGGGGTGGCGGATGCGGACGGCGCGGTCGTTCCGCTCTGCGGCGCCGACGGAGTCATACTAGGCGTAGTCACACCAGTCGGGCGCGTGAAGCCGGGGATGGCGAACGTCGAGGTTGCGGGAAAGGCGAGGAGCAGTCCGCCGCAGCAATAGAACGGGAGTGTCAGCATAATTATGAAGAGGAAGACGGCGCGCCAGCGGCTCGATTGCATGAGCTATCATCCCTGCGCCGTTTACAGCGTCTCCATCGTCTCCAAAATCGCCTCGCGCATGGCGTGAAGGTAATCGATTTCGAGCAGCCCATCCCAGACACCCTCGGTGGCGGGGCCGCCCCACGCGAGACGCCCCGTTTCCTTGAGCCAGTCACGCTCGCGGGCCAGGGAGTGGAGGCGGCCTTCCACAAGGCGCAGCCGCAACCGCAAATAGCGCCGCAGGCTCTCGCGGCTCATGCCTTCGATGTCGACCGCCGTGCCGGGAAAAGCGGGGTGCGGATAGATCAAACCTGGATACGCTCGCGCCATACGTCCCCTGCTGTGGCAAACCCAAGGGCTGCCTTTGGTTATGTTTAACATTGAGCCGTTGGCGAAAGCTTACCACGAAAGTCCGTGAGCAGCAAAAAGTGAAATAATGCACAACTTTGGCCCTAAAACTGTTGCCCCTGCCCCGGCGTTTGTGCTATCCTTCAGTGTGTCAACCCCTACACGCTCGATTCATGGGAGAATCGCGCTATGCCAGAGACCATGCTCGCCGTCATGAAGGTGAACCCCGGACCAGGCCTGAGCCTCGTCGAGGCGCCAATTCCGCAGGCCGGTCCGGACGACGTTCTCATCCGCGTGACGGCCTCTTCTATTTGTGGTACCGACGTTCACATCTACGACTGGGACGTCTGGAGCCAGCACCGCATCAAGCCGCCCCTGATCCTGGGGCACGAGTTCGCCGGCGAAATCGTCGAGTGCGGCGCCGACGTGCGCGACTTTCGGGTCGGCGACTTCGTTTCCGCCGAGGGCCATATCCTCGGTAAGGGCAGCCACCACGTCCACCCCGGCCAGGAACACCTCGCGCCCGGCGTCGAGGTCATCGGCATCGACCGCCCCGGCGCCTTCGCCGAGTACGTCGCCGTGCCAGCCCGCAACGTCTGGCACAACCCGCCCGACCTCGCGCCCGAGCTGGCATCGCTACAGGACCCG
Organism: Anaerolineae bacterium; assembly: GCA_046328505.1. Lineage (GTDB taxonomy): Bacteria > Chloroflexota > Anaerolineae > Epilineales > JAHCIE01 > JBDHWG01. The sequence continues at coordinate 2,325,946 of JAXLWL010000002.1, read as the reverse complement.
TTCGGGAACGCGGTGCATACTGTGTTTGCCCAGGATGTGACGGGCAAGACGGTGCTCGTGACAGGGGCGGGGCCAATCGGCCTGATGACTGTTCCCGTGGCGAAGGCCGTCGGCGCGCGCGCCGTCTACATCACCGACATCAACCCGCGCAAGCTGGATCTGGCGCGGCGGCTCGGCGTGGACGAGGCGTTCAACGCCACCGACCCGGATCTGATTCAGCGCATTCGCGACCTGACGGACGGCGAAGGCGTCGACGTGCTACTGGAGATGTCGGGCCACGAGACGGCCATCGCCCAGGGCTTCAGCGCCTTGCGGCCGGGCGGCGAGGCGGCGCTGCTGGGGCTCCCGAGCCGCGACATCCGCGTGAACTGGGGTGAGCATATCGTCCTGAAAGGCGCAACGGTGCGCGGCATCTACGGCCGGCGCATCTGGGACACGTGGTATCGGATGCGCGCCCTGCTTGGGACGGGCGCGGTCGATCTCTGGCCGCTCATCACGCACCGCTTCGCGCTCGCTGAATTCGATAGCGGCTTCCAGGCCATGAAATCCACGAATGAGATGGTAGGCAAAGTCATTCTTTACCCACCGGGTTCGAACTGACGGATACTCTGGTATGTGCTGAAACAGGGAGGTGATATGAGCAGTCAGGTAGACGATAAGCTGAAGTTCATGGCGGACGAGCTGGCCGAGCTAGATAGCAAAGGGCTGCGCGTTCACATTCGCACGGTCGAGTCGCCGCAGGGCGCGTGGCTCGTCGTCGACGGCAAGCGCGTGCTCAACCTGGCTTCCAACAACTACCTTGGCCTTGCCGATCACCCGCACCTGGTTCAGAGCGCAAAGGACGCCATGGACCGCTACGGCGTCGGCCCTGCCGCGGTACGCACCATCGCCGGCACGATGTCTCTTCACGTCGAGCTGGAGGAGCGACTGGCGAAGTTCAAAGGCGCTGAGGCGACCATCGTCCTCCAATCTGGCTTCACCGCGAACCAGGCGGCGCTCGGCTCCCTGCTGGCGAAGGAGGACGGCATCTTCTCCGACGCCCTCAACCACGCTAGCATCATCGACGGCGCGCGCCTGTCGCGGGCGCAGATCATCGTCTACCCCCACAACGACGTCAATGCGCTGGACAAGCTGCTCCAGGAGCAGACGAGCTTCCGCCGCCGCTTGATTGTGACCGACGGCGTGTTCTCCATGGACGGCGACGTCGCGCCCCTGCCGGCGATCGCCGACGTCGCTGAGCGCCACGGCTGCCTCCTCATGGTGGACGACGCCCACGGCGAGGGTGTGCTTGGGCGTGGCGGCCGGGGCATCGTCGACCACTTCGGGCTCCACGGGCGCGTCGATGTCGAGATCGGCACGCTGTCGAAGGCGTTTGGCGTCGTCGGCGGCTTCATCGCCGGGCCGCGCTTGCTCGTGGACTACGTGCGGACGCGGGGGCGTCCGAACCTCTTCTCGAGCGCCCTGACGGTGCCCGACACAGCGGCCGCCCTGGCTTCGGTCGACCTGCTCGAGGAATCCACCGAGCTCGTCGAACGGCTGTGGGAGAACGGCCGCACGTTCCAGGCCGAGATGCAGCGCCTCGGCTTCGACACCGGCCGTACCGAGACGCCCATCACCCCCGTCATGTTGGGCGAGGCTCCGCTGGCGAAGGAGTTTGCCAGGCGGCTGTTCGAGCGCGGCGTTTTCGCCGTCGCCATCGGCTTCCCGACAGTCGCGCTGGGGCAGGCGCGCATCCGCGTCATGCTCTCGGCTGCGCATAGCCAGGACGACCTGGCATTTGGGCTTGAGCAGTTCGCCGCCGTCGGGCGCGAGCTTGGCGTCATCCCGTAGCGAGGGACGCGACTACAACCTGGAATTCAAACCGAATCATTCAAAGCAGCCAAGGAGCGAGAACTATGAAACGCCGCGGTTTCGTTCTCTGCATAGCGCTCGCGGGCCTGTTATTGTGTGGAGTGGCCCAGGCGTGGGCAGTCCCCATTCCCAGGGCTGCCTCGCAGGCCGCCACAACGACCGTCCGCTTCTACAGTAGCGCCGGGGATGGGCGAGTGAGCTACACCGGCCTGGGCGGGTGCAGCCAGACTGGCTGGAACACAGCGCACAACGCGACGAGTGGGACGGCCAGCTACATCACCGCCGCCAACACCAACTGGGTTGGAACGGGGTGCACGAGCACGGGGGGCGTCAACCTGAGCCGAGGCTTCCTGGTGTTCAACACGGCCGCGCTCCCGGACAACGCCGATATATCCGAGGCACGGCTGTATGTGTACGTGACGGCGAAGGCGGATGCGGCGGACGATGGGAACGGGTACATCGGCGTGGTGCAGGGGCTGGAGAGTTCCACGTTGAGCCTGACGTCGACGGACTACCCTCGGGCGGGGAACGCGGTGACGGGCCCGGCGGAGGGGGCGAACCGGGTGGACATCACGAGCATCTCGCCGACGATGTACACGGTGTGGGACCTGAACGCGGTAGGGCTTGGGTGGGTATCGCGGACGGGGTACACGAAGCTGGCGTTGCGGGAAGGGCACGACATCGCCAACGCGTGGCCCACGCCCGGGTACGGGAGCGGCTCCGGCAACTACATCAGCGTCTACCTGAGCGAGCAGAGCGGCACCAACCAGGACCCGTACCTCGAAGTCACCTATACCACGCCACCTCCGACTGAGACCCCTACGCCCACTGACACAAGCACGATCACCTTGACGCCGACGCAAACCACAATTCCGGCGGCGACGCCGACCAGGACACTCACGCCGACACGCACCGCGACGGCTACCCGCACCCCGACGCGTACCTTGACGCCGACGGTGACACGCACCCCGCCGCCACTGCCGACAGACACCCCTGTGCCGGGCGCTCCGGTGACGACCCGCTTCTACAGTAGCGCGGGGGATGGGCGAGTGAGCTACACCGGCCTAGGCGGGTGCAGCCAGACGGGCTGGAACACGGCGCACAACACGACGAGTGGGACGGCCAGCTACATCACCGCTGCCAACACCAACTGGGTGGGAACGGGGTGCACGAGCACAGGGGGCGTCAACCTGAGCCGAGGCTTCCTGGTGTTCAACACGGCGGCGCTGCCGGACAACGCAGTCATCTCGAGCGCCACGCTCTACCTGTATGTCACGGCCAAAGCGGACGCCGCGGACGAGCCGAACGACCATAACGGATACCTTGCGGTCGTGCAGGGGCTGGAGAGTTCCACGTTGAGCTTAACCTCGACGGACTACCCCAGGGCGGGGAACCTGGTGACGAATCCGGCAGAAGGATCGAACCATCTGGGCCTCGCGAGTGTTGCTCTCACGACGTACAATGCCTGGAACCTGAACGCTACGGGGATCGGCTGGATATCGCGGACGGGGTACACGAAGCTGGCGTTGCGGGAGGGGCACGACATCGCCAATGCGTGGCCCACGCCCGGGTACGGGAGCGGTTCCGGCAACTACATCAGCGTCTACCTGAGCGAGCAGAGTGGCGCCAACCAGGACCCATACCTCGAAGTCACCTACACGGTCGGTGGGCTGGCGAGTCCGACCGGGCTTGAACAGATGCAGGCGGCTGAGCCGGCCGAACCGGTCGGAGTCGAGGACTCTGCCCCATTCAACCCTTAAGATCTAGCCGTCTGCTGCGCAGCGGCGCGGAAATTGCTGTAAGGTTATGGGGCGGGGCTACATCTATTATTGACAGCGGAAATATACTTTGCGTGAGGCGTTAGTGGCGGTATCTTGTGGGAGGGCAGTGGCGGAATGGCTTTGAGGCGTGTGACGAAGTTTGGGCGGTGGCTGGCGATCGGTGTGCTTGGCGTGCTCGTGCTGCTTGCGGCGGCGCCCGTTTCTGCCGATCCCGGCCCGAATCCCGGCGACAATGTCAAGACGCCAAATGCCGCCGACTGGCCCGCCGAGTTCCTGACCTGGGTGCGCGTTGTCAATCGCACTTACACCCAGAGCGCCCCAAACGGCCGGCGAATTCAGTTGCTCGATAGCTGGGACACCTGGCTGGGTGTGCAGGAGACGCGTGTCGTCGACGGCGAGACGTGGTATCGTGTCGGCGACGACCGCTGGGTCTACGCCGACGACACCGAGAAGGCAGAGATCAGCCCCCTGCGCGGCTACCATTTCCAGGGCACGGAAAATGGCCAGTTTGGCATTGTGGTTGCTGATCCCGCAATGGTTCATGAGAGCGCAAGCCTGTCGGCGGCTACCGTCGGTCAGCTCAAGCGCTACACGCCGGTGTTTGTCACAGCGCATGACAGTGGCTGGCTGCAAGTAGCGGGCCAGGGTTGGGTCGCCAACGATGACCTGCGGCTGATGCGCACGACACCCCGGCCAGACGGAGTCGGGCCTGAAGACAAGTGGATCGACGTCGATCTCACGAATCAGACAGTCGCCGCGTACGAAGGCGACAAGATCATCTTCGCTACTCTATCCTCTACCGGCAAAGACCCGACACCAACAAAGACGGGGCTGTTCTACATCTATCAGAAGAAGATCGGTGAGTTCATGGCCGGCGGATGGGCCGACCATGACCCGTATGTGCTGGAAGAGGTTCCGTGGACGATGTATTTCACGGAGAACTATGCGCTGCATGGCGCTTACTGGCACGATAAGTTCGGCGAGGTGCGCAGCCACGGCTGCGTCAATCTCACGCCGGAAGACGCCAAATTCCTCTTTACCTGGACAGGTCCAGTCCTTCCGCCCGGGCAGGTCGGCGTGAAGTCGTCGCCCGATAATCTTGGCACGTGGGTGTATGTCCACGATAGCCACGAACAGTATTCCGAAGACTTACTCCCCTGACGGAGGTTGCATGACGTTCTCTCGCCTGTCGCGTTGGATTTTGCCGGCCGTCGCGCTGTTCATGCTCGTTGGCGTTGGGACGGCCTTCGCCGGCCCCAGCCCCGATGACGACTATCCGATGCTGCGCAACCATGTCAGCGAGACGGATGCGGCGCCGGTGAACATCAAGCCGCTTTTGCCGAAGCAGTACCTCTACGATGTGAAGCATCAGTACCAGGGCTGGAACAACTGCGGCCCCACGACGACGGCCATGGCTATCAGCGACTACGGCATCAACATGAGCGGCTTCGATATTGCAGCCCGGCTCAAGCCGAATCCCAAGGATTCCAACGTCAGCCCGGATGAGATTGTCGGCTATATCAAGTCGCTGGGGCTTGATGCCCAGGTGCGCGTGAACGGCAACCGTGACACGATCATGTGGTTCCTGAGCAACGATATTCCCGTTATCGTGGAGCAGTGGATGCTGGACGATGGGGGGATGGGACATTATCGCCTGGCGACAGGGTACAACAAGGAGCGCGGCACGGTTACCTTCGACGACTCGTTCTACGGGCCAGATCAGCGCTGGACGTGGGAGGACTTCGAGGCGCGCTGGAGCGACTTCAACAACCTTCACAAGTTCATCCCGGTCTATCGGCCGGAGCAGGCGCCGCTGGTGCGGGCGATTCTCGGTCCCGATGCTGACGATACCCAGATGTGGGTACGGGCCGAGGCGGCGGCGCGGGCGAATATCGAAGGGTTCCCGAACGATGGCCGGACGTGGTTTGCCCTGGGCGACGCGCTGATCGCGCAGGATCGCACGCAGGAGGCCCTGGACGCCTACGAGAAGGGCTACTCGCTGGGGCTGCCCAAGCGCTTCTACTGGTATCAGTTCGGCCATTTCGAGGCTCTCGCGAAGCTTGGCCGGTGGCAGCGTCTCCTAGAGCTTACGCAGCCGGTGCTCGCCCAGGCGCCAATTCACGAGGAAATGCACTACTACCAGGGGCTGGCGTACCAGGGTCTCGGCAATAAGGCCGCCGCCCGCGCCGCCTTCCAGCAGGCGCTGAGCGACCACCCGGGCTGGCCGCGCGCGCAGCAGGCGCTCGACGCCCTCCAGTAACCAGAAGTCTAGCAAAATGACGCCCCCGGTGAGATCACCTCACCGGGGGCATCTTTATTACTGGAGGAGAAATCCAATCCAAGGGCGGGAGCGTCGTGGCGGTATACTCATGTTCCTGGAGGTTGACATGTCCCTGGAAGAGAACAAGACCGTCATCCGACGCTGGTTCGAAGAAATGAATAAGGGGAATATGGCGGCCGTGGATGAGTTCTACGGCGCGGATTACGTTCTGCACGACCCGAATGTTCCGCCTGACCTTCCTCGTGGTCCAGCGAGCGTCCGCCGTTACCTGGCGCCAATCATGGCCGGCTTTCCGGATAGCAGTGTGACCGTCGACGATGTGATCGCCGAGGGGGACAAGATCGCGGTGCGTTTCACGGCGCGTGGCAACCACACAGGCGATTTTATGGGCATACCGCCCAGCGGCAAGCCTATCGAGGCTCGCGGTATCAGCATCATTCGCATTGCTGATGGACAGATGGTTGAGGAGTGGCAGAACTTCGACATCCTGACTCTGCTTCAGCAGATCGGCGCTATCCCAACAATGGCGGAGTAACGCAACGCCCGAGCCGGCGTTAGTGCATGAACGTCAGCAGAAGTGTCAGGGTGACGACGCTGGCGAGGGTGCTGACGAAGATGGCCCCGGTAATGAACTCGGCGTCGGAGCCGAACTCGAGCGCCAGGGCCAGAGGTGTCACAGCGGTCGGCATGGCGAACTGCAACACGCATACCGAGAGGGTGACGCCGACGATGCCTAGCAGTTTCCCGGCGACGAGCGCCACCGGAATGGACAGGCCGAGGCGGATCGCCGACGCAACCCCCGCCCCGCGCCAGTCGCGTACACCGTGGACCTTCCCCATCTCGGCGCCCAGCGAGACCAGGAGCACGGGCACCGCGGCCGCGCCGGCGAGGGCGGCGGGCTTTGCGATCAGTTCAGGCAGGGTCCAGCCCATTTGCCGAACCACAAGCCCGATGAACAATGCCCAGAAGACGGGCAACTTCAGGATATTCATGAGCGCCTGACGGGCGGTTTCCTGGCCGCGCGACGCGAGGAACACTCCCAGGGTGTACATCACGATCTGGGATATGCTGAAGAAAACGACCGCGCGTTGGAGGCCTTCCTGGCCGAAAGCGAAGAGGCTGGCCGAGATGCCATAGTTGCCGGCGTTCATCAGGAGCGTCGAGAGCAGGAGCGCATCCATGCGGACGGTCGGCATCTTTGCCAGGCGCGCCCCGGCCCAGACGATAGCGCCGAGGATGGCGGTCGCCAGGAAGACGAACGCCACAATCTGGCCGAGTTCGGCGTTGCTGATAGTGGCCTTGGTGAGGGAGTCCAGGGCAAGAGCAGGCGCGAAGATGTAGAGAACGCTTCGGCCAAGGGCGCGGCGATCCAGCCCGATCGTGCGGCCCACGAGGTAGCCCGCGCCGATGATGACGAAGACAGGACCGATAACGCTAAGGAGGACAGATACAATCACAGGCGAGGCTTTCCCGTCAAGTTGAGTAGCGTCACGCGCGGGGTCCGACGCATTCTACTTTCCCTGACCAGTGGTGAAATTTCAAGGGGCCGAGGTGATCACCTCAGCCCCTTGCGTGTGCAGTCGGTGGCCCGGCCGGCGGCCGATCCACGCAATCAGTCCTCGTCGTAGTCCCATGTCAGGTCGAGGTCATCCATACCGGAGTCGTCCGCTTCGCTCAGGGCAGCGGAGTTGAACTCATACTCCAGCCAATCCTCGCCCTCGTTGAAGAGAAGCTCGGACAGCGCGTCTTCAGCTTCCTCCGCGATTTCCTCGTCCTCGCTCTCCGCGACAAGCTCGAGCGCCTGGCGCGCAATAGGGCCGCCGATGCGGCCGAGAGACTGGATCACGCCAATGAGGAGGTCGCGGTTCGGCTCCTCCAGCATGTCGACCAGGGTTGGTACAGCTTGCTTCAACTCGAGCTCACCGCTGGCCCAGATGGCTTCCTGGCGGACTCGCGGATCGGTATTCTGCAACTCCATCAGGACGAGCCCGGACCAGTAGGGGTCGAGGCTGCGGCCCATGCCCCGCACAGCGCTGGCCTGCATCTGCTCGCTCGGCGTGTTATAGGCGTCTTCAATGACGCCGCGCACTTCGTCATCGCCGAGGAACGCGAGCGACTCGACCGCGTAGCGGCGAACGTCGCTGACTTCCTGCGGGTTTCGGAAGGCATCCAGCAGGGCCTGGCGAATTTCGGCTGTCAGCTCGGGGCCCAGTTCTTCCATCTCGGCCAGGTACATGTACTTGCCGAGGGCATTAGCCGCCGCGCTGCGCACGATAGGTTCGCTGTCGTGAGTGAGCAAGTTGACATAGTGCGGAGCCAGGACAGGGTCATCGTCCTCCCAGAGGTTCTCGATGGCTCGCGCGCGTACCTCGGCATCTGCATCGTCCAGGGCGACACGGTACAGCGGCGTGAACTCCACCTCGAAGCTCTCGTTGCCGAGTGCACCGAGCTCGGCCATGATCGCGCGGCGCCGCTCGACGGGAATTGTCGGCCAGCGCTCAACGAACAGGGCCGTATCTGCTCGCCTCGCATTCGACAAGCCGAACAGCGCGGACGTATCCAGTGGTCCACTCACATCCGATACACGGGTCAGGGCCTTTTGAAACTCTGTCGTAGCCATATATCTTCTCCAGGCGCGCTTCGGCGCCGATTGTATTTCCCTTTTCGTTTTGCGCCTGGCCAAATTATAGCACAACGTTCCTGGGGGATGACGTTGTTGGTAGTTTGACGCGTGGCGAGGGATGTGATATACTTTTCTCTCCGAAAGGGGGTGAGAGTTAATGTCGGTTGATTTGCGATCGGGCGAGAGTTTCGAGAGCTTGCTGAAGCGCTTCCGCAAGGAAGTGACAAAGACGGGGGTGCTGAGCGCCTACCGCCGCCGCCAGTGGTTCGTCAGCAAGAGCGAGCAGCGGCGCCGCGAGCGCCAGAAGGCGGCTCGCAAGCTCCAGCGCAAGCTTTGGAAGCAGCAGTCTGGCTCTCGCGACTAGGACCCCTTTTATCTTCGACGGTTCCGTGGCCGGGTGTGCATGCACGCCCGGCCGCGCTCATTTGAGACGCGGGAACCCTCTTTAACCTTACAGAATCCCCTGTTTGGCCGTATCTTTTTCTATATCTGTACGTATGAAACAGTTGCGAATTTGACTCGCATTCGGGTGTCTGGTATACTCTGCCCCCATCAGCGGCAGTTTTCACCGCTGAACACGCCGCCGCTTATGAGATCCGTAGACACCGCCGTCCCGTTAGATAGTCAACTGAGCGCCATACCTCGTGTGTGACTGCCGACACGGCAGGCATTTGAGCCTGACTGTTGTCGGCGTTTTCTTTGAGGTCGTGGGCGTCGGCGGCTCACTAAAGGGGGTATTGATGCGAGCGTTGGGATTCGCCCTGCTTCTCCTCATCTGCTTTGCTTCGACATGCGCTGCTGCCAGTCCGAATGAGGTGGTCCGAATGCGCGTCACAAACTACCACACTTGTGACAACACGATTCGGCCGTTCAAGAGGTGCGATGGCATTACGGCCAGCGGCCTGCCGGTGCAGGTTGGGGTCGCGGCGTGTGGACGCGCCTACCCATTCGGCACCGTCTTCGAGATCCCAGATGTTGGGCTTGTCGCGTGTTACGATCGCGGCGGAGGTGTTGGAAACAGTCTCATCGATGTCTGGATGCCAGATGGCACGTCTCTATTCCGCGAAGGCTCGCGCTGGCTGGATGTGACCGTGCGCTCCGACATCGACCCGAACGACGTTCTCAATGGGCTGATTACGGTTGATGGCAGCGCGAATCGGCTGGCGGCGCTCACAGGCGGAACTGGCCTGGGCAAGGCGGCGAGCGCGGACGATACCGCTGCCGCGGATGCCGCACCAGATGCCGATGTGACCACGGCCCAGGTCGCGCCCCAGGCGGCTGCTTCGGCCGCTCAGCCGGCGCCGTTTGCCAGCGCCGACGACTCGACCGCCGTCGGGATGCTGATGGCCCCTGCGACCCAGGTGGACTTCGCCGAGAGCGCATTGGGGAATCTGGCCGCGGATATTCTGCGCTCTCAATACCAGGTTCAAATTGGTCTCATCAATAGTGCAGGGCTGAATGCAAGCCTTCCTGCCGGGACTGTGCGGCTTGGGCAGCTTGTAACTGCTTTCGGGCCGACTCAGAAGCCAATCACCCTCGACCTTCGAGGCGACGACCTGAAGGCGATTATCGAATATAGCCTCAGCCAGGTCAATCAGGATAGCGGGGCATGGCTGCATATGTCCGGGCTGCGCCTGACCTACAACCCCTCGGCGCCGCCGGGCCAGCGCATCGTGCGCCTGACGCGTTCCGATACGGGTGAACAGATCTGGGAGAACGCCTGGTACCATATCGCCCTGACTGACAGCCTCTATCTGCACCCTGGCTTCACCCCACTCTTCGAGCGCGGCCGCGGGTTCTTGACCTACGAGCCTATGGCGAGCATGGCCGCCAAGTGGCTGGCGAATCGCGGCGCAGCCAGCCCGCATGTGGATGGGCGGGTCACGATCAGCCGCTAAGCAGCGCGCCAAGACGTCTCAACGGCCCCGGCGGCACGTGTCACCGGGGCCGTTGATTTTCCCGTGCCGCCACTTGCATCTGTAGGCGAGATAGGCCAAACTTCGATATAACGTAGCCCTTATCCCCGACGACTCGACCAAGGAGCATCTATGCCCGGCGTGGGCCGTGTACTGCGCGTAACAGTGCGCACCCTCTGGGACGACCTGTTCGTGATTTTCATGATCAGTCTGCTGTGGGCCTTTATCAGCTTTCTCCCACCGGTGATCGTGTTTGCCCTCACTGGATCGCGCATCCCAGCGTTTCTGATATTCATCGCGGCGACATCGCCTGCGACGGCCGGCCTGTACTACATAACTAACCGTCTGGCGAACGGTCTGGTGGCGCATACGACGCAGTTTTTTGGCGCGATGCGCCGCTACGCGATGCCCGCCTGGGGGCTTGGTATCTTGAACGGGCTGGCCCTGGTGATAGCCATCGTTGACATCGAGTTCTACGTCAACCTCCCGCCGCCCCTCAATCTCATCGTGTCGGCCGTCTGGATCGTCGTTCTTGTCTTCTGGCTGTTTACGCAGTTCTATGCGTTCCCCATGATCATGGAGCAGGAACGCCCGAACATCTGGCACGCTCTGCGCAACGGAGCGATCATGGCTCTCAGCCTGCCAGTACTAACGCTGGTCATCTTCGTCCTGCTGGTGGGCGTGCTCGCTCTTGCCGCCATCTTCGTTGAGGTCGCGTTGGCGTTCCTCCCTGTGCTTGTCATCGTTCCTGCCGTGTTCGCGCTGTTTACGAACGTCGCTGTTGTCCGCCGCCTGCGGCTGCTGCGAGGCGAGCCGGAAGAAGGGGCGGAATAGCAGGCGCGGGGTTCTTTGGTAAGTGGCATCAAAATAGCTATACTAGGGGTGACTCCCGCTCCATCTGCCCCGGCGTATGATACTCGTGTCAAGCGTCGGGCCGCCCGAAAGGAGATATGGGACAATGCCCTATAGCCCCGTTCAGTCGTATGATAAGTTCGAGAACGCACGACGCCGGGCCTCAGTGCAGGATCTGGTTGGGCTAGTGACGCGCCAGTCAAACACCCTGGTGCCGTTCGACGAAGTCCGAGCCCGATTACGCACGGCTACGGAAGTGAAACGGGGGACAACGACGATCCCGCTCAATGCCATTGTCGGCAGTGTTGGACGATATCGCGATTTTACCCGTGAGTTTCTGCCCCGCGATCAGGCGCTCGAGGAGCGCTGGCGCCGGCTCGACGAAGCAGTGAACAGCCTGCAAGATATCCCGCCTATTGATGTCTACAAGCTAGGCGACGTCTACTTTGTGCGCGATGGGAATCACCGCGTGTCGGTCGCGCGTGCTAACGGCGCCACGGACATAGAGGCCACCGTCACCGAAATTCCGCTGCAGGTGCCTCTTACGCCCGACATGAACGTGGACCAGATTATCATCGCGGCGGAGAAAGCGGATTTTCTGGATCGGACCCGCTTGAACGAGCTTTTCCCAGACGCCGACATTACGTTCACCGCGCCTGGCCGTTACAAAGAGGTGCTGGAACACATCGACGCTCACCGCTGGTATATGGGCATCGCGCAGGACCGTGAGGTCCCGTACGACGAAGCCGTGAAGAGCTGGTACGAGAGCGTCTACCTGCCCGCAGTCGCGTCTGTGCGCGAGTCTGGGCTGTTGAACGATTTCCCGAAGCGCACCGAAGCCGACCTCTATCTCTGGACGATGCATCATCTCGCTGACCTCAAGGATGAGTATGGGGAGGCGGTGGATGCGGATATTGCCGCGGCGGACCTTGCGCGGCAGCATACCGACCGTACGGTCGGAAAGGTCGTGCGCGCCGTGAAATCTGCGACTCACAGGGCGCAGAACCTTTTCACAGGGGACACGGACGTCCCACCCGTTGTCGAAGACCTGGTCAACAAACTGGAGGAGCAGGAGCGTCTGAGAGGGGAGATACCTTCGGATTTGTGATAACCTAGATAATCCAAAGGAGGATTAAGTGATTACGCGTACCGAGATCGAGCAGCTCGCTGCCTATCAGCACAGCGTTGCGCCGCTGGTGTCTTTCTATATGGATCTAGACAAAGGGCGGCCGGATGAAACCAAGTGGAGCATTCGGCTCAAGAACTTGCTCGGCGACCTCGAATCCAGCCGCGGTCAGTGGTCCGACGCCGAGTGGGAGTCAGTAGCGTCGGATGCAGAGCGGATTCGGGCCTTTGTGCGCGATCAGCGCGTAGCAGGCGGACGCGGCGTCGCCGTCTTCGCCTCGTCCGCCGCCAACTTCTGGCAGACCTACACCTTCCCAAACCGAGTCGGCAATTACGCGCGTGTGAATCATTCTGCCTACGTTCGCCCACTCGTGCGCATGTTGGACCGCTACAAGCCCCAGTGCGTGGTTCTCGTAAGCCAGGACCAGGGACGCGTCTTCTTCCTCCAGGGCGACACCGGGGAGACGATCGAGGAGCGCGGCGATCTTGTGTCTGACGTTCCGCGCCGCCACGATCAGGGTGGCTGGTCTCAGGCGAACCTGCAGCGCCGCCGCAACGATGCCGTTCATCAGCATCTCAAGGAAACGGCGGACATGGCGTTCACGATTTTCCAGCAGACGCCGTTCGAGCATCTTTTGGTCGGCGGCACTGACCACGTGGTAAATGAGTTCCAGACTTGCCTGCACCCGTATCTGCGTGACCGCCTGGTCGCTACGTTCAGCGTCCCGATTTCGGCCAGCCCGAAGACGGTGCAGGAGCGCACCCGACCGATTCTCCGCGCTCTGGATACGCAGCAGCAACTTGGATTGGTGGAGCGTGTCGAGGCGGAGGTTGGTCAGCGCGACATGGGTGTGGCCGGTTTGGCCGATACCCTGGCTGCGTTACGCCAGGGCCAGGTGCTGACGCTGATCTTGGGCGAGGACTTCGCCGCGCCAGGGCAGCGGTGTCTGGACTGCGGCGCACTGACCGCCGACGTCGACGGGACGACCTGCGCCGACTGCGGCGGGCATCTCGTCGGGGTCGGCGACATCGTTTCGGACCTGGTCGAGCAAGCACTAGAGCAAGACGCCGAGGTGCGCGTCATCGCCGCGCCGGCAGCTATGCCGCGACTCCAGGCGCTCGGCCACGTCGGCGCGCTGCTGCGCTTCGCCGTCCGCCCAGCTCCCGCAATGGCGGAAGCGACCGGCTAAGGACGATGGACGCGTTCACCTTTTGATATTCGAACCCGACTACTCTAATTGTCTGTGAGGAGAATGCTCGTGGCTCCCACCGTTCGCATTTCCGACATCGGCCAGTACCTTGGCCAGACCATCACTCTCCAAGGGTGGGTCTATAATCGCACTGACAAGGGCCGTCTGCAATTCATTCAGGTCCGCGATGGCAGCGGCTCGATCCAGGCCGTCGCGTTCAAGAAGAACATGCCGGAGACCGCATTTGACGCCGCTCGCCACGTGACCCAGGAGTCGTCGGTCATCGCGACGGGCAGCGTCCGCGAGGATCCACGTTCTCCGAGCGGCTACGAGCTGGACCTCAGCGATTTCGAGATCGTGCACCTGGCGCAGGACTATCCCATCACGCCCAAGGAGCACGGCACCGGCTTCCTGATGGCGAACCGCCACCTCTGGCTGCGCTCGTCGCGGCAGCACGCCATCATTCGCATTCGCGCGACCATCATCCGCGCTATTCGCAACTGGCTTGACGACAACGGCTTCATCCTCGTGGACACGCCCATCCTGACGCCGGCGGCGGTCGAGGGGACGACGACACTTTTCGAGACAGACTACTTTGGGACGCCGGCTTACCTGACGCAGAGCGGCCAGTTGTATAACGAGGCCAACATCATGGCCTTCGGCAAGGTCTACTGTTTCGGGCCAACATTCCGCGCCGAGAAATCCAAGACGCGCCGCCACCTGACCGAGTTCTGGATGGTCGAGCCGGAGATGGCCTTTGCCACACTCGAGGACTACATGGGCGTGGCCGAGGCCATGGTGAGCTACGTTGCCAGGATGGTGTTGGAGAACAACCGCGTTGATCTGGAGACGATCGAGCGTGACGTCAGCAAGCTCGAAGCCATCGTCCCGCCGTTCCCGCGCCTCAGCTATGACGACGCCGTGACGTTCTTGCAGAACAATGGCTTCCCCGACTTCCCCTGGGGCGAGGACTTCGGCGCGCCGCACGAGACCGCTATCTCGGAGCAATACGACCGTCCGGTGTTCGTCTACCACTATCCGACCCAGGTCAAGGCGTTCTACATGGAGCCAGTGGAGGGTCGTCCCGAGGTGTGCCGCTCGGCCGACCTGCTTGCGCCGGAGGGCTACGGCGAGGTCATCGGCGGCGGCCAGCGCATGACCAGCCTGGAGCTGCTGGAGCAGCGTCTCGAAGAGCACCGTTTGCCGCGCGAGGCCTACGAGTGGTATCTGGACTTGCGCAAGTACGGCTCCGTCCCGCATAGCGGTTTCGGCCTCGGCATCGAGCGTACCGTCGCGTGGCTGTGCGGCCTGGAGCACGTCCGCGAGACGATTCCCTATCCGCGCATGCTGGAGAAAATCTACCCATAAGCGCGTCTCGCCCCATGCGCGTTCTCGCCTTCGGCGCTTACGACCCCGCTTACAGCCGCAACCGCACTCTACTCGATGGGTTACGGCTGAGCGGGGTTGACGTTGTCGAGTGCCGCGCCACCCTCTGGCGCGACACCGACGACAAGGTTGCCGCCATGCGCGGCGGCTGGCTCAGCCCCGCCTTCGCGCGCCGCGTTCTCGCGACGTATGCCTCACTCATCCGACAGTATCGCAGGGTGGATGACTACGACGTGATGCTCGCGCTCTACGGGAGCCTCGTGGACGTGTTTCTGGGCCGCGTCCTCAGCCGCCTCAGCCGCCGCCCGCTGCTGTTCGACGTGTTCATGTCGGCGTGGGTCATCAGCAAGGAGCGCGGCCTTTTCCAGCCGGGCGACCTGCGCGACAGGGTCATACGTGGCGTAGAGGGCGCGGCGCTGCGGGTGGCCGACGGTCTGTGGATCGACACACAGCAGTATGTCGCCGTTCACCAGCGGCTCTACGGCATTGAGGCCGACAAGTTTCGCCTCATCCCGACCGGCAGCGACTCCCGTTTCTTCTACCCCTCCGGCGATTACCTGGCCCGCGCTGCGACGCGCCGCCCAACCTTCCGAGTCGTCTATCACGGGTTGTTTATTCCGCTCCACGGGACGCGCTGGATCGTGCAGGCCGCGGACCGTCTCCGCGGCTACCCAGACATCCAGTTCACGTTCATTGGCGACGGCCACGCGCGTGCCGAGACGGAGCGCCTGGCGCGCGAGATGGGGCTGGGCAACGTTGAGTTCACAGGCCGCGTCCCGCGTGAGGCGCTTCGCGAGCGCATCGCCGACGCGGACATCGCGCTCGGCGTGTTTGGCAGCCAGCTCCAGGGGCAGGTAACGATCCCGAACAAGATATTCGAGGGCATGGCGATGGGCAAACCGGTCATCACCGGCCACACGCCCGCCGCCGCCGATGCCTTCCGCCACGGCGCTCACGTGTGCTTCGTGCCGTCGTCCGACCCGGACGCCCTGGCTGACGCAATCCTGGCGCTGCGCGGCAATCCGTCCCTTCGGGCGGCCCTGGCGTACGGCGGCCACCGCTTGTTCGAAGAGCGCTACGATCTGCCGCGCCTCGGCGCCCTGGCGCGCCGGCACCTGGAGGAATTCCTGGCGGACAGGGCGCCATGAGGTTGTCCATCGTCATTCCGAACCTGAATTCGCCCGTGCTCGGCCAGACACTGGCGGCGCTCGACGCCCAGACATGGCCGAAGGAGGACCTTGACGTCGTCGTCGTTGGGCAAGACCGCTTCGGCTACGTCGCGCGCTTCCCCTTCGCGAAGACCATAGACACTGGACGCCCGACCAGTTCCGCGCGCAACCGCAATCTGGGCATCTGCGCGACATCCGGCGACGTTGTCGTATTCCTCGACGCAGATGGCATTCCGAACCCCGATTGGCTAGCGCGCATCGGGGCATGGTTCGCCGACCCGTCGGTCGCGGCGGTAGGTGGGGGGATTGCCTGGCCGTGGAACGACCCCTACTGGACCGTGTGCGACAACGTGAGTAACTTCTACACGGTCGCCGTCTCGACCCCACCGGGCGAGCGTGCCATGCTGCCGACGCTCAACTTCGCCGTGCGGCGCGCGGCGCTCTATCGGTCGGGGCTGTTCGACGAGAGCTTCGGCAAGGCGGCCGGCGAGGACACCGATCTCTGCCTGCGCCTGCATCGTGCGGGTTACGTCCTCCACTTCGACCCCGACATGTTGGTCGAGCATCGTCACCTGCGCTCGACGCTCAAGTCTATCCTGGCCAAAGCCTGGAATATCGGGTACTGCTCGCAGAAACTCGACCCGAAGTGGGGAGAGTATGCCCTTCCCTCGTTCCTGCTCCACCCATTAGCCCTCGCCCTCGCGTCGCCGTTCATGGCGGCGGCGGTCACGCTGCGCATCGCCCGCAATCCTGCGCTACGCGAGCGTTTCGTCTGGCCGGGCGTCTACATTGCCAAGTTGACGTGGTGCGCGGGGGCGGTCTGTCGCCTGCTGTGTGATCCGCCCACAGCCCGCCGGTAACTAATCCTGCCGCCGCGCGTTAATCATAGGGTATACAGAAGTTCGACCACGTCCCTAAGCGTGGTATACTTCACCTGACGATTAAGGGGTCTTCGGTCGTCAGATTAGGAAAGGCAGTGCGTTGGGACGCGGGATCAGCGAGGCAGCAACCTCGTATCTGACGAACGACGAAAGGGCGAGCGTGACCGACTTCTTGCAGGCGCTTGACCACGCCTGTGGGGATCATGTCGCGCGTGTCGTGTTGTTCGGCTCGCGCGCGCGAGGCGACCATACAGCCGAGTCAGACATCGACCTGCTCATTGTTGGGACAGACGGCGCCGACGAAATCAGGGTGGCCGTCAAAGAGCTTCGGCCCGACGCCGTCCCGCTCAGCGTGCTAGTCATGTCTCAGGCCGACTACCAGCACCACCAGTGGCTGCAAGACCCACTGTACGTGAACGTCCGGCGAGACGGTATCGAGCTGTGGGACACGGCTCGCTTCATCGCCGAAGAACACGACATCCCGCTGAGCTTCCCAGAGGGGCAGCGTCGGCCGATGGACGCGGCGACGCGCGAAGTCATCGCGGAGTACCTGCGGCACGCAGCGCGCAACTTGAAAGAGGCGCATGTCCTGATAGACGCCGATCTCGGAGAGGGCGCTATCTCGTGCGCCTACTACGCGGCCTTCCACGCTGCGTCGGCGGCGCTGTACGCTGTCAACGTCGTGCGGGGCAAGCACGTCGGCGTGCAGGGCGCGCTGAGCCAGTTTCTCATTGCGCCGGGTCGGCTGGAACCGACCTACAAAGATATCTACAATCGCCTGTTCGCGTTGCGCCACTCGAGCGACTATGACCCGAAATTCATCGCCTCGCTCGCCGAGGCGCGCCGTCTCGTCGCCGATGCCGACGCCTTTGTCGTGCGCGTGCGACAGTTTCTTGACGAGGGGGGCGAGGGCGAGCCGCTAACGGAGACAGACTCTTGAGCTTCCTGGATTACATGTACATTGGGCGTGAGCAGCGTCACGCCCAGCGGAACCCCGCTTTCAAGGCGTTCTACACGACCCTCGGCCCTCTCAGCACCCACGCGCGCATCCGTGTCGGCCATGTGCTGCGCGCCGTCGAGGAGCTGCCTCTACCGCCGGCTGCGAATGTTCTCGAAGCCGGCTCCGGCCGTGGCTATGCGATTCTCAACCTCGCCCAGCGGCACCCCGACTGGCGCTGTGTCGGCGTCGAGCTGGAGCCGGCCTTCGTTTCAGACAGCCGCCGCATCGTCGCCGCCGAGGGCTTGAGCAACGTGCGCCTATGCGTCGACAACCTGGTGACACATGTGGAGCAGCCCGCCTCCTTCGATCTCATTCTGAGCGGCGACGTGCTCGAGCACATTGTGGAAGATGAGGTTGTCCTCGCCAATATGTATCGCTGGCTGAAGCCCGGCGGCTGGCTCGTGCTCCATCTCCCCAAGCGGCACCAGGTTGCGCAGCGATTCTTCCCACGGTTTCGTCGTTTCGAGGTTCACGACCATGTTCGTGACGAGTATACGGAGGCCGAGATCCGCGAGAAGCTGCCACGCGCCGGTTTCGATATTGTGTCTATTACCGGAACGTTCGGCCCACCGGGCGAGCTGGCCTTTGAGCTGAACATGCTCTACTGGGACCGCCCCGTATTGCGCTACGCCGTCGCTCTGGCGACTTTCCCGGTTTCCCTGGGGCTGTCGTACCTCGATTATGCCAGGCCGCCGCGCGACGGCAATGCTTTCTTGATTAAAGCGCGCAAGCCCTTGTAATCGATTCGCCATTTTCGGGCAGGCGCCGCACTGTGCGGCGCGCCCCTGCAAAGAAGGTTGTTTTATGTCCCGCGCAGTTCTTCAGTGCATCTCTTGCGGCAACCACATTCCCTCCAACAGCGGCGCCATCTATGCCTGCCCCGCGTGCGGCGACATCCTCGATGTCGTCTACGACTTCGATGGGGTTGATCCTGACGCGGCTCGCCACGAGTTTCGCCAGCGCCGCCTGTCTGACGCGCCCATTGACATCAGCGGCGTGTGGCGTTACCGCGAACTGATTCCGTTCTACGATGACGAGCGCCAGATCGTGACGTATCCCGAAGGGAACACACCGATCGTGGATGCGCCTCGCTCGGCCCGTTATGCCGGGCTGACGCGCCTGAGCTTCAAGCACCAGGGCAACAACCCCACCGGCTCGTTCAAGGATAACGGGATGACGACGGGCGTCACGCAGGCGCGGGTACTCGGCGCGCGGGTCGTCGCCTGCGCCAGCACGGGGAACACCTCGGCGAGCATGGCGGCCTACGCCGCGCGCGCCGGCATGCTCGGCGTTGTGTTCATTCCCGAGGGCCAGGTTGCGTTCGGCAAGCTGTCTCAATCCCTCGACTACGGCGCGCTGACGCTCCAGGTTCGCGGCGACTTCGACGCTGCGATGCAGCTTGTGCGCGAGGTCGGGCCGCGTGTCGGGATGTACATCCTCAACTCAGTCAACGCCTATCGCCTGGAAGGGCAGAAGACCATCGCCATCGAGCTTCTCGACCAGCGCAACTGGCGAGTGCCGGACCGCGTGGTCGTGCCGGGCGGCAACCTGGGCAACTCGTCCGCTCTGGGCAAGGGCTTCAAGGAGCTGTACGACCTAGGCTTCATCGACCGCATGCCGCGCATTACTATCGTGCAGGCGGCTGGCGCCGATCCCCTGTACCAGACGCTCACCAGCCCGGACCCCGACCGCCTTGTTACGGTCTACGCGCGCACTCTGGCGACGGCAATTAAGATCGGCCGGCCGGTCTCCTGGAAGAAGGCAAAGCGCGCCATGGATTGGACGGACGGGTGGGTCACCGAGGTTACGGAGCAGGAGATTGCCGATGCCAAGGCGATCATCGGCCTCGACGGTATCGGCTGCGAGCCGGCGTCGGCGACTACCCTAGCCGGCCTGCGCCGCCTGCTTCACGAAGGCACCGACGCGCCTATCGACAAGGATGAGGACGTCGTGGCCATCCTCACCGGCCACGTCCTCAAGGACCCCGACTACACCGTGCGCTACCATCTCGGCGAGCTGCACGAGGACTATGTCACAGAAACGAAAGTCATCGAGAAAAGTGGACGCCTCCAGTCCCACTACGCCAACCATCCCATCGAGGTCGAGGCCGATGCAGACGCCATCGCCGCGGTGATCGAGCAGCATCTGGCGAAGCAGGCCGGCTGAAGGCGCGAAGACAAACAAATTCATCAGTCAGGAGTTACCGTGTCTGCCAACTCATCCCAAACGCCGGTGCGTGTTGCCGTCATCGGCGCCGGCTTCGTCGCCACCAAAGGCCACCTGCCGGCCTTGGCGCGCAACCCCGACACCCAGATTGTTGCCCTCGTCGACGTGAACGCGGCCCGCGCCGCGGAGGTGGCCCGTACCTTCGACATCCCGGCGACGTACAGCGACTACGTTGTCATGCTCCGGGAGGTCGCGCCCGACCTGGTCATCGTCGGTACCCCGAACCTCTACCACGCGCCGGTCAGCGTCGATGCGCTGAATGCAGGCGCGCATGTGTTGTGTGAGAAGCCGATGGCTCTGACGGTCGCCGACGCTCAGGCGATGGCCGAAGCGGCGCGTCGAAACAATCGCCTGCTGACCATTGGCGTCCACAACCGCTTCCGCCCGGAGGCTGAGTTCCTCAAACACATTATCGACGACGGCCAGCTAGGGCGTGTCTACTACGCGAAGGTCACCTTGTTCCGCCGCCGCGGTATTCCGGGTTTTGGTTCCTGGTTTACCAACCGGGACATGGCCGGGGCGGGCGCGTTGTTCGATATCGGTGTCCACATGGTGGACCTGGCGGTGTGGTTGATGGGCAGCCCGCGCCCCGTCAGCGTCATGGGCGCGACGTATAGCGAGTTTGGGCCTCGCGGATTGGGGCTGGGCGGCTGGGGCGCCGACGCGCCGACCGCCGGGCAGATTCCGCAGGGGGCGCGCTTCGACGTTGACGACCTTGCGGCCGGGTTTGCCCGCTTCGAGAACGGCGCTACACTGATCGTCGATATCAGTTGGGCCGCACACGTGCCATCCGAGGAGCGTCTGCTCATCCTGGGCACAGACGCCGGAGCCGAGCTTTACATCCCTGACCGTTTCGGGTCCACGGCGCCGCCGCTGCGGGTATATCACGACTACGCCGGACAGCCGACGGAGTCGTTCCCGTCGATACCGGGGCTGCCGGCCAGCGAGACGGCGCAGTCGCGCCAGTTGGCCAACATCGTGGCGGCCATTCGCGGCCAGGCGCCACTCCGCACGACGGCCGAGCAGAGCATCGAAGTCACGGCGATCCTGGCGGCGCTGCAAGAGTCGGCGGCGCAGCAGCGCTCCAGCGAGATTACCCTGCCAGCAGGCGAGAGTCTGCGCGGGTAACTCCTGGCGCTGTCCAGGCAAACGACCGATGGATTGTGATTGACTGTTGCCGCAATATCGCTTGCGCTGGAGAGCCATCTCCAGCGCGTCCGAAGCGTGGTGGTAGGGGCGGGTTTCAAACCCGCCTCTACTCTATTGGGAGCGGAGCAAGCTCCGCGATGTAAGAGAAGTCCCAGCCCTCGAAGGGCCGGGGCCATGCTTCCTCGACCAGGCGATCAAATGATGGGCCTGCCTCATTCGCGCAACTTATCCTTTACCGCATCATCTGTTCGTGTATGAAGGTGGCGATGTCATGCACAGTCTGCGCGCCATACTCCACACTGGGCTGCTGATTGGTCAGAATGGCGAGCACGTACGGGGGCTTGTCGTGATCCGGTAGAACGAAGCCGGCGCTGTTCACCCACCAGCCTTCGTCGGCCGGGTACCAGCCATCCTTCGCGCCAGTATACACTTTCAAGGAAGGGTCGTCCGGCATCCCGGACACCGCGCCCCATCCGCCGCTATCGACCGCCGCCTGAAGCATCAGATCGACCGCGATCGAACGGTACTGCTCGTCGAAGCCCTCGTTCTCGATCAGGCCAGCCAACATCTGCGCAGTATCCTCTGGTGATGCCTCTGTTTCCCCCCAATAGCCATCTTCGTCCGGAAGGATCTCGTGGAGCGATCGGGCGGCCAGGTAGTTCTTGATGGTGTCTGCGCCGCCGATGGACCACCATAGCGAGTCTGCGTCGTCATTGGAGCTGAAAACGATCATCGGCTCTAAATGGCTCATTTCCTCGGGCGTGAGCTCGCGGCCCTCGGCCTGCGCTTTGTCGAGCAACGCCAGCATGATGATGACTTTTGCCACGCTCGCGAGATGGAAAAGGTCGTGCCCGTTGGCAGTGTAGATAATGTGTTGGTCCGGTACGATCACGGCTACCCCGATACTGCCCGCGCGCTGATGGAGATAGTCTAGGGCATCCGGCGATAGCGCTGCCAGGGGAAGCTCTTGCCACATAGCGGGCGACGTCCGACCAGGTGAGGGATCGGGCGGCGGCGCTGGCGTGCCGTCAATGATGACCGGCGCGGGGTCACTATCAACTGGCGTGGCGGCAAGGGTGTAGCTGTAGGAGGTGGCGAGGATGAGAGCCAGGATGGCCAGGGCGAACAATATCGGTCGGGGCATGCGGCAAGTCCCTAATCAGCACTGATGAAAACAGCCCAACACGCGAAAACATCGTGATTACTGTTCCGCTTTGGCTGTATATTATAACACGACGAGGCGTCGGCCAAGTTTCAGCCAGACGCCTCGATATATAAACCTGAGCGAAGAAAAGAATCGCGACTGTCTTCGGGTCCTTCCGCTTCGCTCAGGGCCATCCCCTGTTATCGTCGCTCGCTCTGCTCTGTGCAACCCATTACGCTGCGCGACGTGGGCTGAGCTTGGCAACCCGCACGCGGTACAGCAACATGATGAGCACGCTAATGCTTGTCGCAGCGTAAATCATCAACATCAAGGGATTCTGTGTGTCGGTCCCGGACATCAGACTATGGATGGTCACCAGCGCGTACACGACAAAGGTCCCGTAATGGAGGGCGCGCCACATTCCGTAGCCGATGTACTTCCGAAGATAGAAAGTGACAGACACCGGGATCGCTATATACGCGGCCAGCTGTCCCAGGCCAACCCAGAACGGCCGATACTCGGCGCTGGCGAAGGGGATGAGCAGCTGGGCAAGGTTGTATCCAATGTACTGGTCGCCCAGGAGCACCAGGATATGGACTGCCACGAATGACAGCGCGAGCAGGCTTGTGAACTGATGCAGATCGACGACGGCCGGGCCGCCGGGCCACAGTCGCCCGAGCTTGTTGGTCACGGACAGGCCGAGCATTACCGATAGCCACACGAGGAAGTACGCCACGAGGCCCGACATCCGCGAGATATACCAGAACACCTTCGGCGTCGCGCCAAACATCGTATTCAGCCACGCCAGCACGAACGAGGGCGCCGCGATAACGCCCAGCAGGGCGGCGGCCAGGGCGCCAAGCAGAAAGAATAGAACAACTGTGATAACAATGACGGTGATAAAAATGTCTCGCTCGTTCATTAACTACCCCCTACTCCTCGACTGAACGATACACATACTGCGCGAAGCCGGCGGTCATCGACTGCTCGCCCATTTCGTTGATAAGTAACCCTTCCACGCCTGGTGTCTTCTCCAGGAGGCTTCGCCCCGCCTGGGAGCCCAGGATCAAAGCGACCTTCGCGTAGAGGTCGGCGTGGGCGGCGGTCGGCGCGATGACCGTCACCGACAGCAGATCGGTCTGGGCCGGCTGCCGCGTGCGCGGGTCGATGATGTGATGCTGGACCTTTTCACCGCGCCGCCAGCGGCGATAGTCTGTACCTGAGGTGGCGATGCCGCGGTCCGATACCATCAACAGCGCGAGGTCTTCGTCGGCGTTCCGAGGGTCGGCAATGCCGACGGGCCAGGTGGGCCACTCGAGCGGCTGGCCGCGGGCCACAATGTCGCCACCGGCGTCGACGAGGCACGGCCCGACTTGAGCAAGCATGCCGGCGGCGCGATCCGCCGTCCATCCCTTGGCAATGCCGCCCAGGTCCAGGCGGATGCCACGTGGCACCTGGACGCGCCGCGTCGCCACGTCGAGCTGAATGTCGCGCCAGCCAACCTGTCGCGGCGCGACGGCCACGGGCGGACGCGCGTCGTCACTCACCTTCTCGAACGATCGGTCATAGCCAGCGGCTTCGAGTGCATCCAGGATCGTCGGGTCGTAGATGCCGTCCGTCTCGCGCGCGCCCGTCAGGGCCAGGGCAAGCACGTCGGCGAGTGTCTTGCTCACCGCTACCGTCTCACCCGTGCGGGCGTTCAGGCGGCTCAGCTCGCTCTCAGGGCGGAAGCGGCTCAGCGACACTTCCGTGGCGTGGATGAACACTTCGACGGCCGCGAGCCTCTGCTGTGCCAGCTCGGCGTCCGTGGCGACAACCCACGCGCCCATCTCGCAGTTCATCGCGCGAAACGAGATGCTATACGTTTGGGCTTGTGTGGTGTCGACCATTGAGTGCGTCATGTCCGCCTTCCTGAATCTGGGTGCCTTAGCGCGACGACCGGCTGCGCGTGAACGGGCGCGGCGACGACTGGGGAGCCGTGAACTGCTGGCGCTGCTGCGGCTGGGTCGGCGTGACCTGCTGCGATTGCTGCGGCTGCGTTGGCGTGATCTGTCGCTGCTGCTGCCGCGGCTGCACCGGTGTCGTCTGCGTCGGTGTTGTCGCCTGGGGCTGCTGCTGCCGCTGAAGCGGGGCCGTCTGCGACGGCGTCTGGTTTGACGGCGTTGTGGCGCGGAACTGCGGGCGCGTCTGGCTGGGGGCGCCGTCGGTTTGGTTGACAACCGCCGCCGGGGCCGCCGCTGCCTGGGCCGACAATGCATCCGCGCCGGCGAGGATAGCAGCGCCGGTAACTGTGATGCCGAGCGAGAAAGCAGCCAGTGACGCCTTGATCGCCGTCACCTGATTTCCGGATAGCCTGCGCTTCTTCTGCTGCTGTGCCATAAACAATTGTCTCCTCAAAGCTCCAGCCGGTTGCCCGGCCGGTAAGTTGACGCTGTATTCAAAGCGGATATCTGGGTTAGGATGATAACCTGACTATCACATCCGCGTGCTATAAGGATAACATCTCAGTCTGAGAATTGTCCGAGAGGTCTCTGAGAAAAAGCTAAGAGAAGCTATGGGGTATCAAGTCAATTCGGGAAGGACCGGTGGGAGCGCGACGCGGGGTAGAGTGACGGTAAATGTGCTGCCCTGTCCCAGCGTGCTCTGGACGGCGATGTCGCCATGATAAGAGTCGACGATGGCTTTGGCAATCGCCAGCCCCAGACCAGCGCTTGGCCCCGTGCGCGAAACATCGGCGCGATAGAAGCGCGTGAAGATATGCGGCAGGACGTCGGGGGCGATGCCGACGCCGGTGTCGGTGACGCTGATAGACACTCGCCGTGTGTCGGCCGTGGCGGCGATGGTAATTGTGCCGCCGGCGGGTGTGAACTTCCGCGCATTGTCGAGAAGAATCAGGAGAACCTGCTTCAGGTTATCCTGGGTCGCTTGCACGGCAACGTCGGGGAACTCCTCGCACACAATCGCGTGCTGCGGCGCGAGGAGTTGAGCCTGGCGGCACAGCCCTTCCAGGAGCGGACGAATGCAAACCGGCTCGCTTTGGACCATCTGACCGGAGTCGGCGCGCGCCAGTACGAGCAAGTCATTCACCAGGCGGCTGAGACGGTCGGTCTCGTCCACCAGGTCGGTGACGACGGCCTTCTCATCCTCTGCGCTGATGGGGGGCTGTCGTTCGAGCAAGCCAAGATTGCCGCGAATTGTCGTCAGCGGCGTCCGCATCTCGTGGGAAGCATCGGCGACGAAACGTCGCTGGGCCTCCAGGGCGTGAGCCATGCTGTGGTAGGCCTCTTGCAGCCCCGCCAGCATCGAATTGAACGTCGTCGCCAGGCGCCCAAGCTCATCATTGGGGCCGCTGTACTCGACGCGGCGGTCGAAGTCGCGCTCGGCGCCGATGGCGGCGGCGGTCTGCGTGATGCGGTTAATGGGGCGCAGGGCCGTGCCCGCCAGGAGCCAGCCGATCCCGAAGGCCAGCAGCGAGGCGATGATAGTGCCGGCAATGAGCAGGCCACGGAGGCCGGCCAGTAGAGCCTCGATGTCGTCAAGCGGCCGGGCAACCTGCACAATGGTCCCCTGGCGGCCCGGCCCAACGGCCGGCGCTGTGTAGACGGCCAGGGCCTGGCCCTCGACGCTGGTCGTCTCGAACCATGCCCGTCCACGCTTGACGGCGTCGAGCGCGGCCGCGCTGAGGGGAAGGCTCGCGGAGCCGAGGTTGTCGCTGCGCGCGGTGATCGCGCCGTCTAAGTTGCCAATCTGCATGTAGGACTGGGAAGCGCCGAAACGATCGCGCGGAATCGCGCCAAACCGCCCGCCGCGCGAATCCGAACCTGAGGGGCCACCACGCATATCGAGCGGCTCGGCCAGCCGGTGCGCATCCTCAGCCAGCGAAGTCTGTAGACTGTTCAGGGCGAGGCGCTCCTGTATCGCGTACAGGCCGGCGCTGAACACGGCAAGCGTCAGCGCCAGGATGAGCGTGTACAACAAGGTCAATCGGAGGCGGATAGACATAGCAGCTAAGGCTCTTCTCGCAACACGTAGCCGACGCCGCGCACCGTCTGAATCAGGCGCGGTTCCTGCTCGGCTTCGGTCTTGGCGCGCAGGTAGCCGATGTACACTTCGAGCACATTCCCGTTCCCCCCGAAGTCGTACCCCCACACCTCTTCCAGTAGCGTCTCCCGCGATAGAACCTGGCGTGGATGGCGCAACAGGTAATTCAGCAGGTCGTACTCCTTGGGCGTGAGGGTGAAGCGCCGATTGCCGCGCTGCGCGTCCCGGGTGACGGGATCGAGGCGCAGGTCGGCGAACACGAGGGGCTTGTCCCTGCCCGGCGCGGTTTCGAGGCGGCGTAGCAGCGCCCGAATGCGCGCCAGCAGCTCGGCCGGGGCGAACGGCTTGACAAGGTAGTCGTCGGCGCCGGCGTCCAGCCCCTCGACCCGGTCTTCGACGGCGTCACGCGCTGTGAGCATCAGAATCGGAATGGCGTCGGCAGCACGGATTCGTCGCGCCACCTCGATGCCCGCCAGGCCGGGCATGAGCCAGTCGAGGACGGCCAGGTCCGGCCGCAGCGCTTCGGCCTGGGCCAGCGCCTCGACACCGTCCCGCGCCGTGACCACGCGGTAGCCCTCATACGTCAGCGTTCGCCGCAACATATCGATAATCTTGGGATCGTCGTCGGCAATCAGAATCGTCGGCAAAGACTTCAATCCTCCACTGAGGAGACGAGCCCGCGCCCAGAGGTCTTACACGGACTGTACATGCGTCGGCGTCCCTCGCTCCACGTGGGAGCGAGGGACGACCAGGAAGGTGGGTAGAAACGTGACGGCTGAGAGCTAGGCGCCCGGCGCCTGGGGCGTGGTCGGCGTGCCCTGGGGGGCAGTGCCCGGCGCGCCACGGCCACCGCGGCCACCCGGCATGCCCGGCATCGCGCCGGGGCCGAAGCCGCGGCCGCCGAAGGGCTTGGTCAGGTCGAGGTTGGCAGCGTTCTGGTCGATGCGCTGCTTCATCTGTGTGGCCTGGTCGGCGGTGATGCGGCCGGCCTGCTGAGCCTGGTCGACCTGCGCCTTCTCAGCGCTGACCATGGCCTGCTTGACGGTATCCTGGCTCACGCCCTTGCTCTGAGCGATGTCGGCCAGGGTCTTGCCGCTCTGAAGCTGGGTCTGCAGGTCGGCGGTCGTCAGGTTGAGGGCCTTGGCGGCGGCGTCGAGTACGGCCGGGCCGCCCATCATGCCGAAGCCACCCTGCCCACCCTGCGCCTTGCCGGCGCCAGGGGCGAAGCCCTGAGGGCCACCGGGCCCGAAGCCACGGCCGCCGAAGGGCTTGGTCAGGTCGAGGTTAGCCGCTTCCTGATCGATGCGCTGCTTCATCTGCGTGGCCTGGTCGGCGGTGATGCGGCCGGCCTGCTGCGCCTGGTCAATCTCCGCCTTCTGAGCGGTAACAATGGCCTGTTTGACGGTGTCCTGGCTCACGTTCTGGCTCGTCGCCAGGTCGGCCAGGGTCTTGCCGCTGCGCAGCTGGGTCTGCAGGTCCGCGGTCGTCAGGTTGAGGGCCTTGGCGACGGCGTCGAGAACGGCCGGGCCGCCGATGCCGTGGTCACCAGGGCCGAACCCACCCGGGCCACCGGGGCCACCGGGGCCGCGCCCGCCGCGGCCGAAGGGCAGACCCTGGCCGGGCGCCCACTGGTCAACGCGCTGGTCAATCGCGTCGGCTTGGGACTGGGTCAGGCGGTTGTTCTGCACCGCGCTCGCGACGGCCTCTTTGGCCGCGTCCTTGACCGCCTGCGTCAGACGATCGAGGGTGATGCCGAGGTGGCTCGCCAGCGACTGCCAGAAGGTCTGGTCCATCGTGTTTGTGGGCGTCGTGGGCGTCGTGGGCGTCGGCCCCTGGGCGAATGCCGCGCCCGGGCCGGCCACTGCCGCGAAAAGCGCAACCAGCAGGGCGACGCTGGCGGCGAGAGTGAAAAGCTTTGTCTTGCTCATACGGTGGTGTGGTCCTTTCCACGTGATACACACTGTTACGCATGTGGAGATCGCTTGATCTCTGGAAATAGTGTACTGCTCGGGGCTGAGAGGCGGCCAAGAACAACCTGAGAAAACGGTAAGAAGCAGGTTGCAGCAGGGCTGCATACGTGATATGCTATTTCAAGTGAACGGATTGACGGATTTCTTGGATTTTGAGCCCAACAGGAGGAGCAATGCCAGCACTACCGGATGTCCAGGCATTCCCTACAACGTGGAACCAACTGCACGACCCTCGCCCAGATCAGCGCCAGGACACGAATTTCAAACACAACTGCGGGCCAGAGTCGGTGGCTGAGTGCATCATGTATCTCACGAACATCGAGCTACCCGCCGGCTACATTGCCGACGTCATCCTCGGACCAGACCAGGTCGATGTCGACACCTACAATACACAGCTTGCCGCCTTCCTCCACCGCTGGAGCCACATCGACGTCGACGACAGTAATCATGGTGACGCAGCGGCGGGGGTCAAGTACGCCATTGGGCAGGGCTACCCGATCATCGTGCTGTTCTACTGGGACCTCGCCGCCGTGGATCGAGGCGACCTCGCCAACGCGGGCGGCCACTGGTGCCCGGTGATATCCTACGATGACTCGAGTGTGACGCGCTCGAACCCGTGGGGCGGGATCACTGAAATGTGGACATGGGACCAGTTCAGCCGCTACCAAAAGAGCAACGTCTACGTCATCCTCAAGCGGCGGCGCGCCATTGACCAGGGTGACCGGGGGCTGCCGGATGAGTTTGAGCAGACTGTGCTGCAAGCAGCCCAGGAGGCCAAGCAGCGCGGCTACGGAGGATTCTCGCAGCCCGCGCCCTGAGGGGGGAGTGCATCGTGGAGAACGGCGGATCCGGCCATACGCTCGTCACACATCTGAGGTGCGAGCACAAACACAACCCCACGTGCGTTGATGCACGTCGGCCGCGCTTGAGCTGGCAGATGGTGTCGCCGCGACAGGGCGCGCGTCAGGCGGCGTATCAGGTTCGCGTCGCCCCGACCGAAGCCGACCTTTGCGGCGACAACCTGCTCTGGGACAGCGGTAAGGTGGCGAGCGACGCACTGACTTGCGAGTACGCCGGGGCGGTCTTGCGGTCGCGGCAACGGTGCTTCTGGACCGTGCGCCTCTGGGACGAGGACGAGGCGGCCGGCGAGTGGGCTTCGCCGGCGGTGTGGGAAATGGGCTTGCTGGAGCCGTCCGACTGGACGGCCCGGCTCATCCAGCCCGATCTGCCTGAGAAACCGCACAGCCCGCGGCCGTGCCCGCTGCTGCGGCGGGACTTTAGGCTCAAAGGCAACATCGCCAGGGCGCGGCTGTACGTGACGGCCCACGGCCTCTATGAGGCCCGCATCAACGGGCGGCGCGTCGGCGACGAGTACTTCACACCCGGCTGGACGACCTACGACAAGTGCCTCCAGTATCAGGCGTACGACGTGACGGCGCTGGTACGCGAGGGCGACAACGCCCTCGGCGCTGTGCTCGGCGATGGATGGTACCGCGGCCGCGTCTCGTTTCTCTATCTCGAAAATGTCTACGGCAGTCGTTTGGCGCTCCTCGCGCAGCTGGAAGTGACGTATGACGACGGCTCCGCGCAGGTCGTGACGTCCGATGCCACGTGGCGGTGCGCGACCGGGCCTATTTTGGCGAGTGACATCTTCGATGGCGAGACGTACGATGCGCGGCTGGAACGGCCGGGGTGGGACGAGCCCGGCTACGACGACCGCCAGTGGCGCCGCGTCTTCGAGACGCCGTTTAGCGCCAAGCAACTCGCTGCCCCGATTGGCCCGCCGGTGCGAAAGATTGAGGAAGTGCGACCGGTTGCCGTCATCCACACGCCGGCCGGTGAAACCGTATTCGACATGGGGCAGAACATGGTCGGTTGGGTTCGCCTGCGCACCGCCGGGGTTCGAGGCACATCGGTGACCCTCCAGTTCGCCGAGATTCTCGACCAGCAGGGCAACTTCTACACCAAGAACCTGCGCCTGGCGAAGGCGACGGACACGTTCATCCTGGAGGGCCGTGGGCAGCCCGAAACGTTCGAGCCGCGCTTCACTTTCCACGGCTTCCGCTACGTCAAGGTTGCGGGCCTGCCCGACGAAGCAACTCTCGACACGCTCACCGGCGTCGTTCTGCACTCCGACCTGGCGGTCACCGGCGCGTTCTCGTGCTCCAACGGGCTCGTCAACCAGTTGTTCCAGAACATCATGTGGACGCAGCGGGGCAACTTCCTGGACGTGCCGACCGACTGCCCGCAGCGGGACGAGCGCATGGGGTGGACGGCGGACCTGCAGGTGTTCGCGCCGACGGCGTGCCTGAACATGGACGCGTGCGCGTTCCTGGAGCGGTGGCTGCGCGATCTTCGCCTCGACCAGCGCGGCGACGGCCTGGTGCCCCTCACGGTTCCTGACCCGTTCACTAGACGCTGGGACACATTCCGGCGCAGCGTGCGCGATATGCAGCAGAAAGGAACGCTCAATACCCAGGCGATCTGGGACCGCTACATGGCCCTGTATCACCTGAACCGCTCCGAGGGTTGGGCGGACGCCGGCATCATCGTGCCGTGGACGTTGTACGTCTACTATGGCGACCCGCGCATCCTCGAAGAGCAATACGACAGCATGCGAGCGATGTTCGAGTACCGACGGCGGCAGGCCGGGCGCATCACCAACCTGTCCCGCTTCCGGAGCGCGTTGTCCCGCCGGGAGACGTGGGAGCATCTTCGCTATTACAGCAGCGGGTGGTACGGCTTCGGCGACTGGCTCGCGCCCGGCGACGGCATGGAAGGCTCCATCCGAAAATCGCGGATGTTCATTCCCGCGGCCTACCTCGCCTTCGACGCGCTCCTGATGTCGAAGGCGGCCGCGGCGCTGGGGCGCGACGACGAGGCGGCCGCATTCCGCGAGTACTACGAGCACGCGCGCGAAGCGTTCCGCTACGTGCACCAGGACGCCGATGGGCGGCTATCACCGCACCGCCAGACGACCTACGTCCTCGCGCTGGCGTTCGACCTGCTACCGGTGGACGAGCGGCCGCGAGCAGCGAAGACGCTGGCCGATTTGGTAGCGGCCGAGGGGTATAAGATTGGAACCGGCTTCCTCGGCACGCCCTACGTCTGCCAGGTTCTGACCGACTATGGCTACGCCGAGCATGCCTACCGTCTGTTGCTGAACGAGTCGGCCAACTGGCTCCTGCAGGTGAGATACGGTGCGACGACCATCTGGGAGCATTGGGACGGCATACGCGAGGACGGTTCGTTCCAGTCGGCGCGGATGCTGTCGTTCAATCACTACGCGCCGGGCGCGGTGGGCGCCTGGCTGTACCACGTCGTCGCGGGCATCCGGCCGGACGAGCGGGCACCCGGCTTTGCTCACATCATTGTCGCGCCCGTGCCCGGCGGCGGGCTGACGCACGCCCGCGCGGCCTATGACTCGGTGCGCGGGCGTATCTCGTCGGAGTGGCGGCTAGAGAACGGGGCCTTCTTGTTGCGCGCCGAGATTCCGGCTAACGCCACGGCGACGATTGTCGTACCGGAGGCGTATCGGGGCGCGGTCGTGATGGACGGGCGAGACGTACGGCTCACGAACGGCGCGCTTGAGGTGGGAGGCGGCCAGTACGAGCTGAGGTGCGAGCCGGCCAGCGCGGCTGCTTAGTTGCTCAGGTAGCGGTCCAGGAAGTCGCCGATCGCGCCGTAGGCGACGATGCGGTTGGCGAGCTTCACGATGCCGTGGCCCTCATCCTCGAAGCGCAGGTACTCGACCGGGTGCTGGCGCGCCTGAAGGGCAGCGACCATTTGCTCCGCCTCGTAGACCGGCACCCGCGGGTCATTCGCGCCGTGAATCACCATGAGGGGAGCCGTGATGTCGCCGACCTTGTGGATGGGCGAGATGCTTTCGAGGAACGCCCGGTTGCGCTCCAGGCTGCCGTACTCCGTCTCGCGGTGCTTGCGGCGATAGACCCCTGTGCGCTCTAGGAAGGTCACGAAGCTCCCGATGCCGACGATGTCCACCCCGGCCGCCCACAGGTCGGGGTAGTTCGTCACGGCGGCCAGCACCATGAAGCCGCCGTAACTCGCGCCCATCACCGCGATCCGCCTGGGATCGGCGTCACCTTCGGCAACGAGCCACTGCACCGCGTACGCCAGGTCGGCGACCGAATCCATGCGCTTCTCGACGTCGTCCAGGTGTGTGAACGCGCGCCCGTAGCCCGTCGAGCCGCGCACGTTGGGCGCAAGAACAGCGTAGCCGCGATTCACGAAGTAGGCGATGACCGGATTGAAGCTGGGGCGCGACTGACCCTCCGGGCCGCCGTGGACGAACACGACCACGGGCAGCAGGCCGCGGGCGCCGCGCGGCCGATAGTACAGCGCGGGAATCTGCCGCCCATCGAACGTGGGGTAACGAATTAGTTCCGGCTCGACGAGCGTATTTTGCGGCAGCCCGGCGAGGCTGCTGTGGGTCAGCCGCGTGACGCTGTTGGCCGTCAGGTCCACGATCCACACATTCGGCGCATTCGTCCCGCTGCTGAAGCTCACGGCGAGGCGCTCGCCGTCCGGCGACCACGCCAGGGGGTTGCCGGCCATGGGGTCGCGGCAGATGGGCAGGACGCCGATGACACCGTTGGGCAGCCCGTTGGGAACCGCCGGGCGCTCACCGCTCGTGACATTGAGCAGGCGCAGCTCGGACACGCCATCCACGTTGACGCTGTATGCCAAGCGCCGCCCGTCGCGGCTGAGGGCCACAGCTTCCACGTCCCATTCCGGCGCATCGAGCAGCGTCATCTGGCGCGTGGCGACGTCGAGGAAGACCAGCGCGGCCGTCTGCCGTCCCTGGTCCGTGGCCAGATAGAGGCCGCGGCTGTCGGCGCTCCAGCTTATGCCGTGGTAGATTGCCTTGCCTTCGTGCGGCGTCAGGTGGACGACCTGGCCTGTCGCCAGGTTCAGGAGCAACAGGTCCTCATCGAGTGACCCGTTCATGCGGGCCAGTAGCAGCCACTTGCCGTCGGGCGAAAACCCCACGGCGTGCGTCATACCCTCGCTCTCGTAGACGCAGGTCGACTCACCCGTCTCGACGTCGCAGGTGTAGATGTCGAAGAAGCGCGGGTCGCGGCGGTTGGAGGCGAACGCAACCTGACGGCCGTCCGGCGACCATCCGCCCCAGTAATGCATGGAACCGGGTGCGCGGGTCAGGTCGCGCACGGTCGAGCCGTCGGCGGAGACAAGGTAGAGTTGCTGTAGCTCGTTGCCGCCGCTATCCGCGCCGAACACGAGGCGCCCGCCCTGCGGTGCGAACCGCGCGAAGTTGACACGCTCGCCGCCGAAGGTCAACTGCTCCGGCCAGCCGCCTTGCACCCCGACGGCCCATACCTCGGGCACGCCCGTGATGTCCGTCACAAATGCAACGCGCCCGCCGTCAGGGGAGAACGTCCCGCCGCCGGCCGCGCGTATGTTTAGAAAACGCTCGAAGGGGAAGAAGGGCAGAGTTGTCACCGTCGTCTCCTCTACTGTCTCCGATCGCTGCCGGAGTTACAGCGGGTTCCTGGGGTGGCTATAATCTCCGTATGGCATCTTCGCAGACAGAACTGGGAACGTGTGAGCTGTGCGGGCGCTCCCCGATTCGGGTCACCCGTCACCATCTTGTGCCGCTGAGCGAGGGCGGGAAGGGCGGGCCGCTGGCCCTCCTCTGTCCGGCGTGCCACCGCCAGATTCACGTCCTCTTCTCCAACGCCGAGCTGCTCGACCTTGCGTCCGTCGATCGGCTGCGCGACCGCCCTGAAGTCCGAAAATACCTGCGCTGGGTACGACGTCAGCCCCCGGAAACCGGGATCCGCGTCCGACGTCCCCAGCGCTAACGCTGCCAAGATGGGGTTGCTACATAGGCGCGGAGGACAAAGAGGAGAAGTAGCTCCTCAAGCCTCGCTGCACTTTGTACCTGCATAGCCAGCGGCTGCGACAGCAATCGCTCAGCCTTGCGAGTGTGTCTCGTCGGCGTCGGCGGTGGATGGAGCCGTTTCTGCCTGGGCTGCTGCTGCTGCTGCGCGGCGCTTGATGGCTTTCTCCTCCTTGAGGAGATAGTAGAACAGGATGAAGACGCCGACGACGATGGCGGAGTCGGCGACATTGAAAATCGGCCAGATGCGCAGGTCGATGAAGTCCACCACTGAGCCGCGTGTGAGCCGGTCAATCAGATTGCCAATCGACCCGCCTAGCAACAGCCCCAATGCCACGCGCACCATCCAGTGATCCGTCGGCAGCTTGTCGTAGTAGAAGATGATGCCTAGCACCACGATCACGGCAATGACGACGAAGATCCAGCCGGCGTCGGGGGCGAGCCCAAAAGCCGCGCCGGTGTTGGTGGTGTGGGTGAGAACCAGGCTGTTGGCGAGCCATGAGACAGGCGCCCACTCCACGCCGACCGGGATGTTGCTCACCACCAGCCACTTACTGAACTGATCGAGAATCAGCACGATCAGGGCGACCAGGAATGTCTGCCGCCGCCCCGTGCCTAACAACGAGCTACGATTATCGCTCACTCTGTACCTTTCGTGCGTCTTGAATGCACGTCGTTGCCGAGGGGAACGCGTCCAACCGCTCCGGATCGATGGCCTTGCCGCACACCTCGCACAGGCCGTACGTCCCCTGGTCGATGCGCGCCAGAGCGTGGCTTATCTTGGCGAGCTGGCGGTCCATGCCATCGCGCAGAGCCAGGTTCTTCTCCTGCTCGAAGATGTCCGTCGCTTCGTCCCCCTGGTCGCCGAAGTGGCCCGCCTTGTCGCTGTTGTCGGTCAGCTGCTCGAACTCCTCAAGGCGTCGCCGTAGCTCGGTTTCAATCTGACGCTTTTCAGCCAGAAGCAGCTCGCGGTAATGCTGCATCTGTTCAGCGCTTAACGGTGATTGCTGCATTTCGGGTTACTCTCCTTCTTCGGAGGCTCCGGCGGAGCGGGTGGACGGCGAAATCGACGGTGCTGCCCACCCGCGCAGCCGGCTGTGTTGGTCTCAGTGGCGCACCAGGCCAAGCGTCAGCGTGTGCCCGTCCACTGCGAAGCTCTCGGTGTACGCGCCGGGCGGCGGCGCAGCCGCGCGGATTGCCGCGCTCAGGGTCTCACCGGCAATAGCCTCGGCCTGCTCTGTGATGATGGATACCATCTCTGGGTCGGCTTGATAGTAGGTATCGATGGTGTCGGCGATCTCGAACCCCGCGTCCTTGCGCATGGCATTGATGCGGCGCACAAGCTCGCGCCCCAGGCCGAGACGGCGAAGCTCGTCGGTGATGGTTGTGTCGAGGGCGACGACCATGCCACCCTCTTCGACCGCGGTGTAGCCGGGCCGCTCCATGACCTCGACGTTCATCTCTTCCGGCAGCAACTCGATGGTTTCCCCGTCTACCTGGACGGTGACAGGCTCGCTGGCGCGCAGGCTGTGGGCCAGCGTCGACGCGTCCGAGGCCTCGACGGCCTGGCGGATGGCGGGGAGGCGCTTGCCCCACTTGGGGCCGAGCCGCGCCGGGTTGACGCGGACGCGGTAGTTGACCAGCTCGCTTTCGCCGCTGGTGCTGACCTTCTGGACGTTCCACTCGTCGGCCAGTAGCTCCGCCTGTGACCCGACGATTGCGGCCTCACTCGGCGTTCGCACGGCCACGATGGCTTCGCCCAGGGGCTGGCGCACCTTGATGGCGGCCTTGTTGCGAGCGGCGTGCCCGATTGAGGCCAGACGCTGCGTCAGGCGCATTCCCTCGACCAGGTTGTCGTTCTGCCACGCCGCCCGCGGCGTCGGCCAGTCTGTG
Organism: Anaerolineae bacterium; assembly: GCA_046328505.1. Classification (GTDB taxonomy): domain Bacteria; phylum Chloroflexota; class Anaerolineae; order Epilineales; family JAHCIE01; genus JBDHWG01. The sequence goes on along the minus strand of JAXLWL010000002.1, from coordinate 2,289,587 downwards.
AGATGGACCGACTCGGGCGCATTCGCGTCAACCGAACGCACGAGGTTCTGATACAGCACCTCGGCGAGGAACGGCATGTACGGAGCGAGAACCTGAGTCAGCGTCGTCAGGGCGGTATACAGGGTGATGTAGGCCGCGTCCTTGTCGGCGTCGGCCGAGCCGCTCTTCCAGAAGCGGCGGCGCGAGCGGCGGACGTACCAGTTAGAGAGGCTGTCCACGAACTCGCTCATGGCGCGCGCGCCGACGTGGATTTGGTATGTCGCCAGGCTCTCGTCGACGGTCGTGACAAGCTCGTGCAGCTCGCCCAGCAGCCAGCGGTCGAGGTCAGACAGCTGAGCATCTTCGGGCGCGCGGCCATCCGGCTTCCAGCCGTCGAGGTTGGCGTAGGTCACGAAGAAGCTGTAGGTGTTCCACAGCGTCAGCATGAACTTGCGGATGATCTCGCCGACCTGGTCTGGGTCGAAGCGGCCGGGCGCCCAGGCGGGCTTGCTGAAGAAGTACCAGCGCGTGGCGTCCGCGCCGAAATCGTTGATGATTTCGATGGGCGGAATATAGTTGCCCTTCGACTTGCTCAGCTTGGTGCCGTCCTCGGCCAGGACGTGGCCCAGCACGAGGCAGTTCTTGAAGGCCGGGCTGTTGAACAGGAGCGTCCCTTCGGCGTGCAGGGTGTAGAACCAGCCACGGGTCTGGTCGATCGCCTCGCAGATGTAGTCGGCCGGGAACTGCTCCTCGAACATATCCTTGTTTTCGAACGGGTAGTGCCACTGGGCGTAGGGCATTGCTCCCGAGTCGAACCACACGTCGATGACCTGGGGGACGCGGCGCATCTTACCGTGATTGCACTTCTTGCAGCGCCACGTCACGTCGTCGACTTCCGGCCGGTGTAGGTCGAGCCGCGCCAGGTTCTGCCCGGCGTGCTCGCTAAGCTGCGCCCGCGAGCCGACGAACACGCGCTCGTCGCACTCTGGATTGTCGCACTCCCACAGGGGCAGCGGCGTTCCCCAGAACCGGTCGCGGCTCAGCGCCCAGTCGACGTTGTTGGCCAGCCACTCGCCGAAGCGGCCGCGCCGGATGTGCTCCGGCACCCAGTTGACTTTGTCGTTGTTGGCGAGAAGCTCATTCTTGAACTGAGTCGTGCGGATATACCACGTGTCGCGGGCGTAGTACAGGAGCGGCGTGCCGCAGCGCCAGCAGAACGGGTAGGTGTGGGTGTACGTGCCGCTCTTGTAGAGCAGCCCGCGGTGCTGGAGCTCGTGCTCGATGTGCGGGTCGGCGTCTTTGACCCACAACCCCGCCCAGGGCTTCACGGCGTCGAGAAAGCGGCCTTCAGGATTGATGGTCATCAGAACCGGGAGGTCGTACTTCTTGCCGACGTCCATGTCATCCGCGCCGAACGCCGGCGCGATGTGGACGATGCCTGAGCCATCCTCGGTGCTGACAAAGTCGCCGGCGACGACGTAGGCGTAGTCCTTGTCGACCGGCAGGAATGTGAACAGCGGCGTGTAGCGCTTGCCGAGCAAGTCCTTGCCCTTCATGCGCTGCAACACGGTGTATTCGCCGTCGAGCGCCGCGTCGAGCCGCGCTTCGGCCAGGATGAGGCGGTCGTTGCCCTGCTGAACCACGACGTAGTCCAGGTCTTCGCCAACGGCGATTGCGACGTTGCCGGGGAGCGTCCAGGGTGTCGTCGTCCACACGAGGAAGTAGGTGTTCGCCGCGTCCTTGACCGGGAACTTGACGTACGCCGACGGGTCCGTGGCCTCGGAGTAGCCGAGCGCCAGCTCGTGGCTGGAGAGGGCCGTGCCGCAGCGCGTGCAGTACGGCACGACCTTGAAGCCCTGGTAGATGAGGTCACGATCCCAGAAGTTCTTGAGGATCCACCACACCGTCTCCATGTAATCCGGGTCGAGGGTAATGTAGGCGTGCTCCAGGTCGAACCAGAAGCCGAGCCGATCCGACATCTCGATCCACTCGCGGATGTAGTTGAAGACACTCTCGCGGCACAGGGCGTTGAAGCGCGCGATGCCGAACGCCTCGACGTCCTGCTTGTTGCGCAGGCCCAGGCTCTTCTCGACCTGGATCTCGACCGGCAGCCCGTGGGTGTCCCAGCCGCCCTTGCGCAGGACGTACTTGCCCTTCATAGTCTGATAACGCGGGATAATATCTTTGAACACGCGCGTCAGGACGTGGCCGTAGTGGGGCATGCCGTTGGCCGTGGGCGGGCCTTCATACACCACGAATCGGGACGCGTCCTTGCGGATCTCCAGGCTGCGCTTGAAGGTGTCGTTCTTCTTCCAGAACTCCTGGGTTTCGAACTCCAGTGTTCGAAAATCTACTTTAGGGCTAACCGGCTGAAACATGCCTCTCACTCCTCAGGCGAAATTCGCCGTCCAGTAATGATAGCACAAATCCACTGTAACACTTAACACGCGTCAACGCTGGCTCACCCGGCGCTGGCGCTGGGCTTCGAACAGGATGACCGTTGCCGCCATCGCCGCGTTCAGCGACTCGACGCCACTGCGCATCGGAATCACGACATGCTCTTGAGCGATGCGCCGCGCCTCGGCGCTCGCGCCCTCGGCTTCGCCCCCGATGATGAGCGCCGATCCAACCGTCCAGTCGACCGCGTCATACGCCTGCCGCGCTTCTGCCGCCGCGACGCGCACCACCAGGCCGGCCAGCCGCGCCGTAAGCTCGGCCCAGGGCAGCGCCTCGGCCGGGACGACGAAGTGAGCGCCCATGCCCGCGCGCACAGCCTTCGGGTTGTACAGGTCGACGGTGTCCGGCGCGAGCAGCACTTCGCTGACACCCACCGCGGCGGCGCTTCGGAGGAGTGTACCCAGGTTGCCAGGGTCGCGCACGCCGTCCACCACAAGGACGAGGGGCGCGTTCCCGTCCGCGTTGCGCCGCAGGGAAGCCGAGTCCAGGAAGGGCAACACCGCGACGACGCCCTGGGGCGTTTCCGTGTCGCTCATCTCATCCATCACTCCGGCGCTGACCTCGACGGTTTCAGTCAGGGCGCGTAGGCGCGCGACCAGCGCTCGCCCACGCTCGCTCTGCACTAGCTCGGCGGCGTAGAACGCAGCCGCCGGCCGCACACCGGCGTCGAGCGCGGCTTCAATGAGCCGGACGCCCTCGGCGACGAAGCGCCGCTCCTCCTCTCTCGCGCGGCGGCGGTCGAGGAGGGCGCGGACGGCGCGGACGCGTGGGTTGTGGATTGAAGTCAACATAAGCAACCAAACAGCAAAAAGGGGCGCCTGTCGGGGCGCCCCTGAGTTCCCTAATCCGAGGTTACGCTTTCGCTGTCTGCACGGCGCCCTTGGCCGTCTCCACCAGACCTGCGAAGGTGGTGGGATCCGCGACCGCAAGGTCGGCCAATACCTTGCGGTCAAGGGTAATGCCCGAAATCGAGAGGCCGTGCATGAACTGGCTATAGCTCAAGCCGCTGAGGCGAGCGCCTGCGTTGATGCGCTGGATCCACAGGCGGCGGAAGTCGCGCTTCTTGCGCTTGCGGTCGCGTGTCGCGTACTCGAGCGAGTGCAGCAGCGCCTCATTCGCCGTCTTGTAGAGGCGATGGCGGCCGCTGTACTGGCCCTTCGTCGCGGTAAGAACTTTTCGGTGTCGGGAGTGGGCGTGTGGCCCACCTTTCACTCGTGGCACTTTGACCTCCTGGCCGCTGTATGCGGCGAATGGCGTCGGCGGGTGTCCACGTACCCGCCTGACAGCCTGGCCCCCAGTACTTTCGCGGGGGCGCCGGGCTTGCTACCCGGCCGCTTTCGATAGAATGATGACCTCGCCACAAGCAGATGGCCGCCTGCGGGCGGCCATCCCACGGTGAGAAACTCTCCGCGATCAGGCCTTGAGGTATGGGGCGAGGCGGCGAATGCGCTTCTTGGCGCCTGGCGAGTCGACTTCCATGTACGTGTCGAACAGGTTCTTGACACGCCCTGGCTTTTGTCGGCGCAGGTGGCTCTTGCCGATCTTGGTACGCAAGATCTTGCCGGTGCCGGTGACCTTGAAGCGCTTCTGCGTACACTTATGGGTCTTAATCTTAGGCACTCAATCCTCCACTCACACGCGTTTCCGGCGCGGCAACATATCGCAGCCGGGGCAACAGGAATAACACCCAAACAGGGTGATAATAGCTACAGATAGTCCTCAGTCAGATGCGTTCGCCGCTGCCGGTCTTACGCCCATCTACCGGGGCGCTGCCTCTTTCGGCTCGCGAACTTCCTTGACCTCGCGGGGCTCGCGCGCTTCCTTGGCCGGCTTCTGCGCCGTGGGCGTCAGAAGCATGTGCATCGTCTTGCCTTCGATGTCCGGCATCTGCTCGATGGTGGCGATATCGCTAAGCGCCTGAGCCACCTCGGCGAGCTGCTTGCGCGCCGGCTCGGCGGATACAACGAGCTCGCGCCCGCGGAACTGGATCATCACCTTGACTTTAGCGCCGTCGAGGAGCCACTGCCGTGCCTGCTTCACCTTGAACCCTTCGTGGTAGTCCGAGGTCTTGGGGCGCAGACGGAGCGTCTTTACCTCAACCGTCTTCTGCTTCTTCCGGGCGTCGCGGTCACGCTTGGCCTGCTCGAAGGCATACTTGCCGTAATCGAGGATCTTGCATACCGGCGGGACGGCGTTCGGCGCGACTTCGACAAGGTCGAGGCCCTTGTCCCGCGCCATCTGGATGGCTTCTCGGACGGGGAAGATGCCGAGCTGCTTGCCAGTATCATCGATCAAACGAACTTCCTTGGCGCGGATTTCCTCGTTGATCCGCTGACTTGTCGTGCTGATAGACCTTCACCTTTCGTAAATATCGGTAGCCGCGCGGCGGGGTGCGGCCAACGGCATTTAATTGTAAGCTTATCGAGCCGTTCGGTCAAGTCCGCGGGGCGTTATGTCAGTGACGACGGTCTCAGCGGGTGATGTGCATCGGCATCACGATGTGGGTGAACTCGCCGCCGCCCACCGGTTTGAACACGCCGGGGCTCGATGGGTTTCCGAGGTCCAGGCTGACTTGCTGGGTCTCGATCACGCTGAGGGCGTCCTGGAGGTACTTGGCGTTGAACGCAATCTCGGTAGGCTGACCTTCGACGGCCGCGTCGAGCTGCGAGACGTTGTCGCCGTATTCGGTCGAGACGGCGCTGACGCTGATTTGCCCAAGCTCGCCGGCCGCACCCGGCTCGACCTTGAGGCGCACGATGTTCGCGCCGTCGCGGGCGAATAGCGCCGCGCGCTTGGCGGCGGCGAGGAAGGCCCGCGTGTCGAGAGTCAGGCGCGTGTTGGACGCCTTGGGAATGATGGTGTTGTAGTCGGGGAAGTTCCCGTCGATGAGCTGGCTCACCAGGTCCACGCTCTGCAGATGGAATAGCACCTGGTTGCGGTTGCGCGCGATATGGACGCTGATGGGTTCGTCCTGGTCCCCCGCAATGCGCGCCAGCTCCGCAAGTGCGCGGGCCGGGATGATGACGTTCAGCGGCTGCGCCGCCCCCTCTTCCAGTGTGGCCGTCCGCACCGAGAGGCGGAAGCCGTCAGTTGCAGCGAGAGTCAGCTTGCTCGGCTCGAAGCGCGCCGCCACGCCAGTCAATATGGGGCGCGACTCGTCGACGGCGGCCGCAAAGGTGACCTGGTTGATCATCTGCCGCAGCGTCTCCGGCGAGAACTCCATGCCCGCGTCGTCGTCCACCGTTGGCACGGTGGGGAAGTCGGCGGCGTCGATGCCCTTGATGTGGGCCTCGTCGCGCAAGCACTTGAGGTTGAGGGTCTTGTTGCGCTCGTTGTAGTCTAGCGCGACCTGGTCGGGCGGCAGCGACTTGACGAGGTCCGTCAGGAGCCGCGCCGGTACGGTGGTTGCTCCTTCTTCGTCTACCCGCGCGCCAATCCAGCAGTTGATGCCAATCTCTAGATTGGTCGCCGAGAGCTTCAGCCGCCCGTTGTCCGTGGCGATCAAGACGTTCGAGAGGATGGGCAAGGTACTACGCGACGGCACCGCACGGCTCACGATATCGAGACCGCGGGCGAGATGCTCTTGCTTGCAGGTAACGCGCATGGTCAACCTCCAGGGCCGGCCGTGCGGCCCTGCTTTATACTACAACAATTGGTGCGTGGATTGGCTAAGTATACACGAAGGGGGCAGGAGAGTGCAAGGTGATGCGGAGCCGTCTAGCTCTCATCCTCGTCGCCATCGTCGTCGACGTCGGCCAGAACCTGCCGCGCGCGGTCGGCCAGGACGGCAGGAACGAGGATATCCACGCGCGCCAGTGGGCCGATGAATAGCCCATAAGCTGCGCCCAGCGTCTCGCGGCGCTTCCACGAGGGAATTCCCTCGACCTCTAGCTTGCCGGCGACGACGTCCGCCTCGAACTGGTGCGCAGCGGTGTACACGAGCACGGGCTCAGGGCTGGGGCCCCGTCCGCCACGCGCCAGGGGGATGCTGAGGGCGCTGAGAAGCTCGCGCCACGGCAGGGGGAAAGTCTTGCTACCGATCATCGCACTACTCTCTAGAATCCAACTGCTTGCTAAGCGCCAGGAGCCGCACCAATGGTATCGGCCATGTCCTCTTCGGATTATAGGCCGACGCAGGAGAGATGTCAACGCGTGAGAAGTTGCTCCAGCTCGGCGCGGTGGCTGCGCATCCACGACAGGTCGCGCAGCATGGCTTCACCGTGGCCTTCGCGCCAGAGACGCTCAAAGACCGGGACGCCTGCGTCCGCCCAGGCTGCGAGCGTGCTATAGTGCACCGCCTGTCGCCACTCGATGACCGCCGTCAGCCCGCGGCGATCCTCCAGCCCGTAAGCGTCGCAGAACAGCCGCATGCGCCGCGCGCGCTCAGGCAGCGAGCCGTAGGTCTGATTGGGGTATAACGGAGCGAATCGCCACAGCGCGTAGGCCACGTCCCAGATGCGCCGGCCTGGCGCGGCGAAGTCCCAGTCGATGAACGCGACTGGCTGGCCGTCGCGGACCACGGTGTTCCACGGCGCGATATCATTGTGGCACATCACTTCGGTGACGCCCGGCGCGCCCACGCCGTCGCGCCACGCTGCGGCGGCAGACGGCCGGAAGTCGCTCGTGGCGTCGTGGCAGCGGCGGAGCAGGGCGGCGACGGCGCCAAGCATCTCGTCAGAACGATAGCCGTCCAGGGAGGGTGGAATTGTCTCGCCGGGAATGAAGGTCAGGATCTCGCGGCTGCGGGCATCGAAGCCAAGGACGCGAGGCGCGCCCTCAAACCCGACGGCCTCCAGGTGGCGCAGCAGGCTATGTACCGATGCCGTCCAGAACCCCGGCGTGCGACGGACCGTGTCACCGACGCGAACGACCACCGAGGTGTTCGCGTCGGTGAGAGGGATTTCTTCGTCGGTGTCCAGGGTAGGCATGGGGAGGCGAGTCACGCCTGGGGCAGTTCGGCCACGAAGTGGCGCACGCTGCGCATGAACTCGGCAGGGCACTCTTCATGGGGCAGGTGGCCGCAGTTGGGCAGCATGACCAGCCGCGCGTTGGGCATCTCGTTGGCGACGCGCACGCTCTGCTCTGGGCGGACGATGCGGTCGTCGTCGCCGGTGATGACGAGCGTGGGCGTAGTCACCTGGCTGAGACGCAGCCTGCCGAGGGACTGATTGGCCGCCGTGATTTCCCAGAGACCGCGGTCCCAGTTCTCCGCCTGCAGCGGGAGGGTGTAGCCCGCCCAAACGTCGTCCGCAATCTGCTCCGGGTTGTGCCAGGCGGACCGGGCGAAGTCGAGGCCACTCCGCTCGATGGGGCGGACGAGCAAAGGCCCGAGATGCCGCATCTGCGGGGTCGCGAAGAACCAGCGCACGGGCGCGGGAACCCGGAACATGGCGTAGATCGCGGGCGCTACGAGAATAAGCGCCTGCACGCGGTTAGGGTAGAGGGCGGCGGCAAGCACGGCGAGTGTTCCACCCGCGGAGTTGCCGACGAGCACCGCTTTCTCGACGCCGAGCGTGTCCATGAGATGGATGACGAGCCGGGCTTGCTGCCGAATACCGTAAGGGCTATCGCCGCGCCACTCTCCGGGCATGGGCCGGCTTGTCAGTCCAAAGCCCGGGCGGTCGTAGGCAATGACTCTACCCATCTCGGCGAGCGGCGTCATAACGTCGCGCCAGGAGAATGCGCTGGCGGCGAAACCATGCAGCAGCATGAACGTTCGCTGACCCTGTCCCTGTGCCCTGCAATACACGCGCAGGCCGTCGACATCCACGAAGCGCCCGTCGGCATCGGCAAGGCGATCGGCTGGCGCCGTACCTTCGAGCGGTGGAACGGGCACCAGGAATGGGCCGAGCAGCGCTGCTGCGGCAACGGTTCCGGCGCCTATCCACGCGGCTTTTGTCATCTGTCCCATAGAATAAGGTCCTCTGTGTCCTGTATACCTCCCCAGCCTTCCCCATCCCGCTCGCTATCGTGAGATCAACGTTCGTACCGTTTCGGTCAGCGCGGCGCACGCCTCACCGAACTGGTCGGGTGGGGCGCCGAGGTCCAGACCGAGCGCGTGCAGCGTCACACCGGTGTGCCGCACGATCATCGGGGCGGCGGCGGTATCCGTTGGGAACAGGAGGCCGCCGACGGGCGCGCCCAGCGCGTGACAGTACGCGAGAATCTGATACAGGTCGTTCGGCTGTGGTGGCCCGGGCAACTTGTACTTGGTATCCAACACCAGGCAGATTCTGCCCCGATGCCAGACCACCAGGTCGGGCCTGAGCGGCACATCGCCGGCCTCGTCGAGGGGGAGCAGGGGCTGGGCGACGACGCGAAGGTCGCTGTGAGTGAGCTTGTCCGCAAAGAGCGCGGCGACGAACTCCTCGAACAGCCGCGCCATGTCGAGACGAAATGCGGGAAACGGATAGGATCCTGGCTCCAGAGCCGGTGCGCACCCCATCACAACCCATCGCGCCAGAACGAGCGCCGGGCGGGCGTCGGCGTTCTGGCGCGTGATCTGAACGCGCTCGAACCAGTCTGCCGGGTGGCTCGTGTCCGCGACATCTGCCAGACCCAGCAGCGCCTGCTCCAGCTTTGCCCTGGTCTCAAGCGGTAGCGAGAGGCCTAGCAAGGTCCTGGCCGCCTGTTTGAGGAGCCGGTTGGCGAGGGTGTCCGCGCTCCACGCGCTGCGGCGGGTGACGGGCAGATGGCGGCGCGTCGGCGGCTGGCGCAGCGTCGGCCCCAGGAGGAGCTTGCCGCGCACAAACGGCCTGGCTTCCGTCACGTCGACCGGTTCTCGCACGCCGCCCCGCGACAGCAGCTCGTCCAGGGCAGTCGCGTAAAGCTCGGCGACGCCGGCCAGGATTGGCTCGCCCTCGGAGAGAGTCGTAACATCCGGCGCGGTCCGTAGCCCACCGGCGACCCGGGCGAGCATGGCGAAGACATTCGCCAGCGGAACCTTCGGGCGCACGACAATACGCCTGTCAGGGAGAACAGCGTGGCCGACAAGGCTGCGCGCCGCAATGGTAAAGTAGCCCGGTGTCCAGCCGGGCGACACGTCCGCCAGGTCGCATGCGCGGAGGACAGCGACCTCGTCCGGCGCCAGGGATACGTTCTCGCGCCGTTCACCCTCGGCCAGCACGATGTCAGCCACTGCGATCGTCTCCGACCGATGCTTGCGGCGTTAGGAAACGAGCGGCGATGCGGTCGTAGGCGTCCAGGGCGGCGGGCCGCGCGTAGAACAGCTCAACGAGCGTCGGCCGGATCGCGTAGCGCCACGCGCGCTCGACGGCGTCGGCGTCGAGGTCAGGGCGCAGGAAGTAGGTGTGGCCAATGTGGTAGTCGGGCGAGATGCCGTCCTCGGCCAGGCGCCGGTTGAGCGCTTCGAGGAAGTCGGCCGCCCACAGCGGCGCGGGCGGGTGCGCGGCCAGGAAGCGGCGCAGTAGTTCGGGGTCGGGTGTGAATGGAACAAAGGCGAAGCGCCGCCGCAGCGCCTGGTCCAGGAGGGCGACGGCGCGGTCGGCGCTGTTCATCGTCCCGATGAGCAGCAAATTGGGCGGGACGACCAGGCGGCCGCCGGAGTACGGCAGCGCGACCGGCTGGCCGCGATACTCGAGGGCGTAGAGCAGCTCGCCGAAGACGTGGGGCAGGTTGGCGCGATTGATCTCGTCCACGACGAGGACCGTGTAACCCTGGCCGCGTGCCGCCTCAACGCACAGGCGGGCAAACAGGCCCGGCTGCACCGTATAGGTCAGCTCGCCGCCGCGCCGCACCTCGGGACGGATGCCCTCGATGAACTCCTCGTAGCTGTAGGCCGGGTGAAACTGGACGAGGTGAACACGGCCCTTCGGCGTGGCGAGCAGCCGCGCCAGGAGTTGGGCGACATGGGTCTTTCCCGTGCCGGGCGGGCCGTGGAAGATGATCTGCCGCCGCTCGAGCGCGAGATCCCTTAGCTCGGCCAGACGCCCGACGGGCAACCATGCGTCCTCGGCGGCGCTTTCCAATGTGATCGGCGCCTCTTCGACGGTAAGCGCCACGTCCTCGGCCGGCCACTCTTGCGCGGCCTCCATCGTCGGCGCGCCGCCTTCCTGGTATGCGCCGCTCTCCTCGCTCAGTGTGAGGGGAGGCGGAAGCGAGTCCGTCTCCGACGCGAGGTCCCACGCGCGCAGGGTGTCCGCGCCGACGCCGATGACCACGAAACGCATGAAGTGATCGATTTGGAACAGGTCCAGGTCAGGGTGCAGCCGCGCCAGGTCCAGGTACGCCGACTGGATCGCCAGGTAGCGGCTGCCCGGCGAGTCGGACGGCTTCCAGCGGTTCAGGCCCAGGGCGCGCAGCCCGGCCTCGGTGCGATTGTTCCACAGAGGGTTGCGCTCGGGATCGAGGGCCTGGAACAGCGGGCTATAGAAGCTCTTGCCCAGACCCGACTGGTGCAACGGCGACGAAGGCAGCAATACGGAATCGACGCGCGCGGCGAGGTTTGCGTCCTCGTCCAGCAGTGTGCGCAACGCCAGGCGCAGCCGCCCGGGCGCCGTCTCGATAGCGCGGTAGAGCAGCGGAACGGCGACGACCTGCTTGTAATACGCCGTCAAGGCGCTAACCAGCTCGCCATCCGACGCCCGCTCGAGGAAGTCCGAGTTGAAGAACGCTGCGCGCACGGCCTCGACACGCTCCCGGGCGCGCAACGTCCACCCACTCAGGTGCGCGCCTTGGTCGAAATACTCCTCGATGAGGGCGATCAGCTGTTCGTCGGTTAGGTGGGTGGACAAGGCCATGCAAGAGTTCCTACTTGAAAACGCTATCATGCCTTGATTCTAGCACGCCTGTTTCGAAGACTCAAGCGGGTGTAGGTTATGGGGCTACGTCGAGAGGGACCAGGGGAACCGTCGGCCAGCCGCCGTCGGGGCCGTCGAGCTGCATGGTGTAGCGGCCCGGCGCAAGGTCCGCCGGCAGTTGAAGAATGTGGACGCTGCGGATTATTTCGCCGGAGCGCCACTGGTCGACAGGGTAGCTCGGGGTGCCGGGCGCCGCGTCGGCCGCGGCGATTGGGGTTGCGCCGTCGAGGACCGCCACGCGGTAGCCGCTCTGGGCCGGATCGGCGGGCAGGCGTGGCGCGTCCTTCGCCGCCTGCCAATAGAGTGTTACCTGCACCTCGTCGCCGGCGTGAATGGGTGTGTCTGGGGCGTGGTCGAAGCCACGCTTGAAGGCGTCGTAGCCGGCGAGACTGAGGTCGCCGACGCTCGCGCCGGAACGATGAGGAATGTTGAACACCTCGATGGGCGGCGGCGCGGCGGGGCGTTTGATTGTCGCCTGGCCGAGGCTGAGGCTGTCGCTGCCGTCCGGGAGAGTGAGACGGCGGCCCGTTGCGGGATTGTAGAGACCGACTTGAATGTCAGCGACGCCGGGTGGTGTTCCGAACGGCACCAGGATGCCGTGATTGTCGTCGCGCGTGGTTCCGGCCGCCCATCCGCGGGTCGTCGCTCCGCCGGGGGGCGCGTCGTGCTGCCCGATGACGGCGCCGGACGGGTCGACCAGATGGACGAACACGGTATAGTCGGCGGGTATGGCTGCGTCGGCGCGCCAGCGCAGACCCACAGGGAGTACGTCGCCCGCCTCGACGCTGTCCACATGTTCAGACGCTTCGAGCGTGAATTCCTGGCCGAAGCGGGTGTCCATCGTTTGCCATGCGCCCGCCGCCTGGGGGAGCGCGTAGAGTGTCAGACGCAGATTCCCCACCCAGGTGTCCATCGCCTTGAAGCCGTTTCGCCCAAGCCACCCCTCGACAATGCCGTCGGGGTCGCTTTCGTTGGTCGCCCAGAACAGGCCATAGATGCGCTGATGATCGGCGGCCAGCTTCGCTAGGGCCGCCTCGGTCTCGGCGCGGTCCGGTGGGCGGCGCTGCGGCAGTGGGACGACCGGCAGATTCCCCGTGTAGTACAACCCGAAGACTTCGGCCTGGCTCGGCGCGTTGAGGATGATCGCGTCACCCGGCCGACCGGCTGCCATGAGATAGTGCGCTATGCCGCGATAGTCGTCGCGCGCCTGGCGCGGGTCGAAGTAGTAGCCCAGCAGGCCCCACACCGAAATCGCAACCAGACCGGCGAGCAATGCGATCGAGACAATGGCCCCCGCTCGTCGCCAGACGCGCAGTGGCAGCAGCGCGCCCTGCGCGACCAGGAGGCTGAACGGTGGCGCGATGAGCAGCAGGAACTTAGGGTTGTACATCGGCTTGCGCAGCGACAGAACGTACATCATCAGCAGCGGGACGAGCAGGTACAGGACGGCGGCGAGGGTGGCCTCGCCCAGCCCCCAGTCGCCGTCCGTCTCTCCCCTATCGTTCGCTTGGCGCCGGGAGATACGCCGCACAACCAGCGGCGTCAGGAGCGCGCCGATGACGAGCGCGGCGGCGAAGGCCCATCCCCACGGCGACCAGGGCGTGCCGCGGCCGAGGCTGAATACGCGGAGACTGTCGGAGAGCAGGAAAGAAAGCGTGAACGGAGCGCTGACCGCCGGCCAGCGGCGGATGGCGTCCAGGGTATACAGGAGCCAGGGCAGGAACAGGGCGGCGACGACGATTTGCGCCACGATCCACGCGACTGCCGCGCGCCAGCGCCGGTCCCGCAGCACCCACAAGAGTACCACGATGTTGGCGACGAGCGGGACGGTAAAGGCGAAGTAGTGCGAGTAGAGCGCGGCGAGGGCCGCGATCGTGTATAGAACGAGCGGCGCATACTTGTGCCTGGTAGTAACGACTTCAGTCGTTGCCGCGGGACGCCAATTCTGAACAAAGGCGAGCATCGCCAGGAACGCCGCTGCGCCGAACATGGCGGCCTGGGTATACATTCGCGTTTCCTGCGAATAATACACGGCCACCGGCGAGACGGCGACCAGGAGCGCGCCGGCCAGGGCGGTAATGGTGCCGAACAGGCGCTTCCCGATGCCCCACGTCAGAAACACGAGCGCGACGCCCATGAGTGCGCTCAGACTGCGCACGGCGGCCTCGCTCTGGCCGAACAGCCCTTCCCAATAGTGCAGGAGGAAATAGTAAAGTGGGGGATGGATGTCGGCGGCAGCGCCTTGCGCGATGGTAGGCAGGTCGCGCGTCGCGAGGACGACCGATGTGCCTTCGTCGTACCAGAAGCTCTGAGCATCGATGCGGTACAGGCGCAGCCCAAGCGCCAACAGCAGGACGCCGACAAGCGCCAGGGTCGGCACAAGCCGCGACGCGCGGACGCCGGTATAGGATTGGCGAAGAGGAATATCTGTCACGCCGAAATTCTAGCATAGACGCGCCCAGGGGGTAAATACGCGTGGCTTTTGTGCCTATGGGCGCCGGGCGCTATAATGAGCCGCGGCGGTAGGCGCCGCACCGGATAGGTTGCCATGTCTTTGTCCCAGCGCGCTCGAATTCCTCTCCTCCCGATCCTCTTGCTGGCCGGGCTAACCCTGCTCGGCCTGGCGCTCCGCCTCTATCGGCTGGACACTGTTCCCCTCGGTCTGCACCACGACGAGGGCTACAACGCCTTGGACGCGATGAATATCATCGACGGCTGGCGGCCGGTTTTTCTCCCCGGCAACTTCGGGCGCGAGCCGTTGTTCATCTACGGCATCGCAGCCAGCATCGCCCTTTTCGGCCCGATGGTCTGGTCGATTCGCCTGCCGGGCGCGCTATCCGGCGCTCTCGCCATACCGAGCCAGTTCCTCTTCGCCGACGCGTTGCCCTTGCCCCGTCCCCGCGTGACAGCGCTGCTGAGCGCCGCCCTCATCGCTGTTTCTTTCTGGCCCATCACCAAGGCGCACCAGGGCCTGCGCGCGGGTCTGTTGCCGGTGTGGGTGGCCCTCGCGCTGTGGGCGTGGTGGCGCGCGATTCGGGGCGACGCCGGGGGGCGACCTGGCGTCCGACGCGACTACGCCTGGGCCTCGCTGGCCGGCGTTTTTGTGGCGGCCGGCAACTACACCCATCTGAATGCGCGCCTGTTGCCCGTGATCCTTCTCGGCTCCGCCCTGTGGGTGGCCATCCGCGAGCGGCGCGCCCGCCCGCTGTTGTCATGGCTTGCGGCCTCCGCCGTCGCCCTCGCGTTCTGCCTGCCGCTGATTCTCTACTTCGCCGCGAACCCTGACCTGCTCGGCCTGCGCTCCAGCCAGGTGTCGATCTTCAGTCCCGAGGTCAACGGAGGCAACCTCCCCGCCGCCCTCGCCCAGAATACGATGAACATCGTGCTCATGTTCACCGTGCGCGGGACGTCGTCCTGGTGGGAGAATATCGCCGGGCGCCCTATCTTCGACCCTATCCTCGGTCTCGCGTTCGTTGTCGGCCTGGGCTTCCTCGTCCGGGACCTCGTCGGGCGACGCGGTCGGGCTCCGCAGGCCGCCGCCGTGCTGCTGCTGCTCGCGTTTGTGGCCATGCTCGTTCCGTCGTGGCTGAGCGAGGAAGCGCCCAATTACGGGCGGCTGACCGGTATCTGGCCGGTGCTCTACCTGCTGCCTGCCTGGGCCATCGAGCGTGGCGGCGCGTGGCTGGACGCGCGCCGCGCCTCTCTTGGAACCATCGCTGTCGTACTCATCGTTGTGCTCAGCGGGGCGTGGTCCACGTGGGACTTCTTCGGGCGCTACGCTGTGGCGCCCGAGGTTCACGATGTCTACCGCGGCGCGGCTTTCGAGCGCGGCGCCGCCGTCGCCGCCGAGGTGGCCCAGGGAGCGACGTATGTCTCGCCCGGTGTGTGGGATCAGCCTGTTATCCGCCTGGTCAACCGCGCCAACCCGCCGCGCTCCTTCGACCCACGCCACGGCATCGTTCTGCCGCCGAACGGCGACGCGCGCTACTTGATGGAGGGATGGGAGGCGAAAGACGGCGAGGCTTTCCGCCAGCGTTGGGCGCTGAGCCGAAGCACCGTTCCGGATGCTAGCGGCGCGCCCGCGCTGCTTGTCTACCACCTCGACGCGGCCCACGATCTGACTGTCAAGCCGGTCGCGCCGGTAACCTTTGGTGAGAATATGCGGCTGGTCGGAGCGCAGATTGAGCCAATTGCCGCGCGGCCGGGCGATACCGTTGGCGTGACTCTGGAGTGGGAGGCGCTCGCGCCCACGGCCACGGTCCTGAACTTCTTCGTCCACCTCGTCCGTCCCGACGGCAGCCTGGCGGGGCAGTTCGACGGCCCACCCCTCGGCGGCAGCTACGCGACGACCGACTGGGCGCCGGGGGAGCGCATCATCCAACGTATCGAGGCCAGGGTCGCCGACGACGCGCCGCCGGGGCCGCTGAGCGTGCAGGTCGGCTGGTACGACTGGCGCACGGGCGAGCGCCTGCCGGCGAATCCGGGCCGCGACGGCGCGGCGGAGATTGGCACGCTAGCCGTGGAAGCGCGATAACGGGATAGTCGAAGTTGCCACAAAGGCACAGAGAGACTACATATCCTCTTCTTTGCTGTGTGTTCTCTGTGCCTCTGAGGCTACATTCGTCTTTGACGGTAAAAGACGATGGCGAGGGCGGCGTAGGCGACCAGACTCAGGACAGTCATGAGGAGGCCAAGCCGCCATGAAGGAGGATCGAAGCTTAGCGCCACGCGGTGTTCGCCTGCTGGAACGCGCACCGCTCGAAACGCGAAGTTCGCGCGCTCGATGGGGGCGGGCTGCCCGTCCACCGTCGCCGTCCAGCCGGGGTACGCGACCTCGCTGAACACGACATAAGCATCGGACGCGGCGGTAACATCGACGACGATAGACTGAGGCTCGTACTCGACGAAAGAGAGATTCGTCTCACTAGTGGGCGCGCTATTCAGCGCATCGCCCGCCGCGAGGATAGTCTCGCTCGATGGGTCGAAGCCCGGGGCGCGCAGGGCGGCGAAGGCGGCGGCCGGGTCGGGGATGACGCGGCTGCGGTAGATGACCTGGGCGCGGGGCAGGGCGCGCGTGTTGAGGTAAACGTTCACCGATGGGTCGCCGTCGAAAACCGGTGTAAATTTGTCCCACGGCAGGGCAAAGTCCTTCGGCGCGACAATGTACTTGGCGTTGAGGAAATCGTACAGCGGAGTCGCGCGATCGGTCAGACCCTCCCAGAAGAGCTGGTAGTCGGCGACTTCCAGCGGGTTGTAGATGCCGGCCACGTCATACAGCCGTTCCATGAGGCTCAGGTTCGGCGCCCAGGCTCCCCAGCTCTCGCCTCGCACCTCGATCCTGTAGAGTGACGGGTCGCGGTTGAGGAAATCCACCGCGGCGGGATGGTCGTAGTTGGCGGTAGGGTCTTCTCGCCCAACGTCGACGCCGATGCCCTGCCCCACGAGGTCCACCGCTAATAGCCCCAGAACGACCGCAATCAAAGCCGCGTTGCTCAGCCGGCGATACGCGCCGAGTAGGATGACGGCGGCGTCGACGGCGAGGAGGGCCAGCCCGGCCCACAGCGCGGTACGCGCCAGGCTGGCCTGCGCGGCGTTGGGCTTGCCCGCGGCGCCAAGCTGAGTGTAGGCGATGAGCAGCGCGACGGCCAAGACGCCGGCCACGGCCGCCGCGGCCCAGCCGAGCGCCGGGCGCGGGCGGCGCAACAGTGTGTCGAAACCCAGGGCAGCCAGTCCGGCGATTCCGAAGTCGGCGAGCAGCATCAGGCGGGCCGGGGCGCGCAGCTGCGCCATGCCGGGCACCCACTGGTAGAACAGGCCGTGCAGCGGCGTCGCGGGGCCGAGGGCCAGCAGGAGCGCAAGCGCGGTGAGGACGACCCAGAAGACGGCGCCGCGCCGACGGGTGAGGCCGACGACGGCCAGGAGTAGCGGGAATACGCCGAGATAGCCGACCTCGACGCGCGGCCAGCTTGCCCAGAAGCCGGCCGGCCCGCGGCCGTGCAGGTGCGGCGCGACGATATCAATCAGAGCCTGCACCGGCAGCGAGAACGCGGCAGCTTCGGCATAGGACAGGCCCACGCGACGCGTGAGCTGCGTTAGCTCAAAGGCGGGCAAGAGAACAACTGCGGCCATTCCCAGGCCCAGCACAGGTATTGCGATGACGGCCAACAGGGTCCGCGACAGACTCGCGCCGGTATCGGCGACCGCGCTGCCCGGCCGAAGCCGCCGCGCGAGCCAGTCGATGATGGCGAGGAGGCCGTACACACCAACCGCTAGCAGAATCATGACCGGCGGCTGCGTGTGCCCGGCCAGGGCGCTCAGCGCCAGCGCGCCGGCCCCGAGCAGGATACCACCAGGCCCGCCGATCCGCACACCCAGAAGAACGAGGGGTAGCCAACTCGCGCTCGCGATGAGATTGAGGTTGCCGAAGTGGGTGAAGAAGACGTCGGAGAGGGCGAACGCAGCCGCGCCGAAGAGAGCGGCAGGCCGCGCCAGGGCCGGGCGATACCACGCGCGGAGGGTGATGTACATGGCCGCGCCCGCCCACCAGAAGTGGAAGACGCTGAGTAGCTCCAGCTCGCGATAGGTCACCTGGATAGGCAGCAGCGCCAGGAGCAGTGTGGCCGGATAGAACACGGACGACTGAATATCGGCCAGAAACGGCGCGCCGCTGTAGAGGTAGGGGTTCCAGAGGGGGACGTGGAGCGTGCGCAGAGTCTCCGTGGCATAGCGTATGTAAGGATACATGAACCCGGATAAGTCACCACCGCCGGCCGGCATCCATCGGTCGGGGAGGAACAGAATGGGCGCAAAGAAGATGACGACGAGGGCCGCCAACGCCGCCAGCGCCAGCAGGTCTGGCAGCCGCGCGCGAACCCGCCCGCCGTGGCGCTTTTCTGGTTCCTCCACGCGTGCCTTATCCAACACGATCTCCTTCCTGGACACGCTGCTCATTGTACGCGCCCAGGAGAAGGCAAGTCAAGCAGATTTACAGAGAAACAGATGATAGCTGTCACGGCCTTTTTGCGCCTTATGTCTTGAGGGTGTAGAATGTGAGTTGATGCATTATTTAGGAGACGCGCTGTATGCCGACTTTTCAGGATAGCGATCAACTTTATCGCGTCTTCGCGGCGCTCGTTCGCCGCCTGAACACTAAACCCGACCAAGCCGAGCAAATCGCGGGCTTGGGGTCTGTTCTGCGGTTCTATGTTACGGAGCCGGAAGCGCTAGTCACACTGAATTGGACGAAGCGGCCCCTTAAGGGTGAGATGGGGCCGTCCAAACTCACACCATCGGCTGAAGTCTGGACCTCGGCCGATGCCTTGCACAACGTGTTCGCCGGCCAGATGTCGATAGGCGACTTTCTCGCCCAGAGCCGAGTGGAGGGCGACCCAAGCCGCTGGCTTGATTTCGCCGCGTGGCCCGTAGTTGTGGATGCGTACACCCAGACGGCGACTCGTCTGGGTGTTATTGCCCCACCCCCTCGCCAGCGCGCCACTCGGAGCCGCCGCGCCACGCCTGCTGCCACATCTGAGGTTGTTGAAGAATCCGCCGAGCCTCAAGCGGAGATTGCGCCGCCGCCCGGCCCGGAGGTCGAGCCGATCGGCGATCCGCAGGCCGCGCCGATCCTCGCTCCCTCATCTGAAGCCGAGGCGACGGAAGCGGCGGAGACCCAAGCGGAAGCGTTCCCGCCGCAGATGGTCGAGACGCCGACCGAGGCGGAGACGCCGTCTGCCGCTGCGACACCGGTCGAGGAGATTGCCGCGCCGGAACAGAAGCCGAGCGCGCGCGGTCGACGCAGGCGCGGCAAGGGCAAGGCGCCGGATGAAGCCGTCGAGGCGCCGGCGCTGGAATTGCCGCCCCAGGTTGTCGAGGCCGAGGCCGTCGAAACGGCGCCGTCGGCGACGTCTGCGACTGAGGAAAGGGCTGAGGTTGAGGTAGAACCGCCGACAGCCGAAGCGCCTCCGGAGTCGGCCCCCGAGAGTGTAATGGAGCACGAAGCGTCGGTTGCCGAGGTCGAGCCGCCGCAGGTCGTTGAGGCGCAGTCGGCTGACGCGGCGCAGGAGGCGTCTGCGCCAGAAGTGCCGCCGCCTGCCGCAAAACCGGGCGGGAAAAAGAAGAAGCAGGACCGCGGCCGGAAGGATGGCAAGAATAGGCAGGCCGAGAGCGCTGCGCTTCCGCCGTCCGCCAGCGCCCCCGTTGATGCGCCCACCGCGCCGCCTTCGGCGCCGACGAAGCCGGGCCGCCCTGAGCGCGGTCGACAGAAGGAAGGCAAGCCGCAGCGGACGCCGCCCACACCGACGGTTGAGGAGTCGCCGGTGCCCTCCAAGGCGCCAGGGGGCAACGGTCGGCCGGTAGCGCCCCCGCCGGTGATTCGGCCGTTCCATCCCGAGGCGCTGCCGCACACGCCGATTCCTCTGGTAGAGGGCGAGCCGCACGCGCGGCATGTCGAGCGCCACGACCAGGCGCTGCCGGTCGAGGAGACGCCGCTGCGGCTGGAGATGTTGCGGCGCATGACGCTGGTTCGCGCGGTTGAGACACGGCTTGCGGAGGAGCTCGCCGCCGGCGCGCTGCCGCTCAGCGACCTGGATTTCTCGCAGGGGCAGGAGGGCGTGGCGGTTGGCGCGTGCTTTGCCCTGCGCCCGGACGATAACGTGGTCACGACCCACCGCAGCCTCGCTATCTTCATGGCGCGTGGCAGCGACGTCAACGGGGTGGTCGCGGAAGTCTACGGCAAGAGCGCGGGTGTGGATGGAGGCAAGGCGGGGCCGGCGAGCATGGCCGACCGCCGCGTCGGCGCGCTGGCCTCTAGCGTGGTCGGAGCCTCGACGGTCCTGGCCGCCGGGTGGGGACTCTCGGCTCGCCTGCAAGCCACCGACCGCGTCACGTTGTGCTTCCTCGGTGAGGGTGCTTCAAACCAGGGGATGTTCCACGAAAGCCTGAACTTCGCCGCCGTGCGCGACCTGCCCCTCGTGTTCGTTCTCATCAACAATGGAGTGGCGGGCGCGACGCCATCCGGCGAAACAAGCCGTCTGGAGAACGTGGCTCAACGCGCCGTGGCCTACGGCATCGGGAGCATCACAATCGATGGCGCCGATGTCTGGGCCGTGTATCGCTCGGTGCGCGCGGCTGTTCGCCTCGCGCGGAGTGGCGGCGGGCCTACACTGATCGAGGCGCGCGTGAGCCGTCTCGTCGCGGACGAGCCTGAGCGCTACGACCCGGTGGTGCGGCTGTACAACAACCTCGTCGAGGGGCGCCTCCTGACGCCCGCCGACGCCCGTGAGATGGCCGCGGCCGCGCAGCTCCAGGCGGATCGCGCTATCGACCGCGCCCAGGTCGCGCCCGGGCCTTCGCCTGAGGCCTTGATGAGCTACGTCTACAGCCCGGACTCGGCCGCCCTCTACCGC
Organism: Anaerolineae bacterium; assembly: GCA_046328505.1. Taxonomy (GTDB): domain Bacteria; phylum Chloroflexota; class Anaerolineae; order Epilineales; family JAHCIE01; genus JBDHWG01. The sequence continues at coordinate 2,268,928 of JAXLWL010000002.1, read as the reverse complement.
CGCGGCGCAACCCCGCCGGGCCACCGCACGACGTATGCGTCCGCCGTCAACGAGGCCCTAGCCGCGGCGCTCACCTCCGACCCGACAACCTACGTGATTGGGTCGGGGCTGGCCGGCGGGGGTCGCTTTGGGACGGTGCACGGCCTGCCGGAGCGTTTCGGCCACAACCGCGTGATTGACGCGCCCATCAGCCCCAACGTGATCGTGGGCAGCGCAGTGACGGCAGCGGCAGCGGGTCAGCGTCCCATCGTCGAGATGGGGATCGCCGAGTTCCTGACGCTGGCTGCGGACCCCATCGTGAACGACGCGGCCAAGCTGCGGTATGTGTCGAACGGCCAGTATCGCGTGCCGCTCGTGATCCGTGTGGCGAACGGGCCGGGGCAGGGGTGGGGGCCGCACCAGTCGCAGAGCCTGGAGGCGTGGTTCAGCAGCATACCGGGGCTACTGGTAGCGGTGCCGACGACGCCGTACGACGCCAAGGGGCTGCTGACGGCAGCGATCCGCTCCAACAACCCCGTCGTGGTGTTCGAGTCGAAGGCGCTTTACCCGATGCTAGGCCAGGTGCCGCCGGACGGCGTGATTGTGCCGCTCGGTGTGGCGGACGTGAAACGGCGCGGTGACGACTGCACCATCGTCGGTATTGGGGCGGCCGTCCACGAGGCGCTGGCGGCGGCCGAGATGCTGGCCGCTGAGGGTGTCAGTGTGGAGGTCATCGACCCGCGCACCCTCGTTCCCTTCGATTGGACTGCCGTCCTGGACTCGGTCGTCCGGACGGGGCGGCTTGTCGTGGCCGAGGAGACGACGCCGGTTCTTGGCTGGAGCGCGGAGATCGCGGCCCAGGTATCGCGTCACCTGCACGGCCACCTGCGGGCGCCGGTGGAGCGCGTGAGCGCCGCCGCCGTCCCGCTGCCCTACAGCCCGTCGCTGGCCCGCCTGGCGCTCGCCGGCGCGGACAACATCGCCGAGGCGGTGCGACGCGCGATGTAGAGTTAGGGCATACGGATAGAGACGCAAACAAGAACGCGGCTACCGGGAAACCGGTAGCCGCGTCGCGTATAGTGCGGGTACAAGTTCCTCTTGCACCAAGCGTGTATAGAAAGGCTGTCATTGCGAGCGCAGCGAAGCAATCCCTCGCCCTTGCGACCGGCAGTCTACCAAAGTGGCGAGGCCCTTGCCCATCGTGAGATTGCTTCGTCGGGCTATCGCCCTCCTCGCAATGACGCTAACTTTGCAGCCTTTCTGGCGGCGTTTGGTATTATACGGCGGGCTTGATGTTCTGGTTGACGTGGAACAGGTTGTTCGGATCGTACTTCGCCTTGACTGCCGCCAGCCGTCCATAGTTGTCGCGGTACGCCGCCTGCACCCGCTCCTGCCCCTCTTCCATGATCATGTTGACGTATGCCCCACCCGACGAGTACGGATGCAGCGCTGCCCAGTACTCCTTCGACCATTGGATGATCCGCGGGTTATCGGCCGGATCGGGGCTGACACCGACAATGACCTGCGCGAAGTTCGCCTCGCGGTAGCTCCACGCCGTGTCGTGGCGCCCAACGCGGTGCGCCGCGCCGTTGATCGGGTAGAGGTGCATGGCGGAGTTGACGGTCGGCACCTGCGATCCGTGCTGGAGGTGGCGCTCGATCGCCTCGTCGCTCACCTCGGTGAAGAAGTCGGCGTTCCAGTACCATTGCAGGCCCGGCGGATACAGCGCGTCGAACATGCTGTTCAGCGCCGGCATTGGGATGGGGCCGCAGAAGTCGATGGCCAGCGGCGCAACGGCGCGGATCGGCTTGAAAACGGCCTCGGCTTTGGCCAGGTCGCCGGTGTAGCACCAGTCGACCACGCACATCGTCTTCATGTGGTGCTCTTCAGGGAACGGCGGCCCCGGCGGCACGATGTGGAAGCCGAAGAAGCCGCCCAGATCCTCGGGGTCGGACAGGATCAGGTCGCGCCAGTAGCGGAAGACGGTCGGCGCATGCTCCAATTCCCAGAAAATCGGTCCGGCATAGACGGTGCTGACCGGGTGAGCCTGGAACAGGAATGAGGTCACGACGCCGAAGTTGCCTCCGCCGCCGCGGACCGCCCAGAACAGGTCGGGGTGCTGGTCAGGGCTGGCGGTGACGAAGCGGCCGTCGGCCAGGACCATGTCCGCGGCCAGCAGATTGTCGATGGTCAGGCCGAAGCGGCGGGTGAGATGCCCGAGCCCACCGCCGAGGGTGAGGCCGCCGACGCCGGTACTGGAGAGGATGCCGCACGGCACCGACAGGCCGAAGGGGTGGGTGGCGTGGTCGACGTCGCTCCAGGTGCATCCGCCCTGGACTTGCACGGTGCGCGCCTCAGGATCGACGCGGATGCCCTTCATGAGCTTGAGGTCTATGACCAGACCGCCCTCGACGGTGCCTAGCCCCGGGCCGTTATGCCCGCCGCCCCGCACGGCGATGTCCATGCCGCTGTCGCGGCCGAAGTTGACGGCAGCGATGACGTCGGCGACGTCGGCGCACTGGGCGATGAGCGCCGGGCGCTTGTCGATCATGGCGTTGTAAATGGCTCGCGCCTCGTCGTAGCCGTCGTCGGCGGGCGTGAACAGCGGCCCGCGCAGCGACGTCCTGAACTCCTGGATTGCGGTGTCAATAGTGTCGATTGCCATGTTGTGCCTCCTTGGTGTGCTGGCTGATACGGTTCCTACATTGGTTGGACTGACCCGCGAGCCTGACCACCGTTGCCCAAAACATCAGGGATACTGAATGAGGCATCTGTAGTCCGAGAGTTAGAGCGAGCGATAGACCAGCGACATGAGCAGCAGCAAGCGTTGAGCGAACCGTGGGGGCATGGACGAAGTCCGGAACATGGGAGTTAGCGCTGGAACGCCAGGCTCACCCGGACGCTCGCCGCCTGATACCCCAAGTCGCGAGGCTTCGACCGACCGCTCGTAGCCACCCGCCCTCAACAACTCAGACTGACGTTCGCTTGCCAGAAGATCCAGGTGCCGTTGAGACAACATCGCGTGTGCTCCTTTTCGCTCTCAGATCCAGCTTCCATCTTGTGGATACCAGTGTACAGCAGCTACTTTAGCGCTCCGTATACCTGGGGGTATACAGGAAGGTATACAAGTCATCGGACGGTTCGGCCTCAACGTGTGTCTATTTGTGGTATAATGGCTGTTCTGAAGCATGGCCTCATCAGACAGAGGAGCTTGTTGCCGTAGATAGTCGGAAGGGATCTGCATGCAGACCGATCTCACCTTCGCCGCGTGGCTGAAGCGGAAACGCAAGGAGCAGCGCCTCACCCAGGAGACGCTGGCCGGGTTGGCGGGCTGCTCCACCATCTACCTGAAGAAGATCGAGGCCGGCCAGCGGCAGCCGACACGTCAGGTCGTCGAGGCGTTGCTGAATGCCCTCCATGTGCCGCAAGAGGCTTGGCCCACTTACATCGCCTTGACCGTTGCTCCATCTGCTACGCCGAAGGCTGAGCCGATTGGCAACTTGCCGCTCTCGCTGACGTCGTTCATCGGGCGCGAGCAGGAGCTTGCCGTCGTTGAGGGGTTTCTTGAACGCAAAACGGTGCGCCTGGTCACGCTCACCGGCCCTGGGGGCGTGGGCAAGACGCGTCTCGCGCTTCAGGTGGCCGCGTCTCTCCGCGAACGGTTCGACGACGGAGGCTACTTCGTCGACCTGGCGCCGATCAGCGATCCCAGTCTCGTCGCGTCCACGATCGTCGAGACGCTTGGGATACCGAACCAGGGTGCGCGGCCGCCACTCGATGTTCTCAAAGACTATCTGCACAACAAGAGGATGTTGCTGGTCCTGGATAACCTGGAGCAGGTGGTCGGCGCAGCGCCGCTTGTCGGCGAGATCCTCGTCGCCGCGCCGAGCGTCAAGGTGTTGGCGACCAGCCGCGTCGCGCTACGCCTGCGCGGGGAGCAGGAATTTGCGGTGCCTCCGCTGGCCTTGCCGGATCGGAAGAATCTGCCGCCACTTTCGACGCTGTCGGAGTATGCGGCAGTAGATCTATTTGTCCAGCGGGCGCTCAGTGTCAAGCCCGATTTCGAGGTCATCGACGAGAACGGGGCTGCGGTCGCCGAGATCTGCATCTACCTGGACGGGCTGCCCCTGGCGATTGAGCTGGCAGCGGCCCGAATCAAGATTTTTCCACCCCGAGTGCTGCTCCAACGATTGGATAGTCGGCTCAAGACACTGACCGGTGGCGCTCGTGACCTCCCGGCGCGCCAACAGACCCTGCGCGACGCCATCGGCTGGAGCTATGATCTCCTCGACGAGGCAGAGAAGACGCTGTTCAGACGATTGGGAGTGTTCGTCGGCGGCTTCACTCTCGAGGCTGCAGAGGCAGTCGGCGCTTTTCAGGGTGATCTCGGTATGGACGTCGTTGACGGGATTGCGTTGCTTGTGGACAAGAGTTTGCTGTGGCAGCAAAGCGGCCCGTCTGGCGGGCCTCGTTTCGGCATGCTGGAGACGATCCGCGAGTACGCGCTGGAACAGCTTGCAGCGCACGGAGAAACCGAACGTGTGCACCGTGAGCACGCCCGTTTCTTCCTGATGGTAGCCGAAGCAGCTGATTTCGCACTTGTCGGCGCTGAGCAAGCGACCTGGTTCGAGCGCCTGACGGCTGAGCAGGATAACCTTCGCGCAGCGCTAGCATGGACCCTGGCGAACAACGAACTCGACTGGGCATTACGCTTTGTCGGTGCCTTGTACCGCTTCTGGAGTTTTCGTGGTCACTTTACGGAGGGAACCAGATCGGCGGAAGCAACTCTGGCGCTGACAGGGGATGCCGTGCGCACGGTCGCATGTGCGAAAGCGCTGTACGGTGCCGGCTGGCTTGCTCGCCTGCAAGGCAATGGCGGCCGCGCGGCTAAGTACTGTGAAGCGAGCGGGCGAATACTGCGGGAGTTGGGAGATGAGCGGGGAGCCGCGTATTCGTTCCACCTCCTGGGGATCATTCTTGGCGAGAGCGGTGATCTTTCGCGGGCTTACTCGCTGCACCACGAGAACCTCGTGTTCTTTGACGATATCGAGGATGAGCGCGGAAGGTCCTACTCCCACTTTGGTCTGGGCATGATCGCTGCGGCTCGGGCTGAGTATGCCACAGCGCGCACGCACTTCGAACAAAGTGTGGTGATACGTAGGAGGCTAGGTGACAAGGGTATCCTGGCCTACGCCCTCGGTTGGCTCGGATTGGTGACAGTGCGTTTGGGAGATTTGGCGGCCGCCCGCGCAGCTTTGGAAGAAGGCGTGGCCGTGCGAAGGGAGCTGGGGGACGAAGCAGGACTGCCAGCCTCCCTAGAGGCACTCGCGGCGGTCGCTGCTGCGGCAGGGCAAGCCACTCGAGCGGCGCGTCTGTTCGGCGCTGCGGAGAGTGCGCGAGCGACAGTCGGCTCCCGTGCCCTGGACTCGGAAATTCCGGAATATCGCCATAATGTAGCCGTCACCCGGGCTCAAATGGCCGAGGACGATTTTGAGACGACGTGGGCAGAGGGGCGGGCGATGACGCTGGAACAAGCCGTGGCGTATGCGTTGGAGGAGGTACCCACCGGCAACGCCGCTTGAGTAGTTCATACGGGAACTAACGAACGAAGAGGAACCCGTTCTCGCGAGAAAACGGGTTCCTGTAATATACATTGCAAGTCAGCCGCGAGATCAGGCCGGGGCGGCGGTCTCTTCTGAGGGAGCGTCGCGCTTGTCGCCCTTCACGTCGCGCAGCACCACCTGGCCCTCTTCGGCGTCCACGACAATCGTGTCGCCCGATTCGAACTGACCGCTGAGCAGCGCCTCGGAGAGGCGGTCCTCGATCTGGTTCTGAATCGCTCGGCGGAGAGGCCGCGCCCCGAACTCGGGCTGGTAGCCTTCCCGGCCGATGACTTCCTTGGCCGCGTCGGTGAACTCGATCTCCATGCCCTGCTCCTGGACACGCGGGACCAGGCGCTTGAGCTGGATGTCGATGATCTGGGTGAGCTGCTCCTTAGTGAGCGACTTGAAGACGATGATCTTGTCGATACGGTTCAGGAACTCGGGGCGGAAGGCGCGCCGGAGCTGCTCCATCACGCGGTCCTTCATCCGATCGTACTCGGCCTTCGTCTCTTCCTCGTTCTTGCCCGTCGCGAAGCCCAGGGACATGCTCTTGTTGAGCTGTTCCACGCCGACGTTTGAGGTCATGATGATGATGGTGTTGCGGAAGTCGACCTTGCGGCCCTTGGCGTCTGACAACTGGCCGTCCTCCATGATCTGGAGGAGCATGTTGAACGCCTCAGGGTGCGCCTTCTCGATCTCGTCGAGCAGGACCACCTGGTACGGCCGGCGGCGGATGGCCTCGGTGAGCTGGCCGCCCTCGTAGTAACCGACGTAGCCTGGCGGGGCGCCGACGAGGCGGGCCACCGTGTGCCGCTCCATGAACTCGCTCATGTCAAGCCGCACCATGGCGTCCTCGGAGCCGAACATGAAGTCGGCCAGGGTCTTCGCCAGCTCGGTCTTGCCCACGCCCGTCGGGCCGAGGAACATGAACGAGCCGATCGGGCGGCGGGGGTCCTTCATGCCCGCGCGGGCGCGGCGCACGGCCTTGGCAATCGTCTCGATGGCCTCTTCCTGGCCGATGATGCGCTGGCGCAGGACGCCTTCCATCTGCATCAGGCGCTCGGACTCCTCGCCCGCGATGCGCATGACGGGCACGCCCGTCCACATCGAGACGACCTCGGCGATATCGGCCTCCGTCACCTGGAGGGCGCGCTCACCTTCGGTGTCCGTCGCACCGACCCGCAGCTGCTCGATACGCTCGCGGATGCGGACTTCCTGGTCACGCAGCGCGACGGCCTCCTCGTACTTCTGGTTGTTGAAAGCCTCTTCCTTCTGGCGCTGAATTTCCTTCAGCTCGTCGAGGCTCTCGCGGAGCGACGGGGTATCCGGCATCTTGTACATACGGACACGGGACGATGCCTCGTCCACCAGGTCAATCGCCTTGTCGGGCAGGAAGCGGTCGGTCACGTAGCGCGAACCGAGCTGCACTGCGGCGACGATGGCGCTGTCAGTAATCTTGAGATTGTGGTGCTCTTCGTAGCGCGGGCGGATGCCCTTGAGGATGTCAATGGCATCCTCGATGGACGGCTCTTCCACGAAGACCGGCTGGAAACGGCGCTCGAGAGCCGCGTCGGACTCGATGTGCCGCCGATACTCGTCGAGGGTTGTCGCGCCGATGCACTGCATCTCCCCTCGTGCGAGGGCCGGCTTGAGGATGTTAGCGGCGTCCACGGAGGAGCCGGCCGCACCCGCGCCGACAAGCATATGTACTTCGTCGATGAAAAGGATCGCTTCGGTGTTCTTAATCTCGTCAATGACGCGCTTCATGCGCTCTTCGAATTGGCCGCGGTAGATGGTACCGGCGACCAGAGACCCAACATCAAGCATGAGCAGTCGCTTGTTAGCGAGTTGCTGCGGAACCTCTCCATTGACGATGCGTTGAGCCAGTCCCTCAACGATCGCCGTTTTACCTACGCCCGGTTCCCCAATGAGGGCCGGGTTGTTCTTGGTGCGGCGCGAGAGGATCTGGATGACGCGCTCGATCTCCTTCTGGCGCCCCACAACGGGGTCCAGTTTGCCCTCCTGGGCCTGGGCGGTGAGATCCACAGCCAGTTGATCTAGGACCGGCGTTTGCACGTTCTTCTTGCGCTCCTGTCGCGGCCCACTGGGGTTCTGCATGATCGCGCGGGTGGTCTGGGTGCGGACAGCGTCGAGGTTGATGCCTAGGTCTTTGAGGACGTTGACGGCCAGGCCGTCACCTTCGCGAATAAGTCCCAGCAGGAGGTGCTCGGTACCGATATAATGATGCCCCATACGGCGGGCTTCATCGACGGCCAACTCGATGACGCGCTTGGTACGCGGGGTCAGGCCGGTAGCGTTTCCGACGCTGCTCCGCTGCCCTCGGCCAACGGTATCTTCGACGATCCGCCGTACCTGATACGGGTTCACTCCGAGATCACGCAACACCCGTGCCGCGACACCGGTCTGTTCCTGAACCAGGCCGAGCAGCAGGTGTTCCGTGCCAATGTAGTTGTGATTGAGGCGCTTGGCTTCCTCCTGCGCAAGCATGAGGACGCGGCGCGCTCGCTCTGTAAACCTGTCGTCCAACTTATTGGCCATCGCATCTTCCTTTCTGTCCACACGCTCCCCGCGAGCGCCGTGTCCGATGGCCCAGACTAGCGCAGAGGCTAACCCATGTGGAAGGCCGACGGCGTGGTCGGACGCGAGCTACCAGGCGACGAATGTCGCGCTGCCTGCCCCTACTCAACGGCAGTGTCGCTTTCGGCCTCTGGCGTCGTCGGCTCAACGGCTACCGACGGCTCATCGGTGGTGAAGTTGGGGTCGTTGACACGACGCAAGCTCAACCCCATCCGCTTCCGAGCCGGGTCGATGCGGATGATCCGCAATTCCAGCGTGTCGCCTTCCTTGACCACCTCACGCGGGTGCTGGACTGGCTTATCGGACAGCTCCGACAGGTGAATCAGCCCCTCGATCTCGCCGCGTGTATCCCCCTCGAGGCGGGCAAACGCTCCGAAGTTAGCAAGCTTGGTAATGGTGCCTTTCACTACTTGACCCAGCTGATACTGACTCTCGACCTGCGACCAGGGCTCTGGCTGGAGCCGCTTGAGGCTCAGCCCGATACGCCGCCGTTCTCGGTCGACGTTCAGCACCTGGACTTCGACTTCGTCGCCCACCTTGAGCACCTCGCTCGGGTGGTTGACGCGCCGCCACGACAGTTCCGAGAGATGGATCAGACCATCAGCGCCGCCCAGGTTGACGAACGCGCCGAAGTCGGCCAGGCTAATCACCTCGCCCGTCACCACGTCGCCTTCCTTGAGCTCGCTGAGCAGCCGCTCCTTGAGCGCCTTGTTCCGCTGGCGCATGGCGGCCTGTTCCGATAGGATCAAGCGGTTGTTGGCGCGGTCGACCTCGATCACCTTGAGCCAGAGCTTCTGCCCAACCAGGTTGGCGAGGTTCTGACTGTTCGCATCATCGCCGCGGCGATGGATGCGCGCCAGTTGAGACGCGGGAACGAAGCCACGCAGACGGCCGACGGGAACAATCACGCCGCCCTTGTTGTGGTTCGTCACGCTGGCCTCGAAAATCTCGCCCGATTGCAGGTTCCGCTCAGCATCTTCCCAGTCGCGGTCGACTTCGGCCTGAGTCAGCGACAGCACGATGTTGCCGTCCTTGTCCTCAGGGTTCACGATGACGGTTCGAACGGCCATCCCCACGCGCAAATCGGCCAGATCGTCCGATGTCATGCGCTCGAGTTCACGGCCGCTGACAACACCCTCTGATTTCGCCCCGATGTCGACCAAGACTTCATCGGGACTCACCTGAACGATGATGCCGTCAACGACATCGCCTTTCTTGAACGTGCGATATGCGAAGTCGCCGTTCATCCACTCTTCCATGGGGTTCGCCGCGATCTCTGTCTCCGTGGCCTGAGTTTCCGGTGCACTGATAGTGCCACGCTGCTCCATTGATTCATTCCATCCTTGGGGTGGTATTACACTTATTATAACCCGGTGAAAGTCAAAACGCAAGCACTTGCGCGAAGGCCCCGGTGGACGACAACGACCACACCGGGACCTTTAGCACGCTTGTGCGATAATCACTGCTTGAGGTCGATTTTCTCTAAGCGCCTGTTGTCATGCCGGCTTGTTTTGGCGCCCAAACCGGCGGCGCTGGCTCAGCCGACCTCAGCGATGACCTCGATCTCGACGACTGCGCCGCCCGGCAGCGCTGCGACACCGACGGTCGAGCGGGCCGGGGGCGGATCGCCGACGGCTTCGCCATAAATCTTGTTGACGGTCGCGAAGTCGCCGACGTTCGTCAAGAAGATCGTCGTCTTGACGACGCGATCGAATGAGGAGCCTGCAGCCGCCAGCACGGCGCGGAGGTTCGCAATGACCTGGCGCGCTTGCGCTTCGACGCCACCTTCCACCACCTGGCCGATGGCGGGGTCGATGCCAACCTGGCCGGCGCAGAAGACGAGATTGTCGACGATGATCGCCTGGGAGTAGGGTCCAAGGGGCTTGGGAGCCTTGTCTGTGTAAACCGCGCGCCTTGACGTGGCCATGAGTGCCTCCGAGCATGTGTTTTGGTTAGTGACTACCTCAGCTATTGTAAGCAGCGGCGGCCACCTGTCAAAACCATCTGGCACACTGGGCCATCTCCGGCTATAATGCTAGTGCAAGATATTCAAATGCTCACGGCGGATAGATCGAGGGCCGTCCCCTGAAAATCCTGCCTAAAGGGTTACCATGCTCGACCACAATTCTCCTCTCGTCTCGACCCAGTGGCTGGCTGCGCACCTGACTGACCCCAGTGTGCGCGTTGTCGACGTACGCTGGTATCTACCTAATATTGACCGTCTCGGTTCGGCGGAATATGCTGCTGGGCATATTCCCGGCGCCGTCTTCGTTGACCTGGAAACTGAGTTGGCTGCTGAGGCGTACATAGACGGCCCGGGCCGCCACCCGCTGCCGACTCCTGCGGCATTTCAGGCTGTCATGCGGCGCCTGGGTATCAGCGCCGACACATTAGTCGTGGCCTACGATGACAACGGCGGGACCGCGGCCCGCCTATGGTGGATGCTGCGCTATTTCGGCCACGAGAGCGCCGCCGTGCTGGATGGCGGTATTGTAGCGTGGACGCGCGAGCGCCGACGGCTGGAGACAGGCGCCGGCCCTTCCGTCCGCCCCGGGACATTCGAGGCTCATCCCAATCCGTCCATGGCGCTGGACAAGAGCCAGGTGATCGGTCTGGCCGGCAACTCGAAGGTGTTGCTGATTGACGCGCGCCCGGCGGAGCGCTACGAGGGTCGCGCGGAGCCTATCGACGCGCGTCCAGGGCATATTCCGGGCGCCAAGAACCTGCCGTGGGCACAGAACCTCGACGCGGACGGCCATTTCCTCGAGCCTGACGCGCTACGGAAGATGTACGAGGACCTCGGCGTGAATGAGGCCGACACGGTTGTATGCTACTGCGGCAGCGGCGTGTCGGCGTGCTACGATATCCTGGCTATGTACACCGCCGGCTGGCGCGACATTCAGCTCTATGTCGGCTCGTGGAGCGACTGGTCATCGTCACCTAGGCTGCCCGTCGCCACAGGCCGCGAGTGAGCCCGTGCCCTTGCGCTTCCGCCGTGTCATGGCTATAATTGCCAATCGCTTAAGATGAAGATGTGGTGATGTACAGTTAGGACGGGACGAGAAGAGACGTGCTGCCTCGCTACTATGACCTGCTAAGCATCGGGTCTGACGCTTCCTCAGAGGAGATCGCGGCCGCTCGGGACGCATTGCTTGCCAAGTATGGCCCGCATGCCGCCCTGGCGGACCGCGATGCCCTGCGGCTGATGCGAGCGATCGAGGAAGCCTACGCTACCCTGTCCGATCCGGTCCGCCGCGCCGCCTACGATGCCGCGTTGACCACGGTGAGCCTGGCGCCTCCGGCTGCTGCCACGTCATCCCAGCCGCTGGCCCTGTCCGCTGCCGTTGAAGCGCCTCCATCCCCGCCCCCATCACGTGAAACTCCGCCGGCCACGACCCTACCTCCGGCGGCCTCGAACACGGTCGCCCTGGCTCCGACTGCATCGACCGACGCGCCTCTTGCCCCTGTCCCGCGCCCCGCAGCTTCGAAAGAGGCGTCTTCCCGGCGGGACATGCCTTCGCCCGTCGCTCTGCTGTTCTTCATTCTCGACTGGATGGCGCGCCAGACTCTGGGGCTGCGCGAGACAAGGGCGCGGGGTGGCGATGTCTTGCCGGGCGAGAGCGTGGCCCTCGCGGCGGGCCTTCCGAACGGAGTGTCTGTCGGCGCGGCCGGCTGGCGCTTCCAAATCCATGATGCATTCCCGGCGCCCTCGCTGACTATGAATGGCGCTCGTCTCGATCCAACCGGGCAATGGCTCCTGGTGCGCCTGGCCGTGCGCAATGAGTGGCCGGGCCACCGCGCCCTACGCGCCGAGGACTTCGCGTTGTTTGGCCCGTCGCTCTCCCGCGAGATTGCCCTGCATCCGGATGCTACCCACGCGGCTCGCCTCTCGCTGGGCCTTCGGGCAACACCCGCCGGCCGCTACGGCCTCGGCTTCGCGGCGCTGGAGGAAAAGGAGACGGTGTTGGCGTTCGATCTGCCGGATGACCTGGACAGCGCTTTCCTGCGCCTCAAGCCGGCTGCCGCGATCGTTGACCTGGCTCCGGTTGCGCCGCTCCTTGCCCTGGGGATGCCCGGGGCCGGCGGGCAAGTTCTGACGGCCGGCTCGTCCGGCGGTGCGTCGAGATTGGCTACGGGTGCGGCGCGTCTGGAGATCGTCAGCGTTGACGTCATGCCGGGGCCGGGTCGGTATCGGTCGGCCATCGTCACGGCGCGGGCGACGCCCGGCATGACGTGCGACATTCGCGTGCAATACGCGCGCGGCCACAGCAACTCGCGCTCTCTCGCGCCCGCGGTGGCCGGTGCGGACGGCGTCGTTCGCTGGAGCTGGCGCGTCTCGCCACGCACTCGTCCAGGCGAGTGGCCCATCATCGTCACCTGCGGCCATAGCCATGCAATGGCGACACTCCCCATCGCCCACGCGGCCGGCTAGGCGAGACCATGGCTACTCCCCCCGCCTCGCCATCGACGGCCGGCGCGGCCGGTCTGACGCCCGCCCAAAGCGCGGCCCACGACGCCTTCTGCTTCGCACTCATTCAGTCCACTGAGCGCTCGGATATCGAGCGTCTGCTGACGCGGGCGGCGGCCGACCTCCTGGGAAGCCAGCGCTGCGCCCTGTTCAGCTACGACCCCTCTCTCATCTTGCTGCCGGATCTCAGCGGTCAGAGCGTCCCCGAGGGTGCTCTTGCTTCGGCGCGCTGGCCGGCGACACTCCCGCCGTTCATGCAAGAGGCGGTGCGCCAGCGCCGCCCCGCGATGTGGACTGGCGTAGATCGCCCCCTCGACACGGCCTCGCGGGCTTTCGCCCAGCGCGCCAAGCTGCCGCCGCCGCCCGTCCCGCCGGCGACCCGCGCCGTCCGCGACCGCCTCAACGATCGGGAAGCCCTCTCGGCGTTGTGCGTGCCCATCCTGGGGGGCGGCGAGCTTCACGGGCTGGCCGTCTACTACGACACGTACCCGCGCACGTGGGAAGCGCGCGACATGGCGCTCGCCGAGCGGATCGCGCAGACGGCCGCGGTGGCGCTGCGGATGTCGCGGCGCCTGGAGCGCGAGCGGCGGCGGCGCAGGATCGCCGAAGGTCTCGCCGAGGTGGCTACCGCGATTAGCGCCAGCCTCGACCTTGAGGAGATTCTCGGGCGGACGGCGCGATACGCGGCCGAGCTTCTGTCTGCGCCGCTCGCCGGCCTGGTGGTCGTCGATCAGGCGACGGCGACGGCGCCCAGCGCGCATTACGGCCCGGCTGCCTTCGGGAGCCTCTGGTCCGACTGCCAGCGCACTCTTCAACAGGCGGGTTGGCTGGACGAGCTGGCGCGGGGACAGGTCATCACGAAGGTCAACACGGCCAGCGAGCGGACCGCCGGCGAGTGGTTCCGCGAGCGGGGCATCGTCTCACTCCTGCTCGCCCCCCTGCGCGACGGCGAGCGATTGGTCGCCATGCTCGGCGTGGCCTACACGGATAGCCCGCACCGCTTCACGCGCGCCGAGATCGAATTGGTGGAGCGCTTCGCGCAGCAGACCTCTGTCGCGGTGGCGAACGCCGACCAGTATCGCCGCCAGGGCCGCCGCGCCGATCAGATGCGGTCGTTGGCCGAGGTGTCCGCGGCCCTGTCTTCGACCCTCGACCTGGACCGCGTGCTCAAGCTCATCCTAGAGCAGCTTGGCCGCGTGATCGAGTTCGACAACGCCGCCATTGAGCAGCTCGACGGCGAAACACTCTCCGTCATCGCTGAGTACGGCAAGGAACCATCGCCCGGCGTCCCGATGCGCGTCAACGTCCGCGAGAACTATCTGGCGCGGCAGGTGCTCGAAGAGCGCAAGCCCATTGTCTTGGGCGATGCCCCGCGCCACCCCGACTTCATCCGCATGGACCGCCGGGTCCGGTCGTGGATTGGCGCGCCTCTCCTGGTTGCCGACCAGCCGATCGGCATGCTCGTCGTGGACGCCTACCAGCCCGACCGCTACAACGAAGACGATGCCGAGGTGGTCGCGCAATTCGCGCGCCAGGCGGCCCTCGCCATCGACCGGGCGCGGCTCTTCGCCGCAGAGCGGGCTGGCCGGCGGCAGGCGGCGCTGCTGCTGGAGATGACCCGCGCAGTCAGCGCGTCCCTTGACCTGGACGAGGTTCTGACGCGGGCGGCGCGCGATATCGCAGCCGCGGCGGGTGTCATCCACTGTGGCGTTTACCTGGTGGACCCGCATCGGCCGCGGCTGCACCTGCGCGCCAGTGCCGGCCGCGCCCCGAAAGCCGTCATAGCTCGCCCGGCCCTCGTGCAGCACCTGCGCGCCGTCGGCGAGCCGATCATGCTCGACCCGGCGACGGATGGCCGGGTGGACCGCAACACAGCGCGGCTGATGGGCGTCGCGTCGCTCCTCGCGGTTCCCTTCATCCACCGCGACCGCCTCGTCGGCGTGGCTCTGGCGACGGCCTACGACCGCCCGACGACGTTCGACCGCGAGCAGGTTCAGCTTGCCCAGGGTATCGCGCGCTCGGCCGCCGTCGCTATCGAGAACGCAGGCTTGTACCAGGAGCAAGAGCGGCGTGTCAACCAGCTCTCCGCGCTGAACCAGATCGGGCAGGCGGCGGCGGCGCTGTTGCGGCAAGACGAGATTGTCGAGCTTGTCTATCAGCAGACCAGCCGCGTTCTCAACACGCGCAACTTCTACATCGCCCTCCTCGATGATGATAGCGGCGACCTTATCATCGTGACGGAGGCAAACACGGAAGGGGACGCGCGTACCGCGCCCCGCCTGGAGCGCGGCAAGGGTCTGACGTGGTACGTGGTTGACAGCCAGCAGCCGCTCTACGTGCGCGATGGCTACGCCGAGGCGTGCGAGCGATTGGGGGTCGAGCCGGTCGGTCGGGCCTCGCGCTCATGGCTGGGCATGCCGTTGGTCGCCGGCGGCCGCTGCCTCGGGGCCATCGTGCTCCAGGATTATGAACACGATGAGGCGTACGCCGACGACGATGTCGCCGTTCTCTCGACCATCGCCAATCAGACGGCCATCGCTCTCGAAAATGCGCGGCTGTTCGGTGAGGTTCAGCAGCGCGTCCAGCAGCTCATCGGTATCGCTTCGGTGGGAGCGGCGATCGTGCAGCAGCGCGACGTCGAACGCGTTCTGGCGACGGTTGCCGACCACGTTCGCGGCTTGACCAGCTCCGAGCACGTTCTCATCAGCCTCTTGCGGGAGGACGCGCCGGGCCTGGACGTCGTTATGGCCGTCGGGCCTGATGCCGAGCGGATGTACGACATGCGTGTGCCGATCGAAGGCTCCCTGGCCAGTCTCGCCATCGAGACGCGCGAGGCCCAGTTCAGCCCTGACGCCCGGAACGACCCGCGCGTCTACGGGCCGAACGTTGCCAAGGCGAACGTCCGCAACCTCTTGATTGTGCCCCTGGTAACGCAGGACCGCGTCCTGGGCGTTATCACGGCGTTCAACAAGCGCGGGGGAGCGTTCGACACCGGCGACCTCGAAACCGTGAGCGTGATGGCGAACCTGGCAGCGGTCGCGTTCGAGAACGCCCACCTCTACAACGTGTCCGAACAGCGCGCGCTGGAACTGAAGGCGCTCAACGAAATCGGGCAGCGCATTTCTCGCTCTTTGGCGCTTGATACCGTGCTGCGCGTCATCGTGACGGCGGCCGCGCAACTCCTGCGCGCCGAGCACGCTGTTCTCTTTCTCCTGGAGGACAACCGCCTGCTGGCCCGCGCCGGCTACGGCCAGGAGGGCATTCCCGCGCGTCTGCGCTACGAGCCGAAGGACAGCGTTTCGGGCTATGTCGCCCGCACGGGCTTCCCGGTCATCATTCACGATGTCGCCCAGGATGGCCGCATCGTCCGGGATATGCCGGAGGCGGAGGGCATTCGGTCACTGCTCGAGGTTCCTGTGCATATCGGGGGCGCGATCGCAGGCGTTCTCGTGGTGGGCTCCAACCGCCCCCACGCGTTCGACGACAGCCAGCAGGAGCTCCTGAGCGCCCTGGCCAGTCAGGCTGCCATCGCCATCGATAACGCGCGCCTGTACGAGCAGGCCGGCGAGCTGGCGGTGCTGGAGGAGCGCAACCGGATGGCCCAGGAACTGCACGACACGCTGGCCCAGGGTTTCACAGGCATCGTGCTCCAGCTCGAGGCGGCGGAGCAGGTGCTCGCCGAGCAGCCGGATGAGGCGCTGGCCCACCTCAAGCGCGCCCGAACGTTGGCGCGCGCCAGTCTCGCCGAGGCGCGCTGGTCGGTCTGGAATCTACGTCCGCCGAGCCTGGAGAACGGGTTGCCTGACGCTATCCAACAGGCGCTCGTGGTCTGTACCGCGGACAACAGGGTCGAGGGGCATTTCACGGTCGAGGGGGAGCAGTACGAGATCCCCCTGGAAGCGCAGAAGGCTTTGCTGCGCATCGCTCAGGAGTCGTTCACGAACCTTCGTAAGCATGCCCAGGCATCCAATGTGTGGTCGAGCCTGAGGTACGCGGCGGAGGCCGTGACGATGACGGTTCGCGACGACGGCATTGGTTTCGATCCCGCGAACAAGCCTCCGTCCCGTGCCCAGGGCGGCGGCCTGGGCTTGAGCGGCATGCGTGAGCGCGCGCGCAAGGTCGGGGCCACGTTTACGTTGCAAAGCGCGCCGGGACAGGGTACAATCATCTCCGTGAGCTTACCGGTCAGCACCGAGTAGATTCCCAGGAGTTAGGGGCATGTCGAAGATCAGGATCATGATTGTGGACGATCACCCCATCGTGCGCGAAGGGTTGGCCGCGATTCTGCGGCGCGACGACTTCGAGATCGTCGGCGAGGCCGCGGATGGCCGAACGGCGGTCAAGCGGGCGCTGAATCTAAAGCCAGACTTGATCCTCATGGACCTGCGCATGCCGGAGATGGGCGGCGTCGAGGCGATGGAGAAGATCCGCGCGGCCTCTCCCGATATCAAGTTCCTGGTGCTGACGACGTACGACACGGACGAGATGATCGTGGGTGCGCTCGAGGCGGGGGCCAGCGGATACCTGCTCAAGGACGCGCCGCGCGAGGAGCTTTTCACCGCGATTCGCACCGTTGCCCAGGGGGAGGCTCTGCTTCAGCCGAGCGTCACCGCGCGCCTGCTCGCCCGGATGCGCGAGAAGCCTAAGCCGAGCACCACCTCGCCCGAGGAGGAGCTTTCGGCGCGCGAGGTCGAGGTGCTGCAGCTCGTCGCGCGGGGTCAGGCCAACAAAGAGATCGCAGCCCGGCTCAATATCACCGAGGCAACTGTCAAGACTCACCTGGCCCACATCTTTCAGAAGCTCGCCGTCAACGATCGAACCGAAGCCGTTACCGTCGCGCTCCAGCGCGGCATCATCCGTCTGTAGGCGCCGCAATCCTCCATTGCCCTGATGTGGCTCCGACGCGAACGTGCTATAGTGTGTGGAGCGGGGTTTGACTAGGAAGGCGTAGTCCATGGCGGCAATTCGTGTTTTGGTGGTGGATGACAACTCGGTAGTGCGGGATGCGTTGTGCCATATCATCCAGCGCAGCCGGGAGTTGGAGCTGGTGGGGGAGGCGGCCGACGGCGTAGAAGCGGTTCAGAAGGCGAGCGCGCTCGCGCCAGACGTCATCGTCATGGATGTGAACATGCCGCGCCTGGATGGGTTGGGGGCGACGAAGCAGATCGCCGAGCAGGGCCTGCCGAGCCACGTGCTCATGCTGACGATGTATCCCGAGATGGCGAAAGCGGCGCGCGAGGCCGGTGCGTCGGCGACAATCCTCAAGGACTGCTCGGCCGCCGAGCTGATCGACGCTATCCGGGAGTTGGGCGTGAGTAAGAGCAAGGTCTAGGCGCCTGGAGGAATCCATGAGCGTCTCGTCAGTGGTACGGGTGCCGGCGGGCGCGGACCGCTTCGGCGAGTATCGGCCGCTGGGCATCAGCCGCATTGACTTCAAGGTGACGCCGCAGGATGAAAATGGCCTTCTCGTTCTAGAAAACACGTTCCACGCGAAGGGCGGTCCCGCGCGACATCTCCATCACGACCAGGACGAGTGGTTCTATGCCGTCGAGGGTGAATTCACGCTAGAGGTTGGGCAGGAATGGTTCACGCTCCAACCGGGCGACTCGGTCCTCGCGCCGCGCAGGGTGCCTCACGTCTGGGCGCACGTCGGTAACGGAACCGGGCGAATTCTGATTACATTCATGCCGGCTGGCAAGATGGAGGCCTTCTTCCGCGAGGTCACCAAGGCCAACGCGATGCCGCCACAGGACCCTGCCCTCTGGCGGGCGCACGGCATGGAACTGCTAGGGCCGCCGCTCGTGGTTGAATGATGTAGCGCTGCCCGCAATTGACATCGACTGCGCCCTATGCTAAACTGAGTCACGTTAAGTGGCCGCTTGGCTCCGCATCGAGAGAATGTCGTCATGCCATATTGTGTTTTCGCGCTGAATAATCAGGCTCAGCAGCCGGACCCCAGGTCTGGTTAGAGCCGTTTGTGTCGCGACAGAGACGCTCAACCGCCAGACCCACATGGGCCTGGCGGTTTCTTATTCTTGAAAGGACCTCATCATGGATCTTGCACTTCTTGCTCGCGGGGTCGTCCTGGGATTTTCCATCGCCGCTCCGGTCGGCCCCATCGGTGTGCTGTGCATCCGACGCACGCTGGCCGGCGGCCGGATGCTAGGCTTCGTGTCGGGCCTAGGCGCGGCAAGCGCCGACTCCATCTACGGCGCGATCGCGGCCTTTGGCCTGACCTTCGTCTCTATCTTCCTCATCAACCAGGCGGTGTGGCTCAAGGTAGCGGGCGGGCTATTCCTGCTCTACCTGGGCGTTCGCACATTCCTGGCGCCGCCGGCGGAGCACGAGGCCAACGTCGAAGGGCAGGGGCTACTCGGCGCTTACGCCTCCACCTTCTTCCTCACGCTGACCAACCCGCCGACGATCATCGCCTTCGCGGCCGTGTTCGGCGCGCTTGGTCTGGCGAACCTACCGGGCGGCTACGGCGCCGCGGCGAGTCTGGTGATCGGCGTGTTCTTCGGCTCGGCGCTGTGGTGGCTGACGCTAAGCGCCGGCGTGGGCTTGTTTCGCGGGGCGATGACCCCGAAAGTCCTGCGCTGGGTGAACCGCATCGCCGGCGTCGTCATCATCGCCTTCGGCGTCGCAGCGCTGGTCAGCCTCCGTTTTTAGCCGCTGTGTGATGCTGAGCGAAGTGAAGCATCCCGACGATTATGGGGTCCTTCGCTTTGCTGCTCAGAACACACACAGCTGTCATTGCGAGGAGCGCGTCAGCGCGACGAAGCAATCTCGCGGTGGATGACAGCAACGCCGTAGCGGTGCAAACCGCCTTTGATAAGGGCGCGAGATTGTTTCGCTTTGCTCGCAATGACGGCATGGCTATGTTCTTGTACTGGCGCGTGCCGCAACACGGCATGGTGATCTGAGGGCGACATGTAGGGCCATACATCGCCTCCCGGCTGGCATAGGCTTTGCTGATAGACGCGGTGGGGGAAATCGCTGCCGACAACCCTCGTGGTCGCGCTACACCTGCGGGTGGGGGCGGCAGACGAGGGTTTGCCGCGTCAGGGCACCACCGAAAGCAGAACTAACAGCTGGAGAAGATGTATGAGCGAGACAACTCTGAGCCAGGACCGTCTGGCGGACTTTACGCGCGACGTGCGCCTGCTGATGTTGAGTGCGATGGCGCTCGTCATAGGAACAATCAGCGCCTTCGTTGCCTGGGCCCTGGTGTCCCTTATCAGTCTGATTACCAACCTGGCGTACTATCAGCGCCTCTCCCTCGCACCGGCCTCGCCCGCCGATAATCATCTGGGATACTGGGCCGTCGTCATACCCGTCATTGGCGGCCTGATTATTGGTGTGATGGCGCGTTACGGGTCCGCCAAGATCCGCGGCCACGGCATCCCGGAGGCGCTCGAAGCCATTCTCATCGGACGCAGCCGCATCGAGCCTAAGGTCGCGGTCCTCAAGCCGGTCTCCTCAGCGGTCTCCATCGGTACCGGCGGGCCATTTGGCGCCGAGGGGCCGATCATCATGACCGGCGGCGCGTTCGGCTCGCTCTTCGCCCAGCTCTTCCACCTCTCCTCGGCCGAG
The DNA here is from genome assembly GCA_046328505.1 of Anaerolineae bacterium. Lineage (GTDB taxonomy): Bacteria > Chloroflexota > Anaerolineae > Epilineales > JAHCIE01 > JBDHWG01. Next base: position 2,248,687 of record JAXLWL010000002.1, on the reverse strand, counting down.
CGCAAGACGCTCCTGGTCGCGGGGGCGGCTGGCGGCATGGCGGCCATCTTCGCCGCGCCGGTGGCCGCCGTCCTGCTCGCCGTCGAGCTGCTTCTCTTCGAGTGGAAGCCGCGTAGCTTCATCCCGGTGACCATCGCGGCTGCGACGGCGGCGGCAGTGCGCGTGCCGCTCCTCGGCGCCGGGCCGATCTTCCCGGTGACACCCCACGATCCAGTCAATGCGACCTTGCTCGGCCTTGCTGTGCTCGTCGGCGTCATCGCCGGGCTGGCGTCGGGCGGCCTGACGGCGTTGGTGTATGGTTTCGAGGACCTGTTCGGGAAGCTGCCGATCCACTGGATGTGGTGGCCCGCCATTGGCGGCCTGTTCGTGGGCATCGGCGGCCTGATTGAGCCGCGCGCGCTCGGCGTCGGCTACGATGTCATCCACTCGCTCCTGCGCGGCGAGCTCATCGGCGCGGCCTTGGTTGGGCTCTTGATCGTGAAGGCGCTCATCTGGGCCATTGCGCTAGGCTCCGGTACTTCCGGCGGTGTGCTTGCCCCGCTGCTCATCATGGGCGGGGCGCTCGGCGCCATGGAGGCACACTGGCTGCCGGCCGGCGACGTCAGCCTGTGGGCGATGGTCGGCATGGCCGCCATGATGGCCGGCACGATGCGCTCGCCCTTGACCGCGATTGTCTTTACCCTGGAGCTGACCCACGACCTGAACGTGCTGCCGGCGCTCATGGTCGGCGCCATCGCCGCCGAGGCCGTCACAGTGCTGCTGCTGCGGCGCTCGATTCTGACGGAAAAGGTGGCGCGGCGCGGCCACCATATCTCGCGCGAGTACAGCGTGGATCCGTACCAGCTCCTACGCGTGGGCGCGGTGATGGACGACAAAGTGCCGGTCGTTCTGGGAACGATGTCCGTTACCGAGCTGGCGGACCGCATTGCCCACCACGACCCCGACCTGACGCGCCACCAGGCGACGATGGCCGTGGACGAGCATGGCAACCTGGCGGGGGTCATCACGCGCAGCGCCCTCCACCGCGCCCTCAACGCCGACAACGCGGCGGAGACATCGGTGATCGAGGCGGCCAACTGCAACCCAATCGTGACCTACCCAGATGAGTTGCTGAGTGATGCGCTCGCCAAGATGGTGCGCAACGACATTGGCCGGCTCCCCGTAGTCAGCCGCGATGACCCGCACCACCTCGTGGGCTACCTGGGGCGCTCGCAGGTCATCGCGGCGCGACTGCGCCAGATCGAGGAGGAGCATGTGCGCGAGCCGGGCTGGCTGACAGGAACCGCGTAAGCGAAGCCGTCTGGGGGAATTGACGAATCGAGGCCACGGGCTTGGCTGGATGTGGCCCGTGGCCCCGATCGTTGCCGGCCCTGTTGCCCTATATCTGAGGCTTGATGTTTTGGTTGAGACGAACAGGTTGGCCGGATCGTACCTGGCCTTGACCTGCGCTAGCCTCGCGTACTGCGCTCCGAACGCATCGCGCATCATCGAGTCGCCTTCCTCCTGGAAGCCGGGGAAGTTTAGATAGCGGCTGCCGTCGGAGAAGGGCTGCAAGGCGGCGATGAGGTTGCGCACCCAGGCGATGTTGGCGGCATCATCGATGCTGTCGATCCAGTTCGCCTCCGGGTTCACGACGAAGGCGGCCTGCCGACCATGGAAGGCGCTCTCGTCCGGTCCGACGCGACGTATCTGGCCGCCAATGTGCCACAGGTCTACCGTTGAGAGCGGTGATGGCTGGCGGAGTGCGTGGTCCGCGATCACGTCGATCGCCTCGTCCGACAAGCTCGTCAGGTTGAGGGATTTCCAGTAGTAGCGCATGCCGGCCGGGTAGTCGGGGTCGAAAATGGTCTGCGCGTCGACATACGGCGTTGGCCCGCTAAAGTCCAGGAGCGGCGTCCCGAAGTCGCGGAGGGGTTGTAGCACCTGCTCTCCTTCGGCGACCGGGCCGGCGTACATCGCGCCGAGCACGATGAAGGGCCGTCCGTGGATGTCCGCCGGGAAGTGCTCACTCGCTGGGATCTGGCCGCAGAAGGCAAGGGAGTTGACCTCGTCGGGCGCGGTCTCAAGATAGTCGCGGTAGAAGCGCAGCGCTTCGGCCATTCGCTCCCCATCATGGAACACAAAAGTGAACATGACCTCGGGACCCACCGGATGGAGACGATACTCGAAGGTGGTCACGATGCCGAAATTCCCGCCGCCACCACGGATGGCCCAGAAAAGGTCGCTGTTCTCGCCGACGCTCGCCGTCAGCACGCGCCCGTCTGCGGTGACGACCTCGGCGGAAATCACGTTGTCGCAGCTCAGGCCGTAGGTGTTCTTTAGCCAGCCCAGGCCGCCGCCGAGGGTCAGCCCGGCGATGCCCGTGGCCGACACGACGCCGAGCGGAACCGCCAGGCCATACGCTTGCGTCGCGCGATCCACATCTCCCAAGGTGGCGCCCCCCTGGGCGCGGGCGATGCGCGCTTCGGGGTCGACCGAGACCGCCTTCATGGGCGACAGGTCGACGACAAGCCCGCCGTCGCAGGTCCCGTGTCCGGCCACGTTATGCCCGCCGCCGCGCACGGCGATGAGCAGATTGTTCTCGCGGGCGAAGTTGACGCACGCGACGACATCAGCGACACCCGCGCAATGTGCGATAACAGCAGGGTATCTATCGATCATGCCGTTCCAGACGCGGCGGGCGGTGTCGTAGGTAGGATCACCTGGACAGGTCACTGCGCCTTGGAGACTGTCGGCGAACGAGCGGATTGCAGCCGTGTCGAGGGTGATACTCGTGGTGGTCTCAGGGGGGTCGATGGACATGATATGTCTCCCGTAGATAGTGTGCTGGCGCATACCAGTATATCCGCCAGCACTAATGGATTCGCTAATGGACCAGGTCTCATCCCGCTGATACCAGTCTACAGAAGGTACGCCTGCCCTCTGAATACTGCACGGATACAGAAATGATACAGCGCAGCCAGTCTGGTTGCGCAACCCGTGCCTCTTTGTGCTATAATGGCTATGCCGGAGGCACAACCTCACGAGACAGAGCCCAATCTCACTATCACTTACCAGACGGGTAGCTGCATGCAAAGTGGTCTCACTTTCGCCGCGTGGTTGAAGCGGAAGCGCAAGGAGCAGGGCCTCACCCAGGAGACATTGGCGGGGTTGGCGGGCTGCTCCACCATCTATCTCAAGAAGATCGAGGGCGGCCAGCGCCATCCTACGCGCCAGGTCGTGGAGGCGCTCCTCGACGCGCTCCGGGTACCGAAAGCGTCGTGGCCGATGTATGTCGAGCTGGCGTTTGCCGAGCCGCCTGTCAGCCCGAGCAGGTCCCGGACAAATCTGCCGGCGCCCTTAACCTCCTTCATTGGACGACACAATGAGAAAGCAGCGATCAACAATCTCCTACAGCGGACGACGGCGCGGCTCGTTACGCTCACGGGGCCGGGTGGTGTCGGTAAGACGCGCCTCGCGTTAGAGGTAGCTGCAGGTCTCGATGGCGTCGGCGATGGCGTCTATTTCGTCGACCTCGCGCCTATCGCCGATCCATTGTTGGTCCCCAACGCCATCATGATGGCGTTGGCCCTGAGCGATGAAGCGGGTCATACACCGCTTGAGACGATCACCACTCACCTACGGACACAGAGCGCGTTTCTAGTGCTGGACAACTGTGAGCATCTAGTCGAAGCGTGTTCGCGAGTGGCGCATTATCTGCTGATTCACTGCCCCAAGTTGAGAATCCTCGCGGCGAGCCGCGAAGCGCTGAATATTTCGGGTGAAGCGATCTACCCTGTGCCGCCGCTGGCGTTGCCCTATCCAAACGTTCTGCCGCCCGCCGATTCGCTCTCGCAATACGATGCCGTCATGCTGCTCATTCAGCGGGCGGCCGCGGTCCAGCCGCAGTTCGCCATCACAGATGCGAACTCACCCGCCGTCACTCAGATTTGCTATCGGCTCGACGGCCTTCCTCTGGCGATTGAGCTGGCCGCGGCGCGCATGCGCGTCTTTTCGCCCGAACAAATCGCGGCGCGTCTGGATGACCGCTTTCGCCTTCTGGCGGGGGGCAGCCGAGCGGCACTGCCGCGTCACCAGACCCTGCGCGCGACGATTGAGTGGAGCCACAGTCTGCTGTCGGAAGCGGAACGCGTATTACTCCGGCGATTGGCCGTATTCGCCGGGGGCTGGACACTGGATGCGGCTGAACAAGTCTGCGGCGGCGACGGCCTGGACACCTACGATATTCTGGAGGCGCTCGCGCAATTGGTCAGCAAATCGCTCGTGATGGCAGAAGTGCGCGATGGGGAGGCTCGCTATCGGATGCTGGAGACGATCCGGGAATACTCCCGCGAGAAACTGGCGGAGGCGGGCGAGCAGTGGGCACTTCGTACACGCCATCTGGAGTTCTTCGCCGTCTGGACTGAGCTTGGGCGTTCAATGCTGCACTCACCCGAGCAGAGACGGTGGCTCAACAGTTTTGAGGAGGAGCAAGACAACATACGCGCGGCGTTGGCCTGGGCGCTGGAGGATCGCGAAATCGAGAAGGGGATGCAGATTATTGGCGCGCTGCATTGGTTCTGGTGGTCCAAAGGATACTGGAGTGAAGCGCGTGATTGGGCGTTGCAGTTCCTCGCTCAGCCAGAAGCGCAGGCCCGGACTCTTGGCCGCGCTCAAGCCCTCGACGTCGCCGGTGACTGCATTGGGGAGCTTGGGGATTTCGTCACGTACGAGGTTTACTGTCGGGAGAGTATCGCGATTGCACGCGAACTTGGCGATGAGGGCAAATGGCTGGCGGCCTATCAGCTCATCGACATTGCCTATATCTCGGGGGCGGCGGGCGACGGAAGCGAAGCGCGTGGGGCCCTGGAGGAAGGACTCCGCCTGATGGAGGGCGCCCGGTCGCGAGATCGATGGATTGTGGGGTGGTTGCATGACCAGCTTGGTCGCACGTTCACGCGGCTGGAAGACTATGCGCGGGCTTTCGAACACTTCGAGCAGAGCTTAAGGATATTCCGCGCTATCGGTGATCGCTACATGTCTATTCAACCCCTTGGGGGCCTGGGCGTGCTGTTGGCCGAACAGGGCCGTTTCGCTGAGGGGAAACGCTACGCGGAGGAATCGCTCGCGATCAAGCGGGAATTGGGCGATCGCAAAGAGACAAGCATCGCCTTGCGCGATCTCGGCCGTATCGCCTGCCTGCAGGGCGAGTACGCTGAGGCAGAGGCGGCATTGGAAGAAGCGCTGGTTTTGTCACGTGAGCTGCACTGGCAAATAGGCCTTGCCGATATACTGTCTAGTCTCGCTTATGCAGAACAAGCGCTTGGTGACACTGAGCGAGCGCTTGACTTGTATCGAGAAGTCTTGTCGCTATCTGTGACCTACAAGAACATCCTCGGCCACGCTCTGGATGGTCTCGCGCAGCTGGAGGCATCGCGCGGCAATTTCGAGGCATCTGCGCGTCTCTTCGGGGCAGCTACCGCGAGGGAGCCGCTCAAGACGCTGCAGACGCATCTCATGCGCCCTGGGCACGAGCACTGGATGCAGGTCACGCGTGCGGCATTGGGGGAAGCGACATTTGCTGCTTTGGAGGAAGTGGGGCGCGCGATGACGTCGGAGGAGGCCGTTGCATACGCTGCTGTCGTCGCTCTGTCAACGGATGAAGGAACGGATAAACGGATAGTTTAGCCTGTGGGGGATAATTTGTCTACAGGTCGTTATCCGTTTGCCCGTTACCATATCCGTTGACAGTAGGGCGTGAGCAGGGCTGTGGCCATAATGGGCAGTCACACACGGCGGGAGGTCGCTTCGCTACGCTCGCGACGACGACAAGGCATTTTAGGGCTATGCCTCTGAGAGGAAGTGCGCTTCTTGCTCCAGCAGGGCGCGTTTGCGCTCGACGCCCCAGCGGTAGCCGCCCATCCCGCCGTCCTCGCGCACGACCCGGTGGCACGGCACCACCAGCGCAACAGGGTTGGTGGCGCAGGCGCGGGCCACGGCGCGGGCGGCCGTCGGCTGGCCGATGGCCTCGGCGACATCGCTGTACGAGCGCGTTTCGCCGGCCGGGATGGCGCGCAGCGCCTGCCACACGCGCCACTGGAACGCCGTGGCCTGCACGTCCACCGGCAGGTCCAGTGAGGGCGTCTGCCCGCCCAGGTAGCGCAGGAAGGCCGCGACCACATCGTCCATTGCTAGCCCGTCTTCCTCAATGCGCGCCGCCGGGTACTCGGCTCGCAGCGCCGCAGTAAGCTTCTCGTCCTCCTCGCCCAGGCACACGGAGCATACACCGCGCTCTGTCGCCCCAATGAGCAGGCGGCCGAGGGGCGAGTCCACGATGATGGTGTGGATGACCATGCCCTGGCCGCCGCGGCGGTACGCGCCGGGCGTCATGCCGAGCTGGCCGGGCGCGCGCTCGTAGAGGCCGCGGCTGGAGCCGTAGCCGGCCTCGTACAGGGCCATGCTGACCGTCTCTTCCTCGCGCAGCCCGACCTTGACCCGATCCAGCCGGCGCGCCTCGGCGTACTGGCGCGGGCTGATGCCCATCTTGTGTTTGAAGGTGCGCTGCAGGTGGTACGGGCTGAGGTGAAACTCGGCGCCGAGCGCCTCGAGCGTCAGCGCCTCGTCCAGGTGGGCGTCGATGTAGCGGCAGATGTCCTCGACAAGGGCAGCCTGGGGGTCGGCGACGTCGTCGCCGCGTGGGTTGCAGCGGCGGCACGCGCGGAAGCCCTGGCTCTCGGCCTCGGCCGGACCGCTGAAGAACGCGACGTTATCGCGCCGGGGGCGTCGCGACGGGCAGGTCGGGCGGCAGTAGATGCCGGTGGAACGGACGGCATACACAAACTGCCCGTCGAAGGCGCTGTCTCGATTCAGAACCGCTTGCCAGTACTTATCATCATGCATCGTTCGTATCCTCCTGCCGCATAGGATACGACAAAAGAACGCTACCTTCTATCCGAAGGTTGCGCTCCAAATCAGGCTTTGGCCTCGCGCTCGACCTTCGGGAACAGGACGCCGCCCGGTTGCACCTTCGTGCCGGCCGGATACTGCCCCCACGATGTCGTCACGCCCCAGTCCTGGCTGCCGTCCAGCCTGATGCCGAGCTGCGCCGCCAGGGCATCGGCAGTCGCCGGGATGAACGGCGAGGCGTACAGGGCGATCAGGCGCAGCGCCTCGACCAGGCTGTAGAGCGCCGTTGCCAGCCGCTGTTCCGCCGCCTCGCCCTCCGCGCCGCCTGCTTGCCGCGCCTTGGCCAGCGTCCAGGGGGCGACGGCAACGACGTACTTGTTGGCTGCTGAGACCATCTCCCACGTCGCTGCGAGTGCTTCGTCGGGGCGGAAGCGCTCGAAAGCAGCGTCGACGCGGCCTGGCAGTGTGGCGGCCAGGTCTGTTAGCATCGCCTCGGTCTCCGTGATCGGGCCGGACGCGGGAACAGCGCCGTCATAGTAGCGGCCGACCATGCTGACGACGCGGTTCAGGAGGTTGCCGATGCCGTCGGCCAGGTCCGCGTTGAGCGTGCGGATGAAGCTGTCCTCGGTGTAGTCCCAGTCCGGCCCGAAGGGCTGCTTGAGCATGTAGTAGCGGAACGGATCGATGCCGAACTGCCCGGTGATCTTCCAGGGATCAATAATGATGCCACGGGTCTTGCTCAGCTTTTCGCCCTCTATCGTGATGTACCCGTGGGCGTAGACGTGCTTCTGCACAGGAATCCCGGCGGCCATCAGCATGGCGGGCCAGTAGAGGCAGTGGAAGCGGATGATGTCCTTCGCCATCAGGTGCACGTCGGCTGGCCAGAAGCGCTTGTAGAGGTCGCCGTCGGGATAGCCGAGCGCCGTGATGTAGTTACTGAGGGCGTCCACCCAGACGTAGAGGACTTCGTCCGTCGAGCCGGGCACCTGGATGCCCCAGCGGACGTGCTGGCGCGAGATGCTGAAGTCGCGTAGTCCCTGGCGGATGACGCCGAGCACCTCGTTGCGCCGCGTCTCGGGCGCGACGAAGTCTGTGTTCGCGACCAGGTCGTACAGACGGTCGGAGTAGGCCGAGAGGCGGAAGAAGTAATTGGCCTCCTCCAGCCATTCCACCGGTCGTTTATGGATAGGGCAGAGATGGCCCTCCAGTAGCTCGCCTTCCTCGTAAAACGCTTCGCAGGAGGGGCAGTACCACCCGGCGTACGTGTCGCGGTAGACGTCGCCCGACTGGAGCAGGGCGTCCCAGAACTCCAGGGCGCTCTCGACGTGGCGATCCTCGGTCGTGCGGATGAAGTCATTGTAGCTGATATTGAGGTGGTCCCACAGGCTTCGGAACGCGGCCGAGATGTGGTCCGTGTAATCCTGAAAGCTTTGACCCTTCTCGTCCGCCCAGCGCGCCACGTTCTGGCCGTGCTCATCGGTGCCCGTCAGAAACCAGACGTCGTCGCCCTTGAGGCGGTGGTAGCGCGCCAGGGCGTCCGCGGCCAGCGTCGTGTAGGCGTGGCCGCCGTGGGGGACGTCGTTGACGTAGTAGATTGGTGTGGTGATATAGAATTTGCCCATGATAGCCTCACAGAAATAAAAAAAGCCCCGCCCGTGCAGGGGCGAGGTAGAACTCGCGGTACCACCCTGGTGCGTCGGCGCATCGCGCCAACCTCCATCCGGTGCGGGGCGACGTCGCGCCCGACACCTTTGCCCGCTAACGGGGGCGGCCGGCCGATCCTACTTGCCCGAGGGCGTTCAGGGGCAGCTCAGAGGTCATTTTCGGCAGGGTCCGGGCGCCGCGTTCTCAGCGTAGGCGGCTCTCTGTGGCCGTTCGCGCCTGCGTACTCGTCCTCGTCAATGCTTTGATAAAAATCTTAACCCTGGATGCCTCATTTGTCAAACACAAAAACTCGTTCCAGATTCGGAGATTTGCCCGTATCTTGGTGCGAGAGGTTACGTTGTATAGACTGAAGCAAAACGCGGTAGACGAGACCGAAGGGGGGTGTCTCGGCTGTCGCGTTTCGCTTTGGGGTAAGGTTCACCGCGCCTGCGTATCTAATAGGCGGAATGCGCCTAGCGAGTCCCTAGCTCAATGGCAGAGCAGTGGCCTTTTAAGCCAACGGTTCAGGGTTCGAATCCCTGGGGACTCATATCGCCTAGAAATAGACCTGATGGGTTTCACTGAATCCATCAGGTCTTCGCTTTTCTAGTATGCGGCGATGGAGCCGCCATCGACGTAGAGGATGTGGCCGGTAACGTAGGCGGAGGCAGGCGACGCCAGGAACACCACGGCGCCGTCCAGATCACGCATTGGATCGCCGAACCGTCCTTGCGGGATGCGGCGCAGACGGGCTGCGGCCAGTTCCGGGTCGTTCACGATGCTGGCCGTGGTCCGCGTGGCGAACGTGCCCGGCGCGATGCAGTTGACGCGCACGCCCCGCGGCGCCCACTCCGCGGAGAGCGTGCGGGTGAGCTGGGCGATGCCGCCGTTCGCGACGGCGTAGATCGCGACGCCGGGTATGCCGACGCTGACGGTCAGGGAGCCGAGATTGATGATGCTCCCGCTGCCCTGGGCCAGCATGTGCTCGCCGACTGCCTGGCAGGTGAAGAAGCGTCCTTTCAGGTTGATGGACATCAGGCGATCCCAATCCTCCGGCGTGTACCCCGTGGCGCTATCGCGGATGATGATGCCCGCCGCTGTGAGCAGAATGTCGATGCGGCCGAAATGAGCGATCGTCGTGTCTACCATGCGGCGAATGCTGTCTACGTCGGAGACATCGGCGGGGACCGCCAGGGCGCGCCGGCCCAGCCCCGTGATTTCGCCGGCGACTTCGTCTAGATCGGACGGCGTGCGGCTGACGACCGCGACATCTGCTCCGGCTCGCGCCAGCGCGAGCGCCATTCCCCGTCCCATGCCCTGACCACCGCCCGTGACCAGGGCAATCATCCCGCTGAGATCAAATTCTGGCAGGCTCATTCGCTCCCCTCATAGTGTGAACACGCACTTGATGACGCTCTGGTCCTTGAGCAACTCGTCGAAGAGGGTCGCGCCCTCCGTCAGTTCAGCATGGCGCGAGATCAGCGGCCGCACGTCCACTGTGCCGTCTGCAATCATCGCTAGGGCGCGGGTGAAGTCTACGTCGTTCATGGAGTAGGAGCCTTGCACGCGCAGCTCCCGGGTGACAACCGACTGCATGTCGATCTCGATGCGTCGCTCGTTGTTGCCGATCCACACGACAGTGCCGCCGTTCTTCGTCAGATCGATCGCGGCCTGGGCCGTGGCGCTGACGCCGACGGCTTCGATGCTGACGTCCGCGCCGAGGCCGGCGGTATGGCTCTCCACAACGGCGCGGGCATCATCGCGCGTCGGATTGATAGTCACGTCGGCGCCCAGGCTGCGGGCTACCGCGAGGCGCTCATCGCTGACGTCGGAGACAAAGATACGGCGCGGTCCGAGGGTGCGTAGAATGGCGAGGGTCAGCAGGCCAATGGGGCCGCTGCCGACAATGGCGACGTTGTCGTAGGGCTTGATCTCGGCCAGGCGCAGGGCGTGCAGGCAGACGCCCATCGGCTCGGCGAAGGCAGCCTGCTCGAAGCTGACGTTATCGGGGATGCGGTACACACTTCGCGCCGACCACACCAGCCACTCAGCGTACGCGCCAAGCCCGCTGCCGACACCGAGCAGGCGTCGATTCATGCACAGACTGGATTTGCCCTCCTTGCAGGGCGCGCACTCACCGCAAAATACAACCGGCAGAACGGCGACGCGGTCGCCTGGCGCGACGTGTGTCACGTCAGGGCCGACGGCCTCGACCACGCCGGATGCTTCGTGTCCCATGATCATGGGTGGAATGCGCCGCCCGGTTTGCCCCGTATAGCCGTGCAAATCGGAGCCGCACACACCAACCGCGCGGACGCGAATCAAGACGTCGTCCGGCGCAGCTATCTGCGGTCGGGCGACGTCCTGCAATTCCATCCGTCGAATGTCCGTGAAAACCAACGCCTGCATCGTGTCGCTGGCCATATCGCCTCTCCTTCGCCGTTGTTTGGGCGCAGTATAGGCGGCGCGCCGCGGTCTGTCAATCCTCTCTTGCCCCCTCGCCCATTTTGGGAGAGGGGGTGGGGGGTGAGGGAAGGGCGTCATGCTCCGCCAGAAAGGTGGTGAAAGCGTCCCACACAGCCTCGCGCTCCACGTCGCTGACCAACATGTGGCCGGATCGCTCGAACATGCGCAGGCGCTTGTCGGCGCTGCCGAGCAGGCCGTATAGAACGCTCGCGTCGCGCGGCGGGACGACGCGGTCCTGCTGCCCCTGCATCACAAGGGCGGGGGCGGCGACATACGGGGCGTGGTCACGAGCGCGCTTGAGCAGCTTGAACAGGTTGTCCAGGGCCGCCGTCGGCATTCGCATGTCGCGCACCATCCCCTTGCGGGAAGCCGGGTTGTCCAGGTCAACATCGGGTAGGACGATAGACAGCCGCTCCCGGAGCGAGGGGTCGTCCAGGTTCGCGCCCATGAGTGGATACCACCAGGGAAAGATGGCTGTGGCGAGAGGCAGGAGGGAGGTCAACCAGCTTCCCATGCCCACCGGTGTCGACATAAGCACGACGCCCGCGGCCGGGCGCTCGTGGGCGACGAGAATCGCCAATGCGCCGCCCATGCTGAAGCCGCCAATATAGACGCGATCGCAGCGTTCGGCCAGGTAATCGTAGGCGTGTAGGACCGCGGCGAGCCACTGCTGCCACGTCACACCTTGCAGCGCTTCGGGCAGAGCGCCGTGTCCCGGCAGCAGCGGGGCGTACACCGTGTAGCCGCGGGCATGGAGAGCGTCGCCCAATCCCCGCACCTCCGACGGGTCACCTGTGAAGCCATGAATGAGCAACACGCCCGCCGGGCCACCATCGAGTACAAATGAGTCGCGATCGATCACAACATCATCCTCCACGTCTCAGACGCTCTCCTGCGGCGCAATCTCACTTTCGAGGGGCAGCCACTCGGTGAAGAAAGTCATGATGCGCGCCCAGTACTCCCGAGGGCGCATGGCCGCGGACTCGCGGTGGCTGGCTTCCGGCACAACCCACAGCTCTTTCGGCGAGCGGGCAGTTCGATAGAGGCGGAAGATGCTGTCCATGGGGACGTAAGGATCCTGAGCGCCATGAATGAGCAGCAGCGCCCGAGGCGCTACTCGGCTCACGACATGCAGCGGGTCCGCGCTGGAAACAGAGCCGCCGGCCTGCCAGCTAATGCCGAAGATAACGAGCGACGCCAGAGGGTAGGCGAAGCGATTGCGAACGTAGCGCTCGCGCAGCCCGCCGAGGATGACCGTCTTTACCTCGGCAAAGGTGCTATCGGCGACGACGGCCGCCACGCGTGCGTCGTCGGCCGCCACGCCAATGGCCGTCGCCCCGCCCATGCTCAGCCCGAGCAGGCCAACGCGTTCGACCCCACGCGTCGACAGCCAATCGAGCGCGGCGCGCAGGTCGTCGCGCTCTCTATAGCCGAGGGTGATGGCCCGTCCCTCGCTTCGTCCGTGGGCTCGCCAGTCGAAGATCAGGACGCCATAGCCCGCGGTCCACAGCGGGACGGTGTAGCTCAAGTCCGAGTCGAGACTGCCCTCGCGGCCGGGGCAGATGACGACAGCGGCCTTACAGGCCGAGTCTTTCGGTGGGATCCAGTATCCGCGTAGGGTCGTGCGATCCCGGCTCGTGAAGGTCGCGTCCTCGAAAGGGAGGCTGAAGTCGGCGGGAGTCGCGGGCGGGTCTGGGGGTGGGCGGCGGGTGACCTGGTCCACGCCGTACCACACAAGCAGCGCCAACGCCATGATCGCCAGGAGAAGCGCGCCAGCTACGATGAAGAGCATACGTTGATGGCGACCGTGCCGCCTCGCGACGCCTGGCACTCAAGTGCCAGGCTGAGACACGCAAGCCCACTGAAGTGGGCTGCGGAGCCGTCTTCAGCAGGCTTTGTTGTATCAGCCACCGACTCAAGTCGGTGGCGCCGTTGGGCGAGATGCTGCAATCCTACGCTGGGCACGGTCTAGCCCATGTCGGCGGCGCTGCCGCTGCCCGACGTTGCCCACTGGGGGCGGCGGGTGAGGTGCGCCAGAATGAACGCCATCGCGCCCACGAGCGCAACCGAAGCGGCCGCGAGCAGATCAGACGTGATAACCGCCAGGGCAGGGCCGCTCTCCGGTGAAGCAACGGCCGGGGCGGGGCCGAGGGCGACACGCCCGAGCACGGCGATGTTCCAGAAGCCGTGGATGGCGACGGCCAGGATGAATGCGCCGATGATCGGCCATGGGCGCCGCGTGGTGTAGGTGCGCCACCAGCCCAGGCCGACGATGGCGGTGGTCATACCGTGCATCAGAGATGCGCCCGCGCGCACGAAGAGCACAACGCCTGTCGCGTCCAGGCCGACCGAGAGAATAGAGTTGAGCATCCCTTCGGTCAGGGCAAAACCGAGACCGGACGCGAGCCCCCAGACGAGGGCGCGATTGCGCGTCGGTTCCCAGTGACTCCAGAAGATCATGCTACCGGCCTTCGCGGCCTCCTCGATGATTGGCCCGGCCACGCCGAGACCCAGGAACGCGAGAGCCAGGATGATGGGATTGCGCAGGATGCCGGAAAGGACACCTGGATCGTTGGACTGTAGCGCGGGGGCCAGCGAATCCAGCCCCAGCCAGTTCGGCGATACGGAAGCGATGAGAAAGCCAACGATAATGACGACGACGACGAGCATCAGCTCAATGACGAACGCGAGGAGGGTCGCGACCACCCCGCCGTAGACCACCTGGAGCGTCGTCCGAAAGCCTGTGACACTCGTGCGCCGGACGGCGAAGGAGAGAATGGCAACGACCGGCAGGGCAACGCCCAGAACATACATTGGCGGGAATATCCAGTCGGCCAGCACACTCGGCGCGAGCAGGATAAGTGTGCCGAGGGCGAGCGCCGCCAGCCAGACAACGAGGACGACGATTGGCGAGGGCCACACGTCCCAAGTTTCGCGCCGCACGAACACGGTCACCGCTAAAATCAATCCATAGATCAAGCCCAGTGCCGCAAATGACGCCAACAACGTGGGTATCATGACCCCCGGTTCGCGGACGAAGAGTGGCGAGATGAGCCAAAGCAGGCCAAACATCGCGCTCGCCATCAGCAATACAGCGCCTACACCCCCTAAAATCGCTCTTACACTATCGCGCACGGTCGTGCTCTCCCATCGTTGTTGTTGTCCAGAGTGTTTACCGTCCCAAAGCTTTACGTTTGGCGGCCCAGTCAAGTTGCCATTCGTCGAAATACTGCCCACCAGTCGGCGCGAAGGTGCGCTTCAGCCAGGGCTGAGTCGCCCACGGCACGGCGCTACTGTATAGAGGCACAATCCGCGCCTCGTCGGCGAGGAGCATCGCCTCCGCCTGTCGGTACAGATCGGCGCGCTGAGTGCGATCCGCCGTGCCCGCCGCCTGTGTCACCAGGTCGTCGAAGCGCCCCGGCAGCGACCGGCTGTAGCTGCTCGGCGAGTTGACATAGAAAGGATCATATAGCCAGTTGGCCGCATCGGGGTAGTCCTGGCACCAGGCGAGCCGCCACGCGTGAGGCATCTGATCGACTGGCGTCCGCGGGTTGATGCGCTTGAGATAATCCGACCACTCCAGGCTCTCTAGCTTGACCTGGATGCCGAGCGTCGACTGCCACATGTCGCGGAGCGCCTCGGCGATGGCTTTGTTGCTCTGACACGCTTCACAGGTGTTGTAGGCGTACGTCAGGGTAGGGAAGCCTTTGCCGTCGGGATAGCCGGCGTCGGCGAGGTAACGCTTTGCCGCCGCGGGGTCGTAGGGAATGCCCTGGGTATCTGCGGCCGATGCGCCCAGGACACCTGCGGGAATCAGGCGCCCTGTCGCGATCTCGGAATTGCCCGCTTTCGCCGCCAAAGCCTGGCGGTCCGTGGCAGCGGCGAGCGCCTTGCGCACCTCGGGCTTATCCATGGGCAGCTTGTCGGTGGTGAAGCCGACCATCGTTGTGCAAGCCTCGGGCACAGCGCCGATCTTGCGGCCTCCGCTTGTGTCCGCTTGCGCGTTCTTCTTTTCGCCCTCTGGCACCGGCACGCTGTCAAGGTTGTTGTTGGTGAACAGGGTGTATGCCTGGACGCCGTTGCTCACGATAGGAAAGCGCAAGCGCTCGATGTTGACCTTGTCCCTGTCAGGGTACGCGCTATTGCGCACGAGGGTCACGCTGCGGCCGCGGGTCCAATCCGCGAGAGCATATGGGCCGCTGGTGACGATGTTAGCCGGATCCGTCCACTTGTCCGGCGACGGCTCCACGGCGAATTGGGGAACCGGCGCCATCAGCGAGAGGGATGCCAGGGCAGGCAGGTATGCCGCGGGCGCGGTGGTCTTGAACTCCACCGTCGTGGCGTCGACAGCGCGGACGCCCAGTTTCTGCGCATCCGCGCCGGGCTGCGTGTTGTATTCTCGTCCGCCGTCGATGACATACAAGAGCGAAGCGTTGTCCACGGTCGTCAACGGATTCAGGGCGCGCCGAACGGCAAAGACGACATCGGACGCCTGCACCTTGCGCGGCTTGCCGTCGGCATCCTTGACCGGTTCCACTTGCCGCGTGCTCGGGTTGTAGCGCACCCACGGAATATCGTCACGTAGCGTGAACCGCACCGTCTGCCCGTCGATGGTCCACGACTTCGCGAGCCACGGCTTGACTTCGCCGGTCGCGGGATCGATGCGCGTCAGGCGCGCGAAGAGCATGCCCGCCGCGTCCTGGGCCGGAATGTCCCCCGACAGGGCGACCGCCGGGTCGAGGGTTCCAGGGTCGGCCGACATGGGGTAATCCAGGGTGTTGATGCGGTTCTCGGCTTCCTGCGTTGGATCGGGCGTTGGGGTCGTCGGCCGCACGGCGGTTGGTGATGCCACAGGAGCCGCCTCGGTCGCTATCGCCGTTGGGCGTCCCCCGCCGGTCGTCGTGGCGCCGCTCGAACCAGTCGCCGACGGCGGCGCCGGCTGAGTCTGCCCTGCCGCCCGACATGACGAGAGGGCGATCGCGAGAAGAAAGAATAGCGCTAGCTGGGTGAGGGTTCTGAAAACCTGTATAGGGATGAAGACCCTCGCCCCGACCCTCTCCCGCGGGGAGAGGGCGTGAATCCTTGGCTCAAGCTTCCACATTCGCTTATCCGTTATTCTATGCGTACCAGTGCTTACACAAACAACGAGACAGGGACGGCGGCTGTTGCGCGGCGCACATCCCTGTCTGAAAGCTTACGTCATCTACGCGTGTTACCTGAAATCTAGACTTCTCATGCTGGTGGAGACGCGCCATGGCGCGTCTCTACTGATGTTGCGTTGCTACTGCTTCATGCGCGGGTCGAGGGCGTCACGCAGACCGTCACCCAGGAAGGAGAAAGCCAGGAGGGTGATGGACACGAAGATGGCAGCCCCGAGCAGCATGTACGGTTGGCTGCTGAGCGAGACCTGGCCGTCGAGGAGCATTGTTCCCCAGCTCGTCGGGAACGGCGAGGTGGGGTCGGTGGCGGGACGGACGCCCAGGCCCAGGTAGCCCAGCGTCGCCTCGGCGATGATGGCCGCGGGGACGGCGAAGGCCGCGAACACGATGACCGGCGAGAGCGTGTTGGGCATCAGGTGGCGGAACATGATGCGGGACCGCGGCGAGCCCACGGCGTACGACGCCTCGATGAACTCTTTTTCCTTGAGGCTGAGCGACTGGCCGCGCACGAGGCGCGCCAGAGCGCCCCAGCCCAGGATAGATAAGACCACGAAGAGGAGCACCAGGCCGCCGAACAGCTGGCCGAACGCCGTCTCGCGCAGCGCCGCCGTCATGATGATGAACAGCAGCAGGTCGGGGAAGGCGAGCAGAATGTCAATGCCGCGCATGATCCAGTTGTCGACGCGCGCACTTCCAAAGCCTGCGATGAGACCGACGGTCAGGCCGACGATGACCTCGATCGCCATCGGCACCAAGCCGACGGCCAGCGACACCCGCGCGCCCCACATGAGGCGGCTGAGAACATCGCGGCCGAGACTGTCCGTACCGAGCGGCCACTGCCAGTCGCCGGTCGTCCTCGGGTCGCCGGTGTTGACCCAGGCGGCCTGGCGATAGGAGTTGTTCGGGTTTTGCTCCAGGGGCGGGTGCGGGGCGATGACCGGGGCCAGGATGGCCATTACCGCGAGAAGAATGATGATCCCGATGGAGATCATCGCGGCTTTGTTGCGCTGTAGACGCAGCCAGGCGTCGTGCCACAGACTGCGCGGCGGCTTTTTCAGAATAGCCTCGGCCTCCAACGTTAACGCGGCCAGGCCGTGCTTTCCACTTGCGGTTTGTGTGGGCGCCGTGGTTGCCATGAACCCTCCCCTAGCTGAGCCGGATGCGCGGGTCGATAAACGCGTAGGTGATGTCGACCAGCATGTTGGCGATGGCGACCAGGAAAGCGTAGAACAGGGTCGTCGCCATGATGAGCGAGTAGTCGCGCGAGTTGATGGACGTGACGAAGAGCTGCCCGATGCCTGGCATGCCGAACAGCGTCTCGATAATGAACGAGCCGGTGACGAGGAGGACAAAGGACGGGCCGAGGATCGTCACGACAGGAATCATCGCGTTCTTCAGCATGTGTCCCAGGACGACGCTGCGCTCGCTCAAGCCCTTGGCGCGGGCAGTGCGGATGTAGTCCTGCCGCGTCACGTCCAGCATGGACGAGCGCGTCAGGCGCGCAATGAACGCCATGACCGGCGCTCCCAGGACGATGGCCGGCAGAATGAATGGCTGAAGCCCGCTCCAGTCATCCTGGATGATGTTCATCCAGTGCAGCCAGCCGACGAAGATGACGATGAGAAATATACCTAGAACGAAGCTTGGTATTGAACGCAATACCGTCGCTAAAAAGAGGGCCGTGTAGTCGCCTGCGGTGTTCTGCCGTAACGCGGCCCACAGCCCAAGGCTAATACCGACGATAGTTGACCAGACGAACGCGATCAGGCCTAACTTTATTGACGTCGGCAGGCCTGCCAGGATGATGTCACTGACGTCACGTCCGCGCTGGCGATAAGATGGACCGAAGTCGAACTTGGTGACGACGTTCCAGATGTAGTTGAAGAACTGGCTATCCAGGTACGTCCAGGGCTTGGATGGCGTGCCTTCGGTGTTGAAGAACACCGGCTTGTCCAGCCCAAAGCGCGCGTTCATCGCTTTGACCTGGGCGGCGCTCAGCTGGCGGCGCGAGGGATCCGTGTCCCATGGGCCACCGGGCGCCATGTGCATGAGGGCGAAGGTGATGAAGGTGATGAAAAGGAGAACCGGGATCATCCACAACAATCGCCGGATAATGAACGATATCATACTTCTCCTCCTGACGGCGCTCTGCCGCCTCGCTCAAACACTAACGCTGTGCGTGTCATTGCGAGCGAAGCGAAGCAATCTCGCGCCCTTGCGAGGGCTGCTCACTCGTAGACTGGCCGTGTCGTCCACTACCGTGAGATTGCTTCGTCGTCCTACCGTCCTCCTCGCAATGACGGTTAGCTTGCGAGCGGGGCGCTGGAGCGCCGGGGACACGAGGTCCTTAGAAAGGCGGGTAGGGGCGCATGGCGTGCGCCGTGCACGGCATGCGCCCCTACGACAACATCACAAGATACGTGCCGTCAAGAAGCTACTATTGCTTCGCGATAGCGAGCTTCCAGGGCTCGACGTGGCCGGGGAAGTCGGCGTCCATGGACGTCAACTTGCCGGTCTGGACGTACGGGCGAACCAGGTACGAGTTCTGGCTCGACCACAGCGGCGCGATAGCGGCCTGGCTCAGCAGCAGGTTTTCGGCCTGGTTGTAGAGCTGCGTGCGCTTGGCCGGGTCCTTCTCGGCGTCGGCCTGGTCGACGAGCTTGTCGAAGTCGGCGTTGTTCCAGCCCACGCGCTTGGCAAAGCCGGTGTCCGAGCGGAACACGACGCTCAGCCAGTTCTGCGGGTCGGGGTAGTCGAAGCACCAGCCGAGGACGAAGATCGGCGGCGAGGTCGAGACGTCCTTGGTCAGCGCCGTGTAGGTCGTCGCCTCGACCGGGTCGAGGGTGACCTTGGTGCCGAGGTTCTTCTGGAACTGGTCGGCGATGAACTCGAAGCGCGTCTTGTTACGCGGCGAGGACGAGTACGTCAGCTTCATCTCAGGCGGGCTGCCGGCCTTCTGCCAGTTGGCCTTGGCCTGGGCGGCGTCGAACTTGAGATTCGCGCCCGCGCTCGCCTGGTAGCCCGGGGTGTCAGGCGACAGCCACGAAGTGGTCGGCTGGCCGATGCCCTGAAGGATCTGCTTGACGTAGGTATCGCGGTCGAACGCCTGGCCGGCGGCAGTGCGGGCATCAGGCGTCTTGAACGGGTCCTTGGTCTGGTTGAACTGGAGGGCGAAGGTGCAGTTGCCAGGGTACTGCTTGATTTCCTTGCTCAGCACCGCGTCGGCCTTTGTCGCGGCCAGGTCCTCGGCGGCCAGCGGGATGATGTCCAGCTCGCCGTTCTTGTAGGCCTCGTAGGCGACCTTCGAGTCGTTGATGTAGCGGTACTCGACGCCGTCGTTCGCGACCTTGGGGCCGGTCCAGTTGGGATTGGGGGCGAAACGAGTGAGCTGCTTTTCCTGGAGATCGGTCATCTTGTACGGGCCGTTGCCAATCTGGCACTCGGGCTTCGTCCACCAGTTCTCGCCGCACTTTTCGATGAGGTCCTGGCGCACCGGGTAGCCGATCCACAGCGAGGCTGTGTACGGGAAGTAGGCGGCCGGCTTGGTCAGCGTGAACTGCAGGGTCTTGTCGTCAATCGCCTTGACGGCCATGGCATCGCGCAGCTTCTGGAGGTCGGCGGCGCTGGTTGTCTTGACGTCGGCGCTGTTGTACTCCTCGGCGCCCTTGATCAGGTAGGTCTGAGCCGCGTACTCACCACCCACGTTGGGGTCGGCGGCGCGCTTCCACGCGTACTCGAAGTCCTTAGCCGTCACAGGCTTGCCGTCGCTGTATTTCGCGTCGCGCAGCTTGAAGGTATAGGTCAGGCCGTCGTCGGAGACAGTCCAGCTCTCGGCCGCGCCAGGAGCGGGCTTGAGGTCCGGGCCGACTGTGACCAACGGCTGATAGATCATCTGGATATTCGCGATTTCGTTGACGAACGAAGCCGCCTGCGGGTCGAGGTTGTCCGGGTACGTCGCCAGGTTGATGCGGACGACGTTCTTGTCCGGCACCTTCGGAGCGGCCGAAGCGGCGCCGGCGGCCGCGGCGGTTGGCGCGGCGGCGGCGGGCGCGGTGGTCGCGGCAGGCTTAGCAGCCGCAGCCGCGGTAGGCTGTGCCGCGGCCGGAGCGGTAGTCGGAGCGGCGGCGGCGGGCGCGCTTGTGGCCGCTGCCTGGGCCGGCGCCTGCGCCGGCGGTGTGGTGGCTCCACCGGCGCACGCCGCCGCGAGGACGACGATCAGCGCCAGTGTCGCAAAAAGAAAGACCTTTTTCATCTCTGGAATTTCTCCTCTCTGGAAATTGTCTGGTCACACCAACGTGCCAGATCGGTACCAAAGGATGGCCTAAGATTATAGGACCTGACCCGACAGGGTCAAATCCTTGCCCATCATCACCCCGCGCCATCCGGGACGAGGTGACAAGCCACCCAATGATTGTGTCCGACGTCGCGGAACTTGGGCACTTCGACGTCGCATAGCCCCTTCTGGGCAATGGGGCAGCGTGTATGGAAACGACATCCCGACGGGGGGCGAGCTGGGCTTGGCACGTCACCTGTCAGGATGATGCGCTCGCGCTTGGCCTCGATGACCGGGTCTGGGATGGGGACGGCCGATAGGAGGGCCTTGGTGTAGGGGTGGAGTGGGTTCTCGTAGAGGGCGTTGCGGCCGGCCATCTCGACGATCCAGCCCAGGTACATCACCGCGATGCGGTCGGAGATGTGGCGCACCGCCGACAGGTCGTGGGAGATGAACAGATAGGTGAGGTCGAACCTCTCTTGCAGGTCCTCCAGCAGGTTGATGACCTGCGCCTGAATGGACACGTCGAGGGCCGAGATCGGCTCATCGGCCACGATGAAGTCGGGGTTGACGGCCAGGGCGCGGGCGACGCCGATGCGCTGGCGCTGCCCGCCGGAGAACTCGTGAGGGTAACGGTTGACGAAGTAGGGGTTGAGGCCGACGACCTGGAGCAGCTCCTGCACGCGCTCTTGCGCCGCTTTGCCCTTGGCGATGCCGTGTACTTCCAGCGGCTCGGCGATGATGCTGCCGACGGTCATGCGCGGGTTGAGCGAGGCGTAGGGGTCCTGGAAGATCATCTGAACGCGGCGGCGCATCTTGCGCATGTCCTCGCTCTTGAGCTTCACGAGGTCTACGCCGTCGAAGATGACCTCGCCACCTGTCGGCTTCTGGAGCTGGAGGATGGCGCGGCCGGTGGTCGACTTGCCGCAGCCCGACTCTCCCACCATGCCAAGGGTTTCGCCCTTGTAGATATCGAAATTGAGGCCGTCGACGGCTTTGATGTCCCCGACGTGGCTCTGGAAGATGACACCTTTGTTGATGGGGAAGTACTTCTTGAGGTCATGAACGCTGAGCAGGACCTTCTGCTCCTTGCCGTTCGCTGCGCTAGGCATCGGCTCTGTGGTCTGGCTGCTTGACGATGATACCTGGTTAGCCATAGACGTTTCTCTCCTCAGGGGCACGCATAGCGATGCCCTACTCTAGAGGGTAATCTCCCCCTTATCTTCCATAGCCAACAGGTCTTGCCAGCGCCAGCACGCGGACGAATGCTTCGTGCTAATCGTCGGCATCAGCGGCGGCCGCTCGGCCACGCACTTGTCAACAACATATTTGCAGCGGGGGGCGAAGGGGCAGCCCACCGGATAGTTCACGAGGTCGGGCGGTGTACCTTCGATAGGCTCCAGCTTTTCCTTGCGCGCTTCATCGAGGCGCGGAATGGACTTGAGCAGACCGAGGGTGTAGGGGTGGAGTGGGTGGCCGTACAGGTCGCCGACCGCCGCCTCTTCCACGATGCGGCCCGCGTACATCACGATGACGCGGTCGGCCATGCCTGCGACGACGCCGAGGTCGTGGGTGATCCAGATGACCGCCATGCCGGCGTCCTTCTTGAGGCGCTTGACGAGGTCGAGGATCTGCGCGGAGATCGTCACGTCGAGAGCGGTCGTCGGCTCGTCGGCAATGAGAAGCTGCGGGTTGGCCGCGAGCATCATGGCAATCATCACGCGCTGGCGCATGCCGCCCGAGAACTGGTGCGGGTAATCGTCAACGCGGTTGGCAGCCTCGGGGATGTTGACGCGCTCCAGGAGCTCGATGGCGCGCTGCCGGGCCTCGGACTTGTTCATTCCCAAGTGAAGCTGTAGCACTTCGCTGATCTGCTGGTTGATGGTCAAGACGGGGTTGAGCGAGGTCATCGGATCCTGGAAGATCATCGCGATGCGGTTCCCGCGGACCTGACGCATCTCGTCATCATCGATCTTGAGCAGGTCGCGGCCGTCGAACACCACTTCGCCCGCGGTGATGCGGCCCGGTGGCGAGGCAATCAGGCGCATCACGGATAGCATGGTGACGCTCTTGCCGGAGCCACTCTCGCCCACAACCGCCAGCGTCTCGCCTTCATCCAGCGTGAACGAGACGTCGTTGACGGCGTTGACTACACCATCTTGGGTGTAGAACTTCGTATTCAGGTTTTTGACCTCGAGAAGAGTCCCCATGAGTCCTCCGGTGGATAACAGGACACGTTGCGCTACCGAGACCGGCTCGAATAACCCATAACAGAAAAAACACCTAACGAAGCCGGTACCCGACCTCAATCAGCCGCAAGCGTTTTTGAATTATACAAGATATCGAAATTCTGTCTACTGCGAACCTCGGTCTAGATGGGGATTCAGAGCGTCATTGAGCCCGTCGCCGATGAAGGCAAAGGCGAAAACGAGCAAACTTACGATAAGGCCGGGCGCCCACACCACAAACGGGGCGATCGACGTTCGCCAGAGGCCATTCTGCCAACCCTCATTGAGCATGATGCCCCAGCTCGGGATGGGCGGCTGGACGCCCACGCCGAGGAAGCTCAGACCAACCTCGGCGACGATCGCGCCGCCCATCGCCATCGACATGAGGACGATGATGGGCGCCGAGATGTTCGGCAGTACATGCCGCGTGAGAATACGGGTCGTGCCGGCGCCGGCCGCGCGTGCGGCCTCCACGAACTGTGAGTTCTTGGCGGTCAGGACCTGGGCGCGCACGAGGCGCGACAGGCCCGCCCAGCCGACGAGGCTGAGGGCCAGGATGACGATCATGTACTCGGCATACCCGGAGCGCACCAGGTCCTTAAGGGCTGGGGCCGCTTCCATCGCGGAGGTAAGGCCGGGCTTGACCGTGACCGCAAGAAGCAGCGCGAACAGGAAGGTCGGCAGGGCTAGTAACACATCGGCCAGTCGCATCAGAAACGTCTCGATCGGCCCGCCCATATACCCCGCGATGAGGCCGAAGATGATGCCCAGGGAGAAGGAGAAAAGCACCGTGAGCGGGGCGATGATCAGAGCTGTACGCGCGCCCCAAAGGATACGGCTAAACTGATCGCGGCCTAGCTTGTCGGTGCCGAGCCAATGCTGAAGGCTTGGCATCTGCTGCGACGCGGACAGGTCGTTCTGGCTGTAGGAGTAGGGCGCGATCCACGGCGCCGTTACCCCAATGAAGACCCAGATGGCGACGATGACCAACCCAACGACGGCGAGCCGGTTGCGGCTGAACCGACGCCAGAAGTCCTTGTAGCGCCCGCGCCGCGGGGGAACGAGCGTCTGCTCCTGCTGTTTTACCTCGACCTTACCAAGACCCTCGGCGATCGCCATTTACTAACTCCTCGGTCATTGCAGGCGGAGCGAAGCAATCTCTCGCCCTTGCATTACGCTGTCTAGTCGCGAAACGCGTCGCCTTACACATCGTGAGATTGCTTCGTCGGGCTATCGCCCTTCTCGCAATGACGCTACGCTACCTGCTACGTGCCGCGCGTACGCGGATCCAGGTACGTGTAGGCGATGTCAACCGCCAGGTTGGCGATCGCGATGACCACTGCGGTCAGGATCACCAACGCTGTAATGACTGGATAGTCCCGCGAACGCAGCGTCTCGTAGCCTAGCTGGCCCACACCCGGAATGCCCAGGATAGTCTCCACGAAGAACGCGCCACCCACAAGCGTGCCGGCCAGGGCGAGGCCGAATAGCGTCGCCAGGGGGATGAGAGCGCTCCGGAGGGCGTGGCCTGTGACGACGCGGGTCGGGCCAAGGCCCTTGGCGCGCGCGGTGCGGATGTAGTCCTGGTTGATGACTTCCAGCAGGTTCGCGCGCGTCTGGCGGGCAAAGACCGCCAGCGGCCCGATAGCCAGCAACAAGATGGGCAAGATGGCCGACGTACTCAGCAGCCCGTTCCATCCACCGGCTGGTACTACACGCCAGCGCACCGCCATCAGGTACAGCAGCGGTAGGGCGAGGGCGATGACCGGGATAGAGTCGATCAGCACGACCCCGCCGATGATGCTATGGTCCAGCCAGGTGTTGCGCGCCAGGGCGGCGAAGATGCCGAGGGACACGCCCAGAAATGTGCCGATGAACAGGGCTGTGAGGCCGATCTGCGCCGAGACCTTGATCCGCTCCCAGATGAGCGGGCCGACGGGCTGGCCGCGATAGCGGTAAGACTCACCGAAATCGCCGCGCACGGCATTCGCAAGGTATTTGGCGACATAGACCGGGAACGGGTCGTCCAGGCCGAGCTGCTCGCGCAACGCCTGCGCGGCTTCTTGCTGCGCGCGCGGGCCGAGCATCACCTGCACGGGATCGCCAGGACCATACCGGGCGAGGCCCAATGTGATGATCGTGACTGAGATGAGCAATATCGGTAGCCAGAGCAACCGTCGAATAATCTGTGTGGCCATTGGATTACTGCAAGTGGCGATAGGTAGATGGTAGAGGGTGCGCGGCAGGTAGCCGATAGCTTTGGGCTGTCTGCTACCTGCCGTTTCGCTCTCTACTTCTGGATAGACACGTACTTGTAGATGGGAACGATGAGCGGCGACAACTCGTAACCCTTGACGTAGGGCTTGACGAGAACCTGGCTCATGCCGTGCAGGAGAGGGATCCAGGGCAGGTCGTTCATGATCTTCTGTTCGGCCTGTTGATACTCCGACAATCGCTTGGCCTTGTCAGGCTCGATCGCGGCCTGCGCCAGCAGCTTGTCGACGTCGGGGTTGCCGTAGCTCATATGGTTATCCTGGCTCTTGCTGTTGAACAGGATGTCCAGGAAGTTCTGCGGGTCCGGGTAGTCCGCGATCCACGCCAGGGAGTACATCTGGTACGGGTTGGGCTTGCGGCTCACGTCCTGCAGGAAGGTCGCGAACTCAGTCTGCTCGATCTTGACGTCGACGCCCAGGTTGTCCTTCCACATCTGAACCATGGCCTGGACGAAGTCGGAGGGCGCGCCGCCACCGGCGGAGCTGATGTTCAGCGTGATGTCGGGCAGGTTGCCGGCGTACTTCGACTCCTGGAGGAGCTTCTTGGCCTGATCAGGGTCGAACCCGGGAACCTTAAGGTTCGGGTTCTGGTAGCCAGGCATGGTCGGCGGCACGATGCCGACGGCATTCTTGCCCGTGTTCTTCAGAACGACATCCACAAGCTTTTGCTTGTCGAGGGCCAGCGCGAACGCCTGGCGCACCTTCGGATCGTCGAACGGCGGCTTGGCAACGTTGAAGGCGACGTAGGATGTGCTGAGGTCCTCGCCTTGCTTGAGCTCCGCGTTGAGCGGATCGTTCTTGTCGGTCACGCGCTCAATGTCGTTGGCGCCGACGCCGACAATATCCAGCTCACCGTTCTCGTACATCACCAGACCAGAGCCGCCCGAGAGCATGAAGTTGATGTTCTTGATCTGCGGCTTGGGGTTGCCATAGTAGTTGTCACTGGCCGACAGAACAAGCTGCTGGCCGATGTCGTACTGCGAGAGCTTGAACGGGCCGGTGCCGTTGGGCTTCATGAACCAGTTCTTGCCGCCACTCTCGACGTTTTTCTGGTCGACGACGAAGGCGGTCGGGTAGGTGAGCTTGGCAAGGAAGTACTGCTTCGGGGAGTCGATGGTGATCTGCAGGGCATGATCGCCGTTGACCTTGACGCCGGAAACTTCCTGGGCCTTGCCGGTCAGCTTCTCGCGGCAGCCGACGATGTCGCCAAGGTAGGTGTCAGCCACGACCGAGCCGGTCTTGGGGTCGCACGCGCGCTCGATGCTGTACTTGAAGTCCTTCGCGGTGACGGGCTTGCCGTCGTGGAACTTCACGTCGTCGCGCAGGTTGAACGAGTAGGTCTTGCCGTCCTGGGAAACGGTCCAATCCTTGGCGATGTCGGGCTGGATGTTGCCCTGGCGGTCGAGCGTGACCAGGCCACTGAAGATCTCGACAATGTAGTTTGCCGAGGTCGAGTCCTGGGTGAGCGCCGGATCGAGCGTCGGCGGGTCGCCGCCGGGCAGGCGCAGAGTGTCCGGCGACGCCGGAACGGCATTGCCTTGCGCCGGTGGCTGCTGCTGGCCCTGGGCCGGCGGGTTCTGCCCCTGGCCGGGGCGAGCCTGGTTACCCGGCTGCGTGGCCGGGCGCGTGGCCTGCGCCGCGGGGCTCGCCGGCTGGCTGGAGCCGTTGTCGCTGCCGGGATTCAGAAGGTTGCTTAGCGCGCCTTGCTGAGTGAGCAGCACGCCGCCGATGCCCAAGACCGACGTGCAAAGGGTCAGCAGAAGACAGACGGCGACGATGATACCAATGACGATGAGAGTAGTATTTCGTTTCGGGGGCGCCGACGGGGTGGGCTCACCCGCCGGTGGAAAGCTTTGGCTCATACCATCCTCCAACTAGGCATACATGGTGACTACTGCGCTTACCTAATCTATCATTTTATCGTCAACACGGGCATTAGTCAAAGCCCCGAACGCCCAGAAACGGCCTCCGGAGCCCTGTCAGTCGATTCCTAACTAAACTCTAATACGCACCGCGTCACGTCGCGTCACTCTGTCGCGGCCTCGATTTACCGAGGGCAGGCTTGCCCAAAGCGCGCCGAGACGAGCATGATGTCGGTCACATCGATGACACCGTCGTGGTTAAGGTCGTAGCGGGCGTCTTCGGCCCTGACCGGCCGCTCCGGCCAGTGGGCGGCCAGGAGATTCATGTCGGCTGCATCGATGCGGCCGTTGGCGTCAAAGTCACCGGGGATGATGCATGACGGCGTCGCGGTCGGTGTTGGTGTCGCCGTCGGGGTCCGGGTGGGCTGCAGTGTCGCTGTGGCGGTAGGGGTTCGAGTCGGCTGAGTCGTCGCCGTGGCCGTCATGGTGGCCGTGGGCGCAGGCTGGTTGGCATCGGCCAGGCGGTACACGCCGCTGCTGCCCAGGGCGTAAAGCTCACCCGACGGATCCTCTCCAAACGACCGGAGAGACAGGCCACTCGAAAACGGGGCGCTCGGCGTCCAGGTTGAGCCATTCTGTGTCAGGGCCCAGATGCGCCCGCTGCAATAGTCACCGTAGAAGTAGACTCCGGCCAGCCCGGGATAGGCCGCGCCGCGATAGCGGTAGCCGCCGACGATGGCGCAGTCGCCAGCCCCGTGGCCGTATACGACGACCGGCAGGGTCAGACCCGCCTGGTTGCACGACGATGCGTTGTAGCAGGCGTTCCCCTCCATGATGTTCCAGCCGTAGTTCTGGCCGCCGACTCCCGCTGGCTGCAAGTCGACTTCCTCCCACGCGCCCTGCCCGACATCGCCAATCCACATCTCGCCCGTCAGCCTGTCGAAGCTATAGCGCCAGGGGTTGCGCACGCCGTAAGCCCAGATCTCGCCACGCTTGCCGCTCTGACCGGCGAAGGGGTTGGTCGGCGGGATGGCGTAGGGCGAGCCATGGTCGACGTCGATGCGGAGCATCTTGCCCAGAAGCACGTTGAGGTTCTGGGCGTTGCCGTTCGGGTCGCCGCCACCACCGCCGTCGCCCGTCCCAAAGTAGAGGTAGCCATCGGGGCCGAAGGCCAGCTTGGCGCCGTTGTGGTTGCTCTGCCCAGGATGCGGAATGGTTAGCAGGACCGTGCCCGTGGCCGGATCGGCTACGTTGGGGTCGGATGCCGAGACCTGGTAGCGGGCCAGGGCGAGATTGCCACTTGTGTCGGTGTAGTAGATATAGAACGTGCGGTTCGAGGCAAAGCCGGGATGCAGGGCTATGCTGAGCAAGCCGCGCTCGCTGCCCGTCGAAATAATGGTGTGCACGTCGAGGAACGGGGTTGAGAGAACGCTGGAGCCATTCCAGACGCGAATCTTGCCCGTTTGCTCCACGATGAAGAGCCGGCCGGTGCCATCGTTTGGCGCAGCCATGTCTACGGGTTGATCGAAGCCAGTGGCGACAGGCGTCAGGGTGATGCTTATGGCCGCCGTCTCGGCTGCGGCCGGCCGCTCAACCGCGCTAAGGGCTAGCGCCAGGAATGAGATGCCTACAATAAGGACGAGCCATTTAGCCCGGTCACTCATCAATCGTCCTCCGGCCCCCCGGACTATCCCATGAGAGTCGCATCGTGCGATTGTGGAAGTATCGGCAGAGTGACGCGCTTAAGCAAGTAGGCGGCACGAAAACAGGCCGTCGGAGGAGCAATTCAGCTCCTCCGACGGCCTGCACGTCACGCGAGGCTCGACTGGCGGTTCGCCGTCCTTAGCGCCGCAGTAGCGGCAAGTATACGAGCGGCGTTCCAGGCGGGAAGGTCGGTGTGATTGTTGGTGTGGCTGTGATGGTTGGCGTTATCGTCACGGACGGCGTGTTTGTCGCCGTCGACGATACGGTGCGTTTTGGCGGGACCGTGCGCGTGGCGGTCACCGTCGGCGTTGGGCCAACCGTGCTTGTCAAGGTCATCGTCGGCGTCACGGTGTCCGTCGGCGTCTGTGTGATCGTTGGTGTATTCGACGGCAATGGTGTGTCGGTGGGTGTCGGAGTGGGAGTTACCGTGGCACTCACCGTTGGAGTTGCGGTTGGCACGTCCAGGACAAGGTTCAATTGGCACTCCCCGGTGTCCCCGCGATAGCCACCGAGTTGGATGTAGTACGTTTGACCGGCAAGGATGTCGGCGCCCATGACCGACCAGCCGCCGCCGCCGTAAGAGTCGTCGTCGCAGGCCTGCAATACCAGGCCTTTCAGTTCAGGCCCCGAGTAGAGCGCAATCACAGTGTCGAGATCACTGTTCTGTGTGGACACGTGCAGCCGTCCAGTCGCCGGAGCGGTGAACCTAAACCAAACTGTGGCGCCAAACGGGGCGCATGGCATTGGCTCGCTTGGCTCACGCGTCGCGTCGTACGTGTCACCGGTCGTGGTGCCTGGCACGCTGATTGTCTGCGCATCGGCAAAGTTGTCGTTGGCAGGTGGTAGCGCCGGTGTTTCTGTCGGCGTAAGCGTCGGCGTAAGTGTTAGCGTCGGTGTTGGCGACATGGTGGGGGTATACGAGGCAATGGGAGTTAGCGTCGGGGGGAGCGTGGGCGTGGGTGTGCTGGTGTCCAGCGTGACCTGGAGTGTGAAGGGGCCGCTATCACCGCTAAAGCCGCCGACCTGAATATAGTATGTCTGTCCACCAGACACCGCGACGGTGACGCGTGACGTAGTCGCTGTCCCCTCATCGTCATTACACTGCAAGGGGATCAGGCTCGCCAGCGACGCGCCGTGATATATTGCAAGAACAGTGTCAAACGAACTGCCCGTCGTGTAGGCTGTGAGCGCACCGTTCTGAGTTGGCGTCAGGCTGAACCACACCGTCTTGCCGATGTTGCCGCATGCCTGCGGCTCGCCAGGCTCGTTGCCCGCGTTGTAGGTGTCTCCGGATACCTGCCCCGGCACGTTAAGGCTTTGGGCCGCGGCGAAGTTGTCGTTGGTGGGCGGCGGGCCTGATGGAGTCGACGTCGGAGCCGGCGTGCGCGTCGGCGTGGGCGTCGCCGTGAGCGTGCTCGTGGGTGTCGCCGTTGATGTGGGTGTTGGGGTGTGGGGAACGGTATCGAGCGCAACACTCAGCGTGAACGGGCCGGCATTGTAATAAGAACCTGCCGCCACCCGAACGTAGTAGGTCACGCCAGCATCCGCCTGGACTTCGAGCGGCGCCTGGTTGTAGTAGTACAGGTATTCGCATGCGAGTGAGCTGAGCGATGCGAGTGTGGAACCTCTGAAGATCTCTACATTTTGACCGTACGTTGTGGTTGTCACAAAAACCGAGAGGTAGCCTGCTTCTACCGGCGTCACGCGATACCAGACTGAGTAGCCTGTGCTTCCACAGGAAGGAGGGGGCTCGCCTATCTCATATGTTCCCCCTGCCGTTGTCCCCTGTACCTGAGACGGTATCGCCAAGACCTGGGCATTGGCGAAGTTGTCGTTGCTCGGCGGCATGACGGTCTGAGTCGGTGTGGGCGGCGGTGGGAATGTGGCCGTCGGCGTCAGAGTTGGGAGGGGGGTCGGGGGCGGCAGTAGAGAGTCGTGCCAGTGGCCGAAGTTTTGGGAGGCCCAGCCGCCTGCTGTGTCGAACCCACCGCCGACGTAGACATCACGGCCGACGACGGCAATCGCTGAGGCGTCGGCTGACGAGTAGGACTCTAGCCTGCCGATGCCATTGTGATCATCACTCCCCTGGGGGAACCAGTTTGTGCCGTCCCACTTGGCGATGTTGTGGGCCGGAACACCATCTACACTCCCGAAGTAGCCACCTATATACAGGTCGTGGCCGTCCGACGATAGCACCTCGATAGACGGCGATGAGTAATAGCCGCCGCCGATGTCTCCGTGCCCAACAGGCGACCAGCTACTCCCATCCCAGCGCGCCAGAAAACGCGCCGAGCTATCAGCGGCATGCTGGAACGTGCCGCTTGCGTAGACATCCGAGCCTATGATTGCGAGCGACGAGACCGCGTCGCTTCCGCCGCTACAGCCTGAGCTGCCATAGCAGCCAAGGCCGCCGTTCATGTCTGACCACTCCTGGCCGTCCCACCTGGCGATGTTCGTGACCTGTAGATTGCCTGCTCGGTCGAAGCGCCCGCCGACGTAAACCTTGGCCCCGACCACGGCGATGGCGCGGACGCCTTGGTCGAAGTAGGACTGGGTTTGGCTAATGCCGCCACCTAGCTCGGACCACGTCTGGCCGTTCCAAACAGCAATCTGTTTGGCGCCCAGCGGGCTATTGGCGCTAAAGTCACCGCCTACGTAGAGAAGGTTGCCTTTCAGGGCGAGAGCGTTTACCTGTGCGGTGTTGTCTGAATAGGAGGTTGGAGGCGGCACCCCCAGGTCTGACCACGCGCTGCCGTCCCACGCAGCCACATTCCAAACCGTCCGATCGCCTGCCTGATTGAATCGGCCACCGACGTAGACTCGGTCGCTCCCAACCGCGATGGCTCTTACGGACGGCTGGTAGCAGTAGTCAAAATAGCGTGGCACACACGTGACGCCGGGGCCGAGAGGATGCCACTGCTGACCATCCCAGCGCGCGACATTCTCCGCCAGCGTCTGCCCCACCTGACTGAACTGACCGCCGATATAAACGTCTGAACCGTCAATGGCCACAGCGTACACGTGACCATGCACGCCGTTGTCTGTGCCATCGGAGAGTGTTCCCCAGTTGGCGCCATCCCACATGGCGATGCCGCGTATTTCGCGCACACCGATGTGGGTGATGTCACCGCCCACGTACAGCACCTCGCCAACGTTAGCCAGGGCGTTCACGGAACCCGAAGGATATGAATATGATGTGGGGGAGTCGGGTACTTGAACCCAATGTCCACTTGGACCGCCGCTCCATCGAGCGAGGGTGAGTGAGCCGGCGCCCCCGTTCGCATCCAGGGAGAAGCTGCCACCGATGTAGAAGCGGGGGCCGTCAATGAGGATCGAACGAACCGCGCCTTGCCCAATGCTGCCGTAGAGCCATTGCTGCCCATCCCAGCCAAACAACGAGCCATACTCGAGGCCGCCGGCGCTTCCCGTCTGGCTCAGCCCGACATAGAGCAGGCCATAGCCGAAGGTCAGCGCCGCAACCGGCTGATCCGTTCCGCCGCCAAGATCGTGCCATGCCTGACCATCCCATCGGGCGACATTATTGGCGCTCTGTCCGTCGGCACGCGTAAACTGGCCGCCAACATACACGTCATTGCCCGCGACAGCAATGGCGTTGACTCGGCCATTGACCCCATTGTTGCCGCTAGCGCCTAAGGCTGTCCAGGTCTGTCCATCCCATCGGACGATGTTGTTCGCTGAAACGTTGCCCGCCTGATCAAACTGGCCGCCGACATACAGCATGCCGGCCTGAGTTGCCAGCGCCGTGACCGCGAACGGGGTATAGTAGCCGCAGGAGGGCGAGCCGTCACATCCGACGCCGCCTCCCACGTCGTGCCAGCCCTGTCCGTCCCATCGCGCCAGGTTTCGAACCTGCAGGTTACCCATCTGTTTGAAGCGCCCACCGACGTAAATGTCCGAGCCGACCACCAGGATCGCGTTAACCTCTGAGTCGCAGTAGGAGGAGGCGCACCCTGTGCCTCCCTGCAGGTCCTGCCACTGCTGTCCGTCCCAGTGAACAATGTCGCTCGCGTGGGTCTGGTCCGCGCCTGAAAAGGAGCCGCCAAGGTAGACGTCAGTTCCTCGCACCGCGACCGTGTTCACCTTTCCGTATATGCCGGACGGTCCAAAACGGTTATCCCAGCTGGGGTCAGGTGTCGCTGTCGGGGGTGTGGGGTAGGCCTGCGGGTTGGTTAGGGACGGCGGTTGCAGTTCTCCACCTGATGTGTCTCGGGCATCAGCGGTTTCCGCTCGAAGAAAGCGGGGAGCACCTCTGGCGCCGGTAGTGACCACCCAGCCCGTTGCATCAAGACTGCCACTATAGCCTGTGTTGGTGTTTAGCGTGCCGTCGGTGTTTAGTAGCTCGCTGAGCGGGCGAATCGCTTGCTCGGTTCGTTGCTCAGCGTGGGAGATATCACTCGCGATCAGAATAGAGAACAGTGATCCGGCCAGGAGACACACGTAGCGTACGAGGCGGCGGCGGTCGTACACAGCTTTCTCCCCTCTCTCATGTTGGCAAACTCACGACACATAATCAGGTATCATTCAGTATAGCCTCCGCCGCTTATAGATTCGCTACCAGAAACGCTTATAGAATGGTCATCGCGACATCATTTGTGAAAAATAGGTCGCCGGGGAAGCACTTGGCCCCCGGCGACCTATCTTGTATCGTCTAGCTGTGATGCGGCGCTTGTTACGTCCCTTTTTCGGACGACTCCCAGCGCACAACGGGCTTCCGCGCCGCGGCCACGTCGTCTGGCCGGCTGATGGGCGTCGTATGCGGCGCTTCCTTGACCAGGGCCGGCGTCTCTTCGGCCTCGCGAGCGATGCGGCGCATCACTTCGATGAAGGTGTCGAGCGTCGCCTTGGTCTCGGTCTCGGTGGGCTCAATCATCAACGCTTCTTCGACGATGAGCGGGAAGTAGACCGTCGGGGGGTGGATGCCGAAATCGATGAGGCGCTTGGCAATGTCGAGCGTCCTCACGCCTTGCCTGGCTTGACGGCGGCCCGAGAACACGACCTCGTGCTTGCAAATGCGGCCGAACGGCAGATCGTAGGCGTCGTCCAGGTGGACGCGGATGTAGTTCGCGTTCAGGACGGCGTTCTCGGCAACGGCGCGCATCCCGCTCGCGCCCAGACTGCGCATGTAGGTATAGCCGCGCACAGCGTTGGCGAAGTTGCCGTAGAAGGCGCGCACGCGGCCGATGCTCTGGGGGCGGTCGTAGTCCAGGTAGTACTCCGGGCCATTCGGGCCTTCGCGACGCGCGACGAGGGGCGTGGGGAGGAAGGCGGCGAGACGCTCGGTAACGGCTGTGCCGCCGGCGCCGGGACCGCCGCCGCCGTGGGGCACGGAGAAGGTCTTGTGCAAGTTGTAGTGCAGGATGTCGCAGCCCAGGTCGCCGGGGCGAGCCACGCCGATCACGGCATTCATGTTTGCCCCGTCACAGTAGACGAGGCCACCGCGCGCGTGCACCAGGGCCGTCGCTTCGAGGATCTGGTCTTCGAACAAGCCCAGCGTGCTGGGGTTCGTCAGCATGAGGCCCGCGACGGTTTCATCCATCTCCTTGCGCAGGCTCTCTATGTCCATGTTGCCGCGCGCATCGGTCGGCAGGGGCGTCACGGTGTAGCCGACCATGGCCGCTGTCGCCGGGTTCGTCCCGTGGGCGGAGTCGGGAACGAGAATGCGCGTGCGCTTCGTGTCCCCGTTGGCGCGGTGGTAGGCCATGATGATAAGGACGCCGGTCAGCTCGCCGTGGGCGCCTGCAGATGGCTGGAGCGTGACGGCCGGTAGGCCGGCGACCTCGCCCAGGATGCGCTGCAGCTCGTACATCATCTCCAGCGCGCCCTGCACCGTCTCCGCCGGCTGGTAGGGATGGATGCCGGTGAAGCCTGGCAAAGCGGCGGCCCAATCGTTCACCTTGGGGTTGTATTTCATGGTGCACGACCCCAGGGGATAGAAGTTCGTGTCGACGCTGAAGTTGAGCTGCGACAGGCGGGTGAAGTGACGCACCACCTGAATTTCGCTCACTTCGGGCAAGGGCAGTTCGTCGCGGACGAGGTCGGAGGGCAACTCGGCCGTAGGCACGTCGAGGTCGACGGGCAGGCGTCCGGTTTCGCGCCCCGGCTCGCTCATCTCGAACAGAAGTGGCTCGATGATCTTTTCCGCAGTTAGCTCACGGGTTTCCATGATTATCCCCTATTCTCCATCAGGCAGGGCGCAGATCCGCCACCAGGCGGTCAATCTCGCTGCGCGAAACCATCTCCGTCACAGCAAGGAGGGCCGTATTGGTCAGCTCGGGATACGCTTGCGCGAGATCGTACCCGCCGATGATGCGGTCGGCCAGCAGACGGGTGTTGTCGTCGGCCACTGGGCGTGGGCCGCGGAGCGCAAATTCCTTGAAGAAGGGCGCTTCGAACGCCAGGCTGTAGCCCGGCAGTGAAGCAAGCTCCTTCGCGGCGTAGTGGGCGCGGTGGTACGAGATCTCCGCCACGCGCTGCAGGCCCGATTTGCCCATCGCGGCCAGGTAGACGGTCGCGGCCAGGGCGACGAGGGCCTCGTTGGTGCAGATGTTAGAGGTCGCCTTCTCGCGGCGAATGTGCTGCTCGCGCGCCTGGAGTGTCATGACGAAGGCGCGGCGGCCGTCGTGGTCGACAGTCTGCCCGATGACGCGGCCGGGCAACTGGCGCACGTGCTTCATCTGCGTGGCGAAGAGGCCGACGTAGGGGCCGCCGAAGTACGGCGGCAGCGAGATGGATTGGCCCTCGGCGACGACGATATCTACGTCGAAGTCGCCGGGCGGCTTGAGCAGGCCGAGAGCAATGGGATCGGCGTTCACGACGACGAGAGCGCCTGCACTGTGGGCGATCTCAACAATGGGCGCGAGGTCTTCGATGACGCCGAAGAAGTTCGGATACTGAACGGCGACGCAGGCCGTCTCCTTGTCGACCGCCTGCCGTAGCGCGTCCAGGTCGATCCGGCCGGACTGCGGGCCGTCCGTGATATACGGCACTATGGCGATGGGCAGGTTCAGACCCTGGGTGTACGTGCGCACGACGTCGCGGTACTCCGGATGTACCGTGGAGGCGAGGACGAGCTTGTCGCGGCGCGTGATGCGAGCGGCCATGAGCGCAGCCTCGGCCAGCGCCGTCGAGCCATCGTACATCGAGGCGTTGGCGACCTCCATGCCGGTGAGCTGGCACACCATTGTCTGGTACTCGAAGATGGCGGTCAGTGTTCCCTGGCTCACCTCGGGCTGATACGGCGTATAGGCGGTGTAGAACTCGCTCCGCATGATAATGTGGTTGACGACGGGTGGGATAAAGTGATTGTAAGCGCCCGCGCCAAGGAAGGACGTGTACTCGCCGGCGGCGGCGTTTTTGCGCGCCAGGGCAGCCATATGCTGCTGCAGCTCCAGCTCGGAGAGTGGCGCGCCAATGTTGAGCGCCGGGTAGCGCTTGTCCGCCGGCACGTCGGCGAACAGGTCATCCATCGAGGCGACGCCGATCGCGTCGAGCATGGCGCGGCGGTCGGCATCGGTGTTGGGGATAAAGTTCATATTGGGACTCCTTCAGGCGCAGACGCGCTATTGGGCGCGATCAATATTCTCTTGCTCGCTCATCAGGCGCGCGAAATCTTCCCGCGTTACCTCCATGCGCATCTCATCCTGGGAGCGCAGGCCGAAGGGAAAGCGGCGGCGCTGGCCGACGGGGTGGAAGCCGGCCTTGCCGAAGGAACGCTGGGCGCGGTGATTGTCAATGTAGGTAAAGAGATGGATGGACTTGAAGCCGACATCGTCGAAGAGGTGCTTGAGCAGCGTGCGAATCGCGTCCGTACCGTATCCCCGGCTCCAGAAGCTCTTTTCGCCGAGAACAATCCCGAGCGTCGCGTCCTTCGCGCGGTTGTCGATGTCGAAGATGGCGACGCGGCCGATGAGCTCGTTCGCCTCGGTGAGAATGACGTAGACCATCTGGTCGCGGCGGCGCTGCTCGCGCGGGAATGCGACCTTGAATTCCTGGAACGTCATGTGCAGCGGCATGCCCCCGCTCCAGCGCAGCACCTCGTCATCGCGCCCCCAGTTGTACAGACGACGAAGCTCGTCCTCCGTGAAGGGGTAGCTGTACGGGCGCAGCGTAGCGCGCTCGCCGCGGAGAATATTAGGGTCCGTATTGGGATCGAACGCTGGTTCAGTCACTGCCGTTAACCTGTAAGCGAATTGCAGAGGTTCACCAATTACCCCTTGGGGCGTCGGTAGAACGGGCGCTTGACGATACGCGCCGCGACGGGCTGCCCGCGAATGATGATATCAATATCCGCGCCGACGGTGGCGAACGCCGGCTTGACGTAGGCCATGCCAATGGCCTTGGCGAGCGTCGGCGATTGCGTGCCGCTCGTGACGACGCCGATGACCTCGCCATCCTTTGCGACCTCGTAGCCGCCGCGCGGGATACCGCGCCCTACCATCTCGAAGCCGATGAGCTTCGTGGCCGGGCCGTTCGCCTTTGCGGCTGCCAGAGGCTCGCGCCCGACGAAATCGCCCTTGTCGAAGTTGACGAAGCGGTTGAGGCCCGCCTCGATGGGTCCGATATCGATGTCTAGCTCGTGGCCGTACAGCGGCATCGCCGCTTCCAGGCGCAGTGTGTCCCGCGCGCCGAGGCCAGCCGGTTTGAGGCCCTGCCCCTCGCCTGCCTGCATGAGCGCGTCCCACACCGCCGTAGTGTCGGCGGCGGCAGTCATGATCTCGAAGCCGTCCTCGCCGGTGTAGCCCGTGCGTGAGACGAGCGCGTCTACACCCGCCACCTGGCCCTTGGCGAAGTGATAGTAGCCCATCGCTGCCACGTTGACATCCGTCAGCGGCTGAAGGATGTCAACGGCGCGCGGCCCCTGGAGGGCGATAAGGCCATACTCGTCGGAGCGGTTCTTGACCGTCACCACGCGTAGAAACTCCGGCGACGATGCCGCCTCGGCCTGCATCCAGGCAAAGTCCTTCTGGGCGTTGGACGCGTTCACCACGGCCAGGTAGTCGTTCTCGCCCAGGCGGTACACGATCAGGTCATCCACCGCGCCCCCACTGGGGTAGCACATGATGTTGTACTGGCACTCGCCTTCGATGAGCTGCGATGGGTCATTGCTGACGACGTGCTTGAGGAAATCGGTCGCGCGGGGGCCGCTGATTTCGATTTCGCCCATGTGACTCACATCGAAGAGACCGGCGGCCTGGCGCACGGCGCGGTGCTCCTCCAGAATGCCGGTCGGGTATTGCACAGGCATATCCCAGCCGGCGAACTCGACCATCTTGCCGCCGAGACGGCGGTGGGTGTCGTACAGCGGGGTACGCTTGAGGGTGACGACTTCAGGGGCGTCGGCCATAACACCTCCGCGGGAGGTTGCAATAGTAGGTGGACAGATTTCAGGAGCAACGGCGCTGCGTTGCCATCAAGGTTGCCCTGTCAGCCGTTTCATGCGCCGACAGCCAACATATCTATTGTAGAACGGCGCGAAGCGCTTGTCAACGTCATTAGAGAAAGTGACGGGGTCACGGGGGCTGAGGTGGCAAAGCAATCGATCGTTCTCATCGTCACCCCGTCACTCTCGTCACTCTCTACCTTCGGGTCACCGCCGGGTTGTCTGAGCGCGGCAGGCGATACCAGATCGAGTCGGCGAAGCTCATCTCTTCCTGGTCGAGCGTTTGCCCGACGGCCTGGAGGCTGTCGCTCAGCTGCTCTGGGCGGCTCGCGCCGACAATGGCCGAGGTAATGCCGGGCTGCGCGAGCACCCATGCAACCGCAATATGCGTGAGCGAGCGGTTACGCTGGCCGAAGAAAGCTTTCAGCTCTTCCACCGCCTGGAACTGGGCCTCCTGCCAGTAGCGCGCCTGATACAGCATTCCCGCGCCCGCGCCCAGGCTGAAGCGCGTGCCGGCCTCGGGCGCTTGGCCCGTCTGGTAGCGGCCGGTCAGGAAGCCGCCGGCCAGCGGATTGTAGGCGATGACGCCGACGCCCTGGTCGCGGCACAGGGGCAGCAATTCGTCCTCGATCATGCGGAAGAGGATGTTGTAGCGCGGCTGGACGCAGTCGAAGCGCGCCAGATTCAGCTTATCGCTTATCCACAGCCCTTTGCAGAGCTCCCAGGCCGGGAAGTTCGACGCGCCAATATAGCGCACCTTGCCCTGGTGCACCAGGTCGTCCAGGGCGCGCAGGGTCTCTTCCAACGGCGTGTCAGGATCAGTGGAGTGGCACTGGTAGAGGTCGATGTAGTCGGTCTGCAGGCGGCGCAGCGAGGCCTCGCAGGCCTCCATGATGTGTCGGCGCGAGAGGCCTTTGTCGTTGGGGCGCGGCCCGACCATGCCGTGGACTTTCGTCGCGAGAATGAAGTCGTCACGCTTGCCCTTCAGCCAGCGGCCAACAATCTCCTCGGTGCGGCCCTTCGCTTCCAGGGGCGAACCGAGCGGGTAGGCGTCCGCGGTGTCGAAGAAGTTGACGCCCGCCTCGGCGGCGACATCCATGATGGCGAAGCTCGTTGCCTCGTCGGCCTGGTTGCCGAAGGTCATCGTGCCCAGGCAAATCTCGCTCACTTTGAGACCGGTGCGGCCCATGCGATTCATGTTCACAGGTGGAACTCCGATAGCAGATGGAGACGACGGTTAGCGGATGGCGGGAATGATAGCACCGGCGCGGATGCCCGTCTAGCATTGTACGATGCGTTTGTCAATTGGCAGGCGGGGTGGCAGAATAGAAGAAAGTGCGCACACTGGAGACAAAAATGCTCAAGCAATCCTCCACCCCTGGACAATTCACTATTTCTGGAAACGACTTTCAACTCAACGGCGCGCCGTTTCGCATCATTTCTGGCGCTATGCACTACTTCCGCTGCGTTCCGGAGTACTGGGAAGACCGTCTTCGCAAGCTGCGCGGACTCGGTCTCAACACGGTCGAAACGTACGTCGCCTGGAACCTGCATGAGCCACGGCCGGGCGATTTCCACTTCGACGGCATTCTGGATATCGAGCGTTTCATCGGCATCGCGGCGGACCTGGGGCTGAAGGTCATCGTGCGCCCGGGGCCGTACATCTGCTCTGAGTGGGACTTCGGCGGGTTGCCCGCGTGGCTGCTCAAGGACCCGGCGATGCGTATTCGCTGCGCCCATCCGCCGTATCTGGCTGCGGTGGACCGCTACTTCGACGCCCTGCTGCCGCGCCTCGCGCCGTTGCAGATAACGCACGGCGGCCCGATTATCGCCATGCAGGTCGAGAACGAATACGGCAGCTTCGGCGACGACAAGGTGTATCTGCGCTACCTCGCCGACGGGATGCGCGCCCGCGGTATCGACGTCTTGCTGTTCACGTCGGATGGCCCGCAGGATACTATGTTGGCGGCGGGAACGCTGCCGGACATTCTCAAGACGGTTAACTTCGGTTCTCGCGCGGCCTTCGCGTTCGACACACTCAGACGGTGGCAGCCAACAGGACCACTCATGTGCACCGAGTTCTGGCTTGGCTGGTTCGACCACTGGGGCGGCCCGCATCACACCGCTCCCGTTGACGCCAGGGTCGGCGACGTGGCCTCACAGGTTCTCGACGACATCCTGAGCGCGGGCGCGTCGGTCAATCTGTACATGGCGCACGGCGGCACGAACTTCGGCTTCATGAACGGCGCAAACAACCACGAGGGCGTCTTCCAGCCGGATACAACGAGCTACGACTACACGGCGCCGGTCGATGAAGCCGGCGACGCCTCTACCCGCTTCGAAGGGATGCGCGAGGTGATCAGCCGCTACGCGCCCGTGCCCGACGAGCCGATCCCGGCGCCCGCGCCGAAGCGCGCCTACGGCGAGGTGGCGATGTCAGAGTCGGTTGCGCTCACTGACGCGCTCTCCGCCATCAGCACGTGCTATGAGCGCCCGACGCCGGAGCCAATGGAGAACTTCGACCAGAGCTATGGGTTCATTCTGTATCGGACACGGCTAGACGGGCCACGGGCCGAGGCGACGCTGCGCATCCGCGAGTTGCGTGACCGGGCGCAGGTATTTCTGGATGGCCGCGTTCTCGGCGTGCTGGAGCGGGAAGCGCCAGAGCGTAACCTGACCGTCGAGATAAGGCCGGCGGGCGCGACTCTCGACATCCTCGTGGAAAACCAGGGCCGCGTGAACTACGGCCCTGACCTGCTCGATCGCAAGGGCATCACCGAGGGTGTCCTGCTGGACAAGCAATACGTCTTTGGCTGGGAAATCTACCCCCTGCCGCTGGACAATCTGCAGCAGCTCACGTTCGCGCCCGGCGCGCCGGTGGGTGAATGGCCGTCCTTCTACAGGGGCGCGCTCCAGGTCGACACGCCGGAGGACACGTTTCTGGCTCTACCGGGCTGGACGAAAGGCGTCGCCTGGATCAACGGCTTCAACCTCGGGCGCTACTGGAGCCGCGGGCCGCAGCAGACGCTCTACGTGCCGGCGCCACTGCTCAGGGCGGGCGCGAACGAGGTGATCGTGTTCGAGCTGCATCGGGCCGGCGCAAGCGTGTCCTTCGTGGATCGGCCAGAGCTGGGGTAGATGGGCTGACAAACGCCGATGCGTACTGTGGAATGCCGGAAAGCTGTTGGCCAGATACGCGACGAGGCCATATACTAGATGCTAGATGCGTGAGCGAGCAGCAGACCTCGCAACCATTTGAGGACAACGACATGGATGTTGAAAGCATTTCGGAAATTTACGAGCGGCATATCAAGCCCTTGCCTGCATTGCAGAAGCTCCAACTTCTTGCTCTCGTGGCACGTGAGCTGGCCGAGCAGGCCAGCGATCAGACGACAGCCTACAGTATTTTGGAGTTGCACGGGCTGGGCAAAGACATCTGGGAAGGTATCGAGCCCCAGGAGTACGTAAGGACACTGCGCGAGGAATGGGACAGTAGGTATGATGAGGCTGGATGAAGCCCTGGACGGCGTAATACGTCTAGGCGTTGACACGTCACCCATCATCTGTTTTGTCGAGGCACACCCGCAGTACGATGCCGTCGTCTCGAGCATTTTCCAGCGTATCGACTCAGGCAAGCTCATGGGAGTTACTTCCGTTATAACCCTAACGGAAGTTCTGGTCCAGCCTATACTCCATAGAAATTCAAGCCTCCACAATCAGTACCGCACTTTGCTGATCAGGAGCCGCAACTTCCAGACTCTTCCAATTGACTATGAAGTGGCTGAGATGGCTGCTGGTCTTCGATCGCGATACCGATTGCGTACCCCCGACGCAATCTAGATAGCAGTCTCTCTTCTCCATAGCTGTGAGGCTTTTGTAACTAACGATATTGCTTTACGTCGTGTGACTGAATTACCGGTCTTGGTCCTCAACGAACTGGACGTGTGACGTATGACTATGGCGTGGGATGCGGCGGCGTACGACACGCAACATGGCTATATCTGGAAGCACGGCGCGGGCGTTGTGGACCTCCTCAACGCGCAGCCCGGCGAGCGCATTCTCGACCTGGGCTGCGGGACGGGTCACTTGACGGCGCAGATTGACGCGGCGGGCGCCGAGGTCATCGGTATCGACAACGATCCGGGGATGATCGAACTGGCGCGGCAGCACTATCCGTCGCTCCGTTTCGAGGTGGCCGACGGCAGCAACTTTCGGCTCGATCAGAGGTTT
The DNA here is from genome assembly GCA_046328505.1 of Anaerolineae bacterium. GTDB lineage: Bacteria > Chloroflexota > Anaerolineae > Epilineales > JAHCIE01 > JBDHWG01. The sequence goes on along the minus strand of JAXLWL010000002.1, from coordinate 2,206,563 downwards.
GACGCGGTCTTTTCCAACGCCGCGATCCACTGGATGCGGTATCCGGCCGGTGTCGTTGCCAGCGTGCGCGGCGCTTTGCGCCCGGGCGGGCGGTTTGTGGCCGAGTTTGGGGGCAAGGGTAACGTCGCCGCCATTACCTCGGCCCTGTACGCTGCGATGCGCCCATACCACCCGTCGCCCGAGAGCCTCAACCCGTGGTATTTCCCCAGTGTCGGTGAGTACGCGGCGCTCCTCGAAAACTCTGACTTCGAAGTTAATCTGGCCATGCTGTTCGACCGCCCCACGCTCGTTGAAGGGGGCGAGGCGGGCATGCGGAGCTGGCTCGGCGTTTTCGCTAAGGATTTTCTGGCTGCCGTTCCGCCAGAGGCGCATCCCGCCATCATCGCGGACGTGGAAGAACGGCTGCGGCCCGCCTTATTGCACGATGGCGTGTGGGTGGCAGACTACCGGCGGCTGCGGATTGTCGCGCACTTGACCGGCGAGTAGAAGGTTAGCGCAAGAGGGGGAGCAATGCGGATCGCCATCATCGGGGCGGGGGGCATTGGCGGCTACTATGGTGGACGGCTCGTCCAGGCCGGCGAGGACGTCGTGTTCATTGCGCGTGGCGCGAACCTGGCGGCGCTTCAGGCCCGCGGGCTGCGCGTGACGAGCATCAAGGGCGACTTCCATCTGCCCCACGTGACCGCGACCGACGACCCCACATCGGTCGGACCGGTCGACCTTGTCATCGTCGCAGTGAAGACGTATCAGACCGATGGGGCGCTGCATGCGCTCCCACCGCTAGTGGGGCCAAGTACCGTCGTCCTGTCGTTGCAGAATGGCGTCGACGCTGCGGAACGAATGGCGGCGGCAGTCGGGCGGGAGCCGATTCTCGGCGGCCTGACGTACATCTCGGCAGAGCTGGTTGCTCCGGGCGAGATCCGACACGTCAGCCAGTTTACGCGGGTGATTGTTGGGGAGGTGGGCGGCGCGGTCACGCCGAGGGCGCGGAAGGTCGTCGACATGTTTGCCCGCGCCGGGGCGGAGGCGGAACTGTCCGACGACATCGAGCGCGACATATGGACGAAGTTCATGTTCATCGCGGTTCAGGGGCCGATGACCGGGGCGACGCGTCTCACCATCGGGCCAATTCGCGACTTTCCGCCGGCGTGGGCCATGTACGCTACGGCCCTGCGCGAGATCGACACGATCGCCCGCGCCAAAGGCATACGCTTGCCCGCCACAGCCGTCGAGGACCGCCTTGCATTTGTCGCGAACCTGCCCGCGACGATGGGGTCGTCGATGTTGGTGGACGTGGAGAATGGGCGACGCTCGGAGATTGGCGACTTCAGCGGGTACATCGTGCGGCAGGGAGAGGCGTTAGGCATTCCGACGCCAACGCACCGCGCGCTGTACGCGATCGTGGGCGCAGTCGACCACGCGGCGGCACAGAAGGCGTGACACGCGATTCGGCGCTGCTTGCGAACGAGGCCCGCGCTACCTAGACTTGTTTCTGAAAACGTGTGAGGAGTGGATATGTCTGGGAAGATGCCCGGCGACAAGCCGCCGGACGAACCATCGGATCGTGAGAAGAAGTGGCGCGACCGTGTCGATGAGCAGGTGCGCGACGCCTACTCGCGGGGCGACTTCGATAATCTTCGCGGCAAGGGCAAGCGGCTCGATCTTACCGGGAACCCATACGCCGGCGACTGGGAGATGGCGTACAATGCGCTGGCCAACGCCGGCTTCGCGCCGGAATGGGTCGAGCGGGACAAGGAGATTCGGCGCCGCCTCGACGAGCTGACCACCATGCTTGAACGTCACGTCGCGTGGCATAATGAGAGTGTCGCCGAGATGGCGCGCATGCGAGAGCGTCAGCGCGAGCTGCGGCGCGACGTTATCGAAGACGCGCACGAAAAGATTGTCGCCCGATACCGCGCAAAGGCTGCTGAGGTTAACAAGCTCATCACGAATTTCAACCTGATCGTGCCTATAGCTAGCCTCCAGCGGTTCAAGATCGATGCCGAGGCGGATCTGCGCAAGTTCGACGCGCGGCTGGCGCCGTTACCGCAGGATTAGGTGCGAACGAAATTAACGCAGCCTTCACACTTGGGTCGACAGGCGCGGCGTGGACTGCTATAATGGGGCCATCGCTTACCATCCAAGGGAGGTATTGCCATGGCGCCTAGAAGTGCGTCGTACCGCCGTGTCTTCGTTATTGTCCTCGCCCTGCTGGGGCTGGCGCTTCTAGCCGTGCCGGGTGTTGCTGCCCACTCTGCCACTCCCGCGACTGTTGTCACCCAGCCCCAGGTTCCCGTCGACCCGCCGCCCATTACCCTGGCGCCGGGCGAGAGCGTCACGCTGGACCTCGAAGCTTTCTGCCTCGACTACAACATTCCCTTCCCGCGCCAGTTTCCCCCTATTACTGACCTGAGCACGCAAGAGACAATCCAGATTCTGCGCTACTCCATCAGCAAGGGCTACACCACGACCAATCCCTACCAGGTGCAGCTTGCCCTGTGGCGGCAAACGACGGGGCGGTGGGTCGATAACGTGCCGCATGCTATAGCTGAGGAGATATACAACAACGCGCCGACCCAGGCGCCGCCGCTGCCGACGCCCGCGCCCGATAGCGTGAGCCTGACCGATGCCATTGCCCAGAATCTCGTGAAGGTGGAGTACCTTCAGTGGACGACCATAGGGGGCGTCACCGGCGCTCTGTTCCCCTGGCACGCCCGGGGACAGGTCCGACTGACAAACACAGGGGAGCAGCCGATAACGCTCGACCTGGCCACAGGCACGCGTCTCGTGCCTAAAGGTACGCAGCAGCGCATGATTGTGTATTGGACGAATGTAGCGGAGCAGCCCACCCCTGGCCCCAGCCCGACGGCAACACCCACGCCGCGACCGCATCTGCCGCCGACCGGCGGGGACAATTCAGAGGGCGCCGGCTTGGGATGGATCGTCCTGGGGGCGTTCGTGATGTTGATTGGCCTGCTGTTGTTCGCATTTACCCGTAACGCGAGCCGCCAGGCCTAGCGCGGCATACGAAGCGATGCGTAGAGCGTCGGGGGAGCGTAAGCTTCCCCGACGTTTCATTGTGTGCAGCGGCGGACGCCTCGGCTGCTTGCCGGCGGTTGCCGCAGCGTGTATAGTAGATAGCAAAGCTGGGCGCGATGAAATCAAGGAGCGGCCGGCACAATCGCAGATTTCAGCAAAGGTGAAGGAGATTATTCGAATGAAGGCGGGGATCATATTCGGCCTTCTGGCGCTGGGTTTGGGCGCCAGCATGACCATGATTAGCCCGGTCTGCCTGCCGCCTTTCGCCCTGTTACTTGGCCTCGGGGCGGGCTATGTGGGAGGCTTCTTCGACCGTCCGACGGACAGCCGGGCCGCGCTGCGGGCGGGGGCATGGGCGGGGCTTATCGCGGGGGTGTTCATGGTCATTGGGCAGGTCCTGGGAACCGTTGGCGCGGCGACGTTTCTGGGGCCGACGCGCTCCGCGCTCATCATGCGCAGCATGGGCGTTCCCTCGTTCACGCCACCCGGCGCATCCTTCGGGTTCGTCGGCGGGCTGATCGGCATGCTTCTCATCGTCGGCCTGGTGAATGTGCTGGTCACGGGCGGCGCGGGCGCGGCCGGCGGAGCCATCTGGTGGCAGACCGCCGGGCGACGTGCTACTCAGGCGGCAGAAGGTGGCGCAGCGTCCGATCCGATGAGCCAACCTTGATGGTTGACCGGCAAGTGGAAGTTAAATATATTATGGACGCAACGTCAGACGGGAGATTTCAGCCATGACCCAAGCCAGCCCGCCCTCCGACTCGCCGAACACGGCCACCTCCGGCGCCGCGACCGCCGCGGCGAAGACATGGCCCGGCGCATTTGACTTCGCCTATCTCCAGGCGTTCGAGGCGAAGATGTTCATCGAAGGCCCGCAGACCGAGCGGCGCCTCATGAACTTCTTTGTCCTGCTTCTGTTGGCGACGGTGATTGCCACATTCGGACTCCTGTCGGCCTCGACGGCGACGGTCATCGGCGCGATGATCGTCGCGCCCCTGATGGGGCCGATCATGGCGACGGCCGCTGCGGTCGTCATGGGCTCGCTATCGCGCGCCCTGCGCGCCCTGGTGCTGGTCGCCGTCGGGGTGGCGGCCGTGATTGGTCTGTCCGCCCTGTTGGGTCTTGCTGCGCCGGAGGTCACGATCTCCTTCACGGAGAATAGTGAGCTTGCCTCGCGCATCTCTCCTGGCCTTTACGCTCTCATCACGGCGCTTGCCGCTGGCGCGGCTGGCGCGTTCATTGTGGAGCGGGCTGAGATTGCGGACTCGATGGGGGGCGTGGCCATCGCGATTTCCCTCGTTCCGCCGCTGTGCGTCGTTGGTATCGCGCTATCCGTGGGGGAGTGGTCCCATGCCGCTGGCGCGATGCTACTATTCCTGACCAACTTCCTTGCCATCCTGTTCGCCGGCGGTCTCGTCTTCCTGATCAGCGGACTGGGTCGGGTGGCCATTACGAAGGACGAGGTACAGGTCCGCCGCCGCGCTTTTGTTCTCATCATTGCCTCTGGCGTCTTGATTACTGTTCCCTTGACTGCGACGTCGTACAACGTGCTGCGAGACACCAACGATACGCAGAAGGCGACCGAGGTCGTGCGCGAGTGGCTCGGCAGCACGCCGAACCGAATTGTGTCTGTGGAGGTTCACGGTGACGCGGTGAATGTGACGGTCGCCGGGCAGACGGACACCTTGCAATCGCAGCCGCTGGCGAACCGGCTCGCTGCAAGCCTCCGCCGCCCTATCTCGGTCTACCTGCGCGCCATACCCGCGCGCTTCGACACTGTGCCCGGCGCAAGCCCGTGACGCCGTGGGCCTGTGTCGCCCCACGGCGTTAGCCAGCTTCGGGCCGCCGTTGCATCTAGCCCTGGTTCATCGCATTCCACGCACGATAGGAGCAGCGACCATGACAGCACCGAACCGAGAGACTGAGCGGCTGGCTCAGGCTCGCACACACCTCGTCCCCTGGCGGAAATGGGGGCCGTACCTGAGCGAGCGGCAATGGGGGACTGTGCGCGAGGACTACAGCGACAGCGGTGACGCCTGGAACTACTTCACCCATGACCAGGCCCGCTCTCGGTCGTATAAGTGGGGTGAGGATGGCATCGCCGGCATCTCGGATGACAAGCAGGCCCTCTGCTGGGCGCTCGCCGTGTGGAACGGCCACGATCCGATCATCAAAGAGCGGCTATTCGGGCTTGCGAACTCAGAAGCGAACCACGGCGAGGACGTCAAAGAGTATTACTTCTACCTCGACAGCACGCCGACGCACTCCTGGATGAAGTACCTCTACAAGTACCCGCAGCGGGCGTATCCCTACGGGGAGATTGTGCGTGTCAACGGCCAGCGTACCCGCGACGAGATGGAGTACGAGCTGATCGACACGGGCATTTTCGATGAGGATCGGTACTTTGACATCTACGTCGAGTATGCCAAGGTAGACCCGGAGGACATCCTCATCAAGGTTGCCGCCGTCAACCGCGGGCCTGAAGCGGCGACGCTCCACATTCTCCCGCAGCTCTGGTTCCGCAACACGTGGTGGATGCAGGCCGATCCCAAGATGCCCGCGCTTCATGAAGCGCCCGGGCTGCCCTATGCCCGCGTCATTGCCGCCGAGCACCCTGACCTTGGCACATACTATCTCTATATCGAGGGGCCAAGCGAGCTGCTGTTCACCAACAACGAGACCAACACCGAGCGCCTGTGGGGTGAGCCGAACACGACGCCCTACGTTAAAGACGGCATCAACAACTACCTGCTGCACGGCCAGACGAACGCGGTGAACCCGGACAGCAGGGGCACGAAAGCAGCGGCGAACTGTGAGTTCACCATAGACCCGGGGGCGACGGCTGTGCTGCGCATGCGCCTGACGCCGGCTGCGCCGGCGGCGGGGTATCTGCCCTTCGGTGATGACTACGAAGGCACGTTCCATGCGCGGCTCCAGGAGGCGGACGAATTCTACGGCGCCATCACACCTGCATCTTTCAATGCGGATCAGGCCAGTGTGATGCGTCAGGCGCTGGCAGGCATGCTGTGGAGCAAGCAGTACTACATGTTCGACCTCGACCGCTGGCTGGAAGAGCACCATGCGAACCCGATGCTGGGCATGCGGCGCCAGTTCCGCAACCGCGACTGGTACCACATGCTGAGCGACCATGTCATCTCCATGCCCGATAAATGGGAATATCCGTGGTTCGCGGCGTGGGACCTGGCGTTTCACACCATAGCGCTCAACATGGTCGACCCTGACTTTGCGCGAGATCAGCTGAAGCTCATGCTGCGCGAGGAATATCAACACCCCTCGGGCCAGATACCGGCCTACGAGTGGAACTTCAGTGATGTGAATCCGCCGGTGCACGCCTGGGCGATGCTCGCCAACTTTGCCGACGACCTGGACGACAGCCCGGCCGAGCTGCCCTTCGTCAAAGCGGCGTTCAAGAAGCTTCTACTGAATTTCAACTGGTGGGTGAATCGCAAGGACCCCCTGGGGCGCAACGTCTTCAACGGCGGTTTCCTCGGCCTGGACAACATCGGCGTGTTCGACCGCAGCTCGCCGCTGCCGACGGGCGGTGTGTTGGAGCAGGCCGACGGGACGGCGTGGATGGCTTTCTACTGCCTCAACATGCTCGAACTCGCGGCCAAGATCGCCGTGTACGATTCCACCTACGAGGAGTTCATCCTCAAGTTCCTGGAGCACTTCCTCTGGATCGCGGGCTCGATGGACCGCATCGGCGACAACAAGGACGAGCTGTGGGACGAGGAGGACGGCTTCTTCTACGACGTGTTGATTCTGCCGGACGGCACCGCCGAGCGCATCAAGGTGCGCTCGATGGTCGGCCTGTTGCCGCTCATCGCCACCTCTGTATTCAATGAGGGGGTGTTGAAGCGGTTCCCGGTCATCCGCGACAGAGCGCAGAGCTTCATCCGCCGACGGCCCGAGTTGCTCGCCAACATCCACCCCATTGACAGGCCGGGCAAGAATGGCCGTGTGCTTGTTTCAGTGGTCAACGAGGAGAAGCTGCGCCGCATCCTCGCGCGCATGCTCGACGAGGAGCGTTTCCTCAGCCCGCACGGCATTCGCTCCCTGTCGCGCTGGCATCTTGAACACCCCTATGTGATCAATGTGGGCGGGCATGAGTATGAAGTACAGTACCTGCCGGCTGAATCCAACACTGGGATGTTCGGCGGCAACTCCAACTGGCGCGGGCCGATCTGGATGCCGGTCAACGCTCTCGTCGTGCGCGCCCTGATGCAGTTCTACTCGTACTACGGCGACGACTTCAAGGTTGAGATGCCGACTGGCTCGGGCAACTACGCGACCTTGTTCGAAGTGGCGAAGGGCATCAGCGATCGGCTGGCCGGCATCTTCCTGCGCGATGCTTCCGGCCGCCGGCCGGTGTACGGCGGGACGGAGAAGTTCCAGACCGACCCCCATTGGCGCGATAATATCCTCTTCTACGAGTACTTCCACGGCGACAACGGCGCGGGCTTAGGGGCAAGTCACCAGACCGGCTGGACCGGCGTTGTCGCGCGTCTTATGCAGACGGCCGGCGCCTTGCGGCCCGAGGACATCTTCAAGGGCGATGTCAAGATATCCATCTCGGCCTATACAGAGGATGTCTTGCCGGATACGGGTGCAGCTGAGACAGTCGAGGATGAGAGCGCATAATTGAGATTGGGCGAGGGATGATGGAGTATCGATCACTGGGTCGAACTGGGGTGAAGGTGGCGCCGCTGTGCCTGGGAACGTTCAACTTCGGCAACCCAACGCCGGAGGATGACGCGGCGCGGATGGTCGGCCTGGCGCTCGACGCCGGCATCAACATGCTTGACACGGCCGACAGCTATACGGCGGGCGAAAGCGAGCGCGTGGTCGGGCGAATCTTGGCGTCCAATCGGCGGCGGAACGAGGTCTTCCTCGCGACCAAGGTCTTCTATGCCATGGGCGATGGCCCCAACGACGCCGGCGTGTCGCGTCTGCATCTCATCCGCGCGTGCGAGGATGCCCTACGCCGCCTGCAGACGGACACTATCGACCTGTACCAGATTCACCGTCCGGCGTTCGACGTTCCCGTCGATGAGACGCTCGGCGCGCTGACCGACCTGGTCCGCCAGGGCAAGGTGCGCTACATCGGCTGTTCGACTCATCCGGCGTGGAAGGTGATGGAGGCGCTGATGGTGAGCGAGCTGAAGGGCTATGCTCGATATGTCTCCGAGCAGCCGCCATACAACCTGCTCGACCGGCGCATCGAGAATGAGCTGGTTCCGCTCTGCCAGGCGTACGGTCTGGCTATCTTCCCGTGGGCGCCTCTCGCCCAGGGCGTACTGGCCGGGCGCTACGCCGATGCAACGGACTACCCCGCGGAGTCGCGGGCCGCGCGCCGCGGCGGCATCTACGCCGAGCGCGTGACGGCCGACGGAATCGCGGCCGGCCGAGCGTTCGCCGCCGTGGCGCGCGATTTCGGCCTGCCGCCGGCGCAGCTCGCGCTCTTGTGGGTCAAGGAACAGCCGGGCATTACGGCCCCGATTTTCGGCCCGCGAACCTCCCAGCAGCTTGAGCAAGTCCTGCCGATTCTGGACATGCGGCTGACCGACGAGATGCGCGCGGCGTGCGATGCCCTCGTGCCGCCCGGCAGCGCGGTGGTCAACTTCCACAATACCGCGGGCTGGATGAAGATGCAGGTATCGTAGCGAGACCAGGCGCGAACGCAACGAGGGCGCCCACGCGGGGCGCCCTCTGCTATATGGCGAAGTCTTCGCCGCGCCAGACACCGTTGGTGGGCGCGTGCAGCTGATCGTGCTTGTGGTGCTCGACTTGCATCTCTAGCTCGTCGACGCGTTCCATAAGCGAGGTGATGGCTGTCGTGATGGTATCCGGCAGTATTGTGTGATCCAGGTCGGGTTTGTGGGGCAGCGGCTGCTGCTTGCTGCGCACGACGACCTGGCCCGGCACGCCCACAACCACGGAGTTGGGCGGCACGGACTTGACGACGACGGCGTTGGCTCCGATACGGCTGCCTGGCCCGATAGTGATCGCCCCCAGAATCTTCGCGCCCGCGCCGACGACAACCTCGTCGCCGAGGGTGGGATGACGCTTACCCTTGTTGAGGCTCGTCCCTCCCAGCGTGACCCCGTGGTAGATGGTCACGTCGCGCCCAACCTCGGCGGTCTCTCCGATGACGACCCCCATGCCGTGATCGATGAACAGCCCCGGACCGATGGTGGCGCCAGGATGAATCTCGATGCCGGTGAGGAATCGGGTGATCTGGGAGACGCCGCGCGCCGAGAGCCTGTAGCCCTTCAACCAAAGGTGGTGCGCCAGGCGGTAGCCCCACAGCGCGTGCAGGCCGGGGTACCACAGCATGATCTCAATGGGGCTGCGCGCTGCTGGATCTCTCTGCATGACCGCCTGAACATCGCGACGAAGAGTGGCGAACATACTGCCCTCCCGGAGTTGTATCACTCCACCAGGTCGGCGAACAGCGCCGTGCTCAGGTAGCGCTCGCCGAACGACGGGATGATGACCACGATCAGCTTGCCAGCGTTCTCGGGGCGCTTCGCGACCTGGAGCGCGGCCCACGTCGCGGCGCCAGAAGAGATGCCGACGAGCAGCCCCTCTTTGCGCGCCAACTCGCGCGCCGTCGCAAACGCATCCTCGTTCTTGACCTGGATAATCTCATCATAGATCTGGGTGTTGAGCACCTTCGGCACAAAGCCCGCGCCGATGCCCTGGATGGGGTGCGGACCCTTTGGCTGGCCGGACAACACCGCGGAGGCGGCCGGCTCGACGGCGATGGCGCGGAACGACGGCTTACGCGCCTTGATGACTTCGCCGACGCCGGTGATGGTGCCGCCCGTTCCGATGCCGGAGACAAGGAAGTCTACCTTGCCGTCCGTGTCATTCCAGATTTCCTCCGCAGTCGTCCGCCGGTGGATTTCGGGATTGGCCGGGTTCTCAAACTGCTGCGGAATGAAATACTTGTTCGGGTCTTGCGCCGCCAACTCCTCGGCTTTACGGATCGCGCCCGCCATACCCTCAGGGCCAGGGGTGAGCACAAGCTCAGCGCCGTACGCCCGCAGGAGCGTTCGCCGCTCCTTGCTCATGGTCTCCGGCATGGTCAGGATACACTTGTAGCCCTTGGCCGCGGCCACCATCGCCAGGGCGATACCTGTGTTGCCGCTGGTCGGCTCCACGATGACGGTGTCCTTGTTGATCTTGCCCGCTGCCTCTGCTGCCTCAATCATGGCCGCGCCGATGCGGTCCTTGACGCTGTGCCCTGGATTGTAGAACTCAAGCTTTGCCACGACCTCGGCGACAGCGCCTTCAGTGACACGGTTGAGCCGAACGAGGGGCGTGTTGCCGATCAGTTGGGTGACGTCGTTTGCGATCTTCATCCCTGTACTCCTTGTTGAAAAGTGAAAGAAGATGGTTTATGGCTTTGCATCGGTCGCGCAGGAAGTGGGCCATACTTGCGCGGGACCCGAAAACAAAAAGCCTCATCCCGCGGACAGCGCAAGGTTGCGCGGAGCCGCTAGCGATGAGGCAGAGGGACGCTATCGAGGATACGGAATACCGGACACGACTGAGCCGCAATAGGACTCAGACGGTGTGTTGCTCGCGGGCAGCGCAAGGCGCCAGGGCGCCGACGCTCATCGCTGGCAGACTCTGGCTAACGCGGGGACCAATCGGCTATCCTGTGCAACCACGCCGGCACGCGACGCCGCGTCCGAGCGCGACAGGCGCGCGATTGCCCCGCTAGCGACAGATACAGAGCAACACAATCGAAGACATACAGCTCCATGAAGAGGACGCCGATATCGATGATGATATGATACAAACTCCCGGCGCGCCTGTCAAGATACAACGCGAATCGTGCTCTGCCGTGGATGCCGGGATTTGTTCTCCGCGCGCTGGAGCAGGGCTATAATAGGGCCAATAGCCGTCTCCGCGAAATGAATACGCGCGAGACGAAGTTCCATACGCCCGAAATCACATATCAAGGGAAAAAGCCATGCTCAGGACAATCGTGATCATCATCGCCGTATTGGTGGGAGGCTTCCTGCTTATTCAGCTCATCCCCTACGGCCACAACCACACGAATCCGCCGGTCATCCAGGAGCCGCAGTGGGACTCGCCCCAGACGAGGGAGCTTGCGGTTCGGGCCTGCTTCGACTGCCACTCGAACGAAAGTGTCTGGCCTGTTTACTCCAACATCGCGCCCATTTCGTGGCTGGTTCAGCACGACGTAGAGGAGGGGCGGCAGAGGCTAAACTTCTCAGAGTGGAACAGGCCGCAGCGCGAGGCCCGCAGCGCCGGCCGCGAGGTGCAGCGGGGCGATATGCCGGACCCGAAGTACCTGCCCCTGCACCCCCAGGCGAGGCTAACCGATGCCGAGAAGCAGGCGCTCATCCAGGGGTTGAACAACAGCTTGCGTTGAGGGCGAACTCCGGCCTGCCCGCAGCTTGGTCGTCGACACGCAATCTCTCAGTCGCCCATGTCACGACCCGACGAGTTACAGTCGGTGCCTGTCGGGATTTCGCGTGCCAAAACAGGCAAATCCCATGCGCCTGAGAACGATTCTTGCATAGGGGAAACCACGCTGTGCAGCGCCATTGGGTCACAGAGTTGGATAGGATTCGGCGCTATTGGTCAGGCAGCGTAGGAGAAGTTTCTTGCGCATGGGTAACTTGGTTTTTAGCTTGATGCCGTCGAGTGTACAGTATGAGCGTTACAATGAGTGGCAGACGGAAATCCACGTCGCGTTGAACGCGCACATGTGGCGGAATGCGCCGCTATTCACCGACGATATCGACAGGGCGTGTTACTTGTCGGAGCGATACAGCCGCCAGTTTGAGATGGCGCGCGAAGGCTTCGTCGTCACCGGCGCAAGGCCCGACGCGAACGCGGCCTGAGAGCCAATCGCCCGCCCAAGCGCGCTCAATGGGGGGTGCCGGATATCGTCGCGATAATGGGGTGTAACGATTTCGGCTATCCGCCGTTCCGCATGCTTCGCAGGCTTTCGGCGATGTCAGCCGCCTGTTGGAAGGGTAGCAGCCCCTTACGCCGTCTCTTTCTTAGGGAGATAGAGTGATTGACATTATGCCAGTTGTATGATAAGCTGGATACACGGCAGCTCTAGATGTCTCTGCTTGTCGTGGGGGGAGCGGGAGGTGTCATGGTGCGACACTTACGCACTCTCTGGGCTGGTGGCTGGTGTGAGTGCCTTGTCATCGGTTTTGCCACGCTTCTAATCGGCTCTGGCGTCGCCGCTTGTGCCATGCAGCCCGCCTCGGTCGGGCCACAAGCTCCGTTGGGTTCTGCCTCTGATGTGACGCGGACGTCTACACCGGAGACGGCCGAGCGCTATCTCAAGGTTCTCTCCCTCGACGTACTCCCAACGGCCACGCCCCGCCTGTCATTGTTTCCCCGGTCAACGCTCGCTGTGTCGCGTCCTGTGCTTCCTCTCCCCACGGTGACACCTACCAGGACGCCTTCCTGGTCGTGGCTAGTCCCGCCCAACATATCAACGCCACCTGCTACTGCAGCAGCCTCCCGAGAACTAGTCCCTGTCTCGCCTACACCCACGACAGCCCGTTTCACTCAACCACCTCGCCCGCCGGCTGCTCCTAAAGCAGCGCCCACCACAGTGCCTCGGCCGTCGTTAACCGTCACTCGGACGGTGGTCCCCGCCTCGCCTACGTCTACGAGCGTTCCTTTAACGGCAACACCGACAGACACGCCCGCGCCTTCGATCACACCGTCGCGGGCGCCTTCCATCCCAGCGCCGTCTGTGCCTACAGTAGGGGCAGGGGTGTCTGAGACCGTACCGCCGGCCGCCCCGCCGGCGCCAGCCCCCTCATTTCTGTCATCTCTGGCGAGCAGAGTCTGGGATTGGCTGCACGGGCGGCTGGGCCGGTAGCAGCTCCCGCCAGTCGGTGGCCCGGCGAGGAGAACACCATGCAACGCATACGCACTCTCTGGGCTAGCGGTCGGCGTGGTCGGCTCGTTATCGGCTGTGGTGTGCTCCTTCCCGTGGCTCCAGCGACGCGAAGTAATCCAGGAGCAGGCGGTGGACGAAGATGTAGCCGCCGCCGACCTTGCGCAGGAAGATGCGCTCCGCCGCATAGTCCAGGAACGGCACATAGTTCAGCGGCATCGCCCCCATCCGCCACAGCACCAGCCGCAGGGCGACATGCGAGAGGACCGCGTAACCACCATAAGCTAGCCCACCCACCAATCCGAAGTCCAGTCCGAAGCCCAGCCCGAAGCCCAGCCCGAAGAGCGGCCCGAAGACCGGCCCGAAGGGCGGCACATCCACCAGCGCCCCGACCAGCCAGTAGACCAGCACGTAGACCAGCACGTAGACCAGCCCAGTTAAGATTGCACTCCAACCTGAGCGATGAACTCCTTGATTCGGGCTGGCGTTCATTTCCACCCTGCCTCCGCTCAGCCCGTGGAGCAGGGTGTAAGCCTGCCCGCTAACCGACGCGCCGGCCGCCCAGAAGCCCAGCCCCTCGAGAAGCCCGTAGTACAGCCCGAGAAGCAGCGCCCCGAACAGCGCCCCGAACAGCGCCCAGACCAATCCCCAGAGCAGACCCCAGGCCAGCCCGACGGCAACCCAGACTACCACCCCGGTGACTACGCCGACGATTGCTCCAGTTCGTGCTCCACGCCTCGCCCTTGTCTGTGACCAACGCAGAGTCTCCACCACAACGATCCTCCGTGGCTTCACACTCGGCGCGCCACTCAGCAAACCGCCCACCCCGCCGACCAACACCCCGACCACCCCGACGCCCTGCCCGACGCCCACCCCCCCGACCAACATCCCGACCAACACCCCGACCACCCCGACGACCAGCCCCCCACTAGCCCCATTAAGGATTAATCGCCCGCGCTCTTGACGCGCGCCTGATAGCCGTTCGTCTTCTCCGCCAAACAATCCAGCAGCTACACCACCGACCAGCCCGACGAGCAGCCCGCCGATTAGCCCGAACTCCAGCCCCTGGACAAGCCCACCTATCAGCCCGACGACCAGCCGACGGTCACCCCGGCGACCAGCCCACTTCCCAGACGATCAACGAGCACGTAGCGGCGAAGCAGGGGGCGCGTCGGAAGCCAATCCGGCTGCAATCGCTCCAGGAAGAACAGCGTCTGCCCCTGCTGTGTCATGCCCCGCGCCAGCCACGCCAACCAATGGAGTGTTTGCTCACGCGAGTAGCGGCGGTCCGCCCCGCGCCGCTCGAACATCCGCTCGACGTACGCGGCGAAAACGCGGGTGGATGGGGCCGAGCCGTCGGGCGGAGGCTCGGCGATAGTCTCGGCCGGCCCGCCCTCGTACGTTAGCAGCAGGACGTTCAGCATCACTGGCGTCTCGGCCAGCTTGCGAAGCTCGGCGTCCGCCGCCAGCATCTGGCGCAGGCCCTCGGCCGGTGACCCCAGCTCGGCCAGGTAATGCTCCACCTGCTCGCGCGACAGCGGCTGGATGAGCACCGCCGTCGTCAGTATTAGCCTGGCCGCCAGCGCTTCGTACTCGGCGATCCGCGAGCACACCACAAGCGGGTCCAGCCCGTGCGCCTCGCGGTACTTGTTGATGGCCTCGACACACGCGCCGCGCTCCTCCGCCCGCACCTCGTCCAGCCCGTCGAGCAGCGGCAGGATGCGGCCCTTGCCCACCCACTCTTGCGCGATGGCGCGCGGCACGTCGTAGCGCAGGCGTAGCTCGTCCACCAGCCACGCCGTTAGGGTCGGACGCTTCTCCGCCCACGACGAGAGATTGAACACCACCGGCAACAGGTGGTTCTCATCGCGCATGGCCCTTGTGAGCAGATCCTGGGTCAGGTCGAGCAGCATCGTCGTCTTGCCCGTGCCCGGCGCTCCCAGGATGAGCAATTGACCGTTGGCCTCATCGTAGACCTGCTGAATCGTGCTTGCAGGGGGGAGCGGCTGGGGTGTGGACTGCTCGGAGGTCTGGATAAGCGTTTCCGATAGCCGCACCACCGCGGTTGGCCGCACCTCCAGCCCCAGGGCCAGCTGCGCCTCCTGGTAGAGCGACTTTTCGAGCACGCCCTTAATCCAGAAGGTGCGCACCTTCTGGAGCAGATTCAGCTCATTGGGCCTGCCACGCTCGTCGGACACCTCAGTGATTTCCGTGCGTGCCATACATCCCCTCTTCGGTGAGGGCAGAGCGCAGAGCCGCTCGCTGCCGGGCGTTCAGGTCAACAGGATCGGACATCGGCGCGCCTCCGTGGGGCGCGAATGTCGCGAGGACGGAGTCTACTACCGGTGGGAACGGCGCGTCAAACGGAGACTACGGTCGCGCTAGGCAGGCGATGAATCGCGGACGATTACCTGACGTCGTAGAACCGTTTGCTATTGTCTTGTTTTCGTTCGTGGTGTATAATCTATCTTGACGGCCACTTGCGACAGTTCAGGAGCAGCGCGCGACATGCTCGTCTCCTTGGGACTTTTGCCCCACCGGTCACCTCAGTTGGCTGTCATGACTTCGCTCCGAGCCTCTGCCGCGTCGGTGAACCTTCAGGAAGTCACGACGCCACAGGCGCTCGGAGCTTTGCGCTAGGGCCGTTGTTTGGGGCGCCTCACGCGTGCAAGATGCCATCGGGCATCGTGGCGCCCTCGCGTGAGGTAGCCGCCGCGAGCCGCTCCTCGGTGAGCATCTGGCGGCTCCGGTTCCCGACGAAAGTATACACCCCGCTGAGGTTCACATAGCTGAGGTTTGCGCCGGCGAGATCCGTATAGCTGAGGTTCGCCCCGCTGAGATCGGCGCCGCTGAGATCGGCATATCTGAGGCTTGCCCCATTCAAGTTTGCCCCGCTCAGGTCCGCCCCGCCGAGGTCCGCCCCGCTCAGGCCCGCCCCACTCAAGTCCGCCCCATCGAGTTCCGCTCCGGTCAGGTCCGCCCCGCTGAGGTCCGCTCCATTGAGGTTCACGCCGTTGAGGTTCGCGTAGCTGAGGATTGCCACGCTGAGGATCGCTTCACTGAGGTCCGCGCCGCTGAGGTTTGCTTCGTTGAGGTCCGCGCCGCTGAGGTTGGCCCCGGTGAGGTTTGCTACACTGAGAAGCGCGTAGTTGAGGTTCGCTCCGATCAGGTTTGCCTCGCTGAGATCACCCCCGCTCAGGTTCGGGACCACATCGCGATGCTCGTCACGCCACTTGTTCCACACCTCTACCCCTTGCTTCAAGAGAGCCAGCTGTTCCTCGTCTGCCATAGCTCCTCTCCTCTGGTAGCCCAGGGCGTCGCCGACTGTGCCATCAAACAGGGCACGACGGTCAACCACTGGGTGAAAAACGGAGTGAAAAGACGCGCGGTTGTCGGAGGCGGTGAGGTTAGCGCGAAGGAGGAAACGCCGCGCAACGTGAGTCTACTCCCTTGTCGACCCGCCGTCAAACGGTCACGCGGGTCGCGCCGGGCAGGCGGCGGATCGCCGAGGATGGCCGGACGTTATACGACGGACGTGCGGTGGCGGCGCCTGAGCGCTTTACCTAACGAGCGTCCATGGGCAACGATGAGTCAGCAGGTTGCTCAGTTTGCATCCTTCTCAATTGATTGTATAATCGCCGTCCAGGAGTTTCTGCTCTGAAGCAGATGTGCGGGTAGACTACGATGTCCCACCAGGTGCGAATCGGCTCGCAGGTTGGACCTGGCGACCCGTTCTGGGTGCAGGTTCGCGAAGCAGTAAATGAGAAGGCCCAGCAACTGGGCGTGGACTTGCTGCTCATCGAGTTCACGGCGCATCCGTTTGCCTTGCCCGAGGAGGAGCAGGAGGCGCTGCTCGAAGAGATTATCTCGCAAGACCTGGATGCGGTCATTACCCAGAGCCTGCCTGATGGCCTTCTACACCGCCTGCTCGCCGCCCGTATTCCCATTGTTGCCCTCGACGAGACGCCTCTCACCCATCCCCTGTTTGTGTCGCCTCGCGGTCTATACGAGGCCGGCCGAATGGTCGGCCAGTACCTGGCAGCCGAGCTGAACGGCGTCGGCCGGGTCATGTGCTTTGGCGGCTTTGTCGAGATTGGCCGTGAGAACGGCAGCACGCGACTGGCGGGCCTTCAGGACGCTTTCAGAGCCTATCCCGCGCTGTCCTGGCAGCACGTTCCCACATCGTGGGATTACGACCACGCCTACGAAGAAATCCTGGCAGCGCTTCGAAGCGTGGCTGAGCCGTTGGATGGCATTGTCGGGCTGTCGGACTCGATAGCCCTGGCGGCGCGGAATGCTGCCAACCTTCTTGGTCTGCTTGGCCCACGCACGCTTGTGGCTGGCATCAATGGCGATCCCCTGGTGTTGGCCGCTATCGCCGATGGAAGCATGAGCGCCACCGTGGAGACGTGCGCCGCCAGTTTCGGCGCCGATGCCGTCGAGTTAGCCTATCAGGCCGCCCGGGGCCAGCCCCTTCCGAGTCACTTCGATTTCAAGCTCCAACTCGTCACACGGCAGAACGTGGCCGAAGTCGCCCTGCAGAAGCTCATCGCGGTGGCGAACCTGCCGACGCGGCTCGTCGGCGTCCGGCGTAATCTCGAGCAGAACCGACTGACGCAGCTTGAGATGAGTGCGGCCATCAACCGGAGGGTGGGCGCGCTGCTCAATCGCCGTCAGCTGAGTCAGGAGATCGCCGACCTCATTCGCGTCAACTACGGCTACGACGAAGTCCAGCTCTTCCTGTGGTCCGAGGCGGATCAGATGCTCACCCTGGAGTATCCGGGCGCTGAGGCGGGGCGACGACTGGTTATTCCGCTACAGAACGCCGGTCTGCTCGGCGAGGCGCTCAATCGCAAGGAAGCGATCTTTGTCCCGGACACGCACCACAGCCCCCGCTTTCACCCCGATCCGGCCTGGCCGCAGACACGGTCGCGCGCCATCTTGCCTATTCGCCTGGGTGATCAGACACTTGGTCTGCTAGACTTGCATAGCTGGCGGCAGGCCGTCCACCAGCGCCAGGAGCTTGTCGGTCTCCAATCTCTGGCGGACCAGTTGGGCATCGCGATGCGCAACGCCGAGTTGTATGAGGAGGCGGTGCAGGCGCGCGCGGTCGCGGAGAAGGCCGACCAGCTAAAGACGCGCTTGCTTGCCAACGTCAGCCACGAGCTACGCGCGCCGCTCAACGTCATCCTGGGCTATAGCCAGTCGGCCTTGACGATTCCCAGCCCCTACGGCGTGAGCCTGCCTGGCGAGCTCAGGCGTGACCTCCGGCACATTTACGATAGCGGCGAGCATCTGATGCGGCTCATCAACGACCTGCTCGACCTGTCGCGAGCCGAGATCGATGCCCTCGACCTGTTTCCCGAAACCATCGCTACCCGCTCGTTCTTGGAAGACGTATTCCTGGGAATGGCCGGGCAGAGCAGCCAGAACGGAGACGGGGGTGGCGCGGGCGCCAGGGTCAAGTGGCGCCTGGCCCTGCCATCACACCTGCCGGTGCTCCAGGCGGATCCGGTGCGGCTGCGCCAGGTGCTTCTGAATCTGCTCAGCAATGCGCGCAAGTTCACTTCACAAGGTGAGATCGTGTTGGGAGCGGAGGTAGAGCCGCCCTACTTGCATATCTGGGTGCGGGACACGGGCGTCGGTATTCCGGTCGACGCGCAGGAGCGAATCTTCGAACCGTTCACGACGGTCGAGAGGCCATCCCGCCGCCACGATGGCGTGGGCCTCGGCCTGACCATCACGCGACGCCTGGTCGCGCTGCACGGAGGAACGATCACCCTGGACAGCCGCGAAGGGGAAGGTAGCATCTTCCACGTCTATCTTCCGCTGCCGGGTTCCGCCGGTGAAACGACTCCCCCGGCCACGCCCTCAGCCCATCCCGTGCTACTCCTGGTCACAAACCGGCGTTCTCCGACACAACCCATTCGCGACCTGTGTCGCCGGCGTGGGCTCGCGTTGCGGTGTATTCGCGAGAGTGACGAGCTTGCCAGCGTGCTCCAGGAAGCACAGCCGGTCGCCATAGCGTGCGACCTTGCGGACACGCAGCTGCGCAGTTGGCCGATCGTGCAGCAGTTGCGCCGCCATCCTCATCTGTGCCAGCTGCCGCTGGTCATCTACAGTGATGCGGCGTTCGATGCGGGTGGTGTGACCAGTGTCCTGACCAAGCCGGTCAACAGCCCCGTGCTCAGCGACACCCTCCGCAGCTTGCTGCCCGAAGCCACCGTCGGCAGTGTTCTCATCGCCGATGACGATCCCAACGCCCGGGACTTCTATCAGAATGTCGTTGGCGGTATCCTGCCCGACTTCCCCATCTATCTGGCTGAGGACGGCCAGCAGGCCCTCGACTACATTGCGAGCCACGTGCCGAGCATGGTCATCCTCGACCTGACGATGCCTGGCGCGGACGGCTTCGCCGTGCTGGAACGCCTGCGCGCCGATCCGCGGACGTGTCAGGTGCCGGTGCTGGTGCTGAGTGGCAGGCTGCTCACCGAGGAGGATGTCCAGCGGCTTGACTACGCTCGCGTCGTGTTCCAGAGCAAGAACGTGCTTGCCACTGAGGAGGTCGCGCCCCTCCTGCAGCGGACGCTCAGTGGAGAGGACAGGCTGCCGCAGCCGACCAGCACGCTCGTCAAGCGGGCGCTGGCGTATCTGCACCAGAGCTACGGGCAGGCCGTCTCGCGGCACGACGTCGCGCAGGCGGTCGGCGTGAGCGAGAATTACCTGAGCTTGATTTTCCGCCAGGAGCTTGGGCTGTCGCCCCTTGAGTATCTGACGCGGTTCCGAATTCACCAGGCGAAGGACTTGCTGCGCCATTCGAGTGCCACAGTGACCGACATCGCCGGCCAGGTTGGCTTCGATGACCCGGCGTATTTCAGCCGCGTGTTCCGGAAGCACGTAGGGCAGTCGCCGCAGGCTTATCGAGAGGAGGCGCACTAGAGAGCAGAGATTAATCGTCCAAGTCGTCCGTACGATTGTCCAAGACATAGCCTCAGGTTTGTTCTATACTACCCGCAAGAATAGCCGAATGGATGATGCTCGACGCTTCCCTCCACGAGCGACCCATCGCTACTCTCATCCCAACCCAGTCAACCCTTCGTACTCGCCCGTAGTGGCAAGCGCAGCAACAAGTCTATCCTAAGCTGGAGATGGCGATGCGGCCGGTTCGCCCGACGGTCTTGATTATCGACGATGATCTGCCAACACTGGCGCTCTACCAGCGTGAGCTAGGTCGCGACTACCGAGTTCTCACCTGCTCGGACGAACAGAGCGCGGTCGAGTGTCTACGCGTCGAGAATCTGAGTGCAGTCGTTCTGGAGCCTGTCGCGCTGGGAAAACAGGGCTGGGATCTCCTGACGACGATCAAGACTCGTGAGCCAGAGCGCTCCATTCCCATCATCCTGTGCAGCACCCAGGATGAGCGCCGCCGTGGCCTCGAGATGGGGGCGGCCGCTTGCCTCACCAAGCCGGTCTTGCCGACGGCGCTGCGCCGTGCCTTGGATCAAGTGACCCACCGATTGTGAGCTGAACCAGGGAGGAGATGTATGAGCGCTGATGCTAATGTCCTTCAAGGCCGAAAGGCCCGTACCCGACCGGACTGGGTGAAGCAGTGGACGGCCCACGAAACGTTACTGGCGTGGCTGTTCATTCTCCCGAGCCTTATTGGCTTCATTGTCTTCTATGCGGTTCCCGCAGTTCGCGGTTTGTTCATCAGCTTCACCGACTGGGACATGCTGCAACCCGCCCAGTACGTCGGCACGGAGAACTACCAGCATCTCTTGAGCGACCCGCAGTTCTGGCACGCTCTGCAGATGACCCTCTACTACGTGCTCCTCAACATTCCACTGCAGACGTGCATTGCCATTGGCCTGGCCGTCATGATGGACCGCCTCACCAAGTCCCTCTTCGTGCGCGGCGTCCTGGTGCTCCCGTGGCTGCTGCCGTCGGTCGTCGTGGCGCTCATCTGGCTGTGGATGCTCGACCCGACGCTCGGCGTCGTCAATCAGGCGCTTGGCTTCTTCGGCATCTCGCGCCAGGGGTTCCTCGGCAGCGTGGCGCAGGCCATGCCATCCATCGCCCTCATCAACAACTGGCAGTACACGGGCTACACGGCGCTCCTCGTCTTCGCCGGCCTTCAGACCATTCCCAAGGATGTCTATGAAGCTGGCGCGATCGACGGCGCGGGCGAGCTGCGCATGCTGTGGTCGATCACCATGCCTCTGCTGCGCCCCGTCTTGGTCTTCGTCCTGGTCACCAGCGTCATCGGCTCCTTCCAGATCTTCGACACCATCGCTGTGACAACAAAGGGTGGGCCGGTCGACGCGACCCGCGTCATTAACTGGTACATCTACGAGGTGGCATTCAACCGCTTCCAGATGGGCTACGCGACGGCGCTATCAGTCGCGCTGTTTGTGATACTCCTTATCGTCACTCTTGCGCAGATGCGCATCCTGCGAAGCGATCAGTCCGATCTCGCCTAGTGTATAGCTAACGTAGCGAGAGACACAGGAGCAAGACAATGGCGACCGAAACCATGCCCACGACGCCGGCGACGACCGTAACCCGACCGCGCAAGCCCTTGCCGATTGGCCGTATCCTAGGCTGGTCAGTCCTGATTTTGATCATCTTCGTGACCCTGTTCCCGTTCTGGTGGATCATCCGCACGGCCCTGTCCACCCAGCGCGAGCTGATCGCCAATCCGCACTCACTCCTGCCGGTCGGCTTCACCGCGGTCAACTTTCAGCGTGTCCTCGGGCAGATTAGCGCCGCCGACGCCATCAAGTTGGGCGGATCCGGCCAGGTGCTCAACTTCCCGCTCTACCTGCGCAACTCGATCATCGTCTCCGTGATGGTCGTTGTGGGGCAGATTTTCTTCAGCGCCCTGGCCGCGTATGCCTTCGCGCGCATGCGGTTCCCGTTCCGCGAGCAAATCTTCTTCTGCTACATCGCCGCGCTGCTGATTCCCAGCATCGTGACGCTGATCCCCAACTTCATTCTCATCCGCAGCCTGCACCTGGAGAACACCTTCTGGGGCATCGTGGCGCCGACGATCCTGATGTCGCCGTTCGCAGTGTTCTTCCTGCGCCAGTTCTTCCTGGGCATCAATCGCGAGCTGGAGGAGGCCGCCAAGCTGGACGGCGCGAGCATTTTCGGCTGCTTCTGGCGGATCGTGGTGCCGCTAAGCTGGCCGCCTATCACGACGCTGGCGATCCTGACCTTCGTGGCGACGTGGAACAACTACCTGTGGCCCTTCCTTGTCGGCCAGAACGAGAACGTGCGCGTGCTGACGGTGGCGCTGGCGGTGTTCCGCTCGCAGACGCCACAGGGTGCGCCCGACTGGACCGGCCTCATGGCGGGTACAGTGGTCAGTATCGTTCCCACGGTCCTGTTGTTCCTTATCCTGGGCCGCCGAGTCATCAACTCGATCCAGTTCAGCGGCATCAAGTAACGTGGACGAGTGCCACCTGGCACTTTAGAATAATCAGAGGAGAAAACTGATGCACCTTCGACAACGTTCCCTGCTTCTAACCGTCTGTCTTGTGCTCGTTGTGGCTGCCCTCGTCGCTGGCTGTAGCGGAGCAGCTCAAGCTCCGGCCGCCGCGCCCGCGCAGCAGGCCGCCGCGACAAGCGCGCCCGCCGCTGCCGCGCCGGCAGCAGCCGCGACCACCGCGCCCGCCGCGGCTGCTTCGAGCGGCGGCAGTGGCGTCGAGATTCGCTACGCCCTGTGGGATGCGAACCAGCAGCCCGCGTACCAGCAGTGCGCCGACGCCTTCCACGCCAAGAACCCCAACATCACAGTGAAGATTGAGCAGGCCGGTTGGGATGACTACTGGAACGCGATCCAGACCGGCATGGTGAGCGGCACCGCTCCGGACGTCTTCACCGACCACCTGGCGAAGTATCCTGAGTTCGCCGCCAAGAACCAGCTTGTCGACATCCAGCCGATGGTCGACAAGGACAAGGTCGACACTAAGCAGTACATCGGCCAGCTCGCCGACCTGTGGTCCCGCAACGGCAAGCGCTACGGCCTGCCGAAGGACTGGGACACCGTCTCCGTCATCTACAACGCGGACATGCTGAAGAAGGCCGGCATCGATCCGGCGACCTTCAAGGACCTCACCTGGAACGCGAAGGATGGCGGCACGTTCGAGCAGACCATCGCCAAGCTGACGCTCGACAAGAACGGCAACAATGGCACAAGCCCGAACTTCGACAAGAACAACGTCGCGCAGTACGGCTTCATCAACCAGGGCTCGGGCGGCTTCGCCGGCCAGACGCAGTGGAGCCCGTTCGCGGTGAGCAACGGCTTCAAGTTCATCGATGGCCCCTGGGCTACCGCGTACCACTATGACGATCCGAAGCTCGCCGAGACGCTGGCGTGGTACGCCGGTCTGGTCAAGAAGGGCTTCACCCCGCCGCTGGCGGACGTCAAGAGCCTGGGTGGCGCAACCCTCTTCCAGTCGGGCAAGGGCGCGCTGACCACCGATGGCTCCTGGATGATCAACGACTACGTCAACAACTCCAAGTTCCCCGTCGGCTTCGGCCTCCTTCCCACAGGGCCGAACGGCCGCAAGAGCATGTTCAACGGTCTCGCGGACTCGATCTGGGTCGGCACCAAGCACCCGGACGAAGCATGGCAGTGGGTGAAGTTCGCCTCGTCGCAGGAGTGTGAGGACATCGTGGGCGCTTCGGGCGTCGTCTTCCCGGCCATCAAGTCGGGCGTCGATAAGTCCCTGGCGGCGCACAAGGCGAAGGGCGTGGACGTCAGCTCCTTCACGATCGAGGGCACGGACCCGAACGTCACCTTCCTGTTCCCCATCACGGACCATGGTGCGCAGGTCACCGACATCCTGAACCCGGTGATGGACAACATCATGCTGGGCCAGGCGGATCCCGCCCAGGCCTTGAAGCAGGCCAACGACCAGGTCAACGCGCTGTTCAAGTAACGGCTCGCAGTTGGGCACGAGGGGCGCACGCCAGTGCGCCCCTCCTCTCCAGGGATTTCTGCCGATGCAACTCGCCGTCTCGCTAAAGTCAGTTACCATTCTCGGCGTCGCGCTGCTACTCAGCTTGAGCGCGTGCAGCCGCCTAGCGCGGCTTGACGCGACGACGGCCCCTGGCGCCACGAGCACACCCCCGGTCACGGTCCCGGTGCGCGCCGCCTCAACCCCGTTGGACGCCACCGAGCCTTGCCTGGATCAGTTCGTCGCTCACAGCCTGGATCATACGACGACCGTGCACGGCGATGTCGTTCACCTGTTTGAAAGCAACGGCGCCGGGCTCGCGGTCAACGACCTCGACGGTGACGGGCGCCTCGACATTGTCCTGGCTAATCTGAACGGTCCGGCGACGATTCTGTGGAACGAGGGCAGTTTCAACTTCCGCAAGGAGTTGCTGGACGAATCGAACACCCGCGCGGTCAACATCGTCGACGTGGACGGGGACGGCCGCCTTGACATCGTCTTCACGCACCGAACCAGCGGCGTGAGCTACTGGCATAACGACGGCGCTGCCACGAATGGCAGCGCGCAGTTCACTCGGCGCAGCCTGCCCAACGTGTTCGCGCCTGCCTACGTCATGGCGTGGGGTGATCTACGTGGGCAAGGCACGCTCGACCTGGTCACTGGCTCGTACGACGCGGAGCTGAGCCAGGTACGCGCCAATGCCTTCCTGTTCAGCCACGATGGCGGGGTCTACTATTACCGTCATGACGGCGACAGCTTCGCGCCGCAGCGGCTGACGGATCACGCCCAGGCGCTCGCCATTGCTCTGCCGGATCTCGACGGCAACGGGCGGCCAGACATTGTCATTGGCAACGACTTCGAGGAGCCTGACGCAATGTGGCAGCGCGCGGGAGACGTGTGGCAGAGCATCGCGCCGTTCCGCGAGACGACCGAAAGCACGATGAGCTTCGACTGGGCCGACATCGACAACAGCGGGCGAATCGCCCTGTTCGCGGCCGACATGAAAGCATATGAGATAGACGTGCGGGCGCTGGCGGCCTGGCTGCCGATGATGGCCGGCATGCACCCACACCTTCCTAAAAACGACCCTCAAATCATGGAGAATGTGCTCCACGTGTCCGATGGCGCAGGCAGGTTCTCCGACGAAGCGCAGCGCCGGGGCGTGGATGCAACCGGGTGGAGCTGGTCGTCCCAGTTTGGCGATCTGGACAACGACGGCCACCTCGACCTATACGTCGTCAATGGCATGATCGCCAAAGAACTGTTCGGCTACCTTCCCAACAACGAGCTTGTCGAAGTGAACCAGGCGTTTCGCAACAACGGCAACGGGCGCTTCCTGCCCGCCACGCAATGGGGCCTCGGCTCGACCGCCAGCGGACGCGGCATGGTGATGGCGGACCTCAACAACGATGGGCAGCTCGATATCGTTGTCAACAACCTTCAGTCGCCCGCCCAAATCTTCGAGAATCGTCTGTGCGGCGGCGCGAGCGTCGAAGTGGATCTCGCCTGGCCCGATAGCCGCAACACGCGCGCCATTGGGGCACAGGTCACTTTGCACACGAGCGCGGTCGACCTAGCGCGTGACGTCCGAAGCGCGAGCGGCTATCTATCCGGCCCGCCGTCCCGCCTCCATTTCGGTTTCCCGGCGGACGCGAAGCTTCAGAGCCTCGACATTCGATGGCCGGACGGCGCTATTTCGACGCTGGATCAGATTACGCCGCGGACGCGACTCACGGTGACGCGCTGAGAATGGGGCAACAGAGGTGGGCATGATGGAACGCCAGATGCGATCCTCGCGGTTCCCGGTACTCGACCTCATAAACCCTCGCGAGCAGACGCTCGCCCTGGTGGTGATGCTGCTTATCGGGTTGGTTCTTGCGGCTGTGCAGATAGTGTGGGCCGGCTGGCCGCTCTGGGCAGCCACCGTCATGGTGCTGTGTCTGCTGCTCATCCCCGCCGTGCTCAAGTGGCGAGCCGACGCACGCCGGTTCGGTGCGCTCGTCATGGTGCTCAGCGTGCTCCTGGCCGCTCAAGGTTTCCACACGCTCGAACACTTCGCCCAGTGGACCGAGTATCATATTCTGAATTGGCCCGCGTCGCAGTCGAGCGGTTTCGTTTCGCCGGCCAACTCGGAGTGGATTCACTTTGTGTGGAACTGGACCGTTGTCCTGGTGCTGGTCTACCTGATCGCCAAGGGCTTTCGCAATCCATTCGTCTGGCTGCTGCTAGTATGGTCGGTGGCGCACTCGCTCGAACACACCTACCTGATGGCGCGCTACCTGCAAATGCTGCGCGAGCTGCAGGCGCTTGGCGTTAAGAGTGTGTCGGCGCAGGGGTTAGCGGGTATCCTGGGCGCCGACGGGTGGCTCGCGCGCAGCGCGTTTACGCAGGGCACTCTGTTCTGCAACCTCCCCGGCTTCACAACCGCCCCGCGCCTCGACGTTCACTTCTGGTGGAACGCTGGTGAGATAACGCTGCTCCTGCTCGCGGCGCACACCTTCCTGCGTGGGCGCTTCTCAGCTCGAGAACCATTAACATTACGCTAGTAACTCATACCTCAGACCGAAAAAGGGCATCAAACATGACGATCACGTCGGTTGAAGTGGACGGGCGCCCAATGTGGGTGCTAGAAACTGAGCAGACGGGGATGGGCCTGTCTATTGGCCCACACGAGCGCCTACAGCTCGATCACTGGGGCGAGCGGCTGGTGCGCGCCGAGGACTATCGAGCACTGTCGCACACTTTCGCCGCCGCGTCCTTTGGGCCGGAACTGGATCACACCCCGCTCGCGTACCCCGTCTTTGGCGATCCTACGTTCAAGGAACCGGCGCTTGCTGTCACGTACCATGATGGGGTGCGCGCGGCCGACCTGCGCTTCGTCACCGCGAATATCGCCGACGATGCCCCCACGCTTGAGCTCGTTTTCGAGGATGCTGTGTATGGGCTGCGCGTGATCCACTGTTTTGAGGTACACGCGCCGTTCGACCTCATCAGCCGCAGCGTGCGCCTGGAGAACCACTCGTCCGATCCACTCAAGGTTAACGCGGTAGCCAGCGCGGCGCTGGCCTGGACCGGCGGTGAGTATGAGCTGTTCTACCTGCACGGCATGTGGGGCGCGGAGACACACCTGGAAACGGTTCCCTTGCGGCGCGGCAAGTTTACGCTGGACAGCCGGCGCGGCCACACCAGCCACTACGCGAACCCCTGGTTTGCCGTGGCTCCGGCGGGCGAGACCAGCGAGTCCGCCGGCCGGGTGTGGTTTGGCGAGCTGGCCTGGAGCGGCAACTGGGCGTTTACCTTTGAGAGTGAGGCTGTGGGCAGTCTCCATTTTGTCGGCGGCCTCAATCCGTTCGACTTCGCCTGGGATCTGATGCCCGGCGAAACATTCACCACGCCGCCTCTCGTATGTGGCTATGCCGAAGGCGGCCTGGGAACAGCGGCACGCAGCCTGCATGCCTACCAGCGCGCGTGTGTGCTGCCGGCCTCGCTGCGTGCCGAGCCGCGCCCTGTCGTCTACAACTCGTGGGAAGCCGTCTACTTCAACGTCAACACCGAACGGTTGATTGACCTGGCGCAGCGTGTCGCGCCGCTAGGGATCGAGACGTTCGTGGTCGACGATGGCTGGTTCGGGGAGCGCAACCTGGACATTGCGGGTTTGGGAGACTGGTTCGTCAACCCGGCCAAGTTCCCGCAAGGGCTGACACCGCTGATAGACGAAGTTCACCGCCTGGGGATGCAGTTTGGCATCTGGGTCGAGCCCGAGATGGTCAACCCGGACAGCGACCTCTACCGCGCCCATCCGGACTGGATCATCCACTTCGCGACGCGGGAGCGCACGCTACTGCGCACGCAGTCCGTCCTCAACTTCGGCCGGGAGGACGTTCGGCAGCACATTCTTGGCATGCTCCAGAAGCTGCTGCGCGAGAACGACATCTCATACATCAAGTGGGACATGAATCGCCCGTTCACCGAGCCAGGCTGGCCGGGGTGGCCACGCGACCAGCGCGAGCTGTGGGTGCGCCACGTCTGGGGTCTGTACGAAGTGATGGGGGCTTTGCGCGCCGAGTTCCCGCGCCTGATTCTGCAGAGCTGCAGCGGCGGCGGCGGGCGCGTCGATATGGGTGTAATGCGCTACACCGACGAGTTCTGGGTGAGCGACAACACGGAGGCCTGGGATCGGCTCATCATCCAGCACGGCTTCAGCCACGGTTACCCGGCCAAGACGATGGCGTGCCATGTTTCCAACGTGCCAAATCATCAGACGGGTCGCGTGACGCCACTGGCCTTCCGCTTCCACGTAGCGATGCAAGGTCGTCTCGGCATGGAAGCGGATGTGACCCACTGGCCCGACGCGGATCTCGCCGAAGCCCGCGACTTGATTGCTCAGTACAAGCGGGTACGGCCGATCATCCAGGAGGGCGACCAATACTGGCTCGTCCCACCGGCCGAATTTGGCCTGGCCGCCGTGGAGTACGTCGCGAAGGAGCAGGATGCGGCCGTCGTGCTCGTCTATCTACCGCGCATGATCCTTCACCGCGACCGGCAGCTTGTGCCGTTGCGCGGCCTGGACCCCACTCGCATCTACTGCCGCGAAGGTGACGGCCTCGCGCTCTCGGGCCGCGCCCTGATGACGACCGGCGCGCCCGTCCAGTTCCAGCCGCGGGACTTCGCCAGCGAGATGCAGGTGTGGCGTGCAGAGTAGTCTGCGCGTTTCGCGGTAACGACTTACGGATTGGGAGTAGTTGTTGCTGGAATGGTGCTGGCGCTGAAGAGGGATCTCCAGCGCCTCCGGCGGGCCAGGGAGAGACGCGGCATCGCGCGTCTCTCCCTGGCTCTTCTTAGCTACCGATGGATGGTGATGCTCCCGCCCTGTGACACAGTGGCCGGGTAGGGAGCGTTGGATGCTGGATAGTCGCCGCTATTGTTCGGATCGTTGTCGAACACGACATGGCCGTCCGCGTCCGTGATCCGTAGCCGGAGCTGATCCGCACTGTCGCCGCTGTCGATGACGCTCAGCATGAAGGAGTAGCCGCCGCTCCCATTCACTGTGCCCTTGCCCTTGGCAATTGCCTTGTTACCGGCAACGCTTAGCGGCGCGGTGAACTGCGTGCTCTTGAAGCTGAGATTACCGGCCTGGAACTGCAGCGTCAGGTTGCCGGTGGCGGTGCCCTTTGGCTGAGAGCCGGATCTGACGTTGAAGCTGAAGCTGGCCTTGCCGCCCACGATGGGTGTCGTCCCGCAGCCCGGCGCCGTCGCCGGACAGGTGATCGAGCCGCCACCTGTGATGAACGCGTCGGACGATCCCTGGACTGTTACATTCGCCAGGCTGGCCTGGCCGGATGCCCCGGTGTTACCGGTTACCGTCACCTTGACGGTGTAGACGCTGGGAGCAGAGTACGCGTGAGTCCCCACCACCGTGCCGGAGCCGTTTGCTTCGGTCAAGGTGCACTCGGTCGAGTTCGATGGGCAAGCCTTGGAGCGCGTCCCATCGCCCCAATCCCACACCGCGGTATGTGTCTTGAGAGGATCAGGATCGGTGAACGAGGCGCTAAACAGGACCGGCGCGCCGACGGCCTGAGGGGCCGTCGGGCCGCTGATCCTATCCACCATCGGCGCGACATTGCGGACGGTGAACGTGGTCGTCGCGGTTGAGCCGAGATAGCGATCATTATCCAGCTGCACTATGGTGCCGTCGGGCAAGGTCGCCGGAGTCACGAAGTAGGCCGTGAGATTGTACGTACCTATCGGGAGCGAGTTTGGCCAGAACGTGGCCCGACCCAGGTAGTCGGTGAAGGTGAAGACGGAGGCCGAGCTCCCGCCGCACTGGAACGCGTCGGCGCAGGTGGCCACGAGAATCACCGACTGCTGCGTCACGGCGCGCTTCTTGGCCGAGTTGTCTGTGAGGACCGCGCTCCACGTCGGCGGGACGCCGGGTGTCATTGAGTAGGGCGACGGCGGCTCGAACGACAGGCTGGTGCCCAGCTTATTGATGGTCAGCGGCGTCTGCTGCGATATGGGTAGATACGTGTCGTTGCCGGCGAAGCTGACACCGACGGTGTACGAACCGGGAACTTCGGAGAGCACCGGCGTCGGGGTCAGGGCGGCGCTGCACGTCGAGTCTGTTGTGACGCGGGAGCGCTGCGAGCCGAGGATAATCGACAGAGGCTGGCCCTGCAGCTGCGCTGTGCACGTGTTCGTGTTGGCGTCGAGGATCTGAACGCTGATGGGGAACGTGTCGAGATACGTTCCGCTCAACGTTCCGCTCAGGATTGGCTTCACCAGCGGCTTCGCGTTCTGCGTCGGGGCCGACGGCTGCGCGCCGCCGAGCGGGTAGTAACCGCCGCTGTTGGTGGCGAGACTGACCAGTCCCGCGCTGTTGACGGCCTGTACGACGTACAGAATGCCACTCGGCGCGTTGGTGAGCGTGCCGATCCATTGACCGCCGCTGTTCCGTGTCAGGTCAAGGGAGGTCCATTGGCCGGAGCACGGCCCGCCGGTGGGACACGAGGTGTAGGTGACCCACACTTGCAGCACATCATCGTCGGTGTTGCTGTGCACGGTGGCGTTGAAGGTGACGTCGTTCCCGGACGCCGTCGTGTACACGTTGGAGATGGCAGGCGCGGCGGCCGGGACGTCGGTGTCCGTGTTCGGGACATAGAATAGGCGTAGCGCCATGTTGGTGTACTGCCGCAGCGTGCCGCTGGGCGAACTGATAGACTCGGACTGGTACTGCGACGGGGTCAGGTTCAGCCACGTCGGCCCGTTGTTCGGCGCCAGGGCGTCGAAGAAGTTGAGGTTCCACAGCGTGCGCGGGTACATCACCGTGCTGAAGAACTGCGGGTGGTACGCGCTCTGCTCCAATGCCGTTGCGCCCGTGAGCGGCGTGATGTTCGGCGTGTCGACGTAGGCGCCGCCGCGGAAGCCGACGCCTCGCGCCACGTAGTTGGCAACGGTCACGTTCTTGCGCACGAGGGGCTGCACAGGCTCAGCCGCGCGGCTCAGCACGCCGTCAGGGCCGGACAGGTAGGTCTCGGCCACCGTGGCGCCGGAGTTGGCCGGGTCGGGGACCTTGACGGTATTGAGGGTCAGAGCGTCCGGGCCGCTGTTCAGCGTGCGGGAGATGTCGGCGAAGGAGACTCTCCCGCTCAGCGGGGCCACCGACGGGACGATCGATGCCGAGGTCGACGTTGATACGCGGTTAGGCATGTTGACGGCGTACATCGGCAGGCCGTACAGGGCCGTCGATAGGAGAACCTTCTCGTCGAGACCGCTGGGTGTGGTCAGGCCGGCGCGGTAGGCGGTCTTGGCCTGCAGAAGGGCCTTGCCGATGGCGACCGGGCCACTGCCTGTGTTGAGCTGCTGGGCGAGGCTGAGGTAGAGCTTCTCGTGGTAGGCGATGAAGTCGGTGTCACCGAGCTGGTACGACGTCGCTGCGATGACGGTTGCGCCGCGCCCCTGGAGATTCTCAACCCAGTCGCCGCCCGTTGTGAGCTTGTCGGCAGCCGGAACGTCCAGGCCGAGATGGCAGCCGATGCTGATGAGCACGGTGCCGAGGAAGTTGCCGTCCGATTGCACGTCTGCTGACTTGAAGAGGTTGTTGTAGTCGTAGTTGGCTGCCAGCGCCGAGTCCTCGGTCGCGTGCGCGCCGAGAAACACCAGGTCGTGGCCGTTCGGCGCGAAGAGCTTCTGCTTGAGCTGATCCGTCGTCCACTTAACGCCGGTGGCCGATGTATCCCTCGGGCCGCCGGACCACAGGAGCGATCGGTCGGTGACCGGTCCGGCCATGCCGCTGTCGAACTGGTTGGCGATCTGGGTTGCCGTGTCGTAGAAGAAGTCGTAACCGCTGACCAGGCCCGACGTCGGCGTGAGGGAGCCGTTCTTGGCCGTGTACGCGTCGATGACCGCGCTCGCCTGAGCGGCTGTACCGACCAAACGGCCGACGGCCAGATCGACGTTCTGGATGCTCAGATCGGCGCGGGCGATGAAGTCACGCGTGCCGTAGAAGTCCTGGTCGAGGAGCATATTGTAGCCAAGTGACCCTCGGGTCGCGCTGGCATCGTTGACGGCTGGCCGGAAGTCGACCTCGCGCCCTCCTGAGACGTTGGAGTTATCGGGCGATCGATAGTTCGGCAGCACGGCGTCATCCCCGACGAGCACCACATACTGGAGGTTGTTGGCGGAGCGGTAGGTGTCGATCGCGCGCTTGATCTCCGTCGCCAGGACGTTGGCCGCGGACGGGCAGGTCTTGCTATTGGTGAACTGGGCGTACGCCTGCTGGACGCGCGCATCCTTACCGACGTCGATGATGACCCCGTGGGTAGCCGATGCCAGGTTCGCTAGCTTCGCCTGGAGGGCGGCGCGATCGGCGTCGGAGCCGGCGAGGGGGGTGAGGCTGTTGGTGACGATGACCGTCTGCACCTGGGCCGGCGGCGTGTTGAGCTGCAACGCGCTCGGCGCGCCGGGGGCGACACTGGCGGCGATGGGAGCAACATTGGCGCACTCGCCACAGGTTCGCGTCACCTGGATGCGGAAGGGCTGCTGCGTGCTGTAGGCGCCGTTCAGGCCGCGCACATGCACGTAGTAATCGCCCGAGTTGTTGAAGGTCTGGCGGACGACGCGGCGCGGCGCGGTGCCGGGCTGCGTATCCACGGCCAGCAGGCTCGTGGTCAAGGCCTGGAGGCGGCCGCCGATGTCGAGCGGGCCGATGTCGAGCGGGCCGATGTCGAGCGGGCCGATATCGAGCGGGCCGATGTCGAGCGGGCCGATGTCGAGCGGGCCGATATCGAGCGGGCCAATGTCGAGCGGGCCAATATCAAGTGGGCCGATGTCGAGCGGGCCGATGTCGAGCGGGCCGATGTCGAGCGGGCCGATATCGAGCGGGCCGATGTCGAGCGGGCCGATATCGAGCGGGCCGATGTCCAGGGGCGCTGTCTTGGCGCTGAGGAGGAGCGGATCGCGAACGCTGGCATTCTGATCGGCCAGGTTGCTACGCGCCGTGCGCAGGTCGCTGAACAACGAGATGTTGTAGGGGGCAGGTAGATTGTCGACGGTGATGTCGACGGAGCAGCCGGGGCCAACGGCCGTCTTGTACCAGGCCGATTCGCCGGAAGAGACGAGGAACTGCTGGAACGAAGTGGTGTCCTGGGCCGAAGGAGGTGTATCGCTACCGAGCTGCCATGCGGTATACCACAACTCGTTGCTGTTCTGGACGCCGACGCACTTGGCGAAGGCAGAGGTGTTGCCGTTGCTGTCAGTGGCCGTCGCCGAGACGCTCTGGCCGCGCTTGAGGCCGGAAGCCGGTAGCGGCGCTGGGACGACGAACGCCTTCGAACCGGTCGGATCGAGGGTGATGGTCGTCTCCCCCAGGAATGTTGCGCCTTCGCCCCTGCCCGAGGCGTCGCATGTCTGATTGGCGAACACCTGCACTCGGTATGCCGTAGAGGCGGCGCCACTCACTGTGCCCTGGACGGCTGTGCCGCTGCCGGCGCCTTGCGAGACCGTCAGGCCGGTAAGCGCGGCGAAGGTCAAGGCGGGCGACTGCTGGCTGTTGTTGGCGCTGCCGACGAGGTTGATGCCCTCACCGGTGTTGTCCTTGATTGAGTTGCTGAGGATCGAGTTTGCGCTTCCGCCGCTGCCGACCTGGACGCCGTCGCCGCCGTTGCCGGAAATGGTGTTCCCGACGATCTGGACCCCGGTGCCGTTGCTCAGGATGCCGTTGCACTTGTTGCCGGTGATGGTGTTCTGGCTAATCGTCACGTTGCTGGCGCCACTGGCGACGAATATACCACTGCAACTAGACCCGCCGCCGCTGCCATTGTTGGTGATGGTGTTGGCGGTCAGGGTGATATTGTTGCCGCCGATCGCAACGCCGTTGCCGGTGTTATTGCTGATGGTGTTGCCGGTCAGGGTGATGTTGCTGCCGTTGATGGCGATACCAGTGCCTGTGAACCCGGTGATGGATAGGCCCTGGAGGGTTGCGCTGTTAGCGTTGACGGTGACGAGACTGGAACCCGTCAGGCTGATGCCCGGCGTGCCCGGCGTGATGTTGGGCTGAGTGCTGCCGTCAATGATGATCGGCTGCGTGATGGGGGGCAGCGGCGACTGTAGATTGATAGTCTGGGCACCGGAGCCGACCGTGAAGATGATTGCTCCGCCGCCACCACCTGTGTTGTTGTCGAGAATCGCCTGGCGCAAGGAACCGGGGCCGCTGTCGCCGACGTTCCCGACGATATACACCTTCTCGTACTTCTGTACTTCCACAGCGCCAATGTCCACCGTCGCCGTGGCGTCGTTGTTGCCGTCCATTGGACGGGGGGCGCCGCGCTGATCCACGGCAGGTGCGCCGTCGTTCACACCGGCGTCGATGGCCGGGCTGCCCGTCAGCGGCTGGCGAGTCAGCGTTGGGCCGCCGTTGTTCTTGAGTGGGCCGAGCTTAGCGTCGGTATCGTTCAACGAACCCCGGGCCGTCACAAAAGGACACGATGCGTCAGAAGACAGGTTGCCACCGTTGTCGACGATCAGACCGTTCGCGCTACAGTTGGCGGCGCTGTTGTTCGCCACGATCGTGTTCTTGAGGAAAATCCTTCCGCCCCTGGGATAGATGCCGGCGCCGGTGTTGTCGGCGATGGTGCTGTTGAGGATCGTGATGTCGGCGGCGGCGTGGCCAGGCGCTTGGATGGCATCGATACCTGGGCTGACCGAAGCGACCGCGCCGCCATCCGAGTTGGTGTTGCTCACGATGGTACTGTTGGTGATCGTGCCGCTCTCGCCGGCCGTGATCGCGCTGCCCTCGGCGGCCGACGCGGCGTTTCCCTGGAATGTGCTCGCGGTGATTGTGAACACGCCCTGGCTGAATATCGCGCCGCCACTGCGCGCCGTATTGTTGGCGAGGGTACTGCGGTCGATGACAGTGGTAGCGCCCCAATCGGCGCTATAGATTGCGCCGCCCTGGGTCGCGGAACTGCTCGTGATGCTGCTATTCTGGACGGTCAATCGTCCGGAGTTGTGGATCGCGCCGCCCTCCCCGCTGCCGTTACCGCCGCGGGTGAGGGCGATGTTCTTCAGCGTCAGCCGCGCGCCCGTGCCAACCTTGAAGATGCGCTGCGCATTTTGTCCGTCCAGCGTGACGAGGCCGCCGCCGTCTATCGTAATGTCGCCCAGGATGGTCTTGGTGCTGGTGATGGCGATGGTGGTGGGGGCTGCGCACTGGAACGTGATCGTGCCGCCCGACCCGATGCCCTCATTCAAGCCCGATTCGGTGCAGTCGGTCACCGTGGCGTCGCCATAGGCGGACGCCGCTGTCGAGGCGAAAACCAATAACGCGGCTAGGCCCAGGACAACGGCTACTCGTGCGAACAAGATCGGGGGAATCCTCAGGCGCGGAGCGTCACTGTGCATATTTGTGTACCTCTAAGCCTACCCGTGCTACAAAGATAATAGGTTGTAGGGATGCGTACTATTGGTCGCATTGTCCAGCCGTTGCTTACGCGAAAAGTGCCGTATGAACGAACTCTAATCAACGACGTTGAAGTGCGGGTCCTGGTTATGAGCGAAGGGGGCAGCAGATAAAAACTCTACGACTCAGCGGGCCAACAAGTTGTGCGATGGGAGGTGATACTGGAGAGATTGAACGAAGGTCAGGCCGATAGCAGGGCCATGTCGATGGCTTGTTCGAAGGTCAGTGTCCGCCCGTCGGCCCATCTGGCGGCGGAAATCTCCGCACCGAGGCTCTCTTGCACTGGGGCGAGTGTTTGAGCGAGCCGCTTCTGTTCTGGCTCGGAGAGGGGCGCGCCGACAGTCTCGCGAAGGGCTTCGGCGGCTGCGGCAAGTCGCAGGGCGCGCTCCGGCTG
Organism: Anaerolineae bacterium; assembly: GCA_046328505.1. Taxonomy (GTDB): domain Bacteria; phylum Chloroflexota; class Anaerolineae; order Epilineales; family JAHCIE01; genus JBDHWG01. The sequence goes on along the minus strand of JAXLWL010000002.1, from coordinate 2,170,780 downwards.
ATTCTCAAGGGCAGCGAGAGAAGCAAAGTCCTCCAGGAGGTAGGCGATCGCGCCACGGTCGCCTAGCTCGCGGTTGGTCGTTAGACTTTCGGTGAAGAAGCGGCGCGCGCCCGCGTAATCGCCCAAGTCCCGGGCGACGCGTCCCAGGTTGTTCAGCCCGTTTGCCACACCCCACCGGTCGCCAACCTCACGGCGAAGGGCGAGGCTCGCTTCGAGCTGTGTTCGCGCCGCCGTAAAGTCTGAAGTGTCCCAGTAGATCATGCCTCGATTGTTGAGGGCACGGGCTATTGCAAGGCGGTCGCCCATCTCTGTTGCCAGCGCCAGACTTTCATCGTAGAACTCGAGGGCTTCGTCGTAATTCCCTTCGAGGTGCGCGACGATGCCCAGGTTGTTCAACAACGTGGCGACAGTCGCTTTCTCACCGATCTGGCGGCGAATCTCGAGGCTCTGCTGCCACAACTCTCTCGCGCGCGCCCGGTCGCCCTGTTGTGTCGCTACGGCTCCCGCGAAGTGCAGGGTCTGGCCCAGTCCTGCCTGGTCTCCCAGTTGCTCGAAGACCTCCTGGGCCTGCGCCAGCCATAGCGAGGCCTCGGCGTTCTGGTTGCGCTTGCGGAGCAGCCACCCAATGGCGCTGCGGCATTGGGCTTCGGCGCGCCGGTCACCGAGCGCCTGGGCTTCCGCCAGGCCCTGCCGGTACAAGGCATCCACCTCGTCCCATCGCCCAACCAACTCGAGCACCTGCCCAAGCTTCAGAGTAACCTCTACGCAGTCTACACCGTTGAGAAGCGGCAGCAAGCGCTGGTAATAGTCAATGGCAGCGTCGTTGGCATATGCCGCCTGGGCGGCATCGCCGGCGCGCAGGAGGTACTCGCGTTTCTTGTCGTCGTTGGCGCTATGGAAATAGTGGAACGCCAGGAGGTCGAGCTGCTGGTCGACCTGATCCCGGTATTCACTTTCGATGAACTGGGCGAGGTTGCCGTGGAACTGCGTCCGCATCGCTGTCAGCAGGCTCTCGTAGGCAACTTCTTCTGTGATAATGTGCTTGAAGATGTAGACAAGCTCTGGCTCGGGCTGGTCCTCCGGCGTGAGGTCCAGGCGATGCAGTGTAGCAAGATCGGCCCTGACCTGCGCCTCTGACCCTAGCCCGGGATACGCCCCCCATAGCCATCGCACCCGGAAGAGACGGCCAATGACACTGGCAACCTTGATTGTGATCTTCTGGCTCTCAGTCAGCCGGTCGATGCGGCTCAGAATCAGGCTGTGGAGACTCGTGGGCAGATCCAGTGCCGCGAGGCCCTGTACGTCACTCGGCTCGATCCCCTTGTCGTTAAGATAGTTGATTAGCTCTTCGATATAGAACGGGTTGCCCTGGGCGCGCGTGGTCAGCTGTTCGACGAATGCTTCCGGGACCGCCGCTTCTGCGCCTGTGAGTTGCTCGAGCTTGAGCAGAATCAGCCGCTTTGCTTCGTCCGGACTGAAATCCTTGAGGGCTACCTTCGTGAAGTGCGGCAGGAAGGAAATGTTGGGCACCTGGAGCCGGTCAATTTCCGGCGGACGATACGAGAGCACGATCATCACGGGGAGATCGGCGATTGCCCGACCCAGGACATCGACCAGGTCGTTGGATAGCGGATCCATCCAGTGCGTGTCTTCGAGTATGATCAGGTGGGGCGCAACGAAACCATCAGCGCCCCGTACGCGCGCCCGTAAGCAGTCGACGAGCAGGGCCTCGAGCGAGGACTTGCGAAGCTTTGCGTCCAGGGACTGAGTGAGGTCATTGTCCGGGATCGGCAGATTGAGGACGATGCCCAATAACGGAAGGCGAGGCAAAAGCGATGGGTCGAGGGAAGCAATCCGTTCAGTGAGCGTCTGGATCTGCTCGTCCATCGACGTCGCCGTATCCAGACCGAAGAACGCCTGCCAGATCGGAGCCCAGGCGAGGTAGCTGTTGTTGGTGCCGAAAGACTGGGCCGCGCCTCCATAGCCGACGAACCCGCGGCTGCCGGCCTGACGGATGACTTCAGCAAGCAGGCGCGATTTGCCCATGCCAGCATCGGCCGTAATTCCCACGATTTGCCCGCGGCCAGCGGTCGCCTCCAGGAGCCGGCCGCTGATCAGAGCCAGCTCTGCCTGGCGTCCGACCATGGGAAGGGCATAGGCGACCTCCTGGAGGCCGCGCTGCTGCGGGCGAGGGCCGGTCAGTGCGGCGACGGCAACCGGCTCGCTCTTGCCCTTGACTGTAATAGCCGCTAGCCGATCCATGAGGAACCAGTCGTCGATCGCTTCGGCAATCGCATCGGTGACGAGGATCTGCCCCGGCTCGGCGTGCTGCATGAGGCGCGCTGCCAGGTTGATTGTGTCGCCAATCACGCCGTATGTGTGGCGCGCCACCCCGCCGTATGGTCCGGCGCGCATGCGGCCGCGGGTAATCCCAATCTGGACGGGATGGATGAAGCTCAGTTCCGGCGGGATGGCGCGCAGGTCCAGGGCCGCCGCCGCCGCGCGCCGCGGGTCGTCGCCGTGGGCAACTGGCGCCCCGAACACGGCGTACAGGTAGCTCCCTTTGTCGCCGATGGTTATCTGCATCAGATAACCGTCATAACGTGCCAGAATGCCTTCGACCCAGCGGATGTACGCGTCCAGCTTCTGGGTGGCCTCGGGGTCGTTATCATAGTCGATGCCGATGAAGCGAAGGAACAAGGTGACGGCGGGGCGCAACTCGGCGACGAATTCGCCCTGGCCGCTGCGCAGGCGCTCGAAGACAGGCGGGAAGACCCAGGGGCGTACCTGGTCTTCAGTGAGAGCGTCTGGCGCCAGTGGCGGCCAGGGGCAAGGCGAGGCCGGCTTTGTGAACCCCTTCACCACCGCAAACCGCGCGCCGTCGCCCGAGTCGACGCGCCATTCGACGATATGGGCGGCACGGCCGAGTGACACGGCGGCCGCGTGATCCAGGATGACCTCTCCCCGCATGGCGTGATGTTCTGCGGCGGCGAGACGATCCAGGGTGACGCCGGCCATGACGTCGAGGAGAAGAATGTCGGGGTCGCCGACGACGAAGCGCTGCACCGATCCCCGGGCCACAGCCACCTTCATTGCCAGGTGGGCCGTCTGCTCATTGGGCAGCTCGATGACGGCGAACTGCTTCATGCGCTTCTGCATCGCCAGGGCGCACGTGGTTGCGCGGGAGGCGTCGTCCCCGTCGAACCAGCAGGTGATCGCATCACCGCTGAAACTGATGACGGTTCCGCCATAGTGGTGAATCTCGATAATGAGCGCGTCGTAGACGAGGTCGAGAGTGCGGGTCAACTCTTCCGAGCCACGTTGTGGCCCCAGGCTTCGCGCCAGGGCTTCCGTCAAGGGAGTGAAACCGGAGATGTCGGCGAACAATGCAGCGCCGTAGGTGCGCGTGGGCATCGACTCACCGAGCGCCATTGCGTGACGGCGGTCTATGGGGATGTATGCCGCTGCTGTTTCAGCGCCGCTTCCGGGCCGGCTTTCCTCGGCTGGAAAAGATGGGGGTATGAGGTACTCCTTACGACGTGCGGCGATGTGCGTCGTGTGTCACCATGAGTCGTTCGGGACTTCCCTGTAATTATAGCAGAGAGTCCCGACGGAGGCCACGAAATCGGGCGATGCGCCAGCAGAGCTTCTGTAACCGATTCTCGCTCTGCTGCATCTAACGATTCAATGGGGTCAGGTGTTATACTCGCATGCCGCCTGGCCTGCAAATAGGAGGCAAAGCTTCAATGAAGAAACTAGTAATTCTAGGCGCCGGTACGGCCGGTACCATGGTCGCCAACCGGCTACATCGCTTGTTGGATAGCGACGAATGGCACATTACCATCGTCGACCAGAATGAAGCGCACTATTACCAGCCCGGCTTCCTGTTCATTCCCTTCGGGATGTATAGCAAGAACGATGTCATCAAGCCGAAGCGGGACTTCATCCCCGCGGGCGTCGAATTCATCATGTCGCCCATCGAGGTCATCGAGCCGGAGCACAACCGCGTCAAGCTCGTCAAGGACCACCGCTACCTGCCCTACGACTTTCTCGTTATCGCGACGGGAACCCAAACCCACCCCGAGCAGACCCCTGGGCTTCAAGAGCATGAGTGGCACAAGTCCATCTACGACTTCTACACGATTGAAGGAGCCGTGGCGCTGGCGCGGTATCTGCGCACGTTTGGTGGAGGTCGGGTTGTGCTCAACGTTGTCGAGAACCCCATCAAGTGTCCGGTCGCCCCGCTCGAGTTCATTATGCTCGCCGACTGGTTCTTCCATGAGCAGGGTATTCGGGACCGCGTCGAACTCATCTACGCCACCCCGCTGCCTGGCGCTTTCACAAAGCCAATCGCCTCTAAGCATCTCGGTGATATCCTGGAGCAGAAGGGCGTACAGGTCGTGCCGGAGTTCATGATCGAGCACGTTGACCCGGACGCCAGGAAAATCGTGTCGTATGATGAGCAAGAGCTTGAGTACGACCTGCTGGTGTCGGTGCCGCTGAACATGGGCAATGAGGTCGTCGCCAGGTCGGGTATGGGCGACGACCTGAACTACGTCGCCGTGGACAAGCACACGTTCGTCTCGCCGACTTACCCGAACGTCTTCGCCCTGGGTGACGCTGCCGCGCTGCCGACCTCGAAGGCCGGGTCTGTGGCGCATTTCGCGGTGGACTGCTTCGCCGAGAACTTCCTGCGCTATGCCGACGGCCTGGAGATGCTACCGACGTTCGACGGCCACGCCAACTGCTTCATCGAATCCGGGTTCGGGAAGGGGCTACTCATCGACTTCAACTACGACGTCGAGCCGCTGCCCGGCCGCTACCCACTGCCCGGCATCGGGCCGTTCACTTTGCTACAGGAGTCGGAGGCGAACCACTGGGGCAAGATGATGTTCCGCTGGCTGTACTGGAACACTCTGCTCAAGGGCCAGGAATTGCCCCTGCCGGCGCGAATGAGCATGGCGGGCAAGTGGCGCCACCAGGAGGAGCGATGGACCAGTCCAGTCTTGAGCTGAGCCAGAAGATTGACGCACTGGCCGCCCAGCTCCAGTATCTCACCGAGCAGGCGCGTGTCGCCGAGCGCGAGCGGGCCGACCGCGCCGAGCTGATGCGCGACCTGATGCCGATCGCCAACGACGCATTCCGTCTGACGACGGAGCAACTCGAAGAGGTGCAGGAGTACGTCGATCTGAACGACCTGCTGCGGCTGTTCAAACGGCTGCTGCGCAACGGGCGCAATATCGAGGCGATGCTAGACCAGCTGGAGAGCGTGATGGACCTGGCTCAGACGGTCGGTCCGCTGAGCGACGACGCGTTCTGCATGGCCGTCAACACACTCCAGGAGATGGAGCAGAAGGGCTACTTTGTCTTCCTCAGAGGCGGGATGCGCATGATGGACAACATCGTCACATCCTTCACTGAGGAAGATGTGCAGGCGCTTGCCGACAACATCGTCCTTATTCTGCGGACGGTGAAGTCGATGACGCAGCCTCAAATCATGCGTCTCGCGCAGAACACAGTGCAGGCCGTCGAGCCCGAGCCGCAGGTCCCCGTGGACATTTCCTATCGCACGCTCTTTGCGCAGATGCGAGATCCCAATGTGCGGCGCGGCCTGGCTCTGACGATGCGCATGCTGAGCACCGTCGGCGAAGGCGTACCGGGCAACGGCCAGGTGGCCGCCGCCAAGTCTTGAGGCAATCTACAAATCACTAAATCGATACGGAGGAAACAAATGGCGACGAAGGTTATCGCCGGCAAAACGGTACATGTCAATGACGAAGGGTTCATGACGGACCCGGCCGAGTGGGACAAGGACATTGCCACGGCGATCGCGGCGGAGGAGGGGGTCCCGGCGCTTACCCCGGTGCACTGGCAGGTTATCGAGTTCTGCCGCAAGGATGCTGGCAAGGACGGGAAAGCGCCAACGCTGCGGCGCATTACGACGGTGACGGGCGTGTCAACTAAGGATATGTTTGCCCTCTTCCCCAAGGGGCCGGCGAAGAAGGTCGCCAAGATCTCTGGGTTGGGCAAGCCGGAAGGATGTGTGTAACATGGCCACCGTTCTCGGAGAATCGCCTGCGCCGGCCGTGCAGCTTCAACCCGCCGCCGAAGAAAAGCCGCGCCACGTGGCATTCATCTGCTCGAAGGGCAGCCTGGACATGGCGTACCCGGCGCTCATCATGGGCTGGGCCGCGCTCGGCAACGGCATCGACGTGACGATCTTCTTCACGTTCTGGGGGATGGACCTTATCACCAAAAAGCGCATCGACAAGCTCCAGATTTCGCCCATCGGCAACACGAGCATGAAGATGGGCGACACGGGCATCCCCAACATCGTCAGCGTGTTGCCAGGCATGACGGCCATGGCGACGAAAATGATGAAGAAGCAGATGGGCGCTATCGAGGTGCCGCCGGTGAGCGAGTATCTGCAGATGCTCCTGGACGGCGGGGCCAAGCTCTACGCGTGCAAGATGTCGGTGGACATGATGGGGCTGAAGATGGAGGACTTTATCGACGGCGTCGAGGCCATCGTCACCGCCGGCGACTTCATGGACATGACCGAGGGCGCGCAGATCATCTTTATCTAGCACCGGCGCGCTAGCGCGCGAGCGCCAGGCTGAAGCCGCGGCGCTGAGTGGGCGAAGAACGACTGAAGTCGTCACTACGCATTGTCCAATGCAAAGAGGCCCGCGCCGTTATGGCGTGGGCCTCGCATTTTGTTTGTTTAGTCTCAGGCGACGTGGGTCTTGAGCGTGCGGACGAGATCGTCCTTGTTCTTGAAGCCCACCATCTGAGCGACCACCTTGCCCTGCTTGAAGAGGAGCAGCGTCGGGATCGCCATGATGCTGTACTGCATCATCGTCTGCTGATTGACGTCGACATCAATCTTGGCGATCTTGAGCTGGCCGTCCATCTCGTTAGCGACCTCTTCCAGGACCGGTGCGATGCGCTTACACGGCCCGCACCATTCTGCCCAAAAATCGGTCAGCACGGGCACCTCGGACTCCAATACTTCCTTCTTGAACGTTGCATCGGTCACCGCAACCGGCTTGGCCATCGTGCCTCCAAACTTCCTTAATGCGGCGGGTTTGGTGAGCCAACCCGCGAATGTCTATTGTGAGCTACACTCTATCTGGATGCCAACACGCCGGTCTTTCTTACCTGCCCGATTTCGGGTCAATGCGGCCTTTACTCAAGGTCTCCATCGTTCGTTGCCTGGTCCGAAATGACGCGGCGCACGCCCTCGATGTCGGCATCGCTGATGTCGAGGTTCTCGTCGTCCACGTCTTCGACGCCCGGCACAGTCATCACGACCTCACCGATGCGGGCGATGTCGTCAAATGACGAGACATAGCCGCCCAGATACGCGATACCGTTCCGTACCTTGATGCGGAGGCGAAAACCGCTGGCGATGGACGACATTCGCAGGGCATCGACGATATCCTCGGCCAGGTCATCGTCGTTCCCATCCAGCCGCGCCGGGGTCTCGTCGACCGAGTAGCCCGCGTCGAGCGCCGAAGCGCCGAAGCCCGTCTCGATGTCGACGCCTTCGGGCGCGTCTTCGTCCGCCATGATGGGCGGGTCGTCCGGCGGAAAATACGACAGGCCCTCTTCTTCCGCGAGCTGCTCATCGGTCGTGTAGCCGAAGGGCAAGTCGTCCTCGCCGGGCGCCGGGTAGACGCCATACTCGTCGCTGACCGAGGTGCTGACGCGGTACTTGTAATCCGGCGGCAGCGACTCATGCTCGCCCTCGTACGCGCCGACGTCGTCGTCCTCTTCAACCGACATCCCCTGGAAATCGGCGCGCCCGCTCGCGCCTACCAGCAGCTCGTCTTTGTCGCCGTGCGAGTCGGCCGGCTCCATAATCTGATCCGACTCTTCGATATGATCTTCGTATTGGGTTTCTTCAGGCATGGGCTTCTCCTGCCGGGTATCGTGTCCTTGCCAGAGGCAAGCGCAAGAAGCATGCCCTAGTGGTCGTCTGACTATACCCTACCTCCGAGTGAATGCCTGAAGCGCCGCGACTGCTTCCGACGGAGTATCAATGTTCTGGGTCAGCTTCTCCAGCGGGCAGAGGTCCGTCTGCGGCCTGTTGAGGATGCGCGGGACGAGGCTGCCGTAGCTGGCGGCGATGCCCGCGCTCGTCAGCTGGGCCAACGCCCCTTCGCTCATCACCACGCCATACACCGCCGCGAGGCGTGCGTCGGAAGCAACCAGCGCCGCCGCTCGGCCCACTACACGGTCGGCAAGGGCGGCGCCCTCGATGCTGCGCTCCCCGGCGGCTGCGCTCAACAGACTCGTCACGCCCGGCTGCGCGCTTGCCCAGAGTATTTCGCCCTCGCGCGCGATGACCAGGCCTAGCTCTTTGGCCTCTAGCTCGGCCCGAGCGAGGGCCAGGTCGGCTATCAAACTGTCGCTCACCGTCGTCTCCTTGCGCGTAATTTGCGTTCGACTCTTTAAGTCTCTGTGGTATAATGTTAGCCGGATTCCGCACCGTACCCAAGGCGAGAGTGGCTCTCCTCACCCCGGCCTCTTTCTCGCCAGCCTCCAAATCTAAATTCTCAATGGAGAGCGCTTATGGACTTCCAGTACACCCACGAACAGCTCATGGTGCGAGATACGGCGCGCGATTTTGCCGCGGGCACTATTGCCCCGATTGCCGCTCGCATCGACGAGACCGGGGAATTCCCGTACGAGACGGTTAAGGAAATGGGCAAGCTTGGCTTGCTCGGCCTGATGACGTCAGAGGAATATGGCGGCGCCGGCGCCGATACGGTCTCCTACGTCTTGGCGATGCAGGAGATCGCTAAGGTTTGTGCCTCCCACGCAGTGATAATGTCGGTTCAGAATTCTCTTGTCTGCGCTGGTCTCGAGAAGTTCGGCACGGAAGAGCAGAAGCGCAACGTCCTGACCCCTCTTGCCGACGGGCACGCTATCGGGGCGTATTCTCTGACCGAGCCACAGTCAGGTTCAGATGCCGGCAACATGCGAACACTTGCCCGGCGGGACGGCGACAATTACATTATTAGCGGGCGCAAGTCGTGGGTCACCAGCGGTCCGGTCGCCGATTGGGTGCTCCTGTTCTGCTCGACCGATCCAGGCAAGGGTAGCCGCGGTACCTCGTGTTTCATCATCGACACGACACAGGCCGGCTTCAGCCGCGGCAAGACGGAGCCGAAGCTCGGTATCCGCGCGTCGGCGACGTGTGAGCTCATGTTTGAGGACTACTGCGCGCCGGCGTCGATGATGCTGGGGAAGGAAGGTGACGGGTTCAAGATTGCTATGACGATCCTGGATGGCGGGCGCATCGGCATCGCCGCGCAGGCGCTTGGCATCGCCCAGGCGGCTTTCGAAGCATCGGTAGCGTACGCCAAGGAACGCTTCGCTTTCGGCCACGCCATCGCGGAGTTCCAGGCGGTTCAATTTATGCTCGCCGATATGGCAATGCGAATCGAGGCGGCGCGGCTATTGACGCTCAGTGCCGCTGTCAAGAAGGACCGCCACGAGCGCTTCACTAAAGAGGCGTCTATGGCGAAGGTTTATTCGTCCGAGACTGCGATGTGGGTCACAACAAAGGCGATCCAGGTACATGGTGGCGTGGGTTACAGTAAGGACCTGCCACTCGAACGGCACTTCCGCGACGCGAAGATTACGGAAATCTACGAAGGGACCAGCGAGATTCAGCGGGTTGTTATTGCCCGCAACGTTCTGGCCTGACAATACTCCCACCCCGGCGGCTCTGATAGGAGCCGAGAACTACCTAGAGCCATGGAGAAGCTGAATGGATACACCAACGACGAGTGAGGCTGCGACGGTCAACGGAAACGCAACCGACAATCTCCATCCCTTAGTCCGCAGGCTGCGTGAAATGCGCGCTCAGGCGCGGTTGGGCGGCGGACAGGCGCGTATCGACGCTCAGCACGCCAAAGGCAAGCTGACCGCGCGGGAGCGGCTGGACCTCCTCCTGGACGAGAACTCGTTCCAAGAGCTGGACATGTTCGTGACGCACCGCACCGACGCGTTTGGCCTTGATCAACAGAAGTACCTGGGTGACAGCGTCGTGACCGGGTACGGAACGGTCAACGGCCGCCTTGTCTACGTCTTCTCGCAAGATTTCACCGTGTTCGGTGGCTCTCTTTCCGAGGTCCACGCTGAGAAGATTGTCAAGATCATGGACATGGCGATGAAGAATGGCGCTCCGCTGATTGGGCTGAATGACTCCGGCGGCGCTCGTATTCAGGAAGGCGTTGTCAGCCTTGGCGGCTATGCCGACATATTCCTGCGCAATACGCTTGCCTCGGGTGTTATCCCGCAGCTCTCCGTCATCCTTGGGCCTGCGGCGGGAGGCGCGGTGTATTCTCCCGCAATCACCGACTTCATCGTCATGGTCAAAGGGACCAGCCACATGTTTGTGACCGGCCCCGAGGTGGTCAAGACGGTCACGCATGAGGACGTGACGTTCGAGGATCTCGGCGGGGCCATGGTCCACAATAGCGTCAGCGGCGTAGCGCACTTCGCGGCGGAGAACGAGGCCGACGCGTTGGACATCGTCCGCAAGATGCTCAGCTACATGCCCCAGAACAACATGAGCGACCCGCCGCGCATTCCGAGCCAGGATGATGCCTTGCGCATGGACGAGGAGCTTGACTACGTCATCCCGGACAACCCGAACAAGCCGTATGACATGCACGAAGTCATCCGGCGCATCGTGGACGATGGCGAGTTCCTCGAAGTTCAGCCCCATTTCGCCGAGAACATCATTATCGGTTTCGCCCGGCTGGGTGGCCGCTCTGTCGGCATCGTCGCGCAGCAGCCACAAGTGCTCGCCGGTGTGCTGGACATCAACGCCTCGGTGAAGGGGGCGCGCTTCGTGCGCTTCCTTGACTGCTTCAACATTCCCATCATTACGTTCGAAGACGTGCCGGGCTTCCTGCCCGGTGTCGGCCAGGAGCACGGCGGCATCATCCGCCACGGCGCTAAGCTGCTCTTTGCCTACTGCGAGGCGACCGTGCCCAAGATCACGGTCATCACGCGCAAGGCGTATGGCGGCGCGTATGACGTCATGAACTCCAAGCACGTGCGCGGTGACATCAACTTCGCCTGGCCGACGGCGGAGATTGCCGTGATGGGGCCTGAGGGCGCCGTGAACATCATCTTTCGCAAGGAGATTGCCGAGTCGAGCGACCCGGAGGCGACGCGGGCGCGCCTGGTGCAGGAGTATCGCGAGAAGTTTGCCAACCCGTATGTGGCTGCAAGTCGGGGCTATCTTGACGACGTTATCGAGCCGCGGGAGACCCGGCCCAAGCTCATCAGCGCCCTGGAGATGTTGGCGAACAAGCGCGATACCAACCCGCCGAAGAAGCACGGCAATATCCCGCTGTAGAGGCGACGATGGAGGGCATTCGCGCTGATCATGGGAGCAACCTGGCCGTTGAACACAGCGGACGCTTGCCCCTTAGCGCAACGGCTCTTGTCATCTGCTTGTTGCTGGGCATCGGATTGGGGTTGCGTACGCTGAAGCTTAGCGACGGGTTACCGCGGTTGTACAACCCCGATGAGGGGTTGCTAGCGCTGCCGGCTCTGCACATCGCACAGTCGAGCAACCTCAATCCAGGGCGATTTGAGTACGGCTCCCTCGCTATCTATATCCTGGCTGGTGCGGACCGTCTCGCGTCTGCCGTCGGCATTCTGCCGGATCTGCGTTTGCTGCCGGACTACGACTTAACAGTTCGCAACATCACTTATCCCCAGCCAGTGCTGTTTGCTTTCGATCGGCTGGTGATGGCCGTAGTGAGCCTGTTGGCCGTTGTGGCGGTGTTCGGCGTCACTCAACGCCTTGCTGGGCAGCGGCCTGCGTTGTTCGCTGCGGGCTGGATGGCGATTTCGCCGCTAAGCGTCACTATGACACGCGGTGTGACGACGGATGCGTTGGTGCAAGCGCTTGTTGCTTGCACGATGTGGGCGGCCCTGTGGGTCTATGAGCGTCCTACCTGGACGCGATCGGTGCTCGCAGGCGCTTTAGCCGGCGCGGCGGCTTCTGCAAAGTACCCGGGCGTGCTGTCGGTTGTGCCGCTGCTACTCGCCGTGCTATGGACGCGTGCGCGGCCGAGGCGATGGCGCCTCTGTTTCGGGATACTAGCGGGGGCCGCAGGCGGTTTTCTTCTGACAACTCCCTATGCAGTCCTCGATGCGCCGGCGTTTCTGGCAGCAGTTGCGGGACAAGCGCATGATCATGGTGTTCAAGCGCGTAACTATGTGGAGGGTCCTAGTCCGCTATACTATGGGCGTTCACTGTTGACATCCGGCGATGGTGTCATGACATTACTGTCGCTCTGCGGTTTTGTTCTGATCGGGCGGCGCTGGCCTCGAGAGGCGATAATCCTGGCCTCGTTCCCTGTATTGTTGTATGTCATGATTTCAGATGGTAGTCCGCGTGCTGTGCGCTACCTCCTGCCTATGATACCTTTCCTGGCCGTTTGCGCCGGCTACGCCGTTCATATCATCGTGGGTCGGCTGAACATCTGGCACAGATGGCTCGGCGCCATTTTTGTCGTAGTCGCCTTCGCACTTCCGCTGCTGGGGTTGTCGAAAACCTTCCATACGCTGTATCAACCCGACATTCGGGATTTGACAGCCGTGTGGGTCAAAGAGAATGCGCGTGGTGTTCCCATCGCCACTGATCCCTATGGGCTCCCTCCCGACGCCGCGGTTGGCCCCTACGTTGTCTATGGGAACATTGTTGATCTGCCGACGCAGTGGTACATTGATAATGGCTACTGGATCATCTTGAGCGACCTGCGGCGTCAGGATGCAAACCGCACATGGGAACAGCAGGCGCGCCTTGATGCGCTTGATGCCGACCCGAACCTGGAATTTGTCACACACATCGACGGGCAGATTGGTGGCTTATCCGATTCTGGTGTCACGGTGCTGCGTCCGAAGCGTCCGTAACCACGCGACCATCCAGGCCATCTAGAGGAGCGAAGCTGAATGTTCAAGAAAGTCCTTGTCGCGAACCGAGGCGAGATCGCTGTGCGTATCATCCGCGGCTGCCACGAGCGTGGCCTGCAGACGGTCGCCGTCTACTCGGAGGCGGACCGCACCGCGCTGCACGTTCGCTACGCCGATGAAGCCTACCTCATTGGCCCTCCGCCAGCGCGGGAGTCGTACCTGCGTATCGACCGTATCCTGGACGTGGCGAAGCGTTCTGGGGCGGAGGCCGTCCATCCGGGCTACGGATTTCTGGCCGAGCGCGAGGAATTTGCCCAGGCCGTCATTGACGCCGGCCTCGTCTGGATCGGTCCGCGACCCCACGCCATTCGTGACATGGGTGACAAGGTAATCGCCCGACGCACGGTGCAGGCAGCCGGCGTGCCCGTCGTGCCGGGCACCTCGGCCGAGGAGAGCCTGTCCGACGCGGATTTGCTGGCGGCCTCCGAGAAGATCGGCTATCCGCTGCTGGTCAAGGCGGCGGCGGGCGGCGGCGGTAAGGGCATGCGCACGGTGCGCAGCGCCGATGCCTTGACGGATGCTCTGGCGGCGGCGCGACGCGAGGCGAAGGGCGCTTTCGGCGACGACCGGGTGTACCTGGAGCGCCTCGTCGAGAATGCCCGTCACATCGAGTTCCAGATTCTCGGCGACGAGCACGGAAACGTCATTCACCTGGGCGAGCGCGAGTGCTCTATTCAGCGCCGCCACCAGAAGCTCATCGAGGAGTCGCCTTCCCCCGCGCTCAACGAGCAGCTTCGGGATCGCATGGGCAGCATGGCCGTGGCCGCCGCGAAGTCTGTCGGCTATACCAACGCCGGCACTGTTGAGTTTCTGCTCGACTCCAAGGGGCGGTTCTACTTCCTCGAGATGAACACGCGGCTTCAGGTGGAGCATCCGGTGACTGAGCTCGTCAGCGGCGTCGACATCGTGAAGGAGCAGCTTCGTATCGCCGACGGGCGCAAGCTGCGCTATGACCAGGATGAGATTCAGCTCAAGGGTTGGGCGCTTGAGTGCCGCATCACCTCGGAAGACCCGTTCAATAACTTCCTGCCGTCCACCGGCAAGATTATCGCAGTCACCGAGCCGACAGGCCCGGGGGTCCGTGTCGAGAGCGCCGTCTACGAGGGGTACGAAGTCAGCCTGTTCTACGATCCGATGATCGCCAAACTCATCTGCTGGGGCGAGACACGCGCCGAGGCCATCCTGCGCATGCGCCGAGCCCTGGCTGAGTACCGCATCGTGGGCGTCCAGACGTCCATTCCGTTCCACCAGGAAATCATGGACAGCACCAACTTCATCGCGGGCCACTTCGACACGCAGTTCTTGGAGAAGACGTTCACGATGCCCGCCGCGGCGGAACGGCGTCACCCGCGAACCGCCGCCATCGTGGCGACGCTCCTGGCGCATCAGCGGCGGCAGAGCGCGCTCAGCATGAATAACAACGGCGAGGGCATTGACGCCTGGAAGCTCTACGGCCGGCAGAAAGCCGCGCAGAGGTGGTAGAACGATGAAATATCTTGCCGAAGTTGACGGCCAGCCCTACATTCTCGCGGTCGATCATCCGGGCGAAGTCACGATTGACGGGCAAACCTATGAAGTTGACCTCCAGCCCGTGGGCAAGGGCAACATCTACTCCATCCTCTTGGACGGCCAGTCCTACGATGTGTATGTCGAGCGGATCGAGGGCGTCTACTACGTGAAGATCGGCAGCGAACGCCTCGCCGTCGTCGTCGAGGACGAGCGTCTCGGCAGCCTGAAGCGGCTCAGCCGCGCAACGGGCGTCGTAACCGAGGCCAACGTCAAGGCGCCCATGCCCGGTCTCGTGGTCGCGGTGCGCGTCGAGGTGGGGCAGCAGATAGAGGCGAACCAGGGGCTTGTCATTCTGGAAGCCATGAAGATGGAAAATGAGATTCGGGCGCCGCGCGCCGGCACCGTCAAGGCCGTCAAGGTCAGCGCCGGCCAGAAGGTGAACCAGGGGGAGACCCTCGTAGCGATTGAGTGAGCATGGATTATACGATTGTGTTCGACGGCGGCAGCCGCGGCAACCCCGGCGCGGGCTACGGAAGCTATCAGATTGTGCGCAGCCGCGACGGCAAAACCCGGCTCCGCCGCCTGGAGTTTCCCGGTACCAACACGACTAACAACGAAGCGGAGTACCTGACGCTGATCGCGGCGCTCGAGGAATTGACGACGGGCATTGAGAAGGGCGGCGCTTCGCCGCGCGCCTTAACCGTGGAAGTCAAGGGAGACAGCCAGCTCGTTCTCAAGCAGCTCGAAGGGGCGTGGCAGGTACGTGAGCCGCGCCTCGCTCCGCTGCGTGACAAGGCCCTCGGTCTGCTGCGCCAGTTTCGCCAGGCGAAGCTCACGTGGCAGCGGAGGGCGAAGAGCGTTGAAGTCCTGGGGCACTGAAAAGTTGCCCCTTCTTCATGTGACGTGCATGCATCTTCATCTACAAGGGCCGACAGAGCGTGTAAAATAGGTGGGTAGTACGTCTACTTAACCGACAGAGGATTTGCCATGAGCACACAAGACAAGGCTCCAGGGGCCACAACTGTGGCCGGCGACAATGGCGTCGAGCGCTGGACGCAGCTCACTCTGCTGCCCTTCGTGAAGAAGAACCCCGAACGGCGCGCTGAATTCGACACGACCTCCGGCGTCGCCATTAAGCCGCTCTATACGCCCGACGACACCGACGGCCAGGAGTACGGCACGGATGTCGGCTATCCTGGGGAATATCCATTTACGCGGGGCATATATCCCAGCATGTACCGCGGGCGTTTCTGGACGATGCGCCAGTACGCGGGCTTCGCGTCGGCGGAAGAGTCCAACGCGCGCTACAAGTATCTTCTGGACCAGGGGCAGACGGGCCTTTCCGTAGCCTTCGACCTTCCTACTCAGATCGGCTATGATCCGGACTCGCCGTTCGCGCTGGGCGAGGTCGGCAAGGTCGGCGTATCGATCGCATCGCTCGAAGACATGCTGACGCTGTTCGACGGCATCCCCCTTGATAAGGTCAGCACCTCAATGACCATCAACGCGACGGCGTCTATCTTGCTCGCGCTGTACATCGCCGTCGGCAAGCGCCAGGGCGTGCCGTCGACGAAGCTCCGCGGCACTATCCAGAACGACATCCTGAAGGAATACATCGCGCGCGGAACGTATCGCTTCCCACCGGACGCCAGCTTGCGCCTCATCACCGATATCTTCGCCTTCTGCCGGGATCAAGTGCCCAACTGGAACACAATCTCGATCTCCGGCTACCACATGCGCGAGGCCGGCTGCACCGCTGTGCAGGAAATCGCGTTTACCCTGTCCAACGCCATCGCTTACACGCAGGCAGCCGTCGAGCGCGGCCTGGACGTGGACAAGTTCGCGCCCCAGCTCTCATTCTTCTTCGTCGCTGACAACAACTTCTTCGAGGAAGTCGCCAAGTTCCGCGCGGCGCGGCGCCTATGGGCGCGCATCATGCGCGAGCGCTTCGGGGCGAAGGACCCGAAGTCGGCGATGCTACGCTTCCATACCCAGACGTCGGGCGCGTCGCTCACGGCGCAGCAGGCGGACAACAACGTCATCCGCGTGACGCTGCAGGCGCTGGCCGCCGTCCTCGGGGGCACGCAGTCGCTGCACACGAACTCGCGTGATGAAGCGCTTGCTCTGCCGACGGAGGAGTCAGTACAGATCGCGCTGCGCACTCAGCAGATTATCGCGTACGAGAGCGGCGTCGTGGACACACCCGATCCGCTAGGCGGCAGCTACCTGGTCGAGAGCCTGACCGACGAGCTGGAGCGGCGCGCGATGGAATACATCGAGCGCATCGACAGCATGGGCGGCTCGCTGCGCGCCATCGAGCAGGGCTATATCCAGCGCGAGATCGGCGACGCCGCGTACCGCTACCAGCAAGCCGTCGAGACCGGCGACCGGACGATTGTCGGCGTCAACAAGTTTACGACGGTCGAGGAGCACCGGCACGAGATTCTGCACGTCAGCCCTGAGATCCAGAAGCGCCAGGTCGAGCGCATCCAGGCGCTCCGCGCGCGCCGCGACAACGCGGCGACCCAGGCGTCGCTGGCGGCGTTGACCGCGGCCGCCGGCACGTCCCAGAACCTCATGCCCTTCCTCGTGGACGCGGTCGAGAATTGGGCGACGATCGGCGAAATCTGCCAGACGCTCGAGCAGGCGTTCGGCGCGTACACGCCCGCGCTCGTCTTCTAAACGACAATCGGCCCTGGCAGATCTATCGGATTTGCCAGGGCTTCACCAATAAAGTGAGATACCTATGATCAAGCGCATCGACCACGTTGCCATCGCCGTTCAGGCGCTCGACGGCACGATTGGATTCTTCTCCGAGAAGCTCGGTCTGCCGTTCAGCCACATCGCCGACGAGCCTGAACAGAACGCCCAGGTCGCCTTCTTCCCGATTGGCGGAAGCGAGGTCGAGCTTGTCTACCCGACGAGCGAGGAAAGCGGCGTCGCGAAGTGGATGGCGAAGCGCGGCGAGGGCCTGCACCACATCTGCTTCGAGGTGGATGATCTCGATGCGGTGCTTGCTCGCCTCAAGGAGCAGGGTGTGCAGCTTATCAATCAGACTCCCGTGACGAACAGCGCCGGTCGTCGGCTGGCCTTTGTTCACCCTAAGGCGGCCCACGGCGTTCTCATTGAGCTGTACGAAGAGGCGAAGGGGTAGCCCTTGCAGGCACGGCTCGGTAACGGCTGGCTGCGGTTGTTGTGGAACAAAGTAAGGCGCAGGCGGTATGAATCGCGTGCCTTGCAGCTACTAAGAATGGACGGGGTTTCGATTGCGCGTATGCCGCCAGCATCACCGCCGATCGCGCTCGACGCGCCGGTCGGCGTGTTTGTGCGTCCTGTGCAGACGCCTGTCAGGGTTGGCCGGCGTTCACCGGGTCCGGATGCTCATCTAGTGCTGCGTTGGTACCGATGGTGGAGGTGACATGGCTGAGAAGCGAGGTAGCGGTAGGGGTTCTAAGTCCTCTCAGGAGGAAACCGCCATTGTAAAGGCCGGCGCTCCCCAGAAGAAGCCGGGCCTGGTGGCTCGGCTTGCGGGTGACGCCGCCAAGCGCGCCGCATCCCTGGCCGAGACGGCCATGGATAGCGAGATCCTTGCGCCGCTGCGTGAAGTCGCGGAAGACGCGACGGGAGAGGTCGTCGGCGAGACGCTCGACACTGTCCTGGACGATCTCCAAACCAACCCCAAGGTCGAGGAGCTGATCGACAGGCACGCCGCGCTCCTCATCAACAAGCTCATCAACAGTCCGCTGGTCGAGAGCCTGGTGCAGGCGCAGGCCGAGCGCTTCATCGGCTATCTGGAGCAGAAGCCGGAGCTTCTCGACCGCGTTGTTCAGGCTGTCGCCGACAAATACGTCGCCTCGCTCGAGGCGAACCCCGCGCCTGTGCGCGGCCTCGTGCGCGTTGTCGGCAACGACTACGTCGCCTACCTGACCCAGAACCCCGAGATCATCGACGGCCTGGTGCAGGCGGCTGGCGACCGCTACGTGGCGTATCTCAGGGAGCGTCCCGAGTTGGTGGACGGCCTGGTGCAGGCCGTGGGCGACCGCTACGTGGCGTATCTGAGGGAGCGTCCCGAGCTGGTGGACGGCCTGGTACAGGCCGTGGGCGACCGCTACGTCGCATACCTCCAGGCGCAGCCAGAGGTCATCGACGGCGTCGTCCAGATTGCGGCGGGCCGCTATGTGGCCTACCTCAGCGCCAACCCGCAGAACGTAGATGACTTGGTGCAGGCCGTCGGCAACCGCTACGTCGGCTATCTCGCCGCGTCGCCCCAGATGCTTGACGATCTTGTGCATGCCGTCGGCGACGGCTACATGACCTATCTTCACGACAACCCGCAGCGCGTGGGCGAGTTGGTTCAGCAGGTCGCCGGCGACTACGTCGAATATCTGCGCCAGTCGCCCCAGGTTGTCGAGGGGTTGGTGCAGGGCGCCGGCAATGGCTACGTGACATACCTGAGCGACAACCCGGTCCTGCTCGACGCATTGATTCAGAACGCGGGGAACCGCTACGTGGACTACCTGCGCGAGCGGCCGGCCCTGATTGATGGGCTGGTACAGAACGCCGGCGATCGCTACGTATCCTATCTGCACCAATCGCCGGAAATCCTGACGGGTTTGGTGCAGGCCGCGGGCGACGGCTACGTCGCCTACCTGAGCGAGCGCCCGGCCCAACTCGAAACCCTTGTCCAGGGCGCGGGAAACGGCTACGTCGCGTTCCTGGCCCAGAACACCGCGCTGCTCGATACCCTCATCCAGAACGCCGCCGGCCAGTACGTCGGCTACCTGGCCGATCACCCCGAAGCCATCGACACGCTTGTGCAGGCGGCGGGTAACCGCTACGTGGATTATCTCCAGACCCAGCCGCAGGTGATCGATGCCCTGATCCAGACGGCCGGCAACCGCTATGTGACCTATCTCCAGGGCAATCCTGAGACGGTCGAAGGTCTGGTGCAAGTGGCGGCGGGGCGATACATCGGCTACCTGCAGCGGCAACCCGAGGTGATCGACGGTGTGGTGCAGGCAGCGGGTGACCGCTACGTGGCGTACCTGCGCGAGCAGCCCGACCTGGTGGATACGCTCGTGAAGGATGTGGCCGGCCGCTACATCGGCTATCTGAAGGAGAATCCGACGCTGGTCGAGGGGCTGGTGCAGGGCGCGGGCGATGGCTATGTCGCTTATCTGCGTGAGAACCCGGACAAGGTCGAAAGGCTGGTGGAGGAAGCCGGCAACCGCTACGTCGCGTACCTGCGCGAGCACCCCGAGATGGTGGATGGGCTGGTGCAGAGGGCCGGCAACGGCTACGTCGACTACCTGCGGCAGAATCCGGTCCTGCTCGACGCATTGATTCAGAACGCCGGCAACCGCTACGTCGACTATCTGCGCGAGAACACCGACATGGTAGACGGCCTGGTGCGGGCCGCAGCGGGCCAGTACGTGAGCTACCTGAGCGCGAACCCGGCGGACATCCAACTGCTGGTGCAGAGCGCGGCGGGCCAGTATGTGCGCTACCTGAGCGAGAACCCATCAGATGTCGCGCCGCTCGTGCAAAGCGTGGGCGATGGATATATTGCCTACTTGCAGGACCACGGTGAGGCCGTGGATGGCCTGGTGCAGAGCGCGGCGGGGAACTATCTGGCTGCCCTGCGCGCCGACCCGACGCCGGTCGATGGCATCGTCCAGACCGTGGGCGGCAACTATATGAACTACCTGCGCGTCAATACGAATGACCTGGATCCGCTCGTCAAGGTGGCCGGCGACCACTACATCGACTACCTCAAGACTGCGCCGGAGGATATCCAGGACATCATCCAGGGTCAGAGCACGAGCATGGCAACTGAGATCTTCGCTGAAGTCCGCGAGAGAACCGTTACGACCGACAGTGTCCTCGAGGGCATCGTGCGCGGCCTCTTGGGCATGAAGCCGCGCGAGTATTTGCCGCCGCCTACGCCCGCGGTTCAAGCGGCGGCTGCTACTCGACGTCTACGTTCGGGCGTGAGGCTCCGCGAACGGGGCCGCAAACCTAGCCAGCCGTCTGGCGAGTAGGAGGAGAACGTGGACGATCAGAACATGCAGGGGCAGTACGCTGGGTTCATAACTCGCATGGTTGGGGTAGTGATCGACCTCGTCCTTCTCTACCTTACCATCATTATGGTAGCTTGGTTCACCCAGGGCGCCCTATCAATGGTCGGCATTGACGTCAGCAATTGCCCGGCATCGAACATAGCGAACCCATTTGTGCTGCTGAAGATGCTGACTTGTTACGGCGCCCATTGGTTTCTCGTGGGGCTTGCCGCGTTCGGGCCGCTTGTGTACTTTGTCGGCTTTTGGACGCTTGGCGGCCAGACTATCGGCGATTACATCGTAGGGGTCAAGATCGTCCGCTCTGATGGCGGCGACGTGGGCTTCGTCCGAGCAGTCATTCGGTGGCTGGGCTTTCTGCTTTGTCTCCTGACGTTTGGGATTGGCTTCCTATGGATCATTATCGACGACAAGCGTGAGGGCTGGCACGACAAAATCGCCCATACGTGCGTAGTTTACGCGTGGCAGGCGCGGCTGAACGAAAACACTATGAACAAAGTGCGGCGCTGGCTGCGGCACCGCCAGGCCAAAAAGGAGGCCAAGGCCGCTCGCTGACATGTGGGCCTTCATCTCTGACCATCTCGCCCCGGTCGACCGCTTGGCCGAGATCATATATGCGTTGCTGATTATCCTGACGTTTACCCTGGCGACGAAGGCCATCAACGCCGACGCGGATGCGCGTCAGCTCATGCTTGCGGCGCTTGGCTGCAACATTGCGTGGGGAATGATTGACGGCGTGATGTACATTCTCACCAGTGTCTTCGAGCGCGGGAGGCTGTATCGCTTTGTCACTCGGTATCGGCAGTCTCCCGACCCTGTCAAGGCGATGCAGGCGATTGCGAACGAGCTAGACGACACCCTGGCGCCGCTGGCGAGCGAGGACGAACGCAAGCAGCTTTACGCCGGCATTGTCACTTTGTTAACGGACGAAAACGTTCCCGCGCGGCCGGGGGCGACGCGCGAAGACGTGCTCGGCGCGGTTGCCATCTTTGCCATTGTTGTGCTGGCCTCGCTGCCGCCCATCGTGCCATTCTTCGTCTTCTGGTGGAACGCTCTTTTTGCGCTGCGCGTATCTAATATGGTGACAATTGGAATGCTCTTCGTCGTCGGCTGGAACTGGGCCAGGTACACCGGCGCAAATCGCCTGAAGGCAGGGTTGGCTCTGATGGGCCTGGGCATTGTCATGGTGCTGATTTCGATTCCGCTGGGCGGCTGACGTGCCCCTTAACACGAGTCGGGCGGCATGGTGGTCGGAACGCTCCAGCATTCCATCCAGATGATGGGCAAGTGCAAGTTACCTAGTGTGCTCAGGATACCGACAAGCGCCGAATGATCAGGACATTCTCCGTCCAGGGTGGTCACCGTGTGGTTCAGGCGATCCATTTCGGTGGAAATGCTCATCCCGCGCACATAGTCTGAAAAGTCCGGATCAGGTGTGCCGGCAACACAAATGTGGTAGACGAGCGGATTCGCTACGGACATTTCGAAGCTATCATAGACCATCCTTGAAGCTCCTTTCATAGGATCTCACGGACGATGAGAGTAGAAAATCCTTGAGCGTGCGGCGCAGTAGCCTTGGCGATTAGGCGAGTTCTCCCTCAGCCGACTATACTACAACTTTGCAGGATCCGACAGTACCCGAAGTGGGGCAGAAAAGATGTATCTTGGTGTGACAGCGTAGCGCCGGCAGACCGGGTCGTCAGCGCTGCGTTCACATATCAAGCTGCTGCGAAGGTTTGACGAACCTGCAGCAACTGGGTACGATTTCGCGACCGTGCCGGCGGCGGTTTCGCGAAGGCTGTCATTCGTTGCCGGCACGCCCATTAGTCGGCGGAAGTGGGGAGCACCGGACCAACCAGAAAATGGCGTGTAGCCCCGCAGGTTAGGGGAGTGAATCTTGTCGGGCAAGAGTGACCTCTATTCGCTATACCGCATTGACTATGGCGCGGATGCAGATGCAAAGGAGACGCCGGGGGCTTCCGTATCACCCTCCGACGCCCTTCCTTCCTTGCTGATGACCAAGCTGCAGCGTCCGTCGCTGCCGCCCGACAATGTGTCCCGTCCGCGCCTGATCAAGTCGCTCCGGCGCGCGCTGGACTGGCGCGTGACCCTCGTCTCGGCGCCGACGGGCTATGGGAAGTCTACTCTCGTCGCCCAGGCTCTTACCGAGATTGGCGTGCCGTGTGCCTGGCTCACTGTTGATGAATATGACGACGATCTGCGCCGCTTCCTCGACTACCTGATTGCGGCTATTCAGACCCAGTTCCCCGATGCCTGCCCCCAGACGCGGCGCCTTCTCAATGCGGTTCTAGCGCCGCCGGTCGGGATTCTGGCGGCGTCGCTCCTGAATGAAATTCAGAGCATCACGACGCCCTTTCTCCTCGTCATTGACGACCTTCACTACCTGACCGACCCGATGATTGGTCAGCTCTTCGGCATCGTTCTGCGGAGCCTGCCCACGTCTCTACACCTTGTCGCGATTAGCCAGACCGACCCGCCGTGGCCGTTGGCGCGGCTGGCCGCCCGCGGGCAACTCCTGGAAATCCGCGCCGATGACCTTCGATTTAGGCTCGAGGAAGCGCAGACGTTCCTCGAGGCGGCCACGGAGGCTGCGCTGCCGCAGGCGACGATCGAGGCCCTGGTCGACCAGACCGAGGGGTGGATCGTCGGTCTCCGCCTGGCTGCGCTGGCCGCGGGCGGCGAGTCGCACCGGCCGCCAGAGCTTGGGGATCTGGCGTTGAGCAACGGCGATCGCGCACTACGGCTTCTGGTTCACGAAGTGCTGAGCCGCCAGTCGCCGATGGTGAGAGATTTCCTGCTGCGCACCTGTCTGCTCGATCGTCTGAACGTGTCGCTGTGCGCCGCGCTGATGCGCCGGCTGCCTGGCGATACGACGGATGAACCTTCGGCGCAACAGATCGGGGCGTGGCTGCGCGACACAAACCTGTTCATCGTGCCCCTGGACCGGACGGGCGAGTGGTATCGCTATCACCATCTGTTTCGGGAGTTATTGCGACGCGAGATGGCGGGACTATGGGAAGCTGAGCGCGCTGCGTGCTTGCATCGCTGGGCGAGCGAGTGGTACGATGAGCATGGCTTCGCCGAGGAGGCCCTGCGCCACGCTCTTTCGGCCGGGGACACTCGACACGCGGCGGAGATCGTGGAATCTCAGGTCCACGCGCAGCTCAATCGCGAAGATTGGCGAGGAGTGGAGCGCTCATTGTCCTTGTTGCCGGCGGAGCTTCTCCGCCAGCGTCCGTCGTTGCCCTTGGCTCAGGCCTGGGTGCTTGGCGTGCAACACAAGCTGCCGCCGATGTTTCCCCTGCTTCAGTCATCCGAAGCAATCCTGGTGGACTCGGCGCTGCCGTTGTCCGAAGCCGCGCGCAAAGAAGCGTGGGCAGAAATAAACGTGATCCGGGCCTATGTCCTCTTCTGGCAGATGGCTCAGGCTCCCGAAAGTCTGGCACTGGCGCAGCAGGCGCTGGCAGACCTTCCGCAGAGCTACTCGTACGCTCGAAGTGTGGCCTACCTCGTCGTTGGGCTCGCCTTGTATGTCAGCGGTCATCCAACGGAGGCTGAGGCCGTTCTGCGACATGTCGTCGATGCGCCCGCCGAGCCCGCTGTTCTCAAGATGCGCCCCCTTATGGCGCTGGCTCATATCCACCGGATGGCCGGACCGCTCTTTGTGCTGGAGCAAACACTGGACCTGTACCTGAGCCTGGCCAGCGAATCGGAGCTTTTCTTAAGCCAAATGTGGGCGCATCATTTTCGCGGGAGTTTGCACTACGAGCGCAACGAACTTGAGCAGGCCGTCGGTCATCTCGAGATCGTTGCCCAGCAGCCGTACCTCGCTCACCACGAGTGTCTTCGAGGCAGCCTATCCGAGTTGGGCCTGGCCTACCAGGCTCAGGGCCGGCTTCGCGAGGCAGACGCCGTGGCCCAGCGGCTCACGCAGATTGGGCTTGAGTTCAACATCGACAGCGCTATTGGGCGCCGCTCGTTGGATGTCCGGCTGGCGCTGGCCCGGCAAAATATGGACGAGGCACTGCGGGCCGCTACGGGCTTGCCTGGCGCTTCTGTCGCGTCCGCACTGTTTTTGGCCGAAGTCCCGGCGATCGTGCGTGCCCAGGCTCTTGTCTCAGTCGGCAGACCGAGCGAGCGGCAGCAGGCGCTTGAGCTGCTCGCCGACCTGGAGGCGGTTGCCGGAAAGAGCGGCGCTTTGCGTCCATTGGTGCGAATCCTGGCTCTGCAAGCCCTTGCCCTGGCCGCTGCCGGCCGCGATGTCGAGGCGCTGACAAAGCTGGAACGCGCCGTGACGCTGGCGGAGCCGATGGGGCTTGTCCGCACATTTGTTGACATTGGCCCGGCGCTCGCGCCGCTACTGCGCCGTGTGCTGGAGCGCGGTACCGCCCCTGCCTATCTGCAGCAGGTGTTGGCGGCCTTCGCGGCCGAAGTCCGCGGGGTGGCGCTGGATCGGCTGGTGCGAGAGGGCGACTTGTTCGGGCCTCTCACCGAGCGAGAGATGGATGTACTGCGCCTGTTGGAGCGACGGCTCACAAACAAGGAAATCGGGGACCAGCTCTTCATCACCGCGCAGACGGCGAAAAGGCATATCGCCAACATCTACAGCAAGCTTGGCGTCCATACTCGTCGCGAGGCAGTGCTGCGCGCGCAGGCGCTTGGCCTTCTCCCGCAGCGATAGCAGTTTCGGATGTGTTCACGATTCCCCCCCGCATCCCCAGCCGTGCTATACTATGCGCATCCGACTACTGTGGGAGAGAAACGTGCCCCAGAGGCCCCGCGTCCCAGATTGGCTGTCCGAGCTGAATAGGCGCTTGCCGCAGCGGACGGGCGCGCAGTTTGGCTCCCGCCCCTATCGTGTCCCCCATGACAGGTTCAGCGTCGAAACCGAAGACGGTGTTACCATTGAGGGCGTGCATTTGCGGCGCGGCCATGACACGATTTGCATCTACTGCCACGGTTTCATGAGCAGCAAGAATCTCAAGGCGGTGCCCGGCTTCGTCGAAGGGCTGGCCGAGCGCGTTGACGCGGCGGCATTCGACTTCCGAGGTCACGGGGAAAGCGGGGGCGAGTGCACGTTCACGCGGCTGGAAGTGCTCGACGTGGATGCGGTCGTCAAGTATATGCGGGCGCAGGGGTACCGCCGTATCGTAGCCATAGGCAGCAGCATGGGCGGGGCGACGGTCATTCGCTATGGAGCGCTGTACGACGGGGCGGACGGCATCGTCACCATCGGCGCGTTCGCCGACAGTGGCAACTTCCGCCGCCTGACGACGCAGGCGTCGCTCGACATTGCATTCACGCACCCGATCGGCCCGCATTACACACGGTTTGTGCGCGGCACCCGCCTGGGGCAGCTCGACAAGAATATCGAGCAACCCCTGGCCCTGGTCAGCCGTATCGAGGAGCCGACGCTATTCATCCACGGTGACTGGGACATGCTGGTCCACCCCGACGAGGCAAAAGCTCTGCATGACCTGGCTCAGCCTCCCAAAGAGCTTGTCATCGTCCCCCGCACCGGCCACGATATGCCCCTCCTGAACAGCCGCACGCGCGACCTTATCGTCGACTGGATCGAACGAGCGGTGCCATTCCGAGACTAGGAAACATCACATGCGCTACGGAAGCGTGCCAGGTATCGACAAGCCCGTGTCCCGCCTCGCGCAAGGCACGGTGATGATTAGCTCGCGGGAGCTGGAGCGCAGCTTTGAGCTATTGGACGGCATTTTCGCCCAGGGCTGCAATACGTTCGACACGGCGCACCAGTACGGCGCCGGCGACTGCGAGCGCGTCTTGGGCCGCTGGATCGCGGATCGCGGCATTCGCGACCAGGTGGTCATCGTCACGAAGGGCGCCCACCACAACCAGGACCGCCGCCGGGTCACGCCGTGGGACATCACCGCTGACCTGTTCGACTCCCTCGCCCGTCTCCGCACCGACTGCATCGATCTCTATCTCCTGCACCGCGATGACCCGACGGTGCCCGTCGGCCCCATCGTCGAAGTCCTGAACGCGCACTTGAGCGCGGGCCGGATTCGCGCGTTCGGCGGCTCTAACTGGAGCATCGAACGGCTGATGGAGGCCAACAAATACGCCAAGGCCAATAACTTGACGCCATTTGCCGTCAGTAGCCCCAACTTGAGCCTGGCCGAGCAGTACCAGGAGCCATGGGCGGGCTGCGTCAGTATCGGCGGCGAGCGCGGCCGCAAGGCACGCGCCTGGTATCAGGCGACGCAAACGCCGCTATTCGCCTGGTCCAGCCTGGCGGGCGGCTTCTTCTCCGGCCGCTTCACGCGCGACAACCTGGACACGATGACGCACCCGCTTGACAGAGTCTGCGTGCACGCTTATTGCTACGAAGATAACTTCAAGCGCCTGGAGCGCGCCCAGGCGCTTGCGGCGCGGCGTGGTCTGACGACGCCCCAGGTCGCCCTGGCCTACGTCCTGAACCAGCCTCTCAACGTCTTCGCTATCGTCGGATGCAACACTGTGGCAGAGTTCGCCGAGAACCTGGCCGCCAGCGAGATCAAGCTCACACCCGAAGAGCTAGCACAGTTGGAGGTGCTTCAATGATGGGGATCGAGTCGCAGCCGACTTCATCCAGCCCCGCCGACCGCGAGAAGCAGTGGGAAGAGACCACCCTCAAGCCGAACCTGGCCAAAGCGCCGGAGCGAGAGACGCCGTTCGTCACCACGTCCAGCATGCCCATCAACCGCCTGTATAGCCCGGCCGACCTCGCCGACCGGGATTTTGAGGCGAACATCGGCTGGCCGGGCGAGTATCCCTTTACCCGCGGCATCCACCCGACGATGTATCGGGGCCGTCTGTGGACGATGCGCATGTTCGCCGGGTTTGGGACGGCAGAGGAGACGAACGAGCGCTTCAAGTATCTGCTGCGCCAGGGCCAGACCGGCCTGTCCGTCGCCTTCGATATGCCGACCCTCTACGGCTATGACACCGACGACCCGATGGTGCCGGGGGAGTTCGGCAAGTGCGGCGTCGCCGTGTCTTCCCTGGCCGACATGGAGCTTCTGTTCGACGGTATTCCCCTCGGCGAAGTGACCACGTCGATGACAATCAACAGCCCGGCGGCGATCACCTGGGCCATGTACATCGTCGCGGCGGAGAAGCAGGGTGTGCCCCAGGCAAAGCTCGCGGGCACCATCCAGAACGACATCCTCAAGGAATACATCGCGCAGAAGGAATTCATCTTCCCGCCGCGCCCGTCCATGCGCCTCGTGGTGGATACCATCGAGTACGCGGCGCAGCACATGCCGAAGTGGAACCCGATTTCCATCTCCGGCTACATCCGCGAGGCCGGTTCGACGGCGGCGCAGGAGTTGGCGTTCACCCTGCTCGACGGCTTCGAGTACGTGCGCTGGTGCGTCGAGCGCGGCCTGGACGTGGACGATTTCGCGCCGCGCCTGAGCTTCTTCTTCAACGCCCACAACGACTTCTTCGAGGAAATCGCGAAGTATCGCGCCGCGCGCCGCATCTGGGCGACAGAAATGCGCGACACATTCGGCGCGAAGAACGAGCGCTCGTGGTGGCTGCGGTTCCACACCCAGACGGCGGGCTGCTCCCTGACGGCCCAGCAGCCTGAGAACAATATCGTCCGCACGGCGCTCCAGGCGCTCGCGGCGGTAATGGGTGGCACGCAGTCCCTGCACACCAACTCGATGGATGAGGCGCTGGCGCTGCCGTCGGAACTGGCCGTGCGCATCGCCCTCCGCACGCAGCAGATTATCGCCCACGAGAGCGGTGTCACCAACACGGTCGATCCGCTCGGCGGCTCGTACTTCGTCGAGGCCCTGACGGACGAGATGGAGCGCCAGGCGCGCAAGATTTTCGCCGACGTCGCGGCCCTCGGCGGTGTCATCCCGGCCATTGAGGCGGGCTATTTCCAGCGCGCCATCGCCGACGCCGCGTCCCAGTACCAGTATGAGATCGACTCGGGCCAGCGAGTGGTCGTTGGCGTCAACGAGTACGTCAGCGAGGAGCCGGTGCAGATTCCGATCCTCGACATGAACCCCAAGGGCTTCGACGTCCAGATCGAGCGCCTGGCGCGTATCCGCCGCGAGCGCGACAACGAACTGGTGCGCCAGCGCCTCGAGGCCCTACGCCACGCGGCCCAGGGCAACGCCAACATGATGCCGTTCATTCTCGACGCCGTGCGCGCCTACGCCACCCTCGGCGAGATGATGGGCGTGCTGCGCCAGGTATTCGGCGAGTACATGGAACCGACAATCGTCTGAATTAGTGGCGTAGGGGCGGATTTCAAACCCGCCCCTACGCCCGCTACGACCCCTACCCAGGTATACAACACATGTCCGAACAAAATGCTCTCTCCTACGCCCGCGACGACCGCGACGCCGCGCTGGCACAGCTTACGGAGTGGCTCGCCATCCCGAGCCTCAGCGCCGTTCCGGAGGCCGCGCCGGATGTGCAGCGGGCCGCCGACTGGCTCGCCGCGCGTATGCGGACGATAGGCCTGGAAAACGTCGAAGTCGTGCCGACGGCGGGGCATCCGGTTGTCTATGCCGACTGGCTGCACGCGCCCGGCGCGCCGACGGTGCTTGTCTACGGCCACTACGACGTCCAGCCCGTCAAGCCCGAGGAGTGGGCAACGCCACCCTTCGAGCCCACCGCCCAGGACGGCAAGCTCTACGCGCGCGGCGCGGCCGACGACAAGGGCCAGACCTATCTCCATGTGAAGGCGGTCGAGGCTTATCTCCAAACAGTAGGGCGCTTGCCAGTGAACGTGCGCTTTCTCGTCGAAGGCGAGGAGGAAGTCGGCAGCCGCAATCTGCGACCCGTCCTGACCGAGCAGGCCGATAGGCTGCGCGCCGACACGGTGCTCATCTCTGATACGCCGTGGGTGGCGGCCGGGGTGCCGACGATTGGTATTGGGCTGCGTGGCGGCGCCGGCGCCGAGGTCGAAGTGTACGGCCCATCCCACGACCTGCACTCGGGGTTGCACGGCGGGACCGTGCAGAACCCGATCCACGTCGCGGCGCAAATCATTGCGGCGCTGCACGACGATGAGGGCCGCGTCAGAGTCCCCGGCTTCTACGACAAAGTCCGGCCGTTGAGCGAGGCCGAGCGCGCGACCATGGCGCGCATTCCCATCACGGACGAGCAAATCATCGCGGAGACGGGCGCGCCGCGGCTGTGGGGTGAGGCAGGCTACTCGGTTCTCGAGCGCATGGGCGCGCGCCCGACACTCGACGTGCTGAAGTTCGTCGCGGGCGGTGACGCTGGCGCGGTTCCATCGGTGGCGCGATTCAGAGTCGCGGTGCGGCTGGTGCCGGACCAGGACCCTGTCGAGATTGCTGCGCTCTTGCGCGACTACATCCTCTCGCTCGCTCCAGACACGGTGCGCGTGAATGTCACGACGCGCGCCGGCGGCCCGGGCATCCTCGTCGACCCGAACGCTCCAGGCCTCGCGTCGGCGCGGCAGGCTTTTCGCGAGACGTTCGGCGCCGAGCCTGTGTTTGTCCGCATCGGCGGTGGCATCCCGGTCGTCCTCATGTTCCGGACGATCCTGGACTTGCCGAGCCTGCTCATGGGGTTTGGCCTGCCGGATGACGGGCTGCACGGGCCGAACGAGAAGTTCGACCTGGATCAGTTCTACGGGGGTATCGACGCATCGATACGCTTCCTGGAGGCCTTCGCCTCGGAAACGCCAGCGCCATGACCACAACGCTGCTCGTCGCCACGAACAACCGGGGCAAACTGGCCGAGCTACACGAATTGCTGAGCGACCTGCCGCTGACTCTCGTGACGCTACAGGATGTTGGCGTCGATTTCACGGTCGAGGAGACGGGCCACACGTTTGCGGAGAACGCCGTCCTCAAGGCTGAGGCATACGCGAAGGCGTCCGGGCTGTGGACGCTGGCCGACGATTCGGGGCTAGAGGTGGATGCGTTAGGCGGCTCCCCCGGTGTATACACTGCCCGCTATGGCGCGCCCGACGCGAAGACCGACCGGGACCGCTACAGTCTGTTGCTCTGGAACATGGGCGGCGTACCGTGGGACACCCGCACGGCACGCTTCCACGCCGCTGTTGCTCTCGCGCACCCTGGCCGCCCGACACAGACCTTTGACGGTATCCTGGAAGGGTACATCGCGTTGGCTCCCCGTGGTAGTGGCGGCTTCGGGTATGATCCGGTCTTCTATGTCACCTCTCACAACTGCCACCTGGCGGAGCTTCCGCCGGAGGTTAAGAACGCCATCAGCCACCGTGGCCGCGCGGTCGCAGCAGCCCGCCCGGCGCTCGCAGCAATAGCTGGTACAGGACAAAAGGATGTACTGGTTTTGCGCTGGACCGATCGCGTTGACCCTGCGCGAGACTAATTGCGACGGTCTTGGCTGTCCTCTGCTTAACCAGCCCTGTCATTCATCGCCAAGATATCGAGCCAGGCGGCAAGCTGTGCGGTTCGGTCTCCACTTGCGGGCAGTTCCACTAGGCGAATGTGCTTGCGCTGTAGCTCCTTGCGCTGGGCTTCGGGCAGGTCAAACATAACAGCATACCCGGGCCTGGTGAACACACCAAAGTGATTTAGAAGCTCGCCAAAGACCAAGTTGAAATGAGGATCGGTGTGGCTCCAACCCAAGTAGAGCACATGCGAGCGGCCTAATTCAGTTTCGAGTAGTTTGACTATCTGCGGTCGCTGCAAGAAATATGCTTCATACTGCTCGCGTGCCAACACAATCGTATTCGGCTGATTGAGATCGCCATACAGCTTGATTATGTTTACAGCGTCCGGGCTATGCTCCATGAAGGGAATGTCTCTGTCTCGTACGACGACGCGGACGCGTTTGCCGGCTTTTTGATAGGCTCTTTCAAGAAAATCGTCATAGTTAGCGGTCAACAGTAGAGAAACAGGCAAGCGCGTCAGGGTACGGTGAACCGGTGTGGGCGACATCCCAGTAGTATCAAGTTGATCCTTTAGAAATGCCACGAGGCTATACATTCCCTTTTCATTGATATACGCCTGCGCGGCATCAATCAGCACCTCTGCCGACACCCATCGTTCCGGCGGCAGCTCATAATCAATCTGCTGCGCCAGCTCGCTGACCAGCTTATACCACCCGGGTAGCCCTGCCCCACTGGAGAGGCCAGCGCCTACAAAGAGGATCATATTGCGCTTGTGGAGAGATTCCCTTAACTCATCTATGTCATTCATCGCCGTCTTCCTTTGGCCTTTCGAGACCTTGGAGTGCATCCAATGCAGTCTGCTGCACAGCTCGGGTTTCATCGTCCAATGCTGTCAGCAGCGGCTCCACCCCCGGAACATGGCTTAACCTGGCCAAGGCAGCCGCTACCGCCTGCCGCATCTCGCTGTCTTCCTCGTCCAATGCTGTCAGCAGCGCTGTCAGTAGCGGCTCCACCGCTCGCACATCGCCTAACCTACCCAAGGCGGTCGCTGCCGCCCGCCGTACCCCTGGGTCTACATCGTGCAATGCTGTCAGCAGCGGCTCCACCGCTCGCACATCGCTTAACTGCCCTAAGGCGGTCGCTGCCGCCTGCTGTACCCCTGGGTCTTTATCGTCCAATGCTGTCAGCAGCGGCTCCATCGCTCGCACATCGCCTAACCTACCCAAGGCAGTCGCTGCCGCACGCCGCATCTGGGCCTCTTCCTCGTGCAATGCTGTCAGCAGCGGCTCCACCGCTCGCACATCGCCTAACTGCCCCACCGCCTTGGCTGCCGCCCGCCGTACCCCTAGGTCTTTATCGTCCAATGCTGCCAGCAGCGGCTCCACCGCTCGCACATCGCCTAGCTTACCCAAAGCGGCCGCTGCCGTCCCTCGTACCCCTGCGTCTTCCTCGTGCAGTGCTCTCAGCAACGGCTCCACCGCTCGCACATAGCCTAACTGCCCTAAGGCCTGCACAGCGGCTCGCCGTACCCCTGGGTCTTTGTCGTGCAATGCTCTCAGCAGCGGCTCCACCGCTCGCACGTCGCCTAACCTACCTAAGGTGGCCAGTGCCGTGCGACGGACCTGGCGATCTTTATCATCCAGAGCGGTCAGTAGCGGCTCTACTGCTCGCACATCGCCTAACTGCCCCGCGGCCTTCGCTGCCGCCCGCCGCACATCTGCATCCTCATCAGCTAGCTCGCAGAGCAGAGGTAGCTGCCATAGTATGCCTAAGGCCTGCACAGCAGCCCGCCGTACCCCTGGGTCTTCCTCGTGCAAAGCGGTAAGCAGCGGCTCTACCGCTCGCACATCGCCTAACCGACCCAAAGCGACAGCTGCCGCCCGCCGCACACGTACATCCTCATCAGCTAGCTCGCAGAGCAGAGGTAGCTGCCATAACATGCCTAAGGCCTGCACAGCGGCTCGCCGTACCCCTGGGTCTACATCGTCCAACGCTGCCAGCAGCGGCTCCACCGCTCGCACATCGCCTAACTGCCCTAAGGCCTGCACAACGGCTCGCCGTACCCCTGGGTCTTTGTCGTGCAAAGCGGTCAGCAGCGGCTCCACCGCTCGCACATCGCCTAACCGACCCAATGAAGTTGCGACCGCCTGCCGCATCTGGGGGTCTTCCTCGTGCAAAGCGGTCAGCAGCGGCTCCACCGCTCGCACATCGCCTAACCGACCCAAAGCCACAGCTGCGGCCCGTCGGGTCTCGCGGTCTTTATCGTCCAATGCTGTCAGCAGCGGCTCCACCGCTCGCACATCGCCTAACCTACCCAAGGCGGCCGCTGCCGCCTGCCGTACCCCTGGGTCTTTATCGTCCAATGCTGCCAGCAGCGGCTCCACCGCTCGCACATCGCCTAACCTACCTAAGGCGGCCACTGCAGTGCGCCGCACATCTGCATCCTCATCAGCTAGCTCGCAGAGCAGAGGTAGCTGCCATAGTATGCCTAAGGCCTGCACAACGGCTCGCCGTACCCCTGGGTCTACATCGTCCAAAGCGGTCAGCAGCGGCTCCACCGCTCGCACATCGCCTAACCTACCCAAAGCGACAGCTGCCGCCTGCCGTACCCCTGGGTCTACATCGTCCAAAGCGGTCAACAGCGGCTCCACCGCTCGCACATCGCCTAAATGCCCCAAGGCAGTCGCTGCTGCCCGCCGCATCCAGGGGTCTTCCTCGTGCAATGCTGTCAGTAGCGGCTCCACCGCTCTCACGTCGCTTAACTGCCCCAAAGCGACAGCTGCTGTGCGCCGTATCTTGGGGTCTTCCTCGTGCAAAGCGGTCAGCAGCGCTGTCAGCAGCGGCTCCACCGCTCGCACATCGCCTAACCTACCCAAGGCGGCCGCTGCCGCCCGCCGCATCTGGGGGTCTTTATCGTCCAATGCTGCCAGCAGCGGCTCCACCGCTCGCACATCGCCTAACCTACCCAAGGCGGCCGCTGCCGCCCGCCGCGTCTGTGGGTCTTCCTCGTCCAAAGCGGTCAGCAGCGGCTCCACCGCTCGCACGTCGCCTAACCTACCCAAGGCGGCAGCTGCCGCGTGCCGCATCTGGGGGTCTTCCTCGTCCAAAGCGGTCAGCAGCGGCTCCACCGCTCTCACATCGCCTAACTGCCCCAAAGCGACAGCTGCCGCCCGCCGCACACGTACATCCTCATCAGCTAGCTCGCAGAGCAGAGGAAGCTGCCATAGTATGCCTAAGGCCTGCATAGCAGCCCGCCGTACCCCTGGGTCTTTGTCGTGCAAAGCGGTCAGCAGCGGCTCCACTGCTCGCACATCGCCTAACTGCCCCGCGGCCTTCGCCGCCGCCCGCCGCACACGTACATCCTCATCAGCTAGCTCGCAGAGCAGAGGTAGCTGCCATAGTATGCCTAAGGCCTGCACAACGGCTCGCCGTACCCCTAGGTCTCCCTCGTGCAATTCTGTCAGCAGCGGCTCCACCGCTCGCACATCGCCTAACTGCCCCGCGGCCTTCGCTGCCGCCCGCCGCACACGTACATCCTCATCAGCTAGCTCGCAGAGCAGAGGAAGCTGCCATAGTATGCCTAAGGCCTGCACAGCAGCCCGCCGTACCCCTGGGTCTTTATCGTCCAATGCTGCCAGCAGCGGCTCCACCGCTCGCACGTCGCCTAACCTACCTAGGGCGGCCACTGCAGTGCGCCGCACATCTGCATCCTCATCCGCTAGCTCGCAGAGCAGAGGTAGCTGCCATAACATGGCTAAGGCCTGCACAGCGGCTCGCCGTACCCCTGGGTCTTTGTCGTGCAAAGCGGTCAGCAGCGGCTCCACCGCTCGCACATCGCCTAACCGACCCAAAGCGACAGCTGCCGCCCGCCGCATCCAGGGGTCTTCCTCGTCCAAAGCGGTCAGCAGCGGCTCTACCGCTCGCACGTCGCCTAACTGCCCTAAGGCCTGCACAGCGGCTCGCCGTACCCCTGGGTCTTCCTCGTCCAAAGCGGTCAGCAACGGCTCCACCGCTCGCACATCACCTAACTGCCCTAAGGCCTGCACAACGGCTCGCCGTACCCCTGGGTCTTTATCGTCCAATGCTGCCAGCAGCGGCTCCACCGCTCGCACATCGCCTAACTGCCCTAGGGCAGTCGCTGCCGCCCGCCGCGTCTGGGGATCTTCCTCGTCCAAAGCGGTCAGCAGCGGCTCCACCGCTCGCACATCGCCTAACCTACCCAAGGCCGTTGCGACCGCCTGCCGCATCTGGGGGTCTTCCTCGTCCAAAGCGGTCAGCAGCGGCTCCACCGCTCGCACATCGCCTAACTGCCCCAAAGTGGCAGCTGCCGCGCGACGTGTTGTAACACTTCTGCTACCCAATTGGATCAACGGTGGCAAGTTCCACACTTTGCCCAAGGCCTTTGTAGCTGCCAATCGTGCTATTTCGTCTTCGTGTTTCAAGACCTGCACCAATACGGGTGCAGCACGTTCATCACCAACCATCTCTAGCGCTAGGATCGCATCTAGCCTTACTTGGGGATCAGCTTCGTGGAGCAAATCCTCGAACTCTTCTGGATCTCCCACAAGCACCTTTTCTGCAGCCTGTATTACCTTCTGGTTAACCTTAAAGTCACTGATGTCTGGTTGACTAGCTCCCGAGAGATTGCTTTGAAGGTATCCTAAGCGCATTAATCCATCTGTAGCACGAGAGCGAGCGTGTCGGTTTGAGTGCCCCGAAGCCAGTAGCATCAACATCCTTACAGCGTCATCGGTTCTAAGCTTCTCTAAAGCAGCCAAGATCGGTACTATACGAGGTAGTCTATCCTCCCTTTGCGCCGCATGATAGAGCACCCGCGCCACAACAGGCAGGCCCAGATTGACTAGCGCGTCCGCTGCTGCGCGCTGCACTTCATTGTTCTCATCGCGTAACAACTCTTCGAGGTAGCGTATCGCCTTCTGTGAGCGAGTATACCCAAGCGCCATCGCAACTTCGGGATACTGTTTTCGTCTGCCCTCTCTTGTTAATTTCGCGAGGACCTCAACAGCGCGGTCGGCCTCGATCCGACTGACCCACGACCAAGTGTCCAGCTTCCTCTCGGCTGCACTTCTGAGAAGCAACTCCAGCGCATCCTCGTCTAGAGACAGTTTGGCAACCTTGTCGGCAAACATGCTTGTTGCACCTTCACTCAACAAAGAGCCGAACCTAACATAATCGCTCGTGGCTCGCGCCAACATGTCTTGCAGATCTAAGATATACCATTCCTCCTCGCTGACCCATTCCGATACCTTCTCAATCATCACCTCGTGTGCCAACTCATAGCGATCTGCATCTGGCAATCGTCGGATGATGCGCCTATTTATGAGATAGGTCAGTAAGGCTTTCGCTTCGGCCGAGGTGATCCTCAATTTGGCAGCCATCTCACCGTCAGTGATCTCGCGTCCGCTCACAGACACTTTTGTCCGTTCCGCTGTGATCATGCTCTTAAGAATCCCCCGCGCCGCCTCGTACGCTACCTCGTTATCCAAGGGCAAGCCCAAGTCCATGCGACCGCTAGAGTCTTTCAATTCCTTGATTGCATCGTCCAAGTAGCCCGCCAAGATAGCTGTGTGGCCGTGCAGATCATAGTAGCCTTGCAGCGTCAGCCCCTCGGCCGGCTTCCCGTGCTCGCACCAGTCCTTCCATAACCGGAAGCATAGAATCTGCAGATGTGGGGGCGCAATACCTCTTTGCTCCAAGTCGTCCAACAGTCGCTCCAACAATGCCGGTTCAAGCCTGATCTTGAAGGCATTGGCGGGTTCGGCAATTGCTGCCCGCGCCTCCGCTGGCCCCAGGTTGTGCAGGCGCAGCCGGCTGAGAAACGGATCCTGTCCCAGCGGCAGTCCCATCTCATCTATCTGGGCTAAGTACTCACTCCGCAGCGATACTAGACAGCGTATCTCACGTTGTGGAATATTGAGTAGATCATTCAACTCTCGAATGAAGAGGACGCGACTTTCCGGCCCCTGACGAATGAAGAACTCCTCAAACTGATCGAGGACGATCAACAGCCGTTCACCCTCTACGAGTCCATTCTCGACCACCGCCCGCATACTAGTTAACGACGGTTTGTCAGCCATCTCCGCGCTAAAGGTCGCCGCCAGCTTCTCTATCAGCGTCTGCAACGGATCGGCGAGAGGCCGCGCGTAAGCCAAACGGAAGCCTTCAGCCTTCAAGCGTGGCATGACCGCTGCCTTAATTAGGGACGTCTTTCCGGTTCCTGATTCTCCATACAATATGCTGACTGGATGCGCCTGAACGCGGCTGATGAGAAGGTCAGCATCACGCTCGCGACCCCAGAAGATAGCTTCGTCATCTACCTCAAACCAGTCGAGGAACTTGTACGGCTCAGCTGGCAGTAGAACACGCCGTGTTCTCTCCGCCGTTGGCTGAATGGATTGACGGAGCTGTAACAAAAAGTCGAGCGGCTTTTGGTGGATCATGTGAATTTTACCGCTCCATCGACGCTCACAGCGCAGATTAGGCGGCCATTGAACAGAGAAAGACAGGCGAATGTTGCTCGCGAACGGGTTCGTGACCTGTCGGTACAGCGACACGAAATGCGGGTCATCCAGATCGTAGCCCAGAAACACGAGGGTCTTGCTGGCGAAGTGCGCCTGCAAGATTGTGGCAACGCCCGGAAGGCGCCGAAAGAGGTCAGCCGCATCATCTTCGGTCAGCACCAGAGTATCAGGTCGGTCGAGCCGGCCGTGTAACTGGATGAGCTGAACTTGGGTTGGATGGTCGTAGGGAATAGTCATGTCATCTACGACTGGCAACACAGGCCTCCCGGCCTCCTTGAGGGCTGTCAGCAATTGGTCACTGTAGGCTGTGGTTACAATCCAACGTACGGGGAGGGCAGCGATGGCTCGGTGGATTGGCTCCGGTTCTGACAGGGTCTCGAGATGGCTCAGTACGAAATTGACCAGTGCGTAACGGTTGTTACTGTAGAAGCCCAGATACTCCTGTGCTGCCCGACCAAACGGGACAATACAGCGCCGCGGCCGCTGGCAGCGGCCTTGGTCACGGCAGAAGTCACACTGACCACCGCAAGCATCCACAAGCGCCGACGCCAGTGCCAGCGTCGGCGCTGTGTCCTCACCTAGAGCGCCGCCAACGAATAGAACAGCCTCGCCCTTGTTGAACTGTTCCACGAGTTCCCTTGGCAACGTTGCGGCAGTCATTTGTACCTCTAGTCGACCCGTTTCGAGCCGCCGTACATCATGTTCTCAAGGACCCAGATGTGCAGCCAATACGTCGTGGCATTCTCCCTGTACTTCTCGTATAGCGAAGCTGGCCGCTTGGCGTAGATAGACCTGCGCCTGAATTATATGGATATTTGCCGCGTTGTGTACGTGCACGTTCCCAGATACCGCCTCCCTCCGCGCCCTCCGAAGCCCCGTTGACACGGGGCTTTCGCTCGCTTCGCGGCGACCCTTCGCGCCTCCACTGCGCCGGTCTTGGTGGCTTCGCTTGCCTGCGCTTGCTGCTCCCTCTGCTGCACAAGCGGGATGCGGCCTTCGGCCCTGGTCTGCGAGCAGACTGACTCCCCGAACCTCGTCAGACTGCTCGCCTGGCCTCGCCCGCATTCACCCCGCTTGCGTCGCGCCGGTCGCCTGCTCGCTTCGGCTGGCCGCTTCGCCACAGCCCGGCTCCGCTGCGGCGCTTCGGGCTCCGGGTGCTCCTGCGGCGGTTTGCCTTGGAGGTCTGACTGCCTGCGGCAGTCAGCGCGCTGCTGCCGAGAAGACCAGAACGGGGAATTGAGCAGGGAAGGCGATTGCCATCTCCCGACTGTTGTTGACGAGAGGATGTATGAAGATGCTATATTGAGCCCTATAAGGTAGACGATAGATACCTATAGGGTGTAATAGGCCGAGAGCGCCGAGCCGTGAGAATGGCGTAGACGCTTCACCAGTCTGATGTGACGCGTCAAAAGCTCTACTTCTGCCATGACGTAAAATGAGCATTAGGCGACATAGACCCGGTCTTTCACCAAGGCCAAACGGAGCGAGCGAACGACGCGGAGGGAGCCGATAGGCGACCGACGAGGAGTGAGAGAGCGGAGTGCGGCAGCTCTGGCGCAACAGAACCATCGTGTACTGAGAGGCCCGCTACACGCGGATAGCGCGTCAATCACGCCGGCTACATTCCCGGCCAGCGAAAAACACCGCGCGAGAGGAGCCCCACAATCACAATCGTCAACAAGAGAGTTGAGATGACATCAGCGGCAGGCCACAACGCCGGGAGAACGAGTTTCGCAAGGATCAGGTAGACGAGCACGAGCAGAACAATCGAGACGATGGAGATCGTCAGGTTGCTGACCACAATGCGCCCCCGCAGTCTACTGGCAATGAAGGCTCCAGCCAGCAGGATCGCCAACACAGCGACAAATCCCACAGTTCCCCCTGTTGTGGTGTTGCCCTATAACCCCATGTGTATGATTCCACCGGGGCCGACGGTAGTCAACATACGCGCAAAGACATCCGCCACCGGCTGATAGGCGAGAGCCTTTTCTCCCACCCGAGAACGGGTTGTGCGGACGTATCTCACGCGGATACGCTCTGCCCTGCTGTCAGATGCAGGCCCTACCGTTGGAGAGGTCCCGACCGCTATCCCGCGACATGAAACCGAGCCTGTATGCGATATGGTATACTGGCTCGACTATGCCACCTCGCCATGAACGACGCGTCCACGAAGCACAGATGAGCTTCTTGCGGCCCGACGACGCCGAGTTTGTTCACCTCTTGCGGCGGTTCATCGCTGAAGCCTCACGCATCTACGAGGCAAAGACCGGCCGGCCGAGAGAGGACGCGCTTCAGATCACCAGCCCCCGCGATGCGTATGAATTCGTCAGGGTTGAAATGGAGCACCTGGAGCAAGAGCAAGTCCGCGTCATCACGCTCGACACTAAGAACCGCATCATCTCATGCCCGATGATCTACCAAGGCACGCTCAACAGCAGTCCAGTTCGCCCCGCCGAGGTGTTTCGGCCGGCGATCATCGACAACGCCCATGCCATCATTATCGCCCACAATCACCCCTCGGGTGCGCCAAGAAGCGCGTAGGTAGAAAGTTCCACAGCGGAACCCTGCAAGGAGTGTGCAGAGTGGCTAGAGGGACAGGCATCATGACCAGAGGCAGATTGATGTCTGAAGCTCCCTCGACAATGTGGTGGCCGAGAAGCCTACGTCTCGGTGAGCTGCTAGCCAGAGCGTTGTTATGGTCACGCGAGAAATTGCCGTTTGACGCGCCGAAGGTTGGACCGCCTGTTGAATGTAGGACGAGGGCGGAGTTACCGGAACGCTCCTCTTCGATGGGGGAGTGTAGCCTTGGATGGGCAGGCTGTTGGCACTCCAGTCACACCCCGACAGCCCCGGTAACGAGCGAGGCAAAGAGCCGAGCCAGGCGTACAGGCAAGACCTACGACAACGCGACGACGCTACCTACGTGAACTTGGGAACTCTGTTCGGCTCTCCCTTGAGGAGTAGGCCAGCCTGCGGCTAATGCCGAGCAGAGGGCGGAGCCTCCGTAGTAGTCTGCGGTCGGAATAAGCCGACCACATGGCGAAGGGAGGCAGTTAGGGGCAGTGCGGTCAAATGCAAACTAAGCCGGAAGGAGGACGTATGAGCCAACTGAAGATGGCCCAAAAGCAGATGACCCTGGCGAGTACCGCACAAGCACATCCCGACCACAGGTTTACCAACCTGTATCGTCTGCTGCACTGGGACGAATGGATGCGCTGTGCGGCCAACGCCGTCCTGGCGCGGCCAGGTAGCTCGACAGCGGGTATTGATGGCACAACACGCGACTACTTCAAAGCCGACTATGACGCTCACTTGGGGGCGCTCATTGCAGGCCTGAAGCACAAGACGTATGAGCCTCAGCCCGTTCGACGGGTCTACATCCCCAAGAGCAATGGGAAGATGCGACCGTTGGGGATCCCCATCCTCAAGGACCGCATCGTCCAGGAAGCTATGCGGGCAATCCTCGATCCCATCTTCGAGACGGACTTCCAACCGCACTCGTATGGGTTCCGAAAGGGCCGCAGCACAATGGACGCCATCGCAGTCATCATGCCCTTGTTCAACACGAGCGCCAAACACTACTACGTCATCGAGGGAGACCTCCAGAGCTACTTCGATACCGTGCATCACCGCAAGCTCATGAGCCTCCTCAAGCGGCGCATCGCGGACAAGGACATGCTTGACCTCATCTGGAAGTTCCTCAAAGCGGGTGTCATGGAGCAGGGCCTCTTTGCGCGCACCGATACCGGGGTTCCGCAAGGCGGCGTGTTCAGCCCTCTGCTCGCCAACATCTATCTCAACGAATTCGACAAGTGGGCGGCAGACCGCTGGGACCTGGACATCAACGCCCGTCAGAGACGACGGCACGCAGGAAGTGGCAACTACAAGCTGGTGCGCTACGCCGACGATTTCGTCGTCGTGAGTAACGCGCCCATTGCTGAGGTTGAAGCCACCAAACGCGAGATCAAGGACTTCCTGGCGACGGAACTTCACCTGACCCTGTCGGACGAGAAGACACTCATCACCCACGTCAATGACGGCTTCACCTTCCTTGGCTTCCACATCCAACGGGTGACATCGGAAGGGCGCTGGGGGGTTCATCTGCGACCGTCCGCGAAGGCGAAGGAGCGCGTCAGGGCCAAGATCAAGACACTCACTTCCAGAAACTGGACCTGGATGGATGAGTATACGCGACTGACAACCCTCAATGCCACCGTGCGCGGCTGGGCCGAGTACTACAAGTACACCAGCTTGCAGCGAGACATCGAGGACATCAGCCGCTACACCTGGCATCGCTACCTGCACTGGCTTCTGAGGAAGCACAAGGGCAGCCGAAAGCACCGGCTCATTCTCTCCAGAACCAGGGTCGTCCACAACAGGACACGATGGACAGCCAAGATACAACAAGGGGATAAAACCCTGGAAGCGTATCAATGGCTCCCCACACGGGCAGAACTGAAGCGCAGTCGGTACCTCCAGAAAGGAAAGGATGGCTTTCCCCATCCGTACCTGCCGGAAGACAAGCCACTGGCGACGGACTACCCGATGGGTGAAACAGGACCAGACGAGAGGCTTTACACCGCGACCGTCGGGGCCACGA
The DNA here is from genome assembly GCA_046328505.1 of Anaerolineae bacterium. Lineage (GTDB taxonomy): Bacteria > Chloroflexota > Anaerolineae > Epilineales > JAHCIE01 > JBDHWG01. Next base: position 2,128,639 of record JAXLWL010000002.1, on the reverse strand, counting down.
GCGGACGAGCAAGCCGCAACGAACCCCTGACGATGGCGGAACTGAAACTCAGGACGAAGATGCGCGACGACTTCAAGTGCGTGCGATGTGGGGCCACTCAGCGATTGAGGGTGCATCACATCAAAGGCACATCGTCGCAACAGCTCGACGACCTGGAAACCCTCTGTCTCGACTGCCATCACGCGGCGCATGGATATCGTCGGAAATAAACCCCCTAATGGAAAGCCGGATGAGGCGAAAGTCTCAAGTCCGGTTTGGAGAGAGGGATAGGGAAACGTGTTGGCTGAGAAGCCAGTAACGCGCCCTGTTCCTACTCTACGTGACGTGACCCCGAGCCGCGAAGATGTTCGCGTCACGAAAACGCTGGTCGAAGCGGGGAGAATACTGGAGGTGGAGCTGCTCGACCACATCATCGTGGGCCGCGATTCATACGCAAGCCTCAAAGAGCGTGGTCTTGGCTTCTGAGAGCATCATGGCGGCCAGGTTGCGGGGGCACGATATAATAGAGACCGACTGAAGCGACAACGCCAGGGATAATGCTCTCTGGTAGTTGTGATTCAGAAAGACATTGATTTCTGCACCTTGAAAGCTTGCGGTGAAACTGAATAGCTCCTTTCCTGACTGGCGTAGCGCTCTGGGTATCTCTTATTGAGGTTCTCGGGGCGCTACTCCATTTCGGGGGTAGTCGACCACCTACCGGGCAATATGCCCAAAGGAGATGCGTATGGCGAGACAGCTGTTTGAGCTTGGCCAGATTGTGGCCACGCCCGGCGCGTTGGGAGCGCTGGAGGAAGCAGGGCAGCACCCTGCGGAGTTTCTCGGCCGCCACATCAGCGGTGATTGGGGCGAGCTCGACGACGAGGACAAAGCGGAGAACGAATTGTCGGTCAAGCGCGGGTTTCGGATCCTGAGTGCCTATCACCTCAAGACGGGCACGAAGATCTACATCATCACGGAGGCTGACCGCTCGGCGACGACCATTCTGCTCCCTGAGGACTATTGATGGAAGGAGACAAGTAGCGCATGAGCGAGCCACGTCTTCCGAGGATCGTGATTGAGATCAAGGACGGGATTGTCGCCGCGGTGTACTGGGGCGATAACCCGGCCATGTTCGCCGTCGTCGACCATGACGAGGCGAATTGGGGCGATGACTACATCGGTGTCGATTACACGCAACCCCTCGATGATCTCCCAGCAGAACTTGCTGCGGCGATCCGGGCAATTGTTCAGGAGGAAACATGACCCTTGCGACCTTCCCGAAGGACCCGGTCTATGGACTGTGGCATCCGAATACTTCCGACACCGTCTCCGGCTATGGTCTGGCTATCCAGCCGGGACGCAAAGACTGGCTCGTTGGCCTGCTGATGGTCGACCGCCCGAAGCCTGTCGATCCTGTGTGGCTGAACGACGTCGAGGCGACCTTCGGCGGGTATGAGTTGATGCAGGTAACCGAGGACGGCGCCCGCGGCATGGCCTGTCAGATGTACATTGAACCCGAGAGCCGGCGCTACGTACGGGCAGTGGAGGCGGCGCTCATGGCCGACATCGCCGTTGTGCTCTGGCGCTTTCTGGAGGTTGCTCCGAAGCCGCGCTTCCGCCTGTCCTGGGATCCAAACACCCACGTCTGGGTGAGCACGTTCAACGACGAGCGACGACAGGTGCCAGACATGGAAACCTTGATGGAGTGGATGATGGACGGCGACTGTGAGGCGACCGACGGGTGTATTGTGGAACCAGATGGGACATGCCCGCACGGGCATAAGTCCTGGCTGCTTGAGCTAGGCTTGATATGACGTGAGCGACGATCAGCACCGCAAGAGGAGGTGAGCAGAAGATGATTCTAGGGACCAGAGGATGGAGAAGAGAGATGAATGACCGCGACGGTGTTGCCGTCTATTTTGCGCGACAGGCGTTGCGCTCTCTCCTTCGCACTCATGCTGGTCCCTTTTTCCTGGCGCAGGGGCGTCAACACCGCCGACCTACCAAATTCGCTCAAGGTAGTTTGACTGTCAATACATGCTATGGTAGCATCAGGCCGATCTGCTAACATAGCGATATAGGGTTGACCGAGAGATCTTCCAGGTCGCTAGCAGGTCAGCGACTGAGGATGTAGTCCATCGAGTCTTTCACCTTGCGTCTTGAGACTATCTACAGCCATGTATTTGGTTGCACATTTCGCACGTCGATCATGTCCCGGGAAGACGAAGTGCCGCTGGGTGTAGTCATGGACGTTATTCCACCTGCACGAACTATAGTGAAGCTGCAACAATCTCTACCACTCGTGAGCGCAACAGAACAGTCTAGCGGGAGTTGAATGAAGAAGCCAGCAGTTGCTCCAGAACTCGTGACTGGGTTCCATACTTATCATTCATTGCATGAGCCGCACGATTAAGCAGGCGAGGTCCTAAGTACGGGATGCCGTCAATCAAGTTTAGTAAATCCTCCTGCATTTCCATTGATTTCTCGTTTTCGGACTGTCGCAATTGGTCAACAACATGTCGGTAACGTTGGGTTGGTAGCCCGAGTGTGAGAATACTTTCAGCATCCCACACCTCTACTGCGTACTTCCGATCACTAAATTCATGCGCTGCAGCTCGCCTAATTCGTCGTAGATGCAGAGCGCTGCCTAGATGCACTACTCGCGTCCAACCGTGTTGCCGAACGAGATCACCAAACACTCGTACCTCTTCTCTCGTACTAATCGCAAGTGGGGCAACATGAATGCGTTCAGCATAGTGCGGAAGAAGCTGACGACCGTATGCCCCCGTTATATCTCCAATCGGCGGTCTGCTGGCACTTATTTGCCCGCCTGTGACAACTAGCCTTGCCACCACCTCGTGTCGTAGGAGTTCGAGCGCTGCCAGCAGTACCAGGCGACCTCGTCTGTCTGGACGACGCTCTCTGTCAGCGTCGAATCCGTAACAGTGAACCAGTAGAACAGTAGATTGATTCAGCTCGCGAATCTCGTTGGTCATGTTAGCGCGCTTCTTGACTCCCAGGACTCCAGCAGTAATCAGAGGTGATCAACCATGAAGCCCTGGCCAGGAATAAGGACCGAAGTTGAAGATTTTGCTAGGCAAGGAGAGGTAATCCCTTTCCTTGGCGCCGCTATTTCGTATTTTCGCCCGACCAGCCTTCCTTTGGGTAGAGGACTCTTACGCGCTGGGCTTCAAGGTGTGTTCCCTGATCTAGACCTCTTTGCGGAGTCTGGAGCATGGCCTTACGAACAGCAAGTAATTGATTCTCGGTCACCTGAGGTTGTGCTCCAGGCGCTCGCCGAGGGCCTACCAGACAGGAAAGCTCTGGCTGCTCTCTACAACCAGATGGCTGGTCTCCCCGCAAATCCATTGCATGTTATTCTAGCTAATGCGATCCGACAGCGCAAGGTGCCGGCTGTATTCACCACTAACCAGGACCGATGTATCGAGGACGTGGGAATTGACACGCCGCCTATCTACCATGATGCCGACTTCGCCTCTGGGCTAATTCCGACTCTATTCCAATTCCACGGCGCGATTGGCGGGGCTTCGCTGGATGAACAGGAGAGGCGGCGAGAAAGCCTGAACTTTACATTGTACAGTATGGGTCCGCGACTGTCAGCTAACAAGCATCGCCTACTCAGCGAAGCATTAGCCGGTCATACGCTACTCTTCTTGGGCTACAGCGGCTCCGATCCCGACATCTGGTATAGCCTGAACGAACTTCTGCTCACAATTCCATCCGCGCGCATCTACTGGTGTATACGCAGCGGTGATACTCCGTCCGACCATCTGACCCGTCTGTCAACAAGACATCCCGGCAACGTGTTGGTATTCAATGGCGATATCGTCGAGATACTCAGCGACTTGGCAGCAGTTTGGAGTGTGCCGCACGGATTTCCAGTTGAGGCTCCTAGGTCAAGCGAACTCGACGAGCGATTGGCTAGACTAAGGGCCTGGTCGCCAAACTGGTCCACAGGTCAACGCGAGCTAGCTTACGGCTGGCTTCTTGTGGGCGTGGGATTGTACCAGAGGGCAGCCGAGCGCTTAGAAAAACTTGCTGCGACTGTTTCTGACCCGCAGCTTCATATACTGTCGCTACTGTTTGCAGGTTACGCGAGGCGCGAGTTAAGCGATCACATTCAGGCTCGGCGGCACCTAAAATCAGCAATCCTAGCGAGCAAAGAAATCGACCGATGCCGATATGCGCAAGCTGCTCATAAACTAGGAGAGAGCCTCTCGTCGTTCGAAAGCGTTCGCTTCTGGTACTTTTGGCCAACCATCCCAAGTATACATCCGGGTGCACGTTGGCTAGAACGGGCAATTGCCGTTTACAAGCAACTCCCGATAGAGGAGCTGGAAGCCAAGCAATTGGGACGAGCAGGGCTGGCAAATGCGAAAATGAACTTGGGCCAATTGTATAGGAGGACTGCTGCTTTCACTCCCGGACTGCGGAACGGCCTCGCACAGAGAGGACAGACACTCATTGCCGAAGCGCTGGAAGAGTTTCGCCAGAACGATAAGGATCTTCGAAGTCTGCCGATGGCAATTGCCGCTGTCGCTGCCGACGATCCGACCGCGCCCTATGATGCAAAGCTCAGGGCTATCGAGAACGCGATCGAGTACGCCGAGAAGTGGAATCAGGACCCGATCCAAGTAGGATCTGCATACTTCGCGAAGGGATGGCTTCTCGCGCGGTTGCTTCCGTCTGATGCAATCGTCTATTATGACAAAGCGCTGACCGCCTTCCAGGAAGCGGGCATGAAAGCAGAATTGGCCAGAACGCAGTTGGAATTAGCGTTTGCGCTCTCGAGAGAAGCCAGCGCAACTATCGCGGACACAGAGGGATCATGGGAATGGCGGCTTGGACTGTCAGTCCTTGAAACGCTCAAGGTTATGCACTCCCTACTACTTAGGGAGCTAGTTATGGTTGCTACTCTGGTCATCGGAGTGGTGATCTTATTGGCCCTTCTGCACTTTAGCGTCGGGCGTTAGGAGGCTTGAGCGCTGCTGCTATGTATCTCGGACGGGTTTTGACAAAAAAAGCAAGGCAAGTACACTTGGAATAACCAGTGTAGGGGGAACTGGCTCAAGAGATAATGGTCAATGCAGCCTATGGAAGATACGCTCAATTGGCTCTCGCGCGCTTGTAGTAGTCAGTACTTAGTCTGACAAGTCTCAGTGTATGACCAATTCGTACCTGTTAGGCTGCGGTCATGTCACCCAACAGCTAAGGATGCGTCCTGACCACACCCGATCTCTATATAGTTGATGTGACTGCAATCCTTCCGCCGCTGTTGCGACACTTAGCCCTTGATCTTGCCACAGAAGTACCTATGATTTGCCTCCATATGACTGGTCGAGCCCACCGACAGTGGGCGACAGGTGTTGTATAGTGCTCTCTTTAACGACCGGGTGCGATTGAATTACGAGTTAGTCGCCAAAGAAGTTACCTTTCAGGCGACGTTTAGAACATATCGCGAAGCATCGATCGCTCGTAAGAATAGACTGGAGGGATCATGAGGGTACTTGAACTCCACGACGGAACAACCGAGGCCATGATTGTAACGATGCTTCAGAAAAGAAACTTAGTGCCAGTTCTGGGAGCAGGCTTTACTAGGGGAGCTCCGACACAAAGTGACTATGTTCCTGCTGCTGATGAATTTAGGACTACGATGTTAGCTATCTTAAGAGAGCGTGTTGGAAGCGATGCTGATTACTTAAAGGACAAGAGCTTTGCCGAGGTGGCCGAATACTTCCTCAATCCTGCCTTTGTCCCCACTACCCATGTGAAGGACACCATTCGGAAGTACTTCACTGGAGTAAAGCTTAATAGCGACCGGAAGGCGTTCCTCAGCTGCCCATGGCCCTACATCTATACGCTCAATATTGACGACGCTATTGAAAGCAACTCTTCCTTTAGAAATAAAGTAGTTCCTAACAGACCAATCTCAAGTACGTCCAAGCAACTACCTTGTGTATACAAGGTTCATGGCGATGCCACAGATGAGTTGATATACGATGAACCCTCAAAGATCATTTTTTCAACAGCCCAATATGTTCGGAGTCTTACCACAAATCTGTCTATGCTGAATTCGCTGAAGACGGATTTGATCGAACAAAATACGTTATTCGTAGGGTGTAGTTTGACTCAGGAAATTGATTTGTTGTACGCCCTGGCCGAATACAACAATACATTTCCTGAAGGGCGAAGCAGTATTTACGTTACAGCCGAGAAACCGAATAACTTTGAGATGGCGAAGCTTGCCTCCCATGGAATCAATGCAGTTCTTCTTGCTCCAGATTACGATGTATTCTATCAAACTGTAGCGCGCTGGGGAATGAATGCTGAGCCGCAAGTAGGCAGTCTTATTGCTCCTCATTTGAGCAGTCCAAACCTCCGTCGTCTCAATGGCAATAGACAAACCAATCTGTCTTTTTTGCTTAGAGATCCCTATGGCATGCAACCAGGAATAACTACTTCTATTCCTGATTATTATGTGCGGCGGGATAATGAGGACGAAATCCTACGAGTTAGCAGAGGGAAGCGTATAGTGTTAATCAGGGGCAGGAGATATTCAGGCAGAACGCTGCTTCTTCGCAGCATTGCTTCCTCTGCAATATCAAGAAAGGTGTATCTTTTCGAGTCTAATACAACAATTTCGACGGAGGCACTTGGTGAGCTGTCCAGTGTGAGAAATGGTTTGTTTATCTTCGATACGAACGTACTCTCCCCGGAAGGCGCGACTTCACTTGCCAGATGCCTCAAGTCCTTTGAGACTAATGACAGTGCTGCCATTGTTGCCGTTAACCGTACAGAGCCTGACATTGTGGGTGCTCTCGTGCGATATGTCGATGATGAGGCGGACTTCGAGCTACAGCCTAGGTTGTCGAAGCGTGAGTGTGATGACCTTAATGGTCTACTAGATGCTTTGGGCTTGCTACGCTTCGATTGCAACAAGACTCTTTTGGACAATACGTTCAATTTTATCGAGAAGTATCCGAAAGCGCGGTCCGATCTTCTAATAACAAAGGAGCTAACCGAGGAAGAAACTGAAGTACTTCTGGTTACAGCCATTGTTCAGAAGGCATGGAGCAGTCTCGCGACCGCGCTCCAAATGCGTACAAATGAAATGTTCACTCTGTGCGAAAAGCTAGGTCCAGTGGTCGAGGTGCTTGAGACATCTAGGGATGAGTTGCGAGACTACAATTCGAGGTACAAAATTGTAGTGAATTCGAAGGTAGGATTAGCATTATTAATTCGTAGGCTGGCAACTACAAATGGATTTGACTGGCTTTCCGAAAGGATTGGAACCATAGTGACTCGCCTTATTAGTTTGCCGAAGTTTGCATTTGTCGCCCATCAAATGTACATGTTCGATGCGATCAATTTCATTCTCTCCCCGACATCAGAAGAAGGCGATGGAACCGGCTATAGACCTGTCGTATTGTCTCTGTACGAGCGCCTTCAGCCAACTCTTAACAACTCGGCAGACTACTGGTTACAGCGTGCGAAGGCTACATTGAGTCTCGAAAATAACGAACAAGCTCTGCTCGACGGAGTCGGCTACGCAATGAAGGCATATCACGACGCTCAGCGAGAGCGAACAATCGATAACGCAGAGTTTACAGTCGCCCTTCTGTACGGAAAGCTATGTAGCGTCACAAGATATCAATACATCGCCTACATAGAAGCGGCGATCGAGTGGTTCTCGCGAGCGATCAGTAATTACAACCGCAACACGCAGTACGTTCAGTCGATACTTGAGGGTAATAGATATCGCAGGAACTCTTTTCATCAGCTTTGCGACTATCTCGAAGGCGAGATAACAGCGGTTGAATTGTTACTGCTAAGGGATGACATCCAGTTCTTGCTCAGTACGCGACGGAGCTGGCGCCGAGGCACGTAAACATTCGAGGTGAGATTGAGGCGGCGGACGATGGCACGTCCAGACTATAACATAGCTGCAAGATAGCAACACTACACGGACAGAGTCCATGCATACCTCACGCCAACTTCTACGCCTAACATTGGCCTTGAGCCGACGCCTCACAGCGTCAGCTGCGCTCCCGCCTCCAAGTGCGGCTCTGACTGGAAGATCAAGTACTACCTATTACAAATCAGAGCCTCGCGCTATCTTTTGTGGTCTATTCTCCATCACTCCGCGCCATACCAATGACTCTGGGCTGACTCAGGGGCGCGGCCCAACGTTGAAAGTTCTGCCACTCGTGTTATCATCCCTTAACACGATCTCCTATGCTGTCGTTATATACTGAGGCTTGGCGCTGAAATGCTTGCGGGGGGGCTTGGACACGCGCCGCGTAACGCCGCAGCGATTTGGTCGTCATCTGTATTGTGCGTTATGAGCGCACGTCTACGGTGGCGGCCACTTCTACCTCTTTTCTCAGCTCGCACCTACTGCAATAGCGCTTAGCCAAACCAATAGTCGCTTTGTAGAGGGTGTCTTGGCCCATCACGCCGAACACCAGGCGATTTGCTTCGTTATAAATAGCGGTGGCAGGAAGCTGCGCCGCTCTCCAAATCAAAGGTTACCATGGATCAGCGAAATCTCGACTGGATCACAGACTTTATCTGGGGCATCGCCGACGACGTTCTGCGCGACCTCTATGTACGGGGCAAGTATCGCGACGTCATCCTGCCGATGACCGTCCTCCGCCGCCTCGACGCCGTTCTGGAGCCGACCAAGCAGGACGTCCTCGACACAAAAGCGATGCTCGATAGGGCCGGAATCACAAGTCAGGATCTGGCCTTGCGGCAGGCGGCGAGCCAGGCCTTCTACAATACGTCGCCCTTCACCCTGCGTGATCTGCGCAACCGCGCCAGCCAGCAACAGCTTAAGGCCGATTTCGAAAACTACCTGGACGGCTTCTCCCCGAACGTGCAAGACATCCTCAATAACTTCGAGTTCCGCAATCAGATTCCGCGCCTGTCGAAGGCCGACGCCCTCGGCACGCTCATCGAGAAGTACCTCGACCCGGCGGTCAACCTCAGTCCGTATCCGGTCCTCCACGACGATGGCTCGGTGAGACAGCCGGGGCTTGACAATCACGCCATGGGTACCATTTTCGAGGCGTTGGTACGGCGCTTTAACATGGAAAACAACGAAGAAGCAGGTGAGCACTGGACACCTCGCGACGCCGTCAAGCTCATGGCCCACCTGATATTCCTGCCTATCGCCGACTACATCGAGTCGGGAACATATCTTCTGTACGATGGCGCGTGCGGAACGGGTGGCATGTTGACTGTTGCCGAGGAAACGCTGAAGAAGCTAGCTGAAAAGCACGACAAGGATGTTGCCACCCATCTCTATGGCCAAGAAATCAACGCGGAGACCTACGCGATCTGCAAGGCCGACCTGCTGCTCAAGGGCGAGGGCGACGCGGCGGACAACATCGTCGGCGGCCCCGAGTATTCGACGCTGTCTAACGACGCTTTCCCCGGCCGCGAGTTCGACTTCATGCTCTCGAACCCCCCGTACGGCAAAAGCTGGAAGAGCGACCTGGAGCGCCTAGGCGGCAAGGACGGCATCAAGGACCCGCGCTTCGTTATCACCCACGATGACGATTCGAACTACTCCCTCCTGACGCGGTCGAGCGATGGGCAGTTGCTCTTTCTGGCGAACCTGCTGAGCAAGATGAAGACGGACACGAAGCTCGGCAGCCGCATTGCCGAGGTGCACAACGGATCATCCCTATTCACAGGCGACGCCGGGCAGGGTGAGAGCAACATTCGCCGCTGGATCATCGAGAACGATTGGCTGGAGGCGATCGTCGCGCTGCCCCTCAATATGTTCTATAACACGGGCATCGCGACCTACATCTGGGTGCTCACCAACCGCAAGCCGGCGCACCGACGCGGCAAAGTGCAGCTCATCGACGCGACCCAGTGGTTCAAGCCGCTGCGCAAGAACCTGGGCAAGAAGAATTGCGAGCTATCCGACGAGGATATCGCGCGCATTTGCGACACTTTCCTTGCTTTCAAGGAGGCCGAGCAGTCGAAGATATTCCCGAATGCCGCCTTTGGCTACTGGAAGGTGACTGTCGAGCGGCCCCTGCGTCTCAGCGTCGACCTGTCTCCAGCCGCGCGAGCCAGCTTCCGCAATGCCTGCGCTGATGCAGGCGAGAACGTTCTGGCGGATGTGATTGATCGCGCCGCGGCTAAGCTTGGCGCCGGCCCACACGCCGACTACAACGCCTTCCTGGAGTCCCTGGAGCCGCTGCTGGATGCTGCGAATGTCAAGCTGACTCCCAAGCGCCAGAAGCTGCTGCAAACGGCGCTGGCACATCGCAACGAAACTGGCGCGCCGGTCGTCAAGAAGACGCACAAGCCCGGCAAAGCGGAGGCTGACCCGCTGCACGGCCGGTTCGAGGCGAAACGAACGCGGAGCTTATTGCCCACCGTCGTCGAGTATGAGCCAGACCCCGACCTGCGCGACTCGGAGCAGATACCTCTGCTGGAGGATGGTGGTATCGAGGCGTTCTTCGGCCGCGAGGTGCTGCCCTATGCCCCGGACGCCTGGATTGACGCTGACAGTGTCAAAGTGGGCTATGAGATTTCGTTCACGCGTTACTTCTATAAACCGCAGCCTCTGCGTTCCCTCGAGCAGATACGCGCAGACATCCTCGCTCTGGAACGAGAGAGCGAAGGCTTACTAAATGAGATCCTGAGCTGAGGTACACAATGAAACTGGTCTCCGTCACCATCAAGAACTTTCGATGCTATCGTGATGAGACAACAATCGAAATCGGTGACCTCACGACGATTATTGGCAAGAATGATGTGGGCAAGTCCACGATACTGGAGGCGCTTGAAGTTTACTTCAACAACCAGATCGTCAAGATTGACTGCGAAGACTGCCATGTCTCTGCCGCGGATGATCGCAAAGTCGAAATCACTTGTGAGTTCGCTGACCCCCCTGACGGTCTCGTGCTGGATTCGCAAGCACAGACGAGCCTTGCCGATGAATACCTGCTGACGTCGAAGGGAACATTATGCATCAAGAAGACATTTAAGTGTACCGGCGCGAAGCCAAAGGAGGAGGTCTTCGTTCGGGCACGACATCCAACAGCCGACGGCTATGCCGATCTTCTCGAACTCACCAACAGCGCGTTGAAGGGGCGCTTGCGGCAACTCGGCGTCAATGGCACGGATGTCCAACTCAACAGTAACCCTTCCGTCAGACGAGCGATCTGGAATGCCTGCCCAGACCTGGGTTTGCATGAAGTTGAGCTGCCTGTGGCCAAGGAAGATGGAAAACGGATATGGGAACAGCTGAGTTCGTATCTACCGATGTTTGCGCTATTCCAAAGCGATCGTGCCAGTCGTGACTCGGATGCAGAGGTGCAAGACCCCATGAGACTGGCGGTCTCAACGGCGCTGGCGCAACCACGAGTGCGGGAGAAGCTCGCCGAGGTGGTTGACGCGGTCAGAGAGAAGGCAGTTGAACTTGCTGGGCGCACTCATATGACTCTTGCGAAGATCGATCCAGACCTCGCGGGCCAGCTGACACCAGAATTCAAAGCAGAACCCAAATGGGCGGGGCTATTTTCACTGGCGCTCACAAGTGACCAAGGAATTCCCATCAACAAGCGCGGGAGCGGCGTTCGGAGGTTGATCCTTGTTAGTTTCTTCCGAGCCGAAGCTGAAAGGCGGCTATCACAGGGCGGATCCGAGACCATTGTCTATGCGATCGAAGAGCCTGAGACGTCACAGCATCCCCACAACCAGCGACTACTTCTTGAGTCGCTACAAGACCTCGCGTTGGAGCCTGGATGCCAGGTTTTGCTTACAACCCATAGCCCGGGACTCGCGAGTTACCTGCCAATCGACAGCTTTCGATTCATCCAGAAAGGCGACGACTGTCAGCCGCGTGTTACTGCTGGAACAGAGGCGACCTGGGAAGCGATGGTTGCTACGCTAGGCGTGGTTCCAGACAATCGCGTGAGGGTGCTGCTTTGTGTCGAAGGGCCGACGGATGTTGAGGCGCTCAAGTACCTCAGTCGCGGATTACACCAAGTTGATGCCACACTTCCCGATCTATCCACGGACCCAAGGGTCGCATTCGTCGTCCTTGGTGGTGGAACCCTGTCTCATTGGGTTAATCATCACTATCTCAAGGGATTGGGCCGTCCCGAGGTTCACATCTACGACAATGATGTTACCCGATATGGACGAATAATCACGCAGATCAATGCGCGTACCGATGGATCCTGGGGTGCGCAAACTAGAAAGCGGGAAATCGAGAATTACTTGCATCCTTTGGCAATTCAGCAAGGGCTCGGGGTCACGATTGCATTTGGGGACTGTGACGATGTTCCTGCTCTGGTTTGCATGCAAAGAAAATGGAACTCTGACACTGCCAAGCGAAAGCTCGCGCAACACGCTTTTCCGAAAATGACCGCTGACCTCATTAGGGCAGCGGATCCGGTTGGCGAGGTCGAGGGATGGCTGCGCCACATCGGGAACATGCTGTGACGATTTTTCTCGATCCTAACAGAGTGTTATTGCCGACCTCTGTCTTACCTTTGCTTCTCGCGTCATTCGGATATGCGACCTGAAAGGGTCGCTAGAGAGCCATATTATGTCCCTCTTCGACTCTACCAAGATATCCCTCAAGAACGTCCTTGCCGATATCGTTCAGGGGAAAATACAGTTGCCAGACTTCCAGCGCGGCTGGGTCTGGGACGACGAGCACATCCAGTCGCTTCTGGTCAGCATCGCCCGCGCCTTCCCAATTGGCAGCATCATGCTGCTTCAGACTGGGGGCGAGACGCGCTTTCAGATTCGTCCAGTTGAGGGTATCGCTCTTGATTCAGGTCCTGAAAAAGTGGAGCGTCTTATTCTTGATGGGCAGCAGCGTCTGACTGCCCTAACGCAGGTCATGCATCTTGCCACGCCTGTCAGAACCAGGGACGGCCAAAAACGCGAGGTCGAGCGCTTCTATTACTTTGATATTGAGAAGGCGCTGCTGGGAGATGGCCATATTGAGGATGCTATTGTCGCCGTTGACGGCTCGAAGGTACTGAAGCGTGACTTCGGGCGCGAGGTCGTGCTGGATTTGAGCACAGTTGAAAAGGAATTCGAGACGTTCCACTTTCCGTGCAATCAGATCATGGACTCGGATCAGTGGGAATATGGGTTGCGGGCATGCAGTCAAGCCAAGCTGTCACGTTACATGGATTTCCGCGCCAAGGTCCTTAGTCGTTTCCGTGAGTATCAGCTCCCGGTGATTGACCTCAAAAAGGAGAATAGCAAAGAGGCGGTCTGTCTTGTCTTTGAGAAAGTCAATACAGGCGGCGTACCTCTGTCCGTGTTTGAGCTTGTGACAGCTTCGTACGCGGCTGACGGGTTCAACCTACGCGACGACTGGTATGGCTCCCCACTTCGCAATCTAACCGGGCGCCAAAAGAGCCTTGCTGCTAGACCGCTGCTGCGCCAGATCGAACCGACGGATTTCCTTCAAGGTGTTGCCCTGCTCTATTCCTGGCAATGCCGTCAGCAAGATCTGGAGGCTGGTTTGTCAGGCAAAGATGCCAGGCCTGTCAGCGCTAAGCGCGAGCAGGTGCTCAACTTGCCTCTGAAGGCCTACCAGGAGTGGGCCGATAGGCTGGTGGCCGGCTTCATAAGTGCCGACCACTTCCTCCGCATGCAGGGGTTCCGCGGGCCAGAGTATCTGCCGTATCGCACACAGCTAGTTCCGCTCGCCGCAGTCATGGTGCATTTGGGAGAGCGCTGGTTGGAGCCAGTTATTCAGGACAAACTCGCTAAGTGGTTCTGGTGTGGCGTGTTCGGGGAGTTGTACGGCGGCGCCACTGAGAGCCGAATCGCGCTCGACATGCAGGATCTGCTCGGATGGATTGACCAGAAGGACGCGCAGGAGCCTGCCACTGTGATCGTCGCGGGTTTCCAACCATCACGCCTTGACACTCTCCGTACGCGCACAAGCGCTGCGTACCGTGGTTTATACGTCTTGCTCCAACGTGAAGGTTCCAGGGATTTCTTCTGGAAGGCGAAGATGGTTGATTTGGACAATAACGATGTCAACATCGACATCCACCATATCTTTCCGCAGGCCTGGTGTCGCGAGCATCACATTAGCGAGCGTGTCTTCAATGCGATTGTTAACAAGACGCCGATCTCCTACAAGGCAAATCGCATGATTGGGGGCAGGGCACCGTCGGCCTACCTAGAGCAACTGCGAACACATTCCCAAGTTCAGCTTTCTCAGGTGCAGCAGGACGATATACTGCGGACGCACCTGATTGACCCCGATGCGCTGCGAGCCGACGACTTTCAGTTGTTCTACGATAGGCGCAAACAGCAGCTTCTTGCTCTGATCGAGGTGGCTATGGGAAAGTCCATCATTACGAGTAGCGGGGAAATGCCCGCCGAAGACACAGTTGGGGACGAGCTACTCGAGGAAGCCATGGAGGTGGCCTAGATGGCATTTGACCCCCACCCGTACTCCGACCACAAGCCACTTGGGCTCCCCTGGCTGGCTGAGATTCCATCTGGCTGGCAGATACTCCGCGGGAAGAACGTCTTTCAAGTGATCGACGTCCGATCTGAAACCGGCGATGAGGAACTCTTGACAGTCTCGGCGTCGGATGGTGTCGTGCCTCGCAGCCAGAAGACCGTGACAATGTTCAAGGCTGAGTCGTATGTAGGTCACAAGCTATGTTGGCCCGGCGATCTCGTCATCAATAGCCTGTGGGCTTGGATGCAAGGCCTAGGATTCTCACGCTATCACGGTCTGGTCAGCTCTGCCTATAGTGTTTATCGGCCAAGACCAGCATTTACCTCTTATTGGCGCTATTTCGATTACCTCTTGCGCTCGGCAAGCTACAAATGGGAGCTTCAGACGCGATCCAAGGGAGTCTGGCTTTCGCGGTTACAGCTCTCGGACCCCGCGTTCCTCGACATGCCCATCCTTATCCCTCCTCCTGATGAGCAAGCGGCTATTGTGCGCTTCCTCGACCACGCCAACCGCCGCATCCGACGCTACATCGCGGCGAAGCGGCGACTCATCGCGCTACTTAACGAGCAGAAGCAGGCTATCATCCAGCATGCTGTGACGCGAGGTCTAGACCCGAATGTACCGCTCAAGCCGTCTAGCGTCTCCTGGTTGGGAGACGTTCCGGCTAACTGGGAAGTCGTGCGCATAAAGTATCTACTGCGTGAGGTGGACGCCAGATCTGTGACGGGTGAGGAAACTCTATTGTCGCTTCGCATGTCTCACGGATTAGTACCTCACGATGAGCATTTTGCACGTCCCGGACAGGCGTCCAGCCTTGTAGGATACAAGCTTGTTCGGCCCGGGCAGGTTGTGCTGAACAGGTTGCAGGCCAACAATGGATTGGTATTCTCATCCGATGTAACAGGTGTGGTCAGCCCGGACTATGCGGTCTTCGATCCAATCGCTGACATAGATATACGCTACTTAACGACCCTCTTTCGCACTCCAATACTAAAGCACAAGTTTCGGATTGAAGCCAAAGGCCTTGGGACTGGCACTTCCGGCTTTCTACGGCTGTACACTGATCGATTTGGAACTATTCAGGTGCCACTACCGCCGCGCGGTGAGCAAACCCGCATCATGGAGGAACTGGACAGAGCGCTAAGCGGACTTCAAAAGAACATTGCTGGCCTTGAACGCGGAATCGATTTGGTTCGAGAGTATCGCACGCGCCTCATCGCCGACGTCGTGACTGGCAAGCTTGACGTGCGCGCAGCGGCAGCATCGCTGTCAGACGAACCAGACGTCGCCGAGCCGCTTGAGGACACGGAGGACGAAGCGCTCGACATGGAAGGAGACGACAGCGAAGCCCTTCCTGAGGAGATCGAGGCATGAACGCATCCGATCCTGTACCGGAGATAATGTATCGCACGATGTACAACCTCTCCTTCATCGAGCGCCACTCCACAGACGATGGCCCATATGAGGTTACCCAGCTCGTCAACTCATTTCTCGGCGCTCTCGCATATCCCTGGGAGAAGTACAAACCTGCTCTGAAGGACAAGTCGCTCGAGGAAGCTGCTGCAGTTGGTTGGCCGACGGTCCAGAAGGAGCGCGACACGGATGAAGAACCCGAGAGCGTTGGCGATCTTCTGCGGCTGGTTCGAAATGCCATCGCTCACGGCAACTTGGAGTTCATCGCTGGGTCGCGTGGCGAGATTGAGAAAATCAGACTCCATAACAACAGAGGGGGCAGGCGCACGTGGGGCACGACCCTGACGGTCGTCGAGCTCCGCCGCTTCCTCGACTGCTTCGTCGCGCTCGCCGAGGAGCTTCACGACGAGGCACTATCCGCCAGGACACACAGCAATGCCGGCCACAACTGATACGAGCGAAAAAGGTCTTGAGACGCTAATCGTCACGGCGATGACGGGTGAAAGCGGACTGCCCGGCGCCGGCGGGACGCGAGAGCGTCCATTGAGTTACGGTGGCATCGGATGGCTCGCCGGCGATCCTAAGGACTACGACCGCGTGTACGGCGTGGACCTTGCCCAGCTTCGCGCCTTCCTCGCCGACACCCAGCCTGACCTCATCTCCGTGCTTGATCTCGACCACGACAGCCCGACGCGCCGCAAGTTCCTGGCTCGTCTGCAAGGCGAAATCACCAAACAGGGTATCATCTATGTCCTGCGCCACGGGCTCAAACACGGCCCGCACAACGTTGACCTGTTCTATGGCACGCCTTCGCCGGGCAATGTCAAGGCCGTCGAGCGTTACGCCGCGAATCGCTTCAGTGTCACGCGCCAATTGCGCTACAGCCGCGACTCGACTCGCCTCGCGCTCGATCTGGCCTTGTTTATCAACGGTTTGCCCATCGCCACCTTCGAGCTCAAGAACAACCTGACCAAGCAGACCTATCAGGACGCCATCGAGCAGTACAAGCGCGACCGCGACCCCCGCGAGCTACTGTTCCAGTTCGGGCGCTGCGCCGTTCACTTCGCCATGGACGACCAAGAGGTCTGGATGTGCACGCACCTGAAGGGAAAGGCCTCATGGTTCCTGCCGTTCAATCAGGGCTGGAATGACGGCGCCGGCAATCCGCCCAACCCGCACGGCCTCAAGACCGACTATCTGTGGCGGCGCATCCTCACGCCAACCGGCTTGACCGATATTCTCGAAAACTACGCTCAGATCGTCGAGAAAAAGGATGAGAAGACCGGCAAGAAGAAGCGGGAACAAATCTTTCCGCGCTATCACCAGTTGGACGTTGTGCGCTGTCTGCTCCGGGCCGCCGGCCAGCACGAGGTGGGGCGCCGCTACCTGATTCAGCATTCTGCCGGCAGCGGCAAGTCCAATTCCATCGCCTGGCTCGCTCACCAACTCATCGGCCTGAGCACGAACGGTCAACCCATCTTTGACTCCATCATCGTCGTGACGGACCGCCGTATCCTCGACCAGCAAATCCGTGACACTATCAAACAGTTTGCCCAGGTCGGCTCAACGGTCGGTCATGCCGAGCACTCTGGCGATCTCCGCAAATTCATCGAGGGCGGCAAGAAGATCATCATCTCCACCGTCCAGAAGTTCCCCGTCATCCTAGATGAGATTGGCGACGAGCACCGCGGCCGCCGCTTTGCCATCATCATTGACGAAGCGCACTCCAGCCAGGGCGGGCGCACGTCGGCTGCCATGAGCCGCGTGCTGTCCGAGGCCGATGTCGAAGAAGACGACGAGACCACTGAAGACACCATCAACCGCATCATGGAAGCGCGGAAGATGCTGCCCAATGCCAGCTACTTCGCGTTCACAGCGACACCGAAGAACAAGACGTTGGAGATTTTCGGCGAGAAGTACGACGAAGACGGCCAGGTGAAGCACCGCCCGTTCCACAGCTACACAATGAAGCAAGCGATCCAGGAAGGCTTCATCCTGGACGTCCTCAAGAGCTACACACCGGTCGAGAGCTACTACCGGCTTATCAAGACTGTCGAAGGGGATCCGGAGTACGACACGCGCAAGGCTCAGAAGAAGCTGCGGCGCTACGTTGAGCACCATGATTACGCCATCCAACTCAAGGCCGAGATCATGGTTGACCACTTCCATGAGCAAGTGCTTGGTCAGCAGAAAATCGGCGGGCAAGCGCGGGCGATGGTTGTGACCAGCGGCATACAGCACGCCATTCAGTACTACTATGCCATCCGCGACTACCTCGAGGAGCGGAAAAGCCCATACCGGGCCATCGTCGCCTTCTCGGGTGAGCACGAGTACAAGGGCATCAAAGTGACGGAGGCGTCAATTAACGGCTTCCCGATCAACAAGATTGCCGACGAGATCCAGGAGGATCCCTACCGCATCCTGGTCTGCGCCGACAAGTTCCAGACTGGGTACGACGAGCCGCTCCTACACACGATGTATGTGGACAAGCCCTTGTCGGGTATCAAGGCCGTGCAGACACTCTCGCGCCTCAACCGCGCCCACCCGCAGAAGTACGATACCTTCGTCCTCGACTTTCTGAACGAGGCAGAGACAATCGAGGCTGCTTTTGCGCCCTACTACCGGACGACGATTCTCAGTGGTGAGACCGACCCCAACAAGCTGCACGATCTCAAGGCCGACCTGGATGGCTACCAGGTGTACGACTCGGACGCGGTGGAGCAACTCGTCGCTCTCTACCTTGACGGCGCGGACCGCGACCGCCTCGACCCTATTCTCGATGCCTGTGTCGCGACGTATAAGGACGACCTGGATGAGAACGGCCAAATTGATTTCAAAGGCAAGGCCAAGGCGTTCGTGCGTACGTACAACTTCCTTGCCACCATCCTGACCTACAGCAATGCCGAGTGGGAAAAGCTCTCGATCTTCCTCAATTTCCTGGTGCCCAAACTACCGGCTCCAAAGGAGGAGGACCTGTCACGCGGGATTCTGGAAGCCATAGACATGGATAGCTACCGTGTCGAGAAGAAGGCTGCGATGCAGATCGCGCTTCCCGACGCTGATGCCGAGATCGAGCCGGTGCCAACTGCGGGCGGCGGCTTCAAGGCCGACCCGGAGATGGACCGGCTGAGTAATATCCTCAAAACCTTCAACGATCAATGGGGCTACATCAAATGGACGGATACCGACCATGTCCGCCGCCTCCTGACGGAGGATATCCCGGCGCGGGTCGCTGCCGACAAAGCTTATGCTAATGCCAAGAAGAACTCTGACCGGCAAAATGCGCGTATCGAGCACGATAAGGCTCTCGCGCGGGTCATGACCGCCCTTCTCAAGGATGACACCGAGCTATACAAGCAATTCGCCGACAACGACGCATTCCACCGCTGGCTCACCGACACCGTCTTCGCGCTGACGTACGATTGATGTTGGGCGTTGGTACAGACGGCCCGATCCCGTCTGTCTTTCGCGGACCCTAATTGAGCTTCTCGTCTTAGTGGTAACGCCTTGCTGTGAGGAGGACTACGCATGTCGACTGTGATTAGCCAACCCATCGTGAACACATCATTGGCAACACCGGTGGCTGCCAGTGAGACTGCTCGGATAATCGCTGAGCACTATCAAAAGTCCTTTGAGCTAACGAACAAGCAGGTCTCGCAGCGCAATTCTTACTTCCTGTGGATCCTCGTCGTCGTGCTGGTCGGCGCTCTTCTCTCCTGGCGTCCCAACGATACCCAACTGATCGTTCGTTTGGCGCTTGCCAGGGCTCTGGACGTCAACGACTCGCAGACTCTCTTCTCCCCGTCGGTACTTGGCCTCATACATGCCATCATCCTTGCCATAGTTTTCTACTTAATGACGAACCTATACAAGTACAACGCCCTTGCTGCGCGCAACTACCAGTATCTGGACATTCTCGAACAGGAGATCCGGCAACTCCTCAATTTGCCGGCAGACAGCAGCGTCTTCACTCGCGAGGGCGCCTTCTACTGGTCTATGCGCCATCGCGGCCTTGACCTCATGCGCTTGGCATATTCCATTGCTCTGGGTATTCTCCTCGCCCTTCTCATTTGTGCACGATGCTTTGCAGACTATTCGCTTCTGATCACACAGCGGCCGTCGTTCCTAGACGATAGCCTATGGCTCGCTATTTTTGAGTGGACACTCATTGCTATGATCGTCGCTTACTACCTTGCCTACCTCGTGTCCTCCAATAATCTAGACAGACGTGTCAAAGTGATAGCCGCATCCTCGAAAAGCCCTCTACTGTAGTCGGGCAGTGTAGGGCTTGTCTTCAAACGCAGAGGTTGCCTTGCCAACGGCTATCGGAGATCATGGCACGGCTACACCTGACCCAGTTTGCAGCCCGAAGTTGGAAATCCGCCTGGCTTGGAAAGCCAGGCGTTTCGTCTTTCGCTTCTCGCTCTGCTCATCTCGCTCAATGCGGTTGAACGTGTCATGTCCTGAAAACACGGCATTGACACTATAGCGAATCGGTCGTATAATGGCCGGTAGGCTCTGCTATCTCCGTAAATAACATCCGTTCCCGTAGGCCCTATGCGTTCGAACGCAAAGGCACGGTTGTTCAGTTCATTAGTGTACCATTGACTCCAAGGACGGGTGGCAATGCCCACTTCAACAGATTTTCACCCCACAAACACGAACAAGACGGTCTTCGTGGTCCATGGTCGCAACCGTGATGCCAAGAACGCCATGTTCCAGTTCCTCCGGGCCTTGGGTCTGGAGCCCCTAACCTGGCGAGCGGCCTCACGTCTGACTGACAAGACACTGCCAACTAATCTGGAAGTCGTAACAGCGGGGATGAATGCCGCACAGGCGGCAGTCATTCTCTTTACGCCTGATGAAGTCGTGGGCTTACGAACCAGCCTCTTGAGTCCCGGGGATCCCATGGACTCTGGCTTCCAACCAAGACCTAATGTGATACTTGAAGCGGGCATGGCAACTGTCATGGGCCGAGACCGCACCATCCTGGTGCATGTGGGGAAGATCCGACCAATCAGCGATTTCGATGGCCACAATTATATCGAGATGACAAATGATGCCGAGTCGCGCCAGGCGCTAATCATGTGTTTGCAGACAGCTGGCTGTGACGTTGAGTACGGAGAGGATTTCGCGGATCCCAAGGTTGCTGGGGATTTTTCGTTAGGTGGTGTAGAAGACCAGCAACGCTATCTGCTCGACGTCAGCGTGGTCGAGAAGGGCGCCATCTATGAAGCTGGCGTCAATTACCTCAAACAAGCCCATCGTGGTGAGGTGCTCATCTACGCACCGACTGGAGTTTGGAAGCCCAGCGTGGATAAAGCGAAGTGGTTCAAGGCAATCTCGCTCGCACTCCTGAAGCGCCAATACCCGAATGGCGATGCCCTTCCACCGGCGCTTGCGAAGGAGATCCAATCGTTTCCGTCCAAACTTAGGAACTTCATCGGTGTCTACGGTCTTCCACCAATGCCCGTGGATGGCGATGAAGAGGCGCGCAACAGGTATGGAAAGCTGCTTGCTGGCATTGAGAAGCTCTTCGCGCCATTCGCGGCTGCGGAGAATGCGCACCTCTATTATCTCCCGGTCGATACGCGCCACCTCCCAGGCTCTGGAGTTATCCTCATTGACGACTCTATTTTCGTAGGCTTTGCGGTTTCAGGTCAATATCAGGTTGACTATGGCCTATTTATAGAGCATCATCAGATCGCGAGCGACATTCGCCCGTGGTTCCGGAATCACGTCATGAGTTTGGCGGCTCCGAACGTTCTTCAGGATCTAGGTAAGGGCATATCTCTGAAGGACGGTATGAATTCATTACGTGAGAAGATGAACTGCCCTCGTACTAAAGCGTAGGCAACTGCTGCATCCATGGTGCTCGAAGGAGATGTTTATGTGCGCCGCAATGGTTCAAATTGTCTCAGACGATGTGCTAGTGAGGCATCACCATGTTGTCTTGGGAAAGGGCAAAGCAGTTTACGAACTGCGCGACTTCGACGCGGACGTCGATATTGTCGGTATCAAACCGGCGGTACCCGCAGACAGCGTCAGCCACATAACGCTTGATCTTGGCCCGGCTGTAGGGCGGGCGGTTATTCGGACGCGGGAACATGATACGGCGGTGGACGTGGAGGCTGCCCTCACGTCAGTGGCTCTCGGATGCGCGTCGACACCTGCCTCGTCTGGCATTATCATCGTTGAGGGCTACGATGACGAGACGCCTCATCCCATCACGATCGTAGATACCAATCGCGAAGTATTGGCCATTGTGACACACCGGCTTTCTTCAAGTCAGAACTAACTTCAGAGTTTACCTGTCCTACCGCACATAATAATGGGTCTGTTGCTCGTAAGGGCTAAAGAGCGATCAGAGTGCCCGTGTAACTGCTTCTCCTCGTCTCTATGTCGGTGACGGTACCAGAGAGTACTATCTTATTCCCTACCTAAACTAATCCCAAGGTGAAACCGTCATTGCGAGTGTGGTATACTGCCAGTATCCTGAACGTGCGATGGAGGGCCGAGATGGACAACATCCAGGCGACGTTGAAGCGCTGGCAGTTGGACGGCAAAGCGGTGCGAGACGGCATGTACCGCTCCCCCACACCGCGAGAACGGGAACGGTGGCACGCCATCTGGTTGCTGAGCCGCGGCTGGTCGGCCAACCAGGTCGCCGAGGCGTTGGAGCGGGATGCCCATACCATTGGTGATTGGGTGGCAGAGCTAGAGCAGAAGGGGCCCACGGGCTTGGCGTTCGAGCAGACAGGCGGCTCCCCCCCGTCCTCAGCGAGGAGCAGCAAGCGGCGTTGAAGACAGCCGTCGAAGGCACGCCCGAAGCCAGTGATGTGGAGCAGGCCAACTGGAACTGGAAGGGCGTGCACCAGTTCGTCAAGCGGCGTTTCGGTCGCCTCTGGAAGTAGCTCCAGTTGTCTGAACTACTTGCATCGGCTGGACTTCGTCCTGAAGCAGCCCAGAGCGCTTCTCGACCGACGAGGCCAAGCGCGCCGCCTTCGTCCAGATGTATGCCGAGTTGCGGCGGACGGCCGAGGCCGAAGGGGCCACGATCTTCTTTGTCGACGAAGCGCACTTTCGGGCCGATGTCGAGGTGCGGGCCAAGTGGGTGCCGCGCGGGACGCCCTTGGCCGACACTGGCGGCCCAGGCGCGGCAGGAAGGCGACCTACCTCGGCGGTGTGCCGGAGACCTGGACAGACCGAGGTGATGAACGTGATGGAAACCTGACGGCCGGGGACACTCGGTGGCTATCCGGCGGTTGCGGGCCAACCACGCAACCTCTGATCGTCATCACCAGGACAACGGCCCGATGCATCATGGCGACGCCTTGCGCACGTATCTGACGACCCCCAACCTCAAGCTGCGCTTGGTCGCGCTGCCGGGCTACAGCCCCGACTTCAACGCCGACGAGGCGATCTGGGACTGGGTGCGCGAAGAGGTGACGGCCAACACCTGCTTCGGGACGGCGGCCAAGGTGCGCGAGAAGGTGGACGCCTTCCTGGTGCGCTTGGCGGACAAGACCGATGAGGTCAAGCAGCGCTGTCGCACGATCCTGCAATCCCGCGCCGACGCCCTGCTGGCCGTTGTTTAGTTGGTGACCCACATGTCCCATGTAGTTCTCACCTTGGGATTAGTTTAGTAGTCGGCGCATCATGACTGGGCGCTTGAGCCCGCATCCCTAGCCCTGGATACTTACGCTCAAGCCTGCCGACTGTCAGACATCTCGTCACAGTCTGATGCAAATCATGCCGCCATGCAACGGCTGCAACAACCCCTTGACAGCATCCCAGGATATCCTCTATCGTAGAGGTATGAAGCAATTTCTCAACGCCTCCGAAGTCGCGAAGCTCCTCCAGGTAGATCGTGCAACAGTTTCTAGATGGATTAAGAAGGGTATGTTAAGGGCCGAACGCCCGCACGGTGCCCAGCAATGGCGTGTGCCATTGGCCGCCTACGAGCAGTTCGTCAAGCAGTATGAAGGTCGTTAGCTTCTCCATTTTCAAGGGCGGCACCGGCAAGACTACCAGCACCGTCAACACGGCAGCCGCCCTCGTGAGCAAGGGAAAGCGCGTCCTCCTCATTGACCTCGATCAGCAAGCCTCCGCTACCCGCTACCTCGACCTCGATCCCGAAGGCACCCCCAATCTCTACGAAGTCTTCATAGGTCTCAAGTCCCCGGCCCTGGCCATCCGCAAGTCCGTCCACAAAATTGACGTACTCACCTCGCACGTGCTCATGGCCGCCATCGAGGAGGCGCTGGAGCCGGGCGACGAGCTCAAGCTCACCGACATCATCAATCCGCTCAAAGCAATGTATGACTTCATCCTCATCGACACCCCGCCGGGCAAGGCGATGCTCGCTTTCAACGGGCTGGCCGCGGCCGACATCATCGTCATTCCCGCCTCTGCAGAGCGGATGGCCGTGGATGGTGTCGCCGATCTCATCTCCCACGTCCAGAAGATCATGTGGTCCAGGTTCGCCCTCACCCATCAAGAGCTGCGCATCCTGTTCACGATGTACCGTTCGACAACATCCCATTCCCCCGCCATCGTCGCCAACGCCAAGAAGATCTGGCGCGACAACGTCCTCAACGTGAAGATCCCCCACTCCACCATCTTCGCCCGCAGCTACGATGAGAAGAAGCCCGTTCGTTTTCTAGAGCCCCGGCATCCAGGCGCTATCGCCTATGACCTGTTTGCCGACTGGCTCATCGCCTATGAAAAAGCCACGCCTTGAAGACTTCGATCCCAATACTACGCCGCACCTCGGCTCACCGATGGACGACCTGCCGGTAATCCAGCCGCCGGCGCCGCCCACAGTGCAACCGTCTCCAAGTCCTTCTCCGAACCCTAACCTCTCTGGCCATCAAGCAATCTTCAGCGCGGCAGCGCCGTCCGATCCCGTGGCGGTCCAAGTACCGCCCACTGAAAGTCCGATGCCCGATCGCCCGTCCGCCCCTCCGGACGTACGCCCGTACGCCCGTACGCTCGTTCGGAGGGCGATCACCCGCTATGCCTTCGAGTTCTTCCAGGATCAGATCGAGAGCCTGCGGGAGTTCGGCCTGGACGAGAAATCGCGCGGTGAGAAAGGTAGCATGAGCCAGATGGTACGCGAAGCGCTCGACGCCTACATCAGCCGACGCAGGAATAGAGACGAGTAACCCGACCGAACGCCCGTACGGTCAGCCGTACGCCCGTACGCCCGTTCGGTATTTTCGACACACAATATGCAGACGCTCAATCATCTACTAAAAAGTCGACTCGACCGCGTCACGCGGCCAGACCCGACCATTACCATTCATCGTGGCGAGGATTTCTACATCACGAACACGGGCGTCCAGGAGCGACAAAAGCGCACCTACGTCAAGTTCTCGGTCAGCTTCCGCGAGCAGCAGCTCATGCAGCTCAAAGGCCCGCCGCTGGCCATCTTCATCTGTCTGGCGCTCCACATCGAGGAAGATGGCACGTGCTTTCCATCCGTTGGCCTCATCAGCAAAGAGACCGGCTACAATCGCGACACCGTGTTCGAGTCGCTCAAAAAGCTAGAGTTCATGGGCTACATTGCCCGGCGGCAAAAAATCGACCCATCCAGCAAGAAGTTCAAAAGTAACGTCTACCAACTCTTTCCCAAGGCCATCGATCCCGAGGCTAGAACCCGCGTCGGAAATGAGCCGAGTCGGCTCCCGCCGGATGCGGTGTCGTCCGACACTAAGAAGAAGAACCAGGTATAAAGAAAAACCACTATATTGGCCCTTGAAAATGTGGATAACTTTGAGAAGAAAAACTGTTCGAGAAGGTTTGTTGCTCGATATAGCATTACCCAATCCGTGGACAAGTCCTGTAGAGACTGAAGTCCACGTTTTTCCAGGTGGTAAGTCCACACCGTAGCCCGTATAGCTATTGTCCTCAATCGGCTTCTTCATGCCCACGGCAAACCATTCAATTACGCCCCCGTCCAGGCATCCTTTTCCTCCATAGTGGTATCTTGTCCCTTTATGTGTATATATATCGCCTCGTCGGCCACCCCACGCCGCGCTGCTCTGGGGGTGACACTTCCGAGGCGATCCCCCGCCCGTCGGGCTGCTGCGCTCCCTCGTTCTGCCGCTTACTTCGTCGCGGTCGCCACGATGGGTGCTCCCATCCCGACCGCCCCCCTCCTTCGCTCCGTTATCTTTCACCCTTTCATGTCTGGCCCATAGAGGCCAGCCATGTGCAACGGGTTCCAGCTACCTCCGCTCAACCCTTGTCCCTACACTCACTGCGCTTGCCCCGCGTGACCGCTTCGCTTGAACCCAACGCTGTTGGCTTCATCCCGCACGGCTGCGCTGCGTTCGTTTCGGGCCTGCGGGCACGAGGGTGGCGGTCGGGCTGACGCCCGACGGGCGGGGGGGAGACGCTTCGGGCTTCGCCCTCCGCTGACATGGAACGGATTTATAGTCGCCTCCGGCGACGGATGCATGCTGTCCAACGGCCTCCTCGCGCACGACGGCTGTTCCCCACCGCTTTCTGTTCTTACAGGTCGGTGTGGTTCGGCTGGCAATTGCTCGCTCGCTCGTGTGAGGCGAGGATATCACACGGTCAAGGACGTTTGACGGCCTTGCTCCCTGTTATCCCACAGCGCCCGCGCAGGCCGTCAAACGCGCCATGCGTTGGCACGCACTGTAGACACTGTGCGCGCCACTCCTTGACTTCGTGTGAGGCGACAGCGGTAGAGCCAGCGAGCAATACAAGCTTCAGCACGGCTCAGAAAGGAGGTGAACCTGATCATGGGTGCACCCTGCAAAGGACGACGAACAGAGGAGCAGCGGTACCGCGAGCTTGCCGATCTCGAGCGCGAGCTTTGGATCTTGCGGCAAGTTCTCGACGACGTTCAACGCCGGCGCCGGCGACGACCGTCAGCGCTCGATCCGTTCATGCTTCTGGAGCGGCTCGTTCGAGGCGCGGTCAATCTCGTGGAACGTCTCGCTGAACGAGCGGTTCGAGCCATCCTGCACTAGCGTCCGGGGCGAAGTCGAGAGGCTTCGCCCTTTTTTGTGCTTCGCTTCGTCGCGTCGGTGTTGGAGCCATTGAGCCAATCGGTACGTTTGGTCATAGAGGTCGGGATCCTCGTCCGGATCCACAGTGGCCAGGAAACGCTCTGTCGCGGCGAGTGTCTGGGCGAACAAGCTATAGCCGCTGACAGGGTGATTGGATTGTCGCAAACTCAGCCTCAATGCCTTGAGCGAGCCCATATAGTCATTCGTTTGGTTCCAAAGCCTCTCGTCTCGTGCTGCCGCACTCGCCCGCCTTGCTTGTCGTTCATCCAGCCAGTGTCGCAGCTTGCGACACCATGCTCGTGTCTCGTCGGGAAAGAGGAGAGGAAGGCAAAGAAACATCGTGATTATAGCGATGACCGAGTACATATCAGGTTCGGTTTTATCACATCCGACATACGAACGCAAGTCGTGCACCCGCGCCGTTGCGTCAGCTCCATTTTCTTGGCGCTCCCTGGTCACGCCCCGTAGACAACAAGGGATGCCCGCAGGCGATTGCGCGGCAATGATATGGGGAAGCCGACAGGGTATCAACTGGTGGGTCGCAGACAGGGAGACTGTCCGCGATCCTTTTTGGCTGCGGCCAAAAACAGTTGACACCCCATCGTTTCCCCATGCCCCGCGAAGGTAAGCCAGCGGGCATCCATCCATGCCCATGATCGCTGGCCGAAAGGAGGTGATCGTCATGATGCTTCTTACGAAAGCCCTTCGAGAGCAGTTACCGCCGCTCTATAGCCAAGAAAACGAGCCCGATCCGATGGTGATCTGCAAGTTCTTTATGCCTGATGGCAACTGGACGTGGTACGCCATTGAATTCGATGGCACCGATACGTTCTTTGGCTATGTGCTGGGGTTCGACGCGGAGCTGGGATACTTTTCGCTTTCAGAGCTCTTGAGCGTCCGCGGACATTTGGGCCTTCCGGTTGAGCGTGACCGGGGGTTCACACCCGTGCGGCTGTCCGAGATCAAACGGGCACAGCCAAACGGTGTATTACCATAACAGACCTACGCTCGAAAGGAGGTGAATACTCATGACCGAACAGGAGAAACAAGGCAAACTCACGGATCTTCGCAGCAAGTTCAAGGCTGAACTGAAGGCGATGCGTCAGGTGCTCAGTGGCATTGAGCATCACGCGATGACGCTGGAACTGATCCTTGAGGAGGTAGAAACAATACAGAGCCACCGCGAAGGACGGTAGCTCTGTTCGTGAATCGAGGGGCGAGGTCGAGAGGCTTCTCCCCTCAGGTTCTCTTGTTTGTTTATTATACACTATCATCCAAGGAGGTGAACATAATGCACAGGTTGCCCATGTTTCAAGGCTATACAGTGGATATGCGTTTGCGCCAGTTTCGCAGAGTACAAGTTGACGAGGTAATGGAGTACATTGACTTTGACACACCGCAAGGTCAGGAGCTCCTGGAGGCGTACTTCGCGCAAGAGCGAAGCCGAGCCCACCATCATACCCACGACGAGTAGGGGAGCAGTCAAGGGGCGAGGCCCAACGGCTTCGCCCCTTCTTTTGTCGTCTGCATCGTCCCCAGATTGCCGGTCTGCGTCCCCACGCCCGCGCGGGTGGAGACCTTCCGCCCTCCACCCGCACGCTCTCTAGAACAGTTATGGCCGGTCAATTGTTCCCGTCCACGTCGCATAGTCAATGTCGTCGGCGATGTTCTTGACGACAATGAAGTATTGGCGGGCCTTATCCGGGATGTAGCCCGGGTTCGTGCAGGCGCCGCTCCCCTCAAACTCGGCAAACGAATACGTCTTCTTGATCGACTCGCCAGGGCCTAACCACTGCTGCGGGATATCCTCTTGCTTCTGGATACTCCAACACATTTGGCCTTCGCTCCAGGGGAGTAAATGGGTCTCTTTCCCGGCCGCTCTCCAGACATCGAGTTCAGTCCAGAAGTTGTCCACGGAGGTCGCCGGCACAAGCAGCTTCTTGTCCGTGATGTTTTTCAAGACGAAATCGACTTTCACATGGCGGTCGGTCACGCTGAAGTGGTCCGCCTTGAGCGCCAGGCTATGACCGACCCAGGTGTCACCCTCCTTGAGCACCGCCTTGGGCTCTGTCGTTGACAAGGGTGTGGGCGTCGGTGTGACCGTTCGGGTCGCCGTGGGAGTAGAAGTCACGGTTGGCGTAGGCGTGATCGTGACCGTGGGCGTGTTTGTCGGTGTTGCCGTCGCGGTCGGAGTTGGAGATGCGGTCGCTGTCAATGATGGCACCGGCGTGGCTGAAGCGAGCGGAGTTTCTGTTGCCGGTAGGGGAGTGGCGGTAACAATGACCTGGACGGCGGCGGCCGTTCGGCTCATGAACAGATACATCAAACCCGCGGCTAGAATCGCACTGATGAAGATCATCAACGCGACGGCAATCCAGGGAAGGATACGCCGTCCCAGAGACCGTGGAGGCGGTGGTAACGAAGACCCGCCGCGTTGGGGGATATAGATGACCGGAGGTTCAGACGGTCCGAGCGGTGCGCCGGCTTGCGTCGCAAGCGGCTTATCATCTTCTTTCGCCGCCCGAAGCGCATACGTCGGTGGACGTGGGGGAGCGGGCTCGTCCTCATCCTCGTCCTCTGGCTCACTCGGGGTACTTGCCGCAAGGGTCGCGAGCGCCGAGCAAAAGAGGCCGAGCTCGCGTTGGCGCTGCGTCTTGGGAAGCTTCTCAATCCCCAGCTTGGTATAGATGTTCCCGATGTGATAGAGAACCGTGGTTTCTTCGATAAAGAGAGCTTCGGCGACCTGTTTGTAGGTGAGCCCCTGACAAACAAGGTCGAGCACCTCCCGTTGTCGCGGGGTGAGTGTCTTGAGCTTGGCTATGCGCGATGCTTGGTCGTCCATGCTCCCCCCTTGTTCAGTTGAGGTCCTGTTCATCCTCCGGCAGCGATGAACGGACGGCTAGCGTGGTTCGTTGTCTGACCCCTCGTGTTGTCAGTAGGACGCTCTCTTCTCCCCTCATATTACGAACAGTTGTTCGGGTGTCTACAAAATACTCCCCTGAACATCAGTTCTAGCCCTGTCTGTTTTGAGGTATAACCGTAGACAGCACTTGGTGCGTTGATCGCGGAGTATGCCACAAGTCAACCGTTTTGCCTAGTTGAAAGAGGACGACATGACCACCCCTATCCCCATCGGCACCACCACCGAGACCGATGAACTGGTGGTACTGACCCCCGAGGCACGACAGCAACATGTGTATGTGGTTGGCGTGTCCGGCACCGGCAAGTCCACCTTGCTCAAGCGCGTTGTGCTTGCAGACCTGGAAAGCGGCGACGGGCTCTGTGTCCTTGACCCGCACGGCTCCCTGATTGATGACCTGTTGCCGTGTGTCCCTGAACATCGGCTTGATGATGTCATCCTCTGGGATCCGCTAGACGCCGAGCGCCCGTTTGGCCTCAACCTGTTCGCCTGCGATGACCCCACGAATCCGCTGCAACGCGACCGGGTTGCCTCTACCTTTATCGGCACCTTCCAACGCATCTTTCCCGAGGCGTTCGCCTCAGGGCCGCGCATGGAAGAGCTCATGCGCAATCTGGCGATCAGCTGTATCGAGAACCCCGGTCTGACGCTGGCCGAGGCGCCGCGCTTTCTCTCCGACGAGCGCTACCGCGCCCGGTTCCTGAGCGCCATCAGCAACCCCTATATCCGCGAGGAGTATTGGCCCCGCTTCTCGCTGCGCACCCTGCGAGAACAGAACGAGATCATCAGCTCCAGCCTGAACAAGATCGGCCGGTTCCTGGGCAACACGCTCATACGCAACATTTTCGGCCAGCCAGACAACAGTGTGCACTTTCTCGACATTATGAACGAACGACGGCTCCTATTTGTTCGGCTGCCGGTGGGGGAGTTAGGGGCGGAAAATGCCGAGCTTCTGGGCTCGATCATCGTCGGGAGCCTCCTCGATGCGGCGCTCACGCGTCGCGCTGATCACACGCTTCCACAGTTTCACCTGGTCGTAGACGAGTTCCAGCGGTTTGTCAGTTCGGCGTTTCCGACGCTTCTCGCCGAGGCGCGCAAGTATCGTATTGACGCGGTGATCGCACACCAGTGGCGCGACCAGCTCGACGCCGACAATCGGGGCGCGACCTTGTCGGTGCGCAACAAGATCATCTTCAAGGTCAATGCTGAGGATGCCAAAGAGCTTGCCGGCGAGTTTGATACCACGCCGGGCCCAGCCGAGATGCGCACCGAGATGCTGATGGAGCCGCTGGTGCATCGATGGTCGTCCACGGTGTGGGATCCACCCGAGGCCGAGGCGGTCTACAACCGCATGGGAGAGGAGCTTGAGCATGTCCTTTTTGTGGCCCACATTTTCACTGCACTGTTCGGCTTCAACCAACGTGAGTACCTGTCTCTCGTACCTGACGCACGCAAGAGGAAGCTGGATAGTACTTTGCGCCGTTTGTGTGTGTTTGACTTTGGCGATGATCGTGTCCGTGCGTTCGCAACGGCGCGGGTGCGTGAGGTTCTCGGAACGTCCTTTCGTCCGGTTAAGGAGAAGGTTCCACCTGTTTCTTTCGCGTTCCCGCCTGATCTTCCTACGGTTCTGGATAAAATCCTCCAGCGCCGACTGGAGCCGGCCGCGCCAGATGATCCGACCACGGCGCTCATCCGTGCCCGGTTGGAGCCGCTCAATCGTGAGCTTGAAGCGCGCCTTGCTGCCTGGAAGCGCACGGCAACATGCGCGTTCCATCCGACGGGTTTTCGACCCGTCTTCGCCCCCTATACCAGTTCGCATTGGACCTTTTCTGACCCTCCTGATCTCTCTGCCTGGCTGGACGAGGTCGTTCCAGAGCTGGATACGAAGGCGGTAGAGCGGCGGGAGCGTCTACTTCGCCAACGCTCCAAAATCCTGGCGTCGTGTCTGCGCAACGTCGAGCATGAACGCGATCTTGGGGTAGAAGTGCCGGCTCGACGGCCGGCGGACGTTGGGTATCTTGGCGATGGGAGCCTGCTCCTGTCTGATGAACACTACTATCGCCGGGTCCCCGGCCCGCTTCGGCTCAGAAGTGATGTTGAAGCCGAGATCGCCAATCAACTTGCCAACTTGGATAACTTTCGCGCACGGTGTAGACTGGTACAGGGTCGGGCAAGTCAAGAAGTCACCATTGACACCCTCGGCGAGATGGAGAATGTCGCACAACCCGCGATTGCCGAGGTGATTCGCGAGCGGTCCCGGTTTCTATATGGACGCGACCGACGCGAGGTGGAGCAGGCGATTGCGCGCCGCTTGATGGTTCCTGACCCGAACCCGAGCCATGACGACCATGACAACGATATCCTCATCTTCGGAGAACGACAGACGGCCACGACTGAAACGGGTCGGCGCCGAGCAGCTTCCGACGCTTCGGCTGACGGAGCGTGACCAGGCGATCATCGAGGCGGTCTACACCTGTCGCGCCCTGACCGCCGCTCAGATTGAGGCTCTGTTCTTTGGCAGCGATGAGAAGCCAACAGCACAACACGGGCGAGTAAATAGCCGCTGTCTGTACCGTCTGCAACTGTTGTATCAGCATGGCTATCTCTTCCGCGATGAACAGGCGCAAAAGCTCTCAGAAGGACGCAAGCCGCTCGTGTACTTTCTGGATACCAAAGGAGCAGAGCTGCTTGCCCAGTTGCGAGCCATACCAGTCCGTGATTTGGATTGGCGGCCGAGTCACAACGACGTGAAACAGCCGTTTCTTGAGCACTTGTTGGCCAGCAATGATGTGCGGGTTGCCTTCACGACTAACGCCGTAAGCCATGACTATCACATTGTCGAGTGGCGGGACGAGCTCGCGCTTCGTCGCCCGCAGATGAAAGACCTCGTAACTATCAAGGGGCCAGTGGGAGCACAGGCGCGGGTAGCGGTTGTGCCGGATGGCTACTGTCGGCTCGATGCAGGCTCCGACATCTACAACTTCTTCTTCGAGATTGACATGCGCACCGTGACGGGCGAGGCGAGTAAGTGGGGAAAGCGGGATTGGGCGAGGAAAGTCAAGGTGTTTCTTGAATACTACCGCTCAGGACTCTACCAGAAGCGGTATCAGACGGCGGATATGCGGGTCCTGACGATAACCACAGGGGAGACGCGGCTTGCCAATCTCAAGCGCATCACCGAGGCCGCCGGGGGCAAAGCCCGGTTCTGGTTTACGACCTTCGAGCTTGTCGCACAGGGAGACGTCTTGACCAAACCTATCTGGTGGGTTGCTAGTCGGAAAGAACGTCATGCGCTGTTGTCCTAAGTCCGTGCAGGAGGCTCTGAAACAGGCTACCAACCATCAATGGGGGAGAAGAGGGGAATTTACACTACCAGTGCTCAGCATCGCTCAGAGCGGCCCTCACAAGTGTCGTTAATCCTCGATAGGCCCCAGGATCAATAGCCACCCAGCCGCAACGGGGGCAGCGTCACGGCATACCGCCTCTTCCAAGTCCGTGAAGAAAAAAGGGGCTGCGAGCCGCGACCGAGCGATCTCTCTACTATACCATAGTTCGTCCTCTGTGCTGAAGGTCATGAGTTCGTCGCCTGTAGAGTGAGGCGCGGGAGTGTAGATCATGCGGAACATACATCAAACGCCGTCGAAATCAATGGTTGAAACCTTCCGCTCCTCTGGAAAGGAGACTCCAGCTCTCTCCGAGCTGAAAACACCGTCCGGCCTCGTCCCTCACGCCCAACTTCTTGCCTGGGATCGCTTGTGGATGTTGTTGCTCCAGATGCCAACACACTCCATGAAGCTGCTGATGCCGCAAGGGGTCACGGAGGAGACAGGAGATTGACCGGCTACCTCATCAACTCTCGGTCGCAGCTACGGCCGGGTGGGTTGGATCGATGCTCTCAACGACGAGGATGTCTCCGCAATCGACGTGCATCCCTTTCCCACGAAAGAAGGCGACCAATTTCTCTAGTGTGTCAAAGTCTACCCGCCGTGTCTTATTGCGACTGAGATTGACCAGTGTGTTTTGGCTGAGGCCAGTCTCCTGAGCAATTTGTTCCCAGGTCATCGGCAATCCTAGACGGGCTTGCAGTTCAAGCCTAAGCCGTTGGAGGTTGAATCGTACGCTAATCGTTTCTGTGGTCATAGAGCTTCCCCCTGCTTCGACTGCCGTGAGCATATACCATCCCTCGATGATTGTCAAAGACTCCTATTTCTCCCAATTCTATCACAATATCTATTGATATTATCATAATATCATTGTATAATGGTGGTGAAGTATCCTGTTGAGAATGTCAAGGTCGCTGAGAGGGAGAGACCATCGTGGGTAAGCGAACCGCTCTTTACATCCGGGTTAGCTCATCGCTGCAAGAGGATGATGGGTCATCATTAGCCACGCAAGAAGAATACGGCCGTCGATACGCGAGCTCGAAGGGTTACCACATTGACGAAAGCCATATTTACCGTGAGGTCCATACTGGCCTCGAGCTTTGGGAGCGGCCCCAGCTGACGCGTCTGCGTGAGCAAATTCGGCGACGCGCAGTGGATGTTGTTGTTGTCTACGCCATTGACCGCCTGAGCCGTGATCCGGTCCATCTTGGCGTGATTCTGAGCGAGGCCGAGCATGCAGGTGTAGCGGTAGAATTCGTGGCCGAACCGTTCGATGACTCACCAGAAGGGCAACTCGTCCGGTTCGTTCGAGGGTATGCGGCGAAGGTCGAGCATGAAAAGTTTCGTGAGCGGTCCCAGCGAGGCAAGCTTGCGCGGGTTCAGTCTGGCAAGCTCATGCATGCCTGGAAACCGTTGTACGGCTACCAATGGCGAGATAGCAAGAAAGCCGCTTATGACATCGACCCTGCTACAGCGCCGATTGTTCGGCGCATCTTCAATGAGGCCGTTAGTGGGCGCTCCCTTCGTCAAATTGCGCAAGGATTGACCGACGAGGGAATTCCTACGCCGACAGGACGCCGTGCAGAATGGCGGCCAAACGCCATCTCAGAAATCCTCCATCACCGCGCATATACAGGTGAAGCGTATGCCTGGCGACTGGTCGTACAGAAGGAAAATGGAAATAGGCATATACGGGTGCGCCCGGAAGAGGAGTGGATTGCCTTGCCTGATGGAACCATTCCTCTCTTGGTTGACCTGGCGACCTGGGAGGCTGCTCAAGCTATTCTAGCAGAGAACAAGGAACGCGCAGGGCGATATGCTCCCCATCCCGAGACGCATCTCCTGCGGCGTGGATACGCCATCTGTGGGTATTGTGGGGCGGCAATGAATGCGGGAATAGCAAAGGGAGGTAAGCCGTATTATTACTGCGGAAGACAGAAGCGGTATCACCATGAGTGCCCAGACGGGGCAACGATCAGCGGCACGATCCTGGATGCCGCTGTATGGGAACGTGTGGAGAAGGTCTTGACACAGCCTGACGTGATCACGCGTGAGTTGGCGCGCCTGCACGAGGCAGACCCAACCACGGCGGATTTAACAGCAGTAGACAAAGCTTTAGCCGACTCCAACCGTAAACAGGCGAATCTTGTTCGACGGCTAGCCGACTTTGATGATGAGGCCGTTGCCGACGCGATCAAGAAGGAGCTGAATACCCTTGCGGCGCAGAAGCGGCAATTGGAGAAGGAGAAAGCGCAAATTCTGACCCGTCGAACCACTTGGGAAGCGGCTCAGGCACAGATCACGGAACTGGAGAAGTGGTGTCGTCAGGTCGCCGAGAGACTTGACGACTTTTCCTATGAACAGCGCCGCCTAGCGCTTCAGGCTCTGGGCATCCAGGTGCTCGTCTTCCGTGAAAGCCACGATCCTCGGTACATCATCAAGGCAACAATTCCCCTGACCGAAAACGGTAGTGAATTGTCCAGTACCAATGCTGATAGCGAGTAATGGCGCGCAGACTATTGCTGTCGCCCTGAGCGCAGTGAAGGGCCTCCAGTGTCACCGGGGTGCTTCGCTTCGCTCAGCATGACAACCTGAGCTTGTCTTCTCGGAGGCTGATAGGAATGGATGCGAGAGAGCCCCAGACGATCGATGAGTACATCGCAGGCTACCCACCAGACGTCCAGGAGATTCTCCAGAAGGTGCGGCAGACGATACGGGAAGCGGCGCCGGACGCGGAGGAGACGATCAAGTACCGGATGCCGACGTTCACACTGAAGGGGAACCTGGTTCACTTCGCGGCGTTCAAACACCATATAGGGTTCTATCCGGCGCCTACGGGTGTCAAGGAGTTTCAAGAGGAATTGTCCGGCTACAAAGGCGCGAAAGGCTCAGTCCAGTTTCCACTGGACAAGCCGATTCCGTACGACCTGATAAGCCGAATTGTAAGCTTCAGGGTCAGTGAGAATTTGAAAAAAGCTGAAGCAAAGAAGGGAAAGAGCCGTTCTTAGCCGTACCGCTCCCGTAATTGCGCGGCGCTTTCCACCATCCGTCTCAACTTCAACGCGGCGGTTTGGGCATCGGCAATGGGTCGGCTGGCAAACGTGCCAAAGCCGCAGTCGGGATTGAGGAAAATCTGCGACGGCGCATAGAACGCCAGGGCTCGCTCCACGCGGCCCACAATCGAGGCGACGCTCTCTACCTCGGCGGTGCGTGGGTTGACGACACCCAGGCCAATTTCCTTGCGGTCGAGCGCCTGGCCGACGCGGTCAAGCTCGCCCGCGCGGGGCGTAGCGAATTCCAAGACGTACTGCTGCACATCCATTCGCTCGAACGCCGGCACGAGGGGGTCGTAATCGCCGGCTAGCAGCACACTCTCGTCCCGGCTCCAATTCCCGCGGCAGACGTGAATACCGATGCGGATGCCGTCGATGCCTCCGATCACGCGGTTGATAAGCTGCGCCGCGTAGTCCAACTCCGTACCCGCATCACGGCGGGTTGCCAGAGTCGCTCACATGAAGGTGCGGCGATTAACCTCCTGAGATAACACAATTTCCGTCAGTACCGGCTCATCGAACTGCACGAACGCGGCCCCCGCTGCCTTCAGGTCGAGTAGCTCTTCGCGGAGGATGCGCACAACGTCATCGGCCATCTCGGTCTTGTCATTGTACGCCTTCTCAGAGTACGCGCCGACCCACATGGCGCGCGTGAGGAGGTAAGGGCCGGGGAGGGTGACTTTGACAGGCTTGTTAGTTAGCTCCTGGACGAAACGCAGCTCCTCGACGGCGAGAGGCTCGCGGCGAGCCAACTTGCCGACACAGGTCGGGTTCTTGATGGCCGAGGCGGGCACGTCCAGCGTTGTGAGCATCTCCTCGAAGCTGGCTTTGTCTTCTACCGTGTCCAGCATCTCGGCCAGCGACATCAACTGCGCGCCATCCAGCTTGTCGGTGATGAACGAGTAGAAGTTGTCGCGCCGCTGCTCGCCATCGACCACGATATCGACGCCGGCGTCGAGCTGGAGCTGCACACAGCGCCGTACCTCGTCGTCCGCGACGCGCTCGAACTCCTCGCGGCTAATCTGGCCCTTCTGTCTGGCCCGCAGCGCCCGCAGCAAGTCGCGGGAGCGGGGCCAGCTTCCCACCTGGGTCACGGTAAACACAACAGTCCTCTCAAACGATAGTCAGCCTGATTTTTAGCGTGACGGCCTTGGCCAGGGTGGCCACCAGGGGCGAGCGGCGGACGGCCTTGTCCCAGGCAGCTCGCACGCGATCCTCGTCGTCCATCGTCGAAGCAAAGCCTTTCACCTCGATGATAGAGAACGACGAGTCGCCTTCATCGAGACCGAGCAAGGCCAGGACGTTTTCCAGCCGGCCCGACGTGGCGATCTCGATATCGTCCACGTTCAGCCCATCGCGAGATGCGGTTGTCGCGAAGCCCGTCGCGAGCGACGCCGCCAAAGCGCCGAGCAGCGCCTCGACCGCCGACGGGTGCGGGTCGCGCTCCTCGAAGCTGGCCGGCTGGCCGAGGCGCCAGGAGAAGTTGCGGCAGTACACCGTGCTCTCTAGCGGCCCGGTCGCCCGCACCCGCACCCGCCAGACGTACTCCTGCGCCTTACGCTTGTCTTCCTCCAGACGCCTCGCATCTTCCGATGCACCAGCGCCTCGGCGCATGAAGTAGCGGACGCTTGAGCCGTCAGGCAGCGCACCCAGGTAGTCGTGGCCGA
Source organism: Anaerolineae bacterium (assembly GCA_046328505.1). Taxonomy (GTDB): domain Bacteria; phylum Chloroflexota; class Anaerolineae; order Epilineales; family JAHCIE01; genus JBDHWG01. The sequence continues at coordinate 2,090,685 of JAXLWL010000002.1, read as the reverse complement.
CCATGCGGCACCAGGGCGGCAGGTCATCCCCGACCGACGGCTCGCGGCTGCGCATCTCCAGCACGCCGCCGACTGGCGCCTGCAGCATATGCTCGCGGATCAAGAGGATGAGGCCAGAGCCGCAATCCAGGTCCCCGCCGTCAAACACAGCGTCGGGCTGGAGCGCGTCGAGGGCAATCGAATCAGGCATAGCGGCCCGTTCAGTAGCTGACCGACGCGCCGCCGTCGGACAGGAACTCGACAAGGGCTGCCCCGCCGGCCATCGTCGCGCCTTCGATGAGATTGTCGGGCGAGACTCCGCGCTTCTTGGCGCATGGCGTACACACCAGAATGCGCCCGCCCGCCTTCACGAACTTATCGACCAGGTCTTTGAGCGGCGCGAAAGGCTCCCCGATGTTGATCTTCTCAGCCTCGCCCTGCACGGCAGCCCAGACGCCGTCAGTGCTGAGAAAGACCATTGTCTCTTTGTCGCTGCCGATGGCCGCGTTGGCGACGACGAAGCCGACGGTGACTTTGTCGGGATCTTGGTGGCAATTGGTGATGGAAACGCAGAAGCGATTGGACACAGCCTACCTCCGTTGGATTAGATAGTGGGGTGGAGCCTCGGCCAGATACTGATGCCCCGTGAGGCGGCACCACGCGGGCAGGTCGATCGGCGCGCCGGGATCATGGGCGACGACGACCACGCGCGTTCCCGGCGCGAGGTCTTTGAAGAAGAGGCGCAGATCGAGGATCAAGTCCCCGCAGCCTTTATCGCCGCCGTCAAACACAGTGTCGTATTGCCACTGTGGTTCGCCCGATAATGGAACTACGTTCGTCATGCGTGGATGAGTCCTCATGTGACCCTGAACCGGCTGAAGTGGCAGGCTCTTCGCTGACCGTGAAATTCTAAGTACAGGCGCGGCTTTCGTCAACAAAACTCACGCATCCTGTTACATCCAAATCTATCGCCGGTCCCGTAACTAAAGATAATGGCGGCGGGCGGCGGGGACGCAGGCTTCGGCCCGCGGAAGACAGTAACCGTATCCCGTCCTATCCTCGGTCTATCGTGAGGCTTGTCTATGCGCATACATATCGCCCATGGCCTGGTAACAGCTTTCTTCGTCTTACTGGCCGCTGGCGCGCTCTACATCCTCTTTGGCTTCTTCCTCGATGTCCGGTCATCCCTCGCGACCCCCTCTCCGATGCAAATCGGCCTGGCGGAGATGGGCAAGAACTTCCTGGTGCCCGGCGATGTCGCCAAGCTCAGCAATCCCGTGCCGTCTAGTCCGGAAGTGCTAGAAGCGGCTCGCCGCAACTACAACAGCCGCTGCGCCGTGTGTCACGGCAATGATGGCAAAGCGGGGACGGCCACCGGCGCCAACACGTATCCGCCGGCCGCCGACCTGACGGCGGCCCGAACCCAGGGCAAGGCGGACGGCATGCTGTACTGGATCATCCAGAACGGCCTGCCCCACACGGCTATGCCGGGCTGGCAGAAGGTGCTGAAGGACGACGAGATTTGGGGCCTGGTCGCGTATGCGCGCCAGCTCCCGAAGGGCGTTCCCGTCGCCGAGGCGGCGCCTGCAGCGCCTACGAGCGCTCCGACCACCGCTCCGACCATCGCTCCCACAGCGGCGCCGACTCTCGCTCCGACCGTCCCTCCCACAACCGCGCCAACCGCGGCGCCCGCCGCTGCTTCTGCCCCGACCGCGGCTCCTACGTCCGCGCCACCCCCGACCGCAGCGCCGACCGCTGCGTCTGCCCCGACGGTGGCTCCTACGTCCGCGCCGCCACCGACCGCGGCGCCCACTGCGGCACAGGCCGCGGCTGCCCCGAAGAGCAACAACGTTGTCACAGTTCGCATCTCCGACTACGCCTACCAGCCGGACCGTATCACTGTGCCGGTAGGCACGACGGTGGTCTGGGCCAACGAGGACGATGAGGAGCACGACGTGACGTCCGAAGGCGGAACGGGCGTGCTGAACTCGCCCGACTTCGGTCAGGGGGGCAAGTTCTCGTTCACGTTCAACCAAGCCGGGGAGTACAAGTATTACTGCGTTCCCCACGACTACATGCACGGCGTCGTCGTCGTGCGCTAGCCGGTGCTGTTCCGGGGCAGGATGGCGGCTATCCTGCCCCGGCTGATGCATTCTTGCATACATACCGACACGACAAGGAGGAAGATGTGAGACGAATACTGCCGTGGGCAGCCGCGGGCGCGGCCCTGTTGGGGCTGGCGCTCGCCGTGCTGTTCATAGCGATGGATACGACAACTGCTACGGCAGCTCCGCCCCAGCAGACGTCGGGCGAGCAAGTCTGGGCGCAGAAGCTGTGCAAGAACTGCCACGGCCCAGAGGGTGAGGGCAAGTACGGTCTGCCGCTGGCCGGCACACAGAAGACGGCCGCGGAGTGGATTACCCAGGTACGCACGCCGCGCCAGAACATGCCCGCATTCACAGCCGAGCAGGTCTCGGATGCCGACATTACTGCCATGCACGACTACATGGCGACAAAGCAGAAGCCCGCCAGCTTCACGCCGGTGCGCTACGAGGCCAAGCCTGACGATCCGCCGGGCAAGGTTACATTCATGACCAAGCGCTGCGTCGCCTGCCACGGCGAGGATTACGCCGGTACCGCCAAGGGCATCCTGGCGTCCGGCCGCACGTCGCTCACGCCGGCCGACGTGGAAAAGCAGCTGCGCACGCCGCGCCGCTTCATGCCGCACTTCTCCGAAACCCAGGTGCCGGCCAGCGACATTCCGGCCCTGACCGAGTTCCTCAACACCCAGATCGCCAAGGTCGCGGGTCAGGCGCAGGCCGCCGGGACACCGTCCGCGGGCGGCACGGGCGCCGGCTCTGCTGCCGCTGCCACACCGTCCGCTCTGCCGACGACCGGCGGTGATCCGAGCATGCTGGCGCTGGGCCTGGCGAGCCTCGCCGCTCTGCTGGGCTTCGCAGGCTTCGCGCTCCGACGCAGCCGCCGCTAGGCTGTTGCTCTCTAGAAAAAAAAGGGGAGAGAGGACAGCCGCCCTCTCTCCCCTTTGCTATCACGCCGGGTGGGCTTTGAACCACTCCAGAGTCTGGCGGATAGCTTCGCGCGTCGGCGTGGGCGCGAAAGGCCCAATCGCCTGCGCGAACTTCGATCCGTCGACGATGAACGGCTCGTCAAACTGGTACATCATCTCGTTGACCTCGCGGATGAACGGCGAGAAGATGCCGGCGATGCGCACCATGAGCGCGGAGTTCGTTCCCACTTTCGGCGGAAGCCCGGCTTCCTCGAATGCTAGCGTGCCGAACTCGCGTCCCGTAAGCGGCTTGTCGGTGGGGATGATCCACGCCTGACCCAGCGCCTCCTCGCGGGTTCCCAGTACGACCAATCCACGCCCGAAGTCGGGCAGGTAGGTCAGGCTGTGGGGCTGATCGAGGCTCCCAACCCACATGGCCTTCTTGCCGGCGAGGACCGCCCGGAAGTAATCCGCACCCGCGATAGCTTTGGGCGCGCCGGGGCCAAAGAAGTCCGAGCCGCGGCCGATAGCAACACGAACCTTGCCACTGCGGTGCGCTTCCATCAGCATGTCCGACAATTGCGCGCGCAGCTTGCCCTTGCGCGTCGTCGCGGCGTAGGGCAGGTCGGCCGAGATGGGGCCGTCGACTTTCCCGTACATATAGAGGTTGTCTGCCACGACGAGCTTCGCGCCGACGGACGACGCCGCTTCGATGATGTTGCTCGTCAGGGGCGGAAACTCCGCAAGCCAGTGGTCGTATGGCACATTCACACAATGATAGACGACCGCCGCGCCAGCGCACACCGCCTTAAGGCTGTCGACATTGGTCGCATCGGCTTTGGCCACTTCCACGCTAGCTGGAAGATCGGCCTTGCCACTGCGATTGACAGCCCGCACCGGCCTGCCCTGCTTCACTAGCTCCTCGACGACCGCCTGCCCCGCTCCGCCCGTTGCGCCCAACACTACGCTCAAGCCCGTTTGGTTTTCCATTCTGCTCTCCTTCTCATCGTGTCGTGAATCATCGTGTGTCGTTTTCGTGCCGGATTCGCTCTAGCAGCGCGTCTAGCTCTGCCTCGAACAGCGCCGTCGGATCGCCCACAAGCGGCTGCAAGTGATTGAACAACTCCAACGATACGAAGCCGTGCAGGGACGTCCAAGCAGCCAGCGCCAGCCGCAATGCCGGCGACGGCGCTACGGTGGCGCCACCGGCCCGCCACTCGGCCGAGCTTGTTTCGACCGGCGCGCCTTCGCTCGCCACGCCTATACTTTGCCCCGTCCCCAGCACGGCCTGAATTCCATCGACAAGGACAATCATGGCCCGCCGCGCGATGGGCATAGTGACCTCCGACGGAGCATGATAGCCGGGCAGAGGCGTGCCGAAGACCAGGGCGTAGTCCTGGGGGTGGGCGAGCGCCCAAGCGCGGTAAGCGCGACCGAGTGCGCGTAGCCGTTCGATCGGCTCCTCCGGCGGCGCCGCAGCGCTCGCCGCTTCGAGGGCATCGGCGAATGATCCGTAGGCATCGACGATGAGCGCCGTCACGAGGGCGTCGCGCGAGTCGAAGTAACGATACAGGGCGGGCGGGGTCATGCCCATGGCGATGGCGATACCGCGGAGTGACAGTGCTGCTGCGCCGTCCGTGGCGATTTGTCTGGCCGCGGTCTGTTTGATCTCCTGTATCGTCGCTTCTCGGACTCGCTCGCGTCGTGTAGTCGCCATGGAGATCCCTCGTTAGCGTTTGTTGCGTTGGTTATATTAGTATACTAAAATTATATATATTAACATTATAGCGCGGAATTGTGATTTGTCAAGGGGGTAGACGGCGAGAATCAACCCAAATCGGGCCGAACGCACAGATGCGTCGGCCCGGGGAGGCGAGATATGGAAGGGTTAGGGAGTGGTTGCTCTGTCAGGCGGAGCGGGGAAGATAGTCGACAAAGGCCTGGATGGCGGCGGCAACCTCGGCCGGCCGCTCGACCATGACTTCGTGCCCCGCGCCCTCCACGACGGCCATCTCAGCGCCCGCGATACGGTCGCGCAGGAAACCCGCGTATTTGAGGGGCGTGCGGTCGTCGGCTGTGCCATTGATGACCAGGGTCGCGACGTGGATTTCACCCAGACGCGGCATGACGTCGAAGGCGTCGCACCCGAGCATATCGGTGTACATGACGGGGTCTGCGTCGCGGAGCTGGGCTAGAATATCCGGGTGGACGCGGAGGCGCGCGCCGCTGGCAACGAGAATCAAGCCTTCAACACGTTCTGAATAGTCGAGGGCGAGCTGAAGCGCCACGCCGCCGCCCATGCTGTGGCCGACGGGAACGAAGCGGTCGAGGCCGACGGCATCCGCGAAGTCGACGATCCACCGAGCGTACGTGGGGATGCTGTCCGAGGGTACCCCGTCTGACTGCCCATGCCCCGGCAGGTCTGGCACGAATACGGCTGCCCGCTCCAGCCGCCGGGCGGCATCCATCCATAGCCCATTCTGCGCCCCGGCGCCGTGGATGAACAGGAGCGCGGGCCGCGCGTCGGCATTGCGGACTGCGTAGAAAGTGGGGAGCGTGTCGACGTCGATTTTGGGCATGTCAGGAATCCTGTCAGGGTTGTGCTTCCAGCACGAGGGTGAAGGGAATGGCCGGATCGCCGGGCGCGAAGTGGCCGTCCATGGCGGCCATCTCTGGGTCGGCGCTCTCGCCCACGCACTTTCGCTCGATGCGCGAGAAGCCGGCATCGGTCAGCGCCGCCGTCAGGCTGGCTTCGTCCCAGATGTACACGTGGCCGTTGGCGTGGAAAGTCAGGTTGAGGATGTCGACAAGGTGGCGGCTGTCGTAGCCCAGGCGCGCGGCGCGGCGCATGAGGTCATACGCGGCGGGCGATTTGTCGGCGTACGCGCGCGCTGTCGCCTCCGCGTCGGGCGTCAGGATACGCAGGATGCCGTCAGGCATCAGGACGCGGCGCGTCTCGCCCAGGAAGCGGGCGACGATCGTCGGTGTGACGTGCTCGACGACGTGCTCCGAGAAGACACGGCTGACTGAAGCGTCTGGAAACGGAAAGGGTCGCCCGATGTCTAGCCAGTAGCGCGCGCGCGGCCCGATGTCCGTATTAAGCCAACCCGCGCGCTCCACCGTCCCCGAGCCGACCTGAAGTCGGTAGGGGGGCGGGTGAGCGCGCAGGTAGCGCCGAAGCCGATAGCCCGCGGTTGGACGATTGATTTCCCCGAGGACGGTGCGCCCGACAGACTTGATCGTCACGCTTACCAGGTCTCGACGTGGGGCACGCGGTCTTCGAGAGACGCCAGGTAACGCTCCGCGGAGATAGCGGCCATCGCGCCGAATCCCGCCGAGGAGATCGCCTGACGGTACGTGTGATCGTGAACCTCGCCCGCCGCGAATACGCCGGGGTGGCTGGTCATCATGTTGTGGTCGACGATCAGGTAGTTCTGGTCGTCCATGGCGAGCTTGCCCTGGAAGAGCTGCGTGTTCGGGAAATGACCGATATACACGAAGATGCCATCCACTTCCATTTGCGACGCTTCGCCGGTCTTCACGTTCTTAAGGGTGACCGACTTGACGGCGCCGTTGCCATCCACGCGCTCGATGACCGTGTTCCAGATGAAGCCCATTTTCTCGTTTTTCTCGGCCCGCGCCTGGAGCACGGGGCCGGCGCGCAGCTGGTCGCGGCGGTGGATGATGTCCACCTTGTTGGCGTACTTGGTCAGGAAGAGACCTTCCTGGAGGGCGCTGTCACCGCCGCCGACGACGGCGACGCGCTTGCCGCGGAAGAAGAACCCGTCACACGTCGCGCAGTACGAGACGCCACGGCCGATGAACTCGTTCTCGCCGGGTACGCCGAGCTTGCGCGGCGAGGCGCCCGTGGCGATGATGAGGGTTCGGGTTGCGTATTCCTTGCTGTGCGTCTTGACGATCTGCGCGCCTGGCCCAAACTGCACGTCTATGACCTCATCGATTTCGACGCGCGCGCCGAACTTCTCGGCCTGCTGCTGCATGGCTTCGTAAAGCTCGGGGCCGGTCAGACCGCCTGGGAAGCCGGGGAAGTTCTCCACGTCGGTCGTGGTCGCAATCTGCCCCCCCAACTCATTGCCTGTGATGAGCAGCGGCTCCATGTTCGCCCGCGCCGCATACAACGCGGCGGTGAGACCGGCCGGGCCTGAGCCGATGATGATCGTGTTCTCCATGTCTGCGTCGCTCCTTGAGCCTGGCGAAAGATAACCCGCGCCATAGCCCGCTATCCTACATACGCTCACAATACTATATGATGCAGTCAGCGCGCCAAGCATTACATGGCCGCGGCGACACCCACCTCTCCGCGCTCAAGCGCCAGGAGGCGCTGCTTCAGATCGAGACCACCCCCATAGCCGACAAGCTTGCCGCTGCTTCCGATGACGCGGTGACAGGGAACGATGATCGGCACGGGGTTGGCCCCATTCGCCGCGCCGACGGCGCGCACGGAGCGCGGGCGGCCGATGCCCGCGGCGAGCTGGGCGTACGAGCGCGTTTCACCGTACGGAATCAACTGCAGGCCCCGCCAAACCGTAAGCTGGAAAGGTGTGCCGCGAAGATCAACCGGCAGCGTGAACTCGCGCAGCTCGCCGGCAAAGTAGGCGTTCAGCTGGTCTTCCAGGCGCGCGAGTCGAGACCCATCGGCGATGATGTCTGCATCCGCGTACCAGCGCCGCGCCCAGTCCTCGCATCTGGTGAACGGCTCGGTGGGGAAGGTCAGCCGCCCGATGCCGGCGCGCGTCAGAGCGACGCCAAATGGTCCCAGCGGCGTCGCGACTTCACCCAGCACAACCTGTTCGTGGCTCATCTCGTTCTCGCTTTCCCTCACTCCAGCCAGATGGGGTTGGACCACGCGCGGCGGCCCATCGCGTCGCGCACGGTGACGCGGAGGTAAGGGCTGCCCCACTCGCGGATGTCAATCTCCGCTTCGTACAGGGCAGGGCCGAACGCGGACGCTGCGTGGTAGTGGCTGCCTGTGATGTACACGCGGTCGGCAGGCGAGCAGCGGACGTACACGCGCCTCTTCGGCTCGACCTGAATATCGTGGATTTCCGGCCCACAGCTCGAATAGTAAGCGCCCTGCTTTAGAGCGGCCAGGATCGCCTCCGGTGTCAACGTCTCGCTCTTGACCCACACCCAGCCGCGCATGGCGTCCCATCGCTTGGGCTGGAAATGGGCGTCGTCGGTGGCGCAGGCTAGGTAGCGGCGGCCGCGCATCGCCATCAGGTCTAGCACATACCAGCTATCGGCGCGGTCGTTGTAGTCGACGGACACGCCGTTGAACGTCTCGATAGCATCAACGGGGCCGAGGGAGACGACGTCGCGCTCGGTGAGGGTGTACCAGGCCGGGTGGGCAACGGCCACGTAGGCGCCGGCGGCAAGGGCGCGCCCCGCTATGCCCGGGCCGTCCTCGCCCGGAGCGGGCGGCGCAAAATCGAGTGGTAGTCCCACGGCGAGTATGTGCCACAGGTTGCCCAGCTCGGTCTGGCCGGCGTGCAGCTCGGCCCCAATGAGCGTTGTGAAGCCAGCGTGACGATATGGACGGGTATCCGTGACCGGGAAACCGTAGCTGGCCAGGAAGTGGTCGGTCAAGGCAAGGAAGTCGTAGCCGTTGTCCTCGTAGACGCGGCAGACTTGCTCCGGCGAGAGCATGCCGTCGGATTCAGTTGAGTGCGTGTGCAGGTTGCCGCGCCAGAACTGGCCTGGCCGGTCAAAGGGATTGATTCGCATGATGACTCACTTGTGATAAAACTGCGCGTCGATGAGTTCGAGAGCCGGTCAGCAATCGCTGGCAGCAAGCTCCCACTGCGTTGCCGTGGCCCATTCCTCGGCGCCGCCCATAATGATATCACATACCGGGTCTTTGACCGCGTAGTACGCTTCAGTGTCATCCGGATGTAGCTGAGCGAGCGCCAGCTTTGCCTGGGCGTAGGCCGCGGCGATCGGTGGGTGTGCGCGCAGGTAGTCGCGGAATAGCAGCGGGTAGCGCTGGTTGGCGCGGCCCGCGACTCGCACATGCAGGTTCACCGGCCGCCGCTCGGTCCCCGGCTTGAACAGCCACTTCGACCATTCCGCTGGATTGGGACTTGCGCCTGGCGGGACGTGGTCGCCGCCAATATGGCGCACGCGCTCGTAGCCGATGCGGCTGAGCGCGTCTTCGACGGCGCTGTCGAGCGCGGCGACTGTGACCTGGATATCGACGATGTCCTTGGCCGCCAGCCCTGGCACCGATGTGGAACCTATGTGGTCAATGCGCAGCGCGAGACTGCCGAGGCCGGCGCGAAGCTCGCGTCCAAGCGCCAGGAATTCCTCCGGCCATCGCGGCTGATATGGAATGATGCTGATCATAGTTCTAACTCACGTCCGCTGAGCAGGGCTAACCCACGCGTCGCCGGACCCGATGATAGCGCGGCGCTGCCCAAATGCAAGCGCCGGCGTTGTATCTCTTTTGTATCGATGCTGTATCCCCTTTTCGCCTGATCCCACCCTACAATGGCTTCAAGTAAGTTCATCTGACGGAGCGTCACCCGCTGCAGAATTCGGCGCTGGCGATTCACCTAGCCGTCGCTGTGACGTGGCGAGTAATTGTACCGCTTTTCATGCCGCAAAGCGGATATGAATAGGTCTGGACTTGTGGTTTGATGTAGACAGAGGAGCCTGCGGAGCACTCAGCAGCGCCTCTTCACATGCCTGTTACAGGAGGTCATATGACACGGATGCGTCTTCTGCTATGCGTCATGCTCGCGGCCTGTGGCCTCACGCTGGGAGCGATGACGTCGCTACCGGCCCACGCGGACGGCAACGCAATTCCTGAGCGGTATTGTCCGTTGACAAATCCGCCGGCAAAGTGGCCGCCCATTCCCGGCGTTCATCGCCACCCATCGCCGTGCCCACCGCTCGATCCGCCAATCGCGATTGAGTAGGCGTCCGCCCGTCTCAGGGCCGACAGGTACCCGAGCTTGTGACAACCGATAGCACACGAAGCACAGACGTAGGTACGGGTGCTTACGTCTGTACGTCGTGTGGCGCGGTCGTGAACTCGCCCGTGACGCGACCTCGCTCTATGCCGCGCGAGGCCCTACGGGCCGCGAAATCTCATCCAACAGGACAGGCATCCGCGTCACGGCAGACGCCAGTGCGTCTTCCAGTGTCATGGATTCGCCCTTGCGCCAGGCAGCATCGAAGTCGTCGCGCGTCAGGTTGTCCCGAAGCAGCTCCAGGTTTCGCTCGTACTCCCTTCGATCGCCGAGTTGGAGTCGAGAGCCTGTGGCGACGAGGGAGGCCTGAGCTGCCGCGAATAAACAGGCCGCGAGTTGCCAGATCCCGTGTTGAACGTTGGCGCACGCCAATCCCGAGAGGGCAGCCGCCATTGTTGCCGGGTTACCCAGGCTGCGTCCCACCTCAAACGCATTGATGAAGTGGCCGGCGGCCGCCGAGTGATGGCCCTGGTAGGATGCCAGGTAGCCAAGGGCTCGCAGTGAAGCCGCCTCAGCGTCCCGGTGGCCGAACTGACGGTTGAGGTTCAGACTCTCCCAGGCGAGTGTCTCTGCGTCGACGACACTGCCCTGAATGGCCTTGGTGAAGCTCAGGGCAGCGAGCGAAGCGCTTGCCGCGTCATAGTCACGCAGCTCGGTGAACAGCGCCATGCTCTCGGTGTACAAGACATCCGCCTCGCGAAAGTCGCCAGACTCGAACGCCAGATGCCCCAGGCTGTCGAGGACCCAGGCGATGCCCCGTTTCTCGTCCATCTCTCGGAACAGCGCCAAACTCTCTTCAGCGAGCTCGCGCCCGGTGACATAGTCACCTTCACAGACCGCAATACACGCCAGGTTCTGAAGAACCACTGCCGTCCACCAACGATTCTGGTGAGCGCGAAACGCCTTCAGCGCGGTGTGATACAGGGCAGCCGCTGTATGATAGTTGCCGTGAGCGTGCCCGATGTGGCCGAGACAAAAGAGCGAGGCCGCGGTTCCTTCCTCAGAACCGAGTTGCCGGAATGACTCAACACTCTCCAAAAGGAGAGTAGTTGTGCGCGAGATATCACCTCCATGGTGGCCAAGCACCCCGGCCTCGATTAGACGTCGTGCTTCTTCTCGTGACGGTCCAGTCAGTGTGCTTGCGCTATCCATCTCCGGCCGCAAGTTGAGAAGCGCACCGAGCCAGCGAGAGCCTTCGCCGATGTAACCCCGAACCAGCCAGAACCTGGCCATCGAGACGCTCAACTGCAGACCCAACTCCACCTGTCCGTTTGCAGCAGCCCACTGGATGGCCGCCCGGATATTCTCATGCTCAAGATCGAGGCGATCCAACCACAAGGCCTGATCCGAACCCTTTAGCGCGTCGGATGCTGTACGCGCCAGCTGACGATAGTGCAGAGCGTGGCGCTCCTGAATGGTCGGCGTCTCACCCGACTCGTCAAGATGCTCCAGCGCGAACTCGCGCACTGTTTCCAGCATCCTATAGCGGACCGCCGTTGCCGAGAGTGAGAGCCGCTGAACGAGGCTCTTGGCGAGTAGCGATGACAAATGTTCCGCCACCTCTGGCTCGCCCTCGCCGCACACGGCTTCGGCCGCGTCGAGGCTGAAGCCCCGCACGAACACCGCGAGACGTCGGAATAGCCTCTTCTCATTGGTATCGAGCAGATCGTAGCTCCAGGTGATGGTACTGCGGAGCGTTTGCTGGCGCTGTGGCAGATCCGCGGGGCCATCGGTGAGCGCCTTTAGACGCTGTCCTAGCTGCACCAGCAGATGCTCGGGTGTGAACGCCCACAGCCGGGCGGCAGCCAGTTCGATTGCGAGAGGCAGCCCATCCAGGCGGTAGCAGATCTCTGCTATGATTCCTGCGGTCTCAGCCAACAGCTCAAAATCCGGCCTGACGTCGTGCGCACGCTCTGCGAACAGGCGCACGGCTTCGCACTGCATCAACTGATCGACGCGCGGCATCCGCGCCGGATCAGGCGTTGAGAGTGGCGGGACGATGAACTCCTTCTCGCCGCGCACATGGAGCACCTCGCGGCTTGTGATGAGCGCTTTGACACTCGGCGCTGCTTGCAGCAACTCGACCACAAGGGGCGCTGCCTCCACCAACTGCTCGAAATTGTCGAGAATGAGGAGAAGGCGCTTCTTGCGGAGGATGGCCTTCAGCTTCTCCAGCAAGAGGCCGCTGCCGTCGTCGTGGACGCCGAGCACCGCCGCGATGGCCGGTACGATGAGGGACGCGGCCGCGACGGGCGCCAGATCCACGAAGTAGACGCCATCCCTGAAGCTGTCGAGCAGGCAGCTCGCGACCTTGATTGCCAGCCGCGTCTTGCCCACGCCTCCGGTCCCGGTCAGGGTGACCAGTCGCGCCGACGCCTGCTGCAGCAGTGCCTTCAACTGCGCGACTTCGCGCTCGCGGCCGATCCATTCGGTCAGGGGTGTTGGGAGATTGGTGTAGACGTCGGCTGCGGAGTCGCCTTCGGCTTGCACTAGTTGCAGCCCAGCCGCGCGATCCTGGTGCGGAAGCTGGAGGGCGGCCAGCAGACTCTCAACCAACTGTCGCGTCGGTCGGCGCTCGTCCGCCTCAATCTTGCGCAGGTAGATCGTAGAGCAGCCGGCAAGAGCTGCCAAGACTTCCTGGGTAAGCCCCGCCTCTTTGCGCTTCTCCTTCAGCCACGCCCCAAACGACTGGCGGGTACTCATGGCCGGACCTCCTGTACGAGCGCGGTCTATCCCAACAATGTGAGAGCGGCTTCACCAGCTAGGCAGGTACACCGACAAGGCGCATGCCGAGTTGACATGGATTGCACTACGTATGGTAAATATATGTGATTCTGGCAATTCAGGCAACAGCCATTCGAATGATCTTGTACTAATTGCCGTAGAACATTGCGCCGCGACTCTTGGCAGACCATGCGAGTGATACACGGCCGGCGCCAACTGTATCATTATTGTATCTCGTCAGTATCTCAAATAGGCGCATCGCTGACATATACTGCTGGTCATAAGGCCGTTCGTTAGGTGACATTGATAGAGTGGGATAGCCAGAAGGAGTACATAGCCATGTCTACGATTAGGATGTCAGCCCCCCGTTGGACTCGATCGCGCGTGATCGCCCTGGTGCTTCTGTTCGCTATCTTCGGTCTCGCGGTCGCCGTCGTGGGCGCCATCCGCACCGGGGCCTACCAGGCCGCAGCGGTCGTCGCCCCCGAAGGCAGTCCGGCCTTGGTAGCGCCAGGCAGCGCCGGGGCGCCGCTGCAGCCCGGAGTGTCGGACAGGTGGTACAGCGAGGCGCAGCCGCCGCCCGCGGCCGTCTCAGACTATCAGTCGGACCGGGCGTACTTCGCCGCTCGCGGCACGAGCGCGTTGACTGCGCCAGCGCCGGCGCGGTCAACGACAGCCCATGAGCTCGTCGAGATGGAGGCGTCAGGCCAGGTGACCCTGGCTCGCCCTGCAGCGGTTTCGTCCGCGTCCATGAGCGCTGGTGCCCGAGACGCGGCGGCGATGGGGGTGGCGAGCTATCTCGCGGTGCACGGAAGCGTTCCTGCCGGCGTTCCCTTCGCAGTTCCTTCGAACCGCGCGGGCGCGGATGATCGGGCATCGATGCCCAGCTACATTCTGTCCGTGGATCCACAGCAGCGCACGCGCCAGGCGGCTACGGAACCGTCTGCGCGGGGAATGCAGCGATACCTTCTCGCTCACGAAGCAGCCGCCGATGCTCGCGGTCGGTAAGTGGAATTGGGCGCGGCGAGTGACGATCCTCGGCGCGGTAATCCGTCTAGCAGATGGTGCCGCCGAGAGCGAATAGGACAGCGCAGATGGAGCGAGGGCGTTGCCAAAGCGGCAATGCCCTCTGCTATGTTGAACCAGCTGTCAGAACACGACTGAAGCGTTGATCTTGCTGCCATAGCGCCTATAATTCTCGGCTACCAGACCAGTCGAGCCGGTCAGGAGCGAACGACAGGTGTCGTATAGTGTTCTCCTAAACGACGGCGGCGGTTGAACTACGAGTTGGGCAGCCTTGGCGGAGGTGAAATGAAAATAGACATACATTCAATCAAGAATTCGCCAATCCGTGTTCTGTATTCATTGTGGTGGCCACAACATCAAATTCTGCGTGACTTCGCGGCTTATCTGACAGAGGAGCAGCTCGATTATCGTATGGTCGATTCACCATCGAGAAAAGCGGATACACCGCGCGAGAGTCTCGCTCATATCCTATACGTGCAGTTGGTTTACTTGAATGCTGTCAAAACTGGGACGCTTGATTTCAAGGACATGGGCGTGGAGCATTATAGGACATTCACAAAGGAGCGGCTGCTGGATGAGTGGGAGCGCATTGATCAGGAAATGTTCACTTATCTCACTGCCGATACGTTTGATAGTCAGTGTCAGGTCGAGGTTCCATGGGGTGGTAAGATGAATGCCGTGGATTTGCTTTTCTTTCTCAGAGATCATGATATTCTTCATATCGGATGGAATCTGGCAGTCATGGATCACTTGGATATTCCACGATTCGATTCTCTGGTTCAATATTGGGGCCCTTGAGACATAGTCAAGCTTACACAAGAGGTTGCACCTCTAGCCTGTCAAACGCAAACCTCTAGGTATTGGTCTCAGGCGCCGAACCGAAGTACCGTCGTGCTTCGACGAAGACGGGGATGCCGCGGAGGACGGTGAGGCCGACGACGAGGACGGTGAGCCACAGGCCGATAGTGTGGAGGGTAGGGAGCCATGCGGCCTGGGGCGTGTCGGCCCAGGCGACGTCGGCGGCGGCGAGAAGGGCGAGGTAGACGAAAACGACGGTCTTGGCGGTGCCGTAGAGGGCGCGCATGAAGCGGGAGCTGACGAGGAACTGGCCCCAGGCCGACTCCATCATGCCAAAGGCTGTCGCCCCTTTCGCAAGCACCAACGCAACAACATACTGCGTTCGCGTCGCCCAAGTTATCCCTTTGCCGAATTGGGTCAAGCAGAAAGGCGAGAGTAAACCCTCCACAACCTAAGCTCGTTCGTCTCGTCCAAAAAAGCGTCTCGCCTCAATGAAGACAGGTATCCCGCGAATTACGGTGAGGCTGACGACCAGTACGGTGAGGGCAAGGGCGGTGTTCTCCATCGTTGGCAGCCAAGACGCCTGAGGTGTGTCCGCCCATGCAATTTGTGCTGCGCCTAGGAGGGCGAGGTAGACAAATGTTACGGCCTTTGCGACTCCGTACAAGGCGCGCATGAATCGGCCCGATACAATCACCTGTCCAAGCTTTGACTGCATCATTCCAAAGGCGGTGAATCCACGCGCCAAAACGTATCCGCGAAGAGCGTCGGTCAGGACTCCTCGCGTAACGACAATCAGGGCCGCCCAGACCGGCGCTAACCCAAGAGAGGCATACACTATCCAAAGCACCTGTTCGACGACGCGATCCACGGCGATGTCGAGCACACTGCCCAGGTCGCTCACCTCATCCCAGGCGCGCGCTACAATTCCGTCCACCCCGTCGAGCACGATCATGACAACGACCAGGATCGCTGCTGTAATTCTGGCCGCCGCCGATTCCTGATACAGGAGAATTACAGCCAGTAACAGCCAGACCAGCCGACTCAGCGTAATTGCATTTGCCATATGCGCTGCGGTTCCTCTGCCACAAATTGTCTGCAGTGAGCGTGACATTCAGCACGAATGTCGGGTTCGTCCTTGCGGCTACTTCAGCCATCTCCCGCCAATAACGAATTGTTTGCCCTTCGTTACACCCCATTGCTCAACCGCGACGTGCTCTCTCGTTTGTCAGCGTGGCTCGCGCGAGGTGATACCAGGCCGTGAAATCCATGGCTCTCACAGCCGCGCGTTATCGTGATACAGCAACCTCGCGTTCTCAAAGGTACGCCACGGTTTGCGGGCCTTCAGGGAGGACGGCGATGCGGGCGTTCGCGCCGTAGCGTTGCAGGAGGCTCGCGACCGTCGCTTCGATGCTGCGGCAGGGGATGAACAGGGCAGCGCGGATCTGCTCGTCGATCAAGCCGTCGCTATAGACGTGAACGTCGGCCTGGATGATGGCCTGGATCTGCACCTGCCACTGGTCGTGCTCGCTGAAGCCCGGCTGCGCCACCATGTCGAGCACGCCCTGCGGTGAGCCGCCACGCAGCAGCAGCTCGGCGTACTTGCCGTGGTTCGGCACACCGTCCTCGCAGCCCGCCGCCATGATGATCGCTCCCCCATCGCGCACAATCCGGGCTGCCGCGCTCATTCCCTTCACCGTCTGGTAGAGGTTCTGGTCGAGGGGATAGCCACTGTTCGTCGTGATGACGATGTCGAACAACTCATCTATCTCCACCATGTTGTGCTCGCGGATGAACTCGCAGCCCGCACGATGCGCTTCAAGTAGATCGCCTGCGAAGACACCCGTGATCCGCTTGTCGGCATTGAGCGTGACATTCAGCAGGAACGTCGGGTTCGTCCTTGCGGCCACCTCGACCATCTCGCGCCAAATGGGGTTCTTGTCTGTCTCCGCCCAGGTTGAGTTCGCATTGGCGATCATACCGTAGCCGTGGTTCGTCCGCACGCTCTCCTCGCCGGCAAGCGCGGGGAGAACACCCTTTGGTCCGCCACTAAAGCCCGCAAAGAAGTGGGGCTCGATGAAGCCGGTCAGGATACGCGCATCGGCTTCCATGTAGGTGCGATTAATTCGGGCCGAATGGCCCAGAGCCGTCGTACCCAGGGGGATCAGGTTGGCGTCGTCGAACGCGTTGTGCTGGAGACAGCGGTAATTATCGACGATAGCGTCGCCGAGCATGCGGCGTAATTCACGCTCAGTTTGCGGGCGATGTGTTCCCAGGGCATTGAGGAGTGTAATGTCGTCGCGGTGGACGCCGGCGGATTCGAGCTCGGCAATTAACACAGGGAGGATGCGGTCGTTGGGGGTCGCACGGGTGATGTCGCTGTGAGTAATGACTACCGTGTCGCCCGGCTTAACCTTGGCGGCGAGGGGTGCAGAGCCGACAGGGTGCCGAAGGGCCGCACGCAACACTTCGGCTTCGTCCGGCACAGATGGCACCCATGGCGACACAATTACACGTGTCGTCGTTGGGACGTCCACCGTCAGACCTTCGCGTCCGTACTCCAATTGTACGCGCATGTTCCCTCCGGCCCATTCGCTTTCAACTGAGATTGATTATATCTCAATCGGGCGCGGACAGGTAACACGAACACGACGTCAGGCTCCCGAGGGCACGGTTTCGACACTTTCGCCATTGAGCAAGTTCCCGAGCTGGGTCAGTTGGCAGACGGTGATCTGCTTAAATTACTTCTGCTCATCTTGCCCTTGATTAAGCGCTGCCCAGACCTCGATGAAGCAGCCCTCACCGCAAGAGGCGAGGGCTGCGAAGTGAAATTGAACTGTCGGAAGCGCCGGGGCTAGCTCATCAATGCTCGGACGAGACGGATCAGGATGTCGGCCTGAGTAGAGGAGATAGTCTTGCCGATCTGTCCCTGAAGGTCGTTGATGTACGCATTGAGCTGGTTGTTCCGCGCCGTTATGTTGCCGCGCGTCGCCGAGTCCTGTGCTGCCGACAGCTTGGCGTTCAGACCGTGTGCCACCCCCGCGTTCGTAACGAAGCGGCTGGTTAGGACCGCGAGACCGTCGTAGGTCACCCGCACACTGAAGCTCGCGGACGCGGTTGTTGTGTTCCCAGCGTTATCCGTCGCACTCGCGGAGTAGGTGTTGTTCCCGAGGTTGAAGTTGTATGCCGGGCCTGAGATGTTGGCACAGGTGTTGGAGGCGAGGCCCGACAGGTCATCCGCCGCGGAACAGGTGATAGCAACGGTCTGGTCAATGGTGTATGAGCCGACGTTCCCACTGTAGGCGATTGTCGGTGCGGTCTTGTCCACCTTCACCGAGTACGACGCCGAGCCGATGTTGCCCGCCCGGTTCTTGCACTGGGCCGTCAGGTTGATGGTACCTTCCCCGGTGGAGACAGTCGTCATCTCGCAGTTGGCCGTGTCAAGCCCGGTCCCGCTCGGGTCGCTCCAGTTCCACGTGACCGTAACGTCGGACTTGTTCCAGCCCACGGTGTTAGCGGCCGGCGTCTGGCTCGGGTGAGCTACAGGCGGCGCAGTACTCACATTGACCGTCGCGGATGCGCTGCCGGTGTTGCTGGCCAGGTCGGTGCACGTCGCGTTCACCACGACGGTTCCCTGGCCCGACGCGAGGCTGCTCGTCGCACAATGCGCCGGGTCAAGCCCGGAGCCACTGCCATCGCTCCAGTTCCACGTGACCATCACCTGACCGTTCCCATCTGGGGATTGTGTGGGGTTGGCACTCGGTGGGGTCTCGTCTACCTTGACGATGTAGGACGCTGACGCGCTATTGCCGGCGAGATCCATGCACTGAGCCGTGAGCGTCATTGTACCTTCATCCGACGCCAAGCTGCTCGTAGTGCAATTGGCCGGATCGAGGCCAGAACCGCTGCCATCGCTCCAATTCCAGTTCACCGTCACGTCGCTGTTGTTCCAACCGGCGCCGTTCTTGCCCGGCGACTGGGTCGGGCTCGCCGTCGGCGCCGTCTTGTCTACCTTGACGGTGTAGGAGGCTGAGCCGGTGTTCCCGACGAGGTCGGTGCATTGGGCGGTGAGCGTGATCGTCCCCTCGCCAGAGGGCGCACTGGTCGTCGTGCAGTGAGCGCCGTCCAGGCCGGAGCCACTCCCGTCGCTCCAGTTCCACGTCACAGTCACGTCGCCGCTGTTCCAGCCCGCCGTGTTAGCCGTTGGCGATTGCGTCGGGTTTGCCGTCGGGGCGGTCTTGTCCACGTTGACGGTGTACGTCGAGATGCCGGTATTGCCGGCCAGGTCCTTGCACGTAGCCGTCAGGGTTATCGTGCCTTCGCCCGACGACGTGCTGCTCGTGGTGCAGTTGGCTGTATCGAGACCGGCGCCGCTATCGCTCCAGTGCCATGCTACTGTGACGTCGCCGCTGTTCCAGCCGATGCCATTCGCCGCGGGCGACTGAGACGGGCTCGCGCTCGGCGCCGTCTTGTCGATGCTGACGTGCGACGTGTGGTGCGCCTCCTCATTGCCCGCGCGATCGACACTCCAGTACTCTACCGTGTGCACGCCCTCCGTGCTCAGCGCGAAGCTCGTGCCGGTTTGGGTCGCGCTGCCGTCGACAATGTAGTACGTGGCATCGACACCGGACAGGCCATCGTTGGCCGCAAGCATCACGCTTACGTCGGCGTTCACCCAGCCGGTGGGTGCGCTGATCAGCGTCGTCGGCGGTGTGCGGTCGATCTGGATGCCCCCTACCGACGCGCTCGCGCTGTTGCCCGCTCTGTCCGCAACGGAGGCGATAGCCGAAAGGTTATTACCCTCGCCGGTGACGGTACTGTCGGTTGGGCAGCCGCCGTCGATGCCGGAAAGCGCGTCGCTGCAGGTCCACTGCACTGTTACGTCAGCGTGATACCAGCCCCTAGCGTTAGGCGGTGTTGTCGCCGCGCCACTCAGAAGCGGCGGTGTCTTGTCCACGTTGAGGCCTGAGAGAGTGATGCTCGCGCTGTTGCCGGCCGCGTCCGTCGCCGTCCCCGTCGCGCTCTGGTTGGCGCCCTCGCTCACCGTCTGTGTCGCAGAACAGGTCGCGATGCCCGATTGCACAGCCCCCTGGTCGGCGCACGTGAAAGCCACGCTCACGTCGGCATTGTACCAGCCGTTGCCGTTGGCCGCTCGGTCGGCGGCAGCAGTGATCTTCGGCGCGGTCTCGTCGATGCTGACTGTCGCGGGGTCCGTAGCGGTGTTACCGGCATTGTCAACGGCGGTGCCTGGAACGGGCTGGCTCTGGCCCTCGCTTGCCGCCGACACGCCGTTGTTCGTGCTGCCGGTCCAGCCGGTGCAGCTCGCAATGCCTGAGAGCGCATCCGCGCAGATGAAGTGAACCGTGACCGTCGTGTTGTTCCAGCCGTTCGCATTCGCGTCCGGCGACTGCGTATGGCTGATGGTCGGCGGCGTCTTGTCGATCTTGAGCTGAACCGTGTGGTGGGCCTCGACGTTGTCGGCGTTATCCACGCTCCAGAACTCGAGGCTGTGGATACCCTCATCGACGACACTCACGCTTGTGCTGCCCTGCGTCGCACCCCCGTCGAGGATGTAGTACGTTGCCTTGACGCCGGATAGATTGTCGCTCGCCGTGAGCGTGATGGTGACGCTGGAGTTGTTCCAGCCGGCCGGCGCGTCTGCCGTCGTGTGCGGCGGCGTCTCGTCTAGGTTGACCTGGACATGGCTCGCGCTGCTCTGATTGCCGGCCTTGTCGGTACATGTGCCGGCGTACTGGTTCGTCCCCTCGCCGGTAATCTGGCCGGTGGAGGTACAACTCGCCACGCCGCTCTGCACCGTTCCGACGTCGCCATTGTCCGTCCAGGTCAGGATTACGGCAGAGTTGTTCCAGCCGGCCGCATTGGGCGCTGGGCTGACGTTCGCCGTGGGCGGCGCTGGGACAATCTTGTCGATGTTGATGTTGCCCACCGTCGCCGTGGCGCTGTTGCCCGCGTTGTCCACCGCCGTGCCCGTGACCGACTGCCCAGTACCCTCGGCGCTCAGCACCGTCGGGCCGCTGCACGTCGCGATGCCCGACAGCCCGTCCGAGCATGTGAAGCTCGCAGTAACGTCGGTGTTGTTCCAGCCGTAGCTGTTAGCGGACGGCGACCGACCGCCAGTGATGGAAGGCAGGCTCTTGTCCACCTGGACGATGTAGGACGCCGAGCCGGTGTTACCGGCCAGGTCCTTGCACTGGGCGGTCAGCGTTAGCGCGCCCTCACCCGACGAGGCGCTGCTCGTCGCGCAGTTGGCCGTGTCGAGCCCGGCGCCGCTGCCGTCGCTCCAGTTCCAGGTCACCGTCACGTCGCTGTTGTTCCAACCGGCGCCGTTCTTGCCGGGCGTCTGAACCGGGCTGGCGGTCGGCACGGTCTGGTCGATCTTCACCGTGACAGAGGCCGAGCTGGACAGGCCGGCGCCGTTCGTGGCCGAGCAGGTCAGGGTGGTGCCGGCGGTATCGGCGGTCAGCGTCGTCGTGCCGCAGCCGGCAGACGAGACCACATCCGACTCCGGGTCTGTCACGCTCCAGATGACCGTCACCGGGCTGATATACCAGCCGTTGCTCCCCTGCGTGCCGCTGACTGTGGGCGTGATAACCGGGGGTGTCGTATCCGGGTTCCACTTAGCGATGTGGGCCGAGGGTTTGCCACCGGCTGTGAGAAAGGGGCCGCCCACCCACACGTCACCGTGATTGCCCAGCGCCAGGGCATACCCCTGCTGGGCGCCTCCGGATGTATTCGTGTTGAGACCGTCGGCAAGCGCCGACCAGCTGCTTCCATTCCACATCGTGATACCGTTCGCCACAACACCGTCCGTGCGGTTCGGCGGCGTCCCACCAGCAATCGAGATATTCCCCGTGGCATACAGGTTGTTGTTCCGATCGACGGCGAGCGCGCGGGCTATGCCTGTCACGCCGGTTCCGAGCGCGTACCAGTTGGGAGCGCTCCACTTGGCAATGTAGTAGTAGGAGCTTAAACCGATCGTCTGAGACCCGAAAGCCACGTAGAGAGCGCCTGTGCTGTCCAGTGCGAGGGCCGTTACAGTGTTGTTGGCGCCTGTACTGATCGGCGACCAACTTGTCCCGTTCCACATTGCCAGGTTGGTTGCCACAATGCCACCAATCTGGGAGTACGAGCCGCCGGCATACACCTTGGTTCCGTCGATTGCGATGGCAAGTATGTTGTCGCCGGCGTGAGAGCCGGTGCCCAGCGAGGACCAGCCACTTGTCTGATTCCACATCGCGATGCCATCGGCGGCCGCGCCTCCGGCGGACGTGAAGGTACCTCCAACATACACATTCCCACTTGCATCCACGGCCAGCGCATTAACCGAGCCATTGACGCCGGCGCCTAACGCCGACCACGTTGCGCCGTCCCACTTCGCGACGTTGTTCGCGGCTACCCCGCCTGCACCTGTGAACGAGCCCCCGACGTACAAGTTACCTGACGTATCCAGAGCCAAAGCGTAGTCCGGCCCGCCGGTGCCGTTCGCAGCCAAGGTGCCGAGCATCGACCATTGCGCGCCATCCCACCGCGCAACGTAGTTTACCGGAAGGCCCCCGGCGTGCGTGAAGGAGCCAGCCGCATAGAGGCCGCGGCTGTGATCATACAGTAGGGCACTCACAATGCCGTCCGCTCCCTGGCCGAGCGTCGTCCAGGCCGTCCCGTCCCACTGCGCGATACGGTTGGCAACAAGCCCACCGGCAGATCCGAAAGAGCCAGCCGCGAACAGCTTCCCACGCCCGTTGAGGGCGAGGGCGTAAATATCCGCGCTGGATATCCCAGGAATCGCCGCGGTACCGCTTCCGAGCGCCGACCAGTTCGTCCCGTTCCAGACGGCTATGTGGCTCGCCGAGATGCTTCCGCCAATGGTTGAGAATAAGCCGCCCATATAGACATTGCCTGAATCTACAACGATGGCTCTCACCGTGCCTGTGGCCCCGTTTGCCGCGGCTGTGCCGAGGGCCACCCAGGCTGTCCCGTTCCACTTCGCCACGCGGTTGGCCGCGACAGTTCCGGCGTTGGAAAAGTCGCCGCCCGCATAGAGATTGCCGCTGCCATCGAAGGCCAGGGCGTAGACGGAGTTGTCCACGCCGACTTTCGCGCCCATCGTCAGGGCGGACCAGGCTGTGCCATCCCACCTGGCGATACTGTTGACCGTGACGCCGCCGGCGGTCGTGAAAGCGCCGCCGGCGTAAACGTTGCCCGTACCGTCGACGGCCAGGGCATTCACCACGTTGTTCATTCCGCTGCCCATGGCCGACCACGTCGTTCCGTCCCATTTAGCGATACGGTTGGCCGGAACCCCACCGGCTGTGGTGAAGGTGCCGCCGACGTAGACGTTGCCCTGGCCGTCCACGGCAAGCGCGTTGACGGACGCCCCCAACCCGGTGAGGCCGGATCCGAGAGACGTCCAGCTCGATCCGTTCCACATGGCGATGTTAGCGCCCGGCGACGAAAAGCTGCCGCCGACATAGACGTTACCATGGCCGTCAATCGCCATCGCCAAAATGGTGCCGTTCAGGCCGCTGCCCATGGGCGACCACATGCTGCCGTCCCACCTCGCGACGTAGTTCACAGTGATGCTACCGGCTACAGGGAATGCTCCGCCAGCGTAGATGGCGCCGTTGCCGTCGGAAGCCATCGCATACACGTTCTGATTCACGCCGGGCAGGCCGAAGATGCTGGCCCAGTTGGCGTCGGTCGGCGCGGGGGCCGATGAGGGGAGCATCGCAGCCGAAGCACCGCCGGTCAGAGTGACCAGAACCGACAACAATGCCACCCCTACCAGGGCGGCACGCATCCCGAAACGCGCCATGTGTTCCCCGACCTTGGACATAATACCTCCCTTAGGGCTGTAAGTTAACACACGCGTGTCAGACTCTGCATGTGACAGAGGGACTCGTCGGAGGCACCCTGGTATCCTCGCGAAGCCCCTGGTTATGCATCATCCGGCCATCTGTTGTCACATGAGTGTATCAGGCTGCTTGCGTACTTGCATCGCCTGTGCGAAACAAAAAAGACCTATTGAGGAACTAGGTCTTCCTGAGAGCTAGGCTGCGGCATATCGCACTGATCTGTGGCTCACCAGTGCAACCCTGGCCGCCTCGCGGCGGTTGCTGACATTCAGCTTGCTGAGCACGCTGCTCACGTGGCGTTTCACGGTGTGCCGGCTCACATGGAGCCTCTGTGCGATTTCCTGGTCGGTCGCCTTCTCAGCCAACAATTGCAACACTTCAAGTTCTCGGGGCGTAAGGCTGGCAAGGCCTGGACAACAGGCTGCAGCCTCAAGAAACGGTTCACGAGTCTCACCCAGGACTTCTCCTGTTAGCGATGGATCGTAGACAATCTCGCCGCGCATTACCCGTCGGAGTAGGCTAAGCATCTCAACCGACGTACTGCGCTTAAGGACATATCCTTGGGCTCCAGCGGCGAGTGCCTCGAACGCGACTGCCGTTTCAGACCGGCCCGTGAGCATTACCACACGCATGTGACCGAATGCCCGTTTGATTAGCCGCGTCGCGGTGATCCCATCGCATTCAGGCATCGTGATGTCCATAAGGATGAGGTCAGGCTGCAGGCTATGCGCCTGTGCGACCGCCTCCAGCCCATTGCCGGCCTCCCCGACAACCTGGAAATCCGGTTGGGCAGACAGGATGAGCGCCAGCCCTTGTCGGAAAAGAGCGTGATCGTCGACGAGTAACACGCGCGTACCACTTTCGGCGTTGCTTGGCGCAAAGGGCATGTTCATCTTCTCGCTCCCTCTGCTCGCGTCGTTGTATTAATGTCAGGACTCAGTAGGTAGGTGTCGGAACGATGTGTTAGCCGGCATCGATAGCGCTGTGGATCATCATCACCCCGTCTCTGACAGGCGTGACGCCGAGTGCCGACGATGTTGTAGTAGGGATGAAGTCGTTGGGGACAGGGTGACTCGTGCCGACGGTCGTCGGGGTGGCAACTGAGCTCTCTTCGGCCGGCGTGAGCCGCGCTTCCTGGAACGTGCAGCCATCATAGACGGGGCCGTCGGTCGTCGTGAAGGAGCAGGGAGCAGGTTCGGCGCTGGCGTGGGCCCGAACATACTGCGACCGGAGTAGCGACGCGAACGTGAGGGCCAGGGCTATAACAAGTGCGTATTTAAGAGCTGTCATTGTCGGATCCTCCTAACACTCACTGGTTGCTTAGCTTGTGAACTTAGTGTACAGATCTCCCACTCCGTCTCTAGATACGCCCGCGATACAAAATCGATACCGGTGAAGCGCCTACGACTTCGGCCCCAGGTACCACCGATCGCCGGATGCGCCCTTCACGCCCCTGGTTTCGAGATACCAGCGGTGGCGGTGCGTCGGTTGATGCTCATTCATGTCGAGATACCAGCCACCTGGTTGTATTGCGGGTTCCTCCGCCGTGTCCAGATATTGGCCTTCGTGCCGCTGCGCAGACCCCGCAACGGACGACCTGGTTTGTTGACGCGTGAAGGCGGCGACGACGGTGGCGATGGGGAAGACGGCGAGCAGGCCGCCGAAAACGTACAGGTCATGCGGCAACTTCCACAATCGAGTGACCGCGCTCATCGTAATGTGCTCCTATGGCTCACGTCTCTTCGGTCGTCGGAGTAACTGTAGTCAGACGGACTACCTGGCTGTTCGAAGCTAGACTCCCACCGCGGCGAGCAGGACGGCCAGGGCGTGGCGAGCAAAGGTCAGAGAACGAATGCTCGCTGGCTGGCCGACCACTTCCGACCCGGCCTTGTCTGCGTTCTTGGTGAAGCGAACCTGATCTGCTTCCTGCCACCGCTCCGCATCCTTGATCCGGCCTATCTCAATGACTGTATCCGTCGGTATCATTGCATCCTCCTGTGTGCTAAGGTTATCGTGGTGACACCATTGTAGGGCGACTATGACGACCTCACTGATACTGTATTGATACAGAATCGATACAGTGAGACCTGGCGCTCTGCTCAACTAGTGTCTGTTTGTGCTATAATCGTGGGCAAGTGAGGATGACGTCGCACGGTGCAGGGAGTTGTCATGCGTGGCCGACCGGAGAGATAGTTTCATGCCAACCCATGCCACTTTTGCGGAATGGCTGAAGAGGAAGCGGAGAGAGCAGGGGCTTACCCAGGAAACGTTGGCCGGTTTGGCGGGCTGCTCGACCGTCTACTTGCGAAAGATCGAGACCGCCGAACGGCAACCGACACGGCAAGTCGTCGAGGCGCTCCTGGACGCGCTCCAGGTGCCAGAGGACGCGCAGCCGACCTACATCGAGCTAGCCTTCGCCACCCCCTCGACCAAGCCAGCCAGCGTATCGACAAAGCCGCCTGCTTCCTTGCCGCCTTTGATGACTCGTCAGACCTCACTCGTGGGGCGTCAGGGCGAACTGGAGCAATTGCGCCAGCAGTGGGTTCATGCCAGGGCAGGCAGCGCCCGCATCGCGCTGTTATCGGGCGAACCGGGCATCGGCAAGACCCGCCTGGCGCACGAGCTTATCGCCCTGGTCGCCCAGGAAGGCGCGACGGTCTTGCGCGGCGGCTGCTACGAGTACGAGGCCACCACCCCCTACCTGCCCTTCGTCGAAGCCCTGCGTGCCTACGCCCACGCCCAGCCCGCCGATACCCTGCGCCGGCGGCTTGGTTCGACGGCCCCGGAAATCGCTCGCCTCGCGCCGGAGATCGACGCCAAGATCGGCCCGCTCACACCCAATCCGACCCTGCCGCCGAACGACGAGCGCCTGCGCCTGTTCGACAACGTTGCGCGTTTCCTTGCCGCCCTGGCCGATGCCCGCGGCTTGCTGTTCTTCCTGGACGACCTGCACTGGGCCGACCAGGCCAGCCTGTCCCTCCTGCATTACCTCTTGCGCAACTTGCCCGGCGAGCGTCTCCTCGTGCTCGCCGCGTACCGCGAGGCCGAGCTAGACCGCAGCCACCCCCTCGCCGATGCTCTTGTCGCCTGGCATCGGGAACGCATTGCCACGCGCCTGCCCCTAGCCCGGCTAGACGCGACGGAGACGGCGGCGATGCTGGCCACGCTGTTCGAGCAGGAGCACGTCTCAACCGAATTCGCCGAGGCGATTTACCAGGAAACGGAGGGGAACCCGTTCTTCACTGAGGAAGTGGTGAAGTCGCTGATTGAGCAGGGTCAGATCTACCGCGAGGGCGAGGGCTGGGGGCGCAAGGCCGTTGAGGAACTGACCATCCCACAGAGCATTAAGGAGGCGATCAGCCGTCGTCTGAATCGCCTGAGTGAGCCCTACACGGACACGCTCCGCACCGCGGCCGCCCTCGGCAAGACGTTCGTCTTCGCCGAGTTGGCCGCCGTATCGCTCACAGGCGAGGATGCACTGCTCGACGCCCTGGACGAGGCGAGCGCCGCTCAGCTTGTGAGACCAGAAGGGGCCGAGAGCTTCACGTTCACGCATGACAAGATTCGCGAGACGCTGGTGGAGGAGCTAAACCCGGTTCGGCGGCGGCGGCTGCATCAGCGCATCGGCGGGGGGCTAGAAAAGCTATACGCGGGCCAACTGGACAGCCACGCGGCGGAGCTGGCGTACCACTTCGTGGAGAGCGCCGACTGGCAGCGCGGCCTGGCGTACGCGCGGCAAGCGGCGGAGGCCGCCGAGCGGGTGTTCGCCCACGACGAAGCCATCAAGTATCTGGGGCTGGCCCGTGACTGCGCTGTCGCGCTCGGCGACCGAGAGCAGGAGGCGGGGATTGCTGAGCGATTGGGTGATGTCTACGCCATCTGCGGTCCGGCGAGTCGGGCTGTAGAAAACTACAGTGTGGCGCTAGAGATGGCTCGGACGCCCAGCGAACGAGCGCGGTTGAAAGCCCGTATCGGCACCGTCTGTACTGAGTTTGGTGACATGCATGGCGAGGCGTGGCTGCTAGCAGCGGTAGACGAACTCGATCCCGAGGTCCAGCGCGGAGAGCTGGCACGCGCACTAGCCAACCTCGGCCGGTTCCAGCATTACCATGGCCAGCACCGACGGGGAATCGAGCTGCTCGAACGAGCGCTCGCGATAGCTGAGCCGCTTGCTGATTTGGCGACAGTGGGGACTATTTTTCAGTATCTGGCAGGCGCCTATTCGCACTTGGCACGCTACGAGGAAAGCACTCACTGGGCTGAGCAGGATCTCCTTCTCGGGCAGCGCAACAACGATCCGCACGCTATCCAATCTGGCCTCTTCTATCTCGCCGAGAATTCGATATGGACGGGTAACTGGCCAAAAGCCCTGGACTACATTGCCCAAGGGCGAGCGCTGGCCGAGGCGATGGGGGCGCAACATGAGATCGCATGGCGTGATTTCGAGCGCGCGGGCGTACTCCATCCCCTCGGTGAGCTAACTACCGCCCGGCCCCTTGTCCTTGACGCCGAGGGCCGCGCCCGTCGCGCCGGCGACGTGCGTGGCGCTGCCATCTTCACCATGCTACGGGCGCAGATTGACACCGACCTGGCTCTCGATGAGAGTGCACAAATCTGCGTGGGCGAGGTGTTGGCGACCGCGAGCACCTCGTCCAATATTCTGGTCAATTGTTGGGCGCGCTATGCTGCCGCTTACTTCCACGTCCAACGCGAGGATTGGTTGCCGGCCGCAACAGTTTTGGATGAAGCGGCGATGCTGCTTGCGGGAACAGACCACCGCGCCGTCGCATTGTATTGCGGCTCAGTCCATGCCGAAGCTCATCTGGGCTTGGGCCACATCGCAGAGGCGGCGCGGATCGGCGACGACCACCTGGCGTTGGCGCGCGAAGCCGAGTCGCACCACTTCGAGGCAGTCTCACTGCGCGTCCGAGGCCAGATTCGCGCGGCGCAGGGGCTGTTCGACGAGGCTGAGGATGCTTTCGCCGCCGCCATCGCCATCCTGGAGCCGAGCGGCGCGCGCATCGAGTGGGGACGCGCTCTCTACCACCGCGCCCATTTTCGGCACGCCCTCGGCCGGGACGACCTCGCACGCATCGACCTCGCGCGTGCTCGAGAGCTATTCGCCGCATGTGGCGCGCCCCGCGACCTCCAGAGAGTCGAAACGCTCGATCGCGACCTCGGCGCGCCTTTCGTGGAGTCGAGAGGCGGCTAGCGAACCGTATGGCTGGAAATCCGCTTGGACTACCTCAGCGCCTACTCACCTCGCAAGAAGCCGGCGGGTAGCGGGTAACGCAGAATCAAATCAAACGAAACACCGCTGATACGAGTAGCAGCACACGTCGCGCAAAGCCTGTGGGCATGGACGGCGGCGCGAACTCGTCCGTGGGGATCGGGCCTTTCTCAGCCCGATGGCCGCTGTCCAGTTGCCGGCGGCACGCACCTTGGACCGGCCGCTCATAACCGCCGGCCTCCCATAACTCGGCCTGCCGCTCCCGCTGTAGAAGATCCACATACTGTTGAGACAAGTCCAGGGGTAGCATTGACCCTCCATAGCACTCACGGTACACAGTCTTAAGGTCTCATCTTGTGGATACCAGTCTACAGCACCTCTATGCGCAGCTTTGATACGCGTTCGATACAGAAGCGATACAGTGGAGCGTCCATCGTTGGCACAATATGCGGGGCGGGAGTCAAATGGTCGGCCAGGGCCTGACTCGAAGGCGGCAAGGTGGCGAGGGCGAGGCGCGATTCGGCATGCTCGAGACGATTCGGGACTTCGCTGAGAGCACTTGGAGGACAGTGGCGAAGCGGAAGAGGGAGGTTTCGGCGCCGTTTCAATAGCTGAAGGAGAGTCGAGGTATCATTCTAGGTGGTTAAGCTCAGCCTTGGACAGCCACTCCCGCGCGTATGTCAGAGCCTCGTCTAGCGTCATGCCGCGCCCCTCCTCAAAGGCCTCGGCAAAGGCGTCATCGTCCAGTCCAGCGCGGACACGTTGCAGGATGACATCATAGGGAAGCCAACCAGTCCACTCCATACGCAGTGTGACATTTTGAGCCGCATTAGCCCCCAACAAACGAGCCGCTTCGAGAAGATGAGCACGACTTTCCATGACGCCGGCGGCCACGTACAGACCAAAAGCGAAGCTCCACAAATCTTTCACCTCCTCAAAGATTCGTAGCGCCTCACGGAGCCACTGCGCAGCTTCGCCGTACTCACCGCCGAGATACGCGCAACTCGACCAGATTAGGAGAGTTCGAGCTATACCGGCGTTATCCCCATATCTCTTGACCATATTCATCGACTCAACGAACAAGGGTTGGGCTCGGTTGTACTCTCCTCGGAGACTATATCCCAAGCCTAGATTCGTCAATTCTGCCGATTCGCCCGCTAAATCCCCCACACGACGATACCGTTCAAGGCTCTCTTCGTGCATGGCGACAGCCACTTCGAAGTCTCTTGTCCAGAGGGCGAGAATTCCGAGGATGCGCAATGACGATGCAGCGATCCCATCATCGTTCAGTCTTTCTGCAACCGCGAGGGCTTGCTGTGCAAGTTGCATGGCTTCTTCGATCATGGCCTGGCGAAAAGCGAGCACTCCCTGAGCATTTAGCGCCTTGGCTTGCAGTTGGACAGCAACGCCACCACCGTCATGTTTCAGTCCTTGTTCAAGCCACTGCTGCCCCTCAGATAGCAAACCCTGCCATTCCCAGTATGGGACCAGGGCACTTGCGGTACGTAGCACGATGTCAGCATGTCCGGTCTTCAGCGACCACGTGAGAGATGCCCGCAAGTTCGCCTGCTCGGTAGCGAATCGATTCCGCCACTCGATTTGCGCCGGCCCCAACAGTTCGGGTTCGGCCGCCTCGGCAAGGTGAAGGAAGTATGCGGCGTGACGAGCGTGCAGTGCCTCGCCTTCGCCGGACGCTTCTAGCTGCTCCGCTGCGTACTCGCGGATGGTCTCGAGCATCGCGAAGCGCGGCTCGCCATTGTAGCCCTCGACTGAACGCAGAAGGCTCTTGTCTACAAGACCGGCAACCCCGTCTGTGACATTCATCTCTAGCTCCCCGTTCGGGCTGCAAACGGCTTCCGCTGCATCGAGCGTAAAGCCGCCGACAAACACAGCCATCTGCCGAAACAGCGCCTGTTCGCTCTCGCTGAGGAGGTTGTAGCTCCAGGCAATCGCGTCGCGGAGCGTCTGCTGGCGGGCGGGCAGGTCGCGGGCGCCCCCGGTGAGCACCTTCAGGCTGGCGCCGAGCCGATAGCAGATCTCCGCCACCGCCGGGGCGTTCACGCTCGTCACCTCGAAGTCGCCCTTCACCGCCTGCGCCCGCTCGATGAACAGCCGCACCGCCTCGTACTGCGTCAGATGCTCCAATGGCGGCAGCGGCTTGCCGGTCGGGACGGTCAGCGGCGGCACGGCGTAGTCATGCTCGCCTCGCAGATGCAGCACCTCGCGGCTGGTGACCAGCACCTTCAGCTTCCGCGCTGCCCCCAGCAGCTCTGCCACCACCCTCGCCGCCCCCATTACCTGCTCGAAGTTGTCCAGGAGGAGGAGCAAATGCTTCTCGCGCAGGTAGTCCTTCAGCAGATCGAGCAAGGGACGGCTGCCCTGCTCCCGCGCCCCCAACGTCTGCGCGATTGTCGAAACCACCAGCTCGGGGTCAGTGATCGGCGACAGATCCACGAAATACGCCCCGTCGTGGAAGTCCTCCAGCACGTCCATCGCCACCTGCAGGCTCAGCCGTGTCTTACCTGTCCCACCCGGCCCAATCAGCGTCACCAGCCGCACCGTCTCCCGCCGCACCAGCTCCTCGATGGCGGTCAGCTCCTTCTCGCGCCCGGTCAGCGGCGTCGGCGGAATGGGCAGGTTGTGGGGCCGCGCCTCTAGCGTCTTCAGTGGCGGGAAGTCCTGACGCAAGCCGTCAATGAGGACGTCGTAGAGGTGCTCCGTCTGGGGCAGGTCCTTCAGCCGCTGCAGCCCCAGGTCGCGGAGCGTCGTACCCGACGGCAATACATCGCCCACCAGGCTGCGCACCGCCTCGGACAAGACGATCTGCCCGCCGTGGCCCGTTGCCGCGACCCGCGCCGCCCGATGCACGTCGAGCCCGACGTAGTGGCCCTCGACAATGCGCGGCTCGCCGACGTGAAGGCCCATGCGCACCTCGATGCGATGGTCGTTGGGCCAGGAGTAGGCGGCGAGGGCGCGCTGGGCGGCGACGGCGCAGGCGAGGGCATCGGAGGCGCGCCCGAAGGCGACGAAGAAGGCGTCGCCCTGGGCGTCGACCTCGTAGCCGTGGTGAGCATCGAAGGTGGCGCGCAGGAGCCCCTGGTGAGCGGCGAACACGGCGTCATGTCCCGACCCTAGCTCGTGGAGGAGCTGGGTCGAGCCTACGACGTCGGTGAACAGAAAGGTGACAGTACCGGTCGGGAGTTCACTCATCAGCTACCCTCGGGCTGCGCGCTAGACCTACACACCTTTGCCAATCTCACGCCACGGCTTCATCCGCGCTTGAGAACAGCGCGTATGCGACCGCCTCATCCAGCGTCATGGCATGGCCTTCGGCGAAAAGGGCGCCAAAGCGATCATCGCCCAACGCATCTCGGGTCAGAGAAAGAATGTGACGATAGTCGGCAAGATCGACCGGCTCCAACACCCGTCCGGTTCGTTCGAGCATCGCATCTGCCGCACCCAGCAATCGTCCTGCCCGCTCAGCGTCTGTCTGAGCAGCATAGACGCCGGCCAGGCCGGTGATTGCTACCGCTATCATCTCGATTAGCCCCAATGCTTTATTGATCTTCAGGGACTCTCGCAAGAATGCGGTAGCCCGCATTCTGTCCCCGTCATGGTAAGCGACAAAGCCCAAGTTCGACAGCGCAATGCTAACCGCTGCCGTCACGTCCCCTACCCTCCGCGCCTCCGCGAGGCTTTCTTCGTAGTATGCAGAAGCCTGCCGGTAGTTGCCTTGGGCACGCGCTATTTCCCCTAGGCAGTTAAGTGCTTCCGCGAGTCTAGGATCTCCTCCGAGTCGCCTAAACAGCACGATACTTTCATCGAAAAGTTGCACAGCGTTGTCGTAGTCCGTCTGCATTAAGGCCTGGTACGCTAGATTGCTGAGCGAGTTAGCCTCACGACGCCGATCGCCGATCTGACGGTAGATTACGAGCGCCTCCCTATGCAGTCTCTCGGCCCGATCGTACTCCCCCAAACGGTTTGCAAGTGTTCCGGCAGCACTGGTTGCTCGAGCGCGAACGACCGGCGACACCTTGTCTAGATACTGAGTGGTCTTGTCCACCCAATCCCTAGCGTCCGCGAGATAACCGTGCCAAGTCCAGAAGTAGATAAGCGCGCTGCCTAGCCGCAAGCACGGTTCGGATTCGTCTAGACACTTGAATCGGGAAAGCGCTGCCCTAAAGTTATCGTGTTCGACTTCATGTCGACCAAACCATTCTAGTTGGTTGTTTAGCCCTAGCTCTTGTTCCGCCAGTTCCGCAAGCGCCAGGTAATAGTGGGCGTGACATTGCCCTACAGGATCGGTCTCGCCGCCCTCATCCATCTGTTCCACGGCAAACTCGCGTATGGTCTCCAACATCCGATACCGCAAATCATCCCCTACCGACATCGCGCGCTGAATGAGGCTCTTCTCCAGCAACGACAGTATCCCCTCGTCCACCTCTAGTTTCCCCTCGCCGCCACACACCGCTTCCGCTGCCTCCAGGCTGAACCCGCCCACGAACACCCCAAGCCGCCGAAACAGCGCCTGCTCCGACGCCTCCAGCAGCCCATAGCTCCACGCGATCGCGCTACGGAGCGTCCGCTGCCGTTTTGGGACGTCCTGAGGCCCCTCCGTCAGCGCCTCCAGCCGCCGCTGCAACTGCTTCTGTAGGTACTCGGCCGAAAACGCCCGCATCCGCGCCGCCGCCAGCTCGATCGCCAGGGGCAGCCCGTCCAGCCGATAGCAGATCTCCGCGACGGTCGCGGCGTTCTTGGGTGTGAGGGAGAAGTCGGGGCGGACATCCTGGGCGCGCTCGACGAATAGGCGCACGGCCTCGAACTCCAGCATCTGTTCGAAAGGAGGCAGGTGCGTCGGGTCGGGCGTGGTGAGAGGCGGGACCTCAAACTCTTTCTCGCCGGGCAAGCCCAACACTTCGCGGCTCGTCACCAGCACGTTCACCTTCCGCGCCGAGGCGAGCAAGTCCCTCACAACCTTCGCCGCCCCCATCACCTGTTCGAAGTTGTCCAGAAGCAACAGGAGCTGCCTGTCCCGCAGGTAATCCTTCAACAGATCGAGCAGGGGGCGGCTGCCCTGCTCCCGCACCCCTAACGCCTGCGCGATTGTCGAAACGACGAGCTCGGCGTCGGTGATGGGCGACAGATCCACAAAGTACACGCCGTCGTGGAAGTCCTCCAGCACCTCCATTGCCACCTGCAGGCTCAGCCGCGTCTTGCCGGTCCCGCCTGGGCCGATCAGCGTCACCAGCCGCACATTCTCCCGCCGCACCAGGGCCTCGATGGCTGCCAGTTCCTTCTCGCGCCCGATGAGCGGCGTGGGCGCGATGGGCAGGTTGTGGGGCCTTGCCTCCAGCGTCTTCAGCGGCGGGAAATCCTGGCGCAAGCCGTCGACGAGGACGTCGTAGAGATGCTCTGGCTGGGGCAAGTCCTTGAGGCGATGCCGCCCCAGGTCGCGGAGGGTCGTGCCAGCGGGGAGCGCATCGGCCACCAGGCGATACACGGCCTCCGACAAGACGATCTGGCCGCCGTGCCCTGTCGCCGCGACCCGCGCTGCCCGATGGACGTCCAGTCCGACGTAATGCCCCTCGACAATGCGCGGCTCGCCGACGTGGAGACCCATGCGCACTTCGATGGGATAGCCGTCGGGCCAAGCGTAGGCGGCGAGGGCCTGCTGAGCGGCGACGGCGCAGGCGATGGCATCGGAGGCACGCTGAAAGGCGACGAAGAAGGCGTCGCCCTGGGTATCGACCTCGTGGCCGTGGTGGGCATCGAAGGCAGCACGAAGGGTTTGCTGATGAGCGGTGAAGACGGCGTCGTAGCCGTCGCCCAGCTCGTGGAGGAGTTGGGTCGAGCCGACGATGTCGGTGAACAGAAAGGTGACAGTGCCGCCAGGGAGTGGCATAGTCGGCCTCGATATTCGGGACAGGATGTAAGTGGGGAGGGCGACGCGAAAGTGGCCGCAATTGTAGACCTAGAGTACTCAAACTGCAAGTGCAGGCGAGGCAAGTTTCGTGTAGAATGTACGACCGTCGGTTGTGGCGTTATGTATCCAGAGACGGCTGTTATTCATCCACCGTCACGCCCAGGCGTGCCAAAGTGTTTTCACAGGCCGTAGTTCCCGGCACGTCGCCCAAGTCCCTGTACAGCCTCACGGCCTCCAAGAAACACTCGGAGGCACGCTCGTTGTCTTGCTGGCGCAGCGCGAGGTTCCCTAGAAGGCTCAGGGATGTGGCGACGAGCCACTCGTCCCCTGCCTTCCGCCGCAGGACCAACCCCTCTTCGTACCATTCACGTGCAGCGTCGTAGTCGCCCTGCGCATCCGCGACGCGCCCGAGGCCATTGAGGACCAGGCTCATGCCCCACTCGTCGCGCATCGCCTGGAACAGGGACAGGCTCTCTTCAAGGGCCGTGCTCGCCGCCACTGTATCGCCCACAGCGTTCGCGGTCACACCGAGGACCTGGAGCGCCATCGCTAGCCCCCACCGGTCGCCACTACGACGAAACAGGTCGACGCTCTCCTCTACCAGGGCCCGGCCAGGCTCGCCGTTACCTTCAGAGAGCGCTACCTGGCCTAATACCATGGTCGAGTAGGCAATCTGCGTCTCGGCCTTCGCCTCCTGAGCCAGCGCCAGGCTCTCCTCGGCGGCGAGGCGAGCAGCCGGGTAGTCGCCCTGGATCCAGGCCAGGCTCGCCAGGGCATACAAGGCCTTCGCGCCAACGACGCCACATTCAGCACAGTCGCTGGCCAACACTACGTCCAGCCAGCGACGGCCTTCGGTGAGGTGTCGGAAACGCCAGAACCAGAACAGCCGGCCGGCGAGGTCGAGGGCCAAAGTTGCATCCCTCGGCTCCGGCGGATTGGCATACTCCCGCTGAGTGATCCGCAGCGCCCCCTGCAAATTGCCATATTCAGCTTCCAGCGCTTCCAGCCACGCATCCCGCCCGGAGGAAGCCAGGTAAGGCTCGGCTGCTTTGGCGAGATCAAGGTAGTACGCCGCATGCCGCCGACGCACCTCCGCCTCTTCTCCGCTTTCTGCTAGCCGTTCCCGCGCATACGCACGGATGGTATCCAGCATGGCGAAGCGCGGCTCTTGTGTCTCCGGGCCATGGTTGCTGCTCGCGCCCGAGGAAAGCGCTCGTACGAGGTTCTTGTCCATGAGCGAGGTGAGGGCGTCGACAACCTCGCCGCCAATCACTGCCTCAGCCGCACTGACGGTCCACCCGCCGGGGAAAGCGGCCAGATGCCTGAACAGCCGCTGCTCGTGGACATCGAGGAGGTTGTAGCTCCACTCGATGGTCGTGTGGAGCGTGCGCTGGCGCGATGGCAGGTCGCGGGAACCACCTGTCAAGAGGCCAATGGACGTCGAGCCGTAGCGTCCGACGAGGCGCTGGAGCAGAATGTGCGGCGGAAAAAGCTTGATCCGCGCGGCAGCCAGCTCGATGGCGAGGGGCAGCCCGTCCAGCCGGTAGCAAATTTCAGCGACGGCGGCAGCGTTGTCATTCGTCAACCGAAAGTCGGGCAGGACATTGGCGGCGTGCCGGACAAAAAGCTCGACCGCTGGAAACTCGCTGACCTCTGCAGCATAGCCCACTCCTGCTTGCCTCGCGCCCGTTCCAACTCTTGGCGTCGGCAGCGGCGGCACGGGGAACTCTCGCTCACCGCGCACGTGCAGAGCTTCTCGGCTTGTCACTAGCGCCTTCACCCTCGGCGCTGCGGCCAGCAACTCGGCCAGCAGAGGCGCGGCCGACATCACCTGCTCGAAGTTGTCCACCAAAAGCAACAAGTGTTTCTGACGCAGGTAGTTCTTGAGAGTGTTCAGGGGTGAACGGCCGATCTGCTCTTTCACACCAAGGGCCTCGGCGATCGTGGGGATAATCAAATCCGGGTCGGTGAGCAGCGCGAGGTCCACGAAGAAAGCGCCGTCGGAGAACTGATCGAGGAGGTCGGCGGCGACCTGGAGACTCAGGTGCGTCTTGCCCGTCCCGCCCGGCCCCGTCAATATCACCAGCCGCACTGTGTCCTGCCGCACGAGATCCTTGATGGCCGCCAACTCCGTGTCACGGCCAATGAGCGGGGTGAGCGAGGCCGGTAGGTTCGTGAGAGGCTTATCCGTGAGGCGGGAAGGCGTCGCGAAGGCCATTCCGATATAAGTCGGCCACTCCGCCTTGGGCAGCTGTAGCGCATCGAGCAGGCCCTCGACGATTTGCCGCGTGGGTTGGCGCTCGCCCGCCTCGATCTTTCGCAGGTAGACGCCTGAGCAACCAGCCAGCCCTGCCAGGACCTCCTGTGTCAGACCTTGCTCCTTCCGCTTCTGCCTCAACCACGCCGCAAAAGATTGCTTGTCGTCCACGGATGATATGTCTCCTGCTCTAGTCCACGAGGAGGTCTCGCCAGAATGTAGCCTTGGTAGACATTTCCATGCCGATGCAGATATGAGGGCGTCAAGTACACGACATCTCGGAACTAGCCTTGTATTATCTCCAATTTGTGGATCGGGGCAAGACAGATACTGATCGGGAGGATGAGCATGGGATAGCGGAGACAGCGCGCCGAGTCTAAGGCACCGATGGGGAATGTTTTTGTCAAGCGGAATCGGAGCCATTTGCCGGTCGAAAAGAGGCTCATCCGCACTTCTGATGAATCAGCTTTCAGCTACGGTTGGCGTGTGAACAACGCCAGCGGTATTCTCCCATTGGGAGGATACTGTCGATGCTCGACGAACTGTTGGTGTCCCATCTGCCCGACTTACGCCTTGATGGGATCCAGGCGACCGATGTCAGAATCTGCTTGTCCTTGACCACGACGAGCCCCAGCGCCAACTGCCCCTGCTGTGATCAGTCGTCCCACCATATTCATAGCCGCTACCAGCGGTGCGTGGCGGATCTGCCGTTCGGCAGCTACCCTGTTCAACTGGTGTTACATGTCCGACGTTTCTTCTGCGCCAATCCCGCCTGCTCCCGTCGGATCTTCTGTGAACGTCTCGTGGGTCAGGTCCGCCCCAAAGCGCGTTGCACTGACCGCCTTGTTCGCGTGCAGGAGCGCGTGGCGTTGGAGGCAGGGGGTGAATGCGGAGCTCGCGTGCTCGCTGCCCTCGCCTTGTCCACGAGTGGTGCTACTCTCCTTCGTCGGATCCGCCGAATGGTACTCACCGTGACCACACCCCGTGTCTTGGGCGTCGACGATTACGCGATTCGCAAAGGCCACACCTACGCCACCATCCTGGTCGATCTAGAGAAGCATCGCCCGGTCGATCTGTTGCCGGATCGCTCTTCGGCTGCCTTGGAGCACTGGCTCAAAGAGCATCCTGGGATAGAGTTCATCAGCCGAGATCGGGCGACCGACTATGCGGATGGGGCAAGTCGTGGCGCGCCCCATGCCGTCCAGGTTGCTGACCGCTTCCACCTGCTTCAGAACGTCGTTGCTCTGCTCCAGCGGCTTTTGGAACGTCATCAGAAGGCCTTGCGTGAAGCTGCCAGCGTACCGGCCGATGAGCCATGTTTTTGATATCCTAATAGTGGCTCATCCGCACTTTTGCTGAATCGAAGACTTCTAGGCAGCGAGAACACGCTGACGAAGTAAGTCATGCTTGGCTCGTCCATACGCGCTGCGCTTGATGGTCTTGAGCCGATTGATCTGGCCCTCGACCTGTCCTGTGCTGAAAGGTAGACGCAATGCCCCAAGCACCGCCTCATAGTCGCGTCGCAACCCGGCCACAAAGCTCTTCACCTCGGAGATGCCACTCGCCTCGGCGCGTTTGAGCCAGTCGGGAAAAGCATCTGCTTGCCGCCCTCGCACGATCTTGTTGAACTCCTGAGCCAGACCGTAGCTCACTTGAATGTCCTTCACAGTCTGACACAAGCGATCCACCACCGCGTGCTCGTCCGAGTCCAGATCGGCCGGTTGACGCATCAACAGCCACGTGGCTTGGCTGGCAGACACGGTGCGTTTTGCGGGAGCAGACGCCAGTGCTTTTGCCGGTGGTCGCCCTCGGCGTTTCGGGCGTGACGGGACAGGCGGACACAGATAGCGGTGGTGGGCTACCCAGTGCGACACCAGGGCACGCGAGCCCGCGTAGTGTTGGTTGTCGCGGATCTCCCGCCATAACTCCATACCATTGTCGTGGCCGGCGGCCAGCTGCTGTTCGAGGTAGGCCACAAACGGGTCGAGCTTGCTACAACTTCGTCGGCGTGTCCCGCGTTCTGGGAACTGATCGGCTTCGACCCAGCACCGTACCGTATTGCGGCCCATGCCCAGCCGTCGTGCGATCTCGCGTCGGCTGACGCCCTGAGCATGCAGCGTCTTCACCGTCTCATATCGAGCCACGCGCTCGGCTCGACGCAAGTGGGCTTGCACAGCAGTTCGTGACCCGCAAGAAGTATCAGTGCTAGCAGGCGGAGAGGCCAGGGTTTCGTTCGGGGAGGCTTCATCTCCTGCGCTTGGCTCGCCGGACGTGACAAGCTCAGTGACCTTCTCCGCGTCGGCAGCCTCGTCATGGCGCTCGGCCGTCACTTGACGAAGCGCTTTCTGATGACGTTCCAACAGACGCTGAAGCATATCCTTGACGTTCTGCAGCAAGTGAAAGCGATCCGCGACCTGAACGGCCTGGGGCGCACCTCGCCGCGCCCCCTCGGCGTAGTCCGTGGCTCGATCCCGCGCGATGACCTCGACGCCAGCATGGCTCTGGAGCCACTCTGCAAGTGTTGAAGCCGATCGATCTGGCAACAAATCGACGGGACAGCGGCGCTCGAGGTCGACCAGGATGGTGCCATACCTCTGACCTTTGCGCACAGCGTAGTCGTCGACACCGAGCACCCGCGGCGTGGTAATGGTGATCGCTTGCTGACGGCTCCGACGTAGCAGGGTGTCGGCGCTGACATGGATCGCGAAGCGCCGAAGCAGGCGCTGGCCCACTTCGCCGCCGATCTGGAGCGCCACATGCCGTTGCAACTCAACCAAGCGTTCGGTGCAACGGGCACTCGGTCTCACCAAATCGGGCAGGCGTTCGCAGAAAATCTTGCGGTGACAGGCGGGATTGCAGCAGAAGAAGCGGCGGACGTGGAGACAGAGGCGAACGGTCGTGCCCAAACAGGCCATGTCCGCTAGGACCCGCTGATAGCGGCTCTGAACACGGCAGGAAGAGTGATGGCAGACGGGGCACGTGGCAAGCGGGTGCGTGGCTGTGAGAGACAGGACTATGGTGTCGTCCGACTCCTGGATGTCATCGAATTGCAGGCCCGACAGATGGGATGCGAGCAGTTGATCGAGCATGAGGATGATCCTCCTGCTCGTAGCATACAACCCTGGTCATCACGTCGCCACTCCCGGTCGGCCTTCGATTCAGCAAAACTGCGGGTGAGCCCGATTTCGCTTGACAGAAACAGAGCCAGGGCAACAGACCGATGTGGCAGTAGTCCATCAAGGTCAATCAGACGCAGAAGGCGATAATGTACCGACACGACGCTCAACTCCCCAGAGCGAGGCGCGTCGCGCAGCACGTCTCGCACGGTTTGAAGCGGTGAAGCAGTTGCATGCCCAGGGCATAAGTCAGCGGACGATCGGCCGCCAACTGGGCATCGATCGGGCCACTGTGCGGCGCTGGGTGCGAGCTGACAGCTTCCCTGAGCGTGCGACACGCCCTCGAAAGGGGAGCAAACTCGATCCTTTCGTCCCCTACCTGGAGCAACAACTGAGCGCGGGCCGCCACAACGGTCTACAGCTCTGGCGGGAACTCCGCGATCACCATCACTACACGGCCTCCCGCAGCCTGGTCGCAGCTTGGGTCGCGCGGCATCGCCATCTTTGTCCACCACGGCCCCGTCGTTCGGAGAACAAACATCGTCGCGCTGATCCTCAGCCTGAACCAGCCATCCGACGCCATGTGTCGGCACGGCGGGCCGCTTGGATGTTGATGCGTACCCTGCAGGATTTGGAACCCGACGACGAGGTCTTCGTCCAACGGCTATGCCGAGCCGAGCCCGAGATTGGCATCGCGTACAAGTTGGCTCAAGAGTTCAAAGACATTCTTCGACAACGCCGTGCCCACGATCTCCCGAACTGGTTGGTTCGAGCTGAGGCGAGTGGCGTTCGTGAGCTGCGATCGTTTGTGGCCGGGATTGGACGCGATTATCAGGCAGTTCGAGCTGCGCTCCAACTGGTCTACAGCAATGGACCGGTCGAGGGTCACATCAACCGCCTCAAGACCATCAAGCGCAGCATGTACGGGCGGGCGCATCACGACTTGCTCCGCCTTCGAGTTCTCGCAACCTGATGCTTTTCGATTCATCAGAAGTGCGGATGAGCCAATTTTAAAGTGCCATTGACACTTGTCATACACAGGCGACGACGGTATCACCCACACCGGTTTCAATCCCTCTGAGGGATTTTGTGCGCCTCCGACAAGTCCCTCTTTTGGACTCCGGGAGGAGCCGCTATGAGTTTCA
Source organism: Anaerolineae bacterium (assembly GCA_046328505.1). GTDB lineage: Bacteria > Chloroflexota > Anaerolineae > Epilineales > JAHCIE01 > JBDHWG01. The sequence goes on along the minus strand of JAXLWL010000002.1, from coordinate 2,049,615 downwards.
ATCCCTCTGAGGGATTTTGTGCGCCTCCGACCAGTCGTGACGTTCGCGCTTAATGACCCCAACATCGTGTTTCAATCCCTCTGAGGGATTTTGTGCGCCTCCGACTGGAGGCGCGATCCGCCTCCGGGATGCCAGTGGCGGGTTTCAATCCCTCTGAGGGATTTTGTGCGCCTCCGACTCAGGAGGAACTGGCCTGGGGCCCGATGGACCCCAGGTTTCAATCCCTCTGAGGGATTTTGTGCGCCTCCGACACGGGTCGGTTGGCGATTACGCCACAGGCCAGTACATGTTTCAATCCCTCTGAGGGATTTTGTGCGCCTCCGACCCCTGCTCCGTCTACGTACTCATAGGGGATATTAACCGTTTCAATCCCTCTGAGGGATTTTGTGCGCCTCCGACGACTGCCCTGGAGGACCTACCCGCTTTCCTCAAGCAGGTTTCAATCCCTCTGAGGGATTTTGTGCGCCTCCGACACTTGTCCGCAGCTTCCTCTCCCCGCTCTCTTTTCTTGTTTCAATCCCTCTGAGGGATTTTGTGCGCCTCCGACCTCGGGCCTATCGGGTGACTCCGGTTTGCCCAGTCAGGTTTCAATCCCTCTGAGGGATTTTGTGCGCCTCCGACCTGAAGAGGGGACCAAAGCCAGATTCGGTCTATGACAAGTTTCAATCCCTCTGAGGGATTTTGTGCGCCTCCGACAGGCGGCGCATGCGCTGCACCGCACACTGTACGCGGGGTTTCAATCCCTCTGAGGGATTTTGTGCGCCTCCGACGCGAAACAGAACGCGACATAAACGACGCGCAAATCCAGTTTCAATCCCTCTGAGGGATTTTGTGCGCCTCCGACCGGCAGCAAGCCGCGTTGCCGAAGGACGGCTCCAGCCGTGTTTCAATCCCTCTGAGGGATTTTGTGCGCCTCCGACTTCTAGGAGCAATTGTTGGAGGAATCGCCTTGTTTGGTTTCAATCCCTCTGAGGGATTTTGTGCGCCTCCGACCTGTACCTGAAGGGTGGTGTGCCTACCGCGGAATTGTGTTTCAATCCCTCTGAGGGATTTTGTGCGCCTCCGACTAGACCAGCGCTAAAATCACCGCGATGGGATACACCAGTTTCAATCCCTCTGAGGGATTTTGTGCGCCTCCGACACGCCCACGGCCACCGCAACCGCCATCAGCACGCCCAGTTTCAATCCCTCTGAGGGATTTTGTGCGCCTCCGACTCGAGCGCCGACTCAAGCTGGCAGCTGTGGATCTTAAATGTTTCAATCCCTCTGAGGGATTTTGTGCGCCTCCGACGTGGGCCTGGGACTGCGGTGGCTAACACCGCCAACTAGTTTCAATCCCTCTGAGGGATTTTGTGCGCCTCCGACCCTCAGGTGGAGGTGACTGTGCCGCGCGGATGCCGCGTTTCAATCCCTCTGAGGGATTTTGTGCGCCTCCGACGATAATGACAAGTTCGATGTCCCGCAGCGATTGCCGTGTTTCAATCCCTCTGAGGGATTTTGTGCGCCTCCGACGAAAACGAGTGTCAGGGTCCCCAACCAACGTCGACGAGTTTCAATCCCTCTGAGGGATTTTGTGCGCCTCCGACACGCGGACTTCTACCGGGTGGCGGTTGACTGGACACAGAGTCTCAATCCCTCTGAGGGATTTTGTGCGCCTCCGACCGGCGCATTCGGATGCGCAGACCGTTATCAGCCCAATGTTTCAATCCCTCTGAGGGATTTTGTGCGCCTCCGACTGGCCGACAACAACAGTCAGTGGATTGTGGTTGGATCGGTTTCAATCCCTCTGAGGGATTTTGTGCGCCTCCGACTAGTCGCCGTGAACGACGGCGGTTACAACGGTAAGATCGTGTTTCAATCCCTCTGAGGGATTTTGTGCGCCTCCGACGCTATGGATGCAGCGCTCATCGCTGGAGGCAACCGCGCGTTTCAATCCCTCTGAGGGATTTTGTGCGCCTCCGACTTATTCTATTGGTACGCCGATCCCGGTTGGCAAAACCGAGTTTCAATCCCTCTGAGGGATTTTGTGCGCCTCCGACCTGACAAGCAGTCGGCGGAGGAAGTGGTGGAGCGCCTGTTTCAATCCCTCTGAGGAGGGGTGGACAAAACATAAGATGGGTGCCACGAGGCGGCCCACAAGGGCCGACATGCCGAGCCTAAGTCGGCGGGGTTGGCACGAAGCATAAGATGGGGGCCAATCGCCCGCGTCCAGCAGATGGTCTCCTTGGGCGGTAGAATGGGTGTTGCGAAACATCCCCGCGACCGCCAGAAAGGAGACCGTCCCAATGTTAGCCCTTCTGTGGCCTGTCGGCAAGTGGCTCTCCCAGGCGGTCCGCCACCTCCAGCCGACCCGCACCCGCATCCCCTCGGCGTCGCTCCCGTTGACCCTCGCCGAGGCCGACCTGCCCATCGCCATCCGCGCCTGCCCCGTCGCGCTGAAGTACCACCGCCTCCTCCACGACCTCGACTGGGCGCACTTCCCCGAGCGCGACCCTCACCGCCCCTGGTCTGGCCCGACCCCCGACCACCCCCGCGCCGCCTATGTCGCCGCCCTTCTCGTCAAGCTCGACCAGCAGCATCGCTACATGTCTGACCTGCGCGCCTATCTCGTCGAGCATCCCGCCTTGGCCTGGCTGCTTGGCTTCGACCCCGCCAAGCGCCTACCCTCCCGCAAGCACCTCGGCCGCGTCCTGCGCGAGTTGCCCAACGACAGCCTTCAGTTCCTCCTGGACGCGACCGTCCGCCTCATCGCCGATGCTCTGCCTCCTGACATTCGCGCCACTTTCGGCCACGTCGTCGCCGGTGACACGAAGCACCTCCTCGCCTGGGTGCGGGAGAACAACCCCAAAGCCTACGTCAAGGACCGCTACGACAAGACCCGCCGCCTCAAAGGCGACCCCGACTGCAAGCTCGGCGTCAAGTCCCGCACCAACCGCTCGCCTGAGGCCGATACCCCACCGACGCCGACCACCAACCCCCAGCCGGCCTCCCAATCGGCGGGCGATGCTGAGGTCTACTGGGGCTACGCCTCCGGTGTCGTCGCCACCCGCGTCGTCGCTCCCGACACCACCCCGGTCGCCGAGGTCGTCCTCGCCGAGCGCACCCAGACCTTCGACAAGTCGGATGCCAGCTACTTCCACCCCCTCATGGCCGACACCCAGCGTCGGCTGGGCTTCCATCCCCCCTTCGGCGCCTTCGACGCTGCCTTTGACGCCTTCTACGTCTACGATGCCTTCCACGACGCCGGGGGCTTCGCCGCCGTCCCCTTCGTCGAGCGGGGCAAGCACGCCCGCCGCACTTTCGACGACCACGGACTGCCGCTCTGCGCTGCCGGTCTCGCCATGCCCTTGAAGTCCACCTTCGTCGAGCGCACCAGCCTCGTTCCCCACCAGAAGGGTCGCTACGTCTGCCCGCTGCTCTTCCTCTCACCCACCGGTGAGGTCTGTCCCATCGCCGACACCCACTGGGCCAGCGGCGGCTGCGTCACTACCCTCGGCACGTCCCTCGGCGCTCGCCTCCGCTACACCCTCGACCGCGACGCCGACGCCTTCAAGGCCGTCTACAAACAGCGCACCGCCGACGAGCGTATCAACTCCCAGGCCAAGGAACTCGGTATCGAGCGTCCCTTCTTGCGCAACCAGCGCTCGATCACCAATCAGAACACGCTCATCTACGTCGTGATCAACCTGCGGGCGCTGGGTCGCGTCCGCGCTCGCTCTCTCGCGCAGGCTCAGGCGGCCGCGCCTCGCGTCAACTAGACCGGCCTGACCCAGGGCGCAGACGCCGCTTCGCTTCGTCAACGGGCGGTCGTGGGGATGTGGGACACACCGGGCGCTCGCCCTCGGTCAGGCTGATACCTCTCAATCGCATCCGAAACCAGCACCCTTCAGCGGCCCTTGCCCGCGCGAAGCAGGCTGTTGTGTGTCTCGGCCGCCCGGTGACGCCGATCCCCGTGCAGTTACGCCTCCCAGACCGCCTGTCCGACGCTGCATCGGCGCCCGGTAGCCCCGTCTACCTACCCTCTGCGCTCCCCTCAGCCCCGCTTATGTTTTGTGCCGCTTCCCAGCATCGTCTTATGTTAGGTCCACCCCTCCTCTGAGGGATTTTGTGCGCCTCCGACGTGTTCACCCCTGACGCCAGTAATTCCTGGCACTTGGTTTCAATCCCTCTGAGGGATTTTGTGCGCCTCCGACCTCTCTCCCCCACGTCCGGGGGAGAGAGCAATAATCAGTTTCAATCCCTCTGAGGGATTTTGTGCGCCTCCGACAAGCCTTCTGGATGGCCAGCCGCTCGGAGGATGACGAGTTTCAATCCCTCTGAGGGATTTTGTGCGCCTCCGACTCGAATGTCGAGGATGGGGGCTTATGCGGCCTCATGTTTCAATCCCTCTGAGGGATTTTGTGCGCCTCCGACCAGTTTTTTTCGCGGGCGCGATGGCAACGGCGACTGCGTTTCAATCCCTCTGAGGGATTTTGTGCGCCTCCGACGAAGTCAAGCATCATGTCGACCTCGCTGACGTGTCAGGTTTCAATCCCTCTGAGGGATTTTGTGCGCCTCCGACCCGGAAGTCCTAAACGCGGCCAATCAGGACTTCCAGTATCAGTTTCAATCCCTCTGAGGGATTTTGTGCGCCTCCGACACGGGCAGCCCTATAATGGGGTTGTTTGTCAGGGCAGGTTTCAATCCCTCTGAGGGATTTTGTGCGCCTCCGACCTGAGTCCCTGACGCGCATCCGGTCGGGCAGTTATTCGTTTCAATCCCTCTGAGGGATTTTGTGCGCCTCCGACGTGACTCTGTCTAACAGGGTCCTCACCTTGCATTATGTTTCAATCCCTCTGAGGGATTTTGTGCGCCTCCGACCCGGGACAGCAGTCGAAGACTGCGAAGGTGTATCGGGTTTCAATCCCTCTGAGGGATTTTGTGCGCCTCCGACCTGTGCATGATGATAATTATCGCGCAGTGGGGAAAGTAGTTTCAATCCCTCTGAGGGATTTTGTGCGCCTCCGACCGAGAGTACCAGCAAGCACGGATCGAGAGCAAAGAAGTGTTTCAATCCCTCTGAGGGATTTTGTGCGCCTCCGACTTCCTGCCAGGCTACCCGTATACGGGAACGCCTATGGGTTTCAATCCCTCTGAGGGATTTTGTGCGCCTCCGACACCCCGCACAGGCATCCGCCTGCGGTTATGGGGATGTGTTTCAATCCCTCTGAGGGATTTTGTGCGCCTCCGACCTGTGGAATTCAAGGCAGGTGAGGTCGTGTGCCTCACGTTTCAATCCCTCTGAGGGATTTTGTGCGCCTCCGACCCTCGGCGTAGCCACATTGGTCATAACCTTGATCTTCGTTTCAATCCCTCTGAGGGATTTTGTGCGCCTCCGACAAGGCGTGTAACAGTGTGTCTCCTCAGGTCGTATGCCTGGTTTCAATCCCTCTGAGGGATTTTGTGCGCCTCCGACCAACTATTCATCCGCCGGCTTGACCAACCGGATCATGTTTCAATCCCTCTGAGGGATTTTGTGCGCCTCCGACGAGGGCGGCGACGAGGTCGATGACCTGGAGTGGGAACTCGTTTCAATCCCTCTGAGGGATTTTGTGCGCCTCCGACCCGTGTTCCTCCTTGGAACGCTGGCTTGCCTCTGGGTCTTGTTTCAATCCCTCTGAGGGATTTTGTGCGCCTCCGACCCTCGGCGTAGCCACATTGGTCATAACCTTGATCTTCGTTTCAATCCCTCTGAGGGATTTTGTGCGCCTCCGACACTTGATCCACAAGACGTGGAAAAAGTTGAGAGTCTGTTTCAATCCCTCTGAGGGATTTTGTGCGCCTCCGACCTGGGTATTTTTCTCTGTCTCCCAAAGACATTGAAAGTTTCAATCCCTCTGAGGGATTTTGTGCGCCTCCGACCCCAAAGGAGTACGGATAACCGAGACTGCAATACCGGTTTCAATCCCTCTGAGGGATTTTGTGCGCCTCCGACCCGGAGGCAGTTGAGCGGGGGATGGGCCTGTCCATGTTTCAATCCCTCTGAGGGATTTTGTGCGCCTCCGACATGGTGTAGTCATATACTCTCCAATCCCGAGAACTGGTTTCAATCCCTCTGAGGGATTTTGTGCGCCTCCGACTTATGCATCATGGAGACACTCCTAGAGAGTGTAAAAAGTTTCAATCCCTCTGAGGGATTTTGTGCGCCTCCGACCTGTGGCGCGACGGCCAAATGGCAGCCAATACCCGATGTTTCAATCCCTCTGAGGGATTTTGTGCGCCTCCGACAGTCTAAACTCGCTAATAGTCCTTAAATGGACGACGTGTTTCAATCCCTCTGAGGGATTTTGTGCGCCTCCGACCAGCCGGCAGCACCAGCACAGGCGCAGCCAGCGGCGCGTTTCAATCCCTCTGAGGGATTTTGTGCGCCTCCGACCTGGACGCGCCCGCAAGGGAAAATTCTCTCTCAATAGGTTTCAATCCCTCTGAGGGATTTTGTGCGCCTCCGACGAAAAGAAAGGAAATTGGTGATGGATGGGATCACGAGTTTCAATCTCTCTGAGGGATTTTGTGCGCCTCCGACGTGGAAGAGATCGTGACGCGCTCTTTGGCTCATAAAAGTTTCAATCCCTCTGAGGGATTTTGTGCGCCTCCGACACGGGTGGACGACCTATCAGTGTATCGGCCCAGGCTGTGTTTCAATCCCTCTGAGGGATTTTGTGCGCCTCCGACACGGCAGTTGACCCTCCTCCGGGTGTCCGGAAGATGGTTTCAATCCCTCTGAGGGCTTTTGTGCGCCTCCGACACGAGTCCACCGAAGTGGGTCGAGAAGTCCATACGGGTTTCAATCCCTCTGAGGGATTTTGTGCGCCTCCGACGAATGGCGCGAAGTTCGCGCTAGCTCAACCCGAAACAGTTTCAATCCCTCTGAGGGATTTTGTGCGCCTCCGACGACCAGACCCGTCAAGCAATTGACGGTCTGGGATACGTTTCAATCCCTCTGAGGGATTTTGTGCGCCTCCGACACGGCGGCGAACGTGCCCGCTACCTTGGGCGACGTGCTAGTTTCAATCCCTCTGAGGGATTTTGTGCGCCTCCGACGCAAGGCGGTCGGCGGCCGAGCTTGGCGGAGTACGAGTTTCAATCCCTCTGAGGGATTTTGTGCGCCTCCGACTTATAACAACCACGGGCGACCCGACCTCAGCTTCGGGTTTCAATCCCTCTGAGGGATTTTGTGCGCCTCCGACTTGTCCCGCCGACTGCGACGGTGACGGCAACGGGGACTGGTTTCAATCCCTCTGAGGGATTTTGTGCGCCTCCGACGAGACCGTACAGGTGAGCTTACTGTACGGATGGCTATGTTTCAATCCCTCTGAGGGATTTTGTGCGCCTCCGACTTGGTTTCAGGAAAGAGGATGGTCGTCCTTTTCCCATGTTTCAATCCCTCTGAGGGATTTTGTGCGCCTCCGACCATTAACTGGCTCGCTGCCAGAGGAGGACTTGTCTTGTTTCAATCCCTCTGAGGGATTTTGTGCGCCTCCGACTCGGTATGTGCGGGCCTGGAGGGAAGCTGGGGAGCGGGTTTCAATCCCTCTGAGGGATTTTGTGCGCCTCCGACGGGGTGATCGTAGTTGTCGGAGCCGTCTTGTATCTTGTTTCAATCCCTCTGAGGGATTTTGTGCGCCTCCGACCAGTGTCACCAGTGGTGTGCAAGACGCCATGGGTAAGTTTCAATCCCTCTGAGGGATTTTGTGCGCCTCCGACGACCGTCGTGGCGCCTAGCTTTAACGTTGCCCGTGCGCGTTTCAATCCCTCTGAGGGATTTTGTGCGCCTCCGACAGGCGTGGGCTGATGCGGTAACCTGGATGGATCAAAATGTTTCAATCCCTCTGAGGGATTTTGTGCGCCTCCGACGCAGCTGTACTCTGGCATCGCCAGGGTGTATCGCCGTGTTTCAATCCCTCTGAGGGATTTTGTGCGCCTCCGACGAAGGAGAAGCAGGAAGCCGAGCGGCAGGCTCTGGAGGTTTCAATCCCTCTGAGGGATTTTGTGCGCCTCCGACGCACGTGTTCATCGTGCCCACCAGCGTGCCTGTCAAGTTTCAATCCCTCTGAGGGATTTTGTGCGCCTCCGACTGGTGGCAAAGTTCCTGAAGCCTGGGTGGCCTGATGTGTTTCAATCCCTCTGAGGGATTTTGTGCGCCTCCGACGGGTTACTAAAGAGTGCATTTTGTATGTTCCCTATTTGTTTCAATCCCTCTGAGGGATTTTGTGCGCCTCCGACTCGCCACAGCAGTTGCTGTTGGTGTCGGCGTAGTTACGTTTCAATCCCTCTGAGGGATTTTGTGCGCCTCCGACCTGTCGTTCATGAGACCCAAGTCGTCGTGCAGCCAACCATGTTTCAATCCCTCTGAGGGATTTTGTGCGCCTCCGACGAGTGGCTGCGTCGTCACCGGCGACGTGGCGGTGGCTTGTTTCAATCCCTCTGAGGGATTTTGTGCGCCTCCGACCTGGAATGGCACCGCTTGGGTGCAACTCTATGACAAGTTTCAATCCCTCTGAGGGATTTTGTGCGCCTCCGACCCCCCAACTGTTCCGTGAAGGGAGACGTCGAGGTCTTGTTTCAATCCCTCTGAGGGATTTTGTGCGCCTCCGACCAAGTTCTACGCCAACGGGGCGATTGAAGTCACTCGTGTTTCAATCCCTCTGAGGGATTTTGTGCGCCTCCGACATGTACTCCATGTACAAGCCTGGGAACGTTGATAGCAAGTTTCAATCCCTCTGAGGGATTTTGTGCGCCTCCGACTCGTTCCCGCTGCAGGTGGAGCCCTAGTCGGAATGTTGGTTTCAATCCCTCTGAGGGATTTTGTGCGCCTCCGACAAGCTGGCATGCCGATCGTTTACAACGTGAGGGATGCGTTTCAATCCCTCTGAGGGATTTTGTGCGCCTCCGACCAGAGATGGAGGGGATCGGAGGATCGGCAATCTGGCTCGTTTCAATCCCTCTGAGGGATTTTGTGCGCCTCCGACTTGCCCTTGCGCTGCTTGCCACTGCGTGCGGTGGTGCGTTTCAATCCCTCTGAGGGATTTTGTGCGCCTCCGACTACTGAATTAGGCACTTCACCCTCACAGGACATGCGGGTTTCAATCCCTCTGAGGGATTTTGTGCGCCTCCGACCAGCAGCTCCGGAGCGCAGCTGATGCTGTGGATTCTCGTTTCAATCCCTCTGAGGGATTTTGTGCGCCTCCGACGTCGACTCGTTGAGCTGCTTCCACCCTGTTTTCGAGTTTCAATCCCTCTGAGGGATTTTGTGCGCCTCCGACGGGTACATCACTACCCTAGCCGGAGGCGTACTGCTTGTTTCAATCCCTCTGAGGGATTTTGTGCGCCTCCGACCTGTGGATTGTTTCTCGGGGGCGGATCCACAGCTTCATGTTTCAATCCCTCTGAGGGATTTTGTGCGCCTCCGACCTGAGGAGAGAATTCTCCTAAGGATGATCCCTCTCGAGTTTCAATCCCTCTGAGGGATTTTGTGCGCCTCCGACCCGACACTTTGGTCGGATCGTTGCCAGGAAACGGCATGTTTCAATCCCTCTGAGGGATTTTGTGCGCCTCCGACGCGATCCATCAGGGGATTCTGAAACCGAAGGATTTCTGGTTTCAATCCCTCTGAGGGATTTTGTGCGCCTCCGACATATTCTCGGGAGAGTGTTTGGGGCGAAGGGTATCAAGTTTCAATCCCTCTGAGGGATTTTGTGCGCCTCCGACTTGTATATTGATGGTCACCGCCAAGAATTCGTAGGAAGTTTCAATCCCTCTGAGGGATTTTGTGCGCCTCCGACCAAGTTCCGTGAGGAACTATTATTGCCTGCGCTTCAGGTTTCAATCCCTCTGAGGGATTTTGTGCGCCTCCGACCCCCGAGCATGAGGTTCCCCATCCCACGGGCAACCTCGTTTCAATCCCTCTGAGGGATTTTGTGCGCCTCCGACCTACCGCAACGCCGGTCCCCCCGACCGGCACCGCGAGTTTCAATCCCTCTGAGGGATTTTGTGCGCCTCCGACATGACACCCGGGGTATCACTTGCCCGGGCGACGACCAGTTTCAATCCCTCTGAGGGATTTTGTGCGCCTCCGACCAGGGGATTCTACCCCAATCGGGTACGTCGTAGGGACGTGTTTCAATCCCTCTGAGGGATTTTGTGCGCCTCCGACACCGCAGCATTCGTGTGCCCCTCCATCGTAGACATCAAGTTTCAATCCCTCTGAGGGATTTTGTGCGCCTCCGACATTTGGGTTGGCCTTAGCATATGGTTGTTGGTGGCTAGTTTCAATCCCTCTGAGGGATTTTGTGCGCCTCCGACACTGGACACGTCCAGAACCAATACCCTTGGGTATCCCTGTTTCAATCCCTCTGAGGGATTTTGTGCGCCTCCGACTCCCACGTTCGTTCCCCATATTCATGGGAGGAACTTAGTTTCAATCCCTCTGAGGGATTTTGTGCGCCTCCGACGCAGGTACTCGACGAGCAGTTCCTGACGAACATGACCAGTTTCAATCCCTCTGAGGGATTTTGTGCGCCTCCGACCCGGTCCGTATACCAGCGCTACCATTCCGAGGCGATAGGTTTCAATCCCTCTGAGGGATTTTGTGCGCCTCCGACCAAACGACTGGCCGTTGGAGGTCAGACACTAATCGAGTTTCAATCCCTCTGAGGGATTTTGTGCGCCTCCGACTCCTTGTTGACGGCGACAGCTATGAAGAGAACAATGGTTTCAATCCCTCTGAGGGATTTTGTGCGCCTCCGACCCGCAGCTCTGTCGGTCGGAGCTGAAGGCTGGTTCTGGTTTCAATCCCTCTGAGGGATTTTGTGCGCCTCCGACTACCTGTCCTAGCGGATGGGTAGTGGTACCAAACTTCTTGTTTCAATCCCTCTGAGGGATTTTGTGCGCCTCCGACGGCAAAGTACCTGAAGCCGGGGTGGCCGGATGTCACGTTTCAATCCCTCTGAGGGATTTTGTGCGCCTCCGACGAGTTATGCTTGCTCTTGTATTCCTTCCGCCGATACTTGTTTCAATCCCTCTGAGGGATTTTGTGCGCCTCCGACTTGACCTCTACAACATGTTTGTAGCAGGAGGAAGTGTGTTTCAATCCCTCTGAGGGATTTTGTGCGCCTCCGACGCGAGTACTGGGGGAGCCACCCCGAGTACGACGATGAGTTTCAATCCCTCTGAGGGATTTTGTGCGCCTCCGACAAGCTAGAAATAGCCGACATAATTCTTGATGTTTTTTGTTTCAATCCCTCTGAGGGATTTTGTGCGCCTCCGACACGGCACCGTCCTGTGCGAAGGCGCGCGGGGATAGCTGGTTTCAATCCCTCTGAGGGATTTTGTGCGCCTCCGACTTGGGCTGCGATGAAATTATCTGCCTGACTCCGCTAAGTTTCAATCCCTCTGAGGGATTTTGTGCGCCTCCGACTGCGGTGGCTGCTGACGCTGTTAGGCCACAGTGGTATGTTTCAATCCCTCTGAGGGATTTTGTGCGCCTCCGACCGGCGGCGCGCTGCAGATCCTGCAGGCTGCCTAGCGGGTTTCAATCCCTCTGAGGGATTTTGTGCGCCTCCGACCTGCCAGGGCCTCGCGGGCACCTTCGCGTTTGTGCCGACTGGTTTCAATCCCTCTGAGGGATTTTGTGCGCCTCCGACGGCCGTCGCACCCGAAGAGATCTCGGCCACAATCGAGTTTCAATCCCTCTGAGGGATTTTGTGCGCCTCCGACATGGGTCCAACACTCCAGGGCCTTCCGTGTGAAGCGAGTTTCAATCCCTCTGAGGGATTTTGTGCGCCTCCGACTCCGGCCTAAGGACCGCTTTGGTAAGGTGCGGGCGAGTTTCAATCCCTCTGAGGGATTTTGTGCGCCTCCGACACCTGGCTAGACGCCAGGCATCCCTAGGAGGGATAAAAGTTTCAATCCCTCTGAGGGATTTTGTGCGCCTCCGACTCCTCTCTCTCTTCCCTGAGGGCGAGGAAGTGACAGAGTTTCAATCCCTCTGAGGGATTTTGTGCGCCTCCGACAAGCACTAGGCTTTGAGGAGGCATGGAGGCTGACGGTCGGTTTCAATCCCTCTGAGGGATTTTGTGCGCCTCCGACGAGCGTGGTTTGACCGGCTAGCCCAGGCGAAGGCGCGTGTTTCAATCCCTCTGAGGGATTTTGTGCGCCTCCGACGTGCACATTCAACTACCCAATCCGCAAGGTTGTAAGAGTTTCAATCCCTCTGAGGGATTTTGTGCGCCTCCGACACCGGCAAAACCGGCGGGTCCCCTGTAAGAGCGTCAAGTTTCAATCCCTCTGAGGGATTTTGTGCGCCTCCGACAGCCAACTGGCTCATCTTCGCGCCTGGTGCACTCAAAGTTTCAATCCCTCTGAGGGATTTTGTGCGCCTCCGACCAGCGCAGTAACTACGGTTATACCTATAGCGAGGAGTGGTTTCAATCCCTCTGAGGGATTTTGTGCGCCTCCGACGGGTCGTAGTGAGTAACAGCAAAGGGCAATGGGTCTTGTTTCAATCCCTCTGAGGGATTTTGTGCGCCTCCGACCAGGAGCCGAGCAAGCAACCGACCGCGACCTGTCCCAACATGTTTCAATCCCTCTGAGGGATTTTGTGCGCCTCCGACCCACGTTCAACGTCGAGGGCTTCGAGTGTTCGGCTGGTTTCAATCCCTCTGAGGGATTTTGTGCGCCTCCGACCAGTGAAGTTAAGGTTGCGGAAGTCACCAAAGAAGTTACGTTTCAATCCCTCTGAGGGATTTTGTGCGCCTCCGACGTCCCATCCGGGGCCGACAACCGCTGACGCTAAGAGTTTCAATCCCTCTGAGGGATTTTGTGCGCCTCCGACCCAAGGAGGTGGTAAATGAACACGTGGCGTAGCTTCGTGTTTCAATCCCTCTGAGGGATTTTGTGCGCCTCCGACGCGGGGAAGACGGTGACGTTGAAGATGGAGAGACCGCGTTTCAATCCCTCTGAGGGATTTTGTGCGCCTCCGACACGGCTGAAACAACACGAAGCAGCTACACTAGTAGCAGGTTTCAATCCCTCTGAGGGATTTTGTGCGCCTCCGACTCGGCCACCCGGCCTTTTACGCGGAAACGGGTACCAAGTTTCAATCCCTCTGAGGGATTTTGTGCGCCTCCGACCCCCTCAGGCACAGGCTCCCGCCGCCAACCCGGCTAGTTTCAATCCCTCTGAGGGATTTTGTGCGCCTCCGACGTGAGATTATATCAAACCCCCTTGAGGGACTACTAGCGTTTCAATCCCTCTGAGGGATTTTGTGCGCCTCCGACGCCAGCGTTTCTTGGGTTGAATGCCACCCGCAATACGTTTCAATCCCTCTGAGGGATTTTGTGCGCCTCCGACGGCGCCTACCGCCGTCCCGCAGCAGCCCATGGCCGTGTTTCAATCCCTCTGAGGGATTTTGTGCGCCTCCGACATGGACGAGCAGACAACCCCCCAGACCACCCAGGTTCCGTTTCAATCCCTCTGAGGGATTTTGTGCGCCTCCGACCGATGGAAACGAAAGGAGCAGTGCGTATGAACAACAGGTTTCAATCCCTCTGAGGGATTTTGTGCGCCTCCGACGCGTGATCAATCCCTGGGAGACAGAGATCCCCGCCGGGTTTCAATCCCTCTGAGGGATTTTGTGCGCCTCCGACACGGCTTTCTCGTGCATTGTCCCGCAGGGCATGAATTTGTTTCAATCCCTCTGAGGGATTTTGTGCGCCTCCGACAAGTCGTAGAGGCGTTCACGACCGGTTCCGGCTATGTGTTTCAATCCCTCTGAGGGATTTTGTGCGCCTCCGACTTGGGCTTCATGCTGCGGGACGAGATGCCGTATGATTTGTTTCAATCCCTCTGAGGGATTTTGTGCGCCTCCGACGCTAGGTCATTTGAAAACTAAATAGGGGGCCTTCGAGTTTCAATCCCTCTGAGGGATTTTGTGCGCCTCCGACCTCCATCCGCTGCCCCCCAAGCAGCTAACCCTCAGGGCGTGTTTCAATCCCTCTGAGGGATTTTGTGCGCCTCCGACACGGCGGGTGGGCATTGTTGCCCCACCCGCCGCTTTGAGTTTCAATCCCTCTGAGGGATTTTGTGCGCCTCCGACGCATTTAGTCGTATCTTTCCTTGGGTACGACTTCAAGTTTCAATCCCTCTGAGGGATTTTGTGCGCCTCCGACGTGGGAACTGTGATGGCGTCTGTTTCGGTCATCTTTTTGTTTCAATCCCTCTGAGGGATTTTGTGCGCCTCCGACTTGGGAATTTCGGGCATGTCCTGATCACCAAGAAGTGTTAGTTTCAATCCCTCTGAGGGATTTTGTGCGCCTCCGACCCCGCCTGCTTGACAGTGGACTTCGATCCGGGCTCAAGTTTCAATCCCTCTGAGGGATTTTGTGCGCCTCCGACGATTGTATGCCTAAGTGGGTTGTAGCCGCAACGGCGGCTACAGCGTTTCAATCCCTCTGAGGGATTTTGTGCGCCTCCGACCTCAGTCACCTTCGAAGTGCCCGCTTGGGCCAAGAAGGTTTCAATCCCTCTGAGGGATTTTGTGCGCCTCCGACGCTGTATCCCCGTCCTGGGGACAGCACTGCCATCAGGTTTCAATCCCTCTGAGGGATTTTGTGCGCCTCCGACCTGGAGCTGGTGGGCAATCACAGGTGTTCAGTCTCACGTTTCAATCCCTCTGAGGGATTTTGTGCGCCTCCGACCAGCTTATCCGCGAGATCACAGGGTCCGGAAAGGCCCGTTTCAATCCCTCTGAGGGATTTTGTGCGCCTCCGACTAGCCTCCGTCGCGCAAGCGATAGGAAGGCGTAGCCAGGTTTCAATCCCTCTGAGGGATTTTGTGCGCCTCCGACTGGGGATGCAACATCTCCCCGCGAACAGTGGAGTCGCGTTTCAATCCCTCTGAGGGATTTTGTGCGCCTCCGACCCACAGCCATTCATCTTGCGCCGCTTCCAGGGCGTCCTTGTTTCAATCCCTCTGAGGGATTTTGTGCGCCTCCGACACATTGTTCCGATCGAGTTGACCTATACACTTCAAGGGCGTTTCAATCCCTCTGAGGGATTTTGTGCGCCTCCGACTATGTCCCGCGCTCAAGATACGCGCGGGGGGAGATAGGTTTCAATCCCTCTGAGGGATTTTGTGCGCCTCCGACCAGCGGTACTCACTGCCGCGGTGATGCTGGTCTCCTTGTTTCAATCCCTCTGAGGGATTTTGTGCGCCTCCGACTCCAGAAATAGGAGGTTAAGATGGGCCAGTGGGTAAGTTTCAATCCCTCTGAGGGATTTTGTGCGCCTCCGACTAGCCCTACGCCGGCGTCCACGCCGAGTAGCACCCGTTTCAATCCCTCTGAGGGATTTTGTGCGCCTCCGACATACCCTTATGGGAGAAGGAGAATTTGCATATCTATTAGTTTCAATCCCTCTGAGGGATTTTGTGCGCCTCCGACCAGGCTCAAACAGACCATACTAAAGCCCAAGCTGTTCTGTTTCAATCCCTCTGAGGGATTTTGTGCGCCTCCGACACCCGTACCCTCCTCCTCGGTCGGGCCGCTGCTGCAAGTTTCAATCCCTCTGAGGGATTTTGTGCGCCTCCGACTCGTGACGAGGGAATCCCGCCCGTGCGGCTGGATCCCGTTTCAATCCCTCTGAGGGATTTTGTGCGCCTCCGACCAGACGCCACCACAGTCCCCGTGGTCGTCCAGTCCGCGCGTTTCAATCCCTCTGAGGGATTTTGTGCGCCTCCGACGTCTTGGAGCAACGAAGGCTGTGTGTTTGGTTACGGGTTTCAATCCCTCTGAGGGATTTTGTGCGCCTCCGACGGGGAATTCCCTGGGCGCCATCACTTGCGGCAATCTTGGTTTCAATCCCTCTGAGGGATTTTGTGCGCCTCCGACACAATAGAAAAACGAGCTAGAATCTGGCTATTCATGTTTCAATCCCTCTGAGGGATTTTGTGCGCCTCCGACTCGTCGTTGATGGCGAGGATGAGATTGAGGACGACTCGTTTCAATCCCTCTGAGGGATTTTGTGCGCCTCCGACGCGCATGTTCAGGCGCCACTTTCTATTTTCTCTTCTTGTTTCAATCCCTCTGAGGGATTTTGTGCGCCTCCGACAAGGCAACTGGGAGCGGAAGTACGGAGGGACATCTTGTTTCAATCCCTCTGAGGGATTTTGTGCGCCTCCGACGTGAGTGTCAGTGCGGACACTGTCACTCTCACACTGAGTTTCAATCCCTCTGAGGGATTTTGTGCGCCTCCGACCTACGGCGTGGCTGAGGCCGAGAAGCTCGAGACCGAGTTTCAATCCCTCTGAGGGATTTTGTGCGCCTCCGACTGGTTGCGACGGGTCGTAAGATCCGCGTCGGCACGAGTTTCAATCCCTCTGAGGGATTTTGTGCGCCTCCGACGCACTGCTGGAGCCCGAGACGGTCGACCTAATACAGGTTTCAATCCCTCTGAGGGATTTTGTGCGCCTCCGACCGCAGTTTGCCGGACACGTATCAGACGCGCTCAATCTCGTTCAATCTGGCTCAATCTCGCTCGCCTGAACACGTCGCGGACCCCTCCCTCACAAGTGCTTCAGAACGGCCTTAACGCGGGTTTTGGAGTTGTTTGGCCAAGAGTCGTTTCTGCCGTTTTCGAGCTATTCCTCGCTCAAGCTCGCTCGCGCTCGTTCGGCGTGGCTGCGGCATGCTCAATCGACCTCACTTATACCACGGCGCAAGCTAGCGCGTCAAGCGAAGGACGGACGGGGTAGTTCCGCAAGCCGACGTGTCTGCCCCATCCCCTGCGTCGTCTTCTGGCCGGTACCCGCAAACAGCGCAAAGTCGGCCAGCAAGTTGAACACGCGCCGCGTCTCGATGTCGTCGGTGAGGATGCGATACTGGCAGTAGCCGACAAAGCCGTTGTACTGGGCCTCACCGTAAGGCACAACGCGCGTCTCCAACCTGTAGCGTTCTGCCACTACATGCGCGACCGCCGCGTCCAGCACCTTGCTCGCATCCAGATCCACGGGCGCTGTACCGTTCCAGCGCCGTAGATAGCTGCCAAAGACATTCTCGGGCAGAGGAAACAACAGCTGCAGTTTGCCCTGTCGAAACGTCGTCGGCGACCTGAACTCCAGAATAAGCTTATCGGCGATTCCCGCCTCCTCCATCATCTGCTCGAAGCTCGCCAGTCTGCCCCAGCCGTCGGTCACCTCAGGCTCTGCGTTGATATCCACAAGCTGATAAGGGTGACCGTCTATGATGACCGCTTCCCGGTCGAGCTGCTTCTCGAACAGGATGTAGCTCAGCGCCTCGAATAGCTCGACCGCCAGAACCGTGTAGCGCACACGGTAAGTCTCGTCTGGTCGGACGAAGCGCCGATAACCGCGTTCGGTAAAGCGGCCCTGCAGCATTGACACCGTAAACGGCTTGACCGGCGCATCGTCGTGGAAGGCCTGGGCCATCGCCGGGTTGACCTCGACAAGCATATTCAGCAACAACGCGTGTAGACTTCGCCCGATGGTCCTGCCAATCGGCGCCTCCCGGTACGGCCGCATTGAGACGACGAAGCTTGCCAACATTAGTCTTGTCCCACCTCCAGGGCATGACTCGTCATTTGGATTTTGATCTCTATCGGATCGAGCGGCTCCGTTGCCCTGCGCGTCTTCTTTGGCCCATCATACTCAAACGCCGTCGGAACATGCTCGACGGCATACCCACCTGACAGGCAGGCGATGAGCATGCCGGCCGTCATGGGTTTCGTTCCGCCCGTAATATCCGCGATCACCTGGTCGGGCGTTAGCCCCTCGCGTGCCACCTCGACCGTGAAAATGCCACGCACAAGAGCGTTGCAGCCCCCGCTATCGTACTCATCCGTGATCTCGGCCAGGTGACACGTGACCCGGCCCAGGTAGCGCCTCTGGATGTCCGCCCCGGTTCCCATCATCTCAGGGGTCACGACAAGCCAGCAACACTTCAGGTCAGGGAGGTGATACTCAATCGCCTTCTCAACAACACGGGGATTGCTGACCAGGGCGATCAGGCCGCTGTGCTTTCGCGGGTGAGGCTTGTCTTTCAAATGGTAGTTCGGACGGGGAGTCCGCCGATACGCGAGCACGGCGATCGCCACGCCGAAGAGCACGAGGAGCAGAATCACGACAACGCCGCCCGCGAACCCCAGGACCGTCTTCGACGCGTCGTAGATCAGATTGCTCGACACCGCCAGGAGCACGGTCCCAACCACCGGCAGGAACCACGGCATACGGTCCTGGACGGTGACAAGCGGCGAGAGGTACCGCGACAGACGCTCCATCATGCTCCCTTCCCATCGCCTCGCGTCAGCCGCGCCGCGTCTCGAACGGCCTGCAGATTGATGATCTCGGCGACCTCGAACTGCCCCGCCAGCCCGCCCGACATCGGCTTCAGACGGACAATGCTCGGGAAGTGGCCCATGCGGCCGTGAGCCAGCGCCAGCACGATAGCGGCGATGTAGTTCAGCGACGGCAGGTTCAGGAGGAGGGGCAGAGTCTGCCACTCGCGCGGCGATAGCCCCGCCTCCTCCATCAGCGCCTCCACCTGCGGCACGAACGGCTGCTGCGTGTCGAACTGCACCGGGCACTCGATCACGTGCGCCACCGGCTGCTCCGCCAGCGTTTCAATCTCGCGCAGCTGGGGGTCGGTCAGTGGATGGGCAAAGTTGATGACGATGATACTCATGTTCGCCACACATCGGCATCGGCGTTTATGCCAAGAATCGCTTTCGCCAGCGTAGGAAGCTCCTTCCGTCTCTCACAATATGTGACCAGCGATATACATCGACTCAGAAAGTCGTCGCCACTCAGATTATCAAGATCAATCGATAAGTGGAAGACGAGTAGCCTCAGATCTTGCAGACCTCGGGGGAAACCCTGCATCGCCGCGAGTATCTTCTCCCTGTCAGCATTACGGTAGGGATAGGGCATTGCCTGAGCATCATGCTGCACAACTTGTGTTAAGAACTCGTGAATCGCGTCGTTGACGCTGCTAAGCATCAGTGCCAGCGAGCGATACTCCTTCCCGCCAGGGACTGTGTCGATCGACTCATCTAGATCCAGTACGTTGTTGCCTAGAGACAAGCGCGGCAAGAAGCCCGGCGAGTTGACTACGATATTCTTGGGCCAGATACTGCGTTCCTCCCAATAATAAGGACGAAAGTAGTGCGACTCGAAGTTCCAGGCTGTTTCGGTCGCACTAAAATGCAACCTTGCTGCTTGTAGCAATGATCTACCCGATATGTCATCGAGACGTAAGCTGCTGAGGCGCGTTCGCATTGGATGCACCACATCATATACAAGCTCAAGAGTAACGGACTTCGTCGTTTGCCGCTCCTCCAGAAGCCCGATATCGCGCATAGCGCCACGAAGTGGCCCGTTTTGATCCGGTACGAGGCGACAACGAAACCACAACGAGAGGTAATCCTCGATATCCGCAGCATGAGGCTCGTCGGATGCCCTCAAGTACATGGCTTTGATGTTGGGTAGTGGAGTCGCTTCCTCACCCCCGGGCGGATCCACGAGCTTCCGGAGTTCGAATAGGACAGGCATTATTTCCGGGTGGC
Source organism: Anaerolineae bacterium (assembly GCA_046328505.1). Classification (GTDB taxonomy): domain Bacteria; phylum Chloroflexota; class Anaerolineae; order Epilineales; family JAHCIE01; genus JBDHWG01. The sequence continues at coordinate 2,030,002 of JAXLWL010000002.1, read as the reverse complement.
GCGTGGCAAGCGTCTCAGCAGGAGTGATATCGATCCAGCCACTATCCAACCCGAAGAAACCTCTGACTTTGATCCGCTCGACAATCTTCAGATCCTGGGCCTGCATCTTGTAGAGACGCTCCTCTGCCCCTACACCCGGCGCAGCTTCACTACTCGGTCCTGCAACAGGTCGAACACGACGACGCCCTTCTTCCCCGGCGTGTTTCCTTCGACGACCTTCGTATCGAACGAGTACTCCCGCCCCGTATGGACATCTCGGACGCGGCCGCGCCGCAGGTCCGGGCGAATCTCGACGATTACGCCCTGTCGGGTTTCGGGAACCGTCATTTCAGGCTGGGTCTCAGCAGCGTCACGTTGACCCTGCCCCCCTTCTGGTGCTCCGCTCAGCTGCTTCACAGGTGACGTGGCAGGCGCACCTTGTTCGAGCCGGCCAAGCCCGGCCCGCGACGCTCCGACAACGGCCAGAGGGTCCGGCAAAACCGGACGAGTCTTGTACTCGTTGATCTTGCCCCGTTTCGCCGTGCGGTCGAGATGCTCGATTTCCAGGTAGCGCGTCTGGTCGTTGGGCGGGCCCGGCCATTCCATCAGCTTCAGGAGCATCGCGATGCGCTCGAGCTGTGTCAGCGACGAGAACTTGTTCTCCACGCCCAGCGCAGCTCGGATATGTGTGTCGAAGGCGGTGGTGAACGTGCTGATCTGGCTAGGCGTGTCTGCCGCCGGCTCTTGCCACCCCTGGCCGTCGAACAACGTCGCGTAGCGCTTGCGCCGGTTATCGAGATGGAGAGTCGCCGCGATCTTCACAGAGCCAAGACCGTAGGGTTTCGCCATGCCGAGCCTGTGACGATAGCTCTCCGCCGGCCCCGGTATCGTCACGGCCCACACCAGGGCGCCCAGCTCTGCGTCGGTCAGATTCTCAAAGCGAATCGTACACTTAAACGTAATGCCCGCCTTGACCGGCCGAATACGCGTGTACTGCCGCCATGCCTTTCGGATCGCGCGCTCATCCTGTTGCTCGAAATCGGGCGCCGCAAGTGACCGCTTGTGCCAGTAGAGCTTGTAGCCACGCAGCCGCGTCTTCTCGACATCTGCCTTGTAGTCGGTCAGCTTCTTCTCGAAGCGCGGTCGGCCGTCTCTGGTCGTGCCGATCTGGTGGGGATCCGGATCGTTCTGGACGAGATAATGCTGGAACGTCGTGGGCTTCGGACTGCCGAGAATACGTGGCGTCAGCCCCTCCTCGCCAGTGTACCATGGGTCGGGCTGATTGGCCGACATGATGGCATCGCCGACAAAGATGCGGCTCGCATAGCTGCGTGCCTTGCCCTCGCCACTGTCCTTCGTGTATCCGAACATGGCCTCGGCCATGTCAACCCGCGACGCAGGCTTCGGCACAGAGCGCCGCTGCTCGCGTATGCTGAGCCGATCCCGCAGCTCGAGGGGAACGAAGTCGAGCGGTCTGTGTTCGTAGGGCAGCCGCATCATCATCGTGTGGCCGAAAAACACAAGATGGCCGCGCTCCATGAGGTAGAACACTGGCTGTCCGTCCCGCAATACCCCTTCGCCGCCCAGTAGCTCTTCCTGCTCTGGACTAATCTGATCACGGTACGCCTGCACCAGCTCGTCGGGAATCGGTATCGGCTTCGCGGCAGGTGAGGTATCTTCTGGGAAGATCACGGCCTCGCTGCGCTTGGACACCATCGCACCGCTGCGGACTAACGCTCCCTCCGTTAGCCCAGGCGCCGGTGTCGCGGAACAGCGCACCACGCGCGAGAACTTGATCTTAAGAAAGCCGCCCTTCACGTCTTGGAACTCGTAGGGACCTGGCTGGAAGTAGATCAGCTGGGCATTCTTAGCGCCTTTCGCGCCCGGCAACGGCGAAAGCCCCTGGGGAATGTCGCTGAGCCAGATGCGCGCGAAGGTCGTCTCGTTGATAACCTGCGCCGGCTGGATATGCCAGTCATGTCCGCTGCCCCGCATGTATCCGGCGCGAACCTTCGGCGTCCAGTGCTTATTATCCACACCCTGCTGCATGATGCGGTCGCGATAGCCGACCCCGTGGCTGGTCGTGTCGCCGACAGAGCGGTAGACAAGCGGCTCATCGGACACCGCCTCGACCTTGCTGTAGCTGATGATCTCCACCAGATTCCTCAACATGCCTCGGAGGCTGCTGCCCGGGATGCGAGGCGTTTTCGAGAGATCGGTGTAGAAGAAAGCTGGATTGTCGTTGGCTTTGCCCGCCGCTTTGCGCTGCTCTTCTTGCTGCTGGTACTCTTGCGGCGTCAAAGCGCAGCGCACATAGAGGGGCGTCTCAGTTGTGAGGAACAGCTCAATGCGCCCTGTCCGCAGGCCCTCATGGTATTTGTCTTGATCAGGCAGCACGTCTGCGTCGTGGCAGATGACCTGCTCCGGCAGAGGGACGAAGTTGTAGGGCGCTAGCGCGACCTCCTGGGTTGGATTAGCTTGCCACCGCGCGCTCATAAGACCTCCCTCACTTGCACACAGATAGGCCGGTGAGACGGCTGAACGCGATACGCGCCTGGCCGTCCGTATCATCCTCAAGGTAGTGTCGGACGTGGAGATGCAGACGGAAGCGCTTTGTCTTGTCTTGGGGAAGTTTCGCTTCCGCGATCGGCGGCGCGTGGCGCAGACCCTCGGCGCCTTCCGCTAGCAGCACGAATCCGTCCTGGTAGTCCTCGCGCGTCGTTCCCCACAGGAGCTGGGGTTCGTCAAGGGTATCTCTAGGCTGGCCCTGGCCGTCGCGCACCCATCGTCCGCGCCACCCATCATCTGTCCGCCAGAGGAATAGTTCGGCATCCGGCCCAAAGGCCCGTGCTTGCAGGAGAGTCTTGGCGCGCAACTCAGCGGTAAGGCCGGGCGTCGCGTAGGCGTTGCTCGACAGGTGCAGCCCGTCGGCGCGCCACTCGCCCCATATCACGCCGTCATCCGCGTGAACCAGGAGCCAGCGTACCCCGTCGGCGCTCCCCTGACCCCGCAGCCAGGCGACGACGTCGCCCTGGAACTGAGTCGGCGTAGCGCCCGCCTGGCTGGGTTGAATCGTAACGCCGCCAGATGTCGCGGAGATTGAGAACGGATCTACGGAGGTCATTCTGTTAGTAATCTCGCGGCTCATAACTTCACCTCCGCCAGGAACTTGGCGGCGAAGGCCTCCAACACCGCCCGCGCATCCTTGCCGTCGCCGTCGGTGACTGTAAGTCTGTCCTTCTGCTGGGTGAGCGTCCACGTCTGGGGCACTGCGCCGTCCACCTGGCGCGTCAGCGTCGCATGCTTGCCTACCAATCGCCCACGGCCGACACTCACCTCGCCGCCGAGGGGTAGGTCGGACGTCCACAGGTCCTTCAGGAGGAAGAGGAGCAGGCCGATCTGGGCCTCGGTTGGGCCATGCAATTCGAGCTTGACGTCCACCTCGGTTGCCGCGCTGCCGAACACCGGCTGCTCACTAAACAACGCGGTCGGGTAGGAGCCGCCGGTAAAGCGGTCTATCTTCACCCGGCTCTGGACCAGCTCGATGCCCTGGCGGATTTCTGTCTCAGCGGCTGTTAGAACGCTGGCATGGGGTTCTGATCCGGCCGCATTCCCCGCCGCGCGCGCCTTCTTGCCGGCGACCAGGCGCGGGCCGAACATGTCGTCCACGAATTGCCCGGCCCACGCCGCGCTGCCCAACGTCTTACAAATGCGCAGCGCCCGACCGCGCAAGGCGCCCACCAGGCTCGTGCCGCTGAGAACAGGAACTGACTTCGAACCGCGCCGGCTGTGGAGCTGGATCATATCCGGCTCGCGCGGCTCCGAGGGCGCGGAGCGGATGAGCAGCGAGCTGTCCAGGCAAAAAGTCGCGCCGAGCGTAACGCGTTGGCGTCGATCTATAGCGGTGGATGTTTCGAGCAGCGCAGCAATACTCGGCCCCGACTGCGCCTGGCTGCGGTCGTCGCGCAGCCACCGCAGTAACCCATCGCGGGTGCATAGGTCGTACTCCACGACCTCCCACGTGGCCACGTGGCACTGGCCGAGGCCGCGGCGCTTGCGTCGGCCGAGGGGAATCTCGCGGCGCTCGAAGCCCTCGAGCGCCACGGCCAGCGCCGTGCGTAGTTTGGGAGCGCGCTCCTCCTGGATTAGCAGCTCAATCTCGATCGGGAACACCGTGCCTGCCGCGAGCGCCTCGTAATCGAACTTCTTGTCGTCCTCCGCTGTACGCGTGGACGCGTCAATCGCTACGCCGTCGCGCAGCTCGACCACCGGCCGCTTGCGCCGCCTGGTGTTGGCGGCCGCCGCACCGCTTGACGCGGGGCTCGGCTCATCGGCGAGCGAATCGTTGACGATGAGCAGGCTCTGCTCGCCCGTGTCGTCTTGCTGGTAGCCGAACAGCGTATCGGTAAGGGTTGTCGGGAAGCTTGTTTTGCCGTAGCCTAGCTCGCGCTGCCGCAGGTAGCTGCGGAGGGCGCCGGCCAGCGAAGCCCCCGTCAACAACGCGCGCCCTTCCAGCGGATCGAGCGCCAGCGGCATATCCACCAGGTCTTCGCCTTCGCCGTTGCCAAAGCTTGTCGGCGTGTCTAGATCCAGATTGCCACGCACGATGATGCGTTGGACGATGCTGCGGCTGCTCACAGAACTGCCGTTTCTCATAGCCCCTCCTGCTTAGCGAAGCGTCGCAGCACGCCATCCATGAGCCGCGCCGTGTACTCCAGTTCCAAATCGTTGCTCTTTTCAGCAGTGACATCCCCAATAGTCGGATACTTCGTGATGTTCAGATCCGTCCAGATGCCGCCTGGATTGTTGGCGCGAGCTGTGAGCCAGGTGCTGAGGCGTTGACTCCCAACACGTGCCCGCTCGACCTGGTCCCGGCCCGTCTTCTTCATCTGCGCGAGATAGTCAGGAATAACGCCAAGATTGCCTTCGGTCAGAGCGCGGCGAACGACAAGACGTAAGGCGGATATTTGCGCGTTTTGCAGGCCATTTCGCTTGCCTTGCCACTTATTGATGGCTGCCGGAAGCGCCCGGTCCATCCGGTCCCGCAGCATCCGGTTCACCATCTGCTGCGCCATCTCGCGCTCGGTTGTCGGAACTGTAATTCGATCGGGCGTCTTGGAAGACGATTGTTGAACAGCTAACTGGTCGGCACCGAGCCAATTAACAGCGATTCGCCCATAGCCCTCGGCGCGGCGCTCGCCGATGCCTGTCTTCTCCAGTTCACGCAGCGTCTTCAACAGCTCGTCGTCTGGCTCGTAGACGAACACGCTGCCTCCACGAATCGCCCACTCCTGGGGCAGCGGTAGATTCCACGTGCGGTTGAACCCACCGATAATGGTTGTCTTGGCAATAACACGAATGGGCGCAAAGTCAATGATCGGACGCAAGTCCGCCGCGGCTGCCCCCGTCGCCGGGTCGCGCACTATGGTATCGCTCAGGAGCACGACTGTAATGTAGTCGGGGTCATCGTCAAGGGCCTCGTACTCCTGGAAGGGCTGGTTGTCGGGCATGACCGCAATTGTCACCAGCCCATAGCCGGCTAAATGCGAGCCACCGAGCAGCAACTGGGGCGCGGCCTCGATCAGCGTTTTGAGCGTAGCAATGTCCCCGGCATTGTCTGATTCGATGGCTCCGACGAACGTCTGACCGGCCGCGAGCGAGTCATAGCGGAAGACCGTCGCGCCATCGGCTGTTGTGCGCTGTCGGTTTGCCCGCGCCGTGTGGATGTTGATCTGAAGGGCGGGCCGCCCAAGCGTGACGTTAGTCTTCCCCCCGCTTGCGGCCCCTTGAACAGCGCAGAAGGGCATGGTGACACCTTTGAGCTGCGCGTTGGCCGGCGGCGTGGTCAAGAAGACAGTGTCGTAGACGACACTTGGCGAGTCGACGTCCTTGCGGGATTGCCAGGAGAGGGGTACCGGCAGCATTCGCTGGCCGCCAGGCAACCGGGGATAAGCATGTAGGAAACGGACACCTCCATCGAGGAACAGGCGCCGGAAGTTGTCGGCGGATGCATCTTTCTTGCCTGCATAGCGACCGATGAGCGCGCCACGAATTGCGCTGCCAGGGATGTATGGGTAGCCAACACCACTATTCGGATCGCCGCCGGCCACCTGCCGAATCAGCACCGGCTCCAGTAACTCTAGACGATAGACCAATGTTGACATCAGCCCACCTCCATCTCGAATGCCTTCAAGCCAGTCGCAAGGAGCGACACACCCTGCGCGTCGTACAGATTCGCTGTCAGGCGGCCACGACCCCGGTTGCGCCCCGTGCCTGCCCGCCGAAGGGCTGTGACGCATACGACCAACAACATCTCGACGCGGCGGCCCATCTCTGCCGGCGGCTCTTCCAGCCACAACCGGGCACGGAAAGTGGTGTTGCGTAGGATGACACGCATGGCTCGCAACGTCTCGTCTTGCGGCGCGCCCGTAATGATGTTCACCCCCGTCTGCCGCCGCACGCCTGTCAGAGACAGGAGGACTTGCTGTCGCGTCAGCTCGTCGCGCTGAACACCCACATCAACGGCCTGGCGTAGCCCTTCGGGCAGCCGCGCGTCGCCTACGTACAGGTGCCCGGCGTCATCCAGGTGGCTACCAGGCTGGCCGAACAGGTAGTCTCTCACGTCCTGCCAGTGACCGATCTTTCCCTGACACTCCAGGGCGAACAAGATATTCTCGCACTCCTCGAGGAGTAGTCCTTTGAGGGCGCGCCCACCAAGGTAGGGCAGGCCATTCTCGTCGTGCTGCACCTCCGCATCGACGACCCCCGCCACGCCGTCACCCCGTCCGAATGTCGTGTCGCTTATCAGCTTAAGCTCCAGGCTATACGTTGGCATGGGCAGCCTCCTCAAGGGGCACGAAGAACTCCAGGGCTTCAATGGGGTCGTAACACGTGCATCGGTCGCCAATCCAGCCCGTCGTTGCGGCAGCCGGGTTGCCTATGATGTCCGGCAACAAGGGCAAGCCGTACAGCGTCCGGAACTGCTCCGCCGCGTGGCTGCCATCGCGCAGCACGGTTTGTACCCCCTTAATCTTGTTGTGTCGCTCCGCCCACTCCTTTTCGTTGAACCGCGCGATCATCGCTTTGAATACGCTCCACGTCCGCCACTGCGCCGGTGTTGCATCTCGGAAAGCGAGCGGGCGCATCGTGAGCGGCCCGTCATCGCCGGTATACTGGCGCTCACGGATCTCCTTCAACGGCAAGACAGCGCCGCTGGTCGCAAAGTGCCAGTCGAGAGCCGCCAGGGTGCCCTCCTCCGTCATCGACTTGGCCGAGCGCTGGAGGTTTTCGGCAAGGTCATACGCGCGCGCGAACGGGTAGTGCGACTTGACGACGGCGATGCCGGCCCGGGCGACAATCGGGCCTGCGCCATCGGACAAAGGGTGCAGCTTCAATTGCTCCAGGTAGAAAGCGGTCAGGGGAAGGCCGAGACGCCCGTCTGTTACGAAGGTCACATCGTCACCGCCAAAGACAATCGGGCGGAAGGGCAGCTTTCCCTTATCCGCGTCCTTGTCTGGGCGAATGGTGACAACGCCGCCAATGTTGCCCTCGACAATCGACTCCTTGAGCAGGCGCACCGTGGCAGCGAGCGCGCTGCGGGCTGCGAGGTCAATCGACTCCGAGAACTTGCGCATCTCGGTCATGTACTCGCGGCTATCGGGGTGACGACTAGCAAGCGCCTCCACCCGCTTGCCCATGCGATTGCCATCGGTGTGAACGACGGCTATGTAGCTTGCCTCGCCCTTCTCGCCCAGGTCATCGAAATCACGGATGAAGGCGTAGCCGCTTAAGTCAACACCCTCTTTCTCGATTAGCTCGCGTAGCCGTTTATCTGCCCACTCATACGCTGTATTCTTCTGTTGTACCTCGGCGGAAACGCGCCGTAGGCGATTGTCCGGATCCGGTAGCTCCATCGTCGCCGGCAAGCCAGTGTACTGACAGTCGGCCGTCACGCTCAACCCGAGCAAAGGCGCGTCGGGCGGGCGGTGCATCTTTTTGTCCGCCAGTTTCCGTAGCGTTTCTGCCACCAGGGCGCCAAGCTGAGTCGTCTGCCAGTCGAACTCAGCGTGGGCGATAACGAGCTGCAAGCCGGCCGCGTCGGTCAGGATTTTGCGGGTGAGGCGGCGGGTGAACTCGTGGGCCGGCGTTTCCCCGTCGAAGAGCGGGGTGTTGCGGAAGACAATGACTGTATTCCCCCCGCCGGCATAGATAAGCTCGCTGACCAGCCCATCCTCGATCCTCTCGATTCTGGCGAGGTTGACATCGTCAGCTCTGTTAAAGTTGCTCTTGCCCAACTCATTGAGTGTCTCATAGACATAAGTATGGGTCGCCCAGTGTGCGAGCGCCGATGCGCCCACGTTCTGCTTGAGGTTGTTGCTGCCGAAGATGTAGTCCTGGATGCCGGCAGTATCAATGACTGTTAGTGTGTATTCTGTCATTTTCCACCTCGGTTCGCCTGCGTCTGGAACCATTCCCTAAGGTGCTCGCCCAAGTTAGGCATATGCTCCTCGCCAAATACCCGCACGAGGCCTCGCGCATCCCACTCGTCCTCGATTTCCCGCTGGATTGTCTGAGGACTTCGTTTCGGATCGTTCCCCTTTTTGTCTGGCTCGTCTTTCGGCGCATAACAGACCAGCGCCGCCCGCGCCTCATCACCGCCGATCTGGCGCGCTCGCGCGTACGCCTCGAACAGCTTAAGCTTCAGCCTGCCCTTGCTGCTGTCGGTGGTACAGGACAAGACAAAAAGCTGGTAGCCTCGAATTGCTGCGACGTCCAGCTCGAATTCACGGAGCGCCGGCGTCGGGTGCCCTTCATTGGAGACGGCGCAGATCCAGACATTCGCAGCGGAGTAATGGACATGGCACGACGGCGCGACGGCTTGCACCGCCGCCAGCGTGTAGTCCTCCAACCAGCCGCCATCAAGCCACTTGGCGACCTCGCGGGGGCTGCGCTTCCACTTAACGGCAAGGTCGCCCACACTCGCACACCCCGGCCACTGCGCCGCTAAGTCAGGCCACGCCGTGGGCAGCTTGACCGGCCGCAGTTTGTTTTCTTTCTTGATATCCGCTCCCGATGCGGGGCGTAAGGCGTCTTTGTCACACCAGGTGCGCCAATCCTCGCGGTTGATATCAAGCATGACACGCGCGACACCGAGCTGCAACGGTTTCTCCAAAGGCGGGGCGTAGTCCGGGTGCAACGCGTGGCCGTGCATTTGGAGTAGAGTCTCGAGTCTGACGGTCTCGGCAAGCTCAATTGAGATGCATGTGGACGGGTTCGGCGGGTGGTCAATCTGTATGCTGAGCGTGCGGGCGTCCAGGTAACTGCAGATGACATCGTCCTTCCGCAGCTTGCGGAGTGCCTGGTAGGTGTGGACAGCCATCGCCTTTGTGCCCCCCGTGTAGTTCACGCCAATGCTTCCGCTGTGGACGTGGGGCGTAATCGCTTTGTAGATGTCGGCAGCGTTGTTTTCATCTACCGGCACCTTTGTCACGACATCGGGAAACAACTTGGCTAAGCGATCGGCGACTGGATCCGTTCTCTTGGTGTGGACAAGGTAGAGATGAGGCTTGTGTTGAGGCGCAGACGAGATCGCTGGCGCCAGGAGTAATTTCGCGGCGACGTAATTAGGAAGCGGATTGGTACCGACAAGGACGAACAGGTGCTGCGTTTGGAACGGCGCCAAGTCGTTATTCATAACAGCCCCCTTGGCATTCTATCAAGAACGTACACTGATTATACCGCAGGCGATATGCCTGTCAATATAGCTACAGATAGGCTGACAGAAGCGCAGTCGAGCAATTGACCAATTGGTTGGCTTACAGTATACTACGGGCGTGGGGACTCGACAACCAGGCCAGATTGCGCCTCGTCTGGCGTCAGTGAACGAGTCGCAGCCCGTGTGAGCAAGAAATCACCCGCAAACGGTCGGAATGGCTAGTTTTGTGACATAAATGGCCGAGCGAGACGACACATTAGCAGCAACACGCCGGCCGGCGGCGTTGGTGGCGACGTTGGGGACTCACCCGGCCGTCGTGACACTGGCGCTCGATCTGTTGCTGGAGCGTGCGGTTCCCATCCAGCAGATCATGGTCATCCACACGGCGAGCAGCGCCGACACGACGGCCCGGGATCGTCGCCTGGATCCTCAAATCGCCGCCGGACTGCAATCTCTCAAGCGCGAGCTGGATACATATCCGACCTATCTTCGTGTCGAGCCGCGCTTGCGGCTCCGCACTGTTGCCCTAGAGGTAAACGGCGCTTTCGTGGATGATGTGTACACGGAACAGGACGCGCGGTCAGTATTCGCTGCGTTGTTTCGCGAGGTTCAGTCCCTCAAGCGGGAGCGATACGCCATCCACATGAGTATCGCGGGGGGCCGGAAAACGATGTCAGCGTATGGAATGGCGGTCGCACAGATCTTGTTTGATGAGCGGGACCATCTTTGGCACGTCCTCTCCTCGCGGTCGCTCGAGGCGGCCCAGGCGCTGCACCGGCAGTCACCGGATGATGCCAGCCTAGTTCCCATCCCGGTCTTTTCCCTCAGTACCGTTTACCCCGGCATCATGGCGCTGCTCACGAGCGATGACCCACTCCGCGATCTTCACGTGAAGATTGGCGAGGCGGATAGCCAGGCTCAGATTCGCGGGCGAGAATTCGTCCAGTCACTCACGCCGCTCCAAAGACGATTGGTTGATCGCCTAATGCGCTCCATCGTGCATAACAACCGCACATTGAGCAATCAGGAGCTGGCGCGAGGCGAAGGTATCTCCGTGAGCGTCACAGCGCGCTATCTGTCCGACATCTATGCGAAGCTTCGTCGACAGCTAGACCTTCCCGAAGAAGAGATCGTTGACCGCGAGCTCCTCGTCTACTTCCTAACCCCGTACTATCTCCACAGCGATTAACTGTCCCGCACCGACGGACGCATTCAGGCCCGCTTGTTCACGAACAAGCGGGCCTTTTCTCATTGCTGAGAGCACAACCATACCCCCCAAAAGGGCATAGCAGTGCCCTAGAGCAACTCCTCGCTTCATTGTTTAATGCAATCGGACACGGTGACGGTCAGTGGAAGATGAGGAGGATTTGAGATGCGCACGATACTGTGGGTGCTAGGGTCACCTTTTCGACTGTTGTGGAGTTGCTGCCTGTTCATGGTGTTCGTGGCTATGCTGCTCCTGCTCGGCTCGTGCCTGGGCATTGGCTGGCGGCTGGGGCACGCCTCCGCCGACGAGCTCATAGCGCCGGCGCCTCAGGCGTCCGTCCGGCTGCAACCGCAGCCGCAGCCGCTGGATGCCTGCCTGATCATCGATCAGTCGGACAGCCTCTGGACGATGGGGGGGGTCGGCTCGGACCCGCAGCAGCTCCGCATGACGGCTGCACGGTTGTTCGCCGCCCGGCTGGGTGTGGAGCCGGGATGGAGGGCGCGCATGGCGCTCGTCTACTTCGGGACGGAGCCGCGCCTCGTGATGCCGTTGAGCGACCTGACGAGCAGCGACAATCAGCAGGCCCTGGCAGGTCTGGGCGAGCCGCCGCGCATGGGCTGGACGGATATCGCCCCAGCAATTGACATGGCGGAGACGGAGCTCTACCGCAGCCAGCGCGCCGACACAGGGCGACGGAAGGTCGTCGTCATATTCACGGATGGACGGCCCGACACGGGCGAGCTTGGGAAGCCCGACGCTTTGCCCGCCTATCTCAACGACCTGGAGACGCGTGTCAATCGCCTGACACAACGAGGCGCGGTTGTCTTCACAGTACTCCTGCGCAACGCCGCCACGGACGCCGACCCGCTGCTCCAGCACGTCTACCGGCCGTTCTGGGTGCGACTAGCAGAGCGAGGCGGCAGCGTGCGCTTCTACGACGTCACCACGCCAGAAGACCTGGTACAGACCTATGCCGACATAGCCATGCTGCTCGGCCAGGGCGAGTCGCGAGGCACAGTTGTCAGCCAGAGTGTGACGACGGAGTCGCGTGCGACTATGCAAGTGTCTGGTGGCTGGCGTAGGGCGACGATCGTCGTCCGGCGCAGCCGGCCGGAGATGAGTGTCACCATTGCGCGGCCGGATGGGCGGCCGCTGCGGCCAGACGATCTGGACGTGAGCCACCAAGCGTCCGAGCGCGACGGGATCGAGGTGTGGGCAGTCGAGAACCCCATGGCGGGCGAGTGGCAGGTCAACACGCGGGGGAGTGGCAGCGTGACAGTGCGGCTCGACTACGACCCGCTGCCGGCCACAGCGACGCCGTCTGTGACAGCAACCGCTTCGGCCACGGCCACGCCAACCGCGACGGTGACCGATACGCCGACGCCGACGCCAACGCAAAGCCCGACCTTGACGCCAGCGGCCTCCGTCGTCGCCCCGGCTACGAGTGATGGCGCAGGCGATTCGAGCGATGATGGCGGCGGGCCGTTCCGCCGATGGGGACTTCTCGGCTTCGCTCTGGCGGCGCTGGCGCTCGGAATCGGCGGGAGTGTCTGGTATGTGGCCGCGCGTCATCACAGCGGCACCTCGACGCTGCTCGACGGCAAGTTGCAGGTGCTTGCGGCGCCCGCCGGTCAGACAACTGGCCGCACGTGGGACCTTGTGAGCTTCGGCCAAGGGAATGTGGCCATCAGCGCTTCTCCTGGCGCGCTCACTGTGCTCGGGCGGGAAGCGAAGGGCGGGCCAAGCCTGAGTCTTGAGCGGCGCACCGCGGCGGGGGCTGTGGGCGAGACGTGGATGGTGGTCAAGGACGGCAGTGAGGTCTACCTCAACGGCTCGCCTGTTCGTGGCGAGCGGCGGCTGACCGGGGCGGACACGATCGAGGTCGGCGGGTGGAAGCTGCGCTATGAGAACTTGCGCGAGCGCGCGCAGGCCGGCCGCCAGCCGGCGCGCACGCCGCGAGTCGCGCGGCGCTAGGACCGATTGAAACTCAAGATAGGTTAGTGACGAGAGACACAATCAGGAGGTGTCATCATGGAGCGAGTGGTTGGAGGAATGAATGAGAGGGCCATGCGGATGCCGCCGGTGCTTGTCATCGGTCTCGGCGGCGTGGGACATCGAACGGTGCTGTACCTCAAGACACTGCTGGTGAGCCTGTTCGGTGAGGTGCCGACCGGCATCCGACTGCTGGCGATTGACATTGACCGCGAGAACCTGTCGGCGCCGCTGGGGGACGAGGTCATAAGTCTGGAGCCTGACCGCGAGTTCTTCTGCATCGGGCCAATCCCCGTGGCGAGGATCCGTCAGAACCTCGGCAACTGGCCAACGATCCAGGACCGGCTGGAGCCGGCGCTCCAGGCGCTGCCCTGGGTGGCCGTCGCGAACGCTGCCCAGATGATTCGCCCCCTGGGCCAGCTGGCGCTGCAGTGGCAGTTCCAGACGGTGCAGGAAGTGGTGCGCGCTGCTCTCTGGCAGCTCGCGGCCCGCGACAACCAGGCGGATGGGGCGCGGCAGATTGACCTCGGCCAGGGGTTCAAGGTGTTCGTCATCGGCTCCCTCGTGGGCGGCACCCACTCGGGGATGTTCATTGACGTGGCTGCTCTCGCGCGCTCGGAGGTAGAGGCGCTGGGGGTCGCGGCGGACGCTTCGATGATCGTCGGCATCGGGATGCTGCCTGGCGCGTTCCGCAACGTGAGCGCCCCCAACCTGGTGCCGAACGCGACGTACGCGCTGGAGGAGCTCGACCGCATCGAGCGAGGCCGAGGCTTCGTCGCCGAGTACCGTAACGGGATGCGCATCAACCTAGCGCACGCCCCCTTCGACATGTACCTGGTCGTGGACGGCGTCGACGAGGGCGGCCGTGTCTGGCTGAGCCGGGATGACCTGTGCCGCATGGTGTCGCGTTCCGTGTGGCTCCTGTCGGCATCCCGCCTGGGCGAGCAGGGCGACGCCATCATGGACAACTTCCTGGCAGCGCTCCACGGGCGTTCGCAGGACGGCCACGCTCGTATCTTCGGGAGCATCGGCTGCTCGGAGATTCGATTCCCCGCCGACGACATCATCCGCGTCTGCGGGGCGCGCAGCGCGCGAGCGGCGCTGGCGCTGTTGCAGCGGGAGCCGTCCCGCGAGGAAGTCGCCAACGAGGTCGAGGCCTGGGTGCGCGGCCTAGGCCTGACACCCGACACGGTCCTGGACACCGTCGGTCGGGATGAGAATGGGGCGCCGATGGCCGTGGACCTGGCCAGCCCCGCATTCCTCGCGACGATGCCGGACGACCAGGCGCCCCAGGCCGCGCTCCAGTACGTCGGGGACTACCGCCGAATGAAGGTGCAGGGAGATTACCGCACGGCGAGCCGCATCGCATCGGAGATGCTGGCGCAGCAGACGTCGGCAGGGCTGGCCACGCGGGTGGAAAACGCCGTCAAGACGCCGGGCGTCGGATTGCAGCAGACCCTCGCCGTGCTGGCCGGGGTAGATGAGCGCTTGGCTGCGGCCATGACGACTTTGCAGGAAAAGCGCCAGGCCAAGCTCGGAGAAGTGTCGGCGCTGGAGATCGAAGTGGATCAGGCGGCCGATGCGTTGCGGCGGGCGACCCAGGCCATGTGGCCGTTCCGAGGCGGGAAGATCAGGTCGGCGTGCGAGCACTATTTCGGGGTCGCGCAGGAGCTGGAAAGTGCCCGTCTGGACGCGATGCTGCTCGAGCGCGCCGGAGCCACCTTGAGTGCCATTCAGACGACCGCGCACAGTCTGAGCCAGGGGTACGCCCTGGCGCAGGGTCAGCTTCGCGGGGCCGAGCGACGGCTGGTGCAGATCGAAGAGAGCGGGTTGGAGGCGCTCGATCCGCGAGCAAGCCACGCCCTGTTCTCGGTCGTGGATCGGGAGCTTGTTGACCATCTCTACGCGAGCCACGATCCGACGGCCGAGACGGTCGTCCAGGCGCTCATCGCCGGCGCCGGCTCGGGCGGCGTCATTAGCTGGGGCGAGATGGAGGTCAACGAGCTGACCGAGGCGCTGCTGAGCGTGGCGGAGACGCCGTTCGCGGGCATCGCCGACATCACCGTCGAGGATGCCATCCGCCAGCACCCGGAGATCACCCCCCTCGCGCGGCGGACGGCGCTGCTGGAAGGCGCCCGCCCCTCGTGGACGTACGATCCAGTGCGCCTGATCGCCGGCGATGAGCCGCAGCGCATCGTTCTGCTGGGCGTTACCGACCAGGAGGAGTCGCTGTACCGCGTGGATGAGACGCACGGCATCAGCGTCGTCTCGACAGGCGATCGCCACGCGCTGACGGCGCTCGTGATTGCGGCCGGGCTGCCATTGACGGCCCTCCAGGCCTGGCCGGAGTGGAAGCGCGTAACGCACGTCCCGAATCGGAACCCGGTGCTGTACTCGACGTTTCCGCCGACCATGAACGGGGCTTCGGGCGGCGATGGCTCCGAGAAGTCGTGACCGCCGCGCGACGGCGAGGAGGTGCGACATGACGCATGGAGTAGACCGCGCCATCGTGATTGGTCTGGGGAACCAGGGGGCGAGTGTGGCGGCTGCGGCGCGAGTGCGCCGGGCCGCCAGGCCCCCGAATGGGCAGCGAACCGCCTGGATCGAAGCGCTAACGGCGGCGGATGCTTTGCAGGGGCTATCGGGCGCAGTCAGCTCGATCTCGCGTCTGCGCTCGGATGCCCTCCTCGGAGGGGGCCACGTGGATGGCGGGGCGAGGGTGGTGCGTGTCCTGGTCGTCGCCGCGCTTTCAGAGGTTGCCCCCGACGAGGCGCTCACCGTCGCCCGCGCTGTCCGGCGGGCGGTAGAAGGCGTGGCGGAGGCGCAGGTCGTTGGGATGGTCATTATGCCCGACGGCGCGGCGCTGGGCGCGCGCTCTGCTGCAGAGACGCGGGAGGAGCTGCGCGCCTGGCTGGCAGCGGGCAGCACGCACAGCGCGCCGGCGTTCGACGGCGGCTGTATCTGCCTCGGGGCGGCCAACCAGCATGGTTTCACTCTGTCGGAGGCGGAGCGCGCAGCGCTGGCCGCCGAGATGGTGGTTCAATGGCTGAGCGGCCCGCTGGATGACGCGCACTGGCAGGCCCCCGCAATGGCCGGCGAGTTGACGAGCGCCGGGGTCGCCGCCTGGGTGTACCCGAAGGAGCGACTGCAGACCTGGGTTGCGGAGAAGGCCGCCCACCAATTGGTTGATGCTTGGCTCGGGCCGGCAGTCGAGGGGACGCTTGCAACCCCTGACCGGAACGCCGACATCGTCACTCGGTCTGGCCTTAGCAGGCAGTCCCTCGGGGAGGAGGCGGCGCCGTCCTCATTCTTTGGCGATCTCAACATTTCGGCGAACACCCAGGACTTCATGTTCGGCGGGCAGTGGCGAAACGACTACACGGCGATCGAGGCTGAGTACCACACCCGCCTCGAGGCGTTGACCGAGCGTCGGGACTCGCTCGACAAGAATGTGGTCGTGCTGGCGGCGCGTATCGCCGATGAAGCGGTCAGGGTCACGTCAGCAGAGCTGGACGCGCCGATGCCGGGGCGGGTGCATTCTGCGCGAAAGCGTCTGGCTGCCCTGAGAGCGACGTTGGGTGATCTCAAGAAGGAAGCTGCTGCGAGCGCAGAGCGCCGCTTTGAGACTATCGGCCTACTGGACGCCGAGCGCGAGAGGCTGGCCGCTCAGATGGACCTTCTGGCGGAGCGCTTGCCCCGGAGCCAGATGGCAGCACTTGGGCTCCTTGTTTTGCCCTGGCGGTTGTGGAGCGCGTACAAGGCGGCACGGGCGATGCGCGTGTTGGCCGGCTCGGCCGCCGCCTTGCTTCAGCAGTGTCTGGCGGTGACAGTCGAGATCGTGCGGGACGACCAGTGCCAGGAAATCTATGCTGACGCGGCAGAGGCGGTGGCAGCGCTGGAGACGGACGTGCTGCGCCTGTCCGACAGGCTTGAAGAGGCGCGCGCGCAGATTGAGCCATTCGAGGAAGGCTTGTGCGGCGCGCTCAGTTTCCCGACCGAGTGCTCGCTGCTCACCTCGGAGATCATTGACGGGCTGACCGAGCCCTTATGGCAGGACACCGGATTTGCGCTGCGCGAGGCGGCAGCTCAGGGGTTGCGGCTGGCCGACTGGCTCAACGATCCACCCAACGTCGCGGCGATCGCCGCCCGATGTGTCGCCTTTGGGCGGGAGCGAAGCGCAGAGCTAGGCAAGCTGACGGCGGAAGATCTTTTCACCCGGCGCTTCCCTAGCCACCCGGAGCGATGGGAAGCCGTGCAGAGCATGGTGGTGGCAGCTGACTCCTTCCTACGCTGGGACGAGGCGCAACTGAGCGGGATAGAGAGCGGACAGGCCGGCGTCAGTCGCTGGCTCGGGCTGTCACAGGGCGAAAGCTCGCCTCTGTTCGCGGAGGTCGCGAGCCGGATCGGCAAAGTCCGTGCGATTGGTACGCAGGACGGAACGCGCATCACGGCGGTTCAGATTGTTCAAGGGGTGGCCGTGGACGCGCTGATTCTGGACGAGGAGGTAGGTGATGGGTTCGAAGCAGACATCGACGTGGCAGTGGTCTGATCTCGCGCCGGCGCTGACCGGCGCCGACCGCCAGGAGATGCGCGCAGAGATGGAGCAGGAGGCGCGTGGGAAGATTGCCCTCGTCGGGCTGGCCGGCGTCGGGAAGTCTACATTGTATAACCGTCTGCGAGGATGGGAGGTTTCGCCGATCGTCGCGTCGGAGAGTGACAGCGGCGAGGAGAACCTGGGCGTCTTCCACCTCATAGACCTGCCGGCGGCCGGGCCGGGCGCCACGACCGGTAGTGACGGGCTCGGCCCGGCCGGGCCGGACCTGACTGACGTGAACCTGATCGTCTTTGTTCTGGATGCGTCGGTCGGCGTGCGGCCGCAAGAGTACGCCTGGCTTGGCTCGCTGCGGTCGGAGGGCTACTCCGTCGTGGCAGTGCTCAACAAGGTGGACCTGATCGTCAACGACGGGGCAAGCCTGCAGAAAACGGTGGAGGAGCGCATCGGGATGCGTGTCATCGCGATGTCGGCGCAGGACGACGCGGACGTGGCCGATCGGCTGATTCGCGCTGCACTGCGGGCACGGCCAGAAGTCGCCCTGGCGCTCGGCCGCGACCTGCCCAAGATCCGGCGGATGGCCGCGCAGTCGGTCATCTTGCGGGCGGCGCTGTGGTCGGCGCTGGCCGGCGCGTCTCCGCTACCCGTGGTTGACCTAGCGCTCCAGGTAACTATGCAACAACGGATGCTTATGCGGCTCGGCACGATCTACAACGAGCCGCTTGGCGACCTGGGGGACCTCGTGGGACCAGTAGCGACACTAACAATCGTGCGGCTGATTGTGATGACGGCGCTGAAGCTGGTGCCGGTCATCGGCTGGATTGTGAGCGGCGTGCTCAGCGGAGTCGCCACCCTCACGGTCGGTTGGGCACTCACGATGCACTACGAAGGCAAGCTCGATCCGGCCGCCGTTTCGAGTCGGCTGCCGCACCTGCACCGGCCGCAGCTCCCGGCGCCGAAGGAAACGCTGCGAGACACCGGACAGCGCATGCGGCGTGGGGCGCGGCGGCTCCGCCCGGCGTGGCGAGTGCGCATTGAGCGGCGGCCGCCGGATGAGGTTATCGAGGCGAAAGGAGACAGCGATGACGGAGACGTCCACGTGGAGGCAGTGGCTCCAGAGGCTCCAGCGCCCATCCCCGTCTCAGACGACGGACGGGCCCCAAGCGACAGCTGAGGCGGCGCCGCGTCCGCCTGCCGCCCCACCGATCATTCCCGGCCCGCCGCGCCGTGGGCGGCGACGCGGTCACCCGGTGTTCAACGACGACGCGCTATACCGGGCGTGGCGGACGGTGCGCGCGAATGGCGGTGGGCCGGGCGTCGATGGTGTAGACATAGCCCGCTTCGAGGCGGAGCTTGGCCCGAACCTGGCACGGCTGCGCGACGAACTGAACCGGGGAACGTACCGCCCGAACCGCGTCAACCGCGTGCTTATCCCAAAGAAGAACGAGGGCCTGCGCCCTCTAGCGATCTGGGCGCTGCGGGACCGGGTGGCGCAGCGGGCGGTAATGGAGTGGCTGGAGCCGCAGTTCGAGCCGCGGTTCCTCGCGTGCAGCCACGGCTTTCGGCCGGGACGGTCGGTGGACACGGCGGTCGCAGCCGTCGCCAAGAGCCGCGACGGTGGGCTGATGTGGGTAGCGGACGCCGACATCAAGGAGTGTTTCGACAGCATTGACGCGGCGCTGCTAATAAAGATGCTGCGGGAGCACGTGAAGGACCGCAAGGTCCTGGTAGCGCTGGAGCATTGGCTCCAAGCGGGCATTCTGAACGCCGATGGGCGCATTCGCGCAGCGGGCGCAGCGCAGGGCGGCGTCCTGTCGCCGCTGCTGTGCAATATCTATCTACATTCGTTTGATGAGGCGATGACGCGCCGCCAACTGGCGCTGGTGCGCTATGCAGATGACTTCGTGATTCTGTGCCGACGCCAACAGGACGCCGAAGCGGCGCTGGAGGCGGCGCGGAAGTCGCTCGCGGCGCTCAAGCTGGAGCTGCACCCTCAGAAGACGCGGGTGGTGAGCTTTGACCAGGGCTTCAAGTTCCTGGGCTACTTCTTCATTCGGAAGGAGCAGTACAAACTGTAGCATTTTTAGATTTTGGATTTGCGATTTTGGATTGACGAAGGGGTCGTGTCCGTGGTCCCGCGGAGGGTCTTGAGGGAGGCGACGGTCATCGCGACGATCTGGTTGGTTTCGGCCATCAGATCGGCGAGGCGAGCGGCGGGAACGATCTGGGCTTCGATGAGAAGCTCCATCCAGTAGAGGCTTTCGTCCGCCTCCTCCTCGACGATGCCGAGCTTGGCGATGAGGTCGGCACGGGACTTGGCGCGGCACGCGGCGCGGTAGTTCGCGCCGACGGAGGTTCCGGAGCGCAGGAGCTGCCTGCCGATGACGTCAGCGGTGCGAGTCGCCGGCAGCGAGTCGACGAGGTGGATGATGCGCAGCGCCAAGCGGCGGGTGCGATCCTTGAACTCCTGCTCGGTGAATGTGTGCGCGTCGGTGGTCGTCATGGGTTCCCTCCCGAGGCGCATTGTACCGTGGCCACCGACAGGGCGCAAGTCGCCGCGGCCCTCTTCCAATCTGAAATCCAAAATCGCAAATCTAAAATCGAAGGAGGGTTTATGACGACGGTGTATGTGCGCGAGCAGGGGGCGGTGGTGCGGAAGCGCGGCGAGCGGCTGGTCATCACGAAGGAGGACCGCGAGATCGGGGGGATTCCGCTGGTGAACCTGACGCAGGTGGCGTTGGCGGGGAACGTTCAGCTCACGACACCCGCCGCGGTGCTGCTGCTGGAGAAGGACGTGGACGTAGTGTTCTTCTCGGAGTACTTCAAGTATCGAGGGCGGCTGGTAGGGACAGGGTCTAGAAATGGCGGGCTGCGCGTGGCGCAGCTCAAGATGGTCGGCGACGAGACGCGGACGCTGCCGGTGGCGAAGGAAATCGTGGCGGGCAAGCTGACGAACCAGCGGCTCGTCATGCAGCGGCAGGCAGCGCAGCGGGGTAGCGGCGCAGCCGGGCCGGCGATGCGCCAGGCGGTGGACGGCATCGCGGCGATGCGGGAGTCCTCGGCGAAGGCCGAGACGCTGGACAGCTTGCGCGGGTACGAGGGCAAGGCGGGGGCGTACTACTTCGCGGCGTTCAAGGCGCTGCTCGACCCGCGCTGGGGCTTCCAGGGCCGCCAGTACTACCCGCCGCCGGACCCCATCAATGCGGCGCTGAGCCTGGGCTACTCGCTGCTGCTCAAGGATGTGACGGCGGCGGTGCAGATTGTCGGCCTCGACCCCTACCTCGGCTTTTTCCACGTCATCGAGTACGGTCGGCCGTCGCTGCCTCTCGACGTGATGGAGGAGTTCCGGCCGCTGCTCGTCGACACGCTGGTGCTAGCCCTGGTCCACGAAGGCGCACTGACGCCGGCGGATTTTGTGAAGTCGGGGGATCCGAAGCGGCCGGTGCACACGGCGGACGCGGGGATGAAGCGGCTCATCGAGGGGTATGAGAAGCGGCTAGAGACGACGCTGCGCCACCCGGTGAGCGGCGACCAGGTGACGTACCGGCGCTGCCTGGAGCTCCAGGTGCGGCAGATCGCGGCAGTTATCGAGGGCCGCGCGACGCGGTATGTACCGGTGGTGATGAGGTAGGACGGAGGCGGTATGGCCGAGATGAAGGTGGCAAAGGTCGAGGATGAAGGGCGGCGCCACGCGCCGCGTCCATCGGCGACGGTCATCGGGCCGGTGGCGGTCGGCTATGGGGCGGCGGTCGCGGGCCATCGTATTGTCGCAGTCGCCAGCGCGCGGTCGGCGCCGGTCGAGCGCCTGGTGCGGCAGGCGACGGAGGAGGGGCGGCTGATTGACTTGAGCTTCGGCCGCCGCGTCCGCTCGGTAATCGTGCTCGACAGCGGGCACGTGGTCAAGACCGCGCTCAGTCCCGAGACGGTGATTCATCGCTGGCGGGGAGAGGAGTAGGCATGTTCTGGGTAGTGAGCTACGACATCGTGGACGACAAGCGACGCAACAAGGTACACAAAACGCTCGAAGGCTTCGGAAACCGCGTACAGTATAGCGTGTTCGAGTGCGACTTGCAGCCGGAGGATCTGGACCGGCTACGCAAGAGGCTCAAGCGCCTGATCAAGGTGAAGGAGGACAAGATTCGCTACTACCCGCTGTGCCAGAGCTGCGTGAGCAAGGCGCTGGTGGAGGGCATGGGTAGCATCACCAAGGTCGAGCCGTTCAAGATTGTGTAGCCAGGCCGGCCTCGATGACCCGGTCGAGGCGAAAGGTGCGCTCGGCCATTTGAAGGTGGCAGTAGGCGACCAGGTAGGGCGTGTCGCCGCGCCACTCGATGCGTCGCGGCTCGACGCGACGAACGATGGGCATCGGGCGCGTGGGGGTCCAGTAGCACAGGATGATGGCTGCCTCGCGCTCGATGGCATCCTGGAGCAGCGGCAGCAACGCTTCAGACGACACGGGCGCGAGCGTGGGGTCGAGGTCGGCCAGGGCACGGTCGAGGCTGCGGCCGGCCAGGTCAGCACCGGCCCGGGCAATACCGCGCGTCTTGTCGTCGGCCCACGCACTGAGACGGTCGGCTACGGCTTCGGGCGGGGGCGGCAAGTGAAGCCGGTGCGCGAGATGGGCGTACGCCTGAAGGGCGGTCAGGAGCCATGTCAGGTCGGAGGGGGCGAGGTCGCCCGCCGAACGGCGGCGCGGCGAAGGCGCATCGGCCGTCGTGTTTTCCGGCGAGCCGGAGATGGCCACCCGATAGCGCCGCTGTCTCAGCGCCGCGAGCAAGTCGTCAACGTGGAGAGGGTCAATCTGAACCTCTGTCGGAGACAGCCGACGGCCCAGATGACGCCGGAGCACGCGGCGGTGGAGGACGTCGTCCAGGTGCGCGGCGCTCGGCGCGGTGAGAACCCAGAAAGGGCGAACGGTGAACGATTGGGCCGGGGCTGACCAACTCCGAACCTTGCGCGCCACTTCCTCCAGGAGCCGCGCATCCGGCTGGGCCTCGTGCATCAAAAGGTGCAGCAAGTCGTCCACCCGCGCATCGCCGGCCATCGCCCGCCCCACCGATGCAGGCGTAATCTCGAATTTGACCAACGTCGGATCATCGGCCGCATTGGGCACCAGGTCGGCCCAGTCGGCGAGGGCAAGCAAGGCAGGCAGGCGCGGCGACTGGGGCAGTTGAAGAATGAAGGGGGCGGCATCGCGCTTTCGTTCCGTCGAATCGAGAGACATGGGCAGTGGCAGCAGCTCAGGCGGCGGAGGCGCCTGGCCGATGAGCCAACGGCCAAGCCGTGTCAGCCGCCACGCAGGTGCAGGCACGTGACATACTTCCGCTGCCCCAAGCCACGACATTGGGCCACTTAGAAGATCCCACGCCGTCTCCCGCGCCAGGGCGGGGCGGCGCTCGCGCTCCCACCACGGCACAAGATCGCCCAGGAGAAGGCCTTCATCCGCCGCCGGAACCAGGTCATCCAGGCTTCGCCAGGCCGCGCGATCATCGGTAACGGCTGAAACGCGGTCCACGAGGCGCTGAGCGAAAAGGATGGGCTGCTTGAGTGTGCGCCCGGGGAGGCGATACCGGCGCCAGAGAGCGTGATTGGCTGACATGTCGGCGAGGAGGACTCGCCAGACGCTCGTCACGCGGGCCGCAGCGGTCTCTTCGAGCCACGCGGTGGCAGCCGGCGACGGCGTCAAGATATTATTGTCTGCGAGGAGAAGGTCAAGCCGCTCGCCAAGGTAGCGCAGAAACGCCAGTGGCCGCACCTGCCATTCCACCGCGCCTTCAACAAGCGGCGCCCGAAGAAGCGCCGCCAAACGTCTGACGGTCGTCGCGTTGAGCCGTCCGTCCACTGTGAGCCGTCCGGGCGCCGCTTGCAGCGCTGCCAGGTAGACGGCAAGGGCAAGGGAGATGTCCGTCCACAGGTGAGCCGGCAGGTGAGCCGGCGCGCCGACGGCGTCCAGATCCCGGGCGGGCGGGGATGGACGGAACAAGGGCAGCCACTCGGCCGGGAGCACAATAGAATCCCCAGTGGTGTCGGGACCGGGCATGACATAGATGAGACCCTGAAAGAGCAGCGACTCCGCGAGGGAAGCCGGGTAGCGCGCCAAGCGGCGCGGATCGGTCTTGCCTGTGCCAGATAGCGGACGCAAGGGGCCGTATGCGACTGCAACGTCGGCAAGCGCCAGGCTGCCCCCCGACGCCGCGAGTGCTTCAAGGAGAGCAAGCTGCGCGGTATCCAAGCCGCCGGCGAAACCGCTTGAATAGACACGCCTGCCCAGGGCAATCTCCAGCGCCTCGACGAGACGCTGCTTCAATGGGCGCGGCTCCAGACGCAGGCGATTGGTGGCAGCGATGGCACACAAGGTGCGCCAGTTCGCCGCGCTGAGGCACGTTCGCAGGTCCATATCTGACGTCTCCCGGTCGTCGTCAGGTAGGCGTTGCCCAGGCGTGGACGCGCGTAACGTGGTTGACGAACTGACCGTCATACAGTATACTAAGACCGTAGCGCGTGGACAACGAGGGCAGAACGTGCATGCCGCAGCCACGCGGAGCGAGCGCGAGCGAGCCTGAGCGAGAAATCGCCCGATAATGGCGAAAACGACTCGGCGCACACCGGCTCAAAATCGACCGTTTTGGCCATTCTAGAGCGCTTGTAACGGAGGGGTCCGCGAGGTGTTCAGGCGAGCGAGATTGAGCCAGATTGAACGAGATTGAGCGCGTCTGATACATGTCCGGCAAACTGCGGTCGGAGGCATACCAAATCCCTGAGAGGGATTGAAACGAATCGAGTTCTCGAGTGGAATGATCAGATCATACCGGTCGGAGGCATACCAAATCCCTGAGAGGGATTGAAACTTGAGCTTAGAGCTCAAACCCCTCGTCCTCGAGGATCGCGTGTCGGAGGCATACCAAATCCCTGAGAGGGATTGAAACCTGAAGCTCGTGAACCTGAGTGCGCGGCGATGCAGCGTCGGAGGCATACCAAATCCCTGAGAGGGATTGAAACTCGTCAGTGTCGCGATCAGGGTTGAACTTATGGTCGAGTCGGAGGCATACCAAATCCCTGAGAGGGATTGAAACGATTCGGCACCTTACCCGCAGGACAACTCATACAGCGTCGGAGGCATACCAAATCCCTGAGAGGGATTGAAACAGGCCTCCCGCGCGCTGGCGGTGATGGCCACTGTGTCGTCGGAGGCATACCAAATCCCTGAGAGGGATTGAAACCAGACCTCCCTCGGCGAAGTTGGCGGCCGTGATCTGGTCGGAGGCATACCAAATCCCTGAGAGGGATTGAAACATGACTACCAGGGTGCCGGGGCCGAATGCCCCGTCCGTCGGAGGCATACCAAATCCCTGAGAGGGATTGAAACATGAGCTCCGGCCGCCACGGCTTATCGTGGAGCGGCGTCGGAGGCATACCAAATCCCTGAGAGGGATTGAAACTCGATGAACCATCCAAACCACTCTCCTGCTGAGCGGGTCGGAGGCATACCAAATCCCTGAGAGGGATTGAAACGAGGCCTATCACAAACGTGAAGACGGCAAAGCCGCCGGGTCGGAGGCATACCAAATCCCTGAGAGGGATTGAAACGCGATGCCAGCCGCCTCGAACAGACTGGAGCGAAGCGCGTCGGAGGCATACCAAATCCCTGAGAGGGATTGAAACTCAACCTCTACGAGGGTGGGGCGCCAGGTCTCCCGGGTCGGAGGCATACCAAATCCCTGAGAGGGATTGAAACAAGAAGCATCATAGAGGATATCCATGTTCAGTTGTCCTTGTCGGAGGCATACCAAATCCCTGAGAGGGATTGAAACCCATGATTGCCCTCCTATGGGCGATGTCCTGGCGTCGTCGGAGGCATACCAAATCCCTGAGAGGGATTGAAACGAGTCTCACTCTCCATGAGGAGAGTGCCTCTATCTACGTCGGAGGCATACCAAATCCCTGAGAGGGATTGAAACGAAAATCATAAGAAGCGGGTTGTTGCCAATGGGCAAGGTCGGAGGCATACCAAATCCCTGAGAGGGATTGAAACGCTTTCCTTGCCAGGAGGTAGAGACGCGCCATGGCGCGTGTCGGAGGCATACCAAATCCCTGAGAGGGATTGAAACGTGATCTGTGGTCCCCGGGTAATTGGCCAAGCGCGCTTGTCGGAGGCATACCAAATCCCTGAGAGGGATTGAAACGCGACCTTCGCCGCCATCCAAGCGATGGTGGTGCGGGTCGGAGGCATACCAAATCCCTGAGAGGGATTGAAACCCGAATCCACTGCACGGACACGGAAGCCTAGCCAAGCGTCGGAGGCATACCAAATCCCTGAGAGGGATTGAAACTCGTACGTAAGCGCACTGACGCAAAAGATCATCCTGGAGGTCGGAGGCATACCAAATCCCTGAGAGGGATTGAAACACGACCTTTTGCTTGGGACTGTCGGGTTGTTTGTTCAGTCGGAGGCATACCAAATCCCTGAGAGGGATTGAAACAAGTACAGGGAGGGGTGCCCTATCTGCGGCTGGGGTGTCGGAGGCATACCAAATCCCTGAGAGGGATTGAAACCCGGTGTCTGGAGACACCACATCGTCCCGCTCGCCCAGTCGGAGGCATACCAAATCCCTGAGAGGGATTGAAACCCGAAGTGCCCATGAGGAGCACTTCACGAAGCCACTGGTCGGAGGCATACCAAATCCCTGAGAGGGATTGAAACATGAGGAGATCGCTCCTATCGCGACCCTTATTGCCTGTCGGAGGCATACCAAATCCCTGAGAGGGATTGAAACATCTCATACATGCTTTTGGTCCATTGGGGATGGACCGGGTCGGAGGCATACCAAATCCCTGAGAGGGATTGAAACATGCTGCCCGCGGTCAGATGGACCTCGATGCCGTAGGTCGGAGGCATACCAAATCCCTGAGAGGGATTGAAACCAGTGCCCAGGCTGATGATCATCAGCATCAGGGCCATGGGTCGGAGGCATACCAAATCCCTGAGAGGGATTGAAACATGCCTTCGCCATCCTCCACGCCCGTGACGGGCAAGCGTCGGAGGCATACCAAATCCCTGAGAGGGATTGAAACACATGATCTGGAGCCATGCATAGTGCATCAGCATGGTCGGAGGCATACCAGATCCCTGAGAGGGATTGAAACCAAGCTGAGAAAGATCCGGAAGGACCATTTGAGGCTTGTCGGAGGCATACCAAATCCCTGAGAGGGATTGAAACTGGTGGTCATCCTCCGAGCGGCTGGCCACCCAGAAGGTCGGAGGCATACCAAATCCCTGAGAGGGATTGAAACGAGACCAACACCTTTAGGATGTTGATCGGAAGTCGTACGCGTCGGAGGCATACCAAATCCCTGAGAGGGATTGAAACGTACAGGTCGAGAAGTACCCAGACTCATCGCCAGGAGTCGGAGGCATACCAAATCCCTGAGAGGGATTGAAACATGCCTGTCTCAGGCGCCTCTGGCTTGGCCTGGCCGTGTCGGAGGCATACCAAATCCCTGAGAGGGATTGAAACCGGCCAGGTCGAGCTGCGTCGGGTGTGGCCACTGGGCGTCGGAGGCATACCAAATCCCTGAGAGGGATTGAAACTCGAACACCACACCGGTGACAGTCGCGCTGTCAACGGGTCGGAGGCATACCAAATCCCTGAGAGGGATTGAAACTCGAGCCAGGCTGCGGCGTTGCGGTGACCATAATCGCGTCGGAGGCATACCAAATCCCTGAGAGGGATTGAAACACGTTCGAGCGATCCAGATCATGGAACTCAATGATGTCGGAGGCATACCAAATCCCTGAGAGGGATTGAAACTAACAGTCTCCGGTGCGGCCGCCCCAGCTGCGACAGGTCGGAGGCATACCAAATCCCTGAGAGGGATTGAAACAAGCTCGGCGAGCAGCTCGTCCACGCGAGCACTCGGGTCGGAGGCATACCAAATCCCTGAGAGGGATTGAAACAGGAAGTACCTTTGCAGGCCTTCCATGGCAATTAAGGTCGGAGGCATACCAAATCCCTGAGAGGGATTGAAACCCTTGTCGCTGATGTCGTGATACGCCTTGATCAGGTGTCGGAGGCATACCAAATCCCTGAGAGGGATTGAAACATGCAAGCGTTAATGCTTGCCCACCAGGAGCCGTCCGTCGGAGGCATACCAAATCCCTGAGAGGGATTGAAACTCGTCTTCCGAGTATGGTCCACCCGGGTTCCAGGGGGTCGGAGGCATACCAAATCCCTGAGAGGGATTGAAACGCGAAGCCGCCGTACATCAAAAACAACTTGAACGCTTTGTCGGAGGCATACCAAATCCCTGAGAGGGATTGAAACACCAAATGGACACCGTCTGGCCTGGATGAATCTGGTGTCGGAGGCATACCAAATCCCTGAGAGGGATTGAAACTCAGACTAGACATCCCCGAAGGGAGGTGGGTAGGAAGTCGGAGGCATACCAAATCCCTGAGAGGGATTGAAACTGGTACCGGTTATGTCCACTAGTGGATTTCCATCTTGAGTCGGAGGCATACCAAATCCCTGAGAGGGATTGAAACACGAAGATCTATGACAGTCCCGCCCAGTCGGATATCGTCGGAGGCATACCAAATCCCTGAGAGGGATTGAAACCTGAACCCACCAGACGCCATCCCACGGCGTTCACCATAGTCGGAGGCATACCAAATCCCTGAGAGGGATTGAAACTTGAGTTTTTTCCATCGTCATCGTAGACATAGTAGCCTTGTCGGAGGCATACCAAATCCCTGAGAGGGATTGAAACATGTATTCTACTCTTTCTCTCGCAAGATGATCTCGAAGTCGGAGGCATACCAAATCCCTGAGAGGGATTGAAACTATTCACATCGGACCCGTTCCAAGCCTGAATGAGCACCCACATGGTGGGTGCTCATTCGTCGGAGGCATACCAAATCCCTGAGAGGGATTGAAACCTGTATCCAGGGCAAAAGTCCTCGTGCCATGTATTGGCGTCGGAGGCATACCAAATCCCTGAGAGGGATTGAAACACGGCGGTACCGTCGGCACCAATCGTGGCCTGACCAAGTCGGAGGCATACCAAATCCCTGAGAGGGATTGAAACAAGATGGCGATCGCCATCCAGACCGAGATGTCCGGAGTCGGAGGCATACCAAATCCCTGAGAGGGATTGAAACTCCTATTCGCGACGTTTTCATCGATGGTAGTACTCCGTCGGAGGCATACCAAATCCCTGAGAGGGATTGAAACTCCACTGGCAGAAGCCTGCCGGTTCGCCGTCAGCGTGGTCGGAGGCATACCAAATCCCTGAGAGGGATTGAAACAAGTTCCGAATCTCGGAGAGTTGTCTGTTGTGCTGAGGTCGGAGGCATACCAAATCCCTGAGAGGGATTGAAACACGCCCGTGTTGCCGCTCTTCTTCGTCGTGCTGACGGTGTCGGAGGCATACCAAATCCCTGAGAGGGATTGAAACGTTGATATCCGTGATCGGATCGGTTTTGCTGCCTGTCGTCGGAGGCATACCAAATCCCTGAGAGGGATTGAAACTGATCGTGGTCACGAAGTTGCGCTCCACGCTGCAGGGGGTCGGAGGCATACCAAATCCCTGAGAGGGATTGAAACACGCCGACGTTACCACTGCAGAAGTTTGTTGGAAATACAACGTCGGAGGCATACCAAATCCCTGAGAGGGATTGAAACGGGGTACACCCCGCCCGTTGTCCCCCGATTTCGGGAGAGTCGGAGGCATACCAAATCCCTGAGAGGGATTGAAACTCCTGCTCCGAGGCCCCGAAGATCTGAGTACGTATAAAGGTCGGAGGCATACCAAATCCCTGAGAGGGATTGAAACGTGTTGGTCGCCGTCGGGCTCGGCGAAGGGCTCGGGCTGGTCGGAGGCATACCAAATCCCTGAGAGGGATTGAAACTAGAATCCCCCGAAAGAATCTGAGCGCCGTCGAACACGTCGGAGGCATACCAAATCCCTGAGAGGGATTGAAACCTGAAGTCAGTTGCCGGCGACAAAAGCAAGCCAATCGTCGGAGGCATACCAAATCCCTGAGAGGGATTGAAACGTGTAGTCGTGTGCCGACTGATAGTGCTGTCGGCGGGTCGGAGGCATACCAAATCCCTGAGAGGGATTGAAACTCGGGGCTCGCGCCCTCCACCGGGATCTCGATACCAGCGTCGGAGGCATACCAAATCCCTGAGAGGGATTGAAACCGGTATAAGTGTTTCCTTGCGGAAACGAGAGGAAAGTGTCGGAGGCATACCAAATCCCTGAGAGGGATTGAAACAAGGGGGAGATGGATCGGAACAACGGACAAGATGTCATTAATTTCGTCGGAGGCATACCAAATCCCTGAGAGGGATTGAAACAAGGTTTGGATGCTGCACCTAAACGATGCAGCGCGAGTCGGAGGCATACCAAATCCCTGAGAGGGATTGAAACTCGATCTGGACATAACAGCCGGAGTCAATTTCCTGGAGTCGGAGGCATACCAAATCCCTGAGAGGGATTGAAACGTGGTGGGTCCATGTGCTTCACGAGCGAGCACTGAGTCGGAGGCATACCAAATCCCTGAGAGGGATTGAAACACAATTCTGCGAGTATTTCCACCGGGCAAATGCCGAGTCGGAGGCATACCAAATCCCTGAGAGGGATTGAAACTAACTCACGGGCATGTCACACCTCCGTCCCGCTGAGCGTCGGAGGCATACCAAATCCCTGAGAGGGATTGAAACTGGTTGGTCATGTCCGTCACCTGCAGAAACCCGTTGAGTCGGAGGCATACCAAATCCCTGAGAGGGATTGAAACGGGTCATGGGCACCCTCATCAGGGTGTTGTAGCCTCCGTCGGAGGCATACCAAATCCCTGAGAGGGATTGAAACGATCCTGGGTGTCATTCTCCCAGAGTGTGATCTCACGTCGGAGGCATACCAAATCCCTGAGAGGGATTGAAACACGAAGCGGATTATCTTCATTCCAGGGGAGTATTACTGTCGGAGGCATACCAAATCCCTGAGAGGGATTGAAACTTGCAACGCCAAATGAACAGTAAATGGTTGTGCCAAGGTCGGAGGCATACCAAATCCCTGAGAGGGATTGAAACCAGGTGCTGCCTGCACGATTGCAGGAAGTAGCAAACGTCGGAGGCATACCAAATCCCTGAGAGGGATTGAAACAAGTTTAGGGTTGGAAGACTCTTTCTCGGCTCGGTTAGTCGGAGGCATACCAAATCCCTGAGAGGGATTGAAACCGTGAGCTCGGGGTCTCGCAGTGCGAGATAGGTAAGGTCGGAGGCATACCAAATCCCTGAGAGGGATTGAAACCTGATCCAATCGTCTCCAGGCGACCATCGTTGATACAGGTCGGAGGCATACCAAATCCCTGAGAGGGATTGAAACAGGAATTGCCTCCGCTGGGCACCTGCCTCCACTGACGTCGGAGGCATACCAAATCCCTGAGAGGGATTGAAACTGGTACCCCCTGGGGGTACGACATCGTTGTCACTGTAGTCGGAGGCATACCAAATCCCTGAGAGGGATTGAAACTTGGACCTTGAGAGGGTCCTTCTTGTCTAAGCCTTCCGTCGGAGGCATACCAAATCCCTGAGAGGGATTGAAACATGTAGCGCAGGGTAACCTGGGACGGTAGGCAGCCATGTCGGAGGCATACCAAATCCCTGAGAGGGATTGAAACCAATTGCCTCCTGAATGGCACCATTGTCAGTGTGCAAGTCGGAGGCATACCAAATCCCTGAGAGGGATTGAAACCTCACCCTCCGAAACCTCTCCGGCCTCGAAGTGGAATAGGTCGGAGGCATACCAAATCCCTGAGAGGGATTGAAACACTATCTGTCCTGTCGCTCGCGCGATGGTGAATGCGATTGGTCGGAGGCATACCAAATCCCTGAGAGGGATTGAAACTCAATTCCTTCGATCCTTTCTAGCCCTCATGTAGAGGTCGGAGGCATACCAAATCCCTGAGAGGGATTGAAACGAGTAGCCAGGCACGTTAACCGACTTGATGCTCAGGGGTCGGAGGCATACCAAATCCCTGAGAGGGATTGAAACGTGACGGCTATGCCGTCGTCTTGAGGCTGTTGATCCGAGTCGGAGGCATACCAAATCCCTGAGAGGGATTGAAACTTGTGACGGCTATGCCGTCGTCGTCACCGGGGCAGGGGGTCGGAGGCATACCAAATCCCTGAGAGGGATTGAAACGTGGCGATGTACCGGCCATAGGACATGATCATGTACGGTCGGAGGCATACCAAATCCCTGAGAGGGATTGAAACCAGCTCCCCGTGAAGTTGCTCACGGTCAGATACCCGCGTCGGAGGCATACCAAATCCCTGAGAGGGATTGAAACGTACATTACTACTTTACAAGGATTGTCTGGGGCTTGTGTCGGAGGCATACCAAATCCCTGAGAGGGATTGAAACACCCTCAAACCACGATGGGGTTGGAGCCAGCGATACATGTCGGAGGCATACCAAATCCCTGAGAGGGATTGAAACCTGTCTTCCATATAGTTTCGTGCAAATCGACAGTCCCATTTGTCGGAGGCATACCAAATCCCTGAGAGGGATTGAAACACTTCCTCCTGCCGGTTTGGCAGATTCAGTGAGACGGACGTCGGAGGCATACCAAATCCCTGAGAGGGATTGAAACAAGTGATCCATGTCGGACAAGCCGACGAGCGACCAAAACGTCGGAGGCATACCAAATCCCTGAGAGGGATTGAAACATGATCATCATAGGGATTGAGAGCCCCATGAAGATCTTGTCGGAGGCATACCAAATCCCTGAGAGGGATTGAAACCTGCAGTCGGGTGCCCGGAGGCAACCACAGCCACAGGTCGGAGGCATACCAAATCCCTGAGAGGGATTGAAACTCATAGTAGGCATACGGAAACTCCGTATCCCCCCAGTCGGAGGCATACCAAATCCCTGAGAGGGATTGAAACCCTAATTCAGGTGGGGGATTCTAGGTCCTTTCGGACCGTCGGAGGCATACCAAATCCCTGAGAGGGATTGAAACCAATATCCTCGCCTACGACTACTTGGCTTTTCCTTATGTCGGAGGCATACCAAATCCCTGAGAGGGATTGAAACTCAGTCTCGCCGACGGGAGCGGGATAGCCATCGCCCAGAGGTCGGAGGCATACCAAATCCCTGAGAGGGATTGAAACTCGCAACCGTTACCTCGGGAAGCCATACTAGGGCTTCGGTCGGAGGCATACCAAATCCCTGAGAGGGATTGAAACCAATGGTGTTGAGAAGGACAAGGTCGGAATGAGTCGTGTCGGAGGCATACCAAATCCCTGAGAGGGATTGAAACATACAGCCGGTTGTCCGGACTGTAAAAGAAGCTGCGGTCGGAGGCATACCAAATCCCTGAGAGGGATTGAAACACACCTCCTGTCGGAGTCTAATCGATATACTTCACTGGTCGGAGGCATACCAAATCCCTGAGAGGGATTGAAACTAGACACGGACGTGTCTACCGTTGTTCCGCCTCGCGAGTCGGAGGCATACCAAATCCCTGAGAGGGATTGAAACAAAAACCTAGTACCGACGCTGCCAGCGTGGACTCGGGTCGGAGGCAGACCAAATCCCTGAGAGGGATTGAAACCCAGACCACCTCGGCTGCATCGATTCAGCGAACCACCTTGTCGGAGGCAGACCAAATCCCTGAGAGGGATTGAAACCTGCCCGACCGATGAGGAGGGTACGTGTGTACCGCTCGTCGGAGGCAGACCAAATCCCTGAGAGGGATTGAAACTCGCTTCGCCGTTCTTGAACGGGGACTCGAGCCACATGTCGGAGGCAGACCAAATCCCTGAGAGGGATTGAAACTGGGCGCCGGGGTGGCGATCGACGTTTCTGTGAAACAGGTCGGAGGCAGACCAAATCCCTGAGAGGGATTGAAACGGCTAGTACCCAAGGGAGGCTTGATCCAAGCCTGGTGGGCGAGTCGGAGGCAGACCAAATCCCTGAGAGGGATTGAAACTAAAAGATCAATCGAATCACGAAGAAGGTTGCCCTTGTCGGAGGCAGACCAAATCCCTGAGAGGGATTGAAACACGAGTCGTCCGATGATCGGGGCTGACTACGTCGTAGTCGGAGGCAGACCAAATCCCTGAGAGGGATTGAAACAAGTTGATGGTGGGCTTCATTTCCCGCCACAACTTCTTGTCGGAGGCAGACCAAATCCCTGAGAGGGATTGAAACGAATAATGGGACTGACCAGCGACCCGAAGAGTTCCACGTCGGAGGCAGACCAAATCCCTGAGAGGGATTGAAACTCGTAGTATCCTTCCTCCACCAACTCGTGGTGGAAGTCGGAGGCAGACCAAATCCCTGAGAGGGATTGAAACTTGCTGTTGCGCGGACATCAACACATCCAGCGCAGGCGTCGGAGGCAGACCAAATCCCTGAGAGGGATTGAAACCTGGCGAAACAGGTGTGTCTGTGAAATCCAATTACCATGTCGGAGGCACACCAAATCCCTGAGAGGGATTGAAACAAAGGTCGCTGTCCCGGTAGGGGTTGGCGTGTTCGTCGGGTCGGAGGCACACCAAATCCCTGAGAGGGATTGAAACTCGAAGGCCTGGGTGAAAACCACCTCAACCTCCTCGTCGGAGGCACACCAAATCCCTGAGAGGGATTGAAACTTGTTACTGCTGGCCGATTATCACGGCGTGGACACAGGTCGGAGGCACACCAAATCCCTGAGAGGGATTGAAACCATTCCGTAGTGCGGACACCTTGCCTGGTACCGCGTCGTCGGAGGCACACCAAATCCCTGAGAGGGATTGAAACTCGGTGAAGGCGTCGGCATTGACTGTCGCTTGCCGAGTCGGAGGCACACCAAATCCCTGAGAGGGATTGAAACGCGTGGTCTAGACGCCCGGCGGGATGTTGAAGTGCTTGTCGGAGGCACACCAAATCCCTGAGAGGGATTGAAACGCGTTTCGGGGCTTGATCCCGTACTCCTGCTCGTAGTGTCGGAGGCACACCAAATCCCTGAGAGGGATTGAAACTTGACGCCGTGTCTTGCGCTGCGCGGGTCGATGTTATTGGTCGGAGGCACACCAAATCCCTGAGAGGGATTGAAACGAGAAACAACTTGCGCATGGAACTCTCCTATTTGCGCGTCGGAGGCACACCAAATCCCTGAGAGGGATTGAAACATGGACACGAGATAGGGTACTCCACAGACGTGGTCGCGTCGGAGGCACACCAAATCCCTGAGAGGGATTGAAACACGCACATGGGAGGGGTGGGTGTTGGGCGCGGTGTCGGGTCGGAGGCACACCAAATCCCTGAGAGGGATTGAAACATGACCAGAGGACGGCGTACGCCGCCTCCTTCGCCCCGTCGGAGGCACACCAAATCCCTGAGAGGGATTGAAACTTATCATTCCGATTGAACAGTCGGCTCATCGTAGGAGTCGGAGGCACACCAAATCCCTGAGAGGGATTGAAACACCCACCTGCGAATCGGTAGTTCCCTATATTGGCAAGTCGTCGGAGGCACACCAAATCCCTGAGAGGGATTGAAACTAGCCCAGGGCCACGTCCTGCTGGGAGAAGCAGGTCCCGTGTCGGAGGCACACCAAATCCCTGAGAGGGATTGAAACTAATCACGCAATCAGGCAGGTCACCCTGCGCAACTAGTCGGAGGCACACCAAATCCCTGAGAGGGATTGAAACCACCTTCAGTACCGGGAGCCACGACATGGCTGCCCCCGTCGGAGGCACACCAAATCCCTGAGAGGGATTGAAACGAGTGCGGAATCACAACCACCACATCCTTCCCGTTCGTCGGAGGCACACCAAATCCCTGAGAGGGATTGAAACCTGTTCCTGCGCGCAGGTCACAGTCTGCCTTCCGGCAGGTCGGAGGCACACCAAATCCCTGAGAGGGATTGAAACTCGCCCAGCTCCTTCACGACCGTCTCGACGGCGCTCGTCGGAGGCACACCAAATCCCTGAGAGGGATTGAAACAAGAAAACACTAGTTTTTGCCCTGCCATGACGGCAAGTCGGAGGCACACCAAATCCCTGAGAGGGATTGAAACTTACCGCCGCAAAGCTTGCGGCCGAGCTCCTTACGGGTCGGAGGCACACCAAATCCCTGAGAGGGATTGAAACATGAGGTGCCTGGGCTGAACCTCGAGTATCCATCGGTCGGAGGCACACCAAATCCCTGAGAGGGATTGAAACGCCTCCCCCCTGTTAAGGGGGGAGTAGAGTTGAGCTCGGGTCGGAGGCACACCAAATCCCTGAGAGGGATTGAAACGAGGCCGGTGATCACGATGAAGTCGTCGAAATCGGGGTCGGAGGCACACCAAATCCCTGAGAGGGATTGAAACGAGTTTAGACTCGCAATTTACGTACCGCCCCGCGAAGTCGGAGGCACACCAAATCCCTGAGAGGGATTGAAACGTGTGGTATCTCCCCGCGGAGACCTGCACGAAATAAGGGTCGGAGGCACACCAAATCCCTGAGAGGGATTGAAACCCGTTGCCGTAGGCGGAACTGCCGTGCCAGTGGGCGGTCGGAGGCACACCAAATCCCTGAGAGGGATTGAAACTCAAGTTCGCTACTATTCAGAGGCACTTGCCAGGTAGTCGGAGGCACACCAAATCCCTGAGAGGGATTGAAACTTGGTCGGCGGGACCTGGGTCGGCGTTGCGCTGGGTGGTCGGAGGCACACCAAATCCCTGAGAGGGATTGAAACTTGGTCGGCGGGACCTGGGTCGGCGTTGCGCTGGGTGGTCGGAGGCACACCAAATCCCTGAGAGGAGGGGTGGACCTAACATAAGACGATGCTGGGAAGCGGCACAAAACATAAGCGGGGCTGAGGGGAGCGCAGAGGGTAGGTAGACGGGGCTACCGGGCGCCGATGCAGCGTCGGACAGGCGGTCTGGGAGGCGTAACTGCACGGGGATCGGCGTCACCGGGCGGCCGAGACACACAACAGCCTGCTTCGCGCGGGCAAGGGCCGCTGAAGGGTGCTGGTTTCGGATGCGATTGAGAGGTATCAGCCTGACCGAGGGCGAGCGCCCGGTGTGTCCCACATCCCCACGACCGCCCGTTGACGAAGCGAAGCGGCGTCTGCGCCCTGGGTCAGGCCGGTCTAGTTGACGCGAGGCGCGGCCGCCTGAGCCTGCGCGAGAGAGCGAGCGCGGACGCGACCCAGCGCCCGCAGGTTGATCACGACGTAGATGAGCGTGTTCTGATTGGTGATCGAGCGCTGGTTGCGCAAGAAGGGACGCTCGATACCGAGTTCCTTGGCCTGGGAGTTGATACGCTCGTCGGCGGTGCGCTGTTTGTAGACGGCCTTGAAGGCGTCGGCGTCGCGGTCGAGGGTGTAGCGGAGGCGAGCGCCGAGGGACGTGCCGAGGGTAGTGACGCAGCCGCCGCTGGCCCAGTGGGTGTCGGCGATGGGACAGACCTCACCGGTGGGTGAGAGGAAGAGCAGCGGGCAGACGTAGCGACCCTTCTGGTGGGGAACGAG
The DNA here is from genome assembly GCA_046328505.1 of Anaerolineae bacterium. Classification (GTDB taxonomy): domain Bacteria; phylum Chloroflexota; class Anaerolineae; order Epilineales; family JAHCIE01; genus JBDHWG01. The sequence continues at coordinate 1,993,041 of JAXLWL010000002.1, read as the reverse complement.
GCTGGTGCGCTCGACGAAGGTGGACTTCAAGGGCATGGCGAGACCGGCAGCGCAGAGCGGCAGTCCGTGGTCGTCGAAAGTGCGGCGGGCGTGCTTGCCCCGCTCGACGAAGGGGACGGCGGCGAAGCCCCCGGCGTCGTGGAAGGCATCGTAGACGTAGAAGGCGTCAAAGGCAGCGTCGAAGGCGCCGAAGGGGGGATGGAAGCCCAGCCGACGCTGGGTGTCGGCCATGAGGGGGTGGAAGTAGCTGGCATCCGACTTGTCGAAGGTCTGGGTGCGCTCGGCGAGGACGACCTCGGCGACCGGGGTGGTGTCGGGAGCGACGACGCGGGTGGCGACGACACCGGAGGCGTAGCCCCAGTAGACCTCAGCATCGCCCGCCGATTGGGAGGCCGGCTGGGGGTTGGTGGTCGGCGTCGGTGGGGTATCGGCCTCAGGCGAGCGGTTGGTGCGGGACTTGACGCCGAGCTTGCAGTCGGGGTCGCCTTTGAGGCGGCGGGTCTTGTCGTAGCGGTCCTTGACGTAGGCTTTGGGGTTGTTCTCCCGCACCCAGGCGAGGAGGTGCTTCGTGTCACCGGCGACGACGTGGCCGAAAGTGGCGCGAATGTCAGGAGGCAGAGCATCGGCGATGAGGCGGACGGTCGCGTCCAGGAGGAACTGAAGGCTGTCGTTGGGCAACTCGCGCAGGACGCGGCCGAGGTGCTTGCGGGAGGGTAGGCGCTTGGCGGGGTCGAAGCCAAGCAGCCAGGCCAAGGCGGGATGCTCGACGAGATAGGCGCGCAGGTCAGACATGTAGCGATGCTGCTGGTCGAGCTTGACGAGAAGGGCGGCGACATAGGCGGCGCGGGGGTGGTCGGGGGTCGGGCCAGACCAGGGGCGGTGAGGGTCGCGCTCGGGGAAGTGCGCCCAGTCGAGGTCGTGGAGGAGGCGGTGGTACTTCAGCGCGACGGGGCAGGCGCGGATGGCGATGGGCAGGTCGGCCTCGGCGAGGGTCAACGGGAGCGACGCCGAGGGGATGCGGGTGCGGGTCGGCTGGAGGTGGCGGACCGCCTGGGAGAGCCACTTGCCGACAGGCCACAGAAGGGCTAACATTGGGACGGTCTCCTTTCTGGCGGTCGCGGGGATGTTTCGCAACACCCATTCTACCGCCCAAGGAGACCATCTGCTGGACGCGGGCGATTGGCCCCCATCTTATGCTTCGTGCCAACCCCGCCGACTTAGGCTCGGCATGTCGGCCCTTGTGGGCCGCCTCGTGGCACCCATCTTATGTTTTGTCCACCCCTCCTGAGAGGGATTGAAACTTGGTCGGCGGGACCTGGGTCGGCGTTGCGCTGGGTGGTCGGAGGCACACCAAATCCCTGAGAGGGATTGAAACCAGGGGCAGATCCCGGATGGGCCTGAATGTAGATGTGTCGGAGGCACACCAAATCCCTGAGAGGGATTGAAACCAGCACCCACTCGGCGGCGCTCTCCGACTTGGCGCCGGTCGGAGGCACACCAAATCCCTGAGAGGGATTGAAACCTGGTTCTGGTTCTTATCTGCCATTTTCTCTCCTCTTGTCGGAGGCAGACCAAATCCCTGAGAGGGATTGAAACATGATATCTCCGTTTTCGAGAACGGCATCATGATCCTCGTCGGAGGCAGACCAAATCCCTGAGAGGGATTGAAACGAAGACACCCATCTGGCCGTCGTTCGTCATGTAGAGCGCGTCGGAGGCAGACCAAATCCCTGAGAGGGATTGAAACGCTCACAAGGCCCTTGGGAAACGACTTCTCCCTCGCCGGGTCGGAGGCAGACCAAATCCCTGAGAGGGATTGAAACTTGCTCCTGTTAGAGCCCTCCGTCTTGGCGCAAGGTCGCGCGTCGGAGGCAGACCAAATCCCTGAGAGGGATTGAAACGCGTCTACGACGGACTGGGCGATGATCCGCTCATCGCGTCGGAGGCAGACCAAATCCCTGAGAGGGATTGAAACGAGTTTCTGTCGTGATAGGCCTGAAACCAGTGCCACTGGTCGGAGGCAGACCAAATCCCTGAGAGGGATTGCCCTCCCCCTCGAACCACCACTGACTCGACGGACTTACCCTAGGAATTTCAGGAATTTAGCATTGCGGAGCTGCCACTCCCGCAGGAAGACGACCGACAGACGGCCGCCCATCATGCTTTCGGCGCGTCGAATGGCACCTTGCAAGCGTTCTTCGGCCTCAGAGTGCGGGGTGACGATCAGCAGGGTGGGGAAGCTGTCGTAATCGCGCTCGAACAGCCGACGGCGGAGGTAGAGCAGGTAGCCTGCGAACTTGCGGCGGTAACCGCGTGCTCGCATCGTGCCTCGGTCGTACTCCAGGAAGAAGCCGCGGGTCCGACCGTCGTGGCGGTAGAGAAGATAGCCATCGGGGCGGATGAGGCGGTGGCTGCACGCGGCCGCGTTCCGCCATTCGATGACGGCATCATGCCCGCCTTTCCCTCTCGCCGACTGCGCCGCTCGGTAGAAACTGAGCGCGACCCCGTTCACGCCAAGAGTGTGGCGGAGATACTGAACGAGACCCGCGCGCGAGCCGATAGGGCTATTCGGTCCGCCACCGGCCAGCCCGTTATGGCGCATGGCGCTCTTCAATGAGAGACCTTCGTGAGCGGCAACCAGCGCAAGACCAACGTCTGTCAATTCCACGAGTTGCCGCGCCGCCATTGCCTCGCCGACCTCTGACGCTGTCAGGAATCTCATCAGCCCTTTCCCCATTAGCCTCCGGCACCGCACTTCCGCCCATTCCGATGTCCAGCCCATCACAACGGCAAGATCGCCTGGCGAGAGGAACGGGTGCCGGCCGACGAAGTCGAGCAGGTACCGGTCCGTCGCCGTGATCGCGAGAGACAGGCGGCCCAGGTAGGCTTTTGTCCCTGGCCGGTGAGACGCTGACATGCTTGTGTTGACGAGCTGCGGGATGGGACGCCAGGCCTGGCGAGGCTTGAGCGGAGGCAACTGGAGTTGGGGAAGATGGTCGCCGATGTGAGCCGCCTCGGGGCCGGTGACGACAGGCAAACGCGGCATGTCCTGGGGCAGCGCGTCCCATGTTGCGACAATCGCCTTCAAAGCCAGGTCGCGGCGAAAGTGAGTGACGGACTTGAGGAAGCGCCGCCATCCGTCAGCCCGTCCTTCGTCGACCGTGGCAATAACCAGCACCGGGAGCCTCACCCGCGCGATACCTCGATATGTGAGCAGGCGCTCCAGCATACGACGGTGGACTTGCAGCGGGTAAGTCGCCAGGTCGGGGATGAGCAGGCAGTCGAGGCTGCACTGTTCCCAGGCGAAGGCGGCGTAGGCCGGGGCGTGGACGGCTTCGTGCTTCCCCGTCATCGGCACGTAGAAGCGGCGCCGCCAGGGAACGTCCCAGGTGAGGAGAGTGGGGCGTCCGGGCTGCGAAGCCTCAACCGCCCCGAAGAGCTCGTACATTGCGACGAGGTACGATACGCCGGCCAGCCGGCCGAGCAAGTCACCGCCTCGGAGATGATACTGTTGGGCTAGGGCCGTAACGTCCACCTGACTGTCAAGGGCCACAACCGTCAGACCGAGATCGGTCAGGTACCATAGGCGCGGATTGTGGCCGAGGCGAATTGCCGGCCGTACCCAAGCTAACAGACCTTCATCAAGTAGAGTCTTGAGGCGGCGGTAGACACTCGCAGGGCCTTCCAGGCCGTTCAGTTGCTCGATCACTGTCGCTGGGAGCAGGGGCAGCCGCGTCAGCAGCCGGAGCGTTCGCCGCTCGGTGTCCGTCAACTGTGTCGCGGCTGCCTCTGCATCACGCCAGCACAGGGGCCCCTTGTTCTCAGGATGCAGGGGCGTCGCCTGGTAGGTGGCCATTCTTGGGCTGGTTCCGGTTCTGGCTGCGCTTCTGACCCTTCGGCTTGCTGGCCGGCCCGTCTGGGTTCGAGCGCGCGTCGGTCGCTTTGCCGTTCGACTTGCCCTTGTCGTCATCGTCATCATGGGCTTGCTCGATGCGCCCCAGCGATGCCAGCAGGTCTGCCTCCACGACCTCGTGATCCCGACCGTAGCGCTCCGCCGACTCGGCCGCCAGCGCCTCCTGCACCTGCCGGTCACTCGTCGGCGGCGGGTTGAGCCGCAGGGAGAACGTCGGCACCCGCTCGCCGTTGAGCGTTAGCCGGGCGTAACACTGGTAGTCGCCCATCTCCATCACATCCTGCACCTCCAGCCCGCCGCCCAGCTCGTCCACCAGGTAGTGGGCGTCCTCGCCGCTCGTCTGGAACGCGAACAGCCCATCCAGGTTGGAGAAGACGGCGCCCCGGACACCGCGCCGCTCCTGGGTTTCCATCGCCTCGAGCCGGCTCAGGCTCTGCGTTGCCAAAATAAGGTTCGCGCCGTACTTGCCCAACTCCGAGAGGATACTCTCGTACTGCGCGCCTGGCATGGTGTGGAACTCGTCAACGATGAGCGTGACCGGGTGGCGCTGCGCCGTATCCACCTTCATCTGCTCGTAGATGACCAGCCGCACCAGGTTGATGAGCGTCCCGCCAATCAGCGCCGCCGTGTCCTGGCCGACCATGCCCATCGCTGTGTTGACGATGACAATCGACCGGTCGCGCAGCCAGGCGGCCGGGTCAATCGTCGAGCGCGACTGGCCGACAACGAGGCGGGCGGCGTGGCTGGCGGCGAAGCGCTGCACCTTCGTCTGCACCGGGTTGATGATCTCCATGCGCAGCCGCCGTTCGAGCGGCTCGAAGTAGTCCACAAACCAGCGCTTGACGATCGGGTCCGCGACCTGCTCCACCACCATCTGGCGGAAGCCTTTGTCGGTGAGCAGCCCGGCAACGTCGAGGACGGTGTACTGGCGATCGCGCCCATTCGGGTCGGCGGCGCAGATGGCGGCGTTCGCCTCGAAGAGCGCAAGCAGGCAGTAGCGGAAGACGTCCTCCATGCGCGGCCCCCAGTACTGGATGAAGAAGTTCTCGAAGACCGCCAAGGTGTTGGAGACCGCCTTGTCGCGATCCCAGCCCAGGCCGACGTCGAGGAGGTTGAGGCCGAAGGGCAGCGTCGTGTCGGACACGTCCAGGTAGACGACGTCGCGGTGGCGGTGTGGCGGAACCTGGCCCAAGGCGGCGCGGGCCAGGTCGCGGTGGGGATCCACGAGCACGAGTGTTGAGGGTCGCCTATCCGCCACGGGATGTTCCATGATATAGCGGGCGATCTGGAGCAGCAGGGACGACTTGCCACGGCGGGTCTTGGCGACGAGGAGGAGATGCCGCGCCAGGAGCGAGTCGGGCAGGGCGACGGCGACCGAGCGGCCCTGGTGCGACGAGACGCCGACGGGGCAGCCGCAGGCGACGGTCGCCGGGAGAGGCAGGCGACGGCGGGCTGTCGTGCGCTCCAGGAGCGGGACGTCGGCGTGGGCGTGGGGTAGGTGCCAGAGACCGGCCAGCTCGCGGACGTTCAGGAGCGGCAGCGACCGCGCCGGCGTCAGGGGGGCGAGGCAGCGCAAGTTGCGGTTGGCGGGCTTCACGCGGCGGAGCACGAGACCGTTACCGGCAGCCAGGTTGAACTGCTTGTAGGCCGCGGCGATCTGCGTCAGGCGGGCCTCGAGCTGGGGACGCGGGACATCGGACGGCGCAAAGATCGCCAGGCGGACTTCGGCCACATAGGCGGGGCGTTTAATCTTCTCACGGATGAGGTTCGTGTCGCTCACAGGCTTATGCCTCAGACGGCGCACAAGCCACACAAGCGCCGGAATGGCCACAACGAGAGTCAGGCCAAGCAGAGCCAGGGGCAGCCAGTGGTGGTCGAGGTACCAGTCGTAGGCTTGGAGGCCGACGGCCACGACAGCCAGCAAGACGGCCATGAGGTAGACGTTGTTGAGGGACGTGTCAGCGCCCTGTGCCGTGTAGCGGGGCGGCGGCGGTTCCACGGCCAGGCGCTGATACGGCTCGCACCAGCGGTCGGGAGCGGGTCGAAGGACGATCTGACTCAAGGCGCGCCAGCCGTCCGGCAGGTCGTCCAGGGCGCTCAGAATGCCCAGCAGCGGATCCGCCTGGCTCCCGTTGCTGTCGCCAGGCTCGTCATCGCTGAATGTCCGCAGGGGCAGCTCGGCGCCGGCCCGCAGAGCCAGGGTCCCAACGGCCACTTGCTCCCCTTGTCTTTGGAGCGCCGGGTCGAGACTGGGAACGCGCTCGACATCGAGCGGACGCAGGTCGGCCTGGGGATAAGCCGCGCGGACCTGCTGCTGGACACGGCCGAGCACGGTCTCGTTCCAAGCGCGGGCCAGGAACCAGCGCGCCCCGTTGGCCGAGGCGATCTCCAGGCTGAACGGCTCGTCGTGGGCCAGCCCGGCCAGGAGGTTCTCGGCTGCGGTGAGGGTCGCCGTGTTGGTGCGGGGTGTAACAATCTCCACAAGCTGTTGGGCGGGCGCCGGAACTCGGCGCTTAATCGCCAGCCGCATAGGATGTTCCTCCTTCACGTCGCCGCGCCGATTTGGCGGCGATAACCTGGAAAATCGCCAGGTACTCGTCCAGGACGGCCAGGAACTCGGGGCAGCCGCACTCGCGCCAGGACCGGTCCGTGAGCTTCTCGGTGAATGAGATGATGTCCCGGTCGGGCCAGCCGAGGAGGCCGCCGTAGTGGAGCACGGCCCAGCGCAGCCGGGCGCGCTCCCCGCGAGACTCATGAGGCACGCGCCACCTCCTCCTGCCGTGCCGCCTTCGCGGCCTTCAAGCGGCGAAAGAATTCGTCGGAGCCACCCGGCTGGGAGGCCAGGTCATTCAGATCGCAGCCCTCGGGGAGGGCAATGGGCTGCCACCGCTCGTCCAGGCACTCGGCAAATCGCGCAGTCGCCTGGGCACCGGCCGCGTCGCCGTCGAAGACGCCGAAGACGACTCGGGCGCGGGCCAGGAAGCCGAGGCGGTCGGCGGGCAGGTGCGTTCCGCACGGGCTGAAGGCCGGCAGGTCCCAAGCGACCGCCGTGAGGTAGTCAAACACGCCCTCGACGAGAAACGCTTCGCGCTGGCCCGCCGCCCGCAACTGCCCCAGCACGGGGCGCTCGCCGGGCAGCGCCAGGTATTTCGGCCGCTCCTGGTCGTCGTCCAGACGCCGGCCGATGAGCCAGATGCACTGGCCGCCGCGAATCTCCGGCACGACGATGCGGCCGGCCAGGAACTCGCCCGGGCAGGCGTGGTCGTCGTGCGGCTCGGCGCGGCGCAGGAGGCCTAGCTCCTGAGCCGTCTTGAGACCAGAGCGTCGGCGCAGGAACGCCTCCAGGGAGTAGCCGTCGGCGTAGCCCAGGGCACAGGCGTGGATGACGCGGTCCGGGATGCCGCGGCTGTGCAGGTAGTCCCGCACGCGTTGCTCCCGCCAAAGACGGCGGTGGTAGACGGCGGCCGTCGTGTTCATGACCACCTGCTCTTCGAGGGTCAGCCGGTCCCAGCGCCGGCTCCCGCGCCTCATCGCCCCGTCGGATGGAAGCGGCCGAGGCTGAGGCGGGAGATCCGCCAGCCAGCGGCAGGCGTCGAGGAAGCTGAGGTGGAAGCGGCGGCGGACGAAGTCGACGACGTCGCCGTGGGCGCCGCAGGCAAAGCAGTGGAAGTGCTGGTCGTCCTGGTAAACGATCAGGCTCGGGCGTCGGTCGTCGTGGAACGGGCACAGTCCCTTGAGGCGCTGGCGGCCGGCGGGCGTCAGGGTGATGCCGTTCGCTTCCAGCAGGTCGGCCAGGGGGTAGGCGCGCCGCAGCGCGTCCACGTCGAAGCGGATTGGAGTCATCGAGGCCATCTTATGCCTTCCTTTCTATAGCAGCTCGTTCCGCAATCTCGCGCGGCGCCGTCGTCGCCAGTCTGTGCTCCAGCGGGCTGGCCTCGACCTTGAGGGCGACGTGGCTGCCGCGGGCAAAGAAGAGGCCCTCGCCCTTGTTGGCCGCGAGCAGGAACTGCCGCTCTTCCGGCGACAGCTGGAAGGCAGACACCACCGGCGTGATGGTCGTGCTGTCCTGCTTCATGAGCAGCTTGACCGCGGCGTTGGTCAGGACGGTGCGGCCGGCCTCGGCGTCGAGGAAGTCGGCCACGTCCTGGGTGATGGTGACGAGGCCCAGGTAGTACTTGCGGGCGCGCCGGGCCATGCTCGCCAGGAACGCGCCACCTTCAGGGTACTGCATTAGCGTCCACGCCTCGTCGATGATGAGTAGCCGGGGGCGGCGCGAGCGGCGGACTGTGTTCCACACGAAGCCAGCGATCTGGTGGATCGCCAGGGGGCGTAGCTCCGGCTCCAGCGCCTGGACGTTGAACACGACCAGGCGGCGGTCCAGGCTGACGTTGGTCGGGCCGGCGAACAAACCGGCCAGGGAGCCGTCCACGTAACGCCGCAGCCGCGTCGCCAGGCTGTCCGCCGTGTCACCCGGCAGCCAGGCCAGAACAGCGTGGAGGTCCTTGAGCAGCGGCGCGGGCCGGTCGTGGGTCTTGAGATCGTTGGTGATGCCGGCCGCCGCGTAGATCTGGTACAGCGCCCCATCCAGGATGCTGCGCTCGTGGGGCGAGAGGCTCTTGCCGGGTTCCGCCAGCATGATCTCCAGCAGGCCCAATAGCGAGGCAACCTGCTCAGCGAGCGGGTCGCGGCCTTCCTCGTCGATGGCCGGCGGCAAGTCGAACGGGTTGATGCGCTGGACGGACGACGACGCGAAGCGGATGTACTGACCGTCCACCGCCTGGCAGATGCCGCGATATTCGTCCTCGGGGTCGATGACCAGGAAGTCCACGCCGAGCAGGAGGTTGCGCAGCGCCATGAGCTTGGTGAAGTAGCTCTTGCCCGCGCCCGATTTGGCGAAGATGACGGCGTTCGCGTTTTCTAGGGACGCGTCGAACGGGTCAATGATGACCGGCGAGTGGTTGTGCCGCGCGATGCCATAGAGGACGCCCTGCTCCATGGTGAGGGTGCTGGACGAGAAGGGGAACATCGTCGCCAGCGAGCTTGTGTCCAGGTTGCGGAACACCCTGAGGCCGTCCCGCCCTTCCGGCAGGCACGAGCGGAAGCCGGTGTCCTGCTCCAGGATGGCGACGCGCGAGTGGGCCAACATGCCGTCCAGGGTGACCTCGACGCGGCGGGTGAGGGTGTCCAGGGCGGCCAGGGAGTTGGTGCGCAGGAGGATGTAGAGGCTGACGGAGAAGACCTTCTCCTCTCCGCGCTGCAAGGCATCCCGCAGACGCTCGGCGTCCTCGTAGGCGACCTCGCGCTCGGGGTCGGCAAGGCGGCCGCCGCGAGCGGCCAGGAGCCGCGACGAGTGGAGCTGCACCATCTTGTGGGTCAGGGCAGCGACCATCTGCCCTGTCTCCAGAGGGTAGACGTGCAGGCTGATCTCGACCGGCTCCTCGAAGTCTATGAGCGGGCTGAGCCAGCCGGGGCTGACGCTGCGTGGGTAGCCCACGATAACCAGCGTCCGCGTATACTGGGTATCGAGGCGGAGATGGTTGCGGCTGATCTCGATCGCTGCGGGTGCGACGAGATCGGCGAGGGAGCGGGCGCCGCGCAAGAAACGGGTATCCTCCCCTGTTACGGTAGGCGTCGTCGACTTGCGCCGAATGCGAAGCGACGTCATGAAGCTCTCCTTTCCCCCTGGCCATTCTGGATGACCAGGGCGGTGTAGTCGGCCAGATGTCGCTGTAGGCGCTGGGTGCGCGCCAGGTCCGGACACCAGCTCGCGTGATACAGCTGCGCCAACTCGACGTCGCCGAGGCGGCGCGCCGTCAGGCCACACCGCCCCAACTGCCGCGCCAGCTCATCGCAGCGGAACGTGAGCTGCCGGCGCATCGTCCCCTCGTCGGACTGAATAGCCACTCGCTTGAACGGCCAGGTCGGACGTTTGCCATCGGTCTCAAGCTGGGCAGGGACAACCAGGTAGAAGCGGCGCTCCAGGAGCGTCCGATGGCGAGCCAGGCGGCGCAGGAAGGTCGCGTGATCGCGCGCCAGGGCCGCGAGCGCCTCAGATAAGCCTTCCTGCGCCTGGCGCTCCATATCGGTCAGGTAGCCGTCCAGGTCGACCGGCAGCACGCGCACCACCATCTGCACCGGGAAGGTCAGGCTGTTGAGCATCGCGGCATAACCGGCGATGATGGCCTCCTGCTCCACTTCGCCCGTCAGCCCAAAGTTGACGCTGCTGACTTCGAGAACCGCGCGATACTGGCTGTCCTTGAGGCGGACGATGCCGTCCTCGATGGCGTCGAGGCCGATATGGGCCGTTTGCACGGATGCGTGTCGTTTCATGTTCTCTCCTGCCATGTCACGTCGGGCGTGAGTGGCGCCCAACGTCCTTCGCCGTCGGGGTCCTTTGGCTGAGGTGGCAGCTCGGGCCGCCAGATTGCCGTCTTGGGAATGGCGATGTAGCGCAGGGCGACGAACGCCCACTCCTCCAGGCCGCGCCCATAGGGCCGCACGAAGGCCAGGACCAGCGCCGCGAGTACGCAGACGATGGCGATGGCGACGCGAATGCCCAGCGAGAGGTCGGGCCAGTTGTTCCAGAGGGCGTAGGCGCCGGAGATGCCCACCGTCAGGTACATCACCTGGCGGACGGACAGGCCGTAGAACGCCTTGTCCTCGACGTTCAGATGGGTCGGGATCTCGTGTCGTTGGTGATTCATCGGCGCCTCCTACCGACCCAGGGCTGTCTGGATCATCATGGCGATGGTTCGGGCGGAGAGCGCGATGCCAAGACCGAAGATGGCGTTGATCATGGCGGACTTACCGCGCTCCATCTGGTGGGGGCTACCGGCGGCGCTCATGTAGACAAAGGCGCCCCACATCAAGAAAAATGCTGATACCGTGACAGCAACACCGAGGCCGATATTTAGCAGGTTGTTGAAGAGACCGTTAACCGCGTCCACATGTACCTCCAATTCTTGCGTCCGCACGGGACGCATTTCAGCGCACGCGCCCACCACCCGCGTAGTGGGCACTCCAATACGGGTCCGAGAAGATGGGCATCTCGCGCACGATATCGCCCGTCGTCGGCGCGTTGATCATCCGGCCATTGCCGACGTAGATGCCGACATGAGTAATGGGCTCAGAGCTTGGGTAGGTCGAGGCGAAGAAGACCAGGTCACCAGGCATCAAATCCTCCGGCGCAAGGCGGGGCGTAGCGTTGTACTGCTGTTGCGCGGTTCGCGGCAGCCGGACGCCGACCTGGCCGTAGACCCACTGGACGAGGCCCGAGCAGTCGAAGCTCGTCTCCGGGCTGGCTCCGCCCCACACGTAGGGCATGCCCAGTTGCCGATAGGCGAGGGCGAGCGCCTGAGCAGCCGCCTCGTTAGGCGGAAGCTCACCGGGAATGACGGTGGCGCCAGGAACAATCTCTGTTGCAGGGATCGGAGCGACCATCCCCAGCAGAGCGGCAATGCTGGCGATGACGAACGCGACGACGAGCAGGATGGCGACGCCGAGCGCAGCCGCGGCCTTGACCGCGTGGGGGAGCATGTCGGCCAGCACCGACGCGACGATCGCGGACTTCATTGCGTCCCCTCCCCGCCCGTGCCCCGCGCATCGATGCCGCGCGCCGCTCGGCGATAGACGTAGTAGCGGACGAAGCCGAGGCCGTCGTCCAGGTGGTTGCGCATGAGGCTGGGGATCTTGAGGGTGAGCACCAGGATGGCGACGCCGAGAAACACGGCCAGCAGGGCCGAGTCGGCGGCCATAGGCGTCAGCTCGGTCAGCACAGCGCCGCCGAGCTTGAGGGCGAGCACCTGGACGAACTGGGTGAAGACTGCGCCGAAGAAGACCGTCGACCACAGGCGCGCCCAGCCCTGCGTCTGGGGCAGCACCCAGCACAGCAGCGCGAGCGGCGAGACGACCAGGAGCACGTCGACGAGCGCCAGTCGCATGAGGGCCTGGAGGAGGAGCAGCAAGCTGGTCACCAGGTAGATGAGCGCTGCGACGAGGCCAACCAGCAGGCGGCTGCTCGTGTCGGCGCGTTCCCAGGCCGGCAGGCCGGCCTGTCCTATGGCGTGGCACATGGCGTTGTTGGCGTCGATAGCGATCTGCGCCCAGGAGAGGCTCGTGTTGACCAGGAGCGCGCCGAGGGCGAGACGCGGGAAAAGCTCCATCGCCTCGTGATACGGGGAGCCGAGCTGATCGCGGACGGTGACGTTGAAGCCGCCCCACAGCGCGACGAGCACCAGCGCGGCGTTGGCGATGAGGCGGACAACGCCCCACAGCCCGGCCACGGTTGGGCTGGCGTACGAGCCGGACGGCGGCGTCTGGGTGATGAAGTTGAGCGAGCTGTTCAGGACGCCGTCGACGACGTGGTAGAAGGCGCTGGCGAGACCCTGCAGAAGGTTGACGAGCACGCGATCGAAGACCTCGGCAGCCCACTGCTTGGGGTCGGGAAGGAGGCGGATCAGCCCACCCGAGGACGGCTCAGGCGACGGCGGGGCCGGTGTCTCAGCCGGCGGCGGATCGGGCGGCGGCTCATCTGCAGACGCCGGTGCCACGGCCATCAGGCAGAAGAGGGCGAAGAGTGCCGCGAGCAAGAGGAGGCTGGTGCAGCGAGGTGTTGTCATCGTCCCTCCTCCGGCCACCAGCGGACCAGCCAGTAATCAACGCTATCGCCGCTGAGGTTCGCCGTGTTCCGCGATGCGACAATCGCCTGGGCGTGGGGGATATCCCAGCGGACCGCGAACTGTCCGCCAGGTGTGAGGGGCAGTGGAGCAAAGTCACTGTCTTTGGTTGTGATGTCGAGAGGGCGCAGCGATAGAGGGCTGTTGGTCTTGGTACGTGCGAGGGCGATGGGCTGTCCCTGCTCGTTCCACGTCGGCCAGACGCCGCTGGCGTCGCCCAGCGTTTGCACGCCGCCTGAGGGGATATCGAGCTTGAACAGTGTCTCAACGGCTCGCGCGCCGAGCAACCAGCTCCACTGCGTGGACAGGTCCGGCGCGAGAGCGACGTAGAGCGCCTGCTTGCCATCCGGCGACCACGCCAGCGGGGCGAAGGGGAGCGGGTGGCTGGCGTCCGCGGCGAGGTCCGCGAGGTAGCGAAACTCGGCCGTTGCGACGTTGAGGAGGCAGAGCGACGTTGTCTGGTTGGTGCGCGTCATCAGCGCGACCCAATCAGCCGCAGGCGCCCAGGCGTAGCTGCCAGGCACGATCTCGCTCGGCAGGGTAACAAGCTCGGCGACTTCGCCGCTCGCCACGTCGAGCCGGCGTAGATGCGTCCGCGCCGCCATGCTCGATCCCGTCTCGCGGCTGACAAGCAAGACTCGGCGGCCATCTTGTGTGAAACTCAGGTCGAGAAGAGTCTCGTTGCCGGTCGAGGGCAGACTGTAATGGACGTCGCCGCCGTTGGTCCCGCGTGTGAATCTGACCTGGTCGAGGCGGTCCTGGCCTAGCCGCGCTCCCTCCGCACGCGACAGGTACGCGACGGTAGCGCCGTCCGACGAGACGGCAAGGGCGCCCGGCGCTGATGGCGGGCCGACGCGTTGCAGATTACCGCGGCCATCGGCGAGCCACAGATGGCGCTCGTCGCCGGGCGGAAAAGTCAGGGCCAGCGCGACGCGGCCGTCGGCGAGAAACTCCGCATCTGTAATTGAAGCGCCGGGGAAGGTCGGGCGCAGTCGCTGAACTTGCGGCGTCCGCCGCCAGAGGGCCGCCGAGAGGGTGGCCGTCTGCGCCCGTGTAACCGTAACTGGGATGGCCGTATCGAGATAGCCGTCCTGGGTCAGAGTCACATGGTAATTGCCGGCGGGCAGGGACAGGCGGAAGGGCGTCACGCCGCGCTTGCGGCCGTCCGCCTCGACCGTTGCGCCCTGCGGCTGACTCTCGATCTGGACGAAGCCCGCGGCTGCGCTCGCCTCGGCTTCCAGCCGCGGGCGCAGAACCAACGCGGCCGCTGCGGCTCCCGCGAGGAGGACGGCTACCAGGAACCACACCCACCAAAGGCCGACGAGGCGCTTGAGGTCGGCGAGCGTGGGCGGCTCGAACTCGATCTGGAAAGGTAGCTGCATAGACACGCTCCGTAGACTGGCGGACTAACATGTCGCCAGTCTACAGAGCGTGAGTTACCGGGGGATTATTTGGGAGTGTCCCGGCAATTACATTGATAGCTGATCGGCGTCTGCAATTCCCATTCGCTACATGTAATACATGTCCATTGATGTCCTACCAAAATGACCGCGCTTGTCGCGATTCTCTGATATAATCAACGAGATGGGGTGCGGCAAAATGCAGGATCGTGATTACTTCGCTTCTCTTGTTGCCGTACCTGCAACACGCCTCCTATACGCTGGAGAAAACTCAGCGTATAGGAGGCAACTATGGCACGGCGGACCGATGAGACACGGATTGAGGACATCGCGCGGGTGATCCAGGAGCAGCCAGGGGTGACGGCCAACGGCATCGCCGATCTACTGGGAGTACCGGCGTCGAGCGTCACGCGCGCCCTTCCATCTGTGGAAGATAGCGGCGTGCTGCTGGCGGAGGACGACCACGGCCGCCTGAGCTTCTTCCGCCGCCATTGAACGAGCCACTTTGGCCCCAACTACCTTGCGGTATAGCGGTGGGGCGTGTGCTACAATGTGGCTAAGACCGTCACAATGTTGCAGAGGATGAAACACGATGGACCGAGCCAGCACCAAAGCGGCGCGGCTGCTCCAGATCGAGGCCCTGTTGCTGGAGCATGCGCCCCAACCGCTCCGGAAAGTAGATATCGCACGGCGCGTGGGCGTCGAGCGTTGGGTCATCCAGCGCGACCTGCCCGATCTTACCGAGCGCTTCGGCGTCTACGAAAATGAGGACGGCCGGCTGACGATTGACCGAGAAACGTATCTGACCCACGTTCGTTTTACATTACACGAAGCCATGGCCGTCCACATTGCAGCGCGCCTTATGGCAACTTGGGGAGACAAGCACAACCCCCACGCGGCGTCGGCGCTCCGCAAACTTGGCCTCGCTCTCGAACGCCTGGCGCCCTCCATCAGCTCGCACCTCAAGGTGGCGGCGAACGTCATGGATGATGCCGCCCAGCGCCGCGACCCGGTGTACCTGCGCGTCCTCGAGACGATCACGCGCGGGTGGGCCGACCAGCGCCAGGTGCGTATCGCGCACCAGTCTGCGCGCAGCCAGAATACTCACGAGTACCTGTTCTCGCCCTACTTCATCGAGCCATCCGGCATTGGCTCGGGGACGTACGCGATTGGCTATGTCTCGTGGTTCGAGACGGTCAAAACGCTAAAGATCGAACGCATCCGCTGGGCTGAACTGACGAGCACGCCCTTCACCGTACCGGACGACTTTGATGTTGGCACATTGCTCGGGAGCGCGTGGGGGGTGATGTTTGGCGAGGAGATGCAGGAAGTGCGCCTGCGCTTTGCACCCTCGGCGCGGCGGCGACTCAGCGAAACCGTCTGGCACCAGGACGAAGTGATCGAGGATCTGCCCGATGGCGGCTGCCGATACACAGTGTGCATTGCCCATCCCCTGGAGATGAAGTGGTGGATTCGCTCGTGGGGGCCGCAAGTCGTCGTCGAAGCGCCGGAGGAATTGCGGCGAGAAATGGCAGCCGAAGCCCAGCAGATGGCAGAGATGTATAGGAAAGGGAAGGACTAGCATGCTCAAATACACCGGCCACCCTTTAGTGGATGTTGGAATCGCGACGATTCTCGCCTTCGTTGGCAAGAACGACCCAGCGACCTTGACGGAAGCGGACCTGGACAAGGTCGCGGACTACATCGCCGACCAATACACGCGCCAGCCGCTCAAGTCGTTCCTGACTGTCGCGTTCATGAACTCAGGTTTTACGCAACCGGCTTTTGAAGCAATGCCAGAGCGGCGGCGCGAGTATGCCTCCCGTGTCTTACGAAGTTATCGTGCTGATACGCCAACATTGGATGAACAGTGTGTCTTCACAGGCCTACCTGCCACCAACATCATTTTCAATGATAGGGACAATTTGCCGGCGGGACGCGCGTTCCGCCAGCATATTCCCCTGATCACGGGAGTAGATGTAATCAACTTCCATCCCTATGGTGACGCCGGCTTGCCGGTATCCGGCCTCGCCTTGCTAGCTATCCAAGCTTTCCCTCTAGGGTGTGGCAAGGCAGAAGGCCGCCTGCTGGCGGTGCATTCCGATAGCGCTGATGTAACTCTTTACTTTGCGAGGGTCTTCCTTCAGAGGAACATGGCAGAGATCAGTTTGGCCCAACAAGCCAATAGTACCAAGCTGGGTGAATCGTCTCGCTCACCCAAAACCTTGGTGATAGATACGCTCGTGGAGGCGAGTGCTGAACAATTGCTGGCCAGAATTGAAGATGGACGCTTCCTTTCCATCACGGTCTACCATCTGGGAGGTGGTCAAAATCCGGCACTCGATATCTACGAATTGCCTTCCCAACTCATCCATTTTTTGGCCGATATGAATCGCCCACAGTATACAGGTGCCTGGCACGCATTAGTGCGTGATGCCTGGGAAACGGAGCCTAGGACTGGTAGGCGATCAAGGCAAGCGGATGAGCCTTTTCGACCACGACGTAACTGGCTTTACGAAGACTTCTTCCAACTGCCACTGAACGCGCATGTCTTTGTGCGCAAATACTTCCTTCATCACGCCTGGCAATCCACACACGCGATGTCAGTTGCCCGAAGAAGTGACGAACCGACTCTGCTTCTACTTCACTATTGGCCTCTCACCGCTCGCTTCCTAGAAAGGATCTTGAATATGGATCAGGACCGCATCAACAGAATACGGGAGCTAGCTGATCAGCTTGCTGACTACGTAAGCAACAACAATGACCGTGCCTTCTTTCGTGCGCTCTACACCGCCGACAAATACCCTATCCTACGCAACGAGATCATCAAGGTTGACTACAACAACGCGCGTCAAGGTAACGGCCCAATCGTCACCTTTGATCAATTCGTTGAGGTATTTGGTAACTGGGATGAAGCCAACCGTTTCGGCTACTGGTTATTCGCACGCGACCTCTTGCTTATCCGCATGATCGAGCGACTGCAAGAATGGCTACCGCGTAACCGCGAGGCTTTGCCAGTAGAAAGCGGGGATGCGGAAGCGGCAGAGAGCTAACAGAGGCTACACAATCATCAACTTCGAAGGAGAACTGCCCATGTCATTCGTAACAGGTTTGCTGCTCATTGACGCGCCTGCATCGGCGTTGAACAATCGAGGTGGCGACGCACGTGCGCGAGACGACAACAAGGTGGCGGTCAAGGTCATTAACGCTAAGGATGGGATCTATCCTTACGTGTCTGCCCAGGCCTTCCGCTACTGGCTGCGGACCACTCTCGAAGACGCCGACGACCTCGGCTGGCAGGCCGCACCGATTTACCGTGAGGAAAAGGTGGCGTACACAGACGCCAACCCGATCCTCTACTGGGATGATGACCTGTTCGGCTACATGCGCGCGCCGTCAGGGAAGAAATCGGCTGCGGAAAAGCGGGCCAAAGATACCTCGCGAGCAACAGAGACGCCTACTCAAGACACAATCACCCGTGTCTCGCCCTTCCGCGTCAGTACCCTGGTGTCTATTTCACCGGTCATTCCTACAGACGACTTTGGCACCATGTCGCGCCACGAGGGCGACCCGGTGCCCCACGAGCACCAGTTCTACCGCGCAACGCTCAAGGGCCTTTTCTCCCTGGACCTCAACGCCAGCGGCACGTTCTCCTACCGCAACAAGACCGGCTTCCGCAACCTGGACGACAACCGCATCAAGCTGGCGCAGGAGCAGGGCTTGGAGCCGATGGAGCCGGACAAGTCGTACCGCCTGCCGAGCGACGCCCGCGTTCAGCGCATCAGCGCCCTGTTCGACGGCCTGGCGCGTCTCCAGGGTGGGGCAAAGCAGACGCTGCACTACACCGACGTGGCGCCCGCCTTCGTGATCCTGGCAGTCACGCGCGGTGGCAACCACATCTTCGGCCACGTCGTTGGGGCAAATGGGCGCGGCCTGCCGGAGCTGAAGCTCGACGCCCTGCGCGAAGCCTTGACCGTCTTCGCCGACGATATCCTGTCGCCCGTATACGTCGGCTGGACGCAGGGGTATCTCGACGACGAACGCGCCCGCTTCGCGGCGGCGTTGGGCGAGGGCGGCGCGCTGGCGGATTACGCCAACCGCATCCGCATCAGCCACCCACGCGAAGCGTTCCAGGCGTTCGCCAACGACTTGCGTCAGCCCGAAAACGCTGCCTGGCTGGCCTAGACGGCCGCCAAGGAGTCGCCATGCGCGTCCTCAAGGTTGTGGCTGAAGGCGTCACGACGTCCTTCCGCTACCCGCACTTCATGCTCCAAATTCACCCGACGTACCAGGTACCGCCGCCGGCTACCATCTACGGCCACATTGCCAGCGCACTCGGGGAGTGGTTCGACCCGGCGGGCGTGCAGTTCGCGTACCACTTCACCCACGAGAACCTGGGGCAGACTAAGGATGTGGAGCACATCATCGTTCTCAGTCCTGCGACCGGCCATCTGCCCGGCACGCGCACGCCCAAGGTTCTCGAAGGCAACGTCAACCCCTTCGAGCGGGATCTACTGTTTCGTCCGCGGCTGACCTTGTATCTCAATCGGCCTGAGTGGGAGCCCGCGTTTCGCAGCCCGCGCTTCGCCGTTGTCCTCGGCCGCTCGCAGGACCTGTTCACCTACACCGACGTCTCGGTCGTGGACCTGGAGCAGGCTGAGCGCGCGTACTTCGAGCACACGCTGCTGCCCTACGTCATGGCTCCCCAGGTGACACGCGGCGTCGCGGTCACGATGCCGCGCTACCTTGACTACGCCCGCCGCCGCGAGCCGTCGTTCGATCGCTACCTTGTCCTCCGCGACCGGGTCCGCCTGCCGCCGATTGAGGGTGGGCTGCGCTTCGCGCAGCTTGCGTATGGCCCGTATTGGGTGGATCCGACATCGCCCGCCGTGGATGGCCTGCGGCTCGGCCTCGCCTTCCACTCGTTCACGGAGGCAGAGCCGTGAAACCCTCTGTATGGCCGACATACCTCGATGATGTATGGGCGAAAAGCGCGGAAAAGGGCGCCGGCGGCCAGCCCGAGACGCTGGCAACCCACACCTGGAACGTCTTGGCGCGGCTGGATGACTTCATCCGGCTGCGTCCGGACCTCCCGCGAACCCTCGGCCAACCGCGGCTGTGGCACATTCTCTACTGGGCCGCGTTCCTGCACGACTTTGGCAAGGCCGCCGGCGGCTTTCAGACGCGACTGCACGGCGGCCCGCCCTGGCCGCATCGGCACGAGATCCTTTCGCTGGCCTGTGTGGATTGGGTCACGACGGGTCTGACGGCGGGAGAACAGCCGTGGCTCGTGGCGGCGATTGCCTCGCACCACCGCGATTTTCGAGAGATTGAGCGTCTGTATCCGCCGGTTGACGACCCATCGGATGATGCGCTGATCGAGCCGGTGGGGCAGTTGGACCCTCTCATCGTTCAGAATCTGCACCGTTGGCTGGTGGACTGCGGCAATGCGTGGCTCATTGACCTCGGCATGGACAAGCTCGGCGTCGCGGCCATTGAGATGCCGGACTCAAGCGCTGTGTCAATGGACGTTTCGCAGGTCGTAGCCCGCATTCGTTACTGGCTGCGCCTGTATCGCCGCTTCTTCCAGAGCCTTGACCGCTTCCCGTCCCGAGAGTTTGTCGTCCAAGCCCTCGCCCTGCGCGGCCACATCATTATGGCCGACCACAGTGCTTCGGCGCACGCAGGCCGCCTCCCGCGCGCCAGCTTCGACGCCGAGCGCATCTTGCCCGAGAACATTGACCGGGCCAGGCTGTATGGGCACCAGAAGCAGGTCGGGATCACCGACCGCTCGGCGCTGCTCACGGCTCCAACCGGCAGCGGCAAAACAGAGGCTGCGCTGCTGTGGGCTGCCTGCCAGGCGCAGCGGCCCGAAGGGGTGGCGCGTCTCTTCTATACACTGCCTTATCAGGCGAGCATGAATGCGATGCAGGGCCGGCTTGAACAGAGTTTCCAATCGCCGAAGGGGCAGCCATCTCTCGTCGGCTTGCAGCATGGCCGCGGGTTGCTGGCGCTCTACCGCCTCCTCCTGGAGCGCGACTACAGCCCGGCAGATGCCGCGCGAGTCGCGCGCTGGTCGCGCAACCTGGCCGGCCTCAACTACCCGCCGGTGCGCGTCTTCAGCCCGTACCAGATGCTCAAAGGCCTCTATCGCCTGACCGGCTACGAGGCGCTGCTCACGGATTACCACAATGCCGCGTTCATCTTCGACGAAATCCACGCCTACGAGGTCAGGCGGCTGGCGCTGATTCTGAAGACCATCGAATACCTAGCGAAACACTACAACGCGCGCTTTCTAGTGATGTCCGCAACGTTTCCCTCGCTCATCAAGAGATGGCTGCGCGACGCCCTGGCGGAGCCGGCAGAGATTGTCGCTGAGCCGGCCCTCTTCACCGAGTTCCGACGCCACCGCTTACACATCCTCGACGGTGAGCTACTGTCTGACGATGCCCTAACGCGCGTCGAGCAGGACGCGCGAGTGGGCAAGTCCGTGCTGGTCGTCGCCAACATCGTTGACCGCGCCCAAGCTATCTACCAGGAACTCTGCGCACGCCTGAAGCAGCTAAACATTGAGGTCGTTCTGCTGCATGGCCGCTTCAACATGCGGGATCGCAGCGCGAAAGAGCGCATCATTCGCGAGACCTCCGGCTCCCACAGCCAGCAGCGCCGGGCGATCGTGCTCGTTGCTACCCAGGCGGTGGAGGTGAGCCTCGACATTGACCTTGACATCATCTACACCGACCCTGCTCCACTAGAGGCGCTTGTGCAACGCTTTGGCCGCATCAACCGGCGGCGCAAGCAGGTTGACCTTGCGCCGGTCTACGTCTACCGTTATCCAGACGGCGGGCAGCACATCTACGATGCGATGCTTGTGCAGCGTACCCTCGCCATCCTTGAGCGGGAGGATGGCAAGCCTGTGGATGAGAGTGCCATCGGCGGCTGGCTCGACGAGATCTACGCGGGTGACGTGGCCGAAGCCTGGACGAAGGAGTATCGGGCCACGGCCGCCGACTTCGAGACCGCATGTATCCAGTCCCTTCATCCCTTCGACGCCTCACCGCAGCTCGAGGAGAAGTTCTACGATGCCTTCGACGGCTACGAGGTTCTGCCGGCACAGCTATTGAGCGAATATCAGCAACGACGTCTCGAAGACCCGATTACAGCTAACGAGTTGCTGGTGTCCATTAGCTCCGGCCGCTATTACGCCCTCAAACGGGCCAACCGCTTGCGCGAAAAGGAGCACGGCGAACCGCTTGTCGTGGAGGCGCCGTATAGTGCCGAGCTAGGCTTGACCTTCGACTAGATTCAGGAGATACAGCATGCACGCATTCACGGCGCATCGGTTGAGGTTTGTGGCGGAGGTGACGCGGCCGATTGTGTTGCAGGATTTCCCCGGCTCGGCGCTGCGTGGGGCGCTGTTCCGCGCCCTCATTGATGGCTTCTGCGCAAATCGTCCGGCCCTCGACCACGGCGGCTGCCCTGTCTGCCCATTGTTCGCTTCGTGCCCCGTTGCCTACCTCGCCGCGACCCTGGACCCCGAGTCCGACCGGGGCGAGAATGTGCCGCGCCCGTTTACGATTGAGCCGCCGCTGCTCCAGGGCGAGGCGAGCGCCGTGGCGAACGGCGGGCCGACGTCGGTCGTGTTCGACGCCGGGAGCCGCTTCGAGTTCGGCCTGACGATGTTTGCGCACGCTCTGCAACTGTTCCCGTATGTCGTTCTGGCCGTGCAGCGCATGGGCGAGGTCGGCTTCGGCATGCGGACGGCGGCGAATGGCCAGCGGCGCGGGCAGTTCGACGTGCGCGAGATCTGGGCCGACAACCCGACGACGGGCGAGGGGCAGGCCGTTCTCCAGCGCGGCAGTACCCTGGTGACGATGCCCGATGTATCGATCACCCACGCGCAAATGTCCGCGCTGCCCATGCCGCGACCTGGGACAGCAATCCGGGTCAACTTCCTGACGCCGCTGCGCCTTAAGCACGGGGGCGAGGTCATCCACAACGCGCCGCCGTTCCGCGCTCTGTTCCAGCGCCTTATGGAACGTGTCTCGTCGCTGGCCCAGACGTTTAGCGACACGCCCCTGGATGCGGACCTGCGCTACCGGCTGGTGGGGCTGAGCGACAGCGTCCGGCTCGTGGAGTCGAAGACGCGCTGGGTGCACCTGGAGGCGTACTCCGGGCGGCAGAAGGGCCACACGTCCATCAGCGGCATCGTCGGGCATGTGGTCTACGAGGCCGACGACTGGCCGCCACTCTGGCCGTGGCTGAAGTGGGGTGAGATCACTCACGTTGGCAAGAACGCTGTGAAGGGTGAGGGGATGATCCACGTGACGGAGGCGGCGATGGAGCGTGGCGTCACGCCGCGCTGGGAGGATGTATGCAGCTCGTGATTGACCAGTTCGGGGCGTTCCTGGGGCTGAAGAGTGAGCGGCTCCAGGTGCGCAAGGGGAAGGAGATGGTGCAGGAGGCGCCGCTGGCCGACGTGGACGCGGTCGTGCTGCTGGGCCGCGGCATCAGCTTCTCGACCGACGTGACGCTGGCGTGCGCGGAGCACGGCATTCCCCTGCATGTCCTGACCTCGACGGGCAAGCCGATGACCTCGCTCATCTCAGCCGGGTTGACGGGGACGGTCAAGACGCGCCGCGAGCAGTTGCTGGCCTTCGCCGACGGGCGCGGCGTGACGCTGGCCAAAGCGTTCGCGCGGGGCAAACTCCAGAACCAGGCCAATCTGCTGAAATACATGGGCAAGTACCGCAAGGGCAAGGACGCGGCGTTGTACCAGGACATCCGCGACGCGGCGATTGACATCGAAGGGTTGGCCGACGAGATCGGCCGGCTGTCGGCCGAGACGGTGGACGACCTGCGTCCGTCTCTGCTCAATCGCGAGGGGCGGGCGGCGCAGGCGTATTGGGACGCCGTGGGCAAGGCGCTGCGCGACGACCTGGACTGGCCGGGGCGGAAGCACCAGGGGGCGCAGGACACGGTGAACATGGCGCTCAACTACGGCTACGGCATCCTGTACGCCCAGGTCGAGCACGCCCTGCTCATCGCCGGCCTCGACCCGTATGGCGGCTTTATCCATGTCGACCGGCCCGGCAAGCCGAGCCTGGTGCTAGACCTCATCGAGGAGTTCCGCCAGCCGGCAGTGGATCGCACCATCTTCGGGTTGCTGAACAAGGGCGTCGCCATCGAAGTAGATGAAGAGGGCCGCCTGACGCTGGAGACGCGGCGCACGCTGGCGGAGAAGGTGCTGGCGCGGCAGGAGGGGCTGGAGCGGTACGAGGGCAAGAAGCACACCCTCAAAGCGATCCTCGCCTGCCAGGCGGCTCACGTGGCGACGTTCGTGCGCGGCGAGCGCTCGACATACCAGCCGTTCGTCGCGGGCTGGTGACACAGTGGGGGCAGTATGCTGTGCATCGTCGTCTATGACATCCCCGAGACGAAGATACGAACCAAGGTCGCGGACACCTGCCTCGACTATGGTCTGAAGCGCATCCAGTTTTCGGCGTTCATGGGCAACCTCACCCGGAACCGCCAGGAAGAGATGCTACTCAAGATGAAGCGCCGGGTTGGGAAGTACGACGCGAACATCCACCTGTTCGCCATCAACGAGAAGGACGAGCGGCTGCACAAGGAGGTGATCGTCAATGGCTACCGCCTCGGCGCCCACAACGCTTGAAACCCTGACCGTGACCGATATCAAGAACTGGGCCTACTGCCCCCGCGTCCCCTTTTACGTCCGATTCGTCCAACACCGCCCGGTGACGTTCAAGATGGATGACGGACACGGGCAGCACGAACACGTCAGCGAGTTGGAGGAACGCCGCAGCCTGCGCGCCTACCGCCTCACTGACGGCGAGCGCGCCTTCCACGTGCCCCTGTTCTCAGAGCGCCTCGGTCTGAGCGGTCTACTCGACATGGCAATCATGCGCGCCCACGAGGTCATTCCCGTCGAATTCAAGACGACCACCGGCGGCGTCGGCCAGAACCACATTCTCCAGCTCACAGCCTACGGAATGTTGGCCGAGGAGCGGTGGGGCCGACCGGCTGAGCGCGGCTTCGTGTATCTGGTGCCGCAGAAGCAGGCGCGCCAGGTAGCGCTGAGCGGCGAGATGCGCCAGACTGTGCTCAGCATGATCCAGGACATCCGCTGGTCGCTCGACCACGAGAGCAAGCCGCCACCGACGCCGCGCCGCAGCCGCTGCGCCGACTGCGAGTACCGGCGCTACTGTCCGGACCTGGATTAGGTTCTGATATGGCCCTGGAAGGCGAGCCTCCGCAAATGCAGGCGTGAGCATGACCGACGGCTTGACCCGGCGGCGGCAACGAGTATCATAAGCGTCGTCGCCGCCGATATTTTTGCCTCGGCATGGCCGCAAATCCACGGCCATTTCAGGCAGAAATGGAGTTGCGAGCATGAGCCAATTTCGGTGACAAATGACCTCGCAAGGCCGCGAGTGTGGACCTCCAGATCGGCGCCAGAGCCTCCTTCCACACGTCTTACGTCATTCTGGAGCTTCACGGCAGGTTTCGAGGCCGTCAGCCGCACCTCGATTGACCCGCGATTAGGGTACTGAAACCGTGGATAATCGAGCATCTACCGGCGCACCGCACGTACTGGCCGCACCTCGATTGACCCGCGATTAGGGTACTGAAACCGGTCGAAGAACCTCGTCTATGCGGCGGCTCTTGTAGCCGCACCTCGATTGACCCGCGATTAGGGTACTGAAACACTGGATCATCAGCAACCAGCTGAGCCGGCGCAACGGCCGCACCTCGATTGACCCGCGATTAGGGTACTGAAACACCATACCAACACGTTAAATTACGACTTGCACGAAAGCAAGCCGCACCTCGATTGACCCGCGATTAGGGTACTGAAACTGAACGCCGCCGCAGCCGAACGCGCCGCCGTGGAAGCCGCACCTCGATTGACCCGCGATTAGGGTACTGAAACTACGCGCGTAATGCGCGCGTTATGTCGCGTATATCTTTGCCGCACCTCGATTGACCCGCGATTAGGGTACTGAAACATGGAGACTTGCAAATCAAGCGTGATTACGTGGTTGGGCCGCACCTCGATTGACCCGCGATTAGGGTACTGAAACCTCGGCCCCGGTGTCTTAATCTTATGAAGTTATTATAGCCGCACCTCGATTGACCCGCGATTAGGGTACTGAAACGGCGAGAGGCCCGCCGCGCCGAGGCCGATGTTCGCCGCCGCACCTCGATTGACCCGCGATTAGGGTACTGAAACCCTGCTTCGCCAGCTCTTCGGCGCTCTTCTTGGCCTTGCCGCACCTCGATTGACCCGCGATTAGGGTACTGAAACGCGCAAGACTACAACGCCGGCGTTGACGAGACGCTGGGCCGCACCTCGATTGACCCGCGATTAGGGTACTGAAACGCGTATCAAGCGACGGCAGGCCGAGGTGTTGCTTGAACTGGCCGCACCTCGATTGACCCGCGATTAGGGTACTGAAACGCGCGTCAAGCTCGGATGGACGAATAACATTCAAGGCCGCCGCACCTCGATTGACCCGCGATTAGGGTACTGAAACTTCTGCATGGGAAGCTAACTGGGCGCGGTATCTGAAGCCGCACCTCGATTGACCCGCGATTAGGGTACTGAAACATTGTCCCACCGCACAAGCCAGCCATACGTCCCGTCGGCCGCACCTCGATTGACCCGCGATTAGGGTACTGAAACGGTAGGTCCGGCGCTTGACCAGACGAGCGAGAGCGTGCCGCACCTCGATTGACCCGCGATTAGGGTACTGAAACGGTAGGTCCGGCGCTTGACCAGACGAGCGAGAGCGTGCCGCACCTCGATTGACCCGCGATTAGGGTACTGAAACGGGTGTAGCGCAGATTATGACAGCGGTGTATTACGTTGCCGCACCTCGATTGACCCGCGATTAGGGTACTGAAACATGCCAGCGCGCCCGCGTCACTGCCGATGCGCTCCAGGGCCGCACCTCGATTGACCCGCGATTAGGGTACTGAAACTCTTGCGCCCACGCCTGCTCGCGGCGAAGTGCCTTGAAGCCGCACCTCGATTGACCCGCGATTAGGGTACTGAAACTGGGAGGGCGACGCGACGATGCGCCGCCCATCGATGGCCGCACCTCGATTGACCCGCGATTAGGGTACTGAAACGGCGCACTTCAGGGCTGTCGCCGAAGATGGCCGCCGCAGCCGCACCTCGATTGACCCGCGATTAGGGTACTGAAACTCGTCACGCCGTAGACTTTATCCATGAGCGCGGCGGTCGCCGCACCTCGATTGACCCGCGATTAGGGTACTGAAACGTGTATTTCGCGGGTCAGACGTGGTAAGGGGATATGGCCGCACCTCGATTGACCCGCGATTAGGGTACTGAAACAACACTATGCCCGCATCGTGGCGCGGACCGCGCTACAGGCCGCACCTCGATTGACCCGCGATTAGGGTACTGAAACGGCGATGGACGGATAGCCATCGGGATACATCGCTTTCTGCCGCACCTCGATTGACCCGCGATTAGGGTACTGAAACCGGCCTTGTCCATGCCACCAACGTGGTACCAGGGGCACCGCACCTCGATTGACCCGCGATTAGGGTACTGAAACGCGAAACTGTCCAGGGCTTTCCAGCGACGACACGGCACGCCGCACCTCGATTGACCCGCGATTAGGGTACTGAAACTGGCCCCATCCCACGCGCCTTGCCAGTCGCCAGAGATGCCGCACCTCGATTGACCCGCGATTAGGGTACTGAAACCTACCGTCGCTAATCCACCGCTGGAGACAGGAAGCATCGCCGCACCTCGATTGACCCGCGATTAGGGTACTGAAACGCCGTCGGCGTGGCGGTCGCGGCCGGCGTGCGCTTCGCCGCACCTCGATTGACCCGCGATTAGGGTACTGAAACTTCCTTGCCCCTTACGCCTCTATGATGGCGGGGTCCTTGCCGCACCTCGATTGACCCGCGATTAGGGTACTGAAACCGCCTCATGGCGTTTATTGTGCCGCCGGATTACGTGATGCCGCACCTCGATTGACCCGCGATTAGGGTACTGAAACGCCGACGCGCCGCTGTCGAGCGTGGTGAGGTTGTAGTGCCGCACCTCGATTGACCCGCGATTAGGGTACTGAAACGCACAATAACCGCGTCGCGTTCGTACTCGAATACGCCGCCGCACCTCGATTGACCCGCGATTAGGGTACTGAAACGCCGGCGTTGGCGCGGTTGCGTCCTTCGTTGCCCCCGCCGCACCTCGATTGACCCGCGATTAGGGTACTGAAACTTGGTGTACGGCGTCAGGGCGACACCGGGTGAGGGAGCCGCACCTCGATTGACCCGCGATTAGGGTACTGAAACGCCGATGCGCCGTCGCCCTCGTCGCTTCTGGGCCGGCGCCGCACCTCGATTGACCCGCGATTAGGGTACTGAAACCCTACCCTCCTACAATGAACGTCGTCTCATAAGGAGAGCCGCACCTCGATTGACCCGCGATTAGGGTACTGAAACTAGGGAGGAAGTCCTTCTGCCACTTACCCGCGTCAACGCCGCACCTCGATTGACCCGCGATTAGGGTACTGAAACGTCGGGTCCGCGCTGCATCCCGTTGGGAACTGACGGGCCGCACCTCGATTGACCCGCGATTAGGGTACTGAAACGCTCATACGCGCCGCGATCGCCGCAGGATGCACCATGCCGCACCTCGATTGACCCGCGATTAGGGTACTGAAACTAGACAGTCCTCCGAGAACGTCCAGCCGTTCGCCGTGCCGCACCTCGATTGACCCGCGATTAGGGTACTGAAACGTTATCGCCGGCGGCCTCGTGGCGCTGCGTATCGGCCGCCGCACCTCGATTGACCCGCGATTAGGGTACTGAAACGGAGGAGCGTCGTCTGCTTGCGGTTGGCGTCCCAGCAGCCGCACCTCGATTGACCCGCGATTAGGGTACTGAAACGCCAACTGATAGCCGTAGGTGTAGCCGGTCCGGTCCGCCGCACCTCGATTGACCCGCGATTAGGGTACTGAAACCGATGGACTTGACGTTGACGCTCTGCGTGATGGCAATGCCGCACCTCGATTGACCCGCGATTAGGGTACTGAAACATGCGTTCACGTCGAGCGTTGCCACCGCGTTCGGGTCGGCCGCACCTCGATTGACCCGCGATTAGGGTACTGAAACGTAGTGGGTCTTGAAGTAGTGGCGAACGTGCGCCTCAAGCCGCACCTCGATTGACCCGCGATTAGGGTACTGAAACGCTCGACGACACCGAGAGCGCTGACGACGAAGCCAACGGCCGCACCTCGATTGACCCGCGATTAGGGTACTGAAACGCGTGATGCCCTGGGCGATTGTGCTGAATTGCCCGCGCCGCACCTCGATTGACCCGCGATTAGGGTACTGAAACGCACCGTCGCGTTCGTCGCCAGCGCCGATGCCAGCGGCCGCACCTCGATTGACCCGCGATTAGGGTACTGAAACGATGTATCGCGTTGACACAAGCGGCGGGCCTGATAGTTGGCCGCACCTCGATTGACCCGCGATTAGGGTACTGAAACTGGAGAAGTTCTCGGGCACGGCCGCGGCAGGGCTCGTGCCGCACCTCGATTGACCCGCGATTAGGGTACTGAAACATGATCTTATCGGCGCTGTTCGGCGCGATCTGGAGGCCGCCGCACCTCGATTGACCCGCGATTAGGGTACTGAAACATAATTATACACCATTCCTTGGAGTATCGCTAATGGCCGCACCTCGATTGACCCGCGATTAGGGTACTGAAACTGTTTCCTCGCTCATCACTTCCCCTTCCCCGGCTGCGGCCGCACCTCGATTGACCCGCGATTAGGGTACTGAAACTCCAAACGCTACTAGATGCGGGGCGGATTATCGCACAAGCCGCACCTCGATTGACCCGCGATTAGGGTACTGAAACACAAGGCCACGCTCCGAGGCGTGCTGCTGGTCTTGGTAGCCGCACCTCGATTGACCCGCGATTAGGGTACTGAAACGTGTAGTGGCCGCACTGCGCATCAAAAAGGATGTTTGCGCCGCACCTCGATTGACCCGCGATTAGGGTACTGAAACTTGAACTCGTCTATGTCGACCAGGCTATGCAGATCGCGCCGCACCTCGATTGACCCGCGATTAGGGTACTGAAACCGGCGCTTGCCGCCGCCATCTGCTCGTAGAAGGCGCGGCCGCACCTCGATTGACCCGCGATTAGGGTACTGAAACAACGGTTAATGTTCGGCATCGTCCTTCTCCTTTACGCGCCGCACCTCGATTGACCCGCGATTAGGGTACTGAAACGGTTGAACGACGCGCCGTCGGCGGTGAATGAGAACTGGCCGCACCTCGATTGACCCGCGATTAGGGTACTGAAACTTTGCAAGATGCCCAGGCCGGCTAGCACCGGGTACAGCTGCCGCACCTCGATTGACCCGCGATTAGGGTACTGAAACCTTGAATGCGTGGCAGATACCGGCCGAGCAAGGGTCGGCGCCGCACCTCGATTGACCCGCGATTAGGGTACTGAAACGCTGCCATGCGCGGCGGTTGGCGTCGGCGTCGGCTCGGCCGCACCTCGATTGACCCGCGATTAGGGTACTGAAACGGCTCGCTCCTGGGTCGGCTCGACGCGGTAGAGTATGCCGCACCTCGATTGACCCGCGATTAGGGTACTGAAACCCGCAACACTCACAGACGGACAGAGAGAACCTAATTCGCTGCCGCACCTCGATTGACCCGCGATTAGGGTACTGAAACTCTACGTGGATATGCGACAGGCCGGCGCAATCGTGCCGCCGCACCTCGATTGACCCGCGATTAGGGTACTGAAACGCTCGAATGGCATATCGGGCATATACGCTGCGTGGCGGCCGCACCTCGATTGACCCGCGATTAGGGTACTGAAACGTTCTCAACGCTCGGCACCGAAAGCCCGCTTGTGATGGCCGCACCTCGATTGACCCGCGATTAGGGTACTGAAACGCCAACGGGCCAGGGTCAGACGGTGTACAACCTTGTCGCCGCACCTCGATTGACCCGCGATTAGGGTACTGAAACACGCCCTGCCCGCCGACGTGCTGATTTACACCTATAGGCCGCACCTCGATTGACCCGCGATTAGGGTACTGAAACCATACCTCGCGGACCAGATCGTCGCGGCACATCGGGGCCGCACCTCGATTGACCCGCGATTAGGGTACTGAAACAGTCTCCGCCCTGGAGCGATACACCGGCGACGTGGCAAGCCGCACCTCGATTGACCCGCGATTAGGGTACTGAAACGGCGTCTTTCGGCCGCGGCCAGAACGTGTTGGTTCCGGCCGCAGTTCGATTGACCCGCGCTAGGGTACTGAAACACGTTGACCGCGCGCCCGAGGGCTTGACGTGGGTACGAGCCGCAGTTCGATTGACCCGCGCTAGGGTACTGAAACTCACATCCGCCTGCACGCCCGCCGCCTGTACCGCGAGCGCCTCAGTTCGATTGACCCGCGCTAGGGTACTGAAACAGGAAGCCAGTGACGAGCATCAGCCACGGCACAAGCGGCCGCAGTTCGATTGACCCGCGCTAGGGTACTGAAACGGCGATTGAGAGCGCGCTCGGAACGGCCAAACAATTCCGCCGCAGTTCGATTGACCCGCGCTAGGGTACTGAAACTTGAGATCGGCGTCGCCGCTGCAACGGGACTGGAGCGAGCCGCAGTTCGATTGACCCGCGCTAGGGTACTGAAACTCCCACCTGGAAGGCGACGAACGCGGCGGTGATGGCAGCCGCCGCAGTTCGATTGACCCGCGCTAGGGTACTGAAACCGTCACGATGACCCGCGGGTAGAGATTGGCCGTCCCGGCCGCAGTTCGATTGACCCGCGCTAGGGTACTGAAACTGTCGAGCTTCTGGTACGCCTTCACCCACGCCGTAGGGCCGCAGTTCGATTGACCCGCGCTAGGGTACTGAAACCCAGGGCTGCCCGCGTCCTGCTCGCTTCGTCTCGAATGGCCGCAGTTCGATTGACCCGCGCTAGGGTACTGAAACTGGAACTGTTCGAGTGGGGGTTTGACATAAACTTCCACGCCGCAGTTCGATTGACCCGCGCTAGGGTACTGAAACCGCTTTGCCCCCGCTCTTCCCCTTGTGAGCAGCTGAGCGCCGCAGTTCGATTGACCCGCGCTAGGGTACTGAAACGGCGTCTTTCGGCCGCGGCCAGAACGTGTTGGTTCCGGCCGCAGTTCGATTGACCCGCGCTAGGGTACTGAAACCGCCGCCGGTGGAGCGTTCCACCGGCGGCACAACCGAGGCCGCAGTTCGATTGACCCGCGCTAGGGTACTGAAACGCGTGCTTGTCGACCCTTTTTGTTGCGGTCAGCTACGTGCCGCAGTTCGATTGACCCGCGCTAGGGTACTGAAACATGTGCCAGACGAGATTGCCGCCCTCCACCTGCCAGGGGCCGCAGTTCGATTGACCCGCGCTAGGGTACTGAAACAGGACGGCGAGCGCTGTCGGGAAGACGCCCAGCGGCAGCCGCAGTTCGATTGACCAGCGCTAGGGTACTGAAACCTGTGCCTGTGCCTGCTCCTGCTCTGCCAGTAGCTTGGCCGCAGTTCGATTGACCCGCGCTAGGGTACTGAAACACCGGCCATGAGCGAGCCGGCATTGACGCCCGTTGCGCGCCGCAGTTCGATTGACCCGCGCTAGGGTACTGAAACTCGGTGGAGCGCGCGGTGCATCGCCGCCGCCCCCGCGCCGCAGTTCGATTGACCCGCGCTAGGGTACTGAAACAGGTTATCGCGCAGCGTCATCGCTGCGTCGGCAGGGCCGCAGTTCGATTGACCCGCGCTAGGGTACTGAAACAGAGATCGCAAGCATCTGGCGGCCGCGGCGAATCCGGACGGCAGCTCTCTTGATCTGACGGAAGATTCGGGAAACCAGTGATGGAGATTTCGTAAAGAGGTTACTATGGGTATCTGCAACGCGATGCCGCCAGCAGCTCGAATGCGAACTGGGCGGCATCGCTTACTGGCGACGCGCAAGTGTACATGCTGTTAGCGCAGAAAGCGGGACAGCTACATTATCTACTCCCAGTACGCCTAGCGCCTGTCAGCCTGCTAGTTGCATCCAACCGTCTGGATCGTATCTTGTCCCTTAATCGCCTGCCCGTCCGACAGCTTACCTGTGAGAATGGCTGACGTGTCTCCGCACGTGATGCCTGCCTTCTGAGTATCAAAGTGCAGGATCATGTCCATGCGTCCGTCCCGATTGACATCCTCCAGCGCCCACTGGGCCGGAGCGGCTTCCGCGCCAGTCTTTCCAAAGCGCGCTGTAGATGCGTCCACCTTGGTGACATCAAAGCTGTTACTACCGAGGATCGCGACCGGAGTCTTGCCATTGCTCCGAGGGTTGATGCTGTTAGCGGAATCCCCGGGCTTGATGTCGATTGTCACCGGGATGCTTGGCGGCTCGAGTGTGAGGATGGAGAAGCCCAGAGAGCCACCGTTTGCCGCGTCGTAGGCGCCCCCTCCGGCACTCGAAAAGCTCGAGATGTTAAGGGAAGGCGGTAAGGCCTTGCTCGAGAACGCTGTCTGGGTGGAGTCGCTCAAGCCGAAACTGATGGAACTCCAATCGGACCGGGGAGTTGCACCCACGATAATTGGGGTGAAGAACCCGTTGATGTTGTCAATGCCATAGGAATTGTTCAGCACTTGGAATGAATTGTAGTTCTGGCTTCGGATAGTGACGCCGGAAATCACGACAGACATTCCACTTGGGGGGCCTTGGATATAGGCAGCGCCAGTCCCAAAATCATAACCGGGTTGACTTGTATCGTAAGCGAAACTTCCTTGAACCTGCTGACCTACGCTGGCGCTTAGCCCGAATGGTGCGCCAGAGACGTACGTGATGGCGCCGGTGAAATTGTAGGTGACGAGCCCAGGTGACGCCGGCGGAGCAGCACCAACTGGAGCCGCTGCTAGGAGTACGGCTAACATCAGAGCTCCGACCAACGCGTACCAGATCTTCTTGTTCGACTTGCTCATTGCTCTGTCCTCCTTCTAGGTTGCCATACTCAAGGGGTGGGCATGGGTTTGGGTTTTCTGTCCACGGCGCATTGAGCCGTAGACCCATCCGGTGTCTGCGGCTTCCCGGATGATCCCCATTACCATCAAACCACAACTCTGGCGCAATTCATATCCGATTTGCGGTACAAAAAGTGGGATTGGCCGCTAGCGAAAGGCAATGCCAACCGCTACCCCCATGAGGAGAGCGGGGACATAGGGGAAGGTGCGGTGGCCGCGGCGCCAAGCGACAAGAGCCAGAATGCCGCCGGCCAGGGCGGCCCAGAAGGCAGCGTGCAGAACGAACTCCCAGCCAAGCCATGTTCCAATGGCGGCAAGGAGCAGTGCATCGGCCACACCAAAGCCTCGAAGGAGCACCAGAGGGAGAAGCAGCAGACCGCCGAGGAGCAGGCCGAGCAGGCTTTGTTGGAGAGCCGCGAAGCCGGTGACGCCGGCTACCAATAGCCCCACGAGAATAGCGCCCAGGGTGAGCCAGCGCGGCACCCGCCGCGTGCGGATATCCATGATGCTCGCCAATGCCAGGACGCAGATAACGACACAGGGCGGCAGCCAGGCCGGCATGATCAGCGCGCGGTGTCGGGAGTGGCGGGACGGTCGGAGGTCGAGGGTCGGCTTTCGAGCTCGGCGCGGATGGCCGCGTACAGAGCGATTGTGTCGGCTTCTGGCTCCCAGTGGCGCCCATCGAGGGCCGCGTCCCGCACGTCCTTGTAGATGGCACGCAAAGCCTGGCGAAGGGCAGCATCCTCTCGGATGAGCGACCCGAGGTCACCCGTCTGCTGGTAGCAGCGATAGAGATCGCGAACGACGGTCTCGAGCGTCGGCTCGGCCTTCAGGAGACTCTTTAGCAGGGGGATAGCCTCACGCGCCTGCCTGTTATCCAGCAAAAGCTGGGCGAGGCGCTGTATGGCGCGCTTGTGTTCCTCCTGGTAGTACTCTTGCAGCGACAGGCCGCGGTCCTCTCGGTCGTCGGCCCAGCTGTAGAACGGCGTGTTGGCGTCCGAGAGCAAGTCGCCCTGATAGAGGGCGAGGGCGTAGCGCAGAGCAGCGATTGCCTGGACGGTTGGGAGCCTGCGGCTCGCCTTAACCACCGCGACAAATTGCTGCACGTCGGACACCACCTGGCTCGCGTCTAGCCGACAGACGGTATCCCGGTCGCACCCCAGCGCCTCCGTCGTCAGATCGGGCACGTATTTCCTAAGCATGCGCCGCACCCGGCTCATGACCACGCGCATGTTGTTGGCGCCTAGCTCCATATCTGACTCGGGCCACAGCGACGCGATCAACCTGTCCCTGGACACCTGACCGTCGGGCTGCACCGCCATGAACACTAGCATCTCCCACGGCTTGTAGGCGGCGCCTTCATCCTTGACCGAGGTAATGATGTGGTCACCGGCGCGCACCTGGAACGTCCCGAAGCACTGGACATGCACCGCCGCATTCGTCCCAAGAAGCTCGACCCCATCGGGCAGCTCGGGCATTTCCATGCGCGCAACGCTTGCCGTCCCGTTGTGTCCATTGGGCTTCACATCCACGACGTGACCGTTGAGCGCTGGCTCGACGTGAACGGCTCCGTTGGAGACCGGCGGGGCCGGCGCAATCGCCGCCACCGACGGCTGTTCCGCCTGGGCCGAATGCCCGTTCATGGCTGCTGGAGCGGCGGGTACATCGGGAGGGACATCGCCGCCATCAATCACCGCTTTTGGGGACGGCTCGCCAGGCAGGGGGCTGTCGCCGTTGTCAGGCGGCCCCGGAGGGCGCTGGGTATAGGCGGTCTGCATGAGGCGCACCATCTGATCCAGGTGTTCGGACGAGACACGCAGACCGCGCAATCGCATGGGAAGCCGACCCTCGATGCGCACCAGGAGCTCACCATGTGACACCTCCGCCGCAGCGGGTTGACCGAGCAGGCGAATGCTCTGGTCGTCGTCGAGGAGTTGCAAGATGATGCGCGTCGAGAAGCCGCTGAGATTGTCTACCGTCAGCTCCTCTGGCCGCGAGGTCGCCGCCACGATGTGGATACTATGCGCCGCCCCGTGCGCAGCCAGCGTCTCTAGCTCCATCTCGTAATCCTTCAGATCGGCAAGCTCGCCGATGACCAGGACGCGCCCAGGCTTCTGGCACGCGGGCGTCTGCGCTCCACCATTACCTTTTGCCGATGCGATGCGCTCGGTAAGCTCCCGCTGCAAATCGTCCAGGACGCGCCGGACTGCTGCGGCGTCGCCGGGATCAACGAAACCCTCGCGCTGGTGGGGCAGCGTCGCCAGCTGCTGCGGCAACGTTCGATGGCCGGCGATGGTCCAGAGGCTGACGTCCTCCGGTCGGCAGCGGGCTGTGAGCGCGCTCACCAGGCTGGTGAGGACAATGTCAGGGCCCGTTCCGGGGAGCCCGGCTACAAGCACATGCCCCAGCTCCGGCCAGCCGGCATAGACGCCGTCACGGCGCGTGGTGACACCCAACGGGAGAAGCAGCGGCAGATCGGGAAGCGGCGCCGTCGGCGCCAGGAGCATGGACATCTTCAGGCCACTGACTTGCAGCAGAACGTCGTGGTCGGCGTTCAGCGAAGCCACCACCGTCCCGCCCACGTGCGTACCCAGCTGCGGCGCTAATGCCAGGATGCGCTGCTCTGTCAGCAAACCGGCGTGGATCGCCAGGGTGATGGAGGTGCGACCCTGCTTCGCGGTGACAATCCGCGCGTCCTCGATGCTGTTGTCCTTGAGGAAGTGCAGCACCTGCCCGGCGACGATGATGGCCGGCTCAGCTTCGCCTCCCTGTAGCCGATGGCTCAGGATGCGGGTGAACTCCGCCTCGGCGAAGTCGGCCTTAGGAAGCGCAGGCTCGTTCGAGGGGATGGGCGGCTCGTCGAGGCTGCGGCGTGTCCGCCGCCGAAGCATGACCGCTGCTCCCGTTGCCGCTACCGCGCCCGCTCCAAGAGCGCCCCAGGCGACAAACGGAGGAAGATCGGCTTGCGACGTTTCGACCGGCGCAGCTGTCGGTATTGGGGTTGGGACGGCAGTTGCCGCAGCAGCTGTAGGGGCGACCGGCGCGACAGTCGGCGCAGACCGTGCCACAGGCGGTGCGGGGCGGACGGGCCGCTCGGAGATGGGCGGGGGAACAAGGGTGAGGGGGTCAGGCGCGGGAGGCGGCACGGGTATGTCTTCCAATGGCAGGGGCAGGCGAAGGCGCAAGCCCGGCCAGATGAGGTTCGGGTTGGTCAGCGTCCAGCCGTTCGGCAAGCGCGCCGAGCCGCGGTTCAGATCGAAGACCTCCGGCCAGCGCATCGGATTGCCCAGGAAGCGCGCCGAGATACCCCAGAGGGTGTCGCCGCGCTCGACAACGTAGACGACCTGCCCGTCCTCTTCCAGAAGCGTCTGGCTTGGCAGGGGAACGCGCAAGACCCAGCCCGGCTGAATCACCCCCTGGCGCGTGAACTCCTCGCCGTCGGGCATCGCTCGGCCCGCGTTCGCGTCCACCAGGCGCGGGAA
This sequence comes from Anaerolineae bacterium, assembly GCA_046328505.1. GTDB lineage: Bacteria > Chloroflexota > Anaerolineae > Epilineales > JAHCIE01 > JBDHWG01. The sequence goes on along the minus strand of JAXLWL010000002.1, from coordinate 1,956,495 downwards.
CTCCTCGCCCGTACCGTAGAACCGCTCGGAGATCGTCCAAAGGGTGTCGCCTGCCATCACCTTGTAGTCCACGAAGCGCTTCGTCTTCTGCGGCTCGGCGGCCGTTTTCTGTTCGGTTGTCTCACTCGGCCGCACCTCGACGACAGCCTGGGTGGTTTCCTGGGTCAGCGGCGCTGCGGAGGCCGTCATGCTCGTTCGCGCGACCAGGTTGACGACGACCACGGCTACGATGGCGCCGTCTACGACATGCCTGACAATGGGCAGCGTGACGCGGTCGGAGAATGACCTGAGGGCTGCCACCCAGACAGCGCCGCGAGCGATGGTCTCGGACACGTCAACCAGGACGCGCAGGGCGATGGAGCCGACCAGCCAGATCCAGACGAGCCAGGCGGCCATCGTAAAGATGTAGGCCAGCGCGGCCAGGGGTACCTCGTCGCCGTTGAGGAAGACCAGCAGCTCGGCGACGCTCGGAATGTGCTCCGGCAGGCGGGGCGGACCGGCGAGCTTGTAGAGGATCGCGCCGCCTACGGCCAGGCCGAAGATGAGCGCCAGGAGGTTGAGGCGCTCACGCCACGGGGATTCTTGCTCCAACCGGATATCAGTCTGCATAGTGTCCTCCTGCCTCTACTGCCGCGTCAGGATGGCCTGCATCTCTTGGACGCGATAGCCGGTCGTGTAGGTATGGACGATGGGCGGCAGGCCAATGGCGGGGCCGCCGTTGATGCGATACTCGGCGTTGAACTGCACCGTCAGCCGGATCGGAAAGCCGTCGGGAAAGCCCAAGGACGAGTGCTCGTATGTGTGGCGGATGTCCGACTCTGCTGGATGGGCCTGGCCCAGCGAGTGAGTGACGAGGTCGGCCCCGTCGCCGAAATCCCATTGGTAGTGGTCCGGCCACAGCCGGACTTCCACTGTGTAGGAGGTAGAGCGGCGGCGAGGATCATCGGCCGGTACCTCGGTCTCGGGCACATCCGATCCGACTTCGGGAGGCACATGGACGGTGCGTGACACGCCAAACGGCCGGCCATTGTATCCCTCGACCCAGAACCAGCCCGACAGGTTCACGAGGCCGAGCGCCGGATTCATGCGGAGGTGGATGTTGGGCAACGAGACGTGGCCGAGGGCATCCAGCGCCACTTCACGCGCATCGGTGCTGTGATCGTCGCCAGATGGCCCTGGCCTGGAATCCGTCGTCGTCGTCTGTTCGGCGAGGTTCGGCGTGCCGGAGTTCTGGGGTATCCAGATGACGCGGTCGAACCTGCCGTCCACGTTCAGCAGATACGGCGTCTCGTTGGGATGCTGCTGCAGCAGAGTGTCCCACGACGCCTGGCTGGCGGCGCCGATCATGGGTGGGGTCAACGAGATGATGTGCCCGTCCACCGTCTCGCGGAAGATGCCCGTCGGATTGCTCCACACGCGTTCCCGTGGCGCGGTGCTTGCCGCCTGGTTGGCCGCTCCCGCGCTGGACCGGTCCGGACGCGCCGGGGCCGGCGGATCTGAACCTGCCGTCTCCTGACCCGCCGAGGCCTGCTCTCCGTTATGACCCGGTATCGTCTGGTGGATGGTGATCTGGATGGTGACGCCATCGCGGTGGCTCTCCACCCGGGTCTGAATCTGCATCGAGGGCCAGTTGCGGTTCTCGTCGTAACTGCCTTGCCCTTGAGCTAATACCAGGGTCGCAGCGATGAGACTCAGGAAACCACCGGCGACAAGGGCGCTGATACGCTTTGCCTTCACGGCGTCACCTCCCCAAGAACCTCGCGCGAACCGCCGACGACTTTCCACATCCCATCCATCTTCTGCATGTCGAAGCTCTGTTGGACGCGGCGCGGCGGATCGGTGCGGGGCAGCGGCTGCTTCGTTTGCGGGTCTACGTAGACACTACGGCTCACATACTGGTCAACAACCGTCGAGCTTGTCGGCGTCGTGCGGGTGAGCGCGTAGGCGTGGTCTACGTCAATCTTCACCGGCCGCCCGTCCGCCTTCGCGCTGCGTACCTCATCGCGCACCCACCCCAACGCATCGCCGCTCAGCACCTCGTTCAAGTGACTGTCGTCGAGGTTCAACATCGCGTCAGTATAGACGCGCCAGTAGTTGAGATAGGCGGCTTCGACCTCGCGTTCCAGCGGGGTGTTAGCGACAGCCAGGCGGCCCTTGGTAGGCGTGACGGATGGCGCTGCGGCTGCGGCAGGAACTTGAGTGGCGCGTGGGGCAGTGGTTGCGACCGCCGCTGGCAGCGGTTGCGCCGGCTCGACGCTCACCTGCGGGCGGAACCAGTTGGCGAGCCAGACGCCAGCAACCACAATCACCCCGATCACGGCGAGAATCGCCACGCCCGTCACCCAATAGGGGCGTTCGCGCCTCATTCCTGGAGTCTCCGCCGGCCGCTCATCTCTTGTGCCATTGGCGTTCATGGACACTCCTTCTAGCGGACCGCGCTTTCGATTCCGTAGCGCGCCTCGGCCGATGCCGTTGCTGTCACACGGGCGCTGGATAACCCGACCAGTGTCAGAAAGGTCGTTGGCACTGTGCGTTCGACCCGAACGACAACGCGCTGCGGCTCGACGCCGATCTCGGCGCTCAGGTCGCGGCCCTGACTGGCGACGTAGCCCGCCGCCGCTTCTTGCGCTGCGCCCCCGTCCAGAACGACCCGCTGCCCTGAGCTTTCGCGGTAAGCGCGCTGGTCAATCTGCATCGCGCCGGCGCGAGCCGCAGAGTCGGCGACGTTCTGGAGATCGCGCCGCGTGTTGAAGACAACTCCGCCATCAATGGTCAGGCCGACGACGGCTAGAAACAGCGGCAGCATCACCGCTACCCAGACGATAGCCTGACCAGCATCTTCGCGTTTGAGCCAGCGTCTCATCATGGCCCTCCAACTGTCCAGCGGCTGCGGTACAGGTCAACGCGCTCGTCGTGGGTGCTGCTGACCCCAACGCTCGCCCAGTTCAGGAACGGCAGGTCGGCGAGGGAGATGGCGTAGGCGGCCTGGGCCGTAACCCGGCTGCCACGCGCCATGTCGCCGGGGTTCACAGCCAGGCGGAGCGTCCCATTTTGCAGACCGTATCCCGCGGCCGCCGCATTGCCCGCCGCCATGCCTTGCGCCTGGGCCGCGCCCGGCTCTTCGGCCAGGGCTGCCACCCGCGCCGCCTCCCTCGTCACCGCGCTAACGCCTATCTGCGCCTGGACGACGCGGCCGACGGCGACAACGCCGAACGCCAGGAGCAGGAGCAGCGGCAGAACCAGCGCGACCTCGACGAGCGCCTGCCCGTCATCCGTCTGTCGCCATTTAGCCACCACGCCCTCCCCGGAAGCGTTCCTTGCTCATCACCGCGCGGGCGCGTAGAGGCAGCATGCCACCCCCACCCCACGGGATGATAGCCTGTAATCCGCCCTGCGCTTCCACCACCACGGCGTCCACTCCTTCGGCGCCGGTGACGCTGACATTCGCGGCCGTCGGACCCAGGCCGGCTTGAAGGAGCGCCCGCGTGTGGGTAAGTCCCTCGTCCAGGGAGCGGTCCTCTTCCGCCGCGACACGCGCGCCGTCCTGCACCGAGCCGATGACGACGTTCTCGGCATGGAAGTAGAGGGCGAACTGCACCAGGGCGACGGCGACCATGATGAGCAAAGGGAAGACGACGGCCACTTCGACCATGGCCGATCCCTGCTCCAGGGCCTCTTTCCATGAAGCGCCCCGTAGTGGCGAGAGCATCTTGCTCACCGTCCCAACGCCTGGATGCGGCCGAGGATGTTCTGGAAGACCGTCGCGATGCCCGTTCCGAGCGCCTGGACGGCGGCGATGCCGACGACGGCGATGAGGGCGACGAGGATGGCGTACTCCACCATCGAGGCGCCCTCGTCCTCCTCCCTCAGCCAGACCAGAGCGTTCTGAATATACAGCACGACAAGGGTCACACGATCGGATAGCGAACGAAGCAACATGCGTCCCACCTCTTTCTAGTGGCTGAGCTTGAGAATCTCGAACACAGCCGGGGCCAGCAGAACGACAAACAGGACCGGCAGGATGAACAGGGCGACAGGGAACAGCATGCGCACCGATGCCTTGCCGCCCTCCGACACGATGCGCAGCCGCTTCTGCTCACGCAGGGCATCCGCCTGCGTCGAGAGCGTCTGCGTCAGGGGCAGCCCCTGGGTGTGGGCGGCGCGCACGTGGCTGACGAAGCTCGTCAGCTGGGGGACGGCGTTGCGGTCGGCCATGTCGCTGAGCACCTCGTCCAGGCCGCGCTGGCCGAGGGTCATCTCGCGCACGACGTGCTGAAGCTCCATGGCGACGACGCCCTGACCCTGCCGGGCCACGAGGGTCAGGGCCTGCTCGAGCGCCAGGCCGGCCGACGTGGCGATGGTGAGCATGTCCAGGATGGTCGGCAGCTCCATGAGCATCGCCATGCGCCGCTCGTTGATGCGCCGCTCCAGATCCCAGTCTGGCGCCAGGAAGCCTATGGCGCACGCCACAACCCAGGTCCAGCCGTGCCACGTCCCAAGGGGCTTCAGGCCGATGCCATTCATGACGGGAAAGATGGCGAAGCCGATGAGACCCGTCACGAGCTTCTCGCCGTAGAACTGCGCCAGGTCTACCCCCGGCCGCGCCACGGCGAGCTTGCGCTCCAGCTCCTCACTGCCGCCCAGACCGAAGCGGCTCAACACAAAGCGCAAAGCCCGCCCCAGGTCGTCCAGGATCGGACGCAGAATCGCTTCGAGCCAGCGCGACGCGAAGATGGGGGGCTTCTCGCGATACGCCATCTGGGCCCGGATGCGCTCGTCCACGTCGAGGCGCCGCAAGCGCTCGCCCAGGTCCGGCCGCGGTCGCCCGATGGGCTGCGAGGTGATGAAGAGATAGAACCCCAGACCAAAGAGCAGCGGCCAGAAGACGACGGCTAGCGGAAACGCGTCGAAGTTGAAGTGGAGCTGCATAGGGCACCTCACCGCAAGACGCGGCGCTCGCTGGGCAGCCGCGTAATCCACAGCATGGCCGCGTACCCGACGATGATGCTGACGACGCACAGGGCCAGCAGAATCTGCCCCCACACGTCGTTGAAGATTTCGAGATAGCGCGGGTTCACCTGCTGGACGATGACGAGGACGACGAAGGGCATGAGAGCGACGACCTGGGCGGACAGCACCGTCTGGGCCTGGTAGGCCCGCAGCTCCTCCTGGACGCGAAGCTGGGCCCGGGTCGCGTGCGCCAGCCGGTCCAGCACCTGGCTGACGTTGCGGCCACCGAGCCGGTCGTTGAGGATGAGCGTCGCGGCGACGATGTCGAACAGCGGGTCCGCCAGGCGGTCGCGCATCGTGGTCAGCGCCTCGGCCATCCCGCTCAGGCGCGTTTCGCGCGCCAGGGTTGTGAACTCGGGCCGTAGCGCCTCGGGCCCGGTCCGCGCCAGGTTCACCAGCGCCTCCTGAACCGAGAGACCGCTGCGAATGGCGTCGCGGAGCTGATCCATCGCCTCGACCAGGGCGACCTGAACCGCGGCGCGGCGCCGGTCGTGGCGGCGGATGTAGTACGCCAGCGGCGCCATCATCCCCAGGCCACCAATCAGGACGCTGACGACAGGCCATCCCAGCAGAAGCTGGGTCACGACGCCGGCCGCGAGACCCCCCGCGACGGAGAAGAGCGAGAACTCGCGCGGCGTAACGTCGGACAGGCCGGCGCGCAGCAGGAACTCCTCGACGCGGCCGGTTGTCTCGGCTGGCATCTCGTCGTCCTCTTGAGGCCGCGTCAGGCCGTCGAAGAGCAGATACGCGCCCGCGCCGAAAGCCACCGCCAGAAGCATTGGGATCATCGAGCTGTCCTCCTGCCCCTATTCTACAAAGCCATCGTTACATGGGAGTTTCATGGGAATTACACCGCGTCCCGAGTTGGCGAAATCGTGTATGTAATTCCCCGTGCCGCCATTTTCGCCACACAGCGCGGCTGGATGCCGGTCCAGACGACCCGGCCCCCGTCGGCATCCAGCGTCCATAGCTCATTGCCGGTGACAACGTCGCCTTCGAGACCGGCCACCTCGAAGATGCTGACCAACCGGCGGCGGCCGGTGCGCGGCTCGAACCGCAGCTGGAGCACCAGGTCAATGGTGCGGGCGACCATCTTGGTCAGCGCCTCGTTGGACAGCCGTTCCTCGGCCATCATCGCTAGGGTCACGAGCCGATCCAGGGCATCGCGGGGCGAGTTGCCGTGGATGGTCGTCAGGGAGCCTTCGTGGCCGGTGTTCATCGCCAGCAACATGTCCAGCGCCTCGGCGCCGCGCACCTCGCCGATGACGATGCGCGTCGGGCGCATGCGTAGAGCGTTCTTCACCAGATCGCGGATGCGAATCTCGCCCGCGCCCTCGACGTTGCCCGCTCGCGCTTGGAGCGCGACACAGTCGGGTAGCTGCCGGTCGAGCTGGAGCTCGGCGACCTCCTCGATGGTGATGACGCGCTCGTCCAAGGACGCGATGGACGCGCCGAGGGCGTTGAGCATGGTGGTCTTGCCCGCGCCGGTCGAGCCGCTAACCAGGATGTTGACGCCCGCCTGAACTGCGGCGTCCAGGAACTGGGCGGCGCTCTCCGGGAGCGTACCCAGGCGCACCAGGTGGTCCAGTGAGTGGGCGCGCAGGATGAACTTGCGGATGGTGACGCTGCACCAGCGCGTTGTGGCGGGCGGGATCGCGGCGTTGAGGCGCGAGCCGTTCGGCAGGCGCGCGTCCACCATGGGCGACGACTCGTCCAGGCGGCGGCCCATCGGGCCGATGAGGCGCTTGACGAGGTGCCGCAGCTCGCCGTCGTCGTCGAAGTAGAGGTCGGACACCAGGCGCTTCTGGCCGTTCTCGATGACGAAGATGCGGTGCGGGCCGTTGCAGATGATCTCCTCGACCGTGGGCGTGTCGATGAGCGGCTGGAGGATGCCCAGCCGCAGCAGGCCGTCGAACAGGTGGCGCTCGACCGCCTCGGGATCTTCCAGCAGCGGCGCGTTGAGGCTAACCGCTCGGCGCTGGTAGGTCGCGACGTGCTCGTGGATGAGGGTGCGGATGCGCTCCTCGTCCTCTGGCCCCGGCGCGAGAAGCTGGCTCTCGCTCAGGAAGCGGCTCACGACGGAGCGCACCTCCTGGCGCAGCTCCCGCGCTATCTGACGATCAGCGGCCGAGATGGCCGTTGGCGCTGACTGCGATAGTGTCGTCGCCATCCAATCCTCCTTCGGACATTCCCATTGGTTGTCCTATAGCAGTTGCTTTGTCCCGCCTCCCGCGCCACGATGGCATGTGCAGCACGCGGCGCTTCTTGACCTCTGGCGGGAGGATAATCTGGCCGCCGTGGATGCGCCCCGCCAGGTCCAGCAACACCCGCCGCGCCCGCCCGCCCCGATCGAGGACGAGCGGCTGCTGGTCGGCCAGGGCGCGCTGAGCGGCGTGGTAGTCGTAGGGGATGACGGCAGCCGTGGGCGTCTTGAGCACCCACTCAATCTCGGCCTGGGTGTAGTGGTGGCGGCGGTCGTGGCGGTTGATGACCACGGCCACGCGCTCCTGGGGCACCCCAAGGCCGTCCTTGATCGCGGCCAGCGCGGCGCGCCCGTGCCACAGCCCGACCATGTCTGCCGAAACCACAAGAAGCACCTGCTGCGCCGCCGTGAGCGCCGCCCGGTGCAGGAGAACATCGGGGCTGGCGAGGTCGGCGCCGATGTCGAGGATGATGTAGCGGTAGCGCTGTCGCAGCTCGGCGAGCAGGCGCTCGAAGAAGCCCGACGAGACGCGTGCGCGCATCTCAGCCTTGGGGATGCCGCACAGAACCCGGGCCTGCGGGCTGCGGCTGGCGAGGGGTTGGGTCTCCTGCTGGAGAGCATAGTCCCACTCGCGCGAGGTCTCGGGCTCGGCGTGGGCAAGCATGTACATGTTGCGCGTCGGGTCGGCGTCCAGGTGAGCGGCCAGACTTGGCCCGCTCGTGTCGGCGTCCACGACAACGGTCGGCTCGACGGCGCCGAGGGCCGCGGCCAGGTTGACGGCGACCGTCGTGCGCCCGGGACTGCCGTGTCCACTTGCCACCGCGATGACCGAGAGCGCGTTGGCTGGCGCTCGATTCGCTCTTGGCATTTCCGCCGCCGGTTGCTCGGCGCTCGCACCACCGCTCTTCTCGCCCTGCGTCGCCGCGAGGAGGGCGTCTCGGAGCGCGGCCGGGTCAACGGACAGGGGCAACACCGGACCGGGCAAGACGAGCGTGGGGTCCTCGTCGGGATGCGGGCCGAGGAACACCAGCGGCACCCGCGTGCGCCCGATCTCGGCCAGGATGGTGTCAGTGAGGCGGTGGAGGTCGAACGCGGCGAGGAGAACGTCCACCTGCCCGGAGCGAGCGTATTCGAGAAGCTCGTCCGCCGCCAGGCAGCGCTCGACGGCGCTAATCTCCTTGATGCGCCGCAGCATCGGCAGCAGCCGCTCTTCGCGCTCCGGGTCGCCCAGCCCGACCGCGACGCGCAGGCGTGCCTGCCCCTTTGATTTCGAGGCCGACGGCATGCTCTGTGAGCTCATGACGTCTCGCTCACTGCTCGGTCGGCAGGAGACCCACGTCGAGGTCGCCGTTCCAGCGCGCATCGGACAGTTGCCGCGCTTCCTCCAGGGTGACAGCCAGCGTCAGCCACTTTGCCGTGCCCTGGGCGGATGCCGCGCTATCACTGCCAAGAGGGGCGAGCCGCTGGTCGTACCCGACGTCGTACACCGTGGCGCGAGGCAGGACGACGACCGTTCGGGCCTCAGGCTTGCCCTTGTTCAGGCTCGCCAGAACCTGCACCTGGTCGCCGGGCTTGAGGCGGCCGCCGACGGCGGTATCCGGTGACACGGGGATTGTCAGGGCGATCTGGCCCTTGGCAAGGGGAGCGCGCGGCGCCACCTGGGCGCGGACGATGAGCTGCTGGGCGTGAACCGGCTCGGCGAGCTGGCGGCCGAGGAGGGAGGACAGCTCGGACTCGGGAATGGCCGCCTGGTACATCGTGTCGGCGACACGGACGTGGGCGACGGTCAGGTCGGCCGGGCCGAGAATAGCGGTCGCCGGCAGGTCGCGAGTGGCGATGAGGACGGGGCGGGTATCCGACGACAGGCTCCAGAAGGCCACAGCGCCCGCTGTAGCAGCGAGCATGACGAAGATGCCGAAGACGGTGCGGAGATCAACGCGGCGAGGCTTACGGAGAGCGCGGGCCGGCGTCAGGGGGGTAGCAGACACATTCGCCTCCTATGCAGGGCGGTGGACAAAAGCCTGCAGGGAAAGCGATGCGTCGGGAGCAAAAGCAAGATGGGGAGCGATTGGCTTTCCCGCAGGGCGGCGGTGAGCGGATTGGCCCCCATCTTACACCAGCTTGTCTAGCTTGTCATCGGGGAAATACCCTAGTTTTTCCCGATTTCGGTGAATTGTGAACGAGAATTTACGTATCCAGAAGGCGTGTGCTGCGTACCCAGGCCACGGCGTCGCGCCGCGATGCCACGTCCAGCTTGCGAAAGATCTGCGTCGCGTGCGCCTCCACGGTCTTCTCCGAGATCATGAGCTCGGCGGCGATATCGGCGTTGGTGCGGGTCTCGGCCATGGCGCGGAGAACGCTGCGCTCGCGCGTTGTCAGACTGTCCCACCGCGGCTGCACACATGCCTGCCAGTGTTTCACGCGCTCCTTCTGTTCGGGCGTATAGAGCTTGCTGCCCTTTGCCGCCTGCCGAATGGCGGTCACCAGCCGGCAGGTGTCTGTCTCCTTCACGAAGAAGCCGTCCGCTCCGGCTGCCCACGCGCCAGCGAGGTAGACATCCCAATCAAAGGCGGTGAGAATGAGCACCGAGGTCTGCAATTCAGACTCGTTGATCTCGCGGCACGCGTCTAGCCCGCTCCCATCTGGGAACTGGATACCCATGACCACCACCTGCGGCTGGACCTGGCGAGCCATGACCACCACGTCAGCCACCAGGCCAACCTCCCCGACAATGACGAAGTCGCCTTGCTGTTCTAGCTCCGTGCGTAAACCCCGGCGGACAACGGGATGGTCATCTGCCAGCAGAACTCTCAGCGGCGTACTCATCCAGCCTCCTGTTAGCGACAAACGAAAAGCACAGGCGGAAGGACAGCTCCCCACCTGTGCCTATCGCTATCGTATGCAACTCGGCTTCAAAGAGTTAGACGCTCAAGAGGCGGTAACGGTTACGGTTTGGAGACCAGATGCACGAGGATTGAAGAGAATTAATGAGATAAGAGAGATTCCTATAGAAGCCAGCCCAAAACCCCCAATTAATTCGTCCCTGGCAGTCTCAGAATTGGCCCCTCCGGCCACAAGTTTCCAAAGCAGTATTCTCGACCACGCTGATTGATATAACATGCGCTTCTCGCGCTGTAATTACCGCTGTTATGATGCGGAATCGTTCCTCATGGCAACAGTTCAGCGCAACTATGGAACAGCACGGCACCTCTTCAATGGTGACTAGACGTTCAACCGTCCGATTGTGCCTTGAACTGCACAATCATTGGCGACAGTTCACCCTGAGGCGCGCCTCTATAGTCATAGGCCGTTCCTACTACTTCGACGTCCTGGTCCCCTTCTAGGGATGCCAAGATCATCCCAAGCACCATACTTCGCGTCCCGGCGGTGACGTCGACTACCATCTCCGCTGCCGGGATCCCCATCTCTTGAGCTTCCCGAAATACCTCAGATACCTTATTGTAGGTTCTCTGCACTACTACGACATCGTCATCTAGCGGTATGGAGTAATCCATTCCATAGTGAAAGGCACAGTTAAGGCCTTTGACTGTTCGCAAGTATTGAGCCAGGAGATTGGCGTATGAAAGGGAGCTTGCCCCGCTTTGTGTCATAGTAGCTAGTAGCCAGCAGTGCTCCAATCGACTAGCATGACACGTAATGGCTTGAATAGTAGGAGCGAGATTTGATGCCTCTATGTCAAGAGCCTCAAAATCCAGACTCTCAAGGGCTTGTCTTTGCTGCTCAAGTGTCAACGTTGCGGCTGAGGACCGGTAAGATGGCGTGTACAGTGAAACAAAACCCACAAAGGCTTGGCGTGCATACTGATAGCAGTCGCCACGCGTACCTAACCGGAGCGTAGAACCGAATTTCACCCGTGAAACTGTACTTCGCCATCGCCTCAACACAAGCGCCACAACCAGCAGCACAAGCGCTGCAGTCAAAAAGATAGGTACAAATTGCTTTTGGTCAGTAGTGAGAATGATGACTATCGATACCACCATTCCTATGCTCAACCCGATCAGTATCGCTGGCCAGTTTGTGACGCGAAGCAGACGACGAAGTCGAGATAACATTCTTCAATCACCTTTTTCAGCAAGTATTTCGTAGCCTACGGCTGAAGGCCACTTGAGGGCGTAGTTACGAAGGGATCTCCGAAATCAATCACAAAGACACTGTTGTCATAGGGTAACATCTCGAACCTGCTTCGCATCTCAGGCACGCGCTGATCCTTCAGTAACTGGCCCTGAGCCAGCTTGCGTACCATTGTGGTCAGGCCTATATGGTTAGCGTCACTCTCAAGCAAGTCCTGGCGAGCGAGGCGACGGATTGCAGCATTAAGGCGGTCCCGCACCGATCCCAGGCTCTGTCCGAATGCCACAAGTGCCACTGGTTCACGGTTAACATTTTTTGCAAACAGCGCGAGGGCGAGTAGCACAACTTGGGCATCGGGTTCCAATATATGAAATGACCGTTCGAAAATCCGCTCAACTGCTTCCCCTTTGCCTTGTTCGATGTCATCAAACACATCATGTGCGTCTGTTGCTTCTTCAAGTTGACGCACTACCCAGCGCATTAGCATTGGGTTGCTTGCGGCTATACGCGAAATCTCGCTTCGATCCACCATAGCCAGCCGCGTATGATAGTCCGAATGTTCGATAAGTGACACAAGAAACAGATCTGCCTCGCGAGGCTTCATTGGTCCTACACGTATATTTGTGCCAATAGGCAAGAGGTCACGGCTCGTAACAAGTACAGGACAGGGGAGCTCGGTAAGGAAGCGCAAGATCGGTTGCTGCTCCTTTGGCGCAATCGTGTCGAAGTTGTCGAGTGCAAGGAGGCAAGGCATAGCATCGCTCAAGCACTCTTGAGCGAGTTCCTCTCTTGGGCGCCGGGCTATAGGTATGATCTCGGTATCGTGGTATGCCAGTTTGACCAGCACCGTATCCAACAACTCGACGACTCCATAATCCAATCTGTCGTTGGCGCTGCTCCATATCACCCCCCCGTGATATTTTCGCTTGAAAGTGCGGTGAGCCACTTCCAAGGCCAATGTAGTCTTACCTGTTCCCCCTGCACCCCATAACGTCACTACCCCTCCAGTGGAGAGTTGGTCTATTGTTCTTTGAACTAGATCATGATTGTTTTCGTCATCCCTCTCAACGAAGCGATATGATGGAACTTCGCGATGGGGTGGCTTGGGCGCAGCATGAGTAGACAGCGTGGAAGTGGCCCCAGAGTTAATATAGGCTCGAAGGTGGCGTCCAATGGACTGGAATTGTCTCCATAATGCAGCTATCACAGTCAGCACTGCGGAGGCGTACAACGTTCCTCTGATTTGGTCTTGCGTGCCTGGGGTTTGTGCATTCCACAACGCTATAACCCCATCCGAGACCTGTCTCCATTGAGCTTGTAGCCACAACCAGAGCTGTTCCATTGCGTCTGCCATCTGGACTATCCTAGAAGTCTGGAACTATAAGGTTCCTTCAACTTCCAGTCAAGCCACGCAGATTGGAAGTTGATGTAATATCAATTCGCATTGAGAATGACGCATGAAGGACTACTGTTCACATCTCTGCGTGCGCGAGCCGGAGGACGTTCGTCACGGCATCATCAAGGCTGGCACGCATGTCAATCTCGTGCCCTGCCACGCGCCGCAGCGATGGCTCGACGGTTTGCAGCAATCCCAGCACACGCGTGACCTGGTCGGGCTCCTTGCCATATGGGTTGTTCGTCCGTGTCCGTAACCGTTCGACGATGACCTCTGGCGGGGCGCTCAGCAGGATGACGTGGTCGAACTGGGGCAGGAACTTGCCCATGTTCGCCGCACACCCGCTGAGGAACAAGGCGTCGGCGTCCTCCGTGGACAGTAACGCTTGAATGCGATCCTCTTGCCACGCCCAGTCTCGATCCGGTTCCACTGGCGACGATACATCGTCGGGGTCAGCGCTAACCTCCACCCACTCGGGGAACTCGTCGCAATCAGCATCTACAGCTTTGTAGCCCCGCGCCGCAAGCTCACGGATCACCGTAGCCTTGCCGGTTCCAGACATCCCGGTCAGAAGTATTCGCTTCACACGAATCATCCCCTGAAATTTCGGACGGCCGGCCAAATGTAATTGGCAAATAATCGCTGTGAAATGGGGACGGTGTATACTGCTCAGTGCCATAGGGTTTGGTCGGTTGTCGCCTAACAGCCGATGGGCATGGCCCGCCCCGCGCGAGATGGGATTGTGGCTGAGGACAACGTCCTTGCCCGTGAGCTTGCTCTCCCAGGTGAGTGCGACAGGACCGGATTGAGGATGAACGGCGCCTGCGTCGTTGCATGCTTGAGTGTCGGAAGTGGGGTTCAAGGACTGCGGTAGACTTCTCGCCGATGCGCGATCTTGATGACGAGCACAACCAGCCTGTCGTCTTCGATCGGGTAGATGATGCGCCAGTCCCAGACGCGGATGCGGTAGAAGTCGCCCGCGCCGGCGAGCTTCTGCGATCCATGCGGGCGCGGGTTTTCGGCCAGCGCCAGGATCGCCCCGTCAATGCGCTGAAGTATCTCGCCGCGTAACTCGCCGAGGGCCTGCTCTGCTTGCCGTTCGCAGACAATCGTCCAGAGCACCCTCGGCTCACTCATCCAGCCGGCCCTTCTCCACCAGCTCCTGTCGGATCTCGCTGTAGGGCCGCGCCTTTTCAGGGTTGCGCTTGTAGCGAGCGTACGCTTCGGCGGCGTCCCGCGCATCCCGCAGTTCCTCCAGGGTGTCGAGCAGGCTCATGTAATCCTCGTATGGGATGACGGCGACCATAGGCTTGCCGTAGCGCTCGACGACTACGTCGCCGCCGCCCATCGCCACGTCCATGATGTCGCGCCAGTGGGCCCGCGCCTCATCGCTGGAGTACACCTTCACGCCCTCTGGCACCTCGGTAGCCATATTTCCTCATCTATCTCATGTCGTATAACTCGTACGACATTTCGCAACGATAACTTCTTACCCCATTACACCATATTCTACGCTGTTCAAAGGCTGGGCGTATTGACGAATGAGAATGAACAGCTTCTCATATGACCGCCCCCAAGCCTGTCGCTTTCCGAGAATGGTGCAGCCCTCCCTGCCCGATTCTGGCCGAGTTGATTCTCGACGGACGAAACCGTCCCGGGTACAGATTTGCGCTCACTTGGAACGCTCCGAGGACGTCAACGAAAAGTGCTTCTCCGCCGATTGTCTGCGTATCGAAAGATATGTCAAAGCGTCTTGATTTGTGAATAGTGCGGGCGGTCTGGATGCCCCCGTCAGCACCACCAATCTCGCGGCGCTTTTCTAGCCACGAAAACGATATTCAGCAATCCCCATCACTCACAAAGAAGGACACATGCGCCGAGTCCTCATCCTTCCAGTGCTTCTTGGTCTCTCCCTTTTGGTAATCATCCTCGGCTCACTCCTGCTCCCAACCGGGCTACCCGCAGTCACCGCACAAGGGCTAGGTGAGACCGAGACGCTTACTGTCACCGAGACAGCAACCGTTACCGAGACAGTGACCGCAACACTCGCCGTGACAGAAACCACTATACCGAGGCCGACGCCGACCGTGACTGAGACGGCGCTAATCTCGGCCATGGCAAGCCCGACGGCTACTCCAACAGCCACACTCACCTCCGCCCCGACTGACACGGCTACCGTTACCCCGACGGCGACGGAAGCCGCGTCCCCAACCGTTACCCCGACCATTGTTCATCAACAGTTCCTGCCGGTTGTCATGCAGCGCTGGGACCTGGGCTTCCAACCCGGCTGGCGCTGTTGGGGAGACAGCAACAGGTTGGATTACTGCGGTCGGGGTCTTCTTGCCATCGCAGCCGTCTCCACGGCGGATGTCTGGACCGTAGGGGTGGAGGGGGCAATTCTCCATTGGAATGGCTCCGTGTGGCGGCTTGTAGACAGTCCTGTTCAGACGGATCTCGCCGGCGTCGCGGCGGCTTCAACAGATGATGCATGGGCTGTGGGTACAGGCGGAGCAATCCTCCATTGGAACGGAGAACGATGGAACAAGGTGTCTAGCCCGACCAACGTCAACTTGCTGGGGGTTGCCGTGCTCTCACCCACTGACGCCTGGGCCATAGGCGATCAAAGTACTATTCTCCACTGGAACGGGAGCTTCTGGCAATCCGTGCCGTGCCCAACCGACTTACCGCTACGTTCACTGACGATACAGTCGGCCACGAATGGCTGGATCGCTGGCGGTCTGAACGACACAGGGGTCATGCTGCACTGGGACGGTCAGGCGTGGACGAAAGCCCCCATGCCCACCAGCACGTATCAGCTGAACGCCATGGCAATGATATCGGACAGCGATGGCTGGGCGGTCGGCGGGTACACCATTTCTGGTCGGCGGGACACTGTCTATCGCATTATGCTTCGCTGGAACGGCCAGGCGTGGGCTGTGTTCGATAGAACGGTTGACTGCTGTAGCGGCATACCCACCGGCATCGCAATGGCATCGGCGACCGACGGGTGGACAAATGATCCGACACACGGAACCTTGCTCCATTGGGATGGAGCTACCTGGACGACCTGGAGTTATGGCTTCGCGCCGAGCTTCTTCGCAGTGATCTCGGCCTCGGATATTTGGGGCGGCCTGGCTCACTGGGACGGGCACGCCTGGACACTCGCTCCTGGAGTTGAGGCGAATCCACCGGGCTATACGGCACTTTCTATGACGTCTGCCACTGATGGCTGGGCCGTCGGGTATCGGATGGGTACGGTTCACTACGAGGACTCGACCATGGCCCACTGGGATGGACACTCGTGGACTAAAGTCGCGAGTCCTGAAGATATGGCGCTTTCTCGCGTTGCGATGTTGTCGGCAACCGAGGGCTGGGCGGCGGGTCAACATGATGAAACAGCTGTGATGCTCCATTGGAATGGCTCTGCATGGACGCCCGTCGAGCTTCCAGATGCCCAGCAGATCGGAATTCAGGCTATTGCGGTCAATTCACCTTCGGACGCTTGGGCTGTCGGTGCTCGTGCGTCGAACGCAGGTCCACCCAGTTGGGGCTTGAACACGCTCATTCTTCATTGGGATGGCGATGCGTGGCGTGAAGTGGATAGCCCGCCCAACGGCAATCTTCTATCCATCTCGATGATTGGACCAGACGATGGATGGGCCGTGGGGTTCCAAGTAGTCGGATTTCAGACTCCGGATGCCCATGATATGGGCCTGATACTCCACTGGGATGGACACCGGTGGACGCAAGTCCCAAGTCCGGTCAATATGTCCCTCCGCGCCGTCGACATGCTGTCGGCTTCGGATGGCTGGATGTCGAGCTACGACTGGCTCAGTCAATCTGAGGTCGTTTCTAGGATGCTGCATTGGGACGGCGTGACCTGGACAGTGATGCCGAGTCCTGGCGACGTGCTGGTCGACAGAATATCTATGGTCTCGGCGCACGACGGATGGGCTGGCGGTAGCGTGGCCGGCACAGGTAGCGGCCTTCTACACTGGGACGGCACGTCCTGGCGTAGGCTAGTATCTGCATACCCTGTCGGATCACTGTCAATGCTCTCGGCGAACGATGGCTGGATGATTGGGGGTGGCGGCTTCAGGCGCTATGCCGGCAGTCCGGACCAGTTGCCGTGACACACGGATGGCGCAAAACCTGCTCGGTTTTGCGCCATCTGCAAGACCATTCGCTCTGGCTCAGTGCGCTGGACAGCGCGAGCAGTTTGCCCTCTAGCAGCAATTCTAAGCTCACGAAGAAGGACACATGCGCCGTTTCCCTATCCCTCCGCTGTTTCTTGGTCTCTCGCTTGTGGTAATCATCCTCGGCTCGCTCCTGCTCCCGACCGGGCTGCCCGCAGCTATCGCGCAAGGGTTGGGTGAGACCGAGACCCCAACCCCCACTTTCACCGAAACCGCAACCCTTACCGAGACGGCGACGGCGACACTCACTGTGACGGAAACAGCTATACCGACATTGACGCCGACTGTGACTGATACGACGCCGATCTCAGCCACAGCAAGCCTGACGGTTACTCCAACTGCGACATTCACCTCCACGCCAACCGAGACGGCTACTGTCACCCCGACGGCGACGGAAGCCGCGTCCCCAACCGTCACCCCGACCATTGTTCATCAGCAGTTCCTGCCGGTTGTCATGCAGCGCTGGGATTCGGGCTTCCAACCCGGCTGGCGCTGCTGGGGAGATAAGAGCGTTCCAGACTACTGTCGGAGGGCTCTGGATGCGGCAGTAGCTATCTCAGCATCAAACGTGTGGGCAGTTGGCGAGGAAGGCGTTATACTCCATTGGGAGGGCTCGCGTTGGCGTCAGGCAGACAGTCCTGTTCAGACTGCTCTCAAAGCTGTTGCCGCAGCGGCGACAGATGATGTTTGGGCGGTGGGCGAGGGAGGCGTTATTCTCCATTTCGATGGAGATCGGTGGAGAAACTGGTCTAGTCCAACAAGAGCTGACCTGCTTGCTGTAGCAGTAGTTTCAACAGGCGATGCATGGGCAATCGGCGCTGAAGACACGATTCTGCATTGGGATGGAAGTTCTTGGCGATCGGTTCCGTGCCCGACCGACTTGCCGCTGCGCTCCCTGTCGATGCGCTTGGCCAATGATGGCTGGATTGCCGGCGGTCTGAACGACAGAGCCGTGCTGCTGCACTGGGACGGACAGACATGGACCAAAGCCACTCTCCCCGACGGCACGTATCAGCTAAACGCCGTCGCGATGGTATCAGACCACGACGGCTGGGCCATGGGCGGGTACATGGAATCCAACTACCGAACCGACTCCTACTACCGCATCATGCTACGATGGAACGGGCAGGCGTGGACGATATTCGACAGAACGAACACTTGCTGCGCAATTGGCGCCATCACAATGATATCGGCGACAGATGGCTGGGCCATCGGCGGCCCGGCGGTCAAGGGAGGTGTGCTGCACTGGGACGGCTTCAGCTGGACATCCTCGGCATACCCTGATGGAGCTTATTCGCCAGGCGCTATCGTTATGATCTCTGCGTCGGAGGGCTGGGCGGTCGGCACCAGTATAGTTCACTGGGACGGGCACGGTTGGTCCTTAGTGACGGGCACGGGCTTCATCACCAGAGGCTTGAACGCGATTTCCGTTGTATCATCAAGCGACGCCTGGGCTGTTGGGTACGTGCCGAGTGATTATGGCGAAGATGCGATCACGGCCCATTGGGATGGACAGGCTTGGACGCCCGGAAGTAGTCCAGGCCACTATAGGCCGTATAGGGTAACGATGTTGTCAGCAGACGAAGGCTGGGCATCAGCAGACAGCAGCAATGACGGTAGAAGGCTCATGCTGCACTGGACTGGTACAACGTGGACACCGGTAGAAATCCCATACGGTCGTGACATACAGACTTCGATTGGGGGTATCGCTGTCATCTCAGCTTCGGATGCTTGGGCCGTCGGTTCTCGTCCATCTGGCGGGGGTGCGGGGGCGTGGGTGGCTGACACGCTCATTCTTCATTGGGATGGGAACGTGTGGCGCGAAGTGGATAGCCGGCCCAATGGCAATCTTCTGTCTGTATCCATGATTACGCCAGACGATGGATGGGCTGTGGGTTTCCAGGTAATCGGCTTTCAAACAAGCGACGCCCACACTGTAAGCCTGATACTCCACTGGGACGGACATTCGTGGGAATCTGTCCCTAGCCCCGTCAACACGACGTTGCGAGCCATAGCGATGAAAGCCAGCATCGACGGCTGGATTGCGGCCGGCGGCTGGAGCGAGCCTTCCCAAATGCTGCACTGGGACGGTCTGAATTGGACGGAGGTACCGTCTCCCCAAGGAGTATACGTCAGTAACATCGCAATCGTGTCGTCGCGAGAAGCGTGGGCAGGCGGCAGCGGCTTCACATCCTCAGCTCCTGGGAATGGCCTTCTACACTGGGACGGCGAGTCCTGGAAGCAAGCGTCGTTTTCGGGGCCCGTTCAAGCCATGTCCATTTCAGGGCAGAGTGGCTGGATTATTGGGGGCCGGTTTGCAGGCTTGATGCGCTACGCCGGCAGCCGCGACCAGTTGCCGTGACACATGGATGGAGCAAGGCCCGCCTGGGTTTTGCGCCATCTGCGATTTTGAGCTTGAGGGATGCTCGGAGGACGCTGCGAGGACGCCCGGAGGACACCTGCCTGATATAATAGAGCCATCCCTTGGGGTTCATCGGCTCGACCTGCAACAGCCGATGGGGATCGTCCTCCCCGACGTCTATGGGATGCGGCTGGCGTCAGCACCGGCCCACGAGCTTGCTCTCCTATCTGATGGTCAAACGACCGACGGCACGGCTCTGCCGCGTTAGCGCTGGATCCGAAACGAGCGTGCCCTCCAGCGGTAACGAGAAGAGCCACCAGACAAGACCCCCGTAGTATGAGGCACTAGAGAAAGGAGCGAATGCCGAAACCATCACAACCATCGTTTGTCTGACGCGCTAAACCACCTGCAGCGTCGCGTTATCTAGACGCGCGGGCTGCTTCGCTTCGTGCCGAAATTACCGTCAAACACAATACCCTGACTGCGACGGCGTGAGACGATCTCGCGCCGCTAGGTTATGCTTGCACGCCGAGCCTCGCGCTCGGCGTTCGTCATTTCCCCCTAAGGAGGCTCTATGCTCGATCCTGTGCAAGACTGCGCTACAACGTGGAGCGCGCAGCTGCGTGCAGCCGTGAGGCGGGTGCCCGTCGTCGTGCGCCAGATGTGGCGTGTCATTCGCCACAAGCTACGCGGCGACCCGGTCGAAGTGCTTGTTACGGACCGCTCCCGGCGCCTCAAACACGAGCGCGACATCCGGAGCGCGATGCGGCGTCTGCGCCATGTCCTGGGACGGGCGCTGCCGGCGCATGCGGCGGTCATCGTGCAGCAAGTCGTGGTCGCTGACCATCCGATTGTGGGCTGCTACCACCTGGGCCAGCGCCCCGACGGCGCGACGTTCGTGCTCATTCGGCTGGCGCTGGAAGTCGCGGGGCGCCCGCTCACCTCGGATGAACTGCTGGCAAACCTGGCGGAGCAGTGCATTGCCGTCGCCATGCAGCACGACGGCGCGCTGAGCGTCGTCGTCCCGCTCGACCTTGCACTCCCGCGGCGCTCTGATCCACTGGCGCCGTCCACGAACGGCCACGCCGCTCCGACTCCTCAGCGAATCCACTGAGTGACTCCCTCGATCCCGACCAATAGGAGATACCCATGTCGAACCAGATTGTCCTCAAGAGCTTCGCCGATCTGGCCCTCGTGCTCCGCCTGGAAGAGACGCCGGGCCAGGCCAACACCGTTACAGCCGCCGAACCACCATCTACCGAGCCAGCCGATCTGGACCGCGTTCTGACCGACCTGGCGGCTGCCAACGCGACGCTGACCGAGGCGAGTCGGAGGGACCACGAAGCGCGAGCCGCGGCCTTGGAGACCCTGGCGCAGTATGATGCGTTGATGGCGGCGCGCCACGAGGCGGAGCAGGCCCTCGACCAGGCGCGTGCCGTCCGGCAGGCGGCAGAGAGCCTTGCCGCGAGCGCCTTTACCGACGAGGCCCGCGCCGAGGCCAACCGCGTGCTGGGGATCGCCCGACAGGCGGAGGGTGTTGCTGCCCAACTTGCCGAGGAGCGCCGCGCCGAAGCCGAGAGGCTGGCCTCGCAGTTCAACCTCGAACGAGTGCTGGCCGAACGGCAGCGGCGGGTGGACGTCGGGCTGGCGACAGCCAGAGAAGCGCTGCAGGCTGGCCGACTCGCCGACGCGAAGCGCGCCCTGGAGCAGATTGCGCCAGAAGTGGGCGACAACGCAGAAGTGGCTGCCTTGCTCCAGCGTATAACTCAGCGCGACCTCGCGGAGCGGACGCGCGGCGCCGAAGACGCCCTCTGGCAAGCCCGCCGCGAGTGCCGCCGCAACCCGGGCGCAGCCCTCGTTTGCCTCGAAACTCTCGACGTGGATGGCCTGCCTGCTTCCCTAGCTCGCCAGGTGTTCGGCACCTGGGCGCAGGCTTCTCTGCGGCTCTGCCACGAGCAGGCCATCGAGAACCCCTTGCGTTACGCCCCGGATCCGGGCCGCGGCGCTGTCATTGCGCGGCTCAACCATGGCGGCGCCTGGGTCGTCGTCAGCGCCCTGGGCATGGGCGATGGGTGGCACGTCGGCGCCCGCGTCGCCGAGCGCATCGTGCGCCAGTCGCGGCCGCTCCGCTAACCCCCGCATGTGCTCGATCTGGCGCGGCTGAGCTTCGAGCAGCGGCAGGCGGTTCTCGCCCCATGTGGCCCGCTCGCCATTGTCGCCGGGCCTGGCTCGGGCAAGACCACCGTCCTCGCCGCCCGCATCGCCTACCTCGTCATCGCGCGCCAAGTCGCCCCCGACAGCATTCTCGCCGTCTCTTTCACCACCAAGGCCGCCCGCGAGCTTCGCACCCGCCTGGTCGGCGTCCTCGGCCCGCTCGGCCGCGAGGTGGACGTCACGACGTTCCACGCCTTCGGCCTGCGCATCATCCGCCACTGGGTCGGGGAGCTTGGCCTCGGGCCGGGCCCGCCCCTCGTGTACGACGAGGACGACGCGCGGGTCCTGCTGCGAGACGTAGCGCAACGGCAGAACGTGGACGTGAGAACGCTGCCGATGCCGACGCTAGCGAGCCGTCTGAACCGCTATCGGCTGGGCGACGGCGTATCTACGCCGCCGTGGCTGCGGACGCTGGCCGACGAATACGAGGCAGCGCTGCAGTCGCGGGGCGCCGTGGACTTCACGGCCATGCTGATCGGGCCGCTGCGCTTGTTCGACGAGCGTCCTCCGGCGTTGCGGATGTACCAGGACGCCTACCGCCACATCCTGGTGGACGAGTTCCAGGATGTGAGCGCGCCCCAGTATCGTCTGCTGCAGCGGCTCGCCGCGCGTCACAGCAACCTGACCGTCGTCGGCGACCCGCTGCAGACCCTCTACGCCTGGCGCGGCGCGGATCCCGACGGACTGCGCCACTTCCAACGCGACTTTCCCAGCGCCCGCGTTTTCCAACTCCACCACAACTACCGCTCGACCGGGCGCATCCTGGCGGTGGCCAACGCCCTGGGCGCGAGCCTGGACGCCGACCGCCGCCTGCGCACGGACAATCCGGCCGGCGCCATCCCGCGCTTGCACGCCACGTCGGATGCGGAAGGCGAAGCGAGCTTCGTGGCCGCGGAGATCGGCCGGTTGCTCGGTGACGGCAGAGGACGCCAGCCGTCGGATATTGCCGTCCTCTACCGCACCAATCACCAGGCTGACGAGCTGGGCCTGGCGCTCCGAGAGCGGCGGCTGGCGTACCGGGTGCGCGGGCGCAGCGACCTGTTCCACCGACGCGAGGTGCGGGATGCCCTCGCTTTCCTTCGCCTGGTCTGCAACCCAACCGATACGACAGCGCTCGAGCGCATCGGTAAGACGCAGACGCCTCTGCCGCACACTCTGTTCCTGGATCTCCACCGACAAGCGCATCATCTCAGTCCGCCCCTCCTGCTGGACACCGTCCTGGAGCGCACCGGCTTTCGGCGTTGGCTTGCTGAGCAGCCGGATGGCGAGCGTCGGCTGGGATACCTGGCGGACCTGCGCCGGCTCCTGGAGCGCGTCGAGGGCGATCTGGCCGACTGGCTCGACGCGCTTCGGCTGGGCGACGACCCCGAAGCCCATGAGACAGCCGAGCAGGTGACGCTCACCACGATTCACGCTTCGAAAGGGGGTGAATGGCAGGTCGTGTTTGTCGTCGGCATGGAAGAGGGTCTTCTCCCGCACACCCACGCCCTGATGCGCGAGCCGAACAGCGGCGCCATCCAGGAAGAGCAACGCCTCGCCTACGTGGCCGTAACGCGGCCCCGCGAGAGGCTTTACCTGAGCTATTGCCGAAACCGGCATCACAACGGCGATCCCCAGCCCCGCCGTCCGTCACGCTTTCTCAACGGCTTGCCCCTCGATACTTCGAAACGTTTCCCCTGAGCATGAAAAGGAGGTGGACATGACAGCCACCGACATCCTGCGCCTGAAGCAAGACCATCCCATCGCGGAGTTGGTCGCGCGGTACGGCATTGAGCTACGGCCCAGCGGACGGACCCTTGTCGCCCGCTGCCCGTTTCACGCCGACGGTGGGCGACCGAATCTCCACGTGTATCCCTCGACGGGCAGCTGGTTCTGTTACCGCTGCGGCGTCGGCGGCGACGTGATCGGTTTCGTCCGCCGGATGGAGCGTTGCGACTTCCGCCAAGCCGTCGAGCGTATCGAGAGCACGACGGCGGCGCCCCTCTCTCACCGGCCGCCATTCAGGCCGCCCTTCTCCGTACCATCCAGCTGGCGGTCGGTGGAACGCGCCTGTCTCGCCGCGGCCGTTGCGTTCTATCACCACCGACTGCTTGAGGCACCAGCAGCTCTGGCGTACTGGGAGGGACGGGGGCTGGAGCCTCGGCTCCTCAGCGAGTGCCGCGTGGGGTACGCCCCTGGCCGTGAGCTTGTGGACTATCTGCGCCAGCGGCGGCTGCCCATCCAGGCCGCGATCCGAATGGGCTTGCTGCGGCCCAACGGCCACGAGTTCTTCGCCGGCCGGCTCGTGATCCCGGAGGTGCGCCACGGCCAGCCTACCTGGCTCATCGGCCGCGCCATTACCTCGAATGACGGTCGGCCGAAGTACCTGAGCCTCCCCGGACCGAAGCCCCTCTTTGGCTGGGAGACAGCTGCCCGCCAGCGCCACATCATCCTGACGGAGGGCGTCTTCGACGTTCTCACGCTGGGCCAATGGGGTGTGCCGACCCTGGCGCTGCTGGGAACCCATGCTCGCAGCGACGCGGTTCGTTCTCTGCTGCGCTTTGGGCGCATTTACCTCGCCCTCGACAACGACGAGGCCGGGCGAGTGGCGACGGCGGAGCTTCAGAGCACCCTCGGCACTCGTGCCATTCCTGTTGACCTGCCTGAGAACGTCAAGGACGTGGCCGACTTGGCGCTCCTGCCAGATGGCCAGGCCCTGTTCATGGCTGCCCTCCGCAATGCAGGCTATGAGATCGAGTAAGAAAGAGAGTGACTTCATGGGATTCTGTGTTAACAAGGCCGAGCTAATCGGCCGGCTGGGGCGTGACGTCGAGCTGCGCTACACCCCGGAAGGCCACGCCGTCGCCAACTTCAGCCTCGCCACGGACCGACCGCCAAAGCCCAACGGTGAGACCGTCACCGACTGGCACCGCGTCGTCTGCTGGGGACAGGTCGCCGAGTTCTGCGGCGAGTACCTGGGCAAAGGCCGCCTCGTCTACGTCGCTGGCCGCATCACCTACCGCTCCTTCGAGAAGGACGGCCAGAAGCGCACCGTGACAGAGATCGTCGCCGTCGAGGTCATCGCCCTCGACCGCCGGCCGGAGACCCCCCCGGCTGAGCCAGCCACCGTCGAGCCTGCCGTTTAGGCTTGTCGGACAAGTCGTGTACGTGAGAAGGCGGAGCGTCCATTGCTCCGCCTTCTCCTATGATGGGAGGCCCCCATGCCGACCCTCTACGATGTGCTGCCCCAACAGCAACGCCTCGCCCTGGCTGTCGCCACCAAGAGCCCGATCGTTCTCGCCCAGGCCTTCGCCAGCCACGTCGGCCAGTTCTATGACCGCGCCGCCTTCGACGCCCTCGCCCGCCAGGTCGCAGACCTCTACGCCGACGACAGCGCCGAGCGCGCCGACCGCTTCCGCGCCCACCTCGACCGCCGCCTCTCCGACCGCTACCACAACACCGTCGCGTGGGATGTGACATGAGACGCAAGGTGGCGGTGGAACAGATCAGCCTCCTGCCGCCGGATGCGGCGGCGCTCCTCCACCTCGTGCGCGAGAACCTGCGCCTGCTGGCTGAGCTGGCTGTGCGCTACGAGGTGGCGCACGTGACCCCTTCACCGGAGGCGCTCACCATCCGCAAGCCGGCGGATGTGGCGGCATACCTCGGCCCCGAGATGGCGGACCTGGCCCAGGAGCAGCTGCGCGTCATCCTGCTCGACACCAAGAACCACGTCTTGGGCACGCGCCTGGTCTACCAGGGCGGTGTCAACTCGGTCGTCATCCGTTTGGGCGACGTTTTTCGTGATGCCGTGGCGGTTGGCGCGGCGGCCATCCTGCTCTGCCACAACCACCCATCGGGCGACGCCTCTGCGAGCCAGGATGACATCCGGTTGACGCTCGACGCGGGCAAAGCCGGCGAGCTCCTGGGCATTCAGGTGCTCGACCACATCATTCTCGGCTGCCCTTCCAGTTACGTGAGCCTGCGGGAAAAAGGCTTGTACACGCCACCGGGTTCGGCGGCGTAGTCAGGAGGTGGGTCATGCTTCAGACACTTGCGCCTGTCAACGGTAAAGCCAACGGCGTAAATGGTCGCGCCACGGTCGCAACCGTGAAGACCGGCGCGATGACGGCGGACATCGAGAAGCTGCCCTTCGACCTCTCGGTGCTTCTCGAGGACGGGATTTTCCTTAACGTTGACGCGCGGGGCTTCGGCATCCTCGACCGGCAGCTCGACTGGCAGACCCTGGGCATTACCCTGCCGCGCGGCCAGGTCGCCTTCCGTCCTCCGCGTTGCGGACTCTTGCCCGACCGCTGCCGCCTGCCCTTGCTGCGCCCGGCCGCCCGCGCCCACACCGCCCTCCACAAGTACTCCTACACCTTCCGCCTGACCGAAACCGTGTTCGAGACCCCCGCTTACCGGTGGCTGCCGTGGCGAGCGTTCGAGGCGTTCGAGCACGAGTTCGAAGCTGCACAAGCGGCGCTCGACGCGGCGAAGGCCGAGGTGCTGGAGCAGTACGACGCCATCCGCGAGGAGGTGCTGCAGACCTTCCTCCAGCTGGCTGCCGACTCGTCCCGACGGCTACAGGCGACGGGCCACGTCATCCCCGACGGCTTCCAGGACGCCGTCGTCAAGGGCGTGCTTGAAGCCATGCCGACGCCGGACGACCTGCAAGACAGGCTGACGCTGCGCTACCGGGTGGGCGTGGTCTGGCTCAGCTCGGAGATGTTGGCCGAGCAGCGCCAGGCTGCCGAGGAGCGCACCCGGCTCGCGCAGGCCCAGGCTGACCAGCGGCTCGAAGAGCGTCGCCAGCAAGCGCGGGAGCGGCTGGTGCAAACCCAGTTCTGGGCCGAGGAAGAGCGCATCCGACGCCAGCTCGCCGCCGAGGAAGAAGAGCGTCGACGCGAAGCCGAGGTCAAGGAACGCCTGCGCACCCTGAAGCTGGAGGCGGCGCGAGAGCGGCTGCAGGAGGCGCTCAGCCCGCTGGAGGAGGGGGCGCGTCAGCTTCACGGGGCGGTCTACGAGGCGGCGGCGGCCATCCGCGCCTCGCTCCAGAAGCACCGCTACCTGCCGGGCGGCTCGGTCAAGCGCGTCCGCGAGTTGTCCCGGTGGTACACGCTTATGAATTGGCAGTCCGACGAGCAGCTGACGCAGCTCATCGCCGAGCTAGAGCGCCTGGCACGGACTCCAGGCAGCAAGCGCAAGCGCGACGTGGGCGGCCTCGACGAGGTGCTGGGCGACATCATCGAGCTGTGCTACGCCGACGCCCAGGCCCTCGCCGAACCCAACCGCATGTCAGCATTGGAAGTCTAGAAAGGAACACAAGTCATGTCGCAAGCATCGTGCCTGGACGGCCTGGTGGCGGAGCTGGATATCCTCATTCGTGCCCGCTACGGGCTCATCAGCGTCTCGACCTTCGAGGAGATGCGCCTCCGCCGCCTCATCACCGCCGTCGCCCATCTGCCCCGCCACAAGTACAAGGGGTTGTTCGCCTGGAGCCGCATGACCGGACTGCAGCAGATGGCCGGCGCCGAGCCGCTGCTCAGCCCGCGCCCCATCCCCGACACCGAAGACCCCTTCTCCGTCCTGGACTACATCGGTGGGGCCGACAGCGGGCTGTTCGTCCTGGGCGACTTCGGGCCGTACCTGGCGCCGTTCGGCCAGCCTGAGCCCCAGCTGGTGCGCCGCCTGCGGGAGCTTGCCTGGGCCATCAAGACGCGCCCCGTCACCGTCCTGTTCGTCGATCCCAACTTCCCGGACATCCCGGCGTTGGAGAAGGAAGTCAAGCGGGTTGACCTGCCGCTACCCGACGAGCGCGAGGTCGAGAAGCTGCTCGACATGCAGATGGGCCGCCTCGCCGACAACCCCGACATCGCGCTGGCGGTGGATGGCCGGACCAGAGAACAACTCGTCCAGGCGCTGCTCGGCCTGACCGAAACGGAGATCGAGAACGCCCTGGCCAAAGCTGCGATCACCCATCGCGGCATTGGCCCCGACTCGTTGCCGCTGATCCTGGACGAAAAGCGGAGTGTCATCCGCCAGAGCGGCGCCCTCACCTATACCCACCCCGAGCCGGCCGACCACCTAGGCGGCTACGCCCACCTGCGCCAGTTGCTCCAGGAAGCGGCGGTGACGTTCACGCCGACGGCGCGCGCCTATGGCGTCGAGCCCATGAAGGGTATCCTCCTGGTCGGCTTACCGGGCACGGGCAAAGACCTGACCAAGAAGATCGCCTCCTCCATCCTCGGCAGGCCGTTGCTCGATATGGACTTCGGGGCGGTGATGGGCGAAGGCGGCGGCGTGATTGGCTCGGCGGCCATGAGCATCAAGCGCGCGCTGGCCATTGCCACGACGCTCAAGGGAGTCCTCGGACTGTCCGAATTCGAGAAAGCCGTGGGCGGGCTGCAGTCATCGGCGCGGACCGATGGCGGCGAAACAGCCCGGACTATCGGCCATTTGCTGGCGTGGATGCAGGAGCAACAGGACGTGTTCGTCATCGCGACGGCCAACGACGTGCGGCAGCTCGCGCCGGAGCAACTGCGCCAGGGCCGCTTCAACCAGGTCGTGTTCGTTGACCTACCCACCGTCGAGGATCGCGCCGATATCTTCCGGGTGCATCTGGCGAAGCGTGGGCGCGAGCCGCAGGCGTTCGACCTGCCGGCCCTGGCGCAGGCTGCCGAGGGCTTCTCCGGCGCGGAGATCGAGGGAGCGGTGAAGGGGGCGCTCCTGGACGCTTTCATGGACGGAGCGCGCGAGGTGACGACGGCGGACATCCTGCGGCGGGTGCGCTCCATTCGCCCAACATCCGAGGTCAAGCGCGAGGAGATCGAGGACTTGCGCCGCTGGGCGCGGGAGCATCTCGCCGTGGACGCCGGCCACGCCCAGGCTGTGACGGGCGAGCGTCTGATCGAGTTCTAGCGCATTGTGAGGAGGTAGATGTGAGCAAGTACCTGGTATTCAATGAGGCCGTGTTCAAGGACCGACGGCTGCTCCTGGCGGCGCTGGCCGACCTGGGCTACGGCGAGGTCGAAGAGGGCGAGGCGCTCCCTCTCTATGGGTATCTGGGCGACAGGCGGGCCGAGACGGCGGAGATCGTGGTGCGCCGCAAGTACCTCGGCTCAGCGTCGAATGACCTGGGGTTCGCGCTCACGCCGCAGGGCTATGTCCCAGTCATTAGCGAGTACGATCAGCGCGTGCTGCACGGCGGGCAGTTCCTGGTCAAGCTGCGCACGGCCTACAACGAGCGCGTCGTCGAGGAGGTCAAGCGGCGGCTACATGGCACGGCCCAACGCATGGTCGAGGGACATCTCATCAAGATACGCGTCCGCTACTAAAGGAGGACAAGATGCCGACCATTGAGTTCAGCATCGACCCGACGACCGGCGAGTTGGAAATACACATCCAGGGTGTCGCCGGGCCGACGTGCGACGAGGTGGCGAAGCTCATCGAGACACTCATCGGGCCACCGACGAGCGAGCAGAAGACGGCCGAATACTATGCCCGGTCCCAGGTACGACCGAGTGTGCGTCAGCGAGGGCAGTCGTGAGCGAGCTGATGTGGATTCTCGATCCGGCGACAGGCGAGCTGACGGTCGAGGGACTGAGTGGGGAGGAGGCGCCGGCCCTGGTCGGCGACCTCCTCGCCCCCGCCCGCGCGCTCAACTGCGCGCGACCACTCACGAGCTTGCCGCTGCCGCCTCAACGAGCAGCATTTGGCGCAACACTCCGTGTCGCGCGTCTCTATCACGGTTCCGTAGTAGATGGGCCGGGCCGGCGGAGTGTGTGCCAACTTCAGGGCTGCACCCTTGCGTGTCACGGATGTGCGCTGGCTTCGACCCATCCTCTCGACGGAGGTGTCGAGTTGGATGTAGATACCATCGTCCAAGCCTTGCTCGACTCCATTGGCGAGCCTCGCGATGGAGTCACGGTAACCGGCGGCGAGCCGATGCTCCAACCGAAGGGCCTCTTGGCGCTGCTCCAGCGCCTCAAGGCGCGCGGCCTCCACGTTGTCGTCTACACCGGCTTCACCCTCGAAGCGCTGGCTTGGCGGCTTGAGCCTGAGATACGCGAAGTCTTGGAGCTGACGGACATCCTGGTGGACGGGCCGTTCGTCGCGCGGCTTGCCGACGGCGCGGGTGAGTGGCGCGGCAGTCGCAACCAGCGCGTCATCGACATGGCCGCTACGCGGCGCGACGGCCACATCGTACGGCTGGACTGACAGGGGTCCGGCTGGCAATGCGGACGCGAGGTTCCCGATGGTTTCTTGACGAGAGGCGCGGTAGGAAGGCCGCGCCTCTCGCAGTGACCTTCTCTTTCAGGCCGTGGGTACCGCGTTGCTGTTTGCCTCTACGCTCGCCGCAAATGCCACCGCCTCGTCGACAGCCCGCTGCCAGTCCAGCACGCGTCCTTCCGCCCAATACCGCGCCAGGGCCGGCGGGTCAAGGCGTTCGCGCAGTACAGCGATGTCCTGCTCGATCAGGTACTGCTGGTCTCCATCTAGTCCGCCTGTCAGCTCACTGAGCGCCTCGGCGGCGCCAAACCATCGCGCCGCGCGCGGTAGATCATTGGCGGCCAAGGCAAGCCCGGCCATGCTGAACAACGCCTTGGCCACAGCCCACCTGTACGACGCTGACCGAGCCGTGTCAAGATTGTCTCGTAGTTTGCTGGCAGCGCGTCGCAGATCACCCTGCCTCACTTCGGCCAGTCCGAGCTTAGCCTGGGTATCAATCCGTGGAACATGATGGGTGCGAGGGTCGAAGAGCGCCAGGGCAGTTTCAAACTGTGCACGGGCTTGCGTCGGGTCGCCCACTCTGAGATAGTAGGAGCCAAGCGCATAGTGCGCCCATCCGCGATACATCGGCCGATTGAGAGTGGCCTCTTCTTCGCTCAACAGCTGCTCGAACAGAGCATGCGCCTCGTCGACATTCCCTTCCGCCAATGCCGCGAGACCCAACATGAAGTACTTTTAGTGCGCCGGCTCGCCGAGCGCGGTGCGAATCGCATACGCGGTTTCCAGGGCGGTACGCATCGCAGCAAAGTCATATGTCCAGGCAGCCATGCAAGCCAGACAATACCATGCCCTGCCCACGCTCGCGCTGGCAGGCAGACGCCAGGCCAGGAGCGAGGGCATCCAACGCAGAGCCTCGTTGCAGCGGTTGGCCCAGAAGCTGAAGTCAGCCATGAGAAGGGCCGGAGGCGCTTCGCCGGAAGCCAGACACCACGCCACAACCGCCCGGATGTTGTCCACCTCGCGCTCCAGGCTCGCCAGGCCCCCTACGGTCCATGTGTCACCGGCGAAGAGCCACGCGTAGTACCCGGCGTGGCGCCAGTGGATTGCCGTGTCTTCTCCGCTTTCGGCCAGCCGTTGCAGAGCGTACTCGCGTATGGTCTCCAGCATCATGAAGCGCGGCCCATCTTCGGTTTCGACAAGTCGGACCAGGCTCTTGCTCACCAATGACTCGAGCAGCGATGCAATCTCCTCGGTCTCTAGGGTTAGCAAGAGGGAAGGAGACTGCCCGGCCCACCCCACAAGCTCAGGCTTTCCCCATTCCATACTTGGCTGCCATTTGTCAATCACCTCCGTCAGTGGCAGGGTACTGGCGACGGGCTCGGCCGCCTCCAGCGTGAAGCCACCCGCGAAGACGGCCAGTCGGTTGAAGAGGGCCTGCTCGCGCACGTCCAGCAACTCATAGCTCCACGCGATGGTGTTGCGAAGGGCCTGTTGCCGCGCCGGGAGATTACGCGCCCCGCCGCTGAGTAGCGACAGACTGTCTCTGCCGTGGGCAAGCCGTGCGAGCAAGACCTTGGGCGGGAAGATCCGGCTGCGGGCGGCCGCCAGCTCAATGGCGAGTGGCAGGCCGTCGAGCCGCGCGCAGATCTCGGCAATCGCCGGCGCGTTCTCGTCGGTCACCTGGAAATCTACCTTGACGGCACGGGCCCGCTCGATAAACAGCCTCACGGCCTCGTACTGGGTCACGCGAGTCACTTCAGCGCCCGCGGTCGAACTGGTTTGCTCTCGCGCCGGCGGCACGCCCAGTGGTGCCACGGCGAACTCCTGCTCGCCATACAGGTTCAGCGCCTCGCGGCTCGTGACGAGGACCTTGACATCCGGGGCCGCCGCCAACAACTCGTCCACGAGGGGCGCAGCCTCGAGCACTTGCTCGAAATTATCCAGCACAAGCAGCAGTTGCTTCGGAGAAAGATAGCGCTTGAGGCGGTCGACCAGCGGAAGGGGCCCGCTGTCGGCCATCCCCATCTCTTCCGCAATGGCTGACGCGACGAGCTGCGGATCTCGAATGGTAGCCAGCGGCACGAACCAGACGCCGTCGCGGAGATCGTCGAGCAGCTCAGCCGCTGCCTGGAGGGCGACGCGGGTCTTGCCCACCCCGCCCGGGCCGGTTAATGTCACGAGACGGATGTCGTCTCGAAGGAGCAGCCTTTGCACCGCCTCCAACGCCCTCTCGCGCCCGATGAAGGCGGTGGGCTGAAGGGGTAAGTTGTTTGGACGCGCATCCAGGGTTTTGAGCGGCGGAAACTCCTGGGGCAGACCGTTAATCAGCAGCTCGTACAGATGCTCGGCCTGCGGCAAATCCTTCAGATGATGCCGCCCCAGGTCTTGCACACTTACCCCTTCCGGCAGTCGGTCCTGAACGAGCTCATAGATCGCTCGCGACAGCAGGATTTGCCCACCATGCCCGGCCGCCGCCAGCCGTGCGGCCCGATGCACGTCTAGCCCGGTATAGGTTGCATTCACCACTCGCGGCTCGCCGATGTGCAACCCCATCCGAACCTGGACGCGCTGCCCGTTCGGCCAGGGGTAGGCGGCGAGGGCCTGTTGTGCAGCGACAGCAGCCGCCACACCGTCGGACGCGCGGCGGAATGCGACGAAGAATGCATCGCCCTCAGTATCAACCTCGTAACCGTGGTGGGTTTCGAAGGTGGCGCGCAGGATTTGCTGGTGGGCAGCGAAGACAACCTCATACCCCTCGCCAAGGGTTTGGATGAGTTTGGTGCTGCCCGCGATGTCCGTGAAGAGGAAGACGAGTGTGCCCTGAGGGAGCGCGGATCCCGATCCGGTCGTGCCCCCAAGCTGGGCCAGCAGCGCTTCTGGCGCCGGATAGCGGGCGGCGAGCAAGAAGCGCTGAAGCCAGGCGCGCCCCAGGTAGCCGCGGCGGATGGCGGCTTCGGCGAGCATCTGGATCGTGCGCGGCTCCGGGGGAAGCGTGCCATTCTTGTAGCGCTGAATGGTGGCGCCGGAGAGCCCGATGGCTTGGCCCAGTTCATCCTCGACGGCGGCAGTGGTCTTGCCCTCATACGCCGCGATACTGTTGATGGCCCCGCGCAGCAGCCGGCCAAACGTCTCACTCTGGTTCGTCATGGTATCCTCCGTGCGGTAACAAGCCTGTGATAGCACGAGTATAACCTGACGCCACGCTGAGATTTCAGCAGCAGGTGCGGAGATTTCGGCACGTTGTTTGTCCCATACGCTGTGTCTACTTCCCCCCGAAACCGGTGAAAAGATGGGTACTGGCTAGAATAGGCTTGCCGAGAGTGTAACGTCGTCTCCGACGTCTTGGTTT
Source organism: Anaerolineae bacterium (assembly GCA_046328505.1). Lineage (GTDB taxonomy): Bacteria > Chloroflexota > Anaerolineae > Epilineales > JAHCIE01 > JBDHWG01. The sequence continues at coordinate 1,923,468 of JAXLWL010000002.1, read as the reverse complement.
CACGGTTCCCGGGTCCCAGCGCCCTCGGCCGTCAATTCCACTCGCTGCCATTCTACGCTCCGCTCCGTCCTCTGTCCAATAGGTCACCACGAATGGCTATCCCGAACCGGCTGCGCCGTCATTGGTCGCAGCCCATCATCCGTAGCGGAGCCGTGGGTGGCTCCGCTCCTTGTATAAGGAGGTACATCCATGGATCTGACCGTGACCCAGTCCACCCTCAACCGCGCCTTGCGGCTCATCACCCGCATCGCGCCCACCAGGGCCGTGCTCCCCATCCTGCAGACCGTCCTGCTCAACGCCGGTCCCCACGGCCTCACCCTCACCGCCACCGACGGCGACCTGGGCGTCGAGACGACCATCGCCGCCGAGGTACATACCTCGGGTCAGGTCGCGACACCCGCTCACCTGCTCGGCGAGTACGTCGCCCAGCTTCCCGCCGATCCCCTGCGGCTGACCCTCGATGGCGTCAGCCAGCGCCTGACCGTCATCTGCGGCCGCTCGGCGGCGCGTATGAGCTCCCTCCCCGCCGCCGACTACCCCGCGCTGCCCACGTCTGGCGATGGCTGGGCCTACGACCTGGACGCCAAACGCCTGCAGACAGCCCTCACCAAAATCAGCTTCGCCGCCTCGCGCGATAGCAGCCGCCCCATCCTCACCGCCGTCCTGTTCGACTTCGGCCCCGACGGCCTCACCCTCGCCGCCGCGGATGGCTTCCGCCTGGCCCGGGCTGCTCTACCTGAAGCCGCCGGCGCCGCTCAGCATCTCCTCGTCCCCTCCCGCGCCGTTGCCGAGTTCGGTCGGCTCCTCGGCGATGGCACGACCGCCCGCTTGATGCTCACGCCCGAGGTGCAGGCGTTGTCCCTGGTCGTCGGCCACACGCGCCTCTTCACCCGCCTCGTGGATGGCCGCTTTCCCGACATCGCCCAGATCATCCCCAAGTCGTGGCGCACGCGGGTGACGCTCCCAACGGCGAGCTTCCGCCAGTCCATCCGCGTCGCGAGCCTGTTCGGTACCCACGGCGACGCGCGGCCGGTTGTGCTGACTGCGGGCGAAGACGTCCTGCACCTGCAGGCGCGGGGCGATGAGACAGGCGAGGCGGAGAGCCATCTGCCGGCGACGGTGGAGGGGGAGCGCCAGGCGGTGGCTCTCAACACGCGCCTGCTCGTGGACCTGCTCGACACGCTGACGGCGCCCCAGGTGCAGCTTGCCTGGGCCTCGCCCCAGAGCCCGGTCACGCTTCGTGAGCTGGGTGACACCGCTGACAACGACATCTTTGTGGCCATGCCTTTGCATTTGCCAACGCTCGTCAATCCAGCAAAGGCCGCGTGAGATGGGAGAGAATCCTATGGAAAACCCAGTTGTGGAACAACCTGAACAACAGAGTACCGCCGCCCTTCCGGCGGACCGACCAGGGCGCACCTTGAAGGTGGTGCTGACCCTGCAGCCGCGCGACGATGCCCACTATCGTACCCTCATTGCCCTGGGCGCCGACGGCTGCGATCCCATCCTGCATACGCTGGACCCCCAGGACTTGCCTAACATCCTCGCCGCCATCCCCGACCTGCTGGCCCGAGCCGAGGCCCATTGGGCCGTCCACCCGCGCTACCCCACCGTCCCGCCCCCGAAGGCAACCGCAAAACCGGCCACAATGCAGCCGGAGCAAGGCCCTGACTCCGCCGACGCCGAGCATCCGTCCCATCCTATTCCACCCGTGCCGGTTCTCGACGCCGAACCATCCGCGTCCGATAGCGCCGGCCAGCTCACCCTGTTCGGTTGAGACAAAGCAAGGAGGTTACACAAATGGCCCGCATCTTCCGCTACGATAACCGCGAGTTCCCCGACCCAGACGCGACCTTGAGCGTGGACGAGGTGCGCCAGCAGCTCAGCGCCTTCTTCCCCGAGCTCGTCAACGCCGAGACCCGCGAGGAGCGCCGCGGCGAGACCACCGTCTACACCTTCAGCAAGCGCATCGGCACCAAGGGGGTAGCGGTGGTGGAAATCCTGTGCCACGTGCCCGAGACGCGTTTGCAGGTGTTCGAGCTGGCCGCCGAGCTGATCGACGCCGACGGCGAGCTGGATGTGGATGCCGCCGGCATGCGCCAACCCGAGATCAACCTGGCCATCGCTGAGGCCGAAGCGTACGCCAAGGCGACCCGCCAGGCGGTCGGAGCGCTCCAGCGACTGCTGGACCCATGATCGCTCGCCCGTTGGCGCTTGCGACTATGTTGCGGCGGACCGTGGCGCGCCCACGGTCCGCCGCCGCTCTCCTGGCCTGCCACGCGTCGGAGCTCGAGTTCCGCCTCGTGGTGCAGGCGATCTTCCCCGACGAGGCGGCCGACATCTGGCAGGTGCGGCAGGCCGGGACGAGCCGCGAGACGGCGCGCGTGGAGGCCTTCCTGCGCCGCGTCGAGGAGCGCTTCTTCCCGGTCTACGAAGCCGAGGAGTACGACCAGGTCGCCTGGGCCATCCCTTTCGTGCGCCTGGGCTGGTCCTACGAGGACTTCCACGACCTGGAGCGGCGGATGGGCGAGCTGTTGCTGCTGGCCCTGTGCGAAGCGCCGGTTGACATCCGCGTGGCTCTCCTTGATCGGGCCGAGGCCTATATTCCGCCGGAGACGCTCGCTCGCATCCCGCCCGAGGGCTTTGGCCGAGACAATCTACATGCTCAGTTTGACGGCACGTCGTGCGCCGCCGTCGCCGAGTTCGCCGACTGGCTGTGGGGCGAGACGGGGACAGCGTTTCTCGACCTGGACGACGAGATTGAGGTCACCGTCGCGGGCTGGTCCCGCGAGAACGTGCTCGACCTGGCCGAGCAGTGGCGCGCGGCGCAAGGCATCCTCGACCGCATCGAGGGCCTCATCAACTGGCTGGAGGCCGACCCGGCCGCGCGCTTCGCCCAGCTCGTCAACGCCGCCCTCGGCGATGACACCTACTTGCTGTACGAGCGGACAAGGAGGCTATATGAGCTTGAGATCACCGAACGGGGCCTTGTCCCCGTCGAGCATGACGACGTCGCCCTACCACTGGGCGCTGCCGCCTGAGGTAGATGTCGAGCCGGACCCCTTGCAGCTGCGCCTCGACTTCCACGCGGAGACTGTGCTTATCCATGACTACGCCGAGCACACCGTCCGCGTCCGTCTCGTCTCCGCCCTCGACATCGCCCACGCCCTGGCCCGCGAGCTCGAGCTGACCACGGGCCTCCTGCCGCCAGATGCGCTGTGGTGGTCGAAGACGGCGCGGGGGATCGCGGTGGCGGTGTGGCGCGAGGGGCGGGTGTGGACGGTGCGCCTGCGCGAGACGTATGGCGCCAAGCCGCGCCGCTTGCGCCTGCCCATGCCGGGCCTGGTCTTCGTCTGCCTCCCCTCGCCCCAGGCGATGTACGTCTTCGCCGCGAAGGCGCGCCCGCGCCTGGAGACCGACCAACTGTATCACGCCCCGGTCCTGAATGTGTTCCCCTCGGGCCAGGTGTGCGTCGGTACCGAACGCTTCCCGTCCGACCCGGCGCGCGTGCCGGAGGCGTTCTTCCGCAGCTACTTCACGCCCCACGGCGGTCACGGCAAGTCGCAGCGCTACAGGGACGACATCGGCCGCCTGTGGGCCGAGCTACACCGGCAGCCTCAGTACCCGTTGGACGATCTACTCCCTCACATCAAGGTGGCTGAAGCGATGCGGCTGGGAGGCTGACATGCCCCTCATCGACTATGTCATCGCTCACAGTGGAACACCGAAGGCCAGCGGTCAAGGTTACGACTACATCCTCGCCGCCGACGGCCTCTACATCGGGGCCGAGAACGCCTACCTCGCAGCGCGTATTCCCATTGCTCACTGCCAGGTACGCGGTCTGGCCGCGTTGCCTCCCTTCTGCCATCTCAAGCACGGCCGCATTGGGTTCGCCCTCTGGCAGCATATCGTGGACGCTGCCCAGGCGTGGGCGGCCTACGAGCACGAGGTTCTCCTCATCGTGGGCCACGACCCGCAGCTTGGCTATCACCTCGTCGTCCCGCGCCAGGTGACGAGCTCGACCGAGATCGCCTATCTGCCGGCGCGGAACGTTGTGATGGAGATCCACTCCCACCACGTCTATCCAGCGCATTTCAGCGACGTGGACGACGGGGATGAGCAGCGCCTGGCGCTCTACGGCGTCCTCGGCCGGCTGGATACGGAGCGGCCTGAGGTCGTGCTCCGCGTCGGCGTCTACGGTTACTTCATGCCGGTGCGATGGACAGACGTGTTCGAAGGGGAGCTTGGTGACTTTCGCGACATGGCCCTCGAGGCCGAAGAGGACACAGACAATGGCGTACCGAATTGATGTCAACGCGGGGCGTCCGACAAGATCGGGCGAGCGCGAGGCGACGATTGTCCTGGTCGGCTGCGGCGGGACGGGCAGCTTCCTCGCCGAGTCCGTCTGCCGTCTGCTCATCGGCCGCACCGCTGACCTGTACCTGGTGGACATGGACCGGGTCGAGGAGCACAACATCGGCCGTCAGGCGTTTGGGGCGGAGGACCTGGGCCGCTTCAAGGCGCAGGTCCTTGCCGAGCGCCTGGCGCGGCGCTTTGCGCGCACCGTTGGCTACTCCGTTCAGCCATACGACCGTGCTCGCCACAGCGAGGTCTTTGGCCGACAGTCCGGCCAGCTCAAGCTATTGATCGGGGCTGTCGATAACTCAGCCGCCCGCCGCGCGATGGCCGCGACCCTGGATGGCCGCTCCGATGTCCTGTGGCTTGACTGCGGCAATGGCCGCAACAGTGGCCAGGTGCTCCTGGGCAACGCGACGCGGCCTGAGATGCTGCGCGGCGCGTTCCTCCCTCAGCAGGGGATCTGCCGCGCCTTGCCCGCGCCGTCACTCCAGCGCCCGGACCTCCTCGACGCGCCGCCCGCACCGCAACCAGCGCTCGACTGCGCAGCGGCCATGGCAATTTCCGAGCAGGGCGGAACGGTTAACCAGGCCGTGGCGGCCATTGCGGCGAGCTTCGTCGAGAAGCTGCTCGATGGGTCTTGCGGTTGGATGGCGTCGTACTTCGACCTGGACGATGGGACGCTGGGCTGCGTCCCCGCCGAGCCCCGGGCCGTCGCCGGTATCGCCGGTCTTCATCTCAATGCCGTCACCAAGCAGACGTCAGCGGGGGGGTAACGATGGACTCTCAACAAGGCTTGCCGGTCCTCCAGGCGGGCGGCTTCAGCGCGAGCGTCGACGCCTATGCCTGGGAACGCGACCCCGGCCAGGACCGGTACCAGATGCGCCTCTGGTTCCTCTCCCTTCTGGGGTCGCAGCAGGCCGTACGGGCCCTCTGGGCGCGGCTCATCAAGGGCGAGGTCGCAACGCTCAGCACCGAGATTTTGGGAACGGCACGTTTCTGTGCCCTGGCGCCGGAGGGCCCGCAGGGCTGGCGCTTTTTCACCGCCAGTCTGCCGATGGCGGCCGGGTTCCAGGGCGTGCTCGTCCCGCGGATCGCCTGCTACACCCATGACCGCCTCGACTTCCTGCTCCTGCCGCGCCAGGCGCAGGATGCGGGGCTCTTGCACTACCGCTTCCTCAATCGTCGCCTGGATTTGCCCCTCCACCCGACGTGGGCCGACTGGCTCTGGCAGCGCGCCTTGCGTGCCGAGGAAGCCGTGGCGTTGGAAACTATGGGCATTTTCGCCTACCGCTGCGATCCCGACGTCGAGGCGCTGGCGGCTGACCTCTGTGAGGCCGTGGCTCGCGGAGCGCTGGGCGTCGCCGACGAACGCCGGCTTCCCCAGCGGGCGCCTGCTTGATGGAACACCGAAAGGAGACACTTTATGGCTCGGCTCGAATCGACGGCCAAAGCCGGCTACTATCCGACGCCGCCCAGTGTCGCGGCCTCGATCGCGCGCCACTTGACGGCAGAGGCGCGGGGCGGTAAGCGCGTCATTCGACTCCTGGACCCCTGCGCGGGTACGGGCGAAGCTGCAGCGTCAATCGCGCATGCGTTGGGCGCCGAGAGCTTCGGCATTGAGCTCAACGACGAGCGGGCCGAGGCAGCGCGCGCTCGCCTCGACCACGTCCTCGCCACGAGCGCGTTCTCCATCCGCCTCGCCCACGGCGCTTTCTCGTGTCTGTTCGTCAATCCCCCGTATGATGCCGACGAGGAGAAGCGCCGCCTGGAGCACGTCTTCCTCACGAGCCTTACGCGGGCGCTGTGCCCCCGCGGCGTGCTCGTGTTCCTCATCCCCCAACGCCGCCTAGCGCTGTCCGCTCGCTACCTGGCCGTCCACTTCACCCACTTCGCCGCCTACCGCTTCCCCGCCCCGGAGTATGCCGCGTTCGGACAGATGGTCCTCTTCGCCGTGCGCAAGCCGCAGTCGAGCCTCGACGCCACGGCGCAGGACCAGCTTGAAGCCTGGAGCCGTGACGCGCTCATGCCTCTCCCCGACCAGCCCGACAGGACGTTCGTCGTGCCGGCGCTGCCGGCCGGCGACGTCCTGTTCGCCTCCCTTTTCTTCGACCCAGCCCAGGCGGTCGCGGAGAGCCAACGTCGGGGCGTGTGGACGCAGCCAGGGCTGACCGAGCAGCTCTGGCCGCCCGAAGAGCGCCCGGTCCGCCCCCTTATGCCCTTGCGCCGCGGCCACCTGGCGCTCCTTATCGCCGCCGGCCTCCTCAACAACGTCGTTCTGAGTCAGGCAGACCGCCGCATCCTGGTCAAGGGGCGCACGCACAAGGTGCTGATCCAGGTTGAGACGGATGACGCGGACACCGAGGTCGAGCGCGAGATTCTTTGCACAACCGTCATGACGCTCGACCTGACGACCGGCGCCCTGGAAACCATCGAGGGTGGCGGTGCGCCTGAGAAGGCACGCCCGGAGCCAACTCCGTGAACTTCGCGTCGTTTATCGACACTTACCGCGACGCCCTTGCGCAAGCGGTCGTCGAAGCCTACCCGCCCTTGTACGATGCCAACACCCGCCAGTCATGCGGCTTCGATCTGCGGCGGCTCCTGCGGCGTCCCCTCGGCGCGCAGGCCGACGCCATTCGCGCCGCCGCCCTGGCCCTGCAGACGTACTCCAGCGCCAGCATCGTCGGCGAGATGGGTGTCGGCAAGTCGTATGTCGGGGCGGCCGCCGCCTATCTCGCCGGTTGTCGTCGGGTTTTGATCTTGTGCCCGCCCCATCTCGTGAAGAAGTGGCGGCGCGAGATCCTCCAGACCGTGCCGAGCGCTCACGTGGCCATCGTGCGCACCATCGGCGACCTGGAACTGGTTCGGCGGCAAGGGGAGATGATCCAGTTCATCGTGTGCTCCCGCGAGCAAGCCAAGCTCGGCTACCGCTGGACGCCAGCCGCCATGCAGCGGGTCGCCCGCGATGACACAGGCCGCATCGCGCGGGATGACATCGGCGAGATCGTCCGCCTCCTGTGCTGTCCGACGTGCTTCGCCCCCATCACCGATGATGACGGCGTACCTCTCATCGAGGATGAGCTAGCGACAAAGAAGCGTCGTTGCTCTGCTTGCGGTAACCCTCTGTGGCAGGCGGATCGCAGTGGCCCCCGCCGCTACCCCCTGGCAGACTACATCGCCCGGCGCATGCCGGGCTACTTCGACCTGCTCGTGGCTGACGAGTGCCACGAGCTGAAAGCGCGGGGCTCAGCCCAGGGTTTGGCCGCCGGCGCTCTTGCCGAGACTTGCCCCCGAACACTGATCCTGACAGGCACAGCATTTGGTGGCTGTGCGCGACGTCACTAGATGATCTGATCCCCGTCGCAGACGGGAGGGGTTCGGGAGATACCCCTGGGTCAACCGATTCACCTGGCGGCGAAAGCCAAAGGGGAAAATAGCATATCGGTGAAGCGGGAGGCGTCGGAAGGCGTTTCAAGGCGCGGACCCGCAAGACCCGCGTGATATGGAGAAAGCTAGACTGCTTGAATCTCAGCTTCCTGCGATGAAAGAACGCATCCCTCGCTCACAACGCCTATACCGCGAGGTCGCCAGGTGACCGGCCCTTGTAACCGCAACCGGGAACTTCCGACTGGCGAGCAGTGAGAAGTGATCTCACTCAAGGAAGCGAACGAGGCTCCTACGTCACGCTCGTACGTCTGTCATCTAGGAACGTCGGATCGCCTAAGGGGCGCGAGCCCTATGGCGACGGAGTCCCCATAGTAGTCGCAGGTGTCACGACCTGCCTCGGAACGCGGGAAAGCCGCGTACAGGGCGAAGGGGGACAGGTGTCTTTGAGACCCAGAAAGGGAGGTGCGTGAGATGCGCGATGCCGCAACTATCCTGGGGATCATCCGTGAACGGGGCAAACGAGGATTGCCCATCAACGACCTCTACCGGCAACTCTGGAACCCGGACCTGTACCTGTTGGCTTACGGGCGCCTCGCCAAGAACCACGGTGCGCTCACGCCAGGTGCAACACCGGAAACCGCAGACGGGATGTCTCTGGAGAAACTCGACACTATCATCGAAGCCTTGCGCTCCGAGCGGTATCGATGGACTCCGGCGCGGCGCATCTACGCCGAGAAGAAACGCTCGACCAAGAAGCGCCCGCTTGGCCTCCCATCCTGGAGTGACAAGCTGCTGCAAGAAGTCATCCGCCTCATCCTCGAGGCGTATTACGAACCGCAGTTCAGCGAGTTCTCCCACGGCTTCCGCGCTGGTCGTGGCTGCCACACGGCGCTCACGAAGATCAAGCGCACCTGGACGGGGACAGTGTGGTTTATCGAGGGGGATATCTCGGGGTGTTTTGACAACATCGACCATGCGGTACTGCTGTCAATTCTCCGCGAGAAAATCCACGACAACCGCTTCCTACGGCTGATCGACCATCTCCTTCAGGCTGGCTACATGGAGGAGTGGAAGTTCAATGCCACGCACAGCGGCACGCCGCAAGGTAGCGTCGTCAGCCCCATTCTCGCCAACATCTACCTCGACCGACTGGACAGGTTCGTCGAAGACGTGCTCATGCCCGTGAATAACCGAGGCAAGGAGCGCCGGCCGAATTCGGAGTACAACAAGATCGCCTGCAAGATACACTATCTCAAGAGGACGGGGCGTGCGGCCCAAGCAGCGACTCTGCAACCGCTGCTTGCGGCTTTGCCCTTCTCCGATACACACGACCCCGACTACCGACGCTTGCGGTACATCCGATACGCCGACGATTTCTTACTTGGCTTCGTGGGGCCAAAAGTTGAGGCCGAGGCGATCAAGCAGCAAATTGGCGAGTTCCTGCGTGACACCCTCAAGCTGGAACTCTCGACAGCCAAGACGCTTGTAACCCACGGTCGAACTGAGGCAGCACGGTTCCTGGGATATGAGGTCGTCGTACAGCATAGCAACACAAAGCGTGACGCCAGAGGCCGACGGTCGGCTAATGGGATCATTGGACTGCGTGTGCCGGCGGACGTTATCCGAGCCAAGCGAGCACGTTACATGCGGAACGGCAAACCAATCCACCGAGGGGAACGGATGCATGATACGCCTTTCAGTATCATCAGCCAGCACCAATCGGAGTTTCGGGGTATTGCCGACTACTACCAGTTGGCCTACAACCGTGGAACCCTCCAAAACCTGCGCTGGGTGATGGAAATGTCGCTCGCCAAGACACTGGCGGCCAAGCTGAAGATCAGCGTCCCGCAAGTGTTTAAGCGTTACAAGACGACAGTCCAGACCGAGCAAGGACCCCGCAAGGTCCTCATGGTGACGGTGGAACGCGAGGGACGTAAGCCACTGGTAGCTGTATGGGGCGGCATCTCGCTGGCTCGGGAAGAGATGGGAACCTTGAACGACCAGATACCCCCGATGCGCAGTGGTCGGACAGAACTCGAACAACGCCTGTTGGCTGAAACCTGCGAGCTGTGCGGCTCAAAGGAAGACGTCGAAGTGCATCACATTCGAGCACTGAAAGACCTGGATCGGAAAGGACGGGCTCCCCGATCCGAATGGGTAAAGGTCATGGCGGCACGACGGCGTAAGACGCTCGTCGTCTGCCGCCTCTGCCACGAGGATATTCATGCCGGACGTCCTCGACGGCAATTGTCCAAACGCGGATAAAGACACTGGAGAGCCGGATGATCAGAAATGTATCACGTCCGGTTCGGAGGGGGGCCGTCGGAAAAGGGCCGACACACGGTCGGCACCTCGCTGGCGGCCTACCCTACATGCGTCGACGCTGTTCTACCTGCTGTGGCGGTTCAGCCCGGCCATGCGCCGCGAGTTCGGCTACTACGACGAGGCACGCTTCGTGAGCCGCTATGGCATCGTCGAGCGCATCACGAAGAAGGGCGCCGACCGCTACACCGACGATGGCCGTCTCTCCAAACGCCGCAGCTACCACACCCGCGTCGTCGAGAAGCCCGGCGTCTCGCCCATGGTGCTGTTCCACCTGATCGGCAACACCGTCTTCCTGCGCCTGGCCGACGTGGCGCAGAACCTGCCGCCGTACACCGAGCGGGTCGCGCTGTTCAAGCTGGATCAAGGCAGCGCGGCAAGTGGGTTCTCCCAGGCGAGCGCCTACCGCCAGCTCTCGACCCAGCTGTGGCAGGCGGTCACGTCCGCTCTCCAGGAAGGCTCCAAGCGCCTTCTGGCCACCTACCTCCAGGCGCTCCTGGCCTATCCCGACGCGTGTACACGCGTCGAAACCGTTCTCGACCCGCGTGACGGTCAGGTCATCGCCTACGCGCCGGCTTTGCCCGACCACGTCCTGTACCCCAAGGAGCAGGCGCTGGTAGACCTGGTGCGTCAGGAGCGCGAGCGCGGGCGGCACGTCTTGGTGTACATCACCCACACGGAAAGTCGGGACATCAGCCCGCGGCTCCGTGCGATCCTGGAACGCGAAGGTTTCCGGGTCGCAGTGTTGAAAGCGGGAACAGTGGCCGCAGACTGCCGCGAGGAGTGGGTGGCGGCGCGCGTCCGCGAGGGGGCCGATGTCATGATCTGCCACCCTCGCTTGGTGCAGACCGGGCTCGATCTGATTGACTGGCCCTCTATTGTCTGGTTCGAGATCGACTATTCAGTGTACGTCATGCGCCAGGCGAGTCGCCGATCGTGGCGTATCGGTCAGCGCGAGGCGGTCGAGGTGCGTTACTTCGTGTATGAAGAGACGCTGCAAGCGGACGCGCTGGCGCTGGTGGCGGCCAAGATGCGGTCGGCGTTGATGGTCGAGGGCGAGCTACCGGAGGACGGTCTGGCGGCGCTAGAGGGCGATGGACAGGACATGTTCGTCGCCCTGGCGCGCCAGCTCACCCAAGGAAGCGTACAGGACGGACGGTCGCTAGAGGCGCTGTTCGCGCAGGCGCAGGCTGTCGAAGCGGAGACCAACGGCTACCTGCTCGAAGGGACCTGGCTGCCTGAAATCGACTTCGGCTCGAATACCGTTCTTCCGGCTGAAGCCTTGCCATCGAAGCCATGCATGGCCGACAGAGACGCCGCCCTGGTATGGCAACAAGTCTTTGCAAACAAGGAGGCCGGCACCGGAAAGGAGGAAGTTGAGCCACCTCCCGTTGCGAATGGACGCGTGATAGACTTCGGCGACCTAGCGCGGATGCTGCGCCAACACCGGCGTCGCCAGAAACCGGCCCCGGAAGGCCAACTCAGCTTGTTTTGAGGCGCAGCCAGAACTTGCGTCATCTCGGACAAGAGCCGATCTATCCGCAGGCAAGCCTGTCTCTGTATAGATCGGCTCTTTTTCGTTTACATACACAGCGGCATCCGGAAGACCCTTATCGGAGCATGCGCTTGGCTGCGTGCCTGGGGCAACAGGTGCAGCGGGTCTGACAGGAGAGGCAGGAGGAAGCGTATAACTAGACGCTCCGCTGCGTGCCAGCCGTGCCCAGGACCCTCGCCGGCATCGCCGACCTTCATATGAACTCCGTCACAAAGCAGACGTGAGAATGGTTTGGCGCACCGTGTTCGAATCGTCGCTGAAGCTGGCCGTAGGGCAAACCCTACGGCCAGGGCGCGGAATAGAACCCGTAACGCAAAATGCCTCCGGGTGCCGTGACCGCCCAACCGTCGGTGTTGGAAATCATGGCGATGTTGGTCACCCCGAGTCGCGCTGACACGAGCGTAGGCTGCCAGGTGTCACCGTCGCGGCGAAAAATGTTGGAGCCGCCACCCGTCCAGACCTCGCTTGGGGACAGCGCCGCGACGGCACTCAGGATCGTGCGCTGATCCGGCGCCGCCGTGCCCATCCACTGCGTTCCGTCCCAGTGGGTAACACCTGGGTAGGTAACGTCGTTGTAGCCGAGAATGGGGCATGGACCGAAATGCGGGCAGTTGGGGAAGTCGTAGATCGGAACGCGTTCGTGTCTGCCCCCGACGGCCCAGCCATCTGTGGCGGAGGTCAGGGTAATCGTGAAGAGTGTAAACCCAGGGCCGGGCAGAGACACCCACTCGGCGCCGTTCCAATGCAGCAGGACACCGGTACAGTCCTGACAGGGATCGGGGCCGCCGACAGCCCACGCGTTGTCTGGCGCGAGCGCTGCGACGCCACGCAGATCAACCGTGGTAGGGCTGGGAACCGATGTCCAAGCTGTGCCATTCCAGTGGAGGATCACCCCGCCTGCCCCGACCGCCCAGGCGTCCTGGGCAGATGTCGCGGTGACGGCGTTCAGCGTGTTCGTGATCGGGCTGCTAGCTGTGGCCCACTGCTCACCGTTCCAGCGCAGGATGGTCCCGTTTGCGCCGACGCTCCAACCATCGTGGGAGGAGAGCATTTTAACGGCGTGCAGGTTCTCGCCTGTCGGGCTGTCGGCGCTGTTCCAGTTCTGGCCGTCCCATCGCACAATCGCGCCCTCCGAGCCAACGGCCCAGCCGTCCGTCGAAGAGAGCATGTTGATGCCGTCGAGGCGCCGGCAGCAGTTCGCCGGCAGGAGCTGAGAGCGCCACTGCCAGAGAGTATAATCACGGCCGCGCATGAGCAGCGGCAAATAGGCCTTGTATAGCTGGGGCTGAACCGATGGGGGTAGTGATTGAACGGCGCTGTAGCGCGCGATGACGCCGTCGGCGCCGACGGCCCAGCCGTCTGTCGCGGAGACCATGGCAACGCTGTAAAACGTTTCAGTCGTGGGGCTTTCCGCATCCATCCACTGGCCGCCATCCCAATGCAAGATGATGCCCCGCTCACCTACGATCCAGCCGTCGGTCGGCGTGACCATGGCGATACCGTTCAATGCGGCGTTCTTTGCGCCCTGGGTGTCGTACACTCTCCACCAGGTTGCGCCATTCCAGCGGCAGATGACGCCAGGCGGTTGCGTCGAATCCACGTCCACGAAGCCGCGGTGACCGACGGCCCAGGCATCCGTGGGCGACAGACTCACAATTGCGTGCAGATTGCAGTTGTCTGAATCGATGGGGACGGAAAGCCAATCAAACGCATTCCATTGCAGAACGCCATTGAGGTCGGTGATCGCCCAGCCATAGGTTCGGGACAACATACTGAGCGCGCGGACAGGCGCAGCGACACGCGTCTCCTGCCATTGGCCGCCGTTCCAGTGCAGCAATGCGTAGTGCGAGTCGTCGAACTTGCCGGCCGCCCAGGCGTCTGTCGGCGAAACAGCTGCCACCGCCGCCATGATGTACTGTTCCAAGCCCGGTACCACGCTCCATCTGTGACCATCCCACTGGTAGAGATGCCCGCCTCCGACAGCCCAGCCACTTGTCGTCGTAGGCATTGTGAGGCTGCTCAGGTCGTCGGTGGTGGGGCTGGGCGCTTGTGTCCACGCTCTACCATCCCAATGCAGGATCGTTCCCCGTTCGCCGATGGCCCAGCCGTCCGATGGCGCGGGCATGGCAACCGACAGAAGTTTAGGCGGCGCGGCGACAGGCGCTACCTGTTCCCAGTGCCCGCTTCCGGAGTTCCACCGCCAGATCGAGCCATTCACTCCCACGCTCCACGCGCCGGCGGCGGACGTTACGGAGACACCTCGCAGGCCGGATATCGGATCAGAATAACCAATCGCCGACGACTCCCAGAAGCCGTCGTGGTAACGGTAGGCTCCCTCACCCACCGCCCAACCGTCCGTCGCCGATGCCATGCTCACGGCGAACAACGGGCCAGGTGGTACGCCAGGGGATTGGGCGCTGCTCCACGCGCCGCCGTCCCAGTGTAGAATCAGAGCGGTGAGATCCCCGCCGACCGCCCAGCCATCATTGGCCGTGACCATCGTCACTGCGCGCAGCGTTTCTGACGCCGGGCTGGATACGCTCGTCCACGCTGCCCCATCCCAATGTAGGATCAAGCCCCGGTCCCCAACCGCCCAGCCATCGGCGGGAGAAACCATAGCAATAGACCGGATCGCCCCCGTGGTCGGGCTGACCTGTTGATGCCAAACGTGACCGTCCCAATGGAGCAGAACACCACCGTTGCCGCCAATCCACGCGTCGGTAGGCGAGACGCCGGCAACCGCAAACAGGTTGGCCGATGTGACGCTCTCCATTTGGGCCCACGTTGCCCCATTCCACCGCAACACGGTCCCCGCGTCGCCGACAGCCCAGCCATCATTGTTCGCGCCGATTGTGAGTGCGTGTAACGCGCGCGTTGTTGGCGACGGCTGACTCTGCCACGTGCGCCCGTCCCAGCATTGGATAACCCCGCCATCGCCCACCGCCCAACCGTCCGTCGCCGACAGTATCTGCACGGCGTTGAGGACCGGCGGGCTTCCATTGGTGAACGGCTGCCATGTCAGGCCGTCCCAACGCATTATCACGCCGTCCTTGCCTACACCCCAGCCGTCGGAGGCGGAGAGCATCGCCAGGCCACGCAAGTGCCAGTTTCCGCCAAGCTCCTGCCAGCTCTGCCCGTTCCATTCGTAGTTGCTCTCGCCCACGGCCCAGAGTGCGTTCGGCGCAACGGCGCTAATCGCCTGGAGAGGCCCACGGAAGGTTCCTGAGTAGGGAATGTAATGCCAATCATGTCCATCCCAGTGTAGAATGCGCAGGGTAGCCACCCCTATATTGAACTCTGGAAGAGCGCCGCCGACGGCCCACACATCGGTCGGAGAGACCGCGGCGAGCGCGAACAAATTGCCTTCGGTATCCTGGGAGACGTGTATCCAGG
This sequence comes from Anaerolineae bacterium, assembly GCA_046328505.1. Classification (GTDB taxonomy): domain Bacteria; phylum Chloroflexota; class Anaerolineae; order Epilineales; family JAHCIE01; genus JBDHWG01. The sequence goes on along the minus strand of JAXLWL010000002.1, from coordinate 1,908,455 downwards.
CGTGGCCGTCCCAGTGCATGATTACCAGCTTATCGCCGACAGCCCAGCCGTCGGAAGCGCTTACCATAGCGATGGCGCGGATGCCCAAAGTGGTGGGGCTTGGCGCGGGCAACCAGCTATGGCCGTCCCAGTGCAGCAGCGTACCGTCATCGCCGCCAGCCCAACCATCTGTCGCCGATAGGAGCGCGACTGCCTTCAAAGATGCCTGTGTCGGGCTTGCCGTTGGCAGCCAGCGGCTGCCATTCCAATGCAGTATGACGCCGCCGTCGCCGACGGCCCAGCCGTCGGCAGCGGCGGAGAGCGTGAGAGCGTTGAGCGTTGGGGCGGCGGGAGACGGGGCATCGCGCCAGGTCTCGCCATTCCAGCGGCGCATCACGCCGCCCTCACCTACGGTCCAGCCGTCGGCAGCGCCGGTCATCGCCACAGCGTTCAACGTCCGCTTGGCGGGCCAGGCCATGAGATCCCACATCAGCCCGTCCCAGTGGTAGGCCGCGCCACCCCAGCCCACCGCCCAGCCATCGGTGGCGGACGACATGACGATCGCCGACGGGCCGAAGCCGGGCTGAGCGGCCACGCGCCACGCCTGCCCATCCCAGTGCAGCAACACTCGATCTCCGCCCGCCCATCCATCGCTCGCCGAGATCATCGCGACCGAGGTCAGCCACGCCGGCGAGGGATTGCCTGTCGTCTGCCAGGCTTGTCCGTCCCAATGCAACAGTACGTCGCCTTCACCCACAGCCCAGGCGTCGTTGGCATTGACGATCGAGACCGACCGCAGGTTGAGCGGTGACGGCGTGCTAGTTTGGACCCATTGGCCTCCCTCGCGGTGCAGGGCCAGGCCATCATCTCCGACGGCCCAGGCGAGCGAAGAGGATTTCATCGCCAGGGCGCGCAGACGTCCCGGCCCATCCTGAGCGAGCGCCCATCTTGCGCCATTCCATTGCAAGATGACGTAACGGCAGGTCACCGGGTACGACTGGTAGTCGCAGTGACCGCCGACGGCCCAACCCTCGGATGTGGAACGGAGAATGATCGAGTAGAGATCGTCTTGCCAGTCGCTTTCGACGGCTGACCAAGTCGAGCCGTCCCATTTGAGGAGCGCGCCCCCTTCGCCGACAGCCCAACCGAAATCAGCCCCCGCCATCGCCACGGCTAACAACCTGCGATTTGTAGGGCTGACCACGCGGGTCCACGACTGGCCATTCCAATGCCGAATAACGCCATCATCGCCCACGGCCCACGCATCTGATGGCGACACAACAGCCAGGCCGTTCATGGTCGCGTTTGTATCTGGAAGCACCTGGACGGGGCTATCGATCGGCTGCCAGCGATACGGCGGGGAGACGGGAGTCGTTGTCGTGGGCGAGGGGGATGCCGTCGTGGTTGGGGACGCGGTCGAAGTCACCGAAGCAGTGCTTGTCGCCGTTGGGGTCGCGGTCGCGCCAGGACTCGGGCTTTGCGTGACAGTGACCGTGTCGCTGAAGGTCGCAGTCTGTGTCAGCGTGGCGCTGGGTATCGGTGTATCTGTAGGAAGAAGCTGTGTTTCAGATGACGTCAACGTTGGTGACGCCGAGACGTTTGGGGTGGGTATGTCCGTGCCGACAACCGGCGTTTGGGCATGCGTTGTGAGAGTACCACGAGAGAGAAGGAAGACGACGATCAAGACAGTCGCAAAGCTGGCGAGGCGTCGAGCGGCATGGAACGCTGTCATAGGTTGTGCTTTCTGTGGAAGCAGATTGGCGCGACAGTCGCAAGATGTGCAGGAGTATTTGCACTATATGACGTGAAGGGAACGCGAATCGATACGGAGTATGGCCGTGTAAAGCAAATCAAGCGGACGCGCTGGCGCTGGTGGCGGCCAAGATGCGCTCGGCGCTGATGGTCGAGGAAAAGATGCCGGAGGACGGTCTGGCGGCCTTGGAGGGCGATGGACAGGACATGTTCGTCGCCCTGGCGCGCCAGATTACCGAGGGGCGGGTACAAGACGGACACTCTCTTGAGGCGATGTTCGCACAAGCGCAGGCTGTCGAAGCGGAGGCCGACGGCTACCTGGTCGAAGGGGTTTGGCCTCCCGAACCGGGGGCTGGCCCAGGGACCGTCTTGCCTGGGCGAGTCTTGGCGCTGGCGCCAGACACGTCTGACGTAGACGGGGCTGCTGCATGGCGACAGGTCTTTGCTGACAAAACATCCGGTGATGGCAACGAGGAAGTGGAGCCCGTCTCGGTCTTGAATGGACGCGTGATAGACTTCGGCGACCTAGCGCAGATGCTGCGCCAACGCCGGCGTCGCCAGAAACCGGCCCCGGAAGGCCAACTCAGCTTGTTTTGAGGCGCAGCCAGAACTTGCGTCATCTCGGACAAGAGCCGATCTATCCACAGGCAAGCCTGTCTCTGTATAGATCGGCTCTTTTTCGTTTACATACACAACGGCATCCGGAAGACCCCTATCGGAGCCTGCGTTTGGCGGCGCGTGCTTGAGGGAGCAGGCGCAGCGAGTCCGGCAGGAGCGGCAGGAGGACGCGTGTCGTCGGGCCGAGGGCGTCCAGGACGGTCTGCCGCGGTGGTCCCAACTGTAGCCCGTAGGCCCGTCGCGGGCGTTCCGACGCTGTCACAAAGCCGACAAAGCGCCCACCGGGTCGCGGGACGAGCCATACCGGCGGATCGAGGACGGCCCCCGCAAGCGCGGGTTACGCGGCATTTGGCGGGTCTTCCGGCCATGCCGAACCCGTTTGCAGCGCTGTTGCATATTCCTGGAGCCGCTCGTCATCGTGCCCATGAATTTGCTTTAGGAAGGGAAAATCTTCCGGTGTAACCGTGAGCTTCGCCAAAGGCTGAACCGGCAGCAGGCTCGCAAGCTGCGCGACATGGACTTGATACGGGCCGAATGGCAATGGTGGCTGAACCGTGAAGGTCTTCCGCGGAAGGAGATAGACCGTGCCCGTTCGCCAGGGCTGGCTGGGAAGAGCCGAGTGGCTGACTGAGAACACATAATAGGGGCCGTGAAGTGTGCCCGTTTCGTCCGCCAGGCGAACACAGGCATTCGTGACCGACTTTACGCGGTCACGATCGACAATGGCAAAGAACATGGCCCACAGACCATCCGAAGCCGCATAGACAGCTTTTTGATTGCCGAATTCGTTGAGATCATTGGACTGGCGTGGCTCGAACGAGGCAATGTCGGGATCACCGGAACCATGCAAGGCAATGTCAAGATGCTCGGCGACATGGCATAAGAACTGCCACCTGGGCTGGGGCAACGTGTACTGAATCGTTGGACATCCACCGAGACTAAGAGCCGTATTGAGCAACTCATCAAACGCCATGCGAGTTGCTTCATGGAAGCTCGCGTCTGGGTGTGTCAGCCAGTAGTCTGGCAGGTTCATATATGTGCCACTCCTACTACGACCGCGTAGCTTGTGCGATTCATGTTAGTGTAAAATGCTTTCTGTAGAATTGAGCGGACCGCCGAGTTGAAAAGGCGGTAGGTCAGGGTGTATCCTCAGGTTCTCTAGGCCGAAAGGAGACACACCATGACCTACCAACCGAATTATACACTGCCCCAGGAATGGGTGGAAGCCATCCGCGAAGGCGGGTTGGATGCGCTGCCCGAACTGATGCGGGTGGTGCTCAATGCCGTCATGCAGGTCGAACGACAGCAGTACCTTGGCGTCGAACCTTACCAACGCTCGGACCAGCGGCGCGACCAGGCCAATGGCTTCAAGCCCAAGACGGTGAAAACGCGGTTGGGCGAGATCACGCTGGACATTCCGCAAGTGCGGCGGGGAGACTTCTACCCCGAGGGGCTGACCAAAGGGCTGCGCAGCGAGCGAGCGCTGACGCTGGCCTTGGCCGAGATGTATGTCAACGGCGTCTCGACACGCAAGGTGGCGCGGATTGTGGAGGCCATGTGTGGGGCGGAGGTGTCCAGCGGCCAGGTGAGCCGCGCCACGGCTCAGTTGGATGAGACGTTGGCCGCGTGGCGCAGTCGTCCCTTGAGCACATGTCCTTATCTCATCCTGGATGCCCGCTACGAGACGGTGCGTCAAGACGGTCATACCCGCGATGCCGCCGTGCTCGTCGCCATCGGTATCGGGGACAATGGCAAGCGGCGCATCCTGGGGGTGTCGGTCTCGGTGAGCGAGCATGAAGTCCACTGGCGTACCTTCCTACAGAGCCTGGTCAGTCGCGGCTTATCGGGTGTCCAGTTGATTGTCAGCGATGCCCACGAGGGGCTGGGTGCGGCTCGCCGCGCGGTCTTTGGTGGGGTGCCGTGGCAACGCTGCCAGTTCCATCTGCAACAGAATGCTCAGGCCTATGTCACCCGTCAGGAGCTGAAAGCCGAGGTTGCCGCCGACATCCGCGCCATCTTCAACGCCCCGAACCGGGCCGAGGCGGACACGCTCTTGAGCAAGACTGTCCAGAAGTACGCCAAGAGCATGCCAAAGCTGGCCCAGTGGCTCGAAGACGCCATACCCGACGGCTTGACCGTGTTCGCCTTCCCGAGTGTCCACCAGCGGTTGCTACGCACGAGCAACATGCTGGAGCGGGTCAACCAGGAGATCCGCCGCCGCACGCGGGTGGTGGGCATCTTCCCCAACGAGGCGGCGTGTTTGCGCCTGGTCAGCGCCGTGTTGATGGAGATCAGCGACGAATGGGAAGTCGGCAAAGCCTATCTCACGTTCAGCTCAGCCTGACGTCGTCGTCGTCGTCGTCGGGGCTGGGGGCATGTGGGCAGGTCGGAGAGCTGTCCACATGTCCCCAGCCCTCTGGCCCGCTACGTTAACAATTGACCTCAGGATACTCCTGACCCTTTTACAGAACGCACTTGACGCGATCCGATTCATAGACCTTGTAGATTTCTCATCACCATTCGTTCGAGTTCAAGAAGTAGGGTTCGATCCCCAACATCTTTGCATACCAGCGCTTGGCGGCCTCGATATCCTCGGCCCGATAACTGATGGTCGTCAGTCCCCGCAACATGAACCCTCCCTTGCCGCTCGGTGGCTGCATCTATGCATTCGTCGCATGGCACGACCAGACTACACGTGTAGCGTACCGACGGCCGTTCGTCTACTTCGGGCTCATAAGGTTTGCCACTTCACGCACACGCTAAATTGTCCCCGATATTGGCGGCGATGACGTAATCGTAATCTCGGGGCGAGTTGGCAACAACGGCTTCAGATATCCAAGTCATGCTCCGATGAGCGTTGTACAGCTGCCTGCCACTCCTTCAGCGCGGTCTCCGTCTTCTTCTCAATGCTGACAACGACGGGCACAAATCCGACGTCGTCTATTGCCCAGCTCGTGTCTGTGTTGCTATTCGCGAAGCACCCGTCCAACGAAATGTGATCGAAAACGACTAACCGGCGCATCTGCTTCTTAGAAGGAGTGAACTCAGGGCACGGGGTCGAAGGCGGCGGTGGGGCAGGGCGTGCGGTAGAACGCAACGGCATCGGCGACGCAGCGGGGATGCCCTGGCGAGAGAGGCGGGAGAGCGTCGGGGTCGAACCAGCGCGCATCCAGCGTCTCGTAGGAGGGGCGCGGCTCGCCTGACACCGGCGCGCAGAGCAAGACGAAGTGGTAGAGCTGCCACGTCGAGCGCGTGCCGCAGAAGCGCGAGTCGTAGACGCCGACCAGGGCGCGAGCGCGTACCACAATCCCGGTCTCCTCCAACGTCTCACGGCAGGCACCCTCGGCGGGCGTCTCGCCAACCTCGAGCGCGCCGCCCGGCATCGCCCACAAGCCGTCGTCGTGTCGCTGCACGAGCAGGATGCGCCCTGCGTCGTCGAACACCGCCCCATCCACCACCGGGACGGGCACAGTACCCGTCATGCTCTCCCACAGCGCGGCTTCGACCTCCTCAAGGACGCCGCCCTCTACGGTAGAGCGCATCTCGGCGGCGATGGTCAGCAGGTGGTTGTAGCGGTCGCGGTCGTAAGGGTTGTCGGAGAAGTGGAGGCCCTGGCGCGCCAGGGAGAGCAGGGCGTGCGACCACCAGCCGAGCCGCTGCGTGAGAGGCGCATCCTCAGGTGCGATAGTCATGGAACCCTCGATAGGCAAACGGCTTTCACTGGCCTGGAGTATACCCCTACGACAGATGTGAGGCGAATGCCAAAGTCCTTCCCTGAATGAGCCTACGTCTTTTTTATTGTCTATGCGCCTGCCATTGTGGCATCACTCCAGCGGCCACACGTCCTGGACAACAATGCTGGTCACCCCACCCTCCTGCTGGAGGCGGCCTCGCGCGGCCAGCAGCGGCGCGTGGCTCAGCACGTCCCGCCGCTGATCGAACAGGTCGGGCCGCACAATCAGGTTGATCAGCCCGCCCTCGTCCTCCAGCGTAAAGAACGCGTGGCCCTTCGCCGTCGGGGGACGCTGGCGCACGACCGTTAGCCCCGCCACGCGCACTGTCTCACCATCCCGACGCCGTCCCAACTCGCTGCTCGACATGAAGCCTGCTGCCTGGAGCGTCGGGCGGTAGAGGCGCAGGATGTGGTCGTCGGGCGCCATCCCCAGCAATTCGTACTCCCAGGCCATCGCCTCCGCTTCCGCCAGCTCGGGCAGCGCCGCCGCCTCGACCGCCGTGTCCAGCGCCAGCGCTTCCTCGCGGTAGTCCAGCGCCCCTAGCTCCCACAGCCGACGCCGACGGTCGGCCTCGCCTGCCCCCAGCTCGTCCAGCGCTCCACCGCGGATGAGATTCTCCACGATCCCGCGCGGCAGCCGTGTCCGCCGGCACAGATCCACCAGGTTCGTGAACAGCCCGTCTGCCCGCGCCGTCAGTAGCCGTTCGATGGCCGCTGGCCCTAGGCCGCTCACATAGCGCAGGCCCAGCCGGATCGCGCCATCTTCCAGTAGACACGCCTCCGCGCTGCAATTGATGTCCGGCAGCCGCGTCGGCACGCCGTGGCGTCTCGCGTCGCCGATGACCACCTCCGGCGCGTAGAACCCCATCGGCTGCTGGTTCAGCAGGGCGCAGTAGAACGGCGCCGGGTGGTAGACCTTGAGCCACAGCGTCTGGTACGCCAGCAAAGCGAACGCCGCCGCGTGGCTCTTGCAGAAGCCGTACGCCGCGAATGCCGCGAGCTGCCCGAAGATCTCCTCGGCCAGCGCCTCATCCAGGCCATTCGCCAAGGCGCCCTGCACAAAGCGTTCCCGCAGCCGTGCCATCTCTGCATGGGAGCGCTGGCGCGACATCGCCCGCCGCAGCGCGTCCGCCTCGCCGCCGGAGAATCCCGCGACCGCCATCGCTACCCGCAGCACCTGCTCCTGAAACAGGATGACCCCCAGCGTCTCGGCGAGGATCGGCTCCAACGCGGGGGGAGTGTAGGTCACGGGCTCCAGACCCTGGCGCCGCAGCAGGTAGGGGTGCACCATGTGGCCCTGGATAGGGCCGGGGCGGATGATGGCGACGGCGACGACGATGTCCTCGAAGCGCGTTGGACGCAGGCGCGGCAGCATCTGCGCCTGGGCGCGGGACTCGACCTGGAACGCGCCGAGGGTATCGCCGCGACACAGCATCTCGTATACCGCCGGGTCGTCCAGGGGCAGCTTGTCGAGAGCGATATCCGCGCCGATGAGCCGCACGGCCTCGTCCACCAACCCGAGGGTGCGCAGTCCCAGCAGGTCGAGCTTGATAAGCCCCGCATCCTCGACGCTGTCCTTGTCCCACTGCGCCACGACGCGCCCTGGCATCGTCGCCCGCTCGACCGGCACGACCTCCACCAGGGGCGCCGCTGTGATGAGCATCCCGCCGACGTGGATGCTGAGGTGGCGCGGCGTCCCCTCCAGCTCGTGACACAGTTGCCAGAGGAGCGTCTGCGGGTCGGCGGGGTCGGGCGTGTCGCTCACCTCGGGCAATTGGGGATGCTCGCGGATGAGACGGTCGAGCATCGGCGGCGCGATGCCCAGCGTCCGCCCGACGTCGCGGATGGCCGAGCGCCGTCGAAACGTGTTGATGTTGCACACCATACCGGTATGCTCCACGCCGTAGCGGCCGTAGACGTACTGGATGACCTCCTCGCGGCGGTCGGCGGCGAAGTCAATGTCGATGTCGGGCATGGTGCGGCTGTCCTCGCTGAGGAAGCGCTCGAAGAGGAGGTTGAATTGCAGCGGGTCGACCGGCGTGATGTCCAGCAGATAGGCGACAAGGGAGTTGGCGGCCGAGCCGCGCCCCTGGTAGCGGATGCCGCGCTCCTGGGCGAAGCGGCAGATGTCCCAGACGATGAGGAAGTAGCCTGCCAGGCCGGTGCGCTGGATGATGTCGAGCTCGTGGGCGAGCTGGCGGCTGGCGGCCGGCGTGACCGGCACGATCTTGCGGTGGAGGCCGGTCTGGCACAGGTCATACAGGAGGCTGAAGGGGGGGTGGCCGGGTGGGACGGGGAAAGCGGGCAGGCGCTGGCCGGTGAAATCGAGGGCGACGTGGCAGCGTTCGGCGATGCGAAGCGTGTTGGCGAGGGCGTCGGGCTGGGCGGCGAACAGGCGCGCCATCGCCTGATGCCCCTTGAGACTGAACTCTGTGTTGGGGCGGAGCAGGCTCTGGCGCTGGGCGTCGTCCAGGGAGACCAGGTGGCGGATGCAGACGAGCACGTCCTGGAGGCGGTGAGAGTCGCGGGTCGCGTAGTGGACGTTGTTGGTCGCCACGAGGGGCAGGTCGAGGCGGCGGGCGACATCCACCAGGCCGCGGATGAGGGTCGTGTCATCCGGCAGGATGTGGCGCTGCAGCTCGACGAAGAGGTGCTGCGGGCCGAAGATCTCACGCAGGCGCCTCGCGGCGTCAAGCGCCGCCTCCACTTGCCCCGCCAGGAGCGGCGCGGCAACCGGTCCACGCCTGCAGCCGGAGAGGGCAATGATGCCCTGTCGGTGGGCATGCAACATCTCCCACGTCACCCGGGGCGCCGTCTTGCCAGGCCACCCTTCTGTAGGGGCATCCCTTGTGGGTGCCCTGGTGGGTGTGGACGCCCTGGTAGATGTGGACGCCCCATTCCCGGTGGATGCCGCGGGGTGGGCGGCGTGGGCAGGTACAAGACCTGCCCCTACGGGAACGCCGGTTTGTAAATGCGCCAGGGAGAGGAGGCGCGAGAGATTCGCGTATCCCGCGTCGGTCTCGGCCAGAAGAGTGAGGTGCGCCCCGTCGGCCAGCGTCACCTCCGCCCCGATGATAGGCTGGATGCCGCGCTCCCGCGCCGCGTGCCAGAAGCGCACCGCGCCGGACAGCCCGTCGTGGTCGGTCAGCGCCAGGGCCGACATGCCCAGCCGCGCCGCCTCTGCCGCGAGCGCCTCCGGCGACGACGCCCCATCCAGCAGCGAGAAATAGCTGTGGGCGTGCAGCTCGACGTACACTCAGTCGAAAACCCGAATCAGGAACCAGCGGTCGTCGGCGATATCCCAGGCGATGAGGCACAGCAAGCCCTCCTCCGTCACCAGCTTGATGTACTCCCGCCACGCCGCCGGCTCCGAGCGCCACCACTCCTCGCTGACGCGCCAGCGGTTGCACACCTGGCGGACGCGGTAGGTCTGCTCGCGCCAGGTGAAGCCCAGCGGGCGGCCCGCGTCGCTGCAGCGCACGGCGATAGCCTCGCCCTCGATCCACAGCCGCGCGGTCACGACGCCTCCCGCCAGACGGCCCGCCGCTCGACGCGGAGGTCCAGGGCATTGCGAACCACTGCCTGCGCCAATTGTCCAGCGCCATAACGGACGCGCAGCCGGCACGCCACCTCGGCAACCCCGGACGACGCGCTCGTCTCGGTCAGCCAGCTCAACTGCTCGCCCCACACGTCTCCGATCTCGCCTAGCGTGAGCGTGAGCCCGACTACGGCGCCGTCCCATGCTCGCCCTTCCCACCGGGCAGCCAGGCGCGTTGTCAGGGTCCGAAGTTCGGCGGTTGGCGAGGGGAGCGTCCAGGCGTGCGTCTCGCGCCTGCCCCCAGTCATCTCCCATGTCGCCTGGAGCGTCTGCGCGCCCTGGAAGCGGGCGTGCAACTGCGACAGCGGCGCCGTCAGCAACCGCTGGGCCTCGTCGAGCAAGCGGGGCGCACTGTCAATAGGCGCGTCGAAGTCGCGCGTCAGGGTGGTCATCGGGCGATGCTGTCGGGGAACAACCGGGCGGTCGTCCTGGCCTCGCGCCCAGGCGTGAGCCGTGCGCCCCGGGTTTCCGAACTGCTGGAGGATGGCCCGTTGCGGCAGGCCGGCGTATTGTCCGAGGGTGCGGATGCCCAGGTAGCCGAGGCGCAGCTGGCTCGCCTCGTCCAGGGGCAGGAGGCGCACGGGCAGCGGCCCCAGGAAGGGGCGCGCCTCGGCGTGGGACACGACGCGCAGCGCGCCGGGCCGGGTATATGAAGCAGCGGCGTGGGCTGTGAACTTGCCACTGTCGCAGCCAATCGCCGGCTGGAGCGCCGCGCCCAGCTTCTCCCGCACCTGCCGCCCCATGTCGCGGCAGAACGCTGCCGCTTCTCGCAGCGCCAGGTCGGGCACATCCAGGTAGGCGCGGCCTGGCCCCCACGGCTCGATGCGCGCCGAGAAGTCGTCCAGAACGGCCAGAAATGCCTCGGTCTCAGCGGTGTAAGCGCGAGGGTCCGCCGGACGGCAGTCAAGGTCGGGGCAGGCGAGCCGCGCCTGGCGCGCCGTCTGCCCAACGGCTACCCCCACACGCAGCGCGGCCGGCGTGGCATCCACCACACGGTCGGCGACGCCGATGACAGCCGCGGGGCGGTCGGGCAGCGATGGGTCGTCCCGCTGCCACAGAGCAATAGGAAAGGACGGTATGAGACAGGTCAGGATAGCCATAGTCAGGATAGCCAGTATGGAAGGGCTAGAGACCGGCGCCGCGCACGGTGCCGTTGAAGCGGATCTCGACCGTCGCCGAGCCGCCCTCCGCACCGAGCTTGTTTTTCTCCACGGCGACGCCGACGCGGTAGCCGCGCACGTCGGGGCCGAGGGTGAGCCACTCCTCGCGGCGCAGCGCCAGGCGCAGAGCAGCGTGGTGCGCCAGCGCGCTCTGCGCCGGATCTGCCCACGCCGACAGCCGCTCTAGCCAGCCGGCCCGCGTGTCCTCCAGCACGACAACCGCCACGTTGGAACGAGCCAGCAACGTGGCGAGGCGATCCAGGGCGGCGGCTGCATAGCGGCGCAGGGCAGCGTCCGACGGCAGGGCCGACCAGTGGTCGAACACGACGGCGGCCAGCTCGGCGCGCTCGGCGGTAGAGACGGCGAGGTCGAGGGCCTGGCGGGCATCCAGGGGACGGCCGACGAGCAGCCCGTCCAGGCGGACGCCGCAGCGTTCCAGGTAGTCGGCGTCACACGCGCCCTCCAGGTCGATGAGGGCGACGGGACGACGGCCGCGCTCCTGGGCCTGGGCAAGGATCAGGGCGGCGAGGGTACGTTTCCCCGAGGTGGGGGCGCCGGCGAGAACGGTGACACGGCCGCGAGGGATGCCGCCGATACCGAGGGCGTCATCCAGGGCGGCGAAGCCGGTGGAGATATGGGGAACAGCGGCACGGGCGGCGCCTCGGCGAAGGGCCTGAGGACCGTGGCGCTGCTGCACGACAGAGATGGTGTGATCGAGGCGCTCTCGATGTGATGAGCGACGTGGCAAACGGACGCTCCCGGCTGGCCCCCTCCGAGATACGTCCATTATATAGAACTAACGTTCGAGCGTCAATAGGCTTCACACAAAATTCATACGGTCGGTCAGTCGCGTCTGCGGTCCTTGTCCTCGTTGGGGTCGGCGAGGGTCCAGACACGGGCATCGAGCGGTTCGTGGGAGAGCTGCTCGATATTGACGCGCATGATGACCAAGGCGAGGGCGCCGCTGAGTGTCAGGCCGGTCGCCTCCATGATCGAAAGTAACTTGGCGTAAACATCGTCGCGCAGCGAGCCGCTAACTTTCACGTAATGGTGGGTATCGGCGGGGGGCATAGGTGTTCCTCCTGCCTCTCATTTTACCATGTTTCTGCTGCGTACCAAGCGCGAATTTTGACGCCAGCAACAAAATAGCCCTTACCACCCCTTCACATTTATCAAATATTATGATAGAATACTCAGCATGAATAAGTATCAAACAGGAGGTTGTGCAAGATCGGAACGAACAAAAGCCGCGCGGTGGGTTTGCAGCCCAAGCCGCGGACGGGATGCGGGTGTCCCAGGTTGAGGAACCTGGGCGACCACGGTGCAAGTCCCCATCTGGACATCCCCGCCTACGCGGGAGGGCCGTTGAACCCTGCCGTGCGAAGAGCGCCCAACAGCTACTCGTAGGAAAAGAACTCTCAACCCGTTCCTGCTCTCATTCCTGCTGGGCTCAGGTCGAGCTATCCGAGGGTATAGCCTCGCCCTTCCCAAGTCCACCCTCAAGGTCCGAGAAGATCTCAGTGGGAAAGCCAGTCCTGGCTACCCCGGCTTTCGCACCGAGGAACACATGGAGGCAAAGGTATGCTTGCTCAAGAACTCACAGCGGAAACGCGTCTGGCAGAGGCGTTGGGTCTCCTGGAAGAAGTCTCCCTGCTGCTGATGCGTGTGAATGGCAGCCACCCGGACCTGATTGACCTACAACTGCGGGTGCACAACTTTGTGCAGGTCACGGATGGCCCGCCGATCGGCGAGGTGGTGCAGCGAGGTCAGGACCTGCGCGAGGCCGTCGGACGCTTCGGCTTCAACATCGCCGACCCGATTGTTGCCACGGCCTGGGCCGACCTCATCACCGCCCTCGACGTCATCTTCCCCCAGGAGGTCCCGTACCTCTCAGCAGCGTAATGCGGCACGTTTACGACATCTGATCCGGGAATGCAATGTAACACACCTATGGAGGGTTGATCATGTAATTGACACGGTAGGTAGCGAGGGCCACGTGGATCATGGCCCGAAGGTACATGGCGACGGGGCTGCCCGTCCTGGTCAGCCCCGTTGTTCGCCTGATTTCGACATATGGTGGGGCTCGCTGCCGTTGTTCGACTCGAGAACCCTTGTCACGGGTATGCGGTTCCTGCTCAGCGTCTGGGCCAGAGTTACTCTTGTGCTGGCTTTGGGCATCCGCGATCAGCACCTCGATCTCCGCGTCGGACAGCAAGACCCTCAGGGCTTGCAATAGTTTCTCTGGGCGCGGGCGGTATATTCGCTCAACAACCAGCGCCCTGGAGGTTGATTTACGCCTTGTCATCTACACTCTCCAGTTCCCGCAGTGAACTTCCTGAAGGTGAGGCCAGGAAGTGACTTAAGTGCGAACTAAGGCCATTCTACAAAACGAGAGTGTCAGGGCGATTACTTGGGAGCTACTCAGCGATTATTTGTGAGCGAATTTCATATGTCAAGATGGCAATTTGCATTGTCAGCACAACTGGCTATAATTCGACTCTGGACATTTGGAACATATGTTCTCAATGTCATGCTGGGCAGAACGATTGGAGGGACAAATGCAACTGGAACTCGCAGCCGTCTATGCTCGCGTCTCGACTGATGATCAGGAAGAGCTCGGCACAATCCAGGATCAGATCAACTATGCCCAGAAATTCGTAGAAGAGCGTAACATCGCCGTTTTCGACTGGTACATCGACGACGGCGTATCAGGTACTATTCCCATGGAGCAAAGGCCAGAGGGAGGTCGTCTTCTGCGGGATGCTGCAGCGCACCGCTTCCAGGTGGTCTATTGCTATAACATGACACGTTGGGCGCGTGATACCTATGTTTATCTCGCGGCTGAGAAGTTCTTGAAGGATCGAAGTATTCGCCTTCGCTTCATGCGGGAGAATATTGACCTGTCTACGCCCGCTGGGCGAATACAGGGGACCATTTTCGCAGGCTTTTCCCAGTACGAGCGCGACTTAATTGTCGAGCGTACAACGACGGGCAAGATTCGGGTGGCTTCCGAGGGGCACTGGAGCGTTGGGCGTACTCCTTACGGGTATCAGTCAGTCCAGGATGGAAAGCGGAAAGTACTGGCGATCAATGAGCCAGAAGCCGAGATTGTCAGACGGATATACCATCTGCTGCTCGATGAGGGCATGAGTCTCACGGGGATTGCCAAGTATTTCAATCAGCTCGGCATACCCGCGCCTGACAAAGCAAGAGGTGAAGCAGCGCCAGGCACGGGTCTCTGGAGCCGCGGAAGTTGCCGCAAGATGATCGCCAACCCGGTTTACAAAGGCGAGTACCACTTCAGGCGCAAGAAGGCTGTACGTGGCGATGATGGAAAATACAGATACGAGGACAGGGATGAGAGCGAGCACATCATCATCCCTACGCCAGCAATCGTCACGCCGGAACGGTGGGAACAGGCTCTCCAGCAGTCTTACGAGAATAGGAAGAAGCCGAAGGGTAAGTCGAATCGCCAATATCTTCTCACAGGCGTTCTTGTCTGCGGCAAATGCGGCGCGCCTTTTGGTGGATCGGGTGGAGTTACACGAGGCCGCCATTACTACCGATGCGGTAACTCAGTCTCGCCCAGGATCGGAGCTACAGAGCGCTGCGATATGCGTTCGGTGAGGGCCGAGCGTATTGAGGAGGTTGTTTGGAAGGATGTAGAGTACTGGCTTTCGAATCCGCGGAAGATGCAGACCTTGATTGAAATGAAGATCCAGGAGTATTCCGAGCAGCTGAAGCCGACTGAAAGTGAGCTAGGCGAGCTTGAACGCGCCATCGCTCAGAAGCAGGCGGCTCGAAAGAAACTACGAGAACTGTATGTGAGTGGGATAATATCTATCGAGGAACTCCAGGAGGACCTGGCAAGTCTCGCCGAGCAGGTCGAAGAGCTACACTACCGGCGTGAACAACTCCACCTCATGCGCATGCACATCGAGAATGGCCAGAGTATCCTGGTCACGGCCGGAATGGTCATGGCAAAGCTGCGGATGAAGATGGATCACGCCGATTTTGCCATTAAGCGGGAAGTGCTTCGCACGATCGTCGCAAAAGTGGTGGTTCAGCCTGAAACTATCCACATCCTGTACTACTTCAGCCCTCAGAATGGAGAACTAGACCACGGCGCTGATGAGGAGGAAAGTCCCGGTACTCCAGGTGACGAAACGCAGTATAATGTTGCCTCTGCCAGCACGTAACTGCGAATGGCGTCGGTCATGACGCCACGCGCGACGACGATGATGGGCGCCCAGATCGGCGTGAGCAGCAGGCTCGCGTAGACGATCCAGAGGACCTGCTCCACGACGCGGTCCACGGCGATGTCGAGGACGCTGCCCAGATCACTCACCTCTTCCCAGGCTCGGGCGACCCAGCCGTCTATCCCGTCGAGGATAATCGTGAGGACGATGAGGGCCGCGGCGATGATGCGCGCGGTGGCCGATGGCTGATAGAGGAGAATAGCCGCCAACGCCAGAAGAATCAGCCGGCTGAGCGTGATGCCGTTCGCCACGGCTATGGCTGCTCCATGCGGAAGCCATGGCCGCGCACGGTCACAACGTACTGGTGCGCGTCCAGCTCTTCCAGGCGCTCACGCAGACGACGCACCAGCGCGTCGATAGCCTGGTCGGTCACGCCCTCCGCGGATACGTCCGGCCAGACGGCCTCGATGACCTCCTGGCGGGTGAACACGCGTCCGGGCTGACTTATGAGCAGCTCCATGAAGGCGAACTGGCCGGGGGAGAGGGGCGGGTCAAGCTCGCGACCGCGAATGATGACGGCGCGGGAAACGGGGTCGATGCGCAGCGTGGCGCGCACCTGTCCGCCGACGGGCGTCGTCGCGTCGGCGTCGACGAAGACCATCTCGTACTGGCCGGCGATGGTGATGAGGTCGCCGTCGCGGAGGCGCATAGGCCGAGTGATGCGCTGGCCGTTGACAAAGGTGCCGTTGGTGCTGCCGAGGTCGGTCACGACGAAGCTTTCGCCCTCTTTGCGGATCTCGGCGTGATGACGAGAAACCTCGCGCTCGGCGAGAATCACGTCGTTGTCGGCGCCGCGCCCGATGCGCAGGATGGTGCGATTGAGCGACCACTGCTTGACTGTGCCTCGGCCCGTCTGACGCTGGACCAGCGTTGCCTGGTCGCCCACGTAGCCCTCCTCGTCTGCCATCACCATCCTAACAATAATACGCCACCTCGATAATACTCCAAATTGGCTGCAAGCGCAAGCTGTTGCTCGCTTTTGCCACATTTCCTTATGAGATGCCCGCCCGTCACGTCATATAAACGTCAGGTAAAGGAACGAGTGGCGTCAGGATTAATTGCCCCTATATGGGGTATAGTATAGACACAACAGTCCTATCCCCCTGACGACGGCGCCCGAAGCGCTCAGGCCGCACCCCCTCCGATGCCTGGCACTTCGGGCGCCGTCCTTTTTGGCTCTCGCCGCGTTCCGGGCGGTTGTCTGCCGGTATAGGAAGCCCCGCGGCCACTTTTTGCATGGCCGCGGGGCTTTTCGTCTCGTACCGCAGCCAACGGAACAGGCTACTTGTCGTTGAGGGCGGCGACGCCGGGTAGCGTCTTGCCCTCGAGGAACTCCAGCGACGCGCCACCGCCGGTCGAGATGTGGGTAATCTTGTTGGCGACGCCGGCGGCGTGGACCGCTGCGGCCGAGTCGCCGCCACCGATGATCGTCGTCGCGCCCGGTAGGTCGGCGAGGACGTCGGCGATGGCGAAGGTCCCCTTGGCGAACTCCGGCATCTCGAACACACCCATCGGGCCGTTCCAGACGACGGTCTTTGCGCCCTTCAGGTCATCCTTGAACAGTTCGATGGTCTTCGGGCCAATGTCCAGGATGCGCCAGCCCGCCGGAACGGCATCGACGGCGACGACCTTGTGCGCGGCGTCGGCGGCGAACTTGTCGGCGACGACGGCGTCAACGGGCAGGACGAGCTTGTCACCCGCTTCACCCATCAGGGTCTTGGCGATGTCGAGGCTTTCTTTCTCCACGAGGGACTCGGCCATGTCGAGGCCCTTGGCAGCCAGGAACGTGTTCGCCATGCCGCCGCCGATGAGCAGGCGGTCGGTCTTGGACAGCAGGCTGCGCACGACCTCGATCTTGTCGCTGATCTTGGCGCCGCCGAGAATGGCGACGAACGGGCGCTCCGGGTTGGACAGCGCGCGGCCCAGGTAGTCCAGTTCCTTCTCCATCAGGAAGCCTGCCACGGCCGGTTTATCGTGGGCAATGGCCTCCGTCGAGCTGTGGGCGCGGTGGGCGCTGCCGAAGGCGTCATTGACGTACACATCGCCGAGGGCAGCAAACTTCTTGCCCAGCTCGGGGTCATTCTTCTCTTCGCCCGCGTGGAATCGCGTGTTTTCCAATACGGCGACGTCGCCAGGCTTGAGCGCGGCGACCTCGGCCGGAGCGGTGTCGAGATCAGGCAGGAACGTGACCGGCTTGCCAATCATCTCGCTCAGGTGGTCGGCGGCGGGCTTGAGGCTGTACTCCGGCGCGACCTTGCCCTTGGGCCGGCCCAGGTGGGATAGGAGCACGAGCTTGGCGCCATGGTCGATGAGGTAGCGAATCGTTGGCAGAGACTCGCGGATGCGCGTGTCATCGGTCACGACGCCATTTTTGATGGGGACATTGAAATCAACGCGCACGACGGCGGTTTTCCCGCTCCAATCGATGTCTCGGACGGTTTTCTTGTTCATTGAGCCTCCACGGCGAGGACGGGACGTGAAAACAGGTACACAAGTACACAGGGAATGGGGCTTTTGCCCTTCTTCCTCACCCGTGCCTTGTGTACCTGTTGGACTTCGGTCCCGCGAGAGTGTTAGTTTACGCGTGTTGCAGAGCGCGAGCCACGGAGACAGGCTTCACATCGATGGCCTGACCAGCGCGGGCGCCCATGTAGGCGACGAGGTCGGCAACGCGGCAGGCATAGCCCCACTCGTTGTCGTACCAGGTCACGACCTTGACCAGGTTGCCGCCGATGACCAGGGTCTCGGGGGCGCTGAACATCGTGGACTCCGTCATGCCCTTCAGGTCCATGGAGACCAGGAGCTCTTCGGTGTAGCCCATGATGCCCTCGAGGTCGCCGTTGGCGGCTTCCTTCATCAAGGCGTTGATTTCCTCGACGGTCGTGTTCTTGTTCAGAACGGCGGTGAAGTCCACCACGGAGACGGTCGGGGTCGGAACGCGGAACGCCATGCCGGTGACCTTGCCGGCGAGAGACGGGATCACCAGGCCCACGGCCTTAGCCGCACCGGTCGAGGAGGGGATGATGTTGAGGGCAGCGGCGCGGGCGTCGCGCAGGTCGCCCTTCGCCTCGAGGTCGAGCAGGCGCTGGGTGTTGGTGTAGGCGTGGACGGTCGTGAGAATACCCTTCTCGATGCCGAACGCGTCATTGAGCACCTTGGCGACCGGCGCGAGGCCGTTGGTCGTACACGAGGCGTTGGACACGACGTTGTTTTTGGCCGGATCGTACATTTCCTCGTTGACGCCGAGGACGATGGTCAGCAGGTCGCCCTTGGCCGGGGCGCTGATGATGACCTTCTTCGCGCCGCCGGTGAGGTGGGCGCTGGCCTTCTCGAGGCTGGTAAAGAGACCGGTCGACTCGATCACCATCTCCACGCCGAGGTCGCCCCACGGGATGGTGGCCGGATCGCGGTAGCTCAGCACCTTCACTTCGTCGCCGTCGGCCACGAAGCCGCTCTCCGTCGCCTCGACGTGGCCCTGGAAGCGGCCGTAGTTCGAGTCATACTTCAGCAGGTGAACCATCGAAGGGCGATCGCCGATGTCGTTGACGGCCACGACGTCAATCTGATCCCCGTAGCGCTCGCGCATTGCTTTGTAAGCCTGGCGTCCGATTCGACCGAAGCCGTTGATTCCTACGCGCACTGGCATGTGATACTCCTTTCGGAAATGGTGGGCCGTATGCCCAAAATTCGCAGGTGTGATGTCTCGTACCCGTCGTTGGGTGGAGCCGTGGAAATTACTGCATCCCTCCTATTATAACCCACTATCGCTGTTTGCCAAGAGCCTGGCGCGCGAATTCGGGCAATCAGGTTGAGATATGACAACGGGGTGGAATGAATTGTTCACGCAGGTTATCAATAGCCGCCCCACGCAGAAATCCGCCGGACACGCCTCGGTGTCCGGCGGATGACGCTTTTCTTGCCTATTCCTTTATTTGAAGAAATCGGCGTTCTTGGCGATGTAGCTCTCCCACTGGGCCGGAGTTTCCGCCTCAGGGAAGATCGCCTCGACAGGGCAGACTGGCATGCACGCCCCGCAGTCGATGCACTCGTCGGGGTGGATATACAGCATATCTTCGCCCTCGTAGATGCAGTCGACCGGGCACACATCCACGCACGCCATGTCCTTCACGCCGACACACGGTTCGGCGATAATGTAGGTCATTGAGATTCCTCCTTAGCCCTGCTGATCACAGGGATTTATGGGTCGCAATACTACTTCATTGTAGACCCCTTATCGGCGCCTGACTATGACGTACGTCATAATTTCACTATGTTGAAAAAAGAAGTTTAGGTTCGCCGCGCGATGGCTTCCAGCGCTGCCAGATCGGTGATGACAAGGGTGCCGCTTTCTTCGCGCACCAGGCCGGCGCGCCGCCACTTGCTCAGGACGCGGATCGTCGTCTCGACTGTCGTGCCCGACATATCGGCGAGGGTCTGGCGCGTGAGATTGAGGGTCAGCGTGAGCCGCTGGCTCTCTCGCGTGCCGCGGCGGCTGGCCAAATCGAGGAGGGTGTGGGCAAGGCGCGGCTCGACCGGCTCGAGCGCCAGACGACGCATCATCTCGTGCGCATCGGTCAGCTGGGTCACCAGGCCTTCGATGATATGCTGTGAGACTTCTGGGTAGCGCGCCAGCAACCCGGCGAAGTCGGGGCCGCTGATGGTCATGACGACGGACGGCTCCATCGCCTGGGCGGTGTACGGGTGGACGCGGCGGCCGAAGGCCGCGACGCCGCCAAACCACTCGCCCGGTGTGACGATGCGCAGGATAAGGTCTTTGCCTTCAGAGGATCGGATGAGCTTGACCTGGCCCTTGAGAAGGATGTAGAAGCGTTCCGGTGGATCACCTTCAAGGAAGATGAACGCGCCCTTCGCCACGGCTCGTTTGCGAAAGAGGTGGCGCTCGGCCGCCATCTCGGCATCCGATAGAGATGCCAGCAGCGGGATCGCCCGCAGACTGTCGATGTCCGACGGCAGGCGCTCATCATGCTTGGTGGGCTGTGACTGGGGAGGCATGAAGGTCAATTATAGCATAGAGCGCAAAACAGACTATACCTCATCCTGCACTGCGCCTACCGGCTCGAACGCATCGGTCTCCTCGGCTCTCTCGTGCCGCGGCTCGCGGACGCCCCAAACGAGCATGGCAAGGCTGGCGACGGAGAAGAGAACAGCGACGACGAAGACCGTTTCATAGCTGGCCGCCGAGGCGACGACGCCACCGAGCAGCGGTGCGACGAACGACGGGATAGCGACGAAGGTCGACGTTAGCCCGACATACGTGGGTACCTCTTCTGGCTTGCAGAAGTCGTATATGGCGCTGAGGTTGGAGACCATCGTCGAGGCAACCGAGAGCCCGAGCATGATGTAGACGGCAAGGTACCAGCTGGCGGAAGGCGCGAGCAGCGCGAAAAGGGCGGTAAGCGCGCTCGCAAGCGCCGCTATCTGCATGATACGGCGATGGCCCAACTTGTCGCCGAGCAGACCCAACGTGGGGTAGGCCAGGGTTTCGACGCCCATCATGGCGAAGGTCAGCACGCCCGCCTGGGCATCGGTGATGCCTAGCCTGCTCACGCCGTAGACGGTGACGAAGGCCGACGCCATGGAGCCGAAAACGAGCAGCACGCGGAAGACGAGGTAGTTGCTATAGTTCCGGTTTTGCCGCAGGATGACGGGCAGCGATGCCCAGAATTCACGTCCTTGCGGCCGTCCGTCTGGCGGCGGCTCCGCCTTTTCCCGCGTCATCGCGATGAATATGAAGGAGATGCTGGCTGCCACGGCGGTCAGCGCGAAGTTGATGGCGAAGTTCAGTGAGAACGGGTAGCGCTGGAGAATCAGGCCGGCCATGAATGCGCCGCCTGCTCCCGCGAGACCGCCGGCGCCGAACTGAAAGCCATAGAACGTTCCGCGGCGGCGCGGCGGGATGATCTTGCCGATCATGTCTTGCCACGGCGTGGAGGTGAAGCCGCTGCCGACCGAGCGCCAGATGTGGAACAGGAAGAAGAGCACGAGCGCAAGGGTTGGCCCAAGGACCGGCACCGCCAGGGCCGTGATCGCCATACCGACGAAGGGGATGCGTTCGTTCAGGGTCATCAACAAGACGAACGGCTTCTTGCGCGGCAGCTGTTCGACGTATTGCGCCGTGAAGAGGGCGGGCAGGAACCAGCCAACATTCTGGATCGCCGGGATCAGACTGATGAGAAACGGCGAATCCGAGAGCTGGCTGACGAACAGCGGCATGACCGTGACGACAGAGCTGAAGCTCATGCCAAGCATGAAAAACGTCCCATCCAGGACGTTGACTGTGAAGTTGCGCCTCAGGTTGTTCTGAACAAACGAGTCTGCGCGCCGCACTTCTTCCATAAACCCTCGCAAGCCGCACAAGACACACGGCGGGGTTATCCCGCCGCTCGGTCAAATTCTAGGCTTGTTGGGCCGCTGGGCCAAGTTCTGACTTGGACGGCTCTTAAGTAAGGTGTACGCCAGGTTACAAATTGATTTGACATGGCTTTGTACCTGTGATAGTATAACAAACCTGTAGGGCGTCATCCGTCGGGAAGGCTCGGGCCGGCCGCGCGGTGTTCTCCGCGCTGTCGGTCTTTTTGTTGTCTTCGACGGGAAGACGAGTAGCACCGACTAGAAGGAGATCGCAGTGATGCAGGAACGCAAAACCGGCGTTGTGAAATGGTTCAACAGCGCCAAGGGCTACGGCTTCATTTCCCAAGATGGTGGCCCGGACGTGTTCGTCCACTATTCGTCCATCCAAGGCTCCGGCTACCGAAATTTAGAGCAGGGGCAACCCGTCGAGTTTGTGCTAAGTGACGGGCCGAAAGGGCTACTGGCGACGGATGTTCGCCCGGTGTAAATAGCCCATCCCTTGAATATAGAAGCCCTCGCCTGGCAAGCCGGCCAGCGAGGGCTTCGTTTCTTTGCGCTCGTGGGCGCTATTGGCCGAATAGCCCAAAGAAGGATCCCGCCGCGCCGAATACCGCGTAGACGAAGGCGAAGATCATTAGTGCGACGATGAAGCCGGCAACGACGGCAATCAGAGTCCGTGTGTTGTCGAGCCGCAATGTCTCGCGCACCGCGATGAACGACGCGACCAAGGTCCAGAGAAGCACGACGATGCCGAGCAGACCACCGACACACGGGATCCCGCCAAGGATGTTGAGGACGGCGGGTGACTGGGCGAAGCCAATGGCGCGCAGCATTGCGCCGGGCGTCGTGTCGACCTCGAAAGCGTATCTGCCAACGGCGTACGTGATGTACGACCAGAACAGCCACGCAATGAAGACGGCGATAATTCCACCAACAAAGCCGAGCGCGCCGCGGGAGGCGCCACCGCTGAAAATGCCGGCGGTCCCCGTGCCAATGCCGCTCGCGATCGCGACGAGCAGAATGACAATGACGGCCTGCGTCATTTCCTTCGGGTCCGCCGCGACTTCCCGGTACAGCATCCGATCGAGGCGGGAAGCGCGGATCATTCTTTGAATCATGTCAGGTCTCCTTGAGACAGGATAATGAGTGAAGAGATGATCTAGAGTATCTCGGTTGCTTGAAGAGCGCGCAGTGCGTTGAGAGTGCTCCACTTGCTTTCCAGGCCAACCTCCTCCGCGACAACCAGAAGCCGGTCGCTGTGGTTGCGCACGAGGGGCCAACGGCCGCGCTCATTCTGGTACGTCAGCATCACCTGGATGCCCGGCTTGACGCGCTCGCGCGTGACGCGCTGGGCTTCCGCCAGAACCCGAAGGGCAAACAGGATGTCGGGCTCGCCGAGGTGCGGGAAGCCGAATTCGAAACGCTCCGGCGGCAGGTTCTCCCAATCGATGCGTTCAATCTCAGCCAGCGCGGTCTCGATGGCCATCTCTACACCCTTGCTACGTTCCTCGTCCGGCAGCTGGAGCAGCGCCCACACATAGGGAAGCGAGTCCCACGCGGTGCGCTGTATTGGCTCCTCTGGCGTTCCGCGAGCGACGAGATACTTTGCAGCGCGCTTGACGGCCCGACGGATCCTCAGGTCTTCATAGTAGCGGAAACGCAGCAGCGCCCAGAGGAATAAGCCCGGTACCTCATAGTCTCCGTCCGCCGTCTGCATCTGCTCCAGCGCCCAATCCGCGGCGGTGGCGACGCGCGTGTCATTGCCCGGCGCGCCGAGTTCCGCCAGAAGCACCAGGTGGTCTACCGTCGACTGGACGGTCGCCTTCTTTGCAGCGGGGGTAGGCCCCCATCCGCTGTCGTGGATGTGCTGCTCGAGAATTCGTTTCGCAATTGGGTTCGAGGCCAGACTGCGCCGCGCATCGCGTACCGCCGGGACGTCTGTGTGGCGCGTGAGCAAATCAGTCAGGACATAGTAGTGGACGGCCGGATTATCGTAGTCGAGCAGCCACCCCATCGGATCGCCGCGGAGCGGCCGCCACCAGCTACTCTTAACCAACATAATCTGTTTTCTCCCAAATATCTGGTATGGCTGCCATCCGCAGCGCTTTGTCCAGGACGGGGCCAAGCCCTTCGGTGGTTGGCATTGCCTGCCACTCGCCGGGCGTGACCCAACGCGCCGCCGCAGCGTCGTCGCCGGCCTGGAGGGCGCCTCCCACGAGGCGGGCCAGGAAATCCAGAATGATGAAATGGTATGCGTTCTCGGCGTCAGGCTCGCTCATGCGGTCCACGATGACAACCAGTGGCCCTAACTCGACGCTCAGCCCCGTTTCTTCGCGGACTTCGCGCACCACCGCCTCGCGCACCGTTTCGCCCCACTCGACGCGACCGCCGGGCACGGTCCACAGCCCCTTATTAGGGGCGTGGCCGCGCTGAATCAGCAGAATGCGGTTGTTGTCGACTACGATGCCGCCAACGGCGACCGTGGGCCGTGGAAGGGGGGTAGCCATAGGTGTGTCTTTATTCTTGCTGGCGGCCGCTGCAACACTTGCTGCGTGGGCGAGTCGCCGCATATTGGCTGCAAGTATAACACAGGGTCGCGCCGACACAAAGAGCGGGGCCAGTTACCAGTGCCCCTACTCCTCCCACCGCGTCGAACGCATTAGCGTCGGCGCTTCTTCCGGCGTCTTGCGGCCCAGCTCCAGGACATAGGCTTCGGGGTCCTCGGCCACGAAGCGCTCGATGAACGCCCTGTCGTGCGTTACGACCAGAACCGCGCCCGGGAAGCTCTGCACCGCCGCCTCGAACTTTTCCCTCGCTCCGATATCCAGGTGATTGAGCGGCTCGTCCAGGATGAGGAAGTTCGCGCCGCCCAGCACGAGCTGTGCCAATTGCAGGCGCGCCCGTTCGCCGTAGCTCAGCGCCGCGATTGGGGTGAAGACCTCGTCGCCGGAGAACAGGAAATAATGCAGGAAGTTGCGCGCCTCCGTCTCGCTCAACGCAGCCGCGCGGCGCACGGTCTCCAGCGGCGTCAAGGCAAGATCAAGGGTCTGTCCTTCCTGCGCGAAATAGCCGACCTGGACGTTGCTGCCGAGGCGCGCGCGGCCTTCCGTTGGGGTTAGCTCGCCCACCAGGATGCGCAGGAGAGTTGACTTGCCCACCCCGTTGGCTCCCAGCAGGACGGCGCGCTCGCCGGATCGAAGGATGAAGCTCGCATCGCGGAACAGCCAGGGGCCGTTCTCGAAGCGATGCCCGACGCCCTCCAAGATGGCGACATTTGAGCCACTTGGCGGCACATGCAGGAAGTCCAGCTTCATTGTCCAGTGGCGCGCAGGCTTCTCGACGCGCTCGTCGGAGGCCAGGTAGCGTTCCAGCTTCTTCTCCCGGGATTTCGCCTTGGCCGCAACCTTTTTGGCGTAGCGACGGACGTTGGGTTGGCGCGGCGTCGTACTCAGCTCCACTTGCAGCGCCTGGTTCTTCGTGCGCTGGATGTCCCCCTCGATCTTCGCGACGTACTCCTGCTGTTCCTTGTAGGTCTGCCACTGGCGCTCGCGCTCGGCCGCCTTCGCCGCCGCATAGGCGCTGTAGTTGCCGATATACTCGCGAATCTTGTGGGTATCCGGGTCCAGCTCCAGGATGCGCTCGACGGTATTGTCCAGGAAGGCTCGGTCGTGGGACACGATGATGGCCGCGCCACGGTACTGAGTCACGAACCCTTCCAGCCACTCCAGCGCGTCGAGGTCCAGGTGGTTGGTCGGTTCGTCCAGCAGCAAGATATCGGTGCGAGCCAGGAGCAGACGGGCCAGCCCAAGCCGCGTTTTCTGGCCGCCAGAGAGCAGGGCGACTGGGCTGGCCGGATCGAGGTGGTGGAGGTCCAGGTGGTCCAGCACGGTCTCCATGTGCGCTTCCATGTCGTAGCCGCCCAACGCCTCGAACGCGGTGAGGGCGGCGCCATACTCGTCAAGCCGCGCGGCGAGATCATCCCCGGCGTCTTCCAGGGCGAGCGCGAGGCGGTCGACGTCGTCCCGCGCCTGTCGCCAGGCATCGACACCCTCGGCGAGGATGTCGCCCACGCGAGCATCGGGCGCGAAGACAAGCGCCTGGGAAAGGTAGCCGATGGAGAGGTCCACGGGCTGTCGGGCGACCGAGCCGCGGTCGGGCGTATCGGCACCGGCGATGATGCGCAGCAGAGTGGTCTTGCCCGCGCCATTGGGGCCGACCAGGCCGACGCGGTCGCCCGGGTTCAAGACGAACGAGACGCCATCCAGAATCGTGACGTCGCCAAATGATTTCGATAGATTGCTAATCTGGAGCATGCTTCCCTCGCTGGGTGGACTTGGCGAGGGACAGTTTGACTATCCCTCGCGAGGCTAACGGTTCAGTTGGAGGGTAGTCAGGTCGGTCACGGGTGTTCTCCCTGTGTGAAGAAAGGCTACGAGACGCTAACGCGCTCGACTATCTCTACGTTAACAATTATACTCAGTTGCGGGCTGGTATGCCATTTGCAGCTGGGAGAGCAGCCCGGGCAAGCCGGGGGACGATGAACCGGGGGGAAGACAAGGATATGCCGGTCGCATGAAAGTATTCATACTCGTATCCGCCGTTTTGAGCCTACTGGTCGGTGTGGGCTTCGGTCTGGCGGCATCACGCTCGACGGCGTTGGTATTTGCCGACGAGCCCCCGGACTGTTTCGGCAACACCGACATAAGCATCCAGCTCCTCTCAGCCACGGTTCGGCCAGGGACACCGTTCACGCTGCGTGTTCTCGGCACTTCCGCTGACGCATGTACGCCGCAATACGCAGGCTACGCGGTATCAGACAACGTCATAGTCATCAGCGCCTCGGAACGGTCGTGCAGCGAGCTATGCGCGGCTATTGTCACGCCGTGGGACATGGATGTGACGCTCCCGGCGCTCTCGCCCGGCAGCTACACCGTCCAGTTTACGCTCGAATGCGGCGGCGACAAGAGCACCTGCGCGTCGTCGACCGTTTCGATTCCGGGCGTCGACACGCTCACGTCAACGCCAAGGCCGACCAGCACCGACACACCGGCTGAGACCCCAACCTCAACGATCACTGAAACACTGACCGCGACGCCGACGGCTACACCGACGGCCACCGCAACCGCGACGCCGACCGACACACCATCGCCGACCGCCACGCCGACGGTGACACCGACCGCGACGGTGGCCCCGACAGTGACCCCAACGGCGACGCCGACCCGCTGCGTACCGGCGTCTGCCGCCGACCTTTGCTACGGCAATGTCGGGATCCGCGTGTACATCGACCGTTCGTGCAATGGCATCTATAGCTCGGGCGATTTGCCCCTGCCGGATACGACGATCACCGCGCGGCTGCCGGACGGGTCAACGCTGCGGACGATCACGGACGCCCAGGGCGACGCCCTGCTGACGGGAATCAACCTACCCGCGGGATCGAGCCTCATTGTCGCAGCGGACGCGCCCCCACCACCCGAGTGGGTCTCGGCTGTCGGCGCGACCCTCGTGCCGTGCGCCGGCGTCACTTCCCAGCAGCTTAGCCGCAGCAACTTCGGGGTGTTCGGTGGCGCGTACGTGGACTTCCGCTACCACATCGTTCAGCCGAAGGACGCCATCGACACCGGCTGGGTGGAGCCTCCGCCGGGACCAGGCCACTAATTGACGTAGGGGGCTGGTTTCAGGCCTGCCCCCTACCCTCTGACCGAACGCGCCATTTGCGTGAAACGCGCCCGAGCGCTATCGTGCTAACCAGTCTCCGCTCGGAATGAGCCTGCTATCCACAGCCCCCTCCGTCGTGCCCATATACGTCCAGGCGGCAACGAAGTGCCCATCGGCTGTCGTGACCGTCACGGGCCGCCGAAGATACAGGCCGTCGTCGTGCCGGGCGTCGTACCCTTCGTAGCGGTCGAGGCGGTGGAGCGCGTAGGAATACGTCTCCGCATAGAGCGTCAACAGCTCCCCAACCACCATACCGTTTCCGGGCAACGCCATCGGGTAGGCGCCCAGGTCATAGAGGTCGACGCCGGACAGGACGGCGCGCTCGACCTTCTGCACGAACAGGGCTATGCGTGGGAACGCCGAGCCGCCGGGGCGCAGGGTCCCGTAGACGAACACCGGCAGGCGCTCGGTCTCCATGCTCGCCTCAGACCGGAATCGTCAGGCTTTCGATATCACGCGGGTAGTACGTCAGCATCTCCATGCCGTCTTCCGTGATGAGGACGGTGTCGGAGTGGCGGAAGCCGCCCAGGCCCGCGGCATAGAGGCCCGGCTCGACGGTGAACAACATCCCCGGCTTGAGCTCAGTGTCATCGCCGATGTCGAGGAAGGGGGCCTCGTGGTAGCGCAGCCCAATAGCGTGGCCGGAGTGGTGCTTCCAGTACGGCATCAAATCGTGCTGCTCGTAGTAGGCCCGGACCGCGCGGTCCACATCGGAGCAGCGCGCGCCCGGCCGCAGGGCGTCGAAGGCGGCCTCCTGCACAGTCTTCATCTGGTCGAACATGCGGCGCTGCTCGTCCGAAGGCTGGCCGACGAACATGGTGCGCTCAAGCTCGGAGTTGTAGCCCCACACCGGCGCGCCTGCCCCTGTGACCAGCACATCCCCAGGCTGGAAGGCGATGTTATTGGCGAGGGCATGCGGGATGGCGGCGTTGCGTCCAATCTGGCCGCGGTAGCCGGCCGACGCCCCGCTGCCGTACGTGCTCTGCGCGGCATATAGCGGGCCGATGGCGTCCATCATCGCGAGGGTCGCATCCGTGCTCGCGCGCAGACTGACCTCGGTCTCTGTCGCGCCGACGCGGGTGTAGCGCTGCAAGAGGACGTGGGCCAGATGGCCCCATGTCACACTTTCCCGAATCAGAGCAACCTCCGCTGGACTCTTGATCATCATTGAGTCCTCGACAAACGCGGTGACGGGCACGACCGTCGCCCCGGTGAGTTCGGAAAGCGCGGGGCCGCGATAGCCAAAGATCCACGGGTACCCGTCGCTTTCGGCGCCAATCCGCCCACTGATGCCCATGTCGGCCAGCATGCGGCGGAGATGTTCCATCGGGGGCGGGTTGTCCGGATATTCGACATAACTGGCGACACGGTCGAAGCCCGTCTTGGACTTGGCGTGTTCTAGCTCTAGGCGCGGCACGAACATGCCCGTGTCGCCCTGCGCCGTCATCACGAATGCCATCGGGCGTTCGGTGGGTATGAACGCGAACGCAGAGTAGTAGAGGATGTAGTAGTTGTCGAACAACACGACGCCCGACAATCCCTCGGCGGTGAGATACTCAGCCAGGCGGGCGCGGCGGGCGGCGAACTCGGACGGCGAGATATTGATGGACGGTAACATGGGTATGGCTCCATATTTAGGTAAGTGCAGGGCAGAAGTATACTGCGTGTAGGGGTAGAGAGCGAAAGGCTGATGTACAATATGCCAGATGGATGATGCGTTTCGCGAGAGACGGGTATATCATATCACGCGGCCCCAGGAGGCTCAGGGGCGGCACGGAGGGCGGGATGCAGGGGGAGAGCCCGGTCTATCTGATGGGCGATGTGCACGGCTACCTGGGTAAGCTGACGCGGCTGCTGCGGGAATGTGGTTTGATAGATGAGGATCTGTGCTGGCAGGGTGGCAGGGCATCCCTCTGGTTCATGGGCGACTTCTTCGACCGCGGGCCTAACGGCACGGGTGTTGTGGAGCTTATCATGCGCCTCCAGCAGGAAGCGGCGGCAGTCGGCGGCCAGGTTGAGGCGCTACTGGGCAACCACGACATTCTGATCATGGCTGTGCAGCAGTTTGGATACATCCCTATTGGCCCCCGGCGGTGGACATTTCGCCAGCATTGGGAGCGCAATGGGGGGCGGGCCGAGGACCTGGCGCGGCTCACGACAGAGCACATGGAGTGGCTGCGCCGTCGGCCGGCCATGGCGCGCGTTGGCGATACGCTGCTTGCCCACGCCGACTCGACTTTCTACCTGGGCTACGGGCGGAGCATCGAAGACATCAATCGAGCGTTTCGCCTCGTCCTGTATGACGGCAACATGAGAGAGTGGGACGAAATCCTGGACGGTTTCGCGACGCGCCATGCCTTCGACAATCGGCAGCCGGGCGGGTCGGAGCGGGCGGCTGATTTCCTGTCACTGTTCGGCGCGCGGCGGCTTGTTCACGGCCATACGCCCATCCCGCATATTCTGCAATGCCCCGCCGAGCTTGTCGCGTGGCCTCTCATCTACGCCAACGGGCTGTGTGTGAACATCGACGGCGGAATGTACAGCGGGGGTCCGGGGTTCCTTTATCAACTTGAGGCGGAGCCATGTCAGTCTTAAGCGTGAGTAACCTGGAAAAACACTACGGCGGCCATACCATCTTTGAGACGCTGTCGTGGCAGGTGCAGAAGGGCAGCAAAGTGGGTATGGTCGGCGCGAACGGCGCCGGCAAGTCTACGCTGTTCAAGATGCTGGCCGGCGAGATGAAGCCCGACGGCGGCGCCATCTGGCAGGAGTCCGGCGCGTCTCTCGGCTACCTGCCGCAAGAGCCGGCCCTCAACCCAGGCAATACGGTCTTGGAAGAGGCGCTCCTGGCGTCGCCCCGGATTCAGGCGCTCGAAGCGCGCTTGCACCAGCTCGAAGCCGATATGGCCGACCCCGCGGTCTACGAGGACATGGACCGCTTGAGCGAGGTGATGACCGAGCACGAACGCGCCCTGGCCGACTACGAGCGTCACGGCGGGCTGAATTATCACAACCGCGTCGTCTCGACCCTCCGCGGCCTGGGCTTCAGCGAAGATGACCTGTCTCTCTCTTGCGGCGTGCTATCCGGCGGACAGAAGAAGCTCGTCGGGCTGGCGCGGCTGCTGGTCATGCAGCCCGACATCCTACTCCTGGATGAGCCTGACAACCACCTGGATATGGACGGCAAGGTCTTCCTGGAGAAGCTCATCAACGACTACCCCGGCACCGTGGTCATCATCTCCCACGACCGCTACCTGCTGGACGTGGTCGCCGAGGAAATCGCCGAGCTGGAAGACGGCAGAATCGTCATCTGGCCGGGCAACTACTCCGAGTACGCTTTCACCAAGCGCCAGGCGCTGCTGGCGCAGCAGAAGATGTACGAGGTGCAGAGCCGCGAAATTGAGCGCCTGCGCCAGTCCATGCTGCGCATCATCTCGTATAGCTCCGGCGGGCAGAACGAGAAAATGATCAAGCGGGCGCGGAATGTGGAGCGGCGCATGGAGCGGTTGGTGGACGACCGCGTCGACAAGCCAATCCTGGAGCGTAAGACGATGGGCTTGAACTTCCAGACGACGGTGCGCGGCTCAGACAAGGTGCTGGAGATTGAAGACGTGGCGAAAACCTTCGATGGCGAGGATTTCGTCCTGAACGATGTGGACCTTCTCGTGTGGCAGGGGGAACGCGTCGGTCTCGTCGGACCGAACGGCGCGGGCAAGTCGGTCTTGTTCCGGCTTGTCCTGGGACGCGAGCAGCCGACGTGGGGGACGATCAAGATGGGGCCAAGCGTCGATGTCAGCTACTACTCTCAGGAGCACCAGACGCTCAACTACGACGCGACACCGCTGCAAGAAGTGCGCTCGATGAAAGCCCTATACGAGAAAGAAGCGTACAACTACCTGGGGCGCTTTCTGTTCAACTTCGAGATGGCGCAGCAGCCGGTGCGGACGTTGAGCGGCGGCGAGAAGGCGCGGCTCCAGATCGCAAAGATGATACTTAGCCCGGCCAACTTCTTGTTGCTGGACGAGCCGACGAACAACCTGGACATCCCGGCCTGCGAAGTTCTGGAGGACGCCCTGCAGGACTACAAGGGAACGACGCTGATTATCTCCCACGACCGCTACTTCCTGGACCGCGTGTGCACGCGGATCGTGGAGCTTCGCAGCGGCCGCCTGATCGAGTACCTGGGCAACTACACGTACTATCTGGAGAAGAAGCGGGAAGAGGAAGTGGCGGCGCGGCAGGCGGAGGAGGCGGCGAAAGCGCGCGCCGCGCGGAAGGCGGCTGCTCAGCAGTCGTCTCAGTCACAGAAGAACGGCGCGGCGGCGAAGGGGAAGGACAAGGGCAAGCAGAAGGCCAAGACAGGGCGGTGAGTAGTCAGTCCGACACAACGGAGGCGCGATGCGGCGACTGACCATCTTTGTGGATGACGGCGGGGTTATGAACGACAATCGGCTCCGCGCGCCCCAGTGGCGGCGGCTGCTGGGCGATTTCTTCCCGCCGCGGCTGGGCGGCTCGGCCGAGGGGTGGGCCGAGGCCAATCGAGTCTACACCGAAGGGCTGTGGAACACCGGCAGAACCTGGGCCGACTACTCGTCCGAGCTGTGGCAGCAGGGAGGCGAGAGCTACGAGGGCTTCCACCGACTGCACCAGATTATGTGGCTGCACGGCATGTGCCGGCTACTGGACCTGCCGCTGCCCCCTGACGACGAGGCGGTGGCCCTGGCCGACGCAGCCAACGCCTACATCACGCCGCGGGTGCAGGCCGCGCCGCCCGGCGTCGTCGAGGCGCTCCAGGCGCTCAAGGACGACGGCTACACGCTGCACACGGCGTCGGGCGAGCGGTCCTGCGATCTGGACGGCTACCTGACAGGGATGGGGGTGCGCGAGTGTTTTGGCCGCCTGTACGGGTCGGACCTGGTGGACTGCCTCAAGGACGGTCCGGAGTACTACCGCCGTATTCTCGCCGATAGCGGCGTCGCCCCGTCCGACGCGGTCTTTGTCGACGACCAACTAGCGGTCGTGGACTGGATCCGAGAGGTGGGTGCCTGTTCCATCCTCGTCGGCCCTGCTGTTGGGGCCAAGGGCCACGCCGCATGGCTGACCCTCAACAGCCTCGCCGATGTGCCAGAGGCGTTGCGCTGCGCATAGCGCACGCCGGCACAACTGATGGGCCGGTCGTCGGTTCAGGCGTGGCGGTGCAGGGCGATGCAGGTTGTGGTTGCGTGGCCATAGAGCTTGCCGCGCTCATCGACCAGCCGCGCCTCGGCCGTCGCCACCCGGCTACCCATGTGGATGACCTTGCCCTCGCACGTGACGCGCCCGGTATCTACAGTCATGGGCCGCAGGAAGTTGACCTTTAGCTCTAGCGTCGTGAACGTGACGCCCTGGGGCAGCATCGAGTGAATAGCGCATGCCATGGCGGAGTCGAGGATGGTGCACCATACTCCGCCGTGGACACTGCCCATCGGGTTGTAATGGAACTCGGCCGGCTCGATGGAGAGAACGACGCGGCCTTTTTCTATGGATTCAAAGTGCTGACCCACGAGAGCACTGATCGGCGGTGGCGGGAGCTCGCCGCGAACGATAGCTTGCAGGTAGTCAAGGCCGGTCATCTCGCGGCCCGCGTTCGCGCCGATCATCGGGTCTTCCCAGGTGATTGTGCGGGTACGGGTCGAAGTTGTACTGTTCGCGTCAATAGGCATCCAGTATCTCCCTGGGCTAAGCTCAAGGTGCTTACGGCTCTCGCTGCTCCGTGGCTCGCCGCACGGCAATTAGTACGTCGTCTGAGAGCCAATAGCCATCAGCACGCATTTGCTCCAAAATTGCCACCGCGTCCGGAATCAATCGTTGTTCGACTGCTTGAATCAATACGCCCGCTGTCCCAGTGAGTCGAATACCAAGGTGTCGTGCAGCACGACGGCCCAGCCGATCATCAATCAAGAGTAAAGCATCGCGAAGTGACGCGAGCGTAACCGCCTCTTTCTCCCCGTGGTCAAGGTGGGCTATGGCTGCCTCAACCGTCACGGTTGCGGTCGGACACTCCATCACTTGGACGAATGTGGCGAAGGCTTGGTCCAATCGACGCGCCTCGGGTCCAGGCTTTGCGAGCAGTTCGCGATGGACGGTGGGGGGCACAAGGACAACGCCAAAGAGTTGCTCGAGCAGTGGCAATGTATCGACCTTGGCCAGCGCGATAACGGGGCCTGTGTTTGAAACTACGGTCATGAAGCAGATCTGGCTTGTCGGATGGCAGCCACATCCGAGCTAAGTTCGTCAGCCAACTCGTCGGGGGCATAGTTAAACACAGATACCTTGTAGCGCCCGCACATCTCCAGAAACTCGACGCGAGACAGACCCGCAAGCTCTGCCGCATGGCCAGACGAGAGCTTACCCAGCTCAAACATCTTCAGGGCCGCCATCAAGCGGACCTGCGCAGCCAATTCCTCAGGCGTTAGTGAGACGGCCTGAGCGACATCGTCCGGTACCTTGACGGTGACGTCCTTCATTTGGGCCTCAAGCCGACTGGGCCGGCGCGGTTTCGCCCCGCGCCTTGGCGTCGTCACCCTCTGCGGCGCGCGCGCGCTTCCGGATGTCCCAGTACTTGTCCGGGCTTGTGATCCGGTCGGTGAACAGGATGCCGTCCAGGTGATCAATTTCGTGCTGAAAGATGCGGGCGACGTAGTCGCGCGCCTTGATGCGAAACTCGTGGCCCTGCGGGTCTAGTCCCTTGACAACCACCCAGGTGTGGCGGTCGACCAGGCCGTTGATGTACGGGATCGAGAGGCAGCCCTCCTCATCCTCCGCCATGTCCGGCGATACCTTCACGATTTCCGGGTTGATGACCGCATAGAGCTTGCCGCTCTGCGGGTCGTCCTCGTCGTCCGGTGCTTCAACGACGATCACACGCAACCCTACGCCGACCTGTGGCGCGGCCAGGCCAACGCCGGGCGCTTCGCGCATGGTCTCCACCATATCGTCGATCAGGCGTCGAACCGACTCATCGATCTTGCCCACTTTGCGGGCCTTCTCGCGCAACACAGGATTTCCCTGAGAGACGAGAACAATCTCACGGACTGCCATACAATTGCCCACCTTCTGCTGCGACCAAGCGTCTCAAGATTCGTATATTAGATTATAAGCGCGCCAACTTCTTAGCGTCAAAACCATCGAACTTGGCATGAGAAGGGCTTGGTGGTATACTCCGCCGAGGCCGCGTTGAGGCTGTCACTCACAGAAGGAGGCTGAGATGGATATCGGTCGAGGTTTCCGAGCGCTCTTCGACGACGCCCACTGGATCGTCAAGGTGCTGCTCGGCGGCGTTTTTGCTTTGCTGGGTATCTTCCTTATTACCGTTCCGTTGGTCTTGGGCTACCAGGTCGGCACGATCGGACTGGCGGCGCGGGGCGAGAACCGCGTCCCAGACTGGACGGACTGGGGTGGGGTGTACGTCCGCGGACTGCTCGCATTTGTCATTCAGCTCGTCTACGCGATTCCTGTCATTATCATCGCGTGTTGCCAGGGCGCTACGACAGGCCTTCTGAGCGGGGGCAACCAGGGTGACCCGAACGCGGCAGTGGGGGCGCTTGTGGCGTGTTTTGGCTGTCTCAATATCATCTTCAGCCTGCTCGCCGCCATCCTCGCGCCGGCGGCAATCATCCGCTGGCTGCAGCGTGGCGACTTCGCGGCGGCCTTCAACCTAGCCTCGGTTTTCGCCTTCATTCGAGACAATGCGGGCAACTACGCTGTGGCCTTCCTCGTGAGCCTGGGCCTGGAAATCGCTGCTGTGATCGTCGGCAGTCTTCTGTGTGGCATTGGGATCCCGTTCCTGCTGTTCGCTGCCATCGTAATTAGCGGTAACCTGTACGGCCAGGTCGCCTTCGGGGATCGCAGCGGGCAGACCGCCCTGACCACGACGCCGGGGCCGGCTCTGTAAAATGCACTTGGCGTGCGGCCATTGTCTGGAGTGGCTCACTGCGCTTGCACGAACAAAGACCGCCCCACCATACGGTGGGGCGGCATTGCGTGTACTGGCGGCGTGGAGGATATGATCCATGCGCGTGGATGTCCTGACCGATGCGGCGGCGTTCGAAACCCTGCGACCTGACTGGAATCGGCTGCTCGCCCGAAGCGCCACCAACGTTCCCTTCATGACGTGGGAGTGGCAGTCGGCGTCCTGGGACGCGCTGGGTGAGGGTGTGCTGCGCATCATCACGGCGCGTGATGACGAAAACCGTTTGCTCGGCATTGCGCCGCTGTATCTTGACACTTCACCTGGCAGCCCACGAACGCTGGCGTTCACGGGTGGCGTCGAGGTGGCCGACTATCTAGACTGTATCGTGGAGCGCGGGGCGGAAGACACTGTCTATCCGGCGCTGGGGGAGGCGCTGGCGCAGATGGCGGACGAATGGGATCGTCTCCTGCTGCGCAATGTGCCACCGGAATCGCCGACCACCGCGCAGTTCGCGGCATTTGCGCGGGAGCGCAGCTGGCAAGTGGACGAGGCCGTGGAGGACGTGTGCCCGGTCATTGCTTTGCCCTCCACGTGGGACGCATACCTGGAGAGCCTGGGGAAGCATCAGCGCCACGAAGTTCGGCGCAAGCTTCGGCGAATCGATGCCGAGGCGCAGTGGGCCGTCGAGCGCTATACGGGTGGGCAGGAACTGAACGCGGCTCTGGAGCAGTTCTTCGTGCTGCACCGCCTGAGCCATATTGACAAGGCGCGCTTCATGGATGAGCGCATGACTCGTTTCTTCCGCGTCATCACTGAGGCGATAGGCCGCGCCGGTTACGTGGAACTAAACATGCTCTATATCGACGGCGAGCCGTCGGCGGCGATGTACAATCTGCGTTATGGCGATCGGCTGATGGTCTATAATTCGGGGTACAATCCAAGCTTTCGGCCGAGTCTAAGCAGTGGCATCGTTTTGCTGGCACTGTGCATTCAGTCGGCGATTGAAAGCGGTGTGGAAGCGTTCGATTTTCTGCAAGGCGACGAAGAATACAAGTATCGTTTCGGCGCCGAGGATACTTCCGTCCTACGCCTTGAGATTCGGCAAAGAGAGAGTAACAAAGCATGATGATTACGCCCACCATTGAGAAACCACGGGATTCGAGGAGCACTGGTATGAACGGCAAGCCTACGCCGCGAATCGCCATGCTATCCGTCCATACGTGTCCGTTGGCGGCGCTCGGCGGCAAGGAAACCGGCGGCATGAACGTCTACGTCCGCGAGCTTAGCCGCGAGCTGGGACGGCGCGGGTATCAGGTAGACGCCTTTACCCGCTCCCAGAATCCAGAGGTGCCGCACATCCCGGATGCCGACCTGGGACCAACGGTCCGCGTCATCCATGTGCGCTGCGGCCCGGAGTCGCCGTACCCCAAAGAGCAGATCTGGGACTACCTGCCGGAGTTCGTGGAGGGTGTTCGCTGCCACATTGCTTCCGAGGGTGTCGGCTACGACGTCTATCATAGCCACTACTGGCTGTCGGGCTGGGTTGCCCACGCGCTCCAGCCGATGTACCCCGCGCCGACGGTGCAGATGTTTCACACCCTGGGCCGCATGAAGGACCTTGTCGCGCGGCGGCCCGAGGAGCGCGAGGTCGGCATGCGAAACTATGTCGAAGGCCAGGTGATGGCATGGTCGGACCGCGTCGTCGCCGCGACGCCACGCGATAAGGAACAGATGGTCAAGCTATATGGCGCGGACCCTGGCCGCATCGCCGTCATCCCCGCTGGGGTCGATCCGGCGTTGTTCCATCCTATTCCGAAGCGGGAGGCGCGGCGGATGCTAGGCCTGCCCGAGGAGCACAAGCTCATCCTATTCGTCGGCCGCATCGAGCCGCTCAAGGGCATCGACACGCTCATCGAGGCCGTTGCGCTGGCCTTCAAGCACCGCGAAGACCTGCGCGGCCAGGTGGAGCTTGCGATCATTGGCGGCGACGTCAGCGATGACCCGGCGAAGATGTCAGCGGAAATGTACCGCTTGCAGACGCTACGCAGTGAACTGGGCGTCGAGGACCTGGTCACGTTCCTGGGCAAGCAGCAGCAGTCGAGCCTGCCGCTGTATTACTCGGCGGCGGAGGCGGTCGTGGTGCCCTCACACTACGAGTCTTTCGGCATGGTTGCCGTCGAGGCGCTGGCGTGCGGCACGCCCGTCATCGCCTCGGATGTCGGCGGTCTCTCCTACATTGTTGAGGATAACGTCACGGGCTTTCTCGTGCCGGACCAGCGCCCTGACATCCTTGCCGATCGGCTGGAGTTCTTGCTCGAAATGGAGCCGCTGCGACGCGCGTTTGGGCGCCGCGCCGCGCAGGCTGCGCAGCGCTACTCGTGGTCGCACATCGCCGACGAGGTTATTGCGCTTTACAGCACCCTCGGCGTCCCGGTACTCGCCTAGCGGATAGATCCACGACCCTACAACTTGCCGACCGATGCTGCGTATAACGTGATAGAGAACAGTGTGACCTGACACTGTCCGACTTCATCGTGCGAGGAGGTCGCATGGACTTCGGCGCGTTACTGACACGCAGCTTCGAGATTACGTGGCGCCACCGGGCGCTGTGGCTGTACGGTTTTCTGCTGGCATTGTTTGGGGGCGCGGGGAGCGGCCTCAACTTCAGACTCCCAGGCGGCCTGCCTGGTGGCGGCTCATCGTCTACGCCGTCCACGACCCCTATCCCCAACGTTCCTGAGGTTGGCGAGCTTGGGCGGGCGATAAGCTCAGTTCCTGTGGGCGTGTGGCTCACACTGGGCGCGGGCATCCTCTGCTTCGTGCTCATTTGGATCGTCGTCAGTCTGGTCATTCAGAACGTGTCTCGCGGCGCGCTCATTGGGATGGTCGGCAATGTCGAGACGACGGGGCGAACGAGTATTCGCGAGGGCTGGCACTTCGGATGGTCTCGATTTGGCTGGCGGATTTTCGCGATTGGCTTCCTGATCGGCCTGGCTGTGTTCTTCCTCGCCCTTATCCTGGCCGGGGTGTTCGTCGCCTTTGGGCTCGGGGCAGCCGGGGCAGCGGCGAGCCGCAGCGGCTTCTCGGCGGGGTTGATCCCCGTGTTCTGTCTCGTGCTGCTGATCGTGCTGCCGCTGGCGCTTGCCGTCGCTTTTCTGATTACAACGTTGTACAACCTTGCGACGCGGCACACTGTCCTGGCGGATCAGGGGGTCATCGATAGTCTTGGGGCGGCGTGGAACCTTGTCCGAGGCAACCTGCTGAACCTGTTCATCCTGGTTGTGATCGAGGTAGCACTCGGGATTGTCTGGGGTATCGTCCTGTTCATAGTGCTGGCGACGTTTGGCGCGATCGTGGCTTTTGGGCCGGCGGTAGCGGCGTACGCGGTCACACAGACCTGGGGGCCAACGATTGTTGCTGCCATACCCGGTCTGATCCTGACGCTCGTCCTGGGCGCTGCTCTTAGCACGCTGTGGGTGGTCTTCTATGAGACGCTGTGGACGCTGGCGTACGGTCGGCTAACGACCCCGCCGGCTGAGGAGACCGTGGCTCTCGCGCCTCAACCGGTGTCCTGAGCGACGCCAGGCTGAAGGTCAGGCCGTCTTTCGGCCTCGTAGTCTTGAATCGGGCCGGGTGTTGTCACCCGGCCTTTTCATTTGTCTCCTGCGCGGATTCGAGCTCCGCGAGTCGATTCTGCTTGGTCAGCACGGCGGCCACGACCGCGCCGACATAGACAATCTGAGCGTTGTAGTAGATCCAGACCAGCAGGGCGATCGTGCCGGCCAGGGGGCCGTAGATGTTCCCATACCTCTGAATCCCGAGGTACCAGGCGAGGACAACCTTGCCAATCTCCCACAGCACTGTCGCGAAAATGGCGCCCGGCAGCACATCCAGAACGGGCGGGCGATCGCGCGGCACGAACGAGAACAGCACGGTCATCAGCACGACGATCAAGGCGAACAGGATCAGGGCGGCCGTGGGCGACCACAGCCACTGCACCGACGCCAGCCAGGGGTGCTCTTTGCCAATCACCTGGAGGAAGGTGTCAAGCATCATGGCGAGGACCATGACGAATGCCGATGCCAGGACGATGCCGCCGTGTATGACCCAGGTAATGGCGAATTCCTTGAGTCCCATGCGAGGCGCGGGACATTCGAATATCTGATCCAGGCTGCGTCGCAGATGGCCGAAGACCGCCACGCCCGTCAACAGCATGGCAAAGAGGGCGGAGATGCCCACCGAGCTGCGCTGCGCGATGACGGACTCGACCGTGTCGGTTAACGCCGTCAAATTCTGGGGCAGCACGCTATAGGCGTACTGGAGCACGTACGCCTTGGCGTCTGCCGCCAAAGGCACTCCGGCGGCCAGGGCGAAGCCGATCAGAGCGATGAGGGCCAGGAGAAACGGGAACACGGCAAACAGCGTGTAGTATGCCAGGCCTGCGCCCAGGGCGCCAACGTTGTCGGCGCCGAACTTTTCGGCGGCGAGGCGTCCAACAGAGATAATATTGGCTGTGCCGCTCTTGAGATCGCCGGTGAATCTGCTGTTCATAGGAGTGTGACCGGGTCCATGTCGATGCGCCAGCCGTAGGGCAGGCGGTCCGCCGCGAAAAAGCCGCGGAGAATGCTGGCCGGCTCCGCGCTGCGCAAGAGAATGTGCCAGCGGAACTCGCCGCGCTCGCGTCCAAAGTAGGCTGGAGCCGGACCGATGAGCGACGTATTGGCGATGCCCTGGCGGCGAATGTACTGCGTGAGCCGGGCGCCCATGCTCTCGGCCTCGCCCCGCGCCCGCTCCCACGTTGGGTCGGTGTACAGGAGGCGCGCGAGGCGAGTGAAGGGTGGGTAGTCGGCCACCTGGCGAAACGTCATCTCGGTCTCGTAGAACGTGTCATAGTCGTGGCGCGCCGCCGCCTGGATGGCGTAGTGCTCCGGCGTATAGGTCTGGATGATGACACGCCCGCCGAGCGGGCCGCGGGCGGCGCGGCCGGCGACTTGCGTTAGAATCTGGAATGTACGCTCGGCCGCGCGAAAATCCGGCAGATGCAGGCCCACGTCGGCGCTCACCACCCCGACGAGGGTCACGAGTGGCAGGTCGAGCCCTTTGGCGATCATCTGGGTTCCGACCAGCACGTCGGCCTCACCGCGCACGAAAGCGTCCAGGTAATCACCGTGGGCAGTGCGGCCGCGCGTCGTGTCACGGTCCCAGCGGATGACGCGCGCTTCTGGGAACTGGGCGTGGATGGTCTCCTCGATGCGCTGCGTTCCGACGCCAAAGTGCTTGATGCGCTCGGAGTGGCACTGGGGGCAGACGGACGGGGGCGGCTGGCGGTGGCCGCAATGGTGGCAGGCCAGCAGGGAGCCGACCGCATGGAAGGTCAGAGGCGACGAGCAGCGAGCGCAGGCGACGACGTAGCCGCAGTCGCGGCACATGACGAAGCTGGCCGCGCCGCGTCGGTTCAGGAATAGGATGGCCTGCTGCCGCCGCTCGAGCGTTTCTTTCAGGGCGCTACGCAGGCTGCGGCTGAAGATGCCGGTATTGCCTGCGCGCAGCTCGGTTCGCAAGTCCACCACCTCGACCGGCGGCAAGTCGGCGTACAGAGTGTCGCCAGATAGGGGGTGCATCGCGCCGGTATCGGACAGACCGAGGCGCGCCGTGTGCTCGGCGACCGCCTGCCGGTGGCCCAGGACGCGCCGTGGCAGGCGCAGCAAACCGATTTCGCCGCGCTCGGCACGCGCAAATGTCTGTACATCTGGCGTCGCGCTGCCCAGGATGACCACGACGCCGGCGATAACGCCGAGGCGTAGCGCGGCGTCCCGGGCGTGGTAGCGCGGCACGTTGTCTTGCTTGTAGGACGCGTCGTGCTCCTCGTCGACGACGACCACGCCCACGCGGGGCAGCGGAGCGAAGAGCGCCGAGCGAGAGCCGATCACAACCTCGACCTCGCCCGCCCGCACGCGCTGCCACGTGTCGTAGCGCTGGCCCGGCGTCAGGTTGGAGTGCCATACCGCGACACGACCGGGGAAGCGCGCGGCGAAGCGCCGCACGGTCTGGGGCGTGAGCGAGATTTCCGGCACAAGGATGAGCGCCTGCTGGCCCCGACGCAAAGCCTCCGCGACTGCCTGCAGATAGATCTCAGTCTTGCCGGAGCCTGTCACACCGTGGAGCAGAAATGGCCGCGCCGTGTTTTCCCCGCGCATCGCCGCTTCAATGGAGGCCCAGGCCCGCGCCTGGTCCTCAGTCAGCGTCGGCGGAGCCGTGAGGACGAAGCTCTTGCCGGCGAGCGGATCGCGCCACGCCGGGCGCTCTTCGATGCGGACGAGGCCCCGCGTCTCCAGGGCGCGAAGATCAGCCGGTTTTGCGTCGGCCTCGGCCAGCAGAAGCGCCGCGTCCATTTCTGGCCCGTGGACCGCCAGTTGTTGCAGCAGCCGCGACTGCCCGCCGCTGCGCCGCAAGTCCGCGAGGGCGGCCGGGATTTCATCCGGGGGAATGGTCAGGAAGGCGCAGGCTTCCTCGATCACGCGCTCGATAATGCCGTCAGCCTTAAGGCTTTCCAGCGCCGTTTCCGTCGCTCCCTCGGCTGTCAGGTGCGCTATCTCTTGCGGCGCGGGCGACGCTAGCAGCAGAGCGAGGGCATGGGCGCGGGCGGGGGCGGCCTGCGCGCTTTCCGCCAGGAAATGCGACGCCTGTGCACGCGCGATGCGGAGGCCTACCAGTACCCGCTCCTCTGTCAGGCCGATGAGGCCGCGCTCGGCGAGAGCGCGCAGGACCGCCGGCGGCGCGCCGGTCGCGGCGCGTACGGCGCCGACGGTGGGCAGCGGGTCGTTGCTCGCGGCCAGCCAGGCTAGCGCGCGCGCTTCGTGGCTATCCTTGCCGAGTGTCGGCAAGACGGCGGGAATCTCGGCCGGCGGAATGGCGAGACAGATGATGCGGGTCGTGCGCGGGCGCATGCCCGGCTCTTCCAGCGCCCACCAGCGTCGGACAATCCCGGCGTCGACGAGACTATTGAGAGACTGCGTCGGGCGGCTGCCAACCGTGTCGAGCAGGCGTTCCTGGCGCATCGCGCCTTGCTCGCGCAGTGTGGCGAGCAGGGCCGTCTGCACCGGGCCGAGCCTTGCACTCGACCCATCCGGCGCCGCCTCCACCATCAGGTGGGCCTTTTTGTCTAGCTCGGCGGGAACCATTGCCCAGATGACTTCGGCGAGGGGCGCCAGG
The DNA here is from genome assembly GCA_046328505.1 of Anaerolineae bacterium. Classification (GTDB taxonomy): domain Bacteria; phylum Chloroflexota; class Anaerolineae; order Epilineales; family JAHCIE01; genus JBDHWG01. The sequence goes on along the minus strand of JAXLWL010000002.1, from coordinate 1,866,106 downwards.
GTGTCCTCGGCGAGCGCGTACGCAAGGCGAATCTGTGCGGCGGTCAGCGCGGGCGTGGGATCAACGAGGTCGTCGATAGGGCGGATGCGCGCACCCGGCTTGAGAGCAGGCGCGCTTTCGGTCAGCGAGAGGACGATGCCAAGCGCGGGGCGCGCGCCGAACGGCACGCGGACGAGGTGGCCGGGGATGAGGGCGGGCGCCAGGCTGGACGGCACGCTGTAGTGATAGGCCGCAGGGGGAGCGCCCTCGCCGCCGGTCCAGCTGCCCATCGGCACGTTGACTGCTATTTCGGCGTACATGGCGCTGCTGAAGCTACCGCCATCTAGAGGCGGCAATTACGCGGGTGGACTCGGGCGTGCTCGGCCTCGACGATGGACGCAATCAGATCGACAGTCTCGTCGAGGCGGTCGTCGCGGTTGATCACTACGTAGTCGAACAGGTCGACCTTCTCCATCTCCGCCTGTGCTGTAGCCATGCGCTTCGCCAGGTCCGCCGACGTCTCGGTCTTGCGAGCGATCAGTCGCTCCATAAGCTCGGTCAGGCTGGATGCCGCGAGGAAGATGAGCAGCGCCTCGGGGACCAGGCGCTTGATCGTCTCGGCGCCCTGGACGTCGATGCGCAACACCACGTCGAGGCCGCTGCGAAAAGCGTCGCGTACCTGCTGCTTGGGAATGCCTTTGTAGTGGCCGTAAACGACGGCATGCTCAAGCATCTCGTTGGCGCGAACCATGGTCTCGAAGATCTCGGTGCTGACGAAGAGGTAGTCGCGGCCATGCACTTCGTTCGGGCGGCGCGGGCGATCCGTGGCCGTCACGACGAAGTGGAAGGGGACCTCGCGCTCCTTCATCCGCTGCAGGACGCTGTCTTTGCCGACGCCGGAGGGGCCTGAGATAACGATGAGGAGCGGGTGCGGCTGAAGCACGTGGGACGGCAGGCCGGTGACCCCATCGACTTCGTCAAGAATGGGCTGTACACGATCCTGGTGGCGATTGACAAGTTCGACGGGCTGATTGGACATTTTCGATTACTCCGTGCCGCCTGGCTTCGCGACGATTCAGCGGGAGTTAAAACCGGTGCGGCCTGCCATCTGCGTCTCAATTATGCTATAATAGGCCACGAAGGAAAGATTAACCCCTGCATAATGTGAGACGCGACGCGATGCCACTTTACGAATATCGATGCGGCAATTGCCGCCGCAAATTTACTGTGCTTGTGCGCACCTACGACGCCCCGATGGCCCCTCCGTGTAAGTACTGCGAGAGCACGGCGACGAGACGATTGATTTCGCGTGTTGCGCAGCTGCGCTCGGAAGAGAGCCGCATGGATGCTCTTGCCGACCCATCGAACCTCAGCGGAGTAGACGAGAACGACCCAGCGAGTCTCGGGCGTTGGATGCGTCGCATGGGCGGTGAAATGGGCGAGGAACTCGGTCCAGAGTTCGATGAGATGGTCGACCGACTGGAAGCGGGCGAAAGCCCAGAATCGATCGAGGCATCCATGCCCGACCTCGGCGGTGATGACAGCTTCGCGCCTGGTCTGGACGATCTTGGTTAAGTATAGCACAACGTGAAGCGCAAGGTCGAAAAACGCGGGACGCCTTTGGGGGCGTCCCGTTCGCTTTCAGTAGCGCTCGAAGCGTTCGACCTCGAGAACAAATATGACCGCACCACCGACCTCGACCTCGACCGGCTGGGCCATGTAAAGCTCGCCAGGGTCAACGACGGGCGCCACCGAGTTGACGTAACGATTGCGGGTGTGGGCGTTGTCCTTGACAATGCGCAGCACTTCGGCGAGATTGGCCTCACTGGTGCCGATGAGCGCCGTGGAGTTGCCTTCGCGCAGGAAGCCGCCCGTGGTGCTGATGACGGTGGCGGAGTAGCCGCGTTTGTTGAGAGCTTGCACTAAGCCGGGCGCATCGTCCCTGTGAATAATGGCTACAACAAGCTTGGTTATGGGAGCAGGGGTGGTTGCCATAGCGTCTCCAGATGAGGGGCGACCGCGGCATGGACCGCATCCTGGACGCTCTCCACGGGTCCAGTCGCGTCGATTACTTGCCAGCGGTGAGATTCGGTGCGCGCCAGCTCGAGATAGCCCTGCCGGACGCGTTCATGGTATTCGATCGGCTTTCGGTCAAGCCGGTTCCACTCTCCGCCCTGGCGCGCGGCCTCGCGCTTGCGCGCGAGACCGACGTCGACCGGGCAATCGAGATAGATGGTGAGGTCGGGCGTGAGGCCGCCCGTCGCGAACTTCGTGACGACGCGCAGCATGGCGAGGTCGAGCCCCAGCCCATAGCCCTGGTACGCCATGGTCGAGTCGGCGAAGCGGTCGCAGACCACGATCTGGCCGCGCACCAACGCAGGGCGTATTCGCTCGGCGACGTGCTGCGCACGCGACGCCGAGTAGAGCAGAACCTCTGCTTCGGGGACCATGGCAGTGTTCTCAGGAGTCAGGATGACGTGCCGAATCTGGTCGGCGATGGGCGTGCCGCCCGGCTCGCGGGTGAACAGCACCGGAAGCCCGTCATTTTGAAGCGCGAGCGCAAGCAGGCGCGCTTGCGTGCTCTTGCCGCTGCCCTCGGCGCCCTCGAACGTGATGAACATGCCGCGTGTCTCAGTCGCCATGTCCGCGCCCGTCGCTGCGGTAGATGCGCACCCGCCGCCGCGGCTCCTGGCCGCTGCTCTGCGAGTATAGTTTGGCCGAGCGGGCCAGCTCGTGCTGTTGCCGGCGGATAAAGGAGTTCTGTGGCTTTAGCTCCACCATCGAGCGGCCGCCGCGGAGTATATCATTGATTGCGCTCTGAGCCTCGCGCATGGCCAAGTCGAAAGGGTCCGCTCGGACCTCCAGGCCGAATACGTCCGCCAGCGCGCTCTCGATCTGAGCAGCCGAGTTGCTGCGCAGCACGTAGACCGGGATGCCTGTCTGCTCGGCCTCGGTGATCGCCTGTGGCCGCTTGCGGTAGTAGCTCTTGAGGGTCAGAAGGACGTCCGCCTCGCGCAGAGATTCGACGATGATGATGGGCAGCTCCAGAGACTTCGACGCCTGGCGCAGCCGGTTCTGGCTGATGCCGTAGGGGTAGACGCGGATGCTGCGGCGGTGCCCCTCCAGCGGCGGCATCGCCGTGCCGCGCGGCGCGGACATGGCCGCTTCGAAGTCGTCGACCTCGTCCTCTGCGACGTGCTGCGGGGCTGTGCTGCGCCCCATCGGCTGCCGCGTCGGGGGCTGGAGCGTCGTGCGCTGCATCTTCACGTCACCATCTTCGTCGCGGTAGCGCAGCTCGGCGGGGGCAGACCGCCCACGCAGAATGCTGTCTACGGCTTCGGCAACGTTTGGATGCACCGTCAGATGCTCCCAGTCCTGAATCTCAACGAGTACATCGAAGGTAGGTGGCGCCATGCGCTCCAGCACCGACTTCTGCGTCCCACGTCGCCGCGCCTCCTCGTCGGAGAGCGTGACGGTCTGAATACCGCCGACTAGGTCCGCGAGGGTTGGGTTGTTCATGAGGTTGGCAAGGGTCTGACCGTGCGCCGTGCCAATGAGCTGGACGCCACGCTCGGCGATTGTACGCGCCGCCTCGGCTTCCTGCTCTCGCCCAATCTCATCGATGATGATAACCTGAGGCATGTGGTTTTCGACGGCCTCGATCATCACCTCGTGCTGGAGCATCGGCGTCGAGACCTGCATGCGGCGCGATCGGCCGACCGCCGGGTGTGGGATGTCACCGTCGCCGCCAATCTCATTCGACGTGTCGACGATGACGACGCGTCGGTTCTCGCTCAGGATGCGCGCCACTTCGCGCAGCATCGTGGTCTTGCCAACACCCGGCCGCCCGAGGAGAAGAACGCTCTGGCCGCCGGTGACGATATCTGTAATGATGTCGATCGTTCCCATAATGGCCCGCCCGACGCGCATCGTCAGGCCGACGATACGCCCCTTGCGGTTGCGAATCGCGGAGATGCGGTGCAGGGTGCGCTCGATACCGGCGCGGTTGTCGTCGCCAAAGTCGCCGATGCGCGCGACGACGTAGTCAATATCCTCCTGAGAGACTTCCTCCGGTCCCAGAGTAATCTCGCGGTCGACGAAGCGTGCCTCGGCCGGACGGCCCAGGTCGAGCACCATCTCGAGCAGGTCGTCCTTGTCGTCTACGGCGTTGATCTGATCTCGGATCCGGGGCGGTAGTACACTGCACAAGGCATCCAGGTCATCCGTCATCTCGTTTTGCATTCTTATCCCTCGGTGGCAGCCGAATGTCGTGGGAGGCCGCCCCGGCCATCTCGGTCAATCTTAGGCGCCGCCCGGATGTCTTTCCGGGGAGAGCGGTCGGGCGGGTGCGGCTGTGGTTTGTAGATTCGATGCGGTGGATGCGATCTCGACGCCGCGCTCTGGAACAGCAAGCCAGTTAAGCGCCGGCTCCTTGACGGGGGCGACGGTTGCCCTCACTAGTAACAAGAGTGATGCCTGCAGCCTGAAGCCCAGGCGCTGCAATGTGTGCTGAACGACCGGCTCGTAGCCGCGGACGCTGCAATAAATCGGGCGCGGGGTTGACCCAACCAGGTAGAGCCCCTGTTTCACCAGGCTGTCCGCCAGGCGCTCATCGTCCTCGTCCACAACGACCTTGAGCCAGTGGCCGTGAACGCCGCGGCGCAGGCTCATGTAGCCTCGCACCTCTGTGAGATGCTCCCATATGTAACGCTGTGCACGCCGTCGCGATGCCGTCTCCGGCACGCGCCATGCGCCGCCTGGCAAGCACTCCAGCTGCTGGACCGCGCGGGGCGCCGCGTGGCAGAAGAGGCGTTGAACGCCCCAATCGTCACGCCGCTCCATCGGGCGAAGGCTGAGCACCGGGCCGGGTGGGGTAGGCAGTCGGTCGAGGCGAAAGACGTGCTCTTGGGCGTAGACAACGAACCCGGCGCTTCGGAATGCGTCGATGGCGTCCGTATCGCCGGTCGGGAGCTTGGCGAACAAACGCTGCCGTTGCTGAGCGCCGGCCTGTCTGGTCGCGTGCTGCAGCAGTCGGCGCCATACCTCCGCTATCGCGCCATCGGCGGTCGCCAGCGCGGGCGCGATGAACAGTATGTCCTCTTCCTGGCGCGAGGCGCGGACACCCGTCTGGACGAAGCCGCGCAGTCGCTGGCGCTGTTCTCGTCCATTGAGTACGTAAGTGGAGCGCCACTGGCCCCCAAATGGGCGGTAGTAATTGCGCAGGGCCGCCGAGAGGGGCCAGAGAGGGTCGACGACGGCGCTTTCGAGGTCTAGATGAGCGCCGGAACGTTGTAGACCTTGCACGAGGGGCACGTCTCGAAGTCCGAACGTGCGCGCTGCCACTGTCACACGGGCCTCCAACGGGATTGCCCCGCTGCAGCGGGGCCACCCCGAAGCCTGACCGCTGTTCCCGGCGGCCAAGCCGCCCAGAACGCCTTATCAGCTGTGTTGGCTTTGACGGAGGGTGAGGGGCCTCCGTCGATTCTCGGTGCGCAGCCGACGACTTTCAACGCGCTTAGGACTTGTAGGTACCGTCGATCGTGCGTCCATCGGCGGGGCTTGGCTCACCGCGCAGCGCGGCGCGGTGCATCTCCACCCGGTCCTCGGGGGCCAGCTTAATGAACCACGTGATCGCGAACGCCAGGATGGCCGCGTCGTCAGCCTGACCAAGGATGGGCAGATAGTCCGGAATCACGTCGATAGGCGAAACGACGTACACGATCCCGATAATGGGAATCAGTTTCAGGTACCAGGGGACTTCCCTGTCGCGGAATAGGCGCCAGGCAAGGCGAATATCAGTCCAGAGACTGGCGAAAAGTCCGGGCTTCCCCTGCTGCGATGATGGGCCTTGAGAGCTCATTGGCTGTATCTCCTACTGCTGTACAGTTACAGTGCAATTATAAGGTCGGAACCGACAATAAGCAACCGTTCTCACTTGCGTGCCCCCCGCTGCCTGGTATAATAACCTCACAGCAATGCCTGATCGATGGGGGTATATGTGTCATGACAAACCTGCTGTGGAGTAACCCACACCGCCGTTTCAATCCACTGATGGGAGAATGGGTACTCGTTTCTCCCCATCGCACGCAACGTCCGTGGCAGGGCCAGGTGGAGACGCCGACGCCGGAGCAGCGTCCCATGTATGACCCGACGTGTTATCTCTGTCCGGGCAATATACGGGCCAACAACGAGCGAAACCCCGAATACACCTCCACATATGTCTTTACGAACGACTTCCCCGCTTTGTTGCCGGACTCGCCAACCGATGTGTGGGCCCGGGATGACTTGCTTCGCGCGCAGGGTGTCCGGGGTACCTGCCGCGTCCTGTGTTTCTCGCCGCGCCACGATCTTACCCTCGCGGTCATGGACCAGCCTTCGGTGCGCCGCGTGGTAGACGCCTGGGCGGCGCAGTATGATGAGCTAATCGGCTACGACTGGGTGGGGCATGTGGAGGTGTTCGAGAACCGCGGCGCCATGATGGGCGCGAGCAATCCGCACCCTCACGGGCAAATCTGGGCCACCGAGCACGTGCCATCCATCCCGACGCGCGAGCTGGCTGCCCAGGCTGAGTACCGGGCGCGGCGGGGCCGGTCGATGCTCGAAGACTACGCGGCACTGGAAGAAGCGGAAGGCGAGCGAGTCGTCTGCGCCAACGAGTATTTCCTCGCCGTCGTGCCCTTCTGGGCCGTCTGGCCGTTCGAGACGCTCGTGATCGCGCGCGAGCCTGTCGGCACCATCAGCGAACTGGACGATGGCGGGCGCGAGGCGCTGGCCGATATCGTCCGCCGTCTGACGACGCGTTATGACAACGTATTTACCACATCGTTTCCGTACTCGATGGGGTTCCATCAGCGCGCGAAAGGGGCAAACGGGGACGCGGCGCATCTCCATGCCCACTTCTACCCACCCCTGCTGCGCTCGGCGACCGTGCGCAAGTTCATGGTTGGCTTCGAGATGCTGGGTGAGCCTCAGCGCGACATCACAGCCGAAACCGCGGCAGAGCGATTGCGCGAGGTCGGCGACATACACTATACTCAGAGGAGGACATCATGACAGAAACGTCAGGAGTCCCGCAGCTCAAGGCCGAAGTAGGCGAGGCGTTCGAGAAGCAGTTTGGGGGTGAGCCGGCCATCTGGGTGCGCTCGCCGGGGCGCGTCAATCTTATTGGCGAGCATACCGACTACAACGATGGCTTCGTGCTGCCTATCGCTATCGAGCGTCAGATTATTCTTGCTGCCCGACCAGCCGAGGATGATACAGCGCGGCTGTTCTCGACGACGCTGGGGGGCGGCGATTCGTTCAGTATCGGCGATATTTCGCATACTAAGGGGTGGGCGGAGTACCCGCGTGGTGTGGCATGGTCGCTGACCGAGGCCGGCTTCCCCGTCCGCGCCGCGGATATCGTCTTGGCAAGCGATCTGCCGACCGGCGCCGGGCTCAGCTCGTCGGCGGCGATCGAGGTCGGCGTGGGATGGACACTCGCGGCCATCGGTGGCTTCGAGATCGACCGGGCGCGCCTCGCCGTGCTGTCGCGCCGCGCCGAGAATGCCTGGGTTGGCGTGGCCAGTGGCATCATGGATCAGTTCATCGTCGCGTTGGGCCGCGCAGACCACGCTCTGCTCGTGGACACGCGCGACCTGAGCTACCGCCTCGTCCCGCTGCCGTCAGGCGTCAGCATCGTGATCGCCGACACGAACGTGAAGCGGGGCCTTGTCGATTCGGAATACAACGCCCGGCGAGCAGAGACGGCGGAGGCAGCGCGTCTCATGGGCGCCCCTAGTCTGCGTGACGTCAGTTGGGATGAGTTCGACACGCGCTCCGCCGACCTGCCAGAGCTCCTGAAGAAGCGTGCTCGGCACATCGTCAGCGAGAACACGCGCGTTCTGGAGGCGGTCGATGCCCTGGAGAAAGGCGACGTGGAAACTGTAGGGCGGCTGATGGACGCCTCCCATGTCAGCTTGCGCGACGACTATGCCGTCAGCCATCCCCGCCTCGACCTGCTGGTTGAAATCGCTCGCAGCGTTCCCGGCGTCTACGGCGCGCGGATGACAGGGGCAGGCTTCGGCGGGGCCACGGTCAGTCTCGTGGCCGACGACGCAGTGCCCGAATTCCAGCGCGTCGTGGCTCAGAAGTACGCGGCGGAAACAGGGCAGGCGCCGCCGATTTACGTGACACGGGCGACCGACGGCGTAAAGGTTATCGAGTAGCGGGACATGTTCACCGCGCATAAGTACGGCGCGTCACGCCTTCGCAACTAATTGTCTATGACGGTGTTATACAGTACGGGACCGCGAGGGGGATCGGTGAGCGATTCCGAGGAACAGCTCGTGCAGCTGGCGAAAGGGGACGCGAACGCGTTCGGTCAGCTGTATGAGCGCTACGTGGACAAGGTATACAGCTACATTTTCCACCGCGTTGGGAACCAGGACGACGCAGAGGACTTGACATCGCGTGCGTTCCAGCGTGCGATGGTCAATCTCGGCGCCTACGTCGACCGAGGCGTGCCCTTCTCGGCCTGGTTGTTCCGTATCGCCCACAACCTGGTCGCGAACTGGCACCGCGACCAGCGCCGCCGTCCCGTAGTCGTCCTCGATGAGCTGATACCCGGCCGGCAGGCTCTACCAGAGACATCTGCCGAGATCGCAGAGGAAGAAGCCGTGCTGATGGCCGCCATCCAAAGCCTGCCGGCTGATCGTCAGACGCTGCTGATCTTCAAGTTCAGCGAAGGCTTGTCAAACGCGGAAATCGCGCACCGCCTCGGGCGGAGCGAGGGCGCCGTGAAGTCGCTCTATCACCGCACCTTGCTGTCGCTACGGGAGGAGCTGGAACGCCGCGGTTGGAACGTGGACGCACGGCGGTTCGACTCGTAGGTGCCGCTTGCCGTCCCTAGAGGAAAGACCATGGATGAGCATGTGAAGGTGGAGATTCTCGCTGCCCACGCCGACCGATTGAGTCAGGGTCAGGACGCATCCGAGGAGTTCCTGACACTTTTTCCGGACTCGGATGGCGATCTGTCGGAATTGATGCGTCTGGCGACACGAATCCACTTTGTCCTGCGGCCCGTCTACCCCCACCCTGCATTCCGGCTACAGTTGAAACAAGACCTACTCGATTCGGCGCGCGCGCACGGTCTCGAAGCGCCGCTGCCAATGCTGGCATCCTGGCGCGAGGATGCGGAGCTGTGGGTAGAGTCAGCGCGGCGGCATTTGCCCGAGTGGACGTCTTATCCATGGAGTGACAACCGACTGCCGCCGACGCTCATGCTGGCTGCCCTGAGCCTCACCGGTGCGGGAGTCTGGGTCTATCTCCGCCACCGGGACGTTCAGCGCCGAGGGCAGGCTTCGGAAGCAGGCTAATCGAGCTGCAATAGGGGCCTGTGTCGCGGCGCGGCTCGATGGCCGCGAGCGGCACAGGTGGCTACCAATGACGCGAAAAGCCCGCACCGCGCGGCGACTTTTCGCGTTTTTCTACCCGCCCCGAGTTTATCTGAGCCAGCCAGCCTCGATTACTCACAACGCCGTTGCGCTCCGGCCATAACTAGCGCCAACGGCCGCGGCACGACTTGCACGGTCGGTGGTACATTTCCGGTACGTTTCTGCTTGTTCGGTACTTGAATACTGGTGACGAAATGCCGTATGATGGGTGTCGTCGCTGACGCCCATAGCCGCGCCCACAATCATCGTGGACACGCCATGCCCCTAAAGGAGATCAGAATGTCGAATCCGAAGGACGCAACGACTTTCACCGCGGCGGCCAACGACGCACTGCTTGCTGAGCTGAATTGGGTCGATGCGACGGATTTCGAGCTTGCCCGACGGGGCTTCATCGCCAGCCTGGACGAGCCCATCATCGCCGATGCCAACGGCCACCCCGTCTGGGACCTCAACGCCTATCCCTTTCTAGCGGACGAAGCCGCGCCGCCGAGCGTCAACCCAAGCCTCTGGCGGCAGTCGCGCCTGTTGGCCCTCAACCACGGCCTGTTCAAGGTCACGGAGGGCGTCTACCAGGTGCGTAGCTTCGACCTGTCGGAAATGAGCATCATCGAGACCGATAACGGCTACGTCGTGGTCGATACGCTGGTCTCCGTGGACACCGCGAGGGCGGGCATGGAGCTGGTCTACAAACACCTTGGCCGCAAACCGGTCGTCGCCGTGATCTATACCCACAGCCACGCCGACCACTGGGCCGGCGTGAGAGGCGTCATTGACGAGGCCGACGTCGCGGCCGGCCGGGTCAAGGTAATTGCGCCGGAGCACTTCCTGGAGTACGCCATCAGTGAGAACGTCATCGCCGGCAACGTCATGAGCCGCCGCGCCAGCTACATGTACGGCAATCTGCTGCCCAAAGACCCGAAGGGCCAGGTGGGCGCTGGACTGGGGCTGACTACGTCCAGCGGTGAGGTCAGCTTGATTGTGCCGACCGACTATGTCACCCACACGGGACAGACGATGACCGTGGACGGCCTGGAGATCGAGTTTCAATTGACGCCGGGCACTGAGGCCCCGGCCGAGATGAACTTCCTTTTCCCCAAGTATCGGGCGCTGTGCATGGCCGAAAACTGCACCCATGTCATGCACAACCTCTACACTCTGCGCGGGGCGCAGATACGCGACGCCAAAGCCTGGGCGCACTATGTGGACGAGGCGATTGATACCTTCGGTGGACGATACGACGTCATCTTCGCCAGCCACCACTGGCCGACGTGGGGGGCAGAGGCGGGCGTTGACTTCCTCAAGAAGCAGCGCGACATGTACAAGTACCTGCATGACGAGACGCTGCGGCTGGCCAACCAGGGCTACACCCTGCTGGAGATCCCCGAGATGATCCAGCTACCCCCTGATTTGGCCCGCGCCTGGTACAACCGCGGCTACTACGGCACGGTCAGCCACAACGTGAAGGCGATCTACCAGCGCTACATTGGATTCTTCGACGGCAATCCGGCCACCCTGCACCCCCTGCCGCCGGAGACCGCCGGCAAGAAGTACGTGGAGTTCATGGGCGGGGCCGAGGCGCTGCTTGCCAAAGCCCGCGAGTCCTTCGCCAGGGGTGAGTATCGTTGGGTCGCGCAGGTGGTCAATCACCTCGTGTTCGCCGAGCCGGACAACCGGGCAGCGCGCGAGCTGCAGGCAGACGCCCTGGAACAGCTCGGCTACCAGTCCGAGTCGGGGCCGTGGCGCAACTTCTACCTCAGTGGGGCGAAGGAGCTGCGGGACGGCGTGCTGGAGGCGGCCGCGCCCAAGTCGGTCACGCCGGACACCGTGCGGGCGACGCCGCTGGACATGTTCTTCGACCTGCTGGCGGTGCGGCTGATTGGCCCGAAGGCGGCGGGTAGGGTGATCACCCTCAACGCCCGCTTCACGGACATTGGCGAGGAATACATGCTGCGGGTCGAGAATGGAGTGTTGAACTACGCCAGGGGCAAGCAGGCGTCCGACGCCGATGCCACCCTCATCACGACGCGCGAAGCCCTCGACAAGGTGGTGCTGGGCGAGGCGACTGCGGCTGAGATGCTGACGGCCAGTGAGGCCAGGATTGAGGGTGACCCGGCGAAGCTGGCCGAGTTCCTATCGCTAATGGATACTTTCGAGTTTTGGTTCAACATCGTCACACCGTAGCAGGCCTTGGCCCGAGAGGGTGAGTCATGGGCGACAGCATCGTCGGTTTGCTGCCCGTAGTGATCGGCGCCACGCTTGTGCCGCTGTATCCCATCGTCGTTCTGTTGCTGCTCCAGGGCGAGGGAGGGCTGGGCAAGGCCGCGGCTTTCGTCGCCGGCGCCGTCCTTGTCCGACTTGCGCAAGGCGTCGTGTTCGGCATTGTCTTCGGGCAGGCGGCGGAAGCCTATCCAGAGGATGGAACCCAGGTCATCGCCGCGACGCTGCTAGTCATCGCCGGTCTCCTCTTGCTGCTCGCGGCCTTCAAGAAGTGGCGCAAGGAACCCGACCCGGACGATCCGCCGCCGAAGTGGATGACGGCCATCACCGGACTGTCGGTGGCGAAGGCGTTTGGCGCGGGCGCGCTTTTTGTGACAATTGCGTTCAAGCAGTGGGTGTTTACGCTGACGGCGCTCGACGTGATCGAGGCAGCGGAACTGACTCGAGGGGCGAGCATTGGCCTGTACTTGTTCTACACGCTGGTGACGCAGACGTTTGTGCTCATCCCTATCATCGGGTATGCTGTCGCGCCGCGGCGAGCCGCGAGACCGTTACAGGCGGCGCATGCGTGGCTTGAACGCTACAACCGGCCCATCGCGATCACGGTCTCGCTGGTCTTCGGGGTGTGGTTCCTGTACAAGGGCATCACCGGCCTGATGGGGTGATAGCCGGAAGGCGGCTTGATGCGCTCTGCGATTGACTCGCAAGTCCAGACACTGCGCCCGCAGCGTTCTGGCCTGAAGTCCGACCTCATCGCCGGCCTGACGTTCGCCATCGTCAATATTCCCCAGGCGATGGGCCATGCTCTGTTGGCAACCGTCAACCCGGTGCTGGGTATTTACACGCTGATGGTAGCTGTGCCGGTGGGGGCAATCTTCACCGGCTCGGTGTTCATGAACGTGTCCACCACGGCCGCCCTATCGGTAGCGGTCGGCTCGGGACTGGCGGGCGTCCGCGATGTCGAGAGGGTGCAGGCGCTCGCGGCGCTGGTGCTCCTGGTGGGCGTCATCCAGATGCTCGCCGGCGTATTTCGGCTCGGCTTCGTGGTGCGCTTCGTCTCCAACTCGGTGATGACCGGCTTCCTGAACGGGGTGGCGGTGCTCATCATCCTGGGCCAGCTTGGCGACCTGACCGGCTACCGAAGCCTGTTCAGTAACAGCGTATTGCGCACCCTGGACCTGTTCCTGCGCCTGCCCCAGGTTGACATTCCCACCACGATCATCGGCGTCCTGACCCTGACGCTCATCGTTCTCCTGCTCCGGTCTCGGTGGCGCCGCTTCGCCTTCATCATCGCCATTGCCGTGTCTACGGTCGTGCTGGCCGCGCTGTCGCTGTCAGCTCCTGGCGCGGGCTTCGACTGGCATGCAGTCAGGACGGTCGGCGATGTCGCCAATATTCCGCGCAGCTTGCCGCAGCTAGGTTTCCCCGCGCCCAGGTTGCTGTTCGAGATGCTGCTGCCCGCCTTTTCGGTCGCCATCATCGGCCTGATTCAGGGCGCCGGCGTCAGCCAGGGCTACCCCAACCCGGACGGCAAGTATCCCAATGTGTCACGGGATTTCGTGGGTCAGGGCGCTGCCAACATTGCCACGAGCTTCGTCGGTGGCTTACCGGCAGGTGGATCCATCTCCGGCACAGCGCTCATCCTGGCCGCCGGCGCGCGGTCGCGCTGGACGAACCTCCTGGTCGGCCCCTTCGTCGCCATCATTGTGCTCCTGGCGGCGCCGCTAGTCGAGCGTGTACCGATGCCCTCCCTCGCCGCGCTGCTCATCGTGGCCGGCTTCCAGGGATTGCGGATCGATGCCGCCGTCACCATCTGGAACACCAGCCGGGTTTCCAGGGTCGTGATGGCGCTGACCTTTGTGGCCACGCTGTTCCTGCCCTTGCAGTATGCGGTGCTGATGGGCGTAGCGCTGAGCATCGTTCTGTATGTCATCCGCCAGTCCAACAAGCTCGTCGTTACCCAGCTGGTGCCCGTCGAGGATGGATTCCCGGAGGAACGGCCGTCGCCTTCCGTCCTGCCCAGTCGCCAGTTGACAATGCTCATGATCTACGGCAGCCTGTTCTTTGCCGCCGCCAAGAGCCTTGAGGAGAAGCTGCCCGCCACGGACGAGGCGACGCACGCCGTCCTCGCCATCGGGCTGCGCGGCAGGTCGGACGTTGGCAGCACGTTCATCACCGTCTTGCAGCGCTACGCTGAAACGCTGAAGGCGCGTGGCAACCGTCTGATGCTGGTCGGGGTCGACCAAGCTATGTACGATCAGCTAGCTCGAACGGGGGTACTCAACGTCATCGGCGACGAGAACATCTTCTTTGCGACGCCGCAGTTGGGCGAGGCCATGAACCAGGCAGTCGCGGCGGCGCATGCCTGGCTGAAGGAGGTGGAGCCGGAGAAGGCACAAGCCGCGGCTGAGATGTAGCGCCTCAGGCTTTTGCCTCGGCCTTGCCGTCCGGTTCAGTGAAGTGAACGACCAGGGTATCGCCTTCGAAGCCGGCGCGGGCGACGTCGAGACCGGCCAGCGCGCGCGGAAGAATCAGATTGCGGCGGAAGTTGCCGACGTCGATGACCAATTCGTCACCGAAACGCCCCAGGTCCACGGCACGGCGGTCGACCAGCGGCAGCCGCAGGCGAAGGTCATACCCGCCGTTCGACGCCGAGATCGTCTGCGGCTGGCCGTGATAGAGCACCTGGGTCGGGTCGATGTCACCATAGATGGCCTTGGCCATCTTGCGCAGCATGGGAACCCCCACCATCTCTTGCTCGAACAGGGGGGCTTTGAAGATGGGCAGTGGCGCAAACGCCTGGTCCACCAGCTGCCCGTACTTCTCCTGCATATCTTTCCAACCCTGCATGTAGGCGTCGTTCACGGATTCCGGCAGGATCCGATTGGAAACGATAGCGTCGGTCGGGAAGCCATACAGGCTGAGATACGTGAACGTCCGCTGTGCTTCCTTGACGACCATCTTCTCCGGGTTGAGCACGATGCGAGTGGAGGAGATGTCGGGGTTCGTCAGCAGGGCGTTCATCTTGTCGAGCTGGAGCAACAACTGCTTGATGGACTCGAAGACGTCATCGTCGGGCGTCGGGATATCCGTCATCGCTCGGATCAAGGGGCCGGCGAGCTGTGCCACCTTGCGCTGAAACGGGAAAATCTGGGCCAGATACCAGCGCGCCGCCTCGGGGAACGACAGGAACTTCAACGTCTCACCCGTTGGCGCGCAGTCGACGATGATGACGTCGTAGTCGCGGCTCTCATACAGGTGGGTAATCTGGAGCAGGCTGGCCAGCTCCTCCATGCCCGGTAGAACGCTCGCCTCCTGGGCCAGCAGCCCATCGGCGCCGCGCCAGACAAGGATACCCGACAGATAATCCTGAACCGTGCCCCAGTATTCGTCCATTTGATGCAGGACATCGATTTCCTGCCCCCAGAGCTTCGGCGCAATCTGGGTCGGGGTGGGGCCGAGCAAAAGATCAAACGAGTCGCCGAGGGAGTGGGCCGCGTCGGTGCTCAGGACGATCGTGCGATAGCCCATGTCGGCGCAGCGGACGGCGGTCGCCGCCGACACGCTCGTCTTGCCCACGCCCCCTTTACCCGTGTAAAGAATAATCCGCGCCATAGCTCCTCATTTTCCAATCTGGACTCACAAGAACGGTGACGTAGGGCCGCGGCAGGGCCGCGAAAACCCGTCACCGGACTAGGTTATACGCAATATTGTGGGAATGACTACCTCAGAGAAGTATAGCCCTGCCAGGGGCGAGCGGCAAGCAGAAGCCGCTTTGACGGCTCTCACCGCCCGTGGTACTCTTGGAAGCAGCGAGTAGAGTTGCGCTGCTCAGAACACACACCACTGTCATTGCGAGGAGCGCGTCAGCGCGACGAAGCAATCTCACGGTGGGTGACAGCAACGCCGTAGCGGTGCAGACCGCCTCCGGGCAAGGGCGGGGGATTGCTTCGCTCCGCTCGCAATGACGGCATTGTTGTGTTCTCGCACCTGCGCGTGCCATCGTAGGCACGGCGGTCTCGGCATGACGGCCCAGGTGTATCTTTCTGAGGAGAATAGACAGAGTGGACTGCATCTTCTGCAAAATCGTCGCCGGTGACATACCGGCCAAGATCCTGTTTCGCGACGACCACATCACTGCGTTCTACGATATCCATCCCGCGGCGCCGACCCACGTTCTCGTGATTCCCAACCGCCACATCGCGACGCTCAACGACCTGAGCGAGGAAGATGTAGACCTGGCGGGGCGTCTCATTCTTGCCTGCAAGCGCGCGGCGGTCGAAACGGGTATCGCAGACAGCGGCTACCGCGTGCTGGATAATGTGGGGACGGGGGGCGGCCAGCACGTCTGGCACGTTCACTTCCACGTCCTCGGCGGGCGGCGAATGTCCTGGCCGCCCGGTTGACATGTCAGGGGCTGGGGCCTATTTCTTGACCGCTTCCTGAGCCGGCCTATAATAGGTCGCCCGAATATTTGTTTGTCTATTGCGGCAGAGGTGAGTGTTTTCATGGCAGACGAATTGAACGAGCGGCTGGCTAACGATCTTAAGACGGCGATGCGCGACCACGATGAGTTGCGCAAGACGACGTTGCGCGGTTTGCGTGCGGCGCTGCAGCGCGCCGCCGAGGACAAACGAGCCGCGGCTGTAGATAAGGAAAAAAAGCGCCGGGGCGGCGACCTGGGCGATGCGCCTGTCGTGCTGGATGAGGCTGCGCTGGCGCTCACGCCCGACGAATCCATCGCCGTTGTGCAGCGCGAGGTAAAGCAGCGCCGCGACGCCGTGGTCGAGTTCACTCGGGGCAACCGCCCCGACCTGGCCGCCAACGAGGAGGCGGAGATCCTTATCCTGCAGGCCTACCTTCCGCAGCAGATGACACGGGAGGAGATCGAGGTCGCAGCGCAGCAGGCGATCCAGGAAGTCGGCGCGACGGGGCCATCTCAAGTGGGCCAGGTCATGAAGGTTCTGACGCCCCGTCTGCGCGGCCGAGCGGATGGCCGGGTAATCAATGAGGTGGTACGGGGATTGCTTGAGGGCAAGTAGCCGGGGATGTCACTAACTCTGGCCAATCTCGCAGGCATATTCGCGGAGTCAAAGATGCAAACACTCGTGGAGGCGGCATGACACACCTCGGGCTGCCTCCTTTTCTTACCGAGGGGCATCGCTGGCCGGTCGTCCGAGCCATCGGCTTGGCCCTTGCCCTCACACTCGGTCTGACCGCCGTTCTTGTTGCACCGAACTGGGCTAGCCAGGTGCAGCTCAAGGAAGGCGACGTCAGCCCGACGGATATTCGCGCCCCCCGCAAGGTGCAATACGAGAGCCAGGTCGCTACTGAGGACGCGCGCGCCGCGGTCGTTAAGACAGTCAGCCCTGTCTATCTACCTCCCGACGTGCGGCTGACGCGCCAGGCGCTCAAGCGTGCCACGGAAGTCCTGGACACGATCGACTGGGTACGCAACAACCCAACCGCGACGGCGGACGAGAAACGATCCATGCTGCAGGGCGTCGCCGAGCTAAAGACGTTGCCGCCCGCCGTCCAGACGCTCACGTTGTCGGCGTCGGATGCCGACTGGCAGCGCACACGGGCTGAGACGCTGCGCTTACTCGAAGCAGCCATGCGCCAGTCTATCCGCGAGGACCAGGTCTCCGACGTCAAGCGCCTGCTCCCGAGTCTCAGCGATCTGATGCTGCCCGAGAATCTCGCCAGCGCGGCGTCGGAGTACGCCGGGCGCTTCTTGCAGCCCAACACGCTGCTCGACCAGGCCGCGACGGATGCCGCGCGCCGTGCCGCGCTCGCCTCTGTTCCGCCGACGCTGCGCACGATTGAGAAAGGCGAGACGGTGCTGCGGGCGGGCGACATCGTCCAGCGCTCCCACCTGGAGGCGTTGGAGAAGCTTGACCTGCTCCAGCAGGGGCCGAGCACGGGCGCCATCCTCGGCACGTTGCTGTTCGTCGGCTTGAGCGTCTTCTGCCTGGGCCTATACATCGCGCACCGCAATCCGGACTTCTGGGTGGACTGGCGTCGGATGACGCTGGCGATTGTGGTTATCTTCAGCATGGTCGTCCTTGCCAAGCTGATGATCCCCGGCCGCACGATCATGCCGTATCTCTACCCCGGCGCTGCTGCCGCCATGCTCCTGGCGGTTCTGCTGGAGCCGCGTTTTGGGCTGGCGACGAGCATCCTTCTGGGTGTCATGGTGAGCTTCATCGCCGGTTGGTCCTACGACCTTCTCGTGTATGTTTTGCTGGGCGGCGTCGTCGCCAGCGTGGCGTTGTGGCGTGTGGAGCGGCTCACGGCGTTTATGTGGGCCGGGCTCTACGTCAGTCTGGTGCAAATTGGGACTGTCGTCGGGTTCCGTTTGATCCGCGGCGAGTACGACGCCCTCGGGCTGGTGGAGCTGTCGCTGGCCGCGATCGCGAGCGGCATTCTCGCCACCTGTCTGGCGGCGGTTGGGTACTACTTGCTCGGCAATATCTTTGACCTGACGACCTCGCTGCGCCTCATGGAGCTGGCGCGTCCGGATCAGCCGGTGTTGCGCGAGCTACAACTGCGAGCGCCCGGCACGTATCACCACAGCCTCATCGTGAGCAATCTGGCCGAGCAGGCCGCCCACGATATTCACGCCGATGCGCTTCTCTGTCGTGTCGCGGCCTACTATCACGACATCGGGAAGATGAAGTACCCGCAGCTGTTCATCGAGAATCAGCTCGACGGCGTTAACCCGCACGATGGCTTGGAGCCAGAGGTGAGCGCCCGCTATATCATCAGCCATGTCGCCGACGGGGTGGCGATGGGCGGTCAGGCGAAGCTACCGCGCAGCTTGCTGGAGGTCATCAGCCAGCACCACGGCGACACCCTGGTGCAGTTCTTCTATGTGCGGGCGTCACAGCAGGCCGCGGCGTCTGGACGCAAAGTGGATGAGGTCATGTTCCGCTATCCCGGTCCTCGCCCTCGTACCCGCGAGGCGGCCGTTCTGATGCTGGCCGATTGCTGCGAAGCGGCGGTACGGGCGAAGCGCCCATCGTCGCCAGAAGACATGAAGCAGATTGTGCGCTCGGTGATTCAGGCCCGCTTGACCGAGGGCCAGTTGAGCGACAGCCCACTGACGCTGGTTGAGGTCGAGCAGGTGCGTCACTCATTCGAGGCCGTCTTGCAGGGCGTCTATCATGTGCGCGTCGAGTACCCACAATTGGGCGAGGAAATGCCTTCGAGCGCGGCGGAAGAATTGACCTCCCACGGCATGACGGCTCTTCCTGTCCTCTCTACCGAAACAGGCGAACGCTAAATGGAGACCCATACCGCCGACGCGAATGCCGTGAATGTGGATGTCCAGGTCGACGACGTGTTTGCGCCGGTCGTCGACGTTGGAGCCGTTGAGGGCGCGGCGCAGCGCGCCGTTGCGACGATTGGTGTCCAAGGGGCCGCCGAGATTTCGGTGTTGGTCACTGACGACGAGAGTCTGCGCGAGCTAAACCGAACCTATCGCGGTGTGGACAAGGCGACGGATGTATTGTCGTTCGGCCAGGATGGCGCGGACATGGCTGGCTGGCCGGAGGATGCGCCGCGCATGTTAGGGGATGTGGTAATCTCGTACCCGCGCGTCGTCGAGCAGGCGCAGAAGGCCGGCTGGCAGGAGGAAGACGAGTTGCTCTGGCTCGTTATCCACGGCGTTCTGCACCTCCTTGGCTACGACGACGAAGATGAGGATGGCCGAGCCGAAATGTGGACGCTGGGCGAGCTGATTCTCGGCAAGCCGGCGCCGGGTGGGCCAACGGAGTGATCGCGGCGGTGTGGCGCAGCTTTGGCTGGGCGTTTGAGGGCATCGGTTACACCTGGAAGACGCAACTCAACTTCCGTATCCACGTGACCATCGCCACCATCGTGGTTGTGGCGGCGCTCTGGCTGCGGGTCCCCCTCCGCGATTGGGCCGTCCTCGCACTGACCATCGGCGTTGTGTTCGCGCTCGAGCTCATGAACACAGCGATCGAGGCGCTCGTGGACCTCGCCAGCCCCGGCCACCATGATTTGGCCCGCATTGCCAAAGACGCGGCGGCGGGCGCCGTCATGCTCGCGGCCATCAGCGCCATCTTTGTCGGCATATTCATCCTAGGCCCGCCCTTGTGGCTGCGCCTCACAGCCGGATCATAAACCGTGACAGTAGATATTAGGTCATTGCGAGGCGGGCTTTGCCGCCGAAGCAATCTCACGTTGGGCTACAGCAACGCTATAGCGTTATGGGCCGCGTGGCGCGAGGGCGAGGGATTGCTTCGCTGACGCTCGCAATGACAGCAACGCTGTGTTCTTGTGTCGGCGCCTGCCATCGCCGGCATGGAGTTTTCGCAAGGACACTCATTCAAATAACATTGTCATGCCAATGGAGGTGCGATGGCGACCCCATCCGTCATCAAGGTGAATGTAGACGGCGGAATGTCTTTCGACCTGACGCCCGAGCAGGAGATGATTCGGCGCACAGCGCGTGAGTTCGCCGAAAACGAGATTATGCCTGGCGCGCGCGATCGGGACCGGGAAGGCCGCTTCCCGCGCGAGATTCTCGCCAAGCTCGGCGCCCTCGGCTTCATGGGGCCTACGGTACCGGAAGAGTACGGCGGCATGGGCCTGGATTTCCTGTCGGAAGCTATCATCTTTGAGGAGATTGGCCGTGCCGACTCCTCCATCCGCACGACGCTCTCCGTGCAGATCTCCCTGACCGAGCTGCCGATTCTGCGCTGGGGAACCGAAGAGCAGAAGCGCAAGTACCTGCCACGCCTGGCGAGCGGTGAGTGGATCGGGTGCTTTGGCCTTACCGAGCCCGGCGCCGGCTCCGACGCCTCGAACCTCTCGACGCGGGCGGTGCGCGACGGTGACGAGTGGGTCATCAACGGGCGCAAGATGTGGATCTCAAACGGCGGCGTCGCCAGTCTCGCCATCGTCTTCGCTCAGACGGACCCGTCCCTCAAGCACAAAGGCACTGCGGCGTTCCTCGTCGAGACGGATACGCCGGGCTTCTCCGCCCCGACGATCCACGGCAAGCTCGGCCTGCGCTCGTCGAACACCGCCGAACTCGTGCTTGAGGACGTGCGCGTCCCGGCCGGCAACATGCTCGGCGACATCGGGCAGGGCTTCCGCATTGCCATGTCGGCGTTGGACGATGGCCGCTTCGGCGTGGCCTCCGGCTGCGTCGGCATCATCCAGGGCTGCGTCGACGCGTCGGTGAAGTACGCCCAGGAGCGCCACGCCTTCGGCGAGCCCATCGCCAGCTTCCAGCTCGTCCAGGAGCTTATCGCCGACATGGTGCTCGACCTGGAGGCGGCGCGTCTGCTCGTCTATCGCGCCGGTTTTCTAAAGAACAAAGGTGTGTCGAACACCCGCGAGACGTCCCTCGCCAAGTGGTACGCTTCAGAGGCGGCGGTGCGCGCCGCACTCAACGCGATCCAGGTGCACGGGGGCTACGGCTACTCGGACGAGTACCCGGTCGAGCGCTACCTGCGCGATGCGAAGGTAGCGACACTGTACGAGGGGACGACGCAAATCCAGAAGCTCATCATCGGACGTTACGCGACGGGCATCGACGCGATCGCGCCGAAGCACTAGCCGTCAATGACGCCCGATGCTCTGACAGAGTCAGACCTCGCGCCGGACCCACTCGCCCAATTCCGCGCCTGGTTCGCGGCGGCCCAGGCCGCCGGCGTCGCCGATGCTCACGCCATGACCCTGGCGACGTCCACGCCCGACGGCTATCCCTCCGCGCGTGTCGTCTTGCTGAACAGGGTGGACGAGCGCGGCTTCGTGTTCTACACCAACTACGAGAGCCGCAAGGGGCGGGAGCTGGCCGCGAACCCCCGCGCGGCTCTCGTATTCTTCTGGCCGCAGATACACCGCCAGGTGCGAGTGGTGGGCGTGGTCAGTAAGGTTAGCCGCGAGGAATCCGAGCAGTACTTCGCGAGCCGCCCGGTCGGAAGCCAGCTCGGAGCGTGGGCCTCACGGCAGAGCCAGGTGATCGCAACCCGCGCCGTGCTGGACGACCGCCTGGCGCAGCTTGAAGAGGAGTACCGCGGGCGCGAAGTGCCGTGCCCGCCGTTCTGGGGCGGCTACCGCGTTACGCCCGAGGAGGTGGAGTTCTGGCAGAGCCGCCCCAACCGCCTCCACGACCGCTTCCGCTACCGCCGCGGCCCCGAAGGCGCGTGGCAAATCGAGCTCCTATCGCCGTAGTGGCCCACGTTCCATGTTCTTTGCTCGGCGTAGATGAGCGTCTATAATGATTGACAGGGTTTACACATGAGGAGCACCGAATGGCGGCTACAACCTACGCCCACATAGACTTCACGGACACAGGAATCCCCGTCATCGGGGGAACATCCATGAAGGTGGAACAACTGGTACTCGACCATCTGGCCTACGGTTGGGATGCTGCTCAGCTTCACGTGCAATATTCCTACCTGAGCCTGGGCGAGATATACAGTGCCCTTGCCTATTACTACGACCACAAGAGCGAGATGGATCAGGTGATCGCCGATGGGCTGCGCCGGGTCGATGAGATTCGGAACTCGCTGGATGAGTTGTGGCTGCGGGAGAAGCTGCGCTCGACAGGCCGTCTTTCTTGAGCCTCCGCCTGTATATGGATCATCACGTCAAGGCGGCAATTACTATTGAGTTGCGGCGGCGCGAGGTAGACGTCATCACGGCGCTAGAAGATGGAGCCAGTGAGTTTGATGATGAGGCGCTGTTTGAGCGGGCTACTCTTTTCGGCCGCGCGCTGTTCAGCCAGGATAGGGACTTGCTGGAGATTGCCCATAGATGGTTGGAGGCCGGCCGTGAGTTCGCCGGCCTCATTTATGCACATCAACTGCGCATTTTAGTTGGTCAGTCGGTTGGTGATCTGGAATTACGGACGCAAGTGCTCGATCCCGAGGAGATGAGCAATCGAGTGGTGTGCATCCCGTTGTAACGCCCCAACCGCCTCCACGACCGCTTTCGCTACCGCTTCGGCCCCGACGGCGCTTGGCAAATCGAGCGCCTGTCGCCATAAAATGAGTCTCCGCACCTTTCTGGTTCGGGAAACTCTATGTTGTCACTTCAAAACGCCACCGCACTTGCCTGCTTCCATTGTAGATCGAAAAACGACCGATCCTCTCTGTCATCTTCGACCGCAACGGCTTCGTTCTTATGGAGCGAGTTCAGAGACGGACCGAGAATGAGAGAGCGGTTGCCATTGAGGAGAAGAAACCGTCGATGCTCGTCCCTGTGCGGTAGCACTCGCGCCTCAGCTTGGATTCCAAGTTGAGCCGCCCATGCATCAACGCCGGCTCTGGTGAACCTTGGGGGCATGCCGGCCCTCGAAATTTTAGTGGTGGAGCTGCTTAGCAATCTAACTCTGTCTGCGACGCTCCCGCGACCAAATGAAAGGATATGAATCAGGTGCTCAAGACCTTGGTTATCTAGGTATGGGTCGAAAACGGCCTGAACATAGCCAGCACCAATAAGTCTAGATATTGTGGCGTAATTAGATGCAGGCGTTGTAGCCGCAAGACGTCCGCGACTGGGCATTTTAGGCCAGCCTTCATGTGTTCCGACGGCGAGACGAAGTAATCTATCTAAATCTGCTAAAGTTGAGACATCTCCATATGTGGACAGTATCCGGTTAGAGATTGTACTAATACGCCACACGCCTTCGGTCGGCGTTATTCTAACTTCTACAGCTTGTTGCCTGACACATTCCTATGAGGCACTCGTGACATCGAAGCACATTAACAAGTGAGACTACCAGAGCCGGCGATTTTCGAGTAGAGTCGAGGTGCCAACCAAAACCTACGCGGAGGGTCGCCATGTCTGATAGCCTCGCCCTGTATTCTACCATCCTTGAGCAGGCCCGTACAGCCAACCCCAGAGAAGACCTGCGTCGCCAGAAGGTTTTCGCCTGGCTCGTCGTGGGCTTGCTGTTGGAGCAGACCATCAACGTGCCCTACCTGGCTAACGCCATTGTCTCGGCGGCGAAGGCCGCCAGCCGTGAGCGGCGCGTCCAACGCTTCTTGACCAACACGCATGTTAAGGTGCGTGCCTACTATGACGGCCTCATCCGTCATGCGCTCAACGGCTGGGCGGGTCAGATCCTCTACATCGCCATCGACACCACCAGCCTGGCCGGCCGTTTGGTGATCTGCCGCTTGGCGTTGGTGTATCGCGGCCGCGCGATCCCGTTGGTCTGGCAGGTCTACGACCGCAAGAGCGTCATGCTGGCTTACGCCAGCTACCAGCCGTTGCTGGAACACCTCTTGACGTTGCTGCCCGCCAACGCTGAGGTGGTGCTGTTGGGGGACAAAGGCTTTCGCACCACCGAGATCATGCAGTTCTGTCGCGACCATCGCCATTGGCACTTTCGGCTACGGCTACAAGGCACGCAGTACGTTTGGCTGCCAGACCGTCGCGTCCTGCCTCTGGCCGACCTGGGCATTCAGCGCGGCCAGGCGGGCTTCCTGCACCAGGTTCATCTGGGCAATGAGCGCTACGGCCCGCTCGACATCGCCTTGGCGTGGGCCGACGGAGCCAAGACCGAGCCGTGGTACATTGCCACTGACGAACCGGCGGACTTGACCACCCTGGACGATTACAGCCTCAGGATGGATATCGATGAGGCGTTCCGCGACGACAAATCGGGCGGTTTCCAACTCGAAGACTGTGAACTCGCTGACCCGACCAGCGTCGAGCGGCTGCTGTTGGTCATGGCCGTGGCCACCCTCCATCTCGTCTCGCTCGGCACTTACGTCGTGGATCTCGGCGAGCGTCCGAGCGTGGACGGTCACTGGCGGCGCGGGTTGAGTTACTTCCAGATCGGTTGGCGCTGGCTACGACGCAACGTTGGCTGTGCTGCCAGCGTGCTCCGCTCATTAACACTCTTAACGAGCGGCCCTGATCCTGAGCCAGTCGTTCTACCCGGTGCGCGTCGCCAGGCGCCCAGGTGGGCTGAGTGGTCTTTGCCACCTCCTGGCTCGCTGTGTCCATCGTGACTTACGGGAATGTGTCAGGCAACAAGCTTCTACAGTATCGGTCGGTAGCACAAATACATCGCCATCGACCTGCACGGTCTGGCCCCGCGCCTTTATTCCGAGCAGGTAATCGATGACGCGCTCACGCGCCAAGGACTCCTCTGGTGCTTTTTCATAGGTTGGAAATGGCTCGCTGCAATCCGTCATATGGCTATAGTCGTCGAGTATTCATTGTTACTAGGTGGTTATACTATCGGCGCTTGCATTTTGATGAATCTGGTTTTCGGCAGAGGGAAATCCGTCGGTTCACCCAGCCACTGTAGGACCTGTATAGCGATTTCCATTGCCTGAAGCGCACTTTCCTCATTCAACGCGAAAAAACTGCGCTCGCCCTGGGGAGGTTCGCCCACGTGCGCAATCTTGTTTCTTGTTCGGTAGAGTTTGAGAGCTGCCTGATATAAAGTGGCGTTCTCAACCAGCAGTGACCTGCCTGTCAAGTACAAAGGCAGTTCGTGGAGGAGCTCCGCAAATCGTCTTCTTTCCGACAGAAAGGCGTACACCGGGTCCCTTGTTCCTTTGGATTCAGCAATATCATCGAGTTTGGTTGCAGTAGCGGTTTCTACAGCAATAGCCGCATATAGTATGGCTCTTCGATAATCTCCATATCTGTAAGCGTGGATTGCATCAATGATAAGTCCCACCTGAATTGGAATTGTCTTGCTAGTAAGGTTCGCATCTGCCTCAATCAGATTCTTCCAAGTAGCCGCAGTATCCCACAAGAAGCCTTGTAGGAAGATATTACTATTTGGCTTCGACCTGGGGAATGTTAGGGTGGGCAGCTCCTCGCATTCCAGAAAAGTTCCGCTTAGGATTACGCGCGAAAGGTCAACTTGCCTGCTTGCCAGGCGAAGAGACTCTACTAGATGGTGGGCATAGATAAACACCACCTCGAATTTGCTGTTGGATGTATCTGTAGAGGCCAGGTTGATGACATTGGGTATCTCGATATTGAAAGGAATCGAAGCTGGATCTAGCATGGTTAGCGTGGTGCCCAACATTACGCCGTTGGTTACGACAACAGCCCAATCACCTGCGATTGCCACAACCTGTGAATGCGCTCCCGAAGAAGATAAGGCAATTGAAGAGTATAGAAAAGGATTAACAAAGAAGAAGTTGGGCAGAGACTGTAGCCCCTGCCATCTTGGATCATCGCGATGAATCCGCCAATAGATTTTGCTCGGGAAGGATGTGAACAGTAGTTTCATAGGATGTAGACGTACGCAAGCAGTTCTGTTGACGAACATGAATAATAGGACATGAAAGAGTTGCGGAAAACGAACCTTTCCTATGCTCAGTTTAGCGTCGGCGGCGTGGCTCGTCGAGAGGGTTGTGGCGGCGTTGGTAAACGAGGAGGGCGCCGGAGCCGAGCAGGCCGAGGGCGAGCAGGGTGGTCAGGCCCAGAGGTATTGAGGGCGACGGCCCGCCCACGACCAGGGCATCGATGTTGCAGCGCGGCCCGGCCGCGCCCGGTGTCGAGCCTTCGCTGACACTCAGCTTGAGTGTATGCGTGCCGCGGCCCAGGTTGCTGGACAACGGCTCGCGCGATTGCCACTGGCTCGTGCGCTGGTAGAGCTCGACGTATGTTCGGCCCTGGCTATCGACGGGCAAGCCCGGGATGCCCCGGTCATCTACGGTGACCAGACAGCGGCCCGCCTCTGGCCCCTGGTACGCCACAAGCTCGATACTCTCACCCTCGAACTGAAACGTGACATTAGCGCCCGGGCGCTCGCTGTCGATGTAGCTTCCGCCGCTCGACGCCGGCGCCAGCACGATCTGCCATCCCGGCGATGAGACGACGGGCGTACTCGTCTCCTGGTAGTACCCGGCGCCGGCAAGGCGCAGCGGCGCGGCGGCTTCCTTGATTTGCGTGTACAGCTGGCGCGGGGTGAAGTCGACGTCAACCATGCGGAAGTAGTAGTCGGACTGCTGCGGCGTCTTGTTGCCCACCTGCCGGAAGTACCACAGGTTGAAGACACCGGCCCAGGGCCAGTTCTCGCGCGCCATTTTGATGCCGTCGAGGGCGTACTGCGCTTGCTGCGCCTCATCAACGCGCTTCCAGATGAGATCGTCCTTGGAGAAATCTGCGGGCGACGCATTCCAGCCGTACTCGTTGAACCAGACCGGCTTGTTGCTGTCGCCGTACTTCTCCATGATCTGACGCTGGAGCAGGACACGCTGGAAGTTGAGCTTCGTCGGGTCCGGCGGGGCCGACGGCGGCTCGTCCATGCCGAAGGCGTTGGCCGAGAGGATGTCGAAGTAGTCCTTCGCCCCCGCGCGGTACATGCGCTCCAGGTAATCCAGGTCGGACATGTTGCGGCGCGTGGGCGAGTTATCCACCGTCATCGCCAGCGGCGCGGAGAGGACGACGATATTGGGGTCGGCCTCCTTGGCGCGCGTGTAGGCTATCTTGAGCAGAGCCGTGTAGGCTTCCGGATCGACGGGCTGGTTGCCCCACTCCGGGAAGATGTTCGGCTCGTTCCAGATCTGGATGTAGCGGATGCGCCCCTTGAAGTGGTTGACGAAGGCGTACACGAAGTCGCCGTAGTCGTCTAGATTGTCAGGCGGGCGCTGCGGGAGTTGGTTGTCCTGCCGGCTCCATGAGGGTGGCCGGTCGAGGCGAGCGATGACCTGGATGTGGTGCTTGTTCAGAAGATCGACGATGTCGTCGTACTTCTGCCAGGTGCTTCGGCCATCGGCTTCGATGAAGCGGCCCTTCTGCTTCAGTTCGATCGACTCCCAGGGAAACGACTGCTTGGCCCACCCGACTCCCGCCGCCTCGGCCATCTGCACGGTCTTCTCGCGCTTCCACGCTTCGACCTCCTGGTCGAGGAAAAAGTTGGCGCCATATGGGTTGACATCGGTCTGGGGGATGAGACGGGGCGGCGCGCTCTCGACGGTTGTTACACGCTGGTTGAGACCATAGAGAACAAGAATTACAGCCAGGCCTGCCGCGCAGACGGCGATGGCAAGGCGCAAGAGCCATTTCGGTATAGTGAGCAATTGAGTTTGCATAAGCTCTCAAGGCGCGGCCGGGCGGCCGAGAGGAAGAATCATCTCAAAGACCGCCTGGTAGGCGCGATTGACGTTGAGCGGCCCCTTGCCACCCATGGCATACAGCTTCGGGTGGACCGCGGCCATGCCCAGGTCTTGCCACTCGCCTGTATAGGGAATCGCCTCAGTGGCCCAGGCATTGTCGGCCAGGTCGAAGCGGGCGAGGCCCAGATTGTTCCCTCCGCCGACCACGTAAACGCGTTGGCCGATGGATGCGACGCCGGGCCCGACGCGCGGCTCTGGCAGCGGCGCCATCGAGCGCCACGGCGTGCCGCCCGCGTGGTCCTGGCTCGGGTCGTACACTTCGGTCGTGGCGAGTGAGGTGCCATTGGAGCCGCCGACGATGACGACTGTCTCATCGATGAGCGCCGCGCCCATGTAGGCGCGCGGCGTAGGCATCGGCGCGGCGGCCTGCCACGCGGCGCTGCCCGGCGTGTAGACGAGGGTTTCCGAACGATAGCCCTGCCCGTCCCAGCCCCCAAACAGGTAGAGCTTGCCCTCGACCGCGGCGAGAGCATAGCCGCACAGCGGGCGTGGCAGGCGCGGGCCTGTGGTCCAGGGCGAACCGCCCGGGTGATCCAGCGTCGGGTCGTAAATCTCGAAAGTATCCGACGGTTTCCCGTTCGCGTCGCAGCCGCCCGGAACGTACACGCGTCCACCCAGTACCGCCGCGTTGACGTCGCGCACCGGGGTCGGCTTGCTGGTCATATTGGACCAGGTTCTATCCAGCCAGTTGAACCGCTCGACCACGCCGGTGACTCCGTCGGCGCCCTGGCCCGCGATCGCGTAGATGCCGCGCGTTTGGGAGATACCCGTGGTGTAGGCGACCACGGCCAGATTCCCACGCGCGGTGGGAAGTGGGGGATAGTCGGCCCAGCGCTGGTTGGCGGTGCTGACAACACCGCCGTCGGCCGTCGCGGGGACGACGGTAGGCGTGGCGGCGGGCGCGGCCAGGGTGTTGCGCCAGATGAAGGCGGCGACGACGGCCACGATGGCCAGGGCGATGAGTGGGCCTGCCCATGCCACCAGTCGGGTTGGCCGCCGCTTTGGGAGGGCAGAGGCAGAATCGGGCGTTGGGGTGGATACAGCGGCGGCCGCTGCGCCATTCTGCGCCGGCAGAAGGTTGCTCTGCTCTATGGAGCCCGCGGGTAGGGCGGGGGTCTCGCTGTCGGAGGCGGTGGCCGGGCTGAGGTCTTCTATGTCGGGCTGCGCGACGCCGGTCTCGCCGGCCTTATTTTGGGGTACGGCGATCAGGCCCGTGTGGATAGCGTAGAGGGTTGCTTCCGTTCGGCTTTGCACACCGAGCTTATCAAAAATGTTCCGCACGTGGACCTTGACGGTATTGACGCTGATAACCAGCTCATCGGCGATTTGCTGGTTCGTCGCGCCTTTTGCCAGCAAGCGCAATACGTCGGTCTCGCGCTCGCTGAGGGTCCGTGGGGCCTCAGTCATGCAGGAGCTCCAGGAAATGAATCTCAACCCGTTGTTGGAGCACAATTATAGGCTCGCGAGCAGAGAGGGGCAAAGGTAAGAAAAGGCCCGCCTCGCCGCGCGAGAACGGGCCGCCACTACAGTACCCCCGGTAGGACTCGAACCTACGACACCCTGTTCCGAAGACAGGTGCTCTAATCCACTGAGCTACGGGGGCGCGATAGCTATGACGCTGCCAGACGGCCAAATCATACGTCCGTCGCGCCCGCAGGGCAAATTCCGTCTCGGCGCGTCTTGTCGAAAGCGGCAGGCGCCGGTATACTTCGTGCACGCGCCGCCCTGTGACGATTGCGGCGCGAATTCATTTGGACACATAAATCATGAATGTCGCTTCCGTCGATCAGCTCGTGCTGCTCGTCAGCCACCAGGGAAACCGTTTCATCGTTCGTCTCGCCGAAGGAGGCGAGTTCCACTCTCACCTCGGGCGCGTCATGCACAGTGACATCATCGGGCAGGAGCTAGGGCGCGAAGTTGTCTCGAACCGCGGCGACCGCTTCATCGTGCTCCAGGCGAATCTGTACGATTTGATCATGACCGTCGAGCGCGGCGGCACGATCATGTACCCCAAGGACATCGGCTACGTTCTGCTGAAGCTGGGTATCGGCCCTGGCTCCCATGTGATCGAGGCCGGCACCGGCAGCGGCGGCCTGACAACGGCCCTGGCGTACTACGTGCGCACGACCGGCAAGGTCTACTCGTACGAGGTGCGCGCCGACATGCAGGAGCGGGCGCGAAAGAATATCGAGCGCATCGGACTCTCGCAGTGGGTGGATTTCGAGATTCGGGATATCGCCGAGGGCTTCGCGGAACGGGATGTGGACGCGGTGTTCCTGGACGTCCGCGAGCCGGAGGATTACCAGGCCCAGGCGTGGGAGGCGTTGAAGTGGGGGGGCGCATTCGGCGCGCTTGTGCCGACGACCAACCAGGTCAGCGAGGTGCTGGCGGCGATGCAGGCCGTCGGGTTCGCAGATATCGAAGTGGCCGAAATATTGCTTAGACTATATAAGACAGTGCCTGCGCGTCTCCGCCCGATGGACCGGATGACGGCGCATACAGGCTACCTGCTCTTTGGCCGAAAGACACTCGGTTTCGCCCGGCCAAAGGAAGCAGAGGTGAATGGTGACGACGAGGTGGTGGTTGACATGGCGGAGGTTGATTTATGATCGCGTTTGTTCTCAGTGGTGGCGGAAGTCGGGGCGCGTTGCAGGTCGGCGCGCTGCGTGCCTTGCTGGAACGAGGCATTCACCCCGACATGCTCGTCGGGACATCTGTGGGGGGATTGAACGCCGCATTCGCCGCCGTGGATCCGTCGCTGGCGCGAATTGAGACGCTCGCCTCGCTCTGGCGCACCGTGCGGCGAACCGACATCTACCCTGACAATAAGCTGCGGGTTGCCTGGCGGCTGGCGCGCGGCCACGGTAGCCTTTACTCCAACGAGACGTTCTTGCGCTATATCCAGCGCCAGTATGCCGGCGTCGAAATGCTGAGCCAACTGGAGGGCGCTCGCTGCTATATCGTCGTCACCAACCTGGACACGGGCGCGATGCGCGTCATGGGCGACCGCCCTACCGACAGAGTTGTGGACGCGATCATGGCGACAACGGCGCTCCCGCCCCTGCACCCGCCCTATCCGCTGGATGACGGGGAGTACGTGGACGGCGGCGCCGTCGCGCTGCTGCCCATCGAGGTGGCGCTAGAGCGAGGTGCGCGCCAGATCTATGCCCTGCACATCGTCGACGGCCCCGTGCCGCCCATTGCGCGCCGCACTGTGTTGCACGTGAGCGGGAAGGCCATTGGCGCCCTGGTCCAGCGGCAGTGGCAGACCAGCGTTGCGCTGGCGGGAAGCCGCGGCGTGCGTCTCCACCATATCCAGCTCAGCCCACCGGTGCCGTGCAGTGTGTCAGATTACACGAAGTCGGACATGCTGATACAGGCGGGATACGAGCAGACCGTCGCGTTCCTGGATGCCGTTCCCCCGATCGAGACCTGGCGGCAGCGCGCCTGGCGCCACGCCAGCGGCTTCCTCCCGCGCAAGCGCCTGCCATCCGCAACCGCCGACGCCAAAGCGTAGCTCTTTTGGTACGGGACAACGATAACGGCAGAGGATGACATTCATCCTCTGCCGCTGTTTTTTCGGTGAGCGCGCCCTTAACGACGGCGAATACGCAGATAGCGCAGGTAGCCGACCAGGCCTGCCAGCCCACCGC
The DNA here is from genome assembly GCA_046328505.1 of Anaerolineae bacterium. Taxonomy (GTDB): domain Bacteria; phylum Chloroflexota; class Anaerolineae; order Epilineales; family JAHCIE01; genus JBDHWG01. Next base: position 1,834,687 of record JAXLWL010000002.1, on the reverse strand, counting down.
CCATGAGAAGCAGTGTCGAGGCCTCGGGAATCTCCGGCGGCGGTGAGCCCGGGAAGGGCGTGGGGGTGGCCGTCGGAACCGCCGGCGTCAGCGTCGGCGCACTGCCACCCGGCGCCGGTGTCTTGTACAACGGCACGGTGCTCGGTGTCGGTGACGGCGTCGGCGTCGAAGACGGCCGGGGGGTGAACGTCGCGCCCGGGGTGGCGGGAACAACCGGCGTCGAGGGCACGCCGCCCGAGTAGCGCATGAGGCCCATCGAAGTGGCGATCCACAGGTTGTTGGACGAATCGACCGTGAGAGCGTTGATGTGGCCGCTGACCAGGGGCGAGTTGTCCGGCGTGAATAGCGTCCACTGACCGTTGGCGTACACCCTCAGCCCGCCCTGGGCGACATACTGGTTCGTGTGAAGGTCGCGCAGCCGGGTCGGAATGTCCTCGATGTTCTGGCCGCCGCGAGTCGTGCCGACCCAGATGGCTCCCTGGCGGTTGACGATGCTGCTGACCCAACCGTCATCCGGGAACGTCACCGTCTGGAACTGCTGCTGGCCCGAGGCTAGCCAGGAGATCGCTGCGTCGGACAGGGTTGGGCCAGTCGTCGGACGGCGCGTGAAGTACCCGCCGATCCACAGCGTCCCATCGGGGGCAATGTAAATGGCGCGCGGGTCGGAGTTGCTGAGCGTAAGGCCGTTGCTGCCGACGGGGTAGGTCTGCTGGAGCTGTGTTCCCACGAAGCCACTGCCGCCGCCCGTGCGCTGCGCGGCCTCGACGCGGGAGCTGGGCCAGGTATTGGCGATCCAGGCCTGCCCGTTGCCTACGCTAATCTTGCTAATCTCTGTGTCTATGAGATCGGGCTGCTTGATCGTCGTTACCCAGACGTCGTGCTGTGTGTCGAAGACAGGCACACCGGTGCCGCTGTCGTGCGGGTCGGGCCAGTCATTGCCCGTACCCAGGTAAGCCCGGTTGCGGTCCTCCGATAGTGCCAGCGTAGAGATGGAGTTGGTCTGGATCGCGCCGCCTGTGTTGTCCTTGTTGTAGTAGGTGAGCGTGTCGCCGCTGACGATGGCGAAGCCGCCGTCGCGCGTCGTGCGGTCTGGCATTTGCTGCGGCAGGAGGCCGATGAGCGTCCGCCCGCGGGCGTCGAAGCCAAGGCTGCTGACCGCAGTGCTGATCTGTGTGCCCGTGTCGCGCACCCGGAGACGCTCCCATGTCTTGCCGTCCGACGCAAGATGGTCGACACCCGCTCCACCCCAGTAGTCGCTAGTGCCGCTCGGGTAGGCGTTGCCGATCCACAGGGTGTTGTCGTCGCGGAAGGCGACCGCGTTGATATGGTTGCTGGACGGCGATATGCCGATGGGTTGTCCGGTGGAGGACGATACGCCGGTGTTCGCCGTCGACAGCACCGTATCCACTGCGTCGGAGAAGACCTGGATGCCGTGGCCGTCGGTGCCCTGAGGGAATTGTGACGTGTCAGCGGCAGGCAGGCGGCCACTGGTGCCGAAGTAGATCGCCTGCGCGGCGCTGTTGCGAACGATTGCGCGGACGAGGTTGCCGGACAGAGGCCGGTTGGCCGCGCCACCGGTGACATCGTAGAGGTTCGTGCAGGACGGGGCCGTGGTGCTATCCCAGCCATACCAGGCCAGCTGGCAGACGCCAAGCCCACCGTCGTTGGGCGCGTAGGCGTCAACATCGGCGAGGCTGAGCCAGACATCCTGGCGCTCCGCGGTGGTGGCGCCCATGGTGATGTTGATGAAGCGATTGGCGTTGGCGGGCAGAGAGGGAATGGGCGTCAGGCCGGCACTGGTCGTGATGTTTCCGCCGGTGTAGCCTTTCCACTGGGCGTTGGCGACGGTGTTCCCCTTCAGAATGTGGAAACCATTGCCTCCGCTCGTTACATCGCCGGTGCCAAACCACTTTAGCCCGGTCGGGTCCACGGCCACGGTCAACAGGCTGGCATACTTGGGCCAGGAGTTGGCGTTGTTGATGTCTTGCTGGAACTTCTCAACACTCTGGTCGGGGTGGATCACGGTGATCCCGCCGTAGCGCTGCTGGAAGTAGATGTTCTGCTGCTGCTGATCGGCCGGCGCGTCCATCAGGTCGGTGCGCATCGTGAACCAGACATCGCCCTTACCCTGCCCCGCCGCCGAGGAGTTGTCGACGGCAATGTCGGTGACATTGTTGGACGGAACGTTCTGGTTGTTGTCGGTATTCCACACCGTCCAGGTCGGCGGTTCGACGCTGATATCGGCGCGGGCGATGCCGCCGCCGAGGAACTTCTTGTCTGGGATGCTCCAATACTGCTGAGTTCCGACCCACAGGTAATGATCATCCTGGACGGCCAGGGCGGTAATGACGTTGGACGGCAGGCCATTGCTCGTGCTGGACATCGTGTACGTTGTCCACGAGCCGTCCGACCTGAGGCGTGTCAGCCCGCGCTCGGTGCCGAACCACTTCGTGCCCCGGCCGTCGATGGCGACGGCGCGGACGTAGTTGCCCGCCAGCGGGTCCTGGGGAGCCAGGTATTGCACCGGCTTAGGGCTGGTGAGATTGGACAGGTCCCAGGCGACAATCCCACCGCCCCGCGTTCCGGCCCAGAGGATGTTGGAGCCTTCGAGCGCCATCGACCAGATGTCGTCCCCGTTGGCATAGGTGCGCCACTGATCGTTCTGGCCGGCCGGCGATGCGCTGACATTGGACGAGGCGGGGATAAAGAAAGCTTGGGCGATGAGCAGGGCAACGGCGAGCACCGCTCCGCCAGCGACGAGGGCCACGCGAAAGGCGTTTGCGAAAGGCCGCCGCGTCGGTTGCCTGTCACGCGACGAGCGTGAGATCATGAGAAATGCCTCCAGAGGGGAAATTTCGGCCCGCGGCGAGGACGTGCTAAACCACTATATATAACGGGCCGGCTTTCCAAAGGGTATGGCTTCAAACCGATAAATGTTACTTCAAGCGCGCGTCGCACGCAAAAGTTTGCGCGGTGGGCGGGAGGCGTGTCGTCTACGGCCCCTTCCCACTGCTCGACCGGCTGATGTACGGGAGATAGACGCGCTGTGTCTGAGTATCCGGTGGGACGGTAGGCTGCGGCGTGGGCGTCAGGGTGGGTGTCGGCGACGGTGTCGCGGTGGGCGGCGCAGCGGTTGGAAGTGGCGCGACGGCTGGGTTATAGCGGCTCAGGCCGTGATCCACGGTGCCGATCCAGACGCTGCCGTCGGCGGCGACGGTCAAACTCTGGATATTCTTGTCGGCCAGACCGGCGGGGATGCCGACGCGCAGCCAGGTCCGCCCATCCCACACCCACAGACCACCCTCGCTCGCGTCGGTCTCCGTCTCGCCGCGGCTCGTCGCGGCCCACAGTCGCCCGTCGGGTCCGGCGGCAAGGGCGATAATCCAGCCATCGCGGGGAAAAGTCCAGCTCGTCCACTCGCCGGCGGCGAAGCGGTTCGCTGCCGCGCTGACCTGCGGCCAGGCGGAGCGCAGGTTCGGGCCTTCGTAATGCCAGCCGCCGGCCCAGATAGCTCCCTTGCGGTCCCGCCCCAGGCTGTGCACCTCGTCCGAGTCGGCGACCAGGGCGGACGACGATGACGACCATGTCGTCCATGTGCCGCCGCGGAGCATGGACACGCCCCCGCCGAGGCGCTTGCCATCGGACCAGTAGCTCGCGCCGGCGACCCAGACGTCGCCTTCGGGCGTCGTGACAATGGACGTGATGTTGTTCGAAGCGAGGCCGTCCTGTATCGTGTAGGTCGTCCAGCTACTTCGGGTAGGATCGAGCACGGCCAAGCCGCTGCCGGTCGAGTCGCGGAGACTGCCGGTGCCGACCCAGATGCGGCCATCTGAGCCGACGGCGACTGCCGAAACATTGTTGGTAGGCAGGCCGTTGCCCGAGCTTCCGTTGCTCTGGTACATCTGCCACTGGGGCGTCGGAGCGGACGCGACGACGCGGCTCAGGCCACCATCGGCGAAACGCGTGCGGTCGACCGTGAGATTGTCGCCGCGGGCCGCGATCCACGCGATTCCGTATTTGTCGAAGGCGATGCCGGCGATGTTGTCACTGGCGACCGTCTGCTGCAAGGGGAAGAGAGAGGAGCCGGCCGGGTAGTTTCGCGCCAGGGGCGGCTGGATGAGAAGCAACCCCTCATTGCCGAGCGAGTATTGGCTGTTGATCGTGTAGCGGGTGTCGTCGCCGGGAAGGGTGAAGACCTGGCCGGGAAAGGCCGCGGCGACGGCGGTAGGATCGCTCAACGCGACATAAAGCACTGCGTCATCCAGGGACGCGGCGCGGCTCGTCGTGGTGGCCGGCGTTGTCGAGGGCTGATTTGCGCGATAGTGGCTCCAACTGCCGTCTGGCCCGCGGATATCGAGGCCGTGGCCGCGTCCGAGGGCATCGACGGCGCCGCTCCCGATCCAGACTGCGCCGTCGGGCGCGACCGCCAGGGCGCTGACATAGTTCGAGCTCAAGCCCGTTGTCAGCCGCTGCTCGGACGCTACGCCGCTATCGCTCACGCGGGCGAGGCCCCCACCATTGCCCCCGTGCTCCTGGAGGCCGAGCCAGGCTTCTGTCCCGCCGGCAAGGGGCAAAATGGCCTGCACCGTTTCGGCCGGGAGCGACGCCGCGGGAATGTCGCGCCACGTGTCGCCGTTGTGGTCGTAGGGCGTACCGTGGGTATCCAGGATCGTCAGGCTGAGGCCGTAGCCGCTCGGGTCTATTACACCCATCCACACACGCCCGTCGTCGCCGACGCCCACCGACGTCACGGGATTGCCGGCCGATCCGCCGCCGGTGACCGTCCATTGCGCCCAGCCACGCGGGCCAAACATCAAAAGGCCCGCGCCCGTGCCGAACCAGACGTTGCCGAAGCGGTCCGGCGCCACGGCGTAGAACATGTTGGTGTTGGGTAGACTGGTGGCAACGCGGTCGTTGCGCTCGTACCGCGTCCAGGACCCGTCGATCAACACGCTCGCGCCGCCATTGGTGAACTCCCAGTGGCCGGGCGTCGTGTCCGCCGCCGGCACCCAGACACGGTGCGGCTGGCCGACGGCCCAGACGCGACCGCTCTGATCGACGGCCAATCCGACGACATTGAACGACGGGATGCCGTCGTTTGGTGTGTACTCGGTCCAGCCCCCGTCCTGGTAGCGGGCGAGGCCGCCGCCGACCCAGTTCGCTCCGTCCCAGACCTGCCGCGTCCCAACCCACAGGCTCCCGTCCGGCCCTGCCGCCAGGGATGTGACGTCGTCGGACGGCAGACCGCCGCCCGTGCTCGCGACGGTGTAGCTTGCCCAGCGGCCATCGTCGCCCAGGCTGCTCAGGCCGCGGCTAGTCGCGAACCAGAGCTTGCCGCCGTATCGGATGATGGCGCGGACATCGTTGGCGGCCAGGCCATCCTGGGGGTAAAGGTATTGACGGTAGCGCCCCGGCGCATCCCAGCGCACCACGCCGCCGGCCTGAGTACCCGCCCATATGACGCCATCGATCTGTGTCACGAAGCGGACGTTATCGCCGTTAGCGATGGTCAGCCACGCCGAACCCGAAGCGTCCGTGGAGAGTGGACCAGCCGCCGACACGGGGCATGGAAGCGCTGGGAGCGCACACGTCGGCTGTGCCGAAGGGCCGGAGCCGACGATGTACGCTGCAAGCACCCAGGCGACGAGCACGGCGGCAATTGGCCAGCGGGTCATCCGCCACAGCCACTGCAAGGGCTACTCTTCCTCGCTAGTTCGTGTACTTCAGAATCATTCCGTCCTGGCCGACGGCCCAGCCGGAGCTGCTCGACAGCATTCGCACACTGTAGATCGTCGGCCCGGAGGCGATATCTGGTATGGCGCCGGCCGGGATGACCTTCCACTGAGTGCCGTCCCAGTGGGCCATCGCCTTGCCGTCGCCGACCGCCCAGCCGTCGTTCTTGCTGACGAGGTAGACGGAGCGATAGTACGTGTTGGCTGCATTGAACAGCCCCGATACGGCCGTCGCCCAGCATGGCGACGTGCGGGTGCCTGCCCCTTCGTTGCAGCCGTAGTCGAAGGGCGGCGCGCTTGTCTGGTAGTAGGCAAAGTCGCTTGTCAACCCTGTGTACCAGCCATAGTATTTCGCACGCACACCCGTCGGATCCGCGATGACATGCAGGCCGTAAGTGTTGTTCAGCCCGATCAGGCCAAGGTCTCGCCAGTACGGATTACCCGTATTGTCGAACTGAAGATCGTACAGGCCGCCGCCGTCGCAGACGATGGTGCCCCAGCCGCCGTCTGGCGCCAGACTCAGCGCATTGGGCCCGTGGCCGTTGTCACTGTTCCAACTCCCTGGTGCGGCGGTACGCCAGGTATTATTCGTCCGGTCGAAGTAGAAGAACCCGCCTTCGTGGGCGACGGCGGCGCCGCCGAACCAGGAGGACTGGGACGACGGCCCCTTAAGCATGTCGACACTCATGACGGTGCGATTCTGCGGCAGGACGCTCCATAGATCATCGTGGTACGCTTGCCAGGTCGCCCCGTTCCAGTGCAGGAAGGTGAAGTTGTCGCCGACCGCCCAGCCGTCCGTGGTGGATATCATGGAGATAGAGTTGAGACGTTCTGAAGTTCCGCTGCTCTGCGTTGTCCAGGATGTCCCGTTGTAGAACAGGATGACCCCGCTATCGCCGACGGCCCAGGCGTGGGTACCATCGACGATGGACAGGTTGCGCAAGGTTACGTTGGTCGGCGAAGTGAAATTGGTCCAGGTTCCGAGCGCGCCGGGGGTCGACGTCGGCCCGACGGTCGGCGTCGCGGTCCGCGTGGCCGTGGCGGCCGCTGTTGTGGCGGTCGGCGTGCTGGTTGCACTCGGCGTGCTGGTCGCGCTTGGTGTGCTCGTGGCTGCGCCCGGCACTGTGGCGGTCGGCGTGGCGGTTAGTGTGCTGGTCGCGGTCGGCGTGCTCGTCGCGGTGCTCGCCGGCGCCGGGCTGGTCGGGGTAAACGTCGGCGTGGCGCGTGGCAGGGTCGGGCTTGGCCCCGCGGTCGGCGTATTCACCGGCCGGGCGCCGGGCACGCGGAAGCGGTAGATAGCGCCCGCATCGCCGACGGCCCAGCCCTCGAGGTCGCTGATCATGAAGACGCTCCGCAGCGTCGTGCCCGTTGAGGTCTGCAGGCTCCAGCGCGCGCCATCCCAGCGGATGATTGCGCCATTGTCGCCGACAGCCCAGGCCTTGTCTTGACTGACCAGCGAGACGCCGTAGTAGCTCACGTTGGGCACATTCGAGCCGATGAGGCTCGAGTCGGCCTGGCGCCAACACGGGGCGCTCCCGCGGCACGTATTGGAGTAGTAAGCCAGGAAGCGGTTCGAGCCGACGAGCCAACCGGCCGGCAGGACGTCGGAGGCGAAGCGGTAGAAGCGGGCGCTGTACAGTGTGGCCACGTCCTGGAAGTTGAGGCCACTGTCATCGAACAGCCAGGAGCCGCTGCCGTCGTACTCGAGTGTACTGGAGAGGTCGCCGACGGTAGCGCCGAGACTCCCATCGCCAGTGATGTAGACGCTGTTCATGCTGTTGGCATTCGAGCCAATCATGCTAGTCAGCCAACGCTCACTCGCGCGATCCCAGTAGAGGAAGGCCCGGTCGCCGTTGGTGATGCGGGCCAGGATGAACCCGCCGGGGTTGAAGCCAGGCGCGCCGAGGCTCATGCTCACCGAAACGTAGTTGCCGTTGGGGGCATTCACGATGCTGCTGACCGGGTATGCCGACCAGGACGAGCCGTTGTATTCCAGGATCGTCTTGTTGTCGCCGACGGCCCAGCCATCGGTGCGCGAGATCATGTCCACGCTGTTCAGGTTCGGTGTTCCAAACGGGACTGTCTCCTTGGTCCACGTCTGGCCGTTCCAGCGCAGGATCGTTCCATTGTCGCCAACCGCCCAGCAGTTGACCGAGTCGAGGCAGTCGACGGCGCGCAGATTGTTCGAGTTGGGGTCTGGAGAGGAGACAAGTTCCCACTGCGCGACCGGCGTCGGCGTCGGCGTGCGTGTTGGCGTGCGCGTCGGCGTACTCGTCGCTGTGTTGGTCGGTGTGCTGGTCGGCGTGGCCGTATCCGTCGGTGTCGCCGTGTCGGTCGGCGTGTTTGTGGGTGTAAAGGTCGGCGTGGCCGTCGCGGTCGCCGTCGGCGGCAGCGTCGCGGAGGGCGTGGCCGTCGCAGACGGCGTGACGCCCGGCGGGAGCGTCTTCGTCGGCGTCGGCGTCCGTGTCGCCGCTGCCTGGGTGGCCGTTGGCGTGGACGTTGTGCCAATCGGCACGATTGCGCCGCCGCTGATATATGGCAGGAAGACTCGCATGGCCACCGGCCGATTCGTGGGCGTCCCCGTTGGGGTCAGGGTCAACGTCCGCGTGGCCGTCGGGCCCGGGTTGGTCGCGGTCGGCGTGCTGGTCGTCGTCGCAGGCGCCGATGTGCTCGTCGCCGTCGCCGTTGATCCAGGCGGCGGCGTCGCAGTTCGGGTGGCCGTCGGTGTCTTGGTCGCCGGGGTGGTGGCGGTCACCGTGGCGGTAGTGGTGGCGGTGGCCGACGCCGTGGCCGTCGAGGTGGGCGTCGCCGTCGGCTCAGACTGGCCCGTGTTGCGCCAGTGGACGATACCCATGTTGGGCGTCCCAAACCACATGTCGCCGTTCGGCGATTGGGCGATGGAGGTGATGTTGTCGTCCGTGAAGGGGAACTGCGGGTCGCGGATGTCCAGGGTCGTCCAATCAGTGCCGTCCAGGACATGCACGGCGTTGAACATGAGCGGGTACGACGAAGCGTGGTCGATGATCGGGTTCGAGGAGCTCAGAACGTCCGCTAGCCAGCCATGCGACGTCGCGACCCACAGACGCCCCGCGCTGTCCTCCTGGATATCGGACACTCCGCCTTCATAGAGCCAGGTAATTGACGGCTGCCACTGGCCGTTCTTGAACAGGTCCAGGACGGCGTCGGTGTGGTGCTGCGCCACGATCCACATGCCAGTGCAGGCGGGGTCGTAACATAGCGACGGCGGCGATGTCAGCGTCGTGCTATGCACATTAAACGAACCGGCCCACACGCGCCCCTGGTCGTCGACCAGGACGGAATTCATCTCGGTGTTCCACCCGTCGAGCCCCGTGGTATTGACGTTCTTGCCGTACGTGACCCAGGTCTTGGTCGACTGGCTGTAGTGCCCGACGCCGCCCGCGATCTTGCTGTAACCATTGATGCTATCGTACGCGAACGCCGGGTAGAATGCGCCCCACACGTCACAGGAGTTAGGGTCGATGGAGAGAGCGGAGACGCCCGGCGATTGGCCGTCAGTGCCGGCGACGCTCGTGACGAGCTTGGCGGCCGGGTCGATTGAGTCGATGCCATAGCCCAGGGTGTTATTCATGATGTCGCCCTGGCCGACCCAGATCTTCTCGGGAGTGTCGCAGGAGCCGCGCGGCAGTATGGTCATGACCGGACCGCCGTTCAACACAGGCCCCGTTGGCGTCACGCCCGTTTGCTTCGGGGTGTAGTTCGTCCAGTTGGTGCCGTCATAGGTGCTTATGCCGCCGTCGCCATACCCCGTGACCACGCCATTCTGAGCCTGCTTCACGCTCTCGGAATGAGTCCCAATCCAGACGCGATTGCTGGCGTCGAAGCGTATGTCGGCGACATTCGATCCAGCGAGACGCTGCACCAGCTGATAGATGGGTGTGCCGGCCGGGTAGCTCCGACGGAAGGCGGGGTTGGGATAGATGACACAGAGCTGCTTGATGCTGTCCCACGTGGCAAGGCTAATCGCGTAGGACTGTGTATCATCGGCGAACTGAAACTTCGAGGTATCCGTCAGCCCGGCAAAGGCGAAGCAATTTGTCGCGTTGTCACCGCCGGGGAGGTTGACGTAGACGAAAGCGTTGCCTTGTGGAGCCGCGGCGTTGAAAGTGGCAACCTGCGCAGCCTTGGTGAGCGAGCTGTCGATGAACTGCCACGCTGCCGGGGACTGCCAGTTCGCCTGGGGGTTTAGGACGCTTACACCCCGGCCGTAGAACGGCGCGTCGCGCCGGCCGGTGCCGATCCAGATTTCGCCGTTCTGACGCGCCGCGATCTTGGTGATGTTGTTGCTGGCGGGCCCGTTGGTGCGAAGGCGCGCCGTAACTGCGAGATCCGTACCGACGGCGTTGATGCCCATGCCGTTGTTCCGGATATCCGAGGTGCCGGCCCAGATGGTGTCACCGTCGCGGAGAAGGGTTCGGATCGTGTTGGTGCTCAGGCCGCTGCTGAAACCGTCGCTTACCGACTTGATGTGGAGCCAGCAGGTCGTGTCTTTGTAGCTGGTGATGGCGCAATCCGGGCTGCCGACGCTGATATCCGAGCCGATACCCGTGTCCGTCGCGGTGGCCGCCCAGATTCTGCCCTGGCCGTCGGTCGCCAGCTTGTAGATGCGCGCCTCGCTCAGCGCTTCGACAACCTCGCCTGTGTCGGGATTGTTCGTGAAATAGGCTCGAATCTCAGGCCAAGTGGTTCCGGTCTTGACCTGGAGCCCCAGGCCATAGACGGCGAACCACGGGCGGCCCTGCGCGTCAATTGTCACGGCCGAGACGGAGTTGACCCTTGGCTCCGATCCGTTCTGGCACAGAGCCTGGTTGTCGGTCTTGTCGCACGTGTAGTTCTGGTAGCTTGTCCAGTTCGTGCCGTCGAACGAGCTTATGCCGCCATCGCCTCCGCTGTGCCAGTCGCCCATCTTGGCGTCGTTCCCGCCTGTGCGGTCCGGCTCGGCCCAGCGATACTGCGGCCAGAAGGTCACCCACAACACGCCCGCGGGATCGAAGGTCATGTCCGTGACGTTGTTGGACGCGACGTTGGAGGTCGTGTAGTAGAACGGGGTGGCGGCGCTGCCCCACGACCGCCAGTTGTTCGTCGTCGGGTCGAATTCCGCGACACCGCCGCCCAGGTACTTCGTGCCATCGCAGAGGTAGCTCAAGCCGCCGCCGCCTGAGAAGCGAGTGGACACGGGCGTGTCGCACTCGCCCTGGTACGTCTGGATGCGGAACTGCTGTGTTCCGACAAAGATATGGCCGTTGGGAGCCACGGCCAGTGCCGTGACGTTGTTGGAGGGTAGGCCAAAATTCATCGGATAGAGCGCGGTGCCTGCCGTCACGGGCTGCTGGAGCGGCGGGTCGATGTAGATGAGGTTACCGTTGGTATTCACATCGGCCCACGCATAGCGATAGATCGTCGGGTCGCCGTCAATCTGGAAGTAAGGCGTAGCGGCGAAAATCTGCTTGACGACGTTGATGTCGAAAGTCGTCAGAGGAAGGTCACGCTGGCCCGCGTCCCGGTCATCGGACACGTTAGCCATTTTGGTTGTGCCCAGGGTCCAGGTGTTACTGAGCGTGTAGGTCGCCCAGACATTGTTAGCGTTCAGTCGGGCCAGGCCCCGGTCAGTCGCGAACCATCGGCTTCCCTGCCCGTCAACCACGACCGAGCGGACTTCATTGCTCGGCAAGCCGGTTTGCGGGTAGAGGTACTGTTGGTAAGTCGGGTGGCTCAGATCGGAAATATCCCACTTGACGGCGCCCCCGCCTTTTGTGCCCGCCCAAAGAGTATTCTGCCCCTCTTTCGCGAGCGCCCAGATGTTGTTGCCGTTAGCGATTGTCTCCCACTGCCCCCCCGGCAGTGGTGAAGATGTCTGGGCCGAAACAGAGTGGGATGAAACGAGGAACAGGGCCAGTACAGGCACGATGAGCACCCGTAGTGCGTGAAAAGCGATACGGCCGATGTGACGCGACATGAAACCTATCCTCCTAGAAAATGAGCACGCATCCAGTAAGACGGCAGACTCGGTTTATGGATACGTCCTCGCCCACCAACCTTTGGGATAAGCCATATCCATGCGGCGGTTGGGGCGTTGTAATCTCTTATCTGGCGCTTGCATCTGTGATGGTGGCGACTTTCCATCTATCATGACGCCAGGATTGCTGTAGCGATGCGTGAAAGGTATGAATCTTGTGACGAATCGTCTTCACACCGAATTGACCCGAGACAAGTTGAGCTTATAATCCAGGCGGATACTCTCAGGGAGATTGCCTGTGCCAGAATACGTCGGTGTCATTCACGCCCATACGACGGCTTCCGACGGCCGCGCCTCGTTCCCGGAGATCATACGCGCCGCTCGCCGAGCGCGCATCGATTTCCTGGTGACGACAGACCACAACTGCCTGCCACGGCATGAAGCTGGCTATCGGGATGGCGTGCTGCTCGTCGTCGGACAGGAGATTCACGACGTGGAGCGGCAGCCCCAGTGCAATCACTTGCTATGCCTGGGCGTGACCGAGGACCTGACGTCACTCGCCGAGTCGCCCCAGGCACTCATCGACGCCGTGAACCGCCAGAATGGGCTGGCTTTCATCGCCCATCCTGTCGAGTTTGCCCCGCCCTTCACCGACGAGCCTGCCATCCCCTGGGTTGACTGGGATATTCAGGGCTTCCACGGCATCGAGCTGTGGAACTATATGAGCGAGTTCAAGGCTCACGCCACCAGCCTACGGCGCGGGCTACGTCTGACCTACTGGCCCACCAGTGTCATGGTTGGCCCGTTTCGGGAGACGCTGGAGCTTTGGGATCGCCTGCTTCAGACACAACGTACCGTGGCCATCGGAGGCCCCGATGCCCACGGCTGGGAGCTGCGCCGCGGCCCGCTGAAAGCGGTAATTTTACCCTATCCTTTCCTATTTCGTGCAGTCCGGACACACGTCCTTCTTGAGCGAGAGTTTGTCGGCGATTTCGCCGCGGACCGGGATGCTGTCTTGCGCGCCGTGCGCGCCGGACACCTTTTCATCGGCTACGACGCCATCGGCAACACGCGCGGTTTCGAGTTCGCCGCCTATCGAGTTCGCACCCGTGTCGCGGAGATGGGCGACGCGATAGGCCTGGAGAAGAAGTTGCGGCTCCGCATCCGTTCGCCCCGCCGCGCCGATCTGCGGCTGGTGCACAACGGGCAGGTCATCCGTCGGACGCGCGGCTGGTCGCTGAACCACGACGTCGTTGAGCCGGGCGTATACCGGGTGGAGGCGTATCGGCGCCACCTCCGCCACGCGCGGGGCTGGGTGTTCACGAACCCAATCTACGTGGAGTAGGAGCATGCGGCCGGACCTTGCCGCCGTGGCGGAAGAGCAGACTCGGCTGGCGCAGCAGGTGCGGGACGAGTGGACTGGTCCCGCACCCCAGATTGTCGCGGGCGTCGACATGGCCGGAGCCGTGCGCGGCCCCCTAGTGCGCGCCGCTGCGGTCGCGCTGTCGTGGCCGAATCTGGAAGTGCTTGCCCAGGCGGTGGCCGAAGTCGCCCCTACGTTCCCATACGTGCCCGGTTTCCTCGCCGTGCGCGAGGCGCCGCCGGTCATGATGGCTCTCGACAAGCTACCTGTGCGGCCGGACCTGCTCATGGTGGACGGGCATGGCGTGGCGCACCCGAGGCGCTTCGGCATAGCTTCGTATCTCGGCGTCACTCTCGATGTGCCGACCATAGGCGTCGCGAAGTCGCGGCTGGTCGGCGCGCACGAGGAGCCGGCCGCCGCGGTGGGCGCGTGGACGCCACTGATGGACGCTGGAGAGGTCATCGGGGCGGTCCTGCGCACCAAAGCGGGCGTCAAGCCCATCTTCGTCTCCGTCGGCCACCGCGTCGACCTCGCGACCGCGATCCGCCTCACACTGGAGGCCACGCGGGGCCACCGTCTACCAGAGCCTACGCGCCTCGCGGATCGCCTGTCAAAACTACGTGCCACTGATGACGCGGTCGCGTAAGAACGGCTTTCTGCCATAATCCAACTTTAAGGGAGTATAGTTAGCACGGAAGAGGTGGGGCCATGAGATTCGGGCTTCTGCATCACAGGATGGGCCGGGATGCTGAGGAGGCGATTCGCGTTGCCCGCGAACTGGTCGCGCAGGCACATCACGTTGTCGCGTTCACCGGCGCGGGCATCAGTACGCCCTCAGGCATTCCGGACTTTCGCAGTCCGGAGAGCGGGCTGTGGGCGTTTTCAGACCCAATGGAAGTTGCATCAATCTGGGGATTCCGCCGTCAGCCTGAGGCTTTCTTCGAGTGGGTGCGACCGCTGGCCGAGACGATCCAGACGGCGCGTCCAAACCCCGCGCACAAGGCACTGGCGCGCCTCGAGGAGATGGGAAAGCTGAGGGCCGTCATCACCCAAAACATCGACGAGCTGCACCAGCGCGCAGGGTCGCGGCGCGTTCTCGAGCTGCACGGCCACCTGCGCGAAGCGACGTGCATGCGTTGTTTCGCCATCGTCCCGGGTGGGCCGGTCCTCAGGAAATTCCTCACTGAGGGCGTAACGCCGCGCTGTGAGTGCGGCGGCGTCCTGAAGCCAAACGTCATTCTGTTCGGAGAGATGCTGCCACAGGATGTGGTAGCTGCGGCGAAGGCGGAAGCGCGCTCGTGCGACCTCATGATCATCGCGGGATCTTCGATGGAGGTCGCGCCAGCCTCTGATCTGCCTCTATTGGCGCGCGAGACCGGTGCGCGGCTCATCATCGTGAACTATCAGCCGACCCCCCTCGACCGCGAGGCGGATGTCGTGATTCACGAGGATGTGGCGAAGGTGTTGCCGGCGCTGCTCCAGTAGCCCGAGCAGCGGGTGATTGCAGCTACATAAGACATTGGGCTTTGCAGGAGAACACACAGTTGACCGAGCGTGACGACCACCCGCAAAACGAGATAGATGTGCCAGGCGGCTTCGAGGACGAGGACTTCGACGGCGAGGACTCCGACGGCGACGATTTCGACGCGTATTTCGACGAAGACGAGCTGGATGCGGACGACTTCGATGAGGAAGCCGAGGATGTCGCCGTCTTCGAGGCGCCGGAGGGCTTCCGCTCTGGCTTCGTCGCCGTGATTGGGCGGCCCAACGTCGGCAAGTCGTCGCTGGTCAATGCCTACGTCGGACAGAAGGTCGCCATTGTCTCGCCCAAGCCCCAGACGACGCGGCGCCGCGTAATGGGCGTGCATACGGATGACGAGGCGCAAATCGTCTTCGTCGATACGCCCGGCATCCACAAGCCGCTTCACAAGCTCGGCGAGTTCATGGTGGACGCCGCCGTCGCCGCTATCCCCGACGCCGACCTCATTCTCTTTGTCGTGGATGTGTCGGAGCGCCTGCGCGACGAGGACGTAGAGATTGCGCGCCTGCTCACCGAGAAATCGTCCGCGCCGGTCATTCTCGCCCTCAACAAGGCCGACCGGGTCAACCCCAAGTATCTCAAGGAGAACTACGCGGCATACACCGCGCTCGTCCCGAACGCGCCGGAGATGCTCGTCTCGGCGCTGCGCGGCGACAACCTCGGCGAGCTGCTGGGCATGATCGAGGATACGCTGCCTGAAGGCCCGCCGTTCTTCCCGCCTGACCAGGTGACCGACCAGAGCGAGGCGGTCATGGCCGCGGAGCTTATCCGCGAGGCGGCGCTGCACCTGACGGAAGAGGAAGTGCCGCACTCGCTGGCCGTCGTCATCGACGAGTGGGAGGATCGCCAGCGCGAGGATCAGGAGCGCCCCGGTCTGACGGTCATCTCGGCGGTCATCTACGTCGAGCGTGACTCACAGAAGGCCATCGTCATCGGCAAGCGCGGTTCGATGCTGAAGGAGATTGGCGCGCGGGCGCGCAAGGAGATCGAGGCACTGCTGGGGCGGCGGGTGTTCCTGGAGATTTTCGTGAAGGTGCGCGAGCACTGGCGCAGCAATCCCACGCAGTTACGTCGGCTTGGCTACACCGAGGAATAGCGGCCAGTCGGGGCGGGTTTCAAACCCGCCCCGACGTGCAATTACATCGATAGATTACCGTCGGGGATGGGGAGGTGGAGGGGGATGGGGGCGCGGAGGGCGGCGCGACCGTTTTCAATGTCGCGGCCCATCTGATCGATCAGCGCCTGCACGCCTTCGAATCGCAGCTCCGGCCGTAAGTAGGCGATGAAGTCCACGCGCAAAGTCTCGCCATAGATCTGGCGGTCGAAGTCGAGCAGGTACACCTCGACGGAGCGCGGGCCGTGGTCGAATGTCGGCCGCACGCCGATGCTGGCGACGCCGTCGAGCCACTCATCGCCCAGCTTGCAGCGAACGGCGTAGACACCGTAGCCGGGCACGATAATGTCCTCAGGGATATCAAGGTTGGCAGTGGGGAAGCCCAGGTCACGACCGCGCTTAGCGCCGTGGATGACCGGGCCGCTGATGGCGTGGGGGCGTCCCAGGAGCCACGCGGCCTGGGCGATGTCGTCCTCGCCGAGTAGGCGGCGGATGAGGCTGGTGCTGACCGTCTCGCCCATAATGGACAGCCGCGAGACCTCGTGAACGGTGAAGCCCAGGCGCTCCCCCATCGCTCGCAGATACGGCACCGTACCCTGGCGGCCTCGACCCAGGGCAAACGCCGGCCCCTCCCAGATTTCCACAAGGCGCATATGCTGCAGTAAACCGGCGATGAAGTCGTCGGCGGTCGTCTGCGAGAATTCGCGGGTGAACTCCTGCACCAGCACGTAGTCCAGCCCCTGCTGGCACAGTAGCTTGACGCGCTCTTCCAGCGTCGTCAGGTAGTAGACGCTTGTGCCGGGGCGAACGACCGTCACCGGGTTCGGGTGCAGGATCATGGCGGCGGAAGCGGCGCCCAGCTCGGCGGCGCGGCGGCGCAGGCGGGCGAGGAGGTGCTGATGCCCGATGTGGACACCGTCGAACTTGCCGACGGTCAAGACAACGGGGCGGTCAGGGCTAAGGGAGGAAAGCTCGGTGATGAGTGACATAATACGTGCTACTCGCTCATCTCCTGGCGGCTGGCGCGTGGGAACACTTTGTCGGGTTGCCAGAGCCGGCTGACAGGATCGGGCTTCAAGAGGCCGATGAACTCGCCGGATGTGTTGTAGGCGCGGGCGAGTGGGGTCTTGAGCTCGCAGGGCAGTGAGACCTGGCGGCCCTGGCGAATGTCGTCCTCGGTCTTGCGGTCCACGACGCAGGCGTCGAAGGCCATCAGCGCCTCGTCCAGCGGGTAGATGAATTGCGTCCAGTAGTCGCCTTTGAGGGCGTCTACGATAGTTTCCAGGGATTCGGCCGTGTCGATGGTGAAATGCCCAACGGCCAGCCGGCGCAGCGCCGCGAGCGTGCCGCCGACGCCGAGCGCCTGCCCCAGGTCATGGGCGAGGGAGCGAATATAGGTTCCCTTGCTGACCGTGGCGCGCAGGGTGGCGTCGGGCGGGTTCCACGCGACGAGGTCCAGCGACGAGATTTCGACGCGGCGCGCCGCGCGCTCGACTTCGATGCCCTCCCGCGCCAGCTCGTAGAGCGGGCGGCCCTCGCGCTTGAGTGCCGAGTACATAGGAGGAATCTGGTCGATTTCACCCCGAAACTGAGCGAGCGCGGCCTCGACTGTCTCGTGCGTGAGCGCGGCGATTGTCTCGGCCGGCGCTTGCGACGTGACATCGCCCTCGACGTCGTAGGTTGTGGTGGTCATGCCGAGGCGGACAACGCCCTCGTAGACCTTGACGCCGTCCTGGAGGTACTCAATGACTCGCGTCGCCGAGCCGACCGCGACGAGGAGAACGCCGGTGGCCATCGGGTCGAGTGTTCCGGCGTGTCCGACGCGGCGTTCCTTGCCGGCCTTGCGAATGGCGGCGACGACGTCGTGGGACGTCATGCCGGCAGGTTTGTCGATGCTGAAGATGCCAGAGAGGGGAGGACGCGACGGGCGGTAGACGGGAATAGATTGGCCGCCGTTGGCCGGGTTGTGGGCGCAGTGCGTGCAGCCGGGCATCAGGCAGCCTCTCCTTCGGTCTCCGCGCGGTGGGCCGCGACGGCGCGCTTCAACTCTCCGACCACGCGCTGGCTTACCGCCGACATGGGGGGCGGAAGGGTCGCGCCCGCCGCCTGGGGATGGCCGCCGCCGCCGAGGCTCAGCGCGACCGGCGCCAGGTTGAGGCCGGGCTTGCTGCGCATGCTGATGTCGATGCGGCCGTCCTCGCGCTCGCGAAAGACCACGGCCGCATCGGCCTCGCGTACCGACGCGAGCTGGCCGACGATGCCGGCCCAGTCGCCGGGACCGATGTCGAGGCGCTTCAGCATCTCCTGGGTCAGCTCTGTCCACACGACGCCATCCTCCATCTGCATGTTGTGGAGGGCTTCGGCGGTCAAGCACAAGCTCGCGTACGTCTGGCTGTTGAAGGCGCGGCGGGAAATCTCGGGGAGATTGGCGCCGGCCTGCATCAGGTGCTGGGCGACCTCTAGAACGCGCGGCGTCGTGTTGGTGGTGCGGAAGCCCAGGGTATCGGTCACGACGCCGGTCAGGAGACACGTCGCCGAGGCGTTGTCGATGGGTGCTCCCAGCTCCACGCCGAGAAGGTATACCATCTCGGCGGTCGAAGCGGCGCTTGGGTCGATAAAGTTCGCGGTGCCGAATCGGCTGTTGGTCACGTGGTGGTCGATCACGAGCAGCGGCCGACCGCCGAGATCCTCGGCAGTCAGAACAGAGCCGACGCGACTTAGCTCGCTGGCATCCAGGGCGACGAGCAGGTCATGCTCCTGAGACGGCTTCGCCGCTGCTATGTCTGACGCGCCGGGTAAGTCCTGGAAACGCCAGGGCACGGCGTCGGACATCGCAGGCGTGACCGACTTCCCCAGCGCGCGCATGATCCAGGTGAAGCCCAACAGCGAGCCAATGGCATCGCCGTCCGGGTCGATATGAGACGCAGCAAAAATGCGGCGTGACTTCCGCAGCATCTCAACGGCATCACGCATCGGCGTTGTTCGCCTCCGCGCCGTCGCCGCTTGCCGCGCCAGACTCATCGGCGGTCTTGCGCTCGGCCTCGATCTGGTTGAAGATATCCATCACGCGCTCGACGCGGAGCGCGTCGCTGTCGTAGTGAAAGGTGACTGTCGGCGCGCGGCGCAAATCCAGCGTCTCGGCGACCTCCGTGCGGAGGAACCCGGCGGCGTGCTTGAGACCGTCTTGCGCGGCCTTCTTGTCGTTCTCGTCGCCATTGACCGTGTACCAGACCTTCGCGGCGGATAGGTCCTGGTTCACCTCGGCCTCGGTGATGACGATAGTGTTCAAACGCTCATCGGCGGCTTGCGAGAGGAGGACACTCAACGTCTCCTGGATCATCTCGGCGGCGCGCCCCTGGCGCTTCGTGGTCGACATACTGACTCCCTATCGAAAGTAACTAACTCTTGTCCGCGCTCTGTAGATTGGACGTTGTGTCGTGGCGACTTCAGTGCCATTCCAGGTTTGGAGAGCGACCGGCGAGTTGTGAATAATCGTTGCCGCAATAGTGCTCGCGCTGGAGAGCGATCTCCACCGCCTCAGACGGCGATGGTAGAGGCGGGTTTCAAACCCGCCTCTACTCCACCGCGAGCGAGACGCGGCAATAATAACGCAAGGCTCATAAGTTGCCACTACACTCTCGTCGTGATTGCCGTGGCGTTCCTCTTTTGCCTAGAACACGCGCTCGCGGCGGTAGAACACCAGGCGGTCACCTTCCGTGACGCTCCCGAAGCCCTCGATCGAGATGCCGCACTCGTAGCCCTGGGCAACCTCGCGCACATCCTCGGTCATGCGCTTCAAGTTGGCGATACGGCCATCGAAGACCTCCTCGCTGGCGCGAATGACGCGCACGCGCGAGCCGCGAGTAGCCCTACCAGACGTGATCATACAGCCGGCGATCTTGCCCTTGGCGAAGACGGCGCGAACCTCGGCCTCGCCATGGACCACGTCCTCGTACACCGGCTCCAGGAGACCCTTGAGGAACTTCTCCATGTCCTCCAGGAGCTTGTAGATGACGTCGTAGCGCCGCACGCTGACGCCAGACTGCTCGGCGACCGCGCGGGCGGTGTTGTCGGCATCGACCTGGAAGCCGATGACGATGGCGCCGGACGCCGCCGCCAGGGTGACGTCGCTCTCCGTGATTGGGCCGATGCCGACGCGGATGAAGCGCACCTTGGTTTCCCCTGTGCCAAGTTCCTCGAGGGACTTTCGCACAGGCTCAAGCGAGCCTTCCACATCGACCTTCAAGACAAGGTTCAATTCCTTGGCCTGACCCGATTGCAGCCGGGCGAGCATGTCGGCGACGGATGGCGCGTGCTCGGTTGCCTGCGGGCCGCGCTGGGCAAGGCGGTTGGCCTCGGCCCGCTCGCGCGCGGTGCGCTCGTCCGGCACGACCTCGAAGGTCTGTCCGGCCTTCGGTACTTCGGACAAACCGAGGACGGACACCGGTGTGGACGGACTAGCTTCCTTGATGCGTTTGCCGTGCTCGTCGGTCATCGCCTTGATGCGGCCCGAGATCGGGCCAGCCACGACGTAATCGCCGCTACGCAGCGTGCCGGTCTGCACAAGGAAGGTCGCGGTGACACCACGGCGGGTATCGAGGTTGCTCTCGATGATCGTGCCGGCGGCCGACCGCTTCGGGTTGGCGGAGATGTCTTCGCTTTCGGCGACAAGAAGAATCGCGTCCAGCAAGTCGTCGATACCCTTGTGCAGCTTGGCCGAGACCGGGACGACGAAGGTGTCGCCCCCCCATTCGTCCGCCATCAGGCCTAGCTCGGCCAGCTCCTGACGAACGCGGTCCGGCGCGGCGTTTGGCTTGTCGATCTTGTTCAGCGCCACGACGACGGGGACGCCGGCCGCGCGCGCGTGGTCGAGCGCCTCGATAGTTTGTGGCCGCACGCCGTCGTCGGCGGCGACCACCAGCACGGCGATATCCGTCACCTGGGCGCCGCGCGCGCGCATGGCGGTAAACGCGGCGTGGCCCGGCGTGTCGATGAACGTGATGCGGCGGCCCTGCTTCTCGACCTGGTAGGCGCCGATATGCTGCGTGATGCCGCCGGCCTCACCGGCCGCGACGTTCGCCTGGCGGATGTTGTCCAGCAGGGTGGTCTTGCCGTGGTCGACATGGCCGAGGATCGTGACGACGGGCGGGCGCGGCACTGCTTTGGCGCGGTCCTCACTCGTCTCGAAGGGCCGCTGTTTCTTTGGCTTGGCCGCGGCTTCCGCCACTGGCTCAGGCTCTGGCTCGGGTTCCGTCTGCGTAGCCCAACCTTCCGGCCGAGCCTCAATACCGAACTCGACGGCAACGAGAGCCGCCGTATCGAAATCGATGCTCTTGTTGATGTTGGCGATGACACCGCCGCGCATGAGTGACTTGAGAATGTCGATCGGGCTGACGCCCATGCGCGCGGCAAGGTCTCGAACGGTGATTTCCGCGGGAAGCTCGACAATGTTCTGTGGGGCTGCCGCAGTCGTCGCCGTGGGTGTGGGGGCGGCAGGCGCCGGCACGGGAGCCGTGGCGACCTTCGCAGGTGTTCTGGGAGCAGTCTTAGCCATAAGGTACCTCCTGTCACGGCGAAGGACGGAGGACGACCGGCGAAAGCGCAGCGCGCCCTCACCATTCGTCATTCGGCCTTCGTCATGCTCATAAACAAAACCCGCCTAGGCGGCGCCTACGGCGGGCAGGTGGCACAGGCGTGTAAACGCCCAGGTTCGAGACAAGGTCTCTACCTAGTCGCTAGACACACCATCTGCTCCTCTGCGGCTTCTGCCGTAGGGTCCTCCGGGCGGTCATCGCCCGGCGCCGAATCAGGGCCATGAAACAGGCGGCGTCACCCGCGCCCCTCCGTTGTTGGCTCGTCGGCCGTTGCCGCCTCGCGTGGAAGACTTCGCGCATACACAGCGAGCGTCTCACGCTCGGTCGGGGTCAAAATCGTTTTCAGGGCGTGCTCGAGACGGCCTTTGAGGGCAATTTCAAAACACTCCTGGCTCATACACACATACGCGCCGCGCCCGGATCGCTTGCCCGTTGGGTCGATCACCACGCCGCTGTCGGGCGTCCGAACAACGCGCACAAGGGCGCGCTTCCCCTGGACCTGCCGGCAGGCGACGCACGTTCGCTGAGGGACGTGCTTGCGGCGCACCGGCCCGCCCTTCTGCTTCTTAGGCGTCGGGGTCGTACTCGTAGTCGTCATCGTCGGTCTTGGCATAGTAGTCGATGTCGAGGTCTTCGCCGCCCTCTTCTTCAGCGAACGATTCGTCTTCCCAGGCCGGTCGTTCGCGCCCAGGCTTTCGCTTCGCGGGCTTCACAAGACGGCCTGTGCGCTCGTCGCGCACCAGGACGGTTGGTCCCTTGGTCTTCTTCTTGCCCTTCTTGCCCTTCGCCTGCCCGACTTCCTCTTCCTCTTCGGCCTCGTCAATCGGAATCTCGGGCATCTTGAAGTCGAAGATAGTCTCAGCCCTGGCGGCGGGCGCGGGCTGTGGGGCCGGCGGCGCGACAGGCGCGGGCGACGGGACGACCGGCGCCGGAGCAGGCGGCGCGACCTCGACCTTCGGGGCCTCGATCTCAGCGGGCGCTTCGGGAGCGATCTCGACTGTCGGGGCCTCCACCTCAATCTCGGCCGCGACCGGCTCAACCTCGGCCGCGATTGGCTCGACCTCGCCGGCCTCGGCTGCGCGCTCTTCCGCCGCGAGGCGCTCGGCCTCGGCGAGCAAGTCACGTGCCGCCTGGAGTTTCGCCTCGTGCTCGGAGCGCTTGACCTCTTCGGCCTTGATGCGCTCCAGCTCGGCGCGGGCCTCGCTCTCGCTCTTGATGTCGATGCGCCAGCCGGTGAGCTTGGCGGCCAGGCGAGCGTTTTGCCCTTCCTTACCGATGGCCAGGGAGAGCTGTTTGTCGGGAACGATAACCTTGGCGGTGCGTCCGTCCGGACCTTCCTCGACGTTGACGCTGAGAACGATAGCCGGGCTGAGCGCCTTGGCAATGAACAGGGCCGGGTCCTGGCTCCACTCAACGACGTCGATCTTCTCGCCGCCAAGCTCGTTCACCAATGCCTGGATGCGTACACCCCGCATGCCGACGCAAGCGCCGACGGGATCGATGCCTTCCTGGCGGGCAGACACCGCAACCTTGGAGCGCGAGCCGGCCTCGCGGGCGATGGCCTTGATCTCAACAGAGCCGTTGTAGATCTCAGGCACTTCGTGCTCCAGCAGGCGGCGGAGCATGTTGCGGTGGGTGCGCGAGACGATAATCTCCGGGCCCTTGCCGGTCTTCTTGACTTCAATGACGTAGACCTTGAGGCGCTGCCCGCGCGTATAATGTTCTTTCGGGATCTGCTCCTTGCGGGGCAGACGCGCCTCGGCCTTGTCCAGGGCGAGCGTCACATCCGGGCCGTCTGTGCTCTGCACAGTCGCCTGGATGATCTCGTTCTCAGCCTGGGAGTACTGACTGAAGACCTGGTCGCGCTCGGCCTCTCGGATGCGCTGGAGGATGACCTGCTTGGCCGTCTGCGCGGCGATCCGCCCAAAGTCGTCGGGGGTCACGTCAATCTTGACGCTTCCGCCCATGTACGCCAGAGGGTCGACTTGCTGAGCGTCTTCGAGGGAAATCTGCACCCGGTCGTCTTTGACGTCCGGCACGATCTCCTTCTCGGCGTAGACGCGGGGCTTGCCGTCAGCAGTTTCGATGTCGACAGTGATGTGCTGAGCGGCGGCCTCCGGCGTCTTCTTGTAGGCCGAGACAAGCGCGGCCTCCAGGGCCTCGCGGACGACGTCTCGAGGGAGATTGCGCTCAGCGGCGAGATGTTTGATGGCTACGGCTAGCTCATTCTTTGTTGCGCTTGGCATAAGCAGGTACAGCACCCTTCCATATCATAGACCGCGCGGCATCGCGTGGTCCCTCTACAACAAGAAAAGTGGGAAGCAAGCCCACTTTTCCGACGACACACGTGTGAGACGCAACAGGTCCAAAAACCTTATATAGTATAGGGCACGTTTCATAAAAAAGCAAGCTGCATGCCGCGAAATCTCACGGCGTGGCCTGCCACGCCTCCAACCAGGGCGAGAGATCGTCCAGGGAGACGGTTTCCACGATGCCCTCGCGGCGCGGCTTCACTTCGACACCCCCTTGCCGCAGCGATCGCTGGCTCACCGTCACCCGCACGGGCGCCCCGATCAGGTCGGCGTCGGCGAACTTGATGCCGGGGCTTTCGTCGCGGTCATCGTACAGCACGCGCTGCCCCTGCGCCCGCAGTCGGGCGTACAGAGCTTCAGCGACATCTCGCACCATGCCATCGTCGAGCTTCAGGGCCACCAGGTGAACGTCTGCCGGCGCGACGGCCGCAGGCCAGCAAATGCCGTGAGAGTCATGGTGCGCCTCGACGATGGCAGCCATGAGCCGGTCCAGGCCGAGGCCGTAGCTGCCCATGACCAATGGCTGCATAACGCCTTGCCTGTCGAGGTACGTTGCGCCCATCGGCTCGGAGTAATGTGTGCCGAGCTTGAAGATTTGGGCCAGCTCCACACCACGTCGCACGCTCAGCGGCGCGCCACAGCGCGCGCACGGATCGCCGTCGCGCACGAGGCTGATGTCGGCGATGATGTCGGCGGTAAAGTCGCGCCCGTAGTTGACATTGCGGTAGTGTAAATCGGGCCGATTGGCTCCGGCGACGAGATTCGGGCTGGCCGGGATGGTATCGTCCACCACGACCATCAGGCGCGCTTCGTCGTCTTCGAGCGCGGCGCGGTCGATGCCAATTGTCGACGCGTAGCCAGGAACCGCGCCGACGGCCGCCATTTCCTGAGCGGTCGCGAGACGCAGCGTTCCGGATCTGACCAACGCCGCCAGGCGACGCTCGTCCACGTCGAGGTCGCCGCGGATGAGCGCCACAACGAGACGCAGGCCTTTCTCACTCTCCGCAGTATACCAGACTGACTTGGCGATCCGCGCTGCGGGTATATCCAGCAGCGCGGCGAGATCCGCGATGGTGTCCGCGCCGGGCGTGTCCACGGTCTCCAGCGCCAGCGGCGCCTCGGGCGTGGCGCTGCCTTTGTCCGTGACGGCGACGTCCACGTGCGCGGCGTAGGCGCAGTCGGCGCACTGCACGAACTGGTCTTCGCCAAGATGATGCGGCAGGATGAACTCGATGGAGTCCGACCCGCCCATCAAGCCGGATGACGCGGCGATTTCCAGCGGTTGCAGGTCAACGCGGCGGAAGATGGCGTGGTATGCGTGCCGCACCCGCCCAAAGAAGGCGTCCAGGTCGTCGGCGTCGCTGTGGAAGGAATAGGCGTCCTGCATCAAGAACTCACGCATTCGAACGAGGCCGGCGCGCGGTCGCGGCTCGTCGCGCATCTTGGTCTCGATCTGGTAGATGAGCGCCGGCAGGTCGCGGTACGAGCGAATCATGTGGCGGGCCATCTCCGTGGCCGTCTCCTCATGCGTCATGGCGAGAACGAGGTCGCGCCCGACGCGGTCGCGCACGCGCACCAGTTCCGGGCCAACCTCGTACCATCGCCCGGAGCGCTGCCACAGCTCGGCCGGTGTGACCAGCGGCATGCGCATCTCTTGTCCGCCGATGGCGTCCATCGCCTCGACGAGCAGATCCTGGATACGGCGCATGACGGCCCAGCCCAGCGGTAGGTAGACATAAAGACCGGCGGCCAGCGGGCGGATCATGCCGGCCCGCGTCAGGAGGGCGTGGCTGGTCCACTCGGCGTCGGCGGGCGCGTCGCGCAGGGTGCGGCTGAACAAGCGTGACAGGCGCATAGAGCCTCGTAATGGAGCGGCTTTGGGAAGCGGGTGTATGGTGCCGCGCTCAGCCTGAATTGTCAAGCGGGGAGAAGGGGTTAGGGGGTGAGGGACGACGGCGGCGATAGCGGCGCGCACACGCCGTCCTGGACCAGGCGGGCGACACCGGCGCGCAGCTCGGCCGGGGTATAGAACCAGTCGAGCTCGCAGGTGCGGGCCACATCGTCGCGCAGATAAGGCGTGAGGCTGGCGAAGTCGATATCGCCCAGGCCGGGGATGAGGTGATCCCGCAGGCCGAGGGTATCGTGAAGATGGAGACCGATGAGGCGTTGGCCGTGGCGCTGCAGCCAGGCTGCCATGCTTGGCCGGCCCAGGCGCGCCGTTACGGCAACGTGGCCGGTGTCGAGCCAGAAGCCGACGTTTGGCGGCAGAGCGTCGAGCAGAAAGGCCATGTCGTCGATGTCGGGAATCTCCCGGGCAAATTCCCGCGTCTCAAGACCCAGCCGCACCCCGCGCTCGCCGGCGTAGCCCGCCAGCTCTTGCAGACTGGCGAGGCTCGCCGCGAGATAGGGAGCTTTCACTGCCGCTCGGTCGCGGTCGAAGCGCGCGACCGCCGCCGCATACTCGGCGGTCGCCTGCTGCCGCGCCAGCGTTCGGCTGCGCAGCTCGTCCTCCCAATACTCTAGCTCGGGAAGATCGCCGACATGGAGGACTACGGCCGGGGCGCCGAACCGGACGGCGGTGTCGATGCTCATCTTGCCCGCGGCAACCGCGGCTGCGCGCCGAACGGGGTCGAGGTCAGACAGCAGAGGAACGCGCGTCGGGGGCAGGGGGCAGGGATGGTGCACGGTGGCGACGTCCCACGCGCCCGGCGCGAAGCCGTCGAACGCCTCGGCCGGCAGGATGTGGCTCAGCTCGATGCGCGTAAAGCCGATTCCCCGCGCCGCGCAAGCGAAATCCACGACGCGGTCATAGCGCGTCTGGAGCCACATGGTCGAGAGGGCCGGCGCGTCGGACATACGGTGCTATGAGCCGATGATGCCCAGGAAGAAGAGGCAGAGCACCAGGCCGCCGAGAATGATGCGGTAGACGGCGAACGGGCGCAGGGTATGGTTTGAGACCCAGTGTAGAAACCAGCGGACGACGATGAACGCCGTGATGAAGGCGGTCACGAAGCCGATGGCGATGAGCAGCCAATCGTAGCCGGACAATCCGCGCGCGCTCTTGAACCCTTCGTAGAGCGTGGCCGCGAACATTGTCGGGATGGCGAGCCAGAAGGAGAACTCGACGGCGGCTTGCCGGTCGAGGCCCACGAGGAGGCCGCCGATGATGCTGGACGCCGAGCGCGAGAAGCCGGGCCAGAGGGAAACCGACTGGGCGATGCCGATGCCGAGCGCCTGAAGCGGCGTCGTGGCCTGCACGTCCTTCTGCGTTCCCGCCCGCTCGGCGCCGTTATCCAGCACCCACATGATGATGCCGCCAACGATGAGCGCCAGGGAGACGGTGATCGGGTTGAACAGGCGGCTCTGGATGACGTTGCGCAGGAGGAAGCCGAGTATCGCGGCCGGGATGAACGCGATCACAATGGCGAGACCGAAGCGTTGGGCGCCCCTATCGCTCGGCAGACGGCGGAAGAGGTCGATGATCTTGTGCCGGAATAGCCAGACTACGGCCAGAATCGCGCCGAGCTGGATGATGACGTCGAACGGTACTTTGACAGTCGGCGGGAGCTTGATGAATTCCTCAACGATGATGAGATGGCCGGTGGATGAAATGGGGAGGAACTCGGTAACACCTTCGACAATACCGAGCAGAATCGCGTTCAAAATGTCCAAGACAAGCTCCTGTGATCAGCCGTGGGCGCCTACGAGCGTTCCATTGGGTC
This sequence comes from Anaerolineae bacterium, assembly GCA_046328505.1. GTDB lineage: Bacteria > Chloroflexota > Anaerolineae > Epilineales > JAHCIE01 > JBDHWG01. The sequence continues at coordinate 1,807,315 of JAXLWL010000002.1, read as the reverse complement.
GTAGAGGCGGGTGTATTCCTGGAGCGCGTAACGATCCGTCATACCCGCGATGTAGTCTGTGATGACGCGATAGCCTTTGAGGTTGAATCCTCCTCCGTCCACTACCTCCGGGTTGCACTCGAGGAGGCGCGCACGCGTCTTGTCGGGGAGCTGGCGATAGTCTTCCTCGAACGCCTCGAACAGGGCGACGAGGACACGCTCGGCTTTGCGGAACATGCGCACGACACGCGGCGAGCGGTACATGTTCTGGTACAGGAAGTTCTTCAACTCGCGCACGCGCGCGCCCATCTCGTCCGAGGGAGCGACGACGAGGTGCGGCAGGTCGCGCACATCGTCCGGAGTCAGCGGGTCGGCGGCCTGGAGGCGGGCGATGCTGGCATCGATCAGGTCGGTGACCACGAGGTCGAACAGGCGCCGTATCATCATATGCCGCTTCAGCTCGGAGAAGGGCTGAGGCGAGACCTTTGAAATCTCTTTCCAGAGCGAGACCCGCTGGTCTTCGAGCATGTCCGGCGTGACCACGCCCGAGCGCAGGCCGTCGTCCAGGTCGTGGACGCTGTAGGCCAGCTCGTCGGCGAAATTGACGATCTGCGCCTCGACCGACGCGCGTTTCTCTGGCATGAACGGAGATTTGAACTCGTCGGGGACGATGTCGTACTCCGTGGTGTGCTTGACGATGCCTTCGCGCATCTCCCAGGTGAGGTTGAGGCCGACGAAGTTGGGCCAGCGCCGCTCCAAACGGTCGACGACGCGGAGCGACTGGACGGTGTGGTTGAAGCCCTTGCCGGCGTTGGCGGGGTCGTTGGGGTCCAGGCCCATGCGTTCGAGCATGACCCGGTCGAGCGTGACCTCGCCGCTGTGGCCGAAAGCCGAGTGGCCCAGGTCGTGGGCGAGCGTGATGCCCTCGGCCAGCTCCTCGTTGACCTTGAGCGCGCGGGCGATGGTGCGCGCCATCTGCGCCGCCTCGGTCGTGTGGGTCAGGCGCGTCCGGTAGTAGTCGCCCTCGTAGTTGATGAAAACCTGGGTTTTGTACTGGAGGCGGCGAAAGGCCGTTGTGTGGATAATACGGTCGCGGTCTTTCTGGAACTCGGTACGGTAGGGGTGCGGCTCGCTCGGGTACTGCCGGCCACGGGAATTGGCCGACTTCTCAGCGTACGGGGCGAGCCAAAACCGTTCAAACTCTTCCAACTCTTGTCGCGTACGTATCGCGGGCTTCTGCGTCGTGCTCATCGGCTACATCTACCTGCTGACAAACTGATTTGGGATAGCCAAGTCTAGCACACACATACCCTAACATCCAAGCATCACTTACGCGGTGGTCAAGGGTCGTTGGCCGTGCCCTGGTACACACAGCCGGTCAGCAGGAGGCCGTCGGCGAATTGAATGCGTCCCGCGCCGAGATCGCAGATGTAGCCGCCGTCGAAGGCCCAGCGCTCGAACATCCAGCGCGCGTTGCCGTCGCAGGTGTAGTAGACGCGCTGGCCCCAGCCGGGCGTCGGGAGGAAGGTGGTCGGGCCGGTGGGCGTAGGCACCGGGGTGGGGGGCACCGGTGTTCGAGTGGGGGTCGGAGCGATAGCAGTCAGCGTTGCGTTCACGATCGCGGCGAGGGTAGCGCCCGCGTCTGGGGTGTCCGTCGGGGTAGGAGAGGGCGCCTCGAACTCGCCGCAGCCGGCGAGTGCCTGCGCCAGTACCAGCCCTACCAACGCGATCAACACGAGGAAACCCGCCCGCATCTGCTCCTGCCTATCGTATCTCAATTGCCTCTGTGTGTATGATAGCCACAGTTGCAACCCGTGTCAATAGCGAACAACAACGAGCAAAGAGACAAAAAGCAGCGGGCCGCCTTGAGCGGCCCGCTGCTCCTTAGTATTCAATTGGCTGGCGGAAGCGACTAGAACGGGATCTCGTCCTCGCTGAGCTGGCCAGGGCCTTCGTAGGTCGGGACGGCGCCTGCGGGACGGCCACCCGGCGCGCCCGGCGCGCTGTCGCGCCCGCCGATGAATCGCACGACCTGCGCCGTGAGGTCCAGGGACGCGGCGGGCTGGTTGTCGCGCGTCATGTAGGGGTTGACCTTGATCCGATCCCCTTCGACCAGCACCATCCGCCCTTTGGTCAGGTACTGGCTGCACTGCTCAGCCAGCTTGCCCCAGGTGTTGACGCGATACCAGGTCGTCTCGTCGTGGGTGTTGCCCTGGGCGTCGTTCCAGCGGCGGTTGACGGCGACGCTGAAGCTGCACACGGCCTGGCCGTTCGGCGTGTAGCGCATCTCGGGGTCGCTTCCTAGGTTCCCTACCAACACAATCTTCGAATACACACAGCCTCCTTAGCAGACCGACGCATGGAGAAGAGCCGGCCTGCGCCAAGTTACAACCGACCGCGCGGCCGGAGGTCAATCGGGGCATCGAACAAGTGTTTCATTTCTGCTTATGATTGTACATCAAGGTATGCAAGCTGTCAAACGAAAAAACATTACAATTCGTGCGCGGATTCTTGCGGTTTTGCTACGTGTTGCTCGCTCTTGCTCGATTATTATGTTCATCACCTTAAGTTTTGCTTAATGTGGACAAATCCGGCCGCCTCAGCCATTGACAAGAAACGGCTCGGTGGGGTAGAATAGCGTTTAGGTGGGAAAAAGTGGGAGATTGTGGTGGTTTCGACCAAAATCCGACCTTAAAACGCTGCGAACGCATGTTCTAGTGGGGGTTGAAACAGTTGTTCTTCGGCGAGCACGAGCACACCCTGGACGATAAATGCCGCTTCATCGTTCCCGCGAAGTACCGTGAACGGCTGAAGGACGGGTGTTTCATGACACGCGGTCTAGACGGCTGTCTGTGGATCTTCACGGTGTCGAGCTACGAAGATCTCACCACCAAGCTACAGCGTCTCGACCAGCTCAATCCCAATGCTCGCAATCTCATCCGTTTCCTGACCGGCCACGACCTCACGCTCGATCAGCAGGGTCGTCTCCTTATTCCTCCTTCCCTTCGGGCGCACGCCAATATCAACCCGAAGGCTGACGTGGTAATCGTTGGTGTCAGCGGGCAGCTGCCGCGCATCGAAGTCTGGCAGGCGGATCGCTGGGCCACCATGAATGAAATCTTCCAGAAGGACGGCGCCGCCATCGCCGAGAGCCTGTCCCTGGCCGGACTGACGCTTTCGTGAGCGAGTCGCCTCACATCCCGGTGCTCCTGGCGCCGACCATCGAGTTGCTGAGTATTCGCCAGGGCGGCCGGTACATAGACGGGACAATCGGGGCGGGGGGGCATGCCCTCGCTATCCTGGAGGCCAGCGGCCCGGACGGACGATTGCTCGGGCTCGACCAGGATCCGCAAGCTTTACAAATTGCCGCCGCGCGTCTGCCGCAGAACCAGGTGGTTCTGGTGAATGCCAACTTCCGCGACCTTCAGAGCGTCGCGACCGAGCGTGGCTTCACCGAGGTAGATGGCATTCTCCTTGATCTCGGTGTGTCGTCGCTCCAGTTCGACACGGCCGAGCGCGGGTTCGCCTTTCTCTATGACGCGCCACTGGATATGCGGATGAACCCGGCAACGCCCGTCACTGCCGCCGATCTCGTGAACGATCTGCCCGAGGGGGAACTGGCAGACCTGATCTACGAGTACGGCGAGGAGCCGGCGTCGCGGCGGATCGCCCGAGCAATTGTAGCGGCGCGGCCCATCGAGACGACGGGCCAGCTCGCGAAAGTCGTCGCCAGGGCGGCCGGGAAACCAGGACACTGGCGCATTCACCCCGCCACGCGCACGTTTCAGGCGCTCAGGATTGCCGTCAATGACGAGCTGGGCGCGCTGACGGCGGTACTGCCGCAGGCCGTGAGCCTGCTGGCGGCGGGAGGACGGCTGGCGGTCATCAGCTTCCACAGCCTGGAAGACCGCATCGTCAAGACGTTCTTCCGGGACGAGGCGCGGGACTGCATTTGCCCGCCACAGCAGCCGGTTTGCACCTGCGGCCACAAGGCGACGCTGCGGATCATCACCCGCAAGCCGGTCCAGGCGGAAGAAGCGGAGGTGCGCCAGAATTCACGGGCAAGAAGCGCGAAACTTCGTGTCGCCGAAAGGCTCGCAAGGGCCGATCTATAGTAACGATCTGTCAGTCATTATACGTCATTATCCATTTCTTCTCAACAGGGTCAGGATAGGGTACTGTTATGGCTACTGCTCCGATTCCCGCATCTTCCACAGAGTCTGTCACACGTTTGCGCCTGCCGTCCCTCGCGGGCATCAGCCCGGCGCGGCTGGCTATTCTCGTCCTCGTCGCCACATTCCTCTTCGCAGCGGCTGCCTTTCTCTACCTCAACCTCGCGGCGTCGGTTTCCGGCGCCAGTAGCCGCATCAAGGACCTCGCCGGCGAACGGCGAACGCTCGAATGGCAGCTTGCCGACAAGCAGAAGCAACTCGCCCAGTTGACCGATCCGACCCGCCTAGAGGCGCGTGCGACCCAGTTGGGCTTTCGCCCGGCGCGCGGTGTCACGTACCTCACTGTATCTGCCGACACGGCATCGCAGCTGCAGGCTGCCGGCCGTGTCCGTTCTGACCTTCGAGCTGCCGCACCGCAACCGGAACAAACGGCGTGGGACGGCGTGTTCAGTCAGTTCAGCAGATGGCTTGACCACTAACAGCAACTAAACATTCAGCTCTTGTTATTGTCCGCGCAGTTTTCTGCCGCCAGGGTCGTGACCTTATGACGCCACTTGATCGTCAGAGCCAGCGCCGTCTTGCGCTATTGTTTGTCGCCTTTGGAGTTATCGGGGTTGTCCTCGTGGCTCGCCTCGTCTATTGGCAGCTTCTGCCGCACGACGAGCTCCAGGCGGCAGATACGGCGAACCGGCTACAGCCCGGCCAACTCGACGCGAACCGCGGCCGTATCTTCGACCGCCAGGGGCGTTTGTTGGCCGCGGATGTCGTCGATAATGTCATCGCCATCGACCCGCGTGCCGTTACGGACCCGGCCGATACGGCGAACAAGCTCGCCGCGCTGCTCGGTCGGCCGCAGAGCGAACTGTTGCCGCTTGTGACGCCGGGCGGCGGGCGCGCCTATGCGCGGCTCGGACGCAACTTCAGCGACAAGACCGTTCAGGCCGTCAAGGCGGCTCACATTCCGGGTGTGACGTTCGAGCAAGAATCGCAGCGCACCTACCCCATGGGGAGCCTTGCCGCGCACATCCTCGGCTTTGTCACCGCCGATGGCCAACCCTATTACGGCGTCGAAGAATACTACGACGGCGCGCTCAGGGGCGAGGAAGGGACGCTAGGCGGGGCGCTTCTCGTGGACCCGCGCTACTTCCGAGCGCCGCGGGATGGCCTGGACCTGGTGCTGACCATCGACTCGCGAATTCAGCAGATTGTGGAGCGCGAGCTACAGAAAACGATCGAGGCGCAGGACGCGGCAGGTGGCACGGTGATCGTCATGGACCCGCGCACCGGCGCCGTCCTGGCGATGGCAAGTATTCCGACGTTCGACCCGAACCAGTACGCCACAACACCCAACAATCGCTTCGCGGATCCCGCGACGGCTCTGGTCTATGAGCCTGGCTCGGTGGTCAAGACCGTCACCCTGGTCGCGGCGCTTGAGGAAAAGGTGGCGACCCTGGACACGAGCTACCAGGACTCGGGGTACATCAGAGTGGACGGCGCGACGATCTGGGACTGGGACCGCATCGCGCATGGGCGTGTCGACATGCGCACGATGATGCGGCTCTCGCTGAACGTCGGCGCGGTTCACCTGTCCAGCATGCTCGGCCCAGATCGCTTCTACCGTCACCTGCGCGACTTTGGGTTTGGTGAGCCGACCGGGATCGACCTGCCGGGCGAAGCCGGGGGGCTGATCCGCGACAACACACAGAAGAACTGGACCGACCTGGACCTCGCCACGAACTCGTTTGGGCAGGGCATGGCCGCGACGCCTATCCAGGTGATCACGGCGATGGCTGCCGTCGCCAATGGGGGCAAGCTGCTACGGCCCTACGTGTTGCAGGAGATCCGCCGCGGCGACAGCGTCGTGAAGCAGACGCAGCCGATTGTGCTGCGTCAGGTCATGTCGCCAAGCACACTCGCGCCGATGCGCGAGGCGCTCATCGGGGTGCTGGACCACGCCGTGCGCGCCAAGGTGCCGGGATACACGATGGCCGGCAAGACTGGCTCGTCCCAGATTTCGACGGACAAGGGGTATGACCCGGACCTGACGATCGCGTCGTTCGTGGGCTTCGCGCCCGCCGACTCGCCCCAGGTTGTCATCCTGTGCAAGGTGGACAAGCCGATGAACCACAGTCTCGGCTCCGAGGTCGCGGCGCCACTCTACGGCGCGATCGCGCGCCAGATTGTCGAGTATCTCGACATTCCGCCTGACAATATCCGCCAGGCCGCCGAGAGCCGCATGCCCGGCCAGGACAGCGAGGGGCAGCCGTGAACCTGGCTGACATCATCGAAGGCATCTTCGGTACGCGCCCGGCGCTGCCCGCCCTCACTTCACAGGAGGTAAGCAACGTGGTCGTCGACTCGCGCACGATCACGCCCGGGTCGGTGTTCTTCGCCGAGTACAGCGGGTCGCGCGACGGCCACCAGTTCGTGCCGGATGCCCTTCAGCGCGGCGCGGTGGCGGTGGTCGTGGAAGCACGCGCGGCGAGCGCGATCGAGAACATTACGCGGGTGGAGGGCGGCGCGATCGTCACCCCCCTGAACGCGGGCCTGACCCCCCTGGCGATTGTGGTGGATGACACGCTTCTTTCATTGCAGCAGCTCGCGGCCTGGTGGCGCAGCAAGATGCCGGTGAAGGCGATGGGCATCACGGGCAGCGTCGGCAAGACCACGTCCAAAGAGATTATCGCGGCCGTCCTCTCCCAGCGCTATGTCACGCTCAAGAGCGAGGCGAGCCTGAACAACGAGATCGGCCTGCCACTGACCCTGCTGCGTCTGCGGCCCTACCACCAGCGCGCAGTGCTCGAGATGGGAACCTACGGCCTCGGCGAGATTCGCCAGTTGTGCGAGTGGGCGAAGCCGCAGGTCGGGATCCTGACTATCGTCGGCACGTCGCACCTGGAGCGCATGGGCAGCCAGGAGGTGATCGCGGAGGCAAAGGGCGAGCTTGTCGAGGCGCTCCCACCCGACGGTGTCGCTATCCTGAACGGGGATGACTTCCGCGTGCGGGCCATGGCGTCGCGGACGAAGGCGCGCGTCTTTCTGTACGGCCTGACGCCGGACTGCGACCTCTGGGCCGACCAACTCGATAGCCACGGCCTCGAAGGAATCTCGTTCCACGTGCATTATGGCCGCGAGAGCCTGGCGATCCGCGTTCCGCTGCTCGGCATCCATAGCGTTCACACGGCCTTGCGGGCTATTGCGGTGGGGCTGACGGACAACCTGACGTGGGAGGAGATCATCGCCGGTCTCCACGGGCTGCCGGGGCAGGTGCGGCTCGTTGTCACACCGGGCGTTCATCGTGCGACAATCCTCGATGACACGTACAACGCCAGCCCCGAATCGGGTCTCGCGGCCCTCAATCTGCTACGCGAGATGCCGGGGCGCCGTATTGCCGTCCTCGGTGACATGCTCGAGTTGGGGGACATCGAAGAGGAAGGCCACCTCAAGGTCGGCTGCCGCGCGGCAGAGGTTGTCGACTTGCTGATCGCGGTCGGTGAAAGGTCGAAGGCGACAGCGGAGGGCGCGCGGGAGTGTGGCATGGTGGAGAGCGCCATCCGCTGGTACCCCGACAACGCCACGGCCCTGGCGGCGCTCCGCGATATCCTAAGCGAAGGGGATTTTGTCTTGATCAAAGGCTCGCGTGGCGTTCAGATGGAAACGATCGTGGCGGGGCTGGCCGCGGCGCCTTCGACACCGCCGGCGGAGCACGCCTGATGCCGACCATTATTCTTCCCATCATGCCGTACTCTCTGGCGCTGGGCACCCTGGCGTTCCTGGGAGCCGTCATCTGGGGCCGACCGCTCATCAACCTCTTGAAGCGGTATCGCATCGGCAAGCAGATTCGGATTGAGCTGCCGGACGTTCACCAGGTCAAAACGGGCACGCCGACAATGGGTGGGCTGCTGTTCATCGTTCCCGTGTTTCTCATCACCGTCGGCTTGAACCTGGCCAACCTGCTCGGCTTCGACATCATCGGCCGCTCGATCTTGGTGCCGCTCGCCGTCATGGTCGCCTACGGCCTGCTCGGCGCGATCGACGACTACATGGGAGTGCGCGGACGTCGCGAGGCCTTCGGAATGCTCGGCCGGCACAAGTTCGCCGTCCAGACGGCGTTGGCCACAGTGGTGGCGTGCGCCCTGTACTTCGGTCTGGGTAACCGCTACATCGCGATTCCGGGCATTCCCGAGCGTATCGAGATCGGCCTGTGGTACATCCCGCTGGCCGTGATCCTCATCGTGGGCTTCTCGAATGCGGTCAACCTGACGGACGGGCTGGATGCGCTGGCGGGTACGACCTCGGCGACGGCGTTCGTGGCGTACGGTGTGATTGCCTTCTTGCAAGGCCAGGGCTATCTCGTGGCATTCTCGTTTACGGTCGTCGGCGCTGTGCTGGCCTTCTTGTGGTACAACGCCTACCCCGCCGAGCTGTTCATGGGTGATGCCGGAGCGCTGGCGCTAGGCGCAACACTGGCGACGGTGGCGCTCATGACGGGGCAGTATTTGCTCTTGCCAATCATCGGGTTCGTCTTCGTGGCCGAGACGCTATCGGTCATGATTCAGGTGTCGTACTTCAAGCTGACCAAGGGCAAGCGCATCTTCAAGATGTCGCCGCTGCACAACCACTACCAGCTTCTCGGCTGGTCCGAGACCCAGGTCGTGCAGCGCTTCTGGCTCATTGGAATTCTGGCCGCGATGCTCGGCGTCGCGCTGGCCCTGCTTTAGTAGGGGCGACCCCGTGTGGTCGCCCTGGGTAGCCACCAGGGCGACCCCTACGGCGAGAAAGGTTCAGGGAGGATGCTCGTGAGGGAGGATGCAGTGACGGAGCGAATGGTGGATAGGGCACTGAGCCGCGTGCGGCAGTCGCCCCCACCGCGTGTCGCCGTGGTCGGCGCCGGCGTCGAGGGCGAGTCCCTCGCCCGCTGGTTCCGCGGCCAGGGCGCGTCCGTCGCCGTGCACCTCGCCCGAACGGCAGAGCAGGTCGCCGCCGATCCGGCGCTGGCCTGTCAGGCCCAGGTGTTCGAGGCCATCGGCGCAGAGCTCTACCTCGGCTCGGACTACCTCAAAGGTGTCGCCGATGCCGATATCGTCGGTGTTGTGCAGAGCGCCTACACCTACAAGTACCCCACGAACCTCGCGGCGCTCGACGCCGCGCGCCAGAACGGCGCGCCCATCGTCACGAACATCGGCCTCTTCCTGGCGCTGTGCCCGTGTCCTGTCATCGGCATTACCGGGACGAACGGCAAGACGACGACGACTGAGATGACCGATGCCGTGCTGCGCGCCGGCGGGCTGCCGGTGCATACCGCCGGCAACATCGGCGCCTCACCGCTGGACGAGGTCGAGATGCTGACGGCCGACGACCTGGTATTGCTCGAGCTGAGCAACTACCAGCTTCAGCTCGTGGACCGCAGCCCCAACGTGAGCGCCGTCACCAATTTGGCGGCGGACCACCTGGTGGACTACGGCGGCTCGTTCGAGGACTACATCGCTGCCAAGAAGCGCATCCTGGATTTCCAGACGGCAGACGACTGGGCGGTGCTGAACTGGGATGACCCGATCCTTCGGCGCTGGGGCGCGCTCGCTCAGGCGCAGCTCTTTTCCTTCAACTTGAGCCACGCCATGAACCCAGGCGCGTACGTAAAAAAGGGTTCTATCACGGTGCAGCGAGAGGGCGTGGAGCGGCCTGTGATGCCGGTGGCTGACCTCGCGGTGCCCGGCGCCCACAACCTGGCGAATGCCCTGTGTGCCGTAGCCATCGGCACGATCCAGGGCGTGGAGCCAGAGGCCATCGCCGAGGCCCTGCGCGCGTATCGCAGCGGGCCGCACCGTCTGGAGACCGTGGCCGAGATCGGTGGCGTCACGTGGGTTGACGACTCGAAATCGACGACGCCGGCCAGCAGCGTCGCTGCTATTCGCGCTTTCCCCGGCCGCAGCATCGTGATGCTGGCAGGCGGCAAGGACAAGGCGCTGCCCCTGGACGACCTGCTGGCCGCTATTCGCCAGCACGCCCGCGCGCTGGTTACGTTCGGCGAGTGGGGGCCGGCCCTAGCTGCCGCCGCGCGAGATGCGGGTGTGTCCGACGTGCGTGAGGGGGGAAGCCTGCCCGACGCGGTCAGCCTGGCTGCGAGCCTCGCCCGACCCGGCGAGATTGTGCTGCTGTCGCCCGCCGGTACGAGCTTCGACGCATACCCGAGCTACGCGGCGCGGGGTGACCATTTCAAGACACTCGTGAAGGGTTTGGAGTAGAGCGTGTATCGTTATCGTTCAAGCGTGCAAGCGCCCCTGGATCCTCCGACACCGACGCCCGCTCCCGCGCCGCCGACGGTGCAGGAAGTGGTGCGCCCACCGGACTGGATCCTGGCGGCGGCGGTCGCGGCCCTTACTATCTTCGGCCTCATCATGATCTACAGCACGACGTACGTCTGGGACGACAATAACCCGGCCTACTTCATGCTCCGTCAGGGCGCCTACGCCGTCGTTGGGATCGTCGCGCTGCTTGTCATGATGCGGATTCCGTACCGCTTCTGGCAGCGCATCTCGGTCGCATTCATGGTAGCGATCCTGGTCGGCCTGGGCGTGCTGCTCCTGGTCGCCAAGGCCAAGATGGGCGCGGCGCGCTGGTTCGGCGACGGCTCGTTCCAGCCGAGCGAGGTCGCGAAGCTGGCGGTCATCATCTACTCTGCCGCGTGGCTGGCGTCGAAGGGCCAGAAGATTCGCAGCGTCACCGTCGGCCTGATCCCGTTCTCTATCTTCATCGGTCTCGTGGCCGGTCTCATCCTGCTCCAGCCGAACATGAGCACGGCGTCGCTCATCGCCTTGACCGCCTTCAGCATGTTTCTCATCGCCGGCGCCGATCTCGTGCAGATGTTCGTGGCGACGCTCATCGGGACGCTGGCTGCCGGTGTCCTCATTCTAAATGCGGCTTACCGTCTCAAGCGCGTAGCCATCTTCATGGATCCCTTGTCCGATCCGGACGGCCTCGGCTATCACATCACGCGCGCGTTGGCCGCGTTGAATGCCGGCGGTCTGGTGGGGCTGGGATTGGGCAACAGCCCGCACAAGTGGAACAACATGCTACCGGCGCCCCACACCGACTCGATCTTCGCCATGATCGGCGAGGAGCTTGGGTTCATCGGCGCGCTGGCTGTGGTGGCGGTGTACGTGCTTATCGCGTATCGCGGTCTGCGAATCGCGCAGCGGGCGCCGGATCGCTTCGGCATGCTGCTCGCCAGCGGCATTACGGTCCTGTTCACGCTGCAGGCGATGATCAACATCGCCGTCATCACCTCGACCGCGCCGTTTACCGGTGTCCCGCTGCCGTTCATTAGCTTTGGCGGCTCGTCGTTGGTCATCTCTCTGGCGACGATTGGGCTTCTACTGAACATATCGCGCCACGTGCGCGTGGAGTCGACTGCTGATGCGTCTACTACTGTCGGGCGGCGGAACCGGGGGACACGTGTACCCCGCGCTGAACGTCCTATCAGACCTGGGGCAGGCGACTAGCAATTGGACCGGCGAGCCGCCCGTCACAGACCTGGCCCACCAGGTTTTGTGGGTCGGCTCGGAGGATGGGATGGAGGTGGAGCTTGTGGCGCGGGCCGGTGTGCCATTTGCCGGAATTCCGGCCGGCGGGCTCCGTGGAAAATCGCTTCGTGAAGCGGTCCGCAACGTAGGTAAGTTGAGTGTCGGATACACGCGAGCGCGTGGAATCCTGAAACAGTTTCGGCCAGAAGTTGTGTTTGCGACAGGAGGGTATGTAGGGGTGCCAGTCGTCGTTGCCGCGCGACAAATGGGCGTCAAGAGCGCCCTCTATCTCCCGGACATCCAGCCGGGCCTGGCGATCCAGGCGCTGGCGCGGCTGGTGAACGTCGTGTGCGTCTCGTTCGAGGCGTCGCGGCGCTACCTGCCGGCGAATAAGGTTGTGGAGACGGGCTACCCCACCCGTCCGGAGTTGTTTGCGGAGCGTAGCAAGACCGCCGCGCGCGGCGCCCTCGGCCTGGAGACGGACACGCCCACTGTCCTGATCTTCGGCGGGAGCCGCGGGGCGCAGCGCATCAACGAGTCGGTCTACGGCGCGGCGCGCGCCATCCTGGAGCAGGCTCAGATCATCCACGTCACAGGGCAAGGGCAGGACACGGCGCCGGTCGCGGCTATTCAGTCGCTGCCAAGCGGCCACCGTTATCACGCCTACACCTACCTGCATGATGAAATGGTGGATGCGCTGCAGGCGGCGGACGTGGTGGTGTCGCGCGCGGGCGCCGCGACACTAGGCGAATATCCGGCGGTGGGCGTGCCGGCGATTCTGGTTCCGCTGTCTATCTCTGGCGGCCACCAGCGGCCAAACGCCGAGTTCCTGGCTCGGGCGGGCGGCGCGGTGGTGGTGCCGAACGAGGAACTGACGGCGGAGCGCCTGGAGCGCGAAGTGCTGGCGGCGTTGGGCGACCCGCAGCGCCTGGCGGCTCAGGCGGCGGCGATGCGACGGCTGGCGCGTCCTGAGGCGGCGCACCGCATTGCCCAGCAACTCGTGCGCTTGGCGGGAGGCGCGCTATGACTATCTTCCAATTCGTTCCGCCCGATCTCATCCTTATCGTTCTCATCGCGGCCGGGATCTACGGTTTCTTCCGCGGGGCGCGGCGGGAACTGACGGTCACGATCTTCATCATCCTTGGCTATGTTCTGTCGCTCTTTTTCATCAACCAGATCATCTGGCTCATCAACCGCTTCTATTTCCTTACGCGGTTCGCCCTCGCGGGAGGACTGACGGCGGACAACCCGGCAGCAGTTCTGGATCAGGTCAAGGCGATCCCGCCACTCATCTCGACCGACCAGGGAATTCTCGTCGCCCAGTTCATCGTGTTCTTTACCACCGTCTTCATTGGCTGGCTCATCAGCCGCCGCGTGCGACACGTGCTGACGCGCTTCGGATGGGCGACTCTCACCCGCCCGCCGGATCTCCTGGCCCGGCTGGCTGGCCTCGTTGCCGGGGCTATCAACGGCTATCTTATCTTGTACTACATCGTTACGCGTGCTTTCCAGGGCATCCAGGCTGTGCTCGTCGTTCCAACGTTCGCGACATCCTTGCTCCAACAGCAGTGGCTGTTCGTGGTTGGCATCCTCCTCATCGCAGTCATCATCGTGGTCGGCTTCGACCGAGCCAGGGGCGGCAGAGGTGCCGGCGGTGGCGGTGGTGGCGGCGGGAGCAGAGGCGGTGGCTGAGATCTATGGGACCGATATGGTTCTACTTTATCACTTTGATCGTCCTGTGGGGCTTCATTGGCCTGATTCGCGGGTTCAAGAAGGAGCTCGGCGTCACGATCATCATTCTCGCATTCATGCTGATCGACTACCTTATCCAGACCAGGTTCGTTCCGCGCTTTATCCCAACCTGGCCGGAGACGCATGCGCTGCAACTGCTACTGATCTACCAGGGAGTATTGCTGTTCGGGGCCTTCATCGCCTACCAGGGCTACACGCTCACGTTCCAGGGCGCCGATCCGAAAGGGCTTTTTGGCTGGATATATGCAGCGATTGTGGGCTTGCTCAACGGCTATCTACTCTGGGGAACGATCTGGTACTACACCAACATGCTAGGCTATCCGGGCCCGTTGTTCAACCTGCCCGTGACGCCTCTCGACCAGATGATGGTTGGTTATACTCCGTTCGCAGTTATCCCACCCGAATACACGTTCTGGGTGCTACTTGGCAGTCTCATCGCCCTTCTAATCGTGCGAGTCATTCGCTGAGAGGTGCATATGTTAAGAGCTCACTCCTCCCGTCACATCGATCACGAGCAGACTGCGGCCCTCGATCGTAAACGAGGGAAGTCCTCGGCTTCCGCGCTGGGCGTCACAAAGGCGGGCCGGGGCGAGGCCTCATCCATCAATCTTTCAGGCCAGCGGATCCACTTCGTGGGCATCGCTGGCGCAGCGCTCAGCGGTCTGGCGCAAATCTGCCTCGCCGCGGGCGCCCGAGTATCCGGTTCCGATCTGACGTCCTCGCCGGCCACACAGCGTCTCGAGCGGGCGGGGGCAATCATCTACACCGGCCATGCCGCCAAGCAAGTGGCCGGCGCCTCCCTCGTCGTTGTCTCCTCTGCGGTTCCGGAGGACAACGTCGAGATCACCGCGGCGCGGGCGCGCGGCGTGCCCGTCTTGAAGCGTCACGAGTTCGTCGGCCAGCTCATGCAGGACCATAGCGGCGTCGGTGTCGCCGGCACCCACGGCAAGACGACGACGACCAGCATGATCGCTCTCATCCTGGAGGATGCCGGGCTTGACCCGACTCTCCTGGTTGGCGGTGAGATGCGTGACCTCGGCCTTAGCGCCAAGCGCGGCAGCGGCCCCCACTTCGTGGTGGAAGCCGATGAGTACGACCGCGCCTTCCTGCATATGCCGTGCGAGGTGGCGGTCATCACGAACATCGAGGCCGACCACCCCGATATCTACCCGACTCTCGAAGACATGGTAGACGCCTACCGACAGTTCATCCGCCAGGTGCCGCTGGGCGGCACGATCATCGCCAACTGGGACGATCCCCAGGTGCGCGAGCTGGTCAAGAGCCTGCGCTCGAAGTCCAGCCCCATCATCGTGACCTACGGGGTTGCCCACAGCGGCCAGTGGTGGGCTTCCGAGCTTACCGCCAACGATCGCGGCGGCTGGGACTTCACGGTGTGGCGGCTGGGCCGCAACCTGGGGCGGTTTAGTCTCGGCGTGCCCGGCCTGCACAACGTCTCGAACGCCCTTGCCGCTCTCGCCGCGACCGAGCGGCTTGGCGTGAGCATCGAGCGCGCCCGCGCCGCGCTGGCCCGGTTCAACGGGGCGGCCCGCCGCTTCGAGATCAAGGGGCAGCGGGACGGTGTCACGGTCGTGGACGACTACGCCCACCACCCCAGCGAGATTCGCGCGACGCTGGCAGCGACGCGACAGCGCTTCCCGGGCTGCAAGGTGTGGGCGGTTTTTCAGCCGCATACCTATAGCCGCACGGCTGCCCTCATGGATGAGTTCGCCCGCGCCTTCCGCGACGCCGACCATGTCCTCATCACCGACATCTTCGCGGCGCGGGAGACCGACACGCTGGGGGTCAGCGGTCAGGACCTGGCCCGACGTATGTCCCACCCCGACGTGCGGTACGTCGGAGATCTGACCGAGGCCGCCGCCGTGCTCGCCCGCGAGGCGCGCGGCAACGATGTAGTGCTGACGCTCGGCGCGGGCGACGTCTACCGGGTGGGTGATCTCCTCCTGGCGAAGGGGTAATGGGGCGACGGATGCTGGAGTTAGGAATTGCCGTGTTGACCACGCACGTTCTAGACGAACTGGAAGCCGCGGCCGCCGCCGAGGGTTTGGGCGGGCGTACCCGCCGCGCCGAGCCGCTGTCGCGGCATACGAGCCTGCGCGTCGGCGGCCCGGCGGACCTGTTCGTCAAGGCGGAGACGATTCACGACGTCGCCGGGTGGGTTGGGCTTGCCCGCCGCCGCAGCCTACCCGTGGTCGTCCTTGGCAATGGTTCAAACGTCCTGGTCAGCGACCGCGGCATCCGCGGCGTGGTCGTCGAGATGGCGTGCACAAAGTTCGAGGCGCGCGAGACCGAGTCGTTGCTGTCAACAGAGCCGGCGGGTGTGGTCACCGCGGAAGCCGGGGTGTCCCTGCCGGCGCTGATCTATCAGATGGCGAAGCAGGGCTGGGGCGGCTTCGAGCAGGGGATTGGCGTGCCAGGGACGGTTGGGGCGTGTGTCGTGAACAACGCCGGCGCCCATGGCTGGAGCATGGCTGATAGCGTTTTGAGCGTGCTGGTTCTGGGGCCGCAGGGGGACACCTACGACCTGCCCGGCGAGGCGCTGGGCTTCGAGTATCGCGGCAGCCGCTTCAAGCACCAACCGCCCCTGGAACGCGAAATCGTCCTGGAGGCCGACCTGGCACTGCACCACGCCGATCCCGCGGCGCTCCAGCAGCGTATGGCCGAGTACACGGCACAGCGTCGGCGGAGCCAGCCGACCGAGCCGAGCGTAGGGTCGATGTTCAAGAACCCGCCGGGCGACTACGCGGGGCGCCTGATTGATGCGGCCGGCCTGAAGGGCCGCCGTCTCGGGCAGGCGCAGATCTCGCCCAAGCACGCCAACTTCTTCGTCAACCTGGGCGGAGCGACGGCGGCCGACATCACGGGGCTGATTCATCTCGCGCGGTCGGCGGTTCGCGAGCAGTTTGGTGTGAGCCTGGAGCTTGAGATTGAGCCATTGGGGGACTGGGGCGAGGATGATGTTTAAGGGTTCGAGCACATCGGCGAAGCCAACTGCGTCGACGACACCCGGCCGTCAGACAGCCGGCGCGACGGGGCAGCCTGCTGATACGACGCAGCGCCCGGCGGCCAATCCGCGGCGCGTTGTGATCGCCCGGCAGACGCATCGCTACGAGCAGCGCACCTCGACGCCCAAGATGCGCGTGCGTTCTGGCCGCCAGCGTTCCCTCCGCATCGAGACCCGGCCGGTGCGACTCCCGCGCTGGAAGCGCATCGGGGTCAAGATGCCGAGCTTGAAGCTGCGAGAGCTGACGCCCGCGCGCGTGACGTCCCTCGTGCTCGCCGTCGCTCTCCTAGGGCTGCTGGTGTTTGTGCTCGAGAATGACGCCTTCTACATCTACTCGGCCGATATCCAGGGCAATCGTCTTGTGAGTGCCGAGGATGTCTACGGGAGAAGCGGGCTGGACGGCCGAAACATCTTCTTCGCCAACGCGCGCCAGGCCGAACGGCTCATTGCGGACGTGCCATACGTCAAGAGCGCGCGGGTGACGGTGGGGCTACCCGCGCAGGTGCAAATCGAGGTGGAAGAGCGGCAGCCGGTCGTTGCGTGGCAGGTGGGGGGCAATCGGTATGGCGTGGCTGATGATGGGACGGTCATTCCACCAGACGGCATGGCGCCCGATGCCCCAACCGTCCAGGCGGAGGGCCAGCCGCTCAAGTACGGGGTGAAGCTGAACGCGGAGCTCGTGGCCGTCGCGCAACACGTGCGTGACCTTGTCCCGGACGCGAAAGGGCTTCTCTACTCCCAGGAGCGGGGTATTGGGGTCATGACCGCGCAGGATTGGCCGGTCTACTTTGGAATGAAAGATGACGCGATCGCCGCCCGCGTCTCCGTGCTGAATGGCTTGTTGCAGGAGTTCAAGCAGCAGAAAATACAGCCCGAGTTCGTCGATCTGAGCCTGGCGTCTCGCCCTTATTATCGGTTGAAAGGCTCTGCTACACAATAGCTTACGATGCGTGGAACTACAACAAAATTGCACGTCAAGGGCTTGAACTTTTGGCACGGTTATGGTATCCTGGTCTACATCTAGTATTGTCTTACGAGGAGTGAATACTAGATATGGACACGGCAGAAGGGTAGGTTATTGTGGATAGAACACTCGTCGGAATCGATGTGGGAACGACCAAGGTATGCGTCGTCATTGGGGAAATCGGCGCCGACGACCGGCTGCGTATCGTGGGGGTCGGCCACTCGCGTGCCCGCGGGATGCGCAAGGGCATGGTCGCCAACGTCGAAGAGTGCAGCCAGGCGATTCGCACGGCCGTAGCTCAGGCCGAGCGTGTCTCGGGCTACCACGTCGATCACGCCTATGTCGGGGTGACCGGCGAGCATATCCAGTCGAACAACGCTCGCGGCGTCGTCGCGATCACCCACGGCAGTCGCACCATCAACTCCAGCGACGTCCAGCGCGCGATCGAGAATGCGCAGGCCAACATCAACGTCTCGCCCACGCGGGAGATCGTTCACCTGATTCCCCGCGCTTACCGTCTCGATGGCCAGGATGGCATCCGCGAGCCGGTGGGCATGCAGGCGTTCCGCCTCGAAGCCGACGTCCACATCGTCACGGGCGCTACAGCGTCGCTGCACAACCTGGTGCGCGCCGTCGAACGCGCGGGGATTCAGGCCCACGACCTCGTGCTGGAGCCGCTGGCCTCGGCCGAAGCCACCCTCTCGCCTGCCGAGCGCGACATGGGCGTCTGCCTGGCAGACATCGGCGGTGGAACGACGGATGTCGCCATCTTCAACGAAGGGGCGGTCGTCCATACCGGGGTCATCGCCGTGGCGGGCTATCAATTCACCAACGACATCGCCGTGGTGCTGCGGACGCCCTATGAGATCGCTGAGAACATCAAGTGCAAGCACGGCCACGTTCTCCCGGAGGCGGTCCTGGAGGCCGACCCCGTGCCAACCCTCGGCTTCGACGGCGGGCGCGATGAGAAGGTCCCGCGCCGATTCGTCGCCGAGGTGTTGGAGGCGCGCAGCTACGAGTTGTTCAGGCTCATCATGGAACAGATCGACCGCGCCGGCTACGCTGATACTCTGCCGGCAGGCGTTGTGCTCACCGGCGGCACCGGCCAGCTCGAAGGCTTGCGCGACCTGGGCCGCCATCTCCTATCGATGCCGGTACGCGTCGGGGTGCCAGAGCCTCTCGACGGGCTGACCGACAGCGTCCGCGGCCCGGCCTACTCCACCGCCATCGGACTGCTTTTGTGGGCGATGCGATACAGCAATCCTGAAGAAAGTACTATCCTTGACCCCCACTCGGGGCCAGATATCATCAGCCGATTCTTCGGCTGGGTGCGCCGCGCGTTCTTGCCTGGTTAACGCAGTGGCGGCGCCAACCGGATGCCGCCGTTTCCAACCGTCTAGATCGAACCGTCTCAACGCCAACCGTGAAAGGAGTCCCAGCTATGCAGTCTCGCCCGTCTCGCCGCACTGAATCGAGTATGCCCGTCAACCACAATGGCAGCGCTATCATCAAGGTCATCGGTGTCGGAGGTGGCGGCTCGAACGCCGTCAACCGCATGATCAACGAGGGCGTCAAGGGTGTCGAATTCATCACCGTCAACACCGACGCCCAGGCCCTCGAGCTGTCGAAGGCGCCCATCCGCATGCAGATCGGCGACAAGATCACCAAGGGTCTTGGCGCCGGCAGCAAGGCCGAAATCGGAGAGAAGGCCGCCCAGGAGAGCCAGGATGAACTGTACGCCGCCCTCGAAGGCGCCGATATGGTCTTCGTGGCCGCCGGCATGGGTGGTGGCACCGGTACCGGCGCTGCCCCGGTCATCGCCGAGCTGGCCCGCGAAGCCGGCGCGCTCACCATCGGCGTCGTGACCAAGCCTTTCAGCGTCGAGGGCAGCCAGCGCCGCCGCGTCGCGGAAGAGGGCCTGGCCCGCCTCAAGGAGCAGGTGGACACCCTCATCGTCGTGCCGAACGACCGCCTCCTCGATATCGCCGACAAGAAGACGACGATTCTGGATGCATTCCGCCTGGCCGATGACGTCCTGCGCCAGGGCATCCAGGGCATCTCCGAGCTGATTACTGTGCCGGGTCTCATTAACCTGGACTTCGCCGACGTCCGCACCATCATGCAGAACGGCGGCGCGGCGCTCATGGCCGTGGGCCGCGCGACCGGCGACAGCCGCGCTGTTCAAGCGGCCGAGCAGGCCATCGCCAGCCCGCTGCTCGACGTGACAATCGACGGCGCGCAGGGCGTGCTGTTCAACGTCAGCGGCGGCCCCGACCTGACGCTGACCGAGGTGAACGAGGCCGCGACGGTGATCCAGCGCATGGTTCACCCTGAGGCCAACATCATCTTCGGCGCTGTCATCGACGAGGCGCTCGCGGACGCGATTCAGATCACCGTCGTGGCGACGGGCTTCGACGCAGTCGCGGCTCGCCAGCCCATCAGCGGCGGCGGCAAGCGCCCGGAGGTTGTGCGTCCCGCAAGCCGCCCGCTGGCAGCGACCGGCACGACGGGCGCTGGGTCCTCCAGCACCAGCAGCAGCAGTAACCTGCGTGAGTTCCCGATGCGCTACACGTCGCAGCCTCAGGACGACCTGGACGTGCCGACGTTCCTGCGCAACCGGCGCTAGAAAACTCCTCACCTTCCCTTGTGTGAGTCCAGGGCGTGTGCCTCGGCATGCGCCCTGGACGATTCTATTCAATGAAAACAGGAGGGGCGCTCCACGCGGGGCGCCCCTCCTGTCATTTGGGTTACACAGATGTATCAGGCTGCCGATCAATTGTTGCTAGGTTGCTGCTCGATGGCCGGCTGCTGGCCGCGGATCGGAATCTGACGCGGCTTGGCCCACTCGGCCTTGGGAAGGGTCAGGGTCAACACGCCGTTCTCGAAGACGGCCTCGGCCTTGTTGGGGTCCAGCGGGACGTTAAGGGTGAGCGTTCGGCTGAACTTGCCGTACGGGCGCTCCTGGATGGCCCACTGAACATTGCCCACCGGCGGCTTGAACTCACCGCGAATGGTCACGGTATTGCCCTCGAAATTGATCTCCACATCCTCGGGATTGAGGCCGGGCAGCGAAGCCGAGACGACGACCTCGTTCTCGGTCATGTAGACGTCGATGGGCAAGAAGGACGTGTTGTTCCGATAGGTCGACAATGTCTGGCCGAACGGCTCACCCAGCATGCGATCCATAGCCTGGCTCAGCCGAGCGAACTCGCGCATAGGCTCCCACACGGACATAGTTGTCATACCTGCATCCTCCTGTTTCATTTGAGTAGTCTGGGCGATCAACGCCCATCTTAGGCTTCTACCCAATAGATGCGTTTATGCGCCCAAAATTACCCAAATTAGCTTAGAAAATGCTTAGAATCCTCCGCTCGGCCCAACGAGCGTTGCGTGGTCAATGGCGATGTCGGGCGGGCCATCGACACGGGCGCGGAAGTGGAGTGTCAGCAGGACGGAGCCAGCGTTCTCCGTTAGCCGGCCGGCCCGGGCTGCGGCGTAGTGGACGGCGCCAGATGGATCGACGGCCTTGACGGCGGTAAGACGCTGCCCAGCGTCGATCAGGGCGTCCTCGGCCGGTTCCCGAACGTCGACAAGCTCCAGCCGAGCCGCGTCGAAATGTATGGTCACGTCTGCGCCGAGGACATTTTGGATCCCGCTGTAGACAATCGGCACGTCGAACTCTTCGCCGGCCTTCGCTTGCGGTGGTGCAGCGAGGCGAAGCTCGCCTGAAGATGCGCGGAACGGGAGCCGCCGCTTCCCTTCTACCGAACGGTCCAACCGGTTGACGTCCAACGCCTCGACCTTGGAGGCGAGTAGGAAACTGCTCGCAGCAGCCCAGGGTTGCGCACCTGCCTTGCCATAGTTCATCCCGAGCAGAACCAGGTCAAACAGGTCAATCGACCCATCGCCGGTGATATCGGCGCGCGAGTCGCCAGGCGGGACAGACTGGCCGTAGTTGGCCGCCAGAATGACGAGGTCGAAGAGGTCAATGCTCCCGCTTCCATTGACGTCACCGGCCAGCAGGGTTACCGTAGGAATGGTGACCTGGGGCGAGCCGTCCACTGCGATGGCGGACTGACTGCCAAGGTACAGTGTGTGATCGGCAGTGATTGTGTAGGCGCCGGGCGCGAGCATGACCGAGAACGACCCATCGTCGGCGGTGGAAGCGGTCTGCCCCCCGACGCTGATCTGGGTGCCGCCGTAGGCCCCGCGGCCTTCCAGCTGCACCACACCGTTGACCGGCTTCGGGGCGGCGCTGGTCGCGGTAGGCGTGGCTGTGGCTGTCGCGGTGGGCGTCGCGGTGGGCGTGGCCGTGGAAGTCGGCGTCGCCGTGGCGGTACGCGTCGGGGTGGGCGTGGCGCTGGCGGTGGGGCTAGGTGTCCACGTTGGCGGCGGAGTGGCGAGGCTGAACGCCTTGAGCACGGCGTTCAGGCTGTTGATCGACGGGAACTGGCGGCTGTTCTTAGGATCGGTCACCATTTGTCCCGTGACCTTTAGGATGGACAGGATTGTGCTCGGCTTGAGGTTCGGGTTTGCCTGGAGCATGAGCGCGGCCGTGCCGGCGGCGGTCGGGGACGCTTGAGATGTACCGTAGTACGTCGTCGTACCTGTGCCGAGACCGTCCCCCAGCACAGGCGCGCCCGGCGCGAGGATATCCAGCCGCGCGCCGCTGTTGGTGAAGCAAGTAACCACGCCGTAGTCGGTCGTGCCGTCGTAGCAGGTCGGCCAGGAGCCGCCGAAGTAACTCTGCCACGTTCCCCAGGAGGGCATGCGGCCGCGGTTGCCATTGTAGACCGCGCCGACGGCAATGACGCCCGTGTTACAGGCCGGTGAGGCAACTTGCGAGGTCGAGCCCTGGTTGCCACTGGACGCGAACAACGTGACACCCACCGCCGTGAGCTGAGCGACGATATTCGTAACGTCGGGCTGACCGCTGTCGCATGATCCGCTGTACAGGGCATTGGTGCCGAGGCTCATGTTCACGATCTTGATGTTGTACTGAGCCTGGTGGGCGCGCACCCAGTCGAGGCCTGCGAGCCAGTCTGAGACCCAGCCGCTCGAATCAGCGGCGAGTACTTTGACACCGACGATCTTAGTGTCGGGCGCGAAGCCGAGCGGCGCGATCTGGCCGTCGGACGTGATGATGCTGGTGACGTTGGAGCCATGGCCGTTATCGTCCTCGGCGCTTGCCCCCTCAGACGCGGCGTTTGGAGGACAGTCACCGGAGGTGAAACAGTGTTGGCCGACGATGTCGTTGCTCAGGTCAGGGTGGCTCGTGTTCACGCCCGTGTCAAGGACGGCCGCCGTTACGCCCGCGCCGGTGATTCCGTACGTCGTGTGAACAACATCGGCGCCCAGGGCGTGGACGCTGTGGTCGAGATGGGCGGCGCTAGGCTCGTCTGCGTACACAGAGGCGACGAGAGGGTTGGCGGCGAGGGCCTTGAGACCGTCGGCCTGAATGACACCAGCGAGGGCGGGAACAAAGCTATAGCGGCGCGAAAGGCTGAAGGAATTGGCGGGTAGCCCTGCGAGGACAGCAGCCTGTGCCTGGGCGATGGCGGAGACGCGGATCGCATCCTCCGCCTGGATGGAGATCGGGTCGCGCAAGCTGATAATCACCCGGGCCGAGCCCGCGTTAGCCACAGCCCTCGAAACGCTGGCCTGGATCTCGGGGCGGGCGGGACTGGCCTGGGCCGCCGCTGGCAGGAGACAGGTGAGGAGCAACACAAAGAGCGCCACCAGGCGCGGACGAGACGCGTGCATGGAAGCCTCCAGCAAATGGCGTACATCCAGAATGACGTGAGCTGTGGCCCCAAGATACGGCTAGCGGCGAATTGCGTGAATCTGTGAAATCACGACCTCAGCCACTGCACTGGGAGGGAACCGCATGTGGCGGCAGCAACCGCGCCTCAGCATGTCACGTGGAAAATCGCGGCCGACTTCCCCAACCCTCTATGAGGGTCAGATGAAGTCGGCACAATCTCAATCTAGCTGAGACGAGTTAGTCGGGCAGGATGGCGACGACGCGGGCCGGCCCTGCGCTGCCGCCTTTCACCTTCAGCGGAAAGCAGGCGACTTTGTAGCCAAACGGCGGGAGCTGGTCCAGGTGCACCAGCCGCTCGATCTGGCAGTAGGGGATGTCTGCCTGGTGCGCGGCCCAGAAGATGCCTCCCTCCTGACGCTTCAACGCCTCCGCCGCCTGAACGTCCAGAGGCTGATCCCAGCCCCAGGCATCGATACCCATGACGCGGATGCCCTGCTCGTACAGCCAATGCGTTGCGTCGGCGGTGACGCCGGGGCCGTGGAACATGTAGTCCGGCGCGCCATAGAACTTGTCGCAGCCAGTGCGAATCAGCACGATGTCCAGGGGGTGCAGGCGATAGCTAATACGGTCAAGTTCATATTGGAGATTGTCAACGGTGACGGCGTCACCCTTGCCCTTGTGGCTGAAATCAAGCACCACACCGTCCTGGAAGAACCACTCCAGGGGAAGCTCGTCGATTGTTTGAGCGCGTTTACCCTGAATGGTGCTATTGTAATGCCAGGGTGCGTCGACGTGGGTGACGTCGTGGGTCATCAGGCGGGTGAACGTCTCCGTCGCCCATCCTTCTCCATTGCGCAGCAGATGACGGGGAACATGCAGAATTTGCTCGACCTGCGCCGCGCCATGCTCGTGGTTGTCGAGGGTTAGGCCGGTACTGATGAAGGCCGGCGTGCCCTCAGGGCTGGGGACAATCGCGGCCGAGAGATCGATGATACGCATGGTGCCTCCTACGGCGATGAGGGGTCGTCGTTTCGCGTTGAGTCTGCGGATGATGATAGCGCAACTTCGGGCAAAGGCAAGACACGCGGCCAGAGCTGCGCGGCGAACAGGACGAATGCCACGACGTAGAGAACACCGGCGGCGAGAGGCAGGAGACGCACGGCCGCTTGATTGACGGACGTGACGAGCAGGTCATACAGAAAGCCGCACGCGACGCCCGCGTTGAGCGCGACGTAGCCCAGCCACACCAGCCGCTCCCGTCCGCGCGAGCCTCCGCCGAGGCGTGGAAGAATCCAGAACGCGACGCCGACGCTGAACTGCACCATCCAGCCGGCCAGGAGGATGTGCGCGTGGGAGGCGCGGAAGCGCCATAGGGCGGGCCACCAGCCCAACCCTTTGTTGGCGAGGACGAGGCCGCCGAGGGTAAACCCGACGAGCAGCCAGACCAGCGCCGTGCGCACCATCAGGCGGCCGAGGGGTGGCATCAGCCTTTCCTCGCCGGGTCCGACTTTCGCGCCGGTCCGCTACGCCCCTTGACACGGGGCCAGATGATCAGGACGAAGACGAAGGCAGCCACGACCTGCAACACGGCCGACGCCACCAGGAGCCAGCCCAGAATGGGGCTGTCGGCCAAGCCCGGCCAGGGCTCGACGACGACCCGTAGCAGCAGTCCAAGGTTGAGGCAGACATAGACCAGCCAGCCCAGGCGCTCGTCGCCGTGGGGCTGCTCGCGGGTGAACGCGGGGAACATCCAGAGCGCCACGCCGAAGATGAGCTGCGCGGCCCAGCCGACCATCAGCAGGTGATAGAAGGTCGGCTGAAGCGCGGCGATCACCGGAATGATGCCGAACGCTTCGTTGATGAGCAGCAGGCCGCCGACAATGGCAGCGGCCAGGAGCCACAAGAGCGCCGTGCGGATGAAGAAACGTGCTTGAGGGTACATATCTGCCAACCTGACTGCAATGAAGTCGTCTGTTTATTGTACTCCGATTGGCGCCGCCGGATGGCGAATAGGGCGCATTGCGAATTGCGCCGCGAATCGGATGGGTTTATAATACCCACATACCTCTCGCCCCAATCGGGCGAGTCGTCGCAAAGCCCGCCTGCCTGACGCTATATGAACGCGCCCGCCGGCGCTGACACCCCGCATCACAACCAAACTGTGCCAGAGGAGAATTGTATGAGCCTCAATAGCTTTGGCGCCCGCTCAACGCTCAGTTTCGGGGGCCGCGATTACGAGATTTATCGCCTGGACGCTCTCGAAAAGGCGGGCCTGGATATCTCGCGCCTGCCATACTCTCTCAAAGTCTTGCTGGAGAATCTGCTCCGCAACGAAGACGGCAAGAATGTCACCCACGACGACATCCGCACCCTGGCTCAGTGGGACCCGAAGTCCGCGCCGACCGCCGACATATCGTTCATGCCCGGGCGCGTGCTGATGCAGGACTTCACCGGCGTGCCGCTGGTGGTCGACCTGGCGACGATGCGCGATGCCGTCGTCGACCTTGGCGGCGACCCTGATAAGGTCAACCCTCTATCCCCGGCCGAGATGGTTATCGACCACTCCGTCCAGGTGGACGTGTTTGGCACCCCGCTCGCCGTCCAGATGAATACTGAGCTGGAGTACCGCCGCAACCAGGAGCGCTATGGCTTCCTGCGGTGGGCGCAGACGGCATTTGAGAACTTCCGGGTCGTGCCGCCACGCACCGGCATCGTTCACCAGGTCAACCTGGAATACCTAGCACGCGTCGTTTTCGCCATCGAGAAGGGCGGCAAGTGGCTCGCCTATCCCGATACGCTGGTCGGCACCGACTCCCATACGACGATGGTCAACGGCCTGGGCGTCCTTGGCTGGGGCGTCGGCGGCATCGAGGCCGAGGCGGCGCTGCTCGGGCAGCCCATGTCGATGCTCATCCCACAGGTTGTCGGGTTCCGTCTGACCGGACAATTGCCGGCCGGCGCGACGGCCACCGACCTCGTCCTCACAGTGACCGAGATGCTCCGCAAGAAGGGCGTCGTCGGCATGTTCGTGGAGTTCTTCGGTCCCGGCCTGCATACTCTGACTCTCGCCGACCGCGCGACCATCGGCAACATGTCGCCGGAGTTCGGGTCGACCGTCGCCATCTTCCCCGTCGACGAGCAGACCCTGCGTTACCTGCGCTTCAGCGGCCGCGCCAGCGACCACGTCGATTTCGTCGAACGATATATGACTGAGCAAGGCCTGTTCCACACCGCCGCGTCCACCGAGGCCGAATATTCCAGCACTCTCGAGCTCGACCTGAGTACCGTTGTGCCGAGCATCGCGGGGCCGCGCCGGCCGCAGGATCGCGTGAAGCTCGCCGAGGCGCACGACTCGTTCCTGAACATCCTGCCAACGCTCCTCCCGCCCGTGCCCGTCCGGCAGGCGTCTGCAGCGGCGGTCGACGAGGAGAACGAGGGAGGGGCGCCGGTCAACGACGCTGATGAGGCCGAAGAAGGGGTGCCGGTCTACATGGGCGGAGACGAGTTCGAACTGAACCACGGCTCCGTCGTCATCGCGGCCATCACGAGCTGCACCAACACCTCGAACCCGTCGGTGATGGTCGGCGCGGGTCTCGTCGCGAAGAAGGCTGCCGAGCGTGGCCTGAAGGCCAGGCCGTGGGTGAAGACCTCGCTCGCGCCAGGCTCGCGCGTTGTCACCAACTACCTTGACGCGGCCGATCTGACCCGCTACCTGGACGAAGTCGGTTTCTACACCGTTGGCTATGGCTGCACGACGTGTATCGGCAACTCCGGACCGCTGCCGCCGGAGATCTCGGCCGCGATCGAGGAGGGCCGCCTGGTGGTGTGCTCGGTTCTGTCGGGCAACCGCAACTTCGAGGGCCGCATCCAGGGTGAGGTTCGCGCCAACTACCTGATGTCGCCGCCGTTGGTGGTGGCCTACGCGCTGGCCGGGCGCATGGACATCGATCTGATGAATGAGCCGCTGGCCGAGGACAAGGACGGGAACCCCGTCTACCTGCGGGAGATCTGGCCGGCGCCGGACGAGATCGAGCGGGTCATTCAGTCCTCGCTCAAGGAGGACATGTACCGCAGCAGCTATGCCGAGGTCTTCGCCGGCGACGAGAACTGGAACGCGCTGACGGTACCGGAAGGTGACCGCTATGACTGGGATTCCAAGTCGACGTATATCGCGCGGCCGCCATTCTTCGAGCACATGCCAAAGGACGCGCCGTCGACGGTGGACAATATCAAGGGCGCCCGCGTCCTGGTCATGGTGGGCGACAGCATCACGACCGACCACATCTCGCCGGCCGGCGCCATCCGTGCGAACTCGCCCGCGGGCCAGTACCTCATCAGCCATGGCGTCGAGGTCAAGGACTTCAACACGTACGGCGCGCGGCGCGGGAATCATGAAGTCATGATGCGTGGCACGTTTGCCAACATTCGCCTGCGCAACCATCTCGTGCCGGGCCGCGAGGGCTGGTGGACGAAGCACTTCCCGGACGGCCACGTGGTTGCCATCTATGACGCTGCGATGCACTACCAGGCCGAGGGCGTGCCGCTGATCGTGCTGGCCGGCAAGGAGTACGGCACCGGCTCAAGCCGCGACTGGGCGGCGAAGGGAACGCGCCTCCTGGGCGTGAACGCCGTACTGGCCGAGAGCTTCGAGCGCATCCACCGCTCGAACCTTGTCGGCCTGGGCGTCTTGCCGCTCCAGTACAAGGCCGGGCAGACCGCCGAGAGCCTGGGCCTGACCGGTGAAGAGGTATTCGACATCGTTGGCTTGACCGAGGGCGTCGCTACTAACTTCGCCGACAAGCGCGAGGTGACGGTGCGCGCGACGAAGGCGAACGGTGAAGTCACCGAGTTCCCGGCTGTGGTGCGGCTGGACACGGCGCAAGAGGTTATCTACTATCGCCACGGTGGCATCCTGCAGTTCGTGTTGCGCCAGATGCTCGCTGAGTAGATCGACCATACCCGCCCGACGAGCGACGGGCGGGTGGCAGCCCGTAGGGGATGCCGACAAAGGAGAGGAGGGGTAGCTCCGGCTGCCTCTCCTCCGTTTGCCCTATGGAGCGCCTCGCTTACCTTACAAGAATCGGGCGTATAGGAAACGTCCAATTTCTTAAGGGTGATTTTAACTTTCGGCCCCTTGAAATTCCGCCGGCTTTGTGATACACTATTCTCCGCCAGACGAAAAGCCCCATATATTGTGGGTTATCTCCCTGGATTACCCCAATATGTGGACACCGAGTGCCAGGCGCTCATAGTAGCCCAATCGGCCTCCCGTTACCTCCCCAGTCATCATCTCCTGTGCAGTGGAGAAGTCGGTATGCGTTGCCCCTTCTGTCGATCGGATACGCGTGTAGTTGACACGCGTGAAGTCGGAAATGAGATACGTCGCCGCCGCGAGTGCAACGCGTGTCAGCAGCGATTCACGACGTACGAGCGCCTGGCCGCCGTGAACACGCTGGTCGTCAAGCGCGACAATCGCCGCGAGGAATTCAACCGCGACAAGCTACGGCGCAGCATCTTGCTTGCATGCACCAAGCGTCCTATCTCATCGGACGCCATCGAGAACCTTGTCAGCGAGGTCGAGGCTGAGATCTACCGTCAGAACCGGGGCGAAGTGCCGAGCGTTCTGATTGGTGAGCTGGTGATGGAGAAGCTTCGCCGTTTGGACGATGTCGCGTACGTGCGTTTCGCCTCCGTCTATCGCGATTTCCGCGACGTCGAGATGTGGGCGGAGGAAATCAGGCGGTTGAAGGAGCGCAAAGAGCGCGAAGAAATGGAACGGCAGCAGCTTCGCCTGGCGCTGTAGCCTACGTTTGTGACATGGGCGGAGGGGGAGGCAGTATGCCCCGCTCCGCCTTTCGTTGGAAAGTTTTGTCGTAGAGAGGAGTCCTGCATGTCCGAGAGTTTGTCCGCCGCTGCCCGTACTACCTCTGCCCCTCGCGAGATTCACCTGACGCCTAATGCCCGTGTCGTTCTCACCAAGCGCTACCTCCGCCGCGGCCCCGACGGCCAGCCGATTGAGTCCGTCGAAGGGATGTTCGAGCGCATTTCCCGCGCCGTGGCCGAGCCGGATACGGCCCACGAGAGCTTCGAAGACACCGAGCTCAAGTTCTTCGACCTCCTGACGACGCTACGTTTCTTCCCCAACTCGCCGACATTCACCGGCGCCGGCACCCCGCTGGGGCAGCTCGCCGCGTGTTTCGTGCTCCCGATTCAGGACGACATGGGCCGCGAAGCGGACGGCATCTTCCAGACGCTGCGCAACGCCGCGCTTATCCAGCAGACCGGCGGCGGCAACGGCTTCTCATTCTCGCGCCTCCGCCCCAAAGGCGACTTCGTCGCCACATCGGCGGGGACGGCGACGGGGCCAGTGGGCTTCCTCCGCGTCTACGACAAGGCCTTCGGCGAGGTGGCGCAGGGTGGCTCGCGGCGTGGCGCGAACATGGCCGTGCTGCGTGTCGATCATCCCGACATCATGGAGTTCATCAGTTGCAAGGCCCAGGAAGGGCAGATCGCCAACTTCAATATCTCGGTCGCTCTGACCGACGACTTCATGCGCGCCGTCAAGGACGACGCGGAGTTTGATCTCATCAACCCGCGCGACCACTCGGTGTGGAAGCGAGTGCGGGCGCGCGACGTGTTCGACGAGATTGTCAAGTACGCGCACCACAACGGCGAGCCGGGCTGTCTCTTCATCGATACGGCCAACGCCGCCAACCCCGTGCCACACCTGTACGCGCTTGAGAGCACAAACCCATGCGGCGAGCAGTGGCTGGGTCCGTACGAGAACTGCTGTCTCGGCTCCATCAACCTGGCGCAGCACATTGCCGAGGTGGACGGCAAGTGTGTGGTGGATTGGGCAAAGCTCCAACGCACGACGGAGGAGGCGACGCACTTCCTGGATAACGTTGTCTCGGCGAATAAGTACGTGCCCGCCGTGCCGCAGCTTCGTCTTGCCGCTCTTCGCGCCCGACGCATCGGTCTGGGCATCATGGGCCTGGGCGACATGATGTACGCCCTGGGCGTTCGCTACGGCAGCCGGGCAGGCGAGGAGTTCGCCGGGCAAATCATGGAGTTCGTGCGCTTCCACTGCATGCGCACATCGGTCAAGCTCGCCGAGGAGCGCGGCCCATTCGAGTCCATCCGCGGCTCGCTCTACGATCCGAACGATCTGAAGTGGAGTCCTCCGGCGCCGCTGGCCCCGTATACCCACGATTGGGGCCGTCCCGCCATTGACTGGACCGAGATCGTCGACGGAATTCGCCACCACGGCATCCGCAACGCCGCCCAGACGACGATCGCGCCGACGGGCACAATCGCGACCGTGGCCGGCTGCGAAGGCTACGGCTGCGAGCCGGTGTTCGCCCTCGCCTACACGCGCCATGTCAAGGACCCCAACGGGGGCCCAGACATTGACCTGACCTATGCCAGCCCGCTGTTCGAGCAGGCGCTCATCGAGGCGGGCATCGACGAGGCAACGCGTCAGAAGATTTACGACAAGGTGATGCGCACGGGAACCTGCCAGGACATCGCCGAGGTCCCTGTCGCCGTGCGCGACGCGTTCGTCGTCGCCGGCGACATCACGCCTGAAGAGCACGTCCGTATGCAGGCAGCGATGCAGGCCTTTGTCGACAACTCGTTGAGCAAGACGTGCAACTTCCCTGAGGGCGCATCCGAGACGGATGTCGCCAAGGCGTTCATGATGGCGTGGGAGCTGGGCTGCAAGGGCCTCACGGTGTACGTCACCGGCTCACGCGAGCAGGTTGTGCTCGAAACGAAGCAGACGCAGGAGGCCAAGCAGCAGGCCAAGCTGCCGGTGGTCGTCCCGAAGCCCCGCGAGCGGCAGTCGGTTCTGACCGGCAAGACTTACCGCATGGAGACGCCTATCGGCACCGCCTATGTCACGATCAACGAGTGCGATGGCGAGCCGTACGAAGTCTTCATTAATGTAGGCAAGGGCGGCAGCGACGTGGCTGCCGTGTCCGAGGCGCTCGGCCGACTGTGCTCGCTCGAGCTCCAAACGCCTTCGCCCTTGTCGGCGCGGGACCGTGCCAAGGAGATCGTCCACAAGCTGCGTGGCATCAGCGGCAGCCAGGCGATTGGCTTCGGGCCGCAGCGCGTGGCGTCTCTCCCGGATGCTATCGCGGTCGCGCTATCGCGATACATCGAGGCCGAAACCGAGCAGGCGATGCAGCTCCCACTGACGACGCCGGCGACGGCGGAAGTGGTGATGCTCACCAACGGCAACGGGAAGTCGGCGCATCGTGACCTGTGCCCAGAATGCGGCCAGGCGACGCTGATGCACGAGGAGGGCTGCCGCCACTGCATCTCGTGCGGCTTTTCCAAGTGCTAAGTCAGCCGGCCGTTGAGTTCTTCGCAACATGATTGACGTCTACCGCCGCCCTTTTGCGCGGCGGTAGACGCTTAGCGGCGGCCCTGAGCGCAACGGACAGCGCTGTCGAGGCCTCGTGCAGCAACCTTACAATTCGTGAAAAGGGGTGGTGAGAGAGCGTTAGAATCTTGACACCCTGCGCCAGGTCTGGCATACTGGACACGACGCGTCAAGACATCCCCGCCGCACACTCTAGCCCTCATCCTTCCAACCCTCCCAACCCCTTGACGCGTTACCTAAGAGGCCGACGCGCGACGACGTCGGCCTTTTCCGTCCCCGGCGAGTGCCTGGTTGACGGCTCCAGTGCCTGAGTAAGAATGTCAGAGTCCTCGCATCTATCAGTTATGTTGCATCTCGACGCGGTGCGGCATGATGCAACGAGCCCAATACCTTCGAATCCCTAAATTAGTACTTGACAAATGAAGTTGTATTCGCTATAATAATCGATTGCACGATTCCGCCATGCCTGGTTTAGGCCGCGTTTGAGGCAATCTCGCCGTCGCTGTGGCTGTCCTTCGCTCCAGGCGGAGAGCGAACGATAGTGGGGGCGCTCCGGCACCTGAGATTGCTCTTCCTGTCACGCGGGCTGAACTGGGTTTATTTGCGTGAATAAGCTTCACCATCGCCCATAGTGAAGTTGAGTTGAAAAAGGAAGGTCGCATGGCTGTTGACACGATGCTTGGCTCGCCGGTGACACCGGCTCTGACGAACGCCGTTGTTCGCCGTCCCCGCAAGACGTATTCCCGAATCCGTGAGATCCACCCAACGCCCGACCTGATCGAAGTCCAAATCAAGTCCTACCAATGGTTCCAGGATGAAGGGTTGCGCGAGCTGTTCGAAGAAATCAGCCCCATCGTCTCGTTCAACAAAGCACTTGAGTTGCATTTTGTCGACTACCGCTTCGACGATCCGAAGCACAGTGAAAAAGAAGCCCGAGAGATGGACATGACCTACGCCGCGCCGCTGTGGGTCCAGTGCGTCTCGTCAATCGTGACACGGGCGAAATTCAGGAGCAGGAAGTCTTCATGGGTGACTTCCCGCTCATGACCGACAAAGGCACGTTCATCATCAACGGCACCGAGCGCGTCGTCGTCTCGCAGCTCATCCGCTCGCCCGGTGTCTACTTCACGGTGGAGGAGACCGCGCCACCGGCCGCAGCATGGCGATGGCGAAGCTCATCCCCAACCGCGGGCGTGGCTGGAGTTCGAGACCTCCAAGCGCGACGTGCTGTCCGTCAAGGTCGACCGCAAGCGCAAGTTCCCCGTCAGCCAGCTCTTGCGCGCCATCGGCGTCGGCGGCGACGAGGACATGCTTGCCATCTTCACCGATGTCGACACCGACCCCGACCACCCGTTCATGGAAGCGACACTGGAGCGCGACCCCACATCGACGCAGGAGGAGGCGCTCCTCGACTTCTATAAGAAGCTGCGCCCCGGCGATCCGGCGACCCTGGACAACGCCCGTAACTTCTTGACCAACCTGCTCTTCCAGCCGCGCCGCTACGACCTCAACCGCGTCGGCCGCTACAAGCTGAACCGTCGGCTGGGCCTGGAAGGCCAGATCGATCTGAAGACGACCACCCTGACCAAGGACGACCTGATCCAGGTGATGAAGCACATGATCAAGGTCAACAACGGTCAGGAGCGCCCTGACGACATCGACCATCTCGGAAACCGCCGCGTCAAGACCGTTGGCGAGCTGCTGCAGAACCAGCTCCGCATCGGCCTGCTGCGCATGGAGCGCGTTGTGCGCGAGCGCATGAGCACGCGCGAGCCGAAGGCGTGTCGCCGCTGGCGCTCATCAACATCCGTCCGGGTCGTCGCCGCGACCCGCGAGTTCTTCGGCGGTAGCCAGCTCAGCCAGTTCAACGACCAGACGAACCCGCTGGCCGAGCTGACGCACAAGCGCACCCTGTCGGCCCTCGGCCCCGGCGGTCTCCGCCGCGAGCGCGCTGGCTTCGACGTGCGCGACGTGCACCACAGCCACTACGGCCGCATCTGCCCGATCGAGACGCCCGAAGGCCCGAACATCGGTCTGATCGGCCGCCTGGCGACATTCGGCCGCGTCAACGAGTATGGCTTCATCGAGACGCCGTACCGCCGCGTGCTGCGCGAGTCCCGAACCGGGTGGACGACCTGATCGACCGTTCGCTGCGCCAGGACATCATGGACCCGCAGACGGGCGCCCTGATCGCGGCCAAAGGCACGCGCATTGACCCGACCTGGCGCAGAAGCTCGCCATGCTGCCGGCCGAGCGCATCCCGGCCGCGCCGTTCGCCACGAACGAAATCGTCTACATGACCGCGGACGAGGAAGACAAGTACACCATCGCCAACGCCAGCGCGCCGGCCAACGAGTACAACGAGTTCGTGCGCGCCCGCGCTTCCGTCCGCCGCAACCAGCAGCCGACGCAGGAGACGGTCGAGCGCATCGACTTCTACGACGTCTCGCCCAAGCAGATCGTCGGCGTGTCGGCGGCGCTCATCCCGTTCCTGGAGCACGACGACGCCAACCGCGCTCTGATGGGCTCCAACATGCAGCGCCAGGGCGTGCCGCTCATCCGGCCTGAAGCGCCGATCATCGGCACGGGCATGGAGTACAAGGCGGCCGTGGACCCGGCCAGGTGGCCGTGGCTGAGGAAGAGGGCGAGGTCGTCAGCGTCCAGTCGCACGAGATCATCGTGCGCGGGGCGAGCGGCGACAAGACCTACCCGCTGCGCAAGTACAACCGCTCGAACCAGTCCATGTGCATCGACCAGCGGCCCATCGTGACGCGCGGCCAGCTCGTCGGCAAGGGCCAGGTCATCGCCGATAGCTCCTCGACCGAAGAGGGCGAGCTTGCCCTCGGCCAGAACGTCCTGGTGGCCTTCCTCTCGTGGGAGGGCGGCAACTACGAGGACGCCATCCTGGTGAGCGAGAACGTGCGCGACGACAAGTTCACCTCGATCCACATCGAGAAGCACGAGATCGAAGCGCGCGACACGAAGCTCGGCCCCGAGGAGATCACCCGCGACATTCCGAACGTCGGCGAGGACGCGCTCAAGGACCTCGACGGCGAAGGCATCATCCGCATCGGCGCCGAAGTCGGCCCCGGCGACATCCTTGTCGGCAAGATCACGCCCAAGGGTGAGACGGACCGACGCCGGAAGAGAAGCTGCTGCGGGCGATCTTCGGCGAGAAGGCGCGCGAGGTCAAGGACTCGTCGCTGCGCCTGCCTCACGGTGAGAAGGGCAAGATCGTCGACGTGAAGTCGTTCACGCGCGAGGAGAGCGCCGACCTGCCCGGCGTCGACCGCATGGTGCGCGTCCAGGTGGCCCAGCAGCGCAAGGTCACCGAGGGCGACAAGATGGCGGGCCGTCACGGCAACAAGGGCGTCATCTCGAAGGTCGTCCCCATCGAGGACATGCCGTACCTCGAGGACGGCACGCCGGCCGAGATCATCCTGAACCCGCTGGGAGTGCCGGGCCGCATGAACATCGGCCAGATCCTTGAGACGCACCTCGGCTGGGCGGCGCACCGCCTCGGCTTCCGCGTGACCACGTCGGTGTTCGACGGCGCGAAGGAAGACGAGATCGCGGCGGAGCTGGCCCGCGCCTGGATGTCCGACCAGGCCTGGCGCTCGGTGACGGACCACGCCTGGTCGTGGCTCAACGAGCAGGGGTACGACCCCGAGGACCTGAAGGACGACCAGGAGGCGCGCCTGGAGTACATGTCGGCGGAGTGGGGCGCGGACTGGGAGACGTTGAACACCGATCCCGTCTACGCGCGCCGCGTCGCCACTGAGCACTGGCTGCAGGAGCAGGGCTACAACCCCGCGGACATCCTCATCTGGGAGGATGACACCCGCTCCCAGCGCGAGCGCGAGCAGAGCGACGTTATCACCCGCGAGGCGTGCTATCGCCTGTGGATGCAGAAGTGGAACTACGACGGGTACGAGGACAAGCAGTTCGACTCCGTCGCCGCCATCCCGGTTGAGAAGCTGGAGATGGAGGCCGAGCGCTTCGGCCGCGTCATCCGCCGCCCGATGCCGACCTCCGCAAGGTCGTGCTGTACGACGGCAAGACCGGTGAGCCGTTCGATACGCCGGTGACGGTGGGCATCATCTATATGATGAAGCTGGCCCACCTGGTCGAGGACAAGGTGCACGCGCGCTCCACGGGCCCATACTCGCTGGTGACGCAGCAGCCCTCGGCGGTAAGGCGCAGTTCGGCGGCCAGCGCTTCGGCGAGATGGAAGTCTGGGCGCTGGAGGCGTACGGCGCCGCGCACACCCTGCAAGAGATGCTCACCATCAAGTCCGACGACGTGACGGGCCGCGTCAAGACGTACGAGGCTATCGTCAAGGGCGAGGAGATCAACGAGCCGGGCGCGCCGGAGTCGTTCCTGGTGCTGGTCAAGGAGCTTCAGAGCCTGGGCCTGACGGTCGAGGCGCTGGACCAGGCGGGCGCGCTGATCCCGCTCGGCAAGGAAGACTACGACGAGCGCATGCCGAAGCTCGGCAGCCTTGGCCTGGGCGCGATGGGGCGCAGCGGTGGCCGCAAGGTCGCGCCGACGCTCGAGTCGAGCGACGAGGACGAGGCGTAAGGCATCCCTCACCCCTGCCCCATCTCCCACGTTGTGGAGGCGGGGATGCAAGAGACAGACAACCGAGGCACGGAGACGCGCGAGCGCTCCGTGCCTCGCTGTTCTTGGAGTCTACCACGGAATTCATGGACGACACGCAAGGGGGGAGAGGCTTGGTATGATATGCCAAGGTGAGTAGAATACTGTTTCCCAGGATTCCAGGAGTGTGCTCCCTAGCTGGCAGGAATAGCCGCGTGATACACTCGAGCGGCGGCCTTAATGTATCTACCACGATATACAAGGAGACCACTCGATGAACAACCGACAACTGGGTTTGGCTGGCATGCTCGGCGGGCTGGCGTTTCTGGCGATTCATCTGCGTCATCTCATCACCGGAGTTCCTCTTGGCGGCGCAACGATTGATCGCCCTGACGACGCACTGTATCTGATCTTTAGCCTGGGCGCCCTCTGCATCTTCTGGGGTATGTATCGTGCGAGTATCACTGGTGCTGGATGGCTGCGGCGAGCGGCCGTCTTCGTCCCTATGCTGGGATTCGCCCTCATGATTGTTGGTTCGCTGCTCGACCTGACTGGTCTGGCAGTCCCGACGAACAACGGCCCTGTCGCAGTTGGTTGGCTCCTCATCATGGCCGGCACCTTGCTTGTGGCGTTGCTGACGTTGTTCTCACCCGTGTGGTCCGGGTGGCGGAAGTTTGCTCCACTTCTGTGCGTCCTCCTCATTCCACCTTCATTCCTGCTTGGGCCCTTGGCGACGCCATTGGGGAGTCTACCCTGGATCTTGTTGGGATACGCGGTTTTCAGTAGTCCCGAAAGCATGCCTGTGCGGCCTGCCGCGGCGGAAGGAAGCGTCTAGCGCGCTAGACGGATGACCGCTCTTTCAGGCCCCTCGACAGCGAGGTATTCATGGTCCAGCAGTTCAATGCGCCGCCAATAGTTCGTCGGGCGCTTGTGTATGGCGCTCTGATGGCCTGTGTCGTCAGCCTGTATGGGCTGGTCGTGGGTATCATCGGGGCGATGCTTGTTGACCTCGGGCTGGTCGTTACGGGGCCGGGCGGCATCGAGTTACCCTCCGCTTTTCTGCTCCAGGTTGCCGCCGCCGGTGTTGTCGCAGTCGCGTTTCAACCGTTGCGCGAGGGCCTCCAGCAAGGCGTCGACCAACTTCTCTACGGGCAGCGTGCTGAGCCTTACAAGGCCATCGAGACGCTGGCGCAGCGTCTCGGCAGCGCCTATGAGCCAGCGGACGTTCTGCCGACGCTGGTCCAGACGGTGAGCGAAGCGCTGAAATTGCCCTACACGGCGATTACCCTTCGCCAGGGTGACACTGAGCAGATCGTGGCGCGCGCCGGCGAACCGATTGGTCAGCCGGTGCGCTTTCCGCTCGTATACCAGGGTCAAAGCCTCGGCGCACTACTGGCAAGCCCACGCCGCGCCGAGGCAGCCCTGTCCGCCGATGACTGCCGCCTGCTCTCGACTCTGGCGTCGCAGGCGAGTGTCGCGGTGCACGGGGTATCCCTCATGCGCGACCTACAGGTCTCCCGCGAGCGAATCATCGCCGCCCGCGAGGAGGAACGCCGCCGCCTGCGCCGCGATCTGCACGACGACCTCGCCCCTACTCTGGCCGGCTTATCCATGACCGCCGGCTCCATCGCGGAGTTTGTGCTGGACAATCCGGGTAGGGCGGTGCAACTTGCCGACGAGCTGCACGAGGCTATGCGCGACACCGTCGGCCACGTTCGACGCCTGGCCTACGACCTGCGACCGCCTGTGCTCGACGACCTGGGCCTGGTGGCGGCCATTTCTGAACGGGCCGCGCTGTATAGCCGTCATTCGGAAGCAGGCGGTGTTCAGGTTACAGTGGATGTGCCAAACCCTCTGCCGCCGCTTCCGGCCGCCGTCGAAGTCGCCGCCTACCGCGTTGTCCAGGAAGCCCTGATGAACGTCATGAAGCACGCGCAGGCCGATTGCGCTCGCGTGCGGCTCGTGATCGAGGGGCTAAGCGTCGTCCGCGCGGATGATCCTTTGTCGCGCCCTCGCCTGTTGATCGTTGAGGTGGAAGACGATGGTGTGGGGCTGGTCCCTCCCGTCCAACAGGGTCTGGGGTTGCGGACAATGCGTGAACGGGTAACGGAGTTGGGTGGAACACTGGATGTGGCGGAGTACGGCGACACAGGCGGCACGCACATTCGTGCGTGTCTACCGATCGGCATGGAGAGCAGCGATGAGCAAGATTCGCGTCCTTATCGCGGATGATCACCCGATCTTCCGCCACGGAATAGGGACGCTGCTGGAGACCGCGCCGGACATGGCCGTGGTCGGGGAAGCGACGAATGGTGAAGAGGTGGTCAACCTCGCCGAGTCGCTGGCGCCGGATGTTGTCTTGATGGACTTACAGATGCCGGTCTTCAGCGGCATCGAGGCGACACGGCAAATCGCTCAATGCTGCCCCTTTGCGCGTGTCCTGGTTGTGACGATGTTTGAGGATGATTCGTCTGTGTTCGCGGCGATGCGAGCGGGGGCGCGGGGTTACTTCCTCAAGGACGCGGCGAAGGGTGAGGTCCTGCGCGCGATCCGCGCCGTTCATGATGGCGAGCTTGTGTTTGGCCCCTCTATCGCGGCGAAGGTGCTCACTCTGTTCAACGCGCCGCACGCGAGCAAGGGGAAGACCGAGTTCCCGGACCTCACCGAGCGAGAGGTGGAGATTCTCGACCTGATGGCCCAGGGCATCAATAATCAAGAGATCGCGCGGCGCCTGAACCTCACGGTGAAGACTGTCCACAACTACGTTTCGACGATTTTCAACAAGCTCCAGGTCGCCGACCGTTCAGAAGCCATCGTGCGCGCGCGCCGCGCCGGCCTGGGCGGCGGCCCGTAGTCTGGTTCCCTCCGTTCCGTGTATTCAGTGTGTTCCGTGGTAGCTCTTTTGGTCTTGGCAGGGGCTTGGTGTCACACGCCAACGCGAGTAGAATGATGGCATGAGAGACGGCAGTTGAGCGAGGAGGTGGGCGATGAGCGCGGCGGCCAGGGTAGGCGCGGAGACACGCTGGACGACCTCGGACCTGGATATGTTTCCGGACGACGGGAATCGCTACGAGATCATTGACGGAGAACTCTACGTGTCAAAGCAGCCTCACTTTCACCACCAGACAACGTGCAACCGTGTGGCGCTCGCCTTGACGGCGTGGAGTGACAGCGCGAAGCTCGGCCTGACGATTCCCGCGCCGGGCATCATCTTCGATGTGGATGACGCCGTCGCACCGGACGTTGTGTGGATCAGCCGCGAGCAGTATGCCCGCGCTATTCAGCCCGACGGCAAACTACACCTTGCGCCGGAATTGGCCGTCGAGGTGCTGTCGTTCGGTGGGCGCAACGAAGAGCGGGACAAGGCGCTCAAACTCGACTTATACTCGCGGCGGGGTGTTCGCGAGTATTGGGTGATCGACTGGCGGGTACGACGGGTGGACGTCTATCGCCGCCACGAGGCCGCGCTGCGGCAGATCGCCACCCTCTACGCCGAAGATACCCTAACCTCGCCCCTGCTGCCGGGCTTTGCGTCGCCCGTCGCGGCCTTCTTCGCCGACATTCCGGAAGGCGCCGGGGAGTAATCCGGCGATGGAGATTGGTGAGACGCTGCAGGTGGAGCAAGCGGAGGAGTTTGGCGCGTGGCTCGCGGCGAACGGGGAGTCGGCGAAGGAAATCTGGGTCTTGATCTACAAGAAGGGGTCGGGGAAGCAGTCCGTCACATACCCGGAGCTTGTCGAGACGGCGCTGTGCTATGGCTGGATTGACGGGTTGGCGAAGAGCGTGGACGCCGAGAAGTACGCCCAGCGATTCTCGCCGCGCCGAAAGAAGAGTCACTGGACGGAGACGAACAAGGCGCTGGCGCGGCGGCTCATCGCCGAGGGCCGCATGACCGACGCCGGCCGCGTCGCTCTGCCGCCGGATGTGCGCGATGGCGACTTTCAGGTATAATGAGTAGACGCGCAAGCAATTCAGTGACCCACGAGGGAGAGGCAACATGGACGAGCCGAAGTCGCCGCAGCGCAAGTGCATCATCGTCGAGAAGAATGGGCCGTACCACGTCAAAGGCGATATTCCGCTCGTCGCCAAGACTCAGGTGGTCTCGGAGCACGGTGAGCCAATCGCGTGGCGCAAGGAAGGCGTGATCAAGGCCACGGGCGACTACAAGCTCTGCCGTTGTGGACAGTCGAGTCACAAGCCGTTCTGCGATGACACCCATTTCGACATCGAGTTCGACGGTACGGAGACGGCGGACACCGCGCCCACGGCGAGCCGCCAGGCGACGTTCGCCCGCGGGACGCGCATCGTCGTCAAGAAGGATCGGACGCTGTGCATGGAAGCGGGCTTCTGTGGCATGGTCAACGCCAGCATGCCGACTCTGGTAGCCGGGACGCAAGATACCAGGGTGCGCTCGCTGGTCATCGCCATGGTCGAGCGCTGCCCGTCCGGGGCGCTGACGTACCACATCGAACGCGATGAGCCCGACATCGAGCCCGACCTGCCGCAGCAAATCGCGGATACCACCGAGATCACGGACGCCGGGCCTATCGCCGGGCCTCTGTGGGTAACCGGCGGCATCCCCATCGAGCGCGCCGACGGCCAGCCGTTCGAGACGCGCAACCGTGTTACGCTGTGCAACTGCGGGATGTCGAGCCAGAAGCCACTGTGTGACGGCACGCACCGAGAACTCGCGGATCGCCTGGGCCGGCGGCGCCAGCCGAAGACGCGGTAGTAGGGGCGATCCCTTGTGGTCGCCCTCGTGAGCCATGGGTAGCCACAAGAGCAACCCTACAGAGGCAGAAAAGGTAAGACCGGGGCGGCTGTTGCGTCTGATGAAAGGCGGCAGTCGCCCCTTGGCATGCCCGCCGGCGTAATCCCATAGAATTTGCCCATCCGTAACGGCACGAGTATAATTATCTGTCGCGGGCACCCCTGCGCGTACTTATTCTGGTTTAACGCGAATACTCTGGCGCTCCCACTGCGCGAGGGTTCGGACGAAGAAAGACGAAGGAGAGCGGCGTTGCCGACTATCAATCAGCTGGTTCGCAAGGGCCGGCAGTCTACAAGCAAGAAGAGCAAATCGCCTGCGCTGCACTACACGTTGAACGCGCAGAAGCGCAAGACGACTTACGGCCAGGGCGCGCCGCAGAAGCGTGGCGTCTGCACCCAGGTGCGAACGACGACCCCGAAGAAGCCGAATTCGGCCCTGCGCAAGATTGCCCGCGTTCGCCTCAGCAACGGCTTCGAGGTGACGGCGTACATCCCTGGCGAGGGCCATACCCTCCAGGAGCACTCGGCGGTGCTCATCCGCGGTGGCCGCGTGAAGGCGACCTGCCAGGCGTGCGTTATCACATCGTGCGCGGGACGCTGGACGCTACGTGTCGACAAGCGCCGCCGCGGCCGATCGAAGTATGGGGCGAAGCGGCCGAAGGCCGGCGCCGCCGCCGCCACGACGAAGAAGAGGTAGCGAGGAACCATGCCACGACGCGGTACGATTGTACGACACCAGCCTGTGCCCGACCCGCGCTACAATAGCGTGATCGTGACACAGTTCGTCAACAAGATTATGGAACGCGGCAAGAAGAGCGTCGCTCAGCGTCTCTTCTACGGCGCGATGGATCAGATTGAAGCGCGCACCGGCAAGCCGGGCATCCAGACGTTCGAGCAGGCGCTGCGCAACGCGACGCCGATGATCGAGGTGAAGCCTCGGCGCGTCGGCGGCTCGACTTACCAGGTGCCGATTGAGATCCGCCCCGACCGCCGCCAGGCGCTCGCGATCCGCTGGCTCATTGGCAGCGCGCGCAGCCGCCCCGGCAAGGGTTTCAGTGATAAGCTCGCAGCCGAGCTTCTGGACGCCGCCGCCAACCAGGGCGCGACCGTCCGCCGGCGCGAGGAGACGCACCGCATGGCAGAGGCCACCGGGCGTTCGCTCACTATCGCTGGTAATCCGTACGCAAAACAAGCGAACGGCCAGGTGGCATGACGCAGACGTTGTGCTGAACGAGAGTGTCTGAGGCATCCCATCTGGCCGGCCGATACAGAGAGAAATCTCGTGGCGCGGTCGCCGCGAAAGCGGCGAGACTTCCACCGAGCAGCACACCACCACCCGATTGGGCGGCGAGGGCGCAGGGAAGTCCGCGTGCAGTCTGAGAGCGGACTTTTCGTTTGTCACGAGACTGGCAATAGGCTTTAGGCGACCGAGAGAGAGATGAGGTAGTATGGCCTTAAGCCTTTTCCACTAGAGAAAACCAGGAATATTGGAATTATCGCCCACATCGACGCGGGCAAGACCACGACGACGGAGCGTATCCTGTTCTACACCGGCCGCACGTACAAGATCGGTGAGGTGCACGAAGGCACCGCCGTCATGGACTGGATGGCCCAGGAACGAGAGCGCGGCATCACCATTACCGCCGCCGCGACCCAGGCTCAGTGGGGCGATCATCAGATTAACATTATCGACACGCCCGGCCACATCGACTTTACGGCCGAGGTGCAGCGCTCGCTACGCGTCCTCGATGGCGGTGTGGTTGTGTTCGACGCCGTCGCCGGTGTCGAGCCGCAGTCGGAGACGGTGTGGCGCCAAGCGGACCGCTACGGCGTGCCGCGCATCTGTTTCGTCAACAAGATGGATCGCATGGGCGCCGATTTCTACCGCACCGTCGGCATGATCGAGGAGCGCCTCGGCGCGAAGCCCGTGCCGGTCCAGGCGCCCATCGGCCGCGAGAACAACTTCCGCGGCGTGATCGACCTGATTGAGAATAAGGCGTACTTTTACAAGGATGAGCAGGGCACGCATGTCGAGGAGGGGCCAATCCCCGCCGACATGGCCGATGAGATCGCCCAGCACCGCGAGGAGATGATTGAGCGGATTGTCGAGACCGACGACGAGCTGACGCTCAAGTTCCTCGACGGCGAGGAGATCACGCCCGACGAGCTGCGCGCCGCCCTGCGCCGCGCGACGCTGACATACACTCTGGTTCCCGTTCTGCTCGGCGCGGCGCTCCGCAACCGCGGCATCCAGCGCCTGCTCGACGCAGTCGTGGCTTACCTTCCGTCGCCCCTGGATCGCCCGTCGATTACGGGCATCAACCCGGACACCGACGAGGAGGAGACCCGCACCGTCGACGAGAGCCAGCCGTTCGCGGCCCTGGTGTTCAAGATCGTTGCCGACCCGTATGTCGGCCGCCTGGCGTACTTCCGCGTATACCTGGGCAAGCTCGAGGCCCGGCAAGATGGTGATGAACACCACCAAGGGCAAGCGCGAGCGCATCGGCCGCCTGCTGCAGATGCACGCCAACCACCGGGAGGAAATCACCGAGGTCTACGCGGGCGACATCGCGGCGATCGTCGGCCTGAAGAATACGTTCACCGGCGACACGCTCCCGGACGAGAGCAAGCCGATTATCCTGGAGACCATTAGCTTCCCCGAGGCGGGTGATTTACATCGCCATCGAGCCGAAGACGAAGGGCGACCAGGACAAGATGACCGGCGCGCTGCGCAAGCTGTCCGAGGAGGATCTCACCTTCCAGTGCGGACCGACGAGGAGACAGGCCAGACGATTATCCCGGGCATGGGCGAGCTGCACCTGGACATCATCGTAGACCGCATGCAGCGCGAGTTCAAGGTGTGGGCCAACGTCGGTAAGCCGCAGGTGGCCTACCGCGAGACGATCACCCGCCCGTCGAAGGCGGAGGGCCGCTTCGTTCGCCAGAGCGGCGGCAAGGCCAGTACGGCCACGTCGTCCTCGAAGTCGAGCCGAACGAGAAGGGCAAGGGCTACGAGTTCGTCAACGCGATCCGCCAGGGCGCTATTCCGAAGGAATACGTAGCTCCGGCCGAGAAGGGCATCCGCGATGCGCTGTCGAGCGGCGTGGTAGCCGGCTTTCCGGTCGTGGACGTCAAGGTGACGCTGGTTGACGGCTCGTACCACGAGGTGGACTCGTCAGAAATGGCGTTCCAGATCGCGGGCAGCATGGGTGTCAAGGAAGCCGTTCAGCGCGGCGGGCCGATCCTGCTCGAGCCGATCATGCGCGTCGAGGTCACGATGCCGGAAGAGT
Source organism: Anaerolineae bacterium (assembly GCA_046328505.1). Classification (GTDB taxonomy): domain Bacteria; phylum Chloroflexota; class Anaerolineae; order Epilineales; family JAHCIE01; genus JBDHWG01. The sequence continues at coordinate 1,763,091 of JAXLWL010000002.1, read as the reverse complement.
ATATCGGCGACGTGATCGGCGACCTGAACGCTCGGCGCGGCCAGATCGAGGGTATGGACTCTCACCCCGGCGGCTTCCAGGCGGTGCGCGCGTTCGTTCCGCTGGCCGGCATGTTTGGCTACGCCACGCAGCTCCGCTCGATGACGTCCGGCCGCGGCAACTTCACGATGGAGTTCGACCACTACGATGAAGTACCGCGCAACGTCTCGGACGAGTTGCGCGTTCCGGCCCGAGCGTAAGCTCTCTGAGCGAAGCGAGGCATCCCGGGACGGTTGGGGGCTCTTCGCTACGCTCAAGGTGACAGTCGGCAGCGCCGAAATTGGCACGGCGCGGTAAACAGGTATATAATTCGACGGTTTGCCCTCTTGAGGGCAGCCAGACTATGCTCACGACGGTATGTTGGCCGGCGCGATGCAGTTCAGATCGCGCCGGTCGTGTGTCTAGAGACTGACGGTGGTTGGGGGACGCGAAAGTAGTCTTTTCGCTCTAGCCGCCGAGAACTGACTACTTAAGGAATTGCAGGAAGGAGCAAACCTCCCATGGCGAAGCAGAAATTCGAGCGAACTAAGCCACATGCCAACGTTGGGACGATCGGGCACGTCGACCACGGGAAGACGACGCTGACGGCGGCCATCACCAAGGTGCTGGCGCTGCGCGGCGGGGCCAGCTTCCGCAGCTTCGATAGCATTGACAACGCTCCCGAAGAGCGGGCGCGCGGCATCACGATCGCCATCGCCCACGTAGAGTACGAGACGGACAAGCGCCACTACGCCCACGTGGACTGCCCGGGTCACGCCGACTACATCAAGAACATGATCACCGGGCGCGGCGCAGATGGACGGGGCGATCCTGGTGGTGAGCGCGCCGGACAGGCCGATGCCGCAGACGCGGGAGCACATTCTTTTGGCGCGGCAGGTGGAAGTACCGGCGATGGTGGTGTTCCTCAACAAGGTCGACATGATGGACGACGAGGAGCTGCTGGAGCTGGTGGAGATGCTGCGGGAGTTGCTCGAAGTACAACTTCCCGGCGACGACATTCCGATCATCCGTGGGAGCGCATTGGCGGCGCTGGAGAGCGCGTCGAAGGACATCAACGCGCCGAGTACAAGCCGATCCTGGAACTGATGGATGCGGTGGACAGCTACATTCCGCAGCCGGAGCGAGCGGTGGACAAGCCGTTCCTGATGCCGATCGAGGACGTGTTCTCGATCAAGGGGCGGGGACGGTGGTGACGGGGCGCGTGGAGCGCGGGATCGTGAAGGTGGGTGACACGGTGGAGATCGTGGGCATCCGAGGAGCAGACGCGCTCGACGGTGGTGACGGGGGTAGAGATGTTCCGCAAGCTGCTGGATCAGGGGCAGGCCGGGGACAACATCGGGTTGCTGCTGCGAGGCATCGAGCGGACGGACGTGGAGCGGGGCCAGGTGGTGGCGAAGCCTGGGTCGATCAAGCCGCACGAAGTTCATGGGCGAGGTGTACGTGTTGCGGAAGGAAGAGGGGGCGGCACACGCCGTTCTTCAACGGGTACCGACCGCAGTTCTACATTCGGACGATGGACATCACGGGGACGTGTGAGTTGCCGAACGGGGTGGAGATGGTGATGCCTGGGGACAAACGTGAACCTGAAGGTGGAGTTGATCCACCCAGTGGCGTTGGAGCAGGGGTCGCGGTTTGCCATTCGCGAGGGTGGCCGCACCGTTGGCTCTGGCGTCCTCACCCAGGTCTTGGAATAAACATTCAGCGTCGCCGCGACTTCAGCCGTCCAGGTTGAAGTCGCGGCGGCGAGTGTCCCGCGAGAGAGGGAAGCATGGCACGGCCTAAGTTCGTATTCGCCTGAAGGCGTACGATCATCGAATTCTCGACCAGTCGGCGCGCAAGATCGTCGATGAGGCTGAGCGCACCGGCGCGACCGTCATCGGTCCGGTGCCTCTGCCGACGAAGATCGAGAAGTTCACCGTGATGCGCAGCACGTTCATCGACAAGGACTCGCGCGAGCAGTTCGAGATTCGAACGCACAAGCGCCTGGTGGACATCCTGGAGCCGACGAGCAAGACGATTGACGCCCTCACCAAGCTCAATCTGCCGGCCGGCGTGGATATCGAGATCAAGCTCTAAACGTAACGGCGGCAAGCGCGGGGCAGTCTCCAAAATCCCCGATCTACCGTTTGCCGTGCGCGCCCACCTGGTTGGGCGCCCTATGTTCACCGGGGGTTCCGGCGAACCACTAGGAGAATCAGATGAAGGGTATTCTTGGCAAAAAGATAGGGATGACCCAGATTTTCACCGAGCGCGGCGAAGCCGTTCCGGTGACGGTCATCGAGGCTGGCCCGTGCTGGGTTACCCAGGTGCGCACCGAGCGCCGCGATGGGTACTCGGCGGTTCAGCTTGGCTTCGAAGAAGTGGACCCCAAGAAGGCTTCGCGCAAGCTCACGAAGGCCGAGCTGGGCCATTTGAAGAACGTTCGCCCCTTGAAGCACCTGCGCGAGTTCCGCGGCGAGGTCAACGACGGCGAGTACGAGGTCGGGGCGAAGCTGGATGTCAGCGTGTTCGCGCCGGGCGACAAGGTCGACGTGACCGGCACCTCCAAGGGTAAAGGCTTCGCGGGCGGCATGAAGCGCCACAACTTCCGTGGCGGCCCCAAGACGCACGGTCAGTCCGACCGCCAGCGCTCGCCTGGCTCGATTGGCTCGGGCACGACGCCGGGCCGCGTTCTGAAGGGCATGCGCATGGCCGGTCAGCTCGGCGACGAGCGGGTCACGGTTCAGAATCTTGAGATTGTGCAGGTCGACCCGGAGCGGAACCTGTTGTTGGTTCGTGGCGCTGTGCCGGGCGCCAAGAATGGCCTGCTGATGATTCCTGCAGTCTATCAAGGCGAGGTGGAGCAATGCAGGTTCCAGTCATCAACGCACAGGGCGCCCAGGTGGGCGCAATTGACCTCCCCGATGCGATTTTCGACCGAGCCGAACCGCTCTGTAATGCACCAGGCACTCCTGAGACAGCTCGCGAACGCGCGCCTGGGTACCGTCAAGACCAAGACGCGCGGCGAAGTGTCCGGCTCCGGCATCAAGATGTGGCGGCAGAAGGGCACCGGCCGCGCGCGCCAGGGCCAGAAGCGCGCGCCTCACTGGCGCAAGGGTGGCACGGTCTTCGGCCCGCGCCCGCGCAGCTACGAGCAGGCCATGCCTAAGAAGATGCGTCGCCTGGCGCTGAAGTCGGCCCTCTCGGCCAAGGCGCAGGCCAATCAGATCGTTGTTCTCCAGGACTTCGGCCTGAGTGCGCCGAAGACGCGGGAGATGGCTTCGCTCATCAAGACGATCGCTAACCCACGCAGCACGCTCATCATCCTGCCGCAGGGGGACAACACCGTTGTGGCGCGTTCGGCGGACAACCTGCCGGGTGTCAAGACGCTGCGCCACGACTATCTGAACGTCCGCGATCTGCTCGGCTACGACAAGCTCGTTCTGCCTGTCGCCGTTGTCGCTCAGATCGAGCAGCACTACTTCAAGGACCTGGGCCTTGAGCCTGCGGTCGCGACGAGTGTTCCGGCGACGCCCGCGGTCTCGCCCGCTCCGGCGGCCGAGCCGAAGGCCAGCGCCACCAGCGCTGCGGAGGCCGAGATCGACGAGAGCGCGAGCGCTACCTCGACAAGCGCGCCGCAGATCGAGCCTGACGCGGACGACGATCCGGCGACGGCCGAATAAAGGGAGGATGACGTGAATATCTACGAGGTCTTGCGTCGTCCGGTTATCACCGAGAAGAGCAACCTGTTGGGCGAGGAAGGCCGGTACGTCTTCGAAGTGGCGCGCGACGCCAACAAGGCGCTGGTCAAAGAGGCTGTCGAGATGCGCTTCGGCGTGACGGTGACCGACGTCAACGTCATGCGCGTGCGCGGCAAGACACGCCGTTTCGGGCGGCGCATCACGCGCACGCCCTGGTGGAAGAAGGCCATCGTAACGGTGGCCCCGGGCCAGAAGATTGAGGTGTACGAGGCGTAAGGAATATCCCTTTTCGCCAGTCCCTTGTAAGGCAAGAGTCGCTGCAAAGCCGACGCATGTGGCGGCGGCAAGAATAGCAAGAGGTTGGAATGCCGATTAAGGTTTACAAGCCTACGTCTCCCGGCCGACGCGGGATGACGGGGCAGAACTTCGACGAAGTTACGCGCAAAGGCCCCGAGAAGAGCCTGACCGAGGTGCTGAAGAAGCACGCGGGCCGCAACGCGCGGGGCAAGGTCACCGTCCGCCACCGCGGTGGTGGCGTGCGCCGACAGTATCGCATCATCGATTTCAAGCGCAACAAGCTGGGCGTCGTCGGCACGGTCGAGGCAATCGAGTACGATCCCAATCGTACCGCGCGCATCGCCCTGATCCAGTATGCCGATGGCGAGAAGCGCTACATCATCGCGCCGCTCGGCCTTAAGGTCGGCGACCAGGTCATGTCTGGGCCGACTGCTGAAGCCAAGGTGGGCAACAGCCTGCCGCTTCGGAGTATCCCTGTCGGTACACAGGTCCACAATATCGAGCTTCAGCCGGGTCGTGGTGGGCAGCTTGCCCGCTCGGCGGGAGCCTCGGCGCAGTTGATGGCGAAGGAGGGCGAATACGCCACCGTGCGTCTTCCCTCCGGCGAGATGCGCCGCATCCATATCAACGCCATGGCGACGGTCGGGCAGGTGGGCAACGTGGACTGGGGCAACGTGAAGCTCGGCAAGGCAGGCCGCGTTCGCCACATGGGCCGCCGCCCGCAGGTTCGCGGCTCGGCCATGACCCCGCGCGACCATCCGCACGGTGGTGGTGAGGGTAAGGCTCCGGTCGGCTTGAAGTCGCCGAAGACGCCGTGGGGCAAGGTCGCCATGGGTCTGAAGACGCGCAAGCGCAAGTATACCGACCAGTTCATCGTGCGCCGCCGTGCCAAGAAGGGCCGGTAAGACGTAGGTAGAGGAGTCGTAAAGCATGAGTCGTTCACTCAAGAAGGGCCCATACGTCGAGCCGAGGCTGCTGCAGCGCGTCGAGGACATGAACACGCGTAACGAGAAGCGCGTTATTCGAACATGGTCGCGCGCGTCAACGGTCTTCCCGCAGATGGTGGGCCACACGATCAGTGTGCATAATGGCCACAAGCATATTCCGCACATCACTGAGAACATGGTGGGCCACAAGCTAGGTGAGTTTGCCCCGACCAGACCTTTCCGCGGCCACAGTGCCAAGGAAAAGGTCACCAAGGCGAAGAAGTAAAGGAACAGGGCTTTCGTATGGAACAGTACACCAAGGTTGAAAGCGTAAGTTGCGCTATCTGCGTATTTCAGCGCAGAAAGTGCGTTTGGTCGTCGATATGGCGCGGCATGCCCGTCAACCAGGCGCTGGCCGTGCTGCACAACAGCACGCGGCGAGCGGCCAAGCCGGGTCGCCAAGACTATCGGAGTCCGCGGCCGCGAACGCCGAGGAGAACTTCAGTCTGTCGCGCGACGAGCTTGTCGTCAGCCGATTTTCGCTGACGAAGGGCCGACGATGAAGTGAGCGCGCTTCGACGCGTGGGCGCTACAAGCCCGTTCTGAAGCGCTCGAGCCACGTTACCGTCGTGTTGGCAGAGAAGTAGGAAAGGAGAACTCCATTGGGTCGGAAGGTACATCCCTATGGGTTCCGTCTCGGCGTCATCAACGACTGGCGTGCGCGCTGGTACGCGGAAGGCAAAGAGTACGGCGACCAGTTGATTGAAGACCAGAGGATCCAACCTGATCCGCAGGATCTGGGCGCGCGGGCATCTCCGACGTGGAGATCGAGCGCTTCCCGAAGCAGGTTTCGGTGACGATCCACACGGCGAAGCCGGGCATCATCATCGGCCGCAAGGGCGCCAGCGTCAACAACCTCAAGAAGAGCCTTGAGGACTTGACGAACAAGAAAGTGCGCATCGAGGTCGAGGAGATCAGCCGTCCGAAACCGTCGCTGCGCTTATCGCCGAGAGCATCGTGCAGCAGGTCGAGAAGCGCGTGTCGCACAAGCGCGCGATGAAGCAGGCGGCGCAGCGGCCATGCGCCTCGGCGCGAAGGGCGTGCGTATCGCCATGTCGGGTCGATTGGCCGGGTCGGAAATGGCCCGCCACGAGAGCGTGCAAGAGGGCGTATCCCGCGCCACACTCTTCGCTCCGAGATCGACTACGCCATCGACGAGGCGCTGACGACCTACGGGCGCATCGGCGTCAAGGTGTGGATCTACAAGGGCGACAAGTTGCCCACCCTAGCGAGACCGCTGGGGCGTAAGTCTCGACATGTTAATGCCGAAAAGGATGAAGTATCGTAAGGCGCACCGTGGGCGCATGGGGGAAAGGAGACGCGCGGCGTCGAGATTTCCTTCGGCGACTACGCGCTCCAGGCTCTGGAGCCAGCGTGGATTTCGAGCCGCCAGATCGATGGCGGCCCGCCGCGCCATCACCCGTTCAGTGCGGCGCGGTGGTAAGCTGTGGATCCGCATCTTCCCTGACCATCCGGTGACCAAGCGCGCCGCTGAGACGCGCATGGGCTCGGGCAAGGGCGCCGTGGATCACTTCGCGGCCGTGGTCAAGCCGGGGCGCATTCTGTTCGAGATGTCGGCGTGCCCAGCCGACGGCCCGCGAGGCGCTGCGCCTGGCTGCCCACAAGCTGCCCATCAAGACGCAGATTATCGCCCGGCCGGTGCTCGGCGTCGGCTTGCCTGCGGATGAGGAGGTGGCCGAATGAAGCGCCGTGACCTGTTGACCGCGCAGAAGCTGCGCGCGATGTCCACGGGCGAGCTTCACTCGACCATGGACCAGAAGTATCTGGAGATGATGAACCTGCGTTTCCAGACCGTGACGGGCCGTCTCAAGGATACCAACCGTCTGTCGCAGGTTCGGCATGAGATCGCCAGGATCAAGACCATCCTCCGGGAGCGCGAGATACTGGCTGAGTACGAGGAGCAGTTGCAATGAGCGACCAGCAGCTACAGACCCGCCGCCGCCGCCTCGTCGGCCAGGTGACGAGCAACAAGATGGACAAGACCGCGGTGGTTGCTGTTGAGACTATCAAGCAGCATCCTCTGTACCGCAAGACGATCCGGACGACGAAGAAGTACAAGGCGCACGACCCGAACAATCAGGCGCAAATCGGCGACGTGGTGCGGATTGAAGAGTCGCGCCCGATCAGCAAAGAGAAGCGCTGGCTGATTGTCGAGTGGCTTCGCCGTGGCCAGGGCGCGCCATGAGGTGTCCGAGGTCGAAGTGCCTGGGGAGGACGAATGATCCAGGAGTACACTCGGCTGAAGGTGGCCGACAACACGGGCGCGAAGAGTTGATGTGCGTCAAGGTGCTCGGTGGGTCGAAGCGCCGCTACGCCGGCGTCGGAGACATCATCATCTGCTCGGTCAAGGCGGCGACGCCGCAAGGCTCTGTCAAGAAGGGTGATGTCGTTCGCGCGGTCGTCGTTCGCACGGCGAAGGAGTACGGCGCCGGATGGCAGCTTCATCAAGTTCGACGAGAACGCGGCTGTCATCCTGGACAACGAGCAGAATCCGAAGGGGACGCGTATCTTCTGGCCGGTAGCGCGCGAGCTGCGCGACAAGGGGTTCATGAAGATCGTCTCCCTGGCGCTGGGGACTCTCTAGACGCGGCATAGCGACATAGCGGTCGAGGGCCTGCGTCGGCAGTACAACCGACGCGAGCTGTGGGGTCGCCGCTCTCGTGGAGATGGCGGGACGCCTGCTTGCGGGTGGCATGAAGCCGCCGCGTTGGGCCGCTGTATCGCTGGGCCGAAGGAATCCCGTAAGGGGAAGTGAGATAAGAAGATGCAGCGAGTTAAGAAGGGTGACACCGTTGAAGTCATCAGCGGTGAAGATAAGGGGAAGCGCGGCGAGGTGCATGAGGTAATTCTCAAGAGCAACCGCGTCGTCATCCACGGCATCAATATCGTTAAGAAGCACCAGCGCCGCACGGGCGACATCCGCACACAGGTCGGCATCATCGATCGCGAAGCGCCGATCGACCTGTCGAACGTGATGCCTGTGTGCAAGCACTGCAATAAGGCTGTCCGCGTGGGCTTCGAAGGCGTCGGCCACGACAAGCACCGCGTGTGCAAGAGCTGCGGCGAGCCGCTGGATCAGTAAGAGGGCACACATGGGACTCAAGGAACGTTACACTGAACAGATTGTGCCCCAGCTCATGCAGGAGTTCGGCTATTCGAACATCATGCAGGTGCCGCGGGTTCAGAAGGTCGTTGTGAATATCGGCGCTGGCGAGGCGCTGCAGAATCCGAAGTCGATGGATGCGGCGACGCGCGACCTGGCGACGATCACCCGGCCAGAAGCCGGTCATCACCCGCGCGAAGAAGTCGATTGCGAGCTTCAAGTTGCGCGAAGGCAACCCCATCGGCGTCAAGGTCACGCTGCGCGCCCGCGCATGTGGGACTTCCTGGAGCGCCTGATGCGTATTGCGCTCCCCCGCACCCGCGACTTTCGCGGTGTGCCGCGCGATGCTCGACGGACGCGGCAACTATATCCGGCCTCAAGGAGCAGCTGATCTTCCCGGAGATTGACTACGACAAGATCGACCGAGTACGTGGCATGGAGATCACGGTCGTGACATCGGCTCCGACCGACCAGGAAGCGCGGCGGCTGCTGACCCTCATGGGTATGCCGTTCCGGCAGTAGGAGAAGCGAGGAGTATACATGGCTAAGAAGTCGATGATCGCGCGCGAAACGAGGCGCAAGTACCCGACCCGGGCAGTGGAACCGCTGCTCGATCGGTGGCCGCCCGCGGGCTGCATGCGCCGCTTCCGCCTGTGCCGAATTTGCGCCCAGCGCTCGCGCTCGAGGGCAAGGTCCCCGGCGTGGTGAAGTCGAGCTGGTAACCACCCTTTTTCTGTCCCCAGGCATGCCTGAGGCACAGGATTTGGTGGCCTAAGATAAAGGTGGTTAGGTAAAGAGGTACACCCATGCAGATGAGTGATCCTATCGCCGATATGCTGACCCGGCTCCGCAATGCTGCGATGGCGCGACACGCCGCCGTGGCAATGCCTAGCTCGAAGATGAAGGAAGCAATCGCAGCGATTCTAGTACGAGAAGGTTTCGTTCAAAACTACGAGGTGATGGCCGACGGCGCGAAGAAGACTCTGCGCGTCCAGCTCAAGTACACGCCTGAGCGAACGCCGGTCCTGACGGGCCTCAAGCGTGTCAGCCGCCCCGGCCGCCGTGTCTACTCCGGCCGCGACGAAATTCCGTTGGTCCTGAGTGGGATGGGCATTGCCATCATGTCGACGCCGAAGGGCGTCATGACGGGGAAGGAAGCGCGTCGCCAGGGTGTTGGCGGCGAGGTCCTCGCCTTTGTGTGGTAGAAGGGGAGGAGATTGATATGTCCCGAATTGGGAAGATGCCCGTTCCGCTACCGAAAGGCGTGACGGCCACGATTGACGGAAGTAATGTGACGGTCAAAGGCCCGCGTGGCGAGCTGAGCCGCACATTCTACCCTGGGATTGTGATCGAGCAGGACAATGGCGCGCTGACCGTGTCGCGCCCCGCGGACACGAAGCAGTACCGCGCGCTACACGGCCTGAGCCGCGCCTTGCTGGCCAACATGGTCACCGGCGTGTCGAGCGGCTTCCAGCGCGTCCTGGACATCCAGGGCGTTGGATACCGCGCCGAGCTCCAGGGCAGCAACCTGGTGCTTAGCGTCGGCTACTCGCACCCCGTGCCTTTCGAGCCGCCCCAGGGCATCAAGTTCAGCCTTGACAAGACCTCGCGACTGGTCACCATCGACGGCAACGACAAGGAAGTCGTCGGTGAGATTGCGGCGAAGATTCGCCGTATTCGCCCCCCCGAGCCATACAAGGGCAAGGGCATTCTGTACCAGGGCGAGCGTATCCGCCGCAAGGCCGGCAAGACCGGCAAGGCGAAGAAGTAATGTGCGCGAGCCGAGGGGCGAGACTGTCTCTCGGCGCCGCGATTATCTGAATCACGGAGTCCCGCGCTGGTTCTAACCGCCAGTCCGGTGGCGCCTGAGGAGCACGATCATGACGAAGACATCAGCACGCCGTCTCGCGCGCGACCGCCGACACGAGCGTGTTCGCAAGCGGGTGAGTGGCACCAGCGCGCGCCCGCGGCTGAGCGTTTACCGCAGCCTGGCTCACATCTACGCTCAGGTTATCGACGATTCGGAAGGGCGCACCCTTGTTTCGGCTTCCACCCTGGATGCCAGTCTCAAGGCGCAGCTCGCTGAGATGACCAAGACCCAGGAAGCGCAGGCGGTGGGGCGGCTGGTAGCCCAGCGCGCCCTGGACGCAGGCATTACTCAGGTTGTGTTCGACCGAGGTGGATACGTCTACCACGGCCGCGTGAAGGCAGTAGCCGACGCGGCGCGTGAGGCCGGTCTCCAGTTCTAGACATAAAGCATTGTTCCGCGATCTGCCGCGCGAGAGTCTAAGTGACGCGGCGGCAGCGCGCTAAGCGAGTCGGGCGGGATGGAGAGACCGAGTCCCGTCTGGCGTGAGCAACACGGAAGGGTAGATATCCATGGATCAGGCTCGTAGGCCTAGCGGTGGTGGTGGCCGTCCCGGCCCAGGTGGCGCCGCTGGTAATCGTAGTGGAGGCAGCTTTGGTGGCGGTCGCGGCCCGGGTGGCGGCGGTCGCGGTCCCGGTGGTGGTGGTCGCGGCCCGGGTGGCCCCGGTGGTCGCGGGCCCGGCGGCCCTGGTGGGCCGGGCGGCGACCGGCGTGGTGATCGCGGCCCGCGAGATCGCCGCGAGCGCACCGAGGAAGCTCAGGATCGCGAGCAGCTCGACGAGCGCGTGATTGACATTGCGCGCACAGCGAAGGTCATCAAGGGCGGCCGCCGCTTCGCTTTCCGCGTCGTGGTGGTCGTGGGCGACAACCAGGGACGTGTCGGCGTCGGTATTGGCAAGGCTCGCGAGGTTCCCGAAGCGATTCGCAAGGGCATCGACCGCGCCAAGCGCCACATGATTACCGTTCCCATCGTGGGCACGACAATCCCGCACGAGGTGATGTCGCGCTACAGTGCGGCCAAGATTATGCTCCGTCCCGCAACCCCGGGCACGGGCGTCATCGCCGGCGGCGGTGTGCGCGCCGTGGTCGAGGCGGCTGGTATCCGCGACATTCTGACGAAGTCGCTCGGCAGCAATAACGTTCTGAACGTTGTGCGCGCGACCATTCAGGCGCTCGAAGAGCTGAAGAGCCCCGAGACGGAAGCGAAGCGCCGCGGCAAGACAGCCGCTGAGCTTGCGCCGGTCTGGAGTCGCAGCAATGGCTAAGTATCTTCGCGTCACGTATGTCAAGAGCAGCATCGGGAACCTGCAGCGCCACAAGGATACGATCCGGGCGCTAGGGTTTCGGAAGCTTGGTCAAACCGTTGAAGTGGCCGACAACCCTGCCCTGCGCGGGATGGTGAAGTCGGTCAGCCACCTGGTGGTGGTGGAAGAAATCGAACGCGAGTCGGAGTCGCCGGCAACGGAGACGGCTTCGGCGTCTAGCGGAGGGACAAAATGAGGCTGGATGAGCTAAGCTCGCCTCCGGGCGCGCGGAAACCACGCAAGCGCGTCGGCCGGGGCACCGGCAGCGGCCAGGGCACATACGCCGGCCGCGGACGCAAGGGCCAGGGCGCCCGCTCCGGCGGCGTCAAGGGGCCATACTTTGAAGGTGGTCAGCTGCCCCTCGTGCGCCGACTGCCCCACAAGCGTGGCTTTGTCAACATCAACCGCGAAGAGGTCTCCGAGGTCAACCTGGACCGCTTGAGCGAGGCCTTCGATGCGGGCGCGGACGTGACTCTCGACGCGATGATCGCCGCCGGCCTGATCAAGAACGCGAAGGCGCCGGTCAAGGTCCTCGGGCGGGGCGAGATCGACAAACCGCTCACCGTGCGGGCGCACCGTTTCTCGGCCAGCGCGCGGGCAAAGATCGAAGCCGCAGGCGGCCGCGTCGAAGAAATCGCGGCATCCTGACGGGGGAGGGGAAATGCTTGCAGCCCTAAGAAATGCGTTTACGCTACCTGACCTGCGCCGGAAGCTGCTGTTCACCCTGTTGATGCTCATCATCTACCGCTTCGCCGCGCATATTCCGGTACCGGGCGTCGATCTACCCAAGCTGCGCGATGTCTTCGCCAACAGTCAGTTCCTCGGGTTCCTGAACCTGCTGTCTGGCGGCGCCTTGCGCAACTTCTCAATCCTCGCCATGGGTGTGTACCCGTACATTACGGCGACGATTATCTTCCAGCTGCTCACGCCCCTCGTGCCGGCGCTCAAAGAGCTGACCGAGGAGGGCGAGGCGGGGCGCCAGAAGCTGACGCAGTACCAGTACTATCTGACGATCCCGCTGGCGGCTCTTCAAGGCTACGCCCAGGCCGTGCTTCTCCAGCAGTCTGGCGCGTTGCCGAATTTCGGCTTCTTCACGGCGCCAATGATGACACTCACGATCGTTGTCAGCCTTGTCGCCGGCACGATGTTCGCAATGTGGCTGGGCCAGCTCATCACCGAGGACGGTATCGGGAACGGTATCTCGATCATCATCTTCGGTGGTATTATCGCTGCCATCCCATCCCAGATGGGGACATTGTACACAACGTCTGGCCCACTCCGCGTCCTGCTCCTGATTGCACTGACGCTCGCGATGATCGCCGCGATCGTGGTCATTCAGGAAGCCCAGCGCCGCATTCCCGTCCAGTACGGCAAGCGCGTGCGTGGCACCAAGATGTACGGCGGGCAGAGCACGTATGTGCCGCTGCGAGTGAACTCGGCAGGCATGATCCCACTGATCTTCGCCTCGTCGATTCTCATCTTGCCCGGCCTGTTGGCGCAGGGGTTCATCTCCAGCCCGAATGAGGTCGTGTCGAATATTGCCCAGACAATCTACCGTCTGTTCAATACGACTTCGACGACGTACTGGATCATGTACTTCATTCTGGTTGTGGCGTTTACGTTCTTCTATGCCGACACGCTCTTCCGACAGCAAAACCTACCGGAGACCTTACAGCGCCAGGGAGGCTTCATCCCGGGTATTCGGCCAGGCAAGCGGACGGAGGAGTATCTCGACTACGTTCTCAACCGCATCACGCTCGCGGGCGCTGTATTCCTGGGCGTGATCGCCATCATGCCATGGCTCGTCAGCCTGCTGCCAGGTTTCGGTGTGGCAGCCCGGAGCAGTGACCTGTTGGTGACCAGTAGCGGCTTGCTCATCGTCGTCGGCGTTACGCTGGACACTATGAAGCAGCTTGAAGCGCAGCTGCTCATGCGCCACTACGAGGGCTTCATCAAGTAAGGAGTCGCACTACCGCCGCTTCTCATTTGTGGCCCAGTAGGGACGCTGGCATGTGCCTTTAGGGCAGCGACTTATGAATCTTAACTATTTGTTGCCGCAGTAGTACACGAGGTTCATAAGTCGCTGCCGCGAGGCGACGCTCAACTTCATAGGAGCAACGCCGTGGTTGCAGACAATTGTCGGCCGATCTTTTTGATTCTGTTCGGCGCGCCTGGCGCCGGCAAGGGAACCCAGACCGCGCTGCTGAGCCAGATTTTGGGAATTGCTCCAGTCTCGTCCGGGGACCTGTTTCGAGAGAACATTCGACAGCAAACTGAATTGGGGCGTCAGGCGAAGTATTATATTGACCGCGGCGAGTTGGTGCCTGACGAGGTTACGGTCGGAATGGTGATGCAGCGCCTGGAAGCACTCGACTGCGCGCCTGGCGCGATCCTGGACGGCTTCCCGCGCACCATTCCGCAGGCCGAAGCCTTGCGGGGAGCGTTGGCGGAGCAGAAGAAATTCATCCGCTGCGTCGTGGACCTCCAGGTCGAGCATGAAACCCTGATCGAAAGGCTCGGTGGGCGCTGGGTATGCCGCAAGTGCGGCGCGTCCTACCACATGTCGTTCCACCCGCCCGCCCAGGTTGGCGTGTGTGATGCGTGCGGCGGGGAGCTCTACCAGCGAGTCGACGACAGGCCGGAGACGATCGAGCACCGTCTCGAAGTCTATTACCAGCAGACGGCGCCGCTCCAGGAGTACTACCGTTCGCAAGGTCTGCTCATGCCGATCAACGGCGAGCAGTCCATCGAAGAGGTTCAAGAGATGGTTCTTCGCGCGCTAGGCGTCGCGATACCAAGCCAAGAATGATTATTCTGAAGTCCAAGAGTGAGTTGGAGTCGATGCGGGAGGCGGGCCGCATTGTGGCCGAAACCCTGCAAGAAGCAGAGGCGGCCATCCGGCCCGGCATCGCAACAGAGGAACTGAACCGCCTGATTGATGCAGCTATTCGTGGTCGCGGCGCTATTCCATCCTTCAAGGGTCTGTATGGCTTTCCCGCATCGGCCTGCATCTCGGTCAATGAAGAGATCGTGCACGGCATCCCGGGGCGGCGCGTTCTGAAGGCGGGCGACATTGTGAGCCTCGATGTGGGCGCGCAGTTCGAGGGCCTCCACGCGGATGGCGCCTGGACGTTCCCGGTCGGGACGATCTCGCCCGCGGCGCAGCGCCTGCTCGATGTGACGCACGCGGCGCTCTACATCGGTTTGGAAAAGGTCAAGCCCGACGGCCGCATCCTGGAGATCTCGCAGGCCATCCAGGAGTACGTCGAAGGACACGGCTACAACCTGATCCGGGATTACCAGGGGCACGGCGTGGGGCGCAGCCTCCACGAAGAGCCGAGCATCCCGAACTGGCTGGACCCCAACGGGTCGCGGCCACCGAATGTGCGAATGAAGCCCGGCATGACCTTCGCGGTCGAGCCGATGGTTGTCCAGGGCCACCCCGAGACGGTTGTTCGCAAGGACAAGTGGACGGTGGCGACGGTCGACCGAGCACTGTCAGCACACTTCGAGCATACGGTGGTCGTGACCGCGAGTGGATATGATATCTTGACACAGCAGTAAAGCTGTGGTATACTAACGTTTTGCTGTTAGGCAGTTGGAAGGAGACCGCCATGAAAGTCAAGCCGTCGGTCAAGCGCCGGTGCGAGAAGTGCAAGATCATCAAGCGCCGCGGCACGGTGCTTGTCATTTGCGATAACCCCCGCCACAAGCAGCGGCAAGGCTAAAGGAGCAGTGGAATGGCTCGTATTGCGGGCGTCGACGTCCCTCGCGACAAGCGCGTCGAAGTAGCTCTGACTTATATTTTTGGTATCGGCCCGACCACTAGCCGGACGATCCTGGGGAAGACGGGCGTCAGCCCTGACACCCGGGTCAAGGACCTGACCGAGGCCGAGCTGGGCTCGATCCGAACCTACATCGACCGCGAGCTGAAGGTCGAAGGCGATTTGCGTCGCGAGATCGGCCAGAACATCAAGCGTCTGCAGGAGATCAACTGCTATCGCGGCTTGCGGCATCGCCGCAGTCTGCCGGTGCGTGGACAACGCACGCGGACGAACGCCCGCACGAAGCGTGGCGCTCGCAAGACTGTGCCGGGCCGCCGCCGGTCGCGCGCGAAGAAGTAATCGGCGCGGGTGGCAGCGCGTCTGCCGCTCGATGCCAGTGTGTCCCGCGCTGCTCGCGCTATGTGGCGGGCGTGGGATATGTGTGCGGCCCGCGAGGTCGCTGTTACGTGCTAACACGAGAGGAAATTTATGCCCCGACAACGTCCGACTACGGGAGGCGCTCGCGGTGGTGGTCGCCGACCAGCAAGCCGCGGGCCACGAAAGAATGTGCCGCACGGCCAGGCGCACATTCACTCGACGTTCAATAATACAATCGTGACCATTACCGACCTCAACGGCAACACCCTGGCTTGGGGGAGCGCCGGCCAGTCCGGCTTCAAGGGCTCGCGCAAGAGCACCCCGTACGCTGCGCAGATGGCCGCCCAGAGCGCAGCCCGCGCCGCCATGGACCACGGCGTGCGCGAGGTGGATGTCTTCGTGAAAGGCCCCGGCCCCGGGCGCGAGCCGGCCGTGCGGTCGCTGGCCGCCAGCGGTCTGCGCGTGCGCTCCATCAGTGATGTGACGCCGATCCCGCACAACGGCTGCCGGCCTCCGAAGCGGCGCCGCGTCTAGCCCAGAGCGGTAACACTGCAGGCAAGCGCGCCCTTGCGGTAACATGGGGCGCGTTCGTCCTGCACAGGCGGCGCCTTATCAGGCGAAAGCGTGGGTAAAGTATTCATGGGCCGAAGTGTAGGCGAAAGTGGCGCCTCCTCACTGGGGAGGGTTAGCCACTGGTCGGCTGCTTTCGGGGGAAGTGAGGGAAAGAATGGCTGACAATGGTCGACCGACCGATGTCAAAATTGAAGTGGAAGCCAGTTCCCGGAATTATGCTCGCTTCAGGATTAGTCCGCTCGATCGTGGCTATGGTACGACGGTGGGGAATGCGCTGCGGCGCGTTCTGCTGAGCTCGCTGCCCGGCGTCGCCGTAACCTCTATCAAGATCGACGGCGTGCATCACGAGTTCTCGCCGATTCCGACTGCCAAGGAAGATACAACTCGGCTGGTTCTGAACGTCAAGCAGTTGCGGTTGAAGATGACACCTGGCGTGGATGGGCCTGTGCGCATGCGTCTCGATGCGCGCGGCAGTGGCGTGGTCACGGCGGCGGATATCGAGGCTCCGAGCGAGATTGAGATCATCAATCAGGAGCTTCCGCTACTGACACTGGACAACCAGGGCCACGTCG
Organism: Anaerolineae bacterium; assembly: GCA_046328505.1. Taxonomy (GTDB): domain Bacteria; phylum Chloroflexota; class Anaerolineae; order Epilineales; family JAHCIE01; genus JBDHWG01. Next base: position 1,746,507 of record JAXLWL010000002.1, on the reverse strand, counting down.
ACGTCGAGATGATTGTCGAGCGCGGAATGGGCTACGTGCCCGCCGAGCGCCACAGCAGCCGTCTCGCCATCGGCGAGCTGCCCGTCGACGCGATTTTCAGCCCGGTGCGCAAGGTTTCCTTCCGCGTCGAGCCGGCCCGCGTCGAGCAGGCGACGGACTACGACCGACTCATCCTGGAAGTGTGGACTGACGGGACGATGGTACCGCAGGACGCGGTGCAGTTTGCCGCTGAGCGCCTCGTGCGCGAGTTCCAGCGGCTAGTGGCCTTCGGCGCGGCGATCGAGCCGGAGCCGCAGACATCGGGGATCAAGATTCCGCCCGAGGTTTACGATATGCCCATCGAGGCGCTGGAGCTGCCAGTCCGCGGCTACAACTGCCTCAAGCGCGCCGGGATCACGCGTGTCGGCGAGGTCCTGGAGAAGCTGCGCAAGGGCGATGACGAGATGCTCGTCATTCGAAACTTTGGCTTGAAGTCACTCAACGAGTTGAAGGACGCGCTGACTGAGCGCGATCTGATGCAGTACGTCGGAACGCCAGTAAACGGGCGCGACGGAAGTCACGACTTCGGTGACGACGTAGACGATCTGATCGAGGAATAGAAATCATGCCCCATCAAGTTTACGGGCGCCATCTCGGCCGCAATGAAGCTCAGCGCCGCGCCCTCTTTCGCAACCTCATGACCGAGCTCTTCCGCTACGATCGAATCAAGACGACCGAGGCCAAGGCCAAAGCCGTCAAGCCCGAAGCGGAGAGAATTATCACCCGGGCGAAGCGCGCCGAAGGCGGCCGCCTGGTGAGCCTGGCCCAGGCCGGTAACCTGGCGACGCTGACGCCGCTGGTCGGCGGCGCGAACGCCCAGAAGATGGTCGACATGGCCAAGGCCGGGCAGACCGCGGAGCTGGAAAAGACGGCCGCCGCGGTGGCGCTGCACGCTCGCCGCGTCATCCTGCGCACGATCCACGACAAGGCCGTCGTCGACCGCCTGATCCACGAGGTCGCCGCCAATAACCTGGAGCGGCCCGGTGGATACACGCGTATCCTGAAGCTCGGCCCGCGCCGCGGTGACGCTGCCGAGATGGTGTACTTGGAGATCGTCGCCTAACACGTGCCGCGCCTTCCCGATGGCCCGCCTCCCGGCCAGCGCCGTCTCCGCCTGGCGGTAGAATACGACGGCACGGACTTCGCCGGGTGGCAGGCCCAGATCGAGGAGCGGGGGCGGACGGTGCAGGTGGCCCTGGAACAAGCCATCCTGCGCATCACGGGTGAGGCGGTCCGCGTCGTCGGCGCTGGTCGAACGGACGCGGGGGTGCACGCGACAGGGCAGGTAGCCCACTTCGATACAGGATGGGCCCGGCCCCTCGCAGAATTGCAGCGGGCATTGGCGGCGGTCTTGCCGCCCGATGTTGTGGTGACCGAGGCGGTGGAAGCGCCGCCCGGGTTTCATGCCCGTTACAGCGCGCGCGAGCGCACGTACGTTTACACGATTTTGAACCGCCCGGTTCGCGCCCCTCTCCTGGCGCGAACCAGCTGGCACGTAGCGATGCCCCTGGACGTGGAGGCGATGGCAGCGGCCACAGCCCCGTTGGCTGGCAGCCACGACTTCCGCGCGTTCGGGCAGCCGATGCGTGCCGGGGCTTCGACGACCCGCCGCATTACGCGGCTGACGGTCGAGGCGCAGGGAGAGTGTATCGTCGTGACCGTGGCAGCGGATGCGTTCCTACGGCACATGGTGCGTCGGATAGCGTTTGCCCTGGCCGAAGTCGGGCGAGGGCGACTGAAGACCGAGGACGTTGCTGAGATCCTGGCGTCGACGGATCCACAGCGGCTGCACGGCCTGGCCCCCCCGCAAGGGTTGTGCCTGGTCGACGTGACGTATGATGATGTAGAGTGGCGGGCATGTGGCCCGGCCACGTGAAGGAGTACGATAGTGCGAACCTATGTGACCAAACCGGCTGATGTGCAGCGCGAGTGGTACGTAGTCGATGCCCAGGGCAAGACGCTTGGCCGACTGGCCACGGAGATCGCCCGCGTGCTGCGCGGCAAGCATAAGCCGATTTTCCAGCCGAACATTGACACCGGCGACTTCGTGATCGTCGTCAACTGCGACAAGATTCACGTGACCGGCAATCGGATGAATGACAAGTTCTACTACCGCCATTCGGGCTATCCGGGTGGCTTGAAGGCGGTGAGCCTGCGCGACATGCTGAAGACGCACCCCGACCGCGTCATTCGGGAAGCCGTGTGGGGGATGCTGCCGCACAACAGCCTGGGACGGCAGCAGCTCCGCAAGCTCAAGATCTACCGCCGCGCGGACCATCCGCACGCGGCCCAGAAGCCGAAGCCGCTGGAAATCAACGCCTAAGAGGAGACCTAGATGGCGATGAACCTGCCCGGCCAGTATCACTACGCCGTGGGTCGCCGTAAGGCGGCGACCGCTGAGGTCCGCCTGTACCCCGGCGGCACCGGCACGATCCTGGTCAACAACAAGACGATTATTGAATACTTCGGGAGTGGCAACGAGCGCTACATCGAGGAGGCGCTGGCTCCGCTGCGCGCGACGGGCAACGACGGTCGCTTCAATGTGACCGTGCTGACCCGCGGTGGCGGTGTCCATGGCCAGGCGGGCGCGATCCGCCTCGGCATCGCCCGCGCCCTGGACAAGGCGAACCCCGACATGCACTCGGCGCTCAAGACGAACGGCCTTCTGACCCGCGATCCGCGGGAAAAGGAGCGCAAAAAGCCAGGTCTGCGGCGCGCGCGCAAGCGGCCTCAGTACACCAAGCGCTAAAGCTCTACGCGAAACCCGTTTTCCGAACGAAAACGGGTTTCAGCTATATTGGGCAACGTTGTGCGAACAAGGTCGTTACTTCAAGAGCTCACGATGGGTGGGGCTCTCACGCCGGTACGATATACATCACCAGAAAGACGGTCAGGCCCCAGAGCGCGATGTCTATCAGCAGCGGCTTATCGCGCAGAAGTAGCTCGTCGGGACTGCCACCCTCGCCCCGCACGTGGATGAGGTACTGGTAGCGGAAGATACCGTACAGAACGAAGGGAATCGTCAGCATCATCAGGTGGTTCGCCGGTAGATTGGGCGCCGAGAAAGTGTAAAAGGCGTAAGTCACAGCGGTCGCCGCCGTCACCAGGCCCATCATGTCGTCGAGCAGGCGCAGGTTGTACTCGGAGAGGATACGTCGGTGGGTATCCGCCTTGCCCTGGAGCAAGGTGAGCTCGTGGCGGCGCTTGCCGATGGCGATGAAGAGGGCCAGCAACGTGACGGTAAGGTACAGCCAGGGCGAGAAATTGCGCGCCTGAACCAGCACAACGCCGGCGGCGACACGCAGCACGAAGCCCGCCGCGATGCAGAACACGTCGACCAGCACCACGTTCTTGAGCGCGTAGGTATACCCGATTTGGAGCGCCAGGTAGGCGACGGCGATGATTCCAAATCGCCAATCCAACAGGAAGGACGCCGGCACGCTTACCGCGATGAATATCACCGTCGCGACGATGGCGACGCGGGGCGAGAGACGGCCGGAGGCGAGCGGCCGGAAACGCTTCGTTGGGTGGGCGCGGTCAGCCTCGATGTCGCTAAGATCGTTCATGAGGTAGACGGCGCTGGATAGCAGACAGAAAATCAGGAAGCCCGCCGTCGTCTTCAGGAATAACGGCGGCTGGAGCAGCTTGTCATCGAACAGCAGCGCCGCGTAGATGAAGAGGTTCTTCGTCCACTGCCGAGGCCGCATGGCCTTGAACAGGTAGCGCAGCGTGCGTAGGGGACTTTGGACGGCTGAAGCTGTGTCTGAGGTTGCTGTGCGAGTAATGGGATCATCCATAACGAAAAGCGTACTCCATTCGCGCCGTTGCGTCAAGACGTTCGCGGCGCGGCGCCGACATGGGCGGGAGAGGCTGTGAAGGAACGGCTCGATGCCTTGCTCGTCCAGCGTGGACTGGCCGAGAGCCGCACCCAGGCACAACGCATGATCGAGGCCGGTGAGGTGCGCGTTGCCGGCCAGGTGGTTGACAAGCCTGGCACCCGCGTCGATGCCGAGGCCGAGATTGCCGTTGAGACCAAGCCTCAGTTTGCCAGCCGCGGCGGCTTCAAGCTGGACGCTGCCCTGGACGCGTTCGCCATCGATCCCGCCGGGCGTATCGCGCTCGACGTCGGCGCGTCGACCGGCGGCTTCACCGACGTGCTGCTGCGCCGGGGAGCGGCGAGGGTGTATGCCGTCGACGTTGGTTACGGCCAGCTTGCCTGGGCTTTGCGCCAGGACCCCAGGGTGGTCGTCATGGACCGCGTTAACATCCGCTACCTGGAAACGCTGCCGGAGCCGGCCGACCTCACCGTCATCGACGTGTCATTCATCTCTCTGCGCCTAGTGCTGCCCGCGGTGGCGCGTCTGGCGCGGGAGGGATCGGACGTCGTCGCGCTCATCAAGCCCCAGTTCGAGGTCGGCAAGGGCCAGGTGGGCAAGGGCGGCGTTGTGCGCGACCCGGCGCTCCATAAGGAGGTGCTGCGGGGCGTCCTCACCTGGGCCGGCGAGAACGGCTTCGCGACGCGCGGCCTGATTCGCTCGCCCATTGTCGGGCCGGCCGGGAATGTCGAGTTTCTAGCGCACCTGGTTGTCGGTGGCGCGCCCACCGCCGATGTCGAAGCCCTAGTGCGCGCCGCGCTCGCGTAGCCTCTACTCTATAACGCGTCGGCGAGGAATTCTGTTTGCGGCTGACGGAGACTATACTTACAGGCGTTGATTGTACTGTCGCAGGAATGATAAATGGATCAGAATCGCATCCGTAACTTTTCAATTATCGCCCACATTGACCACGGCAAGAGCACGCTCTCGGACCGTCTGCTGGAGCGCACGGGAACACTGACGCGCCGCGAGATGTCTGAGCAAGTGTTGGACCAGATGGAGCTCGAGCGCGAGAAGGGTATCACGATCAAGGCCAAGGCGGTGCGCATGGACTATCGCGCGCCGGACGGAGAGATGTACGAGCTCAACCTGATCGATACGCCGGGGCATGTGGACTTTACATACGAGGTCAGCCGCGCCTTGCAGGCCTGCGAGGGCGCCGTCCTCGTCGTGGACGCTTCCCAGGGCATCGAGGCGCAGACGCTCGCGAATCTTTACCTGGCGCTCGACAACAACCTGACCATCATACCGGTCGTCAACAAGATCGACCTGCCGGCCGCCGAACCGGAGCGCGTTGCGCAAGAGATAGAAGACCTCATGGGCATTCCCCGCGAGGACATCATCCTGGCCTCGGCGAAGGAAGGCATCGGCATCGACGAGCTGCTGGAAGCGATCATCGAGCGCATACCGGCGCCGCGCGGGCAGCGTCACCAGCCCTTGCGCGCGCTCATCTTCGACTCCCACTATGATCAGTACAAGGGCGTCATCGCCTACGTGCGCGTCGTCGACGGCGGGATGGAGGCTGGCACGCCGCTGATGCTCATGTCGACGCAGCAGCGACTGGACGCGCTTGAGTTCGGCGTGTTCAAGCCGCGCATGACAACGGTCGTCGATCTGTCGGCGGGCGATGTGGGCTACGTGGCGACCGGTCTCAAAAGCGTACGCGAGGTCTCCGTTGGGGACACGATTTCCGCCGCCGACAATCCGGCCGATGCGCCGCTGCCCGGCTATCGCCCGGCCAAGCCGATGGTCTATGCCGGTATGTATCCCGTCGACACGGAGCAGTACTACGAGCTGCGCGACGCCCTGGAGAAGCTCAAGCTGAACGATGCTTCCCTCGTCTACCAGCCGGAGAACTCCGTCGCCCTGGGCTTCGGCTTCCGATGCGGCTTCCTGGGCCTGCTGCACCTGGAGATCGTCCAGGAACGCCTGGAGCGCGAGTATGACCTGAACCTCCTCGTCACCGCGCCCAGTGTGGAATACGAGGTGCTCAAGCGTGACGGCGAGATTATCACCGTGGACAACCCGGCCGATCTGCCATCACCCGCCGAAATCGAGACCATCGAAGAGCCGTGGATGACGCTGAGCATCTTCACGCCGTCCGAGTACATCGGGACGGTCATGGAGCTGGTGCGCAATCGGCGCGGCACGCTGGAGAAGATGGAGTACCTGGACGAAGTGCGCGTCCACATGACCTTCGAGATGCCGTTGGCCGAGCTCATCGTGGATTTCTACGACCAGCTCAAGAGCCGCACGCGCGGCTACGCGTCGCTCGACTACCATTTCCTCGGCTACCGGCCCGGCGACCTGGTCAAGATGGATATTTTGGTGAACGAGCAGGCCGTCGATGCCTTGTCCCTTATCGTGCACCGGGACAAGGCGCGCGAGAAAGGCTCGGCCTTGGCCTTGCGTCTCAAGGAGGTCATCCCGCGCCAGTTGTTCCCCGTGCCGATTCAGGCTGCGGTGGGCGGGCGAATCATCGCGCGAGAGACTGTCAAGGCGATGGCGAAGAACGTTCTTGCCAAGTGCTACGGCGGTGACATCACGCGCAAGCGCAAGCTGCTGGAGAAGCAGAAAGAGGGCAAGAAGCGCATGAAGCGCCTGGGCAACGTCGAAATCCCCCAGGAAGCGTTCATGGCGGTCCTCAAGCTGGAGGAGTAACACTGGCGTACGCCGGGCACGGACAATGCGCTATCATCGAGTCGTTGTTAAGCTAGGCACAAATGTCTTGACCGCGGGCGGTCCACGCTTGAGCCGCCCGCGTATCGTTGAGCTGGTGCGCCAGGTCGCGAGCCTGCACACCGAGGGCGTCGAGGTCGTCATGGTGTCGTCCGGCGCCGTGTTGGCCGGGCGTGAGCGCCTCGATCTCTACACCCGCATTCGCGGCATCCCGCTCAAGCAGATGCTGGCGGCAGTGGGGCAGGGGCGACTCATGCAGCTCTACGCGCAACTCTTCGATCTCTACGACATCCCGGTCGCGCAGGCGCTGCTGACCCGCGTCGACCTGGCGGACCGGACCCGCTACCTCAATGCGCGCAACACCCTGCTCGCGCTGCTCGAGCGGCGGGTAGTGCCGATCGTCAACGAGAACGACGTCGTCGGTGTGGAGGAGATTCGCATCGGCGACAACGACAACCTCTCGGCGCTGGTCGCCAATCTCATCGACGCCGACCTGCTGGTGATGCTCACGGACGCCGCCGGCCTGTTCACCGCCGACCCGCGCAAGCACCCCGACGCCACGCTCATCCCAGTCGTGGAGCACGTCGACGACTCGGTGCGCGCGCTCGCCGGCGGCACGGTTACCGGCCGCGGCACGGGCGGCATGATTACCAAGATCCAGGCGGCCGAGCTGGCGACGCGCGCCGGCACGGCGACCATCGTGGCGGCAGGCGCCGAGCCAGACGTGCTGCGTCGGCTTGTCGCGGGGGAAGCGCTCGGGACGTTGTTCGTGGCGACCGCTAACCGCATGGAGAGCCGCAAGCGTTGGATACTGACGGATCCGATCAGGGGCGAGCTCGTGGTCGACGACGGCGCTGTGCGCGCGCTCCAGGAACGCGGGAAGAGCCTCCTACCGGCCGGCGTCGTGGAGGTGCGTGGTGACTTTGCGCGGGGCGCGACGGTAAAGGTGGTGGATTGCGCGGCCCACGATATCGCTCGCGGCGTGACGCTCTATAACTCGGCGGACTTGCGGCTGATTAAGGGGCGAAAGTCGACCGAGATTGAAGGGCAGCTCGGCTACGACTACGGCGCCGAGGTCATCCACCGCAACGACCTCGTACTGCTTTAGCGCACGGAGGCCGGGTGAGTTTGTGGGCATGGGCGGCCCTGGTCGCCGCCGTAGCCGTGATAGGGGCGCTGCTCTACTGGCAGCTTGTCCTGGCGGAGGGTGTCTATCTCGGCCAGAGAATTGTCACTCTGATGTACGACTGGAGCGCCCGCTCCTACGACCGCATCAAGGGGTTTGACGAGGACGACGAAGCCGACAGGCTCGGCTATCCCCTGGCCGAGCGTCTCGCAGAGATCCCCGCGGCGCGCGTTCTCGATGTCGCCACGGGGACAGGGCGCCTGCCACTGGTCCTCCTCCAACAGACCGACTTCAGCGGCGAGATCGTGGCCCTGGACGCCTCCGCGGGCATGCTCGCACAGGCGCAGGCGAAGCTTGCCGCGTGGGATGGACGTATCACCTTCCTCTGCCACGATGCGACCACGATCCCTTTTCCCGATGCGTCGTTCGATGCCGTAACTTGCCTCGAAGCACTTGAGTTTCTTGCGTCGCCGGAGGCTGCCCTCCGCGAGATGCTGCGCGTCTTGCGGCCCGGCGGTACGCTCCTGATTACACAGCGTGTCGGCGTCGACCGCCTCTATTTCCCCGGCCGCGTTCCTTCTCGAGAGGCGTTCGACCGCCATCTCGCCGACCTGGGCCTGACAGACCTTCGCCGCGAGGTCTGGCAGGCGTACTACGACCTTATCTGGGCCGTGAAGCCGGTCTCACAACCCGACGTCTGAGCCACGGATTGTGGAATATGCGTGAAACCTTGCAGCTTCACCCGGCGCGCGTATTACATGGCGCAGCACAGACGTTATTTAAAGTGAATAGTACCCAGAAACTCGGTGTTCTCCAATGGAGTCCCCCCGGTTCTCGCAGAGGAGACGTGGATGATTGCCCGGAAGTCGCGCATAGTCAGGACCGGCGGCGTGGTCCTGGCGGCGCTCGTATGTTGGTTCACATTCTACGCCTTTGCCGCTCAGGCTGCTCGGCCGTCCGTCGCCACTTTTCCCGACATCGCGCCCGCGGACACCGTCAATATCGCCAGTGCGCCATCCGATCCCGGTGCGGCCGGCTCCGTTTCCGCGCTTGCTGAGACCGCCGCGCCACCGGTGGTCGCCGTCTCTCCTGTCAGCGGCACACAGGTCAGCAACTTCACTATCACAGGCGCCGGCTTCACAGCCGGCCAGTCCGTTCAACTCACTCTGCTTCGGCCAGACGGGCTCACGTTAACCTATCCCGTCACCGTGAATGCCCAGGGCGGCTTCCAGCCCGCGCCAATCTCTGGTGTCGGCATGCCCCTCGGCACGTACACGCTGCAGGCGTCGGCGAACCAGGCAGAACTGGCGCACGCTCAGTTCCGTATCGGCTCACTGCCGCCCTTCTGCCAGGATTTGCTGGCGAACGGTGGTTTCGAGCTAACCCCCGATTTTGTCGACTGGGACACGTCAGGCACGCCGCTCATCAGCACGAGCAGCCCGTTCAGCGGGCAGCGCCTGGCTCTGCTGGCCGGGTACAACAGCGCGAACGACCGAGTCGCGCAGAACATCGTGCTCCCGGCCGATACGCAGCTCGCGCGCCTGAGCTACTGGCGCGCCCGTGTCCCAGAGAGCGCGACACCCGACAGTGACCGAATGACGGTGGCCCTGCTTCGTCCGGACGGGCTGCCCGCTGCGACGGTAGAGACCGTCGACGCGACGACAGCGGCGAACTCCTGGGGGCGCGTCCTGTACAGCCTGCCGGCGGGCGGCCAGACGCTGCGCCTCGCGTACTCGGCGATGACGGATACACGAAACCGTACGGCCTACGGGGTGGATGAGGTGAGTCTGATTGCTTGCAGCCAGGTGCCGACGGACCCGGGCGGTCAACCGGCGATGGCGCGCGCCGTTACTAGCGGCGGGGGGTATGCGATCGCGCCCGGTGAGCGCACGCGCGTCGAGGTCTGGCTGGAGGATGTTACCAACCTTTACTCGGCCGATGTCACGCTCTCGTTCGATCCGAGCATTGTCCACGCCGTGCCCAGCCAGGCGGACCTGGGGCCGTTCCTGTACCTGCCGGGGCAGAGCGTCATGACGCAGAACGTGGTCGACAACACAGCCGGCACTGTTCGCGTCGTGATGACACGTCTCTCGCCGGCTCCCACTGTCAGCGGCAGCGGAGTCCTTTTCAGCCTGGAATTTGAGGGGGTAGCCGTTGGCGTTAGTCCGCTCAGCGTCACCCGCGTGCTGGCCGCGCAATTGGGCGGCACGCCGATCAACGCTGGCGCGCACGGAGCATCACTCACGGTACGGCCGGCGCCGGCGGCTATCATCGGCAGGATGACACTCGAAGGCCGCACAGCATACAATGCCACGACGATCCATGGCGTCGGCCCCACCGACCAGACCGTGCTCACCAACAATCTCGGCGATTTCAGGCTCGACGGGCTCGCGGCCGGTCAGTACACGGTCCGCGCCAGGCGGCCCGGCTGGCTGTGCGCTGAACAAACGGTCACGTTGGCCGCGGGTCAGACGGTCGATCTGTCGGCCGGCCAGCTAATCGCCGGCGATGTTGTCCTATCCGACGTCATCGATATCTTCGACCTGGTGCGCGTATCGAGCGTGTATGACTCGCCATCGTCGACCGATCCGATTTCCGACTTAAACGGTAACGGGCGAATCGACATCGGCGACGTCGTGCTTGTCGCGGCGAACTTTGGCCTGGCCTGCCCGCAGGTCTGGTCGCCTCCGAATCAGTATGCAGCGCAGAGCGGTCCGGCGAAGCGCGGGCCGGTTTCGGTCCGTCTCGTTCCGCAGGCGCCGGGCAAAGATGGCACGACGCGCGTCGAGATCTGGGCGGATGACCTGACCGGCGTTGGTGGCGTTGACCTGACATTGGGCGCCTCCTCGAAGGCGGTCGAGATCACGAACTCCAGCCCCTTCCGCCTGGGCGACGCGCTCAAGGACGCCTACATTGTGCGCAATGCGCGCACGGCGACGGGCGCGAGGCTGGCTCTCACCCTGCCGGCGGGAGCACGGGCAATCGGGCCTGTGCGCCTGGCGACCATTGATGTCAGCGGCGACGCGACCGCCCTCGCCGTCGCGGGCGTAACCTGGGCGGATAGCGCGGGCCGCCTCGCGGGTGACGCGCCGATTTCCACAGCGCGCGAGACGCCGCCGGCCGCGGCCAAGAAGCCGTCGCCGAGCGGGGAAAGCTTCGGCGGCCGGCGCGAGGTCCTCGATAACTGGCAGAGGGAGGCCGCGCTGCCCCTGCGGTGACGCTGGAGACTAAGAATAAGTTAAGAAACGCAAGCTTGCAGCAGCATGGAGGGGAGAAGTAGGCATCTTCTTCCCTCTATCGCTTCGTGGTTCTGTCCTGTCGCTTGACCTTTCTTCCGCCTGTTGCTAAGATTCCTTGCCTGACTTTGTCCGGAGGAGGGAGCTATGCTTGCCGTCGGAGCCCAGGTCGCCGGTGAGGTGGCCGAGAAGGGTGTGCGGGCGCGCGCTGCGGCGCGCCGTCTCGCTTTTACAAGCGCTCGTGTTCGCAACGCGGCGCTGCACGCGATTGCTGATGCCCTGGTAGCGCGCCAGGACGAGATTGCCGAGGCTAATCGCCGCGACCTCGATACAGCGCGAGAGGTGGGGCTGTCGGAGGCGATGCTTGGCCGGCTGCGGCTGGACGCCAAGGACCTACGCAGCCTGGCCGATGACGTGCGGCACGTCGCCGCGCTGCCTGACCCGCTCGGCGCGACCGAGCTGCAGACCCTCTTCAATGGGCTCCAGGTTGGCAAGCGCCGTGTGCCTCTCGGCGTCATCGGCATCATCTACGAATCCCGCCCCAACGTGACCATCGATATCGCTGCGCTGTGCATCAAGTCGGGCAATGCGGCCATTCTGCGCGGCGGCAAAGAGGCGCTCAACTCGAACCGCATCCTGGCGCAGGTGGTGAGCGATGCGTCCGTGGCCGCGGGCCTCCCCGATGGCACCGTTCAACTCATCCAGAGCACGGACCGCGCCCTGGTGCGTGATATGCTGGAAGCGCGCGACTTCATCGACTTGCTCATCCCACGTGGCGGCGCGGACCTGCACCGGTTCGCCATCGAGAACGCCAAAGTGCCGGTTGTCACCGGCGGTATCGGCGTTGTCCACATCTACGTCGATCAGGCTGCCAAGCTTGACGACGCGGTGGAGATCGGCTTCAACGCCAAGATTCAGAAGCCGTCGGCCTGCAACGCAGTCGACACCTTTCTCGTCCATCGCGCCGTCGCTGCCGAGTTTCTGCCGCGCCTGGCGGACCGGATGGGCGCCGCCGGCGTCGAGCTGCGCGTCGATGAAGCTTCGCTGGCGATCCTCGGCGAGCGGCCGCTGGTCAAGGCGGCGACGCCCGAGGACTTTGGCTATGAGTTCCTGGCGTTGCGCGCCTCAGTGCGCGTCGTGGACAGCATCGATGAGGCGCTCGACCACATCGCCCGCTATGGCGGCCACTCCGAAGCGATCATTACTGAAGACTACAGCGCGGCGATGCGTTTCCTGGATGAGGTCGACTCGGCTGCCGTGTTCGTCAACGCCAGTACGCGTTTCAACGATGGTGGGCAGTTTGGACTCGGCGCCGAAGTGGCGATCAGCACCACAAAGCTACACGCCCGAGGGCCGATGGGCCTACAGGAGCTTACGACCTACAAGTGGATTGTTCTGGGGCACGGTGATGTGCGACCCTAGCCGCGAGAGGTTGGCGTCAATATGCAGATAGCCCGCTATCACTTTGACGGCGACATCGGATATGGCGCGCGCGACGGCGACAACCTGCGTGAGGTCATCGGCGACATCTTTGGGACTTACCACCTCGGCGAGGTGGTTGCGCCCATAGGAGAGATAGACCTCCTGGCGCCGTTGCGGCCCAGCAAGATCGTCGCCGTTGGCCGCAACTATCGCGCGCATGTCGCCGAGATGAATGCGGAATTGCCCACTGAGCCACTGCTTTTCCTCAAGCCGCCGAGCGCGATTATCGGTCCAGGTGAGACGATCATTCTGCCCAGCATGTCTTCGCGGGTGGATTATGAGGCGGAGCTCGCGGTCGTCATCGGCCGGCGCGCCAAGGATGTGCCGTGGAACACGGCCCTGACTTGCGTGTTGGGCTGCACGGCGGCGAATGACGTAACCGCGCGTGACTTGCAGCGGACAGACGGGCAGTGGACTCGGGCCAAGGGATTTGACACTTTTTGCCCGATTGGGCCCTGGATCGTGACCAACCTGGATACGGCAAGTGTCGGCGTACGCACGCGTGTCAATGGTGAAGTGCGACAGGACGGACGGACGCGCGACCTGATCTTCGATGTACCCTACCTGGTCAGCTATATTTCAAAAGTGATGACATTGGAGCCGGGCGATGTAATCCTGACCGGGACGCCGGCCGGAGTCGGTCCGCTGGAAGCGGGCGATGTCGTCGAGGTCGAAGTCGACGGCATTGGCGTGCTCCGAAACCCTGTCTCACGCTAACGAGAATGCCATGAAAGATCTCCTCAGCCTCTCAGACCTGACACCCGAAAGCATCATGGAACTGCTCGACCTGGCGGTTCAGCTCAAGCAGGAACTCGCCGGCGGAGCGCCGCGTCCTCTTCTTAAGGGGCAGGTGCTCGGCATGGTTTTCCAGAAGCCGTCGCTCCGTACCCGCGTCTCGTTCGACGTGGCCATGCTTCAGCTAGGCGGCCACGCGCTCTACCTCTCGCCGAATGAAATTCAGCTAGGGAAGCGGGAGAGCACAGGCGATGTCGCTCGGGTGCTGAGCCGCTACGTGAATGGCATTATGGCGCGTGTGTTCGCCCACGCCGACGTGGTCGATCTGGCGCGCGCTGCCACGGTGCCCGTGATCAACGGCCTGTCCGACTACAGCCACCCGTGCCAGGGGCTGGCCGACCTGCTGACTGTCTACGAGAAGCGCGGCTCGCTCAAGGGTCTGAAGCTGACGTACCTCGGCGATGGGAACAACGTCGCGACGTCGCTCATGTTTGGCGGCGCCCTGACCGGCATGCGCGTCGTCGTTGCCACGCCGCCCGGGTACGAGCCGCCCGCCGATGTGGTCGACTGCGCCAGGTCCCTCGGCCGGCTGGGAGGCGGCAGCATAGAAGTGACGAATGACCCGTCTGCGGCGGCCCGTGACGCCGATGCGCTGTACACCGACGTCTGGGCCAGCATGGGGCAGGAGGCTGAGGCGGCCGCGAGAAAGGATGTTTTTCCTCCTTACCAACTCAACGCAGCGCGGCTTGCCGAAGCTAATTCGGATGCGCTCGTTCTGCACTGTCTGCCGGCCCATCGCGGCGATGAGATTACCGACGACGTCATTGACGGCCTGAACTCTGCTGTGTTTGATCAGGCGGAGAATCGCCTGCACGCTCAGAAGGCGGTGCTCGTCAAGCTGATGGCGCCGCATTGACATAACCGGGAAAGACCCGCGCGGGGAGTGACGCGCGGGTCCCCGCTGTTCGTGGGGAAGGATAACGGCGCGTGGATGAGGTTCTCCAAAACCTGCGCTTGACGATACAATGGGCTGCTTCCACCGTTGATTTTTTCACAATCATTGACCTGCTGCTGGTCACGGGGGTATTCTACGGCCTTTTATACCTGATTCGGGGCACCCAGGCGGTTCAGCTGCTGCGCGGCTTCCTGTTGCTTACCTTGATCGTAGTCGTTCTGAGCAACGTCCTTCAGCTTCGGGCCTTCAACTGGCTCCTGCGCAATTCGTTCCCCGCGCTCCTTATTTCGATTCCCGTGATCTTCCAGCCTGAGATTCGGCGCGGTCTGGAGCGGTTAGGTCGCGCCGGGCGGTTCATCACGCCTGGCGCCGGCGAGACGCCCAACAGCACATCTATCATTCCAGAGGTGGCGCGGGCCGTGGGCGAGATGTCCGAGCGCCATCACGGCGCGCTCATTGTCATCGAGCAGGACACCGGCCTGCAGGAGTTCATCGATACGGGCGAGAAGATCGATTCGAGCGTCACAGCCGACCTGCTCATGACCATCTTCTTCCCCAAGACCGCGCTGCACGACGGCGCGGTTATTGTGCGCGGCAATCGCATCGCGGCGGCGCGGTGCGTGCTGCCTCTGGCGATGGGCCGCGAGCCCGATAGCCACCTTGGGACGCGGCACCTGGCCGCCATCGGCGTGACGGAACGGACGGACGCCGTCGCCGTCGTCGTCTCGGAAGAGACGGGGACGATCTCGCTCGTGCGCAATGGCATCATTCGCCGCCGTCTGGACGAGGGTCAAGTTGCTCGCCTTCTCTATCGCTGGTATCGCACGCCGGCCACATCATCCGACTGGCTCACGCGGTGGTTCCGGGGGTCGCAGGACGGCACGACGTCCCCGCCGCCCGGCGACGGGAACGATAAGGTGGTCGGCGCCCCGCCGACGGAGTCGACACCGACGCATGCGGCGGCCCCGTCCGGCGCTTCCTCTGGAACTGAGACGAGCGGCGTCGAGAGAGGTGAGGGGTGATGCGCCTGTTACTCGGGAATTTGAGCTCGCTCATCCTGGCTTTCGTCCTCGCCCTGCTGGTTTGGTTTGTCGCCACGAGTGAAAGTAACCCTCTACAGGATGGGATTACGCCTCCGGGCGGTGTGCCTGTTGAGGCGGTCAACATCCCGCAAGGGAACGAGTTGGTGGGCGGCATGAACGAGCGTGTCCAGGTTCGGCTCGTCGCGCCCCGCAACTCGTGGGATCTGATCTCGGCGTCGGATTTTCGCGCCTACGTGGACCTGAAGGACCTGGAGCCGGGTATCCGCAGTGTTCCTGTGACCGTGGTCTGCACGCGGTGTGCCGAGAATCGGGCTCGCATCCTCGGCGTCACGCCCAAAGACGTCGTTGTCCGCCTGGAGCCAACGGCACAGCGCGACATGGAGGTGCAGGTAGGACTGATTGGCGATGCTGCTCTCGGCTTCGTCCTGCAGAAGCCCATCGTCACCCCGTCGCAGGTGTCCATCAAGGGGCCACGCTCCGCCGTCGAGTCCGTCGCGCAGGTGCAGGCGCGCCTACCGTTGACGATCAGCCCTCGCGCAGACGTTGAGCGGCTGGTCACTCTGTCGCCACTGGATAAGGACGGGAATACGGTCAGCGGTGTGGCAGTCGATCCGCCGCAGGTTTCCGTGCGCGTGCCTGTCGAGCAGGAGCAAGGCTACCGCGAGCTTGCGGTGTCCGTCGTGCGGGATATTACGCCGGCGAATGGCTACTGGATTAGCAGCATCACGGTTGCTCCCACGACGGTTACCGTCAAAGGGCCGCCGGCGCAGATCAAGGCGCTGCCAGGCTATCTGCAGACACAGCCCGTCACAGCAACAGGCGTTACCCAGGGTTTCGAGCGCAATGTCCCCCTGGTGGTGCCGGATGGCATAAGCGTCGTCGATCCGCCGTCTGGCTCTGTCGCGGTCAAAGTCGGCGTGGACGTGGAGCGGAGTGGCAGGACGATTGATCGTCCCGTGATCGTGCGTGGGCTACCGCCTGACTGGCAAGCCACCGTCTCGCCCTCTCACGTGCAGATCGTCTTGCAAGGGCCAGTCGCCGATCTGAACGGGGTGGACAGCAACAGCAACATCCAGGTGGTCCTGGATGCGTCGGGCTTACCAGCCGGCACTCAGAACGTCGCGCCAAAAATCGTTGGGGTTCCGGAGTCGCTCGACCGGCGGCTGGCTCCCGACCGGGTGGACGTTACGATTACCGCGCCGACGCCCATCGCGCGGACGCCGTAGCAGCTTCGAGTCGTCAAAAGAGACATCGGCCTGGGGTCGCCTCTGTGAAAGAGGGAGACTCCAGGCCGATGTCTCTGAGAGGTAAACGGGAGGTTAGACCCGCTGTTACCCGTAGTCTACAACCCCCACATTAGGCGGCCGTTAAGCGCGTGTGAAGGTTGCGTGAGAACCTGTAAGTCAGCGTGAAGTAATGAGACGGTTGACTCGGCCCTGCCTATCCATCACGACTCGCACGATCCGCGGCAGCCTCTTGTCCCCGATTTCCACCGTCGTCCGAAAAGTGAACTCGATGCCGTCAGAAGTCGCGCTGCGCGTGGGGGCGACGCCAACCATCTCTGGAAAGCGCCGCACCACGTGGGCGACGGCTTTCGCCCGCAAATCCTCGACTCGCAGTGAATCCGTCTTGGCTACTGATGATTGTCGCGCCATGTAGACTCTCCCGCTTGGGTGCGCCTCGTTACCCCGCCGCAACGAAGCGCAGACTGCCGCCTGGCGACGCTACCGTGGGATAGGGCATCGCGCGGCGGACGTGCTCCAGACTGCTCGCGACGAGCATAACCTGGACGCGTCCGGCCATCCGCTCGTCGATTAGGATGCCGAAGCGCACATCGGCGTTGGGACGGGCGGCGCACGCTACGACATCAACGGCTGCCTGCGTTTCGAGAAGGGGCAGGTCCGGGCCGCAGGTGATATTAATGAGCACCGCCCCGGCGCCCTGGATCGCGAGCGGATCGACCAAAGGGCTGATGAGAGCCGCCCGCGCCGCGGACACCGCCGCATCCGGGCCGCGCCCTTGCCCGATCGCCAGCAAGCTGGGTCCGGCGTCCGTCAGTAGGTCGCGCAAGTCTGCCAGGTCGAGGTTGATGAGGCCCGGCTGGGTCACAAGCTCCGAGATTCCCTGGATTGCCTGGCGCAGCACGTCATCCCCAACGCGCAGCGCCATGTCCAGCGTCAGCTTGCTGTCCACGAGGTTTGCGAGCCGGTCATTCGAGACGATGAGCACCGTATCTGCGACCTCGCGGAGCCGCGCCAGCCCGATCTCGGCCGCGCGCAGGCGGCGCATGCCCTCCCAGGTAAAGGGGCGCGTGACGACGGCGATTGTCAGCGCCCCCATCGAGCGCGCCACATCGGCGATCACGGGGGCGGCGCCGGTGCCTGTCCCTCCGCCCATTCCGGCGGCGATGAAAACGACGTCCGCGCCGGTCAGGGCTACACTGATGGCTTTGCGACTTTCATCGGCGGCTTTCGCCCCCAGGTCCGGCGCGCCGCCCGCGCCTAACCCCGCCGTCGCGATGGGGCCGAGCTGAAGCTTGGTCGGCGCTTCGGAGCGCTCCAGCGATTGGAGGTCAGTATTGGCGACGATGAACTCGACGCCGGTCATCCCGAATTGAATCATGTGGTCGACGGCATTGCTGCCGCCGCCACCGACGCCCACAACTTTGAGACAGGCCGGCGTCGCAGGGGTGATAGTCGCTTGCACAAGGCCTCCTTCGATGGCAATCAAGATGAACAATCATGCTGCTGTTCCGATCATGTCAGGAGAGGGCGAACCCAAGGTTGCTCAGGTTTTCCGCGATCTCCGACCCATTCTCGGCCAGGTCATCGGTCATTCGGTCCCACGCGGTATCGCCCCAGATCTCGATGTGGTCGCCGGTGCCGACGATAACCGCGCTCGAGTCTAGCCGCGCGTAGCGCCGGAGGGGGACCGGCAGCGTGAACCGCCCCTGGGTGTCCAGGGTCTGGGGGCTGGCGCCGCCGAGCAGCAGGCGGACGAAGGCGCGGGCCACGCTGCGCGTGAGAGGTAGGCGGCTGACAGCATCCGCTACCTCGTCCCACCGCGACGCCGGGTACACCAGGAGGCATCCGTCCAGGCCACGGGTGATGACCAGGCCGTTCGCCAGGTCAGCCCGAAAGGCCTGGGGGATGACCAGGCGCCCTCGCGCGTCGACATCCTGTAAAAACTCACCGTAGAACATAGGCCTATCCATGCGCCATGACTAGCTTTAGAATCGAACCATCCGGCGCCAGGGTCGCTTTAACTAACTGACGAAACGGCCGTTCCGACGGCGCCTCGGCCACGGTCACGGTCGCAGAGGCGGGCGCGGCGCTCACGCCCTTCGCGACCGATGGCGTGACGAGCTTGACCTCGACTTGACCCAGGTCAGGCAGTTGCCGCCGGATTTGCTGCTCGATGCGCGCCACCATGTCCCCCGATGAAGCCTTTGCCCTCCCGTAGCCCATTGCCTTCGCGGTCGGCGCCACGACGGCGTCGCTCACAGGCTCCAATGCGTGCGACGGCGTTTTCGCCTCCGCCTTCTCGCTGCCTTTCTTCGCTGCATGCCAGGGGGCGCGGCTCACGGCGAACGGCGCGAGAGTAGGGTCGCCATACAGTGTGAAAGTCAGGATGGCCTTCTGGTCCTCGGCGTCGAGGAAGCCCTGGCGCTGAATCAGGTCGTTGGCCATGTCGATCTTGGCGCGGCGCAGGGCCTCACCCACACTCAGGCCACCCAGTACGCTTCGCCAGAAGTGGATCGCTAACAGGTCGGCGGCCAGAAGAGTCTCGCTAAGGCCGCCGTACGCGAGAGCAGTCGAGCCGACGAACGCCGCGGCCTTCGTCTGAAGCAGGCGCAGCGCCATGCTCTCGGCGGCGCGCTTATCAGAGATATAGCCCCCGTAGCAAGCGGCGCTAAACACAACCAGCCGCCGCCGCTGATCCGCGTTCAACGCGTCAGGGTGCAATGCCAAGGGAAAGGCGGCATAGTCGGCGGCGAGCAGCGGGTCACGCTGCCCGTACCAGCCAGCATCGTCCTTCAAGCCGTGGAGGTTGAAGTACGCCACGCCGAACCGGTCACCGTGAATGGCCGGCGCGTGAACGTGGTCCAGGGGCGGCGACATGCGCAGATTCTTGGGCGTGTCGATGACGGAGAAGACGGCGCGGGCGGCGTGACGCCAGACGGAGGCAGTGTAGCCGACAGCCGCCGGCCCGGCTGCGGGGGCGACAGTGGCCCACTTGCTCTGACGTCCCGCCGCCCGTCGCGCGTCTGCGGTGGAACGGATGAGACTGATAAGGAATGATGGATCATTGTCGGCGCTATCGGGGAGACGGCCGATCGCGCGGCCCGGCGAGAGCAACGCCGGCCCGCCGTACGGCGCGTCGCTGAAGAGCGTGTCGTCATCGTCGTCGCTAGGGTTGGCGACTGGCTGGAACGGGACGATGTCGGGGCCACCGATGAACAGGAGGCTGCGAGTGTCCATCGGAAGCCGCCTGACGTAGTTCAGCCATTCGTCCGCGCTGGCCCCATCCCGAACTGGCTCCAGTCCGACTGGGCGGTTCTCCGCCGGTGTGTCGGCGCATACCAGGCGCGACGAGGTGACATGAGCCAGGTCCTGGAGGGCCTGGTGGATGGCCTGGAAGGCTGATGCGCCGTACTTGCGTTCCAGGTTGCGGCGGCTGGTCGTAATCACGCTGGCGAGGCGCGGCGTGGTACGCGGCGCGAGACCCACGGCCAGGTCGTCGAGCGCCGCCCGGGTATCTGCCAGTGGGTCGGATGCGGTTGGAGGCATGGCCAGAAGGTCGGTGCGGTCCGTCGGCATGATGGGTCTCCGGTCCTAACGTCGTATCTGTCGCTCGAGGAAGCCCAACGCCCCGACGGAAGCCAGGTAACGGTAAGCATCGGCGGATGTCGGCTGCAGGCGCACGGCGGCGCGGAACATTTCGGTCGCTTCGGCGTAATCCCGCAGATTCTTGAGAGACAGCCCGGCTCCGAGGTAGTACTCCGGGTTGTCCGGGTTGCACTCGATCGCCTTTCGGTAGGCAGTGAGCGCCTGGTCATGGCGATGCTGGGTCTCGTAGCATTGCGCCAGCGATGCGTACGCGTCGCCGTCATCGGGCATCAGCACCGTGGCGCGGCGGAAGTGCGCCGTGGCCTTCTCGACCTGGCCAATTTCGAGACAGAGCCGCCCGATCAGCACGTGGGACTTGCCATTGTCCGGCGCGGCGACCACCGCTTGCTGATAGGCCTGCAGCGCCTCGTCCAGGCGTCCCAGGCTCTCGTAGACCTGCCCCAATGCTGTGTACACGTCGGCTGTTCCCGCCGCTTGAGTCGCCCGAGTGAGGATGCGGAGCGCTTCGTTCTCCTGCCCCAACTGGTGGGCCAGGCGGCCCAGCGCCAGCAGCGTTGCGGCCTGATCGGGCGCTAGCTCGCACGCGCGGCGATACTCGGTGTAGGCGCCGTTGAGATCGCCGCTGCCTTCGAGGACGCGCGCGAGGGCGCTGTGGGCGGCGGCCGAGTCCGGGTCGAGGGACAACGCTGTCGTGAGCGCCTGCCGCGCGTTCTCCTGATCGCCGAGGGCTTCGGCAGCCAGCGCGTAGCGCAGGTGATAGCTCGCCTCTTCGGGAACAAGGTATCGGGCCTGATCGTAGGCGATGCGCGCCTGCACGGGCTGGTTTGCCGACTGGCGCAGGTCGCCGAGCGTCGCATACCACTCGGCGTCATCGGGCTTGATGGCGATTGCGCTTTCCAGTGTGGCGGCGGCCACGTCCGGTTGCCCTAGCTCGCCGTAGAGCACGGCGAGCTCGTACTGGTAGCGCGGTTCGTTAGGCGCGAGCTCGGCCGCCGTGCGGAACGAGTTCAGCGCGGCTAGCCGACGGCCCGCCGCCTGGTGCGCTTCGCCCAGGCGGGCATGCCACGCCGCCTGGGTCGGCTCAGATGCCACGGCCTGGGTGAGAACGTTCGTAGCCTCTGCGACGTGGCCGGCGGCCAGCAGCGTATCGCCAAGGGTAAACGCCGTGCGGCCGGTGGCGGCATTGGGAGAGACAGCGAGCGCCTGGTGAACGGTCTCCACCGCATCATCCGCGTCGCCAACCGACGACAGCGCCTGGGCCAGGGCGACCAGCGGCCCGGCATCGCCCGGCGCGAGGCTGACGGCGCGGCGGAGCGCCGCGACACTCGCCGCTGTGCGACCGACTCGGCCGAGCGCGTGGCCGAGGTAGAGATGGCTGAGGGCGTCGCCGGGGTTCAGAGCGGCGGCTCGCTCGAGGTTGACCACGGCCTCAGCGGCCTGGCCGCGCATGAGCTGTGCCCAACCAACCGCCAGGTAGTCGTCCGCGCTGATGCCAGTGAGGGCCGAGGCGCGCGCGGCGCAGTGACTGGCGGCGTGAAGCATCACTTCGGTGATAGCGGCATCCCCCTCGCTGTTCGCAAAGAACATGAGAATACGCGGCGCGCCCCGCAGAATGGCAGGACTCGTGTCGTCGAGGTCCACGGCAGCCAGGGCGGCCCCAACGGCCAGGCGAAGGTGGCCCAGACGCGCCTGTGCGCGCGCCAGGCCGTACGTGCTCATCGCGTCCGACGGATCGAGCCTGAGCGCCTGTTTGAGAGCTTCCAGGGCGGCTTCCGGCCGGTTAAGCTCCAGGAGAATCAGGCCCAGGTCGGCCCAGTAACTCGCCACGTTGGGCGCTAGGTCGATGGCCTGGTGAAGAGCGCTGACGGCGCTTTCCATCTCGTGACGGTCGAGGTAGAGCCGGGCCTGGCGATACAGCACCTCCGGCTGCGATGGGTCGAGCGCCAGCGAGGCCCGCAGCGCGGTCTCGGAGTCGGAGTCGCGGCCGTTCTGCTTGTACAGGTCCGCCAGCTTCGTGTACATCGTGGCCGGCTCGTAGCCAAGCTCAGCGGCGCGCTGGTACGCAGTCGCGGCGGCGGATGCCGCGCCGGCCAGCAGCGCGGCCTCGGCCAACTCCGCCTGGATCGCCCCGTCGTCCGGGCGTTGGGCGGCGGCGCGCTGCAAGTCTGCCATCGCGGCTTCCCCCGCGCCCGCCAGCACCCATAGACGCGCCGCGCGGCGCAGATGCGGCGCGCCGTCGGGCGTCAGCTCCGCCACCGATTCCCACGCCCGCGCCGCCCACGGACGGTCGCCGGTCGCCTCGCCGGCTTCGGCGAGCAGGAACGCGACCTCAGTCGCATCGGCCCCGAGCTGGCGCGCCAGTTCGAAGGCGGCAGCAGCTGGGAGCGGCTCGTTGAGCGCCAGGCGGCAGCGTCCAAGGGCGAGAGCGGCGCCGGATGCGTCCTCGAGCGCCGGGTCGGCCAGGATGCGCTCGTAGGCGCTCGCGGCGTCGGCCCAGTCGTGGTTAGCCGCACACGCGTCGGCCAGCGAGCGGTAGGCCCGCCGTAACTCGGCTTGGTCGCTGCCCTTGGCTTCCATCGTTGCGACACTCTGCCGGTAGGCCTCAATAGACTCCTCCCACCAGCCACGCTGGGCGTAGGTGGCGCCCAATGCCGTGTAGCCCTCGACCCAGTCAGGCGAGCGGTCGAGCGTCGCCGTGAGAATCTGGACGGCGGTCTCCCATCGCTGGGCCTTCAGCGCGGCGCTGGCGGCATCAGCCGCGACCGTCAAGGCATCGGGATCGCACGCGAGGGCGTTCTGATAGTGCGTGAGCGCCGTCACCCAGTCACCCGCGTCGGCGTGGATGCGGCCGAGGCGTGCGTGCGCGATCGCCCAATGCGGCTCGATCTCAGTAACGCGGCTGTAGCCCTCCCGCGCCCGGTCAATGTCCCCGAGATGCTCCAGGGCTTCGGCCTGATAGAAGTGTGCATCGGCCCAGCGCGGACGTTGGCGAACGGCCCCGGATAGGTACTCGTAGGCGTCAGCGTTTTCGCCTAGCTCCAGGCTCGCTCGGCCGGCTTCGTATAGTGCGTCCGGATCGAGGGGAGCCAGGGCAAGGGCGCGCTGCGCCGCTTCCAGCGCGGCTTCGGGTTGTCCATCCTGGCGCTGTGCGGCGGCGAGACGCCAGGCGTACTCGGGCACGTCGGGCGCGAGCCGCGTCGCAGATGCGAGAGCATCGGCGGCGGGACCGTAGCTCTCCACGACCGCGTACAGCCGGCCGAGTCTGGCGAGAACACCGACGTGTTCCGGCGCGATCTCGGCCGCTGCTTCCAATTCCATCAGGGCCTCGTCGTACTGTCCGCTGCGCGCCAGGCCATCCGCAAGCGCCAGCCGCCAGTCCATGTTTTCAGGCTCGGCGGCGACCGTCTGCCGCAGCCAATCGACGGCGCCGACGCTCTCGCCCCGTGCCGCGGCCACCTCGGCCTGCGCGGCCATGGTGAGCGCGGTGCTCGGAGCGAGGGCGAAGGCGCGAGCGGCGGCGAGTTGAGCTTCATTGACGCGCCCTGTGCGAGCGGCGGCCTGCGCTGACAGAGCCTGCGCCGCCGCGTTGTCGGGCTCCAGGACAAGTGCCTGGCGCAAGACGTTCAAAGCAGCGGCGGGCTGATCATCCTGTAGATGGACACGCGCCAGGGCAATGAGCGCGCCAACCTGGCGCGGATCGAGGATGACCGCGCGCTGTAGCGCCTCGCGCGCGACGGCCAGGTGGCCTTGCTCCAGGGCAAGGATTCCGTAGCGCGTGTGGTACGCAGCCGTGTCCGGGTCGAGCGCGACCGCCTGCTCCAGCAGGGCCAGTGCGCGGCCAGTAGCGCCGAGGGAGATCTCGAACTCCGCCTCATACCCGGCGCGGCGCGCGGCTGCATCACCGTCCAGAGGGAGACCGGCGAGCTGGGCAGCGGCGGCGGCATAGTCGCCGGTACGCGCATGGGCTTCCGCGGTGGCAAGGCGAAGGGCAACGGCATCCGGTGCGAGCGAGCATGCCTGCTCGTAGGCGGCGAGGGCTGCGGGAAGGTCGCCGGCCGCTTCGCAGGCGCGCCCTAGATCGGCGTAGAGCAAAGCATCGTTGGGGTGGCGGGCGATGGCCTGCGCCAGCGTCTCCCGCGCTTCAGTGATCGCGCCGGCGGCGACCAGCAGAGAGCCGAGCTGCCGCAGATGGCCGACGTGGTCGGGGGCAAGCTGCACCGCCATGCGAGCGTGTTCCACGGCGGTGTGAGGCGCGCCGACTTTGGCGAGAGCCTCGGCGCACCAGGCGTGCCAGTCCGCGACGGTGGGCTCGACGGCGAGCGCGGCGCGGAGGTGACGCAGCGCCGGCTCCCACTCCTTGAGATGAAGGTAGGCGCGGCCGAGGTCGGCCTGATAAGTGGCATCGCCGGGCGCGAGGGTTGTTGCCTCCCGCAGCTCGGCCGCGGCCCTGCGCCACTGGCCCGCGCTGCTGTAGAGCCGACTCAGAGCGGCGTGCCAATCGGCGCGCCCCGGAGCCAGCGCGATGGCGTAGCGCAGATGCATTTCGGCCGCCTGTGGCTCGCCAAGACGCTCGGCCAGGGCGGCCGCGTCACGGTGCAGGATCGGCCACTGGGGGCAGAGCGCAACGGCCTGTGTCTGGGTTGTGTACGCTTCGCGGAACCAGCCCGCGGCCGAGTAGGCTCGCGCCAGCTCCGCCAGGACCGTTGGGCGCTGAGGGTCGTCCGCCGCCAACTCATCGGCGGCCCGCTGCAGCTCGGCCAGGGCTGTCTGCTCGCCGAGGGACACGAGGGCGACTCCCAAGCCATACCGTGTCATCGGGCCGGACGTTGTCACTGACGCCGACACGAAATGCTGACGGGCGGCGTCGCTCGAGCCTCGCTCAAGCTCAGCCCAGCCCAGCCAGCTCTTGATCTGCCCTTCGACATCGTGAAGCGCGGTCAGGGCGTCCTGGAGGCGCTGGACGGCCTCATCGGGCTGCCCCAGCCGCAGCTTGACCAGGCCGCGGTTGGCCTGCGCGATGGTCTCGCTCAGGGTGGGGTTGGCGGCGAGCATGACGGAGCCGTTGGTCTTGATTGCATTGAGAAGGGTAACGGCTCCTTCGCGGTCGGCCGGCATGAGCGCCTGCGCGACCGCAAACTGCATGTCCGGCGCGAGTCCGTCTGCTGCGAGATTCTGGGCGAGACCCGGCGTAGCGGCCAGTGAAGCGGCTATTGGGAGCGCTGAGGCTGCGCCGACGGCGCGCAAGGCGAAGGCGATAAGCCCGCGGCGATCCGGGGCCAGGTCAAGCATCTGACGGAAGATCTCGACGTTGTTCGGTGTCCAGTGCTGCAAGATGCGCCCTGGGTCCGTGCGCAGTGCCTCGCGCGCGGCGTAGTGCTCCGCGAGGAGCGCGTATGAGAACGCCCCGTCCGGGAGCAGCAACCCGGCGCGGCGCAGAGCGTCACGCGCGTCGGCGTCGAGGGCCGGCGGCTCTTCGCCCAGGGCCAGCGCCAGGGCGCGCCGGCCAAGCACGGCCGTCCAGGCGTCCGGTACGGCGCCGCCTGCTAATAGCGTAGCGGCGCGCTCTATGACGGCGGCGCGGGACATGTCGGCCGCGATATTCGCCGCCTGCGCCGTCTTCATCAGGGCCGCCATGCCGAAGGGGAGAGTGGCTAGCGCGGCAACCCGCGCGTCACGGGCGAGCAGCGCCAAAGCCAGGCGCGCGCGCTGGGGAGGCAGGGTTTCGTCGAGAGTGTCAATGAGTGCTTTATGAGGCAAGGATGGAAGGCTGATTGCGCTGCAGCCTGGCAGGCTCGGCGACCAGGTCTGCCAGTCCGCCGTGCGACACGCGGCGACGTAACAGCCGCCACGCTCGACGATAGGAGCGAGGCGAGGAGCGAGATCGACGGCGCCTGGCGCTCGGTCAACGTGATCAACGAAAATGGTATGAGGCTGATCCGAAGCTGCGGCTCTGTCCAGGAGCGCGTCTATGGGGGCGGTTGGGTCGGCAAGGTCGAGCCACACGCTCGGCCGACTACGGTCGCTGTTCGCCCAGCGGCGCAAGACAGTCGTCTTGCCTCCACCGGGCGGCGCGAGCAGGACGGTCGCCGGTCCAAGCGGGCCGGCCAGAGATGGAGCGGATGAGGGCGGCGTAGTTGGGTACATGGTGGTATCAGTTCAGCTGACTCAGCATCCAGAAGGCGGTCAGACACATGGCAACACCGGCCAGGCAGAGGAACACACCTATACCAACGGCGGTCTTGATGAGCTGGCTGACAGCCTCGAGGAGGTGGGTGATCGAGTCGAGAATCGGCTCGATGGTCGTGTCCGTGCTGACACGGTTGCCGAGGAGGGCGGCCTGCGCTGAGAGACTGCGGAGCGTGGCCTGGTACTGGTGGGCCAAAATCGTGTATAACCCCGCGCCGCAGGCGACCGTGCCCATGACGAAGAGGACCAGCGCCATCAACACGCGGATTCCAATCAGCATTGCTTCTCTCCTTCGGGTGTGAGTGATTACGGAGGGCCGGCTCTGCCATCCCCAGAGCCATTTGTGAAGCTGTTTTCACGCTTCACCCTACTACTTGTTTGCACAACCGGTGCCAAATCCCGAATTTCTGTGAAGATTTCGAAAAGGTTTATTTCTGCTTGCCCTGAACCGCCGTGGGGCCGCACTTAGGGCCTCCGTAACGAGTCAAAGCGGCAAAGCTCTAGAAAATGAGACCGGGATTGTAAGGTTGCGCGACAGACCCTCGAGGGAACAGGACAGAAAGACTATGGTTGCTGCGCAAAAAACACGCGGATGGGGAAATTTCACCCATCCGCGTGTTTTTTCACTGTGCGCCAGACTCAGCTGCTTTCGCCGGCGTCCTTCTTGTATTTGTTCAGCCGGTAGCGCAGCTCGTCGCGCGATAGACCGAGAAGTTGGGCAGCGAGGGTCTGGTTGCCACCGGCCCTGTCCATAGCCTGCTCGACGAAGCGTTGCTCTAGCTCGCCGACCGTGCGCTTCAGGTCGAGGCCTTCCGGTGGTAGCGTCGGCAGGCCGCGGCCGACCGCCAGCACGGGCGCCTGATGCTCGGCCACAATCTCGGCGGGCAAGTGGTTGGTCCTAATCTCCTGACCATCGCAGAGGATGATGGCGCGTTCGATCACGTTGCGCAATTCGCGGATGTTGCCGGGCCAGCGATGCCCGCGCAGTGCCTCCATCGCCGCTGGGCTGACATCGTGAATGTCCTTGCCGGCGTCGCGCGCGAAGCTGGCCACGAACTGGGCTACGAAGAGGTCGATGTCCTCGGCCCGCTCCCTCAGTGGCGGTAGATGGATCTCGACGACGCTGAGGCGCCAGAAAAGGTCTTCGCGGAAGGCCGCGCTTTCGATCGCGGCGCGCAGGTCGCGGTTCGTGGCGGCAATGAGGCGGAGGTCGACGCGGATATCGTTGGTGCCGCCGAGACGACGTATCTGGCGGGTTTCAAGCACGCGCAGCAGTTTGGCCTGCATGTTGAGCGGCATGCTACCGATTTCGTCGAGGAATAGCGTCCCCTGGTCGGCGAGCTCGATCAGGCCCTTCTTCTGGCGCTTCGCCCCGGTGAAGGCCCCGGCCTCGTAGCCAAACAGCTCGCTTTCCAGGAGTTGCTCTGGGATCGCGGCGCAGTTAATGGCGATGAAAGGGCGGCTCTCGCGTGGGCTGTTGCGGTGAAGGATCACCGCCATGACCTCCTTGCCTGTGCCGCTTTCCCCCTGGATGAGCACACTGGCGGTCGTTGGCGCGACACGTTGAATGACGCGCTCGATCTCGCGCATAGCGGGGCTGCTCCCGAGGATGACATTGGAATCGGTAGCGAGCTGCTCGCTGCGCAAGCGGCGAATTTCACGCTTTAGTTCCAGGTTTTCGAGAGCCTTGTGCAGGACGGCACGCAGTTGTGTCAGGTCCGGAGGCTTGGTGAGATAGTCGTAGACGCCCTGGCGGAGCGCCGTCTTGACACTGTCGACGCTGCCATAGCCCGTGAGCATGATGACAGGCAGGTCGGCGTCGAGGGACTTGAGCGCGGCCAGTACCATCAGTCCGTTGCCGTCAGGTAGGTTCTGGTCGATCAGGGCGCAGTCGATGTGCCGCGTCTGGATCAACTCGATCGCCTCGGCGACGGAGGCCGCGGGGAGTGTATCGTAGCCCTCACCATGTAGGGCGGTCTGGAGCAAGTTGCGGAGGACTTGTTCGTCGTCCAGCACAAGGATCGAAGCAGGCATTGGTTTCAGCTCTGTCAGTCGAACTTCGGCGGGGAGGGACGGGGCTATTATAAAGGCAGCGTGAAGGTTCTGTAAAGTCTGAGCAAGTTCCGATCGTGTGGGCCTAGATGGAGGCCGGTAGCCGGACGGTAAACACGGTGCCCTCGCCGGATCCGCTTCTGACGGTCACTTCGCCGCCATGCTCGCCGACGATCCGCTGCGTGATCGTCAAGCCCAGGCCCGTCCCGCTGCGCTTGGTTGTGAAGAAGGGTGAGAATATCCGCCGCATATCGCTGTTCGGAATTCCCACACCCGTATCCTCGATCTCGATGACCGCCCACGGTCCGCCCGAGCCACTCAGCATGCGCTCCGGCGCGAGCTGCACTGAACCGTCGCCGCCGCGCGTCGTTTCCTTGCTCGTGCGCACCGTCAATATCCCACCTTCTGACATGGCCTGGATAGCGTTGGAGATCAGATTCGACATTGCTTGCTCGAGGCGGGTCGCATCGCCACGCACCGTCGGCGTATCGGGGCTGAATTGGCGGACGATGCGGATGTGGTTGAGGGCAGCCGTGGCATGCGAGCGCCCAAGCACGTCGTCCAGAATATGGGTGATAGAGCACACCGCCTGGAGGCGCGGCGGGCGCGACATTAGCAGCACGTCTTCGAGGAGCTGGTTGAGCCGCTCGTTCTCCTGGCGAATGAGAGTCAACGTTTCATAGGCTGGGTCGCCCGCCGGGATTTGTTCGAGAAGGTACTGGATGCCGGTCGAGATGGCCGCGAGCGGGTTGCGAATCTCGTGCGCGATGATGGCCGACATTTCCCCGAGGAGGGCCAGCCTGTCCAGCCGCTGGCGCTCCTCTTCCATTGCGCGCTGTTCGCTCAGGTCATCGAATACCAGGACCGCGCCGACGATGCGTCCCTCGTCGTTGCGGAGCGGCGCGAGACTCTGGCGCAGCGGCACCTCACGCTCATCCGGGCGTGTCAGCACAATCTCGAAGCCGGAGAATGTCGTGCCGAGCCGGAGAACCTGACTTATCATGGCCGTGAGGCTGTCCGGCGTTTCGAGCACCTGGACAAGAGGCTCGCCCACTACCACGCTCGGGCTCAGCCCCAGAATCTGCTGCGCGGCGCGATTCACCGATGTGATGCGGCCGGCGGCGTCAACCGTCACCAGGCCGTTGGTCATGTTCTGGAAGACACTCTCGCTGAACAGCTTGGTGTCATCCAGGCGCTGCACGGTCTCGCCTAGCTCCTGGAACAGGCGCGCGTTCTTGATAGCGACCCCAATCTGCGCGCCGACCACCTCGAAGAGCGGGATATCCTTGGTGTCGAATGCCTCCTGTCGGCGCGCCGCCAGCAGGACGGTTCCCGCGCCTTCGCCGTGGGCGAGAAGGGGCACGACGGCCAGACTGGCGACGCCTTCTTCAGCCAGCGCCTGTCCGAGGCTGTCCGTGGGCGACGGCATGTGGGGCAGGATCCACGGTGCGGAGCTCTGCGTCACCTGGCGCAGAAGCCCGCTTTCCTCGGAGGCCGCGCTGACGCGGCGGTTGAACGTCGGCCCGAAACCTTGCGTGGTCCAGAGCTTGGCGCCGCCGTTGGCGCGCAGGAACATTCCGCCGGCGTCGGCCCCGGCGATGCGTATCAGGCGGTCCAAGGCAATTCCCAGGACAACGTTGCGGTCGAAGGAATGGCTCGCGGTTGTGGCGATATCGTACAGGGCGGCGAGCTCGCGTCTCCGCGCCAGAAGCTCGTCTTCCATCTGCTGTTGATCGGTGATATCGCGCAGCAGGACGCGGATCGAGGTCGCGCCGCCGTGGGAAACGGAGCGCGCATCCAGGCTAATCTTTCGAGTGGGAGCGTCGCGGAGAATCAGTCCTTCCCGCTGCGCGACTCCCATGAGCAGCACTTCTTCGAGCAGCGTCGACGCCATTTCGGCCCCGATAAGCTCGGCGAGGGTCGCGCCACGCAGCGACGCGCGGCCGACGAGACGGCACGCCTGGTTGTTGGCTTCGATGATCTGGCCGCTGAGGTCAACCAGAAGCATGTCCTCGCTGGACTGCTGGACCAGGTCGCGCAGCTGACCTTCGGCACTGGCTCGTTTTTCCTCCTCACGCGTGAGCTGGCGGCGCAACAAGAGGCTGCGCGGAATGAGGACGGCCAGGGCGACGAGCAGGATAACGCCAAGCGCAATAGCGGCCCAGGCCCACCACGGCGTTGCCGCGGCCGCCAGCGGCGCCAACTCAGCCGTTGGAGCGCTTGTCGGAACGACGGTCGGCGCGAGCGTTGGCACGGCGGTCGCGGCAGAGGGTACAGATGCGCTGGGGGCGAGCGGAGGCAAGGGAACCTGGGATTTGAGCACGAGAGGAGCATTCGGCGGCAGCCAGCCAAGCTCACTGGGTGTCACGACCCACAGCCAGCCATCCTCGGTACGCGCCACCAGGCCAAGAATAGGTGATCCCGCGGGGATCCGGTGCGCGGGAAAAGACAGCGCCGGCCCGTTATAGAGCTGAGCATCGGCAGCGAGGCTGCCCACAGGTGTTCCCAGGCCAGGCCGTGGCGGCGTGGGCGACTGGGCCGTGGCAATTTGGGGAGCGCAGAGGAGAATGAGAAGGGCGAACAGCGTCAGCAGACGTCTCATGCACGTGTCCGAGAGGCGCGGCCGTGGGCCGCGGAGATGCCGAGTTCCGCGCGGTACTTGGCGATCGTGCGGCGCGACAGATTGAAGCCGTGGCGCCTCATCTCCTGACTGAGCGCTTCATCGCTCAAGGCCGCCGTCTCGGACTTAATCAGGTCGTGCAGCGCAGCTTTGGCCGGCTCCTCACTGGCGAAGAAAGCGCTGAGCGGCACGATGCGTCCATCGGGCAATTGCGCCAACTTGTTGCGAATCGTCCGGCTGACTGTGGACTCGTGTATGCCGAGGCTCTCCGCGAGGCGAGTCTGGGTGAGCGGGCGCAGGAAGCGCGGCCCGTGCAGCACAAACAGGCGTTGCTCGCAACTCAGCGCAGCCGTCACACGGCGGAGCGTGCGCCAGCGTTGCTGCAGGCTGGCGATGAACAGCCGCGCTCGGACGACATGCTGCTCAACGTCGGGATGACCGGCCGCCGCGCGGCTGATAGGAGCCGGAACGTGCAGGCGGTAGCGGCTTTCCTCGACGAGGGTGATGATGAAGTCCTCCTCTGGACCGATTGGATTGCAGGCAATAATGACGTCGGCGACGAGACGCGGCGCTTGCGCCTCATCTCCCCAGAATGCGTGGGCCGGGTAGGGCGTCAGATTGGCGCGGATGAATGCCATCGTAACGTCTACCTCATCCACGCTGACACCTAACGCCGCCGCCATGCGAGTTCGCGAGGGTCGCCCCAAGTCGGTGAAATACTCCTCGATCAAGCGGCGGGCCTGCTCGCAACGAGTGGCGTCGACACCGTCTAGCCCGTCGAGCTGAAGCAGCAACGCTTCTCGCGCGTTTCGAGCGCCAATCCCGGGTGGGTCCAGGGTCTGTAGCAGCGCGAGGACTCGGTCCAGCCGCGATTGACTGACACCGAGGTCGCGGGCCAACGCCGACAAGTCCTCGGTGAGCCAGCCACGCCGGTCGAGTTGATCGACCAGGGCGACACCCAGGGAAAAGTCCTCGGCGGCGGCTTGAAGACGGAGCTGCTCGATCAGGTGGTCCGTAAGGCTTGGACGGTCGACACTCTCCAGCGGAACATCATCCGACGAGTGCGCGATAGCCGCTGTGTGGGGCAGCGACGGTTCGTCGTCCCACTCCAGGGCAGGGTTGCTTGCTACTTCTGACTCGATACGTTGACTCAGGTCGTCAGACGACAGGGAAAGAAGCTCGCGCGTGAGGAGAAGCTGCGGCGTGGGCCTGACCTCTGTCGCGATCATGGTATTGGTCTGCATGGCCCTGCCGTTATGCGTGAAAGGCTCTATACGCAGGGGGAAGACAGTGGCACTCGTTGCTCACTGTTACCCTGCATTCTAGCATAAAGAAGTTGTGAAGTCAACGAACGAAATATAGACGTGCGGGCAATACTCGCGGGAATAGAGCCAAGCGATGTCCCCATTAAGGCAACGCTACGTCGAGTCGTCGTAATCTTGTTACCGCTGCGGTTCGTCGTCGGCAGAGTGATGGGCGCTGGGGTGTGGATGCGCGTTGCGCGCTTGCGACAATGAGGGCGATCGAAGGACGCCGGGAGGTTTTGCCAGGGCGCGCGGCGGTTGTGCACGCCCTGGACGGCCCTCGGAGCCTGGATTAGCCGCGATGACTAGAGGGAGTCGGCGAGCCGGGCGACCGCGCCGCCGGCCCCGCTCGTGATCGCCGGGCCGTGCCCGACGCCGAGTGTCTCGAAATCGTATCCGGCAAGTTTGCGGACCGAATCGTGAGCTGCTTCCATGTCGGGCGTGAACATGGACGGCGGTGGCGACAGCTTGCCGCCCTGGTTGGCCAGCGCATCGCCGGCAATGACGACCTTCTTCTCCGGGTTGTACAGCCCCACCAGGCCCGGCGTGTGGCCCGGCAGATAGACAATGCGCCAGCCATCAGGCAGGCTGTCGCCCTCGACAACGGTGCGGTCGACGGTCACCGGCGTGAGCCTAAACAAGGGAGTGTGATTGAGGATGGTGAAGCCCATGCGGATGACGCGGCCCATTGCGCCCGGCCCTGGCTGGCGCTGGGCACGTCCTTCGATGAGAGGGACGTCGGCCGGGTGCGCCAGAACTGGGGCATTGCTGAGCTGCTTGAAGTGCGCGGTCGAGCCTATGTGGTCGACATCGCCGTGGGTCAAGAAGATGTACTTGATGTGCGCCGGATCGAAGCCGTCGCCGCGCAGCATCGTCTCCAACCGCTTGGCGTCCATGGGTGTTCCAGTGTCGACAAGGATGAGGCCCTGGCTGGTCTCGATGAGATAGGCGTTGACGCCGGGGAGGGTGTATTGATGAACACCCCGCGCGATCTCCATGACTCGCTCCTATGACGCATGTCGTTGGTCATGCCACCATGTGGCGATGGGCAGTCGCACATCGCCGCTCACGGCGGCGCAGCAGGCCCTCCAGAGAGACTCTGTAGCTTCTCGCGCACGCCGGGGAACGACGAATCCATGGCGTAGACCTTCTCGAAATCCTGGCGGGCGCGGCTCATCTGGCCGGCCGCCTCGTAGATAAGGCCGCGCGTGTAGAACGCAGCCTGCATCAGCTCGGATGGACGCTTGCGACGGTCGCCGGTGACAAGGCGTATCGTGTCCAGCCCGGCGCTGGTCATGCCCTGGCGGGCCAGGGCGATGGCGCGATAGATGAGCAAGGCACAGGTGATGTCCTCATCCACGGTGACGCCGTCGGTGAGCTCCACCAGGGCATCGTTCAAGCGCTCCTGGTTATACAGCTCGGCCAGCCCCAAGCGGAGCATGGAATCATCCGGGTTGCTCTCGACGAGCGCTTCCATGACACCCATCGCACCTTCGCTGTCGCCGCTGTACTGGTAAGCCTCGGCCAGCAGGAGCGCCGCGCCCAGGCTGGACAGGGGAACGTCGACGGTCAGATAGCTCGTGATCTTGACCGGCACAGTCATGTCGCCCACGTACCGGCTCATAATCTCGTCGGGCAGCTCGATGTCGCTGTAGGCGACGGATTCGAGGAAGGGGATGGCGGCGGCGGGCTGGCGGACCTGGAGCAGGGCAATACCGGCGAACAGGTCGTCCGCGACGTACCGCTCTCGTCCGTCATCGGCGTCTGCCTGACGGAATCGCTCGACGGCGGTCGCGGTATCGCCCTCTAGCAGGGCGCGCAGGCCCTGGGCAAAGCGCTTCTCCGTCGCTGGGGCAAAGAAGCCCGGCGAGGGAATGGTATCCGGCGGAGTTTCAGACTCGGACGCGGCGGTCGGCGTGGGACGCGCGCGGCCGGGGTCGGGTGGCGCGGCCACGCCACTGTCGCGCTCCGGCTTCTTCTTGTTGCTCTTGTACGTGACGTAGGACAGGCCGCGCCCCGGCAAGTCGATGGTACGGCGCTGGCCTCGCTTGCTGAAGTTCCACGACACCGGCCCGAGGCGGATCGTCCAGCTGATGCCGCTCTTGCTCAGGTTCATTGTCAGGCCCGGCCCGATGTGGAACCGACGTCCGAAACGCAGGTAGCCCATAAGCGACTCAGTAGCCCGTTCTGGTCTCGCTGGCCGTGTTCTCGCCGCGCATTCCCTGGACGAGCTTGACGCCGGCGCTGGCGCCGAGCCGCGTCGCGCCTGCTTTGACCATGATGTAGGCGTCGGCCAGCGTGCGAATGCCGCCGGCGGCCTTCACTTCGGCAGCGTCGCCCACGGCAGCGCGCATAAGGGCGACGTCGGCCGCCGTCGCGCCTCCCGGCCCGAAACCGGTGGCCGTCTTGACGTAGTCAGCGCCGGCCTGAACGCATATCTGGCACGCTCGCGCCTTCTCCTCGTCCGTCAGATAGCCGTTTTCGAGGATGACCTTCAGAATAGCGCCCTGGGCATGGCACTCGGCCGCCACTGCCGCCACGTCTTCCAGCGCGTGGCGGTCGTCACCGCCTTTGAGCGCGCCGATATTGAGCACCATGTCAATCTCGTCTGCGCCGTCGCTAACGGCTTGGCGTGCCTCGAACATCTTGGCGGGGGTGCTGGTTGCTCCCAGTGGGAAACCAATGACCGTCGTGACGCCGACGCCGCTGCCCTCCAAAGCCTCGGCGCAGAGCCGCACCCACGTCGGGTTGACACAGACCGTGGCGAATGAGTACTCGCGGGCCTCGGCGCACAGCGCGCGGATCTGCGCTTCAGTCGCGTCGGGCTTCAAAAGAGTGTGGTCAATGAGTTTGGCAATATCTGGCGTTGGACCGTTGCAAGCCACGCTCACACCACCTGCATCGTCGCTCATGATCTCGCAGGCGCTCAGTGCCTGGGCTGCGCTGCGCCCGCGCATGTCGCGGGCTCGATTCTCGGCCAGCCGATCGTGGGCGGATGTGCTCATACTTGCCCTCACCTTCTCTCGCATAGAAAAAGGAACCGGCACCAGGCCGGTTCCTTCAGCAGATTATCGTGCTACACCAGTCCGGCCCTGGATCACTTCGCCAGAACGGGCTTCGCGTCGGGAACGGTTCCCCACTCTTGAGGCGGCCAGTAGGAAACCCAGGCCTTGCCGACGATGTTCTCTTTGGGCAGCGGCCCCCACGAGTGCGAGTCGTTGGAGTTGTCGCGGTTATCCCCCAGGACGTAGTACTCCTCAGGGCCGAGTGTCGTCGGTGGAGCAGAGTAAGTGCCTTCGCGAGGCAGATAGTCCTCGGTCAGGGGCTTGCCGTTGATGTAGGGCGTACCCTGGCGAATCTCCACCGTCTCACCGGGTAGACCAATCACGCGCTTGATAAAGTCGCGATCCGGGCTGCGCGGCGGCACCAGGACGACAACGTCGCCCCGCTGCGGTTTGGAGAACCATGGCCAGTACAGGGCCTTGTTCACGATCAAGTACTGACCGGTATGGAAGTTGGGCTCCATACTGGAGCCTTCGATGCGGAAGTTCTGAAAGGGTATCTTGATCAGGAGGAAGATCGCGATGGTGAGAACGAGCGTCTCCGCGATCTCGCGCGCTATGCCACCAATGCGCGCCCAGTTGCTGCGTTCGGGGACAATCTCAGTGTCAGGGGTCTCCGCAGCGCCTGCGGCGTCGGGCGATGCCGCGCTGCCGCCCGGATACTCCCACGATGCTGGCGGCCATGCCATGCCATCGCGCTCAAGCTGATCCAACGACCACTGCTGGCTACTTTGTTCCACACTTACTCCCTTTGCACATACTCTCGCTGATTATACTGCTAAAGAGGCACTCGCGCAAATGAGCTAAGAGCCGACAAAAGTCGACTTCGACGCGCTAGCGGGTCTTGATCTCGATGCGCCGACTCCGTCCGGTGTCGGTGCGCGGCAGCACCAGAATCAGCACGCCCTTGTCGAATGTCGCTTCAGCGCTTTCTACGTCAACGGGGATATCCAGGGTCAGGCTGCGGCTGAAGTGGCCGTAGCGCCGCTCCTGGAGCGCCCACTGCACGTCGTCCGGTGGCCGTACTTCGCCCTGGATCGTAATAGTCGTGCCCTGCCAGCTAATCTCGACGTCCTCTGGGCGCACACCCGGCAGCGATGCGAGTAGCGTCACCGCGGTGTCTGTCAGGTAGACGTCGACGGGCAGCAAAATGTTGCCCTGAGTGGCGGGGGGAGCGCCGCCTGGTTCTAGGACGTCCACGCCGAGCAGCCGCGTCACCATCTCGCGCAGCGCCGCGACGTCGGCCGCGATATCCTCCGCCGTCTCAGCCTGCGGAGTCATTCCTGTAGCACCATCCACCGTCGACTCGCCGGGCGGTCTGCTCGCACCGCTGCCGGCGAGGCATTGGCGCATGAAAGACCACAGCGTCCAGTCTGTCACCTGGGTGTCGCTGATCGCCTGAAGGTACTGGTTCAGGGCACGCGCCGTCCATACCGGCTCATCGATGCCGAAGACTTGCGGCTCGTGGGCGAGCGCCTCGCTAAGGCGTCGGCGGTCTTCCCTTGTGAGCTTCGACGGGCGGCCAGAGCGCGGGCGGGTCATAAGCCCGGCAATCCCCGTCTGCCGATAGGCGGCATGCCACTTACGCACGGCGCTCTCGTTGATCGCAAAGACCCGCGCGACTTCGCGGTAACCCGGGGCCTGGGTCATATGCAGCAGCGCCTGGGCGCGCAAGCGCGCACCGGGATCGTTCGTTGTCTCGGCGAGTTCTTCCAGTTCAGCGCGTTGGCTGGGCGTTAGAATCAGAATCACTTTTTGCATCGTCCTGCTCTCCACCCCTTAGACGGCGCAGATACGCCCTAACTTACCCAATCTGGATGGCGACGCTGCGTTGATGCTCCATCTCTGGTTGAACTTGAAAAGCATCTTAGGCGGTCTAGAATATAGACGAGTTGCACTCGTTGCACAGGAGATGTCTATGGCCATCGCTGAGACTTTCATCGAGGAAAATCCGCTATACGCCGGTTTGCGCCTGGAGCGAACCCCGGAACCAAACGCCCTGGTCATCTTCGGCGCGTCGGGCGACCTGGCGCACCGCAAGCTGATTCCAGCCCTCTATAATCTTGCCCGTGATGGGCTCCTTCCGCAGCGTTACAGCGTCGTTGGTGTAGCGCGCACGGAGATGAGCGACGAGGCCTTCCGCGACACGGTGCGCGGCGGCGTGGAGAAGCATTCCCGTAACGGCAACTTCCAGCCAGAGATTTGGGACAGCTTCGCCCAGCACCTGTTCTATGTCTCGATTCCGTCGTACGGCGATCACGCCGGATTTACCCGGTTGCGAGAGCGGCTGAGCGAGCTAGACGAGCAGAACGGGACGGAGGGGAATCGTCTGTTCTACCTGGCGACCCCGCCGTCAGTGGCCGATGACATCATCACGCGCCTCAGGCTGGAGCAGATGGGCAGCCCCAAGTACGTCAATGCCTGGCGGCGCATCATCGTTGAGAAGCCCTTTGGGGAGGATCTAGCTAGCGCGCGCCACCTCAACGACCTGCTCCTGACAGCGTTCGGTGAGGAGGATGTCTTCCGCATCGACCACTACCTGGGTAAGGAGACGGTGCAGAACATCATGGTGTTCCGTTTCGCGAATGCCATCTTCGAGCCTATCTGGAACCGCCGTTACATCGATAATGTGCAGATTACCGTGGCTGAGACGGTCGGCGTGGAAGGGCGCGGCGGCTACTATGATCAGTCGGGCGCGCTACGCGACATCATCCAGAATCACGGCCTCCAGCTCCTGGCGGTAACTGCGATGGACCCGCCCGTCGCTTTCGATGCCCGAAGCGTCCGTGACGAGAAGGTCAGGGTATTGCGGTCGATTCCGCCCCTGGACCCGCTTGAGGCAGCGCGGCGAACCGTACGCGGGCAGTACGGACCTGGCGTGATGCATGGCCGGCAGGTCATCGGCTATGCCCAGGAGAAGGGCGTGCCCCGTGGCTCTACGACCGAGACCTACGTGGCGCTGCGTCTTGATGTGGATACGTGGCGCTGGGCCGGCGTCCCGTTCTATCTTCGCACCGGCAAGCATCTGCCCAAGCGAGTCACCGAAATTGCGATCGAGTTCAAGATGCCGCCGCTTCTGCTATTCCCGGAGGCTACCACCGGTGGACTGCGCCCCAATCAGCTTGTCATGAACATCCAGCCCAACGAAGGCATCAGCCTCCGATTTGAGGCAAAGGTGCCCGGGCAGGAAATGCACGTCCGTCCGGTGAGCATGGACTTTCGCTACGGAACGACGTTCGCCCGCGAGCAGCGCGAGGCGTATGAGCGGCTGTTGCTGGATGCGATGCTTGGGGATGCCACATTGTTCACCCGCAACGATGAGGTCGAGGCGCAGTGGCGCATCATCCAGCCCGTTCTCGACGGATGGAAGGATATGCCCCCGCCGCAGGAATACCCGTCCGGCAGCTGGGGACCAGCCGACGCCGACGCTTTTGTGGAGCGCACAGGCCGGCGCTGGCGCCGTCCGTAACACGCCAAGGGGGAGCTATGACCGCGGAACCTGTAGCACGGGTGGAATTCGAGCGCAACATAGACATCGCGAAAGTGGATACTGAGCTCGCGGCGCTGCGGGGACAGATGTCTTCGCAGGCGAACGGCGCCAGCCCGAGTCCGGCGGTGCTCAACCTGCTCGTGATGGAATGTGACCATGAGCCCGATCTGACGGATATTCTCGGCGAGGCCCTGGCCGTTCACCCGGGCCGCGTCATCATTCTGCGGCCGCAGGGCGCCAATGGGGTGCAGGCGCGCGTTTCAGCGCTCTTGCATCCAGCAGGGCCGGCGATGGCGCCGACCTACGCCGAGTGCCTGACCCTGACGGCCGGCGCCGACAGCGTCCATCTGCTGCCGGAGTTTGCTCTGCCGCATCTCATCTCGTCGGTGCCAACGGTCGTGTGGTGGATTGGCCGGACACCCCTCAACGATCCGCTATTCCCTCGCCTGGCCGCCATCGCCGACCGGGTGCTCATAGATTCGATGACGTTCCCCGAGCCGGTGGTCGACCTGGAACGGCTGGCCCGACTGGTCGCCGAGGGCGGACGCTGGACCGGTGTCGGTGACTTCACCTGGGGACGTCTCACACCCTGGCGGCAGTGGACGGCGCGGTTGTTCGATATGTCCGATACCCGGCCCGCTCTCCCTCGCCTCGACCGCGTCGAGCTGGTCTACGGCGCGGGCGGCACGCCCGTGCAGGCGCTGCTCTACATGGGGTGGCTGATGAACCGTCTGAAGTGGGAGCCGACGGCGCTCTTTGGCGATCTAGGCGCGTGGACGGCACGCTTCCGGCATGGCAGCCGCCACATCGAGGTGGATATCCGGCCCAGCGACTCATGCGCCGACGTCAAGGGGGAGCTAGCCCACGTCCGCCTGTCTGTGACGCGCGGCGCAACCGCCTACGTGGATATCGCGTGGTGCGACGATCGAACGCTAATCCGCACTGAATACAGCGTCGGCGATGCGCGGCCGGTCGAGCACGTCTCGCGCATGCATTACGCGACGCCGGGACATTTGCTGGCCGAGGAGCTGCGGCTCATCCCACGCGACTCGCTGTACCAGGCGGCGCTTCGCGACGCGGCGAGGGCTTTGCCGGGGTGAGAGTCACTCCAGCGGCAGCCTGGCCTGCAGCGGACCCTGGGCCAGGGCGGCGCGAACGTCGTCGGCCAGGGATGCCACGGCGGCCGGGTCGGTGAGGAAGTTGACGTCGTCCGTATCGACCGTCAGCACCGGGCTGCTGACGTAGTTGGCGACGAAGCGGTCATAGGCGTGGGACAGGGTTTCGATATAGGCCGCGTCCATGTTGCGCTCGTAGGAGCGGTCGCGGAAGGCGATGCGCGCCATCAGCGTCGGCAGACTCGCCCGGAGATAGACGACCACATCCGGCACGCGCACGCGCTCGGCGAGGGCCACATGGACGCTCTCGTACAATGCCATCTCGTCGCCGACCAGGTTCAGCTCGGCGAACAAGCGGTCCTTGGCGAAGATGTAGTCGCTGACCAGGGGGCCGCGGAGCAGAGCGGCCGGAACCTCAGCATTCTGGTGGCGGTAGCGGCTCAGAAGAAAGAAAAGCTGCGTCTGGAACGCGTAGCGGGCGCGGTCACCGTAGAAGGCGGCCAGGAAGGGGTTCTCTTCGAAGACCTCGAGCAGCAGTTCAGCGCCAAACTGCTGCTGAAGCAGCCTGGCGAGGGTCGTCTTCCCGACGCCGATGGGGCCTTCGACGGCAATAAAGGCGGCTGTGTCTTGTGATGTGGACATAAGTGAAGGATGATGGCAAAAACGGGAAGTCTTGACTTCCCGTTTCGCGTGTCAGGAACCTGGGTTACCGCCCGCTGCCGGTTGTGGATAGCTCCGAGGCTCGCCGTCGGGCAAAGACGCGGTCCGAGATGAGAATGGCAATCTCGAACAGCGCCACCATGGGGATCATGATAATCATGGGCGCGACGATGGGGTCGGAGACGGGGGTCACAATCTCGGCGAAAACGAACATGACAAAGTAGGCTATGCGACGGTGCTTGCGCAGCGTCGCCGGCTCCAGCAATCCGACGTAGACCAGGGCCACAACGATCACCGGCGTCTCGAATGCCAGACCCCAGGCCAGCAGCAGGAAGATGACGAGCTGGACATAACTGCCGGCGGTCGGCAGGTACTCAATCTGGGAGCCAAACATCCCGATGAGCACGCGCATTGTCGTGCCGAGGGAGAGATAACCGGCGAATGACCCGAGGAGGAACAACCCGGCAGTCGCGAGGGTGGCAGGAATGAGGAAGCGGCGCTCCGAGGGTGTCAGGCCAGGCACGATGAACTGGATCAGCTGCCACACCCAAAATGGGCACGACAGAACCAGACCGGCGTAGAGGGCCACCTTCATCTT
This sequence comes from Anaerolineae bacterium, assembly GCA_046328505.1. Classification (GTDB taxonomy): domain Bacteria; phylum Chloroflexota; class Anaerolineae; order Epilineales; family JAHCIE01; genus JBDHWG01. Next base: position 1,705,400 of record JAXLWL010000002.1, on the reverse strand, counting down.
GATGATGAAGCCGTCCATCGGGCTGAATGCGACAAACTTCTCGATGAGATCGCCCGCCGGGGCCTTGAGGAAGGCGAGAATCTGGTCGCTAAAGATGTAACATAGCGCCGTGGCCACAGCGATAATGATGATGGACTTGATCAGCCGCCGTCGCAGTTCCTCCAGGTGGTCCGTCAACGACATGCGCGCTTCATAGGGGTCCATAGTGGCTCGCTCGCTCGCAACTGCATACCCACGCCGTGTAAGTCAGACGCACGTGCCGTTACGCCTACCGCGTGGCTCAGGAGCCAGACTGTGTGCCGTCGGTCGCCGCGGGCGCGCTGTTTACATCTTTCTGCTGAGCGATCGTGTTGGGGGCGGGCTGCACGACAGGCGCGACCGGCTGGGCAGGTGGTGTCTGGGCGGAGGTCTCCGTTGAGAAGGACTCGGTCATCTCGCGGCTGGCCGCCTTGAACTCGTTGATCGACTTGCCAAGGGCGCGGCCGATCTCGGGCAGGCGCTTGGGGCCGAAGATGATCAGCGCGACGATGACAATCAGAATCAGGTGAAGTGGCTGCAAACCAAACATGTCAAACACTCTCCTGTGATACGACCGGCGGGCGCCGGTGACCGTATGCCGATGGCCATATTATACACCAAGTTGACGCGATGCGAAAGCCTCACGGCGTGACGTTGGGGCGCCTGTCGCTGGCGCCCCGGTCCGCTTGTGAGATGCCCCTCTATCGTGCGGCTGCCAGAATCGCTGGCGACGCGGCCTCCAGCGCGATGGTTCGCGGCTTGAGCACGTTGAGCGCCTTGAAGGTCGTGTAGCTGGGGAAGACCTGATCCAGGCGGTTGTTGCCCAGGCGCAGCCGAACGACCTCGCCGAGCACGTCGCGAAAGTCGGTCGTGATAGCCAGGTCGCCCGGGCCGTAGAGCTGGTTGGGCGCGAGGCCCGGCCAGTCGGTGTAGACCTGGCCGCCGTTGACACCGCCGCCCATCAGGAACATGACATTACCGTGGCCGTGGTCGGTGCCGTTGGATGCGTTGTCGGCCAGCCGCCGCCCGAACTCGGACATAGTCACCACGAGTGTCTGATTCATGCGCGCCCCCAGGTCTGTGTAGAAGGCGTGCAGGCCAGTCTGAAGCTGGTCCAGCAAGGCGGGGAGGTTGTTGCCCGCGGGTGTCGCGTCGCCCTCGCCGGCGTGAGTGTCCCAGCCGCCGATGTCGACGCACGCAACCTCCAACCCAACGTCGGACTTGATGAGCTGGGCGACCGTCTGGAGCGCCTGGCCGTAGCCCGTCTGCGGGTACTGCGCGCCGTGGGCCGGCTGATACCGTCCGCCGGCGGCGATGTTCTTGAGAATCCCCAGCGCCTCGAAGGTGTCCTGGCCTTGCTCCTCGATCCCGCCTGTCCCCTGGTAGAGGGAGGCCAGCGTCGCCTGAATCTTGGCGATCTCCTGCGTGTTGCCGTTGAGGTGGTAGGTGGCGATGCTCTGCAATGCCGTGACCGGGACCGGGCCGCGGAGCGCTGCCTGCACCGTGCCGCCCATCCCGACCGCGCGGAACGGAGAGTTGTTGGTCGAGGCGACGCTCGCCAGGTGGCGGGCCAGCCAGCCGGTCGGGATTTGCTTCTCGCCCGGCGTGCCGCGCTCCATGTAGTCCATCGCATCGAAGTGGGAGTGGGTCGGGTCGGGGGAGCCGACGGCGTGTACGACGGCCAGCGCGCGCTCGTCCCACAGCTCCTTCATTTTGGTCAGGACGGGGTTGAAGCCGAACGCGACCGGGTTGCGGCCCTCGACACTGCCCAGGTCGATCACAGACGTGCTCATCCCCTTGCCAGGCTCGTCCAGGCCGATGCGCGTGCGCGACGAGTGGTACTCGGCGGCGCTATACGGAACGACGATGTTCATGCCGTCGGCCGCGCCGCGCATGAAGATGACGACGAGCGTATCGCCGCGTGGCGACTTCTCGGGCGCGCCGAACACGACGCGCGGCATCCACGATGGCAGCGACAGGCCGGTAATCGCCAACAGACTCGACTGCAAACTCGTCTTCAGAAACTGGCGTCGATCGAAAATGGACATTGTCACTCTCCTGATAACCCTGCTAACGAGCCTGGAAGTAGGGCGACGCCAGCAAGAGCGCCGCCAGCTCCGGGACCTTCACGCTCAAGACGGTATTGTTCAACTGGAAGCCGGCCGGGTTGTTGTTACTGACGTAGTTGACGAGCGATGTGCGGTCGGCCGCGTCGATGGCATAGCCCAGCACGCGCATCGTCATCGCGTCTACCAGGGCGTCGGCCGTTGTCGGATTGATGGACTGGACCCATGCTTTGAGGTCGGTGGTCGTGCCGGCGCCGAGCTTGTTTTCCATCATCGCGATAGAGAAGTTCCAGCGCGCCAGCAGATCATTAGAGTTGACCCAATCCGCCGCGGTGTCCGGGTAGCCGTTGGGGAACCCATGATTGAACAGTGGCTGGCCCATCGTGCCGATCGATGCAGGGAAGCCGGAGCCAGTCCTCCAGACACTCTGGGGCATCAGGGTATCGCAGTCCACCGCGCGCATCGCCGCCGGGATGAAGTCGAGGGGGCGCTTCGCCTTTTGCCCGGTAGAGTTCTTGAACTCGTCGGAGTCGAGAATCGCGCGCAGGACGATGGCGATTTGGTCCGGGGCAGACCGGTTGCTGTAGAACACGTCGGCGATGCTGTTGATCAGGGAGTCGGACGGCGTGTCGGAGACGAACTTGCGGCAGAGCTTCTTGGCGATGAAGTGGGCCGTCGAGCGGTGATTGGCCAGGATGTCGATGACCTGCTCGCCTTCCTGGATGCCCGCCGTGCCGCTCTGTCCGGCGATGCTATTGCCCAGGACGAGCTTGTTGGACGTGTCGTGGTCGTTGGCGTTGAAGTACCACACGCCGGCGTTGGGCTGGATGTTTGTCAGCTGCGGCCGGTAGTATGTCCATCCTGTCAGCACCCTGGCGAGCTGCTGCACGTCCTGCTGCGTGTAGCCGCCGTCCACGCCCAGTGTATGCAGCTCCATGATCTCGCGGGCGTAGTTCTCGTTCGGCGCTCGCTTGTGATTCTCCCAGTTATCCAGGTAGTCCATCATCGCCGCGCTCTTGGCGTCCGCCATCAAGAGAGTCTTGAAGTTGCCAAGCGCATTCGGCCGGATGTGGTCGCGGTCGTGAACTGTCGTCGTCCACTTGCACAGGTCCTTGGTGTAATCGATGTTGAAATGGTCGGTCCAGAAGTCGACCATGACTTCCTTGACCTGCCACTTCGAGTAGACCTTGCGTAGGAGCGTGGCGCGCACAATGTCGGGCATGACCACCGTGTACACGGACGGCCCGCCCTGCTGCGCGGCCGTTTGCGGGTAGTCGGTGAACAGCTGGTAGGCGGACTTGGAGATCGATTCCAGGGTGTTGAGCTTCGCCGTGAGGGTGTCGCTCTCTGTATCGTCGGGGTAGAGTTGCTGCTCGAACCAGGCGTTCACATCGAACGTGCCGGACTGTATCGCGGCCATGTCGGCCGCCGTGTGGCCGTAAGCAAACCGGCTGAGGACGTGCACAGCGAACGGCGGCGTGCCGGCGGTCCTGGCCGACCAGGGAAAGCCGAGGGCGCCGAGCGGGCCGACTGCGCTCGAGTGGGACGCGGCTTCGGCTGTCGCCCCGCCCATCAACGCCAGAGCAGCGGCGCCGCTATACTGCAGGAAACGTCGGCGTGTGAGTTCCATGTCAAGTACTCCTCTTGGAAAGCTCCGATGCTGCCATTATAGCTCTCTATCCATACGTGGGTGTTAGCCGAGCGTAACGCGGCTGTAAAAAGACTGTAAATGTCGGGAACTGGGGAGTTCGAACCGGTCCCCATCGTTTGTGGAAAGGCTGTCATTGCGCGCGCAGTCTATATGACCCTTGGGTCACCCGTAAGTATGAAAATGTCATGCTGAGCGGAGCGAAGCATCGCGGTGCCGTTGGAGGCCCTTCGCTACGCTCAGGGCGACAGCCGCGCTATTTTCATCTCAGCGAAGCAATCCCCCGCCTTTCCGACCTACGGTAGTCGCGGAATGACGCAGCCTTGACCGTCGTGAGATTGCTTCGTCGGGCTATCGCCCTCCTCGCAATGACGGTCAACGCGCCGTTCGAACCAGAATTGGTAATTTGGTGTCTAGAGTTATAGGAGATACTGTACGGAGATTGATGGAACTAGACGTTGCTGCGCTGGGGATGAAGAGAAGTCGGCGCTACAGGGTTGTCTCCATGTAGCGCCGACTTCCAGTCCAGCCAGTAACAGAGGCAGCTACTCGCTCGCGGCGATGGGGAAGGTCGCAGCGTCTGAGCGCCCAAACGTCTCTGGCGAGTACATCTCGTAGGCGGTGGCCGGCAGGGCCGTGAACTGGCCGGGGACGCTGGCGCGCGCCGTGTAGGTGTACTCGTACGTGCCGGGCCGCAGCTCCGGCGCGAATACGGCGACCTTATTGTCGCGCACCTCCGAGTGCGTCCAGTACGACCAGTAGGGCGAGTCCGGGCCGGGATATCCCTTCGCCGGTTGGGGTTGGCCTGGCGCCGGGCCGACTTGCTTGACCGTCGGCGCACGAGCCGCGGCGCTGGTCGTCTTGAGGCTCAAGTCGAGCGCCTCGAAGCCGGCCGGAAGCGGGTCCTCCAGGACGACGTGGTACAGGGCGTTGGGAGCGATGAGGGTGAGCTTGACCATTACATAGTCGCCCGGCTTCACATCCTTTGCTTCCTGCCCCGTCGGCTTCAGAGTGACCGGATCGACGGCCAGGTAAGTGCGTCCGACGACGATGCCCTTGTCGAGGGCCTGACTCTGCCCGGCCGGGCTATACGTCGTGAGGTGCTCTGTGTAGTACATGTCAGGCCCGCCGGTCTTGCTGATGGTCAGGTTGTTGCCCGCGTTCGCCGCCAGGTCCTTGAGCGCTACCTCGATCTTCTGCGCCTGGGTCGTCGCGCTGTTGACTTCACCGGTCTTGATATCCTGCCCATTCAGGTTCACCGCGAATCGGCTCGCGCCGCTCCCGCCGCCTCGCGCGGCCGCGTAGTCGGCGAGCGCCAGCGTCGACCATGCCGTCTCCTGCGGCGTGCGCCACGCGCCGTCCTCCTGCCGCTGGCCCATCAGCCACGTGACCACGTTCGGGAGATTGGCGTCCTTCGGATCGACACGGCCCAGCGCTTCCAACGCGATCGCGGTCGTGCGCAGGTCGGTGTTCATCGTCAGCGGATTCGGCGTGCTCTCCTCCCAGTGCGTCCCCGTAGCCTCGCGTTTTGCTTGCGCCCAGAGGTTCTGGGCGAGCGCCTGGATGCGCGGCGCCTGCCCCTGTGCGTCGGCCTTCTGGAGCGCCATAAGGAGGAACGCCTGGCCGTACAGGCTCATGTCATTGCGCGCGTTGTATAGCTCTACGGCGCGGCCGTTCTGCGGCTGACCGATCTCCGAGAGTACCCACAGCACGAAGGCGCGCTGGCTCAGCATGCCGGGAATGCTCGTGTCGACGCGCTGGTCGAGATAGTTGCGCAGGTAGTTTGCCGCTCCATCGAGGACGTTCTTGTCGACCGCGGCCCCGTTCTGCTGACCGGTGTAGAGCGCCAGGAGCGTGTACGCCGTCAGGAACGGATTCGAAGCGTCACCCTGCCACCATCCCCACCCGCCGTCCGAGTTGCGCTGACCGTACAGCTTCTGCAGGTCGTTGCTGAGCTGAGCCTTGACCTGGGTCGTGTCCACAACCTGCCCTGGCGCCTGGGCGGCTGTCATGACAGCCGCCGTCGAGAGGAAGCGGCTGGCCACATTCTCGGTCGCCTCCCAGGGATAGTTCTGGAGGTAGCTCACGCCTTGCTGGGCGACCGAAGCCACCGACGGGTTGATGTTGATGGACAAGGACCCCTGGCTCGGCGCGGCGTTGGCAGGGATGCGGACGACTTCCTCGGCCCGCTGCGCGTCGGTGACGACACCCGCCGTGCCAACCGTCTCCGGCGTCGTCGCCCTGGATACCGGTATGTCAATGGCGATGCTGTCGTTCAGGCCGCCACCGTCGACGGCCATCATGACACCGGCCTTCGGCACGTTGCCCACGCGCGTGTCCCAGCCGACGAGGGTCTTGCCGCGGGCGGGGATGCTTACGCTGATTGGGTCGGTCTTTCCGTCGAGACCCTGCGTCTGGAGCGTCACCTGCGCGTCGATGGGGCGGTCGGTGTTGTTCTGGACCACCGCGCCGAGCCGAACGTTGTCACCCTCGACGAGGAAGCGCGGCAGCGTCGGGCGCAGGAGCAAGTCCTTCGTGGCGACGGTATCTAGCCGCGCCCGGCCGACCTTCGTGTCTGGGGTGACTCCGACGACTGTCAGCGTCCACGTCGTTAGGTTATCTGGCAGCGGAATGTCGAGCTTGGCTCGACCCTGCTCGTCCGTCGTGAAGCTTGCTTTCCAGTAGCCGGTGTCCTGGAAATCGCGGCGCACCGGGGCGACTTCTAGCCCGCCACCGCCACCGCCTTTGCCACCGGCCGCCAGGGCGGCAGTAACGCGGTTGACGTTGCGGATGAGGGTCGCGGCGCTGCCGACGCCGAGCGGCCGGGTCGCGTAGAACACGTCGCCCGGGTTCTTCGACGTATCGTCGACGAGCGAGTACAGCGCCTTGTCCACCAGCGCCGCCGAGAACTCGCCCTGGATTGGCTTGCCGTCGCTATCCTTGACGACGATGTTGTATATGGCAGTCTGGCCCGGCTGCATCGCGCCCGGCCGCGCCGGGGTGAGGGCGATATCGAGCAGCTTGTCGCGCGGCGAGACGTCCAGCCGAACATTGCCTAGCTTGAACTGGGGCAGCGTCTTGTCGTCGCCGCCCTTGACGGCGGCCACGGAGACGTAAACGTTCGGGGCGTCGTCCTTGGTGAGCGGCACCTCGATGGTCGTGCTGGTCGTCGGCAGGGTCATACGTTTGACGTCGCGAATGTCCCCGCGCTCGACCGTCACGAGCGCCTCGGCCGGCGCGAAGGGGGATTGCACCAGGATCCTCGCTGTGTCGCCGGGGAGGTACGTTTTGCGGTCGGCAGTGAGCGCCATGCGGTCGTTGTCGTCACGCCGCCAGTTGACGAACTCCGTCCCCGCGATCCACTGATACGTCGCGCTGCGCACGGTATTGCCCGCGCCGTCTTTGCCCTCGGCGACGATGCGATAGCTGCCCGCCTGCGGGGGCGTGTACGTGACGCTCGCCTTGCCCTGCGCATCCGTCGTGGCGCTGAGATTGGCGACCTGGGTATCACTGAAGACCGAAGTCAGGTAGAACTGCCCGTCGCTCTCCTTCTGCCGCGTCGTGTACCACTCGCGCCTGAACACGTTGACGGTGAGCGCCTGGTTCGTGACCGATACGCCCTGCGTGTCCAGGGTGATGAGATTGATGCGCTGTTCCTGCTTCGCCAGGCCAACATACTGCTCCGGCGCAACGCCGATGTAGAAGCTGCCCTTGTGCAATGGAACGACGGTGCGGGAGGTGACGCTCTGGCCGTTGATGTCGGTCACCTCGACTTCGATGGTGTAGTTCTGGCTGATGGGCACGTCGCCAAGGCCGGGCGATAACTTGAACGTGACCTGCCCCTGGCCGTCGGTGGTGCCTGAGCCTTCGCTCAGCACCTCGCCGGGCCGGCGCCGCTTCCGGTCCTGGAGGACGTCGGTGTCGGCGAAATCCCAGGATCCCTTGACCGAGTCCGGCGGGGTGAAGAAGTAGTCGTCGGCCAGCAGCCGCCACTTCATCTTGCCACTCGCGACCGGGCCGCCGAAGAAATACGCGCTGTCGGCGGTGACGTTCATGACGTCGCCGTTGATGTAGCTTGGCTTGTCCGTCTTGACCTGGACGTCGAACTCGGGCTTGCGATACTCGGAGACCTGGAAGGATGTCGATGAGCTGAAGACCGGCTTCGGCTCGCTGGGAGTCGGTGGCAGCGGGACTTCCATCGAAATAGAGTAGTAGCCGAGGGGCGCGGCCGGGGCGAGCGGTATGTCGCCGCTGAATGTTCCGTAGGGCGAGAGCGGGACGTCGGTCTTGAGTATCTCATGCCCAAGCGCGTCGCGCGCCGTGATGGACACGCTGCTCATCTTGGGGATGGTGTAGGCGCCGTCACGCCCACCGCGCAGAATACCCTTGAAGTGCGCCGTCTGGCCGGGGCGGTAGAGCGGACGGTCGGTGTACATGTAGGCGAGGTAGTCGGGCTGCGACAAGGAGCCTTCGAGGTTGTAGTCGAATGGGTTGATGCCGTCGGCCCAGTCGCCGCCGACGGCCCCCACAACCTGACCGCTCCGCTCGGCAAGGGCGTAGATAGGAAGGTATGGCTCGCTCAGCTTCGGGAACTTGACGCGGACCAATCCGTTGGCGTCGGTGGTCCCCTGGCCGAGAGGCCGGTGGTTCCAGTCGTAAACGACGATGGGAACTCCGTCGACCGGCTGGCCGGTCTTGAGGTCGGTGGCCCACACCAGCGCCTCGCTGTCGGTGCGCTTCAGGAGCAGGTTGACGTCGGAGACGATGAGGACGTGGCGGTCGGGCGTGCCCTTGACCTGGGGCGACGAGACGCGCAAAAAGTACGCGCCCGGAGCGATCTTGCCGTCCGTCGTGAGGGTCGTCGTCACGACACTTGACTTGTCGAGCGGTGGATTGCCGGTTACGGTCCAGGTCGGCCGTACGCGGCGGCTGGCGGCGGGCTGGAATTTCTCGTACTGTTGGTAGGCGTCCGGCCCGATGAACGATAGAACATCGGCGGCGGGAAGGGTGTACAGCTCGAAGTTGAGATCCTTGACATTCACTACGGCGGCGCCGAGCGTCGGTGGACGGTTGGCATCATACATCGCCATCTGGCCGGGCACGCCAAGGTTGAAGTGCGGGTCGAGGGGGGCGGTGCTGAAACGCAGGATGACATCTTTGCCCAGCGGCTCGCCGTCGCGCGTCTTCGACCCCGCGCCGAGAGTCACGGTGTACGGGGTGGACGGCTGCCAGCCGCCGTAGACGCGCGCCTTGGTGTTGGACTCATCCTCCCAGACGATTGACTGATTGGTAATGGTCGGCGCGACGGTCACCTGGAGTGCGTCGCCATCCATCGGTGACGCGAACGAGAGCTGTAAGCCGTTCAGCGCGTCGCGCGAGGATTTGTCGCCATCGGCCGGCGTGCTGCCGAGGAGACCCGGCGCGGGCGCCGTCTGGAACGACCAGGCCGCGTCTTGCGCCGTCTTCTCCTTGCCCTGGGCATCCGGCGCGCCAGCCGCGACCTGCGCCGTGTAGAGCGTGTCGCGGGCCAGCGGCTGGTCCGGCTTGAAGGTCATTGTCGAGCCGCTCCACGAGAAGGCGCCGGCGACAGGAGCGCCGCCCTTCGGCTGGAGGCTGAAGGCGGCCTGCGTCTGCGCCTGATTCATCGGCTGGTTAAAGGTCACTGTGATGGGTTGTGTCGCGCTGACGAACTTGGCGTTGTCCACCGGTCCGGTCCGGTCGACGCCGGGATAGACCGTCGTGAAGTTGAAGGTCACAGGCGCGTCGAGCTTCGTCCCGACGAGATCCTGGATCGGGGAGACAGTCGCGGTGTAGCGTGTCGAAGGCAGGAGCGTATCTGGGCGAAACACGTAGGTCGAGGTGTTCAGCCACTCTCCCTTGCCCTGCGCCGGTGGATTGAGAGACAGCGGCGACGGGAGAGAGGCGCTGTCGGCGACGCCGGTGAGCGGCGCGACGGGGCGGTCGAACTGCACCAGGATTCGGCTGCCATCGCCGGCAATCGGGACGCCCGCCGCGTCATTCCTGGGCTGAGTCGAAATGACTTTCAACCCTTCAACACTGCGCGCGAAGCTGGCCGCGCCCAGTCCGGCGACCTTGCCCGGTGTGGGCTTAGCACGGACGGCCGAGACCTCCGCAGTCGGCGCGGGGCTCGTGGTGATCGTCGCGGGCGCGGACGTCGGCGCTTCTTGCGGCACTGCCGTCGCAACGGCAGCGACGGCCGGGGTAGGCGGTGGCTCCGGCGCTTGCGAGCGACACCCGGCGAGGGTTAAGATGACGAGAGCGATGGGGAGAAAGCTCAAGAGATAGCGTTTAGGCGAATGAGTGACGGCGAACATTGAAAACCTCCCCGAAGAGGACAAACAAAGATTAGGCTTGATTCAGTATCGCCACGGAAGTCCTGCCAGCACCGCAAAATGAGACTCGGTGCTGGCAATCGGCTGGCCCTTTTCGTCGATGGCGACTGCCTGGGCGCTATGCTCGCCCGGCGCGAGCTGCCAGAGATCGCGGTATGGCGGCGCAGCCAGCGTCGCCAGGGGCTTGCCGTCCACCAGGAGTGTGACTCGCTCTCGCCCCGTCGACGGTCCGGCCAGGCGCGCCAGGATCTCGACACGCTGAGACGCGAACGGCATTTCGCCGGAGATGGCATATTCGCTGTTCACGGCCGGCGTGACTAGCGTGATTGAAGTCTCTACTGGCTGTACGTCTGTCACCAGGCTTCGGTCGCGTGTCCCAGACTGACTATACGCCAGGGCGGTAGATCGTGTTTCGGCAAGCGCTTCCAGGCACGAACGCCTTGGCGGCAGGTCCACGCCTTCAGCGAGAGCCCAGTCCTGGGCGTCAGCCGGCACCCGCCGGAAGACGCGCTGCACTGTCGGTCCGGCGCAGCCCGGCGCCGCGAGCAGGCCGGTCGGCTCGTCGATGTCGAGGGCGACGTAGGAATTGTCAGTGTCCCGCGGCTCAGTTCCCGCGATGAAGATTTCGCTTCGCTGCCGCTGGCACAGAGGTGTCGCCAGCAGCCCGGACGTCTCGCAGACCTGGGCCGTGACCAGCCCCGGCGGCTGCGTGAAAGCATGCACGGGCTTGCCGCGCTGAGCCGCTTCCATCACATCGTGCCAGATCGGCCCTGCACCGGTGATCCCGGAGGTGCGCACCATTGGCGTGCCGTCCGGATTGCCGACCCACACCCCCACCGCCAAGTCCGGCGTGTAGCCGAAAGTCCAGTTGTCGCGGAAATCGGTGGTCGTGCCGGTCTTGGCGGCTGCCGGACGGCTGAGGTGCAAGACGCTTTCTTCGCCGAAGGCCGGAATGCGCGCGCTGTCGTCGGAGAGGATGTCGGTGATCAGGTAAGCAACCTGGGGCGAGACCGCCTGAACGCCCGCCGTAGGCTCCCAGCGCTCGAGGACCTGCCCCCCGGAGTCCCGGACCTCCAGGATGCCGACGGGTGAACGATAGACGCCCTGCGCGGCGAACGTGGCGTAAGCGGCCGTCAGGTCCAGCAGCCGAACTTCGCCCGCGCCGAGGGTGAGCGCCAGCCCCTGGTGCTCGTCGAAGCCGTTTAGGCCAAGGGCGTGCGCCGTCTCGCGGAAGGCATCGAGGCCGATTCGGTCCAGGACTTTGACGGCGACCATGTTCGAGGATGTCGCCAGAGCGCGCCGCAGGGTGAGCGGCCCGTGCCACACTTGGTCGTAGTTGCGCGGCAGGTACGGTTCCTGCTCCTGGGTCTGGAAGCTCGTCGGCACGTCGTTAACGACCGTCGCGGGCGTCAGGCCGTGGCTAAACGCCGCGGCGTAGGTAACGACTTTGATGGCCGAGCCAGGCTGCCGCTCCGCCAGGGCGACATTGACTGCACCGTCGCGCGCCTGCCAGTAATCCGGGCTTCCGACCATGGCGAGAATCTGTCCGGTGCCAGGATCGAGGGCGACGACGGCCGCGCCGCCGACATGGTGATCAGGCTCGGTGGGATGGTTCTCGCTCAGTTGCGCCACGTAGCGCCGCGCCGTCGCCTCGGCCATCTCCTGGACATCCAGATCGATGCTCGTCGTCACCTGGAGGCCACCGCCGTTCACAAGCTCCGCGCCGTAGCGCGCTTCAAGGAGATTGCGGACATAAACGGTGAAGTGGGGGGCGCGAAACGCCGGCGCGCCGTCCGTGAACTGCAACGTCTCCGCTTCGGCCAGTTTGGCGTCATCGGCGGAGATCATGCCGTTCTTCTCCATCAGACCCAGAACGTCGCGCTGCCGAGCGCGCGCTGCGTCGGGCGCCACCAGTGGGTTGTAGCTGGCCGGCGCCTGAATCAACCCGGCGAGGAGCGCCGACTGCGCCAGGTCCAGGTCGCGGGCGGGGACACCGAAGTAGGTCTGGGCGGCGGCTTCGATGCCATAGGCGAGTTGTCCGAAATAGACCTCATTCAGATAGACTTCAAGGAGCGTATCTTTGTCGTAGGCGCGCTCCAGCCGGAGCGCCAGAAACATCTCCCGCAGTTTGCGCGTCAGCGTGCGCTGCTGCCGCTCCTCGGGCGACATAAGGACATCACGGGCAAGCTGCTGCGTGATAGTGCTCGCGCCAGACTGAAGCTCGCGAGCGGCGATGCCCTGGATGAGGGCGCGCGCGACGCTGCGGAGATCGATGCCGGGATGCTCGCGGAAACCGGCGTCTTCCACGGCCAGCACCGCGTCCACCACGTGGGGTGGCAGGTCGGCGAGTGTGACTCGTGTGCGCCGGCCCTGGCGCGGGTCCAGCACCTCGGCGAGCAGGCGGCCCTGGCGGTCGGTGATGTGGGTTGCGGCCGGAGCGGCGCGGGCAACGAGCGCCGATGGCGGCGGGAGGTCCGCGAGAAGCAGGCGGGACGCAAGCGCGAGCGCAATCAGGAGAGTGAGAGCTATCGCCGGCCAAATGTCACGACGTCGGAAATGTACGCGCATGGGGCGCATTGTAGTGCAAAGCCCTCTTATTCGCTAGCGCCAGAAGTATGACTGAACCGCGCCAATAGTATGGTACGGAGTGACGCGGCAATGCGTCCTATATGAGAAGACGTTCATGGGGGCTGTCGGGTTCCCGCAAAATCGGTGTCGGTCTGACGTGGGTTTCGCGGGGCGAGTCTGTAGGCAGCGCGTGGCCCGCCAACGCGGGGAGTGTGGTTGAATGGTGGAAGCGCCCGAAGGCGCCGGCAGGTGCGGGTGCCCTGCAACCTTTGGCGGGATTTCTGCGTAGAAGAAGACAGGAGGGCTTCGGATGGACCAAGAGCGCGTGTGGGTGGAGCAGGCAATCGCCGGCAACCACGCTGCTTTTGCCAACCTTGTGGCCGCCTACCAGGGGCCGGTGTTCAACCTGGCCTACCGGATGCTTGGAAATGGAGGGGATGCGGAGGACGCCGCGCAAGAGACGTTCCTTCGCGCCTACGACAGGCTGGCGAGCTACGAGCCAGAGCGTAAGTTTTCGTCTTGGATTTTGTCGATAGCGTCGCATTACTGTATCGATCAGCTTCGACGCCGACGCGGCGGCATGGAATCACTGGACGACGAGGTGGGAGAGCGGGATCTTCCCGCGACCGAAGCTGAGCCCGAGGAAGTGGCGCTGGCGACTGAGCAGGAGCGCACTTTGCAGCATGCGCTCCGGCAACTGCCGCCGGCGTATCGACTGGCGGTGATCCTGCGGTACTGGAACGACCTTTCGTACGAGGAGATCGCCGACGCGACAGGTAGCTCGGTAAGCGCCATCAAGTCGCGCCTGCATCGGGCGCGCTTGATGCTCGCCGAGAGTATTGGCGAGCCTGAGAAGCCTGAACTTCCCGTGACTCCGTCGCCTGTTCGCCCGAGCAGCCAGGCGGTTGGATTTGCTCAGAAAGGACCGATCATTCATGCAGTGCGAGCAAATTAGCGAGCTAATGTCCCTGCGCCTTGACGGCGATCTGTCGGACGAGGAGTGGCAGGAAGTCGATACTCACCTCATGGGGTGCGACGCCTGTAACGCGCAGTGGGCGGCGTTCACTCGTGTGACTGCGCTGTTTGATGCGGTACCGATGGCGCAGCCGCCGCTGGACTTTACGACGCGCGTCATGAACCGAGTCGCCGACCGACGTCAGCCAACAGTTTCGCCCTGGCGGGCGATCACCGGTTGGTTGGTGCTTCTCGTCGGGGGCCTTGTCCTCGCGTCGCTCGCGCTCGCGATTGCATGGCAGTCCGTCTGGCCGTGGCTGGTAGACCTTGGCGGTGATCTGGGGGTGCCGGCCGCTGCCGATCGGGCGGTCGAGCTGGCCATGAATCTGCCGTCCATTGGCGCAGCGTTCGTGCTCGCTCTCCCCATTCCTCTGGTTCTGGGCTACGTTTTGGTCACACTTGCCCTGGCAACGGCGTGGGTGTATGCTCTAGGCCGTCTGCATTTCCGGGGTATCGAGCAGGCAGCGTAGCTGCGGTCGAGATACAAGCATCCACGACAGAGTTCCTGCACCGTGCCCCACCTCTGGTGTGAAAACCGGCTCGCTGTTTCGCGCGCCGGCTCTGCATGATTATTTTTGCAGTTCTGTAATGAGGGAGGGCAGCCCCATGCGGCGTCTAGGACTCGTCTTGCTCATCGTCATTCTGACCCTGTCGCTGGCTCCCGCGGTATTTGCGCAAGGGAACCGTGGCGGCGGCGTGGTCACTGGGAATACGGTCGTTCGAAATGGCGAGACCATTTCGGGCGACCTTATTGTTACCGGCGGTAACCTCGTTGAGGAGGCCGGCGGCACGATTAACGGCAACGTGGCGGTGCTCGGCGGCAACGCCGACATCGGCGGCACCGTCAACGGAAACGCCGTGGTGTTTGGCGGCAACGCAACCATTGGCGGCACAGTACGCGGTGACGTCGGAGCTTTCGGCGGCAACGTCACCCTGCGTGACGGCGCCAATGTAACGGGATCCGTAAACTCATTGGGCGGCAATGTAAACCGAGCGCCTGGCGCGCGTGTCGGCGGCAGCAGCGGCAGCGGCGTGATTCCCCCGGCGTTTGCCCCTCCGCCGCCACCTTTGGCCGGGCCGGCCGGCGGCGGCTCCGTTCTCGGCTGGCTGGTAGGCTCCCTCGCTGGCCTCGTTGTTCTTTTGGTGCTCGGCTTGCTGGCGGTGGCGCTGCTATCCCGGCCGCTGAACAGAGTCGCCGACGCCATCACGTCCAGCCCATTCGGGACATCGGGGCTTGGCTTCTTGACCTGGCTCCTGGCCCCCCTGGTCATCATTGTGATGTCCGTCGTGTCGGCGCTGCTCGTCCTGGTGTTTTGCATCGGGCTGCTCGGCTTCGGCGCGCTGGTTGTTCTCATCATCCTATTCGCGTTGGGCGTCCTGTTCGGCTGGCTCGCCACCAGTTTCGTCGTGGGCCGCGCCATTCTGGGCGGCTTGCGCCGTGGCCGCGCCAGCAGCCCATACGGTTCGATTGCGCTTGGCGTGGTGATTCTTAGCCTCGTGACATCGATACTTGGGCTGGTGCCATGCCTCGGTGGGCTGGTGTCGTGGCTCCTTACCCTACCGGGTCTTGGCGCTGTGATTCTAACGTACTTCGGTACGCGTCCGTGGCCGCGCCGCCCTGAGCCTGTGACTGCTCCAGTCGGGCCTGTTCCCGGCCCGGGCGTGGCAGCGACGTCGGCTGGATGGACAGCCTACGGCCCGCCGGGAACGGCCGGCGCCCTAGGCGCGGGAGAAGCAGGTCCGGGCGCGGCGGCTGTGGTGGGTGGCGCTGCCGTCGCGGCGGGCGCTGCTGTCGCAGGCGCCGAGCACGAGGAGACCGCCACGGAGCCAGCGCCCGAATCCATATGGGCTCGCCCGGAGGAAGTTGCACCGACTGAGGCTGCGGCTGCTGAAGGCGCGGCCGAGGCTGCCGAGGGATCCTCCGGCGTCGGCGGCGCTGCGCTTGGCGCGGCAGCGGCCGGGGCTGCCATCGCGGCTTCGCAGTTAGGCAAGGAGGAAGGCGAGGAGACTCCTCCGGCCGAAACGCCGTCTGAGGAAGGGGCAGGCGTTGCTGAGGCCGCGGCGGTTGGCGCGGTAGCGGCCGGCGATGAGGCGGCAGCGGCCGAAGAGAGTGGCGAAGCACCGGCCGAGGAAGGGGCAGGCGTTGCCGAGGCCGCGGCGGCCGGCGATGAGGCGTCAGCGTCCGAGGAGGGCGGCGAAGGCAAGGGCGGCCTTGGAACAGTTGCGGCTGTCGGGGGCGTGCTGGCGGCGGGCGCCGCGGCGGCTTACCTTCTCAGCAAGCGTGGTGGTGAGGGCGAAGGTGGCGAAGGCGAGGCCGTCGAGACGCCGTCGCCCGAGGCCGGTGAAGGCGCAGATGAGAGTCATCTCGGCGCGGCAGCCGTTGTAGGCGGCGCAGCCCTGGCCGCTGGCGCGGCGGCGGCTCACGCCGGTGAGGAGGAAGGCGTCGAGGAGGCTGAGGGCGGTGAGGAGCCGTCTGAGGGCGAGGCGTCCGTCGGGGAAGAGAGTGCACCTTCCGACGAGCAGGGCCACGCGGATGCACCAGTTGCGGCTGTCGCTACGGCTGCGGCTCTCTCCGGTGAGGAGGAGGCAGATCAGACGGTGGCGGACGAGGCATCGGCCGAGGCGCTCGGCGTGATTGCGGAACCGAGTGCCGACGAGTTGAGCCTTGGCGCAACTGAGGACGAGTACGCGGAGATTCCCACCATCGATTCGCTCGCCGAGGCAACCCAGGATGTGGCTGCTCCCGAAGGCGAAGTCGACGTGACGACGGTCGAGGAGCTAGAGCGGGCGCAGCACGAAGACGAGACGGCGGGGTTGGGCGCTACACCGACCGTTCCGACGTCCGTGGAAGGCATGCAAGAGGCCGGCGAGACCGCTGCGGCGGCTGCGGCCGTCGATGCTATGCACGCCGGCGAGAACGAGGGAGATGAGGCCGAGAAGAATGTGCTGGGCGGAGCAGCGGTGGCCGGCGGTGCGCTGGCAGCCGGTGCTGCTGCAGCTCACTTCATGCAGGAAGACGGCGAAGAAGGCGCGGAGCCATCGGCGGCCGCTGCCCTGGCTGCCGAGCAAGCGGAGGCGGCAGACGGCTCACCCGAATCGGCGGCGGAGGCGCATGAGGTCATGGCGCCCGGACCTGCCGAAGGCCTGGCCGCGGAGCCGCCTGAGCCAGATGACCTGCGGCAGCTTCCCGATGTTGGGCCGGTATACGAGCGGTTGCTGCGCGCACGCGGCTTGACGACGTACGGTCAGATTGCTGCGCTAAGCTGGGAGGACGTGCAGGCCATCTTTACGGGCAACGACCCCGAGAGTGGCTACCCGGTCATTGGGGTATCCCAGGAAGGGGCGCAGGCTATGATTGATGAAGCGGCGCGCCTGGCGCAAGGCAACAACGGCTAACATAGCGTCACGATCGCGAATGAAGTAGCATCTTTCCAGCAGGAGGTAGCGCGCCTACCTCCTGCTCGCTTTCGGGAGCTGGAGCCATGCCTCGAACTCGGCCAGGGATTTCGTGTTGAGAACATCGGCCGCCTGAACCCAGGCGCGGCGTGCCTGGTACACGGCGTACTGCATGGCGCTGAAGCCGGTCGGCGTGTGGGAGTCGGTGGCAAGAGTCAGCATCACGCCCTGCTCCCTGGCATAGCGGGCGTTCGGCGCGTCGAGATCGAGGCGGTCGGGCTGGCCGTTGATTTCCAGGGCCGTCCGCGTCTCGACACACGCCGCCACTATGGCCTCGAAGTCCAGGTCCATCGGCGGACGCCGCCCGATGAGGCGGCCAAACGGGTGCGCGATGATGTCCACGTGCGGGTTGTAGATCGCGTTCAGGTAGCGGCGCGTGAGCGCCTCTTTTTCGCCGCGCTGTCCGATATGCGCGGCGGCGACGACGACGTCAAACTCGGCCAGCACATCATCTGGGAGGGCCATCGAGCCGTCGGGCATGATCTCTAGCTCGACGCTCTTGAAGATACGGAAGGGCGCCAGGAGGCGATTCGCTGCGTCAATCTCTTCCGCCTGCTGCTGCGCTTTCTCAGGGTCTAGCCCGTGGGTCATGCCCATGCCGCGCGAGTGGTCGGTGATCGCGATCCACTCCCAGCCCTGCGCCATCGCCGCCCTTGCCATTGTCTCGACCGAGCTGTTGCCGTCGCTCCACGTTGTGTGCATCTGCAGGTCGCCGCGGACGTCGGACAACTCGATGAGGCGGGGTAGCTTGTGGGCGCGCGCCGCCTGTATCTCACCGCTGCCTTCGCGCAGCTCGGGTGGGATCCAGTCCATGCCCAGGGCCGCGTAGACCTCGCGCTCGTCGGCGTAGCGGGTGAGCTTGTCGTTCCGGGTGATACCGTACTCGCTGATGTGTAGCCCGTCGGCGACGGCCAGTGAGCGGAGCTGAATGTTGTGCTCTTTGGAGCCTGTGAAGTGCTGGAGCAGCGACCCCCAGCTTTCGGGCGGCAGCACCATGAGATCAGCGGTCAGTCCGTTGTGGAGCCGAATCGTCGCCTTGCTCTCGCCCGCCGACACGACTTTCTCAGCCTGGGGGAGTTTGGTGAAGTAGGCAACAATCGGCGCCGTGTCGTGAGCGGCGCAGAGAATGTCGATGTCGCCGACCGTCTCCTTGCGCCGCCGCAGTGAGCCGGCCATGTCTGCGGCCAGAACGCCGGGCGCCTGAAGCAGCGCGTCGACGAGAGACGTCGCGATGGGCAGGGCGTTCGCCAGCATCACCCGATCGTCCAACGAGCGCGCCTGCTTGATGCCCTTGAGGACGTTCTGGGCCGTCTTTTCGCCCCAGCCGGGCAGAGTCGCGAGCTTGCCGGACTCTGCGGCGGTTTCGAGCTCGGCCAGATTGGTGATGCCAAGCTCTTTCCAGAGGATATGGGCGCGTTTCGGCCCCACGCCTGGCACGCGCAGGACCTCAATTAGGGAAGGTGGTACTTCGGCGCGCAACCTTTCGTAGAAGTCCAGCGTCCCTGTACGTAGAAGCTCATCGATCTTCGTGGCAAGAGTCTTGCCAACACCGGGGATGTCTTCGAGCTTGCCTTCTTTCCACAGCGCTTCGACGCTGCCGGGATAGTCGGCGACACCTTGAGCGGCGCGTCGGTATGCCTGCGTGCGGTAGCGGTCCTCGCCCTTGATCTCGAGCAGGTCACTGATTGTGTTGAACATCTGGGCAACTTCGGCGTTTGTCACTTTCGTCGTCTCCAGGGGGCGCGTCTTGGAAGCGGAACGGGATTGTCAGAAAACCGTCGTTTTGAGAGTATTGTTTTCGGGGACAATAATGAGAGGTCTTGGGTCGATTATAGTGGAGGTGGTATGGCGGCGCAAACGCGAAGACTGATAACCCCGCGCATCACGGGCGACAGTGGCTGGCATGCCGCTCGCTCACGCCCAGAGGACGGCCAGGTCGGCTCGGGAGGGCGAGTTTGTGAAGACGATGATGCCGGGGCGAATGAATCGCGTTCAAGCCGCGTTGATGTTAGTATGGACGACATGCCGCACTCGACCGAGGATGTCGCGCTCATCGACGACCTGGTGGCTCGCTGCTGCGTGGGGGATACGGCCGCGGTGACCGAGATGGTCACTCGTTACGCCCCGTTTGTTTACCGCGCCTGCCTGATGGTGCTGCAACATCCCGAGGATGCCGAGGATGCGATGCAGGAGAGCCTGGTCAAGGCGGTGCGGGGCCTCGGCGCGTACAGCCACAAGGACGAGGCCGGGTTCCGAGGCTGGCTGCACAGAATCGCGCTCAACACGTCGATTTCGCGGCTTCGTCGGCACGCTTTTCCCCAGGTGGAATGGGAAGCGCTCGAGGCGACCCCCTCGCCGGAGCACGATCCGGAGGCGACGGCGCTTCAGCGCCTGGAGCAGAACCGGGTGATGGAAGCGCTGGCGCAGCTAGGGGAAGGCCACCGTCTCGTCGTCGTCTTGCGCTACTATCATGGCTTGTCGTGCGAGGAGATCGCGGATTTGCTAGACCTGCCGCCGGGAACGATTGGCTCGCGCCTCTTCACGGCGCGCCAAAGGCTGCGGACTCTGCTGGCGGAGCCGATGTTCGAACGCCTATAGTCTATGTGGATGGTACGTGCAGTTGACTCGGCTAGGAAGGAAGCTGTGAAGCATGCGGTGTCATGAGTTTTGGGCGAAATACTGCGAGCGCGAGGGCGACGCATTGCCAGAATCCGTGGCGGTGGACCTCTCGGAGCATCTGGCCGATTGCGCGGCGTGTCGCGCCGAGGTAGCGGCAATCGAGGAGCTAGGCGTCGTCTTGCGTCGTGGTCTCACGGCCCAGGCGGAGGCTTCTCAGCCCCGGCCCGCCGCCGTCTCTGCGACCGTGTCTGCGGCCATCGCCGCTGCGCGCGAGATGCAGCCGGCGCGCTCCTCACAACGCTCTGCCGCCCGCACGAGCGCCCCCCTGCGCTTCGTTGCTCCGATGCCGGTGGGCTGGCTACGCTGGGCGGCGGCCGCGGCGCTCATTCTGGCTATCGGTCTGCTCGGCCAGATACAGCCCTGGGGCGCGACCTCGACATACGCTGAGGCAACGGCGACGGCCCGCGCGGCCGCTGCGCTCCCGTCACCGACTCCGTCCGCGACCTTGCGGGTGGCGGCGCCCGGCACACCGGCAGCAGTCTCACTCGCGCCCGTCACGTCTACCCCGGCGCCGTGATGATATGCAGCGCTTGACGGCGCGTCCCGACCATCTTCTTTGGAGATGGGCCGGGGCCGGTGGTATAATTCGAGGTTGGGGCGGTGCCCCGTCAACTCTGTCCGTCAATATGAAGGCTCATGCGTAACCCCCGTTTTTGGATTGGCCTGGCGCTAAGCGTCGTATGCCTCTATATCGCGTTTCGTGGGATTGACCTCATCGCATTAAGCGCGGCTCTGACGCACGCCAACTACCTCTACCTTATCCCCGCACTCGGGGTCGTCGTCGCGACACTCGTCCTGCGGGCCTACCGCTGGGGTATGCTGTTTTACCCGGATCGCCCCCCTCTCTTCGGGAAGTTGTTCTCGGCGCTCAGCATTGGCTACCTGATAAGCACCATTTTGCCGGCGCGCCTCGGCGATGTCGTCCGCGTGGCGATCGTCGGCGAGGGCAAGGGGCCGCGGTTCGCGCAGGCGCTCTCGACGGTCGTGGTCGAGCGTCTTCTCGACATGTTCAGCATCATCGTGGTGCTGCTCGTCTTGCTGCCCTACGTCGACCTCTCACCGGTGATAGAGCGCTCGGCGCTGACCATCGGCGCGGCCCTGGTCGCCGCTTTCGTCATCCTCATCATCGCCTCCTGGCAACGGAAGCGCGCTGTGGCTCTGCTGCGGTTGGTCTTGCAGCGCGTTCCTCGGGTGAACGCCGAGGTCTGGGCGAATCGGTTCGCCGGCTTACTGGACGGTTTGAGTGTCTTGCGCGCGCCGGTGCAACTCATCAAGGTGGCCCTGATATCCCTCGTCATCTGGGGCGTGGGCGGCGTGCTATATAACTATCTCGCGCTACGCGCCTTCAATCTCGACGCCGCGATGCCGTATCCCTGGAGTGGGCTGGCGGCGGCGGCCTTCGTCCAGGTCGTCGTCGCGCTCGGCGCAGCGGTGCCGTCCTCGCCGGGCTACGTGGGAGTCTACCACGCCGGGGTCATCCTGGCCCTGTCCGCCTTTGGAGTGCCGCAAACCGAGGCGCTGGCATTTGCCCTTGTGTCTCACGCGGTCAACTTCGGCGCCCTAATAGTGATCGGGGCGGCTTGTCTGTGGCGCGAGGGGCTGAGCCTTGAGCAACTCGTCGGCTCGCGCAAGTCCAAGACGGCCGAGTCGGGCGGCGGCGGGAATGGGAGCCAGGGCGTGCCCGGCCTTCCTTCCGTCGAGCGCGCCAATCCCGTCGCCTCATCAGACTCGAGGCAGGGGTAGCCCATGGGTTATCACGTGAAGGGAAACCGCGTACGTCGATTGGCGCTGGTGGCCGGCGTGATGTCTGCCCTGGCGCTGCTCGTCGTCCTCAGCGGCGCGACGGCGCAGGGGGCTCGTGATGCCCAGGACCCGGCGCCGCCAACAATCTGGGCAACGTGGACGCCGATACCAACGCAAGTATTGCCGACCGCGACTCCCGCCAGCCTGCCGGCGGCGATGGCGGCCAAGGGCCTGACCGGCCCCCAGGATTATCTGCCGTTCGAGACGTGCGTTAACCTGTGGTGCGAGGAGTACTACAATAACTACTGGCAGGGTGGGCCAATCGGGCCGGCTGTGTACCAGCGCTACGGAAGCGACTCGATCAACTACTATTGGGGCCTCGACAAACCGATCAGCCAGGTGGACAACGCCAGCAACTGGGCGGGGCGTTTCAGGCGCCGTGTTCGCATCGCCACGCCGGGGTACTACAATCTGTGCATCTACCATGATGACGGCGTGAAAGTCCTGGTCAACAATATCTCGCTGTTCGGCGACTCCTTGTGGGGCAGTATTGGGCCAAGTGTGCCTTACTTCAACTATGCGACGATCTCCAACGACGGCAATCAGAACCTCGACATTGAGATTCAGTATTTCAACAGTGGGGGGGTCGCCTTCCTGAAGTTCTGGTGGGAGTATAAGTGGGACAATACAGCCCCCTGTCAGGGACCGCCGCCCGGTGATCTGACGTCAGGTCGGTATGTCGGCACGACCACTACGTGGCATGGCGAGTACTATAATTCGCCCAACTATTACGATCCCAACCCTAACGGTTGGCCGTCGTCCCCCGGTTTCGTCCCGGTCTGGCCGGGCGGTCTTTACAACAACCTTGTGGTGGTGCGCGACGACCCGACGAACGGCCCCGATTACATCGGGCAGCCGGGCGAGGGTCTCTATTTCGATTGGGGGCTTGGCTCGCCGGGGCCGGGCATCAACGCCGACGGCTTTTCGGTGCGCTGGTCGCGGGCGGTGCAGTTTGCCGGGGGATTCTATCGCTTCTACTTACGGGTGGACGATGGCGGCGTGCTCTACGTAGATGGCAACGCGATCATCAACCAGTGGCGCTCCTCGGCGAATGTCCAGGTGCCGGCGACGTACAGCGTCGACCTCTACTTGCCGCCGGGTTCGCACTCGCTCTCCGTTGAGTACCAGGAACTTGTTGGTAGCGCCACTGTACGCTTCTGGTGGGAGCAGATCTAGATGGAGCCTGACACAATCGAGGCGCGACCCTCGCCACTGCCGCAGATCATTCTAATTCTCATCGTGGGCATCATCTCGCTGGCCGTCGTCAAGACGTACGTCATCGACAATACATCCGTTCCTGGCGTCAACAAGGACGGCGTAACGGCGCGCCCGGTCTTTGAGCCGACTCGCGCGCCGAGTGGCGCCGCGGCGAATAGCGCGCCGCCGGCCGCAGCTCCTGGGCAGGCCGCTGTGCTTCCGCCGCCGATAAGCGCTGGGGCGGCCAAAGTAGCTCAGCCGCCCGCGCCGGCCGCTGCTCCTCAGGCCGCGGCGCCGGCAGCGGCCGCACCGCCCTCAGCGGCGGGCAAAGCCGCTCTGGCGGCTACGGCGGTACCGTCGGCAAAAGGCCCCGATCCGGAGGGAGCGCGGGTGGCGGCGAACGCCGGCAATGAGGCGGTTCAGCGAGCCGACCTGGATGCCGCCATCCAGCAATTTACCAAAGCAGTCGAGCTGGATCCTGTCGGCGTTTATTTCGGTTTGCGCGGCAATGTGTACTGGCGGATGAAGAACCTGGACGCCGCCTTGGCCGACTACAATCGGGCCGTCGAGCTGGACCCGCAGAACGCCGACAACTACTTTGGCCGAGCGCATGTCTACAAGGATATGAACAAGGCTGATCAGGCGCGGCAGGACGTGCAAGTGTTCCTCGATCTAAAACCAAATACTCCTGGGGAGGCTGGCATCCGCCAGGAAGCACAGCAGATGTTGAATGACCTCCCCTAAACCGTGGGTGCTCGCCGCGCTTGGTGTTGTCTCGGTGGTCGTCTATGTCCGCTGGCTTGTCCTGCCGATGACCTTGACGCGCTACGTGGCTCAGCCACTCCTCGACCTGCAGAAGATCCTCGGCGAGACGCCCGAGGCGACGTTGTTTTTTCTCGCGGTGCTCCTCATTCTATTTGGGCTGTACTATCTCGGCTACAGTCTCGTCCTGAACATGTCGGGGCGCTGGCTGCCGTGGCTGGTCCTGATCCCGCCGGCGGTCAGCTCGGCGGCGCTGATCTTTATGTACCCGGTCACCGCGGCGGACCTGTTCCAGTATATCTGGCTCGGGCGCATCTGGGCGCTCGACGGCCAGAATCCGTTTATCGTCACGCCCAACATGCGGCCGGATGAGCTTCTCTACCCCTACACGATCTTTCGGAACTTCCCTACGGTGTACGGCGCCGGCTTCATCCAGCTTTCTGGCGTGCTTGCCCGCCTGGGGGGCGACAGCATCCTGCGCACGGTGATCATCTTCAAGCTCGCCATGATACTGTCGTACGCCGGATGCCTGGTGCTGGTCTATCTCATCCTGCGGCGGACGCGCCCCGCACTAGTTTGGGCCGGCGTCTACGTCATGGCGTGGAATCCACTCGTCATCTTCAATACGGCCGGCGATGGGCATAACGATATCATGATGATCTTCCTGGTGCTGCTGGCGATCTATCTCGCGCAGCGCGACAGGTGGGCGGAGGCGCTGGTCTTCCTGGTGCTGTCGGCGTCGGTCAAATGGCTGTCGCTGGCGCTCGTGCCCGTGTTCCTCGTCGTCGCCCTCCGCATGATGGGGCGCAGCGCGTGGCTGAAGGTGGGGAGTGGCCTGGCGATTGGCCTCGGCCTGGCCGCCCTCATCCAGGCGCCGTTCTTCGCCGGCCCCGCGTCGCTTGTCGGTGGCATCCCCAATATCGGCAGTCAGTTCACGGCGTCACTGGCGACGGTTATGCGCGATATCCTAAGTTCACACGTGAGCGCTGACCAGGCCGCGCAGGTGGCGCGGCTGGCCGCGTTCGGGCTGTTCACGATACTCTATATCTGGCAGCTCTTCCGGCTGCAAGGGACATTCGACTCCTTGGTGTACGGCGCGTACCAGGTCTTCTTCTTCTACCTGGTCATCGCTGCCGTGTGGTTCCAGCCGTGGTACGTGGTCTGGCTCGTCCCACTCGCTGCGCTGCTTGTCGGCCTGCCGGTTGTCGAGCGCACGGTGATCTTCTCGTTCACGGCGATGCTCATCCATGTGTTCCTGGGATTCGGCTGGCGCCTCGCGTGGTTTGGCGGCAACGTCCCGACCTTGCAGATGGTAACGGCGCTGCTCATCATGCTGCCGCCTGTCCTGTGGTGGATAACGTCCGAGGGTCGCAATCCGTTTATCATAAAGAACGCATAGTGAAGGTTATTCATATCGAGGCGTATTTTGGGCGTGGCTTTTCGCCGACTATATAATTAGCGGCTTTGGTTTGTGCATAGAGTGTGAAAGTGACGGTTGAGGTTGATGAGGTTGGCCAGGCTCCCGAAGGCGACGGCTGCTGGTGAGGCTCTGGAGACAGCATACACTTTGTGGTAGGAGGGGAAATGACGCTGAATCAGCAGCAGCGGGTCCTGATTACGGGCGGGGCGGGTTTCATAGGTAGCAATCTGGCCGACCGCCTGGCCTGCGACGGGCGTGACGTTGTAATTTTCGATAATCTATCGCGGCGGGGTACCGATAAGAATCTGGCCTGGCTGCGAAGCCGCCACGACAATCACTTCGACTTCGTGCGCGGCGATATTCGCAGCATGGACGACCTCAAAGCAGCCATGTCGGGCGTTGACGTCGTTTACCATCTCGCCGGACAGACGGCTGTGACGACTTCGGTGACGCATCCACGCGAGGACTTCGAGGCGAACGCCCTGGGGACATTCAACGTGCTCGAGGCGGCGCGCCTGTACGGCAACAACCCGGCGTTTCTGTATTCTTCGACGAACAAAGTCTACGGCGGCATGGAGGAAGTGCCTGTTGTCGAGTTGGACAGCCGCTACACCTATCGGGACCTGCCGGGTGGGGCGACCGAGGACCAGCCGCTCGACTTCCACTCGCCGTATGGCTGTTCCAAAGGCGCGGCGGATCAGTACGTGCGCGACTACTACCGCATCTACGGCCTGCCGACGGTCGTGTTTCGCCAGAGCTGCATCTACGGCCCCCGACAGATGGGGGTCGAGGACCAGGGATGGGTGGCGTGGTTTGTCATCGCCACAACTGCCGGTCGGCCGATAACTATCTTCGGGAATGGTAAGCAGGTCCGCGACCTGCTTTACGTAGATGATCTCGTGGATGCCTACATTGGCGCCGTGAGCCATATCGAGAAGACGCAGGGGCAGGTGTACAATATCGGCGGCGGACCAGATCGCACGATGTCAGTCTGGGCCGAGTTCCGCCCGATCTTGGAAGACGTCATGGGGCGCCGTGTCCCTGACGCCCAATACGCGGACTGGCGGCCCGGTGATCAGCCGGTATTCTTCTGCAACGTGGGTAAAGCCAGCCGGGATTTCGACTGGGCGCCGCGGGTGAGTGTTCGCGACGGCATTGAACGTCTTGCGCAATGGGTGCAAGCCAATCGTGAGTTGTTTGAGGCAGCATGAAGATTCTAGTGGCGTTAACGTATTACCGGCCCCATGTCAGCGGACTGACCATCTACGTCGAGCGACTGGTAAAAACGCTGGCCGACCGAGGGCATATCGTGACGGTGCTCACGTCGCACTATGATCACACGCTGCCGCGCGAGGAGATCATCGACGGAGCGCGGGTCATCCGGGTACCGGTGGCTTTCCGCGTGAGCAAGGGCGTCATCATGCCCACGTACGGCCATTGGGCGACTCGCGAGGTGCGCGAGCACGATGTCCTGAGCGTGCACCTGCCCCAGTTCGACGCGTGGGGGCTAACACTGCGTGGGCGGCTGTTCAAGAAGCCCACGATTATGACGTACCACTGTGACCTGCAGCTCCCGCCCGGCTCGTTCAATCGACTGGTGGACCAGGTCACCTTCGGCGCGAACTACATGGCGGCCACGTGGTCTGACAAGATTGTCGCTTACACGCAGGACTACGCCGACAACTCGCGCTTGCTGAGCCGCTTTAAGGACAAGATCGAGGTCATTCCGCCGCCCGTGATTATGCCGGAGCCGACGCCGCAGGATGTCGCGGCGTTCCGCGCCGCGCACAAGCTCGACGGCCGACCGACCATCGCCTTCGCGGCGCGCTTCGCGGCTGAGAAGGGGATCGAGGTGCTGCTCGACGCCATGCCGACCCTGCTCCAGCGTTTCCCAACGCTGAAGGTTCTGTTCGCCGGGCCGTACCAGAACATCGTCGGCGAGGAAGCCTACTGGGAGCGGCTGTCGCCGCGCATCAAGTCGCTCGGTGACCACTGGGAGTTCCTCGGCACGCTTCACCCGCTGCGCCAGATGCCCGCCTTCTTTGGATCCATCGACTGCCTCCTCGTGCCGAGCCTGAACTCGACCGAGTCGTTCGGCCTGGTGCAAGTCGAGGCGATGCTGTGCGGCACGCCGGTTATCTCCAGCAATCTGCCGGGCGTGCGCCAGCCGGTGCGGATGACGGGCATGGGCGAAGTGATTCCCATCGGCGACGGCGGCGCGATGGCGGAAGCTGTGACGCGCATTCTCAGCGACAAGGCTCGCTATGTGCGCCCACGCCGCGAAATCGCCGCAATGTTCGACCTCAACCGAACGGTCGATCGCTACGAGGATGTGTTTGACGCCGAAGTCGGGAGGGTCACGCACCGCCTGGTGCTGCCGCGGCCTGAGAGGCGCGCCAACAGATGAGCACTATCTCTAGACACCCTGGAAGAACCCACTAATGACAACGCCGGATTATTTTACACAGCACATTCGCACGATGAACGCTCACCGAGCGCTGCTGCGCTCGGTAGAGTGCCGCTTCATGAGCCAGGTTCCTCTGGTCCCACCGGTGCTGGACATCGGCGCGGGTGACGGCCACTTCGCCTCGATCGCCTATGACAGGCCTATCGACATCGGCATCGACCCGCTGTGGAGCGATCTCGTCGAGGCCGCGCAGCGCGAGGGCGTCTACCGCATGGTCAGCCGCGCCGACGCAACGCGCATGCCGTTCGCGGACGCCTCGTTCAACACCGTCGTCAGCAACTGCGTTATCGAGCACATCCCCGACAACGACGCGACGCTTGGCGAGATAAGTCGAGTCCTCAAGCCCGGCGGAACTTTCGCGACAACCCTGCCCAGCGAGCACTTCACGGAGTATCTCCTGGGTACGACGACAGCGCGCGAGATGGGGATGCCGTGGCTGGAGGAGCAGTACGGGGCATTCTTCAATCGCGTCTCGCACCACCACCACCTGTATCCCATCGAGGAGTGGCGCCGCCGCTTCGATGCCGTGGGGCTGGAGCTGGTGGAATTCCGCTACTACTTCTCGCCTGAGGCGCACCGCGCTTTCGATCTGAGCCACTACCTCGGTGTCCCCAACCTGATCACGCGGCTGTTGTTCCGGAAGTGGGTCGTGCATCCCGCCCAGATGAAGCCATTCGAGTGGTGGCTGCGGCCCTACTATGAGGAGCCGCTGCCTGACGCTGGCGCTTATCAGTTCGTGCGCTGCGTGAAGCGCGCCTAGAGGTCCGGCCGCGACACCTGCCCCGGGCGTCTACACGGATAAGGAACCTATGCAGCTGCCATCCAACCTCATGCGACTACACAGCGTCGTAGTTACAACGATTCTGGCGGTCCTGGCCCTCGGCTTCGCCATCTGGGGCCAGCGCTACCTCACTGATCGTGGCGTGCCGCTGGACGGCCCTCTGCTGTACTTGATCGCGATCGTGTTGTTCGTTGTCGCCCTGCGCCGCAACCCGCTGCGCGTCTTTACCGGCGAGCCACGAGCGATGGTCGTCCCATCGGTGACGAGCATCGTCGTTGCGCGCTGGCGGCGCTGGCTCCTCGTCGCGGCGGCCATCACCGGCGTCCTGGGCTTCGTGACCTTCGGCACGGACACGTTCACCGTTGTGAATGTCAGCCTCTGGTTGGCGAGCATCGTGACCTTTGTTGTGGCGACGTGGGACTGGGGCGCTGAGAGCGGAACCGTTGTGTGGGAGCGCATCCGTGCCTGGCGAACGCCCCTGACCTGGGTCGGCATCGCGCTCATTGGCATCATCGTGCTGGCGGCGTTCTTCCGCTACTACGAGCTGGCCTCGGTTCCGCTCGACCCGACATCGGACCACGCCGAGAAGCTGCTGGACGTGTACGACGTGCTCAACGGTCAGCGGCCCACCTTCTTCGTCCGCAACACCGGCCGCGAGTGGTTCCAGTTCTACTACACGTCGGTCCTCATCAGCCTGTTCAACCTGTCCACCACCTTCGTGACATTGAAGATTGGGACGGCGACGGCCGGGCTGCTGACGATTCCCCTGGTGTTCCTGCTCGCGCGCGAGGTCGGCGGGACGGGCATGGGGTTACTCACGGCGCTGCTCATGGCGATGTCTAAGTGGCACACAGCGATTTCCCGCGCCGGCTTGCGCTTCCCCTTCACCGCACTGTTCACGGCGCCGACGATCTTCTTCGTCTATCGCGGGCTGCGGTTGAACCGGCGCAACGACTGGCTGCTGGCGGGCCTCGTGCTCGGCCTCGGCCTGCAGACATACACTTCGATGCGCATGGTGCCGCTGCTTGTGGCGTTACTTGTCATCCTGCGTTTGCTGTGGGACCTGGCCTCTGTCCCCGGCGGGTTCCGCGCCGGCTTCTCCCTTGCGATCGCGCGCCTGCGCCGGAGACCGCCTGCCGAGGACGAGCCGCAGGTGGACGTGCCGGCGCTCACACGCTCCTTCTGGGTCAATGTCCTGTTCATGACCGTTGCGACTATACTTGTCTTTCTGCCAACTCTGAGATACAGTATAGATCATCCGGAGTTTTTCTGGTTCCGGTCGCTCACGCGCGCTACGACTCTGGAGAGCGGGCAGGCATTCAATCCGCTGGCGAACCTGATGACGAACATCTGGAGCGCCATGCTTCAGTTCAACTACCGCGGCGATGTCGTTTGGGTGAACACCGTCATGTGGGACCCGCAGCTCGACCCGATCACCGGGGCGCTCTTTGTGCTGGGCATCGTCTACGTCGTGCTGGCGATTATCGGCCTGGTCTGCTTCCGAAATCGCTGCCTCGGCGTCTTCAAGGAACGCTCGTTTACCGCGGCGGCGGTGCTGCTGAGTCTGTGTGTCATGATGCTGCCCGCGATCCTGGCCCTGGCGTACCCGATCGAGGTCCCGAGCGTCTCGCGCGGTGGCGGCATCATTCCGTTCGCAATGATCATTGCCTCGATCCCGCTCATCATCGTGATTCGCGAGCTGCGCGGCTCATTCCCGCGCTGGGGAACCATGCTGGCAACAGTCCTGGTTGGCTCGCTTATGCTGGCGGCGGTAGCACTGAACTTCCGCTCGTACTTCGTCCTGTTCGATCAGCAGACGCGAGTCATGGTGGGTAACTCAACGGAGATGGCGACGGTGCTGCGGGGCTTCGTCGACTCGGTTGGCGACTTCGACCACGCCTACATGGTGGCCTACCCCAACTGGGTGGACACGCGCAACGCATATTTCACCGCGGGCGCGATTCCTCGCAACAACTTCATCATGACCGACCAGCTGGCCCAGACCGCGCCGACGCAGGTCAACGATCCGGCGCCCAAGCTCTACCTTCTCAACCGCCAGGATCAAAAGGGCGCGCAGACCCTGCAACAGCTATATCCGGAGGGGCGGCTGTCGACCTATCCGGCGCAAGAGCCTAGCCAGGATTTCTTCATATTCTTCGTGCCGGCCGCCACGCCCAAACGCTGACGGCTCGGAGCAGGAAGTAGCTTTATTGCTGTATCATCGAGGGGTGGCCTCGCATGGCCAATATCGTTGTTGAGTTCACCTATGAGGACGGTGTGCTGCGGCCGGTGGCGGTCTCTGGGCTGCCGGAGGGCAGCGAACTGCGGCTGACCATCGAGATGGTTTCCGACGATGGCTCGTCTGAAACACTGCCACAGATAGTGACGGTCGCAGCAGGCGAGCGATTGGCATCCGAAAGTGACGAGAAAGAGGCTGTGGCTGCTAGCGCTATTGGCCTCGCTGTGGCCGATGCCGTCACGCAATCGCCTGCAGGTTCCGATGGTGAAGCCGAAGCGACCGAGGTCGCTGTCGATAAGCTGCCGGTCGATTCGTCTGCGGAAGCAGCCACGCGCGTTCAGGGTAGGGTGCGCTGGTTGGTCTGGCTTCCCTGGCTGCTGTTCGGCGGAGCCCTCCTGGTCTACGCCATCACCCGCTTCGTGTCGATAGACAAGTTCCCCATCTACTTCTTCACGGACGAGGCCATCCATCCCGTGCTCGGCACGGAGATGATCGCGCGCGGGTTCCGGGATGCACAGGGACGGCTGTTCCCCCCCTATTTCCAGAACGGCTCGTACTGGAACCTCAGCCTGTCTGTCTATCTCCAGGGGATAGTGGCCTGGCTGCTGGGTAAGTCGATTCTCGTGACACGCGGCCTCTCTGCCTTGATCAGCCTCTCGGGCGTCGTAGCCGTCGCGCTGACGCTCAAGCTCGTCTTCCGCATTCGGTACTGGTGGGCGTCGGTATTTGTGCTGGCGACTATACCCGCCTGGTTCCTGCACTCACGGACGGCGTTCGAGGTCATCCTCATGGTGTCCTTCTACGCCTGGTTCCTCTTTTTCTACCTGCTGTACCGCTACCGCAACCCGCTGTACCTGTACCCGGCGCTGATCTTCGGCGGTATGACCTTCTACGCGTACGCCAACGGCCAATCGGTGATGGCGGTCACCGGCGTTTTGCTGCTCATCTCCGATTTCCGCTACCACGTGAAACATCCGAAGCTGCTCGTGCCTGCCGCTGTTCTGCTGGTCATCCTGGCGCTGCCCTACCTGCGGTTGCGCGAGGAGCACCCCGAAGCGATGATGTCGCAGCTTCGGACTCTCGACTCATATCTGTTCCACGACCTGACTCCCCAGGCCAAGGCGTTCGAGTTCGTGCGTCGCTATGGGCGAGGGCTGTCGCCCACCTTCTGGTTCCTGCCTGGGCAAGAGGAGCTTATCCGCCACAACTGGAAGGGCCTGGGCAATCTGTTGTGGATAACGCTGCCCTTCTGGTTCATAGGCCTTGTTCTCTCGTTCCGCTACTTCAAGCAATCGGCTTACCGCGCGTTGCTCATCGCGACGCTCGCGGCGCCGTTTGGCGCATCCCTGGCGGATATCGGCATTCTCCGAACACTGGCTTTCATCGTTCCCGCGAGCATGTTCATGACTCTCGGCATCGATTGGCTCCTGGGGCTATGGAAGGCGCCGAGGGCCTACCCGATCGGCTCGGCCAGCGTATTCATCGTCGGCACGCTCTTGAGCTTCTGGATGCTGCGCGACGCCCTGGTCAACGGGCCTACCTGGTACGATAACTACGGCCTGTATGGCATGCAGTGGGGCGCAGGGCAGGTGTTCGGCATGTTGCCGGACTACTTGCGCGATCACCCGAACACGCGCGTCATTCTATCGCCCTCGTGGGCGAACGGCACGGATGTATTCCTGCGCTTCTTCATGCCCGCCGAGCCGCGGGTGCAGCTCACAAGCGTGGACGGCTTCATAACGGACAAGAAGCCGCTCGATCCCAATACCGTTTTCGTGATGACGCCCGACGAGCGTCAGCGGGCGATCGACAGCAAGAAGTTCGAGCCACTTCAGATCGACCAGGTCATCCCGTATCCCGATGGGAAAGACGGCTTCTACCTGACACATTTGAAGTATGTTCCGAATATTGACGACATATTTGCCGCTGAGAAAGAAGCTCGAAAGAAGCCCGTCACCGACGTGGTGACCATCAACGGTGAGAATGTCACGGTCAACCACTCTGTGTTTGACTCCGGCAGCACCAAGGACCTCGTGGACGGCGATGCGTTTACGCTGGCGCGCGGCCGCGAGGCGAACCCGCTGCTCGTCGAGTTCGTGTACCCCTCGGCGCGCCCTATCACGCGATTTGCCGGTGACTTCGGTTCAATGGATTTCGAGCTAAAGGTCTCGCTATACGCCGATGACAACGCGCAGCCGGTCGTGACGACCAAACAGTTCCGAGGCTTGCCGCCTGACCCACACGTCGAGTTCGCGCTAGACAACCCGCCGCCCCAGGTCAAGAAGGTGCGGATTGAGGTCAAAGACCTGAACGCGGGCGAGCCAACCCACATCCACATACGGGAGGTGAACTTGAAATAGCCGTCTAGTCAGAGCGTCCCAACCACAAGGCACCCATTCCTGAACAGCTCTCGCCAGAGGGCCCATCGAATGACCAAAATCGTGATTGCGGTTAAATACGAGGACGGCACTCTGCGACCGATCGAAATCGATGGTCTATCGGAGGGCAGCAGGGTTCGACTGACCATTCAGCTGCCGGATGCCGTTCCATCGGCGGCCGCCGTGCAGACGGAGGTGCAAGCCAGTTTGCCCGAAGTGGCTACAGCGGCGGCGCTTGTTGCAGAGCCGGTCGAATCCTCACCGGTAGACAACAACGCGGCTGGCTCTGCCAGTGTTGGCGGTATCGGCCTTGGCCTCGCAGCGTTTCTCAAGCGTGGGAGCGCAGGCCAGGGCAGTGAGACGGGTTCAAACTGGCGGCCGTTCCTGACGTGGCCGACGGTGGCCCTGTTGTTTGTCACGGCGATTCTCCTGTTTCTGGCGATAAAGGTCAGCATGCAGCCCGATCTCCAGCCAGAGCAGAACCGCTGGGGCTTCTACCTCTGGCTGGTGTGCCTGGCGACCTTCGTTGCGGCTTTCATGCTCCACTGGCGTCCGGCCCCCAATCTGCGCGGTCGCTTATACGCCGCGAGGTGGGAGATCGCCCTCGTTGCCGCCATGACTCTGGCGGCGCTGCTCATTCGGGTCGTTCGCATTTCTGAGATTCCATTCCCGTTTCAGGGTGATGAAGGGGATATCGGCCTGACCGCGCTTTCCATTCTCGAAGGGCGCGTGGGCAACATGTTTTCCACAGGTTGGTCTGACCAGCCAATCCTGTGCTTTCTCCCCATCGCATTCTTTATCCAGATGCTTGGACGGGACATCGCGGCGGTGCGGATGCTGTCCGTGATTCTGTCCACCGCGACGATTCCGCTGCTCTACACGCTCGGCCGGCGGATGTACGCGCCAGTTGTCGGCGCTTTTGCAGCGGCATACCTCCTGACCTGGCATTACCACATTCACTTCAGTCGCGTAGGTTGGCACGACGTCCTGGACGGCTTCTTCGCGGTGCTTTCTTTCTGGCTGGTGTATCGCGCCATTCACTCGGGCATGGTGACTGACTACATGTGGGCCGGCTTCGCTACGGGCTTCAGCATATACGCTTACGTCGGCGCGCGACTGGTCTTTTTGCTCGCCTTCTTCTTCGTCGGAGCATGGCTGGTCGCGCGCTGGCGGCAGATCGCCGACGTTCTGCCGGGGGCAGCGGTTTTCACGGCAGGAGCATTCGTCGTCGCCGGTCCGCAGCTTGTCTACTTCATGAACAATCCGAACCTCTTCATGTCGCGCATGAATACCGTCGGCGCGAGTGGAAGCTGGCTGGGCGAGGCGGCGAGGCGGGCGAATACCTCGCCCGCCGTCGTAGTCGGCGGGCGAATGTGGCAGACCTTGCGCGGCTTCATCGTCGACCCCGCCATAGGCGGTTTCCTTGAAGCGACAGCACCGCTACTCGGGGCGTTGGCCGCCATCCTTTTCATCGTCGGGATGATTTACGTCATTGCCCACGTGCTCGAGTTCCGTAGCTTCATGTTGCTATCCTGGTTCTGGGTATCCATGTTGCTGGGCGGCGGCCTGACGAGTGACGAGGCCTGGCATCGCTTGCTGATTCTAGCGCCCGCCGTGTGCCTATTCATCGCCCTCGCGCTGACGCTCCTATTGAGCCTCCTGCTGCAGGCCAAGAGGATTCCGCGTTGGGCGAGTTGGGCGGCGGTCACGGCGGTTCTGATTGTGAGCATGCTGTCGAGTGCTAACTACTATTTTCGTGAGTACATTCCGGGGAACACCTTCGTGACCTATGGCGCGGAGTTGTTCCACAATATGGGTTTCTATCTACGGGGCCTGGGTCCGCAGTACAACGCGTATTTCGGTGGAGCGCCGCGGGTCTTCGTCAACTTCGCGTCGCTGCCCTATCTCGCCGGGGATGTGACGGCGGTCGATATGCCGACGGTGAGTTCGCTGCGGGATGTTCCGCCGTTACCAAACAACAAGCACGCCGTCTTCATAGTTACGGCCCCGCGCCGCGCCGAGCTTGAGCTTATCCGCCAGAAATATCCTGGCGGTACGTGGCGAGAGTTCCCGAGCGTTCACCCGAATGAGATGCTGTTCTATGCCTACGAAGTGCGCAATCCGACTGTTGCCAACTGAAGGCGTCGCCTGAGACCCTAGACCGCGCAGAGAGGTAGAGCTTGAATGTCACGACCGTTGAGAGCCGGCGTTATCGGCGCAGGCGCGATGGGGCGCAATCACGTGCGCGTCTACTCGGAGCTCGAGAGCGTCGAGCTAGTCGGCGTGGCCGATCCGAACGCGGCGACCGCCCGATCTGCCGCGCGCCGCTACCGCGTCCCGCACTATGACCGCTACATCGATCTGCTAGAGGACGCCTCGCCGGATCTCGTGTCCGTCGCCGCGCCGACCTCGCTGCACCACGCCGTGGTGATGGACTGTCTCGCGCGCGGTGTCCACGTTCTCGTCGAGAAGCCGATCGCGGCCACGATAGAGGAGGGGCGGGCCATGATCGATGTGGCTCGGCGCCAGGGCGCGCTGCTAACGGTGGGCCACATCGAGCGCTTCAACCCGGCGGTGCTCGCGCTGAAGGCGCGGTTGGATGCCGGCGCACTTGGCCGGATATTCATGGCAGCGGCGCGGCGTGTCGGACCGTTTCCTGCCCGCATCAGCGACGTGGGTGTCGTCGTTGACCTGGCGACACACGATCTGGACATCATGCGCTTCCTCCTGGGCAGTGAAGTCACCCGCGTTCAGGCGGAGATCGCCCAGCGCGTCCACACGGCCCACGAAGATATGCTGAGCGCCATGCTGCGCTTCGACAACGGGTGCATCGGGGTGCTGGACATCAACTGGGTCACGCCGACGAAGGTGCGCGATCTGACGATCACGGGCGAGCGCGGCATGTTCCACGTCAACTATCTGACGCAGGAGCTGACCTTCTTCGAAAACCGATTAACGTCGGGGGGATGGGACACCCTCAACGTCCTGACGGGCGTAAGCGAGGGCAATGCCACGCGGCTGAGCATCGAACGGCGCGAGCCGCTGCTGGCCGAGTTGGAGGCCTTCGTTCGTGCCGTGCGCGACGGCGGCGGTCCGCCGGTAGCGCCTGAGGATGCCCTGGCAGCGCTCACCCTCGCGCTGACCACCCTCCACGCGGGCGAGGCCGGCTCGCCGGTGACGATAAGCGCTGGCCCGTCTGGGGAGGCGATCCCTCACGGTCGCCCTGGGTAGCACGAGGACTAGAACTACCGTAGGCCCTAAGGATAGGCATCTCTCCGTGGCAGAACGCCAGGGATTTGGAGCACGTGCCGCTTTGGGGTAGAATTTCTGCGTTTTGCGGGTGACAATGGCGCGGGTTTTCCCTATTTGATGAACAATTCTGCTGCCGCGTGCGTTAGTGATAAAGATACTGACAGGTTAGTGGGACGGTAGGAGGTTTCGTGGACGACGCCATGCAAAGCTCGGCGCCCGCCGTCGAGACGGCGGCGCAGCCAGCGCCGCGCTCGGTGGCGAAATCGAGCATTCTTCCTCGCCTTGCGACGGTGCTCATTCTTGTGGGCATTCTCGTCTTGGGCGTGTACTTCCGCATGGTCGGGCGCAACTGGGACGAGGATCAACACCTTCACCCGGATGAGCGCTTCCTGACGATGGTGACGTCGGCCGTCACGCCTGCGCGCAGCCTGGGTGAGTATTTCGATACGGCCAATTCCCCGCTGAACCCGTATAACAAGGGGTTCGGCTCATTTGTCTACGGTACGCTCCCGCTCTTCATCGTCCGCTACATCGCTGAGTGGGGGAACAATCAGTCGTGGCTCCAGGCGCTCGTCGGGGTCAAGAACACCCTCGTTGGCTATGGGGAGGTGACGCTACTTGGCCGCTTCTTATCGGGCCTGTTCGATCTTGCGGCGCTCGTGCTGCTGTTCTTGATTGGCCGCAGGCTCTTTGATACTCGAGTCGGCCTGTTGGCCGCCGCGCTCGGAGCCTTCAGCGTTCTCAATATCCAGCAGTCACACTTCTACACTGCCGATACGTTCGCCAATTTCTTCGCCATTCTCTTGTTCTACTTCTGTGTCCGTACTCTCCAGGATGGCCGCTGGTGGGATTACCTGGGCGTAGGCATCAGCCTGGGCGCGGCCGTCGGCAGCCGCATCAACCTGCTGACCCTAACGGGTGTTGTGGTGGTTGTCATCGGCATGCGGTTCTGGGACGCCTACCGCGCCTCGCGCCGCGTGGCCGAGGGCGGCAAAGCCTCTGCCACGGCGGACTACAGCCTACCGATGATCGGCGCTGCGATTGTATTGTTGGCGACTCTCGCCACCTTCCGGCTCATTATGCCGTACGCGTTCCAGTCGCCGGGCGCCAGCCCACTGACGTGGTGGAGCTTCAACTCGCAGTGGACGGCGGACATGTCGAATGCCCAGAAGATGAACCGGGGCGATGTCGACGTGCCGTTCGGCCACCAGTGGACGGACCGCTGGATTCTCTGGTTCCCCTTCTACAACATGGTGATGTTCGGCCTGGGCGTCCCGCTCGGGCTGGCGGCGTGGGCGGGCTGGTTCGTCGGCCTGGGGCAGATGCTCCTCGCGGCACGCCGCGGCATTGCCCGGGCGCTCGACGACCCGAAGGTGCGCGCTCTCCTGATCCCCGTTCTCTGGATCGGCATTACCTTCTTTTTCCACGGCACGCAGTGGGTCAAGTCGATTCGCTATTTCCTGCAGATGTACCCCATCATGGCGCTCATGGCGGCGTGGTTCGTGTTCGTCGTCTGGGATTGGGCGACGAAGCGGGCGCAGACATCGTCGCGTGGGCGGCTGTGGCAGGGTCTGGCGGTGGTGTTGGCGATCGTCGTCATCGGCGGATCGTTCCTGTATGCCCTCGGCTTCACGAACATCTACACTCGTCCTGTGACACGCGTGGCGGCGTCGCGCTGGATCTACGAGAACATGCCGACAGGGGCCACAGTGCAGGTCAACACGGCCGATGGTCAGCGGCTAGCGCAGGTACCCATACCGAATCACTTCACCTGGGCATCCAACGGGCAGCAGAACATCACGGCGTTCAAGGCGCCGGCCGACGGCACGCTTGCCGGTGTGCGGATGAATTACCTCTCCACGCCGACGAAGGGCGGGCCGCCGGCGACGCTCCAGGTCACGGTCGCGCGGGACCCGGCCGGGCAGCAGGTCGTGGCGCAAGGTACGGCCAGCGGCGACGTGTCGAAGTATGGCACGAAGGGTGGCCCACTCGATGTGACTCTGCCGACGGGCGCAGCGCTCGAGGCGGGGAAGGACTACTATCTGATTACCCGCGCACTCCAGGGCGCGCCTATCGCCTCGCGCAACTCGGCGCTGGCGAACGAGCATTGGGACGACGGCATCCCGCTGCGTGTGGATAACAAAGACGGCTTCAGCTTCTACGAGGGCGTCGAGATGACGAACTACGACGAAGATGAGCCGGCGAAGCTCGACAAGATGGTCGCCAAGCTTGACCAGGCCGACTACGTTTTCATGACGTCCGGCCGCCTGTCCGAGTCAATCCCGCGGCTGCCGATGCGCTGGCCGATGACGACGCGCTACTACGACCTCATGCTCAACAACCCTGAGGCGCTCGGGTTCAAGCTTGTCGGTGAGTGGACGAGCTATCCAACGATGGGGCCGCTGGTCATCAACGACGACACGTCCGAAGAGCAGTTCCGCGTCTACGACCACCCCAAGGTGCTGATTTTTGAGAAGCAGCCGTCGTTCAACAAAGACGCTGTGAAGCGCACGCTCGGAGACGGCATTAACTGGGGTAACATCCAGCGTCTGTGGGACAAGGAAGCGACCAACGTCTATAACAACGCTCGTTGGCAGAAGATTCCGCTCATCGGCGCCATCATCGCCAACCGGCTCGCGCCGCTACCGGGCACGACGCCGCAAGGCGACGCCGCTGCCCCGGCTGCTCCCAAGACAGACCTGATGCTCCCCAGAGCCGACTGGATAAACCAGCAGCTCAACGGAACGTGGTCGTCTTACTTCACGCTCGACTCACCGCTGTCGTGGGGCATCGTATCGGTCATCGTCTGGCTACTTGCCATCGAGCTGCTGGGGTTGATCTTCTTCCCCATTGGGTTCGCTATTTTCCGCGGCCTCAGCGACCGTGGGTGGTTCAGCAGCAAGATCGCCGGTCTGCTCGTCGTGAGCTACGGGGCGTGGCTGATCGCGAGCGTTCAGCGCATCATTCCCTTTGGCCGCGGCCTCGTGGCGGCGATGCTGGTCGTGCTGCTCATTGCCTCGGCGCTGTTCGTCTGGCGGCTGCGGCCCGGCCTGCGCGAGTTCGTGCGCGAGCGCCGCTCGCACCTGATCGCGGGCGAGATCGTGTTCCTCGTGCTGTTCTTCGGCTTCTTGCTCATCCGCATGGGCAACCCCGATCTCTGGCATCCGGCGATGGGCGGCGAGAAGCCGATGGACTTCGCCTACTTCAACGCCGTCATCCGCACCCAGTTCTTCCCGTCCTATGATCCGTGGTTCGCGGGCGGCGAGCTAAACTACTACTACTACGGCTTCGTGCTCGGCGCGGTTATGGTGCTGATGACCGGCATCGTGCCGTCGACGGCCTACAACCTCATGGTGCCGCTGTTCTTCGCCCTCACCGGCCTGGGTGCGTTCGGCGTCGTCTATAACCTGACGGCGCGTGGCGGCTGGGGCCGTAGCGCGCTCCAGCGCCGTCCCGGCTGGGCGCCGGTCATTTTCGGCGCAGTAGGCGCGGCATTTGTCGTCGTCGTCGGCAACCTCGGTGAGGTCAAGTTGCTGGTCGACGGCTACAGCCAGGCCAGCGGCGGGGGCATGGAGAGCAACATTCCCGGCCTGTCGCTGATCGCCAACACCCTCAATGGCATGCTGAAGGTGCTTAGCGGACAGGCATCGCTCGGCTTCCGCCAGGAGTGGTGGTACTGGAACGCGAGCCGCGCCATCCCGTTCCCGTCGGGCGAGACTGTGCCGATTACCGAGTTCCCGTTCTTCACGTTCCTGTATGGCGACCTGCATGCCCACATGCTCACGCTGCCCCTGACGCTGCTCGCCCTGGCGATGTGTCTGAACGTCGTCATGCGCGAGGGAGGCGATTGGCGGCTGCGCGTGAGCAACCTGGGGTGGCCGACGGTGCTCGTGACCTGGCTATTCTTTGGCCTGGTCATCGGCGTGCTGCGGCCGGCGAACACCTGGGACTACCCAACCTACCTGGCGATTGGCGTGGGCGCCTTCTTCCTGCATGCCTATCGGTCCTACGGCCTCACCTTGCGTACGCTTGGCGAGGGGTTGTGGCGCTCCGCGCTTCTCGTGGCGCTGAGCACGATTCTGTGGCTGCCGTTCATCGACAACTTCGCGACGGCGTTCAGCGCCGTTGAGCCGTGGACCGGCTCGCACACCGTGTGGTGGTCGTACCTGATGATCCATGGCCTGTCCCTGTTCGTGATTGCGACGTTCATTGCACTCCAGGCGTGGGGCTGGTGGGTGAAGCACGATACCGAGCCGTCCGCGCGGCAGCTCGCGTACGGCGTTGCCATCATCCTGGCCGTGCTGATGGTGCTGGCAGCATTTGGCAACTACACTGCCTTCGTCATCGGCCTGCCCCTGCTGATCGTCGGCGCGCTGATGCTGCTGCGGCGTGACACAAGCCCGTCGACGGCGTTCATTCTGCTCATCACCGCGGCCGGCATCTCGCTGACGCTCATGGTTGATCTCATCGTCCTCAAGGGCGACATCAGCCGCATGAACACGGTCTTCAAGTTCTACCTTCAGGTCTGGGTGCTGTTCGGTGTGGCCGCTGCGGCAGCCCTGGCGTGGGTCTGGGATGCGCTCAAGCGCGTCAGCTCGGTGAGCCGCGGTGTCTGGCAGGTGGTCTTCGCCCTGCTCGTCGTCGGCGTCGCGCTGTACCCGATCCTCGCCAGTTGGGGCCGCATCAACGACCGTTTCGACAAGACCGTCGGCCCGACTCTCGATGGCATGGCCTACATGCAGAAAGCGGTGTACAACGACGGCCCAGACGGCCGGCCGCCGGCGACGTACCCTCTCAAGGGAGATTACGACGCCATCCGCTGGATGGAGCAGAATATCCAGGGGACGCCGGTCATCCTGGAGGCCCAGACGCCGGAGTACCGCTGGGGCTCGCGCGTGTCGATCTACACCGGCTTCCCGACCGTCGTCGGCTGGAGCTGGCATCAGCGCCAGCAGCGCTCGG
The DNA here is from genome assembly GCA_046328505.1 of Anaerolineae bacterium. Classification (GTDB taxonomy): domain Bacteria; phylum Chloroflexota; class Anaerolineae; order Epilineales; family JAHCIE01; genus JBDHWG01. The sequence continues at coordinate 1,664,337 of JAXLWL010000002.1, read as the reverse complement.
CGCTCACGACCCCCGTCGTGGAACAGCGCGGCGACGACGTAAAAGCGATGTTTAACACACCGGACCCACGCCAGGCCCTTGACCTGATGCGCCGGTACGGTGTCAACTATGTATATATTGGTCCGACGGAGAAGGCGTACTACCAGCCGGCCGGCATTGCCAAATTCCAGACCATGGCCCAGCAAGGGCAGCTGCAGCAGGTGTACAGCACTCCCGACGTGACGATCTACCGCGTGGTAGGAGCGTCCAATTCATGACGCTGGCCTACTTCGTTCTGTGGTATCTGACCGTCCAGGTCATCGGCCTCGCGGCGCTACCCATCACCTTACGGCTGTTCCGCAACCTTCCGGACCGCGGCTACGCGTTCGCGCGCCCGCTCGGTCTGCTGCTGATGGGCTACTTCCTGTGGCTCAGCGTGTCGTTCGGCTTTCTCCGCAATCACTGGGTGACGATCGTGGCGCTCCTGCTCGTGATGGCAGGAGTGAGCATCTGGCTCTGGCGGCGCGAACCGCTGGGTGACTTCCTCCGCCAACGGCGGGGGACGATTCTCGTGGTGGAAGCGCTGTTCCTCGTCGGCATGATTGTCGCCGCGATGGTGCGCTCCTACGGCCCCGAGATCATGACGGCCGGCGGCGAGAAGTTCATGGAGTATGCCTTCATCAACTCCATCTTGCGTTCGGATACGTTCCCGCCGCCTGACCCGTGGCTCTCGGGCTACATCATCTCCTACTACTACCTTGGCTACGTCATCCTGGCGATGCTGATCAAGCTGTCGGGCATTCCGGCGGCGATCGGCTTCAACCTGTCCTTGGCGCTGCTGTTTGCCCTCACTCTGACCGGCGCGTTTGGCGTCGTCTACAACCTCACGACGCGCAAGCCTGCCGAGGGCGAGCCGACGACAGGCTCTGTGGGCTACGGCCTGTTGGGAGCGCTGTTCGTCGCCGTGCTGAGCAACCTCGAAGGCTTCCTCGAGGTGCTGCACAGTAGCGGCGTAGGCTCACCCGAGTTCTGGGCGTGGCTCGATATCAAGGACATCAACGGCCCGGCGACAGGCGTCGGCTGGATGCCCGACCGGTTCATCTGGTGGTGGCGGGCGTCGCGCGTCATCACCGACCGGGTAGGCGGCGGCGTCAACGAGGTCATCGACGAGTTCCCGTTCTTTAGTTTCCTCCTCGGCGATAACCATCCCCACGTTCTCGCGCTGCCATTCGTCCTGCTGGCCGTCGCGATGGCCGTAAACGTTCTGCGCTCGCCGAAGGTTGCGCGGCTTCTCTCGCCTCGCGAGTGGCGTTTCTGGGCGCGACTGCTGCCCGTGGCGCTCATCCTGGGCGGGCTTGGCTTCCTGAACTCGTGGGACTTCCCGACGTATACGCTGGTCTTCGTTGGCGCCTTCGCCATCCAGTTGTGGCTCACTCAGGCCAGCCGCGGCTGGCGCTGGGCGCGTGACGTGGTGCTGGTTGGGCTTGGCGTCGGTGTGATGGGCATCCTTCTATACCTGCCCTTCTGGATCGGGCTGCAATCCCAGGCGCGAGGCATTGCCCCGCAAACCCTGGTCAAGACGCAACTCGCCCAATACCTCGTCATGTTTGGGCCGTTCGTTTTCATCGCCGTGGTGTTCCTGGCCGCGCAGGTGGGACGGCTCTGGTCGCGCCGCCGCGAGCTTGACTTCACGCCTGCCCTTTTCGTGGCCGTCGTGACTGTCCCGCCGTTGGCTGTACTGCTCTGGCGCGGGTGGTGGACCGCGGCGGTAATCGCTGTGCTCGTTGCGACGGCGATTACCGCCCTCCTGCTGACCATCCGCAGTGCGGGCTCGGTGGACACCAACGCTGAGCCGCAGGCGGAAGGCACACCCACGTCGGCGAAACGCCGGGCTGAGGCGCCGGTCGCGCGCCTTCAGAACCCGACGCTGCACACTTTGTTCATTTTGTTCCTGTTTGCCGTCGCGTTCTCGTTGACGCTGCTGACCGAGTTCGCCTTCATTCGTGACAACTTCAACAGCCGCATGAACTCGGTCTTCAAGTTCTACTTCCAGGCGTGGATTCTGCTCGCCCTCGCCTCGGCATACGCTGCGTGGTGGCTGCTCGGTCGCACGCGCGCGTCGGGTGGGCTACGCATCGCCCAATATGTCTTTGCCGGCGCGCTGGCCGTGGTCGTGGTGATGGGCATGGTCTACCCTGTCCTTGCCACGTACACCCGGTCCAGCGGCTTTAAGGTGCCGGCGACGCTCGATGGCACCGCGTGGGTCGCGCAGCAGAGGCCGGACGACTACGCTGCTATTCAATGGCTGAATGCCAACGTCCAGGGCCAGCCGACGATCGTTGAAGCGCCGGGCGACCAGGGCAAGTCCTATGTGTACGAGGGCCGGGTCTCGGCGTTCACCGGGCTACCCACCGTTCTGGGCTGGGGCGGCCACGAATCCCAGTGGCGCGGCAACTACGATGAACCGGGCCGGCGCGAGCCGCTGGTGACGCAGTTGTACCAGACGACAGACCCGAAGCAGGCGCAGCAGATTCTCGACCAGTTTGACGCGGACTATGTGATCGTCGGCAGCGCCGAGCGCGAGCGATTTGGCGGGCGTGGTCCCCAACTGACCAAGTTTGACCGCTTCATGGACCAGGTTTTCAAGAGCGGCGACACCATCATCTACCGCCGCCGATGATGCTACACAGCGAGATCGGGCGTAAGGGATTGTTAATGACTCTGTTCTTCCCTGGAAGGATTCTGGATGTTGACTGACACTGTTGCGAGGGAGTCGACCGAGAGGGCTGAAACCGTCGAGGCCGTTGCCACCTCAGGGCGGTCCGTGGTGACGTTGGAGAAGGGGATCTACGGGGTTCTGGTTCTGGTGGCTTTGGTGCTTCGCCTTGTCGACCTGGGCGGGGCGCCGATGAACGCCCACGAGGCCGGGCAGGCGATTGCCGCCTATACGCTGGCAACCGGCGCCGGTCTGCCATCCGGCATCTACAACCCGCTCCTGCTTACGTTCAACTTCGTCACCTTTGTCTTTGGCGGCGCGAGCGATACCTTCGCCCGCTTGCTGCCTGCCCTGGCTGGCGCCCTACTGGTGGCGATACCGTACTGGATGCGGCGCTGGCTCGACCGGCCCGGCGCGATCGCTTCGGCCACGCTGCTCGCCATCTCGCCCGCTTTCGTGCTGTTCTCGCGCCTGGTGGATCCGGCCGTCATCGCGGCGTTCGCCATCGCCGCAACCTTGACCATGGGCCTGCGCGTGCTCGTGAGCCACATCCCGCGCCGGTACATTCTGACGGCCGCTTACCTGGCCGTCGCGCTGGTGGCGGGGCGATCGAGCTGGGTGTGGGCGCTGCTTACAATTGGGTTTGCTCTGGCCGTCGTCTACTATCCAGAAGACAGCGTGACCCGCGAGGATATCCTGGCGGCAGCGCGCGCGCTGCGCGATGACCGGTCGACGCTTATCACGACGATTGTCGTCGGCGTTGTCGTGTTCCTGGTTCTATCTACGTCGGTGTTCTTCAACCCGACGGGGTTGCAGGCCGTGCTGGACACCGCCGCCGGCTGGTGGCGTGCTGGTGGTGAGAGCGTGGCCGCGTGGCATTATCTGCTCGACATGGCCGCGTACGATACCCTGACCCTGATCTTGGGAATCGTGGGCCTTGTGTGGCTCATCTTTCGCCGGCGTAACCTGTTCGCCGTCTACCTGGGACTCTGGTTCCTGGTCATGCTGATTCTCTCGCTGGTCAGTCCGGTGCGCCCGCCATCCGGCGTCATCGCGATCTTGCTTCCGCTGACATTACTGGCCGGTATGCTGCTGGGCGAGTTCTTCAGCGGCGTAGCGGAGAGCGCCACATGGGAGCGGGAAGGGCTGCTCGTGCTCATTGCGCTGCCGTTCGTCGTAGGCCCCTTGTTCCGCCTGACGGAGTACCTGGCGCCGCTGACTCCGCCGACTGCGTCGACGCTCACGCCGCTGGTCTTGCTGGGCATTTTCGTGCTGGGCCTGGCTATCGTCTTTGCCGGTGGCTGGAGCTTGTTTGGGCGCGCCGTGGCGCTGCGCGCCGCCGGTCTGCTCATCGTGCTCCTGTTAGGCCTGGCGCTGGTTCGGTCTACGGTTAGCGTGGCATACTCCATGTCCCTTATCCCGCAAGAGTTCCTGACCGGGTCGCAGACGTCACCCGACGTTGTGCGTGTGGTCGACGACCTGCAGGGTGTCGCGCTTGATCGCTTCGGGGCGGCCCAGACGCAGCCGGTCGCGGTGGATGCCTCTCTGACGCCGACGCTACTGTGGTACCTGCGCTATTTCCCGAACGTTGACGCGCGCAATAACGCGGCTACGTCGGGGGTATCGCAGATCCTTGCTGCCGCGCCGACCACGCCGCAGGTTCAGCCGCCCCAGGGCTATGTGGGGCAGCGTGCCCGGTTCGAGACGAATTGGACGCCGAGTGGCATGGGGCCGCGTGAGTGGCTGCGCTGGTTCTTCTACCGCGATGCAGGTGGCGCGCCGCCTCAGGTTGATTGGATGATTTGGTTCTCGAAAGTTTCTGCGCCGCCGCAATGATGAGACGTTTTCTACTGAGTCTGGATGGAGGCTGAACCAACTATGGAAACAACAGTCCCTCGGCCCAAGCGCGGGGCAGGCGGTGAGCACACCGCCAGCCTGGACACGCCTGTGCAGAGCCTGGTGCGATTGAACTGGGAAACCGTTACCTACGCCGTCTTCTTTGTGCTGGCCGTCATTACGCGCTTCTGGGAGCTAGGCCAGCGCGCGATGAGCCACGACGAGAGCTTGCACGCGCTCTACTCGTGGAACCTGTACGCCGGGAAGGGCTACGAGCACAACCCGATGATGCACGGGCCTTTCCGCTTCCACCTGGATGCCCTGGCGTATTTCCTGTTCGGGGTCAACGATTTTGTCGTTCGTTTGCCCGCGGCGGTGTTCGGCATCGCCACGGTCATCCTGATCCCGATCATGCTGCGCCCGTACCTGGGCCGTGTCGGCGCCCTTGTGACGTCTGGCTTGCTGCTCATCTCGCCTATTATCCTCTACTACCAGCGCTATATTCGCGATGAAGTCTTCGTCGGCTTCTTCGCTTTGCTCATTATCGTCGCCATCTTCCGCTGGATGGACACCCAGCGCTCAGCCTGGCTGTACGTTATCGCCACGGCCATGGTGTTCATGATCACGGCGATGGAGTCGGGTTTCATCCAGATCTTCCTCATGGGCGTCTTTCTGGTCGGCGCGCTGACCCTGCAGCTTACGGATCGGCGGGAGGCGAAGGCCGCCGCAGCCAAGGGGCAGAGCGCTCCCCGGCCCTCCTTCCTGGAGCGGCTACGGCATGACCCACTCACGGCGCTCATCGTCATCCTGGGCACGCTGCCGATCCCGTTTGGCGCGGCGTTCATCATTCGCGCCGCCGGCCGCAATCCGCAGGATTACACAGCCCCGAATGTTTACTTCTCGATGGCCGTGTTCCTGGTGCTGCTGGCTGTCGCGGCCGCTATCGGCATCTGGTGGGATTGGCGGCGCTGGCTCGTCGCGGCGGCGATCTTCTTCAGCATATCGCTGCTGCTCTACACGACGTTCTTCACCAACCGTCAGGGCGTGTTCACCGGCTATATCGGCTCGCTCGGCTACTGGCTCGACCAGCAGGGCGTCGAGCGCGGCAGCCAGCCCTGGTACTACTACGCTTTCCTCGCGCCGATATATGAATACCTGCCGCTGTGGTTCGGCATAGCGGCGCTGATCTACTACCCGTTCCGCGTCGCCAAGATGACGGCGCGGGGTGGGTCGACCTTGTCGCGGACGCTCTTCGTTCCGTTCGCGATCTGGTGGTCTATCGCCTCCTTCATCGCCTTCAGCGTGGCCGGCGAGCGCATGCCCTGGCTGCTCTACTACATCGCCGTGCCGCTGATCGTCCTGACCGGGCGCTTCGTCGGCGATATCTTCGAGGATACTGACTGGCGTGCTATCGGCGCCAACCGCGGGCTGCTGTTCGCGGTGCTGCTCGTCCCAACGATCATCATTCTCATGATCTGGCTCTTCCTGCGCCCATTCCAGGGGCAGGATATCACAGCCGTCCAGCAGACGACGCTGTGGATCGGTGGTCTCGTCGTGCTGGCCGCGCTCGTCTGGGGTCTATACAGTGTCGGGCGGCGGCTGGGCCGGTCGGGCATCGGGCGCGTCGTCTTCGCGACGCTGTTTGGCCTTGGCGTGCTGCTGACAATCCGCACGAGCTGGACCGCCAACTACGTCAACGATGAGCTGGCGACGGAGTTCATCGTCTACGCTCACGCCACCCCGGACGTCAAGATGGTGGCGAACGAGCTGGACGACCTCTCCGCGCAGCTCGGCGGCCCGAAAGAAATGAAGATTGTCTACGACAACCTTGTCCCGTGGCCCTTCGAGTGGTATCTGAAGGACTACCCGAACAAGCAGTATGTCGGCGAGACGCCGCCAGGTCCCATCGACGCGCCCGTCGTGCTCGTGGGTGAGGGCAACGATGCCAAGTTCAAGCCCTACCTGCGCAACGACTACGTGCGCCGCGAGTACAACATGATCTGGTGGCCGATGGAGGACTACAAGAACCAGACGCCGGCCAGTATCCTGGCGCTTCTGCAGAACCCGGCCGAGCGCCAGAAGTGGTTCGACATTCTGATGTGGCGCAAGTACCCCAAGCCGCTAAGCGACTGGTACCACCACAACAAGTTCATCCTCTACGTCAAGAAGGATGTCGTCAACAAGCTCTGGCCCTACCAGGCCGCCGATCCGGCGTTGGCCGCCGCGGGAACGACGACCACGGTCAGCGCGCTGGACAAGGTGCAGAAGGATGTCACGGCGCAGGCGACATTCGGCGGCGCGGGGCAGCTCGCGAGTCCGCGCGGCGTGGCGACCGACGACAAGGGCAATATCTACGTCGTCGACACGAACAACAACCGCATCGTGAAGTACGGCCCGAACGGCGGCCAGCCCATCAAGACCTTTGGCGGCCCCGGCAGCCAACCGGGCCAGTTCAAGGACGGGCCGTGGGGCATCGCAGTGGATCCGCAGCGCGGCTTCGTCTACGTGGCCGACACGTGGAACCATCGTATTCAGAAGTTTACGACGGATGGCGACTTCGTATCGCTGTGGGGTGTCTTCGATCAAGCCGCGAACGCGACGGACAAGCCGCTCGCCTTCTACGGCCCGCGCGCCATCGCCCTTGACAAGGATGGCAACCTGTACGTCACAGACACGGGCAACAAGCGCGTCTCGAAGTTCGACCCGGACGGCAAGCCCCTGGCGCAGTACGGCGGCGGCGGATTCGACCCCGGCCAGTTCCAGGAGCCGGTGGGCATCGCGATCAGCCCCGTCGACGGCAGCATCTACGTGGCCGACACGTGGAACCGCCGCGTCCAGAAGTTTGACAAGGACATGAAGCCCGTGGCGCAGTGGCCGGTCGAGGCATGGGATGGGCAGTCGGTGAACAACAAGCCGTATCTGGCGGTGGACTCGAAGAATCGCGTCTACCTGACCGACCCCGAAGGCTTCCGCGTCATCGTCCTTGACGACAAGGGAACGCCCGTGGCCGTGATGGGCCTGCCCGGCAAGGATAACAAGGGCGTAGACCTGCCGACCGGCATCGCCGTTGGCAAGGACGGCAAGATCTTCATCGCCGACGCGAACAACAACCGCATCGTCCAGTGGCCTTCGCTTCAGTAACCTGATCCAGTAACCCGAGGAGCGCGAGGACATCCCCCTCGCGCTCTTTTCATTTCGCCTGTCGCTGCCGATGGCACGGGAGTTGGTAAGAAACCCTGGTTAGGAAACTCAGGATGGAAGACCGTCAGGCAAGAGATGGAGGAGTAACAGAGAATGGCATTCGGGAAAGCGGCCAGTATTACCCCGGTCTTACCCAACCTGGGCCTAGTTTGTATCACCGCGTCCGACCGCGTGCGCTATCGCACAATCACCCGGACGCGGCTTCTGCAATTCGACCTGCACCAGCAACAGGCGATGCTGCGTGATCTGTATCGCGATAATATCGCGCGGTTCAACGTGGCGCTCGACTTTTGCGACGAGTGGAACATTCGGCTCTACCGCCTGACGAGCCGCCTGCTCCCGTTCGCCGATGACCCCGTCGGACAGGCCATTCTCCCCGAGTTCCAAGTCGCCCTGGCCGAGACGGGCGAGCGCGCCACCTCCCAGGGCATCCGTGTCGTTGTGCATCCGGACCAGTTCGTCGTCCTTAACTCCGACTCACCCGACGTCGTCGCCAACAGCATCAAAATACTCGACATGCACGCGCACATCCTCGACCTGCTGCGCCAGCCGCGCTCGACCTGGGCGGCGCTGGAGATTCACGGCGGCAAGGGCGGCCGGGAGGCCCGGCTGGTCGAGACTATCCGGGAGCTGCCGGACGGGGTGCACTCGCGGCTGGCCCTCGAAAACGACGAGCGGGCGTACGGGGCTTCAGAGATTCTCGATGTATGCCGCGCGGCAGGTGTGCCGATGGTGTTCGATGCTCACCACCACATCGTCCACGAGGGCCTCGTCGGCTACGACGACCCAAGCATCGCCGAGATGCTGGCGCTGGCGCGAGAAACCTGGCAGCCACCCGAGTGGCAACTCGTCCACATCTCCAACGGCCGCGGCGCGCCGGCGGACCCCGCCCATAGCGACCTCATCGCCGTCATGCCGGACGCCTATCGCGCTGCGCCGTGGATCGAGGTCGAGGCCAAGCACAAAGAGCTGGCGATCGCCCGCTTGCGGGATGAGTGGCTGCACGCAGCGCCCGAGTCTCCCGTCCCGGATAGAAGAACCTAGCCTAACCCTCGCGGATCGGCCCCACCAGCACGTAGCCGTTGCCGTCCTGGTCCTCGAAGAGCGCCTGCGTCATGCCGTAGTCCGTGACAATCGGCGCTTCCGTGAAATGCACTCCCCGCGCGCTCAGAGTCTCATACGTCGCCTGAACATCGTCCGCCGCCAGCACCATGCGCGTGAACCCGCCCACTTTACGTGATTTTGTCTAGCCACTTGATTCGAGTCATGATATAATCACGGCTGGCGAGCCGTCCCGGTTTCGTGCTTGGGAGGGCTGTTTTCGTGCGTGATGCTTGACGAAGCGTCGAACCGCAGGGTGCTTTCGTATACAACAGTGAGGAGGCGGCGTTGAACATCCATGAATATCAGGCGAAAGAAATCTTCGTGAAGAATGGGCTGCCGGTGCCGATGGGCGAGGTGGCGACGACGGCGGACGAGGCGCAGGCGGCGGCCGAACACCTGGGCAAGCCGGTCGTCGTCAAGGCCCAGGTGCTCGTTGGCGGGCGCGGGAAGGCCGGCGGCGTCAAGCTCGCAAAGACGCCTCAGGAAGCGCGCGAGAAGGCAGCCGCGATTCTCGGCATGAACATCAAGGGCATTACGGTCAAGAAGGTGCTGGTCGCCCCTGCTGTGGATATTGCTCGGGAAATCTACCTGGGCATGGTCATCGACCGCGCTAAGAAGGCCGTGGTCATGATGGCCTCGGCGGCGGGCGGCGTGGACATCGAAGAGGTGGCCCGCGATGCGCCGGAGAAAATCATCCGTGTCGCCATTGATCCTATCCTGGGCCTGCGCGATTTCCAGGCTCGCGACGTGGCGATGGCGCTCGGCCTCGAAGGCGATCAGATTGCGGAGTTTACCAAGATCGCCCGTGGCCTCTACAAGTCCTTCTGGTCGTCGGATGCATCGCTGGCCGAGGTCAACCCGCTCGTGGTCACGCCTGAAGGCCACCTGCTCGCCATCGACGCCAAGATGAACATTGACGATAGCGCCCTCTTCCGCCATCCCGATCTGGCCGAGCTGCGGGACGAGGCCGAGGAGACGCCGGAGGAACAGAAAGCGCGCGTCGCGGGGCTCAGCTACGTCGCTCTCGACGGCAATATCGGCTGTCTCGTGAACGGCGCGGGCCTGGCGATGGCGACGATGGACACCGTCAAGCTCTACGGCGGCGAGCCGGCGAACTTCCTCGACATTGGCGGCGGCGCGCGAGCAGACAAGGTCTTCGCGGCGCTGAGCATCATTCTCTCCGACCCGAAAGTGAAGGCGGTGCTGGTCAATATCTTTGGCGGCATCACCCGCGTGGACGAGGTGGCGAAGGGCATTCTCCAGACCTTCCAGGAGACGGGGACGAAGGTTCCCTTCGTCGTGCGCCTGGTCGGGACGAATGAGGATGTCGGCCGCGAGATGCTCGCCGGGTCGAATGTCGCCTGGGCCGCGAGCCTATCGGAAGCGGCGCAGAAGGCCGTGAAGGCCGCCGAGACCGGCCGCGCGGAGGGGGCATGACAGCGCCGAATTGGGATGAGACGCGGCAGGAGGTCACGAGCCTTTTGCAGGATCTCCTGCGCCTGGACACGACGAACCCGCCGGGCAACGAGATCATCGCCGCCGACTATATTGCCGATCGACTACAGCAGGTGGGCATCGAACCGACGGTACTCGAGTCGGCGCCGGGACGAGGCAACGTCGTCGGCCGGCTGAAGGGGACCGGCGAGGAAGCGCCGCTCCTGTTGATGGGCCACGTCGACGTCGTGCCGGCCGAGCCGGCCAAGTGGGAGCGCCCGCCGTTCAGCGGCGACCTGGCCGACGGGTATATCTGGGGGCGCGGCGCCCTGGATATGAAGAATACCGTGGCTTCGCATCTGATGGTCATGCTCCTGCTGGCCCGCGCAGGCGTTCCGCTGCGGCGCGATGTCATCTTCATGGCGAACGCGGACGAAGAGGTCGGGGGCAAGATGGGCGCCGGGTGGGTGGTGGACAATCACCCGGACCTGATCCGCGCCGAGTACGCCATAAACGAGGGCGGCGGCATGGAGATGCCCATCGGCGGCACATCTTTCTACACCGTGCAGACAGCGGAGAAGGGCACGGCGCGCTTCAGCATGCGCGCCTACGGGCGGCCGGGGCATGCCTCGGTGCCGCGGCCGGACAATGCTGTGACGCGCCTGTGCGAGGCGGTTGCGGCGCTCGGCCGTACTCAGCTCCCGCTGCACCCCACGGCGACGTTCGCGGCGATGCTCGACTCTATCGCGGAGGTCATGCCCGCTCTGGAGCCGGTGAAGCCCGCTCTGCTGGATCCGGCGACGAGCGCCACGACTCTGGCGCAGCTGCCTCTACCGGAAGATCTGCGGCTCATGTTTAGCGCCATGCTACGTAATACCGCGTCGCCTACGATACTCAGCGCGGGCACCAAGATCAATGTCATTCCCTCAGTCGCTGAAGTGCAGGTCGACGGACGCACGATCCCTGGCTCTCGCGGCGCTGACCTGCTTGCCGAGGCGCGGGCTGTCGTCGGCGATGACATCGAGCTGGAGCTTCACGGCGATTCACCAGCGCTGGAAGCGGGTCTGGAGTCGCCTCTCTACGACACCATCGTCGAGGTGATGCGCGAGCACTGGCCGGAGGCGCGGCCGCTGCCGCTGCTCGTGCCGGGCGCGACTGACGCCCGGCATGTCACACGGCTCGGAACGAAGGTCTACGGGTTCAGCCCACTGAGAAGCGAGGCGAACGTGGATTTCTTCGCGCTCATCCACAGCCACAACGAGCGCGTCTCGGTAAACAACCTCCTTTTCAGCACCCAGGTTATCTACGATGTCGTCACCCGCTTCGCGGGCGCGTAACAGCGCAGGCCATCATCCGCGCGCTCGGCTGCCCAGGCCGGTGGCAGACGCGCTGAGGAGATAAAGCATGAGCATCTTCATCAACAAGGACACCCGCGTCATCGTGCAGGGCGGTACCGGACGCGAGGGGCTTTTCCATACCAAGGCGATGCTTGACTACGGCACCAAGGTGGTCGGCGCGGTGACGCCGGGCAAGGGCGGTCAGGTCATTCTCGACCGGGTACCCGTCTTCAATACTGTGGCCGAGGCGGTCAAGGCGACGGAGGCTAACACATCCTGCATCTTTGTGCCGGCGCGCTTCGCACCGGAGGCGATGGTGGAAGCGGCCGATGGCGGCATTGCCCTGGTGGTGTGCATCACCGAGAACGTGCCGACGCTGGACATGCTGGAGATTACGCCTTACTTCGAGCGCAAGGGCATCCGCCTCATTGGGCCGAACTGTCCGGGTCTCATCTCGCCGGGCCAGGCGAAGGTTGGCATCATTCCCAACCACGTCACCATGCCGGGGCCGGTCGGGCTGGTGTCGCGCTCGGGCACCTTGACCTATGAGGTCATCGCGGCGCTCACGGCGCGAGGTATCGGGCAGACGACGGCCGTCGGAATCGGCGGCGACCCGGTCAAGGGGACGAACTTCATCGACGCCCTGGCGCGCTTTAAGAACGACCCTGAGACCAAGTACATCGTCATTATTGGTGAGATTGGCGGCTCCGACGAGGAGCGCGCCGCGGAGTACATCGCCGAGAATGTCAAGCAGCCCGTCGTCGGGTTCATCGCCGGCCAGACGGCTCCGCCGGGTCGCCGTATGGGCCACGCGGGCGCTATCATCTCTGGCGGCGAGGGCCGCGCCGAAGACAAGATCCGCGCCTTCCAGAAGGCGGGCATTCGCGTCGCGCGCCATCCTGACGAGGTGGCGGAGCTTGTGGCGCAGGTTGTGGCCGAGAAGAAGTAAGGCGGGATGAAGCGGCTCGAGGAGGAGTTGGGGCGTTTCTTCGCGGAGCGGAGCGCCCCGGCCTACATGGTCGGCGGCGCCGTGCGGGATCGTCTGCTCGGCCGTCCGATCCACGACTATGACGTGGCTGTGCAGGAGAGCGCCCTATCCCTCGGCCGTCGGCTGGCCGACGCGCTGGGCGGCGCGTACCTGACGCTGGATGACGAGCAGCCCACGGCGCGCGTTTTCCTGGGCGAGGACCAGATTGACGTGGCGCAGTGGCGCGGCGACAGTCTGGAGGCAGACCTGTCGCTGCGCGACTTTACCGTCAACGCGATGGCCGTCCCCCTGGATGAGTGGCCCGAAACTGTGCCCACCATCCTGGACCCGACAGATGGTCGGAGCGATCTGGCCGCGCGGCTCATCCGCGCCACAAGCGAGTCCTCGTTTCGCCACGACCCGGCTCGCCTGCTCCGAGCGCCCCGGCTCGCTGCTCAGCTCGACAGCCGTATCGAGCCGCACACCGAGGCGTGGCTCCGACGCGACGTTCCACTTCTGCCCCGCGTGTCGCCGGAGCGTATTCGCGACGAGCTGTGGCGCTGCTTGATGCTGCCAGGCGCCGCCAGCATTATGCGCTGCCTGGATGACCTGGGTCTGCTGCCCTTCGTGCTGCCAGAGGTCGAGGCTCTGAAGGGCGTTACGCAGCGTCCGCCCCACACGCTCGACGTGTACGGCCACTCGCTGGCCGCGCTGACGCAGATGGAGGCCATCCTCGGCGCGCTCGATCTCGGCGGCGCTGCTGGCGAGCCGAAGGTCGCGGCGGCGGTTGAGCCGTACCGCGAGGCGCTGCGGGCGCATTTGCTGGAGGAACCAGTCGTGGGCCGGCCGCGCTGGTCGCTGCTCAAGCTCGTGGCGCTGCTGCACGACATCGGCAAGCCCGTAACGCGCAGCGAGAAAAACGGCCAGGTCCACTTCTATGGGCACGAAGAGGTGGGCGAAGAGATGATCGGCAAGGTGGCGCGTCGGCTGCGCCTGAGCAGCCGCGAGTCGGCATGGCTCCAGCGCGTTGTTCGCCAGCATCTGCGGCCCCTGTTCCTATCCCAGCAGGAGACGCCCAGCCACCGCTCGCTGTACCGCTTCTTTCGCGACCTGGGCGACGCCGCGCCGGACGTGTTGCTGCTCGCGGTCGCCGACAACCGGGCCAAAGGGCCAGATGCGGAGACGCCGGCTGCGCCGCGTGGGGATGAGGCCGTACTGGATTTCGCCGCCAGTGCGCTGCAGATGCTATATGCCGAGGAGACGCCGCCGGTCGTGGCGCCACCTCCTCTAGTAACGGGTCGGGATTTGATGCTGGCCCTGGACCTGCCGCCGGGGCCACAGATCGGCGATTTGTTGGACAAAGTGCGCGAGGCGGCGGCGGCCGGCGAGGTCACCACGCGCGATGAAGCCCTCGATCTGGCGCGCCACCTGGCTCGCCAGAATCGTCAGTGAAGCTATCGGGATCGACTGACAGAGACACAGGAGGCCAACATGGACGCCAAGCGGAATCCTTCTCTGTACTATGGTGTCATCTTCTTCGGACTAGCGATTATCCTGGCGCTGCTCATCTATCTGTTCCTGAGATGGAACCTCTACTGGGTGTGGCTCATATCGGCGGGTGTTGCCACTTTCGCTGCCTACGGTTACGACAAGATGCAGGCGGGGCGCGGCGCCTGGCGTGTTCCGGAGATGATTTTGCACGTCCTCTCATTGGCCGGCGGATTCATCGGCGGCTGGGCGGGGATGTTCGGCTTTCGCCACAAGACCCAGAAGCCGATCTTTACCATCATCCTCGGCGTCGCGACGGTGATCTGGATTGTGATCGGCTACTTTGTGCTCTTGAGGCCGTAGAGGAGGGACATGCGAATCCTTGTCACCGGTTTTGAGCCGTTCGACGGGCGAAGCCGCAATCCATCGGCGGAGACGGCGCTCGCCCTGGATGGCATGACGCTGGCGGGCGCGAACGTTGTCGCCCGAATTCTTCCCGTCGACACGCGACGCGCGCCCGGGATGCTCGACGCGGCCGTCGCCGACCTCCGGCCGGACGCCGTCGTGTGTCTGGGCGAAGCTGCGCGGCGGACCAAAATCAGCATCGAGCGTGTGGCGGTCAACCTCCTGGACTTCCGGATTCCGGACAATTCTGGCTACCGCCCCGTCGATGAGGTCATTGTTCCCGGTGCGCCGGCCGCCTACTTCGCGACCCTCCCGGTGCGGCGGCTCCACGATACTCTCGCGGATGAAGTGCCTGTGGAAATGTCGATGTCGGCGGGGACCTATCTGTGTAACCAGATCATGTACCACGCCCTTCACGCGCAATCTACGGCAGGCGTTCCGGCAGGATTCGTTCATCTCCCGCGCAGCTTCAGCGACCCCGAAGCGGACCTCGATATCGACTTGCCAGAAATCAAACGTGGCGTGCGGCTCCTGGTCGAGAATCTTGCCGTCTGGCTGGCGGATGAGCGGGTCCCGGCCGCTGCGTCGCCTCACGCCTGATCCATCATGAGTCTGCTAGGTGTCGAAGTCCTCAAAACCGTGCAGGGAGCGCTGGGCGCGTTTGAGATGCCCGGCATGGTTGTCGCGGCGGCGCGCGGCGATGAGCCGGCCGAGGTCCTGGTCGTGGGCATGGACGCGGAGGGGCGGCCGCTCTTCCGCGATAGCCTGTTCCCGGTGGCCTCTGTCACAAAGCTCGCGACTGCACTCGCCGTGCTGCGCCTGGCCGACAGCGGCGCGATTGCCCTGGACGACCCTCTCTCCATCCACCTGCCCGACGCCGCTGCTGCCCAACCGGGCGTCACCCCCCGCAAGCTGCTGTGCCATATCGCCGGTTTGCCGCTGGACCTCCCAGCCGATGCCGCGCCCTATGCCCCGGGCCTGGACTGGCCGACTCTCGCGCAGGCTTGCCTCGCCGTGCCCCTGGCGGGGCCGCCGGACCGCGTCGTGCAATACAGCAACGGTGGCTACGGGCTGTTGGCCGTGCTCGTGGAACGCGTCACCGGGCAACCCTTTCCGTCTGCGTTGGAAGTGCTCGTTCTTAGCCCGCTGGGCGTTGAGGGGTACCTGGGCATTGAGCCGCCCCGCCCTCCGGCGCGCCTGCGCGGCGTGCGCAGCCGCCATCGGGACACGGAGTTCGAGCCGTTCAACTCGGCTTTCTGGCGCTCGCTCGCGTTCCCGTGGGCAGGCCTCGTGACGAATGCCGAGGGCGCGCTGCGGCTCGTGCAGGCGTATCGCGGCCGTCCGGCCGGCTTCCTCTCACCGTCTCTCGCTGATGCGGCGGCTCGCGATGCGACCGGCGGGCTGAGCGGCGGATTTGGCGGGCCGCTGCGCTGGAGCCCATGCCCGTGGGCGCTGGGACCGGAAGCGCGCGGCGCGAAGACTCCATATTGGGCGCCGCTTGAGGCAAGCCCCCTCAGCTTCGGCCACTCTGGCGCTTCCGGCGCTCTGGCCTGGGCCGACCCGGCCGCCGACTTAGCCTGGGTCATCCTCGGGACACGTACCGGGGATGGCGGATGGTTGCTCCAGGCAGCGCCCGATATCGGGGCGCGAATTTTGGCCGGTCGGCCGACCCCAGCGTAACTTCCAGGTATTTGACCCGTCCTAACGATAGACCTATAATTTGGCGTCCTTCGGTCAGGGTAGGTACACAAACCTGCCATCGCCGCCGCCGCACTCCCGGGAGCGCCTAGACCCGTTGGAGACTAGGGGCGGCATTGTCTTGTAACTGTCGATCTCCATTTCGAGGAGGCGGGACCACGCTTTATGGATAATCGCTTTAGGTACACATTGATCGCGATTGTTGTCCTTGCGCTCATCGCCCTGTGGGTGGTATGGCCGTCGAATCCCGGCGTCAACTTCTCCCTCGGGCCGTTGAACTTCAATAAGGACATTCGCGTACACGAGGGCCTCGACCTGCAGGGCGGCCTTCAGGTGCTGTTGCAGGCCAAAACTATCGATGCGAACGGTAACCAGGTGCCGCCCGCGCCTGCCGATCTTGACGCGACCCGCTTCATCATCGAAAACCGCGTCAACGGCCTCGGCGTGTCGGAACCGATCGTGCAGATTCAGGGCGACGACAAAATCATCGTCGAGCTGCCGGGTCTCAGCGACCCAGACCAGGCCATCAAGACCTTCGGCCAGACGGGCCGTCTTGAGTTCATCGATGCCGGCGATACCTATCTTCAGCCGGGTACGAAGGTTCAGACGAGCTACCCCGACCTTTGGCCCATTGCCGCTGACAAGCTGAAAGTGGCCGCGACATCTGCCCTCAGCGGCACGAGCGCCGTTGGCGCGACGGGCGCGGTGACCAACACCGGCGCTGTCAGCGACACAACGACAGCGGGGACGAAGTTCGCGACGGTTGTTACCGGCGAGCATCTGGCGTCGGCCGAGCTTGGCTCGAACCAGACGACGGGCGAGCCTGTCGTCAACTTTGCCCTGACCTCGGATGGGTCAAAACGCTTCCTGGACTACACCAGCAAGAACGTCGGCAAGTACCTCGCGATCGTGCTTGACGGCCAGGTGATCTCGTCGCCCCGCGTCAACAGCGCGATCAGCGACAGCGGGCAGATTACGGGAAACTTCACCCAGGAGACTGCCAACAGCCTGGTACTCCAGCTCAAGTACGGCGCGCTCAAGGTGCCGCTGGAAGTGGTTGACACCCGCGTGATTGGGCCGTCGCTGGGTCAGGACTCGGTGCAGCGCAGCCTGCTGGCGGGCTTCGTCGGCCTGCTAGCCGTCGCGTTGTTCATGATGATTTACTACCGCCTGCCCGGTATCATGGCGACCCTGGCGCTGCTCATCTACGGCGCGATCGTGTTCGCCCTGTTCAAGCTTATCCCGGTCACGCTGACCCTGGCCGGCATCACCGGCTTCATCCTCTCCATCGGCATGGCGGTCGACGCCAACGTGCTGATATTCGAGCGTATGCGAGAGGAGTTACGCAACGGCAAGCGCCTGCGCGGTTCCATCGAGGATGGCTTCCGCCGCGCCTGGCCGTCCATCCGCGACTCCAACATCTCGACGCTCCTGACGTGCGCGGTGCTGTTCTGGTTTGGCTCGCAGTTTGGCGCCAGTATCGTCAAGGGCTTCGCTCTCACGCTGGCGATCGGCGTCCTGGTCAGTATGTTCACCGCCATTGTTGTGACCCGCACCTTCTTGCGTCTGACGCGGCGGTTCTGGGATATCGATGAAAACACGCCTGAGGCGACTGCCCGCCTCCAGCGGCTGTTCGGCTTCTAAGGGGGGCGCATGATTGACCTTATTGGCAAGCGGTACTGGTTCTTCGGCATCTCCGGCGCGATCATCGTCGTCGGCCTGATCGCCCTCGCGCTGTGGGGCCTCCCGCTGGGTCTCGACTTCACCGGCGGCTCGCTGATCGAGGTGCAGTTCAAGAACCCGACCACCACCATTCAGCCGGCCGACGTGGCTGGGCTTCTTGCCGCCCGCGGCTTCAAGGATCCCGTTGTCCAGACGTCGGGGACGAACACCGTGCTCATTCGCACGGCGCCGATGGATAACGACACCAAGCTCGCCTTCTACGCTGACCTCCGCCAGAAGTACGGCGACCTGACTGAGTTGCAGTACAACAACGTCGGGCCTTCGGTGGGCGCGGCCGTGGCGGAGCGCGCCATCATCGCGGTGGCCATCGCGGAGGGCATCATCCTCCTGTACATCGCGTGGGCATTCCGCAAGGTTCAGCACCCAATACGCTATGGCGTCTCGGCCATCATCGCCCTCATCCACGACGTGCTGGTGCTGTTGGGCGCGGCCGCCATTCTCGGCCACTTCCTGGGCTGGCAGGTCGACGCGCTGTTTCTTACGGCGATGCTGACGGTTATCGGCTTCTCGGTCCACGACACCATCGTCGTGTTCGACCGCATTCGCGAGAACCTGATCAAGTACCGCGGCGAGGCCTTCGACACGGTCGTGAACTTCAGCATCATCCAGACCCTCGTGCGGTCGCTGAACACGTCGCTGACCGTGGTCATCACCCTCTCGGCCCTGGCGTTGCTCGGTGGCGTGACGACACAGCACTTCGTCATCTACATGCTTATCGGCATCATCAGCGGTACGTACTCCTCGATCTTCAACGCCGCGCCGGTCCTGGTTGTGTGGAACAACAAGGAGTGGCGGCGCTGGTTCCGCCGCGAGGCGCCTGCGACGCGCACCGGCCAGGCGTAGGCGGCTGAGCGGGCGCGGACCCGCAACTACGTATAAGTTCGTCGGGGCAGGGCTAGTCCTTGCCCCGACGTTTTTTGGGGAGTCGGATGACCTCATCCTGGCGGGAAATCGTCAAGCGGATGGATAGCCCTCTGTGGCCCGCGCTTGCCGCTGCCGTTGCGTATGCTCTCCTGCTGGTGGTCGTCTTGGGCCACCATGGGTTCAACCTTGCCTACCTCGTGCAGGCAGGCGACAGCTTCGCCGATTCCAATCACACGCCGCCGGAGTTGACTGTCCTGCCCGCCTCGCTCGGCTACGACGGCCAGTTCTACTACCGCCTGGCGCTTTCGCCCCTGACGACATCGTTCACCGAGTTTGGCATTCGCCTGGACAACCCTGCCTATCGCCAACAGCGCATCCTCTATCCTCTGGCCGCGTGGGCAGTGTCGTTTGGTCAACCCTCGCTGGTTCCCAGCGCGATGGTCTTGCTGAACTATCTGGCGGTTGCCGCGCTGGGGCTTGTCGGCGGCCTCTACGCTCGCAATGTGGGTCGCAACGCGCTGTGGGGTATCGTGTTCCCATTCTACCCCGGGCTTGTGTTTACGGTCACCAAGGACCTGACCGAAGCCCTGGCCGCGCTGTTGCTGCTGTTGGCCCTTTGGCTGACGCATCGCCGACGGTGGGCGGTGGCCGGTGTCAGCCTGACCCTTGCCGTGTTGACGCGCGAGACAATTGTGGTTGTGCCTGTAGCCGCCTTTCTCGTCTGGGCCGTCTCGAAGATGCGTCGTCAGCCGCCCGAGGTCGGCCCTCTTCTCTTCGTCCCACCGCTCGCTATCTGGGGAGTGTGGGAGCTGTGGCTGTGGGCGCGGTGGGGCGCGTGGCCCGTTCTCGCGGGTGGCGGCAACCTCGCGCTACCCGGCGCCGGCATCCTCGCATTTCTAGCCGCGGTGGCGCGCGCCCCGGCCGCGGAGCGTCTGTGGACAGTCGAGCTTGTCCTCCTCCTGGCGCTGGTCGTTGCCGCGATCCTGAGCCTGCCCAGCTCGCGCGTCTTCATGTATGAGAAGACGGCCTGGCTTATCTACCTGGGGCTGCTGCTCGCGCTCAGCGGGCTTGTGTGGACCAACGACCAGGCCTTCCTGCGGGCCGCGACAGAGCTTCTCGTTCTAGGGCTGGCCATTCTGATCGGATCCGCGTCGCGCTTGCGCTTGCCCATGGCAGCCGCCTCCCTCGCCGTGTGGGCGCTGCTGGCGGCACAGGTCATGCGAGGCTACTGAGCCGCGGGTCGAATTGCGCGGCGCGTCTCGCTGCGGTTATAATTCCTAGATGCGCTTGGTGGAAAGAGGAGGGTGAATCCAAAGATGCCGACTTTGCCGGTGGAAGGTGTGGCGCGTGGGCCGCTGATGGCGATCGGGGGCGCGGAAGACAAGGTAGGACCGCGGCGGGTGCTGCGCCACTTTCTGCGTTTGGCCGGCGACGACGCGGCGCGAATTGTCGTGCTCCCAGTGGCGTCGTCTTTCACGGCGGAAGTGGGCGAACGTTACCTGGCGCTGTTCTCGGATCTCGGGGCCGCCCGCGTCGACGTGATCGATGTCGCGACGCGCGAAGAAGCCCTGAACCCGGACCTGACGCGCCCGCTGGACAACGCCACGGGCGTGTTCCTGAGCGGCGGCAACCAGGTCAAGATTACCACGCTCCTGGGCGGCACGCCGCTCGCGACCGCGGTTCGCCACTGTCACGCGCGGGGCGCAGTTGTCGGTGGGACGAGCGCCGGGGCGTCCGTGCTCTCGCAGCACATGATCGCTTTTGGGCGCGGCGGCGGCTCACCAGAGCAGCGCATGGTGTCTCTCGCACCTGGTCTCGGCCTGACGAACCGCCTGGTCATCGATCAGCACTTTCGCCAGCGCGACCGCCTGGGGCGCTTGATGTCGGCGGTCGCCGTCAACCCCTTTCTCATCGGTGTCGGCGTGGATGAGGATACGGCCATCGTGCTGAACCACCACAACATGCTCGAAGTGCTGGGGACGCACAGCGTCACGATCGTGGACGGCGCGGACATCACCTACACCGACATTCACCACGTCAAGCAATACGGCAGTGTCAGCGCCCACAATCTGCGGGTGAGCATTCTGACCAACGGCCAGCACTACGACGTCCGCGCCCGCCGCGCCATCACGCCGCATCCCAGTGCCGGATTCCCTGAGGCATCATTGGAGATGGCCGAGGATGAATAACGGGCGCGGCCCCTGGGCCATCGAGGCAGCCGGCCTGACGAAGACCTTCGGAACCCTCACCGCCGTCGACAACCTGAACCTGCACGTGAGCCACGGCGAGATCTACGGCTTCCTGGGGCCGAACGGCGCGGGCAAGACGACGAGCATCAAGATGCTCGTCGGCCTGCTCAAGCCGTCGGCGGGAACGGCGCGAATCGCGGGCTACGATGTCCAGCACGATGGGCGCAGCGCGAAGAGCCGTCTCGGCTATGTGCCGGATCAACCGTTCCTCTACGATAAGCTGCGTGGCGCCGAGTTCCTGACGTTCATGGCGCGGCTCTACCAGGTCGATCCGGCGCGGGCGTCGGCGCGCTCCGAGGAGCTTTTGCGCCTGTTCGATCTTGCCGACGCGGCGGATCAGACGATCGAAGGCTACTCCCATGGAATGCGGCAGAAGCTGGCGCTGGCGGGCGCGCTCATACACCGTCCGTCTGTGCTGTTCCTGGATGAGCCGACCGTCGGCCTCGACCCCAAGAGCGCTCGCCTCATCAAGGACCTGCTGCTCCAGCTTCGCGACAGTGGCGTCGCGGTCATGATGTCGACGCACATTCTGGAGATCGCTGAGCGCATGTGCGACCGAGTCGGCATCATCCAACACGGCCGCCTCGTTGCGGAAGGCTCCCTGGCCGAGCTACGCGCTCAGCGCCAGCAGGAAGACAGCCTGGAGGAAATCTACCTGTCCCTCACAGGCGGGCCGGACTATGCAGAGCTGGCACGCGTCCTTGCCTGACGGGGACGGCCCGCTCGGCCTCGTGCGCGAGACCCGGCTGTTGCTGGCTCTCGGCTTGCGGCTCTGGTGGAACAAGCTGCGGCGCTCCTCGTGGCGCTACCGTATCGGCTGGCTGGCGCTGGCCGTCGTCCTGGTGGGCGGAGCGTTCCTGTTCGCCGCGGTGCTCGGCGTCATCGTGCAAACCGCCGGCCGGACTCCGGGCGGCTCAGACACCGTTCAAACGCTGCCCGGCGGCCTGCTCTCGGCCGTCTTCCTGTTCACGTTCATCACGGCCTTCGGGAACTCCCTATCCTCGCTCTACCTGGCGGGCGACCTCGACCTGCTTATGGCCGCGCCTGTCTCACCGCGCAGTGTGTTCGCGGCCAAGCTGATCCAGTCGGCGCTGCCAAACTATCTCCTGATCACCCTGCCCCTCGTGCCGGTCTTCTGGGCCTATGGCCAGGCGCAGCACTTCGGGCCGGCCTACGTCGCGGCCTTCGTGCTGATCCTCATTGTGCTGCCGATTCTTCCGGTCAGCGTCGCAGCGCTCCTGGTCATGGTCGTCGTGCGCCTTGTGCCGCCTCGCCGGGTCGCCGAGATCATGGGCCTCCTCATCGCCGGCGTCAGCATCAGTCTCTCCCTGTGGGGGCAGTCGGTCGGATTCCGCACGACGCGCCTGGCGCGACCGGCCGACGTACTCCAGGGACTGAGCACGCTCAACCGTCCCATGACGCCGCCCAGCCTGGCAGGGCAGGGGCTTGTCGCGGTGGGGAGCGGCGATTGGCTGCAGGGCCTGGGAACGCTCGGCGTGTTCACGGTGCTCTCCATCATCGGGGCCGTGCTGTCGCTAGAGGTCGCCGGGCATCTCTACTACGTCGGATGGGCGCGGACACGCGGCGGCGCCGGGCGGAGCCGGCCGCGACGCGTGGCATCCACCACGCCGTCGCCCTTTGCCGGCTGGCTATCTCACCCCATCCCGGCGGTTGTACTGCGCGACTTCAGCATCCTGCCGCGCGACCTGTCCAACCTGATCCAGGTCCTCGCGCCGCTGGCATTCGGCGTCTTCTGGGTGTGGGAGATTCTGCGCAACCCGACCGCGCCCCGCCTCATCGGCGGCGCGTTGCAGCCGGCGTGGAGCATGATCGGCGCGTTTGTCGCCATCAGCGTCGCCAGCCTCATCTTCGCCCGTTTCGGCCTCAACGGCATCAGCCGCGAAGGGCAGGCGGCGTGGATCGTCCGCGCGGCGCCGGTGTCGGTCTGGCAGTGGCTGTGGGGCAAGTTCCTGGTGGCCTATCTGCCCTACCTGGGGCTGGGCAGCATCCTGGTTCTCGTTCTTTGGGCCGCGCAGCGCGAGGACATCTTCGTGCTTGTCCAGAGCTGGCTCGCGTTGGCGCTCGTAGGCGCCGGCGTCTCCGGAATCTCCGTCGGCATCGGCGGCGTCGTCCCGCGCTTCGATTGGTCGCATCCACAGCAGATGGTTGGCACTGCGCCTGGCTGTCTCGCCTTCATCGCCTACAGCGGCTTCACTGCTATCCTGCTAGGTTTGTTTGCCATCGCGCGCATTGCGTCGCCCACTCTCTCGCTGCTCGGCGTGCTCGCCTGGGGCGCGGTCCTGTCCACTGCGCTCCTGCTCACCCTCGCGGCGGTGTTTGTACCCCTTACCATCGCTGCCCGCCACCTGTCCAGCCTCGAATAGTCCGCCTTTGCCTTTTGCCGTCACAGCCATATAATCAGGTGTCAAGCTTGCCAAGAGCATCAAGCCTGTCACACCGTGCCTGACTACTGCGTGACCATACGGAGAACTCCTCTACATGCGCATCCTGGAGACTCGCGTCTACCGCGGGCCAAATCCCTACGGCTATCGGCCGTTGATTCGATTGATTCTGGACCTGGAAGATCTGGAAGACTACCCGACCGACAAGATGCCGGGTTTCGTCGACAACCTCCTGGCTCTCATCCCCTCCCTGCAAGAGCACGGCTGCTCCTATGGTCGGCCGGGTGGCTTCATAGAGCGCATGCGGGAGGGCACCTGGCCGGGGCATGTCGTCGAGCACGTCGCCCTGGAGCTTCAGGCGCTCGCAGGGACGCCGGTGACCTACGGCAAGACGCGCACCGTACCCTGGGCGGCGATTCCTGAGGAGGCGCGCGCGGAGATTCGCGAGCGGCGGCTACCCCACGCGCCGGCCGGCGAGGACGCGGAGGAGTGGGTCCGCCACAATCCGGGCGTCTACTACGTCATCTACTCCTACCAGGAGGAGAAAGTCGGTCTCGCGGCGGGTGACCTGGCCATACGCATCGTGCGCTCGCTAGTCCCGCTTGACCTGCCGAGCGCGCTGCCGGCCGACGAGCGGGCAACGTTCAACCCGCGCGCCGAGATCGAAGACTTGGCGCGCCTGGCGGACCGCCTCGCCTTCGGCCCCAGCACGGGTAGCATCATCGACGCAGCCCGCAAGCGCGGCATCCCCTACATTCGCCTCAACGAACGCAGCCTCGTCCAACTCGGCTACGGCATCTTCCAGAAGCGCATCCAGGCGACGGTGACCTCTGACACGCGCCATATCGCCGTAGAGATCGCCCAGGACAAGGAGCTGACGACGCGTCTGCTGGACGACATGGGCATTCCGGTGCCGCGCCAGCTGGTCGTGGCGACGGAGGACGAAGCGGTCGAGGCGGCGGAGCGCATCGGGTACCCGGTGGTCACGAAGCCGCTGGACGCCAGCCACGGGCGCGGCGTGTCCCTCAACCTCAACACGGAGGAGGAGGTGCGGCGCGGTTTCCAGGCGGCCATCGAGCACCGCGACGATGTCATCGTCGAGACTTTCCTACACGGGCACGACTACCGCGTGCTCGTTGTCAAGGGCGAGGTCGTGGCCGTGGCGCAGCGCATCCCCGGCCACGTGGTCGGCGACGGGACGCACACGCTGCGCGAGCTGGTGGACATCGTGAACAGTGACCCACGCCGCGGCGTTGGGCACGAAAAGGTGCTGACGCGCATCGAGATCGACCACCAGGCCGAGCGCCTGATGCGCCAGGCCGGCGTCACCCTCGACTCCGTCCTGCCCGAGGGCCAGGTGCTGTATCTGCGCTCGACCGGCAACCTGTCCACCGGCGGCACCGCCATCGACCGCACCGACGAAATCCACTTCGACAACGCCGAGATCGCGAAGCTCGCCGCGAAGGTCGTCGGGCTGGATGTAGCCGGCATCGACTTCATCACGCCGGACATCGCTCGCTCGGTGCGCGAGGTGGGCGGCGGAATCGTCGAAGTAAACGCGGCGCCGGGCTTCCGCATGCACGTGTCGCCCAGCGAAGGCAAGCCGCGTGACGCCGCCGGTCCGGTCATCGACATGCTGTTCCCGCCCGGCACGCCCGCCCGCATCCCGGTCGCCGCCATCACCGGCACGAACGGCAAGACGACGACGTCGCGCATGGTGGCGCACATCCTCAAGATGTCCGGCAAGCGCGTTGGCCTGACGACCACGGACGGCATCTACATCAACGGCGAGCGCTACCTGCGCGGCGACATGACCGGACCGTGGAGCGCGCGCATGGTCCTCAAGGACCCGACGGTCGAGGTCGCCGTGCTGGAGACGGCGCGTGGCGGCATCCTGCGCGAAGGCCTGGGCTTCGACCGCTGCGACGTCGGCGCCGTCCTCAACGTCTCCGGCGACCACCTGGGGCTGCGCGGGGTGGAGACGCTGGAGGACCTGGCCAACGTCAAGCGCCTGGTCGTCGAGGTCGTCAAAGACGATGGCACCTCGGTGCTCAACGCCGACGATCCACTCGTCGCGGCGATGGTCGAGCACGCCGAGGGCAAGCCGTTCTACTTCACGATGAATCCGCGCAACCAGATCGTGCGCGACCACATCGCGCAGGGCGGCCGGGCGGTGGTGCTGGAGGAGGGCGTCAACGGTCAGCGCATCACCCTCTACGACGGCGAGCGCTACGTGCCGGTGCTATGGACGCACCTCATCCCGGCGACACTCGAAGGCGCGGCGATGTTCAACGTCGCCAACTCCCTTGCCGCGACGGCGGTCGCCTACGCGATGGGCGTCTCCCTGGAGAATATTCGCCAGGGCCTGCGCACTTTCGCCACGACCTTCTTC
This sequence comes from Anaerolineae bacterium, assembly GCA_046328505.1. Taxonomy (GTDB): domain Bacteria; phylum Chloroflexota; class Anaerolineae; order Epilineales; family JAHCIE01; genus JBDHWG01. Next base: position 1,638,522 of record JAXLWL010000002.1, on the reverse strand, counting down.
CAGACGCCGGGCCGCCTCAACGTCTTCGACCGCTACGACTTCCGCGTTCTCGTGGATTACGCCCACAACCCGGCCGCCGTGCGCGCGCTGTGCGACACCGTCAAGCGCCTGAAGAAGCCCGGCGGGCGCGCCATCGGCGTCGTCGCCATGCCCGGCGACCGCCGCGACCAGGACATCCGCGACGTCGCCGCCATCGCCGCCAAGACCTTCGACGAATTGGTTATCAAGGAGGACGCGAGCCGACGCGGCCGGCCGCCGGGCGAGATCGCCCGCATCATGCGCGAGGCCGCGGTCGAGGCGGGAATGCTCGACGCGTACATCGACACGGTCATGGACGAGATCGAGGCGACGCGCTACGCCATGATGCGCGCCCAGCGCGACGACCTGGTGGTCATCCTGGCCGACGACATCACGGCGGTGTGGAAGGCCGTCATCTACTTCGGGCGCGGCACGACCCCGCTCGCCTTCGACGAGACCGACGACGCGATGTTGCGCAGCGAGTAGATTTGCGTCCGACTTCGCCTTCGGCGCCCGTTATCTTACTCCTTGCGCGACTCTCGATATCGTAGGCGAACGGGAGACGCCGAAGTGGGAGCGGCCGACGGCGTAGAGTGTGCGATAATGGCGTTATGGGGAGATAGAATCTGAGGAGGCTGCGTAATGGGCATTGCAGAGATTGAACGGGCGATTGAGCAACTGCCACCTGAGGACCTGGCCCAGTTTGCGGAGTGGTTCGAGGAATTCATGGCGCAGGCTTGGGATAAGCAGATTGAAGAGGATGTCCAGGCCGGGCGGCTGGATGCACTCATCCGGGAGGCAGAGCAGGAGTACGAGGCGGGTCACACCCGGCCAATGTGAGGCACGTCACGACGCCACAGTTCTGGGATCTGTACCGCCGGCTCCCGCCGAGCATTCGCGAACTGGCCGACAAGAACTTCGCTTTGCTCAAGGCCAACCCGCAGCATCCGTCGCTACACTTCAAGAAGGTCGGCCGCTTATGGTCGGTGCGCGTCGGAGCGCGTTACCGCGCTCTCGGCCTCGATAAGGGCGAGGACATCGTCTGGTTCTGGATCGGCTCGCACGCGGAGTATGACAAGCTGCTGCCGTAACTTCTCGCCACACGCTCGCCCTCACCTGCCCCGACGTTGACGGTGATCGCCTGTGGCCCTTGCCGTTCGTGCAGCGGTAGAATGAAGAGAGGGGATGTGCGCATGGGGCGACTACCCAAGTGGCTGCTGCTAATAGTAGGGAGAGACTTGTAACACTGGTCTGCAAGGCCGTGATCTACTTCGGCCGCGGCACGACTCCGCTCGCCTTCGACGAGACGGACGAAGCGATGCTGGGAGGCCGGCAGACGGGTGTCTACAAAAAGTTGAAAGCGTTTCTGGGCCGTTGTATAATCGGGCCAGGAGGCCCACTTGGGCTTCGAGGAGGTAGCACTATGCATATCATCGGTAGTCTAATTACCATTGGCGCGACGGGCGGCCTCGCCGTGGCCGTGCTCACCGTCGCCATTGTCACGCTCGTCGGGGCGGTCAAGGGGCTGGACGAGCGGCGTGCGAACCGGCCGTATATGCGCGTGGTCATGTTCGTTATCGGCCTCGCCATGCTGGCTTTGAGTGCGTACACGGGTATCAGCGCGGTGCAGATGCTCGGCCGCATGATCTCCTGACCGGCGATACTTCTTTTCGTTTTTGTACAAGACCCGAAAGGTCGGTGTGGCCTTTCGGGTCTCTCTCGATTGAGGGGGTGCTATGGTGTCTGCTGCCGACCTGATGGCTCGCCGGCCTGTCCAGCACGCGCTCGATTGGCTGTCCGCCCACGCCGACCAGACGGTCGATGAGGCCGTCACGATCTGCGAGATCCCCGCGCCCACTTTCCAGGAGGGCGAGCGCGGCGCGTGGATGGAACGGCAGTTCCGCGCCCTTGGCCTGGCCGATGTGGACATGGACGAGGTCGGCAACGTGTACGGCCGACGGCCCGGCAAGGGCGGCGGCGAGAGCATTTTGCTGGCGGCCCACCTGGACACGGTCTTTCCGGCCGGTACGCCCATCGCCGTGCGCCGCGCCTACAACCGCCTCTACGCGCCGGGCCTGGTGGACAACAGTATCGCCGTCGCCTCGCTGCTGGCGCTGGCCCGCGCCCTCGACGCGGCGAGAGTGGCGACGAGCGGCGACATCTGGCTCGTGGCGACGGTTGGCGAGGAGGGGCTAGGCAACCTGCGGGGCATTCGGGCCGCGTGCGACCGGCTGGGTCAGCGCGTGGCGGCGGTGGTCGCGGTGGAGGGGCAGGGCCTCGGGCGCGTGTACACCGGGGCCATCGGGTCGCGGCGGTACAAGATTACCGTTAGGGCGCCGGGCGGCCATAGTTGGGGGGACTTCGGCGCGCGCAGCGCCATCCACGAGTTGTTCAAGCTCGGCGCGGCCATCGCGTCCCTTGAGGTCCCGACGACGCCGAAGGTGAGCTACAATATCGGCGTCATCGGGGGCGGAACGTCGGTCAACACGATCGCTGAGGAGGCGCACTGCTTGCTCGACATGCGTTCTGGCGACCCGGCGGCCCTGGCCGACATCGAGGCGCGGATCATGGCGCTGGTGGAGGAGGCAAGGTCGACGCCGGATGTGGCCGTGGAAACGCAATTGATCGGCGACCGCCCGGCCGGGTCCATCCCAGAGGATGCGCCGCTGATTCAAGGGGCGGTGGGCGCGCTCAAAGTGTTGCGTGCGGAAGAAGCCGGCTTCCCGATTATCTTCACCGAGGGGAGCACGGACGCCAACATTCCTGTCAGCCGCGGCATCCCGGCGACGTGCGTCGCCATCACGACGGGTGGCGGGACGCACACACTGGGCGAGTTCCTCGACCCGGAGCCGGTGGCCCTGGGCCTGAAGCAGCTCGCGCTGCTGACGCTGTCGGTGACGGGCGCGGCATGACGGAGAATTGAAACCGCTAGGAACAGCAAGTTGCTGGACCACGAACGGTTGGAAAGCAAAGGAAGAACGCGAAAGGGACTCGCTGAGCCAATCCCTTTCGCGTTTTTCGTGTTCCTTCGTGAGCTTCGCGGTCCTATTCCTCGCTGCGCTTGCCTAGCTGCGCATCGAGCACGAACAGCCCGGCCGGGTTGTCTCCGATGCGCTCGAGTTGCGCAACGATGTCCCCCGCCGACTTCTCTTCCTCGACCTGCTCATCCACAAACCATTTTAGAAAGCTCTGGCTGGCGTAGTCGTTCTCTTGAAGGGCCAACCCATAGATGCCGTGGATCAACCCGGTGACCTTCTGCTCGTGGGCGAGGGCCGCCTGAAACGCATCATACAGCGCGCCGAAGTTGCTGGGTGGCTGATCGATGGCCTGCAATGTCACACGGCTGCCGCGGTCGTGGATATGATCCAGGAATTTCATCGCGTGCTCGACTTCCTCGCCCGACTGTGCCCGCATCCACTTCGCGGCGCCGGGGTAGTTCTGCGCCTCGAGGTAGGCCGACATGGCGAGGTAGAGGTAGGCCGAGTATAGCTCGTGCTTTATTTGGTTGTTCATCGCGTCTAGAATGTTTGGGCTCAACATAGGCGAATCTCCTGTAACTGGCTCAGTTCACATGGCGTGGGTCAAGCGCGTCGCGCAGGCCGTCGCCAATGTAGTTGATGGCAATCACCGTGATGAAGATCATCAGGCCTGGGAAGACGGCGACCCACGGCGCGTATGTCATCTGCGACTGGCCATCCTTGAGCATGTTGCCCCACGTAGCGGTCGGCGGCTGCACGCCGAAGCCCAGGTAGCTCAGGCCGCTCTCCGTAATGATCGCGGCGGCGACGGCCAGGCTGGCGGCGACGATGACCGGCGAGATGGCGTTCGGCAGCAAGTGCCGCACAATTATACGCCCACTGCCCGCGCCCGACGAACGCGCCGCCTCGGTGAATTCCTTCTGCTTCAAGGATAGGAACTGAGCGCGCACGAGCCGGGCGACGCCCATCCACGACAGTAACCCAATCACGAGGATGATAGGCACGATGCTGCCCGACTTCATGCCGAGGAGCTGGCGATCGCGCAGGAGCTGGGTGAGCAGAATCAGGATGAGCAGGCGCGGGATAGCCAGCATGGTGTCCGTCGCGCGCATGAGCAGGTTGTCCGTGACGCCGCTGTAGTAGCCCGCGATGGCTCCGGTAATCGTGCCGATGATGATGGCCAGCAGCACTGCCGCCCCAGCGATTGTCAGGGAAATCCGTCCGCCGTACAGGACGCGGGTGAACAGGTCCTGGCCGAGCTGGTTCGTGCCGAAGATGTGGCGCATCGACGGTCCCTGGAGCTGCTCCGTCAAGTTGGGCAGGTCGGGGTCGTACGGGCTGATCAGGGGCGCAAAGACGATCATCAGGATGATGATAAGCAGGACGATCAACCCGGCCAGCGCCATGCGGTGCCGCCGGAAGTGACGCCACGTCATCGATAGCATCCCCTCGTAGCGATACTCTTTGGGTGGCGCGAGGCCGGCCGGAACCGCGGCTGGCGGATGTGTCTCAGCCTGTGAGGCCATTCATCCTCTCTTTCGACGCGCTACTGATACTGAATCCTCGGGTCGAGGAAGGCGTAAGCTATGTCGGTGATCAGGTTAAACGCAATCACGAAGATCGCGCTCAACATAATGATGGCCATCAGGACGTTGTAGTCACCGAGGGCCGCGGAGTTCACGAACAGGCGGCCCATCCCCGGCCACGAGAAGATGGTCTCGGTGAACACGGCTCCCACAACCAGGGCCGAGATTTCGAGGCCAATGATGGTGACGAGAGGGAGCAGGGCGTTCTTGAGGGCGTGGCGGTTGGTGACGTCGCTCTCGCGCAGGCCCTTCGCGCGGGCGGTACGGATGTAGTCCTGGTGGATGACGTCGAGCATGCTGGAGCGTAGGTAGCGCATGTAAACCGCCACCTGGACAAGGGCGAGCATGGTCACCGGCAGGACCAGGTACCACAGACGGTCGGTGATGGAGAACGGGGCGCCGATGGTGTACATCCCGCCGCCCGGAAAGAGGGATTTGCCGGTGAAGGGGTTTTTCACGTAGACGTTGAACACGATAATGAGGATCAGGCCGAGCCAGAAGATGGGGATAGACTGGCCCATGAACGCGAAGGTCGTCGCGATGTGGTCGAAGATGGAGTACTGTTTCTTCGCTGCCAAGATGCCGAGGGGTATGGCGATGAGCAGTGAGACGACGAACGCCGTGAAGCCGAGGTAGAGCGTGTTCGGCAGGCGCTCCTTGATCATGTCGATCACCGGGCGGCGCTCGACGAGGGAGTAGCCCAGGTCGCCATGGACGATGTTGTTGAGCCAGTTGATGTACTTGATGTGGATGGGCGTGTTGAGACCGAGTTGGTCCTGGAGGCGCACCAGGTCTTCCTTGGTGATATTGGGGTTGCTCTCATACGCCCCCATGAGGCCGCTGGGCAGCGCGTTGGTCATGGCGAAAACCAACATACTGATGATGAGCAACAGGGGAATGGCTTCGAGCAAACGGCGTATCAGATATCGCGTCATAGGTCGTCTCGCTTCCCAGGTGTTCCCTCACCATCCCCCGCCTCACTGTGCTCGGCTCCCCCTTCCTCCCCCCACGCGTGCGGGGAGGAAGGGGGTAGGGGGGATGGAGGAGGGACTCTCTCCTACTTCTGCTGCCACCAGTCCTGGGCGTTCCAGCTCAGAGTGCTGGACCACGGGTTGGCCTGGAAATTCTGGAGTGTGTCGCGGTAGCTGCCGATCTGTCGGCGCTGGTAGAGGTAGATGTGGGATGCGCCGTCGACGACACGCTTGGCGGCGTCGCAGTAGAGTTGCTTGCGCTGGTCCAGGTCGGCCAGGGTGCCGGCCTTCGCGACGTCCTGGTCCGTCTGCGGGTCGTTCCAGCGGCTGTAGTTGATGCCGCCCTGGTTGTCGGGTGACGGGATGGAGCTCGACGTGAAGTAGTTCAGCATCTGGGAGTGGGGGTCGAGCGTCGCGTTTGTGGTGTACATGATGATGTCGAAGTTGCCCCACTTGCGCGGCGACTTGTTGGCCCAGCTGCTGATGAGAACGTTGGCCGGCTGGTTCTCGATGTAGAAATCGACGCCGATGTTCTTCATGTCCTGAACGATGAGGACCTGGGAGTCCTCGCGCAGCTTGTTGCCCGTGGTCGTCTGGTACTTCAGGCGCAGCTTCTGGCCGTCCTTCTCGCGGATGCCGTCCGCGCCGACCTTCCACCCGGCTTCGTCGAGCAACTGCTTGGCCTTTTCCGGGTCATAGGGGACGGGCTGAATATCGGTGCAGTTGAAGAAGCCGGCGTTCAGCTCGCTGGTGCCGGGCAGGGCCTTGCCGTAGAGCAGCTTGTCGATGATCTGCTGCTTGTTGATGCCGAGGGCGATGGCCTGGCGCACTTTCGGGTCGCCCAGGATGGGGTGAGGCGTCTTGTTGTCCGACGGCTCACCCGGCTTGGTCAGGTTCAGGATCAGGCGTTCGCCGCCGATCTGGACGGGGTCACTGATCTTGACGCCCTGCATGCTCTGCAGCTCGGGGTAGTCGGCCTCAGTGTTGTTCCACATCACGTCCACTTCGCCGCTGCGAAGGAGCTGCTTGGAGACGTCGGAGCTTGGCACGATGCGGAAGATGAGCTTGTCCAGGTAGGGCTTGCCCTGCTCGCGGTAGTTCTCATTGCGGGACAGGGCGATGTAGCTGCCGCGCTGGAACTCGTCAACCTTGAACGGCCCGGTGCCGATGGGTTTGGTATTGTACGCCCAGTCCTTCATCTTCGTCGGATCGCCGGTGGCATGCTTGGGCAAAATCTTGTCGGTCATTTGTGCGCGGTACGCGGCGTAGGGCTGCTTGTACGTGATGACCACCGTGTTGGGGTCAGGGCAGTCAACCTTGTCAATGTCGCGCCAGCCGGCGGTGCTGATGACCCCCTGGTCCGGCGTCATCACGGCCTGCCAGGTGAACTTGACATCGTCGCACGTGAGCGGCTCCCCGTCGGACCACTTGATGCCCGGCTTGAGCTTCCAGGTGACCGTCTTGCCGTCGGCGCTTACGCCGCCATTCTTCTGGTCCGGCACCTCCTGTACGAGGAGCGGGATATAGTTGCCGTCGGGGCTGGCCTTGACAAGACCTTCGGCGACGGCTTCAATGACTTCCCAGGTGACAGTCAACGAGCTGAGGTAGTAGTTGAGGTTATCCGGCTCCTGCCAGATTGCAGCCGTGACCTGGCCGCCGGGCTTGCCGGGTGTTGGGCTGTAGGCGCCGGCGGCCGGTTGGCCGGCGGCAGCGGCGGTCGTCGGCGCGGCCTTGCTGGCTGCGGCGGCTGTCGGCGCGGCCGCAGCGGGAGCTGTCGTGGCGGCGGCCTTCGGAGCGGCGGTGGGTGCGGCTGCTTGGGGCTGGGTAGGTTGAGCGGCGGGGGGCTGAGTGGGTGCGGCGGCTTGCTGGGCCGGGGCGGTCGAGCCGCCCGCGCACGCGGTGAGAATAATCGCCAGACCAAGAACGACCAGGGCGGATAACAGTAGGCGTCGCATATTAAGTTGGCTCCTCCTCGAGCTTTCCCCCCGTGACGGGAGGTAAATGGCGTGTGCGAGGCACGCAAATTTGAGAATGAGATTGGTTTGTTGTGTGTCCCGACACACGAAATAGGGTATTACCGCCAGTATATCTGAGTTGGCGAGGGATGTCAATGGGACTATACTAGGCATCGTGGGCATTTGGCCTCATTCACCACTTGCTGCAATAACCGTTCCATTGGAGGATATGCGTGCTCACGCAAGGTTCGTGGTTGCCTGAGAATCGCGCTGCGCTGGAAGACCTGATCTGCCGTGTCGGGCGCGAGAGCGAAACCTATGATCCGCTCGCGCCGCCGTTTGCCGTGTTCGACTGGGACCAGACGGTCATTCGGCACGACATCGGCGATGCTCTGTTTCTGCGTCAGATCGAAGACCTGGCCTTCGCCCACGAGCAGGATGAGTTCTGGTCGATTTTGGGTGTCGCGCCGGATGACCCGCTGCGCGACCACGTGGCGCGGCTCCTGGAGGCGCCCCAAGAAGAGTGGCCTGAGATGGAAGAACACCACGCCTGGCGCGATGCCGTGTTGCTTGGCTACCTGCGCTCCGGCCAGATTGACCCGCAAGAAGGTTTCCCGTGGCAGACGCGCCTCCTGGCCGGCCTTACGGTCGACGAGGTCAAGCGCCTGACGCGTATCGCCATCGAGGCCGAGGTTGCGCTGCCGTTGCAGGCGCGGCCATACACAGTGGCGGGCAGCGAGCTGCGTTTCCACCAGGGCCTCCGCCCGTACGCTGAGATTCTGGAACTGATGCGCGCCCTTGAAGAAGCGGGTATCGCCGCCTGGGTCGTGTCGGCCACCAACATCTGGTCGGTGCAGGCGATGGCCGAGTACCTGGGCCTGCGGACGGACCGCGTGATCGGGATGCGAACCCGGGTTGGGGACGGCGTTATCACCAGCGATCTGGAACCACCGGTTCCGGCGACGTGGGGCAAGGTGCTGGCGATCCAACGCTACATCCACCCGACGCAGCCGCCGGTTCTCGTCGCGGGCGACAACATTACCGACTTGCCGATGCTCGAGTACAGCGCAGACACGCGGCTGGTGATCGACCGAGGCGTCAAGGCGCTGAGCGAGGTGGCACGAGCGCGGCAAGCGGCCGGCGAGCGGTGGCTGGTTCAGCCGCAGTTTCACGTGGAGTAGAGTTCATGATTGTCCGCAAGCTCGTTGTGAGTGTGTTCGAGTCAAACTGCTATATCGTCGGCGACGAACGCACCCGTGAGGCATTCGTCATAGATCCCGGCGACGACGCCGACTTCATTCTCGAGGCGCTCGAGGCGAGTCATCTACAGGCGAAGCTCATTCTCGCGACCCACGCCCACCTGGATCATGTCATGGCCGCCGCGCAGGTGCGCGAAGCGACCGGCGCACCGTTCATGATGCACCCCGCCGACGCGCCCCTCCTCGCGGCGATGCCGGTGCAGGCGCGCCATTTCCTGGGTGTTGAAGTCCCGCCGCCACCCCCCGTTGACGCCTGGCTCAAGGAGGGGGACACTGTCGCGATCGACGACATCAAGCTCAAGGTCCTCTTGACGCCCGGCCACTCCGATGGTAGCGTCAGCTTCTACTGGGCGCCGCCGCCCGGCGAGCGCGGCATTGTCTTTAGCGGCGATGCCCTGTTCCAGGGAAGCATCGGACGCACTGACCTGGGCGGCGATTTCCCCACGCTGGAGCGCTCTATTCGCACTCAGCTCTACACCCTGCCCGACGATACCATCGTCCTCTCGGGGCATGGGGACGCGACCAGCATTGGCCGCGAGAAGCGGACCAACCCCTTCGTGAGTGACACGTAAGTCCTCTGGCCTCGGCGATCACCCCCTGAATTGTGTAGATTGCGTGAAAGTAGGTTTCTAGCCGCGTAACCAAACGCCGCTACCGGCGTCAGTAATAGTACGCTCGCTTAGTCGCGCGAGGCGCGGTTGCGCCTGGATGCAGCCGCGAGGGGGCTAGCTTCGCCGACTGAGATAGATGGCCGTGGGGTCGGGGGACGCTCCACTGGATAGGGTGGGTTGTCAGGGGGCTGCGCCTATCTTGCCTGCGCTCGAGCAGCAGGCGGGATGGGGCGACTGGCCTGGCCTGGCTGCGCGCCTCTTTGAAAGGGAAGAGCAATTCCTCTCCTCGCCGCATCTGAGACGCATGCTGCCAAGTCGCCGGAGCGCATTAGCTATCTGTTTGGGCGGTACTACGACGGGCTCTATCGCTATCTGTGCTATCTGACGAACGACGCAGAAAACGCGGAGGACTTCACCAACGAGGTCTTCCTGCGGCTATGCCGCACGCTTCAGACGGGAACGATCCCGCCTGAGGCGCTGCCAGGCTGGCTCTACCGCGTCGGTCGGAATCTTGTCATCGACGAGTACCGCCGCCATCTGGCCGAGAACAATGGCGTTCGCTACGACGACGCTCTGATTGTGATTACACCCCTCGAAGACACCTTCGTCCATCTAGATGTTCGGACGGTATTCGAGCAGCTGACGCCGGAGCAGCAGCGCGTGCTCTACCTTCGTTTTGTCGAGGGATTCGAGCCGAGCGAGATTGCTGCGCTCATCGGCAAGAGCGCTGGCGCCGTCAAGCAGTTGCAGTACCGCGCCCTCGCGTCACTCCGCCGCCGCCTCGGACGCGCGGAATACTTTCCCTGAAATTCGGTCTGGAGCAGGCTCCCGCCGTCCACGGTTCCTCGTTCTATTTCTCCACAACTTTGCGGAAGACCGTCACTTTTGGCCCACACAGACGTATGGATTGTGAGGTTCGTATTTGATTTCGCTGCGCGCCCGGATATACTGTTGCGTGTATCCACAGGGCGCGGACCGATGGTCGTCAGGTTCAGTGTGAGAAAGGACCTCCCCCCGAATGGTCAAGAACATCACCAGCACGATGGTTCGCCTGCCCGCGCGCCGCGACCGTGCGCCGCGTGTGGGAGTGGTTGCCAATACATACGGCGTTCTGCCCGACCTGGTCGCTGAATCGCTCGCCGGCGTCGACCTTATTCTGCACGCCGGTGACATTGGCGAAATCTCGGTCATCACCCGTCTCCAAGCTATCGCGCCTGTTTTCGCCGTCGCCGGTGACGTCGACAGCCGCACCAATCGCCTCCCTTTGCATCGCCTGCTCAAGATCGGTGGCAAGACCATCGTGCTCACCCACGGGCATGATGTCCGCTCCGTGACCGGGACGCTCCGCGGCTGGCTTGGCGCCGACCGCTCCGCCGAGGCCTATCACGAGCAGCACATGACTCTCTTGCGGGCCTTCCCCCCTAGCGACTGCATCGTTTTTGCCCACCCTGCCGCCGCCTGCCGCATCCAGCATGAGCACACGCTGATCATGAACCCGGGCGCAGTGGCGACTTCGGCCGGCGATGTGCTTTCTGCTGGCCCAAGTATTGCTGTGTTGGAGCTGGGCCGGGTAATTGACGGCGCCGTTGTGCAGCTCGGGCAGGGAGCCGTGGGGACCGCGCGCATAGCGGTTGCCACACCATAGAGACCTCCCACTGGTTCACACTTGGCGCGATCGAATTCTCCCCGCCGCGGGAGAATTTTCGTTTTTGCGTCGGGCGAAGGACTTGACAGCCTCGCGCAGGCCCATCCAGAATCGCCTCGCCTGGGGCCGCGCTTCGTCATGGTCACCATTCCACACCACGTGTAGGAGCCTATGCCCAACAACACCGTCTGTCTCACATTCGACTTCGATGCCATGTCCGTCTGGTTCGGCTACAAGAACGTCACGCCGGCCATGCTCTACCGCGGGGAGTATGGCGCGCGCGTCGGCGTTCCGCGTATCCTCGACTTGCTCAAACGCTACAGTCTCCCGGCGACGTTCTTCATCCCCGGCCACACGGTCGAGTCGTTTCCCGATGAAGTGCGCATGATCCTGGACGCCGGCCACGAGATCGGCCACCACTCCTACGCCCACGTCGACCCGAGTGAGCAGACGCCTGACGAGGAGCGCCAGGACATGGAGCGCGCCCTGGAGGCGCTCCGCAGGGCCGGGGTCGAGCCGCTTGGCTTTCGTTCGCCGTCGGGCGACTACTCGTCCGTGACGCTTTCCCTGATCGAGGAGCACGGTTTCGTGTACGACTCGAGCCTGATGGCCGACGATTTTTGCCCCTACCACCCTCGCCTGGGCGACCGGGTGACGCAGCAGACGCCGCTCGTGCGTGGGCAGGAGGCGCGAGTCTGGGAGCTGCCGATGTCGTACGAGTTCGACGACTGGGCGCACTTCCAGTTCAACTTCAACCCCTACCGTAACGGCACATCGGCGCCGAGCAAGGTGCTCGAAATCTGGACCGCTGACTTCGATTGGATGGCGCAGCATGTTGACGGCGGCATCTTGACCATCGCAATGCACCCGCAGGTCATCGGGCGAGGGCATCGCATGGCGATGTTGGAGCAATTCATCGTCCACTGCATGCAAGGGAACGACGTTCGGTTCGAGCGCATGGGCGACGTAGCGAAGCGCCTTTGATCGCAGCGGATAGCGGAGCGCCGACTTGGGTTGGCGCTCCAGGAGAATTCATGGGTGCGGGGGAGAAGCGTATGCAGAAAGTGTTAGTGGCGCTGGCGATTCTTCTGCTCTGTCTATCTCTCGCCGCGTGCGCTAGTCCGGAGGCCGTGCGTCAACGTTCCGGTGGGCTAGGCGCCGACGTCGGCAACCGTCCACCGACTGTCGAGTCGTTTCCGAGCAAATTCGTGGCAGTCACGCCAGCCCCCTTTCTCTCCCCGATTGGCGCCACAGGCTCCGTTGCTTCCGCGGCGGCGCCGGACAAGCGCTAGCAGAGTGTACCGCATGACTTTGGCGTCGTGTAGTGACGACGTCAGTCGTTCTTCGGCGCACGCAATGACTGATAAGCCTTTGCTCAGTAGTGCCGCATTCCGCTCGCGGTGGAGTGACAACTCCACCGCTCGTCGGAGGCGCTGAAGATGGCTCTCCAGCGCGTGCACTCTGGCGGCAACTGTTTGGTAGTCTTCGTGAGCTGTCAGTCCGTTCTCGCGAGCTCGCGGTCGTGTAACAGCGGGGACAGACGCATAGGCCCTTGCGGCGCGAGGCGCATGCTACTCGCACAGCGGGCTTCGGTGTATACTTGTGACCGCGGGCTGCCTGGTTAGCACAGTTTGATTCTCGCCCGCAGACCACACCAAATCACACCGCTCCCCGTGGAGGTCTCATGAACGTGGAAGAACTGGCCTCGCGCCGCCCGTGGGTTGGCTCCGAGGTCGATGCCTTTATCCAGGAGAATACGGCTCGCTACCTGACCATGTCCTCGGCCGAACTGGACCAGGAGCTAGAGCGCCTGGTGAATACCCACGAGAAGTACATGGACCACGAGTGCGTCCAGCTCTACGCGGGCACCAACATCGTTAACCCGCGCGTGGGTCACATGCTGTCGTCCACCCTTGGCAGCCGCGCCAGCCTGGGCTATCCGGGCGCAAAGTACAACATGGGTATGCAGTACGGCGACCAAATCGAAATCATGCTCTCCGCGCTGCTCAAGAAGCTCTTTGACGCGCCGTACGCCGAGTACCGCGTCCCGAGCGGCACAATCTCCAACCTCTACGTCTACATGGCGACGACCAAACCCGGCGACACAATCATGGCCTTCTCCGATGCCGCCGCGGGCCATGTCAGCCACCACGCGGCCGGCGCGGCGGGGCTGTACGGTCTCGATATTCACGATGTGCCGTTCGACGCTGCGCGTATGGATATCGACGAGGCGGCGTTTATCGAGAAGGCGCGCGCGCTGCGGCCCAAGCTCATCATCGTCGCAGGCAGCATGTGCCTGTTCCCGTATTCGATGCGCGCCGTGCGCCAGGTGGCGGATGAAGTTGGCGCCTGGGTGCTCTACGATGCGGCGCACATGGGCGGCCTCATCGCCGGCGGCCACTTCCAGCAGCCCCTGCACGAGGGCGCGGACGTCATGACCGGCTCGACGTACAAGTCGTTCGGCGGCCCACCGTCGGGGATGATCCTGACTACGTCGGGGGAACTTGCCGACCGTCTCGAGCGCGTCGCGTACCCTGGCATGACGGCCAACTTCGACCTGAGCAAGGCCGCTGCGATGGTGGTAGCCGTTCTGGATCTGCTGGAGTTCGGGTCGGAGTACGGGGCGGCGTGCATCGCCAATGCCCAGGCTTTGGCGGAGGCGCTTCACGAGTTCGGCGTCACGGTGCATCACGTCGAGGGGCGAGGGTTCACGGGCTCACAGCACGTCGCGGTCCAGGCGCTGGCGTACGGCGGGGGCAATCGCGCCTCGGCGCGGCTCTCCGGGGCCAACCTGCTCATGAGCAGCATAACCCTGCCTATCGCGGAGCTGCCCGACGACGCGAACGCGATTCGGATTGGCACCCAGGAGGTGACGCGCTGGGGAATGAAGCCGGAGGACATGCGCACCGTCGCGCAGTTCATGGCGCGCGTGCTCGTGCAGGGCGAAGACCCGGCGCGGGTGAGGCCCGACGTCGTGGACTTCCGCGCGCAGTTCCAGGACCTCCATTACGTGCGTTGCTGAGGCGCTGGGTGCGCGTGATGCAGACTGCCGTGCAGCCCGGTGGCCACCAACGCCGCGACCAGGACGAGAGCTGTTGCCATGTGGACAACGGCGTCGACAGTACCGCCGATGGCCGGGCCAAACAGGCCTAGGGCCTCGGCGCAGGCCAGGACCGCGAAGACGGCAGCCACAGCGGCCACAGGACGGCGCATAGCCGGATTGACGGCCGCGAGAATGAGAGCCGTGCCTAGCGCGAGGCGCACAAGGCACACAAACGCGCTAATGCTCAGGCCGGCCTCTTGCACAACCTCACCGCTGACCAGGCCGTTGAGGCCGGCAAACGCCAGGAAGAGGATGCCCAGAACCACGTAAATGAGGCCAATTGCGGCGACAACTGTGCGCGGGCGGCGGGGGCCAACGATCGCGCGCTGGGGCAGGGGCGCCTTGTCAACCCGGCCAAACAGCTTGACCAGCCCGAAGAGGATGGCGGCTAGCAGCCCAATCCACAGAGGAAGCGCTATTACCCACGTGACCGTGCCCGGCGTTGGCAGAGAGATGCCGAGGTAGCGCAATGCGCCAACCGCGATGCCGAATGCCGTAAGGTGCCACAAGAAGATGGTCATCATGACCATGTTGATGGCGACAACGGCGGCCCATACCTTGCGGCGCTGGACAAAGCGCGTCAGAGGCTCGCGCAAGAGCATAGCGAGCGCCACGAGCAGAATCACAAGGACGGCGATGCACAGTGTGGGCGGAAACATGTTCGAGAATCGGTCGCCGGGCAGGCCGACGAGACTGCGCGGGTAGGGGCCGTAGGTTGTCAGGCCGATGAGCAGGGCGATGCTGCCGATGACAACGGCTGCGAGCCAGACGCGCCGAACCTTCTGCAACCGTCCGTCGGCATAGAAGTAACCCAACTGGTAGGCCAGCAGCCATATCACGCCCAGGTTGATCAGCCCGACGACGTCCAGGTCAAGGGTGAACCGGATGATATCGACCGCGACGGCGATGGCGAAGAGGGCCACGGGGACGGCGGCGCCCCAGCGCCGGTGGAGCGCCCGTGTAACCGGCGTGAGGCCGATCACGGACATGTAGACGCCGATGAACCATAGTGGCTGAACCGCGATCAAGCAGAGCGTGTGTACAGCGTCGGAGGTTGGTCGGGTGTACTGGAGGGCAATCGCCAGTGGTACCCAAATTGCGAAGAAGAAGCCGATGGGGCGAAGCAGACGCACCGACCGATGGTAGACGAAGTCCGCGTAGCCGCCGCCTTTTCGGTGTGTTGATCGCAAGCTGAGCAGGGTCGCGAAGCCGCCGACGAAGAAGAACAGCGGCATGATCTGGAGCGTCCAGGTGAGGAATTGGAGCTGCGGAAGAATAACCAGGAGATTGCCCATCCACACCGGCCCGTCCCAATCTACCACCGCCATGAGCCAATGTCCGAACACCACGAGGAGAATGGCCGCGGCGCGAATAAGATCGACGTAGCGGTCGCGTGTGGCAAGCGTGGCCGCTTGGAGAGTCTGGGCTGTCGCGGCGCTCGACTGTGCCAGGGTGTGTGCCATCGTTGGCCTCCTCTCCTCTCAAACACAGTATACATCATAATTCACTCTTTGTCGATGGGTTTTCTTGTTGGTGATACAGTTAGCGAAAGGGTGTGAGGAATGTCGGTCGATGAGGCGGTGAAGGCGCTGGAAGAGCTTGGGCGCGGGCGGCCTGACCTTCGCGAGGCGGCGCTCGTCCAGCGCGACATTATGCTGTGCCAGTTTCAGCCGCCGGCGCCCGCATCGCTGTGGCTGCCGGACGCGGACGAGGTCCGCGCACGCGTGGCGAGCGGCATCCCGCTGCTGCCGGGACACGAGGCGGCCTTTGACCTGTCCCACGCCGAGAGTGTCTTTCACGCCCTGCTGAAGCTCGTCGAGGGGCGGCGGGAGACGAAGGCGCAGGCGCGTGCTATCCAACAGGCCGCGCGCGGGGCGGCTGGTGCGCGGGGCTGGCTTCTCACGGCGCTGGCCGGCGATTCGGGGGTCCTGCTGGCCGAGGCTAAGGATTTACAGGCGCCGCTGCTGCCGAGTCTGCTGAACTGGAGTATTGCTCCGACGCTCCAGGCGTGGGTCGCGGCCGCTGAACCACAGCTAGATCTGGACCGCTGGCAGATGGGCCATTGCCCATTTTGCGGTGAGTGGCCAGGGCTGGGGGAGTGGCGCGGCGTCGAACTGAACCGTCGGCTGCGCTGCGGGCTGTGCGGCGGGGACTGGTGCACTCAACGTCTCCGCTGCCCATTCTGCGAGACGACGGACACCGGGTTGCTGGGCTATTTCAGCGCGGAGGGCGATGCGCGCTGGCGCGTCGAAACGTGCGACAACTGCGGAGGGTATGTCAAGACCGAGACGACGTTCTCCGCGCTGCCCACGCTCCTGCTGCCGGTCGAGAATCTGCGCAGCCTGTACCTGGATGTTCTCGCGGCGGCTCGTGGCCTGCAGCGTCCTGCCGTGCGCAGCAAGGCGTGGCAATCTGGTTCCCCTTCTCTCATTTTGGGAGAAGGGAATAGGGGATGAGGGGCAGTTGTCCGAGTTGCGCCCGAAGGATCTATTCGAGTTGATGCGCACACGGTGGGAGAAGCCCCGCGAGCGCGCCCGCGACATGCGCGCCGACGAGTACGGCGCGTCGCTCAAGCGCCAGGTGCTTGAGCACATCATCGCCGCCGACCCCGACGCGGCGGAATTGGCGCCGATGCTCGCCGCCTACGTCGACGCGCACGGTCCGAACAACGGGCCGTTGCGGGGTGTCTGCACCGATCTGCTCTACGACTGGCAGCAGGCACAGATGTCGCCTCGGTGGGTCGAGTGGCTGCGCACGGCGCCGACCGACGAAGGTAGGAAAAAACGCCGCTTCAGGGACGATTAGACGTCATTTCTACTTGACAGCTTTCCTCGGACGTTGTACACTCAGCGCTCGCCGCCCACCAAGCCACAAGGGACGCGCACTTTCTCTCACTCATCTCACTCACTGGCGGCCGCTGCCGGCCACTACACATTCTGACGGGGTTACCGATGAAGATAACCGAAGTCCGCGTATTCGTTACCTCTCCGGCCGGCGAAGCCGGCCAGACCTACGTTCTCGTCAAGATCATCACCGACGAGGGCGTCTACGGCGTCGGCGAAGGCACCAAGAACGGCCGCGAGCTGGCGGTGGCGTCGTTGCTGGAGGACCACCTGGCGCCGGTGCTGATCGGCAAGGATCCAGGCGCGATTGAGGACATCTGGAAATACCTCTATCGCGGCGCGTACTGGCGCGGCGGGCCGATCCAGAATACGGCGCTGGCCGCCATCGACATGGCGCTGTGGGACATCAAGGGCAAGGTGGCCGGCCTGCCGGTCTACTCGCTGCTCGGGGGTCCGACGCGCCGCGGCTTGTTGACCTACGTTCACGCCCACGGACGCGACCTTGAGGAAGCCACCGACGAGGTGCTGAAGTACAAAGAGCGCGGCTACAAGGTCATTCGCGCCCAGGTCGAGACGCCGGGGATGCCGGGCGGCTACGGCGCCGAGGACAAGAACGATCCCGCGTACCGCGAGGCGTTCGAGAAGCGACTGCCGTACGAGGGCGTATGGGAGCCGGAACCTTATCTACAGATCGTTCCGAAGCTATTCGAGCGCTTGCGCGACAAGGTCGGCTGGGATGTCGAGCTGTTCCACGACGCCCACGGCCGCCTGTCACCGATTCAGGCGGCGCGTCTGGCCAAGACTCTCGAGCCGTATCGCCTGATGTTCCTGGAAGACCCGATCAGCCCGGAGAACGTCGAGGGGATGCGCATTGTGCGCCAGGCCAGCACGACACCGCTGGGCATCGGCGAGATTATCAGCAGCAAGTTCCAGATCATGCCCATGCTTCTGGACCAGACCATCGACTACATGCGGTGTTCGCCCATGCACATTGGTGGCATCACCGAGGGCAAGAAGCTAGCCGCGATGGCCGAGCCGTTCGACATCCGCACGGCGTTCCACGGCCCGGGTGACGTTGGTCCAATCGGCGCCGCCGCGTCCGCCCATGTTGGCATGGCGATCCCTAATTTCGGCATCCAGGAGTGGGTGCGCCACGCCGATATCGTCCACGAGGTGATGACAGGGGGCGCGTGGTTCGAGGACGGCTATCTAAAGCTGCCTGACAGCCCGGGCCTGGGTGTGGATATCAACGAGGACCTGGCGGCGCGTTACCCCTGGTATCGCAAGTATCTACCAGCGATCCGCCGCGTCGACGGCAGCATGCACGGTTACTAACAGGCGACTCGCCTGTTCGCAAAAAGCTCAAGGAGGAGATCTATGCACCGATTGCACCACCGTTTCGCTCACCTCAGTCTATTGGCCGCTATCATCGCCGTCTTCGCGTTGGCCGTCGCCGCGTGCGGCCAGCAGTCCGCGCCGGCCGCAGCGCCGGTTCAGCAGCCCGCGGCTCAGGCGACGGCCGCGCCCGCGGCGAAGCAGGCCGAAGCGCCCACGGCCGCGCCGAAGGCAGCGCAGGCCACGACGGCCCCGGCGGCATCGGGTGGCGCCGCCAGTGGCGCACTCCCGCCGCTCCAGGGCGACAAGTTCGTGTATTGGGGTGGCCTCATCTTCTCTGACAAGGCCAACCAGATGCTGACGGACCGCATCAAGGAGTGGGGTAAGCTGCGCAACGTGCCGGTCGAGGTCGTGATGGTCAACCAGAACGAGACGGTGCAGAAGGTCTCGGCGGCCATCCAGGCGGGCAACGCGCCCGATGCCTTCGACCTGGGCCGCGACTTCATGCTCCAGCTCAACGCCCAGAACCAGCTGGTGCCACTCGACGATCTCTACAAGAAGATCGGCGATGCGCATGGCGGCTGGCTCCCGCCGGTCGCGAAGGCCACGGATCCCAAGACGTTCAACGGCAAGATCCCGGGCATCCCCTTCGGCGTCGGCGGCAACGTTCTATTCCGCCGCACGGACGCTCTGAAGGCGGCCGGTTTCGACAAAGCGCCCGACACGTGGGAGGAGCTGTCGAAGCAGGCCGCTGCCGCGCAGAAGCCGCCCAAGACCTTCGGCATGGGGTTTGCTGTGTCGAACGTGGGTGACGCGAACCTGACGACGCAGATGATGCAGGCCTGGGGCGGACGAGTCGCCGACGACACGGGCAAGAAGTGTACTATCGACTCGCCCGAGACGCGGGCCTTCCTCAAGTGGATCACCGACGCCTACGCGCAGAACCTCTTTCCGCCGGGTGTGACAACGTGGGACGGCGCGGGCGACAACAACGCCTATCAGTCCGGCCAGGCGCTGTTCATCGCCAACACGGGCAGCGTAACGCTCTGGATGCAGCAGAATGACAAAGAGCTGCTCGACGCGACGAAGTACTCAGTGATGCCCGCCGGCCCCAAGATGCGTATCTCGACCCAGAACCCGCAGTATCGCGGCATCTGGGCGAACAGCAAGAACAAGGAACTGGCGAAGGACCTGATGGAGTATCTGGCTGACGACAAGTTCATGGCCGACTACTACGCCAACGCCATCTATGGCCCCGTGCTGAAGAGCGAGACGTCCGCGCCGATTTTCCAGACCAGTGAAGTTCACAAGGGTCTGGCGGACCTGGCGACCAACGGCACAGCGCCGGCCTACCCCGACGTGGATAATGCGGCCTTCGCGGAGTACCAGAACAACTTCCTGACGCCGAAGATGGTGCAGAAGATCGTCGTGGACAAGAAGAGCATCGACGATGCCATCAAGGAGACGCAGGCCGCCTGCCAGACGATCTACGATAAGTACAACAAGTAGGACCGCGAAATGATGGAGGATGGATGGCGGTGGCCGAATGCCGAGAGGCTCGGTTACGCCATCCGTCCTGCCCTGAGAGGCGTCTATGGCAGAGCAAGCCCAGACGGTTGTTCAACAGCGCGAGACACGGGTGGGGATGACCCTGCAGCGGCGAAATGCCATCCTTGGGATGCTGCTCGTCGCGCCGGTGGTGCTCACCCTTGTCGTGCTGGTTGTCTATCCCTTCTTCTACGCCATCTGGATTAGCTTCACCGACCAGATGGTCGGCTCGCAGGCGAAGTTCGTCGGGCTAGAGAACTATATTTACCTCTTCCATCAGCCCGTTTTCTGGACGACCGTCTGGAACACGATTGTCCTCGTTGTCGCGGTTCAGGCGCTGAAGCTCGTCTTTGGACTCGGGATCGCGCTGCTGCTGAACCAGCCGTTGCGCGGGCGCTGGATGTGGCGGGGCATGGTGCTCCTGCCCTGGGCCATGCCGGCCTTCGTCGCCTATATCACGTGGAAGCTGCTCTACGCACCCATCGCCGGCGCGTTCAACATGATCCTGCTGGACCTTGGCGCTCAGAACTACGTCGACTTCCTGGGCACCAAGGAGCTGGCGATGCCAAGCGTCATAGTGGCGACGTTCTGGCGCGGCTTCCCGTTCTGGGTCATCTCGTTCCTTGCCGCGCTCCAGACGATCCCGAATGAGCTGTACGAGGCTGCCGCCATTGACGGCGCGGGCGCCTGGCAGCGCTTTCGGAACATCACGCTGCCGAGCCTGCGCCACGTCATTCTCCTCGTGATGCTGCTGTCGACAATCTGGACGGCCAATAGCTTCGAGAACGTCTGGCTGATGACCCAGGGCGGACCGTCGGACGCGACGATGACCTTCCCGGTGCTGGCGTACTACAGCCTGCAAAACCTGCGCCTGGGCGAGGCGGCATCGGTCTCAGTGGCGATGCTGCCGGTTTTCGCGACCCTGGCGTTCGTGGTCATCAAGCTGATGCAGGAGGACTAGGCGATGCTGACTCGTCCCTCGCGAGCACAGAAGGTCTTGAACTACACCCTGGTCGCCCTGCTCGCCGTGTTCATCCTCTTCCCCGTCTACTACATGGCGATTATCTCCCTCAAGACGCCGCGGGCCATCTACCGCGAGCCGTCGCTGCTCCCCGATGGGGCGACGCTGCAGAACTATGCCCAGCTCTTCGGCGAGATGGATTTTCTGACCAACTTCCGCAACAGCATCGTGGTCGCCACTGCCGCCACCGCCATCTCGGTGTTCATCGCCGTCCTCGCGGCGTATAGCCTGGTGCGGCTGAAGTACCGCTTCAGAGATGCCGTCGGCCGTCTGATCCTGCTGACATATCTCACGCCCGCCGCTCTGCTGTTCATCGCGCTGTCCGTCATCATGGCGCGAATCGGCATGACGAACACCCTTCAGGGGCTAATGTTCGTCTACCTGACGTTCGCGACCCCGCTCAGCACGTGGTTGCTGATGGGCTTTTTCCGGAGCATTCCGCCGGATCTGGAGGAGCAGGCCATGGTCGACGGCGCGACGCGTCTGCAATCCCTGTGGCTCATCCTGATTCCCCTGTCTGCGCCGGGCATCGTCGCCGTTACAGTGCTAACGTTTACCTCGGCGTGGAATGAGCTTCTTTACGCGTTGATTCTCATTACCTCGCCGGACCTGCGCACGGTTCCCCTGGCGCTCAACTACTTCATCACCGGCGATGTGTTCCGTTGGGGGCTTATCATGGCCGGGGCTGTGGCGGCTGCTGTGCCGGTGATGATTCTGTACTACCTGGCGCAACGCTTCATGGTGCAGGGGCTGGCGACGGGCGGGGTGAAGGGCTAGCGCCTTTCACCGTCGGCCGAAATGGAGAGGCGGCCGCTGTCGCTCTGCCGATCTTGGCGCGACAAGGCCGCCTTTGCTTTGAGGAGCGGACGAGCGGGACGAGCTTAGTCCGGGTGTGCTTAGAAAGGCTGTCATTGCGAGCGCAGTCTATATGACCCTTGGGTCACCCGTAAGTATGAAAATGTCATGCTGAGCGGAGCGAAGCATCCCGGTGCCGTTGGAGGCCCTTCGCTACGCTCAGGGCGACAGCCGCGCTATTTTCATCTCAGCGAAGCAATCTCACGCTGGGCGATGAGATTGTCGAGTGCTGCGCAAGCCTCGTTGTCGCATGCGTGAGATTGCTTCGTCGGGCTATCGCCCTCCTGCTCAGAACACACACTACTGTCATTGCGAGGAGCGCATCAGCGCGACGAAGCAATCTCTCGGTGGATGACAGCAACGCCGTAGCGGTGCAAACCGCCTTTGACAAGGACGGGGGATTGCTTTGCTCCGCTCGCAATGACGGCTTAACTGTGTTCTTGTGTCGGCGCATGCCGCCACACGGCATTGAGGTCTCGCAATGACGCTGAATTTGCAGCCGTTCCAGACTCGTTTGGTATTAGTCTGGCTGAGGCTGTGGCACGTGCAGTATCTGCTCTTCCTCCTTGACAATCGGAAGCCGCTGACTTGTGTAGCGGGCCAGAATCCAGTTCTGGCGGCGGTGGAGAATCCCCGCGCCCTGGCCCAGGTACCAGATGCCTACGGCCACCGAGTAGAGCGCGAGTGCGACGTGCCAGTAGTGGTCGATGAAGATGGTTGGGAACGTCACGACTAGCCACCAAGCGACGACGTGGAAGACGACACCGGCCGGCATGAAGAACTTGAGGTTGTGCTCCTGATCGGCGATCATGTCGCTGTGGAGCTGTTTCTCCGTTGAGGTGTTGTATTCGGGCGCGCGCCCCATCATCACCCGGCGATCCCAGTAGTACAGGAACCAGGCAATGGCGAAGTAGACCGCGTTGAGGGCGTACCAGTTGGCGGGATTGTTCACCTGGCTAAGCGCCAGGCCCTCGACAAGGGTCGCGCCAAAGTAGATGTACGTGTGGCCCATCTCCAGCGGCCAGCCAATGAACGACAGGGTGTGAATCAGGGTGCGCGACCAGAAGATGAGGATGGCGAGCAGGCCCAGCACAACGTAGGGCCAGTATTGGAGCTGGAATTCGGTGACCACCGGGATGGAGAATGTGACCAGTACGCCCAGCGCCATTGCCTGGATGATGCTGATAAGGGTCAACTCGATTACCACCGCGACCTCATCAAGCTTGTTCTTGGCTTCACGAGTCGCGATTTGCATCTCGGGTGTGTTGCTCATTCGCCTCCCTCACCCCTCGAATCGGTGGACGTGACGATACCTATCACGAGACGCGGCGAATGTCACTCCGGATTTCTTCGAGCGCATTGAGCAGCGCGTCAATTTCTTCGACAGTATTGTAGTGCGCCGCGCCAATGCGCAACAGCCCTGTCGGCTCCAGACCGAGCTGCGTCGTGACCGAGAGCGCGTAGAAGTTGCCTTCCCAGACGTATATCTCGCGCTGTGCCAGCGCCTCCGCGATCGCCAGGGGGGTGGTCCCATACATCGTGATCGAGACCGTTGGCACGCGCTCGTCGAAACGGCTGACGTCGGCGATGCCATAGATTGTGACGCCGGGGATAGCCAGCAGGCCGCAGATCAGGCGCTCCGACAGCCTCTGTTCGTATGCCTGGATGCCCTGCATTCCCCGCACGAGGCGCGAGCGCCGGCTTTCTGAAGCGTCCCCGCCGTTGGCGAGCGACGCCAGGTAGTTGATGGCGGCCAGCGTTCCCGCCTGGCCCTCGTGGTTTTGCGTACCGGTCTCGAAACGCGTCGGCAGGGTGTCATCGGCCGGGCGCACTTTGTAGGGGGACAGGCTTTCCAGCAGGTCGGCGCGGCCGTAGAGCATTCCCATGTGCGGCCCGAAGAACTTGTATGCCGAGCAAACCAGGAAGTCCGTGCCGAGCGCCTGAACATTGGTGGGGCCGTGGGGGACGTACTGCACGGCGTCGATGTAGCTTAGCGCGCCGACGCTGTGCGCCATATCGACCACGCGGCGCACATCATTGATCGTTCCAACGGCGTTGGAGGCATAGCCTACGGCGACAATCTTGGTACGCGGCGAGAGTTGCGCCGCCAGCGTATCCAGGTCGAGTGTGCAGTCCTCGTGGCGGAAGTCCACCCAGCGTACGACCGCGCCCGTGTCCCGTGCCAGGAGCAGCCAGGGGCTGATATTGGCGTCGTGGTCGAGGTGGGTGACGATAATCTCATCGCCGGGCTTTAGTCCCAGCCCCAGCGAGCGGCTGATGGCAAACGTCAGCGTGGTCATGTTCTGGCCGAAGACGATTTCGCGCGGGTCCGCTGCGCCGAGCAGATCGGCAGCGGCCCGGTGGGCCTCGGCGATGACCTCGTCGGACATCTGAGAGGTGCGGAACGCGCCATTGGTGTTGGCGTTGGTGTTGAGCAGGTAGCCGCTAACCGCGTCGGCGACCGCCTGAGGGACCTGCGTGCCGCCAGGGTTATCCAGGAAAATAGGCGCGCGGCCGTCGAAGCTGCGCATAAGCGAGGGAAATTGGGCGCGCACGGTGTGCACGTCAGGGAGAATCACGAAGCTGGACACAGTCGCTCCTTGTGAGTATTCAGTGACGACGGTATTTTAGGTGACTTGGCAATGTAGGCAAATGCGGCGGCTCTGCTTGACGAGCCTCAACTTTGAACATAAACTAAGAGTGGCAATGATGCAAGGGCAACAAATCTACCGGGAGATTCGGATCGTGGCAATCATCTCCATGTTCTACGGCATCATCGTGTCAATGTACTACTTTGACACGCGCCAGCATCACCGACCGCATGTCCACGTCCGGTATCAAGACCAGGAAGCCGTAATTGCCATACCAGAAGGTGACCTCCTGGAAGGCAGCCTGCCGATAGGTCGAATGCGGCTCATTCTGGCATGGATCGAGATTCACCGCGATGAACTAATGGCGGACTGGGACCTGGCGAGTCAGGGTCAACTCATCTTCAGGATTGATCCTCTGAAGTAGGAGGCAGACAACGTGAATCCAAGAGTTATAGGCGTAAAGCCAAATCCTAACTACACACTAACTTTGACTTTCACCAATGGCGACATGCGATGCTTCGATGTCAAACCTTATCTCGCCAAAGGCATTTTTCAGGAGTTGCGGGATCTCCGTGCGTTCAACGCGGTCAAGCCGTTGCTGGGGAGCGTAGCCTGGCCCGGCGGACAAGACTTCTGTCCGGACACGCTTTATCTGGACAGCGTGCCGATCGGCAACGTGGCTTCCACGCAGACTGCTCGGTCAATATCCCCGGTTGAAGATTGCTAGCCAAGCGGCTCCAGCGTCTGCTCGAGAGGCGCCTGCCGCGCTGTGATGCGCGGGAGCATCGCCATGACAACCACCCCGGCGAGCGCCGCGACCCCGTACAGTCCAACAAATCCGTAGCCCTGCAACACCAACCCCAGCACCCACGCGCCTAGCCCAATGCCGAGATCGAAGCCGAGGTAGAACACGGCGATGGCGTGGCCGCGTACTTGAGGCGCTGCGCGCTCGACGTGGATCGCGATGAGCGCCGGGTGGACGATGCCTGAACCATACGCCACAAGAGCGGCGGCGACGAAAAGTTCAATCTGCATGGTGGCGACGGCGAACAAGGCCAGGCCGACGACCATCATGAGCGTCGACAGGACGAGCACCCTTGTGCGGTCTATGGTGTCGAGCCGCCGCCCCACGGTCAGCCGCGACAGGATGATGGAGATTCCATAAACGGTATAGACGAGACCTGCCGAACCGAGATCGCGGCGCTCGGCAAGGAGTGGCAGGAACTGCAGGAACGAGCCCCAGGACAGGCCGAAGATGCCCGTAATGAGCATGGGCATGCGCAGGTCTGGCTCCACGTGTACCATGCCCCGCCAATCGACCTTCTTTGGGTGTGAGGAGCGCGTGTCGGGGACACCGAGCGCCAGCAGCCCGCCCAGTGCGGCGAAAGCGCCTGACAGCCACAGCGCGCCGGTCAGAGAGATCATCGGCATCAGGGCGCTGACGATGGCCGGCGTCATGGTCATGGCGACATTGGCTGCGATGCCGAAGATGGCGACCGCCGACGCGCGCCGCGCCTCGGAGACCAGGTCAGTGACGAGAGCGGTCGAGGCGGTCGTGAAGGCGACATAACCACCGGCCTGTAGCAGACGCAGGCCAAACAGGGCAGCGGGTGAGGTGGTAAACGAGAAGCCGATGGCGCCCACCATCAGCGAGAACGTGCCGACCAGGATGACCTTGCGCCGCCCGTACACATCTGCGGTCGTCCCGGCGAGCGGCCGTCCGATTAGAGAGGCGACGCCGAACGCGCCGAGGATGATGCCGATGAGCCAGTCGGGCAGACCGATCTCGTGCAGGTATAGGGGGACGGGAACGAGAAGGGTATAGTACCCGACGAAGAACGCCAGGGTCGCGACCCACGCGGTCCAATAAGCGCGCTCCTGTGAATGGAGTACCCGCATGGCCTCTCCTGCGTTTAGCGGCGCCCGAACTCCCTCTCGAGGTGCGCGGCGCTCAAATGAATCATTGTCGGTCGGCCGTGTGGGCAGGTGCGCGGCGAGTTGCATGCCTCGAGCTGCTGAATGAGCGCCTGCATTTCCGTGGTCGAGAGGGTTTGTCCGGCCTTGATTGCCACGGTCTTGCACACGGCGCGCAGGAGCGCCGCCTCTGTGTCCACCTCGAGTGGGTTTCGGCGGCCCTCGCCGACTTGCGTCAGGATATCCCGAAGCGCGGGACGCGGGTCGGCGGCGCGCAGGGCGGCAGGCACGGCGCGAATGAGGATGGTGTTCGCGCCGAAAGCCTCCAGGGTGAACCCGGCGCTGTCCAGCGGCTGCGCGTACTCGTCCAGGACCGCCGCCTCGCCTGGCGTCAGCTCGAGCGCCAGTGGCTCCAGGAGCGTCTGCCGCGCGACGTCGGACGCCGCGTGGCGCGCGAGGAACTGCTCGTACAGGATGCGCTCGTGCGCCGCGTGCTGGTCGATGAGGTACAGACCGTCGGGCCCTTCTGCGATGATATACGCCTGGGCGACCTGGCCGATGACACGCAACACCGGGAGCTTGCCACCGCCTGCAATAGGCGCCGGCGTAGACCCCACATCCGCTGTGCGATAGATGTCCCAGGCCGGGATGGGCGAGCCAGACGATGCGGGAGCGCCGGTCCCATTCGTCCACCAGGGTGCGACGGGCGCTTGCCACGCCTCGTCGGAGGCGGCCGGGGATGCGCTGGCATCGGGCGTCTCCCACGCCGGCGTCCCACCGAATTGTGGTATCGGAGCGTGGCGCAGCAGCGCGCGGCGCACAGCCTGCTGAATAGCGCCGAACACGGCGCGCCCATCCCGGAAGCGCACTTCAGCCTTGGTCGGGTGTACGTTCACATCCACATCCTCGGCGGGCAGGTGAACGTGGAGAGTGACGACGGGGAAGCGGCCCACCATGAGCAGAGTGTGATACGCCTCGCTCACGGCCACATTCAGCGAGCGGTCCTGAACCAGGCGGCCGTTGATGATGAAGGTCATGTGCGCGCGGTTGGCGCGGCTGACGGCGGGCGGGCTGATGTATCCGAACACCGCAACCGGGCGCTCGGCGCTCTCATTTTCGACCATCTCCTCCCCGGAGTCCGGTTCATCGCCTTCCCATGCTTCGTCCACGCCTTCCGGCTCGATCTCAATCATCTGCCGCGCGGCCTCGACGCCATACACAGACGCCAGGCTATCGAGCAGCGTGCCGCCGTTGTGCGTGAACGCCGCGCGCCCCTCGTTGATGAGGCTGAAGCGGCAGGCAGGGTAGGCCAGGGCCATATGGGTCAGGAGTGTATGTATCTGTCCGGCCTCGGCCGTCGCCGACTTGAGGAATTTCAGACGCGCCGGGGTGTTGTAGAAGAGGTTTTCGACGCTGATCACAGTGCCGGCCGGAATGCCAACGCTGGCGCGCTCGGCGATATGGCCGGCTTCCAGGCGGAGCCGCGTGCCCACCGCTTCGTCGCGCGTTCGCGTGACGAGGGTGACGCGGCTCACGGCGGCGATGCTTGGTAAAGCCTCACCGCGAAATCCGAGCGTGTGGATGTGGAACAGGTCGTCGGCGGAGCGAAGCTTGCTCGTGGCGTGGCGTCGGAAGGCTGTCTCGACCTCCGCCGAGTCGATGCCGGCGCCGTTGTCCGCGACTCGAATGAGGCGCTGGCCTCCGGCGCGAATCTCGACTCGGATGTCCGTCGCGCCAGCGTCCAGAGCGTTCTCGACAAGCTCTTTGACCACCGAAACAGGGCGCTCGATGACCTCGCCGGCCGCAATCTTGGCGGCGACGTCGTCGGACAGCACTTGGATAGGCATTCGTCCTCCCTCGCACACTCCAGACAGAGATTCTAGCACAGATGACCGAGTGAGGAAAACCTGTACTCAGCCGACTACGTTTTCTACTTGCTCGTTTCTTGTATCGGATGCAAAATTACACTAGACTAACCCATTGCTCGCCAACGAGAAACACCGACGACTACAAAATGCTCGAAATGGCAGACGGGCAGCTTTCTATTTGAACCCGCCTTTGCTGGAAATTGTTGAGGATTGAAATGGAGCCGCAGAATCAGATCGCTGTATTCATTGATTTTGAGAACATCGCCGCCGCTGCCGAGGATGACCACCGCGAGTTAGAGCTGGGCAAACTGTTCGACTTTCTCAAGAACCGGGGGCGTGTGACCATCAAGCGCGCCTACGGCGACTGGCGGCGCTACAGCCGCTATCGCAGCGAGTTGCTAGAGAATGCCGTCAACCTGGTCCAGCTGTACAGCTATGGCATGGCCCACAAGAACGGCGCCGACATCCGCCTCTGCATCGAGGCGATCGAGACCGTCTTTGCCCATCCCCAGGTGCAGACCTTCGCCATCGTCTCCGGCGACTCCGACTACTCTTCCCTCATCAACAAGCTGCGCGAGTACGGCAAGTACACCGTTGGCATCGGCCTGCGTCGCTCGACCAGTGAGATTCTCGTCAAGAGCGTAGACGAGTTCGTCTTCTATGAAGCGCTCGTCGGCAGCCTGGACCTGTCGCAGGAGTTCGACGTCAGCGAAGCCCACGCCGTGCTGCTGCGGGCCTTGCGCGCGTTCGAGCAGCAGGGCGAGATCCCCGTATTCGCGGGCAAGCTCAAGCAGCGCATGGTGGCGCTCGATCCTGCCTTCAACGAGACGTACTACGGCTACGATCAGTTCAAGACGTTTCTGGAAGATAGCACAGACATCGTTCGCCTGGAGGTACGTGACGGGCAGATTTACGTGGCCCCGCTCGATGCCCAGGAAATGGCCGCCGTGCCGAAGGGCGACATGCGCCCGCTGGCTGAGACGTACAAGCGCTACCTGCGCCGCGTGGGGTTGCCGGTGATCGAGCCGGGGACGCGTCGCGGCATTCTGACCGATATCTTCGACGTCTTCAACTCTAGCGTGCAGCCGGTTAGCCTGGAGCAGGTGGCCATCATGCTGCGCGAGCGCTACGACGGCGAGAACGTGCTACGTCCGCAGAGCCAGGTGCGCGATGTTCTGCGCCTCGCCTACCGCAGCGGCTGCCTCGAGTTTTCGACCCCACCCTCCCTGGCTGCTCCGGCCGAGTTGATATCCGGCGTGGATGGCGATGCGTTCGTTCGTCGCAGCGAGGGCGCTTACGTGCGCAAGGTTGTCGAAGGCGGTCTCCAGATCGATGTGGTCGAGGTGTCCATTGCTCTGTTTGGCGGGCCTGAGCACGCGGAGTACATTGAGGCGCTGCTGAGCGAGATGGTCCGCGCCGGCGTGATTGAGCAGACTGACGGGACGTTCACTGCCGCACCACAGCAGTCGACCAACCCCTTGAGCACCCACCCACCCTTGCTGCCGGTGTTGCCTGACCTGGATAACATCGACCCGCCCGCCGAGGCCGTCGTGAGCTGCCTGGAGTCGCGCCGCCTGTTCGACGAAGGCACCCGGCTGCGTGTTCGCGACTTCGCGGCGAGCGCCACAAAGTACTTGCTGGCGACAAAGATTCAGCAGATGGCGCTGGATGCGGGCGAAGCGGGCGCAACGCTGGAGGATCTCAAGTGGTACTTGGCCGGCTATTGCTCCGTGCAGGCCGGCTACCGCTTTGTCGAGCGCGAGTATGAGGAGGCCGTCCCATACTATCTGGCCTTCTTCTATCTGGCCTACACCGACGACATGGTGCAGGAGCGCGTTCGCGGCCTGATGCGCCCGATGCTCTCCTACTATCTCGCCATCGCCGGCCGCCGCTTCGAGCCGACTTTCCAGGCGCAGCCCAACGCCTCGCCCGTCCAGATGGCGTTCCAGCTCCACCACCACCCGAATCCGGCGGTGGGCCGCGCTCTCGAAGATCTGCTCACGCGGCTGTGCTCGGTCAGCCCGACGCCCATCCGCACGCTGCTGAAGCAGCTCGCGATGCTGCCCGGCGATCTCCCCCAGAAAGAGCGCACCGCGCAGTTCCTGTCGCGGCTCCTGGGGCCTTACGAGAATAGCCCGGAGCCCCTACGCGAGGTGTAATGACGACCTCTGATCGCGAAGCTCTTCAAGAGCTTCTTAAGACCGTCAAGCCCCTGGCGTCACAAGGGCTAAAGCGGCCGTCAGGCGTCGGTAGCGGTTCGTCTAGCCTTGTGAGCACGCTGACCGAGCGCTGGTCCACCAAAGAGCGGCTCATCGAGCGCTTGCTGCAGGAGAACGAGCCTCGCCAGGCCCTGGACCAATTCGAGACGCGCACGCGCGAGTTCACGGAGAAGTACCCGGACCGCAAGGGCTGGACCGACAAAGCCGGCCAGGAGTGGGGCGCTGACCTGGTGCTCCAGAGCTGCGAGGAGATTCGCGACCACCTTGACAGTTGGGATGTGAACGACGACGAATTCGTAGATGATGACTCCGACGGCGACACCTACTGAGCCCGTCATTCCCGATTCACCCCTCGCGTTTGCGCTGAGCGACGTGCGCCTGGCGGACCTGCGAGGGGTGGCCCGTCTAGAGCGTCTGAGCTTCGCGGCCGAGGCATGGGGTTGGCTCGATTTCGCCGGAGCACTCCTGGTCGGCCACATTTTCCGCAAGGCAGTCGCATCCGATCGGCTCCTGGGTTTCATCATCGGGACTGTGGAGCGCGACCAGGGCATAACCTGGATTGTGAACATCGCCGTAGACCCGGCTGTGCGGAACAAGGGCATCGGTCGGGCATTGATGCAGGATGTCGAAGCACGCGCGCCGACGCGCCGCCTCCGGCTGGTAGTGCGTGTTGACAACGATCCGGCGCGCCATCTCTACCGCAGCCTGGGCTACCAGGAGATTCGCGTCCGTCCCCGCTACTATGTCGGCCCGACTGACGGCATGGAAATGGAAAAAACTCATGAGTGAGACCCTGGTTCTGAGCAACGCGCGTGTATACACAATGGAGTGGGCGCGGCCCGCGGCCGAAGCCGTCGCTGTGCAGGGGAACCGCATCGTCGCCGTGGGGGCTGCCAATGAGATGCCCGATGGACGGCGCATAGACCTTGGCGGCCGGACGATCGTCCCTGCGTTCACGGACGCCCACCTGCACATCATGAGCTGGGCGCTGAGCCTCGACCGCCTCGCGCTGGATGGCCTCGCTGCTGTCGGTGACATCCAGCGGCTTGTCGCGGAAAAGGCGGCAGTCACGCCCGCCGACGAGTGGATCCTCGGCCGCGGCTGGAATCACAGCCTTTGGGGCGGCGTGTTCCCGTCGCGCGCCGACCTGGACCGGGTCGCGCCCAATCACCCCGTCGCCCTGACACGGAAGGACGGCCACATGGTGTGGGCGAACTCCCGCGCCCTGGAGCTGGCGGGTGTGACGGCAGTGACGCCCAATCCAGCCGGTGGCGAGATCCGCCACGACGAGCGCGGCGAGCCGAGCGGCCTGTTTGCCGAGAACGCCAACGACCTCATCTACGCCGCCATTCCGCTGCCGACACCCGATCAGCGGCGGGCCGCGCTACAGCGCGGCTTCCCGATCATGCACCGCATGGGTATCGTCGGCGGCCACGAAATGGGCTACGACGATGGGCCTGGCCTGTGGGCCGACTTCTCGGCGCTCAAGGACGAGGGCCGCCTGCCGTACCGCGTCGCGATGTATCTGCCCAAGACCTATCTCAATGAGATGATATCGCGCGGGATGCGTTCGGGTGACGGCGACTACAATCTCCGCGTCGGCGGCATCAAGATCTTCATGGACGGGACGCTAGGCTCCCAGACGGCCGACATGCTCGAACCCTTCGAGGGACAACCGAGCAACCGGGGCATCGTGACGACGGAGCTGGATGAATTCCGCTCGCTCGTCTTCCTCGGCGCCGACAACGGCGTCAGCGTCGCCATCCATGCCATCGGCGACGGGGCCAATCGCAAGATTCTCGATGTGTTTTCCGAGTGGCGCGCCGGACTGGGCGCTGACTCACCTCTGCGACAGCGCATCGAGCACGTGCAACTGCTCCATCCCGACGACCTGGGCCGCCTGGCTGAGCTTGGCGTCGTCGCGTCGATGCAGCCCATCCACGCGACATCGGACATGCTGGTGGCCGACCAGTTCTGGGGCGCGCGTGCCCGCTACTCCTACGCCTGGTGCTCGCTCCTGAGCCACGGGACGCGCTTGGCCTTTGGCTCCGACGCGCCAGTGGAGACGCCCGACGTCATCCAGGGCATCCACGCCGCGGCCACGCGCCGTCGTGCCGACGGCACGCCCGAGGGCGGGTGGTATCCAGAGGAGCGCGTTTCGGTCGCGACGGCCGTCCAGGCGTACACCGCCGGAGCGGCCTACGTCACCCGCGAGGAGCAGGTGAAAGGGACGCTCACGCCCGGTAAGCTGGCGGACCTGGTTGTCCTGAGCGAGGACATCTTCGAGTGTCCGCCGATGGACATCCTGAACGCCAGAGTCGATGCCACCATGCTCGACGGTCAGTGGGTCTATCAGGATCATCTCTAGAGCTTACTCACGCCCTCTCCAGGCTGGGAGAGGGCGACTCTCACTCACGGAGGTTTGACATGCCCCAGCTCCACGGCATCTACCCTGCCTGCGTTACGCCGTTCACCGACGACGACCAGGTCGACACGGCCGCCATCAAACACAACATCGGCCTGTGGGCAGCTGCAGGCTGCCACGGCTTCCTCGTGCTCGGCTCGACCGGGGAGTTTGTGGTTCTCGACGACTATGAGCGCGACCAGGTCATCACCGCTGCTCGCGATGCCGCGCCATCTGACCGCGTTCTGTCGGTCGGCGTCGGCCACCAGGGGACAGCGCAGACGATACGCCAGGCGAAGCGCGCCGCCGAGCTGGGAGCCGATGTCGTCCTGGTGGTGACCCCCTTCTTCTATAAGCCGCAGATGTCCCACACTGCACTCGTCGCGCACTACACGGCGGTTGCGGACGCCTCTCCCGCTCCGGTGCTCATTTACAACGTTCCAATTTTCACCGGTCTCAACATCGGTGTCGAGACCGTAGCTGCCCTGTCGCGCCACCCCAACATCGTCGGCATGAAGGACAGCTTCGGCGATGTCGGGCAGCTGGCCGCCGAGGTCGACAGCTCCGCCGATGGGTTCGCCCTGTTCACCGGCGCAGCGCGCGTTCTGCACGCTGCGATGCTCGTGGGGTGTGTCGGCGCTAACCTCGCCGTTGCCAATGCCGCGCCCGAGCTGTCCGTTGCCATCTACAACGCCGCCGTCGAGGGCCGCCACGAAGATGCGCGCCGCCTTCAGACGCTGCTCACGGCGTTCGAGGCGCAGGCGAGCCGCCCGTATGGCGTCGCTGCCTATAAGTACGCCCTCAATCTGCGCGGCTACCGCGGTGGCAAGGCGCGCGCTCCTCTACTTCCACCGGATGACGCCGCCAAAGCCCGGATTGCCGAGGCGCTGAAGATGCTCGAAGCCGAGCCCGCTTAGTCAGCCTGGGTTGCCTTTCTGTAGACTGCTGTGCTAGAATAGCGGTATCGTGCCGCATTACTTCTCGATAGTGGCCGGGTCGCCGCCCTCACCGGCGGCCTGGCTCTATCGCCGGTTACGCGGCTAGGCTCTTAGGGCCTGGCCGCGACTGGCGTTAGGTATCCTCTTCAGCCCCTTATCGCTGATCGCAGCCATCGCTTTCACTCCGGTCAACGATCGCGTGTAACAGGAGTCCCCATGCCGGGTTAGAGGCACGGGCGTCTTGTCGTGAAAGGGAACGTCAATGGCGAACGATGAGCACCTGGCGATTCTGCGGCAGGGGGTCGCGGCCTGGAACGAGTGGCGGACGGACCAGCCTGAAGCGGCTCCTGACCTCAGTGCCGCGAATCTCACTTGGGCGGAGTTGGCGGAGGCCGACTTTGAGGGCGCAGACCTGAGCTGGGCTGATCTCGTGGAAGCCGACCTTACCGAAGCGAAACTCGCCGGGGCGAGCCT
Source organism: Anaerolineae bacterium (assembly GCA_046328505.1). Classification (GTDB taxonomy): domain Bacteria; phylum Chloroflexota; class Anaerolineae; order Epilineales; family JAHCIE01; genus JBDHWG01. Next base: position 1,604,386 of record JAXLWL010000002.1, on the reverse strand, counting down.
CGTCAGGGCGAATCTCATCGGGGCGAAGTTAAGCGAAGCCAGGCTCGCCCGGGCCAACCTCGACGGCGCGGACTTGAGTGGCGCCGATCTCAGGGCTGCGGACCTCTATGCCGTGAGCCTCGTGGGCGCGACTCTCGAGGGTACCGACCTCAGTGGGGCGGACCTTAGCGGCGCGAACCTTTATGCCGCGACCCTAGCCGGGGCAACCCTCGAAGCAACGGATCTCATCCGCGCCAGGCTCGCCAGCGCGAGTCTTGGCGGGGCCAACCTCACCGGAGCCGATCTAAGCTGGGCTGATCTCAGCGGGGCGGACTTGACCGAGGCGATGCTCAGCCGCGCCAGTCTTGACGGCGCGTACCTCATGCGGGCCAAGCTCAACCGCGCTGACCTCGCGCGAGCCAGGCTCAGCGCCGCCGATCTGAGCTGGGCAGACCTGAGCGAGGCCAATGTCGAGGCGGCGGACCTCAGCGGAGCACAGCTTATCGAGGCCAATCTCAGCCAGGCTAATCTGCGCCGAGCTAACCTCAACGGGGCAAACCTGCGCCGCGCGACCCTTGACGACGCCAGCCTGCAAGGGGCAAACCTGTCGCAGGCCAGTCTGGTCAACACCCGGCTCGAACGCGCCAACCTGAGCAATTGCCGCGTCTACGGTGTCACGGCCTGGGATGTAGATCTGACGGGTGCCGTGCAGAAAGACCTCGTGATTACGCAGGTGAGTCAGCCGCCCGTCACCCTGGACAGCCTCGAAGTGGCTCAATTCGTCTACCTGCTGCTCGACAATCCGAAGGTTCAGGAAATCGTCGACAGCGTCACCACGCGCGTAGTCCTCATTCTGGGGCGTTTCACGCCTGAACGAAAAGTGATCCTAAACGTGTTGCGCGACGCGTTGGAGCAGCGCAGCTACCTGCCGATTGTCCTGGATCTCGCGCAGGTCTCGAGTCGAGACCTGACTAAGACCCTTGTTCCCCTGGCGCGCATAGCCCGGTTCATCATCGCCGACCTGGCCGACCCGCAAAGCATGCCACCCGAGCTTGCTACTATCATCCCTAATCTGCCGTCTACCCTGGTTCAGCCCCTCGCGCAACAAGGCCCCGTGCCGAGTGGCGCGTTCGAGACCTGGCAGAAGTGCGCGTGGATCTTGCCCATCCATACTTACGACGGCGATAACCTGCCCCCGGCTCTCGGTGAGGAGGTCATCGCGCTCGCTGAAGCCAAAGCCAGGGAGCAGTCGCGAGGATTGTCAACGCCTGGGTGAGGAGGACAACAAGTCTATGACGACGCGCGAATCCAGGTACTCTATCCTGCTGACCCTCGATGACTGGGACGCCTTCCTCATGGAGAATTCCGGTTTGCCGGGCCCGCGCGCCAACCTGGAACTGGTCCAGGCTGTCGCGGACCTGGGTGACCGCTCCCGATTCGACCGGTGGCTGACCCTGACGCCGGAACAGGCGCCCACCAATACTCCCGAGGTCTTTCTGGTTGTGTGTGGCGCGGTCGGGTTGGGGCGGCTGGTCGCGGAGGGCGACCACTCGCTCGTGCCGCGCCTGCGGGTTCTGGCGAATGACCCGCGCTGGCGCGTGCGCGAAGCCGTGGCGATGGCGCTCCAGCGTTGGGGCGCGGCGGATATGGCGGGACTGGTGGCGGAGATGGAGGACTGGGCCGCCGGCAGCCGCCTCGAGCAGCGCGCCGCTGTTGCCGCTCTCGCAGAGCCGCCACTCCTGCGCAATCCGGCCCATGCCGCGCCGGTCCTGGGTATTTTCGACCACGTGACGGCCTCACTGTCCGGGGCCGCGGACCGCCGAACAGATGACTTCCGAGTCCTGCGCCAGGCGCTCGGCTACGCGTGGAGCGTGGTAGCCGTCGCGTTCCCGGATCCGGGGCTGGCCCGAATGGAGCGCTGGATGGCGTCGCTCGACCCGGACATCCGTTGGGTGATGCGAGAAAACCTCAAGAAGTCGCGGCTGACGCGGCTCGACGCGGCGTGGGTCGAGCAAGCGAAGGACAAGATGGCGCGAGAACCGGAAGCCTAGAGTCCTTGGGGGTTCCGCGTCACTCGGATTGGTGGCTTTCTCCTCGCTGGCTGCCACAATACGCGACCTTCCTTGATCCTCGATCTTCCCAACGCGACTTGCATCTTTGCATGTCTGGCGAATGGAGTCGGTTGGGCTGGAGTAGTCGGCAATCCCTTGACGGAGGCAAACGAGAGGCGACACTCACGGCTGTGGAAGCTAGAGGCGGGTACTGGGCGCAACCCTGGGCGGATTGCGCCCAGCGCGTTTTTCGCAGACCGACCGTACTCCGCCAGGCACGGCTGGAAGTCGGTTGCGAGAGCGCCTCATGGGCTTCCCTTGAGACGTATTCACACCCTATAGGGGGTGAAACGCAGCACAATTTCTCAAAAAGTCGTGTCAGACCGCTTCTTTTGGGGGTATCTCGACGTCTCGATTTGTGAACGCGACTTCACCCGCTACCCTCACAGCGGGACTTTCCCCAGGACAAACTCAAAATGCGCCCCTCGCCTCTCTTTCGCCTCGCTCTAGTCGGCTGCCTGTCCGTCGCCCTTGTCGGCGCAATCGCTTTCCTTCTTCTCTCCGTTCCATCCCCCGCGGATGCTCGCATGCGCGCCCTACCGCGCGACGGCGAGACTGAGACGGTGACGACGACCGTCACGCCGACGGTCACTTCAACACTCACCATCACCCCGACCGATACAGTCACGACCACCGTCACGCTGACGGCCACCTTCACGCCGACGGCCACGTCGACGGCCGTCCTGACGCCGACGCTCACCGCTACGATGACGCTGACGCCCACGGTGACGGTGACAGAAACCCTCACCGCGACGGCGACCCTGACACCCACTATAACGGCGACCGAGACCCTCACGGCGACGGCCACGCTGACGACGACGGCCACGTCAACGGCTACGCCTGGCTCAACGGCCACGCCGGGCGTCAGCCCGCGAGCCTACCTTCCGATGCTTGTCCGTGGCTACCCACCCGTGGGGCAGTGGAAGTGCTTCCCCGAGGGCAGCGATGCGCCGTGCGAAGGCCCCCCGCCGCCCCCGACAGTAGCCACGCCGGAGCCAACTATAACGCTGACGCCAACAACCACGCCGACCCGGCAAGCCGGGCCTGGCCGGATTCTCCAGAGCGTCTCGATGGTCTCGGCGACGGACGGCTGGGCGGTTGGGGTGGAACAGACGGCGCGAAAGGAGCAAATCGGTAATGTGATTCTCCACTGGGATGGGGCGTCATGGGCGGTGGTCCCGGCCCCTACTGGCTCCGCGCTCTGGTCAGTCGCGATGGTCTCGTCCACGGACGGGTGGATCGTTGGCGGAGACCAGCCGCAAATTGACACGTCTACGAGCGTCATACTTCACTGGGACGGGCACGCGTGGTCTGAGTTCTCAAACCCGACTGACTATCCACTGCAGTCTATTTCTATGTTGTCTGCGACGGACGGCTGGGCTGTCGGCTCGAAGTTGTTCTACGGGCCTGTCAGTAGTGGGAGTGATTACTATGACGAGCTGGTTACTCTGCACTGGGATGGCGCCGCGTGGACGCAGGTTGTGAAGTCACGTCAGTACGCCGTCTCCAACATTACGATGCTCTCTGACACCGATGGTTGGGGTGTCAGCACCTGCAACGTCGCGCACTGGGATGGTCAAGTCTGGAGTACGCAATCTGTCTATGCCCAATGTGTTGGTGCAGTCGGCCCGGTAGCAGCAAACGACATATGGGCCGCCGGGACCAATTACGTCAACCATCCGTGGCGCGCCATGACTTCGTACTGGAACGGGCAGTTATGGTCAGGGACTTCTTTCCCGTCGCTGGGCGGTCTGTACACGATCAAAATGATCTCGGCCACAGACGGTTGGGCAGGAGGGCAGTACGGCGCGATCCTCCACTGGGACGGGCAGTCATGGATGCCTTACCACGACAGCTTTCCTTATCCTGGACCAATGGCATCGGACCGTCGCAGCGACGCGCCCGCCATCGATGCCGACCTGCTATCAATCAGCGCCGTGTCTAGCCAGGATGTCTGGATGGTCGGCGGCAGCACGAGATTCTGTCTGAGCGGTGCTGCCTGCCCAGCAATCATCCACTGGGACGGTGAATCGTGGCGCGAAGTCTTCACTGGTATTGGCGCGACACCAACCCCCACGGTTACATCGCCGCCGACCAGGACGTCGACGCCAAACCCAACGCCGACCGGGACACCGATTCCTGACAGGGTGCCATTGAATGCTTTGGCGAGTGCTGGCCCGACTGACACCTGGGGCGTTGGCGATCACGGATACATTTCCCACTGGAATGGCCGGGCTTGGGACTACGTCGCCAGCCCAACAGACGCCAATTTGCACTCGGTCGCGCTGGCCTCGCCAAGCGACGGCTGGGCCGTCGGCGATAGTGGCGTCATCCTCCACTGGGACGGGACGGCCTGGCGCACGGTGGACAGCCCGACGATGTACCCGCTCTTCTCCGTGGCCCTCAGTTCCGCGTCGGACGGTTGGGCCGTGGGCGGAGTGTACTCGCGCGGCTGCGCTGCCACCAGCAGCGTCCCGCCCGCCGGCAAGGCCCCAGCGTGGTCCTACTCCACGTGCGCCGTCATCCTGCACTGGGACGGCAGCGCCTGGCGCCTGGTCTCGACTGGCCTGGGCAGCCAGGGTCACGCCGCGCCCCAGCTCTACTCCGTCGCCGCCGTCTCGTCGGCCGGGGCGTGGGCGGTCGGCTCGGCGCAGCAGACATGCGACGGCGGCGCGTGTCCGTGGCGGTCGTGGGCGGCAATCCTGACCTGGGATGGGACGGACTGGCGCGAAGTCTACCGCGTGGACGACGCCTCGCTCAATGCCGTCGCCGCCTCAGCCTCGGAAGCGTGGGCGGTCGGCGACCGTGGCCTGGTTCTTCACTACTGGGGAGGGAACTGGACGCGCAGCGACACATCCACGAGTGTCGTCCTGCGCGCCGTGACACGGACGAGTGCCGCCGACGCCTGGGCGGTCGGCGACAGCGGAACGATTCTGCACTGGGAGGGCAGCGCCTGGAGCCGCATGAGCAGCCCGACGGACGCTTCGCTGAACGCGATAGCCCTCGCGTCGAAGGACGACGGCTGGATCGCCGGGCGGACGTGGTGGGGGCGCGGTGTCTTGCTGCGCTACGCCTTCGCCGCCCCGTGAGGCGTCTGTCATGCTGAGCCGCAGGCGAAGCATCCCCCGGTGCATCTGGGTGCCCTTCGCTGCGCTCAGGGCGACAGTAATGGCTGTCATGCTGAGCGGTGAGAAATTCGCTTCAACCAAACTCATTCACCTTAACGGAGATTCCGATGCGCCGAATTGCGTCTGTTCGCTCAATTCTCGCCGCGGCTGCCCTGGCATTGGGTATCACGGCACTGGCGATCATGCTCCTGCTCCCGTCGGGCCACGTCGCCGAGGCCCAGGGCCGCGCCCCGCGCCGCCCGGCTGAGACCGCGCCCATCACCGACACCGTCACATCAACCGCCACCGTGACCGCGACGACCAGCCTGACCGACACGGCCACGCCGACGCTCACGGCGACCGAGACTCTCACGCCGACGGCGACGGAAACAGCCACGCCCGCCTCGACCGCCACGCCGACCCTGACGGCAACCCCGACGGCGGTCCCGTCTCCGTCTCCGTCGGCCTCGGTCGAGCCGGGCTGGCGCTGCTGGCCGAACCCGAACACCTGCGCGGCAACGCCGGCCCCCCGCATGTACAGCGTCTCTATGGTGTCTACGGATGATGTCTGGGCAGTAGGGGAGAACGGCGTCATCAAGCATTGGGATGGGCAGTCCTGGAGCGACGCTCCCAGCCCTACGCAGTCCACCCTGTGGTCTATTGATATGCTGTCCGCGGACAGCGGCTGGGCAACCGGCGAAAATGGTACGATCTTGAGATGGGACAGCCGTCATCGGTGGGCGGGGGCCGGGTGCTCGACGGTATTTCCCCAGCTATCCATCTCGATGATCTCGAGCTCCTATGGTTGGATGGTCGACTCGGCAGGCACAGTTTGGCGATTGCGCCTGGTCAACGGCAGCTGTGAACTGGATGTGGCAGCCCGGACATGGACCTCGAATCCAACGGCTGTTTCAATGCTATCAGCGACCGACGGGTGGGCGGTCGGCAATGATGGACTAATCCTTCGTTTCGACGGCACGAGTTGGGTGACGGTAGATAGCCCGGTTCAGTACAATCTGCGCGGCATCGCCGCTACGTCCCCAACGGATGCCTGGGCGGCGGGCGAGGGTGGTCCGATGATTCACTGGGATGGCCACGCCTGGAGCGTGTGGCGGAACCCGACTCCCCTCTGGCTAACCGGTATCCAGATGCTGTCTCCCATCGACGGCTGGGCGGTTGGCGACCGAACAATTCTGCACTGGGACGGGCGGGACTGGTCGGAGGTGGCGCAGCCGTCGTTCGGCCCGTTGGGCATCAGCATGGTCAACGGGTCAGACGGCTGGGCGGTTGGCTGGGGAGGCGCGATTTATCATTGGGACGGGCGGACGTGGTCCCTGAACGTTATCCCGCCGAGCGCTACATGGCGCTCCGTCGCTCGTATCTCTGCGACGGAGGCGTGGGCTGTGGGCGAAGGCGGCGCGATTCGCCACTGGGACGGAAGCGCGTGGCAGGGTATATCCAGCGCAACGACGCGAGAGCTGCGGTCGGTCGCCGTGTCGCCCACGGGTGACAGTTGGGCGGTCGGTGAGCATGGAACGGTGTTACACTGGACGGGGCAGATGTGGACATTGGTGGACACACCCACGAGCGCTGCGCTGTACGGCGTGACGATCCCCTCGTCCGGCGACAGCTGGGCGGTCGGCGAGGGCGGCGTCATCCTGCATTGGAATGGGCAGGCGTGGCGCCGCGCTTCATCGCCGACGAGCGCGAGCCTGCGCGGTGTAGCGGCGCTCTCGTCCATGGATGGCTGGGCCGTTGGCGATGGCGGCGTAATCCTGCATTGGAATGGCGACGCCTGGACGCCCACTGCCAGCCCGACTACGGCCGATCTGCGGGCAGTGGCCGCGCTCGCTGCCGACGACGCCTGGGCCTTCGGCGCGTATGGCGTCATCCTGCACTGGGATGGACAGGCGTGGACGCCTGTGTCTGATCCGACCACGCTCACCCTAAACAGCGCCACATTCTGGTCCGCGTCGAACGGCTGGGCAGTCGGCGCGAACGGCGTCATTTTGCACTGGGACGGAGACACCTGGCGGCCGGCTGAGAGTCCGACCGCTCGAGAACTGTACGGGATCGCCGCGCTGTCGGCCGAAACTAGTGTGGCAGCCGGCCGCAACGGGGTTCTGATGCAGGGAGTGTCCCTTTCATCTCTGCCACCCGTCTATCGCACTGAGGTGCCCCTTGTGATGCAGGCGCGGCAGTTCTTGCGCCTGGAGATGCGGGGGCAGACCCTCCCTGAAGGCTGCTGTGACGCGCTGTACGGCATCTCGATGCTATCGCCGGCGGATGGCTGGGCGGTCGGCTCGACGGGGACAGTCGTTCATTGGGACGGAGGGGCGTGGCGGAGCGTCCAAAGTCCGACGACGGCGACGCTCAACGGCGTGGCGATGCTGTCGGCGACGGAGGGGTGGGCGGTCGGCGGTAGCGGGACGATCCTGCGCTGGAACGGGCACGCGTGGAGCCAGGTCGCCAGCCCCACCGATGTCAGCCTCAGAGGAGTGGCCATCCGCGCGCCGAATGATGCGTGGGCCGTGGGCAGCGGTGGCGCGATCCTCCATTGGGACGGTCACGCCTGGCTGTCTGTTCCCTCGCCCACAGATCACGAGATGCGGTGGGTTGCAATAGTGTCCGCGTCAGACGCCTGGGCTGTCGGAGACGGCGGCACAATGCTCCATTGGAATGGGAGCGAGTGGAGGTGGTGGGAAACCTACATGACTATGGTGAACCTTACCAGCATCTCAATGCTTTCACCAAGTGATGGCTTGGCTGACGGCGGATGGGTCGAGTCCCACTACAATTGCGTCTTTCGAACGTGCTACTATGTTTACACGTATCACAGTGTCATTCTGCATTGGGACGGCAGCGCCTGGATCGCGAACTGGACTCGCGACGAGAACTCGTCCGGGCAGATCTTATACGGGGTGGCGGCGGTGTCGTCGAGCGATGTGTGGGCTGTTGGGTCAAACGGCCTCGTCCTTCACTGGGATGGTGAGACCTGGTCGAGCGTGCCGACCTCATCAGTGTCTCTCTACGCGGTGTCACCGGCGGGGCCGTTTGACGTCTTTGCCGCCGGCACCGGCGCGATCTTGCGCTCCGGTTACTACCCCGCGCCGTGGCCGTGAGCGCTGCGCTTGGGGTGTGCGTCAGGCACGGCGACTAGCACCCTCTCACGATGGGAGAGGGGCCGGATATGGGCCCAGGCCTGCTAGGGCCACCAGGCGGGGCGGGGGAGGGTGAGGCGCATTGTGCCGCTCAGACGGTCGCCGTTGCCGGTGTAGAGGAAGGCAGCGGGCTGAACGTCGAAGTCGCCGGCCGCGGCAGCGACATATACCTGGCCGACCGGGGTGAAGCGCACGTTCGTCTTGCGGCAGCCGCTCCCATCGCACACCTTGTCGAAGTCGAGCGCCGGCTCGACGGAGGATTCCAGGCTGCCCCACGTCTTGCGCGAGGTCGGATCCAGAGTCTGTTGCGTGTCTATGCCTTGCCAGTAGGCCCACGCGGCGATGTGGCCCGGGTTGGCGTCGAGGTTGCGCATGAGGGTCTGGGTCAGCCGCGCCGTGACGTAGAGAACGGTATAGCGGATCTGGTCGTAGGGGTAGCGGTCGTCGTAGTCGCACACCTGCTGCGGGGGCGTGGTCGGGCAGTGCGGTCCCTCCCACCCCTGGCCCGTTGTCCCCCAGTAGCGCGTGCCCATCTGGGGCAGGAGCAGGGGGCGGCGGCACGCCTCGTACTGGCCGCTGGCTGCGTCCCAGCAGCCGCGCAGATTGTAGTAGTTCTGCCCAACTTCGCGCAGCCGGTTGGCGTACTGATTGGCGAAGTCGTCAATCTGGGCGAGGCCGGGGTCGCCGGCCTTCCCGATCAGGGCGTCGCCGCCGAGCGGATGGTTGAAGAATGGGTCCAGGGAGTAGTACTGGAAGAAGTCGAGGAAGTTGCGCACGTCGTCGGGCGTCCAGGTCTCATAGTCGTCCGTCGTGTTGCCGTCGCCGTCGAAGTCGATGTCCAATGGCCGGGTCAGCTTCTGCAAAACCGCCGTGTAGTAGGCTTCGACGGCGGGCCACAGGTACGGCTCGTTCCCGCGGCGCGGCCGATGGTCGCAGTCTATAGTGTTCGGCCCGACGATGTAGTTGCAGCCCATCGCCGCCGAGCTCATGACGATGGCGGGGTGGACGGTGATGCCATACTGAGCCTTGATCTCGTCGCGCACCTCGGCCAGGAAGCGGGTGTAGTCGCGCAGGATACGGGCGTAGGTGTCCGGGCTGGTCTGAGCGTAGCCGTCCATCTCAGAGCCGACGAGGAAGGTGTACCAGCGGCGCGGGTCGCGCGATGGTCCCTGGCGGTTCTGGATGAGCCAGCGCTTCAGGGCGGCGCGTTGGAAGATAACCGAGTGGTCGGTAAAGACGAGGCGGCGGCCGCCGTCAGGGTCCTGGCACTTGCTTGTGTCTGGTATCAGGTTGCAGAGGCTCTGGTCGTATGCCACCTGGATCGCGCCGGGGATGTCGTGGGCGTACACCAGGTGGAAGGGCTTATCGGAGTCGGAGATTCCGCTGGCAGCCATGTACTTGAACATGAACAGGAGCATGTTGCTGCGTGGGTCGAGATAGTCGCCCCAGGAGACGTTCATGGCGTACGGGTGCAGGCGGTAGGTGACGCCATCGCGTGTCAGCGTCTGCGCCATCTCCGAGACGCCGTCGTCTTCGTAGAACATCTCGTTGCGGCACGGCATAACGCTGCCGGGCGCGAAGGGGTGGCCGTTGCTGGGGTCCGGCGTCAGCCCGACGCCGGAGGCGTAGCACGTCTTGAGGCTGTCGTCCCAGTTAGCCATCGCCATGCCGTAGCGGCGCGATGGGTACGTCGTCGGCGCTACGTTCAGGCTCCCCTCGCTGAACGCCACCTGCCACTCCCCGGCTGACCCCCGCCGATACACCCCGAAGTCCGTCTTGTAGTCCAGGTCATACCGCCCCACCACCGGCACGTCCTGCGTTGGTGCGCCACTCGACCCCAGGCTGTATGTCAGCATCACCACCAGGCTGAAATCTCGGCTCGACAGCAGCGCCCGAAACTGCCCGCCGCTCTCCCCACTCCCCGGCCGATACACCGCCACATCCTTGATCCCATCGCCGTCGAAGTCGCCCACCACCGGTGTGTCCCCGCCTTCGGCAAGCCCGTCGATGCGCGCCATGTTGTTGTACAGCCCATAGTGCGACGTCACGATGTAGATCGAGCCGTTCTCGCCCAGCACCGCCAGGTCATCCAGGAAGTCGCGGCCGCGCGGGTAGTTGCCGCGCGTGTCGTCCTTGCTGCCGACACCGTGGTCGTAGTCCACCACGAAGGGCTTGCCATTGGCGATGCCGGTGTAGACGGCGAAGAGGTTGTCGTCATCGGCGGAGAAGCCGCGGGAGGAGAGCAGGGCGTAGATTGCGCCGGTGGCGGGGCGGTAGACGAGGGGGTCGGCGAGGCCGTCGCCGTCGACGTCGGCAGTGAGAGCGATGAAGGCGGGAGCGCCGAAGGGGAAGGAGTAGTAATGGGTGAGGCCGTCGCGGGAGGTGTGGAGGGCGGCGACCCAGCGGAGGCCGTTGAAGAAGAGGAGGGCGGGGTCGTCGGTGAGGTCGCCGTCGAAGTCGGCGGCGAGGGGCTGGGCGTCGGGGACGGTGACGCCGGTGGGGATGGAGCGGGGCGAGCCGTTGAAGGCGGAGGAGGAGGGGAGGAAGGAGACGACGCCGGTGGCGGGGTCGAAGGTGGCGATGTCGGTGGCGCCGTCGCCGTCGAAGTCGGCGGGGAGGGGGATGACAGCATTGCCGCCGGAGGCGGGGAAGGTCTTGAAGGCGGAGGCGGCGCTGGTGGTGGGGGGGCAGAGGGCGAAGGCCGCGAGGGCCAGGAGGGCGACGAGCGGCAGGGCGTAGTGGAAGCGGCGGTGGCGGCGCATGGTAAGCTATCCATAATAGATAGGATGCTGGCTTACAGAGGACATGTCTACATATAATGACGTCCGGGAGGCTTCAGGGATACGGAGCAAAGAGGCAAGCTTCCATTCGATTACGGTAACGGCAACATTGGTCTTGACAAGATATCCCGGTCGTGATAAACTCAAATTGTGATTTTTGTCGACAATCGGCAGTAAATCAATTGCCGCCGCCGCCGCCACTAGACCCGTAGGCGATGAGTTAGTCCGGGCGCCTGAATAGGTATCGGCTCACGGCCACGTCACAACTATTGTATATCGATCCCAGTTCATGCGAGAACGAGGGCATATGTCAAACTACTCTATGCACTTAGAGCCGCTCAACGTAGTCAACCTGCGCGAGCATATCAAGCGTGAGGTGTGCAACGCGATTCTCAGTGGGGTATTCAAGCCGGGGGGCCGCCTGAACGAGGCGCAAATTGCCGACCAGTTGGGCGTCAGCCGGGCTCCAGTTCGCGAGGCTCTTGCCTCGCTCGAGCGCGAGGGAATTGTCACCAGTATTCCCCGTCGAGGTTATTTTGTCGTCAACTTTACGGATAAGGATATTGAAGAAATCTATAGCCTGCGTCGGCTGCTGGAATTAGGCGCGCTGCAGCGAGCCATGCCGCGAATCAATTCAGGACATATTGATGAGCTGCAGCGGATTGTGGACGGGATGGGTGAGGAGGCACAGGGCCAATCAGATCCTGGGCGTATGATCATCCTGGATACGAGCTTCCACGGCATGATTTGTCAAGTGGCCGACAACAGCCGCCTCTATTCGGCGTGGGCTGCTATGCGGCTCCAGACGTGGCTGCTTATCGGCTTGACCAGCCGCACTCACTCTGGTACTCCTGACGACCCCAAAGAGTTCCACCAACGCATTCTAGATGCGATTAAAGCTAACGACCTCCCGCTCGCGGAAGCCAGGCTGTCAGAGCACCTTGAGGACGCGGAGCGCCGCGCCCGCATGGCATGGAAGGAGCTGCTTGCGGCAGCGCCCGTACAGAGGGCCAACGGACGCAGGTATGCCGGCATCCGTGAGGCAAGCTAGTAGCTGTTGCCAGGCTGCCGTCCTGGCTTCGTATCTCTGCACACACGCACGGAGGACATGTGCCCACAGATTTTGTTGGTATCCAGATTGGCGCGATTAGCTTCGTAGACGAAGGCGTCGAGCCGGTGTTGGACTGGCTGCAAGAACGCGCCGGGGTTAACGCGCTTTGCATCTCAGCACTCTCGTGGAGTCGAGGGAACGCCGGACGCGCGACCGAGGGCTATCCCGACCATGGCGCAGCCGAGCCGGACAACCTGCGGGGTGGGGCGATGTACAAGATCCACCCGGAGTATTATGCGGGCACATCAGTAAAGGAGTTCACCGCTCCCGATCCCTTGTATCAAGGCTTCGATACGCTGGGCGATGTTATTCCGGCGGCGCGCAAGCGGGGCATGAAGGTCTACCCGTATTACTGTGAGACGGCCCAATCGACGATCCGGCACCTCTGGCAGCCCGGCTGGCACAACTTTCTCGACGTGGACCACCGCGGGCGTGTGGCAACACGTCCGTCTCTCCTGAACCCCGACTATATGGCCTGGTGGCGCTCTGTTCTCGACGACTGGTTCCACAACTACGAGTTGGACGGCCTGCTCTGGGGCATCGAGCGGCACAGCCCGCTCATGGATCTCCTGGGCGGCGATACGACTACTGGGTTCGACCGGTACTTCAAGGAGGAGGCCCATCGCCGCAACATCGACATCCAGCGGGCGATCGAGGGCTACTGCAAAGTTGAGGAGTGGCTGGCTGATGTTCGGCGCGGACACAAGCCAACCGACGGCTTCTTCGTCGCGTTCCTGCGTTTGCTCCTTCATCACCCCGAGGTTTTCCAGTGGGAGAAGATGTGGCTCGATGCCCACCAGAGCTTCTACTACAGCATCGGCGGGATGGTGAAGTTCTTCAACCCGAAGCTCGAGATTGGCTACGGCATCTGGCAGGTCATCAATACGTTCAATCCGTATCTGCGGGCGCAGTATGACTTCGCCGATTTGCGCCACCATGCCGACTGGCTCAAGCCTGTGCTGTACGATGTGCCCGCCGGCGCCCGCTTCGCCAGGTTCGTGCGTGGTTGGCAACAGACCATCTTGCACGATGCCACACCTGAAGCCGCTCTCGACGGCATGGCTACCGTTCTACAGCTGGATATTGCTCCCCTCGCCGACCTTCCGACGACGGGTTTCGGGCCTGACTATGTGCGTCGTGAGACGGCACGGCTGGTCGAGGAAACGCAGGGTAAGTGTAGGGTCTATCCTGGTATTGGCATCGGCGTGCCGAGCGGACCGGGCGGCAAGCAGATATCAGCCGAGGACGCGCGAGCGGCGGTCATCGCAGCGTACGAGGGCGGTGCGAGCGGCGTCCTGATCTCCCGCAACTACTCGGAAGCTCGGCTCGACGATATGGCGGCCGTTGGGGACGCGCTCAAAGAGCTTGGACGGTGGTAAGGAGAAGGTCGTGCCAGTAGACACCGTCCGAGTGGGTATCATCGGCACCGGCTTCGGTCAGCGCGCCATGCTCCCCGGCTTTCGAGTGACGCCTCACGCCGAGGTCGTCGCCATCTGCAGCGCGCGCCTTGAGCGCGCCGAGGCGGTGGCGCGCGAGGCGAATATTCCCTTCGCCTTCGACGATTATCGGACCATGCTGTCCCAGGTCGAGCTTGACCTTGTGTGCGTCGCGACGCCCGTCTATCTCCACCACCCTATGACCCTTGCCGCTGTGGAACGTGGCTGCCATGTCATCTGCGAGAAGCCGATGGCGATGAACCTGGCAGAGGCACGGGAGATGTACGCGCAGGCGCGGGACGCCGGTATTGTCCACGTCATAGATCACGAGCTGCGTTTCAACCCAACCCGCATGCGGCTCGGCCAGCTGGTAGCCGAGGGCTACCTTGGCCGCGTTTATCACGTCGTCATCCAGAGCTTCACCGGACTTCGCGCCGACCCAAGCCAGCCGTGGAGCTGGTGGTCATCCCTCGCCCATGGCGGCGGGGGGGTGGGCGCGAGCGCCTCGCACCAGGTTGACTTGCTGCGTTGGTGGTTCGGCGAACTGGTCGCCGTCTCGGGCCACGTGGAAACCTTCGTGCGCGAGCGCCCCGATCCTCAGACTGGCCAGCCACGTCCCGTAGACTCGGACGACTACTACTTCTTCGAAGGTGATTTTGCCAGTGGCGCGCGGGTCACGGTCGAGGCCAGCTACGTCGCGCAGCCAGGACGCGGTACCCAGATCGAGGTCTTTGGCGAGAAGGGGAGCCTGACTCTCGACTCCCAAGATCGCCTCTGGGGCTACCTGGCCAACGAAAAAACGACCGTGGATCTGACCGTCACCGACGCTCTGGAAGGTCAGCCAGGTATTGCCGCCAACGTGTGGAACCGCTCGTTTGTCCACCTGGCCCGCGAAGTTGTCGCCGCGATTCGCGAGCAGCGTTTCCCCGCCGGCGTTGCGACGTTCCGCGATGGGGCACAGATCCAGGCTGTGCTCGACGCCATTCGCTGCTCCTCGTCGGAACGTCGGTGGGTCGAGGTCGAACGGATACCTTAGCCTGAATAGCCTATCGTCTCGCACTAGGGCGCACTACGCGCCTACGACTGCCAACCGTACCGGAGGTCACATGCCCGAACCACCCGCCTGGCGTTACCAGAAACTCACAAGGCCCATGTTCGATTTTCCCACTGGGCATCGCATTCTGACCGGACGCGTGTTGACCTGCGTCGGCGACGAAGTGATTGATGATGGGTTCGTCGAAATAGAGGGTGACAGAATCAAGGCCGTTGGGCGACAGGCCGACTTGGGTCAGACGGACGCGGAGATGATTGAGACGGGAGGCAGCATTCTTCCTGGTTTGTTCAATAGCCATGCCCATCTCGCCTGGGACGGTATCCACGACCTGGCGCGGCAATCGATGGACGACTCGCCGGAGATAAGCGCCTACAAGAGCGCCGGTAACATGCTCATCAGTCTGCGGTCTGGTGTGACCACCGTCCGTGACCTGGGCATGAACAAGACCAATTTTACTGCTAAGCAGGCCGTCGAGCAGGGCATCTTCCCCGGACCGCGCCTTCTCATCTGCGGTGAGGCAATTATCCAGACAGGCGGCCACACTTACTGGTGTTGCCGCGAGGCGAGCGGTGCGGACGAAATGCGCCGCGCGGTTCGGGAGCAGGTAAGAGGCGGCGCCGATCTCATCAAGATCATGGCGTGCCACGATCTGTGCGAGTTTACCGATGCGGAGTTGGAGGCCGTGATCGATGAGAGCCATCGGAACGGTCTGCCAATCACGGCCCACGCGACTTTCGATGCCTGCATCAACAGGGTCGCTCGTTTTGGCGTCGACTGCGTCGAGCACGGCGGCAGCATGAGCGACGAGACGATTCAAATCTTGCTCGACAAGAAGATCCCCATCGTCACGACGTTTGCGCCGATCCTCATGCAGAGCCAGCCCGAGATCGCGCGCAAGTACAGTATTCCCGAGTGGAAGATCGAGGAGCGCCAGCGCGCCGTCAACGATCCCAAGCGGTACGCCGGGCTGGTTGCCGCGGCGAAGGCCGGCGTCACTATCGGCTTCGGAACCGACGCCGGCAGCCCCGTCGTCGGCCACGACGTAATCGCGCCCGAGATGAAATTCATGGTAAAGGTTGGTGTGGTCAAGAATAACTACGGCGCAATCAGAGCTGCCACGAGTGTCGCGTCGTGTATCAACAAGCTGGACAAGAAACTCGGCACGCTAGAGGCTGGCAAGCTCGCCGACGTTGTCGTTGTCGAAGGCAATCCATTGGACGACCTCGATGCGATGTCTCGCGTCCGCATGACCTTCCTGGCCGGAAAGCGCCTCGTCTAACTCTAGAACATGAAGAGGGTGTCCATGCTAGATCTCGCCATCGTTGGCGGGCAGGCAGTCTTGCTGTCAGGGGTCGAAGACGCGGATATCGGAATTCAAGATGGCCAGATTGCCCTTGTGGGCAGACCTGGCCAACTTCCCGCCGCCAGGACGACGATTGATGCGACCGATCAGATTGTGATGCCGGGGGCGATTGACGTTCATTTCCACTGTCGCGCTCCGGCCCATCCTGCCCGCGGCGATTTTGCGACTGAGACACGCGCGGCGGCGGCCGGGGGTGTCACGACTGTTTTCGAGATGCCCATCGCTAAGCCTGGGTGCGCGACACCGGAGATCTTCCGCGCGCGTCGTGCCCTCGGCGAGGCGAGTGTCTACGTGAATTTCGCCCTCTTTGGCGCCCCGGGCTTGTTGGATCGCGACTACATTCTTGGCATGGCCGACGAAGGCGCCATCGCCTTCAAGATTTTCACGCACGCTGCCCCACCTCAGCGCGAGGACGAGTTCCTGGGAATCTGTGTGCCGAACGAAGGCGACATGTACGAAGCTCTTCGGCTCATCAAGGAAACCGGCTTGCGCTGCACGGTGCACTCTGAAAACAACAATCTCCTGGAGCACCTGGGTGCACAGCTGAGGATCCAGGGGCGCATGGACACTCAGGCCCACGCCGCGTCCCGTCCCCCCCTCGTCGAATCGCTCGCCGTCGCAGAGCTGGCGGCGATCGCTGAGGACCTGGACCAGCCGATCCATATTGCGCATCTAAGCTCAGCGGCGGGCCTCCGGATCGTTCGCCGCAGCAGATGCGACGGCGTTCCCATCACGGCCGAGACTTGCCCCCACTATCTCCTGTTTACAGATGCTGATGCCGAGGCGGCCGGGCCTTACGCCAAGATCAGCCCACCTTTGCGGGCGCAATCGGATGTGAATGCCCTGTGGGAGGGTGTATTGGACGGGGCGATCACGTGTGTGACGACCGATCACGCGCCCTTCCGCGTCGAGGAAAAGGAGGAGGGGAGGCGCAACATCTGGATTGCGCCATCCGGTACGCCCGGCGTCGAGATGCTCGTTCCGTCCATGATGACTCAAGCGCTCAACGGCCGGCTGTCCATTCAACAGGTCGTCAATCTGATTAGCACGAACGGCGCTCGCCTCTTCGGCCTCTACCCGAAGAAAGGCACCCTGCAGCCGGGTGCTGACGCGGACGTGACCGTCTATGACCCCCGGCCGACCGTCACGGTCGACCGCGCGCGCCTCTTTACCAAGGCGCGCGGCTGCGACTACCTCTACCACGGAATGAAGATGCAGGGCCAGGTGACCGCCACAGTCGTCAATGGGAAGATAGTCTTCCAGAACGGCCACGTCGTCGGGGCGCCGGGCGATGGCCGCTTCGTCCGCCCCCTTGCACCCGTCGATGGCGCCACTGGCTCTAACTCGTTCCTGGCGGCGCCAGCGAAATAAGCACTCTGCACCAAACGAAGAGATACCTTTGCGCGTTTCAAACGAGCAAAGGCATCTCTTCGTCATTCCTTCAAGTTACCCGGCGGCCGGCGCTTCCGCGTGAAGCCGCTCGACGACGCCACGCATCCGTTCCAGCCCTTCTTCGAGTTGGTCACGTGGCGCCGTGAAAGCCCCACGCACGTAATACTGCATCGTTGGATCAATCGCGCCGCCGCCGCCGCCGATGACGACCTTCGCTTCTTCGCGCATGAGGCGGCTGAACGTCACAGCATCCAGGCCAGTCGACTTGGTACTCACGAGAATGTAGTATGCGCCGCGCGGCCGGGCGTAGCTAAGGCCCATCTTATCGAGCCCGGCCATCCACGTCTGACGGCGGCGGTCGTATTCAGCAAGAACATCGGCGAACCAGTCCTGCGGACCGCTAATCGCAGCCAGCGCCGCCCATTGCGACACAGACGGGGCGCAAATCGTCATGCCGTGCTTGAGCGGAAGCATGGCCTGTAGCAGATCGGGCGGCGCAACGGCATACCCAACCCGCCACCCCGTCATCGAATACCCCTTCGAGAAGCCGTTAATTGTGATCGTGCGCTCTTTCATACCCGGCAGGGACGCGACGCTTGTCACCTTCGCGTCATCGTACACATACATCTCGTAAAGCTCGTCTGAGACGACGAGCAAGTCATGCTCCTGGGCGATGCGCGCGATGGCCTCAACCGTTCCGCGGCGGAAGACGGCGGCGGTAGGGTTGGAGGGAGACACGAGGATGATGCCTTTGGTGCGAGGCGTAATCCGCGCCTCGACCTCGGCGGGGTCCAGCTCAAAGCTGTTCTCTGCCTGCGTGGGAACGGGGACCAGGTCGCCGCCCGCCAGCAAGGCATCCCGCCGGTACTCATCGTAGAAAGGCGCTGCGATAAGCATCTCTTCGCCAGGGTCCAGGAACGCCAACAGAATGACCATGAGCGCTTCCTGGGTCCCGGTTGTGACCAGGACTTCCGTGTCGGGGTCGACCCGAACACCATTGACCCGCGCCATCTTCTCGGCAATGGCTTCCCGCAGTTGAGGCAGGCCCGTCCAGGCGGTGTATTTGGTCTGGCCCTGCGTCAGGGCACGCTGTCCCGCCTCGACGACGTGGGGAGGTGTCGGGAAATCAGGGGTTCCGCTGGACAGGGTGATGAGGCCGGGGGTTGGGATGGATGTTTGGCGGGGGAATGTGCTGCGCACCCGCTGCGCGCGCTCGGACCACCAGCGCTCTCCGGTTGTAGGGGATGTGGTTGCCATAGTCGCTCCCTTGAGAATAAGCCTGGGCTGTCATTTGGCTCATGATTCTACGCGTCCCGCGCGTCGTGTCAAATCTGTCGACAATCAACTGTATTACGAAAACATGGATAGGTGACTTGACACGAGAACTTGTGCGTGCTAATATGCATCCCAACGAACTGAATATTGTCGACAATCAACTGAAGGTGAGGCAACCGTCATGGATGTGATCGATCCTATCACCCTCGAGATTCAATGGCAGCGGCTTATAGCCATCGCCGACGAGATGGACAACTCGACGATTCGAACGTCTTTCTCCACGATTGTCGGTGAGAGCCACGACTTCGGGTGCGTCATGATGGACCAGGATGGCCGTGGACTGGCGCAGGCGGCTTTCAGTCCACCGCAGTTCTGTACGATGATGCCGCGCACAACGCGAGAGATCCTGCGGGATTGGATTCCCAAGTCCGAGATTCAGGAAGGCGATGTCCTCATCACCAACGATCCCTGGATAGGCAGCACGCACCTCCCTGACTACAACGTCGTGACGCCCGTCTTTCGCAAGGGTCAGATCGTCGCTTTTCTCGGGACAATCGCGCATGTCTCCGATGTCGGGGGGCATCTGGGTGACCTCGAGGCGCAGGACATGTTCATGGAGGGCACGCGCCTGATGCCCTGCAAGTTCTTCGTCGAGGGGAAGCCGCACGAGCTTGTCCATACCTTCATCCGCGCCAACTGCCGGGTGCCGGAGATGGTGCTCGGCGACCTTCACGCCATCGTGGGAACCCACCGCGTCGCTGCAAAGCGCCTCGGGGAGTTCATGGATGACTACGGCATGGACGACCTGCGTCTCCTCGCCGACACGATTCTCGACAAGTCAGAGGCGGCCCTCCGCAAGGCAATTGCAGCGCTGCCAGATGGCGTATCGGAATATGAGCTGACCTCCGATGGCTACCTCGAGCCCTTCACACTCAAGCTGCGCATCGAGATCAAGGGGTCGGAGATGTCCATGGACTTCGCCGGTAGCTCGCCCCAGCAGTGGCACTCGGCGATCAACGCGGCGTTCAACATCACGTACTCTACGGCGGTGTACCCAATCAAATGCATGCTGGCCTCGCGCATCCCGAACAACGACGGTCTGGTGCGCCCCCTCAACATCACAGCGCCGGAAGGCTCGATCGTCAACTGCACCTTCCCCGCGCCTGTCAAGGCACGGGCAAAGGTCATGAAGCATATCCCGCCGCTCATCTTCGGCGCCCTGACGCCGCTCATGCCCGACGAGACGATTGCCGCGGCCGGCGGCATCTTCCCCTTCCACTTCGTCGGCAACGACTCGCGCTATGGGACATTCGCGGTGCACGTCCTCCCGCACGGCGGCCTGGGAGCCACGCGCGAAGCCGACGGCCTCCTGCCGACGGCCTATCCCCACAACTCGACCATCACGCCGACAGAGATGATGGAGGCGCGCTCGCCGGTGCTCATGCTCCGCAAGCGGATGCTCACCGACTCTGGCGGTCCGGGGCGCCGTCGCGGTGGCCCGGGTGTGGAGTACATGCTGAAGTGCGTCGCTGAGAAGTCGATCACCCTCCAGGTTCGCCCAGATTTGCTCTACAATCCGGCGCCCGGTCTCATGGGCGGACAACCCGGCGCGCCGGGCGCGGTCTATCTCAACGGTCAGAAGATTACCCGCTTCACGCCTATCCAGTTCAACCCCGGCGATGTTTGCATCCTCCACATCCCGGGCGGTGGTGGCTTCGGCGATCCGCGGGAGCGCGAGCACGAACGGGTGCTGAAAGACGTCAATGATGGCCTGGTGAGTATGCAGGCAGCGCGCGATATCTACGGCGTCCAGCTCGGCGAGTGACGTCCGTCGTCCACGGGAGATTGCACCATGTCCACAGTTCCGCAATACCGCTTTGGCTTCGACATCGGCGGTACATTCACCGACTTTGTTTTGTGTGATGTGAATACCGGACAACTCGAGACCTACAAGACGCTCACCACACCCCATGCGCCCGCGCAAGCCGTCATCGATGGCTGGCGCGCCTTGCTTTCCCGCGTAGGCGCCGGTGGCGCTCAAGTCTCGAATGCCATCCATGGCACGACTCTGATCACGAACGCCCTGATCGAGCGCAAGGGCGCTCGCACGGCGCTCGTCACGACAAGCGGCTTTGCCGATACGCTGGATACGCAGAAGGAGATGCGTTACGACATCTATGACCTTCACGCGCCGCCCGTGTTCCATCTCGTCCCCAGGGCGTGGCGGATCGAGGTGGACGAGCGCCTAGACGCGTTCGGGGGCGTCGTGACCCCTCTAGAAAGCGCCCATCTTCAGTCTTTGGTTGACGCTCTCAGGGAGCTCGATCCGCAGGCGGTTGCCGTGTGCTTCCTGCACGCCTACCGCAACGCCGCCCACGAACAGGCAGCGGCGGCCTGGCTGCGCGACTGCTTCCCGGGCGTGAGCCTTTCCCTCTCCCACGAGGTCGCGCCGGAGATTCGGGAGTACGAGCGCATGTCCACGACCGTCTGCAATGCCTACGTTCAGCCTCTCACCGAGAGCTATCTGGGCGACTTGCAGCACGAGCTGGCGAGCGAAGGCTTCCAGCACACTATCTATCTCATGCTCTCCAGTGGGGGCATCACGGATGTCCAGACGGCGGCGCGCTTCCCAGTGCGACTGGTGGAATCAGGGCCGGCGGCAGGTGCGCTCGTGACGGCGTTTTACAGCAAGAAGCTGGACGAGCCAAACCTTGTCAGCTTCGACATGGGCGGCACGACGGCCAAGATGTGCCTGATCAAGGATGGACAGCCCGCGAAAGGCAACACCTTCGAAGTTGCGCGCGTCCACCGCTTCAAGAAGGGCAGCGGCCTGCCCATCCGCGTTCCCACCATCGAGATGATCGAGATCGGAGCCGGAGGCGGCTCGATCGCGCACCTAGACGAGATGGGGTTGCTCAAGGTCGGGCCGGAGAGCGCGGGCGCCGACCCCGGTCCAGCGTGCTATGGCCTCGGCGGCACGTCTCCGACCGTCACCGACGCCGATGCATTGCTTGGCTATCTCAACCCTGATTACTTCCTGGGTGGACGGATGTCGCTCGACATCGCGCAAGCCGAGCGGGCGATGCAAGGCCTGGCGGACGAGTTGGGCATGAGCGTCACGGAGGCGGCCCACGGTGTATACCAGGTCGTCAACGAGAACATGATCTCTGCTACCCGCGTTCACCTCTCTGAGCGCGGTGAGGACCCGCGACGCCTGAAGCTGATGGCGTTCGGCGGCGCCGGCCCGGTTCACGCGCACCAGATCGCCCGGGTTCTCAAAATGCAGGGCTACATCTGCCCAACAAGCGCCGGCGTCGCCAGTGCTCTTGGATTCCTGACTGCCCCCATCGCGTTCGATTTCGCTCGTACCCATATGGGCCGGTTGACTCAGGATAGTCTAGTCGATCTGGATGCCATATTTGCCGACATGATCGAGGAAGGCCGGGCGACATTGGCGCGCGCCGGCGTTGCCGACGACGAAATGCGCTTCTACCGGGCCGCGGACTTGCGTCACGTCGGCCAGGGGCACGAGATCACCGTGCCGCTGCCGGATGCCCCGCTTGCTGAAGTCAGCCTGGACGACACGCTGCGCCAGATGTTCTACGAGCAGTATGAGGTCGTGTACGGGCACGCGCACCGCCATCTGGGGCTGGAGGTGATGACCCTGCGGATCACGGCCAGCGGCGGTGTCCCCAACATCGCTCTCCCCCAGGTCGAGTGTGACCCGTCGTCGGCGACCGTAGCGATGAAGGGGTACCGGCGCGCCTATTTCGCTGACCTGGGCGGCTTTGTAGACACACCGCTGTACGACCGGTCCACCTTGAAGGCCGGTGCGACGTTCGAGGGGCCCGCGATTGTGGAGGAAAAGGACTCGACCGCCGTCATCGGCCCCAACGCCACAGTGCGCGTGGACGAGTATCAGAACCTTATCGTCACTCTTCACTGAGGCCGTACCACTTTTGCGCGAAGCCGGGCGTGATGTAGCCGCGCTCAATGTCCTCGCGGACGCGCTCCGGCTCGCGCAGGCGTGGGTCGCCGAAGCCGCCCCCGCCCGGCAGACGCAGCTCGACGATGTCGCCGGGGTTGAACTGGATCGGCGGGAAGCGCGTGATCTTCTCGCCGTTGATGTACACCTCGCCGACCTGGCCGGGCTGGCCGCCATCCAGACCGGGCGGATTGAAGAACATCTTGTCCGGGCGGAGCGAAAGCGTCACTGGACCTTTGGCGATGGATTGGACGGTGATAATCTGCCCAGGACCGCCGCGTCTATGCCCCGCGCCGCACGCGTCCGGCCGATACTCCTTGCGCCACATGATGATGGGCGCTTCGGTCTCCATGATTTCGGTGGGCGTGACGGTCGAGTTGTGCGGGAACGCCACGGGAATCATCCCATCCAGGTCGAGCATCGCCCCGCGGCCACCATGAGGCAGCATGTGGGCGTTGAACCGGCCGTAGCCCTCCTCGTAGCCTGAGACGTGGAAGGGCCAGATCGAGCCCGCGCCGGCCTGGGCGTGTTCGCCCAGGACAGACCAGACCGCGCCGAAGAGCACCGGGTTGATATTGTTCGTGTTCTTCGCGCGCGCCTTAACGGGCGATGGAAAGGTGCAGTTCAGGATGCATCCTTCAGGCGCTGTGACGTGAACCGGGCGGAAGAGGCCCTCGTTGTTGGGAATGCGCGAGGCCAGGGCGCACTTGAACGGGTACAGCGTCGAAGCGAAAGTTGTGTTGTAGACGCAGTTGATGGCGGCCTTGCGCGTCTGGGGCGACGTGCCTGTGTAGTCCACGTAGATGTCGGAGCCGCGAATCTCGACCGTCGCGTGCAGGTGTACGGGGTCGATGTAGCCGTCAATGTCGAGGCCGAACTCATAGCGGCCGTCGGGCAGCGCTTCGATGGCCCGGCGCATCGCAGTCTCCGAGCGCGTGTGAATCTCATCCGAAAGCGCGACCAGGTCGTCCAGCTCGTAGTCCTCCAGGAACTCCTGGAGCCGCCTGGCGCCGATCCAATGAGTTCCGATGATGGCGTGAAGGTCGCCCAACACCATGTTTGGGACGCGGCAGTTGTTGGCAATGATCTCTTCCAGAAGCTCGTTCGGCTTGCCGGCTTCGAAGATCTTGCAGGGCGTCAGGCGCAGACCCTCGGTGAACACATCCGGCGCCTCGATGTCGCCGATGTGGCCTCCAACGTCTGAGACGTGCGCTACGGTGCCCATGAAACCGACGACCTTGCCCTTGTAGAAGACCGGCGTCACCAGGACGTAGTCGGGAAGGTGGCCCGTCCCAATCCACGGGTCATTGTTGATGAGGACGTCGCCTTCCTGGAGGGTGTGCACCGGATACTTCTCGAACATCGCCCGCGCCGTCCGGGGGAGGATGACACAGAAGTTCGGGGGACTGAACGACGATTGGCAGAGGGAGAGGCCATCCTGGTCCAGCAAGATGCAGGCAAAGTCGCGGCTCTCGCCCACGATCGTCGAGAATGATGTTCGCACAGTGGCGTTATCGATCTCGTCCATAATGGCGATGAGGCGCTGCCACTGTATTTCGAGGGCAATGGGATCCATCTCGCTGGCACGCGGATGCGTGGACACGACAGCCTCCTTGGCGCGTTGCTCGTCGAAGCCTCCGACCAGTGCCAGAGACCCTGCGACAGAGTAGAAAAAAGCTTGGTTCTCAGTATAACATCAAACTGAAGAATGTCAATTGTCGACAATCTACTTGACAACGCTCATGGCGTTTGATATACTGCAAGCACACTCGCCAATTGAGATGCACAACCTGACCTCAAATCTCATGTCAAGGACTTGCGATGTCCGCATTCCACACTTATCACTTCGGCTTCGATATCGGCGGTACGTTCACTGACTTCGTGCTGTGTGACGATCAGACCGGGCATATCGAGACCTTCAAGACCCTGACGACGCCCCATGCTCCGTCCGAGGCGGTCATCGAGGGGTGGCGCACGCTTCTGGGCCGCGTCGACGCCGGCGGCGCCAATGTCGCTAGCGCCATTCACGGCACCACCCTTATCACCAATGCCCTGATCGAGCGCAAGGGGGCTCGCACGGCGCTGATCACAACCAAGGGCTTCCGGGACATCCTGGAGATGGCAAAGGAGATGCGCTATGACATCTACGACCTTCTCCTTGTTCTCCCCGAGCCGCTGGTTCCGCGCAAGTTGCGGCTAGAGGTGACCGAGCGGCTGAACGGCCGCGGCGACGTGGTTGTTCCGCTGGGCCAGGCAGAACTGGATGACATCCGGCGAGTTCTCGCCGAAGAGGGTGTCGAAGCCGTTGCCGTCTGCTTCCTGCATGCCTTCAAGAATCCGGCTCACGAGCACGCCATGCGCGACTGGCTCGCTGAGACACTACCCCAGGCCAGCGTGTCCATCTCCAGCGAAGTGGCGCCGGAGATCCGTGAGTACGAGCGCATGTCGACTACCGTCTGCAATGCTTACGTCCAGCCGATGACCGAGCGCTACATCGGCGGCCTGGAACGGGAGCTGGCGAATGAGGGCTTCGCACGCCAGCTCTACCTGATGAATTCGAGCGGTGGGATTACGGATGCGCGTACCTCGGCGCGCTTTCCCGTCCGCCTTGTGGAGTCCGGCCCGGCGGCAGGTGTGCTTGCCAGCATCTACTTCGGGGACATGATCGGCGAGCCGAATCTGGTCAGCTTCGACATGGGCGGGACGACGGCGAAGATCTGCCTCATCAAGAACGGCCAGCCGACGAAGGCCAACACGTTTGAGATCGCCCGCGTTCACCGTTTCAAGCGTGGGAGCGGCATGCCGGTGCGCGTTCCGACGATTGAGCTGATCGAGATCGGCGCGGGGGGCGGCTCAATTGCGCGCGTCAACGAGCTGGGGTTGCTGAAGGTAGGGCCTGAGTCGTCTGGTGCAACGCCTGGTCCGGCCTGCTACGGCTTTGGCGGGACCGAACCTACCGTCACCGACGCCGACGCCCTCCTCGGCTATCTCAATCCCGACTACTTTCTCGGCGGCCGCATGAAGCTCGACCTGGCGGCGGCCGAGCAGGCGATGCAGGCGGTCGCCGCTCCGCTCCGCATGACAACTATCGAGGCGGCGCGCGGCATCTACCAGGTCGTCAACGAGAACATGATCTCGGCCACTCGGGTCCATGTTGCCGAGCGCGGCGGCGATACCCGCCGTCTGAAGCTCATCGCCTTCGGCGGGGCCGGTCCGGTGCATGCCCACGAGATTGCCCGCGCCCTCAAGATGCCCGGCTACATCTGCCCTTCCAGCGCCGGCGTTGCCAGTGCCTTGGGCTTCCTCACAGCGCCGGCGGCGTTTGATTTCGCCCGCACCTTCGTCGCGCGCCTGACCCCGGCCACGTTGGCCGAGCTAGACCGTGCCTTCGCAGAGCTGGAGGCAGAGGGCCGGGCGACATTGGCTGCGGCCGGCGTGCCCGATCACCAGATGGAGTTCCTGCGCAGCGCCGACTTGCGCCACATCGGCCAGGGCCACGAGATTGTCGTGCCGCTGCCGGGCGGCAATCTCGCCGACATATCCATCGAGGGTCAGGTCAAGCCCACTTTCTACCAGATCTACGAGGGCATCTACGGCCACGCCCACCGCCACCTGGACCTGGAAATAATGACCTGCCGCCTAACGGCGACCGGCCCGCGTCCCCGCGTCGAGATGACGCGGGTCGAGTGTGACCCCGACTCTACGCATCGTGCCGTGAAGGGGACACGCGAGGCCTACTTCGCAAGCCTCGGTGGCTTCGTCGCTACGCCCGTCTACGACCGCTATGCTTTGCGCGCCGGCGCGACGTTCGCCGGACCGGCCATCGTCGAGGAGCGCGACTCCACGGCGGTTGTCGGCCCCAATGCGACCGCGACCATCGACGAATACCTCAACCTGCTTGTCACGCTGACGTGAGGGGGCGATGCCACCCGAATTGCGAATCACACCCCAAGAGTACGCGCAACGCCGCGACCGCGTTCGTGTGGAGCTGGAGCGGCGTGACCTGGCCGCGCTGGTCCAGTTCGGTGCGTTGCGCAATTTCTATCTCACGGGCTTCGCGCACAGCACGACCGAGCGTCCTATCGCTCTCATTGTGCCTGTGGACGGCCCGGTGGCTGCATTGCTCCCTCTCTTGGAAGAAGATCACGTTCGCCAGCACGTTCCGGAGATCGAGCGCCTCAAGGTCTATCCGGAGTACCCCGACCTGCGCCACCCTATGCTGTGGCTAGTGGAGCTGCTGACAGAGATGGGGCTGGCGAGCCGGCCGCTCGGCGTCGATAGTGATGGCTACGGCGGGACGTATGGCTACCGCGGCCCGACGCTGAGCGCGCTCCTGCCGGATGCGCGCCTCGAGCCGATGCGCGACTGGCTCGACGGCCTGCGGTGCATCAAGTCGCCGGCCGAAATCGATCTTATTCGACAGTGCGTTCCATTCGGCAATCTGGTCGTCGACATGATTCGCGCGCAAGTTCGGCCCGGCGTCAACGAGATCGAGGTCAGCCTGCACGCGATGGCTGACGCCAGCGCCGAAGCGTTGCGTCAGCTTGGCCCCGACTATCGGGGCTACGACAACGGCAGCATCCCTGTTCGCGGCGGCTTCGTCGGTGGCCGCAAGACGGCCCTGCCCCACCCAATTGATGATGCGACACCACTCCAGCCGGGCGACGTCCTCATTCCATGGGGCTCCGGCCAATTGGGAGGCTATCACAGCGAGCTAGAGCGCACGATGATCCTGGGCAAACCGTCGGATAAGCAGCGTTACTTCTTCGAGCATATGTTGGAGGCGCAGCAGACGGCTCTCGACGCGATCCGCCCCGGTATACCGTGCAGCCAGGTGAACGACGCCGTCCAGCGGTACTTCGCCGCCCACGGTCTCCAGCCCTACGTGCGTCACCACTCGGGTCATGGCCTCGGCATGGAGATTCATGAGAGCCCATTCCTGGACTCGGGCGACCAAACGCTGCTGGAGCCGGGCATGTGCTTTAGCTGCGAACCTGGCCTGTACGTTCCCGGCATTGGCGGCTTTCGGCATTCCGAGACCGTTGTTGTGACGCAGACAGGCCGTGAAATCCTGACCACGTATCCACGTGACCTGGAGAACCTGATCATTCCCTGCTAAGGTCTGTTGGCCCAACCTGTCCCAACCAGCACAGCGAGGTCTGGACTCATGACCATCGACTACTTTCGCTACTATCTGCACGACGAACTAACAGCGCACCTTCACAGTCTTGCAGAGCAGTACCCCGGCTTGACGCGCCTCTCCTCTATCGGCAAGAGTCACCGCGGGCGCGACATCTGGTGCATGACGATCACCAACTTTGCGACAGGCGAACCCGAGTCTAAGCCGGCGTTCTACATCGACGGCAACAACCACGGCGAGGAAGTGGTCACCTCCGCCGTCGCTTTCTACACCATCGGCTATGTGCTCGAACGCTACGGCGGCGATCCCTTCGTAACGGAGCTGCTCGACACGCGGACGCTCTATATTCTGCCGCGGGTTAACCCCGACGGGGCCGAAATCAGTCTGACGACGCCCTACCAGACGGTCGGGAACGGCCACTACCTGCCCTGGGACGAGCAGCCGCGTGGCTTGCATCTCGAGGACATCGACGGCGACGGACACATCCTCCAGATGCGCATCCCCGATCCCAAAGGGGAGTGGAAGGTATCCGAGACGAACCCGCGTCTCGTGACACTCCGCCGGCCGGGCGACCTGGGCGGCCAGTACTATCGCATGCTGCCCGAGGGCGTATTTCGGGACTGGGATCGCGTCACGCAGCCCATCCGGAAGCCGCGCCACGGTAACCTCAACCGCCAGTTCCCGGTCAACTGGGCGCCGGAGTACAGCGAATACGGCGCGGGCGAGCTTCCCTGAACGAGCCTGAGGCGGCCGCCATGGCGCGCTTCGTCCTCGACCATCCTAACATCACCGGCGTGCAGGCCTATCACAGCCACAGCGGTGTCATCCTGCGCCCGTCATCGCACGCCGCGACCACGACGCCGACGTCCAGGACGTTCAATTGTTCAAGACGCTCGGCCGCATGGGTACGGAGCTGACCGGCTACCCTGTCGTCTCTATCTACGAAGACTTCACCGAGCTTGGCGCGAAGCCACGTCACGGTGGATTCGGGGAGTGGATTTACGAGCACCTGGGCATCGTGACGTTCTCGACGGAGCTGTGGGACGTGGAGACAGAGGTCGGCATCAAGAAGCCGCAGTTCTTCCCCGAGCGGTCGCGTAGCGAGGACGAGCAGCTCAAGCTGCTGGACTGGGCCGACCGCCACGCCCCCGGCGCCTACACCGACTGGCGCGCCTTCGATCACCCTCAGCTCGGCTGCATCGAAATCGGCGGCTGGGACCCCATGTTCATCCACCGCAACCCGCCGCCCGAATTCCTGCACACGGTCTGCGAGCCAAACGCTCTGTTCACGCTGCGCCACGCGGCGGCCTCGCCCCTTGTCCGTGTCACGCGCGTCGAGGCCCAACGCATGTCCGACGACCTCTATAAGCTGACGGCGCTTGTCGAGAATCACGGCTACCTTCCCACGAACCTGACGCAGCGCGCGCTCACGATTGACATCGCCGCGCCGGTGACCGTTTACGTCACTGCCGAGCAGGAGGTGGAGTTCGTCATCGGCGGAACTGAGACGGACATCGGGCACCTGGGCGGCCGCGTGGAGCGCACGATGGCGTGGGATGCCTGGCGCCGTCCGTGGAAAGAGCCGTCGCGCCTGCTGCAGTGGATCATCCGCGCGCCCGAAAGCACGCGAATCAGCGTCGAGGCGGTTTCGGAGAAGGGGGGGCGGCACTGCGGAAGCGTTGTCCTGGGGTAACGTCAGACTGATCATCGTTGGGAGGGGCGCGCATGAAGATATTCATGGCAACGGACCTGGAGGGTGTCAGCGGCGTTGTTCACCCGGAGCACACCGCCTGGGATGGCCGACGGCACCACGAAGCGCGGCAATGGCTAACTGCCGACGTGAACGCGGCGGTCGAGGCTGCGGTCGAGATGGGCGCGACGGAGGTTGTCATCTGCGATGGGCACAGCAGCGGCCGCAACATCCTCATCAGCGATCTGCACCCCGCGGCCTCCCTCGTCTTTGGGCGCTCTGGCCGCCGGTTGGGGCAGATGGAGGGCATTGACGAGAGCTTCGACGCTGTCTTCCAGATAGGCTTCCACGCGCGAGTCGGCACGCCGAGCACGCTCAACCACACCACCAACAGCGGCGTTCTGACGGCGTCCACCATCAACGGTCGCCCTATCGGCGAGCTAGAGCTCAACGCCGGAATCGCGGGCGAGTTTGGCGTTCCAGTCGCGATGGCGTCGGGCGACGCCGCCGCAATGGCCGAGATCAAGGAGTTCGTGCCGGAGATGGAAGTCGCCGTCGTCAAGTGGCCGGTCGGCATGTACTCGGCGAAGGTCCTGGCGCCTGCCGTCGAGCAGGAGCTTATCCGCCAGGCCGTCCGCCGAGCGCTCGGCCGACTGGACTGTATGAAGCCCGTTACGTTCGAGAAGCCGACGACCGTCGAGTTGACGTTCAAGGACACCGCACTGGCCGACGCGGCTTACTTCATGCCGGGCACAGTCCGGACCTCCAACTACAGCGTGTCTTTCACGGCGAACGACATCTGCGAGGCGTACCGCGCCCACTTTGTGATGATTGGGCTGGCGGCGCGCGAGCAGTGGCATACCGTCCCCTGACCGTCATGGGAACAATAGGCGTGACTCCCGGAATCGAGGCGCAATGAAGATTGTCAGCATCCAGACCTCACTCATTGCCGTCCCCCGCCGCGACACTCTTCGCACAGCATACGGGACGCGCTCTTACGCCACCACGGTGCTTGTCCAGGTGGGGACCGACGAGGGTCTCGAAGGCATCGGGCAAGCCTCTGTCGATGGCCCCTTCTACGGCGAGACGGCGGAAGGGATGATGGCGAACATCCAGGCGCACATCGCGCCGGCGGTCGTGGGAGAAGACCCGCTGCAGATCGAGCGAGTGGTGGGCAAGATGCACAAGGCGCTGCCCCACCATTACTCGTCCCACGCCGCCATCGAGTTCGCGCTGTGGGACTTGAAGGGCAAGGCGCTGGGGGTGCCCGTCTACCAACTGCTGGGGGGCAAGGTACGCGATGGGGTGGACATCATGGGCTTCGTCCACCACGACACGCCAGAGATGATGGCTCAGCATGCCCTGGACGCCCTGGCGGATCGTCCCTACCCGGTGCTGAAGATGAAGATAGGTCTTGAGCCACGGGAGGACGTGCAGCGGTATCGCGCGGTGGCGGAGGCGGTGGGGGATCGCGCGGTGATCCAGGTGGACGGCAACGTGGGGTACACCCTGGGGCAGGCGATCCCGGCGCTGACGACGATGGAGCGGATCGGGGGGCTGGGGGCGGTGGAGCAGCCGGTGGCGCGGCTGCACGACCTGGCGGAGCTGGCGCGTCGGCTTTCGACGCCGATCATGGCGGACGAGGCGATCTACCCGATCGAGGATGCGATCGACATCGTGCGCCACAACGCGGCTCAGATAGCGCTGATGAAGATCACCAAGCATGGGGGGATCCTGGCGGTTCACAAGATTGCGTCGATCTTCGAGGCGGCGGGGCTGTCGTTGTCGGTGGCGATCTACTACGATCTGATCGCGGTGGCGGCGGCGCACATTGCGGCGGCGACGCCGTGTGTGACGTGGCCGTCGCCCCACACGTACCTGGCCGACACGATACTGACGGAGCCATTCGAGCCGGAGGGCTTGTTGCTGCGCGTCCCGGAGCAACCTGGCTTCGGTGTCCAGCTCGACCCCGACAAAGTCCACAAGTATACCGTCCGTAAGGAGAGCGTATGAAGATCACAGCCGTCAAGCCTTCAGTCATCGCCATTCCTCGCAAGGCGACCCTAACAACTTCGTATGGCAGTGTCGACGACGCCGTGACCATTTTGGTCCAGGTGGAGACCGATGAAGGCCTCGTCGGCATCGGCCAGTCGGCCATGGACATGCCCTTCTACGGCGAGACGGCGGAAGGGATGATGGCGAACATCCAGGCGCACGTCGCGCCGGCGGTCGTGGGAGAAGACCCGCTGCAGATCGAGCGAGTGGTGGGCAAGATGCACAAGGCGCTGCCCCACCACTACTCGTCCCACGCCGCCATCGAGTTCGCGCTGTGGGACTTGAAGGGCAAGGCGCTGGGGGTGCCCGTCTACCAACTGCTGGGGGGCAAGGTGCGCGATGGGGTGGACATCATGGGCTTCGTCCACCACGACACGCCAGAGATGATGGCTCAGCATGCCCAGGACGCCCTGGCGGATCGTCCCTACCCGGTGCTGAAGATGAAGATAGGTCTTGAGCCACGGGAGGATGTGCAGCGGTATCGCGCGGTGGCGGAGGCGGTGGGGGATCGCGCGGTGATCCAGGTGGACGGCAACGTGGGGTACACCCTGGGGCAGGCGATCCCGGCGCTGACGACGATGGAGCGGATCGGGGGGCTGGGGGCGGTGGAGCAGCCGGTGGCGCGGCTGCACGACCTGGCGGAGCTGGCGCGTCGGCTTTCGACGCCGATCATGGCGGACGAGGCGATCTACCCGATCGAGGATGCGATCGACATCGTGCGCCACAACGCGGCTCAGATAGCGCTGATGAAGATCACCAAGCATGGGGGGATCCTGGCGGTTCACAAGATTGCGTCGATCTTCGAGGCGGCGGGGCTGTCGTTGTCGGTGGCGATCTACTACGATCTGATCGCGGTGGCGGCGGCGCACATTGCGGCGGCGACACCGTGTGTGACGTGGCCGTCGCCCCACACGTACCTGGCCGACACGATACTGACGGAGCCGTTCGAGCCGGAGGGCTTGTTGCTGAGGGTTCCAGAGCAACCTGGCTTTGGTGTCCAACTCGACCCCGACAAAGTCCACAAGTATACCGTGCGCCGCTGAGATATTGTCACCGTTGTTGGATGCCACTTGCGAGTTTCTTTTGATCCTGGCTGAATTTGCCGGTTGACAAGTCTCACTAAATAGAGTATCATGCGTGCTAACAGTATATTGTCGACAATTTTCAGTCGGCAAGAACTGTCACATCTTGCCCCAGCCCACCCGTTCAACTCTCAAGGAGGAAATGCCATGCGACGCATCTTGTGGTTCGTTCTGCTCGCGGTGGCTCTACTTGCCGTAGCGTGCGGCGGCGCCCCTGCGCCGGCGGCCCAACAGCCCGCCGCCCCCGCCCAGCAGGCTCCCAAAGCCGAGGCGCCCACGACGGCGCCACAAGCGGCTGCTCCCACGACCGCGCCAACTCAGGCCCCCAAAGCGGCGGCGCCTGCCGCGACCACGGCGCCGGCGGCGCAGCCGACGGCTCAGGCAGCGGCTAAGACGGCCGGCCAGAAGAAGATTGTGGTTGGACAAGCCGAGCTTCCCACGTCACTCGATCCGCCGACCGACTGGGCTATTCAGGCGACCTGGGTTCACATGAACCTGTTCGACTGCCTCGTCTGGCGCAACCGCGAGACGAATGAGTTCGCGCCCTACCTGGCTACGGAGTGGAAGAACATCGATCCCACGACCTGGCGCTTCAAGCTGCGCGAAGGCGTGACGTTCGCCAATGGCGAGCCGTTCAATGCGGACGCTGTCCTCTGGACCTACCAGCGCATCCTTGATGACCCCAAGATGATTACATACAATCAGTGGACGTTCATCAAGGAGATGAAGAAGATCAACGACTACGAGGTGGAGTTCGTGACCAAGACGCCGGAGCCTGCTTTCCTCAGCAAGATGGCAGGCACTGGCTGCG
The DNA here is from genome assembly GCA_046328505.1 of Anaerolineae bacterium. Taxonomy (GTDB): domain Bacteria; phylum Chloroflexota; class Anaerolineae; order Epilineales; family JAHCIE01; genus JBDHWG01. Next base: position 1,570,854 of record JAXLWL010000002.1, on the reverse strand, counting down.
GGATCCAGGCGCCCGGGCACGGCAAGAAGGTCGGCGCTGACGTGGCGACTCAGCCTGTCGGGACCGGACCGTACAAGCTGGTCGATTACAAGAAGGGCGACCGCGTCATCCTCCAGGCCAACGACAAGTACTGGGGCGGCAAGCCTGATATTGACACCATCGAGATTCGGGCGATTCCCGAAGCCGCGACGCGCACGGCCGCCCTGCTCTCTGGCGACATTGACCTGACTATCGGCATTCCGCCTCAGGACTGGAAGCGCATCCAGGACAACGCCAACCTCAAGCTTGAGAAGGCGCTCACGACCCAGACCATGATCTTGTTCCTGCGCGCTGGCGCATCGTCGAAGTACACCGATTGGAAGGGCGTCACGTCCGACCCGAAGATCCGTCAAGCTATCTCGTACGCTATCGACCGAAAGGCCATCCTCGACCTGATCGACGGCATGGGCATCCCGACTCTCAGCCGCATCACGCCGCCCACTCTTGGCTGGAGCGACAAGTTCTACAACCAGTTGGGCGAGTACAACCCTGACAAGGCACGGCAGCTCCTCAAGGAGGCCGGCTACGATGGCACGCCGCTGCGCATGCATACCGCCAACTATCTGCTCAAGCAGGGCGATGTCGCGCAGGCCATTGTCGCGATGCTCGAGGACGTCGGGTTCAAGGTCGATCTCAACGTCATGGACCTCACGACGTTCCGCGAGAAGATCTATGTGCCGTACAAGAACGAAGAGCTCTATTTCGAGTCGCTCGGCAACTCGTTCTTCGACCCGTGGATTGCTGTCCTCTCTGAGCAATCCGACCGACGCGAGCGCAGCGGCTGGTCCGGCCCGCAGGCTGACGAGGCCGACAAGCTAATTCGCGCCGCCGCAGTCAACATGAACCCCGAAGAGCGCGCCAAGCAGTACGAGCGCATCCAGGAGTTGATGATCCAAGATCCGGTGATGGTCCCGCTCTACCAGCAGTACGATATGTTCGGGATGAACAAGAAGCTCAACTGGAAACCCTCGCTGGACGGTTTCCTCTGGTTCGGCAACGCCAAGCTTTCGCAGTAAGTCCATCGCTGCCTTCCCTCCCTCGTACCGAGGGAGGGAAGGCAGACCGCATCGCTTGAGGACGACCAGTGACTCAGTACCTTATTCGGCGGTTGCTCCTGATAGTGCCGGTTCTGATCGGCGTTACGCTCATCCTGTTCGTGCTGCTCCGACTGCGGGGCGATCCCCTCGCGGCGTACATCACGCCGGAGATGACACCTGCCGACATTGAGCTAGTGCGGCAAGCGTATGGTTTCGACCGACCACTGCCGGAGCAATATGTTGCGATGCTCGTGAACATGGCCAAGGGCGACTTCGGCCGCTCGATGCGTTACCGCACACCGGCCATGCCGCTCATTCTTGAGCGGCTGCCGGCGACCGCCGAGCTTGCTTTCGCCGCGCTTCTCATCGCCATTCTCATATCTGTGCCGTTGGGGCTGCTCTCGGCGATCTATCCCAACTCCTTCGTCGATGTCACTGCGACGACGCTTTCGACTCTGGGGCGCGCCATGCCAAACTACTGGATTGGCATCATGTTCATCTTGCTGTTCGCCGTGGAACTGCATTGGCTTCCGGTGTCGGGGGCCGATAACCCCAAGTCCATCATCTTGCCCGCCGTGACCCTGTCGTTGGGCATCGCCACAACTCTGACACGTCTTCTGCGCTCGAGCATGCTCGATGTCGTAGGCCAGGAGTACATGGTTGTCGCACGAGCCAAAGGGCTACGCGAGTGGTCTGTGATTGGGGGACACGGCGTGCGCAATGCGTTGATCCCCATTCTGACCATCCTGGGCCTGCAAATGGCGTGGCTGCTCGGCGGGGCTGTCATCATCGAGCAGGTTTTCGCCTGGCCCGGGATGGGCCGGCTGATGATTCAGGCCGTCCAGTCGAAAGATATGCCTATCGTGCAGGCGGGCGTGGTTGTCTTCGCGTTGATTGTCATGTTGAGTACCCTCGTGGTCGACGTGTTGTACGCGGTGGTGGATCCTCGGATCCGTTACAGCTAACACAGGCAGGAAGATCTTGGCTACAGGCGCGAACTCCCTCCCGAAATCCGCCGAGATACGGCCGCGGCGCCTGCCACGCTGGGTGTTTCGGCTGCGTCAGAGCCCGGTCGGCTTAATCGGCGTGGCCATTATCGTCTGTGTCGTTCTCATCGCGATTCTGGCCCCTGTAATCTCTCCACATGATCCCACTCGTCTGCAACTCGGTAAGCGCCTGCTACCGCCTTTCTGGATCGCCGGCAGCGACCCGGCTTACCTGTTAGGTACCGATCAACTGGGCCGCGACATGCTGAGCCGCCTTATTTGGGGGTCGCGTATCTCGGTGGTCGTAGGCATATCGGCTGTGGCTATCGCTGCGGTCATTGGGGTAACGCTGGGACTTATCAGCGGCTTCTTCGGCGGCTGGACGGATACACTCATCTCGCGTGGGATTGACTCCTTCATGTCCATCCCGTTCATTGTCCTGGCCCTGGCCGTCGTCAGCATGCTGAGCCCGAACTTGCTCAATCTGATTATCGTGCTCGGCATCACCGGCTGGGTGAGTTTCGCCCGGGTCGTGCGCGGCGAGGTGCTGACAACCCGCACCCGGGAATACGTGACAGCGGCTCAGGCCGTTGGCCAGCGCAACCGCTGGATTCTGACCCGACACATTCTTCCGAACGTGACCGGCTCGATCATCGTGCTGGCGACTCTGGATGTGGGCGTCGCCATCATCGCCGAGTCGTCCCTGAGCTTTCTCGGCCTCGGGGTTCAGCCGCCGACAGTAACCTGGGGCTTAATGCTCGCCGATGGGCGTGAACACATCGCCACCTCCTGGTGGTTGGCAGCCTTTCCCGGCATTGCGATCACTATCACCGTTCTCGGAATCATCTTCCTGGGTGATTGGCTGCGTGACGTGCTGGATCCACGGCGGAAGAAATAGAGCTCGGCCTAGCAACATTATCTATGGGCCTGCGAGAGGATTTCATGGGCACACAGGCGACGCTCGCCGAGCGAGATATGCGTTACAGCAAGATTCGGCAGGCCATGGCGGATCAGGGTCTCGATGCTCTCCTCGTGGCCGGCAAGGGTCACTGGTGGACGGGGCGGGGCTACGTGCGTTACCTGACTGACTTTCATTTGTGGGCGCATGACTGCCTCGTTCTCTTTCCGCTGGACGGAGAGCCGCTGCTGACCATAACCAGCTATGCGCTGGCGGAGCGCGTGGCGAAGCGTGGTTGGATCACCGACTGCCGCGGCGATGTCTACCTTGTGCCGAACATGGTCAAAGCGATGCGGGAGCGCGGCTTGACTCGAGGCCGGGTGGGCGTCTGCGGCCTGCAATGGATCCTCCCCGTCGGCGCCTTCGAGCAGCTCCAGACGGGCTTGCCCGGCATCGACTTCATCAACGCCGACGCCCTGCTGAATGACATTCGCATGGTCAAAAGCCCGCTCGAGATTCAGCAGATCCGCGAGCTTTGGACGCTGGCCAAGTCGGCGATGGAGCGCTTCGTCGAAATCGTCGAGCCGGGGCGATCCCAGCGCGATTTGTCGGCTGAAGCGGCGAGGGTGCTCCTGGCAGGTGGCGCGCGGGACATCCTCATCTTTATCAGTGAGGACGGCAGCGCGTCCCCGCCCGAGGATGTGCCTCTCAAGTGCGACGGCCTTGTGACGTATCACATGGAGATGTCGGGCGAGAGCGGTCATTGGGCGGAGATCACTGTCAACTGCGCGTTTCGGGAGCCGGGCGCCCTGGCGCAGAAGCTCATGGACAGTGAGCTTCGTGCCTATGATGAGGTGCGGAAAATGGCCCGCCCAGGCGCGCGGCTGAGCGACATGGCCCGAACTTTCGAGCATGCCCTTCGCGACGACGGCTGGGAGCTAGGCGCACCGACCGACCACTACGACTTTCACGGCCAGGGCATGGACACCATCGAGTTGCCCTGGTACGCGGCTGCGCCCGAGTGGGGCGCCTCGCAGGACCGCGAGTTGGTTGCGGGGATGGTGTTCTCTTACCACCCGCGGCGCGCGGTCAGCCCAAAGCCGGACTGGCGTCCTGGAATCAATGAGGATGTCCTGATTACCGAGAATGGGATCGACCGCCTGGCAGGCGATTGGAATCTACGCTGGCGCCCCATGCGCTGAGGCGCGGCTGCCTCTTCCTCACGGAGTTCTTCCATGACATTTTCTGTCGTTGGCCGCGATCCTGGCACCGGTATGATGGGCGTGGCCGTGGCCACCAAGCATACGGCCGTGGGCGCGCGCGTTCCCTACGTCCGAGCCGGCGCGGCGGCCATTGCGGTACAGGCCTATGCGCAACCGTACCTGGGCTATGACGCTCTTCGCCTCATCCAGACCCGTGGTGTGACTGGACCTCAAGCCCTTGACATGGTTCTGGAGGCTGATCCGGGCCGCGACTGGCGTCAGGTCATTCTTGTTGATGCCGAAGGGCGTCTGGCCGGTCATACTGGTGTTGAGACGGAAGGCTGGAGCGGCCATCGTTTGGGAACGCACTCCGCGGCAGCGGGCAATATGCTCGTCAACGGCGAGACAGTCGAAGCCATGGTGGACTATTTCGAGAGTCATCCCGACGACCCCCTTCCCCTGCGGCTCGTCGCTGCGCTCCAGGCAGGCCACGCCGCGGGCGGCGACAGGCGTGGCCAGCAATCGGCGGCGCTGTATGTTGTCTATCGAGAGGAAGCCCCGTACGCCGACCTGCGTATTGACGATCATCCCCAGGCGGTCGGCGAGTTGCGGCGGCTGCTCGACCTCGTGAGCAATGATCCATTGACCATGAGCCTTCGCTTCTCCTCAGGGCGCGAGTCACCACCGATCAGTGAATATATTGCGCACAAGGAAAAACTCCGGCGGGTTGGGCTGGCATGACGGTCCTTGTGACTGGCGCAGCAGGCTTTGTCGGAATCAATCTCGTGCGGCGTTTCGCCGAGGAGGGTCGGGACGTCGTCGCCCTTGCCCGCCGCGCTCCCGACGACGCTGCTTTACGCTTTCTTGGCGCCACTGCTCAGCGGGTGACCTGGGTGAACGTGGACGTGCGTGACCGGGCGAGCCTCATTCGTGTCAGCAGCGACAATGCGGTCGAGGTGGTTGTCCACGCCGCCACGATTACGGCCCCACTTCCAGTCGAGAAAGCCGATCCGGCGGCGATTGTGGACGTCAACCTGGGTGGAACCGTCAACGTTTTGGAAGCGGCGCGCCTCGCCGGTGCGCGGCGCTTCGTGTTCATCAGCTCGACCGCCGTCTATGGCGCGCCCGCTGACCCGACCCTGCCTATCCTCGAGACGCGGCCGCTGGCTATCTCCAGTCTATACACGATCTGCAAGCAGGCGGCCGAGGCGATATGCCGCCGCTACGCGGAGTTGTACGGACTCTCGACCGTTGTAGGCCGCCTGGGTACGGCGTATGGTCCGATGGAGAGAGCAACGTTGTCGAGGACCGGGATGTCGGCGGCGTATGTGCTCGCGCACGCGGCGCTGCGCGGAGAGTGGGTGCGCGTCCACGCGGCGGAGCGGTACCGCGACTTCTGCTACATTGACGACGTCACCGAGGCATTCGTGCGCCTGGCCCTGGCCGATCGGCTGACCTGGGATGTCTACAACGTTGCCGGCGACCGAGCCTATCGTGTTTGCGAGGCGCTAGATACCCTGAAATCGCTCGTGCCCGGCTTCGAGTGGGCCGACGCCGATGCCGAGACGGCTGATGTCGCGACTCTACCCCCTTCGGTGCGCGGGACCCTCGATATGTCGCGGCTGCGAGATGACTGCGGCTTCACCCCGCGCTTCACTCTCGCCGCGGGTCTGGCCGACTATCTTGCCTGGCTCCGGGCGGGCTGGCTTGATACGTAAATTCGTTGCAGCACCGCTATCGTCCGGCCATTCTTGGCCTACCCTGAAACCCTACGACCATCCAGACTACCCAAGGGAGAATCGTTCATATGCCTCGTAACAGCATTCGCGTCGGTGGCCTCACCGTTGCGCCGGGTGAAAAAGCCTTTGGCTATCTCCATGTCGGCTACCTGGCCGCCGGCACTGAGGTACGCATTCCGTTCCAGGTGATCCACGGCGCTGAGGATGGGCCAACACTAGGGCTTGAGTCCGTCCTGCACGGCTGGGAACCGATGGGGGCGGAGATCATCCGAAGGGCGATGGTTGACATCGACTCGCGGAGTCTGCGCGGAACAATTCTGTGCCTGCCCATCGCTAACCCGTTCTCCATCGAATTCAGCGGTCAGATCGAAAGCTCGGGCGGGCGGGTGAATCCTGCCGACCAGCTCGATATGAACCGTGTGTGGCCTGGCAAAGAGAAGAATGCCTGGCTGAGCGAGCAGATGGCATATGTGATGTGGAACGAAATCATCAAAAAGTGCGACTACCTTCTCGACTTCCACGACGGCACGGGCGCCTGTGACGAGATTCCTGTGGCGTTCCCGCACGCATTCGACCTCAACGGTCCTGGTATCATGCAGGTGAGCGCGGCCGACGGGACGGGTGGTGGGTCCACCGCGGGCATAACACGAGCATTCGCCGAGGAGATGAACCGCAAGATTCGCGACTTGGCGATTGCTTTTGGCTCGGAGGTTATCTGGTGGCGCGAAGAGAACCTCAACCCGGTGATGATCTCCAGCCAGGCGAACATCAACGGGATCGTAACGCTTGTGGCTGAATGTGGGGGCATGGGTATCGTGGATGGAACCATTGACGAGGGCGCCGTCTGCATCCATAATGTCATGAAGCATCTCGGGATGATTTCGGGCGAGCCCGCTCAGCCCCAGCGTCAAATCATGGTCAGCAACTATGTCGTCTACCGCTCGCTGGCTGGCGGCTTCTACCTAGGCGAGCCTGACATTGTGCTCGGCGCCGAGGTACAGAAGGGGCAGCTGCTCGGCCGGATCGTCGATTCTCTGACCAGCGAGGTGCGGGAGGAGTGCACCTCGCCCGTTCACGGTATCATTGTGTCGCGCCGCGTTCGGCTCCCCATCAACCCCGGCGGCTACATCGCGCACATCGCCGATCTGGACTCTGTCATCTGGCGCCGCTAGTGCTTTGCCACAAAGGCTGTGAAGCCATACAGGTTGGGAGGTGCTGCGCGCAATCCGTCCAGGTTTGCGCGCAGCGCATTTGTCGCAGACTGACCGCTCTCCGCCAGACTGTGCTAGAATACGACTGCGGGAGCGCCACGTGGGCTTTCCCGGGACGTGTTCATACCCTTGACGCTTGGGAGCTGCCATGACGAATAACGCATCCGACATTTCCGTTTTCATCTCTGCTGACATGGAAGGCATCAGCGGCATCGTCGACAACGAATATACAACGCCAGGGCGATCCGACTACCCGCGTGCCCGGGAGCTGATGACTCTGGACGTCAACGCGGCGGTGGAGGGGGCGTTAGCTGGCGGAGCCAACCGTATCCTGGTTAACGACAGCCACGGCCCGATGCGTAACATTCTTATCGAGAAGCTGCACCCGGCGGCGCGGCTTATCAGCGGCTCGCCCAAGCCGTTCTCGATGATGCAGGGCATTGACCAGGGCTGGGATGTGGCCTTCTTCGTCGGCTACCACGCGAAGGCCGGCACGCCTGATGCCATTCTCGATCATACCTGGAGTGGCATCATCTATGAGGTGTTTCTCAACGGGATCGAGGTCGGCGAGATCGGGCTGAACGCGGCGTTAGCCGGCTGGTACGGCGTGCCGGTGGCGCTGGTGACGGGCGACGACAAAGCGACGGCGGAGGCCCGCGGCCTGTTGGGCGAGCCGTTGTCTACCGCGGTTGTAAAGTATGCTGTTGGGCGCTACGCCGCCGAGTGCCTGAGCCTGGAAGCGGCCCATGCTGCGATCCGCGAGGCCGCCAAGGCGGCGGTAGGCGCGGCGCGGCCGAGCCCGTTCAAGCTCGACCCGCCGTTTCATCTCGTTGTTGGCTGGGGCAAGACCATGCACGCCGAGGCGGCCGCGACCGTGCCGGGCAGCCGCCGCGTCGATGGGCGGCACGTCGAGATCACGCTGGACAGTCTGCCAGAGCTATACCTTGCCTGGCGTGCGTTCAACAGCCTCGCCGGAACGGTGTCGTAGCATGGGTTGGGGGCCGGGGAATGCCCGGCCCCCTGGCTTCGCTCTGCTGCTTGCTTCCCCCTCTGGTTGCAGGTATACTTCCTCCCACTGAAGGCTTGCGGCCATTTGTTCTATGAACACCCAGACATCCCAGCGTCCCGCTATTCCCCCCATTGTCGGCATAATCATCGGCATCATAGCGGTGTCGTTCGCCGCGATCTTCGTGCGCTATGCTTCTCTAGGCGGCGCACCCGCCCTGGCGATTGCTGCCTGGCGCATGATCCTGGCAAGCCTGATCCTGGCGCTACCTGCGTCGTTCCGCGCCAAAGGCGAGCTTCGCGCTCTTGATCGTCGGGTCGCATTCCTGGCTGTGCTGTCGGGAATCTTCCTGGCAGTCCATTTCGCCACGTGGATTACCTCTTTGCAGCTTACGTCCATCGCATCGTCCGCCGCCCTCGTTTCGACTTATCCCTTGTTCGCCGCTATCGCGTCGACTCTGTGGCTCAAGGAGCGCCTGCAGCTGATCGGCTGGGTGGGCGTTATCGTCGCCGTCGTCGGGAGCGCCGTGATTGCCCTTGGGGATGTCAGTGGTGGGACGGCCAACTCGGTGCTTGGGGACATGCTGGCCCTGGCAGCAGCCGTGGCCGGTGCGGGATACTTCTTGCTCGGCCGCTCGGTACGCCAGAGTCTGTCGCTTCTGGCGTACATCAGCCTGAGCTATAGCACGGCTGCCATCGTCTTGCTGGTCGTCGCTCTTGTCACGCAGACGCCGCTTCTCGGCTACAGCCCGGCTGTGTATTTCATGTTGCTGCTGCTGGCCATCGTCCCGCAGCTCATCGGCCACTCGGCGTTCAACTGGGCGCTCGGCTACCTGTCGGCCACCTTTGTGACTGTCACGGTGGTGGGCGAGCCAATTGGCGCGACCATCCTGGCGTTTGTGCTGTTTGGCGAGCGGCCGGGCGTCGCGACGATTGTGGGCGGCGCGATGATCCTGGTGGGCATTGTTCTCGTCTCGCGGGCTGAGCTGGGGGCGCGGCGACAGCTCACGCCGGTCGAGGTCGAGGCAGCTTCCGACGCGGGGGTTGGATGAAGGCGCCATCACCGCGCACGGCGCTGCTCGGGACTGGCCTGGGCGCGCTATGGTTCCTGATTGTGTTCCTGGCCGTAGCCTGGTTTGCGCCGCTCGCGCCCGGTTCGTCTGCTACGGCCGCATTTGTCACATCCCTGCTGCTCCTCACGGCGGTCGGGCCCCTGCTGTACTGCGCGGGCGCGCTGGCCCTACCCTCGTACAAAGGTTGGGTTGGCGTAGGCATCGTTGCCGTGGGCGGCGTGGCGCTAGACGTTGTGTTCTCGCGGCTGGCCGCGTCTGGAGATGTGACGGCGCTGGGGGTTGGGCTGGCGAGCCTGGGGGTACTGCTGGCGGCCGCGCTGGCCGGGGTCATCATCGCGCGATTCGCCATCCTCGACGTTGACCTCTTGTTGGTCGTGTTCGTGTTGTACATCATCATCGATGCATACTCGGTGTTCCTGGGGCCAACCCAGGCCATCATCGCCCGTGGAGGGGCGGCCCTCAATCTCCTGACTGTACGCTTTCCTCTTTTGACCACGTCTCGCATTGTTCCTTCGATTGGGGCGACGGATTTCCTGGTGTGGGCGGCAGGGTTGCAGGCAGCCTATCGGTTTCGCTTTCCGTACACTGCCTCGTTTGCCGCATTGGCGCTAGGGTTGGCGGCGGGCGCGCTCATTAGCGCTGTCACGGGCCGACCGATACCGGCCCTCCCATTGATGATGATCTTCTACCTCGTTCTCAACCGCCGCGCGTTCCGTTGGCGGCAGCCTGCCCTTTGGGCACTGGCGGCCGGACTCCTGGCGCTGGTGGTGGGAGTGGGAGTGTTGACTCGTTGGTGGCTGCTTCGCTGAAGGAGGAACAATGTCTCGCGTTCGGTGGGGGGTAGCAGTTGCCGCTACCCTGGCCGTGCTGGCCGTTTGGAGTCGGCCCACGGATGCGCAGTTTACTTACCGCTACTTCCGCTACTTTCCGACGATTACCCGAATTCCCCAGGGCGCGCCTGTCGCGCCAACGCTTTCCGCCAGCCGCTTGCAGTGGAATCAAATACAGCTAATGTGGAACGCCGTGCCAGGGGCGAAGGCCTACCATCTGTGGCAGAGCACCAATTCGTCCATGGCCGGCGCAGTGACGATATACGCCGGCGGCCAGTGGCCGATTAACATCACGCTGCCGGTGGGCAACTGGTACTACACCGTCGACGCGGCCAACGACCTCGGCCGTCAGACAAGCAACGTGGACGGCGTGCCGGTGGTTGCGCCTCCTCCCCCGACACCCACACCACCGCCGGTGACGAACTACTGTAGCGCCATTCCCGGCGCCAGCTACGGCTCCCTGTCGGTCAACGGGTCGCCAACGGATCGCCCCGCCGAGAATCACCCGGATCTCAACCTCGCGATCCGTGGCTACGAGCCAACCACGGCTCCCCTGCGGCTCGTGGACTACGGCGGCGCGTCGGACTCGCATGCGCCTCAGCTGCCCGCGCTGTTCCTCGACGGGCGCACGCCCTCGTTTACCTCGGCGTTTAGGGTGTATGACTGGAACTGGTCGACGAACTCGCGCGGCGGCCTCATCAGCGCCTGGCCGGTGACGCTGCTAGGCATGGCGACGACGCCGGGCGAGATTATTCGCTTGCCGGACTCGGGCTACGACATTGGTCAGGGGTACGAGGTGCTGGTGCTCTACGCGAGCGAGACGCGCTTGACGCTGAAGTACACGCGAGAGGACAACGTGGTGCAGGGCTACACCGTGCACATGGAGAACGTCTGCCCTGAGCCGTCGCTGTTAGCCCTGTATCGCCAGCTCAACAGTCAGGGGCGTGGCCGGCTGCCGGCGCTGCGCGGCGGGCAGGCGCTTGGGCGCGCCAACGGCGGCGAGATTCGCGTGGCCGTGCGGGATTCAGGCAGTTTTCTCGATCCACGCTCGCGAAAGGATTGGTGGATTGGGCGGTTGACGAACCTGGAGCGTCTGCTACGCTTGCAGCTCACGCCGTGAATGCGTATTCTCGTAGTGACGACTTCAGTCGTTCCGAGGCCAAAGAACGACTTAAGTCGTCACTACTTCTCTATCCTTTAACCGCGATTGCTAGACGCCCTGGCTCTTCGGTGGCCGGCGCGATAGGGCCTGCTCGGCGGAAGTGAGCGCCGCCTCGACGATCGCGAGGCCATTGTCGGCGGTGGCCTGGTCGATGACCAGGGCGGGCATGAAGCGGATCGTGTTCAGGCCGCAACCCAGGATGAGCATGCCGCGCTCGAAGCAGCGCTGCACAACCTCGTCCCGCAGCTGAGCGTCGGGATCGCCGGTCTCAGGATCGATGAGTTCGACGCCGACCATCAGGCCGAGGCCGCGGATGTCGCCCATCGCAGCGTGGCGCGGCTGCATTTCGCGTAGCGCGCCCTTGAAATGCTCGCCCATGCGCGCTGCATTCTCCAGCAACCCTTCGCTCTCGATCACGTCGATGGTCGCCAGCGCCGCCGCGCACGCCACCGGATTGCCCCCGAACGTGTTGGCGTGGGAGCCGGAATCCCAGTCCATGACATCCGCCCGGGCGACGATGGCGCCGAGCGGCATTCCAGATGCGATGCCCTTGGCATAGGACACGATGTCCGGGACGACGTCCCAGTGCTCGATCGCGCACCACCTGCCGGTGCGCCCGAAGCCGCTTTGGATCTCATCCGCGACGAGAAGGATGCCATGCTTGTCGCAGATGGCGCGGAGGCGTTCGTGCCAGCGGGGCGGCGGGACGACGTAGCCGCCCTCGCCCTGGATAGGCTCGACGAAGATCGCCGCCACTTCGTCGGCTGGAACGAGCCGTCGGAACAGCGTGTCTTCGATGTAATCGACGCACGCGATGTTGCATTCGGGGTACGTCAGGTTGATCGGGCAGCGGTAGCAATAGCCGTACAGCGTGTGCGTAACCCCAGGCATGAGCGGCTCGAAGCCTCGCCGGTGAATAGCCTTGCTACCCGTGAGAGCCAGCGAGCCCATCGTGCGGCCGTGGAACGAGCCGATGAATGACATCAGGCGAGATCGGCCGGTGTGGTAGCGCGCGAGCTTGAGGGCGGCCTCATTCGACTCGGTGCCGGAGTTAGTGAAGAAGACACGCTTGGGAAAATTGCCCGGTGTGATGGCGCAGAGCTTCTCGGCGAGCTTGCTCTGGAGATCGTAGTAGAAGTCCGTGCCGGCCATGTGGATGAACTTCTCCGCCTGGCGTTGCACGGCCTCGACGACGCGTGGGTGGCTGTGGCCGGTGGCTGTGGTCGCGACGCCGGCCGTGAAGTCGAGGAACCGGTTTCCGTCTACGTCCCACACGACGCAGCCGCGGCCGTGAGACATCACGAACGGGTAGGAGCGCGTGTAGGAGGGGGAGATGAGCCGCCCGTCGGCGGTCAGGATGGCTTCGCCCATTGGCCCGGGTAGCGACGTGCGCAGCTCGGGTGTGGTTGGAGTATCTGCGATTTCGGTAAAGTCAATTGACATAATTTTTCGCCCTCGTTACGGCAAGTCTAGTACCAATTATATCACACGCCGCCCCACTCCCCGAAGCGCGGAAAGATTTGCGCCTCATTGCAACCTATGGTACAGTTTTCTGTGGTCCAGTGGCCGTCTTAAGGCATGGACGATCAGGAGATTGTATGCGTCGTGGACTCGTCGCCTGGCTGCTCTTATGTCTCGGGGCCACTCTGCTGGCTATGGCTCCGCAGCCGGCGCCTCTGGCTCAACAATGCGCGAATTCCTACATCAGCTCTCCGCGCGCAGGTTCAACCGTTCGTGGTGATGTGGAAGTGACAGGTAGCGCGAACATCGACCGCTTCCAGTTCTACAAGGTCGAGTTCTCGCCCATCAATAACCCCGACGCGTGGTCGGCAGTCAGCGCGACGGTCCGCCAGCCTACCGTCAACGGACGACTGGATGTGTGGAACACGCGCTCAGTGCCGGACGGGTTGTACATTCTCAAGCTGACGGTCGTCGATGACCGAGGCCAGGAAGTGTGTCGTTCGGTCGTTCCCCAGGTGCAGGTCGTAAACGCGATTCGCGCTCAGGCGACAGACACCCCGCAGGTGACTGAGACACCTGCCGTGACGGAAACGCCACAAGGGCTGCCCACTTCAGGCTCACGCACTCCGACGCCAGGCCCCGGCACTCCGACTATTCCGCCATTGCCCACCATTCCGCCGCCCCCTGCCGGGCCGACCGCGGCCAGTGTGGCGCAGGCCGCCGCGCCGTCGCCTACGCCCGGAACGCGAACGACGGCCACGCCGGCCGCGACGCCATCCCGGACGTCCCTCAGCTCACTCATTCCCGATCTGTCTGGCGTGCGCTCGGCGTTTGACCTGAGTCGCGTCCGCGACGCCTTCCTGTTGGGCGCGATCGCGACAGTGGCGGCGTTTACCTTCGTCGGTCTGGTATTGCTTCTCCGCCGCCTCCTGTAGGCTCCAAGCGATCATGACAGGAGCGCGCGAACGGGCATGGCCACCGATACATACCTGATCGTCGGCCTGGGCAATCCCGGGCCGCAGTATGCCAAGACACGTCACAATATCGGCTGGATGGTCGTCGAGCGGCTGGCGGAGCAGCACCGGCTGTCCTTTGACCGCCTCCAGTTCAAGGCTCGCGTAGCGGCGGGAACGATGCGCGATCAGCGCGTCGTGTTGGCAAAACCGCTGACTTACATGAATTTGAGCGGCGAGGCCGTCGGCCCCCTCATGCGCTTTTACAAGATTCCTCTTGAACGGCTCCTGGTCGTCTACGACGAGATCGACATCCCATTCAACACTCTCAGGCTCCGCGCCGACGGCGGCGCCGGCGGCCACCGCGGCATGCGCTCCATCATCCAGACTCTTGGTAGCCAGGACTTCTCACGTTTGCGGGTGGGTGTCGGCCGTCCGCCGAGCGGCTGGGAGGCCGCCGACCACGTCCTGGCCCCGTGGACCAAGGACGAGGTCCCGCTCGTCTCCGCCCTGGTCGAGCGCGCCGCCCTGGCTGCCGAGACATGGCTGACCGAGGGCATTTTATCCGCCATGAACCGCTTTAATGCGAACGTCTGAGCGAGACAGCCTTTTGCCGCGCCACAGTGTCTGTGCTACACTTTACGGACTCTTGTGAGGCGAGACGATGAGTGAGATTGTTCTATCGGGTCTGACAAACTTCGTACGCACGACGCCTGGCTATCGCACGCTCGTCAAGGGCCTGCGGGCGCACCGCGCCAGCCAGAATCGGCCTACACCATTAAGGGTGGCGGCGCTGGAGACGGCTCGCCCCGTTCTCGCGGCAGCCCTCCTTCGCGACCTCAAAGCTCCCATCTTGCTCCTAACCGCGCACCCTGATCGGGCCCACCAGCTGGCCCAGCACGTGCGCGCCTTCGTGCGCCAGGATAGCGACGTCCTTCGCTTTCCGGCGCCCGATGCTCTGCCCTATGAGCGCATCCCCTGGGATCTCGAAACGCGCCGGCAGCGGCTCGATACACTGACGACATTGACGCGCCTCTGGAAGCCTTCGGAACTTGCCGGGAGCGCGCTCGCGCCGTCTACGGAGCCGCAGGCGAGCGCCTATCTGGGGGCGGCCGAGAACGGCGAGTCGCCCTGGCCCATCGTCGTAACCTCCGTGCGCGGGCTGTTGACGCGAACCCTGACACCTGCCGAGCTAGAGAAGTCGCTGGTTCACCTGCGCCAAGGCCGCCAGATGGACCTGGCGCGGCTCCTGGAGCGGCTGAGCGCCATCGGCTACGAGATGGTGGCGGTGGTCGAAGGGCCTGGCACGATAAGCCACCGCGGCGGTATCGTCGACATCTACCCGACGACGAGCGCCAGCCCGATCCGTATCGAGTTCTTCGGCGATGAGATCGAGTCGCTCCGCCGCTTCGACCCCGCGACCCAACGCAGCGCTGAGACACTCGAAGAGACGACTATCGCGCCGGCCGCGGAGGCCCTGGCCGGGCGTGGCCTGGCCGTCGCCGACAGACTGAACCTCGACCTGAGCAACCTGCACCCGCTGGCCCAGGCGCAGTTCGCGCGCGAGATCGAGGGCCTGCAAGCGGGCGTTCCTGTGCGCGACATCGAGTTCTATCTGCCATACCTGCATCCTATGCCCGCGACGCTCCTGGACTACCTGCCGCCCAACGCGTGGATCCTGCTCGACGACTGGCAGGAGATTGCGACGGTCGGGCCGGAGGTGGGCGCGCAGGCGGAGACGCTGCGCGACGGGCAGATACGCGCGGGCGAGCTGCCCATGCACTGGGATGCCAACCCGGTCGTCGCCTGGGGCGACATCCAGGCCAGTCTACTCGGCCGCTCGGCGGTCGCCCTCGAGGAGGTGCCGTCGGTGCGCGGAGAGCGGGGCGGTATCCTGGAGCCGGCGCCACGACCGTCCAACGGGCCGGACGGTGATAGCGGGCCGACGCAACCGGAAACCGAGCGAGCCATTGGCGAAGTGTTCGTCCCCTCCCCGCGTTATGGCGGCCAGCTCGGCGAGGCCGTGCAGCAGGTCCTGGATTGGGCGGATAACGGCCAGGCCGTCGTGCTCGTCTCGCGCCAGGCCGATCGCCTGGCCGACCTCTTCAAGGGTTGGGGGGTGCATCTCAAGCCGGTGACTGAGCTGACCGGCATCCCGGGACCGCGCAGCCTGACGCTCATTCGCGGCGTCCTGGGTGAAGGCTTTCGCGTCTCGGAGCCGTCTGCCCCGCCCGCAGATGCGCATGGCCACCTGGCCGCCGCGCTGCGCGTGATTCAGCCGCGCTCTGAAGATGGCGACGATGGTGAAGACCGCGGGGAGGCAGGGCAGCTCAAGCTGACGCTGCTGACCGACGGCGAGCTGTTCGGGTGGCGCCTGCCGCGCCGCCGCCGCGCCCGCCAACGCCAGGCCGCGCCGCCCGAATCCTTCTTCGCGGACCTGCGTCCGGGCGACTACGTCGTACACATCGAGCACGGTATCGGCCGATTCGTCGGCATGGTCAAGCTCGAGGTGGCCGGAACGGAGCGTGAGTACCTCGAAGTCGAGTACTCGCGGGGTGACAGGCTCTACGTGCCGACGTACCAGGTGGACCGCGTGTCGCGCTACGTCGGCGTCGGTGATGCTTCGCCCGAGGTGAGCCGCCTCGGCGGCACCGATTGGGAGAAGATCAAGGAGCGGGCGAAACGGGCCGTGGAGGAACTGGCCCGCGAGCTACTCGATCTCTACGCCGCGCGCGAGTCCGTCAGCGGCCACGCGTTCGGGCCGGACACGCCGTGGCAGGCCGAGCTTGAAGCCAGCTTCCCGCACACCGAGACCGAAGACCAGATGCGCGTCATCGAAGAGGTCAAGGCCGACATGGAACGGCCGAAGCCGATGGACCGACTCATCGCCGGCGACGTCGGCTACGGCAAGACCGAGGTCGCGTTGCGGGCGGCATTCAAGGCAGTCATGGACGGTAAGCAAGTCGCCATCCTTGTGCCGACGACGATCCTGGCCCAGCAGCATTACAACACTTTCCTACAGCGGCTAGCGGCCTTCCCTGTCACTGTTGCGTGCCTCTCCCGTCTACAATCGGACCGGGAGCAGCGCGAGATCGTCGAGAAGCTGGGCGCAGGCAAGGTGGATATCGTTATCGGCACCCACCGCCTCCTGAGCCCGGACGTGCGATTCAAGGACCTCGGTCTTGTCATTATCGACGAGGAACAGCGCTTTGGAGTCCAACACAAGGAACGCCTGAAGCAGATGCGCCAGGAAGTTGACGTGCTGACGCTGACGGCTACGCCCATTCCGCGCACCCTGCACCTGTCGCTAACGGGCGTTCGCGACCTATCCACCATCGACACACCGCCGGAGGAGCGTCTGCCCATCGTCACCCAGGTTTCCGAGGCCGATGACAACATCGTCCGCCAGGCGATTCTGCGGGAGATGGACCGTGGCGGCCAGGTGTACTTCGTGCACAACCGCGTCCAGGGTATCCACCTTGTGGCGCAGCACCTCCAGCGTCTTGTCCCGGAGGCTATCATCGCCGTCGCCCACGGCCAGATGGACGAGGGCGACCTGGCGCGTGTCATGTTGGAGTTCGCGGGCGGGCGCGTCGACGTGCTCGTCTGTACGTCCATTATCGAGAGCGGTCTCGATATCCCGAACGCCAACACGCTGATCGTCAACCGCGCCGACCGTTTTGGCCTGGCGCAGCTCTACCAGCTCCGCGGGCGCGTTGGACGCTCGACGCAGCGCGCCTACGCTTACTTCCTGTACGACAAGACGATGGAACTCAGCGACGAGGCGCGGCGCCGGCTGGAAGCGATTATGGAGGTCAGCGGCGAGCTAGGCGGCGGCTTCCGCCTGGCGATGCGGGACCTGGAGATTCGCGGCGCGGGCGAGCTGCTGGGCAGCCGGCAGCACGGCCACATCGCCGCCGTTGGCTTCGACCTCTATACCCGCCTGCTCGCCCAGGCGATCACCGAGCTGAAGGCGGACGGCGATCCGGCCGCCCAGACGATTCGGCCTAGCGCGAAGCTCGGCACGCTCACGCCGGCGCCCACTATCGAGCTTCCTTTGGACGCGCTGCTGCCTGAGAACTACGTGTCAGAGGAGAACCTGCGCCTGCGTCTCTACCGCCGCATGTCGCAGCTCGACAACCTCTCCGCCGTCGACGGCATCGCCCACGAGCTCGAGGACCGTTTTGGGCCGCCCCCCGCCCCCGTGCAGAACCTCCTTTACCTGCTGCGCGTCAAGATCATGGCGCAGCGCGCCGGGGTGCACACCATCCAGCGCGAGGGCGAATCCCTGATTCTGCGGACGGACCGCATCCCGCGCGCGGCGCAGCAGGCGCTCCAGCGCCGGCTCGAACCAGTTGGCCGCGTCGCTTCGAACCAGGTGCGCATTCCGATGCGCGATGACTGGCAGCCGCTGCTGCTGGAGACGCTCGGCGTACTGGCTCAGACAGCGGATGAGATGGCCGAGGCGGTGCAGAAGGCGAGCGCGGCTCCCAAGGACCAGGACGGTCAGGGCCGCCGCCGTCGGCGCCGTCCGGGGAAGGTTGCTCAGGGCGAACCGGCCACGTCGCCGTCCGGCGAGGACTAGATGGACAAGCGGGTTTGCTGTCACTGCTGAGCAAGTGTGAGGGCATTGACCGTCTGCTGCCGCGCTTTCGCGAGCGGCCGGTACACCTTGCGCTTACGCTGGCGGCTGCGGGCTACGCGCTGCTGTTTGTGGCGTATCGCGTCTCCGCGACGGTATTCGCTCACCAGCGCGCGGCGTCGCTCGTGCCGCCGGCGATTCCGGATGTGCTCTCGCTCGTCTCAACGTTTGAGATGGTCTGGCTCCTGCCCCTGATTCCCCTGCTCGCCGCCGCGATTCTGCTACGCGCACGCGCGGCCGGCGTCGTTGTGCTCCTCGTGGGCCTGCCGTTCATGGCGTACTATGCCCCGCTATTCCTGCCGCATCCGAAGTCGAGCGCGCCGGCTAGCCTGACGGTGATGACCCACAATATCCTGGTGTCCAACCGGGACGCGGAGCAGCTTGCCCAAAACATCCGCGCCAACGCCCCCGATGTGATCGCGCTGCAGGAGCTGACGCCCGCCATGGCATCGCGCCTTCAGCCGCTGCTCGCCTCGGAGTACCCCTACCGCCTGATCAACGGCGCGCAGGGTCTCGGCCTCTACAGTCGCTATCCCATCCGCGGTGCGTCGGTGCTGACCCTTGGGCCCGAGAACTCCTTCGCGCAGCGTGTCACACTCGATACGCCGGACGGTCCCCTGACTGTCTACAACGCTCACCCACGCAATCCTGACATCACGTGGGGCAAGTGGCGCGGCCGCTGGCCCTATGTCGTCGATTTCGACCCAACGCGCCGCGACCTAGCCGTGAACCACCTCGCCGATCTCGTCGCGCGGGAACACGGGCCACTCCTGATCGTGGGCGACCTGAACCTCTCGGAGCACAACGCCGCGTACGCGCGTCTCACGTCTTCGCTGCGGGACGCCCATCGTGAAGCGGGACACGGGCTTGGCGCCACCTTCCCCGTCGCGCCCGTCGACTCGATCCGCCTGCCGTTCCCGGTTATCCGTATCGACTATGTCCTCTACTCCAGCGATTTCCAGGCGATCGATAGCTACAACGCCAACGCCGCCGGCTCCGATCACCGCCCGGTTGTCGCCCGCCTGTCGCGTACGGCATATCTATCATGAAAAACACACGCATTCTCGGCCGGTTCCTCGTCATTCTCGCCGCCTGGCTCGTCCTGGCGTCCGTCGCCGGGGCGCAGAAGCCTACGCCCCAGTCTCCGCCACCGTTTACCCTCGTCCGCCTTCACTACTCTTCTCAAGAAGAGCTACAGAAGATTGTGGCGGAGTACGATGTCTGGGAAGTCAACCGGGCTGAGGGATATGCGCTCGTAGCCGTGGCGCCAGATGCGCCGGATAAGCTGGCGAAGGCAGGCGCGAAGGTCGAGATCAACCTGAAGGATGCGCTCGCGCACCCGGCGTCGGGCTATCCGGCCTGCTATGGTGGTGTCGAGTCCCTGTATGCCCAGGCCGCCGCGCTCGCTGCCACGTACCCGTCGCTGGTCGAGCCGGTGGACTATGGCGCGAGCTGGCTGCGCCTCCACCCGGATGCGCGCGGCTCCGGCGACCGTCTTCAGGCGCTCATCCTCGGCAACCGCGCCGCGACCGACCCGCGCCCGCTGTTCTTCCTGATGGCGAATATCCACGCCCGCGAGCTGACCACGCCCGAAGTGGCCCTCGCGTTTGCGCGGTCGTTGCTCCAGGGCTACGGCACGGACGCTGATGCGACCTGGCTGCTGGACACGCAGCGAATCGCCATCATCGTCACGGCGAACCCCGACGGCCACCGCGTCGCCGAGCAGGGCTACTACCAACGCAAGAACGCCAACAACACGGCGGGAATATGTACAGTTCCGCCGACGACGTTCAACCAATCGGGCGTCGACCTGAACCGCAACCACTCCTTCCAATGGGGCGGGGATGGCAGTACAGATTTCGTGTGTTCCCAGACGTACCGCGGCGTCGCCCCGGCTTCCGAGATTGAGACCCAGTCGCTCCAGGATTTCATCGCCGGGTTGATCACATCGCACCGCACCGACGGCGTGCCGATGCCTACCGACACGCCGGATCTGCTCATCAGCCTGCACTCCTATGGCGAGGATGTCCTGTGGCCCTGGGGCTACACGACGACACCGGCGACCGATAATGCCGGGATGAATGCTATCGGACAGCGCTTCGCTGCCTTCAACGGCTACGCGGCCGGGCCGGCGAGCACGACACTCTACAGCACCAGCGGCGATACGACAGACTGGGCCTATGGCACGTTCGGGATTCCGGCGTACACCTTCGAAATGGGCACTGATTTCTTCCAGCCCTGCGCCGACCTGCCTGGCATCATCGCCAAAAACGTGCCCGCGCTGCGCTTCGCCGCGCGTATTGCCCGCGCACCCTACGGCCTCACCCAGGGGCCTGACATGTCCAACGTTCCGGCCAGCCTTGGCAGCGTGGCGGCGGGCGCGCCCGTGTCGGTCACAGCCACAGTCAGCGCGACGGCGGCTTTGTCGCCGACGGCGGGTGGCGCCGAGGCGAGCATCGACCGAGCGACGTGGACGCCGGGTACAGGTATCGCCCTGGCCCCCGCCGATGGCGCGTTCGACAGCGCGACTGAGAACGTCGCGGGTACGCTGCCGACCGCGGGCCTGACGCCGGGCCGCCACATCGTCTATCTCCATGGCCGCGACGCGGCGGGGCATTGGGGGCCTGTTTGGGCGACCTGGCTGACAATCACAGGTAACGCGCCGTCCGTTCTCGGCGGCAAGCTGGTGGATGCCACGACGGGCGCGCCCATCGCCGGCGCGCAGATTGCGACCGCCCCGGACGCCGCATCGGCCGTCACCGCGGCGGATGGCACATTCAGCCTGGCCGTGCCGAGCGGCTCGCACACCGTCCGCGCGTTGGCAACCGGCTACACACCATCCCAGGTAACGGCCAACGCTCCGTCGACCGGGCTTACCCTGTCTCTGACACACCTGCCATGCATCCTGCTGGTCGACGCGGACCCGTCCGGCCGCGCGGCTGCTGGCTGGACGGCGGCGCTAAACGCCTTGAGCCAGCCGTTCACCCTCTGGCGTATCGCCGACCGCTCGTCGCCTCTCCTGAACAGTCTGCGAGACTATGGCATTGTCATTTGGATCGGCGGGGAGAACGGAGCGCTGAGCGAGGCGCAGCAGGCCGCCCTGGAAGGCTACCTGGACGCCGGCGGCCATCTCCTCTTGAGCGGCAACCGCATCTCCGTGCCACCTGGAACGCCGCTGAGCCGTTTCTTCGCCACCGACCTCCACGTGACGTCGCCGGGCACAGCAGCCGGCGCCGCGCTCGCCGGGGACGACTTCCTGGCTGGGCAGACCGCGTCGCTGACCGGTGGAGATCACCTGGCTTATTCGCAAGCTCCTGCCCTGTTCGCGCCGACGAACGGGGCGGCCACGGTGCTGCGCTATCCCAACGGCGCGACCGGCGGCCTTGCCTACGGCGACGACAGGCGGCGGCTCGTTGTGCTAGGGATGGGGCTGGAGACCGTGGATGGGGCGGCGACGCGCCAGAGCCTCCTCAACGCGATGCTGCGCTGGCTCGGCTGCCCCGGCGGGTGCGTCTTGCAGGGCGATGTGAATCGCGATGGGAAGGTCGACGCGGGCGACCTGGCCCTGGTCACCGCAATCTGGCCGGTGACGAGCAGTGATCCGCGCTACATCCGCCACCGCGACGTGAACGGCAGCGGCCGTATCGACGTGGTGGACCTGTCGATCATCAGCCGCGATTGGGGCAAGACATGCTCGCCATGAACTGGTAGCTACTCGATGCTCAGCAGTAGCGCTTTGAGCACGCCCTCTTCTCCAGGCGCGGGCGGGAAGTCCAACGCCGGGTCGCGCCAGTAGGCGACCTCTGCGGCGGGGCGGTTTACGGCGGTTACCCCTGCCATGACAAGCTCCTTGAACCCGCGCCGCGTCAACCGGGGCTGGCGGCTGCAAGCCAGGAGGTGGCCGCCTGGGGCGACGACCGCCGCGGCCTGTTGCGCCAGCGCGGGCCAGTCCCTCTCGACGTCGTGGCGGCCGCGGCCCTGGCTTCTCGAGGGCGGCGGAGCGACAATGACCAGGTCGAAATGCTGGCCGCGCCGCTGGAAGCGCGGTAGCCAGTCGAAGGCGTCGCCGTCCACGAAATCGTACCGATCGGCCGGGAATCCGTTGGCCCCGTAACTCGCCATGCCGCGCTCCAGCCGCTGGCGCGAGCGGTCCAGGTTCAGGACGCGAGCCGCGCCGCCGGCCGTGGCCGCCACGCCGAAGGCGCACGTGTCGGCGAACAGGTTGAGGACTGCCCGCCCGCGGGCGAGAGCGCGCACCCGCTCGCGCATCTCGCGCAGCTCCGGCGCAAGGGCCGTGTCAGTAGTATCCACCCCGACCACGTAGCGCAGCCCCGCCTCGCGTACCTCCCACGTCTCACCAGAGAGTGTCCCCCAGATGACCTCGCTCGATTGCATCCTCCCACCCTGGCGGGCGACAACAGCCCGTGGCTCCCACACCCGGCACAGGGCGCCCAACAGAATTCCCATATCTGCCTCATCTTCCGCCGCGCTCTCTATAAGGAGCACATCACCAAGGCGGTCGACCGTCAAGCCTGGCACGCCGTCGGCGGCGCCGTTGAGCAGCCGGTACGCCGTGTGCCCACTACCCTCAGCAATCGGCCGGCGGCGCTCGGCGGCCAGGGCCAGCACGGACACTAGCGGCTGAGGCTTTTCGTCCAGCCAGGTCCGCCAGCCGCCCGCGCCGCTCGCCCTCTGAAACAGGTCGGCCAGGTGTGGCGCTGAGACGAGCGACTCGAAGATCGCCGGCAGCGGGGCTTCAATCGTGAGCAACCCGGCGGGCGATGGGAGAGACAATCGGTGGGCGTCGAGGAGAAGGCGGGGGAAGAAGCGCGCCCGCGTGTCGTAGAGGGTGTCGCCGACGATGGGCGCGCCGATGTGCGCCAGGTGGACGCGGAGCTGATGGGGGCGGCCGGTGAGAGGATGCAGGCGCAGCAGGCTGAGGCGGCGGTCGAGCGAGCGCGCGACGACGTTGTACTCAGTGACGGCCGGTTGCGCTCCCCCGCGCGCCGTCCCGTCTGCGACTCCGTATCGCCCACTCCCGATGGCGACAATGGGCGCGTCGATGCGCCCGCTCGCGGCGGGCGTGCCGTGAACGACGGCCAGGTATTCTTTCGCGGCTGCCCGGTCCTGAAAGGCGTCAGACAGCCAGGCGTTGGCCGCGGGACGGCGCGCGAAAACCATAACGCCGGACGTGTCTCGGTCGAGGCGCTGATGGGTGCCGAGGTAATCCGCGCCGAGCTGTGCCTTGAGGATGCCGACCACGTCGACGGGGATGACGTCGTGCCAGGCCGCGTGTGTGCTCAGCCCGACGGGCTTGTCGACGGCTACGATGTCGTCGTTGAAATAGACGATAGGCAGGCGCATCGCGCAGGGCGATTATGCGCCGGCCGAGGCAAATTCGATGCCGTTCTCATCCATGTGGCTGATGATGACGAGCGCCTCAATCGGCACGCCAAGGTGCGCCAGGCGCTCGCGCCCATCCTCGAAGTTCTTCTCGACCACCACTCCGATTCCTAGCAGCGTCGCGCCCGCTTCCGCCACAATGCTCGCCAGGGCCTCGGTCGTCTGACCGGAGGCGAGGAAGTCGTCGATGATGACGACGCGGTCCCCAGGCCCCAGGTACTCGGGCGAGACGAGCAGAAGTGTCTCACCGCCCTTGGTGCGAGACGGCACGCGGCGCTCGAACGTGTTGGGCGGCAGGGTGACGGAGCGCGTCTTGCGGGCGAACAAGACCGGCACATCCAGGGCGACACCGGCCTGGAGCGCCGGGGCGATGCCGGAGATTTCGGCGGTCAGGACCTTCGTCGGGCGCAAATAGCCGAAGCGGCGGGCGAACTCGCGGCCCATCAGCGCCATGAGCGCCGGGTCGACCTGGTGGTTGATGAAGCTATCGACCTTGAGAATCCCGCCGGGCAGCACCTTGCCGTCGCGCCGGACTCGCTCACGCAGGATAGACAGGTCGGACGAGGTTTCTACTGCGGGCT
The DNA here is from genome assembly GCA_046328505.1 of Anaerolineae bacterium. Classification (GTDB taxonomy): domain Bacteria; phylum Chloroflexota; class Anaerolineae; order Epilineales; family JAHCIE01; genus JBDHWG01. The sequence goes on along the minus strand of JAXLWL010000002.1, from coordinate 1,546,632 downwards.
GCTGTTGAGGGATCATCGGCTCTTCTCCTCTCGTGGCCTCTAAATTAGGCTACCATGTGGGATACTTTCCCATGTGGGATATTTCGGGTGAACTGGTGGGTTAATGTTGGGATAACGTGGGATTTGTGGGAAAGTTTGTCATCGAACATCTGTTCAGACAGCGCCGGTGTCACGGCCATGTGACGTGCCGGCTGGAAAGTGCCATGCCGTCGCCGCCCGGATCGGCCGCGCCGCGCCATAAGCCCGTCGTCTCATCACGCTGCGCCACGTGTACCAGGCCAAACGACCCATAGCTATAAGGCTCGCGGCATACCTCGTGGCCTATCGCCTCCAACGCGCGCAGCGTTGCCAGGGGGATGCGCGCCTGGGTATCAATCACCTCGCTTTGCGCGTCGAACCGCGGCGCTGCCACCGCCTCCACCGGTGACATGCCGAAATCGATGATGTTGAGCAGCACCTGCAGCACGCCGGTGATAATCTGCGTTCCGCCCGGCGCGCCGATCGCCATAATGGGTGCGCTGTCGCGATAGACGATGGTCGGGCAGATGCCTGTCAGCCGCGCCTTGCCCGGCGCGATGGAGTTGGCCTGCCCTGGCAGCGGGTGGAAGCAGTTCATGGCGTTGTTGAGCTGGAATCCCAGGCCATCCACCACGACGCCAGAGCTGAAGCCCAGGCTGTGAGTCAGGCTGACGATGTTGCCCCAGCGGTCTACGACGTTGATGTGCGTGGTGTCCTGTGGCTCCGGCGGCTGAAGGCGCGGCACGCGGAACCTCGCGCCATCGCGTATCTGCTGAGCGGCCTCGGCGGCATAGGCAGGCGACATAATCTCGTCGGTCATGTCCGCTGTGAACTCGGGGTCCCCCAGCCGGGTCGTCCAATCGGCGAACGCCCACTGCATCACGCGGGCGACCAGGTCAATGTAGCCCGGACTGTTGTGGCCGAGGGCAGCCAGGTCGAAATGGCCCAGGGCGTTGAGCATCTGGATGAGGGTCGGGCCGCCGGCGGGTAGGGGGTCCGAGGCGATAGTCAGGCCGCGGTAGACACCGATGACGGGCGCACGCTCGCGCACGCGGTACGTCGCCAGGTCTTCCTCGGTGACAAGCCCACCGTGGCCGCGAATGGCCCTGCCAAGCGCCTGACCTATGTCCCCGGTGTAGAATCCATCTGGACCATGCTCGGCGAGGCGGCGCAGCGACTCCGCGTAGTCTTTCTGAACCAGGGTATCGCCGGTGCGGCGCGGCGTCGCGCCGTCTGTGGTAAAGATAGCAGCGGCGGCGGGCGTGTGATGGAGCCGCCACGTGGGTGGCGCGAAGCCAAACTCGGCGTTGTGCCACCAGGCGTCGGCGAGATGCGGGCTGAGCATGAAGCCATCTTCGGCCAGGGCGATCGCCGGGGCGAGCAGCGAGGCCCAGGGCCGGCTTCCCCAGCGGCGGTGCGCTTCGCCGAACCCGGCCACCGCGCCGGGGGTCGCCACGGACTGCCAGCCGACGTCGTTCTCGAAGCCGGTCAGACGAAAGCCAAAGCCGGTGCGATACTCCTCGACGACGCGGTCGGCCCACATGTCGGCGGTCGCCAGGGCGCCCGCGCGAGCGTGAAACTGGAGCACGGTCTGGCGCCGCGTCGCCGCGTCCCAATAGAGCAGCGAGCCGAAGCCGCCGATGCCGCACTCCTGCGGGTCGGTGACGCCCTGGACCAAGGCGGCCGTGAGCGCCGCGTCGATGGCGTTGCCACCGTCGGCCAGAACCGCCGCACCCGCTTCCACCGCGAGCGGCTGCGGCGCTACGACCAGATCCGTCCAACTGTCGGCCACAGATGCTCCATACCGGTTACTTGAGGATATAGTACGTTGCGCGCTTCTCCCCGATCTTGAGGAGCAGGTTCTTGTCCACAAGGTCGGCGAGGTCGCGGCGGATCGTCTCCGGCGATACGTCCGGAGCATGGTCTTGCAGGTCGCGGTTTGTGACGCGGCCCTGCTGGCCGGCCAGACCGAGGGCATATTCCTGGCGCTCGTTGAGGTTCAGGTGCGCCCACTGTGACATGCGGATGGGGGTGCGGTCCGTCGTGACCAGGCGGTCGCCGTGGCCGTACAGGATCACCTGGAAGCCGTTGGCTGTTTCGTGGAACACGGGCGCGGGCAGGTTTGCCTCGGCCATGAGCCGCCGCATGCGGTTGATGCCGTACCCTAGGCGCTCGATGAAACCCAGGTCGGACAGCACCTGTACGATCGCCTCGTTGCGCGAGAAGCGCTCCTCGGCGATATTCTCGATGGTGACCGGGCCGGGCAACCCGCCAGGCGACGTAATCTCGATGCGGTCGGCGAACATGAAGACGCGAATCTCCTGGCCGCGGATAGAGTAGTCGCGGTGGGCCACGGCGTTGACCAGTGCCTCGCGCACCGCGTCGCGCGGGTACTCCGTGCGTTCCTCTCGCGATAGCCCGCTCAGGCGGGCGCCGACGCGCATGTTGTCGACGACGAACGCCTCGGCGCGGCGAATCGCCTCCGGCAGCGTATCACGAATGTCGTCGCGCAGGTATGTGTCGCTCTGCTCGAGGCCGGCGTAGCGCACGGCGATGATCTCACTCCCCGGCACGAACTCCTGCGGGTCCTTTCCGAACAGGAGAATACCGGCATTCGTCGGCTCGTCGTCCTCCGTGAGGCAGCGGCGCTGGCGCAGCAGAATCTCGGCGGTCAAGCCTGCCACACCGTCGACTGCTTCGAGATAACGCTGAATCTTCTCGTCGCTCAGGTCGACGCGGCTGGAGCCTGTCGCCCGCTCGGCCTCGAAGATGACCTCGCCCCGGTCGACGAACAGCCGGCGCAGTTCCCCCGTCGTCAGGAGGCGGTTCGCGCGCCCCTCACGGGTGTAGTAGCGGCCCTTGTAGCTGTAGACGTGGGACAGGCCCTCCGGCACCTGGACGATGACGAGGTTCGACTCCTCCAGGACGGCGACGCGGGGGATGGGCATGACAATCGCCGGATCGACCTCGAGCGCCGCCTCCATCGCGAGGTTGAAGACCTCTTGTAGGTCCTCGACGCTGATGAGAGTCGAGCCCTTCTCGTCGATGCCGATGACGATGAACCCGCCCTGGGTGTTGGCCAGCGCGGTCAGCGTCTCGGCGAGGCGCGCCAGCGAAACGCCCGGGCGGTAGAAAACGATGTCTTCTGAAGGGCCGTGCTCGAGCAGGGCCTGAATATCGTCAGCAGTCTTTACCTGGGACATGGGTTCCACAACTTGAGGCACGCGCCGAGGATTGAACAATCACACGCATATGGCCCTAAGCATACAGACAACGGCGGCGCGTGGCAAGTTCGGCGCACACGCCGCGCCCTTGACATTCATCGCGAATAGCCTAGAATCAGAACATATGTTCAACTACAATCGTTCTTGAGGGAGAACGTTGGTGGATCTTCTTGTCGGCGCGAGCGCGGGAATCCTGATGCTATTCATCCTTGTAAGTGTCACGGCGGGAATGGCGCACGTCGGGAAGCTCGGCTGGGACGACGACGTTAGCCGCGTAGCGAAGACGATCTGGTCCAGCCTGTTCGTCGGCGTCTTGCTCGTCCTGTTCATGCTGTTCGGCCCGACGATCTTTCGCGAAGGCTGGGCGGTCTTCGTCGTCCCGCCGGTCATTGCGTTCGGCATCTTCTGGGGCCTGGACGGAATCGTGGAGGCGCGGCGCAAGGAGGCGCCACCACCTCCGCCGGAACACGACCCGGACTGGGATGCACTGTGGAGGAGTTACGAGGGGAAGCCGCTGCCGCCGGCGATGGCGGAGGCCGCCCAGACCGGCCGCGTCGTGTACGGGGGGCGGGTTGCCGTTGTCGAGGATGGCATCCTGGTGCCGCGCGGCGGCATGCCCAAGAAAGGCATCGAAAAAGTCTTCGGCGCCCTGGACCGCGTCGTCGGCCCAAAGCGGCGATGAGAGTCTCGATCGGCGAATCGGCGCGGTGTCCTATGGGACGACCGCGCATTGCCCGCCGAGCATCTCTGGCCCCCAGCCTTGCAGACCTCCGCCGGCGTTGTAATGCCAGTACACACCATCGGAGCGGACAAAGGGACCGGCGGTAATCAGCCCCACGTCGTCCTTCTTCAGGGTAAACAGCTTTCCCTGAAGATCAGGGTCGGCAAGATTGGAGCCATTTAGCTCAAGGCCCGTCGGCGCTACCACGCGGACGAGCATGCCGACAGAGAGGCTGCACTGTGGTACAGGGGTTTGAGGTGATGATGTAGGAGATGGTGGGCCTTGCGTGGCAGCCGGTCCGACCGTTGGCGTGGGCCCGGGCGACGGTGTTGGGGTTGGACCTGGAGGTACTGCCGCAGGGGCGGGGGCGGAGAGTTGAATCGTCGCATCCGGTACAAAGCGAAAGGTCGGCCGCCGGTAATAGGCGTAGAGCCCCGCGAGAATGGCAAGCGCCACCAGCCCCACCCCCAGCGCGAAGATCGTGCCACGGATCGCAGCTCGTCCGGCTGCCGCCTCCAGGGAAGGGGCAGTACTCACGTTGGCCATCGACTCCAGGGCTCCGGCGACCGTTGTACCTGCCCAGATGGCGATGATTACGAACACGCCTACCAGAATGGCCCAACTCGGAATGTACATGTTCGTCTCTCCTTCCGTCTAGCCCACTTCCAGCCATCTGGGCTCTCGGAGGATGCGATGTTGGCGAAGCTGCCTGCCTGACTTGTGCTTCTGTCCGAAAGATAGTGCAATTGACCGTTCCATTTTGTCCGGAAATCCGTTGACAATGATCACCGAGTGTGGTAGAATGCTATAGAACAAACGTTCGATTTGCTCTGTCGTTCAGCGCCGAACTCACTGGCAGGGCTCGTAACCCACCCGGGTATCACGCTCGTCCGACGCACACTGTGATCCCTGCCGTCTTCGACAAGCGATTCGCGTTGTCCTTCTTTGCAGGACGGCTCCTCTGCCCGGGGTTGTGTCGTCCCGGAGAGGAGGCTCTGTGTGCTCGAAGTTCTGTTACCCGCTCTCGCGATCGGTATGGCCCTGTTTCTCGGCGGCGCAACGCTGACCTTAAGGGCGGTCGGAAGACCAGGCTGGAACCCGGCGATCAGCCGGACCGCCAAATCCATCTGGGGACTCGGCTACATTGTTGCTCTCGTCATCGCCCTCATTTGGCTGGGACCCGCCATTATCTTAGCCACGTGGCCGTTCTGGCTTGGCACACTCCTCGTGACCGCGATCATCTTCGGACTTCTCGACGTGTCGCACCGACTCGGGACAAACCGGTCATCGTCACCGACGCGATCAGACATTTCCTGGGACGAGATGTGGCGGAGCTATGAAGGGAAGCCGCTGCAAGGATGGATGTTGGAAGCGGCGAGCAGCGGACGCGTATTCTACGATGGTCACCCGGCGCGCGTCGTGGACGGCCGATTGATACCGGTGAACGCCGCGCAACCAGGCGGTATCGACGGCCTGTTCGCGCGGCTAGACCGGCTGATTGGACCGGGGTCCAAATAGCCCATTCCCCTTCAAAAAGTCAGCCACGGCTCCATTATACAGGAGCCGTGGCTGATTTTCTGTCATGAATCTGTCAATTGTGGGTGGAGATTACTTCACGAAGTCATACCTAGTCGTGGGGTAGCCCGCGATGTCGAGATGTCCTACACACCCACCGGCACATCGAGAGGGCTGGGCGCCGCGGGCTTGGGCGCGCGTCGCGGCTTGGCCCGTGCGGCGGCGCCGTTCGGCGTGGCCTCCATCAGCGCGATGGGTAGCACCTCATCCATGCGGTCGACGAACACCAGGTTGAGGTCGCGGCGGACGCGGGCGGGTAGCTCCGCCGCGTCTTTCTTGTTCTTCTGGGGCACCAGTACGGTCTTGAGGCCCGCGCGGTGGGCGGCGATGACCTTCTCCTTGAAGCCGCCGATGGGCAGGACGCGTCCGCGCAGGGTGATTTCGCCGGTCATGGCGACTTCGCGGTGCACCGGGCGCTGGAGAAGCGCCGAGATGAGCGCCGTGGCGATGGTGATGCCCGCCGACGGGCCGTCCTTCGGCATGGCTCCTTCCGGCACGTGAACGTGGATGTCGAGGCGCTCGAAGTCCTGCGGGTTGATGCCCAGCTCGCGCGCGTGGGCGCGGGCGTAGCTGAGCGCGGCCTGCGCCGACTCCTGCATGACGTCGCCCAGGCTGCCGGTCAGCGTCAGCGTGCCTTTCCCCTCCATGAGGTTGACCTCGATGGAGAGCAGGTCGCCGCCGGCGTCGGTCACGGCGATGCCTGTGGCGACGCCGATCTCGTCGCGCTCTTGGGCTAGCCCATAGGTGAACTCTGGCGGGCCGAGGTACTTGAGAAGCTGCTGCGTGCCGATGGTCTTGGGGGCAATGCGGTCCTCGGCGACGCGGCGGGCGATCTTGCGACAGACGTTGGCGATCTCACGCTCGAGATTGCGGACGCCGGCCTCGTAGGTGTACTCGCGAATCATGTGCCGCACGGCCTCGTCGGAGAACTTCAGCGACTTCTGGGGTAGCCCGTGCTCTTCGAGCTGGCGGGGAATGAGGAACTGGCGGGCAATGGACAGCTTCTCTTCCTCGATGTAGCCGGGGAAGCGGATGACCTCCATGCGGTCGCGCAGCGCGGGCGGCACTGTATCCAGGACATTGCACGTGGCGATGAACAGCACCTTCGATAGATCGTAGGGCACGTCCAGGTAGTGGTCCGAGAAGTTCGAGTTCTGCTCGGGGTCGAGGACTTCGAGCAGGGCCGCCGCAGGGTCGCCGCGGAAGTCGAGTCCGATCTTGTCGATCTCGTCGAGCATGAATAGCGGGTTCACCGTACCCGCGCGCCGCATGGTCTGGATGATTCGTCCTGGCAGCGCCCCAATGTAGGTTCGGCGGTGGCCGCGGATTTCGGCTTCGTCGCGGATGCCGCCCAGGCTGACGCGCACGAATTTGCGCCCCAACGCCTCGGCGATGGACCGTCCGAGCGAGGTCTTGCCGGTGCCGGGCGGTCCGACGAAGCATAGAATCGGGCTGCGCATCTTGGCCGCCGCCAGCTTGCGCACCGCGATGTACTCCAGAATGCGCTCCTTGGCCTTGGGCAGGCCGTAGTGGTTCGCGTCCAGGATACGCTCGGCGTTTCGCAGGTCCATGTTGTCAGCGGTGTTGGTCGTCCACGGCAGCTCGATGAGCCAGTCGAGGTAGGTGCGGATGATGCCCATCTCGGGGGAGGCCGGCGGCATCTCGATGAGGCGGCTGACCTCTTTCTCCGCTTTTTCGCGCACCTCGCCGGGCATGCCGCTGGCGGCGATCTTGTCCCGGAGGTCGGCAATCTCGCGAATCTGTGTATCGCCCTCGCCTAGCTCATTCTGTATCACCCGCATCTGCTCGCGCAGGTAGTACTCGCGCTGGCTCTTGTCAACCTCGTCCTGCACCGCCGAGTGAATCTTGTTCTGGAGCTGTAGCACGTCCAGCTCGCGCGCCAGGAGCACGCTGAGCTTCTCCAGCCGCAGCCGCGGGTTCATCGTCTCCAGTAGCTCTTGTCGGCGGTCTACTTCCAGCGTCAACACCGAGGCGACCAGGTCGGCCAGGCGGCCAGGGTCGGTGACGTTCATCGCGGCGACGTACGCGTCCTCGGGCATGTTCGAGTTCAGCTCGACACACTGCTCGAACATCGAGAGGGTCGCGCGCCGCAGCGCCTCTACCTCGGTGCCTTCCTCGGCGATCTCGAAGAGGGGCATGAACCGGCCACGCAGGTACGGCTCGGTCTGGGTGTAATCCAGAAGCTTGACCCGGCCGCGCCCGTGCGCCACGATGCTCGTCGTCCCATCGGGCATCTTCAGCACGCGGCCAATCGTGACCTGCGTGCCGATTTCGTACAGCTCGTTCGGTCCCGGGTCTTGCAGTTCGGGGTCGCGCTGCGCCAGCACGACGAGGCTGCTGTTCTCTTCGATGGCCGCTTCGACGGCGCGCATCGATCGGTCGCGGGCGACGAACAAGGGGGTGACCATGTGCGGGAATAGCACGGCGTCCCGCACCGGTAGGATGGGTAAATTGGGCAAGGAAACGGACTTGCGGCGCCGGGGACGGCGGCTGCGCGCGAGCGATTCGTCAGGCGGCGGGCTGCTCTCGGTCATGCATAACCTCCGGGCAACAGTTATAGCACAATTCGCCGCCGATGCCAAAGGCGCTAGTCACCATGCAGCGGGGGATCAAGGTCGGGAAGGGGCAACTTTCGCCAGTGCAGCCAGGCCTCGCGCGCTGCCGCCGCGACGAACAGCGAGCCTGTAACGAGCACGAGGTCCTGGGGCCTGGCGATCCCCAGGGCCGCCGCCAGGCCTTCCGGCACGTCATCGGTTACCGCGGCCGGCGTGACACCCCGCGCCTCAGCCATCTGCGCGAGATCATCGCCGGCCAGGGCACGGGGGTAGCGGCTGCGCGTCATAACCACGGCGCTCGACGCCGGGAGAAGCGCATCCAGCATGCCGCCGACATCCTTATCGGAGAGGGCCCCAAATACGAGAATGAGGCGGTCGAAAGTCAGGTGGCGGCGCAGGGCGGCCACGGCGTAGGCGGCGGAGTCCGGCGTGTGCGCTCCATCGACCACGACGAGGGGAGTCTCGCCGAGAACCTCCAAACGCGCCGGCCACCGCACGTCGGCCAAGCCGCGGGTGAGCGCCTGGTCCGACACCGGTATGCCGCGGCTAATCAAGACATCGACAGCGCCGATGGCGCAGGCGGCGTTGACGGCCTGGTGTTCGCCCAGCAGCGGGATCGTCTCGCGCTGCCACGGGCCAGACGGCCAGCGGCGAACTTCGAACGACTGCCCGCGGGGGTAGGCATCGCCGAGCCGGTAGGGGATGTCCTCGCCGACGCGCAGCAGCGGTGCGCCGCGCTCCCGCGCGATCTCGGCGACAACCGCCGTGGCGGCAGGCACGTTCGGGGCGAGAATAGCCGGCACGCCGGGCTTGATGATTCCCGCCTTCTCGAAGGCAATCTTCTCAATCGTGTCCCCAAGGATGGCGGTATGCTCGAGGCTCAGCGCGGCGATAACCGAGACTTCGGGCAGAACCACATTCGTCGAGTCGAGGCGTCCGCCGAGGCCGACCTCGATGACGGCAATCTCGACGCCTTCGCGGGCGAAGTAGTCGAACGCCATGAGTGTCGTCAGCTCGAACGTAATTAGCTCCGACATGGCGTCGAATAAGGCGCGCCGTGCCTCGAACAGTTCGACGATGTCCGCCTCGCTCGGCAAGGCGCGGTTGATTTGCATGCGCTCGCGGTAGCTGTGCAGGTGTGGCGATGTGAAGAGGCCGACGCGATAGCCCGCCGTGTCGAGAACACTCGCCAGCATCGCCGAGACGGAGCCTTTGCCCTTGCTGCCCGCGATGTGGACTGACTTGAAGCGCAGGTGTGGATTGCCCATCGCGGCGAGCGCCTGGCGCATGGGCTCCAAGGTGCGTTCGGGAGCGTCGGTCGTCCCGCGCTGCCCGGCCTTGATGCTGTTTTGTCCCTGGATACGCTGCGGGGCGTAGAGGTAGTTGAGTACGTCCTGGTAGCTCATGCGCACTATAGTAATGCAACTTTGGCAAAACGCAAGATGCTGCGAGGCCGCGCGGAGGTTTGACTCGCCTGGGGCCGGAGAGTAGACTTTTGGCGTTCTGAGGTCATAAAGGAGAGCCGTGTTGCGTACTCTGCGCCTTGTGTTGGCGCTGACTGTGTTTGCCCTTGTGCTCATCGGCTGCCAATCACGCCCGACTCTGAGCCGCGTCAATGTCACCCCCTCCACAATCTCCCCGAATGCGGACGGCCGGGATGACCTGGCGAACATCGAATATACGATCGGTCAGACTGCCCTGTTGACGACATCCTTCATCGGGCCTGACGGCCAGCAGCATATCTGGCGTCAGGACGAGCGTCGCTCGCCCGGCGACTACAGCGCCCTGTTCAACGGTATCATCGATGGGCGCATGCTGCCGGACGGCGACTACACCTGGCGGGTGCAGGCGACGCCGGTGGAGGGCGGATCGCCGACCCAGATGGAAGGGAAGCTGACCATTCAGGGCGCCGACCTGTCGCGCCCGGATATCACCGAGTTCACAGTTTTCCCGAACGAGTTCACGCCGAACCAGGACGGCATCAACGACCGGATCACGGTGAGCTACGTCCTCGCCAAGCCGGCGACGGTGCGCGTCTACCTGGAAGATCAACAGGGCAACTTCGTCGTGTCTCTCCTTGAAAAGAAGAAGGGCCCGGTCGAGCCGGGCCAGCCGGGCCGCCACCAGTACGACTATGATGCAGGAGTCGATGCCGACGCGCCGCCTCCGCCGGACGGGACGTACAACGTCGTCGTCGAGGCGCGCGATACCCTCGGCAACGTCGTGACCGAGCGCCAGCCACTCACCATTAGGGAGGGCGGGGTGCCGCGGGCGACGATCATGGACAGCCAGATTACGCCGCGCGTCATCCCCCTCGGTGGTACTGTGAGTATCACGGCAACGGTCAAGAACATCGGCACGGTTCCTCTGCGTACCCAGGGGCCGCCGCCGGGCACGGTGTACGATAGCCGCCAGTCTTACAACAGCATGCAGATGCCGCAGTCGTCGGGCGCCTTCCGCCTCGGCGCGGCATTCGACGCCAGCCCGACCGACCTGGACTACCCCTACCGCTGGGAGCTGGGCGACCCGTCGAAGCTCGAACGGCGCAACGTCGATGGCCGCACGCTGCTGTGCCCGCCGGGCGAGGGCAACGACCGCTGTCCGCTGGAAGAGCGCGTCGTCAACGACAAGACCTACACCTACCTCCTGCCGGGGCAGACGGTGCAGATCACGGGCGGCATACGCGTTACCGACAAGCCGCTGCGCCGCCAGCCATATTTTTATCTTGGCCTGATCCAAGAAGACGTGCGCAAGCACGAGGAATCCGTCAATCCCACCCAGGTGACGATTGAGTACTAGCCTCGCCATCGTTATCGTCAGCTACAACACGCGTGTCTTGATTGGAGCTTGCCTCGACTCTCTGGCGGCGGATGGGTCACTCGGCCTGGATCGAGGGGGCGCTGAGGGAGAGGCGCTGTCGACGCGCGTCGCCGTCGTCGACAATGGCTCCTCTGACGGTAGCGCCGCGTTCGTGCGCGAGCGCTACCCTTGGGTGGATCTCATCGAGTCGCCCGCCAATCTGGGATTTGCCGGCGGCAATAACCTGGCCTTGCGTGCCCTCGGCTTCCAGCCGCTCGGTGATGAAGCGCCGCGCTCAGCGGAGGCCTGGGCGTGCGTCGCGCCGACCCGGCCGGCAGCCTCCGATGCCACCGCTACCGACTTCGTGCTGCTCCTGAATCCAGACACAACAGTTGAGCGCGGCGCGATCGCGGCGCTCATGGATTTCCTCCAGCAGACGCCGTCCGCCGGCGCGGCCGGTCCGCAACTGACCTACCCCGACGGTAGGCTCCAGCCCTCGGCCTTCCTATTCCCCGGCTTGGCGCAGACGTTCCTCGACCTGTTCCCACCGCCTGGCCGCTTGAGCCGCATCATGGAGTCGCCGCTGAACGGGCGGTACCCCCGCGACAGCTACATCGGGGACGCGCCTTTCGAGGCCGAGACGCTATTGGGCGCGTGCATCCTGGTGCGCGGCAATGCATTGCGCCAGGTGGGCTTCCTCGACGAAGGCTTCTTCATGTATGCCGAGGAGCTTGACTGGTGTCGCCGCCTGGCGCAATGCGGATGGCGCCTGTTCTGCGTCCCCACGGCGCATGTCGTCCACTATGAGGCGCAGAGCACGCGCCAGTTCCGCCAGCGCATGTTTGTCGAGCTGTGGCGCAGCCGTCTCCGGCTGTTCGAAAAGCATTACGGAGCGCCCGAACGAACGGCTCTCCGCTGCCTTGTGTGGGCAGGCACAGCGGCCAATGCCCGGCGAACCGTGGGTGAACAGCGCGCCGCGTATCAGGAAGTCGCGCAACTGGCGCGACAGAGCCCAGCGCAATCACCTCGTCACCTCGTCACCTCGTCACCTCGTCACCCTATTACCTCGTCACTCGATGCTGCCATCACCGCCGTTATTCTCACGCGCAACGAGGCCGAACACATCCAGGAGTGCCTGGCGAGCGTCGCGTGGGCCGACCGCCGCCTTGTGCTCGACTCGGGCAGTGACGACGGCACTCCGCGGATCGCGCGCGAGGCCGGGGCCGACGTGGTGGTGCGCCCTTTCCGAAACTTCGCCGACCAGCGCAACGCGGCGCTCGCCCTGGTACGCACGCCCTGGGTGCTGTTCGTCGATGCCGATGAGCGTGTGACACCGTCGCTGGCCGACGAGGTTCGCCGGGTGACTGCGGAGAGTGACGGCGACGGTCCCGTGGGCTACTGGATTCCGCGCCACAACTATATCTTTGGGCATCTCACGCGAGGCGGCGGATGGTGGCCCGACTACCAACTGCGACTGTTTCGCGTCGGCCGCGCGCACTATGACCCGGAGCGCGCTGTGCATGAGCTGGTCGTGCTCGACGGCGCGGCCGAGTATCTAAGCGAGCCGTTTGTCCACTACAACTACCGCGACCTCGAGCAGTTCCGCCGCAAGCAGGCGAGCTATACGTCGTACGACGCGGGTATCCTGTACGCAAGCGGGGCGCGGGCCAGGCCACGCAACTTTGTCCTCCAGCCGCTGCGCGAGTTCCGCCGCCGATTCGTGTCACTGCAGGGCTACCGCGACGGCGTCCACGGCGTGCGCATGGCGGGTCTGATGGCCTACTACGAATGGGTCAAGTACGCGAAGCTCAGTCGGCTGGCTGCCGAGGAGCGCGGGGCATCGGAAGTTGGCACGCCGCCGTGAGCCGTGGTATAATGCCCTCGCCGCCACGGCCTCCATCCTTTGAGGCTAGCCTGGCGGTTATTTCGTTTAGGAGGCGCACCGCCTCCCGGGAGACTCATTGATGCGTGTGCCGGTCCGCCCGACGCGCGTGATTCTCGGTTTGTTAGGGGCCCTGGGCATCGTTGCTGCGATCCTGGGAGTATACGTGACTTCTCCTGCGGCGCAGACCGAGACCATGTATCAGCGCGCTGCCCTGGCGCCTGAAGCGACGAACACCGCGCGGCCGCTGTATATGCCCCTGTTAATGCAGGCCGTCACACTGCGGCCGACCCCAACGTCGACCCCGACGAGCACCGCCACGGCGACGCGTGTTCTCTCGCCGACGCCTACGCCCACAGCCACCATCCAGTCAACAGATTATCCATTGCTCTGGGCACAGAGCGTGAACGGGCACTGGCAGATCTACAAGCGCGTTGGGAATGGTCAACCCACGCTCGTGTCTCAAACGGCCACCGTTGACGATGTCGACCCGGCCTTGTCCTGGGACGGTCAGGCTATCGCCTTCGCTACCAACCGCGACTACCCGTCCTGTCCGACGCACTATGAAATCTACCGCATGGACATCAATGGCGGGAGCGTGACGCGCCTGACCAATACCGACGCCACGTGTCCACCCACGGGCAACAACGTCGCGTCCGTGACGAACATGAACCCCACCTGGTCGCCGCCGCCCACGGATGCGAGTGGCACGCAGTGGATCGCCTTTGCCTCTGATGCGGGCGCCTTCGACGGCTTCGACATCTACCGCGTGCCTGCCAACGCGACCACGCCGATCGACATTCGGGGTGACAATCAATACACCTATCGCCTGACGTGGCCACAGTCGCCGGACCAGCCTACGTCGACGCCCATCGGCCCAACTGCGACCTCGACGCCGACTTCGACCCCCTACATCTCACCGACGCCGACAGGGGCGCCAACATCCAGCCCGTACGACAATTTCTACCGATCTTCGTCGAGCCGAATGCCATCCTACTCGCCCGATGGGACAATGATCGTCTTTGCCAGCAACCGCCGCGGCGACAACGCGGCGCGCGGCGGGCGCGACCAGATATGGGTGATGACTGCGGACGGCTACAACCTCCGCCAGCTGACGTTCGCGTTGGGCACGAACACGTGGCCCCGCTGGTCACCCCAGGGGAACCGTATCGCCTACGCTTCCAATCGCACGGGCAACTGGGAAATCTATAGCATAACGCCAAACGGGACGGGCGACATGCAGATAACGGTCTCGCAGGGCGGCACAGTGTCCTCGCAGCCGACGTGGTCGGGCTCGGGGGCGCAGATAGCCTACGCGAGCTCGAGCGGCGGCAATGTCCTCGTCTACGCGATCAACCAGGACGGGAGTGGGACGCCGACGGCGATAGCCTCAGGCCCGCTCTACGCCCCGGCCTGGTCACCCTAGCGAGCGCACGTCGGGGGAAATGAAAAGAGGGATGAGCGCCCCAGTCGGCGCTCATCCCTCAATGATTTCAGGAACCAGAACTAGAGCGTGAGAATGTAGATGGCCTCGGGGCCTTTCTGCCGGTGGGTGACCTCGAACTCGACGGACTGGCCTTCGAACAGCGCCGTTGTGCCGGCCTCGAGGGCCGACTGATGGACAAAGTACTCCTCGCCGCTCTCGTCGTCGACAATGAAGCCGTAACCCCGCTCCTCGTCGTACCACTTAACGTGGCCGAGGGACCGCACGGTGTAGCCCGGCCCCGACTCCTGGCTGTCCCGTCTGTCGCTCGGGTCTCGCTCCGTTCGGGGGCGCGATGCAGCCGCCGGAGCGACCGCAACGCGGGCCGGCGCCGGTTCAGGGCGTCGATCCTGCCGCTGCTCGGTGGCAGGGGCGGCGTAGTCAGCCGGGGCGCAGGTCGGGCAGAGCGTCGGCGCTTCCAGAGGCAGACCAAGGTCAGCCCGGCGGCGCTGCTGCTCAACCGTGAAGACAAACTGGCGTCCGCACTGCTCGCATGTGAGCAGCTGATCTGCAAATCGGCCGGCGGCTGGCCCCGATGCGGTCGCAGTGGGCTTGGCCGGCTTATACGAATCGTGTCGTCGTGACCTACCCACGACCTACTCCTTGTCCGTCGTGGTGGACGGCGCTGGGGCTTCGTCTGGTTCAGCGTCGTTCATTTCGTCCGGTTCGGCTTCCGCGGCGCTTGCCTCGACAGGTTCGGCATCTGCGGCTTCCGTCGCCTCAAGGGCTTCAGCCTGCACGGGCGGTGCAACCTCAGCCTCAGGCTCCTCAACCTCATCGGGCTGCGTCGGCGCTTCCTCGACTTCCGGCGCTTGCAACGCTTCGGCCTGGGCAGGCGCCGAGCCTTCGGCCTGGCGTAGGCTCAGGCTCACGCGCTTCCGCTGTGTGTCCACGCCCAGCACCTTCACCGTCACGACCTGACCTTCGTGCACGACGTCGGCCGGATTGTTCACCGGGTGATCCGCCAGCTCCGAGATGTGGATCAATCCCTCCACACCTTCGTCTATGCGGGCAAAAGCGCCGAACTTCGCCAGGTTGGTAATCGTTCCCTGGACGAGCTGGCCGGGCTGGTAGCGCTCGGCGAGGGTGCTCCACGGGTCGGCGCGCAGCCGCTTGAGGCTCAGGCCGATGCGGTTGCGGTCACGATCCACGTTCAGAACGTAGACCTCGACTTCCTCGCCGACACGCAGGACGTCCTTGGGCTGGACGTTGCGATCCCAGGACAGCTCGGAGACATGGATGAGGCCGTCGGCTCCGCCGAGATCGACAAACACGCCGAAGTCCGTGATCGAGGTCACACGCCCCTTGACGACGGCGCCCTCGGCGAGCTGGTCGAGCAGGCGCTCCTTCTGCCCACGTCGCCATTCCTTCCAGGCAGCCCGCTCAGATGCGATAAGCCGTCGCTGACGGCGGTCTACTTCGATGATCTTGATGGGGATGGTCTGCCCAACCATCTGGGCCAGATTCTCGCCCATGCCCGATTCAAGCACGATGTGCGATCTGGGGACAAATGCCTGGAGCTGGCCTAGCTGGACGATTAGCCCGCCCTTGTTCTGGCCGACGACTTTCGCCTCGACGATCTCACCGCTGTTCAGCAGATCATTGGCGTGATTCCAGTCCTGCTGCCCGCGGGCACGCGACAGCGAGACGATCACCTCGCCGCTGTTCCCATCGGTACGCACGACGTAGACCGAAACCTCGTCGCCGACCTTGATGCGGGCCACGGCTTCAGGCCCTAGCTGCGCCAGGTCATCGGCCGGAACAATACCCTCGGTCTTGGCCCCCAGGTCGACGATCATCCGGTCGGGGGTCTTGTCGACGACCACACCGGTGCGAATCTCGCCGCGTTGAAGCTCCTGATAGCCATATTCCTCTGACTCCAGGGCGGCCCACATCTCAGATTGCTGGCTCTTCTGCTCCTCGTTCACAATACCTCACATCCGGGGCGTGGCGTGTAAGGCATCACAGCCTCACACGCCGCGCACCTAGGGGATTTAGAAGTCGTACTCGCTCTCTTCCTCGTACTCGTCCTCGTCGTCCACCTCGAACTCGCCGTCCTCGTCCTCGAACTCCTCCTCCTCTTCGTCGCCGTCAATGTCGGCGATGAAGTCGAAGTCGGTTTCGAAGTCCTCGTCAAAGATCTCGCCACTGACGAGACCCCGGCCAGACTCCTCGATGGACGCGTTGGCACGCTCACGGAAGCCTGTTCCCGCAGGGATCAGCTTGCCGATGATGACGTTCTCCTTGAGGCCGTACAGCTCATCGACCTTGCCGGCGATGGCGGCGTCGGCGAGGACGTTGATCGTGTGCTGGAACGACGCGGCCGAGAGGAAGCTCTCCGTCGCCAACGCCGCCTTGGTGATGCCAAGCAGGATAGGCGTGGCCGTCGCCGGACGCTTCCGCTGGCTGATAAGACGAGCGTTGATTTCCTCGAACTGTAGTCGGTCGACCAGGTCGCCGGGCAGCAATTCGCTGTCGCCCGGGTTTTTCACGCGGACCTTGCCGAGCATCTGGCGCAGGACGATCTCGATGTGCTTGTCGTTGATGTTCACGCCCTGGGAGCGGTAGACCTTCTGGATCTCCATCAACAGATACTGCTGCGTCGCCTCGCGCCCCTGGATCGCCAACACCCGATGCGGGTTCTTAGCGCCCTCGGTGAGCTGGTGGCCCGCCTCGATGACCTGGTTCTCCTCGACGCGGATACGCGCGCCCGGTGGAACCTGGTACGAGCGGATCTCTTGTTCCTCGCGGCTGACGTATATCGCGTCGTTCTCGACGGCCACGCGGCCACTATGTGTCGCCGTGACCCTCGTGTCGCCGTTGGTCATCAGCACTTCGCCAGCTTCGACCACGGTGCCGTCCTCGACCTCGAGCACCGCGCTAGCGTGGCGCGGGAAGCGGTCGCGGTGCAGTTGCTGGGCGACGATGCGAATCTCGCGCATGCCCTCGTCCAGGCGATGGATTTCGACGCGGCCGCCAATCTCGGTGATCAGCGCCTCGCCCTTCGGAATGCGCGCCTCGAACAACTCTTGCACGCGCGGCAGACCGTGGGTGATGTCGGTAGTGCCGGCCACACCACCGGTGTGGAACGTGCGCAACGTGAGCTGCGTGCCCGGCTCCCCGATGGACTGGGCGGCGATGATGCCGACAGCCTCGCCGATGCCTACCTGGCCGCCGCGTGCCAGGTCGCGCCCGTAGCAGAGCGTGCACAGGCCGTGGCGCAGCGAACAAGTCAGCGGCGAGCGGACGTAGACTTCCTTCAAGCCGGCCTTCTCGATCAGGTCGATCTCAGGCTGGTCGAGCATGACGTTGGCTTCGATGACGACTTCGCCCGTCTTCGGGTTCACGGCCGGGCCCTGGGTCACGCGGCCGAACAACCGCTCGCGCAGGCTCTCGCCGGCGCCCTTGATGCCCTCGCGTGGCCCGATCCAGATACCCTGGCGTGTGCCGCAATCCTCGATGTTGATAATCGCGTCCTGCGCCACGTCCACCAGACGGCGGGTCAGGTAGCCTGCGTCCGCCGTGCGGAGCGCGGTATCGGCTAGACCCTTGCGCGCGCCGTGGGTCGAGATGAAGTACTCCAGCGCCGTAAGGCCCTCGCGGAAGTTCGAGCGGATGGGCAGCGGGATGATGCGCCCTGCCGGGTCGGCCATCAGACCGCGCATGCCGGCCATCTGTCGGATCGGCTGGAAACCGCCCTTCGTCGAGCCAGACTGTGCCATCGTGCGGAGCGGGCTGGTGACCGGAATGGATGTCTGAACGGCTTCGGTAATCTCGTCAGTGGCGCGAGTCCACAGCTCAACCGTCTTCTGATACTGCTCTTCCTCAGTAATCAGACCGCGCCGATACTGCCGCTGGATTTCCTCGACTTCCTGGGCTGCGCGCTCCAGGATGAGCGGCTTGTCCTCGGGGACGGTGATGTCCGCGACGGCAATAGTCAGGCCGGAGCGTGTGGCGTACTGGAAGCCCAGGCTCTTGATGTCGTCCACCAGGTCAGCCGTCGGATCGGGGCCGAGCAGGTGATACGCATCGCCGACGAGATCGTTGAGCTTGCCCTTGTCGAGCAGGCGGTTAACGAAGCGTAGCTCGGTCGGCAGAATCTGGTTGAACAAGACGCGGCCGACGGTCGTCTCGATGGGGAGGTACTGCGGCTCACCATCGGCGAAACGCTTGCCGGTCTTCGGGTCGTAGTAAGTCGTCGTGTAGACCGTGATGGGCGTGTGGACGTGCAGGTGGCCCAGGTTGTAGGCCATCAGCACTTCGTCCAGCAGTGTGCGCGGCGTACCGTCCGTCAGGTAGCCGTCGACAGGCACCGGATCGGCAAAGACCCACTTCTTGCCGTTCGACACAGTCGGGTCGGCATCCATCGTCAGGTAGTAGCAGCCCAGCACCATGTCCTTGGACGGACCGACGATTGGCTCACCGCTGGCCGGCTTCAGGAGGTTGTGGCTCGCCAGCATCAGGCGGCGCGCCTCGTCCTTGGCCGCGCGGGAGAGCGGCACATGGACGGCCATCTGGTCGCCGTCGAAGTCGGCGTTGAAGGCGGCGCACACCAGGGGATGAATCTGGATAGCGTTGCCCTCGACCAGAATGGGCTGGAAGGCCTGAATACCGAGGCGGTGCAGCGTCGGGGCGCGGTTGAGGAGCACGGGATAATCCTCGATGATCTCCTCCAGCACCTCCCACACGACAGGGTCCATGCGCTCGATGAGACGCTTCGCGCCCTTGACGTTGTGGGCGTGGCCGTACTCGACGAGCTTGCGCATCACGAACGGGCGGAACAGCTCCAGGGCCATGCCCTTGGGCAGACCGCACTGATGCAGCTTGAGGTGCGGCCCGATCACGATGACCGAACGGCCGCTATAGTCGACGCGCTTGCCGAGCAGGTTGCGGCGGAAGCGGCCCTGCTTACCCTTGAGCATGTCGCTCAGGCTCTTGAGCTTGCGGCGGCCGCGCGCCGAGACGGCCTTACCGCGGCGGCTGTTGTCGATGAGTGAATCGACCGCTTCCTGGAGCATGCGCTTCTCGTTGCGGATGATGACATCCGGCGCGCCCAGCTCCAAGAGCCGCTTGAGGCGGTTGTTGCGGTTGATGACCCGCCGATACAGGTCGTTGAGGGCCCGACGTGGCGAAGCGGCCACCGTCGAGCTGAACCATCGGGCGGATGTTGGGTGGAATGACGGGCAGCACCTTGAGGATCATCCACTCCGGCCGGTTGCTCGACTTGCGCAGAGCCTCGACCACCTTGAGCTGCTTGGTGGCCTTCTTGCGGCGCTGCTTGCTCTTGCCGGTGCGGATCTCGTGGCGCATCTCCTTGGCCATCGCGTCGAGGTCGATCTGCTCGACGATGTCGTTGAGCGCCTCGGCGCCCATGGTGGCCTGGAAGATCGGCTGGCCGCCGGTGTTCCATCGCTCGTGCAGCTCCCAGTACTCGGCTTCGGTCAGGAGCTGGCGCACCTCGAGCTTCTTCAGCTCGGCTCGGCGCGACTCGATGTCCTTGATCTGGCCGGCGGTCTGCTCGTCCACCAGGCGGTTAATCTTGTCCATCTCTTTTTCGAGGTCGCCGAACAGGCGGTCGCGCTCGCCCTGGAACAGGGCCTGGTAGCGCTCGCGCTCGTCGCGGAAATCGGCCTCGATGTCGCTCAACTGGTTCGAGACATCTTCCTCGAGCTTCGCCAGGGCGGTCTTGTCGCCCTTGACGGCCTCGCGCTGACTTGCGGCCTGCTCCATGACGTCGGCGACGCGGGCATCGCGCTCGCTCTGCAGGCGCTCCAGAACGGCATCTAACTCGGTCTGGCGCTCACCCATCTGCGTCTCGATGTTGTCGCGCTGTTGGCCGAGGCGTGCCTCCGCCGAGACGCGCGCGCGGCGCATCTCCTTCTCGACTTCCTCTTCCAGGCGGCGCAGCGCCTTCTGGCGCGCGTCCTCGTCGATGCGGGTGATGATGTATTGGGCGAAGTAGAGCACGCGGTCCAGGTTGCGGCGCGAAATGTCTAGCAACAGGCCGAGGTAGCTCGGCACGCGCCGGGTGTACCAAATGTGCGCTACGGGCGAGGCGAGCTCGATGTGGCCCATGCGCTCGCGGCGCACGCGCTCACGGGTGACTTCGACGCCGCACTTGTCGCAGACGATACCGCGATAGCGGATCTTCTTGTACTTACCGCAGTAGCACTGCCAGTCTTTCGTGGGGCCGAAAATGGCTTCGCAGAAAAGACCATCCTTCTCGGGCCGCAGGCGCCGATAGTTGATGGTTTCGGGCTTTGTAACTTCGCCGTGAGACCAGGTCCGAATCTCCTCGGGAGAGGCGAGGCTAATTCGGATGGCATTGAACTCTTTGAGATCCAAGGGCGTCCTCCTCACAGATCAGAGGTGACTAACTGAAGATCACGCAGCAGGCAAAGTGGATGTCCGTTGACGCGTTCGCGGGGTGGGGGCAGGAGACCGGACGGAAGCTCTCGGTCCACCAGCGCAAACGGATGTCAACACCTTTGCTCGACACTTCAGCCACGCTGTGTCTACGATCCGGTCGCCGGGCGTAGACGCGACGATAGGCGGGCGATGACTCATGCCCGCCAAACTGGGTTTGGCTCACCTATAAACGCTACCCGGCACTGGGCAACTATGTATGAAGCGGGGCGATGCGGGATGCGCCCGTACGACTCTCTGGCGTCTTGCGATGGGCGCTTCGGTAATGCAGGTATACCAGACACTCGGGCGCTCTGGACACTGCGCCCAACGCGATGTGGGAAGGTTTGACAGTGGCAAAGTGACAGCGATAAAACTGCGTCTACCTGAAGACAACCTTGTGTTTGCGGCCCGCCTGCCGCGACTTAGCCTACGCGCTCCACGCCCGCCCGCGCTACCTCGCTAGACTCAGAAGAATAGTATACCATCGTCCAGGTATATTGTCAAGCAATTATCAGGCAAAATCCAACATCGCGTGATTATCAGACGTCGCCAGGCGGTCTTTCTTACTACGACATGGTCGTGATTCCGTATGCCCGATCTTGCCGACGCGAGGGGGGAGCGCGGCCTAACCACCCACAGCTTCCTTGAGTGTGTTCTCGAAGCGCTCAGGCCCCGTAAATGGGCCGACAACGGAGAGATACATCAGGTCCGGCGCCAGCAGTTGCCGTGCTGTCGTCAGAATATCCTCGGCGGTGACGCGCGCCAGCCGCGCCGCCATGGCGGAGGCGGTCAGGACTTCGTCGCGTACCACGGCCTGCCCCGCGAGGGACATGGCAATCTCCGCCGTATCCTCCAGGCGCAGGAGAAGGCCGCCGTTGAGGTACTCCTTCGTCCTCTGAAGCTCGTCGTCTGGGACAGGCTCATCGCGGAGGCGGCGCAACTCCCGAAGTATCGTGCGCAGAGCGTCGGGAGCGCGCCGTGGATCTACTGCCGTATACACACTGAGGATGCCTGCGTCGTGCAGATAGGTTTCGTCGGTGTAGACGTTGTAGGCGAGCGCCTGCCGCTCGCGCAGCTCGAGGAATAGCCGCGAGCTCATGCCGGCCCCCAAGATTGCGCCGAGCAGTTGCAAGGCGTGGCGGCGCGGGTCGAGCAGCGAGAAACCAGGCACGCTGAGGCGCAAATGTGCCTGCTCGATAGGCCGAGTCTCAACCCGAACCAGCGGGCCGGCGGGGAGCGACGGCGCCGGCTCGAAGCCCGGCGTCGGCGCGGGCTCCCAGTCGCCCAGCGCCGCCTCGATCCGTGGGAGGGCATCGGCCGGATCGAAAGCGCCGGCGAGGGCGATGACGGTGTTGCCCGGCCGATAGAAGCGCCTCATGTGTTCGACAAGCTTGCTGCGGTTCATCGCCTTGAGGCTTGGCTCGGTGCCGAGGATGTCGCGGCCGAGCGGGTGCGCGCCGAACATCAGCTCATCGCCGAGGACGCTGACCCAACTCTCCGGCTCGTCCTGGATCATGGCCAGCTCTTCCAGGATGACCCGCTTTTCGCGCGCCACGTCCGCCGCGCGCAGCTTCGGCCGGCGCAGCATGTCAGCCACCAGATCGATTGCGATCGGCAGGCGGGCGGCGGGAACCCGGGCGATGTAACCCGTGCGGTCATCCGAGGTGAAGGCATCGAGCGCGCCCCCGACGCCCTCGATGGCCTGCCCGACAGCCTCAGGCGTGGGGTAGCGTTGCGTGCCTTTGAACGCCATGTGTTCGATGAAGTGGGATGCGCCCGATATGTCTGGGGCCTCGTGACGCGCCCCAACCCCAACATAGAACGCGGCTGTGACGGAGTAGCGGTCGGGCAGGGGAACGGTAATCACGCGCAGGCCGTTGGGCAGCCGCGTCAGAGTGTACTGGTCGGCCAGGTTAGGCCGCGCGAGGGTCGGGAACTCCATAGCTGCGGACTCAGTCGAGGCCGAGGCGAGTCAGGTCGTCCTCGCTCAACCCGAAGAAGTGGCCTACTTCGTGAAGCACGGTCGTGCGCACCTCGCGCCGAACATCTTCATCCGTGTCGCACTCTTCGAGGATCGGGCCTCTATAAATGACGATCATAGGTGGCGTGAGCATGTTGTCGTACGCGCCAAGAGGCGGCCCGCGATGCAGCCCGAACAGCGTCTCGTCAGGTCCCAAACCCAGGTCGGCGAGGTCTTCTTCGTCGGGCCAGTTCTCGATAACGATGGCCACCTTTTCGAGATAGGGCAGAAACTGCTCCGGCAGTGAGTCGACGACCTCGGCCACCAGCCGCTCGAAACGGTCGATGCGGGTGTGGCGGCGCCGCGGGCGGCGGCCCACGGCGCGGGGTGTGCGGCGCTTGTCTTCCGAATCAGATGGGGGCATTGTCGCTCTATCTCAGTAGCCCAGCCGCCGGAGCTGCTCTTCGCCGAACCCGAAATGGTGGCCGACTTCGTGCAGCACCGTGCGCCGGACCTGCTCACGGACGAGGTCATCGCGGGCAGGCCCTTCACCTGGATACAGGTACTCGATCGGTCCACGGAAAATGGTGATCTTGTCCGGTGGAACGAGTGTCAGGGACGAGGGACGGCGCGGCCGGGGCACACCCTCATACAGCCCGAGGAGCAAGGCGCCCGGGGAGACACGCACGCGGGAATAGTGGCTCGAGTTGGGCCACTCTTCGATCACGACCGCAACGTTCTCCAGATAGGGCATGAGCTCGGGCGGCAGGCTGTCGAGAGCATCCGCCACGAGTTGCTCGAAATGATCAGGGTGCATGTTATCCCTTCGACACGTTGCCGCGCATACGGTGCCAGCTTACTGAGAGGGCATATTGCACCTGCGGCATCCACGCCCGGACGTCGCGTAACCGCGGGTTCTCGACCGGGAAGCTGTGGTAGTACGGCCCTCGATCCCGGATCCAGTCGTATGCCGCGTCGCCGCCGTCTTGCAGATTTCGCACCACATCCATGAAGAAGTCGCGGGACGGTGGTGCGGCGGCGACACTGGCCAGGTACTGATACTGGACAATGTACGCGGCACGCTCGTGCTCCAGGCTCCCGAAGAGGTAGGGGGCCTGCGTCGTGTGGACGAGCTCGTGCACCAGGCGGTCCGGCTCCAGGTACGTCCGCATGCTGGCCGGGAAGTAGATGCGCCAGCCAAGCCAGGTTGTTCCCCCGGGGCCTCCCAGTGTGCTGTTGAACACGACCTGGATGCGGCTCTGGCGCAGATAGTTCGCCCAGACGCGGCCTAGCTCCGATTGGTCTAGCGCGGCCAGCGCCTCTTCCACGGCCTGCGGGAAACGGTAGTAGTGCGGCATGAGGGCGCGGTCCTCGCAGGCGCGGCGATTAGCGCTTGGGCTCCAGCACGACGACCTGAGTGCCGTCTTCGGGTAGATCCTTCTTGGTCACCTTCAGGGTGTCCTGATGCGATACCTCTTTTTCCTCCATGCCCATTGCGCGCAGGAACTTGTCGAGCTTCTCGAGCTTCCCATCCTCGCCCTCCATGCTGTAGTGCATGGGGATGACGATTCGTGGGTCGAGCATGTTGATGACCTCGACGGCCTGGCTGGGGGTCAAGGCGTTCCCGCCGCCAACCGGCACGAACAAGACATCGACCGAGCCAATGCCCTCGGCCTGGGTCTGCGTCGGTATGTGCCCGAGGTCCCCTAGATGGCAGACCCGCATCTCCTCAGTGTCCAGCACGTAGACAGTGTTGGAGCCATGGACCGCGCCCTTCTTGGCGTCGTGGTACGTGGGGATGCCGAAGACAAAGATGCCTTTGACTTCGTACTCGCCGGGGCCACGGACCACGTACGGGTCACCCTTGACGGCGTCCGCGTTATTGTGGCCGGCGTGCTCATGGCTGATGGTCACGATATCGGCGGTTGTGCGCGCGATCGAGGGTACACCGAGTGTCTTGCCGGAGTATGGGTCCTGCACCACAAAGCCGTCGCGGCTCTTGATGCGGAAGGCGCTATAGCCGAGCCAGGAAATCTCCATTTGATAGACAAACCTTTCGCTGTCCAACCGGGCGGAACGAACCAGACCTGCGTCATGCGGCAGCTTCGTTCCGCCCGGCAATACCTACAGAGGCTTATGGATTCGATGCGCCGTCGCCGACCATCCGCTTGATGTCAGCCTTCTGACGCTGCTGTTCGAGCCAGTCCTGGAAGCGGAACTGCCGCAAGTCCTGCCACTGCTGCTCCGGTAGCTTGCGGTTGGCATCCTTCTCGAGAACCTGGATGATGTGGTAGCCGAACTGAGTCTGAACGGGCGAGCTGAGCTTCTTGACCGGCTGACCGAACGCGACCTGGTCGAACTCCGGCACCATAACGCCGCGCGGGAACCAACCGAGGTCGCCGCCGTTCTTGGCCGTCCCGGGATCCTGGGATATGTCGGCGGCCACCTTGGCGAAGTCCTCGCCGGCCTCGAGCCGCTTCAGCGCCTTGAGGGCGTCGTCGTTGGTCTGAACCAGGATGTGGCGCGCGTGCACCTGCTCCTGCGTCTGCGGGACGTCCTTTGTGACGGCGTCGCGCACCTTATTACCGAGAAGCTGGGCGCGTTGCATGGCCCTGAAGCTCTCAAGGGTCATGCCGCGGGCCTTCAGGCTCTCATCGAACTTGTCTTGCCCGCCCATGTCCTTGATCAGCCCGTCGATCGACTTTTGCAGCTCGTCGTCGGATACGCTGATGTTGTTCTTCTTGGCGTACTGCTGAACCAGGACATCGGCGATCAGCCCCTCGAGCACCTGGCTATTCATCGTCTTGAGCGCTTCCGCGCCCTGGGCCGTGTTGGGGTCCACCTTCTGGTCGTTGATCAGGAAGTTACGGGCCTCCGTGGTCGCCCTTTGATAGTCACTCAAGGACACAGGATCGCCGTTCACCAGCGCGGCCACGTTCGGGTCCCCCTGCGGCTGGGTCTGGCCGCCTGCGGCGGCGTTCGCGCCTTGCGGCGCTGCGGTGGCGCCGGGCGCCGCTGCCCCCGGGCTGGCGGGGGTCTGGTCGCCGGTCGCGGCCTGGCTCAATGCGGCCGGAGTCGCGGACGGTTGGGTCGTTGCGGATGGGCTACAGCCGGCGGCGAGGGAAAGGATGAGGACAGAGAGGGTCAGGAACAACGCGATACGGATGACCGTCATGGAAGAGTACCTTTCTTGGATAAGTCCGCTGAATAGGATAAATGACAAAGCACGATACTTCAGTTGCCAACTATATCACGAAAGTTATGTTAGGTCAAGACATAATACTGCGAGAAATTGAGACACACGTTCGAATGGATTATACTCGCGTCGGCGCCCTCTGCAAAGTTGGCGTCGCGCCGCGCTCTGTGCTACAATCGCCGTTTTGTTAGTCTTGTGAACAACCTGCATCTCAAGGAGAACCGCGTGAATCGACACGCTCACAGATATTGGCTGGTTATGGTTGCATCGGCGCTCGTGCTCGTGCTGGCCCTCGCGGCGTGCAGTGGCGGAGCAGCCCAGCCGACCCCCGTTCCGCCCACAGCCCCCCCTAAGGCGGCGGTGGCCCCTACCTCCGCGCCGGCGGCAACGCAAGTGGCGCAGGCGCAACAGCCCGAGCCGACGCGAACACCGAAGCCGACGAAAAAGCCCGAGCCAACGGATACCCCCGCGCTTCCACCTGTGCCGCCGAAGAAGCCGCTACACATGGATTCCCCGGAGTATGGCGTTCAGGCGTTCCTCTGGTGGCGGCCGGAGAATGCCGAGCGGGACCTTTTGAAGGTCAAGGAGCTTGGCTTCACCTGGGTCAAGCAGGGATTTGCGTGGCGGGATATCGAGCATGAAAAGGGCAAGTACGATTGGTCCCACACGGATCATATCGTCTACACTGCCAACAAATACGGCGACATCGATATCATGGCCCGTGTAGACAATCAGCCGGAGTGGGCGCGGCAAGGCTGCTCCCTGCAGGGCCCGCCGGCCAACATGAAGGACTTCACGGATTTCCTGACCGCGATGGCGACGCGGTACAAGGGCCGCATTCGCGCCTACGAAATCTGGAACGAGCCGAACCTCGCGCGCGAGTGGTGCGACCAGAAACCCGATCCCAAGCAATACGCGGCGATGCTGAAGGCCGCCTATGCGGCCATCAAGGCGGCGGACCCCGACGCCATGGTCATCAGCGCCGGCCTGTCGCCGACCGGCACGAACGATCAGACGGCTATGCCGGACGATGTCTACCTGGACCAGCTCTACCAGGCCATGGGCGGCAAGAGCGATGGCTACTTTGACGTCCTGGGGGTGCACGCCCCGGGCTACAAGGCCGCGCCCGAGGTGTCGCCCGACGAAGCCGCCGCCAACAAGGCGGCGTACGGCGGGGAGCGCTTCTTCACGTTCCGCCGGGTCGAGGACCTGCGCAAGATCATGGAGAAGTACGGCGACACGAATAAGCAGGTCGCCGTGCTGGAAATGGGCTGGACGTCGGACGAAGTGAACCCGTCCTACAGTTGGCACGCAGTCTCAGAAGAGCAGAAGGCGGACTATCTTGTGCGCGCCTATCAGTACGCCAAGAAGAACTGGTCGCCGTGGATCGGCCTGATGACGACGATATACATTGCTGATCCGGACTGGACTGACAAGGATGAGCAATACTGGTGGGCCATCACTGATCCAGACGGCAATCCCCGGCCCGCGTTTGGCGCTCTGAAGGACATGCCGAAGGATCCCTGATCGTCCTTCACGCGTAAGTTAATCGTTTCACTGTGGCGACCTCAGTCCCCTGGCTCTGGCCCGAGAACTGAGGTCGCCACTACGATTCTTCGAGAGGTTGCTAGTGGGGTTCTGGGCAGCTCGCCAGGTTGTTGCACCGCTGCGCCAGGGCGGGCAGGAACAATCTGTTCGGGCGGGGAATGGGCGTTGCCCCCGTAGGTGTCGGCGTGATCGTCGGTGTCGCGGTGCTGGTCGGGGTGGGCTCTGGCGTGCTGCACGGCAGTCCCGTGACCTGAACGCCCACTTCCACAGGGCCGTACGACAGCGGCAGTGTGCTGCTGAACACAATCACACCTGTCGCCGCCTCGGCGCACGTAGGGATACGGTTCAGTGTCACCGTCACGTACGAGCCTGGAACAGCATCCGCCGGGGCTGAGACCGTGAGCCAGTCCGGGTGGTTGTCCAGCTGCCAGGAGGCGGCGAGGGTATATGGGTTGGAGATGGTGGCCGTCGCGTTGACCGTGGCAGGGAGTGTGATGGTATTGGGCTTGAGGGTCAGGAAGTGGCGTGTGGCGCGCACGGCGGACGAGGCATCCACAATCCCGGCTCCGTAGATGGGGTCGGCGCCCGGCGCGCCGCGGTCGAGGGCCTGGCTGCGCAGAATCTGCTCGACCTGGGTCGGCGAAAGCGTCGGGTCGACGGAGAGCACCAGGGCGGCGGCGCCGGCGACCAGGGCCGCCGAGAACTCTGCCCCCTGAGCGTTGCTGTACGTGCTCTGCGGGGGCTGGCTGTTGTCCACGGCCGTCGTGAGCAGATCCTTGCCGGGCGCGGCCAGGTCGACGAAGGGGCCGGTCTGTACCAGGAGTTGTCCGGTGCTGCGTACCTGCAGGACGAGGCTGTCGGTCATGGTCGCCGTGACGCCGATGACTCCGTCCAGCGAAGCAGGATAGGGGGTGACGCTTCCGGAAAGAGGCGGCTCGCCGACCGGCGCGATGACAATCATGGGATTGCCGCGATTGGGGTCTTGGACGCGCTGGATGGCGTCCTGTATCGTCGCCTGATCCTGGGCATTGAGATTATTGATGTTGAAGCCGAACACGGCGATACGCGCGCCGTGCGCGGCGGCATAATCAAGCCCGTTCGCGATGGCAATGGCGGTCAAAGGGCTGACGTACTGCGGGGCGCCATTGCGCGTGCTGCGGCTGATGACGCGTAACGGGATGATGTTCGGCTGCCACGCCGTGCCGGCGATGCCGACACCATTGTTTGTCGTCGCGCCGAGAAGGCCCGCAATGCCGGTGCCCCACGTGTCGGTCCAATCGTCGTTCTGGGGCGGTCCGTTTTCGAGGAAGTTGTACGGGCTTGTCCAGCGGTTCGTCAGATCGGGATGTGCCAGGTCGAAGCCCGAGTCCAGAACGGCGATGGAGATGTTCGCCCCGACTGTGTATTTCCAGGCGTTATCGGCGTGAATACCGTAAGTATCGGTTAGCGCCCACTGCTGGCCGAGCAGTGGGTCGTTGGGCAGTACGCCGGGTAGCGCGTGCAGGGGCGCAGCGAAGGCAATGGCTGCCGCGAGCGTGAGCAGGACGGCAAGACACACGAGGGCATAGAAACGACGCATGGGCGATTTCTCCGCGGGAAGACGTGAACGGGCCGGCTACTGCCCGATTTCGAGCAAAGGGAAGTGGACGTGGTAGGGCATTGGGGGACAGTCGGGCAGATACACCCGCACCAGCACATCCTTCGTGCCGTCAGCCCGGTTCGGCATGGTGCTCTCTGCTGTAATGCTCGCCGTGCGTGTGCCGCAGTCGTTGGCCGCAGGGGGCAAGGGGGTGACGGAGACCAATGACGGCGTCACGCCTTCAGGCGGGGCAACCTGTAGCCAGTCGACGTTCGTCACAGCCTTCCAGGTAAGCGCGCTGGTGTTGGTGTTGGCAATCGACAGTGATGGTTGGCGGTACTCGTGGCTGGCCTCGTCCCACTGAAATGTCAGGGGCTCGGAGGCGGAAACTGTCAGCAAGTGTGGCGTGTTCAGTACGGACCGCTTTGCGTTTACAAGCCCGGCGCCAAAGGTGAAATCCGGTCCCGGGAGGCCAATGTCATCCACCGACTGGCGCAGGACGTCGCGTACCTGGGCGGCCGTGAGGCTTGGATTGACGGCCTTCATCAGGAGCGCGACTCCGCTGACGTGGGCAGCCGCGACGTTGGAGCCGGTCGCAAGAGCGTAGCCGTCGGGCACGATAGCCATCGGCAAGGTGGTGGGTACGTCGACGCCCGGCCCGGCGAGGGTTATGTATGAGCCGCTACTCGACTCAACCCACTGGTCATTGTTCTGATTAACAGCGCTCACGCTGATGACCGTGCTAAATGCTGCCGGGTACTCGGTGGGGTTGCCGCGCCGCCACTCGTCACCGCCAGGCGCAACGACGACGGCGCCCGAGGCGACGGCTGAGTCGAGCGCGTGCCGCAGCGCAGTCGCATGATCGAGCTTCGACGAGAAGACGCCGACATGGATGACCTGGGCGTTGTGGGAAATGGCGTGGCAGATGCCGGCGATGACGTCACCCCAACGGCCGACGTCGCCATTGTACTGCGGATCGTAGCCAAGCACCTTAACCGGGATAATCTGACTATTCCAGGTCAGCCCCGCGATGCCGGTGCCGTTGTTCGCGGTGGCTGCGATGATGCCGGCGATCTGGGTGCCGCTGCCCACGGGGCTGTGGTCGGTCGTGTCGGTGTTGTCGTCGACGAAGTTGTACCCCGCCTGCGTGAAGACGCGGCCGGCCAGATCGGGGTGGTCGCTGTCGACACCGGTATCCAGGATAGCGACGGTGGAGAAGGCGTCTGCAGCGCCCGTGGTGTAGTCCCACGCGCCGAGAGCGTCGATGCGCTGCAAATTCCATTGGTAGGAGAAGTACTCATCGTCCGGAATGTCGCTTGGCCTGGCGCCAGTCCCGAGCGCGGTGGCTGCTTGCAGGTTCTGGCGGGGCCGCGGAACGGGCTTGACGGCGCTGGGGTCACGCGGAACAACAAACAGGTCGTCCGGCTCGACGCTTTCGACGCCGTCGATTGCCTTCAACTTGTCGATGCCGGAGCCCGCCGTCCCCGCCGGCGCTGAGACGATGACCGCGCTGGCGCAGTCGAGCGAGCGAAATGGCGCAAAACCAGCCTGAGCCAGGCTCGCGAGGGTCGTGGCGCGCTTGGCGGAGGAGCTGAAGGAGACGATAAACCGCTCGGCCGGGGCGCTCGCGTGCGCTGAGGAACTGCCCGCAGGGGCGAGAACGCCACAGGCCAGCAGAACTAGCAATGCGAGCAGGCGGGGGGGGCGACGCACAACATTCCTTCTTCAACCGGTAGTATAGAAATGTATCGTAGACTGGGTTCGCTCACGTGAATGTCTTTGTCACAATGATAGACGATGGTTTACGCCCAAAAGGTACGTTTGGACCTATTATACGTCTTTCAGTCCGTGTCTGTAAAGACCCTTCACGTATCAAATACGATACAACGCGCTGGCCCGTCGTCGGGGACAACCTCGAAGTAACGAAAAGGCCGACGCCAGACAGCGTCGGCCCACTATGATCAGGTTACGAATTAGCCCAGGGCGTGGGGGAGCACGAACGCCAGGACGAGGAGAGCGGCCAGCAGAATAGCGGCCAGGATAATAACATTGCGGAGGTCATGCCGCACATAGGTGTCTTCCCGCGCAAGGTCTTGGGGGCTGAGACGCGCACCGGTGTTGTCCACCTGTGATCTCAGTTGGGTCGACTGCCGCGTGGCGGCCTGCTGGCGGGGCGACATGGTCCGTGGACTTGTCTTCGTCGGGCTTGCAGACGCAACTGTCGCAGTGGTCGTGGCCACCGCTGTCGCCGTCTCAGTCGCCTCGACGGTGGTGGGTGTCGTAGGAGTGGACCGCAGCGTTCGAGGTGCGCTCGACATTTGCCTGGCGGTTTCGGCCTTCCGCTCGCTGCGAGACTTCTTAGCCATTTACATAACTCCTTGCATTGGGCATTCGCACTAAATATACATCAGGTTGAGGGATGGGTCAAACCTGGGCGAACGCGCTCCAAGACCCGCCGCCAGATGGTCTCGAGCTCAGCGATGTGCAGCGCGCGCGCGAGCGCCAGGAAGACGATGCTGCCGAAGACGATTCCCCCGAAGACCTCGACCGCCGTGCGAAGGGTGCCACTCAAGGAAGACGGAATGACGACCTGGACCGCCATCACAGCCAGCGCCATGCCCAGCGTCGCGATGCCCAGCTTCAGGAACGTCTGAAGGAATGCCTGACCGCGCAGTGCGTCGAAGCGCCGGTGCGCCAGGTAGAGCATGACCAGGGCGTGCGCGGTGAGCTGCGCGGAATTCGCGGCCACGAGCCCGATAAATCCGAGGGGGGCGATCAGCGGTAGGGCCACGCAAAGGTAGGCGACGACGCCCAGGATGGCGACGAGGTTAGGGGTCAGGGTGTCGTGGCGAGCGTAGAACGCGTAGACGAGCGGCAGGTCGATGGCGGCGAAGGGTAGACCGATCAGATAGACGCGCAGGGCCATCGCGGTCTGTGTCGTGTCCTCGGGCAGGAACAGCCCGCGCTGGAAGATGAGGGCGACGGTGGGGCTGGATAGCAGGAAAAGGGCGATCACCATAGGGACGATCAGAACCAGGACCATGCGCAGCGCGACACCTAGCGTGCGTCGGAACGCGGGGAGATCGTTGGCCTGGCGCGACAGCGTCGGGAGCGCCGCCATGCTCACGGCGGTGGTCACCAATCCCTGCGGAAACTGCTGGAGGGTCGTCGCGGCGCGCATCCACGCAATCGCCTGCGGGTGAACGCCGGAGGCGAGACGCCTGTCCAGCAGCGCCCCGAACTGCGCCACGGCGATGCCCAGCAGCATTGGCAAGTAGAGGAGCGCGATGCGGCGGAGGGCGGGATGCCGCCAGTCGAGGCGGAAGCGGATACGCAGGCCGTGCAATCCGGGGATCTGAAGCGCCACCTGGAGCAAGGCGCCAATTACCAGGCCCGAGGCGGCCAGGGCTATCGAATTCCCGTGGCTGGCTACGATCGCCACGATGAGGGCCGCGTTGAAGACCATTACCACAAAGGCGGGCAGGACGAAGCGGCGCATTGCAAACAGCACGCCGCTGACGACACCGGACAGGCCCAGAAACACGATGGATAGGCTCGTTATCTTGAGCAGACCCACCGCCGCGTCGAGATACTCCTGCGGCAGGCCGCCGCCGATCAGAGTCGCGACCGTAGTCGCGCCCACACTCAGGGCGATGGCAACGACCATCGTGATGAAGACCGAGATGCTGAGAACGATGCTAACGACTTCGCTCAATTCGTCGGTGCTGCGCTCCGCATACTCGCTGAAGACGGGGACGAGCGCGGAGCTGATAAGGCCGCCGATGAGCATATCGTAAAGAAGCTGTGGAACCTGGGCGGCGACGGTGAACGCGCTCACCATCCCTGACGCCCCGTAGTAGCGGAACAAGGCCATCTCGCGCACCATGCCGAGTAGACGGCTGCCGACATTGCCGAGGGCGATGAGCGCTGCGCCGGTGGCGATCCCGGCCATGGCGGGGGCGGCCGCGGCCGGCGCGGCCGGCGCGGATGTCTCCTCAACCGGAATGTAACCCTCGGCGGCCGGTGGCTCGCTGATGGGAACCGGTGCTTCGTTGATGTCCATTATTCTTTGAGAGCTGCCTTGGCGAGGATGGTCTGGATCAGCTCGCTCGTCGAACGGTTGTCGACGAACGGTAAAATACGTACCTCACCCCCATAAGCGCGCACTGTCGCGGCTTCAGGGGGCGGGTTGTCTGGACCATAATCCCCACCTTTCACGTAAATGTCGGGCCGCAGGGCGCCGGCGACGCGGTCAGCGGTGCGCTCGCCGAAAGGAACGACATAATCTACCGCGGCGAGCGCGGCTAGAAGCTCGGCGCGGTCGGCCAACGGGACGATAGGGCGCGAAGGCCCCTTAAGCCCACGCACGCTGTCATCGTCGTTCATGGCAACGACCAGAGCATCGCCCAGGCTGCGCGCCTGGGCAAGGTAGCGCGCGTGGCCGACGTGGAGCAGGTCGAAGACGCCGTTGGTCATGACCAGGCGCCGGCCCTGCGCCGCCAACTGCGTGCGCTCCACGCTCATCTCTTCCAGTGACAGGACTCTTCCCATGCCGCCTCCCAAGGGGGTATTCTAGGCGCGGGAGGCGCAGGGCGCAAAAAAGCCCACGGGCAACGAGTGCGCCGTGGGCTTACACTGTCATGTTGAGTGTAACGAAGCACCTCCGCGCTGTGGCGGCGCTTCGCGCTGGTCAGCGTGACAGAACGCTACCGATACGTAACCGCCAGCGTGGGCGACGTGGCCGCGTTGTTCGGGGCCGGCCCACCATACCACCCGAATACGGACCACAGACCGTAAGGGGCGTCGGTCGCGACGACACGCAGCGAGACGCGCCCTGTCGTCCTAAGGCGCTCTTGCAGCTTCACCACACCTTCAGGCGTGAACGTGAAGACATTAACAATGCTGGGACCAATGTCCGTCTTCCCTACATCCGGCGTCAAGTTGGCGACGACAGGCGCTTGAGCCATCTGAATATAGCCGATGCTCGTCCACCCTGCATCCACGCTCGCGTCGAGCATTTGGACTTGCCACCGCATGCCGATAACGCCATCGAGATTGTAGGCCGTGCGGCCCGTCAGGCGCAACTCCGCGTCGGTGATGGTTGCGCCGGCGGGGATACTGGAGATGTCGAACTGGATGCCCCCAATCCAGATGACGGGACGCGCCGGCCGGAAATCGGAGCCGGCAAAGACGTCCGCACCCACGAAGAAGTTCGTGTTCGGCGACTTGTTCACAACGTAGCCCGCCGAGTTCGGCGGCGGCGTCAGCGCAACGGAGGTGGTTGGCGGCGTAGCTGTTGCCGTCGGCGTGACTGTGGCGGTTGGCGTGCTCGTCGCGGTCGCCGTGGCCGTTGGCGTCGGCGTCGCGGCCGGTGGCGCGATGGCTGGCGCGACGTAGGCACGCGAGTGGTCCGTACCGGACACCGTACTGCGGTCGAGAACCACGGCGGCCAGATGCGCGCTCTGGGCGTTGATGCCCACGGCTGAGATGACTCCCGATCCGCGCCAGTCGGGGCCGAGGAACAGGAGGCCGCCGAGGTCAAAGACGACCCCGCCGTTAGGCTCCACGTGTTCGATCTCCGTGTCTATCCGGAGACCATCTTCGTTGAATAGTGCGAGGGCGACATCGACACCCGATGAGGGGTCGACATTGCGCACGCCGACCTGGGAGCGTAGTGTCACAGTGTCACTAATAGCGACTCGCCGCAGGATGGGGGCGGCCAGGCGTGACCCGGTTTCCGTGGGAGGAATGGCGCTGTAGCCGTCGAACTGGTCCTGCCCAAAGTTGCTCAGCTGGACAATACCAGGCCCGTCGATCGCATCGCCGGTGCCGACAAAATCGGCTTGCTGGACCAGGCCACTCACTTCGATGAGCCGCGATGAGCCGCTACAGAGGCGCTGCGAGGCGGAGCTGCTGGCGGGCGACCCGGTCAGAGTGAAAAGACGCTCGCTGACCAACGAGTTCTGCACCGTGCTGGGGTTTTGCAGCTTGAGCACCGTGGACCACTTGTCGGCCACATTGGACTGATTCTGGAGAGCCAGCGGCAGGAAGTAGGTCGATGCGCGAGGCAGAACGGTGTACGTCATCAACTGGTGGTTGTAGTTCAGCGCGACATCTACCGTGGCGGCGAGCGGCTGCGTCGAGACGATGTACGCGCTCCCGTAGAACGTGGTCAGGTTGACGTCCCGCGGCGACAGGCGCAGGGCGGCGCCGGGCGCGATGGTGACACTCTTGACGGCGGCGGCTTCGGTGCAGCTCGACTGGTCGCCAAGCGATTCGGGCCAATACTGAATGTCGACGGTGGCGCATGACGTGCCCAGGTTCTGGATACTGATGGCCGTGTCGCTCGACGGCTCGGACCGAACCTGGGGCGCGTAGTACACAAATCGGTCGACGGCAGGATCATAGGCGTTCGCATCCTCTGTCTGCCCCGTGTAGGCGCTGGTCGTGCTCGGCGCTGACAGGCCTGAGCCGAGGCGAATCTCGCGCTGGGCCACGACAGCCAACGGGGTGTCGGACGGCACGCCGCCGGCGGCCGGGCAGTCGGTATACGACAGAACGTAGCCACTGTATTTGCCCGGCGGCACGTTGAAGGTAATGACTTGCTTGGCCTGGGACGGCTTGAGCGCGCCCAGGCAGACACGCGCGACGGGCGCCGGGGCGACGCCGGGACACTGGTCGGGCGACGGCGCGTACAGCTCCAGGACGGCGATCGTATCCGTCGAGCCCAAATTCTGAATCGACAGTGTCGTGGATGTGTCACTGGTCAGGTCGATGGCGGGCAAGGCGACACGGGGCGCGGCAGCCGGCCCGGCAGCGGGTGCGGCATAGCCGTTTAGCGCGCCCACCGTGAATGCTAGGATAAACAATAGGCCTAGGCTTGTGGCAGCAAGCAGCCGACGGCGCATGAAACCCTCCTCACGAACACGTGTTTGCAGCGGCAGACCGAAGGCCAACCGCGATGGTCTCTGTATATGAAGACGTATGAGCGGGTAGTGGAGGTATGGGGGCGAGTGGAGCGGCGGAATTCTCCTTCCGTTCGATTCTACCAGTGCTCGATGGCCCAGCGCAATTCGTCGGGCGTCGGCACCGCGTTGCCTAGCTTGCGAATGACCAGTCCCGCTGCGTAGTTGCCGAGGGTCGCCGCCTGCAGCGGGGTCGCCCCGGCTGCGAGGGCCAGCGTGACTGTCGCCGCTTGCGTGTCACCCGCGCCGGTCACGTCGTACACTTCCGACTTATTTATGGCCGGCAGGTGTGCGTAGCCGCCCGGCCAGGCCACTGACAGGCCTTCTTCCGCGCGGCCAATCGTCACAACGCGCGCTCCGAGGTCGTTCACTAGCCCGCGCGTGGCCGCTTCATAGTCGGCTTCGCTTGCGAGGTCACGGCCGAGGCTCGCCGCGGCATCCCGCGCGCTCGCCCGAATGAGGTCGAAGCCGCGAAACTTCGGCAAATCCCCCTGCGAATCGACGGCCAGGAGCTTGCCCTGAGCATGGGCCGCCCGTCGGCATGCTTCGACCACGCGCTCTGTCACCACGCCCGTCTTGTAGTCCGAGACAAGGATCGCGTCGAACTCGGGGATGAGGCGCTCGATTCCCCGAATCAGAGCCTCCTCGACGGCCCCGTTCGCCGGGAGACGAGAGAGTCGATCCAGCCGCGCTACCTGCTGCGGGAAGACCAGCGTTCCTTCCGCCATGACGCGAGTCTTGACCGTCGTGCAGCGCTCGTCATCTTCGACAAGACCGTCGCCGATCCCGCTGTGGGTCAGCCGTTCTCGCAGTTCGGCTGCCGCCGCGTCCGCGCCGACAAGGCCGACGAGAGACACCCGAGCGCCAAGGGCGACGGCGGTATGAGCGGGGTTTGCGCTGCCGCCGGCAAGGGTGAAGCGGCGCCTGAACTCCAGAACAGGAATCGGCGCCTCGCGCGACACCCGCTCGACGCGCCCGACGAGATACTCATCGAGAAACACATCACCCAGGACGGCGAGCCGGACGGCAGCGAGCCGTGGAATCAGTTCGAGCAATTCGTCGTGCATGGTCTGCTTCTCACTACGCCGCCCGAGCCGCCAGCCTGGCCTCGACCGCGCCGAGCACCAGCGCCGGTGACAGCAGCTCCAGGCATTCCCGCGTCGGGCAGCCATGGGGTGCGCCGAGACGCATGCCGCGGTAGAAACACGGCATGCAGTTGAGGTCGAGCTTGACGACGGTGTGACGCGAGTGCATCTCCGGCGCGAGGGCACGCGGTGGCCAGAGCCGCGGCGGCAATCCGTCCTCCCAGGGGCCGTAGGCCGCGTCATTCGATAACCCGAACACGGCGACGACCGGTGTCCCGACGGCGGCGGCGATGTGCATCGGTCCGCCGTCGTTGGTTATGAGCAGATCGACGCGCCGCAGCACGCCGCCCAGGGTAGGGAGGTCGGTCTTGTCCGTCAGGTCCAGCGAGGGCGTCGTCTCCATCGCCGCGTGAACCTGGCCGGTGTCGTCACTGGCGCGCCCGACAAGCACCACGTCGGCGCCGCGTCGCCGAAGGCAGTCGGCGATCTGAGCGTAGAAGCGAGCCGGCCAGCGCCGCGCCAGGCTATAGCCCCCGGAGCCGGGAAAGATGGCGACGCGCGCGCCGGGCGTCACCGGCAGTGGCGCCAAAAGGCGCTCGGCCGCGGCATCGGCATGCTGCGAAATGGGGAAGTCGAGGGTCCGGTCGGCGGGGCGGTCCGTCCCCGTGAGGCAGTCCGCCACCCTGAGCGCATACTCGACCTCGTGATGGACGCCGAAGCCTTCGTCAGTCACGCGGTCCGTCAGCATCCACCCGCGCCCGTTGTCGATGCCCACTCGGATAGGCGCCGCGCTTGCGGCCAGCAAGCCATTGAACTTCGCCGCGCCCCACGCCGTCGTCAGATGGTGGAACAGCAGGACGGCGTCGTAGCGCTGGCTGCGCAGGCGAGCGCCGAAACGCGCAATATCGGCAGCGCCCGATGGGGCTGCCGCGCCGCGCATGTTGTCGAAGCGCCCTTTTTCGAACGTCAGCACGTCGTCGACCAGGGACGAGCCGCGGAGCGCCGCGGCGCCATTGGGCGACGTGAGATAGTCAATGCGGGCTTCGGGAAAAGCGGCGCGCAGCGCACGGAGCGCGGGCGTTGTGAGAATGACGTCGCCGATATCGGCGAGCTTGACGGCGAGAAGGCGAGTTGGGGACATGTCGACCTCAAGGCCCCAAGTGTAGTCTGTCACGGGTTCAGAGGCAACTTCGCGCTTTGCGGGGATTTGTGGGTTGCGCGAATTGTCGAGAGAGACTAAAATGGTGTCCAACTTTGACCTCGCCCGGCATATCATGGGCGGCAGCCCCAATAAGTAGGCTATTCATAAACAGGAGGAGGCAACGATGCGCGGCCTGATGATGGAGTATCCGCTGACCACGCAGTTTATCCTGGCCAGAGCGGAGACTCTGTACCCGACTCGGGAGATCGCCACCAAGACCGCTGACGGCATGCACCGCTACACCTATGCCGACATGGCCGCGCGCGCCCGGCGGCTCGCCAGCGCGCTCGACAAGCGGGGTCTCCAGCCGGGAGACCGCATCGCCACCTTCGCCTGGAACACCTATCGCCACCTGGAGCTTTACTTCGGCGTCCCGTCAGCCGGGATGATCCTGCACACGCTGAACATACGCCTCTTCGCCGACCAGATTGAGTATATTGTGAACCACGCCGAGGATCAGGTCATCTTCGTCGACGAGAGCCTGGTGCCCGTCCTGGAGAAGATGACGCCGGCGTTCAAGACCGTCAAGCTCTACGTTATCATGAGCGACGGCCCCATGCCGCAGACGACGCTCTCGCCGGCCATCGACTACGAAGCGTTGCTTGACGAGGGCGACCCTAACTTCGCTTTCCCAACGCTGGACGAGTACGACGGCGCCATGATGTGCTATACCTCCGGCACCACAGGCAACCCGAAGGGTGTCATGTACACCCACCGCAGCCTCTATCTCCACAGCCTCTCGGCTCTTGGCCCGGATGTCCTTGGCTTGCGCCAGCGCGATACGGTGATGCCCATCGTCCCGATGTTCCACGCCAACTCGTGGGGCTTTCCGTTCACGGCGGCCATCGCCGGCTCCAAGCAGGTTTTCCCGAGCATGTACATGCAGCCGCAGGTCATCCTGGACCTTATTCGCGATGAGCAGATCACCGTCGCCGCGGGCGTGCCGACAATCTGGATTGGTGTCGCGCAATTGCTTGCCCAGAGCGGCGAGCGCCTCCCCAGCCTGCACACCATCGTTTGCGGCGGCTCCGCCGCGCCGCAGAGCCTCATCGAAACCTATGCCCGGTGGCGCATCAGCCTGACCCACGCCTGGGGGATGACCGAGACGTCGCCGCTTGGCTCCGTCTCGCGCCTGAAGGTGGAACTGGACGGCCTGTCCGATGCAGAGAAGTTCAAGGTCCTCGCCAAGCAGGGGCTCATGGCCCCTTCGGTCGAGGTGCGCATCGTGGACGAGCTTGGCGAGCCTGCGCCGTGGGACGGCAAGACGATGGGCGAGCTGCAGATCCGAGGACCCTACATCGTCAGCGGCTACTACAACGACGACCGTAGCGCAGCGGCGTTCCAGGATGGCTGGTTCCGCACCGGCGACGTCGCCGTCATCGACCCCAACGGCTACATCCAGCTCGTCGACCGCACCAAGGACCTCGTCAAGAGCGGCGGTGAGTGGATCTCGACGGTGGATCTCGAAAGCACGCTCATGGCCCACCCGAAAGTGCTGGAGGCGGCGGTCATCGCCGTGCCGCACCCGAAATGGCAGGAACGGCCGCTCGCCTGCGTTGTGCTGAAGTCCGGCGTCGAGTGCAACAAGGACGAGCTATACGCGTTCCTGGAGCCGCGCGTCGCGCGCTGGTGGCTGCCGGATGACATCGTTTTCATCGACGCCATTCCGAAGACGAGTGTCGGCAAGTTCGATAAAAAGGTGCTCAGGGTGGAGTTTCAGGACTATACTTTGCCTGAGCGCGCGCACATCGTACCGGCGGCTGCTCAGGAGTAGTGTCTCGCTTGTATCACGGTGTCGCTCTACAAAGCTACGCGAACAGTATCCGGTGGATAACCAGGGAGGTTATCAGTCCGTCTAGCTTTGTAGAGCGTCTATGTATCGTTATCCATCACCGTCAGAACTGGCTCGCCGCGCGGCATCGTCCCCCCGCCGCAATTCAGCGACTCAGCGTCTTACCCCTCGTCTCTAGAAGGAGCATCCGATGCGCCGCATAGCCCTGCGAGTGGCTGCGCTGTTTGCGGTTGTTTTGCTCGTGCTCGTTTCCGCCGGCACAGGCGCCGCCGACCCAACACCGCCGCGTCCCAAGACACCGCGGACGCAGCCGGTTGACAAAACCCCGCTGACTCGCGTACCTGGCACGAAGATCAGTAGCCAACGGGTCGCAGCAAGCCTCGACAAGCTCACGCCTGACAAGGACGGGCTTGTGCGCGTCGTCGTGGAACTCCAGGATGCGCCCGTCGCGGCGAAGTATGGGGTCCATTCGACGGCGCCGGCCCTGGCGGCGGGCAAGCTCGACCTGGCGAATGCCAGCGCCAAGGCTTACGAGGCCGGCCTCCTCGCGGCCCAGGCCAAGTTCAAGGCGGATGTGGCCGCCAAGGTGCCCTCGGCCAAGATTGGCTACAGCTACCGCATTGTCCTCAACGGCGTTTCCATGGCGTTGCACCCGGCCGACCTGGAGGCGCTCCAGAAAGTCGACGGGATCAAGGCCATCTATCCCGATACCCTGATGCGTGTGACGCTCGACTCGAGTATCTCGCTCATCAACGCGCCTGCTGCTTGGGCGGCGCTGGGCGGCGTC
The DNA here is from genome assembly GCA_046328505.1 of Anaerolineae bacterium. Taxonomy (GTDB): domain Bacteria; phylum Chloroflexota; class Anaerolineae; order Epilineales; family JAHCIE01; genus JBDHWG01. Next base: position 1,505,833 of record JAXLWL010000002.1, on the reverse strand, counting down.
GAGCACGCGGGCGCCGGCGTGAAGGTGGCCGTCATTGATACGGGCATTCGCCCCGAAAACCCGATGTTCTCCGGCGCGGGCTTCTCGTACCCGACCGCCGGTGGCCCGTGGCCGAAGGGCGACTGCGCGACGATGCCGGAGTTCTGCAACGGCAAGATTATCGCCGGCCGCCACTACAATCCGCCGAGCGGCACGGGCGCCACGGAAGAGTCGACGCCCATTGACATTGACGGGCACGGCAGCCACACGGCTGGCACAGCCGTCGGACGCAACGGTATCGCGGCTTCGAGTGGCGCTTACTCCGCCACGATAAGTGGCGTTGCGCCTGAGGCGTGGCTGATGGTCTACAAGGGGCTGTATTCCGACGGCACGGGCGGCGCCAGCGGCCTGACGTCCAGCCTTGCCGCGGCCATCGACGATGCGGTGCGTGACGGTGCCGACGTCATTTCGAATTCGTGGGGCAGCGGCCCCGGCGACCCCACAGGTGACCCGACGGCCATTGCTGCCGAGAACGCGGTGGCGGCGGGCGCTGTCGTGGTATTCTCGGCGGGCAACGATGGCCCTGATGCGGGCACTCTTGGCCGCCCCGGCAATACACCCGGCGTCATTACCGTCGCGGCCTCGACAACGCCCCGAACCGTCTCCGCCAGTGTCCGTCTGACCGCTTCAGGCGCCGCGCCCCTCGAATTCACCGGCGCATCGATCGGCGCGGGCTCGAGTGGGCCGTTCGTCGATGCGGAGGGTGTCGCCGATAGCCAGGGGGACACCTCGGGCAAGGCGCTGAACCCATATCCGCCCGGTACTTTCACCGGCAAGATCGTCCTTGTGCAGCGTGGCGTCGTGGCGCGGGTTGACAAGTCTGCCAACGTCAGGGCCGGCGGCGCAATCGGCATGGTGCTGTACAACGCGGAGGGCCAGGCAGACACCGAGCTAGACCTGCACAGCGTCCCCACGGTCCAGATACAGCATGACCAGGGCCTGCAGCTCAAGGCTTTCGTCGCCGCTCACCCGGACGCCCTTGCGACGCTCAGCGCCGCCGCGGCGTCCCCGGCGACAGCGGATGTCATGGCCGATTTCAGCTCGCGCGGCCCCAACTATCGGCCTGAGATCATCAAACCGGACTTGGCGGCGCCCGGTGTGAACATTCTGTCCGCATTCTCCCCCCAGAATCCTGTGTCGCCGGCGCCCTTCGCGTTTGAGTCGGGCACGAGCATGTCGGCGCCTCACGTGGCGGGCGCGGCGGCCCTTGTGCGCCAACGCTACCCGAACTTCACGCCGGCGCAGGTCAAGTCGGCGCTGATGACCACGGCTGTGACCCAGGGTGTGACACTCTCCGATGGCACGCCCGCCAGTGTGTTCGACCGCGGCGCGGGCCGGCTCGACGCCGGTAAGGCGATCGACCCCGGCCTGGTCTTCGACAAGCCGAGCCTGGGCGTTCCGGGGATCATTGGCCGGGCGACTGCGGTCATTACGGCCACTAACGTCGCTGCCACGCCCGGTACCTACACCACCAGCTCGACCCCGCCGACGGCCGGCGCAAGCTTGACTGTCACGCCGAGCACATTCACTCTGGCGCCCGGCGCATCCATCAGCCTGACGGTCGGCATCAACCTGGTGGGCGCTCCGCTCACCGACTACACCGCTGGTCAGATCGACTTCGCCGAGACGAGCGGCTCGCACCACGCCCACATCATCACCTGGGTCGAAGCCGTGGGCGCTGACGTTCCGGATCAGGTGAGCTTCGATACACGCGCGGACAACGGAACCTATCCTGTCAAGTTCACGCCTAACGTCGACGTCGGCCAGCTGACCCTGCAGACCTATGGCCTGACGCTTCCGACAGTTCAGCGCGTGAGCATCACGCAAGACTCAGATCGCGACCCAACAACGAACCCGCTCGACGAAGCGCACGGGTGGCGGGTGTTCACGTATACACTCGGCGTTGACACCGGGCTTTTCCGCGCGGCGACAAGCAACGGCTCCGACACGCTCCAGGATGTCGATGTCTTCGTGTTCTACGATGCCAACGGCGATGGCCATTTCGACTATGACACCGAGCTGATCGGCAAGAGCCGGGGCTTCACCGTGGACGACCAGGTCACGGTGACCAATCCACGCCCCGGCCTCTACGCCGTCGGTATCCACGCTTACAGGGGCGACGGAGACTTCGATCTGAGCATCTGGAACGTCAAGGGCAACGGGACGCTCCAGGCAACACCGCCGAATAGCGGGGTGCAGGCGGGGCAAGAGGCGACAGTGACCCTGCGCTACTCAGGCTTGGACCAGCGCGGCAAGACGTATCTGGGGATGCTCCAGGTGCCAGGTTTGAATGGTCAGGGCGCTGCGATCCCCGTCGAGGTCACGCGCCTGCCTGACACCGAGATGAGCTTCACCGCCGCGCCCACGGCCGTCGAAGCGGGCCGCCCCGTGACCTACACGCTCACGGTCACCAACTTCGAGAACACGCCCGGCGCGTACACTGCCACAGCTCCGCTGCCGGACAACATGCGCGTCGTGCCAGACTCGCTCAACGGTGTCACGTACGACGCTACCTCGCGCACCATTCAGTCGAGCTTCACGGTTCCGCAGCGACGCGAGGCGGTCGAGTTCCGTAGCAGTACGAGTGGCGGCCCCTCGCTCCGCTTCATCGACCTGCCGACGGAGCTCGGCACGACGCCGCTGCCACAAGGCGACACGGGCGACGATGTTGGCGTCAACGTGGACCTGCCGACAGGGATGCCCGCGTTCCACTATCTCGGTCAGAGCTACACCACGATGGGTCTCGTAACGAACGGTTACGTTGTTCCCGGCGGCGTGCAGAGCGACTCCGATATTCAGTTCCGCCCCTTCCGCCTGCCGGATGCGACGCGGAAGCCACATCCGATGATCGCGCCGTTCTTCGCCGACCTGGACCTGAGCGCCGGCGCTGCGGGCCACGGCGAGTGGTACGCTGAGACTGTGACAGCGGGTCCGTTTGGGTCGAATCGCGCCCTGATCGTCCAGTGGAAGGATGCCCAGCGCTACAGCATACCCGACAAGTTCTACACCTTCGAAGTTGTCATGGTACTGGAGACCGGTGAGACGTATTTCATCTATGACAACATGGATGGCAACCCAAGCCCGTCGTCGATTGGCGCCGAGAACGCCGACGGCACCGAGGGCAATAGCTGGTACTTCAACGGTACTCCAAGCGCCAACGCGCCCGTTCAAGGCCAGACGCTGACCCTCGACTACCCGGACCTGGCGAATCGCTTCCTGTCGCAGACGGTGAGCTATCGCGCCCGCCCTATGGCTGTCGGTACGTTCACGACGACGGCAACTCTGGCCCGCGACGGCCGCGATGGAACAAGCCAGTCCTCCGCGAGCGTAACGGCTTCGCTGCCCCCACCGCAGACGGTCACGCTGACGACCGCGTCGTCCATGGCAGGCTACGCCAGCCGCCTCAACGGCCGCAAGTCGTTCTTTGGCGAGGGCGTCATATGGTCGGGTGTCGATGAGAACCTGCGCCTGACCTACTACGGGCTATTCCAAACCCCGACTCTGACACTGCCGCCGAACGCAAAGGTAACGCGCGCCTGGGTAGACGTGACTGGGCAGGACGCGCGCGGCCTTTGGCCGGGCACTGGGCAATGGTACCTCAGGCTGCTTAGCCCGTCAGTGAACGCCGACTTCACCAGCCTCACCGTCGACACGGCGGCTGCGGCGCCTGTGGACGCGACGATCCCGCCGACACTGTTGACGGCCGACCTGGGCGTTGGCCGTGTGAACACCTTCGCCTTCAGCGCCGACCAGCTCAGGCTCATCGAGCAGCGCAACGGGCAGCCGTTCTCGTTCCGCCTGGACGGGCAGGTCTTGAGTGGGCAGGGGCGGCAGGTCTTCGGCTGGGACGGAGGCGCGGGTGGTCACACGCCTGTGCTTCACGTGGAGTATCAACAATCCATCATCGAGCAGCCGTAGGACGCAAAGCGTAGGGGCGGGTTTCAAACCCGCCCCTACTTCTATTGCACCGGCGCCGTCGTCGTGCCGCCGGGCAGGCGCGGGTTCTCGCACAGCTTCGGCGGCTGGCCCTGGGCTCCGTGGTAGCTGTACGTCTTGCCGTTCGCCTCCAGCACCACGCGATATCCCGGCACAAGCGCCATCGTATACATCATGCCCGGCTGCGCGCAGCCCAGGCTACCATCGTTCCACGTGACCGCCTCGGCGGTCTGGACGTGGATGTCGCTCGCCTTGAGAGTCGGCTCATGCTTCAAAAGGTCTGCTGTGGCGGCGTCAATTTGCTTCGCCCACGGCCCACTGGCCGCCGGCCCGCCCTGTGGTGCGCTTGTCGTTGGCACGGCAATCTCTCCTCGCGCTGCGGCGGTCGGTGATGGTGCGGCGGGTGGAGTCCCCGCTGGCCGCTCGCACAGCCTCACCTGGCCGTCTGACGTCGCTCGATAATCATACTCCCGACCGCCCGCCGACAGTACCACGCGGTAGCCCGGCGTCACGATCTGCATATACATGACACCCGGCTGCGGGCAGCCGAGCGAGGCATCGGGCCACGTGACGCTCTCTGCCTGGGCCACAGCTATCGAAGCTGGTGCGATGCCAAGGCGGCGCGCCAGGTCCGCCTGCGCATTGGCGACGGCCGTCGCGGACCCGGTGGCGGGGGGCTTGGCGGATTCGGGCTGCGGTGGTGTCGCGGCTTGCGGCGCGCCGGAGGCCGCCGGCAGTGTTGGCGACGCTGCGCCGCGTGTCGCCGTGGGAGCCGTCGCGGGACCGGCCGAAGGCGCTCCGCCGCAACCGGCGATGACAACCATCATGCCAAGCCCAACGACTATCAACATGCCTCGCTTGAGCATACTCACCCCTCCATAATGAAACCGCCCACAGACTGGACGTCCGGGGCGGTGGGAAGGTTCCAGTGGGCAGCAGCGCTAGCTCTTGATTTCCACCGGCGTGCCGATGTCCGCCCAGTCGTACAGCGCCGCCGCGTCGGCATCGCGCATGACGACGCAGCCATATGAGATGGGAGACCCAATGAAGCCGCCCCACAACTTGTTGCCGTTGGCGAGATTGACCGGCAGGCCGTGGAACCCGTTCTCCGTCGTGCCGGCGTCGTAGATGCCGAGCCACGAGGGCATATCAAGATTCAGGCCAGTCGAGCGCGCCATCGGTAGCTTGGTCTTGATAGCGTATGTCCCTGGCCGAGTCGGATGCGTCGCGATGCCCGTGCTGGCGACGAAGCTGAACACGAGGTGATCGCCTTCCCAGGCCCAGACGTGCTGTTCTTTGATGCTGACAAGAATCCGCTTGCTCAGCGCCGGCGCCGGCGCATCGGGAACGCGCCAATTGGCGGGTATTGAAATGTCCCCGCCAGTCCAGGGCCAGAACGCGCCCTGGTCCGAGTTGACCGCCGCGATGAGGCGTGGGTCTATCCCGTAGCGAAAGCCGATACTGACGAGCGTATCGTCCGGCTGAACGGTGTATTTCACGAGGCGCCCAACGGGCAACGCAGGCTTCGCCTCGGAGGGGGCATCCGGCAGGAGGAGTTGCTGCCCGACGGAGAGAACATCTCGCGAGGTGAGACTGTTCAACGCGGTCAGCTCGTCGATGGTGGTGTTGTTGGCCGTGGCGATGCCCGAGAGTGTCTCACCGGGCGCTACCACGTGGACGCGCTGGGGGGATGTGTCGCGCCGCGGGCCGAGTTTCGGCGTGTCGGTTTTGTCCGCTGCGCCGGTTTCAGATGGGCCAATACTGGAAATCGTGATTTTCTGACCAACCTGGAGTTGGCTGGGGTCATCGATGTTGTTCAGACGCGCGATGGCATCGGAAGTGGTTTGAAAGCGCTGCGCCAGGCCCGACAAGGTATCGCCGGATTGCACGACATACACGACCGGACCGTCCGCGAGGGCGGCGGGGGCCAGAGCGAGGACCGCAATGACAACGATGAGCCAGCGAAAAGCACGCATCTCCGGTTATTCTCCCGATTCAGCCCGCCACGGCGGCCATTGCTCGAAGCCTTGCGGGTGAGCAATAGCCGCCATGAACTGTTGAGGCTGCGTGGACGATTAGTTATCGACCACGATATTCACATCACACGGCTGCGGGAACTGGCCTGCCGTGTCCACGGCAGTCAGGCGCAGCGTGTACTGCCCGCCCGGCACCGAGGAGGTGTCCCATGTGCCAAGCTGTGTGCCCGTCAACGGATCCGGGTGGGTCGTGCCTATACTGACGAAGTTATACGGCACTTGCCCGGCTCCGTACTCGAGCTTGTAGAACTGGAACTTATCGATGTTGGCCGTGCCGACGATGTTGATGATCCCATGCACCGTCTGGTTCTCGCGTGGGTAGGTGATGGCAACCGACGGGTTGCAGACCGCGGGCGAGAGGTGCTCGAAGGGCTTGATGTACCCGGGGTGGCCGTCGCAGCACGGCCCGGGCGGCGGTGGCGGCGGAGCGACGTGCTCGGGCGGCGGGCCGGGCGGCGGGCCACCGCACGGGACACTCATCGACATGCCCACCCAGACGGCGTCATTCGGTAGGTCGTTCATCCAGCGCAGGCGCTGGCGGTCGGTGCCGTAGCGTGTGGCGATCCCGTCGAGGGTGTCGCCGTCGCCGACGATGTAGTGTGTCGTGCAGACGGGGCCTGGGCCAGGCGGCGGTGGCGCGACAACGGCGACCGGCTGAACCACAACCTGCGGCGCGGGCTGCCAGACAACCTGCGCGGGCGGCGTGTAGGCCACGTCGCAGACGCGGATGGTGACGCCAGCGTGGATGTAGTTCGGATTGATAATGTTGTTGACCTGGATCAGGGACACGTCGCTGACCCCGAACCTGGCCGCGATGCTCGAAACGCTATCGCCGGGCTGGATCGTGTAGGGGATACAGCTACCCGGCGCGGGCGCGGGACCGGGCGCCGGCAGCGGGGCTGGCTTCGGCGCCGTCCAGGCGGGCGCCACGTACCCCTTGACCGGAATGACGAGGCGCGCGCCGACCACCAGGTGGTTCGGGTTGCGGATCCCGTTGGCGTTAATGATCAGGATCGGCGAGGTGCCATACCGATCCGCGATCCCCGACAAGGTGTCGCCCCAGCGCACGACGTGCACAATGGAGCCACTATACCCCGGCCGCAGCGCAGATTCAGCCGTCGCTGTTGCGCTCACACCCACGAGACCGACGACAAGGATAAGTGCAGCTAATACGAGAAGCTTCAGCCAGAGACGTCGCATCATCTCCCTCCTTACTGTACAGGATGAACGAAGCGGATAAAATGGGGAGGTGATTAATCCTCCGGGATCTCCCCAATCTCCCGGGCCCTCAAGAAACGCTCGAATTCAGAACGTCGTATGCGGTACGAGCCTTCGAGCTTAACCGCCCGCAATTTACCAGAACGAATGTAACGGCGAACGGTGTAGACGCTGATTTGCAGCTGTTCGGCGATGTCTTCGGTCGTTAGATAGACTTCGTCCACACCCACCCCTCTTGCCCGGAATGGTATTTGTTGCTCGCTCCTGCTACATTATACCAAGCTTGTGCGGCTTTGTCAACCAGCTTGACATAGGAAATATGGGGGATTCGGCTATCCTTGACTGATTTCTGGCTCCAAGTAGCATTGAACGGCTGGCGCGGCCTGACCGCGTCTTCTTCCGGAGGAATCATGAACGACGCGATCGCCGCTGCCGTCGCCGATATTGATGCAACATTCGGGGTCGCGGCTCACGACTGGGCGACGGGTGAAACCGTCATGCACAACGCTGACCGTCCATTCATCACGGCTAGCGTCATCAAGTTTCCCATTTTGCTCGCTGCTCTCGATAGGGTGCAGCAGGGCGATCTGGCGCTCACGGAGCGCGTCGAGCTGCGGCCCGAAGACATCGTTGGCGGCTCCGGCTTGCTGAAAGAGTTCGATGCTGGCGTCCAGCTCACCGTCAAGGACTACCTGACGGCGATGATTGTTATCAGCGATAATAGTGCCACGAACTTGATGCTGCGCCTTCTCGGCATTCCCGAGGTCAACCAATATCTGGCGAGCCTCGGCCTCACCGTGACGCGTTCTCTGCGGCCGATTCGCTTTCCCGCGCCGCTGCCAGGCGAGCCACGCGGCATTGGCGAGACGACGCCGGCGGAGATGATGCGGCTGCTGGACATGCTGGTGAGCGGCGCCATTCTCAATACTGACCTGCGCGATCTGGCCCTCGACATCCTGCGGCGGCAGCAATACTCCGACGCGATCCCGCGCTATCTCCCGGACGGCGTTGTCGTCGCCCACAAGGATGGCATGGTCAATGACGTTCGCGGCGACGTCGGCATCGTCTACCCCCCTGACCGCTCGCCCATCACCATCGCCGTCCTCTGTGATAGCCTGACCGACCGACGCTACTCGGTCGACAATCCAGGCTGGTTGGGCATAGGCCGCATATCCAGGATCGTCTACGATAGCTGGGTCGCCGACTGAGAGGAGATATCCATGCTGCGCTTCTTGACCGCCGGTGAGTCCCACGGCCCGTGTCTCATCGGAATCATCGAGGGGATGCCGGCCGGTCTTGCCCTGGACGCTGCCCGAATCAACGCGGACCTGACCCGCCGCCAGATCGGCTTCGGCGCTGGCGGGCGCATGAAGATCGAGAAGGACGAGATCGAAGTTCTGGCGGGCATTGGGTGGAACGGACCGGGGAAGGGCCTGACGACCGGCGGGCCGATCGCGCTGCGCATCGAGAACCGCGACTGGGCCAACTGGCAGCACAAGACCCCGCCCCTGTTCAGCGTGCCCCGGCCCGGCCACGCTGACCTGGCGGGTGGTATCAAGTACGGCCACCTCTACGACATGCGCCTCGTGCTGGAGCGGGCGTCCGCGCGAGAGACGGCGATGCGCGTCGCCATTGGCGGCGTGGCGCGGCAGCTCCTCGGCGAGTTCGGCATTCAGATAGGAAGCTACGTGACGCAGGTTGGCCCGCTGCGCGCTCGGCTGCCCGAATTGCCCTACCCCGAGATCTTCGCCCTGGCGGAGTCGAACGACATTCGCTGTCCCGATCTCGAACAGGTTGACGCGATGCGCGAGTACATCCGCGACACCATCAAGCGGCGGGACACGGTCGGCGGCGTATTCGAAGTAGTTGCGCTGGGTGTGCCGACTGGGCTAGGCTCTCACGTCCACTGGGACCGCAAGCTGGATGGCCGTCTGGCTCAGGCCATGATGAGCGTGCCGGCGGTCAAGGGCGTCGAAATCGGCCCGGCCTTCGACAATGCCGCCCGCTATGGCACCGAGGTTCACGACGAGATCGTCGTGGACGATGGCCGCGTGATGCGCCCGACGAACCGAGCCGGTGGCACCGAGGGGGGCATCACAACCGGCCAGCCTATCGTGGTCCGTGCCGCGCTAAAGCCCATCGCCACGACCCTCAACCCGATGCGCTCGGTGGACCTGGCGACCGGCGAGCAAACGGAGACGAACTACGAGCGCTCGGACTTCACGGCGGTGACGCGCGGCTCACCCATTGGGGAAGCCGTCGTGGCCTGGGTGCTGGCGGAGGGGCTGATGGAGAAACTGGGCGGCGATTCCGTAGCCGAAATGCGCCCGCGCTTCGCGCAGATTACTGCCGCCGCCGAGGTGCGGCCACCGGTGGAACTGCCAAATGGGTAGCAAAGGTTCGCCGACTCAGGAATTGGAAAAGAACACAGACAGCAGGGTAAGGCGGGCGCGGCCTCGCGCGTCACATTGGAAGCCTGGAGAGGTGCCGGAGCTCGGTTGAACGGACTCGACTCGAAATCGAGCGTGGCTGAAAGGTCACCGGGGGTTCAAATCCCTCCCTCTCCGCCTGTGGGTCGCGTCGGATGGCGCGGCCCTTTTGTTTTGTCTGGAGAGTCCACATGCCAAGTGGTGCGAAGACGGCCATTATCATAGGCAGCGGTATCGGCGGGTTGACGACGGCGATTGCCCTGCGGCGCGGCGGCATCGATGCCCAGGTGTACGAGCGCGCGCCCGAGATGCGGGAGGTCGGCGCCGGGCTTACGCTGTGGGCCAACGCTATTAAGGCGCTGCGTCGGCTCGGCGTGGCCGAGGCTGTGCAGGCGGCCGGGCAGCCGGGGCTAGGCGGCTCGATCCGCACCTGGCGCGGCGATGTCCTGACTCAAATCGCCGCCTCCGACCTCGAGGCGCGCTATGGCGCTGCCAACATGGCGATCCACCGGGCGGACCTGCAGAGTGTTCTGCTGAAGGCCCTCGGCGAGGATCGGGTCCATCTGGGCGCCGAGTGTACTCGCTTCCGGCAGGATGAAACCGGGGTTACGGCGCAATTCGCCGACGGACGCGAGGCGCGTGGCGACTTCCTCGTCGGCGCCGACGGCATCCACTCGGTGATTCGGCGGCAGCTGTTCGGCCAGGAGAAGATCCGCTACTCTGGCTACACTGCCTGGCGTGGTGTGGCGCAAATGGATGAATCGGTCGTTCCGCCCGGCGCCGGGTTCGAGGCGTGGGGGCGAGGGCGGCGCTTCGGCGTGGTCCCGATTGGCCGTGGCCGCGTCTACTGGTTCGCGACCAAGAACACCGCCGCGAACGGGAAGGACGCGCCTGGCGGACGCAAGGCCGAGTTGCTGACGTTGTTTCGCGGCTGGCTCACCCCCGTCGAGGCGCTCATCGAGGCGACCGACGAGGCTGCCATCCTGCGCAATGATATCGTGGACCGCAAGACGATCCGGGAGTGGACGAACCGTAGGGTGACTCTGCTCGGCGACGCCGCGCATCCCATGACGCCGAACCTGGGACAGGGCGCGTGTCAGGCCATCGAGGACGCCGTCCTGCTGCCGCAGCGCCTGCACGCCATGGACGATATCGAGTCAGGGCTGCGCTCGTACGAGTTGCGCCGCTTGCAGCGCGCCAACTTCATCGTCCGTGTCTCGCACCAGGTAGGGAACGTGGCGCAGTGGAGCATTCCGGGCGCGACCAACCTGCGCGATCTTATGATGAAGACGCTCGGCCGCCGCCTCCAGAGTAGACAGCTCGACTTTCTCCTCGGCTACGAGCCATGACGTACCACCCGGCCGAGGCGATTGTCGCTATCTCGTACGCCCTGCAAGACGCGACCACGCTGACGCCACCGACGCGGGCCGTCATGGATTACGCCGTGGCGCTCTGGAAACAGCGGCCGGACGCCTGGCTCATCCCCTCGACTGGCGACAATCAGCGCCTTGGGGTGACGAATGCGCGCGTGATGGCTGCCTATGCTGAGGCGCGGGGAGTCGACGCCGCGCACATCCTGGAGGAAGACCGGTCGAGCAACACGTGGGAGAATCTAGCGTATAGCTGGGAATTGGCCCGGGCGAACGGCGCCGACTGCCTCACCATCGTCTGTTACGACCTTCACGTTCCGCGCTGCGCTCTCACCGCCAGGCGCCAGCGTATCCCATGTGTCGTGTTCGGTGCGACCTCGCGCGCGACTGGTCACGCCGCCCGCAAGCCGTGGTTTTCCAGCCGCGCGAGCATCGCTGCCTACGAGATTGGCGCGACGATGTACGGTCGTCTGCGCGGCCACCTCTGAAGTGCTATTCAGTCCGAGCGGCGCAGCACGCGCTCGATGCGGCTGTCTGGGATAAACCACACCACGCCTACTGCCACGTACAGGCCAAATGCCAGCTTTGGATAGAAGAATGCCAGCACAATTGCGGAGAAGTTCAGGACCGTAGAAACCTTCTCTTTGGTCCCCTCGGCGACGGCTTGTGACAGGACTGAGTCGCGCCCGTGCAGGCGGACAAGCTCGTGCGACAGAAGCGTGTAGGCAATGCCGGCCATCGCGAACACGACCCCATAGAGGGCGACGGGGCCGGACGCAAACTCGGTGTCGCCCATCCAGGCGGTCACGAACGGGAAGAGCGACAGCCAGAACAGCAGGTGCAGGTTGGCCCACAGGACGCGGCCGTCGACTCGCTCGGCTGCCTGGAGCAGATGGTGATGGTTGTTCCAGTAGATGCCGACAAGGACGAAGCTCAGGATGTAGCTCACGAACGTCGGGATGAGGGGCTGAAGCGCGGACCAGTCCGGGCTTGTCGGCGGTCGCAACTCGAGCACCATGATTGTGATGATGATAGCTATGACTCCGTCGCTGAACGCTTCCATCCGCCCCTTGCTCACATTTCCCTCCAGTGTCACAGGCTACCGTTTCGCTAAATACTCTGAATCCGTTCCCCGAGCATCATGAAATTGTCAATGCCGGGCGCAGGGGCGTGCAGGAGCGCCATCGCGTCCTCGCAGTAGAGGCGATCGCGCAGCGCGGCCAGGAGCTGGCCGAGGACATTCGCGCCGCGCAGGGTGTCAGCGTCGGCTGGCACCGCGCCCCAGAACGGATCGTTGTGCGACTCCTCCACAATCGGCAGCCGGTGCGTGAGCAGCAGCAGGTTGCCGAAAGCCATCCAGTGCTGCGCCAGCTTCACCCTGAGGCACCACGTCATGATCGGCACCCGCACGACCTCCCAATCCTCGCGGCACGCCGGCGCGAAGTGTCGCGCCTTCATCTTGGCCGCGATTGGGCTGCGTTCCGTCAGGACGATCTCCTGGATGTCGGGCCGGTCGGGAAAGCGGCACGCCTGGTAGAGCGCCTCGGAGGTGGCGATTGTCACGCTGTTGACGCGCAGCGGGAACCCCGCGGCCATGTTGGACAGGCCGCCGAATGCGGCGCGCGTCTTGTGAAAGACAACGCATTCGCTGCGGCGGTACACCTTCAGCGTGGTAAGGTCGCTCACATTCCCTTCTATTGAGCCTGCTCGAAGGCGCTTTCTTCCCGCGTCTTGCGGGGAAGCAAGGGATACCACTGGCCAGGGATGCCCCACCACAGCGCCAGAGGGCAGTTATTCGGACAGTTGCGATAGGTCGCGAAGATAGCGCCGTAGCCCAGCGACGGGCGGCCCTCGTAGCCCAGCGGGCGCATCACGGGCGTCGGCTCGTAGCAGGAGGCGATGATGCGGGCGCCCGCCGTCAGGAACGCCCGTTCCACGACTTCTCGCGCGGCGGGTGACGAGAACAGCGCTTCCTGTTCGATGCTCTCCCGCGGGCGGAACGTTCGGGCATCGGGGCGCCCCTCGGCCTCGATGCTGTCTGCCAACGCCTGCACCGCCGGATCGCCGAAGTGGGTTCGCGGCCACAGACAGTCGTAGCGCTGCCGGAACCGGGGCAGGTTGCAGAACTCGTGGGCGCGCCAGAACGTGACGCGGATACCGCGCTTCTTCGTCAGTGGGAGCAACGCGCGTTGCAGATAGCCGACGCCGTCCCAGTAGACGGCGAAGAAGACGAGTCGCAACGTGCTGCGGGGCCTGAGGGTCGGCAGCGCCTCGGTGAGGTCCTCAAGAGCCGTGCCGCCGCTGAACAGGCAATCGTCGAAGTAAATGTACTGCGTCGGCGTGTCGGCGCATTCGCTCAGGCCAAGCCCGTGCTCCTGACGCATAGTCTGGTCTACGATCTTGAGGAGATCGTGCTGGCTGCCGCCCTTGCGCTGCGTCGCCAGGAATTGTGTGCGCCGCAATGTCTTGCGCGGGTCGCGGCCAAACAGCTCCTTACTGGTTAGCAACCGCCGCACGAAATCTTGCGCCGTAGCCTCGGAAACGTAGTACAGCTTCAGAAGCCGGTCCATCTCCGACAGCAAGACCGGTTGATGGGCCGGGTGGAACTGGCACAGCCAGCGCTCGACATGATCCGGCGTCGGCGTCGGAATCTCGCCGTGCCGATAGTCGGCAATAGTTGCCGCGATTGAGGCCAGAAGCGTCGCCCGTTCGCCATCGTCCATGCGCGCGTGCCTACTCGCCTTTCGACGTCGAGCGCGCGAAAGCACGCGCCATGGCGGTGATGAGGGCGGCTTCCTCGGCGCTCGGCTCAGCGCGGAGGAGTAGGGCGCGCAGCGCGCGGATGGTGGCGTCGGCGCGGGACGGAATGAGGAAGTCGGTGGACTGCATAGCCTGGATGAGGGCGGCAAACATGGCTTCTGTTTCACTGCCCGACGCTGGGATCGGCCGCTGACCGGCCGTTGCTGCGGGCGATGCGGCCTCAGACGCCAGCCGCAGCTCGTACGCTACCAGGAGCACAGCCTGGGCGAGATTGAGCGAGGGGTAGTCGGGCGCGGTGGGAATGGTGAGCAGAGCGTGGCAGCGGTCGAGGGCGCTGTTGGGCAGGCCAAAGTCCTCGCGTCCGAACAGGAATGCGACCGTGCCCAGCGCCGCGCGTTCAATGGCAAGAGAACTCGCCGCACGCGGGTCCAATGTTGGGCGGAGGACGCCGCGTGGTCGGGACGTCGTGCCGACGGCATAGACGACATCGGCGAGGGCATCGTCCAGAGTGTCATAGACGCCGATACCTGCGACAAGCTCCTCACAGCGGTGGGCGATAACGAGCAGACGGCTCCAGTCAAAGGCGGCAGGCCGGACGAGCCGCAGCCGGCCGAGGCCCATGTTGCGCATCGCTCGTACCGTCGCGCCGACGTTGTCGACGCTCTGCGGCTCGACCAGAATTGTGGTAATGCTCGTGAGTCGATCGTCGGTCATGCGTCGAGGCGCCAGAGCTCGATGTAAGCTCTCTCCATGAGTCAATCACGTGTCGTGGAACTAGGCGCAGTATATGGGCGCAGATGGCGAATGTCAATCGCAGCAGGCTTGACACCGACCTGGAAGGCTCGTAAGCTCCTGGAACACCCTGCTGATGGAGGTCCCCATGCAAGCCTGGCTGGCGTCGTCCTTGCGGCGCTTCTACCCATCTTCTCCCGCTGAACCGACGCTCCAAGCGCTGGAGGCCGCGCGCGGCGAGAGGGTCTCTTTTCAAGCGGTCTTTCGCACGAACGCGCGCGAGGAGTGCGTCGAGGCGCGCGTCGAGGCCGCGGACGGGCTGTCGGCCACGATCCGCCGCGTTGGCTACGTCCCGGTGACGCACCTATCTACCCAGACCCCGCTTAGCGATCTCGACGGTGTCGGCTATCTGCCCGGCTACGCGCCGGACCCGCTGCTGCCCGAGACATCGGTGTACGCCGGACCGTTCGAAACCAACGCGTTCTGGATTACGCTTGGCGTCAGCGCAAACCTGCCGCCCGGTAGCTATCGCGTCCTGGTCACGCTCGTCGGCGATGTGTCTGGGCCGGTGACGCTCGCCCTGACCCTCACTGTGAGCGCCGTCGTCCTGCCGCGACGGAATTTACCTGTCACGAACTGGCTGTATGCCGACGCCTTGTGCGACCACTATGGCATCGAGCTGACGGACGACAGATTCTGGCGTATTTTCGAGCCCTACGTGGACGACATAGTCACCCACGGCCAGGACACGCTCTACGTGCCCGTGTTCACCCCGCCCCTCGACGGCGTCAAGCGGCCGACACAATTGCTAGGCGTGGAGCGGAGCGCCGACGGCGGCTACCGGCTCGACTGGTCTCTGGTGAGGCGATGGGTGGAATTAGGGCGGGCACGCGGCGTCTCGAACTTTGAGTGGGTGCACCTGTTCACGCAGTGGGGGGCGCGCAACGCGCTCCGCATCTACGAGGGTCACGGCGAGGGCGAGCGGCTGCTGTGGCCACCGGAGACCGAGGCGACATCGGAGACATATCGCGGCTTCCTGGGGCAGTATCTGCGCGAGCTTGAACGTCTTCTGGCGGAGGAGTCACTGCTGGAGCGGAGCTTCTTCCACCTGTCGGATGAGCCGCACGGCGAGAGCGATCTGGTCACTTACCGGGCAGCGCGCGATCTGCTGCGTGAGCTAGCGCCCTGGATGCGCGTCATGGATGCCTTGAGCGAGATAGAGTTCGCGCGAGAGGGCGTGACAGACATCCCGGTGCCCCTCATCACGACGGCGCCGGACTTCGTTGCCGAGGGTATACCGGCCTGGGCGTACTTCTGTACGCAGCCGCGCGGACGCTACCTGAACCGCCTCCTGGATACGCCCCTCGTCAAGATTCGAATGTCGGGCTGGCTGCTCTACAAGCTGCGCGCTCAGGGCTTTCTGCACTGGGGCTACAACTACTGGTATCGACGGCAGACGCGCGACCTCATTGACCCATACAAGGTCACCGATGCCCACGCCTGGCCCGCGTGGCCGCCGGGCGACCCATTCCAGGTCTACCCCGGGCCGGCGGGCCCGGTCGACTCCTTGCGCTGGGAGGTGTTCGCCGAGAGTCTCCAGGATTACGCCCTGCTCCAGGCGGCGGACATCGACCCGGACGACGCGCTCCTGGCCGATATCCAGAGCTACGCGGAGTTCCCGCGCGATCCGTCGTGGCTAGAGCAGCGCCGATCCATCCTGCTGGGTGGTGGCCCCGCCTAGGTGAGCGGTATCGTGGCGGTGGCCTTTGCTACTCGTTTAGGCGACTCCATGGGAATGAAGTGCGTGTGCCCGTGGAGCACCATGTCCTCGCCGCGCGCGAAGTGCGACGCCAGGTCGGGGGCGGTCGGCGACGCGGCGAAGTCGTCGAAAGACGTAGGGCGTCGCGAGCAGCGCATCACACGCACCGGAATCTGCACCCGGGCGATGGCGTCGTAAACGTCTGCGTTCGCCTTGAGCTCGGCAGTGGTATAGATGCACGCTTCAACGGCGGGCGGGCACGCCAGGACGAAGCCGTGACCGTCCGCCGCCGGCAGCAGACCGTAGGCGCAGTAGTCGCGCAGAACCTTGTCGTCCCACGTGTCGAACGGCGGCCGGTCCTGGAATCGCTCGTACATCTGCTCGGCTGACGCAAAGTGGGCGCGGCGGCGGTGCGTGAAGTGCTTCTCTGGCTCCGCGACGTCCTTCTCATAATACTGGCGTGGCAGAATAACCGGGTCGATGAGGACGAGAGCGCCGAACGCCTCCGGGTAGGCCGCGGCGGCGCGTGTCAGGGCGTGGCCGCCCATGGAGTGGCCGACGGCGACGGCGCCCGAGAGGTTGAGCGCTTGGGCGATGGCGACGGCGTCCGCGCCGGCCTGGGGC
Source organism: Anaerolineae bacterium (assembly GCA_046328505.1). Classification (GTDB taxonomy): domain Bacteria; phylum Chloroflexota; class Anaerolineae; order Epilineales; family JAHCIE01; genus JBDHWG01. Next base: position 1,488,930 of record JAXLWL010000002.1, on the reverse strand, counting down.
CACGGATTCGCGGGCATGATCTTGTCGCTGCGGCCGTGGCCTCGCGTGTCGAGGGCATAGCAGTGGCGGCCCGGCAGCCTTCGGATCACCTCATCCCAGCAGCGCGCGTGGAAGCCCGTCGCGTGCAGCAGGAGGACCGGCGGCTGCCCGTCGTCGCCGGGCCACTCGAAAACGCAGAAGTGGATGCCGTTGGCCTGGATACGGTGTTCGATGGGGTCGGGGCGGGTGGGTGTAGTGTCTGTCATAGTGAAATTATAGGTCCATCTGCTTGACGATTAAACTTTCGAAACAAGACCGAATCACCAAGGATGGTGACCCATGACATCAAATACGCTCGATCAGCGGCCGGCGCACCAGACCCTCTCGCGCGAGCAGCTCGCCGCGCTGGATGCCGCTGATCCCCTGGCCTCTGTCCGCGAAACTTTCTATCTGCCCGATGGTGTGATCTACCTGGACGGCAACTCCCTCGGCGCTCTGCCCCTGACGACTCCCGAACGCGTCGCCGAGGTGGTACGGCGCGAGTGGGGCGAGGGGCTTATCCGTAGCTGGAATGCGGCGGGCTGGATCGACTTGCCCGGGCGGATCGGCGACAAGATTGCGCGTCTCATCGGCGCCGCGCCCGGCGAGGTCGTCGTCGCCGACTCGACGTCCGTCAACCTTTTCAAGGCACTCGCAGCGGCGGTCAAGCTCAATCCTGAGCGGCGGGTCATTGTCTCAGAGCGTGACAACTTCCCAACCGACCTCTATATTGCCCAGGGGTTGACTGCGTTCCTCGACGCCGGCCATCAGCTTCGCCTGGTGCAGGCCGACGAGCTTCTCGACGCCATCGACGATGACACCGCCGTGCTCATGCTGACTCACATCAACTACCGAAGCGGGCGAGTGCATGACATGGCAGCGCTGACGGCAGCGGCCCATCGCCGCGGCGCGCTTACGCTGTGGGACCTGGCGCACTCGGCCGGCGCCCTGCCGGTCGCGCTGAATGCCGCCGATGCCGACTTCGCCGTGGGCTGTGGCTACAAGTATCTCAACGGCGGGCCGGGCGCGCCGGCCTATATCTTTGTGGCTCAGCGCCACCAGCCGAACTTCAGCCAGCCCTTGTCCGGGTGGCTAGGCCACGCGTCGCCCTTTGCCTTTGATCCCTTCTACCAGCCGGCCGAGGGCATTGGGCGCTACCTTGTCGGCACCCAGCCGGTCATCAGCCTGGCGGCGCTCGAGTGCGGCGTCGACGGTATCCTGGCCGCCGATATCGAGGCTATTCGCGCCAAGTCGCTAGGCCTAACCGACGCGTTCATCGCCCTGGTCGAGCAACGGCTGGGCGATTATGATCTTGAGATCATCACCCCGCGCGAGCACATTCGGCGTGGAAGCCAGGTCTCTCTGCGCCACCCCGAGGGCTACGCTATCATGCAGGCCCTCATCGCCCGCGGCGTCATCGGCGATTTTCGCGCCCCCAATATCCTGCGCTTCGGCTTTGCGCCTCTCTACCTGCGCTACGTGGATGCCTGGGATGCCGTCGACGTGCTGCTCGATGTGCTGTCGACGCGGGCCTGGGATCAACCCCAGTACAAGAGCCGCGCGGCCGTAACGTAAGCTAGAGGAGGTTACCCATGACGGATCAGATGACCGAGGTGCAACACTCGGACGGTGCTGTCCTCGATTTTCGCGAGGACATGAGCTACGCCGACTATCTGCACCTGAACGAGGTCCTTGGCGCACAGCATCCCCTTGCCATCGACCACAACGAGATGCTGTTTATTATCCAGCACCAGACGAGCGAGCTGTGGCTGAAGCTTATCCTGCACGAGCTGGCGGCGGCGCGTGAGAGCATCCGCGCGGATGAGCTCGCGCCAGCGTTCAAGATGATGGCTCGAGTATCGCGTATCATGGAGCAGCTTGTCCACGCCTGGGACGTGTTGTCGACGCTCACCCCGAGCGAATATAGCGCCTTCCGCCCCAGCCTGGGCCGATCTTCAGGCTTTCAGTCGTATCAGTATCGTTTGCTGGAATTCATGCTGGGCAACAAGAACGACGTCATGCTCCGCCCGCACAGCCACGAGCCGGAGGTGCTGGCTCTGCTCGAAGCCGAGTTGGCTCGTCCCTCGCTGTATGACGAGGCCATTCGCGTGCTGGCCCGGCGCGGCTTTGCCATCGATTCGGGTGCGCTGGAGCATGACTGGTCGCAGCCGTATCAGTACAACACATCGGTCGAGCAAGCGTGGCTGGCCGTGTATCAAGCGCCCGAACAGCACTGGGGGCTATATGAGCTGGCCGAGGAGCTGGTGGACCTGGAGGACGCGTTTCGCCAGTGGCGCTTCCGCCACGTCACGACGGTCGAGCGAATCATCGGGTTCAAGCGCGGCACGGGCGGAACGTCGGGGGTATCGTATCTGCGCCGGATGCTCGATGTTCAGCTTTTCCCGGAGCTGTGGAAGCTTCGCACGTACCTCTAGGCGACATGACATAACTAGGCCCTGGCAGATGTGGGACGGCGACCGTGTCTTGCCCCTGAACCTTACGGCCTGGTCGTCTGCTCCAACCACGTCAGGTAGATGAATGCCTCGTCCGCCGTCCGGCCACACATCTCCTCTGAGGGCCGGAGGCTGCTGCACACCGCCGGCCGTTCCGGTTTCCCGAACAGCATGCAGCGGTTGTCATCCGTGAGTTGCACGCAACGCACCCCGGCCGGCTTTCCGTCTGGCATGCCTGGTATGGGTGAAGAGATGGACGGCGCGATGCAGCAAGCGCCGCATCCCACACGACACTCCACAGCTAGATCCGCCTAAGCTGTCAGCGGCAGAACGTCAGGCGCGACCTGGAACGCCTCCGCCAGCCGGTTCGTTTCGTTGAACATCCCCACGACCGACATGAGCTCGCCCAGCATCTCGTCGTCCATGCCGAGCGCCTGGGCGGCGGCGGTGTGCGAATTGATGCAGTAATCGCAGCCGTTCGTCGCGCTCACCGCGAGGGCAATCATCTCTTTAGTCAGCCGGTCCAGTCGTCCCGGCTGCATGATCTCTTTCAAGTCGTACCAGGTTCGACGGAGCAGCGGTGGGTAGACAGCAAGCGTCTTCCAGAAGTCAGGCACGCGCTCGATATGTTTGGTCGCCATGATATCGTCGTAGATGGCGCGGACATCGGCGCTGGCCTGTTCGTACTCGATCATTGTCACGGTTGACATAGCTAGAAACCTCGATTGTCTGGCTCGGGCCGCAAATCGGAGTCAAGGGCGGCCCGGCTAAGGCCGGAATTATACGGGCCTTGTTGTCGCGAGGCGAACGGACGAGATCTCGAATCTTTGGCAGGGGCGGGTAAGAAAAACAATTAACAATCGCTCTACAGAGTCTACTGTAAAACCCGGATTTTCACGTTGCCGTCACGAAAAAGTGAACCGCGTGGCATATTCCTTGCATAGTATGTCGTCAGGTCAGGGTCGCGTGTACGATGAATTGTAGGTCGAGGAGGTTGGCTGCCGCGCGGATCTTGTCGGTCCGCGAGGCTTGAAGTTGTGAGGACAATCACCATGGACCGTCGCTGTGTTTTCCTAAAATGTGATCAGTGTGGCGCTCAGTTCTCCGTCACCTTTGGCGGTGGCGTCACACGCGGACTGATGTCACACGAATGTCCGGTATGTCATGCGCAGGTCAGCAGCGCTAATCTAACTGATATGGGGGCCGCTCCATTTCGCGGCAATTTCCGCGCCGAGCTCGAAGTGCTCCTCTGCGCGGCACGAACCCATGGCATGACGTCGGTGGAGATTATGCAGGCGCTCCAGGAGGAGCTTCAGTTTGAAGCCGAGTTGTCCGGCCGCGCGGTGGCCGTGAAGCTTGTCGAGCTCGGCCCCGGCACGATGGGGGCGGCGCGCCTGGCATCTCGCGAGCGGATGGACGCAAAATCATCGCGCCATTCTACTGCTTAGCTTTCTCCGCTCCACATTTCTTTCTTCCTCTTGTAGCCTGACATCGCCTGCGAGGCACGTCGCCCCCCAGCTCAAGTCCCTGTTTGACCACTCGTATCCGCCATGATAATATTGGCCTCCCCATCGCCGTCTGTACCTGGATAGAGGAGGATATGGCCGTGAGTGCGCAAGACCAGTCCCCGAGAACCAGCCCACCGCGACGCGCTCTGCTCATTGGCATCAACAAGTACCCCCAGCTTGGGCCAGGCAGCCAGCTTCACGGCTGTGTCCAGGACATCCTCGACGTGCGCGGCTTCCTTGTCGACCACGCGGGCTTCCCCGCGGAAAGTGTTCACCTGCTTCTCTCCGAGCTGGACGGCCGGACCCTTCCGCCCGGGCTTGGGACCATTGTGGCTCCGGATGCCATTGGCATACGGCAGGCGCTCAAGACCCTCGGCGATGGCGTCAGTGCCGGCGACGAGGTCATCGTCTATTATTCCGGCCACGGTGTCCGCATCAGCAACCCGCAGAATGCCAGCGAGCAGATTGGCGCGATCGCGGCGATGGATGTTCGCTTCGACGCCAACAGCAAGCTGGTGACCGATACCCTCATCATTAACCGCGAGCTGAACAAAGCCATCCAGGCGCTCCTGGAAGCCGGCGCCATCGTCACCGCGGTACTGGACTCGTGTCACTCCGGCGGTGCAACCCGCGACCTGGGCGACGAGAACTTGGACCCAGTGCGAGAGATCATCGGGGAGATATCGCCGGATGGATGGCAGGAGCTCTTGACTCAGCATGGCGCGGATATCGCGGGTGTGGCGGCCACAGGAACCCGAGGCTTCGATCTCGGCGGGCCGGCGACGAGCCTGAGCGAGCAGCAGAATCTCATTGTCCTCTCAGGCTGCCGCGACACTGAGACGTCCAAAGAGTTTCCACGCGTGGCGCCCACGAACGGCGCGCTCACGTATTTCCTCCTCGACAGCTTGCGCAACGTGAAGGCTGACGAGACGGGCGCGGCGACGTGGCAGAGTCTCTACCCGCAGGTGCGCCAGAGCGTGAATAGCGCCTACTCGGATCAGACGCCAACGCTGGAGGGGCGCGCCGAGCGGCCCTTGTTCGGCGGAAGCTGGCGCCCCTACGCCCCAGGCTTCACTGTCACCGCCGCGCCCGGGGGCAGCAGCCTCCGGCTCGATGGGGGAAGCCTCCACGGCCTCGGGCCTGGCGCGCAGGTTGCGATCTATCCGCCGGGAACGAGCGACTTCGCCGGCGTAGCTCCGCAGGCAGTGGCCCAAGTTGACGATGCCGAGCTTGTCACGAGCCGTGCCCACGTGATCAGTGGCGCTTCCGCCATCGCTAACCTGTCGCGTGCCCGGCTGATCAAGCCGGCGGACCGAGCGGCGCGGGTAGGGGTTCAGCTCACCGACGTGCCTGACGCCATCGTGCAGGCCATCCGGCAGGCGCCCGGCATCAACGACTTCGTGACACTCAACCCTGACAAGGCGCGCCCGGATTACGAGGTGTGCCCGAATCCGCGCGGCGACGGCTGGGTCCTCGTCCCGTACCGCTCGACGAAGGGTGAGCCTGGGCCGAACGAGGTGATCGCGCAGGTGCCCGGCCTCAACATAGAAAGCGCGAGCAGCCTCGGAACTGCGCTCGGCCTGGGATTGGTGCAGTGGGCGAGATACTGGGCTGTCTTGACGCGGCGCAACACCGACGATAGTTTGCGGAACGCGCTTAGCCTGACGCTCCTCGCCGGCGACGATAGTCAGGCGATGTTCAATAACCCGAACGACCCCAAGGTGGCTCGACCGGTCGCGCCCAACGCGGCGGGCGTCTGCCAGGTCGGCATGGCGGACAACCTCATGCTGAAGGTGAAGGTGAGCCCAACGTGCTCGACCAACCTGGCGGTCGGCGTCCTGGTCTGCTCTAACGACGGGAATATCTTCCGCCTCTGGCCGCCTGCCAATGCCGAGAGCAACATGGCGCCAGGCGACGAGAAGATCATCGGTTACGGGAGCGACCTGCGGGCCTTCAAGCTGCGGGTGGACCGTCCGGAACAGACCGAGAGTCTGTACACGTTCAAGGCCTTCGCTACCAATGCGGCCACCGCCATAGATTTGGGCAGCCTGGAGCAGCAGCAGACTGTCCAGGACGTCGTCGACGCGGCGCTGCCTAGCCGGGGGGCGGATCGAGGCGGCCTTGACGCGGGTACTGCGCGCGCCCCGCGTGTCCTGTGGACGACCGTCGAGCTGCCGGTGCTTGTGCAGAAGTCAGCGCCGTGATGAATTATTGAGAGTCGGCGTTTTGGGCACGTCCTAGCGTAGCATGCACCACGTGCACACTCTTGTCGTCCACGAGATGGATCCGCCCATCCGTCACGACCTGGCCGTCGACCACTAACGAGGCGACCCCGCCGGTCGCCCCATGGGGATTCTGAACCTCGATGCGGTACTCGGCAGAACCATAGCGGTAGCGCAGCGTATAGCCAGGCCAGGCCGGGGGAATGCACGGCGCCAGCGCGCGCGTGTCACCCTCGCGCCGCAGGCCGAGCAGCATCTCCACCCCGAGACGATAGAACCACGCCGCCGATCCGGTATACCATGTCCAGCCGCCTCGGCCAAGATGCGTCGGCGACGCGTACACATCGGCGGCAATGACGTATGGCTCAACCTCGTAGCCGTCCAGGTTGGCTTCGGCGTGTATCAGGGGGTTGAGCATGGTGACGAGTGTCCCCAGGCGCTCGCCGTCGCCGAGCAACGCGTGCGCCCACGCGAGCCAGATCCCCGCGTGGGTGTATTGCCCCCCATTCTCGCGCACACCGGGAACGTACCCCGCGATATAGCCAGGGTTGGGAACGGCGTGGTCGAAGGGCGGCGCAAATAGCTTGACCAGCCGGGTATCTATATCGACCAGGTGCGTCCACGCCGACACCAATGCCTGGCGAGCGCGATCGGGAGGCGCTGCGCCTGAAATGACGGCCCAGGACTGAGTGAGGGAGTCGATGCAACACTCCTCGCCTTGCGACGAGCCCAGGGGCGTTTCATCGTCGTAGAAAGCGCGCAGATACCACGCACCGTCCCACGTGTGCTGCTCGAGCGCCTGCTGCAGGCGCTTTGCTTCGTCGCGATAGCGCGCGGCTCGCTGTGTATCGCCTCGCGTCTCAGTAAGATTCGCCATTTGCATTAGGTTGAGATACAGGAACTGCCCCACCCAGACGCTCTCCCCTTTACCCTCGTCACCGACGCTGTTCATTCCGTCATTCCAGTCACCCGAGCCCATGAGAGGTAGCCCGTGGGCGCCGAAACGCAGGCCGTTCTCGATGGCGCGGCAGCAGTGTTCGTACAGAGTCGCGGTCTCCTGGGACACGTCGGGCTGACCGTAGTACTCCTGTTCCGAAGGCTCCAGGGCACGACCCTCCATGAAAGGCAGTACCTCGTCGAGGATGGCTGCGTCCCCAGTGACTCTAACGTAATGCTGCGTGACGAACGGCAGCCACAGGTAGTCGTCCGAGCAGCGGGTGCGCACGCCGCGGCTCGTCGGCGGGTGCCACCAGTGGAGGACGTCGCCTTCGGTGAACTGGTGGCGGGCTGCGCGCAGGATGTGCTCCCGCGTCAGGTGCGGAGCCGCCAGCGCGAAAGCCATGACGTCCTGAAGTTGGTCGCGGAAGCCGTACGCGCCGCCGGGTTGATAGAACGCCGAGCGCGCCCAGTAGCGGCAGGCCAGCGTTTGGTAGAGCAGCCAGCCATTGAGCAGAGTGTTTAGCCGTCGATCGGGGGTCTCGACCTGTACAGCGCCAAGCACTTGCTCCCATTCCTGAGTCACACGGTTGCGCGCCTCAACGACTGCCTCCGGCTCGCGGTATCGTGTGATCAGGGCGCGCGCCTCTACCTGGCTACCTGCCTGGCCGAGCAGGAAGACGATATCGCGTTCCGAATGGGGCGGTAGGTCGATGTGGCATTGCAGAACAGCGCACGGGTCCATGCCGGCTCCGGCGCGTTCCTGGAGCCGGGTGAGCAACTCCAGCGCCGCGGGGTGGTTGGTGTCGCCATTGCGCCCCAGGAACTCGGTGCGGTCGCAGGTCCAGGCGTCGGCGGCAGGGCTGGCTGCCGCGAAGGCGACGCGTTCCGCGAACTCGATACTGTAGGGATTGTGCGCGAAGAGAGCGCCGACGTCGTCGTAGCTCGTGATAATGAACGGCGCCATCGCGTCGCGGAAAACGCCCAGCACCCATTCGACATAGAATGTCGCGGTAAGGTGGCGCGGCTGATCCGACTCGTTCCGCAGGTGGAGATGGTAGACCTTCACCGGGTCCGCGGGGGCGACGAAAACAGCCAACGTCGAGTCGATATCGTCGCGACGGGTCTCGAACGTCGAGTAACCGAACCTGTGAGTGACACGGTAAGCCCCCTCATTGAAGGGCTGCGGTGTGGGCGACCAGAGCTTGCCGCTCTCGTCGGAGAGATAGACGATTTCTCCCGATGGGTCACTCACCGCGTCATTCGACCACGGCGTCAGGCGGTTCTCGCGGCTGTTCTCCGACCAGGTGTAGCCAGAGCCGCGCTCGGACAGCAGACAGCCGAAGCGCTCGTTACAGATGACATTGATCCACGGCGCTGGAGTGGGATGCTCTGGCGCGACATCGATGCTGTATGCCTGGCTGTCGGATGTGAATTCGCCAAAACCTGTCATTGTCACCGCCGCGCCAGATGAATTCTTGGCAACTGCTGGGCGAGCGTGCCCTTCTCACCCGAGAGCACGACCCGCGCCACCGTCAAAAGCAGCGTTTGATCGGCTGCCGGCAGGGTATCGCCGCGCACGACGTGGATGCCGCCGCGCTGCCCAATCCAATGATCGCTGCGCGCCGCGCGTGTGAGCGCCATAATCTGTTCGTGCAGACCTTGAAGATACCCGCCGGCGTGCTCGTTTAGAATAACAAGGTCAACTGTCAGCCCCTTGAGCCGCAGGTACTGGTGGGCTTGCAGAACCTCGTGCACCAGGGGAAGCTCCTCGCTGTGTCGGATGCGCGCCAACAGGATAGGGTCGTCGCCCGAAATGCCGTAAGCCCAGAGTCCCGGCTGCGACCTGGTGTTGCGCTCGAGAATAGCGGGCTGGGCGCGCAGCTGCGGGTCCATGTAGACGAGGGCTGAGCCGAGGCGCTGAAAGTGCTGCGCATCGTCGCTGCTAACCGCGAGATGCTGCATCTCGACGCGAGCTTGCGTCCACGCCATCTCGAAAGCCCGATCGCCGGCCGACGGGTTGTGGTACTTATCGGCCAACTGCTGGGCCTGCTCCCGCGTCTCGGTCACGCCGGTCGTGAAGATGACCTGGGTGGTCCCGCCGGGGACGATGCGAACATGCCGTCGCAGGCCAAAGATGGGATCGAGGACGGCGCCGATGTTACCGGCCAGTGGCCTGTCGAGAGCTTGAGGCAGAGCGACGCCGCGGCCTCGACCGAGAAATGCGCCGCGGTCCGTCTCGTACTGCACCGGACCAACCGTGTGGCCGCGCACCGCGACCACATGCACCGCCCAAATGGATGGCTCCTCGGGCGAGCGCTTGCGCCGCGTTGCGAGCAGCGCGTCCTCGTCCGGCATGAACTCAGTCTCGATGAACAAGTTGCTGAAGGCAGGGTGCGCCTGGTCGGCGCCCTGCGGCGCTAGCACAATCTCGGCGTAGCTCGTCACCTCCAGCTCGCGCGGCTCGCTCGTTCGATTGGTCAGCGAGATACGGCGCACCTCGGCGTTGTCCTCCGGCGACACTGCGACCTCCAGCCGCGTCTGGATGCCCCCCACCATCTGCTCGAACTCGGCTTTCTCAGGCAGGTAGGTGACTGAGTAGTCCTCGCCGTCCCGCCGGATCGGCTGATACGCCGCCGACCATGCCAGCCCGCTGCGCGCGTCCCGAATGTAGCAGAAGCTGCCGAACGCATCTCGCGTCATATCCTCGCGCCAGCGCGTCACGGCCAGCGGAACACCAGTCGCCGGCGGGCGGTAGCGGCTGAAGCCTCCACCGGCGTTCGTGACTACCACGGAATAGGCGCCATTGGATAGCAGATGTGCTTGCGGCACGGCTGTGTTGGGCGTGGTGAAGTGGCGCGGCGGGGCACTGCCCTGGGCATAGCTGACACTCGCCTGGGCTGCTACTTCGGGGAGGCGCTCGCGTGGCGCCCACCGAGGGAACTGCTCCTGCAGCAGGAGCTCGGTTGCCTTCACCAGCGCCGCATCATGGAAGCGGCGCTGCATGACGTTCTCGTGCAGGCAGTTTGTGATGGAGAGCAAACTCATGCCCTGGTGATGCGCCATGTAGCAGTGCACAACCGCGCTCTTCTGGCCCGGCGGCAGGCGGTCGGTCGTGTAGTCAATGGCCTCATACAGCCCGTACTGTCCGCAGGCCGCGGCCTGGATCAACGCGCGCACATTCTCGACGACCACGTGGGGCTGAATCGGCAGCGCCAGGAATGTGGCGTAGGGCGCAATCACGAGATCGCTGCCGAGGCCACGTTTCAGGCCCAGCCCGGGGACTCCGAAGGCGCGGTACTGGTAATTCAGGTTCAGGTCACGGGCGTTGAACGCCGACTCTGAAACACCCCAGGGAACCTTGTTCTCCCGCCCGTAGCTGATCTGTTTCGCGACGACACCGTGGTACGTCACATCCAGGAGGGTCGAAGGGTAGCGGCGCATCCACAGAAGCGGCATGAGATACTCGAACATCGTGCCGCTCCAGGACACCAGCGCCGTGCCGCCATCGGCAGGTGTGAGCGGCCGCGCCATGTGGAACCAGTGCTCCTGTGGCACGTCGCCCTTGGCAATGGCTAGGAAGCTGGCCAGGCGCGCCTCGGAGGCCAGGAGGTCGTAGAATGAGTTGTCCAGGCGGCCGTCTGTGACATTGTACCCGATCGAGAATAGCGATCGCCGATCGTCGTAGAGGAACCGGAAGTCCATTCCCTGTACCCAGGCACGGGCGGTTTCGATGAGGCGCGTGTGCCTATCCACAAGGCGTACAATCTGCTCGCGGCTGACCCCTATCCGGCGTCGATGCTCCTCAGGGATTGGGTCGTTACCTGTGGCAGCCAGGGCATCGTCCAGCCACTTCAGGACATCCCTGAGACTGGCGTCCGTGTCGAACGGCAGGGCGGGCGGGTCGGCCTCGGCTAACTCGCCGGTGACTGCCTCGGCCAGCGCGGCCGGTGCAAGAACCGGATGCAAGGTTTCGAGGTCACGAAGCAGGCTGTCGGCCTGGGCCTTGAGACGGGGCAGCCAGTGGGCGTGCGGATGGTGGACGATGGCGCTCAGCCTATCGGCAGTGTCGCGGAGCAGGGCATAATAGGCGGCGACTGTCGTGGGTTGCTCGGTCAGGCGGACCCGCAACAGGGCCAGTGCGGAGGCAAGTTTGGGGTCCGCGCCGGCCTCTTGCTGAACCAGAACCAGTGTGTCTCGTAGCGATTCGAGCGCCCTGGCTGAGACGATGGGCCGGTCGAGTAGGGCGGCGTAGCCCTCACTCAGGGCAATGAGCGCGCCCGCGAGGTTGCCGCTGTCCACAGTCGAGACGTAAGCCGGCAGAAGGGGCTCGAGGGTTCGCGTGTCGTACCAGTTCAGCAAATGTCCGCGATGGCGCTCCAGGCGATCGAGGGTGGTGAAGACGCGCTCCGTGCGCTCGGTCATCTCCAACGTGCCAATATAGCCGAAGTCGTGCGCGGCCATATCGCTGAGGAGCTGGAGACCGGTGTTGGTTGGGGAGGTGCGGTGAGCGACGACAGGGCGTGGGTCATCCTGGAAATTGTCCGGCGCCAGGAAGTGGCTCTCCTCCGTCACAAACGTTGCAAAGAAGTCCCAGGTCTGCCGCGCGATCTGCCGCAGCAGCGTCTCGTCGTCGTCAGTCAGTGGGGTCGCTGCTGTTTCCGCCGGCCTGTCGAGCCAAGCCGCTACGATCGGCGAGGCGAGCCAGCCGCAGACAACAGGCAACGCCAGCGGCCAGGCGCTCCACCAGCGCGACCGCGAAGCTACCGCGAGGACGGCGACAACCGGCAGTGTGAGCGCCACGCGCTGTCGAAGATACTCTGCTGAGCTGCTCAAACGGCGCTCGGCCTCTGCCGCCGTTTCCCACTCTAGCAGGTTGCGATGCGTCACCAGGAGTCGCCACAGGGTTCGTCCGATGGCGTCCAGGCTCAAGGCCGCTTCATCGAGCATGAACGACAACGTGATCGCCGATTGCTCCAGTTGCGCGTTGAGGTCGTGCACCTGGTAACGCAGGGTAGCTGCCGGAGAAGTAGCCCGGGGCAGAGAGAGCGCGCCTTCGCCGATCCGTAGGATCAGAGGTAGCCACAGCGGTGAGAGAGCGAACGCTGTGACGGCGATCGGCGCGGCCGTCAGGCCGGCCCATGCCGACGCCAGGAGCGCGACAGTCGCCGGGGCGAGAAGGCTGCGCCGCAAGTTGTCGAAGATCTTCCACCGGTTGATGAGCAACAGGGGATTGGACGTATACGCTCCACTTGCCTCCGGTATTTGGGGTAGCAGCCAACGGCTGATTTGCCAGTCGCCGCGAATCCACCGATGCAAGCGCGCAGCGTAGGCGGCGTACGTCGTGGGATAGCTGTCGAGGAGCTCGATATCCGACACGAGTCCGGCGCGGGCAAACGTGCCCTCGAGCAGGTCGTGGCTCAGCAACGCATTCTCAGGGAAGCGGCCCTCCAACGCCACCGCCAGGGCGTGGGGGTCATAGATGCCTTTGCCCGCGAAGATGCCCTCGCCGAACAGGTCCATGTACACATCGGATACGGCGCGGGTGTACGGGTCCAGCCCGACGTCCCCGGAGAAGATGGCGGCGAAGCGGCTGCGCGTGGCGCTTATGACGTCGATGCCCACGCGGGGCTGGAGGATGCCATAACCGGCGACCACGCAGCGCGTCTCTGGATCGAGGACCGCCTGGTTGAGGGGATGGGCGAGGATGCCCACGAGGGTCTGCCCGACCTCGCGTGGTAGCTGTGTATCAGCATCCAGGGTGATGACGTAGCGAACAGAGTGCAGCAGACTGATATCGCCCAGCTGCACATCGAACGTCGTGTCTGTTGCACCCCGGAGCAGGCGGTTGAACTCCGCCAGTTTGCCGCGCTTTCGTTCCCAGCCCATGTAGCAATTCTGGCCGGGATTCCAAACCCGCCGCCGGTGGAAGAATAGAAACCGATCCTCGCCGTAGCGCGCGTTTAGCTCCGTCAGCCTATCACGGGCCAGGCTCAGCAGGGCGATGTCCTCCGGCATCTCGGGCGATGGCGCGTCGGCGAAGTCGCTCAGGAGGGCGAAATGCATATTGGGGTCATCATTCGCCTGGGACAGGACCTCCAACCGGTCGAATTGGCCGGTGACGCTTTCCGGCGTCAGAAGGAGCATTGGCACGACGACGATAGTGCGCAGATCCTCCGGGATACCCTGACTCAGGTCCAGGCGCGGGAGCACGCGTGGCGGCAGGAGCTTGGTCACGGACCAGTTGACCAGGGTTTGAGCGACCTGGCTCGCGGGAAGCACGAGAAGAGACGTCATGGCGACGCCAGCGACACGAGATGGCCGCTGGCGCGCCAGACCCAGGCCCGCTGCTGTGGCCGCGGCCGTTCCGCCGGCGATTGCGCCCAGGTAGAGCGCCGTTGGGTAGCGCATCAGGGTGCGCCGCACGGCCTCCCCCACCGGGGCGCGATAGCCTAGCTGTGCCTCGAACTCGTCACGCCCGCGGTCGATGAGGTAGTAACCAACGTGCCCCCGTCGCACATCGCGGTCCCCGTCCTGGCGCGCCTTGTCCACCAGCCGCCAGGCCACATCTAGCTCAGTGAGGCGAGCGCCACGCGCAAGGCGCTCCACTTCGTGGCGGTAGCGGTCACGCGTGGCAAAGGTGCAGCGACTGTAGACCCCGGCCGGTTCCTGCCGCAGCACCTGCTCGACCGGGCTGACTTCCTCGAACCACTCTGCCCAATTTGTGGCGGAGAGGGTTCGCATACTGGTGATGATGTTAGCCACTGAAGCCTGGTTGGCGGACTGACGTTGGTGCTCAACGTTGAGTAGAGCTTCGGTACTGTCGTACTGTGCATTGAGATACGACTCTAGCCAGGCGCTTGGAGCGACACGCCCATCCTGGGTATCGAAACCCCGTAAGCGTTGGAGCAAGCGAACGGCGAAAGGCGAAGGGAGTTCCGGGTAGCGGCGAGCGAGATCGGCGAGAATCAGGAGCGGCTCGGTCCGCGGTGGAGGACTGTCTGTCTCCCCTGCGGGCGGCTCAGGCTCTTGTCCCGGAGGAGTCTCGCTCACCAGGAACCGGTCGGCCCACTCGTCGGCCTCATGACGCAGGCGCCGGGTTTCGAGGGTGACGGCTGCCAGGCGGCTCAAGTTCTCCACCAAGCCCACGCGCAGCATGATCGCGATCGCCCACAGCTCGCCCATCGTCAACTGAGTCACCGACTGGTAAGCGACGAGAAATCGAATGAGCTCTTCCTGGTCGACTCGCGAGTCGGTGTGGGTGATGAGCTCCAGAGCCAGGGCATACACGCGCGGCGCTCCGGTCAGAGGCCCGTCCGCGAGCTTGGGTAGCTCGGCGTAGTATCCCTGCGGCAGGTCGACCTGGATTTCCCGAATCTGCTCCAGAACGATAGGGAAGTTGTCGAGGAGCCATTCGGCGGCCGGCGTGACGGGGACATTGTCGCGGGCATCCTGCGCAAACGCTTCGTAGGCTTCCCACAGCCGCCGACGATTCTCACGCAGGCTATTCAGAAGGGGAGTGAGGTCGCCGCGACGTTCGACGACGTGCTGGCGAGCGGCGATGTCGCGCGCGTGCTGCTCCAGCCGTTCGACGCTCAGAAGCTCCCCTCGGAGCGGCGGAGGCGCTGCAAGCGGAGGAAGCACCGGCTCGGCGGCTTCAAGCTCCGAAGGTGGCGCCAGATTCGAGCGCACATCCGGCGGCGGACTCTCTCTTCTTCGAGTTCGCCACCATGCCGCGATGCCTGTTGCGGCCGTCAGAGATGCTGTTGTGAGAACCAGAAAGCCGATGCGAGAGCTGGTCACGAGTTCGCGCTACGCATGTTTGGGATACTGTGGGGATCAGCCCCCGGCGTCGCCATCGTTTCCCGTGGCCCTAGATCGATGATCTGAACTACCATGTGACGGCCGGCCTGCGCCAACTCGGCTTCGAATTGGAGCTCGTCACGCAGAAGCTCCACGATGTCGCTCGACGGCACACCGTTGGCGCGAGCGGTACGGAGAAGGAGATCGATCTGGGCCTGGATATCCGCCAGGCCCGGCACCTCTGCCGGCTCGGCCGGCGAAGCGGGCACAACGAGATACTGACACACGGGACAGGAATAGCCGGGTTGGCGCGCATTCGTGGTTTCAGCGGATTCTGGGGAGACGGTGAACTCGTGGCCGCAGTTGGGACACTTGAGGGACAGCGGTTGACGACTCACAGAGAGCTCCTTGTTAGGCGGCGACTTGTGGTCGAGGTAGTTGAAACGAGACTTGACAACGGGACGCCGTAGGTGCGCAGAGATAGAGGCGCTGCTGCGACGAAAAGCGCCCGCGAGGTTGACGAGATATTGCCTAATTGTTACTTACAGCAAAAACTGTGCCACCGCTTCTGCACGCTGACGGAGTCAGGCTACTTTCAGGGGTCGGCTACCCCTCGAGTGACCGACCTCAGCCAATGTCAACGGTGAGGTCCTCGCCACGGTGCAGGCGCATCGCGATGTTCGCTGTCTGGAGCATCGCGCGCGCCGTGGGACAGTGGGCCGCCACATAGCGGGCGACCCCGACGAGAACGTTCGGCGCGAGGTCCGGCCGCGACTCCGCCAGGATGCCGTACTGGCGGTAGCCCGCTTCGAGCACCTGGTAGGTGTGGAACAGCGTGTCCTCGCGTAGCAGAGCGTGGCCCAGCGTCGCCAAGAGGCGAGCGGGCGGATGGCTCAGGCTCAGGTACCGATAGGCGACCGCGCCAGCCTGGTTGACCTGCTGTTGCCTGTCGAGAAGGCTGAGGAGCTGGTCGAGCAGCACGTCGGCGTCCGTCGGAAGGTCGCGAACACTTCGCTCGTCGGGCAGGCGCGCGGGTGGGGTGTTGAGGAAGCGGTCGAGGTAGACGCTCATCGCGCCGTGATAGACGCCGCGCAGGAGGTCCCACGAAGGCGCGCGGCGCATGGACTGGTCAACGGCATTAGCGTAGGTAAATGTGTGCAGCACCGTGTCCCAGTCGCCAAACTCGTTCGCGGTGTGAAATCGAGCGACGCGCAGAGCCGCGGCATACGCGACAGCCTGGCTCAGATCGACGTAGCTAGCGCCTTCGCCGAGGGCCTGATTGAGAGCGTCCAGCGCGGCGCTGGGGTTGTCGTCGAGAAGGACGTCCGCCAGCGCATCCAGGCCCATCCAGTGTCCCGCCGGGGCTTCATAGGGAGCTGCGGCCAGCGCGTTGTCCACCAGCTCGATCAGGTCGATGGGATGACGCCAGGCGTTGCTCTCCTCGCTGCGCCTGGCGCGGGCGATCCCGCTGATCAGGCTTGGCAGAACGGCATCGGCCTTGCTCCAGCCGATCAGCTCCAATAGCTCGAACGCCTTGTTGATGAAGTCGACCGGATGGCCCACGTCGATGTAGGCGTGGTCGGTGGCCGCGGCCATGAGCATGTCGGAGACGTCGGCGGCGGTTGCGCCATGGGCCAGGGCAGTGCGCAGGCATCGCTCTGCGCCGTCCGCGTCGCGGACCTCGATGAAGCCGCGCAGCCACGTCTTCAAGCGGTCGAGAGGCACGATAGCGCCGTCGGGGCCGGCCGGGAGTGGGTCGAGGTCGAAGCGGGGCGCGCGGCCGACGGTGTTGTCGCTGACATGGGACAGGCCGTGGTAGAGGGCGAGAATCTGGTCTTCGCCGCCAAGGCTTGGCAGGATATTGGCCATAGCGGTCATTATGGTGAGGCCGGGTCCCCAGCCGTCAGCCCGATAGCGTGTGCCGAAGTCGGCGCCGATGCCGAGTATCTCACCCGGCGCGACGCCCTGGTCCAGCAGCGATAGGATGGCTTTGACGATGATGAGGTTGAGGTCCTGTTCGAGACCGTCGGCGAGGCGGCCGCGCCAGTAGGCTTTCCAGTCCTTGGGCGCACCCTGCGGATCGACCCACAGGATCCCGTCCTCCACATGAACGGGGAACACGCGCACATCGTCGGCAAAGGGATCGAACGTGCCACCACTGGCGAGGTCGAAGCGGGCGTGGTGCCAGTGACAGGTCAGGATGCCGTTGCGGACGCTACCCTTGCTAAGCGGGAAACCCATGTGGGGGCAGCGGTTGTCGACGGCGTAGACCTTTTCGCCGTCCATGAAGAGAGCGATGGTCTCCCCCTGGCCAGCGACGACGATGCAGCCTTTCCGCCGCAGTTCATCCAACGTTCCGGCACGAACGTAGCTCGTGGTTGTGACGGTCATTGTCCCTCCTCGCACAAGATTGACCCGGATCGACGTTATAAGAGTGTAGACGACATATGTTGCGGGAGCAAGCGCGTTTCGTTTGACAGTAATCGTCCAACTGAGTAACCTTGTGGGAACCCACCTGACGCGCCGACTCGCCTTCAAAGTTCCCCGCGCACGAGGGCTTCCATGTGTGGCATCGCGGGCAAACTGTATTACGACCATACCCACCCCGTTGACGAGGGGGAACTCCAGCGGATGTGCCACACGCTCATCCACCGCGGCCCGGATGACTGGGGGCTATTTGTCGATGGGGCGGTTGGCCTGGCGATGCGCCGCCTGGCGATCATCGATCTCGCCACCGGCCACCAGCCTATCCACAACGAGTCGCGCTCCGTCTGGACGGTGTACAACGGCGAGATCTACAACTTCACCGAGCTTCGCCAACGCCTTGAGGCGCGGGGCCACGTTTTCTACACCGCCACGGATACCGAGGTCATCGTCCACCTGTACGAGGAGTACGGAGTGGACTTCCCCAAGCATCTCAACGGGATGTTCGCCATTGCCCTGTGGGACGCCGAAGAACGGCGTCTCGTCCTGGCCCGCGACCACGTTGGCGTCAAGCCCCTCTACTATGCGACCCTCCCGGACCGTCTCCTGTTTGGCTCCGAGATCAAGGCCATTCTGGCGGACGACCTTCGTCCGTCTGTCGACCTGGACGCGTTGAGCCTCTATCTCTCCGTTCTCTACATCCCGGCGCCCTACAGCATCTATCGCGAGGTTCGCAAGCTGGAGCCCGGCCATACGCTCGTGTGGCAGGACGGGCGCGTGGAGATACGACCCTACTGGGACCTGGCGTCCGTCAGGCCGCTCCGTCCGCCGTATGATGAGGACATGCTTCAGTCTGAGCTGCGCGCGCGTTTGGCGACAGCCGTCCAGCAGCAGCTTGTGGCCGATGTTCCCCTCGGGATCTTCCTCAGTGGCGGCCTGGACTCCAGTACCATCGTGGCTTTCGCGCGCCGGTCGCACACTGGCCCGCTCAAGACATTCTCCATCGGCTTCGACGACCCGTCCTACGATGAGACCCAGCTGGCGCGGATCGTCGCCGAGCGGTTCGAGACCGACCACACCGAGCTGACCGTTCGCCCCGATGCCACGGATCTCGCACCGAAGTTGGTCGCGCATTTCGACGAGCCCTTTGCCGACTCATCCGCCATCCCGACGTACTATCTCGCCCAGCTCACCCGGCAGCATGTGACTGTGGCGCTGGGCGGGGATGGCGGCGACGAGCTGTTCGCCGGCTATGCGACGTACCAGGCGGACAAGCTCGCGGCGGTCTACGAGCGGCTGCCGGGGCCAATCAGCCGCGGCCTGGTCCCCTCCGTGGTACGACAATTGCCAGTGTCAGATAGGAAGGTCAGTTTTGACCTGAAGGCGCGGCGCTTCGTGGCGCACGCGCTGCTTGAGCCGGGCCGGCGTCACTATGCCTGGAAAGCGTTCTTCAGCGACGAGCTCAAGCGGGAGCTGCTAGCGCCAGACGTGCGGGCGGAGTTGAACGGCGGACTTGACGGCTATGGGCCGTTCCGCCGTCAGTACGAAGCCGCCGTCGGCCGGGATGAGCTGAGCCGCTATCAATTCGCAGATACCCGGGTCTCACTGCCCGATGATATGCTCACGAAGGTCGACCGCATGAGCATGGCCCACTCGCTCGAGGCCCGTGTTCCCTTGCTGGACGTGGGCCTGGTGGAGTTCGCCTTCAGGCTGCCCGGCGCTGTCAAGATGCCGGGCCTGAAACTCAAGCACTTTCTGCGGCAGACGATGAGCGACATTCTGCCGCGCGAGATATTGCGCCAACCCAAGCGCGGCTTCAACGCGCCGATGTCCCGCTGGCTCAAGACCGACCTGCGACCACTCGTCGCGAGCTACCTGTCGCCAGATGTCGTGGCGCGCCAGGGCTACTTCCAGCCCGCTGTCGTGTCACGCCTGGTGGCGGACCATCAAGCCGGCAGGGTGGACTACAGCCGCAACGTGTGGGCGCTGTTGATGTTCAATCTATGGGCTGAGCAAGCCCCGCTATCTCGCTGTTGAGGTGCACATGTCAGATTCCGAGCCGCGAAGCCTGCACGCTCACCACCCTTTGGCGCTCACCCTGCGCTACGCCATTCTTGTGGTTTCGCTGCTCGCGGCGATTGGCGGAGTGGTCCTACTCTGGTATCTGATCCGTCTCGCAACGGTAGCGCCGCCGATTCTCCGCTACGGGCGCGGCATCACGGCCGCCATCGCCCTGGGTGTCATCCAGATGCTTTTCACGGTCGTCACGCAGCGCATTATCGCCCGCTCGCCGCTGCCGGTCTCACGCTCGTGGAGCTATCGTCTCGCGTTCATCATCAGTGCGGGGCTGGCTATCATTCTGTGGGTCAATCACGCGGTCATCCTGGACATTGGCCTGCGCTGGTACCATCTCGTCGGCGTTGTCGTAGGGGCGCTCTTGGGCGGCGTGTTGGCGACCTCGCTGGACGATTCGCTGTGGGAAGAGAGCCTGCCACCGTCACCCGCCCTGGTCGAGGCGGTACGTCAGCATCACACCGTCTGGATGGGCGACGTGGTCGAGGGGCCGCTGCTCAAGCGGGTGTTCGATATCGTGCTTTCGGCACTTACCCTGATTGTGTTCGCGCCCGTGTTCCTTGTCATAATCGCGCTCATCTGGCTCGAAGACCCAGGCCCCATCCTGTTCGTCAAGAACTCCGTTGGCCGGGGCGGCGAAAACTTTCACCAGTTCAAGTTTCGTAGCATGATTCGCAATGCCGAGGCCGAGACAGGCCCGATACCGGCGCGCGTGAAGGACGAACGCGCTCTCGTCGTCGGCGTCTTCTTGCGCAAGACGGCGTTGGATGAGCTTCCGCAGATGCTGAACATTCTGCGGGGGGATATGAGCTTCGTGGGACCACGCCCGCTGCGCACCGTACAGGTCTACGGCTGGCTCCAAGAAATCCCGCAATGGGCGGTGCGCCACCGCGTGCGTCCCGGCCTCTCTGGACTGGCTCAGGTCGTGGGCAGCTACTACTATTCGCCGCTCCAGAAGCTGCGCTACGACCGCATTTACATCAACCACATCAGCCTCGCCTTCGACCTCAAGCTGGTGGCGCTGGCGTTTCTGGTTGTGTTCTATATGCGCTGGCGGCCTGATTGGGATGGCCACATTCCGCGCAAATGGTTGAAGTGGGGGGCACATTAGCCGAGGCAAGCGGCCGCGATACCCGTCAAGTTGACTTTTGACGTGGCTGAAGGTAGCATTTCGCTCGGCGATCGTTGGAGAAGTGCATGACAGATCTTGGAAATCTACTGCGCGCGGCGCGCCAGAAGAAGGGTGTTACCCTCACGGAAGCCGCCGCCGATACCAGAATACTTGAGCGCCAGCTGGCGTCTTTCGAGCAAGGCAAGACCCTGGAAGTGCCATCGGTGTATGCCCGGGGTATGCTGCGCAAATATGCCGAGTACCTGGACCTCGACGCGAACGAAATAGTCGACCTCTACAGCAGCCAGGCTCCGCCGGTCGAGCATAGCCCGGCGATGCCCTATATTCTCAAGGAGCCGCTCTATCGGCGTGGGCCGGATTGGGCGGAGATCCTCCTTGGGGCAGGAGCCTTGCTGGTCCTGGTTGTCCTGGCCCTGGGCATCTGGCGCTACTCAATCCTGCCGCTGCAGCAGGCGGCAACGCAGGTAAAAGCGCCCATCGAGGCTGCGCTGAACGGTGCGACGGCAGTCCCAGCCCAGGCGGTTGCTCTCAACGAGACACCTGAGCCTGCCCTTGCCGCCGACGCGACGGGCGTGCTGCCAACGCGTACTCCCGTGCTTCAACCGACTCCGGTGAGCGCCGTCGCGGCAACGCCCACTATGCTTCCGACGCTAGGCGCGACGCCGACTCAGCAGGCGCCCACCGCGGCGCCGACGACGCCGCCGAACGAGGTCGAAGTCGCCGTCGAGATTACGCAGCCGAGCTGGCTCCAGGTGACGGTGGACGGCAAGCAGCTGTTCGCCGGCCTGCTCCAGCCGGGCCAGAATCGTTCGTGGCGCGGCAACCGCAGCGTCAACGTGCGCACGGGCAACGCCGGCGGCACAATCATCTTCATCAACGGCCAGCAGGTCGGCCCGCTGGGCAATCCGGGCATGGTGGTGGAGCGCGAGTGGCAGCTGTCGCAGGGCGATATCGTTACGCTCAACAACGGTAACGCCAACAATAGCAGCAGCAGTCAGCAGCGAAGCTCGACCACGCCGCAGCCGACGGCCCCCGCGCCGGAGCCGACCAAGCAGCCATAAGGGCGGCCGTTCTCGGTCAGAAGGTACAAGCAGCCGTTCACCATATTGGCGAACGGCTGCTTCTATCTGAGGCGGGACGCTCGCCAGCCGCTCGTAACCAGACTGCCACAGAGGCACAGAGGACACGGAGAGAAATGAAGAATAACCATTTCTGGTCTCCGCGCTCTCTGTGCCTCTGTGGCAACTCTCTGTATTGCCTTGGGGACTCGATTACGCGGCCACGGTGCTGAGACCAAGCAGCCGCATCGTGTTGCCGCCCAGGATCGCGGCGCGCGCTTCCTCTGGGATATCGAGCGCGTTGATGCTAGAAATCATCCTGGGGATGCTGCCGATCAGGTGCGGGTAGTCGCTGCCCGCGACAACGTGGTCCGCGCCCGCGAAGTCGATGGCAAGCTTCAGGCACCGCGGGTCGAAGTTCACCGTGTCGTAGTAGAAGTTCTCGCGCAGGATCTCGCTCGGCAGCCGGCTGATGTTGCGCCGACACACGTCGTATGCCTCGAAGCCGCGGTCCAGGCGTTCCGCGAGGTACGGGATTGTGCCGCCGAGGTGGCCGAGCACCCAACGAATGTTGGGGAAACGCTCCGGAACGCCGCTGAAAACGAGGCTGGCGGCGGCCAGGGTGGTGTCGGCCAGGAATCCGACCAGCGGCATGAGCATGTAATCGAGCATCGCCTCCACGCCGACCGGGTACGTGGGGTGGATGAAGAACGTCAGGTTCATCTCGTTGGCGGCTTCGTACAGCGGCCAGAAGCGCTCGTCGCTCAGCGCCACCCCGTTGACATTGCCAAACAGGGTCGCGCCCTTGAGACCGAGCTGCTCGACGGCCCGCTGTAGCTCGGCGACCGACGCCTCCGGCTCGTGAAGCGGCAGCGTCGCCAGCGCGACGAAGCGCTGCGGGTAGTCGCGCTGGATGCCGGCGAAGGCATCGTTCACGAGCTGCGCCAGCTCGACGCCCCGCTCCGCTGTCTCCAGTAGCGTGCCGGGCGCCGTCAGCGAGATAACCTGCATGTCGACGCCGTCAGCATCCAGCACTTCCTGGCGAACATCCATGAGGCGGTGGCCCGGCACGGCGATGTTGTAATCGCCCGGCGAGTGCAGAATCGGGTTATTGTCGCTGTCGAATGTGACGCGATACGCGCTCGGTCCAACGCGCAGCGCCTCGATGTACTGCGGCGGGTAGACGTGGTTGTGGAAGTCTATGATAGGCATGACATCTCCTCGTCCTGTTGTTCCGATGGTTTTGTTATCGCCCCGACCGCGCTAGGTCCGCGTGTACGCGACACGCCCGTCTATAACGGTCATATCAACCTTGATGTCCTTGATCTCTTCCTCGGGCACTGTGAAATAGTCTCTATCCAGCACGGCAATGTCGGCGAGGTAGCCGGGCGCGAGCGGCCCCTTGTGGCTCTCCTCTCGGGTCAGCCACGCCCCCGCGACCGTGTATGCGTACAGCGCTTCCTCCCGGCTGACGGCTTCCTGCGGGGCGATGAGGGTTCCCTTGTGCGTCTTCCGCGTGACGAGGCTGTACAGACTGATCATCGGATTGTAGTGGACGGTGCTGGGAATGTCGCTGGTCGCGACGACGCGGATACCCCGGTCGAGGTAAGTGCGCATGGGCTTGTAGCGGTGCGCCAGCTCCGCGCCGACGTCGCGGAACAGGTCGTCGCCCTCGAAGTAGATGAACGTTGGCTGGATGACAGCGGCAAGGTTGTGCTTCGCCATGTGCTGTAGGCTCTCTTCACTGGCGAAGTAGGCGTGAATCAGGTTGTGGCGGTGGTCGCGGGGTGGCGCCGCGGAGATGACATCGGCAAACGCGGCGGCGGCTTCGTGATGCGCGCGGTCCCCGATGGCGTGAATGCCGATGTCCCAGCCCAGCGCGTGGCCGCGGGCAAAGTAGCGCCGCAGGTCCGCCGGATCCAGGCGGTTGTAATCGCGCACCTCAGTCTCACCCAGGAACGGCTGGAACATCCAGGCGGTGTGGCTCGTCGTCCCCCCGTCCACCGCCATCTTCAACCCGCCCAGCCGCAGCCAGTCGTCGCCTAGCCCGCTGAACACGCCGAGGTCCGCGGCGCGGCGGTCAAGCTCCTCCTCCGTCTCTTCTTCGCGGAAGCCATGCCAGGAGACCATGAGGTTCGAGCGCGTATGCAGCTTGCCCGCCTGCCGCGCCTGCAGATAGGCGCGGATTTCCCAGGGACGCAACCCCGGATCGAGGATGCTTGTGATGCCGTACGACAGGTAGGCGCAGCTCGCGGCGTCGAGCGCGGCGACGGCTTCCTCCGGCGTCGGGTCGGGGAGCAGACTGCGGCAGAAGAGTTTGGCCGAGGCACGCAGGATGCCCGAGGGGGAGCCGTCCGGCAAGTGCTCGATCTTGCCGCCCGGGGGGTCCGGCGTTTCCGCCGTGACCTGCCCGAGCTCCAGCGCGTACGTATTGACCACGTCCATGTTGAAGAAACGCTTCAGGAGCACCGGGTGCCTGGTCGTCGCGGCGTCCAGGTCGAGGCGCGTCGGCAGTCGGCCTTCGGCGAAGAAGGACTCATTCCACCCTTCGCCGACGATCCACTCGCCGGGCGGCGTGTCCTTCGCCGCTTCCCGCACCATCTCCACCATCTCGGCGATGGACTGGCAGTATTCTACTTCCAGGCGGTTGAGCTTCAGCCCTAGCTCGAGCTGGTGGTTGTGGGCGTCGTTGAGGCCGGGGATCGCCGTGCGGCGGTTGAGGTCCACGGTTCGGGTATGCGGCCCAGCCAGGGCCAGAACGTCTGTGTCCCCTCCGAGCGCCACGACCCGGCCATCTTTAGCGGCAATGGCCGAGGCGTGTGGCATGGCGTCATAAAGGGTCGTGATCTGACCGTTATAGAGGATAAGGTCCGGCGCGAGGTCGCGCACAATGAGAGAGGTCATCGCGGATCTCCGTTGTAGCTGTGACTTGTCAGGCGCAGGGTGTATTGTGCCACGGCGCGCGCATCCCGGCAAGCCGCAGTCAACAAAGGTTACTCCGTCGAGCCGCAGATTCGACGCATTTCGGCGCTCGCCGCCTCGTCGGCCACGATCACGATGACGTCGCCGGGCTCGAGAATAGTGTCGCCGTGAGGGATGATAATCTGGGGGCCGCGGCGAATCGTGGCGATGACAGACTCGCGCGGTAATTGGAGGGTCCTGAGTGCCTTGCCGGCGCACGGAGCATCCCTTGCCACGATTACGTCCTCGACGCCAACATCCGTGTGCGCGCCCAGCCGGACCTGGTGCGCCTGCTGGCGAATGGCCGTTCGCCGCCTCAGCGCGAGATCGTAGGCCCGTACAAGGTCGCTGCGCCGCAAGACGCCGAGCAGGCGGTGCGGGTTGTCCCGCGCCACAACTGGGAGCCGCCCGATATCGCGCACGCTCATGCGCCGTAGCGCACTCCCGATGCTCTCGCCGGGATAGGCGACGACAAGCTCACGCGTGCATGCGGCGCCGACGTTCGGAGGCGCTTTCTCTTCCTCGGCCTCGACGCGCTCCAGGTCAGACACTGTGAAGATGCCGACGAGGTCGCCGTGGTCATCAACGACGGGCAGGCCGTGGTGGTGGGTTGTGGCGAACACTTCCGCCGCCGTGGCAAGCGAGGCATCCTGCGCGAGGGTGGGCAGGTTGGAGCGCATGACTTCACCGACGGAGATGCTTTCCAGGACCTCGACGTCGCGCCCATGCTCGAGGCGAACCCCCTTGAGCGCCAGGCCGTATTCGTACACGGAGTGGGGCTGAAGTCGCCGCGCCACGAGCAGGCTCAGCCCCGCCGCGAACATGACCGGAAGAATGATGCGATAGTCGCCAGTCATCTCAAAGAGGAGCAGAATTGCCGTGAGCGGCGCGCGTACCGTGCCCGCAAGGACGGCCGCCATGCCGACAAGAGCGAAGGCGGGCGGGACGACGGCGTAGTTGGGCATGAGATACTGCAAGGCCATCCCATAGGCGCTGCCGAGGGTTGCGCCGAGGAACAGGGACGGCGCGAACACGCCGCCGATGAACCCGCCAGCCAGGCTGGTCGGGGTCATGACAATCTTGGCGGCGAGAAGCGCAACCACCAACAGGAAGCCCATCTGCACGCCGTTCAGCAGCTTCTCGATGGTGTCGTAGCCGACGCCGAAGATCTGGGGAAGGAAAATACCGACGCAGCCGACGAGCAGGCCGGCCAGGGCCGGCTTCGACCAGCGCGGGATTGTCAGATTTCGGAACACAGCCTGGGTGCGGTAGATGAGGAAGATGTACAGCGCTGCGATGAGGCCGGCGGTCACGCCGAGCAGGGCATAGAGGGGTAGGTCGACCCACGAACGGAACTCATACGTGGGGATGTGGAACGCTGGTTGGCTGCCAGCTACGGCCTGCATGAAGACGGCTGATGCGACCGATGCCAGGATGACGACACCGAACGTCGGGCCGGTGAGTTCGCCCAGGATGATCTCCAGCGCGAAGAATACGCCGGCGATAGGGGCATTGAACGTTGCGGAGATGGCCGCCGCGGCTCCCGCCGCTACGAGGGTGCGAACAGCGTCGTCAGAGAGACGGCCAAGCTGACCGGCCATCGAGCCGAGGTTAGCGCCGAGCTGGACCGAGGGGTCCTCAGGGCCGACCGACGCGCCAAAGCCGATAGATATGCCAGAGATGCCGACCTTGATAGGCATACGCTTGTAGCGAAGACGGCCACCCGCCAGGGCGACGGCCTCCATGATGCCCGCGACGCCGTGGCTACGCTCCTCACCGATGAAGAAGTGCAGAAGAAGGCCGACGATTAGCCCGCCGACGACCGGCACGAGCGCGATCGTCCAGTGTCCGAGCGGGGCTAGGGCTTCGCCCAGCCGACCGAACGCGATCTCTGTAACCCAGACGATCAACCCTTTGTAAATCCATATGCCAATGCCGGTAGCAACACCAACCGCGAGCGCCGCCACACCCAGGACGACGATCCCGGAGGGCTGCACCCTGTCGAGCCAGCGTGCAATCGCCGTGCTCCAGCGCGACGACCGGGCAGGCATTTTCATGTCTAGCTCTCCTGATGCTTGAAGGACATTCGCTGCGTCTATCTCTAGAATACATCAAATTGCGTGCCTTTGACCACGGATATTCCGCTGTCTATAATTTGTCGGTTATTGTATGGAAGGAAGAAAGATGCGCTATCATCTGGTTACGCTTGGTTGCCCGAAAAACGTCGTCGACTCGGAAGGCATGTCGGGCTTGCTGGCCGAGGCTGGCTACCGCCCCACCCAGCGGCCCGACCGCGCCGACGTGTTGATTGTCAATACCTGCGGCTTCATCGGCCCCGCGAAGGACGAGTCCATCGCGGCCCTCAAAGACCTGGGCGCGGCGAAGCGCCCCGGCCAGTTGCTCATTGCCACCGGCTGCCTGGTCCAGCGCGCCGGCGAGGCGCTCCAGCGTGAGATTCCAGAAGTTGACGCCGTGTTGAGCACCCGACGTTGGTACGAAATTGCCAATCTTGTCGCCGGGCTGCGCCGCGACCGCTATGGCGACATACCCGACGCCGGCTTCGTGGCGGCGCCAGACCTGCTGCAGCCGACGATCTCCCTTGTCCCGAATCGCGACGAGGCCATGCCCGCCGAGGCGATCATCAACCCGGTGCGCCGCCGCCATGTGGGCGTGAGCGCCTACCTCAAGATCGCCGATGGCTGCTCGGCCCCGTGTGCCTTCTGCACTATCCCCGGTATCAAAGGCCCGTGGCGCAGCAAGCCGGTCGACGCCGTGGTTCAAGAAGCTCTCTCGCTCGTGGGTCAGGGCGTTCAGGAGCTTATCCTGGTCGCCCAGGACACGACGGCGTATGGCTACGACTGGGGCCAGCGCGACCAGCTCGCCCCGCTGCTCGACCGCCTATGCGCCGAGCTTCCGACGAGCGTCTGGCTGCGCCTCATGTACGCGTTCCCGGGCCGCGTGACGCCGCTGCTCATCGAGACGATGGCGCGGCATGCGCAGATCGTGCACTACCTCGACATGCCGCTGCAGCATGGCCACGCCGCGACTCTGGCGCGCATGCGCCGCCCGTCGCCGAGTGTCGCCGGCCGCAACATTCGCGACCTGCGCGACGCCATGCCCGACATCGCCATCCGCTCTGGCTTTATCGTCGGCTACCCTGGCGAGACCGAGGAGGAGTTCCAGGGCTTGCTCGACTTCCTGAGCGAGCACGAGCTGGACAAGGTAGGGGTGTTCACGTATTGTCGCGAGGATGGCACGCCGGCTGGGGTGCTGGCCGAGCAGGTGCCGCAAGAAGTGAAGGAGGAGCGCCGCGCCCGGGCGATGGAGCACCAGCAGGCCATCAGCCTGCGCCGCAACCGAGCCCAGGTGGGCCGGACGCTGGACGTGCTCATCGAAGGCGTGGGCGATGGCCTTAGCGTCGGCCGCACGTACCGCGACGCACCGGAGGTCGACGGCATGGTTCTCATCCAGCAGGAGCTGTCGGCCGGCCAGCGCATTCCCATCGAGATTACCGGCGCGATGGACTACGACCTGCTTGGGCGTCCGATTGGAGCGGCTTCGCCTCAGCCATCCAGCCGCCGCCGCAAGGCCGTTCCCGCCTAGCCATACAACAAGGACAACCTCCATGGAAGCGACGACGACGAGGCTTCGCCTCGTACCGCGCGAGGAGCTTGAAAGCCGCGTGAGGCGGCTTCAGGCGCGCCTCCGGGCCGCCGAGATCGACCTGGCCCTGATCGTCCAGGGCGCCGACCTTATCTACCTCGCCGGCACGCGCCAGCAGGCGCATCTCATCGTGCCGGCTGAGGGTGATCCCCGCCTGCTGGCGCGTAAAAGCGTCGGCCGCGCTCAGCGCGAGTCGGCATGGCAGA
This sequence comes from Anaerolineae bacterium, assembly GCA_046328505.1. Classification (GTDB taxonomy): domain Bacteria; phylum Chloroflexota; class Anaerolineae; order Epilineales; family JAHCIE01; genus JBDHWG01. Next base: position 1,460,473 of record JAXLWL010000002.1, on the reverse strand, counting down.
CGCAACCGTTGCGCTCACTGCGCGACCTGCCCAAGATTGTCGCCGAAATGACAGGCGCAGCGCCAAAGCGCGTGGGGTTGGAGCTGGACGTCATGCCGGTCATGGTCTTCCGCCAGTACGAGGGGCTATGGTCGGCGGCCGAGACGGTTGACGTGGGCGGGATCCTGCGCGAGCTGCGCGCCGTCAAATCGCCGTGGGAGCTGGAGCGCATCCGCGAAGCAGGGCTTCTCATCGACAGAATGTTGCAGGCGGTGCCGGACATTCTGCGCGAGGGCATGACCGAGGTGGAGTTCGCCGGACGCCTGGAAGCGGTGGGGCGGGCGCTAGGCAACCAGGGCCTCACGCCAATGCGCCACTGGAACCAGCAGCCATTCTATGGCGCGCTCGTTTCTGGAGAGAACGCGGCCGAGGCGACTTACTTCGATGGCCCGATCGGGGGCATGGGCGTGAGCGTCGCCTCGCCCATCAACGCCGGGATGCGCGTGATTCGGCGCGGCGAGCCTATCGTCATCGACTACATGGTTGGCGTGGACGGCTACCTCTCCGACCAGACGCGCATCTTCAGCATTGGCCCGCTGCCGCAGTATCTTGTGGACGCGCACGACGCGATGCGCGACGTGTACCGGACGGTAGCGCAGGCGGCGAAGCCGGGCGCCAAAGGCGGCGATGTCTATGACATTGCCGTGACGCGGGCAGCCGGGTTGGGGATGGCGGATGTGTTCATGGGGGCTGGGGAGGGCCGTGTGTCGTTTGTCGCCCATGGCATCGGGCTGGAGGTGGACGAGCTACCCTTGCTGGCGAAGGGATACCAGGGGATCCTTGAGCCGGGCATGGTCCTGGCGCTGGAGCCCAAGGCGATCTTCCCAGGCGTAGGTGGCGTCGGCATTGAGAACGTCACGGTCGTAACTGACGCGGGTCTCGAAAGCCTCTGCGTCTCTCCAGAAGAGATAATCGTTCTCTAGAAGGGGAGAATATCGCTCACAGCGAGACGGCAGGCAGGCGCGCCGGTTGGCGCTGCGTAGTCACCACGGCGCGCGATCTCACGCGTCAGGTATTCGCCGGATCCGCCGGCGACCGATCGCGGCTCGCGGTAGACCTCAATGCAATCGTCGGCAAGGTTGACGATCCAGTACTCCGGAATGCTTGCCGAAGCGTACAGCGACGCCTTGGTCCCGCGGTCGAACACCAGCGAGCTGTCCGCGATTTCGATAACGAGCAGGATGTCTGACGCCTCCGGGTGCCGCCTGGCGTAGTCATCAGCCTGGGGCTTGGCAAGAACGAGATCGGGCTCTGGCTCCGAATTTGAACCGGCAAGCGTGATCGGATCCTGGCTGCGGACGACGGTCGAGCTTCCAACGCATGCATAAAACAGACGTTGAAGGCGGGAAAGGCACGCAGCGTGGCGTGGGCGGCGCGGGCTCAGGGTATGGAGATACCCTTCGATTAGCTCGACGTGCTCATCTGGCGCGAAGAACTCCATGTCGATGAGGCGGTGGTACTCGTCGAGGCTGAGCGGGCGAACGGTGAAGGATAGAGGTGCGGGCGTAACCAGGCGGCTCATGGCGCGTTTTCCTCGTGTGGCTACGCAAACTCGATGAGCCGGATGCGCTCGGGGTCGACGGTGTCGAGAGCTGCCCGCTCGGCTTGCGTAGGCTCTGGCGCTACCGTCGTCGTATCGTCAACATCAACCGCGAAGCCGGTCGCGGCGCGCACCGCATCGGGGGTCGTGTAGGGGTAGATCTCTTCGACCTGCAGCCGCCCATCCACGCGACGGAAGACGCACAGCGGGGTCACGACGCGATCCACATTCCCGGCGGCGGTAACGAAGTCCATGTGCTCGACGAAGGTCCGCGGGTCGTGCTTGGTGCGCCACAGGATGGTGCGCCGCGCGGTGGGCATCAGCGCCGCCGAGCCCGCGCCGCCGGGCAGGCGCACCTTAGGGTGCTCGTATGGCCCGATGGCGCTCATGTTAATGCGGCCCTGGGCGTCAATCTGAACGCCAGACAGGAACACGGTGTCGAGAGCGCCGCGCGCCGACAGGTCGAATAGCTCGGCCAGGGTGACAAGGCTGCGCGTCTCGCGCAACAGTCGCGGGTCGACCGTAGAGGCGGGTAGGGATTGCGGTGTGGGGTTCGAGCTGCCGGTGATGTTCAAGTAGACGAGGTTGGGCGCGTGCAGCCGCTGGGCGATAAGGGACGCGACCATAGGCAGCGGGGACGCCACGCCGTGGAATACGCGCTCGCCGTCCCTCAACCGCCGCGCGATCGCGACAGCCATCATGTCCGCCTGCTGTTCAGCAGTTGCTTTTACCGCGGTGGCTGTCACAGGGCCGCCGTTGGCGCGAGGATATGCGTCTCGATAAAGTCTGCGTAGGCCGCGTCATCCTGGGCAGCTTCGATGTAGGCGGCGAGGTAGTCGTAATCGTAGTCGTATTCCTCCGCGCAGCTTAGCGGCCAGGCGCCGCGCGGCGCTTCGACAACAGCTTCTACGAGGAAGCCGGGGATGGCCGTCAGTTCGGGACGAGAGGCAAGGAGGCTGCCGTCCACGATGCGCTCGCACGTGATGATGACTCGCTGCGCGGCCTGCGTAATGATGACGTCCTCGAAGCGCGTCCCGTAGATGCGAGCATTGCCTTCAAGGTCGGCTTCCTGGACGTGGACGACGGCGATGTCGGGGCGGATAGCCGGAACTGCAACGACAGGCTGGCCGGTAAATGGGTCCTCGATGGTGCGGAAGCCGCTCTTCTCGACGACATCGGAGCCAAACATGCCCGCGACCGGCATGAAGGGCACACCCTGGGCGGCGGCGCGAAGGCCGCTGATCACAGTGTAACAGGCGTGCTCCTTAAGACGAAGCGCGCCGCTTTCGATGGCGCGGCGATAGCGCGGCGCCAGCCCAAAGACATTCTCGAAGCCGACGAACGCCACCTCGGCCCGGTCAATGACGCCGGCGCCGGCGAGCAAATCGACGTCGTAGGAGGCGGCCGTCTTGATGATGGCTAGCCCGCGCTTTTCTTGACGCACAAGCTCGTGAACAAACGCACACGGCGCGCGGTGCAGCGTATTGCCGCCGAGGGCGATGGATGTACCGTTTCGCACGCTTGCGACTACGTCGCCAAGAGGTGCTCGCTTATCTCGCATGGCTAGCCTCCTATCGCAGCTTGGGTGTATTATAAAGGTATCTGCTCAGGCTCGCAAAGAGGCCTGTCTGGCGGCTGCCGCTTCGTTCTAGAAAGGTCCCGAACTCATGCCGAAGATCGCAATGATCGGCGCAGGAAGCGTCGTCTTTACCAAGAATCTCCTTGGCGACATCCTCAGCTTTCCCGCCCTCGCGGAAAGCACCATAGCTCTTCACGATATTGACCCTCAGCGTCTCGACGCGGGTTACCGCATGGCGCAGTGGACGGCTCACGCACTCGCGGCCCATCCCAACATCGAGGCCCACACCGACCGCCGCGCGGCGCTCGACGGCGCGGACTACGTTATCAACATGATCCAGGTCGGCGGCCACGCCGCGACGCTGCTGGACTTCGATATCCCGCGCCGTTACGGTTTGCGTCAAACCATCGCCGATACGATGGGCATCGGCGGCATCTTCCGCGCCCTGCGCACGATCCCGGTGCTGCTGGAGATCTGCCGCGACATGCAGGCGGTGTGCCCAAATGCCTGGCTGCTGAACTACACCAACCCTATGGCGATGCTCATGTGGGCAGTGAACGCCGCGACTCCTATCAAGTCGGTCGGGCTGTGCCACAGCGTGCAGGGTACGTCCCACCAGCTCGCCGGCTACCTCGATGTACCGTACAAGGAGTTGGTGTACGATACCGCCGGCATCAATCACATGGCCTGGTTCATGAAGCTAGAGTGGGAAGGGCACAACCTCTATCCGGCCTTGCGCGAGGCGATGCAGCACCGCTACATCTTCGCCCGCGACAAGGTTCGTTTCGAGATCTTCAAGCACTTTGGCTACTTCGTGACCGAGTCCAGCGAACACATGTCGGAGTACGTGCCATATTTCCTCAAGAACCCGGCCGAAATCGACCGCCTGGACATCCCGCTCGACGAGTATGTTCGCCGCAGCACGAACAACCTGCGCGAGTTTCAGCATACGTACACGCGCCTGAACAACGGGGCGTCCTTCACCGTCAAGCGTAGCGAGGAGTACGGCTCACTCATCATCCACGCCATGGAGACGGGGGTTCCCTGCACGATCTATGGCAACATCGAAAACCGCGGCTTGATCGACAACCTGGCGCAGGATGCGTGTGTCGAGGTGCGCTGCACCGTCGATAGAGAAGGCATCCACCCGATTCCGTTCGGCGCGCTTCCGCCGCAGCTTGCCGCACTCAACCGCTCGAATATCGACGTCCAGCGTCTCGCGGTGAAGGCGGCGCTCGAAGGCAACCGCAACGATGTCTACTACGCCGCCTATCTTGACCCGGCGGCCTCGGCCGCGTTGACGCTGGGCCAGATCGAGGGCATGGTGACCGACCTCATCGCCGCTCATGGTGACGTCTTGCCGGAAGGCATCCGCGCGAGCCGCCGCACAAGCGTGCCCGTCTGAGCTTCATTGCGGAAGAAAGCGACGATGGCTGTCGTAAGGATAGCGTGAACTGGCGAGTCCTATTCTAGATGACATTGTGATGGCGCGATTGAACATTGCCCTTGAGGTTGTATGCTGGAAAAGCTGGACCAGATCGAGAAGCGATACGAAGAGATAAACACCCTGCTGTCCGATCCGACGGTTCTCGCCGATATGGATCGGCTGCGTACCCTGGGTCAGGAGCAGGCCGAGCTGCAAGAAGTCGTGGATACGTACCGCGAGTACCAGGGGGTGGCGAAGCACCTGGCTGAAGCGCGGGAGCTGGCCATAGGGGATGATCCAGAGCTGGCCGAGCTTGCCGGCGGCGAGCTGCCCGAGCTGGAAGCCGAGGATGCGCGGCTGCAGGAGGAGCTCAAGCGCCTGCTGCTGCCCACGGATCCCAACGATAAGCGCGACGTCATCGTCGAGATTCGCGCGGGCACAGGTGGCGACGAGGCGGCGCTGTTTGCCGCCGACCTGTTCCGTATGTACCAACGCTATGCCGAGGCCCACCGTTGGAAGGTGGATATCATCAGCACGAGCGACACGGGCATCGGCGGGTTCAAGGAAATCATCTTCGAGGTGAAGGGCGACGGCGCGTACTCGCGTCTCAAGTACGAGAGTGGCGTCCACCGCGTGCAGCGTGTGCCGGATACTGAAGCGCAGGGCCGCATCCACACGTCGACGGCGACGGTCGCCGTGCTGCCGGAGGTGGATGACGTTGACGTAAAGATTGACCCGAACGATCTCCGCATCGACGTGTACCGCTCGTCGGGCCACGGCGGGCAGAGCGTCAATACCACGGACTCGGCTGTGCGCATCACGCATCTCCCGACCGGCCTCGTCGTGACGTGCCAGGACGAGAAGTCGCAGCTCAAGAATAAGCTCAAGGCGATGTCTGTGCTGCGCGCCCGGCTCTATGCAATCGAGGAAGAGAAGCGCCAGGCGGAGCTGAGCGAGGCGCGGCGCTCGCAGGTGGGAACGGGCGAGCGGGCGGAGAAGATCCGCACGTACAACTTCCCTCAGAACCGCGTGACGGACCACCGCATCAACATGACCGTCTACAACCTCGACATGGTGATGCAAGGCGCCCTCGATGAGTTCATCGACGCGCTTGGCCTGGAGGATCAGACGGCTCGTCTCCAGGCGGCTGTCGCCTGATTTTGGTCGCCCGGATGCCGCCGCAGATGGACACGCAGCCCACGGCGAGACTCGGCCCGTCCGAGTCCACCGTGGGCGTTTTGTTGGCTCAACTCACCGCCCGCTTTGCCGGCGCGGGCATCGATACCCCGTCCCTGGACGCGCAGGTCATTCTGGCTCATGTTTTGCGCGTCAACCGCGCCTGGCTCCTGGCGCACCCGGAGGCGTCGGTACCGGCTGAGGTTGGCGCAAGGGTGGAGCGGCTGGCCGAACAGCGAGAGGAACGCCGCCCCCTGGCGTATGTGATCGGGCGACGCGAGTTCTATGGTCTCGACTTCGTCGTTGACGACCGCGTGCTCACGCCGCGCCCAGAGACCGAGATGCTGGTCGAGCGCGCCCTGGATGTTATCTGGGCCTGGCACGAGATGCACGGCGTCTGGCCGCGTGTGGCGGACATCGGGGTGGGGTCCGGCGAAATCGCCGTGACCATCGCTGCCGCTTTTCCCGATATGCCTTGGGTTACCGCCGTCGATATCTCGGCTGATGCGCTCGGCGTGGCTGAGCTGAACGCATCGCGCCTGAATGTAGGCCACCACATTGATTTCCGTCACGGCGACCTGCTCTTGCCCCTCGATGCCCCGGTGGACGTCATTCTGGCGAACCTGCCGTACATTCCGCAGTCTGACCTGGCCGGGCTTCAGCCGGAGGTGCAGTGCGAGCCGCGCGTGGCTCTCGACGGTGGGCCGGACGGCCTTGACCTGTTTCGCCGGCTGTTTGCCCAGGCGCCGGGCCGCGTGGCACCCCAGGCCATATTCCTGCTGGAGGTGGGCGCCGGGCAGGGCCCTGCCGTCGCGAAGCTGGCTGAATCGCTCGGCGCCGTAACCACGACTGTGACGCCGGATCTGGCCGGACACGATCGCCTGGTGGAGATAAGGCTCGGAAATGCCTGAACGAATTCGTCTGGTTGCCCTCGACCTTGACGGGACACTGCTGAACGAAGAGCTGCACATTACGCCCCGCACCATAAACGCCATCCAGGATGCTAGGGCGGCCGGAGTCCACATCACCCTCGCGACGGGCCGCGCATTTATCACGACGCGGCCGTTCGCCGAGCACCTCTCTATTACAACGCCGCTTATTTGTTATCAGGGCGGCGTGATTGGCGACCCGTGCACCGGCCGCGTGCTGCACGAAGTGGCGATGAGCGCCGAGATGGCCGAGAAGGTGATCGACCAGGCAGACATCGAGGACCTGGACCTCAGCCTCTATGGGGAGGATGTCATCTACTTCCGCAAGCTCCAGTGGCCGCAAGAGTTCTATGAGCGCTGGTTCGGCCTGCGGATCGTCCACGAGGCGTGCCTGCGGCGCATTCTCGACTACGCTCAGCCGCTCAAGTTCATAATCATCGCCGAGCCGGACGAGGCCGACGCGATCGAGGTGCGCTGGAAGCGCCTATTCGATGGCCCGCTGCACATCGTTCGCTCCCACCGCCTGTTCGTTGAGGGCAACCCGCCCGGCGCGTCCAAGGGGACGGCGCTGGCGTGGCTGGCGGAGCGCCTGGGCGTGCCACGCGAGTCCGTCATGGCCGTTGGCGACAACGACAACGACCGCAGCATGGTCGAGTGGGCGGGGGTCGGTGTGGCGATGGGCAGCGGCGCCCCAAGCCTGCAGGCGGTGGCGGACTGGATCGCGCCCACGCAGGCCGAGGATGGCGTGGCCGTCGCGATCGAGCGATTCGCGCTAGGTAAACCGGTATGACCGCGCCCATCGTTCGAGCCGATGAGCCGGGCGCGCTCGACGAAGCGGTCCGACGATTGCTGGCGAACGATCTGATTGTCGTGCCGACAGACACGGTGTATGGCGTCGCCGCCCATGGGCTGCGCGAGGCGGCGGTCGCGAAGCTGTACGACGCCAAGCTCCGGCCCCGCGACAAGGCCATCCCGCTCTTGCTGGCCGACCCAGGTGACGTGGACAGTGTCGGCGTGAATATCGGCGCGCTGGCGCGGACCTTGATGGCGCGTTACTGGCCTGGCGCGCTGACCGTTGTGATTCCCGCGCGTGCCGATCTGCCGCGCTCGCTCACTGCCGGTGGCGATACCGTGGCCGTTCGCATCCCTGACTGCGCTGTGACACGCGCCCTGATCCGCGCTCTCGAAGCGCCGCTAGCGGCGACCAGCGCGAACCTTTCCGGCGCACGCCCAGCCCTGACCGCGCTCGACGCGGCGGCGATGCTGGGCGACGTCGTGTCCCTGATTCTCGACAATGGCCGGTCGCCGGGCGGCGAGGCTTCGACAGTCGTTGACGCGACTGTCTCGCCACCGCGAGTCCTGCGCCCTGGTCCGCTCACGCTCGACCCTGATCTGGTCCAACGTTCTTGACCAAGGAGTCCGTTATGCGTGCCCGCCGCATCTTTGGAATCATCATCGGCCTCCTCTTCATCCTCATCGGCATCTGGATGCTGTTGGAAGCGCTCGGCTACCTGACGATCAGCGTGTTCAATATCTGGCCCGCCGTCCTGGCGGGGTTCGGACTTGTACTGCTGACGGTCGGCCTGGTCACGCCGCGCAAGGAGGGGTTCCGCGACGGGGCGATGGCGATGTTCGGGACGTGGGCCCTCTTGCTGGGTTTGTTCTTCCTGCCCTATAGCCTCGGCCGCCTGGAATGGGGAACGATGGCCCAGCTCTGGCCGACGGTGTCGCTTATCGGCGGTATCGGCTTGATGGTGGCTTTCCTGGTGGAAGGCCGGCGTGACATGGGGCTTTTCATCGTCGGCGCGATCACAATCATTATCGGAGTGATGGGCTATCTGTTCACCTTCGGTGTCCTGGGCGCGACGATCGCCGCTCTGGTGCTGCCGTTGTTCGTCCCCGTCCTCCTCATCTTGGTCGGGCTTGGCGTGCTCATCAGCGCGTTCACGCGGCCCCGCGTCTGAGCCTGTGCTCGTCGGCATCGACGCCAGCCGGGCCATCGCGGGCCAGCGCACCGGCACCGAGAACTACTCCCTGGGGCTGATTCGTGCTCTCCTGGAGCGCCAGCGCTTCGACTACCGCCTTTACTTCCGCGATGCTCCCCCGCCAGAGCTGGCCGAGTTGGCCGGTCCGGGAGCGGAGATGCGCGTCATGCCGGCGGCCCGCCTGTGGACGCACACGCGGCTCACTTCCGAGCTGATGCGCCACCGGCCCGACACCCTCCTTGTGCCGGCCCATGTCCTCCCGCTGACTCATCCTCCCGCGAGCGTTGTCACGGTTCACGACCTGGGCTTCCAACACTTTCCGGCGGCTCACACTCGCCGACAGCGGGCCTACCTAGAGTCGTCAACGTTCTGGGCGGCCCGCCGGGCTGCGCGCCTGTTGGCCGATTCCGAGGCAACCCGCCGTGATGTAGTGCGTCGCTATGACGTAGCCCCAGAGCGCATCCTTGTCGCGTATCCCGCCGTTGACCCGGCCTACACGCCGGATACGCCGCCCGATGAAGCGGCTACTCTGCGGAGCCGCTACGGACTGGGCGAGCGCTACATCCTGTTCGTCGGCACGCTCCAGCCCCGCAAGAACGCCGGCGTCCTGGTAGAAGCTCTCGCGAGAGTTCCACATGACGTCACTCTCGTGCTGGTTGGACGCCCCGGCTGGGGCGGCGAGGCGGAGCGACTCAAGGAGCGCGTCGAGCGTTTGGTCCTGAGCGAGCGCGTCCGGTTCCTCGGCCACGCGCCGGCCGCCGACCTGCCGGGCCTCATGCGCCAGGCTGTTGCCCTGGCGCTGCCGAGTCTCCATGAAGGGTTCGGCATGCCTCTCGCGGAAGCGATGGCCTGTGGAACGCCGACTCTCGCCGCGAACACATCGTCGCTGCCCGAGGTCGTCGGCGACGCGGGAATCCTACTGCCCCCGCGTGATCCGGAGGCATGGGCGTCGGCGATCGCGCGTGTGGCCGAGGACGATGCCCTGCGGGGCGAGATGCGAGCGAAGGGGCTGGGACGCGCGCGGCGGTTCACCTGGGAGCGGGCCGCTATCGTGGCGGAGGCCGCTCTCGTCCAGGCCTACGCTCAGTCGGGCAGATAGTCTAGTGCGAAGCTGGCCAAAGCGCCGGTCAGGCCCGCGCCAATGCCCGGCGGCAGAGGCGCCGTGACGACATACCGGGCGCTCCTGCCGGGTGGCAACCCCGCGACGTCCGGCAGCTCGGCGACGACGACGTAGTAGACGAAACCCTGCTGGTAGAACGTCGCCACGAGGCGCGGGCGGCCGACGGATACACCGGCTGCGTTGACGACCGTGCCGCGCAGTGTGAGCGTGTCGTAGTCGAGGCTGACACTGAAGGTGGCGTTCTCGACGGTGACGCCGTCCGGCAGCGGCTCCGAGGCAGCCCGGTAAGTGGTCTGGAGCTCGTAGCGCGTCCAGCCGGTAGCCGTCTGGCCATGCAGGCTAAGGACGAACGGCGCGACAACGCCGGGGTTCAGGATGCGGTCGGCGTTCTGGCTGGCCCAGGCCCAGTCGGCGACCACAACGCGCCCCGAGCCATCGTAGAATGTGCCGATAACTTGCGTCTCGACGATTGGGCCAGGCGTTGTGTTGGTAACCTCGCCGTAGACCTCGGCATGGCCGGGCCCGGCGCTGACACGAACGCGGCTCGTGGGCAGGGGTAAAGGCGCGGGATCGGCGGCAGGCTGATACAGAGTCGTATAGGTTGGCTCGCCGGGGAAGAGGCCGCCGATCAACGAGATGCAGAAAGGTGTCGTCGCGTCGGGCGCCAGCGTCAGGCCGTAGGGTGATGCTGCGCCAATGCCACTGTCCACCACGTTGGCGACGGCCCCCGCTGTGTCGCGATAGACGGCGACAACGCGTGTGCGCTGGATTGGGGTGCGCATGCTGTTGAGGATTTGCCCGCATAGTACACCGTCGGCGCTCTGATATGTCCGCGTGGGAGCGGCGAGCGGCGGCGGGGGAGGGGCGTCGGCCCATTTCCAGGTTGGCGCCTGGCTGCGAGCGCTGTCAAAGTCCGTAGGTGGCTCGACGACGATGCGGAAGGGCGCCGTCTGCATCGGGCCCAGGTGGTCGGCGAAAACCTCCGCGGGCAGTGTCGCAAGCACCAGCAAGTCATCTCGCAGCAGGTCTACGCGAACTTCAACGTTCTCGGCCGTCGCGAAGCTCTGATTCTTCACCTCACCGACGATTTCCAGCCAGGTTTGGCCTGACAGCGTGTACGTGAAGTAGCGCATATTCAGGACGACGACCGGGCCGGCGGGTGTCGCAGTGGGGCTTGGCGTCGCGGTGGAAGTAACGGTCGGCGTTGTGGTTGCGGTCGACGTCGCCTGCGTCCAGTGCGTCGCGGTCGCGGACGGCGCAGATGTCGCGCCCGCCACGCCCGTCGCTGTGGGCGTCGTAGTCGGCGACGGAGCCATCGTTTGCGTCTCAGTTGGGCTATCCGTCGCAGTGGCTGTAGCCGTTGCGCTGGCCGTCGGCGTCGGAGTGATGGTTGGACGGCGTGTCGCCGTGGCCGTCGGGGTTGCCGGCGGCGCAGGCGGTGGGTCTGTCGGGAACGGGCGCCCGACCTCTCGCATAACCAGGGGAAGATATAGCTCGGGAAATGGGCGCACCGCCGTCGGCGTGGGCGCGGGGTCGGCCGCCGCCGACCAGGTAGGGGATAGGCTCGCGAAAACGACGACCAAGATGGTGAACGTGAGAAGGGCCAGGATAGGCCATTGGGAATGAATAAACCGACGATACACGGAGTCTCCGCAGGATAGTTTGGGCGGCCATGGGGCGGAATGATACACGCTTGCCTGAGCTTACCCTATATGACGCTGTCAGCCGCGAGTCGTTATTGCGGCGCACGCCGAGACGGGAAACTGGTGCGACTCATCTTGGCCGTTTCACGCCGCTGGCGTATACTTGGCGCCACGCATGCTACTGCGTAGCCTTCATGTGTATCTATGCTGACGGATGAGAAACGCTAGCGCCCTTCCAGACACACGGCGTCCGCGGTCGAGATGGCTCCTGCCCATCCTCGTGGCGTTGGCGTTTCTTGCTCTCTACGTCGCGACGGTCGCACCGGGCGTTTTGCCCGCCGATAGCGGGGAATACCAGCTCGCCGCCGCGACACTCGGCATCGCCCACCCGCCCGGCTATCCCCTCTACATCATGCTCGGCTGGGTGTTCACGCGCCTGACGGCCGGCAACCCGGCCGGGGGCCTCAACCTGCTGTCGACGCTCCTCGCAGCGGGAACTCTGGCCGTTGTCGTTCTCGCCGTCCAGTCCCTACCGCTCGGCGCCAAGACGCCATTCACGCGTGTCGTCGCGCCGCTCGCCGCTGCCCTCACTCTCGCGGGCGCGACGACCTTCTGGGCCCAGGCGACGACCGCCAACATCCGTATTCTCGTTGCGCTGTTCACCGCCCTCCTCTTCTGGCTCGGCCTGCGCGCTCTAGAGCGGCCAACGCTGGCGCGGCTGGCGTGGCTCGCGCTCGTCACCGGCCTGGCTTTGAGCCATCACGGCAGCCTCGCGTTTGTGGCTCTCCCCGTCTGGGCGGCCGTCGCCTGGGCGTGGCTCGCTAATCGCAGCTCGGAGGGTATGCCGCAGAAAAACGTGCCCGCCGTTGCCTTCGGTCTGGTTTTGCTCATCCTGGTTGGCGCCGTCGGACTTCTTCCCGAGCTATACCTGCCGCTGCGCGGCGCGCCGGGGGTCCCGCCTCACCCCGAGGCCCTGATTGGCGCTGGGGCGGTCCTGGATCACGCCCTGGCGCGTGGGTTCGGGGGCGACATGTTCGCTTTCGCCCGGCCCGCGATTCTACCGGATCGGCTGCGCATCCTGGCCGACATCTTGCGCATCCAGTTCGGCTGGCCGTTGGTAGCCCTGGCGGCGCTCGGCTTCGTTCGCGTCATTCTTCGGGGGCGCGTGGGGTTGTTACTCGGCGGGGGCTTCGTCGTGCCCGCTTTCGTTGCCATCACCTACCGCGCCCCTCAGACGGTGGAGTATATGATGCCCGCCTATGTCGCGTTTGCGCTGCTCATCGGAGCGGCGCTGACGGGCGACTGGGCCAGGGCGCTCGACCGGCTGAAGCTGGCGCAGCGGCGGGGCGCGGTTCTGACAGCGCGCACAGCTCAGGTGGTGGCGTTGCTGGGCGCTGTGATTCTCGCCACTGCGAACATACTCGCGCTCTGGCCGAGCTACGCGGCCCTCCACATGGACGATAGCACGCGTCAAGGCGCTGAAGCATTTCTGGCCGCCGCGCCTCCGAACGCGCCCGCGTTTGCCGGCTGGCACCAGGCCACGCCGTTGTGGTATCTGCAATACGTGGACGGACGGCGGCGAGACGTGGGAGTCGAGTATATCGTACCCGCCGGCGCGGAGTACTACCCAACGACGTGGCGCAATCACCTGGAGGCAGCCACTCAGACTGGCCCGGCGTTGGCGACCAACCGCTACCCGACCTATGCCGATGCCCCTTTCACCATCTCACCGGCTGGACCGGGGTTTCTGGCGCAACGTGGTGATCCGCCGATTCCCGAGGGCGCCGCTGCTCTCGATGTGCCGTTCCAGGGCGGCCCGGTGCTGGCCGCCGCGCAGTGGGGCCAGCCGCCCCGCGCGACAGCCGATGCGTCGAGCGGTGTTCCGTTGGGCGGGGCGAGCGTCGAGTCCGGCGAGCCGCTGACGGTGGACCTGTACTGGCACATGAACAATGCGGCGGCGGCGGACCTGGCTTTCTACGTTCACCTGGTCGACGGCGACGGCCGAGTGGTAGGGCAGGCAGATGTTGGCAAGGCCGCTGCGGATCTGGGTGACGGGCGTACCTTCGTCACCCGTCACGTCGTCCCGGTGTTGCCGACAACGGCGCCGGGGGCATACCGCCTCGTAGCCGGCGCGTACAAGCCCACACCCGATGGCCCCGTCGACCTATCAGACACCCCAGCGGCGCTCGCCGAGGTTCAGGTGTCGCCGTCATCACGCGCCCCGGTGACGAGCCACCCCATCCGCCGTGCCCTAGCAGGCGGCGTCACGCTGCTCGGAGTAGACTGGGACACAACGATTCCCGACCAGCGCCGTGTCTACCTGCACTGGCAGAGAGACACCGCCGGCGCTCCGACAAGCGCTCGGTTGGAAGTGAATGGAGAGACGACGGCGGAAGTTGCCATCCCTGATGCTCCGGTTGGCAGCCTGCTCACGACAGCGGCTGATGTACCGCCGGATGGCGAGGTATCCGTGGCCGTCGGCGACCAGTATGTTCTGCTCGGCGAACCGGAGAAGGGCGAGCGTTGGGTCAACTACGGTGGCAAGGCGGCGCTTGTGGACGCGAGCGCCTACCGCGATGGCCGCGATCTTGTCGTGGACCTGACCTGGCTTGGCCTCCAGCCACTTCTGGCCGATTACAGCGTGACGGTTAAGGCGCGTGGCGACGGCTGGAGCGTGGCGAACGACGGTACGCCGGCCCAGGGCGCGATCCCGACGTTCAAGTGGGTCGGCGGGATGCTGGTCCACGATCGCCACCGTCTGACCTTGCCGGAGAATGCGGAAGGTCCGGTCAGAGTCACTGTGGGCATGTATGACGCGTTCACAACGATGCCGCTGACGGTGCTGGACGACCGGCTGCTTCTGCGGGGGCAAGGCGAGGAACCGGTCATACTCGCCGTGCCGTGAGCCGCGCGGGCAATTCAAGGCAGTTTGTCGCAATTGTTGCGAAATCTACACGCTGTCTACAGCCTGACAGGGCTATAATGGAAATGGGTGAACTGGCGCCTGGGACGTGATGGGTCATGGCGCGAGGCGGTTCCGCCGGCTTCAGGTCCGAAGTAGGACGGCGTTTTCCATAACCGGCGGAGTGAAGAGAAACATTTATTCCCGGCCCGTGACGGCCATGCGGAGAGGGCGAGTGCCCGGGTGCTACGCAGCACCCGGGTTTTGCTTTTTCCCGAGGCTCGAGACACGTTTCGTCATCGCGATGTTGTCACGGGGAGTGATGGAAAGGAGTTTGCGCCATGGACCGGAAACCTTGGTTAACCCACTACGAAGACGGGGTCCCGCCGACGCTCCGACCCTACCCTCAGCGCACGCTTGTGGACGTTGTCGCTGACACGGCGAAGCAGCGCCCGAATCACACGGCTGTGCTATTCAAGGGCGCGCGGCTGTCGTATCGAAAACTGGAGCGCCTGAGTGATGCGTTTGCCGCTGCGCTCGTTGACTTTGGCGTGAAGAAGGGCGATCGGGTGGCGCTGCTTTTGCCCAACACCCCGCAGCTCATCATTGGTCAGCTTGGTGTGTGGAAAGCCGGTGGCATCGTTTCCCCAATGAACCCGCTGTATTCGGAGCTGGAACTGGAGAAGCTGCTGGGCGAATCGGGCGCTGAGATCGCCCTCGTGTTGACGCCGTTCTATGCCAAAGTCAAGGCGATTCAACCACGCACCAGCCTGCGCTTGGTCATCGCGACCAACATCAAGGAGTATCTGCCCCCGCACATGCGCTTCCTCTTCACAATTGCGAAGGAGAAGAAAGAGGGTCACCGCATCGTCCTCCAACCGGAGGATGTGTGGCTCGGCGACGTGCTCCACAAATATCAAGGGCGGCCGCGTCCCAACATCGCCGTTCAGCCTGACGACCCCGCCATTCTGCTCTTCACCGGCGGAACGACGGGCACGCCGAAGGCGGCGGTCGGTCTGCACCAGGGGCTTCTCATGTCAGGCATGCAGTTCCAGGCCTGGTTCCTTGGCATCATGGAGCACTGGAAGGACCGCATCTTCCTGAGGCTGCCGCTATTCCACGTTTATGCGCAGGCAGCGGTTCTGCCCACCGCGCTGGTAGGCCATCACCCGCTCATACTCGTGCCCAACCCGCGCGACTTGGATGACACGCTCGCCACCATCCACAAGGCGCGTCCCGCGTTCGTGCCGGGTGTCCCGACGCTGTTCAACGCGCTGCTCAACCATCCGGAGGTGAAGGCGCACAAGGTTGATCTGACCTCGGTCAAGCTGTGCGTCTCCGCCGCGGCGCCTCTGATGCTCGAAACCAAGCAGCAGTTTGAGCGCCTCACCGGCGGACACATCATCGAAGGCTACGCGCTGACCGAGTCGATGTGTGCCGCGGTTGCCACACCGCCGCGTGGCCTGTACAAGCGCGGCGCCATCGGCTTGCCGCTGCCCGACGTCGAAGTTCGCATCGTGGACGCGACGGCGGGCGAGCGCGAGATGGAGACGGGCGAGATCGGCGAGATCGTGATGCGCGCGCCCCAAATCATGTCTGGCTATTGGAACGATCCGGCCGAAACCGCGGAGGCGATTCGCGATGGATGGCTATTCACAGGCGATCTGGGATACCTGGATGCGGACGGCTACCTGTTCATCGTGGATCGCAAGAAGGATCTCATCAAGTGCGGTGGGTTCCAGGTGTGGCCGCGTGAGGTCGAGGAAGTCCTCGCGACGCATCCGGCCGTGTCCGAGGTGGGCGTGGCCGGCGTCGTCGATGCTCACTCGGGCGAAGCGGTCAAAGCGTGGGTGGTGTTGCGCGAGGGGCAGCAAGCGACAGTCGACGAGCTGCGCGATTATTGCCGGGCTCGCCTCTCCCACTACAAGGTACCCAAGTACATCGAGTTCAAAGAGGCATTGCCGAAGAGCATGATTGGCAAGATTCTGCGGCGCGAGCTTGTGGCCGGCGAGGGTAGCGCCGCGCCACCGTCGCCCGACCCGCCCGAGGTGACGCCGGTCAAGGTATCCGGCTAGCCTCCGAGCTTGACGCCGCCCACGAGCGTTCGTCCAATCTCGCGCAGCGTCGGCTTCTCGTACAGGATGACCTCCAGCTGATACTCGCCTGGCGGCAAACTCTCCGGCAGGTTGAGCTGCCGCCGGTCGTAGACCGGCTGGCCGGGCTGCCAACTGATTGTCGGGAAGAATCCGTAGCCGGGCGGCTGGTCCACGCCCACGATTTGCTTACCCTCTGCTCCTAACAGCCGGATAGACGTGACATAATTTTGAGCGAGGGAACGCTCCGTTAGCCACGTCAAATCCACGAACAGGCGGCGGCCGCGCTGCTCCCAACGCACGTCCGCGAGGCTCACGTCGTCCCCCATGGGATATCGTGGCGCAGGTGGCGGCGCGGGAGCCTCGGAGGGCAGCACATAGACCGGGAGCAGGTAGAGGCGGCCCATCGCCTCGTCCTGGGCATCCAGCGGGGGAACCTCGTCGCCGCTCGCGTTCTGGACGCGCAGACGCAGCCAGTATAAACCGGGCGTCGTCTCAGAGGGTATCGTCAGCCGGTGCACGGTTGTCGGAGCGAGGCGCACGCGCTGATTGGCGATCTGGTATGAGATGTCCTGGAGATGCTCAGCCGGGCTTTCGAGGACCACATCAACCTGCCCGGTGTCGAACTCCGACCACTTGAGCTGGGCTTCCAGCGTCTCGCCGGGCTTGATCGTGACGTAATCCCCCTTGCGCCCGCTGACAGTGTAGCTTGTCAGCCGCGAGCCGCTGGCGTAGCGAACGCCATCGGGAGCGCGGTGCAGCCAGGGATAGCGCAGGAAATCCTCGACAAGGGGCGAATCCGCGGCAACCTGTCGCGCCGCCAGGATCGACTGCGCCTGGAATCCTGTCCCGACCAGCAGAATGACGAGGGCGACGATGACGCCCGCGACAGCGTAGCGCAGCCAGCGCCGGTCGACGACGAGGAGCGTGGCGAGAAGGATGAGCGCCAGCAGCGCGGCGATCTCAGCGGCTAGCGCCGCGCCGGTGTGAGCGAAACGCAGTGCGACGTTGTGCGTCCCTTGGGGAATTCGCGCGCTGATATACCCTGTGCCAGACTCCGCGTTCCCTTCGACGTGCGCGCCATCCAGCCAGACCTGCCAGCCGGGGAAAGCGATGGTTGGAAAAGCGACCACGGCGTCAGGCGAGTCCACCGTGACCTGCCAGCCCCCGTCCGGCTGCTGAGCCGCTCGCGCCGCGCCGGAGACGATAACCGCCTGCGGGACGCCGTCCGGAGTCATCTGGGCGGGCGCGATGTAGGGGCGCGGGTCCACAGTGGTGGGGAGATACTCGCCGCGAATTGTGGTGCCGATGTTGCCGCTGAATATCTCGTACCACGCGCTGCGTTGGGCTGTCACTTCGCTATCGACGAGCGGGATGCGCGGCGGGTCCAGCCGCGCGAGCCCGGCGACGGCCAGAACCACGGCCAGGACACCCGCGGCTATCCAGCCGGCGCGGGGATTTCGCTCGCCGACCCGCGCCGCGATGGCAGCGAGCAACAGTGCGCCGGCGAACGCGACCACGGAAAGGAAGCGCCACGGGAATTGCGCGAAAGGCAGCAGCGGGAGGTGGTCCCACAGGGGCTGCGACAGCGGCGTGACGAAGAAGAGCGACACAAGCAGGGTGGCGGCAGTCGCCAGGCCCTCGGGCTGCCGGCCACGTCGCCACGTCAGAGCCACGATCAGACCCAGCGCGATCGCTGCCGCCTGCGCCAGACCGAGGGCGAAGGCGGCGCCGCCGGCCGGGTCGTAGTCGAAGGCTGGGCCGAGCTGGACGAGGTTTGCGCCGCGGAAGTGGCCGGTGTAGCTGAAGAAACCGGTCAGGTTGACTTCCAGGTGCACGAGGGCACGGTCGGCGAGCGCGGGCCACCAGAACCACGCGCTCAGCGCCAGCCCCACCGCAAGGGCGAGGAGCGGGAACGCAAGAGCCAGGATGTCATGGCGAGCGAGGTGACGCGATCCCATGCCCTTGCTGCGACTCGCTTCGGCGTCTTTGGGGAGCTTTGCCTCCGACACCCCTGGGAATTGTTCTTCTCGCGATGACGAGCTGTTCTGCCACCAGACCGCGAGAATGTATAGCGCCAGGAACGGGCTGAAGATGAGGGCCGAGATGTTGTGGCTCAGAACGAGGCCGGCGTAGGCCAGGGCGAGGGCCGCCAACCGCGCCGGTGTCGGGCGCGCGACGGCGGCGCGGGCGGCTACCCATGTCAGGGGGTAGAAGGCGAAGGCCCAGAACTCGCCGAGAGAGTCGCCGCGGACGTAAATGTTGACGAGGTGGAACGGGGCGTAGGTGTAGGCGGCGGCGGCCAGGAGCCCGGCGGCTGCCGAGTCCCACATGCGCCGCGCCAGCGCGAAAATGCCAACCGCGGCCACAGCCAGGCCGAGCGCCTGCGCCGTCTTGATGGCGGCGATGGGGCCGAGACCGAGACGTGTTAGCAGCGCGGCGAAGTAATAGGGTAGGGGGGCGTAGAAATTCCAGAATGGATAGCCAAGGCCGTAGTTGGCGTCGGGCATCCAGCGTACGGGGAAACTGACCTGCAGGCCCGCCAGCATCTGTTGCAGGCGTATCAACAGGAACGGGCTGTCACCGCCGCCGCGTGTCGCGATGAAGCCGGGCTGGAGCAGCGGCCAGGCGGCGGGGATAACGAGGAGAATCGCCACGAGAACATACACGACGGAGCGTGAGACGCGCCATTGACGCCCCACGCTCCTGTCGTTGGCCGGAGGCGCCCCGTGTACTGGCTGGGGAGCCTCCGGCGAATCTCTCTCAGACACGGTAGCCGACGCGCCTACTGCGCCAGCGGCTCCGGGGTGGTGGCCGTGGCGGGGAAGACACCCAGCTCGGTGGCAATCGCGCCGCCGTTGGCGACGGTCACCTGCCCCGACTTGGCCCAGGGCATGTCTTCCTTCCACTGCTGGAAGACGGCGCGCTGGGTGCGCAGGGCGTAGTGGTTGCCCATATCCTCGACCTTGGATGTCGGCAGCCCATACACGATGAGGGGGTCGGCCGCCGCGAAGTAGACCGCCTTGATGGCCGGATTCTGGTCCAGGAGCGCCTGGCGGTTCTTGACGATGTTGTCGAACGAGTCGCCCGGCTTGTCGAAGTCAACCAGGGGCAGCGGGACCTGGCGCGTCTCCAGGAGCTTCGGGTCGCGTCCCTGGGCCGACATGAGGTCGAAGAGGTTCATCGGCACAGCCTGTCCCGTGTCAGGATGCCACTGGAGGGCGTGCTTCTGGAACACTTGGGTGGGGAAGGTGTCGAACACAAACACGTTGGAAATTGGATATCCGAGCGTATCCACACCTCCGTACCTCTGGAACTCGGTCCACATCTTCGCCTGGTCGCTGTCCACGACTCGGAAGCCGCCCTGGCCGTTGCCGGTCTGCGTGTAGAAGTGGCCGTTGGGGATCGAGAAGTCGGCGCCGGCGTTGGCGGGCGCTGCAACGAGCGGCTGCCCTTCGGCGTTCGTCGGCAGAGGCGCGATGGGGTTCTTGACCTTGCCGGGCGTCGCCATCAGCGACGGATCCACCATCAGGCACCCATCATCCCAGAAGGAGTCGTTGTGCTTGACCGAGAACTCCGGCTGGCCCTTGACGTAGACCGTTACGTTGTCACTCTGAGCCGGGGCGCTAACGGCCATCTGGATCCAGTCGTCGTAGCGGATGACGGGATCGGACCAGATGACGGTGTCGGGCGGGGGAGCGCCCACGCCGGCGGGCACGGCGCCGGTTGGGTCGATGCCGACCCAGACGCGGTAGCGTCCGTCCTCTTTCGGGTCGGAGCGGTACTCGCCGTTTGCCCAGCCGTCGGCTTCTCCCGTGTACACCTGTGTCCATATGCTGAAGGTCAGGGGAGTACCGGGCGTGACCGGAACCTGCTGATAGATACCCGCGGTGTGGGTTCCCCAGGTGGTGAACCACTTTTGCGAGTAGCGGCCGCTGTGGTCGCGGTAGTGCGTCTTCGACAGGTTTGTGTCTTCGAGCTTGTACTCCGGCTCGCGATTGTCGCGCTCGTTGCCGCGGATCAGCCACGGATACCAGCCGTTGGCTACAGCCGACGACAAGCTTGTTCCGATGCTCTCCGTTTTGCGCGAGCCGTCCTCGAAGCCAGGGTTCTGAAGCATGTTGCCCGGGCAGGGGTCCTGGGGCGTCGTGTCAGCGCTGGCCTGGAATGCCCCGAAGGGGAACATCACCGCCAGTAACCCGACAAGAACGATCAGATTGATCCAAGCAGTCCTCAAGCGTTGCATGGTTCTTACTCCTCATTCTGGTGGAAGCACTGTAGCTTCAGGCACGGTGATTGCCTCGGCGCCCTGGTGGGTAGGTAGGCGCGCGAGGGTCTGATTATCGTACAACCCCACCTCGACTGTTGTGTTGTGGGGTGCATCGGAAGCTAGCTTGATGAGTCGCTCCTCGGCGACATAATCACCATCACGCCAGATGGAGCCAGGATAGTATTGTCCTCCTGGCGGGCCGTCGGCCTGGGCCACAATGCCAGACGGGCCGACGACGTGAACGAACGCTGCCAGGTTCGGTGACAGCGGCCCCCGCGTATCCCAGACGAGGCGCACCCGAATGGAGTCGCCCTCGCGCTGCCACTCGACTCGCCGCAGCCCCGCGACGCCAAAGTCCGCGTCGACATTGGGCGATGGAACCTCTGGTGTCGCGCGCACAGTATAATACAGCAGACGCGGCGTCGTCTCCAAATCGCCGCGCTCGTATGCGCCGACCCGCGCCTCAATCAGCCTGCCGGACGGAAGCTGCGCCAGGGTGGCGCGTTGGTCGTCAAAGGGCCATAGCGCGAGAATGATGGAGTCGCCGTTGAGCGCGCGCTCCGAGCGCAGGACGCGCACGTTGCCCGGCGGAACCAGGTATCGCACATTCGGCCAGTTGTCCCACAGCCGCGGGTCAATGTAGCCGCGATAGCCGTCGCGCTTCTCGCCGCTTTGTGCCGTCCACGCGTGCCCATCCCAGCCGACGCCGACAAAGCGGTTCAGCTCGGCGGCCATCTCCGTAGCGCCCGTCTCGAACTCGTAATACACGGCGTCGCTTTGGACGTGCGCGCCGAAGTAGTCGCGCCACGTCCAGCCCAGGCTCGCGATCAAAACCACCGCAGCCAACCCCGGCCCCGCATAGCGCCAACCCCGCGCGCCGAGCCACGCCCAGGCGGTGTCGAGCCCCAACGCGGGAAAGAGAAACACCACCGGCAGAATGCCCGCGGCGCGCAAGAAGTGGGGCGCGTCTTCGGCCAGGATCGTTGGTAGGAGCATGGTTCCCGTCCACGCCAGGATGAACGCGTTGGGCGCGCGGCGCCAGCGCATGATGGCGAGGACGACGCCGCCCAGGAACGCTAACCCCAGCAGAGGATCGAAGACCGGACGAAGCGGGACGTTGTGACGAGGGATGAAATCGCCGCGAATGTTGAACATGCCCAGTGTCGCGACGGTCTGCCGCAGGGCCAGCCCGACGGGGTCGCCGTGGCTGATGGCGGGGTTGAGGATGGACACCTGCTCACCGCGGCCGGCCAGGTCGCCGGCGTGGGTCGCCAGGTACAAGCCAAGCGGCGCGGCGACAATCAGGGCTGTGAGAGCCGCGAGAGCCACGCCCCGCCAGGGAAAGTCCAGGGGCTTTGTATGGGGCCGCCGCCAGACCGCTCCGGCGAGCCAGAGAATCAGCGCCACGCCGAGGGCCAGAGGCGTGACGCGGGCGACGAGATAGGTGTAAAAGAGCAGCCCGTACAACGCTCCGGCGGCAACCCAATGGCGGGTGCGGCGTGTGCGAAACGCGGTTGCGCCCTGCCACAAGCACAGCGCCGCAATCAGCGGGAAGGTTCCGACGCGCAGGCCGACACGGCTCAGATTGACCGGCCACACCGTGACGGCGCACACTGCCGCTGTCAGCAAGCCGACGCGCGAAGAAAAGAACGCGCGGCCCATGAGGAACGTGGCCAGGATGGTGAGCGTTCCCACGAGAGCCGCGACGATGCGGATGGCGACCGGGGTGCGGCCAAGAGCGGCAATCCCCAGCGCGGCCAGGTAAATGAAAAGAGGCTCGCGGCCGTTGTTGGCCTCGAAAAAGATGGGATGCGCGCCGTTGAGCACATCGACCGCATCGAGGGCGTAGTAGGCCTCGTCGCGGTAGAGGCCCGGCGGCGCCGCGCCCAACTGCCAGAATCGCAGGAAGGCGCCGAGGACGACAATCGCCAGAAGGGCGTAGAGCGTATACCGCTCCCGTCTCCCCTGTCCTAGCATCTGTCTCGTTGGCCCCTTGCGATTGACGTATTCCGCCTCATGCTGCTATTCTTCTGCCTGAGCAAGCGCGCATTATAGCGCCGAGGGTATTTGATGTCAATTCATATTGTGCTCTCCCCACACATGGACGATGCGGTGCTGTCGTGTGGCGGCCTCATGATGGCGAAGGTGGCGCAAGGCGAGCCAGTGCGAGTTGTCAACGTGTTCGCGGGCATCCCGGACTACACTCGCCTGTCGCCTTACGCCGAGCGCCAGCACAACAAGTGGGGCCGGCCGACCGATCCGGTTGGGATGCGCCGCCTTGAGGATCAGGCGGCCCTCGCGCCTCTCGGTGTCACCGTCGAGTACTGGCCGTGGTACGATGCCATCTACCGCGAGGTAGACAGCCTGTTCTTGTACACGGACCACGATACCACCTTCGGCCCGGTGAACCCGGCGGAGTATCCCCTGGTCGCCGCGCTCACCCAGCGGCTCTTTGCACTCCGGGATAAGGCCGCCGATACCGTGTACTACGCGCCCCTCGCCGTCGGCGGGCACGTCGACCATCGGCTCGCGCGCGACGCCGCCCTCGCGCTGGCCGGCCAGGGGGCCGCGGTGCGATTCTACGAGGATTTTCCCTACGTCGCCCGATGGGGTGGGCTGGAAGAGGCGCTGGCCGAGGTTCCCGTGCGCTGGCAGCCGGTATGGGAGCTTATCGACGTCGACGCCAAGATTGCGGCGATTGCGCGCTATCCCAGCCAGCTCTTCGCCATCTTCGGCGAGGACGACTGGCCGAGTGTCGTGCGCAGCTACGCCGAGTCCATCGCGCCGGATGGACAGGATGCCTGGGAGCGCCTGTGGCGTGTCGCCGATGAAGGGAGCGCATAATGGCAGAGGCCGATGTCCCGATTCGCACCTTCATCGCCGTAGAGTTGCCAGCGGATATTCGCGAGGCTCTGGCGCGCACGCAGGCGAGCCTCAAGCGTGACCTGCCCATGCGCTCGCTGCGCTGGGTCAATCCCGACAGCATCCATATCACCCTCAAGTTCCTGGGCGACGTCCTGCCTGCCCAGATGCCCGCGATCACCGACGCGCTCGGCCGTGTCGTCCCGCCCCACGCCGCGTTCAGGCTGGCCGTCGCCGGCCTGGGGGCGTTTCCCAACCTGTCGCGGCCAAACGTGCTGTGGGTGGGTCTGGAAGGGCAGCTCACACCGCTGCAGAGACTGCGTGACGACATCGAATCCGTCATTTCGCTGCTGGGCTTTCCTACCGAACGCCGCCCGTTCCAGCCGCACCTGACACTGGCCCGCATCAAAGACGCGCCTGCCGCTGATCTCAAGCTCATCGGTGACGCTGTGCGCCGCGGCGAGGCGCGCCGGCTCGGGCAGATCGACGTTCACGAGGTGGCGTTGATGCGGAGTGACTTGCGGCGCGAGGGCGCGGTGTACAGGCAGTTGGCGGCATACCCGCTGCAGCAAGGGTGAAGGAAACTCGATAGTGGGTAGCGGCATCTCCACCCAAACTCGCATCTCTTGACTCAATCTTGCGTTATAATGGCTAAATGCGGGTCCAGTGAAGCAGAAGGATGAAAAGATGACACAAGACACAAGACCGGCGCGATCGCGTCAGCGCGCGCAGACAGCCTCCAATACGTCGAAGGACGTAACCATCACCATCAAGCCCAATCTCCTGGCCCTCGCTCTCGCCATCACTCTGGCCATTGTTCTATTGTTTCTGGGCTTCGTCACGGTGAGCCAGGACGCCCCTGTCGGCGCCGGGAGCGCGTCGAGCCTGCTTATTGTGTTCCTGACGGGCCTGACCGCGGGGGGCTTGACGTGCCTGGCGGTGCAGGGCGGCCTGCTCGCGACGGCGATCGCGCAGCACGAATCTATCGAAGGCCAAATGGGACGCGCGGCGCCCCTCGCCATGTTCCTCGGCGCGAAGCTCGCCGCCTACACGCTGCTTGGCGTCCTGCTGGGCCTGTTCGGAGCGCTCATCGGCCTGACGCCTAGCATGCAGGGCTGGCTGCAGATTGCCGCCGGCCTGTTCATGGTTGGTGTTGCGGCCCAAATGCTGAACCTCCATCCCTTCTTCCGCTACTTCGCCATCCAGCCGCCGAAGTTCATCCAGCGCCGCATTCGCCAGGAGTCGCGCAAGGGCAGCCTGCTGTCGGCGGCGATGCTCGGCGCGCTGACGGTCTTCATCCCGTGCGCGACGACTCAGGCGATGATGATCGCGGCGATGGGGACGGGGAGCGCCGTGTGGGGCGGCCTGCTCATGTTCGCCTACACGCTGGGCACGATCCCGCTGTTCTTCTCCCTCGGCTACCTGGCGACGCAGCTTGGCGCAACCATGCGGGGCGCGTTTGCCAAGGTCGCCGCCGTCGCCATCATCTTCCTGGCCGTCCTGTCCATCACGGCTGGCCTGGCGCTACTCGGTGTCGCGGTGCCGGACGTGGCAACCCTGGGCCACAGCGAGACCCGGACCGCCACGACGGCGCCCGCGGCGGGCCCGGCGACGCAGGGACAGACGAATACCACCGCGCCGGCGCCCGCGAGCGGCACAGTGCAGGAAGTGACGCTGCGCGCCGATCCATCCGCCTATGTGCCGAACCGCATCGTGTTCAAGACCGGGACGCCGGCGAAGCTGAAGCTCACGACGGGCGACAGGCTGGGATGCACAAGCTCGTTCCTCATCCCGTCGCTGGGCGTGCAGAAGATCCTGGGCAAGAATCAGCAGGCGGTGTTTGATATTCCGACGGATCAGCCGCGCACGATTCCCTTCACGTGCAGCATGGGAATGTATCGCGGGGTCATCGAGGTGCAATCGTGATTCAACAGACGTTCAAGATCAAGGGGATGCACTGCACCAACTGCGCCATGGCGATAGACATGGACCTGGAGGACGTAGCCGGGGTCAAGGAGGCGAAGACGAGCTTCGCCAGGTCGACGACCGTCGTGACATACGACCCGGCGAAGGCAAGCCTCGACGAAATTCTCGCGACTATCAAAGAGACGGGCTACGAGGCGGAACCGGCAGCGTAATACTACGGTCTGTAGGGGCGGTCCCTCGTGGTAACGTCAATAGGTTAACAACCGAATAGAGAAGTCAAGCTGGATCGGGCTGAGACGGCAGGTCAAGCGCGATGCGGATCTGGGCCAGAGGCGAGGGGCCAGCGCGGGGCCGATAGCGTTTGACGATACCCAAGTCACGCTGGGCGGGCTGGGCATAGTAGGTCGGCACGTCGCCCTCAAAGCCATGCGCTACCGCTGTCACGTAATGATACAGCCCACGGAAAACCATCTCGACTGAGATGCGCTCCAGCGGTAGGTGGAGGGCATCGGCCACGTCGTCACACAGGTCGATAAGGACAGCGTAGAAGAGCCAGGTGGCCCACACCTGTAACTGCACACCGTTGAGGCTCCCCGTCCAAAGATAGGCCAGATCGAGCAGGCGTTTGACCAGCAAGAACGCCGTCTCGATGTGCCAGCGGTAGCCATAGACCTCGACCACGTCCACGACGCTCAAGCGGCTCGGGTCAAGCACGTTGGTCACATACTGCCGCCACTCGCCATCGACGAAGACCTCGACCAGCCGCACCGAATGGCCTGAGGGGTTGGAGCGGTATGCCCCCAGGTGAACAATCTGGTCGCGCACCTGGGGATGCTGGCGCAAGACACGTTCGACCCGAAAGCTGGTCTTAGCCCGCAGACGCGTCACGAACCACACACCCTGCTCAGTCAGGTCGTCGAATAGGGTAAAGGCAAAGTACCCAAGGTCGAAGACCACCAGGCTATCTGCCTTCAGCCAGGCTTTGACGTCGGGCAGGAGCGACTTGTCGTTGGCCATCGGGTCGTCCAGCCACCAGACGTGGGCAGGTAAGTGGGTCAGCAAGTCGACAGCGCTCAGCAACTTACCCGCCAAGGGCGCATCGGGCGCCTCGCGCAAGGCGCCCAGCTTGCGGAACAAGGCTTCCAGTGTTGTGGCGTCCAGGGCATAGTAGGCGCTGAAGGAGCCACCCAGCCGTCGAAACAAGGGCGGCACAGGACGGCTGCGCTGCGCCTGCCGCTCAGGCAAGACGACCAGCACCCGCTCCAGGACACGCTGGAACAGTTCAGCGGGAAAGACCAGGAAGCGCTCGGCTAGTGCCGGTTGACTGACCGACGTGGGAGCCGTCCACAGCACGCGCTCCCGCGCCAGCAGCCTCACCAGTTCGGTGACACCGACGACCCGCCGCCAGATCAAGGTCAGCACCAGTGAGACCATCACTGGTAGGTTCAGCACGCGGTTGCGCAAGCCTAACTGGCGGTAGTAGTTCATCTCCGCATAGACCGCGGGCTGGACGAGTTGCGTCAGGCGCGTCTCAATCTCGCTATCCGAGGGCGCGCTGACATGCGTACGCCGCGCATGGTCTGGGTTATCGGTGGCTCGTTTGCGGCGCGGGTTCTTACTAGGGTTTGACATACCCCAAAGTCTACCCCACCCTGCGTTCTTCCCCAAGTTGACTTCTCTATTCGGTTGTTAACCTATTACGCCTATCCCTCGTGGTCGCCCAGGGTAGCCACGAGGGCTACCCCTACCCCATTTCAGAATACGTCCTCTGTACCTACACTAGCAGCCCAAGAGGGAACCAGCGTTCGCGCTGCTACTGGAAGATTGCTTCGTCCCCCTATCGTCGTCCTGCTCGGAAACTTCACTCGCTGGTGTCATGCTGAGCCGAAGGCGAAGCATCTGGGCCGCATTCGATCGCAGTCCAGACCCCTCGCTTCGCTCGGGGTGACACCCGACGTTTCCTAGATCGGCGCATGCCGTCACACGGCATTGAGGTCTCGCAATGACGCCATTGCGGGGTCTGCCGACTCTACATCCGCTCGGGCGCGCTGACGCCGACGAGGTCCAGGGCGCGGGCCAGGGTTGCTTTCGCGGCGGCGGCCAGGTGCAGGCGCGCCTGGGTCAGCGCCGGGTCGGTCTGGCGCGGCGGCAGAATCGGGCAGCGGTCGTAGAACGTGTGGAACGCCGTTGCCAGATCGTGGGCGTAGTATGTCAGGTGGTGCGGGGCGAGCTGCCGCGTCACCAGCGCCACAACTTCTTCCAGCCGCAGCATCTCCCGAATCAGCGCCATCTCCGACGGGTCCGTCAGGAGCGATAGATCCGCCGTCGGCGCCATCTCGATTCCGCGCTCGACGGCCTGGCGCAGAACGCCGGCGATGCGCGTGTGCGCGTACTGGACGTAGAAGACCGGGTTCTCGTCGCTCTGCTTTACGGCCAGGTTCAGGTCGAACTCCAGGTGGCTGTCGGACGAGCGCATGAGCATGAAGTAGCGCAGGGCGTCCGGCCCGACTTCGTCCAGCAGCTCGTTGAGCGTGACGTAGTTGGCCTTGCGCTTGCTCATCTTGACCACCTCGCCGTCGCGCATCAGGGTGACGAACTGGTAGATGACGACGTGGATGCGGTCGGGGTCGTAGCCGAGCGCCTTGAGCGCTGAGGCGATGTCCGGGTACTGCACCGCGTGGTCCGAGCCTAGCACGTTCACGATAAGGTCATAGCCCCGGTCGAGCTTGTTCTGGTGGTACGCGATATCGGGCAGGCGGTATGTCGGCTCGCCGTTGGAGCGCACCAGGACGCGGTCCTTCTCGGCGCCGAACGCCGTCGCCTTGAACCACACCGCGCCGTCGGCGTCGTAGGCGTACCCTCGCTCCTTGAGCTTGTCCACCACCTCCCAGACTGCGCCGCTGGTCGTCAGACTATTCTCGTTGAATAAGTTGTCGAAGTGAATGCCCAGGCGGTTCAGGGCAGCCTGTTGCGTTTCCGTGATGACCGCCTGGGCGCGGGCGCGGAACACACCGTTGGCCGGCTCATCCACCAGGCTGTCACCGCACTCGTCCATAAGGCCCTGCGCGATCTCGATGATGTCTTCGCCCTGGTAGTACTCCTCCGACCACTCGACCGGGCGGCCTAGCAACTGTAGATAGCGGCCGCGCACCGACTCCCCCAGGAGCTGCATCTGCCGACCCGCGTCGTTGTAGTAGTATTCGCGCGTGACGGCATAGCTTGCCGCCTCGAGCACGCGGGCCAAGGTGTCGCCGATGACGGCGTTGCGCCCGTGGCCGACGGTCAGCGGGCCGGTCGGGTTCGCGCTGACGAACTCGACCTGGGCCGTCTGCCCGGTGCCGATGGCGACGTTGCCGACGCTCGCGCCCTCGGCCAGGATGCGCGCGACCTGCTCGCCGAGCCAGTGCGGCGACAGCGAGATATTGACGAAGCCCGGCGGCGCGACTTCGACCTTGCCGATGAGCCCATCCTGCGGCAAGTGATCGGCGATGCGCTGGGCGATCTGGAGCGGCGCCATGCGGGCGGGCTTGGCGAGGGCCATCGCGACCGGCGTGGCAAAGTCGCCAAAGCCCGGCTTCGGCCGCTGGATCACGATGTCGCCTGGCAGGTCGAACGCGGGGAGGTCGCCCCCCTGTTGCGCTTCTTCCAGACTTGTGCGAATGAGTGCGGCCAACTGCTCTTGCAGAGTCATCTAGAACCACCTCTTGCGTTTGAAGTAAATCAACATTCCGGCTGCGATCGCCGCCATCAAAAAGAGGGCGAAGAAATAGCCGTACCTGTGGGTCAGCTCCGGCATGAATTCGAAGTTCATGCCATAGATGCCAGCGATAAAGGTCAGCGGGATGAAAATGGTCGAGACAATCGTCAGGACCTTGAGAATCTCGTTCTGGCGGTTGCTGACGACACTCAGGTAATAGTCTTGCAGCCTGTCCAGCATGTCGATCGCCGTCTGTGTGCCGTCGATGACTCGCAGGACGTGGTCGTTCACGTCGCGCAGATACTTGTCGGTATTGCGCTTGATGAGATGCGTCTTGTCCTTGCGCAGGTTGCCCAGCGCTTCGATGAGCGGCCAGACCGTGTGGCGAATCGCCATCACTTCACCTTCCAGGGCGAAGATCCTTTGCGGGAGGTCCGCGTCTCGATTATCGATAACTTCCGCGCGCATCTTCTCGACCGCATCCAGATAGCGGTCGAGCACCAGGAAGTAGTTGTCGACAATCGCATCTAGCAGGGCGTAGGCCAGATAGTCGGCCCCTTGCGCGCGAATTCGCCCCGTGCCCGAGCGTACCCGTCGCCGGACGCCCTCGAACACGTCACCCTCGAAGCCTTCCTGGAGGCTGATCACATACGAGGAGCCAAGGATGAGACTGACCTGCTCGATGATGACCCCACCGCCGACGCGGTCGTAGCGCAGCATCTTCAGAACGATGAAGATGTAGTCGCCGTAATCCTCAGCCTTGGGGCGCTGCTCGGTGTCGAGAATGTCTTCCTGGACCAGGGGATCGATTCCGAATCGGTCACAGAGCTCTTTGATAAGCTCGGGCTCGGCGAGCGAGCTGACATCTATCCACGTGACGGATGAGTTGGTGAGGATGGTGTAGCACTCATCCGCTGACGTTGCCGGTCCCTCGCGGAAGCCTGCCATGTTGTAGTTGAACAGCGTCGTGGCGGTCGTCGGCTGCCGCGTCGCGCCGGGATGCAGAAGGCCGCGCGGCGACTCAGCCGCACCATCAGGCTTGAGGGTTGGCTCGTCCACTGGTTAGCCTCCGGCGGGAATGTCTTCGACCTCGGACCAGTTCTCGCCCACGGCGATATCTACTTTCAGCGCCACCTTGAGAGCGAAGGCATTCTCCATGGCATCGCGCACAACGGCTGCCGTCTCCTCCAACTCAGCCTTTGGGACTTCCAGCACCAGCTCATCGTGCACCTGGAGCAACATACGCCCCGCTAGACCGTGCTCGCGCAGCGCCTCATCGAGGTGGATCATGGCGATCTTCACGATGTCCGCGGCTGTGCCCTGGACCGGCGCGTTGATGGCCTCGCGTTCGAGGCGCTGCCGCTCCGCGAGGGTGATTCGGGCGCCGCTCTTGAGCGCCGGGAAGTACCGCCGTCGTCCCAACAGCGTGCTGACGTAGCCGTCGCGCCGCGCTGCCTTCTTGAACTCCTCCTGCAGAGCGGCCACGTGCGGCAACTTGGCGAAGTAGTTCTGGATGAAGTCGCGCGCCTCTTCGTTGGTCAGGTCCGTCCGGGCGGCGAGACCGAAGCCGGATATGCCGTAGATGATGCCGAAGTTTGTGGTCTTGGCGATGCGCCGCTGCGCCGACGTAACCTGGTCGATGGGGATGTTGAACAGAAGCGCCGCGGTGCGCGCGTGGATGTCTTCGCCGCGCTCGAACGACTCTAGCAGGGTCGGCTCCTGCGTCATCGCTGCCAGAATGCGCAGCTCGATTTGCGAGTAGTCCGCCGTGAGCAGCACGTGATCGGGCGGCGCGATGAAGGCGCGGCGAATGCGGCGCCCCTCCTCCGTGCGAATCGGGATGTTCTGGAGGTTCGGGTTGCTGCTGGAGATACGGCCGGTCGCCGAGCCGTTCTGGTTGAAGTCAGTATGGACGCGGCCCGTGCGTGGGTTGACCAGCAGCGGCAGAGCGTCGATGTAGGTCGACTTGAGCTTCGCGAGCTGGCGGTGCTCGACAAGCTTGTCGATGATGGGGTGCTGGCCGCGCAGGGCTTCCAGAACGGAGATGTCCGTCGAATAGCCGGTCGACGTGCGCTTCTGGGGCGGCAAACCGAGCTGGTCGAACAGGATAGAGGCGAGCTGCTTCGTGGAGCCGATATTGAACGGGTAACCGGCCAGGTCGTAGATCTCGGCTTCGAGAGCCTGCAGGCGCAGGTGGAACTCGCGCGACATCTCCATCAGGTAGTCAACGTCTAGCAAAATGCCTGCCTGCTCCATGCGGGTCAGGATCGGCGTCAGCGGCATCTCGACGTCTCGGAACAGGTCCCACAGCGCCTTGTCGTGGAGTTCCTTCTCCTGGAGGTGGGAGAGGCGCAGGGTCATGTCAACATCGGCGCTGGCGTAGGCTGTCACCCGCTCTGGGTGAACCTCGGCCATCGTGATCTGGTCCTTGCCCTTGCCGATAAGCTCCTCGATGTTGGTCATCTCGACGCCCAGGCGGTTCCAGGCCATGTCCTTCAGCCCGTAGGCCTGACGGCCTGGGTCGAGCAGCCACGCGGCGATCATGGTATCGAACAGCTCGCCATGTACCTCGACGCCGTGATTCCACAACACCATCAAATCATAGTTAGCGTTGTGGGCGACCTTGGGAATGGCCGGGTCGGCGAGGGCCGGTCCGAGCGCCTCGACAACGTCGGCGATGTCAATGGTCTCGGCATCGTGGTGGTAGATGGGGATGTACGCGCCCGTGCCTTCCTCGGTTGAGAGAGCGAGACCGACAAGCTCGGCGCGCATCGCGTCCGTGCTCGTCGTCTCGGTGTCGAAGGAGATGACGGTGGCGCTCTTCAGCCGCTTGCCCAACTCCTTCAGAGCGTTCGGCGTGCCGATCAGGGTGTAGTCGCCCGTCTTGGGCGCTTCGGCGCCGTCGGCGCTTTCTGTCTCGAACAAGCCGGGCTGCGTGGCGTGGGCCGGCGCGGCGGCGTTGCGGTCGGGGAGGCGCGCCAGCAGCGAGCGAAATTCAAGCTCGCGGAAGAGCTCCGTTACGCGCTCCTGGTCGTACTGGACGTAGCGCAGGTCGTCCCAGGCCACGTCGAGAGGAACGTCGGACTGAATGGTGATGAGCTTCTTATTGACGAGGAGTTGCTCGCGCTGTCGCTCGATGCTCTCACGCACCTTCGGCGGCTTGACCTCGTCGAGGTGGGCCAGGATGCCCTCGATCGTGTGGTACTTCTGCAAGAGCGTGGTCGCTGTCTTGTCGCCGACGCCCGGGACGCCGGGCACGTTGTCGGACGTGTCCCCCTTGAGCGCCTTGAAGTCGATGAGCTGCGCTGGCGCCAGGGCGAAGCGCGCCTGGAGCGCGGCCTCATCATAGATGATGGTCTCGCTGAACCGGCCGCGCGTCGTGAGCACTGTCACGTGAGGGCCGACGAGCTGAAACGTATCGCTGTCGCCGGTGACGATAAGAGTCTCGAAGCCGTCCTCGCTAGCGCGAAGGGCCAGGGTGCCGATGAGATCGTCGGCCTCGTAACCGGCCAGTTCCACCGATTTGATGCGGAAGGCGTCCAGCACCTCGCGAATGCGCCCAATTTGCCGGCCGAGATCAGACGGCATGGCGACGCGGTTGGTCTTGTATTCCGCGAACTCCTCGCGGCGCCCCGACAGCCCGGCATCCCACGTAACTGCGATGTAGTCGGGCGTGTGCTCGCGTAGCACCACGAGCAGCATCTGCATGAAGCCAAATATGCCGCCGGTCAGCTCGCCGGTGCTGGTGGCGAGCTGGGATTCGCTGAGCGCGTGGAAGGCGCGGTAGGCCAGGGCGTGGCCGTCAATGAGGATGAGCCGAGGACGTTGGGTCGACTCGTCGGGCATAGAGCTCTCGTTTCCGGCGTCTTACGTCGTTTTATCGTCTGCCTTTAATTATACCCGAAACGCTGCCCGCGACGGATTCTCGCTTCTCACCTCGACCCTAAATTGGACCAGCCGCGCTTGACACACTCTTACCGGTGTGCTATCCTCTGGTCACGATACATGCGTAGAAATGGAGGAAAAGTCGCATGGCTAGCGTGACCTTTGACCACGTCTTCAAGCGGTACTCAGAAGTAACTGCAGTCAATGACCTGAGCTTCGACATCAAGGACGGCGAGTTCCTGGTGTTGGTCGGGCCGTCAGGCTGCGGGAAGTCCACTGCTCTCCGAATGCTCGCGGGGCTGGAGGAGATCAGTGACGGCACGGTCAAGATTGGCGACCGAATCGTCAACGACGTGCCACCCAAGGATCGGGACATCGCCATGGTGTTCCAGTCCTACGCTCTGTATCCCCACATGAGCGTCTACGACAACATGGCGTTCGGCCTCAAGCTCCGCAAGACCCCCAAGACTGAGATCGACAAGCGCGTCCAGGAAGCGGCCGACGTGCTCGGCCTTCAGAAGCTCCTCGAGCGCAAGCCGAAGCAGCTCTCCGGCGGTCAGCGGCAGCGCGTCGCCGTCGGGCGCGCCATCGTCCGCGAGCCAGCGGTTTTCCTCTTCGACGAGCCGCTGTCGAACCTGGACGCCAAGCTCCGCGTTCAGACCCGCGCCGACATCAGCAAGCTGCATCAGCGCCTCAAGACGACCTTCATCTATGTCACCCACGACCAGGTTGAGGCCATGACGATGGCCGACCGGATCGCGGTCATGCGCGACGGCATCCTGCAGCAGCTCGACACGCCGCAGACGCTGTATGATCATCCGGCCAACATCTTCGTGGCGGGCTTCATCGGCAGCCCGGCGATGAACTTCTTCGACTCCACCGTCACCGGTTCACCCCAGGAGATGTACATCGATTGTGGCACGTTCCGCGTTCGCGTTCCCGAGAACCACGCTGCGGAGATCCAGCCGTATCTCGGCAAGGAAGTCATCTTCGGGATGCGCCCTGAGGACATCCATGCCAAGGGCTTCGAGCCGTCGAACATCGTCGCGGCGCCGCTCACGGCCAATGTGGAAGTGACCGAAATGATGGGTAGCGAAATCTACCTCTATCTCCAGTCGGGGCAGAAGTCCTTCGTCGCCCGCGTGGACCCGCGCGTCCGCGTCAAGACGGGCGACACGTTCGATGCCGTGTTCAACATGGAGACGATGAAGCTGTTCGATCCCAAGACCGAGAAGGCTATCTACACGTAGTCGTTCTAGGGCGCAAGGAAGAGACCTGGCGGGAGCTAACCTGCCAGGTCTCTTTACATTTGTCGGCGCATGAGCAAGGCGGCGGCGGCCAGGGCGGCGACCAGGACGGCGAGCGAAATCTCGACCGCGCGCCAGGGGAAGGATGGGGCTGGTTCTGAAGCCGGCGCTATAGAGATGACCGGGATGGTCTCGCCCACGCTCGGCGGCTGAACTGCGGGCGGGCTCACCGAACGTGAGCTGACCTCAGGCGAGGGCGCTGCGGGTGCGGACGCGGCAGCCGCTTTGGCGGCTGGCGTGGCGGTGGACGCCGGTTGCTTGGCGGATGGGATGGCGCCCTGGCGATTGTCGGCTGCCGTCGGGGCCAGGGCCGCCGGCGCGGCCGCCTCGGCTGTGGGAGCCTGAAAGGCCTGCGCCGCAGCCGCGGCTGGCGCCGGCGATGTTGCGGCCGGCACTGGCGCCTTAGGAGCCGCTGCCGCGGCCGGGGCCTTGGCCGCCGGTGTGGGCTGCGCTGCGCCGGAGGCAGCCACAGCACCACTGGCGACATTGGGCGCTTGCGGGGCTTGCGCTGCGGCGGGGGCGGGCGCCGGGGCGGCTTCGGACGCGCTGCGAGGGGCAGCGGCAGGCACAGCAGAGAGAGACGTGGGGGTCGGCTGGGCCAGGCGAAAGCCCTGGTAAGCGTCGGCGGCTGCGACCAGGACGAGCAGGACGGCGGCGACGCCGGCGCTGGCCCGGAGCGCGCCATACAGCCACGACCACGCGCGCTGCGCGGAACGGGCCGTCTCGACTTCCAGCGTTGGAGCAGGGGCGGGCAGGGGCAGCTCAAACGAGCGCGGCAGCGCCGCATCCGGCGTGTTGCGCATAAGGCTAACGCCCCAGCGCAAGCTATCCAGCTCGGCGCGCCATGTCGCGTCGGCGGCGAGGCGTGCCTCGACCTCGGCGCGCTCGGTCTCGCTCAGCTCGCCGTCGATGTAGGCCGAGAGGGCCTCAAGGTCGACGGGTTGCCGCTCTAGACGATCCATGCAACAATCCCCACTCCCAAAGGTAACCAGGACGTTGGATACGGCGGTAAGCTCCTCATCTTCTGGTTACCTAGCTTCCTAGACGATACGTAGCGGGCAAAAGTTCCTGCTGGCTCAAGAGAAAATCGCGCATGCGGGCGCGCGCCCGGCTGAGACGCGACTTCACCGTGCCCAACTCGACGCCGGTC
This sequence comes from Anaerolineae bacterium, assembly GCA_046328505.1. Lineage (GTDB taxonomy): Bacteria > Chloroflexota > Anaerolineae > Epilineales > JAHCIE01 > JBDHWG01. Next base: position 1,424,944 of record JAXLWL010000002.1, on the reverse strand, counting down.
GCGTTCGCGATTTCCTCGTAGGAGAACCCCTGGATATCGGACAGCACGAGGGTCACGCGCTGCTCTGCGGGCAGGGTCTCCAGGCCGCGGGCGACGACGTGCCCAAGCTCCTGCCGCAGCACATACTCCTCCGGCCCCTCGCCCGGATCGGGCAGGGGCGGGCCGGGGTCACCGGTCTCGGATTCCGGGGCCATCTCTTCAAGGGAAGTCGCGGGACGGCGCTTGTCGTAGCGGAGTTGGTCGTAGCAGGCATTTGTGGCGATGCGGACGAGCCAGGCGCGGAAAGAGCCCCCTTTGAAGTCGGCCAGCGCCTTGTAGGCGTGGACGAACGTCTCCTGCGCGACATCGGCGGCAGAGTCACTATCGCCCAGCACGCGGTAGGCGACGTTGTAGACCGTCGTCTGGTGGGCGCGAACCAGGACGTTAAAGGCGCGAACGTCGCCTTTCTGGGCCTGGCGAATCAGGCTGGACTCGTCCAAAGCGAGGCTCTCCTCTCTGTGCCGGCCCGAATTATACCGCGCAGCGCAGAAAGGCGAAACTCTATCTTCAACCTCTGCCAGTGCGGAGTGGCACGCCACCGCCACCGAGGCTGGAGAGGGGGAGGACATGGAGCGGCGAAGCCCTTCAAAAGCACCCCCACCTGAACAGCGGGCTGATGGTGCGAAGGAACGGCGAGCGTCAAACTTGCATAATCCTTTTCTGGCGGTAGAATGAGACAGATTCAAGACCAGGCACAACGCTAGGAGAACCCCTATGAGTGGTAACGGCCTCAACCGACGCAGCCGCATTGTGACTCAGGGCGTGGAGCGCTCGCCTAACCGGGCCATGCTTCGCGCCGTCGGCTTCAGCGACGAGGACTTCAGCAAGCCCATCGTCGGTGTCGCGAATGGATATAGCAACATTACGCCGTGCAACGTCGGCCTCAACATCCTGGCCCAGAGCGCCGTGGATGCCCTCTACGACTCCGGCGCTATGCCCCAGACGTTCGGCACCATCACCGTGAGCGACGGCATCTCGATGGGCACCGAGGGCATGAAGCTGTCCCTGGTATCGCGCGAGGTCATTGCCGATTCCATCGAGACGGTGTGCCGCGGCCAGAGCATGGATGGCGTCGTGGCGATTGGCGGGTGTGACAAGAACATGCCCGGTGCGATGATCGGCCTCGCGCGCCTCAACATCCCGGCTATCTTCGTCTATGGCGGGACGATCAAGCCGGGCTGGTATGAGGGGCGCGCCCTCACGATCGTGAGCGCTTTCGAAGCGGTCGGGCAGTACAGTGCGAACCGCATCGGCCGGGAAGAGCTGATGGAGGTCGAGCGCCACGCCTGTCCGGGGCCCGGCTCCTGCGGCGGCATGTACACCGCTAACACGATGTCCTCGGCCATCGAGGCGCTGGGCATGAGCCTGCCGTATTCTTCGACTATGGCCGCGGAGGATGAGGAGAAGGCGCTGAGCGCCGCAGAATCATCGCGTGTCCTGGTCGACGCTATACGCGCTCAGCGCCTGCCGCGCGACATCATGACGCGCAAGGCATTCGAGAACGCGATTGCCGTGGTCATGGCGATCGGTGGCTCTACGAACGCGGTGCTGCACCTCCTGGCCATCTCCCACTCCGCGGGCGTCGACCTGACGATCGATGATTTCGAGGAAATTCGCGCCAGGGTTCCCGTTCTATGCGACCTTAAGCCCTCCGGTAAGTACGTCGCCACAGACCTGCACAAGGTCGGCGGAATCCCCCTCGTGATGAAGATGCTCTTGACCCACGGTCTGATCCATGGCGACTGCCTGACGATCACCGGCAAGACCGTGGCCGAGAATCTGGCTGATGTGTCAGAAACCCCGCCGCCCGGTCAGGATGTCGTGCGTGGGTGGGATGATCCTGTCTATCCCGAGGGTCACCTGGCGATCCTGCGCGGCAACCTGGCGACCGAGGGCTGTGTGGCTAAGATCACCGGCATCAAGCAGCACACCATCACGGGGCCGGCTCGCGTGTTCGATTCCGAGGAAGTGTGCCTCCAGGCGATCCTCGCCAACCAGATCAAGCCCGGCGATATCCTCATTATCCGCTACGAAGGGCCGAAGGGCGGCCCAGGGATGCGCGAGATGCTCGCTCCGACCTCGGCGATCATCGGCGCGGGCCTCGGCGACTCGGTGGGACTCATTACCGACGGACGCTTCTCTGGCGGCACGTATGGCATGGTCGTGGGCCATGTTGCGCCGGAGGCGGCGGTCGGCGGGACGATCGCGCTGGTGGAGGAGGGGGACTCGGTCACCATCGACGCCGACAAGCGCCTCCTGCAGCTCAACATCTCCGACGACGAGCTGGCCCGCCGGCGCGCTGCGTGGCAGCCGCCCGCGCTGCGCTACACAACGGGCGTCCTCGCGAAGTACGTCAAGCTCGTGTCTAGCGCGAGCGTCGGCGCGGTCACCGACTAATCACTAGTTTCTGCAGAAGTAAAGCCCGCTTCGTTGCCGAGGCGGGCTTTTTGCGTTCGCGCAGATCTCTGCACAGTCGCTAGTCGTACTGGGCGAGGTAGCTCAGCCGGTCGGCGCCCGCCGGCGCGCTAAGCTCCGACAGCAGGCTCTCGAAGTCGAGCGGCTTGCGGCTGAATACGATACGGTCGTCTTGACGCGGCCACTCGTCCGCCGGACGGTCCCACGCGAACTCGATGCCGTTGTAGTCTGGGTCGTGCAGATAGATGGCTTCGTGCGTGCCGTGGTCGGATGCGCCATCGATGCCCCAGCCGCCGTCGAGCAGACGTTTGAGCGCGGCGGCCAGGTCGCGGCGCGTAGGGTAGTTGATGGCGAAGTGATAGAGGCCGGTTGTCCCACGGGACGGCGGCTGCCCGCCAAGACTCTCCCAGGTGTTGAGCCCGATGTGATGGTGGTAGCCACCTGCCGAAAGGAAGGCCGCCGTCCCGAAGTTCATGAGTAGATCGAAGCCGAGCAGATCACGATAGAAGTGGATGGCGCGCTCCAGATCCGCGACCTTGAGATGTACGTGGCCGATCCGCGTCTCGGCCGGAATAGACTCCTGTGCCATAGTCGGAACTCTCCTGTCGGTAGAAGCAAGCAGACTATCTTTCTGATACTGATATTCTACGCGGCAATTCCCTGGCCCAAAAAATACATCTGGCGGCACATTTCTTGCTGCATTCTACTGAGGTCGGCTCCCCGCGCCAACTCGCGGTCCCTTCTTGCTGCCTTTCGCGGGGGCTGAGGAGGTAGATATGGTGGAGGCAGAAGGCGCCCTCCCGGTCATCGCCGCGTCCGCACAAGTGGACGGGGCATTCGCGTATGAAGACGCGGATGATGGTGAGTTGGAGGGGCGCGGTGTCAGCGCGCAAGAAGCGCCGCCGTTGACGGATGCGTTGCAGACTCTTGCCTACCTGGTCGGCGCACTGGTTACGGAGAACACGCGCCTGCGCCAGGCCGAGCAAGCGGCTCGCGCCGAGGCCGCGGAAACCCAGTCGCGGCTCGAATTCCTGACTCGCGCCAGTATCGTGCTGGCAGCCTCTATCGAGTACGAGGAGCGCCTCAACAACCTGGCCCGTCTGGTCGTTCCCACCCTCGCCGACTGGTGCTCGATAGACCTCATCGAGCAGGAGGGATCGGTCCGCCGTCTCGTCGTTCTGCACGCGGACCCAGACAAGTCAGATGCTGCTCAGGAGTTGCAGAGCCAGTACCCCCGCCTTTTGCTCGACGCATCGCACACAATCACAAAGGTGCTCACCTCGGGCTGTTCCTGGTTCGACGCGTATGTCTCGCCGGACCGCCTCGCCCGGGAGGCGCGTGACACGCACCATCTGGACTTGCTCCGCCGCCTGGGCTTCGGGTCCGAAATGGTGATACCCATGCTGTCCCGGGGTCGCTTACTCGGGACACTCACCACGGTGTTCGGAGACAGCGGTCGGCATTACACCTCGGCCGATCTCGCTCTCGCCGAAGACCTGGCGCGGCGCGCGGCGATTGCCATCGACAACGCGCGCCTCTACCGCCGGGCGCAACAGGCCATTGCCGCGCGGGACGAGTTCCTCGCGATTGCATCCCACGAGCTGAAAACGCCGCTCACCTCGATGCGCCTGCACAGCCAATATCTGCTGCGCCGCGCCGAAAGCAATAGCCTTGCGGACATGCCGCCGGAACGCCTGCTGTCGTTGCTGAGAAAGGGAGACAAACAGCTCGATCAGCTGACACACATCGTGCAGGATTTGCTCGACGTCTCGCGGATATCGGCGGGCCGAGTTGCGCTGAATCTGGAGGACGTCGATCTGGCCGCCGTCGCCCACGACGTGGTGGAGCGCTTTTCTGATGAGGCCGACGCGCAGGGCAGCGAGATGCGGTTGCAGGCTGACGGCCCGTGGATTGGCCGCTGGGACCGCTTTCGCCTCGACCAGGCGATCACGAATATCGTGTCCAACGCCCTGAAATACGGACGCGGTGCGCCGATAGAAATCAGCATTGGTGGTGATACCGATTGGGTGAGTGTGGCGGTGCGGGACCATGGTGTCGGTATCGCGCCGGCCGATGTGGAACGCATCTTCGACCGCTTCGCGCGCGCCATCCCGGACGAGGGACTGGGAGGGCTGGGCCTGGGGCTATATATCAGCCGCCAGTTTGTGGAAGCGCACGGCGGGCGCATCCGTGTTCAAAGCACGCCAGGCCTCGGGTCAACTTTCACCATCGACCTTCCCCGTCGCCCCCCGGCACATGAAGAGCCGACTGCGCGAGATTCGCTGGTCCCCGCCCCAGGGTAGGATGAATTTGCGTTAGGCCAGCCGACGGGTGTATATTTGCACATCCGCGGAATGCCAGTTGAATGAAACAACGAGCCACGCGGCTATAAAGCAAAACGCCGACCCATAAATGGGCCGGCGTTCTGGCGCAACAGCGAGCGCTATCTACACCTTAACGGTCTTGCTCAGCGTTTTGAGACACTGGGTGCAAACTTTCACGCGCTTGGTCACTCCGTCAACGTTAAGTGTCGCGGAGCGAACATTCGCCTTCCAGATTCGATTGGTGCGGCGCTTCGAAAAGCTCACATTGTGGCCGTGCTGCACGCCCTTGCCACAGACTTCGCATTTTGCCATATGACCTCCTGCACGAAGCCAAAGTATACCGCTTCGACCGCCGTGAGGCAAATCTAAGCGAGATAGAAATGACTGACGAAACCTCTCTGAGCAAGACCCCTCTCGGCCGTATCGAAATCTCGCCGACTGCCGTCGCTCATCTCGCGAGCGCTGCCGTAGTGAGCTGCTACGGTGTTGTCGGTATGGCGTCGCCTGACCTGCGCGGCGGGATTGCCGAGTTGCTCAACCGTGATCTGCACCGTGGGGTACGCGTGCAGCACGTCAACGATCAATTCACGATTGATCTATACGTCATCATCCAGTACGGAACGCGAATCTCCGAGGTAGCATTGAACATCATGCGGAACGTCAAGTACCGCGTCGAGAAGTCGTTGGGGATTCCCGTCGCCCGCGTGAACGTCCACGTTCAGGGACTGCGTATGACCGAGCCCCGCCAGAGAGGAAATCGATGAGCAGGGTCTACGACGGGCAGGAATTCCGACGCATGGTTGGCGCGGGGACGGCATGGCTCGAACACAACGCCGCCGAGGTCAACGCGCTCAACGTATTCCCGGTGCCAGACGGCGACACGGGCACGAATATGATGCTCACGGCGCGCGCAGCTTACGAAGAGGTCGCGTCCAATAACAGCAAGTCGGCGGCCGAGATTTCCCAGCGCATCTATCGCGGCGCTCAGTTCGGCTCGCGCGGCAACTCCGGCGTCATCCTCTCGCAGCTCTTGCGTGGCTACGCGAGCGCGCTCAAGGATAGGGCCGAGTTCGATGGGCGCGATATCGCCGACGCGCTGTGGCAGGCTTCCACCTTCGCCTACCAGGGGGTCACCAAACCGGTCGAGGGAACAATCCTGACCGTCGCGCGCGAGGCGGGCGACGCGGCGCTGGCGGCGCAGGACGCCACCGACGTCACCTTTGTGCTGGAGTGCGCGCTGCGTGCCGCGCAGGATGCGCTGGCGCGAACGCCGACAATGCTCAAGGTGCTGCGTGATGCGGGCGTTGTGGATGCGGGTGGCAAGGGCTATGTGTTCTTTCTTGAGGGCATGGTTCGCTATCTGCGCGGCGAGAAACTCTACGTTGAGCCGGGGGTAACAGTGCAGGAAGCGGCGGCGATGCCTGCGTTCAACCTGGATTTCAGCGAAGGCGAGGACGAGCTTGGCGGGTACGGCTACTGCACCGAGTTCATCGTTGAGGGTCGGCTGAACTTCGAAGAGTTCCGCATCGACATGCTGACCCTGGGCAACTCGGCCGTTGTGGTCGGCGACAACGAGCTCATCAAGGTGCACATTCACACGACGGACCCGGGCGCGGCCCTGAGCTACGCCACGCAGCGCGGCAGCCTTCTGAAGGTCAAAATCGACAACATGGACCGTCAGCACAAGGATTTCGCCGCTCGCAAGTTCGGTACGCCGGCGCCGGCCGCGGAGCGAACCACGGCGGCGTCCGAGGCGTTGCGCGATCTCGCGGTCGTGGTCGTCGCGCCTGGCGATGGTTTCCAGGAAATCTTCGCTAGCATGGGCGCGAGCAGCATCATATCCGGTGGCCAGACGATGAACCCGAGCGTTCAGGACCTGCTGTCGGCTATCGACTCGGTCAAACCGCAGAACGTCATCGTTCTCCCCAACAACAAGAATATTATCATGACCGCGCAGCAGGCGCAGGAGCTGACCGAGAAGAACGTGTTCGTCGTGCCGAGTAAAACCATCCCGCAAGGCATCAGCGCCATGCTGGCGTTGATGCCGGGTGACGGCGTGGATGACAACGTTTCGGCCATGACGGCGGCGCTCGGCAATGTGCAGACGGTCGAGTTGGCCCGCGCTGTTCGCTCGGTCAAGATAGACGAGCTCGACGTGAGCGAGGGGCAGACAATAGGCATCTTGAATGATGAGGTGGTGGATGCCGGCGATGATGTGGTAGAGGTCGCTGCCGGCGTGCTCGGAATGCTCGGCATCGAGGATTTCGAGGTCATCTCGGCGTACTATGGTGAAGACATTACGCCTGATCGGGCAGAGGCCTTCGCCAATAACCTTGCCGATGCCTTGCGCCAGCGCTTCGACATGCCCGTCGCCGTGTTTGCCCAGAACCATAGCCTGGGCAGCACGCCCCTGCCCTTTGGCACGCTGCGCGTGGAGCTTCACCCAGGCGGGCAGCCGCACTACTTCTATATCATGTCAGTTGAGTGAGGGTTCATGGCCGTACACGTCGTCGCCGACAGCGCCTCCGATATTCCGCCTGTCGTGGCCGAAATGCTAGGCATCACCCAGGTTCCCGTCCTGGTGCAACTGGGCAATGAGACATTCCGCGATAGGGTCGACCTCCAGCCGTCGGAGTTTTACGAGCGTGTCGTCAACAGCAAGATCGCACCCAAGACGGCGGCAAACGCGCCGGGGGTGTACACAGAGGCTTACGAGCATCTCACTGCAGACGGCGACAGCGTGCTGTCGATCACTGTAGCCGCCAGCCTCAGCGGAATCTACAACTCGGCGCGAATCGGGGCCCAGGAATTCGGCGACAAGGTAGTGGTCGTCGACTCGACAAGCGCGTCGATGGGTGAGGGGCTGATCGCAATTCAGGCCGCGCGCGCAGCGGAGAAGGGCGCCTCGCTGGCCGAGCTGAATGAGCTTTGTCAGCAGCTCGCGCCCAAGACTCATGTGTGGGCCGCACTCAATACACTGGAGTTCTTGCACCGGGGCGGGCGGTTGAGCGCCACTCAGGCCTTCGTCGGGTCGCTCCTCCAGGTGAAGCCGATCCTGGACGTCTACAGTTCCAATGTGACCGTCGTAGAGCGTATCCGCACGATGCGCAAGGCGATTGACAAGCTCGTGGAGCTTGTGAAAACGGCAGGGCCGGCCTCCGAGATGTGCATCCTCTACTCAGGCTCGAAAGACCTGGCAGACGAGGTGCGCGCTCGACTTGCCGACGATTTCCCCGCCAACAAGGTGTTCATCGCGGAGGCCGGGCCGTCCATCGGGACGCACGCCGGCCCCGGCGCGGTGGGCGTCGCGGCAATTCTGAAATAGCGCCCCGTCTTTCAGCGCGACTGCTGCAGCACCACGATCTGCATCATTTCGGGCAATGACTCCGGCGTGATCTCTAGCTCCGACGAGTCCAGCCACGTAACCTGTTCGGGGGGGAATAAGTCGGTATAGGCCGTGACCGGCAGAATGTTCAGCACGCCGCGTGGGTTGTAGTAGTGCATCGGGATGACGAGGCGCGGCCGGATCGCGGCAATAAAGGTGTCAAGGTCGCCGAGCGTGATCGTGGGTGGGCCGCCGACGAGCGCGAGCAGGATATCCACCTGGTCGGCCAGGAACCGAATTTGCTCGGGCGTTGGAAGATGGCCCGCGTCCCCCATATGGAGGAGTGTCATGCCGTCCAGATAGATGCCATACATGGCGTTATCGGCGGCATCTTCGCTTTTGTTCTCCCGGTTGGGGAAGCTCTGAATACGCAGACCGTCCACCGTCAACCCGGCTGAGCCAACGTCCAGGGCGTTGATGATGTGCGGGTCACCGGGAATCTGGGTGTAGTCGCTGTGAAACCGGTCATTCCCCGACGACATCAACACGATGTCCGCCGTCTCACCCACCGGATCGAACTGCGCAACCGACGGTGTGTATGGGTCGGTGATGAGCGAGACTCCCGATCCCTCGATGCGAAAACAGGCATGGGCGTAGAACTTGATCCGCATGGTCGAATTAGGTCTCCTCGGACCGCTGACTTGGCATGTAGGGGCGTCGTGGACGTGGACGGTCGTACACATCCCCTCGGATACTCATGCTAAATTTGACATAAGTGGACCTGGGCCTCTTCTGCGTGCCCCCTCCGGCGTATGAAGTCATTATACGCCGGTTGCCGCAGAACAGGCCCATCGAGCGAGGATTTGAGACGGTCGGCTACAACCGGGCTATGGCAGCCAGGCCGCGGCGTGCTATCGCGGATGGGAAATGGCCCTGCTCATTCTCATGCCCAACTGCTTTGGCAGAGCCAAACCGCTAGCCCTTCACACTTCCGGCGGTCAGCCCCTCGACCATGTACTTCTGCGCGTAGATGTAGAGAATCACCACCGGAATCGACATCAGGAGCGCCGCGCCCATCATCATCCCCCACGGTTGGATGTCGCCAAAGACCAGCAGTTGTAGGCCCACCGGCAGGGTCTTCAGATCGTCACTATTGATGAACACAAAGGCGAACAAGAACTCATTCCAGGCGTTGGTGAACGCGAAGAGGGTCACGGCCAGCAGGGCAGGAGCGGCCAATGGCAGCGTGATGCGCACGAACGCGCCGAGCTGCGTCGCACCGTCAATCAAGGCCGCGTCCTCCAGGTCTCGCGGTATGGAGCGATAGTAGCCAAGCATCACCCAACAGGCGAAGGGCATGAGGAACGTAGGATAGGTCAGGATCAAAGCCCAATGCGTGTTGATGAGGCCCAGGTTGGTCAAGATGCGGTACATCGGGATGAAGAGCAGAGCGCCTGGCAACAGGTAGGTGATGAGCAGCGCTGTGGTAATCGCGCCGGCGCCGATGAACTTGAACCGCGCAAGGGCATACCCGGCGAGTGCGGCGAAGGTGACGGCGATAACGGTGCTGGTCGCCGCGACGATCACAGTGTTGCGGAACCACGTCAGGTAGGGCGTCTTGAACAGCAGAGCGTTGAACTGGTCCAGCGTCCACGGCTGAGGCCAGAACAGGTTGATCCGCTGCTGAATTTGAAGGTCGGTCTTGAAGGAGGTGATGATGATCCAGTAGAAGGGGAAAAGCACGAACAGCAAGAACGGCAGGATGAGCAGCAGGCGCAGCGCGACGCCGCCCCGCTCTCTTGCCCGCCGGCTGAACATCGGCTGGCTCTCCCCCTCCCGCCCTCGCGCTGCCCTGAGCGAGTTCGCCAGCAGGCCGAACACTTTGCCCACGCCTTCGACCAGCCACTCAATCGGCCACCACAGAACATCGAACACTCGGACAAAGGCCTTACCGATGCCGCCGAGAACACGGTCCATACGGGTGTCGTCGACCCGGGAGTGCTCTTCGTGGCGCATGAAGCGCGCCAGCAAGAGGATGATGATCGCGAGCACGGGAGCCATGCTGAGGGCAACTGCCGCGCCGGGCCCAAAGCGCAGACTCATGATAGCGCGCTCGTAGGCGAGAACTGAGTACAGGCGAGTCGCCCCACCAGGTCCGCCTCCAGTCATCAAGTACACGAGCCCGAATGTATTGAAGGTTGAAATCGTGGACAGCAGAACCGTGACGGCGATCACGTATTTCAGGCCGGGCAGGGTGATGTGGCGGAAGCGGGCGAGCGCGGAGGCTCCATCGACCTCTGCCGCCTCATACAGTTCCTTATCGATAGCTTTGAGGCCGGCGAGGAGGAGCAGGGTGTAGAACGGAATGCCCTTCCAGATGTTCACTGCGATAACACTGGGTAAGGCAAGCCCAGGCTCAGACAGCCAGCCGATCCGCCTATCGATCAACCCTAACCCCTGCAGGAGCGGGTTCAGACCGCCGAAGATCGGATCGTAGATGCTGCGCCACGCCATCGCCGTAACCACTTCCGGAACGATCCAGGGAAGCAGCATCAGCCCGGCGAGAACGTTGCGGTACGGCAGCTTGCTGTTGAGCAGCATCGCGATGGTCAGGCCGATGACGAGCTTGATGGCGACTGACCAGAAGGTGAACCTCACGGTATTCAGCACCGACTCGCGGAAATCGGAGTCTGCCCACAGCCGCACGTAATTGTCCAGCCCGACCCATACATCGACGCGCTGGACGGACCGGGTGGTGAAGCTGATGAGGATCGCGTTGATGAAGGGCCAGAGAATCAGGCCGATCATGATTACCAAGAGAGGGAGCACGAAGGGAAGTGCGACGGCCCAGTCGCGCCCCAGAACCGACTTGGTCCGCGCGGAAAGGCTTCGAGGTGAGCCGCCCGCGAGTGATTGGGTTGCGCCGCCAACAACTCGCTCTGCCATCTGAGTCCTCCCTCTCTGGAGACGGATTGCCGCCAAGGTCGGGCAGAGACGCCGACGCGGCGTCTCTGCCCGATAGAAGTGCTACTGCTTCAGCCCGGCCTCCTCAAAGATGACCACGATCTTCTTGTGCGCGTCGGCGACGGCCTCTTCGGGGGTCATCTTGCCGCTGATGACGTTGGCCATCATCTGGCTTGGGATGGCTTCCGACAGCACCGCGTCGTGAACCGCGCTCGGCGGCGCCGGGTGCGACGTGCCGTAGTAAGGCTCGGGGTTGAAGATGATGTCCTTCAGGCGAGGCAGGTTCGCGTCGGACTTTACGAACTCATCGGTCCACAGGTTCTTGTACGCGGGCAGAATGAGCCCGCCCGCTTCCTGGAACATTGGCATCGAGTTCTTGGGGTCGAGCAACTCGAGGGCCAGTTTCTTGGCCATCTCCTTGTTCTTCGCGCCCTTGAAGATCGTTAGCCAGCCGCTGCCGCCGTTCTCCAGCAGCTTGCCGTCCAGGGTCTTGGGCTTGCGGATCAGCGCCGTCTTGTCGAGGAGCGGGTTCTTGTCCTTTCTCATCTGACCGTAGATGCTCAATTGGTTCTGGGTGAAGCCAATCTTGCCGGCGAGCCACGCCTCGTTGTTGCTCGTGTCGGTCCAGCTCTCGATGCCTGGCGGCAGCATCGGCTTGTACTTGGGCGAGGTGTAGGTTTCGGCCAGCCACTTGACCGCTGCGACGGTCTCCGGCGAGTTGAACGTCACCTTCTTGCCCGAAGCGTCTGAGATCGAGCCGCCGAACGACTGAATGACGTCCATGATGAAGCCGTGACCGTCGCCCGACTTGTTGACGGTCAAGCCCCAGCCCCAAATCTCCTTGGCCGGGTCGGATATCGCGAGCGCAGCCTCGCGGCGGCCATCCCAGGTGTCCAACTGGCTCATAGGGATGCCCTTGGCATCGAGCAAGTCCTTGCGAGCGAACCACGAGCTGGAGTTGCTGATAAAGGGAATAGCATACCAGCGGCCGTTAATCTTGGCGTTCTGCTCCGCGCCGGCCGGGACGACCGCGCCGTAGCGCTTGATCGCTTCTTCGACAACGTCTGTGACATCCTCGAGGACGTCGAGGGAGTAAAGCTGCTGAATGCTGTCTGTGTTGTAGCTGATGTCGGGAGGATTGCCCGCGCGAACCGCAGCGACCATCTTAGCCTTGAAGTCGCCGAACACCTCCGAGTTCGCGGTCGAGATATCCAACTGCACGTTGTTGGCCTTGGCAAAGTCCTCAACCGTCTTCTTGAACCTCTCCTGCACTGCGGGGAAATACTCGGTGCGGTGAATCACTGTAAGCTTGCCGGCCGCGCCCTGGGGCAAGTCCTTTGGAACAGCCGTAGGCGCCGGCGCAGCCGCCGCCGCCTTGGGCACATCGGTCGCCTTCGCGGCGGCAGGGGCAGCCGCCTCAGGACTGGTGTTGACCCCGCATGCAACCAAGAGCACTCCGACCAGACCTAGCGCAACAAGGGCCAGGAACTTGAGTCGGGTGAGCCTCGACCTCGAAGCGTTGCGAGCCATCGTGGTTCTCCTTTTTGGTTGAGCAGACATTATGCCAAGGGGTGGTTGAGGAGCGGATATTCTACCGAATATCGTGCAGGCGTGCAAGCCAGTCTGTAAATTGCCATTAAGTACCCTGGTGCGGCCGGCGCATTGACAACTTCCCTCGCTATGCTATAATCCGTCCTCTCTGAGTTCCGCCCCGAAAGACATGGGAGTCGAGCGCCAGGAGCTTGCCATGCCACGCCCCGACGAGAGCCACCTCAACATCGCTTTGCCCACTCCACCCATCGCGCGTGAGTTGCCTATCTGCGGTCCACCATTCAGCCGTCCTGACAAGGCGTTAGTTGACGAGTTGCGGCAGGTCAGCAGCGCGACGGCCAGTGCCTTGCTGCACAAAATGGGCGTGCGCCAGACGTTCATTCAAGGCCCGGTGCCGCGTCAGCCAGGTGCGAAGGTTGTCGGGCCGGCGGTGACACTGCAGTTCATGCCACAACGCGAGGATATCGCCAGCGGGATGGGGCAGGAGCACACCGAGAGCGTGAGCGCCCTGTGGGCCGTTTTCGAGACTGTGCAGCCGGGGGACATACTCTGCGTGCAGGCCTGGGGCGACATGCACACGGGCTGCATGGGTGAAATGCTTGTCACATACTTTAAGGGCCGGGGCGGCGTCGGGATCGTCGTGGATGGCTGCATCCGCGATTGGCCGCGCGTCCAAGAGATCGGCGTCCCGCTGTGGACAAAGGGGTTCACCCCCAACTACGCCTCCCAGGCCTCCCTGTTTCCGTGGGCCTACAATGTTCCCGTCGCCCTGAGCCGCGTCCTCGTCCTGCCCGGCGACGTCATCATTGCCGACGAGGACGGCGCGGTTCTTGTCCCAGCCGCGATGGCGTCGTTGCTGGTTGAGCATGGTGCGGCGCATGAAGACTGGGAAGTCTTCAGCCGGATGAAGCTGGCGGAAGGCGGCAGCCTGATGAAGTATTACCCACTCAACGACGAGGGCTGGGCCGAATACGAGGCCTGGCGCCAGACGTCGGCACATTAGGGGAGGAGCGCGCATGAAAATCACTTCGGTCAAAACAGCGGCGACAGTCGGCCACGGTATGCACCTGTGGGTCAAGGTCGAGACCGACGCTGGCGTGACGGGCCTGGGAGAGTGTGTGCATGGTGGCCGGCAGGCGATTGCGATCATCCAGGACCTCACGCCCCGCCTCATTGGGCGTGACCCGTTCGCGATCGACGCGATTTTCGAAGAGCTTCGCCGTGCCCACGTCTTCGACGGCGGGTTCGCCGGCGCCCTGATTACCGCGCTCACCGGCATCGAGGTTGCCCTGTGGGACTTGAAGGGCAAGGCCCTGGGCGTACCGGTGTATGAGCTTCTCGGCGGCAAGTTTCGCGATCGGATTCGCGTCTATGCCGACTGCCAGGTCGAGCCAGGCATGGACTACGATGCGATTCAGCGGGTCGTAGACGGTGTCCTGACCCGCCGCTTCACCGCTCTCAAGATAGACCTCGATATTGGCGCGTACACAGGTGGCCGCCAGGATGACCGGGAGCTTCTACGAGACCGCTTCAATTACACGGCAAGCGAGTGGGAGCACGACCGCATGGTTGAGCTTGTGGACATGGTGACGCGCGCGGCGGGCAAGGGTATCGCCGTAGCGGCCGATGTTCATACCCGTCTCGACGTACCGAGCGCAATCCGGCTTGCCAAGGATCTAGAGCCGTATCACCTGCTCTGGCTCGAGGAGCCTGTCCCGCCGGAAAACGTGGCCGCTATGCGCGAGGTCAAGCGTTCGACGACGACGCCGATCTGCGCCGGTGAGAACCTTTACCTTCGCCATGGCTTCCGCGACCTGATCGAACAGCAGGCCGTCGATATCATCATGCCCGACATTCCCAAGTGCGGTGGTCTGTCGGAGGGCCGCAAGATCGCCAACCTCGCCGAGATGTACTCCATCCCATTCGCCCCGCACAACGTCGCCTCGCCTATTGGCACGATGGCGTCGGCCCACGTGTGCGCCAGTATCCCCAACTTCCTCATCCTCGAATTTCACTGGCTTCACCGCGACTACTGGACGACGATCATCGAGGAGAAAGTCGACATCATTCAGGATGGCTACATCGCTCTCTCCGACCGACCGGGTATCGGCGTCGAGCTGGACGAAGGGGTCGCCCGACAGCACCAGTATCCGGGCACGACGTGGTTCGAGGAGGTCGCGGTTGATGCCCTCGACTTGCAGCTACCCTAGCTGAACCTGCGTTGAATTCGGACACTGCTCTGGAGCTCGATTGCTCCCTGGGCCAGGCACCACGGGGTGTATCATGAAAATCGCCAATCTCCGTCTCACGCCGGTTGCGGTGGCAGACCCGCCCCTACGCAACTCTTGGGGAGTGCATGCCCCGTATGCGTTGCGGATCATCGTGGAGCTCGAAACCGATGACGGGGTCGTCGGGCTGTCCGAAGGCCCCGGGGGAGCGGCGTTTCTGGGTGAGATGGCGGCGGCCGGCCAGATAATCCGCGGTGAAGACCCGTGGCACCTGGAGCGCATCCGTCTCAAGCTGCGCGACAGGATGCGCGCGTACTCGATCATCGAGGTCGCTTGCCTCGATGCCTGCGCGCGTTCGATCGGGCGGCCTCTCTACGACGTGCTAGGCGGGCTGGTCCGACCCCGCGTGCCTTTCGCCAGTTATCTGTTCTACAAGTATGAAGGCGAAAACGATCCGTGGGGCGAAGTGGGGACGCCGGACGAGATGGTACGTCTGGCGCGGCGCTTCCACGATGAGTTTGGTTTCACCTCGATCAAGGTCAAGGGCGGGGTGCTGCCGCCAGACGATGAGATCGAGACCATGCGGCTTCTTCGCCAGGCATTCCCGACGCACAAGCTGCGAATCGACCCGAACGCCATCTGGTCCGTCGAGACGAGCGTGCGCGTCGCCCACGCGCTCGCCGAGTGTGACCTGGAATACCTTGAGGATCCGACGGCAGGGATGCAGGGGATGGCATCCGTGGCCCTCCGCACGCATATCCCGCTCAGTACCAACATGGTCGTCACCGGTTTCGATGAAATCCCCGTCGCCTTCCATCTGCGCGCGGCGCAGGTGATCCTGTGCGATCACCACTACTGGGGCGGGCTGACCGGATGCAAGCGCCTGGCCGCCATCTGCGAAAGCTTCGCCCTTGGCCTGTCCATGCACAGCAACAACCACCTGGGCATCAGC
Source organism: Anaerolineae bacterium (assembly GCA_046328505.1). Taxonomy (GTDB): domain Bacteria; phylum Chloroflexota; class Anaerolineae; order Epilineales; family JAHCIE01; genus JBDHWG01. The sequence goes on along the minus strand of JAXLWL010000002.1, from coordinate 1,409,146 downwards.
CTCGCCGCCATGACCCACTTTGCCGCGACAACACCGTACCTGACCTACGCCTGCGATACCCATTATCCCTGGCAGGCAGAGGATGTGATCGTCGGTGGGAAGCTCCAGTTCAAGGATGGCTGCCTCGAGCCGCGCAATGCGCCGGGATTGGGTGTGGAGCTAGATCGGGAGCGTCTTGCGGCGCTACATGAGACGTATGAACGCGGCGACTGGCGCAGCCGGGACGATACCGCTGAGATGGTTCGCCGCGATCCGTTCTACCTGCCATTCCGCCCGCGCTGGTAGAAAAACGGTCTCACCGTGCGCGTTGTCTGTGCGGCATGTTGTTCGACCGCGACGATGGGTGAAACGGCGGTCTGCGCCACAGCCGTGGGCATAATAGCAAGGCGCCCGCAGAAAAGGGTCTCGACCGGTGATGGCGAGACCCTCGTTTTCTGGACTATTTACTTGTCCCGACCGTGGGTACAGACTAGGTGAATTCTAGGCCGTTGCCCTACTCAGACGTGCGCTGGCCGCGAGCGAAATCTGAGTCGTCCTCTTCAGTATCGTCTACGGCGCGCTGACCGCGGGCAAAGTCCGAATGCTCTGGGTTCTGGTGCGGGGACGTTTCCTGGCCGGCCGCGAAGTCACCGCCGTCGGCCCCAGTCGGGGTCACGAGATCTTCCTCACGCTGTCCCCTGGCGAAGTCCGATCCTTCGTGCACAGGGTTCGTCTGGGGTGTGGCTTCGTGTTCCTGATTGTCGGTCATGTAGTTCTCCTGTAGAGTTCCCGCCTCACCGAAGTCTTGATCAAATCGCGGACCGCCATTTCAGTCCGCATCTCAATTATAACCACACGTTCAAGTCCGAGCTACCCCCCCGGCGCCCCTTTCTTCGAAGTATAGTCGGCGACTCGCATCGCTTGAATCGTGAATCGGTCGATGACGTCCGAGATGGCGAACTGCGGCCTGTCGATCAGGTAGGAATGGATGCAGTTGTTGAAGCCGCGGTACCAGTGCGGCGGAATCCCGGCCTTGCCGACGATTGCCCCGACGATGCTCCCGGTGGTGGCCGCGGTGCAGTCGTTGTCCATGCCCATCGCTACGGTCTCGCCGATGACGCGGGTCAGGTCCGTGCCGCCGATGGCAAGGCCGAAGATGGTCAGGCAGGCGTTGGGCGTGGTGTGGACGCCCTCGATGCGCGCGAACCGCTCGTCCACTGCCTCGCGCGCCTGTCGGTAGGTCTTGACCCGCGGCGCTTCCGACAAAGCCCAGTCGACATGTTGCGCAAGCTGGCATTCAGCGGGAATCTCGGTCAGCCCGATGGCAATTGCCTCCAACGGGTCTTTGACGTGAAACGCGGCAGCGATTGCCGCTGAGAAGAACATCTCGCCATAGATACCCTGCCGGCGATGGCTGACATAGGCGTCCCGATAGGCCATCTCAGCCGCGCGCTCGGGGAAGCCGGGGGCCATGTAGCCCCAGGGATCGGAGCGAATGTCGGCGCCGATCCACTCGGTGAACGGGTTGTCAACAGCGCCGGCTTCAAGCGCCGGAATGCCCGCCTTGAGATTTTTGAGCGCGACATCTTCGGCGGTGCATGCGTAAGGCAGATACCGCAGCCAGGCCGCGCCGACATCCGCCGTGGTGAAACCCGGCCCGTAATCCTCCACGATCAACAGCCCTAGCAGCGTGTACGCGAGATCGTCGTCTACGGGCACGCCATCCATTCTGGCACGCGTGTAGTCCTGGCGCGGGCTTAGCTCATACCGCAGCTCGAAGGGAAATGGGACGTATTGCCAGTAATCGGCCGGTGGAAACGGCTCACCGTTCTCGCGTGCAAGCGCCTCCATGCGCTCGATGGACCAAAACTCCACCGGCGAGCCCAGCGTGCAGCCGGCAAATCGACCGAGCAGGGCGCCTTCCAGCTTCTCTCGGTACACGCCGGCATCGACCCTGTCCCAGAAACGCCGCGGCCCGGTTGGACGCAAGCGCCGAATCGTCTCTAGATCGTTTGGCTCGTTCAGAGCGAGCGCCGGATCGGCCGGCAGCGCCTGAAGCTCCGCTAGCACGGCCTGGAGGGCTAGTTCGGCTCTCTCTACTATATCTTCGATGCCTTGCGCACCGTAGTCGTGCTGGACCTGGCCGTAGAGATGGATAAGCTCAACGAGCTGGCCGAGCCGGGTATCATCGGGGTATGCCATGGCGAACGTCCTTTTCTGGGGTGTGAGCTGCTGTGTCCCTCACGCGCTTTGCTGGCGCAACATGAAGCGCTGAATCTTGCCGCTCGGCGTCTTGGGCAGTTCCGACACGAAGCTAATCTCCCGCGGGAAGGCGTGCGCCGACAGACGCTCACGCACGTAGCGCTTGAGCTCAGATTCTAGCTCCGGGCTTGCCTCGTATCCGGGGCGTAGGACGACGAATGCCTTGACAATCTCTCCGCGCTCGGCATCTGGTTTGCCGATGACGGCGGCTTCGGCGACTGCCGGGTGCTCGATGAGAGCGCTTTCCACATCGAATGGCCCGATGCGGTAGCCGGCCGACGTAATGATGTCGTCATTGCGCCCGGTGAAGAAGAAGTGGCCCTGTTCGTCCAGCTCCGCGACGTCTCCGGTCAGATAGTAGCCGCCACGGATGGAGGCTGTATCCTGCTGCCAGTAGCCCTGGAAGAAGTACAGGGGTGAGCTGTCGATCCGCACGGCGACCTGGCCCGGCGTCCCCTTGCCGACAGGCTGCAAGTCGCTGTCGACGGCCACCATGTCGAAGCCGGGCATGGGCCGGCCCATTGAGCCTGGGATGAGGTCGGACTGCAGCCCGTTGTAGTTGCACACCGCCATCCCGATTTCTGTCTGGCCGTATTGATCGAATACCGTAATGCCCAGGGTCTCGGACGCCCAACAGATCGCCTCCGGGTTGAGCGGCTCACCGGCGCTGCACGCCGCTCGAAGCTGGAGGGTGTGCTGCTTTGCGGCCCGCGCTCCCGCCGCCATCAACATGCGGTAAGCGGTAGGCGCTGCGGCGAGCAGCGTGATCCCATACTTCTCGAGCATTCGGTACGTGCTCTCGGTCGTGAAGCCCCCCTGATAGAAGTGGGTGGTGTAGCCGAGCACAAGGGGCGTTGTGACTGCGTAGTACAGGCCATAGGCCCAGCCCGGATCCGCCACGTTCCAGTAGCGGTCCTCGGCCGTGACGCCCATCGCGTACTTCATGTAGACAATGAACGCCATAAGCGCCTTGATGGGTACGGCGACACCCTTCGCTAGTCCGACTGTGCCCGAAGTGAACAGGAGGAGGAATGGGTCCTCGCCCCGACGCATCACTGGCTCAAACGTCGTGGCTTGCGCGGCCATACTCGCGGCGAATGGCAGATCACCCGCCGGCGAGTCCGCTGCAGAGCCTGTAACGGTCATGATTGGCGGCAGGTTGGCGATGCCTTCCAGCTTCGCCCGATTTGTGGTGTCCGTCACAATGAGCCTGGCGCCGCTGCGTTCCAGCCGGTACTCGATGGCTTTGGGGCCGAACGCGGTGAACAGGGGCAGGTAGACGCCGCCGACGCGCCAGGTACCAAGGGCCACAATAATGAGCTCGGGGATGCGGGGCAGGAGGCACGCGACGCGGTCGCCGGGGCCAATGCCCAGGGAGTGCAGGAGGTTGGCAAATCGGGCGGACTGCTCTTGAAGCTGGGCGAAGGTGTACTCGGCGCTGTCGCCGTTGGCTCCTTCCCATCGCAACGCGACGCGCCCATCCTGGGCGTGCCGGTCGCACGCCTCGTAGCAGACGTTGATGCCGGTGTCGAGATTCCCTGAGAGCATTGCTGCGACATGCTCGGGGCGAAAATCACGGACGAAATCCTCGTAACGGGGCGCCGGGGGCGTTTGGGCAGGGGATTGGGGGGTCGCCGTCGACATGGATTTTCCTCCTTGGAGGTGAGCCGCCGGCGTATTAGGCGGCTATTTCTGTTTACCGCCGTACTATATCCAAGGCAAGGGTTTTGTCAATCGATGGGGCGGCCTGTTGCGCGGGTCATGCTTGACCGCAGAGGCTGGAAGGGGCTAGACTCTGGCTGGCTGCTCCACACGCCGCGATACGCCATGGTGGCGCCATGCAGAGCAAGGAGAAACACAAATGAGCGCGCAAGATTTCTTCGCCACACCTGGACCAATGACCGACCCTGGGGACATGGGATACCTGCTCGACAACTTGCCCACCGACATCGCCGACCTGGTGCGCGTCGTGCAGGGACTTGTGCTTCACATCTTCTGGGCGGACCAGTACGGAGTGCAGCTAGCTCCGGACCGGCGGGAGGAAGTGCAGCTGCGATATGTCCATTCGCAGCTCGCACGCATCCTCGAGCTCGACGCGAGCCAACTCACTGAGGCGCGCCCGCCGGAGAGCCGCCTCGTCGGCAACTGCCGCGACTTCTCGGTGCTGCTCACGACCATGCTGCGGCGCCAGGGCGTGCCGGCGCGCGCCCGTTGCGGCTTCGGGCGCTACTTTCTCCCCGACCACTTTGAGGATCACTGGGTCTGCGAATACTGGAACAAGGCCCATGGGCGATGGGTGCTGGTAGACGCCCAACTCGACGCGCTTCAGCGCGAGGTGCTCCGTCTACCCTTCGACCCACTGGATGTGCCGCGCGATCAGTTCATCGTCGGAGGGAAGGCGTGGCAAATGTGCCGCGATGGGGAAGCTGCCCCGGACGCCTTTGGGATCGCCGACATGCACGGTCTGTGGTTCGTTCAAAGCGACTTCATCCGCGATGTGGCCTCGCTCAACAAGATGGAGCTGCTGCCGTGGGACGTGTGGGGGCTGATGCCGGCCCCGGACGAGGAGAACTCGGCCGAAGACCTGGTGTTTCTGGATGAGCTGGCGGCGCTGACGGCCGGGGACGTGCCGGACTTCGAGCGAGTGCGCGGCCTCTACGAGCAGGACGGGCGCCTCCGCGTGCCAGAAGTCATCTATAGCTTCGTCGATGGTGTCCCGCGCAAGGTGTTGCTCTCATCAGCTATGACTGAAGAGGCGCGAACGTGACGCAGCAATATCCAAAACACATCAAGAAGTTGCTGCGCCAGTACGCCGACGTAGCCTATGAGCGCGAGCTGCGGGCCGAGCTTGGCAAGCTGGCGGAGAGCTTTGCTGCGTGGCAGTCCGGCAAGATCTCAAGCTGGGACCTGAGCGACCGGATTCACGAGTATTACGTGGGGCCATCACGAGACCTGTATGGACGCTACAACCGCGGCTCTGACGACATCAACGTGGCCTACGCCGTGCAGCAGGGCTTGATCTCCCGGGATGAACTGCCACCCGAGCTACTGGAAGCCCTCGCGCCCGTCATCGCCTTCTATGAGTCGCATTGATGGACCGGCTTTCGCAAGGACAGAAGCTTGCTTCGCGTTTGCGGCTCAGAATACCGGACGACGGCGTCGCTGCGAGGAGGACGATAGGACGACGAAGCAGCCTCCCGCTGGGTGATACACACGTTCAACACTTTAGACCGTCTCACGAAGGCCGGGAGATTGCTTCGCTGACGCTCGCAATGACAGTCTTGCCGTATTCTGGCGCCATCGCATGCCGTCGCACCCCTTGGGGTTCTCGCAAGGACGCCATCTGTTCACTTCGTCTGGAAGTCTGGAGAGCAGACATCGCCAGGTGCTGGCCGGGTTCAAGAACAAGTACGGCGAAGAATTTAGCGTCTCACCGTTCGGCGATGCCCCATGCGTGCGAGTGCGCCAGGTGCTTGATGCTGTCGAACGTGCTGGCGCTGAGAATGGCGTCAATGTTGTCGATGTCAAGCACCTGCCCGAAGTAGTGGTACGTTAGGCCGCTCGGCACGTACAAACCGCCGTCCGGCAGGATTAGCACGTAGAGCTGATCCAGGGTCGCGGTCGATAAGAAGTTGATGCGGATGTGGAAGTGCCGCGCTTCCACCTGCCGCACCATGCGCTCCCAGGCCTCATCGGACACGATGAGGCCTTCCCAATTGCACGGCTCCCACGAGCGCGGGAAAACCTGAAAGACGTTGTAGAACACGCGGTTGCGCGTTGTATCGGCCCAGGCTTGCGTCAGTGCCGCGATGTTGACGACATCGTCTACGCCATCGCGCGTGACGGGCGTACACACCTTCACGTCGATCTCGGGGTAATTGCGCAGGAGATCGAGCGCGGCCATGATCGCTGCGAAGTGGCCGGGGCGCTTGGTTCGCGCGTTGCGCGCCTCATCAGAGCCGTCGAGGGGCAGGGAGATCAGGGCGATGCAGCCTTGAGTGGCGTCCAGAAACTTGCGTGTCAGGCGGTCGCCCGTGGTCGAGACGGCAACCTCAAGACCGGCGCCGCGAGCGTGACGAATGAGGGGGACGATGTCGCGGCGGAGCAGGGGATCCCCGCCGGTAAACACGATGCGCCTCACGCCGAAAGAGCGCACGCGGTCGATGATGGCCAGGGCCGTGTCTGTGTCTATGGCCGCCATGCGCCGCGGCGGTCCCCAGCAGTACTCACACTCCTGGGTGCAGGCAGCCGTGACGTGGAAGTCGATTGTCGCAACCTTGTCGCTCACCGGGGGCACTCCTTCCTGAGATACCCCGACGCGGCGATGGGGTGGTCTACCCGACGCGTTTCTGAGCTTCGTCCTGGACGCGGCGCGGGTACGGGATGACTTCGGCAGGACGGCGCGCCGCCGCGGGCACGGTGACATCGCGGACGCCGGCGCGGCGCAGAGCCGCCTCGTGGGCGCTCCACTCCAGGCTGTCGTCCAGGGCCGCGAGGGTGTCGTCCTGTCGGCTGTGACGCAGGGCGAGACAGAGGAGATGATCGGCGAGGTGAGGATTCTTGGGGAGGACAGGGCCGTGAAGGTAGCAGCCGTAGGCATTCTTGAAGACGGCGCCCTCGGTGTGGTCAACGCCGTTGTTCCCGTAGCCGGCGATGGTGGTGCCGAGCGGCGTTGCCTTCTCGCCGAGATACGTCCGGCCGCCATGGTTCTCAAAGCCGACGAGGGTGCGAACCGGCGAGTCGGCGACGGTCGAGGCAAGCTCAATGGCAATGTTGCCGATGCAGCGCGGGACCTGGGTGCCGGGGTGGTGGGTGACGATGTCGAACAGGCCCACGCCGGGCAGGTCCGGCCCTTCGGCGGGGCGATAGTAGTGGCCCATGAACTGATATGCGGCGCACACGAACAGCGCGGGGGTGCCGTCGACAATCGCGGCGCGGATGGCCGGGCCTTTGCGCAGGCGGAGGTCGGCCGCGGCGATCTTCTGCTCGCGGTCCTGCGCGCCGCCCATGAAGATCAGGTCACACCCCATAATCTCGCGCTCTGGTGTCCCTAGCTCGATTTGCCGCACTTCGACGGTGATACCCCGCCAACGGGCGCGATTGACGAGTGTGGTGATGTTGCCCCGGTCGCCATACGTGCCCATCAGGCGTGGGTAAAGCCAGCCAACGGTCAGCCGCCGCATAACATTATCCTTCGATTGATGGTCGGGAGCGTCACAGGATGCGCTCGCCGCGAATCAGTCCGCGAATGTCAAGCATCGCCGAGTATGTAGGCAGGATGAATAACTCCTGGCCCGGGCCCAGGTAGGTGATGGCTTTGTTGATGGCCTCACCCAGGCTCTCGGTGACATAAGTCGGGTTGCGCGTCACATCCCAGCCGGCGTACTTCACACGCACCGCCATGTCGTAGGCGCGCAGCCCGCTGATGACAAGGGCGCTGGCCTGGCCGACGAGATGTTCGAAGTCGATATCCCATATCCAGGATACATCAGTTCCGTCAGGTGTCAAGTCGTTCAGGGCGAGCAACACAACCTTGCGGCCGGGGAACTCGCTGAGAAGGCGGAGGCTCTGGTTAAAGCCTGTCGGGTTTTTGGCGAGGATGATGCGCGCGCGATATGTCTTGCCGTCTGGCCCCGGAATCGTCACCTCTTCCAGGCGGCCAAAGGCCGGCTTGAATGAGCGCAGCGCCTTATCCGGGTTGGGGCCGCCGACGCCGAGCGCGCGCGCTGCGGCCAGCGCCGCCAGGGTGTTGTAGCGATTATAGATGCCGGGCAGTGGAAAATCGACCCCGTCGCTGTCGAGGTCCAGCGACGGCTCTTGCAGGCCGCAGTTGGGGCAGCGCCACACGCCGAGGTGGGAGTAGTAGATGCCCTCGAACTCCAGTGGCGCATCGCATGCCGGGCAGTAGATAGAATCGGCGGTGTGTTCCATCTCGTGGTGAAGGAGCGAGCGATCCCCTAGCCCAAAGGTGAACGTGCGCGCGGCCGTCCCGATGCCCAAGCCGGCGATCGTAGGATCGTCGACGTTGATGACCAGGACCGTCTCGGGCGGGAGCGTGGACAGGCTCTTCGCCCACAGGTCGGCAACGAGATTGACCTCGCCGTAGCGGTCGAGCTGGTCGCGGAACAGGTTGAGCAACAGCAGAGCGCGCGGCTGGACGGCCTGGAGGACGTGCGGCAACGTGGCCTCGTCGACCTCAAAGAGGCCAAAATCGTAGTCGAGCCGCCCGTTGGCGCTGGCGCTCAAAAGGAGAGATGTGGTCAGGCCGCTGACGAGGTTGGCGCCGCTGGCATTGGTGATGACACGGTAGCCCTGCTGCTCCAGAAGCTGCGCGAGCATCTTGGTGGTTGTCGTCTTGCCGTTCGTGCCGGCGACAAGGATTACGCCGTAGCGGATCTGAGCCGCCAGCTGACCCAGTAGAGTCGGCTCCACGCGCAAGGCTACCTCGCCGGGCATTGTGGTCCCGGCGCCACGCCCCAGGCTGCGGATCACACGCGCCGCGCTCTTGCCTGCGGCCACGGCGGCGCGGCCGCGCGCCGAGAGGGGCGCAGCCGAGGTGGATGGGGATGGGCTGGCTGACAGCGAGTTGCTCGCGGATGACATGGCTCAATCTACTTCTACGAACGGCGCGGCAAAGGAGGGTGGGCGCGGCATTTCCCATCACCATTATAACCTGTGAGAAAGGGCGGGGCAAAAACGCCGAAATTTCACACAATTCACCGGCCCGGCGCGTCTCTTTTTTGCGCAAAATCCGTTATACACTGTAGTCGGCGTTGGCACGTTGCTGAAGTCTGGGGGGACCGGCAACAGGCCAGCGCCGGCGCATATTTTTTCGCAAATTCATGATTTGCCAGTATCTTTTCCGAAAACTGTGCGTATGATTTCATGAATACATCCCAAGGAAGGCAAACCACGGATCGTCCCCCCGCCGTGGTTTGCCTTCCATTGTTATTTGGGAGAGTATTGGGGCGAGGAGGAAAAGTCCTATGAGCGCGTGGGGTTTGCAGGGCCAGGTCGTCGGCGAGAATGGGCAGGTGGAGCGGGCGACTGTCGTCGTGGATGGGGGACGCATCGCGGATGTGGTGCTCGCGCCGCCGGCAAGCCTCGCGGTAGAGGATGTCGGCGACGACATCATCGCGCCTGGCCTGATCGATCTACAGCTCAACGGCGCCTTCGGCCACGACTTCACACTGGACCCCGGCTCGGCCGCCACCGTCGCCGCCGGTCTGCCGCGCTACGGCGTCACGGCGTTTCTGCCGACCATCATAACGTCGCCGCTCGAAACGTACCCGGATCGGCTGCGTATCCTCGCGCGCCTGGCCGAGAGCCTCGCTCCGCTCTCCGCGACTATCCTGGGCGTTCACGTCGAAGGGCCGTTCCTAAGCTACGGTAAGCGAGGCGCTCACAATCCGGCTTACCTCCGCACGCCGAGTATCGAAGCCCTCAAACCCTTGCTCGCGGAAGGCAACGTGCGTCTGATGACGCTCGCGCCCGAGCTGCCCGGCGCTGCGGAGAGTATCGCTTTCCTGCACCAGAACGGGGTCGTCGTCAGCCTTGGCCACTCGGAGGCGGACTACGACACGGCGCACGCGGCCTTGGAAGCGGGCGCGGGGTGGGGAACACATCTGTTCAACGCCATGCCGACACTGGGACACCGCGAGCCGGGCCTCGTTGGGGCATTGTTGGAGCAGGACGCCCCGCCGGTGGGCCTGATCGTTGACGGCGTCCACGTCCATCCCTCCGCGGTTCGCGTGGCGTGGCGGGCGAAGGGCGTTCGCGGTATCAGCCTTGTCAGTGACGCAATGGCGGCGCTGGGCATGCCGCCCGGCGTCTACCACCTGGGCGACGACGACGTGATCGTGGACGAGGTGTCGGCGCGCAGGGCGCATGGAACGCTGGCTGGAAGCATCTTGAGCATGGACGAGGCATTGCGCAAAATGGTCGCCTATACGGGCTGCGCGCCCGGCGAGGCGGTGTGGATGGCGACGGGGGTACCGGGCGACATCCTCGGCTTGCAGCACAAAGGCCGTCTTGCGCCGGGGTACGACGCCGATATCGTTGTGCTCTCGCCCGACCTGCGCGTCCGCCGCACTATCATCTGCGGGCAGACGGCATATACTTGTGCGTGACTAGAAATACAGGACGGCCACAGAGACACAGAGCGCGCAGAGATAAGATATATCTTCTTATCCTCTGTGTCCTCTGTGCCTCTGTGGCTAGTTTCCCGTTGCGCCCTGGCAGTTCTGCCCGAATGTGCTACGCCTCCGTTGCGTGATGGGTCTGGAGGCTGCGCACGCGCAGTGCCTTCGTCTTCAGAGCGCGGATGGCGTTGACTGCGGCGGCCGCGGCAGACAGTGTCGTAAATAGCGGGACACCATGCTGGCGGGCAGTCATGCGCATGAGACGTCCGTCGCTGATGGCGCTTCGGCCGAGCGGCGTGTTGATGACCAGATCCACCTGGCGCGTGCGGATAGCATCGAGGATCGCCTGCGAATTGTCGCTCACCTTCGGGATGACGTCTGCCGGCAGCCCCACGCGCCGCAGCCACTCCGCGGTGCCGGCCGTCGCCACAAGATCGAAGCCCATGCCGTGCAGGTCACGCGCTATCTTCAAGATGTTGCTCTTGTCGTAGTCGTTCACGCTGATGAGCGCCTTGCCGGACGTGGGCAATCGGTCGCCGGCCGCGATCTCCGCCTTGGCGAAGGCGTGGCCGAAGCGTGACGCGTGCCCCATCACTTCGCCGGTGCTGCGCATCTCAGGGCCGAGCGCCGGGTCGACGCCGGGAAAGCGCTCGAAGGGAAGCACCGCTTCCTTGACGAAGAACCCGTCGACCTGCGGCTCCTCCACGAAACCGATCTCCGCCAGGCTCTTGCCGACCATGATGTGCGACGCGATCTTGGCGAGCGGAACCCCTGTCGCCTTGCTGACGAATGGCACGGTGCGTGATGCGCGCGGGTTCACCTCCAGGACGTACACGATGTCGTCCTGGATGGCGAACTGAACGTTCATCAACCCTCGCACACCAAGTGCCAGCCCCAATGCTTCCGTGTACTCGCGCATGATGGAGAGGTGGTACGCGCTCACCTTGTACGGGGGCAGAACCGCGGCCGAGTCGCCGCTGTGAATACCCGCCGCCTCGATGTGCTCCAGGATGCCGCCGATCACCACGCGCTCGCCGTCGGCGACAGCGTCCACGTCGACCTCGTAGGCATCGTCGAGGAAGCGATCGATGAGCAAGGGGTGGTCCGGGGCGACGGACAGCGCTTCGCGCCCGAATTGTTCCAGCTCCGCGTCGTCGTACACAATCGCCATCGCCCGGCCGCCGAGAACATACGACGGCCGCACGAGGACCGGGTAGCCGATGGCGCGGGCGACGTGCCGCGCTTCGGCCAGCGAGCGCGCCGTGCCATTCGGCGGCTGCGGGATGCCTAGCTGTTCGAGGAGACGGCCGAATCGCTCGCGGTCCTCGGCCAGGTCAATCGCGTCCGGCGATGTGCCGAGAATCGGGACACCCGCCGCTTGCAGCGCCAGGGCCAGCTTAAGCGGAGTTTGCCCGCCAAGCTGGAGAATGACGCCCAAGGGCTTCTCCCGCTCGACGACATTCAGCACGTCCTCGGCCGTGATTGGCTCGAAGTACAGGCGATCCGATGTGTCGTAATCGGTGGAGACGGTTTCCGGGTTGCAATTGACCATGATGGTCTCGTAGCCCAGGTCGCGGAGGCTGAACGCGGCGTGGCAGCAGCAGTAGTCGAACTCGATCCCCTGGCCGATTCGGTTGGGCCCACTGCCAAGAATCATGATCTTCTGCCGTGTCGTCGGCTCGGCTTCGTCGTGCGTCTCGTAGGTCGAGTAGAGATACGGCGTGTAGGCCTCGAACTCGGCGGCGCACGTGTCGACGCGCTCGTAAACCGGCGTGACGCCGAGACCGATGCGGGCGGCGCGTACATCCATCTCCCGACGCGCGTCGCCAAGCGCGATGCGCGCAATCTGCCTGTCGCTGAACCCCATACGCTTGGCGCGGCGCAGCAGCGCTCGATTCGCCAGGACATCACCGGCCTCGGCCGCGCGCGCCAGCTCGCTCTCGAACGCGATGATCTCGGCGAGCTGCCCCAGGAACCACGGGTCGACGCCGGTGCGGGCATGGATTTCGGCTATGCTGGCGCCGGCGCGTAGCGCATCGCCAATCTGAAACATGCGCTCGGGGGTTGGCGTCTCAATGAGCGTGAGCAATTCTTCGCACTCGCGCAATGGGCCGGGCGTCAGGCCGTCCGCGCCTGTTTCCAGCGACCGCAGCGCCTTCTGGAGCGACTCCTTGAACGTGCGGCCCATCGCCATGACCTCGCCGACCGACTTCATTTGTGTGGTAAGTGTCGGGTCCGCGCCGGGGAACTTGGCGAAATCCCAACGCGGAATCTTGGTCACGACATAGTCGATCGTCGGCTCGAACGAGGCCGGCGTCTCGCGGGTAATGTCGTTGCGGATCTCGTCCAGGTGGTAGCCGACGGCTAGGCGCGCCGCAATCTTGGCGATGGGGAAGCCGGTCGCTTTTGATGCCAGGGCGGAGCTGCGGGAGACACGCGGGTTCATCTCGATAACGACCTGGCGTCCGTCTTTAGGATTGACGGCGAACTGGATGTTCGAGCCGCCGGTCTCCACGCCGATGCGCCGAATGATGCGGCCGGCCGTGTCGCGCATCGTCTGGTATTCGCGGTCCGTAAGCGTCTGGATGGGAGCGACGGTAATGCTGTCGCCGGTATGGACGCCCATCGGGTCGAAGTTTTCGATCGAACACACGATCACGAAGTTGTCGGCCTGGTCTCGCATTACCTCCAGTTCGAACTCTTTCCATCCGAGCACCGACTCCTCGATCAGTGTCTGATGCACCGGACTGGCGCGCAGGGCGCGATCCGCCAGTTCTCGCAGCCCTAGCTCATCGTAAGCGATGCCGCCGCCGCGCCCGCCGAGCGTGAACGATGGGCGAACGATGACGGGGTAGCCGGTGTCGCTGACGATGGCGAGCGCTTCGTCGACTGTGCTCGCACGGCCGCTGCGAGGTGTCGCGACGCCGATCTCATGCATCGCTTCGCGAAATAGCAGTCGGTCCTCGGCCAGCCGAACGACGGGGACGCTGGCCCCAATCAGCTCGACGCCATACCTTTCGAGAACGCCTGCCTCCGCCAGGTCCACGGCCAGGTTGAGAGCTGTCTGACCGCCAACAGTCGGCAGGAGCGCATCGGGGCGCTCCTGGTCGATAATCTGGGTCACGACATCCACCGTCAGCGGCTCGATATAGGTTTGGTCGGCGAGCTCCGGGTCGGTCATGATTGTGGCGGGGTTGGAGTTCACGAGAATGACGCGGTAGCCGTCCGCTCGCAGCGCCTTGCAGGCCTGGGCGCCGGAATAGTCGAACTCGGCCGCTTGCCCAATGACAATAGGCCCGCTGCCGAGAACGAGGATTGTGTGAATGTCGGTTCGCTTGGGCATGCGTATTCTCCGCTAGCGCGTCGGTTGGCCGCTCAGCATCAGTGCGCGGAACTCGTCGAACAGGTATTGGGCGTCGTGCGGGCCTGGCGCCGCCTCAGGGTGGTATTGAACGCTGAACGCCGGCGCCTCGCGGTGCCGCAGGCCTTCCACCGTTCCGTCGTTGAGGTTGAGGTGGGTCACCTCAACAGACGCCGGCAGCGAGTCGGCGGCGACGGCGAAGCCGTGGTTCTGCGACGTTATTTCCACGCGTCCCGTCGCGAGGTTCTTGACCGGATGATTGACGCCGTGGTGCCCGAACTTGAGCTTGTAGGTATCGCCTCCCACCGCCAGGCCCATGAGCTGGTGGCCGAGGCAGACGCCAAACACGGGCGTCTGGCCGAGCAACTCGCGCACATTGGCGACCGCGTACTCCAGCGCCGCCGGGTCGCCCGGACCGTTCGAGAGGAAGACCCCGTCGGGGCTGAGCGCCATGACGTCGGAGGCGGGTGTGGTCGCTGGGACGACGGTGATACGGCACCCTCGGTCGCACAGCTCCCGCAGCAGATTGTGCTTGATGCCATAGTCATACGCGACGACGTGAAGCGTCGGGCCGTCGGTCTGCGGGGTGGGCCGGCCGGTCTCCCAGTCGCGCGTCCCTTCTTCCCAGGTGTACGGGGCATTCGCCGTCACGACCTGCACCAGGTCGCGGCCGACCATGCCCAGCGAGGCGCGAGCCTTGTCTACCACGTCAGCGGGGTTCTGGTCCACCGTTGAGATGTAGCCCCGCAGCGCGCCGTGGAGGCGTATGTGTCGCGTCAGGGCGCGCGTATCGATTTCGGAGACGCCGATGATATTGTGCTGGCGGAGGAAGTCGTCGAGGTCTACCTGCGAGCGCCAACTGCTCGTAATCCCGCTCAGCTCGCGCACGACGAAGCCTTCGACGTGCGGCTCCCACGACTCGAAATCCGCCGGGGAGATGCCATAGTTGCCGATGTGGGGATAGGTCATCACCACGATCTGGCCTTTGTAGGATGGATCCGTGAGAATCTCTGAGTAACCCGTGAGGCCGGTATTGAATACGACTTCACCGGGGCGCTCGCCGAAAGCGCCGAAAGCGATGCCCTCGAAGACGGCGCCGTCCTCCAGAGCCAATAGGGCGGGGACACGCTCAAGCATCGAACCTCTCCTGTAATGCGCGTTTCCAAGGGAAGATTGTATTTTTATCCACCGATTCTCCAAATTCCTGCCCTGGTTCGCGGTGCGTGCCTCCCATACCTTGGACATAGCTTCCTATTAACCCAATTCGAGTCTACATGTGGTATGATGGGCCTATTCAACGCATGCCAGGTCGAATGGCAGCCATCTCTGCCGTTCCATTGTAAAAAGATTGGACCCTTCTGAACAGCGATAGTGGGTCTGACTTGTCTATGATTTATCCATAGATACTTCTTGACTCGTGCAGAAGGTCTAGTATAATTATCCCTTACCTTCGGGATTTTCGGTTCCAGCTACGCCGCACCAATGAATCGGTAGTTTCCCCTAAGGGGACCGGGCGAATCCTCGGCATGTTGGTTGCATGCGGACCTAGTCCCACCCCGATTCGGTGTGCCTGCACCTAGTACAACTTGCACCTTAGCAGCAGTTCGACTACCTCGACGTAATGTATAGGATGTTGTGCCTTTAAGGAGGACACGATGGTAACCGCCTACCGCAGAACGGCGCGGCCTTCAGTGTCTGAGGGGGTCCTGAAGCGTGCGCCTAGTCTCGCCTGGTTGGACGACGAGGCGCAAATTCTCGGGGCGCTGTTGAGTGAAGTGCCTGCGGATACGTCGGAGTTTGCACGGAGAGTAATGTCCGCTACGTTCGCCAGCCAGTTGTTGGAGTTCCTGCTCAAGCACCCTGGTGTCTCGATGACAGCGCGCGATTTGGCTTACTACGTGGGTGCATCCGAGGATGCGCTGCTTAAAGCCCTGGCTGTCTTGACCGACGAAGGTGTCGTGGTGACGCAGGAGATCGCCGGGAGTGTCTTCTACCGGCTGACCGACAACATACCAAGCTTGCACAGAGCCACGAGCTTCTGTGATTGGTGGTCGAGTTGGCGGCGCCGCGTGAAGCGGTTGCAGTCTGTGCTACACACGACCTGATAACCATAAGTCGAGAACACGTCCGAGGCGATGGTCGCCTCGGACGTTCGTTTTTGTCTTCGGGAGCGTTCCCATGGCGCTTCGAGATTCGCCTTCGGCGCGGACGCATGCCATAATTCTGCGATTACCTTTAGTTCGGTGAAGTACTCGACCTAGTATAGCTCCTTATGACAGCCCGTTCTCAGCCCTCGGACTCTACCGCCTCGCTACCCTTCCGCGTCATCCTGATTGTCCTGGCAATTCTGCTCGTGGCATTCGGGCTGCGCGTCTTTCGTTTGGATGCGCAGAGCCTGTGGTGGGACGAGGCTCTAAGCCTCAAGCTGGCGCTTACCCCCGGCCTTGAGCTGCGCCCAACCGATGCTGGGCATCCCCCCCTGTATGATTACTTCGTCCTCAAGCCCTGGGTCGCCTTGGCCGGCAGTAGCGAGTTCGCCGCGCGCTTTCTATCTGTCGCTTTTGGCGTTCTCGCCGTAGCCTTATCCTTCAACCTCGCGCGCCGACTGTTCGATACTACAACCGCTCTTGCGTCCGCGGCGCTCGTAGCGCTCTCCGCGATCCAGCTCTGGTATTCGCAAGAGCTGCGAATGTACACCCTCATCGCCTGTCAAACCCTCTTGCTCCTGATCCTCGTGCAGCGGGTGATGGCCGCGTCGCGCCCACGGTGGCCGGTTTGGGTGGTTATTGGCGTCCTCGAGTGGAGCATGGTCTACACGCAGTACCTGGGTATTCTGGTCGTCGCGTGGGTGAATGTGGTCGCCTTAGCCGTCTTCATCGCTCGGCGGGAGTGGCGCAAGCTTCGTGCGTGGCTGCTGGCTCAGGTCCTGGCCGTGTTCCTGGCGCTGCCGTTCGTCCCCCTGGCGCTCAGCCAGGTGCGCGGCTATGTTCCGCCGGGCGCCCAACGGCTCGACCCGCTCGACTTTCTCACCCAGGTCTGGGGCGCCTACCTGGGCGGTACGCTCGCCGTCGTCGGCCACCTGGCCACCTTCGATGCCCTGGCGACGGCCGCCGCCGTTGTCTTTGTCGTCGGCATAGCGTTGTTGTTCTGGCGCGACCCTGCCCGCCGCCGTGATCTGCTCCTGTTGTCGTACGTCGTCGTTCCGCTCTCGCTCATCTTCGTCACGATGTGGCTGCGCCCCGGCTTCCACCCGCGCTACGTCGTGCTGCTCTCCGCGCCTTTACTCATCCTTGTCGGACGCATCATAGCCTTCTTCGCTCGTGAGGGGCGATGGGGGTGGCTTGTAAGCGTTCCCACGGCGCTCGTATTCGTCGCGGCCTTCGCCACGGGCGCGTCCGCGTTCTATCAGGACCCGCACTATCAGCGCGACGATGTGCGGGCTGTGACCGCTCGGCTGGAACGCAGCCTGGGCGAGAACGATGCGGTGCTGCTTGATCATGTCGACTACGCCGTCGATTTCTACTATCACGGCGTCGCGCCCTCCCACTGGATCGAGATGAACGACACGGATGAGTCGATCATCCGCCAGGTCGCGGACTACACCCAGGGCCGCCACCGGGTGGCGCTGGTGTCCTGGGCGCAGGCCCACTCCGATCACCGCGGCTTCCTTGCCTGGCTGCTAGACAGTAGCGGCCGCCGGGTGCGCACGTGGAGCGTATCGGACCTTCTGGTGCGAGAGTACGACCTGGAACGTCCGGTGACGCTGCCAGACTTCCAGGCGGCAGAGAAGCGCTTCGGTCCACTGACGCTGACGGGTGTATACACGCCACCACCGACGGCGGCGGATGCTAGCGTGGCTCTGGCGCTGCGCTGGCGAGCTGACTCAGCGGGTGTCGGGGAGCTCGACAGCCCGAAAGTCGCAGTTACGCTCCTGGACGCCGCCGGCCGCACCATCGCGAGTCAGGATGCCTTTCTTTTGGATGCCGGCGGGCGGCCGCCTTCGCTCTGGGAGCCGGGCCAGGACGTTGTCAACGTCTACTCTGTGCCGCTGCCGCCAGGCACGCCGCCTGTGACCTACAACGTGTCGGTAGCCGTGTACGACGGCGCGACCCTGCGGCCGGTCGATGTCCTGGATACCGGTGGTGCGGCGGTTGGCACGCGCGCGAACGTCGGGCAGGTGGCGCTGAGCCGTGCTGAACGCTTCCCGACGAGCCTCGACTCGAAGATGACGACGGTGAACGCGTCGCCGAGTGATGGCCTCGTGTTGGAGCAATACTCGGTGGATCGGACGAGTGTCGCGCCCGGCGAGCCGATTGAAGCGCGCTTGCGCTGGCGCGCGACACGCGGCGCGCCTCCAGATGCCCCTATTCGCGTGCAGCTGACGCAGAATGACAAGGTGATTGCCGAGGCTACGGGCGCGCCGGCCGACGGCGCGTACCCGACGTCGCGGTGGGCGGTAAACGAGGTTGTTCTCGACCGGCGCACGCTGCGCGCGCCTGCCGATGCCACCGCCGGTCCCGCGACGCTCCAGGTGCAGGTCGGCGATGGGAAACCGGTTCCGCTAGCGAAACTTGAGGTGCAGGCGCCGGAGCGGCTCATGCAAGCGCCGACGGTTCAGCACGCATCCGGCGTCGACTTCGGACCGGGTATCCGGCTGGTAGGGTACGATCTCGCGAGCGAGACGATTGAGCCGGGTGGACGGGCAGCGTTGAAGCTGACGTGGCAGGCGACCGATAAGCCCGGCGCCAAGCCCCTGACCGTCTTCACGCACTTGCTCGGTGGCGATGGCCGCGTAATTGCCCAGCACGACTCGCCGCCCGCCAATGGCGCGCGGCCCACGACGGGCTGGACCGCCGGCGAGTTTGTGATCGACCCGCACGAGATGGCTGTCAATGGGGACTACACCGGCGAGGCCAGCATCGAAGTCGGGTTGTATGATCCGACGACGGGCGAGCGTGTTCGAACGGCGGACGGCGCGGACCATGTCATCCTCCCCACCCGCCTCACGGTAACGGCCCGTTAACCCGCTCGCGCTGAGACTGCTTTCTTGACAGAATCGCCGAAGGCAAATATAATTAGATAGGCTAAGTATTAGCAGTCAGTTCGGAAAGTGCTTAACCGCGGCTATGTCACTGCACGCGTGCGCTGACGCACTCACGACCACGATGCCGCGAGAGAATAGGGTAGTTCATGTCATTGGCTGATCTTGAATGCGCACGGCTGATTTTGGCGACCTTCCCACGCGCCATGCGCACGTTGGCACACGATATGCGTTCTGTAGTTCCAGGCCAGTGCACTATGCCGCAGTACCGCATCCTCGGCTATCTCTACTTTCATGGATCCGATTCGATGGGCCGGTTGGCGGAACGGCAGGGTGTGACATTGCCCACCATGACGAAAATGGTGGCCGGGCTGGTCGAGCGCGGCCTGGTGGAGCGCCGGGTGGACGAGTATGACCGACGCGTCGTCCGCCTGCATCTCACAGACGCAGGGCAGAGCTTGTTTGGGACAATGAATGAGCAGGTCAAGGAGCGCCTCGCCGCGATTGTCGCTCAGATGAACGAGCAAGACCGCGAGGCGTTGATCATCGGCTTGCGGGCATTTCATCGCGTCATCGCGGCGGAGGAGGCCGAGGATAACGCTCTTGAACCGTCGGGCGCGCTCGATCGATCGTGATCGTTAAGGTCGTATGACTTCTGCTGCCCGATTGCAGTGTTCAAGGAGAATGTGTGGAGACGGTACATCATATGATTACGTCCGCCGACGGGGACTTCAGTGTGCCCGCGCCGGCGGTGGCGGATGTTGACTCCGCCGAACTTTCGCGGCTGGTTATCCCCTTCGAAGACAATTTGCGGCTGAAAGCGGTCGTCGACCGCGTGAACGCCGACCCCGAGTTGTTCGCCCTGTGGCACGTCGCAAACATCAACGCCGTCAAGCGGCTGGGCATGAGTGACCACGGCCCGGTGCACGTGCAGCTCATCGCGAATATCGCGCTGAAGTTGCTCCGCACGATCATGGCCTACGGGGGCGTGCCGAATATCGTCAGCGACTACGACATGACTTCGGACGATGCCGAGGTGATTGTCGTTCTCGCGGCCCTGTTGCACGACGTGGGTATGTCGATCCACCGCAACGACCACGAGCACTTCAGCCTGTTCATCGCGTCCGACAAGCTCAAGTCGCTTCTGGAGGGCATCTACCCGGCCTTCCAGGGGACTGTTGTCCGTTCGGAGACGCTCCACGCCATCATCGGCCACCGCTCAAAGGGCAAGCCGCTGACGCTGGAGGCCGGCGTGGTGCGCGTGGCGGACGCCCTGGACATGGCGAAGGGACGCTCGCGCATCCCATTCGAGGCGGGGCAGATAAACATCCACTCGTTGTCGGCTGCCGCCGTGGAGCAGGTGAGTATCGAGCCAGGGGAAACCAAGCCGATCCGCATCGAGATCGTCATGAGCAACTCGGCCGGGATATTCCAGGTGGATGAGCTGCTCAAGGACAAGCTGCGCGGCTCGGGCATCGAGCAGTACGTCGAGGTCGAGGCGCACGTCGAGGGTGAGACCGAGAAGCGCCTGTTGCAGGTCTTCCGCTTCTAGGACGTCTCAGTCGGCGGCGGCGTCGGAGGCTTTGCTGTCGGGGAAATAGTCGCGGGTGCGCAGGGAGATGGCCTGCGAGATGCCCTGGCCGTTCATCGTGATGCCGTAGAGCGCCTGGGCTGCCTCGACGGTTCCGCGGTTATGCGTGACCAGGATAACCTGGGTGCGCGTCGCCAGCCGTTCGACGGCGGCGCGGAATCGACCCACGTTGGCCTCGTCCAGGGCCGCGTCGACCTCGTCCAACATGCAGAACGGCGTGCGGCTCACTTCGAGCAAGGCGAACACCAGGGCGCTCGCGGTAAGCGCGCGCTCGCCACCCGACAACAGTGAGAGCGGCTGCGGGCGCTTGCCCGGCGGCCGCGCGTTTATTTCGAGGCCGCCGTCCTCGGTCAGGCCAAGCCGCGCGGTACCGCCGCCAAAGAGCAGGCTGAAATTGCGGCTGAACAGCCGGGCGACCTGGGCGAAGATCTCGTCGAAGCGCGTGGCCATCGCGTTGTCAAGCTCGGCGATGACCGTGCGCAGATCGGTCGCCGCCTTTTCCAGGTCCGCCATCTGCGTCGTCAAGAAAGCGTGGCGTTCGTTCAACGTGTTGAACTCGGCCATCGCGTCGCTATCTGGCGGTCCAAGCCGCTTGAGCTGAGCACGCAGTGAGCGAACGCGCTCCTCCAGATCCGCTGGAATCTGTGGCACCGGCGGCAGAGTGAGCTGGCCTTCGAACCCCAGCCGCAGTTGCATCGGCGCGCCGTCCGGCATGGGCGGCAGCAGGTCTAGATCGGCGCTCATCTCGTCGGCCAGCCGCTGCATTCGTTCGTGCGCCGCGTGGGCTTCCGCCTGCGCCGCGGACGCCGCGCGCTCCGCGGCCATCGCCGCACTTCGCAGCCCTGCCGAATCCTTCTCCAGCTTCCGTGCCTCGTCCTCCAACGCCGTGACCCGCGCCTGGATTGGCTCCATCACGCCACGCACCTTGGTGCGCTCGCCCTCGACTCGCTCCAGTTCGCGCCGCAGATCCGCCAGCCGCTTCTCGGAGGCGGCTGCCTCAGCGGACAGTACCTCGACGCGCTGTGCGCGTTCCCTGGCGACGCGCTGCGCCTGATCGTTCTCTCGCCGCGCTGCCTCCAACTGTCGCGCTGCCGCGTTGCGCGCCTGGTCTGTGGCGGTCACCTGTGTCTGAGCCTGCGCCAGGGTCATCTGCGCCGCCGTCAGATCCGGGAGAGGCGTCGCCTGGAGCGTTGCCAGTAGAGAGTCGGACTGCGCTGCTTCAGCCTCTGCCGCCGCAGCTTCCGCTTCGAGCGTTGCGGCCTGGCGGGTCAGACGCTCTGCCTCCTCGGCCTGCTGACGGTAGTTGCGAGTGTGCCAGGCCTCCGCCGTCGCGGCGCGGTCGACCGCCGCTTCTGCCGCGTTGCACGCTGCCTGCGCCGCATCTCGCGCCTGGCGGCGCCGCGTCTGAGTCTCCTCGGCCTGTGTCAGCACGCCTCGCGTGTCGGCAACGCGGGCCTGCGCCGCCGCCACCTCCTGCTGCGCCGCCGCTACCACAGCTTCGAGGGTGGCCGGATCGGGCAGGGCAGCCCACTCGCGCTCGCGGGTCAGAACTTCAGCGC
This sequence comes from Anaerolineae bacterium, assembly GCA_046328505.1. Taxonomy (GTDB): domain Bacteria; phylum Chloroflexota; class Anaerolineae; order Epilineales; family JAHCIE01; genus JBDHWG01. The sequence goes on along the minus strand of JAXLWL010000002.1, from coordinate 1,387,212 downwards.
CTTCGGTCGCGCCGCCGGTCAGAGCGCCGCGAGCGCTGGCGATGACGCCGTTGCGGGTGACAGCGCGCAGGCAGCCGCGGGTCAGGGGTGTATTGGCGACGAGGGCAAGCGCGTGGCCCACTGACTCTGCCAGGGCGACATCGCCGAGCGCCGCCTGGGCAACCGCGGCCATACCCTCGGCCGGCGTCACGTGGCGGGAAAGCCAGTCAAGTGTATCGGGGACGGTTTCGGCGTGCGGCTCGGCCGGCCGTTCACCTTCGCCTGCCGCCTGTCGAACGAAGAGCGTGACAGGATTGTGATGGCCCGCGGCGAGATGCGCGACGACGCGTTGCGCGTCTGCCCACGTCTCGACTACGACGGCGTGCAGCCAGGGGCCGAGCGCGGCGGCGACCGCGCTTTCCAACCCTGACTCTACCTGCATGAGATGAACGAGCGGTCCGACGATGCCGGTCAGCCCTTTGTTGTCGAGAATCGACTGGACGGCCGGGCCAAGATCGGCGCGGCGTACCTGGTCCAGCATGGCGCGCCGGTGGGCCGCCTCGCGCTGTCGCGTGCGCGCGTGCTCCACCCCCAGCGTCGCCTCGCGCACCGCAGTCTCGGCGTCGCGGAGACTGGTGCGCGCTTGCGTCACAATCCCTGCGGCTTCGCTCAGGCTCGCTTCAGCCAGCCGCAGCTCGTTGAGACGCTCAGTGTGATGGGTGCGAGCAGCCTGCGTGGTAGCCTTGTGCTCGTCGAGAGCGGCCTCCGCTGCTGCCATCAGGCGGCGAACATCCGTCAGGCGTTCGGCCGCTGCTCGGGCTCGGGCGCGGCGGTCCGTGGCAACGCCGGCCGACTTGAGGGCGTTCTGGCGTGCACGATCCAGGGCCGCGGCCTGGGTCTGACGCTCGCCCCTCAGGCGCTCGAGTTCGACCTGAGCTTCTCGCGAAGCAACCCGTGCGTTCTCAGCCTCCTCGTGGGCTGCCGCCACGGCCTGCTGCGCCTCCTTCAGACGCTCCGACGCCGCCTCCATTGCCTCATTGAGGCTCGCCGTCTCGGCCTCGGCCTCGGTGCGCCGTGTCGCGAGTTGCCGGGCTCGCTCTTCAACCACCGCCAGGTCGCGGCGAATCGTGTCGGCGCTATCGCGGAGGCGCCCGGCGTGGCGGCGGTGGCCTTCCAGGAGCGAACGTTGTCTGTCGCAGTCGACGCGCACCTGGTCCAGATGCGCCGCTGCTTCGTCCAGCCGCGCTTCCGCTTCCTCCGCGCGCTGCTTCTGTTCCTCGGCGACGGCCGATGTCGTTTCAACTTCGGTCTGAGCCGCGCCCCACTGGTAGCCATACCACGTGACGAGCAGACCCTCAAGCTCGGCGCTGAGGCGGCGGGCTTCCTGGGCGCGGCTGGCTTGTCGATCCAGGCGCCGGAGCTGCGGGGTAATCTCGCTTAGAATGTCGTTCACGCGCAGGAGGTTTGCGCGCGTCTCGTCAAGACGCGCCAGGGCGCGCTCGCGCTTGGCCTGCAGCGGTTTGACCCCCGCCGCTTCGTCGAGCATCGCACGCCGCTCGTCCGGCCGCAGCGAGAGCGCCTGATCCACAAGGCCCTGGCCGACGACGACATACGTCTCGCCGGTAATGCCGCCTTGGGCAAGCATCTGATAGACGTCGCCGAGTCGGGCGCGCTGACCATTGATCCAGTACTCGCCGCTGCCATCGCGATACAGCCGTCGGGTAATGGTGACTTCGGCCGGAGCGCCAGCCAGTAGCGAGTCGGCGAGCTTGGTTCGGCCGCGTGAGCTTTCGACAGGGGCGCGATACCAGCCCGCGCTGTTGTCCAATGTGAGGGAGACCTGGGCCATGCCAAGCTGGCCGCGGCCGTTGCTGCCGGCGAAGATCAAGTCATCGCTCTTCTTGCCGCGGAGGTGACGAACATTCGTCTCGCCCAGCACCCAGCGCAGAGCGTCGGCGACGTTGCTCTTGCCCGAGCCGTTCGGACCCACCACAGCCGTGACCCCCTCTTCGAAGAGAATCTCGGTGCGGTTGGCGAAACTCTTGTAGCCGAGGATTTCCAGGCGCTTCAGCCGCATGGGTGAGTCACCGTCCGTAGCCGACGCGAGATGAGCGCCGGCCGGCAAAGGTCAAATGAACAGGGACACAAGATATAGGGGGAATGAACGCTTCACATCTAGCGCTAGTATACCCTGAAAGCCGGCGCGAGTCAACCATGGGTTGGCGGTGCGTAGGCGGGAAACACCGAGGCCAGCACATCGTCGACCCCGCGCAGAAGCGCTCGCAGGCGCTGCTGTGCCAGGTTTGTGTCGAGCGTGCAGTTGAGCGGCCGAGTGAGACCGCTCGAAGCCGCGGGGGCTGGCGTGATGGCTGTTTCGTCAAGGCCGAAGGCGCGGCACAGACGAATACCCATGTCGTAGCGGCTCAGCACCTGCGGCCCGGCGACGTGTATCGGACCGCTGATGTCGTTGCGGGCCAACTCGAGGAGCGCGTCGGCCAGGTCCGTTGCGAAGATGGGGCAGCGGAACTCATCGGTGAAGAGAGTGATTGGCGAGCCTTGACGCACGCTATCCAGGACCCAGGCCGTAATGCGGTCGAGCGGATCGAAGCCGTAGACCAGCGACGTGCGCACAATTGCCGCGTTTGGGGCATTGCGCTTGATTTCCGCTTCCGCCTGCGCCTTGGCCATGCCGTAGGCGTGGATAGGCGAGGGCGAGTCGCTCTCGCGGTAGTGGCCGCGCCGTCCGTCGAAGACGACATCGGTGGACAGATGCACCAGGCGCGCGCCGACCCGGACGGCGGCCTGAGCCACGTGCCGCGTGCCGTCGATGACCACCGTGTCCATGTCAGGCGTGTTCATTTGATACGCGGTGTGGATGATTGCCGTCGGGCGAAGCTCTTGCACCAGTGCGGCAACGGCGGCGCCGTCGCGCACGTCGAGCGCGCGCCAAACCGCGTTGTCAGAGTTCGGAGGGGCATGGTGGAACGTCGCGTAGACCTGCCAGCCGCCTGCTCGACGTATCACGTGGCGCGCGACATAACCGGCGCCCCCCGTGACGAGAAGAACGGGCGGCGCGGTCACGCGGGCGAAGGATCGGGGGGAGCGGGTGCTCCATCGGGCGAGACGTCCATGGGGCCGCCGCGCAGCAGGGCATCGCGGGCCGCTTCCTGTTCCGCGACCTGCTTGCTGCGACCGACGCCAACGCCGAATACACGGCCGCCGATGAGCACCTCGACGGTGAATTCCTTGGCGTGGTCCGGGCCATGCTGGGCAACCGTCCGGTAGATCGGGGTGAGCTGCCACTCGCCCTGGCTCCACTCCTGGAGGCGGCTCTTGGCGTCCTTGAGCATCTGGTCGGCGACCATGGCTTCGGCGGCCGGGGCCAGGTAGCGCAGAATGAACTCGCGCGCGGCGTCCATGCCCTGGTCGAGGTAGATGGCGCCGATCAAGGCCTCGAACGTCCCACACAGGAGAGGCGCGCGGTCAGCGCCGCCGCTCGAAGCCTCCCCCCGCCCCATGTAAATGTGTGGGCCGAGGCTGATGTTGCGCGCGAATTCGGCCAGGCTCTTTTCCTTGACGAGCGCAGAACGCAGACTCGTCAGCTCGCCCTCACTCATGTGGGGGAAGCGCCGATAGGCGTACTCAGCCGTCACAAAATCGAGGAGGGCATCGCCGAGAAATTCGAGGCGTTCGTTGTCGGAACCACCGGGCGCGGGGTTCTCGTTGAGGTAGGAGCGATGGGTCAGGGCCTGCGCCAGCAGGGTAGGCTCGTTGAACGAGACCTGAATACGCTCTTGAAGATCATCGAGATCGGGCATACAGCAAAGAATACCGCCGTGGATGGATAGAGAGACGACCAGAGGTGAGGTGCGGCCAACATGGCCGCACCTCACGAACAACAGACTACTCTTCGTAGGCGCGGAACACGAGAGTCGCGTTGTGGCCGCCGAAGCCGAAGGAGTTGGAGAGGACGGTCCGCACCGGGACGCAACGCGCGCGATTCGGCACGTAGTCCAGGTCACAGTCCGGGTCCGGTGTCTCGTAGTTGATGGTTGGGTGGACGATTCCGTTGCGGATCGTCTTGATGCTGGCGATGGCCTCGCATACACCAGCCGCGCCGATGAGATGCCCCGTCATGGACTTGGTCGAGGAGATTGGGATCTTATAGGCATGCTCGCCGAACACGCGCTTGATCGCCAGCGTCTCGACCTTATCGTTGAGCGGTGTCGATGTGCCGTGGGCGTTGATATAATCGATGTCGGTTGGCTCGATGCCGGCCTTGCGCAGGGCGCGCGTCATCGCCATGGTCGCGCCATAGCCGGTTTCTTCCGGCGCCGTCACGTGGTAGGCGTCGGCGCTCGCGCCGTAGCCGATCATCTCGGCGAGAATGTTCGCTCCGCGCGCCTTGGCGAACTCAAGGTCCTCAAGGACAAGGCAGCCGGCGCCCTCGCCGAAGACGAAGCCGTCGCGGTTCGCCTCGAATGGGCGGCTGGCATGCACGCCGTCGTCGTTGCGCGTCGAAAGCGCGCCGGTGCGGTGGAACGCGCCAATACCCAGGGGGGTGATGGCGGCCTCACTGGCGCCCGTGACCATGGCTAGAGCATCGCCACGCCGAATAATCTCAAATGCTTCGCCCAGGGTATTGTTGCCCGAGGCGCACGCCGACACGATAGCGAAGTTCGGCCCGCGCAGGCCATTGCGAATGGAGATCTGGCCGGACGCGATATCGACGATTAGCATCGTTGATATGAGCGGACTGACGCGCATTGGGCCTTTGTCAATCAGGGTCCGGCAGCCTTCCTCGATCGTTCCGAGGCCGCCAATCCCCGACCCGAAGAGAACGCCAACGTCGTCCCTATTTGAGTCATCAATCTTCAGGCCACTGTCTTGCAGGGCCTGTTCCGACGCGGCGACCGCGAACTGAACGAAGCGGTCCATCTTCCGCGCATCTTTGCGGTCCATCCAGGCGGTCGGATCGAAGTCTTTCACCTCGGCAGCGATGCGAACGGCATACTCACTCGCGTCGAAGGCTGTGATGGGGCCGGCTCCGCCCTGGCCGGCAAGGAGACTATTCCAGAATGTTTCGACGTCTTGACCGATGGGAGTGACGGCTCCCATACCCGTCACGACGACGCGCTTTTGACCGTTTTGCATCTTTGTCCTCTCGTCAGCAAGCCCCGTCGAGCTGGGCCGCCCTTTCGTCGGCCATATGCTGAACGCTGCTTATCTGATTCTTGGCTTCTACGCCAAGGGTTAATCATACCACCAATCACCTAATCCGCCAAGATAATCCCCTGCCCGGCGACGACCTCGCCGACCGTCCATGCCGCTGTGTCACGCTTGGTCAGCTCGCTCAGCAGGGCCTCGTGACGCTCTGGGGCGACGGCGATGAGCAGTCCGCCCGACGTCTGTGGGTCGTACAGGATGTGCTCACACTCTGACGAAATCGCCGTCTCGACGCGCACGTGATCCTGCAGCCACGAGCGGTTGCGCCCGGCGCCACCCGTCAGGAACCCAAGGTGGGCGTATTCGAGCGCGCCCGGCAGCAGCGGCAGGGAGCCTACCGAGAAGCGGAACGCCACCTCGCTCGCGCTCGCCATCTCGTAGGCGTGGCCGAGTAGGGCGAAGCCGGTGATGTCCGTCGCCGCGTGAACCCCAACCGTCTGCATCGCACGCGCCGCGTCGCGGTTCAGCGTCGTCATCCAGCGCACCGCCTCGTCGAGGTGCTCGACGCTCGCGCCAAGCGCCCGTGCGGCCGTGGTGATGATGCCGCTGCCCAGGGGCTTCGTCAGGACCAGACGGTCGCCGACTCCGGCGCCGCCTTTCGTGACCACGCGCTCGGGCCGCACGATGCCGACGACAGCCAGGCCGTACTTCGGCTCGTCGTCGGTCACGGTGTGGCCGCCCGCGATAATTCCGCCCGCCGCGGCGACCTTCTCCGCGCCGCCGCGGAAGATCTCCGCCAGGATTTCGGATGGCAGGCCGCTGGGGAAACCCGCGACGTTGATAGCGAGCAGCACGTCGCCGCCCATGGCGTAGACATCGCTCATCGAGTTGGCCGCCGCCACCGCGCCGTAGGTGTATGGATCGTCCACAACCGGCGGGAAGAAGTCCGTCGTCAGGATGAGCGCCTGGTCGTCGTTGAGGCGGTATACCGCCGCGTCGTCACTTGTCTCGAGGCCAACGAGCAGGTCCGGGAACGCGCCCGGCGTCCCGAAGACGCTTTTTATGGGGCGCAACACGTGCGCCAGGGCCTCTGGGCCCATTTTGGACGCTCAGCCGGCGCAGTGGGCGAGCGTCGTCAATCGAATCGTTGTCTCGGCCATTTCCATCTCTTTGTCAGCGACAAAGCCTTGAATAACCAGCAATCGCTTCTTTGATGCGCTTCAAGCGCCCGACATTACGCACAGCGTCAAAGGCGCGGGATACGCGCATCCATCGTATTCTGTAACACCCGTAACCGGCAGAAGTTGCGGTTCCTCGCCTGTTCAAGCGGTTGTCACCCTGACGAGCGGCGGCCGCGGTAAAGGACGGTCAGGTAGAGGATGAGGCCGAAGGCCAGGTAGCTGAACTCGCGCAGGTTAATGCGCGCGCCCGCGAGGGCCGGCAGCGGTAGCCCGGCCAGCCAATCGTTGAGCACCGGGATGGCGACCCGGTCGTAGAGCGAGACCACGAACGCGCCGAGGATGACCCCGATGATGTTGCCCGGCCCGCCGACGATCACCGCCGCCAGCGTCATCACCGTGAGCTGGAAGTTGAGTTGCTCTGGGTCTACATAACTGAACAGGCTGGCGAAGAGCGCGCCGGCGATCCCGGCCAGCGCCGCGCTCAGAATGAACGCCGCGCCGCGCACGCGCCCGACGGCAATTCCACTGCTCTGCGCGGCCAGCTCATCGTCGGCGCTCGCCAGCCACGCCCGGCCTAGCTTCGAATAGAGCAGGCGGTAGCTGATGGCGGCGGCGGCGATGACGAAGGCCAGGGTCAGGTAGTACTTCGCCGTCGGCGACTGGAGCGGCTCGATCAAGGCGACAGGGCCGGGCAGGCCGGACATGCCGCGCACGCCGCCGGTCACGTTACCCAGGTTCAGAATAATCTGACGGACGACGAGGGCGGCGGCGAGGGTGATGATGGCGAGGTAGTCGCGGCGCAGGCGCAGGGCAAACAGGCTCATCAGCAGCCCGTAGAGCCCCGACGCCGCGGCGCCGACGGCGGCGACGATCAGGAAGTTAGGCGCGCCGGGCAGCAAGGAGCTAAGCGGGCCGTAGGGCGCTGTCAAGATGGCGGCGGCGTAGGCTCCGATGCCAAAGCTCGCCGCGTAGCCCAGGTCCAGGACGCCGGAGAAGCCGAGCAGGACGTTGACGCCGAGCGCCAGGAGAACAAACACCAGGATACCCGTGACGGCGTACTGCCGCTGGAGGCTCAACGCCGAGTCGATGAATGGGTACGCGAGACCGAGCGCGAGCAAGCCCATCGAGAGCCAGCGCCGCGCCTGCCCGTGGTTGGCCCGGCCGGCGGCGGTGATGGCGTCGCGTCCGCCGGAGGTGTACAGGTCTTCCTCGCCCTCGTCGGGCGCGAGGCCCGTCGGGCGGATGAGGAGCAGCGCGATGAGGATGCCTTCGACGACGACCGGGGTCCACTGGGCGGCGAGGAAGTAGTCGCTCAACGCGGTCAGCTCGCCGACGACGAGAGCGCCGATGAGTGCGCCGACCGGACTACCGATGCCGCCGATGATGGCGGCGGCAAAGGCCGTCAGGCCGCTCTCCGCACCGTAGTGCGTGTAGGGGACCTCGTAGTAGCCGGCGGAGGCGAAAGCGGCGATGCCGGTCAGGGCGCCGCCGATGGCGAACGTGAGCAGGACGGTACGGTCGAACGGAATGCCGAGGATAACGGCGAGGCGCGGCTCCTGGGCGACGCCGCGGATGGCGCGCCCGAGGCGGCTGCGGGCCAGGAAGCGCGCGACGAGGAGCGCGCAGACGATGGCGAGGGCGAGCGCGAGGAAGTCCTTCAGCGAGAATATGAGGTCCGAGCCGCTGCCAACGAATCCCAGGAGATTGACCTGGGGAATCAGGGGCGGAATGCCGTCGCCGGGGAACTCCGGCAGGCCAGGCACGCTGCGGTGCTCTTGCGGAATGAAGCTCGGCTCGAACCGCCGCCAGACAAGGGCAATCTGGTAGAAAATGAACGACAGGCCGAGCGTGGCGATGAAGGGGGCGAGCCGGGAGTGGCCGCGGAAAGGGCGAAATGCCAGCCGCTCGACGACGACGTTCAGCAGAACGCCGAACAGCATCGTGCCGGCGACGGCGACGACGATACCGGCGACGAGCAGCGGCCAGGGGACGAGCAGATTCAGGCCAAGGGCGCGGACGAGCGTGACGGCGGCGACGGTGCTGAGGGCGAAGATGTCGCCCTGGGCCAGGTTGAGAATGCGCACCACACTGTAGACCAGGGTGATGGCGATGGCATTGAAGGCGATAATCGCGCCGTTCGACAGGCCAATTAGGAAAATCTGGAAGATAGTTTGCGGAGTCACGCCGTTGTTCCCGACAGTGCCGACGAGCGGGCTAGAGGAATAATTGCAGACAAAGGTAGGCCGCGAAGCCTAAGGATGTGACATAACTGAGGCGCATGACGTGGTCGTAGTTGGCGCGGACCGCCTGCAGGTCGAAGCGCCGCCGCCAGCGCTCGATGTCGGCCAGAATCACCAGATAGGCCGCTGTGATGAGCGCGCCGGCGATGGGGCTAAACTCCTGCCACACAACCCAGCCGATGCACACCATGGCGATGAAAAAGGTGACGAGGGTGAAGAGAAAAGCGGCGTTCGTTCCCCAGCGCACCGCGAATGTGGAGTCGCCTCGCGCTGCGTCCTCCTCCGTCTGATAGATGTGCGTCAGTGGATAGAGCCCGACGGTGCCCAGGCTGATGCCGATGATGGCGACGATGATGGTGGGCGTCAGGAGGCCGGCCGGGGACGGTGTGGCGCTGAACCAGCCGGTGAGGAATCCACCGACGCCCTGGCCTATCGCCACGACGAGCAGCGCGGCAATGGGGCGGCCCTTGAGGCGGACGGCAGGATGAGAGTAGGCGACGGACAGGGCCATGATGGCGATATAGGTCAGGGACACGCCGAGGCCAAGCGGAATGACCATGAGCAGCCCGACGAGTTGCACAGCCCATGCGAAAGGCAGCATGGCGGCCTGCCACTTGGGCGGGTTCCAGAGGCCGCCGACCGGGCCTTCGTCGCGGTCGTAGTAGGAGTTTAGGGCGGTCACACCGCCATACAGACCGACATGGACGGCGATGAAGCCGACAACGAGCCGCCAGCCCCACGTGCCCCCTGCGAGCACGAAGCCCCACAGGAAGATGGGCGCCAGGATAATCTGAAAGTTGAGGCGCAGGTGAATCAGGAGATCGACCCAAACGGGGCGTGTGCGGCTGGACTCGCTCATGCGTTGGGCGTGGGGACGCGAGACGAGGCTTCGGGCCGCGGTGTTCGCTCCATGTCCGCTGCGCCAAAGCCTTCGGAGTCGGCGATGATGTAGAGCGGTCGCCGTTTGACCTCATCGTAGATGCGGCCCAGGTATTCGCCGATGATGCCGAGGAAGATGAGCTGGATACCGCCCAGGAAGAGGACACTGATGAGCGTCGTCGCCTGGCCGACGATGGCGTGGCCGAACAGGCGGAGGATGATGCTGATGCCGATGCCTAGCAGGGCCAGGAGAGCGATGACGAAGCCGACGCTGGTCGCGAGCTGGAGGGGAGCGAACGAGAAAGACGTGATGGCATCCCAGGCGAGCTTGACCATCTTGCGCAGCGGGTAGTTCGTGCTGCCCGCATAGCGCGGCTGGCGCTTGTACTTGACGCCGGTCTGCCGGAAGCCCGTCCAGGCGGACAGGCCGCGCATGAAGCGGTGGTGCTCGCGCAGCTGCTTCATAACGTCGATGACGCGTCGGTCCATCAGACGGAAGTCGCCGGTATCGACGGGAATGGTGATCGACGTGATACGGTCGATGAGGCGGTAGAAGAGCTTGGCCGTCGTGAGCTTGAACCACGTCTCGCCCTCACGCTGCTCGCGCACGCCGTAGACCACATCGGCGCCGTCCTTCCACGCCGCGATCATGTCGGGAATGACCTCCGGCGGGTCCTGGAGGTCGGAATCGATGACGACGACGGCGTTGCCCTGCGCGTGATCCATGCCGGCCGTGATGGCGACCTGGTGGCCGAAGTTGCGCGAGAAGTTGAGTATCTTGACCCGCGGGTCCTGCTCGTGGAGCGCGTGCATGACTTCCAGCGAGTTGTCGCGGCTGCCATCGTTGACGAGCACGATCTCGAACGGCTCGCCCTGGCCCTCCATGACGTCCGTTATGCGCCGGTAGAACTCGGGCAGCGTCTGGCCCTCGTTGTAGACAGGGGCAACGATAGAGTACACGGGCGGGGCTTCCTGGCCGTTGCTCGCTATCGCTCTCTTGGAGGTCATTGCCGTCGCCACACTCGTCTCCTCTTCACCGTGCTGGTTCATCGTGCCAACTATGATAACGCTGCGCCTGGCGAAACCGTTCGCCGTGCGTTACGCCGTCGGCGGCGCTTTGAGGCCGGAGCCTGTCAGCGGCAGGACAACCAGCGCATCGGCCGGAATCTCGTCACCGAGGCCGCGCAGCCCGGCCAGCGCCAGCGCCGAGGTCGGCTCGACAAACAGGCCGTGTCGGGCGAGGTCCGCCCGCGCCTGCTGGATGGCCTCTTCACCCGCGATGGCCACCCCGCCTTCGCTCTGGCGCACAGCGTTTAGCAGCGCCGCGCCGCGCACAGGCTGTCGAATCAGCACGCCCTCGGCCAGAGAGCGCCCTTCCGGTACGGCGGCGACATCGTGCGCGCCCGCTCGCCACGAGGCGTAGAGAGGGGCGACGGCGGCGGCCTGGACGGCGTACAGCTTGGGCAGCCTGTCGATCAAGCCCACGCTCTTCAAGTCCATGAAGCCGTCGAACAGCCCTAGCAGCAGCCCACCCTGTCCGGACGGCATGACAACCGCATCCGGCGCTCGGCGCCCCAGGGCTTCCCAGATCTCCCACGCCGCAGTCCGCAGGCCGATCGTGAACAGGGGATGCCAGGCGTGGGACGCGTAGACGCTGGTCTCGGCCGCCTTGATCGCAGCCTCAGTCGTCGCGGCGCGGCCACCCGGCACTTCGACAAGTTCCGCGCCATACACGCGCACCTGGGCTTTCTTCGCTGGCGAGGCATAGTCGGGAACGAAGATGCGCGCCTTGAGACCACCCGCGGCGGCATAGGCGGCCACAGCGACGCCGGCATTGCCGGAGGAGTCCTCAAGCACCTCGCGCACGCCGATAGCCTTGAGGCCTGTGATGAGCGTGGTCACACCGCGGTCTTTGTACGAGCCGGTCGGCGCCATGAACTCCAGCTTGAAGTGTAGCGTCCGCCCATCGACCGTGAGGGGGACGAGGGGGGTCATGCCTTCGCCCAGGCTCACCGGCTCGGCGCCATCGGGTAGAGCCAGAAGCGCCCGGTAGCGCCACAGGCTCCAGACGTCCTGCCGGATGAGGCCCGGATCGAAGGGCGGCAGCCCGGCAAGCTCTAGCGGCGCGCCGGACGCACCGCGCCACTGGCGTGTGTAGAATGGATATGTTTCTTGCGTGGACGAGTCGTAGTAGTGAAGTTCTGTCATTCCAGCACCAGGTCGCCACTCTTGCCGCCGCGCTTCTCAGCGACACGTATATGCTCGATGCGCATGCCCCGGTCGACGGCTTTCGCCATGTCGTAGATGGTCAGGGCGGTGACGCTCACGGCGGTCAATGCCTCCATCTCGACACCGGTCTGGCCTCTCGTTCTGACCGTCGCCTCGATGGCGATGACCGCGAGGCCGTCCGTCGACGGCGATGGCCGCAGGTCGAAGTCGATCTGCACCAGCGTCAGGAGCAGTTGATGGCACATTGGGATGAGCTCGTGAGTGCGTTTTGCGGCCATGATGCCCGCCACCCGCGCCACGGCCAGGACGTCGCCCTTTGGGAGCTCTTCGGCCTGGATGAGGCGCAGCGTCTCCGGGCGCATGTGGACCTCTCCCCGTGCGACGGCCACCCGCGATGTCTCGGCTTTGTCACCCACGTCCACCATGCGGGCGCGGCCCTGTTCGTCTATATGGGAAAGGCGCGGCTCGTCGGTCACAATTCGCTCCTGCCAGTAGTCCAGGAATTATAGCACACCGGACGAAACGAGCGCCAACGGCTTGGACGCACTGCGGCAGACCGGCTATACTTGAGTGGCAGAGTCGATTTTCCTGGTCTACTGCGAAGGAGCAGGCCATGAGCGAAGTATACATTGTGGAAGCCGTGCGGTCGCCGATTGGCCGCGGTCGGCCCGATGGCAAGCTGGCGCACCTTCGGCCGGAGACGCTCGCTGCGCGGGTGTTGAATGCTGTGGTGGAGCGCGCCGATGTCGACCCGGAGGCTATCGAGGACGTTATCCTGGGCTGTGTGACGCAGACCGGTGAGCAGGGCGCGAACATTGCGCGGCTGGCAGTCATGAGCGCCGGCTGGCCGGTGACGGTGCCCGGCGCGAGCGTCAACCGCATGTGCGGCAGCTCGCAGCAGGCCGTCCACCAGGTGGCGCAGGCCATCGCGGCTGGTGACATGGACCTGGCGATCGGCGGCGGCGTGGAGGTGATGAGCCGCGTGACCATGGGCAGCGACTGGCCGAACCCGTTCACGCCGGATGTTCCGTATGATCTCGTGATGCAGGGCATCTCGGCCGAGATGATGGCCGAGAAGTGGGACCTCTCACGCGAAGAGCTGGACGACTACGCCTACCGCAGCCACTACCTTGCCGCGCAGGCGACGAAGGCCCAGAAGTTTTGCCCCGAGATCGTACCGATGGAGATCGACTACGACGAGGGCATCCGCTTCGAGCCTGACCGCCGCAGGATGGCGACGCTGCCGCCCGCGTTCAAGCCAGATGGCAAGGTCACAGCCGCAAACTCCAGCCAGATTAGCGACGGCGCTTCGGCCGTCCTGCTCGCGTCCGAGGACGCCGTCCGCCGCTATGGCTTGCGGCCCCGCGCGCGCTTCGTTAGCCGCGTCGTCGTGGGCGATGATCCGGTGCTCATGCTCTCGGGGCCGATTCCCGCGACGCGCAAGGCGCTTGGCCGCGCCGGTCTCAAGCTGGAGGACATCGACGCCGTCGAGATCAACGAGGCGTTCGCGTCCGTCGTCCTGGCGTGGGCAAAGGAGCTGGAGGCCGACATGGCCCCGGTGAACGCCTGGGGCGGCGCGATCGCCGTGGGCCACCCACTCGGAGCCAGCGGCGGACGTCTCATGTCAACGCTCCTCGACCGACTGGAAACGGATGGCGGACGCTATGGCTTGCAGACGATGTGCATCGGCCACGGCATGGCGACTGCAACGATTATCGAGCGCCTCGGGGAGTGAGTGGGATGTGACGCGGTGACGGGGTAGCGATCGAACGGGGTGACAAAGTGAGAAGGAATCACTTCGTCACCCCGTCACTGCGTCACGTCGACCTTCTAGGCTTCCGCATCCGGATGTCTGTGCGGCGTTGGGGTAGGAGTCGTGACGTCCGGCAGCGCTTCCAGGACGAGGCGGGCGTAGTCTAGATAAGCCCCATAGCGCTCGTTGGAGTCGCGACGGAGCGCCTTGACCGCGTCGCTCTCGAAATATGCCGCGAGGCTGTCCAGGTCGTTCGCCTCATAGAACGTGTAGAAGGATGGCCGCGGCACGGGGTCGCCGGCCACGACGCGGTATTTACTTCCCCCCGTGAAGTGGCCCGTCCCCATGACTTGAGGCATGTGCGTGGCAGAGTGCCACTGGTTCCACTCAACCTCGACACCTTCCTCGGCCTGAACCAGCACCACGTAGAGCACGCCCGCTTCCGTTGGATCGCTCATCGCTCGTAGTTCTCCACAATCATGGCAATTCCCTGGCCGACGCCGATGCACATGGTCGCCAGTCCATAGCGCCCACCACGCCGCCGCAGCTCGTGCGTTAGAGTGGTAAGGAGACGCGCCCCGCTCGCGCCGAGGGGGTGGCCCAACGCAATCGCGCCGCCGTTGACGTTGACCTTCTCGATGTCCAGGCCGAGATCGTTGACAACGGCGAGGCTCTGGGCGGCAAACGCCTCGTTGAGCTCCACCAGGTCCAGGTCGGCGACGGCCAACCCTGCCCGCGCCAACGCCTTGCGCGCCGCGGGAATTGGGCCGACACCCATGACCGCCGGATCGACGCCGGCCACAGCCGCGCTGACGACGCGCGCCAGCATCGGGAGACCGTGGGCCGCGGCGTAATCGCGGCTCGCCAGGACCAGGGCCGCGGCGCCGTCGTTGATGCCGGACGAGTTCCCGGCCGTCACACTCGCGCCGTCGGCCAGCGCGACGGCCGTCTGCGCTCCGTCACTCTGTTCCGCGTGGCGGCGGAAGGCCGGGCGAAGGCGCGCCAGCCCTGCCAGCGTTGTGTCGGCGCGGGGATGCTCGTCGGTGTCGACCACGAGCGGCGGCCCCTTGGATTGCGGCACCTCGACCGGGATGATCTCGTCCTTGAATCGGCCGGATCGAATGGCGGCGGCGGCGCGCTGCTGACTGAGAAGGGCAAACTCGTCCTGCGCTTCACGCGAAATGTTCCATCGCTCGGCGACGTTTTCGGCTGTTTCACCCATGCTGTAGGGATAATGCAGAGCGGCGAGCCGAGGGTTCGTGAAGCGCCACCCCAGGGTTGTGTCGTACAGCGTCTGGTTGCCGCGTGGGAACGCCGTCTCTGGCTTGCCCATGACGAACGGGGCGCGGCTCATGCTCTCGATGCCACCCGCGACGAACAACTCTCCGTCGCCGACCTGGATCGCGCGGCTTGCCTGAGTCGCGGCCTCCAGCCCCGACCCGCACAGCCGATTGACCGTACACCCGGCGACCTCGACGGGCACGCCGGCCAGGAGCAGCGCCATGCGTGCCACGTTGCGGTTGTCCTCACCGGCTTGGTTAGCGCAGCCAAATATGACGTCCTCAATGTCGGCAGGCGCGATCCCGGCGCGGGCGACCACGGCCTTGATGACGTGGGCGGCGAGGTTGTCTGGCCGGACGCCGGCGAGTGCCCCGCCGTAGCGCCCGATGGGCGTACGCAGCGCGTCTACAATCACTGCTTCACGCATCTGATAACTCCGACTCTAGCCGAAATAGCGGAAGCCGGCCTCCGCCATCGTCAGCGGCTGGCCCTCGCGATTGAGGCCGGCGTTGATGACCTCGGCGACGACAACCACGTGGTCGCCGGATGGCATCTCGCCCGTGACGCGGCACTCGACCCAGGCCAGGGCCGTGTCGAGGAGGGGCGCGCCGGTTATCGGGCCAGGCTGCGTTGCGATGCTTTCGAGCTTGTCCGGCCGCTTGACACTGGCGCGGCCGAGTTGCCCGGCCAGCTCGCGCTGCCCAGTCTCATAGACGTTGACGGCGAAAGTCCCACTTTGGCGGACGACGGCGAGGGTGCGCGAGTCGGCTTCGAACGCGACCATGAGCATGGGAGGCTCGAAGGCTGACTGGGCCAGCCAGTTGGCCGTCATGCCCGCGACCTCGCCATCATGGGCCGCTGTGACCGCGTAAAGACCGTAGGTGAATAGACGCAGCGCTTTCTTCTTAACTTCTGGATCCATGCCTAACTCCACTACTGACCCTTGAACTGAGGCCGACGCTTCTCCAGGAAGGCGGCGACACCCTCCTTGTGGTCGGCCGTTCGCCCGGCGACTTCTTGCAGCCAGGCTTCATAGTCCAGCACCTCTTCCACGCTCGACACCAGCGCCCGGTTCATGGCGCGCTTGGTCAACCCGATGGCGCGCGTCGGAGCCTGGGCAAGCTCCTTCGCCCAGGCCTGGGCTGCCGCCGGTAGCTCGTCCGTTGGGACGACGCGGTTGACGACGCCGAGGCGCAGCGCCTCCTCGGCCGTGAGCCGGCCCCCTGTCGCCGCGAGCTCGAAGGCGCGCGGCAGGCCGATCATCTGAACCAGGAAGTAGTTCATGCCCGAGTCCGGCACCAGGCCGACCTTCACGAAGGCGAGGACGAAGCTCGCCTTGTCAGCCGCGATTCGCAGATCGCATGCGAGGGCGAGACTCGCCCCGGCGCCCGCCGCGACGCCGTTGACGGCGGCGATCACGGGCTTCTCCATCGTGCGGATGCGGCGGATGACCGGATTGTACTTCGTGCGCAGGTGCTCGGCGAAGGAGACCGGGTGTCCTGCTTCCTGCTCGCGGCGCTTGACGTCGCTGAGATCCTGGCCCGCGCTGAAGCCGCGTCCGGCGCCCGTAATCACCACGCAGCGCACGCTCGCGTCGCGCTCGGCCTTGCCCAGCGCCTCGTTCAGGGCTTCGAGCATCGGGTCCGTAAAGGCGTTCAGGACGTCCGGGCGATTGAGGGTGATCGTCGCCACACCATCGCCAACTGCATACAGAATTGGCTCATCCATGATAGTCTCCCCTCCCTACCGGCCTTTCCACTGCGGTGGACGCTTCTCCAGGAAGGCGTGCATGCCTTCCTTCTGATCCTCACTGGCGAACAGGGCGTAGAAGTTCTTGCGCTCGAAGGTCAGACCCTTGTCGAGGTACTCGTTGAAGACGTTGTTGACGGCTTCTTTGGCGGCGAGGACCGCGAGGGGAGGCTTGCTGGCAATCTTGCGCGCCAGTGCTTTCGCCTCTTCCAGGTACAGCTCCGGTGGGACGACTTTGTTGACGAGTCCCCACGCCAGCGCTTCCTGAGCGGTAATCATGTCGCCGGTCAGGGCAATTTCCATGGCGCGCGCCTTGCCGACGGCCTGCGCCCAGCGTTGCGTCCCGCCGGCGCCGGGGATGATGCCGATGTTGATCTCCGGCTGGCCGAACCGCGCCGTCTCGGAGGCGACGATCATGTCACACATCAGCGCGATCTCGCAGCCGCCGCCGAGGGCGTAGCCGCTGACCGCGGCAATGATGGGCTTCCGGATGCGGCGGATGCGGTCCCAGCTCGCGAACTGATCATTCTGGAGGTATTTCACGACGCTGGCATCGGCCATCTCGCCGATGTCGGCGCCGGCGGCAAAGGCGCGGTCGCTGCCGGTCAGGATGATGCAGCGCACCGTGTCGTCGGCGTCCAGCGCTTCGAACGCGTCAACAACTTCGTGGATGAGGCCGTTGTTGAGAGCGTTGAGAACCTTGGGGCGGTTGAGGCGGACGACGGCGATGGGTGGATCTGGCTCGACAAGGATGAACTGGTAATCCATCTGGCTCTCCTGTGAGCGCCACACGCCGCAGAATCAGGCGCGTACCCGTTCCAGGGCGTTGAGGCGGTGGTTGAATTGTGTCGCCCCGTACTCGACCATTTCGACGGGGTTGACATTAAAGGGGATCTGGTCGCCATAGGGGGTAAAGGCGTCGGCGATGATTTCCAGCGCGACGGGGAGAAGTTCGTTCATGCGCTCTATCAGTACGTCCCACAGCGCCACATCGTCCGACACAAGGCGATGCAGCAGCGAGATGCCAAAGGCGATGTGGCGAGCTTCGTCGCGCTGAATGAGCTGCATGGCCCGTACCAGGCCGGGCAGTCGGCCCGACGCCTGAAGTGCGCGCTGGGCCGCGTAGTAGCCGGTTTCGGCGAGGACGCCCTCGACGATCATGTGATAGGTAGCGACCGCGACGACTTGCGCGCGCGGCGAGGGATCGGTGAGCAGTCGGTCCAGGGCGTGGGGCAGCTCCTCGAAGAAGATGCGCCGATAGGAATCGGTGTAGTACTGGTCCGTGTTGACTGGGCTTCGAAATACGTCGGCGAAGTAGCGGTCGAACATCTCGACGTGCTTGGCTTCCTCAAAAAGCTGGGTTGTGACAAACATCTGCTCTTCGAGGCTGCCGCCACCTTGGCGCAGCGCGAGCATGAGCGGGGCGAGATCGGCGGTCACGGCCTCCTCGCCTGCGACGAATACGGAGCAGAGGCGCAGAATGAGATCCTGTTCCTCTTGGGTCAGCGCCGGCCACTCAGCGCTGTCGGCGCTTAAGTCAACGTCGCGCGGGTCCCACAGGAGACGCTTTGCCTTGTGATAGTCGCGCATGGCAGGCGCGTCGTGGCGCAGTAGAGTGTACATTGTGCTTCCTTCGAGAGGGCTACGCCATGATGCGTCCGCCGTCGACCTGGATGGCCTGGCCAATAATATAGGACGCAGCGTCGGAGCATAGGAACACGGCGAGCGCCGCGACTTCCTCTACTTCCCCAAGGCGGGCGAGTGGTATCCCGGAGAGCCAGGCAGTCATCTGAGCCGGGTCGGAGCGGGCGTGGGCCGTCATCTCGGTGACGATAACGCCCGGGCAGATGGCGTTGACGCGTATGCCGTAAGCCGCGAACTCGCGGGCTGCCTCCTTGGTGAAGCCGACCATACCCGCTTTGCTGGCGGCGTATGCCGAGCGCAGCGGCAGCGGCGACGCTTTTCCGGCGATGCTCGCCATGTTGACGATAGCGCCCCGCCCGGCGGCGCGCATCACGCGGCCGGCGGCCTGGGTGCACAGGAAGGCGCTGCGCAGGTTCACGGCCATCACGCGGTCCCACTCAGCCGGGTCCATGTCAAGAATCGACGCGCGCGGCTCGATGCCCGCGTTGTTGACCAGGACGTCGACGCGGCCCCAGCGTTCGACTGCGGACGCCACCATCGCGGCGACCGACTCTGCGTCGGCGACGTCGCAGGGAAAGGCCACGGCGTCGCAGCCTCGCTCCCGCAACTCGGCCGCCGCGCTCTCCGCGCTCTCGGCGTCTATGTCGTTGACCATGACGGCGTATCCTGCCGCCGCGAAGGCTCGCGCGACGGCCCGCCCGATGCCCCGGCCTGCACCGGTGACAAGAGCGACCGGCGGTTGAGGCTGCTCGCCGTCGCTACCGCTACTCAAGCTCGGCTCCGCACACGCCGCAGCGCGTGAACTTGGCCGGCAGGCCCTGTGCGCCGCACGACGGGCAGCTCCGCGTCGGCGGCCCCCAGAGATACTCCGGCGAGTCGTCGTCGGCGATTTGCTGCCGGATACGGGCGTGGTCTGGGCGTCGGCGCTCGGCGAAGGCGCGCACACCCTCGTATGTCTCTGGTGACAGGTTGTGGATGGCGAGCCAGTCCCGGGCGTGGCCGACGGTCAGATGCCACGAGAAGTCCTTCCAGAAGTTGAGCTGCTGGCGCGTATAGCGCATGATTTCGGGGAACTTTGCCTTTAGCTTCTCGACCACTTCGGCGACAGCAGTATCGAGCTCGGCGCGAGGCACGACCTGGTTGACGAGGCCCCACTCCAGCGCCTTCGCCGCGGGAATCTCCTCGTTCAGCATCAGAATCTCCCGCGCCCGGCGCTCGCCGACAATCAACGGCAGCCACTGGGTGGCTCCTGCAGCCGCTACTGAGCCGTGCGTGGCTCCCACCTGGCGGATGTAAATGTCATCCGCGGCGATGGCGAGATCGCAACTCATGTTGAACTCGTTGCCGCCGCCGACGACGATCCCGTTTAACCGCGCGATCGTGGGCTTACCGATGTCGCGCAGCCGCTCGTGGGCGTGGATAAACGCGCCCATCCACTTCCAATAGTCACGCGGGCGCTGCACAAAGTTCTGCTGCTCCTTCATGTCGGCGCCCGTGCAGAACGCGCGCTCACCGGCGCCGGTCAAGACGACGACGGCGACCGAATCATCCCACGCGGCGTCCTCGAATGCAGTCGCGAGCTCACTTAGCATCGCGTAGTTGACGGCATTCAACGCCTGGGGACGGTTGAAAGTGACCGTAGCGACGCCATCCTGCTTACTATACAGGATGCTGGTAAAGCCGAAGCTTTCCGCCGGCTGGCCGGTGTAGCGTCGTTCGTTCATCCGACCAGGTTCTCGACATTGCCAGGAGCGACCTTGCCTACTGTCTTGTCCACGTCCTCCTGGTATTTGGTGCCGCGCGAGGCGTTCAGAATGAATGCCACGACGAAGGCCATCGTGAGCAGGATCTTGGGAAAGTCGCCCAGGAACGGTCGAAAGGCCATCGCCATCGCGCCGCCGACGACCGCGCCCCGTGCGTCCATCATGAGGGTAATCTCGCCGGGCTGCTCGTCAATCGACTCGCTCGACTGGTCTTCGGCTGGGGATTCCTCTTTGCTGCCGAGGAATTGATGCGCGTATGGACGCGCGATACGGCCCGCCAAAGCGCCGCCAACTGCGCCGGCAAAGATATAAACGATCGGTCTTACTTGAATGCCCACTGCTCTATCTCCTTATATGATTGTGATTCTGCTGTCTGTATCGGTCAAAGCCGCCGTTCGTCCATCACGCGCTTGAGCTTTCCACCCTCGCTGCGCGGCACCGAGTTCGGCGGGGCGATCACGACATGAGTGTTGAGGCCGATGGTGCCATAGATGGCGTGGCGCACGCGATCGCGCAGGCGCCGCACGGCGTGGTCCGCTTCCAGCGCGTCATCGTCCAGCAGCTCCTCCCCCACGTAGCGGAAGAACGCCTCGGTCACTTCGACGCGAATCTCTAGTTCATCCAGAGTCCGCGCCCGCCGCACGACAAGCTGGTAGTGCGGGCTCAGGTTCGGGATGCCCACCAGCGCGGCCTCGATCTGCGACGGGTAGACATTCACGCCGCGAATGATGAGCATGTCGTCGGTCCGTCCCACGACGCGGCCCATCCGCGCGTGGGTACGGCCGTCACTGCTCGGCGTCGGGTCCAGGCGCGTCACGTCGCCGGTGCGGTAGCGGATGAGAGGCATCGCTTCCTTGCTGATACACGTGAAGACCAGCTCTCCCTGCTCACCCCAGGGCAGCGGCTCGCCGCTACCTGGGTCTATGATTTCTGGCAAGAAGTGGTCCTCGCAGATGTGAGCGCCGGTTTTGCTCGCGACACTCTCGCACGAAACGCCCGGACCGATGATCTCGCTCAAGCCATAGATGTCTACGGCCTGAATGTTGAGGCTTTCTTCGATCTCGGCGCGCATCTCTTCAGTCCACGGCTCGGCGCCTAGAATGCCGACGCGCAGGCTGGTAGAGCGCTGGTCAATGCCGCGGGCGCGCATGGCTTCGGCCAGCGTCAGAGCGTACGAGGGGGTGCACGCAATCACGCTCGGCTTGAAGTCCTGGATCAGAAGAATCTGGCGGTCCGTGTTTCCGCCGGAGATGGGGACGACGGCGAGCCCCATCTTCTCCGCCCCGTAGTGCATGCCGAGGCCACCGGTGAACAATCCATAGCCGTAGGCGTTGTGAAAGATCTGGCCAGGCTCAGCCCCGGCGCAGCCGAAGGCGCGGGCGCAGACCTCGGCCCAAATCTCGATATCCTTCCGCGTGTATCCCACGACGGTAGGCTTGCCGGTCGTGCCGGAGGAAGCGTGGATGCGCACAACTTCGCTCTGAGGGACGGCGAACAGGCCGAACGGATAATTGTCACGGAGGTCGCTCTTGCGCGTAAAAGGGAGCTTCGCCAGGTCGGGCAGAGCCTTGATGTCGTCCGGTTTGACCCCTGCGGCATCAAATTGCTGTCGGTAGAATGGCACGCACTCATACACGCGGCGCACTGTCGCCTGAAGCCGCTCAAGCTGGAGCTTCTCGATCTGCGCACGAGGCATCGTTTCGACCGTAGGATTCCACATCATAGTGTCTCTCCCATCGTGGCGGCGCTCACCGTCGAGTCGGTACTGGCGGGTTGGGGGTGCGTACGGCGCAGGGCAGAAGCGCTGGGGATATAGTAGCACAAGCGGCTTATGCTGGTCAATCCAATGCGGTGTCAGGTGAGTGATGGGCGTTTGTGGCGATTTCTCCGTTTGTGATATACTTGCGGACTGTCGGAGCGCGGATGTTAGGGTATGATGTTCGAGACTGTTACGGAGGGATTATGCGACGTTTGCGGCCAATCCATGTCTTTGGGGTGTTCGTGCTGCTGCTCGTCGCCTTGGCGGCTAGCCCGGCCTACGCGGCGCGCGAGGGCGATGACACGCCGGCGCGGCGTGGGCTACAGCAGGGAGGCTCTGAGGATGGGGTCACACCCAAACCCATCGCCGACAAGGTTGTGCTTCAGGGTGTCCAGCACGACTGGCAGAAGTGGAATAACTGCGGCCCGACGACGACGAGCATGGCCCTGAGCTACTACGGCGTCGACATTCCCCAGCTCACCATCGCCTCTGTCTTGAAGCCGAATCCCCAGGATGTGAATGTCAGCCCCGACCAGATAGCCAACTACGTTCGCAGCCAGGGCCTACAGGCTCAAGTTCGAGTGAACGGCAACCGTGATATCCTTATGGCCTTCCTCAGCAACGGCATTCCGGTCATCGTCGAGCAGTGGATTCCCGAGTACGAAGGCATGGGCCACTACCGTCTCGCCATCGGCTACGACAAGGCGAACGGCACAATCATGTTCGATGATTCCTTCTATGGGCCGAACCGAACCTGGTCCTTCGACGAGTTCGAGGGACATTGGATGGAGTTCAACATCAACCGCATCTACATCCCGATCTATCGGCGCAATCAGGCGCCTCTCGTCCGCGCCATCCTCGGGCCGGATGCTGATGACGACCAGATGTGGGCGCGCGCCGAGGCCGGCGCACGAGCCAACCTTGAGGCGTTCTCAGATGACGGGAAGGTATGGTTTGGCCTGGGCGATGCGCTTCTCAACGAGGGGCGGACGTACGAGGCGCTGCAGGCATACGAGCGCGCCCATAGCCTAGGCCTGCCCTGGCGGTATTACTGGTACCAGTTCGGCCACTTCGAGGCCCTGGCCCAGATGGGCCGCTGGCAGCGCCTGCTCGACCTGACCGACACGGTGCTGGCGAAGGCGCCGATGCACGAAGAGATGTACTTCTACCGTGGCCTGGCGTACCAGGGGTTGGGCGACACAGCGTCGGCGCGCGACGCATTCAACCAGGCGCTGGCCAATAACCGCAACTTCGACCGGGCGCGAGTGGCCCTGCGCTCACTCGACTAAGACCCTCCAAAATCGCAGGGGCGGGTTTCAAACCCGCCCCTGCCGCATTTCCCCTACCGTGCTTCGCCCCCAATCGGCTTCCAAACCTTTTCCCTGCCTTATTTCTTTCCGGACAGATCGCCTTGGGCTAGTTTCCCGCGCACAATGAACAGACGCTGCACGGCAGTGACGTTCGTGCCGATAGCCAGCAGTAGCAGCACGACCAGCATGGCCGAGTTGCCGAAGAACGATGTGAGCGCCAGGCCCAGCACCAGCACGATGATTCGCTCCAGGCGCGTGAACAGGCCTTCCTTCAATTGGAGGCCGAGGCCTTCGGCGCGGGCCCTCGTGTAGCTGACCATCAGCGAGCCCACGATCGTGAGGTAGATGAGGATGGGCTCGAGCGTATGCGGCGGTGTTGTCGTCAGGTAGGTGTAGAGCAGGGCCAGATAGATTACCGCCTCGGAGAATCGGTCTAGCGTGGAGTCCAGGAAGCCACCAAACACGCTGACTTTACCTGTGGTACGCGCCAGCGTGCCATCAAGCGCGTCGAACCCCATTGAGAGGATAAGCAGCACAGCGCCGAGTAGCCACCACGACTCACCCTGCGCCAGAATGATAGCGACGACGACATTGAAAAAGAAGCCGATGACCGTCAGCATGTCCGGCGTCAGGCCGACCCGCCCAAGTCCCAGGGCAATCGGGGTAATGATGTTGCGGGACCACTTGCGGGCCCATTCTGTGAGCATGTGCCTTCCTCCGGGCAATTCGTATCAAGGGGGAACGAGGCTCAGTCGGACCCCAGACGGCTTCTACTCCCGCCGGTTGCAGCCGCAGCCGGACGCAGACGATGCAGGCCGGCCGGGTGTTCGGTGCACGCCTCGTAGAAGTCAACCACCTCTTGGGCGACGGTGCGCCAGTCGTATCGAGCAGCGGCTCGACGTCCATTCAGGCTCAGATATGCCCGCTGCTCCGGGTCATCCAGCAGCTTGATTATAGTCTCGGCGAGCGCTATCTCACTCGCCGGCGGAACGAGCAGCCCGTTGACTCCGTCGACGATGACCGAGCGGTACCCCGCGATGGATGATGCCACGACAGGGGCGCCGGCGGCCATTGCCTCCAGAAGCACCAGCCCGAAGCTTTCGTAGCCGGTCGCGGGCGCGACGAACACGTGGGCTGTGCGGTAGTAGCGGGCCAGATCGTCACTCGAGACATATCCGACGAAGCGGACGTCGCGCAGCTTGTGCAGCCGGACATAGCGCAAGTACGCGGCGCGGTCTTCCTTGTTGAACGCGCCGACGACGATCAGCCTTGCCTGGGGAACGGCAGCTTTGATGAGGGGGTAGGCGCGCAGTAGGTGACGGAAGCCTTTGCGGCGTTCGAGACGGCCGACGAACAGGATGTTGAGCTTGCCGTCCATGAAGCGCTCAATGGGCTGCACGTCCTCGTTCCCAAAGCGCTCTATGTTGACCCCATTGGGGATGATGGTGTAGTCGGCGGGGAACCAGTGGGCGACATAATCGCGGGCGGCCTCCGACACGGCGATTCGTCCGTCGAGGCGGTCCAGCAGCGGATCGAGTACGGCTTTGCCGTACTCGTACACGGGATGGATGGTCTCCCCAAACGAGTGAAATGTGCCAACGTTAATGGATGTCGAGTGGCGCAGCATGGCGAGAGGCAGCAGGGGGGCGGTAGGCTCGTGGCAGTGTACGATGTCGAACTGGCCGGCCTTGAGCACGCCTTTAACGCGCTGGTAGACCTGGGGGGCCAGACTGAGACGCGCGACAGCCCCGTTGAAGCGGATGGGGAGGACGGCGCGACTGATACGGATGATATTCTCCTGGAGACTATCTACGTTGGAGGAGGATGGCGCGACAACGGTAACCGTGTGCCCCATCTTGCGCAATTCGTCTCCGAGGCATTTGATGTGCTCGGTCACACCTCCTGGGTACGGGTAATCATATGGCGTGACCTGAGCGATCCGCATAGCCTTCTCCTACAATTCCTGCTTGGTATCACAATAATACCCCCATGATCGCGTTTTGTCACGTCTCACCAGGACTCTCCGCTGCCCACGACCAGACCGGGTTGAACTGCATCCACTGTTCGGGGTAGCGGCCCACCCAGACCTCTACTCGCTCTGCCAGGACACGCGTAAGCTGCGCCGCGTCTGCCTCCTTGTCGCCTGTCGGCGTGTAGCGCAGGGGGGGCTCGATCGTAACGTGGTAGCCGCCGTCCGGCCGGCGAGTAATCCAGAACGGAACGAGGGGCGCGCGGCTAATCATCGCCAGCCGGGCCGGCCCCTGGGGGAGGCGCGCCGGCGCGTCGAAAAGCTGGGTCTTAAGGCCCGCGTGCGTTGTGTCTAGGTCGGCCATGACGCCGATGATGCCGCCCTTGCGCAACACGCGTACCAGCTCCATCGCGCCCTTGTCGGCCGGGATGACCTGCCCGCCGTGTCGCGCGCGCTGCGCGGATATCCACTGATAGAGGCTCTCCGGCTGGATCGGCTCGCCCGGCACCTTGAACGTGATCCCTAGATTGCGGCGCCCAAATTGGGCGAGGATTTCCCCACCGCCCAGGTGGACGCTGATGATGATGACGCCTCGCCCCCGCGCCAGCGCCTCATCGAAATGCTCTTGCCCCTCCGACGAGACTATCCTCGCCCATGTAGCATCGTCGGAGAGGGGGCGGAAAAAGCGGTAGTAGTTCAGCAGCGAGCTTTGGAAGGCGGCGCGGGCAGCCACCTCAACCTCGGCGTCGCTCGCGCGCGGGCCGAGGACGTGGCGCATATTCTCGGTGGCGTTACGGTGCGTCGCCCCGCTGAATGGGAAGATGACGCCGCCTAGCCAATGAAGCAAAGGCTCCCCCAGCCAGGGGGGGAGCTGATTCGCCAACCAATGAAATGCTCGCCAGCCGTAGTAGGGCCATTCTTCACGCCGCATTCGAGGCTCCAGTATTGCGGGATGTTAGTCCGCGTGGCCGTTCGCGGGGACTGCCTCATTAGCGGGCACAGGTTCGCCCTTGATGAACCGCTCGGTCAGCTCGTGCGCCTCGTCGTCCGCGAACTGCACCGGCGGCGACTTCATGAGATACGAGGAGGGACCTTCGAGCGACCCGCTGATGCCGCGATCCAGGCCGAGCTTGACCAGGCGCACCGCGTCGATGACGACGCCCGCGGAGTTGGGCGAGTCCCACACTTCGAGCTTCACTTCCATGTTGAGGGGCACGCCGCCGAAGGTTGTACCCTCCATGCGGATGTAGCACCACTTGCGGTCCGTCAGCCACGGCACATAGTCGCTGGGGCCGACATGCACCTGCTCCGGTGGCAGGCCGTAGTCGAGCTGCGATGTGACGGCGTTGGTCTTCGAAATCTTCTTCGACTCCAGGCGCTCCCGCTCCAACATATTGTAGAAGTCCATGTTGCCGCCGAAGTTCAACTGATAGGTGCGGTCGAGGCGGACGCCGCGCTCGCGGAATAGGTGCGTCAGGACGCGGTGGGTAATGGTGGCGCCGACCTGCGACTTGATGTCGTCGCCGATCATTGGCAGGCCATGCTCCTGGAAGCGGCGCTGCCAGTACGGCTCGCGAGCGATGAAGACGGGAATGCAGTTGACGAAGCCGCAGCCTGCCTCCAGGATCTGCTCGACGTACCACTTGGTCGCCATCTCGCTGCCAACGGGCAGATAGTTGATGACCACGTCCGTACCGGTGTCGCGCAGGATGTGGACCACGTCGTCGGTGCTGCCCGGCGCCTTCTGGATCACGTCCTTGAGATACTTGCCGAGGCCGTCATGCGTCATGCCGCGGCGCACGGGAACGCCCAGGTGCGGCACGTCGCTGAACTTGATGGTGTTGTTAGGCGCTGTGAAAATCGCCTCGCTCAGGTCGTGCCCAACCTTGTTGGCGTCAATGTCGAATGCGGCGCTGAACTCGATATCGCTGATGTGGTAGCCGCCCAGGTTCACGTGCATCAGGCCGGGCACGAACTCATCCGCGCCGGCGTTCCGATAGTACTGCACGCCCTGAACGAGCGAGGAAGCGCAATTCCCGACTCCGATGATCGCAACACGTACTTTACCCACGTCTGTCATCCTTTCAAAGTGGCCGCGGCCGGCGGCCTTTGCAGATAGCGCTTGTTGGATGGCGCTCATGTCTGAGCGACAGACAAACTTTACCCTTGTGCGCCCGCCAGCGTCAATCACCGCACACGTTTGAAATGGCTTTTGCGCCCCAATTCGGCCAAAATTCCCTTAAGATAAGGTTGTTTCATTCGGTGCATCTGGGAGGCGCGAAGAACAATGAGCGCGTTGACGGATAGCTTACCCCCGCGCCTGCTCGCGTTTTTGTCGGGCGGTGCGCCGGCGATTCTGGCGAGCACCGGGGCGGATGGGTGGCCCCACCTCGTGATGACGTGGGTTGTGGCGCGAGATGCTTGGACGGTGAGGGTGGCAGTGGACGTAGGCAGCACGACTCAGGCCAACCTGGAGCGCAGCGGCGCAGCCACCGTGCAGATTCTTGGGCCGGACAACCTCATTTTCCTCGTGAAGGGCCGCGCGCGGACGGTCAAGCCACAACTGGATGCAGCCCCTTTCCCAATTTGCATGCTGGAGCTGATGGTGTTTGAGGTGAAGGACCAGGCGTGGCCGGTCGCCGCCATCTCACCCTTGCGCTTTGAGTGGCAGGAAGAGGGACGACCGGCCCTGGAGGACATGGAGAGGCGCATCCTGGCGGAGATGCGCGAATGGGAGGAATAGCGTACTACGGCGTAGCCTCGGCGCCGACCTGGTCCTTGAGATACGCTTCGATGAACGCGTCCAGGTCGCCGTCGAGGACGGCCGTGGTCTGACTCGTCTCATAGTTCGTGCGGAGGTCCTTGACCATCTGGTAGGGCTGAAGCACGTAGGAACGGATCTGATTGCCCCAGCCGGCCTCCTTGTGGACCCCTTTCAGGCGGGCGCGCTCCTGCTCTCGCTTCTCCAACTCGATGTCCAGCAGCTTGCCCTTGAGAATCTTGAGCGCCATTTCCTTGTTCTGGAGCTGCGAGCGCTCATTCTGTACCGAGACGACAATGCCGCTAGGGACATGGGTGATACGCACGGCGGTGCTGTTCTTCTGGACGTTCTGCCCACCTGCGCCCTGCGCTCGAAATACGTCCATCTTGATATCGTCAGGGTTAATGCTCACCTGGACGTCATCTTCGATCTCCGGCACGACCTCAACCAGAGCGAAAGAGGTGTGACGGCGTTTGGCCGCGTCGAAGGGTGAGATGCGCACCAGGCGATGGACGCCGCGCTCGGCCTTCAGGTATCCGTACGCCCACTGGCCCACGACCTCGACCCGCGCGCTCAGGATTCCGGCTTCCTCGCCCGGCGTCTCTTCCACGAGATCTGCCTTGTAGCCGCGACGCTCGCACCAACGCAGGTACATGCGCAGCAGCATCGACGCCCAATCCTGGGCTTCCGTGCCGCCCGCTCCGGCGTGGATGGACAGGATGGCGTTGCTGCGGTCGTACTCGCCGGACAGCAAGAGCTGGAATTCCAGCTCTTCCATGCGCTGGCCCAGGCGGCTAGCCTCAGCGGCCACCTCATCGCGCATGGCCGCGTCGTCCTCGTCCTCCGCCATTTCCCAGAGTTGAAGGGTGTCGTCGACGTTGCGCCGCATCTCCTGCCACGTCTCTATCGTGTCGCGGAGGTCGGCGGTTTTTCTCATGACGACCTGGGCGGCCTTGGGGTCATCCCAGAAATCCGGGGCCTGGCTCTGGGCTTCCAGGGCCTCGACCTGCTTTTCGGCGCCCTCTATGTCAAAGACGCCCCCAGATATGCTCGATTCGGTCGTGAAGATCGGTCAGGTAGGTTCCAGGGTCAGCAAGCATGATTCTCTCCTTTATGAGGCAAAAGAAAAGGACGGGGCGAGCGCTCGCAAGCGCCGCCTCCCGTCCTGCACGTGGTGACGTCAGGCCTGGCTGGGCGTGGGCTGCTCGAACAACGCGTCAACGTACTCGCGCGGATCGAAGACCGCGAGGTCGTCAATGCCCTCGCCAACACCGATGAATTGGATGGGGACTTGCAGCTCGCGCACGATGGCAAACGCGATGCCACCCTTCGCGGTGCTGTCGAGCTTGGTCAGGATAAGGCCGGTCAGCGGCGTCGACTCGGCGAAGACCTTCGCCTGCGTCAGGCCGTTCTGCCCGGTTGTCGCGTCGAGAACGAGGAGCGTCTCGTGGGGCGCGCGGTGAACCTGCTTGTTGGCGACCGAGCGCACCTTCTCGAGCTCCTTCATCAGGTTAAACTTGGTATGGAGGCGGCCCGCCGTGTCGATGATGAGTATGTCCATGCGGCGCGCGAGGGCCGCATTGATCGCGTCGTAGACGACGGCGCCCGGATCGGCGCCCTGGCTGGTGGCGATGATCTCGACGCCCGCCCGGCCGGCCCAAACCCTGAGCTGGTCAATCGCGGCGGCGCGGAACGTGTCGCCGGCAGCGACCATGACCTTGCGTCCCTGGTCCTTGTACCACTTCGAGAGCTTCCCGATGAATGTGGTCTTGCCCGAGCCGTTGACGCCGACGACAAGGATGACGGTGAGCAGTCGCTGGCCCTCGGCGAACTCGCGCTTCGGCTCTTCGAGGATGGCGACGAGGCGATCCTTGAGCATGGCGCGTATCTGGTCGGTGCGCCGTATGCCGCGCCGAAGGACCTCGTTGTGGATATCCTCGACGAGCTCGCTCGCCAGTCCGGCGCCCAGGTCCGCGCGGATGAGTAGCTCCTCTAGCTCGTCCCACGTCTCTGGCGTGAGGTCACCCTGGCCGAACAGCTCGCCAATGCGATTGAACAGGCCGCCCTGGCGGGTCTTTTCCAGGCTTTCTTCGACTTTCTCGTGCTCTTTTGGTCGCCGAAAAAACACAATAACTCCTCATCCATGTTTGCAGCGCCTCAGGCCTCTGGGCACTCGCATAATTATATCCCGGCCGCGGCTGGCGTCCAAACAGTTCAGCCGTCGCGGCGTTGTCCTATGTATCGCGGTGCTCGGCAAGCCATGCCAGCGCCCGCCGCGCGAACTCCTGCTCCGTCTCGAATGTGAGCAGGTCCGGTGTCGCGGTGGCAGAGGCCCAGAATGGCTCGAAGCGATCTTCGTCGTCCGCGGCGCGTTGCGCCATGTCCTGGCCATCGAGTACCATCAGGAACGCCGACTCTTCGCGAACCGTAGGCCGCCCGTAGCGGATGAATTGAGCCGTCTGGGTGCCGAGGTCGGCCAGAACGCGTAGCGCGGCGTAGCCTGTCTCCTCGCGCACCTCGCGCATGGCCGCCTCTGCCCGCGTCTCACCTGGCTCGATATGCCCTTTGGGCATGCGCACCTCGCCGTTCTCGACCTTGTGAACCACGAGGAACTGACCATCTCGGTGCACGAAGCCGCCCGCCGACCGATAGAAGTTGAACTGCCCTTTGCCCTTGCTCACGCCCGCCTCCTCGCTGAGAGTCAGGACCTCGCGCGCGTCGCTTGCTCGCGCCTTTGCCAGTCGGCCAGGACGTCGGCCACCGAATGCTCGCCTTGACCGGGTGGGGGAGTGGTAGCGGCGGGAGCCAGGTCGTCGATGCGCACCGGAGTGCGCGCGGTCAGCCCCACGGCCGAGTCGAAGAACACACCGCGCGCGTTGAGCTGAGGGTCAGCGGCGACCTCGTCCAGGCGGTTGACGAGCGTCAACGGGATGTCGTGGTCTTGCGCGAGAGCCAGCCACTCGTCGGATGAGCGTTGCGCGAACAGGTGCGCGACGGTCTGGCGCAGCGCGGGCTGCTCGGCCGGATCGAACTGGCGCGCGGCCCACTCTGGGTGGCCGACGGCCGCGGCGAATGTCGCCCAGAACTTGGATTCGAGGCAGCCGAGCGCCAGATAGCGCTCGTCACGTGCTCGGTAGACATTGTAGCACGCCCAGCCGCCGCTGAGGATGTGGCTGCCGCGCTGCACCGGCTGGCGTGTGGCGGCCCACTCCGACCACGGAAGGGATGTGAGCGCGAAAGCTGCCTCGGCCATGCTCGTGTCGACCATCCCTCCACGCCCGGTCGCGTTACGTCGGAAGAGGGCCGTCACTATGCCCAGGGTCGCGACGAGGGCGCCGCTCAGGTCGGCGACCTGGACACCGGGAATGGCGGGCGCTTCGCTCGGGTTCCCGTTGAGGTCGAGCACGCCCACTGTGCCGATGTAGTTCAGGTCGTGACCCGTCGCGGCGGCCAACGGTCCGCTCTGGCCGTAACCCGTCAGCGCGCAATACACGAGGCGCGGATTGCGGGCCAGTAGCGTCGCCGGGCCGACGCCCAGGCGATCCATCACGCCGGGCCGAAACCCCTCGACCAACACATCGGCGGCGGCAGTGAGATCGAGCAGAGCGCGTCGTCCCTCGTCACTCTTCAGGTCGACGACGACCGACCGCTTACCCCGGTTGAGGGCGGCATATACCGCGCCTACCGGCGGCCCCTCGGGTGTCAGGCGCGTGAAAGGCGGCATCGTGCGGCTGTAGTCGCCGCCATGCGGGTCTTCGACTTTGACGACGTCTGCGCCCATGTCGGCAAGAATCAGGGTGCAGAACCCGCCGGGCAACAGGCGAGTCAGGTCGAGGACACGGACGCCCGCGAGCGGGTAGGGACTCGATGCAGGAGTGGACATAAGTTTGCCTCGGTTGGGGGCGCGGCGTGGGGGAATTATAACAGGAGAGCGCAGAGGCGAAAAGTAAGCTGCCTCTGCGCTCCCTGGCGGGCTGACGCGATGCGCCGCACCGACGTGCTACAGCTCACGCGGAAGCGCGTCGATGGTCGGGGGCGCTATCAGCGGCTAGTGGCCGTTGCGTGAAAGCTCGCGCATGATGATGTTACGCTGGATTTGCGAGGTACCCTCGTAGATCTGGAACACTTTGCAGTCGCGCATCAGCTTCTCGACAGGGTACTCTCTCATGTAACCGTAGCCGCCGAAAACCTGGACCGCGTCGGTGGTGATGCGCATCGCCATGTCGGCGGCGAATGCCTTGGCATAGGCCGCTTCGCTCGTGTTACGCTTGCCTGTGTCGCACAGCCATGCGGCATTCCAGGCCAGCAGGCGCGCTGCCTGGACGTCCATGGCCGCGTTGGCGAGCATGTGGCCGACAGCCTGGTGCTGAATGATCGGCATGCCGAACGTCTCGCGCTCTCTCGCGTAGTCGAGCGCAAGCTCCATGGCGCGGCGCGCCACACCGACCGCGGAAATCGCGACACCTGGGCGGCTGTGATCGAAGACGCCCATGGCGATGTTAAAGCCCTGGCCTTCGCGCCCGATCAGGCGG
Source organism: Anaerolineae bacterium (assembly GCA_046328505.1). Lineage (GTDB taxonomy): Bacteria > Chloroflexota > Anaerolineae > Epilineales > JAHCIE01 > JBDHWG01. The sequence goes on along the minus strand of JAXLWL010000002.1, from coordinate 1,355,017 downwards.
CCGACCGGGACTTCGACGTCCTCGAACGTGATTTCGGCGGTATCGCTGGCCCGCTGCCCCATCTTGTCGAAGTGGGGGGACGTGCTGACGCCCGCCTGCTCCCGTTCCACGATGAAACAGCTGATGCCGCGGTGGCCGGCGACGGGATCCGTCTTGGCGAAGACGACGTAGAAGTTGGCGACCGTCGCGTTGCTGATAAAGGTCTTGCGGCCGGTCAGGATGTAGTGGTCGCCGACGTGGCGGGCGCGGGTGCTCATGTGTACCACATCGGATCCAACGCCAGGCTCGGTCACGCAGTACGAGGCGAGCTGGCCTTCGCACAGACGGCCGAGCCACTCTTTCTTCTGCTCGTGACTCGCTCCGATAATGATTGGCCACGACGCGAGGGCGTTGATACCGAGGGACGTGGAAATACCGGAGCAGCCCCACGCCAGCTCTTCGGTGACGATGCACTCATCGAGGGCGCTCAAGCCGGGGCCACCGTACTCTTCGGGAAGATTCAGGTTGATGAGCCCGACCTCCTGGGCCTTGCGAATCACCGGCCAGGGAAATGCGCTGTCTTTGTCATAACGCGCTGCAACGGGAATGATTTCGTTTTCAGCGAACTCGTGGGCGAGGTCGCGGAGCATCCGCTGATGCTCACTCATTTCAAAGGCGATCATAGTGGCCCTTCCTTGGTACCATGCCATATTATGGCGCAATGCGTCATCTTTTAACATTGTACCGCAGAATCTTTTGTTGCGCAAGAGGCAAAATCGTGTCAAGTCGGCCGCCGGAGCCGAGTATTTCCTCAACATAGGCGCCGATTTTCACACCTACCCCCTTTCGCGAACTCGCGTTATCTTGTATAATGTCACCCTACATCGTTTGTTGGAAGCCAATGTCAACCCTTCCGGTAGGGAGAAGGAGTCTTTATGGACACTTCGATTCCGCGTTGGCTCCGTGTGTTCTTCGTTATCGTGACAGCGCAGGCATTTCTCGTCACCCTCGCACTCTTCCAACCCACCCTCATCAACATTGTCGAGCCCTGGCCGGCAAGCCCTCTGAATGCGCGTTTCATCGGCGCTCTTTACACAGCACTTGGTATCGGCGTCTTACTGTGCATCCGCGCGCGCTTTTTTCGTGAGGTGCGGCTGATTACCATCGGCATCGTTGTCGCGACCGCTACGCTGCTCTTCATCACACTCTATCGCCTGTGGGCGTTCGGGATGGGCGAGCTGGCCCTGCCGGACAAGTTTCCGGTGGGCTGGACGCTTTTCTACATCATTGATCCGATAGTCGCCCTCTACGCATTATGGCGCTTTCGCAGCCAGGACACTGCGCCGGCGGCGGCGAACCCTCTGGCGTGGCTGTGGGGAGCCGAAGCGATTATCTTCGGCGTCGTGGGTCTTTTCTTGCTCTTCCTGCCCGCCCTTGCCATTTCGCTCTGGCCGTGGGCGATGACACCGCCGTTGGCGCAGCTCTACAGCGGCCACTTCATCACCATCGCCGTAGTCAGCGCCTTTGCTATACGCGAGCCGCGCTGGGACGCCGTGCGGATCATGGTTGCCACCATCATGGTGCTCGCGCTGCTCGTGCTCGCCGTGTCGGTGGTCCACTTCGACCGCTTCAAGTCGAACGCGTGGACGGTGGCCTGGTTCATCTTCTTTGGGGCGGAGGCGATTGGGCTGGGGGCGTTGCTGTGGCGGCGGCGGGTGCGTGGCTCGCCGGGCGCCGCTATTCCGAGCACCGGCGTATCGTAACCAGGGTTGAGGTGTTACTACATCTCGTGATGGAATCGTGATAGCGGCTATCTCGATTCAATCGAGGCGACTATGAAACTGTCAGGGGCGCGCCTGGTGCGACTGTTCCTTGGGATTGCCGGGGCGCTCCTCCTGTTGCAGGGGAGCGCATCCCTAGTGCGCGTGGCACTGGCCATTCCCGTGCCGGAGCTTGTCCTGGACTTCACGAACGCCGACCCGCTGCATGCTACGATCCACATCATCTGGGGGATTGTCATGCTGCTGGCCCTCGTTCTGCCCGTCAGCGAGCGCGCCAGGGCGTTGCTGGTGCTGGTCTTTGGTGTGTTCTATACGGTGCTGGCGTTTCTCGGGACCCTGGTCTATCATCCCTTCGGCTTGCAGCTTGGTCTCGGGGAGAATGTTTTTCACTTCGTCGTCGGCCCCCTGGCGCTGATTGTCGCCTACATCGGCTTGCGCCAGGGTGTCTCAGATGCGAAGGGCGTGGCGGGCGGAGGCCTGGGAGACGATTGATGGACGCACAAGTCTCGGTTCCCGTAGCGCCGGATAGTGAGATGCCTTCGAGAGCAGCGCGCGGCCCTGCCCATAGCGCATATGCCGATCTGCGGCGCACGATAGTGGGAGCGGGGCTACTGGAGCGGCGCTACGGCTACTATCTCGTACGCAGCGTTAGTTGCTATGCCCTGCTGATCCTGGCGCTTGCCATTCCGATTGTGCTGCCACCGACGTGGCCGTTGACTATCCTTGCGGCGTTTGCGCTGGGTTTCATCAGCATCCAGATTGGCATGCTCGGCCATGACGCCGGACACCTGGCCGTGCTCCGCTCGTCACGCGCCAACTACGCCTTCGGTGTGCTGTGCTGGAGCCTCACGTTGGGAGTAGGCTTCTGGTATTGGCGCGCGCGCCACAATGCCCACCACGCGCATACGAACGACGCGGATGGTGATCCAGAAATCCGCGGCAGCAGTCTTGTCGCGTTCACTGAAGAGGATGCGCGCTCCCGCACCGGCTGGCAGCGCGTCGCGGTGCGTTACCAGGCCGTCGTCGCGCCGGTGCTGCTGCTCGTCTTCAGCGCGCTTGCTGTGATTGCTTTCCGCGTCGAGAGCTGGCTGTTCGCCAGGAGGTCTTTGACGGGAGGCCGCCGCGCCGTCGAGCTCGGGGCGCTGACGCTGAACACGCTGGTCTGGGTCGCCGTGCTCATCTGGGCCCCGCATCAGTGGCGTGTCATTTTCCTGCTCAGCCAGGCCGTCGCCGGCGTCTATCTATCGCTTATCGTTGCCCCGAACCACAAGGGCATGCCGGTATGGCCGGCTGGGAGCCAGCCGGCCTTTCTCGAAAGGCAGGTCTTGAGCTCCCGAAATGTGAAGCCCGGCCCAATCACGGACTACGTCTACGGCGGGCTCAACTATCAGATCGAGCATCATCTCTTCCCCACGATGCCGCGCGCGAATTACAGCCGCGCTCGCGAAATCGTGTTACCATTCTGTCGCGCGCAGGGCCTCGACTACGAGGAGCTGCCGCCCATCGCGTCGTACGCGGCGGTGTGGGCGGAGCTAGACCGAGTCGGGCGATTCGCTGGGAGAGACGGCGAAATGACGAACAACCAAGTACTGGAGTAACTAAGTGACGACCACGACCACAAACAACGGAGTGACCAACGATCGGGTGCTGTTCATTACCGGGACAACCGGGTTGGTGGGCGGCGACCTCGTTCGCAAATATATGGACCGTGGCGACCGCGTCTATGCGCTCGTCCGCGCGCCCTCGTTCGCGGCGGCGCAGGAGCGCCTCGCTGCTCGGCTCGGAGGGCCACTTCCGCCCTGGGTGACCGCTGTGGCGGGCGACCTGACAGCGCCGCGTCTGGGGATCGATGACGAAACCTGGAACGCCCTGGCGCAGGACATCACCGACGTACTGCACGCCGGAACGGATATCAACTTCGGACGCCCGCTAGACTTCGCGCGGGAGGTGAACTTCAGGGGCGCTCAGCGTGTCATTGAGCTGGCCCGCGCCGCGCCGCGCCTTCGCCAGGTCGGTCACGTGAGCACCGTGTACGTCGCCGGCAAGCGTACCGGTCTCATCCTCGAGGATGAGTTGTATCACAGCGCCGGCTTCCTGAACACGTACGAACAGACCAAGTACGAGGCGGAGGTCTGGCTGCAGGACCAGATGCGCGATCTTCCTATCAGCATCTATCGCATGAGCAGCGTGCTGGGCGACGCCCGCACCGGCGTGGTGCGCCAGTTCAATTTCCTGCATCAGATTCTGCGGCTGCTCTGGGGCAACCTCCTGCCGGCGCTGCCCGGCGATCCGGAGAGCACGCTCGACATGATTGCCTCCGACTGGCTGGCGGACGCGCTGACGACGCTGTTTGACTCCCGATTCACGCCAGGGGAAACGCTCCATCTCTGCTCCGGGCACGATCGGTCGTTCACCCTTGCCGAGCTGCTGTACTCCACGTACGAGCAGTTCACAACGCTCTACCCGGATCGTTCTCTGCCGCCCACGCCAGAGCTGCTTGGCTATGAGGAGTTCCTGGAGTACGTGCGCGAGACGGAGAAGCGCGGCCAGCACCGGCTGGCGCAGGCGCTCGGCGCGATGGCGCTGTTCGTGCCGCACCAGTCGTTTGTCAAGTCCTTCGACAACACGAAAGCCCAGGCTGAGTTGGCCGGAACGGGAGTGGTGTTGCCCGATATCCGTGATTATCACGGGCGCGTCGTCGCATACTGCCTGCTCTCGCACTGGGGGCGGCGACCCATCGCAGAAAGCCCGCCCGCCGGGAGGTAGTGCATGCTCGAAGAGCCCACCATCGACCCCGCGATCTCCGGAGAGCAGGCGCGGCCGGACGTCTCGCCTGGGAGAAGAGGGGGGGATCCGTCTTCTGAGCTGGCCTTGCGCCGCCTGACCCGTTACTACGACCTGGCCAAGCGGCAGATGTGGAGTGTTTCGGACCTGGGCTGGGAGAAGTACCCGGCGCTGCCGGAGCGCCACAGCTCTGAGCGCTGGCAGGGCGTCTGGCGCTCGATCCTGACGCAGCTTCTCCAGGCCGACGAGATGGCCGTCAAGGCTTCGGTGCAGTTGCTCCTCATGGCGGAGCACCCGACGGCCAAGCTCTACTACACAACGATGGTGCAGGACGAGGCGCGCCACGTCGAGGCGCTGCGCGGCGTGGCCGGGCAGGTCGGCGAGCTGGGCCGGCGCAACCCATATCTCGATGAGCTGGCGGAAATGGTGTGGTCGTTCGAGACGTTGGAGGAACGTGTGGTCGGCATCCAGGGATTCTTCGAGGCGCTGATCATCCCACTCTTCCACGACATTCGCCGTCTGGCTCACGACAGTGTACTCGGGGAGCTGTGCCAGCGGCTGGCCGTGGATGACGGTATCCATCACGGCTCCGGCCTTGCTTACGCGGACTATCTCATGGCGCGCGCGCCCGGCTCGTTGAGCCGCAAGATCGAGCGGAGCATGGCGCAGGTCTACCCGGTGTACATGGAGTTCCTGACGTGGCGGCCACCGGAGCGGGCATGGCTATCGCGGCTCATGGCCGATCGAGACAGGCAGGTCGTTCACCAGCACGGGGCGTTCATCCGCCGCACCGGCCACCGCTGGAACCTTGAGTTTGCCCCAGACTGATAGCAGCGGAGCCGTCATTGCGAGCAGAGCGAAGCAATCTGCCGCCTTTGCACAGGATGCCCTCTCCCGCGAAAGTGCGTCCCTCGTTTAGCGGGGGGCTGCTTCGTCGTCCTATCGTCCTCCTCGCAGCGACGGGCCATAAATAGAAACGCGGCGGCTCCATGAGCCGCCGCCGTCTGTCTGTGGTGCCGAGGGTGGGAGTCGAACCCACACTCCTTTCGGAACACGAGTTTGAGTCGTGCGCGTCTGCCAGTTCCGCCACCCCGGCAAAAGAAAAAGCCCATGACCGGGATTGAACCGGTGACCTCACCCTTACCAAGGGTGTGCTCTACCGACTGAGCTACATGGGCAAAGTCGGGGCGACTGGATTCGAACCAGCGACCTCTTGAACCCCATTCAAGTGCGCTACCAGGCTGCGCTACGCCCCGGCAATCATTCGTAACTGACGCGATAGTGGGTGAGGTGGCGGAGGGCAGACTCGAACTGCCGACACAGCGATTATGAGCCGCTTGCTCTGCCTACTGAGCTACTCCGCCGCGATCGAGTGGGCGCGATAGGACTTGAACCTATGACCTCACGGATGTGAACCGTGCGTTCTAACCAGCTGAACTACGCGCCCTGGAGAACCTCGGGAAAAAGTCGGGGCGAGTGGATTTGAACCACCGACCTCAGCGTCCCGAACGCTGCGCGCTAACCAAGCTGCGCTACGCCCCGATGATTGACGTGCCACGGACCAGAGCGGGTGATGGGATTCGAACCCACGGCCCTCTGCTTGGGAAGCAGATGCTCTACCGCTGAGCTACACCCGCGAGGCAGGGGAGACAGGACTCGAACCTGCAACCACCCGTTTTGGAGACGGGGACTCTGCCAATTGAGCTACTCCCCTGTGCTATCTCAGAAAGCCATCGGTCGGACTTGAACCGACGACCTGCTCATTACGAGTGAGCTGCTCTACCGACTGAGCTACGATGGCAACGATCTGTGAGACAGATCAGAGCGGGCGATGGGATTTGAACCCACGACCTTCTCCTTGGCAAGGAGACGCTCTACCGCTGAGCCACGCCCGCATTCAAACAAACTTACTTCAGTGGAGCTGAGGGGAATCGAACCCCTGACCTCTTCAATGCCATTGAAGCGCTCTCCCAGCTGAGCTACAGCCCCGCTGTCGGTCGTCGGCGCTCCGAAAGTGAGCCATTTGCGATGGCCACTGCGAAGGGACTTCTGACAAGATGCCCAGGAGAGGATTTGAACCTCCACTCCCGTACGGGAACTACGCCCTGAACGTAGCGCGTCTGCCAGTTCCGCCACCTGGGCAAGGGACTAAAGTGGGCGGTACAAGACTTGAACTTGTGACCTCAGCGATGTCAACGCTGCGCTCTAACCAACTGAGCTAACCGCCCGCAGGGCGACCAGTGGGGCACGATCCCACAGCCTCCAGGGCCACAACCTGGCGCTCTGCCAATTGAGCTATGGCCGCCGCAGGCGCCCTCGACGGGACTTGAACCCGCGATCTTCACATTGACAGTGTGATGAGCACTCCAGACTGCTCTGCGAGGGCGTACAGATTACTTTGTTAAAGGAAGCGGGGCCGATGCCGAGTGCTGGAACATTCGGCATCAAGCTCCGCGGGCAGGACTCGAACCTGCGACCAATCGGTTAACAGCCGACCGCTCTACCGACTGAGCTACCGCGGATCAATCGAAACACAACCAACAACAACGGACGAGGTCCCCCCAAGGGGATTCGAACCCCTGTTTCAGCCTTGAAAGGGCCGCGTCCTAGGCCTCTAGACGATGGGGAGAAAATCCCGCGCCCCCTGAAGATGACAAGCGCCACCGATACGGCGTGGGGGCGACCAGGTGCCGAGGGGCAGAATCGAACTGCCGACACCACAATTTTCAGTCGTGTGCTCTACCTACTGAGCTACCTCGGCGAGAGGCTGGGGGACGAGGATTCGAACCTCGGCTGGCTGATCCAGAGTCAGCTGTCCTACCGCTAGACGATCCCCCAGTAGTAGCGCATACGGGATTCGAACCCGTGTCTCGGCCTTGAGAGGGCCGTGTCCTGGGCCTCTAGACGAATGCGCCTCGAGACAGGTACCCCCGGTAGGACTCGAACCTACAACCAAGCGGTTAAGAGCCGCCTGCTCTGCCAATTGAGCTACGGAGGTTAATAGTAGCGGGGATGGGATTCGAACCCATGACCTTCAGGTTATGAGCCTGACGAGCTGCCTCTGCTCTACCCCGCATCGCGTCTAACCTTGTATCGGATGCGCCCCGTCGAGGTTTCTTACACACCGCGCGGTCCAATTTCGGACTTTTTCCGCGAGTACCCCCGGAGGGACTTGAACCCCCAACCTAACCCTTAGGACGGGCTTGCTCTTCCTGTTGAGCTACGGGGGCTAGTCAGGAGGCGCCCCTGGAGGGACTCGAACCCCCGACCAGCTGCTTAGAAGGCAGCTGCTCTATCCACCTGAGCTACAGGGGCAGGGGACCACGAGAGGGGGCATACCCCCGATTCTGTCGAGACCGCCATCTATCTCACCCATCAGGGTGGCGGCGCCTAGCGTGCGAGGTGTAACCTCGCCTTGCCGTTGCCGCTGCGGCGGGAGCGAACCCGATTTCAGGCCCACCCCACCCGCCTTGCTCCCCATCAGCCAGCGCAGTCACCTAGCCGCCGCCATCGCTGGCGACGCTGGTGCGCTCTTACCGCACCCTTTCACCCCTCACCGGTTGCCCGGCGGGTCTACTCTCTGTTGTCGCCTTGCGTCACCCGGTAATTGCTCGCCGGGCGCCCCGCCTTGCTGTTTCAGCGGGTGGCCTGCCGCCGTCGTGCGGCGGCGAGGAGTCGGGAAGTTCCTCTGGGCGCGAACGCCCAGCGGCGGTGTTCCTCTCGTTGTCGCGGTGTGCGCCCCAGGCATCTGATCCATCAAGAGGCCCTTGACGCTTATGATCGCCGTTTTACGCGACACCCACTATCGGTTGTTAAGGTGCGGACGAGAGGACTTGAACCTCCACTCCCTTGCGGGAACTAGGCCCTCAACCTAGCGCGTCTGCCATTCCGCCACGTCCGCTCGCATGTTGCAGCGACGGCCGAATTGCCTCGACCAGTGCCCAGGAGAGGATTTGAACCTCCACTCCCGTACGGGAACTACGCCCTGAACGTAGCGCGTCTGCCAGTTCCGCCACCTGGGCATGTGCAGCTGGTACCCCCAGCAGGACTCGAACCTGCGCCCCTGGCTCCGGAGGCCAGTGCTCTATCCACTGAGCTATGGGGGCTGGATGGGGGAAGCCCCAAACTTCAGGCATCCCCGGCAGGACTTGAACCTGCGACCTTTGGGTCCGCAACCCAACGCTCTATCCACTGAGCTACGGGGACATGTCTCGCGTTGTCAAGAAATCAAAACGGCGTGCGACCACTGGGGCCTCACGCCGCCGGAGGGGTCAAGGCATACTCGCCTTAGACGATACTCGCTCCGTCGGCGCGAAGAGGCTGATTTTGCGGCAAGTCGGTAGCGCCGCGCCAGATGCCTGGCGCAGATACACCCGTGGTCGTCATGGGATTATGCCTGTTTGCCGTAAAAGTCACTGATGCTCAGCTCCACCGCGTTCCGTAGTTTCCAATCGTGGGGCTTATTATAGCGCACCCTCGAACAGATGTCAAGTCCAACTCAACGGCATCCCAGGGAGAGCATGTTGTTCGCCTTCACCCGTGGGATGCCGCCTGTTATTCGTTCTTACCTCCCCTAAGGGTCTGCAGGAGCGCCTGCCACCAGGCGCGCCGACGCTTTGCGCGAGTAACCTCGCCAGGTATCTCTGATCTGCCGTCTGTTTCGGGCAACATGAGCTTATCGGCGTCGGGGCTGGGCATCGCTCTAGGGCGGCGGCTCCGCCGGAACGACTCGTCCTCGATGTAGGTCATCAAGGTCACGACCCGCAGCCAGCGGACGTCCTCGTAGGGGAACAGGTAGCCGTCTCGCCCGTAGTACTTGCACACGGGGCATCGCCCACCGGTCACAGGCTCGGTGTAGATGTAGCCGCAGGTCCCGCAGTAGGTCCCAGTCAGGTAGCCTGTCACACTATCCTCCCATTGATCGCCCATTCATTGGGCGTTGGTTGACGCATGGCCGCCGGCACCCACGCGTCGGGAGGTTCACAGGCGTGTGCTACGCCCGACGCATGGAGTGCGGCCTCAAGTTAGCATCGCTCATCGCAGGTTCGTTGCTGCTAGTACAATCAAGCGACTGCATATAGGCGCACTCCTTTCTCTTCTGTCACACATCGTACACGTTGATCTCACGAGTCAGGCCCGTCTGAGCGTGCTTCTCGAGGTAGTCGCACATCAGGTAGGGCTTGATGTCGGCCTGGCTCTTGATCGTCACCAGTGTGCCCTTGTTGCACCCCGCAGCGCGGCAGACGGGGCACTCGAGGGGCATGACTACCTCGATGCACGTCCACCCACAGTAGCGGCAGCGTTTCGCCGTAAGTTGAGCCGTCATACATCTCCACCTTTAGGGAACGCGCAAAAAGAAAGCGCGTCGCCGTGAGGCCACGCGCCCGGTAGTCGTGCAGACGGCACGGCCAGGTCAGCGGCGCGCGGCAACCTCTTGGATACGGAGTCCTAGATTCCTCGTCAATATCGGGTAGTGTTCACCCATTGATTCTCTATAATCCATGCCCGTCTCCCTACGTCACCAATCTGTCGCGGCTGCCCTCGTGAGGCCGCTCTGACCAAAGTCTACCATAGAGACGCACTACAGGTCAAGGACCTTACCTGTCAGTTTGGAGACAATCCGTCGAACGAATGACGCCCGAGGGGGCGTGAGTCCCTCGGGCGGTGGATGGTTGTTGGCCAGACGGTTGATGCTAGCTCACCTGGGTGAACTGGACGTTGCCCCAGTCTCCGTTGCGGACGTAGTAGACGCGGACGCGGCCGTCGCGCAGGTTCTCGGCGCGCTGCCCGGTGACCTGCGTTCCGTCGATGCTGACGGTGAACTCGCCGGAGTTGGGCACGAAGCCGTCGGCGAAGATGCGCTTCTGCAGCGCGGCGTCCGGGTTGAACTGCATGACCTGTTTCTTCTGCGCCTCGGAGGCAACGGCGTCATTCCCGCTCGCGTCGACGTAGGCCACAGTGTCCCAATCTCCGTTGCGGACGTAATAGACGCGCGCGCGGCCGTCGCGCAGGTTCTCGGCGCGCTGGCCGGTGACCTGCGCTCCGTCGACGGCGATGCTGAACTCGGCGGAGTTGGGGACGAAGCCGTCGGCGAAAATGCGCTTCTGGAGCGCGGCATCCGGGTTGAACTGGATGACTAGCTTGTTCTGTGCCTCGGCCACCAGCGGTCCCGCCGACACGGCAGCATTCCCGGCGGGCGCGGCGAGGGGAGCAACGTTGGCGGGCGGCGCGCCCGATTTCCACTGCGCGATCAAGTCGCGCGTGAGCTTCAGGTAGAAGTCACCGTAGGCCTCACTCGGCTCGATGTACGTGCCTTCGGGCCACTCGTTAAACGACGTGATGACAACCCAGTCGGCGCCGCTCTCTTGCGCGCCGCGGAACGTCTCGCGGTAGTAGGCGCCACCGGCGCGGTCGCGGCTGAATCGGCCGCCACGCCCGGCGATGTGGGTGTCATCGTAGCCCGGCATGGCCGTCGCGACGAAGATCTTGTCGCCGGCTTTGCGCACATTGTTTCCCCATCGGACGAGCGTTGATGCAGGGTCGCCGGTCCAGGCGACGGAGTAGCCGTGCAGCCCGTCGAACTGGGATAGGTACGACGTGTCCGTGCCTTCGGCAATCCAGAGCGTGTTGTGGTTCGGGTCGACCGCCGCGCGAATGGCGGCCCACGCGCCGGGCGAGAGCATGTTCTGGCGCCAGAAGAAAATCACCGGCTTGCCGTTCCACTTGAGATAGGCCGGGCGGCTCGTGTAGTTCTGAATCAAATAGCGCAGGGCCTCGGTTGCCGCACCCTGCCCCCCATTGATGAACGGCGATGTCAGCTCCAGGTCGACGGCGGCGTGGAAGCCGCGCGATTGCGCCACATCAAGGAGTGTCTTGAGGTTGTCGTCGGTCGGGTTGTTCGCTCCCCACCAGCTCTGCACCAAGGCGTCGATGCCCGCGCCCCGTGCCTGATCCACGTGCCGCTCGATGGTGCCTCGGTCGGCCGAGACGTAACGTGGCGTCGGGAAGTCGGGTACCTGGTCGGGTGTCCAGGTGTTGTCGTCGTACCACGCATAGTAGAAAGCGAGAGCAAGGGGGCCGTCGGCGGCGGCGGGGCGGGGATGAGCAGCCGCGATGGTCAGGATGAGCGCCGCCAGAGCGGCCACGATGCACAATCTCGAGATCATTTAGCAGCCTTGCTAGGGTCTAGATGTTCAGACCGGGTAATCCATGCGCGCCCAGGGTCAGCGAGATCTCGCCGCCGTGGTGCAGGTCGTGTTCGAGGACGTGCCAGACAACCCACGCCCGGGTGAAGCTGAACGGACGGCCGCGCCACTCGCCGCTCACCGTCTCCACCATCTCTTCCGTCGTCCACATGCCGACGGCGGCGCCGACGACATCCCACGTCGCGTTCAGGCCCTCGACCATCTCACTGGCCGAGCGCGAAGGCGCGTCCGGGCCTTGCCAGTCGGCGAAAGCCTCCATCTTGTCGCCGCCCTGTCCCAGCACGCCGCGGAACCAACGGGCCCGTGTGGCGATCATGTGCCTGGTAATCTCGCTGATGCTACGCTGATTGGAGTCGACGCGCAGGGCAAGTTGTTCATCGTTCAGCTTGCCGATAGCCTCGACAAGGTGGTGCTGGTACGTCTGCCAGCCATTACAGAAGACTGTCATCCCAGGAGACGATGGCATAACGGTAACCTCCACTTACACTTGCTGTAACAACGCGGCTAATCCTAGAAGGTAGGAACGCGGGCCGAAGCCGAGAATCTGTCCGACACACACCGGCGCCAGGAGCGATTGGTGGCGGAACGCCTCGCGCGCGTGGACGTTCGAGAGGTGCACCTCGACGGTCGGCAGACCCACGGCGGCGATCGCATCACGCAGGGCATAGGAGGAGTGGGTGTACGCGCCGGGATTGATGAGGACGGCGTCGGCCCAGCCGCGCGCCTCGTGCAGGGCGTCGATGAGCACACCCTCGTGGTTCGACTGGAGAATGCGCAACTCGCCGCCTGCGGCTGCGGCGCGCTCCTCCAGCATAGCATTGATCTCGTCCAGGGTGGTCGAGCCATATACTCCTGGCTCGCGCGTTCCCAGCAGGTTTAGATTTGGCCCGTGCAAGACAAGAATTCGCATTGACAAGCCTCGATGAAACGGAATGGAACTGCTCATTACTCGATGAATATTGACTCGGCCTGGGCAGGCTAGCCCGTCATCACCTCGATGGCTGCCATGACATCATCGACGGGCACATCGCCCACCACAATCACATCTCCCACGTCGCGCGGCACGATGAAGCGCAGCTTGCCGCCCGCCTTCTTCTTGTCGACGAACATTCCCGCGTAGATGTCGGCCGGCGCGTAGCCGGGCGCGCCCGTCGGCAAGCCGAGCTTTACCAGCACGGAGCGGATACGCGCCTCGAGCGCAGGCGCCGCGTAGCCCAGCCGCGCGGCGAGGTGGGCCGCCGCGACCATGCCGATGGCCACGCACTCGCCGTGGCGCAGCCGAAAGCCACTGAGGCTTTCCAGAGAGTGGCCGAAGGTATGCCCGAGATTGAGAACCGCGCGCCGTCCCCGCTCGTACGGGTCCTCCTCAACGACGCGCTGCTTGACGGCGATCGCTCGCGTGACGCTCCACGCCAGCGGCTCGGGACCTTCCGTTTCCAGGTGGACCAGCAGCTCTGGATCGTCGATGATGCCCGCCTTCACGACCTCGGCGAGTCCGGCTGTCACCTCTGCAAGCGGCAGCGTGTCTAGGGTCGCGAGGTCGGCCAGGACGAGACGCGGCGTCTTGAACGCGCCGACCAGGTTCTTGCCCTGGGGCAGGTCGACGCCCACCTTCCCGCCAACGGAAGCATCTACCATGCTGAGGAGTGTCGTCGGCGCCTGAACGAAGGCGACGCCGCGCAGGTACGTGGCGGCGGCGAAGCCGACCAGGTCGCCGATGACGCCGCCGCCAAGTGCGACGACTGTGGCGTCTCGGCCCAGGCCAGCGGCGAGGAAGGCGTCGTAGGCCAGGCGCACCGTGTCCAGGGTCTTGGCGGCTTCGCCTGGTGGCAGGACGACAAGGGTGCTCGGCAAGCCCGCGCCTGCCAGGCTCTCAGCGGCGGTGGAGGCGTGGAGCGGCGCCACCGCTTCGTCGGTGACGAGAGCGGCCGGCCCGGTCAAGCCTAGCGCCACCAGCTTTGGGCCGAGGTCGGTGAGCAGGCCGCGGCCGACAAGCACATCGTAAGTTCCATCGGGCGCCTGAACCGTCAGTCGGTGCGCAATCGTTTCCGTTTGTTGCGTCGAGGCTGTATTCATGGTATTGTGTCTGCTGTAAAGAGGCGGGGCAATCCGCCCTTATTTCTATTGACCGCGTCGAAACAGGATTGACGTGGAGAGAGCATTATAGCATTAGGAGAGCAACAATGGAATATACGCGGCTGGGACGCACCGGACTGAAGGTGAGCCGGTTGTGCCTGGGGACGATGAACTTCGGCCCACAAACGTCGGAACAGGACGCCTACGCTATCATGGATCGCGCCCTGGAGCTAGACATCAACTTTTTCGATACAGCGAACACCTACGGCTGGAAGCTAGGCGAGGGTGTCACCGAGCAGATTATCGGCCGCTGGTGGAAGCAGGGCGGCGGCCGCCGCGAGAAGGTCGTGCTGGCGACGAAGGTATTTGGCAGGATGGGTGAGTGGCCCAACCAGTCGCGCCTCTCGGCCGTTCACATCAAGCGCGCTGCCGAGGAGAGCCTGCGCCGCCTTCAAACGGACTACATCGATATGTACCAGATGCACCACATCGACCGCGACACGCCGTGGGACGAGATCTGGCAGGTGATGGAGACCCTGGTCTACGAAGGCAAAGTCGTCTATGTCGGGTCCAGTAACTTCGCCGGCTGGCATATCGCCCAGGCCAACGAGACGGCGAAGGCGCGCCACTTCTACGGGCTGGTCTCCGAGCAGAGCCTGTACAATCTTTCCGTGCGTTCGGTCGAGCTTGAGGTCATTCCCGCGTGCCAGCACTATGGCCTCGGCGTCATCCCCTGGAGCCCGCTCGCCGGCGGTCTGCTCGGCGGCATTCTGGAGAAGCAGGCGACGACGGGCCGACGCGCCAACCCCGACGTGGAGAAGCGTGTCGAGAAGATGCGACCGCAGCTCGAAGCGTATGAGAACCTGTGCAAAGAGATCGGCCAATCCCCGGCCGACGTTGCCCTGGCGTGGCTGCTCGCCAACCCCGCCGTGACGGCGCCGATTATTGGTCCGCGCACGCTGGACCAGCTCAACGGGTCGCTGACCGCGCTCGACATAAAGCTGTCGGACGACATTATGAAGCGGCTAGACAGCATCTTCCCCGGTCCCGGCGGGCCTGCTCCCGAGGCCTACGCCTGGTAAGGACTCTTAGCGGTCATACATGAACGTCCAGAGGTATTCGACGATGGCCCAGCGGTCGGCATCGGAGAGGGTGTCGAAGTGGTGTTGGGGGTCGGCGGGGAGGCCGTTGAGAGAAGCAGCGAGGCTGCGGCCGGTTCGTGCGAGCATCGTCGCGGGGTCTGTGAGGGAAGAGGCGGTGGCGCCCTGACCGCTGGCGCCGTGGCACGACGCGCAATTCTGCTCGTAGAGGGAGCGACCTTTCGCCAGATCCTCGTCCGAGGTGTGCAAGGACCAGACGTAGAATAGCACGTCCCAGCGCTCTTGCTCGGTGAGCTTGCCGTCGAACGCCAGCATTCCAGATCCGAGCACGCCCTTGGTAATCGAGTGGTAAAGGCTGAGGGGCGTCCGCGAGCGCATGAACTCTACATCGTGGAAGTTCGCCGGGCGGGGGGAGAGCGCGCGCGCCAGCGCCGTGTCCCCCCGCCCGCTGTCGCCGTGGCAGCTCGCGCAGTTTGGGCCGTAGAGGGCAGCGCCGCGACCGGCGCTGGGGCGGTTTGGCGGGACATTGTCGGCCCGCGCGGGTGATCCAGGCGTCAGTGTCGCCAACGGGCCGGCCACGGTGGGGTAGGGTGTCGCCAGTGGCCCCGGCGTTGAGTCGCACGCGGCCAGGAGCAGAGCGACGACTAGCACGACAAAAACGTATCCGAATCGTAGTAGCGACTTCGGTCGCTCTTGCGGTGGGGCGACTGAAGTCGCTACGACCTGCCGTCTTCGGCGTTTCCAGCCTCTTCTCACCGCGTCTACCGTCCGTCGTCGACTACGGCCGTGACGGCCACCTCGACAAGCATGCGCGGGTCCACGAGCCCTTTGACCTCGACCAGGAAATTGGCGGGCCGGATGTCGCGGAAGAACTCGGCGTGAGCGCGCCCGACGTCCTGCCATCGGCTCATGTCGGTAACGAAAATGTCCACGCGGACCACGTCTTCCATCTTCGCCCCTGCCTGGGCCAACGCGCCTTGAATCTTCGTCAGGCACGCGTGCATCTGGGCGTAGGCGTCATTCTCGCCGATGACATTGCCGTCAACATCGCTAGCCGTAGTGCCGGCGGTCCAGACCATGTTGCCGACGCGAATAGCGCGAGAGTAGCCGACGGCGGCTTCCCACGGCGTGCCGGTCGAGATGCGGAGTCGTTCAGGCATTAGGCCGTCCTTTCATCCTATCTACAGCAGGCAGAAATGTGGAACGCAAGGCGCTGAGACGCAGAGGAAGAAATTAGCTTCTCTCTCTGCGCCTCTATGCCTCTGCGTTTGATAGACGTTAGCGTGGCAGGAGCGTTGTGAAGCTGAGAGCGTGGTCGATGACCATCGCCAGGAACAGCAGCGCCAGGTAGAGCAGTGAGTACTTATAGAGCTTCCACGCAGCCGCGTGTCCGCCGACTCTCACCAGGCGCACTGCGTAGTAGACGAGGAGACCACCCAGGGCCACCGCCGAGACGAGGTAGAGCCAGCCCATTGCGCCGATCGGCACGAGCATTACGCTCAGTGCGACGAGCATGACGGAGTAGAGGAGAATCTGGCGGTAGGTCTCCTGATCGCCTGCGATGACCGGCAGCATCGGCACGCCGGCGCGCGCGTAGTCTTTCTGCTTGACCAGGGCCAGCGCCCAGAAGTGAGGCGGCGTCCAGTAGAAGATGATGATGAACAGGAAGATGGCGGCGAGGTTGAGGCTGCCGGTTGCCGCGGCCCACCCAACGAGCGGTGGAATTGCGCCCGCTGCGCCGCCGATCACGATGTTCTGCGTGCTGGTGCGCTTGAGCCAGCGCGTGTAGATAAACACGTAGAACAGCAGGCCAATCATGGCGAGAACACCGCTGAGGACGTTGACGAAGAAGACGTATAGGGCAAACGACAGGACGCCGAGGGCGATGCCGAACACGAGGGCGTTGCGCGGCGCAATCTGGTGGCTGGGGATGGGCCGCCGGGCTGTGCGCCCCATGAGCAAGTCGATATCGCGGTCCATGTACTGGTTGATCGCATTAGCGCCGCCGGCGGCGAGGTAGCCCGCCAGCAGTGTCCAAAACACCAGGCCCCAGGACGGTGGCGTCGGGGACGCGATCCACAGCGCGGCCCAGGTCGTCACCAGGAGCAGGCTGATGACCCGCGGCTTCGTCAGGCTCACATAGAGGCCGATGGTCTTGCCAATGCCGCGCCGCTCAGTGGCGTCGGCAGCTTGTGCTGCATCCCGCCGCGGCGTCGGCAGGGCGTATGCGAGCATCGTCATGACGACGAGAGCGCCCCAGACGAGCGTGCCCGCGCCCAGGTGCAAGACCCGCGTCGCCGGCGGCGTCTGCCAGGCGACATCGAGCGCGCCGAAGGCGATCTGGACCAGGTACACCACGGCCACAGCCCAGGCGATGGGCAACAATGGCGTTTCGCGGCGAGTCCGGTATGTCGCGACGAGCAAATACAGCAAGAGCACGCCGACGCCCGCGACGGCCCAGCGGTGAACCATCTGGATGGCGGCGTAGGGGTCGTTGACAGGGCAGAACGGCCACGCCGGGCATGCCTGCGTCCCCGCTGTCGCAGTCGCGATCGCGCCGCTCACGAGCAGGACGTACATAGCGACCGTGGTGATGAGGACGAGGCGGGGGTAGGCGTCGCGGCGGGCCGGCGCCAGCGGGCCGCGTCGCGGAAGCGGTGGGCCAACCGTCACCGTCGTCACTGCGACCAGAATGCTTCCAATGATGAGCATGGCGATGGCGAACTGCGCGCTCATCGGCACGGGCTGCGCGGCCGGGATGGGCGCGGCGCTCAGGATGATTTCGAGCAGCAGGAGCGCGCCGGCGATGGCCGCGGGCCAGGTGACCCACGGGCGGCTTGGGAAGCGCCAGATAAGGATGATGGAGGTCGCTGCAATGAGCAGCGTCGCCAGGGCGTTGACCGCCACGTGGCCCATGTCGACTAGGGCGCTAACGCCGGAAGCCGCCAGGGTGTTTGAGCAAAGCGGCCAGTGGGCGCAGCCAAGCCCGTCAGCGGCGATATTCATTACCGCGACGAGAAGGATGAGGGCGTAGAAGAGCGGGATGACGAACGTAGCGAGTCGGGTCAAACGAGCCATGGCTCCCTTTCAAGTCCGCGCGAGTCTGGCTACTCTATTCTAAGAGGCTCCGAAGAGGCCGAAGCCAAGGGTTCGCACCGTGTAGATAACAACAGCAAGCAACAGGATCGCCGGGATGAGCGTCCACAGGAGATCGACGCGCACGCTGCCATGCCACCGCGTTTCGTGCGCTTCGTCGGCGCCGCGAAAGCGGAACGCCTGCACGATGATCAGCGCCTGCGCCACTGCGTAGATGACAACCGCAGTCCATAGAATGAGCGAATTGGGAGTCAACGCGTGTATCCTCAAAGAGTCCGTGACCTAGGTCGAAACTATAACATAAACGCTGAAACCGTGTCAAGGAATCGTGCGTCCTGTGCAAGTCTTAGTCCGGTCCAGATTGCGTGCCGTCCGACTCGGCTCTCCGTGAAAGCCTGGCTTTCGCACTGGCGCGGAAATTCGGGCTCGTGGATGCTTGACAGACGGCAGCGGCTGTGGTAAGCTGTTGAGCATAGGGATTATGCCATGATGACTCAGCGCTGGTACGGCGGCTACTACTTTAGCGGCTTTTACTTTTACAAGCCGCTAATTGGCATGCCCCACGCCGGAATGAGACGCTAGGTCAAAGACGATACAAGAGTTGTGGAAGCGTGGGCGCGACAAGCCCCACGCTTTTTTGTTGCCTACCGACATCGACTCACGACATTTATAGAGCAGGCTGCGCTGGGGCGGGCCGCAAGGAGGACGAGGTGCTGATGTGCCGTGGCGTGCGTGGCGCGACAGTGGCGGAGGAGAACACGCGCGAGGCCATTCTGGACGCGACGCGGGAGCTGTTGTTCCGCCTGACGCTTGCCAACGATCTCCGGCCCGACGATATTGCCAGCGTCATTTTCTCGGTCACGCCCGACTTGACGGCGGAATTCCCCGCCGTTGCGGCTCGCCAGCTTGGCTGGACCGACGTGGCCCTGCTGGACACGGTCGAGCTGGATGTGCCGGGGGCGCTGCCGCGATGTATACGAATCTTGATCCATTGGAATACCACGCGAACGCCGCAGGAGATTGTGCACGTCTACCTGCGCGAGGCGGAGCGCCTCCGCCCTGACCGTGCCGCTCGCCACGGCTGACGAGCTTCAGACTGTATCCAGGCGCAACCGGGTTCGGGTCATACACACTTAAGGAGGGTATCATGGTTATCGTCATGCGGCAGGGTGCGAGTCAGGGCGAGGTCGGCGCGATTGTCTCGCGCATCGAGGAGCTGGGCTATCGGGCCCACTTGTCCCAGGGCGTCGAGCGCACCATTATCGGCGTCATCGGCGACGAGCGGCCTCTCGACCCGGTGGCGTGGGAGATGCTGCCGGGCGTTGAGAATGTCGTGCGCATTCTGAAGCCGTACAAGCTGGCAAGCCGCGAGTTCCACCCGGATAACACGGTTATCACGCTAAACGGGCTTAGGATAGGCGGCGAAGAGATTGTGATCATGGCCGGGCCGTGCTCCGTCGAGAGTAAGGAACAGATAATGGAGGCGGCCCAGGCGGTTCGTGATGCTGGGGCGACGATTCTGCGGGGAGGCGCTTTCAAGCCGCGGACGTCGCCCTACGCTTTCCAGGGCATGGGCGAGCCGGGGCTGAAGCTCCTGCGCGAGGCCGCCGATGCGACCGGCCTGCTCGTCGTCACGGAGGTCATGGCGCCGGCCGAGGTCTCGCTGGTTTCGCAGTACGCCGACATCCTCCAGATTGGAACGCGCAACATGCAAAACTACGCGCTCCTCCACGCCGTCGGCGAGGCGCATCGCCCCGTTCTGCTGAAGCGCGGCATGTCCTCGACCATCGAGGAGCTGCTGATGGCGGCGGAGTACATCCTGTCTCACGGCAACTACCGCGTGATGCTGTGCGAGCGCGGCATTCGCACCTTCGAGACCTACACCCGCAACACGCTGGACATCAACGCCGTCCCGGCGCTGAAGACCCTTACCCACCTCCCTGTGATCGTGGACCCGAGCCACGCCACCGGCCGGCGCGAGCTTGTCGAGGCGGCGTCATTGGCCGGTATCGCGGCCGGCGCGGACGGCCTCATCGTCGAGGTCCACGCTCACCCAGATCGCGCCCTGTCGGACGGCGCTCAGTCGCTGACGCCCGACCAGTTCGTCCGCATGATGCGGCGGGCAGCGCGCGTGGCGGAGGCAGTCGATCGCAGCCTGAGCATTCCTGAGACGGCGCTGGCCGTCACACCCTGATCCTCTCACTGTTGTCGAGGGGAGAAACCACAGACTGATAGGAGACCGTCGTGATCATCATCATGCGCATGGGCGCCAGTCAACAAGAAATTGCGGACGTTCTACACAAGATCGAGACAGAAGGCTTCCGCGCCCATCCCATCTACGGCGTGGAGCGAACCGTCATCGGCGTCATCGGCGACGACCGAGCGAAGCGGCCCGACGCCTACGAGCGAATGCCGGGTGTGGAACGCGTCGACCGCATTCTGCGCCCCTTCAAGCTCGCCGGCCGCGAGTTTCACCCCGAAGATAGCGTCATCGAGCTCAATGGGCATTCCATCGGCGGCAACACGCTTGTCATCATGGCCGGGCCATGCTCGGTCGAGAGCCGCGATCAGATTATGGAAGCGGCCCACGCCGTGAAAGAGGCCGGCGCGACCGTGCTGCGCGGTGGCGCCTTCAAGCCGCGCACCTCGCCGTATTCCTTCCAGGGTCTCGGTGAATATGGACTACAGCTTCTCAAGGAAGCCAGCCAGGCGACGGGGCTGCCCGTGATCACCGAGGTGCTCTCCACCCGAGACGCCCCGCTCGTCGCCCAGTACGCCGACATTCTTCAGATCGGCACGCGCAACATGCAGAACTTCGCGTTGCTGACCGCTGTCGGTGGCTCCGGTCGGCCGGTGCTGCTCAAGCGCGGCATGAGCAACACGATCGAGGAGCTGCTGATGGCAGCCGAGTACATACTTGCGGCGGGGAACCCGCGCGTCATGCTGTGCGAGCGCGGCATCCGCACCTTCGAGCCGGCGACGCGCTTCACGCTCGACCTCAACGCCGTCCCTCTGCTCAAGCAGCTCAGCCACCTGCCCGTAGTCGTCGATCCGAGTCAGGCGACGGGCAAGTGGGACCTGGTGCCGGCGATGAGTAAGGCGGCGGTCGCGGCAGGCGCCGACGGGCTGCTCATCGAGGTCCACCCGAACCCGAGTGAAGCCCTTAGCGACGCGGCGCAGCAGCTCCGGCCCGAGACCTTCGCCCAGCTCATGAAGGACCTCCAGGTGCTGGCGCCGGCCGTGGGACGGGCGGTGTAGTATGGCCGCGCCGTCGCCAGAGACTTCGACAGGGCATGAGGCGACACGAGCGCCCGACGACATCCCCTTTACCCGTATCGCCATCGTAGGCATGGGGCTGATGGGCGGCTCCCTCGGCCTGGCGCTGAAGGCGCGCCGGCCGGGGATCACCGTCGTCGGAATAGCGCGCCGCCCCAGTGTCGTGGACCTCGCGCTCCAGATGGGCGCCGCCGATGAAGCGACAACCGACCTGGCCGAAGGCGTGCGGCAGGCGGACCTGGTCGTGCTATCGACGCCGGTGCGCACGCTGATTCGGCAGATTCCCGAAGTCGCCGCCCACATGCAGCCGGGCGCCGTTCTCACCGACATGGGCAGCACCAAGGCGGCCATCATGCGCGCCATGGCGCAGGTGTCGTGGAGCATCCAGCCCGTCGGCGGCCATCCCATGTGTGGCAAGGAAGTCGCCGGGCTGGAGGTGGCGGAGGCGACGCTGTACGAGGGCGCTACCTGGCCTCTCACGCCGCTGGAGCGTACCGATCCCGCGGCGACCGCCGGCATGCGCGCCCTGGTGCAGGCGGTCGGCGCTCGCCCCATCATGATCGAGCCGGACCGCCACGATCGCCTCGTCGCCGCCATCAGCCACCTGCCATACTTGCTGGCTGTGGCGCTGACCGGTGTGGTGGACGAGGTGGGGGAACAGGATGACCTGGTGTGGGCGCTGGCCGCCAGCGGCTTCCGCGACACCAGCCGCGTGGCCGCCAGCGACATGGCGATGATGCTCGATATCCTGGCGACGAACCGTCGCTACGTCGCCGCGATGGCCGGCCGCTTCCACCGCCGACTGGGGCAGCTCATCGTGGCGCTCGAAGCCGGCGACGACGCCGAGCAAACCGACCTCCGTCCGCGGCTGGAGCAGGCGAGAGAGAAACGGCTGTGGTGGGGGGAGTGGAAAGCGTCCCACAAGCTGGCTGCGTCCGAGGCGGCCAACACTGACGTCAAGGGGGAAGGCGGATGACCGAGCGGCCTTCGTGGACGGCGTTCTTTCGGGTCTGGCTAGGGCTGGGGCTGCAATCATTTGGGGGTGGCACAGCCACCCTCTATCTCATCCAGCGTGCCGTGGTGGATCAGCAGCGCTGGGTATCCGCCGAGGAATTCTCCCACAACTGGGCGATGGTGCAGCTCGCGCCGGGCATCAACCTCCTGGCGATCACGACGCTGATAGGCTGGGAGGTCGCGGGGGCGGCCGGTATCATCGCGGCGCTAGGTGGGCTTCTCCTGCCTAGTATCGGAATAACCATTCTTGTGACCGCGACGTATGCGAGCATTAGCACGCTGCCCATCGTCGAGGCTGCGCTGCAAGGCGTCATCCCTGCCACCGTTGGCCTCGGCCTCTTTCTCTCGTATCGCTTGCTCATGCCGACGCTGAGCGTCAGCCGCCGCGAGGGCCGCGTCAGCGTGGCGGTGTGCCTGGCCCTTGTCGTCGGCGCGATGGCGGCGACATGGTGGCTGCATTGGCCGGTGTTGCTGACGCTGCTCGTGGGGGGTGTTCTCGGCGGGGTGTTCCAGTGGGGACGAGCATTGCGGTTCGCCGAGGCGCCTGAGGCATGACCAACGTCGACCCGCTGATCCTCTTCTGGCTGTTCCTCAAGGCTTCGCTCTTTTCGACGGGCGGCACCGGCAATCTGCCTTTGCTCTACCAGGACCTGCTCATCCGCGGCTGGGCGACTGACCAGATGTTCGCGGAGGCGCTGGCCATCGGCCAGCTCACGCCGGGGCCGACGGGGTTGTGGGTTATCAGCCTTGGCTACCTGGTCTACGGTGTGGTTGGCTCGGTTCTGGCCGCCATCGCGATTACGCTGCCGCCGCTGCTCATCCTGGCCATCAGCATCGCGCACCAGCGTGTCGGCGGACACCCGTTTACGCGGGGGATGATTCGCGGACTGAGCCTGGCCGTGATCGGCGTCTTCCTGATAGTGCTGTCGCGCCTCATGCCGGGGCCTATCCCAGACCTTCGCGCGGTCGGGATTGCCCTCATTGTATTCGTGCTTGCCCTGACCCAGCGCATTCCCGTCGTCGTCCTGCTCGGCATGGCGGCCATCGCTGGCATCATCTTGTATCGTTAGGGCATTTCCGTTCTTGACAGAGTCGGAAGCGATTCTTAGAGTTTCCTTAGAGCGGTCACGCTGTCGCCCTGAGCAGCGCGAAGGGCCTCGGCGATGCCGGGGGATGCTTCACTTCGTTCAGCATGACACGGCGCGGCCCGTTGAGGCAGGGTGAGGAGAATCAATGCAGCGCTTGCGCGTTCGCCAACAACGCCCTCTGCGCGGCTCCGCCGCCGTAGACGGCGATAAGTCAATTTCACACCGCGCTGTTCTACTCGGCTCGCTCGCCGACGGTGAAACCCGCGTCTGCAACTTCCTACCGGCGACAGACTGCCTGACCAGCGTCACCATCGTTCGTGCGCTCGGCGCCGACGTCGACGTGCATTCACCGACGGAGTTGACGATTCGCGGCGTCGGCGCGAAGGGCTGGCGCGAGGCATCCACGATCCTGGATTGCGGAACGTCGGGGACAACGGCGCGGCTGCTTGCCGGCCTGCTCGCAGGCCAGCCGTTTTTCTCCATCATGTCGGGCGCGCCGCAGCTCACGCGCCGCCCCATGCGTCGGGTCGTAGACCCCCTGCGGCAGATGGGGGCGACCATTCTGGGCCGCGGCGGTGATACTCTGCTGCCGCTCGCCATTCGCGGCGGTGGCCTGCGTGGTATCGACTACACGTTGCCCGTCGCGAGCGCCCAGGTGAAATCGGCCATCTTGCTGGCCGGCCTGTTCGCCGATGGGGTAACGACAGTGCGCGAGCCAGAAGCGACTCGCGACCACACCGAGCGCATGCTGGGGGCAATGGGCGCGGCCGTCGAGCGCGATGGAAAGGCCGTGCACATCACGCCACTCGACGGGCCGCTGCGCTCGCTGACCCTCAACGTACCGGGCGACATCTCCTCGGCGGCCTTCCCGCTTGTCGCCGCTGCCATCATTCCCGAGTCCGACATCTGTCTCGACAACATCGGCATCAATCCCACGCGAACCGGCCTGCTCGACGTGTTCGATGCGATGGGTCTGGCTCTCGACCTGCGCGAGTCCGATCAGGCCGGCGAGCCTGTCGCCGATATCGTCCTCTGCGCCGCGCCGCTCACGGGCGCCGAGGTGGGGGGCAGCCTTATTCCCCGCCTCATCGATGAGCTGCCAATCCTGGCTGTCGCGGCTACGCAGGCCCGCAGCGACACGGTCGTGCGGGACGCGGCGGAGCTGCGGGTGAAGGAGACGGACCGTATCGCTACGACGGTTGCCGAGCTGCGCAAGCTCGGCGCATCCGTCGACGAGACGCCAGACGGTTTCATTGTCCACGGTCCGACACCCTTACACGGGGCAGAGGTGGACAGCCACGGCGATCACCGGCTGGCTATGGCGCTAACCGTGGCCGGGCTGGCGGCAAGCGGCGAAACGATTGTGGCTGATACGGAATGCATCGCCGACTCGTTCCCGAATTTCGTGACTGTTATGCGCGCCTTGGGCGCGGACATCGAGGTGCTGGAGTGATGAACCAATGAGCATCACGGGCCGAACGCGCGTCGCGGGTGTGCTGGGTTGGCCGATTGCCCACAGCCTATCGCCGGCTATGCACAATGCGGCGTTTGAGGCGCTGGGGCTGGACTGGGTCTACGTCCCATTCGCCGTGCCGCCCGAGAATCTGCGCGCCGGGATTGCCGGTCTGCGCGCGCTCGGATTCGTCGGCGCCAACATCACCATCCCTCACAAACAAGCGGTGATGGATCTCGTGGACGAAGTGACGCCTGCCGCGACGGTCATCGGGGCGGTCAACACCCTGGTGATTGGGGACCGCATCGTGGGCGATAATACCGACTGGACGGGGTTTCTCTGGGCGTTGCGCGACGTGGGCTGCTATCCGGCCGGTCAGCGCGCGGTCGTGCTCGGCGCCGGGGGGGCGGCGCGCTCGGTCGTGTACGCCCTGGCCTCGGTGGGCGCAGATGTCGCCGTGTATAACCGCCACGACGAGCGCGCCGATAGCCTGGTGCGCGATCTCCGGCCGTCGTTTCCGCGCGTCAACCTGGAGGCGTATCCGATGGACGCGCTGCGACGGGAGGCTGAGAACCGTCCCGCGCTCATCGTCAATACGACATCCCTGGGCATGGCGCCACGCATCGAGCAGACCCCATGGCCGTCGGATGTTCGCATGCCGTCCGGCGCGACGGCCTATGACCTTGTCTACAATCCGCTGGCGACGCGCTTCCTGAAGGGGGCAAAGGCGGCTGGCGCGAGGGCGGTCGACGGCCTTGGCATGCTGGTGTACCAGGGCGCGATCGCGTTCAAGATGTGGACCGGGGTCGAGCCGCCTACCGATGTCATGTATCAAACGTGTCTGGAATATCTCTAATCAATCACCTCCTTCGAGCAAATTCCCTATGCCAACAACCAAAATTCTCCTCATCCGGCACGGCGAGACCGACGCGAATCGCGGCCGCGTGTTCCAGGGGCAGACCGGCCTTGGGCTCAATGCCCGGGGCAAGGCCCAGGCGCAACTCCTCGCCGACCGCCTCGCCACTGCCAACATGAAGCTCGATGCGCTGTATAGCTCCGATCTCCAGCGGGCGTGGGAGACGGCGGAATTCGTCGGGACGCGTCTTGATGTCTGTCCGATACCGGAGCCTGGCTTGCGCGAAGTGTTCCTCGGCGCGTGGCAGGGCCTTAGCTACGATGAGGTGGCGCAGCAGTTCCCGGACGAGTGGACGGCGTGGCGGCGTGGTGAGGACCTGCGTCGGGGCGGCGGCGAGAACTACGTCGACCTCCAGACGCGAATGATGACGACGCTCGACCGCCTGGTACGGGCGCATAGCGGCGCAACGCTGGGGGTTGTCTCGCACGGCGCGGCCATAAAGCTATTTGTTGCCGGAGTGCTGGGCATCGAAATGGCGCGGCTGCCATATTTTCATGTCGCCTCGAACACCGCCGTGACGGTCGTTGCGCGTGAACCCGACGGCGACTGGGATCTGCTGATCTGGAACGATGCCCGTCACCTGCCTAACGACCCACTGGCCGAGGCGTTCCTGGAGGATGCCTGAGTGAGCATCGACTTCGGGCTTACGGCGGACGACTACGCCCGGCACCGCGCCGGTTTCCCGGACAGCTTCTTCGACGCCGTGGCTTCGCGGGGGATTGGTGTTCCCGGCCAGAGGGTCGTAGACCTGGGCACGGGCACTGGAACGCTTGCGCGCGGCTTCGCCCGGCGCGGCTGCCAGGTCGTCGGCATCGATCCTTCGGAGAGCATGCTGGCGCAGGCGCGTCGGCTAAGCGAACAGGAAGGGTTGGTGGTCGACTATAGCCAGGGCGTGGCCGAGGCGACGGGCCTGGCGGATGAGAGCGCCGACGTGGTCGTGGCCGGACAGTGCTGGCACTGGTTCAATGGGCCGCGGGCCGCGGAAGAGGTCAGACGCGTGTTGCGGCCAGGCGGCGCGGTCGGTGTGGCGCACTTCGACTGGATCCCGCTTCGCGGCAACGTCGTCGAGGCGACAGAGCATCTCATCGAGGCTCACAACCCCGCGTGGCGCTATGGGGGCGGAACGGGGCTACATCCACGCTGGCTGCGCGAGCTGGCGGAAGCCGGGTTCGAGGACCTCGCAACGTTCTCCTACGACGTCTTCGCGCCGTATACTCACGCCGATTGGCGAGGGCGTATACGCGCGAGCGCGGGTGTCGGCGCAAGCCTCACTGCGGAGCAGGTCGCCGCCTTCGACAGCGACCTGGCGGCGCTTCTGGCCGAGCGCTTCCCAGCGCCAATCCTGCAAGTACACCATCGCGTCTGGGCCGTTATCGGCCGGAAACCCACGTAGTGCGAAATTCCATCACGTGGCGCGGAACTCTAGCGGGCAATCAGACGTTCTATTGATGTAGTGGTACATCAATAGCTTGATTGGCTGAACAACAGCCGTCAAATATCTTGACACGCGCCGAAAAGTTACTCTATAATTGTTGCGATAGCAAACATTTGTGAGGGTCCCGAGAGTGAACCCGTTTGACTCATATATTGATGTCGAAGGCGCAGGGGCGCGGTTGCACATTCACCCAGAGTCGGTCAAGAGATTGATACGACAGGGAAAGCTGCCTGCGCTCAAGATTGGCAACAAATGGTTCGTGGAGCGAGATTTCCTGGAACAGTTCGCGCTCCGCTACGATCCCCGGCCAGGAAACAAGGCGACCTTATTATGAGATAGGGTGTGGACCACGGGGGGACGCGGGCGCTCTAGTTAGAGCAGTGCAATCATGATCAATGTACTTGTGCTGAATGCGACGTATGAGCCGCTAAATGTCATTCCCCTACGCCGCGCCATTCTGCTGCTCCTCAAGGAGAAGGCGGAAGTGGTCGAGGCCACGGAGGCGCGCCTGCGTGCTGAACACCTGCACATGCCAGTCCCGTCGGTGATTCGGCTGGTCACCTATGTGCCGGTGCCCCCGCGCTTGCCGCTTCCCGTGTCACGGCGGACGGTCCTGGCTCGCGACAACTACACGTGCCAGTACTGCGGTATCCAGCCTGGCAAGGCGCAGCTGACCATCGACCACGTCCTCCCGCGGAGCAAGGGCGGCGGCACGACCTGGGACAACGTCGTGGCGGCATGCGCGCCGTGCAACCGCCGCAAGGGGAACCGCACGCCGGAGATGGCGAACATGGCGCTTTTGTCTATTCCGAGCCGCCCGCGTTATCTGGCATACGTCTTGCTGGGTGAGCGCGGGAGGCACGATATCTGGGAGAAGTACCTCGGCATCTAGCCAGATATCGACGCATCTCGCGTGGCAATACTGTCGTTGCCTGCGGGTGACTCCGTCCCCGCAGGCATTTGCATTTGTGCTATCTGTCTATCAGTCTTATGATCAACGGCAGTTAGTGTTGAGGAGTTAGCATGGCCCAGGTCCCCGAACAGCTAGGACGCGACATGGTAGCGCCGGCGGTAGCCGGCCGCCGATTCGCCATTTCGCGCACCTGGCTCACAACTGTCCTCGTTCCATTTGCCGTGAGCCGCCTGGTCATCCTTGTGGCGGGCGTTCTGGCGATGTACATCATGCCCGAGAACAACCTCGGTATCGTGTATCATGTGTCGCCCTATCCGTGGCTTGATATGTGGTCGCGCTGGGACGCGATGTGGTACATCAAGGTGGCGACCCTTGGCTATTACTTCATTCCAGGTCAGGAATCGACAATCGCTTTCTACCCGCTCTACCCGGCGCTCTTGCGGGGATTGACGGCTCTGCTGACTCTCGGCCGCGAGGCCAACATCGCGGACTACACCATCGCCGGACTGATTATCTCCAATGTCGCGTTCCTGTTCGCGCTGACCTTCCTTTACCGCCTGACGGCGCTAGAAATTGACGAGGGAACGGCGGCGCGGTCGGTGTGGTACCTGGCGATCTTCCCCGGCAGCATATTTCTTTCCGCACCCTATGCCGAGCCCGTCTTTCTGGCGCTCATCATCCTGAGCTTCTACCTTGCGCGGCGGCGCTACTGGGCGGCTGGCGCGTATGCCGGCTTCCTGGCCGCGTTGAGCCGATTGGTGGGCGCTTTCGCGTTCATTCCTTTCCTGGCCGAGGCAATCAATCACTGGCGCGAGAAGCGGCGCATCGACGGCTCCATTACGAGCGGCCTGCTGCCGCTGATTGGCGCGCTCATGTTCCCGATCTACCTGTTCTATCGCTTCGGCGACCCGCTGGCCTTTATCCACGTCCAGGAGGCCTGGAAGCGGGAGGTGGCATACCCCTGGGACGCATTCCTCAACTACCTGCGCGAGCCGGTTGTCGCGCATGGCTTTCGCGGTTCGCTGCTCGACCTGGCCGTGACGACTGTAGCGCTTGTGCTGCTGGTGCTGGGAGTGCGGAAGCTGCCGCTGCGCTACACGATCTTCGCCGCCCTCGTGCTGTTCGCCTCGATCTCGACGGGCACGCTGACCTCCCTCGTTCGGCATACGATGGGCGCTTTCCCCCTATTCATGACGATGGGGTTCTATGGCCGCCACAAGTGGCTCGACCAGGTCGTGGTCGTCGTGAGCATCGGGTTGCTGGCGGTGTTGAGTGTCATGTACGCGCTATGGTACTGGGTCGCCTAGGAAGTGGCGCGCGAAAAGTCGCCGACTCTTGACGTTTCTCCCGGCATCGTTCAGCTACGCCGCTTCTGGAACGCCAGCGCCACACTGCCTGTTCTTGGGCTGGCGCTGGCCGCGCACGTAGCCGTCGTCCTTACCCTCTATTTCTCCCCCATATACCGCGCGGACCTGTCGACCCTGCCGGCCGACTTTGATAGAGCAACCCGCATTATCCACACCGGCCTCCTCTATCGGGACTTTGCATTCGAGTATCCACCGTTGGCGGCTTTCTTCTATGGCTTGCCTGGCCTGTTCGCACAGACAGTCGAGGCGTTCCGTGCAGCGTTTGCCGTCCAGATGGCCGTTGTGGACATGCTCACCGTGGTTCTGACCTGGCTCTGGCTGCGGAGAATGAGGCGCGCCGCCGTGCCTCCGCTGGCCGCGCAGGCCGTTTTCCTGGCTGGTCTGGGCACGATGGTCGTGCTGGAGCGCTTCGACCTGGCGCCGGCCGCGCTTGTGCTGCTCGGGCTGCTCTTGTGGGAAGTTGGTCGCCTGGGCTGGGCCTGGGCCATGCTCGGGCTAGGAACAGGCATAAAGCTGTTTCCGATCGTCGTTGTGCCTATCTTCGCGCTCGATTACGTGCGCGAGCGAAAGTGGCGCGCACTTGGGCTGGGTATACTGGCATTCGTGGTGGCGGCTGTCATTCCCGGCCTGCCGTTCTTTCTCGCAGCGCCCGAAGGCCTGGCGCAGCTGACGCGTTACCACGGCGCGCGTGGTGTCCAGATCGAGAGCCTCACCGCATCGCCGCTGTTGCTCGGGCATCTGGCGGGCTACAAGGTCACGAGCGTTTTCGCCTTCGGGTCGCAGGAGGTCACCTCTGACTGGAGCGCCTGGGCCGCACTCCTGGCCCTGCCCCTCATCGTCGCAGCGCTTGCCCTCGTCTTCTGGCGCTATTGGCGCGGGTCGGCAGTGGGCGAGCGTCGTCTGCAGTTTGCGGCGGCGGCCATTCTGGCGTTTATGCTCTTCAACAAGGTGCTGTCCGCGCAGTACCTGGTGTGGCTCTACCCGCTTATCCCGCTAGTCGTGGCGAGGCGCTATGCAGTGTGGACCGTGTACCTTGGGGCCATCGTGCTGACCCAGTACCTGTACCCACACGGCTGGAACGACTTGACTGCTCTGCACGCCGAAGCTATCGCCGTTCAAGTGACACGAAATGCGCTGCTGCTGGTTCTGTGGGGGCTTCTGCTCGTGGAGGGAAAACAAGGTCGGAGTGAAGGCGTGGCTGGCTGATCTCGCGTCGCCACGTTTTCACTCCGCCACGTTTGTCTAGGCTACTGGCCGATCGTGCTAACGGACGGCGGGTGGTGGTGGGTGCCGTCACGCCGGAGCCGCCAAACGAGCGCCATCGCCTCTACGAAAATGCTGGAGTTCATCTTGGACTCGCCGATTCTCCGCGCGTGGAAGACGATGGGCAGCTCGACGACACGCGCGCCCATCTGGTAGCAGCGATAGAGCATCTCGACCTGAAAACCGAACCCCGTCGTCGTGATCTCGTCCAGGTTCAGACTCTGCAAGACGTGGCGACGGAAGCAGCGGTAGCCGGTGGTGACGTCGTGGTACGGCAAGCCCAGCAGGGCGCGCGTATATGTGGCGCCGCCCTGGCTGATCATGCGCCGAAACAGCGACCAATCGGTCGTCGCGCCGCCTTCGACGTAACGCGAGCCGATCACCACGTCGGCCTCCTGGGCGGCCGCGGCAAATCGCGGCAGATCCAGCGGGTCGTGCTGGAAGTCGGCGTCCATCTGGAATATGAGATCGTAGTTCTGGCTGAGGGCATATTTGAAGCCCTCGACATAAGCGCTGCCCAGGCCTTGCTTGCCTGCGCGATGCATGGCGCGGACGCGGCCAGGGTTCTGCCGCGCAAGCTCGTCGATTGCGTCCCCTGTGCCGTCTGGGGATGCATCATCGATGATGAGGATATCAAGATCCTGGGGGAGGCCGAGAATGACAGGGACGAGGCGCAGAATGTTCTCTCGCTCGTTGTACGTTGGGATTACGACCAAAGAATTCACGTTTGTTGACTCTCCGTACTGAGACCCCCGCCGTTCCTGGCGGCGAGGCTCCCCTTAACAATACTTAGCTTAGCACACCTTGCTTTCAGGGCCAAATTTTCGTGTTTGTAGGCCAGGCTGCGCCGTTCGCATCGTGTCTGGGGTCCCACACGCAACCTCTGTGCCGCCAGTGGCGGAATCTCTACGCATCGCGTTATTTTCTTGCCTGGATTGCCATTGACAGGCGCTTCCAACTCATCTATACTTTGGATGGTAGTTAGTACCGAAAATAATACTATAACCTTCGGGGCAGGGTGAGGCTCGCCAGAGCCAATTCCCGATCGGCGGTGGGGCGCAGAGCGCCAAGCCCGCGAGCCGCAATGGCAGGATCTGGTCAAATTCCAGAGCCGACGGTAAAGTCCGGATGAGAGAAGGTTGACAGGCTCTACCAACGGAGCGTGACGTATGCCGCGCTTCCAGCGGATGTCTGTGTCGGTCCCCGAAGTCCTCACCGAGTTTTGGGGACTTTTTGTTCGACACGAGCCTGTTCCCGGTGCACCGCCGCGGTGTGAGTACCCGCGTTCGGTTTGCCCTTCCTGCCCCGTGGAATGATGCCATGGGGTTTTTGCTTGTCTATGCGCGATAAGCAGGGAGAGTGGTCCGTGTTGAAGACTCAATCGGTTCCTTTGGGGAATTCGGCCGAGGCCGGCGCACGCAGCGGCGCGAGCGGCGCTCGCTCACCCCACTGGCTCGGCTGGCTGTCGCTACCCATCGGTCTTGGCCTTCTTCTCATACTGTGGGCGGCGCTGTCTCGTCTTTACCCGCCGTTTATTCTACCAGGACCGGCGGACGTCGCCGCGCGCTTCGTCCAGGCCGCAGCCGACGGCACGCTGTTCCGTCACTTAGGCGTGACCTTCGTTGAGGCGCTGCTTGGCTTCACCGTGGGCTTCATTGTTGCGGTCGTTCTCGGCTACGGGATTGCCAAGCAGCCCCTCGTCGAGCGCATTATCTCGCCATACGTCGTGGCGTCTCAGGCTGTGCCGATCGTGGCGCTGGCGCCGCTGCTCATTCTCTGGTTTGGGCATGGCCTCGCGAGCAAGGTGCTCGTGTGCGCCCTCGTCGTGTTCTTCCCAATCCTCGTGAACACGGTTGTCGCGCTGCGCAGTGTGGATCCGCAGAGCCGCGAGCTGATGCACTCGCTCAATGCCTCGCCTTGGCACACCTTCACGAAGCTGGAGCTGCCCGCGTCGCTGCCTATCATGTTTGGCGGCATTCGGATGGGTGTGACCCTGTGCGTGATCGGCGCCGTCGTCGGCGAGTTTGTCGGCGCGGATACAGGGCTGGGGGCTCTCGTCAACCTGGCGCGAGGCATGTTTGACACGTCTCTCATGTTCGTTGCGCTGTTTACCCTCATCGCGCTGGCGATGTCTCTCTACCTCTTGGTAACGCTCGTCGAGCGCCTCGTCACGCGCCCATAAGAATTCTTGGCGAGCTTAAGGAGTTTTCTGCGATGCCTGGTCGGCGTTTGATACCTCTCTTGATTCTGACACTTCTCCTGGCCGGCTGTGGCGCGGCCGGGGCTCCTGCTGCGCAGCCACAAGCACCGGGCGCGCCCGCGTCCGCGACGGGCGGCGCTCCCTTGACCAAAGTAACACTCTACATGGGGTACATCCCCAATGTTCAGTTCGCGCCGTTCTACCTCGCTCAGCAGAAGGGCTACTACCGCGAAGAGGGCATCGACCTCTCGTTTGACTATGGCATGGAAAACGACCTGATGCAGCTCCTGGCGACCGATAAGGCTCAGTTTGCCATCGGCAGCGGCGACCAGGTACTGCTCGGCCGCTCGCAGGGCTTGCCCCTCGTCTATGTCATGAACTGGTATCGAAAGTACCCGGTGGCTGTGTTCTCCCTTCTGCCACTCAAGTCCCCTCAAGACCTGAAGGGAAAGACGGTCGGCTTGCCAGGGCTGTTCGGGGCGACATACATCGGCCTGCGCGGCTTGCTCTACGCCGCCGGAATCGACCCCAAGGACGTCAATCTCCAGAGCATAGGCTTCACGCAGGCGGAGAGCGTGCTTGCCAAGAAAGTGGACGCGGGCGTAGGCTACTCGACTAACGAGCCATTGCAAGTGCGGCGGGCCGGGCAGACGCCAAGCGTCATCGAGGTGTCGGACTACATCAACCTTGTGGCTAACGGCCTCGTGACGAACGAGAAGACGATCAAAGAAAACCCGGACCTGGTCAAGCGCATGGTGCGCGCGACGCTGCGCGGCATACGCGACTCTGTGTATGACACCGAGGGCGCCTTTGGCGCCGTTGTGCAGGCCGTGCCTGAGACCGCGAAAGCGCCTGACACGCAGAAAGCCGTCCTGGACGCGACAACCGCGTTCTGGCGCGGCAACAACCTGGGGCAGAGCGACCCGAAAGCGTGGGAGACCTCGGCACGTTTTATGCAGGACGCGGGGTTGATTCAGAAACCAGTCGACCCGAACACGGCCTTCACCAACGACTTCGTGCCGTCCGAGATCCCCTGATGCTTCTGGCAGTCAACGTCGGCAACACAAACGTCCACTACGGGTTGTTCGACGGCGAGCATCTCATCGAGCACTTTCGGGTCGCGACAGACCATGCGCAGACGGCCGATGAGTACGGCGTGACGCTGCGCTATCTGCTCCGCATGGCCGGCGCGCTCTCGTTCGCGGGGGCGTTATCCAACCCGCCACGCGACCACGTGCAGGCGGCGGTCCTCGCCTCGGTTGTGCCGCCGGTCACGGCGACGCTGGTCGAAGCAATCAGAAAGTATTTGGACGTCGAGCCTCTTGTCGTGCGTTACGGCGTGCGGACCGGACTGGACATCCACTATGAGACGCCGACAAGCCTGGGAGCGGACCGCGTCGTCGACGCCGTCGCCGCTGTGGCGCTTCATGGCGCTCCAGTGATTACCCTGGATTTCGGGACCGCAACGGTCTTGAACGTGATCGCCGAGGAGCGGGCATTTCTCGGCGGCGCCATTTTGCCGGGCGTCGGCACCGCGGCGGAGGCGCTGAGCCGCTCGGCTGCGCGGCTGACGCGCATAGACCTGCACGTCCCGCCTTCTGTCATCGGCCGAACGACGCAGCAGTCGATTCAGTCCGGCGCCATCTACGGCTATGTAGGTATGATCGAGGGGCTGCTGAGTCGCCTGCGGTCGTCCATGCCGGTTGACCAGCGGCACGCGCCGGTGGTGGCGACGGGCGGGATGGTGGGCTTGATAGCCCCGCTCACGAACACGATCGATTTCGTCGTCCCGTCTCTTGCTCTGATTGGCCTGCGCTTGATCTGGGAGATGAACCAATCGTGATATTCACAAGAGTATGCCGGTGGGCCGGGATCGCGGCGCTGGGAGCGCTCGTTTGCGTCGCGGTGGTCGCGTGCCAGTCCACGAGTCTCGCTGTGCCTCCAACGCCTTCCGACCGTACTGCGCCTGACTTCACCCTGACGGATCAGAACGGGCAGCCCTTTCGCTTGAGCGATCAGCGTGGCAAAGTTGTCCTTCTCAACTTCGGCTACACCAATTGCCCCGACGTCTGCCCCGGTACGCTGGCCGACCTGGCGAAGGCGCGCCAGATGCTCGGAGCGGACGCCAGCCGCGTGGAAGTCGTCTTCGTCACCGTCGACCCGCAGCGCGACACGCCGGAGCGGTTGAAGACGTTTCTCGCTGCGTTTGACCCCACCTTCATGGGTGTCACTGGCCCGGCGACGGCGTTGCGGCCGGTCTGGAAAGCCTACACGATTCGCTCGGACGTCTTCGCGACACCGGTGGCCGGAGGAGTGCTGCCCTCTGACTATCTCGTGGGGCACACGAGCCTGACGTTCATTATCGACGCCAAGGGCATGATCCAGGACGGCTTCCCCGCCGAGTATGGGGCCGAGAATATCGCCAACGACGTGCGCAAAGTGCTGCACGGGTAGAGAATATGAGTTCTTCTACACCGGGGCTGCCCGCATAGGGTGGCTCCGGTTTGCTTTTGTTAATCACAACCACCGGTTTTGAGTATTATTTCGTGATGACGTGCAATTAGTGTCTCAGGATGGAGAAAGTCATGCGGGCTTTGTCGACGCGAGTTATCGTTAGCATGGCGTTGGCCCTTTCTCTGGCCGTCACACTCGCGGGGCTGGCCCAAGCCCACGAGCGGCGCGACGTCGGCGGGAAGTACAGGCTCGTGGTGGGGTGGGATGGCGAGCCGGCCTACGCCGGGCAGAGAAATGCTGTCAGTCTCAACGTAACCAATCTCCAGACCAACACTCCGGTCGAGGGTGCGGAGAAGGACCTCAAGCTGGAAATCATTCAGGGCGCGCAGAAGCGCGTGCTTCCGCTGCGCGCCGTGTTTCGCCAGCCGGGGGCCTATGTCGCCGATGTCGTGCCGACCAAAGAGGGTGACTACCGGTTCCATTTCTTCGGCGCCATCGAAGGCACGCCCATCGACGAGATGTTCGACTCGGCCGACGGCAAGTTTGATGGCGTTCAATCACCCCAGGCTATTCTGTTCCCCGGCGATGCTTCCAGCGCCACACAGCCGGCGGCCGCTGTACCCGCAGCGGTCAATGCCGTCGCCGCCCAGCCAACCGCGCCGCCTGCCGCAAACGCCGTCGCCGCCCAGTCGGTCCCGCCCCCTGCCGCAAACGCCAGCGCTGCCCAGTCGGTCCCGCCTGCGGCGGCAAACGCCAGCGCTTCCCAACCGGCCCTGGCCGCGCCGGCGAATGTCAGCGCCGCGCAACCCGCGAATACAGCGGCCGTCGTTGCAGCCGTGAACAACGCCTCGACGGCACAGACCCTGGCTGTGGTCGCCCTCGTTGTGGCGCTGCTCAGCCTGCTCATGGGCCTCCTGGCGCTGCTGAGGAGCCGCTCCGAGTCCGCTCGGCGTCGCGGCGACCGAGCGGTGACGAGCCAGAAATGATTCCGCGATACCGGGCCGCCCGAACCACTGGCAGAGGGTTCGGGATGATGCGGCCGGTGGCCGCGGTCGGCGCCATTCTCGCGCTGCTCATCGTGGCGCGTGTGGCCTACGCGCACGCCAACCTGGTGCGCGCCGACCCGCCGGTCGACTCGGTCCTCGCGACATCGCCCGCGACGCTGCGCCTCTGGTTCTCGGAGAAGTTGGAGCCGGGCTTCTCGGACGTGCGAGTGCTGAACGCGGCAAGGCAGCAGGTCGACCGAGGCGACAGCCACGTCGCGCCAGATGACCCCACTTCGCTGGGCGTCTCCCTGCCGCCCCTGGATCCGGGCGTTTACACGGTCGCCTGGCGCACACTCTCCGCCGTCGACGGCCACCCCACTGGCGGCGTTTACAACCTGTCGATTGGCGTGCAGGCCACGCCTCAGTCAGCGCCGACGGCGGATAGTGTTGGCGTCGCTCCGCTCGAAGCGCCAGGGCGCTGGCTTGGCTATCTCGGCGCCGCCGGCGTGTTCGGCGGCCTGCTCTTCGATCTCCTCGTCTTCATGCCCGTGGCGCGTCGACAACGGCTCTTCCAGCGCCTCGCCCCCGCCGCGCTGCGTGGCAGGATGCGACTCTTGTGGGTAAGCTGGGCCTTGCTGCTGCTCGGGGCTATTCTCTCTTTTGCCGTCCAGGTGTACGCCGTTGGGGGTGGCGCAGGTTCGCCCCTGGCGGTCGCGGCTCAGTTGCTAGGTAGCACGCGGTACGGGACGCTGTGGCTGGCTCGTGTTGCCCTGATTGCTAGTCTTGCCGTCGTCATCGCGTTCCTGCCCAGGCGGGGTCGCCTGGCATGGGGCGCCGTCGCCCTGGCGGCGGGCGTCATGCTCACCTCCAGCCTCAACAGCCACAGTGTCGCAGCCGGTGCCGTCGCGCCGCTGGTTGACTGGGCGCACTATATGGCCGTGGCCGTCTGGGTTGGAGGGTTGTTTGCCCTGGCGCTGCTCATGCCGCCGGTGACGCGGCCCCTTGAGCCTGCCGAGCGCAACCGCCTGATTGCCGGGCTTATCCCGCAGTTCTCGCGGCTCGCTCTGGTCAGCGTCGGCGTCCTCTTTGTTACCGGGCTTTATCTGACCTGGCTGCAAGTGGGTAGCCTGCCGGCTTTGGTCGAGACGCTGTATGGCCAGAGCTTGCTCGTCAAGTTGTCGCTCTTCGTTGTCTTGATCGTCCTCGGCGCCCTGAATCAGCGCTACATCGGTCCACGGCTGACAGCGCTGACGACGACGAGTGATGAGAATGGGGCGAGCCGAGCGGCTCGATCGTTCCGCCGTGCCGTCAGCGCCGAGGTCGTGTTGGTGGTGGCCGTGTTGCTGGTCGTCGGCATGCTCACCGCGCTTTCCCCGGCGCGCCAGATCTATGATCAGATCTTACAGGCGCGGCCACTAGAAATGACCGCAGAGGGCCAGAACCTACAGGCGGCTCTAAGCATCGCTCCCGCTCGGCCGGGCTTCAACACGTTCGCGGTCACCCTGGCGGACGCACAGGGGCAGCCGATTGTCGACGCCGACCGCGTGGACCTGCGGTTCACATACCTGGACGACGCGCTCGGCACGAATGCTCAGACGGCGGCCAACCAGGGCGGCGGGCGGTACACGACGCAGGGCCCGTTCCTGGGCGTCGAGGGGCGCTGGCAGGTCGAGCTACTGGTTCGTCGCCCTGGACAGGATGATAGCCGCGCTGCCTATCGCTTCTACGTTACGCCCCAGGGCGGCCAGGCAGAAGGTCAGGCGGTGTCCCCGACGGGCTTCGCTCTCCCCGCGCTCAACCTGCTAAGCGTCGCGGCCGTCGTGCTGGTCTTGTTGGGGGTGGCGCTGATCGTCTTCGCCGTGCGCCGTCTCGGCTGGCGCACCTTCGAGGGAGTCGCCTTCGCAGGGGTTGGAGGAGTGCTGACCGCCCTGGCCGTCTTTCTTTTCGTCCAGGCCGGCTCCAGCCCGACGCTGGCTTCCCTCGACAGCGCGCCGCTGGTGAATCCGATCCCGCCCACCGACGCGTCAGTTGCGAGAGGTCGGGAAGTATATGAGCGCGACTGCCTCGTGTGCCACGGTGCGCGCGGCCGCGGCGATGGGCCGATGTCGGTGTCCCTGAACCCGCGGCCGGCGGATTTCCGCGTCCACATGGCCGCCGGCCACACCGACGCCCAGTTGTTCGATTGGATCACCAACGGGGTACAGGGAACAGGCATGCCGCCGTTCAGCCAGGGCTTATCGGTGGACGAGCGCTGGGACGTGATCAACTACATTCGTACATTCGCGCCGCCGAAGTAGCGGCCTGGTTGGAAGAGTAAAATGTCGAAACGAGTTGCTAAGCTTATCGCTGTTGGCGCCTGTGTGCTGATTGTGGCGCTTGGCGGATGCCAGGCGACCTCGCCGGCCGCGCAACCGGGTGGAGCGGCTCCGGCCCCCGCGCAGGGCCAGGTCCTTGCTCAGCCGGGCGCGAACGGATTACCGGTGGCGGGGGTGAGCTACCCGACGCCGCAGGCCAGCGGCCCGGAGGCAAGCGCCCGCTGCAAGATTGCCTACGTCAACGATGCGGGCTTCTTCTGGTATGAGCCATCAACAGGAACCCGCCAGGCGCTCGCACCGCTTCAGCCCAAGACCTTCGCCGGGTCACCCGCGGTCTCGCCGGACGGCAAGCACATAGTCTACAGTCTGAATGACACGGAGAAAGCCGCCCAGAAGCATGACAACGGCACGGACCTGTATGTCATGGACGCCGACGGCAAGAATGTGCGGCTTCTGGTGGAACATGGGCAGGTCGGTTCGTGGCTAGGGGAGCCGACGTGGATGCCAGATGGCAAGAGCGTGTTCTTTACTCGCCGCGACGCCCACGGCGCTGAGACCATCGAACGTGTCGACGTCGCCACCGGGAAGACCCAGGTCGTGCTGCAGGATGCCGCCACGCCGACGATCTCCCCCGATGGCAAGCACATCGCTTATCTCAAGACGGACCCGCAGGCGTTCACCCAGGACCTGTGGGTGTCGAATCTGGACGGGAGTGGGGCGAAGCGGCTGCTGGGCGATCCGGAGTTTACCTCCCTCATCGCACCGCGCTTCGCGCCCGACAGCCAGCGCATCAACTTCGTCGCGGTCGGTGGGCCTGACCGTGCGCCGGTGCAGCGCCCGCAAGCCTCGCGCTTTGATCCTTTGGCATGGCTCCGGCCGGCCGTGGCCGAGGCCCATGCTGTTCCGTACAACCTGTGGACGGTGAACGTCGATGGCAGCAACATCACCCGCCTGACCAACGATCTGGAGATCGATAGCCCGGTCACAGCCTGGTCGCCGGACGGAAAGTGGATCGCGTTCATGGGCGACCTCGGTATGTACCTGATCGATTCGAAGAACGGGCAGCAGCTGCGCTATCTAGGGAAAGAGTTCGCCGTAGGTGGCATGGACTGGCCGAGCTGTTCGGGTGGCTAAGCACAGGACAACAAAACGCGGGGCACACCAAGATGATGTGCCCCGCACTTGTTGAATGCCCTTGCTAATCTATGATGTTGGCGTGGTGATGCCGTACTCTTTGATGACCTGCGGGTAGATCTGCTTGGCGTTCTCGAAGATAGGGCGGAGCGATAGGGCCTTCAACGGGTTGCCGTGTACCTTGAGCTCGCCGGCCGCCATGGACTGGCGCACACCGGCCTGGCCCAGCCAGATGCGGTGGATCGTGTCCGCCGGCATCGTGAACTGCAGGTCAAACGGCCCCGGCGCTGCTCCGAAAAGAGCGCGGGCCGGCTCCTTGCGCAGATCGAGGACGGCGCCGGCCGAAGGATCCGTCAGGTTGATCTTGATGCGCATCTTGTGGCCGCCGGAATCCATCAGACCCGCGTCGGTCATCCGCTGGAAAAGCGTGGCCATAACTTCCTCAAGCTGCTGAGTGGAGCTGTAAACGGGCATGTAGTCTCCGATGACGGGTCTAACCCAGTATGATTGACTTGCGTTCTTTGAGTCGATCGTACAGCATCGCCTGGATCCGGCGGCGAACGCCTTCGGTAAGCTCTTCAATCGCATCCGAATCGTAGGCGGCGTCCGGTGGCCACTCGTCCGGCGTGATTGGCGCGCCGAACTCGATCGTCCACTTGCTAGGGAGTGGAAGCAGGCCGAACAGTCCGGTCCACGGCCATGTCAGCGTGAACGGGAAGTAGGGCAGCCCGAGCGGCCGGCCGAGCTTCGTAGACTGCGCCACGACCGGGTAGGCTTCCTCGGCGCCGACAACGGCGACCGGGATGATCGGCACATTCGCTCTGACGGCAAGGCTGACGAGCGCGGTCTTGCCGAACGGCTCGACACGGTAACGGTCCCTGAACAGCTTGCCCGTTGGCTTGGAGGCCTCGGGGAAGACCAGCACCGGCTCACCCTCGGTGAGCAGGCGCCGGGCGTTGTCCGTCACGCCCATCACCATGCCCATCTTGTTGAAGAAGTCCGAGGCGAAAGGCAGCGGCGACATCCAGCTCGCGTAGAGACCACGCACCAGGCGTGGTACATCGTGTTCCCTCTGTACCGCCGTCATCACCATGAGGCTGTCCCAGGGGAACAGGCCGCTGCTGTTCGCGATCAGGAGGGCGCCACCCTCCTCCGGTAGATTGTTGACGCCAAAAGCCTGCACGCGCCAGTAGTTCCCGTAGAGGAAATCGAAGAGCGGCTTCACCATCTCCACAAAGTCAGAGTCGTAGCCGTACGCGTCGGTGGAGTAGTCGCCCTTGAGGCGGCGCTGCACAAGATCGCGCTGGTAATCGACCGTCTGATTCAGGAGGGACCAGACGCTCTTCCAGGTGTCGGCGTCCGTCAGCTCAGAGCCGGCCACAGAGTCGGTGGCCCGGCGCAGACGGCCTAGATTGGCGCGCGGGGAGAACAGTCCCCAGGCGCGGCGGGCCGGACCGCGTCCGACGCCCGGCGCGGCACTGCCGTCTCCAGACTGCTCGTCGATGCGACGCCCAACTTCCTCGAGCTGGCGCAGAAGCTCGGCTTCCAACGCTTCGGCATTCGCGGTGGCCTGGTCGGCGGCTTCGGCAGCTACCTCGGCTGTGACCTCGGCCTCATCGGCAATCGCAGACGCTTCCTCCGCAGCGAGCTCCATGGCGGCGGCTTCCTCGGCCAGTTCGGCGGCGGCCTCCACCTCTGCGCTCACCGGGACAACCTCGGAGACTGCATCTTCAGCGACCTCGGACGAAATGTCATCCACTACCTCTGATTCACTTTCGCCGGACGCCCGGGTGCGCCGCCGGCGGATGCGTGGCGCCGCCCCTTGCCCGGACGCCTCCGCGTCTTTCAGAGTCAGCGGTTCGGCGTCGGTGGGCGCCTCCTCGAGAGGCGATTTCTTCTCGCTAGGCATTTGACTGCTCCCGTATTTCGCTCGGCGCCCCGTTCGACGGCGCCGTGTCCTCGCTCTCCTCGGTGAGAGATGCAAGGATCGTTTCGCTATCACGCTCGGGGACGAAGCCGAGGCGCGTTTCCATTCGCTTTGTGTCCATGACCACCGGGTAGCGCAGATATTCCCAGTCCAGGGGCTGATCCTCACCCATCAAACCCTTCGCCGGACCAAAATAGGCGCCGACGTAGGCGAGTGGGTGTATCAGAGGAACCGGCAGCACGCCGGCCATATGAAGCAGGCGCGCGAGCGGGATGGGCGGGTCGGCGGCGACATTGACCACGCCATCGAAGAGTGTCTCCGGCGTTCCGTCTCCGAGAGCCTTGAGCAGCGCTCCGACGGCGTCCTCTTCGTGGATGACCTGGAACTGCGGGTCAAACCCGAGCAATGTCACAACGGCGTGTGAATTGAGCATCTCATTCAGTGGCGAGCGGACATTCGGGCCGACGATGTAGGCGAAGCGCAGAACGGTGAGGACAGGGGCGTTCGGCTCGTCGCGGAGCGACTGCACATAGTCCTCGATCTCTTCCAAATAGCGTGCCGATCCCATTCTGCCGGGCCTCAGGCGCGCCGTCTCAGTGAGGAACGCCGGGTTGTCTGCGCGGGCACCGTAGACGATGTTGCTGCTGGGAATCACGATCTGCCGAACCCGCGCGGCCACGGCCGCACTAATGACGTTTCTAGCGCCCACCACGTTGCGCTCATGGCCGGCGCGCGTCTCGCGCCGCTCCCATAGAAAGTCTGTGTGGACAAGCTGCTCGACGCCGTAGTGACGGAGAATATCGGGCATCAAGGGGTTTTGTAAATCAATCTCGACGACTTCGGCGTCGGCAATTGGATATTTGGGAGGCTGCCGGTCCATGGCGATGACGCGGTGGCCTTCCTGAACCAGCCTCACGGCGAGCGAACGGCCGAGGTAGCTGGAAGTGCCGGTGACGGCAATGACACGTGGGGAACTCATAGGCTCCTCCCTCACTTCTGGGCGGATATCTGCCATCATTATACAACAGAACCACCATATTCGACAGAACCACTGTGGATGCGGCTGAAGCCGCCCACACTTTTGCGCCATTTGTCCGGCGGCTGGTATAATCGTGTCACCATACCGCGCAAGAGGAACAACCATGGATCCCGTTGAGCTAACTAAGACCCTTGTTCGCATGCCGTCCGTGAGCAGCCAGAGCAATGCCGCGATTGCGGACTACGTGGAGACGCTGTTGCGCGAGGACGGCTTCGAGACCGAACGACTGGAGTACACGGACGCGAACGGCGCGCTGAAGGTTAGCATTGTTGGCCGCAAGGGGAACGGCGCCGGCGGGTTCATGATGGCATCGCACTTTGACACTGTTCCTGGGGCTGGCTGGACGACCCGCAACCCGTTTGAACCAGTGATTGAGGGTGGGCGCATGATCGGCCTCGGCGCGTGTGACATGAAGGGGCCGTTCGCGGCGACCGTGGCAGCGGCTGCGGCTTACCGGGGCTCTGACTTGAAACACCCGGTCTATATTGTCGTGACCTCAGACGAGGAAATCAGCGGCGAGGGGGCGAGCCGTGTCACCTTCCACTCGCGCCTGCTGTCCGACAACAGGCCGGAGTGCGGCGTGATCGCCGAGCCAACTGAGCTTGTGCCCGTCTATGCTCACAAGGGCATTGCCAAGGTGAACGTGACGGCAATCGGGCAGGCGGCCCACACGAGCACCGACCGCGGAGTCTCGGCCAACTTCCTGATCGCGCCGTTTCTCGCCGACATGGCGCAGCTCGCGACACGGTTTCGCGCGGACACGTCTTTCCAGAACCCATCGTTTGACCCGCCGACGAACGGCTTCAACCTGGTTCTTAACGACGGCGGCTGCGCGGTGAACGTGACGGCGGCGAGAACGACCGCCACCTTGGGCTACCGTCCGATGCCCGACGCGCGGAGCGAGGAAGTCGCCGAAATGGTCGGCGAGCGGGCGCGCTATTATGGGCTGGAGGTCACATCGACGGCGTATCTTC
This sequence comes from Anaerolineae bacterium, assembly GCA_046328505.1. Lineage (GTDB taxonomy): Bacteria > Chloroflexota > Anaerolineae > Epilineales > JAHCIE01 > JBDHWG01. The sequence goes on along the minus strand of JAXLWL010000002.1, from coordinate 1,311,242 downwards.
CGCCATTCTACACGCCGCCCGACGCGCCAATCGTGCGCGCCGCGATCGAGGCGAGCGGCGTGGAGAGCGCTGTGACAGTGCCATACGGGACAGACGGGCTGTACCTTCAGAACGTCGCGCCGCTGGTAGTCCTGGGGCCGGGGAACATCCTCCAGGCACACACGGATGGTGAGTGGATCGAGATTGCCCAGATTACGCGGGCCGTCGAGGTCTATCGCAGAATGATCGAGACGTTCTGCCTGTGAGACGATGACGAAGTGAGGGGGGGCAACGTGACGGAGTGACGATGTGAATTTCACGTCGTCACTCCGTCACGTCTTTCTTTACGCCGGTGTCGGCTGACCCTGTGATTGCTTGGCGCGGAGCTGGTCGGCCAACTGCCGCTTGCGCGCGATGTCCTCGTCGGTGAGATACTGGTCGAACGAGCGCAGGCCGGCGAGCTGGAAACCGTGTTTCCTGAACAGCCGGTAGATTTCCTTGACCAGCTCCATGTCGATGTTGCGGCCGAGCGTGTAGTCGCCGAAGCGGCCATCCATGGCCAGCAGCGCGGTCTCGGCGAGGCAGGCGTAGGACGTCTTGGGCGGCAGGCCGATATCGAAGCCGAAGTCGATGTCGCCAGGTATTAGAATCTCGCCCGATTCGATCACAAGAACATCGGGGCGCTTCTTCGCGTCTTCCTCTTTCACGTCGGGAGGACGAGCCACATCGCAGATCACCGCGCCGGGTTTGAGCTTCGTCACGTCGATGACCTTCTTGTGGGCGGCCGAGGTCGTGGTCACGATCAGGTCCGCGTCGCCTACGTAGTCGTCGGGGTTTGTGGCGATGACGACGTCCACGCCCGGCGACTCTTCCTCGATGCGCCGTTTCAGCTCGATCAAGCGCTCCGCGCGGGGCGCGACCAGCACAACCTTACCACGTGGCCCAAGCCACTGAGCCATGAGCCGGGCGCAAACGGAGCCGATAGAGCCTGTTGCTCCCACCACCACAGCGGTGCCCTGGTCGATGCGCCCGCCCATCTTCTGCACCGCCTGCTTGGCCGTCTCCAAAGTGGCCGCCACCGTCAGGGAGTTGCCGGACGTGATGCCAATGTCCGACTTCTGCGCCACGGTGATTCCCGCGTCACCGACGACCGAGGTGAAGGCGCCGAGGCCCATGAGCCGCGCGCCCCGCCGTTCCGCCATGCGCGCCGCCTGAATGAGCTTGCGGTAGGTGAACCCCGGCGGGCGCCGCATCAGCTCCTTGGGGGTCGCGCCCAGGGTGATGAGCGTCCCTTCGATTCTCTGGCCGGTCGCCGGCGACTGGCCGCCGGTAATCTGAGAGACGTACATCGGCGGGAGCTGGGCGACCGTCCACTCCATCAGACGCTTCGGCACCCACTGGAAATTCTTGAGGATAGGGTGCTTGTAGATGTAGCGGACGCTGAGCGGGTGGATGACGAAGGCGAACCGATTCACGTCGTCGTCGTCTCTCTGGAGGTCGATCAGCTCCGGCTGCCAGGTCAGGTCGGCGAGCAGGTTCAGGTACGTGTCGGCTGTGAGGGGCTTCCCCGCGGGCCGCAGGGCGGCCAGCACGCCCTCGACCACGGCCGCCGACGCTCGGGGCGTACCTTCGCCGAGGCTCGGCATGGTGTAGAGTACCTTCGCCACGCCGCGCGCCTTCAGTTCAGCCAGGTCCGCGTCGGTGAAGCTGTCGGCGACGACCATCTTGTGCTTGAGCGAGTAGGGCGCGTAGCGGCGAATCAGGTTGATGTCGCCGGCGATCACGTCCGCCCAGGCGAAGTCGCGCTCGGCGCGCGGCGTGGCCTCGCCACCAGGCGGCGAGATGGCGTCGTAGGGCAGCTCGGCGAGTCTCTTCAGGAACAGGCGGCTAAACTGCTTCAGCGCCCGCTCGCCGGGGATAGCGAAAGGCCAGCCGAGCAAGACGGCCGGATCGGCGTAGCGCACGGCGTCGGTATGCTCGGCCAGCGCCGCCGCCAATCCGTCCTGGTTCAAGGCCGGCACTAGCAGCATGTGCTTGTAGCCCCAGATGATCGGATCGATATTTGTGGCGAGCTTGATGGCCCAGCGGCTGAGGGAGTCACGCACGCCACTGCCGTCCACGAGGGGCACCGGGCGCGCCGCGGCGCGGAAGTCGGCGGCGCGCGAGGAGTTGACAATCCCCTTACCGATCCGCAGGCGAAGCGGGATGCCCTCCAGCGCAATGACATCGGTTTGTACCTGGGCTGCTTCGCGAACGAGACCAATCGCGCGGTCAATGCTGCCCGCGGCGCCGCGGCGGACGACGGTTACCGGCCGCCCCAGCAACGTGGCGGTGAACTGAGAGTCTGGCTCGAAACCTAGGTGAATCACGGTGACCGTCGGCATCGCGGGTTCTCCTTCGCGCACGATCTCTCGGGCGGCTTGATCTCGGGATGGCTGATTATACTCTCGCGGACTCAGTTTGTCAGCTTGAGCTTCTGGATGCGGTTGTTCCCCCGGTCGGCGATGTACAGGTTACCCTGGGCGTCGACGGCAAGGGCCGCCGGATCCTGGAACTGCCCTGGCGACATGCCCGGGTTCTGGAATTCCTTGATGAGCCGCAGTTCGGCCAGATCGAACATCTGGATACGCTGGTTCACGCTGTCGATGGTGTAGAGACGGTTATCCGGTCCGACGGCGACCCCGCGCAGCAGCCAGGCGTTCTCCCCGGAGTGGCTGTCGCCAAACGTCTTGACGTACTTCCCGTCCGCGCCGAATTTCTGGATGAGCGAGGTCGAGAGGTCCGTGACGTAGATATCCCCGTCTTTGTCCAGCGCGAGAGCGTGAGGACGCATGAACTCGCCGGTCTTGTCGCCCTTGCTGCCAATCTTCGTCAGCACCTTGCCTTTCGGATCGAGCTTGAGCACCTCTGCGGAGTTCTGGTTGACGACATAGATGTTGCCCTGGGGATCGGCGGTCACGGTGACCGGCTGGTCGAGGGGCTGGCCGTCTACGGAGGTGATCTTGTCGGCGATCTTGCCGTCGGGCGTCAGGTGGAAGACAGTGCTGACGACATTGTCGGCGATGTAGATATCGCCGTTGGGCGTGACGGCCAGGCCCGAAGGCCCGCGCAGCCCACTGTCCGCGCCGACCTTGACCAGCGTCTTGACGTACTTGCCCGACGGGTCGAACTGGTAGACGCCGAGCTGGTCGCCAACGTAGATATTCCCGTCTTTATCCAGGGCAAGAGCCGACGGGCGGCGCAGGTTGCCGTCCCCGGCGGTGATGGTCAACAGCGTCGGTAGGGGAGTGGCGAGCGGGACCGAGGACGTGGCGCGCGCCATGATCGTCGGGATGACCTGTGCCTGGGATGCCTGGGCCTGCTGCCCCGGCGATTGTGGGGCTTGGGCCTGGGTTTGAGGAGCCTGGGCTTGAGGGGCCTGCGGAACCTGGGCCTGCTGGGCCTGGGCCTGTGACGCGGCGGGCGCGTTTGCATCTGGTAGACGGGCGCCCGGGCCACCACCGGGCGCGCAGGCGGCCAGGAGGAGCAACAGGGTGACAGGGAGCCAGATTAGGTATTTTAGCATCGGTAATCCTTACGCGTAGAGATACAAGAGAGTGCGTGTCGCCGGCCGGCAAACACGCACTCTTATTGTAACCAGGATTCGCGTTTCGGGAAAAACGCGGCTTAGAAGTCTATGGGCTGGCCCGCGTAGGAATATTCGAACAGTCGCTCGACTTCCTCGGTCGACGGAACGCGCGCCGAGTTGAACATCGTGGCGTCTTGTTGCGCCGACTCGACGATGTGGGGCAGGCTGTCGCGGAACTCGGGCTCGGGAACGTTGAGCTCCTTGACGCTGATCGGATGGCCGACCTTGGCGCGCAGCTCGCGGATGGCGGTGACAAGGGCTGCGGCGCGTTCCTGATCGGTCGTCCCCGGCAGGCCCAGGAATCGGGCAATATCCGCGTAGCGCTCCGGCGCTTCGCGGATGATGTACTCGGTCGTATACGGCAGGAAAACCGACGTGGTGCGGCCGTGCGGCGGATGGAAGACACCACCGAGAGAGTGCGCCAGAGCATGAGCCAGGCCGCAGTTCGCGTTGGCCAGACCGAAACCTGCCAGCGTCGCCGCGTTCGCCATGCGCTCTCGGGCTTCCATGTCGCTGCCATCGGCGTACGCGCGGGGCAGAAAGTCGAAAACAAGGCGGATGGCTTGCAGGGCAGGGCCGTCGACGAAGTCGTTGTGCCAGAGGCCGGTGTAGATTTCGATGGCGTGAACCAGGGCATCCATGCCGGTGTCGGCGGTCAGCCAGGCCGGCATCCCCGCCGCCAGCGCCGGGTCGACAATGGCGACCTCGGGGTAGCTGTCCATGCTCCCCAGGACCAGCTTGCGGTTCTCGGCGCGGTCGGTCACGACGCACGCCCAGCCAACCTCGGCGCCTGTGCCACTCGTCGTCGGAATGGTGCATAGCTTGACGAGATTCTGGAGGTTCATCGGTTCCACGGGGTTACATTCCATGGCCGTCAGGTCGCGCCGCTCAGTGAGAATCCGCACCATTTTCGCCGTGTCCATGGCCGAGCCGCCGCCGAGACCGACAATCCAATCGGCGTCGAACTCGCGGGCCACCGCCGCGGCATTGTTTACGGTATCGAGGGATGGATCGGGCTCGACTTCCGAGAAGATGCGTACTTCCATCCCACCCGAAGCGAGGGGGCCAGCTACCTTGTCGGTGACACCCAACTTGACCATGTTCGCGTCGGTCACGATCAGGGCGCGCTTCCCTTCAAGGCTGGCCAGGTGCGAGAGGGCGTCATCCCCGTAGGCGATGGTGGGAGCTCGAAAGAACCACATTGTTATGCTCCTCAGACTGTCGAAGGTTGTGGGCCTTCGATGGCGGTGGGCCTTCGACAGTCTATGCTCGGTTGCGAGTTAGCTTGGGAATTCGGTATCTATCGTCGCAAGGCTGTTGACGAGGGCCTGCGCTGACTTGACGTTGCGCATGATCGTCACCATATCGCCCTGGAGCTTGAGCTGCCGAGTCAGCAGGCCCTGAATGGGGTCGAGTTTCTTGTCCATGACTTTCTTCCAGACCGGGAGGGAGCCGGTCATACGGAAGGCCGGGTCACGCTCGTCGTCGTCGCCTGCCACGATGAAAGCCTCGCGGCACTTGCCATGCCACAGGTCCGCGTACATCGTTGAGGCTTTCGCGTTGCCGGGCATATCAGTCGCAGTGAAATAGAAGTCGCCTTCCCAGTTGCGCGCGGCTTCGGCGTAGGCCGGGTTGTTATTCAGCGCTTCCTTGAAAGCCTTGGCCCACTCAGGGGTCATGAACTTAGGCATAGACCATCCTCCTCGACGGGCTGTATCGTCATGGCGTGTAGAACGAGTCTTCATCTTTGACTCTCTATTCAAGTATACCGCCAATGCCGCAGTGTGTCAAAGCCCTGTGTCTTGGAATCTGTTCCACCGTGACTATAATCTAGCCTATATACTGACTCTCATGCGCGCTCCGTCACCCCGCATGGGGCGCGGCGCGTTTTTGTTCGCGCGACGTGTGCGCCAAAGGACGATCCATGACCACCATTCACGGTTTCGAGCTGATTCGCGAAGAGGACATTGCGGAGTTGCGCGCTAAGGCGCGACTGTTTCGCCATATCAAAACGGGGGCGGAGCTGCTCAGCCTGGAAAACGACGATGAGAACAAAGTCTTTGGGATTACATTTCGGACGCCCGTTTCCGACTCGACCGGTGTTCCGCACATCATGGAGCATTCGGTGTTGTGCGGCTCGCGTAAGTATCCGGTCAAAGAGCCGTTCATTCAGCTTGCCAAAGGCTCTCTGAAAACGTTCCTGAACGCCTTCACCTATCCCGACAAGACGTGCTACCCTGTCGCCAGCCAGAACGTCCAGGACCTTTACAATCTCATGGACGTGTACCTCGACGCCGTGTTCTACCCTCTGATTCCGCCTGAGACGTTGCAGCAGGAAGGGTGGCACTATGAGCTTGAGAATGTCGAGGACCCGCTCAAGTACAAGGGCGTCGTTTTCAACGAGATGAAAGGCGTGTATTCCACCGCCGAGGGCGCGCTGTACGATACCATTCAGCAGTCCCTCTTCCCGGACAACACTTACGCATTCGACTCCGGCGGCGACCCGTCGCGCATCCCCGATCTGACGTACGCGCAGTTCAAGGGGTTCCATGAGACGTTCTATCACCCCTCGAACTCCCGCATCTTCTTCTATGGCGACGACCACTCTGATGAGCGTCTGCGCCGCGTCGACGAGTATCTGCGCAACTACGAGCGGCGGGAGATCGACTCCGAGGTGCGGCTGCAGCCGCGGTTCGCCGCGCCGCGCGAGGTCACGGCGACGTATCCCGTCGGCGAGGACACCGATGCAGGGAAGAAGAGTATCGTCACTGTCAACTGGATGCTGGACGAAATCCAGGACACCGAGCGCATGCTCGCGCTAGAGATTCTGGACCACGTGCTGCTCGGCAGCCTCGCTTCGCCCCTGCGCAAGGCCCTCATTGACTCCGGGCTTGGCGAGGAGGTGGCGGGGGGGGGTCTGGGTACCCATCTTCGGCAGGCTGTGTTCTCCGCGGGTCTGAAAGGCGTTGCGCCGGACGCGGGCGACCAGGTCGAGGCGGTCGTGCTAGACACCCTGGCGTGGCTCGAGCGCGACGGCATCGACCCGGCGATGATCGAGGCGTCTCTCAACACCATCGAATTCCACCTGCGCGAAAACAACACCGGCCACTTCCCACGGGGCATATCGCTGATGCTCACGTCGCTGAGCACGTGGCTGCATGACGGCGACCCGCTCGCGTCGCTGAAGTACGAAGCGCCCCTCGTGGCCGTGAAGGCGCGATTGGCGTCTGGGGAGCGCTTGTTCGAGAGCCTCATCGCGACGTACTTCCTGAATAACCCGCACCGCGTGACGGTCTCCGTACACCCGGACCGCGACATGACGAGGCGGGCCGAGGAAGTGGAGGCCGCCCGGCTGTCCCAGGTGCGCGCCGGTCTGAGCGAGACCGAGCTGGCGTCCCTGGTCGAGGAGACGCACGAGCTGCAGCGCCTCCAGGAAACGCCGGATTCGCCCGAGGCGCTCGCGACGATTCCCAGTCTCAAGCTGAGCGACCTGGAGCGCGAAAACAAGAGAATCCCGACTGAGGTCTTGCGCTGCGCCGACACCGACGTCCTCTATCACGACCTGTTCACCAACGGCATTGTCTATCTCGACCTCGGCATGGACTTGCACGTCCTGCCGCAGCGTCTGCTGCCCTACGTCCCCCTGTTTGGCCGCGCTTTGCTCGAGATGGGAACGCAAACCGAAGACTACGTGAAGCTCGCGCAGCGAATCGGCAGCAAGACCGGCGGCATCTGGCGGCAGCTATGGTCGACGATGCCTAAGCAGGGCGAGCAGGGCGCGGCGCGGCTATTCCTGCGTGGAAAGTCGACCGTTCCCCAGGCGGGAGACCTGCTCCGTCTCTTCCACGATATTCTCTTGACGGCCAACTTCGATAACCAGGCGCGTTTCCAGCAAATGGTCCTCGAGAGCAAGGCGCGGCAGGAGTCGGGCATCATCCACAACGGCTCGGGCGTCGTCATGACGCGCCTTGCCGCGCACTTCAACGAGTCGGACTGGCTCGACGAACAACTGGGCGGCCTGACGAACTTGTTCTTTGTGCGCCAGCTGGCGCGGACCGTCGAGTCGGACTGGCCCTCGGTGCTCGCGGCCCTTGAGGAGATACGCAACATTCTCGTCAACCGATACGGCAGCATCGTCAATGTCACTTTGGACGCGGAAAACTGGACGGCCGTGCAGCCGCAGCTTGAGGCATTTCTGGCGAGCCTGCCCATGAAGCCCGGCCAGACGTCGGCATGGACCGCGCAGGCTGCGCCCGCGCCCGAGGGGCTCGTCATTCCCGGCCAGGTCAACTACGTCGGCAAAGCCGCGAACATCTACTCGGCGGGCTATCGCTACCACGGATCCATTGCCGTCATCAACCGCTATCTGCGGACGATGTTCCTCTGGGAGCGCGTCCGTATCCAGGGCGGCGCCTACGGCGCGAATAGCAGCTTCAGCCGACGCACCGGCGTCTACAGCTTCTCGTCTTACCGCGACCCCAACCTACTCAAGACGTTGCAGAACTACGACGACACGGCGGCATACCTGCGCGGCCTCGCGCTGGACCAGTCCGAGCTAGAGAAGACGATTATCGGCGCGATCGGCGACGTGGACACGTATCGACTGCCCGATGCAAAGGGCTGGGTCGCCCTGGACCGCTACCTGGCGGGCGACTCGGAAGAAGAGCTGCAGCAGATTCGAGAGGAAATTCTGGCGACGACGGCGCGCGACTTCCACAACTTCGCGGACGCGCTCGATAATGTGGCAGCCAACGGGCTCGTCATCGTGTTGGGCCCGCAGGGCGCGATTGACGCGGCGAATCGCGAGCGGCCCGGTTGGCTCCGCGTCACAAATGTTGGTATCTAACCACCTTGACCTTTTTAGACAGGCGTTCTAGAATCTGTTGTGGATTCTATTTGATTGCTGCCTTGGTGAGACAAAGACCCGGTGCAGGGTTCTTGCTCCCTGTACCTTAGGAAGGTGTGATCGATGCGTGTTCGCCTTCGCCCAAGCCTGGGGTGGGCCACTGTACTGCTCCTGGCCGTCACCGTCCTGACCGTTGCCTGGTCGATTGAGGCAGCGGGCTGGACGGATGGGCTCTGGACGCTACAGATCATCGTCGTTGGAGGCCTGCTTATAGGCGTCCTGTTTGGCTCGGCCAACTGGCTGCCTGCCAGCCTCTCTCACCTGCTCAGTGTCGTAATTGGGGTTCTCTGGACGGGGTTCGTTGTCGCGTTCGTCCCCACGCTCATCCGGTGGGAGTACACGTGGGGCGAGACCGTCCATGAGATGGTTACGCGCCTCGCGGCGTGGTTCCAGATTGTGCGCACGGGCGGCGTCAGCTCCGATAATCTCATCTTTGTCCTGCACGTTGGCATATTGTTGTGGCTTGTCGCCTATCTAGCCGCGTGGACGCTATTCCGCTTGCACAACGTCTGGTTCGCGGTGCTGCTCGCCGGCTTCGCGCTCCTGACGAATCTGTACTACTCGCCGCCGGATCTGTACCCGTACAGCCTGCTGTTCATCGTCGCCGCGCTGCTGCTCGTGATCCGGCTGGAAATCTGGACGTCCGAGCGCGAGTGGAAGTACAAGCGAATCGGGTTCAACCCCGATATCGGCTGGGATTTCCTGCGCGACGGCTCCGTTTTCGTCGTGGGCGTGATTGCCCTGGCGTGGTTTACGCCGACGCTCTCAGCCGCGCCGGAGATCTACAACCAGGTGACCACGCGCTTCGAGGAGCCGCTCAACTCCTGGCAGTCCAATTTCAACCGTCTATTCAGCTCACTAAACTACCGGCCGCGCCCAGGCCCGTCCTACTTTAGCAACACACTGGCCCTGTCCGGCGCTGTCAACCTGGGCGACCAGCCCATATTTGACGCGAAGGTAGACGGCGGTCTGCCACCTCGCTACTGGCGCAGCGTTGTCTACGACCAGTACACGGGCCGGGGCTGGGTGAACAGTCAGACCTCAATTACCCTGCTGGAACCGGGCGATGCCCGCCTCTCCACGATCCCCTGGGAAGCCCGCGTCCCAATTACCCAGACGATCACGATGATTCAGCCAGGGGGAAGTGTTGTGCCATCCGTGGCGCAGCCGCTTGTTCTCGGCTTGGGTGCTCGCATCGAGGGCAAGCCCATGGACCCGCTGATGGTCAACGAGAACGGCAAGGACTCGACCGTCACGCCCATTGACGTGTCCCTCATCAACGCGAATCGCGTCTGGCGCCCGGGCGATACGTTCACCGTGATCTCGGCGCAGAGCGTAGCGACTGTTAAGCAACTCCGCTCATCTGGAACGGAGTACCCCGCGTGGGTGACGGACAAGTATCTGCAAGTGCCGTCGACGGTTCCGCCGCGTGTTAAGGACCTGGCCCAACAGATTACGCAGCAGTACGACAACCCGTATGACAAGGCCACGGCCATCGAGGCGTATCTACGCCAGTTCAAATATAACGAGCAGATTGCCAGCCCGCCCGCCAACCGCGACCTGGTGGATTGGTTCCTGTTCGATCTGAAGGAAGGCTACTGCGACTACTACGCTTCAGCCTTCAACGTCATGGCGCGCAGCATTGGCATTCCTGCCCGGATGGCCGCTGGCTACTCGAAGGGCGAGAAGATTGAGGAGCTAGGCATTATTCGCACCCACGAATACGATGCTCACTCGTGGCCGGAGGTGTTCTTCCCCAAGTACGGCTGGATTGAATTCGAGCCTACCGCCTCGGACCCGCTGGTCGACCGCGTGCCGGACCAGAATACAGACAGCGGATCCACCGATAACATCGACACACTCCCGCCCGGGCACGAACTGGGGAGTAGCGCCGACAGTCTGTCCGACCGCGACCTCCTAGAGCGCGAGCTGGGCGGCAGCAATGTTGACCTGAGCGGCCTGGAGAACCAGTCATTCCTGCCGTACAAGACGGTGGCGCTGGTTCTGCTTGCGCTCATCGTGGTGGTCGGCCTGGCAATCGCCGGTTTCTGGGCAGTGTGGAACAAGGACCTTCGCGGCCTCAACCCTGTCGACAGTATGTGGGAACAGGTGTTGCGCTTCGTGCGAATGCTGGGTATTCCGACCAGCGCCTCGCTCACGCCGAACGAGGTCGCTCACGCAGTCGGTGACGCTGTGCCTGAGACGCGCGAGGACATCGACAAGATCGCGGATGTCTACGTGCGCCAGCGGTTCAGCGGTCGCGACGTGCCGAGTGACGAGAGCAAGGGCATGTTGCAGACCTGGGCGCGTACCCAGAAGGTGCTGTGGCGCCGCTGGGCGGGCCAGGTAGGCGATCGGCTGCGGCCGAAGCGGCTGCGAAAGCCTGGCGACTAGCGGTGTGTTGCGAAAGTAACGTGGAGATAGGGGCAGGTTTCAGACCTGCCCCTACGTCATTTGTCCGTGAGGTGCGTTCAACCGCGATGTGTTCGCATCACGCCGTCGCCGCGCTCGTACAGGCCCGGTAGCGTCACCGGTAGACGCCCGCGAGCCGCAGCCTCGCCGACCAGGACCTTGACAATCGCGTCGAGGCTCGGCGGAACGTCGCCATACGCGGCCACGAACGCCGGGGCGTCAGGGAAGGCCAGCAAATCGTAGGGCGCTCGGAGAGCCACGATGACCGTCGGGCGGCCAAGGGCCAGGACCTCCCGGACCAGCGCCGTCTGCGCCGGGTACAGCGCCGCGGCCCGTGTGCCCATCACGATGATATTGCTCCGCTGCGCCACGTCGAGCGCCGCCTGGACGTGGCCGGCGTCCGGGGTCAGGGGGAGACTGAGCGGCTGCACGGCGCGGAAATGCGCCAGATGCCCCGCCAGCGCCGAGCCGCCCCGCACGCGGTCCTCGGCCGGGGTCAGGCGCGTTTCTCCGAACTCAATAACCCCGACGATCCCTTCTGGCAGCGGCACCCACCCTGCCGCGTCCCTGACAAGCGTAATCGAGCGCGCGGCGACTTCCTCGGCGACCGCCTGGTGAGATGGGCTGCCGACGCTGGCGAGACTCGCGTCGAGCGCGGGGGCCGCGTCGGCGAGCCAGGTCTTCAGGCGAAGAATCCGCCCAACAGCTTCGTCGAGACGGCGTAGTGGGATGGCCCCGCTGCGCAGGGCCGCGACGATGAGGGCGTGGGCGGCGGCTTGATCCGCCCGGTGGTGCGACGGGCATACGATGTCGGCGCCGGCGGCGAACGCCTCAACGCATGCATCAGGCGTGGAGCGGCCCTGCATGATACCCGCCATCTCCATCGAATCGGTAATCACGACGCCATCGAATCCGAGGCGTCCGCGCAGCAGATCGGTGAGTATGGCGTGGCTGAGTGTCGAGGGGCGTTCAGCATCGAGGGCCGGAAAGAGAATATGGCTCGACATAACGAGATGGACGTTGGCGGCAATAGCCGCGTTGAACGGAACGAGCTCGACCCGCTCCAGCTCGTCCATGCTGCGCTCGTTGCGCGGTAAGCCAAAGTGCGAGTCCACCGCCGTGTCGCCGTGGCCGGGGAAGTGCTTGGCGCACGCCGCGATACCGCGACCCTGTAGCCCGCGCACCGTGGCGGCCACGAAGTCCGCCACACGGTAGGGGTCCTCTCCGAAAGAGCGTGGCCCAATGACCGGGTTGAAGGGATTGCTGTTGACATCGGCGACGGGCGCCAGGCCGACATTGATCCCGACCGCGCGCATCTCAGCGCCCATCACTGCTGCCGCCCGCTCGGCGAGGCGCAGGTCGTCGGCTGCGCCTCGCGCCATCGCGCTCGGCATCACGGTCGCCGGAGGCCCAAGCCGTGTGACGGCGCCGCCTTCCTGGTCGGCGGCGATGAGCAGCGGCGCGGGGGCGGCTGCCTGCAGCGTGGCGGTGAGGGCCGCGACCGAGGTGGGCGACGGGCAGTTGTAGGCGAAAAGAATGATGTTGCCCAGGCTACCGTCGCGCACGGCGGCGAGCGTCGTCGCGTCAGCCTCCGGAGCAGGGAAGCCGCCCATGATGACCTGACCGACTTTCATATCCAGGCTGAGGTCGTCTAGGGAGGGGATCTTAACCATGGCTAGGCGCCTTTCGGTAGTGGTAATGGTAGAGCGTGGAAAAGCCCAACCCCTCGTACAGCGCGCGGGCCGGGGCGTTACTCTCGACCACCTGGAGATAGGTGCGCGATGCGCCATTCTGCGCCGCCCAATTCGCCAATCCGCTCAGGATCGCGGTCGCCGCGCCACGTCGCCGATACGTGCGGTGGGTCGACATGTTGAAGATGCCAAGCCAACCTCGCTCCAGGACGCCCATTCCCACGGCTGCCGCCGAGCCATCAACATTTAGGTGTGCGAATGCTGTGCGCGGACCGATACGCTCGACGATGCCTCGCCGCAACGTCGCACTTCGAGCGTCGGCGCCCTCCGCATCGGTGTACGCGTCGAACCAGGCATCCGCGCATTCGTCGGCGATGTGAATGCGTGTCGTCGTCGAGGCCCTGGCGATGACGTCCGCCAGGCTCGCCGTCTGCACGCACGTGCGCGAGTGAATGGCGTAGCCGCACTGTGCCAGGTGCGCGTCCAGGTCGCCGGGGCGGGAGGCGGGGGAAATCTGGTACTGGGCAGGCGCGCCACGGCGAGCGTAGAAATCGTCCGCGATGCGGAGGCGTTCTTCCAGAGGTGGAGCCTCGTCGGCGTCATTCGGCCATACAGAGTTTGCACGCGACGTCACGCCCCAGTTGAAGCGGAGGCGCCAGCCGCCGAGCGTCTGAACGATGGCGGCTGGCCACGCGTTCATTGCCAGCTCCTCGATCTCGCGCACCAACCTCACGTCTATGTCCATCGTTATTCGTTGTCACTCCTGCCTGCTTAGACTATACTTCCCTGGCAAGTATACTCGCTTCACAACGGAATGCGACGCAAGGCGCCTTCCGCATTCTATGCATCGCGTCTATCCAAGGAGAACCCATGAGTGACCCGAAGGCCCTGATTGGTGTGATTGGCGGGAGCGGCCTGTATCACATGCCCGATCTTACCGACGTCGAAGAGATCAGGGTCGAGACGCCGTTCGGCTCGCCGAGTGACGTGGTGAGCGTCGGCACTCTGAGCGGACAGCGCGTCGCTTTTCTCCCGCGCCACGGTCGAGGACACCGCCTCACACCCACCGAGCTTCCCGTTCGCGCCAACATCTGGGCGCTGAAGTCTTTGGGCGTTCGCCACCTGATTGCCGTCAGCGCCGTCGGTAGTCTGCGGCGCAAGATTAAGCCGCTGGATATTGTCATTCCGGATCAGATTTTCGACCGCACCAAGGGGCGGCCGGGGAGCTTCTTCGAGAACGGCATCGTGGCCCACGTCGGCATCGCCGACCCGTTCTGCCCTGCCATGCGCCGCGCTCTCTACGTGGCGAGCAAGGAAGCGGCGGAGACCAAAGTCCATGACGGGGGAACGATGGTCGTCATCGAAGGCCCGCAGTTCTCTACAAAGGCGGAGTCGCGCTTCTACCGCACGATGGGCTTCGATATCATCGGCATGACGGCGATACCCGAGGCCAAGCTGGCGCGCGAGGCCGAGATGGATTACGCCGTGCTGGCCATGGTGACGGACTACGATGTCTGGCACGAGAGCGAGGAGCCCGTGACGGCGGAAATCGTCATCCGCAACCTGAACCAAAACGTCGCCACGGCACAGCGGGTGCTGAAGTCTGTCATCCCGCGCGTGGTCGAGCTCAAGTGCGACGCCGGCTGCCGTGATGCGCTCGGCTCGGCTATCGCGACCGCGCCGGATGCCATTACGCCGGAGGTGCGCCAGCGTCTCAGCTTGTTCCTCGACAAGTATTATCCTGAGACCGGCAAGGTCACCGCGTCGAGCGAGGGCTGAGCGGCGAATGACAGCGCGTAGCGTGCCGGCGAAGGCGGCTAGCTTTCGATGGCGCGAGCTGGCTCTTCTCCTCTTCCCGACGGCGCTCGCGGTTGGCAGCTTCGCGCTGCTGACAATGGTGCTGCACGACCGTGTGCCCGCGCCCTTGGACCTTTGGCCCGCCTTCGGCCTAATCGCGGGCCTGCTGGTGGCCCACTTCGCGCTGGTGTGGCGCTCACCGTGGGCTGACCCATTTCTCCTGCCGATCGTTGGCTGCCTGCAGGCCCTTGGCCTGGTCATGACCTATCGGCTCGCGCCGACGCTCGCCTCGCGCCAGTTCAACTGGTTCATCCTATCCATCGCGGCGTTCGTAGCTATTACCGTGTTCATGCCGTCGGACCTGCGCTGGCTCCGCCGCTATCCCTATTTCTGGGGCGCGGTCGGCCTGGTTTTGCTCGTCTTGACACTGCTGGCGGGCGGTGACGGAGGGCCTGGGCCGAATTTGCCGTCGATCGGCATCGGTGGCTTCACCTTCCAGCCGCCGGAGCTCGTACGCATTCTGCTCGTCGTCTTCCTGGCGGGCTTCCTAGAGCGGCACCGCGAGCAGCTCATGAACCCGTCGTATAGTGTGGCGTGGGGCGCATTGCACATCCCACAGCCGCAGGCGGTCATCGGCATGCTCGCGATGTGGGGCCTGTCGATGGTACTCTTCGTCCTCCACAGAGACCTGGGCCAGGCGCTCCTCTTCTTCTCCGTGTTCCTTGTCATGCTCTACGCGGCGACCGGACGCGCACGCTACGTCGTCATCGGGCTGACGCTCTTCGTGGCAGGCGCTTTTGCCGTCGTGCGGCTATTCAGCTATGTTCGCACGCGCTTCGACATTCTGCTCGACCCGTGGAGCGTGTCGCAGGCCGAGGGGTTCCAGATCGTCCAGGGCTTGATCGCGCTGGCGGCGGGCGGCCTGCTCGGCGAGGGCCTGGGCTACGGCTACTCGAACTACATTCCGGCCGTCCACACTGACTACATCTTCAACGCCATCGCCGAGGAGTGGGGCTTGATGGGCGCCATGGCCGTGCTGGGGCTGTTTGCCCTGCTCATCGCGCGTGGCTTCCACATCGCCATGACCGCGCGGGACGAGTACGGCCAGCTGCTGGCGACGGGCCTCACGGCGGTCGTAGCCGTCCAGACGCTCATCATCGTCGGCGGCAACCTCAAGCTCATTCCCTTGACGGGCGTCACGCTGTCTTTCGTGAGCTACGGCGGCAGCTCGCTTATCACGTCGTACATGCTGCTGGCGCTGCTGCTCAAGATTCCGCCGCGCGAGGAAGCCTGACGCAGATGACGCGCAACATCGGCCGCGTGGCCGGCTTTCTCATTGCCATGTTTGCCCTGCTCACCGTCGGCATGACCTACTGGTCGGTCGTGCGCGGGCCAGAGCTGACCGCTCTGCCAAACAATGCGCGCACCGTCCTGCTGGAGCAGCAGATTCAGCGCGGCCGTATCCTGGATCGCAACGGCCAGGTGCTCGCGGACACCAAGATGACGGCGGACGGTCCGCAGCGCATCTACAACTATCCATCTCTCGCTCCTGTCCTGGGTTACTTCAGCACGAAGCACGGCGTCGCGGGCGTCGAGGAGGCGTTCAACGACGACCTGCGCGGCCTCGGTGGCTCCGATCCCCTGGGGACGCTCCGCTGGCGCTTCCTGCACCAGGCGCCGGTCGGCCACGATGTGTCACTGACCCTGGACCTCAAGCTCCAGCAGGTCGCGGATAATCTGCTCGGCAACCGCCGCGGCGCTATCGTGCTGATGAATAACGACGGCGAAATCCTGGCGATGGCGAGCCATCCCACATACGACCCGAACCGCCTGGACGACACGTTCGCGCAGCTCAGCGCCGACCCCGCCGCACCGCTGCTGAACCGCGCCACCCAGGGACGCTACCCGCCCGGCTCGACCTGGAAGACGTTCACACTGGCCTCCGCGCTCGACGCCGGGGTGACGCGCCCGGATCAGAAGTTCGACGACGGCGCGGCGACACTGAACGTGCGCGGGTTCCCTATCCGCTGCAATAACAACCCGCAGGGTGTCAACTCGTTCGACCTGGCCCATGCTTTCGGCTACTCGTGCAACCTGACGTTCGCCCGACTGGCCCTGGAGCTGGGCGCGCAGCGCTACATGGACTACGCCAGCCGCTTCCGCGCCGACAGCGACCTACCGCTGGAGATTCCTGTCACCAAGAGCCAGATCGCCAACAAGGATCTGTCGGACGAAGTCTTGCTGGCCTCGACGGGCTTCGGGCAGGGCGAGCTTCAGATCACGCCCATCGAAATGGCGATGATCGGAACGACCGTCGCTAACGACGGTAAGATGCCGATTCCGCATCTCCTGAAGGAGATCAAGGACAAGGCGGGGAAGGTCGTTCGGGAGCCAGAGACTGGGACGCTGGCAACACCCATCAGCGCCCAGACGGCGCAGCAGGTGCGGAACATCATGGGGGTCGCCGTGACAGACGGCTACGCCAGCGGCGCGCGCATCCCCAACGTCCAGGTCGGCGGCAAGACCGGTACGGCCGAGACCGGGCCGAATACCGCGCCCCACGCCTGGTTCCTGGCCGAGGCGCCGCTAGACAAGCAGCGGCGGTACATTGTATCGGTGATCGTGGAAAACGGCGGAGAAGGCTCGACCGTCGCTGCGCCTATCGCGCAGAAGATGCTAGCCGCTGCATTGCAATCAGGGGACTAACGATAACCCTCGATTAGGTTGATTGCCAGAGAAACGCGGCGCCGTCACGCCCACACTCGTTTGCACAGATGAACACATAGCCGAGGCCAACATCACCGAAGTCCAAAAACTGATACGCATCGCCCCATCTGCTTGGATCAGCCGGTAAGGCACCATCGAGTTCCGCATTGATCTGTGCAACAAGGATCGTGCTTCCTTTACATCTCGGACACTTGGGTGTTCCATTCCCCTGCAGCCAAGCTGGCACGCCCCCTATCTTCGTTGCTTCCGACACTCGTTCACGCAGACCGTCCGGGAGATCATAGTCAGATGTGTCAATGAGCAGCTCCTTGATTGGACGCAAGGTTACCGCGCAATCAGGATAGGCCACTTTTGCATCGGCTACTATTACTCGGCCTCGATCTTCCTGCAGAAAAACCGCGTTGGCTCCCTCACCTGATGCCCATGTGTTGCACAGAAGCCATCCTCGGTCGTCGTAGCTCCCAGGGCACATGAAGACGTAGGCAATCGCATACTTGTGTGAGAAACGCAGCGGACGCTGCAGAGGTATTTGCGCTATGAAGTTCATGGCTTGCCCGCATCTTGTACACACAGGCCAGATAGACTCCTCGAGGAACACAGGCACACCGCCCACCTTGAGGATCGGCTGTAGGATACCTTCGTCAGCGCGACGTAGCTCGCACAAGTAACCGTCAACTTCCTCAATCATCAGGTCCTCGTATTCCAGGTGAACACAAGTAGCATCAAGTCATTGCGAGGAGGGCGATAGCCCGACGAAGCAATCTCCCATTGGGTTAAAGACCCGCTCTCCTCGCTCCAGACCGTCTGTCTCAAGGGCGGGGGATTGCTTCGCTTCGCTCGCAATGACAGTTACAGGGGTTCTCGTGAATCGCGAATGTTGTCACGTGCTGGAGAGTTCATTAGGCAGAATCGGCGCCTATTACCCTCCCAACGCCAGGACCACAAGTCCAGCGAACATGAGGCACGCGCCGACGATGCGCGTTGGCCCGAGTCTTTCCCCAAGAAAGCGCCACCCCCACACCGCGCCGAGCAGCACGCTCACGCCACGCACCGCGCCGACGTAGCTCGCCGGCGCCATACTCAGCGCCCACAGCACCAGGAAATACGTCCCCATTACGAAAACGCCGCCGGTGAGAACCTGCCGCCACTCGGTGCGGGCCGTGCGCGCCATGACCGTCTTCCCGTCGAGCCACAGAACGACCGGCAGACCGAGGATGGTCATCGCGATGAACACCCACAGGTTGTAGGCGGACGGCGGCATCAGCCCGACGCCGACCTTGTCCACGGTCGAGTAGCCGGCGATGAAAATGCCGGCCAGCAACGCCCACAGGGCAGCGGGGGTGAGGATGGCTTTGAGCGGGCGCGTGAAGTCGCGCAGGCTGACCAGGCTGACGAAGTAGATACCCAGCGTCAGCAGCGCGATGGCGACATACCCCGCGGTCGGCAGGCGCTCGGTGAGCAGAGCGGCTGACGCCATGGCGATGATGAGCGGCGCAGACCCGCGCGCTAGCGGATAGACCAGCGAGAGATCACCGACCGTGTAGGCGCGGGTGATGCTGATGAGGTACCCTGTCTCGAAAACGGCGCTGAGGAGCAAGACGCGCCACGCGCTGTCCGGAACGGCGAGCGGTGTCGTGAACGCTACGGGCAGCGCGTAGATGAAAATCGCCGCCAGCAGGCCGAGCCAGAGGAACGAAAGCTTAGCCCGGCTTCCCTTCACCCAGGCATTCCAGGCAGTATGTGTGAGCGTCGAGACCAGCAGCAGCGCCAGGGCGCTGGCAGGCATCAGGTGGTCGGAACGGGAACGCCTTCGAGCGTCTCGCGCACCAGGTGATCGACGACGGCCTTGAGATCGCCGCCGGTCCGGTTGTACACCTGGAGCTGGCGGTCGGCGCTGGTTCCCGTGCGTAGGATGTGGAAGGCGTACTGCACCTCGCGCCGGGAGCCGAGATCGTCCAGCACCGGGTCCACCAGTGCCACGAGCTCGTGAATCAGGTCCCGCGCCTGCATCTCCGCCTGCCGTCCCAGGTCGATCATCTTGCCTTCGATCCCATAGCGCACCGCGCGCCACTTGTTCTCCTGGATCAGCTCGGTGCGGTAGATGCGCCACTGCTTGTTGTCCCGCCGCAGACGGTATAGCATGACGCAGAGCGCCTGGAACAGCGCCGCGATGCACAGCACTTCCTCGACGCGGGTGCACATGTCACAGACGCGGAATTCGAGGGTCGGGAAGCTGGGATGGATACGCACGTCCCACCAAATGCGCTTGCCGTCGTCGATCGAGTTCGTGCGCACCAGGAGGTCGATGTAGCGCTGGAACTCGGCCCAGGACGAGAACTCGCCCGGAATGCCGGAGCGGGGGAACTGCTCGAAGATGATGCTGCGGAAGGACTTGAGGCCGGTGTTCTGCCCCTCCCAGAACGGCGACGATGTGGATAGAGCGAGGACATGGGGCAGCATGTAGCGCACCTGGTTAAAGATGTCGACGCGCAGCTCCGGGTCCTCGATGCCGACGTGGACGTGCATGCCGAAGATGAGAAGCTGGCGCGCGACGTACTGCATGTCTTCCAGGACGCCGTAGTAGCGCGGGAACGGCGTCACCTCTTGCTTCGCCCAGCTCGAAAACGGATGTGTGCCGGCGGCGGCAATGGTCAAGCCCTTCTGGTGGGCGAGCGTCGCGATGGCGGCGCGCATGTTGACGATTTCCTGGCGCGCATCGGCAATCGTCTCGCACACCGGTGTTCCTAGCTCGACGACCGACTGGAACATCTCTGGCTTGATCTCGCGCTCGCGCAGGATCAGCTTACCGTCTTCCAGAAACTCAGTGATGTACGAGCGAAGCTCGCGAGTCTCCGGGTCGATAATCTGGTATTCTTCTTCGATCCCCAGGTTGAACGATGGTCGCTTCATGAGTCATCCTCCCCAGCGATAGTCCCGGCGTTGGGCCAGGCGGTTAGTCGCGCGGCGAAATGAGCAGTGTCGGCACGGTCGAGCCGCTGCCCGCGGTGACATTGAGCAGGGTTTGCGCCGAGAGGCGGGTCAGCGCGCCTTGGGCATACTCACCCCGCCACAGGAAGGGGTCCAGGTCCACCAGACGCTCTCCGACCACCACGCGCCCATCCGTCCACGTGGGATAGTCCTCGCGGGCGATGTTAACCTTGGACTGAACAACGTAGGACGAGCGCAGGGCTTCGTGGACCGCAGCTTCCCACTCGCTCGGCGTCGTTTCCCAGCCAATCACCACGCCCTTGCCGCCGTACTCGTCGTTCGGCTTCAACACAAGGTTGTCCTTCGCCGCCAGGATGTGCGGCACGAGGTCAATCTCTCGACCTTCCCACGTCGTCTTCATCTCGGCGACTTTGCGCGTCCAGGGGATGTGCTCCTGAATGGCGCGCAGCTGGGCCGGCGTGAACATCGCGTGATTCGTGTCGTCCGAGAGGAGCGCGAAGCTCATCTTCTTGTGCAGAAGCTTGCAGCGGAACGGGTTGAACATGACTACGGCGCGGTCGCGGAGCGCCTGGATGATGGGATGGTTGACGCCGTACTTCTCCAGCAGCTCGCTGCCGAGGACGCGCTTGTAGATGACGTCGATGCGGAAGTCGCCGCTGTACAGGCCCCCGTTGCGATACTCGCATGCCCCCGGTGTCGTAATGATGGCCTTGTAGCCGTGCTCAGTGAAGTACTCCTGCCACAGCTCGAACTCAGGGTAGGTCGGCACATTGTCCCAGTCCACGATACCGATTTGCGGGCGTCCCTTGCCGCCTGCCTCCGCCCAGAGATCGCGCAGCACGCCGAGGAGCTGCCAGCGGCCGGCGAGGGGCTGGATGTAGTAGTCTTTCCCGAACTCGGAGAGCAGCGGTAGACTGAGGAAAGCATCGCTCAACACATCTTCGTAGGCTGTCGCGGCGGGCGTTTCGGCGTTGTACTCGACGCACTGAAGCGTCCCACCGTGAATGAAGAAGGTGTCCATGCGCCCGGTAGGCGTCGGCGTCTTGTAGCCGGGGTCAATCTGGATGACGTCCTCTTCCTCCGGCGTAAGGTCCATCTGCGCGCGGAAGGCGGGGTCGGCCATGAGGCGGTCGTAAGCGCGGGCAAAGGCGCCCAGCAGGAGCTTCATCTCCTGCCGGATGTAGCGGTACTCGTCGGGGGTGAGGAAGTGGGGCCGCAGAACCGTCGCCAGCGGGCGCCGGCCGAAGTGAAGCCGCCGCGGGATGAGGGTCTCGTTGAGCAGCGCCTGAGACTCCTCCGCCAGGTCGGGGCGGCTGACGGCAAGGTTGTTGAAAGCGGCGATGGTGTCCTGCATAGGTTTGCGCTCCTATTCGCCGCGCATGAACGTCTGCCAGTTCAGCTTGTCCGGTGTCCGAATCAGACGCCCTTCCTGCGCCTTGAGGATGCACAGGTCGGCCATGGCGTTGATCACGTCGCGGAAGTAAACCTCGGTCAGGGAGTAGATATCCATGTCCGGCGCCGGGTTCATGAAGTCCAGGGCGTACGGGATGCCGTCGCGCACGGCGAACTCCAGGGTGTTCATGTCGTAGCCGAGAGCGCGGCAGAGCTTGAGGCTGTCGCCGACCACACGCCGTCCCAGGTCCGCCGACAAGTGCTCGTGCTCGACATAATAGCGGCGCTCGCGCGGGTTGTACTTCATGGGCAGCACCCACTGCTGCCCCAGCACCATGACGCGCACATAGCTCTCCCACTCGATGAACTCCTGGAGGATCATCGTGAGCAGGCCGGATTCATTATATCGCTGGATGAGCTCGTCCTTGGAGTGGACGATGTAGACCTCTTTCCAACCGCCGCCGTAGGCATCCTTGAGGACCGCGGGCAGGCCAATGTAATCCAGGATGCTGTCCCAGTCGAGAGGGTATTCCAGGTTGCTCAGGCTCTCCGAGACAATACCCTCGACATAATCCTTGTTGGGCAGGACGACGGTCTTGGGGTGAGCGACGCCGAGCCTTTGCGCCAGGGATGCGCCGAAGAACTTGTCATCCGACGACCACATGAACGGGTTGTTGATGACGTACGTGCCTTGCAGGGCGGCGTTCTTGAGATAGGTGCGATAGTATGGAATTTCGTGGGAGATGCGGTCCACGAGCACGTCGTAGGGAATCGCCTGATTCTCGCGCGTTCCGCTCAGCTTCGCGAACTCCGCGACAACACCCTCGTCGCGGCGGTTGATCTCCTCGATGAGCGCCGGCGGCATCGACCACTCGCGGCCGACGATCAGGCCTACACGCTTCACATTGTTGTCGGGCATGGGCGTTCCCTCCGTGCGGTATGCAAGATGTGCTGGGCGGTCACCGCCCTGCCTATTTTGCCATGTAGCCAGATTTTCGGCAAGCTGCGAGGCCTACAGGCTTCCCTCGGGTTCGGGCTGCGGAACATTGCCCGGACGTCGGCGGCGTGGCACGACCAGCACCGTGTTCCAGCCGCCATACGTGTCTGGGACCTGGAAGCCGTTCTCGGGATCAGGGACGTACTCTGTATCGTCTATCAGCAGCTTGTACGCGTATCGGCCCGGTGGGGGTGCTTCGATGGTCAGCGTCCAGACGCCGGGCGCGTCGCGCCTGAAGAGCGGACCGCTGGCGTCCCACAGCGTGAAGCTTGCCATGAGGCGGACGCTCGTGGCCTTCGAGTTTTGATAGGTAAACGTGACTTTGCCGTTGCGCACCCAGGGTGACACAGGGCGAGACGCCAGCGGTCCCACGCCCTGGCGCAGCGCCGCGGCCACCGCGCGGCTGGGGTTGACGACGCCATACCCCTGGCGCTCGCGGTCGACGTCGGGAAGCGGGTTGGCGGTGTCGATGAGGATGCGCTTGACATCACCCGGCTTGAGTGACGGATTCGCCTCTAGCATTTGCGCGACGACGGAGCTGACGATGGGCGCCGCGAACGACGTGCCGTCGACGTGCTTGTAGTGAGCGGAGACGAGGTTGGCGGCGGCGAACTTGCGGCGAATGGCATCCCGAAGCTGGCTCAGCGGCGCGGTGGCGTGCGCTTGCAGCTCCAGCCAGCGCGGGGCGTGCTGCACGGCGAAGCGCAGCTCGGCATCCGGCAGATGGAGCAATGTTTGCAGTTCCGCCGCTTCGTGGGCGACGCGCGTGCCGGGCAGGATCGGCGCCGCCAGCCAGATGCTCGGCGCGATGACCTCGGGCTTCGGGTGCCGCTCGCCGCCCTGGAAGTTGGACCAGTACATGCGATGCTGGGCGCGCACGAGCGTGTTCTGGTCGTCCAGGCCGCCCACGGTGATCACCTGGCTGGCGCTGGCCGGGGGACGGAGCTGCCGCACCGCCTGGTTGCCCGCGGCGGCGACGACTACCATGCCGCGCTGGACGGTCTCGTTGGCCTTCATATCCACGGGATTGCCTCTGTACGGGTCGATATCGCCGCCAACCGAGAGATTGACGACGCGGATGTCGTAGCGCGCCTGGTTGGCGATGACCCACGCCAGGCCGCGGTAGATGGCGTCGTCGTCGATGCGGCCGGTTACGGGGTCGCTGACGCGCACAAGCACGACATTGGCGTTCGAGGCAATGCCGCGATAGACGCCGTTGCTCAAGTAGCCGTTGCCGCACGCCGCGACCGACGTCATCATGCCGTGCCAGGACGATCCGGTCGGCCGCGTGTAATCGTAGCTCTCCATCGCGTCGGCGTCTGTAACGTCGACGTAGCGCAGAATGCGGTTGGTCGGCTCAATGAGGTCCGGATGGGGATAGAAGCCGGAGTCAATGAAGGCGATGGTGATACCCTTGCCGGCGTACTGCGGGTTCGCGTGGACACGCACCGGCGTTGGAATGATGTGCGAGCGGTCGTCGTCGTACACCAGCTGGGTGTACTCGTGCAGCTCGCTCCAGGCGTTCTCGCGCGCGAGCTCGCGTAGCGCCCGCTGCAGGAAGATCTCGGCGCACGACGGGCACAGGCCCATTTCCGGCTCCCAGCCGGGTATGGCCATCTGAACGGACCGAACGACGCGCTCGCCGATAACGCCCGGAAATGAGCTGACTTGATCGTCGTGCCGCTCGTGGCAGTGGGGACAGATGTATGCGCTGGCAGACAAAGCATTCATGTTCGGCGCGATCAGGTTAAGTAGCGGTGCCGGGTTCAGGGGCAGTGCCGTTGGCCGGTGGCGGCGACGGTAAATGCCGGATGGCCCGAAATGCCAGGAAGCCGGCGATCAGGGTTACGACACCGCACATGATAAAAGCAACACGGGTATCAATCGCTGCACCCAGGACACCGGAGGCAAGGAAGCCCAGGTTATATGCCGCGCCGAGCACGAGGTTGTTGGCAGCCTCGACGCGGCCCAGCTTCTCATTGGACACATTCATCTGGATGAGCGCGCCGACGACAGACCGAGCGGCGATGAGACTCATGCCGACGACGAAAATGGCGGCAAGCGCCGTCCGTAGCGTCTCCATGAACGGCAGCGCGATCAGGCTTGCGCCCAGGAGAGCCATGCTGATGCCGACGAACAGGTCCGGGCGCGCGTGAGAATAGGGCGTGGCGACGAGGGCGCCGCCGACAATCATGCCGATGCCCAGGATGCTCAGCAGGATGCCGAAGCCGGCGGGATCAACCCCGAACGCCGCCTCGAAATAGACGAGGCCGAGGACGAGCACAGCGCCCAGCGCCAGCATGTTCGTTGCTCCTGCCCCAATGAGCCGCACGAGGAGCGGGCTGTGGCGAATAACGTTCAAGCCTTCCATCAGCTCGTGCCGAAGCTGACCTGAGGTGAGCGGCTTATCCTCGACAACATCTGAGTGGACGCGCATGAAAAAGATGCATACGGCCGAGAAAAGGAACGTCAGCGAGTCGGCGATGATGGCCGTCGGGGCGCCGAACTTGGCGACGAAGATACCGCCAAGCGCCGGCCCAATCACGAGAGCTGCCACCTGGCTGCCCTCGACCAGCAAGTTCGCCGCGACGAGGCCCTCGTGGGGGACCATCTTAGGCAGCAAGGCGTTTCGTGCCGGCAGGAAGAGCACACCCATCGATCCCATCACGAAGCCAACGACGAGCATGATAGGCAGCCCGCGCGCATCGTGAACGAAGAGAAGCGCCAGGACGGTGACACCGCGCACGATATCGGCAACCAGCATCACGATTCGGCGATCCCAGCGGTCGACGAGAACGCCTGCGAAGAGGCCGAAGATCACAGGCGGCAGGCCGATGGACGCCGCGATCAAAGCCAGCGCCAGCGTGCTGGAGGTTAGTGCGCGTACCAGGGTCAGCATGGCGATGAGCAAGAAGCTATCGCCGATTTGGGACACCACCTGGCCTACAAACAACAGGCGAAGGTCGCGGCTGTGAAGTGCGACGGCGATTCCTGCGCGGGTTGCGCCTGAGAGTGGCCCCGCTTCTTCAATCAGCTCTGGTTCCGTCTCTACCGTAACCTCAAGATCATCCATTATCTATCTTGTCCGCGTGCTCTACGGTCCGATAGCTTTGTCGCCCGCGATTATCCGCTGGCTGTTGCCTGGATGGCACCCCTCGAATAACCGCAGACGCAAACCCTTCGGCCCGTTGAACTCCTTAGTCGATACTAACGTCATCGTATCGCTCAAATCCTGGATAACCTGGGTCGTGTCGCCGTCGACGCGCGATGTGTAAGTAACGACCCACAGGCGCTTGTGGTCACACGCCTGCGAGAGCAATTGGTCATAGCTCTCGCTCGCCGATGTTGACGCAAGCCGCATGCCATACCCGCGCCACTGTGTGTCCTTTGGCAGTAACAGTAGCCGACCATCCGGCCACACCCAACCGCCACCCTCTGGCAGGTCTGGCCCGTACACCGCTGCGGCCATTGCATAGTGGTGTGCCGGGAACGCGAACAAGCCGTCGCCGGGCTGTTGAGTGGTTTCTAGATAGGCGACGAGGCTGCGCCAGTCATCGCGGGCATCGGCGGGAGAGTGGTAGTAGGAGTAGAGGCCGACAAGCTGCATCGCCACCAGCGCTGTTCCGACAACCCAGCGAACCGAGCGCCGCTCCGCGCCCATCGCGACAAGCAGAAACAGGAACGGGACGACGACGATCACGTAGCGGGCTTCGAAGCCCATCGCAGTCAGACGATCGATGATAAAGATCGCCACAAAGGGGATGACCGCCCACATCGCCACCATCCAGGCCTCGCGGCGCCGCCATGCCAGCGCCGCCGTTCCGAGCGCCAGGGCGAGGTAGACGACGCCCATTAGTGTCCACCAGGGCGGACGCGCGTCTGTACCTGCCGCGAACTCGCCGCCCAATGTTGCCTGAGACGCCACCTCGAACGGTGACCGCGTCGAGAGCCGCGTCCACTGAGCCGCCGGCTTGTCCGTCTTGGGCGGTTCCTTGGTGCCGCCGGTCAGGAGTCCGACCACCGGAATAGAGCTAGGCGCTTGACGCAGCAGCGCTTGCGTCTCCTGGATGAAACCCGTCAGCCCCGACGCCCCGCGGCTCGCGCTGGCGGCCGTCGGAGCGGCGATGGGCCGCACGGGCACCCCTAGCCCCGCCGAGACGAAAATGACGACCGCCCACCACAGCAGCAGCGCCATCGCGACCCCGGCGACAACGGGCCACAGCCGGATGCGCCGCAGAGCCGGCCGGAACCACCATGTGAGGCCCTGGGCGAGAACGAGAAAGACGCCGTAGAAGTGGGCCAGCAAAGTCAGCGGCAGCGCCACCGCGTAGCCGATTTTCGCCCAGCGAGAGCCTGTGTCGAGCCTCACGAAGAAGTAGCAGGCTAGCAGCGTGAACAGGAGATACCACGTATAGCCGCGGACTTCCTGCGACCGGCTAATCAGGAACGGTGAGGTCGCCAACAGTAGGGCGGCCAGGTTGGCCTGGGCGTCGCTGACGAAGACTCGCGCCAGCCGCCACAGCGCCGCGATAGCCAGCGTCCCGGGCAGAACCGAATACATGCGCAGCGCAAAGTCGCCGCCCCAGAGGCCGGGCCACCAGTGGAGAATGACGTACGGCAGCCACGGCGTCTGACTGTCGTTGGCAACCGCCGGAAATATATCGCGCAGGGGCAGGCGACTCACCCAGACGGTGAAAAGCTCATCGTACCACAGGCTCTGACGGTCCAGCCAAATAACGCGGAGAGCAAAGCCCAAGACAATGATTGCGAACAGTGGCAGATAAGTTCGAAGTCGATGCGGCAGTGTCACCCGTACTAAGTCCCCCGATGCCAAGAGTGCACGCACCATGCACAATATGCGGCGGCCTTCGGGCCGCCGTAAGCTAACTATCATACCCGCTTCGACGCCGATTGTCTAGTTCATGCCACGAAGCGCACGAACACCTCGTTGGCGACCAGCAGCGCGGCCGGTGTCAGCCGCAGATGGCCTTCCTCGATCACCACCAACTCCCAGGCAGACAGTTCGCCAATCGGCTCGGCGTAGACGTCCTCCAGACGGCGGCCGAAACGCGCCGCGAAGGCCTCGAGATCAACGCCCTGCCGCGTACGCAGCCCGAGCACTACTGTCTCGCTCATCTCGGTTCGCGGGTCAATGATCTCGAAATGGGCCACAGGCAGGCGCTCTGCCCGCACGCTTTCGATATAGCGGGTCGGCGACGGGATGTTTTCGCTGCGGCGGCCGTTGAGCCAGCCATGCGCTCCTGCGCCGATTCCCAGCCAGGGCTCGTTTCGCCAGTAGACCTGGTTGTGGCGGCAGTCGTGGCCCGGCCTGGCCCAGTTGGACAGCTCATATTGGGTGTAGCCATGAGCCGGGAGGCGTTCCAGCGCCAGGCGATACATCTCGGCTGCCAGGTCTGAGTCCGGCGGCGGCAGCACGCCGCGCTGAATGAGCGCC
Source organism: Anaerolineae bacterium (assembly GCA_046328505.1). Lineage (GTDB taxonomy): Bacteria > Chloroflexota > Anaerolineae > Epilineales > JAHCIE01 > JBDHWG01. The sequence continues at coordinate 1,283,309 of JAXLWL010000002.1, read as the reverse complement.
CGTAACCGCGTTGCCTCTTCAATCGAGAGCGCGTAGAGCGACAGGTGGTCGGGGTTCAGGGCGATGGCCTGGTCAAGCGTCGCTTCCCATTCCTCAAGCGTCTGTGTGGGCAGCCCATAGATGAAATCAAGCGCGAGCGATAGGCCAAGGGCTTGCGCGCTAGAGACGGTCTGCCACACGTCGTCCGGTGTGTGCTGGCGGTCCAGCATGGCCGCCAGCCGCGGCTCAAAGCTCTGCACGCCAAAGCTCACCCGGTTGACGCCCATGTCGCAGAGACCTGCCAGGTAGCCGCCATCCAGCCCCGGATAGCCCTCGACGGTGATCTCGGCGTCCGGAGCGACCTCAAATCGCTCACGAATCGTGCCCAGCACAGCGCCCAACTGGGCTAGACTCAACTCGGTCGGCGTGCCGCCCCCAAAGAACACAGTCGCAACGCGCGCTCGCCCTACCTGATCCGCCCACATACCGACCTCGCGGCAGAGTGCGTCGGCGTAGTCGTCGCGGAGCGACGGCAGCGGGTTATAGTCTCGCATGCCATACGCGTGCAGGTTGCAGAAGTTGCAGCGCAGATGACAGAATGGGATATGAACGTATACCGAAAGGGGATTCGACACTAAAATCCGCTTCTAGAGTCTTGCCGAAAGCGCCGTCGGCTCTCACATGCGAAGCGCGAAAGCCAACGCTCCCGGGGCGGCAGGAACGGACCTGGCCTCACGGCGCTATCGTCAAGGTGCCGAGCGTCACCTTGCGCTGAGGTTCCAGGGTGGCATAGTCGTAGAGGATAGCGCGCAGGGTATATTGTCCCGGCGATAGGTCGGTGGGGAGGTGAATCCCGTAACGGTCGGTGATATCGTCCCCGGCATGCCAATCCTGGGTGGGACTCGCGCCGTCGTTGGGGGCGCGATCGATCTGCAATACCTGCTGATCGTCGGAATTGTACAGCCTGAGCGACACCTTGAGGTTCGGAGGCATGGTTGCCGTCGGCAGCCAGTGTAGCGCCATGTACACGGTGCCGCCGATGGGAGCCGGGTTGGGCGCTGACGACCAGGTTACGTTGAGAGGGAGCGGTCCTTCCGCCTGAGCCGCGGGCACAGGCTCCGGTAATGGCGCCGGGAAGCCGTACTCCATGACGCGGAAGTCGTCCATGTCGATCACGCTCGTCTGAAAGGCATGCAGGTCGAGCCAGTGCTTGACGTAAACGTCGCGCCCCTCCGCCTTGTGGGCGTACCACACTGTAGGATGTCCCTCGGTGATTGTTGTGAGCGCCTGATCGGTGCTGGCCTCAGATTTCTGAAGCCCCTTGTACTCTTCAAGGGGAAGGTACGTTGCCACTTGCTCGGCGCCGTAGCGGCGGGCGAGAAGGTCGTTCGCCCCCAGGGTGATGAACGCGTCATTGGGTCCCGCGTGCTCGAGGACGTATTGGACATAGTCCTTGTGGCGCGACTTGGCATAGTCTACATTGGTGTACCACAAGTTGAGACTGTACACGCTGCCAGCGACGACGAGTACGACGCCCAACACGCTCAGCGCCGGTGTCCAGCGGCTAAGCGTAACTACGCCAAGCGCTGCCAGAGGTATCAGGAGCGCGCCCACGACAACGAAATAGCGAATGTGGTAGTAGCTCTCGCGGGCATTCAACGCGAGAACGAGCGCAACGAAGACGGCGACGACGGACCCGACAAAGAGGACGGGGCGCCAGGCGCCGCCTGATCGAGCATTGATGGCCAGGGCGAGTATCCCTAGCCCGTACAGGACAAGACCGGCTACGCCAAGCCACGTCGCGGTCGATGGCGGCATCGTTGTGCCAAAGTTGAAGAGGCGGGCGAATTCGGCCGCGCCGATGGGGGCGGGGTCGTGATGGCTAACGAAATGCACGAAACGAAGGACGCGCGGCAGGTATGGAAGGAGTAGCACGCCGATGGCGACTTCTGCGCCGATGAACCGCAGCCATGGCGACCGCGACCGGGGATGCATCGTGGCCAGGCGCAGAATCCCGTAAACAGCGGCAATGATGAGAGTCAGAACGCCATAGTACTGGGTATAAAACGTCGCCGCGCTCGCAACCACGTAGGCCGTCCAGGCGAAGATCTGCTGTCGGCGCGACACTTCCCCATCCAGCGCAACGTCGAGCGCCAATAGCGTAGCGAGACTCAGCGCGACCAACTGGGGGTACATCCGGGCGTCCTGGCTGTACCACACCTGGAACGGGTTGACGGCTAGAAACAGAGCTGCGACGAGAGCTACGGCGACGCCGAAGAGTCGGCGCGACAGCTGATAAATCAGAGGAATGGCGACCACGCCGGCGACGACGGACGGGAAACGCAGCGCGAAGTCGCCGTCGCCCGCCACTTTCGTAAACAGGTTGGCGACCATGAAGTAGAGTGGAACGTGTTCGAGAGGCAGGTCGGTCCACAGCCGGGCGAAGACCCAGCTCGTCCGGCCCAGGGTCAGCGACTCATCGACCCACAACCCCTGGCGGTCGAGCCACAGAACGCGCAGCACAAAGCCCAGAAAGGTGATGGAAATGGGGGCGAGCCAGGTGAGCGTTGCGGACAGCGATCGCTGGCCAGCCTGAACCGGTGCTGCTGCGGGCGCGACGCGCGAACTGTCTATGGAGCTAGAGGTCATGGGCCGTGTATCTCAATTGGGCCTCCATGCGACCATGTATTCTAGCACAGCAGGCCCATAGGGTCAAAGCCTGGACAGCATCAACTCATCTGGCGGGTGGTTGCGGTCAGCACGTTGGGCCGCTTCTTGCAGGGGCTTGCGCTGCGTCGGCCGGGGAGAAATTGCGTCGGTTGTCGAAACGTGCTAGACTGCAAGATAGTTGCGTGAATCGACCGGTTGCATTGAGAGATCCATGTCAAACCTTGAAGGCAAGCGGCTCGTCCTCGGCGTCACAGGCTCAATCGCCGCCTACAAGGCCGCCACCGTAGCCAGTCAGGCGACGCAGGCCGGCGCCGACGTGCGCGTAGTGATGACCGACGCGGCGCTGCATATGGTCGGCGCGCCGACGTTTGCCGCCCTCACCCACAACAGCGTCGTCAGCGATATGTGGGAGGCGCGCGCGTCAGCCGAAATCGCCCACGTCACCCTGGGACGTACCGCCGACATCGTTCTCGTGGCACCACTGAGCGCCAACACCCTCGCCAAGCTTGCCCTCGGGCTGGCCGATAATGAGCTGACCGCGCTGTGCCTGTCGACGCGCGCTCCCATCGTCGTTGCCCCGGCCATGGAAACGGGGATGTGGGAGCATCCGGCGACCCAGGCCCACCTGTCGACGCTCCAGGAACGCGGCGTCCATGTTATCGTGCCCGGCGTCGGGAATCTGGCCTCCGGCGCGACGGGGCGTGGCCGCCTCGCGGATCCGGAGACCATTCTCGAAGCGGTGCGCTTCGTCTTGGGCGGGCGCGGTGATCTGGCCGGCTGCCGCGTCATCATTACGGCCGGCGGCACGCGCGAGCCTATCGATCCGGTGCGCTATGTAAGCAATCACTCATCGGGGAAGATGGGCCTTGCGCTCGCCGAGGCAGCGCGCGACCGAGGCGCGCTCGTCACCCTGATTCACACAATAGACGCGGCGGCGCCATACGGGACGGCGGAGGTCCGCGTGGCCTCGGCGGGCGAGCTGCGTCAGGCGGTGCTGGACGCTTTGCCCGGCGCCAACGCACTCATCATGGCGGCGGCTCCCGCCGACTTCACGCCCACGCGGCCATCCGACCGCAAGATCAAGAAGACCGCTGACAATGAGACTGGGCTGATACTGGAGATGGCGCGCACGCCGGACATTCTGCGAGACGTGGCGGCGTGGCGCGCGGAGCACGTGGAAGGACGCAACCTTGTCGTCGTCGGGTTCGCCGCCGAGACCCACGACCTGCTAGACAATGCGCGGGCGAAGCTGGACGCCAAGCGCCTCGACCTTATTGTCGCCAACCCGGTGCCGCAGACCTTCGGCAGCGATCTGAACCAGGCCACGTTGCTGGATAACGCAGGCGGGATTTACCCTCTGGAGCCGCTGCCCAAGGCCGTCCTTGCTGACCGAATCCTTGACCGGGTTGCCCAGCGGCTGAACGGCAGCGCATCGCTATGACTCCTATCGTAAAGCCCGGGCTAGAGGTGCTTCTAGCAGAGGGGGCAACCAGCCTGCGGGGACGCCGCGTCGGCCTGATCACGAATCCAACCGGCGTGACCTCGGACCTGACGCCGAATGTCGTGGCGCTTCTGGCGGCGGGCGTGAAAATCGTGGCCTTGTTCGGACCAGAGCATGGCTTCGATAGCAGCGTCCAGGATGCCCTCGCGGTGGACGGAGGCCGCGACGCCGCGACCGGGCTGACAATCTTCAGCCTGTACGGCGCGACGGAAAAGCCTACGCCGGACATGCTGGCCGGGCTGGATGTGCTCCTGTTCGACGTGCAGGACGCCGGCGTGCGCTTCTATACCTACCCGTGGACGCTAGCGCTGTGCATGACTGCGGCGGCAGAAGCGGGCATCCCCGTCGTTGTGCTGGACCGGCCCAATCCTATCCGCGGTGACGTGTGCGAGGGGCCGGTGCTCGAGGCGGGGTTCGAGTCTTTCGTGGGAATGTATCGCGTGCCGCTGCGCTATGGGTTGACCGTCGGCGAGCTGGCGGGGCTTCTGAACCAGGAGTTTGGCATTGGCGCAGATCTGACCGTTGTTCGAATGCGAGGCTGGCGGCGAGGGATGTGGTATGCGGACACAGGCTTGCCGTGGGTGCAGCCGTCGCCGAATCTGCCGGCGTTGGATACGACGATCGTCTACCCCGGGACGTGTCTGGTGGAGGGGACGACGCTATCGGAGGGGCGCGGGACGACTAAGCCGTTCGAGGTCGTGGGCGCCCCGTGGCTTGACGGCACGCGTCTGGCAGCTATACTGCACGTCAGGGGGCTGCCCGGCGTACGCTTCCGCGCCGCTGCGTTCACCCCGACATTCGATAAGTTCAGTGGCGAGCTGTGCCGCGGCCTCCAGGTTCATGTGACCGACCGAGCGAGCTTCAGGTCCGTTGAGACGGGGCTGCACCTGGTGGCAGCAGCGCAAGAGGTCGCGCCGCGCGATTTCGCCTGGCGGCCGGCGCTCGGCGACGACCGTCTGCACTTCGACTTGCTCATAGGCAACGACTGGGTGCGGCAGGCGCTCGATGCCGGTGAGCCTGTGCCCGACGTTGTCGCCAGGTGGGCTTCGGATCTGGAGTGTTGGCGCAATCTGCGCACACGCTATTTCTTGTACGATGTCTAGATTCTTCTATGTGGTAGGTTTGGGCGTGCTCTACGGCGCGCTCGTCGGGCTGCTGATGGCGACGGTATTCGGGATCGCCATAGCCCTTGTCGGTCCGGGGATCGGCTTGCCGCAGCCGCACAATCTGGCAGGCCAGGAAGGCCTTGGCCAGGTCTGGGCCGTCGCCCGAGTCGGATTGATCGCGGGCGCCATTGGCGGTGCAATGCTGGGCGTCCTGGTGCGGGTCTTCGCGCGTGGGCGAATAACCCTGGGGCGCGGGATCGGCGTTATCGCAGCGCTGCTCCCGCTGGTCTGGCTACCTTTCTTCGGCACGCGCGCTTTGCTGACGACGCCCGATGTCTCCTTCTCTGACATAGGTTATTGGCTGCTCCTGGTCATCGTCCCTATCGCTCTGGCCGCGACGGCCGGCGCGGCTGTCGGTGGACGGCTGGCCCGCGCTGCCGGGGGGTGAAGCTGCCGTGGAACAACGACTGCTGACACGAGCCGACACGCCGGCTCTCATCGCGCTGTGGAATCGCGTCTTCGGGCCTGACTTCCCTATCGACGAGGACATCTGGACGTACTGTACCTGGGCGACGCCCGGCTTCGAGTCCGGCGATGCCGTCGTCTTGTGGGAGGCTGATGCGCCGGTGGGGTTCGCCGTCGCCAAGCCCTATCGGCTGCGCCCCATCGGCCGCATGGACATGACGCTGGGGTTTGTCAGCGCGCTTGGCGTCGATCCGGACTATCGCGGGCGCGGCCTGGGCGCGGCCCTCCTCGATTGGACGGAGGGCTGGCTCCGCCAGCATCATGCCCAGACCGCCATCCTCGGCCATGACTTGCAGCCGTTGTTCTGCGGCGTTCCCCAGTCACTAGGCTCGCGAGGGTTCTTCGAGCGCCGAGGCTACCAGTATGAGGACACGGTCTACGACGTCACCCGCGACCTGGCCGGCTACCGGTGCCATCCGTCGGCCCTGCAAACGGAGCAGCGCCTGGGCGACCGCCTGGACCTGCGGCCGGCGCAGCGCGGCGACGTCGAGGACCTGCTGGAATTCCTTGGCGAGAGCTTCCCGGGGCGTTGGCATTTCGAGGTGTCAACGTTCTTCGACAGGGGCGGCCTGCCGTCCGATGTCATGATCGCGCGGCTGGATGGTCGGGTGGAAGGCTTCGCCCACCTTCATTCGCCCGGCACACCGTATCTCGCCTACGGGTTGAACTGGCGTAACGCTGTGACGCAGCCGGCCGGCGGCCTCGGGCCGATTGGGGTCAGCGAGCGCGTCCGCGGCGAGGGGCTGGGACTGGCTCTCCTGGATGCTGGCCTTGATGTTCTGGCTCAACGGGGGACGCGTGGCTGTGTGATTGACTGGACAACGCTTCTCGATTTCTATGGGAAGGTCGGCTTCCAACCATGGAAAGCGTACGACGGGATGAGGCGGGCACTATGAGCATTGTCCTGGGGCTCGATGCTGGGGGGACGCGTGTGACGGCAATGGCCGCCGACGGTGACGGACGTGTGTTGGGCGAGGGATATGGCGGCCCGGCGAATCCGCGGGCCGTCCCCTGGGAAACCGCCGTCGCTTCTTTGCTGACTGCCGCGGATCAGGCGCTCGACCGCGCGAGTCTGTCCGGTGTGGTGGATATGGCAGTCGTCGGTATGGCCGGAGCGACGACGCCCGAGATCCAGGCAGCGTATGCCGGGCGTCTGGAGACGGCGGGTCTCGCGCTGCGCGTGCGGGTCGTCGAGGATGCGCGCATCGCCCTGGCCGGGGCAACCCAGAGCGGCGAGGGCGTTATTCTCATCAGTGGGACGGGCGTCAATGCTTTTGGCGCGCTAGACGGGCGGACCGCGCGGGCGAGCGGGTGGGGCTATCTCGTCGGGGACGAGGGCAGCGGGTTTGACATTGGTCGCCGAGCCATTTCGGCTGTGCTGTGGGCGTATGACGGTCGGGGGCCTGCGACAACCTTGAGCCAGGCGCTTCTCGCGGCGTGGAGCGTGGATGCGCCCGAAGCCCTTCTAGACCGGGTGTATGAGATACCCCCGCCGCGTGACGCCATCGCCGCGCTGTCGCAAGTCGTGGCCGACGTGGCTCGCGATGGCGACGCCGTGGCCCAGGACATTTATCGGCGCGCGGGATATCATCTTGGCCTGGCCGCCGCTGCTGTGGTGCGTCGCCTTGGCATGGCGCCGGCTCAGACGACGATCGCCACGGTGGGTGGCGTGTTCCGCGCCGGTGAACTGATTCGCGCTCCCATCCGCGATACGCTACACGAGCAGCTCGGCGCGGCGCCAACTTTGAGTGAGCCGTTGCATCCTCCGGCCTTCGGGGCTGTCCGCCTGGCGCTGGCCGACCTGTCGCTTCCCCCGCAATCCGACGCCACCGTATGACCGCTCTATATCCGGCGGCGCCCGAGGCGCTCGGATTCGATCCGGCTCGTCTCGCGGCTGTCGACGAGGCGATGCTTGCCGCCGCGCATCGTGTGTTCAGTGCCGCGGCGCTGCTTGTGGCGCGGCGGGGCGCGGTCGTCATGGAAGGCGCGTATGGATGGCTGGATGACGCGACGCACAGCCATCCGGCACGGTCTTACACGCTCTTCGACCTGGCTTCAGTGACCAAGCTCTTTACGGCGACCGCGTTCATGACGCTGGTCGATGCGGGCCGTGTCGCCCTGGACGACCGCGTGTCCGATGTCGTCCCAGAATTCGGCGGCATACGCCAAATTGCCCCTGCGGAGAATCCACTCACCGGCGCGACCGAAATCCTCGGTAATCTTGACTGGGTCGTCGATGCCGGCGCTGTCACGTTCCGCCATTTGCTGACCCACACGAGCGGCCTCCCCGCCTGGGCGCCGCTGTATCGCTTGCCCGACCGGGACGCCGCCGTCGCTGCCGTTCTCGGATCCAACTTCGCCTATGCCACCGGCGACAGGATCCTCTACAGCGATCTTGGGCTTGTCCTCCTGACCGAGGCCATCAGCCGTCTGGCCGGTGAGCCATTTGACGCCTTTGTGCAGCGAGCCGTGCTGAAGCCACTTGGCCTGGAGCGCGCGACGTTCAACCCGCCGCCGGACCAATGGCCGGACATCGCCCCGACCGAGGTCTGCCGCTGGCGTGGGCGTCGTCTGCGCGGCGAGGTACACGACGAAAACGCAGCGCGGTTGGGCGGCGTGAGCGGACACGCGGGTTTGTTTGCTTCGGTGCGCGACGTCGCGACGCTAGGGCAAATGTATCTGGACGGCGGCGAGTACGCGGGCGTGCGAGTCCTATCAGAGGACGCCGTCGCGGAGATGACGCGGGTTCAGGTCCAGTGGGAAGGCGACCGGCGTGGTATTGGATTCATGCTGCAAGGCGAGGGCGGGTGGCGGCGGGCAGGCCTGTCCGACCGGGCGTATGGTCACACGGGCTTCACCGGTACGTCCCTGTGGATCGATCCAGAGGCCGAGACGGTTGTTGCTCTGCTGACGAACCGAGTATACTTTGGCCGCGACGCCGGAGGCATCCAGACGCTGCGCCGCCTCGTGCATGAGGGCGTAGCTTCGGCGTTGGAGAGTCATCCGTGATTGTAATTGGCCTTATCTCCGGTACCTCGGCCGACGCCATCGACGCTGCGTGCGTGGACGTCACCGGCGCGCCGCCCCATCTAACCGCGCGCACATTGAGCTTCGTCGGCGTTCCCTGGCCCGAGGATGTGCACGCCGCCATCTTCCGCGCCTTTCGCCCCGAAAGCAGCAGCGTCGACTTCCTGTGCGCTCTCAACTTTCAGATCGGCGAGTGTTTCGCGGAGGCGGCCCGTCGGGCGGCAGCGGCGGCGGGCTTGAGCATGGAAGCGGTTGACCTCGTTGGCTCTCACGGGCAGACGGTGTGGCACGCCGTGGGGCCGGACGACCCTGTAAAGTCGACGCTCCAGCTTGGTCAGCCGTCTGTCATTGCCGAACGAACCGGCGTTACGGTGGTGTCAGACTTTCGAACGCGGGACGTGGCTGCCGGCGGGCAGGGCGCGCCGCTTGTCGGCTATGTGGACTACTTGCTTCTGCGCGACGAGCGGTTGACGAGGGCGCTGCAAAACATCGGCGGTATCGCCAATGTCACGGTCATACCGGCCGGTTCTGCGCCAGAAGACGCATTTGCGTTCGACACTGGACCGGGCAACATGCTTATCGACGACGCGACGCTGCGCGCCACCCACGGCGCGCAGACGTTCGACCGAGACGGCCTGCTCGCAGCCCAGGGAACGCCTGACGCCGAGATAGTGGCCGAGCTCATGCGCCACCCTTACTTCGCGCTCCCCATCCCCAAGAGCACTGGCCGCGAGCAGTTCGGCCGCCAGTTCGGAGAGATGGTGTGGCAGCAAGCGATGGCCAGAGGCCTCCGGCCGGCGGACGTCGTGGCGACGGCGACGGCGTTCACGGCCGAGTCCATCGCGGACGCCTACGCTCGCTTTGTCGGCCAGGTGGACGAAGTCATTGTCAGCGGCGGAGGGGCGGATAACCCGACCCTCATGCGCATGCTGGCGGACCGACTGCCCGACAGCCGCGTCACGCGCAGCGACAATCTGGGACTGCCGGCGGACGGCAAAGAGGCGATTGCCTTCGCGGTCCTAGCGTACGAGACGATCCATGATCGACCCGGCGCTCTGGCGCGTGTTACGGGCGCGGCCGGCGCGCGCGTCCTCGGCTCCATTACGCCGGGCGCGAACTTCGCCGCGCTCATGCGCCGCCTCTACGGCGAACAGCAGGCGAGCTAGATGTCCAGCGCGTCGTCACGCCAAATCGAAACGCTGGGCGCACGCCAGTCGCGGGTCTCCGCCACCCTCCGCCATGCGTGGCTGGAGATTGGTGCGCCGCTGTTGGGCTTCGTCGCACTCACGCTGGCTCTCTCGTGGCCCATCATCCGCGACTTCACGACGCGCATCGCTGGTGTGCCGGGCGCCGACCCGCTTCTCAACGTCTGGGTGCTTTGGCACGCCAAGGAAGCGTTCCTCGGCCATCAGCCGCTCTTCGAAGCCCCGCTGCTCTACTACCCCAAGGGTGTCACCCTCTGGACGCATAGCCCTGGCCCGCTGACAGGAATTCTGGCGCTGCCGTTCTGGTGGCTGGGCAATGAAGCGGCGTACAATGGGGCTCTGCTTCTGTCCCTGGCCATCACCGGCTTCGCCATGTACCTGCTGGCGCGCGCGCTGCGCTTCGACCGCGCTGTGTCCTTCTTCGCCGGTGTGATGCTGATGACCTCGCCGATGATCCTCGGCGGTCTGACGATGCACATCGACAAGGTGTTTCTGGCGCTGCTGCCGCTGACCCTGCTTTGCCTGGTGCATACCTTCGACCTGGCGCGCAGCCGGTGGTGGGCGGTGGCAGGCGCCGGCATGCTCCTCTTGACGGTCTTCCACGGCGGCTGGCATTTCATTCTCACCGGGCTGGCCGTCGTGTTCTTCTCCCTCGTCTGGCTCTGGCGCGCGAACCGCGAGCAGCGCGGGGAGCTTGTGCGCCGGCTAGCGCTGCTGGCGGCGACAACAGCGATACTGGTAGGCCCCTTCCTCGTCGTGATCGCTCGTGCGTCTCAGGGTGAGGGCGTGGTGTCCGACCGCCGCATCTGGTCTTTCTATCATCAGCCAGATGCGGCGGAGCTGCTGCTCCCCAGCCAGTTTAGCGCCCTGTTCGGGGACTCCGTCGGCGACTTTCTACGTGCCCACAACGTTGGCCCTAATATCGAGACGGCCCTGACCCTGGCTTACACCGGGCTTGTCCTGTCGGCGATCGCGCTGCTCAGGAATGCGCGCCGCGCGTGGCCCTGGGTTGCGTTCACGGCTTTCTGCGCGCTGCTCGCACTCGGCCCAGACGTGAAGTGGCTCGGGCAAAGCGAGTTCACCAAGTATCATCTGCCCATCATCCTCCCGTACGCGCTCATTAGCGAGCTGCCTGGCCTGGCGTTCATGCGCACGCCCGGCCGGTTTATAATGATCGGGTTCGTGGCATTCGCCGTGGCGGCGAGCTTCGGCCTGGCATGGCTGGTCCAGCGCTGGCCGCGCTGGCGCTACCCCATCGTCGCCGTGGCGATTGGGCTCATCTTGCTCGAAGCCTGGCCGCACCCGTGGCCGCAGCAGGACCTGCGCGAGGTGCCGACCTTCTACAAGCAGATTGCCCAGGACCCGGAGATGTACGGCGTCTTCGACCTGCCCCACAAGCCGCGGCAGGACGCGTCCGGCACGGAGTTCGGCGCGCCGTACCAGGTGTTCCAGACCATTCATGGGAAGGGTATCGCCGGCGGCTACGTCTCCTACGTCTACCCGCAACACCCTCTGTTTCCGTGCTGGTACTCGACCGACGCCAAGACGGAGGACATCCAGGTGAACGGTGAGGCGCGGAGCTGCTATATCAACGCGCAGTACGAGCTGGCGCAGAATGGCTATCGCTATCTGGTCCAGCACAAGCCCCAGAAATGGTACTCGGAGTACAAGCCCGGCTCGGCCGCCGACAAGCTGGCCCGCAGCTTCGTCAAGGCCGGCTTCCCGGACGCCACGCCCATCGTCGACGACGACCTGACCACCGTCTATCGCGTGCCGCCGCCCGCTGAGGCAGCGCCCATCGCCACGACCCTGGAGCTACGCGACAACTGGGAGACCCGGGAGGATCAGTGGCGCTGGGCGCGCTCGCCGGCCACGCTGGCAGTGATCTCGCCCGATGAGCAGCAGGCCGTGCTCCAGATTACGCCCGCCTCGCTCCACGACGCCGACGCGCCCAACGGGTCAGGGCAGCACGGACGGCTGCGCGTGACGGTCGGCGACCTTGACACGACTGTGGACGTGGCGGTGGATCAGACGACGGAGGTGCCGCTCACGCTGAAGCCGGGCGAGCAGACGATTACGCTCGCCCTGGAAGCCGGGAACTACCGGCCGCTGGATTTTGGCGTGCAAGACGGCCGGACATTGAGTTTTTCGACGAAATCGATTAATCTACAATTGAAGGAAGGTGCGCCGTGAGCGCCCTGGACTGCTGCAAGAGGTGAAAATCATGGAGGATCTAGCTCAACTTACGACCGAACAGGACAACCCGGCCAGTCAGGACCTGGATAAGCGTTCGTCGGCCGAGATTGTGTCGGTCATCAACCTCGAAGACGCGCGCGTGGCGCATGCCGTGCGCACCGAGTTGCCCAAGATCGCCGAGGCGGTCGACGTCATCGTCGAGCGAATGAGGCGCGGCGGACGCCTGATCTACGTCGGCGCTGGAACGAGTGGGCGCATCGCCGCGATGGACGCGATGGAGTGCGTGCCGAGCTTCGGCGTCCCCGAGGATCGCATTCGCATCCTCCTCGCGGGCGGCGAGCAAGCGATGTTCCACTCGGTGGAAGGCGCGGAGGACGACACTGACGCCGCACGCCGCGCGATTGATCAGATTGAGGTAGGCCCCGATGACGCGGTCATCGGCGTGGCCGCGAGTGGCCGGACGCCGTACGTCCTCTCCGCCATGCGGGAGGCGAAGGCGCGGGGAGCAGCCGCGATTGGCATCGTCAACAATCGGGCGACACCTATGCACGAGGTGGCCGACGTCACCATCGCGACGCTGACGGGGCCGGAAGTTGTCACGGGCGCGACGCGCATGAAGGCGGGTACGGCGCAGAAGATGGTGCTGAACACGTTGACCACTGCGACATTCATCCGCCTGGGCAAGGTGTACAGCAACCAGATGGTCGACGTGAAGGCGGTCAACAGCAAGCTGCGCCATCGCGCCAGAAGAATTCTCATGAGCGTCGCCAAAGTCGATCCTGTCACCGCTGATACAGCTCTGGCAGAGGCCGACTACGACGTAAAGGTCGCGGTCGTGATGCTTCTGGCCAACGTGAGCGCCGAGGAAGCGCGGGATCGCCTCAGGGCGGCGGGTGGCTACGTGCGGCGCGCAGCCGAACAGAAGCAAGGCCAGCATTCTTGAACCTCTCACATCCCGCAACCGGAGTCGCTATGACGAAGATCCTGGTCATCGAAGATGACCCGGTGCTCCAGCAAGCGTTGGAGATGAGCCTTACGCGCGAAGGCTACGACATCGTCTCGGCATCCGACGGCATCGCCGGGTTGACGCTGGCGCGGGATGCCGAGCCGGACCTGATCATCCTGGATCTGATGCTGCCGCGCCTCGATGGTCTGTCAGTCGCACGCGCGGTGCGGCAGGAAGCCGAGACGCCGATTATCATGCTGACCGCGCGGAGCGGGGAAGTGGACCGAATCGTCGGGCTAGAAAGCGGCGCCGACGATTACGTGACCAAGCCTTTCAGCTCCGGTGAACTGATGGCGCGAGTACGCGCCGTGCTGCGCCGCGCACCAACCCGCCGCGTCGAGCGCCTGGAAGCGGGTGGACTCACGCTGGATCTGATTAGCCGCCGTGCGACGCTGAACGGGCATGAGCTCAACCTGCGCCATAAGGAGTTCAATCTGCTGGCCGAGCTCATGCGCAACCAGGGCATGGTCCTCTCGCGCGAGTTCCTGCTCGAGCGCGTGTGGGGCTACGACTACGTCGGCGACACCAACCGCACGATCGACGTGCATATACGCTGGCTACGCGAGAAGATCGAGGACGATCCGTCGAACCCGCAGCGCATTCAGACTGTGCGCGGCATCGGCTATCGCTTCGAGGCCTGAGCTGTGCAGTTGTGGGGCTGGCTGCTCTTGCTCGTCGCGGCCGCCGCGTGCGCCTGGTTCTGGCTGCGCGCCCGTCGAGCGCGGGAAGACGCCTTAGCGGCGGAAATGCGCGCCCGGGAGCTTCAGCGCGAGCAGGCGGAACTGACGGCACGCGTCGAGGATCTGGCGAGACGGCAGCGCCAGATCGAAGCGGCCACGACGGATCCGATTCTGCTCGTCAACGCGCAGCGTACCGTCGTCGAAGCCAACCCCTCCGCGGAGCGCATGTTCGGCAACCCTGTCGGCCGCCAGATCCTGGAGGTCGTCCGCGACGCCGACCTGAACCACACCCTCATGGAGACCGCGGCCGACGGCCGTTCGCGCACCGTGCCGCTCAGCCTGAAGGGGCGAGGCTACGACGTCACCATCGTCAACGGCAGCAGCGACATCGCCGTCACATTTCGCGACGTAACCGAGCTGCACCGTTTGCAGCGCGCGCGGCGCGACTTTGTCGCCAACATCTCCCACGAGCTGCGCACTCCCCTCACGTCCTTGGGCTTGCTGTGTGAGACACTTCAGGCGACCGAGGCCGCCAACGGCCCTGAGCGCCCGCTGGTGGCCACAATCGTTTCTGAGGTTACCGCGTTGCGCCAGCTCGTCACCGACATGCTGGACCTGAGCCAGATCGAGGACGGGCGGATGGTCATACGCCTCGCGCCGATGGCCGCTGCCGAGCTTGTGGAGACGGCCATCACGCGTCTGATGCCTCAGGCGCAGTCCCGCGATATCACCATCGTGGCGCACGTCGACGATCAGATTCGGGTGCTGGCCGACGCCGACAAGATCGTCCGCGTTCTCACCAACCTACTCGACAATGCGATAAAGTACTCGCGTGCCCACATGTCCATCACAGTGATCGTCTGGCGCGCTGCCGATTTCCCGGCGAGCGACAGCCACGTGCAGACCGGCGACGTCGTGTTTGGCGTTGCGGATCAGGGGCCGGGCATCGCTTCGGCCGATCTGCCCCGGGTTTTCGAGCGCTTCTTCAAGGTAGACCGCGCTCGCGAGCGCGGTACGGGCATGGGCGCGGGCCTGGGGCTGGCGATCGCGCGTCACATCGTCGAGGCGCATGGGGGCGAGATCTGGGTGTCCAGCGTCGAGGGCCAGGGGGCAAGATTCTACTTCACGCTGCCCGAAGCCTGACCTCTTGTGTTAAATCCCCTTAACATGTATTTAGCATCGATCTAACATTGAGTTAACTGGCAATTAAATACCAGACTGTAAACTGATGGTGAGGCCAAACGCGCGAGCGTCCCTCTCCTCCTCTGCCGCCTGGGGTGGGTGTTTCGGTCGCCGCCCACCCTGGGCGTCCTTGTGTCTGAGCAGTGCTGCGAGGAGGACGGTCCCCGTTGAGGCCGTGGAGGGACGCCAGAAGGAGCAGGCCAAATGGGCCTACAAACGTCTCTGAAGCACACATCTCGCTCCCCCGTGTCCTCGCCCGTCGTAGGGCTGCCTGAGCTGCACGTTCACCTCGAGGAAGGGTGGGCTATCGATGGGCCTGTGTATCGCACCGAGGACCGCAAGCGCGGTCGTGTCATATTCCACTTCATTACGTGGTATGGCCGCACGCCCCGGGTGGTCTCGGTAGCTGATGCGCCCGAGGTGCAGCGCTTCCTGGCCGAGCAGATGCTCGAAGTCGAAGAGTCGTAGCGCATCCAGGAGGATTGTATGGCCGCGCAGATGGCGATGGTGGATCGGCAGTACAACGAGCTTCTGCTGGCCTTGCAAGACGGATGGGCGGTTGATCCCCCGATTTATGTTCGGCCCACCTGGTGGACGCATTCCGCCTCTCAGCTCACGTACCACTTCGTTCTGCGCCGACGCGGCGAGCTCAATTTGGTCAGCGTTGCCGACAGTGTTGTGGTACGTGACTTGATTGAGCAGCAAAACTGGCACTGCAGCTGGCTGCTGGCCGATTTCGATCAATACTGATCACCACTTTTGGAAACGAACGCCCTTTCAGGCGATCGTGATAGATTAACATTCAGGACAGAGGAGAAACTCTCATGCATCGCAATGTAACCCGAGCCGCAGTTGTGCTGCTCGTCGTCGCCCTGGCCGCGGTGGTCGCGGCATGCGGCGGCGGCTCCACGACAGGGCAGTCCGCTGCGCCGACGACGGCGCCCGCCGCCCAGCCAACGGCTGCGCCTAAGGCCGCGGCGCCTACCGAGGCTCCGAAAGCTGCCGCTCAGCCGACCGCCGCCGCTAAGGCTGCCGCAACGACAGCGCCCGCCGCGAGTGGCGGCGCGTGCAACGTGAACGCCACCATCAGCGGCCCGTACCAGGGTGAGGCCGGCTCGCTCACCGGCGCGGGCGCGACGTTCCCTCAGCCGCTTTACACCCGTTGGTTCTCCGATTACAATAAGCTGACCAACGTCAAGGTCAACTACCAGGGTGTCGGCTCGGGCGCGGGCATCACGCAGTTCACCGAAAACACGGTCAACTTCGGCGCCTCCGACGCGCCGATGACCGATGCCCAGCTCAAAACGGCTGTCGACAAGAACGGCGCAGTGCTGCACATCCCGACGGCGTTCGGCGCGGTCGTGGTGACATACAACGTCGAGGGTATCACTCAGCCGCTCAACCTGTCGGCTGACACGGTCGGCGGCATGATGCTCGGCACGATTACCAACTGGAACGATCCCAAGATTGCGGCTGAAAACCCGGGTGTTACGCTGCCTGACACGCCCATCGTGACAGTGCATCGCTCGGATGGCTCCGGCACCACCAACGCCTTCACCTCCTGGCTGTCTGCCGCCAACCCGGATTGGAAGAGCAAGGTAGGCGCGGGCACGACGGTCAACTGGCCGACCGGCCTCGGCGCGCAGGGCAACGCCGGCGTCGCGGGTGAGATCAAGAACAACCCGAACTCGGTCGGCTATGTCGAGCAGATTTACGCCGAGCAGAACAAGATGCCGATGGCGAATATCAAGAACAAGGCCGGCAAGTTCGTGACCCCCTCCCTCGCTTCCGTCGAGGCGGCGATGGCGAACTCGATCTCGAACGTTCCCGACGATCTGCGCTTCTCGATCATCGACGCGGCTGGCGATACTTCGTACCCCATCTCCACCCCGACCTGGCTCCTGGTCTACCAGAACCTAAAGGACGAGGCCGTCGCGACGGCGCTGACGCGCATGTTGTGGTGGGCTGAAACCGATGGGCAGAAGATCAACCACGACCTGGGCTACGCGCAGGTTCCGCCGGAGCTGAAGGCTAAGGCGCTGGCCAAGATCTGCACCATCACCGTGAACGGGAAGCCGGCCTTCCCTGGAAAGTAATAGCGTATGGCCACGATGGAAGATACAACATCTACGGCCTCCTCGCTTCTCGGTCGCCGGGGCATTAACCCCGGCGACCGGATCTTCCGAGGAGTGATGATTGCCCTGAGTGGGTTCATCATCTTTATTCTTGTCCTGCTGGCATGGCAGCTTCTGCGTGATTCCTGGCCGGTCTGGCAGGAAGAGGGATTGAGCTTCATCTGGGGCTCAGTGTGGGACGTGCCGAAGGAGATCTTCGGGGCCCTGCCCTTCATCTATGGTACGTTTGTGACCTCGATCATTGCTCTCGTGCTGGCGGCGCCCGTCGCGGTCGGCGCGGCGATATTCCTGGTCGAGTACTCTCCGCCGCGCTACGCCGATCCGGTTGCGTTCGTCGTAGAGTTGCTGGCCGCTATTCCCAGCGTCATCTTCGGTCTCTGGGGACTCTACGTCATGGCGCCGATCATGCGCAGCACGATCGAACCATTCCTCCAGAAGACCTTTGGCAAACTACCGATCATCGGAGTGCTGTTCTCGGGCCCGACCCTGGGCCGCGACTACCTGACGGCCGGCACGATCCTGGCGATCATGATCTTGCCGACCGTCATGGCTATCTCCCGCGAGATCATCCGCTCAGTGCCGGACACACAGCGCGAGGGCATGTTGAGCCTAGGAGCCACACGCTGGGAGGTCGTCTGGAACGCGGTGCTGCCCTACGCGCGCACAGGCATCATCGGCGGCGTCATTCTGGGGCTTGGGCGCGCGCTCGGTGAGACGATGGCCGTCACAATGACCATCGGCAATAGCTCGCGCCAGATTTCGCCGTCGCTGTTCACACCGGGCTACACCCTCGCCAGCGGCATCGCCAATCAGTTCAACGAAGCAAGCTCTGGCCTGTATTTCGGAGCCATTATCGGGCTGGCCCTTATCCTCTTGGCGATCTCGTTCTTGACCAACCTTGCAGCGCGCGGGCTTGTCAAGCGGACGGCTTCCGGGCCGACTGGGGCGATTGTCTAGACCATGGCCTTATCCAGAGGAGGCAGAGGTAGGGATATGGCAACTCTCGCAGCGGAAGGTTTGTTGGCGAAATCGTCGAACCGTGGGAACATACGACGCCGTTACTTCATCGACGGACTCCTCCGTGTCCTTGTAACGCTAGCTGCCGCGATTGGCGTGGCGCTCCTGTTCCTGATCATCGCGTATATTGTCCTCAAGGGGTTGCCTGCCTGGAACCTTGAGTTCTTCATCGGGCACACCGAGCCGGTCGGTGTCGCGCAGGGCGGCATCGGCCAGGCCATCGTCGGCACGATCATGATGTTGATCGTGGCGTGTATCCTGGGCATTCCGCTGGGCATCGCGGCGGCGATTTACCTGTCCGAGTACGGGCGTGGGGCCTTTGCTGAGGCGACCCAATTCACTATCGAGACGATTGCCGGCGTGCCATCTATCGTCGTCGGCTCGTTTATCTGGGCCTTTCTCGTGAAGAACATAATGGGCACGTACTCTGGTCTCGCCGGCGGCATCTCGATCGGGATTATCATGATCCCGATCGTCGCGCGAACAGCGCAGGAAGTACTGCGCCTCGTGCCAGACTCGCTGCGCGAAGCGTCGCTGGCGCTCGGCATTCCGTACTGGAAGACGGTGCTCTATATCGTCTTGCCGACGGCGCGGGCCGGCCTGGTGACCGCGGTGGTGCTGGCCGCGGCGCGCGCCGGCGGCGAGTCGGCCCCGCTGCTGCTCACCGCGCTGGGCAACGACTTCTACAACTTCGACCTGCTCAAGCCGATGTCCGCGATTCCACTCATCATCTACAAGTACGCTCTTAGCCCATATGAGGAGTGGCACCAGCAGGCGTGGGGCGCGGCCCTCGTGCTCATCGTGGTGATTGGTATTGTAAGCCTGGCCACGCGGTGGACCGTCGCCCGCTCGGCGCGGCACCTGAGGCGATGACAGAACAGGGGAGCGAATCATGACAGTCAGCAAACCGGTTGTTGCCGAGCGCGCCGACAGACAATCCACCGCCGGACATACGATGGAAGCGCGGAATCTGTGCGCCTATTACGGGGACAAACTCGCGATTGAGAATGTAAGTATCGTGATCCCGGCCAATCGAGTGACGGCGCTCATTGGCCCCTCAGGCTGCGGCAAATCCACGCTCATCCGAACGTTCAACCGCATGCACGAGGTCGTCCGCGGCGGCCGGGTTGCGGGTGAGGTGTTGCTCGATGGCGTCAATATCTATGGTGAGGGTGTGGACCCGGTGCAAGTGCGCCGCCTCGCCGGCATGGTGTTCCAGAAGCCCAACCCTTTCCCGATGATGTCGGTGTACGACAACGTCGTGGCCGGGCTGAAGCTCGAAGGTGTGCGTAATAAGGCCCTGCTCGACGAGACCGTCGAGCGCTGCCTGAAGCAGGCGGCGCTGTGGGATGAGGTCAAGGACAAGCTGCACGCATCCGGCGCGGCCCTTTCCGGCGGGCAGCAGCAGCGCCTGTGTATTGCGCGGACCCTGGCCGTGGAGCCAGAAGTTATCCTGATGGACGAGCCGGCCTCGGCCCTCGACCCCATCTCGACGCTCAAGATCGAGGACCTGATGCAGGATTTGCGTGACCGCTACACCATCTGCGTTGTCACGCATAACATGCAGCAAGCGGCGCGCGTTTCTGATTTTACAGCTTTCATGCTCGCGGGTGATGACCGAGTCGGCCGTCTCGTGGAATACGGCCCCACCCGGCAGATCTTTACCAACCCCACTGACCGGCGCACCGAGGACTACATCACCGGCCGCTTCGGATAATGCGCGGCTGAGCCACCCGACGAGAGGACGACTTCTCTATGCGCACAATTTTCGAGAAGCAACTGCGCGAGGTGCGTGCCAATATCCTGGAGCTGGGGAGACTGGCCGAGCGGTCTATTGCCCAGGCCGTCAAGGCGCTCACAGGACATGACCTGACGCTGGCGCAAGCCGTCGTCAGCGGGGATGCCGACATCAATCGTCTGCGCTTTGTCATCGAGGAAGAGATCACGCTCATCATTGCGACACAGCAGCCGACGGCACGGGACTTGCGGGAGCTAGTCACAGCCCTCGCGATTACGTCCGAGCTTGAACGAATCGCCGACCACGCGAAGGGCATCGGCCGCCTCGTTGGGCGGCTTGACGCTTTGCCGACACCGCCTGACCTGGCCGGCATTCCCGAGATGGCCGAAGACGTGCGGCGCATGCTGCGTGACAGCCTCGACGCTTATGCTGAGCAGGCGGTGGACCAGGCCGAGAAGGTGGCGCAGGAAGACTATGAGATTGACAAGCGCTACCAGAGCATCTTTGAGACGCTAGGTGACTTCATGGACGCGGGCAGGCCGGAGCGCATGGGCGGTACGTATCTGCTCTGGGTCTCCCACAATCTGGAGCGAGTGGGGGATCGGGCAACGAACATCGCAGAGCGCGTGATCTTCGCCGCGACTGGCCGCATCGTGGAGCTGAATCAGGATTAGGGAGGCGCTCCACTCGTGGCGCGTATCGCTGTGACGAGCAGCGCAAGTATCGGTCTAGGCATGGCGAAGCGTCCTGCGCAAGGCAAGCGGGGCGCTTCTTCGCTCATTATGCAAAATTGACGGCTCGGAAATTAGGCATATGCTTATGTGCTCAGCTGTGCATGGTACAGTTAGTCTACAGATCGGAGGGCGCCAGTGACGATGCGAATCGTACTCTCGCGGCAGCTCAGCGAGGTGCGCAGCAATTTGCTCGACCTGGGAGCGCAAGTGGAGCGCGCGCTCGCGCACGCGATGACAGCGCTCTCCACCCGTGACGGAGCTCTGGCGCAAGAGGTCATTCAGAACGACCAGCGTCTCAACGAGCTTCGCTACGCCATCGAGGAGCAGTGCGTAGAGATAATGGCGCGCCACCAGCCGATGGCGCGTGATCTACGGGACCTGCTGACCGCGGTGAACCTAGCCCAGGAACTGGAGCGCATCGCCGACCACGCCAAGGGCATCGCCGTCCTCAGCCTGCGCCTTGAGGGTGGGCCGATGCCGCCAGACCTGTCGAGCCTTCAGAGCATGGCGACGGATGCACAGCGCATCCTGCGCCACAGCCTGGATGCGTACGCGGCGGGCGACGCGGCGATGGCATATCGCGCAGCCGACGAAGATGCGCCCATCAACGCCCGCTACAAGGCCGTCACCCAAAGCCTCGTTGAGTTCATGGCGAGTGATCCCTCCGCCCAAATGCCCGCGACCTACCTCCTCTGGATCGCGCACAACATCGAGCGCACCGCCGACCGGGCGACGAACATCGCCGAGCGTGTCATCTTCCAGGTCACGGGCGAGATGGTGGATTTTGGCGCGGAGACTATCCCCGGCCAGGACTAACAGTCTCTCGGCAACCACATGTGCGTTTTGACGCATTGCGGCTCTTGTGGTAAGATGAGGCGCGTTTGACGCCGCATCAACGGAGACGCGATGCCGACATTGCTGATTCGCCATGCCACTCTCCTGGTCACCCTCGACGATGACCGCCGCCGCGTTCCTGACGGCGGCCTGTTTATTCGCGACAACGTGATCGAGGCGGTTGGCCCGACCTCCGAGCTACCGGAGACGGCCGACCGCGTCATCAACGCTCGCAATCATCTCGTCTTGCCGGGTCTGGTCAACTGTCACCACCACCTGTATCAGACCCTCACACGAGTTCTCCCGGCTGCCCAAGACGCCAACCTGTTCAACTGGCTCAAGACCCTCTATCCCATCTGGGCCGAGCTGGATCCAGAAGCTGTCTACGTCAGCGCCTATGTGGGCCTGGCAGAGCTGCTCCTGTCGGGCTGCACGACGGCCGCCGATCACCTCTATCTATTCCCCAATGGCGCGCGGCTGGACGACGAAATCCAGGCTGCCCAGGAACTGGGCATTCGCTTCCATCCCACGCGAGGCAGCATGTCCCTCGGGGAATCCCAGGGCGGCCTGCCGCCGGACCGCGTCACGCAGGATGAGGAGAGCATTCTCCGCGACTGTGTGCGTGTTATCGAGCAATACCACGACCCGGCGCGCTATTCGATGCTTCGCATCGGCGTCGCGCCGTGCTCGCCGTTCTCCGTCACGCCCGACCTCATGCGCGAGAGCCGCGCACTGGCCGACACCTACGGCGTGCGCATGCACACCCATATGGCCGAGACGCGCGACGAGGAGGATTTCTGCCTTGCCCGTTTCGGCGCCCGCCCGGTCGAGTATGCTGAGGAGTTGGGGTGGGTAGGCGGCGACGTCTGGTGGGCACACGCGGTGCATGTCGACTCCGACGAGATTGGCGTAATGGCGCGGACCCGAACAGGGGTCGCGCACTGCCCATCTTCCAACATGCGTCTGGCGTCAGGTATCGCGCCCGTCCTGGCCTACCTGAAGGCGGGCGTCCCAGTTGGGCTGGGCGTAGACGGATCGGCCAGTAACGACTCGTCCCACATGCTGACCGAGGCGCGAATGGCCCTCCTGCTGCAGCGAGTGGGCGGCGACCCGGCGGCGCTGACGGCGGAGCAGGCGCTCTGCCTCGGAGCGCGTGGCGGGGCGGAGGTGCTGGGGCGGGATGATATCGGGTACCTGGCGCCGGGCATGGCCGCAGATGTCATTGGCATCAACCTGGATACTCTGGACTACGCGGGCGCGTGGGTGCATGACCCACTGGCCGCCGTCGTTTTCTGCCGGCCACCGAATGTGACCTGGTCGGTCGTGAACGGCCGCGTCGTCGTGGAAGATGGGCGCCTGGTCAACGGCGACCTGGCGGGAATGATCGCGCGACATAACGCCGTCGCGCGGCGCATGGTAGAACGAGCACACCGATGAGCGGACTGCTGATTCGAGGCGGTACTGTCGTGACGGCGGATGGCCGCGCGAGCGCCGACCTCCTGATTCGGGACGAAAAAGTGGTTGCTGTGGGACCTGACCTCGCGGGCGAGGAGGGCGACAGCGTGTTGGACGCGGAAGGGTGCCTGATCATGCCGGGGCTTGTGGACGCCCATGTGCACATGGCCCTGGACACGGGCATCTACCGCACCGACGATGACTTTGGGATCGGCACGCGCTCAGCGGCCGCCGGCGGCGTGACGACGATTGTCGACTTCGCGACGCAGCTCGCCGGCCAGACGCCAGCCGAGGCTGTGTATCTGCGCCGTCAGGAGGCGGACCCGCTCGTCTACATTGATTACGGCCTCCACTGCATGATTACCGACTTCCCCGTCGGAGCGGAACCTTCCCTGGACGAGTTGGTGGCTGTGGGCGTGCCGAGCGTCAAGGTCTACACCACCTACCGGCCGAACTATTTCTGCGACGACGCGAAGCTTTTGCGGATTATGCGCGCGGCGGGCGAGGCTCGGGCGCTGGTAATGGTCCACGCCGAGAACGACCCGATGGTCACGGAGGCGACCGAAACCCTGGTGGCGGCGGGCCGCACCGGTCTACAGTATCACGCCGTGGCGCGGCCGGCGCTCGCGGAGGCTGAGGCCGTCCACCGCTGCCTGTTCCTTGCCCGGGTCGCCGGCGCGTGCCTGTTCGTCGTGCACTGCTCGACGCCCGGCGCGGTGCGCCTGATTCGGGCGGCCAGAGACGCCGGACAGTGCGCCATCGCGGAAACGTGCCCGCAGTACCTCCTTTTCTCAGATGATGTATACTTCGGGTCACGCGCCGAATGGTATATCATGCAGCCACCAATTCGGTCGGATGATCTGCGGCAGGAGCTGTGGAACCTCGTGACCCAGGGGGACGTCGACTCCATTGGGACGGATCACTGTGACTACGCCCTCACGCAGAAGCGCGCGACAGGGCAATTCACGTCCACACCCGGCGGCATTCCAGGGGTCGAGACACTGCTTCCGCTGCTATACACCTACGGCGTGGAAGCGGGGCGCCTATCCCTGGAGCGCCTGGTTGCGCTGACATCGACAAACCCGGCCCGCATCTACGGGCTGTACCCGCGCAAGGGCTCGCTTGCGCCCGGCGCCGATGGCGACGTCGTCGTGTATGACCCGCGGGGCCGTGGCAGCATCGAGGCCGCCGCGCAGCACACAATCGGAGGCTACACGCCCTACGATGGCTTTGCCATCACCGGCCAGGTCAAGGCGACCGTGAGCCGGGGGCGGGTGGTCTACATGGATGGGCAGATTCATGGGGAAGCAGGCCAGGGACGCTTTGTGCCCGGCGCTCCCTTTGATTCGAGTGTCGTGGCGACTTTGTCGCCTCGCACGGATAGTCGTTCGTAACGTAGGAGGAGTGAGAACATGGCAAAGAAACATATATGGATCGGGCTGCTGGCGCTGGCGCTGATGCTGGTGCTTGGAGCCTGCGCTCAGCAAGCCGCCCCCTCGGCGCCCGCTCAGTCGGCGGCTCCAACGACCGCCCCGGCAAAGGCCGCCGAAGCGCCCAAGGCGACGGAAGCGCCCAAGGCTGCTGAAGCACCCAAGGCAACCGAAGCTCCTAAGGCGGCTGCGCCGACAGCAGCGGCTGCGGCTCCGACAACCGCTGCCGCCGCCGCGCCGGCTGCCGGCGCGAAGAATACGCTCATCGACATTGCAGTCGGTGACGAGAACGACAACGGCTGGAACAAGGCACAGATCGAGGCGACGACTTCGGTGTCCAAGCAGCGCGGCTGGGATTACGTGGCGTACAAGAACCTCAACCCCGCCAACCCCGCGAAGCCCGTCTGCGAGAACGTCGTCGAGGAGCTGATCGGCCAGGCCAAGAAGAACAACCCGAACGGGAAGATCCTTGTGCGCTTCAACAGCGACGACTTCATCCCCTGCGCCGAAGCCGTGGCGAAGAAGCACCCTGAGGTGTTCGTCGATCACATCTCCGGCGACCACGTCCTCAAGGGTGGCGCTCCTAGCAACCTGACGAACAACATGGGGACGATGGAGTACGCCAAGGTCCTTGCGGGCTGCGCTGCGGCGAACCTGACCAAGAGCGGCCAGATTGCCTATCTCAACGGCCCCGACAACGCCGAGACGCGTCGCTTCTTCAACGCGCTCGCGTGGGGCGCGCAGTACTGCGGCAAGAAGCTGGGCAAGGATATCAAGGCGACGAACCTGATCATGGGCTTCTGGTTCCCCATCCCGGGCCAGACCAACGACCCGCAGCAATTGCTCGGCCAGGCGCGCGCGCTGGGCGCCGACGTCTTCGGCAGCGGCATCGACACCCAGGACGCCCTCCAGTTCGCCAAGGCGCTGAAGGACAAGGGCGAGACGGCTTACAGCTTGCCGTACGACTACCTGCCCGCGTGTGACACAGCGAAGAACTCCTGTGCTGGCATTCCGTTCTTCAACTGGGCGCCTGAAGTCAACTATGTCATGGACATGGTTGAGAAGAACCAGTGGAAGAGCGAGTTCAAGATGTGGGACCCCGACTGGAAGAACGTGTTCTCTCCGAACACACCGGTCGGTTTCTCGTTCGGCCCGGCGATCACCGATGACGCCAAGGCCGCGGTGACCGCGCTCGCCGCCGACCTCGCCAGTGGCAAGGTCAAGCCGTTCCAGGGCCCCGTGAACTGGGCCGACGGCTCGGTCTGGGTGCCTGAAGGACAGGCGCCCAAGCTCATCCCGGACGTGTGGTACACGGATAAGCTTATCCAGGGGACTCAGGCGTTCGGCAAGTAACCGATACCAACCGAGGACAGGCGCGGGGGCGACCCGGCGCCTGTCCTCCTCATCTGAGTGCGAGAAACGGTGGCCCATGAGAGTGGAGCTTCTGAACATCACCAAACGCTTTGGTGACCTCTTCGCCAACCACGATGTTTCGGCGACTTTCGAGCCAGGCGAAGTTCACGGACTGTTAGGCGAGAACGGCGCAGGCAAGTCGACACTGATGAAAGTGCTGGCAGGATGGTACGTGCCGGACGGTGGAACGATTCGCCTCGACGGCAAGGATGTGGTGTTCCAATCTCCCCAGGAAGCGCTGGCGCATGGCATCGGCTACGTACCCCAGGACCCGCAGGATTTTCCGCCGCTCACCGTGCTGGAGCACCTTGTGGTGGGAACGCCCGGGTGGGCCGTGCGGCGGGATGCCTTGGTTAAGGATCTCGAACGGGTCAACCAGAACCTGGGGTTCGACCTGCGTCCATCAACCCGTATCCAGGACCTGACGATTGGCCAGCGGCTCCAGCTTGCCATGGCGCAGGTCGTGGTCTACGGCGCCAAGGTGATCATTCTGGATGAGCCGCCCATGGGCTCCGGGCTGCGCGACAGCTTGCAGAAGCTCGCGGCAGAGGGCAGAACTGTCATCTTCATTACTCACAACATCCCCGATGCGGTGACGCTGTGCCACCGCATCAGTGTCTTGAGACGTGGGCGGCGGGTGGGCGCGGTGGAGCAGCCCGTCAACCAGGGTGTCCTGGTCAAGCTCATGTTCGAGGAGGACTTGCCGGCGGCTGGCGAGCCGCCGGTTGGCAGCGAGGCGGTGGCCGTCAATCTCAGCGCCGTCAACAGTCGCACCGACCCGCCCTTGAGTGAAATTAACCTGAAGATCCATGCCGGCGAGATCGTCGGATTGGCCGGAATCGAAGGCTCGGGCCAGGCTCCGTTGCTGAGCGTTCTCGCCGGGCGTGACCGCGTCACCGCCGGCTCGCGCACGTGCAACGCTCGCCGGGTCCACCTCGTGCCCGCTGGGCGCCTGGGAGAAGGCCTCGTCGACGGCTTCAACGTCGAGCAAATGCTGGCGTTGGCGCACCCGGACGAGGTGAAGCAGGGGTGGCGGCTGGATGCGGGGCGCATGGTGCGCCTGGCCGAGCGCGCGATTTCGCAGTTCTACATCAAGGGGCAGGCCAAGTCACCGGCAGGCAGTCTGTCTGGTGGCAACCAGCAGCGGCTGATGCTGGCCTGTGTTCCGTTTGACACAGACCTGCTCTTGCTCGACAACCCGACGCGCGGCCTGGACGTGCCGACGGCGGGCTTCATCTGGACGTGGATCATGGAGCAGTGCCAGCGCGGAGCGGCCGTCGTCGTCGCCTCGAATGAACTGGAAGAGCTGTGGTCGCATGCCTCGCGTATTGTCGTGCTGGAACGGGGACGCATCACCGGCGAGGTGGCTCCGGTTGGTGGGTCATTCGCGCGGCTCAAACAGCTCGTAGGCGGAGCACAAGGGGAGGCCGAATGAGCTTACGGCAACTATTCGCGCCAGGGCAGGACGCGTCGGGCCGGCAGCGAGTGCGGGGCGGCGATTTCGCGGTCCGCGTGGCAGCCGCCCTCGCGGCGTTCATGCTGCCCACAGTTCTCATTGCCCTGGCCGGCAAGGACCCCCTCGCCGTCTACCAGGAGTTCATCACCGGTCTGACGGTGGGACGCCTGGGTGATGCGACGATGTACGCGGCCATCCTGATCATCTGTACTGCCAGCGCGATGATCACGTTCAATGCCTCACTGTGGAACATCGGCATCGAAGGACAGTTGGCTTTCGGCACTATCGGGGCGACCGCCGTGATGATTTCGATGCGAGACGCGCCGAGCGCCGTTCTGGTGCCCGCGATGCTCGTGGCGGGCGCGGTAGCCGGTGCTCTCTGGGCCGCTCTTGTCGCGCTGCTTCGCCTCATCAACGTCAACGAAATCTTCAGCGGCTTTGCCCTGAACCAGATCGCCGGCGCTTTGGTCAAGTTCATGCTCGTCGGAGTGTGGTGGGAAATTAGCCAGAAGCGAATGTCCGGGATCCCGTTCCCTGAGAATGCCGCGCTGCCCGCGCTCGGTCCGATCAACCTCTGGATGATCGTCTTGTCGCTGGTGATCCTGGTCGCAACCGTGTGGGTGCTGTCGAGAACGCCGGTTGGCCTCCGCGTGCGCGCGGTCGGGCTGTCCCGTGTCTCGGCC
The DNA here is from genome assembly GCA_046328505.1 of Anaerolineae bacterium. Lineage (GTDB taxonomy): Bacteria > Chloroflexota > Anaerolineae > Epilineales > JAHCIE01 > JBDHWG01. Next base: position 1,255,337 of record JAXLWL010000002.1, on the reverse strand, counting down.
AGCTTCTATGGCATCTCGGCCAACTGGATCTTCGTCGCGACTCTGCTTGCCGGCGGTGCGCTGGCCGGCGTGGCCGGCATGCTGACCTCGTCGACCTATTTCCACCGATTTGCGCCCGACGTCACGTCGGGCTTTGGGTTCACCGCGATCCTGATCTATCTCATTGCGCGCATGAACCTGATCGGGGTCATCCTGCTGTGTACACTCTTCGGGCTTATTAACGCTGGAACGATTGGCCTGCAGACACGCCTGGGTATCGATCCTAGTCTGGCCGGTCTGGTCCAGATCAGCATCATTCTGGCTCTGTACCTGCTCCAGGGGAAGGATAAGCGATGATGCATCCAATCGCGTCAACAACCCACCCAGCCGAGGAGGCGTACCATGCCTGACCGGATGCTGATGCTCCTTCTGGCCCAAGTTGTTAAGCTTGCCACTCCCCTGTTGATCGCTGCCTTGGGAGAGACGATGGCGGAGTCCACCGGTGTGGTCATCCTGGCTTTGGATGGGATGATCATGCTGTCGGCGATGGTCGCCTTCGCTGTGAACTTCAGCGCCAACAGCCTCCCGATGGGCATCGCCGCGGGCATGCTGGTGGGTCTGGGCCTGGCGGCGATCTTTGCCGTGATCGCCATCAACCAGGAACGTGACCAGTACGCCACGGGATTGATCATCGGAACGCTCGCCATCGGCGTTGCCAACTATCTGGGCAATCCGTTCATCGGCAAGACGGCCGACACCATGCCCGATCTCCCCGTGCTCGCCGGTGTGCCGGTCCTCTCGGGCTTCCTGAACCAAAGCCCGTTCACCTACATCTCCTATGTGGCGGTGGTGCTGATCGCCTACTATCTGTATCGGACACGGCCTGGTATTACGACGCGGGCGGTCGGCGCGAATGTCGAGGCAGCGATTCGACGCGGTCTTCGCACGAAGCGCATCCAGGTGCTGGCCGTGCTCGTCGCCGGCCTCATGGCAGGCCTGGCTGGCGCGGCCTTCACGCTTGACACAAAGCCGGGCTGGACGCAGAATCAGACCCTGGGGTGGGGCTGGCTGGCGCTGACGATCGTCATCTTCGGCCAGCGAAACCCGATCTGGGTCACGGTCGGCGCCTACCTGTTCACGTTCCTGTCGGCGGCGACCATCGTTCAAATCTTCTTCCCGGTGCTACCGGCTCAGCTAACGGGCGTCGTTCCGTATGTGATGATGCTCATCGTCCTGGTGATCGCGAGCCTCTGGCAGCGATCGCGTCAGAGGCGGTTGGCGTAGCGATTGCTTCACCGTCACCCTGAGCGGGGCGAAGCGTCTTCGAGAGAGTCGGGACACTTCGCTCTGCTGCTCAGAACACACCACTGTCATTGCGAGGAGCGCATCTCGGGGGTGTGGGGGGCGAAGCTCCCCACTGACGAAGCAATCTCTCGGTGGATGACAGCAACGCCGTAGCGTTGCAAACCGCCTTTGACGAGGACGGGGGATTGCTTCGCTCCGCTCGCAATGACGGCTTAACTGTGTTCTTGTCTCGGCGCATGCCGCCACACGGTATTGAGGTCTCGGCATGACATCGAGCGCTTGCAAAGAAGGAGGCGTGTCATGGCAAAGGATAAGGACAAGGGCAAGAAGGCGAAGACCTCGAAAGCGGCGAGCCAGCCAGAGCAAGCTGCGGACGCGGCAACGACACCGGCGCCCCCGGTGCCGAATGGCAACATCGCACCGATCCTGACGGACCCGCTGGCGCCGCTGGTCGAGAAGAAGCCCAAGCTCGACAACGATTTCTATCTGAAGGAGCTTAGCCGGCTCCAAATCGAGCTTGTCAAGATGCAGGAGTGGGTGAAGTACAAGGGCATGAAGGTTGCCGTCATCTTCGAGGGCCGCGACGCGGCCGGCAAGGGCGGCGTCATCAAGCGCATCACCGAGCCTCTCAACCCGCGCTGGGCGCGCGTCGTCGCCCTTCCAGCCCCGACAGAGCGCGAGAAGACGCAGTGGTATTTCCAGCGCTACGTCGCCCACCTTCCGGCGGCCGGTGAAATCGTTCTATTCGACCGGAGCTGGTACAACCGCGCCGGCGTCGAGCGCGTGATGGGCTTCTGTAACGATGTCGAGTATCAGGAGTTCTTGCGCTCCTGCCCGGAGTTTGAGCGCATGTTGATTCGCTCCGACATAATTCTCCTCAAGTACTGGTTCTCAGTGAGCGAGGAGGAGCAGGAGCGGCGCTTCCAGGCGCGCATCCAGGATCCGACCAAGCGTTGGAAGCTCAGCCCGATGGACCTGGAGTCGCGCGCGCGGTGGGTGGAATACTCCCAGGCCAAGGATGTGATGTTCGCGTACACCGACACCAAGCAGTCGCCCTGGTACGTCGTTGACGCCGATGACAAGAAGCGCTCACGCCTGAACTGTATCAGCCACGTGCTTCAAGTCGTAGGCTATGAGGACCTGACTCCCGAGCCAATGACCCTTCCGCCGCGTCCCACCTCTAAGGGCTATGTACGGCCGCCGAAGCACGAGCAGACGTTTGTACCAGAGCTCTACTGACACACCTCTTGGCACCGCGTCGGCGCGGGGAGAGTGAGGCCTCGATGGCGAGGGCACAGGCGCGCAGCCCAAAGCGAGATAAGCATATGGCAAAAGTCCGTCAGCCGGGCGCGAATGGAGACAACGGCAGCGCTCCGCCCGGCTATGATCCCAAGCTGTTCTTCAATCGAGAGCTAAGCCTCATCGACTTCTCGCGCCGTGTTCTCGAGGAGGCCCAGGACGAACGCAACCCGCTCCTGGAGCGAGTGAAGTTCCTGTCCATTGTGGCGTCAAACCTGGCGGAGTTCTTCATGGTGCGCGTGTCCGGCCTCAAGCAGCAGGTCGAGGCCGGAGTGGTCGAGCTGTCGGAGGATGGGCTGACGCCGGCCGAGCAGCTCACCCTCGTCCGACAGGCGGCCTTGAAGCTCATGGAGGACTCGCGCGGCTGCCTGAAGGTGCTGCTGCCACAACTCGATTCGGCGGGCATCCACATCCTTGACTACGACGAACTGGACGATTACCAGCGGGCCGGGGTGGACGAGTTCTACGACCAGGTCATCTTCCCGGTTCTCACCCCGCTGGCCCTGGACCCCGGACGCCCATTCCCGCATATTTCCAACATGAGCCTGAACCTGGCGGTCATGATTCGGGATCAGGGCGGCCTGGAGCGTTTCGCGCGCGTCAAAGTGCCGGACACGCTGCCGCGACTTCTGGCGGTGCGCGCCCCGAAGTCGCACGCGTCGAGCGACGGCATCTTCCCGACCAAGTTCTACTATGTGTGGCTGGAGCAGGTCATCGCCGCCGACCTGGCGAGCCTGTTCCCGGGTATGGAGGTGATCGAAGCGCATCCCTTCCGGGTCACACGCGACGCCGAAATGGAGATCCAGGAGCTGGAGGCCGAGGACCTGCTGGAGACCATCGAGCGGGGTATCCGGCAGCGGCGCTTCGGATCGGTCGTGCGGGTCACCGTGACAAAGGATCTGCCGGAGCACATTCGCGAGATCCTGAGCGAGAACATGGACGTGGACCCGGCGGACATCTATACGCTGGAATTCCCTCTGGGCATGAGCGACATGCGCACGCTCTACGGCATCGACCGCTACGACCTGAAGGACACGCCGTTCTTGCCCGGTATTCCGCCGGATCTCCAGGACGAACCGGACATCTTCGCGGCAATCCGCCGGCGCGATATTCTCCTGCACCATCCGTACGACTCGTTCAGCCCGGTCATTGACTTCCTGCGCGCCGCGGCGCGTGACCCGAACGTGCTCGCCATCAAGCAGACACTCTACCGCGTGGGGCGCAATGCCCCGGTCGTGCAGGCGCTGCTGGAGGCGATTAGCAACGGCAAGCAGGTCGCCGTGCTGGTTGAACTCAAGGCACGGTTCGACGAGGAAAGCAACATCGAGTGGGCGAGGGCGCTGGAGCGTGAGGGCGTCCATGTGGTGTACGGTCTGCTGGGCCTCAAGACCCACTCCAAGATTGCCCTTGTGGTCCGCAAGGAAGCCGACCGCCTGCGCCGCTATATTCACCTCTCGACCGGCAACTACAACGCCGTCACGGCCCAGCTCTACACCGATCTCGGCCTGCTGACGTGCGACGACGACATGGGCGCGGACGCCTCCGACATCTTCAACTACCTGACCGGCTACTCAGCCAAGAAGGACTACCGCAAGTTCCTGGTCGCGCCGGTGAACATGCGGTCGCGGCTGACGCAGCTCATCGAGCGCGAGATCGAGCATCAGCGCAACGGCGGCGAGGGGCACATCATCTTCAAGGTCAACTCGCTTGTGGACAAGCAGATGATCCCCCTGCTCTACAAAGCGTCAAAGGCGGGCGTGAAGATCGATCTACTGGTGCGCGGGATGTGTACGCTTCGCCCGGGCATCCCCGGCGTCAGTGATAACATCCGCGTCATCAGCATCGTCGGCCGTTTCCTGGAACACAGCCGCGTCTATTACTTCCGCAACGGCGGTCAGGACGAAGTTTACCTGGGCAGTGCCGACCTGCGGACGCGGAACCTCGACCGCCGTGTGGAGATTCTCTTCCCGGTCGAAGACGACCGTCTCGTGCGCCAGGTGCGTGACGAGATTCTGGCGACCTACCTCGCCGACACAGCGAAAGCGCGTATTCTGCTGCCGGATGGGCGGTACGATCGGGTGGCGCCGGCGCCCGGCGCGCCGGCGTTCAGCGCGCAGGAATGGCTGCTCAAGACTCACGTCATGACGTCCCTGGAGGGACGCCGTCACTGAGGTTTGTTGGCGTTGCTTTGCAGACATGCTGCGGCTGTGATACAATTCGTGAGATAGTGCGGGCGCATGGGCGGCAAGCTAGACGGCGACCTGGCGGAGCTTGAGCTTCCCAGCGCCTATCGTGTCGGGGAGATCCTCGGCGTAGACATAACGACGGTCACTCTTCGCGCGGTGGACGAGCGGGTCGGCCAAAGAGTGAGTCTCCGCACAGCGCGTCTGGCCGACGACAGTGTCTACGAGCGCCTCCGACGCGAGGCGGTGATCGCGGCCAGCGTGGAGCATCGCTATATCGCGAGTTTGCTCCGTTACGACGACGAGGGCCGTCCGTGCCTTGCGCTTGAAGAGCTGGTGGGCACGTTGGCGCGGGGCGGACGTGGGCTGCCGGAGATAGCCTCGATTGTGGGCAAGGTCGCGGAAGCGCTCGACTATCTGCACGGCGAGGGCGTCATGCACGTCTCGTTGGCCGCGCCCGATATCGGGCTTGCGGCCGACGGTACGCCTCGCCTGCTCAACCTGGGCTGCGCTTACCTGGCGGCGAGCCCGGAAGAATTCTACTGGCTGCAGGCGAGCGCCGAGACCATTGCGCCGGAACTGTTGTGCGGGCGGCTGCCGACACCGGCCTCAGATGTCTACAGTCTTGGGCTGCTGGTGTACACATTGCTGACGGGGGCCAACCCGTTCGCGGCTCTAGCGCCTCAGGAAAAGCTACGCGCGAAAGTTGGTCAGCCACCTCCTGGCCTGCGCGATGTGGCCTCAATGTGGCCAGACGAGCTGCGCGCGGTGATTGAGCAGGCGATGGACGAAGCGCCGGCGCGGCGTTTTCGGACGGCAGGGGCGTTTGCGCGGGCGCTCGCACGGGCAGCGCGCTGACGAGGTTGTGTGAAGTCATTCGCAACGTCAAACTCAGTATCGGGCCATGCAGCTCACGTGACCGTCAGCATCAAGCCGACGGGCGAGACGGCGCTGCATCGCCGCCATGGTGTCTACCAGAACAACCTGGGCGTTGTCACCAACGGCCGCTTTGCCGTCGTCGGCAAGACGGGCGACCGCGCGCCCGGCGTGTAATTCCTCTGTTTGTCTATTTCCTCAGTTCGCCCAACAATCAAACAAGACTGGAGAGTCTATGGCTGCTACAAGTGGGCCGGTTGCTGAGATTCGCAACCGAGTCGCGGCTCAGCGCGACACAATCATTCAGTTCCTGCGGGACATCGTGGCAATCCCGTCCTATGATAGTCTCATCGGGCCGGTCGGCGAGCGCGTCGCGGAAGAGATGCGGAAGCTCGGCTACGACGAGGTACGCTTCGATAAGATGGGGAACATTCTCGGCCGCATCGGCAATGGCCCTCGCACCCTTATCTACGATAGCCACATCGACACTGTCGGTATCGGCGATCCCGAGGCATGGGAGTGGGACCCGTTTATCGGCAAAGTCGAAGACGGCGTGCTGTATGCGCGTGGCGCGTGTGACGAGAAGGGCTCGACGCCGGGCATGGTCTACGGTCTGGCGCTCGCGCGAGACCTTGGCTTGCTCGACGGCTGGACCGCGTACTACTTTGGCAACATGGAGGAGTGGTGCGACGGCATCGCCCCCCACGCCCTCGTCGAAGCAGAAGGTATTCGCCCGGATTTCGTTGTCATCGGCGAGCCGACCCGCATGCAGGTCTATCGCGGCCACAAGGGCCGGGTCGAGATGAAGGTCGTGTCGAAGGGCCGCTCCGCGCATGCCGCCAGCAACTTCCTCGGCGACAACGCGGTGTACAAGATGCTGCCCATCATCGCCGGCGTGCGCGACCTGGACCCTCATCTGCACACCGACGACTTCCTGGGCAAGGGTACGATCACGGTGACCGACGTGCACGTCAAGACGCCTTCCATCAACGCTGTGCCGGACGAGTGTACAGTGTACATCGACCGTCGCGTCACGTTTGGTGAGACGAAGGAACAGGCCATCGACCAGGTCCGCGCTCTGGTTCCCGCCGGCTCGCCTGATATCACCGTGGAAATGCTGTTCTACGATGACCCGAGCTACACCGGCTTCGTCTTCCCTGTCGATAAGTACTTCCCTTCGTGGGCGCTGCCGGCCGACCACCCGCTCGTGCAGGCTGGCGTCGAGGCGGGGCGGGAGCTGTGGGGCGAGGACCTGCCGACCGGCAAGTGGAACTTCAGCACCAATGGCATCTACTGGATGGGCAAGGCGAACATCCCGTCCATTGGCTTCGGCCCCGGCGACGAGGTGACGGCGCACACCGTGCTGGACTCCGTCTCGCTCGACGATGTCGTGCGCGCGACGGAGTGGTACGCTCTTCTGCCGTCGCTTATTCGCTAACTAACCATTCAACAGTCCACACTGAGGGGAGATACCTTCGATGCAAACAGGGTTGCGCGGCCGAGACTTCATCGGCGATACCGATTGGACAAAGGAAGAAATCGAGACGGCGCTTGACGTGGCCTTCGACCTGAAGCGCAAGCGGGCGCTGGGCGAGCCGCATGCGCTCCTGCGCGACAAGGCGCTGGCGATGCTCTTCTTCTTCACAAGCACCCGCACCCGCGGCTCGTTCGAGGCGGGTATGGCACAGCTCGGCGGCCACGGCGCGTTCATCGAGTCGACCACGACGCAGATCAGCCACGGCGACACGGCGAAGGAAATCGGCGAGATCTACGGCCGTTACTTCGACGGCATCGCCATTCGCCAGTGTGACTGGGACTTTGGCAACAAGTACATCCGCGAGGTTGCCAAGTACTCACGCGTCCCGGTCCTGAACATGCAGTGCGACGTCTACCACCCGTTCCAGATTCTGGCCGACCTCATGACAATCCATGAGAAGCTCGGCAACAATCTTCGCCGCAAGAAGGTCGCCGTCTCGTGGGCCTACGCCGCGAGCTACCAGAAACCCATCTCTGTTCCGCAGTCTCTCATCCTCCAGTTGCCGCGCTTCGGCATGGACGTCGTCCTGGCGCATCCGCCCGAGTATAAGCTGATGCCGAGCATCATGGAAGAAGCCGAGCGCGAAGCCAAGCGCTATGGCGGCTCGCTCACCGTGACGCACGACATGGACGAGGCGTTCCGCGATGCAGAAGTTGTCTACCCCAAGTCTTGGGGCTGCATGCTGACGACGTCGGACCTCAAGGAAAGCGCAGCTATCGGCGAGAAGTACAAGGATTGGATTTGCGATGAGCGCCGCATGGAGCTGACCGCGAGCGCGGGCAAGGATTGCGGCTACATGCACTGTCTGCCGGCGGATCGGGGACTGGAAGTCGCCGACGCCGTCATCGACGGACCGTCGTCCTGGGTGTACGATGAGGCCGAAAACCGCTTGCACGTTCAGAAGGCGGTTATGGCGCTGACGATGTGGTAAGAGGGAGACGTTATATGCCAGGACAGGAAAACCGCAAAGTCGCGGTCGTTGCCATCGGCGGCAACAGCCTTATCAAGGATAAGGCCCATCAGACGGTGCAGGACCAGTATCAGGCAGCGAAGGAGACGTGCGTCCACATTGCGTCCATGATCGCAGCGGGCTGGCAGGTGGTCATCACGCATGGCAACGGCCCCCAGGTCGGCTTCATCCTGCGGCGCTCGGAGCTTTCTCGCCGCGAGCTGCACGAGGTGCCGCTCGATGCGTGCGGGGCCGACACCCAGGGCGCGATAGGCTACATGCTGCAACAAAACCTCTATAACGAGTTCATCCGCCGCGGCATGAACGATCTGGCCGTCACGCTGGTGACCCAGGTCGTTGTCGACCCGGCTGACCCCGCGTTCCAGAAGCCCAGCAAGCCCATCGGCTCGTTCATGGACGAAGCCGACGCCATGCAGCGGCGGGACGAGGGGTGGGCGGTTGTGGAGGACGCCGGACGTGGGTGGCGGCGCGTCGTTGCCTCGCCGCAGCCGCAGCGCATCGTGGAGATCGACGCGATCCGACGCTTGATGGCGGACGGCTTCATCCTGATCGCCGTGGGCGGCGGCGGCATCCCGGTCGTGGCCGACGCAGATGGCAATCTGCAGGGGGTGGCCGCGGTCATCGACAAAGACCTTGCTTCGGCCCGGCTGGCGACGGAGATTCAGGCTGACCTGTTCCTGATTTCGACGGCGGTGCATCGGGTGGCGCTCAACTACAAGACGCCGGAGCATCAAGACCTGGCGCGCATGACGGCTTCGGAGGCGCGCGGCTATCTCGCTGACGGCCACTTCGCAGCCGGGAGCATGCGACCTAAAATTGAGGCATGTCTGAAGTTCCTGGACGAGGGCGGCGCCGCCGCCCTGATCACCAATCCAGAGTCTTTCGATGCTGCGTTGCAAGGGCATTCGGGTACCTGGATTGTGAAGGATGGCGCCGCGCCCGACTGGGCGCCGGCGGCTGTTACGGAGGACGCTAACGCGTGAGTGCTAGTTCGGCGGAGCGAGCGGCGCCGGGAGCGACGCTCGCCCGCCCGAGACTCTGGGGTGACGTTCTAGGCGTCGTCATTCTGGTGGTGGCCGCGCTGGTGCTTTTCGCGCCGGCGTGGGTACGCGGCCAGGTCTGGATCGACGGCGACCTCGGATTCTTCTATTGGCCGACCATACAGACGGTGTTTGCCGCTGTCCGGCAAGGGCATCTCCCCGTCTGGTCGCCGGACATGCTCGGCGGCTTTCCACTCTACGCGGACGGCAGTGTCGGCACACTTTTCCCGCTCAACTGGGTCCTGATTCTGTGGCCGACCGCGCTCATGCTCATCCCCTTTGGGCGCATGGTCCTGGCCGCGGTCGGCATGTACCTCTTTGTGCGCACGCTTGGCATACGGCCGCTTGGCGGCGTCGTCGCCGGGCTGGTCTTCGCCCTCAACGGCTTTGCCGTGGCGCACTTCAGCCACATTGACCTTGCTAACGGCACGGCGATGCTGCCATACGTGCTGGTGACTGTCGAAATGAGCATTCGGAGCAGGCGATGGCCCGCTGCCGGGTTGTGGCTTCTAGCCGCCGGCATCGCCTATGGGCTGGCCTGGGTCAGCCTGCACCCCATGGCCCCGCTGATGATTTTGCTGGTGTTCGTGCCGTGGGTCGTCTATCGCGGGCTAAGCGAGCGTGGCCGCGGCGGCCTCGTCTGGATCGTTGCTGCGCTCATTGTTCCGGTGGTCATCGCCATCGGGCTGAGCAGCGCCCAGATCGTGCCGATGCTGGAGCTGGCGGCGGCGTCGCCACGACAGACAGCAGGCTTGCGCTTCAACTCCTCGTACAGCCTACCGCTGTATGACCTGGTCGGCCTCATCTGGCCGACGTTCTTCCACTCTCCGAACGGCGGCATTCAGTGGGCCTTGTGGAACATGGAGACGCTGGCGTACATTGGTACGCTGCCATTTGTGCTGGCTCTCGTGGCGGTGACGGCCTGGCCGCGGCGTCGACACATGGCGTTCTTTACCATAGTGGCTTTGCTGGCCCTGTGGACGGCGTTTGGCCAGTACGTGCCCGTGGGGCCACAGCCCTGGCTGTACGCGCTGCCCGGCTTCAGCGTCCTGCGCGCGCCGGCTCGGTTCTTCTACATTGTCTCATTCGCCGGTGCTTATCTCGCTGCCCTCGGCGTCGATTGGCTGCTGGTGCGGCAGTGGACGGCGGCCCAGGCGAGAAGGGTCAAATGGTTGCTCATCACCCTCGCGGTGGTGGCTGTGCTGATCCCCGTCATCGGGGTAGGTGTCCGTTGGGCCATCGACACGCAACCCAAGCAGGTAGAGCGCGCCGTCTGGGCGCTCTACCTCAACCTGCCGCACGGAACCGAGGTGGCGCCGGAGACCGTCATTGCGGCGCTACAGGAGAAGCTGGCGCTGACGAGCGGCGAGATGTGGCGAGCGGTCGGTCTTCTCCTCATCAGCGTCGCCCTGATCGCCGTGTGGCTGGCGGGACGCCTGCCACGGTGGGCATGGGTGACGGGTATCGGGGTGATCGCTGCCGTCGATCTCCTGACGCTCATGCCCCAGTACACCACGCCGGTGCCCCTCGAGACTGTCACCACGCTCCAGCCGGCGGGGCAATACCTTGCGGGCCGTTTGGGCCACGGGCGTTACTTCAATATGACGCCTATTGAGGCGTCTCTCTCGGATCTGCCCTTTGGCGTGCCCGACCTGAATGGCCAGAGCAGCCTGACAATGGAACGTCCGTCAGGATTCGTCGCGGCAGCCCAAAGGTCATCGAACCGGCTCGCGGACCTCGCGGGTGTCGAGTACCTGTTGGTTCCGAACATGATGAAGGAGTATCGCCGCTGGTACAATGCGGTCGGCTTCAACCAGGAGAACGCGCTCGTTCTGCTCACCGCCGACTCTCCTTCCACGGCGGGTGTATTTGACGTGCCGCCGCGGCTGGCGGACGATCTGCGCATGGTTCTGGCGCTAGGCCAGGCGGTCGACGTGCCACAAGGGGCTGAAGTGGGTGAGGTCGTGCTGAGCGACGCCGCCGGCCGCGAGCAGAGGTTCCCGATTCGGGCCGGCATCGAGGCCAGCGAGTGGGCGTATAATCGTCCCGACGTCGGTCCCCAGGTGCAGCACGAACGGGCGGAGCCGGCCTACACCTGGCGCGCCCCCGACGACACGGGCGCCATCTACGACCGCCAGATCTACTACGCCAACGTTCCGCTCGCGCGCATCGGCGATGCCGCGTTCGAGCCGACGACAGTCACCTTCCGCGCGACGCGCCCCGGCGTGTCTCTGCTCGTCTTCGGCGCGACACTGCTCGACACGGCGACCAGCGGCGTCGTCAGTCTCGACCGATACATGCTCGACCGATATCGTCTGGCGGACGGCCTCCCGTACTCCGACCGCGGCAACAAGGGCTTCCGCGTGTTCGAAAATCGAACCGCTCTGCCGCGCGCCTACATGGTTGGCGGCGCGCTGAAATACGAACAGCGCTGGCAAGCCCTGGACCGCCTGACGCTGCCGTCATTCGATCCGACGAAGTGGATGACGGTGGAAGGCGATATTCCGGCGGAGGCCGCGCCTCTCGTCGTGGCCGGGCAAACGGGCGCCACATCGCCCCCCGCTCCTCCTCAGTCGGCGGGTTTCGCGCCGGTTGACTGGGTCGAGGATGGGGCGACGCGAGTCGTGCTGAAGACCAAGTCCGACGCGCCGGGCTTCCTGGTGCTGGCCGACACGTACTACCCGGGCTGGCAGGCGACCGTGGATGACAAGGCAACGCCGGTGCTCCTGGCAAACTATATGTTCCGAGGCGCCTACGTCCCGGCCGGTGAGCACACGGTCACGTTCTCGTACGCCCCGCGCAGTGTCAGGATAGGCTTCGACCTGACCGGCGTCATGATCCTGCTCGTGGCGATCGTGGCGGGCTGTCTCGTGTTTGTGGCCCGTCGGAGCCGCGCGGCGGGCGGGAGAGTCTAGCCATGTTCTTGTTCGGACCGCTCGTCTTCCTGCTCGGCGCCGGCCTCGCCATCTACGTCGCGTTCGACCTCTACAAGAATTGGGACACCTTTTGGGACGACGACATCACGCCACAGGAGCGCATGTCGGCGACGCGTGTCGCGATCTTCATCCTGGTTCCGATTGGCGTGCTGCTGCACGAATGCGGCCATGCTCTGGCCGTATGGCAGCTCGGCGGGCGAGTCGTGGAGTTCAACTGGTCCTTTCTGTCGGGCTATGTTGTGCCAGAGGGTAACTTCAGCCCCCTCGGTGATTGGTGGATATACTTCTCCGGCAACCTGGTCTCCATAATGCTTGGCCTCGGGGCGCTTCTCGTGCTCCTGTTACCGGTGCGGTCAATGGTGAAATTCCTCGCCGTGACTTTCGCCGAGGTCGAGTTGTTCATGAGCCTTATCGGCTACCCCGCTCTTAGCCTGCTCGGAGTCGAGGGTGACTGGGTAGGCATCTATGGTATCCCACCGACGCCAATCAAGCTTGTCATTGCCGTCCTGCACGTCGGGCTGCTGGTCGTGCTCATCTGGGCGATTCGCGACCCGCGGGTGAGAAAGTGGCGGCTGCTCCTGAGCCGAGACGCGGAGAGGCGGGTAGGCGCGCTGGAGGCGCGGATCGCGGCGGAGCCGTCGAACCTTCAGCCCCGGCTGGAGCTCGCGACCTACTACCGCCAGCAGGGCGAACCGGCCCTGGCGCGGCAAACCCTGGCGGACGCGGTCGTGGCCTTCCCGTCTGATCCCAATGCCCTCCTGGCTGCCGGCACAATGGCTGAAGAGAGCAAGAAGCCGCAGCAGGCCGTGGCGTATTATCAGCAGGCGCTCGATCAGATTCCGCCCGGCGCACAGGCGGCGCGCGTCGCGATGCGCCTGGGCCAACTTTATACGACAATGGATCGTCCGTCCGAGGCCGTCGCCGCCTTCTCGCGCGCCATTGAGAGTGGCCCGCCGAGCGCCGAGGCGCGTTACTGGCGCGGGCGTGCCTATCTGCGTTTGCGCGAGGATGTGGCTGCGCAAAAAGATTTCCGCGCTGCCGCTGCCCTGGATCCCTACGGTGAAGTAGGGCGTCTGGCGGCGCAGGAACTTGCAAAGGAATAGGTCTATGGAGCACGTCACCACTCTGCGGTGCGTCGTGTGCGACGAGGAATATGCGGCACACGAAATCGACTACGTTTGCTCGTGTTCGGGCGATGAGGGTCTGCTGGAAGTATCGTTCGACTACGCGCGGCTCGCTGCCGCGTGGGATCGGGACGCACTCGCCGCGGACGCCGACCACTCCATGTGGCGCTACGCGCCCCTGCTGCCGGTCCACGCGGAGACAATCGCCCGCGTCGTTGGCCGCGGTCCGGCGACTGTGCGCGCAGGGCTGCCCTCGTATCCGTCGCCGCTGTCTCAGGTCGGCGGGACACCCCTATACGACGCGCCCCGGGTTGCGGCCAATCTGGGTTTGCGCCGGGTCTGGATCAAGGACGACGGACGCAACCCGACGGCGTCGCTCAAGGACCGCGCCAGTGCCCTGGTCACACTCAAGGCTGTGGAGCGCGGCGCCGAGGTCGTGACGACGGCCAGCTCCGGCAACGCAGCCGCGGCGCTGGCGGCGATGGCCGCTGCTGTGAGGCTGAAAGCGGTCATCTTCGTGCCGCAGACGGCCCCACCCGCCAAGATCGCCCAGCTCCTCACCTATGGCGCTGAAGTGTATCTCGTCCAGGGAACGTACGACGAGGCCTTCGACCTGTGCCTCGCGGCGTCGCGCGAGTATGGCTGGTACTGCCGCAACACCGGCTACAATCCGTACACCGTCGAGGGCAAGAAGACGGTCTCCTTCGAGATCTGCGAGCAGCTGGGCTGGCGGGCGCCCGACCGCGTGTTTGTGTCCGTCGGCGACGGCTGTATCATCGACGGGGTCTGGAAGGGTTTCAAGGACCTGTACGCGCTGGGCTGGATCGACCGCCTGCCCAAACTCGTCGGCGTGCAGGCGGCCGGCTCGGACCCGCTCGTGACGGCGTGGGAGGGCGGCACCGAGACTATCGTCCCCGTCGCGGCGCAGACGGTCGCCGATAGCATCTGCGTTGGCATCCCGCGCGACGGGCTCAAGGCGCTGCGCGCGGTGCGCGAGAGCGGCGGGCGCTTCATGCGCGTCAGCGACGAGGCCATCCTTGCGGCGATCCCGCGCCTGGCGCAAGAGGCCGGCGTGTTCGTCGAGCCGGCGGCATCGACGGCCTATGCCGGGTTGCTAGCGCTGGCCGAGTCCGGCACGCTGGATCCGGATGAGACAGTGGTCGTGATTGCGACAGGCAATGGGTTAAAGGATGTGTCTGCGGCGATGCGCGCAGTGGGCGCGGCAACGCAGATCGAGCCGACGCTGGCCGGGCTGGCGGCGGCGCTGGCGGAAAAGCCTTTCGAAGAGCCGGCTGAAGTCGGCGCTACACGTTAACTTCAACATAGAGCGAGGGAAAATGACAAAGGCGATTCTGGGGCCGACCTTCGAGGAAATGCTCCATCCCAATACCATCGATTCGGCGGTCCGTTCGCAGGCGGTCGTCGCCTTGACCGAGGCGCCGCTCGACCCAATTAACCTCTACAACATCACCTGGCGCGGCGCCGACGATCGCATCAAGTATGAGGTCTTGCCGCCGGATCTGACCGGCGTCGAAGCGCCCATCGTCGTCATGTACGGGCGCGACTTCCCAACCGGCGCGCACAAGGTCGGCGCAGCCTACTCGGTGCTGGCCGAGATGCTGCTGTTCGGCCAGGTTGACATCGACAAGCACACCGTGGTCTGGCCGAGCACCGGCAACTATGGTATCGGCGGGGCGTGGGTCGGCGGCCGAGTCGGGGCGCACTCCATCGTGGTGCTGCCAGAGGGCATGAGCCGCGAGCGCTTCGAGCGCATCGCCGAGTACGGCGCGCAGGTCATCAAGACGCCCGGCGTCGAATCCAACGTCAAAGAGATTTACGACAAGACATGGGAGCTGCGGCAAGATCCGAACATCCGTATCCTTAACCAGTTCGAGGTCATGGGCAACTACCGATTCCACTATCACGTGACGGGCAACACTGTCGTCGAGTTGGCCGCCGATCTCAAAGATCAGGGCATCGGCGTGGGGCGGATCGCGGCATACTGCTCGGCGATGGGCAGCGCCGGAACAATCGCGGCCGGCGACCGCATCAAGCAGGTCTTCCCGGATGCCAAGACCGTCGGCCTGGAGCCGATCCAGTGCCCCACGCTCTACAACAACGGTTACGGCGGCCACGACATCCAGGGCATCGGCGACAAGCACGTGACGTGGATTCACAACGTGCTGAACATGGACGCCATCATGTGCCTCGACGATATCGAGTGCAAGAAGGGCCTCCAGGTTCTCACCTCCGAGGCCGGGTGTGATGTGCTCGTGAACCGCTACGGCATCCCATACGAGAAGGTCTTGAGCCTGTCCACGATTTTCGGTATCTCCGGCGTCTGCAACGTCCTGGGCGCGATCAAGACGGCGAAGCACTACGACCTTGGGAAGAACGATGTCATCGTGACGATCTGCACCGACGCCATCGACCGCTACTACTCCGTCATGAACGACATGGCTGAAACGTACGGGCCGATCGACGACGCGCGCGGCACGGCGTACGTCGAGGGCATCTTCCGCGGTCAGAAGACCGACTGGATCAAGGACGGGACGCCCGACATGCGCCTCCAGTGGCACAACCTCAAGTACTATACCTGGGTGGAGCAGCAGGGTAAGACGGTCGAGGAGCTCGACGCTCAGAAGGACCCAGAGTGGTGGTTGCAGCACCAGGCGCTTGTGCCTGAGATGGACGCCCGCATCAAGGCGGCGCGGAGCGCGTAGT
Organism: Anaerolineae bacterium; assembly: GCA_046328505.1. Lineage (GTDB taxonomy): Bacteria > Chloroflexota > Anaerolineae > Epilineales > JAHCIE01 > JBDHWG01. The sequence goes on along the minus strand of JAXLWL010000002.1, from coordinate 1,239,364 downwards.
CGGAACAGGCGAAAGGAGGGCCCCGATGACGGAGCGCAGTGGGAGCTGGACGCACTATCGGACGTGCAACCTGTGCGAGGCCATGTGCGGTCTGGAGATCGCGATGGACGGCGAGCACATCGTCTCGATTCGGGGCGACAAAGCGGACCCGTTCAGCCAGGGCCACATCTGCCCCAAGGCGACAGCTCTCCAGGACATCTACGCCGACCCCGACCGTCTCAAGACGCCGCTACGCCGAACGGCAACTGGCTGGGAAGCCATTCCCTGGGATGAGGCGTTCGACGACGTCGCTGCCAACATCAAGCGCATCCAGGCTGAGCACGGGCCGAACGCCGTAGGCGTTTACCTGGGCAACCCCAACGTCCACAACATGGGCAGCGCCATGCTCGGCACGACGTTCACGCGGGCGCTGCGCACGCAGAACGTGTTCACCGCCTCGACAGTCGACCAGTTGCCGCACCACTTCGCCGCCCGCATGATGTTCGGCCACACGTTCCTCCTACCGATCCCAGACGTGGACCGCACCGACTACTTCCTCATCCTGGGCGCGAACCCGCTGGCGTCGAATGGCAGCATCATGACAGCGGCGGGGATGGACCGCCGGCTGAAGGCGATTCAGCGGCGACGCGGCAAGATCGTCGTAGTCGACCCGCGCCGGACGGAGACTGCGGCGCGTGCCGACGAGCACATCTTCATTCGGCCCGGCGCGGACGTCCTGTTTCTGCTTGCCCTCGTGCAGACTATCTTCGCCGAAGGGCTGGCGGCGCCTGGACGACTGGCGGAGTTCACCGATGGGCTGGACGAGCTGCGCCGCCTGGCCGAGCCGTACACGCCGGCCGCCGTCGCCCAAGCGACCGGGATTCCTGCTGAGACAATCGTCCGCCTGGCCCGCGAGTTCGCGGCTGCCCCGTCGGCCGTGGCGTATGGCCGCGTCGGTCTGTCGACGCAGGCATTTGGCGGGGTGTGCCAGTGGCTCATCAACGCCCTGAACATCATCACGGGCAACCTCGACCGCCCAGGCGGCGCGATGTTCACCACGCCGGCGCTGGATATCGTCGACAAGCACCGCGCGGGCAAGTTTGGGCGCTGGCGAAGCCGCGTGCGCGGCTGGCCGGAGTTCATGAGCGAGCTGCCGGTCGCCTTCCTGGCCGAGGAGATAGACACGCCGGGCGAGGGGCAGATTCGGGGACTGGTGACGGTCGCGGGGAATCCGGTGCTTTCGACGCCGAACGGAAACCGACTGGACGCGGCGCTGGCGGGCCTAGACTACATGGTGGCCATCGACATCTACCTGAATGAGACGACGCGCCACGCCAACATCATCCTACCGCCGACGACGGGCCTGGAGACTGAGCATTACGACGTCGTCTTCCACGTGCTGGCGGTGCGCAACACTGCCAAGTACTCGCCGCCGCTGTATGAGCCGTCGCCCGATGCCCGCCACGACTGGCAAATCTACCGTGCCCTCGCGCAACGCCTCGCGACGCCGGACCGTCCGTATGACCCGGCGAACCCGATGAACGCCGCGCCCCCGTCCATGCTGCTCGACTTTGGCTTGCGGATGGGGCCGTATGGCAAGGACGGGCTGTCGCTCGACGTGCTCAAGGCCCATCCCCACGGGCGCGACCTGGGTCCGCTCCAGCCGCGTCTGCCGGAGCGACTGTTCACCGAGAACAAGCGCATCCACGCCGCGCCCGACATGATTACGGCGGACCTGTCGCGGGTTCAATCAACCTTCTTTGGCCATTCGAACGGGAGCCGTGGCGGCGACCTGCTGCTCATCGGGCGGCGCGATGTGCGCTCGAATAACTCGTGGATGCACAACAGTCAGCGTCTCGTCCGCGGCAAGAACCGCTGCACAGTCATCATGCACGGGGAGGATGCGGCGGCGCGTGGGCTGGCTGACGGGCAGATGGTCCGGGTCGAGTCACGCGTGGGCTGCATCGCGGTGCCACTGGCGGTCAGTGACGACATCATGCCCGGCGTTGTGTGCATTCCTCACGGTTGGGGGCACGGCCGCCCGGGGGTGCGTCTGCACGTGGCCTCTCGGCATTCCGGCGAAAGCTACAACGATCTGAGCGACGACGCATTGCTCGATGAGCTGACCGGCAACGCCGCCCTGAACGGCGTACCTGTGCGGGTCACTCCGGCGTTATAACTCCTGGTATTCGTGCCCGATATCCCGGGCGGAGGCGATATGCTTATCACCCACGGCACCGTGGTCACATTCGATACCCCTAACGCGGTCATCGACGATGGCGCCGTCATGATCGAAGGCGACTCTATCGTCGCCGTCGGTACAACCGAGGACCTGGTCGCGCGCCATCCGGACGCGGAGACGCTCGATGTCGGCGGCCGTCTCGTGATGCCCGGCAACATATGCGCTCACACGCACTTCTATGGCGCGTACGCCCGCGGGCTGGCGATACCCGGCCCGGCGCCGAAGGATTTTCCAGAGATTTTGGCGCGGCTGTGGTGGCAGCTCGACAAGGCGCTCACGCCGGAGGATGTCTACTACAGCGCGATGGTCTGCCTGGTGGACGCGGTGCGGCGCGGGACGACAACGCTCTTCGACCACCACGCCAGCCCGAACGCGATTGGCGGCTCCCTGGACATCATTGCCGGCGCCGTGCAGGAAGCGGGGCTGAGGGCATGCCTGTGCTACGAGGTAACGGACCGCGACGGGCCGGGTCGATGCGAGGCTGGTATCGTGGAGAATGCGCGCTTTATCGAGCGCGTGCGGCAGCAGGGCGGAACGCAGCTTGGAGCGCTGTTCGGCCTGCACGCCGCGCTCACTCTGTCCGATGAGACGCTCGACCGGTGTGCCGCGGCTGCTGCCGAAGGCGTCGGCTTCCATATCCACGCCGCCGAGGGGCCGGCCGACCAGGAGCTGTCGCTGTCGCGCTACGACATGCGCGTGATTCACCGCCTGAACGCTCGAGGTATCCTGGGGCCGCGCACGATCGTCGCCCACGCGATTGCCATCGACCCATGGGAGATGGAGGCGCTGCGCGACACCGAGACGTGGGTGAGCCACCAGCCGCGCTCGAACATGAACAACGCTGTCGGTGTCGCCGACGTTCCCTCGATGCTCCGGGCAGGGATGAAGGTCGTGCTGGGAAACGACGGCTTCTCCAACGACATGTTCCAGGAGATGAAGGTCGCGTACTTGCTCCACAAGTCGCACCGCGGCGATCCCCGTGTCATGGGCGGCTACGAGGTCATGACGATGGCGATGGCGAACAATGCGCGGCTGGCCGGCAGCATCTTCGGCGAGGGACGGCTGGGCCGTCTGGCGGAAGGCGCCTTCGCCGATATCATAGTCCTGGACTACTACCCATTCACGCCGCTGACGGCGGGCAACGTGCCGTGGCACATCGTGTTCGGTATCGACGGCTCCAACGTGACACACACCATCGCCGGCGGGCGTCTCCTCATGAAGGAGCGCGAGCTACTGTGCCTGGATGAGAAGGAAATCATGGCGAAGGCGCTGGAGCGAGCGCCAGGCGTGTGGGAGCGCTTTGCGGCCGTCGTCTAGGGACGTTGCTGCTGCCACCGGTGTGCTTGCGTAATATTGATGTTGCTTGATTGACATCTATCAATGTCGCTATTGATTTACAGTTGAGGGCCACATGACCAAGCAGACGATCGCTATTCTCGGTGGAACCGGACCCGAAGGGAAAGGGCTTGCCATGCGCTGGGCGGCCGCGGGTTTCCCTGTCATCATCGGCTCGCGTGATGCGGCCCGCGCCCAGCGCATCGCCGACGAACTCAAGGAGCAGGTGCTTGGCGCGAGCCTGTCGGGCGCGGCCAACCGAGATGCTGCGCAGCAAGCCGAGCTTGTCGTGCTCACCACACCGTTTGAAGGGCAGCCGGGCATCCTGGCGGATGTCAAAGAGGCGTTGCAGGGGAAGATTCTCGTGACCGCCGTTGTGCCGCTCGACCCGGCGGCGAAGCGGCGCGCGCCTCAGATGCCTGAGGGCCCGGCGGCAGTGCAGGCACAGCGCCAGGTTGGCGAGGGGGTCAAAGTCGTCGGCGCTTTTCATAATGTTGGCGCGCACCAGCTCCAGGACCCGAATGCCGAGGTGGACTGCGACGTGCTTGTGTGCGGCGACGACCGCGCCGCGAAGGACACCGTCATCGCGCTGGCGGAGGCGGGCGGGATGCGGGCGTGGGATGCGGGGGCGCTCGCCAATGCCATTATTCCCGAGGGGCTTACGAGCGTTTTGATTAACATAAACATACGCTACAAGAGCAAAGGGGCAGGCATTCGCATTACCAACGTCCCGGGGCCGGCTCAGGCGTAGTCCGAGCTGTCCGTCAGGAGCCGCGTATGCTTGCCCAGCTAACGCTTGTGGCCGTGCCGAACCTTCCCGTGATCCAGCCCGGTGACGATATCGGCGCGCTCATCGTCGCCTCGCTTGGGGCCGACTGGCCGCTTGAAGATGGCGATGTCGTTGTGGTCGCGCAGAAGGTCGTCTCAAAGGTCGAGAACCGCCTCGCGCGGCTGGACCTCATCGAGCCTGGTCCGGAGGCCCAGGAGCTTGCGCGGCGCATCGGCAAGGATCCGCGACTGGTGCAGCTCGTGCTGAACGAGTCGCGGGAAGTCGTCCGCACCGGGCCGGGGCTGCTCATTGTCGAACAGCGCAATGGCTTGATATGCGCCAACGCGGGTATCGACCGGTCGAACATTCAGCAGGGTGAGGAGGGCGAGTGGGTGGCGTTGCTGCCCCTTGACCCCGACCTATCGGCGCGCAAGCTGCGCGACCGCCTCGTCGAGCTGACCGGCAAGCAAGTTGCGGTCATCATCACCGACACCCACGGCCGGCCGTGGCGTGACGGCGCAGCAGGGATCGCGATTGGCGTGGCGGGCATTGCGCCTCTGCAAGATCGGCGCGGGGAGCGTGACTTGTTCGGCTACGAGTTACAGCACACGGTCGTCGGGCTGGCGGATCAGGCCGCCAGTGCGGCATCCCTGCTTCAAGGGCAGGCCGCCGAGGGGCAGCCTGTCGTCATCCTGCGCGGCCTGGCTTACGAGGCGCGTGAGGCTTCCGCCGCGGAAATTCTGCGCCCGCGCGACCGCGACCTGTTCCGATAGCACCGCCCCGTTCATGCGGGGCGTTGACCGAGAGTGGCCTTTGACTTACAATTCGCATGATTTGAGCGAGGGCAAATACGCGAAATGCGCAATCTCATCGAAATCTGCCAACCCGCGACCATCGACGAAACGCTGACGCTCCTGTCGCGGTCTTCGCCGCGTACGGCCATCCTGGCGGGCGGCACCGAGCTTGTCGGTCAGGGTGATCCGTCGATCGAGGCGGTCGTCGATCTCTCGCGCCTTGGGCTGGACACCATTCGCCTCGACGCGGATGCCTTGCGTGTCGGCGCGACAGCGACGCTGGAGAGCATCGCCGTGGCCGATCAGACGCGGGCATTCGCCGGTGGCGTTTTGGCCCGCGCTGCTCATGCCGCGACCAGCGGTCTGCTGCGGCGACAGGCAACCATTGGTGGCTCCATTGTCACGGCGCAAGCCGGCGAGCTGCTTGCGGTGTTGCTGGCTCTCGGCGCCGAGGCGATTGTCTACGCGCCGCAGCCCTCGACATGGGCGCTCGCCGACCTGACGCATCAGTCCCTCCCGGGGCCGTGGCTTTTGACTGAGATTATAGTTCCTCGACGCCCACGGCTTGGTGTCAGCGTGCATTGCGTTCGACGCACACCAGGCGATTCGCCGCTCGTGGCAGTGGCGGCGGCGCTTATAGTTTCGGGCGGCCTGGCCGAGTACGTAGGAACCGGCCTGGCGGGTGTCGGGTTGACCCCATCTACCCTTGGCGCGGCCGAGACAACGTTAGCCGGTCAGGTGCTGAGCAATCGTCTGGTTGACACGGCCGTCGAGGCCGCCGTGATCGAGGCCCCCGAACTGACTGACCACCGTGCAAGCGCAGAATATCGCGCCCAGATGATAGGTGTCTTGCTTCGCCGCGCTCTCGCCGAGTCGTGGCGCGCAGCGCTGGATCCATCCTGAAGGGAGTAGTCGACATTGAAGCGGTTATGGATCGTACTGATACTAGTGGGCATGCTCGGGGCGGTCGCGGCCTGCCAGGCGAGCGGGCCGGAGACGACGGGCCAGCAAGCTCCCCGTCCCGATGATTCCTTCTACGTTCTAAACTCGTACAAGGACTCGAGCGGCAGGTTTAAGATGGACGTGCCGCTGAAGTGGAATGTGCAGCCCCAGCGCCTGGCCCAGGACAACATGAAGGTAGCTACCGCCTTCGTCGGCCCGGATGGGTTCGCGTCTGTGACCCAGTTCGACTTTGGGAAAGTGCCCGGCGAGCCGGCGGACCAGCTCCTCGACGCATTTCTCCAGGTGACCGGCGTGACCCAGAACAAAGACTATAAGCAGCTGGCTCGGCTGCCCGTCTCGCCCTCCCAGGTCATGATCGAGATGGAGTACACCAACAACCAGGGGCGGGCGCTGCATAGCCTGGGGCAGCTGCGGGTTGACGGCCAGGTCATTTCCCTGGTTTCGATCAACTTCAACCAGGATGTGTGGCCGCGGGCGGTAACGGCTGCGAAGCAGATGCTCGACAGCTACACCTTCACCGACAACAAGGGTGGATAATGGACGTCCATGTCACAATCAACGGTGATTCGAAGACCCTGGACGTAGCGCCGGGCGAACGCCTGCTGACGGCGCTTCGCGCCACCGGCTGCAAGGGGGTAAAGCATGGCTGCGAGACGGGCGAGTGTGGGGCGTGCGCCGTCCTTCTCGATGGCGAGCCGTCCTTGACGTGTGTCCGTCTCGCGGCGAGCGCCGAGGGGGCGAACATCGTCACCATCGAGGCGATCGGCGAGACGCCGGAGCCGGGCTGGCGGGTGAGCAAGGGATTGGACCCGATCCAGGAAGCCTTCGTCGATACCGGCGCGATTCAGTGCGGCTACTGCACGCCGGCCATGGTGCTCGTGACCAAAGATCTCCTGGCAAAGAACCCGCGCCCCACCGGGGCCCAGGTGCGCGAGGCGCTGTCCGGTGTCCTGTGCCGCTGCACCGGCTACAAGAAGCCGATCGAAGCCGTGCTTCGCGCGGCAGCGATTCTGCGGGGGGAGCCTGTCGCGCCCATCAAGGGCGGGCCGCCGCCGGGGCGCGAAGAGGCCCTGGACAGCGACCGCCGCCCACCGCAGGCGCTCGGTCCGGCGCCGCGTAGCCGCAGCGGCGAGGCTGAGACTGTCGCGCCGCCTCGGCCGATGGTCGCCCTGACGCCCGCGCCTGCTTCGCCTTCGGCGCCACCGCCGCTCAAGGTGGTAGGCAAGCCCGAGCGCAAGGTCGACGCTCAAAAGCTTGTGCAGGGCAAGCCGGCATTTGCCGACGACGTCGAAATGCGCGGCATGTTGGTTGCCAAGGTGTTGTGGTCCCCTGTGGCTCACGCCTGGATCAAGCGCATCGATGTTTCGCGCGCGAGGGCGCTGCCAGGCGTCCACGCCGTCCTGACCTATCAGGACCTGCCGCGGGTAGTCTACTCGACGGCGGGACAGTCGGACCCGATTCCCGGCCCGCTGGATGCGTTCAGCCTGGACCGCAAGGTACGCTTCGTCGGCGACCGCGTCGCATTCGTCGCAGCGGAGACCGAGGCCATCGCTGAGCAAGCACTCGAGCTTATCGAGGTCGAGTACGAGGAGTTGCCCGCGATTCTAGACCCGCGGCAGTCAATGGCGCCGGATGCGCCGCGCATCCACGACGAGCCTGAGTACGTCAACTTCGCCGAGTCCGACCCGACCCGCAACCTGGCGGCTGAGATTCGCATCGATATCGGGGATGTGGACGCGGGCTTCGCTCGCGCCGACCGTATCTTCGAGGCCGAGTATCGCGTGCCGAAGGTGCAGCAGGTGAGCATCGAGCCACATATCGTGGTCACGTACTGGGATGAGGATGACCGCCTGGTCATTCGCACCAGCACCCAGGTGCCGTTCCACGTTCGCCGTATTCTTGCGCCTGTCCTCAATCTGCCTCCGAAGCGCATTCGCGTCGTGAAGCCGCGCATAGGCGGCGGCTTCGGGGGCAAGCAGGAGGTGCTGATCGAGGACGTAGCGGCTCACCTGACGATCGCCACCGGGCGGCCGGTCCGCTTCGAGTACACGCGCGCCGAGGAGTTCATAGCGGCGCGGTCGCGCCACCCCATGATCGTGCGCATGAAGACGGGCGTGCTGAACGATGGGACGATTGTGGCGAATGAGATGAAAGCCCTCTCGGACACGGGCGCCTACGGCTGCCACGCCCTCACGGTCACCGGGAACACGGGCCACAAGGCAATGGCGCTCTACCCCTCCTACTGGCCAAACAACGAGGACATGACGCCAGACGGCCGACCGCAACCCCACGTGCGTTTCCACGCCGATATTGTGTACACCAACACGCCGCCGGCCGGCGCGTTTCGCGGCTACGGCGTGCCACAGGGATTCTTCCCGCTCGATTCGCACATGGAAGACATCGCTCGCGCGTTGAACCTCGACCCGCTGACGTTCAGACTGAAGAACGCGCTCAAGCCAGGCGACGAGCATCCCTTCAGCCGGGCGTGGTCAGAGGGTCGCGAGCCGCGTCCGGAGACCATTCGCACGTGCGCGCTGGAGGAATGCGCGTGGCGCGGCGCAACGCTCGTAGACTGGGCCAAGAAGGCGGGCAACGCCGAGTGGCGAAAGGTCAAGGGCGCGCCTCACCTGCGGCGCGGCATCGGCGTCGCGTTGGTGATGCAAGGCACTGCCATTCCGTACCTGGACATGGGCGCGGCGTCCATCAAGCTCAACGACGATGGCTCCTTCAACGTGCTCGTCGGCGCGACCGATCTTGGCACAGGCTCGGATACGGTCCTGGCCCAGATGGCCGCCGAAGTGCTGGGTGTTGGTCTCGACGACATCATCATGTACTCGTCGGACACGGACTTCACGCCGTTTGACAAGGGCGCGTACGCGTCCAGCACGACGTACATCTCCGGCACGGCGACTGTGAGGGCCGCCGAGAAGTGCGCGGAGCAGATTCGCGCCGTGGCCGCGGCGATGCTGAACGAGCGGTACGCCCAGGTCGAGACGCCGGGAAGCACGCTCGCCGAGGGCGGCCGCACGGCTGCCCCGGAGACCCCAACATACGAGATCACGGGCGCCGCGCAAGACGGTCCGCGCCTCGTGAAGCCGTCGGAGATTGACCTGCGCAGCTGCCGGGCCTACGCGCCGGACGGGCGTTCAGTGTCCCTGGCCGAGGTCGCGCTGAACTCGCTGCACCATGCCAATCAGCATCAGATCATGGGTGTCGCGTCCTACGTCTCGCCCGAGTCCCCACCGCCGTTCGCGGCGCAGTACGCCGAGGTGACGGTGGACACCGAGACCGGGCAGGTGACCGTCGACAACCTGGTCATGGTCGTGGATGCCGGGCGGATCATCAACCCGCTCACGGCGGAAGGCCAGATCGAGGGCGGACAGGCGCAGGCGCTCGGCTACGGCGTCTGCGAGGAGATGCTGTACGACGAGGCGGGCCGCAGCCTGGTGACGCGCCTCGACGACTACCGCGTTTTCCGCGCCGACGAGATACCACCAATCACGGCCGAGTTCGTCGAAACCGACGAGCCTTCGCACCCGTTCGGCGTCAAGGCGGTGGCTGAGATCCCCATGGATGGCGTCGCACCGGCCGTGGCGAACGCGATTCGCGATGCCGTCGGCGCTCGCGTGTACGAGATACCCGCGACCCCGGAGCGCGTCTGGCGGGCGCTGCAGGAGCAGAAGCCGAAGTTTTGAGTCGACTGATAATCGAGGCACAAGGGCGGGCCGCTGGCTCGCCCTTCCGCTGCCCAAACACTTTGTCAGAAAGGAATACCATCTGATGCTAAGCGCCGATGAAGCTCTCACGCTCCTCAAAGAGGGCAACCGACGTTTCGCTGAAAACAGAATGCTCCACCCGAACCTCAACGCGGACCGTCGCGCCCAGGTCGCGTATCGACAAACCCCCTTCGCCGCCGTTTTAGGTTGCTCCGACTCGCGCGTCCCGGCCGAACTCGTCTTCGACCGGGGGATCGGGGATCTATTCGTCGTCCGCCTCGCGGGGAATGTTGTGGGCCCGGTGGGGATGGCGAGCCTGGAGTTCGCGGCGGAATACCTCAACGTGCCGCTCATCGTTGTGCTGGGCCACGAGCGCTGCGGCGCGGTGCAGGCGGCGATAGATCACGTGGACAATGGTACGGAGTATGGGGGCCGTCTCAAGGAGCTTATCAACACTATTGAACCAGCGGTCAGAGGTGCAACGGGGGTAACGCCCGAACTGCGCCTGGAAAACGCCATCAAGAGCAACGTGGCGCGTGTAGCGCGGGAATTGGTCCACGTCACGCCGGCTCTGTCGCGCCACGTTGCTGACGGCAAGCTGAAGATCGTAGGCGCGTACTGCGATCTCGATACGGGCGAGGTGGAGTTTTTCGATCCCGAGATTTAGTTGCAGTGGACGGGAAAGCAGCTCTGGCGCAGGAGGCAGACATGAGCGTCGATGAGAACAAGGCGGTTGTCAGGCGCGCCATCGAGGAGATCTGGAACGGGTCGAACCCGCAGGCCGCGGTGGATCTCCTCGCGCCCGATGTGCTCTATCACCACGGCAGTCTGCCCATGCCGCTACAGGGCCGCGACGCGTTGGTGAGCGTGATGCTGGCCAACCGCATGATCTTTCCTGACCGCCGCGTCACGACAGACGACTTGTTCGCGGAGGACGACCGCGTCGCGTGGCGCGGCGTCGCCTTTGGTACCCACCAAGGGGGCGCGGTCTTCGGCATCCAGCCGTCCGGGGCGCAGACGGCAGTCTCCGGGATGGGCATCTTTCGCCTGGTGGATGGCCGAATCGCGGAGGTCTGGCTGGAGGACAACCTGGTGGGGTTGGTGCTTCAGCTTGGCGGCTACGTCGGCGCGCCGCCGGGCAACGTCTAGCCCATACACGTCGCGACACCTACCCGGGAGCTCCGCACGGCCGACGTCGGCTCGCTGGTGAAGCCGCACCGCGTGTCATTTCGCGCGCCGACGGGTAGGCTCCCGTCGCATCACTGGCGCTAATTCCGTGCCCTAGAGTTCCTGGCGGGCGCGGTCTTCGTGCGGCGTCATCATGAGCGTTGTGTCGATGTCCTCTTCCTCGACGACGACGATTGGCTCGCTCGGTAGCTGCGCGCCCAGGGAGAGGATAGCGCGGTCGGCGCTCCAAAAGACCCGCTCACTCCCAATCTCGTTCAGGAAGCCGGTGCGGCGCAAGAGATTGTCTACCCGCGGCTGCACGGCGGCCAGAAGCAAGTCGCCCCCGCCCCCATGCTGTCGGTGCCACAGCTCCCGCAGGACTTCAATACCCGTCGCGTCGATGAGCGGCACGCCACGCATGGAGAGGATGAGGCCGGCGTCCGGTCCGTCTTTCGTCTCGACCTCGTCAAGCATTTTGCGCGCCGCCGCGAAGAAGAGCGGCCCGCTCAGGTAGTAGACGCTGATGGGCGTTCCCGGATGGATGAACTCATGTCCGGCGAGGGTCATGCGCTCCGTGTCGACGGGCTGGCGCGTGACGTGCAGGTCGCTCATCTGGGCGACGAAGATGAGGGTGCTCAGGCCGAAGCCGATGATGATGGCCTGTGTCAGATCGAGGAAGACCGTGGCGGCAAGCGTGACGACGAACGCGGCCATGGCGTGCTTGAGGCGCTTGCTGAAGAAGAAGTTGATTGCGTGCCACTCGTTCATCCGCCAGGCAGTAATCATGAGAACGCCCGCTAGCGCGGCCATCGGAACCCGGGCGATGACTGGAGCGAACAGTAGGGCGACCAGAAGCAGCAAGATGCCGTGCAACACCGGAACGACGCGCGTGACGCCGCCGCTCTTGATGTTGACGCTCGTGCGGGCGATGGCGGCTGTGGCGGGGACGCCGCCGAATACGGGAATGACGATATTGCCGATGCCTTGCGCGACAAGCTCGACGCTGTTGTGCAGGCGGACGCCTGTCATGTTGCCCGCCACGGCCCCGGCGAGCAGGGTCTCTATGGCTCCCAACGCCGCAATAGACATCGCCGGTATGACGAGACTGCCCAGGTCCTGCCACGGCAGACTGTCCAGCCGCAAGCGGTTTTCCAGCAAAATGCTGCGGGGTATGGCGCCAATGACCGGCACATCCCAGCCCAGGGCTACCACCAACACCGTCGCCACGACGAGGCCCACCAGCGAGCCAGGAATCCGCCGTCCGAGCCTGATGCGCGGCCAGACAATCATGATTCCCATGACAATCAAGGTGACGGCCACCGCGAACGGGTTCGGCGAGACGCCGTGCTGCGCGTAGTACATCAACCGTTGAGCGACGGTGTCGAACGACGGGGTCTTGATGCCCAGAGCGTTGTCAACCTGTCCCAAGGCGATGATGATCGCAATGCCGCTGGTGAACCCGCTGATGACCGGCGCGGGGATAAGGCTGACGACTCGCCCCAAATGAAAAACGCCCAGGATGATAAGCATGATTCCGGCGAGCAGACCTGCCAGCCAGACAGCCGTCATTCCCGAACGAACTGCTAGAGCGATGAGAACCGCCGACATCGCGCCGGTGGGGCCGGAGATCAGGTAGGCCGACCCACCGAGCACACCCATGATGAGACCGGCCAGGATAGCCGTAACTAAGCCCGCCGCGGCGTCAGCGCCGGAGGCGACGCCGAATGCTAGCGCCAACGGCAAAGCGACTGCGGTCACGGTGAGCGCGGCGAGCAGGTCCTTCTGGAGAACGACGGAATTGTAATGCGCGAACTCGCGCCTGACCAGCGCGAGCCACTCGGCGAAGATGTTCATGCTAGTCTGCCTTGGTCCGATCTTGCGAGGGAAGGCACTCGACGGCCACGATCGCCGTGAGCCTACTGGGAACGCATTCTAATGCGACGCGCGCCGAATGTCAATTGCTGTGATGATTGTGTGTCGTAGGACTGGCGCGACGCGCCCGTGTGACCGCGGGTCTCAGCTAGCAGAATAGGCTACTGCCCCGTAGCCGACCACGGCATCCCGGGTGCCGCAAGTGTCGCCGGAATTGGCATATGCCAGCAGCGAGGCGCGCCAGCCGAGGCGCCGCGCAATATGCATGACCGTCAGTATGCCCGGCAGACCGCACGCCTCACCCCGACTGACGGCTTCCACGTCCTGGTCAATCACGGCCTGTAGAAACGCCCGGTCCAGACGACTCGCATCCTCCCAACGGTGGTAATGGCTCAGGTCGGAGCTGACGACGAGCAGCGGGTTGGGCAGCGCTACCATGAGGCGGAGCAGATCATCGGCTACGCGAGTTGGAGGAACTGTCGGGCCGACCAGCATGGGTACAATGTCGAACGTCGCGAGGGCTGTCTGCAGGAACGGCAGCTCAACCTCCAGGCTATGCTCTGGAGCGTGGGCGGCGTCGGTGAGGGTGTAGGGTCGGCCCAATGAAAGAAGCTCGACGACGCAATCTGCGGCGACCGGCGCCGAGCCAAGCGGCGTCTCGAATTCCGCGGCGCTCGATAGCCCCACACCCTCAACCTGAAGCCAATGCGCCGGCCCTAGAAGGAAAATGGTGTACTCGGCCGGCGGGAGCGCCGCGAGGACCTTGAAACCGTGGGCGGCCGTTCTGCCGCTGCACATGTAGCCCGCGTGCGGCACGATCACCGCGCGCCAACTCGCCGTCATCGGTGAAGTCGCTTCGTCTAGATACCTGCGGATCGCGGACCGGAGCTTCGCAGGTTGGGACGGGTAGAACTGACCCGCCACTGCTGGGTGTCGAACTCTGGCGGCGCGCTCGAGTCGCCCGCCCTCTGGCAGGCTGCGCGTTGGGCTAACCATCTCATTCCTCCGCTCCCCCCGGCGCTCCTTGCCTCCTTGCCCCTTTTCGGTGCGCTGCTAGACTTGTGGTTCCGGCAGTCCCGCCGGAACCGGCCAGACACCGGGGACACACCTCCCACAGCCGGGGCAGTGCCCGTCGAAGACGTCCATTTGGACCTTGAAGCCGACACGATGAATGAGGAGCGTGTTGCAGTGGGGGCAGTATGTGTTGTCGTGACGGTTGCCGGGCACGTTGCCGACGTAAACGAAATTCAGGCCAGCGTCCTTGCCGAGCTGCCACGCGCGCTCCAGGGTCGAAGGCGCGGTGGCGCGTGCAGTGAACTGAAAGGCCGGATGGTAACCGCTGATGTGCCACGGCACGTCGCGGCCGAGCTCGCGCGCAATTCGTCTCGCAATGCCGGAAAGGGTCGCTTCGGTGTCGTTAACCCCCGGGATCACGAGGGTCGTGACTTCGAGATGTATTCCGTAGGCCCTGGCAAGGCGGCAGATGTTCCATACCTTGTCGACATCCGCCCCTTTGCTATACTCCTCCATTGTTGCCGCATCACCCTTGATGTCCACATTCATGGCGTTCAGGCCGGCATCGGCCAGGAGAGATAGCGCCTCGGGCGTCATATAACCATTCGTGACGAATGTCTTGTACAGGCCGATTGCTTCGGCCAGACGAAACACGTCCAGTGACCACTCCAGGGCCAGCGTCGGTTCGTTGTACGAGATGGAGACGCCCTGGCAGGCTAGACGCTGTGCCATCGCAATGAACTGCTCCGGCGAGATGTACTCCGCCTTCGCCGGCGGGGGCACGCGCGCGATAGCCCAGTTCTGGCACCACGGGCACGCAAAGTTGCAGGACCAGCTCCCGGCCGTGAGGGTCGAGGAGCCTGGGTGAAAGTGGTAGAACGGCTTCTTTTCGATAGGGTCGACGCCGAGCGACGACACAGCGCCGTAGACCAGAGTATACAAGACACCGTTGTGATTTACCCTCGTCTGGCACCACCCCTGGCCACCGTCTACGAGCAAACAGCGCCGCTCGCAGACGTCGCACCGCACCTTGTCATCGACTCGTTCCTGCAACAATGCTTCCCGCGTTGTGTGTGATATCATGTTTGCTCCGTTCGCCCATGGACCTGCCCGCTTCATTCCTACCTTACGATATATGGCCTTCTGCTACAGGTATGGCTCCATTCAGTGGCTGAAAACGATTTTCCAGGCGATGCACTACATCCGGCATCGTCGTGTACTCCATGCCCTCGAGCGGCAGCCGATGTGGCTCGAAGGGTCCATGCCGGCGCAGGTAGTCGGCGATCTGGTTGGCCTGCTCACGAGCTTGGTCGAATCCCGGATCGTCGAACATATCGCGCGGGCCGATAAGCTTGCCGTCGGATACCTGGAAGCCGAGCGCCACCACGCGCGGCGGGCCGTCGAAACGGCTAGGATTGGCCTGCCGGAGCGCCACCGGCATCAAGGGGCCGTGGTGCGAGCCGCGCATCCAGCCCTCGACCACGAAGGGCATGGCGAACGGTTCCAGAACCTCGCCGACGGCCGGGAAATCTCCCTGACAACGCACGACACACACCGGATCGTCTTTGCCGACATACTTACCGGCGATGAGCGACAGGCGCTCCGTGCTCGATACGGCGCCGATCTCGCCCTTGCGGCTGTAGACCGCCTTGACGGTGTAGCGTCCTGGCGTGCCTATGAGCGCGAGCAGGTCGTACATCTCGGCCGGCGTCGATAGGATGATGCGCTGGTGCGTGCGAATATCATGCACCTCGAAGTCGAAGCCCTCGTGCATCGTCGGGGAGATGACCAGACCGGCGGTGTTGAAGGGATCGGCAAACACCTTGTACAGCGGCAGATTCCATGCTCCGGCGGATGTCTTGTCGGCCATGAAGATGAGCACCGGCTCTGACTTGCGCTCGGTGAAAGTCATCTCGGCGACCCCAGGACCCATCCCGCGCACGTTGCCGGAGAACGCGTCGGACAAAAGGTCCTGGCCCGCGCCATACAGCTTCAGTTCCTTGGCGACCTGGGTGGCCTGCTCGAACGTCTGCCAGGCCAGGTGGTGAATCTCAGGGTTGTCGGTGCCTTGCTGGTGCGTCATGATAAGCTCGAGGTCGTCGCCGCAATGGGTGACGTGGAAGTCGAGCAGAAGGCCCTCTGCCCAGGCGAGACCCAGGGCTTCGCGCGCCCGCTCCTCGAGCTTGGGATGAATCGCTGAGTGGCCGACAAACCCACCGACATCGGCTTTGATGACACTAAGGGTAATGGTAGACATGGCTTATTAACCCCTTGTCCGACGAAAACGGGCTGCCCCGTCGCCCGAGAACAGCCCATGCTCGTCAACCGCTCCGGTGACGGCGAAATTACGGGTCGGGATGACGCCGTGCCAAATCCCGACCCGTTAAGTGTGCTGATGATGGATGTTGCCGGGCTAGGACCGTCGCGCCGCCATTGCCCCGACGTAACGGCCGGATAGCTTTAGCATCGCCGCGGCGTCTTCATGGACGCCATACCGACGATTGATGCAATCCAACCGCATACCCATTATATCCGAATTGTCCACGCTTGCGGGTGAAGATTTCGCAACGAAGCGAAGGGGGTTCATGCACCTAGGCAAAGAATCGCGACAGCGGATGACCGCAGGCTACCGACTGCGCACTAGCAATTGACGTATACAACCGGGCTTTGCTGGCCGCGGCGGAAGTATGCAGCTACGGAACGGTCGATATACTGGGACCAAACAGGCTCTGGCGCTTCATGCCCCACGAATTCCCATCGGCCCCCGCCCGCGAGCTCGTTCGCATCGCGGGTTTGGTACGGTGTTGTTCCTGCCGCGTGCCACCTGTCTATCTCGTAGACGGCACGTACGATGCCCTCAAACACGGCTAACCCATAGCGCGCTTGCTCTCGCCGCGTGCCAAGTTTCCAAACACCTCGCGTGGCCTCGTAGATCTCTTGCGGGGACATGTTGTGCCGGTAAAGCTGGTTGATGCGAATCAGAATCGCCGGAACGGTCACTTCCACCGGCGTTGCCGCATAGTAGACAATGAGCTCCCGCAGCGGGATGCGGCCAAGCTCTAGGCTTCTCCAGCCACGGACTTCGTTCGTCAGTTCCCCCAGCCCCAGCAAATCGATGACGGCAGCCTCAATTCGAAATGCCGTCTCTTCATCCTTGAGTCGGTGAGCCAGGATGTCGATGCGTGGCTCTTTGCCCTCTTGCCGAAGCTCGGCGAGCACGCGAAGCTTCGCGGACTCGCCGGTCTGGTAGAGATGGTCGAGCACGCGCTGGCCCTGCCCCTTGCCGACGTAGAACGGCCGGTTCGTGCGCGGATCAATATACAGGTAGACATAGTAACCAAGACGATCGGCGACTTCAGGAGGAATGTGGAGGTTCATATAAGTTCAAGATCATCTACCTGTTCGCAGTCGAGCGCACTGGCCTTCTGGAGCACCTTAAGGTCTTCAGAAGTAAATATACCTACGAACGCGAGTAACTCGTGGCTGGGTATGCCAACCGGCGTCGCTAGCAACGAACGGACAAATGCAAGAACTTCATCTTGCTGCGATGGTGCAAACCCATGCACATAGGCTACGATTTCCTCTTCAATCCGGCTGAGGCTCATTGCTTCGAACCTCCCAACCCTCAGTATCCGCACGCGATCGGGTATCACATCACCGGTTCAGCGTCTTGCGTCTCCAAATATAGCGCTACCTGCTGCCAGCGCTCCTATGAAAGTTGCTCGCCAGCTTGTTGTCGCCAGGCGACGCACCAGACTCAAGTCTGGGGCTGATACGGCGAAGCCTGCTGAAGCAAGCTCGGCAGCCCACTTCAGTGGGCTTTGGACGTTCAGCCTGGCACTTGAGTGCCAGGCGACGCTGCTTCGACTTTCATCTGTGAGGATGCGCAGTAGGCGGCAGCGGGGCGTCCATCGGCTCAAGCTGGTGAAGCATGATTACCTGCAACGGTTCTTACGCCTGCCCCTCTAGGATTCGGTTCACCTCGCCCACCTCATCTACCGATAGCTCCCATTCCGCCGCCTTGATGTTGGCGTCAACTTGATCCTCGGATGTGACACCGGCGATGACGGAAGAAATCTGCGGCTGGGCGAGGAGCCAGGCGATCGCCAGTTCGGTCATGCTGTGGCCGTGGCTCTCGGCCCACTCGGTGAGGGCGCGCACGCGAGCGAAGTTGGCCGGCGTGAAGTAGCGCTGAACGTAGGGGCTGCTCTGGCCGCGCGAGCCGGCCGGGGCGGGCTCGCCTTCGCGGTACTTGCCGGTCAGGAAGCCGCCGGCGAGCGGGAAGTAGGGCAGGATGCCGATGTTGAACGCCTGGCAGTAGGACATCAGCTCGCGCTCAATCTCGCGCTCCAGCATGTGGTAGTGGGGCTGGATCGTGACCATCGATGCCCAGCCATGCATTTCGGCGATGTCGTTGGCCCGCGCCATCTGCCACGCCAGGAAGTTGGACGCGCCGATGTAGCGCACCTTGCCGCTGGCGACGAGGTCATCGAGGGCGCGCATGGTTTCGTCCAGCGGAGTCTCCGGGTCCCACGCGTGCATCTGCAGCAGATCAATGTGATCGGTGCGCAGCCGGCGCAGGCTTGCCTCGACCGAGTTCATAATGTGGTAGCGCGAGCCGCCGCGGTCGTTCGGGCCATCACCCATTGGGTAGCGGAACTTGGTGGCGAGCACGACGCGCTCCCACCGCCCGCTAAGTGCAAAAGATAGTGCCTCCTCCGATAGGCCGCGGCTGTAGGTGTTAGCGGTGTCAATGAAATTGATGCCCATGTCTATGGCGTGGTGGACGATGCGGCTCGTGCCGTCGACGTCCACCTTTCCGCCAAACTGATTGCCGCCCAGCCCGACGACTGAGACCTTAACACCCGCGCGGCCAAGAGAGCGATAGTGCATGGAAGAACCTTTCCTCGAAGATTGGGGAGAGTTTAGATATAAGGAGAAGCAAACTGCTCCTCAGTCGGTTCCGCTCAGCAGAACCAGGGTTCCGTGACATACGGCACTGCCGTGCTCGGCGGCAGCTGCGGGAGATGGGACGCGTGCCCGAAGGCATGTTTCCAGACGCGGGCGAAGACTTCGCGCCGCGGGCGGCGCGTCATGCGCTGCACGATACCGGACAGTTCGCGCTGAAGCGCATCGACGCGGGGGTCCGCGTTGCGCCACTCGTAGGATAGCTTCTCTTCGTCCAGGTTTCCAACGATAGCTTGGACATCGGGCAACTCGAGCAAGCGAGACCCGGGCGGGATAAGGAGGCGAATCGTGTACTGAACCGGCGCGACGCTGTCCACCAGGCCCAGGCGAGCAATCTCTTGCAGGAAAGCGCGGTAGCCGTCCAGCGTGGTCCACGGCGTGAAGGCGACGAATGTTGGCACGAGGGGGAGATCGACGCGCTGGCACTCGGTCAGGACAGTTTCGAAATCCTTGGCCGTGTGTTGCTTGTCGAAGATGTCGAGAATGTTGCTGTCGAAGCTTTCGACAGCGGACGTGATGAACAGACAGCCGGTGGCCTTGAGCGTCGGCAACTGGGCAATGTGCTTGCGTAGATGCTCGACCTTGATGGTTACATCGTACGTCAGGCGCGGGAACTCGGAGTGCAGCGCTTCGACCAGCGGTAGCGCGTGGCCGATGCCGTTGAAGAAGTCAGGGTCGCCGAAGGTGATGTGCTCGGCGCCCGCGTCGACCTGCTGACGAATGTCGGCCAGCACCACGTCGCGTCCGACGAGCCGAAATCGTCCGTTGTAGACCGGCACAATGGGGCAGTGACGGCACAGATGCTTGCAGCCCCGGCTCGCCTCAACGTAGCCGACGGTCCGCTGACTGCCGTCTGGGAGCGCCAGGTGGGCGTAGCTGTCGAGCGGAGGAAGGTCATGGCGGTCGGGGACGCGGAATGCCTGGCGTTCGAGGGAGATCGTGGGGATCAC
Organism: Anaerolineae bacterium; assembly: GCA_046328505.1. GTDB lineage: Bacteria > Chloroflexota > Anaerolineae > Epilineales > JAHCIE01 > JBDHWG01. The sequence continues at coordinate 1,219,595 of JAXLWL010000002.1, read as the reverse complement.
GGGGGCAGGCGCGGTGGCTGAGTGTGTTGCTGCCAACCAGCTAGCGAGATTGACGAGCGAGGTCTCGAATTCGCCGCCCAGGATTGTGTCGACGCCGAGGCGCTTAAGGTAGTCGACGTTCTCGGCGGCGTACAGCCCGAAGAAGCAGAAGTGGGCGCGGGGATTGAGACGTCGCGCGTCGCTAAGCGCACGAACCGCCATCCGCGTCGCGGTGTGCATCGGGACGTAGAAGGCGATCAGGTCTGCCGCTCGCAGCGAGTCTTCGGAGAACGCTTCGATGGACAGGTCGACGCACTCGACCTGGAAACCGGCCTCACGCAGCCAGGCGGCCGGCGATGCCAGGCCGAACGGCTGGCGACCCATCTCGTAGGTCGAGACCAGGATGATTCGAAGCGGAACACTCATCGGCGATGTATCCTCCACGTCTATTGTAGCCGCTGTGATGATGAATCGCCAACTACACTTGGCCTTGCGCCGCGCCGGGGCTGACAGTATACTTGGGAGCGCATCCATAGGCACGAGTTACTCCCGATAGAGGTTTTGACCATGCTGACGACGGAGATTGGGGCACGCTTGTGGTCCCGTTATTACTCACCTGCGACGGTCGGCGAAGCGGTGGCGCTGCTCGCGCGTGAGGGACGCAACGCTCGTATCATCGCCGGCGGAACCGACCTCGTGATCGAACTCGATCGCGGGGTGCGCCGCCTTGGCGCTGTCATAGACATAACGCGCATACCCGGCTTGAACCGTATTCGCTTAGAGGACGGCCGGATCCATCTTGGGCCGCTCGTGACGCATAATCACGTGGTAGCATCGTCGCTGTGTGTGGAGCAGGCGCTTCCGCTTGCCCAGGCAGCGTGGGAGGTCGGCGCGCCGCAGATTCGCAATCGTGGGACCGTCGCCGGGAATCTCATCACCGCGTCGCCCGCCAATGACACCATTGCGCCGCTCATGGCGCTGGACGGGAGCGTCACGCTTGCATCGGTGCGAGGGCAGCGCGACGTGCCGCTCAGCGAGTTCTACACCGGCGTCCGGCGGACCGTGATGGCCGATGACGAGATGCTCATCGATATTCACTTCCCGGCGCTCGGCTCAAATCAGCGGGGCGTGTTTATCAAGCAGGGCTTGCGACGCGCGCAGGCGATCTCGGTTGTCAACGCCGCGGTCGTGCTGACATTTGACGGCGACGTTGTCGCCGATGCCCGGATTACCCTCGGCTCGGTCGCGCCGACCATTGTCCGGGCGGTGGAGGCAGAATCGGCGCTCCGGGGTCGGCGTCTGGATGACGCGGCTATTGCTGACGCGGCCGAGGCGGCCAAATTGGCCGCTCGCCCGATTGACGATGTACGCTCTCCCGCCGCGTATCGTCGGCACATGGTGGGCGTGCTAACGGCGCGGGCGCTGCGGCGGCTGCGCGACGGGCAGGAGCGGGCGGGCTGGCCGAGCGCGCCGGCGCTGCTGTGGGGTGAGGCAGAGCCATACGTGGGCGGCGATGGGGCTGCATTGGCGCTCGACTCGGCAGCGGTGATCGAGACGACCGTGAACGGGAAGCCTATGAGCGCGCCCGGCGTGGGATTGACGCTGCTGGATTTCCTGCGCGATTCGCTCGGGCTGACCGGAACTAAGGAAGGTTGCGCGGAAGGTGAGTGTGGCGCTTGCACGGTCTACCTGGACGGTGTAGCCGTGATGGCGTGCCTCGTGCCCGCGGCTCGCGCCCACGGCGCACAGATTGTGACCGTCGAAGGGCTGGCAGAGGATGGGCATTTGCACCCGGTCCAGGCCGAGTTTGCGGCGCGAGGCGCGGTTCAATGCGGCTATTGCACGCCGGGCTTCTTGATGTCAGCGGCGAAACTCCTGGAGGAGCATCCCGACCCGACGCGCGAGCAGGTCGAGACGGCGATCACCGGTAACTTGTGTCGATGCACGGGGTACTACAAGATCATCGAGGCGATTGAGGCGGCCGCCGAGCCGCGTCATGGAGACTGAGTATGCGCGCGATTGGTAGCAGCGTTCCCCGAGGTGATGCGCTCGAAAAAGTGACGGGCGCGGCGAGCTACGCAGGCGACCTGGCGATGGACGGCATGCTGCATGCCGTGACCTTGTTGGCGCGGCGGCCTCACGCGCGAATCACGCGCCTAGACATATCAGACGCCGAGAAGGTGCCGGGCGTTGTGCGCATCTTCACGTCGGTTGACGTGCCGTTCAACCGTTTCGGTCTTATCGTGCCGGACCAGCCGGTGTTGTGCGGGCCGGGTGATGACGCCCACGCTGCGGTCGTGCGTTTCGTCGGCGACAAGATCGCCCTCGTGGTGGCGGAGACGCTGGCGGCGGCCGAGCAGGCGCGTGACTTGATCCGCGTCGAGCACGAGGACCTGCCGGTTGTGACCGATCCCCGGGAGGCCATGCAGCCTGGCGCGCCTGTCATTCATGAAAACCATCCCGACAATGTCCTCCACAAATACCACCTGCGGCGCGGCGACGTCGAGGCGGCATTCGCGCAGGCGGATGTTGTCGTGGAAGGCGAGTACAGCGTTGGCGCCCAGGAGCACGCGTTCCTTCAGCCGGAGGCGGGACTGGCGTGGATTGACGAGGAAGGTCGCGTGACCGTGGCGGCGGCGGGCCAGTGGGCGCACGAAGAGTTGGAGCAGATCGCTCACTCGCTAAAGCTGCCGGAGGACTGCGTTCGCGTCATACACCCGGCCATCGGCGGAGCGTTCGGGGGCCGCGAGGATATCTCGATCCAGATTGTCCTGGGGCTGGCTGCAATGGTTCTCCAGCGGCCGGTCAAGTTGGTCTGGACGCGGGAAGAGTCCATGATTGGCCATCACAAGCGTCACCCGATGTTCTATCGCTGCCGCACTGGCGCGACCCGAGACGGCCACATCATCGCGGCCGAGGTCGAGTTGATTTCGGACGCGGGCGGCTACGCTTCGACCAGCACGAAGGTGCTGGGCAATGCGACGCTTATGGCCCTGGGGCCGTACGATATTCCCAACATCAAGGTCGATGCCTACACGGTCTACACCAACAACATGGTCACCGGCGCTTTTCGCGGCTTCGGTGCTCCCCAGTCCCACTTCGCCGCAGAGAGCCAGGTCAATCGATTGGCAGCGGCGCTGGCGATGGACCCTGTCGAGCTGCGGATGAAGAACATCCTGCGCGATGGTTCGATTTTGCCGACGCACAGCGTCATTCCGCCGGGGGTGTCGATGGAGACCGTTCTCGCACAGTGCGCCAAGGCGGCGGGCTGGCAGCAGACGGAACACGGCTGGCAGGCGCCTGAGCCTGATGCGCCGAACGAGGCGTGGAAGCGGCGCGGCGTCGGGTTGGCGGCTGCGTTCAAGAACGTCGGCTTCTCGTTCGGTGCACCTGAGAACTGCTGGGCGACGATCGAGTTGCACGGCGGCGGCGATATCGAGCGCGTCGTCGTGCGCTGCGCCGGGAGCGATGTCGGCCAGGGCGCGCACCAGGTCTTCAAGCAGATCGCGGCGGACGCCGTTGGGGTGCCACTGGAGCGCGTGGAGTTTGTCGGCGCAGATACGGGTTCGACGCCCGGCTCGTCCGGCTCAGCTTCGGCGTCGCGTTTGACCTTCATGGCCGGCAACGCTATCCACGGGGCGGCGCAGAAAGCGCTGGAGATGTGGCGCGACGAGGAGGATCGCCCGGTCGTGGCCGTGCACAAGTACATTCCGCCGCCGACGACGCCCATCGACGTAGACGGGCGCTCTGATCCCAACTTCGCCTATGGCTACGTCGCCGAGGCGGTCGAGGCGGAGGTGGACATCGAGACCGGCGAGGTGCGGGTGCGCCGGGTCGTGTGCGCCGATGATGTGGGGCGCGCCCTGAACCCGCATCTTATCCAGGGGCAGGTCGAGGGCGCTGTCGTCCAGGCGCAGGGATGGGCGACCATTGAGAATTTCGTCCAGAGGGACGGCCGGGTTCTGACCGAGCACCTGTCGACGTACCTGATTCCGACAGTCCTGGACATCCCCGAGCGCGTCGATAGCGTCATCATCGAGGTACCCGACCCCATCGGGCCGTTTGGCGCGCGCGGAATGGCGGAGATGCCGTTCGTGCCGCTCGCCCCAGCGCTTACCGAGGCGCTCTATCAGGCGACGGGGCGGCGCTTCGATCATCTGCCGCTGACCCCGGCGCGGGTACTCGAGACGCTGTACGGCGCGGGCTACGACAGTCGGCCGCTCAGCAGCGACGGGGGATTGGCGAACCGATGAGCGACCCCATTCTGAGGGACTTCCCCGACGCTTTCGAGACCGAGCGCCTTCTTCTACGCTGCCCGCGGCCGGGCGATGGGCCGGAGATTAGCCGCGCCGTCAACGAGACACTGGACAGCTTGCGCCTGTGGATGCCATGGGCACAGGAACCGGCGACGGCTCAGATCTCGGAGCTTACGGCGCGCCGCGCTCGCGTCAGGTTCCTAGAACGCGCCGACCTCATGCTGCTGCTATTCCTGAAGGGAACCGACATCATGGTCGGCGCCAGCGGCCTCCACCGTATCGACTGGGCCGTGCCGAGATTCGAGATCGGCTATTGGTGCCGGCAGCGCTTCCAGGGGCTTGGCTACGTTTCCGAGGCCGTCGGCGGGATTACGACCTTCGCCTTCGATACTCTCGGAGCCGAGCGCGTCGAGATCCACATGGACAGCCGTAACCTGGCGAGCCGCCGCGTGGCCGAGAAGGCTGGCTACCAGCTCGAAGGCGAGCTGCGCAATCATAGCCGAGACGTACAGGGCGAGCTGCGGGATACACTCGTCTTCGCGCTGACGCCAGATAGCCATCGGCGCCTCGCGAGCGTTGAGGCGCAGCGTGTCTGACTCCCTCCTGGCGCGCCCTTTTCTGGTCCTCATTCGTGGCGCCGGCGACCTGGCGACCGGGGTCGCGGTTCGCCTCCACCGCGCCGGTTTCCTGGTGGTAATGACCGAGCTGGAGCATCCGCTCGCCGTCCGCCGCACCGTCTCGTTTGCGCAAGCCGTGTATGACAACACCCTGACGGTCGAGGGGATCACTGCGCGTTGCGTACCACTGCGCGACGCTCGCGCCGTCCTGGCATCGCATGAGGTGCCAGTTGTCGTGGACCCCGACGGAACGAGCCTGACGCTGCTGCATCCGGATGTCGTCGTCGACGCGCGGCTCGCCAAGCGCAACCTCGGCACCCGCATCGACGACGCGTCGCTGGTCATTGGCCTTGGCCCGGGCTTCACGGCCGGTGTGGATTGCCACGCGGTGATCGAGACGAACCGCGGCCATAACCTGGGCCGCGTGATCTGGGAGGGTCCGGCGGAGCCGAACACCGGCGTGCCCGCGCGCATCGGTGGCGCAGACGTCGCACGCATCTTGCGCGCACCAGTCGCTGGCGAAGTCGTCCCGCTACGGCGCATCGGCGATGTGGTCGCTCAGGGCGATGTGGTGGCGCGAGTCGGCGGCGTCGATGTCGTTGCCGCCGTGGAGGGCATCCTGCGAGGGATGGTTCACGGTGGGGTGCGCGTCGAGGCGGGCACAAAGCTCGGCGACGTAGACCCGCGCGCTGAGGCGTCCTTCATCCACACCGTTTCCGACAAATCCCTCGCAATAGGCGGCGGCGTGCTGGAGGCGATTCTGAGCGCGCCACAGCTCAAGATACCTTCATGAAGCTGCAAGATGCCCTAGACATTCCCGACCGTGGCATTGTCGCCTTTGTCGGCGGTGGGGGCAAGACGAGCTCTCTCTACCGTCTGGCGACAGAACTGGCGGCCACCGGACACGCCCGCGTGCTTATCACGCCGACGACGAAGATGCTTTTGCCGGGCTTCGACGACGCCGACGGCCTTTTCATCCACCCCGATCTCGACGCGATCGCCGACCGTTTAGACGCCAGCCTCCCATTCCTACGACGCGTCGCCATCGCGCCGCAAGTGATCGAGACGGCCGAGGGCTGGAAGCTCGATTCAGTCCCGCTGGACTGGCCGGGCCGCCTGGTGCGCCTTCCGCGCGTTGCGGCGGTGCTTGTGGAGGCGGACGGCTCGCGTCACCTCTCCTTTAAGGCGCCCGCTGCGCATGAGCCGCCCATTCCCCAGGACGCGGATGTCGTCGTGGCGGTGCTCGGCCTCGATATCCTGGGGCGGCCGCTCGACGCCGCGTACGTCCATCGTCCAGAGCGCATCGCGGCACTTACCGGTCTGCCGATGGGGGCGCCCATCACCATAGCGACGGTCGCGGCCGAGATGAGTCATCCCGAGGGCGGGCTCAAGAACATCCCTTCGCAGGCGCGCGTTCTCGCACTGCTGAACAAGGCCACCAACGATAACATTGACGATGCCAGGGCGCTGGCGCGATGTCTTCTGGCGTCGCCGCGCTTCGACGGCGTCGCCATCGGTGCGGTGCAGGCCGAGCCCCCCCTCCGAGAGGTGCGTCGCCGGGTGGGCGCCGTCATCCTAGCCGCCGGTGGGGCCAGGCGCTACGGCGAGCTCAAACAGACGCTCCCGTGGGAGGATTCGACGCTCGTAGGCCGCGCCGTGAAGGCGGCGCTGGCGAGTGAAGCATCTGAATCCGTCCTGGTCGTCGGCGCGCGGGCAGATGAGGTTCTGGCCGCGGCGGGCGATGGGGCCATCCGCGTCGCGCACAATTCCGATTGGGAGCAAGGGCTGAGCACATCGGTGCGTGCTGGGCTGCTGTCACTCTCGCCTTCGACTCACGCGGCCCTATTCATGCTTGCGGACCAGCCGAAGGTGACGCCGTCTGTCGTCAGTGCCCTGCTCCAGCGGTACTTTGAGACGCTGGCGCCCATCGTCGTGGCGACCTACGATGGCCGGCGGGGCAACCCGACGTTGTTCGACCGTCAGTTGTGGCCGGAGCTGATGGGGGTGGTCGGTGATCAGGGCGGCCGGACGCTGATTGACAAGTACCGCGATGTGGTGCAGTTCGTGGAAGTCGGGGAAGCCGCCGCGCTCGACATCGACACACCGGACGATTACCGTCGGTTGATGAGCAGCGCGTGATGTGTGTTAGCTTACTTCAGGGGTGTGTAGCGGTGGGTGTGAACCGGGCCGCGGCGCTCGCGGTCGGTGAGTGACACGCCCGTACCTCCACGTCTGACCTTGACGATTTCCGCCATGATTGCGACGGCAATCTCGGCCGGCGTCTCAGCGCCTATGTCCAGCCCGATGGGCGAATACACTTTGTCGAGGCGCTGCGGGTCGATTCCCATCTCGCGCTCCAACAGCTCGAACACGGCCCTGACTCGGCGGGCGCTTCCTATCATGCCAATGTACGCGGTTGGCCGGTCGAGGACGGCGATCAGGCTCTCGACGTCGTGCTGGTGGCCGCGCGTAACAAGTACGATGTAGGTCTGGCGGTCCAGGTCTAGCGCGCGCAATGCCGGTTGGAAATAGTCCACGACAATGCGGTCTGCGTCGGGGAAGCGGGCGCGGTTGGCGAAGGCCGGCCGGTCGTCGAGCACAGTTACGTGGAAATCGAGCTGCTTGGCGAGGCGCGCCAGGGGCGCGGCGATATGTCCCGCGCCGACGATAATCAGACGCGGGGCGCGCGCCTGGATCTCGACATAAACCGATACGTCGCCATCCGGTGTGGCAGCCCGCACCATCCCGCTGCGGCCACTATCCAGCAAGTTGGCCGCCGCTCGGAAGACTTCTTCGCTCGCCGGGCCAAGCCCCATGTCACCGTCCGCCGCGCTATCGAGCGTCAACAGGGCGTGCTGCCCGACCGCCGCCGCGAGGGACGACGGCGCCTCGACCACATGCAGCAGGGCGATTGTCTCGTTGCGTTCCTCGGCTTCGACCAGGCGCTGCAGGAGCGGGCCATCCTCCCAGGGTTCGACAAGCACGTCCATGATACCACCACAGACGCCGAGGCTTTCCAGGGATATGTCCTCGGTGAGATCAACCCGAACGAGGGACGGCGCACCGGTGTCAATCGCGCGAAGGCCGCCGTTGATGACGTCGGATTCGCCGCAGCCGCCCCCGACGGTGCCTACGTGGTGGCCCGCCGGGTCGATAAGCATCTTCGTGCCCGCCTCACGCGGAACGGAGCCACGAATTTGAACAATGGTGGCCGCCGCGACGCGGCGTGTCAGCCGCAGCCGCTCGGCCACGAGGCGGTAAAACTCACCCATTCCTGACGCCCTTACTCAGTCGGAACTTCCTTCTTCTGGCGGATGACCGCTAGCATGCCCGGAACGCTCGTCACCTTGACCCTGGGCCGTCCCTGCGCTGTCCCCGCTGCCTGCTCGTGCTGGTCCAGCACCTTCCAGTCTTCGTACGAGACATAGTCGATGTTGCGCGACTGAAGCACCGCGTCCACATTTGCCCGATCTCGGTTCTCGTCCGGTATCCCCGCCAGGATCTCCAGGTCCTCGATCATCTTGTTGACGGTCTCAACCGAATCTGGCTTGTTGGTGCCGATGATGCCCGTCGGGCCGCGCTTGGCCCAGCCGGTGACATACTCGCCTGGTACGGGTACACCCGTCGCTGGGTCGACAACTCGTCCGCTGACGTTGCTCACCGTGCTGGTCTTGGGGTTGAACGGCACGTCCTTGAGGGGCGTACCTTTGTAGCCGACTGAGCGCAGGACGAGCCCGGCGTCGAGCGTCTCAAACTGGCCCGTGCCGCGGGGGCGCAGCGTTCCCCAATCATCGAGGTACAGCTCATTCTTCTCGATCTTGACGGCGCATACGTGGCCATTTTCGCCGAAAAGCTCCACCGGCGACACGAGGAAGCGCAAACACAGACGGCGCGGCCGGGTATGCTCAGTTCGAGCGGCCATTGCGCGCAAAATCTCCACATTGCGGGTGGCGACACGGTCCTTGGCCATCTCGGCCTCGCTGTCGGGATCGAGCACAAGGTCGGCCGGGTCCACAATGACATCGACACCTTCCAGCTCGCCCAGCTCCTTCAGCTCGGCATTGGTGAAGGCTGCCTGCACGGGCCCGCGGCGGCCGAGCATGACGACCTCGCGCACCTTGCTCGCCCGAAGCGCTGCCAGGGCATAGTCGGCAATATCGGTCTGCGCCAGCTCATCCGTCGAGCGAAGCAATATCCGCGCCACATCGATGGCAACATTGCCGATGCCGACGACGACCGCGCGCTCGTGCGACAGGTCCGGGGCCAGATCAGCGTGCTCCGGGTGGCCGTTGTACCAACCGACGAAAGCTGTGGCAGGCAGGCTGCCGGCCAGGTCCTCGCCCGGAATGCCCATGCGCCGGTCGGAGGGCGAGCCGACAGCATAGAGGATCATGTCGTAGAATGGCTTGATGTCGGCCAGGTGGACATCCTCGCCCAGCGTCACGTTCCCGAAATAGCGCACATTCGGGTTCTCTAGAATTCGGTCATAGACCCGGGTCACGGTCTTGATGGACTGGTGGTCGGGGGCGACGCCATCTCGGACGAGGCCGTATGGGGTGGGAAAGTGATTGAAGAAGTCGATGGTCGCGGTGATGTCATTCTTCTTGAGCAGCGCCTCTGCCGCGTAGAAGCCGGCCGGCCCGGCGCCGATGATGGCGACGCGGAGTGGTCGTTCTGCTGTCCCGAGCTTGCCTGGCATGGCTGTGCCCTCCCGACGAGATTGGTGGATTCTTGTCGATGTGGAGACGTGGACACCCTATGGCTAGCTATTGTACTAAGAAACCGACGGCAAGACAAAGATAGGGGGCAGGCTCGCGCGAGCCTGCCCCCGTCTGTCGGTGAAACTGCGGCCCTAGCGGGCGGTGATGCTGCTCGACAGGTTGTTCACGTTGCTGTCGACCAGAGTCGCCTTGCTGAGCCTGATGCGCGGGCTGCCGTCGGTGATGGCGCGGAACGTGAGGGTCACGAGTACGCCGTCACCGTTGGCTGCCACCGCCGGAGCCAGCTTGGTGGCGCCGAAGCGGTAGGTGCCCATGATGCTGCCGCCGAGGACGCCGCCGGGGCCGTCGCTCGCGCTGGCCTTGTTGGCGACGACGTAGGCGTCGCTGCCAAGGAGTGCGCCCGGCGCGCCCTTGCTCTCGACGAGCTGGACACGGGACTTATCGTAGCGGAGGGTCAAGTCAGCGCCGTACAGGTCCTTCACATTCCGGGCCAGCACGGACACCTTGAATTCCTGACCCGCCTGGACGCTAGATGGCGCGTCCACTGTCACCTGCGCGGCTGCTCGCTTGCCCGCCTTCGCGGTGCTGCTCGCGGCTGCCACGCCTGACTGCACGCCGCTCTTGCCATAGTTGGCGCCGACGAGCACGACGTCGGTGATATCGACGTAGCCGTCACCGTTGATGTCGGCGCGGGCGTCGGAGGGCGGATAGCTGTCGTACGCGGCCGCCACAGTAACGAGGTCGAAGAGATCAACCTGGCCGTCACCGTTGGCGTCGCCACCCATCAGATAGATCGGCGGCACGTAGACCATGCTGTTAGCGACAACGGGCGTGAACGAGGACTTGGCGGGCAGGTAGCCCAGCTTCGTCACGTATACCGTGTTCGCACCAGCGCCGGTCACAATGCTGTAGCCGCCACCTGAGCCTGTCTTCGTCGTGACGCTGCCAATCTGAACCGCGGCGCCCGCGTTGGTGACGTGGCTCTGCATCTGCACGACACCGGCTGCGCCTCCGACCGGCGAAGCGGCAGGGACGATCGTCACGGTTACCGGGGATGGCGGCGCGTATGAGATGGTTCCGGCCGACGAGTTCGACAGCTTGGTGCTGTACGTTGTCGAGCCGATGGTGACCGAGGGGGTCACGAAGTAGATGTTGGCCGTGCCCGACTGGGTTGGGATCAGGGCGAAGCTGACGATGGCGCCAGAGCCGTTGTCACCCGCGACCTGGCCGGTCTTGGTCGCCACGTAGTGGAAGTACGCCTGGTTCGTCCCTGGATCGGTCACGACCTCGTTCTTGATGATGGTTGCGCTGCTCGGCAGCGTCCCTGGCGTTCCCGAGGTGCCAGCGGTAGACGTTGTCGGTCCGTAGAACGCCAGGTAGTCCTTGTCCCAACTGAGCGTGACTTCCGCCCCGTAGAGGTCGGTGACGTTGCTGACGTTGACTGTGACGAGGAACGGAACGCCGGCCTGGACACCCGTGACCTCCAGCTTGCCGGCTTGGCCCGTATTCGACTGCAGACTGATGCTCAGCGTGGTCCCTGCCGTCCCCGTCGTGGCCGTCGGTGTCGCCGTCGGCGTCGATGTGGTGGTCCCCGTCGGCGTGGCCGTCTGCGTCGCCAACGTTCCAGTCGGCGTTGGGGTCGGCGTCTTGGTCACTGTCGGCGTGGTGGTGACCGTCGGCGTGGTGGTGACCGTCGGCGTGGTGGTCGTGGTCGGCGTTGGTGTGAGCGTGATCGGCAGGTCGTAGTTCGTTTTCCAGGCGTTGACGTAGAGATCGCCGCGGTCCGGCCCCGGCGCGGTGGCTGCCCCGGCGCCGCCGCCCGATCGGCCGCTTCCAATGCCCGAATCCTGGGGGTCATACCAGAACTGGACGCGGGTGCGTAGCGTTGGGTCGAGAACTTGCGCTGCCGCATTCAGGCCCGCCTGGAAGTAGGGAACACCGCCAGGCTGCACGAGGTTGGGCAGCGGAATGGGGCCAAACGGCGAGGTCGTATCGACCGGTCCGAGGCCTGGCCCGGGCGCCTGAAGCCCGTTGGCGCCTTGACCCATGACGAGCTGGGTGGTCGGCGTGTTGCAGCCGACGTAGGACAGCTGGCCGAGGTTGGTCTGCAGGTCGCTGGTCAGCAGGTACAACTGGCCCGCCGGTAGACCGATGTCGGTGAAGTGGTCCGGCAGCGTGTGGAACTGCTCGGTGGACCAGACCGGGTTGACCGCGGCGATGAATGGCGCGGTGATCGGTACCGAAGGCCGCTCGTACAGGAGCTCCTTGAGCTCGCCGAGGAAGCGCGGCTCGGTGCTCTCGGCGCGAATGACCATCGTCAGCGGACCGACGTTACCCGCGACGTCGCCTTCACACTGTGTCGCGAAGGTTGTCGCGAACTGGGTCGGGGTGATGCGGCGAACGTCCTGTCGAATGGTGTGCTGGATGTTGAACGGAGGCAGCACAGACAGGGTGTTAGTGTCGATGCCGTACTGGCTGGCCTGGAAGTAGCCCTGCAGCGCGATCGAGTCTTCCTGGTTGACGAAGTCGCAGGGCTTGGGGTCCGGCGTGCGGATGGTGATACCCTTGAAGGTATTCGCCGTCGCCGCGGCGCCCACCGCCGGCGGCTCAGTCAGAACGGCTGTGACGTTGTATTCGTGGCCGTCGACGAAGAAGCGCTTCAGGTACCACGGGTAGCCCGGGGTCAGGTTGTGAGCGCCCGCGCCGTTGTCGATAGGCGCGCCGGCCGCGCCGAGGGCACGGCCCAGGACGAGCGTCGCGCGCTCGCTCTGCGGCTGGCCAGGGATGGGGGCGTACACACCCTGCACCCACACGAACCACGCGCCGTCGGTCGAGCCGAAGTTATTGGTCCCCGGCGGCAGAATCTTGACCGAGTTGCGGTTGACGATCGCCATGCCGTGGAGAGGCACGGTGATGGTCGCCACCAGATCGGGGTACTTGGAGTAGTCTGCGCAGGTGTTGCTGTTCGGGTCATTGACCGGATGCAGGCCACCGCCCGTGTACCAGATCTGAATGTCGGCGCGGCCAGAGATGTAGTCGATGTTGGTCAGCTTCACGAGGTAGTCGAGGAACTGAGCCGAGCCGTTGCGTCCCAGGTCGATGCCGTCGGTGCGGAAGATCGCGAGTTCGTTGCCGTTCATCGGCGTCGCGTCGGGGTCGAAGGTCCCGAACTGCGGGTTACCGGTGGCGGTGGTGAAGTCACCCAAGCCGGTGAAGTCGGCATTGACGCCCGTGAAGGCCGCGAGGCTGCGCTCGTTCTCGACGATCACAGGGCGCGGCGTGCCGTCGAACGCCGGATCGAACGTCGTCAGACCCGCGCCGGTGCTCGCCGGGGACGGCGCCCAGCCCGCGCCCGCGCCCGTCGGTGGGACAGGCAGCTCACTGCGGCCTGTTGCGACGGGGAAGAAGAACTTCCCACCCGGGGCGGTGGACGTCGGCTGGTCCAGCGTGTCCAGGAACATGTACGTGAATTCCTGCTGGACGGCAGGGAAGTTGTAGCGCTGCGTGGAGCCGCCGTTGAAGTCGGCAGTCACGGTGCCAGTGTTCCGCAGGTAGTACGTGCCCTGGGGGAGGGTGATCGTGGTCGGCAGAACAGCGCCGCCCGTCGGAGTCAGGGCATAGACTGGCGTGGCATTCGCCGGGCGCGTGTCGCAGCCGCTGAAGATGTCAATGGTGCCGGTGCCCGAGAACAGGATCTCGCGCTCGGCCGTCAGCGTAAAGCTGTAGGTTGGGTAGGGCGGTCCGCCTGTGGCAGGCGGCAGCGAGATCAGCGGTGTCACCACCGGGTCGATCTTCACAGGGTTGGTGCAGGTGTTGGCTGCCGTCGGCGCAGTCGCCGTCACACTGGGCGTGCCGGACACCTGGAGGATCTTGTCCAGGTAGTTGGGCTCGTACCACAGGCGCGGGAAGACCTTCTCGCGCGCGTCGGCGCCATTGGCCGAGATCTGGCCGTAGTAGGGGGCGAGAGGCTCGTTGCCGCTGTTGAACTCAGCGAGGTACGCCGGGTTGAGCGTCAGGCTGTCCTTGACCGGCGCTTGCGCTCCGCGCGGGTCGAAGATGCTGATGGGATCGGTGTAGGGCGGAACCTCGACCGGGCCGGTGGGCGCGACGCCGGGCAGGAGGGCCGGCGGGGTGTAGGCCGTATTGCCCGCGCCTTCGTTGTCGCGGCCGTAGATGCGGATTCCGTTGGCATCTTTGAAGAGCTTGTTGTTGCCCGTGCCAAGGCCATCCGGATCGAACCAGAACTTGAACCGCCCGCCGATGCTGTCCTGCGGCCAGCTCAGGTTCTGGACCCACTGGCGGAAGTAGCTCTGGGGCGCGTACAGCCCGCTGACGACCAGGTACAGGTCGCCCTTCGGCGTCCTGGGGTCGGTCGGGTTGGGCTGGTTCGGCAGGATGTACGCCGTGTACAGGTCCGGCAGGGTGCGGAACTGCTGCGTGTACCAGAACGACGGAACCGGCTGGAGCGGTCCGGCCGGGCCGGCCATGTTCTGGATGTCCCTTTCCGCCAGCTCGCCGATGAGCTGCGGGTCGCGGTCTTCGGCGACGTAGAAGAAGGAAGACGCGGCGGGGTCACTGTAGCGGGCTGGTGTTGTTCCCGGCGGCGGGAAACCCGCCGTGTACGGGAACGGGTCGGAGTCCTGCAGCACCGGGGCCACCGGACCAAACAGCGGGCCGATGAAGGCCACGTTCGACACCTGGGTGGCGAGGCCGGCGATTGCCTGCACGTCCGAGACGATGTAGTGTTCGTAGTTGAACGGCGGCAACATGCTCAGGCGCTGCCCGGGCAGATAGGCCTGCAGCAACACCGAGTGTTGGGCGTTGGTGACATTCGGCCCCTTCGGGATCGGGGTGCGCAGGGTGATGTAGTTGACCTGCGAGGGGTCGGTCGGGACCGTCGTGACGGTGCACGCTGCAGGCGTAGCGCCGGTAACGGGTGTACCACCGTTGCGCGTGTTGATGGCGACGGTGTTGTACTCGTGGCCGTCCACGTAGGTGCGCTTGAGCCACCACGGCTGCGTCGAGTTCGGCCCTTGCTCCATCGGCGCGTACGTCGCGCCGATCGCGCGGCCGGCGACGACGATCGCGCTGCTCTCGCTGGCGTCGGAGCTCTGAAGGTACAGGAACCACGGGCCGTAGGTGGTCGAGCACAGGTTCCCGCCAGGACCGCCGTTGGACCCGCTGCGGATCACGACCGGCGAGCCGTTCGTGTTCGACATGAGCGCGTCGCCCTGGCCCAGCGTCACGCGGCCGAGGAACTTCGGCGCGAAGCTGCCGGTGTAGTAGATATCGAACGTCGCTCCGTTCGGCGCAGTCGAGTTGCTCACCAGGACGGCGGCGTGATCGAGGAACTGGATGACCTTGTTCCCGCCGGGAGCGTAGGAGAGCTGCTTGGGATCCAGCCGCAGCACAGCCAGTTCCTGGCCGTTGAGCGGGTTCAGACCACCTGGCACCAGGGGGTCAAGGGCGTGGTTGCCGTTGAAGTCGAGCTGAACACTGAAGTTCAGCGCGCTAACCAGCGTCTGCTCGCTGTCGATGTGAACGATGTCTGGCAGGCCATCGAATTCAGCGTCCAGCGAGGTGAGGCCGAGGCCACGCGTGGTCGCGGGCGGGTTCGAGGTGTTGATGTTGCCACTCGCGTCGAGCAGCTCGGAGCCGCGCTGCCCGATGGGGAACACCATGGTCGTGGAGCCAACCGACCCGAACAGAGGCGGCGGCACCTGATTCTGAGCCACGTTTCCAGGCCCGATAAGCATGTAGGTGAATTCCTGCATGATCGCCGGGTAGTGAATGTCGCCCGAGGAGAGGCCGAGGGTGCCATCCTGGTCCTTGTCGAGATGGTCCGGCTCGTACCAATGGCGAGCGAACACTTTCTCGGCGGAGTTGATGCCGTTGGCAAACAGCTGGTTGTAGAGTCCGGCGCGCCCGTTCTCATCGGGCGTGAACTGCTCCGACATGATCGCCGGATCCCACGTGATGCTGTCATAGCGCGGCGCCTGAGCATTCTGCGGGTCGACTGGGCCTTCTACGCCTGTAGCGAAGTAGGGGTCGGCAGGATTGGGCGCAGAGGTATAGGGCTTGTCTTCGACGAAGTAGTTGGGGTTAGCAGCCGCTGCGTCCACCGAATCGGCGGAATCGATGCCGCTCGCCGTATCGGCGGAGTTAGCCTTGCTGGCCCCGCTGGCGGCCTGCTTTCGCAACGCCGCAGCGCCCGGACCTGGGGTCGCGGCGGGCGGGACGTACGTGCTGATCGCGTAGTCGCCGGCGCCAACGGGCAGGTTCAGCACGAGAGTGGGCGTAATGCCAGGTATCTCAGATGCCGAAGCGCCATAGGTCCGTATCGAGAGGCCCTGAGTGATCGGTCCGCTGGCGGCATAGGCGGCGGTGGCCGTCGCCGCTGCAGCCTGCGGACCCGGGGCGGCCGAAGCGCCGCCGACTGCCGATAGCACCACAAACGCGAGCGCTGCCAGGACGGTCAGGCCAATGCATACACTGACGATGCGGCCGACCTTCTGGCGCGTGGGGAGGGGAGGGGGGTACTGTTCTGGTTTCATAGCGCGGTCTCCTTGTTGCCATGGCCCGACGGCGAGCCTTGGGACGACAGGTCCCGCACCTGACGCGCGGGAGCAGTGAGGGCCATAGGATGACAAAGGACGTCCCCTTTCCTTTCCCATCCTTCTGCCCACACCGCCACCGAGCGGTCGCGGCGGGCGAGGAGTCCCAGCGGCCATCGCCGGTCACACTCCTCGATGATTACAACGATTGGATAAGACGGTGCGTTATGAGCCTTCACTCCGAAAAGCAGGTCAAATCGCGATTTGGGCGCGACTCACGACCCCCTATTTACGCACATTTCACATTTCCGCCATCGTCATCGTCGCTCAAGGGCGCATGACGCGCCGCGTATATGGTCCGGGGCGTTTGTGCTATACTTATGCTAGCACTCAACTGTATATCGAGGAGGATTACTATGGGCGCTGACACGCCGGTTGTCCGCGATTGGATGACCAAGGACGTGATGACGGTGGATTCGAAGACGACGCTGCCGGAGGCGCATCGTATCATGAAGGAGCGTAAGATCCGACGTCTGCCGATCGTGGATCAGCGCGGCCGTCTTGTCGGAATTGTCACCAGGGGGGATGTGCGCGAGGCGTCGCCGTCCGATGCGACGAGTCTAAGCATCTACGAGGTTCACTACCTGCTGGCGCAGCTCACGGTCGACTCAATCATGACCAAGGATCCGGTAACGGTGACGCCCGATACGCCTATCAAGGACGCGGCACGAATCATGCTAGATAGAAAGATTAGCGGTCTGCCCGTCGTTCAGGACGGCCATATTGTGGGAATCATCACCGAGTCTGACATCTTCGAGGGCCTGATTGCGCGTCTGTAACGTCACAATGGGCCGATTCCCCGCTGCCGTTCGTGGCGCTGCGAGCCATCGCACCGCGCGGCAAATCTGATGGGCGTGCTGATCGTATTCGTGGATGGCGTAGGTTTGGGCGACGATGACCAGACACGCAATCCTCTCGCCGCGGTTGCCATGCCCACGATTCGGCTTCTACTCGATGGCGCGGCGCTCACCGCATCCGCTGTCCGGGCAGCGCCGTTTTCGTCAGGCGCGAGCCTCGGCGCGTTGGATGCAACTTTGGGCGTTCCCGGTCTTCCGCAGAGCGGAACCGGCCAGGCCACGCTGTGGAGCGGTGTGAACCTGCCTGCGCAGATCGGGCGGCATTCCGGGCCGTACGCGCCGCCTGAGGCGCGGGGTCTGTTGCAGAAGCACAACGTGTTTGCGAGCGCCGGTCGCGCTGGGCCAGTGGCTTTTGCCAACGCCTACCCGCCCCGCTACCTCGATCGTATGGCGCGCGGCACGGCGCGACAATCGGTGACAGCGCTGGCGGCGAACCTGGCCGGTGTGCCGTTCCGAGGTCCCGACGAGATTCGCGCCGGTCACGCCGTGTCGGCGTTTATCACGAATGAGCACTGGGAGAGCCACCTGGGCGTGGCTGGTGTTCCCGACGTGACGCCGGTCCAAGCCGGAGAGAGCCTGGCTCGTCTGGCCCGGGCGCACAGCCTGACTGTCTTCGAGTACTTCGTGACCGATATGGCGGGCCATCGCCGGGAGCGAGACATGGCGGAGATGGCGCTCACTCGGCTCGATGGCTTGCTGGAAGGAGCGCTGGCTGTTCTTGATCCGGCCCATGACCTGCTGCTCGTCACGAGCGACCACGGGAACCTGGAGGACCAGACAACGAGCGACCACACGCTCAATCCGGTGCCCGGGCTGGTGTGGGGACGGAATGGGCGTGCGGTTGCCGAGAGTCTGCGGGGGTTGCAGGACGTAACGCCGACGATACTGGCCTGGCTGGGCGGCGAGTTGTTCGACTAGTCGGTGTAGTATCCCGCGCCGACGGCGCCGGTCCCGCTATGGGTTCCAATGATCGAACCGACTTCAGCCTCGATCATCTCGACGACGTTGAAGCGTTCGCGGATAAGCCGTTCCATCTCGGCGCGCTCGTTGGGAGCGCGCGCGTGGATGGCCGCGACATGCAGGGGGGCGTTAGGCGGAATGGTGGCGCTCATCAGCTCCAGCAGCCTCTTGAGGCCCGCCTTTTTCGACCGTGGCGATTCGACAGGCTCGATAGCGCCGTTTCGCAGCTCAAGGATGGGCTTGACGTTCAGGAGGCCACCGATCATGGCTTTGGCGCCGGATATGCGGCCACCCTTGCGGAGGTTTTCAAGGCTATCCAGGACGAAGTAGAGGTGCAGGCGGGGGTCAAGGTTGTGGACGGCGGCGACGACCTCGTCGACCGAGGCGCCCCGCTCGGCGGCTTCGGCGGCGGCGCGCACCTCGAAAGCCAGCGGGACGGAGAGCCAGTTGGTATCGACGACGGTGACAGCGCCGTCGGGGAACTCTGCAGCGGCCTGTGCCGCGGCATTGTATGTTCCGCTCAGCTTGCTCGATATGTGGATGGATACGGCCTTATCGCCGGCTTCGACGATGTTCCGATAGACATCATAGAACTCGGCCACCGTTGGCTGGCTGGTTGTGGGTAGGCGGTCGGCTTTGGCGAGGCGCGTGTAGAACTCGTCATTGTCCATGTCGATGCCGTCTCGGTAGCTCTCATGTCCAAAAAGAACTCGGAGAGGCACAACCGCGAGGTTGTAACGTTGGACAAGATCGGGCGGCACAGACGCTGTGCTATCGGTGATGATGCGGATCACGGGGTCTCCTAGAAACGAGGCTGTCGTCGGCTCAAGGTCCGGCGGTCGGCTGCAAGTAGTCCTGAACCGCCCACCCTATCGTACCCTTATCGGTTTGGAGCCGCCACCAGATGTTGCCGTCTTCGCCGGTCTTCGGCCCTTCGAGAACCTTGAGCCGCACACCGTCGGGCAGCAGCCCTTCGTCTGGCACCCGGCCAAAGGTGGTGCCGGGGCCGGAACGGAAGCTCAGCCTGGAACCCGAGGTGCCGTTGACGAGGACGTAGCTGCCGGGCTGAATGTTGGTGTTCCCCGAGGCGGCGGGGGTTGCATTCGCGGGCGCGGCGGCGACGGGGGCGCGGCCGGCGACGACGACAGTGCGAGCATCCAGGACCATCTTGCCTCCGATGTCGCGCAGCGTGCCTTCGACCACCAGGGGCGTGTCGATGTCCTGGCTGCCTGAAAGGCTCAGGTCAGCCGGCCCGCGCCCGGTGACCCAGATCGCGGAGATGCCATCGCTCAGCACCCAATCGTTTACTGTCACCGCCGTCTGGCCCTTCAACTCACCCTTCACATCGCGGCCGTGGTAGCGGCCCGAGACGCTGATGGACTGGTTTTGATAGCGGCCGCTGTTCTTCAGGACATCACTCACCGTCTGACCGGCGGTCGGCGCCAGGGTCGGCGCCGCGGCATCCGGCGGGCGGGCGCCGACGGCAACTGTTGGGGGAGCGCCGACAACGCGTGCTCTATCGGGTTGGATCGTCTGGTTCAGCCACCAGAACAACAGGGCCAGCGCCGCAATGATGAGGACCACGGGAATCCAGGCGAGGGAGAGATTCGGGCCGCGCCGGGTGGGCTTCATTTGTTTCAGCCGCTCTTCAGCGGTCGACGATTTTCCCGAGTCGTCTCGCTGAGAAGACATAAGACTCTCCAGATAAATATTCAAGCGACATAATGATAAGCAACCTGCTAGGGACAATTATACTGAGGTCACGACGTCTGTCAACGAAAATTCACGCGTTAGGGAAAGATGTCGCCGGATGCCTACAGACTCGCCCAAAGTTGACGCGCCTCCCCGACTCCGCGATAATTCACGGGAGTGCGAGTCCGTGCTTATGCCAACACCACCGATCATTACGTGGCTTACAGGGCGTATGAGCGGTTACACGCTCTTGATCGTGGGACGGCCTTAAAGCCGTCCCACCTCTCTTGCGGAGCGTGGTACAGTGATTGCCAGAGGGCCGTGACAGTGCGGCCATATCCACAAGGACTCAGTAGTTTTGTCATGTAGATGCCTATGTTAATTATCAATATCGTTTATGTGGTCAGTTGTCTACTTCTAGCAATATACGGCTTCCACAGCCTGGCGCTCACAGGTCTTTACTATTGGCATAGCCGCCAACGACAGCCGACATTGACGCCGGTCTCAGATACCGACCTGCCTGTAGTCACAATTCAGTTGCCCATCTACAACGAGCAGTATGTGGTGGAGCGCCTCCTGGCTTCGTGCGCCCAGATGGACTACCCCCAGGATCGCCTACAAATCCAGGTGCTCGACGATTCGACGGACATGACGCGCGATATCACCGCTCGGGCCGTCGCCTACTGGCGCGACAAGGGTGTAGATATCGTGCAGGTGACGCGCACCAACCGCAAGGGTTTCAAGGCGGGCGCGCTACAGCATGGCGTGGCCACGGCGCGCGGTGAGTTCCTGGCCGTCTTCGACGCCGATTTCCTACCTCCACCCGATTTTCTGCGCCGAACCCTGCCCGCCTTCGATGATCCCCGCGTAGGCTGTGTTCAGGCACGATGGGGGCATGTCAACCCGAACTACTCCTGGCTGACACGCGCCCAGGCTGCCGCCATCGACATGCACTTTGGCATTGAGCAGAGCGTTCGCAGCAGCATGGGGCTGCTCATGAACTTCAACGGCGCCGCCGGGCTGTGGCGACGTTCCTGTGTCGACGAGTCGGGCGGGTGGCAGGCTGAAACGCTCACCGAAGACCTGGACCTGAGCTATCGTGCTCAGTTGTCGGGCTGGCGCTTTCGGTTCCTGGAGGATCTCCACGTTCCCGCCGAGATACCAGTACAGCTGAGCGCCTACAAGCGCCAGCAGTTCCGCTGGGCAAAGGGGAGCATCCAGACGGCGCGCAAGATCCTGGGAGATCTCTGGATGTCGCGCATGCCGTTTCACAAGAAAGTCTTCGGCACGCTGCACCTGACCGGGTATGCCGTCCACCCTCTGATGCTGATCGTTCTTCTGACGGCTGTTCCGGCCATGCTTTCACCCCATCCGGTGCTCATGCCGGCCTGGTTCGTCCTGGCGGCGTTCGGCCCCTGGCTCTTGTATTGGGCATCCCGCGCGCGCTTCGGAGAAAGCGTCGGCAGCCGCCTGGCGCTGCTCGGCACCCTGACCCTTGTTGGTACCGGAATGGCGATCAGCAACACCAAAGCCATCATCGAGGCGCTTTTCGGCGTTGACAGCGCTTTCGAGCGCACGCCCAAGTTCAACATCAAGCAGCGAGGCGAGCACTGGGGCCTGAATAACTACGCTCTCGGCCGCGATCCCATCGTCTGGTTCGAGGTTGCGGCAGCCCTGTACGCCGCTGCCATGGTCGCGATAAGCATCCAGCGCGAGCTGTGGGGGCTGACGCCCTGGCTGATGCTGTATATGCTTGGCTTTGCCTACATGGTGGGCTTGAGCTTCCGTCAGGCCTGGGAGCAATCGCAGGCGAGCCGCGAGGCGTCCGCCTGAACCCCGGCCCCGACTATGCAGGCGCCGGGACTTCGTCCGGCAGCCGCCCAAGGATCAGGATACAGATCAGGCCGACAGTTCCAAGCAATACGGTCAGCAGGATAATCCCGTCGATCCCGCCCCAGTGTGCGAATCGTCCACCGAGTGTCGCGCCTATGGACTGGCCTAAGGCCAGGAGTACCGAATACAGGCCCATGATTGCCCCGCGGTCGTGAATGAAGCGGCCCGATAGATCGGCGAGATAGCCCAGGGCGGCCGGCGTGAAGCCGCTCTGGATGCCGACCCCCAGCAGCAGCAGGACAATGAGCCCCGCCCCGAACAGCCGGTCGTTGGGGTCGATATTGTTAAGACCGTACACAGCACCGGCTGTCAGGAATAGCCCGAAGACCGCAGTGAGCATCATGTGCACGCGGCTGACTCGCTTGAACGCCAATCCCCACAGCAAGATCCCACCGGCAAACACCAATACCAAGACGGCCATCATAGCGCCGATCGCCGACCCGGAGAAGCCCCCCATGAGATTCTGGTCTGCGTTCTTCGCGCCGCTCATGAGGTACGGGAGCAGGTTTATCCAGACACCCAGGATAGCGTTGACGGCAAGCCAGGCCGGGACGAAGCTGAGGACATGACGATCCTGGAACAAGCGCAGATAGTCGCGTAATGGCTTGCTGGTGTGGCTCGTGACGGTCCGCACCGCCTCGACGCCCCACAAGAAGATCGCCAGGCTGACACCGTAGATGAGGGCATCCAGGGCGAACCCGGCGCGACCGAAATGGTCCCATAGCACCCCGCCGACAACCCCTCCCAGGGCCAGCCCACCGATCGTCGCGATTTCGAACAGACTCACCACGCGGCCTCGCAGGCCGGCCGACCGGTCACTCACGTCGGAAATGTAGCTCAGCGTGGATGGAACAGAGCTGGCGGTCGAGAGGCCTTCGAGCATGCGCGTGAAGAAGAGCAGCGGGATACTCGCCGTAATGGATGTGATGAGCACCGCGATGCCGCCGAACAATGGGCCGAGGAGCATGAACGGCTTGCGGCCGTGGCGGTCGCTCCAGGCCCCGAAGAACGGCGACGTGATGAGCTCCATAATGTAGAAGGCGGCTCCGAAGAGGCCGACGACAGTGGCGGGGACACCAAGGGACTTGAGGTAGAGACCGACGAGGATACCCATCGCGCCCGACGCGATTCGCAGGACGAAGATGGCGACCATGGCCGCATTCAACGACCGGTCCATATGCTCTATGCTAATGATTGGGCCTGAATGCGACGGGGATGGTTGCGACATGCGGTTACGTGCGCCGGAAGATGCGGTTCAAGATGGCCATCTCACGGCTGCGAATGGTGTTGAGGAAGTAATCCGCGTTCTTCATGTTAGCCCATGCCTTGTAGCCTGCCTCCAGGAACTCCTGCAACTCTCCCCAACCCAGGCGGTACGCCGGGCCTCGGGCTGCGCGCAGTGTCACGCCGACGAGCGGGGTCGCTCGCAGCTTGGCAAGCTCCAGGCCCGTGTCAGCGATCAGGTCAATCTGATGGACCCGCGCGTCGAAGTCACCCTGGCGGTAGGCCGCCTCGTACTCTTCCTGAGTGAACGGGCCGTCGACGCCCATTGCCTGAAGGTCTTGCATTAGCTTGGTGTCCAGATCGTGTGTCAGGTTGTTGACCTCAACGGCATAGGCCATCGCCCGAATAGCGTTCTCTGGGACGAACGAGCGCAGAAAGTCGAAGAGGGCGAGAAGGTCGGCGTCGCGTCGCGAGAAGTCGCGCGGTCCATATAGCTCGCTCAGGAAGAATTCCGCCGCCGGTCCATACTCAGGGCTGGCGAGCAGGTCCGCATGCGTGGTTGAAAGACGCCTGACCTGCCACTCGCGAAGATATAGCTCCTGGGGGGATAGTTGTTCCGGCTCGAGTTCCAGGCGGCGCATGTGGCCGCGTTGCAGCCGGACCAGCGCTTCGAAGGCATCTTGAGGCCGCAGTAGCTTAGTCATGGCAGCAATTATAGCCGGGAGGGTTGTCTTTGTAAATAGGTGGACGTTGGGCAGCGGACGCGGTATAATAGCGAGGGCAAAGGCGAACGCGCGGATCCTATCGTGAGGGTGCGCAGGGGATGAGTTGTATTGGAAACAGGCATGAATGAGATTGTCGTGGCGAGTTGGAATGAGCTCCTCGAGCAGGTGTACGAAGGCTCGTGGAATGAAGCTCTGGGGAGATACCGCTCAAGCTACGCTTTCAGGGGGCTTTCGGACGAGGCGTACGATCTGAGGACGAGCCTGATGCGACTGGGGGGCCAATACAGTGAGTTGGAGCGTCACCTGCTGCGCAATTTCCGCAAGTACGCCTACAAAGACGTTTTGGCGCAGGACTCCATCTGGCACTTGCTCAGTATAGCCGCGCACCACGGCTTGCCGACGCGATTGCTCGATTGGACGTACTCGCCCTTTGTGGCCCTCCACTTTGCGACCGAGGACCTGACGACGTTCGACCGCGACGGCGTTGTGTGGTGCGTCAACTATGTCGGCACAAAGGCGCTATTGCCGTCGCGGCTGAAGGACATGCTGAACGACGAGGGTGCGAACGTCTTCACCGCGGATCTGCTGAGGCTCGCAGCGTCCACGTTACATGAGTTCGATCATCTCGCGCCCGAGGCGTTCCCTGTCTTCTTCGAGCCGCCGTCCATGGACGATCGCATCGTCAACCAGCACGCGTTCTTCTCGGTCATGTCAAACGCGTGCGTTCGTCTAGATGAGTGGCTGACCGAGCACGCGCACCTCTTCCGCCGGGTGATTATCCCGGCGAAATTGAAGTGGGAGGTGAGGGACAAGCTGGACCAGGCCAATATCACGGAGCGGGTGCTGTTCCCAGGACTGGATGGGCTGAGCCAGTGGCTCACCCGACAATATTCGCCGAAGGCGCCGTGAGCGTCGTTTGCGCCGGGTGGCGATGGAGAAGGATGGCGGCGAGCCAGCCGATGTAATTGGACAAGATGTCCTTGGCGGTGTCGCCGATATCCCACATCATGTTTATGCGCTCGACGTCGCCGCCGGTCTCAGCTAGTTCCTGGTTGTGGATGCTGTACTCGCTATACTCGTAGAAGGCGCTGAGCGCACCGAGGACGGCGAATGACACCGCGACGCGGTGGTCGGCCATGAGGCGCGCCACGGGTGCGAGCCACGAATCCGGCGGAGCATTGCGGGCGAGGGCGTCGATGCTGTGATAGAGGAGGGCGCTCACCGCGTAACCGGTGGCCGAGTGGGGAATGCTGTCGAGTCCGAAGACACCGAACCGCACCTCGCCCCACTTGCCCTTGTATATGTTGAAGCGCGGGTGAGAGACGACGTACGCCAGGGTCAGCGGAGCAACCGTCTTGGCCCAGCCAGGCGGATCGCCTGTTACCTCGCGCGCAGTCTTGGTCAAGGCGAGCAACGTGGCCGAATCGATGCCCAGGTCGTGGGCGGCATCGTCAAGCGCGGCTGTCAGCTCTGGAAGCGACAGCGCCAACGTATTGCCCAGGCTATGAGGCAGCCATGTCGTTCGCAGGCCGAAGTGTTTGCGATTTGCGTTCGCTGTGACTAGAAGCGCCAGCCACAGAGCGAAACGTATTTGACGATCAGTGGGCACGCCGTGTTCGCCTCCATTCAACTAAGCTCGGAGTAGTGAGACTGGAAACCCATCATGACAGATACATCTCAAGCCACAGACGCCCGCGAGTCGGCTAACGGACAGGTGGAAAAGCAGACGCGGGGCCATCATCCGACGACGCACAGCTTCCACATGGTGACACTCAATACGTTCGGGGTTCCGTTTCTGCCGAACACGCGCCTGCGTCTCAGGACGGCGGGGCGGTCGCTGAATGTGGCAAATCTGGATGTGGTGTGCTTGCAGGAGGTGCAATACTCGCGCTACGTACCGCTGTTGCGCCACGAGTTCGACCTGCTGCCCCATGCCGCCTACGAGCCGCACGTCTACGCGCCAAAAGGGGGGCTACTGACGCTAAGCCGTCACCCACTGCGGAATACGCAGTTCTACCCGTATAAGGATCGGCGGTTACGAATTGGGCCAGCGGTCGCGGACTGGGCGCTTTACAAAGGTGCGATGGTCGCCGAGTTGGTCATGGGCTCCCTGCCAACTATTATCGTGAATACACACCTTATCGCAAATTACAGCAACAACTGGTCGCGCCACAATCGGTATGCCCAGTTGGAGCACGCCCAGGCGCAGGAGCTCGCCGAGCTGATCAATCGCCTGGACCGGAATGCCCTCGTTCTCCTCGCCGGTGACTTCAACTTCCCACAAGAGAGCTGGGTCTACGAGGAGTTCGTCCTGGCGACCGGGATGCTAGATCCGCTGGCGGAGCAGACTAAGCCCACCTTCCGCCCGCCGCGCCTGGTGCCGGGCGTCGCACCTCTGCCAATCGACTTTGTATTTGTTCGCCCGCCGTTGGACGTTGATGTGCAAATTGGCGCGCACCAGTTATTCGAGGAACATGTGGAGATGATCAATGGCCGCCGTGGCTACATCTCCGATCACAACGCTATTCGCGTCGATGTGACCTGGTCCAAGTAGTGCCGCATCCGGAGCCTATCAATCTCACGTCCCAAGGAAGGTAACTTATGCGCGTACAAGCGGTCATCCTGGCCGGCGGCCCGGCAACCGGCCTCGGCATCCTTTCGGAGCATCGCTCCGAGGCTTCCGTGCCATTTGCCGGCAAGTATCGCCTGATCGACTTCACGCTCTCCAATCTGGCTAATTCAGAGATCTACGATGTAGCCATTCTGACGCAGTACCGCCCCCACTCCCTCAATCAGCACATCGGCAGCGGCCGGCCGTGGGACCTCGACCGAGGCGACGGCGGCGTTCGTCTGCTTCAGCCCTACGTCGGACGCGACGCCGAAGGCTGGCAGCGCGGCACGGCCGACTCGGTCTACCAGAACTGGCGCTTCTTTGATCCTAAGGCCGATACCTTCCTTATCCTGAGTGGCGACCACATCTACACAATGGACTACCGGCCAATGCTGCGGGAGCATGATCAGAAAGACGCCGAGGTGACGGTTGCGGTGAACGCTGTGCCTCCCGAGGCGGCACACCGCTACGGCATCGTTGGGCTAAATGCTCAGTATCGCATTACCCACTTCTGGGAAAAGCCCAAGGAGCCGCATGGCAATCTCGCCTCCATGGGCGTCTATGTGTTCAAGCGCCGCGTCCTGGAGCGCGTGCTCGCGGGCGAGGGCGGCCAACGTCCGGTCGACTTCGGCCGCGAGGTGTTCCCCAAGATGATCGCGAACTCCCGAGCGTTCGCGTATCCGTTCCTGGGCTATTTCGTGGACGCGGGTGAGATCAAGTCGTACTGGGAAGCCCAGATGTCGTTACTGACCGATGACCCGCCGCTGGACCTCTACAATCCCGACTGGGTTGTCCATACCCGGAGCGAGGAGCGCGCACCCGCCAAAACGATGCCGGGCGCCCAGGTTCGGCACAGCTTTGTCTCCAACGGCTGCCAGATCTATGGCACCGTCGAGCGCTCCGTTCTATCACCGGGCGTCGTCGTCGAGCCGGGCGCCGTGGTGCGCGATGCCATCATCATGACTGACTCGACGATCAAAGCCGACGCCGTAGTGCAGTATGCCATCATTGACAAGCTCGTGCATGTCGGCTGCGGCGCGCGCGTCGGTGGTGGCACTGCGTCGAGCCTGGCCCTCATCGGAAAAGGGGCGCGGGTGCCGGATGGCGTCACGGTCGGACCTAAGTCCGTCGTGCAGCCGGGGGCGACGGCCGCGTAGGGAGGCAAGGAGGGGCGATGCCCGGCAAGTACTTCGAGGACCTTGCGGTCGGGGACCAGTTCCGGCATAGTCTCGGCCGCACGGTCACGGAGATGGACAACGTCCTCTTCAGCTCCCTGACGATGAACACGCAGCCGCTGCATGTCAACGAGGACTTCGCGGCCCAGACCCAGTTTGGACAGCGCATTGTCAACGGCATCTTCACCCTCGGCCTCGTCGTGGGGCTGACCGTGCACGAGCTGACGGAAGGCACGATCGTGGCGAACCTGAGCTATGAGCGCGTGGTCCACCCGGCGCCTCTCTTCCACGGCGATACAGTGTATGTCGAAACGGAAGTGCTTGATAAGCGCCCCTCGCGCTCCTCGCCCGATCGCGGCATCGTGCGCCTGAAGCACGTCGGACGGAAACAGGACGGCACGGTCGTCGTCGAAGTGGAGCGCACTGTGATGTTCCTCAAGCGTCCTGAACAGGGGCTTCCATGAGCCGCCCGCGCCGCGTCCTCTTGTTCATGCCGGGCGATGACCTACGGAAGATTACGAAGGGCGCTTCCAGCGGCGTCGACAGCGTCATTCTGGACCTCGAAGATGCCGTGGCGGTCGGGCGCAAGGAGGCAGCCCGCGACGTCGTTGCGCATGCGCTGACGACGATTGACTTTGGCCGTTCCGAGCGCCTGGTCCGCATCAACGGGCTTACAACGGGGCTTGCCGAGGCGGACCTCACCTCTACCGTTGGCGCTCGCCCGGACGGCTACATGATACCCAAGGTCGAGGCGGCGGCCCAGGTGCAGCAGGTCGCCGCGCTGCTGGACCACGCGGAGGAGACGCACGGCTGGCCCCACGGCAGCGCGCGTCTTCTAGCAATTGTCGAGACGGCGCGCGGTGTCATGCGCCTGGATGAAATCGCCGCGGCAAGCCCGCGTCTAGACGCGCTGTGCTTCGGAGCCGAGGACCTGGCGGGCGATATCGGCGCACGGAGAACGCCGGAGGGCGCCGAGGTGTTCTACGCTCGGAGCGCGGTCGTCATCGCGGCGGCGGCGTATGGTTTGCAGGCGATCGACACGCCCTACGTGGAGCTTCACAACATCGACGGCTTGACGGCGGACGCGCAGCGAGCCGCCGGGATGGGCTTTACGGGGAAACTCGCCATACACCCGCGCCACATCGAGCCGATTCTCGCGGCCTTCACCCCGTCAGAGGAGGAGGTCGCGGCCGCTCAGCGGCTGGTGGACGCGTATGCGGCGTATCAGGCGGCCGGGGCGGGCGCGTTCGCGCTGGACGGCAAGATGGTGGACACGCCGATACTTCGCGCCGCGCAGCGGGTACTGACACGCGCGGGCCGCAGCACAGAGTAAGCTATCACGCTGATGAGTTGAGGGGTATGTCACAGGACTTTGCGCAGGCGATCGACAGTTGGCACGAGTTCTACCTGATGACCGGGACGGCGGCGGCCACGCTCATCGGCCTGCTCTTCGTAGCCGTTACCGTGAATGCGAGCCTTTTGCGCGGCCCGGACGGCTATCATCGCCGCAGCTGGGCGCGCCACACCTTTCAGAACTTCCTCTATGTTCTCTTTGTCTCTTTGGTTTTCCTCATGCCCGACCAGGGTCGGCTCGGGCTCGCCATTCCGCTGCTCTTCATGGGCGGTTTCGCTCTGTTCAGCGTCTACCAGCTACTCAGAGTGGGAAAGCAGCCCTCTGATACGCCGCACAGCGAGTTCATCCGCGCGCGCATGATCCGCGAGGCCCTATACACCGGGGGCTGCTTCGTCATATTGATCATAGTGGCTCTCTTCCTGTTGCAGGGGCAGCCGCAACAGCTTTACTGGCTTGCAGCAGCGGTCCTGGTGCTGTTGGTGGTGGGCGCCAGCAGCGCGTGGCGATTTCTGCTCGCCCTCATCGAGGCAAGTGGCGCGCGGCAGTCCGAGGAGCGTCCATGATAGCCTTTGTGCTGAGTGGCGGCGGAAGCAGAGGCGCGCTCGAAGTGGGCGCGCTTCGTGCGCTCTTCGAGGCCGGCATTCGGCCCGAGATGCTCGTCGGCTCATCCGTCGGCGCGCTGAATGCGACAGGCCTTGCTGCCGAGCCGGACCTGGCCGGCGTCAAACGCCTGGAGCAAAGCTGGCTATTGGCGCGGTCTTCGGACATCTTCCCGGGCAACTGGATCACAGAGGGCTGGCGGTTCGTCACGCGCCAGGATAGCCTCTATCCCTCGGATGGCCTGCGCCAGTTCGCGGCGGAATCCTTGCCGCCGGGCGTCACCACCTACGGCGATATCAAGCGCGTCAAGCTATACGTGACGGCGGCCAACCTCAACACGGCCAGCCTGTATGTCTACGGCGACGATCCTTCGGCGAAGCTGGTCGACGCAGCCGTGACCAGCGCCTCTCTGCCGCCAGTGTTCCCGCCGGTGAAGTACGATGGCTATCAGTACGTGGATGGCGGCGCCGTCGCGAACGTGCCAATCACAGTCGCGATCGACAGGGGCGCAACTGAGATCTACGCGCTCAACCTCGGCTATACCAATGAGCCCGAGCCGGATGCGCATGGTGTGGTCAGCGTCGTCTTGCAGACTATTTCAGTCCTTCTCTATCAGCAATTGCTGGACGACTTGATGGATGCCGACTTGCGGCCGGATATCAAGCTGCACCAGATTATCCTGGAGCCGCCCAGCCGGGTCTCCTTGACGGACTTGACTCAGTCTGCGGCGCTCATCGCCGAAGGCTACCGCGTGACGAGGGAGTATCTCGGACGGTTGCAGGCAGGCAAAGAGGGACCCATCCGCGCCGAGGACCTCCTGCCTCATCCGGCGCCCCCGCCGCCCGGCGCACAGGTCTTCCCGTGGCGGCGATACCGTAGGGCGGGGCGTAGCGCCCCGTGACGGGCTTCCTCCCTCTGTACCTGGCCGCTGCCGCCGTGCCCACGCTGCTCGTGCTGGGATTCGTCCTGGGCAAGCCCTCCGCCGACGGCGCGGGCCACCTCTCCAAGCCCCTTGAGCTTGCGTCGTCCGCTGTTCTGGTCGGCGTTGCCCTGACGCTATGGCTCATTTACACGCGCGGCACATCACTTCAGCCTACGGCGCTGGCGCTATTCCTGGGAATGACGGCCGGTTTCCTGGGCGACCTCATCATGGCTCGGGTGCTGCCGACGCCCAACCGGCTCATCTTCGGCATACTCGCGTTCGGTATTGGGCACGTTTTGTACATTGTGGGATTTACGCTCACGGCGCAAGCGCTCGCGCTGGCCGCGCCGCTCACCGAGTGGCCGCTCTGGGTTGGCGGCCTCGTGCTCGCGGCGCTTCTCTGGCGCGGCATGGTGTACTCGCCGAAGACGCCGCTCGCCCTAAACATTGGCTCGCTATTATACGCCGCCCTTATCGCGGTCATGGCGGCGAGCGGCGCGGCGCTCGCAGTGCAGAGCCCGCGCTTCGTTCCGACAGCGGTGGGCGGCGTCCTATTCCTCGTCTCGGACCTCATCCTGGGCAACCGCGAGTTTCACGGTCGTGGCTGGCGTCTGATGAACGACGTCATCTGGGTGACGTATATCATCGGCCAGGAACTCATCGTCCTGACGACTCTCTACGCGCTACCCCGCGCTCGCTAGCTCGATAAGCGTCTGCCCGCGCTTGACCACATCGCCGGCGGCCACGTTCACGCTGCGCACGCGCGCGGCGTGGGGCGCGCTGACGTGGAGCTCCATCTTCATCGCTTCCAGCAGGACGAGCGCCTGGCCTTTCTCGACATGGTCGCCGGGCGCGACGTGGACGGCGACGACCTGGCCGGGCATCGCCGCCGTCAGAGTGTCGGCGCCCCGGTCGGCGTGTCGCCCTCCGCGCCGAACGACAGGCTCCAGGGTGAACACCTGGCCTTCCAAGGCGACGAGACGGCGCGCGCCGTCAGGGGCGACCACGGCACGCACGCGCCGACCGTCGACGTCGAGGTCCAACACGCCGTCGTTCGCCCGCCGGACGACGACGTCGTAGCTTCGCTCGCCAACGACCACGCGGTAGCCGTCGCCGACGGGCTCGACGCGCAATCGCACCTCTGAATCTCCAACCGCGTAATGGCGCTCCATCTTCGATGTCCTTTATGATATGACCGTCATCCCTGTTCCCGCCTGCCGCCACGGGTTGTAGAGGTCGCCATCGCCGCTACCCACCGAAGGGCCCATGGCCGCGGCGCTGGGCGCAAGGGTGTCGGCGAGCGCGGCGACGAGGGCCGCCATGTCTGCGCCGTCCGAGGGTAGGCGCCAGTCTCCGAAGTTCTCTTCGACGAACGCGGTGCTGACAAGCCCGGCGCCAAACTCCGGATGGTCTACCACGGATTGGAGAAAGCCGAGATTCGTGGTGACCCCAAGAATGGCGTACTCGCGCAGCGCGCGGCGAAGCGTCGCCAGGGCGTCGGCGCGGTCCGGCCCCCAGACGATGAGCTTGGCGAGCAGCGGGTCGTAGTAGTGCAGCACGGTGTCGCCCGTCGCCACGCCGGTATCCAGGCGCACGCCGGGCCCGCCCGGCTCGACGACCTTGAGCAACGGGCCTGTCGAGGGCAAGAAGCCGCCGGCGGGGTCCTCCGCGTAGACGCGGCACTCGATCGCGTGGCCGCGCTGGCTCACCTCGGCCTGCGTGAAGGGCAGGGCTTCGCCAGCGGCAATGCGAAGCTGGAGCTTGACGAGGTCCAGGCCGGTGACCATCTCCGTGACCGGGTGCTCGACCTGCAGGCGGGTGTTCATCTCCAGGAAATAGAAACGGCCATCGCGGTCGAGCAGGAACTCGATCGTGCCGGCGTTGACGTAGCCGCAGGCGCGCGCGGCAGCCACCGCGGCGGCGCCCATCTCGGCTCGGAGGGCCTCGGTCAGCGCGGGCGAAGGGCTTTCCTCGATGATTTTCTGGTGGCGGCGCTGGATGGAGCAGTCTCGTTCGAAAAGGTGCACCACGTTGCCGTGGCTGTCTGCGAGCACCTGGATCTCCACGTGGCGGGGCGCGACCAGCAGCTTCTCGAGATAGACGCGCTCGTCGCCAAAGGCCTTGCCTGCTTCGCGCTGCGCCGACTCGATCGCCATCGGCAGGTCAGCGGTGCGCTCGACCGCCCGCATGCCCTTGCCGCCACCCCCGCCCGACGCCTTAACCAGAATCGGATAGCCCAGGCGCTCGGCGGCGGCGCGGTAGGCGTCGAGGTCACCGCCGCCCTGGTAGCCGGGAACGACAGGCACGCCGGCCGGCTCCATGAGGGCCCGGGCGGCGGTCTTGGAGCCCATCGCTTCGATCGCTTCGGCGGATGGCCCGACGAAGACCAGACCCGCGGCTCGCACGGCGCGCGCGAAGGCGGCGCGCTCTGAAAGGAACCCATAGCCCGGGTGGATGGCCTCGGCGCCCGTGGCGCGCGCCGCGTCCAGTAGCTTGTCGATGCGCAGGTAGGAGTCTGCCGGCGGCGCGGCGCCGACAGGCACGGCCATATCGGCGAGGGCGACATGCATCGCGCCTGCGTCCGGCTCCGAGTAGACGGCGACCGTCTCGATGCCCATGTCGCGGCAGGCGCGAATAATCCGAACCGCGATCTCACCCCGATTAGCTATCAGAATGCGCTTGAACATGGCGTCTCCCAACAAACAGGCGCCTAGACCGCCTCGGCGCGGACCTGCAAGCCCGCGACGTCGAAGGCGAATTCCAGGACGGCCAGCCCTCGCTCAGTCAGCCCCTCGCGCAACGCGTCGGCAGAAGCCGGCGCGTAGAACAAGATGCACCCCCCGCCGCCCGCCCCCAGGGCTTTGCCGCCCTTCGCCCCTTTTCCTTGAGCGAAGTCGAACAGGGAGTCGATTTCCGGGGTCGTGACGGACGCATCCAAATCTTTCTGGCAGCGCCAGTTGTCCAGCAGAAGCGCGCCGAAACCTTGCAGGTCGCCGGCGATTAGCGCGTCCCGCATCTCTGAGGCGATGGCCTTCAACCTGTGCAGGGCGCCGGTCGTCCGTGGATCACCGCGCTTGTAGTTGCCCATCACCGTCGAGATGATGCCGCCGGAGATCCGCGAGCGGCCGGTGTAACACAACACCAGGTCGCGCGTCAGCGCGGCGGTTACCGCGTCTGTCAGCTCAACGGGAGTACCGACCGCGGCCGGATCGGCGAATTCGAGGTACTGGAAGCCGCCGTTCAGCGCCGCGTACTGGTCCTGGCGGCCACCGGCGACGCCAATCTCGTCCACTTCGAGCCGGTGCGCCCGGTCCGCAAGCTCATGCCGCGGCCATTCGTCTACTCGCAGCGCGTTCAGCGCCCCAAGGAGCGCAACACCGACGGAGGCGGACGCGCCGAGACCCGCGCCGGGCGGCGTATCGCTCGACACCGAGAGATCGATGCCGCTCACACCGGCGACGCGGACCGCCGCCTTCAACAGGTCCAGCGTGCCGTCATAGATGAGACTTGCGATGTCGTCGGCCTCAACCCTCGCGTGGTAGTCGTCGGATCTCAGGCACACGCGCTCGTCACCGCGTCGTGCGACGCGCACGGTCGCGTAGCGCTGAATGGCGACGTTGAAGACGGCCCCGCCTTCGTCCGCTGAGAACGGCGGCACGTCTGTCCAGCCGCCGGCCAGGTCGAAGCGCATGGGCGCGCGCGCCGTGACGATTCCGGGCGCCCTGGCCCCTGCGCTACATTCGGAAGACGCCATACTCGGTGCGCTCGATGGGAGCATTGAGACAGGCAGACAGGGCGAGTGCCAGGACGCGCCGAGTCTCCGGCGGATCCAGAATGCCGTCGTCCCACAGTCGGGCCGTCGAGTAATAGGGGCTACCTTCGTGCTCGTACTTCTCGAGAATAGGCGCCTTGAAGCGTTCCTGCTCCACGTCCGGCATCAGCGCCTGGCCGGCGCGCGCGAGCTGATCCTGCTTCACCGTCAGAAGAACGTTGGCGGCCTGGTCGCCGCCCATGACGCTGATGCGGCTGTTGGGCCACATCCAGAGGAAACGCGGGGCGTAGGCGCGCCCGCACATGCCGTAGTTGCCCGCGCCGAACGAGCCGCCGATGATGACCGTCAGCTTCGGCACGCGCGCGTTGGCGACGGCGTGGACCATCTTCGCGCCGTCCTTGGCGATTCCACCTGCCTCGTACTCGCGTCCGACCATGAAGCCGGTAATGTTCTGGAGGAAGAGCAGCGGGATATTGCGCGCGGTACATAGCTCGATGAAGTGCGCGCCCTTGAGGGCCGACTCGCGGAACAGCACGCCGTTGTTGCCCAGAATGCCGACGGGGTAGCCGTGGATGCGCGCGAAGCCCGTCACCAGCGTATCACCGTAGAGCGGCTTGAACTCGCGTAACTTGCTCCCGTCCACCAGGCGCGCTATGACCTCGCGCACGTCGTACGTCTCGCGGAAGGTGCGCGGAATGATGCCGTACAGCTCCTCCGTGTCGTACAACGGCTCCTCCGGCGGCGCCAGATCGAGATCGACGCGCTTGCGCGTATTGAGCGTGGCGACGATCGCCCGCGCCTGTTCCAACGCGTGGTCGTCATTGAGCGCGAGATGGTCGGCGACCCCGGACAGGCGCGTGTGCACATCGGCGCCGCCCAGGTCCTCAGCCGATACCTCCTCGCCGGTCGCCGCCTTGACCAGCGGCGGCCCACCCAGGAAGATCGTTCCCGTCCCGCGCACGATAATCGTCTCATCGCTCATGGCCGGGACATACGCGCCGCCGGCGGTGCAGGAGCCCATGACGACGGCGATCTGCGGGATGCCCTGGGCGCTCATCCGAGCCTGGTTATAGAAGATGCGCCCGAAGTCGTCTACGTCGGGGAAGACCTCGTCCTGCATCGGCAGGAACGCGCCGCCCGAATCGACCAGGTAGATGCAGGGCAGGTGGTTCTCTTCGGCGATTGCCTGGGCGCGCAGGTGCTTCTTGACGGTGGTCGGGTAGTAGGTGCCGCCCTTTACCGTCGCGTCATTGGCGACGATCATGCACTCGCGGCCGGCTACGGAGCCGATGCCGGTAACGATGCCAGCGGCCGGCGCTTCGTTGAAGTAGAGATCCCAGGCGGAGAGGGGGGACAGCTCCAGGAAGGGCGAGCCGGGGTCGAGAAGGCGGCGGATGCGCTCGCGGACGAATAGCTTGTTCTGCTCGGCGTGACGCTTTTGGGCGCGCTCGCCGCCGCCCTTGCGCACCGTGGCGAGACGCTCTTTCAGTTCATCGGCCAGCGCCCGGTTGTGCACTGCATTGGCGGCAAATCGCTCGTCGTCGGTGTCGATATGGGATTCGATTATTTCCATGATCAATCGCCTGTTTGAATCATGACTCGATTGAACTATGGTCCGAGTATACAACGACGGGCAGCGAGACGCAAGATGAAACGAGGGCAGCCCGGCGAGGAACTGCCCTCGTTTGCGTCCGCAATCGCCTCACCAACCCTGCGTGCCCGGCTCACCCTTGAATGGCCCCACGATGTCGCTCGTGATCCAGCCCCCATAGAAGTCGCCCGGCTGCGCGGTCGCGCGTTCGCCGTCAACCGTGCATGCATCCATGCGCCCCGGATAGAAGGCGACATAATTCTTGATGCCGCTGAACGCGGGCGTCGGGTCAGGGTAAAACCAGGCAGCGTCGCTCGCGCTTCTCTCGCCCACCGTGATGGTGTAGTAACCTGCGCGCCCCTTCCACTCGCAGTAGCTGGCGCGGCCCGTTTGCTTGAGGTATTCCATCGTGATGTCTTCGGGCGGGATATAGTAGACGGGTGGGTGGCTTGTCTCGAGGACGCGCTTTGCGCGGCGCGTGTCGGCTATGACCGCTCCGTTGAAGATAACCTGGATGCGCTTGTCGCTGTCCTCCACGCGGGGCGGGCGCGGGTAATCCCACACCGACTCCTGACCCGCCACGGGCTGAATCCGCTGCTGATATTGCATTACGTTAACCTTTCTGTCTCACTCATGCTTGCCCATTTCTCTAGATTCACTTCCAACAGCATTCCTTTCAACGGCGCCTCCGCTGGCACCTGCTTCACCGCTTTCTGTGATGGGCGTACGATTCCACGGCATCTGTGAGACCCGGATCACACCCGCCTTTGTCTACATAACAATCGCTACTAAAGAGAGAGGTTTCTTGTGTACCCGTATGACAGGTGACGTGCGCTTTCGGGACTTGATACCCGACAATCTCCCGATATTCTTCACGCAGCAATTGGACCAGCCACAGCCGAGATGGCCGCCTTTCCAGCCCGGGATGAGCACGCTTTCATGGCTCACTGGGCCTCCATCCTTGCCGACGAAAGGCTCGCCAAGCAGACGATAGAGTTCGACGTCGAAGTATCTGACCATGTACACCTCTGTCGCGTTCATGTGTCTCTCTAGCCACTGGAAATACAAAAGCACCAGGTCAAGATCATTACCCAGTGCTTCCTTCAAAGCTTTGATATTCGGTTCTATGATAGGTTTTACTTCACTATCAGACATAGGGGCAGGCTGAGCCGTTTATAGCATAGTCAGGTCGGGATGTCAACGGCTTGCAAAGTACCATGTGATAATAGCGGTGAACAAGCTCGCGCCTATATAGAGGATAATGCTAATAACGATAGCCACTATTCCTACAATAACCTGATTCTTTGACCAGCCGACAGTCTCATGGTGTTGTTTCTCGTCTAGTATCTCTTGAACGGTCTCTTTTAGTCTTGTAATTTCTTCCTGAATATGCTTCTGTGTCCATATGTCTCGCGGATCAAGCAACGCATTGGCAAAACCAAGCAGTCGCTCATCCATTGATTGGTAGAGCTGTTGGAGACCATCAACAGATGCACCTAGCTGACTAACAAATGTGTTTAATTGATCGTAAGTAGTTTTAATTTGAGCAAGCTCTTTACGCTGCAACTGAGTAGAAGAAGTCTCCGTCTTTATTGCAGTTGTAATTCGATAACCCAGCAATTCTGCCTGTTCATTAACTCTTTGCAAACTTGTCGACGTTCGCGTAGTAAGAGTAGAACTGAGCTCGTAGAGCACCTTCCATTGTATCGCTATAACCTCTTCCCGCGAATACCCGTACTTTGCAGCTATTTCTCTAGACGTAAGGCCTTCTAGAAGAGTCGCCTTGATGACTTCTGCTTCCCCTGGAGGTAGTCGATCGATAAGCTCCTGTACTTTTGGAGGAATTTCACGGTCTCGGAAAATGACCCTTGGCATACTGTCATTATCAGCGATCACTGCATCCCTTGCCTTTCTAGTCGAGAGCGTAAAATTAGCACCACTTAGCAGAATTGTCAAAAAGAACCTCCAATAGTAAAAGCATTACTGGTTAGGGGTGAAAGGATGTGATTATACTCTTACAAGTCCCTTACATCATACTATTCGATCCCTTACATACAAGACATAAGATGAGTTTAATAATTGAACTCGGTCGGTTCCATACAGCATAGACTGGGCAGGTCAGAAAACAGGTCAGAACGTAAGGCGGTAGTTTACTACTCAACCTTAGAGATTACTGACCTTTTTTCGTGTCTTCGTCGTCCTGTAACTTCTTCAGATTCAGGAGTTTAATCGCCAGGGCAATGGCGCTTGATGGATTGAGCCCGGTAACCTCCATGATCCGCTCGAGCTTCTCCGCTACGTCTTTGCGTAGGGTAATAGACAACTTCACATAACTCGACTTTGCTTCGGTGTCGTCGGGCATAGCTGCCTCCGTGGGGGATGACCTCATTATACGGTACAATCGCCCCGAGGAGTCTGTCTGCCCCGATTCTCTCATGAAACCTTACGGTTCTTCTTCTGATTCCTGCTGTATACTCTTTTCACAGTCTAGTTCCTCTTAAAGGGGATAAGAGGCGAAAAGAGAGGATTGAATGGAGCTTGTTGAGGTCATCGCATAGGGTCTTGACGGCCGAGACATTGGGGGTATGATTGCGCCACAACGTGGGTCGTGAGCTTGGCCAGACTGGCGACGGATATCGAGGAGGAGCGATGACAGGTGATGTGCACCTGCGCGATGTGGTGCACGAGGACCTTCCCATCTTGTTCAAGCACCAGCTTGACCCGGCGGCCACGGACATGGCGCAGTTCCCGTCCCGCGACCGGGCCAGCTTCATGGCGCACTGGGCCAGGCTTCTTGGCGATGATACCGTCGTGACGAAGACGATACTGGTCGGCGATCAGGTCGCTGGCAATATCGGAAGCTGGGAGCAAGACGGCGAGCGCCTGGTAGGATACTGGATTGGGCGCGAATACTGGGGCAAGGGGGTCGCCACACTCGCGCTCGCTCAGTTTGTCGCGCAGGTCAGGACACGGCCGCTCTATGCCCATGTTTCGAAAAGTAACATCGCCTCGCGGCGAGTACTGGAGAAGTGCGGGTTCGCGCCCGTCGGCGAGGACGATGAGGAACTCGTGCTGAGGCTCAACGGCGCTCCGGCAGGCGATGCGACATGAACAGATTTTGCGGCGGGCCGGCGCCAAATTCGTCCACCGTTCGTTGACATCTCTTCACGATATCAAACAGATTTCATGCTACAATAGACTCCACCATGGGGCATGGAGTGTGTCACTCTGAGGCCCTGACGGGGAGGCGGGGAAAAGAATACAGGCGAAAGCATTAAGGCCAGTACGGCGTTGGAGTTCGCTCCAAGGCCGCTACTGGCCGTTTTGTTTGCCTCGCCGACGTCTGTAGGCTGACGAGCACCTAGTCGAAGGAGGTGAGAGCCGACAGAGATTCGCCCGCGCTGCCAGGCGGGCGAACACAGCAGTTGTCCGGGTAGACGCCAATCCAGCAGCACTGAGCGCAGCACTGAAAAATCATAGGAGACCATCATGTCATCCGGGCAAAGCATCACAGCGACACGTGTCGCTGCGATGAGTCTTGTGCTGTTGTTGACACTTGGAGGAGCAGTGCCGATCAGTAGCGCACAGCGGTCGGACCCGACGCCCTACGGGCAGTTAGGCAACTGGAACCTCGTCTTTCGGGATGAGTTCAACGGCATACACGGGGACGGCACCGGCCTCGATAGCAGCAAATGGGTCACGTGCTATCACTACACCCAGGGGGACGGGACGCGCGGCTGCGGCGACGACGGCGCGCAGTCCTGGTACATGCCCCAGAATGTCGTTGTCTCCAACGGCGCGCTCCATCTCATTACAAAGCGGCAATCGGTCGTCGGCACCGACGGCAAGACGTACTCGTATTCGTCGGGCATGGTGACAACGGGGCGGATCGGGTACTCCACTGGCCCGAAGTTCTCCTACGTGTACGGGTACGCCGAGGTTCGCGCCAAGGTACCGGGCTCCAAGGGCTTCTGGCCGGCGTTCTGGTCGCTCGTGGATGGGGCGGCGTACAGCGTGCGGCCGCTGCCCGAAATAGACACGCTGGAGATCCTGACGCGGGACCCACGAACCAACAACATGACCTACCACGGTCCGGTGACATCGCCCTCAGGCACCTATAGCCCGCCGAGTGGTCAGGATTTCGCACAGGACTGGCACATCTTCGCCAGCGAGTGGAAGCCCGGCGAGGTCGTCTGGTACGTGGATGGGGTGGAGCGCTATCGCTTTACCGACTCACGCATCGAGCTTCAGCTGCCTATGTATCTCTTGTTGACGATGGGCGTCGGGTCGGCATCGAGCTGGGCCGGCGCGCCGGATGCCTCGACAGCATTTCCCAGTGAGTTCGTGATCGACTATGTGCGGGTCTGGCAGCGCGGCCCGGAAGGCCCGCCACCTGCCAACCCTGCGCCGCCCCCGCTTTCGCAGCTAAACAGGAAATACGCGTTTCCTGCTATGGTCGTGGGCGCACCCGTCGTTCTGATCCGCGCCGGTGGTGGCGCGTACAGGGACGCAGTCGCCCGCGTGTGGTCCGCCGACACGGGGTTCAGCGGCGGTAGCGCCTTTGTCAGCCCGAATGCGATTGCCGGGACCACCGATCCGGCGCTCTACCAGGGCGAACGCTACGGCGACTTTGCCTACTCTCTCGCGGTCCCCAACGGCGCCTATCGCGTCACATTGAGGTTCGCGGAGGTTTGGTGGAAAGGGCGGGGTCAACGAGTCTTCCACGTCACGATTAACGGCCAGCCGGTGCTCAGGAGCTTCGATATTCTGAGCCTGGTCGCGCCGAACACGGCGCTCGATCTCACGTTCCCAGTGAACGTGACGGGCGGGCAGATAAGAGTCGAGTTCGCCTCGGTGGTGGAGTACGCCAAGGTCAGCGCCATCGAGATTGTGCCGGCGGCGTAGACCGCCCCCTAGGCGTTGGCTGGGACGGCCGCCGCGGCGATACGGTTGGCAAAGTAAGCCATGATGACTGCGGCGACCAGCAGCCCGGCGACGACCGCGTACGACTGCTGAACGCTCGCGCTGTCGGCGATAGCGCCAAGAACAAACGGCGAGAGCAGACCTGCCAGGCCGTTCGTCAGCGCCAGGCGCGCGTTCGCCGCGTCTGCGAAGCGGGCAGCGACATGGGTCGCGCTGGCGATAGAGAACGGATACTGGTTAGCGATGCCCAGGCCGGTCACGATCATGCCCAGAATACGCAGCGGCAGCCAGGCGGACAGCCAGAAAATCGGGAAACCGACAAGGGTCACGCCCAGCGCCAGGAGCAGCAGCGCACCGCTGCCGAGTCGGCGGCTCGCCACGCTGCCGAGAAGACGTCCGACCAGCATGGCCGCGAAGAACACACTCATGAGGGTCGCGGCCTCGGTCATCGACAGGCCAGCGACCTGCTGTAGAAACGTGGGGATCCACGCAAGGAGCGCCCACTCGACCGCGCTGGCCAGGAAGAAGACGGCGCAATAGGCCCAGAACGGCATGCCGAGCACGCGGAAGCTGGCCCGCTGGCTTTCTGCGTCATGCGCTTTCGCGGCCGGCACCGGCGTTCGCCTGAAGACAAGGGCCAGGAGCGCGCAGAATACCAGGGCAAGCCAATACGCGCCGGACCACCCGACAACAGACGCTGTGAACAGCCCGACCGTCAACGGGGCTGTAATGGAGCAAATGCTGGCGACGACGGCGGATTCGCTGAACGCGACGACGCGGCGGCTGCCGTAGTGATCGGACAGAGCCGCCTGCACCGTGACGAGGGTGAGGGAGCCGAGGAAGCCAATGACGAGGGCGCCGAGGATGGTTAGCGCAGGAGTATTGCCGATCGCAATCAGCAGTTCGCCGACGGCCATGCCCGCCGCGCCGCTCCAGAGTGTCGCGCGTCGGCCCCAGCGGCCGATGACCCTGTCGCCGACCAGACCGGTTAGGATGATACCCAGCGCGAATGCGCTGAAGTGCAGGCTGACGACGGCGTAGCTGAGGTTTAGCTGCTGCTGAAGCGAAGGCAAGGTGGGACCGAGCATGCTCTCCAGGTAGCTAAAGTAGCCGACCATCAGGTACGCCAGCCAGGTGAATGACGTACGCACATACGTGGATGATGAGGTCATAGGGATATTCCTGATCCGAGTGAGACTCGGAGCGGGGTTACAGGCCGCCTCCCTCCTCGTAGGGGACACGGCTGGCGCTGAGCGCGAAATCTTGCCACAACGGTATGCGCGGCGTCTTGCCCAACGCCAGCGAAGCGGCAATATGGGCAGCGGCCGGCGCCGTCATGATGCCGTGGCCCGCGTGGGCGACCGAGAGAATGAGACCATCGAGGCCGGAACAGCGGTCGATGATCGCTCGCTCGGTGTGGATAACGTGACCCGTGTCGTCGACGGTCGGCTGGCGGTATACGTAGTAGCCTATCTGATGCGCGATGCGGCGCGAGAGGTAGCGCGGGTCGCTGAAGCCCCGACCGTCGCGGTGCCCAAACTGCTTGGCGAGCAGATAGAGCGTCGACTCGGGAAAGCGCACGTCTTTGAGGGTGTTCACCGGCGGAATAGTGTCGACATAACCTGGAAAGGTTTCATTGGCCGGATGCCGCGACCAGTGATACGACCAGGCAAACAGGAGGCCCTCACCATCGGGCCGGAAGTGGGCGTACGGATAGCGGCTGATGACGACCGGCGCGTGGGCCGGAATGCTGGGGTCGCGGAAGGGCGTCAGGAAGCTCTGGCGCGGAATGCAGACAAGAGGGAGGTCGATACCGGCCGTCTTGGCCAGGCTGCGGCTGCCGGGCCCGGCGGCGAGGATGACGATGGGCGCGTGAACCGCGCCACGTGTCGTGAGCACCCCGGTGACGCGGCCGTTTTCCGCGAGAACGGTCTGGGCCGATGTCTCCAGCAGGAAGCGCGTGTTGCGTGTCGCGCGGGCGAATCTGTTAGCCAGGAAATCGGAGTTCAGCCAGCCGGCCATCGGGTCGAACTTCGCACCAACAACCCGCTCAGGCAGCCAGCCGTACTCGCGCCGCACGTCGTCACCGCTCAACGCGCACGCATGGTGCAGCCCCCAGGAGTGAAGCAGCGCCATGTTCTCCCGCTGCGCCCGCGCCTCGTCCTCGTCCATGGCAAGCCAGAGGTAGCCCCGCCGCCTGACGTTGAGGCCCTGGGCGGCCCCTTCGCCGAGGTATTCGTCAGGGTCGAGGAAGAGCTGAAGGCTCCAGCGCACCTGCTCGGCGATGGCCTGGGGTGTCCAGCACGTGCGAAACTGTTCGAGGGAGGCGGTCGACGCGCCGCCGGCGATCTGGGCGTTCGCCTCGAGGACGACTATGCGCAAGGTCGGGTCCTCGCGCTCAATCGCCCAGGCGGTGGCGGGGCCGGCCTGGCCGCCCCCTATGATGACGACGTCAGCGGTCAGGATTGCGTTGGTGGAAAAGAGCGCATCGGCTTCAGCGCCAGAGTAGAAGCGTTGCATGGCTGTACCGAGATGAGAAGGATGAGCCCGTCGCGGGCGCTGATAGGGTA
Source organism: Anaerolineae bacterium (assembly GCA_046328505.1). Lineage (GTDB taxonomy): Bacteria > Chloroflexota > Anaerolineae > Epilineales > JAHCIE01 > JBDHWG01. The sequence goes on along the minus strand of JAXLWL010000002.1, from coordinate 1,176,539 downwards.
TGCCGGACATGGCGGCCTGTCAAATCTCGCGCTTGACGCGCGTCGTATCCTTATGGATAATCTTCGATAGCGGCGGCATCGATGTGGAGGACGCCGGGCGAGAAGCGCACGGCGAAACGATCTCCGTCGCGGCGGACGGGTACATCTAGCACTTGCGTTGCGTCGAACCCGGCAGCATCATGTAGCACCAGACGCTTGCCATCGAGAGCGATCGTGAAGGGGTGTTCCCACTCCGCGAGGCCGTGAATGAAGTTGAACGCGCGGCGCGCCGGCCAGGTCGTCGCCACGATGTAGTCACTGTCCGAGGGCGTCGGAGCGCTCGTGGCGCGGTTTGCCGTCTGCGAATGCAGTTGCAGATTTCCTTGCGCAATCTCGTCCAGAACGTCGACCAAGAGCTCGCCGCCGACGCGCGACAGAAGGCGCTCGGCGTCACTGTAGCGTGTCCCATCCGCGATTTCGACGCTCTGTTGGGCTGCGATATCGCCGGTATCGGCGCCGGCGTCCATGCGATGCACCGTGACGCCGGCGTGCTCCAGCCCCGCGCGGTAGACCCAGAACAGCGGCGACGGCCCGCGGAACTCGGGCAGCAGCGACGGGTGGATGTTGAAGCCGCCGTGTTCGGGGATGGCGAGAAGACTGCGGGGGAGCAGGTACGGGAAGCACGCGACGCAAATCACGCCCGGGGCATACTGGGCCAGGGCGGCGAGCGTGTCCGGCTGTGTGGGCCGCCCAATCTCGAGCACGGGAATGCCCGTTGCCCACGCCATCCCGATAATCGTGGGCTCGGAGGGCTGGCCCACAAGTTGCAGCGTGAGATTGTGCTGACGCGGCGGGGGCACAAGACGCGGGGCAGTGCTGGCGCCCGGCAGGGTGTACGATCGAGGAACGACGACGGCGAGTATGTCGTGGCCGGCGTCAAGGAGGGCAGCGAGAGGCGCTCGAGAGAAGATGCCCTCCATGCCAAAGAATAGAACCCTCAGACGCGCCATCTGTGAACCTGTGAGGCGCGCGAAAAAGGAAGGTTAGAGGCGATGTTTTCGCGATTCTTCAAGGGAGACAACCCCGAGAAAAAAGAGGGCGGCCAATCCGGCGACAACCCTGAGACGCCCGCCGACAGCTCAGCGGCGGGTGTGAACCCATCGGAAGCGGCGACACCTCCCGCGCCGCCAAGCCCGTCCGTACCCCTGACACCACAGCCGCGAATGGTCATGTGCGCCAAGCTCAAGCGGCGTCTGCCGGGTTTGGACAGACCGCCCTTCTCCGGCGAGCTAGGGCAGCGCATCTACGACAACATCTCAGCACTGGCGTGGGACATGTGGAAGCGCCAATCGGTCATTCTAGTCAATCACTACGGTCTCGTCGGCGCGGATCCGGAGGCGCGGCGCTTCCTGACCGAGCAGATGGAGGTCTTCCTGTTCGGCGACGAGGACGAGCCGATGCCGGAAGGCTGGGCGCCCGAGGATCAAGGTCCGGGGAAAGGCGGCGCGAAGGGCGCGCCCGCCCCGGCCAAGGGCGCGGCTCCCCGCAAGTAGCCGGCCGTCAGGCCATCAGGCGAAGATTCGGGACAATCGTAAAGTGCAGACGCCGATGCGCCTCGCGCAAGGCCGTCTCTACCTCGTCTGGCGTCTCACCGCGCGCGAAGATGAAGCCTAGGTAGCTCGCGCCTTCGGGGAGCGGAACGACGGGGTGCTGGAGCGGGAGTGTGATGTCCACCTCTTCGATCCCCGGCACAGACAGCGCGTCTTCCACTCCTTCGACATTCTTCAGTATGCCGGCGGCCGGGATGGGAATCATCATCACCCCGCCGGCTCGATTCTCTCGCTGTAGGGCCGTCACGTCCATACCCACCGCCCGGCGCAGAATCAGCTCCTCTAGCGAGATATCCTCGGTCCCGAAGCGCAGTGTCTTCGAGCAAAGGCCGCCGATGGAGCGTCCTGCTACCTCGATCACCCACGGCCCTTGTTCATTGACACGTAGCTCTGCGTGGACCGGTCCCTCCCGCAGTCCTAGCGCGGCGCACGCGTCGGCGGCGCACGTCAGGATCGCAGCTTGAGTGGCGTCGGGCAGGCGGGACGGCGTCACGTAGATGGTTTCCTCAAAATACGGCCCAACGAGCGGGTCGGGCTTGTCGAACAGAGCCAGGAGCTTCAGGTGCCCCTCGGCAAGAATCCCCTCCAGGGCTACCTCGAAGCCGTCTATGTACTCCTCCACAAGCATATCGGCGATCTGCCGCTTGTTGAGCGTGTCGCCGGTCGCGAGGGCGATGCTGCGCGTACAGTGGAAGGCCTCTACGAACTCGGCAGGCGTGTTGGCGCGAATCACGCCCTGGCTCGCTGAAAGGTGCGTCGGCTTCACAACGACGGGATAGTGAATCTCGGCAGCGATTTGAGTCGGGTCGTCGGCCGTGGTGATGTGAACGAAGTGGGGGATGGGAACACCGGCGTCGGCGAGGCGCTGCCGCATAATCAGCTTGTCCCGCGCGGCGACAGACGCGTCCGGCGAGTTGTGGGAGAGCCCAAGCTCGGCTGCCGCGCGGGCGGCGATGACGGCACCGTTATCGTCGACGCACAGGATGGCCCGCACAGGCGAGGCCTTGGCAAATGCGACGATGTCGGCGACAGCTTTGTCCGGATCTCGGAAATCAAGGGGCAGCGTCGTGCGCCACTGGCGCGCGAGCGGCTTGGGCATGTCGAGCCCCTTGACGGCTTCCAGGCCGATATGTTCCGCGGCCTCGACGAACGGTGTGCCCCGGTATGTTTGCGTGCCGATGAGCAGGATTACGCGGATCTTGTCCGACTCCGCCATGTCTTCTACCTTTCGCGATTCACTATGGCGTAGATTATAACTGAAACTGGCGGCTCGGCACACATCGTGCGCAGGATGCATAAGACTGCCGCCCCGGCTGGCGTGGGGCCGAAACGCGGGGCGGCTTTCGAGAGGTGTGCCTGGGGGGGATGCAACGTTGTCTAGTTCATGTTGTACAGAATGACCGCGTAGAGACTGTAGACGTCGAAGGCCCACGTGCCGCCCATCGGGGTCGGGGGATTGTTGAGCTTCTGGCCGATGAACGCGATAAGGTTGCCGGTCGTCAGCGCCGTCTCCAGCAATGACTGGAGCCGCGCCTCGGTCGTCATCACGACGACCATCTTGCCTGGCATATCCCGCAGCGCGACGAGAGCGTGGCAGCCGTGGTAGTTCGGGACAGCGTACCCCTCGACCAGCGTCACATGGCCGAATAGCTCAACCGTGTTGCCGGGCATGACATTCTTCGGATCCAAAGTCAAGACTTTCTCGAGCGCGAGCGGTGTTTCCATGATTATCCTCCTAACAGGATTTTCCATCGTGAGAGCAGCGCGGCGATCTTCCCGTCTCTACTATATCACATGTATGGCTACAAACTGGCTACAATCTGGCTACGCCGGTTCACTCCCGGCCGGCTCGCATAGCAACGAAGTGAGGCATGAATGGCAGCAGGTGATAATCACAATACGCCGGTATTTCTGGCCGGCGAGTGGCGCTACCTGGCGATGTTGAACTATCGGATAGACCCGTCAGTTCTCTTGCCGCATGTGCCGAAGGGAACGGAGTTGGACACCTGGAACGGGGAGACGCTTGTGAGCGTCGTCGGCTTTCGTTTCCTGAGGACGCGCGTCCTTGGCCTCCCGGTGCCATTTCACCGCCACTTTCCCGAGGTGAACCTTCGCTTCTACGTCCGGTACGAGGCTGGCCATGAGGTGCGGCGTGGTGTGACGTTTGTGCGCGAGATTGTGCCTCGGCCCGCCATCGCGGCCACCGCGCGCCTGCTTTACAACGAGCCATATGTCGCGCTTCCAATGCAGGCCGTGGCGCCGAATCGACCCGGTCAGGTGCCGGGGCGCATCGCGTATGCCTGGCGCAGCCGAACCGGCTGGAATCACATGGCCGTGCGGCCTTCGGGAGCGGCGCAACCGCTGCGGGAGGGCAGTGAGGAGCAGTTCATCACCGAGCACTACTGGGGATACACGGCGCAGCGCGACGGAGGGACAACCGAGTATCAAGTGGCGCATCCGCGCTGGCGCGTCTGGCAGGGCGCCGAACCTGAGTTCGAGTGTGACGTGGCGGGGCTGTACGGCCCGGAGTTCGTCGAAGCACTTTCCGCCCGGCCAACCTCCGCCTTCCTTGCCGATGGCTCCGAGATCGCCGTTTACACGCCAAGGCGTATTGCCTGACGAGGCGGGATGTCGCAATCGAACGAGCGCCCTGCTCGGCTGAACCCACTACGCTCGCTTACAGCCCAGGCGCACCAGCCAGGGTAACACGAGGAGGAGATACAGCGGCAGGTACTCGGCGCCGACAAAGAGGGGACTGTAGCGCTCACCGATGTAGTAGTGGTAGGACAGGAACACCGTGCCGCTAAACAATAGCCAGGCAAGCCAGACGTTAACAGGCAGCACACGATACCCGATGGATGGGCTACTCCAGGGCCAGAGCGTTGTGAGGAACGGCAGCAGCCAGAGAACATACCACGGCTGCAAGAACTGCGAGCCAAGCGTGAGCAGTGCGATGATCGTGAAGCCCCGCACAAGGTATTGCTGCTCTCCCTTGCTCGGCCGCAATAAGTGCCATGTCGCCAGCCCAACGACCAGCGCCAGCAGCAAGAGCTGGACGACGCGGTAGGGGTCTGAGATACCGACCAGCCGCAGGCTCTCACCCACCACCGCTGCGGCGCTCATGTTGAAGACCTCGCGCAGGTATATCGGGTAGTATGTGATGATGCCCAGTCCCGACGTGCGGTAAGGGTAGACGGCGAGCGCGACGGTGACGAGAAAAGCAATCGGGAGACGCCATCGCCGCCGCCAGCATAGCGCCGGTAGCAGGAGCACTGGAAACAGCTTTATGAGAGTCGCCGCCGCCAAGCCTACGCCGGTCACGGAGTCCCACCCACGCCGGGCCGCGAGCAAGGCGAGCACCAGGCATACGAGCATCAGCGCCTCGACGTGCGCACTGCCGGCTATCTCATACACCGCCAGCGGGTGCCAGGCGTAGATGATGATCAGCGTGAGAGGCTGGCCGAGCGCCCGCAACAGCGCCAGGAGCAGCGCCAGCGTGCCAATGTCCGCGAGCGTCATCGTCGCCTTGACTGCCCAGACGCTATCCCCGCCCAGTAAATTAATGGCGCGGAATGCGATCTCAGCGCCGGGCGGGTAAATCGTGACAGAGTCTTTGCGATTGATGAGCGGCCAGACGGTGGAGTCGCGGAGCGGGATGAGCTCGGGAGCGCCGGGAGGGAACGCGTACGGGCTGATGCCGGCCGCCTGAACGCGTCCGTCCCACACGTAGCGAAACATATCCGACGAGAGAGTCGGAAAGGCCGTGACCATCACAACGCGAAAGGCCACCGCCGCGATGAGGATGACGAGCAGCGTCGAGGGACTCCGTGATTGCTTGGCCTGCCACCGGCGAGCCTGGCTGACTACGAGCGCGATGGCATAGAGGACGAACTGAACGGCGAACACCGCCATGGTCGCACCGAGGGGCGCCAGCGCGCCCCACGAACGAACCAGCATGTACAGCCCAAGCTCGACGAACGCCAGGACGACGAGCAAGGGGGTAGACCAGCGGATTAGGATCTCCTCGTAAGCCCCCCTCACCATACGACGAGACAGGTCTCGGTGCGACGGACGCCCACGGCGCCCGCAATCCCTGTGGTCACTCAGTTGCCGAGGGATTGGAGCGTCGGACTCTCAATGAAGGCGATCAAGTCGTAGTGTCCAGTTACTGCGTGAACTTGCTTGATGACCGAGCCGTCCAGCTCCATGTCGGGCAATTCCTGCATCAGGTCTTGCACCCGCGTCGGCTCGGCTTCGATGAGAACATACGCCTGTATCATGGTGTGCCTCCGTGGCTTAGGGGTGTGAGGGGATGAGATGCTCCGCACGGGAGCCGCCTTCTCAACCTCAGGTGAATGTCATGAGCGGCACGCTGCCGGTCCGCGTCATGATGTCGAGCTGGCGCCGGACACGCTCGACGGCGGCGGCCAGGGGGAAAATGCGCCGACTTACCTGCATATCCGCGTCCGTAGAGAGCGGGTGCCAGAACACACCATCTAGATTGACGGTCAGCTCTGGCACGAGATTGTCCATGCCTAACTCCAGGCCCTCTTTCGAGTAGCCCCGTTTCGCCAGCGGGCGCACGAAGTGATCTTCGTCGGGAATGCCCAGGCCGCGGTGGAACTCGCACAGCGCATTCATATGTGCCGAATTCGCCGGCGTTTCCGTCGTCGATAACCGCACCCGGAACCCACGCTCTTGCAGCAGCCGGATGCCCTCGACGGTCTTGGCCCAGCTCCCCTGGCCGCGATAGGCGTCATGCTCTTCCGGCCGGGCGCCATCGAGACTTACCTGCACGACCAGGTTGTCGTTGGCGACGGCCACCAGCTTGTCCATTCGCGGTCCACGAAGGATCATGGCGTTGGTGAGGACGGTTGTTCTCACTCTCGCCGACGAGTACGCCAGCATCGCATAGATGTCGTTGAGAATGAAAGGCTCGCCGCCGGTGAAGAATACCTCGCTGAAGCCTAGCTCGACCGCCTCGTCGACCAGGCGCTGCACATTCGCCAAGCCGAGGGCACGCCGCGGGACGTTTGGCCCCGACTTGGCGACGCAGTACGTGCAGCGCAGATTGCAGTCGTAGTTGGTGTACAGCCACAGCTTCCACAAGGCGGCTGCTGGAACAGTGGTCTGGGCTTCCGGTACGGGGCAAAGGTTATCCATGCGACCATCCTATACCGTTCAGGGATCGAAACGAGTGTCGGGCCAGCCGCCTGTACTTCACTGTTCAGGCGTGGGCTGGCTAGACCAGGACATGCGCGGCAATAGGGCTCGCGTGCGCGGCGCGAAAGCACCCCGGTCTGTGGCAAGCTCAGCCCGCAGGCGCTCGACTTCCTGGACCGTGTCGACATCGTACCACGTAGGGAGCAAGGCGACCCGACGCCCAGCGGCTTCGGCTGCCGCGAGGGTCTGCTGCAAAACGGTCGGCGTGCTCATCGCGATATCGAACAAGCCCGCGCATGGCTCCTTCAGGCCGATGAGATAGTAACCACCGTCATCGCACGGGCCGAGAACGACATCGGTGTCCGGGATATCTAGCTCGTCAAATGCCTGACGCAGGTATGCCGGGGGCAGTGTTGGGCTGTCACTATCCATCACCACGGCCTGACGGTATCCCTCGGCGAGTGTTCGCGTGAGGATGTTGTGCAGGCGCGCGCCCAAGTCAGGTCCGCTCTGAGGCGAGAGCTTGAACGCTGGAGGGCAGATGGTCCGAAAATAGTGCTCTGCATCCGCCGGCGTGTGGGCCAGGATCGGTTGGATGCCATCGACCTGCGTCATCAAGTCCAGCGTATCGCGCAGGAGGCACTCGTACAGCTCGGTTGCCTGTTCTGGCGTGAATGGCGGCGTCAGCCGAGTCTTTGTCTGTCCATTGACCGGGCGCTTGGCGACAACGATGAGTGCGCGGTGCAATCGCTTCTCCTCAGGTAAGGGCGTATCGCAGCGTCGTGCGGAGGATCTGAAAGCCTGCTCGAACCGATCCTTTCACCGTCCCGCTCACCTTGGACTGACCGGCCACGCGAGGACGGTAGCTGACCTGCACCTCGACGATGCGCAGGCGGGCACGCGCAGCCTTGACCATCATCTCGGTGGGCCATCCGTAAATCATCTCCTGCATGTTCAGGGCCAGGAGATGGTCGCGGCGGATCGCCCGCATTGGCCCCAGGTCCGTGACACGCACGCCATACAATCGGTGCAGCAGCGCTGCCGTCAGCGAGTTTCCGAAACGCGCGTGCGGCAGGACAGCCCCAGCCTGCCCTGCCAGCGTGCGTGAGCCAAGCACGAGATCGGCGTCATCGGCGCGTATCGGGGCGAGCACGCGCGTCAGGTCGGCTGCGTCGAAGCTCCCATCCCCATCGAGGAAGGCGACTACGTCAACATCCGACGCCGCCATGACCCCAGCGCAGCAGGCATAACCATACCCCCGACGCGGCTCAATCACAACCTCTGCGCGCGCCTCGCGTGCCACCGCAGCCGTACCGTCGGTGGAGCCGTTGTCAACAACGATGGTCCGATCTACGATCCCCGGCGGCACTGCTCTGACAACGCCGGCAATCGCCCCCGCCTCATTCAATGCGGGAATAATCAGCGCGGTCTTCACGGCGTCTCTTGATGCCTTGCGTATGTCATGCAATCACCCATAACACGCGGCATGATAAAGCAAAGTATATGCCGGGTCAACAGCGATAACGCCGACGGAATTGCCACACATCCCCCAGCGTAGCCGAGAGTTCTTAAGGACGTCTTGCGAAAGAGTTACACTTCTGCACGCCGACTGCCGCTCCCGAGGTAACGGGGCGCGTATTGATCAGTCCCGGCTGCTCCCGATGTGTTACAGCTGTGTAAGAGATCCGGGAGGCAGGTGCGATTCCGCAACGTTCTTGTATAATTTGGATACAACGAGTCGGAGGCGCATCCAATATGCTCAGCCCTTCTCAGAAGCCTGAGGACCAGTCCCGCGGTCAGGCCATGCTCTCGCCTCAGGATTTGGCCCTGCTGATGGCCTTGCGGCGCGGCGAGGAGGCGGCCTTTATCACCCTGGTCGACCGCTATCACGCGTCGCTTGTGCGGGTTGCCCTCGCTTATGTGCAGGAGCGGACGACGGCTGAGGAAGTAGCGCAAGAAGCCTGGCTTGGCGTGCTCCAGGGCCTCGACCGCTTCGAGGGGCGCTCCTCTCTCAAGACCTGGATCTTCCGGATTCTTGTTAATACCGCCAAGACACGCGGTGTGCGCGAGAGTCGCACTATCCCGTTTGCAAGCCTGGAAGATCCTGAGAGCGGCGCTGATGAGCCATCCGTCGACCCGAGCCGTTTCCACCCCGCCGACGATCCAACGTGGCCCCACCACTGGGCCTTTCCCCCTGGGAGCTGGGCTGACCTTGACGACGTTCTCGCGTCGAGAATGACGCGCGAGCACGTGGAGCGAGCCATCGAATCGCTGCCCCCGGCGCAGCGCGAGGTCATGACACTGCGCGACATCGAAGAGTGGACCTCGGAAGAGGTGTGCGAGGCTCTAGGCATCAGCGAGGGCAACCAGCGGGTGCTTCTGCACCGCGCGCGCTCCAAGGTAAGGCAAGCCCTGGCAAGCTACCTTGGCACGGATTAGACATCAGTGTGATGGATGTCTGCTGGGGTTCGGCGACTTGCTGTAGCATCGGTAAGCGCCGCTTAAGAACTGTGTAACGATTTCGCGTTATGAAATACTACATAGAGCACGCTGCTCCACGGCCATACTGCCGAGGCAGGAATGATGGTGCGGCAGTGCTCTTGTAAGGAAACAGCCAGATGACGGAATCCAGCGATACAGAAATGACGTGCCAGGAGCTTGTGGAGCTCGTGACGGAGTATTTTGAGGGGACGCTTTCTCCCGTCGACCGAGCGCGTTTCGAGGCGCACCTGCCCAACTGTCGCGGCTGCCGCAACTACCTAGAACAGATGCGGCAGACTGTCCGCACCGTGGGGCGTCTCTCCGAGGATACGATCAGCGACGAGGCTAGAGAGACTCTATTGGCGCGCTTTCGCGACTGGAAGCGCGGCTCGCCGCCGGGCGTGTGATAAAGGCGTGCATGAGCGAGGTGTCCTCCTGAGCGGAGCCAAGGGCCTCCGACGGTCGTCGGGATGCTGAGCCGAAGGCGAAGCATGACGGCTTGCGTCGCCCGTCCATCCACGGTCACTACCGCCAATTGGTGTGGGGCGCTGCCCGACCAATAATAGTCAGCGTGGCAATAGCCAATCGCCAGTCGAGGGAGGAACATGCTATGGATGCTGCGAGATCGAACCCTGTTGCGTCGGCTGAGAAGCAAGTCGAGCGAACATCTTTCTGGCCGCAATCATCGGCGGCGTGGTTCTTCACCCTGACCCGGATCATCATCGGCTACATGTGGTTCAACCAGACGCTGTGGAAGATGCCTCCGTCGTTTGGCTGCACAGCTAACTTTGCATTCACGACGGACATCAGTCATCCCACCTCCGGGCTGTGCGACTTCATTGGACGTCAGGCAACCTATGGCGGCATCGAGCCCTACAAGGCGTTTCTTACCGGCTTCGTGATGCCAAATATCCAGCTTGTCGGCTGGGGCGTCTACTTCATGGAGCTGGCCATTGCCATCAGCCTCATCTTTGGCATCTTGACACGGCTGGGCGGCCTGCTCGGCGCCATCCAGGGACTCAACCTGATGATTGGGTTCATAGGCGTGCCCCAGGAGTGGGTCTGGACCTACATCTTCCTCATTCTCCTCAACCTGCTGTTCGTCGTCGTCGGCGCGGGACGTTACCTGGGAGTTGATCACTGGCTGCGCGGCCGGTTCGAGGGACACACGGGGTTGGTCGCCCGTTTCGTCCGCCTCACAACATAGCCATCGAGCCAACCAAGATATTTGCGCACGACGATGTGCGCTGCGGCCTGGAACTTGCTGCTGTACACCTGGGTGCGTTCTCTGTGAAAGGTTAGGTTCCGCTTGCGGATAGGGAGAACAAGGTGTTGCTTCTGGCGTTGTTCGTGATAGCCGCCGTCATCGGTCTCCTCGGGAGCATGCTCGGCATCGGCGGCGGCGTACTGATCATTCCCGTGCTCACCCTGTTCTTCGGCATTCCCATCAAGGTCGCGATCGGCGCCAGCATCATCAGTGTCGTGGCGACGTCTTCGGCCGCTGGCGCAGTCTATGTCGGCCACGGCCTAAGCAATACCAAGCTGGCGATGGTGCTGGAGATTGCCACAACTCTCGGCGCCCTGGCCGGTGGTCTCACCGCCGCGTTCCTGGCCCCACGCGTTCTTCAGGCGCTATTCGGCCTTGTCCTGCTCTACGTTATTTACAGTATGAGTCGGTTGCCCAAGGAGGAAGCCGACAGCCGCCCGACGGGCCTCATGGATGCCAGCTATGTTGATCCTCTTACGGGGCGGACTGTTGTCTATGGGGTTCGGCGTCTCCCATTCGGCATGGGCGCGAGCTTGATCGCCGGCAATATCTCTGGTCTGCTCGGTATCGGGGGCGGCATCATCAAGGTACCCATCATGTCCCTGGTCATGGGCATGCCCCTCCGCAGCGCCATTGCCACCAGCAACTTCATGATCGGCGTGACAGCGGCTACCAGCGCCTTGATCTACTACAGCCGCGGCTACATTGACCCGCAGATCGCCATCCCTACCGCGCTCGGCGTCCTCCTCGGCGCGCGCTTCGGACCACATATCGGCGGCCGACTCCAGGGGACAACTCTCAAGCGCGTGTTTCAGGTGCTGCTGATTGTCTTCGCCATTCAGATGCTCTACCAGGCGGTCAGAGGCTGAAATGAGGGATCGCTGCGACGCCGTGGGTATGAAGGGTGCTGCGAGCGATGACTGACGACGTCCGAGTGTCGGCTCGTTCACAGCCGGTAGGGGAGCAAGCGACGGAACCGGCTGCATCTTCCTCACCTCCGAGACAGCCTGTCGCGGCTACGTATGTTCGGCCTCTCGCGGCGGATGTCGAACGGCGCGACCTGAATGAGGCCGTTCACAAGATCCTGATCATCGGGCTGACCGCAAGCACAATCCTGCTCCTGGTAGGCGTTCTCCTGGGAGTCATCGAACAGCGCCCGATGCCGAATACGACACTCGCGGTCGGCGACGTTGTGCAACGCCTGGTCGGAATGCGGCCGTCGGGTTTCCTCAACCTCGGGCTGCTCGTGCTCATCGTCACCCCCGTCATGCGGGTGATAGGCTCTGTCTTTGTGTTTCTTTTCGAACGCGACTGGCGGTATGCGGCGATCACGGGGCTTGTCCTGGTCATCATGCTGATAAGCTTGCTATCCGGGCGCGCGGGTTGAGAACCAAACGAGGTCAACATGAGCCAAGAGCCGGTAGTTGAACGTTATCTTCAGGCGATTTCAGAGATTGCGGAGGCCATGCGCGCCACGGCAGGCCCGCAGCGAGTGCTGGAGAAGGCGCTGAACGTCATTGTCGATAAACTTGGCTACAAGGGCGCCTCCGTCAGACTCCTGGATGCCGAGCGCAAGACTTTACTGCTCGAAGCGGCGTGCGGTCTCAGTCAGGAGTACCTGGACAAGGGGGCGGTGAACGTGGACCGCAGCCAGATCGACCGTGAGGTTTTGGCAGGAACCGTCGTCGGCCTCCGCGACGTGACAGATGCGCCGGAGTTCCAATACTCTAACGCAGCGCGAAACGAGGGGATTCGGAGTATCCTGGCAGCGCCCCTGATGCGCCAGGGGCGCGCCGTGGGCGTGCTGCGTATCTACACCTCCGAGCCGCACGACTTTGGACCGGACGAACGTGCCTTCGTCGGAGTGACGGCCACCCTGATTGCGAGAGCCATTGCCACGGCCAGCCTCTTCCACGCGTGGTACAAGATCGTCCAGGAGGTGAACTCGACGCTCAAAGTGGAGGATGTGCTGATCCGGCTCTTGCACAACACGATTGCTGAGCTGAACTACAAGGGGGCGCTGATCCGCTTGCTCGACACCAAGGCCCAGGTCATGCGCCTCGTTGCCGCCGAAGGCCTGAGCGCGGCTTATCTGGGCAAGGGAGATGTCCGCATCGGCGATAGCACAATCGATAGCGAGGTGCTGAGCGGGCGGCCGGTAACTATCTATGACATCACCACCGACAATCGCTGGCAGTATCGGCAGGCTGCTGAGCGCGAGGGAATCCGTTCCGTTCAGGCGGTACCGCTGGCTGTGCATGGCACGGTTATCGGTGTCTTGCGCGTTTATTCCAGTCAGCCCCACCGATTCACGGCTGAAGAAGTAGACTTCTTGAGCGCCATCGCGAACCTGGGCGCTATTGCCATAGAGAACGCGCGTCTTCATCAAGCATTGAGCGACAAGTACGAGACGCTGAAGACGGACGCGTCGGGGTGGTATCGCTTCCTGACGTTGAGTTAGCCAACCTCGCGCCTCCTCATTCCCCTCCTGCCGCACCTGCGCCGATTGGCTGCCAGGGGCGAGCGGCTAAGTGCTGGCTCCAGCCCCAACAGCGTGCTGGTGGCGATGCTTGGGGAACACCTGGAACATACGTCGCCATGAATGCAGTTCTCGCACCGTCGACGCTCTGCTGTGTTGCCCCTGCCGTAATAGCACGCCTATAATTCGCGGCGACTTGATGGGAGAGGATCGCAGCCACCCCACTCCCTCTCAAAGGCGCACTGGCAGGAACTCCTGTGATCGGAGGAAACATGGCTGAACATACTCGGGTGACGCTGGAAATCGGACCCAAGGGCAAGAAGGTGGTGGCGGTGGCACCTGATTGGCCCGGGCTCGAACGCGGAGCGAAGACTGGGGAGGGGGCCATCGAACGGCTACGTTCCTATGTACCGCGATATTCACACGTGGCAAAGCTAGCTGGAATGGACGCGGAGTTTGACACCATCAAGGACTTCGACGTGGTCGAGCAGTATCCAGGAACCGGCTCAACTGACTTCTGGGGCATCTCGTTCGCGTTTTCGAGCCTCGACAAGCAAGATATGTTGGGCGACGAATTGGAACGTGAACTGACCTTGCTGCAGGCGTGCTGGGCGTTTTTCGACGAAATGCGCGGGCGGGTGTCGGCTGAGATGCAGAAGGGTTCGCGGGGAGGAGGGCGCGATCGGGACACTATCGTCCGTCATACGCTTTACACGGAGCAGAACTGGGGGAAGATGATAGGTGTGCTCACCCCTGACGGTGCGATGCTGACTGGCGAGGGGCTGAAAGTGCATCGCGACGCGTATTGCCACGCAATACGGGACTACCATTCGCAGGGTAAGTTGGCCGGCAAGATGGCGAAATGGCCGCTCCGGTTCCTGATTCGGCACACCGCCTTTCACACCATGGACCACGCCTGGGAAATGGAAGACAAGGACCTGACTGTCAAACAAGCGTGAGGCCGAGTCTCCATGAGCATCGACATGGCCCAGTATTGTAGCTTCTATCTGTATCAGGCGCTTGCGATCGCATAGGGAAATTTGCAATGATACACACTCAGTTATGCGACCTCCTTGGTATCCAGCATCCTATTTTGAATGCGCCCATGAGTGGGACAGCAACCGCCGTCTTGGCCGCTGCCGTCTCAAACGCGGGCGGCTTTGGTATGATTGGTGGCACAAGCCGTGGCGGGCCAGATTGGCTGCGTGCACAGATCGGGGCCGCTCGGGCGAAGACTGCCCGACCTTTTGGCGTCGGCTTCATCTCGTCATTCCCCAATGTTGATGACCTCGTCCAGGTTGCCCTTGACGAACAGGTAGTGGCGATTAACCACTCCTTTGCCGATCCCACACCCTATGTGGCAGCCGCTAAGGCACGCGGGATCCGGGTCTTTGCGCAAGTGCAGAGCTTGGCACAGGCGCAGCGTGCGGCCAAAGCGGGCGTGGATGCCATCATTGCTCAGGGAACGGAAGCGGGGGGCCACACAGGAATGGCTGGCACGCTGGCCCTCGTGCCGTCGGTGGTGGATAGCGTGGGCGACATCCCGGTGGTGGCGGCGGGGGGAATTGCTGATGGACGGGGACTGGCAGCGATATTGATGCTCGGAGCCGTCGGCGTCTCATTGGGGACGCGCTTTGTTGCCAGCGAGGAATGGGGTGGTGGCGCGTGGGAGCGGCAAGCCATCCTGGCCGCCAACACCGACGACACCATCCGTACCTCAGTCTACGACCAAGTTCGGGGCGTCGCCTTCCCCACAGATATTGCCGACCGTGTCCTGCGTAATCGGTTCAACACTACGTGGGATGGTCGCACGACAGCGATCAATGAACACCGAGCTGAGCTACAGCGTGAGCTAGAGATCGGGGCCGAAGCACACGATACAGACGTGGTGGACATCAGCGCGGGTGTGGTAGTCGGGCTGATTCGCTCGCTGGAACCGGCCGGTGTCATTGTCCAAGGGATTGTAACCGAGGCTGAAGTGGTGTTGCGGCAACGGTCTGCCGCAGTGCTACGCTCCGCCTGACCGCTCCAGGCTTGAAGCACAAACTATCTATGACGTGCCAGATGACCGCGAACCACGCCGCCGACTCAGAGTGAGAGACAAGCGTCGTCTCCTACTCTCCTGAACGAGCGGATGTCGTTGAATGACGAGTTGGGCAGAGGCGCAGAAGGGGGCTGGGTGTGCTCCTACCCAAAGACCGCGACCTCGGTTTCGTGACGACCCTCCGCGGTGGCACCCTCACCGATTCGCGTCACCATCTCCTCGCCCTCTGGGCGGCAGCGTGCGCGGAGCACGTCCTTGACCTCTTCGAGTGGGCTCAGCCTGAGGGCCCACGACTCCGTCTGGCGATCGAGCAGACCAGCACCTTGGAACAGCGTTCTATCGTGAAGGTCAAGGATTACCAGGGCGCGTGGATTGGAATACACTGTTGAGTGAGGTCAACGATTCTATTCAAGGTGGAGGTACACCGTGAGTGATAATACAATGTCTATGCCTACTCTCTGCCAAGCGCTCATGTCCATCTTAACCAGTACGATCTCGACTTATGCTAAAGGTAAGGCTGACTTGGCCCACTACGGTCCCAAAACGCCTGTTGAGGAACATTTAGGAAGGCATGTATTGGGCCTCCGAAATGCTCTGCGAACCGAGTCGGACTTTTTAGCTCTCGAAGCATCTCTACGCCAAGTACAAGAGGAGATTCTCGGAGTCCTATTTGCCCTGATTGATGGCAGTATGCAACCACCTGACTGGCCAAATGAGATTCGCTTAGTTAATATGGATACGGGCGAAGTTATTTGTCCTGATAGCCTTCAATGGGCGTTTGGGATTGCTCTGGCCAAATATCGAGCGACTTCATCAGATCAAGAGCAATCCTAATCAATGCCATAGCGGGCTGCATCGTTTCGCCCTGACGCTGCAGCCCAACGCCCAGGTCTACCGCAGCAACGCCGTCAGCAGCGGCCAGGTCGTGAGCATGACCTTCGGCGTCGGCACGACCACCTCCAACGCCAGCTTCGGACTGGAGACCGGCGACTGGAACAGCGGGACGTACCACCGCTTCGGGGTGTGGCAGAAGGACGGCCAGCTCCTCCTGCACCTCTTCCGCAACTCGGCCGAGGTGCAGCGGACGGTGCTGATGCCGACGGTCGCGGCGAACACGTGGTACGTGCTGGAACTGGCGGTGGACGACGCGGCAGGGTTCCGGGCGACGGTGTGGGCGGAGAGCGCGCCGAGCGTGCGCTACGAGATGCGCTGGGAGATGCCGACGGGGCAGCAGACGTGGCGGTTCCACGCCTGGGGCAGCGGGAGCACGGTGACGTCCCTGGACACTTACCAGGAGGGGCGGTCGAGCCTGAAGGCAGCGGATGTGCGGGTGGCGGGGGCGCACTACGAGGACGACCGGGGGCCGACGCCGAGCGTGACGAAGCGGTACTACGCCGAAGGGAAGCTCTTGGCGACGCGGACGGGAGCGACGCTGACGTACGTACAGAGCAACCACCTCGGCTCGACGAGCACGCTGACGGATGTGAGCGGGGCGGTGGTGGGGCGGGAGCGGTACAGCGCGTTTGGGGAGCGGCGGCGATCGGACAACCTCGCCCTCACCGACCGACTGTACACGGGTCAGCAGTATAATTCGCTGAGTGGATTGTATCACTACAGCGACAGCAAGTCTCCTGGAAGGTTCTACGACCCGCTCCTGGGTCGCTTTGTTCAACCGGACCCGCTTCTGCCACACCTGGCCAGCCAGGGCCTCAACCGCTACGCGCCGAACTACAACAACCCTTTGCGCTACAAGGATCCCGACGGCCACGACCCGTGGGATGTCATCAACGGCGCTAACGAGTTCGCTCAGGGCTTTGTGTCGCAGGTGGGCTACAATAACGCGGCGTTCCTGCCAGCGAGCCAGGCTCAGCTTGCGCCTTGTGAGGGCGAGTCGGATGCGATGACGGCGGGGCGTGTGGTGGGCGACGTGGTGAGTGTGGGGCAAGCGGTAGCAGAGGGAAGCGGCGGAGCCGGGCTAATCGCCGGTGGCGGGGTGCTGGCGGTGGCCGGAAGCGAGACCGTGGTCGGCGGCGTGGCAGGAGCAGCAGGGGTAGCGGTCGGAGCAGGCATGGTCGTGCATGCGGGTAGCGTGGCCACAGCGGCCGGCAGCCATATCGGCATCTGGATGGCGAAGACAAACAATGGAGGAACTGGTTCGTCCACCTCGGCTATAGAGCCGCCTGGACCTGGAACACGTAGTCAACTCAGAAGGAACATGGAACGTGCTGGTATCACACCACCAACAGGCATGAGTAATCCACAAGCTCACCACAATCTGCCTTTCAAGTACCGTGAGTGGTTTGCAGGAAAAGGGCGCGGCATTAACGTGAACGATGCTCGATGGGGACGTTGGGTAGACGGTACGCCTCCTGGCTCTCATCAGGTCTGGACCTCGGCATACGAACGTGAATGGGATGCGTACATAGCTCGAAATCCCGAGGCGACACGCGAGCAGGTAGTCGGCTTTCTTGACCAGTTATTGAATAGTGGGAGGTTCCCGGATCAATGAACGACTACGATAGGGCCTTTGAGTTCGGACACAACTCTGCCCACACTCGCGGCTTTACCTGGGCCGCTAGCATTCTCCCTAAATCTGAACCGATACACGTAGAATGCCCCAAGTACGGGGTCGTCGTAAATTACCCTAGCGGGGCGTTCGATGTTGTCGTCGAAGGAGGCAGCAAGTATCCAGATGTACTAGGCTGTGGAGTTTATCCGTTCTTGATCCTATCTGACGCTGTAGTTCGGGCATGGTGTGAAGCAGGAGTCACGTGTTTGCACACATATCCGGTCGGGGTCGCTGCAGTCAGAGCGCCTCGACTTCGAGATGTACGCCCCCCTCAATACCATCGAGTAGAAATAGATGGACGCTGTCGTATCGACCTAGAGGCAAGTGGGTTGACGATTGTGCAGTATGATCCTAGGTGCCAATACCTGGTGACAAAGCCATCGGTGCCAGCAGGTTTTCGCATGGTGCCGGGTTCATGGAACGGTTGCACGCTGTTTCGAGATGAAGACTTGTATCCACGTGTCAACTTCTGCACGCAGTTGATAATTGACATTGCACGCGAGCATCAGTTCACCAACTTCCGCTTTGAGCCAATGGAAGGCCCGTTCAATTCGTTTAGTAAAGGTATTGATTACCTGAAGTCCGTGAAGCGGTCGAAGTGACAACCGAAGTATGTCGTCGCAAGGGAGCGCTACAGCGCGTTCGGGGAGCGGCGGCGTGGCGAGATGCCGCTGACGACGGACCAACTGTACACCGGCCAGCAGTACAACAGCCTCAGCGGTTTGTACCACTACAGCGACGGCAAGAGCGCCGGCCGCTTCTACGACCCGCTCCTCGCGTGCTTCATCCAACCCGACAGTGTCACGCCGGGCAGAGGCAGCCAACCGCTCAACCGGTATGCGTATTCTCTCAATAACCCGGCCAAGTATATCGACCCAAGTGGACATGCTGCTGCCCTAGATGATCGGAGTGGTGAGGATTACCGTAGTCCTGAGGAAGTCCTGACGGACGACACCGCATACAATGTCTATGAGCAAGCGAAGTGGGTTGGCATCTATACAACAGCCCATCCGGACTATGATTCTGCGAAAGACCCATACCTTGAGGGTAACCTGGGGCGACAATCGCAGATCAAGCTCATGCAGTGGGAGTGGGAGCAACAGCGGAAGGTTGACGCGGGAGCGACAGTCACAGCGAGCTCGGTGTTGAACGACTTAACGATGGGGTTGGCTGTTGGGTTTGCGTTCGGCATGGCGCATGGGGGAGGCTTCGAGAATATCGGTGGCGAAAAGGCGATAGTTATAGGTGAAACCATGACTCGTGTTGAAGCGGCGGCAAAAGAAGTAGGTGCGAAGACTTACCAGCCTCGCGATCCAGTCGAGAAGATCGGCGAAACTAAAGCACTCGAACGAAATGAACGGTGGATACGTGACAAGATGCGAAAAGGATATACAATCTATGATATCGGCATTGACGCGAACCGCAGTAACAGAAGTATATTCTACGAGATGGAGACCCGTGTGACACAAAATTATTCTCTGCGTATACCATTGGGCGGCCATGAGTAGGAAAACTGTCTCACCTATGTATGATGAGTTCCAAGAGTTGTGTCGTACACTATTCCAGTTTTTAGAGGAAGAATACGGTTTCAGGGTAACAGAGGCAAAAGGCGACGTCTTTGGAAGCTATATTACCTATAGGAATATGGCAACGGCAGTTATGATAAGCTTTGAGCCAAGGGAGGGCGGAGTTTTTATTCGTCTGTATCGTCTTGTTGATGGAAAAATCCCTGACTATCCAGTGTTTATTTATCCTGACACGCAGTTGAATATGTTCTATCTCGATACTCTTCTTGAAGTACGAGCACCATCTCTTCGTGTTGAGCAAGACCCTAAGGAGATGGCAAAACCCAGCTTGAGTAAGTTGAAAGAAGTTCTACAGCAATATGCCGCGTTGCTTCACCTCTATGCTGACGACATATTACAGGGCGACTTCAAGGTGTTTGAGGAACTCGAAAAGATCGTGAAAAAGAGAGCCGAGGAGATACGGCGGCAAAAACGTTAAGTACAACTGAATCCCCTATCCCTTCAGCAATCATGTATATTTCTAGCGGTCATTCCTGACAATTCAGCAGTCCGGCGCGCAGGGATACTGGCACCTAGCTGCGGGCGAGCATGAGCGGAACCACCCCCGCATATGACAACCCCACGATCACCAGCCCAGTGACCACGAGTACCGTCCCCACCGCGCCCCACTGCTGCCCTGTGAAGAAGCGATAGATCTTGCCCGTTGTGCCACCCAGGCGACTCTGCTGTACGCCAAGCTGGCGGAGGAACTCTATGTACTCGTCGGCGGCCTGCGCCCCGAAGATGAGCGCGCCAGTCCCATGCGTCGAGTTGGCCAGCTCCTTGACGACCGCCGAGGCACCGCTTCCCACGCCGACGGCCGGCCTGAGCGCGTTGGTCAGGTCGGTGTCGCTCTTCGCGTTCGATTGAGTGAGCGACAGGTCATTCACCGAGACGACGCGATTGGCGCCCACGACAAGGCCCAGGTAGAAGGACGCGGCGACAAAGAGCGCGCCGTCCGTGACCGCCTTTTCCGTATTCAGCTGCGGGTCAGCCTGGAACAGCGGCACGAGGCGCGCTTGCAGCCGCTCGGCGTAGTCGCCGGTCGGGAACGAGTCCCACACGCCCGCGCCTTTGTACTGGTAGGGCGCCCAGCTCATAGAAGCTATCGTCTCAATGGGGACGTTGGCCGGCGCCATATCCACCACCCGCTGCGCGGCGTTGAGCAGCCCCTGAGTGTCCACAGTCAGGCTGCGGAATGTCTCCTCGCGCGCGAAGAGAAGTGTCGGGGCGGTGATGACGTCGGCATGCGGCGTGAAGTATTGGGCGAGAAGCTGAGGCACGTACGTCATGGACATCGCGCCCGCGAGCGCTTCGTGCTCGAACGAGAATTGCTGCACCCTGAACGCGTCGCGTGGCAAGCCCAGCAGCCGCGGGTCGCCGTCCGGAATGTCGCGGTTGTTGCCCTTGTCGAACCGCTGCCGAATCGTATCGGCGGTCATGTCGCGCGTGCCAGCCGCGCCCGTCCGTGCAGCCAGGAAGCTGCTGTCGAGCTGAGTGGCAAGGAACCACAGATTCGACTCGTAGTACGTGGTCGAGGAGAATCCGCTCTGGGCGCGCGCGTAGGCCGGGTCCTCAAAGGCCACGTCCACTTTCAGGCCGTGGTCTTCGCGCACCGTTAGCCCTGTGAGATACCAGTCGTCATAGTAAGAATGGACGATGAGCGGCGGGTTGGTCACCCAGTGCGTCGTGCCGGCGCACCAGGCGTCATAGCTGCTGGTGGACGGCATGGCGGTCGTGTCGCACACGTCGGTGATCGCTTGCACCATCCATGCGAGGCGTACGTGCTGGGCCGGGCCAAAGCTGGACGTCGTGGGCAGGTAGAACATCGTGGCCGAGAAAGCGACCGGCTTGCTGCCGATCCGGTCGCGCACGAGACTCACCGGGACATATGCTAGCAGCGTCCCGTTGTTGTCCTTCTTCCTGACCGTGATGCCGAACGGGTCGAGCTTGCTTGTGTCGAGCCAATCCGCGAGCGGGGTGCTGCCGTTGACAGAGCCGCTGAAGCTCGACTTCACAGGGAGGTTGCCGTAGCCGTTACCGCTGAACGGAATCTCGATCTCTAGCATCGGGATCAGACGTATGTCGCCGTTGGCGTCTTTGCCGCTCGAACCGAATTTCGTGTCGAACACCCGCTGAATCTGACCGTCACGGTCATCCGAGGGCCAGTCGAGCACGTTGAGCGTGTACCATAGGTGCTGCGGGTTGACGGGGCGAAGCTGGAATTCGACAAGCGTCGGCCAGTTGGGCGACTGGTTCTGCAGGCTTAGGTCGAATGTGCCATTCGCCAGCCCTTTCACAGTGCCATCGGTGTTTCTGCCGCCGCCGATGACCGTCGTTGGCCCCGTGTCAACGGCATCGGGCACGCCGTCGTTGTCGTCGTCCTGGTCCCACACGTCAGGCGTGCCATCACCGTCGGTGTCGGGGCAGTTTAGTACGCCATTGACGACAGAGCACTCCAAGGAGTCCGGCCGTCCGTCGTGGTTCGTGTCTTTGTCCAGAGGGTTTAGATACCACTGCTGGCCGTTATATGTAAAGCCCCGCACTTTCAAGCTATCGGTGATGCCATCGCCGGCCGTGGCGGCCAGGCTGGGGTTCGTGCCGAGCTCGAGCACCTCTAATCCGTCGCTCAGCCCGTCACCGTCGCTGTCGGCTCGCTGGGGATTGGTGTGGGACACATTGGTTTCGTACGCATCGGCCAAGCCGTCGCCGTCTGAATCCGGCCCGCCTGTTCCCACGGATTCTTGCGCCGCACTCTCCCCCGGCCCCATTCCGACCGGCTCATTGTAGGCCGCCGTACGCAACTTGCCGGTGGCCGTCTCGACGGCCCGCTCGCGCGCGGCCTGTTGGACTGGATCAACGTGAGGGTCAAACGCCGTCTGGCTCGCACTCGCCTTCGCCTCAGCCGTTTTCCGCTGAGTTTCCCGCTGCGCGTCGACATTCGCGCGCTGTGCCTGTTGATCCTGCGTGAAAGCATAGACCTGCTGGGCTTGCAGAAACGGCACGAGGGTCATCGAACCGATGACGGCCACGACAAGGATCCGGTAGACGTGCCGCGACCGGCGGCGAATGACGATGAGGGCGACCAGAGCCGCCATCGCTCCCACCAGCATGCCGAGTCGCCCGGCCTGTGCGAGGAACCCGGGCAGGCGCGCGCCGGCCACTGCTTCCAGCGAGGCCGCCGGAGGCGTGGCTCCATCGGACCAACCTGAAAAATCGGTCGTAATCTCGGCTTCGGGCGTCTGCGCACCGTCGGATGGAAACTTGAGATGCACGATCTGGCGGAGGGGAAGCCCGTTGTCGCCAACCCAGAGCTCACCCTGGCCCGTCATGTCGACGTACTGTCGCACCACGTCCAGGCTGAGGCCGATAGGCAGCTTGCCTTTGGCCTGTAGCTCGGCCTCCAGATGCTCACGCATGTGCTCGGCAAACGCTCGACCGTCGATGTCAAAGGTGAGGCGGGTGAAGCTCGTGCCGGCGCGCGTTTCCTGTCCGACCTGTGCCACGTTTGTCGCGGCGGCCAGGTACGTGAGGACATCGCCATTGGGCGCGAAGATGTCGCTCACGTCGTCGACCGGTTTCCAATCGCCTTCGCCGACTCGCCCCTGGGCCTTACCGTCCGCGACCTTGATCTCGATCGCGTCTGATCCCGCAGGTACGTTCCCATTGCCGGACCAGAGTTTCATATACATGGTCCGGGCGGGAAGTGACGTCTCGCCCTCGATGTAAATGCGCTCCTGGCTGTTGCTCAAGCCAACATTTTCGAGCTTGGGCAGGGGCGACATTGTCTGCACAAGGGAGGTGCGGTAGTGGTACTCGCCAACCGTCGTCGCCTTATGCCAGGAGTCGTTCATCTGCCGCTGGGGCGACGGCGCCACGATGAGCGCGTAGGCTGGAAGTGCCGGGGTAGCCACGGTCCCGACCGCAGCCAAAGCCATTACGATCCCGATGAGAACAGAGACGCCAACAAGAATCGAACGACGGCATTCGATTCGTTGACCCTCAATTGGGCTAGACCCACGCGCGGCGTTCATGGGAGTCTCTCCTGGGTCACTCAGGGGCGGATGCTGGATCCGAACGTTTTCGGTTGAGATGGATCAGGCTGTCGAAAAGTAGCCAGGGATTGGTGGACGGCATCGCCTTGCAGGGTTGTCATGGTGCATTGTCAATGAGCGTCCGTGCAATTGTGAGGTGTGGCAACACAGGCTCACCACGCTCCTGGAGATGGTTGCGATAGAGCGTTGAAATGCGAACAGGATCACATCGCGTCCCCTAGCATTGGGGAAACGAGCGGACGGCGATTCTTTGCGGTTCTACTAGGGTAAGAAGAAACGGCGCGGAACAAGAGGCCCATGATTATAAGTGCGCACCTCTTCGTTGTCAATACGCAAACCGCTGCCAATAGTTACCTAAACAGTATGCACACACTAGCTTAGGGTCCTAGACGGATATAATCGCGTGGCGTATAGCAGGTGCAAAGAGAGTTCTCTTGCGCCGAATTTGCATAGACAAAAGTGGTCTCAGGAGACAAGATGGCACAGAGCGAGAAAGAAGTGGCGGCGATGATGTTCAGGTTGCCCTGGCCGGGGGCCTGCGATCAGTTCCTTTTGCGGCCGGAGGTGACGTTTCTCAATCACGGGAGCTTCGGCGCGACGCCGCGGCCGGTGTTCGATCGTTACCAGGCCGGGCAGCGCGAGCTGGAGGGGCAGCCGGTCGAGTTCCTGGGCCGGCGCATCCGCGATCTTTTGGCGGAAGCCCGTGTGCCGCTGGCCGAGTACCTGCACACCAGCCCCGATGACCTGGTGTACGTCCCCAACATCACCTTCGCGGTCAACATCGTGGGCGCTCACTGGACCTAGAGCCGGGCGACGAGGTGTTGGCGACGAACCATGAGTATGGAGCGTCGAATCGGACGTGGCGCTTCAACTGCGCGAAGAAGGACGTCCGTGCCATCGGTTGGCGGCGTGGGCGCGGGAGCGTGTGGCCGAATTGACAGGCATGGAACACATCTGTCCGGAGGAATGGTTTGGGCAGATGTGCGTTCTGCCGCTGCCAATCGGGACGCTCGACAAGCTAGGCACGCGGTTGTGGGACGAGTATCGCATCGAGATTCCGCAGATGCACTGGAATGGGAAGGAGTAGGTCCGTATCTCAATCCAGGCGTACAACTCGCAGCAGGACGTCGAAAAGCTCACAGCTGCTCTCAAGACCGTCCTTTAGAGCAGCTTAGCGTTCTCGAAAGGCCCTGCGCTGTTTGGCGGGCGAGGGTCTTGGAGCCCACTCTGGCGGTTATGCTCTGGTCGGACGTGCGCTAGACGGTAGAGGCAACCGAGCCGTGACGACGAACGGGCTTAACGCGTTGTTTTCACAGCTATAACGCTCTGTTGGCACAATAACATAAGCAGATCATGTTCGAGTACGTAAGACTCCTTCGTGTCTCGGGAGCTAAAGTCGTGAGGAATGCAGACGGTTTGATTGACCAAATCTGATAGGCACAGGATGGAATACCGTTAAGCACCCGTCGATGAATGCCGATGCGCTTTGGGCGCAGATGGATAAGCTTTGCAGTACATACCGCAAAGCTTATTCCCAGTGGCGTCAGTGACGACGGTAGCGCTTCATGCCCAACGACCTGCCGTGGCATGCGGTGTACCAGTAAGCCCGTCGCCCGGGCCGCAACATAGATGGGCGGGCCGTGACACCGGTGGTGCTACATCTCGCGCTGGTAGTGCAAGACCACGTCGGAGACTTCGAGCGTTCCCGTTCCCCCCGCAATCGAGAACTCGATGGTATTAACGCCGTGTTGCAGATGCCGCGGCCCAATCACTGTCTGCAACCCAGTGACGAACGCGCCGTCCGGCAGCTTCAGGCTGCGCTGCTCGGTCCCGTTGACCTTGATACTCAACGTCGGACCGAGGTTTCCACTTTGAGCACTAAGCACGAAGGCGACAATTGAGGGTTGCGTGGAACCAACGCCGAAGTCTAGTTTGAACTCTAGCTGCTGGGCGGTGTCCCCGCTGGTCGAGATGGTGAACGCAGAGTCACGGATGAGATTGTAGTCGGCAACGAACAGCATGGCCATGGTGAGTAGCTCCTCTCGGTAGATCAAGATTGATGTTATGTTGAATGGCCCGCTCGGCGCTCGCATGATCATGGGGGCGCCGAGCTAGATGGGCCTCATGCGCTTGGCTCGGCCACGGTCGTGAGAGGCAAGGAGAGCGTGTCCGGTAGCCCCTGAACCTGCTCGCGCCAGCTGCGGATCAGCCGGTGGACGTTCATGGCCCCAATGACCGGCGTCCCATCGTACGGCAGTTCGGCCGGATAGAAAATGAACGGGTGGTTCTGTGGGCCGCCCAAACCGCCGTGGTGGCTCGCCTGGTTCTCGAAGCCGCATAGCTCCTGTGTGGTCGGGTCGTATGTTGTGTTCACGAGGATGTCAGGACAGTTAGGGAAGCTGCTCTCGCGCTTCACCTTGGCCGCTGCGCCCGGCCCATACACCGCCAGCGGATCGGCCCCTTCCACCGTACCAACATCGAGGTAATTGATGCCGGCCTTGCCGATCACCATTGAGCCGTTCGTCTGGGACTTTACCAGCACCCAGCCAATCCCAGGATGCTTCGACAACCCGAGAATCAGCTCCGGATAGGCATCCTGGACCAGCTCGTAACTCATGCGCTCTGTCGCGTCTTTGAAGTTGATCAGTCCCGTGCAGCCCGAGCCGATCACCACGACTCTGGCCGCCTTCGCCTGTGCCTCGTGCTCCGCAACCTTCACCGGGTCGCGGTCCGGGCCAACCTCGATGAGACCGCCCTCTTCCGTCTTGGACTTCAACGCCCTCCTAACGACGCCGGCCGTCCGCGTGTCGCCGTTGGCCGACTCGTTGACGAAGGCGCTGATGTTGTCCCACGCCTCGTTCGTGTCGCTCAGCGAGAGAATGGCTTCATCCTGCTTGATGAGGCCTTTGACCAGGTCCTCCAGCGATACGCCGTGGGCGTTCTTAAACGTCAGGCCGCGGCTCTGCCCGTGGTCCGAGAGAACGATGACGTGGTACGGGCGTGGGGCATACGTGAGTGCCCGCTGCAACCGCGCGAACATCCGGTCCGTTTCATGCAGGGCGTCGAGAGCGTCGTCGGTCAGCATGCCGGCAAAGTGCGCCAGGTCGTCGTAGCCAGCGTATAGCGCGTAAATGGAAGGTAACCCGCGCATCACGTCGGTTATCACCGCGTAGGTGACGAACTCCTGGATGTACGGCCCCATCAGCCCGCGGAAGAAAGCATATGGGATGTTACGCGCGCTGACGCGGTATGGGTCTTTCTGCATACGCTGACGGACCTGCTGATACCACTCCTTGATGACTTCGGTGAAGTAGCGAGTCAGGATGCGAAATACGACAAATGGCGTGAAGAGGAAGGCGTAGAAGCCAGGGCCGCGGTCGCGACTTCGATCCACTACCGTGCTGAAGGTGAGAATGCTCTCGCTCGCATCACCAGAGAACATATTGCCGCGCGACGAGCCGCCGTCGGAAGCAACTCCATTCCCGTGTGAAAGCTGAGCCTCGAGCGCCTTAGCGTCCTTGGGCTTGCCGGTCATGACGATGCGCTGCTGGGCACGATCCCACCAGCGGTAGGCCGGGATGTTGTCGTTGTTGCCTAGCAGGATACCGCTCTGCATCGCCCCGGTCTGGGCGCTGAAGTCGGTCTCCCAGCCGATGAGCTTGTGGGAGCCGCTGTCGAGCCAGGCTTTCAGGGTCGGCATGCGGCCTTCTCTAAGGGCCTGCTGAAAGATAGCGTGGCCAAGCCCATCTATCTCGAGGAAGAGGAAGCCGGGCACGTCTGTCTTCTCGGGCTTGCCGTACTTCTGCACCATCTTCAGTGTCACGTTGCGGTCGAAGGTGTTCTCTTCATCGAGGCTGAGCAGGCCGCCCAGGATGACGTTCACGATCGTCAGACCGAGAATCAGCATGAGCGCGCCCCACATATTGTAGATGTGGATACCCGGTATCAGGTCCCCGAATACCTTGACCAGCAAGGGTGCTACGATAAACATAATCAGCGGGTAGAGGACGGCGGGCAGCCGCCCGAAGAACTGGATGAACAACCACCAGCCAAGCGACGAGACGGCCGACAGAATGACGGCAAACACGAGCGCCGACCAGAAGCTGTCGACCTGGATGTTGGGTGCGAAATAGGCCAGAATGATGATCGTGATCGCTTCGACTACGAAGACGATGGCCGATTGAACGACGCGGACCCTGAGACGTTTCACGCTTTCTCCGTAACACTAGAGTGCGCTACTCCTCGTTGGCAACGTACCGCAGAGATCTGAGCGTATCGTATCATCTCATCAAGTCGTACCGAGTTCGTGTTCGAATATGGGGTAGGGGTAGCCCTCGTGGCTACCCTGAGCGACCACGAGGGATCGCCCCTACAGATATGCCGAACACATCGTCTGATTATGCACTAGGAAGCGAGTTCTTTGGCCAGCTTCTCCTCGACTTCGGGTGATAGGTTCGTCTGGTAAATCTCGCCCTTGAACGGCTCCAGGGCATCACGCAGCGCCGCGGGGGAATCGTCGCGGATGATCAAGAATAGTGCCGACGAGCCTGGCTTGAGCGAGTCGCTGACCTCCTTGACGAACTCCTTGTCGACGTGATCGCCCGCTAGCCTCCCGACGACACCGCCGGTCACCGCACCGATGACGAGGGCGGAGGGCGGGAACACGACCATGAGGGCCAGGCCTATCGCTGTACCCACGCCCAGGCCAAACTTCACCCCTCGATCCACCTCGCCGTCCACGTGCACTTTGCCACTCGCATCCTTGACGACGACGGCGGCATCATCGAGACTCAGCTTCTTCTCCTTCTGGACTGCCCGCACCGCATCACGTGCCTGCCGCGCCTCCTCGAGATCATCAAACACGATGACAATCAGATCGCTCATGCATCACCTCCACAGGGTTTGCCAGGACTCCACTTGTCATGGCGCCTATCAGGAGTGTACTCCAGGTAGAGCGCGGGGACATAATCCCAAAGGATGTAGACGGGTTCCATGTGATGGCACGACATCCTGATGGGGTACGATGCTCCGCAGCGAGCGCATGGTAGTCAAGCGTCCCTTTCTTAGTCAAGTTGCTTCATTGCTTCAAGGCTGCTACAATACGCTGGCAGGCATATTCTGCTCACGCGCCAGCCACGTTGCCCGCTACCCTCACAAGTTGTGTCACCGTATCGAGGCTCAATGGTTACTCGCGTTGGCAGCCAGATCTTGCAGCGGACGAAGCTCCATCGTCCGCGCGTCACGGCCGACCTGGTTCAGCGGCCGCAGCTCAAAGCCCTCCTCGACGAAAGCCTGGATCGCTCGCTCATTCTGGTCGCCGCGCCCGCCGGCTTCGGCAAGTCCACCCTCGTCAGCGCCTGGCTGGAGACTTCCGACCTGCCCTACGCCTGGCTCTCCCTCGACCCCGGCGACAACACCCTCGCCGTCTTCCTGGCTTACTTCGTCAGTGCCATCCGATCCATCTTCCCGGATTCTATGGCCGAGACCCGCGCGTCGCTGGTCGGCGTCAACCTCCCGCCCGTTGATGTCATGGCCGCCAGCCTGATCAATGAGATGGACGGCCTCGACCGCGACTTCATCCTCGTGCTCGACGACTTCCACGCCATCCACGACCAGGCGATCCACGACTTGCTCAGCACGTTGTTGCAGCACCCACCGCAGCATATGCGCCTGGTCATCCTCACCCGACGTGACCCACCGATCCACCTCGGGTTACTCCGCGCGCGCAACCAGGTCGCCGAGGTGCGCGCCTCTGATCTGCGGTTCTCGGCGTCGGAGGTGGCCGCGTTCGTGGAGCGGACGTTGGGGGCGCCGCTGGCCGCGGAGGCGGTGGCGGTACTGGCGGAGAGAACCGAGGGGTGGGCGGCCGGGCTGCGCCTGGCGACACTGACACTGCGCTACGGAGGGGATGCAGATAGCCACGTCGTCGGATTGCACGCCGAGAGGCATTTCGTGGTCGACTATCTGATAAGCGAGGTGTTGGCAAGCGTACCGCCTGCCATCAAGAGCTTCCTGTTGAAGACGCCCATCCTCGACCAGATGTCGGCGCCGCTGTGCGAGGCGGTGATCGGCCCGGCTAGCGCCGAGTTGGATGTGCAGGCGTGTCTGGAATGGCTGGAGGCGAACGAATTATTCACGGTGGCCCTGGATGCCCAGGGCCAGTGGTACCGCTACCATCACCTGTTCCAGGAGTTCTTGCTCGAGCAGTTGATGCGGCGATCCGATGCGGAGGAGATCGCGGCGCTGCATAGTCGGGCCAGCGGGTGGTTCGCCCGGCATGGCTACCTTGAGGAGGCGTTACGGCACGCGCTAGCGGGCCAGGATACGGCGGCGGCCGTGCGCGTGATGGCGGAGCACCGTCATGCTCTGATGGACGCCGAAGATTGGCAGCGCCTCGAACGCCTTCTAGGCATGTTCTCCGCCGAGACTGTCGCGACCCATCTGGATCTGCTCCTGACGCAAGCCGCGCTCATCGAGCTTGGCCGTGCTCCTCGGCAGCAAGTCAAGGAGACGGTCGAGCGCGCGGCGGAGCTGGTGGCACAGATGGTGGATGAGCCGGTGCGTGCGGCGCAGCTCGCCGGTGAGATTGACACCTTTCGCGCCGTAGAGGCCACTGAGAGCGCCGCTGATCCCGAACACGCGGTCACTCTTGCCCAACGGGCGCTCGCGGCCATGCCGCGCTCGTGGCATTTCGTACGCGAGGTCGCGTGGCTGCGCTTGGCTCTCGCGCACCAGACTGCCGGTCGGCTCAGCCGCGCCTACGCCGCGCTGGCGGAAGGCCAGCTGGAGGATATGGCCCAGGGGGGCCCTGTACGCACGCGCCTGGCCGGCTGGCGATGCTTTGTCATGTGGATCGCCGGGGACTTGCCGGCGATACCGCAGGCTGCAGAGCAGATGCGGGCTGTTGGCGAGATGCAGCGTCGCCCCGAATCGCTGGGGTGGGGCCACTACCTCCTTGCCAGCGTTGCCTACGCGCTCAACGACCTGGCGATCGCTGAGGCGCACGCGCGCGCCGTCGAGGATATGCGCTACTTGAGCCGGCCGGTGACCTCCTTGCAAAGCGCGTTGATCTACGCCTCGATCTGCCAGGCGCGTGGTCAGCCGGACCAGGCCCGTCAGAAGCTCGATCTAGCTTTCGAGTACCTAAGAGAGACCCGCAGCACCGGGCTCGTTCCACTGGCGCAAGCGTTCCAGGCGGAGCTGGCGGCGCGGCAGGGTGATGTCGCCCTGGCCCGGCATTGGGCAACGGCCATCGGGCCCTTCGTCCCCCTCACCTTGATGCCATACTTCTATGCGCCGCAGCTGACGCTGCCGAAGATCCTCCTGCTCCAAGACAGCCCGGCCAGCCGCGAACAGGCGGCGGCGGTGCTGTCTCGTCTGCGCGCGTTCGTGACGGCCACCCACAACACGCGCTTCACCATCGAGGTGCTGGCGCTGCAGGCGCTCCTCCACGATGCGCAAGGGGATGAGCGGATGGCGCTGGTAGTGCTGAAGCAGGCCGTGTCCCTGGCGGAAGCCGGTGGCTTCATTCGCCTGTTCGTCGACCTAGGGCCACGGATGGCGAGTTTGCTGGCGCGGCTGCGGGAACGTGGTGTCGCACGCGCGTATGTAGGCCGAGTCCTTCAAGCCTTCGGTGAGCTCCCCGTGGCGGCTCCAAGTCTGGGGCCGGCCAATGGTGCGGTTGTCTCGGAAGACGGACCTGTTGAGCTGATCGAACCCCTGACGGAGCGGGAGCGCGAGGTCTTGGCGCTCCTGGCGCAGCGGCTGACGAACAAGGAGATCGCCGGGGTGCTGATGATCTCGGTGCCAACGGTCAAGCGGCATACCCACAACATCTTAGAGAAACTCCAGGCTGCTAACCGGCGCGATGCGGTCGCCGTGGCGATCCGCCTCAGCTTGCTGTAAGCTCACCCTTCTTCTTTCCTGTATCCTGAATACACCCTTTCGAACTAGCGACTCGCTCCAGGCGGCTGTATGCTGTCAGCAGGGACGGCAGACATTCGCTAGCTGAGAGGGGCTGTATAGTGAGTGTTGTGTAAAAAGAGAGGAGCCGAGTATCCTAAAGGTAGCGCCAACCACCTAGGAGGATACTCATGGCTCCCGACGACAAGGATACGTCGGTCGCCCCGCTGGGTCAAAGCCAGCTCGAAGAGCTGCTGCATGAGCAACTGAGGCAGGCAGTACGCTTCGCCCTCGTCAGCGTCCTGGAAGCAGAGGTCGAAGCGTTTATCGGAGCCGCCCGCTACGAACGCCGCGACAGCCGACGGGATCAGCGCAACGGCTACTACACGCGCAGCTTGGGCACGACCGTGGGCCAGATCGATGACCTGCTGGTACCCCGCACCCGCCAAGGCTTTCGGACGCAGGTGTTCGAGCGCTATCAGCGCCGCCGTGCCGAACTCGATGCCGCCATCAGCGAGATGTTCATCGGCGGCGTGAGTACGCGGGGCGTCGGCCAGGTCGTGGAGCATCTGACGGGCACGCCCGCCAGTGCTTCGACCGTCTCGCGCGTCTTCCATACGTTGGAGGAGGAGTACACGGCCTGGAAGACACGTCCGCTCGCCCCACGCTACGAGTACGCGTTTGCCGATGGGACGTACTTCACCGTCATCTACGATGGCGATGGCTGCAAGATGCCCATCCTCGCCGTGGTCGGGGTGCGTCCCGATGGAAAGCGCGAGGTGTTAGGTTTCCGCGTCGGTGACCGCGAGAACCAGACCGCCTGGGAAGACGCCTTGGCGGATCTCAAAGACCGTGGCGTGAAGGAAGTCGGGCTGTGGATTACCGACGGCAATCAAGCAATGCTCAATGCCCTCGCGGCCAAGTTCCCGACGACGCCGCGCCAACGCTGCGTCAAGCACAAGATGGAGAATGTCTTGAGCTACATCCCCCACAAGCAGCGCGATACCGTCTCGCCCGAGCTGAAGGCCATTTTCTACCAGGCGAACCGCACCGAAGCTCAGCAGTTGTTGGACGCCTTCTGCCTCAAGTACAAGCCGATCTATCCCAGCGCTGTCGAGTGCCTCCAGCGCGATGTCGAGGCGTGCCTAACCTTCTATGACTTCCCGATGTCCCACTGGAAGATGATCCGCACGAGCAACGTCATTGAGCGGCTGTTTGAGGAAGTCAAGCGGCGCAGTCACAAGATGGGCGCGGCCTTCCGCAACGAAGATAGCTGTCTGTTAATGTTCTACGCCGTCGTTCGCAGTCTGAAGTTCCAGAACCTGTCTATGCCGTCCTAGCCACCGAGGACTCTCGGCTCCAACCTTTTACACAGAACTTGACACACCGCCCTGAGAGGCGCCATAATGAACCGAAGCAGCCAAGGCTTCCTGTTTGATTTGCCTGGCCACTACCGAATTCGCGTTCAGGGTTACTTGAGCGCGAGTTACTCCGGCCGGCTGAGTGATATGGAAATTATCACGAAGCAATCGAGAAGCCATCGGTCAGTCACGACATTGACCGGTGACGTGAAAGATCAAACGGCGCTCATGGGCGTGTTAATCGCGCTGTTTGACATGGGATTCCCTCTCCTCACAGTCGAACGACTCGCTACGACGGCCAGCGGCGAGGGCCGGGAGGGCTGAGCTGAGGCCATCCCGGCATGGAAGCCAACAATATGTCTCACGAAAGGACAAGGGACCGCAAATGAGATCCAACAACGCCGGCTGTCTAACTGCATTCGTCTCCGGTTTCTCCCGCCTCATGCTCATAATGTTCTGGATTGCGCGGCCGGTCCAGTGGGAGGCCGCATTCAGCGGCTTCGTCCTGCCGTGCCTGGGCTTTCTGTTCATCCCCTTCACGACCCTGATGTACGTGTGGCTCGTGCAGGGTGTCGGCAGCATACAGGGGCTGGATTGGCTGTGGCTGGCCCTGGCGTTCTTCATCGACCTGGCAGGTTTCGCCAGCGCCGGCTACGCCAATCGTAATCGGCTACCGGCCAGCGTTCCCGGCTCGACGGCCGGTCCGCAATAGCGTTGCTGCTAGTTGCGGGCGTCCGGCCAAGGCGAAAGAGGGCGTTTCATGGAAACCTCCTGGCTTAAGCGCAATATTCCCATCGTCTCATGGCTGCCCGACTACAATCGTAGTTGGCTGTCGGGAGACGCTATCGCCGGCCTGACGCTGTGGGGGTTGGTGGTGCCCGAGGCCATGGCCTATGCGGGCATCGCGGGCCTGCCGCCGCAAGCGGGCCTCTATACACTTGTGGCCGCGTTGCTCGTCTACGCCCTGCTTGGCACTTCGCGCGATCTGGTTGTGCAGGCCACCTCGGCGACGGCCGCGCTCCTTGCCTCGGCAGTGGCGGCGGCCCTGGTGGCCACAGCTGCGGCGAACGCTTCCGATCCGGAAACCTACCAGGCATATGCGTCGGCCTTCGTGTTCGTGACTGGATTAGTCTTTCTGGCGGCGGGCCTGGCGCGGCTGGGCTTCATCACGCAGTTCCTCTCCAAACCGGTGATGGACGGCTTCGTGACGGGTTTGGCCATCTTTGTGGCGGTGGGACAGCTCAACAAGCTGTTTGGCGTGCCCAAGCCCGAGGGCAACACGCTGGAGAAGTTGCTGGGAATCATCAAAGAGCTGCCCCAGGCCAACTGGGCGAGTTTCGCTGTGGGAGCTGCGGCGCTCGCCCTGCTCTTCTTGCTGCCGCGTTGGAGCAAAAAGTTCCCGGCCGGTCTGGTAGTGTTATTCGGGGCCATCGCCGTGAGCGCGGCGCTCGATCTTAGCGGCAAGTACGGCGTGGACATCGTGGGTCCTTTGCCGCAGGGGCTGCCATCGCTCGTGTTTCCGCAGGCGCCGTTCACGACCTATCTGGCGATGGTGCTGCCAGCGATGGGCGTGTTGCTGGTGGCGTACAGTGAGGCGCTGGGCGTAGCGCACGAGTTTGCCGAAAAACATGGCTATGAGGTGAACGCGGATCAGGAGCTAAACGCCCACGCCGTGGCTAATCTAGTGAGCGCTTTCTTCGGCGGCATGATCGCTGGCGGCAGCATGTCGGCCTCAGCCGTCAAAGAGGGCGCTGGCGCCCGCAGCCAAGTCACGAACCTGATCACCTGGGTCGTCACGATCGTCACCGTGCTCTTCCTCACGCCCTTGTTTACAACGCTGCCCGAAGCTGTACTCGCCGCGCTAATCATTCATGCTGTCTGGCACATTATTGCCTCGCGCAAACTACAGAAGATCCGGCTGGCGTCGCGGGTCGAGGTCTGGTTTGGCGTGGCCGCGCTCGCCGGCGTGCTACTCATCGATGTGCTGCAAGGAATGATCATTGGAATAGTCGCATCGCTGGTGTTTGTGATTTACCGGTCGAGCCGCCCGCATATCTCCTCGCTAGGGCAGGTTCAAGGCGTGCCCGGCGCTTACGCGGACCTGGCTCGGCACCCCGGGACTTCACCTGTACCGGGCGTGCTGATCGTGCGCGTCGATGGGCAGTTGTACTACGCCAACGCACTGACCGTCAGGGACCGGGTCAAAGCCATGATTGCCGACTTGGCGACACCGCCCCGGGCAGTGATCCTCGATGCGGCCGCCTGGGACCAGATCGACCTGACCAGCGTGGAGGTCAGCACGGGCCTGGTGAAGGAACTGCACGGGAGGGGAATCGAGGTTTATCTGGCCGACGCGCACAAGCCCGTTCTCGAATATGGCCGCCAGATGGGGCTGCTCGAATTGATTGGGGAAGATCACGTGTTTCCGACGGTGGATCTCGCGGTACGGAGCCTCGAAGCAAGCTGGATGGGAGGAAGAAGATGAGTAAACGCACCTATCTGCCCGTATTGCTGGCATGCCTGAGCATCGTGTTCCTTGCAGCCGCCTGCGCACCCATCCCACCGCCCGCGGCAGCGCCCGCTGCACCGACCGCTGCCGCCACCGCAGCGCCAAACAATGCGATCACCGACATCGTCTGGCAGTGGACGACCCTCAAGAACCGGCCGACTAACGAGACGACGACCGTGGCGACCCCCGAGAAGTACACTATCACCTTCCGGAAGGATGGCACGCTGAGCGGCAAGGCGGACTGCAACAATTTCACCGGCACATACACTCAGAAAGGCGGTCTCACCATCACCCTCGGCGCGTCGACCATGGCGGCCTGCCCCCAAGGCTCGGCGGACCGGCAATACCTGCAGTTGTTGGGCGCGGTCGTAGCCGGCGGCCCCGACGGCCAGGGTGGCCTGGCGCTCGAAACGCCTGGCGGTGAGCAGCGCATGGAGTTCAAGAACAGCGGCGCTGCGTCAGTACTCGACAGGGGGCCCGCGAACTGATTTCTTCAAGGCGCCGGGCTCGGAATCAACTCAGAGTAGGTAAGGAGAATGACAATGACGAACAACAATCCCATGGCCCTGCCGGTACCGGCGTTTGCGGGCGGAACAAAGGCGATTACCCTGACTCCCGTCGTCGGCACACCGCGGCGGGTATACGCTGAGATGTTCATTCCCGGCGAGGAGGAACTCGAGGACGGGGAGATGCGGGTGACGGTGCTGGGCAGTGGCAATCCGTGGGCGACGCGCGGCCAGGCCTCCGGCAGTATCCTCGTCGAAGTCGGCAACCCTGAGCGCGACCTCCTGGTTCTCGACCTCGGAAGTGGCTCCCTCGCCAACTACGCGAGCCTGAAGTTGCCAGTCAACTTGCTGGACAAGGTGTTCTTTACCCACCTGCACGCCGACCACACGGCTGACCTGATCACGCTCTCCGGCAGCTACTCCAAGGTGGGGCGGGCGGACGGGCCGGTCAGGGTGTGGGGCCCCAGCGGGACCGAACCGCGCCTGGGCACGCGGCACTTTGTCGAAGCCATCGAGGAGGCGCTGGCCTGGGACACCGCCGCCGGGGCCGGCGCCATCAACCCAGCCAGCATGAAGATCGGGGTGACCGAATCCGCCTTTACGGCCCGACCGAGCCGTATTTCGACCAGACGTGGAAGCTCGATGACATCGTGGCGGTGCGGCAATAAGATGCAGAAAAGGTCGTGAATGGCCGGGATTCGGTGCGGCCATCGGCCGTTAGCCGGTACGGTCAAGGATATGTGGAGAGCGAGGCTGGCGACTTGATCGAGCAGGATCGGCAGGCGATCCAGTTGCGCGGCCAGGCCCTACGGGTGAAGCTGGCAGACACGGCGTGAAGCCTGCGGTTGAAACCGCATTTCAAACAATCTCGAAGAAACCAAGAAGTTGTCTGTGAACAACGAATCCAAGACTAAGGAGAATAACTATGACCACTCAACCCAATATCCTTATGATTGTGACTGATCAGGAATATGCCCACCAGTCTCTGCCGGCGGGATGTGTCTTACCCAACCGGGATCGTATTCGTTCCCGCGGGGTGACGTTCGACAATCACCACGCCACCACGACGGTTTGCACCCCTTCCCGCTCGGTGATGATCACCGGCAGGCATACACCGCACACTGGCATGTTTGACAATACCAACTTTGCCTGGATCGACGATATGAAGGCCGATCCGGAAGCCTTGCCCACCATCGGTCATCTTTTGCGTGACCAGGGTTACTATACCGTCTTGAAAGGCAAGTGGCACCTCTCCGAGTTTCCGGGCGGGAGACACCCGGGACGCGATGGAACCCTACGGTTTCTCGGACTACCAGGAATGGGGCGATGCTTACGGCGCGCCGATGGATGGGTTTCTCAAAGATCCAAAGATTGCGGATGAGGCCGTTGACTGGCTGACAAAGCACGCCCCTGAAGTGGCTGCCTCTCAACCCTGGTTCATGGCCGTGACCTTTGTCAACCCTCACGATGTGATGTTTTTCGATACCGACGCGGAAGAGATGGGTCCAGGTCAAGGGCACGTTCCCGATCTTTGACGCGCCCGATACGCCGCTTTACCACCAGAAATGGCAAACGACCTTGCCGGCCTCCTTCTTTGATGACCTGGAGGGACAGCCGCCGGCCGTCCGCAATTACAAGCGCCTGTGTGACGTGTACTATGGCCGGATTCCGATGGATCGCCGGGATATGTGGCACAACCATGTCAACTACTACCTCAACTGCCATCTCGACGTAGACCGGCACATCGGAGTGGTGTTGGATGCCCTGGAAGCGTCCGGCCAGGCTGATAATACGATCATCATTTTCACCCGGATCACGGCGAGATGGGCGGCGCCCATCACCTGCGCCAAAAAGGCAGCGTGGCTTTCCGGGAAACCGTCAACGTGCCTTTGGTGATCGTCGATCCGCGCCACCCTGGCGGAGGCAGAACGGATGCGGTGGGTTCCCATCTCGACCTGGTTCCCACTATCCTGGCTTATGCCGGCCTGCCGGAGGCTCAACGGCAACAGCGCTACCCATTCCTGAAAGGACATGACCTATCAGGAATCGTGCAAGATCCCTCCTCCGTCGGACCGCGTGGCAGCAGCAGAGAACCCGGCAAGGGCTGTCTGCTGACCTACGACATGATCGCCACCGTCGACGCAGAATGGTTCAGCCGCAACGCGACCAAGGTGTTTGACGCAGCCGCAGCGCAGGCCGGCCAAGAGTTCCATCGCGGTATGGACTCGTTCAAGGCCATGCTGGATGAGATCGGCGTGCCGGACCTTGAAAAGCGAGAGGTATTCCGCTGTGTTTTCGATGGCCGTTACAAGCTGGTCCGCTACTTTGGCTTGGGTCATTACAACCTGCCGGAATCGGTCGAGCAGTTGCTGGCCGACAATGACGTCGCGCTCTACGATCTGTTGCTGGACCCTGAGGAAATGGATAACCTGGCCAACCCGACCCATCCCAAGTACAGCAAACAATTATTATCGACCATGAACCAGAAACTGAATGATCTGATCGCTGCGGAGATCGGAAAAGATAAAGCCCTATTCACACCACCGGAAAAATCTCCACAGAAGTGAGTTCGAGATCATTGCTTTGGCCCCACGGGCAACGCGTTCAGCGGCGCGATCCACTGGGTACAGCTCGATGTGGGCAAGGATGACCACAATCATTTCATCAGTCCCGAAGAACGCTTGCGCCTCGTTATGGCACGCCAATAGCGGCCCCGGGAGTCGCTGGGCAGCGGCGCTCTCCGCGGATGCTTAGGCTGGCCGCCAATTCTAGCGTATTGTCGGTAAGCGCATAACTACTGAACCGTGAAACAGGAGAGAAACCACATGACGAACAACGATCCCATGTCGCTGCCGGCGCCGGAGCCGCCCGCCTGGTGGGCAGAGGCGCTTATTCCGCTCGACTGAGTGCCGGCGCCTGCCCGGAAAGATGAGTATTCCCTCCTGCAAGGCGAGTTAATGCCTCGCAGGAGGGAATGGATCGAGCGAAACGCTTAACAGAGCTATCCGGCATAGACTAGGAGGGTGCTGTGAATCCGCAATTCAGCTCAACAAAAGGTAGGCTGACGACGCCGCGTGCGGCAGCAGTCGCAGGCATCCTGTTCTCAATCCTGATGACCATCAGCATGATAATCCTCTGGATTTCGGTGCCCCCCATTGATCAGGTTCAAAGTGGCCTGCCTCCCGAAAGTCTGGGCAGCATCAAGCTTGCTTTGAACCTCATTCCGTTCGCGGGGATCGGCTTTCTGTGGTTTATCGGGGTGATACGCGACCAACTGGGGCAATCCGAAGACAAATTCTTCGCAACAGCTTTTTTCGGCAGCGGGCTGCTTTTTCTTGCCCTGTGGTTCGTTTCTGCGGCCGTGGCTGGCGGGATAATAGGAACGTCTTCAGCCACATCGAGCACAATTGGGTCTGGATTATACGCATTCGGCCGTACCGTTACCTATACCATCATGAACGAATATGCCATGAAGATGGCCGGCGTGTTTATGCTTACCACCTGTACCTTATCGTTGCGTTCCCGCATCTTACCGCGCTGGATGATCTTCCTCGGATTCGGCCTGGCGCTGTTTCTGCTCTTCAACCTGGGTATCTTTGTTTGGGCGCCCATCGGCTTTCCAATGTGGATATTGATGATCAGCCTGGCTATCCTCAGCGCTAGTCTCAGACGATCGCAAAGTCAGGGTTCAGCTCTTAGCGCCTAGGAAACCTTCGATGAACATCGAGCGGCCGACCGCGGTTGGGCGCTGCCCTTAGTCCGATGGTATAGAAATCAAGGCCGGCGGGGATGATCTTGTAGACCAACGAGATGATCCCCGCGGCCGAGGCGCAGGATGAAATGAACGTCAGCAATTTGACCATCTCACCTATCACTCGGGCTCTGGCCAGCATCGCGCTCGTCGGCTTCTATCTTATCCTGGTGCACCTGGCTGCTCCGGTGCTGGTGCCCATCCTGTTTGCCGCTTTTCTGATCGCCCTGGCTCTACCCGTTTTCCAATGGATACAGAGGCGGGGTGTCAAGCGGGGCCCGGCGCTGTTTCTGCTAGTTGCATTGCTCCTGGCGGGTGGTCTCGGCCTCCTGCTCCTGGCGCTCACCAGCGTCGAGAGTCTTCAATCCGGCCTGGAGACCTATGACAAGGAGTTGAGCGCGAAAATGGCTGAACTCTCCGCCGCGCTGGGTAGTTCGGGGGTGGACCTTGCGGCCATATCCGAACAACTAGCGGCGCTCAGTGCTGCGGTGCTGGCCGGTTTTCTGAGCGCGCTCGTGGCTATCATCAGCAATGGCATGGTCAGCCTGGTGATCGTAGCCTTCTTTCTGCTGGAATCGGAACGGTTCTTGAGCATCGTCCGCACGGGCGCGTTCAAGGATCGGCCGATGCTCAGCCAACTGCCGGCAGTCGGCCAGACAGCCGTCAGGTACTTCGGTATTCGCGCCCGCCTGAACTTGATCACCGGCGCAGGGGTCACGCTAATCTGCCTGCTTTTGGGCGTGGATTATCCCTTCTTGTGGGGCGTGCTCGCCTTCTTTTTGAGTTTTGTTCCCTACATCGGTCTGGCGATCGCTATGATCCCGCCGACCCTTCTAGCCCTCGCCGAGTTTGGGTGGGTGCAGGCGCTCATCGTCGTCATCGGGGTGACGGGCATCAACCTTTTGATCGAGAACGTGCTGGAACCGAGCTACACCGGCAAGCGCCTCTCGTTGTCGCCCACGATCGTGTTTCTGTCCCTCTTCTTCTGGAGCTGGCTGCTAGGCCCGGTTGGCGCTTTGCTTTCTATGCCTATCACGGTCATGCTATTGCTTGTGTTTAGGAACAACGAAGGTACCCTATGGCTGGCGAAGATCATCGGCAGAGGCTCCGCGGCTACGTTGCGTGAAGAGGAGGAGCCGCCAAAATGATCGACCTGCCATCCACGTCGACTGAGTCGTGGCATCCGGCTGCGACGTGTGATAGAGTTCCGTATAACGATGCAAAGGAGACAGACAATGCTTGAACTTCCCCTGGAGTACGCCCTGATTACGTTCGAGGGCGGCAAGCCCTCGGGCAAGATCGTCCCTGAGCTGCTGAGTCTGGCGGAGCGCGGGATCGTGCGCTTCGTGGACATCGTCTTCATCCAAAAGGACGCGGACGGCAGTACGCGCACCGTCGAACTCAACGATCTCGACCCCGAGACGTACGAGATGTTCGTCCCGATGGGCGAGCACGTGTCGAGCCTGTTTACGAACGACGATCTGGAGATCGCGGCGAGCAGGCTCTCCGACAATTCGGCGGCGATGCTCTTCTTGTGGGAGAACCTGTGGATTGCGGATCTCGGCAAAGCTATCCTGGAAGCCGGCGGCCGTCTGGTGGAGCGCGCACAGATTGCTCCCGAAGTGGTCGAGGAGTTCAAACAGGGTCTGGCCGCGGAATAGCGCAAGAAATTGGCTGTCGCTCACCGTCCGTCAAGCTTCGCCATTAGGCAGGAGGTAGCATCATGTATCGCAGAAGAGGGCCGAATCCGCCCGGGCTTATTGGCGGTGTTGGCCGTGGCAATCCCCCGGGACCCGTCGGGGGTGTTGGCCGTGGCAATCCGCCGGGACCTGTCGGCGGTGTTGGCCGTGGGCCGAATCCCCCAGGGCCTGTCGGCGGCGTTGGCCGTGGACCGAATCCGCCCGGACCTGTCGGTGGTGTTGGCGGTCGTCGTAACGGTCGCGGGCTGCTGCGCTAGCAGGCGCGGCGAACGCCGCACCTACATCGTTCAGAATAGTATGCGGCATCAACTCGGCGTCGCGAGGCGCCGCAAATTACA
Source organism: Anaerolineae bacterium (assembly GCA_046328505.1). GTDB lineage: Bacteria > Chloroflexota > Anaerolineae > Epilineales > JAHCIE01 > JBDHWG01. Next base: position 1,135,260 of record JAXLWL010000002.1, on the reverse strand, counting down.
GGAGACACCGAAATGTCGAGCAAGCGAGAAATGACGCCGGAGGAAGCCCAGCGAATCGGTGACAAACTGGGCATCGACTGGGGCCAGATCGATCTAGAGGAGTTCCGTCGCGGCTTGGAGGTCGAGCTGGAACACGGCGCACGCGACCCAGAGACGAACGTCACCAACGACGATCCCATCCTGACTGGCAAGATTGCGTGGGCGCATCTCAAGGAGTTCCCCGACTACTATACGAGGCTCGACAAGCTTGAGAACGAGGCAGACGAGTACTGGAGCACGCGGCGCTAATCGGAAACGGCTGATTTGTCTAGCCCCGCGCGATGGTCGCTCTAGTCTGGTCTGTCGGCGGGGTCGGCGGACGTCGAAACGGCCGCGGGCCGCTGCGCTAGAGGGGCGCGGCGAACGCCGCGCCCTCACCGTTCGGCAAAAGCATGCACAACGAAGCGCGGCGCAGCGCTGCAAGGAGGACCTGCGATGATCGACCCCGAAGCCAGGCCGAAGTCCTACATCAAACTGATGGCGTTTGTCGCGTTGCTGGGCCTGATCTGCGCCCTGGTCACCTTCGCCTTCATAGCCCTCGTCCATCAAGGCACGTATCTGATTTGGGAACAGGCTGCACTGACGCTGGGTGTAGACCCACGTCTCTTCACGGTCCTGGTCTGTACTTTCGGCGGGTTGGTGGTCGGGCTGCTGGTGAAGGTCTTCGGCGATCACAACGCCATCTTTGCCGACCTGATGCTCGAATTTGGGAAGACCGGCCGCTTCGACTATCGCAACGCCCCCGGGATCGTCATCACCGCTTTCGTGTCACTCGTCTGCGGCGCGAGCCTTGGCCCCGAAGCGCCGTTAGCGGACGCCTGCGGCGGCATCGGCACCCTGCTGTCCGACCGGCTCAAACTCAACGAGCAGGAAACGCGCACGCTGGGCTATGCCGGCGTCAGCGGCATGCTCGCCGCCTTCATCACCGAGCCAGTCGGCGGGGCGCTCCTGGGCCTGGAATCGGCGCAGGGCGGGTCTACCGGCAAGCAGACGTATTTCTGGGTGCTGTTTCCTAGCCTGCTGGCGTCGGCCGTGTCGACAGTGGTTTTCGTTTTGCTGAGCGGGGCTTTCTTCGAGACGTTGTATAAGTTCCCAGCCTACGTGCCTCGGCTGGTAGATTTGGTTTACGCCGCGCCGCTGGGCCTGATCGGTGGGGTGGTTGGCCTGCTGTTCATGCTCTCCCTCAGACGCCTGCAACGCCTATTCGAGCCCTTGAAGGCGCATCTGGTGCTGCGCGGGCTACTCGGCGGCCTGGGCATGGGGATCATCGGCGCGCTCTTGCCGCTGACGCTGTTCTCGGGTGAGTCGGAGACGGCCGACCTGATCACCCACGCGGCGGAAATCGGCGTGGTGATGCTGATTGTGCTGGGGCTGGTCAAGTTAATGGCCACCTCTCTACTGCTGGCCACCGGCTGGAAGGGCGGCTACATCTTCCCGATCATGTTCGCCAGCGCCGCTATGGGCCTCGCGATGAGTCTCCTGTTTCCCGGCATTCCAGTTGCAGTCGCCGTCGCGGCGACGATGGCCGGCGCGCTCGTCACGGCTCTACGAGCGCCTTTGTTTGCCGTGCTCTTTACTTTGGTCCTGGTGCAAAAGGAGACGGCGGCAGTGGCGGCCGTTGCCGTGGTCGTTAGCGCTCTGCTGACCGCACTCCTGACATTGTGGCTCGCCCGCCGCGCCGCCAATCAGGCGCAACCCGTTCCAGAGACAGAGTAGCTCATGCGTGGAGGAGGCTACATGAGAACCCGCGCGATGAGAAGAGTGACAGCCCGCAAGACCTGGGATCGCGTGATGGTGAGTTTCTGGTTCGCTCCGACGATTATGGCACTCGGAGCGGTTCTGCTAGCCTGGACGATGTACTGGCTGGATGGTCTCGTTCCAAACGCGGCCCTCGCCAGTAGCCATTTTGTCTTGGCGGGAAGTGCTAACGAACTGCGTAGTAGCTTGCTAAGCATGGCCGGCACCGTCCTCGCCACCGCCGGAGTAGTCTTCACGCTGCTCACCTTGCCGCTTTCGACTGTCGTGGCCCAGTACGGCTCGCGCTTGCTGCGTGTCTTCCTCGGCGATCGCACCACACAGCTCGTCCTGGGCATGTTTGTGGCGACATTCGTCTATTGCATCGCCGGCGCTCTTTCCATTCCTCCGGCCGATGTAGCACGTGAGGGGCCGCAGCTGACTGCCACGCTTGGCGTGTACTTGATGCTGGCGACCTTTGCCTCGCTCATCGTGTTGGTCCAGCACATCAGCACCATGCTCCAAGCCCCCAATATCGCGGCTGCGGCGGGTGCGGAACTGCTGGAAGTCGTCGGCGCGGAGATTCCGGATGGAGTCACGAGTGGAGGCGACGGCGCGGGCGCGATGGCCAGCCTGCCCGGCCAGGGCGCGCCGCCTACCTTCGCGGATACGGACGGCTATTCGGTTCGGGTGACGGCCGCCGGTTACATCCAATACATTGATCCGGAGATCATGCTGATCCTGGCCCGGGAAAAGGACCTGGTCATCCACCTGCTCCACAGGCCGGGGCACTTCGTCTGGCCCGGCGCGGTGGTTGCCCTGGTCTGGCCCGCCGGTCGCGTCGACGAGCAGCTCGCTACGCAAATTCGGCGCGCCTTCGAGATTGGGAACGTGCGCACCCCCACCCAGGATATCGAATACGCGGTCAACCAGCTCACCGAAATGGCCGTCCGAGCCATGTCGCCGGCCATCAATGACCCATTCACGGCCATGACGTGCCTGGATCACATGGGGGACGGCCTGGCGAAGTTCATCCGGCAAGGTGAGAAAGGGTCGCATTACTACGACCGGGATGGCAAGCTGCGCCTGATCCTGGAACCGGTGACCTTCGAGAGGCTGCTCAGCGCCGCCTTCGATATGCTCCGCCATGCCAGCTGCGACAACGCCACCGTTCTGTTGCATATGGTGGAGGTGGTCGATGTGATTAGCCAAGAGGCAAAATCGCCTGAGGCGCGCCAGCAGCTGATACGCCAGATCAGCCTCATACAGACGGAAAGCCAGACTGGCGAATTGATCGAGCAGGACCGGCAGCGCATCCAGCGCAGATGCGAGGCTTTGTTGGTGAGTCTGAACGGCGCGGCACAAGCACCGACCTTGTTGTCTGCCCTGGCCGAGACGAAGTAGCGCACGCGCGGCCGTTCTCAAAGCTGGAGCACGCCAGAGTGCAAAGGCGTCAAGGGAACAGGCTCTCGCGAAGTCCTTGACGTCTACGCGAGTCATTCATCGATAGTGCGAAGGAGAGGCTCTATGCAGTCAGCACAACCCGCCGCCACAGGCATTGCGCGGTTCATTCCCGGGCTTGCTCTCATAAAAGGATTCAGTCCGTCGCTTGTCCGCACTGACCTCATCGTTGCCCTCACGGTGTTTGCGGTACTCGTGCCGTCCGCGATGGCCTACGGCGATCTCGCCGGCGTCACGCCTGTCGCCGGGCTTTACGTCGCGCTCGGCGCCATGGTGATGTACGCCCTCTTTGGCACCGGCAAACAAGTGATCATGGGCCCCGAGGCAACGGCCGCGATCCTGACCGCCTCCATTGTTGGACCACTGGCAGGCAGTGACGCCGCGCGCTACGCCGCGCTCGCCGCCATGACCGCGATTCTCGTTGGTGTCCTGGCGCTGCTCGCCCGCGTCGCGCGGCTCGGCTTCATCACCGACTTCCTCTCCAAGCCAATCCTCGTCGGCTACATCGCTGGCACGGCACTCATCGTGATCGGCAGCCAACTGGGCAAGATGTTTGGCATCAAGCTCGAGAGCGACAAGTTCTTCCAGCAGATTGTGGAGCTTATCAGCCGCCTTGACGAGGCGCACCTGCTCACCGTCGCGATTGGCATTGTCAGCATGGCGACTTTGCTCATCATTCGCCGCGCGAATCGCGCCTTGCCCGGCCCGCTCATCGTCGTAGCGTTGGGCATTGTTGCCTCGGCTGTCTTCGATCTCGAAGCACAGGGTGTAGCGGTCGTCGGCCCGGTGCCGGCCGGGCTGCCCCATGTGGCGATTCCGGCGGTCACGCTTCAAGACATCTTTGCGCTGCTGCCCGGCGCGCTTGCGCTGACGATCTTGGTTTATGCTGATGAGATCCTGACCGCGCGCGCCTTTGCGGCCAAGCACGGCCAGAAGATCGACGCCAACCAGGAATTCGTCGCGCTCGGCATGGCCAATATCGGCGCCGGTCTCTTGACCGGCTTTCCTGCCGCGACGAGCGCGTCGCGCACGACTGTCAACGATCAGATGGGCGGCAAATCCCAGTGGGTCGGCCTCATCGCCGCAGCGCTCACCATCATCTTCCTGCTCTTCTTCACACCGCTGCTCGCGCCTCTGCCTACCGTCGTGCTTGGCGCTGTTATCATCGTCGCTTGTGTTGGGCTGCTCGACGTAGCGGCGTTCCGCTCTTGCGGCAGGTGCGTCGCGCCGAGTTCTGGCTTGCGGGTGATGAGCATTGTTCGGTGTGCTCACAATCGGTGTATTGCAGGGCATTCTCGTGGCGGTGATGCTGTCCCTCGTGAACGTCATCTACCACATCTCGCGCCCGCACGATGCGCTTCTAGACGAGGTAGACGAACAGGGCGGTACAGTCTACCGCGGCGTTACCGACAAGGAGACGGCGCTGACGGAGCCTGGCCTGATCGTCTACCGTTTCGATGCGCCACTCGTCTTTGCGAATGCGGGGTTCTTTAGCGAGCGCTTGGGAGAGCTGGTCAGCAACGCCGGGGCAGGCTTGAAATGTGTCGTTCTCGACGCGCAGCCCATCAGCGACTTCGACTCGACGGCGGCAGAGGCGCTGGAAACCCTGGATGCCGACCTGGAGCGGATTGGCGTCGAACTATGGATCGCGCGTGCGAATGAGCCGCTGCGCCATCTTTTGCAAGTGACAGGGTTGACGAAACGGCTAGGGCAGGACAACCTATATCCATCGGTACGAGCAGCCGTCGTCGCTTATCACACGCAATTTGGCGCGGCGGAAAGTCGCCGGTGATCTCCATCCGTCCCTGGTGATAGGCTTGCGGCACACCAAGCAACTTCTAGACTGATTCCAGGCCGCAGCCCGCAGAGTCGACCCGCGCGAGCATATAGATTTCACCTTAGGACCACTTTAGAGAATGCCGTCTGGTCGGATATACGTGCCTTTGCTCTGAACCCGGGCGGAGTTTTGACGCACGCCGCGGCTCAAGCGGAGCAGAATCGGCTGAATGCGGCTGAGATCGAGCATGCCGACAGCTATCCCAAGATGCCTCCTCGCCAGTGACGGGCGACCATCCTGAGCTCGCACGAAGGATACTTATGTGAGCGATGGGCAGCCGGGTGTCACAATGGGTTACAGCTATGGCGCGAGCTACAAAAGCGAGGCATTGCCGGGTCACGTCGACAGGTCGCCTGTTGGACGCAGCGCCAACGCGAGCAGCGAGTCCCGACAACGCCCAGGAGGTACTTGACCCCCCATCCAGGCCGGGGACGCCAGGCTGCCCCGAGTTACAAGCCGAGATGGCCAGGCCTATGCCCCGCCTCCCATCACCCCGCCGCCTAACGTGGCTATTCGTCCGTGAGCCTCGTCACCTCGATGCCGACGAACAGCAGACCCTGCCTCGCATCCGCCAGGATTAGGTCGTCGACGTTGCCTACAAACTGGCCCAGCAGTTTTGTCGGATGGTTCGCAAACACTCATCGACGGCTCTAGACAACTGGTTAATCCCCTGCATCGAGAGCCAGATGCCAACCCTCCAGAGTTTTGCCACTGGACTGCAACGCGAGTCTCCCTCGGTTCGCGCTAACCTGACGGAAAAGTGGAGCAACGGCCAGCTCGAGGGCCAGGTCAATCGGCTAAAGTTGGTGAAACGGCAGATGAATGGCCGAGCCAGCTTTGACCTCTTGCGTCAACGAGTCCTCTGTGTCGCATAGCCTGCTATATCAAAGCTTCAGAAGAGTTAAAATGGGTTCACTCCAAGTGATGACTATCAGCAGCTTCGTCTCCTCACCCAGTTCGTTATCACTGCAACCTCGCCCGCCCTAGCTGCCCCGCGACAACGCAGGCTCTAGCTCGAAGCATCTCTAGAATCTTATCTGTTTGCGACCGTGAGGCGATAGTCGGCTGGTTCGCCAAGACAACTGCACCAAACCTGGAATCAGAAAGGCCCGAAAAAGTTAGCGACCAGGTACCCTCAACTAGCGCCGAACGTCTCACACGGATATAATCGGCTGGCGTGCAGTAGGTGCAAAGAGAGTAGTCTGGCGCTCAAGTTACATAAAGGTTGCGCGTATGGCACTGCTCCTCTCTCGTCGGAGATGTAGTGGCGGGAGGTCTTTTCAACCAGGTGCAGGATGACCTGTGGGAGCAGGGGCGCCTGGAGATGACGCAAATGGTTTCGGGAGAGAACATGGCACAGACGGAGAAAGCAGTGACGGCGATGACGTTCAACTTGCCCTGGCCGGGCGCGGGGGATCAGTTCCTTCTACGGCCAGAAGTCACATTCCTCAATCACGGGAGCTTTGGCGCAACGCCGCGGCCGGTCTTCGAGCGCTACCAGGCGTGGCAGCGCGAGCTGGAGGGGCAGCCGGTCGAGTTCCTGGGCCGGCGCATCCGCGATCTGCTGGCGGAAGCCCGTGCGCCGCTGGCCGAGTATCTCCACACCAGCCCGGACGACCTGGTGTATGTCCCCAACATCACGTTCGCGGTCAACATCGTCGCGCGTTCCCTGGACCTGCAGCCAGGCGATGAGGTGCTGGCGACGAACCATGAGTATGGGGCATCCGACCGCACGTGGCGCTTCAACTGCGCGAAGAAGGGCGTCCGCTACATCAACCAGCCTATCGCGCTGCCGATCACGACGGCGGACGACTTCGTTGATCAGCTCTGGGCGGGGGTGACGGAGCGGACCAAGATCATATTCATCAGCCACATCACCTCGGCGACGGCGCTCATCTTCCCGGTCGCAGAGGTCTGCCGTCGGGCGCGGGAAGCGGGCATTCTGACCGTGATCGATGGGGCGCACGCGCCGGGGCACATCGACGTAAACCTGGACGAGCTGGGCGCGGACTACTATCTCGCGAACTGTCACAAATGGATGATGGCGCCGAAGGGCGCCGGTTTCCTGCACGCTCAGCCGGAGATGCAGGCGCGGTTGGAACCCCTCGTTGTGAGCTGGGGATGGGAAAGCGAGGTGCCGAGCGGGTCGGAGTTCCAGGACTGGTTCGGGTGGATGGGTACCGATGACCCGGCGCCTTACCTCAGTGTGCCCGCCGCTATCGACTTTCAGCGTGAGCACGACTGGCCGACGGTACGGGCCGAGTGTCACCGGCTCGTTGTCTGGGCGCGTGAGCGGATCGCGGAGATGACGGGGATGGAGCCTATCTGTCCCGAATCGTGGCTCGGGCAGATGGCCGTGGTACCGCTTCCGATCGGCTCGCTCGATAAGCTTGGGACGCGTCTGTGGGACGAGTACCGCATCGAGATCCCACAGATGCGGTGGAATGGGCGCGAGTTCTTGCGCATTTCGATCCAGGCGTACAACAGCGCCGGCGATATCGAGAAGCTACTGGCTGCCCTCAAGCAGATACTCTAGGCCCGCGGGCGCGTGGAAGGTAGCGGTTAGAGGAAGAACACGCGCCACTCGATGGCGCCATGCAGGCTCCAGTAGACTGCAACCGGTGGGATGAGCGCCGAGGTGACAACCACCTCGGCGACGTGGCTCGGGTGGCGGGATGTATCGTTCAGCCGTTCGGCGCAGAATTGACCGGTGAGGATGAGCCACACAACGAGCGCGACGCTGGCGACAGTGTAGCGGCGGCCTAAGGTTACGTCACTACGGATGGTGATGTCGACAGATATTGCTCAAGCATTGTATAATCTACACTCTGTTTGTGGCAGTGTCCTGCGCATATAACAAAAGCACGCTTTCCGGAGGGACGTAGTGGCGAGACGACAGTGGTGGCAGCGGCCCCAGCTCAGAATAGGTGGGGACGAGCGCCGCGTATCCTGGCTCGAGCTATTCTTCGATCTTGTCTTCGTAGTTGTCATTTCGCAGCTAGCCCACCACCTCGCGGGGCACCTGTCCCTGTCGGGATTCTTTGGCTATGTACTGCAATTCATCGCCGTGTGGTGGGTCTGGATCGGCGGGACGTACTACAATGAGCGCTTCGAGACGCACGACCTGAGCTACCGGCTATACGTGTTCCTGATGATGCTGCCACCGGCGGCGATGGCCGTGTTCGCCAGCCAGGGCCTTGACAAGGCTTCGGCGCAGTTCGCCATGACCTATGTCGTCGCCCGCATCCTCATCATCGCGCTGTGGCTCAACGGCGGCTACCACAACCCTAGCTTCCGCCCGGTCAGCAATCGCTATGCCATTGGCTTCTCAATCTCTGCGCTGCTCTGGCTGATATCTGTGTTCGTTCCGCCGCCGACAAGGTACGTTTTGTGGGGCCTTGGCTTACTCATCGACTTCCTCACGCCGATCACGACCTTGAACTGGCAGGCGAAACTGCCTCAGGCCAAGAAATCCAAGTTGCCCGAGCGCTACGGGTTGTTCGTGATCATCGTCCTGGGCGAAGCGATAGTCGGGGTGATCAACGGTGTCGCCAACGTCGATCTCCTGGACCTCGGTGTTGGCGGCACGGGTATCCTGGGCATGGCGCTGATCTTTGGCCTCTGGTGGGTATATTTCGACTTCATCGGCCGGCGCGAGGGGGCGCGCCGCGGAATCTGGTCGTCGCTCATCTGGGGGTATTCGCACGCGCCGCTTGTTGTAGGAATTGCTGCCGTGAGCGCCGGCATCCAGAACGTTCTGGCGCACACGGTTGGCGAGCTTCAGCCGGGCGTGCGGATCCTGACGGCGGGCGCTGTCGCCGTCGCGCTGGCCAGCATGGGCCTGATCGAGCTGGTGTCACGGCGCGAGCCGGACGAGCCGACGGGGGAGCGCCTAAGCCCGATGCTGAAGGTCATTGCCGCCGTCGTCTGCCTCGGGGTCGGGCTGGTCGGCGGCGGCATCTCATCGACCGCTTTGCTCTTGGTGCTCATCCTGGTCGTGGCGACACAGATGGCCTATGGCGTGTATGTTTGGTTCAGTCAGGTGATCCCGGAGGAACAGGCTACGACGCCCCACGCCTAAGCGTGTCCGCGGAATCGGGCTTCACCCCATCGTCACATCCACAGCATGCCGGCTGCCCGGCGCGCTTGCCGGTACGTGGTTGTCGGGCAGAAGCTTGCCGTCCAGACGAGTCTCCACGACTCCGTGGCTGACGTGCTTCGGGTTACGCACGGTGATGTCGTAGACTGCGCCACGATACTGGCGGGTGACGCGGAAGCCGTCCCACGCGGCCGGAATGGCCGGGTCGACGAGCAGCCCATCGTGAGTGGGTCGAATGCCGAGGATCCACTGCGTCGCTGCGACCAGGTTCCAGGCCGCGGTACCTGTCAGCCAGGAGTTCTTGGCCTCGCCATGCGTGGCCGCGTCGCGCCCGGCGATCATCTGGGCGTAGACGTACGGCTCGCAGCGGTGGACATCGCTGATGGCTTCGCGCGCCGATGGGTTGATGCGCGTGTAGTAGTCAAACGCCGCGTCGCCGTTGCCCAGGCGCGCCTCGGCGATCATGATCCACGGGTTCGTGTGGCAGAAGATGCCGGCGTTCTCCTTGTAACCCGGCGGGTAGGTGGAAATCTCACCCAGGTTGATGTAGTAGCGCGTATAGGCCGGCTGGTGCAGGACGATTCCGTGCGCTGTCGCCAGTCGCTCGCGGACGGAGTCGAGCGCTTGCCGCGCCTCGCCGCTTTCGACGCCAATACCGGCCAGCACGCATATTCCCTGCGGCTCGATGAAAATCTGACCCTCTTCGCACGTGCTGGCGCCGACCGGTGCGCTGAAGCGGTCATAGGCACGCGTGAACCACGCCCCATCCCAACCGTAGGCCAGAACGGTGCGTTCCATCGCTCGCGCCTGCTCCGTGTACCGTTCGGCCGCTGCGGCGTCGCCGTAGTGGCCCACGATATCGGCCATCTCATCCGCCGCCAGGACGAATAGCCCACCGATGAAGACCGACTCGGCAGTGGTCGAGTCGCCCTCATCGTCGTGCGTCTGGAACGACTCGCCAGGCTCGGACGAAAAACAGTTCAGGTTGAGGCAGTCGTTCCAGTCGGCGTGGCCGATCTGGGGCAGGCCGTGTGGCCCAAGGCGGTCCATGGTGTAGCGCAGCGCTCGCTCCAGGTGCTCGATCAAGGGGGTCTCGGTGCCGGGGGCGTTGTCGTACGGCGCCGGCTCAGCGAGAATGCTCGCGTCGCCGGTCTCCTTGAGGTACGCCCCGACGGCGAGGACGAGCCAGAGCGGGTCGTCGTTGAAGCCGCCGCCGACGGCATTATTGCCGCGCTTGGTCAGCGGCTGGTACTGGTGATACGCGCCGCCGTTCGGCAGCTGAGTCGCGGCCAGGTCGAGCAGGCGCTCGCGGGCGCGGTCCGGGAGCAGGTGGACGAAGCCAAGGAGGTCCTGATTGGAGTCGCGGAAGCCCATGCCGCGCCCAATGCCCGACTCGTAGAGCGAGGCGCTGCGCGAGAGGTTGAACGTTGCCATAACCTGGTACTGATTCCAGGTATTGACCATGCGGTTGATGTGCTCGTCCGGCGTCTCCGTCTGGTAGGCGCTCAAGAGCGTGTTCCAGTGGCGGCGCAGGTCGTCGAGTGCGGCATCCAGGGCCGCCGGGTTGGTGTAGTGGGCAATGGTGGGGAGGGCGCGGGACACATTGAGCGTGCCCTCCGGCGTGAACTTGTCGTCGCGCGGGTTCTCGACATAGCCCAACACGAAGACAACCTCGCGGCTCTCGCCGGGAAGCAACGACAGGCTGACCTGGTGTGCTCCAATTGGCGACCAGCCGTGGGCGACGGAATTCCGTAGTCGCCCGTCCTCGACGGCGGCCGGGCTGTCGAAGCCGCGATAGGGGCCGAGGAAGACTTCGCGCTGAGTGTCGAATGCGGTGATCGGCGCGGCGCAGGCGAAGTAGGCGAAGTGGTCGCGGCGCTCGCGATACTCGGTTCTGTGGTAGATAATGCCCCGCTCGGTGTCGACCTCGACCTCGCCCGTGTTGTAGTTGCGTTGGAAGTTGGTCTGGTCGTCCCAGGCATCCCAGAGACAGAATTCCACGACGGAGAATAATTCCAGGCTCACGGCCTCGTCGCGGTCATTGGTGACTGTGACGCGCCATACCTCCAGGTTCTCGCCCTGGGGAACAAAGGCGGTGAGACGGGCGGAGATGCCGCGATAGGTGGACGAAATGGTGCTATATCCGAGGCCGTGACGCGCCTCGAATTGGTCCAGCGGCTTCCGCGTTGGCTGCCAGGTTGGGGACCAGTAGTCGCCATCGGGCAGGCGCAGGTAGAGAGCGCGGCCGCCGGTGTCCGGCGTCGCGCCATTGTAGCGGTAGCGGATGAGGCGGCGTAGCCTCGCGTCGCGGTAAAATGAGTAGCCGCCGCCGGTGTGAGTCAGCATCGCGAAGTAGCTGTCTTGCCCCAGGTAGTTGATCCATGGCAGGGGGGTATCGGGGCGTTCGATAACGTACTCGCGGGCCTGGTCGTCAAAATGACCGTAGCGCATGGGATTGCTCCATAATGTGGTGGGGTACCGATGAAACCGATCAACTCACTGGGGCGAGGCCCAGCCAAAGCGAGCGAGAATGCTGTCGAATGCGAGGCTGCCTCCGCTCAGTAGAAAGTACGGAATAACGATCACAGCCGCAATCATGATGAGGGTGGCGACGGGCAAGAAGATCGCCTTCCAACCGCCCAGGCGTAGCGCTTGCTGAGCGCCCAACCACTCCGCCACAAAGAACAGCACCGCCGCTAATGAGTTTGCCGTCGAGCCTAAGCCGGGAATCAGGCCGAGGAACGAGACGAAGACGAACACGTTGGCAAAGCCTAGCGTGCGGAACAGCACTGTGTACGACGCCCTGCCACCCAGCCAGTGTCCGGCGATCTGAAAGATGAGCACGCTGACGGCAAAAGCGGCCAGGCTGACCACATACAGTAGCACCGCCTGGAACGGCGTCTGCGGCGGAGTGCGGGAGAAATAAGTGTTGACCAGTGCGCCGAGCAGGACGAGCAAGAGCGCCGGCCCCTGCGAATAGGGATTGCCGGCGATGCTGCGATAGCCCCGCGCGCTCAACGACAATGCCTGGACACAGTCCGAGAGCCAGGTCCGCCAGTCCGCTATGCCCCGCCACAACAGTCCCGGCGCCCACGGGTTGACGTCGTCACTGGCAGCGGTCGGGAGCTCGTGGGGCGCGGCGGGCCGGTCACGGCGTGCGTTGAGCAAGGCGAAGAAATCGGCGGAGTTCGCGGTCGTCGGGACCTGCATGTCCGGTGGGTGCAGGATAAACGCGTCGGTCTGCTCGCCGCCGAGGCCGCCGTGAGAGCCGACCAACTCCTCCATCGCTGCCACCGTGCCGTCGGGAAAAAGCGTGCTATTGACAATGAGATCGCCGGAATGGGGATAGTCCGCGATGCGGCGCACCTGGCCGGCGCGGAAGTCGGCGTCGCCGTAGACGGTGAGGGGGTCTTCGCCTGTGAGCTCGCCGGTGTGGAGATTACGCGCCCCGTTCTTGCCCAGGGCGATCGGCGTAAGGCTATCGTCATAGGTCACGACGAAGCCTACACCCTCGTGCCCAACGATAGCGTCCACCAACCCCGGATAGGCGTCATTCAGCTCGCTCACCGGTATCTTGCCAGGCCGAGTGTCGAAGTAGACCTGGGCCAGGTTGCCACTGCCGCACACGACGACCTTCTCACCCTCGCCGACATCCTGCGGCCCTTTCGGCGCGACCCGGTCGAGCGCGCGCGTGGTGCGGTGGAGCGTAGCCCGTCCGATGCGCCCGCCGATTCCCACCGCCTGCACGTTTTGAAGCTCGCCAACCATCGCGATCATCGACGTCGAGCCCTGGTCACCGCTCTCGATGTTGCTGACCGCCATGCTGCCGCTCAGGTGATCCTGGATGAACTCTTTGAGATCGTAACCGTAGCGCTGCTTGAAAGTGGCGCCGAACGACTGACCGTGGTCGGACAGAATGATGATCTCGTACGGACGCGGCGCGTGGTGCGTGATGGTCTCGCGGATTCTGCCAATGACCTGGTCGTACTGGCGGAGTGTGCGGAAGGCGTCGCGTGTCCAGGGGCCGGAGTGGTGCGCGACCTCATCGTAGCCAACATACGTACTGTAGAGGACGGGACTGCCGCGCACGATATCGAGGCCAAGCAGGTACGCAGGGATGTCGCGCATGAGCGAGGTCGTCGCAGCGCGGACGAAGGGGTAGAAGTGCGCGGTGCGGTCGAGGCGCGGCTGGACATTTTGCACGCGCTGCATCAGGCCTTCCCAGAGCTCGACGATCACGTCCCAGATGAATAGCACCACTGCCCGCGAGAAGAAGAAGGGGTCGAGGAAGAGGTAGTAGAAGTCGCGCGCGCGCCGACTTTCTTCCTCGGGCGCCTCGCCTGTGAGGGTAGCGAGGGTTAGCTGCGACTTCAGCGCGTCCCCGGCCAGCATGTTGTTGATGCTTGAGCCGCCGCGCATCAGCCCGCGACCTTTAGCGTAGCGCGCGTTGATGAGGCCGGCATCACTGCCCGACACGAAGAGTTTTCCCAGGTCCTTGTCATACCAGCGGAACGAGGGGATGTCAAAGTTGTCGCCGAACATGATGCCCGACTGACAGGCCGAGGTCTGCGATGGCAGCCCGCAGTCCACCGGTGAGAGAATATAGCCCTGCTCCTTAATGAGGGTCGCTGCATTGGGCATCCATCCCTGGGCGAGCGCCTTCTTCATGTGCCAGTAGCTCAGGCCGTCGATCTCTAGCAAGACGAGACCTATGACATTCTCATCGCAGTCGGGGAAGCGCTCACGCCCACTGAGGCGCGTGGCGAGGCCGCTGAAAAAGGAGTCGCCTTCGCTAATGGGGATGAAAGCGGTGAGAAACACGTTGACGGCTGCCAGGACGAATGCGCCTACGAACGCGGGGACCAAGCCTGTGACGACGAAGCCCTCGATAAGCAGGCTGGTCAGCCACAACGTGACCGCATTGAGGAGAACGCCAACCACAAGGACAGGAATGAAGCCGAGAGGTAGCGCGAGCAGCAGCAGGACGGGGCGAAGAAGCAGGTTGATCGAGGCCAGGACCAGCGCCGCGGCGGTCGCGATGATCAAGCCCTTGGGGAATGGACCGATGATCGTGAATCCGGGGACAATCCACGCGGTGATCAGAATGGAGATGCCTTCCACGAACCAGACCAGGGCGAAGCGCGCCACGAGACGGAGAAGGCGCATGGGCGTCAGCATGGGTACCTACACAGTATGCGGCGTGACAGGCTCCATTGTACGCCAGGGCTGTAGCGCGGGTCAAGCAGAAATCAGCCGCCAGAGCTTCTCCGCCGTGAGGGGCATGTCCACGTTGCGAACGCCGAGCGGCGCGAGCGCATCCACGACCGCATTGACGATGGCCGGCGGGGCGCCGATCGTGCCCGACTCACCGATACCCTTGACGCCCAGGGGATTGAGAGGCGACGGGGTCTCCAAAAAGGCGGTGATGATCTCAGGCATCTGAGTGGCGCGCAGCACGCCGTAGTCCATGAAGCTTGCCGTGAGCATTTGGCCGGACTCGTCGTACACCACCTCTTCGCTCAAGGCCTCGCCCAATCCCTGGGCCAGCGAACCTATCACTTGCCCCTCGGCGAGCAGTGGATTAACGATGCGCCCGGCGTCGTCGACCGCGACGAAGCGCTCAATCGTGACCTGGCCGCTGGCGCGATCGACCTCAACCACGGCTGCGTACGCCCCATAGCCGAACGCCGGCCCGGTCGGCGCGAATTGGGCCGACTCCTCAAGCCCGATGGCGATGTCATAAGGGAGACTCGCCGGTCGATATGCCGCCGCGGCGATTTCCTGGAAGGTCACGCCACGCTCTGGCGCGCCGCGAACGATGAGCCGCCCGTGCTGCCACTCAATGTCCTCGGCGGCCGCCTCCAGGAGATGCCCGGCGATTTCGGCCGCCTTCGCCTTCACCTTGTCCAGGGCTTGTGACAGCGCCCCACCGGCGACAACCGTCGTGCGGCTGGCGAAGGTGCCGATGCCTTGCGGCATGGCAGCCGTGTCCCCGCTCTCGACCGTGACCATCTCCGGCTCAATGCCCAGGGCATCAGCCACGATTTGCGCGAAGACGGTGTCGTGGCCCTGGCCCGATGACGTCGCGCTGATGCGAATGCGCGCGCCGCCATCCGGCTCCACGGTCACCGTCGCATTTTCCCACAGGATTCCGGACTGCTCGATGTACAGACTCAGCCCGATTCCGACGAGCCGGCCCTCCGCGCGGGCTTGCGCCTGTTTCTCGCGCTGACGCTCGTAGTCGAACAACTCCAGGGCTCGGTCGAGACATTGCTCGTAGTTGCCGGAGTCGTAAATGGCGCCGAGGGCAGTGTGGTAGGGGAAACGGTCGGGCGGAACGAGGTTGCGGCGGCGGACCTCGGCCGGATCGATGCTCAGCTCGCCCGCGATGAGGTCGATCGTTCGCTCGATGATGAACGCGGCTTCGGGCCGCCCCGCGCCACGATAGGGTCCAGTCGGCGCCTTGTTGGTCACCATGCCTATCATGTCAACCGAAGCGGCGGGAATCGCGTAGGCTCCCGTGAGGTAGTTGACGACGTGCATCGCGGGCAAACCAAACAGATACGCGCCCAGATCGACGGTCAGGTGGACGCGCAGGCCAAGCAGGTGGCCGTCGTTGTCGACCGCCGCCTCGACATCGGCATCCAGACCGCGACCCTGGTATGTCGTCATCAGGTTGGCCTGGCGGTCTTCGATCCATCTCACCGGCCGTCGTAGCTGCGTGGCAAGCCACGCGCTCACGATGGACTCGACGGGAAGCCCGCTCTTGCTCCCGAACGCCCCGCCAACATCCGGAACGATAGCGCGAATGCTATCTTCCGGTCGCTTGAGCACCTCGGCGAGCTGACCCCGTGGGCCGTACGGCCCCTGCGCCGACACCCAGACGGTGAGTAAATCGTTTGCCGGATCGTAGGCGGCGGCGATGCCCCGCGTCTCCATCGGAGCCGCCGCGAGGCGCGGGATGTGGAATCGTTCCCGCACAACGTGGGCCGCGTCGCGGAATGCTGCGTCAACGTCGCCGCTGCCTCGGTGCGCGTGCAACGCGACGTTGTTGGGGGCGCTGGTGTGAATCGGCGGACTGCTGGCGGCGTCGCGGGCCACAGTGACAGCGGGCAACGGGTCGTAGTCGACCACCACAAGGTCGGCGGCGTCCTGTGCCTCGGCCAGGGTTTCGGCGGCGACGATGGCGACGGCCTGCCCGACGTATCCAACGCGGTCGCTCGCCAGGATAGGGTGCGGCAGGGGAGTGGCGTCGACGCCGGGCATGCCCCGCCAGGGCATAGGCCCGAGCTGCCCGGCGATGTCCTGGGCCGTGACGACGGCGACGACGCCGGGCGCCTTCCGCGCCGCTGCCACGTCAATGCCGGTGATTCGCGCGTGGGCGAAAGGGCTGCGAACGACAGCGACATGCACCATATCGGGCAGCGCGATGTCACCCACGTACGTAGCCTCGCCAACCAGGAAGCGCAAGTCTTCCCGCCGCTTCATGGCCCGACCAATGTAGCTCGGCTTTTCGCTGTTCATTCGATGCGCACCATCATGGGACGTAGCACCTTAGAAGAGTCACGTCCGGCGCCGGCACGAGTTGATACGCGCCAAGGGTTGCGGGCAGGACGACGGCATGGCCACGGGGCAGATGCACCACGCCATCCTCCGAAACCACATCCACCGCGCCGCCTATCACGGTTAGAATCTCGAATGTCGCCGCGTCGGTCGCCAGCGACGTCGCCTCGCTCATCTCCCAGCGTTCCATTACGAAGTACGGGCATTCTACCAGGAGCGAGCGACCCGGCGCCAGGGGGACGGCGGCCAGCTTGGCGGGTGCTGCGGTGTCGAAGTTCGTCACGGCCAGCGCCTTGTCGATATGCAGGTCTCTTAGTTGCCCCTGCGCGTCCCGTCGGTCGTAGTCGTACACGCGGTACGTCAGGTCCGACTTCTCCTGAATCTCGAACAGCATCACGCCGGCGTTGATGGCGTGCATGGTCCCCGCCGGAACGAAGATCGTGTCGCCGGCTTGCACCGGAACGACGCGCAGGGTGTCGAGTGCCGTCCCGCGCGCTACCGCGTCGGCAAACTGCTCGCGATCCGTCCGCGAGGTGAAGCCGTGGATGACCGCCGCCTCCGGCGTTGCCTGCAAGATGTGCCACGCCTCGGTTTTGCCGTGGAAGCCGGTTGCCGCCTCGACCGCGTGAGCGTACTCGTCGTCGGGGTGGACCTGAACCGACAGATCGTCGGCGGCGTCGATGAACTTGGCCAGCAGAGGGAAGTCCTCGCCCCACCGATCGAAGCTTCGCGTTCCGACGAGGGCCGGTCCGTACAGGCCGACCAGATCCTTCAGCATCGCGCCGTCGTGCGGCCCGCCGACGACCCGGTTGTCCTCATACACGAGCCAGATTTCTGCCAGATTGGGCGGCGGCGAGGCGAGACCGACGAACGGCCCCAGCGCGCTGCCGCCCCACAGCCGACAGTCAAGCTTTGGTTCAAGCTGGATGGGCGAGAGATGTTGCACTGTCTTGCGTTCGCTCCTGCGACTTGCCATAGACGGCCTCGTGGAGCCCGCGAATGTACCCAATCGCGAACAGCCGTCCGATGGATGAGTAACCCGGGTTGTCGTTACTGTCGCCTGCCATTGTCGGCACGTGGTCCGGACGGAGCACGCCGTCGAAGCCGATCTCGTGGTATGCCTGCATGCACGCCAGAAGGTCGGTCGGCCCGGCGTCGTGGAATGTCTCGACGAAACGCTCCCGGGTGCCGGCCACGTCGCGCATGTGGACGAAGGAGACCTTGCCCTGGCGCCCGAAGTGGCGAATCACAGACGGCAGGTCGTTGGTCATGAGCGCGAAGTTGCCCTGGCAGAGGGTAATCGTGTTCATCGGGCTGGACGCCATGTCCACGAGCCGCTGGTAGTTCTCTACCGAGCGCATGATGCGCGCGATCCCGCGAATCGGTGACAGGGGCGGATCGTCCGGGTGCATCGAAAGCTTGACGCCGACGCGCTCGGCGACCGGCAAGACACGCTGCAGGAAGTGGGCCAGCGTTTCCCAGAGCGTGTCCTCGCCGACGGGGCCACCGTCGAGGGGGGGCGCGTTCAGCATCAGGGAGTGGTCATAGCCGGTGACGAGCGCGCCGCCTCGCGCGGGCGTCGTGGTGGATGTGCGGAGCCAGTTGAAGCCGGTCATCCACTCGTAGCACCACACCGGAATGCCGAGGCGGCCCATATTCTCGATCAAGGTGCATACCGTGTCGATCTCCTCCTCGCCGCCGGGCAGGCCGCGCTTCGCCCTGTCCAGCGGAGGCCGCGCCTCGATGACGGCCAGCTTGAAGCCCGCTTTCTCGTAGCGGTCCTTCATCCGCAGCAGGGGCATGTAGTCCCACGGGCGGTCCACGCCGTTGAACGGGTCGTCAAACGGCAAGCCGCCCACGGCATAATCGACGCCGGCCTGGCGCGTCAGGGTCCATAGCAGGGAAGGTTGAGGCGGGAGGAACTCGGCGATGTGCATCATGGAACGGCAGTCTCCTTGTTCGAGCTAAAGAAGGGGGCGGCAGCCCCCAGGATGGCAGCGCGGTCGCCCAGCTCGCCGGTCATCGCGGGCACGCCGAGCGTCTGGCGCGCGCCAACCTCGATGTCGGGCGCATTGGACAGGCCACCGAGAATGATAGCCGCTTCTGCGGAAAAGTCCCGCACGAAGGGCGAGAGGAAGTGGCCCAGGTCGGCGCCAAAAGCACGGAACACGGCCTGGAAGTCGGGACGATCCGCCTGGGACGCCCGGATCGCTTCTGCGATGCTCGCCGCACCGGGGTCCACTTCGCGAAGCCGCGCCAGCAGCCCACGGATGGAGAAGAAATCGTCGGCTGTTGCGTCCTGATACGGTATTGGATAAAGCTCGCCGCCCGCTGGCACATCCGGGCCGTCGCGCACGGCCAGCCCATCCCTGACGAACGCCGCGCCCAGGCCCGTTCCCAGCGTCACGCCGATGAGGCGCCGATAGGCGCGGCCCGCGCCGTACAGCGCTTCGCCCACGATGGCGGCCTCGGCGTCGTTGCGGAAGAGAACGGGCGCCGTCGGGTCGGGCAGGCACGCGGCGAGCGTATCCCGCAGCGATACGCCATAGATAGCGGCGAACTTGTGGCGAATCAGGCTCACGCCCTGCGCATAGTCAAACGGGCCGGGGATGCCGACGCCTATGCCCAGGACGGGCCGATCCTCCAGGTCGGAGAGAGCATCGGCTACGACGGTCTGAAACGTCTCGAGAATCTTCTCGGCGGAGCCACCCTCAGCGATTGGCGTGCGTCGCGTCGGACCCAGCAGCAGGCTTCCTTGAGCGACGATGCCACTCTTGATCGACGTGCCGCCTACGTCGAGGCTGATGACCCAGCCGGTCACTTCGTTGCTACCCATGAGCGCGAGTCCCTGGAACGCTATGAAGCGCGATAGATATTGATGAACACGAACGGATATCGATGGTGCGATATCTAGACGTCTGAGTTCGCCTTGATGTAGTCGATGATCTCATCCACCTGACCGAACACCAGGCCCGTCACGGTATCGGCGCAGCCGTAGTAGATGGCGATGCGGCCGGTCGCGGCGTCGGCGAGGGCGGCGCAAGGGAACGCGACATTCGGCACGTCGCCGACGCACTCGTACAGCGTTTGCGGCGAGAGCAGGTAGGGCGCCGTGCGGTAGATCACCTTCCAGGGCTGGTCGAGATCGAGGAGCGCCGCGCCGAAGCTGTAGACGAAACCGTTGCAGCTCGTCAAGACGCCGTGGTAAAACAGCAGCCAGCCATCTTTAGTCTCGATGGGCGTCGGGCCGGCGCCGATCTTGGTGCTCTGCCATGACCAGCTCTTGGTGCCCATGACCCAACGGTGGCGTCCCCAGTGTTCCATGTCAGGGCTTTCGCTGTAGAAGATGTCGCCGAAGGGGGTGTGGCCGTTGTCGCTGGGGCGGCTGAGCATGGCGTACTTGCCGCCGATCTTGCGCGGGAACAGCACGCCGTTGCGGTTGAAGGGGAGGAAGGCGTTTTCGAGCTGGTAGAACTTCTCGAAATCGTAGGTGTAGCCGACGCCGATAGTCGGGCCGTGGTAGCCATTACACCACGTGACATAATATCGGTCTTCCAGCCAACACACCCGCGGATCGTAGCGGTGGACGAAGTGCGTCACCTCGGAGTCATCGTTGATCCACTCGATGGTCTTGTGGTCGATGTCCCAGTGGATAGCATCCTGGCTGAAGCCGCGGTGGATGTTCATCTCGCGCGTCCGCGAGTCGACGCGGAAGACGCCCGCGAAGGCGCCGTTGAAGGGGACTACGGCGCTATTGAAGATGCTGTTGCTGATGGGAATAGCGTTGCGCGGGATGATGGGGTTGGCGCTGTAGCGCCAGAGTACGTCGGAGTTGCCGACCGGGCGGTCCTCCCAGGGAACCTGGGGCAGGTCGGAGCCGATGATGGTCGCAGACTTCAGCGTCGAAGCGGGCGCATGACCGTCCGTTGTCATGACATAGTCTCCTGTGTGGGATGATTTAGTAAAAACTATAATAGAATAGAAGCACAGATTCTGCAGTGTGTCAAGGTAACCAGAGGCGAGCGCTGTCGGCTCTCTCACTCGTCGTTTGGATTCGTACAAAGCCGCTGGTATTATACTGGCACCTGCCGATTAAGTTGAGTTACCCTCCGTATTTACGCCAAAAGGATGCCACGATGCACAGCCACGTTTATTCCGAGGATGAAGTTCTTGCCCTTGCGCGACAGGCCTACCAGAGAGGTCAGGCAAAGTTTGAGATTGTCCCTGACCGCTGCGCGTTGCTCGTGATCGACATGCAGGACGATTTCGTCAAGCCCGGCTGGACGGCCTACTGGGTGCCCGAGGCGACGCGCATCGTGCCGGACGTCGCCGAGATGATTGCCGCCTGCCGCGAGCTTAGCATCCCCATCATCTACACGGCGTTCGCCGCGACGCATCGTTTTCTCGATCGCCCCCGCTCCGGGGCGTTCATGCCCAACCGCTATGCGGCCGATGGTGACGACAGCGAGTGGTTCCGCGACGGCCGCATCTGGCACGAGCTGTCGCCGGGGCCTGAGGATATCATCATCTTCAAGCCGTCGTACGGGGCGTTCTACGACACGCCACTCGAGACAATCCTGCGCAACCTCGGACGCGACACCATTATCATCACCGGCACGCTCACCAACTTCTGCTGCGGCACGACGGCACGGCAAGGCTACGAGCGCGGCTTCCAGGTCGTGTTCGGGAGTGACCTTACGGCCACGGACGACCCCGATTTGCAGGAGGCCGAGCTGTGCGTCTTGCGAAAGGGCTTCGCGCGGGTGATGACCGCACAGCAGATTCTTGCCAACCTGCGCGCCGAGTAGCGGTCTTCATCGTGGCTCCAACGGCCAAGCGCTGCTACACGCGACGGCGGGTCAAGGTGCGTCGAAATCTTGGAGACTCGCGGCCCGAGAATAGAAATCCATCCGGTCTCGCTCAGCGTTAGGTCTATAGACTCCATATGGCGTCCGAACGGACGCGGTACATCTGAATAACACGTTGGGGTCGTTGAACATCACGAGTGTGAGTCGTTCTGACCAGATTCTCGTCCGAGTTCGAGTACCTCAGGAGGTACCAATGAACCAGCGACTATTTCAATGGCTCGCCTTGGTGACACTCGGCGTCACCCTCGGTGTGATGGCGACTGGTGTTGCGCGCGCAAACGCTGCGAATCTCACCCCACAAGCATACTTGCCCCTCGTCGAGCGAGCGTCATCGGCTGCAGATGCGGCCTGGAGCCTTTTCGGCAACGCCGGCACGAACCCGGCGGTAAACTTCGTCGGCACGACTGATGGAGCGTCGTTGATCCTCCAGCCTGGCCTTGGCAATGTGGGCATTGGCACGAAAAGCCCGGTCTCGAAACTTCATGTCACCTCGAGCGACGGCGCACTCCCGCCGCGTCTCGAGGCGACGGGCAACTCATTCGCTGCCGGCTGGGACTTCTATCGGGGTGCGACGGGCAAAGGATACGTGGGGGTCCCGCCGGAAGGTCAGGCTCTCGCGCCCAATGAGATGGTGCTTTTCGGCGGATCGGACACGAAGGCATCCATCTGGGCCGGCCAGGCGCGTGGGCTGACGGTCGACACCAATACGAATGTCGGAGTCGGAACGGACGCGCCCTCGAACAAGCTGACTGTCGACCTTGGTTCCGGTGCAGCAGCGGATAGCGGTGTCACGATCCAAGGCGCTACGGCAACTCTGGGCGACCTCGGGCTGCGCATCCGCAACACGGCCGCTGGCGGGCGCGAGTGGTACCTCGACTCCACGAGCAACGGGAGCGGCTATGGAGGTGGTAGGCTCGTCGTCCTTGGGGGCGTAGGGGACGTACCCGTGATGACGTTGCTTGGAAACGGCCGCGTCGGCATCGGCGAGACCACCCCTGCCGGCCGCCTGGAGGTCGCAGGCCCAGATACGGCTGCCATTTATGGCATGAGTACGGGGGCCAATGGCACCGGCCTGTATGGAGTTGCCAGCAACGGCCCTGCGGCGTACGGAGTATGGGGGACCAGCACGTCGGGCTACGCCGGCTTTTTCTCCGGCAATGTCCGTGTGACGGGGAACCTTGAAAAGGGGGGCGGCTCGTTCAAGATTGACCACCCACTGGACCCGGCCAACAAGTACCTATCGCACTCGTTTGTCGAAAGCCCCGACATGAAGAACATCTACGATGGCGTTGTGGCGCTGGACGGCAGCGGCGAGGCGGTGGTTACAATGCCGGACTGGTTCGATGCTCTGAACCAGGACTTTCGCTACCAGCTCACTGCCATCGGCGCACCCGGCCCTAATCTCTACGTTGCCGAGGAAGTCCACGACAACCGATTCAAGATCGCTGGCGGAAAGCCGGGGATGAAGGTCTCGTGGCAGGTGACGGGCACTCGGCATGACGCCTGGGCCAACGCCCACCGCATCCCGGTCGAGGAAGATAAGCTTGGCGCCGAGCAGGGCAGCTACCTCCACCCCGAGCTGTTCGGCCAGCCTCAGACCAAAAGCGTCGAATGGGCCACGCACCCGGAGCTAATGCAGCAGCTCCAGGCCGCAAATAAGCAGCCGTAGGCGAGCAAAGGAGATACTTATGCGAATTCATCTGGCCAAGCTGTTGCTGATCTTTGTCCTGGCCCTCGCCTTCGGCGGGGTGGCCGCTGCTCAAGGCCCGTCGCCGTCCCGCGCCCGCGCTCCACGCGATGCGATGGGGCCGGCGTTTACCTACCAGGGCCGACTTGCCAGGAACGGTGTCCCCATTGGGGGCAACGCGCCTGTCGCCTGCGACATGCAGTTCGGCCTGTGGGACAGCCTCAGCGAGGGTGGGCAGCTCGGCATCACCGACATCGAGAATGGCGTGACGGTGGCCAATGGCGTGTTCACCGCGCAGTTGAACAGTTCGGGGCTGTTTGGGGAGTACGCATTCGATGGGGAGGAACGCTGGCTGGAGGTCCAGGTGAAGTGTCCGGGCGACGCCGACTTTGTGACGCTCGTACCGCGTCAGCCCATCACCGCCGCGCCGTTCGCCCTGTCCGCCAGCCAGGCGTTCGGGCTGCAGCTCCCGTTTGCCGCGGACGTGGACCTCAGCGCTGCGGCCGTCACCATCACTAACGCGGGCGATGGGCCGGCGGTCTACGGGGAGCACAACAGCTCGACTGGGACCACGGCCGGGATTGTGGGCCTGACCGCGTCAAGGACCGACGACGCCGCGGCCGTTGCCGGGTACGCGACTAGCTCGACAGGCCGGACGGTGGGAGTGTACGGGGAATCGGTGAGTACGCAGGTCAGTGCCGAACAGAAAGCTGCTGGCGGTGGCGATCCTGTCGCCTATGGCGTGGTCGGTAGGACACGCGCTTCGGGAGGCGCGGGCGTGTACGGAACGAACGACGCGACAAGCTCGACCCCGACAGGGGTCCTGGGTACCGTCAGGACGCCGGGCGGGCGCGGAGTCGTTGGCAGCGCAGACGCGCTGAGTGGCAATAGCTACGGCGTCTTTGGCACGAGCCTGTCGCCTGGCGGCGCCGGCGGGTACTTCGAGAACACCAACGGCGGCATCGGGGCGCATATCTACGGCCAGGGGTCGGGCCGCGACGCAGCTGCGCTGCGCGTTCGGAATCTTCAGGTCGCCGGAGGCATGGCGGCATTCATGACAAATAGCAGCAACTTCGCCACGGCTCACTTTGCCAACGGCGGCTCCGGCGAGGTGCTCTATCTTCAGAATGGCGGCGGTGATTTCATCAGGGCCGTCAACCCGACCGAGACAGACCTCAAGTTTCGAGTTACAACCTCGGGGGATGTACGTGCCGACGGCACTTTTGCTTCGCCCGCCGCCGACTTCGCCGAGATGCTAGGCGCCAAGTCCGGGCTGGAGCCGGGCGACGTGCTGGTTGTCGGCGAAGATGGCGAGCTGACCCAGAGCACCGAGCCCTACCAGACGAGCGTAGTGGGCGTGTACTCGACCGCGCCCGGGTTCGTCGGCGGCCAAACGATGGGCGATAGCGCCAAGGGCAAGGTGCCGTTGGCTGTCGTGGGCGTCGTGCCGGTCAAAGTGACCGACGAGAATGGCCCCGTCAAGCCGGGCGACCTGCTGACAACCTCGAAGACGCCCGGCCACGCGATGAAGGCGAAGCCAGACGCGCCGAACGGCACCATCGTCGGCAAGGCGCTCGAGGCGCACACGGGCGGCGCGGGCCGCATCCACATGCTTGTCGTCCTACACTAAGCGGCGCAAGTGAGGATTGGCCTATGCGACCACAACACTTGCGCTGGTGGATCGTGGCTGCTGTGCTCGTGCTCGGTCTCGTCGTGGCGGGGGGCTCCGCGGAGTCCGGCAGCGCGTACGACCCGGCCTGGGGCACGGTCACAGGTGGTGGGACGACCATGAGCGGCGGCGGCGGATACTCCCTGGCCGGGAGCATCGGCCAGTCAGGCGCGAACATGCTGGGCGGTGGCGGTTACAGCCTGCAGGGAGGCTTTTGGGGCGCGAGTTTGGGCGGACCTCCGCCTTCCTTGACTCCCACGCCCACGCGGTCCGCCACAGCCACGGCGACCACCGCACCGACGAGCACGCGGACGCCCTCGCCGACCGCGACCGCGACGAGGACAGCTCCGACGGCCACGCGGACACCCTCGCCGTCGGTGACGGCGACGCCCGCGCGGACCTCCACCGGTACGGCCACGTCAACGGCGACGGCTACTGCGTCGGTGACTGCCACGCCCGCGCGGACCTCCACCGGTACGGCCACATCAACGATGACGGCCACTGCGTCGGTGACGGCGACGCCCGCGCGGACCTCCACCGGCACGGCCACGTCAACGGCGACTGCTACTGCGTCGGTGACTGCCACGCCCGCGCGGACCTCAACGGCTACGGCTACTCCGACACTTGTACCTCCGATGCGTCTGTACCTGCCGCTAATCGCCGTCAATCAGGGAGGGTAGAAGCGGCGTTCATTGCGGCACGCGTCTTCAACTGGCATGGCATCAGGCTACTACTGTGAAGCCATCTCCCAGTAGCGCGCCCAGGCCTGCAGTCCCTCGTACAGGCGGTTCACGCGGAAGAACTCGTTGGGCGCGTGGAAGTCCTCGTCGGCGGTCGAGAAGGAGAAGAACACGGTGTCTATGCCCAGGAGCCGCTTGAACAACTCGCTGACGGGCAGCGTCCCCCCCATGCGCACCATCAGCGGTTCCTGGCTGTAGACTTCGGTCAAGGCGCGGCGCGCAACGGCCAGGCCGATATGGTCGGCCGGAATGCGGTATGGGTTGGCCTGGTGGTGGTCGGTCGAGATGGTCAGGCGCACGCCGCCTGGGACATGGCTCTCCAAGTGACGGACGACCTGCGCCAGGACGATCTCCGGCTTCTGGTGCGCGACGAGGCGGCAGGTGATCTTAGCGTGCGCCTCGTGGGGAGTAACGGTCTTGCTGCCTGGCCCGTGATATCCGCCCCACAGGCCATTTATCTCGATTGTCGGGCGGATCCACTGGCGCTCAAGTGTCGTGAAGCCTGGCTCGCCGAACACCTCCGGCGCGCCGACCTGTGCGAGGAAGCGGGCCTCGTCAAATGGGAGGGCACGGATGGCGTCTCTCTCCTCGTCGGTCAGAATCTCGACGTCGTCGTAGAAACCTTCGACCGCGATACGCCCATCCGGTGTGTGCAAACTGGCGATGAGCTCGGCCATCGCATGCAGGGCATTCGCCACCGAGCCGCCGTAGCGCCCGGAGTGCAGGTCTTTGCTCGCACCCGTCAGCATCAGTTCCAGGGCGACCATGCCGCGGCTTGAAATGGTGATAGAGGGCTCATCTATGCGCCACATCGCTCCGTCGGCGGAGAGTACCCAATCGGCGGCAAGGAGATCGCGGTGGTCGGCGATGAAGTGCTCCAGGCTCGGGCTGCCAATCTCTTCCTCGCCCTCAATCATGAACTTGATGTTGAGTGGCAGCTTTCCTTGTGTCGCAAAAAAGGCTTCGGCTACCTTGATGGGGATGAACATCGGGCCTTTGTCGTCAGAGACGCCGCGCGCATAGAGGCGGCCGTCGCGCACCGTTGGCTCGAAGGGGGCACTCGTCCATCGGTCGAGGGGATCGGGCGGCTGGACGTCGTAGTGGCCGTAGATGAGGAGCGTCGGCGCATCGGGCGCACCCAGCCACTCGGCATAGACCACGGGGTTGCGTTCGGTCTCGATAATGCGCACGTCGAACGGGCCGGCACGCCGGAGCCTATCCGCGACCCACTCTGATGCGCGCTGCATATCGGCGGCGTAGGCCGGGTCGGCGCTGATGCTGGGAATGCGGGCGAACTCAATCAGCTCGGCCAGGATGCGCTCCTGGTGGGCGCTCAGATATTCACGGGGCGTCATGGGGACTCGCTTTCAGACTTCTTGCGCTTTGGAGCCGTCGCGCGGCGCTTGCCAGGGCCAGCGGCCTTCTAGCTCGACGACGAGGGACCAGCTCAGGAAAGTGCGGATCAGCACGAGGAGGGCGAGGATAGAGACGTTCTGGATGGACGGCTGCAAAGCCACTGTTCTGACGATGTCGGCGGCTACGAGCACTTCGAGGCCGAGCAACAGGATGCGCCCGAAGAGTCGGCGGAACTTCGTATAGGCTGCCTGCGCATCGTGCTGGCGATACTGTTCATACATGGCAACGATGACGGCCAGGATCAGCCCATTGACGATGATAAGGACGCCTATCGCCTCGATGATCCCCGCCAGTGCTTCCACCAAACCCGAGAATGGCTGCATGACACAATCCCTGTTTCCGTTACCCACGGCTTCGGCGGCCATCGACCTCCTTACGCGGCGGTAGTCATCCCGCAGCGTGCTCTCTCATCGTGCGCGTAGCGAAGCGATCCCAGGAAAAGGGATCACTTCGCTACGTTTGTCATGCCTTGGATGAGAAGCGTTAGCCGACAGGTTGTGCCAGTGGGTCGAAGATATCATGGACGTCGCTGCCGTGGAAGCGGGCCGTCTGGTTCGTCGGCGGCAGCGGGTCCTCATAGAAGAAGGCCGGTAGCTCGTCGTCGCTCGCGTCGAAGCCGGCCTGGCGATTGAACTCGTGCTCCATGCGCAATACGTCACTCCCTAGCTCTGTGTAGAACTCGGGGGTCAGGTCCAGGTCGTGGGCGACATTGATGGCGTGGACGATGAACTCCAGGTTGACGTTGGTCACGCTGCGCCCGAAGATGCACAGCCCAAGCGAGTCCTGGGCTGCCGTCTTCACCTGCTCCGACAGGCTCATCTCCTTGAGCTTTTCCAGGTCCATCGGGCGGCTCTTCACCCGCGGCAAGTTACCGACCGTGTGATCGGCGCCCTGGGCCGTGGACATCATTGAGATGCCAGTGATCTCTACGACGCGGGGGTCGTAGGCGCTGATCGCCTGCTTCTTGATGACCGGAACGCGGCGCACGTTGTAGTGCGCGCCCACGCGCGCCGTTCCCTGCGCCCACAGTCGCCCCTGTTCGCTGCCCTTGCGCACTTCCTCCAGCGCTTCGAGCATGAACTTAACGTCGCCGAATGGCGCCAGGCCCGCGTCCATGAGCACCGCAAGCATGGCTCCGGTCTCGATGGTATCCACGCCGAGGTCGTTGGCGACGTAGTTCAGGAACGCGAGCTGATCGGGGTCGCCGATGCCGCAGTTCGTCCCCAGCAGCCCCAGCGTCTCGTACTCGACAGGGGAGACGATCTCCTTGCCGTTCTCGTCCACGTAGACGTTGCTGCACTGGATGGTGCAGCCCGGCATGCAGGCGTGGGTGTGGTTGCCGCCGCGCGACCGGTTCAGCGGCGCGATGTACTCGCCGCCCATCTTGAACGCCTCGCCATCCGTGACGTTGGCAAACTGGCCGCTGCTGAAGTTCCGCGTCGGCAGCCCGCCCATGTAGTTCTGGACGTCGGCCATACCCATGGTGCCCGTCTTCGCGTAGAAGCCGGTGACAACCTCATCGGCGAGCAGGAGCTTGCTGTAGCTCTTGGTGACGTCACGCACACCCTTGGGATCGTGAAACTGGGGCACCTTGTCCAGGTCCAGGACTATCGCCTTGACGCGCTTACTGCCGAGGACCGCGCCGACGCCGCCGCGCGCAGCCAGGCGCGACGGGCGCAGGTCGATGTCGCTGAAGGCGATGCCGGCCAGCAGCCCCTGATACTCGCCTACCGGCCCGCATAGGGCAATGGCGACCTTGCGGCCGTACTTCTCGTACAGCAGGCTCGCCGCCTCGAAGTTGCCCTTGCCCATGTACGGCGTAGCATCGTCGAAGTCAATGCCGCCGTCCTTCTTGAAGTGGATGACAATCCAGTCGGGCGACGCGCCGTGGAGGATGAAACTGCTCAGTCGCAGGTGGCCCATGCCGTAGCCGAATGTGCCGCCGCCGTTGGCCTCCTTGATGCCGCCGGTCAATGGGCTTTTGCAGCCGACGCTGGTACGATTGGCATTGGAAAAGGTGCTGCCGGCGAACGGCCCCGCCGAGAAGATGAGCGGGTTCTCGGGTGACAGCGGGTCTACCTGGGCCACGCCCATGTCGAGCAGCGTCTTGGCGATGAGATAGCGGCCCGCCTTCACCGCATCAATGCCATTCACTTCGCGGCTCTCGATGCGGCGCTCCGCTAGATAGATATCGATATGCTTACGCATGTATGCGTTCCTCTAGAGGCTACCCGTTCGCTTCTGGATTCAGGTTGCTCCACAAGCGCTCGGGCTTCAGGGGCAGGTCGCAGATGCGAACGCCCGTCGCTTCTTTGACGGCGTTGCCGACGGCGGCCGCGCCCGCCACAATCGATGGCTCGCCGACGCCACGCGCGCCAAAAGGCCCGTTCGGCGACGGGTTCTCGACGATGATGACCTCGTAGTGGGGCACCGTCGAGGTCCGCGGCATCACGTAGTCCATGAAGCTCGCGGTGATGAGCTGGCCGGTTTCATCGTAGACGAGCTGCTCCCATAGGCCGTAGCCGAGGCCCTGGGTCGCGCCGCCGTGAACCTGGCCCTCCACCATCAGCGGGTTGATCGCGCGGCCCACGTCCTGGACCACGACGTTCTGGAGCACCGAGATCTCGCCCGTGTTCGTGTCGATCTCGACCTCGGCGAGCTGCGCCGTGAAACCCGGCGCCTGCATGCTGATGGCGGAGCCGCCGTTCCCGACGATGGGCGGGAACTTGCTGCCGCCGCGCCAGGTGCGCTCGGCGATGTCTGCGATCGACCGTCGCTTGCTCGGCACGCCGCGGACCGACACGTAGCCGTCCGCGAGCTCCAGGTCCTGCGGGTCGGCCTCGAACATGTCAGAGGCGACCGCCAGGATTTGCTCTTTGACATCCTCGGCGGCCTTAATGACGGCGGCGCCGACGGTGTACGTGATCTGACTGCCGCCGCTTGGCGGCGCGTAGGGCACGGTATCCGTTCCACCGGAGATGATTCGGACGTTGTCGGGCGAGACGCCGAGCACCTCGGCCGCGAGGGCGATCATCGACGTGTTCGAGCCGCTGACGTCCACCGAGCCGATGTGTACGTTGATCGTGCCGTCCGAGTCCACGCGGCATACGGCAGACGCGGGCGATGTTCCGCCCGGCCAGCCGCCAATCGCAAGGCCGACGCCGCGCTTCTTGCCGTTGCTTCCGTTCTCTTGCGCCCGGTTCTGCCACAATGGATGCTCCGCGATGCGGTCAATGCACTCCTTCAAGCCGACGCTGGGCCAGGGCCTGCCGTCCGGCATAGGGTCGCCTGTCTGGATAGCGTTCTGGCGGCGGAACTCCAGCGGGTCGAGGCCGAGTTCGTCGGCCATATCGGTCATGTTGGATTCGATAGCGAAGGTGGCCTGCGGAGCGCCGGGGGCGCGGTAGGCGCCGACCTGGGGCTTGTGGGTCAGAACTTCAAAGCCGCGCACTTCCAGGTTCGGGAAGCGGTAGTAGCCCGCGAGTAGCGTGCAGACGATGCCGGCCAGTCCGAAGGGGAACGCGCCCGTATCCACGAGAACGCGCGCTTGTAGCGCCGTCAGGCTGCCGTCGCGCTTCGCGCCGGTCTTGAGATGGATGATGGTGGCCGGCGATGGCGTCGTGGTCAGGAAGTCCTCGCTGCGGGTCAGTACCAGGCGCACCGGCTTGCCGAGGGCGACAGATGTGGCGGCTACCAGAGGCTCGATAATCCCGTACTTCGCGCCAAAGCCCCCGCCCACCTTCGTCGGAATGACCTTGACGCTGCTCTTTGGGAGTTTGAGCAGCCGCGCCGACTCGTCACGCACGCCGAACTGGCCCTGGGTTGAGGTCCAGATAGTGAGCTCTTCTCGGATTGGATCCCAGGACGCAACGGCCGCGTGAGGCTCCAGGTACGCCTGGTGGACGATGCCGATGCGATAGCTGCGCTCGACAATCGAGTCAGCCTCGGCGAAGCCCGCGCCCACATCACCGCGGTCGAAGTTGACGGTGCCGGCGAGGTTGCCGTGAGATGTTGGCTTCTCATCGTCGGCGACTGCGCCGGCGTGGATTTCGGCCAGGTTGACTTCGTCCTTCGGGACGCCGTTCGGCCACACCAGCGGTGCGTCAGGCTCCAGCGCCAGCTCGGGATCGACGATGGCCGGTAGCTCGTCATAATCTACATACACCGCATCGGCGCCATCGGCCGCGGCGGACTCGGTCTCGCCGACGACGATGACCACCGGCTGGCCGCGGAAGAACACGCGGTCTTTGGCGAGGATGGCGCTGTTGCGGTTCGTCGGGGTTCGACCACGCGTCGGCAGGTCGTCGGCGGTCAAGACGGCGACGACGCCAGGCACTTCAAGGGCAGGGGACTTGTCTATCGACAAGATGCGGGCGTGGGCGTACGGGCTGAGGACGAGCCGCGCGTGCAGCATACCGGGCAGGATGCTATCGGCAGAGTAGCGGGCCTGGCCGGTCACCTTCTCGAGGCCATCGGCCAGAGGAATCCGTCGTCCGACGTTCTTCAGGTCGGGTTGAGCAGTCATTCAGAGGCTCCCTTATTGTGCGCTTGTCCTGGGTGAGACGCGGTCGATAGGAAGAGATTACTCCTAGATTCTAGCATACCAATGCAAGTTTTCAACTCGGGTTCGCTACTTCAGCTCCTGAGCCAGGTCGACGAATGGCTTGAGCGCGTCCGGGTTGCTCATCGAGTCGGTGTTGGCGGCGCGGTCAACGGGCATGCCCATGAGTATCTTCTTGATCGGCACCTCGAGCTTCTTCCCGTTGAGCGTGCGCGGAATTTCCGACACGGCGTAGATCTCGTCGGGAACATGGCGGGGCGAAAGCGTCTCGCGGATACGGGCCTTGATCCTCGCCTTGAGCGCGTCGTCGAGCGTGGCGCCTGGGCGCAGCACGACGAACAACGGCATGAACGACCGTCCGTGCAGCCCTTCCAGGTCGATGACAAGGCTATCGACGACCTCCGGTACGCCTTCGACGGCGCTATACAGCTCACTCGTACCCATGCGGACACCCATGCGGTTGAGGGTGGAGTCCGAACGCCCGTAAATCACCGCGCCGCCGTGGCGGGTAATCTTGATCCAGTCGCCGTGGCGCCAGATGCCGGGGTACATCGCGTAGTACGCGTCTGTGTAGCGGCGCATGTCGGGATCGTTCCAGAAGTAGAGCGGCATGGACGGCATCGGCTCGGTCACGACAAGCTCGCCGACCTCATCGATCAGGGGCCGTCCGTCCTCGTCGAACGCTTCCACCTTGCAGCCAAGGGCGCGGCATTGAAGCTCACCTGCCCGAACGGGCAGCAGGGCTGACGCGGAGATGAACGCCGTACACACGTCTGTGCCACCACTCACGGACGCCAGCCAGAGAGGCTTGACGTGCTCGAATACCCACAGAAAGCCCTCCACCGGCAGCGGAGACCCGGTCGAGCCGAGGCTCTGCAAGGCGCGCAGGTCGAATTGCCGCGGCTCGGCGCCGCCCTTGATGCACGACAGGATATAGCTCGCGCTCGTTCCGAATACCGTCATCCTGGAGTCAGCGGCGAAGCGCCACAGGACGTGGATGTCGGGGTACGCCGGACTGCCATCATACAGCAGCACGGTCGATCCAACGAGCAGGCCGCCGATGAGCAGATTCCACATCATCCAGCCGGTCGTCGTGAACCAGAAGAACCGGTCGCCGGGCTTGAGGTTGTGCTGTAGCGCCAGGGCCTTGATGTGCTCCAGCAGGATGCCGCCCTGCCCCTGCACGATGGGCTTAGGCAGGCCGGTGGTGCCAGACGAATAGAGCACCCACAGTGGATGGTCGAACGGCACAGGCTCGTAGGTCAGTTCGGCGTTGGGCCTCGCGTCGATGAGCGACTGCCACGGGACGGCGTTCATCTCGTCGGCGACGGTCGGATCGCCGGACAGGTACGGAATCACAACTGTGCGCTCGAGGGTCGGCAGGGCGCGCTGAATCTCGGCGACGGTACCGCGGCGGTCGAAGGCCTTGCCGCCGTACTGGTAGCCGTCGACGGCAAACAGGACCTTCGGCTCAATCTGCTTGAAGCGGTCGACGACGCTGCCGCTGCCGAAGTCGGGCGAGCAGCTCGACCAGACGGCGCCCAGGCTGGAGCAGGCGAGGAAGGCAACGAGGGCATGGGGAATATTGGGCATGTAGGCCACGACGCGGTCGCCGCGCTTCACGCCCATTTCGCGCAGCGCGTGTGCGACGGCGGCAGTTTGGTAGTATAGGTCATCCCATGAGATATCAGCGAGCGGGTGGCGCTCTGACTGGAATATGACCGCCGGATGGTCCGGCGTGCGGTTGCGGAAGACGTGCTCGGCGTAGTTTAAGTGGGCGCCGGGGAACCAGTGGGCGCCGGGCATGGTATGCGACTCCAACACCGCGGAGTACGGCGTAGCCTGAATGTGGAAGAACTCCCAGACCGACGCCCAGAAGCCCTCAACGTCGTCGACCGACCACTGCCATAGCTCGTCGTAGGTGGCGAAGTCCAGCCCGCGCGCGGCCTTCAACCAGTCAAGATAGGCCTTCACAATCGAGCTGGCCTGCATCTCCTTGGATGGTTCCCACAAAATCGTGCCTTCCGTCGGCGTTGTCATAAGCTGCTTCTCCCTGGGTCGACCTGGCTGCCGCGATTCATTCTACGAGCACTGCCCACGATTGTCAAAGCTCTCACACTGACTTGGTGGTTGTCTGTTACGTGTTTCACGGCGACGGAGCCGACGCAGCAGCCGTCAACCTTGCGTGGGCAAGCGCTGTAGGATAGAATGAGAGGCGAATAGAGCCTCAGCGGCGGAGGATGCCATGATTGATACTGAATGGCTGGACAAACCAGGGCAGGTCAGGCAAGGCGAGGAGCTTGACGCGGCGCGCCTCGAGCAGTACCTGCGCTCGGTGCTGCCGGATGCCAGCGGGACGCTGCAAGTGGAGCAATTCCCGGCCGGCTTCTCGAACCTGACTTACATGGTGCGCCTGGGCGACCGGGAGATGGTGCTGCGCCGCCCGCCCTTTGGCTCGAACGTCAAGACGGCGCACGATATGGGGCGAGAGTACCGTATTCTGAGCGCCCTGATTCGGGTCTACCCAAAGGTTCCCCGTCCACTGGCGTACTGCGAAGACCTGGACGTCATCGGCGCGCCGTTCTACGTCATGGAGCGCGTGCGCGGCGTTGTCCTGCGTACCCCGCTGCCGCCGGGTATCGTCCTGAAGCCCGACCTGATGCATGACCTGTGTGTCTCCCTGATCGACACGCTTGTGGAGCTGCATGCCCTGGATTATGCAGCGGCGGGCCTGGGCGACCTTGGCAAGCCGGAGGGATATCCGACGCGGCAGATTCACGGGTGGATCAAGCGGTATCAGAATTCGCGCACGGACGACATAGCGTCGATGGACCGCGTCGCGTCGTGGCTGGCAGACAGTATTCCGGGCGAGCGCGGCGCGTCGCTGATTCACAACGACTACCGCTACGACAACGTCATCCTCGACCCCGCCGACCTGACGAAGATCCGAGCCATCCTGGATTGGGAGATGTCGACCCTGGGCGACCCGCTGATGGATGTCGGCACGACGCTCGCCTACTGGCCGGAGGCGAACGACCCGCCGGAGTTGCAGCGCTTTGGACTGACGAGCCGTCCCGGCAATCTCGACCGCCGCGGTTTTGTCGAGTACTATGGACAGCGGAGCGGTCGGGACGTGTCGGGCATCCTGTTCTACTATGTGTATGGGCTCTACAAGAATGCCGTCATCATCCAGCAGATCTACTACCGTTACCGTCAGGGCCATACCCAGGACCCGCGCTTCGCCAACCTGCTGCGTCTCGTCCAGGGCTACGCCGACATGGCGCTGCGCGCCATAGAGAAGGGCCGCATAGACAGCCTGCACTGACGCTACACTTCTAACAGACGAGGAGGCGCAGAACCCACGGCGGGATCTGCGCCTCTTGCCTTGTCTGCTGACTGCCGATAGCGGTTAGTGGCCGCTGTTACCGCCGTTGATGCTCGACTTGGCCGGGTCGGCGAAGAAGATGTCAGGCTTCGGATCGCCGTCCACCATCAGGTAGCCTGCCAGGCCGCGCTCCATCCGCGACAGGGCGTGGTCCACGAGGATGAACCGGCCCGGCACGTCCACCTTGAACTCCACCGCCGTAGCGCCGCCGGGCGCGACCGAGGTCGTCTGGACGTTCGTGAGCGGAGCTGAGGTTAGCGACGCCTGGCTGTAGACCTTGTCGAAGATCTCGCCGATGACATGGAAGGACGACGTTGCATCCGGGCCGCCGACACCGAAGTAGATGCGGACGGTCTCGCCAACCTTGGCCTTCAGGGGGTACTTCTTGGTCAGGGCGTCGGTCGAGCCGTTGAAGACGTAGTAGGTCGGCTGCTCGTCCAGCAGCTTGTCGACGGAGAACTCCTGGTGGCCCTGCTGCTTGAGCGCGCCCTGGGTATAGACCTCACCCTGCATCACGTAGTACTCGTGGTCGACCTTCGGCAGGCCGTTGGCCGGCTCGACCAGGATCATGCCGTACATGCCGTTGGCGATGTGGTGGGCGACCATCGGCGTCGCGCAGTGGTACACGTACAGGCCGGGGTTGAGCGCCTTGAAGGTGAATTCGGTCTCGCCGCCTGGCTGCGTCTGCGTCGCCACAGCGCCGCCGCCGGGTCCCGTCACGGCGTGGAAGTCCACCGAGTGCGCCATCTTGCTGCCCGCGCGGTTCTTCAGATGCACCTCGACCGTGTCGCCCTCGCGGACGCGGATCATGGGCCCGGGCACCTTGCCGTTGAACGTCCAGAAGGTGTAGGTTACGCCATCGGCGAGCTGGCCCTCGAGCTCGACCGTCTCCAGGTCCACGCGCACGGTCTGAGGCTGCGCGCGGTTCAGCGGGCCGGGCAGGTCCGACGGGTCGCGGCTGATGTCGGCGCCCTGGGCGACCGGCGCGATATCGCCGACGGTGATCTTGCCTTCCATGCCTGCCTGGCGGTGGCCCGGTATGGAGCAGTAGTACACGTAATCGCCGGCCTTTTCGGCCTTGAACACCGTCACGCTGCTGCCGCCCTTGGTTGTAACTCTGTCCGTCTGCGCCTTGAAGTCCGGGCTGACCCAGTCGTGCTCGGCGCCGTCGCCGTTGATGAGCGTCACCTGGACTGTGTCGCCCGGCTTGGCGCGCAGCGTCGGATTGAGCTTGCCGTCAATGTCGCCGCCGACGCCCATGAAGCCGAGCTTGCCGTCGGCGATGCTGGTGCGCAACGTGTACGAGACATTGGCGACGACGCCGACGCCAGACGAACCACCCTGCTGCTGGGGCGCGGCGGGCTGGCTGCCCTGCGGCGCGTTGCTCTGGGCCTGAGCCGCCGACGCTGGCATCTGCATGTTACCCATGCCCGCCGTGCTGTTGGCCGGCATCTGCATGTTGCCCGTGCTAGCTGAATGATCCGTGGCGGGGGCAGCCGATTGGCCCGATGTCGACGAGGCTTGCGTGCCCGTGGGGGTGGCGGTCGCTAGAACCATGCGGGACAGCTCTTGCTCGGTAATCTGGGCCGGTCGGCTTTGAGACGCCGGTTTTGCGGCTGCCTCGTTCGAATTGGTGGGGCTGCTCTGGCCGCATGCGGCGGCGAAAACAGCGATTGCAATTAGCACAGCGGCGATAACGATGGTACGAGGTGTGAGACGAAGTGCGTGAGTCATGGTCGGGTTTCCTTCTTCCTGAGAGATTCAGCCGGCGGTTGTCGGATTGATGGCGAGCTCCAGCTCGGCCAGAAATGCCTTTAGATCGAGACCATAGATCGCGACGGCTTCGGCCAGCGTTTCGAAGCTAGCCAGGTCGCAGCCGACGCAGGCCATGCGGTGCTGCATGAAGACCGGAACCGTGGCAGGCCAACGGTTTAGCACATCTTCTACGGTCAGTTCTGCCGATAGGCGTTCCATGCGTGTCTCCTTTGCGGACATCATACAGGAACGCGCGAAACACTTCTTTGCGCAAGCGCAAACAAGGCGGCCAATTCTGGCCGCCTTGCGAACGCTAGGATTGATGATAGGGAAAGTTATTCTTTGGTGGGGGGTGCGATATCTTCGGCGATGAGGACAAGGCGGTGCGGGACTCGCAGCAGGATACGCTCCCGGCCGCTCTCGACGATGCCCTGCTGCTCCCACTGGCTGAGCACCCGGCTGACGGTGTAGAGAGTCGTTCCGGTCAGCTCTGCCAGGTCCTGGCGCGAGAGCGGCATATCAATCAGCACGCCGTTCTCAACGCGGCGGCCCATCTGCCGGGCCAGCCGGGTCAGGGCGCGCGCGATGCGTCGCTCGGCGCGTTCAGTCGCCAGCTCGCGCACCTGGTCCTGGAGCTGGCGTACCATCGTCGTCAGGATGGTTGTGAGGTTGACGGCGAGCCTGCCGTTCTTGGCCATGACTTGCTGCATGGCGTCGCGGTCCCAGACGAGCACCGTGCATGGCTCGACCGCCTCCACAGACACCGGGTAGACGGTACCCGGCGTGATGGCGATCGCGCCGAAGGTGTCGCCCGGCCCCAGGTATAAGAAGGTGACTTCCTGCCCTTCCGGGGTGACCTGACTCAGCTTGGCGCGTCCAGCATCAAGGTAGAAGATGCTCGTGGCCGGGTCACCCTGGCGCACGATGAAGGCGCCGCGCTCAACGGCGCGGCGCCGGCTATGCTCGCGTATGTCGGCTTCTTCGGCGGGACTCAGCCCTGAAAACAGTGATAACTCGTTCGTGTTCATATGGGAGATACACCGGACGTGGGATGCACTCCTCTAAGTATATCAGCCGCCGACCATCCTTTCAACCAGCTGCGTGGCCGAGCTGCCATTGTGCGGCGCGTTAGGGGCAAGTCCCGTCGGCCGAACCAGGAGCAGCGGAGTGTTCGCAAAGTGTAACACGTCCTGGGCGACGCTGCCGAAAAGCATCTCGCGCATTCCCGTGTGTCCGTGCGTTGCCATGACAACCATGCCAACACTATCGGCCTCGCTCTCCTCCAGTACGACCGGCGCCGGCACGCCGGGCCGAACGACGACGCGGACATCCAGCCCGAGAGGCTGAAGCCGCTCGGCAACCTGGAAGAGGTAGTACTCGGCGCTGGCGAGGGTATCGATGTGCTCCAAGAGCAGCGGGCTCTCCTGGGTCGGCTCGACGACGATGTGCAGCAGCACCAGGCGCCAGTTCAACGTCTGAGCAAGCTCGGCGGCATACGGTACGACCGCTTCCGCGAAGGGTGAGCCATCGAGCGGGACGAGGAGCGTGTCGGCGTTGGGCTTGGGCATGACGGTCGGTGAGCCTAGCCCCTTGCGGATCAAGAGCACAGGCACGTGGCTGCTCGCCATCACGGCTCGCGCTACGGAGCCAAAGATGTTTGACTCTGGTGTGTCTGCGGCGTGGGTGCTCATCACCACGATATCCGCGTGGCGAAGCTCGATCTCACGCAAGATGCCATCGTGGGGAAGGGCGAATGGGACATAAGATTCGACAGGAATCTTCGATGTGTTCAGGTTTGTGGCGACAGACTCTAGATAGGTTCGCGCCTCGCGGGCAGCCCACATCTGAGACGCGATCGGGTCGAGGCCCGGCTCGTCCGGCACCCAGGCCGCCCGAACCAGGACTATCTTCGCTTTGGTGGCGCGGGCCAGACAAACGGCGAGTGGGAGGGCACATTCACCAAAGGTCGAACCGTCGAGAGGGACGAGAATCGTGCGGTACATTTCCTGAGTCTCCTTTCCTGGGGCGGCAGGCACACCGCCCCTGGCGGGCGGATTATCCTAGCGCTTGCTCGAGGTCTGGCTCAGCTTCATCCTCGGGCTCGACGGTCGCGTGTTTGGTGGGATGCACGAGCAGAATGGGAAGCCGCGCATGGTGAAGCACCGCCATCGCCACGCTTCCGAACACAACGCGGCCGAGGCCGTGGCGGCAGTGCGTAGCCATAACGACGAGTCGTACGTTCGACCCGCAACAAGTATCCAGGATGGCGTCGGCCGCGCTGTCGTTGGCGACACGAGCGCGAACCTCGAATCCTTCGGCCCGCAGTTTGTCTCCGAGTGATGTCAGATATTCCTGGGCATCGTCGTCATCGTGGGCGACGACCTCCTCGGTTGGGTAGGGGGCGACCACCATCGGGTCGATCCACTGGGGCGGCCGAACTACAACCCGCAGCAAGAGCAGTCTACCATTGATGCTGCGGGCCATCTCCTTCGCGTACGGAATGACCGTCTCCGAAAACGGTGAGCCGTCCAAAGGAACCAGAATGTCTGGCTTCTCAATATCACTCAGCGTCATGACGCTATTCGTCGTCGCACGGATGAGGAGGACGGGTACAGGGCTGTTGGTTAGGACGGCTTCGGCCACGGAGCCGTAGACCAGGCGCGAAAGCCCCGACCGCCCGTGCGTCGACATGATGATGAGATCGGCCTTCCGCAGATCGGCTTCCATCACGATGCCCTCGCCCGGAACGGCGAACGGGACCCCGATTTCGACATTCAGACCTGACTGGATGAGTGGAGCAGCGATTCCGGCCAGATAATTCTCGGCGTCCTTCACACACTTGACTTCAGCTTCGACGGACTCGAGATCCATGATGTGTGGCACCCAGGCGGCGCGGACAAGAATGAGTTTGGCGTTTGTCGTCCGGGCGAGAGTGGCTGCAAGGGGCAAGGCCCGTTCGCTCAGCGGCGAGCCGTCCAGCGGGACAAGCACAGTGCGGAACATAGTCTTTGTCTCCATTTAGTCATGTGAAGCGGCGCTGATTCACGAAGTTGCGAGCGGAGACACAATACTCCACTGTCACTATTGTAGGCCAAACGGGGCGGGTGTGGGGTGAGATGGCATACTGTGGCGTGAAGGTATCACCACCGACGAGCGCGTGGTTGCTGTAGCGCAAAGACGCGCCGGATGAAATAGCGTATAGTGGGCGAGGAACGGCGGAAACTGCGCGACGCGAGAGATCTTGGGAACGCGCGGCTGGCAGGAGTGGTGACATGAAAAGTGGACAGCGACTCTGGTTTGCGCTGCTGGCAGCCGGCGTCCTGGCTCTCCTCGTGGGGATGTGGGGCGGGCTCATTCGGATGGGGTGGCCATGGCCGGCCGTAGCGCCTCTGGCGGCCGCCGCCCACGGGGTGCTCATGGTATGCGGATTTCTCGGCACGGTCATTTGTCTGGAGCGCGCCGTCGCGCTAGGCGTGTGGTGGGTCTACCTCGCGCCGCTATTGAGCGCTGCCGCGACGGTGGCGCTGCTTGCGGGCGCGCCGACCATGTTTGGCGCGCTAGGAATCGCTATTGCTGCCGCGGTGCTTGTGGCGGCGTTGGGGCTGATTGTGCATCGCCACCCGGCGCTGTACACCGTGACGATGCTGATCGGCGCGGCCGCGTGGTTGGCGGGGAATCTGCTTTGGCTGGCGGGTTACCCCATCTATCGCGCGGTCCCGTTCTGGACGGCTTTCCTCGCGCTAACGGTCGCCGGAGAGCGCCTGGAACTAACGCGCTTCACGAGGTTTGCGCCTCTGCGCCGCGAGACGTTCATTGCCACCGTTGGGGTTGTGCTCGCGGGCGTCGCTGTAAGCGTCTGGTCTTTCGATGCCGGTGTGCGCCTGGCCGGCGTGGGTTGGCTGCTGTTGTCGGCCTGGCTCTTGCGCTATGACATAGCTCTTCGGACAATCCGCAGCGTCGGTGTGACGCGCTTCATTGCCGCAGCTTTGCTCGGCGGCTACATATGGCTGGGGATCGGCGGCGTGCTGGAGATATGGATCGGGGAGGCGGCGGCGGGCTATCTCTACGACGCAGCGCTGCATGCCGTGTTCGTCGGCTTCGTCATGAGCATGATTTTCGGCCATGCCCTCATCATCATTCCTGCCCTGACCCGCCGCGCCATCGCTTTCCGCCCGGTGCTCTACCTCCCGCTGGCCCTCCTCAACCTGTCGCTCGTTCTCCGCGTGGCCGGTGATCTCGCGGCGCAGCCCGAGGCCCGCATGGCCGGCGGGCTACTCAACGCCACGGCGATCCTTCTGTTCCTCGCGCTTGTCGCCTACTGTGCGCTCGCGCCTGCCCCCGCCGATGCCAAGGCCGCGCGCGTCAAAGACCGCGCCGCGCAAAGAGACGTCGCTTGACGATCTCGACGATCAGGAGATAGGTGGCCGTTGCCAGGGCGAGGAATAGATAGTAAGTCCCCGGCAGCGGTGTGAATCCGAGGACGGAGCCGAGGCCGGTCACGGGAAGAAGCATGCCCGTCACGACGACCGCGATGACGGTCGTGGCGAGAGCGCGGCTCGGGCGGCTGCGGAAGGGGCTGCCGGCGGTGCGAATGATGAACACGACAAGCGTCTGCGTCGCCAGCGACTCGACAAACCAGCCGGTGTGAAACGCGGCCTCGCTCGCCTGAAACACGTAGAGCAGCACAAAGAAAGTCAGAAAGTCGTAGAGAGAGCTGATCGGCCCGATATAGATCATGAAATCGCGGATGAGGCCGATGTCCCAGCGGCGCGGTCTCTCGACGAAGGAGCGATCCACATTGTCGGTCGGAATGGTGACCTGCGCCAGGTCGTACAGGAAGTTGTTGAGCAGGATCTGGATTGGAAGCATCGGGAGGAAGGGCAGGAACAGGGACGCAGCCGCCATGCTGAACATGTTGCCGAAGTTCGAGCTGGTTCCCATAAGTAGGTACTTCATGACGTTGCCGAACGCGCGGCGTCCTTCGAGGATGCCCTCGTGCAGCACATCCAGGCCTTGCTCGAGCATGATGATTTCTGCGGCATCTTTGGCGACGTCCGTGGCGCTCAACACCGAGATCCCCACGTCGGCGGCATGCAGCGAGGGAGCATCGTTGATTCCATCACCCATGTAGCCGACGACGTGGCCGCGCGCCTTGAGCGCCAGAATGATGCGGTTCTTCTGCGCCGGCGACACGCGCGCGAAGATTGTCGTCGTCTCCGCCACAGCCTGGAGCGCCGTGTCCGTCATTCGCTGTAGCTCGTTTCCGAGGACGATGCGGCCCGGCTCGAGTCCTGCTTCGACCGCCACGTGGCGGGCGACGAGCTCGTTGTCGCCCGTGATAATTTTGACAGAGACACCTTCCTCGCGCAGCTCCGCGATGGTCTGGGCTGCATCCGGCAGCGGCGGGTCGGCGAAGCTGACATAACCGGCGAGGATCAGGTCGCGCTCATCGTCGGAGGTGTAGCGGGGCTGGCCGGCCGTCGAGCGATAGGCGACGGCCACGACTCGGTAGCCCTCGCCGTTCAGCTTCTCGAACGTGGCGCGTGTTTCGTCGCGGTCTGTTTGATCGAGCGCCCGGGATGTAGCGCCGTCCGCATATGAGGTGCAGAGGGCCAGAACGCTCTCCGGAGCGCCCTTGACAATGATGATGTGATCGGTGGCCGTCTCGACCACGACCGATTGACGACGGCGCTCGAAGTCGAACGGAATCTCGTCAATCTTGCGGTAGGCTTCGACATTCGGGTGGTCGTGGCGCAAGATGGCCAGATCCAGGGGGCCGGAGCCGCCGCGTCGGAGGACGGCCTGCGCTTCTTGATTTTCGACGCCCGTCTCATAGTAGCTATTGAGATAGGCCAGGAGAAACACGCGCTCGTCGGGCTGCCCCATCGGTCCGACGTGACTCTCGAGGGTCATCTCGCCGGTCGTCAGCGTTCCCGTCTTGTCGCTGCAGAAGGTGTCCATGCTGCCGAAGTTCTGGATCGCCGACAGGTTCTTGACGATGGCGTTGTGGCGCGCCATGCGCATCGCGCCTTGCGTGAGGGTGATCGTGATGATCATCGGCAGGAACTCGGGCGTCAGACCGACTGCGAGCGCGACTGCGAAGGTCAGGGCCTCGAAGGGGTTGTGGTGCATCGCCGCGGTCACCAGGAAGACGAAGAGCACCAGGAGCAGAATGACACGGGTGATGAGCAGTCCGAACTGACGAATCCCACGGTCGAACTCGGTCTCGGGTGGCCGCGCCGCGAGGCGCGCAGCAATGTCGCCAAACATCGTCGCCGCGCCCGTGACTGTGACCTGGGCGGCGCCGGTTCCACTGACGACCGAGGTGCCGAGGAACACACGGCTGACGGTATCGGGAGTGTCGGCGTGTTCGCCGCTCGCGGGCATCTTCTCGACCGGGAGCGACTC
This sequence comes from Anaerolineae bacterium, assembly GCA_046328505.1. Classification (GTDB taxonomy): domain Bacteria; phylum Chloroflexota; class Anaerolineae; order Epilineales; family JAHCIE01; genus JBDHWG01. The sequence continues at coordinate 1,092,038 of JAXLWL010000002.1, read as the reverse complement.
GCCGGTCAAGGCTGCTTCGTTGACGTGCAGATCGTGGGCTTCGAGCAGCACGCCATCGCCGGGAACGAGGTCGCCTGCGCTCAATCGCACGACATCGCCCGGCACGATCTCGCGGCGCGGAATCTCTGCCCACTGACCGTCACGCCGCGCCGTGGCCGTCGGCGCGACAGTCGCCCGCAGGCGCTCAGCGGCCTGCTGCGAACGGTAGGTTTGAACGAAATTCAGGACGAGGCTTAGCGTCACAATCACGAAGATGATCAGGGCGTCTACCATCTCGCCGAGAATCGCCGTAACCACGGCGGCGATGAGCAGGATGACTACGAGGGGGTTAGCGAGGAGTGAGACAATCTGGCTCAAAACGGTGACGCGCCGCACCGGCGCCGGATCGTTTGGTCCATATTGAGTCAGGAGACGGCGGGCTTCGTTCGTCGTGAGGCCGGGAGGCAGAGTTGGCGCCGCCGGGTCGCTATCGGGCGTCGATGTCTGGATGGGGGCGGGTCTGCCAACCATTTTCAGCGAGAGTGCAGGGCGCTAGTTGGCATTTGCGCACGCGTCCGTGCCGGGCAGCGCCGCGTTCACCTGGGCGATAATCTCGGCCAACGAAGCTGGCTTTTCGAGGTATGCGTCGACGCCGAGGCGACGGAGGTCCCTTCGCATGCCGGGGGTACGCGCGGAGGCTAGAATGATGACACATGCGTGGGGGCACTGACCCTTGAGCGCCTGGATCAACCAGGCGCTCGCAAGGCCATATGGCGTGGGGTCGATGATGAGCACGTCGGGGCGGTGGTCCTTCATGCTAAGCCATCCGCACTCCGGGTTATTCTCGACAGCCAGGGTTACGCCGGGCAGGGCGCGTTCTAGTCCTGCCCGCGTAATTTGAGCTGAAGTGGGGTCGGCGTCAAGAATGAGGATATGTGGCGCCGGTCTCCCCTTAGGCCGACTCATAGCACGTCGATAGTGACTTCACTCACGCGACGCCGAGGCGTTGGGCGAACGTCTGGACCGTAACCCAGGCGCAACAGAAGCTGCGGGTACCCGAACCCGTCCAGCAGGCGGCTGAGCTGGGTGCGGAGCGCCGGAATCTCAATAGGCTGATTCAGATACGACGCCCAGACACCCGCGGCACGCGCGCGCAGCAGGATGCGCTCGAGGGCTTGCCCGGCTGCCAGCCACGCCGCCGGCGTGTCTGCGTCGGTTCCGAGGACCACCAGGGCCGGGGAGGCCATCGCGATTTCGCGGTCCTTGGCAGCCTCACCGTTGCCCATGTCGAAGGTGCGGAGGACGTTTGGGCCGGCATACGCTGCCGTTTCTGAGACGCCCTTGGCGTAGCCCGGGATCCCGTCGCGGCGCATCTGGCGGCTCGAGTGCGTCCAGCTCGCCAGCTCGCGACGGAAGCTCTCGTCCGCCCACTGCTGTCGGTCGCCTTCGGCGATGAGGTCGGCGACCGCGGTCCGCACATCATCGCGCTGAATGACGTGCAGCCATGCGCCTTCCTGCGCCGCGGCCACCTGTAGCTCGGAGAGCAAAATCTCCGGTACTTCGCGCTCCTCGAACTTGTTGCGGTTCGTGCGGCGCTTCGGAATCGCGGCGAACAGCATCTTGTCTTCAGCAGTCGGCTCGCGGCTTGGGCCAAGCCTCAACTCAGCGAGCAGGTCCGGATCGCTTGGCTTGGGAAAGGTCTGGACATCGCATTTGAAACCGAAGTAGCGTAGGGCAACCCGAAGGTTGAAAAGCGCCGCGCCGCAGCTCATGGTCAATTCGCGATCCTCAGGATCGATTACGGGCAGGGCTGCCGTTCGGTCGGCGTAAAGCTCGATGCAGTCATCGGTGATGCTAAACTGCCACGGTTGCGTGTTATGCCCAGAGGGCGCCATCACGGCGTAGTTCAGGATGAACGCGAGCTTCTCGGCAGTCGAGCCGGTCGCAGGGAAGTCAGCCTCGGAAACTTCCCAGGGATCGAGGACAGAATTGGTCATTTACGGCTTCTCCTTTCAGCGTCTCGCTCCGAGCTTCCCCACGTTACGGCAATACCAGAGAAACCCAGTCAGCGGGCAATACCACTTCCCAAAGTTTAGCAGAAATATGCGGCTATGGCGTAGTGGTTAGACAACCAGTGGCGTAGATTCGGCTACGCGCCCGGCGAGGCCTCAACGGCGCGCGACGGCCGGATCCGGAAGTAGGCGACGACAAACAGGACGCCCATCAGCACTCCCCATATCCAGAACGGCCATCTCGGCCCCATCGTCTGCCAGATCAGGCCGCCCATGACGGGCGCGATGGCATTGGCGCCGCTGACGAACGCGGCGCTGATGCCGAGGATACCGCCGACTTCCGTCGCGTCGACGCTCTTCGTGATGAGGCTGTTGATGGAGGGCGACAGGACGCCGCCGCCGAACGATACCGGAATCATGGCAAGTAGCACCCACGCCAACCCGAGCCAGCCCGTATCATCGCCGCTTGGCACGTCCACCTGGATGCCCTGTGTCGGTGTCGTCTCGCCGGGGAGTCGCCGTTCTGCCGTCATCTCTTGGTTCAGCTTCTCACGCGTGTACCACGGTACCGCTTGCTGCGGCGTCATTGCGACCATGACGAGGCCGATTGTCAGCAGCCCCAGGCCGGCGGTGAGGAGGCGGCGGTCGCCGAACCGGCGGCTCCATCGGCCGATGAAGACGCCCTGAACGAGGACGACCAGGACACCCACGAAGACGAAGATGATCGCCGTGCCCGAGGCGTTCAGGCCCAGGCGGTTGAGGCTGAACAGGGCGAGGAACTGCTGGAGGCCGCCGAACGCGATCTGCTGGCAGAAGATGAGGATGAGCAGGATGCCTACCGAAGGATGGCGCACTGCCTCGATCATCGACCGGAACGAGAAGCTGCGCCGCTGGCTCTCCTTGTTGCGCTTTTCCTCAGGCAGGGTTTCCTTGAACAGAAACCACGTCAGGAGGATAGAGGCTACCGAGAAGGCAGCGGCAATGAAGGCCGGCCAACGATAGTCGTTTCCGCTGATGGCGAGCGCGGCGAAGGCAATAATGGGGCCGAGGACAAAACCAATCCCGAAGGCTGCGCCGATGAGGCCAAGGCCCTGCGTGCGCGTCTTCTCGGTGGTTGAGTCGGTGATGGCTGCCTGGGCTGTCGAAATGTTGGCGCCAGATAGACCATCTATGATGCGCGACAGGTACAGCATCCACAGGCTGCCGGCCGCGCCTAGCAGCAGAAAGCCCGCGAGCGTGCCGACCTGGCTGATGAGAAGGATGGGCTTGCGGCCGTAGCGGTCCGAGAGGCGGCCGAGGATAGGCGCGGCCAGGAACTGCATGAGCGGGTAGGCGGCGCCGAGCAACCCGATCATGAAGGGCGTCGCCCCGAACGCCGTGGCGTAGAGGGGCAACAGCGGGATGATGATCGTGACCCCGAGCAGGTCGATCAGGACGATGACGAAGATAGGAAGGACACGCTTGAAGTCGAGCTTGTCCTGGGGGGCCGAAGCCTGGGTTGCAGGTGCTGCGGTCATCTTGACTCCACTAGGTTGATAGCTGCGATGTGTATGTTGACCTTCGCGCCTACATGCGGAAGGTCCAGCGCCCAATGCCAAGCAGGGATACACCGATGAAGATGAGGATCAAGGCGCCGAGGAGAATGAACGTGTAGGCGCGCGCCTGAGCGACGGGCTCTGCCTGGCGCCACCGCACGGAGGAGTGGGCAACGCCAAGCGCGACGAGCATGGTGACGGCGTGCTCGATGCGAGGTAGCGGGAAGCCCTGACCAAGCCCAATGGCATCGTAGAGAATCAGGATGATGCCCAACAGCACCTGGGTGTCCAGGGCGATGGTGAACCAGCGCATCCAGCGGTTCTGCTGCTGCGCGTCCCCACGCTTGCGCGCCCAGGCCACCGCGAATAGCACGAGCGCGACGATGCCGATGATGACGACAATCCAGCGCACCAGGGAATGAATGATGAGAAGGGCCAATCCAAGGTTCACGTGAATCCTCCTCAGGAATGTGCTTCGGCCTTCGCTGCGCGGGCAACAATCTCGTCCAGCCAGCGCAACTCCGACTCGAGATGATAGATATGATGCTCAATGAGCCACTGCAAGGTGCCGCGATGGGCCGGGGTAGCGCGCGCTTCAGCCAAGGCGGCGGCCAGCTCGGAGCGCCGTTCGGCCAGCAAGTCGACCATCTCACTCGGCTCGAGGGCATCGGCGAATGCCAGCCCAATGTCGCCGGTGAAGCGTGTCGGCGTGTAGGCGGCCAGATTGTGGCGCAGAAGCCGCTCGAACTGCCGCTCGCCTTCGGCGGTAATACGGTAGACGTGACGCGGCGGGCGGTTCCCTTCGCGCTCCTCGTGGGCCGTGATCCAGCCCAGGCTGACCATCTTTTCGAGCAGCGCGTAGGCCGTCGGCTTCTTGATCTCGATGCACGACGCCATCTCGCGCTCGATGAACTCGTTGAGGCGGTAGCCGTGCATGTCCGCCTGACGCAGCGCGCCTAGCAGGAGTAGCTCGCGGTCCATCCCACCCTCCATTCACGCAGCTCCCGTTGGCTTCTGATTGAATAGTCAATACTGATTATTCATATCATATTATACCTGGAGAAATGGGCGCCGTCAAGGTTTTGCAGTCCAAAATGGGTAGAGATTCGGCTGGATGCCTGATTTTGATAAATGGACGCGGCCACGCTAGAATTCGGGCGAGCATCGACATTCTCGCACGACATCGGGAGGGGCGGCATGAAGGTCCAGTTCTACGCGACACTACGCCAGGTTACCGGCGCGAAGACCATCGAGGTCCCAGTACCCCAGGGGGCGACGCTTCAAGCCCTCGTGGACACCGTGGTCGTGCAATACCCTGACATGCGCCCAATGCTGCTCGATGATGACGGGGACCTGCTGGGAAATGTCCACGTGTTTCTGAACGGCCGCGACGGCCACTATCTCGACAAGGGCTTAGAGACCACCGTCGCCCCCACCGACGTGGTCGATATCTTTCCCGCGGTGGGTGGCGGCTGAGATGGCGAGGTACGTTCGCGATGTGCGGGCCGTGCCGCTGTGGCTGCTGCGCGAGTACCTTGTTGAGCTGGGGGCGCGAGAGGAGGGGCAGCATCTCGTCGGTGACGGTTGGCGAGCGTGCTTGCTTCAGATGGAGGATTTCCGGATCGGGTCGCTCGCGGTGGGAGAAGTGAGGGTTGAGATCGAAGGCGACGCCGCGGTAGTCGATCGCGTAGCCGCCGCGCTTGACCCCAAGCTGTCGACGCGCGGCGGCGGATGATTTTCTACCTCCTATATTGCTTCACCGGCCCGGTGGGAAGATGGCCAGTGTGTTGCCGTCCGCGACAGGTGCTGTGAGGCCGCCGTTGTAGCGCAGGTCGCGGCCGTTGAGCAGAACACGCCACCCACTGCGCGCCGTGTAGTGGGTCTCCACTTTGGTCCACAGGGATGGACTATCCTCGCTTGCCTGCCATACTCGTTCCAGAGCTTCCTCGCGCGCCTGGGGGAAGTAGTTGAAGAACTTGCCCAGCAGCTCACCGACCGGCGCCCCCGGCTCCGAATGGACATGGATTTCCTGGACACCTAGCAGCGGGCGGAGACGACCGTACACCGTGCAAGGAACATCGATCGGGCCTTTCTCCATCGCTTGCGCGACCCGGTAGCCGAGCGCCATCTGGTTAGACTGAACGGTGAGATAGCGGCTCCACGCATCCATCGCTTCCGCGATGATATTGGCAGGCAGATCGGCCTCGCGCATGTAGCGGGCGAAGCTGGCCAGCACCAGTCCTATGGAGGCGGTGACGTAGCCCGTCGGCGTGTGGATCTGGCGCGGCCCGTGGCCGGCGTGGAACTTGCCCGCTCGGAACAGGTACATGGCGAACTCGTCGCTGGTGTCCATGCCGATCGTGCGCGCGACCCAGATGGTGAAGAACCGTCGGCGCTCCTCCAGGTGGGCTTCGTCGGCGCCATGCTCCCAACCGAGGATTTCCGCCGTCTCCGGGACGTTGAGCAGGTAATCATAGGTCCCCACGACAAGGTCGTGGGCACGCGCGAGCAGCGTCTCGGCGGACCTGGCGGCAGCCGCCTTCGCGGTTTCATCCCAGCCGGCGAAGCGGAGCATGCGCCGCCACTCCTGCCGGGGTTCGGGTTCGAGGTTGTGCAGTTCAAGCTGAGGGGCCATTCGTTCTCCCGGTGGCTCGCCCGGTTTGCGTCGGAGCAGCCGGTCTCTGGAGCCGTATCCTATTGCGGTTGGAGCGAGGTGCTGGCGCTGGAGTCGTCTCCCAGCGCCAGCACCTATTCTACCATTTATTGCCGTTGTTGTCGCATCAGTCGGCGGAGGCACCTTCCAGGATGCCCAGCTCAATCAGCTTCGCCTCAGGCACGACCCCGTTGACCCAGCCGCGCACCTTGTAGTACTCTGCGAGCATCAGGTCCAGCTCGCAGACGTGGCCCTCGGAGCCGGGCATCGTGGACGGCTCCTTGACGAATCGCTCCGGCAGGTTATCGCTGCCCTCGCGGAAGCCGCACAGGTTGTTGTAGTAGCGCTCCAGGTTATAGATGCGCTCGCCTGCCTGCATGACGTCCTCGATGCTGAAGAACTGGCCGGTCATTGCTCCGTACTGCATCGCGTACTCTTCGGCGCCCTCGGCGAACGCGCTGAACTTGCACAGGTCGAGACTGTCGGAGAAGGCATGCAGGTCCTGGAACGCCTTGACCAGGTCGCCCTTGCCCTTCCACGCCAACGGGTCGGTCTTGAGCGGGATGAGGCCTAGCTCGCTGGCGGGCGTGTAGGCGCGCAGGTGACAGGCACCGCGGTTGCTGGTCGCGTAGCCCAGGCCCATGCCCTTGAGGCCACGTGGGTCATAGGCCGGGATCGCCTGGCCCTTGACGGTCAGGGCGCACTCGGGGTGGCCGAAATACTGACCGACACGCGCCGGCCCCTCGGCCAGAATGTCGCCGACGCCCTCGCGGAACGCGATCTTGCGGCACATGTCAACCATGGCCGGGACATCGCCCCACGCCAGCGGCTCCCAGTCGCCGTTGTAGCCCTTCTCGCAGATCTCCATGTAGCAGCTAAAGGCGAGGCCGATCTCGATGGCGTCGAAGCCGTAGTCGTTTGCCAGGTCAATCATCTTGGCGACGGCCGCGACATCGTCGTTCAGGACGTTCGCGCCCAGGGACCACGCGGGCTCGTACTCCACGCTCTCCATGCGCAGCCCGGCGTACGGGCCGCTGCTGATCTCGACTTCCTTCTTGCACGCCACAGGGCAGGCGTGGCACGTCGGGTCGTCGACGAGGATGTTCTCCTTGACGTACTCGCCGCTGAGGGTCTCGGCGCGGGGACCGAAGGAGGTGACCTGGCCATTCTTGGTCGGCATCGCGCCCATCGTATTGGTGATGTTCGTCAGCACGTTTGTGCCGTAGACCGACAGGCCGCCCTTGCGCGGGCTGGTGATGTTGGCCTCGTCCATGATGACATGGAGGGCGCGCTGGCTGGCCGGCTTCCAGCTGTCGCGGTTGGAGGCGCGCACGATGGTCTTGGGCGCCTTGATGACCACGGCCTTGAGGTTCTTCGAGCCGCCGACAGCGCCGGTGCCGCCGCGGCCGCTCGCTCGGTCGTCCTCGTTGACCCACGCGCCGAAGCGGTTGAGCCGCTCGCCGGCCGGGCCGATGGCGATGACGCTGAGGTCCTTCGCGCCATACTGGGCCTGGAAGTGCTTCACCGTGTCGTGGATGCCGACGCCCCATACGTCCGAAGCGTCGAGAATCTCGACGATTCCGTCGTGGACGTAGGCGTAGACGGGCTTCTCGGCCTTGCCCTTGAAGATCAGGCCGTCGAAGCCGGCCCAGCGCATCCGCGCCGCCGACCATCCACCGTGGTGCGCGTCTGTGACGGTGCCGGTCAGCGGAGACTTGGTGACGATGGCCATGCGGCCGCTCATCTGCGCCTCGCTACCGGTGAGCGGGCCGTTCATGAAGCACAGGATGTTGTCGGGCGACAGGGGCTCAACCTGAGGTCCGTTCTCGAACACGTAGCGTACACCGAGGCCGCGGGCGCCGATGTACTTCCTGGCCCAGTCATCAGGAATGGATTCATAATTGACCGAGCCGGATGTCAGGTCAATGCGAGCAATCCGATCCGCGTAGCCGCCGAGTGTTGTCACGAGCAGTCTCCTTTTAATATGAGCCGGTTGGTGGTGGAGCAGGGATGCGATGAGGCGCCCGAATCAAGAACGGCGTTATGCTGGTTTCGCATAACGCCGTTCGCTATTTCAGGCTCTGTCTTGCAGATGGGGAAGAGGTAGGGTAGGTGTCTACCACTCGTCATCGATGTGCGTTATTCCCCTATGTGGCTGATTACCTCAGCGCCAAGACACCGCAAAACGGCGCCACAGGTGTGACGCTGACGGTATCAAGGTTAGTATACCACAGGGTCCTGTTGTTTCGCGTAAAGAAATCACCACGAAACCTGGCAAAATCACTGCGCGCCCAGATGATCGAAAGCGCCCTACTCGTCACCGCGGCCAGCGCCGCTGTTCTCGCCAGCCTCAGCAATAATCGCGCCGTCACAGCGTGACGGCGTTTTGGGCAGAAGGGTGTTATTGCAGGTGAGCGTTACGTCTGGCTAGCACGTGGGGGGCGTCGTCGGCCGAGGGTCAAAAGGAGCAGCGCAATCGTCGCCACTGGCCAGACCCACGCGAGATCGTTAGGTCCTCCAGACCCGGTGCGGGCTTCCGTGCGATGGATACGCACGAGGCGGTAGTCCTCGGTCGCGGCGGCCAGGTCGGTGTCGCTGATGTGCCGCGCGTCAATGCCAGCGACCATTGCGGCAAAGCCGCTGGCGATGAGCACCTGGCGTAGCAGGAAGAGGTGGTTGGGCGCATTGGACACGTCCTCGGCGACGCCTGCCCACCAGCCACTTGGCAGCCAGACTTCGCACGCCGGGTCGGCCAGGAGATTGCGATACCAGTCCGACGCGCCGCCAAAGCCGGCCGTGCAGTAGATGTCGCCGTCAACCTCGGCGTAGTTGACGGGGGTGCGCCGCCGCAGACCGCTCCTCCGGCCGGTATGGGTCAACACCATGATTCGCCCGCCGACGGACGGCCATGCGTTGACCCATGCGCCCAAACCAAGGCGAAAGTGGGCAATCATGAAGGGGTTGAAGCGTTTGAAGCCCTGGCGCAGCCAACGCCTTGTTGGTGAGAGGGTTGATGTAGCCATCGAGCCTCTAGGTCACACAGGCTTGCCCGCTTGCGCGATGGGCTTGCGAGCCGGACGAGTTCGCCACGCGCCCACGCCGAGCAGCCACACGAGGGTGAGGCCCTGGACGAACGAGTCGGCGGTAATCTCCGCGCCGTGCACCAGGCGCAGCGTGGTTGGCAAGAAGAAGCCGCCCAGCATCGGCGCCCAGCCGCCTAGCGCGGCGATCGTTAGCCCAACCCAGAACGCGGCGCGCCAGCGCGGCCCGCGCAGCAGGGCAACCAGCGGAAAGAGGGCGAGGGCGAACAACAGCCCGCGGCCAGCCTCGAGTGGCAGCATGACCGAGAACGGCGGGATCTTGAGCGGCAGTCCGAGCGACGTGTAGTACGGCGTCACAATGGGCGCGATGAGCGAGCCGAAAAACAGGTAGGTCGGCACGTACAGCAGACCGGCAACGACGAAGCGCCACGTCCAGCTCAGCGCGCTGCGCTCGGCGAGGGTCGCGCGGATAGCCTGCCAGAGCGTCTCGGTGACGGTGGCTGGCGGGAAGAGCCACGCGATGAGGAGCGCCAGAAGCGCCTCGGTGAGCGCCTGCATTGGTAGGGCCGCGAGATTCGCCGATGTGACGAATGTCGTGAAGAACACCGCCTCGACCGTGCTCAGGACGGTTGACACCATAAAGATCGCCAGGAACAGGGCGACGGCACGGTCCACGAGGGGGACGCGGAGCCGTGTTGACAGTGGGCCAAGGGTCAGCCCGATGACGATGCCCGCCAGCGCCGTTCCGATGAGAATCTGGGTGTAGTCCATCGGAATGTTGGTGATGTCAATCTTGACGCCGAGCAACGTGTTCAGCATGCCGGCGCCGAGGGTGAATATGAGATAGCCGACGCCGACGATGAGACTGCGCCAGATGATGCCAAGCGGATGGATCGCATTCCGCGGTTGGGCCGTTGTTGTTGTCATTATCTTCCTCGTTCGTCTCCTTCACGCTGGGGCAACGGGCTGCCTGAGCACGGTCTTCATCTTTTCCGGTGCGACGCGCCTTGGATCGCTCAAATAGACCTCATGGTGTTTACCCCGGGGCACGTAGCCCTGGTCGTGAATGAAGGCGTGCAGGCGTTGAATAGTGGGTGGCTCTGCCGAGTAGGGGCCAAGGTGCATGACCTGCGCTACAAAGCCTTCCTCGAAGCGTTCCAGCCGCAGCGCCGCGAGAGCAGCGAGCTCGCGCTTGCGCCTGGCATCCGCGATCGCGTGGGCTAATTGTTCCGGTGCGACTGCGACGGGCTGCATGATCATGGCCGTCCACTTCCAGGCCTCGCGGTTCGCACGCAGGAAGTCCGCCATGTCGTCGGCCCACCACAGGGCTGACATGGCCGGGACGCTATACTTAACGCCCGACTCCTTTTGCAGCATGAACTTCAAGGTATAGGCGACGCTGTAGAGGGCCTGGGTCGCGTCCGCGAAGTCCTGGTGGTTAGGGTCCCCCTGACCGTCGATCATGAGATAGTCCAGGGGCGGCACTTCGATCAGCACCGGCGCCTTCGACGGTGGATTGTACAGTTCCTTGTAGAGCTTCTTGACGTCAATCGTTTCGACCATGCTTCGGCTCCTTGAATGGCGCTGAGCTACGGCGCACTAACCCTTCTACAATCATAGCGCAACCTGGCGTCTTGGCGGTTAAGGAGCATGCGTTTCAGGGTAAGGCATTTTCACGAAAGCAAGGGCAGGTTTCAAACCTGCCTCGGCCGAGCTACGAACACCTGAATTGTATGGGCGACAGATCGGTGCAACGCTCCTACGGCGAGGTCGCAACCTTCACGCGCGCGTCGCCGATCCAGACGCCGCCGTCGCCGGGCAGGGCAAATACCGGATTGAGGTCGATCTCGGCGATCTCCGGTATGCCCTCGACGAGCATAGACACACGCAGGAGCAGGTCGGTAATCGTGTCCACATCCGTCGCCTCTCGGCCCAGGGCGCCGGCCAGCAGCGGATAGCCACGCATGCCTTGCACAAGCTCGACGGCGTCGCGGCTGGTCAGCGGCGTGACGGCGGAGCAACACTCGTCGAGCAGCTCGGCACTCTCGCCGCCGAGGCCGAAGGTCACGATCGGCCCAAACTTGGGGTCTTCCGTCACGCTGATTTTTAACTCTACCCCGCCCCTGACCATCGGTTGGACCATGACCCCTTCGTGCGACTCCGCCCCGTTGTGCTGAGCGATGCCCTCCATGATGGCGCGGTAGGCGCGCTGTACGCCTGCTCCCGACGTCACATTGAGCTGGACGCCGCCGACGGCGGCCTTGTGCGGATGCGACGAGGCAAGCTTCACGGCGACCGGATAGCCGATTTCTCTCGCCGTGCGGACGGCGACCTGGGCTGTGTTCGCCATCTCGGTCGTCAAGAGTGGCATGCCGGCCGCCGCGAGCAGCGCCCAGACTTGCTCGGTGGGCAGCCAGCTCGTGCCATGCTCTTCGAGCCATTGCTGGCAGATGCGGCGCGCCTCGTCCATCTTCACGTCCTGGAAGTCGGGAATGAGGCCGGGCGGGAGCGATTGCCAGAGGGCAAAGGTTGCCATTTTCCCAAGCACGTAGGCCGTCGACTCCGGCGAGCCGTAGACGGGAACCTGCAGGTCGCCGTCGATGAGCTTCGGCTGGGCGGCCGTTTCGGCCAACAGGCTCACCAGGACGGGTTTCTGCGCGGTGGCGGTGCGCGCCGCCCGGATGCCATCCAGTATCGCCCGGTTGATGTCATCCGGATCCGCGATACCTACGTGGACGTAAATCACGATCAGAGCGTCAATCTCGTCGGAGGCGAGCAGGGCGGCGACGGCCTTGCGGTACTCATTGCCGGTCGCCGCTACTGGCAGGTCTACGGAGCTCCTGAAATCTGTCAAGGGCGGTAGCTCAGGCTGAAGCTGCGCCTTGACATCATCCGATAGCGCAACGACTTCCAGCCCGGCGGCCTGCGCCGCGTCCCGGACAACATTGCCCGCGCCGGTGGTGTTGGTCACGATGCCGACGCGCCGTCCGCGCGGGAGGGGTTGGGTAGTGAGCGCCGTCGCCAGATCGAACATCTCGTCCAGGGTCGCGGCGCGAATCACGCCGGTCTGGTGGAACAGGGCGTCGATGACCTCGTCGCCGCTGCCTTCGGCGCGACCACTGGCGACAGCGACGACGGGCTTGACCCGGCTGACCCGCCTAGTGAGTCGGCCGAACCGGCGCGGATTACCGAAGGACTCTAGATAGAGCAGGATGACGTTGGTGTGCTCATCCTCTTCCCAGTACTGCAGAAGGTCGTTGCTGGAGACGTCGGCTTTGTTGCCGAGGGTGATGAAAGTCGACACGCCCACCTGGCGCTGCTGAGCGAGGGCGAGGAGGGCCAGGCCGAGCGAGGCGCTCTGGGAGGCGACCGCCACGTGGCCGCCGATCGCGGAGATGGGCGAGAACGTGGAGTTCATCTGCACAGCGGGGTCCGTGTTCATCACGCCGAGGCTATTCGGGCCGACGAGACGCATGCCAGCGCCGCGCACTTTCTCCAACAGCTCTTGCTGGAGCTTTTGCCCCTCCGGTCCCGCATCGGCGAAGCCCGAGGCGACGACAATGACGGCCCGAACGCCCTTCGCCGCGCATTCGTCCACCGCCTTGAGCACACCATCGCGCGGTAGCGCAATAATCGCCAGGTCAGGCGTCTCGGGCAGACTCTCGACTGAAGGGTAGGCGTGGATGCTGCACACGGTGTGGGCGTTGGGGTTGACGGGGTAAACAGTCCCCGTGAACCCGCCGATGATCAGCGTGCGAAGCAGATGGTGCCCTGGACTGGAAGGCGATCGCGAGGCGCCGATGATGGCAATTGATTGCGGCTGGAAGATCGGACGCACGGAGGCAATCGTCGCAACCCGATCGCGCCGCTCGTAGCGGGCGACGCTGTTCTCGCTAGGAATCACCGCCATGTCGAACGCGATGTCGCTGCCGTCCCACTTGGTCTTGACCGGAAAGCCGGACTGCTTGAACACCTCGATCATGCCTCGGTTGTCGGCATGGGTGACGGCCCAGAAGTGCTTGATGCCGTGGCGCACGGCAATGACCGCGAGGCGCTCTAGGAGCAGCGAGCCAATGCCCTTGCCCTGGAAGGCGTCGGCGACGGCAAACGCCGCTTCCGCCGTCAGCCCTTTCTGGCCTCGCTGGGCGTAGTAGGAGGCCGCGGCAATGATCGTCGGCTCGCCGTCGAACGTGCGCTCGACCAACAGGGTAAGTTGCTTGTGCGGGTCCGATGGATCGCACATTTCCTGCACCAGCTCGGGCCGCGGCAGGTTGGGTGAGAAGAAGCGATGCACGCGCGAATCGAGCGAGAGGTGCGCGAAGAACACCTGGAGCGCCGGGAAGTCTGCTGGTACGGCGACGCGGATGGTCGCGGTCGTGCCGTCGCGTAGGATGATACGGCCAGAGTCGGCGGCTTCCTGGTAGACGGGTGGCAGGTAGAGCGGCTGGACAGATGACATGGTCAGTTTTACCCCCCCAAGGACACGCCAAGCAGGCGGCCCAGGCCAAAGGTGAACGCGGCAGCAGCAAGCCCAAAGAGAACCTGGCGCGAGCCGGAGAAAAGCACACTGCGGCCGGTGAACAGCGTCGTCCCAGCGCCCATGAGGAACAGGGCAATGGCGCTCAGAACAATACTGAGCGCGATGGCAGTTGTCCCGGCGAGGAAGAAGAACGAGAAGACCGGGATAATCGCGCCGGCGGCGAAGAGGAAGAAGGAGGTTGCGGCTGCTTCCCACGGGTTGCCGCCCATCTCCTCGGGATTCACGCCTAGCTCCTCGCGTGCCAGTGTGTCCAGGGCCGTTGCGCGGTTCGCAATGAGCTGGCGCGCCAGGGCCTGCGCCTGGTCTTGCGGCAGGCCCTTGGCCTGGTAGATCAAGGCGAGCTCGGTCTCTTCTTCCTCAGGTGAGGCGGTCAGCTCCGCCTTCTCGACGGCAATCTGATGCTCGTAAAGCTCCCGCGCACTCTGCACCGAGAGCCACTCGCCCATCGCCATCGCGCACGCACCGGCGAGGAGGCCGGCAAGGCCCGTGATGAGGATAGTGTGGGTGGCCATGTCCGCTCCGGCCACGCCCATAACCAGGCTCAGGTTGGAAACGATGCCATCGTTAGCGCCCAACACGGCCGCGCGCAAGGCATTGCCCCCGGTGGCGCGGTGTCGCCCCTCTAACTGCGCGATGCTGCCGCCTTCCAAACCGTTCGGGCTGCTCGACAACGCCATTGTTTGGAGCACTCGCGCGTGGGATCCTTCCTCGTTTCCCATGCCGGTGCCCTGGGTCACGGCCAGCGTGTCGTACTTGCGGCTATCTCGTTGTTCATTATCGACGACCGTCGGCAACACGAACTGCGGGCCGAAGCGCCGGGCCAGCCAGGCCATGGTTCGCGCGCGCCACGACGGTCGAGCCGGAGGAACGGGCTGGTTCGCCGCCTGCAGCCGCGCCGCCCAGAACTGGGCGTGCTGCTCCTCGGTGGCTGCGAGGCGGCGGTAGACTTCCGATATCTGCCCCTGTTTCTCAGCCTCCGCTAGCGCCCTGTAAAGCGAGGCGCTGTCGATTTCGTCCTGGTAATACGCGCGATAGGCGGCTACGTCGTCGGGCGACACGAAGGCGCCTCCTTCTCTCGTTCGGACCTTACAACATGACTGTGCTGACAGGACGCCGCGGGGTGGTCTTGGTGTCTGGGCCATAGCCAAAGCGCAGAATGAGCTGCGGAATCGCGCTGCCGATCATCTCTTGGACCTGTGGCCGCAGGGTTGGCACTTCCACGGGCTGATTGAGATAGGATGCGTAGACGCCCTCGACCTGGCCGCGCAGCAAGAGCCGGGCCAGGGCCTGGCCGACCTTCATCCAATCGGTCGGCGTGTCGTCGTGCGTGGCAAGGACAGCCAGGACGGGTGAGCCCATGGCGATATGATAATCGAGGTTCGCCTGCATGTCGCCTAGCTCGAACGTGCGGATGACGAAGGCCGACCCGGCGTCGGGAACGTCGGTGATGGTGTGGGCATACGCGGGCATTCCATCCTGCGAGACGTTGCGGCTTGGGTGGATCCAGGCGGCCAGCTCGCGGCGGAAGCGCTTGTCGGCCATCTGCCGTTGGTCACCTTCGGCGATGAGGTCGGCCAGGGCCAGTCGGCCGTCACCCTCGATGATCTTCAGCAAGGCGCCTTCGGCTTCCGCGGCTTCCTGCATGTCGTGGAGCACTGTTTCGTCCACAGGCCGATCCTCGAAGCGGTGGCGGTTGGTGCGGCGCATGCTGATCGCCTCGAAGAGCGCGTCTTCGGCGGGGGTCGGCTTGTATTCGCCGCCGAGCTTGACCTCGGCCACGAGGTCGGGGTTCTCCTCATCAGGGCAGATTTCGGTTTCGTCATCATAGCCGAAGTGGTGCATGGCGAGGCGCAAGTGATAGAGAGCGCAGCCGCAGCTCATGACGAGCTCGCGGTCTTCCGGGTCGACGACGGGGAGCGCCCGCGTGCGGTCGGCGTACACTTCGACGGTCTTGCCGACGATGCGGAACAGCCATGGCTGGGAGTTGTGGGTGGAGGGCGCTAGCACTGCGTAGTTCAGCAGGAACTCGAGTTTCTGATGCGGCGAGCCATGGGCAGGGAATTCGTCGGCGTTGACGTTCCAGACGGTCCGAGAGCTGGTCATGGAGATCATCCTCCTGTGCTGTGCAATGTGGTCGGAACCACAGTGGGTGGAATAGTCCGGCGAAGAACGCATGATTCCTCGCGAATACAACACAAACCGCCGCACCTCGAAAGTTGCGTTATGCGCATTATACACTGGCTTTTGCCGCACCGCGTTAAGAGTCCTCAACCCGGCAGAAAGGCGTCTGCACGGGCCAGGTCTGGCGAACCTCAGTACACGGGCGTGAGCCAATCGCGGTAGCCAGCCTCCTTGCCGCGAACGATGTCGAAGTAGAGACTTCGGATGCGCCCGGTGATGGGGCCGACAGCGCCGCTGCCCACCTTGTAGCGGTCGACGGACACAATGGGCGTGACCTCAGCGCCCGTGCCGCAGAAGAACAGTTCGTCGGCAATGTATAGCTCGGTTCGGCCCACCTCCCGCTGTTCGATGCACGCGCCCAGCGCCTCCTGGACAAGCTGAATGATCGTCCGTCGGGTGATGCTCTCCAGGATATTGCTGGTCACAGACGGTGTGATGACCACGCCATCGCGGACCATGAAGACACACGCCCACGGCCCTTCGGCGACCGTTCCGTTCGCGTTGAGGATGATCGCCCCGTCGTAGCCGTCGGCGGTCGCCTGGGCTGCGACGAGGCGGCTGCTGAGGTAGTTGGCGTTGGACTTGACGCGCGGAGGCATAGAGTTGTCGGAGATGCGCGTCCACGAGCTGACGGCAACGTTGATGCGGCGATCCTGGCTCAGCGAGCTGGGCCGCTCGTTGGCATAGATGAGGATTTCGAGCTGCGTCGGGTCCACCTCGCCCGTCACGGAGCCGGCGTCGGGTGCGAAAGAGCCGACAGGCCGGATATATACGTCACCGCGCGGGGCGTTTCGCTTTAGCAGCTCGACCACGGCCCCCGTCAGGGCTTCGGTGTCGAAGGCCGGCTGCATACGCATGACTTTCATAGAGTCGCCGAACCGGCGCATGTGGTCCGACAGGCGGAACACGTAGAGCTGCTCTTGCTCCGGGTTCCAGTAGCCTCGGATGCCCTCGTAGACCGAGGATACCGTCAGCAGGCTTCGGGCATCCACGACATGGACTGTTGCCGACTCCCAGGGCACGATGCTACCGTTGAGCCAGAGGTATGCGGGGTGAGATGACATAATCGCTCCATCAGTTTCGGTACCAGGTGATAGCCTGATTATACCACCGTCGCTCTCGAAACAGACGACCGGCCACGGGGGCTTGTCGCCACGCGTGGCCGGTCGGAAGGGTGCGGTACCTTGCGCTCAGGCTCAGTCGCTGCCGCCAGCGGCAACTGGTGGCACAGGCTCCGGGCCACGCTGCGGGGCAGGAGTCTGCTTGCGTCGCCGCCCCGGCCGCCAGGCCAGGATGGCGCGTCCACCGCGCAGGCCAGAGTCGAGGAGGCTGTACGCGACCGGCACGATGAACAGTGTCAGCAGCGTCGAAGTCAGCAATCCAAAGATAGTCACGATTGCCAGCGGCCGGCGGAACTCGCTGCCCTGGCCGACGCCGATAGCGACGGGGATGGCGCCGATCATGATGGCGAGCGTAGTCATCAAGATCGGGCGAAGTCGGGTCGGCGCCGCCGCCAGTAGCGCCTCGGTGGAGTTCATGCCCGCGCGCCGCAAGCGGTTGGTGAAGTCGATCAAGAGGATTGAGTTCTTGGTCGACAGACCCATCAGCAGGATCATGCCGATGAGGCCCAGGATGTCCAGGGCAAGCCCGGTCACCCGGAGGCCGAGGAAGGCGCCGATGAAGCTCAGCGGGATGGCGAGCATGATGATGAACGGCTGCAGGAACGAGCCGAACTGCGACGCCAACACCATGTAGATGAAGACGAACGACAGCGCCATAGCAGTGAGTAGGGTCGTGAAGCCTTCCGTCTGCTGCTGCTGCTGACCTGCGACGGTGATCGTCACGCCCGCCGGTAGCTGCAAGTTGCGCGTAGCTGCGCGGATGTCGGTCACGACGTCGTTCAGGTTGCGGTTGAAGTTGTTGGCGCCGACGGCCACCTGATACAGTCGATCCTGGCGCGTGATGCGCGTCGGCGAAGAGCCCATCGTGACGTCGGCGACCTGGTTCAGCGCCACCGACCCGCCCTTCTGGCTGGGTACGTTCAACGCGAGAACATCGCTGACGTTCTGACGGTCCTCGGGGCGCAGGCGCAGCACGATGTCGTAGTCGGAGCCGCCCTGGCGGAACGTCGAGATTTTTTGGCCGTTGACGAGCGTGCGCAGCGTGCTGCCTATGCCCGCTGTCGAGACGCCAAGGTCGGACGCCTTGTGGCGGTCAACCTGCACCTGAAGCTCCGGGCGACCAGGCTGATAGTCCGTGTCTACGTCCGTGACGCCGGGGATGCCCTTGATGGCTGCCTGAACCTGCGCCGCGGCTGCGGTAAGGTCATCGAGGCTGCCGCTCGTCTGGAGCTGGAGCTGAATCGGGCGGCTGGTCACGTCGGTGCCACCACCGCCACCCATGCTGGGCGTGCTCAGTGAGATGTTCGGCACGTTCTCCAGGATGGGACGGAGCCGTTCTTGTGCGGGGACGATCTTTTCGCCGTGCTTGAGCTGAACAGACAACGTCGCCTGCTCAGGAGCGCCCGCAGCGCCCACGGTCGTCAGCACGCTCTCAACGGTCGGATCGCTCTGTATAACCTGTTCAATATTCCGGGCGACCTTGTCCGTCTCGGCGAGTGTAGTGCCGGGCGGCATGCGGAAGCCGATGCTGAACTGGCCGTTGTCGATCGACGGCGCGAAGGCAACCTTCAGCCCACGAGCGGCGTAAAGGCTACCGACGATGATCAAAACCGTGATAGCGACGGTGGCCCAGCGGTGGCGAATCGTCCAGGCCAGGAGCGACCTGTAGAAGCGGTCGAACCGGCCGTGACGAATCTCCATCTCCTCATTTAGCATTGCGGCTTCCTCGGTCGCCGGCATCGCGCCCTCATGCTCGATCGGCGCCGGGTTTGCCTGGCGCTTGAAGAAGTACGCCGACAGCATCGGCGCGAGGGTGAAGGCCTCAACGAGCGAGATAAGCATCGCTGCCGCGACCGTGATACCGAAGGGGCGGAAGAAGCCCGCCACGACGCCGCCGACGAGGGCCACGGGCAGGAAGACGCTGACCAGGGTCAGGGTCATCGCGAGCACCGAGGTCGACACTTGGGCGGTGGCCCTGCTGGCCGCGATCTTCGGGTCGTAGCCGCGCTCCATATAGCGGAAGATATTCTCGCGCACCACGATGGCGTCGTCGATGACGAGACCGACGGCGAGGGTTAACGCGAGCAGGGTCATGATGTTCAGCGTCAGGCCGAAGACGCGCATGACGGCGAAGGTCCCGATCAGGATGATCGGCAGGCCGATGACCGACACGAGCGTGTTACGCACGTCGCGGAAGAAGATGAACACGACGAAGACGGCGGCAATGACGCCGAGCACGAGCTCAATGAGCGCGTCGTTGACGGACTCGCGCACCATGATGGAGTCGTCGCGCACCACGGTGAAATTCAGGTCAGGGTATGTCTTGCCGAGCTGTGCGAGCTGTGCTTTGACTCCGTCGGCGACGCTGACAGTGTTGGTACCGCTCTGCTTGCGAACATCAATGCGGATAGTGTCCAGCCCGTTGAGTCGGCTGAGCGTGGTGACATCCGCTGTGCCGTCTGTGACGTCTGCAATCTGGTGCAGGTGTACGAGGCCGGTTCGGGCCTGCAAGTTAACGTCGTTGATCGAGTCCACAGTCTGGAACTGGCCGGGCGTACGAATGCTAATGTCTGCGCCGTTTTGCGTGACCTTGCCGCCCGGGACGGTGATGTTCTCTGCCTGAATCGCGGCGGCGACTTGCTGCGGTGTGATGCCGCGCGCCTGCATTTCGGCGAGGTTGAGGTTGACCTGGATCTGGCGCGTCAGACCGCCACTCAAGTCGGCCGCAGCGACGCCGTCGACGCGCTGGAGGCGCGGCACAATTTCGTCACTCAGCTTCTGGCGCAACTTGTCGCTGGTGACGCTGGTGTCCTTGCTCGCTGCTGAAATTGACATAATAGGCAAGGACGACAGGTCGAACTGCTGAATGATGGGCTCGGTCGCGTCTTGCGGCAGCTGCGGCTTGACTTGAGCCATCTTGTCGCGGACATCCTGGGCGGCGGCGTCAACCTTGCGAGACGACTCGAACTCGATGACCAGGGTAGTCACGCCTTCGGAGGAGCGGGAAGTGATATGACGGACTCCCTGTAACGTGCCCATACCGTCTTCAATCGGCTTGGCAACCTGGTCCGCCATCTCGGTTGGGCCGGCGCCCGGCAGGGCAACGGTAACGCTGATGGTCGGGAACGAGATGTCAGGCAGCAGGTCGACCGGCATCGCCGCGTAGGCCAGGAGGCCCAGCACGAGCGCCAGCACCATCAGCATCGTAACCAGGACGGGCTGCTTGATGGAGGTATCGGATACCCACATACTTACTGACCTCCGATTGTCACGTTGGTGAACATACCAGGCCGCAGCTTATGGGCGGAGTCATCAGGCTTGGCAGTCACGCGGAAAGTACGTGTAGTCGTATCGGCGGTTGGGGAGATGCGGCTGATCGCGCCCTTAAACGTCGTGCCGGGGTAGGCATCAACCGTGATCGAGACGGGCTGGCCCGTCGCAATCTGCCCGATAAGGGAGCTTTCTACGTCGAAGGAGACTTCGCTGTCGTCCGAGATGATGGTAACGATGCCATTACCACCCGTGGTGACGTACGCGCCGGCGATGGCACTTCGAGCAGAAACGGTGCCATCCATCGGCGCAGTGATTGTCGCGTCGTTGATGGCTTGCTGAGCGTTGTCCACGGCGGCCTGGGCAACATCGACCTGCGCCGCCGCGGCGGCAATCTGTTCCTTTGTCGCGCCCTGCTGCGCACGGGTCACGCCGGCCTTTGCCTGATCGATCTGTGCCTGAGCCTGATTGATGTCTTCCTCAGTTGGCCCGTTGAGCACCTTCTGATAGGCTTGCTCCGCAATCTGAATGGCCTGCTCGGCGGCCTGAACCTGGCCGCGCATTGAGTCGCACTGTCCCTGAGCAGCGAGGGTGCCTGTCTTGCCCGGCCCGGTCTTTGGCCCCGAGCCCGCGACGCCACACACGGCATCACGCTGACCCTGAAGCGAAAGCAATTGGTTCTTGGACTGCTCCACGCGCAGGCGAGCCTGCTCCTTGTCCTCGTCGGTCGCGCCGGCCTGGAGCTTTGCCAGCCCCGCTTGGGCAATCGACACGGCGGCCTGCGCCTGATTGACGTCGACGGCGCGCGGCGGGGCCTTCACATTGGCGAGGTTGGCCTGCGCGGCGGCGAGCTGAGCGTTTGCCTGGGCCAGTGCGCCCTGCTGCGTGGTGGTGTCCATGACGGCGATGACGTCGCCGACTTTGACATGGTCGCCGACATCAACTTTGACTTCCTGAATCCGGCCTGCTACTTTCGGTGATACGCTGACCTGGTCCTTGACGCGGACCTCGCCGACGTACGTTCGGCCATCGATGGAGGCTGCCGCGCCAGGAGTTCCGTTTGCTTTCGCGCCCTGACCGGTGACCTGGCCCACTGTTGGGATGCTGACGGTAGCGATGGGGGCAAGCGTCGGAATCGGCGTCGTCGCCGCTGCTGCCTGCTCGGATCCGCCCTGGGAGCGCGCCTGGCAGCTTGCCAGCACACCGAGGACGACGACCATCACCAGAAGCAGCACTGTGACCTTGACCACGCGCTGCGGCTTCAACTGCAATGCGCTCATGACCGCGAACCCTTCCTTCCGTAAATCATGCCGAAGATAAGAGCGCAAACCCTGTACAACCATGTTCTAGAGAGGGTCTGCCAGGGCGCTTCTTACCTTATTTGAGTTAGTTTGATAAGCTAAGTAATTATAGGTTCGCCCACTTGGAGAGGCAAATTCGAGGCTATGATTTGCCGGAATCTCCATCTCGGCGGCGAATGCCCGGCACTTCGTTGGCGGGCGGGTCGCGGACCAGGCCTGAAAACACGAACTAGACCTCATATTCATAATTGTACCGAGTTGCGCCGCCTTTGTCAAGGGGGTAGCGGGAGGAATCTGCCCGCTTAAGCACCGTGCAGCCAGGGATAACCTGTCACACAAACTTGACGGCGATTTCGAGGCGGGGTTAATCTTGCTCGACAGCGGTTTACAAGGAGCGCGCATGTTCGATATCCTGCTTAAGAATGCCCGAATTCTGGACGGCACAGGCAATCCGTGGTTCTACGGCGATGTGGGTGTGCTTGGCGACAAGATTGTGGCGGTCGGCAAGCTCGACGAGCCGGCCGCGACAGTCATCGATGCGCAGGAGCGGTTCCTGGCGCCGGGTTTCATTGACGCCCATATCCACACCGATGTCGTTCTTCTGTCGGATCCGGTCCACGAAGCCGGACTGCGGCAGGGCGTCACAACACATATCATCGGCCAGGACGGGATCAGTTTCGCGCCGGCCTCCCGTCGCACCATGGAGTATATGCGGGCCTACTTCTCGGCCATCAACACCGTGCCGGATATCGGCTGGGACTGGTCGAGCGTGACAGAGTACCTCGAACGCTTCGATCGCCGCGTTGGCGCGAACGTCGCCTACCTGATCCCTCACGGTAACCTCCGTATCGAGGCGATGGGGCTGGAAAACCGTCCGCCGACCCCCGACGAACTGGCGCATATGCAGCGGCTGGCCGTGCAGGGCATGCAAGAGGGCGCCGTCGGCTTCTCGACCGGGCTGGATTACATTCCGTGCCCCTACGCGGATAATGACGAGCTGATTGGTATCGCCAGGGCCGTGGCGCCCTATGGCGGTGTCTATGTCACCCACCAGCGGAGCTATGCTGACAAAGTGGTGGAGGCAACACTTGAGAGTTTGCGCGTCGGGGAGGTAGGGGGCGTCGGAGTCCACATTTCGCACTTCAATGGGCGCGCAGACGTCCTGCTGCCACTGATTGACGAGGGGCGTCGGCGTGGAGTCGATGTCACATACGATACGTATTGCTATCTGGCGAGTTGCACGATTTTGGCGATGTCTGCTCTGCCGCAGTGGGTTCAGGAGGGCGGGCCGTGGGACACCGAGCAGCGCCTGCGACAGCCAGAGATTCGCGAGCAGCTTCGCCCCTGGCTCGACGCGCCGGAGCGACGGCTTGCCCATTTGCAGCTCAGCTACGTCCCCGGCCATCCCGACGAGGAAGGCCTGATGATTCCTGAAGCCGCTGCGCGCGTGGGCATGACGCCGGCCGAATACGTGTGTGAGCGGCTGGCCGACACCCACGTGAGCGTGTGCGCCCTTGGGTATCACGCCGGACTGCGGACTGAAGCCGACATGGTGGCGATCATGCAGCACCCCGCGCATATGGCGGGCAGCGACGGCATCTTCTCGGGTAGCCGTCCACATCCGCGTGGCTACGGTTGCATGGCGCGCTACCTGGCGTACCATACCCGCGAGCGGGGCGATTTCACCTGGGAAGAGGCGGTTCGGCATATGACATCCCACGCTGCGCGCCGCTTTCACCTGACAGACCGAGGCCAGGTTCACTCGGGCTTTGCGGCGGATCTCGTCGTGTTTGACCCGGACCGTATCCAGGATCGGGCAACGTTCGAAAACGGCGCTCAATATGCCGAAGGTGTGGACCACGTTATTATCAATGGACGCCTCGCGTTGCGCGACGGCGAGCCAACCGGCGTCCTGGCCGGGCGAGCGCTACGTCGCGGTAGGTAGGGGAGAGCATGCCATTATCGATGATTGTCCACGGCGGCGCGTGGAGCATGTCTGACGAGGACCTGGAGCCGCACAAGGTGGGGTGCCATGCCGCGGTGCTGCGCGGCTGGGAAACGCTCAAGGCGGGGGGAAACGCCCTGGATGCCGTGGAAGCGGCGATCGTCGCTCTCGAGGACGATCCGACGTTCGACGCCGGCACCGGCTCGTTTCTCAACGCGGCCGGCCAGGTCGAGCTGGATGCGGGGATTATGGATGGAGCCACTCTGTCGGCCGGCGCCGCTGCCGCCGTCCACCGGGTGCGCAACCCGATTGTCCTGGCGCGGCGCGTCCTGGAGAGCGAACACGTCCTCGTCGTCGGTATCGGCGCGACCCGATTTGCCGAGGCGGCCGGCGTGCCGCTGTGCTCTGAGGACGACCTGGTGATTGAGCGCGAGCGGGAGCGGTGGGACACGCTCCGCAAGGAGAAGCGCAACCTCACCGATGTGGCATTTGGGCCGAAGACGCTGTCTACTGTGGGGGCGGTGGCGATGGACGCGCAGGGCAACATCGCGGCTGCTACATCGACGGGCGGCACCCTCAACAAGTTGCCTGGACGAGTCGGAGATGTGCCACTCGTTGGGAGCGGCTTCTACGCGGACAACGAAGCCGGCGGCGCCTCCAGCACGGGCTGGGGGGAGAGCATTATGCGCGTCGTTCTGGCGAAGCACGCGGTGGACCTGATGAGCGCGGGCGTCGCGGCTCCCGAAGCGGCGCAGCGCGCGATCGAGATTCTGGCGCGTAAGGTCCAAGGCATTGGTGGTATCATTCTCCTGGACCATGAAGGGCGGGTCGGCCACGCTTACAATACGGAGCACATGGCCTACGCCTATTTGACCGAAGACCTCGCGGAGCCAGTCGTCTCCGTCTAACACCGCTGGATGGTAGTCCGTGAAATCTCTCGTCGCACGCTGGTGGCGCAACCCATTTCTCGCGCTGGCCGGCCCGTTGCCGCCCGAAGTGCGCTTCAACTTCAACGTTGACCTTCTGGGCGCAATTTGCTTTGGTATCTTCTTCGCCGCAGCCGTCTCATTTGTCCCGGTCGTGCTGCGTCGTCTCGGCGCGACCGAGAACATGCTGGCGTTCTACACAACCTCGACGTATTTCGGCTCGTTCCTCTCGCTGTTCAGCCTCATGTTCCTGCGCCGTTTCCCCACCCTGCCGTTTGCCCTAACCACGTGGACGATTGGGCGCGGGTTCTTTTTCGCGACGGTGTTCGCGACCGGCCCAATCGGCATGTTGATCTTGACGAGCTGCTTTTGGGTGGCCGAGGGACTACCCGGCCCGGCCTATACCCAGCTCATGCAGCGCGTCTATCCGGCGAATTACCGCGGGCGGGCGATGTCGGCGGTACGTTGGGGAATGGCGATGTCGCTCGTCATCACCACGCCCCTGGCGGGCTGGGCGCTGGAGATTGTCGGCTACCAGGTCGTGTTTCCAATCGCCGCGTGTCTCGCGTTGGCGTCGCTGGTTCTCTTCTCCCGGATGCGGCTGGCCCCTGGCGTGTCCCAATCGCAGCCGACACTGTCGATGCGCCGCATGTTTGATATACTCCACCAGGACCGCCGCTTCTCCATTTACCTGCTGGCGCTGACGGTGTTCGGGCTGGGCGGCCTGGCCGCGCTGCCGCTGTACCCCATCGTGCAGGTCAGCCGCCTGAATCTGTCCTACGCGTTTATTGGCTACCTGGGTCTGGCGCAGTCGGTCACGTGGATGCTTGGTCTGACAATGTGGGGGCGCTGGCTCGACCGCCTGGGGCCAATGTGGCTGTTGCGCGTGTGCCTGCTCATCAACGCGGTCGTTCCGTTTACCTACGCCGTGGCGTGGAGCGGCTGGCTGCTTCTGCCGGCGTTCATCGCCCAGGGGCTCGTTTCCGGCGCGTTCGACCTGGCGATTCTCAACGCCAGCATTCAAATGGCGCCGTCCGGCCGCGTTATCGAGTACAACGCATTGCAGACGACCATTATCGGGCTACGCGGGATGATCGGCCCGTGGCTCGGGGTGCTTATCCTGGCATTCGGGGCGCCATTCGCGGTTGTGTTCGTCCTGGCGGGAGTAATGATGCTGGCGTCGTGGGTGATCGTGCGTCGGATCAACGTGCCGCGTCACCAGGCCGACGAGGCTGCCCCCGTTCAGGAGGAGCCTCAGCCTGTCCTGGCCGTCGAGACACTGGACTAGCCGGTTGGTAGGATAGACAAAGGGGTACAGTGGTCAGGCGGAGTCGTCTGAGTCGCCCGCGCCGCTCTCATCGTCCAGCCCGATGGCGATGAGGTAGCCGCGGGCGCGCTCGGTCAGCGGGTAGCGCTCGACGAGCTTCCAGAATGCCCGAGAGTGGTTGGGCTGTTCGAGATGCGCCATCTCGTGCACCAGGACGTAGTCGCGCACCCAAGAGGGCATCTTGGCGACGCGATCGCTGATGCGTATCGTGCCCGTCGCCGGGGTGCAACTCCCGAAGCGCCGCTGCTGGTTTGTGACGTAGCGCAGCGAGGCCCAGCGGAGGCGGCCGCCGAAGAGCTTTCGGTTAAGCTCCTGGGCGCGCTGCTCCAGCTCGCGGTCGTTAGCCTCTGGCGGCTTGGATCGTTTCGCCAGCCGTTTCTGCAATCGCTCGACAATCGGGGCCAGATCGTCGTCGCTGACGTGCGCCGGAGCGAGGACTTCGAGAGTTCCGTCTGGGAGGGGGCGAGCGGTGACGGTGCGGGTGCGGCGGGCGCTGCGGACAATCTTGATGGGCTGGTCTGTCATGGCGCAAAGTATAGGGCAAATTGTCTGTTTTGGCCTATTTCTTGTTTACTCCATAAGACATAAGTAAAATATCGTTCACGTCAGAAGAGAGATGGGCCGGAGTGTAGAGGATTCGAGCGGAGGAAAGCGCGACATGGCGGCTTCAATACCGGCGGCAATACCCACGGTTCTCACGGAAGAGCAGGCGCAGATCTGGAAGGACGAGCGGCGGGCGCTGGAGCGGCTGCTGACAGTCCTCGCCGGCTGGGATTCGCAGCCAGACGACATACGGGTTGTGCAGCAGGCGCTCGCTCAGCTTGACGAGCTGTTTCTGCTGGTTATCGCCGGCGAGTTCAACAGCGGCAAGTCGGCGCTCATCAATGCCCTGCTCGGCGAGCGCTACCTGGCCGAAGGCGTCACGCCGACCACGGCGGAGATCAACATTCTGCGCTATGGCGAGAAGGGCCAGCAGCGTGTCGAGCGCGGCGTCCGGATTGTCTCTTACCCGGCGCCTTTCCTCCAGGAGATCAACCTGGTGGACACCCCGGGTACCAACGCGGTGCTTCGGGAGCACGAGGAAATCACCCGCGAGTTCGTCCCCCGCAGCGATCTTGTCCTGTTCGTCACGTCCGCCGACCGCCCATTCACGGAGAGTGAGCGCGCGTTCCTGAGCGCCATCAAAGACTGGGGCAAGAAGATCGTCCTGGTGGTCAACAAGATTGATATTTTCGAGACGCCACAGGAACAAAATGAAGCGATTGCATTCGTCACCGACAACGCGCGCCGGCTGCTGGGCGTCACCCCGGATGTGTTCCCGGTGTCGGCGCGGCTTGCCCTGCGCGGCAAGCTCGGCACGTCGACGAACGGCGGCGCTGACCATTCCGAACTGTGGTGGCACGCCAGCCAGTTCCAGCCGTTCGAGCAGTATATCCTGGAGACGCTGAACCAGCAGAGTCGCGTCCGGCTCAAGCTGCTCAACCCGCTCGGCGTCGGGGTGCGGGTGGCCGGCGACAATCTTCAGCGGATGAACGAGCGTCAGACGCTTCTGCGGGATGATTTGCAGACCATCGCCTCGGTCGAGCGGCAGCTTGACCTGTACAAGCAGGACATGCAGGTTGAAGCTGAGCAGCGCTTCGCCAAGATTGACAACGTCATCCTCGAGATGCGTCTGCGCGGTGAGGAGTTCTTCGACAGGCAGATCCGGTTGCGGAACATCCCGTCACTGCTCAACAGCCAGCGTCTCGCGGATGACTTCGAGCGCGACGTCGTCGGGGACACGCCAGACGCCATCGAGAAACAGGTCCACGAGCTTATCGACTGGATGGTGGATCGAGAGCTGCGCGAGTGGCGTGTCATCGCGAAGGAGCTTGGCCGCCGCCGACGAACGGAGTTTCTAGAGAGCGCGGCGCAAGAGGCGGCGGGTGGGTTCGAGTACAACCGCCGCGAGTTGCTGGAAAGCATCGGCAAGGAAGCGTCTACCCTCGTGGCGAACTACGACCGCGACATGGAGAGCCGTGCGCTCGTCGAGGGCATCCAGGACGCCCTGGCACAGACTGCGCTGGTCGAAGTGGGCGCCGTGAGCCTGGGGGTTATCCTTCACGCTCTGCTGGTAGGCGCAGCGGCCGATGCGACGGGTATCCTGGCGGCGAGTCTCCTTGGAGTGCTCGGCTTCGCCATCCTGCCGTACAAGAAGAGCCAGGCGAAGAAGGACCTGCGCGAGAAGACAGATGAGTTGCGGGAGCGCCTCAGAACGAACCTGTCCAATGTAGTCAACGACCAGCTAGACCGTTCGGTTTCCCGCTTGCAGGACTCCGTCAGCCCCTACAGCCGGTTCATCCGCAGCGAAAACGACAGACTGCTGGCGCTCCAGGGCAACCTGAACGAAATCGTCAAGAACCTGGACGATCTGCGGAGCCGGGTCGACGTTGCAGTGCCGGAGCCGGCGCGATGACGCTGGCCTCGCCGCTGCCGGACGGCGTGCGTGAGGCGATTTATGCCCACGCGCGCGAGGATTACCCGAACGAGTGCTGCGGAGCCGTGTGGCTGGTGGGCGACGAAGGTTCGCTTACGTGGGAAGTCGTGCGCTGCACCAATGTCCAGGACGAGATGCACGCCCGCGATCCGGAGCACTTCCCGCGCACCGCCCGCACGGCCTATACGATCGCGGCAAAGGAGCTACTCGCGATCAATCGACGGGCTGAGGAACCGGGGCAGCGGCTGGCGATTCTCTACCACTCCCATCCTGACCACGACGCCTACTTCTCCGACGAAGATGTCTACTTCGCTGCGCCGCTAGGCGAGCCCGGCTACCCCGGCACAAGTTATCTCGTCGTCTCCGTGCGAGGCGGTGAGGTGCAGGGCCACCGCTGTTTTGGGTGGAGTGACGACAAGGGGCAGTTCATCGACCAGGCGTGCTGACACGCCGCTATACAGGAACGCCTGTGCCGCAACGCAATATCATCCTCTACATGGCCGCTGTCGGTCTGGTGGGCTTCACCATCGATGGCGGTATCTATGCTGTCGTCTACAACTTGTTCGTCCTGCGCCTTGGCTACGGCCCGGACTTCATCGGCCTGCTGGCGTCGGTTAGCCTTGTCGCTTTCACGGTCGCCGGAGCGGTGGCGGGGCCGTTGGGCGACCGCATCGGCAGCCGCCGCGTGATGCTGGTGGGGCTCGGCTCGATGGCGACGGCCATGCTGCTCATGCCTCTCGCTACCATAGCCCCGGCGGACTATCGATCTGTTGCGCTGACTGTGCTGTACTCCATAGCCAACATGGGCCTGGCGTTCTTCTTCGTCAACGCCCCGCCGTACTTAAGCGCTGTCTCCGCTCCGGCATTTCTCGGACGAGCCTTCTCCTATCAGGTCGCTTTGTGGGCGTTCTGCGGATTCCTCGGCGGCCTTGTCGGCGGATTCCTCCCGGCGCCATTAGCTGCCGCGTTTGGCTATTCCCTGAGCGACCCTGCGCCGTACGTCGTTCCGATGATCGTCGCGGCGGTCGGGATGCTGGGGGCGTTCATACTCATGTTGTTCGCGCAGAACGCCAGGCCACACAGCACCCACCACAAGGCCGAGGGTACCGTTGTGTTTCCCCTGGCTATCATTGCTGTCCTCGGGCTCGTGCGCTTTTTCCACGCGGGAACGATTGGCGCCATCATCCCATTCTTCAACGTTTACATGGACTCCTCGTTGCAGGCGCCAACGGCGCAGATTGGCGTTGTTACAGCATGCGGGCGGCTCCTTGCCGCGGTTCTCGCGCTCCTGACGCCCGTTGTTGCGCGGCGCTGGGGCAATCGCAACATCGTGACCTGGGGTTCGGTGCTGATGTCGGTGGCGGTCGTGCCGATGATTTTTATCCCGGATGCTCTTGCCGCCAGCTTTGGCTTCATCTCCGTGGCCTCACTGTCTTCCATGCGCTACGCCTCCTACCTGGCCTTCGCCATGGCCATCGTGCCGCCGTCGCGGCGTGGGCTGCTCAACGGCGTGTCGGAGACAGGCGCCGGCGTGAGCTTCGCGCTCACGGCGTTCCTGGGCGGTCAGATTATCACGCGCCTGGGCTACCCGCCGCTGTTCACCATCGGCTGTATCATGGGCATCATCGGTAGCGCCATCTTCTGGGTGTACTTCCAGTCCAGACGCGGCATCAAAGTTGGCGTCGAGGTCGGCGCGCCCGTCGACGCGTGACGGGTAGGGGTTGACGGAACGACCGAATTACGCTAGACTATGGTTAATTGATAGCGCAGGCTCTTATCCAGAGAGGCGGAGGGACCGGCCCTGTGAAGCCTCGGCAACCCGTCGGCGACCCGTGAGTGGGCGCCGATCCCGGTGCCAAGTCCGGCAGATAGATTCTGGAAGATGAGAGCAAGTTCAGTGGTGCAACTTGCCTCTTCTTTTGTCGAAGAGGTCTTTTTGTGTATTCAGACGTTGTCGCAGGGGTAGAGGGCGACGAGCAGGAGGGAAGATGACGACACTGACTTCACGGTATCTAGAGCAGCTAGCCAAAGGCGTTCTCGTGTTCGACGGCGCGATGGGAACGTCGTTGCAGATGCAGAACCTCACCGCCGAGGACTTCGGAGGCGAGACGACGTGGGGCTGCAACGACTACCTGGTCATCAGCAAGCCAGAGGCGGTTGAAAAGGTGCATCGCTCCTTCCTGGAAGTCGGCTGTAACGTCCTGGAAACCGATACCTTCCGCGCTAACCGCATCACTCTGAAAGAGTACGGGCTGCAAGACCGCGTGCTCGAAATGAACCGCGCAGCGGCTTGGCTCGCTAAGCGTCTCACGCAAGAGTACGACACGCCAGATCGCCCGCGCTTCGTCGCCGGCTCCATTGGCCCTAGCGGCCTGCTCCCCTCGTCCACCGACCCTGTGCTGAGCAACATCACGTTCGCCGAGCTGGTGGATGTCTTCCGCGAGCAGGCAGTCGGTCTGCTGGACGGCGGCGTCGACGTTCTGCTCATCGAGACCTCGCAGGATATCCTCGAGGTCAAGGCAGCGATCTTCGGCATCCAGAAGGCCTTCGCCGAGACCGGGCGGCGCGTCCCGCTGCAGTGCCAGGTCACGCTAGACACGTCGGGCCGCATGCTCCTTGGCACCGATATCGCCGCCGCGCTGACCACACTCCAGGCGCTGCCCATCGATATCATCGGCCTCAACTGCTCCACGGGGCCGGACTTCATGCGCGAGCCGATCCGCTACTTGACGGAGAACGCACGCATCCCAGTGAGCTGTATCCCGAACGCCGGCTTGCCCATCAACACCGGTGTGGGCGAGGCCGTCTACCCGCTGGAGCCGGGGCCGATGGGCGAGACGCTGGGCGACTTCGTGCATTCGCTGGGCGTGCGCGTGGTCGGCGGATGCTGCGGGACGACACCGTTGCACCTGAGGCGCGTCGTCGAAGCGGTGCAGTCCGCTCCGTCGGACGGTGTGAGCTTTGCCTTTGTACCTGTCGAGCGCGACGGCTGGACACACCTCGAGCGCCCTGACGTGCCGGACCTGGCGATGGTCTCGTCGGCCATCCGGGCGACGGGGCTGGTGCAAGACCCGCCGCCGATGCTGATTGGCGAGCGCGTCAACGCCCAGGGAAGCCGCAAGGTCAAGCGCCTGCTGCTCGAGGACCGCTACGAGGATATCGTGACGGTAGCGCGGGAACAGGTCGAGGGCGGCGCGCACACGCTGGATGTGCAGGTGGCGCTGACGGAGCGGGCTGACGAAGCGGAGCAGATGCACAAGCTCGTCCACCTGCTGAGCACGGCCATCGAAGCCCCACTCGTCATCGACACGACTGAGACCGATGTGGTCAAAGCCGCCCTCGAAGCCTCGCCGGGCCGCGCCATCGTTAACTCCGTCAACCTGGAGCGGGGGCGAGAGCGCATCGACACGTATCTGCCGCTGGTGAAGGCACACGGCGCGGCGGTCATCGCCCTGACGATCGACGAGCGGGGCATGGCCCACGAAGTGGAGCGCAAGGTCGAGGTCGCGAAGCGCATCTACGATATCGTGGTCAACGAGTACGGCTTGCCGGCGCATGACCTCATCTTCGATCCCCAGGTGTTCCCGGTCACAACCGGGCAGGTGGAGCTTCGCGATGACGCGAAGTGGACCATCGAGGGTATCCGCCGCATCAAGCAAGAATGCCCCGGCGCCCTGACGAGCATCGGCGTGTCGAATGTCTCGTTCGGTATCGCGCCCAAGCCACGCGCGGTTTTGAACTCGGTGATGCTCTATCACTGCGTCGAGGCCGGCCTGGACATGGCCATCGTGAATCCGGCGCACATCACGCCCTACGCCGAGATCGACGCCGAGCAGCGCGAGTTGGCCGAGGACCTGCTGCTCAACCGTCGCGAGGACGCCCTGGCGCGCTACATCCAGTATTGGGAGGGGCGCGAGGGGACCGTTGAAGAGACGGCCAAGGAAGACCCGACGGCCGGGATGACCGTCGAGGAGAAGCTGCACTGGCAGATTGTCCACCGCAAGAAGGACGGTATCGAGGACCTGGTGGATCAGGCAGTGGCGAACGCCAGCGCGAGCCGTCCGACCAGCGAAGGCGCCGTCGATGTGCTCAATATCGTGCTGCTCCCGGCCATGAAAGAGGTCGGCGATAAGTTCGGCGCGGGCGAGCTCATCTTGCCCTTTGTGCTCCAGAGCGCCGAGGTCATGAAGCGGGCCGTGGCGCGGCTAGAGACGTACCTGGAGCGGCTGGAGGGAACGACCAAGGGCACGCTCGTGCTGGCGACCGTCTTCGGTGATGTCCACGACATCGGCAAGAACCTCGTCAACACGATCCTGACCAACAACGGCTACACCGTGCACGACCTGGGTAAGCAGGTGCCGATCAACACCATCATCGAGAAGGCGATCGAGGTCAATGCCGACGCCATTGGTCTCTCGGCGCTGCTCGTCAGCACGTCGAAGCAGATGCCGCTGGCCGTCCAGGAGCTCTATCGCCGCGAGTTGAACATCCCGGTCATTATCGGCGGCGCCGCCATCAACAGGCGATTTGGGCGGCGCGCGCTATTTGTGGACGACCAGCAGACGCCTTACCCGGCCGGCGTGTTCTACTGCAAGGACGCCTTCGAAGGGCTGGAGACAATGGATCGGCTCCAGGACCCGAATCGGCGCGATGCGTTCATCGACAAGATCATCGAGGAAGCAAAGTCGGATATCTACCTCAATCAAGCGTCGGAGGCGCGGCCAGCTGAGACCGACGTCGACTTCAAGCCGCTGGAGCCTTCGCCGGACATCCCGACGCCGCCGTTCTGGGGCTGGCGCGTGCTGGATGACATTCCGCTGGACGACGTCCTGGCGTGCCTAGACACACGGGAGCTGTTCCGCCTCGCCTGGGGCGCGCGGGGCGCCCAGGGCGAGGAGTTCGAGAACCTGGTGGAGCGCGAGTTCAAGCCGCGGCTGGCTCGGCTGGAGGAGCAGGCCAGGGCTGAAGGTTGGCTGAGGCCGCGCGCCATTTACGGCTACTTCCCGGCCCAGTCCGAGGGCGACACGCTCATCGTCTACGATCCGGCCACTGTGCCGTTCCCGACGCGCAACCGCTACGCCGACCGTTCGCAGGTAATCCGCGCGGGCGAGGCGCGCCAGGTGGTGCAGGTGAGAGCCGGCGAGGCGCTGGCGCGGGGTGAGAACGGCGCGTCCTCCGTCGCGGTCGCCGAGCGCGAGCCGTCGAGCAACGGCGAGGTCTCGCCGTCAGTCGGACCGCGCGAGCTGGCCCGTTTCACGTTCCCGCGCCAGAAGAGCCGTGGCCGCCTCTGCCTGGCCGACTACTTCGCACCGGTGTCGTCAGGTAAGTTCGACGTGGCTGTGTTCCAGGTCGTAACCGTCGGCGACGAGGCGGACAATCTCTCCGAGCGGCTGATGGCCGAGGGTGACTACAGCGAGGGCTATTACATCCACGGCTTCTCGGTCGAGGCGGCGGAGGCCACGGCGGAGTATTTGCACCGGCATATTCGGCAGGAGCTTGGGCTGGTGCCGGGGCGTGGCAAGCGTTACTCGTGGGGCTACCCGGCTTGCCCAGACCTCAGCGACCACGAGACCGTCTTCCGACTGCTGCCCCTGAAGGATGAGTTGGGGGTGGACCTGACCGAAGCCTACCAGCTCGTGCCGGAGCAATCGACGGCGGCGATGGTCGTCCACCATCCTGACGCGATCTACTTCGGCGCGCTGTAGCGCAGTCTACGGAGCTATCCTAGCTTTATATAGGAGCTAGAGCCGTCATTTTGTGAGCCAGGGATAGACGCTCTGGCTCATGCGATTCATATCACAGGAGGCACCCATGTTCGAAGGATTCGATCGGCGCCGTGTCGAGACGAGTGGGGCAGTCATCAACCTGCTGGTCGGGGGATCGGGGCCGCCGCTACTTCTTCTCCACGGTTACCCACAGACACACGTCATCTGGCACAAGATTGCGCCGGCGCTCGCCGAAGAGTTCACCGTGGTCGCGCCAGACCTGCGGGGTTATGGTGATAGCTCGAAGCCGGAGGGCGGCGCCGACCACGTCAACTACTCAAAGCGGGCTATGGCGTTGGACCAGGTCGAGACCATGGCGGCGCTCGGTTTCGACAGCTTCGCGTTTGTCGGGCATGACCGGGGTGGGCGCGTGGGGCATCGGCTCGCGCTGGACCACCCCGAGCGCATCACCAGACTGGCGGTCCTGGACATCGCCCCCACCTACTTCATGTATGGCACCACCGACAAAGAGTTCGCGACAGCCTACTACCACTGGTTCTTTCTCATCCAGCCGTTCGACTTCCCGGAGCGGCTCATCGGCTCAGACCCGGAATACTACCTGACGACCCAGATACGACGCGGCGTTGTCGACCCGGCCGCATTTGCTCCCGAAGCCATGGCGGAGTATGTCCGCTTCTTCTGCGACCCGGCGGCTATTCACGCGACGTGCGAAGACTATCGCGCCGCGGCGACCATCGACCTGGCGCACGACGAAGCGGACATGGGGCGCAAGGTGACTTGCCCGGTGCTGGCGCTGTGGGGCGCGCGAGGTCTCGTTGGGCGCAAGTACGACGTCCTGGCCGCCTGGCGAGAACGGGCCGAGACGGTCAGTGGCGAGGCGCTCGACTGCGGCCACTATCTCCCGGAGGAAAAGCCTGCTGAGACGCTCGCTGCCCTGCGTGCGTTCCTGCTGTCCTGAAAACTCGTGGAAATCTGGCGAGGGGAGTTGTTCGTCCTTTGAGTGTAGAGAGCACAGCGACAACGTCAGCGCAGCCGATGGGCTGACCACATCATCCGCCGAAGGGAGTATGCGCAAATGGGGAGGGTGGGTGATGTAATGAATCGCTTCCTCTCGTACACTGTAGGTAGAAGGCACTCACGATAGGCGCGGACGACCTGAACGGAGACGACGGGGAGGGCAGTATGGAAACAATTATCTTGCTAGTCGCTGTGGCATCACTCTTGCTGTGGTGTAGCACAGTTGGCGCTCGCCGCTAGCTCGTCGGGTCGTTCCACTGATTGTTGGGTGCCAGTCGGTGAAGTGTTGGCCTGAGCATGGGTAAGTATTCCTCTGATAGTGTACGATAAGAGTGTGATGGGCAGTAGTTTTCGCTGAGGATTGCCAGATAAGCCAGTTTTCGAGGTAGAGATACGTCAGGTTGGCACGGAACTTGCATGACAATAGGTTGTTGAAGCCGAGGTAAGCGGTAATAGAGCAGGCTGAATTGGATGCAGTTAGTGGCCATTGAAGCGGTTGGCGTGTTGTTAGTGGTATAGCATATTCGAGCTTGTGATGACGTGGTTCTACAGTTAGTTAGCAGCTTTAAGTGATTAGTCGACCGGTCGACAGATTTATGGAACGGATGAGGCCCCCCAGTAACCTGCGGGGGCCTCATCCGTTTTATATGCCATGAGCGACTATGACCGCGCCCACTGGGACGCGCGCTACGCGTCCGGCGTTCCCGACATGACACCCTCCCCGCTTGTCCTGCGCTTCGCGCCACGGGCACGCGGGTTGCAGCTCGCGCTTGATGTGGCCTGCGGCGTCGGGCGCAACGCGCTATACCTGGCGAGTCTCGGTTACGATGCAGACGCCGTGGATATCAGTGTGGTGGGATTGGACATCCTCATGCGCGAGGCAGAGGCACGCGGGCTGGAGGGCCACATCCACGCCCTTGTCGCCGACCTGGATGAGTGGCGGCCACCAGTGGGGACCTACGCGGTGGTCACTCAGATCGCGTTCTTTGATCCGCAGGCGCTGGACGCCACGCTGGCGGCGGTGGCGCCTGGCGGAACCTTCATCCTGGAAGCCTTCAACCCGCGACGCCTCGAAACGCGGCCGAGCTTCAACCCGGCCCACTTGATCCCGTTCGGCGGGCTGCTCCCGCCTCTGGATCGCTGGGCGATCGTTCATCATGACGAGGCCGCCGGCGATCGCGGCGACCGAACGCAAATCGTAGCGCGGCGGCCAGTGTAGGACGCGTCTTTAGGTCGGAAGTGTCAGCTGGACCGGCTTGTCGTCGCGAACGATAACGACGGCGACGGAGCGGCCGGCTTGGAGGCTGGGCCCGATTCGAAGCACGTCGTCAGCCGTTCTCACAGTCTGCCCATCGAGCGCCACGATGACGTCGCCAGGGCGTATGCCACCGTCCGCCGCGGGCGTGTTGGGCTTTACATTGCCGACGTAGGCGCCTGAGCCGACCTGGGGCGCGTGTTTGGAGGCGTCGGCCACGCTTACGCCGAGTGAGACACCGGCCGCGCCGCTTGCGCCCGGTGAGGGGGCAGTTTCGTAGCGTCGTAGTAGCCCTTCGAGCCGCGGACGGTCGAATCCGATTACAATTTCGTTCCCGACAAGGATCTGGGGGACGCCCTGATTCCCGGAGCGGCGTATCATGTCCATCGCCGCCTCGCGGTCCCGCGAGACATCTTTTTCGATGAATGGGACTCCGCGTCGCGAAAGAAACTCTTTCGCCATCTTGCAGTATGGTCAGGTTTGCGTTGTGAAGACGGTCACCGACGGATAAGCCATTGTCTCCTCCACATTTTGTCTGCCAGGTCAATGCGCCTGCGCAACCGGATGCTCTGCCTGCCGCCCCCGGCGTATACGCTCTACGCCTGAACTTGCATACCCCGTGCCAGGTGTTTGTCGCCGGCCGCGGGGTCAGCCTGCCCGCCGGCGACTATATCTACGTTGGGAGCGCCCGCGGCACGGGCGGCCTTCGCGCTCGCCTCGGACGGCACTTGTCCGGATCCGGCCGTCCGCACTGGCATGTAGATGCGCTGCGCGGCCATGCCCAGTTCAGCGGCGCCTACTATTGCGTCGCAGCCGTGCCCCTTGAATGCCAATGGGTCCGCGCGCTCCTCACCCTGCCGGGTGTGAGCGCTCCCGCGCCTGGCTTTGGCGCGAGTGACTGCCGCGCCGGCTGTCCCGCGCATCTGTTGCTGTCCGTAGCGCCACCAGCCGACGTTTACGCGGCGCTAGAGTCTGCTGCGCCGCGCTTCGCTCAGTGAGCTTTCGGCTGCCACCCAGCGCTGGAACGTCGGCGGGGGCGGCGCCGGGATGCGGGCCATCTCGGCGGGGGTCTTGGCGCGGCGGCGCAGTAACTCCAGCTTCAGGCTCTCCTCGCCCATGTGCATGGCCCAATGGTGATTGGCTGAGAAGATGGGCTTCATAATGAACGAGAAGTACTTGAGCAGCGGCTTCTCGGCCGAGATCTTCCAGTCATAGGTGATATCGACGTAGTCGCCGTCCTCCTCGAACGTCCAAAGACCGCGGCCGACGAAGTCCCCGGTCGCAGCGAGGGCAAAGTCGATCGGGTAATCCACACGGACGATGCTGAAGCTCCAGTGCAGTGTGTACGGGAGCCAGCCTTTTGTGTAGAGCCGAACGACCTTCCCGAGGCCCTCCTTGTTTCCTTTGTGCAGCTCAATCACCCTCAGATAGACGGACGGCCACCAGACGGCCAGGTCCTCCGCGTCGCCCAGGATGGCGAAGACCTCTTCGCGGGTGGCGCGCACCCGCCAGTGCGTGATGAAGTGGTAAGCGTTGGTCTTGCCCACAATCCCCTCACTTTGGTTAGTCAATCTTCAAATCGTCGGCGTAGCGCCTGCCAGCCCTCGGCAACGGCCGGCTCTGGCGGCCCGCCGAACGTGAGGCCGAGAATGCCGCCGAGTTGCCGCAGCGTGTCGGACGAGGCGCGCCCCGCCTCGACATCGCCGGCCAGCTCCTCCAACTGGCGAACGGCGGTAGGCGTATCGAGGTCGTCGTCCAGGGCGGCCGTGAAGTGGGCCACGGCATCTGCGTCCCGCACGCCGACGGTTCGTGGCGCCGGCGTCTGCGCCGCCGCAGTGAGGCGGGCGGAGAGGGCTGCGGCTTGCTGGATATCGTCGTCGTGATACTCCCAAGACTCGCGGTAGCGGTGACCGAGGAGGGCGAGGCGGATAGCGTCTGGGCTGAACGTCTTGATCAGGTCGCGCACGAAAACCATGTTGCCGAGCGACTTGCTCATCTTCTCGCCCTGGTAGCGCAGCATGCCCGCGTGAACCCAGAAGCGCGCAAACGGCTCCTCGCCGGAGTAGCCCTCTGACTGCGCGATCTCGCTTTCGTGGTGCGGGTAGATCAGGTCGCCGCCGCCGCCGTGAATGTCGACGATGTGGCCCAGGTGATGCAGCGACATCGCAGAGCACTCGATGTGCCAGCCAGGCCGACCGAGGCCCCACGGGCTGTCCCAGGCCGGCTCGCCGGGGGCTTGGGCTTGCCATAGGAGGAAGTCTAGCGGGCCCTCCTTGCGGGGATCAGCAGGGTTGGCTCCGCGCTCGGCCGAGATTGGAACCATCTCAGTCGGCGTGAGGCAGCTCAGCTTGCCGTAGTCGGCGTCGCGGGCAACCCGGAAGTAGACGTTGCCATCGCGCACGTATGCCAGGCCCTTCTCAACCAGCAGCGCCGTCATGCCGCGGATAGTGTCGATTTCCTCCGTGGCGCGGGGGTAGACGTCCGGTGGGCGGATATTGAGGGCGGTCTGGTCGTCGATGAAGCGGCGCGTCCAGGCATTGCCGAGGGCGCGCCAGTCCTGGCCGGTCTCGCCCGCCTTACGCAGGATGTCGTCATCAATGTCAGTCACATTCTGGATATAACGCACCGGCCAGTGCTTGGCTTCCAGATGGCGGATGAGAACGTCGAAGGAGACGTACAGGAACGCGTGGCCCAGGTGCGTCGTGTCGTAAGGCGTGATGCCGCAGACGTAAATGCCGACGGGGCGGCCGGGGCGAGGCGCAAAACGCTGGGTCTGACTGCCGAGGGTGTTGTAAAGTTGCATGTCCTATTCCAATTGTCGGGCAAGGGTATCCGGGTTTGTGGTGGGCATTTGGCAGGCGTAGTTCTCGCACACATAGGCGGTCGCCTGGCCATCTACAGTATCGCGGTCGGCCAGAATGGGGATGAGGAGCATGGGTTCTGGGTCCGTCGGGGCGCGGAGGGCGACGAGGCTATTCGGGCGATAGCGGCCGAACACGACCTGGAGAAGCGCCTGCGTCGCGCTCGAATCGGGCGCGCCGACGATGGCGACTTCCTTCGGCGCGGAGAGATAGTTGTCCAACGCCCCAAGCATGTGTCCGAAGGCTGCCGGTGCGCGGACCAGCAGGTCGCGCACGCGCTGAAGGACGGAGACGGCATATCGCTGATAGTCGGGCTCACCGAGCAGATGCGCCAGCCGGAGCAGCACGCTGGTTGCCGCTGAGACGCCTGAAGGGGTCGCGTTATCGAACAGCTCGATCGGGCGAGTGATGAGGTCCGACTGGTCGCGAGCCGTCTGGTAGAAGACGCCTTCATCCTCGTGCCAAAACAGGTCGATCATGGCATCCGTCAGGCGTCTCGCCTCTGTCACCCAACGCAGGTCGAAGGTCGCTTCATAGAGCACGAGCAGCGCGTCGGCGAGATAGGCGTAGTCGTCAAGGAAGCCGAGGGTCTTCGCCTCGCCTCCTTTCCAGGTATGGAGCAGCCTTCCATTGCTCTGCACCTGGTTGAGGAGGAAGTCGGCGTTGCGGACGGCGATGTCGCGGTACACCGAGTCGCCCAACACGGCGGCGGCTTCGGCAAAGGCGGCGAGCATCAAGGCATTCCACGACGTGAGCACCTTGTCGTCCAGCCCCGGCCGCACGCGCTTCGAGCGCGCCTGGAACAGTGTCGCCCGTCCTCGCGCGAGGAGGTCGGCCAGACTTGCCTCACTCATGCCGAACTCGCGCGCCGCCGTCGCCACATCCCGCGTGACGTGCAGGATGTTGTGGCCCTCGAAGTTGCCCTGGCGGGTGATGTCGTAGTAGCGGGCGAACGCGTCGGCATCCGGCCCAAGCAGCCGCTGGACTTCGTCCAGCGACCAGACGTAGAACTTGCCTTCTTCGCCCTCGCTGTCGGCGTCCTCCGCCGAGTAGAAGCCGCCCTCCGGATTCATCATGTCACGCCGAACGTACTCCAGCGTCTCGACAATGACGTGGCGATACTGCTCGTTGCCGAATGCCTGGTAGCCGTGGAGATACAGGCGCGCCAGCAACGCGTTGTCATACAGCATCTTCTCGAAGTGGGGGACAAGCCACTCCGCGTCCACGGAGTAGCGGTGAAAGCCGCCGCCGAGGTGGTCGTAAATGCCGCCATCTGCCATGCGCTGGAGGGTCGTCTGCGTCATGTATGCGGCTTCCGACGCCTGGGTGCGTCCCCACATCCGCAGCATGAACTCCCATGTCATCGCCTGTGGAAACTTGGGCGCTGTGCCGAGGCCGCCGTTGCGGGGGTCGAAGCCGCGGCCGAGAGTGCGGAACGCTTGCTCCAAGACTGTCTCGTCCAGGCCGAGGCGCGAGGGCGCGGTCAGGTGGCTCTTGTCCAGGGCGGCCAGCACCTGCTTGCCCTGTTCTAGCAAGCCTTCCCGCTGCGATTGCCACGCCTGCGCCACGCCGTGCAGGAGGCGCGGAAAGCCCGGCAGGCCGTGGCGGTCGGTAGGCGGAAAGTACGTGCCGCCGTAGAACGGCACGCCATTGGGAGTGAGGAAGACGGTCATCGGCCATCCACCGTGGCCGGACATGGCTTGCACCGCGTCCATGTAGATGGCGTCAACGTCCGGGCGCTCCTCTCGATCCACCTTGATACTTACGAAGAACTCGTTCATGATCTCGGCGGTGGTCGGGTCCTCGAACGACTCGCGCTCCATGACGTGGCACCAATGGCAGGAAGAGTAGCCGACACTGAGCAGCACGGGTTTGTCCTCAGCGCGGGCGCGTTCGAACGCTTCATCCCCCCAGGGGTACCAGTCAACTGGATTATGCGCATGTTGCAACAGATAGGGGCTGGTTTCGTGAATCAGGCGGTTCGTGTGCGGGTGCTTGCCTGAAGATGCGGACTGCGACATACGACCTCTCTCGTCGGTTTGCCGTTTTCTGACAACGTAAACTATACTGATTGGCGGCAATGGGCGCAAGCCCCAAAAGACTATCGACCTGGTCGAATGAGAAATCCCAATGGACAAAACACAATCCGTAGACATTGCCTCCGCTCTCGCCCCGTATCTAGCGCCCCTCGAAGCTGCGCTGCGCGAGGCCGTCCAGACCCCGACGCCGGCCGTGGCCGCTCTCTATGGCATGCTGCGCTATCACCTTGGCTGGGCGGACCGCAATCTGGTCCCAGTCGAGGGGCGGACGGGCAAGCGCCTCCGGCCGGCATTCTGCCTGCTCGCGTGCGACGCTGTCGGCGGAGATTGGCGGCAGGCCATTCCGGCCGCGGTCGGGCTGGAGCTGACCCACAACTTCTCGCTTATTCATGATGATATCGAGGATGGCGACCGCGAACGGCACGGCCGAGCGACGCTATGGACGGTGTGGGGCGAGGCGCAAGCCATCAACGCCGGTGACGCGATGTTCGTACTGGCGCGGGAGGAGCTGGCGCGGCTGGCAGATATTGGCGTCGCGGCCGACGTGACGCTCGCCGTCATGCGTACGTACGACGCGGCGTGTCTTGCCATCACCGAAGGCCAGTTCCTTGACATGCAGTTCGAGGAGCGCCTCGATGTGACCGAGGCGGAGTACCTGCGCATGGTAAGTGGCAAAACAGCGGCGCTGCTGTCGGCTTCGACGCGCATGGGCGCGCAGGTCGCCCGAGCAGATGCTGCGCTCGTCGAGCGCATGGCGAATTTCGGCCGCCTTGTCGGGCTGGCATTCCAGATTACCGACGACATCCTCGGCATCTGGGGCGACGCTCACCAGACCGGAAAGCCGGCCGCCAATGACATTCGCCGCCGCAAGAAGTCGCTGCCCATAGCCTTCGCTTTGGAATCGGCGCAAGGAAGCGCGGCCCAGAGCCTGCGGACCATCTTCGCCAGAAGCGAGGTGTCGGAGCAAGACGTCGCCACCGTGCTGGCAATCCTCGATGATCTCAAGGCGCGGGCCCATGCCGACCGCCTGGCCGATGGCTACCTCCAGCAGGCGTTGGCGGAGCTGGCGCCCGTCGCGCAGACTCATGCTGGGGCAATTCTCGAGTCCCTGACCCGCTCTCTAGCTCAGCGCGAGAGGTAGCTCAGTGGGCCGACTGAAGAACGTTGTTGTCATGCTGAGCGAAGCGAAGCATCCCGGCGTCCAAGGGGACTCTTCGCTGCGCTCAGAGTGACAGCCGAGCATCGAGGCGCTCAGTGCGCCAAATGCACGCGGCGGCGCTCGGCGCCGTGTCGGTCGTATTGCTCCTGGCGCTGGCGTATGCTCTCGGAGAGCGGGCGGAACACGCAGTGGGTCAGGCGGCCATAGCTGCGTCGCTATCACCCGACGCGACGTTCACTTACTACTTTCCTCTCCTGGAGGGCGGCTGCGAGC
Source organism: Anaerolineae bacterium (assembly GCA_046328505.1). Lineage (GTDB taxonomy): Bacteria > Chloroflexota > Anaerolineae > Epilineales > JAHCIE01 > JBDHWG01. Next base: position 1,049,401 of record JAXLWL010000002.1, on the reverse strand, counting down.
CGGGCTGCCTGACGCTTGCGACGCCCGCGCCGACCGTTGAACTTACCCTCACGCCCGATGTGACATTGTCTCCGACTCCGACGGCGACGCCGTCCCCCTCGGCTACGGCGACGCTTGCGGCCGAGTCAACCGCGACTCCCACGCCTGCACCGGAAGTGGTCGTGCTCCATTCGGTGGCCGACACGTTCATCGTCGAGGGGATGAGCGGCCAGGCGGATGCGAACTTCGGCCACTATCCCGGCATGTTTCTCGGCTACGACGAACAATCCTGGCTGCGCCAGCGCGCGCTACTCCAGTTCGACCTTGCGGCGCTACCCAAGGATGCGCTCGTCATCAGCGCCACCTTGCAGGTGTACACCCACAACTGTTTCATTTGTAAGCCGATGAACGTGGATGCTTTGCGCGTGACGGGCGCGTGGGGTGAGGAAGAGGCCACCTGGAACACATCATTGAACCTGGCGGGTGAGTTGTACGGCCGCGGCGTCATGGTCGCGCGCCAACGCTGGCTGTCAATCGACCTGACGCGCCTCGTCGCCGATTGGCACGGCGCTACCCCCAACTACGGCATCATGCTCGTGGGACGTGAGGAGTCGCCGTACGATTGGTGGTCCATCGAAGCGCGCGAGGACGGGGCAGCGACGGCGCCACGGCTCGTTGTAAGCTACGTGGCGCCGTAACATAAAAGACATCACAGCAGCAATTCACAGAATCGCGCGTTTCTTGCCTGGCCGTGGATCACCGGTCGGCGGGGGATCGTTGCGGTGCGCTTCCCACTCCTCCGTCGTCAGAAACCCCATCTCGCGCAGCCTGGCGCGAATCTCCTCGACCAGCTCCGCTTGCCGCGCCGGCTCGCATGAGACGACCGAGGTGAAGAAGCCATCATGAATCTTCGTGACGCCTTTGAGCCCGTACACCGCTTTGAGGCGGCTCGGCACTTCGCCCTTCTCGCGTAACAGGTAGCCGTGCGTCGTGCCGTGCGAGGGGCTGTGGCCGCGCAGGTAAATGAGGGAGGCTTCCTCCGTGCTGGCCTCCACATCCACCACCCACTGCCGCAGCCCTTGCAGTCGGTACCGGGCGTACATCTCCTCGCGCGTCGTCATGTCAGCTCTGTGGTGTCACGAGTCGAACAAACTTACGCCGCCCGACCTGGAGCACTGCCTCCCGCCGCGGCACTTCGTAGCCGATACTGTCGACGCGCTCGCCATCGAGGCGGACGCCGCCTTGCTCGACGAGCCGGCGCGCCTCGCTCTTCGTGGCGGCGACGCTGGCGGCGACCATGAGGTCCACGATGGTTTGCGGGCCGTTGAGCGCGTAAGTCGGCATGTCCTCAGGGATGTCGCGCTTCTGGTGGACGATCTCGAAGTGCTCAGCGGCTGTCTTGGCGGACGCGGGGTCGTGGTAAATCTCCGTGATCTCAAGGGCGAGGCGCTTCTTGGCCTCCATCGGGTGCATCGTGCCCGACTCGACGGCGCGGCGAATCTCGGCAATCTCGGCCGGCGTGAACCGCGTCACCAGGTCGTAGTAGATCCACATCGCCTGGTCCGGTATGCTCATGACCTTGCCGTACATGTCATCCGGCGCGTCGAAGATGCCGATGTGGTTGCCGAGCGACTTCGACATCTTGACGGTGCCGTCGGTGCCGGGCAGGATGGCGGTGATGACGCCAATCTGGGGACGCTGCCCGACTGACTCCTGGAGCTTGCGCCCGGCCACGATGATGTTCCAGAGCTGGTCGGTGCCGCCGACCTGGACGTCGGTATCCATGGCCACGGCGTCGTATCCCTGCATCAGGCCGTAGAACGTCTCGTGCAAGAAAATGGGGTCGCCCGCCTCAAAGCGCTTGGCGAAGTTCTCGCGCTGTAGGAACTGCTGTATCGTGAAGTTAGACCCAAGGCGAATCAAGTCCGCGAAGGTCAGCTTCGACAGCCAGTCGGCGTTGTAGCGCACTTTCGTCTTGTCGCGGTCCAGTATCTTGAACGCCTGATCGGCGTACGTCTGCGCGTTGCCGGCGACCTCCTCGGGCGACAGGATCGGGCGCATCTTGTTCTTGTCGCTCGGGTCGCCGATGAGGCTGGTGTACGTGCCGATGAGGAACGTAACGTCGTGGCCGAGGTCCTGGAACTGGCGCAGCTTGCGCATGGTGATCGTGTGTCCGATGTGCAGGTCAGGCTTCGTCGGGTCGTAACCACAGTAGACCCGCAACGGGCGGCCTTCCTTCAGCCGCTCGCGCAGCTCGCGCTCCATGTTGGCGCGAGTCGTCGGATCGCCGTAGTCGGTGCCACGCATGAGAATGGCAACCTGCTCATCTATCGACACGGTCATAGGTCCTCCGAGAAACGGGTGATGGCGGAATTATAACATAGGACGGGCGAGAATCCATCGCCCGTCCGGCGGCTTCGTATAGTCATAGAGTATGTTAGCGATGAGACCAATAGTAGTATATGAGAAAGGACGACCCCAGTCGGTCGCCCTTTCCCGCTCACTTGTCAGGAGCGTCCCCACCGCCCGATTTCGTCTTCCGCCGCTTGCTCTTCTTCGGCTGAGGCTTGTCGCCACCGTCGGTCTCATCGGTGTGGATGATGCGGTATTGCCGGCCTGACGGTGAGGTGAACGTCTCTTCGGCGACAACCGAGTCGGCGGGGGGGAGCGCCTTGTCGGACGCGCCGCCCTCGTCACGCTTATCCGAGGCCGAACGCTCCGTCTGCTCTCCCTTGTCCTCTCCGTGCCGGGACACGGCCCCTCCTCTCCTGTGACGGGTCGACGGGTGGGGGTAGCACCTGTAGCTACCCAGGCACGCACAGAGGCAGCCCTCGTGGCTACCCAGGGCGACCACGCGGGATCGCCCCTACGGGGAGACTCACGTCACCTGGGTTCAAACACGATCTTCGTGATGGGGTGTACCTCCCAGATCGTCGGCGAGTATTTCCGCAGCGTGGCCGGGCCGGGCTTCTGGCCGGTGGCGTGGGTGATATCGAAGAACACCGAGCCTTCGATCTCGACGGGGATGGGCGGATTGTAGAAGTCGTACGTCGTGCCGGGGAGGTGCGTCCCGAAGAACGCTTTGTACGCATCGCGCGCCGCCTTCAGCGCCGGGTACGAGGAGCTGTTGGACGACGGGAGGCCCGACAGCTCCATGTTCATGACCGTTGGCGGCGATTTCGTCGGGTCTGTGCCGATAATCAGATGGAAGTCGTTGTCGGCTTCCTTGCTCGCGGCGTAGAGCCAGGCGCGGAAGTGGACGCTGCGCTTCTCCTCTTTGACGCGCCCCGAGGTGGCCGTGTCCGTGATCGGCGGGCTGTGGTGGGCCATTTGCTGGTCGGGCGGCAGCGAGGCAATCAGCGCCTTGACATCGGCGAACTGCTCGATGGGCGCGTTCGCGATCGAGAGCTTGGCCGCCTTGCGCGCCGTACCCTGATACTTGTCGCCTGTCTGCGCCTGAGGCGCGGGGGTGAGGTCACGCGGCGGCGGGGCCTCATAGCCGTCCACCTCGGTCGTGTGGATGATGGTGTACGTCGTGGGAGGCAGGGAGATGTCGCGGTCACTCACAGTCGGCGTGAACTCTGTTGTGGAGACGATGACGTCCGTCGGGGGCATCCAGACCGGGGCTTTGCGGGCGGCTTGGGTTTCTGTCATCGCGGTGGCTCCTGTAGATACGGCGGGCCGCACAGTTCGTCTTCCGAGATTATAGGCCGCCGCCGTCCGCGGAGGAATTCCAACGGCTTGCCCCTCTCTCGCCGGGCTAGCGACCAGACCCGTCTTCTCCAAACTTATCCCAGCCGGCCAAACTGCGTATGATTTCGCTTATGCTGACACTGAACTGCGTCGAGCCGACGAACGCCCCGACTTTCTTCGTCCGCGATATCCCCGTCTATGGCAACCTGATCCTGGCGCCGATGGACGGCTTCTCCGACATGCCGTTCCGTCTCATCTGTCGCGAGATGGGGTCGGCGATGAGCTACTCCGAGTTCGTCAACGTGGATGAGCTGGGCGGAAAGCGCTGGCCCGAGAAGGCGGCGCGCAAGCTCGTCTTCGACCCGTCCGAGCGGCCGATGACGTTCCAGGTGTACGGCCACGACGAGGACCGCCTCGTCGCCGTCGCCGAGCGCCTGCTGCCACTCGGTCCCAGCATGCTCGACCTCAACATGGGCTGCTCGGTGGACACCATCGCCGGTCGCGGCGCGGGCGCGGGCTTGCTGTGCACGCCGCCGAAGATCGGCCGCATCATTCGCCGTCTGTCCGACGCGCTGCCGATCCCGGTCACGGGCAAGATGCGCCTGGGATGGGACGACGCCAGCCGCAACTATCTCGACGTCGCGCGCCTTCTAGAGGACAGCGGCGCGTCGCTGATCGCCGTGCACGGCCGCACCAAGCAGCAGGCGTATCGCGGAACGGCGGACTGGGACGCGATTGCGGCGGTCAAGGCGGCGGTCCGCATTCCAGTGCTGGGGAACGGCGACGTGCGCACGCCGGCCGACATCGAGCGCATGCAGGCGCACACCGTCTGCGACGGGGTGATGATCGGGCGGGGGGCCATCGGAAATCCGTGGATTTTCGCGCGCCGCGCGCCACACGAGGTGACGCTGGATGAGAAGATCGCGCTCGTGCGTCGTCACCTGGCGCTGAACCTCGACTTCTACGGGCCGGAGCTGGGGCTGATTCTGTTCCGCAAGCACGTGGTGCGCTACATTGAAAGCATTCGTTCTCTGGCCGGTTACCGCACGCGCCTCCTGACATGCACCGATGTGGAGGAGTTCGTGGCGCTGGTCACGGAAGGGGAGACGCTCTGCGGAGAGACGGCGGCGTAAGGCAAAGGCATTTCGTATAGTCATAGGGTATATGACCTCACGGACTATGGGTTATCCCTCGAATGGCCGATGGCGCAAGCTTGACGCAGGACGGGTCCGAAGGTATAATAGTTGCACAATCAATGTCAAAGTCTGTGACGGGGAAGAGTACGCGTGTTTGGCGGCTACAGAGAGTCGGGGCCTGGTGGAAGCCCGACGTCGCTTTGCTCGGAAAGCCACCCCTGAGACGCCTGGCGAACGCGGCGCTTGCCGCCAGTAGCTTCGGCCGGTAGCCCTCCGTTACCTGGGGGCCGAGCCTCAGCGTGAGGCTCAACGAGTGGGGAAGTGCTTCCCAATCAAGGTGGTACCACGGGCTTGCGGCTCGTCCTTAGCGAAGGACGGGCCTTTTTTGTTGACATGGCCGAAGACGAACACTAGAATACGCGAATAGGGTTTGGGAGGGGACATGAGCACGGGTACGAGCAGCATCGAAATCCGCCAGGCTTTCCTGGACTTCTTCAAGCAAAACGGGCATTCCGTGGTGGCCAGCTCGTCGCTGGCGCCGGATGACCCGACGCTGTTGTTCACCAACGCCGGCATGGTGCAGTTCAAGGACACGTTCCTCGGCACCGAGAAGCGCAGCTACCGCCGCGCCACGACGTCGCAGAAGTGCATGCGGGTCTCCGGCAAGCACAATGACCTGGAGAACGTTGGGCCGTCGCCGCGGCATCACACATTCTTCGAGATGCTCGGCAACTTCTCGTTTGGCGACTACTTCAAGCGCGACGCCATCCACTACGCCTGGACGTTCATGACCGACGTCATGGGGCTGCCGGGGGACCGCATCGTCGCGACGGTCTACCGTGACGATGACGAGGCCTACAACGTTTGGATAAACGAGATTGGCTTGCCTGACCAGCGCGTGCATCGCATGGGCGATAAGACCAACTTCTGGATGATGGGCGATGTGGGACCGTGCGGGCCGACGTCGGAGCTGCATTGGGACTTCGGTCCCGAGTTCTGCACCTGCGGGCAGCCGGATTGCTCGGTGGCCCTGGACAACGATTGCGGCCGCTGGCTCGAAGTCTGGAACCTGGTGTTCATGCAGTTTGACCAGCATGCCGACGGGGCACGCGAGTTGCTCCCGAAGCCCGGGGTGGACACAGGCATGGGCCTGGAGCGCCTGTGCGCGGTCAAGCAGGGTGTCTATGCCAATTATGAGACAGATCTGTTCGTGCCGATCATGGAGCACACGCGCTGTGCGCTCGCCGACACGCCGGAGCAGATGGCCGAGAAGCAGACCGGCTACCGGGTCGTGGCGGACCACGGGCGAGCGATGACGTTCCTGATCGCCGATGGGGTCCTGCCGGGCAATGAGGGGCGCGGGTACGTGCTGCGCCTCATCATGCGGCGCGCGATGCGCTTCGGGAAGGGGCTGGGCTTCAGCGGGCCGTTCCTGGGCGGTGTAGCGGAGGCCGTGATTGCTCTCATGGGCCACCACTACACCGAGCTGGTGGAGCGGCGTGACTTCATCCTGCGCGTCATTGCCCAGGAGGAGGAGCGCTTCCAACGCACTCTCGATGCGGGCAGCTCGCTGCTGGAAGGTACGATCGCGCGCCTCAGAGCCGAAGGGACGAACGTCATTCCCGGCGCGGACGTGTTCCGTCTGTACGACACCTACGGCTTCCCGCCGGACCTGACGCGGGTCATTGGCGAGGAGCAGGGGATGACCATCGACCAGCAGGGCTTCAGCGCGCTGATGCAAGAGCAGCGCGAGCGCGCCCGGGCGAAGGGGCGTTTCACGGTGAAGGAAGCCGGCGAGCGCTACCGCCGCCTTGACCTGCCGCGCACTGCGTTCCTGGGCTATGGGGCAGCCGAAGCCGACGGCAAGATTGTCTACCTCGTGGTGAATGGCGAGCCGGGCGACACGGCCGAGCAGGGCGACCGGGTCGAGATTGTGCTGGACCGCACGCCGTTCTACGCTGAGGCGGGCGGCCAGGTCGGCGACATCGGGCACCTGATCGGTGAGATGGGGACGGTCGAGGTCGAGGACACGCAGGCGCCGGTGCCCGGGATTATCGTCCACAGCGGCTACGTGTCGGCGGGGTCGATACACCAGAGCGGCGCCGTGTCTGCGCGGGTGAATGCCGAGCGCAGAATTGACATAATGCGCAATCACACAGCGACGCATTTGCTGCATCGCGTGCTCCAGGACACCCTCGGCGGGCACGCGCAGCAGCGCGGCTCCCTCGTCGCGCCGGACCATCTGCGCTTCGACTTTGCGCACCTCCAGGCGCTGTCGGAAGATGAGCTGCGCACGATCGAGGCGCGGGTCAATGCGCTCATCATGGCCGACCTGCCCGTCAATTGGGTAGTGACCAGCCAGGATGAGGCGCGGAAGCTCGGGGCGATGATGTTGTTCGGCGAGAAGTACGGCGACGAGGTCCGCATGGTGACCATTGGTGACGGGCAGGCGGTGAGCCGCGAGCTGTGCGGCGGAACGCATCTCTCCCGAACCGGGCAGATCGGGCAGCTGCGCATCATCGACGAGACCAGCGTCGGCGCCGGACTGCGGCGCATCGAGGCGCTAACGGGCCGTGGCGCGGAGGACTACGTCGAGAACAGCCTGGATACACTGGCGGCCTCGGCCTCGGCGCTCCAGACGACGCCGCGTGACCTCCTGCACCGTGTCAGCGAGATGCAGGATGAGCTGAAAGCCCTTCAGCGCGAGTTAGCGGACGCGCGGCGGCGGCTAAGCCAGGGCCACCTGGGCGAGTTGCTCGGCAAGGCGCAGGCGGTAGACGGAGTGACAGTGCTCGCGGCGGCGGTTGATGCGCCAGACACGGACGCGATGCGCGAGATGGCCGACTGGCTACGCGACAAACTCGGCTCCGGCATCATCGTGCTCGGCGCCGTCGTGGGTGACAAGCCATCGCTTGTCGCGGCGGTGACACCGGACCTGGTTCAACAGGGGTACCACGCCGGGACTCTCGTGAAGCAGGTGGCGAGCGTTGTCGGTGGCGGCGGCGGCGGTAAGCCGAGCATGGCGACGGCCGGCGGGCGCGACGCGTCGAAACTTGGCGAGGCGCTGGCGAAGACGCCCGACCTTGTGCGAGGGCAGAAGAAGTGACAGTTCGCTCGGAGCGGCAGCAGGGCGTACCCTTAGGAGTCACCGTCGAGGAGACTTCCGAGAGTACAACGCGCTCTGCGCCGCTCGCGAGCGTCATCGAGCTGTCGATTGAGGACAGCGCCGTGGAGGCGGCACGGTATCTGGCCGCCGTCGAGGGAGCCAGGGCAATCCTGGTTGTGCCATCGGGGTCTGACTGGGGTGAGGCCGATTTTGAGTTGATCGCGCTTCGCGCGGTGGGCCTGGGGCTGACTGTAGGGATCGTCAGTCGGGACGCGACTGTTCGCAGACATGCGCGGTCAGGCGGCGTTCGGGCGTTTAGCTCAGTCCAGGCTGCGCAGCGTCGTCTGAAAGAGAGTGAGCCTTCGCTCCCGCCCGCTGCGCGGCGCAGGCTTGCCGTTCTTCAGCGTTATGCCCCGCCAGCGCTAGACCTACGGCGGACAACCGAGCGCCGCTCACCCTTCGCTATCGGCGCCGTGGCCGTATTCCTCGTGTTGGCATTGTTGGGGCTGGCGTTGCTGGCAGTCGCAACGCTGCCGTATGGCAAGGTGACTGTGCGACCCGCGCGAACGGATGTCGCCGCGGAGACTCAGGTCTTGGCGCGGCCCGGGGCCAAGCTGGACGTTGCTGCGCAGGTCATCCCGGCGCGGCAGCTAGATGAGTCGCTCAGCCTGTCGGGCGGCGCTGGAACGAGCGGTCTTCGAAGCGAGCCGGAGTTCAAGGCGAGTGGAACGGTGGTCTTCATCAACAAACAGACCGACCCCGTGAGTCTGCCGGCGGGAACGCCCATCGAGACCAGCGGCGGCACACTCCTGCGCTTCATCACGACTCAGCCTGCCGTCTTGCCGGGCGGAGTTGGCTCGTCGGCGCGTGTCGCCGTGACGGCCGTGGAGGCAGGGCCGGCCGGCAACGTTGCGCCCTATACGCTGAACACGCTGCAACCCTCGCTGGCGCTGGTCGCAGCGGCAGTGAACGATGGGCCGATGAACGGCGGGACGCTGCGGCAAGAGGAGTATGTGACGGACCAGGATGTGGCGGAGTTGCGGGCGAGTTTGCAGGCGCGGCTGCGCGGTGCCGCGGTCGGCGCCTTGCGGGCGCAGCTTGGGCCAGGTGAGCGCCTCGTCGCTGATAGCCTCGATGTAACAGTGATGAACGAGCGGCTGGAGATGGAGCCAGTGCAGCGGAGCAGCGCCAGCCTGAGTACGACTATCCGCGCGACGGCGCTCGCGTACGATCCGCAAGCAGCCGATGCGGTCGCGCGGAAGGCGCTGGAGACGCATCTGCCGTCCGACTTCCGATTGCTCGCCGGCTATGACTTTGCGCCAGGTCCGACTGAGCGCGTCTTGAACGACTCGGCAGGTCGCGCGGCGGTGTTCGATATTGCGGCGAGCGGGCGGGCCGAGGCTATTGTGGATCGATCGGCAGTGCGTGATGCCGTGCGCGGGTTGTCACCGCTGGATGCCACTCGGGTGCTTGGCGAGCGGCTGGCCCTGGCGGAGCCGGCCAACGTCTCGCTCGGTCCCGAATGGGTGGCCGAGCATTGGGGGCGCCTGCCCTGGCTTCCTATACGCACTGAGGTGGTAGTGCTGGGTGAGGGTGAGTGAGCAGCGACCTGCCTGAGCAGGACTTTGAAGCCCAGGCGGCGAGCATGGCGGCGGAAGGGCGGCAGCTTCCGCAGGGCGTGGTGCTGGCGCTGGATGTCGGCAACAAGCGGATCGGGGTGGCGGCCAGCGACCCACTGCGCCTCCTGGCCCGGAGCCTAACAACGATCGAGCGGCGGTCGACGAGTCAGGCGATCGATGAGATTATTCGCCTGGTTCGCGCCCACGCGCCTGTGGCGGTGCTCGTCGGGCTGCCGCGGAACATGGATGGCTCACTTGGCTCCCAAGCCAAGTCGGTGCTATTGTTCGCACGGCGGCTCCAGGCGCAGATTCTCGAACCTGTGCTCCTCTGGGATGAGCGCCTGTCGACGGTTCAAGCGTCTGAGATTCTCAGCTCACAGGGCGTTCGGGCCAGGGAGCAGAAGGGGCGGCTGGATGCCGTGGCGGCGGCCGTCATCTTGCAAGAGTTCATGGACAACGAGCGGGCAGAACGCGGCGACTTCGGGTTGCTGCCCCCTGACTAGAGTTCCTCACCGGTGAGTTGGCTGGTGACGGAACTTATCCTTTAGAGGAAGACGTTGAATAAGAGAGACAAGAACGAATCGCGCGGGCTGACCGGCTACCGCGCTCGCGAGGAACGTGAGACGAGCCCGTGGCGCCGCTTGACGGCGCTGGTCCTGGCGGTCATCGTATTCGCGGTGTTTGTCGCGGCGGGCGTGACGGTCTGGCGCGGACTGAGCGGCAGATCGGCCACCACCGCGTCTTCTTCTGGCGCCCCGAGTGATTCAGGCGCTTCGGGCGATCTGCAGAGCCTGGCGGGACGCCTGTTCATCAGCCTGCAGTCTGGTGATGTGGACCGCCCTGCCGGCACGGACCCGACACCTGTCAAGTTCGAGGTCAAGAGCGGCGAGGCGGCCGGCACGGTCGCGGACAATCTGAAGCAGCTTGGCCTTGTCAGGGACGCAACGCTGTTCCGCCTGCTTCTTCGCGTACAGGGTACGGACACCAAGCTCGAGGCTGGCACATACAATCTGCGCCAGACGATGACGCCGCGCGAAATCGCGGCAGCTCTGCAGCAGGGGCGCACCTCGACCGTCAATGTCACGATTCCAGAAGGCTGGCGGGCCGAAGAAATTGCGGCGCTGCTGGCGAGCCGTGGTCTCGTCGACCAAACCGAGTTCATGAAGCTCGTCCAAACCGGCGAAGGCTTCAGTTACCCCTTCCTGCCGCCGGCCGGAGCCAACGGGGTACGGCTGGAAGGGTATCTCTTTCCCGACACGTACACTTTCGACGTCAATAAGAGCGGGGCGCGAGTTGTCATTGACCGAATGCTGCAGAACTTTGGTGACAAGACGGGCACCGACATAGGCGCAGCAGCGGCGAAGAGCGAACTGGGGAGCCTGCAGAAAGTTCTGGCCCTGGCATCGATTGTCGAGCGCGAAGCCCAGGTCGCCGACGAGCGCCCCCACATCGCCGGAGTGTACGCAAATCGTTTGAAGCAGGGGATGAAGCTGGATGCCGATCCGACCGTCCAATACGCCCTTGGCTTCGACAAGGACCTTGGAACATGGTGGCGTCCACTAACTACGGATGACTACAAGTTTGACTCGTCGTGGAACACGTACGTCAACCCTGGATTGCCGCCTGGTCCGATCGCGAACGCCGGTCTCGACGCCATCCGGGCCGCGCTCAACCCTACGCCGACTCAGGATCTCTATTTCGTCGCTCGGAAAGATGGCTCCCATGTGTTCGCCCAGACCTTCGAGGAGCATGTGCGCAACGTCAACGCACAGAAATAAGCTATGCGCATACTAATGCTGTCTGCGGAATATCCGCCCAATATGGTGGGCGGCTTGGGAAAGCATGTCGAAAGCCTGTCCCACGCCCTGGCCGCCCTCGGCATAGAGGTTGTGCTGGTCACGCCGCGCGACCGCGGTGGAGTGCCGGAGGAGACGCCGGCCGAAGGCCTCACGGTGTATCGGATCGAGATCTCACCTGGACGGACCGGCAGCCTTCTGAGCGACACCGAGGCGATGAATGGCGAGCTGTTGCGGGCGGCCGAAGAGATTATCGCCAGGACCGGGCCGGTTGACCTGATTCATGCTCACGACTGGCTCGTCGCCTCCGTCGCCAAGCAGTTGAAGCATCTCTGGCACGCCCCGCTACTCGTGACGATTCACGCCACGGAACGGGGCCGCTACCAGGGTGAGCTGCCGTCCGAGCTGTCACGCAAGATCAACGAGATTGAGGACGACCTGATCAAGGAAGCCTGGCGCGTCATAGTCACAAGCTACTTCATGGCTCACGAGTTGGTAGCGTTCTTCGGAACCAGCAACGACAAGCTCGACGTCATCCCGAATGCCGTGAGCACGGCTCCCTACGACTGCTTGAGCCGCCCAGAGCTAACCGAGTTCCGCCGCCAGTTCGCCGCCGACGATGAGACGATCGTCTTCTACGTAGGCCGCGTTGTGTACGAGAAGGGCTTGCAGGTTCTCGTCGCCGCGTCGCCCCAGGTCCTGACCTACTCGCCGAAGACCAAGTTCGTGATCGCCGGCCGCGGGCCTATGGCCGATGAGCTGCGTCTCCAGGCGGATCGCCTTGGCGTCGGCCAGCGTTTCTACTTCACCGGCTACATCAATGACGAGGACCGCGACAAGCTATTTGTTGTGTCGGATGTGGCGGCGTTCCCGAGCCTGTACGAGCCCTTCGGCATTGTTGCGCTCGAGGCAATGGCCGCCCGCGTTCCTGTTGTCGTATCCGCGGTCGGTGGCCTGACTGAAGTCGTCGAGAACCATGTCACGGGTATTCTGGCAGTGCCGAACAACCCGGACTCGCTGGCGTGGGCTGTCATCCACACGCTGTCGCGGCCGGACTGGTCCGTGGCGCGCGTCGAGAACGCCTATCGCCGCGTGATTGAGCAGTTTAGCTGGCCCCACGTGGCCCAGCAGAAAAAGGCCATCTACGAACGCGTCGTCAAAGAATGCGAACAAGACGACTGGTGTCGAGATGCCACCAAGGAGGGGCGAGATGGCTAAGAGTTGGCGATGGGTAGCGATTGGCGCTCTCATCGGCGTCGTAGTCGGCTGGTTGCTGCTGCGGCGCCGCCTGACGCGATCGCCGCGGCTGTCACGTCCTCCCGCGCAAGAAGAGGCTCGTGAGGACAGGATTGTGCTGCCGTTGTCAGGTTCGATGCGGCCATCCACAGCGGAAGAAGGGTTACAGGGTGGCGTTAAGGGCGAGATTACGCTGCCAGGAGGGAGATCGTTGAAAAAGGACGAGAGTGCGCCGCCGAGCGGAGCGGGCCGTGACGCGAGCATCGTTACCCCGGCCGCGAGCGACACGGCTGAGCCCGAGGACGATCGGATCGAGTTGCCGCTACCTGCTGCGGCGAGCCGCCCCAGCGTGGGCGAACTGAACGGCACACACCCGCCCGACGAGGCGCCGCCGAGCGGCTTCGCGGAGGATGAAGTGGTAGAAGCCGAGCCGGGGGCTGGCGCGATTCCTGACGGCAGCGTTGAAGCGTACTGTGTCCGGTGCAAGACACAGCGCCCGATGATTCAGGTAACCCAGTATGTGACCTCGAAGAACCGCGCTGCCCTGAAAGGCACGTGCGCGGTATGCGGCGCAGGGATGTTCAAGTTCATCAAGGAGTAGGTTCTAACGCGCCAGAAGCGCCTCTCATGTAATGACCTGGTGTACGAGCCTGGGCGGCTGAACGGGGTGGGAGCTAATCGCGAATGCCGCGGCAACCCGTTCGGCCGCTCTGTGCGCCGCTCCTTCCGTGCGTGCGTGGATGTGCGCCAGCGGCTCACCGGCGGCAATCCTGTCTCCGACCTTTGGCCCGACCACCAGGCCGACCCCGGGGTCAATCGGATCGCTCTTGCGAGCCCGTCCCGCGCCTAGCTCGACGGCTATGAGCGCCAGGACCAGAGGGTCAAGAGTGGAGACGAAGCCCGACTGGGTGGACGGCACGGCGAGCACAACGGGCGCGTCCGGCAGCAGATCCGGGTTATCAATCTGACCGCCATCCCCGCCCTGCGCGACAACCATAGCGCGCAGCTTGGCGAGGGCCGCGCCCGAGGCGATGGCCCCCATGAGCGCCTCCTCGGCTTCAGCAACGCTGCTCGCACGCTCGCCCAGAATCAGCATATACGCGCCCACGGTCAAGGCGAGCCTGAGAAGATCGCGCGGCCCATCCCCCCTCAATGTGGAAATCGCTTCTTTGACTTCTAGCGCATTCCCGATCGCTTGCCCGAGCGGCTGATCCATCGCGGATACGACCGCGGCCACGCGCCGTCCGACTCCCTGGCCGATGCGAACCATCGTCTCGGCCAGCGTCGCCGCCGCTGCATCTGTCTTCATGAATGCGCCGCGCCCCGCCTTCACGTCGAGGACGATGGCATCCGCCCCCGCCGCAATCTTCTTGCTCATGATGGAACTTGCAATCAGAGGCAGGCTTTCGACGGTTGCGGTCACGTCGCGTAGAGCATACAGCTTGCCATCAGCGGGCGCGAAGTCCGCCGATTGGCCGGCGATGACCAGTCCAATCTCGCGCAACTGGCGCAGGAATTGCTCCGTGGTCATGGCCACATTGAAACCGTGGAAGGACTCAAGCTTGTCGAGGGTACCGCCGCTGAACCCGAGACCCCGTCCCGACATCTTGCCGACGGCCAGGCCGGTAGCAGCGACCATCGGGGCGACGACGAGGGAAATCTTGTCGCCGACGCCCCCCGTCGAGTGCTTGTCGACGACGGGATGGTGAACGCCGTCTATCTCGAGCATCTGGCCGGAGCGGGCCATAGCCATGGTGAGGTCGACTGTTTCGCGGTCGTCCATGCCCCTGAGGACAACGGCCATGAGCCACGCGGCGGCCTGGTAGTCGGGAATGGCGCCCTGCGTGAACTCAGCGATAAACCATTCGATCTCTTCTGTCGTAAGGGCATAACCGTCACGTTTGCGAGCAATGATATCAACGGCGCGCATCGACTATTCTCCCTGAGAAAACTTCGCATAGTCATATAAGACTACACGTTGACACAGATGTAAAATACCACGAAGAAAAGAGATGCGCAAGCTAGGCCAGACAAGAGGACAGGGGATTTGACAGGCTTTCTCGTCAGCCTAGAATTGCACGGTATCACTTCGAGGAGCGAAAGAGGATGCCAAGACTTGCCAAACGGATGGATAACGTCCCACCGTACGTGTTTGCCCGGGTAGGAGCGCGCATCGCCGCGCGCGAAGCCCAGGGCGAACGCGTCATAAACCTGGGTATCGGTAGCCCAGACCTTCCCACGCCCCAGTGGATCGTTGACATTCTCACCGAGGCGGCGCAGAACCCCTTGAACCACCGCTACCCTAGCTACAGTGGCCTGCCCGCTCTTCGCACAGCGGTTGCTACGTACTATGATCGGCGCTTCGGCGTCACTATCGACCCCAAGACCGAAGTTGTGCCGCTGATTGGCTCCAAAGAGGGTCTGGTTCACGCAACCCAGGCATGGGCGGGCGCCGGCGACGTTGTTCTCGTGCCCGACCCCGGCTACCCAGCGTACAAGATGGGCGCGCTTCTCGTCGACGCCGAGCCGTACCTGGTGCGCCTCAACGCGGAGCGAGGATGGCTTCCCGACCTCGACAGCATCCCCGACGCCGTCCTGGCGCGGGCGACGATGCTGTGGGCCAACTACCCGAACAACCCGGTCGGGGCGATCGCAGACCTCGACGCCCTTTCCCA
This sequence comes from Anaerolineae bacterium, assembly GCA_046328505.1. Classification (GTDB taxonomy): domain Bacteria; phylum Chloroflexota; class Anaerolineae; order Epilineales; family JAHCIE01; genus JBDHWG01. Next base: position 1,034,161 of record JAXLWL010000002.1, on the reverse strand, counting down.
AATCGTGGATTGGTGCAAGCGCCACGACATCTGGCTGGCCTTCGATAACCCGTACTGCGACCTGACGTACGATGGCTACGTCGCACCCAGCGTCTTGCAGATCCCGGGAGCTAAGGACATCGCGATCGAGTTCAATTCCTTGAGCAAGACCTACAACATGGCTGGCTGGCGCGTTGGCATGGCGACGGGCAACGCGAAGGCACTGGAAGCTCTGCAGCGCGTCAAGAGCAACGTCGACACCGGCATTCCCAACGCCATCCAGTACGCCTCGGCAGCCGCGCTGACGGGCGACCAGAGCTGGCTGGAGGATCGGAACGCCATCTACTCAGCGCGGCGTGATGTATTGGTGCATGGGCTGAACGCAGCGGGTCTGGCAGCGGACAAGCCCAAGGCGACCCTCTACGTGTGGGCGAGAGTTCCTGAGGGGTGGGCCGACGACGAATTCGCGTTCCATGCCCTTGATCAGGTTGGAGTCTGGCTGACGCCGGGTCGAGAATATGGCCCCCAAGGTGAAGGTTATCTCCGCGCCTCACTGGCCGTGGACGATGCAGATCTGATCGAGGCGATGCACCGGCTCAAAAAGCTCGACGTGACGCCCGTCGCAGGATAGGTCGAAGCGGCCTATCGCCAGGGACATGAGAATTTCGTAGTGCATGAGTATTTCGTAGTGGCGGTTTCAGCCTCGCCGCGACCGTCGAGCAGCGGCCGCAGCCGCCACTACGCCGAAATGGGAGCATAGGAGACTTACCGTTAGATGGCAGAAAGCCGATATTACAACACGTCTATGCCGCGCCAGAAAGCTATCCTGGTCGGCGTAGACGTCAAACAGACTGAGCCTTTGTTCACCCTCGAAGAATCGATGCAAGAGCTGGCCGCCCTCGCCTCCACAGCCGGGCTGGACGTCGTCGGGCAGACGACGCAAAAGCTAGATCATCCGAACCCGGCGACGTACGTTGGCAAGGGAAAAGTGGAGGAAATCGAGCTTCTCAAGCGCGAGCTTGACGCAGACACGATCATCTTCGACGACGAGCTCTCGCCAGGACAGCAGCGCAATCTAGAAGACGCACTCAACGCCCTCGTCCTGGACCGAACCGCCCTCATCCTAGACATCTTTGCGCAACATGCCCACACCCGCGAAGGAAAGCTCCAGGTAGAGCTCGCGCAATACGAGTACCGCTTGCCGCGCCTGACGCGAATGTGGACCCACCTGGCGCGGCAGACGGGCGGGGGTGCAGCCCGCGGGGGCGCTGGCGGCGTCGGACTTCGCGGACCCGGCGAGACTCAGCTAGAAGTCGACCGCCGCGAGATTGGCCGCATTATCAGCCGCCTGAAGCACGAGCTGGAGGATGTGCGCAAGCAGCGCGAGCTGCATCGCCGGCATCGGCGCCGCGCCGCCATCCCAACGGTCGCCATTGTCGGCTACACCAATGCCGGCAAGTCCACTTTGCTCAATACGCTCACGGGCGCCAACGTCGTCGCGGAGGACAAGCTCTTCGCAACATTGGACCCGACGACGCGGCGCGTGCGCTTGCCGGGCGGACGAGAGGCTCTGTTCACCGATACGGTCGGTTTCATTCAGAAGCTGCCGACCGAGTTGGTGGCGTCGTTTCGTGCGACGCTGGAAGAAATCACGACCGCCGACGTGATCCTGCACGTTGTTGACATAACGCAAGAGAATGTCGAGGAGCAATGGCAGACGGTCGAGGATATTCTCGCCGAGCTGGGTACAGAGCATTTCCCAACCGTTGTCGCCGTCAACAAGATCGACAGACTCGGCGCGGTCGAACCGGCGTGCACCGAGACGGAGTTCGGGATGAAAATTATGCCGCCGGCGGTGCTAGGGGAGGAGCGTCTCCAGGATTTCCTGCTGGCACACCCGGACAGCGTCCCGATCTCGGCGGAGAAGCGCGTCGGTTTTGAACAGCTCCTGGAATCTGTCGAGCAGGCGCTCAGCGAGCGCCTTGCGCCGGTCAGCGTCACCGTCCCGTACTCTCGTGGCGATGTCGTCGCACTCATCCACGAGCGTGGCGAAATTGAGGAAGAGGAGCACACGCCGCGCGGCACGCGCATCCGCGCCCGCATTCCGCGGTCCCTGCTGCCAACCGTAGAGGAGTTCGTGGGGTAAGAAAACGACAGATGCGTCAAGGCCGGTCGGTCCGTCCAGAGTGACAGCCGACCGGCCTTTTGATTCGTGACGATGCGAGGCCCATAGCGATGGTTCTGTCCGAGTTTGCCGACTTGACAGTCATGATCAAGGGCCTATAATGGTTCCCCTTTAACAACGGAGTCGCCCCGGCGAACACGCGCGAAGGGAGTTGACCATGTACCTGACCCAGCCATTGCATCGTGCGATGCAGCTACGCCCCGATCACACAGCCACCATCTATCGTGATCGCAGACAGACGTGGAAACAGCTTGGAGAGAGGGTTGCTCGTCTCGCCGGCGGGTTACGGGCACTTGACGTGAGGGAGGGAGATCGTGTCGCCATGCTGTCCCTCAACTCCGACCGCTACTTGGAGTACTACTTTGCCGTGTGGTGGGCGGGCGCCGTTGTCGTCCCGATGAATATACGCTGGTCGGTGCCGGAACACGTCTACTCGCTGAATGACTCGGGCGCTGAGATTATCGTCGTGGACGATATGTTCAAAGAAGCCGCCAGCGCGATTCAATCCCAGGCCGCCATGGTTCGCCACGTCATCTACGCCGGTGACGGCGCAACACCCGAGGGCATGCTGAACTACGAGTCGCTTATCAGAGCGACGTCTCCCATCGAGGATGCGTTCCGCAACAACGAAGACCTGTCGGGTATCTTCTACACTGGTGGAACTACAGGGTTTCCCAAGGGCGTCATGCTCACCCACTCGAGCATGTGGGCGGATGCCATGTCCACTGCCCACGAGACCGAGGTCTATAGCGACAGCTGCTATCTTCACGCTGCCCCAATGTTCCACCTGGCGGACGGCGCGGGCGGCTTCGCTGCAACTATCGCTGGGGCGACCCACGCCATGATTCCCGCCTTCAACCCCGAGCTAGTGCTCAACGCTATTGCACAGTATGGCATCACGCATGTGGTCCTCGTCCCTACGATGATCAAGCTCATCCTGGAACACCCGGCGATGGCAGCGTCCGACGTTTCATCGCTCAAGCGTCTCCTCTACGGCGCATCACCGATACCGGAGACGACACTCCGCGACGCCATCCAGAAACTGCCCCACTGTGGTCTCGTGCAAGCCTACGGGCAGACCGAGCTATCGCCTGTGGCCAGCATCCTCGGCCCCGAATATCACGTCCTCGATGGCCCGCTCTCGACCAAGCTGCGCTCGGCAGGCCGGGCGACATACGTGGCCGAAGTCAAGATCGTGGACCCAACAGGCGAGGAGGTACCTCGTGGCGAGGTAGGGGAGGTGGCTGTTCGTGGCCCCCTGACGATGCAAGGGTATTGGAACAAGCCGGCTGAGACGGCCAAAGCCCTGGTAGATGGCTGGGTGCACACGGGCGACGCAGCTTATATGGACGATGAGGGATTCATCTACATCGTGGACCGCATCAAGGACATGATTATCTCTGGCGGAGAAAACGTCTATTCCGTCGAGGTGGAGAACGCCCTCATGAAGCACATGGCGGTGCGCGACTGTGTGGTCATCGGCGTTCCCGACGATACCTGGGGCGAGCGCGTCCACGCCATCGTGATCCCGAAAGACGGCGCAGTGTTGAGCGAGCAGGACCTAACTCAGCATTGCGCCGCACTTATCGCTACCTACAAGGTGCCGCGCAGCGTCGAGTTCCGCACGGAGCCGTTCCCAGTGTCCGGCGCAGGCAAGGTGCTCAAGCGCGAGCTTCGAAAGCCCTACTGGGAGCACGAGACGCGACAGGTCCACTAGTACAGGTCATCGGTGAGGCCCGGCTCAAGTTCATCCAAGACGTAGTGGCGAGCAGTCGTATCGATGCGTTTGTGGCCGAGCGCTTTCTGCGCTTGGCGAATATCGCGCCGGGCCAGCTCGGTGCCGACGAATCGGCGGAAGTCGTGGGGCTTGATGTGCTCCAAACCCACGGCTTCCGCGTAGTGTTGCACGACGCGCCATGCGCCGACGGCGCTCAGCGGCTTGGCCGTGAGCCTCTCGCCGCGGCCCTCGAACGACGTAAACACGTACTCGCTCTCGACCGGCCGCGCCTTCAGCCACTCCAGAATGTACTTGTTCGCTTCGCGCCTAAGGGGCGCCTGGCGCGGCTCGATATCGTTCTTGCCCATGATGGACACAACATAACTCTTGCCCTTCTGGCTAATCTGGCTGCGCTTCAAGGTTGCCGCCTCGGTGATGCGCATCCCGCTGCTCGCCAGAGTATGCAGCAGCGCCCGGTCACGTAGGCCGATCATAGTCGTTGTGTCTGGCGCGTCGCACAGACGCCGCATATCTTCCGCCGTGATAGGTGTCCTGGCATGAGGCTTCAACCGATCCTTGAGCGCCTTGACCTTTACGCCGTCGATGGCGGCGAAATCCTCGGCAAGCTCCGGGTTTCGGATGTAACCTTGCTTGACGGCCTCAGCAACAACCCGCTTGACAGAACTTAACATGCGATTGATGGTATTGGGGGAGAGGTCTGTTTCTGCCGCCAAATGCGCCCGCCAGCGCGCAAGCGTATCCGGCCTGAGCGCACTCTCTAAAGATCCAGCAAACGCGAGATACGCTTGAAAATCGCGGCGGTACATCTTGATACTGGATGGTGCCAGCTGACCGGCAAGTATGTCTGCACTTATGTCAGGTGAAGTAACGAGATCACTCTGTGTCTGTGACGTTAACGACTTGCTTGACATCATCGTCTCCCACAGTGCGCAAAATCCGCTATAATGATATAATATAGCAGATTGGAGGGCAGATGGAAACTAAAGTGGCCTGGCTAGCAGGTTTCGTTGATGGAGAGGGCTGTATCACAATTCTAAAACAGACACGACAGGGATACGTCGGGTACACCGCGGCAATCATCGCCGTGAACACTCACGAACCGACTATTCGATATATTCAAGAAACGTTCGGTGGTCGAGTCTATCACGTCAAAGGCACAGGACGAGCGCGGCCACGGTGGCAGTGGCAGAAAGTCGGTAATCAAGCGGTTGACCTTGCTAAGCTACTTGAGCCGTATCTGGTTACGAAGAAACGAGCGGCAGAAATACTCGCTCTGTTTCCACCGGTCGAGTTGCACGGGCCTGTATCTCGTCATCACCCGAATTTCGTCACTGTGCAAGCGGAGCGCGAACGCCTCTTCAAACTGATTCGCGAAGAAGCAGGCCCATCGCTCCTGAGGCGATATCACGATTCGATCAAATAGCGCAATAAAAGGGTCATTTAATAAAGCTATTCTACATCGCATTTCTTCGCCTGTCAAGGACAGAAAGTCCCTGGGAATGGTGTTCCCTAATCTACATAATGGCGGCCAGCTGCGTTTGGAGAGGGACCGTTATGGTGCTAGAATCGTGGTAACTTCGCGACGCGCTGGAGTACGGCGCTGGCCCAGCGGGATCGGGCCTTGGGGGTATCGGACGTATGCGGGATCGGCTAAAAGGCAGCCTGGTCATCGGCCTTGTCTTCCTGGCTATTCTTGCTGCCTTCGCGGCAGGATACATCGCGCGCGGGACTGCGGCCGGCGACGGCACGGCGGTCGCGAGTCTCAGGTCGGGGATCGAGGCTCTGACCGGCACATCCTCTCGGCCCGCCGGGAACCTGGGCGTATTCTGGGAAGCTTGGGGCATCGTCCAGCACGAATTCTATGGGCAGGTCCCTGACGATACCGCAGTGTCCCGTGGGGCGATACGCGGCGCCCTGACGACGCTGAACGACCCCAATACGGTCTATATCGAGCCGCGGGCCGCCGAGAAAGAGCGCAATGATCTGGCCGGGCAGTTCGAGGGCATCGGGGCCAACGTTGGCAGCAACGAGAAGGGCCAATTGGTGATCGTGAACGCGCTGCCCGACCAACCAGCCGACAAGGCAGGGCTAAAGGCGGGCGATATCGTCCTTAAAGTGGACGGCCGCGACATCGCCGGCCTGAGCGTCGACGACTCCGTCGCCCTGATTCGCGGACCCAAAGGCAGCAAGGTCGTCCTCACCATACAGCGGGGCGACGCTGACCCATTCGATGTGGCGATCACGCGCGATGCCATCGAGACGCCCTCCGTGACGTGGCGAATGCTGGACGACATGGGGGCGCCGACGACGGGCTATGCGCGCATCACATTGTTCAGTGACCGCTCGCCGAAGGAGCTACAGCGTGGCATTCAAGAGCTAAAGCAGAGGGGGGCGACGTCCCTGATCCTCGATCTGCGCGGCAATCCCGGCGGCTATCTGAACTCCGCGATCGCAATCGCGAGCCAGTTCATCCCAGACGGGGTGATCGCCTACGAGCGCCACAGCGACGGCACGGAGGAGTCGTTCCCCGCCAAAGGCGGCGCCGACCCCGACCTCCCGCTGGTGCTGCTCGTTAATGGCGGGAGCGCCAGCGCCTCGGAAATCGTCGCGGGCGCGATTCGCGACCACGGGCGCGGAACGCTTGTCGGTGTCAAAACGTTTGGTAAGGGATCGGTGCAGAACGTCCACCAACTATCCGACGGCTCGACACTGCACGTGACCATCGCCCACTGGCTAACGCCCAACCGGCAGGACATTTCAAAGGCGGGTATCGAGCCGAATATTGTGGTTGAAGGCGGCGACCCTGGCAGCGACAAGCCGGACACACAGCTCCAGCGCGCGATTGAGGCGACCCGCAGCGCACATTAGCGACAGGAATAAGCATGAGTACGACAGGCACGAAGCGCGCCGACCGCGTTCTCGCGGAGAACCGTAAGGCGCGCCACGACTACTTTATAGAGGAAACCTACGAGGCGGGCATCGCGCTTCTTGGCACGGAGATCAAGTCTATGCGCGCAGGCCGCGCCAACCTGCGCGACAGCTACGCCCAGATCAAGGACGGCGAAATGTGGCTGATGAACGTGCACATCTCGCCGTACGACATGGCGGGCTACGCCAGCCACGACCCGCTGCGCCCGCGCAAGCTCCTGCTGCACCGCAAGGAGATCAACCGTCTGGCCGGCGCCATCACGGAGAAGGGTTACACCCTCGTTCCCCTGCGCATTTATCTCAAAGACAATCGCGCCAAGGTCGAGCTGGCCCTGGCGCGTGGCAAGAAGACGTATGACAAGCGCGATGCTATCGCCGAGCGCGACAGCAAGCGTGAGATCGAACGGGCGCTGCGCGACCGCGACCGCTAGCCCTTACTCCTTGGCTTTCTTCTGCAATTGATATAGGGCGTTAATCGCTTCCAGCGGTGTGAGCTGATTTACGTCAAGTTCCTTGAGGGCGCTCACCGCCGGATGCTCCGTCATGAGCAACGCCAGCTGCATTGGCCGCGCGTCTCTCGGCGCCCCCGGCGCGCGCGCTTCCTGCTCCAAATCCGCCAGGATCTCCGAAGCGCGGTGAATGACGGCGCGCGGCAGGCCGGCGAGCTGGGCCACGTGAATGCCATAGGAGCGGTCTGCGCCACCAGGCACAATCTTATGTAAAAATACAACGCCGTCGCCATCTTCTGCCACGGCGACGTTGTAGTTCCGCACCCGAGGCAGGCGCTCCGCAAGCTCGGTTAGCTCGTGGTAGTGGGTGGCGAAGAGGGTCTTGGCGCGCAGATCAGGGTTGTTGTGGAGGTATTCGACGACGGCCCAGGCGATGGACAGCCCATCGTACGTACTGGTGCCGCGTCCAACCTCGTCCAGGATCACCAGGCTGCGCGGCGTGGCATGCCGTAGGATATTGGCGGTCTCGACCATCTCGACCATGAATGTGCTCTGGCCCTGGGCAATCTCGTCATGAGCGCCGATCCGCGTGAAGATGCGATCCACGATGGATAGCGTCGCGCTCTCCGCCGGGACGAAGGAGCCAATCTGAGCCATCAACACGATGAGCGCGGCCTGCCGGAGGAATGTCGACTTACCCGCCATGTTCGGGCCGGTCAGAATGATGATCTCGCCTTCCTCCAGGCGCAGGTCGTTGGCGACGAACTCGCCTTCGAGGGAGCGCTCGACGACCGGGTGACGGCCGTTGCGGATGTCGAGGCAGCCGTCGGTTGTGATGGCCGGACGAACGTAGTCGTGGCGCCGCGCGACTTCGGCCAGGCTCGCGACAACGTCGAGGTAAGCGATGGCGCGCGCCGTACCGAGCAGGCTCTGCGCCTCCGCCGCGATCTGCTCGCAAATCTCCCGGAACAGACGCGTCTCCAGCTCGATCACGCGCTCTTCCGCGTTCAGAATGAGCGTTTCGTATTCTTTCAGCTCAGGCGTGATATACCGCTCAGCGTTGACGAGCGTCTGCTTGCGGATGTAGTCGGCCGGAACGGCCTCGGCGTTGGCCCTGGTTACCTCCAGGTAGTAGCCAAAGACTTTGTTGAAGCCGACCTTGAGCGACTTTATACCGCTGCGCTCGCGCTCCCGCGCCTCTAGGCTGGCGACCCAATCCTTTGCGTCTCGGGAGGCATGGATGATGCCGTCCAACTCGGCCGAGAAGCCCGGCGCGATGATGCCGGCCGTTCCAAGCGCCGCTGGCGGCTCGGGCACGATCGCGGAGCGAATCAGGCTCACGATACCTTCGCATGGGGCCAGCGGTGCGGGTAGAAACTGTGTTAAGTCTATCGAGGGGCCGTTCCCCGTCATTTCGCGAATGACGGGGCGGCGCCTCGGCTGCCTATGGTGCTCGCGCGGCAGCGGCGTTGCTTCGCTATCTAGGGCGGCGTCGCGGTGGCCCAGGCTTTCCCATATATCTTCCGCCGTCTCGGGCAAGTTCGTTGCACTGTGTTCTGGCGACTCAGAATCGAAGGAATCTACTGGAGCCGGCGCTGCACTCGACCCGTCGTCGAGCGTGGCCGCCTCCGCGCCTGCGCCCAGGGCCTGAAGCAGCCCAGGCACGGACTCGAGCGTCTTGCAGATGGCGAGCAGGTCGCGCGGCGTGGCAATGCGCTGAATGACGCGATTCGTCAGCCGCTCGAGGTCGTTGAGGCCCTTGAGCCGCTCCGAAGCCGCGCCGCGCGCCATGTTGTTGTCATGGAAGGCGGCGACGGCGTCCAGGCGGGCCGAAATGGCTTCAGGCTCCAGCAGTGGCTGGCTCAGCCAGGCGCGCAGCAGGCGGCTGCCCATTGGCGTCGCCGTTTGGTCGAGGACGCCGAGGAGAGAGCCGCTGGCGTTGGCGCTGCGCGTCCCCTGTGCGAGTTCCAGATTGCGCCGCGTGGCGGGATCCAGCGCCATGTAGCGCGACGTGGTGTAAGCGGTCAGGTTGATGAGCTGATCGACAGCGCCGAGGTGAGTCTCGTAAACGTAAGCCAGAATCGCGCCGGCGGCGCGCACGGCCAGGCGCTGCTCGCCGAGGCCAAAGCCATCCAGGGCGCCGACCTTGAAGTGGTCGAGGAGCGCCTGCCGCGCGGTATCGAAGTCGAACCGCCACGCGGGGTACGGCGAGAACGGATAGGCCAGCTCCGCGAGGGACGGGTCAGTCTCGCCGCTCCCGTGTCTCTGGACGCGCACAGGGCGTCGCGTCGGATTACGGTCGGCGACCAGGACCTCGGCAGGCTGAAGGCGCTCCAGCTCATAGCGCACCTGGGTCAGCAAGTCCTTCCCCTGGACCTGCGTGACCGAGAACTCGCCGGTCGTCACATCGCAGTACGCGAGACCCGCCCCTTCCCCTTCCAGAACGAGGGCAGCCAGGTAGTTGTTGCGACGGGCGTCGAGCATATTCGGCTCGACCAGGGTGCCGGGCGTCAGGACGCGGGTCACGGCCCGCTCCACGAGCTTGCCGCTCGGCTCCTCCATCTGCTCGACAATGGCACACTTGTAGCCTGCCCGCACCATGCGGGACAGGTAGCCGTTCACGGCGTGATGCGGCACGCCCGCCATCGGCCAGCGATCCTCCCCGGCCATCTTGCGGCTCGTCAAAGTTATGTTAAGTATCTGGGCGGCGACATGAGCATCCTCGTTGAACGTCTCGTAGAAGTCACCCAGGCGGAAGAAAACGATGGCGTCGGGAAACTGCCGCTTTATTTGGAGGAACTGGCGGGCCATCGGGGCGCTCGCCTCGGCCGCCTCCCACGTGGAGCTCGTTGCCGAATGCTTAGGCATCGTGTATCAATCCAGAGGCTGAGTGGAGGGAAACGTATGTTCTAGGGACAGAACACATTGTAATCGAGATCAACCGCGGTGTCAACCCGACCGAAAGCTCAGCTGCGATCGCGGTGGAGGCGGTGCGATTGCTTGTAGGGGAAAATGTCCATGACCTCACCCGCTTCGTGGCGACCCTTCATCTCGTTCCAGAATGCGGGGTCCAGCAGGTCGCGGTGGTGGGCCATGAATATCTTGCGCAAAGGCAGAGGCAGGCCGAGGAATTTCTCGAACTGCTCCGGAAAGATGTCGTGCTCGTCAACATAGAACCATAGATCTGCCCGGAACTCATCCACCGTGTCATCGGACTCGGGCAACGAGCGGAAGCGGCAGTCTGTCACCAGGCAGAGCTCGTCGTAGTCATAGAAGACGATGCGGCTATGGCGCGTGACGCCGAAGTTCTTCAGGAGGAGGTCACCCGGGAATATGTTGGTCGCCGCCAGGTCCTTGATGGCGACACCGTAGTCGACGATGGCGTCGTACAGGGCGTCCCCCGTCGCCTCCTTGATGAACAGGTTGAGCGGCGTCAGGCGGCGTTCGGTGTACAGGTGCTTGATGATGACCTTGTCCTCGGTGACCGTCACCGTGTTGGCGGCAATCGCAAGCATCTCCGCCACCAGATCATCCGTGAATCGCGAGCGGTCGAACTCCAGATGTTCGAATTCCTGGGCATCGACGAGCCGGCCCGCCTTGTCGTGCTTGAAGACGAGCTGGTAGCGTTCCATGACGCCCTCGCGCGTCGTCTTCTTGGGGTAGGCAAAGCGGTCCTTGATAATCTTGAACACGACGTCGAACGACGGCATGGTGAACACCAGCATGACCATGCCCTTCTCGCCGCGGGCGATCTCGAACTTGCTGCTAGAGTGTTCCAGATGCGCTAGAAGCTCCCGGTACAGCTCGGTCTTGCCGTGCTTGTTGAAACCTATGGAGGTGTATAGCTCAGACATCGGCTTGCGCGGCATGATCGACTTCAGGAACTCGATGAGCTCGTACGGGCTTTCGACCTCCACATGGAAGTAGGAACGGGTGAAGCTGAACAGAATACTGACCTCATCGGCGGTCAGCAGGACCGCGTCTATCGTGATACCGCCCTCATCATTCAGGAGGCACAGAGCCAGGGGAATTCTCGCCTCATGACAGTGCAGCCGCGCGATGATGTACGCCGCCTTGTTGCGGTAGAAAATGTGGCGCACGACGTCCACGCTGTCGATGTGGCTTAGCCCCCGCTCTGCCAGGGAAGCGGCAACGGCCTCGGCAGCGAGGCGAATATCGCGATCGAGGTCTTCGTATGGAGCGTCGAAGGGGTGATCGGCCAGTATGCAGCAGAGCAGGTCGAGGATATCGCCGCGCGCCTCGTAGTGAGTAAGGAGCGGGGTATCCTGGCTGCGCCTTCCCTTGACTTCGGAGGCGACATACTCGATTTGCGGGTCAACACCCACGGTCGCGAATATGCGGCGTGTCACAGAGTTGAAGAACGTCTCGGCCGTCTCGATATCATCGCGGCGAGCGATAAGCTCGGTGTACCGCTCTTTCATGAGCCGCCAGATCGCCTTGTCACGGCAGTGGTCGTCGAGAATGGCTCGGATCTCGGCGACGATCTGTCGAATCACCGTCGGGTAGAGGTCCAGGCGCGCCACAGCGTCCGCGTTCGCGCCGAGCCAGTCTCGCGCCTCGAAACGGCTCTTGGAGCGCTGCGTGATCCCTCGATACTCAGTCTGGTACGTGTCGAAAGCGCTCAGAATCGCGCCGGCGGCACGGTTCGCCAGAAGAGCGTCGAGAGCTTCGCCCGCCGCGTTGGCCGCGCTCATGCGCTTCCTCCTACAGATATTCCACCCAGGGCGTGGCCGCAACGTACTCTCTCGCCTGATTCATCCATCATCACGGCCTCGTGAGGTCCTTGAGGATATAGCGGTAGCCCTCGATGTTGGCGACTGTGACTTTCAGCCAGCCGTTCTCATCTCCGTAGACGCACACCTCAGTCGAGAAGGGTAGTGTGCGCTCGATGTTGTCCCCCCGCTGCTCGGGAGTCTTACGGAGATTCACCCCCTGGCGGTCGACGTAGCGCATTCCCTGCGCGTCGCCCTCGCCGTGGCATGACTGGGTCAGGTCGGGTGGCGTGGTCGGCGCGGGGGTGTCGGTAGGACGCGGTGGTGGGGTAGCCGTCGCCGGCTGTGGGGTCGAGGTCGGCGCGGCGGCGCGCGTGGCAGAGACGACCGCCGACTCCGTGGCCCGCGCCTGCGCCGTCGCGGTCGCCTGGGCTTGCGCGCGCACCACGGTCCGCTGGCTGATCGCGTCGGCCGTGAAGTAGTTAGTCACCACATAGACGCCGCCCGCCAGAGCCGCCATGAGCAGAAGGGTGAATATCGCGGATGAGAGGCGGCCTGAGGCGGCTTCGCGCTCCAGCCCGAACATCGCCCGAGAGCGCTCGGTACGCGCTCGGAGAACGGCGCGCAGCGCAATGAGACCGCCAAGTAGAGCAAATCCATATATCCAGAGCTTGAACGTGCTGATCGCCTGGATGACCGTTTGAACGGCCGAGTTACGCAAGATTTCGTCAAGCATAATGGCAGTGATTCAGGTGTAGGTGGCTGACGTGGCTCATCGCTCGCCGTCCACGACAAACATAGGCACGGCGGACCCTCCGCCGGCCGAGACGTTCAGCAGCGCGCTTCCCGACAAGCGCACGCCACATCCGCGCGCTTGTGCGCCCTGCCACGTGTACGGATCCAGGTCGAGGAAGCGCGGGGAGAAGCGCACCGCTCCGTTTTCGAGGCTCGGGAAATCCTCCTGCGGCACGGGCACGCGCTCTTGTAGCACGTAGACGCCCTCCGTGGCCCGGCGCAGCGCCGCCTCCCACTCCGTCGGCGACGTCTCCCAGCCCAGGACAACTCCCTGCCCGCCATATTCACCGCTTGGCTTGAGGACGAGGTTCTCGCGATGCTCAGTCGCGTGGTCCAGCAGGTCCACTCGCTGGCCCTGCCACTCGGTAAGGCCGTCGGCCACACGCCGCGTCCACGGGATGTGCGCAGCGATGGCGGCGTGTTGTTCGGGCGTGTACAGATGGGCGTACTGTGGGTCGCTGAGAAAAGCAAACAAGACTTTCTTCAACAGGAGGTGCGCCCGAAAGCCGTTGGCCATGCATACGGCGCGGTCGGCGACGGCGCGGACAAGCGGCGAATCGAGGCCCTCGCGGCTCAGAAGCTCCGAGGTGACGACGCGCTTGTAAACCAGGTCGATCTCGAAACCATCAGCACACAGACGCCCACCCGAGTACTCCAGATCGCGCGGGTCGACGATGCGCGTCGGGTAGCCTGCCGCCTCGAAGGTCTCCTGGATGAGAAGGAACTCGTTGAACGTGCGCACCTCGCGCCAGTCCACGATGGCAATGCTCGGCCGAGACTGCCCGCCCCACTGATCGTAGACCGCTAGGAGTGTCTCAAGAATCCAGGATCGTATCGGGTACGTGACGGCCGGGTGCCGCTGCGTAACCTCTCGCATGACAGGAAAGTCGCGGAACAGGTCGCTAAGAACCTCGCCGAAGGCCAGCCCGCCGGGGCTTTCGGCGTTATACTCGATGAAGTAGAGGCTCTCGCCGGGAACGAAGAAGGCGTCGAGGCGGCCGGACGAGTCAGGATAGCGGAAGCCGGGATCGATGGCGACAATGGCCTCTTCATCCGCAGTCAAACCGACAAGCCTTCTGAGAGACTCATCCTGCATGAGCGCGTCGGTGAGGCGCTCGAGCGCGGCAAGAATGAGCCCCGCAGCCTGAGTAACCTGTTGGTAGTCTTGCTGGTGGATGAAGTGCGGGCGGAGGACGCTGCACACCAGGCGGTCACCGAACGTCAGCCGCGCTCGCCGCATCTTGTCGAGAAGCTCTTCGCCCAACGCGGCTGCATCGCCGCGTGACATCCGATCGTTATACTCGCTGACGACCGGCAATGTCATTGAGGGACTGCCTCGCGCGGCGCCGCGTCCCAGCGCATTCGCGGGCGCGTCCCGCGCCCCATGGCTCGGTCGATGATGAGGTCGGCCATGTTCTCCACGACCCAGGGGAAGTAGCGCTCGGTGAGGGAGCTGATGTCGAAGTCCGGCGCCGAGTTCGTGAAGTCGATGGCATATGGCACGCCATCATGGATCCCAAACTCGACGGTGTTCATGTCGTAGCCGAGCGCCCAGTTGAGCTTGATGGCATCGCTGCGGCATCGAGCCTCGAGAGCGGGAGCCACGGGCTGATCGTCCGCGCGGTAACGGTCGAAGTGGTCGCGGCGGGGGTCCCAGTTGGTGACGAGGACGTTCGTCTTCCCAATCACGATGCAGCGTACGTACTGCTCCCACTGAATGAACTCTTGCAGAATGAACTGCCGGAGGCCCGTCTGTTCGTAGCGCCACAGAAGCTCATCCAGGCTGTGAATGACGTGCACATCTTTCCAGCCGCCACCTGACGCGGGCTTGAGGATCGCCGGCAAGCCTACCTGATCCAGCATGCCCTCCCAGTCCAGGGGGTATGTCAGGTTGCGCAGGCTCTCAGAGACCACCCCGGGCACGTAGTCTTTGTTGGGCAGAGCGAACGTGATGGGCACACGCACGCCGATAGCATCGGCCAGGGAGTTGGCAAAAAACTTGTCGTCGGCCATGCGCCAGAATGGGTTGTTGATCACGTCGACACCCTGCAAGGCGGCATTCTTGAGATAGGAGGCGTACGTCGGCACCTCATGCGAGATGCGGTCGACGATGACATCGTACGGCGGACACTCGCCCATCCGCGGCGCTCCCACCTTGGCGTACTCCACCATCACGCCCACATCCCGCTTCTCGACCTCGGCGATCAACGCATCGGGAAAGGAACGCTCGCGGCCAACCAGCAGTCCGACTCGATACATGGTGTTACCTCGCAGGGATGAAGTGCGGCTATTATAACACGGGCCGCTACGGAGGCGCAACCATTCGCGGTGTATCACCTGTCACTGTAAGGTGGGGAACTGAGCTGCCAGCCACTTCGCCGTCTGCGCCACTGCCTCGTCACCGTACAAGGCCCCGGCGTGAGCGGACGGGACGACGGTCAAGCTCGCGGAACCATGCGCGTGGCGGTACGCCTCGCCGTGGCGGGGTGGCGCGAACGGGTCGTACTGCCCATGGACGAGTAGCAGAGGGCGGGAGGAAATGGCTCGGGCGCTCTCCAGCAGACCCTCGCGCGCCAGGCTGTCGCGGAGCGCGGCGAAGCGCGGGCGTGGCCCATCGCGTCGTATGGGCTGCCCGACAATTTGCTGCCCCTCCCACGCCGACCGAAAAAGGTGAGGGCTGAGCATTTGCCAGAACGGCGACGCGTAGGGCGTCGCCAGGAGAGCGAGAGCATCAATCCCCGGTGCTGATCCCAGAGTCGTCGGGGTTGCGCACAGCTCAGCGGCGCGCAATGCCACCACGCCGCCAAGACTTCCACCGAGGAGTATGGTGAAGGGCGGGGCATCCAGCGAGCGCGCAGCTTCTACGGCGGCCAGAGCTACCTCGGCAGCGCGTGTGACCGTCGTGTACGGGCGCGTGTTGCTGCCGTGTCCATCCAGGTCGGGCGCCAGGGACACGAGGCCAACGCCTCCAAGCGCCTTTGCCCACGGCCAGACGGAGCGGCGGTCGGCGCCGCCGGCGTGCAAGAGGATGGCGACGCCCTGCGGCGCGCCCGTCGGCCAGTAGATAGTTGCCGTCGTTTGGCCGCCGCGGAGTTCAAGCGTAAGGAGCCGTTGCGCGACACCTGAGTCGCATTCTGCCAATGGTGGGAGCGGAGGTGGCCAGCCGGCTGGTCCTGCTGCCAGACTGGCTGCCTTCAAAATGTAGCGGCCTAGTCCCATGAATATCGGTTCTGTGTATCTGGATGACGGCCCTGGTGCTCCATGCTATACTTCGCTCATATCACTGCCCACGGAGGACCGTCATGGCTTCTGTCTATCTGGTCACAGGCGCGCTCGGCTGCATCGGCGCCTGGACGCTGCGAATCCTGCTTGACCAAAACAAGCGCGTCGTTGTCCTCGACCTTGGCTCGGTCCCGACACGCCCGCGCCTCTTGCTGACCGAGGACGAGTTGTCGCGCGTCACATTCGTTCAAGGCGACGTGAGCGACCTCGCCACCGTGGAGCGCGTCGTGAGCGAGCATGGCGTGACACACATAATCCACCTCGCCGCGCTCCAGGTGCCGTTCTGCAAAGCTGACCCCGTGCTCGGCGCGCGGGTCAACGTAGCCGGAACCGTGAATATCCTGGAAACGGCGCGACGCAGCGGCGGGCAAGTTCGCGCTACCGCTTACGCCTCATCGATTGCCGTGTTTGGCCCGCCCGAGGACTACCCATCTGGCCCTATCCCCGACGCGGCCGCGCTTGAGCCGACAACCCTTTACGGTGTGTACAAGCAGGCCAACGAAGGGACGGCGCGCATCTACTGGCAGGACTGGAGCGTTCCGTCTATCGGTCTACGCCCCGCGGCTATTTACGGCGTTGCCCGCGACCAGGGCCTCACCTCCAGCCCCACCAAGGCCATGCTGGCCGCCGCCCTCGGCCTGCCCTACCACATCCCCTTTGGCGGCGTCAACTGCATGCAGTGGGCCGCTGACATCGCGCGCATCTTCATCCAGTCGGTCGATGCCGAGTGGCAGGGTGCGGGTGTCTTCAACGTGGGGGGCGCTATGGCGGACATGGCGCGCGTTATCGCGCTCATCGAGGCTGCCGCGCCCGAGGCGCGCGGCACACTCACGTACGACGACCGCCAGCTTCCCTTCCCGTATAACTTCGATGACGCCAGCCTCGCTACGGTCATCGGCGCGATTCAGCATGTCGAGCTGGCTGACGGGATCGCCGCCACAGTTGAGCGCTTTCGCCGTCTGGCCGCGGACGGGGTACTCGATGCCGGAGACATAGCGTAGCTGCCATCTCACGTGCACCCAACGTCAGGCGCGCCGCTTCCGTGTCAGAACAAGCACGACGAAGAAGATGACCACCGCGGTCAGGACGATGGCCGCGCCCGACGCCACGCCGAACCAGAAGGACAGGTAGAGACCGACGACCGCCGCGACGACGCCGAACAGAACGCTGAGCAGCATCATGTGCCAAAGCTCATCGGTGAGCTGGTAGGCAGTCGCGGCGGGTGCAATCAGCATCGCGACGACAAGGATGTTGCCGACGACCTGTAGCCCCGTGACAATCGTCAGGCTCAAGAGGATGAGCAGGCCATTGTTGAGCCATGTCACGGGGAGTCCGGTCGTGGCGGCCATGATCGGGTCAAAGCTCACGAGCAAGAACTCTTTGTAGAGCAGAAGCACTATGACCAGGATCGACACGCCCAGTGCGGTGATCATGCCGAGGTCCTGAATGGATACCGCAAGGACGTCGCCGAAGAGAATATGCGTCAGGTCTACGCTGTAACTGCGCATGCTGCTAATGAGCAGAATGCCGAGGGCGAATGCGCCGACGAACATGATGCCGACGGCGCTGTCCTCGCGCAACCTACCCTGCCGCTGTACCAGGCCGATGCCCAGCGCCGTGATAATCGCCGCCAGGAATGCGCCGACCAGGATGTTCCGCCCGACAAGGAATGCGATGGCAATGCCTGGCAGCACAGCGTGGGCGAGGGCGTCGCCCATGAAGGCGAGGCCGCGCAGAACAACGTACGAGCCGATGACAGCACAGACGACACCCACAACAATCGCGGCCAGGAGGCCGCGCTGCATGAATGGGTATGTCAGCGGCTCGATGAATGGGTTAACCAAAATGTCCACAGCCATCCCCTAGCACCACTACCCGACCATCCGTACCCCGAAGCATGGTTAGCTGGCCCCCGTAGGTTTCAGTGAGAATTTCGGAGCACAGCACGTCTTGCACAGGACCATACCCAAAGATGCGCCGATTGAGCGCAATGGCAGTTTCGAAGTGATGCATTACCATGTTGAGATCGTGAGTCGCCACGAGTATCGCGCGGCCCTCGCGCTGGAGCTCTGCCAGGATATCGAAGATCATTGCCTCGGCAACGGCGTCCAGCCCGGTGAATGGCTCGTCGAGAAGAAGGAGCCGCGCTTCCTGGGCCAGCGCTCGCGCCAGAAATACGCGTTGCTGCTGCCCACCTGAGAGCTGGCCAATCTGCCGATTCGCCACGTCCGCCAGCCCGACGCGCCCCAACGCTGCGCGGGCCTTCTCGCGGTCCGCTGCCGAGGGACGGCGCACCCACCCGACATGCGGATACCGGCCCATGAGCACGACGTCCTCAACGCGCACTGGAAAGCGCCAGTCGATCTCGTCGCGTTGCGCGACATAGCTCACGTCCGCGGCCCCACGCTCCCGGCTAGGACGGCCAAGCAACTCGACGTCGCCGCTGGTGATGGGCATCAGGCCGACGAGGGCATTGAACAACGTGGACTTCCCCGCGCCGTTCGGCCCAATGACGGCGACCATCTGGCCCGCCGGCACCGTGAAATCGATATCCTCGAGCACCGTAAGGTCGCCACGCCTCACGGTGACGTGGCGCGCGCGCACTGCGGGCGGCGGGCTACCCGAAGCGAGGCCGTTCCCATTGAAGCCCATCAAACTATCAATTCGTTCCCTGGCAGTGTCTACAAATCCCATAAATCTCCAGATAGTGTCCATGCGCCAGAAAGCCGAGCCGGTCGGCAATACGAGCGGTCAGATCGGCCAGGCCATCTTCTTCGACATCGGTGATATCCCCGCACGCCTCGCACACGAGATGGTGGTGCTGACGGTCATGGTGCAGCGTGAATCGCTGCGCCGCGTCGCCGAGATACGTTGGCCGCACCAGGCCGAGAGCGGTGAGGATGTCCAGTGTGCGGTATACCGTGCTAAGACCGAGTTCGGGGTATATCGATCGGCCCAGGTCGTAAACCTCGTTTGGGCTGGCGTGACATGCGCCTGCCTCAAGCACCGCTAACACGGCGAGGCGCGGGTTTGTCAGCCGATATCCCGCCTTCTGCAAGGCGGATGCCAGCTGTCCATGTCTGGTTTCGTTTGGTGAGAAGTCAGCCACATTTCTTCCTGAATCTAATTGAGAAAATCTGTCATCAAGCAATTATACGCCGCCTTGCCTCTATGGTCAACCTGGCCTATCACGACGTGCTGCGCATAGTAGCCGCGCGCCGCGCTCTATGGTATACTCCGCATAGTCTCGCACATTGTCAGAGTGCGTAGCAGCCTGTACGTACCTAAATCGGAGGCTGTTGTGAGCAGTGAAAGATCTGTTGTCGGTGTCGATCTTGGTGGAACTCAGATCCGAGCCGCTCGCCTCGATCCCAGCCACCCTACCCTGCAAGACCGCGTCGGAGTGCTCACCCTCGCCGACGAAGGGCCGGAGTGTGTGTTCGAGCGAATCGTCTCGGCCGTCGAGCACGCGGCCGGAGCGAACGGCGTACGGAAAATTGACGCCATCGGTATCGGCGTGCCAGGCCCATGCGACCCGAGGGCCGGCATGGTGTATGAGATGCCCAACATCCCGGGGTGGAACGACGTGCCACTCCAGCTTATGTTGGAGGAACGCCTTCGCGTTCCGGTGCGGCTTGGGAATGATGCGAATCTCGGCGCTCTGGGCGAGCACGCGTTCGGCGGTGGTCAAGGGGTTGATGACCTTATCTATATCACCGTCAGCACGGGTATTGGCGGCGGAGTCATCGCCGGTGGGCATCTTCTGCTAGGGAGCCACGGCCTCGCGGGGGAGATCGGTCACGTCGTTGTCGATCCCAACGGTCCTGTCTGCAACTGCGGGGGCGTCGGCCACATCGAGGCCCTGGCGTCGGGCACGGCGATCGCCCGCACAGCGCGCGCCCGGGTAGCGGCCGAGCAGCCCACACTGCTCCGATCTCTGGTGAACGGCCAGCTCGACCAAATCACGGCCCGCCACGTCAACGAGGCAGCCCAGCGTGGCGACCTGCTGGCGCGCGCCGTCTTGCGCGAAGCGGGGCACTATCTTGGCCTGGCCTTCATCAACTTCATTCACATCTTCAACCCCAGTCTCATCCTGATGGGCGGTGGCGTTGCCAACTGTGGCGAGTACATCATGGAGCCGATCTGGGAGACGCTTCGCGAGGGTGTGATGACGCCAGCCTACCTGCGCGACCTGCGGATCGAGCGTGCGGCGCTCGGCGGCGATGTGGGGTTATGGGGCGCCGTCGCGCTGGCCAGCCACACGTAGACGGTCGAGGACGAAGAGCCATAGGGCGCGGCGGACACGCTTTGCCGCGTTGAATGCCGCGCTCTGTTCGGCGCCGCTGGGCGCTTCAGCCGAGTAGACTGCCTGGCTGTACTTCTCACTCAAGGCAGCGAGGGTTCCTGCCGCTGATCTTCCGCTGAACGTCCACGGCCCGAGCCGCGCACTGCGTTGCGCGAGATCGCTACCGAGCGTCTCAGCATACTCCAACGGCGTCTGACTCGCGGCGGGGCCGTGATGCAGCCGCGTTGCGCGCTCCACCAGGCCCTGCCAGGCTACGCCCACCCGCTCCTCGGGCCGTATGCGGCTCTCTCGATAGCGGCCATACAGAACGAACCCCAGAAACACAACGCTTACCGTGCCCAATACAGCGGTCAGCACCACCAGCAGGTTTGGCCCGGCGGGCTGTACCGCCTCGCGTAGCACTTCATCCGATGGCAGTGTCGTCGGGTCAAACGCGCGCCCCGGGAGCGGCTGGCTCGGTGTCGGCTCAAACTCAACCCACCCGATACCGGAGAAATAGACCTCCGGCCACGCGTGGCCCTGCTCGCCCGTGATGACGTAGGCGTTGCGGCGGTAGTCGTAGCTTCCGCCCGCGTAGCCTGTCGCGAGGCGCGCGGGAACGCCCGCGGCGCGCAGTAGCACGACCATCGCCGAGGCCGTATAGTCGCAGTAGCCGGCCTTCGAATCGAACAGGAAGTAATCCACCACGTCGCGGCCGAGCGGCGGCGATGGCACGTTGAGATCGTAGCGGAATGTGCGAAGGTAGCGCTCGATGGCCGTCGCCCGATCGTAGTCAGTGGTTGCATCGGCCGTCAATGATAGCGCCAGTTCGCGCACGCGCGCCGGCAGCTCGGGCGGCAAAGTGAGGTACTCCGGACGCGGATCCGGCGGCGTTTCCCTGAGCTGGGTGATGCTGACGAAAGGCAGGCGCGACACAACGGTGTAGCTCTTGCCGGGCACTCGGATAGCGGTGAGATCGCCCGATGGATGTTCCACGCGCTCGTAGTTCTGGTCGATGGCGACCAGCGAGTTGACCACGGGCGGCTCTGTGTCTCCCATCAGCGTGTACTTCTGGGTGAGGCGCACACCGGGAGGCAGGTCGGTCAGTGTCGTGTCGGGATTGCTGCCCGCCGTGCGTTCATCGAGTTCACTACTCACGGCCCACCCGCGGCCGGTATACACGTCCCAGGCATGGGTGCGGTAATAGTGGCTAACGTCCTCGCGCAGGTCGGGCACGGGCGGTGGGTCGCTCGTCTGCACCGTGAAGATAACCGATGCAGCAAGCTCTGGGGTTCCACCAAGGGCGTGGCTCAGCGGCAGATCGGCGAGATCCACCCGTTCCTCTTGGTTACCGCCGGGGCGTTTCACGTCTCCCAACACGCGCTTGGTGACGGCGCCCACAGCCTCGCGCGGGCCTATTGTGGCTTCCCACGCCGCGCGCGCCGGCCCATAGAGAATTGGTACCGGGGTCGCCCAGGCCAGCAGTGGAATAATCAGGATAAGCGCGATTGTCGTGATTGTGACGTCGATGTGGATCTCGTCTGAGTAGTCGGCGTTGGTGCGCGACCACTGCTGCACCTTGCGAAGAAATTGCCCCTGCACCATCAGACCCAGCGTCGCAGCCAGAAACGCGCCGTAGTAGAAGCCAACATTTCTGGCAAAGATGTAGTAGTTGGTGAGAAAAATCCCGACCGGGAGCAGTGCGATGCCGGCGAAGTGCCAGCGGCGGAACGACCATCCCGCCCAGAGCGAAACGAGCCAGACGGCGCTGTAGGTGAGCCACATCAGCGGCAAGGCATCCGGCGCGGTCGTTGCGGCGGCAGGCGTCTGGAGGAGGCTTGAGAAAGCGGAGAGCCGCGTCTCGAAGCCGATGACGCGGGCGATGCCGTCGTTGAAGAAGGCCTTCGCCGGCCACTCACCGGCTGCTCCGCGGGCTAGCCAGAGGCCTGTTTGTGTCGCAGCGTTGAACGACGCGCCGGGCGACGGGATGACCTCACCAATTAGCAGGCCAACCACGATGACGCCGACAACACCGGCAAGCGCGACACTCCAGACGCTGCGCCTCCCCTGCCCCAAGCGCAGCCCAATGAAAGTGGCAGCAATTGAGAGCGGGAGGAGCCAGCCAGTTCGGGGCAGCCAATCGCCCGTCGCGATCGAGAGAGGCAGGCAGGCGACGGCGACCGCGAGAAGGAGAACTGGAAGCCAGCCTTCCCTCGGCCGCATTTGCCGTCCCAACCAAATCATTATGTCTAGTCCCATAATTGATCCGTGTTAATTGTTTTTCCAGGTTCTGGGTTCACTATATTGTATTGTTGCGGCGTGTAGTATTCTATGACTATACGAAGTAATTCTAGCTCTCGACGCGCTGGTTAGGCAAGACCGCGTCAGTCCGCCGGCTTCAGTATAGCGCGGCCGGTCGCTCCAACAATGTACTCCTGTTGCCCCTGGCGCTTCCCCTGCTGAACCAGATCGAAATGATAGCTGCGGTCGATGCGCGTGACTCCGGCGCCCTGCTCGGCGAGCTGCTGGCTCAAGATTGCCGCCGCCGCGGCCGTGCCTGGACCTGGCGGCAGGAAGGTGGACGCATCGAGCAGCGCGACATGCACCGCCATTCCACGCCGCCGAAAGCCCGCCACCCGCCCAAGCCACGCGTCGCTCACCGAAGGCGTGACCAGGACGACGCTTAGCCCACGCCCAAAGCTGGCGCTCACCCGGCCCAGGAACTCGTCCAGCGACGGCCTTGGCGCAGCAGTGACAGTTGCCAGCTCGCGAAGAATGCGCCAGAAATGCTCGCCCCCTCGCCCCGGCGGTATGATTGTCGGCTCCGCTCCGGAAACCGCCAGGCCCACGGCGCGCCCATCGGCCAGCAGAGTGTTGAGCATGGATGAAGCAAAGACGACCGCGTACTCCTCTGTCGACTCGGCCCCTGTCCCCGCCTGAACCGCCGCGTCCAGGTCGATCACGATCCACACATCACCGGCCGGCTCGCGGTCGAACTCCTTGACGTAGAGCGAGTCGTGCTTGGCGCTCGTCGCCCAGTGGATTGTTCGCAGCTCATCGCCGGGCGCGTAGTGGCGCACGCCCGCGACGTTCGTGGTCCATTCCAGGGCGCGGCGGCGCGTGCGCGCCGTCCCCGACGCTGCGCCGCGTGGCAACTCCAGGCGCGGCAGCCGCGCGATGGGCGGGTAGACGATGAACTGCTCAACCGAAGCGTCGTCGCAGGTAGCCTCGAAGAGGCCAAACGGATCGCCCCATCGCAGGCGCATCGGCCCTAGTTGATATAGCCCGCGGCGACGAGCCACCAGGTCGATCGTCCACCGCTTCATGCTGTGCGGGTTGAGCGCCTCGACCCGGCGCGCCGTGTATCCGGGCAGCGTGGAGGCGTCGTCGATCTCCACCCAGAGCAGCGGGAACCCGCTATCGTTGGTGAGCTCGAAATGCTCTTCGACGCGGTCACCTACCGATGCCCACCCATAGCGCCGCGCGCGGGTGATGGCCAGGCCGCGCCCGACTGCCGACGTGTACCAGTACGAGATGCCCAAGACGGCCACGAGAGTCAGGAGGAGCATGCGCCAGGCCGTGCTCGGATCGAAGATCATCATCACCAGCGCCAGTCCCAAGGCCCCTAGCGCGAGCCACGACATCGGCCTGGGGCGAGTTGGCGCGTTCACGCCTCCTCCAGAAAGGTCTGCACCCACTGCGACGCTAGAGGCAGCGGATCGTCCGCCACGTCGAGCCAATGGATGCGCGGGTCGGCCTTGCGGAACCAGGCCGACTGGTGGCGCACGAAGCGGCGCGTGTTTCGCTTGATGGCGCTTACCACGTCGTCAAGGGTCGCCTCCCCCCGCAGCAATGGCTCGAACTCGGCGTAGCCCAGCGCCGACATAGCGGGCAGATCGAAGCCATACCCCTGCGCGACGAGCCGCCTGATCTCCGCCTCCAGCCCGGCGGCAATCATCGCGTCGATGCGGGCGTCGAGCCTGGCGTAAAGCGCCGGTCGGTCGAGCGTGAGGCCGAGGATGAGGGTGCGGTAGGGCGGAGGGCTCTTTGTCTGCAGTGAGGAGATCGGACGGCCCGTCATGTAATACACTTCCAGTGCGCGGACGACGCGGCGGACATTGCGCGGGTCGATGCGCTCGGCGGCGACGGGATCGACGGACGCGAGCCGGGCATGGAGAGCGGAGTCCCCTGCCGCCTCCGCTTCGGCGTACAGTCGTTCCCGCAAGGCGTCGTCGGGAGGCACCTGGGGAACGTCCCAGCCTTCGAGAAAGCCCCATACATATTGCCCCGTCCCTCCCACGAGAATCGGCAGGCGCAACCGGGCATGGATCTCGGCAATGGCCGCGCTCGCTAGCGCCCTGAACCGCGCCAGGGATATGCTCTCGTCGGGGTTCGCAATATCAATCAGGTGGTGGGGGATCGCCGCTAGCTCGCTGGCCGAAGGCTTCGCCGTGCCGATATCCATTCCCCTGTAGAACTGCCGCGAGTCAGCCGATACAATCTCGCCGCCAAATCGCTGCGCCAGCGCGACAGCGAGCGCCGTCTTGCCAATGCCGGTCGGCCCGATGATGGCTACTATTGAGCGACTCGCAAGAACTGTGCTCATCATACCGCCAAATGCAATGCGTGATGAGTGACGAACGATGTCACCCATCACGCATGTATGTCACATCCACTACTGTCCTGCGGCTGCGCCACTCAGCGCGTCCGCTCAGGCGAACGATAGCGAGCGGACGAGCTGGATCAGGCTGTAATGCAGGACGATGTACGTTCGCTTCATCTCATCGAGGTTGATATCGTCCAGGTTTGCGACGTGCTGCGATTGCTTGACCACCGTCGCGCGCGCGCGCGTGAGCAGATAGTTGTATCGGCTGACAGCGACGCCCGGCTGAAGCGGCTCCGATGGTACGGCCCGGCCGATCGGCTCCCAATCGGCGCGCATCTGCGCCGTATAGGCGCGGAGATGGTCGAGATCGCTTAGCTTCTTTCCGAGCATCCTGATCTGGACCGCCGCCACTAGCTGCCCTGTTAGAACAGCCAGGTCGGACCAGGGCAGCGCGCCGAGGTCACCCTCGGGCCGCGCCCCATCGAGCCAGGCCATCTCCGGCCCAAGGTCCGCGGCCGCCGTCTTCCACCGCGTCTGTATGCCCTCGATCAGGTCGCTCCCCTGCGCCTTCGCCGTCGGCGTCGCGGCGGCCTGCGTCAGCACGCCTGCGTGAAGGGCGGCGAGCTGCGCGGCGACCGGCGCGAGCGGCGACTTGGGCGGAGTAATCCCCTGGGCGTGGGCATCGATCGTCCACGGCCAGGCGCCCGGAACACTGAAGACCAGAGGTTCAAGGAAGTTGTCCGGATCCGCTGGATTGGGGGTGGGAACGGTTGTCGAGGATGCCTGATCAGCCATACAGGGTTAACTCCTTGCCAGGGCATGTCGCGTCCAGGCCCATGATACACCCGCTCGCATGAAGATGCAAGGGCGAGTTCCACTCAGGCAGCGTGCTCGTGGGTCGCGTGCGCGTCGTGGCCGTGGGGGTGGCTGTGGACAAGTTCGCCGTGGCGATGGCTGTGTTCGTGGATCAGGTTGCACTCCAGCAACAGGTCATGATTGGACAGAATCTCCGCCGGCGTGCCCTCGGCCACAATTTTGTGGTTCTCGGCAAAGACATACACGCGGTCGGCGATAATGGACACGATATCGAGGTCATGCGTCGCGGTAATGAACGTCTCACCCGCCGCCGATCGCTCCAGGATGAAATCAATGAGCCAGCTCTGGCTGCGCGGGTCCAGGCCCGTGGTCGGCTCGTCCAGCAGCCAGACGTCTGGTCCGAGCGACAACACGGACGCGAGCGCCACCCGCCGCTTCTCGCCGCCGCTCAGTCGGTGCGGCGTGCGCTCGGCCAGGTGCTGTATCCGCAGCGCGCACAGCGCAGCATCGACACGGCTGCGCACTTCGTCATCCGGGATGTCAAGCTGCAGCGGCGCGAATGCGACTTCTTCCCAAACTGTCGGCGAGAATAACTGCACGTCGGTATCCTGAAAAACGAGGCTCACACCGCGGCGAAAACCGAACGAGAAGCTATCGTCCTCATTGAACTTCGCCTCGGATAGGGTAACCCCGCGGTATCTAATCTCGCCAGACGTCGGAAAATACAGGCCATCGAGCAGCTTCAACAGGGTGCTCTTGCCGCTGCCGTTAGACCCTAGAATAGCAATCTTCTCGCCGGCCTTGATACGCAACGAGACACCGTCCAGCGCCGTCTGACGCCCGTCGTAGCTGAAGTGGACGCTGTCTACGTCAAAGACAGGGGCCGCTGCCCCATTCGTGCTCAAGTATGCCATAGTCCGGCCCTCCCTATCGTCCGCCAAGGATGACCGCGACGACCGCAAAGGCGACCAGGCCCGCGGCCCACAGCCAATCTCGTCCAGTCATCTTGAACTGGTCTAGCGTTCGCGGTCGGCCTCGATAGCCGCGCGACAGCATCGCCAGATAAACGTCCTGGCTCATATCATACGATTTGCCCAACAGGTTCCCCATGGTGTTCGTAACCACGCGCCGCTGGTCCGCCGACTTCAGGCGCCCAACGACGCGGCTCTGCCGCGCCAGAAACATGTCGCCTGACGTGCGCAGCAGCAGGTAGATGTAGCGGTACGTCATGCCCAGGACGAGCAGGAACACCGCGGGGACCTTGAGAACGCTCAAGGCGCGCAGCAAGGTCGCCCACGGCGTCACGAGAACCAGCAGAACCGCGAACGACACCGAGGTTCCGACACGCAGAATCAGGAACGCGGCCGCTCGCACACCCTGTTCGGTGATCGCGATGTAGGGCGATGTGGATAGCACAACCAGCGGGATACCCGGTGTGATGAAGTTGAAGATGACCGGAATCACGACCAGGCCCGTGAAGAATGGGAGGGCAAGCCACACCCGTTTGACGAAGCGCGCGAGAGGCACGCGAGATACCCACGCCAGGAGCAGCGCGAAGGCGTAGAGCAGCACCAACACCCACAGGTTGCGCGCGAACGCGACCGCCAGCAGGATAGCCAGGAAGCCGATTATCTTCACCCGCGGGTCGAGGGCTTGCAAGGCGCCCGGCTGCCGGGCAATCTCCTCCGCGAACAGCGACTGCTCCAGGGAGTCCGTCAGGCCTGCCAGCGTGCGTTCGACGACTGACCGCGCCACTTTAGCTCTTCCCCTGGGCCGTTCGCCGCGCCACAAGCCGGCCGATGGCCCAAACCACGGCGATCACAACCAGAATGCCGATCGCGGCTGACAGAATGTAGCCAATGTATGGAGCTAACCCCTCGACGCTATAATCCGGCAGCGGCGCCGTCCAGCCCTGCGTATTGGCGAGGCCCTGGGGAACGAAGCCGACAATATCACCAATCTCGTCGGCCGCCCACTCTCCCCACGCCGAGCCACCCGCCAGCAGGCCGAGAGGCGATAGAACGACGAGCGCCGCGATCCCGATCCACAGCGGGCGCAGGCTCATCGGCCGCGCACTCTCCTGGGCCGAAGGATCGTTGGCCAGCAGAACGCCGGGGTTGGTTCGCTGCAGGAAGGCGAGAATACCCGCCGTGACCGCGCCCTCGATGACCGACGCGACCAGCATGTGCGGGATGAGCATCGCCGGAACCGACACGCTCAGCGGGAACGGAGCATAGAGCGGCGTGCCATCCACCGTGTGGAAGAGAATGGGCTGCATGCCAAAGAAGAGCCCGGCCAGCCCGGCCGCGAGGCTAAGCGCAGCCCAGCCCGCGATTGCCCCCGCCACGAGGCGGCGGCCGCTCGTCACGGCTGTGTTGCCGGCGATGGCGCGGTAGACGATCCAGGCGGCCCACGACATCACGATTCCCATCAGGAACACGTTCGCGCCATAGGCCAGGATCCCGCCGTCGCCGAAGAAGAGAGCCTGAACGAGCAGGGCGATGGACACGGCGAGTATCGCTCCCTCAGGGCCGAGAATGATCGCCGAGATGGTCGCGCCGACCGCATGCCCCGACGTGCCGCCGACGAGCGGCACATTGAACATCATGATGACGAAACAGAAGGCGGACAGCAGGGCGACCAACGGAACCATTCGCTGGTTCAGCCGGCGGCTGAAGCGTGCGGCCGAAATGCCGAGAATGGTCAACGAAATAGCGAGCAGGGCGATGGCAAACCACGGGCCAAGATACCCATCTGGAATGTGCATCGGCTGTCCACTGACAGCCCCGTGGACGAACGCGGGAACGCTAATCGATAGCATGCGGAAACCTCCTTCAGCGTTTGACGACCGAATCTGAAACGACCATGACTATTGTGCGCCCCGTCCCAACGAGTCTTACGTGGACGAAGGCGATTGTGAGCCATCAATTTTGGACTGACGACAGTGCTCGCATAGGCCAAACAGAACCAGGTGGTCCATGTCGACCGAGAAGGAGGTCTCCTGCTCGATCTGCGCGAACCACTGTTCGACCATTTCGTGTCCGACACTGGCCGTCTGACCACATGCGCGGCAAATGAGGTGGTGGTGCGGCCGTTCGCCAGCCAGCTCGTACACCATCGTCCCCCCGCCGACGTGGGCCGCGACAACCAGGCGCATCTGGCACAGGAAATCCAGCGTCCTGTAGACGGTCGCGCGGTTGATGGCCGTGCTCTTCGTCTGCACGCGATTGTAGATTTCCTCCGGGGTCGTGTGTCCACCGGCCTCGCAGATGGCATCGAGGATGAGCTGGCGCTGCGGCGTCACTCGGAAGCCTCGCTTGCGCATCTGCGCCGCGTAGTCGTGTTCGTGATGAGTCATTTTGCTATCGCATCCTTTTGCAATAGCAATTATACTCTCTTGCAGCAAGAATGAAAGTGCCCCGGGCGCCACCGGCCCGGGGCTTCGCAACCTAGAGTACGCCGGACCAGCGGAGCTTACTTCCCTGAGTCGTCTTTCATCCGCGACTTGTGCGGCTCTGGCGTATGGTCGGCGGTCGGCTCGATGGCAGGCCAGCGCCCGCCATATGTCCGCCCTTTCCACGTGATCCCGACGCCCAGCAACGCGCGTACCGCGGAATTCAGCGCCACCAACCAGAAGAAAACGGCGCTCAGGGGTTGGAGCAAGCTGTACCAGGCGGGGACACGGAAGATGCGTCCCCACGCCATCAACCCTAGCACCAGGAAAGCATAGGAGTAAGCAGAAATGAGGAGGATGGCGTCGAGGCCGGAGCGCAGGCCCAGCGCGAGCAGGGTGGGCATCAACGTCGCCACGGCGGCGCTCACGAGCACTACACCCCCACGTCGACTATCCAAAGTCATGAACTGGAAGCTATTCCGCGCGAAGTTCGTCCATAACTCGGACAGCTTGTGGTAGAGACGGGCGAACACAAGATGCTCGCCGCGCGCCACGGCGTAGCGGAGATGGTACGCTTTGAGGAGATGGGCGAGCCGAACATCCTCCGCCATGCTGCTCCGGACGACCTCGTGTCCGCCGACCTGGTCGTAGGCATCGCGGCGGATCAACAGGTACTGACCATTCGCCAGCAGGACTTCCTTGCGTGAATTGTTCACCTGGCCGCCTGGGACACCGACGAAGAACTGCTGATAGCAAAACGGCAGCAGTAGGCGCTCCCAGAACGTAAGCGTATCCTGGCCGACGAGCACGGACAGGGCATCCAGGCGCCGATCGAGCACATAGCCTATGGTTGACGCGAGGGACAGCGCTGCGTGTTCCGTGTCGGCGTCCGTAAACAGGAGCCAGTCGCCTGTCGCAGCCTGCGCACCGAGATAGCACGCATAATTCTTGCCCGTCCAACCAGGCGGGAGCTTTCCTGTGTGCAGAAGGATGGAATCGAATTCAGAAGCAATCAGCGATGTCGCATCGGACGAGGTATCGTCGACGACGATGACCTCGTAGCTGGCATAGTCGAGATTGAGGAGGGAGGCCAGCAGGCGGCCGAGGTTGGCCGCCTCATTACGCGCCGGAACGATGATTGACACGCGCGGCAGTCCAGCACGACGCGGCACTGTTGGGACACGCGGCAAAGCCCCGTAGTGGCGAATCGATAACACCCCGAACACCCCTTGCGTCACGACGACAGCCAGGCATAGCCAGAACAGCATTCGTCACCCCGCTCTCGGGTTAGGCGTCTTCGCCTCTCACTACTTCCGGATCTTCCAACTATTGATCAGATATGATAGTGCCACCAGTACAGGATAGACGAGAACACCAATCGCCAGGCCGACCAGAACGCCGCTCAATGTCTGGACCCAGGCGGGCGAATCCCACCAGCCCTCATATACCGCCCGAATATCGAGCTGCCACAGCGCCAGAATAGGCAGCGTGACGGCGAGCCGGCGTCCCCATCCCCAACGTCCCCACCAGGAGTTCATTCGCTGTGGTCGGCTGTAGAGCAGCCGCGCGAGGACCAGACCCCCAATGGCGGCAATGCAGCGGGTACAGACGATCTCAGGCATCCCGCCGACGGTAAAGAAATGATAGGACGGTTCGGGGCAAATGCCCAAACCGAGCCAGTAGACGAACTGGCCAATTGGGCCGAAAAGAGGGCCGCCCATAGCGGTGAACAGAGGGCCAACGGCCAGGCCGAGCAGCATGAGGGCGAGAAGCGCATCAGCCGGCCACCAGCGCCACGACAAGCTGCGGGACGTGGCGGAAGTACGGGACAAGGTCATGGCGCTTTGCGGCGCAATTCGTGTGCCACCTTGGACCTCGGCAGGCGAGCGTGCCATAGTACGCGCTTTACCCCATCTGGCGGCACTGCCACCACGTGCCAGGCAGCACCGCGAGCTTGCCAGCGGTGCTCACGTGCGCCCGACGCGTGAAGACATCGTAGCCATTGGCGCGGATGCGGTTCAGAATGCCGCGGTACATCGTTAGCGCCGACGCGATAGCGAACCGACCGTCGCGAGAGATCATCCGAATCCCGGGCTCGCCCTCATCGTACAGCTGTTCGGTACGCTGAATCTCGAATTCGAGCAGATTCCGCAGACGGTCGTCGATGACGCCCTGTGCCACGTCTTCTTCCGTGTAGTCGAAGCGCGCCAGGTCTTCGAGGGGCAGGTATATCCGCCCGCGTGCTGCATCCTCACCGACATCGCGCAGGATATTGGTGAGCTGCAAAGCCACGCCCGACTTGATGGCGTACGGAATGGCGTCCTCCGAGGAGAAACCAATAATGTGCATCGACACGAGGCCGACGGTTGCCGCGACACGGTAACAGTACAGCCAGAGATCCTCGAAGGTGGCGTAGCGATTCACCGTCAGGTCCATCCGCACGCCTTCAAGAAGCTCATCGATGTAGACCTGGGGGATGTCATACCGCGCGCGCACATCGGCCCACGCCATGAGCACCGGATCGTCGCCCTGTGAATGCGCCTGCCGCGACGCAGCACTCCACCCATCGAGGGAATAGCCATGGTCGACGCCTGCCACATCGACAATGTCATCGGAGCGTCGACAGAACGCATAGAATGCTCGAATGGCGCGCCGCTTGTCCTTTGGCAGTAAGGACGACGCGAGGTAGAAGCTCTTTGAGTGATGCTCCGTGATCTTGGCGCAAATCTCGTAGGCCGCGTCAAGACTCGCAGCTCCGCCGCTCGGCCATAGCCCGACCTGTGCTACCAAAGGGTCATGGGTCATGCCGCGCTCCTCCGCGTTTTAGCTTCCAACAGGGCCGCCGCCGCGCGCCGCCCGCTAGACACCGCGCCTTCCATACTGTCGTAGAAACGCTGCTGCGTGTAGCCGCCGGCCAGGAACAGATTCGCCACCGGTGTCGCCTGCGTCGGGCGAAGGTGGTCCAGGCCCGGCTTCGGCCAGTAGACCGATTGAGGAATGCGCACGACAGTCGACTTGGTGATGTTGACGCCGACAGTCGAGTCTGGGAACACCCGCTGGACGTCGCTCCACACCTTGGCGACAATCTCTTCGTTGCTCAGCTTCATATAGTCTCGCGCCGGCGCGACAACGAATTCGAGGCGCGAGGCGCCCCCATTGAAATAGTCTAGAGTCGTGTTCGCCATATCGGCGTACACCGGAATAACCCCATCTGGGCAGAACAGAATGTTGTCGACGCCTGTGATCTGCTTATCCAGCCAGAGCTGAACCGTTATCACGGGCACGCCCTCAAACTGCTTGAGGTTGGCGAACATCGGGTAGATCTGGCGCCAGACATCCGGCACAAGAGCGTTGAGCTTATGGATCGGCAGGGCGAACAGGTAATTGTCGGCTGTCGCGACGCTTCCGTCCTGCAGCCGCAGCCCCGCAATTGTCAGGTCGTCGTTGAGCAGCACTTCCTTCACGCCGCAGCCGGTGTGAAGACAGGCGCCGCGCTTGCTCACGTAGTCGGCGATTGGCCCAACAAGGTAATCCTGGGGTGAGCCTTTGAGGAAGCCCATCTTGGAGGCCTGTTCCTGCCGCAAAAACAACCCCGAGACATCGAGCACGATTCGAGCGCCGATCTCGCTCGGCGGCAAGAACTTCAGCGCCAGGGTCATCGGCAGAAACATCTTGGACAGCATGCGGTCGGCGATTCCCTGCTGGCGATGCCACTGCTGATAGGTGATGGCGTCCTGTTTGGCGTAATAATCATCGCTGCCGAAGAGGATCGGCTGCAGCGACCGAGCCAGTGTCAGCTTCTCACCCATTGTAAAGTAGCGATTGCCGAAGACGGCGGGGAGAAGATGCAGCGGGCTAGGCGCTGGGATCGTGCGAAACTCGAAGCGCTCCCCGTCATTCAGCGTGTACGTGAGGACATGCTCTTTCCAGAGAATGTTATCGTAAATGCCCAACTCCCGCATCAAATCGTAGATTTCGTCATAGGCTCCGAAGAATACGTGCAGCCCGGTTTCGACCCAGTCACCATCCGCGTCCTTCCACGACGACACCTTCCCGCCCAGGATCGAGCGCTTCTCGTAGAGGTCCACCTTCAGGCCAACGTCCACAAGTTGCTTGGTGGCTGCCAGGCCGGCAAGCCCGCCTCCTACCACAATGACATCTGCGTGACCCTGCTCATTCATGCGATTACCTCCGCTAAACCTGATAGTGGGAGTATACCCGCTGAATCGAGGTTTGTCAAGGTTTTATATAAGGTTTGTCCAACAACGGTTCGATTTCCGTGAATGCGATGCGGCCCCAGGCAGCCTGACAGCACACGTACCAGTCCGCGTCCTCGAAAAGTTGGCGCGTCTCTGCAAGGGTGTAGAACCGAATGCCGCTGGACTGAGTTAGCCAGTACTCGGCGGCGCTCGGCCCATCCTCCCCCGCGAGCAAGCTCATGAAAGCGGAGCGCGAGCCACCCCCTGCCACGCGCCGCGCTTCGGCCAGGACAGCCGGTGCATTGCGGAACTCGTTGAGCGAGCCACCGCAGGCAATACCGGCGATACTGGCCTCGGGCAGCGGTAGCTGTTCGGTGTCAGCGCAGACGAGGTCAATGCACTCCCAGCCCTCGCGCCGAATCAAGCTGACCGCCTCCCGTAGCATCGGCCACGCAAAGTCAACGGCCAGGACACGCGCTGCGGTTGGACGGTCACGCCAGTAGCCCGCCAGAATGCGCGCCTGAAGAGCCGTAGAGCAAGCCAGGTCGAGATAGAGTCCGGGTTGGTCAGGCTCCATCATCCCGAGTATCACCTCTGCCTCTCGGGAGACTGGGAATGGCTCACCCGAGAGCTGCGAGAGCGCGCGCAGCCGCCAGAACCGTTCGTAGCCCCACGCCGTCGGCGCAAAATGGTTCGTCCACTGAGCCAGGGTAATTCCCTGTCGTGACGGGCGAAAGTCCAGAATGCCGCTGCGAATCGCGTAGCGCGCACCGCACGCGCAGCCTGCGGCGCCACGCTGAACCGTATCTTTGCTCTGCCATGCCGTTGCTTCAACCAGGCGGAGTGGCTCTTTGCACTCCGGGCAGCAGAGGCGCTCCAGAGTCGAAAGGTGCAAATGCGTCTCCTCAGCAGCGCCAGATGGGACCAGCAATATTACGGAGGTACCTTAGGGAATCTCAGAACGAGTGCGCTGCCGTCGGCAAACCGAAAAATGGAAAGACCTGGCCGCGCACCTGGTCCACCGTGGACGCAACGTTCCGCCCGACGCTTGGCTCCTCGGTCGGCGCCTGCTCGTCCAGCAGGGCAGCATATGGCGGACAGGAGTCGTCGGTGAAGTCTCCGGTGAGGATCGCCATAAGAATTGCCCAGCAGCGCGCCACTGATGGAGGATTATAGCCGCCACCACCCAGAAAAAGCAAACGGCCGCGCGACAGGTCGTGCGCCAGCCCGTGCAGGCGGCGCGCGAGACCGGCGTATGCGCGTGTCGTCAGCGACAAACCCACGAGAGGGTCGCCCATGTGCGCGTCGGTCCCGTACTGGACGAGAATGAACTCGGGACGGTACGCGCGCAAGAGCGGCGGCACGACGGCGTCGAAGGCCGCCAGGTATGTGGCGTCTCCGACACGTCTCGGCAGCGGCACATTGACGTTGTAGCCGCGGCCGGCGCCCTGTCCGATTTCATCGACCCGTCCGGTTCCCGGATAGAAGCGTCCGTCGTACTGGTGCAGTGAGATCGTCAGCACCGGCTCGTCATACAGCAGCGCCTGGGTGCCGTCGCCGTGGTGTCCATCCACATCGACCACGGCAATGCGCTGTAGACCGAATTCGCGCTGTAGCGCCCGGACGGTGATGACGATGTCATTGAAGATACAGAAGCCGCTAGCGCGGTCGCGCTGGGCGTGGTGCAGGCCGCCGGCGGGGTTGAAGGCGTGGCTTATGTCACCGCTCATGGTCCAGCGCGCCGCGAGCAGGGTTCCGCCCACCGCCGTCGTCGCGCGGCGGTACATTCCCTGCCAGGACGGCGTATCCGGGCCATCCAGGTAGCCCACCCCGTCCGTGTCGGCGGCCCTTACGCGCTCGACGTACTCCGCTGTGTGCGCCAGGAGCAGCTCGGCTTCCGTCGCCGCGTCAGGGCGAACGACCCGCGCACGTTCCCCGAGCAAGCCGAGGGAATCCATCAGGTCGTAGCCGGCGCCGTAGCGCGGCCAGGATGCCTTGACAGGTGAGAAGCCGCGACCGCGATAGATCTCGTGGAAGATGAGCGCGACCTCACCCACCGGGGACTTCATCCTCGTCGACGACGTACTCGCTAAGCCAGCCGTACGCCCCAATGCGGTTGTACTGCTCCTCGGTGGCTCGGAAATGGACCAGGACGCGGGCGCGGTCGTACTCCGGGTGACGGTGGTAGAAATCGCGGTCAGCCCAGCGAATAGCGCTCAGCGCGACGGGAAGCGCCGCCTCGAAAATCTGCGCTCGCCAGCCAGGCTCAGCAAATGCCGGATCGACGGTCACGCCGCTGATATGGCAGAAGACGTGCAGCTCGGGGCGGTTCTGCTCGTCGCAACTCAATTCAGCCGTCAGCTCATCGCGGATGAGCTGAGTTCGCGGGCTGAGCAGCGCCGAATAGTCGTACACGTCGCCCACCGCGACGGCTACGGCGCCGGCGCTCCCGGCTTGAGTCAATGTGTAGCGCCGCGGCATCGCGTCGGGGTCGCGCTGAGCCGCGCCTATAAAGGTCACGAAAGTGCGGGGTAGGCCTTTCATGGGTCTTAGTATACCGTGTTTGCTGGCTGTGAGCAATGGCTCACGTCTGATTCCGTCAATTCGGTGTCGCGGGGCCGGCGTCATTGGCCCGCCCGCTCGTCCGATCCATATAACGCAGGATGCCCGTCTCGGTTTCCAGCAGCCGACGCTCCATCCGCAGCATCTCCCCGACGGTCGCGGCCTCCAGCAGCGATTGCTTCACGCTCGGCCCAACCTGCAGGACGGTCGCCACCATGTAGCCCAGCGCGTCGGTCTCGTCAGGGATATCGGGCGTCGGAACCGGCTGCCCAACCACCATTCTCAGCGTCGTCAGGTAGGCGGCCAGCCCTTCCTGAATGAGGGGCAGAAGCCGCAACGCGTCTGGCGCGCGTGCCCCTGGCATCTCCGCCTCCGAGACGCGACCCACGAGGTAGGGCTGGTGGAACAGCAGGCCGTCGACAGAGAAACGCTCCTGCCCGATGACGACGATATTCGAGCGTCCGTCCGGTAGCCCCTCGACGCGCACGATATGCGCCGCGGTGCCGACCCGTCGCGGCGCACCATCCTCCCGCGCGAGTACCAGCCCGAATGGCCCCCCGTTATCGAGACAATCGTTCAACATGCGCCGATAGCGCTGCTCGAAGATGTGTAGCGGCAGTATCATATTGGGGAACAGCACCGCATCCAATGGAAAGAGCGGTATTTCGGCAGCCAGGCTCATGCAGCTCCTTGGGCAATGACTCGAACTGTCTCGATGGTGTCTATTTCTGCCACCGGCTTGTCATCACGTATCCGGACGATCCGAGGGAAGCGGAGAGCAAAACCGCTGGCATGGCGGTCCGAGGGTTGGACGTTGTCGAAGGCGACCTCCAGCACAATCCGTGGCTCGACGCGGCGAAAGCGTCCATAGTCCTGGATAGTATGGGCTTTGAACCATTCCGTCAAATCCGCGATTTCGGCGTCCGTCAGCCCACTATACGCCTTGCCGACCTCCATCAGTCGCCCATCTTCTCCCCGCACCGCGAAGGTGTAGTCCGATAGCACGTTGCGGCGTTTCCCGTGGCCCCACTCGACGCCGGTCACGACCACATCCAACGTCGCCAGGGGCTGCTTGATCTTCTGCCAGTCCTTGCCACGCCGCCCGGGCTTATAAGTAGAAGCCAGGCTCTTGATCATCAGGCCCTCGTTGCCACGAGCGCGCGCCGCCGCAAACTCATCGCGCAGGTGAGCCACGTCGGTAGCCACGTCCGAGCGCGCCCGGCGAACGGCCGCGCTGCCGGGCAGCAGCGCCTCGAGCCGTTGGCGGCGCTCACCCATTGGCAGCTCCAGCAGCACCTCGCCATCCTGATACAGGAGGTCGAAGGCGAACAAAGCCACCGGCAGCGCCTTGACGAGGTCCTCGTCTACGGTCTTTCGACCAAGGCGCGCCTGGAACTGGGTAAACGGAATCGCCACGTCATCTCGCAACCCGACGATCTCCCCGTCGAGGATGAACTCGCCCGGCAGAGTCAGCAGATCGGCGTGTAGCTCGGGAAAGCGGTGGCCTATCTCGTCCAGTGTGCGCGAGTAGATCGTCAGCCGATCACCCTGTTTGTGGACCTGGGCGCGCACCCCGTCGTACTTGTCCTCAACGGCGAAGCCACCCGGCATCTGCCGCGGCAGCGCCTCGATGTCGTCCACCGGCGACGCGAGCATGAACTTGAGCGGGTGGAACAGCCGCATCCGCGCATCCGCGAGCCGCCCGTGTCGCGCCAGGACCGCCGTTTCGCCCAGATCGCCGAGCAACATATTCGCCCACTGGACTGCCTCGACGGGGTGGCCATAGGCGCGGGCGATCGCGTCCTCGACCTGCCCTTCCTGTAAACCGACGCGCAACTCTCCCATGATGAGCTTGACGAGGTAGCGCGCCTCGATAGCCGTAGCCCGCCGCAACACGTCGGCGACCAGTTGGGTTCGCGCTCGCGCCCCCTTGGCCGATGCCAGCGCCTCGAATAGAGACGCAATCTCGGCTAAGGTCAGGGTCGGTGTGGGGTCAGCCCGCCGCGCCATGACAACCGCGGCCGCGTCGCCCACGTCACCATACTCCAGCAGGAGCCGATCGAAGTCAGCCATCGCATCGGGCGCCACCAACAGCAGCGCATCGCGGACGTTGGCGAAGCCCGCGCTCAACACGCGCTGGTCCCACAGCGGAAACGTCCGGCCACTCAGGTACAGCGCCGCGCGGTATAGATCGGGGTCATCAAGCGCGCCGAAGTACGTCTCGAGGATGGCGGCTTTCTTGAGACGGCTGCGCGTGGCGGCCAGGGCTTCGGCGGTTTGGGCAAAGGTTTGCATAGCCACATTATCCCAGTTTTGGCGAAATCCACCAAACAGCCGCGCCAGGGTAAGAATGGCTTTCAGTGGCTACTCCCTATACTGGTTCTGTCGTGCCTGGTATGGTTCTTGTACGGCTTTCAGGCCGCCTCATTTACGTTGCATCCTTTGTACAACCTTTCGGCACTTCTGAAACGGACCAACTCCCAGTATCATTAAATCGGCCCGAGATTTTTAGGAGCATTGCATGAGTTATTCGATGGCGCAGCAGGCGCCGAGCGACGGAGGCCGTCTCGCCTACAAGTGGCGGGTGCTGATATCGGTCATATTCGGCATTTTCATGGTCATTCTCGACTCGACAGTCGTGAATGTGGCCTTCCAAACGCTTCGTCGCGAGTATGGCGCGTCGCTGACCGACTCGCAGCTAATCATCAGCGTGTACGTCCTCGCCCTGGGAATCGGCACGCCGATGGCCGGCTACCTGGCCGACCGTTTCAGCCTCAAGCGGGTCTACATTGCCGGTCTCGGCCTGTTCGTCCTGGGTTCGTTCCTGTGCGGCCTGGCCCCTAGCCTCTGGCTGCTGATCGCAGCACGTGTCCTCCAGGGATTTGGCGGCGGTATCGCCGTCCCCCTCGGCCCGGCGCTTCTATTCAGCGCGTTCCCCCCCAACGAACAGGGTAAGGCTCTCGGCTTCTTTGGAATCGCCCTCGTCGTCGCGCCGGCCCTCGGCCCGATCCTTGGCGGGTGGCTCGTGGATCACGACCTCTGGCGCTGGATCTTCTTCATTAACATCCCTATCGGGTTGGTTGGCATCTACCTCGGCTCGCGCTGGCTACGCTACCGGCCGACGGACCGCCGCCCGAGATTGGACGTGATAGGCTTGCTCATAGGCATCGTCGGCATCAGCTCGATTCTGTACGGCGCGTCCATTGCCTCTGACCAGGGTTGGGCTTCTACACAGGTGGTCGCCTGCTTCATCGTGGGGGCAATCGGACTCGCCGCGTTCGC
Source organism: Anaerolineae bacterium (assembly GCA_046328505.1). Lineage (GTDB taxonomy): Bacteria > Chloroflexota > Anaerolineae > Epilineales > JAHCIE01 > JBDHWG01. Next base: position 994,928 of record JAXLWL010000002.1, on the reverse strand, counting down.
CGTCGTCGAGCTGTTCTTCGCCAAGGAGCCGCTGCTGGACCTGCGCCTCTTCCAGAACCGCGTCTTCCTCAACGCCAGCCTCGTGGGCTACGTGAGCGTCATGGCGCTGTTTGGCGCCGAGTTCCTAATGCCTATCTATCTCCAGGCGCTGCGTGGCCTCACCGCGCTCCAGGCCGGCCTGACCCTGCTGCCCCTGGCCATCGCCGCGGGAATCACAACGCCAACCGCCGGCCGTCTCTATGACAAGATTGGCCCGCGTCCCATCGTGGTCTTCGGGTTCAGCATCCTGGCTATCAACACCTGGCAGCTGGCTCAAATCCGAGCCGACACGCCTATCACCTGGATCATGTTCCTGCTCTTCCTGCGCGGCATCGCCCTTGGCTCGACGGTCCAGACTACGCTGGTCACGGCGCTAAGCCCGGTGCCGAATCCGAAGATTGCTCGGGCGTCGTCCCTCATCAACTCGTCGCGCCAGATTGTGCAGGCAATCGGCGTCGCCTTCCTGGCGACCGTTCTCGCTAGCACCCTCTCGCCGCAGGTGCAAGCCTTCCAGACGCAGATGCAGGACATGCCGCAGGTCTTGAACGGCCCGCAGATCGGTATCTGCCAGGCGCCTCCACCGCAGATTCCCGCCGCCGTCGCCAGCCTGATGCAGATCGCCTGCACTCAGAGCATTGCTGGATTCGAGCGCGCCTACACCGTGACGTTCTTCTTCGCCCTCGCCGCCCTCGTGATCGGGGCATTCCTGCCGGGCTGGCCCCTGAAGTGGGCCGGCCGTCGGCCGTCAAGCGAAGGGCAGCGACCGCCCGTGCCTGCCGGGCATTGACAGCGCCGCCTCGCCAGATAGGACCGCCCCCCGAGCAAAAGACTCCGGGGGCGGTTCCCTTTTGGCTCCCGAACACAGCGGAGCTAAGAGAGTGGTCGAATCTTCACCTGGGGTGAAGAAGGCACCACGTCTCCCACGGCCCAATGGGTGTAGGATGGAATCAGAGGCAAGAATGGACTTCTTGCGTGGGCCACCGTTGTATCCTCGCCCGACCAACCAAACTCCCGACAGCATCCACAATAGTCGAGCCTGGCAGTCCCACATTGCACGTGACAGCGTACCTGTTCTGTGTCCGAGGTCGACGACTCAATGTAAGTTGGTTCATAAATGTAACACGGGTTAGGCCAAAATGGAGGTAAGACATGAAAGCTCGCATTGTGATTGGCGTTGGTATGGCGCTGCTCCTCCTGCTTGTTACCGGCTTGGTGGCGATGGCTTCGACTGGCACAGGCTCCTTCCACACTGAACAGGTACAGGTGCTCGGCCCTGGCGTTAACCAGGCAACGCTCCCGCCAGGAAACAGCCAGTGGTACAGCTTCGACGTGATTCAGCCAATGTCGCCGAAGCAGGCCAAGGAAGTCTCTCGGGAGGGCCTGCCCTACATGGTGTTCACCATTCGCCTCGATAGCGACACTTCCTGGAACCAGGACATGGCGCATAACACCGGCTTCCGAATCTACAGCCCCAGTGACATGCTGCTGATTGAGAACAACCGGCAGTTGTGGCACGAGCACACGGACGGGGGCAAGCGCGTGTGGCAGGGGCACAGTTACGGCGAGAAGCGCGTCGAACCGCCGCTCTACTGGGCAGTGGGCTCGCCACTGGTCGACAGTCCTATCCACAAGGACCTGATCGACCAGGGCAAGATTGACGCGTTCGTCAGCGCGCCGAAGGTGTGGCAGGGGGTCTTCCCCGAGGCGGGAACCTACTATGTGGAGGTGTTCAACGAGGGCGGCATGCCCATGACGTACCAGCTGCAGATGACTAGCGACGTACACGTTGATGGCCCATAAGTCTGCACCGGGGTGGGATTGACGGACTCGGTCTTAGCTGCCGGGCAAAGCACAGGGTCGGGCGCGCTCGTGAAGTGAGTGTGTCCGACCCTCTCATTGGAACCTACAAGCTCGCAGTGAATAGATTAATGACTATGCGAAGGCGCAGACTGCGGCGAGCGGGCATTCAGCGCATCTGGGCTGATGCTCGCGGCACACCTCGCGGCTCAACCGATGCAGACTCGTATGAAGAATGAACGTGGCGTGGGTATCATCGCCCAGCGCCCGCTCCAGTTGCGCGTGGGACGAGGCGGACGTCAGACCGGGCGCCACAATCCCCAGCCGGGTGACGCAGCGATGCACGTGGTCGTCCACCGGCAGCACGGGTCGCCCAAGACCGAAGAGAAGCACACACGCGGCCGTCTTTGGCCCAACGCCGGGCACCGCGCTCAGCCACCGCCGCGCCTGACTCAGCTCCGCGTCGGCCAGGAAATCCAGCTCTAGCTCACCCCGTTCGGCCGTTATCGCCGCGAGCGCCAGCTTGATGCGCCGCGCTTTGACACGCGCAAGACCGCCTGATCGAATCGCCTCGACAATCGCTTCTTCCGGGGCGTCGCGCAGCATCTCCCAGGTCGGAAAGCGGCGCCGCAGCGCTGCGTACACCGCGTCGCTATCGCGGGTGTGCTGCGAGAGGATCGTCCCCACGAGCTCGCCAATAAGGTCGTCTGACCTGGAAAGCGAACGTCCGTCCTCGAGCGTATCGAGGACGGACGCCAGACGCTCTTCATCGACCGTATAGATCATGCCACTCTGCGAACGCTGAAGTCGGCCAGAGCCTCGAGAGTCTGGCGAGCCGATCCCGCCGAGAACCACGACAGGCAGGAGACAGCCGCCGCGGCATATCGTTCGGCGTCGGCGCGAGCAAGATCGAGCGCATCCGATGTGACCACCGCCTCGATCACCGTCTCAATCGCCCACTGCTCGCCGGCCAGTGCCTGAGCGAGGGGCAAGTCAGCAATGTCGGCTGCGTACAGCACCGGTAGAGTCACTGTGCCCCGGCGTATATCGGCGCCGATCGGCTTCCCGAGCACGTCGGGATCACCGGCGAAGTCGAGAATATCGTCACTAATCTGGAACGCGACGCCAACGTTCTCGCCATACTGCCGCAGCAGCGCGATTTCCTGCTCAGACGCGCCACCCAACACCCCCGCCGCACTGCTCGCCGTCGCGAACAAGACGGCAGTCTTGCTGTGGATGCGGCGCAAGTAGTCGTCCCGACTCGGGGGGACCACCCGCCGCTGAGCGAGTTGCCCCAGCTCGCCGGCGCACATATCCATCAGGCACTCTGAGAAGGCCTGCACTACGCGAGGATTGAGAGTATCCGCCGCGAAAGCGGCCGCGCGCGCGAAAAGATAGTCGCCGGCGAGAACCGTCGTCTCGGCGCTCAGGACGGCGTTGAGGGTCGGGTGGCCCCGTCGAATGAGAGATTGATCAATGAGATCGTCGTGAACCAGCGAAGCGACGTGCAACGTTTCAACGGCAGCGGCCAGGGCCAGGGTCGTGTCTTTTGGCGCGTGAACTATCTGGCCAGTCAGTAAGGCAACGGAGGGCCGTAGCCGCTTGCCGCCGCTCGCGAAGGCAGCGCGGACGACGTCGGCGACCAGGGGGAACCCCACGGCTGAGACATCCTGCAGCACAGCATCCAGGGCGTCGAGAGAGGAGAGAATGGGTTCCAGGTTTAGACTCTCTGGGAGTCGCGCAGGCGACGGTGTATACACCTGTGCCCCTTTCTTCAACTAGAGTCAACGATCGTTTAGAATATTATAAACGATTTCAACGCAACCAGGCCGCTGTTGCTGGCATTAGGACTGGTTTTGGACCGGCTCAGCATCCCGCGCGATGGATCGATGCGCGGGCCGAGAGCCTGACTGCCCGCCGCGCCGTGTGATCGGACGGGCCTGCCGGCCCAGGATTTCGGAAGCCACCCGCAGCGCTCCGATGGACACACCCGCCGTGCTCTGCCCCGGAAATATGCTATCTCCGACCAGCAGCACATTCCCGACGCTTGTGCGCGGCCCCCTGGCGCGAAACAGGCTGGTCTGTGGAAACCCTCCGACCATGCCGAGTGGACGCTGCGTGTAATATCGGAAGGTCACTGGCGTGCCAGGCAACGCGAGACGGATGTGCCGGCGCAATCCCGGTAGTGCTCGCTCGCCGGCCCGAATGAGGCGCTCGGCGTACTCGTCGCGGCGGTCCTCGTAGGCGGCCCTATCCTGGGCTATCCGCCACCACGGACCGACGTCGGTATGCGTCGAGAGCGTCACGGCGCGCTGGCCGGCCGGCGCGCGGCTAGCATCCCATGTCGGCGAGACCGAGATGAACGCCGAGTTACCCTCACCCAGCGGTTGGCGGTCATCCACTACGACCTGATAATGCTCCGGACCGTCGGGCGGCGCAACTCCGTCATCCACGCCAAGATACATTGTGAACGCGCCCCACATGGGGGCAGACGAGCCCTGTGGGCCGGGGTCAGATGTCAGGAACGCGTCCTCACCGCTCTCATCGCCTGACAGCAAGCCCGTCAGACTCCACGGCGTCACATTCGCGATGACGATGTCGGACAGATACTCTTCCACTCTTGTAGCGTGGCGCGGCCCGCTCAACGCCCGCACCCCAATTGCCTTCCCGCCGCGCATAAGAATACTCTGGACCCGCCGTTTGAACAAAACTTTGCCGCCCAGACGGCGGATCGTCCCCACCAGCGTCTCGGCAATCCCTCCTACGCCGCGCTCCACATGATACACGCCCTGGCGCGCGAGGTCTAGTGCGACGGCCCCGTACAGCGGCGTGACCTTTTCCGAGGTTGCCTGCGCGCTGATGAGGAGCTGCGCATCGACAAACGTGCGAAATGCCCGCCCACTTGCGCCCAGCAGGCGGGCCCAATCGGCCACACTGCCGACAGCGCCGGGCGCGAGACCGAGAAGTTCGGGGCGGATGCGCGCCAGCAAGCGCGGGAAGTCGCTCAGCCGCTGAGCAGGCCAGGCCGGAGCGCTCGCCGAGAAGCGCCACAGGCGGTCGGCCGCCCACTCCTGCGCGCGCCAGAAGCGCTCCGTACCGGGAAAGACGCGCCGACGCTCGGCCTCCCACCGCTCAGGGTCGCCCCAGCGCGACACACGCTCGTCGGGCAGGACGACCTCCATCGCGGGGTCGGACCGACGCACCGGCCAGGGAATGCCGAGCGCCTGCCCCACCAGGTCATGCGCGCCGCCCGGCTGGAAGCCGCCAACCAGCGTCGCCCCCGCGTCGAAGCGGTACCCCTGGTGATAGAAGGTCGCGGCGCAGCCGCCCGGGTCGACGTGCGCCTCAAGGACAGTCACGTCCATGCCTGCCTTGGCGAGAAGCGCCGCCGTCGTCAGTCCGCCAATGCCCGCGCCAATCACAACCACTTTCGTATCCGTACGCACTATGCTCTACCCTTCATACACAAGATGACGGCCTGGGGAGCAAGCCCCAGGCCGTCGCCACAAGGAGGGGGAGACTTTCAGCGATCGAGCTAGAGCGCTCGACGGCGGAGGGCGAGCCCGAAGCCGGCCACGGCGATACCAGCGATGGCGAGCATGGCTGCCAGGGTCACAGGCTCGTCACCCGTGGCGGGCATCGTCGTCGGCAGCGGAGCAGCGGCCTGGTAGATGACCGGCACAGCCTGCAGCTTGGGATCGCCGCTGGCCAGACCCATCGCGAACACGGTGGCAATCTCGCCATCCTTCAGGGTCACGCCGGGGATGCTCAGCACCACGTCGGTCTTGCCGGCCGGGCGAACTTCCAGGTCGTACGTCCCCGCGTTCACGGGCGTCCAGTCGGACGAGCCCTTGAAAGCGACGTTCGAGAACAGAACCGGGCCGCCCTTGACGGCGATATCAACCGCCGGCGCGTCCGGGGAAGCGTGCACGAAGCGCACATGCGCCTTGCCGGGCGCGGGCTTGGCCAGGTTGTCGGTCAGAATGAGCGGCTCGATGTTCGCCAGCTTGCCGACGGCGGCGATGGTGATGGGGCCGGCGGCCAGGGTTGGCTTGGCCTCGATCACACCCTTGTCGCTGCACGAGCCACCGGCGGGGATGACCTTGATGTCATACGTCCCCGGCTTCAGGTTAGCATAGTCAGTCGCCGCCTTGAAAGCAGCATTCGTGAACGCCTTGTTGCCGTTGACGCAGATATCGACCGCCGGCGCGTCCGGCGAGGCATGCACAACGCGAACCATGGCATCACCACCGCCCTGGGCGGATGCGGGGACGGCCAGCGCAAGAAGCGCGAGCGCCAGACCTGCAATCATCAAACCAATACCCAATGTCTTCATGTTGTCGATCTCCTTGTCATGCGATGTGTGTGGTGTACGATAAACTTTGGAAGCTTATTTACAGGGTGGCGCGTTGGAACGCGCCGTCCCACCCTCCGCTATAGTTGGTGGCTCTCCGGCTGAAGAACCAATTCGTTGAGCACAGCGTTGGCCGGCTGGCTCGCCGCGTACACAATCGCTTGCGCCGCGTCATCTACGGTCAACATCTTGTCACGCTGCACGCGCATGTCAATGTCGTCCCAGAAGGGGCTGTCGACCCCGCCGAGGTATAGCAGTGTGAACGAAATCCCTGAGCGCTTCAAGTCGACCGCCATTGCTTTGGTCAAGCCGACAACGCCCCACTTGGACGCGCAGTACCCGGCCGCGTTTCCCATCACCGCCCGCCCCATGCTGCCGGGTAGATTGATCACCCGACCGTTACGATGGACAGCCATGTGCCTGGCCACCGCCTGCGTCACCGTGAATACGCCTCCGAGGTTAACAGCGACCATGCGATCGAAGTCACACTGCGAAAGCTCTAGCGCGGGTTTGAGAACCCCAACCCCGGCGGCATTCACAAGAACGTCTATTTGACCGCACTCCGATATCGCCATCGCTACACTGCGCGCTACGTCTTCGGCCCGCGTTACGTCGCCCGGCACCGGCAGGACAAATTGCCCTGTGGCCCGGCTTATGCTCTCTGCAGCGTCCGAGAGCTTGTCGGCGCGCCGCGCCATAATGATCACGGTCGCGCCCGCCTCGGCGAGTCGCTCCGCCGCCGCTCGGCCGATTCCGCTTGATCCGCCAGTAACAAACGCTACTTTTCCGTGCAAGACTTCCATATGCCGCCACACTTCTATCTACAAAGTTGACGATCGCTCGCGCATCAATCGCTCGACCGTCTCGACGGTTTCGTCCGCATTGCGTCCAAGGTACACACCGGGAATCAGAGCCTGCATGGACGGGTTATCGTTGAAAGCCTGCCCGCCGAAGCCCAGCACCGGCCGCGGTGGCGGTACCAGCTCGACCTGGTGAGCGATGTCGAGAATGTTGCGTGCCGCCTCTTCGTGCGTCGCCGAGACCGCCAGCAGCGCCGGACGAAGGCGGATAAGCGTGTCCACCAGCCCCTCCGCTGCGAGATTCGGCCCGAGGTGGATCACCTCCCAGCCGGCGCGCTGCAAGAACAGCGCGACGAACAGAATACCCAACTCATGATGGTCATCCGGCGCGGAGGCCGTCAGTATTGGGCGCCCGGTAGACCGGTGGGACGCTGATGCCATCAGAGACAGGAGTTTCTGCCGCACGTAGTGAGTCGCGAAGTGCTCCTCGGCAATGGATACCTCGCCGCGTGCCCAGCCGTCGCCAATCTCGACCATGATCGGCGCGATGATGCGCAGGCACACCATCTCGACCGGCCACCGGCTGAAGGCTTCGCCCAACGCAACATTCGCCATCGTCTCATTCAGATCGAGAAGCGCCTCGCGCAAACGTGACTTTGCTTCAGCGAGGGGCGACGCATCGACGAGTTGCAGGTTCAGCGCGGGGACATGCTCGTGGCTAGTCTGCGCATTCATCAAGGCAACCGCGTGGCTGATGGTCATGCCGTGCTCGAGCTGATGCTTTAGCCAGCGTATCAAGGCAATGTCACGCTGCGAGTAAAGGCGATAGCCGCTATCCGTGCGCTCGGGTGCCAAAATGCCGTGGCGGCGCTCCCACGCGCGCAGAGTTGAAGTTCGCACCCCCGTGGCCTGTTCGACCGCTTTGATATTGAAGAGTGGCGAGTTGCCGAGCTTGAAAATCTCGTCGAGCTCTAACGTCTGGCCTCGGTTATCTGGCGCGATGTGATCGTCTCTGTTTACCATGTCACTACCTCTCTGCGCTATAGTCTATACTAACTCCCAAGCTTTGTCAATAGTTTGAACAATGTTTTTGTACAAAATTTGAGCAAAAAATGACGGCGGCAGGAAAACCTGCCGCCGCCACCGCCAACTCTTGTCGGTCTATCTCGAGTCGAGCGTCACGCTACCGTTGCCCACTCGAACCAGCAGGGTTCCACCGCCTCCATTGAGAGCGGCGCGCAGGCTTCGCCCGTTCGGTTGATCGGACGACAGATTGTTCGTGATCCGCCCCTGGCCTGTCTGCACATCCAGTCGGACACGCTGATCCTTGGGCAGGGCCACCTTTACCGCGCCGTTGCCGCTGCGGATTTCGCTCGCGCCTTCGCCGAGTAAGCCGCTAAAACTCACATCCCCGTTCCCGGCTTGCAGTGTCATGCTATCGACGTTAGCATCCTGAACATCAATGCTGCCATTGTTGGCGGTCACGTCGACCCGCCCTTGCGGCCGGGTGACAGCGACACGTCCGTTGCCCGCGTCAATGGTGACGCCGCCGCGGATCGCCTCGACGACGACGGCGCCATTGCCGCTACGCACGTCGACCACGGTCCCTGGTGGCGCCGTCACAACGTAATCAACGGTGACTCCGCCGGAGTCGAGGGGCCGCGGCGGAGACAGGCGGCGGTCCTCCACTGCAACCGTGTCGCCATCCTGCGTCGTGCTCACCTCAATGTCCTGCAGGCGAGCCTGCGCATTCGGGCCGACGGCGCGCTTCGTCGCTTCGACGGCAATGGTGTTGCCCTCTACCCCGCGCACCAGCGCGCGTCCATTCGAGCTGCGCAGGACGAGCCTTGGCCCACTCCCTACCTGGTAAGTCTGCGAGATAGTCTGGGTCGCCGACGCCAGGCTGCCGGAAATGTCCAGCGGCGAGGCCATGCGCGTCACACCAACCAGCGCGCCTCCGACCGCCAGAGCAATACTCAGAACGGCGCAGGCCAGCAGAATGAGTACCGCTATAAGTAGACAGCCACCGCCACTCCGTCTCCGTGGCGGCTCGGGAGGCGCTTCGGTGGGTAGTGGCGCTTCGAGAGACAGTGTCGCAGAAGGCGATTCGGGCGCTGCCGCGGGCGGGGTCGAAGGTGGTGGCGCTTCGGGCGCGGATTCTTCGGATGGCTGCTCGGGCATGAGGTCGCGATTGAGATTCTCTGAATCGGGCATTGCCCCTCACAAAAAAAGATGCGTAATGCGTTGGTTATCCCTAACGCACTACGCATCAGATCGCTTTGAAGTTCCAGCCGCGGACGCTCAGCCGTGCGTCATGGGGTGGTTCGCGGCGTCGTCTGCTGCTGCTGGGTGCGTGGTCGCTCCTGCAGAGTGACAGACACCTTCTGCTCCTGGCCGTTGCGCAGCACAGTCAGCTCGATCGTCTGACCGACGCGAGCGCGGGTCGTCACGTAGGCCAACAGCTCGTCGAACTTCTTGATCGGCACGCCGTTGACCGCGACGACGATATCACCACCCGTCGGCACAGGCTGGTCCTGGACACGCTGCTGACCCGAGGAGCCTTTCAGCCCCGCCTTTTCGGACGGCCCACCGGGCGTCACCTGATCGATGTACGCGCCGACGGCATTCTTGGCGTTGTTGTTCTCGGCTGTGAGTTCGTCCAGCGTCCGGCCCGAGATGCCCAGCCACGGCCAGGCGTGGCGCCCGCTTGCGATGAGGTCGGGGACCACGAGCTTGACGACGTTGACCGGGATGGCAAAGCCCACGCCGGAGTTGGCGCGCGTGTCCGAGCGGATCTGCGCGTCGACTCCGAGCACACGGCCGGCCAGGTCGAGCAGCGGGCCGCCGGAGTTGCCCGGATTGATGGGCGCGTCTGTCTGAAGAGCATTCGGTATCTGGAACTGCGTCAGGCCCGGAATCGTGCGTCCAATCGCGCTGATGATGCCCTGGGTCATGCTTGTGCCGACGCCAAACGGGTTCCCGAGCGCCACGGCAATCTGACCGACACGAACCTGGTCGGAGTCGCCCATCTCCAACGGTATGAGCTTGTCGGCCGGAACGTCGACTTTGATGACCGCGAGGTCAGCGTCCGAATCCACGCCGACGACGGTCGCCGGGACGCTCGTGTCGTCCCACAACGTGACTTTCACGGTCCGAGCGTCCTGCACCACGTGGCTGTTGGTGACGATATGCCCTTGCTTATCCCAGACAAAGCCCGAGCCGCTGCCCGAGGGCGCCGGCATGCCGCTCGTGGCATCCCCGCCAGGAACGTTGAGAACGATATCGACGTTGACGACGCCCGGCCGTACCTTATTGTAGAGCGCTGCGAACGTCTGCTCCTCGGCATTCAGCGCGAGGGGCGCAACGGGCGGGAACGGCGTCGGCGACGGGCCGAGGGTCGGCGATGGGCCAGGCGTTGCAGTGGGGAGAGCCGACTGCGCAGCGCCGCCCGGCATAGGAATGACGACAGTGATCTGGGGCATCGGCACCGGATTCGCGCCCTGCGACCCCGGGGCGCCACTCCGCGGCGAGGTCGACCTCGGCGTCGGAGTCGCGGTCGGCAGCGCCGACGGCGCCGAACTCTGCTGCGCGACGGATGAAGCATTGCCGCCGCGGACTACGGCGAGAACACGCGGCAGCGCGACCGCGGCCACGACAACGTTGCACAGAAGCAAGAGCACGACTAAGACGATAACTGTAACCAACGCGGCCTGACGGCTCATAGATGCGGAACTCCTCTCGAACGCAATACGGCAACGCGCCCGACTGTGGGCATGCTAAGGTTGGATGTGTAAACTTCGTACGGGGTTACAACGGCGCACCCTAGGCAGAAGATACGGCTAAAGTGTACGTGCATGCGGGCTTTTTGGTCAAACCAGGGTCAGCGTTCAGCGAGCGGCAGCCATGTTTTTGGCTTCGGCCCGACATATCGCGCCAGGGGGCGTGCCAGACGGTTGCTGCCATGCTGCTCCATCGCGTGCGCCGTCCACCCGGCCGTTCGCCCCAAGGCATAGATCGCGGAGGCGAGCTCGGCGTCGAAGCCGAGATGCTCGAACAGGACGACGGCGTAGTAGTCTACAGTCGGATAGTGGCCGAGCCGTCGGTACGCAACCTCCGCCACGGCATCTGCCGCAGCGACCCGAGGCGCGGCCCCGAGATCGACCGCCAGTTGGCGGAACAGAACTGCGCGCGGATCTGCCTCGCCCGACGGCCGCTGTTCAAACCCCGGCAGGCGCGATTCGGCGCGCAGGTATCCGTCAGCCACCGAGGAAGCGTCCGTCGGGACGCCTACGCGCTCGAGCAACCGCGCGATAGCGAAGGGTTGGTCGCCATGCAGCGCGCCCTCGACGGCGGCGAGGGCAGCGACGACCGCAGAGAACATGTCGGCCTGGCTTGCGGCAACGACCCGCGCCGCGAACGTCGAGACGACGAGACCATTCTCGGCATACAGCGTGAGGGCTTTGTCCAGGGCCCGCACCTCGTCAGGCGACGGCTCCTCACCGTAAACGGCCTGGAGAAAGCGCTCGATAATTCCGCCGGAGACACGCGGGGCATACAGTGGCCTACCCAGCGCCACGTGATAGAACTGGGCAGCTATGGCAGGCAGCGCACCGACAATCGCCGCCGCCGCCGCGGCATCCTCACTGTGGGCGAGCAAGGCCGGCATCCCGGCCGTTGGGATTGGCTTGCCGCGACTGGCGAGGGCCAGCGCCGCCACACCTTCGCGCAGCGCGGTAATCATGGGCGTGGTTGGGGGGAGGCTGCGCAGACGGACGACGACCTCCTTGGGCAAAGTCCAGGCCGCCTCAAATTGGCTCTTGAGCGCAGCCAGCTCGGCCGCCGTGGGCAATCGCCCCGCCCACAGCAGGAACGCCGTCTCAGCGAACTCTCCGTGCTGCGCCGCTGCCTCTAGAGGGTATCCGCGGTAGAAGATGCGCCCGTCGTCGACCTGGCTTATGCTGCTCTCGACAACGATGATGCCGCTCGGCTCAGAAGGCTCCATCATCGCACCTCCACCCAGTCTGCCGCGAGAGGAAGTTCGTTCTCCTGCTCGGCGTCAAGACTCGCGCCGGGACGGACCGTCAACAGCGCCTCGATGTCCGACCGACGATAGAGGCGCTGGCGGCGAATACCCTGCTTGTAGCTGCGCAACGTGCCGCGGCTGACGTAGGCATAGAGCGTCGCGCGTTTCACCCCCAGGAGGGCACACGCCTCTTCCACAGTCAGATACTCCGGCAGCTCCTCTGCCATTCGGGCCTCCCTCTCGCCACGTCAGCGTGTCATCGAACGGCGTCTCCAGGAGCTATTATAGTCAACTAGCAATATCTGGCAAACACGACCCAGAAACATTCGGCTTCGTCAATCTTCGTCCAGTATCCTCGCGAATGGCTCACATCCGCGTGAAGAACGAAACGACGCGTGGGCGCGTGCCTTCGCTGCGTCCCGTGGACAGTGTCAGTGACTCGGCGCGCAAATCGACCGTCAGATGCCCGAGCGCCAGGCGATCCACGCCGACCACAGCGCCAGACGTGCCGGCAGCGCGCTGCACAGTGCTATTCTCAGAAATGGATTTATTGCGGGGAATATAGAGATCAAATGATGGGGAGGCGACCACGCGGGTTACGCGCCACGCTGCCGGCACGGAAACAGGCTCGCCCTCGGCCGGGCGGTCGGCTTTGCGCCACCCTGGCTCCCAGTAGACAAGCGCGAAGGGCCAGGCATCAAGACGAGCCAAGGCGCGCGCCGTGGCCTCAAGCGATGCCCGGAAACGACTGGCAAGACGGTTGAGGTTTTCGAGCGACGGATCGAGCTCGGCGGAGGCTGGCTGCAGCCAACGGGGCGGGAGGAGAAGAGCCGCTGCACCCACATCGCACAGAAACTCTTCCTCGTCCACCGGCGGGTAGCGACCGGTATGGTCGTCCTGGATGTTGCCAGGGCTGACCAAGAAGGACGGGAAAAAGGTATGCGCGATTTCGTGGGCAATCGTGAAGTTTTGACGCGGCGGGCTTTCCCGGCTGTTGACCTGGACAATGCTCCCACCGGCCCCGCTAATCAGTCGGCCGGACGACTCCATCTCCACGCGCTCGATGGTGCGTATGCCCTGGAACGACGCCAGGACGTGCAGTGGCACCGGCGGACCGGCTACCCCCGCGTCATCCAGCAAGTCGTTTGCACAGATCTCCATCGCGGCGACCGGATCGTCAGCCCCGGTGATTGCCATCAGCGCGCGCGCCGCCTCGCTTGTCCAGCGGCGTCGCGTCATTACTCATCGGCCTCCCGGCCCCGTATCGTGCGGCGAATCGACTCATACAGGTAGCTCCAGTCGGCGACCGAGGCCGGCTGCTCACCACGATAGCGAATGCCGGCGAGCATCTGGACATCGGCGTCGGGCAACTGCGCTACACGGGCGAACTCGAGGAGCGAGGGCGACATTTCCCGCGCTGTCGGCTCAACCTCGCGCCCGAGCAGGTCGGCGACCGTTGTGCCGAGGGCCGTCGCCATCTTAAACAGCGTGTCCCCAGATGGCCGCGGAGCGGCATCGTTCTCAATCTGGCTCAAGTATCCTTTGGAGACTTTGCTCGCCCGCGCAAGAGCCGACAGACTCAGCCCCTTTTCCTCACGCCGCTGGCGCACCCTTTGGCCAAGGCTCATAGAACTCTCCTCTTCTGACAACAACTCACATCACTACAAGTTTAGCACACCTCGTTTCGATTCGTCAAGTGGTCGTTTTCACTAAACGACCCCTCTTTGTCTGAAAACAGTGGCGGAGCGGCGACAATACATCGCCGCTCCGCCACGTCCCCCCGCTGCCCCCCGCAGCCCTCACTCCTTCAGCCTATCTCCACACCAGCGGAAGGAACAGGCGCGGCGCAAGGCTGAAGGTCTTGCTATCGCCCACGCTGACCTCGTCAAGCCAGACGCGTGTCGGGCGATCGACACTGGACTGGTACACGTTGAAAATGAGGGTGACGGTGCGCCCGCGCCAGGGCTGTAGGTCGATCCACCGATAGGCCCAGCCGGCCGATGGATGCCAGAGGTGATTGACGACATCCGTTCTCTGGCCGTTGTCAATGACCAGAACTTCGAAAAAGTCGGAGCCGCTGTCCGTCTCCGCCGTCTCCAGGCGGTAGGCGAAGGTTAGCCCCACGCCCGCGATGTCCGGCACCGTGACCTGTTGGCTCAGGGTCGAGTTGCCGTCTGGACGCCCCGAATCGGGTGTAAATGCGTCGCCCATGACCGCCGCTCCCCCGCTCAGACCGGCAGCCGATAGTTGGGGACGTGTGGCGCCAGACAACTGCCAGCCATCCAGGCCACTTTCAAAGCCGCCGTTTGTCACGGCGCTGGTCACCGGCGGCAAGCGCATCTCCTGGTCGGCGCTAGGCACCGTGACCACGCGGGATGAGCCTGAGCCGTAGCCGGACGCGGAGGCGCTCAAGCTCGCAGGGCCCGAAGGCACATCGGGGAACTCAAACCACCCTGTAGCGTCGCTCGTCGTCCCCATCGAAGCAGCGTCCGCCACGAGATTCACACTGGCGCCGCCAATGGGCCAGCCCGCCATGTCGACCACCTTGCCTCGGACGGGAGCGCTCGCCGGCAGCGACGGACCGTCGCACGCCGCCAGGACCACGTCGTCGACGCGCATGTATGCATTCCCAGCCGATGGGGCATTCACGACCGAAAACTCGACGCGAATCGATTGCCCCTTGATCGCGGCGAGATACGGCGCCAGCGATAGACTGTACGCCTGCCAGCTATTGCTATCCACGGCCAACGGAACGTCGGCAATCGTCGCGCCGTCACTATCCGCGATGCGGGCGCTGAAGCGGTCGTTCGCGTCTGGGCCTGGCAGGTGGCCGGTATAGGCCCAGAACTGGAACCGCACATCTGTAGCCGTCGTCGGCACCAGGACAGTCTGGCTCCCCGTCGCCGTATCCCCGTCCGGACTGGTCGGCGTATCGCTTCCTAACAGCCCGACGAACAACGCCTGCCCCGTGTGTCCGCTGGCGGTGAGAATTGCGCGCCGCCCACTCAACGACCACGACGCCGCTCCCTGGTCGAAGCCTGGGTTCGCCAAGAGGTTGACACACCCCAGCGTCGGGGGAGACGTCGGCGTCGGCGATGGGGTCGCCGTGGGCAGCGGGGTCGCCGTGGGCAGCGGGGTCGCCGTCGCCGTGGGTGGGATGGGCGTGGAAGTCGGTGGGACGGCCGTCGCAGATGCATTCCCCTCGACAAGCAAGTAGGTCGCGCCGCCGATCATGGCATTGTTGGGGTCGCCGATCTGGTTGAAGTTCGTGGCCCCAGGCAGGGTAATGCTGTAGTTTCCGCCCGATGCCGTGATGCTCGTCGCGACGCCGTTGTGGTCAACGAGGAGCGCCGGCGACGCGGTAGCTCGGACACTCACAGTGCGCGCCGAGCTGTTCCAGTTCCACAGGACCGTCACTCGCGAGCCGTTCGGGTGGCGGAACGACATGCGCTCGATGCCGTTGCGCGTGTCCCGGCTGCCACTGATGGGCGTCGCGCCGTCGAGATAGCGGCCAGCGGTCTGCATCGCTGCGTAGGCCGGCCGCGCAGTGTCGGGCGCCGACGGATGGTCAGGGTTTCGGAACAGGCCAAACGGTCCGAACGCCCCGGCGATGCCGTCATCATACATCTGGAAATGGAAGACACGATTCGTGGCCGACGGGGCTTCGATGCTCAGCCAGCGCGCATAGGCAAAGTTCTGGATGATGAAGTTTGCCTGATCATCGATCGTTCCCAGGAGCGGTGTGGCCGGATCGTTCGGACCGACGTTGTCTCCTAGAATCGGCACACCGGACTCGGTGAGCCAGATGGGCTTACCGGCCATGTTGTTCTGCTGTAGCTTGTTCGCGAACGCCTGCGACTGGTAGAACGCGTTGCGCGAGTTGCTGTACCAGTGCAAGGCCAGAGCGTCAAAGTAGAAGTTGCTCTGAGACTGCCCGTTCTTGTCCGGATCCGCCGCCTCGGCGGCCAGGAAATCGTCGAAGAACCCTTCGTGCCCCCAGTAGGTCAGACCGCCGGAGACAACCGTTGCTGAGGGGTCCGCGAACTTGATGACCCGGTACGCGACTTTCAGCATCTGATAGTATTCGGCGGGTGTGCCGCTGAAGAACACGCACGCGAAGTCCGGCTCGTTCCAAATCTCCCAGGAGCGAATACCAACGTCGCCCAGGCCCCTGGCGCGGGCCAGGTCGCCACCGGGCTTGTAGCGGTTTACTGCCTGATAGATGAACCATGCCCAGCGGTTGGACGAGTTCACGGTCGTCTGCCCACCTTGGGTCACAAAAGGCGGTTCGCCCAGGCTGGTGGGCGGATAGGTGTTGGCGGCGCAGCTCGTGGGGCTACTCTCTGGCGCCTTCCGGCCCGACAGCACGTTGGTCAGCATCTGGAGATATGGCCGCTTGTCGTCCACGCGAGGAACGGCCTTGCCTGCCACGCCGGCCCGCGCGTAGAAGTCTGGCGTCGTCAGGAGCACCGCGTGGACATTCAGCCCCACACTGGCGTCGGCAAGAAAGGCAGCATCCTGCGCGCTCCAATCAAACGAATTTGAGCTGCGCTCGATATTCGACCAGTAGAGCACCCAGCGGTCCCAACCGGCGCCGCTATCCGCCCCGCGTTGGAAACGCACAGGGCGGGGTGTCATCTCCGCCGAGCCGATGAAATTGATCCCGAGCATGCTTTGGGGGCTGGGCGCTGCGGGCGCAGCCCCCGCTCCGGCTCCCGACTGGATAAGCGCCGCACTTGCCAGACACACGAACCCAAGCAGGATGATAAGTCGTCGTGTGATCACAATACTCCTCGTATGGACAGACTCGATGGGTCGGCTACGTGTATTGCATGGCTACACGAAAACAAGCTAGCCGAAACGGTCCGAACACGGGCAGGCCGCTTCCCGCATCCAGACATATCTGCTAATAGGGACGGCAAAATCACCCGACGGTAACGCACAAAAAAGCGGGGTAGCCTGACGACTACCCCACTCTTCACATGCGTATGAAACAGGCCACGGCCTACCTACATTTCTACCCGTCCAATAGACCCCGCACGAGCGCGGCATATTCGTCCGCCATGACAGTCGCTTGCGCCTGGGAGGTGCCTTCGGCGTAGATCATCAGGTACGGGTCGTCGGCGTTCGGCGCAATGAGCACCCACTCTTGATCCGTCAGCGTGATCTGGATTGCCTCCGTCTCCGGGTCACGCACGGAGTAGAACTTCTCATGCAGGCGGCGCATCAGCGTGCCGCGTTCCTCCCATGGACAATTCACCCGCCGCTCGACGCGGTGGAAGGGCGGGAGGCGGTCGACAACGTGCGAAAGCTTGACCTTCTCACACGCGAGGTATTCCATCAGCTTGGCAACGGCGAACATGCCGTCTATGGTCGGATGAAACGCGGGGAAGATGATATTCCCCAGACCATCCGCAGCCAGCACCACTTCCTTCTCTCGCGCGCACTGAATCAGCTCAGTTTGATCGAGGCGCGTCCGCCAGATCCGACCGTTTAGCTCGGCGGCCATACGCTCGAAAACGCGCGGCGCGTTCATGGGAACAGCGATCATGGCGCCGGGTTGCGCGCGCATGGCGAGCCAGGCGAAGGCCGCCGCCATTTCCATCTCCGGGACGTAGCGTCCCTGGTCGTCGACGACGAAGAGCCGCTCGCCGCCGACGTCCAGGCGCACACCCAGGTCCGCGTTCAACGTGTGGGTGATCAGACGAAGCTGCTCGCGGCCGCTCTCGAACTCCTCGCGAAGGATGGACATGCGCTGCTCATCCAGTTGGGCGTTGAGCGCAACCACACTGGCGTGCAAATCGGTCAAAGCGCGCGGCAGGATTGTGCTGGTCGGGGCATTCGCGCAGTCAACCACAAGCTGGAACTCGGCGTTGCGGATTGGGGCGACGTTGAGCGCGCGCATGTAATCCGTGAGATACTGCTCCGCGACGCCAGGCGCGTGGTCGATGCTGCCGATATCGTCCAGGTAGACCCGTCTATAATCCTCGCGGAAGAACACTCGCTCGATCGCGCGCTCCGTGCTCTTGCTCAGATTCATCCCGTCGCCATCGTAGAAGCGGATGTCCACGACCCGGCTATCATAGGGTGAGATGCGCACGTGGATGCCGCCGGCCGCGCCCCGTTTGCTCGTGTAATAGCGGGCGACAGGGATTGGCACCGCGTCGGTGTCGAGAGGGCTGATTCCCGCCGATGGGAGACCCGAGATGATACCGCGCTTGAGCATCCGAGCGCTGCGCGAAACGTCGCGGTTGATTGTGACCGTCGCGCCTTTAGGCAGCACGGAGCCATAAGCAGCGCCTAGCTTGGCCGCGAACTCCGGCGTCAGATCGACGTTCACCAGACCGGAAACTCCGAAGCGGGTGAAAAGGGTACGGCGCGCCTGGCTGCCCCAGATGATGCTGCTGCGAATGTTCGCGCCCGCCTCGACACCCTTGCTCGGCCATATCTTGACGCCGGCGTGGATGACGGAGTTCTCGCCAATGTGAACCCTATCCCCAATCACGGCCCCTTCATAGACCGCCGTCCTGCTCTTGAGGTCGCAGCCCTGGCAGACGACGGCGCCACGAACCTCGGCCATCTCACCGATATAGCAGTTGCGCCAGATGATGCTATTGCCTATATAGGCGCGGTCGTCCACCACCGAGTAGGAACGTATAACGGCCGGGCCCTGAATGACAACCCCGCCCTTGATCTTGACGCCGTAGCCCAGGAATATCGGGCCGTAGAGCTGAGCGTCTGGCGCAATCTCGACGTCCCCCTCCGTCCAGATGTCACCACCGATGTGCTGCCCCAGGCTGATCCCCGACACCTCGCCACGCAGCACGTCGGCATTGGCCTGCATGTACTCGCGCAGGGTGCCGACATCCGTCCAGTAGGCGTCAGCGACATAGCCAAACATGGGCTCGTGGGCGGCGAGCAGCCGCGGGAAGAGGTCCTGACTGAAGTCGAACGGCGTGTCGGGAGGAATCATGTCCAGAACCGATGGCTCGAGGACATAGATTCCGGTATTCACAGTATCGGATTGAACTTCGCTCCAGCTCGGCTTCTCCTGGAAGCGCACAACACTGCCGTCCTGGTCGGTAATGACCACCCCGTACTCAGGCGGCTCCTTCACACGGGCGAGAACGATGGTCGCCTTTGATTGTCGCTCTTTATGCCACCGAACGACGGCACTCAGGTCAATGTTCGTTAGGGCATCACCGCTGATGACCAGAAACGTATCGTCGAGCTTGCGCGCGACGTGCTTGACGCTCCCCGCCGTGCCAAGCGGCGAGTCCTCAATCGAGTAGTCGATGGTGATACCGACATCCGAGCCGTCCCCGAGGTGGTTCTGGATTTGGTCGGGCATATAGTGCAGGGTGACAATCATGTGGTCGAAACCGTGACGCACGAGCAAATCACGTATATGCCCAATAACCGGCTTGTTCACAATGGGAACAACCGGCTTTGGCCGCCCCACTGTCAGGGGACGGAGGCGGGACCCCGCTCCGCCGGCCATGACAACAGCTTTCATCCTACATTCCCCTTACAAACTGGGTGACAGATCAGTTTCCTCCGCGTGCAACCTGCCGCCAAATACACCGTATACCTAGTAGCTATGATGTCCTAGAAGTCGATAGGAGGATACCAGTCTTATGACAAACCAGACCGATCCAAACGTGAAGCCCGAGGGAAACCCCAAGGCCACCACACAAACTGAAGAGCTAAGCCAGGAGATCAAGGCATTTGCCGGTACCCTGGAAAAGGCAGTGCGCAGCATCACCTCACCAGAGCGCGCTCGGGCCCTTGAGAACGAGCTACGCCAGTCCTTTACGGCGATCCGCCAGCAGACTGAGGCTGCGCTGAAAGACGCCAAGGTGACCGAAACCGCCCAGGAGCTGGGCCAGCAAGCCAAGTCAGCGCTGAACGAGGCTAAGGTGACGGACGCCGCGAGCGAGCTGGGCCAGCAGGCCAAGAAGGTTGCGACGACGGCCGCGCAGACCCCGACCGGTCAGAAGGCACTGACAATCATCAGCCGCGGACTCGCCGCGGTGAACCAGCAGCTCGAGCGCCTCGTCCAGACCGAGCAGCAAGGCGAGGGCAGTATAGCGCCGCAACAGGGCGCCAGCGGCGGTGAAGCGGGGCAAACGCCCGGCGGCGATACCCTCTGAAATCTGGCTCTATAGAATTAGTAAGTAGCAGTGCGGGGCGTGACATCCAGGGTGTCACGCCCTGTTTCTCATGCCTAACTCGCCGAGTACCACCACACGCCCTCGCGGTCCTCGATGCATAGCCGGCCCTCAAGCTCCAGCAAGTCCAGGTGCCCAATAATCTCGGAGATGCCCAGGAAGAGGTCGCTGGTTGAGAGGTCGGGAAACAGAGTCTCGCTCATCTCGTACACCGTCCTCGGCCCGTCGGCCATGAGGCCGGCGATCTTCTCCTTGCGGGCGTGAGTGTTCTCCAACCGTTTGGCGATCAGAGCGTGATGTCCGTAGACCGGCGGCCCGTGGCCCGCCCAGGCGACCGAGATCTCCATCCCGGCGATTCGCTGCAGCGAAGACATGTACTCGACAAGGCTGCGCCGCCGCGACTCGCCGCACTCTGGCGGCTCCAGCACGGGATTGGAGCTGATGCGCAGGAGGAGATGGTCTCCAGACATCAACTGTTGGGAGTCTGGCTGGTAGAGCGAGATGTGGCTGCTGGAGTGGCCGGGGGTATACAGCACGTGCCACTCTGCGCCCCCAAGCGTCAGGCGCGCCCCCTCGTCTATTTCGTAGACGGTCATTTCCGGCAGCAGGGCGTCGGTGTACTGCGCGCCGAGGGCGATGCCAAAGCGCATGTTGTTAAGGCGCTCTTCCGGCACGCCGCTCTGAGCCCAAAGGGTATAGAAGAATTCTGCCCGATGTTCCCATTCGTGGGGGGCGTCCCTCAGCCAGGACAGAGAGCGTTGGTGCGTATACAGCGGGGCATCGGCCTCCTCGATCACGCGCCGCAGCAGACCGAAGTGGTCGGTATGCGCGTGCGTCAAGATGATTCGCTCGATGTCCTTGAGACGGTAGCCGTGCTCGGCCAGACCGGTCACGAGCGCCTGCCACGCATCCTCTGTCTTTGGGCCCGCGTCTACGAGAGTCAGGGGATCGCCGGCGATCACATACGGGTGAACGGGACCGATCTTGAACGGTGTCGGAACCGTTATCACCTTTACGCGCGGCGTCAAATCGCTCACGCGTCCGATGCTCCGCTTCGCACAAGCATGGTCCAGACCCCCCGCTGGCACGTCTCGCCCTTCTGGTTGACGACGGCTAGCTCGAACGTCACCTGACCGCCGCCGAGCCGAGCCATAGGCTTGGTGTCGGTGACACGTCCGTCGACGTGGATTGTATCGCCAATGAATATTGGGCGCGAGAACTTCCACTCCTCGATGGCCCGAAAGGCGAGCGCCGTCCCTTCGACGACACCCAGCCGCGTCACAAGTCCGGTCGCAATGCTCAAGCCCAGCGCACCATGAGCAATCCGCGCCTTGAAAGGCGTCTGCGCGGCGAACTCCGCATCCGTGTGAAGCTGATTCCAGTCGCCCGTCAGCGCCGCGAAGTTTACAACGTCCGTCTCAGTGATGGTACGCGACGCTGACCGAATCGAGTCCCCCACCGTGAACTCTTCGAAGTACAGCCCGCGTGCCCGTGAGGTCTGGGTTTCTGTCATGCTGCTATCTCGCTTTACACTCATTTTGCATTTTGGGCGGCAACTACCCTTGTGATGGCAGTACAATACTATACATCACGATTCCATGGGAGCCAACTTTGTGCGGAAAGCCCTCATCATTCTCAGCCTCAGCGTCGGCCTAACTCTAATGCTCTGCGCTTGCCAGAATAACGTCCAGTCGCCCAGATCGACGGCCCGGCTAGAGGCAGCGGAAGCGCGGAGCGAACCGACGATCCCTTCGGCGAGATCGGGCGTCGGCTACACCACCCCCACCGCAAGCCCTCGCCAAGGCTCGCTCCCCCCGGGCTGGACCCGCTTCACGATCGCGGACGGCCTGCCCTCCAACCACGCACTGACCGTCGCCGTCGATGCGCTGGCGATTCCCACAGACGAGCGTGTGTGCGCCGACGCGACGTACCCCTTCGACGGCTCGGTCTGGGTCGGCACAGACGCCGGCGCCGCCTGGTGGAACGGCAGCCGCTGGAGCGCCATCACCCGCGCGTCAAGTGGTGGGAATCTCGCCGGTGACAGAGTTCAGGCGTTCACCTACGGTCCGCGCCTGCGTGTCTTCTTCGGAACAAACGCCGGACTGAGCACGTTCTGCCCCAACGGACACGACCCCAACGGCCAGCCGGCCCCCTGGAGCCTTGGCGTCCCGTGGACCTTGCCCACGGCATCGATTCAGGCCGCAACCCGAGTCGGAAACACTCACTGGTTCGGCCTCGCCACCGGCGCCCTCGCCATGTACCAGGGGCGAAGCTATAACCACCTGTTCACGCCGGCCGATGGCCTTGGCGCCGCGGATGTGCGCGCCCTCGCTGGCGACCAGGTAAGCAGCCGCATGTGGGCGGGGACATGGGGCGGGGGAGTCACGACCCTCATCGGCTCGACAACCGTCTGGAACGTCGGCGCAACGTTCAACACATCCAACTCGGGGATGGGGAGCAATCGCGTCACAGCGCTCGCTGTCGTGCCACGGCCGCAGCAGGCCGTCACGCTCTGGGTAGGCCTCGCGCCGGATCCATCAGTTGGGAAGCCAGGGGGAGTGAGCCGATACGACGAAACGGCTCCGGCAGGAGCCCAGTGGACGACATTCACCGTCGAAAGTGGAGCGTTGCCGTCCGACGACGTGCGCGCCGTGGCGGTCGATAAGGCGGGGGATATCTGGGTCGGGACGGCCGGTGGACTCGCGCGATGCCTGGCGCCATGCGCGGGTACCGGCACATGGCTCAGGTACACGGCGGCAACAACGGAAGGCGGCCTCGCGAGTGACGACGTGACGGGAATCGCCATCGCGCCGGACGGGACGCGCTGGTTCAGCACAATCGGCGGCGTCTCCCGTCTCGTGGGCACACCGTCGCCGTCTGCCACGGCAACGCCGACTCCGACGGCGACCCTCGCGCTGCCCGCGACACCAACGCCCACGCGCACCACTACGCCGACGCCGATGCCGTCGCGCTATCCGGTCCACCTGCCGTACATACAGAAAGACGCCGCCTGAATCGGTAGGGGCGGGTTTGAAACCCGCCCCTGGAAATCCGTCGCCGTTCTTGCGTCTCGTCGTTCCCGTTCTCGCGGTCGAGTGCTTCTGCTAGATGTGGCCCGCGCTTTCGCCCAACGTCAGAATCTCGCCACCGCGCACCACTCGGACGGTCGGCGTCTCTGCGGTAGCGTGGAGCAGGCGCTGCAAATCCTCTCCATCCGCGACCGGCGCGCCGTCGAGACCAACGATGATGTCGCCGACAAGCAACCCCGACTCCTCAGCCATGCTCGATGGCAACACCTCGCCGAGCATGACGCCGGTCGGCTGGCCGACTCGCTCGGCCCACGCCGCAGGCAGCGGGATCGCCCAACCGCGTACCCCCAGGGATGACTTACGCGTGGACTCGCCGAGCCACTGCGCCAGCGCGACCTGGGCCACGTGTGTCGGGACCGCCAGCGCGACGCCGGGTGTCAGAATCATGCTGGTCAGTCCCAGGACACGCCCTTGGGCATCGGCCAGCGGACCACCCGAGTTGCCGGGGTAGACATCGATGTCGGCTTCGACAAGCTCGCGCCCGCCACGCATCGTCCGCCCGATGGCGCTGATAATGCCTAGTGTCGTAGCGCCCTCGACGCCGAGTGGGTTTCCGACTGCCAGCACGAGCTGCCCGACCGCCATACGGCGGGAGTCACCCAGGACGGCCGCCGGCAGGTCGCCCGCCTCTACCTTCATGGCCGCCAGATCGAGTGTCTTGTCGCGCCCGATCACGCGCGCATCCAGCGTCCGCCCATCGGCCAGGCTCACGCGCGCCCTGTCGCGCCGCGCCACGTGATCGTTGGTCAGGATAATGCCGTCTGGCCGCCAGATGACACCCGACCCGCTGCCGTTCCATTGTCCTCGGACCATGACCAGACTCTGCCTGAGCCGAGCAGCGACCTGCGCAATCTCCGACGCCACACCCGGCAGAGCCTCCAATGTTGCGCTTACCATGCTATGCTCCTTGACATGCTCCGAACCCACTAACTACTGCCGCTCGCCGACAACGACATTCGCCGTCTGCCTCTGGCCGCCGCGGATAATCTCCAGCGGCGTCGACTGACCGACGCGCTCACCACTCAGCTCCCCCTGGAGATCGTCCATGTCTGGCGTCGGCTGGCCCGCCACGCCGACGATGATATCGCCCAGCATCAGGCCGGCCGTCTCCGCCGGGCTGCCCGGCTCGACGCCCAGGACCAGCAGACCGGAGCCTTGCTCACGGCCGAGAGTCCCCTGCAGCTGCGCCGGCAGTGGAACCGGCTGGAGGCCAACACCGAGGTACCCGCGACGCACACGCCCGGTGGTTGTCAGCGCCTCGACGACGCGGCGCAGTGTTCCGACACCGATCGCCGTGCTGATACCGCGCGCCAGATGCGAGCTGTTCAGGCCGATGATCTGGCCGCGCGCATCCACGAGAGCGCCGCCGGAAAAGCCCGGATAGAGCGTGACGTCTGTCTGAATCACGTCAATCGACTGGCCGCGCCGCGTTTGCGTCGGGGCGAAGGCGCTTACGATACCAATCGTCGCCATCGGGCGGTCGTCGGGCCGCGCCACGGCCAGGACAAGCTGCCCCACGCCCACCTCGGCCACCTGCCCCCACGTCGGCGCCGTCAGCGTCACGCCCTGCACGCGCAGCAGCGCCAGGTCACTATTTGGGTCGCGGCCGACGAGCTGCGCCTGGACAGACGTACCGTCTGGTAGGCCAACCTTGATGTTGTCGTCGCGCTGCACGACATGGTCCGCTGTGACAATCAGCCCATCCGCCGACCATACAATGCCAGTGGCCGTCTGACGGTCACGCGCGTCCACCTGCGCGATGGACTTTTCGGCTGCCGCCACAATGTTCACCAAATCATCCGACAGGCTGCTAAGCACGCCCGCCCCAACACCTGTTCCTTGAGCAGACATTCTGTTCCTCCCGATTGTGCTCGAATTTCGCCCGGCGACCAGCGCCGCGGCTCGTATGTCTGCTCACAGTCTAGCCTGCTTCACGCGTCCGCGCATCCGCCACTTCGGCAGTCGCGAGACTAGAAAAACGGGTAGGTGAATGACCTACCCGTCTGGAATGTCGCCTGTGCGGTTGTGCTATGGTTAGAGTGGGACAAGCCCCTGGCGAACGGCGATGCTCACCGCCTCGGTGCGGCTGCCCGCACCAAGCTTGCCGAGTATGGCGCCGATATGGAACTTCACTGTGTGCTCGCTGATGCCCAGGCGAACCGCGATGGCTTTGTTGGTCAAACCCTCCACCATCAAACGCAGGACTTCCAGCTCGCGTGGCGTCAGGGTCTCCGGCGGAGGAGTCGGTGTGGGCTGGCGCTGGAGCTGCTGCAACAGGTTGGCCGCAGCGAGGGGATGTAGCACCACGCCCCCTTGCTTCACCGTGCGGATCGCCTGGCCCAGCTCGGCCGCCGTCACGCGCCGCGGAAGATAGCCGCGCGCCCCAGCCTGCAGCGCCGCGACAACATCCTGACTGTTCTCCTGGTCGCTCAAGGCAATCACCAACAGCGATGGCGCTTGCTCGCGCAGCCACCACATGAGCTGCAACGCAAGATCGCCGGCCATTTGCAGGTCCAGCAGCGCCACCTCGGGCTTGTCGCGGCCAAGGGCAACGCCCAGGCCCTCAAGGTCCTCGGC
This sequence comes from Anaerolineae bacterium, assembly GCA_046328505.1. Classification (GTDB taxonomy): domain Bacteria; phylum Chloroflexota; class Anaerolineae; order Epilineales; family JAHCIE01; genus JBDHWG01. Next base: position 969,078 of record JAXLWL010000002.1, on the reverse strand, counting down.
CTGACCGACCACCTCACCCTCGCCGCTGGCCTCCGCCAGCACCCGCGCCCCTTCCGCAATCATCGGCGCGTCGGTGATGATCAGAAGCCGCGTCATGCGCTCACGCCTTCTAGACGACCTTCCCGCCGGCGGCCCAGGCGGGCGTCGGGGTCTCCGCCATGATATTGGGCTGGAAGATGAACAGGGCTTCCCACGGCTTGCCGGGCTCGCCACGCACCTGCCAGACGCCGCCGGTCGGGATGACATTGCCGCCCGAGAATTTGAAGCGCGTCAGATCGACCCGGCCCTCGCTCACCCACTCGAGCAGCTCTTTCAGCGGGCTGCCGTGGCTGACGAGAGCGATGACTGATGGGCCGTCGCCCACCTCGCGCGCCCAGAGCGCGCGAACGCGGGCGCGCACCTCCTCGACCGGCTCTCCCCTGCGGTGCTCCGCCAGGTCAGCATCTACGGCCGGCGTCAGGCCCAGGCGCTCGGCCAGCGCACAGGCGGTCTCCGACGTCCGGTCGAGGGGTGAGTGCACGACGCGCTCGATACCTCGCCCGGCGAGAAAGTCGGCGACCTGCCGCGCCTCGCGGCGACCGTCGGCCGAGAGAGGCGGGCCTGGCGGCACGTCATAGGCGATGCCCGTGCCCGTCTGAGGCGCGGCGTGGCGAATCAGATAAAAAGTCTTTTCTGCCATTGTTCCCCTTGCGCTACGATGTTTGGCCGGCTTGCACTATGACTCAGTCCAAATGGTTTGGCATTCCTGGCGGCGAATACTATAATGTGCGCCTGTGGGTGGGCCGACTGGCCGACCCCGGAGTTCACATGCCACTCGGCCCGCGCGCCTATTCTTCCGATACTGCCCGCCCTGCTCTATCCTCTGCCGCACAGCAACAGAGTCAATCCCGTATCATAGGGTTTGGGCTGCTCGCGCTGCTGGGGCTAATTGTCGTTGGGTTGGCCGTGCGCCTGTATCATCCCACCGATTACCCGTTTGCGCTCAATTTCGACGAAGGGCACGAAGCCCTGGACGCACTCAGAATACTTGACGGCTGGCGGCCCGTGTTCTTACCCGACAACAATGGCCGCGAGCCGCTCTTTATGTATTTCATGGCCGCGCTCATGGCGGTCTTCGGCCCGACCGCCCTCGCCGTGCGCCTGACAAGCATTCTCAGCGGCGTTCTGATGATCGCCGCGCAGTACCTCTTGGTTCATGCCCTGCCGCTGCCGCGCCCGCGTGTCACGGCACTCGTCAGCGCGGCTCTCATCGCCGTCGGATTCTGGCCTCTGGCTCAGTCGCACCAGGCGCTGCGCTCGATTCTCCTCCCCGTCTGGGTCGCGCTCCTGCTCTGGGCCTGGTGGCGCGCGCTGGCTGTCGACAGCGGAGAAGGCGGCGGCAAGCGCGCCATGCTGTGGTCGGTGGCTGCGGGGCTGTTCATGGCGGCGGCGCTCTATACCTACCTGTCGGCGCGCCTTCTCCCCCTCGCCATTATCGTCTCAGGTGTCTATGTGGCCCTGCGCCGAAAGCAGGCACCGCCTATATTATACCTCGTCATCGCACTCGCCGTCGCCGGTATCCTCTTTCTTCCGCAGGGCCTCCACTTCCTGAACAACCCGGAGTCGCTCAGCCAACGCACGAGCCAGGTCTCGCTGCTGAGCACACAGATCAACCAGGGCGACCTCCCCGGCGCACTCGCACGCAGCGCCCGAAGTCTGGCGCTCGCCGCCAATATCCGCGGCAGTCTGGAGTGGTCGGAGAACCTGCGCGGCCGTCCAATATTCGACCCACTGATGGGTATTGCGTTCCTGGCCGGCGTAGGCTTCCTGATTTACGATTTGCTGGGGCGGCGCGGGCGGCTGGCCCAGGACGCGGCCGTTTTGCTTGGCGCAACGTTCCTGGTCGCCCTCGTCCCCTCCTGGCTCAGCGAGGACGCCCCGAGCTACATCCGGCTCACGGCCACTTGGCCGGTGCTCTTCTTGCTCCCGGCCTGGGCGCTGGAGCGTGGCGGCGCGTGGCTCGACACGCGGGCACGCGCTCACCTCGGCGGGGCTGCCATTGCGGCTGTCGTCGTGATCAGCGGTCTGTGGTCCGGTTATGATTATTATGTCGCCTACCCCGCGCGCATTGCCGACGCGGGGGTCTATGCCAACGGCGGGTTCGAGCGCGGCGAGCAAGTTGCCGATTTGACGGCCGAGGGCGCCACGTATGTTTCGCCCGCTGTCTGGAACCAGGCCCTCGTCCGATTCCTCACGGTCGAGCGCCCGCCCGTCTCCTACGATCCGCGCGCCGGACTCATCCTGCCCCCGGCCGGCGATGCCCGATACGCGTGGGAGGCCGCGGAAGCCCCGGCCGCGGCTGATTTCGGCAAGCGCTGGCCGGGCGCAGCACGTACGGACGTGCGCAATAGCCACGGTGATCTGTCCCTCATCGTGTTCCGCCTGTCGCCGGGAGATGCAAGCCTCCCGCCTCCAGGCAGCGCGCCCCGGACACCCGCTTTTGGCGATGCCATAGCGCTCGACGGCCACGCGCTCAAACAACCGCGGGTCGCACCCGGCGGCAAGGTTACGCTCACGCTGGCCTGGCGCGCGGTCACCCCAGCGGAGGGCAACCTGCACACCTTCGTCCATCTCGTCGACGCGCAAGGCCGCACGATTGGGCAATTCGACGGCCCGCCGCTCGGCGGGAGCTACCCACCATCGCGTTGGACGCCCGGCGAGCGCATCATTCAGACCGTGGAGATTCCCGTCGCCAGGGATGCCGCGCCGGGTCCAGCCACCATGCGGATAGGATGGTACGACTGGCAGACCGGCGAACGCCTTCCCCTCGCCGGCGCGTCCGACAACGCCCTGGACCTCGACGGTGTCGAGGTGGCGCCGTGAAAACCCTCTCTTCGCGCCGCGGCTGGACCATCGCCCTCGTCCTGCTGGGCATCATCGCGCTCGGCGCTGTCCTGCGGCTGTACAAACTGGGCCAGGTTCCGTTTGGGATGCATCCTGACGAGGCGCATTATGCCATGGACGCCGTCGCGATCCAGAACGGCTGGCGCCCGGTCTTTCTGCCCGCCAACAACGGACGCGAGCCCCTATTCGTCTACTTCATGGCCCTGCTGTTCACGCTGCTCGGGCCGACGTTGTGGACGGCGCGTTTCGCGGGCGCTGTCGTCGGCACGCTCATGATCCCGGCCCAATATCTCTTCGCGCGCAGCCTGCCGCTGCCGCGCCCGCGCATCGTTGGCCTCATCAGCGCCGCCCTCATCGCGTTCACCTTCTGGACGGTCTCGCAGTCCCACCAGGCTCTGCGAGCGGGTCTGCTGCCCGTTTGGGTGGCACTGATGGCGTGGGCGTGGTGGAAGACGGCCGGCGACACCGACGAACGGGGCGTCACACGTCGCGGTCTTCTGTGGTCGGTCCTGACCGGCCTGATTCTCGCCGCCGCCGTTTACACCCACCTGTCCGCGCGACTCATGCCGCCTATCCTGATCGGCTCGGCTATCTGGATCGCCTGGCGGCGGCGAACCACAGCGCCCCTCGTCTACCTGGCGGTCGCTTTGGTTCTGGCCGGCGTCCTGTCGATTCCCCTGCTACTCTACTTCCGTGACAATCCGGAGATGGCCAATCTGCGCACCGGCGAAGTCTCGGTGTTGAACCCGGACGTCAACAAGGGTAACCTGCCGCTGACCCTGCTCCGCAACGCCTGGGGCATCTTGCTCATGACCAACATCCGCGGCACGACGTCGTGGCTGGAGAATCTGCGTGGCCGCCCAGTGTTCGACCCGCTCATGGGCATCGCGTTCCTGGCCGGGGCCGTCCTACTCATCCGCGACCTACTCAACAGGCGCGGCGAGAAGCCCCAATCCGCCGCCATCCTGCTTGTGCTCGTCTACATCTTCCAGGTCATCCCCTCGTGGCTGAGCGCCGGTGCGCCGAGCTATGGGCGCGTCAACGGAGCGTGGGCGGTACTGTTCCTGCTGCCGTCGTGGGCGCTGGAACGCGGCGAGGACTGGCTCGCGCGGCGTACCGGAACACGCGTCGCGACAGCAGCGGTCGTGGTCTTGCTGGCAATCAGCGGTGTCTGGTCGATAGCCGACTTCTTCGGGCAGTACGCCAACGCGCCCGAAGTCTACGATGTCTTCTTTGGCCCGTCCATGGAGCGCGCGCGGCAGATCGCGGCGGTTGCCCCCGGCGCCACGAACTTTATGTCGCCTACACTCGGAAATCAGTCGGTCATTCGCTTCAACAACGTGCAAAACGAGCCAGATGTGTTCGATTCGCATTATGGCCTCGTCCTGCCGCCATCCGGCGACGCTCAGTATCTATTCGACCCGGCCGACGCAAAGGAGGCCGACGCCTTCGGCAAGCGCTGGCCGGCGATGACCCGCACGGATCTCAATAACAGCCGTGGCGAGCTGTCCCTCATCGTCTATCGGCTGCCGCAGGATCAGCGTCCTGCCATCGCCGCGCCGTCCGCCGCATCCCACGCCTTCGCGGACAACATGCGTCTCACCAATAGTCGGCTCGACCCTGCCAACGTGGCGCCCGGCAAGACGGCCACGGTCACGCTTGTCTGGGAAGCGCTCGCGCCCACCGAGACGGACCTCAACCTGTTCGTCCACGTCATCGACGGCACGGGCCGCACGATCGGGCAGTCTGATGGTCCCCCCTTGAACGGCAGCCTGGCTACGACGGAGTGGAAGCCCGGCGAGACGATCATCCAGCGCGTGGACGTGCCGATTGCCAAGGACGCGGCGCGGGGTCCGGCGCGTGTAGAGATCGGCTGGTACGACTGGCGCACCGGCGAACGCTTGCCCGTCGACGGCGCTGACACCAATTCCCTGTCCATCGGCCCAATCAACATCCAGCCATAATCATCCACAGGAATGAGGCTTCATGATGCACGATGACGCGGTCACCGCCGCAACCGGCGAGTGGGTACGCGCGCGTCTGTCCTCCGACTCGACGGGGCACGACTGGTGGCACACTTACCGCGTGACGGCCCTGGCGCGCCACCTGGCCGAGCAAGAGGGTGGCAGCCGATTCGTCATTCAGCTGGCTGCGCTTCTGCATGATATCGCCGACTGGAAGTTCAGCGGTGATGAGCACGCCAGCGGACGGCTGGCTACCGACTGGCTCGCGTCCCAGGGCGTTGACGCCGATACGATTGCTCAGGTCGTCGGTATCATCGACACCCTTTCCTTCAAGTCGGCGGACCAGCCGCGCATGGCGACGCTAGAGGGGCAAATCGTCCAGGACGCCGACCGTCTGGACGCGATCGGCGCCATCGGGGTTGCCCGCACATTCGCGTATGGTGGGTGGAAGGGAACGCCGATGCACGATCCGACGGTGCCGCCGCGAGTCGGGATGTCGGCGCAAGAATATCGCGCGCACCTCGGCACGACGGTCAACCACTTCTACGAAAAGCTCTTGCTCCTGCGCGACCTGATGAACACGGACACAGCGCGGCAGATGGCCGATGAACGCCACGCCTTCATGGAGGCATTTCTCGCCCGCTTTTTTCGCGAGTGGGAGGGTGAGGTGTAAGGTGGGCGGGGACAGGCAGGCGCCGAAATTGGCGCCACGGCTATTCCGGTTTATGATTTATTGTTGCTAAAGACCGATCGCTCGACGGGATACGAGACTCAGGAGGACACCGATCATGGCAGAGAGAGAGACGGGAACATTCCGGCTGAAGGCTGGTCTGGCGCAGATGCTCAAGGGTGGCGTTATCATGGACGTGACCACGGCCGACCAGGCTCGCATCGCCGAGGAAGCGGGCGCGTGCGCCGTCATGGCGCTGGAGCGCGTGCCGGCTGATATTCGAGCGCAGGGTGGCGTGGCTCGCATGGCCGACCCAGACAAGATCAAGGAGATCCAGGAGGCCGTCACTATTCCCGTGATGGCAAAGTGCCGCATCGGTCACTTCGTCGAGGCGCAGGTGCTTGAGGCCCTCGGCATTGACTACATCGACGAATCCGAGGTTCTGACCCCGGCAGATGAGGACAATCACGTCGACAAGTCAGGTTTCAAGGTGCCGTTCGTGTGCGGCTGCCGCAACCTGGGCGAGGCTCTGCGGCGCATCGGCGAAGGCGCGGCCATGATCCGCACGAAGGGCGAAGCCGGCACGGGCGACGTGGTCGAAGCGGTGCGCCACGCGCGAACCGTGCTGGGCGACATCCGCCGCCTCCAGGCTGCCCGGCCCGAGGAGCTGATGCGCATCGCCAAGGAGATGGGCGCGCCGTATGAGCTGGTCAAGGAAGTTCACGAGACCGGCAAGCTGCCCGTCGTCAACTTTGCGGCCGGTGGCATCGCCACGCCCGCCGACGCCGCCCTGTTGATGCAGATCGGCGTGGACGGCGTGTTCGTGGGCAGCGGTATCTTCAAGTCCGGCGATCCTTATCGCCGCGCGCGCGCCATCGTCGAGGCGACAACTCACTACAACGACCCCGCTGTCATCGCAGAGGTCTCCCGCGGGCTCGGCGAAGCCATGGTGGGGATTCATGTTCAGTCCATTCCCGACCAGCAACTCCTGGCGACGCGAGGGTGGTAGCGATGCAGCGTGTCGGTGTGCTCGCCCTCCAAGGCGCTTTCCGTGAGCATGTCGCCTTTCTCAATCGCCTGGGGGTCGAGGCCGTCGAAGTACGCCGCGCCTCGCAGCTAGACGGGCTAGACGGGCTTATCATGCCGGGCGGCGAGAGCACGACGGTGGGAAAGCTCGCGGTGAAGTACGACCTGCTCGACCCGATCCGCGAGATGGCGCGCAAGGGAGCGCCGATCTGGGGAACGTGCGCCGGCATGATTCTGCTGGCGAAGGACGTTCACCGCGATCAGCCGCTGCTCGAGTTGATGGACGTCCAGGTGCAGCGCAACGCGTTTGGCCGCCAGGTGGATAGCTTCGAGGCAGACTTGGATGTGCCGGCGCTCGGTGATGAGCCGTTCCGCGCCATCTTCATCCGCGCCCCGCTGATCGAGACCGTCGGTCCGGGCGTGGATGTCCTGGCGCGACTCGAGGACGGCACGATTGTCGCTGCCCGCCAGGAGAATCTGCTGGCAACCTCGTTCCATCCGGAGCTGACCGACGACACGCGCTTTCACAGTCTCTTTCTCCAAATGAACAACGGCGGGTGATTCGCGTCACCCGCCGTCCTAACTCAGTTCGCTTACAGTCTGTCGCTCTGAGACCTAACTGCCGGGTGGCGGCATACGCCTAGACAAAAACACAACTAAGCCGTCATTGCGAGCGGAGCGAAGCAATCCCCCGTCCTTGTCAAAGTCGATTTGCACCGCTACGGCGTTGCTGTCATCCACCGCGGGATTGCTTCGTCAGTGGGGAGCTTCGCCCCCCACACCCCCAAGATGCGCTCCTCGCAATGACAGTGGTGTGTTCTAAGCAGCGCAGCGAAGGGCCCCGGACTGTCCCGGGAGGCTTCGTTTGCGCTCGGTATGACACTATCCGATCAGCGCCGGGTTGATGCTCGTCGCCCGGGCGTTGACGACCCTGGTACGAAGCTGCCCACAACCGGCCTGCACATCGATGCCTCGGCGCATGCGCAGGGTCGTCGGGATGCCGCGCGTCGCCAGTATGTCGCGGAAGCGCAGGGAGCGCGCCGGCGTCGGGGTCTCGCCGTCGTAGCCGGCCGTCGGGTTGAGAGGAATCAGGTTGACGTGGACGAGCATGCCGGCGAGCAGGTCGGCCAGTGCTTCGGCCTGCTCCGGTGTGTCATTCACGTTTTGAATCAGCACCCACTCCACCGTCAATCGGCGTCCCGTCTTGGCAATGTAATCTCGGGCAGCCTCGATGACCTCGGTCAGCTTGAAGCGCTGGTTGATCGGCACAATGGCGTTGCGCACCGGATCGGTCGCGCCGTGAACTGACAGGGCCAGGTTCACCGGCAGGGTTTTCTGGGCCAGCTTGCGCATCCCAGGGACGAGCCCCACCGTCGAGATAGTCATCCGCCGCGCACCGAGGTTGTACCCCTGCGGGTCGTGCAGCGTCTCTACGGACTGCCAGACGTTCTCGAAGTTCGCCAGCGGCTCCCCCATGCCCATGTAAACGACGTTCGTCACGCGCTTGCCGCCCAGGCGCAGCGCGCGCTCCGCCCATAGGACCTGCGCGACGATTTCGCCCGGCGTCATATTGCGCACCAGCCCCATCTGCCCGGTCGCGCAGAAGACACAGCCCATTGCGCAGCCGACCTGGGACGAGATGCACACAGTGTGGCGCTCGCGCCCGACCGCCTCTGCTTCGCTCGGATCGTCCTCGTCGCCGACACGCGCCGCCTCGTCCTCGTAGTGCATGAGCACGCTCTCGACAAGCTGCCCGTCACCCAGGCGGAACAGGAACTTCTGCGCCATGCCATCCGCCGACCACGTCTCTGCTACAGGCTCGAGCAGCCCCAGCGTCGCCGTCTCCGACAGACGCTGGCGGAAGCCCTTAGGGAGATTGGTCATGGCGTCGAAGTCGAGAGCGAGCTGGCGATAGATCCAGTCCCAGAGCTGCCGCGCCCGAAAGCGGGGCTCGCCCTGCGCGGTGACAAACTCCTCCAGCTCTGTGTACGTCAGGTCGAGCAGCGATTTGCGTTCAGCTTTCATGTACTTCCCAATCATAGCCTCAGAATCAAGCGCGCCGCCGCTAAAGCGGCAGCGCGCATCTTTTGCGTCAACGTCTGACTAACCGCGTCGCCGTCCGCCGCCCAGGATCATGGAGCCCCAGTAGAGCACCTGCAGGAGGGAGGCCGCCGCCGCCGCCACGTAGGTCAGCGCCGCGGCGCGCAGCATCGACCGCGCTCCGTCCATCTCCTGCGCCGTGAGAAGTGACGTCTTCTCGATCTGCCCCAGCGCTCGCGTGCTCGCGTTGAACTCCACAGGCAGCGTGACAACCGTGAAGACGAAGGTGAGGGCGAACAGCACCAGCCCCAGGATTGCGATCGGCTGGAACCCCATGAACAGGCCAGCAATCATGATCCAGAGGCCAAGCTGCGAGCCAAGACCGGCCACCGGCACGATGGCAGATCGCAGGCGCAGGGGACCGTAGCCCGCCTGGTCCTGGAGCGCGTGACCGCTCTCGTGCGCCGCCACCGCCACCGCCGCAATCGAAGCGGTACTGTAAATATCAGGCGAAAGGCGCAGCACCTTGTCCTTGGGATCGTAGTGGTCGCTGAGCGTGCCACCCTGAGTCGGCTCGATGCGCACGTTCTGCAAGCCGTTCGAGTCGAGGAGATAGCGCGCCGCCTGAGCGCCGGTCACGCCGCGCGAGTTAGGCACCTTGCGCCACTTGGCGTAAGCGCCCTGAACAAGGGCCTGCGCACCAATGCTGAGCACCAGACCCACCACGAAGACCACAATATACATAGGGTTACCATAGAACCCCATGGGAAGAAACATAGTAGACCTCCTAGAGAGACGCCTCGGACCCGGCTCAAATCAGCCACGAATCATTCTGTCTACACTTATCTTGATGTAACTATAGCGAGAATCGTACCTCGCAACAACCCCGCCAGCCAACTCTTATCCAACACTCAGCCGACAGCGTGGGCCGCGCGCCAGGCCAAATCGAGCGCCGCGATGTCTTCCACGATAAGCGTGGGCCGGGCGGCTGCCTTTGCCGCATCGTCCCGCGTGTGTACCCCCGTCAGCACCATAATCGTGGGCATGCCCGCCGCAGCGGCGCCCTCGATGTCTGTGTCCAGGCGGTCGCCGATCATCGGCGTCTGCTCAATGGGTGTCCCCATCGCCCACACAGTCGAGCGAAAGATCTCGGGCTGCGGTTTGCCGATAATCGTCGGCGCGACGTCGGTCGCCGCCTGGAGGAAGGCGAGCTGCGCGCCGTTGCCGGGAATAATGCCATCGGAGTGGGGAAAAGTCTTGTCGGCGTTCGTCCCGATGAACTGCGCGCCGCCACGAATGCAGAGCGCGGCCCACTTGAGCTTGTCGTACGTCACGCCCCAATCGATTCCGACGACGACAAAATCGGCCGGAGGACGAGTGACGACCTCGAAGCCCTGGCGGCGAATGGCCTCCTGGATACCGTCGCCACCGACGACGTAGACCCGGGCGCCATTGGGGGCGAGATGCTTGACGTAGGCCGCCGTCGCCAGAGAGCTCGTCATGATCTGCTCCGGCTCCGCGCGAATGTCCATGTCTGCAAGCTTGGCGACATACTGCTCCGGTGTCGCTGAGGCATTGTTCGTCAGCAGCCGCCAGGGGATGGCTGCGGCATTCAGGTCTTCGAGGAACTCTCGCGCACCTGGAATTGCCACGTTGCCGTGGTAGAGCACGCCGTCCATATCCAGGACAAATCCCCTAGCCCGCGCCAAGTCAAACGAGTTGGTCATAATGCTGTGCCCTTTGTCGGCCGTTGCCACAGGCCTTGTTCCTCGGCTGAATAGCCAGCCTTACGCGTCGAGCAGGAGAGAATCGGTGTCTCCGGTCGGCCGAATATCTTTGACATTCATTTGCGCCTGCACTGTTCCGTTCCATCGATTGAGCTCGAGCTGGTAGGCGATATCGATGACGGGAGGCAAATCCGGCAGCCAGTCGCCGCGGCGAAACGCGATGGCCTCCCGCGTGTTGCCCGACTGATCTGCGACAATGAGTTTCAGATGATTCATACCCACCAGGCGCGCGTCGCACACCGTGGCGCCGAGAGTCGCCAGGAGAGGCGAGCTGTTTTGCTGCCCAAACGGCGCCAGGCGCTCGAACGCCGTCCAGACAGGTTCAGTGACATCGGCGAGCGGCAGCACGGCATCGATTCCCAGGGTGGGCGTCGGGACAGACGGCAACATCGCGTCGACAAGCTCGCGCAGGCGCATTTCAAGCTGGGGCAGGCGGTCGTTGCGCACTGTGAAGCCCGCTGCCGCCCTGTGCCCGCCGTGCCGCACCAGCAAGTCTTTGCACTTATCAAGCACCTCTACGATATTGACCTCAGGTATGCTGCGGCCGGACCCGCGGCTCTCCTCTTGCCCCATCTCGACCACGACGGCCGGCCGGTAGAATTCCTCCATGAGGCGGTTGGCGACCAGGCCGACAACCCCGGACTTGTAGCTTCCGTCGGCCACGAAGATGAGGCGGCTATCGGCCAGCTGCCCTAATGCGAACGGCCGCGCCGCAGCCAGGGCTTCGTCGGTCAGCGTCTGGCGGCGGCGGTTCTGGTCCTCGAGTTTGGCTGCCAGCGCGTCTGCCCGATCGGGCTGGGGCGTCATGAGCAAGCTGTAGCTTGTCATGGCGTGCTCGAGTCGGCCGGCCGCGTTGAGGCGGGGGGCGACGAGGTAGCTGAGCTGGTCCACAGTGATGCGCCCCAATTCGATCCGCGCCGCGCGGAACAACGCCTTCAGGCCGGGCCGCTTCGTGGTGTTCAGGGCATGCATACCGCGCCGCACCAGGCTGCGATTTTCCAGCACGAGGGGAGCCATGTCCGCCACGGTGCCGAGGACGACCAGGTCGAGCAAGTCATCGGGCGTCACTGCCCCGCGCCGCTTGCCGGTTGGCGTGCTCTGATCGACGAGGTACAGGGCTTGCGCCAGCTTGTACGCCAGCCCGACCCCGGCTAGACTCTTGGTTGGGTAGTTGCAGCGCGGCTGCCGAGGGCAGATGATGGCGACGGCTGCGCCGGGCATCGGCTCGGCGGGCTCGTGGTGGTCGGTTACGATGATGTCGAGGCCCAGCTTGCGCCCGAGAGCCGTCTCGGCGTGGGAGCGAATCCCGCAGTCCACCGTGACCACGACCCGAGCGCCGCTCTCGGCCAGCTTTTCGAGCGCCAGGGCGTTGACCCCGTAGCCTTCCTCGAAGCGGTCCGGAATATAGGGCCGCACGGTCGCGCCGAGGGAGTGCAGCATGTGAACCAGGAGAGCGGTCGCGGTGACGCCGTCGACATCGTAGTCGCCGTACACGACGATAGGTTCGCCCTTGCGAATCGCGTCGCGCAGACGGCGTACAGCTTCCTGCATACCCCGCAGGTTGAACGGGTTCTGATCAGGCTCGGCGCCGTTGAGAAACGCCCGTGCCGCCACGGGATCCCGATAGCCCCGGTTGTAGAGAGTCTGCGCGACCGGCCGGGGGAGATCGGGAAAGGCGGCGATGAAGTTGTCGGGCGCCGGATCGGCGATGCGCCACTGTTTGCGTTTCAACCTACTGCCTCCTGTCACGGCGTCGATTATACGCGATTCGGACCACTCAGTCCAAAGATAGATGTATCATTGTTCCAGGAGGGAACGATGCTGCGCGTAGCTTTCATGGGAACACCAGATTTCGCCGTGCCAACGCTGCGACAGCTGCTGGCGATGACAGACGTCGAGGTTGCGGTTGTGCTGACCCAGCCCGACCGGCCGTCCGGCCGTGGTCGGGCCGTCATTGAGTCGCCGGTCAAGTCGGTGGCCAGCGCAGCGGGCATCCCGATCCTCCAGCCGCGCAGCCTCCGCAAGGATCCATCGGCGGTCGAGCAGCTCCGCGCATTTGCGCCTGATCTCATCGTCGTCGCCGCCTACGGCCTGATTCTGCCCCCGAGCGTTCTCGCCATTCCCCGACTCGGCAACATCAACGTCCACGCGTCGCTTCTGCCGCGCTGGCGCGGCGCGGCGCCAATCACGTTCGCTCTGCTCGCCGGCGACAGCGTTACTGGTGTCACGATCATGCTCATGGACGAAGCGATGGACACCGGCGATATCCTGACCCAGGTGGAGGAAACGATCCACCCCGACGACACGACGGGCAGCTTGAGCGAACGCCTGGCTCAACGGGGCGCTGCGTTGCTGGGCGAGACCCTGCCCCAATGGGTCGCCGGCGAGATTCGGCCGCAGCCGCAGCCCGCCGACGGCGTCACCTACACGCGGCTGATCAAGAAGGAGGACGGCGCCATCGATTGGCAGCGTCCCGCCGTCGAAATCGAGCGCGCCGTCCGCGCCTACCAGCCCTGGCCGACCGCGTACACGCTGTGGAACGGGGCGCCCCTCAAGGTGCTTCGCGCCTCCGCTGTGGAGGCAGGCGGCGCGCCAGGCGATGTGGTCGCCGTGTCGGGTGGCGTCGCCGTCGTGACGGGCGATGGCGCGTTGCGGCTGGACGAAGTTCAGCCGGCGGGTAAGCGCCCCATGCCGGGTAAGGCTTTCATCAACGGCGCGCCCGGTTTCATCGGCGCGCATCTTGCGGCGCTCCCGCAAGAGGGATAGGAGCGAACGGTGTCGGAAGGGAACGATAAGACCGTCTGGCTGCTGAACCTGGGTGTCGAGCCTTACCGGCCCGTGCTCGAGCTTCAGCATCGCATCGTGGCGGCTAAGAAGGACGGCTGGCGGTGCGATGTCTTGCTGCTGTTGGAGCACGAACCCGTCTACACATTGGGCCGACACTCCGACGAGAGTTTCATTCTGGCTGACCGTAAGGCGTTGGAGGCGCAAGGCATCGAGGTCGTGCGCATAGAGCGCGGCGGCGAGGTCACATACCACGGTCCGGGCCAGATCGTCGGCTACCCTATCCTCGACCTGGGCCACTTCCGCAAGGACATCCGATGGTACATCGGCGCCATGGGTGATGTTATCATTCGCACCCTGGCCGACTACGGCATATCAGGCGAGTTCGACCCGAAGTACCCCGGCGTCTGGATCAACGGCGGCAAAATCTGCGCCGTGGGGGTCAAGAACGAACGCTGGGTCATGTATCACGGCTTCGCCATGAACATCGATCCGGACATGGAGCATTGGAGAGGAATCGTGCCGTGCGGGCTGGTGGGCAAAGATGTCGCTACGCTTGCCGGCGCGCTGGGGTGGCGTCCGTCCTCCGATGAGGTCCGCCACCGCATCGCGACGCACTTCGCGGAGGTCTACGGCTGTCGAGTCGTGCCAGTCGATCTCGACACCCTTGAAGCAGCCCTCGCGGACCGGACGCCTCTCAGTAGCCCAATCCCTGAACAAGAACTCTTAAGTCGTCATTGCGAGGACCGGGTCAGCGCGACGAAGCAATCTCTCAGTGGCTGACAGCAACGCTGTAGCGGTACAGACTGCCTCTGACAAGAGCGAGAGATTGCTTCGCTTCGCTCGCAATGACAGGATTGCCGTTTTATCGTGCTAGCGCGTGCCGTCGTAGGCATGAAGATCTCAGGGCGACAGCCGCGCTTCGACTCTAGCCATCGTCCCCTTCGGCTTCACGGGCTGGCGGCGGCTCCAGCGCATCCTCCAGCCAGATATCCTCGAAGGGGGCGGGTTGCCGCGCGAACACGGCGCGCTGCTTAATGAGCTCCAACAGAGCGAGGAACGCGGCGATCACCTCGGTCCGGCTCCGCGCCTCCATCAGCCAGGCGTGGAACCCCAACGGTCCCCGGCTCAGCCGCTCGCGCAGCTGCACCATCTTCGCCTCAATCGTGATCGCATGAGGTGTCACGGCGATACCGTCGGGTGGCGCCGTCGGCATCCGGGCCAGAACGCGGCGGAAAGCCGCCGTCAGATCGCCCATGCTGACGCCTTCCAGTCCCGTCCCCGCCTCACGCGCCGGCGGAGCCGCTTCACGCGCAAAAACCCGCAGCCCACTTGTCTCGCGAGTCTGGAGCGAAGCCGCCGCTCGCTTGAACTGCTGATATTCCCGAAGCTGCCTCGCCAGCGCCTCCCCCACGTCCTCCTCTTCGTCATCGTCGGCCGCCGCGGCCGGGGGCTTGGGCAGGAGTGAGCGCGACTTGATCAGCACTAGCTTGGCCGCGACCGACAGGAATTCGGCCAATACGCGCGGGTCGGGACTTTCCATCTCGCGCACGTAGAGCAAGAAGCCATCGGTGACTTCGGCCAACGCGATGACCGTAATATCGACGTTTCTTTCCTCGACCAGGTGAAGAAGTAGGTCCAGCGGGCCATCGAATACCGGCAGCCGAACGCGGTATTCTTCCATGCTGTTAACCGCCGCTGCTAGGCTCGCTGCTCTCAGCGCCGTGGGAGGTCTCGTGCGCGCCGGAAGGCGTCGGTGGCTCGCCCGGCCGATTGTCAGTGGACGTCGCCGGGTTTGCAACTTCCGGGGCGGTTTCATGCTGCGGGGGATTTTGAGCAGCAGCCTGCGGGGATGGAACTACCGGCGAGACGTCGGCGGCGCCCGAAGCCTGAGAGTCGCCTGCCACGCTCCCTTCCGCCGCTTCTTGCTGCGACGTGACTGTCTCGCCAGATGACGACGGTCCGGCCGATACCAGGCCAGCCTCATCCGGCTCGGCCGCGTCGGACGCCACGTCTGCAGTGGCGCCTTCAGCGATGGTCGCCAGAGCGGCGGTCGTGGCCGCCTGCCCGTTCGCGGTTCCATGGATCGGGATAGGAGCGCCGGCCAGTAGTTGTTCCACGCGGTCCATCAACGCGAACTTCCAGCGCGCGCCCTCGAGCCACTGATCGCCGGGACAGGTGACGCCGACAAGCTCCTGGTGCCCCTTGATCGACTCTATCGGCAGTGATAGCTCGCGCAGGAGCCAGGCGCACAGGACCGCGGCGCCGTCGATCTGTTCAGTGGGTGGCGCGCTATGCTCGAAATTGCCGACAAGGGCAATGCCGACGCCGGAGCCGTTGTACTGGCGGGCGTGGTGCGAAATGGTCGCCAGGGCGTTGGTCTGGGCCACACTGCCTTTCTGGTCGATAATGAAGTGGTAGCCGATGGCCGGCCAGCCAAGGCTAGTGACATGATAGCCGGCAATCTGTTCTGCTCCGACGCTCTCAGGCGCTCCAGTGTGGTGAATCACCAGTTGCCGAATGTAGTCGAGAGGGCGCGATGCGTAGCGCAAGGTCGCGTGCCGCGGTAGGCTTCCGACCTGATTGATAAGCTCAAAGGGCGGTATGCCCAGCACGATTCCAGACGGCTGCGGGAGCGGCGACGGCTTCTCCTGTCGCAGCTGCGCCCGCAGGTGGATAACCTCTGCGCCAATGGCTTTCAGCCGAAGCTGACCCGGCGACGGCTCCTCTAGAGCAAGACGCTGGAAGTACTGGGTGGGCGTGCCAGCATCGAGGAAGCTATCCGTCAGCGGCAGTCCACAGAATTCGATCCCATACTGCTGAAGGAACTCCAGGAATGCGCCTTCGACCGTACAACCAGTTTCCGGAAAGTAGCGGCGCTCAGCATGAGGCACGGGAGAGTCGACCATAAACAATTATCCTTAAGACGCGGGCAAACACGCTTGATTATAGTTCGATGCCATACACGCAACAAATCTCGCAATCTATCTGCCAGGCGCTTCTCGATGCTCTCCCTGCCCCTGGCACTCGTGCCGTGTCATGCAACTTTCTTCAGCGACGCTGCGTAGAAAGGGGTGAGAGAGGTTAACGACACGAGAGAACTGGAAAGGATCGAGACGGATCATGGAGAGCCCAAACATCGAGTATATTAGCGGACCAAGCCAGGAGCCAATGCCCCTGCCGGCCCCGTCCTCGGATCAGCATTTCTCGCGGCCCCTGACTCAGGGCGACCGCATCATCGCCGCCATAGCCCACGCCAGCGTCTGGCTGAACCTGTTCACCGCATTCCTCGGCATTGCCGTCGCCGGTGGTATCTGGCTCCTGTATCGCAGCCGACAAAGGTGGGTCGCCGGACAGGCGCTGCAGGCGCTGTTCCTGCAGTTCGGGGTGCTCGCGCTGATCGTAGCGACGATGATTTTCGTCGGCCTGGGAAAGCTCACGTTCTGGACGATTATCGGCTTGCTGTTCTTCCCCCTAGCCTGCGCGACGGGGTTTGGCGTGATTGCGCTGTTCCTGTATAGTATCTTCGGCGCAGTTCAGGCCCTCGCCGGGCGTGACTTCCGCTATCCCATCATCGGCGTGGTCGCCGACGACTAACACTGACAACGGTGCAGCATCGGGAGGGTCGGACGATCCTCCCGATGCGCCATCATCCCCGCGAGAGGAACGCCACATGTTCGAAGACGTCAAACGCGCGATCGTCGTTGTCGCTCACCCCGACGACATGGAGACAATCATGGGCGGCACGGTCGCCATGCTGACCGAGCGAGGGGTTTTCGTTGTCGAGGCCCTCTTGACCAACGGCGACATCGGCACCAGCGGCGAGGTTCCACCCGATCTGACCCGCGCCAAGCTCGCTGCGATTCGACAGGCGGAGGCGCGCGAGGCAGCCGCTGAGTTGGGCGTACATGACGTCGTGTTTCTGGACCGTCCCGACGGTGAGTTGGTCGCGGACTTGGCGCTGCGCAGCGAGGTCGCGCGCCTCTACCGCCACTACCAGCCGGACACGCTGTTTGCCTTTGACCCTTCGTGGGTAGGCCAGGCCCACCCTGACCATACGGCGGCCGGCCGCGCGGCGATTGACGCCTACATGCCGTCCAAGATGCCGCTGTACCACCCTGAGCACCTTTTCGAAGGCCTCAAGGTGGCCGACTTGAAGCGGGTGTATCTATTTGGCGGCAGCGTGAGCCAGGACGTGGTCGTTGACGTGACTCCCTACTGGGAGCGCAAGCTGCGCGCGACGCTGAAGCACGTCTCCCAGTTCCCGGACCCTAAAGGCCCCATGGAGTGGCTGGAAAAGTGGGGGGGCGAAGTCGGCCAGTCCATCGGCGCGAAGTATGGTGAGGCATTCAGCACCATGGCTGTGTGGTAAACGTCTCGCCCAGTTATGTCAGCCTCCTGGAGCTGCCGCGCTCCAGGAGGCTTTTTCGTGCCTGGCCGCCCGTTTGCCGTAGGTCTCTAGCCCACTACCTGGCGGAACAACCGCAGCCAGTTCTCGCCCAGGATACCCCGTACATCAGTCTCGCCGTAACCGCGCGCCAATAGCCCTTCTGTAAGCGCGGGGAAGCGCGTCACATCCTCCAGACCCACTGGGGGAATCGGGATGCCGTCAAAGTCGGAGCCGATAGCGACGGCGGATGGCCCCACAAGCCCGGCGATGTAGTCAATGTGATCCAGAACGTCCTCCAGGCGGCCGTCTTCGTCCCTCGGCCGCAGGAATGTAAACACGACGGCGACCAGCCCGCCCGCGCCGGCCAGCGCCTTGATCTGGTCATCCCATAGGTTGCGCGGCACGTCCAGCAAGGCCCGAGCGTTCGAGTGGGATGCCCAGACGGGCTGGCGGCTCGTTTCCAGCACGTCCCAGAAGCCCGGCTCATTGAGGTGAGACACGTCGATAAGAATGCCTAGCTCGTTGCACGCGCCGACCAGACGCTTACCAAACGCACTCAGCCCCTTGCCGTCGTCGCCCGGCTCTGAGACGCCGCAGCCGGCGCGGTTCCGACCGCCCCAGACAAATCCCAGGTTGCGCAGGCCAAGCGCGTAGGCGATACGCAGCCGCATGAGGTCGCTCCCAAGCGGCTCGGCCCCCTCCATGCTCAGGACCGCGGCCAGACGGCCGTCAGCATGGGCGCGGACGACATCGGCGGCGCGCTCGGCCAGAAGCAGCTGCTCCGGGTACGCCCGCAGCGCCTGATGCAGAGCATCGGTCATGCGCAAAAAGCGGTCCCACGTGTTCCGGCCGCGGGCGCCGCCGGTGAAACAGGCGAAGACCTGGGCGTTGACGCCGCCTTCACGCAAGCGCGGCAGGTCGAGATGGCCGGTGGTCTGCCGCTCGCCAAGCGCCATCTTCTCGTCCACAACGCGGCCAAGTGTGTCACAGTGGCCGTCAACAACGAGCGCGTTCGCATGCAGAGAGAGCGCGGCCTCGCGCGTGAGAGTGTCCGTCATAATGTATCCTTTGTGGGCTAGAGTGGAGGCTGGGCGAGGCGGCGTATCTTGTCGCCTGTGTCGGCCCAGGTAATCGTGGAGAGACCGAGCTTTTGCCGCAACACGTCGGGCGCCATTCCCGCCCGATAGTCCCGTACCGCCGCCGTCATGCGCAGAATCTCGAAGGAAACCTCTGGCGCGCCGGCGCGCTGGCCAAGATCGGTCAGCACATACTCCAGATTGCGCGGCGTACACTCGAAGAGGCGCACCTGCGGGTTATACTGTTCTCTGTACGCCCCGAGCGCCTCGACAAATTCGGCCGACAGGCGCAGCTTGCGCTCCTTGTGGCGGTAGCGCGGATTGGCGTAGCGAATGTACAGGGTAGGGCCGTCGCCCGCCTGGAGATCGATGTGTTCGAGAGCAACCGCCATGCACTCACTCTTCTTGATGGCCGTACTCAGAAGAAGCTGCAAGAGCAGATGCGGGCGGGTGTCGCGGCCATCCGTTCGAGTGTACATCGCCAGCGCCTCAGCTACAAGACTCTCTACCTGGTCATCGTAGAGAACGTCCGGGAGGCGCGAGGGCGGCGCGACGTGAACAATCGACGCTGCGGGATCGTCCTTGAGCACCTCAGTGTCGAACAGCCACTTGAAGAACACCTTGAGCGTCGTCACGCGCCGCGCATATGACTTGGCGTTGCACGGGACGCCGCGCTCGTTGACGAGCCAATGCAGGAATTCCTCAAGCCGCCGCGTGTGCAGCCGCCGCACCGGGATGTTCGGCCCGATGAACTGGGTGAGCAGATGCAGATCACTCTGAAACGACCGAACGGTGTGCCCACTGAACCCCTGCCCGACCATGTGAGCCTGGAAAGCCCCGATGGCGGCTCCCAGCGTAGCATCCTGTCCGAGCGTCGGCATCAACACCAGGGGCGCCGCAGGCGTCTGGGAGCGTCCCGGCGGGGGGAACAAGGGAAGCTGCTGGGCTCGTGGCACGACACCTCCAACTCTACATACAGTACGGGCCTTGGAGGAGCGTACCATATTTAGTAGGAAATGTCAAGGAGTTCGGCCGACCTCGCCGTAGGCACGGGCCAGCAGCGGGAAGTAGGCGCGCGGCGTTATGCCGAAGCCGCGCAGAATCGCGCCATACCCTCCCACGGCCCAGAAACCACCCGTTGTATCCCGCGTGACGCCGCGCAGTAGCTGCCAGCCCACCGGCGGCAGGCTGTACCAGCCGCCGCCACTGTACTCCAGCAAGGTGCCGTTCGAGCCGACAGCAAGAGCCGTGTCCGTAGACGTCATGAGAACACCGAAGAGAATCTCCGTCGTCGGGCTGGGGAAATCCTGCCACGCGCCCGACGAGTAGCGTAGGATGACGCCATGATTCCCAACGGCCCATCCCGTCTGACCGTCCGTGGCCACCGCGTTGAGCGCCTGGGACGACGGGCTTGCGGCCTGTGTCCATGTGCCATTGTCGAGGTGTAGAATCGCGGCTCGCCCTGTGGCTGCGTCAACCTCGCCGACCGCCCAACCAGAGCTTCCGGCAAGGGCGACCGCATTCAGCGGCGCCTCGGCGACCGACGGAGCCACGGTCCATGCGCCACTCTGTAGCTGCAGCATCGTTCCGTTGTTGCCGACCGCCCAGCCGTCCGCCGCCGACGTCAGCGCGAGGCCTCGCAGGGAGAACGGCGTGGGACTCGACACCGCGCTCCACTCCCCGTCGGTTAGCTGGAGAATGACTCCGCTGTTGCCGACCGCCCAGCCTTTGTCGCCGGCGAGAGCAACTGCGTTCAGGATATTGCGTGTCGGGCTAGCCGCAAGCGCCCAGTTCCCTCCCTGGTATCGCTCGATTGTGCCATTGTAGCCGACCGCCCACCCGCCTGTGCCGCTGAACGCCACGCTGTTCAGGTTGTCGGTGGATAGTATCGTTCGGGGAACCCAGGCGCCGTTTGCCAACTCAAGCAAGGCGCCGCTGAAGCCGACGGCCCAGCCTGAGCTTCCGCTAGTGAGCGCGACTGAGAGCGGAGCGAATGATGGCGGACCGGCGACGGATACCCATGTTCCATTCTTGTACTGTAGATAAACGGCCAACGGTCCGCCCGCGCCGTAGCGCCAGCCCACTACCCACCCCTCGTCGCGTGACGCCATCTTGACGCCATAGAGCGACGCCGCGATATCCTCGCCCTCGACATGCCACGTACCCGCTTGATAGTGCAGGATGGCTCCGCGCAGCTCCTGTACCGCGATGTCATAGTACTCGCCGACCGCCCACCCCTCTGTCCGGTCAACGAAATCCATGCCTAGCAGGTTCACCTGGTAACCGCCGCGCGTTGTAGGCATCTCTGCCGGTAGCCAATTTCCGTTGAGCATATGCGCGGCAGCGCTGGCTGTTACATGGCCGCCATCGTTTCGCCCGCCCACAGCCCAGGCTTCGTCTGGCCCAACCATTTCCACCGCGTTGAGATCGTCATCCACCACGCGGCCGTCCCACAGCCACTTGCCGTCCAGTAGATAGAAGAGAACACCGCGCTCGCCGACCATCCAGGCATTCGTGTCCGTCCATGCTGACACGGCGCGCGGGGCGTTGGGACCGCCGGGCGGGAACTCGCCGGTCGGCCAGAAGGGTATGGACGTCCAGTTCACCCCATCCCAGTGCAAGGCGACCCTGTCCCCACCGTGACCGCCAACGGCCCAGCCTGAATCGGGCCGTAGAAAGGACACGCCATATAGATCGAGTGCGGTCGGGCCATGCGAGGCCGACCATGCTCCGTTGCGCCAGCGCAGGATTGTCCCGCTGTCGCCGACAGACCAGCCATCCGTTGCCGTCAGAGTTGCCGCGTGTAGCGTGCGGCACGTTATGTAGAAGCAGTTCCAAGTCACGAGCGGCCCGCCGGCCGCAGGCTTATCCGCGAACGTCGGCGAAGGGCCAACGGACAGGCACACCAGGAGCAAGGCAATGGCAACAAGGAGCCGGGAATTGGCGTAACGACGCATGCATCCTCCGAACGGGGCCAATATCATTCACACTGTTTATAACGCGCCCAGGGCTGCCTTGTCACGCCTCTGACTGCGCTTGCCTTCGCAAGCGGGTAACGCTATAGTACGGGCAAGCCCTCGCTGGAGATGGTAAACTGTGCTGGAACGCCTGCTAGCTACGAGTGGCTCGACCTACAAGACGGTCCTGGACATTCTTTTCCCGCCTCGCTGCGTCGTCTGCAATGCCGCCGGCGAGTGGTTCTGCGCGACGTGCCGCCGGAAGATCATCCCCTTGACCCGGCCCTGGTGTCCGCGGTGCCACCTCGCCTTGCCTACCGAAACGCTCTGCGAGACATGTCGCGGCGCGGATGTGGCTCTCGATGGTCTGATAGCGGTGGGGGTCCACGATGGCGTCCTGCGCACGACTATTCACGCCTACAAATACGACAATCGTCCACCTCTCGCCGCCATTCTAAGCAGCCTTATCGTCGAAGCCATGAAGCGCGATATCTTCGCCGCCACCCTGGTGATGCCTGTGCCGAGTCACCCGCGGCGCATCGCACAGCGCGGCTACGACCATACGCATCTGCTCGCCTCCAGAGTCGCGGCGGGCCTTGGCCTTCCCTACGACAACAAGAGCCTCAGCCGCGTTCGCTTCACGCCGCCTCAGGTGGGGATGACGGCCAAAGAACGGCACGCCAACGTTGCGAACGCCTTTGGGGTGACTCCTCTTTCAGATCACCGGCGCATTCTTCTCGTCGACGACGTCTACACGAGTGGCAGCACGATGCGGGCATGCGCCAAGGAACTCCTGGCAAACGGTGCCGACGCCGTGATAGCCGCGGTCGTGGCGCGCGCCTAGCCCCTTTGACAAGCCCGGTACCGTGCCGTATAATGCAGCCACGATGAATGGCGAGCGACCGGCGCCATCCAAATCTCCGCTTGTCGTCCCCTTCGCCATCCCCTTCATCGTGCATATTCACACATCGGAGGCCGTATGGAACTGCGGATTACCAGTCGTAATTTCGAGGCTTCGGACGGGTTGAAGCAGTATATCGAAAAGAAGATAACCCGAATTGAGCGCCACCTGCCAGGCGTGCAAAGTGTCTCCGTTGAGCTGTCGTCACAGACGATGCGCACCCAGGGGGAGCAGTACGTTGCTCAGGTCACCGCCCGTGCTAGCCGCGCGGTCATGCGCGCGGAAGTTCGCGCGCACGACTCGTTCGAGGCGGTAGATGCTGTATTCGACAAGCTCCAGCGCCAGGTCGACCGCTACCAGGACAAGCGCAAGAATCGCTCACGCGGGCGCGGTACCGGGGCCGAAGCACTCGCAGCGTCGGTCGTGGAGACCGAGGTCGCTGTCGAAGAGGCGCCCGAGGACCAGCAGCCGATCATTCGCCGCAAGCGATTCCCCGTGCATCCGATGGACGATCAGGAGGCCGCGGAGCAGATGGAGCTGCTGGGGCATGATTTTTACCTCTTCCAGAACAGCAAAACAGGGCAGGTGAACGTAGTGTATCGGCGCAAGGAGGGTGGCTACGGCATTCTCGAGCCGGATATTGCGTGAATTTGTGGGGAAAGTTTCGGGGCTCTCGGTTCGTCAGGTAAGCGGAGGTCAGTCATGGTTGGCATCCGGGGACGCGTGTGGTAGAATTGTTTCGGCCGCATAGCGCATAACACACCGGACAGCGGCATGTCCTGAGGGCTTCGAAATAAGAATCGCGCCTCGCCGGGTTTTCATCGGCGAGGCGCGACATTCAAAGGACGCGGGGCCATTGTATGCCATTTTCCGTAGACGCGCCGAGCATGATATACGCTGAGCCGCTCGAAGACTCAGAGCTCCGTCTGGCGGTCGATATTGAGTTCCGAACTCTCCTCACCTCGCTCGAGGATGCGCTAACGGCCCTCGAGGACACGATAGGCCTGACTGATCCGGCAACCGCAGCGCTCGCGCGCGCGCGAGACGTGACCAATGAGATGCGGCGCCGTCTCAAGCTTGAGCCGCGCCCCGTCGGGCGGGTTCTCGTTTGCGACAACGACGAACAGCGGCTCGCGGAGCTGCGGCCCGCGCTAGATAGCGCCGGCTTCGAGGTGCGGATCTGCGAGAAGGCCGCCGACGCCCTCAACGCGAGCCTGTCGTGGCGTCCCCAGGTGATCCTGATTGGATTGCAGCGCATCGAACCCGATACCAGCCTCCTCGCGGACCTCAGTCAGACGTCGCATGCGACTATCGCCGTGTTTGTGGGCCGATCCAAGCCCCGGGCGATCAACGAGATTCTGGCACGCGGGGCGCATGACTACATTCTTGATCCGTGGAATGCCGCGGAGTTAACGCGCCGCCTGACGGCCTACACCCACACCCGCCGCGAGACCGATTCGAGCATCGATCACGGCCCACTCCACATTGATCAGACAAACAAGGCCGTCACGCTTGAGGGTCGGGACATTCCGCTCACGCCGACCGAGTACCGCCTCTTGAGCCAGCTCGCCCTCGAAGCCGGGCGCATCCTCACCCACAAGCAGCTCCTGCACCGTGTCTGGGGACCACAGTACGTCGAGAGTGATGACTACGTCTGGGTCCACCTCAGCCGACTCCGCCAGAAGCTCGACATACCCGGTCAGCCCTCGCTCATCGTTACCGAGCGCGGCGTCGGTTATCGTCTCCGCCTCCCCTAGCTCCATCCGGTAGGGATGGGCTTCCTACGAAACCGCGAACTCAATCTCGCGGCTTTAGTCATTGGCCGCCCACCCCCTTCTCCAGGAACTGCCGTACCTCGGCGGGGAACGTCGTCACACGTCCGGCCTTGTCGGTCACAATGTGCGTCGAGAAGCCGGTCACAAGAAGCGTACTCTCCGGCGGTCGCACGACCTGGTAGCTGAACTGGAGCTTTCGAGAGCGCAGTTCAGAAATCCAGGTCTGGACGATAACTTCCTCATCATACAGCGCCGGCAGGACGAAGCGTGCCCCGACTTCGGAGAGCGGGAGCAGGTAGCCCGCCTTCTCGAAATCGGCGTAGGAGTAGCCCTGCTGCCGCATCCAGTCAGAACGCCCAGCCTCGAACCAGACGATATATGCGGTGTGATGTGCGATGCCCATCTGGTCCGTTTCCGCGTAGCGGACCCGAATGGGGGTATTACTGATAAAGCCGGTCGGCGGCATAGATCTTCTCTCCCCAAGCCGAATTCAGACGACGTTTCCGCCTAGTCTACCCCATCCCGCGATGTAGAGCAAAACCGAGCAGGGCACTCGCGCTTTACCCCAACGACGGGCGGATGTATCATAGGTGGTGAGCCTCGCCCCTGGCGCGGCCGCCTCGTCTTGTGTTGTCATTTGGCCCGGAGCCACCCATGAGCACTGTCACCTTCGTCCTCTTCCTGGTCGGCCTGGTTGTCCTCATACTAGGCGCCGAGGCCCTGGTTCACGGAGCATCCCGCCTGGCATCCTTCGTCGGCATTCCGCCTCTCGTCGTCGGCCTGACGGTCGTCGCCCTCGGCACCAGTTCCCCCGAGCTTGCGGTGACGCTGCAATCCACCTTCGCCGGACAGAGCGGCCTGGCGGTCGGTAACGTGGTCGGTAGCAATATCGCCAACGTGCTGTTGATTCTTGGCCTGGCTGCCGTCATCGCACCGTTGGTCGCAGACATGCGCCTGCTCCGGCTCGATGTGCCGATCATGATCGGCCTGTCAATCATGCTGCTGGGTCTGGGTTGGAAGGGAGTACTGGGCCGGCTAGATGGCCTGCTCCTGTTCGCCATCGCTGTCGTGTACACCGTCTACGCCGTCCGCGAGAGCCGGCGCGAGAGCGACAAAGTCAAGGACGAATACGCCAAGGAGTACGGGGGCAGGGCTGGGCGGACGGTCAAGGGTATGGTTGTGCAGGTCGCCCTGATAGTGGTCGGCCTGGTGATGCTGATCATTGGGTCGCGCTGGCTGGTGGATGGCGCGACGGCCATCGCCCGCACGTTGGGTGTCAGCGAGCTGATCATCGGCTCGACCATCGTCGCCATTGGAACATCGCTGCCCGAAATCGCCATCACCGTGATCGCCAGCATTCGCGGCGAGCGGGATATTGCCGTGGGGAACGCCATCGGCAGCAACATCGCCAACATCACCGTCGTGCTTGGGTTGACGGCCTTGCTGGCGCCGCACGGCATCGAGATTCCCCCCACCGCGCTCACGTTCGACATCCCGGTGATGATCGTTGTCGCGATCGCGTGTCTGCCGATTCTTTTCACCGGCGGCTCTATCTCCCGCGCCGAGGGTGTCTTCTTCCTGCTCTACTACGCCGCCTACATCGGTTACCTGCTGCTCGATGCGATGGAACACCCCGCCCTGCCTGCTTTTAGCGTCTTCATCTTTGCCTTTGCTCTACCCCTGACAGCCGTCACCCTTGCCATCCTTGTTTTCCGGGCCAGGCGAGCGCGTCGCCTCGCCTAGCGTGAGTGACGAAAGAGGCGCGCCGGGGCAAACGTGAAGATATCTAAACGTTAACCTTCTGGAGCTGTGATATACTACCCGGCGCAAAACCCGATCGAAGTCGGATGGGCCGCGGAGCCATTGTACGCCTCAGAGAACGCTTATCTCTACAGGCGAGCAGACTCGCGCCCTGAGACCAGAAGGAGAAAAGCAAGTGCGTAAGTGGTCAATGATGACGGTTGTCGTTGTGCTCTTTGTCCTCGGCGGCAGCACCGTCATCGCGAGCGAGAGCCAGCCGGCCGCAGGCAGCCTGGGGTATGCGCTGGCAAGCGAAGTAAACGCGTATCGGCAGAGCCTGGGGCTGCGGCCGCTGGCCTGGGATACGCGCATCTATGAAGCCGCTCGGAAGCACGACGACCTGATGGCCCAGAAAAACACCGTCTCGCACCAGTTGCCGGGTGAACCTGACTTCATGCAGCGTATGGTGAACGAGGGAGTCACCGGACTCTCTAGCGCCGGCGAGACGATTGCCGGGGGAAACTATGATGCCGCCAAGACTCGCCAGCAGTGGACAAACAGCCCTCCGCACGATGCGATTATGAAGGGAGACTTTACAAGCATCGGCTGCGAGCTTCAGCAGTATCCAGGTACCACATATGGGAGCCTGGCGACGTGCGACTACGCAGCAGCGGTGCCGCCCATGCCGCCTGTCGTGTCTGGCAACATCATTCGGTACCTGTTCTACATGCCCGCCGCGAAGGACGGCATCGTCGAGACGGTGCGCGAGATTTGCGGCAGCCAGCAACTCACCGGTGATGGCCGCTACCAGGGCCAGGTCGGCGCGGGCTGCTACTTCTACGGCACGACGGCCGACAACCAGCCCCCCGGCTCAAAGGCAGGCTGGGCATACGTTGAGTTCCGCGACTTCACCGCGTACTATCGGAACCTGGACGCCAGACTGCAGTCGCTGATGCCGGGCGATGGACGCTACGTCAAGCGAACTGTGACGACGATCCCCGGTTTCTAGAACCGGGCAGAAGCACGAGAGGGACGGCAAACGAGCCGTCCCTCTCATTTTTTAGCGCCCTGTATCGCCTAGGTCTTCACGCGCCTAGGCGTCCGCCGCGTTCTCCTCCTCCGCCAGGGTCACATCGGCAGGGTTGGGCATCGGGATGTCTGCCGCCGTTGCCTCAACGCCCTCCTCACCACCGGCGCGCTGCCACTCGGCGTCGTTTGACTCGACGATTTCCGGGATCGAGGCAGGCGAATAGCTCTCGAACTCCTCTGACAGCTCATTTTCCTCTTGTTCGGTCATGGGGCATGATCCTTTCTGGGTGTGAGTTGTACGACCGGCCATTTATTGGCGTTGGACGTCGTCGTCACCACAAGAGCAGCTAGCGTGTCGCGATGCCTGATATATGCGGTCCGACGATCCACGCGGGCACGCTGAAACGCTCGACTTGTACGTCGCGAAAGCCCGCGCTCTCGATCACCCGCAGGGTTTCCCGGTTCGGATGGCAACCGTCCGCAAAGAACGTGACCACCGGTTGGCTCACGTTCTGCATCCAACGGCGCGTGGAGCCGGGCGGCGAGGCGACGTGCTCGATGAATATGAAACGCCCACCCGGCTTTAGGACGCGGATGATCTCGCTCAGAACACGCTGCTGATCTTCCACCGAGCACAAGACCAGCGTCCCGACTACGGAGTCGACGCTCGCGTCGGGAACGTCCAGAACCTCTGCCGGCGCCGCGCGCAAGTCAATGTCGCGGCCCATCTCCTCTGCCCGCCGTCGAATGTACGGGTGCATGAATTCGTTCGGCTCGACGCCGATCCACTCGACATCCCGCGGCAAGTAGGCCAGATTTGTTCCGGCGCCCGGCCCGATCTCGAGGACACGTCCGTCCAGGGATGAAAGCAGATGCGCGCGACGGGCGCCGTAATATCGGCGGTCGAAGTCGCCGCCCCGCGCGAGCACGTGGGCAAAGACGCGCTGAATGAGGCGCTGCAGAGGGCGCCGAGATTCGACCGTCATCAGGCTCCATCTATCGCACGACGTGCTTGCGGTCATAGCGGACGGTGATATAATAGGTCTAGACCGAATGGCGGCGCTGCCAGGCTCCACAGAGACGTGAACGCCGCCGCCTTAAGCCGAATTCTACACCAATACAGGCGGATTTCCTATGGCACAAGCAGCCCCGGGCTCACTCCTCAATTCACCGCGATCGAGTGGCATCTTGCTACACCCAACCTCTCTTCCCGGCCCGTATGGGATAGGCGAGCTAGGCAGCGCGGCCGAAGCGTTCATCGACTACCTCGCCGCCACTGAACAGGACCTGTGGCAGATCATGCCGCTCGGCCCCACCGGCTACGGCGACTCGCCATATCAGTCCTTCTCGGCGTTCGCCGGCAACCCGATGC
Organism: Anaerolineae bacterium; assembly: GCA_046328505.1. Taxonomy (GTDB): domain Bacteria; phylum Chloroflexota; class Anaerolineae; order Epilineales; family JAHCIE01; genus JBDHWG01. Next base: position 940,684 of record JAXLWL010000002.1, on the reverse strand, counting down.
TCATCAGCATGGAACAGCTCGCGAAGCAGGGGCGACTCAGCCCCGACGAACTGGCCAATTGCCCCAACTTCCCGGCGAGCCATGTTGACTTCGGCCCCGTCATCGAGTGGCGCAACGCCATGCTGCGCCTCGCCTATCACCATTTCAAGGAAACCGCGACCGCTGCCGAGCGTCAAGCCATTCAGGCTTACGCCGACAAGAACAGCAACTGGCTGCCGGATTTCGCGCTATTCATGGCGCTGAAGGAGAAGTTGTCCTCCGCCTGGAGCGACTGGCCGAAGGACATCCGGACGCGGCAGACGGAGGCCCTGGCGCGCTGGCGGGCGGAGCTCTCCGACGACATCGCCCGGCACGTGTATTACCAGTACGAGTTCGACCGCCAGTGGTCGGCCGTTCACGCTTACGCCGCTAAGAAGGGTATCCGCATCATCGGCGACATCCCCATCTTCGTCGCCTATGACAGCGCGGATGCCTGGGCGCACCCCGAAATGTTCTATTTCAACGAGGAAGGCCATCCGACGGCCGTCGCGGGCGTCCCTCCTGACTACTTCAGCCCAACCGGTCAGCTCTGGGGCAATCCACTCTATCGATGGGACGAGATGGAAGCCGAGGGGTACACGTGGTGGGTCGAGCGTTTCCGGCACACCTTCGAAGCCGTCGATATCGTGCGTCTCGATCACTTCCGCGGCTTCATCGCTTATTGGAGTGTACCCGCAGACGAGGAAACGGCGATTAATGGAGCCTGGAAGCCGGGCCCAGGCTCCAAGATGTTCGCCGCGGTCCGCGCCGCCCTCGGAAACCTGCCCATCATCGCCGAGGACCTGGGCGTGATTACGCCGGCGGTGGAGGCGCTGCGGGATGGAGAAGGCTTCCCGGGCATGAAGGTGCTTCAATTCGCCTTCGGAACCGACTCGTCGAACCCCTACCTGCCTCACAACTACGAGCGCAACTGCGTCGTCTACACCGGCACTCACGACAACGACACGACTGTGGGCTGGTTCCAGGCAGCGCCGGCCAAAGAGCAGGCGACGGTCCTCGACTACACAGAGGCGCACGGCCGGCCTGTCAACTGGGCGCTCATTCGCCTGGCCACGATGTCCGTGGCGCGCTGGGCCGTCTTTCCGATGCAGGACGTGATCGGCGCGGGCAGCGAGGCCCGCATGAACACGCCCGGCAAGGCCAGCGGGAACTGGAGCTGGCGGCTCACGCGAATTCCCGATGGCACAGCCGAGCGCCTGCGCCGCCTGACGCGCCTGGCCGGGCGCGGGCCGCACGCGGCGAAGCTGGCTATGGAGATGGCCGCCGCCGCGTCAGAAGGAATCGATATCGCCGCGTCGAGCAAGCAGAAAGGTTAGCGGTCCGGCGAAGTTTTTGATTTCTCGCGCAACAGACCGTATCTGGGCTTGACAGACGGCGTTATCTATGTTAGAATGGCGGGCAGACCGCTGTCGACAATCGCAACTTTAACCAGGAAGATGTCCCTGATGCACCGTACCGGTTCGATCGCCCTCGTCCTTATTAGCAGCCTCCTCGTCATTGTAGTCGAGGAGGTAAAAGGCGCTGGGGGGCGGTAGGAGCCGCACACGGTCCACGGGACGTACCGAATGGTAACAAAACCCCTCAGCGCAGGCTGAGGGGTTTTTTGATGTGTCGGCGGGGACCTTGCCCAGCGAGTGGGCCGCTACCCAACTGAATACGGCGATCAAAGCATCGCCTGTGAGGTCAATGACGCCCTCGCCCCGGAGCCAGCCGTATTGCTCCGGGCAGCGCGGGCGTCGCTATTTTCCTTCTGTGAATGGGCCAACGTGCGCCATGCACACCACCTAATGGAGGTCACTATGCAGCGAACTGGCGGACAGATTGTTTGGGAAGTGCTGATGAAGGAAGGCGTGGACACCGTCTTCGGGTACCCCGGCGGCGCCATCCTCCCTACCTACGATGCGATGGTAGACTATCCCATCCATCACGTCCTGGTTCGCCACGAGCAGGGCGCATCCCACATGGCCGACGGGTACGCTCGCGCCACCGGCAAGGTCGGCGTGTGCATCGCCACCTCTGGCCCCGGCGCGACGAACCTCATCACAGGCCTGGCCACGGCCATGCTCGATAGCTCGCCGGTCGTCGCCATCACGGGCCAGGTCGGCAGCAAGGCCATCGGCACCGACGCGTTCCAGGAAACGGACGTCACCGGCGTCTCGATGCCCGTGACGAAGCACAACTATCTCGTCACCGACGTCCGCGAACTGGCCGGCGTCCTGCGCGAAGCGTTCCACATCGCGCGCAGCGGCCGCCCAGGCCCCGTCCTCGTGGACATCTCCAAGGACTGCCAGCAGGCGACCACGGACTTCGTCTGGGATGATCGCCCCATTCGCCTGCGCGGCTACCGCCCGCGGCCACACCCGGTCTCTGAGAGCATGGCCCAGGCGCTTGAGATGATCAACAACTCCAAGCGCCCCGTCATCCTGGCCGGCCACGGCATTGTCCTCTCCGGCGCTTACGACGAAGTGCGCGAGTTCGCCGAGAAGACTAATACGCCAGTCGCGCTTACCCTGCTCGGTATCGGCGCCTTCCCGCGCTCGCACCCGCTGTGTATCGGCGTGATGGGTATGCATGGCGAAGCTTATGTCAACCGCGCTATCCAGGAAGCCGACCTGCTCCTCGCCTTCGGCATGCGCTTCGACGACCGTGTCACCGGCACCATCAAGACCTACGCCCCCAACGCCAAGAAAATCCACATCGAGCTCGACCCCACCGAAGTCAACAAGAACGTCAAGGTGGACGTGCCACTCATCGGCGACCTCAAGAGCGTGCTGGAAGAGATGAACCCCCACGTTCAGCCCGCCGATCACAGCGCGTGGAACGCGACTATCAAGGAATGGGCGCACGACACCGAAACGCGTGACATTCTTAACCAGGATCACAATGGCCACCTGTACAGCGTCCACGTCATCCGCGACTTGTGGGAGGCCACGGGCGGGAACGCCGTGACCGTGACCGACGTCGGCCAGCACCAGATGTGGGAAATGCAGTACTACAACCACGACCGCCCACGCACCCTCATCACCTCCGGCGGCCTCGGCACAATGGGCTTCGCCCTGCCCGCCGCCATCGGCGCGAAGATGGGCCTGCCAAACGAGGAAGTGTGGGTCGTCGCCGGTGACGGCGGCTTCCAGATGACGATGGCTGAGCTGGCAACCTCGGTGCAAGAGAACGTCGACATCAAGATTGCCATCATCAACAACAACTTCCTGGGCATGGTGCGCCAGTGGCAGGAGTTCTTCTACGAGAAGCGCTACGCCGCGACCCCCCTGCTCAACCCCGACTTCACCAAGATCGCCGACGCCTACGGTATCCCGGCTTTCTGCGTGAACCGTCGCGAAGACGTCATCCCGACAATCCAGAAAGTCCGCCAGATGCACGGGCCGGTGCTCATCGAGTTCCGCGTCGAGATGGAAGAAGTTGTGTACCCAATGGTGCCGGCGGGCGCCTCGTTGTCCGACATGATCCGCCGCCCGGTCGAGGGAGACGCGACCGAGGTGACGGAAGAGATGAAGGCCGCCGGTATCGGCGCGGCTAGCGTGTAGGCGCGAAGGGAGCTTATCATGAAACACACTCTCGTGGCCCTGGTGGAGAACAAACCTGGCGTTCTGGCGCGCGTGGCCGGACTGTTCCGCCGCCGCAACTTCAATATCGAGAGCCTCACGGTCGGCGAGACCGAGGACCCCTCCGTCTCGCGCATGACAATCGTCGTTGACTCCAACGTCGCCGATCACAGCCTGGTCGAGCGCAACCTCTACAAGCTGGTGAATGTCCTGTTCGTTCAGGATATCACCGACGCCCCGACTGTCCTGCGCGACCTGCTGCTCATCAAAGTCAGCGCCGACGCCCAGCAGCGCGGCGAGATCATGCAGCTCGTGGACATCTATCGCGCTCGCATCGTGGACGTGGGGCAGCAGTCCCTCATCATCGAGATGACCGGCGTGCCGGCCAAGGTCGACGCGTTCGTCCAGCTCATGCAGCCGTTTGGCATCCGGGAGATGGTGCGCACGGGCCTCATCGCCATGACCCGCAGCGACGAGCCGCTGTTCCAGGAAGAGACCGACGAGCACGCCCGCGGCGAGTGGCGTGTCATCAGCAACTAATCAAGGCGATAAGGAGCCTCTGAATGGCCAACATTTACTACGACCGCCACGCCGATAAGCAGTACCTTGAAGGCAAAACCGTCGCCGTCATCGGCTACGGTTCCCAGGGGCACGCTCACGCGCTGAACCTCAAGGACAGCGGCGTCGACGTGGTGGTCGGTTTGCACGAAGGCAGCCGCTCGCGCGCCAAGGCTGAGGCCGATGGCCTGCGGGTATACTCGGTAGACGACGCAGCCGAGATGGCCGATATCATCATGATGCTGGTGCCCGACACCTCGACGGCCTACGTCTACCGCGAGAACGTGGAGAAGCACCTGAAGCCCGGCAAGATGCTCATGTTCGCCCACGGCTTCGCCATTCGCTTCAAGACCGTGCAGCCGCCGAAGGACGTGGACGTGACCATGATCGCCCCGAAGGCGCCGGGCCACCGCGTTCGCGAGGTCTACAAGGATGGCGGCGGCGTGCCATCTCTCATTGCCGTCGAGCAGGACGCGACCGGCCGTGCCTTCCAAACCGCCCTGGCCTATGGCGTCGCCATCGGCTCGGGCCGCGCCGGCATCGTCGAGACGACGTTCACTGAGGAGACCGAGACCGACCTGTTCGGCGAGCAGGCCGTCAGTGCGGCGGTGTCTCGCACCTGGTCCAGGCCGGCTTCGAGACGCTCGTCGAGGCAGGTTACCAGCCGGAGATCGCCTACTTCGAGTGCCTGCACGAGCTGAAGCTCATCGTCGACCTGATGTACCAGGGCGGCTTGAGCTACATGCGCTACTCGGTGTCAGACACGGCGGAGTACGGCGACTACACGGGCGGGCCGCGCGTCATCAACGACCAGACCAAGGCCGAGATGCGCCGCATGCTGGACGACATCCAGAGCGGCCGCTTCGCCGAGAAGTGGCTGCGCGAGAACGCCGAGGACCGGCCGTTCTTCAACGCCGAGCGCGCCCACGAGGCGGGTAGTCAGATCGAGCAGGTCGGCCTGCAACTGCGCGCGATGATGCCGTGGCTGAACCCGAAGGTCAGCCCGCTGGTACAGCAGGGCCAGCCGGTAAAGAGCGGCGAGGCGGAGAATATCTAGGCAGGACAGAGGTACACAGGCGCGACCGGCTCAACATCGGGGACGCCTGTGTACCTCGTTTGGGCGTCAAGCTGAAAGGAGGCGCCGTGAGCGAAGATGGCCTTAGATGGGGTAGCCGATTCGGCTGCCCACCCAAACAGGGAACGCTGAACTCATCAACTGTAGACGGCACGCTGTGAGGAGCACGCGGGAAGGGACCGGACCCCGTCGGCGACTCCGCTCTCTCGGCCCCTTGCCGCGTGCCCCTCACCCCTAAGGAGCATATCGACCATGTCCGACCCACACGTATCCGACCGCGTCCTGATTTTCGATACCACCCTGCGCGATGGCGAGCAGTCGCCGGGCGCGACCATGAACGAGGATGAGAAGATCGAAGTCGCCAAGCAGCTCGTGCGGCTGGGCGTCGATATCATCGAAGCCGGGTTCCCCATCGCCTCGCCCGGCGACTACCAAGCCGTCAAGCGCATCGCCACCGAAGTCGGGCCGCTTGGCGAAGACCGTCCCAATGGGCCGCCCGTCATCGCGGGCCTGGCTCGCGCCGCGAAGGTCGACATCGACCGCTGCTACGACGCCGTGCGCCACGCCCCGCGCCACCGCATTCATACCTTCCTCGCCACGTCCGATATCCACCTGAAGCACAAGCTGCAGATTTCGCGCGAAGACTGCCTGAAGCAGATTCGCGAGATGGTTGGCTACGCAAAGTCGCTATGCGATGACGTGGAGTTCTCCCCCGAAGACGCCGGCCGCTCGGACCCGCAGTTCCTCTTCCAGGCAGTTGAGGCGGCCATCGAGGCCGGCGCAACCACGGTCAACATCCCCGACACCGTCGGCTACACCACACCTCAAGAGTTCGGCGGCCTCATCTGCGCCATCCGCGAGCGCGTGCCGGGCGCCGATCAGATCATCATCTCCGCCCACTGCCACGACGACCTGGGACTGGCGACGGCCAACACCCTCGCCGCAGTCCAGAATGGAGCGCGGCAGGTCGAAGTGACGATCAACGGCATCGGCGAGCGCGCGGGCAACACCTCCCTGGAAGAGGTCGTCATGGCGCTGCACACGCGTCCCACCATGTACGGCCTGACCACCGCCGTCGACACGACACAAATCTACCGCGCCAGCCGCCTGGTCAGCCACTACACAGGCATCCCGGTCCAGCCCAACAAGGCCATCGTCGGCGCAAACGCCTTCGCACACGAGGCGGGCATTCACCAGGACGGCATGCTCAAGCACCACCTGACTTACGAGATCATGCGGCCGGAGACGGTCGGCGTCGCTCAGACCAAGCTCGTCCTGGGCAAGCACAGCGGCCGCCACGCCCTGGCCGAGCGCCTCCGCGAGCTGGGCTACAACCTGTCGCGGGAAGAGGTCCAGAAGGCGTTCGAGCGCTTCAAGGATCTCTGCGACAAGAAGAAGACCGTCACCGACCGCGACCTGGAAGCCCTGGTGCTGGACGAGGTCTTCGCGCCGCCGCAGTACTGGCAGCTGGACCAGCTTCACATCCACTCCGGCTTCCCCGGCATCCCGACGGCGACGGTGCGCATGACGGGTCCGGTGGGCGACGAGCACACCGAAGCGACGATGGGCACGGGCCCCGTTGACGCGGCCTACAAGGCCATCGACCGGATCATAGGCGTGCCTAACCGCCTTCTTGAGTTTAACATCAACGCTATTACGGCGGGTATCGACGCGATGGCCGAGGTAAGCGTGCGCGTCGAGGGCGAGGGCGTAGATGGGAAGCGCATCCTCGTCAACGGCCACGGCGCCGACACCGACACCCTTGTCGCGTCGGCAAGGGCCTACATCGCTGCCCTCAACCGCCTCGTGGGGGCGCGGGAGCAGTCCGCCCAGCGCGTCACGCCCGGCGTACCTGAAGGCGTCGTCACACCCTGAGTCTCATACCTCACTACCAAGCCCCCTCTCCCGTTTTCGGAGAGGGGGACGTTGCGAAAGGATCCTATGTCTGCGACTCGACCACGAACTCTGTTCGAGAAAATCTGGGATGCCCACGTCGTGAAGGCCGACCCCGGCGCGCCCACCGTTCTCTATATCGACCTGCACCTGGTGCACGAAGTCACCTCGCCCCAGGCGTTCACCGGGCTGCGCGAGAAGGGTCTGAAGGTACGGCGGCCCGACCGCACAGTCGCGACCATCGACCACAGCGTCCCGACAACGCCGCGCTCGATTCCCATCATCGACGTGATGGCGGCGAAGCAGATCGAGCAGATGCGCACGAACGCCCACGACTTCGGCATCAAGCTGTACGATATTCACACGGCCGAGCAGGGCATCGTCCACGTCATCGGCCCGCAGCTCGGGCTGACGCAGCCCGGCATGACCATCGTCTGCGGCGACAGCCATACCTCGACTCACGGCGCATTCGGCGCGCTGGCCTTCGGCATCGGTACGAGTGAGGTCGAGCACGTCCTCGCCACGCAGTGCCTTCTGCAGCGCAAGCCAAAGACGATGGAAGTCCGGGTCGATGGCGCCCTGCACCCCGGCGTCGCGGCGAAGGACATCATCCTCGCTGTCATCGCCAAGAACGGCGTCGGCGGTGGCACCGGCCACGTCTTCGAGTACACTGGCAGCGCGATCCGCGCCCTGACGATGGAAGGGCGCATGACGGTGTGCAACATGAGCATCGAGGGCGGCGCGCGCGCCGGGATGATTGCCCCGGACGACACAACCTTCGAGTACCTGGCCGGCCGCCCATTCGCCCCGAAGGGGGAGGCGTGGGAGGCCGCGGTTGCCCGCTGGCAGGCACTGCCATCCGACAGCGGCGCAACCTACGACCGTTCGATCACGCTCCACGCCGACGAGCTGGAACCGATGATTACGTACGGCACCAATCCTGGCATGGGCATGCCCATCACCGGCCGCATCCCCAACCCCGACGATTTCTCGGATGGCCTCCAGCGAACCTCCCTCGAGAAGGCGCTGCACTACATGAACCTGCGTCCCGGCGAGCCGCTCCTCGGCCACCCGGTCGACGTCGTGTTCATCGGCTCCTGCACTAACTCGCGCATCACCGACCTGCGCGAGGCTGCCTCGCTGATGAAGGGCCGCACGGTCAGCCCGAACGTGCGCGTGATGGTCGTGCCAGGCTCGGCCGAGGTCAAGGCCCAGGCGGAGAGCGAAGGGCTGGACCAGGTCTTCAAGGCAGCAGGCGCCGAGTGGCGCGAGGCCGGCTGCAGCATGTGCATCGCCATGAACGGCGACGAGCTGCGCCCCGGCCAGTACTGTGTCAGCACCAGCAACCGCAACTTCGAAGGCCGCCAGGGACGCGGCGGGCGGACCTTCCTCGCCAGCCCGCTCACCGCCGCGGCCACGGCTCTTACCGGCGTCGTCACCGACGTGCGGACGTTGATCTAGGTGTAAGGAAATTCTAGCATGCCTGAACCGTTGAAACCGTTCCGCAGTAAGGTCGTCGTTATTGCGGAGAACAACATCGACACCGACCAGATTATCCCGGCCCGCTACCTGAAGGTCACCGACAAGAACCAACTCGGCCAGTACCTCTTCTCCGACTGGCGCTATCAGGACGGCGAGCCGATTCCGGATTTCATCCTTAACCAGCCGGCGATGAAGGGGCGCCAGGTGCTGCTCGCCGGCGACAACTTCGGCTGCGGCAGCTCGCGCGAGCATGCCCCCTGGGCGCTCGTGGACTACGGCTTCCGCGCGATCATCAGCACGTCGTTCGCCGACATCTTCCGCAACAACGCCCTCAAGAACGGGCTGCTGCCCGTCGCCGTTGGGACTGAAGTACACGCGACTCTCATGTCGCAGCTAGCCGCGTACCCTGACGCCGAAGTCGCCGTCGATCTCGCAGCCGAGACGCTGACGCTGCCCGACGGCCAGACGGTGCGCTTCCCCATCGACCCGTTCGCCAGGACGTGCCTCCTCCAGGGCGTGGACGAGCTGGGCTACCTCATCAACCTGTCGAGTGACATCGACGCCTACGAGACCGAGAACGAGCGCCGCATCGAGGCGGCTGCCGGCTGATGACCGCGACCCCCGCTGCGCTGCGGCGTTGTCTGACGGCAGACGAGACAGGCGCCATGCGGCGCGTGTCCGTGTCCGCCCGTCCCTGCATTTCTATTATCATTATTGGCCAGGGGTGACAGTGCGCTGTCACCCCTGAGCGTGTGCGGGGGTGGCAGCGACACAGGCGGCGCTCCTCCCCGCAATGGCGCTTGCGGAGCCAGCCTTGACGGACGGCCCGAGGCCCACATCGCCCCACCGGGGCAAGGAGAGAGTAAATGCGCATCCTGGTCTACGATACCACCCTCCGCGACGGTACCCAGCACGCCGGCGTGTCCCTGTCCGTCGAAGACAAACTAAAGATTACGTCTCGCCTCGATGAGTTCGGCGTCGACTACATCGAAGGCGGCTGGCCCGGCTCGAACCCCAAGGACATCGAGTACTTCCAGCGCGTCCGCAGCCTGCCATTGCGCCATGCCCGTGTCACCGCTTTCGGCTCGACCCGCAAGGCCGACACGCCCGTCGCCGACGATCCCCAGGTGAAGCTTCTCGTCGACGCGGAGACTCCCGCGATTGCCATCTTCGGTAAGTCATCCGACCTGCACGTCGAGCACGTCCTGCGCACAACGCTCGACGAGAACTTGCGCATGATCGGCGACACCGTCGCCTATCTCAAGTCCCACGGGCGCGAAGTCGTCTACGATGCCGAGCACTTCTTTGACGGCTACAAGCGCAACCCGGACTACGCCCTCAAGACCATCCAGTCTGCGGCCAACGCGGGCGCGGATGTCGTCGTCCTGTGCGACACGAACGGCGGCTGCATGCCGTGGGAGGTCGAGGAAATCGTGGACGCGGCCATCGCCGCCGTTCCGGGAACGCCCATCGGCATCCATACCCACGACGACGCCGGGTGTGGCGTTGTCAACACCCTGGTCGCCGTTCGCCACGGCGCCGCGCATGTTCAAGGCACCGTCAACGGCTACGGCGAGCGCGTCGGCAACGCCAACCTGTGCACCATCCTGCCCGACCTGGCGTTCAAGATGGGCTACGAGCTTCTCACGCCGGGCGCGCTGACGCGCCTGACCGAGCTTTCGCGCTACATCGCCGAGGTGTCCAACATGGGACTCGACCCACGCCTGCCCTACGTTGGCTCGGCGGCGTTCACCCACAAGGGCGGCACGCACGTCGCCGCCATCCTGCGCGTCGAGGAAAGCTACCAGCACATCGACCCAACCCTCGTCGGCAACGAGAAGGTGGTCGTCATCTCGGAGCTGTCCGGCCAGGGGAATATCCGCTACAAGGCAGACGAGTTCGGCGTCGAGGTCAATGGGAAGGACGGGATGCGCGAGGTGCTCCAGCGGATCAAGGAGCTGGAGAATCAGGGCTTCTCGTTCGAGGGGGCGGAGGCATCGGTCGACCTGATGCTGCGCCGCGTGCAGCCCGGCTACCAGCCACCCTTCCAGCTCGTCGACTTCCACGCGATCGTCGAGCATCGCCAGGGGCGCGGTCTGCTGGCGGAGGCTTCGGTGAAAGTGAAGGTCGGCGCTGAGATTGCTCACACCGTCGCCGACGGCAACGGTCCGGTCAACGCGCTCGACCAGGCGCTCCGCAAGGCGCTCATCCCGCACTACCCGCACCTCGCGGAGATGCGCCTGGTAGACTACAAGGTACGCATCCTAGACTCTCACGCCGCCACCGGCGCCATCACCCGCGTTCTCCTCGACTCGGCGAGCGGCGACTTGACGTGGAGCACGGTCGGAGCCTCGACCAACATCATCGAAGCATCGTGGCAGGCTCTCGCCGACTCGTTCGAGTACGCCATCGTCGCGACGAGCGAGCCGGCGCCAGCAGCGGTCTGAAACGAGCCGTAGAAACGCAGAGGACACAGAGGAGGCTGAACATACCGCCCCTCCGTGTCCTCTGTTTCGTCGTAGCAATCTCTGCGCGAGCGAAAAACCCGATGTCTACCGCTCGCTCTGGGTCACGTTGGATTCACAGCATCCTGAACCGAGTCGACCACAGCCGGCTCGACGGCGGGCTGGATCGGTGCGCTGCTACCATCCGCGATACTCTCGCGCCCGACAGGCTCGCCCGTGACCTCATCGCAGAGCGCGATGGCGAGCACTTCATCCATCGTCTCCACAAGGTGGAACTTGAGCTCGCTGCGCACCTGGTCGGAGAGGTCGTCCAGGTCAGGCTCGTTGCGGTTTGGTAGGATGACTTCCTTGAGTCCAGCGCGGTGCGCCGCCAGCACCTTCTGCTTGATGCCGCCGACCGGCAGCACGCGGCCGCGCAGCGTAATCTCGCCGGTCATGGCGAGGTCGGGCTTGACGCAACGTCCTGTAAGCAGGGAAGCGATAGCCGTCGCCATCGTGATGCCGGCCGACGGACCGTCCTTGGGCGTCGCGCCTTCTGGCACGTGGACGTGGATATCGTTGCGGGCGAAGAAATCCTCCGGAATACCCAGCGCTTTCACCCGCGAGCGAACGTAACTCAGAGCGATATGCGCCGACTCGCGCATCACCTCACCAAGCTGGCCGGTGACCTGCAAACCCTTGCCGCCCGGCATGCGCGTCGCCTCGATGAAGAGGATGCCCCCGCCAACGCTCGTCACGAACAGGCCCGTAGCGACGCCCGGTACACTCGTCGCCTCCGCCGCCTCGGCGAAGAAGCGTGGCTTGCCCAGGTACGTGCGAACATCGCCGTCGTCGACATGGAACTGGTCACCTTCGCCGGCCGCGATCTTGACCGCTACCTTGCGGACGACGGAACCGATTTCACGCTCCAGGTTGCGGACGCCCGCCTCCCGGGTGTAGTCCTCGGCAATTCGGCGCAGCGCGGGGTCGCTGAACGTCACCTCGCCCTCGCGTAGCCCGTTCGCCGTGAGCTGCCGCTCCACCAGGTAGTTGCGCGCGATATGCACTTTCTCCTCGTCGGTGTAGCCGTCGAGGCGGATGATCTCCATGCGGTCGCGTAGCGGCTCCGGAATCGGATCCAACAGGTTGGCCGTGCACACGAAGAGAACCTGGCTCAGGTCATAGTCCACGTCCAGGTAGTGGTCGCGGAATGTGCTGTTCTGCGCCGGGTCGAGCACCTCCAGCAGCGCCGACGACGGGTCGCCGCGCCAGTCGGAGCCGATCTTGTCGACTTCGTCCAGCATGAAGACCGGATTCCGGGTACCGACGCGCCGGATGGACTGGATGATGCGGCCGGGCATAGCGCCGACATACGTTCGGCGGTGGCCGCGGATCTCGGCCTCGTCGCGCATGCCGCCCAGCGACATGCGGATGAACTCGCGTCCCAGCGCGCGGGCGATGGACCGCCCGAGCGACGTCTTGCCCACGCCGGGCGGGCCGACGAAGCACAGAATGGCGCCCGTACCCTGCTGCGGCGCGACGGCCTCTGGCGCTGGGGCGGACTCCTCGTTGCCCTCACCGACCTCGGCCGCGGCCTCGATGGGCGGCGCTTCCTCGCCGCTCGCCTTCGCCCGATCGAGCTGCAGCTTGCGCACGGCCAGGAACTCTAGGATGCGCTCCTTGACTTCCTTGATGTCGTAGTGGTCCTCGTCCAGAATCTCCCTGGCGCGCGGGATATCGAGGCGATCGGTGGTGGCCTTGACCCACGGCAGATTGACAAGCCAATCGAGATAATTCTTGATGACCGAGTACTCGGCGGCGGCGGCGGGCAACGCGCGGAGCCGATCCAGCTCGCGCACGGCCTCGCGCTGCGCCTCTTCCGGCATCCCGGCCGTCTCGATCTTCTGACGATATTCCTCGACTTCGCGCTCCTGCTCGTTCCCCTCGCCCAGCTCCTTCTGAATCGCCTTGAGCTGCTCGCGCAGGTAGTACTCGCGCTGGAGCTTGTTCATCTCCGACTGGGCTTCGGTCTGAATCTTGCGGCCCAGTTCCAGGACCTCCAGCTCGCGGTTCAGCACCGTCATCAGCTTGCGGAACTTCGCGCCCACGTCGTCCAGCTCCAGGATTTCCTGGGCGTCCGGCACGTCGATGCGGAGCGAGCTAGCGATGAGGTAAACCAGGTTGAGTGGGTCCTCGATGTTGGCCGCTGCCTGGCTCAGCTCATCGGGCAGGTTAGGCACCAGCTCGACAAGACGGCGGAACAGGTCGACCGTCGAGCGCATGAGCGCCTGTATTTCCAGCGACGTCTCGGCTTCCTCGGCGATGACCGAGATTTTCGCCTTCAGGTAGGGCTCGGTCGCCGTCCACTCGTCGATGCGGATGCGCTGTAGGCCCTGGATGAATAGGCGGATCGACCCATCCGGCGACTTGAACAGGCGGTGGATGACCGCCGCTGTTCCCACAGTATAGACCTCGGTGGGTCCAGGCTCCGGAATAGACGGATCCTGCATGCCCACCAGCCCAATCATGCGATCGCCCAATGCGACGTCGTCGACCAGGCGGATGGCGCGCGGCTGCTCGACAGCCAATGGTGTCAGAACGGGGAACGGGAAGACGATTGTGTTGCGTAGCGGAAGAATCGGTAGCTCCGAAGGAATCGCCGGGCTTTGTTCCTTCTCCGCCTTCGGCTCCTCTTCAACCTGCTCTTGTCCATCTTTCTTGAAAATAGGAGACATAGATTCCATACTCATTGCGTTATGATAACTCCTCAGGTGGCACCTGGACGGGAATCCGACGGCGGCCGGCCTTGGGCAGCGTGATTGTTAGAAATCCATCTTCATATTGAGCTTCAATGGCGTCTTCCCGAATCGGGAGCGGCACGGCTATCTCCGTCTGGAACGGCCCCCACGCAATCTCCATGCGATGGTAGCCCCGCTTCGGCGCTGTGTCACGGCGGACACCGGCCACCAGCAGGGTTCCATCGGTCAGCGCGACGCGGAAGTCTTCCTCACGCATCCCTGCGATTTCGACCTGGACAATGAGCGCGTCATCCGTCTCGTAGACGTCGGTCGGGGGCCGAAACACCGACTGCCCATATAGCGCCGACCAGGGAGATTGAAATCCTGTCTGCCCCAGAAGCCTGTCAATTTCATTTTGCAGTCTCCGAAGCTCTCCCGAACCGGACCTCGCTCGATGCATAGTCACGCCTTTCTGTGAGTGGTCTTCAAGGGAAATTGTAGCCGCCCCTGGCCCAATTTCAAACACGCAGCGACAGCGGGGCAGAAATATCACCGGGGTGTCCTCACAGGGGCGAGACTCTCGGCGCCCAATGCCGACGGGACGTATCCCTCGACGCCGCCGCGGGTCACAGCGAGGCCGAGAGGGTACACCAGCGGCACCCGCGGCATATCCTCGCGCAAAACCTGTGCCACTTGCCGATAGGCGCTGCGGCGACGCTCCTGATCGGCGTTGGTTTCTCCCTCTTTGAGCGCGTCCACCACGACCGGCTTCGCGTACCCGGTCTCTCCGACCGACAGTGGGCCAAAGAGTGGGCTGAGGAATGCATATGGATCGTCGAGCGCCTCACTGCGGCCAGAGGGCGTCGGGAAGCTGAGCAGGAACAGGGGAAACTGGCCCTGCTTACGCTCGGCGAGAAAGCTGGCCCATTCGTCCTCCCTGAGCGCCACCTTGATACCAGCCGCCTCGAGTTGCGCCGCCACGGCCTTCGCGAGTGGAGTAGTGCTCGGCCCAAGCGGCGGGCTGCTGTACCACAGCTCCAACGGCTCAAGCTTGCCGTCCGGTCCGGCGACTTCCGATAGGCCTTCTCGAAAGCCGGCCTGCGTCAGCAAATCCTTTGCCTGAGCCGCACTCGGCAGCGGCGCTGGGTCGATGCGGCAACACAGTGACGGCGGAACGAACTGATCGGCCGCGATCGCGGACTGGGGCGGAAGCGCCGCCGCCAGCGCCGTTCCTTGCAGGGCGCCGGCAATGGCTTGGCGCACACGGCTATCGTTCAGCGGCCGGTAGCGCTGGTTGATGCCCAGGTAGCTTACGGCGAGCATCGGTCGAGAAACGGCCACAAGACCACGCGCCTGCAGGTTCGGCGCCTTGTCGGCGGGAATGTCAGGCGCGAGGTCCGCGCGCCCGTCGGCCAGCGCGGCAAGCTGCGCATCGGCGTCGCCGAAAGCCTGGAGCGTCAGTGTCTCAGCCGCCGCCGGGCCGCCCCAGTAATCCGGAACACGCTCCAGCCGCACGGCGCCGGGCTGCCACTCCTTGAGACGGAACGGCCCCGTTCCCACCGCGCCGCCGTCGGGAGCGCCATATCGCCCCCCGGCTCGCGTCACGGCGTCGGGGCTGCTGAGCCCGAAGTAGGGCAGAGCCAGGAACGCGGGGAAATAGGCGGCCGGACGCGCCAGACGGAAGGTAACCTCGCCGTCGCCGGCGATAACGTCGGTGACGAGGCTGCCGGCGCCGCGGTAGCCGCCGAAGATATCGGACCAAACCTGGAACTGTTTGCCCTCACCCCGCGAGCCTGCTGCAAACTCCGGATCGAACCAGCGGTCGAAGTTGAACTTGACGGCGGACGCTGTCAGAGGCGTTCCATCGTGGAAACGAACGCCCTGGCGCAGTGTAAACGTCCACTCCGTCGCGTCGGCGTTCGCCCGCCAGGCCGTCGCCAGTTGCGGCGTGACCTCGCCATTGGGGCCAAGCCCCGTGAGTGTATCGAATATCTGGCGCAGGGCGAGCAGCCCTTCGGGGTCAACGAGGTCGCCGGGGTCCAGGCTGAGCGGATCACGGGTGACTGCCACAACGAGCGCGTCACGCGGGCGCGGCGTCGATAGTGTCTCCAGGTTCGCCGCGCGCGTGGGTGCGGCCACCGGCGTCGCGGCGACTGCACGAGGCGCTGGCTCGCCGGGTGGATTCGGAACCGTCGCGGCGCGCGGGCGGCACGCCGTGGCGATCACCGCCAGGCTAAGACAGAGAAGGAGCGTCAATCGACGGAATCGCATGGCGCAAGTATACCACGTTGACAGCAGGATGGGGCTAGAATACAATGCCGAAATGACTTTCGATGGCAACATAGACCCCACAACTTCTCCAGACGGAGGCCGCCCCATGCCTGGCGCTCTAGCCGACCTATTTGTTCTTGACCTCACACGGGTTCTCGCCGGCCCTTACGGCACGATGGTACTCAGCGACTTCGGCGCGCGTGTCGTCAAGGTCGAGCAGCCCGGCGTGGGCGACGACACGCGCGAGTGGGGCCCGCCGTTCACACCCAGCGGGGAGAGTGCGTACTTTCTGTGCGTGAACCGCAATAAAGAGAGCCTGACCCTCGACCTGAAGAGTGAGACCGGGCGGGATATCCTGCGACGTCTCGCGGCGCGCGCCGACGTACTGATTGAGAACTTCAAGGTTGGCACGATGGCGCGCATAGGCCTGGGTTACGACGACCTGCGCCAGATCAACCCGGGCCTCATCTACTGCGCCATCACGGGCTATGGTCAGAACGGCCCCTACCGCGACCGCCCCGGCTACGACGTCGTCATCGAAGCCCAGGGCGGCATCATGAGCCTGACCGGGCCGGCCGACGGCGAGCCGTTCAAGGTCGGTGTCGCCATCGTGGACATCACAGCGGGTCTATACGCCGTGACCTCCATCCTGGCCGCGCTGCACCATCGGAGTCGCACGGGCGAGGGCCAGTTCATCGATATCGCCCTGTTCGACACTCAACTCGGCTGGCTCGCCAATGTCGCCAGCGCTTACCTGGTGTCGGGTCAGCCGCCACGACGCTGGGGCAACGCGCATGCGACGATTGTGCCGTACGAAACTTTTCCGACCTCCGACGGCTGGATGATGGTCGCCGTGGGCAACGACCACCAGTTCGCCGCCCTCTGCCGGGTCATCGGCCGCGGCGAATGGCCGACGGACCCGCGTTTCGCCACGAACCGCGACCGCGTCGCCAATCGCGTCACGCTCGTCGCCGACCTCCAGGCCGTTTTTCGCACGCGGCCAACAGCCGCCTGGATCGAGGCGCTTCTCGACGTCGGCATTCCTTGCGGCCCGGTCAACGACGTGCCGACCGCGCTCAACGACCCTCAGACGGAGGCGCGCAACATGGTGCAGATCGTCCATCATCCCTCCGACGGTGACTTGCGGGTCGTCGGGCCGGTTCCCAAGCTCAGCCTCACCCCCGCCGCTGTCCGATCTGCCCCCCCACACCTCGGCGAGCACACGGACTCGCTTCTCAGCGAGCTGCTAGAATACGACGAGGCGACAATTGCCGCGCTGCGGGCGAATGGCGTGATTTAGCCCGAAGGGTGGTGGAGCGTAACTTTCAAGGCGCTCCACCGTCACCCCTAGTGTAGGGCAGCGGCCTGCCAGGGGGGAGCACAGACGCGAAAGGCCGGCGCGCGCCCACAGCTCGCAATGGCGCCCTTTCCCGCGCCGTAGAAAGGACGATACCGTGTCGGTTTTCTCCCCCCGTAGGGCCATGGTGGCCCTATTCCTCGGCCTTGCCGCTGCCATCATCGCGCTCGTCGGCGTTTCCGCTCAGGGAACCACCGGCTGCTCCATGGAGGGGTACGTACTCGACCCGCAGGGCCGTGGTGTGCCGCTCGCCGATGTGATCCTGAAGGTCAGTGGACGCGACGGTGACATCCGCGTGCAAAGCGACTTCTTCGGCCACTACCAGATTCAACTGCCATCGCTCATCGTGCAGGAAACGGGCTACATGTATGCTCGACTCGCCAACAGCGATGTGGTCCTGATCGGCGAAATCAACTTCAAGCGCTGCCGCGACCGCCGCGACATCTTCACCGGCAACCCTTCAAGCTCGAACTACACGCCGGGCCCGACGCCGCCGGTTCCGCCTCCCATCCCCCCAGCCTATCCCGCGCCTGACGCGCCGCTGCCGTCGCTGGCGAACGCGCTCGCTTTCTTCGACCTGACGGCTCTCTCGCGCGGCGGCGTCTCGCCCGGCGAGAGTTTCAGCCTGCCTATCTGCATCGCCGCCTTCACCGACTCCGTGCCGCAAGTCAGCAAGCTCACCTTCATCGCCGAGTATGACCCGACCAAGGTGCGCATCCGGCGTATTACCCGGTTGGCCAGCGATCCCTTTACCGGCCAGCCCCAGGTGAGCTATGGCGTCAGCCCCGAGCCAATCGGGGGCCGCATCCGCGGCCGCATCTACTACGTCGTCGACTCCACTACGCTGGTGGAGCTGCCGGCGCTACCCCGCTGCACGCGGCTCGCCTCCGTGGAGATGGAGGCTATCGCCGACACCAATCAGCCGGGCGACACGTTGGGCTTCTCCACCGTCAAGGCCGCTCTGCCGGATTCCTTCAATCCGGTGAACACGTCGATGCGCATCGGTGGAATCGAAGGCCCCATCGTACGAACGACCACTTACGTCGATGTACTGACGGCGGACGAAAGCCGCGACATCCTCAAGCGGGCTTACCTGCCGCTCTTGGAGATCAACGGGAGCCTGCATCCGATTCCCGGCTCGCCCTGACCGGCCGGCGTGTGACACGGGTTGGAGCCAGTAGAGACGCGCCATGGCGCGTCTCTACGTTTCTTGACATTCCCCGTTCCCGGCCATATACTGTTCGCTCGTATTTATTCGGGTATCTGAATATATTGATAGGCTGTTGATTATGCTTCCCGATCTTATCGTGGCGCCGCTCCGCCTCGGGGTCCAATTCGACTTTTCCCTTCCCCACGACCTGTTCACAACGCTCAGCCTGATTGCGAAGTCCCCCTGGCGGGAGGGGCTGAGCGAGTGGGTGTACGAATCGGCCGCGGCGATGGGCGCCGAGCGGCGCGTCGAGCTTGGGACGCTGACACCCTTCTTCGGCGAGGTCATCCAGGGGCCGTCCGCCGCCCTGGCCTCTGTGCCACAGCAGCACCCCGCCTGGCAGGACCTCGATGCCCTGCAGCGCTACCTGGACGGCCAGCCGGCCTCCTTCTTCGCGTCCCTGGGCCAATCCTTTCTGGAGCGCGTGCGCAAGTGCGAGGCCGAGCAGGGCGTGGTATCCGCCGCGACTCTGCCAGTCCGCGATGTTCTCGAACTGCACGCGGAGTCGCAGCGTGAGCGCCGCAGCCTCACACAGCTCGACTTTGACCCCGAGTGGGCCACCGCGCTTGTGGAACAGCCGGAGGCCCTGCGACACAGCCTTACTGAGATGCTCGCCTGGTTTGGCAGCGGCATCTATCTCCCCGCCCTGGGCCAGGACGATGCCCTGTTGAGCCGCGCACTGGCGTACCACCGCCGGCAGCGCTACGTGGGCCGCATAGAAGATGTCTTCGGAGCGGTGACCGGGCGGAACCTGCCGCCTGAGTCTAGCGCAACCCTGGCATCAGCTCACAGCGTCCAGTTCGTCCCGTCGTCTCACATCGGCCCGTACTTCTTCATCGTCGTCACGGGCCGGCGTGCCTACGTCAGCTTCAACGCGCGCACGGTCGGCGCCGGCTCGCCCGTCAGCCCGGCCATCCCCGATATCGTGCAGATGTTCCCGCGCCTGAAAGCCCTCGCCGATGAAACGCGGCTTCACATTCTGGCACATCTCCAGGCAGGTGAAGCGACACAGGAGATGATCGTCGCCGCATTAGGCATCTCCCAACCGGCCGCATCGCGCCACCTGGGTCTCATGGAGCGTACCAGCTTGCTCTCCGTGAGGCGCGAAAACGGCCTGAAGTATTATTCGATCCGCCGCGAGAACGGCCGGGAGTTCGTCGCCGCACTCGATAGCTTTCTTGGGTAACAAGGGGGTTACTGTGTCCAACATTCTGTCTCTACTGCGCAGCCGCGCCCTGACCACGGTGACGCTGGGCCACTTCAGCGTCGACATGTTCTCGGGCATGCTCCCGCTGATTCTGCTAGGTCTGACGGATCCGCTGGGGCTGTCCTACGTCCAGGTCGGCCTGGTCGCCTCGGCCTTCACATTCACCTCCTCCTTTACTCAGCCGTTCTTTGGCTGGCTGGCGGACCGCCTGGGCGGGCGCTGGCTGGCGGCCGGCGGTATTCTGCTGATCGCCGTGATGACCGGCTTGATGCGCTCCGCCCCTTCGTATACCGCACTTCTCGTCCTGGCCCCGCTCGCCGGCATCGGCTCCGCGGCGTTCCACCCCCAGGGTGCGGCTAACGCCTCGATCGCGAGCGGCAAGCAGAAGGCGACCGGGATGTCTATCTTCATGCTCGGCGGCAACATCGGCTACGCGGTCGGCCCCATCGTCGCGCGCGTGCTGTTCGCGGCGATCGGTGGTATCACGACGCTCAGCCTGGTCGTGATCGGCGCGCTTCTCAGCGCCGCGCAGCTTGTGTTCGGCCCGCACGTCCGCCGCGTGGCCGGCAGCAAGGGTCTGGCAACCGCGGGGCTCAACAACTACCGCCCCATGGCGCCCGTGGCCGTCGCCGCCCTGATCTGGGTCATTTTCCTGCGCATGTGGGTCAATAGCGCCATCACGACCTACCTGCCTCAGCTAACGAAAGCGAACGGGTTCGACATCGACTACGCTAGTAACCTCCAGTTCGCCATTCTGTTCCCGCTCGCATTTGGGGGCTTGATCGGCGGGTCGATGTCCGACCGGATCGGCCGCCGCCCAATCATCGTCGGCTCGCTCCTGCTCGCCGCGCCACTGTTGATCCTCGTCTTGCTCACGCTCGGTCCCCGCGCCTACCTCTTTGCCCCGCTACTCGGCATCATGATCGGCGCGTCGTTCCCGATCACCCTGGTGATGGCCCAGGAGTTGCTTCCGAAAGGAATCGGCCTGATGAGCGGGCTGGCGCTCGGGTTCACGTTCATCGCCGGCGCCATCGGCGTCGCCATCAGTGGCTGGATGGCCGACCGCATCGGCCTGATGCCGATGATGTTCGTGATGGCCTTTCTCCTGCTCATCGCGTCAGGCATCGCACTATTGCTGCCCGGCAAGGAGCATCAAACCGACGATAGCCGAATCCCCCAGCCGGTGGATGCGCAGCCCGTGGAGGCATGATACACTGGCGGGGGAAGTCATTCATGGTAGCGGGCCGGTCTCGCCGCCGGCCGGACTTATAGGAATGCCATGCAGATATTCAAGCGACTGTTAACTTATCTCCGACCGTACCGTGGGTGGGCGCTGTTAACTTACAGCGCCCTCTTCATCGCAACCCTTCTAAACCTGATTGTGCCGTGGATCCTCCGCGCCGTGATCGACCAGGGTCTATCAGGTCAGGATTTCCGCTTCCTGGTCGTCGCCGGCCTGACGATCGTCGGGATTACCATGGTACGCAGCGTGTTCAGCTATCTCCAGCTCTATGGCTCCGAGCGGCTGTCGCAGGATATCGCCTTCGACATGCGCAACCAGCTCTACGACAAGATCCAGCACCTGTCATTCTCCTTCCATGACAGGACGCAGACAGGCGAGCTGATCAGCCGCGGGACGAGCGACATCGAGCAAATCATGCGCTTCACCGGGCAAGGGGCGATGGACCTGGTCGGCATCGCCCTGCTGTTCTTCCTATCGGGCGTTC
Organism: Anaerolineae bacterium; assembly: GCA_046328505.1. Taxonomy (GTDB): domain Bacteria; phylum Chloroflexota; class Anaerolineae; order Epilineales; family JAHCIE01; genus JBDHWG01. Next base: position 919,120 of record JAXLWL010000002.1, on the reverse strand, counting down.
TGATGTACTCGGTCGACGCGCGCCTGGCGACCATTGCCCTGCTGCCCATGCCGATTCTGATGTTCGTCAGCCTGCGCTTCGGCTTTCGCATGCGAACGTTGTGGCAGGGCGCCCAAGAGCGTACTGCGGTCCTGAGCGCCATCCTTCAGGAGAATCTGACCGGCATTCGTGTCGTCAAGGCCTTCGCGCGCGAAGGGCACGAGATCGCCCGCTTTTTCGAGCGCCACCAGGACTACAACCGCCAGCGGCAGGAAATCGTTCGGACATGGTCCGACAACTTCCCGCTGATGACCCTGATCGTAGCCTCCAGCACCGCCCTCATCCTGTGGTTCGGTGGGCGCCAAGTCATCGCCGGGACCATCAGCGTCGGTACCCTGGTCGCCTTCAATGCCTACCTGCTTATGCTCGCGGCGCCGACACAGCGCCTCGGGTTTGTCGTGGACCGCGTCGGGCAGGCGCTCGCCTCCGGCCAGCGCGTCTTCGACATCCTCGATGCCCCCAACGACATCGAGAATGCGCCCGATGCGCAGCCACTAGGCGAAATACAAGGTTATGTCGAGTTCAGGGATGTGTCGTTCGCGTACCACCAGGCGCCCGTGCTGGAGGGTGTCTCCTTCCGCGCCGAGCCGAACACCGTCGTCGCGCTCATGGGTCTGACCGGCTCCGGAAAGAGCAGCGTCATCAGCCTCATCCCGCGCTTCTACGATCCGACCGCCGGCCAGGTACTCATCGACGGCCGCGACATTCGCACCGTCACGCTGGAGTCCTTGCGGCGTCAGATCGGTCTCGTCCTCCAGGACACCTTCCTGTTCTCGGCCACCATTCGCGAGAATATCGCGTATGGCCGGCCGGACGCATCGGAGGAGGAGATTATCGCGGCAGCCCGCGCCGCCGAGGCCTACAACTTCATTGCGCGCCTGCCCGACGGCTTCGAGACTGAGATCGGCGAGCGCGGCGTCACGCTCTCCGGCGGGCAGCGGCAGCGTCTCGCCATCGCCCGCGCTCTACTCATGGACCCGCGCATCCTGATCCTCGACGACGCCACGAGCAGCGTGGATCCGGCGACCGAGCACGAAATCCAACAGGCGCTCGCCCGCCTGATGCAGGGCCGCACGACGTTCATCATCGCTCAGCGCCTGTTGACCCTGAAGCACGCCGACCAGATTCTCGTCCTCGACCACGGCCACGTCGTAGAGCGCGGCCGACACGATGAGCTGCTACAAGGCGAGGGCCTCTACCGCCACATTTACGACCTCCAGCTGCGCGACCAGGAGGAGACGGCCAAGGGCATAGACGGAGAAAGCCACGACCACGCGGCAGCCGGACTGGCCTCAGCCTACGAGTTCATGGGCGGGCGGCGACGGCACAAGGAGGTATCTGAGTGAGCAGTGTTCCAACGTATGGCACCGGCAACGGCCGCGGCCCGACCGGCAACATGATCAGCGAGTCGAAGGCGGAGCAGGCGCAGCGGCTGGCCCGCCTGAGTGACCGCGAGGACATGCTCGGTCAGGCGTACGATACCCGCCTGGCAGGCCGACTGCTGCAATACCTGCGCCCGTACAAGACACTCGTCATCATCGCGCTCGTCGCCCAGGTCATCCAGGTCATCGCCAGCGTCGCCGGCCCCCCCATCGTGAGCGCGGCGATCGACCAGGGCATGACGCCCGGCAACCTTCAGGCCCTGGCCTTCTTCTCCGCCCTGTTCATTTGCGCGGCGCTGGTTGAGTATGTCTCCGCACGATTCCGCGTGCGCCTGATGGGCGAGGTGGGCAATGACGTCATCTTCGACCTGCGAACGCAGCTCTTCACCCACCTCCAGGAGATGACGCTCAGCTTCTACGACTACTTCATCGTCGGCCGTCTGATGTCACGGATGATCTCCGACGTCGGCCAGATCCAGGACTTCATCACCTGGTCGTTCGTCGGCGTCTTCCGCTCGCTCGCCGTGCTGGTCGGCATCGTGATCGCCATGTTCCTGATGGACGCCCGCCTCGCGCTGCTGACACTGGCCGTGATCCCCGTCATGATTATCGTGACCAACTTCTGGCGCCGCTTCATGCGCGATACCTTCCGCCAGGCCAAGCGGCGCCAGTCCCTCGTCACGGGTAACCTGGCCGAGAACATCGGCGGCGCGCGCGTCGTGCAGTCGTTCAGCCGCGAAGCGCGCAACCTGGCAAAGTTCATGGAGCTGAACAAGAACCTGCGCGACGCCAACGTCCACGCCGGCTGGCTCAGCGCCGTCTTCTTCCCTAGCGTGGATGTGCTCGGCTCCATCGCGACGGCGCTCGTCGTCGTCGTCGGTGGGGCGCAGGTGCTTGGCGGCTCAATCTCCGCAGGGACCCTCGTCGCGTTCATTCTGTTCGTGGACCGCTTCTTCGAGCCAATCCGCGACCTAGCGCTGCGCTACAATAACCTCCAGAATACCATGTCGTCCAGCGAGCGCCTGTTCGAGCTGCTGGACACGCCGCCGGCGTTCAAGGATGCGCCCGACGCCACGGACCTGCCACCCATCGAGGGCCACGTCGAGCTGCGCCATGTGACGTTCAGCTACGATGGCATCACGCCGGTGCTCAAGGACATCAACCTGGACGTGCCGGCCGGCAAGACGGTCGCCTTCGTCGGCGAGACAGGCGCGGGCAAGAGCTCGACCATCGCGCTGCTCAGCCGCTTCTATGACATCGACAGCGGCGAAATCTTGATCGACGGCCACGACGTGCGCAAGGTGACCATGGACTCGCTGCGGCGGCAGATGGCAGTCGTCCTTCAACAGCCGTTCCTGTTCTCCGGCAGCGTCGCCGAGAACATCCGCTACGGGCGGCTCGATGCCACGCAGGCCGAAATCGAGGACGCGGCGAAGGCAGTCGGCGCGCATGATTTCATCGTCGAGTTGCCCCTGGGCTACGAGTCGCCGGTCGGCGAGAACGGCAGCAACCTGAGCGTCGGGCAGCGCCAGCTCGTCTCGTTCGCCCGCGCGCTCCTGACCGACCCGCGCATTCTTATCCTCGACGAAGCAACGTCCAGCGTAGACACGCAAACGGAGCAGATTATCCAGGCGGCGCTCAAGCGGCTGCTCAGCGGCCGAACGTCCTTCGTGATCGCCCACCGCCTCAGCACCGTCGTGAACGCCGACCTGATCTGTGTCATCGACAAGGGCGAGATCGTCGAGCGCGGGACGCACCAGGAGTTGCTCGCCCGCCGCGGCCACTACTACCAGCTCTACACGATGCAGTGGCGCGCCCGCGAAGGCGCCCTGCCAGACTAAGGAGACTGCCTACTTTTGTAGTGTAGGGTAAGAAGGGCTAGCGCGGCGTCATCAAACTTGCGGTAGTCCGGGGTCGTCTAATGGTAGGACAGCAGACTTTGGATCTGCGTATCGGGGTTCGAATCCCTGCCCCGGAGCCACACAAGCTAACACAGCCCGCTCTCGCGCGAGAGCGGGCTATTTGTTTACCACCGACCTACCGAAAGCCAACATTCCCTTAAAGGTCAGTAGCGGTTGTCGCAAAGCCGCGGGGCCGTTGCTTCTGCCCCATTACCTCTCCAAACGCAGCCCCACCTAAGATCAGCACAGCCCCGACGATTTGGACAGCGCCCAACTTTTCCCCTAACAGGACTGCCGAAAATACCAGAGCCGAAAGCGGCTCCAGATAGCCGCAGATGGCCACTGTCTGCACGGGCAAAGTTAGTGTAAAATGCTTTCTGTAGAATTGAGCGGACCGCCGAGTTGAAAAGGCGGTAGGTCAGGGTGTATCCTCAGGTTCTCTAGGCCGAAAGGAGACACACCATGACCTACCAACCGAATTATACACTGCCCCAGGAATGGGTGGAAGCCATCCGCGAAGGCGGGTTGGATGCGCTGCCCGAACTGATGCGGGTGGTGCTCAATGCCGTCATGCAGGTCGAACGACAGCAGTACCTTGGCGTCGAACCTTACCAACGCTCGACCAGCGGCGCGACCAGGCCAATGGCTTCAAGCCCAAGACGGTGAAAACGCGGTTGGGCGAGATCACGCTGGACATTCCGCAAGTGCGGCGGGAGACTTCTACCCCGAGGGGCTGACCAAGCGGCTGCGCAGCGAGCGAGCGCTGACGCTGGCCTTGGCCGAGATGTATGTCAACGGCGTCTCGACACGCAAGGTGGCGCGGATTGTGGAGGCCATGTGTGGGGCGGAGGTGTCCAGCGGCCAGGTGAGCCGCGCCACGGCTCAGTTGGATGAGACGTTGGCCGCGTGGCGCAGTCGTCCCTTGAGCACATGTCCTTATCTCATCCTGGATGCCCGCTACGAGACGGGCGTCAAGACGGTCATACCCGCGATGCCGCCGTGCTCGTCGCCATCGGTATCGGGGACAATGGCAAGCGGCGCATCCTGGGGGTGTCGGTCTCGGTGAGCGAGCATGAAGTCCACTGGCGTACCTTCCTACAGAGCCTGGTCAGTCGCGGCTTATCGGGTGTCCAGTTGATTGTCAGCGATGCCCACGAGGGGCTGGGTGCGGCTCGCCGCGCGGTCTTTGGTGGGGTGCCGTGGCAACGCTGCCAGTTCCATCTGCAACAGAATGCTCAGGCCTATGTCACCCGTCAGGAGCTGAAAGCCGAGGTTGCCGCCGACATCCGCGCCATCTTCAACGCCCCGAACCGGGCCGAGGCGGACACGCTCTTGAGCAAGACTGTCCAGAAGTACGCCAAGAGCATGCCAAAGCTGGCCCAGTGGCTCGAAGACGCCATACCCGACGGCTTGACCGTGTTCGCCTTCCCGAGTGTCCACCAGCGGTTGCTACGCACGAGCAACATGCTGGAGCGGGTCAACCAGGAGATCCGCCGCCGCACGCGGGTGGTGGGCATCTTCCCCAACGAGGCGGCGTGTTTGCGCCTGGTCAGCGCCGTGTTGATGGAGATCAGCGACGAATGGGAAGTCGGCAAAGCCTATCTCACGTTCAGCTCAGCCTGACGTCGTCGTCGTCGTCGTCGGGGCTGGGGGCATGTGGGCAGGTCGGAGAGCTGTCCACATGTCCCCAGCCCTCTGGCCCGCTACGTTAACAATTGACCTCAGGATACTCCTGACCCTTTTACAGAACGCACTTGACGCGATCCGGGCAAAGACCCGATGGACGAAAAATAGAAGTAGCAGCCGATGCCCGTGTTCACAATCCCCAGTATCAGGATGGGCGCCAGGTTACCCGGCGCGATCTGGACGGCAAAACCCTGCTTCAGGCCGACGAACATCGCCACGGTGATGAAGCTGGTGATAAGTTGCCACATGGCATTCTCAAGTCCAGTAATGCTCGTAGCCTTCTTGTTGAAAATCACCATCACGGCATACATCACGGCGGACATTATCCCGCAGAACAGGCCCCAGGCCGTCTTGCCCTCTGACAAAGCCTGCGCGTTGACGAAAAACATGCCGACCAGCACGGCCAGGAAGCCAAGCAGTTTGGCGGCTGTCAACTTTTCCCGGAAGACGATGGGCGAAAGCATCATGACGATCACAGGGCCGCAATAATAGGCCAGCGTGGCGATGCTGACGCCGATTTGGGCGTACGCTTCATACAGGAACATCCAGCTTGTGCCCATGGCGACACCAGAGATAACCAGATACAGCAGGTGTGGCTTGTTTTTCCAGACATGCACCTGCTGTTTGGAAAGCAGGAATATCAGGGCCAGCAACAAGCTGCCGATCAACGTCCTCGTGAAGACAATCTCATAGCTGCTCAACGCGATATGGCTGGCAACAATGCCGTTGGAGCCAAACAGGAGCAGGGCAGCGATGTATTTGAGATACGGGACTTTCGTTCTATGCGCCATTCATCTTCCCTTCCGACCTTGACGTGCGAGCTGCCTACAGTATATCATAGGTCCGACCATCACATTACCGAATGTTTCGCATGCTTTTGATGAGAAAATCAGATGCAAAAGATGCATATGAACATCCAGAAGTACCTGGCGTTTGTCAAAGCCGTCGAATACGGGAGCTTCACTGAGGCGGCCGGAGCCTTGCACTATACTCAGTCTGGCATCAGCCGGATGATTAGCGATCTGGAGACGGAATGGGGTGTGTCCCTGCTTGAACGAGGACGCGCCGGTGTCAGGCTGACTTCGGATGGTCTGAAGTTACTGCCGCAGGTACAGCGCATCTGCAACGAGCATGAAATCCTGATGATGCAGGTCGAAGACTTGCACGATATGCAGTCGGGGCTCATCCGTATCGGGACCTTTTCCAGCGTGGCAACGCATTGGATCCCGAATATGATTCAAGCTTTTCGGAAGGACTACCCGAAGATCGATTTTGAGCTGCTGCTCGGGGACTACACAGAAATCGAGGGCTGGATTCTGGAGGGACGTGTGGACTTTGGCTTCTTGCGGCTGCCGACCAAAGCAGAACTCGAAACGATCTTCTTGGCGGAAGACCGATTGCTGGTCGTGATCCCGCAGGATCATCCGATGGCGAGTCGCGAGAAGTTTCCAATTGATAAACTGTCGAACGACCCGTTCCTGTTGTTGGAAAAGGGCGCCAATGTGGAGATCTCCGAGATTTTCGCGCGACACCACGTAGCGCCACACGTCGACTTGAGAACCTGGGACGACTATGCCATCATGGCGATGGTAGAGAGCGGGCTTGGCATCAGCATCTTGCCTGAATTGATCCTACGACGTATTCCTTATCAGATCATAGCGAAGGAGCTTGAGGTTCCTGCTGTTAGAAATATCGGTATCGCCATGCGAGAGAAAAAGTCGCTTTCGCTTGCGGTCAAGCGCTTCCTGGAGTATTTGCCGCATAGAAAGAGGGAGTGACAAGTCAAGGTTTGGCTGACAAAATCGGTGTAGCGGCGCGCCTAAAGCGCAGCGGCGAGTGACGTACAGTCACCCGCCGCTATTGTTCTCCTCGTCACTCTGTAGTGGCGACTTCCAGTCGCTCTTCGCCCTGGAAGCTCTGATGGATCATTGCTAATTGTAGCCGCAATCGCGCTGGCGTTGGAGATAATACTTGCCACAGAGGCACAGAGAAAGGTCAAAATATCATATTCCTCTGTGTGCTCTGTGCCTCTGTGGCGATCTCTCTTCATTCCGCCGAGCGGTGGAGTTGGCACTCCACCATGAGCAGAATGCGGCATCAATCAGTAACGCCTCATAGGTCGTTACTACGAGAAGCAGGACCTAGTCCGCGGCGAAGCTCATGCCGGTGCTCGGCCACAGCTCCGGAATCGCGAAGTCGAGGCCGAGCTCGGTGAGCTTTTCCGGCTTCGGACGGCCGGTGGCCCAGTCCCAGCCGCGAATGTCGTACCACTCCTTCAACATCTTCTCAAAGTCCGGCACCACGCCGGCCGCGCCGCCGTACTCCAGCGGCTCGCTGAAAATCTTGGGCAGCTTGTCGTGGCGGCGGGAGAGGCCGCGGCGGTTGTTGAAGATACGCTTCAGGTTCCAGGCGCGCTCGCCCAGGTGGATCGCCTCGGCCAGGTCGATCTGGCGGCCGGTGGCGGCGGAGAACATCGCGGCGACGCCGTCCGGCGCCGGGTTCGAGAACATGCACATGATGAGGCAATTGTAGAGACTGCGCCAGTCCTGGATGCGCGCCGACGCGAATGCCTTGCCCTCGTCGGAGTCGCGCTCGAGGCCGCCCAGCCCTAGCTCTTCCAGGGCGCGGCCCAGCTCGACCCAGTACATGTCACCCTGGTTGTGGCACGCGCCGCGCGGCGACGTCGCGTAGATGATGCTCATGCCCGTCATGGCGCGCGGGTCGTGCATAGCGACTTCGAGGCCGTTGACCTGGACGGCCAGGTCCTCGACGCCGTAGCGGCGGCCAAGGGCACGCGAGCCTTCGCCGAGCAGCACGCCAAAGCCCTGCTGGTGCGCGATCATGCCGACAAGCTGAATCGCCGTGTGCGTATCGCCCCAGCGCAAGACAAGGCCGCCGGTGTCGGCCTCGGTGATGATGCCCTCGTTGAAGAGGTGGTAGGCGAACGCGATGGTCGAGCCAACGGAGATGGTGTCCAGGCCGTAGGCGTTGCACAGGTGGTTGGCGTAGGCAACCGCCTCGAGGTCATCGCTCAGGATGAGCGAGCCGAAGGCGGCGACGGTCTCGTACTCGGGGCCGTCGATGTGCGACTGCTTGTAGATGCCGCGCGTCTCCACGATGCGCCAGCACGAAATGGGGCAGGTATGGCACGCGCCGATACCGGTCTGGATGGTCTCCTTCATAATGGAGCCACTGAGCTTCTCGGCGCCGTCAAAGAAGCCCTGATGCCAGTATTTGTTGGGCATGTCGCCGACCATCATGAGATAGTCCACACCGCCGGCCGTGCCCGTCTCGCGGAACATGCGCACGCTGAAGTCGTCCTTCAGCTCCTTGTACGCCGACTTGACCGAGTCGCGCATGGCCGCCTCGCTCGGCAGCGGAATCTTGCCGGTGCCGCGCGCCACGATCGCCTTCAGCCGCTTGGCGCCCATTACCGCGCCCATGCCGCCGCGCGCCGCGATACGGCCTTCGTCGTTGACGATGCCCGCCATGGGGAGCATGTGCTCGCCACCCTGGCCGATACACGCGATGCTGGAGCGCGCTTCGCTCAACTGCTCTTTCAGGAGAGCCTGCGTGACGTACACATCCTTGCCCCACAGGTGCCGCGCGTCCACAAGCTCCGCCTCGCCGTCGCGCACGACGAGCACGACCGGCCTGGGCGAGCGCCCGGTGATGATGATGCCGTCGTAGCCAGCGTAGCGCATCTGCGCGCCGAACCGTCCGCCGGAGTTCGCCTCACCCCAGCGCCCCGTGGCGGGCGAGAGGCCGCACACGACGTGGCGGCCACAGGCCGGCGCGGCTGTACCCACGAGAGGCCCGGCCATGAAAATGAGTGGCGCCTCGGGGCTGAGCGGGCCGGTCGCGGCGTCGGTCAGGTCCCAGAGGTATCGGCCAGCCAGTCCGCTGCCGCCGATGAAGTCGCGCGCATAGTCCTCGTTCAGAGGCTCATCGCGCACCACGCCTGAACTCAAGTCGACCCACAGCAGCTTGCCGAGATACCCGTACATAGTCATCTTCCCTTTTTTAGCCTTGGTCTGACTGAGTCAGCTTGGCGCGTTCCTCATCCACGAGCACGCGACGCAAGACCTTGCCGACCTGAGTCTTCGGAAGCTCCGTGCGAAACTCGATGGTGGAGGGCACCTTGTAGGGAGCCAGATTCTGCTTGCAGAAGTCGCGAATCTCGTCCTCGGTCGCCGTCACCCCCGGCTTGAGAACGACGTATGCTTTCACGGTCTCCCCGCGGTACGGGTGAGGAATGCCTGCTACGACGGCCTCCGCGACCTTCGGGTGCTTGTAGAGCACCTCCTCGACATCGCGCGGGTAGATGTTGTAGCCAGAGGCGATGATCATGTCCTTCTTGCGGTCGACAATCGAGAAGTAGCCATCCTCGTCCATGACGGCAATGTCGCCCGTCATCAGCCAGCCGTCCTCAGTGACCGTCTTGGCCGTTTCCTCAGGCTTGTTCCAGTAGCCCACCATCACCTGCGGCCCGCGCACCCATAGCTCGCCCGGCTGGCCGACGGCGGCGTCCGTGCGGGTGTCCAGGTCGACGATCTTCGCCTCGACGTCGGGGAACGGGACACCGATGCTGCCCGACTTGCGCTTGCCAAAGACAGGATTACAGTGGGTGACGGGCGCCGCTTCGGTCAGGCCATAGCCTTCCACTAGCCGGCCGCCGGTCACCTCGCCGAACTTCTCCTGCACCTCCATCGGGAGTGGCGCGGAGCCAGAGATGCACGCCTTGACGGTATGCAGGTTGTACTTGTCACGATCGCGGTGATTGAGAATTCCGATATACATCGCTGGTACGCCAGGGAACAGCGTCACCCGCTCCTTCTCGATAATCTGGAGCAGGAAGTCGAGCCGGCGGGGGTCGGGGACGACCAGCAGTGTCGCGCCAATGTAGATGCCATAGAGCATCGCGATTGTCATGCCGTAGACGTGGAAGAAGGGGATGGCGCCGAGCATGACCTCGCCGCCCGCGATGGACTTGGGCAACCACGCGTTCGTCTGGACCACGTTGGAGACGATGTTGCGGTGGCTCAGCATGGCTGCCTTGGGAACGCCCGTCGTCCCGCCTGTATATTGGAACAAGGCGACATCATCGGGCGCCAGGGCGACTTCCGGCGCGCGCCTGCCTTGTTCGATAAGCCTCTTCATCGAGTAGACGCCGCCGCCGGTCGCAGGCTCCTGCCAGCCGCGCTCCTTCTTCTGGCTACGCTTGACGAGGATGTGGTACGGGAATTCGGCGCCCTCATGGATGTAGGTCACGATTGCCCGCTTTGTGGGCGTCTCGGCCTGGATCGCCTTGAAGCGATCGTAGATCATGTTGTAGAGAACAATGGTCTCGGCGCCCGAGTCATTGAGCTGATGCTTGAGCTCGGGCGAGGTGTATGTCGGGTTGACGTTGACGACTATCGCCCCAATCTTCATTGCCCCAAGGAATGCGATGACAAACTGCGGAGAGTTAGGCAGCATGACCGCGACCCGGTCGCCCTTTCGCACACCCAGCCCGTACAGCCCACCCGCGAACGCGTCGACCGCCTCCAGTAGCTCTCGGTAGCTCATCTTGCCGCCGATGGTCAGGCGGTTGCCGGCCGCGTAGCGTAGCAGGAACTTAACCGCGGTCTTGTCGCTGTACTTGCGCGCGCTCTCGCGGAACAGGGCATACAGCGACTCGGACGGATACGTGAGCGTTGCTGGAACACCAGGCTCATAGTTCTTGATCCACGGTTTATCCATCGTCAGTCTCCTTCGACAGCGGGCATTCGATAGTCAAGGTGTGCGGGCGTCATGGGCGAAGCGGTTTATTCCGACCGGCGAGTGCCGCCGCCGGCGACGGGATAGACGGCGGACGCTGTGGGGAGTAGTGGTCGGAATTGGTGGGATACGAGATCACCGCTAGAATGGACAACTGGGTGCACATAAGACGCCTAAAAGTGATTATAACATTAATGATGCGCTGCGTCAAGAGAATTGACCGTCAAAGATGACGCAGCGCATCAGAATTCTACAGAAAGGCTTGACATTCGATTCCGCAAGTGCTATAATACTTGTGACGCGATGCGTTATAAGACTCCCAAAGTTTAAACTCAATTCGGGCCGCACGAGGCGGCAAGGAGATACCATGGAAGCGAAAGTTACTACTAAGAAGGTCAAGGCCCCCGCGGTCGAGGTACCCACGAAGGCTGAGGTCGCTGTGGATGGCGAGAAGGTCGCTGAGGTCGCTCAGGAAGTGGCCGAGCCGGCCGAGGGCGCAGTGAAGGGCGTGCTCCAGATGGTGCCGCATGAGGTTCGCCGAGTCTATCTGGCCTCCATCGGCGCCTTGTCGCTGGCCTGGGACGAGACCGAGGGTCTGTTCAACAAGCTGGTTGACGAGGGCGAGTCCGCCGAGAAGGAAGGTCGCCAGTGGTTCAAGCGCGTCGCCAAGGAGAGCAAGGAGACGCAGGACAAGGTGACCGGCCAGGTCGACGAGCGCTTTGAGAAGGGCCACGACCGCGTTGAGCAGACGGTCGAGAAAGTCCTCGCCCGGCTCAACGTGCCGACCAAGGCTGACATCGATCGCCTGTCGCGCCAGATCGTTGAGTTGTCGCAGAAGGTCGAAGAGCTGAAGACGAAGTAGTCTCTCGGCGGACGCCGGTCTGCCCTGATGAGCCAACGACCCAGGCGTGTATGGGGTGGGTAGCGCCACCATGTATGCCTGGGTCGTTTCGTAGTCGCATTCGATGCGCTGAAGCTTGACGCATCACGTCAAAGAGGTATAATCAGACGTGAGCATATCCGAACCGACGCAAAAGGCGCCCGCCATGCACGTTATCAAGCGTTACCCCAACCGAAAGCTCTACGACACTGAAGCGAAGGCTTACGTCACCCTGGACGGGATCGCCGAACTCATCCGAGTCGGAGATGATGTGCAGGTCGTGGATCACGAGAGCGGAGAGGATCTGACGACGGTCACCCTGTCTCAGATCATTCTGGAGCAAGAGAAGCGGCAGGTCGGCGCGCTGCCGAAAGCCGTCCTGACCTCGCTCATCCAAACCGGTGGCGATACCCTCGATATGTTCAAGCGCTCGTTCTACTCATCCCTTGGCGCTGTCCGGCTTATCGAGGAAGGTATCGAGAAACGTATCGATACCATGGTCCGCCGCGGGCAGATGCCGGAGGCTGAGGCCCAGTCGCTGCGCGAAAAACTGCTCCGCTACACGCACGATCTTTACCCAGACGAGGACACTCTAGGTAGCCCCATGGACGCTGCCTTTGACCGTCTCAATATCCCCACGCGCGCCGACGTGAAACGTCTCAGCATGCAGCTCGAAGAGCTTGCGTCGAAGCTAGACGCACTACTGGAAGCCGAAGCCGCGAAGGCCGCTGAGCAGCACGAGCCCGAGAGTCCGTCCGACCAGTTGACCACCGAGTAGCATTCCGGCACAATCAAGGCCGACGGGAGACAAAGGTGTCGCAGAAGTTCGCAACCTCGCGTACAGACAAGACTGCACTAGTGCTGGCTGGCGGCGGTTTGACCGGGGCTGTGTATGAGATGGGAGCGCTGCGCGCCATTGATGACTTGCTCGTGGAGCTTGACACCACGCAGTTCGACATCTATGTCGGCACCAGCGCTGGAGCTCTCGTCTGCTCGTTCCTCGCCAACGGCATCTCGCCGGGCGAGATGATACGCGGCATCGAGGGGCAACACCCCTACATGCGCGGCCCGCGGCCGTCTGAGCTGTTCAACCTGAATGTCGACGAACTGCTCTTGGGTGCGACTCGCCTCCCGATGGTTACCTGGCGCGCCCTACGCTACTATCTCCAGCACGTGCGCGATACAAGCCCCACCGATGTTCTCCTCAGCATGAGCGAGGTTTTGCCCTCCGGTATTTATGACAACTCCACTCTCGCGCGCTACATGCGCGAGTCGCTCATCGCGGCGGGCGGCACGGACGACTTCACCGAACTAGAGCGTGAGCTCTATATCGTGGCGACGGACGTGGACACGGGTGCGCGCGTGGTCTTCAGTCGCGACAACCCCGAAGCCCCCATCTCGCGCGCCGTCGCTGCTTCGAGCGCCGTCCCGATCCTGTACAAGCCGGTACGAATTGGTGACAAAGATTACATGGATGGGGGGGTGCGCGGTCCGGCGAGCCTCGATGTCGCCATTGAGCAGGGCGCGACCCTGGTCGTCGTGGTCAACCCGTCGGTGCCGCTGGACAATGAGCAGCGGACGGGCATCCCATTCTACCTGGCAGATCGCGATCGTATCAGCCACAAGGGGCTCTCGGCGATCGGCGCGCAGGTGTACCGCACATTCTTCCACGCGGGACTGCAGTATCATCTGAAGCAGGTGCAGCGCCAGCACCCCGAAGTCACGTTCATCCTGATCGAGCCGTCATCGACGGACACCACGATGTTCTTCTTCAATGCCATGCGCTACTCGGCGCGCATGACAATCGCGCAGCACGGGTACGAGTCCGTCACGCTCAACCTCGCCAAGGATTATTACCGCTACAAGCAGGCCCTGTCTCGCTACGGCATCAGCATCTCGCCGAGGTTGGTCAACGAGGAGCTCGAATTCATCTCTCAGGCCGGCGGCCATCCGGACGCCATTCGCTCAGTGATGGAACGAATCGCCAGTCAGCCGCGCCCGGTGCCCGCGTTGACTCATCGCCTGCAGCAAACCCTCGACAGTCTGGAGGCGGTGTTGGCCGAGCACTCCAACGGTATTACCCCATCGTCCGAATCGGTGCGCGACGAACACCTCTCGCGGCAGCGAGCTTGAGACGGTTCGACGAGATAGCGGATAGACGCGGAACAGCGGACGAGGAGCTAACTTCCTTCGTCCGCTGTTCTCTTGGGCGTACTAGCTCAGGCAGTCGCGCTGCCGCTACTCGTCAGCCAGCCCATTGGCAGCAATGACGTCGCGATACCAGCCGAAGCTTTCCTTCGGCGTACGCTCGAGCGTCGTATAGTCCACGTATACCAGCCCGAAGCGCCTGCTATAGCCAAACGACCACTCGAAGTTATCCAGGAAGGACCACACCAAGTAGCCGCGCAGCGGCACGCCGGCGCTAAGGGCCTCGTGCGCCGACCGCAGGTAGCTATTCAGGTAGGCGATGCGGCGCGGGTCGCGCACCACGCCGTCAGCGGGTACATCGGGAAAGGCTGCGCCATTCTCGGCCACGTAGATGGCGGCGGGCGCGTAGTCGCGGTACAGACGCTCCAGGAGCGTGCGCATCCCCTCCGGCACAACCGGCCACCCCATCGTCGTCAGCTCGTAGCCGCGCGCGGCCAATTCCTCTTCCGACAGGCCGCCAAAACCCAAGGAGGAATTAGGGTCGGCGCGGATGAAAGACGGCGAATAGGTGTTCACCCCAAGGAAATCCGTCGGAACCGCAATCGTCTCCATGTCTCCGGCTTCGATCGTCGGCCCACTCGCGCCGAACAGCGCGACCATGTCTGATGGGTAGCCGCGTCCATAGAGCGGGTCAAGGAACCAGCGATTGATGAAGCCGTCGAAGTGCTTCGCCGCCAGGGCATCCTCCTCCGAGTCGCTCGCGGGTATTGCGACCTGCGGGTTCAGGACGATGCCGACTTGCGCGCCGGGGCTGGCGGCGCGGATGACCGGCACAGCGCGGCCGTGGGAAACCAACAGGTTGTGCGCCACTGCCAGCGCCAGCGGCAAATCCCGCAAGCCGGGCGCGTGCTCGCCGAACAGGTTGCCGACGAAGGCGGCCACCCACGGCTCGTTGTGCGTCATCCAATTCTTCACCCGGTCGCCAAGGCGCTTGGCAACGATGTCGCTATAGGTCACGAACGCGTCGATCGTGTCCCTGTTGCCCCACCCGCCTCTATCCTGCAGCGCCTGGGGAAGATCCCAATGGTACAGCGTCGCCCACGGCGTAATCCCTGCCGCGAGCAGTGCGTCGACCAGCCGATCATAGAAGTCCAGCCCGGCCGGGTTGATTCGCCCCACGCCGTCGGGAAGGATACGGGGCCAGGCGACCGAGAAACGATACGCAGGCACGCCCAGGTCGCGCAGCAACGCGACATCCTCTTGCCAGCGGTGGTAGTGGTCGTCCGCCACGTCGCCCGTGTCGCCATTCAGCACCTTGCCGGGTGTGTGGCTGAATGTATCCCAGATGGACGCGCCTCGCCCATCGGCGTGAGCCGCGCCTTCGATCTGGTATGATGCGGTCGAGGTCCCCCACACAAAATCCTTCGGAAATGTAGTCATGTTTCGAGCCTCATTCGTTCGTGATGCGGCGGCGGGAGCATCGGCGATGCTGCCGCCGCCAGCGCGTCCAGCGTCTGCTATTTACTAAACTGCGGCAGCACCTTTGCCGCGAGTGTCTCCAACCCCGCCATGTCGTCCAGGTCCAACCATTGCAGCATCAGACGCTGGACACCGACCTCAGCAAGGCGGCCAAGCTGCTCCACCACGTCGTTCGGCGTACCGACGATAATACCGCGCCCGCGCAGCTCGTCCGCCGACCGGCCCTCCAGCCGCTGCGTCACATCGGCCTCCGTCGCGCCAAACACGCTGCCCGTCATCAGCGAGCGCCGAATCGAGGATGGGGTCCGGCCGCGGGCCTCGGCAAGCTCACTGAGACGAGCCGAAAGCTCTGCAAACTTCTGCCCGGTGATGAACACGCCGTTCCACTCGTCGGCGTACTGCGCGGCGAGGGGGAGAGTACGCTTCGGGCCGTTGCCGCCGATGAGGAGAGGCGGCCCGCCCGGGCGCTGTGGCCGCGGCAGAAGAACGGCATCTTGCAGGTGGTAGTATTCGCCGTCGAACGACACGGGCGTACCGCTATGCAGCAAAAGGCTGATGACCTCGACGCCCTCCTGGAAGCGGCGCACTCGCTCCGGAATGTCCAGCAGGTCGAACCCGAAGGCGTTGTGCTCGCGCACCTGCCAGCCTGCGCCGACGCCCAGTGTGAGGCGTCCCCCCGAGAGGTCGTCCACATCCTTGCCAATGCGCGCCGTGAACCCAGGGTGGCGGAAGGATACGGGTGTCACGATCGGGCCGAACTCGATACGCTGCGTGTGGCTGGCAAGCCACGTGAGTGATGTCCACAGCTCCAGCGAGTCGATGTCGGGGGCGTTTACGTTGGTAAAGTGGTCGGAGCGATACAGACCGGCAAATCCCAGGTCCTCGACGGCGCGGGCGATACGCTGCCACTTCGGCCACGTCAGCCCGTTCTGCCCCTCCAGCATGATCGCGAGATCCATCGTCTATCACCAGCCTTCCTTGTGAATGTATGTGCTATCCGGCGTCCGGCCGCGCTTCAACGACGGCGACGGTTGGTCTTTGGCGCCGTGGCCGACCGCAATAACGCCGACCGGGGTAACCTCGGGCGGTATTCCCAGCAGGTTCCGTAGCGCCACCAGGTCGTGGGCGCCAGCAAACGCCGCCGCCAGCCCCTCATTCACCACCGCCAGCAGGAGCACCATCACAGCACAGCCAACGTCCATGAACCAGTACGGCACGGGCCACACGATTTCCGAGCCGTCGTCCTGAACCTTGTCGGCTTCCTGGTAACGGCGGTGGTAGGCAGCCTCGCTCGTGCAGGGTATCACCAGCACCGGCGCCTGAGAAATGAACGGATCGAACCCTTTCGCGACGTATTCCTGTTCGCTACACAACTCGGCGATCGCCGCGCGCGTCTCGGGCCGGGTCACGACAACGAAGGACTGGCCCTGCGTGAACCCCGCGCTCGGCGCGTGGCGGGCAAGCTGCAGCAGGCGTTCCACAACCTCTGGGTCGACCGGCTCCGACGAGAAATGCCGCACCATGCGCCGCTTTCTGACGACGTCCTCGAACTCCATGGCTCCTCCAGGTTATTCGCTCGCGATCTTCGCTACGATGTCGGCTAACGCACCGCGCTCGGACTCCGGGTCCGCCACGGGAACCAGGCTCACCATCAGCTCGTCCAGGCCCGAAGCCAGGAGCTCACGCAGTCGCGCCTCGACCATCTCATTCGTCCCGCTCACGACGAGCGCGTCCACCAGCGCATCCGGCAAGGCGCCGTTGCCGGGCACCGGATATCCGGCATCGTTGAACATGCGGATGTAGTGCGGGAGGTTCGCATAAAAGCCGATCGTCTTCTGGGCAGCGGCCAGAACGACGTCGCGACGCGCGTCAAGCACAACCGGCACGTGGGCGATGAGCGGCGGCGCCGGCCGATTGGCCTGCCGCGCACCCTCGCGCAGCGCGGGCAGGGCTACGTCGCGGAGATAGGCAGGCGGCGTCACCCAGGAAAGCGCACCGTCCGCGCTTTCGCCGGCCGCGCGGTAGGACGGCGGGCGGAGCGCGGAAATGGGAACCGGTGTTCCCGGCGGCGTGATGCCGGGCGGCAACGCGGCGTGCACATGGTAGAACTCACCGTCGAAGTCAACTTTCCCATCTTGCAGGAGCGCCCGCGCTACGGTCACGTACTCCTTCAGCCGCGACACCGGCTTGTCGGAAGGTATGCCGTACACGCCCGACATGACTCGCTCGGCGCTGGGGCCAACGCCAAGGCGCAAGCGTCCTGGTGCGAACCCCTCCAGGGCGAGCGCCTGCATCGCCAGGGCTACCGGGTGGCGCGGAAAGCCCTGGATGATAGCCGTACCGACAACGATTCGCTCGGTGCGGGCAGCGGCCACGGTGAAGACGGATATCGGGTCATACGTCACGCCCGCCGTGATGGTCCAGATCATCGGCACGCCCCGTTGCTCGGCGTCCACGATTATCCGGACCGTCGTCTCTGGATTACTCGGCACGAACACGAGACCAATCCTGGACTCAGGCATTGTCACCCTCCTTGGATTCCTGGGTCGATTCGAGCAAGGACCACCATCTCTCCGCGAACACGACTTCGTCGGCGCGGCGGTCATACTCCGCCGATGCGGCGCCGCCGTATTCGTCGCGATACCAGATCGCGGTCTGCGCAAGCCACTCCGCGAATGGGGTGGTGGTATAGCCAAGCTCAGTCTGCGCGCCCCGTATGGACGGCACGAAGTTCACCATGTGGCTGTACGGCCCCCCGCTCAGGCCACTCGCCGCCAGGACTCGGGAAGGCACCTCGGCCGTGCTGAGAGGCAGTTCCAGCGCAGCCGCGGCCTGCTCCAACATCTGGCGCAGAGTGATGATCTCGGCCTGGCAGATGTTGTACGCTCGGCCTGTGGCGCGGTCACTCGCGAGCGCGAGGAGGTAGGCGCGAGCCAGATCCTCGGAGTAGGCCAGGCGGAATGACGCCACACCGCCGTTCGACAAGAGCAGCGGGCCGCCGTCCATCAGCCGCTGGAAATAGTAATAGCCACGCAGCGTCGGGTCGAAGGGGCCGAGCACGATGGGCGGGCGGAGAATCGTCCACGGCACGTCACCCTGCATCAAGGCCCACTCAGCCGCCACTTTGCCGGCGGCGTACTGCCAGCCACCATCCGCGGGATCATGGCCCGAAGGAACCGTCTGGTGATCGACGGTATCTTCGAGGAGCGGCGCGCCGGGCGGCGCGTAGCGGTAAACCGAGCCGGTGCTGGTCAGGATGTAGCGCCCCACGCGGCCACGCAGAGCGTCCAGGGCGACAGCGACATCCTCCCCCGTGTAGGCGATATTGTCGATGACTGCGTCGAACACCTCTGAGGCCAGCCGGTCGCGAAAGGCCGCGTAATTCTGGCGATCGCCCTGAATGTGCTCGACGCGCTCCCAGAAGTCCGGCCGCTGCGCTCCGCGTGTGAAGACGGCGACGGTATGTCCCGCTGCCAGCAGCTGGCGCACAATGTCTGCGCCAAAGAATGTCGTGCCCCCAAGAACTAGTACGCGCATGGTCGCTTTCTCGTCCCTATGGCTGCGGGCTCGGCCTGCACTAGCGCCATAGCCCGGGGAAGTAAATGTGCTTGACAGACGGCGTAGCCGTCGGCGTGCTGGTCGCGGTTGCCGTCGGCGTCGCGCTCGCCGTCGGCGTCGCGCTCGCCGTCGGCGTCCTGGTCGGGGATGGCGTCGGGGTGCGCGTGGGCGTCGGGCTGGGCGGCACAGGGGTCGCCGTGGGAGTCGGCGTCGGGGGAAGAACCGGATCTCCCTCGAGAGCCAGGCTATGATCATACCCGGCGCCTATGATGGAGATTTGCGCGAGGCCCGGCACCGGAACCGGGCCGGATGAGGCGCCGTTCGGCCCAATCCCCAGTTGCCCGAACGAGTTGTCACCCCACGCCCACAGCGTACGATCCGACTTTACGGCCAGCGTGTGCGCGTAGCCCGCGACGATTCCCGTCACGCCTTGCACATCGGCGACCTGAATCGGCGAGTCGCTATACGTCGTGGTAGCGCTTGCGCCTAGCTGACGAAACGTGTTGTCGCCCCACGCCCATACCTTGCCGTCGGTGCCAAGGGCAACGCTATGCTCATACCCCGCCGCGAGCGCCGACGCCGACGCCGCAAGATGCACGGCAGTCGGAGTCAGACTGGTATCCAGGGAAGCATTACCGAGCTGGCCCCTATCGTTGAGGCCCCACGCCAACACGGCGCCGTCGCTTCGCAGGGCGAGGCTATGGCGGCCACCGGCCGCGACGGCCACAATGCTGGTTAGTCCGGGCACGGCTTCCGGCTGATATCGATCATACCGGTCGCCCAGGCCGAGCTGGCCGTCGCCATTGTTTCCCCATACCCAAACCGTGCCGTCCGACTTCAGCGCCAGGTTGTGGTGGTACCCCGCGCTAATAGCCGTGACGTGGTCGAGACCTGAGACCCGCACCGGCGTCGAGCTGCTGTCGGTCGAGCCGTTCCCCAGCTCACCCTGCGCGTTCCCTCCCCAGGCCCAGACCGTTCCATCCGACTTGAGCGCGATGCTATGCTCGGCACCTCCCGACACAGCAATGACACCCGACACACCCGACACTATCGCCGGCTGCGGATGGCGGTTCTCGTCCGGTGGCAGGCCGAGCTGCCCATGATTGTTTCGTCCCCATGCCCACACCTGTCCGCCGGTGTCGGACGCGAGGCTGTGGAGTCCTCCGCCTGCCAATCGGTACACTTGCGCCGGCCCGTTGTGGCCAGGGCTAGGCTGATCCACAATCTCGGCGCCGCCCACCTGCCCGTAGTTGTTCCACCCCCACGTCCATAGCGCTGTATCCTGCTGCCCCGGCTCAACCGCCCGGGCCGTTGCCGCCCCCGCCAGAATCAGAGATGCCGCTACCAGAACAAGAATCGCCCCAACCAGTCGAGACACGAAGATTCTCCCCGCGATGTGCGCCAGCCAGAACCGCGGCCGACTTGCCCCCCCGGCCGATGGGTTGTCGCCCGCGTAGGCAGGCAGTTGGGGATTGTACGTTGTCCCGGCGCATCTGTCAATAGATTCTCGTAGCGGCTATCGCCTTGCCCTTGCGTCCAGCCGCCTTCAAAGCGTATAATTGCCTCCACGCGATTCGACACCTGTAACAGGATTTACCTTATGGCCTCTGCCCTTCCGCCCAAACGCGCTTTCCTCGCATTTCCCTGGGATTTGCTGGCCGAGCCCGTCGAGACCACTCTCAAAGTCATGCAGGACACGTACCTGTCCGACGCCGTTGCCATCGCGGGCAGCTCCCATCAGGCACGCCTGTTCAATCCGCGCAGCGACCACGGTCACTACATGGAGCGGCCCACCTCGACCCTCGCATTCCAGCCCGATCTATCGTTGTATCCGCCCGAAGGACCCTGGCCCGTGGTCGATCCGATGACGGCCGATCCGGCCATCCTCACCCAGGCACGTGATGCCGCCGAGAAGCTCGACATGCAATTCGACGTCTGGCTGGTCACCCTCCACAGCTCGACCCTCGGCCAGGCACACCCCGATCTGTGCGCGCAGAATCTTTCGGGCGACCGCTACAGCTTTAGCCTGTGCCCGTCCCAGCCTCGCGTGCGCGGCTACGCCGTCGGCCTCCTTCGCGACATATGCCGGCAGGTGCATCCTCACACACTCATCCTTGAAAGCGCGTCGTTCATGCCCGCGAGCCACGCGAGCTATCACTCGAGCATTCTGACGCCGATTGGCGAAACCGCCCAGTGGCTGCTAGGACTTTGCTTTTGCTCAAGTTGCCTCGCGCGCGCGCACGCAAGCGACGTCGACGCCCTCGGCGCCCTGTACGACGCGCGCCAGCTTCTGCCGTCCCTCCTCAGCGAGGGGAGCGACAGCCTGCCGGATGCGCGCCAGCCGTCGCCGCTCAGTGCTATCCTCGTGGGCTGGCCGCGATTGCGCGCCTACGCTGAGATGCGCATGGGCATCGTCACCTCCCTTCTGCACGAGATGACCCAGGTCGCGCGAGAAACGGGTGCTCGTGTAGAGGTTATCGTCAACGCCGATCTGGAGCATGTCGGCCACGCGTGGACCCTTGGTCTGGACATCGGAAAGCTCGGCGAAGCGGTCGATGGCGCGATTGTGCAAGGCGGCAGATTGAGCCGAGGCAGCGCCCAGGGCGAGACATGCAGCTTGCGTGCCTTGGCGCCCAACTTGCCGGTGAGCGTGACCCTGGACGGCGGCTATCCGACGACCCCGGACAGAGACACCCTTGTGGCAAACGCCCTGGCAGCCGCGGAAGCCTCGGCCCAGGCGATTCGCTACCAGAACTGGGGGCTTCTCAGCTCGCAGCGCCTGGACTGGGTGCGCGCGGCAAACGCTGCGCTTCTCGGGCTCGCTTAGTCGGCCAGGTTGTCTACTTCTCGCGCTACTGCCTCGACGATACCCTCGGCTCTGAGCGCCGACGCGAGAAAGTAGTGGCCGCCCAATGCGTCGGCGAGGGCGTGCGCCGCGCCGTCCGGCCCGCTACTCTCAGCATCGATCACGACCGAGTGCACCCCCTCCTGCCTCAGCAGGTAGGCCAGACGAGCTATTTCTTCCTCTGGCTCCATGTCCTCGCTAATGGGAACGTTGCCCACACCATCGGTGAGCAAGATTAAGAGCGGCAGCGCCCGGGCATCAACCTGACGGGCGCGCTGGAAGGTGCGGTACGCCAGCAGCAGCGCGTGCGCCAGCGGCGTCTTCCCGCCAATCGGTAGCCCTGTGAGCGCCCGCTGGGCACGCTCGACACTATTCGTGAACGGCAGAACGAGACGCGCTTCGTCGCGGCGGAATACCAGCACCCCCACGCGGTCGCGGCGCTGATGCGCGTCGCGGAGCAGTGACAGCACAGCGCCCTTCGTCGCCGCGATACGCTCGCCGGCGGCCATGCTCCAGCTCGCGTCCACCGCGAACAGAATCATGTTACCCACACGCCGCGTTCGCACCTTGCGGCGATAATCCATCGGCTCCACGATGAGCTTGCGACTGCCTGCAAGGCCCGCTTGCGCCCGTCGCTCCCGTTGGAACGGCGCCGCCGCGCGTAACGTTGCGTCCAGGGCGAGGTCGGCCGCGGCATCTTTACCGGGACGGCTCGCCACGTAGTGGCCGCGCTTGCGCTGCGTCAAGGAATAGCTGCGGCGGCCAGAGGTGTGGCGCGTGATGCGGTCGAGCGTGGTGGTCAGGCGGCGGGTGCGAAACTCGGCGCCGGGCTGCGCGACGCGGTCAGCGACCGTGGGTGGCGCGGGCCCCGGCGAGTCGTGCGCGGCGCTGGCGTCGGACGCTTCCCCCTCGCCGGCCGAGTCTGTCTCATCCGACTCACCCTCCCTGCCGCCCCCGATCGCGGCCACAGTGACCTCACCACTTTCCGAAGGCATGCTGATGGCTGCCGCGCGGCGCGCCTTGGCCAGCCGCGACTCGATGTCCCCGACGCCGGCCGGCGTTTCCTGTAGCCCTTCACGCCGCATTCTGTGCGGCAGCGCCAGCTCCGCCGATAGCGCCACATCGACGTCGGATAGACGTGTCCGCCCGTCGAAGGCTGCGTGGGCCAGGGCCGCCTTCAGAATCGCGAGGTCCGCTCGATGCCCCGCGACGTCATAGCCCGCCGTGAGTTCCGCGATGGCGCGCAAATCCGCCGGCGAATAGCGGACTCGAGGGAGAAGCCGTTGCGCCGCCGCAATGCGCTCGGCCAGAGCGCGCTCTTCCTCTTCCCACTCGGCGTAAAAGGCGGCGGGGTTATGCTCGAAGCGCAGCCGCCTCTCCAGCACATCCGCCCGCGCGCCCGCGTCGGCAATGCTGTGGATGGTCACCAGCAGTGCGAAGCGGTCCAGGAGCTGCGGGCGTAGCTCGCCTTCCTCCGGATTCATGGTGCCGACGAGAATGAAGCGCGCCGGGTGGCTGAACGAGATGCCCTCCCGCTCGACCACGTTGACCCCCATCGCCGCCACGTCCAGGAGCAGATCAACCACGTGATCGTCCAGCAGGTTGACCTCATCGATGTACAGAATACCCCGGTTGGCCGCGGCCAGGACGCCTGGCTCGAACCGCCGCTCGCCTGTCTGTAGCGCCTGGCTGATATCCAGCGTACCGACGACGCGATCTTCCGTGGCGCTGACCGGCAGATCGACAAAGCGCACTCGGCGTCGCGCCCTGGGCAGCGTTTCGCCACGCGCCACGCGCTCCTGGCAGAGGCTGCACAGCGAGGCCGGATCGGCCGGGTTACAGCTAAACGGGCAGTCCGCGACGACCTCGATGTCCGGCAACAGCATCGCCAGTGCCCGCGCCGCCGTGCTCTTCGCGGTGCCGCGTTCGCCCCGAATCAGAACCCCACCAATCGCCGGACTGATGGCATTGAGGATAAGGGCGCGCTTGAGTTGCTCTTGCCGCACAATGGCTGTGAAGGGGAAAATGATGGGCATAAGGCAGAGGACCCTCTTTCGCAAGTGTCACAGGCAATTATACGCGTGTGCGAAAGTCTTTGACTCATCCCCGATTCCGCGCATAATTTGGTCTATTCCGGTGCGGGTGACATTAGAATGAACGCTCGCGCCCCAGAACGAAAGTCTCACTGCTGAGGCGCTCTTGGAGCGCCCTTTTGATCGCTCCCGCGCCTCCACGTCCGGCCGTCCCGTCGGCCTGGTGATCGACCCCAGGATGATCGTCCCTTGCTGAAGCCAATGACTCTCCGAGGACAGCTGCCCCGCGGCGTGCAGGACTGGTTCCTCGCCGACGCCGCCCAGCGCGCCGACATTGAGGCGAGGATCGCCCAGGTCTTCCGCACCTGGGGCTACAGCCAACTCATCCCACCCACCTTTGAATACTACGAGAATCTCGCGCTGGGCTTGAGCGCCAACGTCCAGGAAGCGACCTATCGGTTCCTCGACCACCGCGGCCACACGCTCGCCCTGCGCCCTGACCTCACAATCCAGACGGCGCGCATCGTCGGCACCAAGCTCTACGACCAGCCGATGCCCCAACGCTATTTTTATGTCGAGCCTGTATTCCGTTACATCGAGGTTCAGGCCGGCCGCCAGCGCGAGTTCACCCAGGCCGGCATCGAGCTGCTGGGAGCGTCTACGCCCGCCGCCGACGCGGAGGTCGTCGCCGTAGCAATCGCGGCACTGCGCGCTGCCGGCCTGTCCGACTTCCGCGTTTCTATCGGCCACCTTGATTTCTTCCGCGCGCTGCTCACTGAAGCGGGTCTGTCCCGTGACGCCATGGAGAGTGTCCAAGAGGCGATCGACCGCAAGAGTCGGACCTCGGTGCGAGCAGCGTTGAACGGGAATCATGCCCGGGCTGCGTACGCGCTGGAGCAGCTGCCCTCCCTGGTCGGCGGACCTGAGGTTCTCGACCGCGCCGGTGAGCTTGCCCCGTGGCCGGCCGCCCAAGCGGCGCTCGATAACCTGGCGGCGATCTACGACTGGCTCGCGCGGGCCGGCCTGGCCGAGCCGATCATAATCGATCTGGGCGAAGTCCGCGGTATGAACTACTACACGGGTCTCACGTTCGAGGCCTTCGCGGCGGGCATGGGGTTTGCTCTGCTCAACGGCGGCCGCTACGACCACCTTGTCGGTCAGTTCGGCCCGGACTGCCCATCGGTAGGCTTTGCCCTCGGCGTCGACCGGTTGATGATGGCGCTGGGCGAGGCAGAGACCGCGGCCCATCTCCCCGACGCTCTCGTGGCCTATAGTGACGACCCGGCGTGCCTCGCGGCTATCGCCCAACTGAGGGAGGCGGGACGACGCATCGAGATGGATGTTCTCGGCCGCGCCCCCTCGGCCCTGCGAGAGTATGCGCGGGCGAGGGGTATTCCGGCCGTCCTCGTGTGGAATGGGGAACGATTGGCAGCGCCGAGCCAGGAGAGTGAACGATGAGCGGGCCTAGCCTGACCGTTGCCATCGCCAAAGGCCGGATATTCAGCGACGCGCTCAGGCTCCTCACCGGGGCAGGCTACGCCATTCCCCCTGGCCTGTCTGATGGCTCGCGCCGTCTGGTGGTCGACACACTCGACGGCGAGCTCCGGCTGCTCCTCGTCAAGAGCAGCGATGTCCCTACATATGTAGAGTACGGCGCGGCCGACTGCGGAATCGCCGGCCGCGACGTTGTCGCCGAATCGGGGCGAGACGTGCTGGAGCCACTGCCGTTGGGCTTCGCTCGCTGCGCCCTGGTCGTTGCCGCGCCCACCCACCGCGCCGGCGCGCCCCTCCAACGATTGACCTCGCTGCGCGTCGCGACCAAGTACCCGCGCCTGACGCGCGCCTACTTCGAGGCCCAGGGGCTTTCCGTCGATATCATCCCACTGAACGGCTCGGTAGAGTTGGCGCCCGCCGCGGGCCTGGCCGACCTGATTGTGGACATGGTGGAAACGGGCACGACGCTGCGAGAGAACGATTTGACGGCCGTGGACGTCGTTCTCGACTCCGAGGCCTTGCTCATTCTGAATCGCGCCAGCCACAAGCTCAAGATGGATGCCATCGGTGACTTGATCGCGCGGCTCGAAGGCGCAAGCACAACCGCGGCCGAGATCTTCGACGAACGATGATTATCTGGGATTGACATTATGCTCGAGACAGGGCTTGCCATCCGCATTCTCGACGTCGCCGAGGCACAGGCGACGATCCTTCGACGCGATACCATCGACCACGCAGCGATTAGCCCGGCGATGGCGGCGGGCATTCGCCGCGTGTTCGGGGAAGACCTCTCCCCCACCGCCGTTGTGGACCGCATTCTGGCCGACGTGCGCGCGCGCGGCGACAATGCGGTGCGCGAGTACACCCACCGCATCGACGGCGTCGACATCGTGGATGCGCGCGTGAGTGATGCCGAAATGGACGCCGCCTGGGCGGAGACACCGCAGCCGCTGCGCGACGCGATTGCCCGCGCCATCGAGCGCATCCAGTCGTTTCACGAGCGTGAGCCGCGTGGCTCGTGGATCGATTGGCGCGAGAACGAGGCGATGGGGCAGATTGTGCGGCCCATCGAGCGTGTCGGCCTGTACGTGCCGGCAGGCGGGTCGCCGCTCCCGTCCTCGCTTCTCATGGCCGCCGTCCCGGCCCGCGTCGCCGGCGTCGAAGAGATCGTTCTCTGCACGCCGCCCGACGTGAGCGGACGGGCCAACGCGACAACACTCGCCGCAGCGAAGCTCGTCGGCATCACCCGCGTCTTCAAGATTGGCGGCGCGCAGGCCATCGCGGCCCTCGCCTACGGAACGGAGACCGTCCCGGCCGTCGACAAGATCGTCGGCCCCGGCAACCCGTTCGTCGTCCTGGCGCAGAAGGCCGTCTTCGGCACCGTCGGCATCGCCAACCTGCCGGGCCCGACCGAAACCCTGCTCATCGCGGACGACAGCGCGAACCCCGCCTGGACTGCAGCAGACTTGCTCGCGCAGAGTGAGCATGTCATGGGCACGGCCATCCTGCTCACACCGTCGCGGGCGCTGGCGGAAGCCGTGCAGCGTGAGATTGCCGTGCAGATGGCCGACCTGCGTTGGCGTGACGGAATTCTCGCCTCCCTGGCCGCGAACGGGGGCATCGTTATCACCGAGAGCATCGACCAGGCCGTCGACCTGGCGAACGCCTTCGCGCCGGAGCACCTATGCCTGCTCACACGCGACCCCTGGAGCCTTGTCGGCCGGGTGCGCCACGCCGGCGGAATCTTTGTCGGTGAGGCGTCTTCAGAGGCGCTGGGCGACTACATCTACGGCCCGAGCCACATCATGCCTACCAGCCGCACGGCGCGCTTCACATCGCCCATTCACGTGCGCGACTTTCTTAAGGTGATTTCGGTCTTCGGCGCGGGCCTCGCAATCCACAACGAGCTGGCGCCGGCGGCCATCGCCCTGGCCGAGGCCGAGGGCCTGACGGCTCACGCGGCAGCGTTGCGGCAGAGGCTTGAGAATCAAGGCCAATCGGGGGTAGACTCACGACATGAGTGAGATCAGGCCCACGGCCAATCAGCCATCCGACGCAGCGTCGGTTCTCGCGCCTGCAACGTCCCCAGAAGTCGGGCGCGTGATCGGCGCGATGCTCGGCCTGGCGATTGGCGATGCGCTGGGCGCGCCATTTGAAGGCTGGCCCCCGCAGCGCATCGTCGAGCGCCTGGGCGCTGTGGACGATTACGTGGACCTGGAAAGGCTGCCCGGTCTCTACACGTCCCGCTCACAGCAGGCGCTGTGTCTGCTCGACGCGCTTCTCGAAGAGGGTCGCTTCAGCCCCGACGACCTGGCTCTGCGCCTGGTCGCCATGAGCAAGGCGCTGCACCAGAAGTGGCCCATCTACGGCGCGTTCCGGGGTACGAGCCGCGGCTTCCGCGACGCGGTAGATCGCCTGGCCGACGGTGTCTCGTGGCGAGAGAGCGGCACGCTCAGCGCCGGGAATGAGCCGGCCCTGCGCGTCGTCCCGCTGGCCCTCTGGAGTCGTGACCACCGGGTGGTTCAGTTTCGCGAGGACGTGATCGAGTCGGCGTGGGTGACGCACCGCGACCCGCGCGCCCTCGCCGGAGCGCTCGCATTTGCGTTCGCCATCGTGCACGTTGTCAACCTGGAGCGGCCGTCGCAGTTTGACGCCCGCAGCTTTCTGCGCGCCGTCGCCGACTTCACGCACGATGCTGAGGCGGTGATCGCCAAGCGATGGTTCGCCCCCGACCTGAAGCTGCCCCACGACGCCGTCCACGACCTGAGCAATGTTCTGCGGCGGGGTGAAGGATGGCTGGGCCTCTCGCCGGATTCCCTCGTCGCGCAGGTCACGCGCTTCGCCCGACCGCTGGGAGATCGAGAGGTGCGCGGCACGTCTCCATTTGTTGTCGCGTCCCTGACGACCGCCCTCGTCACATTCGCACGGCTCGCGGGAACCCCGCAGGACGCGCTCATTGAGGCGATCAATCTCGGGGGCGATACGTCGGGAATCGGGGGCATGGTCGGCGCACTCTCCGGCGGCCTGCAGGGAATGCGAGCGTTTCGAGACTCATGGGTGATTAGGCTGAAGAATGCTGCTGCCATTCGCCAACGCGCCGAGAGCCTGGCCCTGGGCGAAGGATTGCCCGAAGGTGCGCCGCGGCTCGTGCGCATGGAAGCCGCATCGACGGAGGCCGAGCTGCCGCGTCTGAAGGCCCGTCACAGCCACCCATCAATCGAAGAAGAGCGAGGTCAGGATGACAACTGAGACCATCATCGCAACAGCGGCCCGCTTTGCCAAGCCGGAGGTCCGCGGCCTGAGCGCCTACCACCTCGACCCACACACGGTCAGCATCAAGCTGAATCAGAACGAGAACGCGGCGGGCTTTCCCGACGAGCTCAAGGAAGAGGTCTGGGAGCGCATCCGCGGCATGGACTGGGCGCGCTATCCTGACTTCCACCTGACTGCCATCACTCAGCGCCTCGCGGCGCACGCGGGCGTGCCGCCTCAGTGGATCCTGGTCGGCAACGGATCCAACGAAGTCCTGCAAATGACGTTGCTGACGACTGTAGGGCGAGGCGACAGCGTCGTCATCCCTGTGCCGACCTTTACCCTGTACAAGCTACAATCGACGGCGATCGGCGCAACGGTGCATACGCTACAGCTCCAGCCCGACGAGAACTTTGCGCTCGCAGCGTCGGATGTCATAGACCTGGCCCGCCGTCACGCGGCCAAGGTCGTCGTCGTATGCTCACCCAACAATCCCACGGGAACGCGGTACGCGGAGGATACACTGCGCGAGATCTGCGCCAATGTGGACGGCCTGGTTCTGCTCGACGAGGCCTACCGAGAGTTCTGCGACCAGGACCTCGTCCCCCTCCTCGACGAGCACGACAACATTGTCCTGTTTCGCACGTTTTCAAAGGCGCTCGCGATGGCCGGGCTCCGCGTTGGTTATTGCATCGCGCGCCCCGACCTGGCTCGCGAGATTGGTAAGGTCAAGCTTCCCTACGCTCTCAACATCGTCTCCGAAGCTGTTACTCTCGCAGCCCTCGACCGCCCCGACCTGTTCGAGCCGACGATCGCGGTAGCGCGCGCAGAGCGACAGCGCATCAGCGACGCTCTGGCAGCTATGCCGGGCGTGCACGTCTACCCCTCGGCGGCAAACTTCGTGCTGGCGTGCTTGGACGCCGGCGCCGGAGACGTGTTCGATGGCCTCCTGGCGCACAGCATCCTTGTGCGCGATGTCAGCCACTATCCGGGCCTGGCGAACCATCTGCGCATCAGCGTCGGAACTCCGGCTGAGAATAACGCGCTCCTGGCGGCGCTGAACGATTTGTGAGCAAAAGAACCACTATTTATCGAGATCACTCATTCAGTACCCCACGCGCCAAAGGAGCGAAAATGATTCCAGCGCAACCAATTAACATACGCTGCCCACAATGCAGCCAATCATTTACCGCCGACGTTCAGAGCATCGTGGATGTAGGCGAAGACCCGGGCCTGAAGGATGCCCTCCTCGGCGGGACGCTCAACATGTTCGTCTGCCCCAACTGTGGCGCGCGCGGCCGTCTCGGCACGCCACTGCTCTACCACGACCCGAGCAAGGAGCTGGCGATCGCGTATATCCCGATGGAGCTGAACCTGGCGGGGCCAGATCAGGAGAAGCTTATCGGCAGCCTGAGCAATGCCCTCATCGACGCTCTGCCGCCGGAGAAGCGCAAATTCTACATTCTGAGCCCGCGTACCGCCCTCACCTGGCAGGGGCTTATCGAGACAATCCTGGAAGCGGATGGCATCACCCGGGAAATGATCGAGGAGCAGGCGAAGCGCGTGCGCGTGCTAACCGAGATGATCGATGCGGTCGGCCGCGATGACGCCCTGAACAAGCTCATCGAAGACAACCACGACTTGATCGACTACGACTTCTTCCTGTTGATTGCCGGCGCGCTGGAGGAAGCCCAGGTCACGGGCGATGAGCTTCGCGGCCGCCGTCTGACCAAGCTGCGCGACCGCCTGCTGGCGGAGTTGGGCGAGGAGGAATCGCCGCTCCCCGCGCCCATGCCCGAAAATGTCTCGCCGAGCGAGGCGGTCGACATGTTCCTGGCGTTGCCCGAGGATGAGATTCTGCCTAACGTCGGGGCGAACCGTCCGCTACTGGATTACGCGTTCTTCCAGACGCTGACCGGGCGAATCGAGGCCGCCGAGGGCACCGGCGATGTCGAAGAAGCAGCGCGCTTGAAGACCCTCCGCGAGCGCATCCTGAGCGCCTCAGAGACTGTGGACCGCGAGATGGAGGCCAGCCTGCGTCACGCCGCGAACCTGCTGGCGGAAATCCTCGAAAGCGAGGACCCACAGCAGGTCGTGCAGGAGCACCTCGAGGAGATCGACGACGCGTTCCTGCTGGTGCTGAGCGCCAACATCAATCAGGCGCAGCAAGAGGGAAATTCAGAAGTCGCCGAGGCGCTGGAAGGCCTGTACGTCTACGTCCTATCGCGTCTCGAAGCCAAGCTCCCACCGGAGCTCCAGTTGGTTAACCGCCTCTTGCGGCTCACCAACGCGCAGGAGCGCGCGGAGGTTCTGGAAAGCGAGCCGAGTCTCGTCTCGCCTCAGCTGGCCGAACTGTTCGACCGAATCGCGGAGGATAGCACGTCCCGCAACCGGCCTGACGTCGCCGAGCAGGCGCGCATCGTCGCCGGCGAGGTCCGCGCGCGCCTGGATAGCGGGGCCGCCGCCAGCCAGCCGAAGGCCTGACCATGAGCGCACAGGGTACGACGCAGATTCGGTCCGCGCGCGTGGAGCGCGCCACGGCTGAGACCCAGGTGGACGTGGCAGTGGCGCTCGACGGAACCGGCGTGGCCGATGTCAGCACCGGCGTTGGCTTTTTCGACCACATGCTCGTCCTGCTGGCCCACCACAGCCTGCTAGACCTGACCATCCGCGCCCAGGGCGACACCCACGTCGACGATCATCACACCGTCGAGGACGTCGGTATCGCTCTCGGCCAGGCGCTCTTGCAGGCGCTTGGCGCTCGGACTGGCATTCGGCGCTACGGCCACGCGATCACGCCGATGGACGAGGCTCTGGCGATGATCGCGATGGACCTGTCCGGTCGGCCCACCCTGGCGTTCGACGTCACCTTTCCGTCGGCTAAAATCGGGACGTTCGATACCGAGCTTGTGCGCGAGTTCTTCAACGCCCTGGCGGTGAACAGCCGCATGACGCTCCACGTCCGTGTGCTGGCCGGCCTCAACAGCCACCACATCGCCGAGGCGGTTTTCAAAGGCTTCGGCCACGCGCTCAGGGATGCGATCGCTACCGACCCGCGCCGAACCGGCATCCCCAGCACCAAAGGCTCGCTCGAGGGCTGAATCGCCTAGAGGAACGGAGGATCACCATGCTCGCCATTGTCGACTACGGAGTATCCAATCTGCGCTCAGTTCAGAAGGCTTTCGAGCACGAGACTCACGATGTCGTGGTCACCGGTGATCCGCGCCTGATTGAGCAGGCCGAAGCCATCGTGTTTCCCGGCCAGGGCGCGTTCGGCGATTCGATGCGCCATCTCCGCGAGCACGACCTGATCGACCCGCTGCGCGAGGCCGTGCTTAGCGGCAAGCCATTCTTTGGTATTTGCCTGGGTCTCCAGATGCTCTTCGAGGAAAGCGACGAAATGGGCCTGCACACAGGCCTGGGTGTCCTCCCCGGCCGCGTCGAGCGCCTGGAGACCAGCGAGAAGATTCCGCACATTGGCTGGAACCAGATACGTCCGGTGCGGGACCACCCGCTGCTCAAGGACATCACGCCGGGCGCGTACGCGTACTTCGACCACTCCTACGCCGTTTGCCCGGCCGATGCGAGTCTGACCCTGGCGACGACCGACTATGGCGGCGACATCGTCTGCGCCGTCGCCCGTGACAACATCATGGCCGTCCAGTTCCACCCCGAGAAGAGTCAGGCAGTCGGCCTGCGCATCGTTCGCAACTTTGTCACGCTTGTCGACGCAGCGCGCGAGGCCGCCCGTGCCTGAGCAAAAGGACCCGCGTCAGGCGAAAGGATGGGACACGCTGTCGCGGCGCCTCATCTACGACAGCGCCCCGTGGCTCACACTGTGGGAAGAACATGTACGGCTTCCCAATGGCGCGGAGATCCCCAGCTTCATCGTCTGGAAGGATCGCGACGTCGCCATGGTCTTCCCCGTCACCGCTGACGGCCAGGTTCCGCTTGTCAGCCAGTATCGCCACGGCATCGCGCAGACGAGCCTCGACTTGCCGGCCGGCTATCTAGACGAGGGCGAGGACCCCCTCACGGCGGCGCAGCGCGAGCTCGAGGAAGAGACGGGCTACATCGGCGGCACGTGGAGCTACCTGGGCGCTCTGTGGCGGAACAGTACGCGCGGGAATCAGCGCCTGTTCGTCTATCTCGCCCGCGACGTTCACGAGGGCGCGACACCGCACCTGGACGACACCGAGGACATCGACGTGCACCTTGTCGGCCTCGACGAGCTGGAGCGCCTGGCGATCTCGGCGGAGCTGGGCGGCATCAGCTCCACCGCCGTCGCGCTGTGGGGCCTGCGGATACTAAAACAACCATGATTATTTACCCGGCCATCGATCTGCGCCAGGGCAAGGCTGTGCGCCTGCGCCAGGGCGACCCTAACCAGGCGACTGTCTACGACGCAAACCCCGTGAAGGCGGCCGAGCGCTGGGTGGACCAGGGCGCCGAGTGGCTGCACGTTGTCAACCTCGATGGCGCATTTGGTGTCGCCTCGCCGAACTTCAAAGTCCTGGAGCGCATCACAGAGGCGGTCGACGTGCCGATCCAGTTCGGCGGCGGGCTGCGCAGCCTGGAAGCCGTCGAGGACGCGTTCGATACGGGCGTCGCGCGCATCGTGCTAGGTACCGCTGCTATCAACAATCCGGACCTGCTAAAGCTCGTCCTCGCCAAGTACGGGCCTGAGAGCATCGTCGTTGGCCTGGACGCGCGTGACGGCAAGATCGCAACCCACGGCTGGCAGAACGTGAGCAACGTGCCCACGCTGGACCTGGCGCGCCGCGTCGCGAAACTCGGCGCTACCCTGGCCGTTTACACCGATATCGCCCGCGACGGGATGCTGCAGGGCGTGGACGCGGAGGGCACGGCCGCGCTGGCCGAAGGCAGCGGGCTGAGCGTCATCGCCTCGGGCGGTGTCGCGAGCCTGGATGATATTCGCCGCTTGCTCGCGATCGAGGACCGGGGCATCGACGGCGTCATCATCGGGCAGGCGCTCTATACCGGCGCCATAGCCCTACCCGACGCCCTGGCGCTCGCCTCCGGCAGCGAGCCGAGAGAAGACTAGCCACAGAGACACAGAGGACACAGAGAAAACGGAGGGTTAGTTGCTCGCGAAGCGCATCATTCCCTGCCTCGACGTGCATCAAGGGCGCGTCGTCAAGGGCATCAACTTCATCAACCTTCGAGATGCGGGCGACCCCGTCGAGCAGGCCGCCGTCTATGACGCCGAAGGCGCCGACGAGCTGGTCTTCCTGGACATTACCGCGTCCCACGAGAGTCGCGACATCATCCTGGACGTCGTGCGCGGCGTCGCCGAGACTGTGTTCATCCCCTTCACGGTGGGCGGCGGAGTGCGCACGGTCGAAGACATGCGGGGCCTGCTCCAGGCAGGCGCCGACAAGGTTGCGGTTAACACGGCCGCCGTCGAGACACCGGATGTCATCAACGCGGGTGCGGAACGCTTCGGCGCGCAGGCCATCGTGGTTGCCATCGACGCCAGGCGGCGCGTGGACGGCGCGGGATGGGAGGTCGTCACCCACGGCGGGCGCAAGCCGCGTGGGCTGGACGCCGTCGCCTGGGCCGTCGAGATGGCTGAGCGCGGCGCGGGCGAAATCCTGCTCACGAGCATGGACCGTGACGGCACGCAAGATGGCTATGATATGCCCCTGACGCGGGCCGTCGCGGACGCCGTACCTATTCCGGTGATCGCGTCGGGCGGCGCCGGGGCGCTCTCGCACTTCGCCGACGTGCTCACAGACGGTCACGCCGATGCTGCCCTCGCCGCCTCTCTGTTCCACTATCGCCAGCTCAGTGTCGGCGATGTCAAGAACTACCTAGCTGAACGTGGCGTGGTGGTGCGCCGCGACGCGGTGACGCTGCCGTGACGAGGGTCGGTATCGTAGCAACTTCAGTCGGACCGCGTCATGATTGACGATTCTCTTGCCGCTCAAGTAGCGGCCTATCTGCTGGAACACGCCGGCGACGACGTTGCCGACCAGGCGCGCGAAGCGGCGGCGCGGGCCGCTGAGATGGCGGAGGTGGCGGCCGTCTCGCCCCAACAGGCGCAGAACGCCGCCTGGATTGCCGCGCTGGGGCTTACGATACCGCCCGCAGAACGTGTCGCGGTCGCAGAGGGAGCTGGCATCGTCCTCATGCCCTCTGATTGCGAATTTCCGGACGTCGCCGCCGCCCGCCTGTCGCCACATCTGGCTCAGAAGGAGTTGGGCGTCGACGACCCGCTGCTGCTGGACGCCGCGCGCTACGTGCCGACCCTACGCTATGGGGCGACCGAGCTGGATAAGATCGTCTTTCTCGCCTGGCGAGGCGCTCCGGTTCGCGTGCCGTCCCTGGAAGAAGCCGTGTTCGATACGTTGAGCCGCCTGCTCGAGGAGTATCGCGACGCCGGAACACCGATTCATCCGGACCTTGCCGCCGCCTGGACCGATGCGGCCCAAACATTGGGGCGGCTTCCCCCGGCGTGGCTCGCGCTGGAAAAGAGCGTGAAGTGGGATAACCAGGGGCTGTTGACGGCCGTGGTGCAGGATGCCGACACTCACGCGGTCCTCACCGTGGCGTACATGAACCGCGAGGCGCTACGGCTATGTCTCGCTACCGGCGAGACCCACTTCTGGAGCCGCAGCCGCCGCGAGATCTGGCACAAGGGGCGCACGAGCGGCCACACGCAGTGCATCGCGGCGATGAGTCTAGACTGTGACCGAGACGCCGTGCTCGTCAAGGTTCATCCCCATGGACCGGCCTGCCACACGGGCGCGACGTCGTGCTTCTTCACCCCCGTCGCCCTGGACGCCATACCATTTGAAAATTGACGCATACCGGAGCCTGAATGACCAGCCAGATACTTGACGAGCTATACGCCGTGATCGAGGACCGTCGCCAGAACCCATCGCCCGACTCCTACACAGCGCGCCTGTTCGCCGCCGGCCAGAACGAAATCGTGAAGAAGGTCGGCGAAGAGGCGGTCGAGGTCGTGCTCGCCGCGAAAGACGGCGACCACGACCACACCGTGTACGAGATTGGCGACCTGTTCTACCACCTGCTGGTGCTGATGGTGGACAGCGACATTCGCCTGGACGAAGTCTGGGATGAGCTTGCGCGCCGCCGACACTAGGCCGCCACTGCCACCGCAAAATAAGAATCGAGCGGGGAGAAAATCATGATTCGACGAGCCTTGCTGAGCGTCTCCGACAAAACCAATTTGATCGATTTCGCCCGCGGCCTTAATGACCTGGGCGTAACACTCATTGCTTCGGGCGGCACAGCTACCGCGATACGCCAGGCCGGCCTGCCGGTGACGGATGTCGCGGAGGTGACAGGATTTCCGGAGGTGCTAGGCGGGCGAGTCAAGACCCTGCACCCGGTCGTCCACGCCGGGCTGCTCGCGCCCCGCACCGAGGAAGGGCTAGCTGAATTGGCCGGGCTGGGCATCGAGGCTATCGACCTCGTCGCCGTCAACCTCTACCCCTTCTCCGAAACCGTCCAGGGTGGCGCCACGCTCGACGAGGCCATCGAGCAGATCGACATCGGCGGCGTCACCCTC
This sequence comes from Anaerolineae bacterium, assembly GCA_046328505.1. Taxonomy (GTDB): domain Bacteria; phylum Chloroflexota; class Anaerolineae; order Epilineales; family JAHCIE01; genus JBDHWG01. Next base: position 883,105 of record JAXLWL010000002.1, on the reverse strand, counting down.
ATTCGCGCGGCGGCTAAGAACAACGCCGGTGTGACGGTGGTGTGTGACCCGGCCGACTACGCCGACACACTGGCCGAGATTCAGTCCAACGGCGACACGACGCCGGAGACCCGGCTACGCCTGGCGTTCAAGGCGTTCGAGCATACGACGCGCTATGATGCGGCGATCACTCGCTATCTGGCGGCGCAGATGGGAGCATCGGAGCTGGGGCGCGCGGCCGCCTCAACCTCCGAGCGCGGCCTGACTCGGCCGGCGGACGAACAGGCGGGCGGGAGCATGGCGCCTATCGCGCTGCCCATGGTCCTCACTAAGGTAGCCGATCTGCGCTACGGAGAGAACCCACACCAGCGCGCCGCCTTCTACCGCTACGCGCCTAGTGGCCAGGGTGTGCCCGGGATTGCCGACGCGCGGCAGATGCATGGCCCCGGCCTAAGCTACACCAACCTCCTGGACCTTGACACGGCCTGGTCCCTGGCCTACGGATTCTCGAACCCGACAGTCGCCATCATCAAGCATGCCACCCCGTGCGGCGTGGCGAGCGCCAAGCGCCTTGTCGACGCGTATTCGCAGGCCTTCGAGTGCGACCCTGTCTCGGCCTTCGGGGGAGTTGTGGCGCTGAACCGTCCGGTCGACGTGCAGACGGCCGAGGCAATGGCGGTCAAGACGGACGCGATTATTGCGCCGGCCTACCATCCAGACGCCCTCGCCTTGCTGACGAAGAAGAAGAGCCTGCGCGTGCTGCAGCTATCCGCCGCACCCGAGCCGACATTCATGGCCCACGGCGTGCGCGGCGGCCTGCTGGTGCAGGAGAGCGATGATCTCGACATCGACTGGCTGACGGAGAAGACGCAACGCCACCCGACCGAGGAAGAGTGGGAGGGGTTGGTGTTCGCCTGGCGCGTCTGCCGCACTGTGAAATCGAACGCCATCGTCCTGGCACGGGGAACAAAGACCGTCGGCATCGGTCCCGGCCAGCCCAACCGCGTCGACTCGGTGCGCATCGCGTGCGAGCGCGCCGGCGAGCGGGCAAAGGGCGCTGTGCTTGCCTCCGACGCTTTCTTCCCCTTCCCTGACGGCGTCGAGGCGGCGTGCGAGGCCGGCGTCACGGCGTTCATTCAGCCCGGCGGGTCGATCCGCGACAAGGAAGCCATCGAGGCTGCCGAGCGCTACGGCGCGGCCATGATCTTCACCGGCATGCGTCACTTCCGCCACTAAGCCACACGAGGAACCATGGACTGGATGCCGCCCGCCGACTGGCCGCGCATCACAACGGTTGACGCCCATGCTGAGGGTGAGCCTCTGCGCGTGATTCTGTCAGGCCTGCCGCCCATCCCCGGCGACACGATCCTTGCGAAGCGCCGCTATGCCCGCGAGAACCTGGACGGCCTCCGCCGCACGCTGATGTTCGAGCCGCGCGGCCATGCCGACATGTACGGCTGCATCCTCACCGAGCCGGTGACGCCAGATGGTGACATGGGCGTACTGTTCCTGCACAACGAGGGCTTCAGCACTATGTGCGGCCACGGTATCATCGGCCTGGTGACAGTTGTCTACGAAACGGGGCTGGTCGCCGCGACGGGTGATAGTCCGGTCTTGCGGCTGGACACGCCGGCCGGGCGCGTGACGGCGCAGGCCGAGTGGGACGCCGCAGCCGGGCGCGTGCGAAGCGTCTCCTTCGAAAATGTGCCTTCGTTCGTGTACACGCTCGACCGTAATGTCGAGGTCGAAGGGATTGGGCGCGTGCGCTACGACGTGGCCTTCGGCGGGGCGTTCTACGCCTACTGTGATGCCGCCGACCTGGGCGTCGGCGTGACGCCCGACGACTTTCGGCGGCTCATCGATGTCGGGATGCGCGTCAAGCGCGCTGTGATGGCTTCGCTCCCGCTGCGCCACCCGTTCGAGGAGGACCTGGGCTTCCTTTACGGGACGATCATCGTCGGACCACCGGAAGGCGAAGGCGCGGACAGCCGCAACGTGTGCATCTTCGCCGACGGCGAGGTTGACCGTTCTCCGACCGGCACCGGCGTCAGTGGGCGCGTCGCGCTCGCCCACGCGCGCGGCCAGCTTCCGGTGGGACAGCCGTTTGTGATCGAGAGCCTGATCGGGACGCGCTTCACCGGCCGCGTCGTCCGCGAAACACAGTACGGCCCGTTCGCTGCCGTTGTGCCGGAGGTCACCGGCCGCGCCTGGATCACCGGCCGCCACGAGTTCCTCATCGCGCCGGACGACCCGCTCCGCGAGGGGTTCATCCTGCGCTGACACGTACCTGCCGATTCGCCTTCGTCGTCACTCTCCCGTCACATCGCCGCTTCGCCACCGGCTCACATCATCGCCGCGCCACTCGCGTTCCACCCGATACGACTCCAGCAGCATCTTCGACAGGTGCCGCAGGACGTCAGGGTGCTCCTCGACGCGGTTGAGGAAGTAGACCTCGGCGGCGAGAAGGACCAGCCCTCCCGCCATTGCCGTCTTCGGCTTCGCCAGCACGATCCTGTCGATCGACGAACGGCCAGTGTACTTCTCGGGAATCTGGCCGGCGTCGATCAGCGCCACGTAAACGTAGTCGAACGCCTTCAAGAACTCCCTGCGCTGCCGGTCCGACATGGACGCGACGTAGGTTGGAAAGGCGAAACTGACGTTGGAAACGTCGTGCACCAGGTGATTACGCAACTCCGACAGGCTGTGGACGAAACGGCGCGCGGGTTTGTCCAGCAAGTCGCACGCCTCTATGAACGCGAGCTTGCCCGTCCTGGGGTTGCTCGTCTGGAGCTGGGCGAAGATGGGCTCCAGGGCGGGGTTGCCGAAGTGCGTGACCAGAAGGTGAGTCAGGGCGGCTTCCACAAAGGAGTGGGCCTTGATCACAAAGGACCAGTCGTCCTCGTCGAGCAGGCCGCGGAGAAAGCCTTGGGGCAGCGTCAGCTGGTCCGCCAGGTCCTGAAGGACGGTCTCTAGGGTGTAGGTGTTAGGCTCCATGTGCGCCACCTCCGAGGTAGAGTCAGCCGGTTACCGTGATACCGGTGAGCTTCTCGAGCGCCTGGATGAGCGCCTGCGTGCCCAGGTCGGACAGGCCTTCGCCTTCCAGGACGCGAAACAGATTGTGGGCCGTCGTGGTGCTGAACAGCGGCAGGTGCATCCCATCGGCGGCCTCGATCGCCAGCCGCAGGTCCTTCTGCTGATTGGCGATACTAAAGCCGGGGGCGAAGTCCCGCTTCAAGATGCGAGGGCCGAGATTGCTCAATTGCCACGACCCCGCCGCACCGCCGCTCACTGCGTCCACCACCTTGCCGACGTCAACGCCCGCTGCCTGGGCGAACACGAGCGCCTCGGCCATCGCCAGATTGTTGCCCACGACGAGAATCTGGTTGACCAGCTTGCACGTCTGGCCGGCGCCGTTCGGGCCAATATGGGTGATCTTCTTGCCCATCGCCTCGAACACCGGCCGCACGCGCTCGACGACGTCGGCTTCGCCCCCCACCATGATGGACAGTGTGGCGTTGCGCGCGCCCACGTCACCCCCACTCACCGGGGCGTCCAGCATGTGAATGCCCTTCTCCGCGAGGGCAGCCGCGATCTCACGCGTGACCTGGGGCGAGATGGTGGACATGTCGACGACGACGGAGCCGGGCTTCGCGCCGTGGATAATCCCTTGCTCACCCAGCACCACCTGCCTGACATCTTCCGACGCCGTTACCATCGTAATAATGATATCCGACGCCGCGCCGACTGCCTCGGGTGACTCCGCTACCGTCGCGCCCGCCGCGCCGAGTGGCTCGGCGCGCTGTGGTGTGCGATTCCACACCGTGAGGGGGAAGCCCGTTTTCAGGATATTCATGGCCATCGGCCCACCCATGATGCCAAGCCCGACAAATCCGATACGCTCTGTCACAGGACACTCCTTCACTGGACCTTGCAGGTAGATAGTGTGTGCAATTGTGCTATAATCGGTACACACTAATCAAGAAACGAACGAGGACACGTGGACGCCGAAATCATCACGATTGGCACCGAGCTTCTACTAGGCCACATCATCGACACCAATGCGGCGTGGCTGGCGCAGCAGCTGGCGGCGATTGGTCTGAACCTGTACCGAAAGACGACCGTCGGCGACAACGAAGCGCGCATCGCTGCTGCCATCAGCGAATCGCTCGACCGCTCCGACGTCATCATCACTTCGGGAGGCCTCGGGCCGACGGTAGACGACAAGACACGCGAGGCTGTCGCCCAAGCGTGCGGCCGCGAGCTAGTGCTTCATCCTGAACTATTGGAAAGCATCCGCCGCATCTTCGACCGACGCGGCTTCGTCCTGACCGACAACAACATGCGCCAGGCGTACGTGCCCGCCGATTCTATCCCGATTCCGAATCCGGTTGGCACCGCTCCCTGCTTCGCGGTTCCCGTCGAGCGCGGCGGACGGACGCGCTACGTCATCTGCCTGCCGGGCGTACCGCGCGAGCTGAAGTACCAGATGGAGCACGCTGTCATCCCGCTGCTGCGAGAAAAGCTAGGGCTTTCGGCCGTCATCAAGAGCCGCATTCTGCGCGTGGCCGGCATGACCGAAAGCCGTGTCGACCAAATCATCGGCGACCTGGAAGAGGCCACGAACCCCACAGTAGGTCTGGCCGCTCATCCGGGGCAGATCGATGTGCGCATTACCGCGCGCGCGGAGAGCGAGGCCGAAGCCGACGCGATGATCGCCACGGTCGAGAGCCAGATTCGGGAGAGAATCGGCAAGTACATATTCGGTGTAGATGCTGAGACCCTGGAAGACACTGTCTCACGGCTGCTGGCCGAGCGCGGGCTGACGATCGCGACAGTCGAGACCAACACCGGAGGCCGCATTGCCCAGCGCCTCAGCCAGGCCGCGGGCCGGACGCAGGCGCCGGTGCTCAAGGAGAGCATCGTCGCCGTCAGCCCTGACGTTCTGCTACGCGTGACCGGCGCAGCGAGCGAGGCAGAGCTTATTTCCCTCGCTTCTGCCGAGCAGGCCGCGAACCACGCGCGCGAGGCAAGTGGCGCTGACCTTGGCCTGGCCATCATCAGCCCAAACGAAGGTCTGGATCCATACAGCGAACGGCCGGGCGCGACGTACATCGTCCTCGCGAACGCCGACATGCATGCCAGCCGCAACCTGCGCTTTGGCGGTACGGGCGACATGTCCATATCGTGGGCCGGAACCGCTGCCCTTGACCTGACTCGCCGCTATCTGCTAAACATCCCCGAGGACTAGCGCCACCTTCTGGACACTAACCATTGACAGGCAAACCAGGCTCTCGGCATCACGCGCGAGAGCCTGGCGCTCGTCGAGGATCGTCGGATGCTAATCGCCTAGTTCAGCGGTGCGGCCGAGGAACATCCGCAACACCACGTCAATCGCCTTCTCGTACCCACGGTGAAAGGCATCGGCCTCAGAGGACGGCACATCCGGCGACTGGCGCGCTATTGCCCAGCCAACATCCTTGGCAATCTGCAGCTTGCGGCGCACATCACTCTCGAAGAACAGACTTTCGAGCGGGCCTTCGTCCAGGTCGTAGCCGCTGTTGTCATCATCTTGCGATCTCACCCGACCTCCTCCGTCCCAAAAGTTGACGCAAGTATAGGGACAGGCGCACCGCCGGTCAAGCGATGGCGGCGCCCCGATGGTACGAACACAGCCCTGCGAGGTCGCCCCGCAATTTGACACAGGCACTAATTCAGGGCATGATTTCAATTGAGGGCGCCTGCACACTGCGCCATTCAAAGCCTGATTTTCGGGCAATCTGTCGGTCTCTGCCCTGTCGCTCCACGAGCATGCGGGCAGAGTTATTCATGTAGCGCGCCGTCCTGCGCAAGCTGGGCAGGGCAGAAGGAGCCTCACCAAAATGCGATTCGTCCCCCGCAAGCTGTTTCTCACTCGGGGCGTGGGAGTCCACAAAGAGAAGCTCACGAGTTTCGAGATGGCATTGCGCGATGCCGGTATTGCCCATTTCAACCTTGTCCGCGTATCATCGATTTTTCCGCCCGGCTGCCGTATCATTCCGCGCGACCAGGGCATGCAGGCCATCGAGCCGGGCGAGATCGTGTTCGTCGTTCTCTCCGAAAACTCAACCAATGAGCCACGGCGCGTCGTGACGGCATCGATTGGAGTCTCGATTCCCGCCGATTCAAGCATGTACGGTTATCTCTCCGAACACCATTCCTACGGCCAGACGGAGCAAGAGGCCGGCGATTACGCTGAGGATCTCGCTGCCACCATGCTCGCGACTGTCCTGGGAGTGCCCTTTGACCTGGACCGGGACTGGCTCGAGCGACGCGAACAATACCGCGTTGGCGGCCATATCGTTGATACGACATCGATCGCCGTCTCCGCGCTGGGGGATGAAGCCGGCAGATGGACCACCGTGGTCACCGCCGCCGTTCTGCTGTGACCCAATGAGATTCTTACGCGCCTGGCATGGCGGGGCTGATTTGGCCCGCGTCTGTCAGGCCGCCCTATTTTGGGAGGCAGCATGTCCTACGGTCGCAAGCTCGACCCCCGCCCCATCGGGCGTGACACGAGCGTCGTTGACCTGGTCGACGACTTCTTCTTCGCCTACAACGCGGCCCGACTACGCGAGGCCGCTCAGATTCTCGCCGACAAGATTCTTCAGCCAGATGTGACCGTCGGCCTGACGCTCTCAGGCGCTATCACGCCGACCGGCCTGGGCACGGCCGCCCTCGTGCCACTGATCCGCGCCGGCTTCATCGATTGGATTATCTCCACCGGCGCCAACCTGTATCACGACATGCACCGCAGCCTGGGGTTCGAGTTGTTTCAGACAAGCCCGTTTGTGGATGATGTCCAGCTTCGCGAAGACAAGATTATTCGAATTTACGATGTGGTGTTCGACCAGGACGTGCTGCTGAAATCGGATGCCTTTCTGCGCACGGTCATCGCCGGGCCGGAATTTCAGCATCCCATGGCTACGTCTGAGCTGCACTACCTCCTGGGGAAGTACACAAAAGAGCGCGAGCGAACGCTCGGCACACCCTACGTCTCTGTGCTCACCGCCGCGTATGAGGCCGGGGTGCCGATCTATACGTCGAGCCCGGGCGACTCGACCATCGGCATGAATGTGGCTGCCCTGGCGCTCGCCGGCAATAAGCTGGCCTTCGACGTCGAGCGCGACGTGAACGAAACGACCTCGATCGTGTTCGACGCCAAGCGGCGAGGTGGCAAGAGCGCCGTCATCATCCTGGGCGGCGGCAGCCCCAAGAACTTCATCCTCCAGACCGAGCCGCAAATCCAGGAAATCATGGGCATTCCGGAGAAGGGGCACGACTATTTCATCCAGGTTACGGATGCGCGGCCCGACACCGGTGGCCTCTCTGGAGCAACGCCGAGCGAAGCCGTCACGTGGGGCAAAGTCGATCCGGACCAGCTACCGGACTCCGTGGTGTGCTACGCCGATTCGACCATCGTCTTCCCGATTCTGGCCGCCTATGCCCTCGCCAAATGCGAGCCGCGCCCCCTCAAGCGTCTCTACCATCAGCGCGACGAGATGCTAGCCGAGCTGAAGCAGTCGTACGATCAGTACCGGCCCGACGACGAGGAAGCATGACGTACGCCTTCCGCCCGCCGGAGAACTTCCTCGGCCTGCCGCCGGAGGACAGCCGCTTCGAAGACGCCGAGGTCCTTATCCTGCCAATCCCCTATGAAGGAACCGTCAGCTACGGCCGCGGCACGTCGTCAGGCCCGGCGGCCATCCTGCGCGCGTCGACGCAAGTCGAGTTGTACGACCGCGAGTTTGGCGGCGAGCCTGTCTTCGACTACGGTGTTCACACACTCCCGTTTCTGGCGCCCGACCTGCGTGGGCCGGAGGCAACCGTCAACACAATCGCTGAGGCCGTCGCCGAGATGGCCGCGACCGGCAAGCTTGTCGTGGGCCTCGGGGGCGAGCATACGGTGTCCGTCGGGTTCGGGCGTGGCCTGCACCAGGCGCTTGGCGACTTCACGATGGTGCAGATTGACGCCCACGCGGACCTGCGCGACGACTACGAGGGAACACCCTATTCCCACGCCTGTGTCGCGCGGCGCCTGGCCGATATCGTCCCGATTGTTCAGCTCGGCATCCGCTCCATCAGCCAGGAGGAGGCTGACTTCATCGCCGCCAATCCAGACCGGATCACGGTGTTCTATTCCGACGACATCCACACCGACGCCGGATATCTGACGCGGCTGGCGGAGGCCGTCCGCGGACGGCGCATCTACCTGACAGTGGACGTCGATGGCTTCGACCCATCGATTATTCCGGCCACCGGGACGCCGGAGCCGGATGGCCTCACATGGCGGCAAGTGCTGGATATCGTGCGCGTCCTGGTAACCGAGGCCGAGGTCATCGCCTTCGATGTCGTGGAGCTGGCGCCGGCGCCGCCCCTGCACAACTCGGAGTTCATCACGGCTAAGCTGGTCTACAAGATTCTCAACCTCGTCATGAGCGCGCGCAGAAACGCTCGCCCCCGCCCGTGAGAGGCAATTGGCGTCGCGCAACCCCCGGGCTGCGTGACGCCAAGCGTTAACACAATGAACTCCTCGCTGTCGCTCCGAGCGCCAGCGAGGAGTCTGGTCTGTCAGGCCGCTGTCAACGGATCAAGCGCAGACTGGGCTAGAACCGCTCGTACCAGCCGTCGTAGAACACAATCCGGCCAAGCTGATTCGTCCAGAACATGGCGCCACCCTGGAAATCCTGCCACGCCGCGTTGACTGTCCGTGGCGGCTCAACTGGCCAGCCAAGCGTCCAGCGGACCCACGGCGACGAGTCGTAGAGGGCGCCGATGGAGCTACACCCCGTAAACGGGTAGACACGACCGTCGTTCGTCAGCACGAAGATGGTCCCCGTGTCCGAGAACCATATGGCTGCCCCATTCTGGAATCGCTGCTGCTGTACACTGACGGTGTACTCCTGCGATGTCGGACAGCCAACCTGGTGCGCAACGCGCTGGCCAGTGAACCACAGATTTCCGAATCCGGAGATCGGATAGAAGGCGCACTGGGGCCAGGGGCCGGATGAAGCCTGCGCCTCTCCGGCGATGACCAGAACCGCCACAAGAACGAGAACAACAAGAGCTACCCTGCGCATAAATGCCTCCTATGAATAATAAGCGCGTGGGATCTATCCTCATTCTACCACACTTTTCCGGTTATGTCATCACAAATTTCAACTTTTGCCGTACTTTACATTTGCGCCCCGTCGGCGATCGCCCGACGATGGCTCGTTGACGGCGTCTCCGCCGAGGTGACGCCGTCCCGTCACCGGCTGGACTGCGTCGAGGCATGGCCTATGCTCTGTCCCCCTCCAGAGCCGGTTGTCGATGCCGCCTGGTTAGTTGCCTCCGTCGCGGCCGAACAGGTAGACATCGTTGACTGGGATCTGGCCGCCGCGAGCGCCGTCGCCGCTTCGCCAGAGCAAGATGCGCTCAGAGGCGCCCGTGACGCCGCAATCATCCCGTACTCGGTCTACCGCCCAGGGCAATTCCGCCGCCCGCTGGCGCTTGTGCGCGGCGGCATACCAGGTGATCGCCTCGCGATGATTCCGTCGCCCGATGGTGACAACTGCGAGGAGAACGAACGCGCCCACGCCCGGCAGCTCCACCGCTTGCTGCGGGCCATGATCGGCGCGCCCGCAGCCGCCCCTCTACCCGCGCTCGTCGCGGCTGCCATCGCCCGAGGACGTGCGGCGCCGGTGATGAGTCTCCAGGACGGTGGCCGCACTCTGCATCTCTACCGCTTGGACAGCGGCCCGGCCTACTTTGCCTTCGACGCGGTCCTGGGCACGCTCGTAGGTGGTGAGCCTGCCGATACCCTCAGCGGGTAAACTGACTTGACATTGAGCTTGATAGAGTTACAATCACTTTATACTATGTATAGTTCTAATGGGTCATGAGACCGAGGAAAGCGAATGGGAGCACGAGATGGCTAAGTTTAGAGCATTGACTAAAGACGAAGTGGACGAGATGCAGCAGCCTCGCAATAAGGGCGTCTCGGACCAGCGCAAGGCACTGGCGGAAGCGTATCGCACTGAGTTAAGTCAGTACAGGCCGGGCGATTGGGTGGAGGTGACCCTCGATGCGGGTGAAAAGCGAGATACAGTCAAGAACCGGCTGAAGCGCGCTGCGCGGGCGCGTGGCGTAGACATCGAGTTCAAGCGGACACGAGGCGACCGCCTACGTTTCCAGATCAAGTAGTCGTTCAACCGGCATTGTAGCGGTCGTCTTGGAAGAGGTTGGCGCGTATGGAGTCCATGGTTCCCCCCGAAAGCGAGTGGAATGCCGTCGAACAGGACTTTGAAGTCTGGGACCTGGGCGATGCGGCGAGTCCTGCGTATGCGATGATTGTCCCGGGCTGGGTTCGGCTGGCGCTTGCCAGCGCCGACGCCGACACGCCGCCGGACTGGGAAACGGCCAAGGAGCGGCTTGAGGACGTCCTGTCTCAGGGGGCCCCACCGCCAGACGGGTGGACCGTCGTGCCGGTACTTGAGCATGAGAGCGAGGTCATCGAAATCGGACCGAACGCGCCGCCGATGACAAGCCAGGCCAGCAACGGACGGCGCGATGCCCAGGTGTGGCGGGTGAATTGTCAGGGCGAGATGGCCGCGTGGCTGATCGCCTACAAAGACACCTACGATGCGACCCTCGTCCTGCCAGGGTCGCGCGCCGCCAATTCCGCCTGGCGGTCGGTGGCGCGTCAGGTCGCATCGCAGACTCTGCTCAAAGAGCTTCCGGCGCGCTCGCGCTGGCGTCTCGCCATCGTCGGCGAAGAGCGCCAGCCCGAGTATCACTTCGATCCACAAACAGTCGTGGATGGAGCCGTCGCGGCGTCAGCGGCAGCGGCGGCCGCCGCCACGTCTCAGGCGCCGACCGAGGACCGATGGGCGCTACTTCTTGCGCGGATACGGCGGGCTCCCCTTCTCACAGTCCTCATCGTCCTCGTTGTGTGTGTCGCTCTCTCGTTCATTATCGGCCAGATCCGCCGGCCCGGGGGGATCGTGCCGGCTCTGTCCGTACCGGGCGCGTCCAATCCGGCAATCAAGACGGGCGCCCAGGTCATGGTCGTATCGCCCCAGATGGTACCCGTGCACCGGAATCCAGGCAACAACACCGAAGTGCTCATGCTGACGGCGGCGGGGCAGGTGGTGGACGTAACCGGCGGACCTGAATCCGCCGACAATCAGATCTGGTGGCAGGTGAAGATAAACAGCGTAACGGGTTGGCTGCCTGAGAAGCTGCAGAGCGGCGTCCCTGTCCTCGGCATCGTTCCAAAATGAGCCGTCCTTTGGCGGCGTAGCGGCGCCAATCTCACAGATCCTTGCACGGCTTCGACGCCCGGTCCGGTTCGCTGGATCGGGCGTCTGTTATGTGCCGTTGTTTGCTGCAACAGCGCGGCGTGTCTATAATCAAGTCACTGACAAGTGTTCGATTGGCATAGGCGCGGGCCCTTTTGCCGCCGCATGACCACGATCCCGCGGCCGTGCTTGCCCATAGTGTGAAGGAGTCTTCATGTTTGACTCAGTAGAGGATGTCAAAGACCGTCTCTTTCAAGCGCGCTATTTGTGCGACGACGACATGGCGACGGTGGTGTTCCTGGCGGATCGGCTGGGAAAGCCACTTCTGGTAGAAGGCCCGGCGGGTGTGGGCAAGACCGAGCTGTCTAAAGCCCTCGCCGAGGCCCTGGATACTGAACTGATTCGCCTCCAGTGCTACGAGGGACTGGACGAGGCAAAGGCGCTGTACGAGTGGCAATACGCCAAACAGATGCTGTACGCGCAGGTATTGCGCGACCGGGTCAGTCAGGCCCTTGCCGACAGTGATACGCTGCGCGACGCCTTCCACCGCATCGCCGACGAGGAAGACCTGTTCTTCAATGAGCGTTTCCTGCTGCCGCGGCCCCTCCTCCGCGCGCTGCTGGCCGAGCGCCAGCCCGTGCTGCTGATCGACGAGGTGGACAAGAGCGACCCTGAGTTCGAGGCTTTCCTCCTCGAAGTGCTCAGCGATTTCCAGGTCAGCGTCCCCGAGCTGGGAACCGTCAAGGCCAAACAGCAGCCGTGGGTGGTTCTCACGTCTAACCAGGCGCGAGATCTGTCCGACGCCCTGAAGCGGCGCTGCCTGCACCTTTTCATCAACTTCCCGTCGCTCGACTCCGAGCTAAACGTCGTGCGCGTCCGCGTGCCCGAGGCGTCGCAGCAACTCGCAGCCCAGGTAGTCGCGTTCGTTCACGAGGCGCGGCGTCTGGCGCTCAAGAAGGTACCCGGCGTCAGCGAGACGATTGACTGGGCGCGCTCCCTGGCCCTGCTCAACGTGACCACGCTCGGGCCGGAAGAGGTGGAGCGGACGATGGGCGTCCTGGTCAAGTACGAGGACGATGCGACCCGGCTGCAGAACAGCACGCCCGACCTCCTGCGCCGCATTCAGCGGCGGCTGGCCGGACCGGGCAACGAGAACGCTGCCTGGCAGCGCCCCTAGAGGGAGAGCATCGATGGATGAAGTCTTGATCCAGTTCATTCAGCTGATGCGCGCAGCCGGCATGCGCGTCTCCAGTAGCGAGGCGCTCGATGCAATGCGCGGCGCGTCGCTGCTGGGCCTGGACAGGCGCTCGACCCTCAAGTCCACCCTGCGGACCTCGCTCGTGAAGGACTCCGACGATATTCCCACCTTCGACTCCCTGTTCGATTACTTCTTCACCGGCGCCGAGGGCCAGCAGCAGCAGGAGGGGCAGGGCGGCCAGGGACAGCAGGGCAACCCGCTCTGGCAGCGCCACATGGACATCGAGACGGCGCTGCGGATGGCGCTGGAGGAGCTTGCGCGCCGCGGCCAGCGCCCCGGCGACCTGTCCCGGGGCGTTTTGCGCGGCGACATGTCAGCCATCCTGGAGCTGATGGCGCGGCTTGGCTTGCTAGGCGATCCGAACCAGCAGGACGCGCAGCAAGGCGAGCAGGACGGCCAGGACGGTCAGCCGCCGGGGCAGCAGGGCCGCCAGCAGGGGCAGCGCCCGGGCCAGATGCCGGGCCAGAGGCAGCGCGGCTCCGGCCGCTCAAGCGCCTGGGACATGTTGGACCAGATGGGGTGGGATCAGGCGCGACGCGAAATGATGCAAATGCTCGACGCGCTCGAGCGCATGGGCGAGAAGGAACTGGCACGGCTGTTGCGGCAGCGCATTCGCGAAGTCGAAGAGCTTTTCCCGCGCTGGGTCGCGGCGGAAGCGCAAGAGGCGCGCCAGCAACAGTTGGAAGAGCAGCGGCGGCAGGAGGAAGGCGGGGAGGGCGGCGAAGGCCCGAACCTTCAGGGCGTCCCCCCCACCGGCCAGGCCCTCGCCAAGAAGGACTTCTCGCAGTTTACGCCGGAGGAGATGCGGGCGATGCAGCAGCAGGTCCAGCAGCTAGCCAAGAAGCTCAGCCAGGACCTCTCGCGCCGCCGACAGGAAGGTGGACGGAAGCGACTCGATTTCAGCCGCACCATGCGCGCCAGCATGAGCACCAACGGCGTCCCGATGGAGCTGTGGTTCAAACAGCCGAAGCGAAATCGGCTGCGGTTGGCGGTTCTGTGCGATGTGTCCTCTTCAGTGCGCAACGCCTCGCGCTTCATGCTTCAGCTGCTGTACAGCCTCCAGGAACAGCGAGGCCGCGTGCGGTCCTTTGTGTTCATCAGCGACCTGAGCGAGGTCACGACGTACTTCCAGACGCACTCCCTCGACGAGGCCGTGCAGATGGCGACCTCGGAAGCGGATATTCGCTACTGGGCGCATAGCGACTTCGGGCGGGCATTCCGCATCTTCCTCGACCGCTACCCCGACGCGGTGACGACCCGCACGACGGTTATTATCCTGGGCGACGGCCGGAGCAACTTCTACGACCCGCAACTTGAAGCGCTACAGACGATCCACCGCCAGGCCAAACGCGTGCTCTGGCTCAACCCTGAGTCACGCTGGGGGTGGGGCTCCGGTGACAGCATCGTCGATCTGTACACCACCGAATGCGATGTCATGGAGGAGTGCCGCAACCTCGAACAGCTCACAAACATTATGAAGATGCTTACCGCGGAGGCATAGAGCATCGCAAGGAAGCCGCTCGGCCTCGCCGCACGAGACAGAAAACACCATGGCTCACTTCACTGTCATGAGTTATAACGTAGGCAACGGCCTGGCGCGTCCGGATCGATTAGCCGACGCGCTGGGCCGTTGTGGCGCTGATATCATTGGCCTGCAGGAGCTGACCGTCTCGCAAGCTGAAGCTATCTCAGCGAAGCTTGCCGATGACTACCCCTACCAAAGCCTGCACGGGGCGGGAATCCCCGGCAAGGGCGTCCTCAGCCGCTTCCCCATCCGCATCGCGATGCTGATGGAGGTTCACCCCAATCGTCCTGATCTTCTCGCTCTGCTCGACGTCGAACAACGCGAACTTCAGCTAATCGTTGCCCACCCCCCGCCGCCACGACCATATTTTCGCGGCATGCGGCACGCGCCTGTTCGCCATACGCCGGACGCTCGGCGTCAGTTCGACAGGTTCGTCGAACTGACGGAGGCCGGGCATACAACCATACTCCTGGGCGACTTCAATATGCGTGACTCCCACGAGGAGTACGATATCCTGATCAGCGCGGGCTTGCAGGACGCATTCCGCGGCGCCAACCAGCATCATCTGCGCACCTACCCCTTGCGGCGCGGGCGCGTTCCACTCCGGCCGGTCTTTCGCCTCGACTATATCTGGCACTCTCCCAACCTGCATGTAACCCATGCGCGCGTCGGTGAGGATGCGGGGTCGGATCACCTGCCGGTAATCGCTGAAATGAGTTGGTAGGAGCGCTGCCCGTATCTTTCGGTCGGACGAGGCGTTATTCTGAATGGTGAGACGCAGCTGAGAGCGTCCCTCCGCCGCCGGGGCCGTGTCAAATGCTCACCACCGCCCCGGCATTCCGATTCCACGACAACGGCCCCGGACCTGTATGTCCGGGGCCGTTTTGTTCACACGATGACCGTCACCCCACCCGCGACAATCTCGATCTCGAGTCGCTGAACGCTCGTCCCGAATATCTCGCCGTCTACATGAACGGGCATCCCCGCGGGCGCGTCAATCGTCACCCACGGTGTCAGCTTCCACATGACAGATGGATCACTCAAGTGGGTGCCGCGCGCCACTTTCGGCAGAAGCCGCACGACATGCAAGCGGCCAAGCGCGCCGGCAAAGACCAGGTCGAACACCCCGTCGTCGATGTGTGAGGTCGGCGCGATCAGGAACTGCCCGCCGGTGCGGCGGCCATTGGCGACCGATGCCATGAGCAGTCGGTCACTTACCTCGCCGCCCTCCCAGCGCATGTGGATGTGCGGAGATGGATACGTGACCATTGCGCTTGCCAGGCCCACCAGGTACACGAACTGGCGGACGGCGAGCTTGACCCTCTGCGCCTCGATGGCCGCCTGAGCGGCGAAGCCAACCGCCACCTCGTTGACAAAGTAGCGGCCGTTGACGCGGCCCACATCGACATCGCGCCGCTTGTTTCCGGCTAGCCGCGCGACAGCCTCCTCAATGGCAAGACGCGTGAAGCCCAGAGCATAGGTGAAGTCGTCGCCACTGCCAATCGGGATGACACCGAGCGTCGTCGGATGTCCGCCGCCGGATGCCTTCATCAACCCGTTGACGACCTCTTGCACGGTCCCGTCACCGCCAATAGCGACGACCACATCGTACTTGTCGGCCGCCTCGCACGCCAATCCTATCGCATCGCCCGGCCCGGCCGTCATCGCCAGGTCGTAGGTCAGGCCATACTTCGCCATTGCGGCCTCGACACGCGGCTTATCCCGCAAGCCAACACCGCGGCCGGCCCACGGGTTCAGGATCAGCATGTGTTTTGGCATCTAGGCCCGTTCCCTCAACTCGATACTGGCTGACCAGAGTTGATGCGGCGAAGGACGAAGCGCTCCAGGGGGCGCTTGATGCGAACGTTCCACGGTTCATCCGCGTTGATTGGCGTCACGAGGATAGTGTACAGGCCCAGGCGCGAGCCGGCCCACACGTCAGTGAATATCTGGTCGCCGATCATGGCGGCCTGCTTAGGCTCCAGCGCCAGCGCGTCGAGGGCCTGGCGTAGGCCGCGCACACCGGGCTTGCCGGAGTGGTACACGGCGGGCAAGCTGACCTTTTCGGCCAGGCGCAGGGTGCGGCTCGGCGGCCCGTTGGAAATGATGTACAGGTGGAAGTTCTCGCCTGCCGCGTGCTTGAGCCAGTCGGTGACTGTGGTCTCAAACTCGTCGCCGCGGTGGGCGAGCAAGGTATTGTCCAGGTCGAAGAACAGGCCGCGAATTCCCCGACCGGCCAGATCCGGCAGAGGAATGTCGCACACCGAGGGAACGATTAGGTCGGGGGTGAAGATGGTTAGCATGGGAACCTGTTTGAGTCTATGTAAGTTCGACGTCGTGGGGTCCGCTCTCCTTGACGCCGGCCTGGGTGATGCGCACGAAGCGGGCGTTGGCCTGCAATTCCGCGATGGTCGTCGCGCCGGCATAGCTCAACCCCGAGCGCAACCCGCCGACAAGCTGCGCCAGCACTTCGCCGACATCCCCCCGGTATGGCACAACGGCCTCCACGCCTTCGGCGACGACGGCCTGCCAGTCGATTTCACTCGGCGCCTTGTCGCCAGGCTCCGTCCCCTGGCGGCTGATGTTAGCGGCCAGAGACGCCATGCCGCGGCTTACCTTGAACTTGCGGCCGCGGCGCATCACGGTGAGACCGGGGCTCTCTGTCGTGCCGGCGAGCAGGCTGCCGATCATGACCGTCTGACCGCCGGCCGCCAACGCCTTGACGACGTCACCCGACGTGCGAATCCCGCCATCGGCGACGATGGGAACGCCGGCGCGCCGCGCGGCCTCGGCGCACTCGATGATAGCCGATAGTTGCGGCACGCCGAAGCCCGTCACGATACGTGTGACGCAGATCGAGCCCGGCCCAACGCCAACTTTCACGGCATCCGCGCCAGCATCGGCCAGCGCCTCGACGCCCTCCGCCGTCGCCACGTTCCCCGCGATTATGTCGATTTGCCCGAATGTGCGCCGCAAATTGCGCACCGCGTCGATGGCGTTTTCGGAGTGGCCGTGGGCGATATCCACAACGATCGTGTCCGCACCGGCCTCGAGCAGCATGGCGGCCCGATCCAGGAACCCTGGCCGCACGCCGACGGCGGCGCCGACCCTTAGCCGGCCCTTGCCGTCCTTAGTCGCTTGCGGAAACTGCTTGCGCTTGACGATATCCTTCGACGTGATGACGCCGCAGACGCGACCGTCGGCGTCCAGAAGCGGCAGCTTTTCGATCTTGTTGCGGTGCAAGATGGCGCGGGCTTCGTCCACCGACGTTTCAGGCGAGGCCGTGATGAGCCGCTCGCGCGGTGTCATGAGCTCATGTACGGGACGTTTGGCGTTCTCCTCGAACAGAATGTCACGCTCGGTGAGGATCCCGACAAGTGTTTCACCGTCCATGACGAGAAGCCCGCCGGTGTCGAGGGTATCCATAAGACGTCGCCCCTCACCCATGGTCGCGGTGACCGCGATGGTGTATGGGTGCTCCACGACGTAGCTCTCGGCGCGCTTGACTTTCGCCACTTCGGCCGCTTGTCGCTGCGGCGTGTTGAAACGGTGAATGATACCGATACCACCGGCGCGAGCCAGGGCAATTGCCATCGCTGACTCCGTCACGGTGTCCATGTTGGCGCTGACAATTGGGATGCTCAGGCTGATATTTCGTGAGAGCTGCGTCGCCGTGCTTACGTCGGCGCGCGAGCGAATCGCGGAGTGACGCGGAACGAGCAGCACGTCGTCGAAAGTCAAGGCGAGGGGAAACTCCGAGCCGCTCTCCGAGTCGGGCGCGAGTGAATTGGGGTGCGAGAGAATTGAAGAGGTCATTCCAAATCCTCCTGTCAAACCGGCGGCAGGGCCCGGCAAGCCGAGAGGTGCATTCTGCCACTATGCAGACTAGAATTATAGCATGAGAGGTTGCGCACATCCTAGCCTGCAACACGCAGCCCCACTATCCGTATACAGATTGAGCAGATATATCGAGGTAGCCTCGTGCGCCTGGTGGCGCAATACTGACACCGGCGCTGGATTGGCGAGTAAAAGTGTATGATTAAGCTCCTCCACCCTTCCCGCTGGCTCACGGTGGTGTTCCTGGCCGGCCTTCTTGTGCTCCTTAGTTCATCCCCGACTCGGGCCCAGGGATTGCAGGTTTCATACCCACGTTTCGACGTCGACATCGCAATCGAGCCAAGCGGCTCCTTTGTCGTCACCGAAACCCAGACCGTCAACTTTAGTAACGGCACGTCGCGTTTCGGTTACACCGAGATTCCATTGAGACGCGTGGATAGCATCACCGACGTCACCGTCGGCGAGCCTAACTCGCCTTACCGACTCTCCACGTCCCAGCAGCCGGGCACGTACAAGTTTTCCCGCCAGCAAGCCAGTGATGGCAGCGGCGAAGATGTGATGCGGATCGACTGGTATTACTTGCCCGCTTCAGGGAACAAGACGTTCCAGATTAAGTACCGCGTCAACGGCGGGCTGTGGGTCCTACCCGAAGGCGACCAGCTCTATTGGACGGCCATCCGCAACAACCGGCCCGGTCCGGTGGCTGAGAGTACGGTCACCGTCCACCTGCCGCAGGCCGCTCCCGCCGACCAGATCAAGGCCGAGGGAGCGGTGGACGCGCGCACGGAAACGAGCGGCAGCATCCAAAACGGGCAGACGGTCCAGTTTACGCCGCCTGTGTTGCCGCTTGGCCGCAATGACTACTTCGAGGCGCGCGTCCAGTTTCCCCACGGCATGGTGGCGGCCGCCCCCGCCGCCTGGCAGGCCCAGGCCGAGCAGCAGGATTACTTCGACCAGAATATCAAGCCCGTCTTCAATCTCGCGGCCCTTGCGCTGGCCATCTTCATCGGACTGGGCGGCGCGCTGGCCGTGCTCATTGCGTTCCTGACCAATGGCCGCGACCCGGCTCAGCAGCTCAAGGACAGCTCTATCATCGTCCGCGAGCCGCCCACGGAACTCCCGCCGGCCGTCGTCGGTGTCTTGGTGGACGAGCGCGCCGACGAACGCGACATTGTTTCGACACTGGTGGACCTCGCCAACCGGGGGATCATCAGTATCCAGGAGGAAAAGAACGAGAAGCTCGTCGGGTCCGCATCGGACTTCCGTTTCACTCTGAATCAAGAGATAGATCGCCCCGCGCTCTCGGCCTACGAGCAGACGCTCCTGCGGGCGTTGTTTGGTGACACCCGCGAGTTCATGCTGTCCGATATCAAGGGCCGTTTCTATACGAGCATGTCCCAGTGGGAGCAGGACCTCTACGCCGACGTCGCTCAGCGGCGTCTCTTTACCAGCAACCCCGAGGCAACCCGGCGTCGCTGGCGGAAGATTGGCGTAACAGTTGCCGTACTGGGGGTGCTGGGCACAGTGCTCGGAATCTGCATGGCAACCTCGGTGGTCCCGCTCGCTATCCTGCCGGGTCTGGCCCTCGTCTTTATCGGGGTCCTGCTTCTGATCGTTGGACCGCACATGCCCAAGCGGACCGCCGAAGGCGTCCGCCAGGCAGGCCAGTGGATCGCCTTCAAGAGATATCTGTCGCGCATTCGAGAGTACGAGACTGAAGCCCAGGCAAAGACATTGTTCAACCGCTACCTCGCCTACGCGGTGGCGTTTGGCATTGATCAGACATGGGTACGGAAGTTCGCAGGCGCCGGCGTCCCAGCGCCGCAGTGGTTCAACGGCGAGGCAAACATGCCGTTCGGCGGACCGCAGCAACGCGGCGGCGGCCCGGTGATCATCATGCCGGGGCCGTGGATTGGCGGCTATGGCCCGGGCCGTCATCACGGTGGCGGAACCGGCGGGACGGGCGGCACGGGCGCCCCTCCGAACCTGGATGATGTGAGCGGAAGCCTGGCCGACATGCTGAGCCGCGCCGCAGAGACCCTGGCGCAGGGTGGCGGCAGCGGCTGGAGCGGTGGCGGTGGCGGATGGGGCGGCGGCGGTGGCGGCGGTGGTGGCGGTGGAAGTGGTTTTGGATGATAGTTAAGGAGCAAGCATGAGTAATTCCACAAGCACCATCGGACGCGTTCTGATAATCGGCGCCGGCGTTCTGGTTGTTATTACCGTCATCTGGCTCTTCGTCGCCGGAACCACCGCCGGCGGGAAGGTGCTGTGCCTTGGGTTGGCCGCGCCGGTCTTCCTGGTCATGATTGCGGGTGGCTTCTACCTGAACCGCCAGGGCGCAGCTCAACAGGCGGAGCAGAAGTCGCTGGAGCAACAGTGGGCCTGGCGCGATGACGAGCGGCGCGCGCGCCTGTACGTCGCCGAGCGGCTGGAGCAGGCCGCGGCGCGGCTCGCCGCCAGCGGGAAGGCGCCAGCGCCCTTCATCGCCGAGCTGCGGGGGCTGGCCGACCGTTTGCGACGGCCGGGCTACGAGCAGGGTGTGCCGCCTACCATCAGCCCGGATGCCTACCAGGCCTTGAAGAGCCTGGACGCCAGCCTCATGGCCGAAGCCGACAAGCTCGACCAGGCGACTGACACATGGCTCAACGGCGATGAGTCCGCGCTTCGCAACTCGGACATCCGTCTGCGCCAGATGGTCGACCGCCGCACCGAGATCCTTCTCGGCCCGACGAACCTCAAGACTGCGCGGGAGATTCTAGCCGGTGGCCCGACTTCGGCCGTGGATCGCGGCAATGTCCAGGCGCTAGCCGTGAATGACGCTGTCTCGGCCGGCGGCGAGGACTACTCCGTGACCGGACGCCTGGCGTTCAACGACCGCGGCGTGCAGTGGAGTCGGCTCCAGCTGCGGTCCGGCGGCCAGGAGCGCTGGCTGCTCGCCATGAACGGCGGGCTCGACACCTACTGGCTGACCCCCGTTGCGCCGCCTGGCGACGCGTTCACCGCCTCAACCGTGACGCTGGCCGGGGGACAGTACACGCTGCGCGGCGAGGGGACGGCGGAAGTGGCGCTGGAAGGGTTGGGCGGCGAGCGGCGCGGCATGCTGATTGACTACCGCCGCTTCTTGAATGGCGACGACCTGTTGTGGGCTGAACGTTGGACCGACGGGCAAACGTTCGCCTTCACCGGCCAGCGCGTCGGACCCTATGAGATTGACGTATTCCAGCAGAGGAAGACTAACTCGACTAAGGAGAATTAGACGATGGCAATCCTCGATCGCATCTCGACCATCCTGCGCGCCAACATCAACGATCTGCTGAGCAAGTCAGAAGATCCGGAGAAGATGCTCAATCAGATTCTTCTCGACATGCAGTCGGCGATCACCGAAGCGCGCGGCCAGGTCGCCGAGATGGTCGCGCAGCAGCGCCTCATCGAGGCCGATCTCCAACGAGCCCAGGCCATGTCCGACCAGTGGGACGCGAAAGCCCGCGACGCCGTTCGCCAGAACCGCGACGACCTGGCGCGCGAGGCTCTCAAGCGACGCGCCGACTACCAGCAGCAGGCCGCCTCGCTGCAGCAGCAGCTCGACGCCCAGAAGGCGCTGGTACAGCAGCTCAAGGATAACCTCTCTCAGCTTGAGATGAAGTATGAAGACGCGCTGCGCACGCGGGACCAGCTCATCGCGCGCCAGCGCCGCGCGGTGGCCGAGCAGGAGTTCCAGAAGCAAGCGCAGAAGATGAACACCCTCGATCCCACCTCGCCCATCTCCCAAATTGAGGACAAGGTGCAGGCCGAGGAAGCGCGGGCAAGCGCGATGGAGGAGGTCCAGAAAAGCAGTCTCGACGCGCAGTTCGAGGAGCTGGAACAAAAGAGCAAGGTAGACGACGACCTGGAGCAATTGAAGCGCGAGATGGGACAGGCCGGCAACAAGCCTGGGACGGCAGGCTCCGGCAGCGCGCCCGCCTACCCATCGTAAGACCCAAGTCGAGCAAGATAATGGGCAGCGCGGCCCACGCCAATTACAGTGGATGCGGGCCGCGCTGGTGCGTCACGTAAGGATGGGCAACTTGCCCGCCATGGCAAACCGGCTATACTGAACCCCGCGGCAGAGTACCCGACAGGAGGGTCGATGGGCTCGATCATTCAAATTGTCGGCAATATCTTTACCTACATCGTGGCGGTGTTCATAGTCATCTGGAACGCGATGTGGTTCAACACGAACGTCGTAGATTACGTCGTCACACATCCTCAGTCGTGGTCACTTGCGACCGGCGTGGCCTTCGTTGCAGGCGTGTCAACGCTCATTGGCAACAGCGCATCGCTGTTCGTCAACCGCGTGCAGCCCGCGCGGTTCGTGGCCGCTCTAGCCATCAACGGGACAATGCTGATTGCGACGTGGGTCATCTGGGCGATCACCCTTTGGGCGCTGGCGGTGGTGTTCTTCGACGCTCAGGCTGGCGCATCTCAAGTTGTGCGCCTGATACTCCTGGGCGCCGCACCTCTCGCGTTTGGCTTCCTTGTCCTGGCCCCATATATCGGCCCCGCCATCGGCATCGTCTTGAACGTGTGGAGTCTGCTCGTCGTCATCGTCATGGCCCGCAGCGGTTTTTGGGTCCCCCCCACCTGGGGAATAGTAGTCTGCGTTATGACTGGTTGGATTATCCTTTTTCTGATGTCGCGCACGATTGGGCAGCCGGTGCTTGGCATGCGCAACCGACTGTGGGCGCGCATCACCGGTACGACGGACCAGGTGACGACCGAGGACCTCATGATCGCCTACATGCGCGGCAACCTCATGTCGGATAGTGAGGGAGGAGAGAATCGGCCGTGATTGCGCAGATCCTCGGCCTCATCATCGGTGTGCCGCTATTCGTGATCGGCGTCGTGTTCGTGTTGCTTTTCATCGTCGCGGCGTATGCGCCCATCGAGTCCCTGAGCTGGTGGGCGGGCTGGGACGAGGACTCCGAAGAGCCGCAGGCCGTCTACCCCTACAACGTAGCCCCCCAATACCTTCGAACGGACATTCCGGAGGCCGACCACTATCTGGTCTACTTATCCGGCATTGGCGCTATATCTGGGGACAACGTGCCGCAGGAAGAGTACCCGTTTATCAAACTACTCGAGAACCGCCTGCCGGGTACGCGGGTGATCACCGATGTCTTCCCGTATTCGGTGAACAACAAGGGTCTGACGAGCCAGCGAGCGCTTTCCTGGCTGTGGGATCGCATCGCGGCGTTGCGCCTCAAGAACCCCAACGCGGCCCTCGCTCTGCTCGTCAACCTACGCAACGTGCTACAACTGTTTGTCTCGGCGGATCGGCGTTACGGGCCGGTCTACAACCTGGGCGGGGCGAATGAGGTCTGGCGCGGGCTGCTCCGCGCGGGCTACCGCCCGGGCAGCAAGAAGCCAGTGACCATCCTCGGCTGGAGCGGTGGCGGCCAGATCGCCATCGGCTCTGCCATCTATCTGCCGGGCATCGACGCGCCGCTCCGCGTCATCTCCCTCGGCGGCATGCTGTCCGATGACGTCGGCCTGCTGCGTATTCATCATCTGTGGCATCTCTATGGCACAAAAGATGTTGTCCAGGCCATGGGACAGCGCATGTTCTCCGGCCGCTGGCCGATCAGGAAGGACTCGCCCTGGAATCGCCAGATGCGCGCCGGCAAGATTAGTATGATTCCCCTCGGCCCTTACGTCCACAACGGAAAAGGCAACTACTTCGACATGGAGAACAAGTTGCCGGATGGCATCGTGTATGGCGAGCACACTGTCGATGTCATTGTCGAGTGCCTGGCGAGCGCTGGCCTGGTTCAGCCGGGTGTGGGCGAAGAGGCTGCCTATGCGGCGGCGAGCGTTCTCGCGGCCGACATCCGCGCGGATGGCGTGTTGGGTCATGCAGCTGACAGCAGTTTCAACGGCAAGGTCGACGACGATGAGGTTGGCCCGACTCAACCATCGTCGCAGGAGTAGCAGTTTTGGCACAAGCGCAGCTTGATCTGCCACGGGCAACCCCGCTAACGGGCCTGAGCGACGGTGACGCGCAGGCCCGTCGCGCGCAGGGTCTCGGCAATTCCGCGCCACCGCCGACCAGCCGAACGTACGGCCAGATTCTGCGCGAAAACGTCTTCACGCTGATTAACATCAGCCTCTTCACCCTGGCGCTGGGCCTGGCGCTCCTGGGCCGCGTCGGTGATGCTCTGCTGTCGAGTGGCATCATCTCTCTCAATATCATCGTCAGCGTCGTCCAGGAGGTACGCGCGAAGCGCGCGTTGGACCGCATTGCGCTCCTAACGCGCCCCACTGCCACGATTGTGCGCGATGGGCAGGAGCGCGAAGTCTCGCCCGACGAGGTGGTTGTCGGCGACATCCTCAGAGTCGACCCGGGCGACCAGATCATCGTCGACGGGCGCATCGTCGGCGACGGCCGCATCATGGTTGACGAGTCGCAGCTTACGGGCGAGTCCAATCTTATCCCGAAGGAGCGCGGCGACGAAGTATTCTCCGGCAGCTTCTGCATCACCGGCGTCGGCTACTACGAAGCGGAGAAGGTGGGCGAGCAGAGCCTGAGCAATCAGATCACGACAGGCGCGCGGGCGTTTCGCCGCGTCCTCACCCCGCTGCAGAGCGAAATCAACCTGGTCGTCAAGATCACCCTGATCATCGTCGTCTACTTCGAGTTCATCCTCCTTCTGAACGCCCTCATCCACCAGAACAACCTGGCCGACAGCGTCGAGAACGCCACCATTCTGGCCGGCCTCGTCCCGAACGGTCTGTTCCTCTCAATCTCTGTGGCGTATGCCCTTGGCGCCGTGCGTCTCATCCGTTTCGGCGCTCTTGTGCAGCAGGCCAACTCCATCGAGTCCCTGAGCCACGTCGACGTCCTCTGCCTCGACAAAACGGGTACCTTGACCGCCAATCGTCTACAGCTCAAAGAGACGCACGCGCTGACCATCGGCCAGGACGAGTTCGATGCCATCCTGGGTGACATGGTCGCCAGCGCGATGACGGGCAACAAGACGAGCGAGGCGATCGGAGCCGCGCGGCAGGGTGTCAGGCGCCCCATCGTCACGGAGGTTCCATTCTCATCGGCGCGCAAGTGGAGCGCGATCGCCGTCGCCGAGCCTGATCGCGCCTCTCCGCTGCATGTGGGCATCTACGCGATGGGCGCTCCGGAGATTATGCAGCGCTCGCTGGAGCCGTCCTTTGCGCCTGGGTCACGCGGCTGGGACAGCATCGCCGACTGGATCACGAGCCGAACGAGCCAGGGGCTACGAATACTGCTTATCGCCTATGCGCCGGATTCTTCGCAGCTACAAGACCGCGACGACGACTCGACCCTGCCGTCCGACATGACACCGCTCGGCCTCATCAGCCTCAGCGATCAGCTGCGCCCGGATGTCGATCAGGCGCTGCAAGCGTTCCAGGAAGCGGGCGTGGCGACCAAGATCATCTCCGGCGACAGTCCCGAAACCGTGGCCGCGCTGGCCCGGCAGGTCGGTCTCGGCCCGGAGATCGGTCTGCTCTCGGGGCCAGAAATCGACGAGTTGACGGACGACCAGCTCCGGGGCGTGGTTGGCTCGACGACGGTGTTTGGCCGCATCACACCGCAACAGAAGAAGCGCATCGTCGAGGCGCTCCGAACGGATGGGAGCTATGTCGCCATGATCGGCGACGGTGTCAACGACGCACTGTCACTGAAAGAGGCAAACCTCGGCGTCGCGATGCAGAGCGGCAGCCAGATCACACGGAGCGTCGCGGACATCATCCTGATGGGCGATTCGTTCTCGGCCCTGTTGCCCGCGGTCAGAGAAGGCCAGCGCATCCTCAACGGCATGCAGGCGATTCTCAAGCTTTTCCTGGCGCGCATTGGCACCGTGGGTCTCGTGATTCTGTCGTCCATGCTCATCGGTGTCTTTCCGCTCCAGCTCCGTCAAGGCTCGATTGTGACCCTGCTCGGCGTCGGCATCCCGACCGTCGTGATCGCCATCATCGCGCGACCAGGATTACAGCCGCACGGCAGCCTCATTCGGCGCCTTTTCACATTCGTCGCCACATCCGTGCTCAGCGGCAGCGTCTTGGCGATCCTGACCTTTTATGGCGTGTATCTGTACCTCAGCGTCACCGGCGTGGCCGCTCTAGGCGCGGTATCCGCCGACGACACGCGTGCGATCGCCGCGACGGCCCTGCTCCACGCCGAGACTGCCCTCGCCTGGTTCCTGGTGTTCTACGGTCTGTTCCTCGTCATCTTCGTGCAGCCGCCGACGCAGTGGTGGTCGGCCGGCTCGGAGCTCATTGGCGATTGGCGGCCGACCATTTTGTCGGTGTCCCTGATGGTCCTGTTCGTGCTCGCCAATCAGGGCCCACGTATACGGCGATTCTTCGCTCTGGCGCCGCTCAGTCCCGCCGAGATCGCTATCGTCGCGGTCGCTGTGATTGCCTGGGTGCTGCTCGCCCGCTATCTCTGGCGGCATAGCGTCCTCGGCCGATTCCTTTCTACATGAGTCGCTTCCGCTGGGACTTGACTCGCTCTCCATTCGGGTCGTAAACTTGCGCGGAGTGGATGCAGGGAGGGAATGATGGCTGACCTGGCCGACTACGTGGCTCGCCACCAGGATGAGATGGTGAGGCTCTTGCAGAGCCTCGTGGAGCACGAGTCTCCTACCGCCCAAACGGCCGAGGAAAAAGCGCATAGCGACCGATTGGCCGAGTTCCTGGCGGGCGTCATTGCCGGCTACGGAGCCGATGTCGAGCGGATACCGCAGCCGAAGCGCGGCGACCATCTCGTGGCGCGCTGGGGCGAGGGCGCGCGTCCCGTGCTTATCCTCGCGCATTACGACACCGTATGGCCTCTCGGCACCCTGCGCGAGATGCCCTTCGCGCAGGATCGCGGGAAGCTGCGCGGCCCCGGCATCTTCGACATGAAGGGCGGCCTGGTGCTGGCGCTGTTCGCGATGCGCGCTTTGCGCGACCTCGACCTCCTCCGCGGCCCTGTCACTCTCTTGATTAACAGCGACGAGGAGGTGGGCAGCCTGACGAGCCGCGAACTTATCGAGGCCGAGGCCCGCCGCTCGCGCGCGGCGCTCGTGGTCGAGCCTGCTCAGCCGCCGAATGCCGCCCTCAAGACGAGCCGCAAGGGCGTCGGACGCTTCCATCTTCGTGTTATCGGCAAGCCGGCGCACAGCGGTTGGGTCGCCGAGCAGGGCGTCAGCGCCGTCGAGGAGCTAGCGCGGCAAATTGTGGCGATGTACCAGCTGGCGGACATCCCCAAGGGCACAACCGTCAACGTCGGAGTGATCCAGGGCGGCACGCGAGCCAACGTGGTCGCCGCGGAAGCCAGGGCTGACATCGACGTCCGTGTGACAAATCACCAGGAAGCGCGCCGCATCACCGACGCGATTCTCGGCCTTCGGCCCTTTAATCCCAACGCGAAGCTCATCATCGAGGGGGGGCTCAATCGCCCCCCGATGGAGCGCACGCCCGGCACGGTCGCGTTGTTCGAGATCGCCCAGCGGCTGGGCGCTGAGATGGGGCTGACAATCACCGAGAGCAGCAGCGGCGGCGGAAGCGACGGTAATTTCACCTCGGCCCTCGGCGTACCGACCTTGGATGGCCTTGGCGTCGTGGGCGGAGGCGCCCACGCGCATGATGAGCACCTCGTTCTCGCTCACCTTTCACCGCGCGCCGCGTTGCTAGCGGCCATTATCGGCGCCATCGCAGGCGACGAGGGGGTCTCGCTTTGAGCTGGTTAGGACGGCTCTTCAGCCAGCCATCCAAAGAACCGGGGGATGTTGCCCGTCAAGCCCTCGACGAAATCGGGCGTTGGCTGGAGACGCCAACCGTCGGGCATGAGAAGAGGGTCACGACGAACCTCAACGAGCTTGCCAAGAGCTGGCAGGTGCCGGTGCGCGAGGAGTCGGCGCGCGGCGTGTTGCGCTTTTTCCAAACGCGCCTGGTCGATCTTGAGCAGACGACTGTGGGCCTGCACGTCGAAATCGACACCCTAACCGGATGGTGGGAGACTCCACCCGGCCACATTCTGAGCCTGCAGGCCCGTTTCCACCGCCGCCAGGAGGGCGACAATCTTGTGAGCGGCCGCCTCTATCAAATCGGGCGGGTGGGCGCCAATCGCTATCTCATCGTCGGACGATAGGCTCCTGGTCAATCTATCGGTTGGAGGTAGGTAGCGGCAACCCAGCCGCTTATGCCCGGCCCTTGAACACGCCACCAGTCCAGGCCGTCGGCTGACTCGCTCGCCCCGACGACGGTCACCACCGAGCCGTCGGGAAGACGACCGACTTCCGCCATCCCCAGGCCGGGCTTTGCTCGGACGCGCAGCCCAATCTCGCCCGTGTTTGTCACAATCGCCTGACCGCCTACATGCAGCGACGGCTCGTCGCCAACGACCGGCCGCGCGGCAGCCGTCGGCGCCAGGAACGGCGCGAAGTATCGAAGTGGAGGCATAAGCCCCTGCTGCGCGCCCCAGGCCCATGCGCTACCCCCGATAACCCCGGCCATCAATGCAATCAGCGCGGCCACGATGACACCGCTCACCGCTGTCAATCGAAAGAGCTGCCACAACGTGAAGGCCGCGACGGCGAGCGCGACGGGCAGGGCCAGCCAGCGCACCCAGGGCGGCCCCAGCAGAGCGAGGACGAGCGGGCCCAGGACGAGAATCAAGACCAGCAAGAAAGCCCCCCCAACAACCAGAAGCGCCGCTCCAACAGGGAATCGACGCGAAGACTCGGCCACGCGGGCCGGCGCGATGTAGCGGACTTCTTGAACGGGTGCGTAGGGCGCTGGAGGCGAAATCGCCTGTGGTGGCAGCCCGCCAGGCGTCTGTCGGGTAAGAAGAGCCTGCGCAAGCTGCTCGGCCTGGGCAGCGTCCAGCGGATCGACCGGCTGGCCCATGGAGGATCGCTGCGCGACATTGGACAGGCGCACCACCTGCGCGACCTCCGCCTTGGCGAGGTCATCTCCTTGAGTGTGCATTGCCAGTGTCGCGAGGGATTGGCCGTCCGCTGGCGCGCCACGGCGCAAGAGAGTCTCAATGGCGGTGAGGGACGAAGCCAGGGAATCTTGCGGCGTCGATGCGGCCTGGGCCAGAGCGAGCTGGCGGCGGGCCTCGGTAACCCATGTGGGTTCCACTTAGTTCGTAAACTCCTGGCTGATCATCAAGCCCAGGTCACCCCCGTCGATGATCCCGATACCGACGCGGCTGAAAGATGGCGATAGAATGTTCGCACGATGCCCCGGGCTGTTCATCAATCCCCGGTGCGCTACGCGCAGCGTCGGCGCCTCGGCCAGGTTTTCCCCCGCCGCCGCGAAGGAAATGTCAGCGGCGCGCATTCGGTCGAAGGGAGACTGCCCGTCCGGAGTATAGTGCGAGAAGTACCCTCGGCGAAGCATATCCTGGGAGTGCTGGCGGGCGAGCTGGCGCAGGCTCTCATCCATGACAAGCGGCGGCAGGCCGGCGGCGCGCCTCTCGTCGTTGACCCAGCTCAGCATCTGCTCCTCATCCGCCGGCCGGATGGTATCGCTGGCCGCCGTATGCGGCAGGCGAATCATCGCGTCGGATTCCGGCTCGACTGTGAAGAAGCTCAACGCCTCCGCGACGGCCGGCCCCAGGATGGGCTCGAGGCGCTGCGACACGCTCTGGCCAGCGCTTGACAGAGTGGAGCCGAGGGGCGAGGCATCTATCGTATCCCCCACCTCGCGCTCCAGAGGCGAGGCGCGCACAACGGTGACGAGCACCGTGGCCGCGAGAATCCCCGCGATCAAACCCGGCAGCAAGCCCGCAAGCCGATTCAGCCAGTTTCCATGTACGGCCCACGGTACGCCCGACAGGAACAACCCGGCCAGCACCCAGAACAGCGCGGTGGCGGCGATTCCCGCGAGCAGAAAGCCGAGCGCCAGCCCGTATGGCGTGGGGATGCCCCACTGCGCCTCGAGCCAGCTCGCCAAGGGAGCGTAGAACCGCATTCCGGCCCAGACGATCAGGACTAGACCGATAAGGTCGACGGCCGACCGCAGGAATCCTTCGCGCCATCCGCGCCAGATATAGATACCGACAACTATCAGAACAACAACATCAACCCAGTTGAACATATACCTGCTTCACGTCCGGAATACTAGCATGGAGACCAGTTAACGTCAAAACAATGCACTTCCCATACCAGGCCCACCCCGCACCCCGTTTCGCGCCCCGCTTTTGTCTCCTACCCCTGGCAATGCTACAATTACGTTAAGAAGCGTTTCCCCGGATCCGATCCCCGGGGCGCTGAGTGCGCCAACCATGCCTGATAACCCACAACTCGTAGGCTCGATTCGCCTTCCGTTCGAGCTAGGCCCGTGGCGGTCGCCGTACGCACGTGAGTGGCAAGCCGCCTACGATGACGCAATCTATACGCTCCAGCGCGCCGGCGTTCCCATCTATGGCGTGCTGGAAGCTCAGATGGCTCACGGCCCGATTGGCAGCGCGCCCTGGCGCGCTCAGTTCGCCAACCACGCCGCGGCCGTCGTAGCGCGCTACGCCTCGGTCGTATCCGCCTTTGAAGTTCTGCCCGCGCCCAATCGCCCCGGTCCAGACGGCGGCCCCCTGGTGCCCGCGTCGCTGTTCGCGCGCACCCTCGGCCAGGTGTATGCCCAGGTCAAGAACGCGGCAGGCAGGCGCGATGTGGTGCTCGTGGCCGGGGCCGTGGTGCTGGCGTGCGACGGCGCGCGATATATCGCTCAACTTGTGGGCCGCGGACCGTCGCTCCAGTCGTGGCGCCTGGTCCATAGCGCGCTCGGCGCCTCTCTGCCGTTCGACGCCGTCGCCATCTGGCCCACCCTCAACGATGGCTCCTCCGTCACCGCGGCCTCCAGAGTCAACGACGAAGTGGGATCGACGCTGGATAGCCTGCGCCGGCTGACCGGTGGCGTTGACAAGCCGCTCTTTATCTCTGGAATCTACTGGGCAGCCAGCGGCGATCCGCAAGATCCGGCCGCCACGGTCCACGCCGCCGTGATCGACCCGCTCGCGCAGCGCACCGATGTACGCCTGGCGATACACACGCCGGCCTTCCTGGGCCCTATCTGCGACCTTCGGCCCGGCGCGCCGGCGCCGGTCACGGGCGAACCGGCGCTGTTCACCTTCCCACCGCAGCCCGCGCACGGCGTTGATACGCCGCCCGTCGCCGACCGTTTCGACTTCCCGGTCGGCCCGCGTGGGCTTCCCGAGCCGCCACCGGACTTCCACATCGCTGTGGGTGTCGCCGATCCAGCCTACCACGCCGACCCACGCTTTCAGGGTGCGTGGCACACCGGCGAAGACTGGAACGGACCGGGTGCTTGCGACGAAGATCTCGGCCAGCCCGTGTACGCGGCCGCCAATGGTATCGTGACAGCCTCTGGCTACTACGTGCCGTCCTGGGGCCGCATCGTCCTTCTCGAGCACACCCTGCCAGGTGGCGCGAAGGTTTGGACCCAGTATGCCCATCTGAAGGAACGGCTGGTGAACCAGGGTGATATCGTCACGCGCGGCCAGCAGATTGGCTCGATGGGCAAAGGCGCCAACGACAACACATTCTGCGCGCATCTCCATTTCGAGGTGCGCTCGACGGACCTTAGCCCGAATATCTGGTTCCCATACGTGCGCGACCGCAACTGGGTCGAGTCCAACTACCTCGTGCCAAGCCAGTTTGTGCGCGCACACCACTCGGACCGCCGAGAAGACGAAGCCGGCGTCATTGTTACACCGGACGGCGGCTCCCAGGAGCACGGGACCTTCACGCGCTCTGCCACGCCGAACTGGTTCGATTCAGCCTACGGCTGGAACGGCGCTTCGCTATACACTTATGCGAGCACTCAGGAAGAAGAGTGGGCAGAGTGGGTCCCCACTCTGCCGGCGCCGGGCCACTACGAGGTCCAGGCCTGGGTGCCAGGATATCACGCCACGACCCACAGCGCCCGCTACCAGGTCACGCACGACGGCGGACAGACCGAGGTCGTCGTGAACCAGGACAATGTATCCGATGCCTGGGTATCACTGGGAGGGTATCAGTTCACGCCCGGAAACGCGCGCGTCCGATTATCGGACAATACGGGTGAAGCCGATTCCGCGCGGCTAGAAGTTGGCTTCGACGCCGTGCGCTGGCTGCCAGGATAGACGGGACAGCGCGTCCCCGCGACTGTCGCACCCTAATCACGCGCATTGAGGAGAATATCGAATGTTGGGGCTTGCGCCCACAAACGGCCAGAAACCAATCGTCGTTATCAGCGACACCCATTTTGGCGAACCGCAAGCGACACTCGGTTCCGTTTCCGCCGATCCACTACACCGCCGCGAGGCGGGACGCCGCCTCGATACGCTCATCGAATCCCTGGCCGCGCTCGGCCCGCTCGACGAGATTATCCTTCTCGGCGATATCTGGGAGATGTGGGGAACCTCGTTTCGGCTGGCACAGCAAGACGCCTGGCCGTTTTTGGAACGCCTCTGCGAGCTGCCCGCCGAGCGCCTGGTGTATCTACCCGGCAACCATGACTATCATTTGCTTGTGCAGCACATCGAATACGAGCAGGTCATCCGGCTGCGCAATGGCGAGCCGCTCCCCAGCCGCTATCGCTCCCAGCATGTGTACACGGACTCGTTCCTGCGCGGCGCGCTACCAAAGGGCGCGGGTGAACGCCTGGTCGTCAAGTACCCCGATCACCATCGCATCATCGGCGGCCGACATATCACATTCCACCACGGTCACCACCTGGCGACGCTGCGTGGAGGCGACTTGTTCGCGGCCTTCCCTATGTTCATTCTCAAGCGCCTGGAGGGAGTCGGCATGCCGACGCTGACGCGAGAGGAGCTAGAACGCGGGGTGAGCATCTTTTACGAGATGGTCTATGCGGGCTCGTTAGGTGACCGCACCGCGCCTCGATTGCAGGAGTATTGGGCCCAGATTCAGAATTGGCGGCGGTGGTGGCTCTGGAGCCTGCTCGGCTGGATGCGCGCCCGGCTGCGCCAGGCCAGCTCGCTGCGCGACCGAGGCACGCCGTACATGGACGTCGAACGGTTCCGCGAAGCCGCGCGCTGGCTTATGCGCCTGATGGCCGCCGACGCCGGCGAGGCCTTTCGCCCCCCTGACGTCTACGTTTTCGGCCATACCCACCGCTCGGGCCTGACCGCGGTGCCGCTGGACAACGGGCGCGACATGCTGCATCTGGTGAACTCGGGCTGCTGGCTTGTCGAGCCACACAAGCGAAACACAGACCACGTCAACAACCTCGTCATTATCGACGCCGACCATGTCGGCGTGTACAAGCTTACCAACGCCGGTTTACGGCTGCGGGAGGCCAGCCAGATTCCCCAACGAGAAGCACAACGCGCATGGGCATGATTGTTGGAGCGTGCACACTTGAGCTTCGCCTGCATGGCGTGGGGTCGCTGAAGGACAAGCGCAGTATCGTCAAGCCTATCATCACGCGGCTGCGCCAGGAGTTCAACGTGTCCGCGGCTGAGGTCGACATGCACGACGCGTGGGAAACAGCCATCCTGGGGCTGGCCGTCGTCTCAAACGATGCCGGCCACGCGCACGCTCAGATCGAGAAATGCATCGACTGGATCGAACGGCAACGTCTCGACGCCGACCTCGTCACGTATGAGATTGAGATGCTGTAATACGGAGATATGAATATGCCTGCGGTGCAGCAAGACACGCGTGACTTGATTGTAACGACGGACTTCTATCGATTGCAGCTCAACGCGAACAACGGGACGTGGGCAGACCTGGCGCGGGGCGGTGTGCCGGTAGCGCGGCTCTTCCTGCCCGGGGCCGTGGACACCATGGACGCGCACGATCTCACCTTGAGCGTTTCCGCGCCGACAGTGAAGGTGATGGACGATTGTGTCCGCGTCACCGTGCGGTGCCAGTCGAGCCTGTGGGGAACGCGTGTTGTCAAGTTGCGCTGCTACGACGACTTGATTCACCTCGACGTGCGCGTTCAGGGCAACGGGGCGCTCGATACGGTACGCCTGTTCAGTGGCTGGACTTCGGAAGGTCCGGCCCACTCCTCGCTTACGGCAGACCTCCTGTTCACGCCCGCGCCGACCGATCGCTACTCACAGTATCTTCCGCCCCACGCTCGCGCGGTCATCAGCGCCTCTGAGGACACGAATGCGCCGTCAGCTTTTTCCTTCTTCGCGCCGGCGCCGCTGTGCTTCTGCATCCGCGCCTCGGAGGCGCTCTGGCTCGGCTTCGCCGCGTGCCCGGAGCCAGGCAGCCTCACATTCGAGGACTACATTTTTGAGGGCCACAGCGGATTCGAGCTGTGCCTCACGTATTCCGGCCACACGACGGCGAAGGGCGAGTGGACCAGCCCGGCGGTCGCTCTTGTTAGTGGCGCAGACGAGTACGATACGCTCGAAGCGGGGTGCATGTGGCGGAATGCCGCCGGCACGACACCCTGCCACAACGGCGCTTCGGCCTTATGGTGGCACTCGCCCATTTTCTCGGGCTGGGGGGAGCAGATGGCTCTCGCGGCTGTCGCCCGCCAACCTGGCCGCGCCGCCGACTTCAGCACCCAGAGCAACTACGAAGACTGGCTGAACGTCCTGGCAGAGCACGATCTCGACCCTGGCATCGTCATTGTTGAGCAGAAGTGGCAGAACCAGTACGGCGACCCCTGGCCCGATCCCGACAAGTGGCCGGACATGGCCGGCTTCATTCGCGACCAACACGCCGCGGGACGCCACGTTATCCTGGCCTGGAAAGCGTGGGACGCCGAGGGTATCCCGCTAGAGGAGCAGATCTGGGGCGAGAGCCTCAACTATGTCGACCCCACCCACCCCGACTACTGGCAGCGGATGCAGGCCAGGGTTGAAACGCTGATTGGAGAGTTGGGCGCGGACGGCCTGAAGATCGATTCGGCGCATCTCACGCCACACGGCCCGCGTGGCCGCGCTCACGCTCGTTCGTGGGGTATCGAGCTCCTGCGGGACCTGGTTGCTCACCTGTCGGACGCTGCGAAGTCCATCAGGGAAGATGCCCTCATCATTGCCCAGACGACGGACCCCTACTTCGCCAATATCGTGGACATGATTTCGCTCAACGGCCTCGCCCCCCTCCGTCCTCACGAGGTATCTGGGGCACACGCGGTTCTCACCCAGATGACCCACCGCGCCCGCGTCGCGCGGGCTGCGTGCCGCGATTGGCTCATCAATGCGGACGGCTGGCCGAGCATCGACCGGGCGCAGTGGCGCAGCTATATTCAGCGCCAACCGTACCTGGGTGTACCAAGCCTCTCATACGCCACCCGGATCGACAGCACTGGGGAGCTTCTCCGGCCAGAAGATTACGCCGCAGTGGCGCAAGCATGGAAAGTATTTCGCCGTTCGCGCGTCAGATGAGTAGCAACATTTGCGGTGGTTCAGGTCGGGGAAATGTTGGCGTCATGTCGTGAAGATGTACGCGTTTTGTAAGAAATTTGTATAGACTCTGTACAAGTTCAGCCTATAATAGGAGTGTGGCACGATTAGTGCTTTAGGGACTGAAGCGCGACAGGTTCTCTGTAGACCGACTCATACTGCGCACAGTATCCTTAGTCATGACCAGGAGAGTGAAACGATGGCAGTTAGCTCCACTATTGAAGCGATGGCTCTCGATGAGCTGAGCGCGGCTATGAGCCGCAGCGTCCAGGCGTCTCTCCATAAAGCGCCGTTCGTATATGAGCAGAATGACTGTGTCGTAGTCGAAATGCCGGCGCCGGCAACTCCGGTAGACGAGCTAGAGATGCGCCTTGAGGGCCCGCGCGGCCTTGTTCTCACAGACACCCGCGGCGGTTTCAGCGCGCGCGTGTTGCTGCCGGCCGACGTTTCGATGGAAGACTGTGTCGCATATGTCGTAGGCGGCATCCTGTCGATCACGTTCCTCAGGGCAGACGCGATCGATCTGATGGAAACCTCGGATGCCGAGGATTGCAGTCTCGTGCTGGCCGCCTGTTAGGGCGGATCGAGCGTGAAAGCTCATCGCCCGGCGCTCCTGCGCCACGGCTTGTTGTAGGGCGAGTCGAATAGCCGGCTCGCCCTTGCATTTATTCGCGTTTGCCCAAGTTCCCCATTGCGGAGTATAATCCAGAGCGAAGTGTACCGAAGGAGACGAACGTGGAAACGCTCGATTTCTTGTATACCGTCGCCGTTGCCATCCTCACGATCGAGATGTTCATCCTTCTCCTCGTCTTGGTGGCGCTCGTCTTCGGCATGAACTATGGCACCCGCTACCTGAACATCAACATCAAGGTCTGGATGCCGCAGCTGCGCGGCTATCTGACTCAGGCCCAGGACATATCGAACAAGGTCGCGATCAAGATGGTCAATCCGCCCATCCAGTACCGCAGCCGTCTCGTGGGCGCGCGGAAGACCCTGGCTGCCCTTATCGGGCGCGCCCCAAAGTAGGTTTGCAGCCAACGCCGAGGAGCGGTTCCACCGCCAACCCTGTCCAACACTAGATTGAGAGCTCGCCGCCTGCCTCCATATCGCCGGCGGCGTTTTTCACTTATGCGAGACTACAGCCACTACACCCCCGAGCCTGGCCCGCGGGACAAATGGCGGCGACTCCTCCCAGCAGCCTGCGTTCTAGCGCTGTTTCTGCCGCTGCTACTTTTCCGTGACCCCGGTTTCATCCCCACCGAGCTTGGGCCGCAACAGGTCGTCCACACATCTCTCCCGAAGCTCGCCGTTCATACCCGACTGACCGACGAGGTCGAGCCCTGGAAGATCAAGCAGAGCCTGGTCATGGTGCGGCAGATGGGCGCGGGTACCATCGTCGAGTACTTCCCGTGGGCCTATATTGAGCCCGAGCAGGGTCAGTTCAACTGGAACCACGCGGACCTCGTCGTCGATCACGCCTTGCGCCAGGGGCTGCATGTCGTCGCGCGCCTGGACTACGTCCCCGACTGGGCGCGGGCCGAGGGAACGACTCCTCACCTCCTCGACGAGAGCCACTTTGCCGACTACGCGGCGTTCGTGGAAGCCTTTGTGACCCATTTCCAGGGGCGGGTCGACGCGATCGTCATCTGGAATGAGCCCAACCTGGCCTTTGAGTGGGGCGGCCAGCAGCCGGATGCGGCGGCCTACACCCGCCTGCTGGCGGCTGCCTACGCCGCCGCCAAGCGCGCCGACCCCAATGTTCAGGTTCTCGCGGGCGCTCTCGCCCCGGTGCTGGAAGGGGATAGCGCCGGGCAGAGCGATCTGGACTATCTCGATGCGATGTACGCGGCGGGCGCGGCGCCGTATTTCGATGGGTTGGCAATGCACGCCTACGGTTGGAGCTTCCCGCCCGACGACCCGCCCGCGCCGGAGATCGTCAATTTCCGCCGCGTCGAGCTGCTGCGAGCGATTATGGAGCGCCACGGCGACGGGTTGAAGCCGTCGCCGATCACAGAGGCCGGCTGGAACGACCACCCTCGGTGGACAAAATCAGTTCGGCCGGCAGTGCGCATCGACAACACGCTGCGCGCCCTGCAGATCGCTGACGGGTGG
Source organism: Anaerolineae bacterium (assembly GCA_046328505.1). Lineage (GTDB taxonomy): Bacteria > Chloroflexota > Anaerolineae > Epilineales > JAHCIE01 > JBDHWG01. The sequence goes on along the minus strand of JAXLWL010000002.1, from coordinate 845,684 downwards.
ACGTGGTGCCCCAGCGTCGCGCTATGGGCCTTCCGCTTTCCGTGGCGCAGCCAGACCTATCAGGACAACTGGGCGCTGGTCGATGACGATTTCAGCCCGCGCCCAATCTACCAGGCGCTCGCTCAAACCGCTGCGAGCGGCCCACAGATCACAGTGCCACCGGTAACAGCCGCGCTGACATCGAAAGAGCCGCAATCGCAGTGAGCATGTTGTCGCGTCTCAATCGCGCCTTTTCCCCGCGGCGCCGCGTGCTGTGGGCGGTGCTCCTGGTCTGGACAATTCTGGCGGTCATGGCGTCGCCGCGCTCCCATGCGACGGAAGCAACCGGCGCCGGCCCATTGCCCCTGCGCGTCGGCGTCGACCCGAGCTTCGTCCCGTTCGAGTTCTACACTGGCCCGAACACACCGCCGATCGGCTATGATATTGACCTGGCCGGCGCCCTTGCCAAGCGCCTCGGTCGCGAGCTGGTCATCGTGCCCATGTCCTACGACGGCTTCCTGGACGCGCTGCGCACCGGCGCCGTCGACGCCGTCATTTCCGCGTTCCCGCCAGACGAGCGCCTCACTCAGGACCTGCATTTCTCGGGCGCGTACTTCAACGCCGGCCCTACGCTTGTCGTCCGCGCGGGCGAGGCCCTGCCCGACCGGCCGCTCACCCTTGCCGTCGAGCTAGGTTCCGCGGCGGATCTGGCGGCGCGTCGGCTGCGGCCGGCCCCGGCGACAATTCGGCGGCTGCCGAGCACCGACGCCGTCATAGAGGCGGTGCGCAACCGAGAAGTGGATGCCGGGCTGATGGACATGGTGAGCGCCTTGCAGGCGGACAAGTCCGTCGAGCCGCTTGGCTATCCAGTCGAGAATGAGTTCTACACCGTGGCGGTTCGCCTCGACCAGCATGACCTGGCGCAGCAGATCGACGCCACCCTCGAGCTGATGCGCAGCGAAGGCTACCTGGATGCGCTGGCAGTGAAATGGATGGGCCGCCCGGCGCCTCGGCCGTAGCGACGTGCGCAGGTTTGTTGGCCGAGGCATTAGTGAAGTAAAATGTCGGTCAGTGACACGCTGAGAGGGAATCTATGCCAGCCGCCGACGCACTCTATCACCTCCAGGCGCGCGATCTGCGCGCCGATGGCTTGCGGCGCCGCCAGCGCGACATTCAGGCCGGCCTCGTCGAGCCGCCTTCCGTCCTGGCCGCACGCGCTGCCGCGCAGCAGGCGAACGACCGCGTCGCGGCGCTCCAGCGAGACCTGCGCACCGCCGACCAGGACCGACAGACGATCACCGCCAAGATAAAGAACGAGGAAACCCGCCTCTACAGTGGGCGGGTCACCAACGTCAAGGAGATGACGGGCATCGAGAGTGAGATTGCCTCGCTGCGTCGGCGACTCAGTCAGCTCGACGATCAAACGCTGGAGACGATGTTCTCCCTCGAGACCGCCCAGGCCGAGCAAAGGACAGCCGCCGAGCGCCTGGCGAACATCGAAGAGCGCTGGGCGGCGCACCAGGAACGTCTGCGCAGTGAGCTTACCACGGTCGAGACGGAGCTTGCCGCGCTTATGGCGGAGATTGACGCGGCACGACGCGAAGTGAACCCAACTCAGTTGGCGGTCTACGACGACTTGCGTCAGCGGAAGGGAGGGCGGGCGGTGGCCCGCGTCGTTAGCGGGCGCTGCGAAGGCTGCCAGGTGACACTCCCGATGGCGGACATTGCGCGCGCCAGGCAGCTCGCTTTGACGTATTGCAGTCAGTGCGGGCGCATCTTACTCGTGGATTCGTGATGAGCACAGATGTCATCGTCCTCGGACCGATTCGCGTCGACCGCGTGAGCGCCACCGTGAGCGTCGAGGGGGTTCCGATTCACCTGACGCCTAAAGAAGCCCTCCTGCTCTGGACACTCATGCGGCAGCCGAATGTGGTTCTCACCCGAGCCGTGCTTATGCAGCGCGTCTGGGATACCACCTTTACCGGCGACACTCGGACCCTGGAAGTGCATATCAACTGGCTACGAAAAAAGATCGAGCGCGACCCTCGGCGCCCGATCTATCTCCGAACTGTGCGGCGGCAAGGCTATGTCTTCGCCTGGCCGCCCTCGGGGACGACTGTCTGAAAACGCGCCACGACTTCCTGTGGCGACATCCCCTCGACTTCAACGGACTTCGTACGCGAGGTCGCCCCACTCACGATACTGAGGCGCGACTTCGGTAGCCCCAGGAAGCCGGCGAGCAGGGCGACGAGGGCTTCGTTTGCCCTCCCCTCCACTGGCGGCGCGGTCAGCCGCACGCGCAGCGCGTCGCCATGTAGCCCGGTAATCTCGGCGCGGCTCGCCCGTGGCTGAACATACACCTGGAAGCGGCTGCCACGCGTTGTGGCAGTCACAGCGAGAGGCATGTCCTAACCGCGCACAACATCAACCGAACAGACCGCCACCGGCCCGGCAGCCTACCAGTTGAAGGATGATGTTGAAAACAATCTCCAACACGATGAAAGCCACCAGAAAACTTATGTCAAACATCCCCACCGGCGGAATATAGCGCCGGAAGGGCGCCAGCACCGGCTCCGTGAGCTGGTAGATGACCCGAATGATCGGGTTGTACGGATTCGGGTTGATCCACGACAGAAGCGCCCGCCCGATCAGCAGAAAGATGTACCCCTGAAAGATCAAGCCCAGAACGCTACAGAAGTCGCCCATCGAATGTCTCTCCTACTTCCCAGCTTCGTGATCACTACCGTTGTAGCGTTCCTCGCTCAGGTCGCCCAGGTATTTCGACTTTTGGTACGCCGCCCAGATCGCGCGAGATAGGACAGTTCGCAAAGCGCCCTTCTCCAACTGATAGATGGCCTCCGCCGAGGTGCCACCGGGTGACGTCACCTGGTTGCGCAGCTCCGCCGGATGCAGGCCACTCTGGCGCGCAAAGTCGACCGATCCGCGCATCGTCTGCAACACGAGCTTCTCGGCGACGTGGCGCGAGAAGCCCATGTGTACCCCCGCGTCGATCATGGCTTCCATGACCAGGAAGATGTAGGCAGGGCCGGTTCCGCTCAGCGCCGTCGCCATGTCCAGGTAGCCTTCATCGTCGACATAGATTTCTTCGCCCAATGCTTCAAGGATGGCGCGCGCCTGCAGGCGCTGGTGCTCGGTCACCTCGTCAGTGGCGATCCACACCGTGATGCCCTCGCCGATACGAGCGGGGGTGTTCGGCATGGCGCGCACAATCGCTTTGTGGTGCAGGCCGCTCGCGATGCTGCGCAGCCTGGCGCCGGCGATGATACTCAGGACGAGGGCGTCCGGCCGAATGTGGCCGCGCAAGTCAGGCTCGACGTGCGGGAGCGCCTGCGGCTTGACACTCAGGATGACGATATCTGCGCCATCGACTGCCTCGCAGTTGCTCGTCGTGAACCCGATGCCGAACCGCTGGCGCAGGTAGTCGCCCCGTTCCGGCCGCGGGTCACTGGCGCAGATATTCGCGGGCGCAATCACATCCCGGTCGAGCAATCCCTTAATCATGGCTTCGGCCATCTGACCGCTGCCGATCACCCCCATATGCAGGTCGTGAAGCATAGGTGTCTCTTTCTTCATCAGTCGAATACGCAAAGTGTGCGACAGATTGTAGCACGAATCCGGCGCACACTCTAAACGGGCGACGGCTTGGTCAAGGCCCAGGCGCGGGGGCGCGCTCGCCAAAAATGGCGCGGCCGACACGCACCAGCGTGGCCCCTTCCTCGACCGCCACCTCAAAATCGTCAGTCATCCCCATCGACAGGTGGCGCCAGTCGACGTGCGGCAAGGTCTGAGCCAGCGCGTCGCGCAGCTCGCGCAGGCCGCGGAAGACAGGGCGAGCTTCCTCCGGATTTGACACGATCGGCGCCATGGCCATGAGGCCCTGGAGCTTCACGTGGCTCATCTGGGCGACAGCCGCCGCTGCCGATGCGATCTCGTCGGGCGCGAAGCCGTACTTCTGTGGCTCGCGCGCAACGTTTACCTCCAGGAGGACGGCAACCTCGACGTCGACCGCTTCGGCTCGGCGCTGGAACGCCTCGGCCAGGGGGAGGCTGTCAATGGAGTGAACGAGGGCGAAGTGGCCGACGACATCACGCACCTTGCGGCTCTGGACGTGCCCAATCATGTGCCAGACAATGTCGCCCGGCAGGTCAGACTGCTTCGGCAACGCCTCTTCGACGCGATTCTCCCCGAAGTTACGCACGCCGTTCAAGTAAGCCGCGTAGACACGCGGCGCCTCGACAGTCTTGCTCACGGCAACGAGAGTGACCGACTGAGGGTCGCGCCCGGCTCGGGCGGCGGCGCCGGCGATGCGCTCTTCGACGGCGCGCAACGCCTCCGCGATCATCAGGGCATCCTGGTTGCCGGAGGTGCGGGGTCGCTGCATGCGCTTGCTCCTGATGCATCGCGAAATCCAATGACGGCGGCGAAACGCCCGGTTCGGCCGGCTTCGGCGCGATGCGAGTAGTAATCTCGAACGTGGCAGGCAGTGCAGACGCCCGACACAGCGATGTGCTGCACGCCCAGGGCCGCCACCTGAAGTCGATTGGCCTCCCAGAGGTCCAGGGTCGTTCGCCCTTGCCTTGTGTGCAGCAGGGACGCGGCGCCGTCACCGAAGACCCGATGCGTCGCTTCGATCACGTCTTCGCGTACCTCGTAGCAGCACGGTCCAATAGATGGCCCAATGCCCAGGCGCAGGTCGGAAGGCTGGCTGTCGAAGACGTCGACCATGGTGCGGACCATCTTCTGGGCGATGAAAGCCAGGGTACCCCGCCAGCCGGCGTGGGCCGCGCCGACGACGCGGCGCACAGGGTCCACAACGATGACCGGCACACAGTCGGCACAGCGAATGAGCAGGTACACGTCGGGGTCGGCGCTCAGGAGAGCATCGGTCTGGGGCACCAACGTTCCACGCTGATGCGGAGCAACAACCGCTACCTGGTCACCGTGGACCAATCGGCTAGAGACGAGCGACGACCTGGGTATGTCGAGGGCGGCGCATAGACGGTTGTGGTTCTCATGCACTGCTTCAGGCTGGTCGCCGACGCTGCCGCCAAGATTCAGGCTCGCCCACGGCGACTGACTGACACCGCCGTGGCGTTGGCTCACGCCGTGAACCAGGCCATCTATCGCATCAAACGTAGCGAAGCGGAACAATCCGATACCATTCTCAGTCAAGCTCACTACCTGGCCTTTGCGTTCAGTGTCTATAAGAAGAATAAGGACGAAGGGCGGGAGCGCCAACTTCGTCCTTGTTATCTGCCAACTTCCAGCGTGTTACTGCGACTTGGCCTTCTTGACCTCTTCGGTCAGCAGTGGCAGCACCGTGAACACGTCGCCCACGATCCCGTAGTCGGCCACCTTGAAGATAGGGGCCTCGGGGTCCTTGTTGATGGCAACGATGTACTTCGACGTGCGCATGCCGACGAGGTGCTGGATCGCGCCGCTGATGCCGCAGGCAATGTACAGGTTCGGGTTGACGGTCTTGCCCGTCTGCCCCACCTGCTCACCCCACGGCCGCCAGCCCGCATCCACGACGGCGCGCGACGCGCCCACCGCAGCGCCCAGAAGGTCGGCCAGCTCTTCGATGAGAGCGAAGCTCTCGGCAGACCCCATGCCGCGGCCGCCGGAGACAACGACCGTCGCCTCGCTCAGGTCGGGGCGCTCGCTCTTCACTTCCTGGAACTCGACCACCTTCGCGCCCGGGGCATACTCGATGTTCACGGCCAGAGGCGTCTGCTTTCCGGCTGACTTCCCGGCCTCGCGCGGCGCTGTGCCATACGCGCCTGGGCGCAGCGTGACGATGGCCGGCGTCGACTCCAGGCCCACGCTTGCGATAGCATTGCCGGAATAGACCGGCCGCGTCACCACAACCTGCCCGCCCGAGACTTCGATCTTTGTGACGTCAGCCGCGTACGCGATGCCGAATCGCGCGGCGACGCGGGGCGCGAGGTCGCGGCCGTGCGGGGTCGCGGGCAGAAGGATCAGCGCCGGCGACGTGGCGTCCACAAGCTGCTGGACCGCATCGGTATACGACTCAGCCGAGTAGGACGCGAGGTCGGGAGACTCTGCGACGATGACTTCATTGACACCGGTCTCGCCGACGGGACCGGCCGCGGCGGCTACACCAGGGCCACCGACAAGGGCCACCTGGACTGGGCCGCCGAGAGCCTGCGCCACCGGGCGGGCCGCGTTGATCGCTTCAAACGTAACTCGCTTGACGTTGCTGCCGCGCAAGTCGGCAATGACAAGGACTCCGTTGGCCATATTAGATCACCTTTGCTTCTTCCTGGAGAGCGCGGACAAGCTCCTTCACGGCCTCGTCCGGCGTGCCAGGGATGATCCGCCCGGCGGCTCGCTCAGGCGGGGGAACCAATGATTTCAATTGAGTCTGGGCCGTGCTTGGGCCAACCTGGCTCGCATCGACGCCGAGATCCGCCGCGCCCCAAACCGGGATGACCTTGCGCTTGACGGCCATGATGTTCTTGAGCGACGCGTAGCGCGGCACATTGAGGTTCTGCATCGAGGTTAGTACCGCCGGCAAGTCAACTTCCTGAATTTCGCGGCCACCATCAACCTCGGTCGTCACCCGCGCCGCCTGGCCGTCCACTTCGACGCCGACGACGTACGCGACGTGCGGAATGGCCAGGGCTTCAGCGACGGCCGGGCCGACGATTCCCTGGTTCCAGTCCACGCCGGTCAGACCCGCGAAGATCACGTCATACGCGCCTTGCTTTTCGATCGCGGCGGCCAGAATGCGCGCGACGGCTAGCTCGTCGCTGCCTTCAAACGACGGGTCGCTCACGAGAATGCCTTCATCGGCGCCTAGTGCGAGCAGTTTCTTCAACGTCTCCTCGGCGCGCTTGGGGCCGAGAGTGATGAGCGTCACCTTGCCGCCGAATTTCTCCTTCAGGCGAATCGCCTCTTCGGTGGAGTTCTCGTCGTAGGGGTTCGGCTCCCAAGCCAGCCCGTCCTCTACAATCTGATTGTTTTTGACCGCGACCTTCACTGCTGGATCCGGTACGGATTTCACCAGCACAATTATGTTCATGCAGCCCTCCTTTGCGCTCGCGAGAACGGCTGCGGCATCCCTATGCCGCGCCGTGTCATCGCAATTCTACCCTTGTCGAGAATGGTAGTCAAAATCGAGTCAAAACGGTCAGAGGCTCGCGGCCAGGGCGTCTAGTCCGGCCTGCACAAGCTCCCTATCCGCCTGAGACCCCATGTGTCCGATGCGAAAGACGTGGCCGCTCAGCTCGTCCCACGAGCCGCCCACCACGACTCCGCGTTCCCTTAACCTGGCGTCCAGCTCCGTCCACGTAATCCCCTGCGGCACGTGAACCGCAGTCACCGTTGGCGACGCCAGGTTCTCGTCGCGCTGGTACAGCGCCAGCCCCATCTGGCGCAGCCGCGCGCGGCAGTATCCCGCCACGTCGGCGTGCCGCCGCACAACGATGTCAAGCCCCTCGTCCAGGATCAGCTGGCAGGCGACGCGCAGAGCCGCCGTGCTGGCCCAGGACAGAGTATACGGCGTATAGCGGCGGTCGATGAACCCATCCCAGGGCGCAAGCCCATCGTAGCCCTGGTAGTTGTAGCGGTGCACGACATCCCAGGCACGCGGACTTACCATGATGATAGCCACATCGGGCGGCGCCGAGAGGCACTTCTGCGAGCCGACGAGGGCCAGGTCAATGCTCCAGGCGTCGACGTCGAGCGGTGCGCCGGCCGCCGCGGAGACCGTATCGACGTAGAACAGGGGAACGTCATACTGCCGCACGAGACGCCCGATTGCGCCAATCGGGTTCAGGTTGCCGACGGGCGTGTCGCAGTGAACCGCCGTCACCATGTGGGGCCGGTACTCGGCAATCGCGGCCTCGACCTGCCCCATGTCGATTGGCCCATCAAAGTCGAAGCTGAGAATGCGCGCCTCGCCGGTGATGCCCTTGGCAAGGTTCCCGATGCCGACACCATACGGGCCATTGCCTACGGCAAGCACCTTGTCGCCCGGCTTCAGGCAACTCTTGAGCGCGCCCCATAACGCCACCATGCCCTCGCCCGTCATGATAGCCGCGTCGCTCTGTGTCTTGAGAATCTGGCGCAGGGCCGCCTGCGTGTCGCAGTACAGGTCGAAGAACTCCAGCTCCATGTCGGCGGAGCCATAGTCGACCAGGTAGGCGTCCCGCACCGCCTGGGGAACGCGGGTCGGGCCGGGCACGAGAGGGATAGGGTACGTTTTCACAACAGCCTCCTCCGAAAACTGTCCGAACTACGCCAGCGCGCGGGGCCAGCGCTCCGGCCATTCTGCCAGCCAGCCGCTGAACGTCCCATGCAGCAACTGCTCGCGCATGGTCTGCACCAGCGAGATGAGGAACCGCAGGTTGTGCAGCGTCAGCAGCCGCAGCCCCAGAATCTCGTTCGCCATGACCAGGTGGCGCAGGTAAGCGCGGCTAAACGTGCGGCACGCATAGCAGTCGCACGTTGGGTCGAGCGGCGCGGCGTCCTCGGCGAAACGCGCGTTCTTCATGTTGAGCCGCCCTTCCCACGTCCACGCGCTACCGTGCCGGGCCTCACGCGTCGGGAGTACGCAGTCGAACGTGTCGATGCCCCGCGCGACGCCGGCAACCAGGTCCTCCGGGGCACCAACACCCAACAAATGGCGTGGCTTGCCGTCGGGCAGCGCCGGTATCTGGGCCTCCAGCATCTCCAGCATCAGCTCTTTCGGCTCACCCACGCTCAGCCCGCCGACGCCGAACCCGACGAAGCCGAGCGCCGCGATTTCCTCGGCGGCGGCGCGGCGCAAGTCGGGATAGACCCCGCCCTGGACAATGCCATACAGCGCCTGATCGCGTCGGCTATGCGACGCCTGGCATCGCTTCGCCCAGGCCGCCGTGAGCCGCAACGCCTCCTCGTTCTCCTCGCGGCCGCTGGGATACGGCGGGCAAACGTCGAGCGGCATGATGATGTCGGCGCCCAGGAGCATCTCGATTTCCATCACCCGCTCCGGCGAGAACATGTGCTCGCTCCCGTCGATGTGCGACCTGAAGCGCACGCCCTCGTCCGTCACCTTGCGGCGCTCCGTCAGGCTGAACACCTGGAAGCCGCCAGAGTCCGTAAGGATGGGGCCGTCCCAGGCCATGAAGCCATGCAGGCCGCCTTGGCCCGCGACGATCTCCGGACCGGGCCGCAGCGCCAGGTGATAGGTATTCGAGAGGATGAGCGTCGCGCCGATCTCACGCAACTCGCGGGGCGAAATACCTTTGACGGACGCGGCGGTTCCGACGGGCGCGAAACACGGTGTCGGGATGGGGCCGTGGGGTGTGCGAATCTCCCCGGCGCGCGCCCATGTTCCGACGTCACGGGCGAGTACATCGAACTCAATGGCAAAAGACATACGGGGAATTATACCACGGGTCGCGCCGTTGGGCATATGGCAACCGAGCGGCCCCCCGGCTTTCGATTTGGAGTCCAGCCCGTCAGTGTGCTAGTATCACCCTACTTCTGTTCCTAAAGTGAGGCGCTCATGAATATGGAAACCCAGCTTCGCCTGATTCTCGAATTCGATGGCGTTTATGGCGGTCCCCAGTCGCGCGACCGCGTGATTCGCACGCTGCGCGACGCGATTGCGCTCCTGGAAAACACGCAGACCCAGGATATCTTCTGCACACCTTTCCGCATCGAAGCGCTGGGTGAGGAAGAAGAATCGTGAGCCAGGCCGCGAAACGCTTTGTCGCCATCGCCGGCAACATAGGCGTCGGAAAATCGACGCTGACCGGCCTGTTGGCGCAGCGCCTCGGCTGGCAGCCATTCTACGAAGCCGTAGACGACAACCCCTACCTGGCCGACTTCTATGCTGATATGTCCGCCTGGTCGTTCCACTCCCAGGTGTTCTTCCTCTCGCGCCGCCTCTACCACCACCGGCAGATTCTGGACTACCCGCAGAGCGCCGTCCAGGACCGCTCGGTCTACGAGGACGCCGAGATTTTCGCGGCCAACCTCTACCACCAGGGGCATATGTCGCGGCGCGACTACGCAACCTACCAGGCGCTGTACGACAGCATCAATCGCTTCCTTCCGCCGCCGGACCTGCTCGTCTACCTGCGCGCGTCGGTCGAGACGCTGCAGAAGCGCATCACGATGCGGGGACGGTCATACGAGCAGGCGCTCGACCCGGCATACCTGGAGCAGCTCAATACGCTCTACGAAGCCTGGATCGAGCGCTTCACCCTCTGCCCGGTTCTCACCGTTCCCGCCGACGAGCTAGATTTCGTCTGGCATGGGCCGCACCTGGAGCTTATCATCCAGAAGATCGAGGAACGGCTGAGCGGCAAGGAGACGGTGCACTTCGACGAGTGGCAGTTACGTCAGTGAAATAGGGCGCCCCTCGCTGGCTGACTTCAGCAGTCCGTCAATCACGCGCATGTTGGCGACGGCGTCGCTCGGCGGCAGCGGAACTGGGCTGCCGGACAGTACCGCGTCGCCGAACTCCTCGACCATGATCCGGTACTGATCGACGCCCGGGAACGTGATCACCTCACGCCAGTCGCCGGCGCGGTCGACCACGAGCGCCGACTCGGCCAGCCCCGGTATCCACGTGACCGGCGCTTCGATGGTGCCATGCGTGCCCGCGACCTCGATCGAGCGCCGCGTCACAATCTCAAACGAGCAGTCTACCTCGGCCAGCCGCCCATTGTCGAACTGGAGCAGCCCGACGAGAGTCTGGTCGATCCCCGTATCGCCGATGCGCTGATACGCGAAAACCTGGCTCGGCTCTGCCCCCATCACATAGCGGGAGAAGTTCACGCCGTAGCACCCCACGTCCATGAGCGCCCCGCCGCCCATCGTCGGCTCGAGGCGTATATTGGGCCGGCGCGTGAATTGGAAGGTGAAGCTGGCGCGCACCAATCGCACGGGGCCAATCGTGTCGGCGTCGACGATGCGCCTGATGTGACGGATTCGCGGCTGGAAGCGGTACATGAACGCTTCCATGAGCAGCACCCCGTGACGCTGGCACGCGTCCACCATCGCCTGAGCTTCGTCGGCATTCAGCGCCAGCGGCTTCTCACACAGGACGTGCTTGCCCGCCGCCGCCGCCTGCTCCGTCCACGGCGCGTGAAGGTGATTGGGAAGCGGAATATAGATGGCATCGACATTCGGATCTTCGAGCAGCTCCTCATACGTGCCATAGGCGCGCGGAATGCCAAACTGCGCCGCTACGCTCCGACTCTTGCTCAGCTCCCGGCTCGCGATCGCCACCATCTTGCCGTTGCGCGCGCCTTGCAGGGCCGGCATCACAGCCTTGATGGCAATATTGGCGGCGCCGAGAATACCCCAGCGTACCGTATCCTTCGTCTGACCGTCGCTCATATCCTTGTCCTTATACCGAAGTGTGAGATAATCGCCCGAGCCTGACGGCTGAGCGCGGCGCGAATGCCGGCTGATTGTAACACAGGGCCGAGCGCAGGCGCAAACGGCCCCTTTGACGGCAGCGTTTCCAGGGACTATCATAGTGACGTTCACCTCTCTCAGACCGAATCGCTCGACGGAAAGGCCCGTCAAGATACGCATGCATGGGAAACGTACTCGCTGATATCAACTCGATCATTCATGAGCTTGGCCTCAACTCCGACCTCATCATCACGCTGATCGTCCTGCTCGGCTCCGTTATCCTCTTCCTGAGCAATCGCATTCGGAGCGACGTCGTCGCTCTTCTCATCATCGTCGTTCTGGCAGCCACAGCAGTCCTGACGCCCGGCGAGGCATTTTCCGGCCTCAGCCGCAACGCGGTCATCACGATGTTCGCCATCTTCATCCTCGCCGAAGGGCTACAGCGCACCGGCGTGACCGAGAAGATTGGCGAGATCCTGCTCCAGGTCGGCGGCACGGGGGAAGCGCGCCTCGTCGCCATTGTGATGTTGGGCGGCGCATTCCTCTCTCTATTGATGAACAACATCGCCGCCGCCGCCGTTCTCCTTCCCGCCGTTGCCGGCGCGGCGCGCAAGGCCCACGTGAGCGCTTCGCGCCTGCTGATGCCGCTGGCCTTCTCGACGCTGCTGGGTGGCATGGCGACACTGTTCACGACCAGCAACATCGTCGTCAGCAACGTGCTGCGCGACCAGGGCTACGAGGCGTTCGGCGTCCTGGACTTCGCCCCGGTCGGTATCCCGTGCGTCATTGTCGGCATTGCGTTCCTGGCGCTATGGGGAAGGCGGCAGCTACCCGCCGCGTCACCCGTCGAGCGCCTCGAAGCCATGCAGTACGCCGAAGGCGACCTGGTGACTCTGTACCGGCTGGGTGAGCGCTTGTTTCGGGCGCGGGTACCGAAAGGCTCCATCCTTATCGGCCGGCCGCTGGCGGAGACACCCCTGCGCGAGACGTACGGAGTCAACGTTGTCGCCGTCGAGCACAACGGACAGACGATTCTCGCGCCCGCTCCCGCCACCGTGTGCGCGGCCGGCGACGTTCTGACCCTCCAGGGCGACATCGAGGATTTCCGCCGACGGGACACCGAGCCTTACCTTGAAATACTGCCGGCGCGAAGCTGGAAAGAGGTCGACCTGGAATCGCCGACGATCGTGGTCGTCGAAGCCATTCTCATGCCGCGCTCGCGCCTAATCGGCCAGTCTCTCAAGGACGCTCAATTCCGCGACAAGTACGGGATGACGGCGCTCGCCATCTGGCGCTCCGGCCGCCCTATTCGCCGCAACCTCGCCAACCGGCCGCTGGAGTTCGGCGATGCGCTGCTGCTGCAAGGGCCGCGCAGCCGCATGACCATGCTCCAGAACGACCCGGACCTGATTGTTCTGCAAGCGCCGCCCGCCGAGCTGCCGCCAACGTCACGCAAGGGGTGGCTGGCGGTGACGATCATGGCGGTGAGCATTGTCATCGCGGCCGTCGGCATTCTCCCCACGGCAGAAGCCATGCTCGCCGGCGCATTGGCGATGGTACTGGTCGGCATCTTGAGCATGGAAGACGTCTACCGCGCCGTTGACTGGCGCAGCATCTTCATCGTCGCCGGAATCCTGCCGCTCAGCCTCGCACTCACCAAGACCGGCGCAGCCGAGCTGCTCGCGAATGGCCTCGTGACCACATTTGGGCCGCTAGGAAACATGGCCCTGCTGGGCGGCGTGCTCCTCATGACCGTTCTGCTCACGCAGGTGATGAGCGGACAGGCTGTGGGCGCTATCCTCGCGCCCATCGCCATCGAAGCGGCTGTGCAGACTCACCTCGACCCTCGGTCGTTGGCTATGGCCGTGGCCCTGGGCACGGGCATGGCTTTTCTGACGCCGCTCGGCCACCCCGTCAACCTCCTGGTCATGGGCGCAGGCGGCTATCAGTTCCGCGACTATTGGCGTGTCGGCTGGCTGCTGACTGTGCTCGTGTTCCTCGTCATCATGGTGTTCCTGCCCATTTTCTGGCCGCTCACCGGACACTAGCGGTCGGCGGCAGACTTACTCTCCCTTAATGGTCGCTTCATGCCTGCTTAATCTGGCTCCCCTACACTGTTCATCGTGGCGGAAACGCCATATACCCCCCTTTGATAAAAGCCTGAGTAAAGCCTGCGGCGGGCACGCCTCAGGCTTTTATCATTTGCCGGCGCGTTTGTCTCCCCAACGAGCGCCCCCTCGACTCATTGTCTGCAACTGTGAAAGTTGCACGCGTGGGGGTCACTTTATGAACTCTTGTGCGTCACACTATGAAGAAGTCCGTCAATCAGTTTTCAGGAGACCGCTACATGACTCGCCGCACGCTGTGGCTGGGTATCGCCATCGCCCTGGGCGTTCTTGCATTCGTGCCGTTTTTCGTGCCGGCCGCGCCCGCCGCTCCCAATTCATCGGAATTTTACGCCCTCGATGCAAGCTGGCCCGTGAAAGCCGGCGATGCATCCGCGCCGCCTATGGCGCTCAAGTTCGACTCCACCCTGGGCCGCTTGCTGGTCGCCGCCAGCCGCTACGCCCCGCCCGGCCCACTCGACTACATCCTGCAGCTTGGCAGCGCGGGCGATCTGGCCGACCAGACGCCCTATAGCGGCTTTGCCGTCGATATCGCCGTCGACGCGGCCGGCAATACTTACCGGCTGCTGCCGACAGCGCTCATCCGCTACGCGCCGGATGGCTCCGTGCTCGCCGTCAATGATACCGAGCTTGTGGCAGCGCAACGCATGGTCGTCGTCGGAAGCGGCAGCGCCGCCGAAGTGTTCGTCGTCGACGGCGATGCCATCAAGCGCTTCGGCGGCCCGCTTCTACAGCGACGGCTGCCGTCATTGGGCGGGACGGGCAGCGCGCCGGGGCAGCTCCTGGCGCCGCGTGGCATTGCTCTCGCTCCGGACGGGAGCCTGCTCGTCGCCGACACGGGCAACAAGCGTATCCAGCGCCTGGCGACCAGCGGCGATGCCTTGGGTAGCTTCGCTGCCGCGGATGGACGCAGCCCAATGCGAATCGCTGCCGACAGTGGCGGCCTGATCTATGTCCTGACCCAGGATGCTCATATTCAGAAGTACACACCGTCGGGCGAGCTTCTCGCGTCGTGGGGCCAGCCTGGCACCCGACCCGAGGAGCTGCGCTACCCCCAGGACCTTGCCGTTGGCGCAGATGGCCGCGTGTACGTCGCCGACACCGACAACCACCGCATCCAGGTCTATCGCCGGCTGCCAGATGGGGCGGCGACACCGACGCCGATCCCCACGGCGACACCGATCGCGCGCTGCGACGCCGTGACCGCCAAGAGCATCACCCCACCGACGATCCTGCTCGGAGGCAATGCCCTGGTCAGCCTGTCTGTACGCAGCAACTGCGCGACGATCACATCGCCCGCCGACCTGGCGATGGTCATCGACCAATCGCTCTCGATGTCCAACGACAACAAGATCGGGCTGACGAAGCAGGCCGCGCTGAATTTCGTCGACGAGCTCAACCTGAGCGTTGACCAGGTAGGGCTCGTCGAGTTCAACGACACGGCGCGGCTCTCCGTCCCCCTCACACAGGAACGCTTCCGGATGCAGCGCAGCATCGCCGAGATTACGCCGATCGGCGGTACGAACATTGCCGACGCCATCAACGCCGCGCAAGCGGAACTGACCGGGCCGCGTCAGCACCCCGACCACGTGAAGTACATCGTCTTGCTGACGGACGCGAATGAGGGCGTCGAGGGTGCGCCTCAAGCCGCGGCTGCGGCGAAAGCAGCGGGCACGAAGATCTTCGCTATCGCCATCGGCCGCAACCTCCGCCCGGACATCCTCCAGGTTCTCGGCTCGCTCGCCAGCGGTCCGGGCTACTACTTTTATAGCCCGACGGGCGCCGAGCTTGTGGACATCTACCAGCAGATCGCCCGCGTTGTCCAGCCAACCGACGTGCGCAATGTCCTTATTACCGATACTGTGCGCAATGACATCGACGCCACGGCCTACGGGGCTCCCCTCCCCACAGTCGAGGCACAGACCTTTAGCTGGCGCCTCGACACACTCCCGAGTCAGGGCATTACAGTCACATACAGTATCCACCCAACAAGTCCCGGCCAGTACTCGCCCAGTGCGTCGCCGGCATCCGGCTTCTTCTTCGCCAACAATGGCGTGGTAACTCAGTACCAGTTCCCGGACCCGTCGGTGCGCGTGCTTATCGCCACTCCAACGCCGACGCCCACGGCAACGCCGACATCAACGCCGACGCCCACGCGCACGTCCACCGTCACACCGACGCCGACGCTCACGCGGACGCCGACGCCCACACCAACGCCCAGGTACTATGATGTCTACCTGCCGTACTTGAGCACGTATCGCGTACCGGACGCCGACGCGAGCGAGACACGTGCGACGGGCGACACACCGATAAGTCTCAGCGAGCCTTAATCCGCATCTCATGCAGGCTTAATGCGCCCAAGAGATACTATGATCACAACATGATACCCCCAAGAAAAAAGTCTGGAGTGAGCAGCGGCGGTCTCACTCCAGACTTTTTTATTTGCGCATCCCCTGGCTTAGGGCGTTTTCGTGACGCTCGGCAGGACCTCGAAGACCCAGGCGGCTCCGTTACTGTAGAGGAGACGGAAGCCCGGCTTGTTCAGGAACATCTCCGGCTTGAGCGCCCCGCCCTTCGCGCCGATGTAGATGTGGGTCGCCCCCTCGCTCTGGATCAACGGCGCGAGCGTCTCGGCGCTTGCCGCCTCGGACACCGCCTTCTCTGTCTGAGTCACCTTGTCAATGAGCGGCGCCGACGACGAGTAGGCATAGGAGATCGGCGGCAGCGTCGTCGGTCGATTCGCCAGGATGCTGAGCCAGCCTCCGCCATCGGTGGCGGCATACGCGCCTTCCTGCCAGGCCCGGCTGTTGACGAGGAAGCGCGCAGTCTGCGGGACATTGTCCCGGATCCACGCGGCCGCGGCCACATCGTCCTGTGTCGCCAATACAGTGACCGGGTTGACCACCGTCAGCATGCCGTCCGCCGTCCAGAGCGCCACGCCAACGAGCAGCACAGCACCTGCGATTGTAACAGCCGGCCGCCATTCGCCCGGCATTTTTTCCAGCACGAGACCTAGCACCGTGGCAGCGCCGTAGCCGGTGAGCATCGCCAGAGGCAAGAAGGCCGTGATTATCAGAGAGTCGTTGCTGAACACCCACGAACTAGACAACCCAACCGCCGACGGGTTCGTAACGAGGACGGTTACCCCTGTCGCGATGAGCACGACCGCGACGAACTTCGGGCGCAACCAGAACGCCAGCAGCGCGCCGATGGCACTGAAGATGAACAGCTCGCGCTGGTAGCCGAGCGCAAGCAGCCCCCAATGCGGCGTATTGAATGATGCGGACCCGTTCAGCCACGCGCTGAGAGAACCCGCCTGAGTCAACGTGACGGCGAGACGAGCCTCCCACGGCAGAGTGATAACCAGCGCTAGCGCCGCGACAGTGCCTATCCTCCCCCATAGTGGCGCGAACCGGCGACGGTACACAACCGCGGCCACGGTTTCGACGACCAGGTAGGCGCCGACAAGCGCCACGTACATCAGAAGCACGCGATAGTGCGTCACAAACAGGGCGCCCGCCGCGACGCCGGCCAGGACGATGCGCCGGCCGACGGGCGGTCGGGCGTCGATCGCATCGAAGGCCAAGACGGCCGCGGCGGGCAAGAGGGCCAGACCGGTAAGCTGAGTATAGCGGCCCCAGGTCAGGTAATATGCCGGCATCAGGGAGACCGTGCCGACGATGGTCATGGCGACGAGGCCGGCCCCACGCCGCCCTGTCAGCCGCGCTGTCAGGAGGTAGACTCCAACCGTCACCAGGGTGTTCATGACCTGGCCCGCGATGAGCATCGCGGACGGAATGCTCAGCCCGGAAAGCCAGGTAAAGACCGCGGTAACGCTGTGGAATCCGAAGTGATAGATGAACGGCACATTGTAGACATCAGACCCCCAGGTGGACGGCAGGCGGCCGCTGTCGGTGAACAGGCGGACGCCAACAGCATGCTGAATCGAGTCGACCCAGGGAGGAACGGCGAGACCAAAGACGTGCAGCGCGCGCAACGCGGCGATGATGACGAGAATCGCTACGAACGTGATGGCGACAAGCCAGTCGTCGCGGCCCAAGGCTCGATATCGCGCCACCGGGGATGCTTCGGACGGGTCGCGCCGCCAGCGACGCGCCTGTACAGCGACGATAGCCGCGACCACCAGCAGCATCAGACTCCAGACGACCGTGCTATTCAGCCTGATTGGCGTCACGCTCAAGAGCAGGAACAGCAGCGGCCAGACGGCGAGACTGAGACCGACGCTCAAGGCGAAGCGGCCCGGCAGATCCCACAGCATCTGGTATTCCTTCACCAATCCATTGCGGCGGTTGCGGTCGAGCCACAGCGACAACCCATACCCTGGGACGAAAAACACCGCCAGCATCGGGATGATAATCCCCAATCCGCCCAACAGGTCTTGCCACAGCAAGGTCAAGATATCGGCATAGCCCAGGTGAACGTAGGTCTTGAAATCAAGATCGCCTGCCTGTGGCTGTCCATCAACCAGCAGCTCACCTTGCTTATAGACATCGTCTTTGTTGGACCAGACGGTCACGGGGTTGTTGGGCGGCCCTGAGAGCGTGAACGTGAACTGGCGGCCGGCCGAGTCGGAGACTGGGGCGAAGTCGAAGCGGACGGGGTCGTTGTGTCGCAGAGCTGCCAGGGGAAGGGCGGCCCTGCGAATCTCGTGATTCTGATCATCGTACAGGCGGAATTGGAGGTCGCCCGACGGCATAGGGTCAGGATAGACAGCCAGGATCATCTCGATGCCGCTGAGACCTGGCTGTGTCGCCACAAAACGCTGGCCGAGAGCATCCTGGTGTTCTATTCGCGGCGCCGGTGTATCGAGGCGTGGCTGCTCGACGTCCGTGCCCGAGATACCGCCGCTACAACCAGAAAGGGTCAGGGCGACAAGGAATAGAGCCGCCCTGACCCAACGCGGGAACTGTCTCACGCCGAGAACCTCACTATTCGGTCGCGGATGTGCCCCCGAACTTGGCCGGAACTTGTAACCTGTGGCGGATGATCAGGATGATGGCCGAGACGACCGCAACACCGATCGAAATCCACTGCGCCGTCGGCAAGCCTCCAACCGTCCACGCATCGGGGCGCTGGAACTCGATGATGAACCGCGCCAGAGGGTAGAGAATCATATAGCAGAGGAAGATGTCACCGGTGAGGAGCCGTGCTCGGAATCGCCGCGAGACCCAGACAAGAAGGCCAGCAATGGCAAAGTCGAGTATCGCTTCGTACAGGAAGGTCGGCTGGAAGCGCGTTTCCGGCGGCAGGTCGGCGAAGATGGGCAGACGGTGCTGCATATCGATCGGGATGCCCCACGGCAAGGTGGTCGGGAAGCCGTAGAGCTCCTGATTGAAATAGTTGCCGAAGCGCCCAATTCCTTGAGCGAGCGCCAGGCCGGGAACCGCGAAGTCGAGCAGCTGGATGAATGAGACTTCCTTGGTGAACCGAGAGTACACCCACAATCCAAACACGCCGCCGATAATCGCGCCGTAAATCCCGAGGCCGCGCAGGCCGCCGTTCCAAAAAGCGATGATATCAATGGGGTTCTGGCGGTAGTAGTCCCAGCCAATTCCGCCGGACGGCGAGGAGAAAACGTGGTAGAGACGCGCGCCAATGAGGCCGAAGATGAGCGCGGGAATCAGGGCATTCCACATGTGGTCCGGGTTGACACCAGCGCGCTTGGCTTGCCGGCTCGCGAGCCAGGTGCCGGCAATCGCGCCCACAGTGATGAGAAAGCCATACCAGTATAGCGTCAAGGGGCCGAGCTTCAAGAGTTCAGGCGACGGCATTACTTAGCCTTTCCATTCGTTTCCGATGAACAACAGCCAATTATAACGTGGCGTCGGAGGTCGGTCAAACCAAAGCATTTGTCTTGTGTCCTCGGCGATGCGCCCCTAGAATTTGGGGACACGAGGCCGAGATTCTATTGACGTGTAACGTTCCGTCGGCAAACGGGACAATACCATACTCATATCCTGCAGGAGATTTCTATGAAGTATTTCTGGGACCCCCTTCAGCGTGTACAGCGTCTCCGCCGGGCGGACGAGGCGCGTGAGCACAAGGACGGCACGGACCGGCTTCCGCCGGGCCAGGCACTGACGCTTAAGTTCCCAGTCCTGACATACGGATCGACGCCCAACGTGCGCCCGGCCGACTGGAAGTTCGAGGTGTGGGGCCTCGTCGAGGAACCGAAAACGTGGACCTGGGACGAGTTCCTTGCCCTCGGGCAGAAGGAGCAGGTGGTTGACATCCACTGCGTCACACGCTGGAGCAAGTTCGACACAATGTGGAAAGGCGTCCCGTTCAAGGCGGTCTATGAGCAGCTCAAGCCTAAACCAGGGGCTGATTATGTTATGCTGCACTCGTTCGGAGGATACACGACGAACATGCGCGTCGATGAGATGCTAGAAGACAGCGTCATGTTCGCGTATGAATATGATGGGAAGCCCCTCGAGCGGGACCACGGCGGCCCGATGCGCGCCCTCGTGCCCAAACTCTACTTCTGGAAGAGCGCCAAATGGGTTCGTGGCCTGGAGTTCATGAACACCAACCGGCCCGGCTTCTGGGAAATGTACGGCTATCACATCCACGGCGACTACCGACTCGAAGAAAGGTTCTCATAGCCCTCGCGCTTGACGAGTGCTGACACATTCGATAGCCTATGTAACCCCACAATCGTCAGTTCGTTCCGACGGGCTACCTTCGACTTGATCGTATCAAGCGACGGTGGCCCGTTGTCTGGTGTTCAACCTCCTTCGCTTCCCTGCGCCGCGGCTCGTTGCACATGGAGGCCGCGCGGGTATCCGCCATTGATCGCCAGGTGCATACCGTTCTCTACTTCTATTGTATCAGGCCATAGTCACTTTTCGGGCACTTTTCGTCCACGACTCGGTCAATTTCGACGTCTTTGAATGAGTCACGGAGTCTTCATCATCACAATCATGACAGCAAGGAGAAGTATGACGCTGGCTACGACGCGAACAACTTGCGAAGCCCCTTGATGGAGAATACCAGTCTCACGCAACGCAACGACAGTTTCCTGAATGCGTCCAACGCCCACATGGAACCGGCCGACGTGCGCGTGACCTGCAAGCTGGACGGCAGCGACACCATCAAGACCCACCACCTCGCCGAAGCGCTGCAGTACCGGCCGCGGCCGCAAATGTAGCGTACTGGGTCGTAGCGTTCTAAGAACAAGGGCGTCGCTTCGCTGCTAAGAAGCCAGGCGCTGAGCGTCGCTGTGGCCGGCCGGGTGTTCGTCGCCGCGCGGCTGAGATGCGGTATGTTGCGCGTAGAGCCGTCGCAACTCTCGATGCTCCGGCACATTCTCCAGGAAGGATTGCCGCAGCGCCTCGTCTTCGATGTGCTCGGCGTAGTCCATCAGCAGAGCGTAGCCTTGAGCCAGGATGTGCGTGGCGCGCCGGTCGCCGGCCGCCGCCAGGACCCGGTAGCACGCCAGGTAAGTACTGAACGGCTCGTCCACGCCGGCGCGGGGATGCTCGGCCAGGATTGCCAGAAGCGCTTCGACATGGGCCAACGCCTCTTCGCCATTGCCCTCAGCCGCGGCGGCGTTCGCCAGACCGGCGTAGCCCTCCGCCGCCAGCGTAGGCGCCTTCAGCATCTCGCACAGGCTCACCGCCTGCTGGTAGGCCGCCCGCGCGTCTGCATAGTGTCCGGCAGCGGTTGCCGCGTGTCCCAGGACGATGAGAGTAGCCGCTCCGTCATACGGGTTGGTCAGCCCTTGCTGGAGCCGGCGGGCCTCGTCAGTGTGCGCCAGGGCGCACCCCGGCTCACCACAGTGCAGGGCAAGCAGCGCCTGTGTCAGAAGCGCGAAGGTCTTGACCTCAGGCAACTGCTCCAGGTCTGGCGCGTCGCTCAGAAGGGCAAGACGTTGGCGGGCGCCGACGATGTCACCCAGGTAGAGATCGAGGCGGCTGCGGCACGCCAGGACCCTCCACTCGTGAACCGCGCCGACCTCACGCACAGTCGCCAGGGCGCGCTCCAGCAGGTCACGCGCCTGCCCGTAGTCCCCCTGCATCCGCAGCGTCTCGCCCAGGTTGAGCTGCGCCAGGCCCACACCCGGCCAGTCGCCAATCTGCATTTCGACCTGTAGCATCTACGCGTAGTGCACGCGGGCCACCGCGTAGTCCCGGGCGCGATAGGCCCTTTCGCCCAGGTAGAGGAGGCAATAGGTCTCGCCGTGCCGCTTCCCCCGGCTCTGACATAGCTGCAGGGCGCGCTCAATATGCCGGTCTGCCCCGGCCAGGTCGCCTGAGGCCAGGCAGATACCCGCCAGACCCTGCTCGCACCCCCACTCCACGTCCCACAACATCTCACCGGGATAGTTCCCCCGGTGCTGCTGACTCAGGGCCAGCGCCTTCTCCAGTCGGGGACGCGCCGCCTGGGGTGATCCCATCAGAACGAGGATGGTGCCGTGCAACATCTCCCCCAGGATTAGGCCCTCCATGGCGTCACCCGCCGCCGCCAGCGTCATGGCCTCCGTCGCAACATCCGCCGCTCGTGCATACTGCTTGTTCAGCTGGATCGTGAAGGCATGCACCGCCAGCATCTTGCTGAGGAGAGCCGGGCTCACGCCAGGCATGGCGGAATCCCGCATCCCCTCGACGGCCAGCCGGAAGGCGCGCTCGGCCTCGGCCCACCGCCCGGTGATGAAGTAGAACTGCCACAGGCTGTAGAGCGTCCGGTTCAGCCGGTCGAGATCTTGGTGAGCCACGGCCCACGCCCACGCCTGGGCGACGTGGACGGCCTCGGTTTGCAGCTCACGGATCGCGGCGGCCGAGTCGAGCGAGTCAACACGCGTTTCGAAGCCCTCGAGCAAGTCAAGATAGAAGACGGCGTGCCGCGCCTCCACGGCCTCCAGCTCATCCGGGACAAGGTTGAGCTGTTCCACCGCGAATTGGCGCACCACGTTGTGCATCTCGTAGCCGCCGCCATCGCCCCACGCCCAGTTCCACCGCAGGAGCGACTTGGTCACCAAGCCTGTCAGGTCGCGGAGGGACACGCCCGCGACGGCCCGCGCCGCTTCGCGTGTGAACGGGCCACGGAACACAGACAGGCCCCGCAGGGCATGCCGCTCGCTCTCGCCCAGCAGCCGCCAGGACCACTCGAACACGGCCCGCAGACTGCGCTGCCGCAAAGGCGCATCCGACTGCTCGTCCGCCAGGAAATCCAGGCTCTTCTCAATCTCCGCCGCGACCTGCGCTGGCGTGAGCAGCTCGAGCCAGGCGGCGGCCAACTCGATCCCCAGCGGCATGCCGCGTACCAGATCGCAGATCCTCACTACAGCCGCGACGTTGGACGCGCTCAGGGCGAACCGAGGCGCTCGCTGCCGGGCGCTCGTCAGGAGGAGTCTCACGGCCGATGCCGCGGCCGCGTCCCCGATAGCTGCCTGGAGCGAGTAGTCCAGCCCCTCGACGGCGTAGACATGCTCGCCGGGAAGCCCGAGCCGCACCCGGGATGTGGCGATCACCTGCACACCGGGCGCACACTCCAGCAACTCGACGAGCGTACCGCCGGCGATCTCTTCGTCCCCCTCAGCGCGACGCTGCGAGACCGAGAGAAGGTTCTCAAAACCATCCAGGACGAGCAACACCTTCTTGTGCTGAAGCGCCGATTGCACCTGGCCCCAGATATCCGCGCCCTGCGTCGTCAGGCCCAGGGCGCCGGAAATGGCCGCGGCGAGCGTGATCGGCTCGGATTGCGGTGTCAGGGGCACGAAGTAGACGCCATCCGGGCAGGCGTCGGCGTGCGCCCTGGCCGCCTCGACCGCCAATCGCGTCTTGCCCATGCCACCGAGGCCGACCAGCGTCAACAGCCGCACCCCCGGCTCGCGCAGGCGGGCGCGAACCTCTGCCAACTCGCGCGTCCGTCCGATGAACGGCGTAAGCGGCGCCGGCAGGGTATGCGCCGGCCGATGTGGCTGCGGCCGAGCCTCCCCCTCGCCGTCGCGGATGCGTGCGACCAGCGCCCGCGTCCCGTCGGACGGCTCGATCCCCAGCTCTGCCGCGAGGATGCGGCGGCACGCTTCGTACTGCGCCAGCGCCGCGCTGCGTTGTCCCATACCCGCCAGCGACCGCATCAGGTGGCGGTGGCCCTCTTCATACCACGGCTCCAGCTCGAGCTGCCGCTGCGCGTAGTGCTGCCCCTGGGCGTAGTCGCCGGCCGCCAGGGCGTGGCGGATGAGGATGTCGAGGGCGTCCAGCGCCTGGCGGTGCAGGCGCTCGCGCCTATACAGGCTCCACTCGTTGAAAGGCTGGTTGTCTTTGAGGGAGAAGCCGGCCAGGAACTCACCCCGGTAGAGGGCGATCGCGGCGCGCAGGCGGCTGATACAGGCCGGGCACCTCTCGATAGCATCGTGGCGGTGGTCGGCGCACGCGGCCAGCAGGCTCTGAAAGTGGGTGACGTCGACATCGGCCCCGGCGGCGTTGAACCGCACCGTCGTGGCCGTCACCTGGAGAGAACGCTCGTCGCCCTCGTCCTCGATGGCGCGGCGCAGTCGCACCAGGTCCTGGCTGAGGTTGCGGCGGGCGAGGGTTTCCGAGTGGTCGGGCCACAGCAGGTCGGCCAGCGCCTCGCGGCGGTGCGGCCGGTCGGCTTCGACGGCCAGATACGCCAGGAGCGCCCGACCCCGGGCGGTGGCGAAGCGAGCCGACTGACCGTTCAGCGTCACGTGGAAGGGGCCGAGGAAGGCGAGGATGAGCTTCATAGCCGGGTCCTGCGAGTGGCGCGCGAACCGCTCGAATGACTGGCGCAGAGTCTATCACACATTTTTCACGGCGGCAACCTGTTTGTCACAGTTTTCGCGCCGTTTGTCGTACTTTTCGGGCGGCTTGTCGTAATTTGGTCGTAGTAATTTGCTATAGTAGTGCCATGCTTCCAAAGAACCGCCGAGCCGACTATCACTCTTACCTGCTGCGCCTGTGGCGCGCGGATGACCTCGCCCCGTGGCAAGCATCGCTGCAAAGCACGGCCAGCGGTGAGACGCGCCGCTTCAGCGAGCTCGACAGCCTCTGGGCGTTTCTGCTGAAAGAACTGGACAGCGGCGACGACCCACCGCCGCCCGAGGAGGCCGCTCCGTAGGCCAAACGTGGGTTATCCCGAATTTCGTACTGCAAGTTTCTGGCCCCGGCTCGCCACCTCATCCCCCTTCCCCCACGTGGGGGAAGGGGAGAAGACGTCTGCCTCCCCTCTCCCCCTGTGGGAGAGCGGCTGGGGGTGAGGGCCGTCCTGTCGAATAACCACACTCAGCCATTGAGCAAGTAAGGGGGGACCATATGCATACGCGCGTCAGTTCGCGAGTCATCGTGCGCTCGCTGCTCGTTCTCCTCGCCCTGGCGGCCGTCCTCGCCGCCGCGACTCCCACCCACGCCACACCCACAGCGACCATCATCTACGTCATCCCCGGCGGCGCCGGCGGCGGCACATCCTGGGCCGACGGCAAAGACCTGGCGGCGGCGCTGTCGGGCGCGGCCAGTGGCTCCGAGCTGTGGGTGGAGGCCGGCGCGTACAAGCCGACGAGCGGGACGGACCGCACGGCGACGTTCGCCCTCAAGGACGGCGTGGCGGTCTACGGCGGATTCGCCGGAACCGAGACCTCGCGCGATCAGCGCAACCCGCAGACCAACGTCACGACATTGAGCGGCGACATCGGCACGCCGAACGACGCCAGCGACAACAGCTATCACGTGGTGACCGACAGCGGGACGAACAACACCGCCATCCTCGACGGCTTCACCGTCCGCGCCGGCAACGCGAACGGGAACACTTTCGACACTGTTCGCGGCGGCGGGATGCTCAACTCGGGCAGCCCGACGCTGACGAACGTCACCTTCAGCGGCAACTCCGCAAGCTTCGGCGGCGGGATGTACAACAACGGCGGCAGCCTGACGCTGACCAACGTCACCTTTAGCGGCAACACCGCCACCGGCGATACCGCTTTCGGCGGCGGGATGTTCATCGCTGGCGGCAGCCTGACGCTGACCAATGTCACCTTCAGCGGCAACTCCGCCAGCTTCGGCGGCGGGATGTACAACTATCAGAGCAACCCGGCGCTGACCAACGTCACTTTCAGCGGCAACTCCGCCTACTACGCCGGCGGCGGGATGTCCAACAACGACAGCAGCCCAACGCTGACCAACGTCACCTTCAGCGGCAACTCCGCCAGCTACGACAACTCCACCGGCGGCGGGATAGACAACGAGAGCGGCAGCCCGACGTTGACCAACGTCACCTTCAGCGGCAACTCCGCCCGGACGGGGGGCGGGATGTACAACAGCAGCGGTAGCCCGACAATCCACAACAGCATCCTGTGGAGCGACACCGGCGGCGAGATCACTGGGTCTGCGACGGTGACCTACAGCATCGTCCAGCAAGCGACGGGTGTCTATCCGGGTACGGGCAACCTCAACACCGACCCACTGTTCGTTACGCCCATCACGGTGTCCGCGCCGACGACGACGGGCAACCTGCGGCTGCAGGTGAATTCCCCCGCCATCAACGTCGGCAATAACAGCGACATCCCCAGCGGCGTGACCACCGACCTGGACGGCAATCCCCGCATCATCGGCGCCAGCGTGGACATGGGCGCGTATGAGGCCCTGTGCCCGTCGGACACGCCAGCAACGCTCTACGTCAACGCGGCGGTCAGCGGCGGCCAGGGCGACGGCTCGTCGTGGGCCAACGCCTCGCCGACGCTATCGTTCGCCCTGGCGCGCGCCCAGGCGTGCTCGACGGTGACCCAGGTGTGGGTGGCCAAGGGGACGTACAAGCCAGCCGGGCCTAACGGCGACCGCAACGCGACGTTCGCGCTGCGGAACAACCTGGCGGTCTACGGCGGGTTCACCAGCGGGCAGAGCAGCCTCACCGACCGCGACCCGAACCCGGCGACGAACGGGACGGTGCTGAGCGGCGACCTCAACGGCGACGACGGCGCGAACTTCGCCAACAACGGCGACAACAGCTACCACGTCGTGACGGGCAGCGGGACGGACAAGACCGCCATCCTCGACGGCTTCACCGTCAGCGGCGGCAACGCGAACGTCGGCGACACTTGCCCCGGCGCGTGCGGTGGCGGGATGCTCAACGCCAACAACAGCAGCCCGACGCTAAAGGGCGTCACCTTCAACGGCAACTCCGCCGGCGGCGGCGGCGGCGGGATGTTCAACTGGAACAACAGCAGCCCGACGCTGACCAACGTCACGTTCAGCGGCAACGCCGCCACCGGTACGTTCGGCGATGGCGGCGGGATGCTCAACCTCAACAACAGCAGCCCGACGCTGACCAACGTCACGTTCAACAGCAACTCCGCCACGGGCCAATACGGCGTCGGCGGCGGGATGGAGAACGCCAACAACAGCAGCCCGACGCTGACCGACGTCACGTTCAACAGCAACTCTGCCACCGGTGAGTCCGGCATCGGCCTTGGCGGCGGGATGTACAACAGCGGCAGCAGCCCGACGCTGAGCCACGTCACCTTCAGCGGCAATTCAACGAGCTACTACGGCGGCGGGATGTATAACGACAACAACAGCAGCTCGACGCTGACCAACGTCACCTTCAGCGGCAACTCCGTCTCCACCGACGGCGGCGGGATGTACAACAACGGTAGCAGCCCGACGCTGACCAACGTCACTTTCAGCGGCAACTCCGCCAGCGATGCCGGCGGCGGGATGCTCAACAACGGGAGCAACCCGACGCTGACAAACGTCACTTTCAGCGACAACTCCGCCAGTTTCTTCGGCGGCGGGATGTACAACGAGACGAGCAGCCCAACGCTGACGGGCGTGACCTTCAGCGGCAACTCCGCCAAGTACGCCGGCGGGATGGCCAACCGCTACGAGAGCAGCCCGACGGTGACCGACAGCGTGTTCAGCGGCAACTCCGCAACCCATTACGGCGGCGGGATGGTTTCCGACCACAGCACCCCGACGCTGACGGGCGTCACCTTCAGCAGCAACTCCGCCCAATTGGGCGGCGGGATGTACAACGTCACAAGCAGCCCAACGCTGACGAACGTGACCTTCAGCGGCAACTCCGCCTCCCAGGACGGCGGCGGGCTGTGGACCGATTGCAAGGACGGGAACCAGACCAACATGGTGTTTACCAACATCGTGTTTAGCGGCAACTCCGCCCTGCACGGCGGCGGGATGTTCAACGACGGTCAGTTCGCGAACCCGACGCTCGTCAACGTCACCTTCAGCGGAAACTCCGCCACGCAGGGCGGTGGGATGTACAACACGCTTGCAGCCATCCCGATAGTGACGAACAGCATCCTCTGGGGCGACAACGGCGGCGAGATCTACAACGATCCATCCTCTGAGGTTCCGGCTTCGGCGACGGTGTCCCACAGCATCGTGCAGGGGTCGGGAGGCAGCGGCACGGGCTGGCAGAGCAGCGTTGGTACCGATGGCGGCGGCAACCTCGACGCCGACCCGCTGTTCGTCGCGCCCATCACGACCTCGGCGCCGACAACCACGGGGAACCTGCGGCCGCAGGTGAATTCCCCCGCCATCAACGTCGGCTCGAACGCCGCCATCCCCAGCGGCGTGACCACCGACCTGGACAGTAAGCCGCGCATCGTGTTCACCACCGTGGACATGGGCGCCTACGAGGCCCAGGTCGCGGTGACGAAGTTCGCGGTCAGCGCGCCGTCGGGCGCGACGCAGGGTAGCCCCTTCACTGTCACCGTGACGGCCCAGGACCCCAACAATGCCACGGTCGGCGGCTATCGCGGGACCGTCCACTTCACCAGCAGCGACACGGCGGCCACGCTGCCGTCGGACTACACCTTCACCTCTGGGGACGCCGGCGTGCATACCTTCACCTCCGGCGTGACGCTCAACACCCTGGGGGGCCAGACGGTCACGGCGACTGACAAGGCCAACGGCTCCATCACCGGCAGCGCCAGCGTCAACGTCGCGCGCCCGACGACGACGGTCTCGTCCATCACCCGAGTGGGCAGCACCGCGACGAACGCGACCAGCGTGTCGTGGACGGTGACGTTCGCCAACGCGGTGAGCGGCCTGACGGCGAGCAACTTCGCGCTGGCGGTGAGCGGCCTGGGCGGCTCGCCCACGATCGGGACGGTGACGCCGACCGGCAGCTCGCCCGCGACGACGTGGACGGTGACGGCGAGCACGGGCACGGGCGACGGGAGCCTGGGCTTGAACCTGGTCAACGACACGGGCCTCAATGACCAGGTGACCAACACGCCGTTCGTGGGCCAGGTGTACACGATTGACCGCACCGCGCCGACGACGACGATCACGGGCAAGCCGTCGAATCCGAGCAACAGCGCGTCGGCGACGTTCACGTTCAGCGCCAGCGACGGGAGCGGCAGCGGCGTGGCAAGCGTCCAGTGCAAGCTCGACGGCGGCGCGTTCGCCCCGTGCGCCAGCAGCACGAGCCAGAGCTACAGCGGCCTCGCCGACGGCAGCCACACCTTCACCGTCAAGGCGACGGACAATGCCGGCAACACCGAGACGCCGGGCGCTAGCTACACTTGGGTGGTGGACACGGTCGCGCCGACGACGACGATCACAGGCAAGCCGACGAACCCGAGCAACAGCGCGTCGGCGACGTTCGCATTCAGCGCCAGCGACGGGAGCGGGAGCGGCGTGGCGAGCGTCCAGTGCAAGCTCGACGGCGCCTCCTTCGCCCCGTGCGCCAGCAGCACGAGCCAGAGCTACAGCGGCCTCGCCGACGGCAGCCACACGTTCACCGTCAAGGCGACGGACAACGCCGGCAACACCGAGACGCCCGGCGCCAGCTACACCTGGACCGTTGACACGACAGGGCCGACCGTCAGCGTCACCAGCCCGACGAACGGGGCGGTGTACCCGCAAGGCGCGACGGTCACGGCGGGCTACACCTGCGCCGACCCCGGCGGCTCAGGCGTCAAGACGTGCGTCGGCACCGTCCCGAACGGGAGCGCCATCAGCACCGCCGCCATCGGCGCCTACAGCTTCACCGTCAACGCGACGGACAACGCCGGCAACACCAGCAGCGTCACCGTCGCCTACGTCGTCGGCTACACCGTGACGCCGGTCTCGCCGCTGGTCGCGCCGCCGAGCGTGAACAGCCTGTACCTGACGGGCCTGGGGCCGTGGACCACCCCGGTCAAGTGGACGCTGAAGAACAACGCCGGGCAGGCCATCACGGCGGCCGGGACGGTGAAGTCTGTGACATTCAAGGGCATGACGTGTGGGACGACGGCGCCCGACCCGACCGGCGCGGCGACGGCCGGCGGGTACAGCGGCACGAACCCGAAGTACGACGCGTTGCAGCAGGCATGGGTGTTCAACTGGCAGCTGCCGGGTCGGAATGCGTGCTACGCTCTGTACATCACGTTAAACAGCAGCCAGGTCATCACCCTGCTGTTCAACGTCCACTAGACTGAGGAGAAGCCAGTCCATGAGCGATCGCGAGAGCGCGCCCTATACGCTCCCCCTGGATAGCCCGAACGCTGACCTCACCACCGTGGGCGGCAAGGGCGCGAGCCTGGGCCGCCTGGCGCGCCGGCCTGCCCGTGCCGCCCGGCTTCCACATCACCACCGCCACCTACGGGCGCTTCGTCGCGGCCAACGACCTCCAGACGCGGCTGCTCTCCGTCGCCGCGGCCGCGCACCCCGACGCCCCGCCCAGCCTCGACGCGGCTTCGGCGGCCATCGCCGCCCTGTTCGCCGCCTCGCCCGTCCCCGACGACGTGGCGGACGCCTACAGGTACGGCCGGCCCCTCGGCAACGGCGGCATCCCCTCCGACGCGCCGTCTGGCTTGACGTGGCCGGGCCATCGCTTCGACCTGGTCTGGGTGTTCGATCAAGACTCGGCGACCGGCCGCTACCACTTCACAGAGACGACGCAGCATCTCCTGCCCGGCGACAAGGCGCACGTCAAGGATGCGGCGCCGGCCGGATCTACGGCGTTTCGTACAGAGGCGGCAAGTACACAAAGTGGTCACGCAGTATGATGGGCTCCTGCCAGATCAGGTGAAGGCTGGCAGGCCCGCCTAATGCACGGTACTCAACATAGATTTGGCGGTAACCATCCACGACATGCGTGACTGCCGTGTCCGTCTCGTCCGGCCCATCCCATCGGTCGACGACGAGCTGGTCATCGAGCCACAGGCGGGCGCCACCCTGAATCTGAAGCGTGGCGGTGTAATCCCCCGTCGACATGAGCGAAACGCGCCGGAAGCGAGCCGAGAAGTCATGCGCCGGGATACTGGGAAATGGGGACGAGTCGCCCCAGTCGAACGCTAACGTGTCCGCATTCGCATCATACTGCGGGCTTGCCCGCCGTCGGTGGCAACGCCGCCAAGTCCTGCGGCTTATTTCGGCGGCCGAGCCTCTGACGAAATATGACAGTCAACAGCAGCACCCAGCTCACGATGACGGCGAGCACCAGGGGGTAACTTGCGTTCTCCATAGCGTTCTCCCACGGCATGTCGCCTGTGTTGGCGAAGAGCAAGGTGAAGCCGGAAGCCTTGAAGACCTTGAACTCACCGCGACATCGGGCTGAAACAGGTACGAGAATACGAGCAGCAAATCAGAGACCGCAAACATGGTCACGACAAAAATCGTGGCGCGGGACAGCTTCCCCAACACGATCCCATGGACGCCGGCATGCACGATAGGAATGCAGAGAATCACCGGCCCGAAGAATGCGAATATCCAGCCGCCTGCGAGAAGGCGGTAGAGCGCGCTGTCGACGATACTCAGGATCAGCATTGCGCCGAGCAGCTTCCGCGCCACATCCATCGAAGCCACGTCACGCACCACCCATACGTATGTGATCACCACCAGCGCGAGCAGAAGGAGAAGCGGGAGGCTCCCCAGCAGTGAGTAGATGAGAGGCGCTGGAGGAACTCGAGGCAATGGAGGAGCTTGTGGGTGATTCCGCACCAATTCTGGGACGTCGCCACTGAGCTGGTTGCCTTCGACCCGCAGGACGCGCAAGCTGGGTATATTGCCGATCTCCTTGGGGACGATCCCGCTTAACTGGTTGCTGCTCAGCTCGAGAGTGTCGAGGGCCTGGAGGCGCCCAAGTTCCGTTGGGATTGTCCCGCTCAACTGGTTGTGGCTCAGATCGAGCGTATCAAGTACCTGAAGATTCCCCAACTCTGGCGGGATGCTGCCCGTCAACTGATTCTGCTGCAAGGACAGGAGACCTAACGCTGACATCTGGCCCAGCTCCGGCGGAACGCTTCCGCTCAGTTGGTCATTGTGCAGGTCGAGTTTGCGCAGGCGCTGCAGATTGCCTAGCTGAGGCGGAATGCTCCCGCTGAATTGGTTTCTGCTCAGCTCGAGAGTGTCGAGGGCCTGTAGGCGCGCCAGTTCGGCCGGTATGGTTCCGTCGAGCTGGTTGTAGCTCATATCGAGCGTCTCGAGGGCTTGCAGCTTCCCAAGCTCCGCAGGAATGCTGCCACTCAGCCGATTTTGCTGCAGATAGACCTAACGAAGTGAGTGCAGTCGGCCCAACTCTGGCGGGAGAGGGCCGCTCAACTGGTTGCTCCACATGTGCATAACCACCAACGCGTCCAGATCGCCTAGCTCGGGCGGAATGCTCCCACTCAACCGATTGAAGGTTAGGTACAGTTCCGCAAGGGCATGGAGTTGGCCCAGCTCTGGCGGGATACTCCCGGCTAGTGATTCGACATCAGGTCGAGCGAGTGAAGCTTCCTCAGCCGGCCCAGATCAGGTGGAATTGGCCCGGATAGGTAGTTCCCCCTCAGCTTCAAGTCGGCTACATGCCCTGACTCACACGTGACCCCTTTCCAGTCGCAGGGGGTTCTCGTCACCAGCCAGTTCGCGCGGTTTGCCCAAGAGCTGCCGCCTGTGGCGTTGTAGAGCGCGACGAGCGCCTCGCACTCAGCGCCTTTCATCCGTCACCTTCTTTCCCGCCTCTCGTCAACCAGGCTGTTCGCCACCTCTTACCCGACGACCGCCCGGCCGGTCAGCGACCGATGCTCGTCACCCTCTCCCAGAGCGAAGTCCTCCGGCGACAGACACAGGGCCGATCTCCTCGCGAGGCATTTCGTGCGGTGAGATCGGCCCCGTGCTTCGCGTACATCTCTATGGACTCCTCCACGAGGCTGTCCTGACTCCTCGAGGGGGATGCGGAGGCCATCATCTATCAAATCCCAGTTCTCGCTGCGGACCCTCACGGATGCTGTAGGCGCGACGAGCCCGAGGGGAACTCAACGGTCACGGTGCAGGCGCGGCCTTGTAGCGTTAGGCTGAACATCCCTTCACCATTGAGCGACACGTCGCCGTCCACTGTGCCGTCATCGTTGGCCTTGTCCGTCGCTTGACCCAGCGTGCCGTCAGGTCTCCGCAGCGTGATCGCGAGCTTCTCACCGCTCTCGAACCCCTCGCCATAGATGAGCCACTTGGTTCCGTCCGTTGAGTTGAGCTCGGCTCCCATGCGGCACCCGCCGTCGCCCGCGGCCTGAATCGGGAACGGAATCACGACTCCATACCCCTTGACTGAGCCGTCGTCCGACATCGCTGCCACGGCCAAAGGCTCGCCGCGCACGAACCCAAGCGTCCCCCACGAAACGTCCTGGAATCCGCGGTCACCCAGATGAAATGGGCCGAACAGCTTGCCTGCTGGCCTTCCGGCTGGCATCTGATAGACACTGTAGACCTTGTCCGCCGGAAAACCCTCCAGGTGCCACTTGTACCACGACGTCGGGTAATTGAGGCGCTGCGCCGCCAGCGCGACCGCGGCAAGCGGGGCGCACGCCGCGGCAAGGATGCCCGGCAGCCAGAATATCAAGTCGGCGCGTGCGAGAAGAATGTACTGTCCGAGCGCGATAGCCACCGGCGCCCCAACGGCGAACCAGACCCAGCTCGGCAAGCGGAACGCTCTTTGCTGTGCGAGGTTGCCGCCCGTGCCCAGGACATAGATCATTACCGGCACACAGAAGCCGACCAGGTACACGCCGAGACTGGCCGCCGCGGGTAGCCATTTCAGACTGTATGACAATGACCCGGCGAGGAGACAGAAACCGGGCAGGGCTACGCACGTGAACAGCAAACCGAGGAGGAACCACAACCCTTTCTTGGAAGAATGCTTATCTGACACGGCTGCCTCCTAATCCCACGTCTCTAGCCGGCGCCGCCAGTCTCTGACGCTCGCCACCAAGCGTTGCCGCTGCCGTTCGATGAACAGGACGATCGCGATCATCAGCAAGCCGATGATACCGACCAGATACCAGGTATTCGTCGCGCGCACCGGATCGTCCAGGAGGACGACGACATCCACGATTATCGCCAGTGCCCCGCCCAGGAAGGACCGCTTCCAGTGGAAGATCACCCCCACGCCCAGCAACGCTACACTTTCCAGCAGGAAGAACGTCGCATACAGGTGACTGTCAATGTCCAGGTCAAGAAGGCCGACACTCTGCGCCAACTAGGTCACGAGCAACAGCAACACGGCAGCCATTTCCAGCCCGACCTTCAGCCGGTGGCTGCCGCCGCGGCGCCACTCCAGGTACGCCACGCCAAGCATGAATAGGCCGGTCGGCAGGACGTAGGCCTGCACCTGGTTGATGCCCAGGAACGCGAGCTCAGAGACGTAGCCCAGGTTGATCAAGGCCCCACCCAGGTACCCGAGGCGCCACGAATGGCGGTTCACAGCGTGAACGATCACGGTCAGGCCGACCACGACCGTCGTCATCACCAGCGCTTGCAGGCTGTCCGCCTGCATGGTGAAGCCGTAGGCTATAACCGCCAATAGCATGGCACCGACTCCTGCCAGGATAGAGCCGATAAACAGCGGCTGCTGCCGCCACGGCTTGCTCCGTGGTCTGCTGTCTCACCCGCCCGATTCCGTACGCCACCCATATGAGCAGCCAGGTGGGGACGACGAGGGTGGCGGCGATGAAGGCGGTCGTCGAGCTTGGCCACAGGATGCGCCCGCCTGCGACATAGCCTGCCAGTCCTGCAATGAGTGTCGGATACAGCCAGAATGGCGCGCGAAACAAGAAGACCGACACGGCGTAGACTGCGGCGATGCCCCACCACGTCAAGGCCGCCGCGGTCGCATCGGTTCCAGCCAGGATCGGCGCGGCAATCGTGCCGAGGTAGACGGCGATGTAGAACGGCATCGACCACGCCCGCAGATGGATCAAACCCGAGTGCTGGAGGTCGCTCACCAGCGGCGCAGAGCCGTCCAGCCTACGCCGCAGGACTTCAGCGGCGACAAGGAACGCCGCGATGCCCGGCAGGAGGGCGGGGCCGTAGGCATTCGAGCCCAGCGAGGTCATGGTCATCGCCGCCACGTAGGCTACCGCCAAGGACGCGGCGGTCGGGTAGGCGAACAGGCTCTGCCGGAAGATCGCCGCCGAGGCCGCGTAGAACGCAGCGCCGAGCAGATAGCCGACGACGATGATCGCTTTGCCCTGGAAGACGACCAGCGCCAGGGCCAGGGCGCCGACAACGTAAGCGCCGAGGAAGAACGGCAGCGCATAGCGGTTGATCACGCCAGAGATTGGGCTGATGGGGAGCCGCCTGTGGTGGAGTATCACGCCGGCCAGCAGATACACGGCGGCCAGGCCCAGCATCGGCAGCGGCTTGTAAGCGGTGGTCAGGTCAAAGCGCCCGAGCGCCTGCCAGAACAACACTGCGGTGAGACCGGCGACGGGATAGAGCCAGCCGCTCCGGCGGAAAATGCGCGCCGATACAGCGTACAAGGCAATGGTGACGGCCAGCGTCACAAAGTGCCACGTTGGGCCCGCCCAGGCCACCAGCGGACCGGCGACCGAGAGGGCATAGCCCGCGATATACCACGGCATGGGGTACTCGGCCCGGAAGCGGCGGAAGAACAGCCCCACGGCGATATATACAGGGGCGAGCAGCGTCAGCACGACGCCGGCCATCGCCAACGGCGCCAGCGGCAGGACCAGACTCAGGAAGAGCAGCAACCACGGCGCGAACATGAAAGCGACCAGGTACAGAAAGCCCGCTTGCGCTACCCGAGACGCCGCCGATGTCGGTCCCCCAAACAGCCTGTCGGTCACCCACACGTACGCCGTATGCCGGCCGCGGTATACCAGCCAGGCCGACGTGGCGAAGACGAGGAGAGCCGTCCCGACCACCTGGACGTTGGCGGACCGGTTCAGCGCCGAGAGAGGCATGGCCGCAAAGGTAAGGACGTAACTTGCCAGGTAGATCGGTTTCGAGTAATGGCCGCCCGCGCGGTCGGTGACAAACGCAACTGCCAGGTAGCCAACGGCCAGCGCCGCCAGTCAGCGCGCCATTTCGAAGATGGGGAAGGGCAACCCGGCTGCGGCAAGCAGATTACGGCAGATAGCGATGGCGGGTAGCAAGAACAGCCAGGTCGCAGGGTACAGGAACAGGCTCGTCCGCCGCGTAAGCGCGGACACACTATAGATGGCGACGAGACCAAGCATGGCTGCCGTCAGCATAGTGGGCAACATGCGGACACCGTCGTGCACGGGTACGCCCGCATACTGAACGAGCGCCAGGGCAAAACCTGTCACGCTGAACGAATATCCGACCAAAAACAGCGGGGCTGAGAAGAGCGACTGGGGTGGACCGAGGTCCTTCCGCGTCCGAATCAGCGGACGCCGGGTCTCGCCGGTGCGCCACACTTCGACCTCGGCTAGCGCCAGGTACACCGCAGCCGCGGCCACGAGCGCCAGGGTAACCGCCGTCGGTGGCCATGCGCAAGCCGACACCCAGAGTGCGTAGGCGACCGGAGTCAACAGCACTGCTATCCACGCCAGGACGGGCTGGCGGAACAGCCGGGCGGCGAGCGCATAGGTCAGAGCGACAACGATGAGGGTTGCGGCGCGGCTGTCCGAGTCAGCGACCGGCCACAAACTGGCGAACGCGGGCAGCGCCAGTGCCACCTGGTAGATTGGCCGTGTCAGCACTCGTCGCAAGCCGTGCGGCTGGGCGTCGGCCGGCAGCCGCTGGGCATAGCGCCCGGCGACCAGGTAGACAGCGGCCAGCAGCGCCAGGCACAGGCCGTACCACGCGCCCGGCACCGGAGTCATGATCAGGGTGAGCAGCACCGCGACGGGCGCTGCCCAGGCGGCCACAAACGCGTAGATGCCCTGCCGAGAGAGCCGGGCGAGCAGTGCATAGAAGCCCACGCCGAGCCACCACGCCGTCGCGACTGCATAGCCGGAGACGGCGTACATCGTGGGCTCGACCTTCAGAATGTCGGCTGTGATAGCGGCCGCATCGGCTGCCGTCAACGCACACATCACCGCCGTCGAGGTCGCAATCGCTGTCATCAACAGTGACCAGGCCAGGGGGCGCTGCTTCTGCGACAGGCGGTCGCTCAGCCAGCCGTATCTCGGTTCGGGTCGGCATCTCGCCGCTGCTTATCGGCACCAACGGCGGACACGCACTGACGATTGAAACATCGGTTGCGTCCATTGTTGCTTGTGCTCGACCGTGAGTCGGCCCGCTATCCGTGGGAGATGCTGGCCCTACGGCAGGGCAGCGGTGAGCCTGTCCCGCTGGCCGTGCGGCTCGGCGTGCTCCGGCAGCTCAAGCTGCAACGCTATCGCGAGCAGGTGCAGTCACCGCGCGGCAACAATGCCCTGGTGATTGGGGAGCCGGCTCTCACAGGCACGCCCGGTTTCGGGCCGCTACAGGGCGCTCGCGCCGAGGCGCAGGCGGTGGCAGAGATTCTTGGCCAGAACGGCATGACTCCATTTCGCCTGACCCACGCCTCGGCGCTTGAGATCATGACGGCGCTATTCGATCAAGAATACCGCATCCTTCACGTCGCGGCCCACGGCGTGTACGACGCGAAGCACCCTGAGCGTAGCGGCGTCGTTCTCAGCGACGGCGTCTTCTTGACGGCCATGGAAATCGCTCAGCTGCGAGTTGTGCCGGACGTAGTCTTCCTCAATTGCTGTCATCTGGCCGAGATAACCAGCACGGACGAAGAAAAGCAGAACCGCAGCACCCTGCTCCGCAATAGCAACCTGCTGGCAGCTTCAATAGCCGAACAGCTCATTAGTATCGGTGTGCACGTCGTAGTCGCGGCCGGTTGGGCTGTCAACGATGCAGCTGCAGCGTCATTCGCCACGCAGTTCTACACGGGCCTCCTGGCCGAAGACGACCGCTCGCTCGGCTCCGTCGTGCAGCGCGTCCGCAAGTCCATTTATGAGGATAGACGTTTTCAGGGTGTGAACACCTGGGGCGCTTATCAGATCTATGGCGACACGGGCTTCACTCTGTACCGTTCTGGTGATCACGTCGTCTCGAGTCCTCCGGTATACGTCTCCCGCCAGGAGCCCTTGCGCGAGCTACGGCTCATGCGACGACGCGCGGCGTCGGCGGACGCGACGAGGATCGCCGACGACCTGTACCGAGTCCGCACGCTGCACCAGCATCTCCCGCGGCGCTGGCTCGACGGCGAAATGCTGTACACGCTCGGCGCTCTGTACGCGGATCTGGGCGCCCTGGATGATGCCATCACCTGCTTGACGCGGGCGCTTGCCCAGTCGGAGCCGGACGACGATGTCCCTGTGCGCGCCGTCGAGCAGCTAGCCGGCTTGAAGGCGCGTCGGGCGGAGGAGCTGCGCCAGGAGATGGTGCGGCTGCAGCAGGGGCCGACGGCGGATGGAGACGATCAGGCGCGGGTTGAGCAGGCTGTGGAGCAGATGAGGGCCGCCTGGGAAGCGCTGCTTATAGATGCCGAGAAACGCCTGTCCTGGCTGGATGACCTGGCGGCTACACCGATGCGGAAGGCCATCCAGGGCGGCGCATATAAGCGGTGGGCTTTGGGAAGTGGGGACGACGCTGAACGCCGCCGTCTCCTCGAAAAGGCAGCCCAGTCGTACAACGCGGCCATCCGACTAGAGAAGGAGGCCGGACGGGTGCCGGATGCCTACTACGTCCTCAATTGGGTCACGTGTGACTGGTTCGGCCACGCTAAGGGCGATAGACCGAAGCGCGGTGAGCTGCTACGTGCCCTCGATGCCATCGTCGAGCAGTCTCTGGCATCTGAAAAGGCGACGGGCCGCTTCTTCGACGACGTCGCGGCGCCGGATGCGATGCTCGTCCGCGCCCTCATCACCGGGGAGTTCGCTGGGGACGGCAAGTCGCCAAGTCAAGCGGAGAACAGCATACAGCGCACGTACAGCAAGGCGTTTAAGCGCCGTGGTTTCAGACGCGAGAAAGCGGCGGTCGTGGGCCAGATGGCTTTCCTTTCGGAGCTGCTAAGCTGGCGCGGCGAGACGGAAGCCGCGGCTGCTGTCGCCCGCATCCGCGACAGCCTGGCGCCGCAGACGAGCAACTGAGACCGCGAGCGGAACCGATGCTCTCGGCATGGTGCAGGGTCACGTTCACTTTGTACACATAGGAGGATATGGCGATGAGTCCGCAGCAACCCGCTACGAACACCAGCGCTTCGCGGCGCGCTCTGCTTATCGGCATCAACAAGTACCCCCAGCTTGGGCTGACCAGCCAGCTCCATGGCTGCGTCAAAGACATCCTCGACGTCCGGGGCGTCCTGATAGATCACGCGGGCTTCCCGGCCGGCAACGTTCGCTTGCTGCTTTCCGAGCTAGACGGCCGGCCGCTGCCGTCCGGTCTGGGCACGGTAGGCGCGCCGGACAGTCGCGGCATACGGCAGACGCTTACGGGCCTGAGCGACGGCATCCAGGCCGGCGATGAGGTCGTCATCTACAACTCCGGCCATGGCGTGCGCATTAGCAATCCCCAGAATGCCAGCGAACAGATTGGCGCAATCGCGGCTATGGATGTTCGCTTCGACGCGAACAGCAAGCTGGTCACCGATACCCTGATCATCAACCGTGAACTGAACCAGGCGATCCAGGCGCTTCTGAGCAAGGGCGCCATTGTGACCATCGTTCCAGACTCATGCCACTCCGGTGGGGCGACCCGTGGGCTGGGCGATGACGACACCACCCTCGTGCGGACAATCTCGGGCGAAGTGTCGCCTGAAGGTTGGCAGGAGCTCGTCACACAGCATGCTCTGACCCCGGCTGACCTCGCCGGCGACGCACGCGGCCTCGACTCCGGCGGTTGGGCGACGAGTATGGGCGACCAGGAGAACCTGATCGTGCTCTCAGGCTGCCGCGACGTCGAGACTTCCAAGGAGTTCCCGCGCGGCGCGCCTACGAATGGCGCTCTGACCTACTTCCTGCTGGATAGTCTCCGCGGGGTGAAGCCTGACGACACCGCCGCGACGATATGGCAAACCCTCTACCCACATGTCCGCCAATCCGTCAATGCGGCGTACTCGGACCAGACCCCGACGCTGGAAGGGCGGGCCGAGCGTCCGCTTTTCGGCGGGAGCTGGCGTCCGTATGACCCGGGTTTCACGGTGACCGTCGCGCAGGGTAGTAAGATCTTGCAGCTCAGCGGTGGGAGGCTGCACGGTTTAGGCGCCGGCGCACAGGTCGGAATTTACCCCCCTGGCACGAGCGACTTTTCAGCGGCCAAGCAGCAGGCGGTGCCCAGGTTGACGACGCGGACCTTGTGACAAGCCAGGCCCACGTTATCAGCGGCGCGTCTCCCGTTGTCGACCAGTCGCGCGCCCGCCTTCTCAAGCCCGCCGACCAGGCCCCGAAGATCGGCGTGCAGCTCACCGACGTGCCAGATTCCATCGCGCAGGCGATTCGCCAGGCATCCGGTGTCAGAGACTTCGTCATGCTCAACCCTGACAAAACGCGCCCGGACTTCGAGGTGCGGCCTAATCCGCGGGACAACGGTTGGGTCCTCGTCCCGTACAGCTCGACGACGGATGAGCCGGTCCCAAACGATATGATTGCGGAAGTCCCGGGGCCTAACGTCGAAGACGCCCCCACGTTGGGAACCGCGCTAGGGCTTGGATTGGTCCAGTGGGCCAAGTACTGGGCCATCCTGACCCGCCGCAACACCGACGACTCGCTGCGCAATGCCCTCAGTCTGACCCTGCTCGCCGGGGCCGATGGACAGGCGATGTTCAACAACCCTAACGACCCTCAGGCGGCGCAACCCGTTCAGCCCAACGCTGCCGACGTGTGCAACGTTACCAATACCGACAACCTCATGCTGAAAGTCAAGATCAGCCCGACCTGCCCCACCAGCCTGACGGTCGGAATCCTCGTCTGCTCAAACGACGGCAACATCTTGCCGCTCTGGCCCTCGGCGAACGCCGAGAGTAACATGGCGCCGGGCAACGAGAAAACCATCGGTTTCGGAAGCGACCTGCGCGCTTTCAGGCTTCGCTTGAGCCGACCCGAGCAGACCGAGAGCCTGCACACCTTCAAGGCGTTCGCGACCAACGCCGGCACAGCGATAGACCTGGCGAGCCTGGCACAGAAGTACACGGTGCAGGACGTTATTGACGCGGCGCTGCCCAGCCGAGGGGCCGGACGGGGCGGCTTCGACGTGAGTGACGCGGCGACGCCGCGCGTCCTGTGGACGACCGTCGAGCTTCCCGTTCGCGTCACGAAGGTTGCCCAGCCCGCGCAGTCGCCTCTCTAGCGCATTTTCGGGCAGGCCCATGTTCAACGGTTTGCGGTTATTGCGCGGCGACCTGGCTGTACAACGCCCACCAGGTCGCCGCGTTGCTGATGTCGCTGTGGCCGAAAATGTACTCGGTCCCGTCCAGCCCGACGACCCGAGCGACCGCAGGCAAACTGTATCCTTCGCCTGGCGCCGGCATCACCATGTCGTCGCACTCGTCCGCGCAACCGACCGGCCCATACCCGCCCAGGGCAGCATGGGGATCCGGGGGCGCCTCCAGGCCTCTCTCGCCGCCAATTTCACCGACATCGCCTGCCCGGCGGACGACGAACTGGTAAAGGGTGTGCAGCGGCAGATCGCGGCGCGAGTAGGTCACAAGAATGGGCTGCTCCACACGCTCCATCGCTGCTCGAAATCCGCCAGGTTGGCCCGTACCCAGGACGTTGTCGGCGAAGCACATGCAGGACACGGCGGGCTGCAGTAGGAGCGCGGAGTTGGCCTTGCGGCTAACCGGTTGCGCGCAGAGCGCCGACAGGACGACCCGGCATCCGTACGAGTGGCCAAGCAGGTGGATGCGTGCGGTCGCGTTGGCTGCCAGCAGGTCCGCCAGGAGCGGCCCTACCCCGTTGACACCGACGACGCCTGCCCGATCCTTCATTTTGAGAAAGGTCACGACCCTGAGGATATCGCGTGGGTCGAAACTGAGGATATTGGCGGCGAGATCCCTGTCACCGGCGCCGAGCGCTTCGTCGGTCTGCCCTGCGGTACCGGCTGAACTTGAAGACAGTGTCTGGCGCCAAAGATCCATCACGGCCTCTGCCGTCTTCACTTGTCCGTCGGACGGTATCTCCTGCGGCCCCACGCCGCTTCCCTGATA
This sequence comes from Anaerolineae bacterium, assembly GCA_046328505.1. GTDB lineage: Bacteria > Chloroflexota > Anaerolineae > Epilineales > JAHCIE01 > JBDHWG01. The sequence goes on along the minus strand of JAXLWL010000002.1, from coordinate 803,814 downwards.
GGCCGGCAGCAGCACTCGCGCCATTTCCAGCGCCTCGGCCTCGGTCAACCGGTCCTGGCTCGCCAGCTCGGTGAACCGCGTGGCATCCTGCGGGGCGAGACCGGCGGCAATCCATGTCGCGTCATGATGATCCGCGGCAATGGAGAGGTCGGTCCGCGTGTCGTCGTCCGCCGCGAGCTCGCGCACGTCGGGCGGTTCCTCATCCTGGCGAATGAACTCAATGCTCGGCCAGTAGACGCCGACGAGCAGGGGCCGGAAGGGGCGAGGGTAGGTCAGGCTCTGGGCCTGAACCATGTCCGCGTACCCGCTCATGAAGGCCGCGTAGTTCGCCGTGGCGGTATCCCAGGTGTTGTTCCAGCCGTGACTGAACAGGAAGACGTCAGTGTAGTGTTCGTCCTGAATCGCGCTGATTAGCATCGCACGTGTCTCGGGCGCCGTGCACAACCCATTCTGATCGAAGGGCATCATGTACCACAGTATGGGCGTGCTTGACGTCGGGGCCAGAATGTGAAATGGTCCGATGATGGATGCGTTTGCCATCTGTCCTCCCGTGGGTCTGGTGCACAAAACTCTCATCTTTGGGGGCTCGAATCGTGGTATACTGCAGATAGAGGTCCCGCCAGTCAGTAAGTGCGCTCAGGAGCCAGAGTCATGAACCCTCCCATTCTCCAATCACTGAGAAGAAACCTGGACGGCTTCGAGACGCTGTTGTCAATCTCGCGTGACGCTGTCACTGGCATCCCGCCCCTCTACATTTTCTCCGTATTAGGCTTTCCGTCAACATGGGTCAGGGTTGACGATCGTTTTTCTGAGTTCACGCTCGCCAACCCTTGGCGCTTGGGGCGTGCGATTCGGTTCCTGTGGCAAGTCAATGTGCCGGCAATCCCTCGCAATCCACCAGTGTTCGGACCGCCGCAACTAAACCGGGTGTTCTGGGAGCCGTCGGTCATTCTCCAGCGCCCAGATCACAACGGCAGCGTCACGTCATCTCCGGATGAGGCCTGGTTCTTCATCAACGGCATCATGACCAACGACGCGGTCGCCCAGCTCAATAGCGCTTACCTGGCTCAGCTGTTCCACCGTCCCATCACGATGATTTGGAACGCTACCGACTCGTGGCCTTTCGACCTGTTCGAATGCGCAGTGGGCAAACAGGCGAGCTGGAATGTGGAGCCGGCCGTCGTCGCGTTCCCACTGCTCTACGACGCGCTCAAGGACTCGCACAAGTCACGCGTGGTTGTGATTGCGCATTCCCAGGGTACTATTATCATGGCGAATATCCTTCGCTTGCTGAGGGGGGTCTACAAAGGGCCAAGGCCCGGAATTGGCGAACGGGGGCTGATGGAGGAGCTTATGCCATTGGGGTTCGCTCCTCCAGAATTCGTGTACCCCGACCACACGCGGGTGGACCTGGGTGACTTCGCGCCGCTTCATGATGACGAGCTCGCGAAGCTCGAGGTCTACCTCTTCGCCAACTGCGCGAACCAGATTCCATACTTGCGCGGTCCGGAAAGTGGCGTGCCCCCCCTACCCTGGATTGAGAGCTACGGCAACGAGTTCGACATCGTCGCGCGGTTGGGCATGCTCGCGCCCGACGCGCACGAGCGCGGCATCGAACTTGCCGGCCCGATGTATCGGCATGACGGCGCGTGGGGCCATCTGCTCGGCGCCCACTACCTGAACCCCCTCGCGCGCCACCAACGACGGGGCCGCAGGCGTGGCGGGAACAGCGATGCTGAACCTTTCGTGTTGCTGAATCCCGATGTACCACATTACGAGTGGCCGAGGCTGTTCGACTACATCAATGGCGGTTCACCGGACCCTGAGCGGGAACCATCTCTTGCTGTGGTACAGACTGCGGCGAATAACGGCGCGGCACCTGTCCGGGCAGCCGCCGGGTAAGCAAAGTCGCTCTGATTGGACAGCGACCAACCTTTCAGGCCCTGTCCCGCCGAATATCCCGCCCGTCCACGCTCTGCTCGCGGATGGCGCATTCAGTCTGACTCGACGGTCAGGTCATCGCCCCGGTGCAGGCGCATGGCGATATTCGCAGTCTGGAGCATTGCTCGGGCTACTGGGCAGTGTGCCGCGATGTGGCGCGCCACACCCACAAGAACGATCGGCGCCAGGTCGGGCCGCGACAGCACTGGAATGCCGTATTGACGGTAGCCCGCTTCGAGCATCTGGTAGGTATGGAACAGCGAGTCCGTGCGCAAGAGGGCATGGCCAAGAGTCGCCAAAAGGCGGGCCGGAGGATGTCCCAGGCTCAGGTAGCGGTAGACGACGGCCCCCGCCTGGTTGACCTGCTGTTGGCGATCCATCAGGTTCAGAACCTTGGCGAGGAGCGTGTCGGCATCGGTAGGTAGGTCGCGGACACTACGCTCGTCGGGGAAGCGGGCGTGGATCCAGGGAAGCGGTCGCGGTAAATACTCATCGCTGCGGTTCACGCCGCGCAGACTACCGCGGGCGAGAGCAGCACCTCACCTGCTCCACTACGTTGGAGCAGGTGAGAACGTGCAGTATAGTATCCCAGTCGAGAAACTCGTTGGCAGTGTGATGACGCCGCAGTGTAAGCAACTGCCTCGCTCAAGTCCACGAAGGCTGTCTGGGTGCCGACACGGGCGCGTGCGTGCAGCGCCTGTCTCACGCACCCACTTGGGAGACGGAGATGGCGCCGTGTTCCAGGCCGTCTCTCAACGTGAAGCCGATATTGCGTGTACATCTACGGGCAGGGATATTCTCAATTTTCGATTCCATCTGCACTCTGGCCCGGTTTGCGATGTCCTGTTCCGCGCGGCTGTGCAGCCATGAGAAAGTCTGCACCTCTGGCAAGCTCGCCGTAGCCCTCGAATCCTAGTGTCTCACACTGGCCCATGGGCCAACGCCCCCAATCCTGTCAACTCGAATCCGCGTGACGTACCCAGTTGGCGGAGTCTCCATCGGCGGGAACTTCACGCCTGGCCCCACATAGACTTCGGCCAGCCTCTGCAAAAGCTCAGGTGCACCGCCTTCCTCGATGCGCGCATGCCCGTAGAGTACGGCGTATTCCATCAGACCCATAGCATTCTTCGTGTCGGACTGGATGGAGACGGCAACTCGAGGTTCGCGCAAGATGTTCTTGACTTTCTGGTTCTTGGGAAGGTGGCCGACGACAACCTCATCCCCATCTAGCCCGAGCCACACCAGGGTCACTTGTGGGCCTCCATCGGGGTTGAGTGTGACGAGGTGACCGGGACAGCCGGATGCTATAAGCTCTCGGACCTCCTGAGGAATGAGCATGGGTAGGCCTCCGAAGCTGGGGTAGTCAGGTGGGGCTGCGGACGCCTTGCAGCCGCGTCGTAAGGAGTTGTTCTACAACGGCCGTGCGGATACAGCAAGTGACCGCGATGGCCCCTCAGTCATCACGAGCAGAGTCCCGCCTATCGTCGTTTTGGTCATCGACTCGGACATCTCCTGCTCGTACGCCCTTGACTTTTCAAGCGTCAGCACCCGGTCCGCGGCGCGGAGCTCGTCCAGATGGTCGCCGTCTCGGGGTGCCCGCATATCTATCCGGCAGCCGGTTGCATCTTCGGCAGAGATGTGGATGTGCAGACCTACCACAAGCCGGGTACCAGACGATGTCTGACGCTGCCTGCGTATTCGGGAAAGCCAGGTAGCTCAATCATCAGGGTGCGGTCCTCTAGGGTAGTACGCAGGATCATCAGAGAGGCGTCCGCTATGCCGATGATCAGAGCCCACCACGAAACAAGAATGATGGGCGTGGATACCTGGGTCAGGATCCCGCCAGCGTACGCGGGGTGACGGACATAGTGATAGGGACCACCGGTAGCGACTGTGTGGCCACGCTCAGTCTGGATGCGCACGATCTGCGAGAAAAAGGCATTGGACGCTGTGGCCCAGACGACGAGCCCGTAGCCGAGGGCACACACAATGAGCGCGGCAATCTGAGCGGCGAGGGGAATTGTGGCTGACCAGCCATAGCGGTAATCCAGCCCGGCAACGACAAGCATAGCGAGCTGTAGAACCCCGTGGCAGCCCATGAGCGTCGTATCCCACTTCTTGGCGCCCTTTCGCGGCCCGAGCCGCTCGGCCAGAAGGTCGGGGTGGGAGCGAATGATGACAACGCCCGTGGCCACGATCCAGGCCACAGTCACCGCGATGAGTGCCCAGGCTGCCCACCAGGTGATATCGCCCGCTGACCAAAACAGCGCGATCCCCATGAGAAGGACACCCATGGTCTCGCGTAGGGCAAACCGGGCGATGAGTTTCATGTCCATTTGGAATGACCTTCAGTTTGGCGTGGCTGCTGGTTACGGTCGAAAGGCGCTGGGCCGGCTAGCGCTACTCCTTTCTGCCGACGAACAGCCCATAACCCATGTGCCGCATCAGTTCCGCGGGAGCGTCAAACATCTCCCTGATAGACTGCCGAAGTTGGGGATTCGTGACATACAAACGCAACAACCGGCCCCAGGCTCTTACAGCCCATCGCCAACCTACCCATTGGGGCCGGTCCGTGACCTCGGTGCTGGGGTCAATCTTGTAGAGCCTGACGACCCTCTCCTGCAAGGCGGATTCGCTCCGTAACGCTTGCCAGTCGGCAACAGTCGGAATGTCTGTACCAAGTGAATCCTGCACTTTCGGAACGAGCTCAGGAGACGCCTCGGCCGCGAAGAATGCCTCATTTAGCCCCACGTAGCCGCCGGTCTTGGTCACCCGGATGCACTCGCGAATCGCTTGCCGCTTGTCCTGTACAAACGCAAGCACGGATTCGCACACTACCACGTCAAACCGGTCCGCTGCAAATGGCAGTTCAAGCACACTGGCAACCCCGACTCCGACTTTGTCCTCGACGCGCTCGTCTTTGGCGCGCTGACGTGACCAGCGAATCATCTTCTCTGAGATGTCGACGCCCACGACGCGGCACTTGTACTTCTTGGCGATGAAAGCGGATGCGACGCCAATTCCGCAGCCCACATTCAAAACGTCTCGGGCTTCTCCGATGTGGCACAGCGACAACAATTCCTTCGTGGCGGGATATCCACCATTGTGTTTGGTGATACCGACGTAGGCTTGCATATCAAGATAGCCGATGCCAGGCGGACCGTTATGTTGTGTTGTCATGTACCGTTCCCCTGTTGCACCATCTAGCGACGATCCCGATAGCCACGGTGGAACTGACCGACACGTAATTCCGAGCCGCGGGAATACCGGAGGCCGTCAGACCGAGCCTTCAGCCGCGGCTACTTTCGCCCAACGTACAACCCGTAGCCGAAATGCTCCTCGAGGCCAACTGGCGTAATCTTGTTCTCGCGGATTGCTTTTACGAATCCCCTATATGCTGAACTTGACGCATAGAGGAGGAGTTCTCTGTAGAGGACCTTCAGCATTTCGCCCCAACCATACTGCCGGAGCAATCGCTTGCGCTCGGTTTGTACGTTGATTGTACGAGTTTCGGCAGCAACATCTCCCATCCCAGCACTTTCCAGAAGCCAGGCCCACTGGCTCGCTGTCAGTGGCTCAATGCTGGCACCCAAGTCCTGTGATGCCCATGCAGTCAATTCTGGCGGGGGCGGGATCTTTAGCCAAGTCGCCTCGCTGAGGCCGACATATCCCCCCGGCTTGGTCACACGCACATATTCGTTGACCGCCTTGTGTTTGTCCTCGAGGAAGGCCGTTACCGATTCGGAAATGACTGCATCGAAGAAGTTGTCTTCGAAAGGGAGAGCTTGAGCATTGGCTAGTGCGAAGCCCACGCTATCGATTACACCTTCTCTCTTGGCCTTTTCCTCGGATCGCCTGATCATTCCTCCTTGAAGATCCACGCCGATCGCTCTACTGTGATACCGTCTGGCGAGGGAGCAGAGCGTTACCCCAACCCCGCAGCCAACGTCCAGGACGCGTGTGTCGTTGCCTATGTGGCACATCTGCATAAGCTCATCGGTGGCGTCACAGCCTCCTAAGTGTTTGGTGATCCCGACCTCAGCTGCAAAGTCGAAGAACGTTGGCGTGTTCGGCATATGAACTCCTCCCAGTTGATACGGAAAGCCGCTAGTGCTCAGATGGCCGTGGGTACCGTACCAGCGCAAGCGCTACCCCTGCCGTCTTGGGCGGTACTGAAGCGCTTGGGCAAGGTGGTAGGTCTTGATGGCGTCGCTGCCGTCAAGGTCGGCAATGGTGCGGGCGAGCTTGAGGATGCGATGAAACACCCGGGCGGTGAGATGGAACCGCTTCATCGCTGCCCTAAAGAGCGCCTTGCCAGTCGCCTATTGCTTGCAGTAGCGCGAGCCGTGATAGAGACCGCGGCAAGTGGACACCATAGGCTAATGAACGGATCGCCCGGCGCTGGCAGGACCCTGATGGTCCGCGCCCTGCCCGGCATCCTCCCGCGCCTTACCTTCCATGAGGCGATCGAGGTCACCACGATCTACTCTATAGCTGGCCTCCGCCCGCCCACCCTGCCCCCTCATCCGCCAGCGCCCTTTCCGCGCCTCCCACCATACCATCAGCCACGCTGGCCTCGTCGGTGGCGGCGGTATCCCGCGCCCTGGCGAGATCACCCGCGCACACCAGGGTGTCCTCTTCCTGGACGAGCTACTCGAGTTCAACCCGCGCACCCTCAACTAATCCCACGGTGAAACCCGCATGGCGGGTGTGGTATACTGCCAGCATCCTGAACGTGCGATGGAGGGCCGAGATGGACAACATCGAGGAGACGTTGAAGCGCTGGCAGTTAGACGGCAAGGCAGTGCGAGATGGGATGTACCGCTGAGCGGACGGACGGCTCCCCCCGTCCTTGGCAAGGAGCAGCAAGCGGCGTTGAAGAAGGCCGTCGAAGGCACGCCCGAAGCCAGTGACGTGGAGCAGGCCAATTGGAACTGGAAGGGTGTGCGCCAGTTCGTCAAGCGGCGTTTCGGTCGCATCCTGAGTAGCTCTAGTTGTCTGAACTACCTGCATCCGCTGGACTTCGTCCTCAAACGCCCCAAGAAGCGCTTCCTCAAAGCCGACGAGGCCAAGCGCGCCGCCTTCGTCCAGATGTATGCCGAGGTGCGACAGCAGGCTAAAACCGATGGCGCCACGATCTTCTTTGTCGACGAAGCGCACTTTCGGGCCGATGTCGAGTTGCGGGCCAAGTGGGTGCCGCGCGGGAAGCCCGCCTTGGCCGACACCACCAGCCCAAGCGCGGTGAGAAGGCGACGTACTACTCGGCGGTGTGCCTGGAGACTGGACAGACGGAGGTGATGAACGTGACACAGAACCTGACGGCCAAGACCTCGGTGGCCTTCCTCAAGCAATTGCGGGCCAACCACAGCCAGCCCCTGATCGTCATCTGGGACAACGGCCCGATGCATCATGGCGACGCCTTGCGCACGTACCTGACGATCCCGACCTCAAGCTGCTCTTGGCGGCGCTGCCGGGCTACAGCCCCGACTTCAACGCCGACGAGGCGATCTGAGACTGGGTGCGGGAGGCCGTGACGGCCAACACGTGCTTCGAGACGGCGGCCAAGGTGCGCGAGAAGATGGATGCCTTCCTGGTGGGCTTGGCGGACAAGACGGATGCGGTGAAGCAGCGCTGCCGCACGATCCTGCAATCCCGCGCCGACGCGCTGTTGGCCGCTGTTTGGCTGGTGACCCAGATGTCCCATGTCGTTCTCACCTTGGGATTAGTTTCGGGGTCATGCGCCAGCCCCTCGAAGACCGCATCGTCACCATCGGCCGCGCCAACGGCTCCCTTACCCTCCCTGCCAATTCCCGGCTCATCACGGCCATGGACTCTTGCCCGCGAGGATATTCGCCATGCGACGACGTCGCGTGGCTCAGACGGGCCGACCGCGCGTACAATCCTCGCTAATTGGCTCGCATCCTGCAAAAGTGCTTGGAAAGAACCTGAATGGTGACCGAATAGTGAACGACGGCAGGTATAATATCAACGGGTATTGTCCAAAGCCCAGTCTCAGACAGTCCAGATCATCACCTTGAGAATTATGTAGAGCCAGTGCGGGAGGGATTACAGCTACGCAGCGACCTGCTGGAAGAACACGCCGAGGGTTTCGATGAACACCAGCGGCCCGGAACTATTCCTATTGCAGCACCACGGGGACTACCGACTAGAACAAAGGTTCTCCTAGCCCTTGCACTCGGCAAGGGCTGACGCTTTCGATAGCTTATGTAACCTCACAATCGCGGGTTCGTTCCGGTGGGCTACCTTCGACTTGATGGTATCAAGCGACGGTGGCCCGTTTTCTCGTGGCGAACCTCCTCCGCTCCCCTGCGCCGCGGCTCGTTGCATATGGAGGCCGCGCGGGTGTCCGCTGTCGATCGCCAGGCATACGCCGTTCTCTACTTCTATTGTACCAGGCGATGGTCACTTTCCAAACGCTTTTCGGTCACGACTCGGTCAATTTCCACGTCTATGAAGCCTCAGGCGCGTCTCATCAAAATCCGAACGACGATGAGAAGAACAACGCGAACAACTTGCGAAGCCCTTGTTGGAGAATGCCTGTCCCGCCCTTGTTATAGGAGTCGGGCAACTGCCAAAACCCGCTCCCCACGAAGCCCGCCCGCAGCATCGCCGATCCTTCGGGTACTCAGGGCAGACTCTCGACGGCAGCGACCTCATCAAGACCTACCCTAGCTGGGGACTTCGGTCCCCGCCCCCCAAAGCACGATGCGCTGCAGTACAGACCAAGGGGGCAGATGTAGCCTACATGGTCGTAGCATTCCATGACCGAGGCCGTTGCTAGATTGCTGCTAAAGGGCGAGACGCTGAGCGCCGCCACGGGCGGGCCGCTGAGATGTGACCTGCTCCGCGTACAGCTGCCGCAGCTCCTGGTGCTCCGCCACGTTTTCCAGGAAGGACAGCCGCAGCGTCTCATCGGCGATATGGTCGGCGTAGTCCATGAGCAACGCGTGGCCCTGGGCGCGGATGGCGGCGGCGCGCCCACCGTCGGCCGCCGCCATGACTCGGCAGCACGCCAGGTAGGTTGTGAACGGCTCGTCCAGCCCCACGCGGGGCTGCTTGGTCACAAACGCCATAATCGCTTCGCCCTGGGCCAACGCCGCGTCCCGTGACCCTCAAGCACTGCGACACTCGCTGACCGCGTCCGTTCCGCTCAGGTGCGGCAGGCGCTCCCGCGCGTAGACCACAGCCTCGTGTAGTGACAGAATGCCGCCTGCCTCAAAAGCCCTGGCAAAGGTATCAGCGTCCAGTCCTGTTCGGACGTGCGCCAGAATCGTTTCATACGGTTGCCAGCCGCTCATGTTCATGGAAAGCGTCCCGGTCCGCGAAGCATAAGCGCCCAGGAGACGGGCCGCGTCATGAAGATTCCCCTGGCTTTCCATGACAAATGCCGCCACGAGCACACCGTACGCGAGGTTCCACATATCCCCCACTTCAATGAGGGCGGGCAAGGTTTTCGCGAAGTTTCTGGGCTGCTGCCTCGTACTCCCCGTTCAGGCACGCGCCGATGGCCTAGAATAGCATGCTTCGCGAGGCGCCGCGCTCGTCGTTGCTCGCTCGCGCCAGCTACGTGCGCTCTGCAAACAGCACCTTCGCCCGGTCATACTCGCCGCGCACGCTGTACGCCATCGCCAGGTTATTCAGAGCCGCCTCCGCCCGGCCAGTGTCTCCCGCCCGGGGATACATGGCGCGACTCTGTTCATGCAGTTCCAAGGCTGCATCCCAATTTCCGGCAACAATCGCGACAAAGCCGAGTGTCTGCAGTGCCCGGCCGGTGGCGACATCATCGTTCAGTGTCTCGCCAAGCGCCAGCACCTGCTCGGCAAGGTCCTTCGCCTGCCCGATCATCCCCTGACGGAAGGCAAGCAGCGCCGGGACATTGAGGGCTTTGGTACGCAAGATGGCCGGGATACTTCCGCACTCGGCGTCCAGACCGTGTTCAAGCCGCTCCTTTCCCTCTGACAGAAGGCCTTGCCACCCAATAGAGTTCAAGTGCGCTTGCCATGCGCAGCCGGGTGTCGTTGCGTCCCGACTCGAGCGACCACGAGAGCGCAGCCCGCAGGTTCGCGTGCTCGGCGGCCAACCGATTCCGCCATTGCACTTGCGCCGAACCCAGCAATGCACGTTCTGCCAGCTCGGCAAGATGACAGAAGTACGTCGCGTGAGCGGCGTGGAGCATCTCGCCTTCGCCAGAAGCTATAAGGTGTTCCGCTGCAAATTGGCGCACCATGTCGTGCATCTCGTAGCCCCCGCCGGCGCCCCGCGCCCAGTTCCAATGCAGGAGCGACTTGGTCACCAGGCTCGTCAGATCATGTAGCGACACGTCGGCGACCGCCTGCGCCGCCTCGCGCGTGAACCCGCCGCGAAACACCGACAGCCGCCGCAGGGCCTGCTGCTCTCTCTCATTCAGTAGCCCCCAGGACCACTCGAATACAGCCCGCGGGCTGCGTCGTCGCGGCGCAACCCCGCATCCGAGTACTCGTTCATCAGGAAATCCAGGCACTTCTCGATCTCCGCCGCGACCTCGCCCGGCGTGAGTACCTCGAGCCATACGGCGGCCAGTTCAATCCCAAGGGGCATGCCTTGCACTAGATCACAAATCCTCAGGACCGTGGCGACGTTGGACGCGTTGAGGGCGAAACCGGGACTACGCCGCAGGCGGCGCTGCCTTCGACCTCCTGCGTGCTCCCTTGCTTCGGTAAGGTGAGAAGGTGCTCAAAACTAACGAGGATGAGCAGCGCTTTCTGATGCTTCAGCACCGACAATCGCTCGGCCCAGACGTCCTTGCCTTGCAACGTCAGGCCAAGGGCGTTGGCGATGGCCGACGCCAGGCTTGACGGCTCCGATTGGGGAGTGAGGGGCACGAAGTAAACTCCAGCCGGGTACAACTCGACGTGGGTCACCGCCACCTCTATCACGAGGCGCGTCTTGCCCATGCCGCCCATGTGGTGGTGACCGGCGTAGGCGGCCACCAAGCCCCCGAACTGCGCGACGTCCACTTCGCCGCACGCGGCGTTGAACTGCACCGTCGTGGCCGTGGTCTCCAGATAGGGCGTCTCGCCCTCGTCCCCGATAGCGCGGCGCAGGCGGGCCAGGTCCTGCCGTAGGTTCTGGCGGGCCAGGGTCTCGGGGTGGTCGGGCCACAGCAGGGCGACCAGGTTGTCGCGGCGGTGCGGGCGGTCGACTTCGACGGCCAGGTACGCCAGGAGCGCACGGGCGCGAGCCTTGGCAAAGCGAGCGGGCTGACCATTCAGCGTCACATGGAATGGGACAAGGAAGGACAGACTGAGCTGCATGGACGGGGCTCACGAGAAGCCTGACAAACCTCACGGCAAGACAGGTGAAGTACGACACAGATTCTTTGCGGTGGCAACCCGCTTATCACGCTTTTGTCACGGTTTCCTAGTATACTAGAGCCATGTTTCCCGAGGGCCGCCGCGCCGACCATCACTCCTACCGGCTACGCTTGTGTCGCGCGCATGTCTCTGCCCCGTGGCAGGCATCGCTACCAAGCACTGCCAACGGCGAGACCCGCCACTTCTCCGACCTTGACAGCCTGTGGGCGTATCTCCTGAAATAGACGGACGGCGATGCGAGCCGGCGGCAGTAGCGGAAGGCAGGCTCGTAGCCCCCATCCCGCTCTATGACGGTTTAGCCACCGCTCAAAAAACGCAAGGCCAAGAGGTTAGGGAACAGCCCATCGGGCCTGACTGACCCTATTTCCGCCATCCCAACAAAGTTCAAGAGGAGACTCCTTCTATGACGTCGCGCTCTCTGTCTCCCCGCTCTCGACCCGTGCCCTGGCGCCTCCTCGCCCTGGCTCTCCTGATTGTGCTGGCCCTGGCCGTCGGAACGGCGCATGCCGCCCGTCACGGCGGTGATGACCCGGTGGGTGCCGCGTGGCAGCGAGCCCGCGCCGCTGGCGCCTACCACTTCGCCGGCGACGTCAAGCAGGTCACGCTGCCGAGCGCCACGATCTGGAACGCCGGACGCGCCAGCCAGACGCAGACGATCCACCTGGAGGGCCAGGCGAACGTCCGCGACTCCAGCATGGAGATGAGGCTTTGGTCCGATGGCGGCAGCGTGCTGGTTGACCAGAGCGGCGCGGCTGTGCGCGTGGCGAACGGCCAGACATACGTGCGCCAGGGCAACGGCGACTGGAAGGCGACGGAGAGCGTCACCGACGGCGTGGCTCCCCAGGGCGATTTCATGGCCTTCCTGGCAGCGGTCAAAAACGTCACGTCGCAGGGGCCAGAGACCCGCGCGGGCATCACCTTCGACCGCTACACCTTCACCCTGGATGGGCCGACCTTCGCCGACTATATCCGCGATCAGGCCGAAGGGGCGATGCGCCAGAAGGGCCAGCTGCCAGACGGCGTTCGCTTCGACGTGCCCCAGGCGTATCACGACATGACCGGCGACGGCGAGCTGTGGGTGCGGCAGGACAGCGGCCTTCCCCTGCGCCAGATTATGACCATCAGCTTCCCGGAGCAGAACAGCGAGACCGTCAACGCCCAGATCGTTGTGGACTTCTCGCAGTACGGCGTCACGGACCTGGCTCCGCGCCCCGGCCTCATGGACATTCTCGCCGGCTACCTGCCCACCGCCGGCACTCTGCTCGGCGTCCTGTTGATCGTCGGCGCGGCCGTGCTCCTGGTGCGCTTCGGCCGCTGGAAACCGCTCCAGAACGCCATCACCCTGGTGGTGATCGCCAGCATCGTCGTCGGTCCGCTCCTGAGCAGCCTGCGGCTGTCGAGCTTCTTTGACGCCCAAAACGCGCGGGCGGCGGCTCAGCAAGAGCAGCGGCAAGAGGCGCAGCAGATGCGCGCGCTCCGCGCGGCAGACAATCAGCCCCAGTTCAACCCCCACGAGGACCCGCTCAACAAGGCCGAGCAGGAGACCCAGCTCGCCGACGCTGTGGCGCGGAACCTGCCGGCGATCCACGTGGGCGGCGGCGCTGCGGCGACGCCCGAAAACCTCCTGTCCGTAGACGATGGCACGGACACCGACCACGACGGCCTGACCGACTACCAGGAGCAGCGTGTCGGCACCGACCCCACCCTCGCCGATAGCGACGCCGACGGCGCCCCCGACGCCGTAGAGGTGCGGGGCTTCGAGTTCCCAGCGGGCAGCGGCAAGATGTGGTATCTCAACCCAACGCAGGCCGACAGCAACGGCGACGGCATTCCCGATGGTCTAGAGTGCTGGACGACTCCGCCGGCGGCGAACACGCCGCCCAATCAAGTGCCGCCGTGCGACCTGGATACCAACAGCAACGGTATCCCCGACGTCTTCGACACCGACAACGACGGCGACGGCGTGCCGGACAACAAGGACCTCTCGCCCTTCACCGCCGTGACCGGGCTGACCGAGACCAATCCCTTCAAGCTGACCCTCAACAACCTGGCGCCGAACCTGCCGACGACCGTCGAGTTCCAGGTGCGGCCCAAGAACGAGAAGCACCTGTGGTACGCCTCCAGCGTGCTGGACTGGCCGGAAGACCACATGGCCCAGGTGCAGGATGTGGACGGCGTGACGTACGCCGACGTTGCGAAGGCGCAGGGACGCACCCCGGCGCCCGGCGACGCCAACGGCGACACCAAGCTCATCCCGATGCTGGAGCTGCGCGTCCCCAAAGACTCCGCCAACCTGCCGCCGCAGAGTGAGCTGACCGCCTACGGCATCACCGTCAGCGACTACACCAAAGATGGCAACACGAAGCTCGTCCTGGTGCCTCTGAGCGTGCAGAGCGACGCGAAGACCGGCGCGAATGTCGCCTTCAGCGGCCAGATGCGCTACACGCCGACCGGCAGCTGGCTCAACCCCCACGAGGCCCGCCTGGTGTGGATCGCCCAGGTGCTCAACGATATCCCGTGCGACCACAGCGATGCCCAGCAGGCGGCCCAGGGCTGCGCCGCCGACAACTACTACCACAATGTCCCGCAGCAGGTCCAGACCTACTACGACGACTGGACGCTGACCGGCTTGAGCGTCACCGAGGATCACGGCGCGAAGATGGCCGTCGCCTATGAAGACCCGGCCGTGGACACGAACCTCAAGGACGACCCGGCGCTGTGGGCCTTGTCTACGGTGCTGGACCACCACTTCGCCATCGGCCGCGACGACGACACCACCGGGCAGCGGGACCTGACGGTTGACGATATCCCCAGGCTCTTCAACCACACCACCAACAGCGGCGTCACCGATAACCAGCGCTACGGTGTCACGCCCAACATCCTGAGTGTAACGGAGAACGCGTATTCGACCCTTGATGCGGCCGTCGCCACGACGGTGATGACCACGACGAACACCATCCTGGGGAACTTCGCCACCGCGGCCACCGCCGACCGCACCATCAAGCCGCTGCTCCTGTACGCCCAGGAGAGCAGCGCCCGCACCCTCACCCTGGATGATCTCAGGACGGGCGGATACGCGGGCCTGAGCGGGGCCAGCCTGAGCATGGACATGGCGCCGGCCGGCAAGCCGGCGGAGGCGGTGACAGTCATGGCGGGCCTGAAGTGGACGGCGTATTGCGCCACGGCGACAGGGGCGCTGAAGTGGCAGCCGTGCGCCCTCGACGACTACTGGGCGGAGCTGGAGGCGCGCTACGCTAACGCCCTCTCGTCCAACCCCAACGATACCGCCGAGTTTGTCGCCGACCGCCTGATGCTCACCCAGCTCTACTTCACAGGGTTCAGCAGCGGCTTCAACGGCCCGGTGCAAAGAGGCTCTCAGATTATCATTCCAGGCGGGGCGCTGGAGACGGCGAGCATGACAAAGGCGCGCCTCGACTACAGCTTCGCCGGCCAGGCGACTGTCGGGCTGATTGCGTCGCAGGCGGTCTTGCGCGTCTTCAATGCCCCGCTCACCGCCGCCTTCGACAAGAGTGGTGTCGGGGGATCGGTGTGGGACTTTGCGGAGACCATGAAGAAGGGCATCGAACTCGCAAAGAACTCTCCAGGGAAGAACGCCAAGCTGGCAGCAACCAATCTCAAGACGATCCAGACCAACAGGTTCAAGCTGCTGCTCTTCCGCCTGGCGCCGCTGGCGGTCACCGGCGCCGTGATGACGGTGGCCAGCCAGATTCTCGACTTGATCCCCAACATCCCGGCGACGGCCAAGTCTGTCGTGGGCGCGATTGCTCTGGCGTTCAATATCACGTTCACCATCGTCTTGCCGATCATCAGCCTCAACCAGATCATCAAGAATGGCGTGGTGACCATTATTGATGCGCTCAAGAATGTGGAGAAAATCGGCCGCATCGCCAAGATTTTCAACGTGGTCGGGTTGGCGATCTCTGTCCTGGCCACCTCGATCATGTTCATCTACACTGCCGCGACGAGCGGTTTACCAGTCGGCAGCCCGGCTCTCAACCAGGCCTTTTTCGAGGCCGTCGCCGCCCTCATCTACGCGGTGATCCTCTTCGCCCTGTCGGCGACGCTCATCGGCGGCATCATCGTCGCCATCATCGCCGCCATTGACGCCCTGCTCACGGTCATCTGCGAAGCCGGCGTGAATGCGCTGAAAAACGTGAATGGGTTCAACGGGCAGTGCTTTACGCTGGGGGCAGCGGCAGTCAAAGGGATTGCCTATCTCCTTTACAACTACGACCTGATGGTGGATACCAACCACAAGGATGCGTCAGGCCAGGGCGACCTCATCTTGCCCGGCAGCCCCCACACTGCGCTCGGTGACCCGAGTAAAGGCTTCACGGCGGGCAACACGATCACGGTGACCATGCCCATCACCACCCACGTCGTCCACAAGGATGTGGACGCGAACCAGGGCATTTACATCTACGACTACATGTACCTGTTCTCCGAGGACAACATCAAGTCCAGCACGGTGCGCTATAGTCTAACTGGCGGCGTCGGGGCGACGGTGAGCGTGGACCGCGACCAGATGAAAGGTGAGTGGACCGGCGTAAGCCAGGATCACACGTACCTCCTGTCGCCTATGTACAAGGCCACGGCCAACACAACAACGACACTCAGCGCGCTGCCGTTGTCGTCGGCGGGGTTGAATAAGCCCGTCTCGTTCTACCTCAACGAGGGCCACGCCTTCCCGGCCTACGAGTGCTTCCTGCTCATCGCCATCCCGATCTGCTACGTGCGCACGTTCACCGGCAACAGCTCCACGCTGATGGACAGCCTCAAGTTCGACATCTTCCCGGCGACGCTGAACGACTTCATGACGATGAGCAGCCGGGGTGATGGTGGCCTGGCCCAGGGCTGGGACCCCGCCTTCAAGTCCCTCCCCGACGCCGACGGCGACGGTCTGCTGTCTGTCTCCCACGGCGGCCTCGACCCGGACGACACGACCTGGGACGCCGACGGCGACGGCCTCTCCGACGCCTGGGAGCTTCAGCAGCGGGCAAGTGGGGTCGGCTACTCGCCCACGTCGTGTGATACCGACGGCGACGGCCTGACCGACTACCAGGAAGCCATGCTCGGTACCGACCCGGCCAACGCCGACACCGACAACGACGGCATCCCCGACGGCCAGGAAGTCTGGCACCAGGTCTACGACACCGCGACATGCAAGCCGAAGCTGGACGCGAACGGCAAGCCCATCTGGGCCGGCGGCTGGGACGTCAACATCGGCGGCGCCACGGCCCTGACCGTCCACGTCTCCCCCAACCCACTCTCGCCGGACACCGACGGTGACGGCATCAGCGACCTGGCCGAGTACCAGCTTCGCAGCCAGGCGGACAGCAACGGCGTCCCCTACAACCCCCTCGTCGCCAACGTGCCGCCGGTCAAAGTCTCCACCGACGTCAACGACGTGGACCGCTTCGTGAGGCCGGGCCAGAGCCTGGTCTATACCACGACCGTGGTGTCGAGCGCCGCCATCGCGCCCAGCGTCCTCGACGTTGTCGCGCCCGCCGCCCTGGGTGGCGCGCAGCCGCCGGTCGGGCTGGCCTTTGACCCTGTCAACTTCAGCACGGCGCAGACCGTCACCCAGCAGACCACCCTCACCGTCAGCGCTGGAGCCGCTACCGAGACCGACACTATCACCAGCTCGGTGCGGGCGCGCCTGGCGCCGACGGGAACGCCCACCTGGAGCTTCGCCAGACCCCAGAACGAGACACCCCTCAGCGGCTTTGCGAACCCGCTCAAGGCCTGGTTCACCGGCGCGTCCGCCTCGCGGGTGGATCGCCAGGACAGTTTCCTACTGTCGGCGCTCATCACGCCGTACTACTACCGCCAGCAGGGCCTCGACCAGGTCTACGCCGTGCCGAGTGGGGCGGCGAACCCCCTGGCGACCAGCCCGACCGACGCGGCCCCCACCCTGCGCAACACGAACGCCCCTCAGATTGCCTTCAACAACCGGGGCACGGGCCTGGCGGTGTGGGACGAGTTCGACAACTGCAACACGCTCACCATCAACTCGCTCAAGGTGGACGTGGCCGGTTCCGATCATGGCACCAGTGGCATCGAGCCGGTCATCTATGCCGTCCCGAGCGGCACTAGCTGGCCGCCGTCCGGCAACGGGTACAGCTATATCGTGTGGAACAGCCCGAACCAGAGCCTCATGGACATGACGTCGGGGCAGCAAGCCGGGCCGAACGCCGGCGGCTTCCCCGTCACCGTCAACTTCTGCGGTAACACCAGCCTCTACATCTATGAGAACGACAATCTGGCCGACTTCAGCGCGGCCAATCAACAGTACATTGACGCGCGCGGGGTCAAGCCGGATAGCCAATCTGGCGTGTGGGTCTTCGACGGCACGGTCCGCTCGGACCCTGAGTCCCAGAGCAAGATCGAGCTGGACGTGACGGTCGGCGTCAAGGACCACAACCTGATCGGCGGCGCCCTGGTCAACTCGAACGGCGTCGTCCAGAAGACCCTCGCCTTCCCGCGCCCCAGCGGGGCGACGACGACCGGCTCGCTGGAGAGCCGGCGCCCGACTGTCGCCAGCGACGGCGACGGCTTCCTGGTCGCTTACGAGACGAACTCGGTCGCCGCCGACGGCACGGTCGGCACGCGCTACCTGGCGACGCGCGCCTTCGACAACGCGGGCAACACCACGGGCAGCAACGCCAACGCGGTGGTGCAGGTGCAGCAGGCTTTCACGGACACAGACTCCCTTGGCAGCCTGAGGTCGGGCGTTGCCTGGGTGGGGGACCGCTATCGGGTGGCGATGCATGATGCGCTCAGCCCCAACAACATCTCCCTGTCGGATTTCACCCGCACAGGCGGCAACACCGGCCTGCGTAACCAGGTGGTGGCCACCGATGCGGCGCCGATTACCGGCACCACTTCGACGCAGTACAGAGACCCGACGCCCAGCCTGGCCTATGACCCCAACAGCGGCCGCTGGCTCCTGGGGTATCTCACGAACACCGGCAACATCCAATCGCCCTACGGCCAGACCAACCTGTATTCTAGCCTCGGCAGCCTCAGCCCGTCGGCCACTCGCGAGGTGGCCCGGCCCCTGTCCCAGGTCAAGGTAGTCTACAACCCCGTGACGCGGGGCTGGATGGTCGGCTCTTTCGTGGACTATAGCGTGATCCAGAATCCGAGTCCTGCCTGGGACACGTCAAATCTCCAGATTGATGTGTTGAAGGCCGACGACCTCACGCCCTTGACCGTTCCGGCGACGGCGATGAGCTTCCCCAAGGTCCAGTCCCAGTATTACGGCTACAACGCCAATCTCGCGTCCGGCGCCCTGGCGTGCCCGGCGCCCGCCTCGGTCCCAGCGGTGGAGCTGCGGTTTGAGGAGGCGCCCGGCGCGACTTCCTTCGCCGATAGCTCAGGCAACAACAACAACGCGACGTGCTCCGGGTCGGGTTGTCCGGCGGCCGGCGTCGCCGGCGCGGTCGACAACAACGGCTTCGCGGTCGGCTCGCCCGCGTCCGACTACGCCGCCGCGTTCGACGGCAGCAACGACCTCCTCACCGTCTATACGACTTTGCCGAACGACTTCAGCATCGCTGTGTGGGTGAAGGCCGACGCAGGCGCCGCCAACAACGCCATGCTGGTGGACGGCGGCGCAGAACAGGCGAACGGCTTCGCGTTGCGCCTGAGCAACGGCAAGCCGACCTTCCAGATCGGCACAGGCGCAACCGTCACCGGCGCGACTGCCATAGACGACGGCCAGTGGCATCTCGTGGTGCTGGCGCGCCAGCAAGCCAGCGGCGCTATCGCCCTGTATCTCGATGGGAATACAACCCCCGACGCCAGCGGCACGCTCAGTACGACGACCCTGAATGCGATGACGGACCTGCGCGTCGGCGGCGACCGCAGCAATGCCCGCTTCCTCCGCGGCGCGTTGGACAACCTCCTGCTCTACAACGTAGTCCTGGGCGCCGACACGGTGGGGGCGATGTACAGCAACAGCCTCCAGTCGTACTGCGTCGCCCTGCGAGCGCAATTCGACACTAGCAGCGTTTTGTGGACCAAGCTCCGCCTCAGCCAGTCGGATACCCGCGGCGGCAAGCTCACCGCCGGCAGCAACCTCAAGCTAACGGTGGACGCCGACGCGCCCACGTCCGCTGTGACCTCCCAGGCGAACAACCAGTACGTCCAGGGCGGACCCAACGCCAGCCCACGGACGCTCATCATCGGCGGTACGGCCAGCGACGCGACCTCCGGCGTGAACCGCGTGGATGTCATCGTCAACGGCGGGTCGTGGCAGACCGCGGCCGGCGCCGCAACCTGGACCTACCCGCTCCAGGTCACCGACGGCCCGTATACCATTCAGACGCGGGCGACCGATAACGTCGGTAACGTCGAAACGCCAGGCCCTGGTATCACCATCATCGGCGACAGCACGCCGCCGCAGGTCACGCTCAACACGCCCGCCGCGCCCGTCCAGCCCGCGAGAAACGGGAATGGCGCATGGACCGTCCAGATGAGCGGTACGGTGAGCGACCCGGCGAGCGGAACGAAGCCCGGCAGCGGCGTGCAGTCGGTCGGGGTGCGCCTGCAGGGAACGGACAACAATGCCCTGGGCGCCGGCTGGCAGACGGCCAGCGTCAGCGGCAATACGTGGACGATCACGTATGCCCTCCTGGCCGGCGTGCAGGACGCGACCGGCCCCTACAGCGTGTCCGTGCGCGCGGCGGACAAGGTGGGCAACCAGACATCGGACACCGCCGCGAGCGGGACGCTGCTCGTGGACAGCGACGGGCCGGAAGCCGCCTTCAACCTGGCGGACGCGACGCGCACAACCATCAAGGACACGCTGACCGTCACGGGCGTCGTCACGGACACTGGCGGCGCCGGCGTGCAGACGCTGGAGATCGGCTTCGTGCCGGTCGAGCAGGCCGAAACGCAGCGGCAGAACAGCAACCCGACGTGGTACCCGACGACCCTGACACAACCGGGCGCGGTCAACAGCGGCTGGAGCTACGGCATCCCGGCCACGCTGGAAGGGCAGTATCAGATAGACCTGCGGGGAACCGACAGGCTGGGCAACGTCCGCCGCAACGCCAACGCCTGGCGCGGCATCATTGATACCCAGGCGCCCCGCGTGGTGATGACAGCGACGCCTACAGGCGCCTCCTACGTCAGCCGTGGCGCGAATGTGACGTATTACGAGGTGAAGTTCACGTGCGCGGCCGTGGACCGATATCTGGACGTATCGAGCTTCAAGTGCCCGGGCAACGCCCTGCGGCCGCCCACGCGCTCGTTCGAGAACAACCCGGGCTTGCAGGCGTTGTTCCCCGACTGGACCGCGCTGAACGGGCTGGCGAACACCTATACCCTGTGGGTGCCGACCCAGACGCCGGCCGCCACCGCCAGCGCATGCGACATCTACGGCCACTGCACAACGGTGAGCACGCCCGGCACGACGGCCATCCAGGTCACGGGCGCCGCGCCCCTGTCGCTGGTGGAGGAGAAGGCGGGGCCGGCTTCCGCGCCAGCCGCTAAGGCTGACACGGGCCTGGCGATCTCGTCCGAGGTGCCGGTGTTCACGTCGGAGCCGACGGAGGCGCTCCCGTCCCAGGGCAAGTCGGCGGCGGAGAGTGTGGATGCGGCCGCAGCCGAGCCGGCGACGGTGGAGACGGCTCAGAGTGACGGCCAAGCCGCAGTCAAGACGTCCGACGCTGCCGTGGCGGGCAGCGCGGAGGTCGAGGCGGCAGCGCCGTCGGCGGCGCCAGCCGGCCCGCCGACGGCGGTGGTGGTGTCGCCCACCGATGGGAGTTACGTCGCCTCGACCGGCGCGGTGAACGTCTCCGTGGCGGCCCAGTCCAGCCAGCCGCTGAAGCAGATCATCGTGGCCCTCGACAACACCGACGTGGCGACGGTCTCGTTCGCCCAGGCCGACAACGTCACGCTGACCCAGCAGACCGTCACGGTGACCGTGGCGAGCGAAGGCCAGCACACCCTGACGGCGCGTGCGACCGATTGGACGGGCGGAACCCAGACGGACCTCACGCCGAAGACGTTCATCCTGGACAAGCAACCGCCGACGGCGACTATTGACACGACGACGCTGGGCGTGGACGCCACCTACGTGCCGGGCAGCGGCATCCTACGCTTCCACGGCACGGCCAACGATACCGTCGGCCTCGCAGCGGTGCAGGTGCGGGTGGACAGCAGCGCCTTCACCGACGCCAACTTCGGCGGCGGGACGTGGCAGATCGCCCTGCCCGTCACCGACCCGGAAGGTCGGACGATCCCCGTCACCGTTCGCGCCATTGACTTCTCCGGCCAGTCCACGACGGTCAACGCGGTCGTCTCGACGAACCTGTCGGTTTCGGACGCGCCGGATACGCAGATCACCGGCAGCCCGCCTAACCCGAGCAGCGTTAACACTGCCACGTTCAAGTTCGTCGGGACGCCGGGGGGGCGCAGCGTAGGTGGGTTCGAGTGCAAGCTCGACGACGACAGGTTCGTCCGCTGCGTCAGCCCGCTAACCTATGGCGGCCTGAGCAAAGGCGCCCACACGTTCAGCGTCCGCGCCGTCGACTCGGCCGGTTACGTGGACCTGTCGCCGGCCAGCTTCAGCTGGAACGTGACGGCGGGGCAGCCGGATGTCAACATCACCGCCTGTCCGTCCAACCCGAGCCAGAGCCGCGACGCGACCTTCACCTTCAGCGGCGACACCACGGCCAAGAGCTTCGAGTGCTCCCTCGACTGGGCCGCCTTCGCGCCGTGCGCCAGCCCCCAGGGATACACCAGGCTCGTCTCCGGCCCGCACACTTTCCAGGTGCGCGCCCGGGACGCTTCATCCAATGTGGGCGCGCCGGCGAAGCTCACGTGGACGGTGGTCAACGTCGCGCCTGTCGCGCAAAACCAGAACATCGCCGTCATCCCCAACCAGCCGACCGCCCTCACGCTCACGGCCACAGACAGCGACCCGTTGACGTACCAGGTCGTGCGCACGCCGGCCCACGGTGTGTTGACCGGCGTCGCGCCAAACCTGACCTACGTGCCTGACACGCGCTACGGGGGTTCGGACAGTTTCACCTTCAAGGCCAGCGATGGCGAGAGTGACTCGAACGTGGCGACGGTGACGATCTTCGTGGACAACGCCCCGCCGGTATCCGGCGTCGGCGTGACGCCCGGGCTGCCGAGTGGCACCAACGGGTGGTACCCGTTCACGGTGCACGCGACGGTGACGGCGACGGACGGCCCGCCCGGCACCGGCGTGGTTGAGACGCGCTGCATCCTGGACCCCGCCAGCGCGCCCGCCTCGTTCGACGCGATACAGGCCGGCTGCGCCTACAGCGGCGCCGGCGCGGACATCAGCGCTGTCGGGAGCCACACGCTGTATGTTGCCAGCCGCGACCAGGCGAACAACAAGGAGAAGCCCGTCGCGACCATCATCAAGGTCGGCTACCGGCCCACCTTCGTCTCGCCGAACGTCGCGCCGCCGGGCGTGAACAACCTGGTCCTGCCCGGCTCCGGCACGCCGTCCACGCCGGTCAAGTGGGGCATGGCGAACGGTTCAGGCGCGGCAGTCACATCCCTATCCATCGTCGGGGCGCGCTACACACCCATGACGTGCGGCGCGGCCGTACCGGACTACAGCGACACGTACCCGGCCGCCGGCGGCTTCGTGGCCGGCACGAATCCGAAGTACGATGCGCTCCAGAAGCTGTGGGTGTTCAACTGGAAGCTGCCAACGACGAAGGGCTGCTACGCCCTGTACGTCAAGCTGAGCATCGGGCAGACGATCCCGTCGCTCTTCCGCCTCAACTAGCCGTTGTCCTGCCCGGGGACGCGGCCGCATCACGGTGTGATGCGGCCGCGTCTTCGCCCGCCTTCCCCTTGAAATCTCGCCTCTGAAAATGTAGGTGTGAGCGACATGCAGATCGCATTCCTGGATCTGATTGCCGAGGGTGATCGGGTTGCGATGCGCTGGCATATCACCTGCATTCTCCTGTTTCGCGGCCACATTCCTGATGAACGGTCACTAAGGAGGGCAAGCCATCTACCGCATCGGACTCGCGCCGAAATAGGAGGTTGAGAATGCTCGCTAATTGGCTCGCACGCCTCAAAATTGCTTGGAAAGGGCGTGAAAAGTGACCGAACAGTGAACGACGGGAGGTATAGTATCAACGGGTCTTGTCCAACACCCAGTCTCAGACAGTCTAGATCGTCCTAGTGAGCGTTATGTAGAGAATGTATGGGAGGGATTACAGCTACGCGGCGACATTCTGGAGGAACACGCCGAGGGTTTCGATGAACACCAGCAGCCCGGAACTATTCCTATTGCAGCACCACGGGGAACCCTTCGCCGAGGAGAGATTCTCATAGCCTTCGGCTTTCTTGAGGACGTCGGCTAGATCAATCCCTGTTTGGAGGACGAATGCCTCAAACCGGGGATCGAGGGCGAGCTTCTTGAGTGCAACGCGCACATCACGAAGCTCGCCCTTCTTCTTGCCCCGCCTCCAGCTCATCCCACGCCAAGAACACACCTTGCATTCATCGAGGCCAATCTGCCCCTTCTCTATCTGGATCTCGGTCTCGATACATCAGTGCGTCGAGGCCAAGCGCGCCAACCTCTCCAGGGCCATCGTCTCCGACGCGTTGGACAAGGTGTATTTCACCTGGTGGGTACGCCGTGAGTAGAGCACGCATGGCACGGCCGACTCTCATACAGGAAATGGTACCGCTTATTGTACAGGAAACCGACTTCTTTGTGCCCCGTTGCTATGGTTCAATGGGAACAATGAGAGGCGTGCCGCTGAGTAGCAACCGAAGCCTAACGCCTGCCGCATCGTAGCGGTCTCGCCAAAGCGTATGTGAAGCTGCACTGGAGGAAGATCATGGAAAGACAGCAGAGGGAAGCAGTTACGACGTTCGAACTGGACCGAAGCGCTCAAACTGAGCACACAAAGGAGAGTATGATGCGCACGACACTGGGCATGGTTTCGGGCAAGGCGTTGACAATCGCACGAATAGTGAATAGGTTCCGATTGCGCCTCGCCGCCGTCGCTCTTGCGGTCGCGGCCCTCTGCCTGCTCGCGCTCGTCGCCCCAGTCGGAGCGGCCCCCACCAACGACGACGTGCCCCCGGCGCTAGGCACTTGCCAGAACGTCCAGGTGCCAGCAGGAAACAGAGGCGTTTTCCATGCGTATGCCGAAGGCGTGCAGGTCTACCGCTGGCTCGACGGGCGTTGGAACTTCGTCGCGCCGGAGGCGGTCCTGTCCGCCGACGCCACGGCCAACAGCGCCGTGGGTATCCACTATGCTGGTCCCACCTGGATGAGTGTCAGCGGTAGCAAAGTGGTCGGCACGGCACTCGAAAGCTGTACCGCTGACACCGACGCCATTCCCTGGCTGTTGCTCGGAGCCGTGTCCAGCGAGGGGCGTGGGATGTTCGACGGAGTGACGTTCGTCCAGCGGGTGAACACGGTGGGCGGTCAGGCGCCCAATCGGCCCGGCTATTACCCGACTGAGGAGGTGCGCGTGCCGTACAAGGCAGAGTACTTCTTCTACAAGCGCCAGCCCTAGCCTTTGGCGAACACAATAGCCGATGTTCACAGCCATGGACATGCGAGGGGACTTGCTGGAGCGGTCCCCTCGCTCGTTGGAAGAAGCTATAAGGGAGCAACGCCATGTCTATCTTGCGCCGGAGTCGCTTGTCAGTCCATAGGGTAGGAAGAATGAAGACGAAACCGTTCTTTGCCAGTTTGTTGGTTCTGGCCCTGCTTGTTGCGGCCGGTATCGCTAGCGCACAAGGACCCCAGCCAGAAACGGTGCAGTCCACCGAGGCGCGTCTGGACACCGCCATCACGTATCAGGGTCGCCTCACCGAGGCCGGCGTGCCGGCCAATGGAGCGCGTGACGTTCGATTCAGCCTCTACAATCGCGACGTGGGCGGCTCCCAGGTAGGGTCAACCGTGGTGCGGGAGAATGTCCCCATCACCAACGGTTTGTTCACCGTGCAGCTCGACTTCGGGCAAGTCTTTGACGGCACAGCACGCTGGCTCGAGGTCGCGGTACGCGACGGGAGCAGCACCGGCGCCTACACCACCCTCAGCCCCCGCCAGCCGGTGACCGCAGCCCCGTATGCCCTGCACAGCGCCGATGCCTGGAACCTTTCGGGTAACGCCGGCACCAACGCCCGTACGAACTATATCGGCACCACCGACCCTGTCACCTTTACGGTACGGGTGAGCGACACGGCGGCGCTGCGAATCGTCCCGGCCACCGATGGCGAGTTTGGCCTCAGTCCCAACCTGATTGGCGGCCACAGCGCCAACCGCGTAGGCACAGGGGTCGTGGGAGCAACGATCGCGGGCGGCGGCACTAGCCTCAGCTGTGGTGTCGACGAGCGAGGCCCGTGCCTCAACCAGGTGACCGCGGATTTTGGCACCATTGGTGGGGGCACGAGTAACACTGCGGCCGAATTCGCCACCGTGGGCGGGGGTACAAGCAACATCGCTAGCGACGGTTTTGCGACCGTAAGCGGGGGGGCCGGCAACACCGCGAGTGGCGTTGGCGCCGCAGTCGGCGGGGGCGACGCCAACATTGCCAGCGGTTTCTATTCCGCGATCCCCGGGGGCGTTTATAATCGAGCACAGGGGTACTACAGCTTTGCCGCCGGACGGAGCGCCCACGCCGTTCAGGATGGCACCTTCGTCTGGGCTGACTCGACCGCGGCGGATTTTGTTTCCACGCAGCCCAACCAGTTCCTGATCCGCGCGTCGGGCGGCGTGGGCATCGGAACTAATAGCCCGGCCTACAAGCTAGATGTGGCCGGCCCGGCCCACGCCTCCAGCTTCCCCACCTCCTCGGATCAGCGGCTCAAAATGAACGTTGTGGAGCTCTCCGACGTCCTCCCCAAGCTCGAGCGAGTGCGCGGGGTGTCCTTCGACTGGAACGATAAGTATGTGGCGATGGGCCGCTCGACCGGTCACCGCGAGATTGGCGTGATTGCGCAGGAAGTGGAAGCGGTGTTCCCTGAGCTGGTCACGCGGTGGGGCCCGGAGGAATATCGAGCCGTGGATTACGGCAGACTGACCGGCGTGCTGATCGAGGCCGTCAAAGAGCTGCACCACGAGAACGCTGCGTTGAAAGCCGCACAGGACGAGCGCATCGCGACCCTGGAAGCGCGTATCGCGGCGCTCGAGCGGGACGGCAGCCGCTCCACAACTGCCTCCTCTAGCAAGCCGGCCACAGTACCGCAGCAGGGAGGCGCGCGATGAACCGGGGGGACGGACCACGCCTGCCGGTTCTCGGTGCGCTCGGCGCGGTGGTTGGCCTAGTCTGCTTTGTTGTGCTCCTACTGGCGTGGCCGGCCCCGCTGCCTTCGCTGGCCCAGGGTGACCCCGGCTACGACCTGACCTGGTGGACCATCGACGCTGGTGGTGGCAAGAGCAGTGGCGGTGTCTATAATCTGAGCGGGACCCTGGGACAGCCCGAGGGAGGCGCGCTCAGTGGTGGCGGTTACACCTTGCTCGGTGGCTTCTGGCCCGGGGTGTCCGCTGCGACGCCGACGAGCACGACCACTCCATCTTTCACACCATCGCCCACGCAGACGCCAAGTCCGAGTGCCACACCAACGCCCTTTCCGGCCATCCAGTATCATCTGTTCCTGCCGCAGCTCGCGCGCGGCTCTAACACCAATGGACGAACGCCAGGATCGTACCACTAATCATCGCTGTCCAGATACGCGCGGCTTGACAGTCCCCCTGTCCTGAATACCATTGGAAGCCTCATCTCCACTAGGAGCATAAGGATATGGGCGTTTGACGCAGTAGCGAGTGCGCACGCGGCCGTTCCTGCGAATGGCCTGCCTCTGGCTCAAGCACACGGGTGGCACTGCAACATGACCGAGGGATTCATCATGGAACAAGGCGACCACCCTATCGGGGTCTTGCGGGCGCAGCTACACCAACCTCCCCCGTCACGACACGCCGTCACTCGCCCGGCTCTCCTCCGGCGGCTCGATCTGGCACTGGAGCGCCGCCTTACCCTGGTCTCAGCGCCTGCAGGCTATGGAAAGACCACCCTCGTCTCGCAGTGGCTCAGCACAATAGCATTGCCCGCGGCCTGGCTCTCCCTGGATGAGCGCGATGATAGCCTGAGAATGTTCCCGAGCTGCTTCGTCGCGGCCGTCCATACTCTGTTCCCGAACGCATGTGAGTGGACTGAACGTCTGCTGCAAGCACCACTTCTCGCGCCGCTTGACTACCTCACGGTCAGCCTCATCAATGAACTAGCGCACATCACGCAGCCGTTTGTCCTGGTCATTGACGATTATCACCTCATCCACGATGCGGATGTCCACCGGGTCCTGGATGAGGTGCTGCGTCAAACGCTTCCTAGTCTGCACCTCGTCGTGGCGACGCGCTCTGATCCGCCTCTCGCCCTGCACCGGCTGGCAGCGCAAGGTCACGTGGTCTCGCTGCGCGCGGCGGACTTGCGCTTCCGCCAAGATGAGGCGGCATCGGCCCTGGAGCAGTGGCTCGGGAGAAGGCTATCGGATGAGTCGGTCAAGATGTTACTCGACCAGACAGAAGGCTGGGTGGCCGGCCTGTGGCTCACAAATCTATGGTTACAGGAAGCCACAGACGTTGACCTGGCGTTAACTAAGATCAGTGCCAGCACCTCCCGCAGCGTGATCGCGTACCTGGACGGCGAAGTCTTTCAGCGACTCCCAACCGACGTTCAGGACTTCATCCTTCGCACCTCGATCCTCGACTCTTTCTCAGCAGACTTGTGCGATGCCATCCTTGAGAACGTGTCACAACCGTCCGACGCGAAGCCCAATGCGCGGGACATGCTGATGCGTCTAGAGAACGCCAACCTCTTCATCGCCGCTCTCGATCATACCCACGACTGGTTCCGCTACCATCATCTGTTCCGCGACTGGCTGAGGCGACGATTGCGCCACGTCGCAAACACGGACGATATTGCAGCCCTTCATCGCCGCGCCGCCATCTGGTGGGATAGGTACGGGGATGTTGACCAAGCCATCGGGCATGCTCTCGCAGCGGGCGAGGAAGACCTGGCCGCCGATATTGTAGAGCGCAATCGCCGCAGAGTCTTGAATTCTGACCAGTGGCAAGACCTCAAGCGCTGGCTCTCGCTGTTGCCGGCCGCCCTTGTTCAACGGCGACCTGCTTTGCTTATCGCTCAGGCATGGGGCTTTCATTTTGCGCTCAACTTTGGCGCAATCCAACCCATTCTCGCCGACGCAGCCGCGTTGTTGGAGAGTCAGACGCCATCATCTGCTGATGCCGGGGGCAAGATTCTTCGGGCCGAAATCGCCACGCTCCGGGCCGAAATGCTGTACTTCGCGGGCCAGGCCGATGCCGCGCGCGCCCTCTTCCAATTCGCCCTGGCCGATCTGCCGGCCGACGATGGCTTCGCTCGCGGTGTGGCTTGGCTTGCTCGATTGAGCCTAAACCCCGCTACACCTTTTTTACGTCCTTAGTTGGTACGCACTGCCCTCGTTCTCTAGTAGTATCTATGTGTCCAATTCTTGGCTCGCCGGTCGACAGCGCTTAGTGAGCGTGGTATTTGCCCAGAGACTGTGGGCTGGCCGGCACAGGCGCCGCTATTGCTGCGCCGGAAAGACAGACGCCATGCGACGCGGGGAATCCCGCCATCTAGGGTTGACCACGCCAGCAACCTACCGGATAAAGGTGCAGGGCAGGCTGCCCCACGACTGGGAAGACTGGTTGGGCGACCTGGCCCTCGAAAGCCTAGAGGGTGTAGGCGATAATAGCGTCACCACCCTACACGGCCGATGTGCAGATCAGGCGGCTCTGCAGGGCGTCATGGCGACGCTGTACACCCTGGGGTACGCCATTATCATGATCGAGCTTCAGGATGACAATACATCCTAGCTCACATTGCCAGCACCAGTGATGTCCCACGCGGCACAAAGAATTTGCTCGCCACTAGCGATACACGGCTGCCATTAGTTTTGCAGGCAAAGATAGGAGCACTAATGACAAATCACGTTGACGGGCGCCAGCGCGCCCACCTTCCCATTCCTGACCGACCCTACCTGGGTCTCGTCACCTACGACGCCAAGGATCCGGATCTGAGGTTTCCGGCCATCGAGCCCCTGCGGCCGCCCACAGGCGCGCCAAACGTGCTCATCATTCTGCTCGACGACGTCGGCTTCGCGGCCTCCAGCGCATTCGGCGGGCCATGCGCCACCCCGACCGCCGAACGCCTCGCCGCACACGGCCTCAAATACAATCGCTTTCACACCACCGCGCTCTGCGCCCCCACCCGCGCCGCCCTTCTGACCGGGCGCAACCATCACTCAGTCGGCATGGGCGGCGTCACCGAGGTCGCCACATCCGCGCCCGGCTACAACTCGATTCGCCCCAATACCGCCGCCCCACTCGCCGAGGTGCTCAAGCTCAACGGCTACAGCACCGCGCAGTTCGGCAAGTGCCATGAGGTACCCGTCTGGCAGACCAGCCCGATGGGGCCCTTTGACGCCTGGCCCACCGGCGGCGGTGGCATGGAGTACTTCTACGGCTTCATCGGCGGCGAAACCAACCAGTGGTACCCGTCTCTCTACGAGGGCACCACCGCCATCGAGGTGACCAGGACCCCGGAACAGGGCTACCACTTCATGGAGGACATGACCGACAAGGCCATCAACTGGGTTCGCCAGCAGAAGGCTCTGATGCCGGACAAGCCCTTCTTCGTCTACTTCGCGCCGGGCGCGACCCACGCCCCGCACCATGTGCCGAAGGAATGGGCCGACAAGTACAAGGGGCAGTTCGACGAAGGCTGGGACAAGCTGCGCGAGGTGATCTTCGACCGACAGAAGAGCCTCGGCGTCATCCCACCCGACTGCGAGCTGACTCCGCGCCCCAACGAAATCCCGGCCTGGGACGAGATGCCCGAGACGCTCAAGCCCATCCTGGCTCGCCAGATGGAAGTCTACGCCGGGTTCCTGGAGCATGCCGACTACCACGTGGGCCGCCTCGTTGACGCGCTGCAGAACTTGCACGTCCTCGACGACACGCTGATCTACTACATCATCGGCGACAACGGCGCCAGCGCCGAGGGAACGATCAACGGGACGTTCAACGAGAGCTTCATCTTCAACAATATGGCCGCGCTGGAGACGCCCGAGTTCCTGGCTGCGCACGTCGACGAGTTTGGGGGTCCGACCTCGTACAACCACTTCGCGGTCGGCTGGGCGCACGCGATGGACACGCCGTATCAGTGGACCAAGCAGGTCGCATCGCATTGGGGCGGGACGCGCAACGGGACGATCGTGCACTGGCCGAAGGGGATCGCGGCCCGGAACGAGGTGCGCTCGCAGTTCCACCACGTCATCGACATCGCCCCGACGGTTCTGGAGTGCGCCGGGCTGCCGGCGCCTCTGTTCGTGCACGGTGTTCAGCAGATGCCTCTGCACGGCGTCAGCATGCAGTACAGCTTCGGCGACGGCGTGGCGGCAGAACGCCACGAGACCCAGTACTTCGAGATGTTCGTGAACCGCGGGATCTATCACAAGGGCTGGACGGCGGTGACGCGGCACAGCACGCCATGGGTGGTGGAGCCGCTGCATCCCTACGACGAGGATGTGTGGGAGCTGTACGACACGAACACCGACTGGAGCCAGGCGCACGACCTCGCGGCAGTGATGCCGGAGAAGCTCGCGGAGCTCCAGCGCCTGTTTCTGATTGAGGCGGTGAAGTACAACGTGTTGCCGCTGGACGATCGGCGGATCGAGCGGTTCAACCCCGATCTGGCCGGACGACCTGTGCTTATCCGCGGCAAGTCACAGCTGTTGTTTGGGGGCATGGGACGCCTCAGCGAGAACACAGTCTTGAATATCAAGAACAAGTCACACGCTGTTACCGCGCAGGTCGTCATTCCCGATCAGTCGGCGAGCGGCGTCATCATCGCCCAGGGCGGCGCCTTCGGTGGCTGGTGTCTTTACTTCGACGCCGGCAAGCTGAAGTATTGCTATAACCTTCTGGGCCTGGAGCGGTTCTATACCCAGGCCACGACGCCTACCCCGTCGGGAACACATCAGGTGCGGATGGAGTTCGCGTACGACGGCGGAGGGCTGGCGAAGGGTGGGAATGTCGGGCTGTACGTCGACGGGGTCCAGGTTGGCGAGGGCCGAGTTCCCATCACCGTTCCGATGATTTTCTCTGCCGACGAAACGACCGACGTGGGGTCGGACACCGCATCGCCGGTGGCCGAAGACTACACGATGCACACAAGCGCATTCAACGGCAAGATCGACTGGGTGCAGATCGACCTTGGCGTGGATGACGCTGACCACCTGATCACCCCCGAGGAGCGGCTGCGCGTGGCGATGGCCCGCCAGTAACTCGCTTGGAGTGTGCGGAGAGCTTCCTCTAGGGAGGTCACGGCTATGGCTGATCCGGAACATGGTGCGATCGAGTTGGGCCTGAGGACTCCCCGATCTGCTGCAATCGCCGGCATCATCTTCGCAGCCCTGTTCACAATCAGTGTTGTGCTGCTTGAGGTCGTTATCCGTGCTGATTCTGCTGAGAGCCGCGCCTGGCTTGTGAATAACTCAGGGGCCGTCACTTTCGGACTGGCATTGGTCCCTTTCGCCGGCATTGCCTTTCTATGGTTCATTGGTGTAGTGCGCGACCGCTTGGGGCGTCTCGAAGATCAGTTTTTCGCTACTGTATTTTTCGGCAGTGGTCTGCTGTTCCTCGGTCTCAGTTTCGTGTCGGCTGCCATCGCAGCAGGCATGGTTTCGAGCTCCGCGTCGGTAGATGTTAACCTGTGGCATAGTGACGCCTTCACTATGGGGCGCGACGTGATGTTGGCGCTTGTGAACGTCTACGCCATCCGCATGGCCGGGGTATTCATGCTCACCCTGGCCACGGTATGGATACGCACGAAGCGCATGCCTCGCTGGATTGCGTTCATGACGTATGTCCTCGCGGGCGTGCTGCTGGTGACTATCGATCGAACGGGCTGGGTGACACTCGTTATTCCAGCCTGGACGCTTGTTGTCAGCATTTATATCTTGACGCACACGCACGGTTTGGAGTGAGTAGGCTTCATAGAGCCGACTGACCATTCAACGTCTGCCGCGCTGCGCATTCCCCAGTCAGCGTGGTCATTTTCGCGCGGATGGTCGAGCCCAGAAAGAGCTGAGGGATGAGTACACATGAGGTTCACTGAGCGCTCGGCTGAACAGCAATTTGCGGTGCATTTGCTTCTATCCGCCTCCATCAGGCAGGCTCATGTGGTCAGTGACGCGTAGATGGTATCATCGCGGGTGGCCCGGACCGCGATCCGAAGAAGGCAAAAGAGGCGGTGACGAATGCTAAGGCCACCAAGGTCGTGGTAGTGGGGTCGGGCTGCACCGGGCTGATCAATTTCAGGGACGCCACGGAGCGCATGACCTACGAACAGATCCAGGACGCCTATCCCGATCTGATCCCCGGTCTGGTCCAACACCCCGGCATTGGCTGGGTTCTCGTTAAGTCCGAGGCGAATGGTTCGATGGCTATCGGGAAACACGGCATCAGCTATCTCGACGTGGGCACCGTCGAAGGCGTGGATCCCCTGGCGATGTATGGGGCTGGAGCGGCAGCGAAGGTGAAGCGCGAGAGCAGCTTCACCAACTGCCCCGACATTTTGGTGAACACGAACTACGACCCGGCCACCGGCGAGCTATGCGGCTTCGAGAACCAGGCAAGCCACCACGGTGGTCTGGGCGGAACGCAGAACCGTCCCTTCATCTTCTACCCGGCCGAGCTGCCTTATGGTGACGCGCCGATCATCGGAGCGACGCACGTCCACCGGCTTATCCGCGGCTGGCGCGAGAAGGGACAGAGCATGACGGACACACTATCCCTACCGCACACCCCATCAGCCGTGCCGAGCGCGTGACAGCCGCTCAAATACGTCACGCGGCGTGCCGGCTCCAGCGATTGGCGCCGAGATCGAGCGGCTGGACATCGGCGACCTGGAAACGCGGCCCGCCCAGACCGATAAAGCCGACATCCGGCCTATCTTTATGATGCTTGTGCTAATTGGGCTGCGGCGATGGCTACTTGACCCAGGCTGATCCCGCCATCGTTGGGGGGCACCTGCCGATGTTGAACGACTGTCATGCCCTGATGTGCGAGCGCCTGCGCCATACGCTGGACGAGCAGCCGATTCTGGAAACAGCCGCCCGTCAGCGCGACACGGGGAGCACCGATCAGGCTCGCGACGCGAACGGCTCCGGCTACCAGAGAGTTATGGAAGCGCGCAGCGATCACAGACGGCGACGTACCGGTCCGCACGTCGGCTACGATGGCCTCAATCATAGGCCGCCAGTCAAGGATGATAGGCGCGTCGTCGCCGGGAGTCACGAAGTCGATGTGATACGCATCGCGCACCGACTGATCCGCGAGGTTCTCCAACGCCATAGCTGCTTGACCCTCAAATGTCACCTCTCGATGTAGCCCAACCAGCGCCGCCACGCCGTCGAACAGACGGCCGGCGCTCGTCGTCAGCGGCGAGCTGACCCCGCGCCGCAGCATGTCGTTCAGCACGCGATGCTCGGCCGGCGTCCGACTCAAGCCCAGGCTAAGGTCAAGTTCCAAAGCGACATCGCCATATGTCTCCCACAGCAAAGCGAGGGCGACACGGCGGGGCTGTCGCACGGCGGCATCGCCGCCCGGCAGACGGAACGGCCGCAAATGAGCGACTCTTCTGTAGGCGGATGCATCGCCAAGCAAAAACTCCCCACCCCAAATCACGCCATCCGGCCCGTAGCCGGCGCCGTCCCACGTCACCCCGAGCGCCGGCCCCTCGATCCCGGCGTCAGCAAGGCAGGCCACCAGGTGCGCGTGATGGTGCTGCACAGCAACACGCTTCACGCCCAACGCGCGCGGCCCCTCAGCGGTGATTCTCTGCGCCCACTGGGTGGAGATGTAATCCGGGTGCATATCATGAGCGATGGCAGTCGGCTCTACCTCATACAGCCGCAGGAAATCGGCGATTACACGCTCGAAGGCGTTCAACGCCTCTAGAGTCTCCAGGTCACCGATGTGCTGGCTGACAAACGACTGGCGTCCGATGCTGAGAGCGACGGTGTTCTTCAGATGCGCGCCCACGGCGAGGACGGTAGGCACAGGCTGCGGCAGCAGCACCGGCAAGGGCGCGTAGCCGCGCGCGCGGCGGAGCAATCGCGGCGCCCCGTCTGGCAGCCACGCGACGCTGTCGTCCACATGGCGCGCGATGGGGCGGTCGTGGACAAGGAAAGCGTCGGCGATGTGGCCGAGCCGGGCGATCGCGTCGTCGTTGTCGATGCAGATAGGCTCGTCGGTCAGATTCCCGCTCGTCGCCACGATGGGGAACCCGGTTTCTCTGAGCAACAGATGGTGCAGCGGCGTGTACGGCAGCATGATGCCCAGCATCGCCGTCTCCGGCGCGACGTTCGGCGCAACGGCTGTGTCGCCCCTGGCGGGCAGCAGGACAATGGGCGCTTCCGGCGACGACAGCAAGGCTTCTGCTTCTGGCGAGACATCACATAGCTCGTACGCTTGTTGCAGATCGCGCACCATGAGCGCGAACGGCTTGTCACGGCGTGGCTTACGCTCGCGCAGACGCGCGACGGCGTCGCTGTTCCGCGCATCTACCATCAAGTGAAAGCCGCCAAGCCCCTTAGCTGCGACGATCTGGCCGCGACGGAGGGCAGCCGCAGCACCGCGGATCGCGTCCACCGCGCTTGAAGCGCTGGCCCAGCGACCGGCATCGTCCTCTGGGACCAGCAGGGCCACGCAGGGGCCACAGTTTGGACACGCATTCGGTTGGGCGTGAAAGCGGCGATTGAGCGGGTCGGCATACTCGGCGGCGCATGCTGGACACATCTCGAACACGCGCATCGTCGTGTTCGGCCGGTCGTAGGGCAGCGCCTCGATAATCGTGAAACGCGGTCCGCAGTTGGTGCAATTCGTGAAGGGGTAGTGGAAACGGCGGTTCGCCGCATCCTGGATATCTGCCAGGCATTCGGGGCAGGTGGCAATATCCGGCAGGATATTAACTGTCTTAGCGCCCTGGTCGTCGCTGTGACGAATCTCGAAGCCCACGTAGCCAACGGGATCGAGCCACACGAGGTCGACAGTCTGGATGACGGCGCGAGGTGGCTTGTCGGAGGTCAGACTCTCGGCGAACTGGGCAAGCTGCGCGTCGCTCCCCTCGACCTCGATGACGACACCGCCGGTATCGTTGATGACCCAGCCAGTCAGATCGAGGTCGGAGGCCAGCCGATAGACGAACGGGCGAAAGCCAACCCCTTGGA
This sequence comes from Anaerolineae bacterium, assembly GCA_046328505.1. Classification (GTDB taxonomy): domain Bacteria; phylum Chloroflexota; class Anaerolineae; order Epilineales; family JAHCIE01; genus JBDHWG01. The sequence continues at coordinate 768,178 of JAXLWL010000002.1, read as the reverse complement.
CCGCGCCCTGAATCTCGGCCCGCAGCCGCTGGCGCACGCTCAAACCTCGTGGGGTGTGGCGCGTCGCACCCGGTTGCCGGGAGCGCTCGGCAAGTCGGTGTTCACATTGCTGTGAACCACGGGCATTTTCATCGTCAATCTAGCCGCCCTCGTGGCCCTCCGGAACCTTCACTATCAATGAACAGGGCGTTCGGTCGCGTAGTGGCCCCACGAAGCAAGCACAGCGACGGCGGCGTCTACCATGGCGTCTACCTGGCTGGCGACCGCGGGCGACAGCTCGAGGCCGAGGTCCACCTCTGCGACCTGGATCCCAACCAGAATCATACGCCGGGGGAGCGTTCCGCGCAACGTCGCGAGGGCCAGGAGCTCGCGCACGTCGACCTGGTGGGGCGAGAGCTTGGTGGAGAAGACACGCGGGATGTCGTCGCCGGCGACGATGTGGAGACTCCCCGGCGCAGCGCCGATTTCGAGAGCGTCGAGCAACAGCAGCGAATCGGCCGCTTCGACATCGCCCAGCAAGGCGAGGCCCCACGTACCGCCGTCTACCAGTGTGACCGGCGGCGCGAATTCCAGGGCGCGAAGCCGCTCCAGCGCCACCAGCCCGAGGCCGTCGTCGCCCATAATCGGGTTGCCGAGGCCCAGAACGACGGTGCGTCTGGCAGGCGGAGCATCGAAGTCCCCGCTGCCAGACGTCTCGAATGTTCTGCTACTAAGTTCGTTGTCCCTGGTCATCGATCGTGAGATCTCTGCATCCTCAGCGCTTAGTCTTCGCCGCCCGTGCGAACGCGCGCTTCGTCACTGCGAACCACCAGCCAGGCCACGAGGGCCGCGCCGAAGTAGGCGAACAACTCATACGCCCCGGTGTATTGGTTCGACAGGTTCTGGCCGAACCCGAGACAAGCGAAGGTGGCAGCGCCCCAGGCAATCGCCAGCTTGAGCCACTTCTTGTTCGCGTTACCCCACGACCACTCGCCCCGGAAGAAGCTGATCACGACCAGGATGAACGTGATGCCCTCCATCAGGGCCAGGAAGTAGTAGGCCGGACCGATGCCTGGGAAGCGCGCCAGGATGGTGCTCGCAAATTGCTTGGCCATGTAATCCGGCACGCCGCCGCTCGTCCACTTGGACCAGCTGGAAAGGAAGAAAGTCTGCGCGAACACGAGATAGATGGCGAAGTACTTGACGTAGTGCGCCAGTAGACGCTCCCACGATTGAGCCTTGGGCCACCACCGAGCACCGCTCACTGTAGCTTGCTGTGCAGCCATTATACATCTCCTCTTGGCTTGGATGAATTGGTGGATTCCGTTTTGTCCAGCAAAGGCGCGCTCTTGCGCACCCAAATGGAGCCGTTAATCATTGACGAGATGGCTCCGCCACGGTCAATCGTGTCCGAGCGGGCGGCCAGGTAGATATGCGCGGGGATGAAAATCAGGAACAACCACATCCCGATGTAGTGGATCATCCGCACCATCCCCGCACCGAGCAACCGGTTGAGCCATTGGAACCAGCTAAACGGCCACAGAGTCGGATTGTAAAGGCCGTACATGGCGAGGCCGGTCACCACCATAATGATGGCCAGACCGTACACCGCCGTGTACGTCGCTGCCTGGAGGGGATTGAGGCCAATCCAGGTCGGGTTGTTGTGCGTGTTGAAGAACAGGTAGCCCTTGGTCACCTGGATGGTCGCCAGGAATTGCTCCTTGTTCTTGAAGGGGATCAGCGAGCGCCAGCGCGCGTACGGGTACGGGCTGAGAAACAGGTCCGCTATGCGCACGATAGCGGTGGCGATCAGCACCCAGGCGGTCGTGTAGTGGATGAGCCGCACGTAGCCCATCAAGTAGGGCTGCGGCTCGGGCGTGGCGGGGCCGACAAAGGGTCGGGCGATGTAGTAGCCGGTGACGATGAGCGTGACGATGCACACCATAGCAATCCAATGCATGGCACGCAGGGCCGGGTCCCAGAGCGGAATGTTGATCCATTCCGTCGGCGCCTTGAAGATGGGTGTCTTTCCGGCGTGGGCCTTCAGCGGCACGAGACCGAGAAGACGCCAGTCGGTCGCCGTGCCGTCGTCAGCCAGCTTCGCCCTCGCCACCGCCAGCGGCCGGTACCCCTCGGTCCGCGCCTCCAGCGCGGCCGAGCGCGCGCGCTCGGTCGCGATCACGCCTGGCTTGGTCGCGGTCAGGACGGCATCCAGGTCACCCCGGTAGACCCGATAGCGGTCGCGCGAGTCTGCCGCCTGGATTGTCACAGCGCTGAACTTGGTCTCCGGCGTGACGCGGCGCACGTCCGTTTGCTGAATATGACGAATATCGCCCAGAGCAGCGGCCAATTGCAGAATGGCAACATCGGCAGGGTCCTTGGAGCCAATGGGCGCGCTCGCCGCTGCCGCCATAATCAGGTCGTCCTCCGAGCCTTCGATGGGCGTGAGCCGGCCGACCGTGACGGATTGGGGGCGGGAAATCGCCGCCGTCTGGACGCGCCCCGGTGTGGCAGACGCGGCTGTCATAGGACCCTCACTTCCGTGATCGGCGCGCCGGTCACATCCGTAACCTGGACGGCGCAGGACATGCACGGATCGAAGGAGTGGATGGTGCGCAGAACCTCCAGGGGCGCAGCCGGATCAACCAGCGGGTGGTTGCCGCCCTCGGACAGGGAATAGGCGAATGGCCCTGGAACGCCACTGGGATCGGTTCCCGAGCTATTCCACGTGCTCGGAACGACTGCCTGATAGTTGGCGATCTGGCCGTTCTCGATGCGGACCCAATGTCCCAGGGTACCCCGCGGCGCTTCGACCATGCCAAAGCCCTGGGCAGTGTCGGGCCACGAGGTTGGATCCCACTTCGCCGAATTGAAGGTCGCCGTTTGCCCCGCCTTGATGGCCTCAACGAAGCGGTCAAAAACGATGCGATACTGCCGGGCGCAGTAGACAGACTCCAGGGCGCGGGCGAGAGTGCGGCCCATCGTGGAGTTGAGAGCGCTGGCCGGCACCCCGAGTTTCTGTAAGGCGTCGTCCACCAGGGGTACGATGTCCGGATTCCCCTGGGCGTAGCCAATGAGCATGCGGGCGTTCGGGCCGAGCTGCATGGCGTAGCCGTCGTAGCGGGGAATCTTGGTCCACGAGTACTTCTCGCGGTCGGCCAGCCACTCAAACGGCGGCGTGGGGCCCGTGTAGTCAGGGACCGTCTCACCCCGGGCGGGCGGCAACGCGGTATCGTTGCCGACGGTGTAGGAGTACCAGGCGGAGTTGACGTATTCGGCGATCTTGCCGGGGTCGAAGGGCTGCACATCGGTGTAGTTGCCGTCGAGGAGAACCCCCGCGTTCTCCCTGGGAGCGCCGGGGCCGGCGTAGCCAGGCAGACCGGCCTGCATTAGGTTCGGGTTGGCCGCGCCGATAGCAGTGTAGTCTTTGTAGAAGCCGCCGATGGCGAGCACATCGGGCAGGTACACCTGCTCGACGAACTCGAGCGTCTGGTCGACCAGCTTATTGATTACGTCCAGACGGACCTGGTTGATGGTCCACTGGTTGTCCATATTGATGGCGCACGCCATGCCGCCGACGAGGAAATTCGGGTGGGGATTCTTGCCGCCGAAAATGGTTTGGACCTTGATCATCTCGCGCTGAAAATCGAGAGCCTGGAGGTAGTGCGCCAGGGCCAGCAGGTCTGCCTCCGGCGGCAGGCGATAGCCGGGATGGCTCCAATAGCCGTTGGTGAATATGCTCAGCTGGCCGCTATTCAGCAGGCTCGTCACCTGCTCCTTCACCTGCGTCATCGCGCCAACCCCGTTGAGCGGCCAGTTCGACATCTGGGCTCCGAGGGCCGCGGCTTTGGCGGGGTCGGCCTTAGCAGCATTGACCACGTTTACCCAGTCCAGGGCTTGCAGGTGGTAGAAATGGATGACGTGGTCCTGTATCATCTGGGACAGGGAGATGAGGTTGCGGATCGCTTTCGCCTGGGGCGGGATGGGATAGTCGAGCGCATCCTCGACGGCGTAGATGGCGGCGAGGGCGTGCATGGTCGTGCACACGCCGCAGATACGCTGCGCGAACACCCAGGCATCGCGCGGGTCCCGGCCTTTGAGCACCAGCTCGATGCCGCGGAACTGGGTGCAGGGTGTCCAGGCCCCGGCGATCTTGCCATCGGCCGCCTCAACCTCGACTCGCAGGTGCCCCTCAATTCGGCTAATCGGGTCAATCACAACGCGTTGGGTAGCCATGGCTCACTCCTGCTCCTTCCCTGAGTCGAGGTCAGCCCGCGGGTCTTCGGGCGTGTCTTCCGTCTGCGCCTCGACCAGTTCGGAGGGCGGCGGTGCGTCGCCCAGGATCTCCAACGACGTTGTGCCGACGGCCGCCTCCGCCTGTTCGTCTCGATGTCGCGCGTAGGTGATAATGCTGTGGGCAGCGATGACCGCGACAGTTGCGCCCACGAGCACCGTACCCACCGTGTTAGCGGTGGTCTCAACAGGCACCCCCGGCACGTCGGGCAAGCGATGGTAGAACGGGCTGAAGCGATCCTCCCAGTGATACTCGGTGCAGCCGAGGCACGGATGGCCGGCTGAGATCGGGAAGGCCGTGTGACCGTTCCACTGGATGATGGGGCACGGAGAGTACGTGTCAGGGCCTTTGCAGCCCATCTTGTACAGACAGTAGCCCTGGCGAGCGTTGTCGTCGTCGAAGACCTCGACGAATTGGCCGGCGTCAAAGTGGGCGCGTCTCGGGCAGTTATCGTGGATGCGCTGGCCGTACGCGAAGAGGGGCCGGTTCTGCTCGTCCAGGGGCGGCGTTGTGCCGTACGTCAGGTAGTAGACGATGGTCGCCGTGATGATGTCGCCGATGGGCGGGCAGCCGGTGACATTGACGACGGGCTTGTTGCGGATGATATCCTGGACCCCGACGCAGCTCGTCGGGTTGGGCCGCCCGGCCTGCACGCAACCGTACCAGGCGCAATCGCCAACCGCCAGAATCGCCGTCGCGTTCTTGGCTGCGTCTTCCAGAACCTGCTGCGCGGACTTGCCGCCAATAGTGCAGGCGCCGCCGTCGTACTTCAGGGGAATAGACCCGTTGATGACGAGCACGTGAGGCGCGGCGTTGGCCTCTTGCAGGGCAGCGTCAGCGGCAGTGCCGGCCGCCGCCATGATCAGCTCGACGTAGTTCAGCGACAGCACATCCAGGACGAGAGCCCCGACGCCCGGATCTGCTGAGCGCAGGGTGCTTTCCAGGCAGCCGGTGCACTCCTGGAGCTGCAGCCAGACAGCGACGGGCTTGCGGGTCGACACGGCAGCGAGCTTGTCCGCCAGTTCGCTTGCTGAGACCAGTGGGCCAACCGCGGGGAGAGCGGCGAAGGCAGCGGCCATCTTCGCACAAAAGCCGAGGAACTCACGGCGTGAGATGCCGCGCTTTTCCAGGCATTCGCCGACCGTCTCGCCTTGGGCGGCAAACACCTCCCTTGATACCAGCATGGGGAACGTCTCCTTGCCGGTCTGCCTCGTCGATGTAGCCGAATTGCTCCTACTCAGACAGCCGGCCGTTAAGACCACTATACTCCCGATACTGGCCGAGGACTACTCTTGCTTCGGACAGTAGTGACCTGTCATTTCTGATAGGAGGCTATATTATTCTCCCCCTCGCGCCTCGTCGTCTCGATTTCCTCGCTATCTGTGCCCGGAAGGGGCGACCGCTGAGGGCGCTGGTTTTGACAGCCATCTGATGTTGGAGTATATTGCAGAGGGGTGGCTTGTGAGTTTCGCGCGTGGGCCGAATGAGTGGAAGAGGTGTCGCATGTGTCTTGGCATTCCCGGGCAGGTGAAAGAGATCTACGATGTCGGCGGCATTACCATGGGTAAGGTCGATTTCGCTGGCATTACAAAGGAAGTGTGCCTCGCCTACGTGCCGGACATCCAGGTCGGCGACTACACTATTGTTCACGTCGGTTTTGCCATCACTCAACTGGACGAGGAATCGGCGTTGGAGTCGCTCCGCCTGTTCGAGGAGATTGGGCGGCTCGAGGAGGAGCTAAACCCCGAGGCGGCGACCACACTGAGAGATAGCGAAGGTGAACCCAGGGGTGCGCCATGAAGTACCTCGACGAGTTCCGTGACCCTGAGCTTGCCGAGCGCCTGTTCCAGGAGATCCGTGCCATTACCACCCGACCGTGGGCGATTATGGAAGTGTGCGGGGGCCAGACCCACTCCATCATCCGCAACGGCATCGACCAGCTTCTCCCCCCCGACATCGAGCTCATCCACGGCCCCGGCTGCCCCGTGTGTGTCACGCCATTAGAAATCATCGACAAGGCGCTGGCGATTGCCGCGCAGCCCGGCGTCGTCTTCTGCTCCTTCGGCGACATGCTGCGCGTTCCCGGCAGCGGCAAGGATTTGTTCCGCATCAAGGGTGAGGGCGGCGACGTTCGCATCGTGTACTCGCCCCTGGATGCCGTCAAGCTCGCTCAAGCCAACCCAGACCGCCAGGTCGTGTTCTTCGGCATCGGCTTCGAGACGACGGCCCCGGCCAACGCCATGGCCGTCTATCAGGCCTCCCGGCTCGGCCTGCGTAACTTCTCGATGCTCGTCTCCCATGTCCTTGTACCGCCAGCCATCTCCGCGCTCATGGAGTCGCCCACGAACCGCGTCCAGGCTTTCCTCGCGGCGGGCCACGTGTGCAGCGTCATGGGCTATTGGGAGTATGAGCCGCTCGTCGATCGCTACCGCGTCCCCATTGTCGTCACCGGCTTCGAGCCGCTGGACGTTTTGGATGGCGTGCGCCGCGCTGTGATTCAGCTTGAAAGCGGCCGCGCTGAGCTAGAGAACGCCTACCCGCGCGCCGTGCGCCGCGAGGGGAATATCCCGGCGCAGAAGATGCTGGCCGACGTGTTCGAGGTCACGGATCGGGCGTGGCGCGGCATCGGCGTTATTCCGCAGAGTGGATGGCGGCTGAGCGAGCGCTACCGCGCCTACGATGCCGAGACGCGCTTCAACGTGGGCGACATCCGCACGCAAGAGTCGCCCCTCTGCCACAGCGGCGAGGTGCTGCAAGGCCTGCTCAAGCCGACGCAGTGTCCGGCATTCGGCAAGGAGTGCACGCCGCGCACGCCCCTGGGCGCGACGATGGTCTCGAGCGAGGGCGCGTGCGCGGCGTACTACCAATATGGCCGGTTCATCCCGGCCGATATCCCGCTGGCTCGACCATGACCAGCACGGTAGACTTCGACACCTGGACCTGCCCGGTCCCTCTGCGCAGCTACCCGAGCATCGTCATGGGCCACGGCGGCGGCGGGCGGTTGTCCGGCGAGCTGGTCGAGCATCTCTTCGCCCCGGCGTTTCGCAATGCGGCGCTGGACGCGCTGGGCGATGCGGCTGTTGTCAGCCTGAGCGATGGCCGTCTGGCGTACACGACGGACTCGTTTGTGGTGCGCCCGCTCTTCTTCCCCGGCGGCAACATTGGGACGCTGGCGGTGAACGGCACGGTCAATGACCTGGCTATGATGGGCGCGCAGCCGCGCTACCTGACGGCGGGCTTCATCCTGGAGGAAGGCTTGCCCCTCGCCACGCTGGGCGCGATCGTCGAGGCGATGGCAGGCGCCGCCCAAGCCGCGGGAGTGCAGATCGTGGCCGGCGACACGAAAGTGGTTGATAAGGGGCATGGCGACGGCGTGTATATCAACACGAGCGGGATCGGCATTGTACCGGACGGCGTCGGGCCGTCGCCGAACCGCGCCCAACCGGGCGACGTCGTCATCGTAAGCGGCGACCTCGGCCCGCACGGCATCGCCATCATGAGCGTGCGCGAGGGCCTGGAGTTTGGCTCCCCGATTGTGTCGGACTGCGCTCCCTTGAACGGCCTGGTGCGGGCCATGCTGTCCGTCACACCGGACATTCACGTCCTGCGCGATCTGACGCGAGGCGGCCTGGCGTCGGCGTTGAACGAAATCGCCCGCGCGTCGGCGGCCGGCATTCGCTACGACGAGCGCAGGCTGCCGGTGCCGACGCCCGTCGCAGCGGCGTGCGACATGCTGGGTATGGATCCGGTCTACGTCGCCAACGAAGGCAAGCTGGTGGCGATCGTTCCGCCGCCCGCAGCAGACCTGGTGCTGGAGGCGATGCGGTGGCATCCCCTGGGCGCCCGCGCGGCGATCATCGGCCAGGTAACGGACCAGCATCCTGGGGTTGTCGTCGCTCGCACGGCGATTGGCGGCACCCGCGTCGTGGACTTGCAGATCGGCGAGCAGTTGCCGCGCATCTGCTAGACATCCATGCACGAGCTGGCCGTGACGCAAGGCATTCTCGCGGTCGCGCTGGAAGCGGCAGACCGAGCCGGCGCGCGCCGCATCTCTGCTATCGACCTGGTGGTCGGCGATCTGGCGAGCATGGTCGACGACTCGGTCCAATTCTACTTTGATATCCTGGCTCGCGGCTCACCCGCCGAAGGGGCGGCGCTGCGCTTTCGGCGCGTGCCGGCTGACGGCTACTGCCTCGCGTGCGGCGCCCAATTTACCGTCGGGCCGGCGCTCGCAGCGGCGTGTCCCGTGTGCGACAGCGCGCAGTTGCTCATCACAGGTGGGCGCGAGTTCTACGTTGAGAGCATCGAGGTGGACGATGAAGATTCCGGTGGTGCAAGAGATTCTGAGCGCGAACGATAGTCAGGCGGATGACAACCGCCAGAGGTTCGACGCGGACGGCGTCTATGCCGTCAACTTGATGGGCTCGCCGGGCGCGGGCAAGACGAGCCTCATTCTGGCGACCGTCTCGCGGCTACCGAGCGCGACGCGCCCCGGGGTTATCGAGGGCGACCTCGCCTCAACCATCGACGCCGAGACCATCGCAAGCCACGGCATACCCGTCGTCCAGATCAATACCGGCGGCAACTGCCACCTCGACGCGCCGCAGATTCACTCGGCGATCCCGCACCTGCCTCTGTCCAGCCTCGACCTGGTCTTCGTCGAGAACGTGGGCAACCTTGTCTGCACAGCGAATTTCGCCCTGGGCGCGCACCTGGCCGCCGTTGTCGCGAGCGTGCCCGAGGGGCACGACAAGCCGTACAAGTACCCCGGCATCTACGCGACGGCCGACGTTGTCGTCCTGAACAAGGCCGACCTGACCGCGATCTTCGAGTTCGATGTAGACTACTTCCGTCGCGGCGTTACAATGCTCAACCCCACGTGTCCGGTGTTCGTGGTCTCATCACGCAGCGGTGAGGGCATGGACGCCTGGGTAGCATGGCTGGAGGAGAGGCGCGCGCACCGCTAACCGGCTCCATTGCTCCTCCAAAGGCGAATGACGTCGCTTTGCGCGAAATAGTAGTTCTCGACCATCAACCGGTTGACGTCGCGCCTCTGCTGTGACGCCAACCACGGCGCCGGCATCCAGCAACCTCCCTAGACGCGAACGGTTTAGGTCGCTTGTCGTCCGTGAGCGAGAAACACGACCGCATAACGAACGGCCAACGCTGCCAGGGCGATGAACAGCGGCGGGATCAGCTCCACAAACGATCCCTGCAGGAGCAGGAAGAAGGGCAGCAGCCAGCCCGCCGCGACAACGGTCAGCCAGTAGAATACCGTCTGGTTGGGGCCATAACGCGCCTTGAATGTGGGCGCAATTCCCCGGAACAGCAGCCAGAAGAATATCACATCCAGGACGAGCAGCGCCACCATGGCGCCGCGCAGCATCGCAGCCGCAGCATCGCGGCCCATCACGGCCGCGATGATCAGGAGCAGGGAGCAGCCGAGCAGAACCGCGGAATTGCCAATGTAGGCCCCCAGCCAGCGCGCATCCTTCCAGCTGGGCTGTGACGTGACGCTGAACAGCACGCCCTTGTAAAGGATGCCGCCGATTGCCGGGATCACCGCCAGCAGGGCGGCGGCGGTGCCGACCACCACGACCAGCGTCCAGAGCGGACCGACGGACTGTAGCCCCGCAAACATGGGCCAGTGGAGAACCGCCGCGACCGTGGCGATGCCCAGAAGCACCCCGTACGCCGAAAGTGACCACGTGCCGAAGGACATCGGCGAGCTGAGCTTGAAGACGCGCAGCATGTGGTGGAAGCGCTTTGGGTCGCCCAGGTCGGAAATGAGGAGCGTCAGGTCTATCAGGAGAAGGAGCAGCGCGACCGGGTAGGCGACCAGGGTCAGCCCCGCGAACCGTCCCGGCGCGAATGCGGTCGCAAAGGTGGCGGCCAGGAATGTACCAATAGACAGGTTGTTGAAAAAGATGTCCAACGCCGTCAGCCCGGTCCAGGGTGGCGCCTTCGTAATGACCTGGCTTGCGTAGGGAGAGGCAGTCACTAAGGGTTTGCGGGTTGATCGTCTTGTCTGAGATTGAGTCGCGCTTACCACCTCACCCTCCCAGCATCAGCAACACAAGTGTCACGGCTATGAGCGCCGCGATCACACCGACGGCCGCGCGAAGATAGTCGCCGCGCAGGTGAATCTGCGGGTTGACCGGCGGCGACGGCAAGCCGTAGGTCGTGGGCTCCGCCAGCAGCAGGTAGAAGTTATGGAGCGCGGAGTAGTGCCCTGTTGGCGCATCGCCATAGATGGTCGCCTGTTCCACGCCGCGCTCGTGCAGCGCTTCCAGTCGATGGCGCGCCAGTGCACGCATGTCCTCGATCGGACCGAAGTTGATGGCCCAGGTCGGACACGCCCGCGCGCACGCCGGCTGCAGCCCATCCCGTAGGCGGTCATAGCACATCGTGCACTTGTAGGAGTGGCCATCGCTCTGACTGCGCGTGATGACGCCAAAGGGACACGCCGCCACGCACGAGGCGCAGCCGTTGCAAATGTCTGGCTGTATGAAGACATTGGCAAACTCGGTATGAACGATGGCGCCGGTCGGGCAGGCCAGGTGGCAGGGAGCTACCACGCAGTGCTTGCAGCTGTCGCTCATCATCAACCACTGGCCTGCCTTCGGCTCGGCCAGCAGCGCCATGATGTCGAAACCGTCGATGGCCGCCGCCGGTTTGATGGGCGGCGGGGGCAGCCCGGCCTCCTCGAACAGCTCGATGAACTTCACGTGGCGCCACTCTTCCGCCGACAGGGTCAGGGTGTTGTCATAGCTCTGACCCGAAAGGCCGGTATCGAGGGCCGGCAGGAGATTCCATTGCTTGCACGCTACCTGGCACGCCTTGCAGCCGATGCACACGCTGGTATCGGTGAAGAAGCCGAGCGCCGGCTGGTCCTCAGGGGCCGCGCCACGGCGGAAAGCATACAAGACCGTATCGAGAAGACCGTCAGGGCTAGGAGGGCCGGAAGCCGACGGAAGCTGCACGACGTCGAGTTGGTCTTGCGCGATATCGTCAATCTTCATGCTGGATGCTCCCTTCCGGCTGCGCCGCCCAGGCCGTGTCCGCAATCGGTAGCGCGATCGCGGGGAGAGACACAAGAGGCGTCGGCTTGAGCGGCCGATCCACGTTCAGGCGGCCGGCGCGCAGCTGGCAAGCAAAGGACTTCGTCCCCTGGATGTCGGACGTAGGCGCGAGAGCCATCGCCGACAGCAGATTGGCCGAGTCACCGACCGCCTCGCCCTTGTACCCGAAGCTCCACAGCAGTCCGACGACGTAAGCCGGCCGCCCATCGACGGTTAGCTTTGGCACGCGCTCTGTCACCAGCGCCCGCGCCTCGATGGAATCGCGCGGTGTGCTGACGACGACCCAGTCGAGGTTCTTGACGCCGCGTTCCACCGCAAGCTCGGGGCTGATCTCGACGAACATTGACGGCTGCAGCTCCACCAACCAGCTATTGTGGCGGGTCATCGCGCCGCTCAGGTATTGCTCGGTGACTCGGTACGTGGTCGCGACAAGCGGATAGTCGGGGTCCAGCGGCTCAGCCACCGGGTTCAACGGGTCATTGAGGTGAATCGTGGCCGGCGTGTACTGGGTGCTAACGAGCCGATTGTGGTAGGGTGACTCCAGAGGCTCATAGTGAACGGGCAGCGGGCCATCCGCCAGGCCAAAGGGAACGTAGAGCCAGGCGCGGCCGTCGAAGTGGACGGCGAAAGGCGCATGACCGGGCAGCGCTGCCCCGCCTCGCGCATCGGCTGCTGGCTGGTAGTCGGGCGGCTTGGTCACAGCGAACTGGGGCGCGTCGTGGCCCACCCACTTCCCCTGCGCCTCGTCCCACCAGATGAGCTTCTTGCGCTCCGACCACGGACGGCCCTGCGGGTCAGCGGAAGCGCGGTTATACAGCACGCGGCTGTTGCCCGGCCATGCCCAGCCCCAGTTGGCGAAGATTCCGTCTTTCACGGTTCCATCGAGCCGACGGGCGAGGTTGCGCCCCGGCTCGGGGAAGACGCCGGCGTAGAGCCGCGAGCCGCACGCCGTCGAGCCATCCGCGGCCAGCTCGGCGCCGCTCTTGAGATGCTCGCCAGTGGCCGTGTAATAGCCGTTGATCTCGCGCAGCACGCGCTCGGCCTCCGGCTCATCTTCCAACACAGGAGAGGCCGACGTCCCAGCGCGTCCATAGTCCCAGGTGAGGTTGCGAATCGGCGCGTCGCGCTCCAGCGTCGAGTCGGCATAGAGGGCCTTCAGCCGCTTCCCGAGTTGGTAGACCCACCATAGGTCAGAGTGGCAGTCGCCCGGCGGGCTCACCACTCGGTCGTGCCACTGCACCAGCCGCTCGGTGTTTGTCACCGAGCCATCCTTCTCGGTGCTCGCAGCGGCGGGCAGCAGGAAGACCTCGGTCGCCACGGTCGCCGGATCTGGACCTTCCGGATCGGCGTACCACACGCTGGCGCTCTCCGTCTCGAACAGGTCGAGCGCCACGAGCCACTTGAGATTGCGCATGGCGTCGCGCTGCAATCCGGCGTTGGGGCTGCTGACGGCAGGGTTCTGCCCAAAGAGCATGAAGCCCTGGATGTCGCCGCGATGCATCCTGATCATATAGCTCATTTCGGACTCGTCGTCGTCGAGCTTGGGAATCCACTGGTAGCCGAATTCGTTCTCTGCGGTGGCCGCGTCGCCATACCACGCCTTCAGCAGACTAATGATATACGCGGGGAGACTGGCCCACGAGCCGTGGGTCACCTCCATCTTCCACAGGCCGTCCGTCGCGCCACCGCGCCGCGCGCCTGCGGAGTGGCCGTTCGCCAGGTAGTCGGCAAGGGTGGCCTGGGCCGGCGAGGCGTGGGGCATCGGCAGGTAATTGGGCAGATTGTTGAACAGGGTTGGGATGTCTGTAGCGCCTTGCACATTGGCGTGGCCGCGGAGGGCGATGATTCCGCCGCCGGGCCGCCCAATGTTGCCCAGCAGTAGCTGGATGATGGCCGCCGTGCGAATCATCTGGACGCCGCTCCCGTGCTGGGTCCATCCCAGGGCGTAGGCCATGGCGCTGGTTCGTTCGCGCCCCGAATTCTGGCAGAGGAGCTCGGCGACCTTGACGATATCCTCCGGCCGGCAGCCGCAGACGTTGGCAACGGCCTCCGGCGTGTAGCGCTCGAAGTGGCGCTTGAGCGCCTGAAACACGCAGCGCGGGTGCTGGAGCGTGGGGGCCGTCTTCAGCTGAGACGGCGCGCCCTCCGCCCCCTCCTCCATCGCATACTCCCAGGCGTGGGGCAGCAAGTCGTACCGATGTGTCGCGGGGTTGTAGCCGGCGAACAGTCCCGTTTCGAGATCGTAGCTGTACCCCGGTGTCAGCAGCGTCGCCGCGTTAGTGTAGTGGACGATATACTCCTCGAAGTAGCGCTTGTTCTCGATGATGTAGCGCACGATGCCGCCCAGGAAAGCCAGGTCCGTCCCCGGCCGGATCGCTACGTGCACGTCGGCGGCCGCCGACGTGCGGGTGTAGCGCGGATCCACGTGGATGAGCGTCGCGCCTTTTTTCTGCGCCAGCACCGGCCAGCGGAACCCCACCGGGTGCGATTCGGCCATGTTGGAGCCCATGATGAGGATGCAGTCACTATTGACGAGGTCGCGCGGGAAGTTCGTGCATGCCCCGAAACCGAATGACGTGCCCAGACCGGGCACGGAAGCGGAGTGTCAGAACCGCGCCTGGTTTTCGATGGGGAGGATGCCGAGTCCGCCAGTGAGCAGCTTGCGGATGAGATACACCTCTTCGTTGTCGTGCGCCGAGCCGCCCAGCACGGCTATCGACTTGAGGCAGTTGACGATGATCCCGTTCGGGTCCTTCTCCACGAAATCCGCGTCGCGCGCCTCTTTGATAAGCTGCGCAATGCGGTCGAGCGCCCACGCCACCGGCTTTTCCTCCCAGTGGTCGCTGTGCGGCGCGCGGTACTTGACGGTCGTCACTCTGTGGGGGTTGCACACGAGTTGCAGCGTATTCGCGCCCTTAGGGCAGAGATGGCCTTCGCTCAGTGGGCTGCGCGGGTCGCCCTCGATATTGATAATCTGCCCGTCCTTGGTGTAGATCAACTGTCCGCAGCCAATGGCGCAGTACGGGCAGACGCCGTGGGTCACGGCCGCGCCGCGCAATCGCGAGTGGACGGCGGACGTGCGCGGGCTGAAGGGCTGCTTGAGCTTCATGTGTGTCCTCCTGAGGGTGACGTCGGGAATAGCGCGATGAGAACGCGCCGCTTGCTTACACGTGTTCCAAAATTGGACGCGGAAGGACAGGGAGAGGCGCGTCTCCCTGTCCCTATAGCCGCGACAGACTCTCTTCTCGCTGGCCGTCGCTAGGCTTTACTCCGTCGACTTGCCGTACTTCTGATAGTAGGGCTTCCAGATGCGACGATACACCCGCAGGAGGCGCGGCAGCGAGCGCACCCCCGGTATGAACGGAATGAGGAAGACGAACAGCACCACCGGCAGAACCGTCGCAACGGCCAGAATGTCCGTGCCGATATTGCTCCACAGGGGAACGTTATACCACATTGTGTAGAACCAGAGCCAGGGCTGGCCGGGCCAGTTCCCGATCTCACCCATGACGCCCCACTGCTGGCCGTTCAGGTTGTACAGGTTGGCGATGTCGCCCAGGTAGTTGCCGTCTTCCATGTACAGCAGCGACTTGGTGTAGTTCATTGAGTACGCCTTGCCCGGCGCGTCAATGGACTGCGAGGTGAGGCCGCCATTCTGCGCCAGGCTCAGCATCGCACTCAGCAGCGTGGGAATCGGCCCGCTATCCTTCGAGCCGCCGAGCTGCACGGTCGCCCCGTTGATCGTCAGCGTGGACGACAGCGCCGCCGTGCTCCATGCCTGCTGCTGCGACGCCGTCGCGCCCGTCCATTGGCCCAGCGCCTTCTGCAATTCCGGGTTCAGCGCCGCCGCTGCGCCCAGCGGGGCGACGACGAAGTCTTGCGGCGGGTTGACCGGCATCTGAACGCCGACCCATGCCTGGGGCGAGATGGGGCCAAGCGACTGGAGCTGGCCCGTCTGATTGTTGTACGGCGGCCCGTACGTCGCGGTTTCCGAAGTTCCCGCCAGCTCGGTCAACGTCGTGTTGACGAAATCCTTGGGATTGGCGTTCGCCCAACTCTGGAAGCTCACCCCACGCACAATGGGTGATCCGAACAGAACGGACAGGCCCACCACGAGCACGGCGACAACAACAACGGCGATGACGCCTTCCTGGATGAGATCGTAGCGCTCAATGGGACCGACCCATTGGCGGTTCGCGTTTTCCTTATCGCGCTTCCAGCTCATTTGGACGCCTCCAGCGGAGCGAGGTGCTCTTCCCGCGCGTCGTACGGCGGCGTGATGCCATGCTTGCGCACGAATAGAAGGTGAATGAGGACGACGAAGAGAACGATCGCCGGGAAGAGGATCACGTGCATCGTGATGATCTGGCCCGGATTGAGCAGGTTAAAGAACGCGCCTAACCCGGTCGAGTTGATGGCGTCCTTGGCCTGAGTGGTGACCCACTGCCCCTCCCAGTCCTGGAGCGAGGCGTAGCCGGTGAGCGCGGTAACGGCGGCGGTCAGGAACGAAAGGACGCCCAACATCCACGTCGCCCAACGCCTGCCGCGGAAGGCGCCCATCAGGAAGCTGGCGAGGAAGTGCACCGCCATGAACAGGAAGAACAGTTCCACAGACCAGTAGTGCATGGCATCCACGAAGGCGCCGAGACTCGTATTGAGCCACCACTCGGGGCCGAAGATGGCGAGGATGATGCCGGTGACGAACAGCATGATCATGGACGCGAGCGTTGCCACGCCCATCGTGTACAGCCAGCTCTTGACGTAGATTGGCTCCGCATCGGGGAGGAGCTGCTGGGGCGGCCAGTCCTTCAGAAACCAGCGCCGCGTGCGGCCGTCGAGCGTGCTCCGCAGCTCGGGTGGCAGCTTGGCGGGATCGTCGACGATGACGATAGCGTCTTCGCCGCACTCCGCCATCTTTCTTACGTCGGCTTCAAGCTTTCGCCAGTCGCTCTTGAGTCCCATCGCTACTCTCCCTTCGGCACGTCATAGCCCGTCGTGTCAATCTCCCTGGCCGGGAAGGGCAGGAAGATGCCGAGGACCAGCAAGAGCAACACCAGCCCAAACCAGATGACGTTGGGTACCTGAATGTAGAACCAGCTCGGCCAGTTGATGACAAGCGCAGGTGCGCACAGGTTAATCAGCCCGGTCGTCTCGCACGGGGGCAGTGGAGGCATGTGATTCTCCTTCCATATAGAGAAGGACGTATCGCTAGGGAGGACTTCTCCGGCGACGTTCCTCGACGCTACACGGTTCTGCTGTCACGATAGCGCATCGAGGGCGCGAATGCACCCCCACAATAGACAGGGCTAAACCATCACTAATGCCTATCACAAATAACAGATCGGCCAGTTGGAACAAACGACGGCTGCCGAAGGCCCGCGGGCCCCAGGCAGCGAACTTGACCGGCAGGTTGATTTCAGTGTGCGAGGTTGACTATGGTGGAGGAAGGCGGATAATTCAGAAGTGTAGGCAAGTAGTGCCTCGTTGCCCTCGCCTCAATACATGGCAGCCTACGGCCTGGTGATGTTTCTGCGGCTGCGCGAGCGCAACTATCTGCTGCTTGCTGCTTTCTCCGCGGTCTACGGCGTGTTCTTTTTCAGCATGAGCGATACAGCCGTCATATGGCTCGGACATGACTTCTCGGCGGCATTTTGGGCGCGGCTTCCGTTGCTGACCGCCGCCACGCTGGTCACGTACCTGGCCTTCTGCGACGCGTACACGGAAGAGAATCATGATCGCTGATTCCGCCGCGCCGATTCGGGTGCTGGTTGTCGACGACCACCCGACGATGCGTTATGGCCTTAGGATCTTTCTGACCGCTCAGCGCGACATGGTATGCATCGGCGAGGCCGAGAGCGGCGAGAGAGCCGTACAAATGTGCCGCAAGCTTCAGCCCGATGTCGTCCTGATCGACGTCGTCATGCCCGGCATGGACGGCCCGACAGCTATCGCCAACATCCGCGCCGAGATGCCGCGGATCCACCTCATCACGCTGACGACGTTCTGCGAAGTGGGGCTGGCACAGAAGGCCATTCGCGCGGGCGCTGCGAGCTACCTGCTCAAGACAATCTCGACCGTCGAGCTGGCCGCCGTGCGCGGCGCGGCGCGGGGGCGCCACACGTTCTCCCCCGAGGTCACGCAAGCCCTCGCCGAGGCGACACCGAACCACCAGCAGCCGCCCGCGCAGCACCTATCGGAGCGCGAACTAGAAGTCCTCCGCCTGGTCGCCGAGGGCAAGACAGATGCCGAAATCGCCTACGCCCTTCATATCACCAAGTCGACGGCGCGATTTCACCTCAAGAGCATCTTCGCCAAGCTCGGCGCTTCCAATCGCACCGAAGCCGTGCACATCGCCGCCACTGACCAGCTCATCTGACAGCCGCCCGCCCTGCCACAACCGGCCGTCACACAGTGGTTGAAGGAGTGCGCCCGGCTTCACCGGTCGGCTACATCCAGCCTGTAAGCTTGTTTCGCCAGGCGGTAGGACATGTCCAGCGCCATCTCGCGGGCATCGTCCATATCGATGACGCCTTCGACAAAGAGCCCGGCAATCCAATTGCAGGCCACGCGGCGCCAGAGGTCGTGCCGCGCCGGGATAGAAGCGAACGCGCGCGTGTCGTCGTTAAAGCCCACAGTGTTGTACAGCCCAGCCGTCTCGACAACGTTGTCGAAGAAGCGCCGCATCCCGTTGATACTGTCGAAGAACCACCACGGAGGACCAAGGCGCATCGCCGGATAGTGTCCCGCCAGAGGCGCAAGCTCGCGCGACTCCGCCGACTCGTCCAGCATGAAGACAATCAGCCGCAGCCGCGAGTTGTTGCCGTACTTGTTCAGGAGCGGCCGCAGATTGTGGGTATACTCTGTCGCCTGCGGGATATCGGCGCCCATGTCGCGGCCAAAGCGCTGGTAGATGCTCTCGTTGTGGTCGCGGACCGAGCCGGGGTGAAGCTGCATGACCAGCCCATCCTCGACACTCATGCGGGCATTCTCCATCAGCATATGCGCCGTGAAGCGCCGCGCATCCTCCGCGCTCGCCTGTCCACGCAGCGCGCGCTGGAAGATGGCATCCGCTTCGGTCGAGCTAAGCTCCGCGGTATACGGAGTAACCGAGGCGTGGTCGGTCGCCGTCGCGCCCATCTGCTTGAAGAAGGCGCGGCGCTGCTCCAACGCCTGGATGAAGTGCGCGTAGGAGTCGACCGTCACGCCGCTGGTCTCGCTGAGCGCGTCGATGTTCCGCCGCCAGCGCGGGGCATCCAGGTTGACGACCGCATCAGGCCGAAACGTTGGTCGGACGACGCCGGACCAGCCGGACTCCCGAATCGCCTTGTGATACTGCAGGGTATCGGTCGCCGCGTCGGTCGTACACAGGACTTCGAGCTTGAATCGCTCGAAGAGAGCACGCGGGCGGAACTCTGGCAGGGCGAGCTTGGCTTCAAGGTCGTCGTAGATATCCTGAGCAGTCTCGCTCGTCAGCTTCTCCTCGGTACCAAAAACATTGGCCAGCTCGTCGGCCAGCCACGCGCCTGTGGGCGTGCCTCGGAACAGGTAAAAGTGATCCGCGAATATCTGCCAGATTTTGCGGTGGTCTTGCTCGGTTGGCCCGCCGTCGACGCGCGGGATACCCAGGTCTTCAAGCGGAATGCCCTGGGAGTAGAGCATGCGAAAGATGTAGTGATCGGGAATCAGGAACAAGGCCGTAGGCGAGCCGAACGTTGCGTTGTCGTCGGCCAACAGCCGCGGATCGACATGGCCGTGGGGGCTGATGAGTGGCAGCTTCGCCACTGATTGATAAAGCTCCAGGGCCGCCTGGTGTTGGGCGGGGGCCGGGTCGAAGTAACGATCATCTGGCAGGCGCCACTTGGGACGTGTGAGTGTCTTGCCATCTGCGTGGTGCGTCATCGATGTATCTCCTTGTCTCGCATCAGTACCGCCCCAATGGGCGTCTCACAGTTGCCAGTCGCCGCTTTCGACCGGCGCGGGAATCGGAAGCTCCCAGCCGACCGTCTCGCCGGTGCCGCTGTCGATGCCTGGCGTGGGCGCCTCTCTCTCGGCCGTCCAACGGATGGCCTGCCCATCCTCCAGGTCACGCACCAGCTTGTCGGCTTCGTGCCGCGACACGCCGAGTCGCTCCCGGAGCGCGTTGCTCATCAGCCGCACGCCTTCATCATGCCCCGATTCGAGCCGAGCGCCAAATTGTTCCTTGAGCGCGTCGGCTGCCTCCGTCAGCCCGATTGTGCTGGGCATAGTGCAACCTCCCAATGGATAGGGCACCTCGCTGAGCGCCCGAGGTGCCCTAAGTAAAGCTCGGTAAGCTGTAAGCTATCCCTTCAAGCCACTGGTGCTGATACCCTCGACGAGGTAACGCTGGAACAGCACGAAGATCACGAACACCGGCACCAGCGTCAGCGCCGACATCGCGAACACCGCACCCCAGTCGGTCGCCGCCGATGGGTCCGCAAACGACCGTAGCGCCAGCGACACCGTGTAGTTCACCGGATTCGTCATGTACACCAGCGGCGTCAGAAAGTCCTCCCACGTCCAGTAGAACGAGAAGATCGCCGCCGTGATCAGCGCCGGCACAATCAACGGCAGGATGATCCGGAAGAAGATCCCGGCGTGCCCACACCCGTCGATGAACGCCGCCTCATCCAGATCCTTCGGGATCCCCCGTATGAACTGCATAAACAGGAAGATGAAGAACGCACCCCCGAAGAACTTCGGCATCAGCAGCGGCCACCACGTGTTGAGCATCTGCAGCTTGCTGAACGCGATGTATTGCGGAATGATCGTCACCTGCGCCGGCAGCATCAGCGTCAGCAACAGGCACACGAACCAGAACCGCCGCCCGGCAAACCGAATTCGGCTGAACCCGTACGCCACCACCGCGGAGCTGAACACGATCCCGATCGTGCCCACCGTCGCGTAGATGAACGAGTTCTTGTAGAACGTCGTGAACGAGATGCCCCCGAACCCCCGCCAGCCGTTGGTGTAGTTCTCCCACGTGACGTGTTGCGGGATCACCGACGAGACCGTCGTCCAGATCTCGTTCCCCGGCTTCAAGGAGCTCCCGAACAGCCACAGTATCGGGTACACCATGATGAAGGCGAGCAACGTCACTCCGCCGTAGTACACCAGCGTTCGCACCCGCTTGCGCCCCACGTGCCCCTGTCTCGCCGCCCGCGCCATTGCATTCGTCTGAGCTTGCGCCTGCGCCATGTCTAGTCTCCTTCATTCGTCTCGTAGTGCACCCAGCCCGACGACGATCGGAAGATCAGCGCCGTGAACCCCGCGATGACAATCAGCAGCACCCACGCCATCGCCGACGCGTAGCCCATCTGGAAGTTCACGAACGCCCGCTGGTAGAGGTACAGCGCGTAGAACAGCGTCGTGTCCAGCGGCGCACCACCTGTCACGATGAACGCCTGCGTGAACACCATGAAGCCGGTGATGATCTGCATCACGAGGTTGAACAGGATCACAGGCGTCAGCATCGGCAGCGTGATGTGCACGAACTGCGACCACGGGTTGGCTCCATCCATCGACGCCGCCTCGTACAGTTCCTTCGGGATGGCCTTCAACCCCGCCAGGAAGATCAGCATCGGCGACCCGAACTGCCAGATCGCCAGCACGATCAGCGTCCAGATGGCTGTCTTCGGGTCGCCCAGCCACGTCACGGCCGGAATCCCGACGATCGCCGTGATGCCGTTGATCACCCCTTGCGTCCCGAAGATCTGCCGCCACATCACCGCTACCGCCACGCTGCCCCCGATGATCGACGGCGCGTAGTAGGCGGCGCGGAACGTCCCCACCCCGCGGCGATGGTTGTTGAGCAGCATCGCCACCGCCAGCGCGAAGGCCAGCCGCAGCGGCACCGCCACGAAAACGTAGTAGAAAGTCGCCTGCACCGACTTCCAATAGCGTGGGTCGTGGAAGAACATCTGATCAAAGTTCGCCAGACCCACCCACTTCGGCGGTGACAGGATGCTGTAGTCCGTGAAGGCAAAGTACAACGACGCCAGCATCGGAACCGCCGTCAACAGCAGGAAGCCGATCAGCCACGGAGAAATGAACAGGTAGCCGGCGAGGTTGTTGTTCCTTCTTCGTCGCGGCCGCGCGGCCGAACGGCTCGTCGCTCGTCCAGCGGCTCGGGCTTCGTCGCTCACAATCTGTCCGCTAGTGGCCATGTTCGCGCTCCCTTCCTGGGAAATCTCACGAGGGCAGCGGATGGGTAGAGCGCGCCTCGGCACTATCGAGCACCGAGGCGCGTTCAACACCGCTTACTTCTTGTTCTTGGCGAGGATGGTGTTGGCCTGGTCGCGCAGCTGCTTCGCTGCCTGATCTGGGGCCAACTGATCGAGCAACACCTGGTCAATCAGAGGCTTGTAGACGTTGTTGATCACGTCGGTCGCACCCGGCGGGTCGGCCGGCGGAACCGGCTGGGCATCCTTGCTCACGCGAGCAACATAGTCAAACATCGCCTGCTGCGACTTGCCCATCTGCGGCTTGATCGCGTCGCGCACCTTGTTCGAGATGGGCACGCCGCGCTCTGCGCCGAGGATCTGGTTCGCCTCGATATCGTTGGTGAAGAAGTCGATGAACGCCGCCGCTTCTTGCGGGTGCTTCGACTGAGTGCTGATGCTGAAGAACTGACTCGGCTTGATGTAGTTCGCCGACTTGCCGCCCGCTGGACGCGGCAGCGGCACCTGCACGAAGTTGCGATTGTCGCCGGCCGCCTTCGCGAAAGCGGTGATCTGGTTGCTCCAGAAGTACTCCATGTCGGCCTTGCTGCTCACCGTCGGCGACTGCTCCGGGCTCGCGTTCGCGTAACTCGCCAACTCTTCCTGGTGCGGCATCACCGCCCCGGCCTTCTGGAGGCGCAGGATCATGTTCAGCCAGTCCACCAGCGGCTTGTCGTCGGTGTAGCCGAGCTGCGTGCCGTCCTTGGCGAACGCCCACGCCCCCTCAGACAGGTACAGCGACTTCCACAGCTGGTTGTCGGCGATCGCCATGCCGTGCGCCCAATTGCCCTGCTTCTCATGCAGCGCCATCGCGATCTTCTCGAAGTCGGCCCACGTCCAGTCGTCCTTGGGAAGGTCGATGCCCGCCTTCTTGAAGGCGTCTGCGTCGAGCACCCAGTTCTGGGAATTGGAACCGAGGTTGACCGCGACAAGCTTTCCGTCGACTTTGCCGCCGTTGAGGTTGGAGGGGTCGACGTCGGCAACGTTGATCGAGCCGTTCTTGGTGTAGTCGTCCAGAGGCACGAGCAGGCCGCGCTGCGCCCACTCGGCGATCCAGGCGTAGTCCATCTGCATGACGTCGGGCAGAGCGCCGCCGGCCGCCTGGGTCGACAGCTTGGTCAGGTAGTCGTTGAAGCTCGAAAACTCGTATGTGACTTTGATGTTGGGGTGTTTCTGCTCGAAAAGCTGGATGGCCTTGATCGTGCGATCATGGCGGTCCTGGGACCCCCACCAGGCAACGTGCAACTCAACCTGGTCTTTCGAGGCCCCCTGCGAAGCGGCCTGGCCGCCGGACGGGGCCTGTGTCGCGGACGCTTGCTGACCCGACGCAGGCGCTTGGGCAGGAGCCTGAGCCGTACTTGCTGCTCCTCCACCGCACTGGGTCGCCACGAGCATCAGGATCAACGAAAGAATGACAACCGCAAACCTGCTCTTGTTGCTGGGCATTTAGTGCCTCCTCCAGTTGCAGCTCGTCTGTTACGACGCTCTACCGAACACGACACCGATCTCACTACAAGTAACCACGCGGCGTTGTTCGCTATCGGGCTGCTGGAGGTGCCCTCCGTCGGACATCAGGGGTGTCCGACCCGGGCAGCGACGCCCAGCACACATGCGTAAACCCGGCAGCAAATTCCGCACTAGCACTGAAATCGGGCAGCGTGTAGGCAAGCACTAGACCGACTCTGTTCGGTCCTGGATGTGAGTGACGATGGAGGTAGTTGCTCTAGGGACGCCCGATTCTTGCAATCATTCTAGCGAAGATATCAAGTCCCATGTGCGGCTTTTGAGCCTTATTCCATCACGTTTGGGACTCGCCCTCCTCGGAGCGTGGGCCTAGAAAGTGGCGCGGAGGGTGGGAAGGATGATCTTCTCCACAGCGTGGGACGAGATGGTGTGGCCGGGAGACACGTCGTCAACCTCGACGCGAAACTCGCCGGAACCGAGCGCGGCCAGTGTTTGCTCTACGCGGCCCTCATAGCCTCGCACGGCGTCGTCGAAGGACAGCCCCAGCGAAGTGTCGATATGCGCTTCGCCAAAACAGCAGGTATCGCGCCGGTTCAGAATCTGAACCTGTCGTCGGTTTGGACCGTGAGCGCCCATCACATACAACTCCGGATATCCCGCGAGCAAGTAAAACGGCGCCAACGTCTGCTCGAGGTCACGCGAACTACCTGAGCCCAGATAGAGTGGAAGTGAGCCGGCGATGGGAAAGCTGAGCCTGATCGTCGGATCGAGCGCGGCGTAGACCGTGGTCGTCCACCCGCCGCCGGAGAAACCCAGCATATCGATCCCGTCATGCAACGACTGACGCCCGTTGGCCTGCGAGCCCAGATAATTCACGCACGCCGCCACAGGCTCAAGGAAGAACTTCAGCGGGCTGCCCTCAGTCTGGATCTCGAACATGGCGGCGTGCCCGTCGGTGCAATCGTCGGGGCGATAGTGCGGCATGTACATGGCGAGTACGGAGAAGCCTTCGCTGAGCAAGGTATCCAGAGCGCCATACAATCCGTAGGCGCCCTCTGGCCGTGTCGACCGATCATCGAAGGTACACGCGTGCCCTTGATGCAGAATGACGACTCGGCCGTTCGGCTCGGCCGCGAGAAAATGGTGCGCGAGGCTCTCCTGGCCCGCGTCCATCGCGATACGAAGCTCATCGACCCGGACGAGGTTACGCAGATCGGCAACTGGCGTGGGGATGTCACGCGTCACCGCCGACGGTAGCCGGTGGGTCGGGAAGCCTGCCGCGCCCCAGATAAACTGGATCAAGGCGGCGCGTCGCATCGCAACGTCGGAGGGTGAGTGGAAGGTGATTGCAGAGTCGTTGACCACAGTAGCTCCTAAGGGTCGTCGTCCGCGGCGCCCATGACGAGCGTGGTGAGGACAGAAGTGGGCGCGCCGTGCGTGCCACAGATTATCGCTCAGCGCGACTTTGAGGACAAGCTCGTAGGCCGTCAGCCAATGGATCGCGCGGGGCTGCCAAACTGGCACTCGAATTGCCGGCCCCAGGGCTTAAGCTCCCGCGAGCGCCATCCTCACGACAGTGTGCCTCCTACGCTGTCCCACCGCGAAGTATCACTTGTGTCCCACTTCCCGCCCGATTTCCTGAGTACGAGAGTCCCAATTGTGATAGAATAAGTCTCAATGTTGGAGATACAGCGGCCAAACTTTGGTAAGATGTGAGGGAAAAGGAGATTACCCATGTCAACAGATCCCAGCATCCGTTTTGCCGCAATAGGCCTGAACCACAACCACATCGAAGGGCAGATTAATCTGCTGCTCCGGGCTGGCGCCGAGTTCGTCTCCTTCTACGCGCCCGAGCCTGAGCTTGTGGCGACGTACGGTCCCATGTATCCCCAGGCGCGCCTCGCCAGAAGCGCCGAGGAGATTCTGGAGGACGAGTCGATCCAGCTGATTGTCAGCGCGGGCATCCCGGCCGAGCGCGCTCCGTTGGGCATCAAGGTGATGCAGCACGGCAAGGACTACATGAGCGATAAGCCGGGCTTCACGAGCCTCCAGCAACTGGCGGAGGTTCGCAAAGTTCAGGCGGAAACCGGCCGCATCTACTCCATCTGCTTCAGCGAGCGGCTGGAGGTTCGCGCAGCGGTCAAGGCCGGCGATCTCGTCAAGGCCGGGGCCATCGGCCGCGTCGTGCAGACGCTGGGGATGGGACCCCACCGCATCCATCCGCCTGCGCGCCCCGATTGGTTCTACAAGCGCGAGTGCTACGGTGGCATTCTCACCGATATCGCCTCGCACCAGGTCGACCAGTTCCTGTTCTATACCGGCTCAACCGAGGCCGAAGTTGTGTGCTCACAGGTGGCAAACTACACCCGTCCCGAATATCCCGAGCTGGAGGAATTCGGCGAGGTGATGCTGCGCGGCGATCAAGGCACGGGCTACATCCGCGTCGACTGGTACACGCCCCAAGGATTGGGCGTCTGGGGTGATGGACGACTCACGATCCTGGGCACTAACGGCTACATTGAGCTGCGCAAATATATCGATATCGCCGGGCGGCCCGGCAAGGATCACCTATTCCTCGTCGACCAGCAGGGCATCCAGTACATCAACTGCGAGGATCAGGACCTGCCGTATGGTCGGCAGCTCATCTACGACGTGATCCACCGCACCGAGACGGCTATGCGGCAGCGCCACGTCTTCCTCGCCTCGGAACTGGCGCTGACCGCCGAGGCCAACGCGCAAAGATTGGGGTACCTGGCATGACAGACCAGAAGATTCGCGTCGGTGTGGCCGGCCTGGGCATTGGGCGCTCCCACCTGGAAGGGTACCAGTGCCTGCCTGACCTGTTCGACGTCGTCGCCGTGGCTGACTTGAACCTCGATCGAGCCAGAGAGACGGCGGAAGAGTTCCACGTTCCGCGTGTGTACGCCTCGCTCGATGACCTGTGCGCCCAGGACGATCTGGAGGTCATCGACATCTGCACGCCGTCGTTCCTGCACGCTCCCAATGTGCGGCAGGTCGTGGCGGCCGGCAAGAACGCCATCTCGGAGAAGCCGGTAGCCGGCTCCTTGAAAGAGGTGGATGAACTGATCGCGCTTGAGCAAGCGTCGGGCTGCCGCATCATGCCCATCTTCCAGTATCGGTTCGGACACGGCGCGCAGAAGCTCAAGCTGCTCATCGAGGCCGGCGTCGCCGGCCGCCCCTATCTGACAACGGTGGAGACGGCGTGGCGGCGGCGGCCCGAGTACTACGCTGTGCCGTGGCGTGGCAAGTGGGCAACCGAATTGGGAGGGCCGATTGTCACGCTGGCCATCCACAACCACGATTTGCTCACCTACCTCCTGGGACCAGCGCGCAGAGTGTTCGCCCACGCCAAGACGCTGGTGAATGCGATCGAGACAGAGGACACACTCACGGCCACCGTGGAGATGGCCGACGGTTCGCTGGCCTCGCTTGCAGTCACGACCGGCTCGTCCCACGAAATTAGCCGCCACCGCTTCTGCTTCAGTGGGCTGGTGGCCGAGAGCAACACGCGCCCCTACACCAGTACCCACGAGCCGTGGACCTTCATTGGCGACACACCCGAAATCGATGCCCAGATCCAGGAGACTCTGCAGCGCTTCGAGCCGCTGCCGGAGCGCTTCCCCGGTCAGTTCTACCGTTTCTACCACGCGCTGCGCGACTCCGCGCCGCTCCCGGTCACCCTGCAGGATGCGCGAGCCTCCCTGGAGCTAATCACGGCGCTATATTACTCCGTCGATACCGGGCAAGATGTCGAGTTGCCGATTGGGCCAGACCACCCGTACTACGGCGGGTGGGCGCCCCAGGAAGGAAGTTGAGCATGGCGCTGCACCGCATCGGGATTATCATGAATGGTGTTACGGGGCGGATGGGCACGAACCAGCATCTGGTCCGGTCGATCCTCGCGATTCGCGAGCAAGGCGGCGTTCCGCTCGCTAACGGCGACGCCATTTTTCCCGATCCGATTCTCGTCGGACGGAGCGAGCACAAATTGCGCGCCCTGGCAGAGCAATACGGCCTCGAACGCTGGAGCACCGACCTCCCGGCGTGCCTCGCCGACCCGAATGAGCGTGTCTACTTCGATGCCCAGACAACGGTCCAGCGCGCGCAGGCCGTTCGGGCCGCCATCGACGCGGGCAAGGACATCTACTGCGAGAAACCCATCGCCACCGACCTGGACACCGCCCTCGAATTGGCCCGCCTGGCCGGCGCGGCCGGGGTCAAGAACGGCGTGGTTCAAGACAAGCTCTGGCTGCCCGGCCTGCTCAAGCTTAAGCGGGTTATCGACAGCGGTTTCTTTGGCCGCATTCTCTCCGTGCGCGGCGAATTCGGCTACTGGGTATTCGAGGGCGACTGGCAGCCCGCCCAACGGCCGTCATGGAACTACCGCACTGAAGACGGCGGCGGCATCATCGTCGACATGTTCGCTCACTGGCGCTATGTTCTGGACAACCTGTTTGGGCAAGTGCGAGCCGTCTCGTGCCTCGGCGTGACCCACATCCCCGAGCGCGTCGATGAGCAAGGGCGCGCCTACGCCGCCACCGCTGACGACGCCGCCTACGCGACGTTCCTCCTGGACCACGACATTGTTGTCCAGTTCAATTCCTCGTGGGCGGTTCGCGTCTATCGCGACGAGCTACTCAGCCTTCAGGTCGACGGGACCCATGGCAGCGCCTTGGCGGGACTGCGCGAGTGCAAGATTCAGCACCGGGTCAACACGCCGCGGGCCACCTGGAACCCCGACATCCCCAATCCGTTCGACTTCTACGCGGACTGGCAGGACGTGCCCGACGGCGATGAGTTCGACAACGCCTTCAAGGCCCAGTGGGAGCTGTTCCTGAAGCATCTGGTGTGTGATCAACCGTTCCCCTGGGATTTCCTTGAAGCGGCGAAGGGTATTCAATTGGCGGAGTTGGCGTTACAGTCCTGGCATGACCGATGCTGGGTCGATGTGCCAGAGTTGGCTCTCTAGCGGAGGATCTGATGCCTGCCTCATTGCGTCTGCCCAGGGCCGATCGAAGTGTTGCCCTCTATCAGCCTGGCCCGCCCAGGGCTTTCAGCCGTCCCGGCGGTCCACTTACCAGCCGCATCGCCTACTCCGCGGCTCATGTGGTCGCCGACCCGCTGGCCGACATCAATCCGACGCTCGAGACGCGCCTGGACTGGGACGCCACGCTGGCTTATCGGCGCTACCTGTGGTCGCTGGGACTCGGCCTCGCCGAGGCGATGGATACGGCGCAGCGTGGAATGGGGCTAGACTGGGGGGTCACCCAGGAGTTGATTCGGCGCTCGGTAGCCGAGGCAAGAGCGGTCGGTGGTCTGATCGCGTGTGGCGCGGGCACCGACCATCTGGCGCCCGGCCCAGACGTGACACTCGAGGACGTCGAGAACGCCTATGAGGAGCAGGTCAGTTTCGTCGAGCGGGTCGGTGGGCGGGTCATCCTCATGGCGAGTCGGGCGCTCGCCGCCTGCGCCGCGGGTCCGGATGACTACGTGCGCGTTTACGGACGTATCCTCTCCCAGGTCTCGCAGCCGGTCATTCTGCACTGGCTTGGCGACATGTTCGACCCCGCCCTGGCCGGTTACTGGGGCACGCGTGAAATCGACGCCGCGATGGACACCTGCCTCAGCATCATCCGCGAGCACGCCGCGCGGATTGACGGCATCAAGATCTCGCTCCTCGACAAGGAGCGCGAAATCGAGATGCGCCGTAAGCTACCGACTGGCGTCCGAATGTACACGGGCGACGACTTCAACTACCCCGAACTAATACGCGGCGACGAGCTCGGGTACAGCCACGCGCTGCTTGGCATCTTCGACGCGATTGCGCCCGCCGCCTCGGCAGCCCTTCAGGCGCTCGACGCCGGGCAGGTGGACGAGTACGAGGCCATTCTCGCGCCGACGGTTCCGCTGTCGCGCCACATCTTTCAGCATCCCACCTACTACTACAAGGCCGGCGTGGTATTCATGGCTTACCTAAACGGGCATCAGTCTCATTTCCGCATGGTCGGTGGCATGGAGAGCGCTCGGTCTATCGTGCATCTCAGCGAGCTGTTCGTTCTGGCTGATTGCGCCGGCCTGTGGCGCGATCCGGATATGGCGAGCGAACGAATGCGCTCCGTCCTCACCCTCGCAGGGGTTGAGCAGAACTGACGCACGCGGGAGCGCCATTTCATGCCGGTCTAGCACCGGTTGAAGGAGCCGCCTACGCACCCCTACAGCAGTTCATCGCGAGAAGCGCGCTATTCACGGCGCAGCGAGCCCCGTGTGATCGGCTATCTCGCATCCGGGATAGATGAGGACCTCAGTCAGGCTATCTGGTTCGGGGCGCTCGATGCTGCGCGGGAGCAGGACGTAAGCCTGGTGACGTTCGTCGGTGGCGTCCTGCGCGACCCGGTCGGCTTCGACGCGCAGGCCAACATCGCCTATAGTCTTGCCTCCGGCAAACTGGATGGCTTGTTCGCGTGGGCGTCGTCAATTGGTGGACTGGTCGACCAGGCGGAAATGCACGCCTTCCACCGACGGTACGACGTGCCAACGATCAGTCTGGCGCTCCCCTTGCCCGATGTGCCGGCGATCATGGTCGACACTTACCACGGGATGCGCGAGCTACTGGTTCATCTGGTCGAGGTCCACGGCTATCGCCGTATTGCCTTCATAAGCGGGCCAGAGACGCACTACTACGTCCAGGAACGTTATCGCGCCTACCTGGATGTGCTCAGAGACTACAATATCGCCTTCGACCCCGATCTTGTCAGCCTTCCTGGGGGCTGGAGCCGGAGGGCGGGCGCTAAGGCTATCAACCTCTTCCTCGACGAGCGCAGGCTGCAGCCGGGCTTCGATCTACAGGCGATTGTTACGACAAACGACCAGCAGGCGCACGGTGCATTGCAGGCCCTACAGCAGCGAGGACTCCGGGTCCCCGAAGATGTGGCTGTGGTCGGCTTTAATGACGATCGTGACAGCCGTGTCAGCACGCCGCCACTTACGTCGGTGGAAATGCCATTCTACCGTCTGGGGCAGTCTTCAGTCGACATGTTGCTGGGTCTCGTCGATGGCGGCAACGTGCCCGAGCCGACCACGTTGCGCACTCGCGTGGTCGTGCGGCAGTCGTGTGGCTGTCCAGACGCAGATGTCAATGATGCTGCTATTGGGCCTACCCGTCGAAGGGTAAGCTCGACGGACGACGCCGGCCCGTACTCAGAAACGAACAGCGCGGTAGTCACGCATCTGCCGGCTATTGTGCCCGATATTGTCAGCGAGCGCTCTCCGAGGGTTCGCGATGCCTTCTTCGCAGACGTGAGGGGTGAGTCGCCGGGCAGCTTTCTTGAGGCCCTCGGTGAGGCGCTCGACCAGATGCCGGTGAGCACTAACATCTCAGCGTGGCATAACGTTATCTCGACGCTTCGACGCCAGGCCGCTCCACAGCTTGAGAACGAGAGCCTGCAGCGGGCCGAGGACTTATGGCACCAGGCGCGGGTCGTCATTGGTAAGCGCGCGCGGCGGCGAGAAGCCTATGAGCGGATCCAGACCGAGCGCCGCGCCGATGCGTTGCATGAAATTAGCGCGCGCTTGGCAACGGCCACGGAACTGGCCACCCTGATGGATATCCTCGCCGATGGGCTACCCCGGCTCGGCATACCCGCCTGCTACCTCTCCCTGTATGAACAGCCCCAGCTGTATCAGTATCCGCTCCCAGCACCTGAATATTCCCGCCTCATACTCGCCTTCGATGAAAAGGGGCGCATTGGGCTCGAAGCCGGGGGGCGCCGCTTCCTCACACGCGAGCTTGCGCCGCAGGGTATTCTGCCGATCGGTCGGCACAACTATGTCGTGGAGCCGCTCTACTTTCAAGAACATCAGCTCGGCTTCGCGCTCTTCGAGACAGGCCCGCAGACAGGCGCGCTCTACTCGGCGCTTCGGGTCCAGATTAGCAGCGCTGTTCGGGGCGTTCAACTGGCCGAGCAGAATGCCGCTCTCTACCATCAAGCGTTGGAGGCTCAGAAGGCGGCCCAGGAGGGTCAACGCCTGGCTGAGGAGGCGAATCGGCTGAAGAGCCGCTTCCTGTCTGTGGTGAGTCACGAGCTGCTGACGCCCCTTGTCCTGCTCGTTGGTCTCAGCGAGCTGATGCTGCGCGACAGCGATGGTGAAAAGCCACCGCTGCCGACCCCGTATCGCGCCGACCTGGAGCGGATCCACGTCAGCGCGCAGCAATTGGGAAGCCTCGTGCGTGATGTGCTGGATCTGGCGCGGAGCGAAGCCGGCCAACTGAAGATCGCGCAAAAGCGGGTGGATCTCGGCGCCGTCATGACAGCGGCGGCTCACATCGGAGAGCAGATGGTACGCCAGGCCGGGCTCGACTGGCAGGCTGAGGTACCGGCCAGCCTGCCGCCGGTCCTCGGTGATCCCGCTCGGTTATACCAGGTTGCGCTCAACCTGATCGCGAACGCCGTCAAATTCACGCCGCAAGGGCAGATATCGCTTCGGGTTCAGCACGTCGACGGTTTCATTACTGTTCTCGTGTCCGATACAGGTGTCGGTGTGCCCGTAGAGGAGCAGGTCGCGATTTTCGATGAGTTTCGCCAGTCGGAGCGCACGGCCGGTGGCGGGTACGGCGGCCTGGGGATCGGTCTGGCGTTGTGTCGGCAGATTGTCGAGCTGCATGGCGGTCAGATTGGCGTGCGATCGAGTGGGGAGGAGAATAGTGGTGCGACATTCTACATTACTATCCCCGTTCTATCGGCCGAGGCTGCCGACGAGCTCTCGCAGCTCTCTCGGTCGCAGACGGTTCTGCTCTTGACCGAGCGAGCACGCGAGGGCAGCCGCCTGGCGCAATATCTGAGCGAGCACGGCTATGACGTTGAGTCAATAGGCATTCGCGAGCGGCCAGACTGGCTGTACTCCGTCCTTGCCTCACCGCCCGACGCCCTCGTCCTAGATGCGCCCGTCACCAAACTGAGCTGGGAGCTTATCGGCTCGCTGAAGGAAGATACAGCGACGCAGGACATCCCCTTGCTGTTCTACTCCATGTACCAGGAGCAAGACGCAGGGTCTATGTTGGCATTCGACTACCTGACCAAGCCAGTGGGGATCGACGCACTGGCACGTGTCCTGGATCGGTATGGAGTCGGGGAAGCCGCGCTCAGCGAGCCGACGATCTTGATCGTGGACGACGATGTAGGTATCCTGGAGCTGCACAGCGAGCTTATCAGGACGGTCTTGCCGCATGCGCGAGTCTTGCAGGCGACGAATGGGCGAATGGCGCTCGAAACGATGGCGCGAGAGAATCCGTCGCTCGTCCTCCTCGACCTCATGATGCCAGGCCTTGACGGTTTCAGTGTGGTCCAGATGATGCAGTCGGACGAGAAGCTGCGCACGATCCCTGTTATCGTCTTGACCGCGCAGGTCCTCACTCAGGCCGACATGGAGCGGCTGAATCAGGGGGTCGAAGCGGTGCTGAGCAAGGGGCTGTTCACAAGCCAGGAGACGCTGGCGCATGTCGAACAAGCGCTATCTCACCACCAGCGCCTGAACACGGATACGCGGCGGGTCGTGCGTCGGGCGATGGCGTACATTCATGAGCATTATGCGGAGTCGCTCACCCGGGAGGATCTGGCTGCCTATGTGGGCGTGAGCCCGCGACATCTGACACGCTGCTTTGACGAAGAAGTCGGGATCGCCCCAATGGCTTACCTGAATCGGTACCGCATCCTCCAGGCGAAACGCCTGCTTCGGCGGGGCACGAAGAGCATCGTCGCGATTGCGAGCGAGGTCGGGTTCTCGACCAGCGCCTACTTCGCCGAGGTCTTCAGGCGAGAGGTAGGTTTGTCACCGCGAGAGTATCAGCGGCAGGAAGCGGGCAGCGGAAAGTGATACGCGGCACGCCGCGCGTCTCAGATGTGATGGAACAGGTCTCAATCGCCGAAATCGCGCTCGTCGTGTGAGATACAATATCCAATAGGTACGGTTGAAACACAGATGGAGGTCTACTCATGTCCAGAACACGTTACGCCCAGGTGGGTCTTGGGGATCGCTCTCGGATGTACACCGAGGCAATCCTGGAGCGATTCCAGAGTGATGCCGAGCTCGTCGCGCTGTGCGACATCAACGAGGGCCGGCTCGGGCTGCGGGCGGACATTGCTCGCGATCACAACGTCGACGTTCCCACGTATGCGGCGGCTCAGTTTGACCAGATGATTGCCGAGACCAAGCCGGACGTCGTGATCGTCACGACAGTCGACGCGACCCACGATGATTACATCTGTCGGGCCCTGGAACTCGGGTGCGACGTCATGACCGAGAAGCCCATGACGACCGACGAGAAGAAGTGTCAGCGGATTCTCGACACACAAGCGCGCACCGGCCGCAAGGTCACCGTGACGTTCAACTACCGCTACGCCATGCCGCGGACGCAGGTCAAGGACCTTCTGGCCTCTGGTATCATCGGCAATGTCGTCTCGGTCGACTTCCATTGGCTGCTGGATACGACGCACGGCGCCGACTACTTCCGACGCTGGCACCGCTACAAGGCCAACTCCGGCGGCCTCATGGTCCACAAAGCCACCCATCACTTCGATCTTGTGAACTGGTGGCTGTCTACGGTACCGGAGACGGTCTACGCCACCGGCGCCCGTAACTTCTACACGCCCGAGATGGCCGACCGGTATGGCCTCCAGGACCGCTCCACGCGCTGTTTCGACTGCCCGGTGTCCGACCGCTGCCCGTTTTACCTGGATCTGAGCGCCTATATCCGGCTCAAGGAGATGTACCTCGACGCGGAAAGATACGATGGCTATCATCGGGACCAGTGCGTCTGGGGCGCTGACATCAACATCGAAGACACGATGCAGGTCGTCGTCGGCTACCGCAACGGCGCGAAGCTCAACTACTCCTTGCACGCGTTTATGCCGTGGGAAGGCTACATCATCGCGTTCAACGGAACCAAGGGCCGGCTGGAGCACGTCATGCAGGAGCGGGTGTATATCAGCGGCGACGGGTCGGTGCCCGGCGAGATTGTGCCGGATGGAACGACCATCCAGGTCTTCCCCCACTTCCAACCCGGCTACAGGGTTGACGTCTGGCAGAGCGAGGGCGGGCACGGCGGCGGCGATCCGCTCATGTTGGAGGCCCTCTTTACACCGGGCGGAGTGCAGGACCAGTACAAGCGCGCCGCCGACCAGCGCGCCGGGGCATGGTCCATCTTGACCGGGGTCGCGGCAAACCGCTCCATAGCGACCGGCGCGCCGGTGCGAGTGGACGAGCTGGTCACCGGGCTAGCCATGCCGGACTACATGCAGATGCCTAGCCCCACGGAGGCGATCGACCCCCTGGCCCTGAAGCACTCGACCGCCGTGCGGATCGAGAGTTAAGAATCCAGCTCTCGGCCTGTACTCAACTGACATGAGCATTCCGAGATCAGCTACGGCTCAAGAGGAGGCATGCGATGACGGTTACGGTCCCCTTCACCCAACAGGATCTGCAAGCGCGCTCGAACGGCGCGATCATCCCTTCGTCACTGGTGATGCAAGACAACACGGCCTTCTGGCTGAATCAGAACGGCCGCGAATGCCAGCTCGCGGTCCTCGCGCGGCAGGATGATCCCCTGCTGGACCGCTTCCACGGTGAGCGGCAACCCTTCGCGGACGGCTACACTCTGCTTGTCGGCGCGACGGATCATCAGAATGCGCGCGCATTACGCGACGCTCTGCCCGGCCTCAAGCCCACGCCACTCGGCCTGACCACCTCGGCCGGCTTCGGCGACCGGCTCGGGCTGGCGACTCCCGGCCACGTTCGGGCGTTGGAGCGTGTGCTGCGGGAAGCCCCGGACGCGACCATCGCCCCGATCTTCGCTCAGCAATCGATTCGGGAAATGGGGCGCACGAAGCGAACCCCGGACGATGTGCTGGACGATGCGACGTGGGGCACGCTTCAGGCGGGATGGCATGGGCCGGTCGGGGCCGACGCGGACCACCTCAAGACTTTCGAGGACGTTGACATCTGCGCGGCCGCGGGCTATACGTTCTACACCATCGATCCAGGCGCCTACGTAGACAGCGAAGTGGATGAGGCGGCGCCGGGCGCGGTCGAGAACAAGGTCAGCGCGTTGCCGTGGGAGGCGCTAGAGAGTACCACGGCGGACCTGCGCCGCCTCTATGTCGGGCAGAATGTCGATCTCGACGGCCAGCGGCTGGAGCTTGACGAGGCAAGTATTCTGCGCGCAGCCGCCAAGTATGGCAAAGCCGTCGCCCACGTTGCGTCGATGTACCGCCATATCGCCGGCAAAGGCGTTCCCTTCGAGCTCGAGGTATCGGTCGATGAAACCGAGACGCCGACGACGCACGCCGAGCACGTGTACATCGCCAGCGAGCTGAAGCGGCTGGACGTGCAGTGGGTCAGTCTCGCGCCGCGCTACGTTGGCCGGTTCGAGAAGGGTGTCGACTACATCGGCGACCTTGACGCGCTTCGGCAAGACCTCAACGGCCACGCAGCCATTGCGCGCACCCTTGGCCCCTACAAGCTGAGCCTTCACTCTGGCTCCGACAAGTTCAGCGTCTATCCGCTGATTGTCGAGGCGGCGCGAGGCGTGGTGCACCTGAAGACAGCCGGCACGAGCTACCTGGAAGCCCTCCGCGTCATCGCCCAAATCGATCCGCAGCTCTTCCGCGAGATTCTCGAGTTCGCGCGCGAGCATTACAATGAAGACCGCGCAACCTACCACGTCTCGGCCGACGTGAGCCGCGTCCCCGCGCCAGAGGCGTTGTCAGACGCCCAGTTGCCTGCTCTGTTGGAGGATTTCGACGCGCGGCAGGTGCTGCATGTCACGTTCGGCTCAGCGCTCGCCCAGTTCCAGACTCGGCTGAAGGCCGATTTGAGCGAGAACGAAGAGTTGTACTACGAGACGCTCGACCGCCACTTCTACCGGCACGTCAAGCCGTTCGCCGTCGCCAGATAAGTACGGAGAGTCACGCGAGTAGATGGCGGGGAAGGCGCCCCCGCGCGTAGGCCACAGCCTCGTCCAGTGACAGAGCGCGCCCCGCCTCAAAAGCCCTGGCGAACGTATCGGGGGCTAGCTCTGCCTGGACATGCGCCAAAATCGTTTCATACGGCTGCCAGCCGCTCATGTTCATTGAGAGAGTGCCGGTCCCAGAGGCATAAGCGCCCAGTAGGCGGGCCGCATCATGAAGATTGCCCTGGCTTTCCATGACAAAAGCCGCCACGAGCACACCATACGCAAGGTTCCACATATCCCCGACTTCTATGAGGACGGGCCACGCTTCGCTGAGCCTCTGCGCTGCTTCCTCGTACTCTCCGTTCAGGCATGCGCAGATGGCCCAAAACAGCACACTGCGAGAGGCGCCGCGCTCGTCGTTGCGCGCTCTCGCCAGTTGCGTGCGCTCCGCGAACAGCACCTTCGCCCGGTCATACTCGCCGCGTACGCTGTACGCCATCGCCAGGTTATTCAGAGCCGCTTCCGCACGGTCAATGTCCCCGGCGCGGCGATACCTGGCGCGACTCTGTTCATACAGGACCAGGGCGGCATCGGAATCGCCGGCAACAATCGCGACAAAGCCGAGGGTCTGCAAGGCTCGCCCGGTCGCGACATCATCGTTCAGCGTCTCGCCAAGCGCCAACGCCTGCTCAGCAAGCTCCTTCGCCTCGGCCATCATCCCCTGGCGAAAGGCAAGCAGCGCCTGGACATTGAGCGCTTTGGTGCGCAACAGGGCCGGAATAGTTCCGCACTCGGCTACAAGCCCGTGCTTAAGCCAACCCTTTCCCTCCGAGAGAAGACCTTGCCACCCCCAGTAGAGTTCAAGTGCGCTCGCTATGCGCAGCACGGTTTCGTTGTCTCCCCCCTCGAGCGACCACGAGAGCGCAGCGCGCAGGTTCGCTTGCTCGGTGACCAACCGATTCCGCCATTGCGCTTGCTCCGAACCCAGCAGTTCACGTTCTGCTGCCTCGGCGAGATGACAGAAGTACGCCGCGTGAGCAGCGTGGAGCGCCTCGCCTTCGCCAGACGCTATGAGGTGTTCCGCCGCGAATTGACGCACCACGTCGTGCATCTCATAGCCACCCGCGTCGCGCGTCCAATTCCACCGCAGGAGCGACTTGTAAACCAGGCCGGTCAGATCGCGGAGTGACGTGTCGGCGACGGCGTACGCGGCCTCGCGCGTGAACCCGCCGCGAAACACCGACAGGCGCCGCAGGGCTTGCCGCTCGCTCTCGTTCAGCAGCCCCCACGACCACTCGAACACAGCCCGCAGGCTGCGCCGGCGCGGCGGACCGCCCCCGTGAGCGTCAGCAAGAAAATCAGCGCTCTTTTCGATCTCCGCCGCAATCTCCGCCGGCGTGAGCACCTCGAGCCATGCCGCGGCCAGCTCAATCCCCAGGGGCATCCCGCGCACCAGGTCACAGATGCGCAGCACCGATGCAACGTTCGATGCGTTGAGGGTGAAGCGAGCATCCCGCCTTCGAGCGCTTTCCACCAGGAGTCTCACCGCCGGCGCTGCCGCGACTTCCTCAACGCCCCCCTGGGACGGGTAGTCCAGGCCCTCGACGACGTAGACGTTCTCGCCGGGGACTCCGAGCCGCACCCGCGACGTGGCGATCACCTGCACACCGGGCGCCCCTTCCAGGAGTTCGACCATTGCGCGGACGGGGCTACTTTCGACCTCATGTGTGCTCCCTTGATTTGGCGAGGTGAGCAGGTGCTCAAGACTATCCAGAATGAGCAGCGCCTTCTGATGTTTCAGCACCCACAGCAATTCGGCACAGCAGTCCTTGCCATGCAACGTCACGCCCAGGGCGTTGGCAATGGCGGGCGCGAGCGTTGACGGCTCCGATTGGGGCGTCAGGGGCACGAAGTAGACACCATCCGGGTACGACTCGGCGTGGGTCACGGCCACCTGTATTGCCAGGCGCGTCTTGCCCATGCCGCCGATGCCCGCCAGTGTCAACAGGCGCACGCCAGGCTCGCGCAGGCGCGCGTCAACTTCCGCGAGCTCGCGTGTACGGCCGATGAACGGCGTGAGGGGCGTCGGCAAGACCTGGGTCGGCCGATGCGACGGTCGTGTCTCGCCTTCATTAGCGCGGATGTCGGCGTAGAGCGCCCGGGTTTCGGCTGACGGCTCGACCCGCAGCTCGGCCGCGAGAATGCGTCGGCATGCCTCGTACTGCGCCAGGGCGGCGCTACGCTGTCCCATGGCAGCGAGCGCCCGCATCAGGTGGCGGTGGCCCTCTTCATACCACGGCTCCAGCTCCACCTGCCGCTGCGCATACTGCCGCGCCTGGGCGTAGTCGGTCGAGCCAAGAGCATGCTGGACGAGGATTTCGAGCGCGTCCAGCGCCTGGCGGTGCAGCTGCTCACGTTTGTAGACACTCCACTCGTTGAAGGGCTGGTTGTCCTTGAGCGAGAAGCCGTGCAGGAAATCGCCCTGGTAGAGCACGATCGCGGCGCGTAGGCGGCTGATGCAGGCGGCGCAACTCCCGATGGCATCATGGCGGTGTGCCGAGCACGCAGCCATCAAGCTCTGAAAGTGCGCGACGTCCACGTCGGCGCTGGCGGAGTTGAACTGGACGGCCGTGGACGTAATCTGGAGATAGGGTGAGGGGCCGTCGTCGTGGATGGCGCGGCGCAGGCGCGCCAGGTCCTGACTCAGGTTCTGGCGGCCCAGCGTTTCGGGGTGGTCGGGCCATAGAAGGTCGGCAAGCGCCTCACGCCGGTGCGGACGGTCGGCTTCGACAGCCAGATACGCGAGCAATGCCCGCGCCCTGGCGGTGGCGAATCGGGCCGGTTGACCCCTTATGGTGACCTGAAATGGGCCCAGGAAGGACAGCCGGAGGTTCATAGCCGGGTACCATCGCGTCGTGCAGTAGATCGGTTGGGTATAGCCTACAGAATGCCACAAATCCGCCACATCGGCAACTCTTCTCTGTTGTGACGGCACCCGATGTCAGACTTTTGTCATAGTCCTCCGCTAAAGTAGAGCCATGTTTCCAGAGGGCCGCCGAGCCGACTACCACTCCTACCTCTTGCGCCTGTGGCGCGCGGATGACTCTGCGCCGTGGCAGGCGTCGCTGCAAAGCACGGCCGACGGCGAGACGCGCCACTTCATCGACACCGACAGCCTGTGGGCATATCTCAAGTCGCACATGGACATTGGCGAGGCCCCACCGCCGCCAGAGGAGGCAAGCTCTTAGCGCCCAGACCAATTCCCGCACTACCTCAAGCCCCCAGATGAAAACAGCCTACCCTCGACCATCGAAAGGAGTCCGCCGATGAAGCTCCCTTCCGCGAGAATTCTGGCCGTGTGCGCCCTCCTTGTGGCAGCCGCCGCCCTGTTTATCGCGTTTCAGCCGCGCCTGTCCGCCCTCGCGGCCGGCCCCGGCAGCGCAGACAGCCCCGACGCCATCACTTCCGTCGCCAACACCCTCAACTACCAGGGCATCCTCCGCGATGACCAGGGCGCTCTGGTCACCGGCTCCCGCGACATGACGTTCAAGATATACAACGATCCGGTGGCGACCGCGCCGGCCAACCTGCTGTTCACTCAGACCATCAGCAATGTGCCTGTCCGCGACGGCCTGTTCACGGTGGTGCTAGGAGATCCGACACCCATCGGGCCCACCGTCTTCGCGGATGGGCCGCGTTTCATTGGCATCACGGTCGCGCCCGACCCCCAGGAGATGCTGCCGCGCCAGCGCCTGCACCCCGTTCCCTGGGCACAGCAAGCCACCCTCGCCCTCACCGCGAATAACGCCACCCAAGCCAACAACGCGAACACAGCGAACACAGCGAACACGCTGGTCCCTGGTGCGACGATCAGCGCTGACGCCTCGGTATACAAGGTACTCATCCTGCAAAGCGCATCCACAATCGGCGCGTGGCTGGGCCTGAACAGCGTTGCCACCGGCGGGAAAAACTGGTCCATTCTCTCGACGGGCAACGCCAACAGCGAAGGCCCGGGGAAGCTGCTGTTCCATGTTGATGGCGCCGTCAAGATGACGATGGACCCTGCTGGTAACGTCGGCATCGGCACGGTTAACCCGAGCTACAAGCTCGACGTCAGCGGCAAGGTGCGCGCCTCCTCTGGCTTCAACGGCCAATGTAACAACCGTATCAATGCCTCGTATGACGCTGGCGCCGCCCTGACGTGGGTCAATGTCAACTGTAACCAGGACGTGGCCGAGACCTTCGCGACGATGGAGCAGACGGAGCCGGGGGACCTCGTGGTCCTGCTGCCCGAGTCCCGTTCCCGCCCCACCGTCCGCCGCTCGCCGGGCGCCTACGACGCAGGCTTAGTCGGCGTCGTCTCGACCAACCCCGGCCTCGTCTTCGACCAGGGCCAGACCTACCTGGCAGGCGAGAACACGCAGCTCATCACCGCCGAGAAGACCGTCGTCGCGATGGTCGGCCGCGTGCCGGTGAAGTTCTCCCTGGAGAATGGGCCGATTGCCGTCGGCGATCCCCTCACGAGCAGCAGCACGCCCGGCGTCGCCATGAAGGCAACACAGGCAGGCCAGATCATCGGCTATGCCATGCAGAGCTCCGACGAAGCCGCTGGCGGGAAGCTGCTGGTTTGGCTCCAGCTCGGACACTACCTCCCGCCCCAGCTGGTCGCAGCGCTGAACAACGGCGCTTCGGCGCTCCAGAACGCCGCGGCCCTCAAGACCCAGAATGAGGCGCTCACGCAGCAGGTCGCCTCCCTCAAGGCGGACAACGCTGCAATGGACGCGCGTCTTACCGCCCTGGAGCGGAACAGCGGCACGGCGAGCCTGCCCCTGCCGTGGCTCGGGGCCACCGGCCTCGGCGTCGTCGGGCTTGTCGTCGGTGTTGGCTTCCGCCGCGTCAGCCGGTCACGGGACCAGCGCGGGCCCTATTGAGCCGCGTCACGGCTCGGCTCAAGGAGGTGAGTCACATGCTATCCCGAATGCTGCGTACCATCCTGGCCAGCGTCGCGCTGGGGTTGGTGCTGGCGCTGACGCTCTCGCTTCAGTCTGGCGAGGCGACGTGCGGGCCGAACAACACGAGCGACTACTGCTCGGCGCACTACGGCCTCGTCGGCAGTATCAACTCGGTGAGCGGCCGCACGGCCAAACCCGGCGCCCCGGCGCCGATCTACCCATCAATAGACGGCGCCCGTATCGCCAACGCCGGCGCCCTGATCTACGAGGACTACAAGAAGATCGAGCAGCAGGCCTTTGCGCTGGCCGATCCGCACATGCGGTTCCGCCAGTCTATCTCGCCCGCCAAGGAGCGGCCGGATTTCGACCGCTTGATTCGAGGTGTCAACTGGCAGCTGCGCTACGGCCAGTACGTGACCTGCACACCCGGCGCGCCACAGCAGATTACGTTGCAGGACTGCATCGCCCAAACGGACAAGGACCTGGCTCGGGCGCGCGACCTGTATGCCTACCTGGCGGCCTTCGCGGACGAAAGCCGCTTCCGTGCCGACGGTGACTACTCTGGACTGTGTCCCACTACGCGGACAGCGGACGATCCGGTCAACGAAGTGTACGACCGCTGCTACTTCGCCGCGCGCATGCGGCAGGCGGTGCGCGAGGTCGCCTACATCCACATGATCCTGGGCCAGCAGTTCACCGTGGATTCGCTGGGCCTCCACTTTAGCGCCAACCAGATCGTCGGCGGCGAAGCCTTTGTGCGCGACGAGGTAAAGCAGCTTCAGCTGGCCATCGCTGAATACGACGCCGCCGAGAAAATCATCACCGACGGGCTCAAGCGGACCCTGGGCAACGGCTGCCTCGTGTCCGACTTCTACAGCCAGCCCGAGTGGGCGATCCTCTCGCGGGCAATGGAAGGCAAGGGGCGCGCCCAGTACGAGATCGCGACACGGCTGAGCTACCTGGATGTCGACGGCGCCACCAAGGCCCAGGCCACGTACCAGGACGCCTCGGAAGACCAGTACGTCCAGATGGTCCATATGGCCAGCCTCTGGACGGCGCCGCAGACCAACGGGAGCTGCCCGCGCGGGGAGCAGCCCGACGGAACATCGCTGGGCCTAATGGTCGTCAACATGGTGGACGCACAGGAAAGGTCCAAGGAGCTGGCCGATGGCCGCAACATCTTCGGCTATAACGTCGAGTTTACGCCGGCGCGCCCCTTCCGCACGTCGTTCGGCAGCAACGACACGGGCATCCTGAACGAAGCGAAGGAGGCGGCGCAATACGCTAAGACCTTGCAGAGCGACGAGACACAGAATAGCCGCTACTTCGATCAGCAGCAGCAGGCGCTGGCTCAGGCGATTCTCCGTCTCACCGATGGCCGAGACGAGAAGATCCAGGCGGAGGCCGGCTGCCTTCGCTCGACGTTCGACTCGGATCAAGCGTACTTCCAGTGCGTTGACGACATGATCAAGAACACGAACGCCTGCAATGTTGAGGCGTCGCCCAACGATGACGGGTCTCCCGATGCTTTCGATGCCTGTATCGACCAGACCACAGACGGCAAGCCCCGCGCAGTCGATTGTAGCAACTGCCTGATCCTGGTCAGCACGATGCGCCAGAGCCGCCAGGAACTGCGCCAGATCTACCTTCAGTGGTATTCTGCCAAGAAAAAGGCTGAAGATGTCCATGAAAGGATTGCGAACGAGCAATGGCGTGCTCAGAGCATATCCATCACGATTGGCGTCAGTCGCGTGGCACTATCAGCCCTCGAAGCCGCCGACGCCGTTGTCGACACCATGACGGACGAAGGGCAGGCGGCGAACATAGGCATCGGACTCCGGGCCGGGCTACTGGCCTCGATCCGGGCAGGCAAGACGCTGGTGCAGATGGCTGAGGACATTACCACCGAGAACCTCAACAGCCAGGCCGAGATCAAGAACATGATGCTCGATCTGGCCGAGGCCGTGACGGACGCCAACGTTGCTAGGCAAGAGTACAAGGCTAAGGAGACTGAGTACATCGGCGTCGTCGGCCAGACACAAACCGACGTGGAAGGGGCCAGGCGCGAGCGCACCTACCTCCAGCAGAACGCCGCCAACGACCCGAGCTTTCGCCTGGTGCGCGACTCGTCGCGCTTGCAGCTTGCCGACGCGCTCCAGTACGCGGCGCGCGTCAGCTATCTGGCGGCGCGGCGCGCCGAATACGAGTATGCCGCTCGCCTCAACGCCAGCAGCGTGAACGGCCACCCTTTCCGCATCTCCGACATCTACCGCGCCCGTACGGCCGACGATATCCTCACCTTCCTACGGGACCTGGAGGGCATCACCAACGACCTCCTGCAACAAGACTCGGATGTCCAGCAGGAAGACCTGACCCTCTCTGTGGCGGTGCACGTCCTGGGCCTAACCGACGAAGCGCTGCAGGGCCAGACCCATCCCAACTGCCCGGTGGCCGGCGACGTGGCGTGCGTGCGCCGCGAGCGATTCCGCGACTGGGTACGGCAGAACACCACAATTGGCGCGAATGGCAAGCCGGCGCTGACCTTCACCTTCAGCAGCTCCATCGGCAACGGCGGCATGTTCTCAAGGGTTGTGCCGCCAGACGACTACCAGCATTTCTGGCTGCACAAGCTGAGTGGCCTAGGCCAGCCCAAGCCGACGAACACGGGCCTGGGCATCAACCTGCTCACCGGCCAGGCGGACACCCTCGGCTATCGCCGCGTTCTGGTCACTCAGACTGGCCTGACCGAGCTGCGAACGCGGGCGGGCTGTATCTTCTCGTATCGCCTCGTCAACCCAGCAGCCCTATCCAACCGAGAGTGGGCGTCTAACCAGACGGCGGAGGCGGTCGGCAGCGACTTCCGAGCCAGCATCAACGGCAGCGCCAACGGCCGAACGACGACGGCCTTCCTGGGGCGCCCGGTTGCCGCCACGAGCTGGAAGGTCGAGATCCGCTCTGGCGCGCCTGAGTCCGGTCTGCCCGATATGGACCTGACGCAGCTCACCGACGTCCAGTTGCAGTTCAGCACCACTCGCGCCTTCCGTCAGGCAGGCGTCCCGCAGCCGAGCGACTGCGTTCGCGCCGACTTCTAAGCCGCCCCCCTCGCGCCTCTCCCTCACCGGAGGGACGCGAGGGGAGTTGATGGGACCACTGGAGCCCGTACTCTATGAAAAGTCATCTCGTCCTGCAAGCAGCGCTCAGCCTCCTCGTCGCCGGGCTTGTTCTCGTGGCCGCCGCGGTGCTTCCCTCGGGCGCGTGGCGCTCCGTCATCGGCGGGGCCTCGACGAACCCCAGCGCGTCGGCTAGCACATCGGTCAATCTCGACGGGAAGTACGTGGGCAGCGTCCACCTGGACTGGAGCCTCGTCGGTGTGTACAGCGATACTCTCGCTACCCCCACACCTCGTCCCGCAGACGCGGCCAAGCAGCCCGACCTAGGGTCTGTCGCCGTAGCGCTCCAGCTCTCCCAATCCGGGACGGACGTCAGCGGCTACATCGTTCTGGATAGCACGATGGTTTTCACAAAGGAACACACCATCATGGCGACGCCCATCGCGCTAGCACCAGGCCCTGGCACGCCAACGCCCGTCGCTCAGCCGCTCGGAACGGGACCGAACTTCCACGGCACATTCGATGGCACAACGCTTCGCCTCGAGTCGGAACCCTTCTCCCTCGTCGTCGGCGGGAAGACGGTCACGCGCCAGTTCCGCATCGTCACGTCGAGCATCCAGAACGACGGCGACCGGCTGACTGGCGAGTACCGCGAGACGATGTCAGGCTACGCGCTCAAGCCTGTCACCGCCATCGGTGCCCTTGACCTCAAACGCGTCTCGCCGGTAGCCACGGCCACTCCAATCCCCAC
The DNA here is from genome assembly GCA_046328505.1 of Anaerolineae bacterium. Classification (GTDB taxonomy): domain Bacteria; phylum Chloroflexota; class Anaerolineae; order Epilineales; family JAHCIE01; genus JBDHWG01. Next base: position 723,341 of record JAXLWL010000002.1, on the reverse strand, counting down.
ATGGACGCCGACGGCTACTTCGCCAGTCGCGCAGACGCCGACCAACATACCGACCAACACACCGACGAATACGCCAACCAGTACGCCGACAAGTACGCCGACCAACACACCAACCAGCACACCAACCAACACACCGACGAATACGCCGACCAACACACCGCCCGGCGCACCGACGAGCACGTCGACTTCGACGCCGACGAATACACCGACCGGCGCGCCGACTAACACACCGACGCCGACACCGAAGGCCTCTCCGGTCTACCGCGTGTCACTGCCTCTTCTGGCGCGGGGCGCGGACCTGCCCTAGGGCATAATCAGACGACCTGTTCACCATATCTATAGGGGCGATCCCTCGTGATCGCCCAAAGTCAGCACAACACGAACGCCTGGCAGGAGGTGCAAACCTGCCAGGCGTTCTGCGTTCGCCGGATCACGCCGCGGCGCGGGACGGGCAATCATCCTTTCGGGTGATGACTGAATAGATGAGTTGTGATAGACTGACTGCCACTTGTTGCTACTCGAAGCCTCATTCCCCAATGACCGGTTGCGAAATGGTTGACAGGGCGGCTCACCAGAGGGCTGCGACGGAAGAAATTCACTGACCGACCCTGATAGAGACGGTGATGCACCCCAACGCTCGTGGGAGAGCCAATGCTGAGGCAACCTGGCAATTCCGGCGATTTCAGCCGTCAGGATACGAAGAGCGCGAGTCCGGCCAGAGCCGATCCCTCCCCCACCCCCCAGTCTAGATCCGGCGCCAGCGCTGAGATGCCAGCGTCACAGTTTTCCATTCCGAGCCTCACCTTGCCCAAGGGCGGAGGCGCGATCCGCGGCATAGGCGAAAAGTTCGCCGCCAACCCGGTCACCGGCACCGCCTCGCTTTCGATCCCGATCCCTACTTCCCCCGGCCGCGCCGGCGTTGCGCCCCAGCTAGCCTTGACGTATGACTCTGGCGCCGGCAACGGCCCCTTTGGATGGGGCTGGAGTCTCGGCCTGGCATCGATCACGCGCAAGACTGACAAGGGCCTCCCGCGCTACAACGACGCAGAAGAATCTGACGTCTACATTCTCTCCGGCGCCGAAGATCTGGTGCCGGTGCTCATGCCTGACGGGACACGCTTCGAGGATGTCGTGACAGCCCCGGGTTATGTCATCCATCGCTACCGCCCGCGCGTCGAGGGGCTGTTCGCGCGCATCGAGCGCTGGACGCGGACGGCGACGGGCGAGATCCACTGGCGCTCGATAACTAAAGACAACGTCACGACGCTATACGGCCGGGACAACCAGTCCCGCGTCTTCGACCCGGCTGAGCTTGACGAGGATGACCCTGCCAACCTGGACAAGGCCCACCCCATTCGCATCTTCTCGTGGCTCATCTGCGCGAGCTACGACGACAAGGGCAACGCCGTTGTCTACCAGTACGCCGCTGAGAACTCAGATAACGTAGAGGTCACGGCGGCGCACGAGGCGAATCGTTCACCCGCCGGTCGGACGGCCAACCGCTATCTAAAGCGCGTCTTGTACGGCAATCGCCTGCCCAACCGAGACGGCAGTTGGAACGCTACCGATCCCTCTGAGTTGACCGACTGGATGTTCGAGGTGGTGCTGGACTACGGCGAGGCGCACGCTCAGGCACAAGCCCCCACGCCGGACGGGGAAGTGTTCGTGACTGCGTCGGCGCAAGCGCCGGCCGATGCCCGATGGTCCGCGCGCCTCGATCCTTTCTCGACCTACCGCGCCGGCTTCGAGGTGCGGACCTACCGCCTCTGCCGCCGCGTGCTGATGTTCCACCACTTCCCCAGGGAGCTAGGCATCGATGATTGCCTGGTGCGCTCAACCGAGCTCACGTACTCGGAGGACCCCGTCGCGTCGTTCATCACCGGCGTTACGCAGTCGGGGTATGTTCGCCAGCCACTAGCGGGCCAGCCTAACCGCTACCTCAGGAAGTCGCTCCCGCTGCTGGCGCTTGAGTACAGCCAGGTCCCCACCCCGGCCGCGCTCGCGCAGCAGCCGATTCGCGAGGTCGATCCCGACAGCCTGGAGAACTTGCCGACGGGGTTGGACGGCACGCGCTATCAGTGGCTCGACCTGGATGGCGAGGGCACGTCGGGCATCCTCTCCGAAGAGGCGGACGGCTGGTACTACAAGCGCAACCTGAGCGCGAACAACCAGGTCACGGAGGACGGGCAGGCGCGAACGGCCGCCCACTTCGGCCCGGCGGAGCTGGTCGCCAGCAAGCCGTCCGTTGGGCTGGCGCAGGGGGCGCAATTCCTCGACCTGGCCGGCGATGGGCAGGTGGACTTGGTGTTGATGGACGGCGCGGCGCGCGGCTTCTTTGAACGCACCGAGGATGCGGCCTGGGCGCCGTTTCAGCCCTTCGTCTCCTGGCCTAACCTGAACACCCACGACCCCGATCTGCGCTTTGTCGACCTGACCGGCGACGGCCACGCCGACATCCTTATCACCGACAGCGACGCGCTGACCTGGTACCCGTCGCTGGGCGAGGACGGGTTCGGGGATGCGATACGGCTGAGCGCGTCGCTGGATGAAGCGCGCGGCCCACGGCTTGTCTTTGCCGATGGCGAGCAGTCGATCTACCTGGCCGATCTCTCTGGCGACGGCCTCAGCGACCTGGTTCGCATACGGAATGGCGAGGTCTGCTATTGGCCCAACCTGGGCTACGGCTGGTTCGGCGCGCGGGTCACGATGGACGACGCGCCCTGGTTTGACATGCCCGACCAGTTCGACCAGCGGCGCATCCGCCTGGCCGATAGCGACGGCTCGGGCACGACCGACATTATCTATCTAGGGACAAACGGTACGCAGGTTTATTTCAACCAGAGTGGCAACCGCTGGAGCCAGGCCGTGGCTCTGCCGCAATTCCCGCCCATTGACCAGGTATCGTCGGTTCAGGCGCTCGATCTCCTCGGCAACGGAACCGCCTGCCTGGTCTGGTCATCGCCACTGCCGGGTGACGGTCGCCGGCCGATGCGCTACCTGGCGCTCATGGAGGACAAGCCGCACCTGCTGACCGGCATCACGAACAATCTGGGCGCCGAGACGCGCATCCACTACGCGTCCTCGACCAGGTTCTACCTCGATGACAGGCAAGGGGGCACGCCCTGGGTGACTCGGCTGCCCTTTCCGGTGCATGTCGTCGAGCGCGTCGAAACGTATGACCGGGTCAGCCGCAACCGCTTCGTCTCCCGCTACGCATACCATCACGGCTACTTCGATGGCGCCGAGCGCGAGTTCCGCGGCTTCGGAATGGTCGAGCAGCGCGACACCGAGGAAATCGGTACGGCTCCGCCGGCGGCCATTGCGGCAGAGGACACCAACTGGGACGCCGCATCCTTCGTCCCACCAGTGCTGACTCGCACCTGGTTCCACACCGGCGCCTTCGCCGACAGTGGAAGAATCTCGAAGCAGTTCGCGCACGAATACTACGCCGAGCCGGGGCTGTCCGACGAGCAGCTGGCGGGAATGTTGCTGGACGACACGGTCCTGCCGACAACCCTGCGGCGGCAGGATGGAACGCGGGCCTCCTACTCGCTCACAGGCGACGAAGCGCGGGAGGCCTGCCGCGCGCTCAAAGGCGCGATCCTACGGCAAGAAATCTATGCCCTCGACACGCAGACCGATGGGACGTCCACCGAGGCGGCGTCCCGGCCCTACAGTGTGTCAGAGCGGGCCTATACCATCGAGCTCCTCCAGCCGCAGGGGCCAAACGCGCACGCCGTCTTCTTCACTCACGCCCGCGAGACCGTGGACTACCACTACGAGCGCCGGGTGTACGATACCCCGAGCGGCCAGCGCGCCGACCCGCGAGTCACTCATGACCTGACTCTCGATGTCGACGGCTACGGCAATGTGCTGCGGACCGCCGCCATCGCCTACGGTCGGCGATTTGACGCCGGGTCTCCCGCCCTCCTACCGCAAGACCGCGACGTTCAGCGGCTCATCCACATCACCTACACCGACAACCGTGTCACCAATGCCGTCGACGACGTCGCCCACCCGCACGACTATCGCGCGCCCCTCCTGGCCGAGGCGCGCACCTACGAACTGCGCAGGCCAGTGCAGGAGCGGAGCAGCGGCGGGCTGACCCGCCTCTATCGCCTCGACGACCTGGCGGCATTCATCGAACAGGCATCCGATGGGGCGCACGATATCGAATATGAAGACCGCCAGTTCAGCAAGGCACAGCAAGCGGTCATTGCCGACGGGAGTGAAGCCAATAGATACTTCCGCCGACTGATCGAACACGCGCGCACTCTCTACCGTAAGGACGACCTGACAGCGCTACTGCCGCTCGGCAGCCTTGATCCAATGGCCCTGACCGGCGAGAGCTACCGACTGGCGTTCACGACCGGCCTGCTGGCCCAGGTGTTCCAGCGCGAGGGACAAGCGCTACTGCCTGACCCCGCACTCGTTCTGGGTGGACAGGGCGGCGACCGAGGCGGTTATGTCAATCCAGACAGCGACGGCCGGTGGTGGATTCCGTCGGGCCGCGTGTTTTACGCAACTGCGCCGGACCCCGCCGCCGAGCTTGCTTTTGCGCGAACGCACTTTTTCCTGCCGCACCGCTTCCGCGACGTCTTTGGCCAGCCGACCGACGTCGCGTACGATAGCGACGACGCGAATGCACAGCGGAATCACAACCTGCTGGTCGTGCGAACCGAGGACGCAGTCGGTAACCGGATTATCGCTGCCAACGACTACCGGGTGCTCCTTCCCTTCCTGATCACGGACCCCAACCAGAATCGGTCGCAGGCCGCCTTCGACGCCCTTGGCATGCTCGTCGGGACGGCAGTGATGGGCAAGGCCGCGGGACCGCTGCAGGGCGACAACCTGGATCAGTTCATCCCCGATCTCACGCCGGGGCAGCTCGCCGCCTACTTCGACGCCGTCGATCCGCGTCCGCTCGCCGCCACCCATCTCGGCACTGCGACCACGCGCTTCCTGTATGACCTGGAGCGCGTCCCAGCATGCGCGGCCTCGATGGCCCGCGAGACGCACGTCAGCGACCTCCCGGCGCCGGCCCAGAGCAGACTCCAGTTGAGCTTCGGCTACTCCGACGGTTTTGGCCGCGAGGTCCAGAACAAGGTCCAGGCCGAGCCGGGGCCTGTGCCCCTGCGCCAGCCCGACGGCACGATCCTGGTCGGCGCGGACGGCCTGCCCGAGATGACACCCCAGGACGTTAGCCCGCGTTGGGTCGGGACGGGCTGGACCGTTTTCAACAACAAGGGCATGCCCGTCCGTAAGTACGAGCCGTTCTTCACCGACACCCACCGCTTCGAGGTGGACGCGCGCATCGGCGTCAGCCCGACCCTGTTCTACGATCCTGTCGGGCGCGCGGTGGCGACGCTCCACCCGGACCACACGTGGCAGAAAACGGTCTTTGACCCGTGGCAGCAGGAGACCTGGGACGCCGGCGATACGGTGGCGCTCAATCCGGCGACCGACTTCGACGCGGGCGGTTTCTTTGATCGCCTGCCCGACGCGGCCTATCTGCCCACCTGGTACGCCCTGCGCACCGATCCGGCGCACGCCGCCGCCTTTGCCGCCCGCTACCCGGACCCGGCGGCGCGCACGCGGGAAACCGCCGTAGCGCGGAAGGCCGAAGCGTACGCCGGCACTCCATCCGTCGCCCACTTCGATACTCTTGGGCGCACGTTCGTGACCTTCGCCGACAACGGCGTCGATCCGGTCCAGCCCGACCGACATCGGCTCTTCGCCACGCGCGTCGAGCTTGATATCGAAGGCAACGAGCGCACTGAGCGCGACGCCATCGTGCAGAACGGCGACCCGTCGGGACGGCTCGTCATGCGCTACGACTACGACATGCTGGGTAACCGGATCCACCAGGCGAGCATGGAGGCGGGGGAGCGCTGGACACTGAACGACGTGACCGGCAAACCGATTCGCGCGTGGGATAGCCGCGGTTTTGCCCGGCGCCTTACCTACGACGCGCTGCGGCGCCCCCTGGCCGTCTTCGTGAGCGAGGACGACGCGCCAGAGTTCCAGGCCGAGAAGACCGAGTATGGCGAGAGCAAGCCCAATCCGGAAGTGACCAACCACCGCGGTAAGCTGTGGAAGCAATCCGACGGCGCGGGCGTCGTGACGAGCGAGGCCTACGACTTCAAAGGCAACCTCTTGCGAACCACCCGCCAGTTCCTGGCAGACTACAAGACGCGGCCCAACTGGCTGCTAGCGCCCGTCGTGGCTGCGCCAGGCTTCACCGGCGAGAGCACCCACGACGCCCTCAACCGGCCGCTCCAGGTCACCTCGCCCGATGGGAGCGTCTATCGTCCGACCTTCAACGAAGCGAATCTACTCGACCGAGTCGAGGTCAACCTGCGCGGAGAGACGGACGGGGCCGGCCAGCCGATCTGGACCTCGTTTGTCAAGAACATCAACTACAACGCCAAGGCCCAGCGAGTCCTGATCGAGTACGGGAGCGGTGTGGCCCCCGTCGGTCAAGGGGTCATAACGACCTACGAGTATGATCCGCTCACCTTTCACCTGACCCACCTCAAGACGACTCGCCCGGCCGGGCCAAACGGACTGGCGTCGCAGATATTCACTGCGCCGTCCGTCGTCCAGGACCTGAACTACACCTACGACCCGCTGGGTAACATCACGCGTATCGAGGACCGCGCCCTGAAGACCCTGACCCACAACAATCAGCTCGTCGAGCCGGTGTGTAGCTATACCTACGATGCCCTGTATCGGCTGATCGAGGCGCAGGGCCGCGAGCACATCGGCCAGACCGCCCACGACTTCGCGCCGCCGAACCGCCGCGACTTCGACTTCGCCGGCCTAACCGACTTTGTTGCTCATCCGAACGACACGCAAGCGATGCGCGTCTTCATCGAGAACTACGACTACGACGCAGTCGGCAACTTCCGGACGATGCGCCACACGGCGAACGGTGGCAGTTGGACGCGCACCTACGAGTACAGCGCGCCCAGTCGGCTCGAACCGACCAAGCGGAGCAACCGCCTGACTCGCGCCATCGTCGGCAACGGCGCCAATACCTCGGAAATCTACACCTACACGGATACCCAAGGCAACGATCTGGGCGGCTGCATCACCGCGATCAACACGATGGCAATGGGCTGGGACTTCAAGAACCAGTTGGCCCAGGTGGACCTGGCCGGCGGCGGCACGGCTTACTACATCTATGATGCGCTGGGGCAGCGCGTGCGTAAGGTCATCGAGAGCCAGAACGGCACGCCGTCGGAGGAGCGGCTGTACCTGGGCGGCTTCGAGGTCTACCGCAAGCTCGCCGGCGCGAACGCCGAGTTGGTGCGCGAGACCCTGCACGTGATGGACGACAAGCAGCGCATCGCGCTGGTCGAGACGCGCAACGACGTCGACGACGGTACCCCGAAGCAGGTGGTCCGCTACCAGATGAGCAACCACCTCGGATCTGCGAGCGTCGAGCTGGACGGACAGGGCGCCTTGATCGGCTACGAGGAATATCATCCATATGGGACGACCGCGTTCCAGGCCGGCCGCAGCGCCGCTGAGGTGGCCCTCAAGCGCTACCGCTACACTGGCAAGGAGCGCGACGAGGAAACCGGCTTCAGCTATCACGGGGCGAGGTACTATGCTCCGTGGCTCGGACGGTGGACCAGCCCTGACCCGGCCGGGCTAAACGGCGGCATCAACCTCTACCGATATGTCAGTGACGAGCCTATTGCCTTACACGATCCTGACGGGGGCGAGGAGAAGTCGTTCTGGAGCACCTTCAAGCCGGGCGGGCGGGTCTTCGAAACCGTCGATAAAGTCGTCAATCCCAAGAAAGAGGATCACCCAGCCCTGGCCGCTGTCATGAACAATCTCGACAAGCGAGGGAAGGACCTCGTCGAGGGCACGACTCAGAAGCTGAAGGAGACAGCCGAAGACTACGCGGACATCGCCTATTATTCGACCCACAGCAATGAAGCGGGTGCGAAGCAGAAATTACAGGCAGCCAACCAGCGCCGCTCGGAGGCGCCGCTCAAGGACGCCGTCGGCATGGCGAAGGGCTTCGGCCAGATGGTCAAGCGCGTCGGGGAAGCCGGCGGGGACATCGCCTACTATTCCACGCATTCGAACGAGCAGGGGGCTTCGGCGAAGATTGCCAACGCCGCCACCGACATTGTACTGGATGGCCCACAGATCGTGTTAACGGTGGAGGGCGCGGCAGGGCTGGCAAAGGGCGCAGCGGGCGCAATCCCCAGGAGCGCCCCCAAGCCCCCGACGACAACCCCTACCCCGAAACCCGTCTTTCCAGAGCCGACGCCGAGGCCCGCGCCGAAGCCTATTACGCCACCGAAGCCGCCGTCGACGCCCCCTGCGGCTGCCCCGGCAGCGGCTGTAGCGCCGGCCGAAGCCGCCGTGGGGAGCGCTGCACCCTCCGCCGCCAGTCCCCAATACTTCCAGATCGGCGAGGGCGTGCGTAGATCTGTAGCTGCGCGTGAGCTTGGTCAGCTGGATGTCGAAGCGGTCCATGCCACGACTCGCCAGCCCCTCGGGCGCATCCCGCTCGATCAGTTGCTATCGCCCAAGAGCGCCATCGTGCGCGATCCAAGGTTCCAGAATGTACTGCGCGGAGTAGGAGGAGGCAACCCGGCAGGAACGCCGCCACCTCCGCCAATCGAGGTCACGCCGTTGCCCCCTGGCGCCGGACCTGGACCGCAGCTTACCCCAGTCCCACAGGTCCGGTTACTTCGCTGGCGAGGGCCGTGAGGCGAGCGACACATACATGGAGAACTCTGCATGAAACCGATCACTCCTCCCCTTCGCAGCGGCGATGAAGGGCCGGCAGTCGCCAATCTGCAAGAAGCCCTGGTGCTCCTGCTCAACCGCGGCGTCATTCAGACCAGCGCCGGCACGCGCCAGGAGCTGCTGAACATGATGGCCGATGAAGCGCAGGCGCGGCAATACCGCGATGCCAGCGCCAAATCCGTCGCCATCTTCCAGCAGGGCAACCACCTGCACGTAACCGGCGAGGTGGACCAGCCGACTGCCGACGCCCTGAACCAGGCGCTGAAGGCCCTCGGCGCGTTCGACACGCCGCCGCAGGACATTCAGAAGCGAGTGGTCGCGGGTCAAGTGATGCAGGAGGACCAGACCCCATTCAGGGGCACAGTCGTCCTATTTCACGATGGCGACCAGGGCAGCGTTCGCCTGGGCGAGGATGTGACGGGCGCCGACGGGCATTATACCATCCGCTACGAGCCTCTACCCGGGGTGGACAGCGTCAATGCGCGCGTCGCCGCTCTGGATGAGACCGGCCGAACCGCTGCCACCTCGGAGGTTGTGCGCGACGCGGGCCCGATTCAGGTCATCGACATGGTCGTGCCCGTGGTGCAGCCCGATACGGCGACGCGCCGGGTAGACGGGCGAATCGCCTTCGACCACGGCGCACCGGCCGAGGGGCTAACTGTGCGGCTGTACCGCCTGGGGTTTGGCGGCGCCGAGGCTGCGACGCGCCTGGCTGAGACGACGACCCTTCAGCATGGTGTGTATAGTCTGCCGTATGCCCTGGATGGGCAGGCGGCCAACCTCGAAGTCCGCGCCGTTGATTCCGCGGGAAATGAAGTTCCGCTTTCGAAGATTGTGCGGAACGCCGACGAGCGCGAGGTGCTGAATCTCGTCGCCCCGGCCGCGGCCAGGCCCATGGACGCGGAGTTTACGCGGTTGTCGACCGACCTCCAGCCGCATATCGGTGACCTGAGCCGGCTCCAGGTTGCGCGCGAGACTGCGGAACAGCAGGACCTGACGCTCCTGCACGAGGCCAGTGGATGGGATGCGCGGCTCATCGCGACTGCCGCGCTAGCAACGCGGCTGAGCGCTCCGGACGAAACCGGCCTGCCGCAGGATGCGCTCTACGGCCTCTTGCGGGTGGGCCTACCAAGCGACAAGCTCCAGTTAGCCCAGGTTAGCAGTGAAGCATTCGACCAGGCGTTGAGCAAGGCGTGGGCCGCGGGAATTGTGCAGATCAACGAGGCGGATGTGCCTCAGATCAAGAAAGACTTCGAAACGTTCAGTGTCAAGACTCGGCTCGCAGTGCCCGCGCCCGGCTCGCAGGCGACGTACGGCGAGATGCTCAGCCAGCTCAACCTGAGCGAGGACGACCAGAACACATTCGCCAAGCTCTACCTGGATAATCGTGGCGACGCGCAGTCGTTGTGGGACAACGCCACCAACGCCGGGTTGGGCGCCGTCGTCCCCAAGCTCCAGCTCCAGGGTAAGCTCGCCTTTCTCACCACCAACAATCCCACCCTGACGGCAAGCCTGCAAGCTGACCTCGGCGACGCCGAGCCTGCGCAGCTCGTCAAAATGGGCCTGTACAAGAAAGAAGCGTGGCTCGACAGGATCGGCGACGTTCCCGCCGCCTACGCCGGCGCGGATAATCCGAAAGACGCCTACGCGGAGGACATGGCGCGCAAGGTACGCATCAGTTACTCCACCGAGGTCACCTGGAACATGATCGACTCGGGCGAGTTGGTCATCGAAGGCGGCAACGCGGACCTGAGCGCAGCCCTGCGAAAGGCCATCGACAAGGGCTTCAAGTTGGGACAAACGGCCATCGACCCATTCCTCAAGGCCAACCCGGATGTGCTCGATGGTATCGCCGACTCGAACCGGCGCACCACGACGGACATGATAAAGACCCTACAGCGCGTCTACCAGATAACGCCGGGCAACGACGCGATGAAGGCGCTGCTGAACGCCGGACTGCTCTCGGCGCAAGACGTTTTGGCTTACCCGCTCGACGTGTTCCTCGAACGCTTCGGCGCGTTGTTCCCATCGGACGACCAAGCGCGGCTGGTGTATCAGAAAGCCGAGCAGGTGAGCAATATCACCTATAGCCTGTTCAGTCTCGCGAAGGAGCTGGATAGCTCCCCGCCGCTCTTTGCCATGTCGGCGTCGCCGGAGGTTCGCCAGGCTGCAAAACAGGAGTTGGTCAAGCACTTCCCGACGATGGAGAGCCTGTTCGGCTCGCTCGACTACTGCGAGTGCGAGGAATGTCGCTCGGTGCTCAGTCCGGCGGCCTACCTGGTTGACTTGCTCCAGTTCCTTGATCGCGATCCCAAGGTGTGGCAGAACACGCTGACGGACTGGAAAGCCAAGCACGGGACCGCGCCCTACCCGTTCAGGAGCATGGACGCGTTCAACACGTTCCTGGCACGCTGGCGCGCCGCGCACCCAGGCGAGCCGGACCCGAACACCGAGCGGACGCCCTACGAAATCTTGATCGACCGCCGGCCCGACCTGCCGCACATCCCGCTAACGTGTGAGAACACGAACACGGCTCTGCCGCAGATCGACCTGGTGAACGAGATCCTCGAGTATTATGTCGCCAACAACGCCCTGCATGAGGACGCGGCGCGCGATACGGGCGACGCGACAACGGCAGAGTTGTTGGCAGAGCCGCAGTATGTAATCACCGAGGCCTACGGCGCCCTACAGCAGGCGCTCTATCCCCTGGCGCTGCCGTTCGACCTGTGGATCGAGATTGCCCGGGCCTTCAGCGCCTACTTCGATGTTCCCCTCTCCCAACTGCTGGAGACATTTCGCGCGCGCGACGACCTGTTCGCGCCCACTGAAGCTTACGACCGCGCGGCGGTCTTCTTCGAGTCGCTGGGCCTGGCGCCGGCCGAGATCGCGATCTTTACGGACCCCAACCCGCTGGCGGCGTGGTTCAAGCTGTACGGCTTCGATAAGGCAGAGGATGCGCTGACCGAGGCGGTCGACGCCGACACCGGCCAGCGCATCGACTTGAACTCGGCCAAGGCACTCTCGCGCCGCCTCGGCGTCACGTATCAGGAGATCGCCGATATTGTCGAGACAGCGTTCGTCAATCCCGCGCTGCCGAAGCTCGCGCTGCTGTATAAGTTGGGCGTGTCGATCGCGGACGCCCGCTTCTACACGACGAACAAGGCGCTGTACGACCTGAACAAGGATTTGGTCGGCAAGGCGCGGGCCGATCTGTCGCCGGCCGATCAGCAGCGATTCGACGACCTCTACAAGCCGGTTGGCGCGACTCAACTCAGCGGCTGGGACGTGGTGGCCGAAGTGGCAGCCTTCGAGGGCCGGCTGGCCGACCTGGCGGCCACATTCAACACCCCACTGGCTGACCTGCAAGCCACCATCGAGAGCCTGCCCTTCGACAAGGTGCTCGTGTTGGCCGACCCCGATGCCGGCTGCGATTTCGACGCGACGCTCCTACAGCACGCCGACGGTCAGCCCGCCACCGCCATCGACTTTCTGCGGATCAACGTCTTCGTTCGCCTGCGGCGCAAGCTAGGCTGGAGCATCGACGAGACGGACCGGGCGCTGACGACATTCATACCGCAGTCGGCGCCGTTCGACGAAAACCCGGCCAACCTGGCCCGGCAGCCCCTCAAGACGGCGCTGATTTACGTCGCGCACCTGAAGGCGCTGGACGAGGCGGTCCGGGTGGGCGACCAGAGCCGCTTCAAGCTCCTGACGCTGTGGTCCGATATCGCCACGACCGGCAATAAGCCCCTCTACGCCCAGTTGTTCCTGGCGCGCAGCGTCGTCAAGGGCGCTGAGGTCGAGGTGGTGGTCGACGGGAAGCCGCGCCGCCTGTCGGTGTTCGATGATCCGCTCGGGAGCTATCTTGTCCCCACCCAGTTGGCGCGCATCGCCGACCAGGTTCGATACGAAGCCCGATTACCGGAAATCCAGGCGGCTGACCAGATCAACGCGGCTGCCTTTGCCGGCGAGGCGCGGGTCAGCGTCCGCTACGACGAGCTGGGCGAGGTGCAGTTCCTTGACTATGTTGGCGTACTGACGGACGCGGAAAAGGACCGACTCAATGCTCTCGCTCCGTCCGATGCCCTGTCGCAGCTTCTCGATGCCGTCCAGGCGCAGGCCCAGGAGTTCACGCTGATCAAGGGGCATATGCTCAGCCTGCAGGGGGCGCTCGGCCTCACCGCCGACGAGATCGGCCGCGTTCTCGAAGACGCCGGATCATCGGTCGACGAGGCGGCCCTGTCGCTGCCGTCCGTGTCAACTCTCTACCGCTATCGGCTGCTGGCCAAAGCCCTCGGCCTGTCGGTGTCCGACCTGATCGCGCTCAAGCAGCTCGCCGGCATCGACCCATTCAAGCCCCTCGCCCCCGATCCTCTCGCGACGATTGAGGACGACTATCCGTTCTCCCAGACCCTGCGCTTTGTCGAGGTTGCCCAGGCGGTCCTGGACGCCGGCTGGAAGGTCGAAGACCTCGACTACCTCGTGCGCCACCGCTTCGATGAAGCGGGCAAATACCGCTCCAACCGCGACGCAACGCTGGCCTGGCTCAAGACCGTGGCCGACGGCGTGCGGGCCATCCGAGTCGAGCAGGCTGTGCCGGACGACCCGGGCGCGCTGAGCGAAGATGTGCTGCGGCAGAAACTCGGCCTGGTGCTACCCGCGGATGTGGTCGAGCGCTTTGTCGCCCTGATGAACGGCACAGCCGAGGCGACGGGAGTCCAGGCTGTCGCGGCGGCCAATCGGCTGGATCCCGCCGACTTCGCGGGCGAAGGCAGCATCCGCGTCCTGCCATACAACGGAGCGAAAGGCAGCCAGAGCCTGGTCTTGCGAGGCGTCCTGTCCGACGCGCAGAAGGGCGAGCTGGAAGCGAGCTTCAACGGCCCACTCAGCGCAGGGCAGCAAGCGACCCTGGCTGCCCTGCTCGACGCGGCGCAGGCCGCATCCTCGCAGCAAGCTAATGAGTTCTTTGCCAGGTACTTGAAGAAGCAGCCACTGAATGACTCGGTCACGACGGGCTTTCTGGAGGCAGCCGACTTCGACAAGCTGTTAGCGCCGCTGCCTCCGATTGGCGATAACCTCACGCCCGATCAACAGACGGCGGCGCGGCAAGCCAACGAGGGTCAGCGGCAGAAGAAGCTCGCCATCCTCGCGAACGCGTTCCTCCCGTTTCTCCAGCGGCGGCTGATCCGCCAGTTCCTTGTGCAGGCCATCGTCGCCTACACAGCGGCCGAGCCGGTCCTGGTCGAGAGCCTGCTCACCGACGCTCGGGTGTTGCACGGGGACGGGGACGCGCCGCTGTTGACCTCGCTCGAGGCGCTCGGGGTTAGCGCGGTCAGCGCCGCTTTCTTTGACTCGCCCGATCTGACAGGCCAGGCTCAAAAGCTACCGGTCGTCTTGAGCAGCGCGGATACAGCCTTGAAAGCTGGGAAGGACGCGGACGGCAACGCGCTGAACCCGGCAAACAGCGCCCGCTTCGATGGCTACCTGACCGTGCCGACGTCGAGCGCCTACCGCTTCACGATCGAGTTAGAGAAGCAGAATGCGGAGGCCACGCTGGCGTTCGACCACCTACCCACCAAGGTGTTTCTGCACGGGATAGCGCCCAATGCTAACACAACCCTGGGCATAGAACCCGACGAGTTCCTGGAGCTGAAGGCGAGTACGCTCTACCACTTCACGTTGGAGCTAAAGAGTCTGGCCGGCGGTCGGGCGCGGGTACTCGTCCAGGGGGAAACCCTGGCGCAGGATGACCTCTCGCAGCTCACGCTCTACCCCGGGAGCGTCATGGACGGCGCTGAAGACGCAGTCCTGTTGCTGACCAAGGCGCTCCAGCTCGTGCAGAGTCTGGAGTTGAGCGAGCGTGAAATTCGCTATGTACTGACTCACGCCGGGGATTTTGGCAACGTGAGCCTGAGCGAGCTGCCAACGCAGACGGTGGGCGATACGGATGCCGAGAAGAAAGCGACCGAGGAACGCTTCGCTGCCGTCCTGCGCCTCACCACGTATTCCCGCCTGAAGCGTGACCTTGTCGGCGGCACCGACGACCTGATCGGCGTCTTCGAGGCCAACACGACGGGCGATCTGGACCACCAGGTGTACCCGCTGATTGCCCGGCTGACGCGGCGCAATCCAGAGACGGTCAAGACCACGGCGCGGGCTTTGGCCAGGTCGCCCGAGTTCAAGAGCGAAGAACCGTTGGCCCGGCTGTGGGAAGGGCTGCAAGTCGTCGAGCGCTTCGGCGTGCCGGTGAACGCGCTGGTCGAGTGGACGCGCATCGTCAGCCCGACGGCCAGTCCGGCGCAGCGTTCCGACATCGCGCGAGACCTCAAGGAAGCCATCAAGGCACGCTTCGAGCCGGATGCCTGGCTGCGCGTCGCCCAGCCTATCTTCGACAGGCTGCGGCAGCGCCAGCGTGACGCGCTCGTTGCCCACGTCATGCACCAGCACGACTTCGAGCGCATCGAGCAGCTCTTCGAGTTCTTCCTGATCGACCCCGGCGTCGAGCCGGTCGTGCAGACCTCGCGCATCCGGTCGGCGGTCGGTGCGGTCCAGATCTTCATCCACCGCTGCCTGCTCAACCTCGAGCCGCAGGTGGCGCCGGCGGCCATTAACTCGAAGCAGTGGCAGTGGATGAAGCGCTACCCGGTCTGGGCGGGCAACCGCAAGCTCTGGCTGTTCCCGGAGAACGTGCTGGAGCCTGAGTTCCGCGACGACAAGACGCACCTGTTCACGGAGCTGGAAGGCCACCTGCTGCAGAGCGACGTGAGCAACGACGTGGCCGAGGACGCTTTCTTTACGTATCTCAAGAAACTGGAGGAGCTGGCTCGTCTCGACATTGTCGCGATGTATTGCGAGGAGCAGCCTCTCGACCCAACCTCGAATCAGCTGCACGTCATAGGGCGGACCTATCTCGAGCCCTTCCGCTACTTCTATCGTCGGTACAGCCACGAGATGTGGACCCCGTGGGAGCCGATGCCGGTCGAGATCGAGGGACATCACATTGTGCCCGTGGTCTGGCGCGACCGTCTCAATGTGTTCTGGGTCACCTTTATCGACAACCTCGATCCCAACGCCGGCGCATCGGACGACAAGGCCTTCCTCGTCTCCAAAGAAGCCGTCCAGTCCGCCATCAGCGCTCTCAGGGGGACGACGATGCCGTCCGTTCATCCAAGCGCCAAGGATCCCACGAGCCAAAAGCTCACAGAAGTGTCTGTGGGACAGATCGCCAGCGGGGTGCGCTCGGCGATGAACCGCAAGCTGGTGAAAGTGCAGCTCCATTGGAGCGAGTACTTCCAGGGTGAGTGGAGCGTGCGCGAGTCCGGCGGGTATAGCGCTTCGCTCATCCAATCCGTCCCGCTAGACTTCGACAGCATGAGTGTCTTCATCCATGCCTCCAAGGAGTTCGACGACGACGGCGCCGAGCGCGCAGTGCGGGTTCACCTGGGAGGCGCCATCAACCAGGCGTTCCGGGTGGTGAGCCGGCACAGCCGGCCGACGCGCGTGAACGCGGAGCCGGTGCCATCGCAGCCCTATAACGCGCCCGAGGTGCAGGCGAACCGCTATCGCGGTAGCGGGCCTTTCAAGGTCACCTTCACCCAGCGGATCGAAACACAGGAGGGCAAGGGGACGAAGACGACGTCGGCGACACCCAGCATCCTGCAAGAGGGCGAGGGCTTCACGCTGCTCCCCAGCGCCAACCGCCTCTCCCTCGGCACACCGGAGATCGCGTCGCTCGTGACGCCAGTTTTCTACCAGGACGACCGGTCCAACACGTTCTTCGTCGAGCCGACGTTCAAGGAGAAGACCATCGAGGAGTGGCAGGAGTGGGTGACACACACGCCCCGCCCCGAGGTCGAGTGGGACCACCCGGAGTGGTGGGACAACCTGGATCTCAAGCCCTTGATTCCGAAGCCGAAGCTGCCGATTCCAGTTCACCCCGACGATCCCATCTGGCAGAGCGAGATCGACCCTCGCGCGCGATTCGGCATCACCGACAGGCAGGACTGGCTGGCCAACCCCGCGACGGTGGTTCAGTTCGACGGCGAGCTCGTTGGACCAGCGGGCCGCGCTGGACTGGCGATCCAGCCGGCGCTGGCGGCCGATGGGGCCTTGGATAGCGCGGCGCCGGCGATTGCCGT
Source organism: Anaerolineae bacterium (assembly GCA_046328505.1). Lineage (GTDB taxonomy): Bacteria > Chloroflexota > Anaerolineae > Epilineales > JAHCIE01 > JBDHWG01. Next base: position 706,425 of record JAXLWL010000002.1, on the reverse strand, counting down.
GAATGCGGGCAGCGCGATCGGCCCGGGCCAGGCAGTCGTCGCGGTCGACTCCAGTGCGTTGGCCTCCACAGGGCTGGCGCAGGGCGCCGCGGGCTTAAACATCATCGGGGGCAGCGGGCTTAACTCGGCGCTGCTCAAGAACGTAAGTGCGCTCAAGGGTCGGTAAAGCGAGGAGACGCCACCGTGAACGAGATCGTAAGCAAGAGCTTCCACAATTATGTCGATGCTGAGGTCGTCCACTTCCGCCCCAAGCAGATCGGTGGCGGCGAGATCACTAAGACGGAAACCAAGCACATCATCATCCAGGAGCGCGAGCTGAGCTACCGATTCGACTCACACGCCCACTGGTTTGTCACCGACCTGGTTCGCCGCCTGATCGCGAAGGGTGTCCCCGGCCTGCAAGCGGCAGACACCGACTACCAGAAGGCCCCGGACGGCTCTATCGTTGCCCTGCCCGACGGCAAGTTCAAGCCCGTGCTATATGCCGAGTACTTCTCCCCCACCGTCTACGCCCCCTCGTCGCTCGTGCAGGCGCCTTACCCCGTCAAAGACCTGGACTTCACCTCCGGCGGCGCGTACGCCGTCTACAACTGGGAGTTGTTCTTCCACGTGCCGCTGATGATCGCGATGCACTTGAGCAAGAACCAACGCTTCGCAGAATCCCAGCAGTGGTTCCACTATATCTTCGATCCGACCGACGACAGTGACGGACCAACGCCTGAACGCTTCTGGAAGGTTCGTCCGTTCCAGTACACCCACGTTCAGAAGATCGAGGAGATCCTGGTCAACCTGGCGACCAACGCGGACCCGAAGCTGCGTGACGAGACGATCCGCAGCATAGAGGCATGGAAGGACGCGCCGTTCCGCCCGCACGTGGTCGCGCGCTACCGCCAGCAAGCGTACATGTTCAAGACCGTGATGGCCTACCTGGATAATCTCATCGCGTGGGGCGATTCGCTTTTCCGCCAGGACACGCGCGAGGCGATCGATGAAGCGATGATCGTGTACGTCCTCGCCGCGAATATTCTCGGCCCACGCCCCCAGGCGGTCCCCAGGAAGGGCACGCTACGGCCGCAGACCTACGCCAGCCTGCGGGAAGACCTGGATAAGTTCGGGAATACGCTGCGCAATCTGGAAGCTGATGCGCCTTTTGATCTCACCCCGCACCCGAGCGCGGCCGCCGACAACGAGCGGATGGCTGTGCTGAACGGGCTGGGGAAAGCGCTGTACTTCTGCGTGCCGCGGAATGACAAGCTGCTCGGTTATTGGGACACCGTCGCCGACCGACTGTTCAAGATCCGCAACAGCCTGAACATCCAGGGCATCTTTCGCCAACTGCCGCTGTTCGAGCCGCCGATTGACCCAGCGTTACTGGCCCGCGCTGCCGCGGCTGGCCTCGACGTCGGCGCCATCGTCAGCGGACTCAACCAACCGCTGCCGCTGGTGCGCTTCGGGTTCCTGGTACAGAAGGCTGCTGAGCTCGCCCAGGAGGTTAAGTCGCTCGGCAACGCGCTGCTCACCGCCATGGAAAAGGAGGACGGGGAGGCGATGGCCCTGCTTCGGGCGAAGCAGGAGCTGAAAGTACTGGAGATGGCCGAGCACGTGAAGTACGCCCAATGGCAAGAGGCGATCAAGGCGCGCGAGGGGCTGGTGCAGAACCTGGCCAATGCCGTCCAGCGCTACACCTATTTCGAGCGCCAACTCGGTAAGAAGCCCGACGAGATTGCCAAGGCGATCCCTGACCTGAGCGACCTGGACAAGGATAGCCTCGACAAGATGAAGTTTGCCATGACAGAGCCGCAGGTGGCGCTGCGGGAGATCCCCATCGACATCGCCGACGGCGGCGCCGGCACGGTCGGCAGCGCAACCCTTGGGCTGCTCGGCGCTGGCGACATCGTGGGCGGGAAGAAGCTGAACAGTCACGAGGCTGAGGAATTGAACAAGCTAGAGCTGGCCCACGCTCTGCCCGGCGCCGCGAAGGCGCTCCAGGCGATGGCCGAAGCCCTGAGCCATATCCCGCAGTTCCCCATCGATCTGCACTTCTGGGGTCTCGGCGGAACGATCGAGCTGGGAGGGCGCCAATTCGCCTCCGCGGCGAGCTTCGCCGCCGACATGACCCTTTCCGAAGCGAACACGATGACCTATGAGGCAAACCGCGCCTCCAAGCTCGGCGGATACACCCACCGCGAGCGCGATTGGGCCTATCAGAGCGCAGCCGCGGCGGGCGAGATCAACCAGATCTTCAAGCAATTGCGCGCCGCGCAGATTCGCGAGGCGATGGCGGAGCGCGAGCTGGCGAACCACCGCGAGCAGATCAAGCACGCCGAGGCGATCGAGTTCTTCCTGACCGGCGAGAAGAACGCCGACTGGACCCAGAAGATTGATGCGAAGGCGAAGAAGACGACGAACCAGGCGCTCTACACGTGGATGAAGCGCGAGGTCAAGGGCGTGTACTCGCAGTCGTTCCAGTTGGCATTCGATACGGCGAAGAAGGCCGAGCGCGCCCTGCAACACGAGTTGGGCAACTCGGACTTGAGCTTCCTCCAGTTCGGCTATCTGTCCGGCAAAGAAGGCTTGTTGGCGGGGGAAAAGCTGTACCTGGACATCAAGCGCATGGAAATGGCGTATCACGATCTGAACCAGCGCGAGTACGAGCTGACCAAGCACATCAGCCTGCAGCAGCTTGATCCGCTGGCGCTCATGCGGCTCCGCACGACCGGCCGGTGCACTGTCCGGCTGCCCGAGGCGCTCTTCGACATGGACGGCCCAGGCCACTACTTCCGGCGCATCAGGTCCGTTGCAGTCAGCGTCCCATGCGTCGCCGGGCCGTATGCCAGTGTGAACTGCACGCTCACGTTGCTTCGGAGCAGCACACGCGTCAATCCCAGCCTGCGGGACGGCGCGTACGCCCGGCTGGACAGTCAGGACGACCGCTTCCAGAACTACTTCGGCAGCCTGCAATCCATCGTCACCAGCTCAGGGCAGAGCGACAGCGGCCTCTTCGACCCCACCTCGCGTGACGAACGCTATCTACCGTTCGAGAACTCGGGCGTAATCAGCGAGTGGGAGCTACAATTGCCGGCGGATCCCAGCAAGGGTGATCCCTCCCAGTTCGACTACGACAGCATACGCGACGTCATTCTCGACTTCCGCTACACCGCGCGTCCAGGAGGCGACCTGTTGCGTAACGCGGCTCTGGCGAACCTGAAGGCACTTATCGGCGACGCCCAGGCGGCAGGCTCGGTGCGGCTGTTCTCCGTGCGCCACGAGTTCCCGACCGAGTGGGCCAGGTTCCAGAGCCAGACGCCAGCGGCAAACCAGCGTTTCGAGCTGACGCTCAGGTTGCGCGATGAACACTACCCGTTCTGGAGCAAGGGACGACTGAAAAACGTGCAGCGGGTCGATCTGCTGGCCCGAAGCACGCAGACGCCGCTGCCTGCCGTCCTGGATGTCTTTAGCAACAGCAACGCGGCGAACAATGCGAAGAAAGGCACCCTTGCCAAGGACACCAGTCTAGGCAGTCTTCTCGTTGGGCCACTGACGGCCGATCTACCCGCCACACCGACGGGAGACGTGAAGCTCTTTCTGGACACGCGGGCTGTGTCAGACGTGTGGCTGGCAGTGACATGGAGCGGGTAATCGCGGGTACGAGGCTCAAGCCTCCAAGATCCTCGATTTCATCTGCTTGATGAAGGCCTCCCACACGGGATAATCGCTGCCGCTCCATATAGAAGCGCGGAACTTGTCGGCGTCGGCTTCCGACCAGCCCAGGTGCTTCAGGGCGTAGAGTGAGTAGAAGGCGGTGACACGGAAGTTGGCCGCGCAGTGGAGGAGGGTGTTCTCGTCCGTAGCTCCACGCATCACCTGCTCGAACGCAGCGAAATCGCTCGCCGTGGGATTTTCCCACTCGACAGGGATATGGTGGTACGTCATGCCAAGGGATCGTACCAGCTCTGCTTCGTCTAGCGCTGGCTCCCGAGCGTTGCTGGTCGCCAGGTTGATGACCGTCGCGAACCCCTCGGTAGCGGCTGCTTTCAGCTGGTCCGAGGTCGGCTGGCCGCCGGTGATGAGCTTGTCGTTCACTCGCCGATAGTTATATATTTCTTGAGTCGACACGGGCATACATTCCTCCTATGCGGGTTGGCGTAATTATACGTACTTGGGTATCGGACTGGCTCTAAAGGATTGACGGGGTATACCGGATGAAAGTAGCTCTGACTCTTCTGTTTGTCTTGATAGTAAGCGCCGGGTGCAACTCCAGCAATTTGACGATCACCTCAACACCGATCACGCCGGCTGCCGCGGCTGCGACTACGCCCGCTGCGACGGCCGAGCCTGCCCGGCCGACGAACACAGCCTCGATTCCTACGGCCGCGCCGACACTGAGACCGACGACAGCCCCCGCAACCGCCGTGTCACCGACCATCGCGCCGCCGACAACGGCTCCAACCGCCGCGCCCACTCCAGCACAGGCAAACATCAGTATCGAGACGGTGGCGACAGGCTTGGATACACCCTGGGCCATCGCCTTCGCCCCCGACGGCCGCATGTTCGTCACCGAGCGCCCCGGGCGTATCCGCATCGTGAAAGACGGCCAGCTCCTGCCTGACCCATGGATCACCCTCGACGTTCTCGAAAGCGGCGAGTCGGGCCTTCTGGGCATCGCCCTCGATCCCCAGTTCGCACAGAATGGCTACGTGTATGTCGCCTACACGGTTGCGCGCTTTCAGAATCGTCTCGTGCGTCTCCGGGAGGACCCTGCTACAGGCAAGGGTGTGATCGATAAGGTGCTCATCGACTCGGCGCTCGCCGCCTCCAACCATGACGGAGGCCGCGTCAAGTTCGGTCCCGACGGGAAGCTATACTGGACCATGGGCGACGCCCAGAACGGCGCCAATGCCCAGAACCCCTCCTCGCTCAACGGTAAGATCCTGCGCCTCAACCCTGACGGCAGCATTCCTGCCGACAACCCGTTCCCCAACTCATATGTCTACTCGATGGGGCATCGCAACCCCCAGGGCCTGGCATGGCAACCCGGTACCGGCCGGCTCTACGAGACAGAACACGGGCCAAGCGGTGGACAAGGAGCGGAGGCTGGTGGCGGCCGGGATGAGGTCAACCTGATCGAAGCAGGGGCCAACTACGGTTGGCCGCTCATCACCGGGGATCAGACGCGAGAGGGGCTGGTCACGCCACTCATCAACAGCGGCACCCAGGAGACATGGGCGCCGAGCGGAGCGACATTCGTGTCGCAAGGGCGATGGGCGGGGTCGCTTCTGTTCGCGGGATTGCGGGGGCAGACGCTGTACCGCGCCACGCTGGACCCGAATGATCCGCGGAAGGTCACGGGCCTGGAGCGCCTGTTGTCAGGCCAATATGGTCGGCTGCGGGATGTGGTCGAGGGGCCGGATGGCGCGATCTACGTGACAACCAGCAATCGCGACGGACGGGGAAGTCCGGCGGCACAGGATGACCGTGTCCTGCGACTAACAGTCCAATGAGGCTGTCGCCCGATGGCGGACGGTTGCTGCTGCCGCCTGCCTAACACAATTGACAGTCAGATTCGCTACTGAACAACTATCATTTCAGGGCATCATCGAGGGTGAGTTCTCGTGTATGCTAGCATCAGAGCCAGAGCGATTTACAGCCCCACAATCTGACTGGACACGACATGCACATTTTGATGGCCGGCGACTTGCCGTCGCTCGAGCAAACTCTCGAGGCTTTGAGAGCGACTCACCCGGACTTGATCGTCGTTGGGCACGCTTTTACCGAAGGCGAGCTGTTCAGGACCGCTCGCATCGAGCAGCCGGAGGTCATCTTGCTCGACTGGTCCTTCCGCCCGCGCCTGACGCAGGAATGGGCGGCATACCTTAGCCATCTCTCCGGCGGCGCCCGCATAATTGCTGTCTACGCTTCTCAAGAGGCTCTCGAGCGCCAACGAGGACCGGGCTGAGGGCGAACCAGACCGGCCGCATCCTCACCCCAGCACGAGCACCTGGTCATCCGGTTCGGAGAAGGCTCCGCGGTGAGCGATGATGAGTGTCGTTCGACCGACCATCAGGCCCGCCAGAGCATCGGCCACATTCCGCTCCGTGACCGCGTCCAGGTGAGCCGTCGCCTCGTCGAGGATGAGAATCGGCGCATTCTTGAGGAGGACGCGGGCAATCGCGAGCCGCTGGCGCTCGCCCCCACTCAGTCGAAAGCCATTCTCGCCAATCCAGGTATCGTACGCCTGGGGCAGCGCCTGGATGAACTCGTCGAGCTGCGCCTCGCGGCAGGCGGCCCTGATTTCTTCGTCGCTTGCGTCAGCGTCGGCCAAGCGCAGATTATCGCGGATGGTTCCGTTGAACAAGTACGTGTCCTGGGCGACGACGCCGAGCAGGGCCCGCGCATCGTCCGGATGGTACTCCCGCAGCTCGTGGCCGCCGATCCGAATCGATCCCCCCGAATAATCCCAGAATCGCAGGAGCAGGTTGACCAGCGTCGACTTGCCGGCGCCGCTTGGCCCCACAATCAGCAGCCGACCGCCTGACGGCACTGCGAAGGAGACGCCATGGAGGACCGGCGCCTCGTCGGGCGCGTAGGCGAAGCTCAGGTCGCTGACCACAACGCTGTAGTCTTCGGGCTGCGGCGAGGGGCCGGCCGGCTCGGCGACGGCCGGCTCCGCGTCGATCAGCTCGAACAGGCGTCGCGCTGCCGCCTGGCTGGCCTCCAGGTTCTGCCACGCCTGGGCCAGCGGTTGCACTGCCTCGAAGCTGGCGATGGCCGTCAAGGGCAGCAGCGCCAAAAACACGCCCTCGATCCTGCCGTTGTTCACGAGTGGAATTGCCAGGCCCAGGACCGTCAGCCCGGCCAGACCCGTCAGCAGCATCGCCAGCGCATTCCCCATTCCGCGGACCACCGCGATATGCTCCTGGATACGGTTCAGCTTTTCGGCGAGCGCAACCGCGCCGGTCTGATACTGGCTGGCCTGATCGAACACCAGCAGATCGGCCATCCCCTGGATCTCGTCCACGGCCGTCGCGTTGAGTTCAGCGCGCATCGAGATGAGGTCCGTGGCCGGCCCTCGGCTCAGCCGCTGAGTCATCAGGGGCAGCGCAACTCCCGTCAAGAGCAGAAACACGAGGAGTGCGACGCCGAGCGAGATATCGAACGCGCCCAGGATAGCGCACGCCAGCGCCGTCACGAGCGCCGCGGCCACCGGCGGCGCCACACCGCGCACATAGAAGTTCTCCAGTGTGTCGATGTCGGCCATAATCCGGGTGAGCAGGTCGCCGCTTCGGTACTGGAGCAGGCGCGCCGGCGCCAATGGCTCGATGGAGGCGTAGAACCAGACGCGCAGGTTGGTGAGGATGCGGAATGTTGTCGTGTGGGTCACGTAGCGCTCGGCATAGCGCAGGGCCGCGCGGGAAATGGCGAAGAAGCGCACGCCGGTGACGATCAGCGAGAGATCGACCGCAGAATTGACGATCGCCGCCTTGGCGATCAGGTACGCCGACATCGCCATCAGCCCGACGCCGGCGCTGACGGTGGCAAAGCTGAGCAGGATCGACAGGACGACCCACCAGCGGAAAGGGGCGATGAGCCGGACGAGACGAATGAACGTCCTCACGTCGTCGCTCCCACATACGTCGCCACCAGAGTCCGGTAGAGCCCATCCTCGGCCAGCAGCGCGTCGTGGCCCCCTCGCGCCACCGCTCGTCCGCGGTCCAGCACGACAATCTGGTCCGCCTGATACGCCATCTCCAGGCGATGGGCTATGACAAGCACAGTCCGGCCGCGCATCAGTCTCATCAGGGCGTCTCGAATGAGCACCTCGCTCTCGACGTCGAGGTGCGAGGTGGGTTCGTCCATGACCAGGAGCGGCGCGTCTTTCAGAAACGCGCGGGCAATCGCGATGCGTTGGCGCTGGCCGCCGCTCAGCCGCACGCCTCGTTCGTGGATGGGTGTATCATAGCCGCGTGGAAGAGCCAGGATGAATTCGTCAGCGTGGGCGGCCCGCGCCGCCGCCTCGACCTCCGCCTGCGTCGCGCTCGGCCGCGCCAGGCGCAGGTTTTCCGCGACGCTGCCGTGGAACAGATGCGGGTGCTGCGGGACCCAGCCCACACAGTCGCGCCAGGCCGCACGTTCGACGTCACGCAGCGGCGTCCCGCCTACTGTGATCACGCCGGTGTCCGGTTCGATGAAGCGCAGCAGCAGATTGGCGACGGTTGTCTTGCCTGCCCCGCTCGGGCCGACCAGAGCCACGGTCTGCCCATGCGAGACGGACAGGTCCAGGCCCTGGAGGGCGGGGCGGGCGCCTCCGTCGTATGCGAAGCGTACATCGAGCATCTCGATATCGAATCGGGTCGGGAGCGCTCGCCGCGGCATGTTGGGAGATGCGGACATGGTCGGCGACGGGAGAGGCGTATCCAGAACCGCAAAGACTCGTTCCGCCGCTGCTTTGCCCGCCGTGCCCGCGTGATACTTCAGCGCCAATTGCCGCCAGGGGAGGAAGAACTCTGGCGTCAGAATCAGCACGGCAAGAGCGCGGTCGAAGGGCAGGACGCCGTTCATCAGGCGAAAACTGACCTCGACTGCCACGAACGCGGTGGCGGCGACAGCCGACCATTCGAGCACGAGGGAGGTTTGGAACGCGGTACGCAGCACATCCATCGTTGTCGCGCCGAAGTGGCGGCTGATATCCTCGATGGTCTCTGCCTGCTCCTTGCTGCGCCCAAACATCTTGAGCGTCGTGAGGCCCTGGAGCATGTCCAGGAAATGGCCGCTCATCCAGCTCATCTCGGAGAAGCGGCGCTGGCTCAGCTCGCGGGTGCGGCCCCCAATGAGCGCCAGCAAGATCAGGAGCATGGGCGCGGCGAACAGCAGAACGAGGGTCGTCCACGGGTCCAGAACGAGGATGACGAGGAGGATAAGGACGGGGACAAAGACGGAGAGAAGCCGCGCCGGCTGGTACTGGGTAATGTACTCGTCCAGCGCCTCAATGCCCTCAACGAGGGTGTTGACCAGCTCGCCGCTGCGTTCGTTTCGAACGTGGGACGGCCCCAGATCAAAGAGATGTTGCGTCAGGCGCAGGCGTAGGCTGCCCTTGACGTGGCTGGCCGCTCGCTGGCCGACGACCTCCGCTCCCCAGACAAGGGCAGCGCGCAGCACCAACAGGGCCGCCATAAGCGCAAGCAGCGGCATGACGGCGTGCAATCCCTCGCCGCCCAGAAAGACGCGGCTCACCGCGACGCTCAGCAGCCACGTCTGGGCGACGAGGAGCGCCGCCGCCAGGAACATGAGCAGCACGGCTGCATACAGCCGTGCCCGGCCGCGACCGTCGGCCTGCAGAACGCGCTGCTCGATGGATGTCTCAGTCTTTCGGCCTCGAAGCGTCAATAACTCGCGCTCTCCAGCTTCACCTTGCCGCGGAAAATGTAGTAGACCCCCGCGGTGTAAAGTAGAACGAATGGCAGCCCGATCACGGCGATGATGAGCATAACCGTCAGTGTATTCGGTTGGGACGCGGCGTTGTAGATCGTCAGATTGTATGCAGGGTTGATGGTCGACAGCAACAGATTAGGAAAGATGCCCGCCGCGGCCGAGAAGATCAAGAGCGCAATCATTGCCGACGACGCGACAAACGCCCGGAAATACTGGCGGCGGCGCAACAACCACCACGCAATAACCAGGGCCACCAGCGCGGCGGCCGGGAAGACGGCCAGCCACGGCTGGGCCAGATAAGGCGACGTGATCGCAAGGCCGAGGAAGAGCGTCCCCAGGACGACGAGCGTATTCAGAACAAAGAACGTGCACATCAGCACCGGCAGCCACCGCAGGACGCGCTCAAGCAGCGGCCCCTCGGTCTTCATGGTAAGGTAGATCGCACCATGCGTAGCAAACATGGCCACGGTGGTTACGCCCACCAGAAGGGCGAACGGCGAGAGCAGGTCGATCAGGCTGATGTTGATGTTACCCTGCTGGTCGAGAGGCACGCCGCGGATGACGTTGCCGAATGCGACGCCAAGCAGCAGCGACAGACCGGCAGACGACCCGAAGAATACCCAGTCCCAACCCGCTCGCCACCGCGCGCCCGGCCGCTTGCTGCGAAACTCGATGGCGACGGTGCGGAGGATCAGGCATACCAGGACGAGCATCATGGCGAAGTAGAAGCCGGAAAACAGCGACGCGTAGACCAACGGGAACGCCGCGAACAGCGCGCCGCCGCCCAGGACCAGCCACACCTCGTTGCCGTCCCACACCGGACCGATGCTGTTGAGCAAGACGCGACGTTCCGTGTCATTCCGGGCGACGAACGGATGGAGAATGCCCACGCCGAGATCGAAGCCGTCCAGGATGAGATAGCCAACGATAATGACCACGAATAGGACGAACCAGATGAAGTTGAGCGACATGGCTTACCTCCCCGAGGCGCGTTGGTGGCGGCCAAAGATTTCGCGGAACGTATCCGGCAGAGGAGCCGCAGGCGCTGCGCCGTCCAGCGGCTCAGGCCCGTGATGGATCTTCTCGTTGAGGAGGTAGATGAACAGACTGAACAGGATCACGTACATACCTATGAAGATGCCCACCGAGGCCACGACCTGGGAGACGGACAGGATCGGCGAACCGGCGTCGTTGGTCTGCAATAGATTGTACACGATCCAGGGCTGTCGCCCGAACTCCGCCGTCCACCAGCCTGAGAGCGTGGCCAGCTCGGTCAGAACAATGCTGACGACGAACACCCATAGAAGCCACGGCGTGCGGAACACGCGTCGCCCCCAGAAGTAGTAGACGACGCCGATCAAGCTGATCAGGATGAAAAGCATGCCTGTATCGATCATCAGATGGTAGGCCTGGAACGTGAGCTGCAACGGCGGCCAGAGGTTGGAGGGATACGCCTCCAGGCCCGTAACCGCCGCGTTGATGTTCGAGTAGGCGAGGAAGCTCAACAGGCAGGGGATGGCGATGCCATACGTCGTCTGCGCGGCCTGGTCAACCCAGCCGAACAGGTAGAGCGGCGCGCACGTCTGGCTCACCGGCCACGCGCCCTCCATTGCTGCGAGCTTGATGGGCTGGTAGTTCGTCACTACCAGAGCCATCGCACTGCCCGACACCGCAACCTGGAGGACGCTCAGTACAGCGAAGAACGGCAGCGCCACTTTGATGGCCGCGGTCGCCGTCTCCACATGCCTCTTCTTCAGGAGATACCAGGCGCTTACGCTAAGCACCAGGGACGCGCCGACCATCCACGCGCTAATCCACACATGGAATATTCGCGGGATGAACGACGGCGTAAACATGACCGAGAAGAAATCGGTCATGTAGGCCATTGGGCCATTAGCCGTTTGCTGAACGGAATAGCCGGCCGGCGTCTGCATCCACGAGTTCGCCATGACAATCCAAGTCGCGCTGAAGTGGGCGCCGAAAACCACCAGCGCCGTCGCCAGCAGCCACATTCGGGGACCGAGGCGGGACCCGCCGAACAACATGAGCCCCAGGAAGCCGCCTTCCAGGAAGAAGGCGAAGATACCCTCCGCCGCCAGCAGGCTGCCGAAGACGTTGCCGACAAAGCGCGAGTAGTTCGCCCAGTTCATGCCAAACTGGAACTCCTGCACGATGCCTGTGGCAATGCCCATAGCGAACACCAGGCCGTAGATTTTGATCCAGAATACAGACAACTCGCGCCACTTCGGATCCTTGGTGCGCACGTAGATGATGCCGATGATAACCAGCAGCATCCCGAGCCCCATGGAGATGGGTGGGTAGATGTAGTGGAAGCTGATCGTTAGGGCGAATTGAATTCTCGACATCATTTCGGCGGTCATAGGCCCTCGTTTCTATTTGAGAGGAGCGAACGATTTGCAAGAGCGCGTGCAGCGTCACGGGCACGGCTCTTTGGTGGCCGATTTCCGCGGTTCCCAACAACCCTAACTGTTCCACCTAAGAATAATTCTAGTCAGCCACTCGGACGAATCCAGAGGTCGACGGTCCGGATTCCAGTCCGATTCGGTCCCTGAGGCGTGCTGGAAGCCGCTCCTCACGTCATCATAGAGCAGCCAACATTGTGTGTCAACCGAATATCGAACAAGCTTCACCTATCACTCTAGCCTATCAATTCTAACAGTATCCTCCTGGGACTCGGCGCCGCTGCCGACCGGTACATTTGCAGTACATTTGCAGAGGAATGGTACTGGTTCGACTACGTGAAATGGGGTACGATGGCGATGCAAGGGGCCTTTCGCCCTGGTTCACTGTAGTGACCTGACACTCTTCGGCCATCCTCGATCTCTCACTCATCGGCCCACTTCGGCGGTAGGAAGCAATCGCGCCGGTGTGGCCACACAGTCACAGAAGGAGACCGTTCATGAAAATTGGGTACATTGTCGGCGTACTGCTGTCGACCGCAGTTGTCCTGTGCTTGATGGTCTTAGCGTTGCCTAGCCAGGCTCAGGGCTGCCAGTTTGTGCTCGGCTTCGCCACGATCCAGCAGCAAATCCCTCAGATTGTCGGGAATTGTGTCACCAACGAAATCCACGATGAGGCTGGGAATGCTAACCAGATGACAACCAACGGCATGATGCAGTGGCGCAAGTCGGACAACTTCACCGCCTTCACTGACGGCTACCGTTCCTGGGTCAACGGCCCCTGCGGCCTGGAGGTGCGCCTGAACACGCAGCGCTTCCCTTGGGAGGCGAACCCCACGGGCCTGCAGGTCGTGCCGAGCGCCTGCAATGCGCCGGTTGCCATTGTGCCGCCCATCGCCATACTTCCGCCTAACGAGATTCCCACCCCACTGCCCGCGCCAATCATCGAGTTTACCGTGGATGCCAACCCGATTCGCCAGGGAGAATGCACCCGGATTCGCTGGAACGTGCAGAACATCGACCAGGTGTTCTTCCAGGGCGAGGGCGTCGTAGGGCAGGACAGCCGCCGCGTCTGCCCGACGCAGAACACGACGTACACGCTGGATGTCGTGCTGGTAGATGGTAACGTTGAGAGCCGCCGCATCAACCTGCGTGTGAACCCGCCGGCTGAGCCGCGCATAGAGTTCTTCGCCAACGACCTGGCCATCTTCGCCGGCAACTGCACAACGCTGAACTGGTCTACCAGCAACATCGATTCGGTGTTCCTCGACGGCCAGGGCGTACCCGGCAATGGCGCGCGCCAGGTCTGCCCCACCCAGACGACGACCTACGAGCTCGAAGTCAGGCTAAGGAACAACGCCGGCATCGAGCGCCACCAGGTCGATGTGGTAGTCCTCCCGGTTCCATAATCGCTTCCGTTGCGTTTACGAACGTCGCGTCCCAGCGGGTACCCGAGGGTTACCCGCTGGGGTGCATCGGTGGCAAGCAGTCGATAGCGGCCGCATGTCACCGCCAGCGGCATGAGCCGTAAGTGCCGCTATGACGAGTAACCGCCCGGCCCAAACCGGCGAGAAGTCGAGGAGACCGAGGCACTATGACCACCAAGTCGATTGCCGCCAATGCGATGCGCGCAACGCCGCGCGCCTCCTGGCTAGCTATGGCCATCATCATGCTGGCGCAGCTGCAGATGGCGTTCAACGTCAACGCGCTGCCTGTGTCCGTCGGCGCAATCTCGGAGCAGTTCGGCGCCCCCGCGACGGCGGTCGGAACCGCGCTGGTCATCTACTCCCTCTTCGTCGCCGCGTTCGTTCTCGTCGGCTCGAAGCTCGGTAAGCTCATCGGCGCGCGGCTCGTCTTCCAGATCACCGTTCTCGCGCATGGCGCGGCAATGGGCTTGATGGCGATCAGCGGCGATGTCCGTATGATGAACAGTGCCCAGGCCATCGCGGGCTTGGCGGCCGCGGCCCTGGTCCCCACGCTGGTCGTCCTCATCGCCGGCAATTACCAGGACAAGCAGCAGGAGCAGGCGCTAGGGTTGCTGGCCGGCACGCCCGCGATCTCCGGCGCGCTGGCCTTCTTCGTCGCCGGCTTCCTCGCCACGGCGGTAAGCTGGCGCGTCTCGTTCGGGATCCTGGCCGTTCTATCGGTTATCATTTTCTTGCTCAGCTTCCGATTGTCACGCATCCCGCGCGAGAGCGGCATCAAAATCGACCTCGTCGGCGCGGTGCTGGCCGCCGTCGCCATCATGCTCATCAGCATCGGCTTCAACAACCTGAACAACTGGGGCGTCGTCCTGGCCAGCAGCAACGCACCCATCAGCCTGTTTGGCCTGTCACCCGCGCCGTTCATGGTCCTCCTCGGCCTTGTAGTCGGTCAGGGCTTCTTCGCCTGGTCCCGCCGTCGCCAGGATAACGGCAAATCGCCGTTGCTCTCACTGGAAGTGCTAGACTCACGTTACGAGCGGGCGGCGATCTACGTCCTGCTGGTTATCGGCGCTCTCGGCCCCGCCGTCAACTTCCTCATTCCGCTGTACATCCAGATTGTCCAGGGGCGAACGAGCCTATTCACCGCGGTCGCCGTCGTGCCGTATACGCTCGCCATCGCCATCTCGGCCATTTTCATCGTCCGCCTGTACGACCGACTCAGCCCGCGCGTTATCGGGGCCGCCGGCCTCATCACCGTGTCCATCGGCCTGACCCTGCTCGCCTTCACGATCCGCAACGAGTGGGAGACGCCAATCGTCATCCTCAGCCTGATCATCGTGGGCCTCGGCGAGGGGTCGCTGCTGACGCTCGTCTTCAACGTGCTGGTCGCCGCCTCACCCCCGAAGCTGGCCGGCGACGTAGGAGCAATGCGCGGTGTCGCCAATAACTTGTCTACCGCCCTCGGCACGGCGTTCGCCAGCCTGGCCGCGGTCAGCCTGCTGACCCTGTTCGTGACCAGTGCCCTGGTGAATAACCCGCTTATTCCGGCGTCGCTCCAGCAGCAGGTGAATCTCGACAACATCAACTTCGTGAGCAACGAGCAATTGATGGCTATTCTCGCCGGCACGCCGGCGACGCCGGAGCAGGTAGACGCGGCTGTGCTCATCAACACCGCGGCCCGCCTGCGCGCCCTCAAGGCTGCGTTCCTGATTCTCGCCGCGATCGCCCTGCTCGCTGTCTTTCCCGCTTTGAGACTGCCCCGCGCGACTTCGGCGAAGCCCGCCGAGAACGAGCCCGACGTGGGCGATGTCGGCAAGCCGGAAACCTCATCACCGGGCATCACGCCCTGACGGAAGGAGGAGCCTGACTCATGACGCCACCAAGCGACGCTGCGCGCGAGTACTCGCGCGCCCACGCAGACAGCTTCCAGAGCGAGCTTCTCGAGATGCTTCGCATCCCGAGTCTCAGCGGTGACCCGGCGCACGCGGATGATGTGCGACGCATGGCGGAGTGGCTCGCAGCGCATCTCCGCGGCCTCGGCCTGGACAATGTCGCAGTCATGCCAACCGCCGGACACCCAGTCGTCTATGGCGAGTACCAGGGCGCGGGGCCGGACAAGCCGACCGTGCTCGTCTACGGCCACTACGACGTCGTGCCCGCGCTTATGGAGGACGGCTGGAACTCACCTCCGTTTGAGCCGGTCGTCAAAGACGGCAAGATCTACGCCCGCGGCGTCACAGACGACAAGGGGCAGCTCTTCGTTCATGTCAAAGCGCTCGAATCCTACCTCAAGGCTGCCGGCTCGGCGCCCGTCAATGTGAGGTTTCTGCTGGAGGGCGAAGAGGAGGTCGCATCTCCCAACCTGCGCCCGTTCGTCGAGGCACATCTCGACTTGTTGCGTGCCGATGTCTGCGTCATCAGCGACTCGTCCATGCGCGTCATCGAGGAGCCAGCGATCACCCACAGTCTGCGCGGGATGACCTATGTTGAGATCGAGGTCGAGGGGCCGCGCGAAGATTTGCATAGTGGCTTCTTCGGCGGCGCGACCCACAACCCGGCCCTGGCGCTCGTCGAAATCTTGGGCAAGCTGTACAACACCGACGGTACGATTGCCATCCCCGGCTTCTACGACGACGTCGTCCCGCTGACGGACGACGAGCGAGCGATGATCGCCAAAACAGACCTCAGCGAAGAGCAGTTCAAGGAGGCCACCGGTGTACCGGCGGTCTGGGGCGATGCGAACTACAGCAT
Organism: Anaerolineae bacterium; assembly: GCA_046328505.1. Classification (GTDB taxonomy): domain Bacteria; phylum Chloroflexota; class Anaerolineae; order Epilineales; family JAHCIE01; genus JBDHWG01. Next base: position 690,401 of record JAXLWL010000002.1, on the reverse strand, counting down.
TCGCGAGCGCGTCTCCGCGCGTCCCACGCTCGACATCAACGGTCTGTGGAGTGGGTGGAGTGGCCCCGGCCCCAAGACGATCATTCCGGCGAGAGCCGGCGCCAAGATTAGCTCCCGGCTGGTGGGCAATCAGGACCCCAACAAGATATTCGAGCTCCTGAAGCAGTATGTCACCGCCATCACTCCGCCGACGGTCAAGGTCAAAGTGACTCTTGTAACGACGGGGCGGCCGGCTCTCATTCCCTACGATTTGCCGGCGATGCAGGCAGCGGCGCGCGCCTACGAAAAGGGTTGGGGGTACACACCCGTCTTCACGCGCGGCGGCGGGAGCATTCCCGTCGTAGCCGACCTGGCCGAGCTGATGGGCATCCCTGTCGTCATGATGGGCTTCGGCCTCGATAGTGATGGACTGCACGCGCCGAATGAGCACTATAGCATCGAAATGTTCCAGCGAGGTATCGAGACCGCAATCGTTTACATGGAAGAACTCGCCCGACTTTGATCAGCTTAGTGGCAAGACGAAGGGGAGCGTCTATATGGACATCACAGTAAAGACCGGCGACGTGCTGCGGGAACCTTCCGACCTGGCGATGCTCGCCACCTTCGAGGACGCTCCGCTCCCCGGCGACGTCGCGAGCCTCCTCGAGCCGGGCGATTTCCGCGGCCGCCCTGGGCAAACGCTGCTTCTGTATCCGCGGACGTCCAACGCGCCGCGCCGGCTGCTGTTGGTTGGCCTGGGACCGCTCGGCAAGGTCACCGCCGACTCAATACGCCAGGCGGCTGCGGATGCGGTGCGCCGGGCCGGTGCTCTGGAAGTCGCTGCAGTCACCATCGGCGTCCACGGTCACCTGCCTCTTGCACCAGAAGTGGCAGGCCAGGCCGTCGGGGAAGGACTGGAGCTTGGCGCTTACCGATACTGGCCCTACCGCACCGATCTGGCCGGCGAGCAGGCCACGAAGGTAGAGAGCGCCACGGTGCTCACCCGCGACTATGACGAGGCCTGGCTTCACGGCATCGCGGTTGGTCAGACGGTCGCACGCGGCGTCGCCTATGCCCGCGACCTTGTGAACAGTCCCGGCTACAGATTAACCCCCGCCGTGCTTGGCGAGCAGGCCCTGTCCCTTGGCGAGCGCCTTGGCCTCACTGTGAAGGTCCTGGATAAGGCCCGGCTGGTGGAGCACGGGTTTGGCGGCATTCTCGCGGTGGGCAAGGGGTCAGCGAACGAGCCGCGCTTCATTGCGATGGAGTATGGCGCGGCGGAGCCGCACACGCCCACCATCTGCCTCGTCGGAAAGGGATTGACCTTCGACTCCGGCGGCCTCTCGCTCAAGCCCGCCGACGCCATGGAGACCATGAAATCAGACATGGGCGGGGCCGCGGCCGTTTTGGGAGCGATGCAAGTTGTGGCAGAATTGGGGCTGCCTCTGCACGTCGTCGGGCTGATTAGCGCGGCCGAGAATATGCCGAGCAGCACCGCCTACCGCCCCGGTGACATCGTCAGGACGCTCAGCGGGAAAACTATCGAGGTCATCAACACGGACGCCGAGGGCCGCATCATCCTGTCGGACGCGCTGTTCTATGCCCAGCTCTACAAACCGGCCGCGATTGTTGAGCTATCGACGCTGACAGGCGCAGTTATTATTGCCCTGGGCGCCCACGCGACGGGCATGATGGCAACGGACCAGGCGTTGGCCGACCAAATCTTCCGCGCCGGGGAGATTACCGGGGAACGGGTGTGGCAGTTCCCTTTGTGGGACGAGTACCATCAGATGATCAGGAGCGAAATCGCAGATCTCAAGAACCTTGCCGGCCGCTCCGCCGGATCGATCACCGCCGGGGCTTTCCTCGCCGCCTTCGTCAACGACTATCCCTTCGTCCATCTAGACATCGCCGGAACGGCATGGGTGGACCGGCCGGCGAAGCCATACGAGTGCCAGGGCGGGACGGGTGTGGGCGTTCGTCTGCTCACCGAGTTCTTGAGACGCTATCCGCAGGACCGTTTCCCAACCGACTCCCTTGCACGCCGCCGACGACACCATATGCTGCCGTCCGACCGAGACTCTGCCGCAACTCGAAAGGGGGCCAAATGACCGCGCAAACTGGAACAATGGGGACAAGTAAGCCGTCAGCCATGCAACGGATCCTGGGCGGGATTGAGAAGGTAGGCAACAAGGTCCCGCACCCCGTGCTCATGTTCCTCTATCTGATCGTCATCATCATGGTGCTGTCTTCCATTCTGGCTCTGTTGAACGTCAGTGTAACAGAGCAGATTGCCACGCCGGCGCCGATCCCCATCGAGAAGAACTACTACGAGGACACGACCGAGACGCAGATCGCTCTGCCGCCCGGCCAGGTCTCTTACCCAAGTGGCAACTTCGAGATTGCGAAGCGGACGATTGCCATTCGCAGTTTGCTGTCGGTAGACGGCATCCGCTTTATCTTCTCGTCGTTCGTCACCAACTTCGCGTCTTTCGGCGTCGTCGCCGTAACGTTGGTCGCCATGGCCGGTGTCGGTGTGGCCGAAGAAGCCGGCATGATGGGCGCGCTGATTCGCAAGCTCGTCCAGGCCTCGCCGCGCCGCGCCCTGGCCCTCATCTTAATTCTGGTCGGGGCGCTGTCCAGCGTCGCTTCGGACGCGGGCTATCTCATTCTCATACCCTTAGCCGCTGCCGCCTTCGTGAGCGTGAAAAGACATCCGCTCGCCGGGCTGGCGGCTGCCTTCGCGGGCGTGGCCGGTATCTTCGCCGTCAACATCCTCATCACGCCCATCGACAGCATGCTCACGGAGATCACCAATGAGGCCATCGGGTTAGCCGGCGGGACGCCCATCACCGTCGCTGCCAACTATTTCTTCTCGGCCGCCTCAACCGTGGTCATCAGCGTCGTCGTGTGGGTCGTGACCGAGCGCGTCGTCGAGCCGCGCCTGGGCGCCTACCAGCTCGAAGAAGGATCCAGTGAGGGTGGGGGCGAAGGCCACGCCATTGACGCGGCAGCGGAAGGGCGCGGCCTGCGCTACGCCCTGTACTTCTTCCTCGGCGTTCTAGCTGTGGTCCTTGCCCTGACTCTGCCGCCCGGCGCGCCGCTGCGGCACCCGGAGACGGGCGCAATCATCGGCAATACGCCATTCATGGACAGCCTGATCTTCATCATCTCGCTCATGTTCCTCATCGCCGGCATCGGCTACGGCATCGGCGCTAAGACCCTCAGTGGCAGTGGCGATGTCATCAAAGGTGTCACCAAGACGTTCGCGGGCCTGGCGGGCCTCATCTTCATGCTGCTCATGATCAGCCAGTTCATCGCCTTCTTCAACTACACCAACATGCCCACTGTCGCGGCGGTGGCTATGGCCGACGCGCTGGAGCGGGCGAACATTGGCGCCCTCCCGCTGCTGATCGGCATGATCCTTGTCATCGTCTTGCTGGACTTCATCATCCCGGGCGTGGTGCCGAAGTGGGCCATCTTCGCGCCCGTCTTCATCCCGATCTTCATGCGGCTGGGCGTCGCACCTCAAACAGTGTTGGCAGCCTACCGCGTGGGCGATTCGCCGGTAAACGTCCTCACGCCGCTGATGGTGTATCTGCCGTTCATCGTCACGGTGGCGCAACGCTACCAGAAGAACGCCGGTCTCGGAACGATCATCGCGCTCATGCTGCCCTACGCGTTGGTGATCACGATTGCCTGGATACTGTTCTTCGTTCTGTGGTTCCTGCTGGGCGTTCCACTGGGTCCGGGGTATCCGGTGGGCGCATAGGGTTAAACGAGGCCCCTGTCGGCGCGGCTTCTTTGAGCAGCCGTCCGCTGAGGCCGTCGGAAGGTACGGACCAACATGCCAAAATTCTCGCTCATCAGCCTGGTTCTCCTGATCGTCCTGCTCATCGTCGTGGCCGCCGGAGCGCGTGCGGTCTCGACCAACATGCCCGGCGCCTCGGATGCCGCATCGGGCGCCGTTCCCGACGTCAAGCCGCTACCGACCATTGCTCCCACCGATCTGCCGCCCGCCGTCGAGTATAACCTCGGCGACACGACCATCGTCCAGTCCAACTTCCCGCCCGACAGCCGCTTCCGCAACATGCCCGTGCGGCTCAACGGCCTCATCGCGGTGCCGCAGGGCAAGGGCGGCCCGTATCCCGTCGTCCTCATCATGCACGGCAACCACCCCGGCTGCCCAGTGGATGCGGCCGGCGTTGACCGTTGGCCGTGCTCACCCGACCAGGAACAGCCTAACTACCGCGGCTTCGAGTACCTGGTGCGTGAGCTGGCCGCGCGGGGCTACGTGGCTCTCTCCGTCAACATTAACGCCGAGAACACCTTTGGTTTCGGCGAAGGTGCGCCAGCCGATCGTATGCAGCAGGTCGTGGACAAGCACCTGAAGGCGCTGGCTGTGGCCTCGGCCGGCGGCGCCAACGACTTCGGCGTCGACCTGAAAGGCCGCGCTGACGTGCGCCGATTGGTCCTCGGCGGCCACTCGCGCGGAGCGGAGAATGCCTACTACCTGGCTCACCAGGGCGGGCTGGGAGCAGCGGACAGCGCAATCCAGCACGGCTACGGCCCGGTCTCCGGGCTGCTCCTGATCGCAGCGGCGGCGGGTCTCGTCAAGCCGACGGGGTCAGATGTGCCGGTGGCCGCGATCTTGCCGGCCTGCGACGGCGACGTGACGACCCAGGATGGACAACTCTACTTCGAAGGCGCGCGCCTCGATCCAGGACAGGTGCCGTGGTCAACCTCGGCCTGGCTGGAGCGCGCCAACCACAACGACGTCAACTCGGTCGTGACCGGGGGAGAGTTCCCGCTCTTCGACCGCCCCGACTGCGAGACGCTGATGGGGCCGCAGGCGCAACAGGCCTGGCTGGTCGCCTACGCCGCCGACTTCCTGACGACAGTCTTCGGCCACGATCCTCAGGCGATCCACGACGCGAAGGCGCGGCTGGGCATGGATGCCCGCACCCTCGCCCCCGACACGCTGTACGGGCAGGCAGGGCGCGTGTCGGCGCTGGCGCAGGCGTCGGATCGCAAGACGCTCATGATCCCGGCGAGCGAGGCGGAGCTGACCCTCAACCGTGTCGGGGGCGGAGTCACAGCTGACGGTGTCTCGACCCACTTCTGTGTCGAAGGCTACTACACGCCGTCGATGAAGCCGGGCAGTGAGCCGTGCAAGCGGGCCAATGTGACAATACCGGGCAACCCTTCGATGGCCGTTGTCTCTTGGGAAAGCCCCGGAGCAGCCTTGAAGTTCACGCTGCCGGAGGGCGCGGGCGACCTGAGAAACGCGGCGGCGATCAGCCTGCGGGCAGCCGTCGACCCTTTGTCGCCACTAAACGCGACAGGCGCGCCTCAGGCGTTGAGCGTGCGGCTGAGCGACTGGAACGGCAAGACGGCGACGGCCAGCACCCGGCCAAACGAGCCGGCGCTCGGCTTCCCCGTCGGCCAGGTCAAGGGCGACTCGATGTTTGGCGATATGTTCACCGGCCGGGCGCCGATGACGACGATACGGATTCCGATGAGCAGCTTTGCCGGCGTCGACATGAGCCAGATCCGTGAGGTGGCGCTCGTGTTCGACAAAACGCCCAGCGGGTCCCTGTTCCTGGGCGACCTGGAACTGGTCCGATCGCCGCAATAGAGAGCGTGTCCCGCAACGGCGGCTGATGGAGCCAGATAGAGGCGTGGGATACTGCGTCTGCACTTCCTGCGAGGGGGATACGGCGACGATCCTACCCGGTTGTGAGGAGACCAATCTTGCGGGCGCGCGCAACCGCCAGGCGACGGTTGTCGACTTGAAGCTTCGCGTAGATATTGACGGTGTGATTGCGAATCGTCTGCGGAGAGAGGTGCAATAGCCGCGCGATCTCTTTGTTCGTCAGACCCCGCTCCAGCCCTTCGAGGATTTGCAGCTCGCGCGGCGTCAGCGGTTCAATCAGGAGGAGCGCCGCATCGCCGCTCGTGCGCAGGCTGTGCTCGACGGCCGGTTGTGTCTCCGCGAGAGCCAGCGTCAAAACGCCCGATGCTTCGGCAAAGCGCGACTCCTGCGCCAGGGTAATCAGCATCTCACGCATGGTCGGCCCGTGCTGCGTAAAGGCGCGTCGATACCCGCGGGGGTAGCCAAGGGTGATCGCGGTTCGTAGCGATGCGAGCGCAGCCTCACGCTGGCGCAGAAGCCACTGCACCCGCGCCAGGAATGTCAAGGTCTGAACCTGCTCCGGGGTGTAGTGCATGTTCTCATAGCGGTCAAGCAGGTACTCGAGCACGTCCACGGCCTCAACGAGCGATGACATCTCGCCTAGACCAAGCAAAATCCGCGCTCGAATGAAGCCACGACGCGATTCGTGCTCGGTGGAAGGGTGACGCTCTGTCGCCCCGACCCAAGCCGCCGCCGACGCTATATCGCCAACGAGCAGCGCCCAGTAGGCCTCCAGCGCTTCGACCTCGCGGCGGCTGTGCTCGTCCGGCGCTTCGACCAGGCGCTCGCGCAGGACTCTCAGCATTACCGCGCCGCGATCCATCTCTCCGCGCTCGGCGTGCAGCGGCAGGAGAAGATACGCGCCCATTAGTAGGGCCTGGAAGCTGGCCCAATTAGGGCGAGCGAAAAGCGTTTCCAGATGATGACGCGCAGTGTCAGCCTGGTTCCGTTCGAGAAGAATACGCGCCAGGATGAACTCGGCCCACATCTGGTCGATAGGCTGATTGGCCTGGTACGCCAGATCACGAAACCGTCGCGTTACGGACTCGTAGCGGTCAAGGTCAGCGGCAAAGTACTCCAGAACGCACAGGGTGTAGTACATCCGAATCGTATAGTACGCATCGGACATCCCGACGGAAACGAGCTCGTCCTCGATGAGCCGCCGCGCCTCCTCGGGTCGTCCCGCAGCGTTCAGCCACCGGCCAAGGTAGTTGAGGGCGGTGGCACGCGCGCGGGTGTACTCGGGGGGCAGGAGCCGCAACGCCTCGCGTCCCTGCTCGATTTTCGCCTCCCGCGATGTCGTTGGGAATATGACCGTGCTGCGCAAAGCGTACACCTGGCCCCAGAGAGCATCGGGCGCATCGCCGCTCCCGGCCGGGCGTGCCGGCAGGAGAGCCTCGGCTCGCTCCACAAGGGGCCGAATGCGGCTCCAGGCGCTGCGAGCGTAGAAGAGCCATGCCCGCGCCAGAAGCAGACCTGGCCGCGTCTCGGTCAACTCGTCCGGCAATAGCGACAGCCACTGATTGAGCTGACTCCACGCCTGATTGTGCGCCAGCTTCGGCGCGTGGGCTTCGACCAGCCGCGCGGCGGCGGTCGCCTCTCCAGCGGCTATATAGTGCTTGAGCGCCTCATCGAGCAGCCCCTGCTCCGACAGCCACGTGGCAGCCCGGCGATGGAGGTCGGCCACCTCCCGCTCTCCGAGACGCGCCGGCAAGCGCTGGCTCAACAAGGTCTGGAACTGAGCGTGATAGCGGTACCAGCCCCCGTAATCGTCCAGAGGCGACACGAATAGATCCTGCGCCACGATGTGCTCGAGCAAAGCCTGCCCCGCCGGCCTGTCGATCCCCGCAACAGACGCGCACAGTGGACCACTGAGTCGGCTGAGGATCGACGTCCGCAGAAGAAAGTCCTCGACTTCGGTCGGCTGGCGCCGCAAGACCTCGTCCATCAAGTAGTCGCCGATATGACGGATTCCATGGCGGCGGAAATTCGCCAGGAACATAGGGCGCTCGGCGGCCTTCTGGAGCGACAGGCCCGCCAAACGCAAACCGACGAGCCACCCCTCCGTCTGCTCCCACAAAACCTGTACGGTTTCCAGATCGAGAGCCTCGCCGACGATCGCCTGTAGCAGATCCGTCGCCTCGGTCTGGGAGAATGCCAGGTCCGGCGCGTGGAGTTCGGTCACCTCGCCGTGGGCGCGGAGGCGCGCGAGACCTACCGGGGGATCGTAGCGACTCAAGATGACCAGGCGCAGATTCGAGGGCAGAAGGCGAATCCACTCCGTCAGCAAGGTATGTATGGATGGCTCGACGATGAGGTGGTAGTCTTCGAGCGCAAGGACAAGCCGGCCAGGGGTGCGGGAACTCAGGGCCAACTCAGCGGCCAGGTAGTCCGGCCGAGGCACGATCGGGCGGCGGTTCAGATCCATCCAGTCGGGAAGGAAATCAGGCTCGGCGTGACGCAGGGCAGCCACGAGGCGCGCGACAAAGGTTGCCAGGTCGTTATCCGTGGCGTCCAGCGAGTACCAGGCGACGCGCGTGGGCGCATCGCCTTCTCCTGAGCGTGCCACCAGGGAACGGAGCCAGGTTGCGGCAAGGGTTGTCTTACCGAAGCCGGCGGGGGCACAGATGGTGGTGAGCTTGGAGTCACTCGCGTCATCCAGGCGCGCTAGGAGGTGGGGCCGGGCAACGGCGCCCGGAACTGGCTCTGGCAGGAAGAATTTCGTGCTAAGCGTGTATGGCATGCATCCACTTGAAGCGTCTGTGAGCACGACAGCACATTCGGCCAATCTCCAAAAGGATAGTCGATTCCCTAAGTCTAGCAACTCCGCCGACCCGCCGACGCGGACCTAAGCAGGTAGCAGCGCTAGAATGTCTGAGCGTCCACAGGCACGCGTTCGGGCGTAGCGAGGACGCGAAAGAGGTACTCGATGCGCCACCCATCTTTATTCCGTTCGAGTCGTGTTACGGACGTGTTAGAAACACGGTTGCCCGTGATGGCCTCGGCCTGCTCGGGAAAGAGCCGTAGCAGGAGCATGCGAATGCTTCCGCCGTGACTTACGATCGCCGCCATAGAGGCCGCGGGGTTCGCGACGACGTCTGCCCAGGCAGCGTGAACCCGCGCTTGTAGTTGAAGCCGCGACTCACCACTCGGGACGGCGTAGCTCATCGGGTCGGCGGCCAGGGCCGCGAACTCCTGCGGGTACCGGGCGATCATTTCCGCTTCCGATAGTCCCTGGAGAACGCCGACGTTCAGCTCACGCCAGCGCGGGTCATGGATGACCCGCATTCGCTGAACGCGAGCGATGGCTTCGGCGGTTTGCGCCGCCCTGAGCAGGTCGCTGGAGTACACCGCATCGATGGTATGGTCGGCGAGAGCCTCGGCGAGCGCGCGCGCTTGAGCCGAGCCAACTGTGTTCAGGCCCACGGGCAGATGCCCCTGCCAGCGTCCCGATGCGTTCCAGTCCGTCTGTCCATGTCGGATGAGCAGCACTGTTTTCGCCATGAATCACGCGCCTCCTCGTTCGCCTGATCGCCAGTGAGTTTCCTGAATTGCAAGCTCGATGAAGAGCGCGGCGGACCACCCGAACATGGGCGCGGCTTTCGGCGGCCGCTTGCCCGTCAGTGGGCTGTAGTATTCGTAGATGTCCGAGTGACGCAACATCAGATCAAGTGTCTTGTGCCGCAGCTCGGCGGCAAGCTCCGAGCGGCCAACGCGGCGAAGGGCCTCAACGAAGAAGTAGTTGACGTTGATCCACACAGGCCCACGCCACATCTGAACCGGATCGAACGCCGGGTCAGTGACGGCCACCGTCGGAATTGGAAACGGCGTCCAGAATAGGAGCGGGTCGGTGAGGTGGTCGATGAGCCGCTGAGTCACCGCTTCCGGGAGGTCGCCGGTCAGCAGCGGCAGCAGACTAAACGGTGTGAGGGTAGGCACGGGCTGGTTGGGAGCCTGAGCGCGAAACAGGCCGGTCTCCTCGTCCCAGAGGTGCGCAAGCATACCTTGCATCAGGCGGTCGGCTTCGCGGTCGAATTGCAGCGCCGCATCCGATTTGCCAATCAGCCGCGATAGCTGCGCCAGGTCCCGGTTCTGCAGTACGAGGTAGGTGTTGAGATCGGGGGCGGTGGCCGGCATTCCGTGGTCCCACAGCGGGCTGTCATCGAGGCCGGAGCTAAATGGGTGGCGATACTGGCACAGCCCGTTCTGGTCATGGTTTTCCCGCAGCCACCAGGCGTTCCAGCGCACGAGAGGCTCGTAGACTTCCTTCACGAAATCCAGGTGGCCCGAGCTTTCAAAACTCTTCAGCACAGCCCAGGTGATAATCGGTGGCTTCGTGACATCCGCGCTGACCGGCTGGGCAAGATAGGTGACCAACCCCTCGTCGTGGATGGCGTCCGGCAGCATCCCATCCTCGCGCTGGTGGTCCAGCACGATGCGAAGCTGATCTTCGGCGAGGCGTGTGTCCACGTGGCGGTACGCCAGCGAGTGAAAGACCTGGTCCCAGTGCCACACGCCGACGTAGTGGATCTTGGACGGGTACAACGCCTCGCGGGTAAAGTAATAGCGCGTGTTGACCAGGCCGGACCGCATGATCCACCAGGCGTAGGCGTATTGAGCGCGATACTCGTCCAACACGCGCGGCGCGGCACCCAGCCACTCGTCCCACGATCGGCGCGCGCTTTCGATGGCCTGGTTGGGGTCTGGCACCGACCGGTTGTAGCCGAGGCGCGGCGTGATGTTTAGCAGCATCGCATCGCCGGCCCGGCTCTCAATGACCAGTCGCGCGTGGAAATGGTCCGCGTCGATGCACTCCAGCTCGTTATCGACGAGGTGAGCATTGGTGGTATAGGCAACGTTGCGCTTGCTGTGCAGCACGCCGCCGCGCCAGTCACTCATCCCCCGCTGCGCGTAGACAGTGAATGACATGCCATAGCGGCCCGCGGGCAGCCGAATGAGCAGAGTCTCCGCATCCAGGAACGTCCAGGCGAATTCGCCCGCTGATGTGCGAACGTAGACGCAGTGGGGATACGTCTCAAGCTCCTCGACGGCCAGTGGCGCGCCCGTTTCCGACAGAAATGTGAGTTCGGTGATGAGCGGCGGCCGCTTCCGGTAGTGGCCCACCTCACCTTCCCATTTGGCCCAGCGCTCGGCCAGCCGCAAGGAGAACTGGTCGTCCTGGCGAAACAGAAGGATGCGCGACCCGCGCTCAGTGAAAGGTATGCTGACCAGGTCGATTCGATTGCGCAGGATCTCGATACCCATGTGCGATTTTCGCTCCACTTGCCGGCTGCCGCGCTCATTCCAGCGCGCAGAGCCAGGCGACTTGATACGGCGCAAGCGCGAAGCCGCCGCTATGCCTCGACCGTCTCTGCAAGTCGAGCCAATTCCCGTCCGGCAGAGTAATGGTGACTTCGTGACTACTCACGTTGTGCAGCGCCAACACGCGCTCCGCTCCATCCACCGACTGGCGCTCGACGGCGAAGACAGACGGATGCACATCGAGAACACGTTGAGCGGCATTTGGGTGAAACGCGGCGTGGGCGCGGCGGAGCCGCAGGAGGTCGCTATAGCGGCGAAAGACGCGGCCGGCCTGAGAACGCGGCGACGCCAGCCGCTCCATGAGCAGCGACAGGTCGAACTTCTGGCGGTTGATGGTTCGGGCGTGGCCGGTGACGCGTACACCGGCCTGCCAGTTACGCGCGCCGAACAGGCTTGGCAAGTATATACCCGGTACGCCCGCCAACGCCAACATAATTGCCTGCGACGCGATGAAGCGAAGGTCCGCGTGCGGGTCTCCCGGCGCGGAGAGAGCGTCGAAGTAGGTGCAATTCAACTCATATGGGCTAAGCGAGCCGTCCGAGTTCGTTTTATAGGAAACCATTCCACCGTGTGCGCGCACGCGCTCGATGACAGCCTCAATCTCGTCTCCCGCGAGTAGCCCACGCGCCGGCTGCACCCCGATGCCATCGTGGGAGGCCGTGAAATTGAAGAACGTCGTCTGCGCCGACGGGGTCGTTAGCGTGCTCGCCCAGGCGCTCAGCGTCCCGGCCCGGCCGGTCTGTAGGGCATGCAGCGTCAGCGGCGGCAACGCGAACTGGTAGACCAGGCTCGCCTCGTTCGCGCCATCGCCGAAATAGGTTATGTTATCCTGGTGCGGAACGTTCGTCTCCGTGATGAGCTTGACCCAGGGCGCCGCCGCATCGAGCACGGCGCGCATGACGCGAACAACCGCGTGAGTCTGCGGCAGGTGAATACACGTCGTTCCAAGGGTCTTCCATAGATATGCGATTGCGTCCAGGCGCACAAAATCCGCGCCGCGCTCCACATACGTGAGCAAGATGTCCAGCATATCGAGCAGGACCGCGGGGTTGTCGTAGTTGAGGTCGATCTGGTCCGCGCTGAATGTGGTCCAGACGGAACGCCGCCCGGCCGCCGTGTCGAATGACGTCAGGAGCGGGTGCGTGCGCGGGCGCACAACCATGGCCAGATCGGACGTGCTATCCGGGGTGATGAAGTAGTCGCGGTACGGCGCTTCGTCCCGCAAGAAGGCCTGAAACCAGGCGCTGGCCGATGAGATGTGGTTCAAGACGAGGTCGAACATCAGTCGAAAGTCGGCGCCAAGTCGCGCGATATCCGCCCAGCCGCCGAGGGCCGGATTGACGGCGAGATAGTCTACGACCGAGAAACCGTCGTCAGAGGTGAACGGGTAGAACGGGAGAATGTGGACCCCGGAGATTAGGTCACGCAGGTACTCGTGACAGAAGCGGTCGAGCGCGGTTAGAGGCGCGGCTCCCTCCGCGTGCACATGGTCGCCGTAGGCGATCAGCAGGACGCTACGCTCGTCCAGCGGGTTGTCGCGCGGCGGAATCGGGTGCTTCTCAATCAGGCGGCGAATAATGTGTAGCGACCCTAGGGCGACTTCCGCGCCGTAGACGCTGTACAGGTCTTCAATGAGACGTCGTTCAAGCTCGGGTGTAATGGTGGTCATGTAGTTCTCGGTAAGCGGGGACGGTAATGATCGGAGGCCGCTCCACGTCGCCAATGGCCTGGATCTCCAGGCCAAATCTGTCCGGCTCCTGTATGATCAGCTTCAGGCTACGATTCGCCTTGTCGAGCAATTGCAGAGCGTAGCGCTCCTCCATCCGTCCGATGAGCACCTGCAGAATAGCAAACGACATCTTGCTCAGGTCCACGAGCGACTGGTTGTGATGCACGCGCACATCCAGGTCGGTCTGAGCCAACCCCTCCAGACCGAAGAGCTCATAGAGATCGACGAGCAGCGCCGTTTCGACTCCGTAGCCGGTGAAGAACGGCACCTGTTCGAGCGCCGAGCGCCGGCCGGCGTATTCGCCGGACAGCGGCTGAATGATACCCGATAATTCTGGGTAGAACAGATTGAACATCGGGCGGGCGACAAGTTCTGTGACTCGTCCGCCGCCGACGGCCTGAAGGCTCTGGCCTACTTCGAGCGGCCGACGATAGAAGCCCTTGACGTATTGTAGCTGAGAATACTTAAGCAGCGGACCGACGAGGCCGTAAATGAAGCGCGGGTGCATATTCGTCACGTCCGTATCCACCCAGACCACGATGTCGCCCTTGAGAACGTGCAGACTCTTCCACAGCGCCTCACCTTTGCCCCGATACGTGCCTGTCTCCGGCAGAATCTCCGGGTGCCTATAGACCGGAATACCGAGGTCTTCGGCAATGGTGACGGTCCTGTCGGTCGAGGCGCTGTCGATGAGCGCGATTTCGTCGACGAAGGGTATGTCGTCCATGAGCGCCGTCTTGAGCGTCTGGATCACCCCGCCAACGGTCGCTTCCTCGTTAAGTGCGGGCAGCCCAATGCTGATGGTCAGGCCCTGCCTCTCCTTCAAAGCCATGAGCGCGCCGAGGTCGGCGAACTCGCTGTAGTGGAATGTATTCTCGGCGAACCAGCGATCCACACGCGTCGACAGGCTGGCGGGCGGGAGCGACCGGACCTGCGGGGAGTGGAACAGCAAAGGCTCGGGCTGGTAGGCGCGCACGACGGCAACAGGGAGGCGTGTCTTTCGAAAAACGCGCTCGATCACCGGGCCGATTGGGTCGCGCCCATCAGCAAGCTCCCGTGGCGCGGCTCCCAGCACAATGCCATGGTGCGAAGCTGCCTCGGCGAGAATACCATCGACAATGTCAGCGCTCGTCTGCACGGTCCGCGCTACGCCCGGCTCGTCCAGCATGAAGACTTCGAGGCTCGCTGCGGCAGACCGCCTGGTATGCTTGTCGACGGCGTGCAGGAGCGTGACCGACGATCCGCCGGCCAGAGCGTTGGCCACCGAGAGGCCGAGGGACTGATTGGGTCCGCCGCGCAGAGGCAGCAGAACCGGGCCGGCCGGTGGCCCAGGGAAGCGAGCGAGGAGCAACACATCGCATTGGGCCGACGCCAGGATCTCGTCACTCCCAAGGCCGCCCGTGAGCGCATCGGGGCCTTCCCACTGAACGATGACGAGGTCAGCCGCCCCCGCCGACGTCTCCTCCAGGACGCTGCGCAGCGGCGCATAGTCTACATAGGCGCGGTGTTCCCCAAAACAGATGGCTTGCGATCGCTCCGCCGCCAGCTCCAGGGCCTCGCGCCACTGCCGCGCCTGGCCTGCCCCCTCACTCAGTGACTGCCCCTCCAGCACCGCGACCATCCCGCGCAAGCAGACCTCGCCGTCTTTCGCGACCAGGCGCGCTGCCAGGTCCAGCCACGCATCGAGCCTGGCGCTGTCCGAAAGCGCTACCAATACTCTCTCGTATGTGCTAGTCATGTTGCTCCTTGATCAGTGGGACGAGGCGCTCGCGAACGATGGCCTCCCAACGATACGATTGGCGCACGCGCCGCCTGAGACGGTGGCCCGGCGACGACGCAAGGGCCGCGAGGACGCGAGCAGCGATAGCTTGCGGTGGATCGCCGGCGGGGTCGAAGTAGGCGGCGTCGTCAAGCCCGCTGGCTCGCAGCGCGAGGATGTCCGAGCAGAAGATAAGCATTCCTGACAACCCTGCCTCTAGCATTGGGATACCGAAGCCTTCCTGGAAGCTGGGGAAGAACAGCACGTCGCAGATGCGGTACAGATCGGCGATCGCGTCATCATCCGGCACCAACGGTGGGTCGTCCATTTCGTACAGAAAATGGGCGGCGGTCTCAAGACCAAGCTGGCGGCGCAATGCCAGCAGCTCGCCGAGATAGCCGGGATTGGCCGGGTTGTGCGGGCCAGGCGGCCCGGTAACTATCAAGCGCACGTCGAGCCCCGACTGCCGCCGCATCTCGGCGAGCACGCGCAGGGCCAACGCAACGTTCTTGCGGCGAGTCAGGCGCGCGGGCAGGTAGAGCAGGACGTCGGCATCCAGGAGTCCGAGCGTCTGAACGATGCGCTGCGTGGTTGCCGTCCAGCGCAGGAAGCGTGCCGGATCGACACCCGGCCCGACAACCGCGATCTCGCCCGGTGAGATATGGAGCAGGTCGGCCAGTTCGGTCTGGCGTGCCTCCGACACGGTCACGTAGCGCGTGCCCGGCCACGGTTGACGCAACAGGTCCCACGGGTAGCCGTCGTAAAGCTCCGATTGGTACTGAGGGTTGGTCCAGGCCACGTCGTGACACCAGGCAATGAGGCGCGGCGAGTCCAGCTGCGCCAGGGCTGCCGTGAGGGCGAGATTCTTATTCATTGTGTGCGCATTGTGGACGATAGCCACGTCGCAGTCAGCGAATGCACCCGCCAGAGCCTCGACGAGAGTATCCCTCATCGGCTCGAAAGCGGGCGGAACAACGCCTCGGTCAAGATATTGCTTAACGGCGAGAATATCGGGATGCGTCGAGTCGATGAGGGGAACAATCAGGGTCTCAATGCGCTCGTCAAAGGGCGCCCCACGGCCGGACACCACCCGGACTGTGTAGCCGAGATCGGTCAGCCCGCGCGCATGGTGTGCGATTGTGGATTCGACGCCGCCGACGACGGGTGGGCCGGCATAGTGGCAAACGGCAATGCGTTGTGGCATAAATGAAGACGCCTCGCGTCCAGACTAGCACTCACATGTTAACCCCACTTTAAGGGGTGGTTAATTCTGGCATTGGCTAGAGACCCCACAGACCAAGCCACCACCGCTACGCCTCGGTATGAGGTGAGCGGCAGTGGTGTCATTTGCGGAGTGCGACAGAATCAGGCGAAGGCAAGTGGCGTGAGGGCTGAGGTGAATGCGGGCAAGCTATCTTCGAATGATGATCGTGAGACAGGCGAACGTCGGGCGGCTAGTCGAACGCGCGCCGCACGTGCAGCCAATCCGGAACACCCAGGTTCCAGTGGATAGCGGCGGCGCGGACAGTGAAAATGAATACGATGGTTATTAGCTCGCTGATCCCCCGTTCTACCCCAAAGTGCAGCAGCGCTACATACCCGATCAGCCCCACAACGATTGGGGTGACGTAGAGGTCTCGCCCCACCAGGAGCGTCGGGCGGTCGACGAGCATATCGCGCAGGATACCTCCGCCGACCCCCGTCAGAAGCCCCATCATGACGGCCACGCCTGGATGCGTACCAAGCCCGAGCGATTTGTTGGCCGCTTCCACGCCAAGTAATGCCACACCTACCGCGTCAACATACAGCAGAAGGTTCTTCCACCGCTTGAATAGCTCGATCAGCGCGAAGCCGACCAGCGATCCTGCCACGGCGAACCATATGTACTGAAACTGAGACAGCCAGAAGACCGGGACGCCCAGGATAAGGTCACGGATCGTACCGCCGCCCACGGCAGAGATCACCCCCAGCGCAATCAAGCTGAGGATACTTTGCGTCACCGGCGCAGCTGCGAGCACGCCCGTGATCGCGAAGGCGACAATCGCGACGAGCCCGTAGTCCCAGAATATCTCCATTGTCAGTTCCTCCGTACAATGCCCACCGGAACATCCGTGACCCGCAAGCGCCACTGTCGAAGGCGCTTGTCGCCAGCAAAGTGACAGAAAGCAATTTCTTAGCGAGCCAGTGCTTCGAATGATTTGCCGGATGGGTCTTTGCGCAACATACGCTCTCGCAGTGTATCATAGATCGGTTCGCCTCCGAGCAACGTGGCCACAAGCATGGCGCCGAATGCAGCGATGAGCAGCGGCACTAGCATAGATGTGGTGGCAGTCATCTCAACGACCAATGCTATGCCGGTCAGAGGCGCTCGCACCACGCCGACAAAGAAGGCGGCCATACCCACGATGGCAAAGCCTACCGGTTGCAGACCCAGCCCCGGCATCAGCGCTTGCAGCACGCCGGCGTATAGAAAACCAAAAGCGGCGCCCAGGACAAGCAGTGGCGCGAACAAACCACCTGGCGTACCGGCCGAGTAGCAGAAGGGGCCTAGAAACCAGCGCAGTATGAATACGATAGCCAGGGTGGTGAGTGGGATTCCGGCTGACAGAATTCTCTGATTGATCACATCGCCCCCGCCCACGAGCCAGGGGTCGTACCATGCAATGGCGCCTACGACGGCGCCGACCAGCGCCGCGCGCAGTTCCACCGGCCAGGCCGTGAAGCTCTCGAACACGTTCAGCCCGATCACGATCAGGCGGTTGTAGGCGACGCTGAGAGCACCGAGAATGAGCCCCATGCCGAGATAGGGTATCAGCGCCCAGAACCCTGGGATAGTGGGTGGGCTGACATCGAACTCGATGGGATTGCCTAGAATGAGATGGGCCACGGCTATCGCCATGCCGCAGGCAAGCAGCGTGACGATCGTCAGGCGTACTCGGAAGTAATGGGACACTTCCTCGAAAACGAAGAAAGTCCCGCCCAGTGGCGCATTGAACGCGACGCCCAGACCGGCGCCGCCGGTAGCCGCCTGCAATGCGCTGATGTCCTCCTTGCTAAGCCGCAGCCATCGTCCGAGCGTGGAACCGATGACCGCGCCCATCTGGACAGTCGGCCCTTCGCGCCCCAAGGCCATACCCGCGCCGATGGAAAGGAGGCCGCCAAAGAACTTGACGGGCATGACACCGGGCGGCGCCAGATCAGCCTGACCCCGCATGACTGCCTCAACATGCTGAACGCCGCTCCCGGCTGCGAGTGGTTGAAAGCGCACGAGGAAACGCGCCACGCCAACGCAGAAGGCAGCTGCGAGCACCGGAATTAGCCAGCCAAGATACGAGTAGCCGTGGCTGTAGGCCACCACCGCTTCGCGGGCCTTGTCGGCCCAGGTCAAAGCGAGACGAAATAGTCCGCCGGCAACGCCGGTGAGTGCACCGGCGACCAGCGCGACGAGCGCCAGCCACACTAGGCCCTTCGCGCTCATCGATTCTTCAGGCGCCAATGTATCCCTCCGTGGATTGCCATGCCGCCTGTCCACACAAGCGGATCCTTCGCTGATGTGCGCGACACGCCAATCGATATGGCAGCCGGATGCCGCTACAAAGATGTCTCAAGAATACCACATCCAGGAAGAGCGGCGCAAGCATGGAAGCAAGCAATGGCTGGTCGGCCGTGGAAGAGGGGGGCAAATCGGAGTCGCGCTGCAGGTTGACTATGGAGGAGGAGAGTGGATAATTCCGAAGCTAGACCCCAATTGCCGTGCCACCTGGGAGAATCATATGAACATGACCCCTACCGAATTCGGCATCGTCGGCGCGGGCTGGCGCGCCGAGTTCTTTCTGCGTATCGCAGCCGCCACGCCCAACTGGTTTAGGGTGACAGGACTCGTACGGGGGACCTCGTCCCACGCCGAGGAGGTGGGCGAACGCTTCGGCGTTCCGGTCTTCGCCTCTGTAAAGCAGCTGATCGACGCGACGCGTCCGTCGTTCGTTATCACGTCGGTTCCCCGGGATGTCAACCCCGCCCTCATCCGACAGATCGTTGACCTCAACACCGCTGTTCTCTCGGAGACGCCTCCGGCGCCGACTGTCGAAGGCTTGAACGAGTTGTGGAAAGACGTGGGCGGCGCCCAGGTTCAGGTAGCGGAGCAGTACATCTTTCAGCCTCACCACGCCGCGCGCCTCAATCTCGTCGCCACGGGAAAGCTCGGCCGAGTGTCGCAGGCACAGGTCTCTGTCGCGCACGGCTACCACGGTGTGAGTCTGATACGCCATTTCCTGGGCGTTACATTCGAGGATGCCACCGTCGAGACGCGCCGATTTCAGTCACCGCTGGTCGAAGGCCCGGGGCGCTATGGCGGCCCCACCCATGAAGCCGTCAAGACCTCGTCGCAGGACATCACGATTTTCGATTTCGGCGATAGGCTGGGTATCTTTGACTTCACGGGGGACCAGTATTTTTCGTGGGTCCGGGGCCAGAGGCTGCTGGTACGCGGCGAGCGGGGCGAGATCATCGACCTGCACGCCAGCTACTTGCGGGACTTCAAGACGCCTATCCATCTCAGCTTCGTCCGCCACGAGACCGGGGCCAACGGCAACCTGGAGGGCAAGTATCTGAAGGGGATACAGGCCGGCGAGGAGTGGCTGTACGAGAACCCGCTCGCGCCGGCGACTCTCTCGGACGACGAGATCGCCGTGGGGACCTCTCTTCTCAAGATGGCGCGTTATGTCGAGACCGGCGAGCCGTTCTACCCTCTGGCCGAAGCCTGCCAGGACACATACCTCGCCCTGGTCGCCCTCGATGCGCTCGAACAGGGACGCCGCCTGACAACCACGCGGCAGAGCTGGTGCGACGCGATCCCGGTGTAGTGGCCGCTCGGCCCGCGTCTTGATCCTCAGTTCACATCACACAAGGAGTATGACAATGACCACAATTCCCGAATCCCACATCGACCTGCTATCGACAGACGTCGCAATGCTGGCAACAATCGGGCCGGACGGCTCTCCCCAGGTCACCGCTCTATGGTTCTTGCTGGACGACGATGGTGTCGTGAAAATGTCGTTGAACACGGCCAGGCAGAAGACCAAGAACCTGGCAGAGCATCCAGAGTGCAGTTTCTTCGTGCTCGACCGCGCCAATCCGTACCGCACGCTCGAAATCCGTGCCCGCGCGACGATCACCCCTGACGACAACTATGCCTTTGCCGACAAAATCACGCGCAAGTACGGCATGGATCTGCGCGCCATGGACGGCCCCGGCCAGAGTCGTGTCGTCGTGGCGCTGGAGCCGGTCAAGGTCAACGTCTACGGCCCTCCCGCGCAACAATAGGCGGTCGAAGACCGCGAGGAACGCCGGGTCGTCGAAGGGGTCGCCCTTCTTCGGCCCAGCGTCAGTCGGAAGCTCATGCCTGGCTGACTTCCAGTTCTGTTAAGAGTGTCGTCACTTGCTCCAGGCTCAGCAATCGGCCAACGCTCAACTCGTCTTGCGCGCGCGTGTCGCCTAGCTCCAGGCGGACTTGCTCCAGAGCACCCTCGTGGGCAGCCAGCTCGATCTGGGACAGGGTAGCGTTACTCGTTTCCCACCGCACCGAAGCAGCCCCGAACAGCTTCGCGGCCGTGACGGCGTGGCCCTCCGCCGCAGCAACCCGGGCAAGCCCGTCGAGGGCAAACGCCAGCCCCCGCTCGTCGCCGATCTCACGCGAGATAGCCAACGACTCGGCATAGATTCGTCGCGCCGCGCCCTGGTCGCCGACCGTAGACATGAGCAGGCCGAGGTCGTTGAGACGGTAGGCGAGTGCCCACGCGAACTTGTTTCGCCGCCAGATCGCTACGCTCTCTTCCAACAGACGGCGCGCCTCCGCGTATTCACCGGCCCCTAGCGCAGCCTCCCCCAGGCCGCCGATCGGCCACGCGAGAGGCATCTCCGCCCCGGTCTGTCGGAAGTAATGCAGACACTCCTCGAAATAGCGCTGCGCCGCGCTGTATGTCCCACGCCGATAATTCACCATCCCCAGGTTGTTGAGGGTCTGGGCGATCCACCAGGCCTCGCCAAACTCGCGCCTGATGGCAAGACTCTCCTCCAGCGCAGCCTCGGCCTCCGTGTACTTACCCTGCCAGAGCATCACGCTCGCGAGATCGTTGAGCGTCAACGCGAGACCGCGCCGGTCGCCAAGCCCGCGGTACAGATCGAGGCTCTCGGTTAGCTCCATGTGAGCCTGGCGCAGCACCCCCTTGCGCAATGCCATACGCCCCACCCAATATAGGGCCTTGGCGCGAAGGGTTGGGGGGGCATCCTGGGCGCGGCTCAAAGCCCGCCGCAAAATCTCATCGCCGATGAACAGGGGTAGCCGCACTTCCCACATCGTACCCAGCGCCGTCGCCAGCCGCAGCGCCCCGACCGGCTCCGCCTCGATGGCCCACGCCAGCACCGAGCGCAGGTTGCTCTGCTCAACGTCCAGCCGTCCCAACCAGAGCGGCCGCTCGGCGCTCGTCAGCTTGGCCTCGGCCTCCTCGGCCAGCTCGGTGAAGTAGGCCAGATGCCAGCGGCGCACCGCGTCCATCTCGCCGCTCTCGTCTAACCGACTCCACGCATACTCGCGAATTGTCTCCAGGAAATCGTAGCGCAGCGCTGCCCCCGTCGTCGGCCCCGCGTCCGTGAGCTGCACATAGCTAATGAGGCTCTTGTCCACAAGGGCCGCCAGCACCTCCCGCGCGTCTGACCCTAGCGCTCGGTCGGCATTGCACACAGCCTCAGCCGAGGTCATATCGAAGCCACCGGCGAATACGGCCAGGCGGCGAAAAAGAACCTGCTCCAGCGGAGCCAGCAAGTTGTAGCTCCACTCGATCGTCTGTCGCAACGTTCGCTGCCGTGGCGGCAGGTCCCTTCCCCCCGGCGGCAACAAAGCAAAGCTTTGCTTGAGCCGCGCCAGCAGCTCGTCGGGCGCGTACACCCCGGCGCGGGCCGCGGCAAGCTCGATCGCCAGTGGGAGACCGTCGAGGCGAGCGCAGATCTCGCCGACGACCCCCGCGTTCCCGTCCGATAAGCTAAAGACCGGCGCGACCGCCTGTGAGCGCTGGACAAACAGCTCGATTGACGGAAACACGGACAACTCGGCGAGGCTCGCCCTTCTTCCCACGCGCTGTAAGACGGGGACCGCAAGCGGGGCGAGTGGAACGATGTGCTCGCCATAGAGGCGCAAGGCTTCGCGGCTCGTTGCGAGGATGGTCAGCGAGGGACAGCTTTCCAGAAGCTCGCTCACGATGAGGGCGTCTGGGATCAGGTGCTCGAAGTTGTCGAGTACGAGAAGCATTTCTTTGTCGCGGAGCCAGTCGAAAACGCGCGCTTTGACATCGGCCCCAGAGGGCACAGGTATCCGCAGCAGTTGGGCCAGGGTCGGTGTGACCAAATCACCCGAGGCAAGGGGAGCGAGCGACACGAAACAGGCGCCGTCCTGAAAGGCTCCGGCGTCGCGGAGCGCAGCCTCAACCGCCAGCCGCGTCTTCCCGCTTCCCCCGGCGCCGATTATCGTCAGCAGGCGGCAGTCCGGGTCCTGCAACCTGTCTGAAATCTGCGCCAGCTCGGTCTCGCGGCCCACGAACGATGTTCGCCGCGGCGGAAAGTGGCGCGCCGGAGCGATAGGATCGGCGCGGGGCACTGCCGCCTGGCCGTCTCGGATCTGTTCGTACAACGCAACCGTCTCGGCATCGGGCGCTACACCCCATTCCGCGGCGAGGATCTTCCGACACTGCTCATATTGCGCCAGCGCCGCCGCGCGGCGGCCCCCGCCCCAGAAGGCTCGCATGAGTTGACGGTGGGCCGCCTCCAGCCAGGGCTCCAGCTCCAGTTGGCGGCGCGCGTACTCGCTCGCGGTTAGATAATCGCCGCGCCGCTCATGATACGTCGCGACCTGGCCAAGCGCATCCAGCGCTTGCGCGTGCAGCTGCTCGCGCTGGATAGCGCACCACTCGTCAAAGGGCGCACTGTCTTTGAGAACGAAACCGGCGAGAAAATCTCTGCGGTAGAGGTCGGCCGCGCGTGCCAGACGCTCCGCGCATGTCCGGCATCCCGACAGACGACGGTGGCGGTGGTGCTGCGTCTCAGCCAGAAGCGTCCTGAACGCGGAGATGTCCAGATCGAAATCGGCCGCGGCGTTGAATTCCACCGCCTGTGGTGTGACGAGGAGAAAGGGTTGATGGTCAGAGTCAACGTCCCGAATAGCCTGGCGCAGCCGGTGGAGCGTCTTGCGCAGGTTCTGAAGCGCGCTCTTGTCGTCCTGCTCAGGCCACAGGAGAGTGCTCAGCGTCTCGCGGCGAATGGGGCGGCCAGCCGCGAGGGCAAGGTAGATGAGCAAAGCGCGAGCTTTGTCCGACTCGAACTCGACGAGGGCCCGACCGTCGAGGGTCATCTGAATCGAGCCAAGTAGCGACAGCGTGAGGTGCGCCAATTCCCCCATCCCCCCTGACCAATTCATCCGTCACGTTTTCCCGACGCTTGCGTGTTATCGTGACCGTGCTGGCAACTAATGGACGGGGCCACATTATATCAGATTTCACAGGGGGTCGCTACACGCATGTTTACGTCCTATATTCCCCGCGTCGTTCGTGTCGTCGCGCGTCAGACCTCGGTCTCGCGTGTCTGTCTGTACGCCTTTCTCGTTGCTGTTGCCTTCGCAGCCGTCCTCGCCGTTGGTCAGCCTGCCCACGCCGGCAGCATCGTCTATGTCGTGCCGGGCGGCACAGGCGCGGGCACGTCGTGGAGCGATGGCAAGGACCTGAGCGCGGCACTCGCCGGCGCGGGCAGTGGCGACGAGCTCTGGGTCAAGGCCGGCACGTACAAGCCCACGACGGGCGCCGACCGCAGTGCAACCTTCACCATCAAAAACGGCGTCGCCGTTTACGGTGGCTTCGCCGGGACGGAGACGACGCGCGCCCAGCGCAACCCGACGACGAACGTCACAACGCTCAGCGGTGACCTGGCGGGCGATGACGGACCGAATTTCACTAATAACACTGACAACAGCTACCACGTCGTGACGGCTAATTTGGCGGACAGCACCGCCGTCCTCGACGGTTTTACCATCAAGGGCGGCAACGCTTCTGACTTCGGCGCCGGGATGTACAACAACAACGGCAGCCCAACGCTGGCAAACGTCACCTTCAGCGGCAACTTCGCCAGCGGTCAGGGTGGAGCGATGTGGAACATCGGCGACGCCACGCTGACTAACGTGGTCTTTATGGGCAACTCCTCCGTCAATGGTGGCGGTGCGATGCTCATTGTGGGCAATCCAACGCTGACCAACGTCACTTTCACCGGCAACAGTTCCAACGGCAGTGGCGGCGCGATACTCAACCTAGGGGACACCCCGACGTTCAACAACGTGACGTTCAACAACAACTCGTCCGTCAGCGATGGTGGCGGAGTGTTCAACAACGGAAGCAGCCCGATACTGACTAACGTGACGTTCAGCGGCAACACTGCTCTCGACGGCGGCGGGATGGCCAACAACACCATCACCCTGACGCTGATCAACGTCGTCTTCAGCGGCAACTCGGCCAACGGTGTCAACGCTAACACCGGCTTCGGCGGCGGAATGTACAGCAACGGCGGCACGGCGACGTTAACCAATGTTGTCTTCAGCGGCAACTTCGCCTCCAATGGAGGAGGCCTCGCCAACAACGGGAGCAACCCGGTGCTCACGAATGTTACGATGAGTGGCAACAAGGCGAGCGGCAGTGGTGGCGGGATGTATAGCGCGCCGGCCAGCCAATACGCGCCCGAGAGCACGCCGGTCGTCCGCAACAGCATCTTCTGGGGCGACGTGGGCGGTGAGATCTTTAGCTCCGGTGCGACGGTGACCTACAGCGATGTGCAGCAGGCGTCAGGCGTCTATGCCGGCACGGGCAACATCAACGCCGACCCGAAGTTCATCTCGTCCATCACCACGGCCGCGCCGACGACGACGGGTGACCTGCACCTCCAGGACAGCTCGCCTGCCATCAACGTGGGCAACAATGCCGTCACGAACCCCAGCCTTCCCGCCACCGACCTGGACGGCGGACCGCGCATCGCCTTCGGCACGGTCGATCTGGGCGCTTACGAGGTAGGCGACAAGGTTCCGCCCTCGGTCACACTCAATCCGGCGGCCAACGGCTGCGCGCTCAATGGCAACAACGGCTGGTGTCGCGGGATGCAAACGGCGGGCTTTACCGCCAGCGACGCGGGCAGCGGCGTCGCCAGCCCGTGCAGCGGCGCGACGTGCAACTTCACCCAAACCAGCACGACCAACGGCAGCGGCGTTACCATCGCGTCTGGGCTGGTGTGCGACACGTCCAACAACTGCAATCCTGGGATCCTGGCCGGCCCGTTCAAGATAGATTCCAACGCGCCAACGCTCAACCCGACCATCTCGCCGAACCCACCAATTCTGGGCGGTACAGCCACCGCCTCGCCCAACGCCACGGACACCCTCTCAGGCGTCGCAAGCCAGAGTTGCGACGCGGTCGACACCTCTAGCGTCGGCCCCAAGACCCTCACCTGTCGGGCGACGGACGCAGCAGGCAATTCCACGAGCAGCGTGGTGAGCTACACCGTCGGCTACAGGTTGGTCTACACCTCGCCGACGCTGGCGCCACCCGGCGTCAACAACCTCTATGTGTCCGGCGCCGGGACGACATACACCCCAGTCAAATGGCGGTTGACAAATGCAGCGGGGACTGCGATAACGGCGGCAGGCCTGGTAGCAGCGGTGCGATTCGCGCCCCCCACGACGTGTGGAGGGACGATCCCGACCTATAGCGACAGCCTGGCGGTGGCGGGCGGTTTCAGCAGCACGAACCCCCGGTACGACACCCTGCAGGGCGTGTGGTTGTTCAACTGGCAGCTGCCATCGGCGAAGGGTTGCTACACCCTCTACATCAGGCTCAACAGCGGTGACGTCCTCACGGCTCTCTACCGTCTGAACTAGTGGCGCAGGTACGTTCCAACTGGATGACACCCCTCGGTCAATACACACAGGAGGAAACATGAGGCTCCTCGTCGCTTCTCGCCCATGGCTGCGTGCATTGCTCGCACTCGTGGCCGTGGCGCTCGTCCTAACCGTCGGGCAGCCTGCCCACGCCGGCAGCATCATCTACGTCGTGCCCAGCGGCACGGGCGCAGGCACATCCTGGAGTGATGGTAAGGACCTGAGCGCTGCCCTCGCTGGCGCGGGCAGCGGCGACGAGCTGTGGGTCAAGGCGGGCACATACAAGCCGGACACGACCAACCTGACGGACACGCGCACTGCTACCTTCGGTCTCAAGACAGGCGTCGCCGTCTACGGCGGGTTTACCGGGACGGAGACAACGCGTGATGGGCGCAACCCGACGACCAACGTCACAACGCTCAGCGGTGACCTGCTCGGGAACGACCAGGCCTTCTACCAGAACATGGACGAGAACGTTTATCATGTCGTGACCGCGCCGGCGGGCTTGAACGCTTCGGCTATCCTCGATGGCTTCACCATCCAGAGTGGGAATGCCGACGGGGTCGTCACTACGCCCCTTTCCTCGGGCGCCGCCCTTCCCGACCGCGGCGGGGGCATGTATGTTGACAGCGTCAGCAGCCCCACCGTGGCGAACGTGGTCCTCAAGGGGAACGCTGCGACGCAGGCTGGCGGCGGTATGATAGTTGGCTTCAACAGTTCCCCCACGCTGACCAATGTCAAGTTCATCAGCAATCTCGCTGGTCGCGGCGGCGGGCTGTACAACAACGGCTATGGCAGCACGACACTCACCAACGGCGCGTTCATCGGAAACACCAGCACGTATAACGGAGGCGGGGTCTACAACGACCAAATCGCTGGCCTGACGCTCACGAACGTCGTTTTCCGCGGCAACCTGGCCTACACAAGCGGTGGAGGGTTGTACAACGACACAGGGAGCGCAGTGCTGACGAACGTCAGCATCAACGGCAACTACGCCGACACGAGCGGCGGCGGAGTCTACAGCGCCAACAATTCCAATTTGGGAACGTACAGCCCAACTATCAGCAACAGTATCGTGTGGGGCAACACCAAGGGCGAGATTACGAGCGTCGGCTCCTTCCCGCCGATTGTCTCCTATAGCGACGTTAAGGACGGCTTCACAGGCACGGGAAACATCGACATCAATCCGCAGTTCGTCTCGCCTGTGACACCCGATCCGAACCTTCTGCCGACAACGGCAGGCGACCTGCGCCTCGGCCTCGGCTCCCCAGCCATTGACGCCGGCGACCCGAACGCGGCGATTCCGCCCCTGCCCGGCACCGATCTCGACGGCAAGTCGCGCATCGTCAACGGCCGCGTTGACATGGGCGCCTACGAGGTTCCCGACCCGACCCCACCGGTCATCAGCGTCACGTGCAACGGCCAACCGTGTTCGACGGGCTGGTACACCAGCGATGTCAGCGTCGCATGGAGCGTGAGCGACCCCGAGTCGAGTATCATATCGTCGAGCGGCTGCAGCCCGACAACGATCAGCGCGGACACAGCCGGCACACCCCTGACGTGCACCGCTACGAGCGGCGGCGGGACGAACAGCCTGCAAGTTATCATCAAGCGCGACACCACCCCGCCCACGATTAGCGCGAGCGCGAAGAGGGCCGACAACACAGCCTACACGGCCGGAACCTGGACGAACCAGACCGTCACCGCCCACTTTACGTGCGCGGACACCAACGGCTCCGGCGTGGCGACCTGCCCCCCGGACCAGGTCTTCAGCAGCGACGGTGTCACCCTCTCGGCGAGTGGAACGGCGACGGACAACGCGGGCAATACCAGCCTCGCCGCCGCTTTCGGTCCCATCCAGATCGACAAGACCCTACCGACGATCAGCGCGAGCGCAAAGAAAGCCGACAACACAACCTACACCGCCGGGACCTGGACGAACCAGACCGTCACCGTTCACTTCACGTGCGCCGACACTAACGGCTCCGGTGTAGCAACCTGCCCCGCCGACCAGGTCTTCGGCAGCGACGGTGTCACACCCTCGGCGAGTGGAACGGCGACCGACAACGCGGGCAACAGTAGCCTTCCCGCGACCTTCGGCCCCATCCAGATTGACAAGACTCCACCAACGGTGACGCGCAACGCCGTGGCGGATAGCTGCTCGACGCCTGGGACGAACGGCTGGTGTCGCGGGACACAGCGCGCGGGCTTCGCGGCTAGCGACGCCGGAAGCGGGCTTGCCGGCCCGAACGGATGCAGCGGCGCGTCGTGCAGCTTCACGCAATCCACAGGGGCCAACGGCACGGCCGTCACCATCTCCTCGGGGCAAGTCTGCGATACCACCGGCAATTGCGCGCCCGCCATCGACGCGGGCCCGTTCAAGATCGACTCTGGCTTGCCGACCTTCAACACGACAATTTCGCCCAACCCGCCAGTGCTGGGCGGCGCAGCCAGCGCTTCACCCAACGCGAACGATTCAGTGTCCGGCATCTTCTCTCAGAGCTGCGACGCCGTGGACACGACGAGCGTCGGAACAAGGGCCTTGAGCTGCACAGCCACGGACAAGGCGGGCAACACGGCGACAGCGCTCGTCAGCTACACCGTCGGCTATAGGGTCACCTACGTCTCGCCCACCCTGGGGCCGCCGAGCGTCAACAACCTGTACCCAACGGGCATGGGGCCGTGGTACACGATCGTGAAGTGGCGGTTGACATCCGCCTCGGGGACAGCGGTCACGACAGGAACAGTTGCGGCGGTGCGATATACCGGCATGACGTGCGGCGCAAGCACGCCGGCGTACAGCGACAGCTTCCCCAGCGCCACTGGGTTCAGTAGCACAAATCCGAAGTACGACTCGCTCCAGAGCCTCTGGGTATTCAACTGGCAGATGCCGACAGTGAAGGGGTGCTACGCCCTGTTCGCAAAATACAGCAACGAACAGGTGATACCTTTCCTCTTCCGCCTCTACTAGCGGACTCTCTCTTGACAACAGCACCGCCGACGCGCCAGAGACAGGCACGTCGGCGGTGGTGTTTGTGAGTAGCCGGACGTCGTTCTAGCGGCTGCGCTCGATATGCGGGAGGAACAGCCGCTGCTCGTCCGCGCGCGGCGGCAGTGTTGTCGCCGCGACGGTCGTGCAGTTGCCGAACGAGTCGCAGGCCGTCAGACTCGGCGCCGGCTGAACGGACGTCACACAGGAGCCGGCCAGACCCTTCAGCTGGGTCGGCGCAACCTGTCCGGTGAGCGCGAGATACCACGGCGCGCTGACCCGGTCCTGCCGCAACGCCTCGACAGGACACGCCGACTGGAAGCCGTTTACCGTCAGGTTGAAGTCCTCGACCTTCACGGCCACGACGTTGCGGGCTGTCGCGCCCTGCCCGACCAACTGCTGGGTGTACGTGACCCGCGGCGCGAGGGTGTCCACTGGACCGCCCCACACGTTGCGGCTTCCGTTCGTCGTATCGAGGTTGCCGAGCGTATCTCGCCCCCGCAGGTCCAGCCTGTAGAAACCCTCCAGCCCGGACGGAGGCGTGGCGCTCCAGGTCGTCAGCGACGTTGTCGCGCCGGTCTGGGCCAGTGCAGTCGGCCGCCAGGCGCTATTGTAGAGCGCCGTGATCTCTAGCGGAGAGATAGCGCGGGGGTAGACACGCACGTCGTCGAGACTGCCGGCAAAGGGGCCGCCGAGCGAGCCCGGGACGTTGCCCAACCACACGGTCTGCTGGCCCGCGCAGGGCACGCCGAGATCGGACGGGGTTGCGTGGTCGAGCACCCCATTGATATAGAGGCTCACGCTCGCACCGTCGTAGGTCAGGACGACGTGGTTCCACTCGTTCAGCGTCAAAGCATTTTGGCTCGTCTCGCTCACGGGCGCGCCGCAGGCGCCGCCGCGCATGCTGCTCAGGACCTGCAGCGAGCCAGGCTGGATAGCAAGGCCGTAGTTCAACTGACTACCTACATCGGCCACCAACGTCTGCGGCGCGCCGGCAACACGCGTTGGCTTGACCCACAAACCGACACTGAATTGAGCGGGATTCAGCTCTTCACCGCCCTGAACCGACACCGCGTCATCCTGGCCGTCGAACTGTACACTGTACGCGCCGACTTTGCCGATGTCGGCCTTGTTGGCCGTGTCGCCGGCGCCAGCGTTCAGCGCTCCGCGATGCTCCCAGCCCGAGTCATCCACGAGGCTCGCTCCGTTCCGGGCATACGGCTGATCCAGCCCCAGGAGAAGCGTCGGCGTCGCGCCGAGGAACAGGTCGCGCACCGCGCCGGCGTCGAGGGCACGGCTGAAGACACGCGCATCGTCCAGGGTGCCAGCGAACGCGCCCGCCGCGGACGGTAGCCGCCCCAGGTATACCGACTGCGCAGCCGCGCACGTCGGACCGTCGCCTGCGGCGCTTGCATCCAGTACGCCGTTGAGATAGAGCTTGAATGATGCGCCGTCGTAGGTTGCAAGGACGTGGTTCCACACGCCTGCCGTCAACGTACCGTTGCTAAGCAGTGGGTGGTCAGAGGCGCACGTCGGATCGGCGTGGGTCGCCTGTATCTGGAGTGATCCCGGCGCAATGAACAGACCGAAGTTATCCCGGCCGCCATTCGGGTCCGCCTTGACGATGAGCGGCTGGCGGTCGGGATGCGCGCCGTCGGGCTTCACCCAGACGCTCACGCTGAACTGCTGTATCGTGAGACGATTCTGGGCCGGGACGACGACGGCGTTGTTCACTCCGTCGAATTGGGCCGCCTGCCCGATGTGGCCGGTTCGTAGCGGCGTCGGGCAGACGGCGCCGTCACAGGTCGCTGCCTGACCGCCTGCGATATCGACGAACCGCAACGCGCCCTGGCGGTCCGGCCCGTCGTCCAGCGCCAGGTGCAGCACCTCGCCAGCTGGCACCGTTTCGTCGTGCAACGGCGAATCGAGAGTAGTCGGCGTAAAGGCAGCGTCAAGCCCCTGAACGCCCGCCACCTGGGACGGCGCGCGGACGGGAATTGGGTCGGCGGCCAGAGCGCGCACTTCCGCTGGCGTCAGAGCGCGATTGACAACGACAACCTCATCCAGCCCACCTTGATAGGCCGTGTCCACCTTGCCCACAGTCAAGCCACTCGTCGGCGCGGGCTTGCGGCCGGCAAATGCCGTCGTACTGGCAGCCAGCACACCGTCCACGTAGATGGCGTAGGTTGTGCCATCGAACGTCGCCGCGACATG
Organism: Anaerolineae bacterium; assembly: GCA_046328505.1. Classification (GTDB taxonomy): domain Bacteria; phylum Chloroflexota; class Anaerolineae; order Epilineales; family JAHCIE01; genus JBDHWG01. The sequence goes on along the minus strand of JAXLWL010000002.1, from coordinate 659,757 downwards.
GCTCCAGCCGTTCGGCGTCAGGACGGGCGGCGTTTCGAGGACGTTGCGGTTGACACCGTCGCCGAAAGCGGCGCGGATGCGGCTGCGCTCGAACACCCACAGGCTGGGGTATGTCTGCGCCGCACTGGGGGCGCTACCCAGTATTCCATAAGCGTCGTCGGTCGAGGCGGAGGGAGCAATCCAGGCAGCCACGCTGAAAGCACCGCCGCTGAGGTCGAGGCTTGGGCGCGGGGCAACAGTCAGCGCCTGGCTGCCGTCGAAGGCCGCCGACTGCCCGTAGGGGCCGGGCTGCGCTGTCGGGCACGCTGGAGAGGCGCACGTTGCGTTATTCTGGTGGCCGGAGGTATCGCGGAACGTGGTCACCCCGCTGCCCTCCTCGAGGTGCAGACGCAGCACCGTCCCCGGCAGGATGGGCTGCTCACTGACAACACCTGCCAGCGCCGCGCCGCTGCCGATGGTCACAGTGGAGGCGCCGGTGCTGGTGAGCTCGGCGCCCGGCGCCGTCGCGTCCAGACGAACAATCGACGCGTCGGATACAGTTTTGTTGCCGACCGCGTCGGCGGCCTCGACACGCACAGTGTAGCCGCCGGTTGGGTTGGCATCGCGCAGGATGTAGTCGAGGCTCCAGCGTCCGGCGCTCACGGTGGCCGTTTGCGGTCCGCCGACGATCTCGCCGTCTGGCCGCACCAGACTCACGCGAACACTATTCGGGTCAACGCCGCTGCCCGCAGCGCCGCCAGCAAGAGCCGGGTCCGTAACGGCGCCGGCGAGAGGTAGAACCCAGGCATTGTCGAGCGTGGGATGCGGAACGAGCGCGCGCAGACCGCCCGGCGCGCCGTCCACACTTACCTGTGGCGGCGTTCCATCAACATACACGGTGAGAGTCTGGGTAGGGGTCTCACGGTTGCCAACGGCATCCGTGGCCCGCGTCTGCAGGCTATGGGTACCCTCGCCCCCGAAGGGCGCTGGGTCGAAGGTGGGACACCAGGCCGCGCCTGGCTGCGTATCCTGGCACGGCGGCGCAGCCAGCCACGTGCCGTCGATACCCAGTTCGGCGAGGGCCACGCGGGAGGTGCGGTCGCTAGCGCGGATGTCCATTACACTGTCGCGGTTGGGCAGGTAGTTTGGCTGACCCGGGCGATACGAGCGCAGACTTGACGTGGGCGCGTCGGCGTCGACCGTGACGACCTGGGTCTGGTTCTCCTGCACCCAACTGGCCTGGTAGCGGTAGATGTCGTTGACTTCGCGCCCTGTGAGCGCCGAGCGGTAGAGTGACACTTCGTCGAGACGCCCCTTGAACGGGCGCTCGAACAGCGCGCCGCCAAGGATAAGGAACGGATCGTGCGCGCAAGGCCCGGCCTGCGGCGCCACCGTCGAGTCGAGTGAGCCGTTGATAAACAGCTTAAGGCGCTGTCCAGGATCAGCCTGGTTCTGGTCATACGTGACCATGATGTGGTTCCAGGCGTTGGGTATCAGCGCCGCCTGACTCGAACCCGCGTAGCGCATGCCCTCAGCGATTCCACCGGTGCATATGTTCAGACTAACGGTCTGGCTTGGGTCAATGCGGATACCAAGGTCCGACCGCTGGAATACCGGCAACGAAGTCGTGTTCGTGCCGTCGGAGCGCAGCCACATGCCCAGCGTGAACGCCGTATCCGAACGGTCCGGCCCTGAGGGCAGGAGAAGCACATCCTGCACACCGTCGAACTCGGCGCTGCCGCCGAACTGCCCCTTCACCCCGGCCATTGGGCAGGCCGGCGGCGTACACTGCGCTACCAGGCCGCCGGCGTCGTCCTTGAACTGCGTCGCGCCGGCCGGCTCGTCGAGCCGCATGTGGAACTGTGGCGCGTTCTGGTATATCGCGGTCACATCCGCCGCAGTCAGCTCCTTGTTGAACGCGCGCACATCGTCGATCAGGCCCTTGAAGGAGGTAAGCGTGCGGCCAATCCGCACTCGATACTGGCCACTAAAACTGGCCACGTGCTGTGGGCCTGTCAGCGCCAAAACTCCGTCGACATAGAGCTGCTGGCCGTTGGCCACGGGGCCGAAGGTATAGGCAACGTGATGCCAGCGGCCATCGTTGTACGGCGCACCCGAGGTACAGCGAGACTCCTGATGTACGCCGTCGTAGATGTACATGCACAACTGGCCGCCAAGCAAGTCGAGCGTCCGGTCCGCGGCGTTGGAGGGCGCCTGGTTCACGACCGAGAACAGGCCGCACCCCGTGCAGTCGGCCTTGAACCACAGCGAATACGCACCCGCGCGGTCGAAAACGTCGAGCGGCGCTTCGATGGCATCGTTCACGCCGTCGAACTGCGCGCCCTGGTCGATGCGCGCGGGGACGCCGCTGACGGGGCAGGTGTTGCCGATACAGGAAGCGCCATTGCGCCCGAGCGCGTCGGCGAAGGCCGAGCTGCCCGGCGGCTCGTCCAGGTTGAGGTAGAGTGATGTGCCGCCATAGCGGTACAGGCGCTTAACATCATCGGCGGCGAGGGGCTGGCGATAGACCTCGACCGAGTCGATGAATGCGTCGAGGCGGTAGCCGATGTTGAGCGGACCAGTGTACGGCGTTGGGCGCAAATCCGTGCCGAAGGTATAGCGGTCACGCTCCACGCCGTTGACGTAGAGAACGTACTGGCCGGAGTCAAAGGTGAGAACAACATGGTTCCAGGCGCCGAGCGTCAGAACGTCAGACGGTGTAATGCGGCTGAACAGGCTCTTTGGCGTCGCGAAATCGAACTTGAGCTTGCGGCCCTGCTCCTGTGACAGCGTCGGGTACAGCGTTGAGCCTTCCACGTTGTCGCCGATAATCAGAGCGCCAGCCTGAGCGCTGTTCATGGTCGGGCTGATCCAGGCGGAGTAAGTGAAGCGGCCACCGCTCAGGTCGAGGAGCGAGCCGGCAGGCGTCACGGAAATGTAGCTTATGTCGCCTTCGTCCTGGTTGCGGTTGAATAGCGCTTCGGCCTGCCCACTGACACCGGCCAGCTTCTTGCAGCCGGCATTGGGGCAGACGGCGCTGACCGCGTTGTTGTATCCCGAGGAGTCGGCGGGTGGCGCGCTCGAACCCTCGTCGAAGGTCAGGCGCAAGACCGGCTTCGCCAGCAAGCCGCGAATCTCCCCCTCACTCAAGGCAGCCGGATACAGGCGCACGTCGGACAGCCCACCGTTGAACGCCGATAGAAGCACCGCGCCGCTGAGGCCGCTACCAACCGTGAAGGGCGACGGCGGGCAAGCGGTCAGCGCCCCTGGTGTCGGTCCGGCCACAGGGCGGCCATTCACGTAGAGGCGCATCTGAGCGCCGTCATAAGTCAGCATGACGTGTGTCCACTGGCCCACGAACGCAACGGCGCTCGGACTGAAAATGAAGGCGGCGGTGTCGCTACACGGTGAAAGGATGGCACCGACGCTGCCGTCCTCACTGACGTGGAGCTCGTAGCCGGAGCCGGACAGGATCGTTTGCTTGACGCCGAGCGCGGTAGGCTTGACCCATGCCCCGACGGTGAAACTGTTGGCGTGGAAGACAGGGTTGTCGGGTACGGATAACACGTTGGCGCCGTTGAATCGCTGGTAGCGCCCGAAATTGTCCTGGGTCGGCGTCGGGCAAGCGCCGCCAGCGCACGCCAGGCTGATCGGTGGCTGAGCACCGGAGGAATCGGCAAACGTCGTGCCGCTCTGCTCGTCGAGCTTGAACCACGCATTGGCGTAGATATTGGAGCCGGGCGGGGCCGACTGAGCGCGCCGGTCGATGACCAGGGCGCCGGCGGATTGGGTCAGCGTGACAGGCTGCGATGCCACGCCCGTGTTCACCGCCAGACTGCCGGTGAGAGTGACGGCCTGCAGCGGCTGAAGACTGAACGACTGCGGCGTGAGATTGCCGGTGGCAGGACCGGCGATGGTCGTCATTTGCAGACCGTTGGCGTCGCGGTTGAACAGCTCGTTCTTGACGCGGCCGGAGTAGGCGAGTGTGTCCCCCGGCTGCACGACGCCATCGTTGAGGTTGTAGCGCCCGTCCATGAGCGCCTGGACCTCCGCGGCCGACAAGCCGCGGTCGAACAGAGCGGCTTCGTCGATGCTTCCCTTGAAGAAGCGCTCGGCGCCGCCGGCGCGGGAGCCGATGGCCCAGTCGGCATTCACCGGCACCGCTCCTACGCTGTCGGACGTCGTCGCGACCTGGACGCCGTTGCGATACAGACGCCAGTTGAAGCCGTCATACACACCGGCGAGGTGCACCCATTGGCCGACATCGTTCACCTGTACGTCTGCCTGGGCGAAGTGGTCGGCGCCGTCCCACGAACCGACCTGGTACTTACCATTGGCGATGCGCAGATAGACCTCGCCGTTGGGGCCGAACGTGTAGCCGTGGGCAATGACATTCCGCACGCCGTCCGTCGCTTCGGGTCGGATCCACGCCGCCAGCGTGATCTGGCCGACGATTGGGAAATTGGCGATGCCGACAGTATCGGTGGCGCCGTCGAAGCGCGCGGCCTTGCCAAACCGCCCGATGCCGCCGGTCGTCGGGCACGCCGTTCCCAGGCACTGCCCGACGTGGCCGTAGCCCGCGCTGTCGGCGAAACCGCTTGCGCCGGCGTTCTCGTCAAAACGCAGCAGAGCGCGTGGGGCGCGGGCTTCATCGACCCGCGATTGATACGTCAGCACGCGGCCGTCCGAAGGGGCGCGGGGATTGAAGCCGTAGATGAACTCCTGTCCATCGGTGAGGCCATCGTCGTCCTCGTCCGCCGTCAGAGGGTTCGAGACGACCCAGGTCTTGAGCGGCGTACCGTCTGGCGCCAGGCCGTAGACGAACTCCCAGCCGCCGGCCCAGCCGCCGCTCGCCGTCGGGTGCAGCACCTCTTTGTCGTCCGTCAAACCATCGCCGTCGGTGTCGGCGCGCAGCGGGTTGGTGCCCTGGATAAGCTCCTCGTAGTCGCTCAGGCCGTCGCCATCCGTGTCAGGGTTGCGAGGATCTGTTCCAATTGCCAGCTCGACGGCGTCCGGCACGCCATCGCCATCGGTATCCCAGCGGCTGTCGTCAGGATCATTCCCACCGTCCGCCTTGTCAATGAGACCGTCGCCGTCGGCATCGCGCTGGCGCTTGAACGTGAGGTCGCCTGTCTGGCCCCAAGCGAGGCTATAGCCACCGTCCTTCGCGACCAGCGCGTGGAAGGCGTCGAGCGTGGCCGGAAACACATCGTAGCGAATGTTCTGGCCGAGGTCGACGTGGTGGCTACCCTTCTCGGTACGAATGTAGCACACGGGCACCGGCAGGGCCGGCACGGCGAAGCATATCTGGTGGGGCAGAGCCTGCCCTTCGCTGAGCACTAGCGTCAGCGGCTGGTTGATGCCGGCCGTTGTGAGTGGGCTGGCGACGGTCGTCGAGAGATGCCGACTGATGGAGAACGGTACCCGATCGTACGGGCCGGGGTTGCCGTCGGCGTGCCACTCGTTCGTCATCGTCCCGCGCTCTAGCGCGTCGTGAATGTCGATGTGGCTCTGCTGGAGGCGATAGTCAACGGTCGCTGTGCGCAGTGTATCGTTGCTGTACTGCCAGGCGTAGGCCGCCGCCTTCCAATCGACCGGGATGTCGTCGTCAATGGGGTCGCCGTTGGGCTTGCGCTTGACCAGGTCGTTGAGTTTGATGGTGCTTGTGAGGTCCACGCTCAACTGCACGGCGTTACCGACGGTGACGCCCTTGCCCGGTACCGCGAGGGTCTGAGTGTAATTCGCCAGAGCGACACGGTTGGGGTCGTTGAGGTTGCCGACGATCGGGTTATCGCCGTAGATGTACCACGTCAGCAACTTGGTCGCGAGGCCAGAAGCGCCGCCGCACAGCCACTTACCGGCCGGCTGCTGCGCCGCGCCGTTGACAAGACCGCATACCAGGGCAGCCACGGCATCGAGAACGCCTACAACGGCGTCCACGATAGGCCCAATGACCGGCAGAATCGATATCACGAGGATGATCAGGGTAACAATCGTCCCCGCGATGACCTCGGCCAGGGCCTTGTTGAAGTCGAGGCTGCCTGCCGCGACGTGGGCCAGGGCCATCTGCGCCGCGAACGCCCCCCACGCAATCCCGATTGAGATGACCGCGCCGATGATGTTAGCCCGAATGGCGCCCCGCGAGACGGCAAACGCCTCGGTCAGCTTCTTGACGTTGTTCAGCACATCGGCCGTCTTCTTGACGATCGCCATGGCGCTGCGCACGCGGGTCACGAGGTTGAGGCCGTTGAGAACCTGGGTCGAGACCTTGAGGCCGGCGTTGTTCTGCTGGCTCGCGTTCACAGCGGCCCAGATGGACAGGCCCACCGCGGCGAGGGTCACGATAGCGACGGCGAACGTCGCGCCTGTGCGCACCCGCGACGATATCTTCGTGCTCCAGCTCCGTGGGTTGAAGGCATCGGTGTACTTAGTCTTGATGCCCTTGTTCCACGCCTCGCCCGCCACCTTGAAGAAAGCGTCTGACGGCGTCATGGACTGGTGGCTCTCGACCAACGCCCGGAAGGAGTTATAACCCTCCTCGGCCAGTGGCTTTATGAGACCGCTGGTGATCGCCTTGGGCGAGGCCTTGATCACGTCCTTGGTGTCCTTCGCCAGATCGGCATCGGTCTTCTTGTGCGGGTCGTTCGGGGCGATGAGCACATTACCGACGCGCGTCAGGTCCATGATGCCCATATAGAACGACAGGTAGAAGCCGCGTGCCACCTCGATCTGACCGCGCAGGATATCGGGGTCGGGTGGCTGCGGGCTATCCGCCGTCAGGATGTCGCGCAGATGCACCTCTAGCGTGTCCCAGTAGTCCTCAATGGGGAACGCCTCCCACTGGCCGCTGCGAAAACGGTACGTGGCCATGTTCAGAAAGCTGTGGTTAACTTCCTCGACCGCAATCGGGTCGAGATCGAGGGTCAGGGTACCATTTCCCCCGACGGCCGACTGCGCATTCGCGGCAAGGTTGACCGTCCGCGACTTCTCCTCGCGGTAGAAGAGAAGGGTCGGTGTGTCTCCGCCGGCCGCTTGCACCGACGTGGGGAAGTTGTCGGCCAGAATCTGCCGTGTCTGGCGCATCATGACGTCGGTGATGTAGTCCTGCTGTGGGTAGTTGAACGAGTAGACCCGGAACGCGGTCTGGGGCAAGGCCCACCGCGATGTCTCGTCCACTGCCGTGTTGCTGGCGTTGTCGAAACGCCCCTTCACATCGGCAACACTCAGGCTCGACTTGTCCAGATGGTCGGCCAACACCCAGAGAAGCTGGTCGTTCTTGATACTCGCGTTCGACACTTGTGCCGGGTCCTGGAGCGCCACGGCCACCTGCAAGCCGTGGTCTTCGCGCGCCGTCAGCCCGGTCAGGTACCAGCTTTCGGGGTAGGTCTGAACGATCTGAGTCTCCTCGATACGGTGCTCCGGCTTGGCGCACCAGGTGGTCAGCTCGTCGTAGCGCGTCGCTTCACTGCTTGGCGTGAAGCCGGTGGCATTGCACTGATCCGTGAGCATCTGCACCAGCCACACGACGCGCACCTGATTGTCCGAGAACCGCGTCGGGTCGAACGGGCGGTAGAACATGCGCCCCGCGAGCGCGACCCGCCCGCCACCGGCCGGGTCATTGACGGTATTCAAGGGAACATAGGCAGCCAGGTTGCCCTGGCTGTCCAGGTCACGCACGCTGACGCCGTAGGGCGCGAGCGCCGCCTGGTCTACCATCTTGTCGGTGAAGGTCCCGTGGGGAATAGCACTGAGGGTGGCGCACGCTGTGCGCCCTCCCTTGCTCAGCCGAATCGAGTGCTGTCCATCGGCCAGCTCGAACAGCCCATAGTGAGGGATGGTCACGCTCTGCCCGCCGTGTATCCCCGGCCACGTCGCCAACGGAGTCGGGTCGTATCCAAAACACTGCCCCTGGTGCAGCGTCACATCGTAGGTATCGCCGGGAGACGCGAGGTCTACCGTCAGGCGGACGGCAGCGCCATCCTGGGCCAGGTTGAGCGTACCGCTTATGTCACGCGTCAGGGCGATGCTCGTCTGCAGGGTCGTCGTGAGCGGCAGCGCCATGCCGTCGCTGGCCATGCGCAGCTCGAGCATGGGAATGAGGCGCATGTCGCCATTTCGGCTGTTGGGATCGGCCGCGACCTGCTGCGGGGTCAGATGATCGGCAAATGTCGTGTCTTTGACGCGCTGTACCTGGCCTTCAGTGTCGTTGGCCGGCCAGTCGAGCACGCTGAGAGCGAAGCCCAGGTGGTCGGGGTTCGTTGGGCGAAGCTGGAAGTCGACTAGCAGAGGCCAGGCCTGGCCCTGAGAATCAGTCCCTACGTGTCCGACGTTGAAGACAAGAGGGTGCGTGTCGCTATAGGGCGTCGCCGTACCGAGGGCGCGCGTCGGAGAGAGGTCAATACTATCCGGTACGCCGTCACCGTCGCTGTCGCGGTTGAATACATCCGGCGTGGTGGTGCTCTGAGTCGCCCGGCAGGCGGGTGGGTTCGGACCGGCCAAAGCCTGGAACAGGCTCAACGCCGTCCGCCCGTTGGCCGCGTCCAGGGCCAGATCCGGGCATTCGACGCCGTCCAGCAAACCGTCGCGGTCCGTATCAGGCGAGAGGGGATCGAGATACCAGTGGCGGCCGCCAAAGTCGAAGCCGCGCACCTCGACGCCATCGGGAATGCCGTCGCCATCTGTGTCAGGGTTGTTCGGATCCGTACCGAGGCGAACCTCCTGCGCGCACGTCAGCCCGTCGGCGTCAGCGTCGCTGTTGGGGTCGGCGCACACGGCACTCGGGGTGGGCGTCGCCTGCGCCTGAAAACTGGCGCCTGGCGCAGACGATTGTGCTGGCGCGGATAGACTCGCGTCGGCCAGGGGATCGCGATGTGGGTCGCGGGCCGGCTCGGCAGGCGTCTGGTCTGCCGCCTGGCGGGTCTCGGTCGCGGCTTTACTCTGCTGCTCAGCCACTATCTCGCCAAACGCTTGCGCCTGTCGCGCCTGAACGAGCGGCACCGCCAACATCGACAGAATCACCAGGCCCGAAAGAGCCACGTAGACAGCTCTTGAACGCGCGCGGCGGACGACAATCCAGGTCCCGGCGACAACCGCAGTGGTGAGAATCAGTTCGAGGGCAAAACCAAGCCCATCGGTCACTGTCCGAGGAAGTGCGACAGAAGTAAGCAAGGGCGTGAGCCAAATCGGCAACGACACACCGAAGAGAACCCTACCGGCCGAGACTGGGAAATCCGAGAAGTCGGTCTGAACGCGGGCGTCGACGCGGTCGCCGTTCTCAGCCTCGGGGTAAGCGAGACCGAGCGTGAGGCGCAGCGGCAACCCGTTGTCGCTAATCCAGACCTCGCCGCTACCGGTGACGGAGCGGTACTGGGCCGATGTGTCCAGACTCATCCCCATCGGCAGCTTGCCCTTCGCACGCAGGCTATCCTCCAGGCGCTCGCGCATATACTCCGCGAGAGATGGACCATCTACGTCGAAGGTATAGCGAGTGAACGTGACAGGGCCTGTCGGAAGTGAGCGAGTCTCGGCGGCGACCGCCACCACGTTCTTCGCGCCCGCCAGATAAGCCATGAAATCTTGGCTCGGTGCGAAGGCGTCTGCGAAGTTGTCTACCTGTCTCCATTCGCCGTTCGGCTGGCGCCCGAAGGCTTTGTCGCCCTCAATGCGCATCTCGACGCCGTCGCTGTCATCCCAGGCGGTTCCCTGCCACAGCCGCATATCTACGCGCTGGTCGACCGCGTGTACCTGCCCGTCGAGGTGCAAGGTATCCTCGTGGCTGCTACGCCCCACGTTGGCCAGGGCGGGCGCGGGGTGTGTTGTCTGCACCACGTCCGTCCGGAATCGATAGTCGCCCAAAGCCTGCGCACGCTGCCATACACTAGCAACCTCGTGCTCCGCACTTGAGCCCACGAATGGAATGCGCCAGTCAAGGTGTCCCGCGACGGCTGCCGGCACGAAGAGTACAAGCGCCGACAGGGCCAACACGGCCAGCGAGACGATCGAGCTAAACACGAGGCGAGACATGCGCGGCATGAGAATTCTCCTGATCACCGGTTTCACTTGCTGACGTCTTGCAGCCACTGATCGAGAAATGTGACAACATCGTCGAGGCTCGCAAAGCCAAAGCGGCGACGGTCGTGGCCTATCTCCTCCACGGAGAACCGCCACGAGGACGCGTCATCGCCGCACGCGTGGCCGTCTTGCCAGCAGCGGATAAGAAAGGCGCATTGCGGTAGAGCCTCGTGCTTTTTCATGGGCGTCACCTGGCTCCGCTAATCTCTTGCGACCCCACGCGGAGTGTGCTAGACTCTACTACCCCATCGTCCGGGAATCGTCCGGACTGGCCATCCAGTTCGTCCGGGCGCCCCTTGTCCCGTTGCCCTAGAGGTCAGCCAGGCAAGTCGCCCAGGCTAGCCGTCGTGGAGGTCCTCCTTATGCCCTCGAGTCGTCTGTTCATGTTTGGACCGGTCCGACTTGAGCGCGACGACAACACAACCCCTGGCCTGGAATCGCGGAAGGCGCTCGCCCTTCTGTGTTACCTCGTCGCCCGTCGCGAACGAATCTCTCGGCCACACCTTGTCGACATGTTCTGGGGTGATATGACTGAGGAGCGCGGCCGGCACAATCTACGCCGCGTTCTGTCCAACATAGGCGCGTGCCTACCAGCTTGGCTCGAAGTAGACCGCCACACGGTACGATACACGCCCGGCCCCAATACGTGGGATGATATCTCGGCCGCGGAGCAGCTTCGCGCTGAAGGGACGGCGGACGCCCTCGCGGCGGCGGTTGAGCTCATGCGCGGAGACCTCCTCGCCGACCTGTCGCTCGACTCCTGCCCTGAGTTCGAGACATGGCTGATTGTCGAGCGCGAGCATTGGCGGCAACGCTGCGGAGAGATGATCGAGCGCCTGATCGACTACCGCGAGCAGGAGAACGACCTGACCCGCGGCATAGCCATTGCCGAGCGCCTCGTCGCGCTCGACCCGTGGCGAGAGGAAGGGCACCGCGCCCTGATGCGCCTTCTGGCGCTGAACGGGGAGCGCAATGCGGCGCTGGCGGCCTACGATGCGTGCCGTCGAGTTCTGGCCGAGGAGCTGCAGGTCGAGCCGACAAGCGAAACCCGAGGGCTACGTGACCAGATTATAGCCGGCGAGATCGGCCCGAAGGTCGTGTCGGCCACCTCGCACAATCTACCTGCTCCACTGACGCCCTTCATCGGAAGGGAGCCGGAGCTAGACGAGCTCGTGAGGCTGCTCGATCCAGCGTCGCCCAACCGCCTGGTCACAGTCATGGGTCTAGGCGGCATGGGCAAGAGCCGCCTAGCGCTGGAGACGGGCCACCGATTGTGGCAGCGATATGCGCACGGCGCCTATCTGGCCCCCCTGGAGTCAGCCACAGGGCCGGAGTTCGTCGTATTCGCTATCGCAGCCGCGTTGGACCTACGTTTTGAGGGCCCAACGGACCCACGCGCTCAACTTCTGGGCTATCTGCGCGACAAAGCACTGCTCCTCATACTGGACGGCTTCGAGCAGCATCTCGCCGCCGTAGACCTGATCATCGACATTCTGCGCGCTGCCGTCGGTGTGAAGATTCTCGTCACGTCGCGCGCGGCGTTGCACCTGCACGCAGAGCAGGTTTTCGACGTGGACGGCCTGCCGTTCCCGACGGAAGACGATCCGGGGGCGGCTGAGTATGCGTCGGTCCGACTCTTTGTTCAGGGAGCGCAGCGAGCACAGCGGCGATTCCAGCCATCGGCGGCCAATCTCCCGGCCATTTATCGAATCTGCCGGACATTGCGGGGGTTGCCGCTGGGAATCGAGCTGGCGGCCTCGCTGGTGGGAACCGAGTCGTGCCAGGACTTAGCGGTCGAGATCACGCGCGACCTGGATGCCATCTCAACGACCATGCGCGATATTCCACCGGCCCACCGCAGCTTGCGCGCCGTCTTCGAGCATTCCTGGAGTCTGCTGACGGCAGACGAACGGGTAGCCCTCACAGGGCTGGCGGTTTTCGCCGGTGGCTTCGACCGGACGGCGGCGCACCAGGTCGCGGGCGCATCCGCCAGGATGCTGACAGCCCTCGGCGCCAAATCACTCCTCACGAAGCGCGAAAGTGAAGGTGAGCTGGGAGTACGCTTCGACATGCACACTCTCGTTCGCCAATACGCGTTGGACAAGCTGGAGCGAGCCGAAAGCTACGACGCGCTCATGTCGCGCTATTTAGACTTTTATGTCGCGCTCGCGGAAGAGAGTGAAACGCAGCTCATCGGCGCCAACCAGGCGACTTGGTGGAAGCGCGTCTCAGTGGAACACGACAATATTCGCCATGCTCTCGTCTGGGGACTCGAGCACAATCCGGACGCCGCATTGCGCCTGGCCGGAGCGCTGTGGCGATTCTGGTTCGAGCGCTGCTACTACGAAGAGGCGGAGACATGGTTGACAAGGGTGCTGGTGGCCGCGCGTGATAGCTCGGCGGTGGCGCGGGCGAAGGCGCTCTTTGGCGCCTCGCGCATTTCGCACGCCCAGGGAGACATTGACGAGGCGTGGCGGCTGCTGGAGCAGGCGCTGCCACTGGCCCGAGAAGGTGGCGACCTTGGCCTCCTGGCCTTAACGGCCAGCGATCTCGGCTGGCGCCGCTACGAGCGCGGCGAGCGCGAATCGGCAAAGGCGCTATGGGCAGAGGCGCTGCAAGTCGCGCAGCAGGCAAAGGATGGCTGGCTCGTCGCAGTGGTCACGGCGTCGTTGGGCGAAGCGGCTCTGAACGACGGAGACCTCGAAAGGGCAGCAAGCCTTTTCGCGGAGAGCACTAGCCTGGCTCGCTCGCTTGGCGACTCCCTGCTCCTTGCCTTCCACCTCGCCCTTCTCGCCCGTGTCCGCGCCGGCCAGGGCGACTCGGCCGGCGCCACTGCCTGCCTGCTCGAGAGCCTCGATATTCGTCAGGAGTACGGGAACAAGGCGAACATTGCCGCGTGCCTGGAGGGCCTGGCGGCCGTCGCCGCTACTGAACGACGGCCGGCGGCCCTCTCCTGGGCCGTGCAGTTATTGGGCGCCGCGGAGGCTCTGCGGGACGCCGTCCACACGCCGATTCCACCCGTGGAGTGTCCGGCCTACACATCCACGGTGGACGCCCTGCGGGCGAAGCTCCCAGACGCGGACTTTGCTAAGGCGTGGGCAGCCGGACGAGCGCTGTCGCTGGACGGAGAGATAGCGCTGGCGCATGCGGCTCCCGAGGTTGAGACGCGTTCGCCCAACCAGGCGACTCAGCCCGGCAAAGCTTAGCAATGTATCGAACGTTAAACGAAGACGGGGCAAAGACACGAGAAGGTCTTGCCATCGTTACTTTCGAGCGCCGGTTGCGTCATAGATTTTAGGACCTCGCAGAGATAGTTAGACGCGATTTTGTGTCTGACGGCCCCGCGAGCCAAATCTATGGTAAGTACAGAAGTCTCACACAGAGAAAGGCTGCGGCACCTTCTAAATCAGAGATTCACGTTTGACGAGATCCAGGGAATCGCATTCGATCTGGGGGTCCCGGATGGGGAACGCCGCACCCATACCCAGCTTGTGCTCCACATGTTGATTCACCTGGAACGCCATGGCCGCGTGGATGAGCTACTGGCGTGGATTGGGCGTCACCGCAGCGATCTTGTCAGTGACCTGCCAACACTCTCGTCAGCCGCCGCGCGGCGCGAGGACATGCGCGCCGTCGCACAGGACCACAGGCGCCTCAAACGCCTCGTCAGGTTCGTGGCGATCGTTGTGCTCGCGGTCCTCCTGGGTCTGGCAGGAATTGCCTCATATGAAGGCAGCGGAGCTACTGTGCTGCCGACCTTGCCACCGGTCGAAACCCTTCGCGCCGCCGCCTACGTTCCTGGACTGTCTCCCTACACCGCCACACCGACCCCATCGCTGACTACAACTGTAACGCCCTCGCCCGCGCCGACCGAGACCACGACCGCGACACCTTCGCCCTCTGTGACCGCCAGCACGACTCCGACACCAACCCCCACTGAAACCCCGCCTCCAACCGAGACTCCGACGCCGAGGGCGACGCGCACGCCGCGGCCAACGCGCACGCCCACAGAAACGCCAGAGCCGACGGCGGAGGAACCGTCGGCCCCGTAGAGCTTGCCTCGTATGAGCGAGTGACGTCGCAGAGTCCGCGAAATGTGGCCGCGTCAGCCGCCAACCACCTCGAAATAGTGAGCGAAGAAGCGCGGCGCGTCCACCGTGACGGCGATCCGCTGCGGACTCCGCTCGGGCGAGGCGGTAAACCGCGTTAGCCCCGCCAGGAACGAACTCTGCGTTCCCACGTCGACCTCGCCTTCCGCATACTGACACAAGTCCGGCTCGAACACGGTCGCGGCGGCCAGCGGATCATGGAACGTAATCTGGGGTTCACCGCGAAACCAGACCTCAGCCATGTCGGCGACGATACTGAGTGGTCCGCCGGCGCGCGTGAAACGCTCCCGGCATTCGTCGGCCGGCAGCCGGCACCGCGTCGTGACTTCCAGACCCACACATGTGAAGCGCGGTGGCCGCGCCCGAAAGACCATAGCCGTCGCCAACGGATCCACGATCGCGTTCCACTCGGTGGCGCCGGGCGCGTGCCCATTCCCGGCCGTAAACACCCCGCACATCAACACCAGCTCCTTGAGCAGCGAGAGGATCGCCGGATCGCTCGCGAAGAGCAGGGCCAGGTTGGTGAGGGGGCCAATCCCCAGCAGCGTAATCTCATGCGGCCGCGCATAGATGGCCTGGCGCATGAACTCCAGGGCCGCGCCTGGCGCGTAATTCGTTCGATGGGAACGCTCGCGGATGGCCTCGTATTGAGGGACGCGCGGCTGGCCCGGGCCGAGGAGAAGTGGGCCGGGCGCTCCCGCGTGAATCGGCACGTCCTCCCGCCCGGCCGCCCGACAGACGACCTCGGCCAGGGCCGCGCGCCGCACCGTGTCCCCGCTGACCGTTGTGATACCGACCAACTCGCAACGCGGATGCCGCAGCAGATACGCCAGACACACCGCGTCGTCGATGTCGGAGCCGATGTCTGTGTCCAGGAGAACAGGTATCTTGTCGCTCATCGGTCACTATCTCGCCGGTAGCACGTCACGCAGGAACGCAAGGCCCTGCCGCGCCAGCGTGTCCTGGTCCGGTGCGACGGG
Organism: Anaerolineae bacterium; assembly: GCA_046328505.1. GTDB lineage: Bacteria > Chloroflexota > Anaerolineae > Epilineales > JAHCIE01 > JBDHWG01. Next base: position 644,618 of record JAXLWL010000002.1, on the reverse strand, counting down.
CCGCCAGAGACAGACGGCGCGCGCAATCGCCTCGAGGGCCGGTGTGAATGCCTCGATCGCCACGACCCCGTCATAGTCGACCGCCGTCAGGCCGCGAACCACGCCGTCCCAGTCAACCTGGCCGGTGCCTGGGATTCCGCGGTCGTTCTCGCAGGCGTGAAAGTGGAACAGCTTGTTTCCGGCCCGGCTGATGGCCTGCTCGACGTTCTTCTCTTCGATGTGCATGTGGAATGTGTCGAGATGGAGGCCCACGGCCGGGCTGCCGATCTCGTCAAGGAGCGCGAGGCCCTGGTCGACCGTGTTAATCATGTCGACCTCGAAGCGGTTCAGCGGCTCCAGGGCCAGGCGCACGCCATGATCCGCCGCGTAGTCGCCCATCTCGCGCAGGCTGTCGGCGGCGCGCCGGCGTTCGGCGGCGCGTTCGTCTGGCGGCAGGAGACGGGCCTTGCCGACCGATGAATAGGCCGGGCCGCACACGACCGGCGCGCCGAGCGTTTGGGCTGTGTCAATCATCCAGCGAACGTAGGCCTTGGTGGTCTCGCGCACGCTACTGTCGTCGCTGCTGAGGTCGCGGTCCGGCCCGAACACTCCACACACAACTGCTCCCAGGTCGGTCTCGTCGAGCGCCGCCTTGACGGCGCTCACATCGATGCCGCTCGGCTCCTCGCACGCCATCTCGAAGACGTCAAACCCGAAGTCCTTCACCTTGTGCACCAAGGGAATGGCAGCAGTGCCAAAGGGAGAGACCCACACGAATGTATTGATGCCGATTTTCATGGCGAAGGCCTCAGATCAGATGGACTCGACGGTTAGGCCGAACACGTTGGAGATCAGGTCAATATCGTCCCGGACATGGCCCGTCATCAGCAGATAGTGGTGGGACGAGGCGCGGTTCATCATGCGCCGGCCGCTGGACACGCGTATCACGCCTCCGTTCAGGCAGTCGGAGTTCGGGAACTGCGCGTAGCCTTCGAGGTCGCCTTCGGCGACGGTGATGGTGTTCATCGTCGGCGCGAGCTTGGCAAGGGTGACATCTCCCGTCGGCAGGAGAGCATCGATGGCCGTCGCATTCGGGTCGGTGATACGCAGGACGCGGGGACGCAGCGCCCACTCTGTCGCGAAGGCCTGCGGCAACACGCCGAGGTAGCCACAGTGCGCCACCAGGATGTAGTCATCCGGGTTGTGGGCGACGTCGGGGAAGCTCTCGATTCTCTCGTGCTTCAGCGCAGCCATGCCCATCAGGAACGGGTACAGGTTCGTCATCATGATGGGCACGTCCAGCGAGCGGTTCAGGATGTACTTCGTGAGCATGGAAAGTGTGTCGGCTTCGCAGCCCCAGATCAGGCGACGCTCGGTGTAGAACATGTTCCACGCCAGGCACGGCGTCGTGTCGGAGAAGTGAGACTCGTTCAGGCAGTTGATACCGATGCCGCCGATGCTTTGATCGTCGCCGATCTCACGCGTCAGGGCGATGTACATCTTGACGGCGCTCCGCAGGGAGTGCTGCGAGACGCCGGGCGTGTTCAGGTCCCAGCGCGACAGGACGGCGTCTGCTTCACTGTCCGGTATCTCTTTGGCGGCCGCGCCGAGCGCCCTGAAGCTGCGCTTCTCGATCGTGACGCCGAACTTCTGGAAGATGCGCTGCGTGCACTCGTCTTCCCACCAATAGAAGCGCTTGAAGATCTCCGGCTGGAATCCCGCGCCCGGGTTATCCTGGAAAGCGAGGAACTTGGTCTGGGCTAGCTCGCGCTTCACGCCCAAGGCTCGGCACAGCGTGCGCGTCTGATCGAGGCTGAAGGGCGTGACGGCATTCACGCCTTCCGATCGGAGATAGCTGGCAATCTCCCAGTCCCACATCGCCATTGTGCCGAACTCCGAGGTCACAATAAGTATCGGGCGGTCAATGGCCTTGAAGTGCGCAAGCTGTCGGTAGGCCTCGCCGAGAATCTGCGGGAACACCACCGCCTCCGCCTCGGCCGGCAGCGGCTGGCCCAGGGCGACGGGCGGCAGCAGATCTGCCTCGTCCTGGAGCGACGCCCTCAGGGCATTGAGCTGGAGGTCGAACTGCTCATCACGGCCCGGATCAAAGTAGACGGGCACGAGTCGCGCTCTCATCATCACGGACTCTCCTTTTCCAGCGTCCGTCGGCTAACCGCGGACGGTTGCGGCCGCCTGCTCGAGCCGCGCGAAAACATCTTCGGTGATGTCGATGTGCAGCACCTGCCCGACGACCTGCGACCAGCCGTGAACGAAGTACAGCCATCCATCCTCGACGAACAGATCGCGGCTCTCAACCTGGCGCTCGGCTTGATGCAGGAAGTCAAGCTCACCGCGATAGTTAAACTCCCAGGCGATGCCGTGCCGAGGGAACAGGCCATCGTCGGTGATGGGTGAGCCTGGGGTATCCTTTCCCATGCCGGTCGCATTGATGACGACACTGCCTTCTGGTAGCTCGGCCATGATTTCATCGTTCCGGCGCGGATCGGCATTCTCGATGTAAGTCATCTCGATGTCGGTCGGCAGCGTGTCAACCATGGCTTGCATGCGGTGCAGTCGCATCGGTGAACGGTTGACAACGATGATTCGCCGCGGCCGATCCGCTTTGTCCTTCTTCGAGATGAGGTGCAGGACGGTTGACACCGACGAGCCGCCAGCGCCGAAGATAAGCACATCGCCGCGGGTTCGGCTGAAGTAGCCGTCCTTCGTGATATGGTCCATGCTAAGGCCGGCCGTGATGGGGTCTTTGGCGTGCCCTTCGAGCCGGCCCTCCAGCTTGGATATGCTCGACAGCTCGCCGGTGATTTCGGCGTACGGGTCGAGGTAGTCGAACATATCCTTGGCGGCCTCATACAGGTCAATCTTGTGGGTCGTGACCAGCGCGCCGATGGAGAGGGGGTCATACTTCATCTGGGCGACCGCCGCGCGATAGGCCCCGGCCGTGTCGTGAATCTTGAGATCCATGCCTTCGAGCACGATTTCAGGGTGGCCCAGCTCTTTCATCCACAGCGGGAAGACTTTGTTGATGGAAGACTTCCCCGTCGTTACGCCGATGAAGTAGAACGTGGGAACGCTCTTGGTCTTGACATCGTGGGCGTTTTGTTCGCTATCAGTCTGCAGGCCAATCTCCGGTTTCTCCATAATATCCTCTCTTGGGGTGACACCGAGGTTAACCCAGGCCGACGCGCCTCAGACCACCCTGTATCTCGGGCTTTCGCCGCGCAGAACCGCGAGGCAGTCGTCGAGAGCGCCGCGGCCCATCGCATACATCGCGCCATCAGAGTGGGCGCCCATGTGTGGTGTTGCGATGACCTGAGGCAGGCTCAGGAATGGGTGGTCGGCGCCCGGCGGCTCGGTGTTGAAAACGTCCAACGCCGCCCCGCGCAGGTGGCCGCTGCATAGCGCGTCATACAGGGCGTCCTCGTCGATAAGCTCGCCCCGCGACGTGTTGATGAGGTACGCCCCTGCTTTCATCGATGCCAGGAACGCCTGATCGACCATGCCCCGCGTGGCGGGCAACAACGGCACGTGGAGCGAGACGAAATCCGCGGCGCCAAGCAGCCTATCCAGCGGCGCTAACTCGATATTGTGCGCCGCGGCGAAGGCCTCGTCCGCCGCTACGTCGAATGCCAGGAGCCGACAGTCGAAGCCGGCCAGGCGGCGCGCCACCTGCTTGCCGATCGCGCCAAGCCCCACGAGGCCGACGCACTTTCCTTCCAGCAACATCCCGGTCGTCCGCGGCCACTCGCCCCGACGGGTCGCCTCCGCGGCTGCCAGGATCGGTCGCGCCAGGTTCAGCATCAGCGCGACCGTCAACTCGGCGACAGAGACGGCATTCGCGGTGGGCGTGTTCGTGACAATGATGCCCCGGGCGCGTGCCGCTTCCAGGTCCACGTTGTCGGTGCCGACACCGTAGCGCGCAATCACCTTCAGGCGCTCCGCGTGCTGCAATGCTGCGGCGTCGAAAGCGTCCAGCCCGGCGATGCATCCGTCCACATCCGACAGGAGGTCGGCAAGTTGCGCCGACGTGAGCGGCTTGCCCGTCGGATTGTAGGTCACATGTCCAACCGCCTGCTCGAGCTCCGAGCGCAGGCATTGGTCGGCGCGGCCAAACGACGTGGCCGTGACGAGGACGTGGCAATCGCTCAGCCGCGTCATCGTCGGGCATCCGGCGGCTGCCAGCGCGGATTGTCCACGACCGTTGGCTGCCCGTCGCATTTCATCACGAGCTTGCGGAAACCCTGGGCCTCAATAGAGCCGTAGTCGTGGCCGGCATTGCCGGGGTAGGCAAAGAACGTGATCAGGTCTTCGCTGTCGCCCGCGTTGACCGAGCGGTGCGCCCAGCGCGGCGGGACGTAGAGCACCTTACCCGGCGCAAGCTCCTCGACCGCCCAGTCACCCTCGGGCGTTTCCATCACCATGAATCCGTGCCCGCTCAGGCAATAGTAGATTTCTGCCGTGTCCAGGACGGTATGATAATGCCCTTTCGTCATGAAATACTCGTCGCCGACGGTTCCTGAGTGCACAATGGAAATGCCGTGCAGTAGCTCGCCGGCGACGGTGGGCCGCTGAAGCTCGTACACCTCATACAGCAGGACATCGTTCTCGGCCAAAAGGCGGGCGTACGCGTCGTTATCCAGGTACTGCCCCTTCATAGCGCTCAACCGCCGCTGAATGTGATTGTCGTATTTGGACGGCACAAAGCCGGGCGTAGCGAGACCAAACGTATACGGCGCGTCCATCAACGGTCCCCTCCCTACTCGAACGAGACGGCTAGACGATCGGCGATAACGCCGCCTGTCAGGCCGTGAACAGTGCCTTCATCCATGCCCATGCGCACGAGTCGGGCTTGGATCTGCGTCACGAAAGCCGCCATGCCCGGTTGCCCGCCGTACGAACACCACATCGCCGAGTCGGCCATGTCGGTAGCGAGGGCGAGCCGGTCGGCGTGGCCCGCTGCCAGCATCGCCTCAATGAGCGGCCAGACGTTGTTCTGCGGCTGATACTTGGGGCGAAAGAACGTATCGTATTCGAGAACAACGCCGCTAGCAGTAAGCTCGCGGTGGAGGCCGACGTCCGGCCGCTTATCTACATGGCAGAAGACGAGGCGGTGCGGAGACACGCCCTGCCGAATGAAGAACTCAAGAAATTCCTCGATTGAAGCGCCCTTCTCCGTATGCATCTCGATGGCGTAGCCGGTCGCCAGGCAGGTGGCGGCAGCCCCTTCCATGAGTGCAGTCGGGGAGCTTTCGACCGTCGCTTCCGCGGCAATCTTGATGAAGCCTGGATAGACCAGCACGTCGTCCTCGCGGGTTTCTGTCAGGCCGCCGAGGATCTCGTCAACGAAGTAGTCGCAGGCCTGTTCGGCCGTCAAACGAAGCTGAGGCGCATCAGGCAAATAGTATTTCGCGCGGTGGTAGCCTGTCGCGGCGATAATGTGAACGCCCGTGGCAGCCGATAGATGCGCGAGCGCGCGGCCGTCACGGCCGCATCCACCCGGCTGGCAGTCTGCCACGGCTCCTCCCCCAACACGCTGGTAGTCCTCAAGCTCGCGGACGATGGCCGCCTCGTCGTGGAGCACAGGCGCATCCGGCGCGCTGCCGGCGACCGGCGCAATCCAGACGTGGGTGTGGGCGTCGGTTGTTCCAAGCGCGTCGGGTGGAAGCGGGCCGTTGACTGTCATGACCTGAACTGTCATCACCACGGCTCCAGAGAGACGCGCAGATTCTTGCCGTCGGCGGCGGCGGCGAACGCGGCGGCCGCCTCGCTCAGCGGGAAGCGACTCGTAATTAGCGGCTGAAGGTCAAGCCGGCCGGAATTCACGATCTCGGCCGCGCGCCAGCAGTCATACGTGCTGCACGCCGTCGTTCCCGTCACGACAAGCTCGTTGTAGTGGACTTTGTTGCTGTCGAACTGGATAATCGAGTCCTGCTTCGACAGCCCGCCGAAGAGGTTGATGCGCCCGCCCAGGCCCGCGATGTCCAGGGACTGCTGCTGCGCCACCTTGGAAGGCGCGGCAACGATGACGACGTCGGCGCCGCGTCCGCCACTCTCGGCCAGAACGATCGCCCGCAGGTCCTCGTTCACGGGGTCTACGACGCGGTCCGCGCCGAGCTGCCGCGCCTGCTCGCGTCGATACTCACCCGGCTCGCTAACGATGACGCGCACCGCCCCGCGTAGCCTCGCGAGCTTCATGTGCAGAATCCCGATCGGCCCGGCGCCCATCACCACGACGACATCGCCGCTCTGCACGTTGACCGCGTTCTGCCCGCGGAGAACGCACGCCAGCGGCTCAACCAGGGCGGCGACAGCAGGGTCCACGTTCTCGCGCACCGCCATCAGGTTGCCCTGGCGAATCGCTTCGCCCGGCACGCGCATGTACTGGGCAAATGCCCCATCGAGGTTGATACCAATCGCCCGAAAGTTCGGGTCGAGGTTGTTGTTGCCGGAGATCGTCTCGCGTCCTGCACTCATGCCCATGTTGGGCGCTACAAAGACCCGTTCGCCCACCGCGTGCCCGGGCACATCCTTCCCGATCTCGGCGATTTCGCCCACGACTTCGTGGCCCGGTATCCGCACGGTTCCCGCCGGATACTGTCGGTGGCCGCCGTGCAGGATGCGCAGGTCCGTGCCACAAATGTTGGCCGTCAGTACCTTCAGCAGCACCTCGTCGGGACCGACCTCAGGCACAGGGACCCGCTCGACCCGTAAGTCGTCGGGCCCGTGATAGACGGCGGCAAGCATCGTACTAGTCATGTGCCTCCTCATCCGCTCGCCAGGGCAAGGGCCGGTGTCCAGTCGCCCGACAGGACTTCTGCGAGGCGCACCGGGCGCTCTTCTAAGAAGGAACGCGTACCCGCGAGGACGGCTGCGACGGCCCAACGGCCGTCCTCACCCGTCACGCGCGGCGACGCACCGCTCTGGATACATGCGACGAAATCCTCGATCTCGTGGAGATATCCGAGCGCGAACCGCTCCGGCCAGCGGCGGAAGATGGGCGTCACGAGGCCCTGTTCCCGGTCAACGGCGATGACGACGGCGCGGCCCTTCATCTCGCCAATCTGCATGATGCCCTTCTTGCCGACAATCTCAACGCGAGCGTCGTAGCCATAGTCGCAGGGGCAGACACCTGAGATGCTGCCGATGCCGCCCGATTCGAACCGGAGATTCGCGAGCATATTGTCGTAGAAGTGCTCGGCGGTCGCGCCGCGCTCAGCGCCTTTGAAGTTAGCCACCTCGAGATAAATGCGCTCGATGTTCGAGCCCATCAGCCAGCGGACGCAGTCGAGGTCGTGGCTGTTGACCTCGGCCAGCATCCCATTGGACGTGTGCAGGTCATTCGCCCAGGCCGGCGGGAGACCAGGACCGTGCGTCAGAGACTTGATGAGCATCGGCTCGCCAATCTCGCCCGCCTGAATACGCTCGGCCGCCAGAACAAAGTCGGGGTCGAAGCGGCGCATGAAACCGATTTGCAGGTGCACGGCATTAGCTCGGCAGGCGCCGATGATCTGGTCGCACTCAGCTAGGGTCATTGCCATGGGCTTCTCGAGGAAGACGTGCTTACCGTGAGATGCTGCGAGAACGGCGAGATCCCTGTGGGTGAATGTCGGCGTCGTGATAATGACGGCGTCGAACTCGACCTGGTCGAGCGCTTCCTCCAGTGACGCGAATCGGCGCTCGATGCCGAATTCGTCGCCGGTCTCGTCCCGAATACGCTGGACCGGGTCCACCAGGGCCGCGACGACACCTGCGGGTATATACCTCTTCAATGTTCCAGAATGTAGCTTGCCGACGCGCCCCGCGCCAACCATGCAGACTCGAACTGGCATGCTCATCAGATAGGTTCTCCTATAGCTGCAAATCGCCGGCCTCTCGGTCAGGCCCGGGCCATCGCGCTGAATGTCTCACTCAACCGGGCCTCGGCACCAATGTAGCGGGCCACAAGCGGCTGGTAAACCGCGTACGTCTCAGGGCGCGGCCGAAGCGGGTCCCCGAGCGGCTGCGCGTGCTCCGCGGCAACCTCGGCCAGGTCGTCAAAGACGCCGGCGGCTTTGCCGGCGATCATGGCGCTGCCCCACGTGCCAAACTCCGACCGCCGCAGCCGCTGGTATGGTACTCCAAGAACGTTCGCCTTGATCTCGTTCCAGAGGTCGCTGCGCGCGCCGCCGCCAATCGCGCGCGCCTCTGAGAGCGTCAGGTTGGGGATGGCCTCGCGCAGGATGCTGAGATAATACGCGTACTCGAAAGCGACGCTTTCCAGGATAGCCCGGAGGAAATGCGCCTGCGTATGCCCCCACGAGAACCCAATCCACGCGCCGCGCATATCCGGCTGGGCCGGACAGATGCGGCCACCGAGATGCGGCGAGAAGTACAGGCCGTCGGCGCCGGGCGGCACGGCAGCGGCAAGCCGGAGCATCTCGGCATAGGAGTCGCCAACCCCCGGCTGCGGCTGCCCCTGCAACACGTTGAAGAATTGGTCTCGGAACCACCGCAAGGCCTGCCCACCCCCGGCGATGTAGGCGAGCGGGTTCCAGAGGCCCGGAATCACCGAGCGCATGGTCAACAGCGCTCGGTGATTGACATCGGTGACGAAGGTATCGGTGCAGCCGGCGAGTACGGCGGCTGTGCCGGCCGTGTCGAACAGCATGCCAGATCGGACAATGCCGGCGCCGAGCGCCCCGGCGGCTGTGTCGCCGCAGCCTGCGGCGACGAGAGTACCCGGCGCAAGGCCAAACTCTCGCGCCGCCGTCTCGGTGACCTCGCCGACTGCGCGCCAGGGTTCCACGATTGTCGGCAGCTTGCCCATGTCGACACCCAGCAGGCCGCAGAGCTCAGAGGACCACGTACCCTGGAGCGCGTCGCTAAGGCCGGAGAAGTGAATGAACGTATAATCGATGAAGGCGTCTTCGGCGCGCAGGCCCACCATCTTGCCCGCGACGTAGCCCGATGGCATCAGGAACTTGGCGATGCGGCGGTAGTCGGCCGGGCATTCTTCCTTCCACCACAGAATCTTCGGGCCGTGGTCGCACGTCGGCGGGCAGCCAGTGAGCCGCGTCACCAGGTCGGCGTGATGGTTGTTCAGGAAGTCGATGTAGGGCTGGCAGCGCATGTCGAGCCAGGAATCAAAGCGCGTTGCCGGCCGGAAGTCTTCGTCCACCGCGCCGACGCCCGCCATCTGGCTGTCGAACGCCAGAGCAACGACGTGCCGCGGGTCAACGCCGCTCGCGTCGATGCAGGCGCGCACAGTCTCGGCTGCCGTTCGATAGAAGTCGTCGTTCTCCTGCTCGACGACACCGGGCCGCGGATAGTAGATCGGCACCTCGGTAAGCGCCTCGGCGACCAACGTCCCATCCGACGTATACAGCGCGGCCTTGGTCGCGCTCGTTCCCAGGTCAACCCCGACGAGATACTTGCGCTCGGCGCTCATGGCATCCTCTCTGGTCTGCCGATAGACGCGGTGAGAGACCTCTGCGCTCGCCTGGAGCGCAACGCTTTGCCGACTGATGATCCTAAGCCTTGTGCCGCATATCGTGGCGCTAGAGATGCCTCTCCAGCGCCTCCGGCGGGCCGTGGAGTTGGGACTCCACGGCGAGCGGGATGCGGTAATGACTCCTGTAGTATCTTCAGTCGGCTCTCCTATAAGTCATTGTGTCGCGACCTAGGCGTCCGCTAACTGGGCCTCGCCCGTCGTCTGAATGAGCCTGGAGAGGTACTCAAAGCTTCGGATGGCATCCGGTACGTTGCCACACTCCACGCTGAAGACAATGTCCCGATCCACGGCAACGGGACTCACGATCTCGATGACGCGTGCCCAGTCCACGACCCCATCACCGCAGGCACAGCCCGTCGGCGTTCCGGTGACTTTGCCGCGCTCAGCCTCACCCTGGGCGAAGCTGATGTCCTTGGCATGGAGATGAACCAGGCGGTCCCGCACGTGCTCCAGCCACTCATAGGGATCGGACCCGCCGGCGAGATAACTGTTGCCGGTGTCGTAGTTGATGCCGATGGCCGGCGACGCGACCAGGTTGTAGATGCTATCTAGCCCTTCGGGCGTCTTGCTGTACTGTTGGTGCGGCTCCAGGCCGATCTTGATGCCGTGACGCTCGGCGACAAACGCCGCCTCCTGGAGCGTGTAGGTCATCAGCGCGTAGTCCATCTCTTTGCTGGTCCACCGGGGCTTCGGACCCTCGTCCGTGTTGACGACAGGAGCGCCGGCGTCGGCCCCCCAGCGGATCGCCATCTTGAGGTACTCTACACTGATCTCCGGCTTGCATAGCGGCGTGTGGGATGACAGGCCCGAGAGCTTGATTCCGTAGGTGGCGCACAGGTCGCGCACCCACAGCGGGTCGTCGTACATGGAGACGGAGTGGAAGTAGCGGGCCTCGCTGAGAAGCTCGCGCCCGAGATGCACCATTGGCTCGATATACTCATACCCAATCTCAGCGGCCTTCGCGACGCCCCACTCGAAGCTCTGGTCGTGGTGGCGGACGAACTCCATATTGATGCCAAGCTTGATCGCCATGTTGCTCTTATCTCCTGTTCGCAGTCTACTGCGGGCCAGAGTCTCTGGCCTTATGCGACAGCCTGTGGGGCGCGCGCGGCGAGACGGTGGTTGGCGTCGGCGACGATCTCCCGCACCCACGCCAGGCTCTTCTCGATCATCGGGCCGCCTTCACCCTCGCACTCGATGCTGACGACGCCGTCGTAGCCGATATCCACGAGGATATCGAAGCACTTCTTGATGTTTTCCACGTTCACACCGTCGCCGATGGCCGTATTGCTGACTGCGATGCCGGTCAGCTCGCCGCGCATCGCCGCCGCGAGTGAGGCGCTGACGTCCTTGACGTGGACGTGACTCACGCGGCCCTTGAAGCGCTCGAGGAAGGCGACCGGGTCCTGCCCGGCAATGAACGTGTTGCCCGTGTCCATGTTCATGCGCAGATACGGCGTATCGTAGAAATCGAGCATGCGCTGCATGAACTCGGGCTTGGTCGTATAGTAGCCGTGCGGCTCGATGTTGATGGTCATGTCGTAACGCGCCGCCGCCTCCAGCACCTCGCCATAGATGCGCTTCATGCTCTCCATGGCCTCTTCATCAGTCATGCCATCCGGCGCGTATTTGTGATCGGTCGTGTCGAGGCGCTTGCAGCCGACAAGATAGGCCCAGCGCATCGAGTTGAGAATATAGGGCACACCGATGGATGTGCCATTTGGCAGGGATATGGGATAGGCGGCGTCGAGCTGCGAAAAGCGCACGCCATAGCTTTCCATCTTATCGCGCAGCGCCAGGGGGTCTTCCCAGAGAGCGACGTGGGGCTGGTAGCCGAGACCGTGAATCCAGCTCACGCCGTCGATGGTACCGCACTCGATGTAGTGCACATCGTTGCTTTTCGCCCAGTCCAGGCACTGCTCAAAGCTCCAGTAGGCGCTGTTGAACGCGTCGGTGTGGAATCCGATTTCGATCATTTGCTTTGTTCCCTCCCAGTTTCCTTCAGCTCAGTCCAGCCGAGCCACTGTGGTGGGGTTAAGGTCTGCCCTGACTGGCAAAGCGGCAAGCGCCTTGCCAGTCGGAGCAGCGCGGAGTGCGAACGGTTACTTGCCGCCCCACGCCGCAGGGTAATTCGGCATGTTCTCGCAACCACACATCGCGTAGTGGAGCGGGGGCATGTTGGGCTGCACGTACTTGGACAGGTTCTCCTGGGTGACCGACGGCTGCGGCAGCGTCCAGGTCTGAGGCACCTGCTCGCCCTTCAGGATGTGCATCGCGGCAATGATCGGCGTTCGCCACTGGAAGGTGGGGTAGGTCGGCGCGATAGCCGTCATCTTGGCCGACTGCCACTTGTTGAGGAAGTCCTGCTGATCCTCACCATTGATGATCGGGAGCTTGGCGCCAGCATCCTCGAACGCTTCGATGGCGGCCACAGATGTCGCACCCGCGTCCATCCACACCGCGTCGATCTTCTTGTACTTGTCGAGGTAGTCCGACACGATAGACTTCACCTTGGCGTTGTCGCCATCAGTGAACTCGACGCCGACAACCTTAAGGTTGGGGTTCTTCTCGAAGACCTGCTTGGCCGCGGCCCAGCGGTTTTCGAGAACGTCCACGCCAGGCAAGATGCGCAGGGCCAGGACGTTGCCGCCGTTGGGGAGCTGGTCGCTGATGAACTTCGCGCCCGTGTAACCGAAAGCGTAGCCGCCAACGGGGCTAATGAAGCTCACAGGACAGCCGGTGAACACGCCGCGGTCGAAGACGACGACCGGCAGCTTCTCGCACGCCTTCTCTACGGCCGGGGTCAGAGCTGCCGTGGTGTTCGGCGACACGATCAGCAGGTCACACTTGCCGCTGGCGACCAAGTCGGCGATATCCGCGATTTGCTTCTCATCCTTGCCACCTGCGTCCACATGGATGAGTTCCTTGATCTCGGGATGGAGCTTCACTTCCTCCTGCATCGTCTTGTAGCCGACGACGCGCCACGGGTTGTTGACGCCTGCGTTGGAGAAGCAGAGGGTATAAGGCCCCGGCTTCTTGAACTTCGAGGTATCGACCATCTTGGCCTCGAGCGTCTGCTCCCAGGGCTTATCGGCCGGCCCGTCGGGCTTGACGCTCATCAACCGAACCTGGCGATCCAGGTCTTGCTGGTTGAAGAACTCACTCTTGACCTTGGCAGCATCGCTCGCCAAGCCGCTGGGGGCGTTGGACGCCGGCGCTTGCGCCTTGGCGGCGGGCTGCGCCTGAGCCGCTGTGGGTTGAGCGGCGGGCTGTGACTGAGCGGCCGGCTGTTGCGCCGGTTGGCTGGCGGCGGGAGCGGCAGGTTGCGCGGCGCAGGCAGCTGCGCCTATCATGACAACGAGCAGAACCAGGGTCAGAGCCGCGAACAGCCTTGTTCGGTTGGAGCGTATGTTCAACATGCGCTTCTTCTCCTCTTTCGTAGGGGTAATTGGTTTCGATTGACGCACATCGTGAAGCAGAGAGAGTGCTTTGCGGTGGCCTCCTTTCGTGAGGTCAGATAGCATCACATGGGAGCTACTTGCGAGTCCGTGTGCCGATGGCAGCGTAGGCGACCGCGGCGATGATAATGACCCCCTGAACGGCGTCGCGGAGCGGTTTCGGGAGACCCAGGAGGTTCAGCAGGGTAAATAGCGCCTCGAGCGCCACGGCGCCAGCCATCGCGCGAGGTACGGAGCCTTTCCCGCCAAGCAGCGCCGCTCCGCCCAGCACGCAGGCCGAGATCGCCTGTAGCTCGAGGCCAAGCCCGGCGTCGATGGTGACACCGCCGAACCCGCCGAGCAGGACACCGCCGATGACCGCGCAGACCGCCGAGAGGACGAACGTCAGCACCCTGACCCGTGCGACGTGGACGCCGGACAGGCGGGAGGCCCTGGGATTATCTCCGATGGCCAGGAAATCGCGTCCGAGCACCGTCTGATGGAACAGGTAGCCGGCGATCAACCCGATGCCTATCAGGATCAGGACCGCGTATGGCACTCGGTCCAGGAATGGGACATCTTCGATGAACCCGCGGCCGAAGATGCGGAAGTTATCGGGGAAGTAGCCCCGCGGGGCGCCGCCGGAAATGTAGAGGCCAAAGCCGCGGATGAGGAGCAGCATTCCAAGCGTGGCGATGAGCGATGGAACCTTCAGGAAGGTCACGACGAAGCCGTTCACTAACCCGACCAACACGCCGAACGCGATGAGGACGAGCAAGACCCACCAGGTGTTGTTCGGGTCGTTATTCAGCCACAGAGCGCTGGCGATAACCGTGAAAGAGACGACCGATCCGGCTGACAGGTCGAACCCGCCGCCGACGATCACAAACAGCTCGCCCACCGTGACGACAATGAGTGGCGCGGCGCGACGAAACAGGTTCAGGAAACCAGCCGGCTCCATGAACTGGGGGTTCAGGATGGCGATGGCGATAAAGAGCAGGATGACAACGACATAGATAGGCGCAATGCCAAAGCGCCGCCAGATTGCCTTCTGCTCGCCGCGAGGCTCACCCACAGTGGCTGGAGATGTAGACATGACGCCCCCTACGCCGGCTCGCGCCGCGAGCGTATCGTGTAGCTCGCAACCGCCAGGATGATGATCGCGCCGCGCAGAACGAGCTTCAGGAACGCGTCGACCTGTAGCTGGTTGAACATCGTATCCAGGATGCCGAAAATGAGGACGCCGGCCAGGGTCCCCAGCATGGTACCTCGGCCACCGGAGATGGCTGTTCCTCCGACGACCACTGCGGCAATCGACTCAAGATCGTAGACCCCGTCCGGCCCCACCCACGGCGCGCCGGAGCGGAGGCGGCTCACCACGAACAGCCCGGTGAGGACGGCCGTGATGCTACACAGGACGTGGGCGATGATCAACGTGCGGTCGGTGCGCAACCCCGACAGACGCGCCACCTCTCGGTTGCCGCCAACCGCGTACAGCTTGGCGCCAAACTTGGTCTTTGCCAGGATAAACGCCCCAACGACATAGACGGCCACGAGGATTACAACGGATGCGGGCACGGGACCTATCTGCCCATACCCGAACCATTGGAAGCTTCTAGGCACCGCGCCGGCGAAATTCTCGAAACTCGCGTTGAGCAATCCCTTGAGCACCAGTCCGACGCCTAACGTCGCAATCAAGGCGTTGACTTCGAGTTTTGTGATAATGAGGCCGTTCACCAGGCCGACGATGATGCCAATGGCGAGCACGGTGACGATGGCCAGTGGAACGCGCGACTCGTCGCCCTGCATCATGAACGAGGCCATGACCGCCGTTACGCTGACGAGGTACGCGACTGAGAGGTCAATGGAGCCGCCGATCATGACGAACGTCTGCCCCACCGCCACAATGCCCAGCGCCACCGACCGCACAAGCATGTTGGCAAAGATCTCACTCGAGGACAGGATCTGGCCGTGCGCAAAAAGCAGATCGAGGACCACAGCCGACAGAAGCACAACAGCGAGAATCCAGTACACCGGCGGCACTTTTTCCAGCCGTAGACGGTCGCGAACCCTGGGTACAGTAGCAGTTGCCATGTAGAAGCCCTCAGTATCCTTCTCAGCCTCAACGGGCCTATTCGACCGGCGCGTCAGCAGCAATCGACGACGGGGAAATGTCGCGGCCATTGTGGCCGGTGGCGAGCACCATGATTTCGGTCTCACTGGCCCTGGCCGGAAGCTCGCCGACGATCGTTCCTTCCCACATCACTGCGATACGGTCGCTCATGCCGATAATCTCTGGCAATTCCGAGGATATCATCAGAACCGCCACTCCCCGCCGCGCCAGATCCCGAATCATGTCGTGGATGCTGGCCTTAGCCTCAACGTCAATGCCGCGTGTCGGCTCGTCGAAGAGCAGGACATCCGCGGTGGCCGCGAGCCATTTGGCCAGAACAACCTTCTGCTGATTCCCACCGCTCAGGTATTGCACTTCCTGGCCGTAACCGGCGGAGCGCACGTCGACCTGCTGTGCCACCATCGGTACGAGCTGCGGCGACTTTCGCGTGCCGTTCGCGAGGATGCGCGCCAGCATGTGCTGAAAGGTGCGCGCCGTGAGCAGCACGTTGTCACGCACCGGCTGACGCAGCAGTAGGCCCTCTGCTTTGCGGTCCTCCGTGACAAACCCCATCTTCTGCCCAATGGCCTGGGATGCATTCTTTACCTGGACGACCTTGCCCTTGATTTCCAGGGTACCGGTCTTGAACGGGTCCACACCGAAGATTGCTCGGGCAAGCTCAGTTCGACCCGATCCCTGAAGGCCGGCGATGCCGACAATCTCGCCGCGGCGCAGTTCGAGGTTGATGTCACGTAGAAACGCGTTGCCGCCGTTTCGAACACGCAACGCCACCTCGCCAAGGTCTTCCGGCGCCGCCAGCGGTGGGAAGTAGTGATCAAGCTCGCGTCCGACCATCATCTTGATGACTTCGGATGGCGTCGTCTCGGCAGCGTTCACCGTCCCGACCCTGTGGCCGTCCTTCAGTACGGTGATCGTCTTTGCAATATCGAATACCTCTTTGAAGCGGTGAGAGACGAAGATGATCGCCAGGCCCTGGTCGAGCAGCTTCTGGATGAGGTTGTAGAGCACCTGGACTTCGGTCGAGGAAAGCGCCGCCGTAGGCTCGTCCATGATGAGAACCTTGGCATCGAAGGACAGCGCCTTGGCAATCTCCACGAGCTGCTGCTGCGCGATTGACAGGCTGCTCACCAGGGCTTGCGGCGAAATGGTCTGACCGGCGACATCCAGGCGCGTCAACAACTCGCTCGTCTGCCGCTCCAGCGCGCGGTCGTCAATCAGACCGTAGCGCGACGGTTCGCGGCCGAGGAAGATGTTCTGGGCAACCGTCCGCTCGGGCAACAGGTTGAACTCCTGGTAGATGATGCTGATGCCCTTCGCTTGGGCCTCACGCGGGTGCCGAAACGCGACTCGTTCACCGTGAAACACAATCTCGCCTTGATCCGGCGTGTACGCGCCGGCCAGGATCTTCATGAGTGTCGACTTACCGGCGCCGTTCTCGCCGACGACAGCGTGTACCTCGCCCGGATTGAAAGCGACTGAAACGCCTTCCAGGGCGACGACGCCGGTGAAGCGTTTGGTGATATCGTGAACTTCCAGTATCGGCCGCATGCCGACCGAGTCGCCTTGATTGTCCATAGCCTCACTCATGGTTGCACAGGAACCTGTCACACTCGCTCGCGCTACGCTCGGCCCGACAACCCTGGGCGACGGAGCGCCCCGACGCCCAGGGATCAACGCCAGTTCAGCTACCGACTGCCACGGTCTGTCCGGTCTCCGCCGACTTCACGCCGGCCTCCAGGACTTCCAGCCCCTTCAGGCCGTCATAGAAATTCGGGGCAATTGACGTGTGATTGGCGATTGCGTTGAGGAAATCTGCGACGCCGTGGTGGAACTCGTGCTCATAGCCGATGATATGGCCGGGCGGCCACCAGCCGGCGATATAGTCGTGCTGGCCTGCCTCTGTCACTATGATCGTTCGGAAGCCCTGGGCATACGCCGGGTCGTCGCGCAGGAAGAGCTGAAGCTCGTTCATGCGCTCCATGTCGAAGATGAGACTGCCCTTGCTGCCGTAGATCTCGAAGTAGTTGTAGTTCTTCCGGCCCGGCGCGAAGCGCGAGGCCTCAAACGCGCCAAGCGCGCCGTTGGCGAATCGCGCCACCATGAAGGCCGCGTCGTCCACGGTCACCGTGCCCGTGCCCGTGGATTCGCCGCTACCGGCGGAGAAGGTAGCTGCGCCGGCGCCCGGCAGTGGCCTTTCCTTGATGAACGTCGTCAGGAAGGCCGAGACCGCGGTGATCTCACCGACGAGGTAGCGAGCCAGGTCGACACTGTGAGAATTGAGGTCGAACTGCGGCCCGCCGCCCGCCTGGTCCTTCTGCAGGTGCCAGGTCAGCGGAAAGCTCGGATCGACGATCCAGTCCTGCAGGTACGCCCCGCGCCAGTGGAAGATCTGGCCGATGGCGCCCTCGTCAATCAGCCGCTTCGCCAGCCGCACCGCCGGCACGCGTCGATAATTGTGGTTGATGAAGTGGACAACGCCGGCCGCTTCCGCGGCCTCGTACATCTGGCGCGCTTCTTCGACTGACATGGCAAAGGGCTTCTCGCAGAAGATGTGCTTGCCGGCGCGCGCCGCCGCCATCACGACAGGGTAGTGCAGGTTGGTGGGAACGGAGACGTCGACAATGTCGATGTCGTCGCGCTCAACGACGCTACGCCAGTCCGTAGCGATCTCTTCCCATCCCCAGCGGTCGGCGAACACACGCAGGTCCTGCTCGTTTCGCCCGACGGCGACCTTGAGAACCGGCTTGATGGGAACGTCGAAGAAGTGAGGCGTGTTGAGCCAGGCATTGCTGTGCGCCTTGCCCATGAACTTGGTGCCAATGATCGCGACATTCATGGTCTGCATAGAGGTTCGCTCCAGTGTTGAGGTCTAGCCAACGCAAGCCGCGATGCGCTTCAGTTCCCGAACGCTCTGCTCGACGGCGGCATGCTCCTGGTTCCAGTAGTCGGGGTGCAGAGAGTCGACTTCAACGGCCAGGAAGCCCTGGTAGTTGGCATCGTAGAGAATCTGCGCCAGCTTCTCGTTGTCCACCAGGCCATCGCCGACCGGTGTCGACGAGAAGAAGTACCACTCCTTCGCGTTGACGCCCTTGACCGGCTTGAGGTCCTTGATGTGCGTCGCGTACACGCGGTTGGCGAGCTTCTTAGCGCCATCCACCGGATCATCCAGCAGCCGCAGGAAGTTGCCGGTGTCCAGGTTGAGCCCCAGGTACGGCGAGTCGACTCGGTCGAGAAGCTGGACGCACTCGTCCGAGGTATAGTCGATGTGATTCTCGACGGCGAGCTTGACGCCGTTGTCTTCGGCGACCTTGACGGCCTCCCTGAACCAGTCGGCGAGGATATCGAGTTGCGGCTGGTGAGGCTCGAAGCGGAACATAAGGCTGCTTGCCACAACACGCATTACGGGCGCGCCAATCAATCGGGCATTGGGAATCTGCGCAACCATATCGTCGAAGGCCACGCGGTTCTTGCCGGCCTCGAGACCATCAGGGTGGCCCCAGGCGTACACGCGGTCGAAACCGGCGTCATCCAGTTGCGCCTTGAGGTCGAGCAGCCATTCTTTGTCAAAGCTGGGGAAAAAGCAGGATTCCAGGGAAACGCCGTCGACTTCGAGCGTCTTCGCGAAGCTCAGGAAGTCTTCCATGGTCATGGCATCTTGCGCGGGCGGCGGTGTCTGGTGGGGATACACCTCGCCGAAATAGCGGTGGAAGCAGTAGCTGTCGATGCCGACCTTCATGGTCATGAGTTATCCTCCTTTGGATAGAGATACAGCGACGATGCTTATTCAACTTGGGGTGGCCTGAAGCCGGCCCCGACATGCGATTGTCACAGCGCAGAGGCTCGGCGCCCAAGACCTCGAGCCTGATGCTAAGTCTTGTCCACGGCCGTGGTCACGGCCACGGCGCCGGCCGGCCGGACTGCTTCAGCGCACTGTCCAGCAGCTCGTTCATGCTGCGGCGCTCCGGTACCCGCAGCAGCTCCACCTCGAAGCGGGAGCGATCACCTCGGTGAAGCGCGTGGAAATACTCGACCGGGGTGCCGTTCGCCATATAGCTGACGCTGTGCAGCGAGATGAGCGGCGCGCCTTTCTTCACCTGCAGAAGCTCCGCTTCGACCTTGCTGGCGGCGACAGCTTCCAGCGTGCGGTGTCCGCGCACAATTTGAACCCCATATTCACGTTGGAGGAGCGCGTACAGAGATTGGTTGGTGAGGTCGTGGTCGAGAAGATTCGGGCAGCAGGACTGCGGTAGATAGCTCGTGGTGAGAACAATCGGCTCGCCTTCGATGAGGCGAAGGCGTTCGATGACGATGACCGGCGTAGCGGGCGCGAGATTGAGGAGACCGGCCATCTTGCGCGTGGCTGGCTCGATTTCGCCCCTGAGAACCCTGGAAACAGGCGGATGGCCGCGGGCCGCCATGTCCTCGTAGAAGCCGGTCAGCTCCTGGAACAGGCCTTCGAGAATCTTCGGCTCCGCGACAAATGTCCCTTTGCCCTTCTCTCTGACAATCAACCCCTTGTACTCAAGCTCCTTCAGCGCCTGCCGAATGACTGTGCGGCTCACGTCGAATAGCTGGCACAGCTCGGTCTCGCCGGGGAGCTGGTCGCCTGGCTTGACACTGCCGTCTTCGAGGTACTCCTGAAGCGCGGCGATCACCTGGATATACAGGGGGATGGGCCCTCGACGGTCGATGCGGGTGTTCAGCGCCATCGCTGCTCCTGTTATCCTGTAACTACAGGATTATAGGGTCATGATACAGGACAACGCGGGGATTGTCAAGGGATTTTAGACGCATTTCGTGTCCAGACATCAAGGCAAGGTGCAGACGCATACCCGCTGGCTAGCGCCCGTCCTCACTCGCCTTCCAATGCTGGCGCACCGGCTGCCCGTCGTTGTAGAGCGTCGACGCAGCACTCTCGACGTCAAGCTCGAACAGGACGTAGCGGTCGGCGGGCGCGTAGCTCGCCGATTCGGCAGCGAGACGCCGCGTCGCCGGGTCATCTCGGAACGTCGCGCACCCCGCGATGAAGAACTCCCCGCTATCACCACTGGAATCGCTCACCGCGCTGTGCAGCGCGTAGCGCCCGTCGCGGCGCAGGTCGTGGCCCTTGGGGGAGGTCGGTTCCATGAACAGGAACAAGCGCCCCTGGCCGATGATGGGTGTGACCGGATGGACGCGCGGCGAGCCGTCGCGGCGCAGCGTAGCAAGGTAGGCAACACCGAATCGCGCGAAGCGCTCCGCACCAAGAGCGGCCAGTTCAGGGTCGCCAGTTTCAAGGTCTTTCCAGCTCATGAGCAATTTCTCCTTCTCCTAGCGATTGAGGACAGTCCAGTTTAGGTCGCGAAGACGCTCGGGGTCAGCGAGGAGATCGATGCGCGCGATTCTTCCGTTCAGGATCGTGAAGGCGAAGACGATACGTAGCTTTCCGCCCGGCGCCCACACTGCCCCTGCTTCTCCGTTCACGAGCGCCAGCTGCGCCGCCCGGGCGCGGCCGGCGAAGCTCTCGGCGACCGATGTCGCGCCGCGGACGGCCTCAGCCGCGCCAATCGCGACGGCAGCCTGGTCGGCGCGGAGGACGACGTCCGGATCGAGCAACGCCACGAGCGCGTCGAAGTCGCCGGCACGCGAGGCGGCGAGAAACGCGGCCACGACTTCTCGGCGGCGGACGAGATCGGCTTCTCGTCGCGCCGTCGCCCCACGCAGTCGGGCGCGGGCGCGGCTGGCGAGCTTTCGGGTGGCGACTGGCGAGCGGCGCACGACGGGTGCGATCTCGTCGAAAGACATGCCAAAGATGTCATGCAGCACGAAGGCGAGCCGCTCGGCAGGCGGTAGCGTGTCGAGCATGACGAGCATGGCGAGGCCAACTGAGTCGGCCAGTTGCGCTTCGTGCTCCGGGCCGCGTTCCTCCTCGCGCTCTATGAGCGAGTCCGGCGCGTGCGCGTCCAGCGGCTCCTCACGGCGGGACCCGCGAGAGCGCAGCATATCGAGGCACACCCGCGCGACGACCGTCGTGAGCCAAGCGCTCAGGTTCTCGATCGCGTCTGTGTCGAAACGGCTGAGACGAAGCCAGGCCTCCTGGACAGCGTCATCCGCTTCGCTCAAGGAGCCGAGCATCCGGTACGCCACTGCCCGCAAGTGGGGCCGATTCGCCTCGAATCCCTCGGCCAGCAAGTTGTCTTCTGTCATTGGTCACATTCTCCCGTCGCGGTTCGTCATCATATTGACGCGGGAAACGCACCGAATGTGACACACGAAATACAAGGAGGCAGTATGACGTCAGGTATGCGAACAATCATCTATCCCGTCAGGGACCTTGAGACGGCAAAGGCAACGTATGGCCAGCTCCTGGGTGTCGCGCCATCCATGGATAGCCCTTACTACGTCCAGTTCAATGTTGGCGACCAGGATATCGGCCTGGACCCCAACGGCTACAGCCAGGGCATGACCGGCCCTGTCGGCTACTGGCACGTCGCCGACATCCAGGAGACCCTGCAGCGGCTCCTCGCTGTGGGCGCGGAGGTGCAGCAGGGCGTCCGAGATGTCGGCGGCGGCAAGCTGATCGCGGTCGTGCGGGACGCAGACGGCAACACCATCGGGCTTATCCAGCCCACGTGACGTATAATTGCCTATGCGCTTCCATCTTCCCCGATTGCCGCGCCGAGTCATGCGCCTACAGAAGTACCAGCCGCGAATCGCCTATGCGCTAGGGCTTGGTCCTCTGACAGGGCGCGTTGTCCTGCTGCTAACGACAACCGGCCGGAAATCAGGGAAGAAGCAGGTGACGCCACTGCAGTACGAAGAGCGCGACGGCGTCTACTATGTAGGCTCAGCGCGAGGGGCGAAGGCCGACTGGTACCAAAACATCCTCGCCGACCCACATGTCAGTGTTCGGGTAAAACGCCGTCGCTTCGACGGAACTGCCGAAGCGACGGCCGATGTGACGCGGATAGCGGATTTCCTGGAGCTGCGCCTCAAGCGCCATCCGCGCATGATGCGGGCCATACTCAAAACCCAGGGACTGCCCGCCCATCCCTCGCGAGAGCAGTTGGAGAGCTACGCGTCGAAGATCGCGCTCGTCGTCATCCGGCCAGAGGTATCTCGGGACAAGCTGATGTCAACCCTTGATCGTCTGTAACAACACGAAGTTGGTCTGGGTGCGGGCGCGGACTGGGTAACCGCCCGTGAGGCACACCGAGTCGCCCACCTGGACATGGCCTCGCTGAAGCAGCTCCGAATTGACGAGTGGAACAATCTGATCAAAATCATCCACATAGGGGGCGCGGACCGGCTCGACGCCCCACACCAGGGCGAGGCGGCGGTACGTGTCCTCGCTCGGTGTGAAGGCAATGATCGGGGCGCGAGGCCGGCTCTGGGCCAGACGGCGCGCTGTTGCGCCGCTCACAGTGAACGCAACGATGGCCCGAATCTCAGTCTCGGGTGCGATTGCCAGGGTTGTTGCGCTGAGCGAATCAGCCTGCCATAGCTCCTGCGCCACTTTGCGTAGCGGTCCGGGTTCCACGGCTCGATCGCGCTGGCGATGGCTTCGCTCGGCGGCCAGAGCGATGCGCGCCATCATCGCGACGGACTCCACCGGATGCTGCCCAATGGCGGTTTCGCCGCTCAACATCACGGCGTCCGTGCCGTCGATAATGGCATTCGCGACGTCGCTCGCCTCCGCCCGGGTCGGACGGGGGTTCTGGATCATGGATTGCAGCATCTCCGTCGCGGTGATGACCGGCTTGCCTGCCGTGTTGGCAGCAGCGATAAGCTGCTTCTGAACAATCGGAACTTCCTCGGGCGCCATCTCAACGCCCATATCGCCCCGCGCCACCATGATGCCATCCGCCAGGGCAAGAATGCCCTCCATATCTTCGAGCGCTTCAGGCTTCTCGATCTTCGCAATCACCGGCGTGTTGCGTCCGGCGGCTGCGATGCGCGCTTTGATATCGGCCAGATCTGACGCGCGGCGGACGAAGGACAACGCGACGTAGTCGACACCCTGATCAAGTCCGAAGGCCAGGTCATCAATGTCCTTGTCGGTCAGCGCCGGCGCGCTGACGGCCACACCGGGGAGGTTTATACCCTGATGCTGCCGCAGGCTGCCACCGCTGACAACCTCGGTCTGAACGCTGTCGCCGTCGCTGGAGAGAACGCGCAGCTCGATAAGGCCGTCAGACAGAAGAATGCGGTCGCCCGGTTTGACGTCGCGTGGCAAAGCCGCATACGTTGTGCTGACTTCCTCCGCTGTTCCGAGCCTGGGCGTCGTACTGATCGCGAACTTCTGGCCTTGCGCCAGAGCGACCGGCCCGCCACCCTCGAGCGAGCCAGTCCGAATCTTCGGCCCCTGTAAGTCCTGGAGAAGCGCGAGCGGGCGTCCGGCGCGCTGGGCTGCGGCCCTTAGCCGAGCCACGGTCGCTGCGTGGTCTTCATGCGTGCCATGGGAGAAGTTGAGACGGGCCACGTCCAGCCCCGCGGCGATCATGCGATCGATGACATCACTAGAGCTAGAAGCCGGTCCAAGCGTGGCTACGATCTTGGTCTTGCGCACGTCATTCTCCTTGGGTCCGCTCTACCCTGCCTTGGGCCGGGGCTTGAGAACATTCGCATTCGAGACGCCGGCTTCAAAATCGGCGATATTCTGAATGGTCGTCTCGGAGATCGTCGTCAGGGCCTCGCGCGTGAAGAATGCCTGGTGACCGGTCACGAGCACGTTGGGGAAGCTAATCAAGCGCGCGAAGACGTCGTCGGTGATAATCTGGTCCGACAGGTCGCGGAAGAACAGGTCGTCCTCCTCCTCGTAGACATCCAGGCCGACACCCGCGAGGCGTCCCTGCCGCAGCGCGTCGACCAGGGCCTCGGTATCGATCAAGGCACCACGGCTCGTATTGATGAGGAAGGCGCTCGGCTTCATGAGCGCGAGCGTGCGCTCGTTGATCAGGTGACGAGTGTCAGGCAGCAGCGGGACGTGCAGGCTGACGATGTCGGCGGCGGCCAGAAGCTCATCGAGCGGAACATACTGCATGCCCAGCGCAATACACTCCGGATTTTGATTGACGTCGTAGCCTAACAGATCACAGCCAAATCCCTGCATGATTCGGGCGAACACGGCGCCGATCTTCCCCGTGCCCACCACCCCGACCGTCGAGCCGTGTATGTCGCGGCCAAGCAGTCCGGCCAGGCGGAAGTTGTTCTCGCGGGTGCGGTTGTACGCCCGGTGGATTTTGCGGTTCAGGGTCTGGAGCAACCCCACGGCAAACTCCGCCACGGAGTAGGGCGAATAGGAGGTGACACGCATCACCGTGATGCCGCAATCTTCCGCCGCAGCCAGATCAACGTTGTTGAACCCGGTAGAGCGCAGCACCACGAGCCGCGTTCCGCCGGCGGCCAGTTTTTCAAGCACGGGCGCTGAGCCGTCGTCGTTTACGAAGAGGCAAACGGCTTCGAAGCCCTGCGCCAACGTCGCGGTTTGGTAATCGAGCGAGATCTGGCTGTAGTTCAGATCGAAGCGACCCTGGTTCGCCGCATCGAGGAACTCGCGGTCGTAGGAATGCGCATCATAAACCATTACCTTCATATCGGGTCTCCCTGGTGAGTGACTGTAGATTCGACAGCCGTGTCCTTCGCGCACAGAGCCTAAGACTGTAGCACGCGCCGCGTCACAAACTTCTCCTAGGGATGAGTCTGCATCCGAAGGAGCACATGGTCAAGAAGCCGCACCACGTCCACCATGTACAGCCCTATTTGCATCATGGGTCGGCTTCGGCGGCATGCCACGCGCGGTACGCTGCCAGCGCGCGGTCGATGAAAGCATCGGCGCTGCCGAGATAGTTGCGCGGATCGAGAGCGCGTTCGATCTCGTCCTCCGCCAGGTGTGCGCGAATCTTGGTGTCGTCGAGGGCAGCCTGCCTCAGAGTCGCGCCCGCTTGAAGGGCGCGCTGGCTGGCATCCCGGACAAGGCGCATCGCCTCGGGTCGGCCAATGTGGTGAGCCAGCGCCGTCGTCAGTGACTCCGCCATCAGGAGACCACCGCCCCGCTCCATGTTCACGACCATCCGGTCGGTGTCGACCTGCAGCCCCGCCACGGCGCGTCCGACATGAACCACGGCAGCGGCTGTATAGCCAAACAGTGCCGGAATGGCGGCCCACTCCGCTTGCCAGCCGCCCACGGCGCGCTCGTGCTCGTTCGCCATCGCGTTCAGGATGACAGGCACCACGCCGATGGCCAGGCGCGACGCCGCCGCGGCCAGAACCGCGTCGACCGGGTTGCGCTTTTGGGGCATCGCCGACGACACGCCCTTGCCCGGCGCTGCTGCCTCCATCGCCTCGGCCACCTCCGAC
Source organism: Anaerolineae bacterium (assembly GCA_046328505.1). Lineage (GTDB taxonomy): Bacteria > Chloroflexota > Anaerolineae > Epilineales > JAHCIE01 > JBDHWG01. The sequence continues at coordinate 619,222 of JAXLWL010000002.1, read as the reverse complement.
TGCGCCAAAAGGGTCAGATCGGCCGCAATCTTCGCCATCGCGCCGGCCGTGACCCCCAAGGTGGCGGCAATCGTAGCGACGCGGTCGCGCTCGGCGTGCCACGGCAGGTCCGGCAGGGGTAACTCCAGATCCTGTGCCAGTAGCACGGCAACCGTGACGCCGGAGGCGCCGAGTGACGCGAGCGTTCCCGCGGCCCCGCCGAACTGGAGCGCCAGGGAGCGCTCGCGGCATTCGCGCAGCGCCTGCGCCTGGCGCGTCACGAGACTCAGCCAGCGCGCTGCCTTAAGCCCGAACGTGATAGGCAGCGCCTGCTGGAGAAGCGTGCGCCCGGCCATCGGGGTGTGACGGTGCTGCTGTGCCAATGACGCGCAGGCCGCGGCAACGTCGCGCAGATCAGCGACGAGCAGGTCGAGGCCGGCCCGCATCTGAAGCATCATCGCGCTGTCAATGGCGTCCTGGCTCGTCGCGCCCCAGTGCACGAAGCCCTTGCCGTCATCGGCGACGCGCTCGTTGAGCATGCGGGTGAGCGGAATCGCGGGCGTCCCGGCGACCTCGGCTTCGCGGTATATCGCCGCCACATCATACAGCTCGACGCGGCAAGCCGCGCCGATGGCTTCCGCGGCCGACGGTGGTATCACGCCGGCGCGCGTCTCGGCGCGCGCGAGCGCCGCCTCGAAGGCAAGCATCTGCGCAACGTGCGCCTCGGGCGAAAAGACAGCCGCCATCGCACGGGTCGCGAAGAGCCCACCGGCTGCGTCGGTCATCGATACTCCGTTACAGATTGAAGAACGCCGTCTCACCCGCTCCCTGAAGGACGATATCGAAGGTGTACGCGGCGGCGCCGGTCACTGGCCGGGCTAGCAGTGTCTCGCGCCGCGCTGCCGGGACACATGCCAGCACCGGATCGTCGGCGTTGCCGTCCTCGTCGGCGAAATAGAGTCGTGTGAAGAGGTGATTGAGGAGACCGCGGGAGAAGACGGCCACGCAGAGATGCGGCGCCTGCCAGCGCGAGCCGTCGAACGGCACAGCCCCCGGCTTGATCGTGTCGAACCAGTACACACCCTCCGCGTCCGTACCGGAGCGCCCGAAACCGAGGAAAGACGGGTCTAGAGGCAAGTCGCGCTGGTCCGCGGGGTGATTGTACCGGCCCGCAGCGTTCGCCTGCCAGATCTCGACCATCGCGTCCGGGACACCGAGGCCGTCGCCATCGAGCACGCGTCCCTGGATGCGAATACGCTCCCCAAGCGTCTCGGGCGTGACGAGCACGTGCCGCTCGGCGTCGGGTCGGAGCAGCGCCGGGCCAAAGAAGGGGCCGACCGTCTGGGAGCCAGTGAGAGGGAGATTGTTCATAGGCCTGCCTCGTGAGGAGGCTCGAACGGAGTTGCCTGAGGACCGGCCAGGACAATATCCCAGCGCCAGCCGAGCGCCCACTCCGGCTCGGTGACGCCATGGTCATACGCGGCGACCAGGCGTTGTCGGGCCGGTTCGGTCGGAATCGAGTTGAGAATCGGGTCGAGCGGAAGCAGAGGATCACCCTCGAAGTACATCTGCGTGACGAGCCGAGAGCGCCATGAGCTGCCGAACAGCGAGAAGTGGATGTGCGCCGGCCGCCAAGCATTGGGATGGTTCTTCCAGGGGTACGCGCCGGGGCGGATGGTAAGGAAGCGGTAGACGCCGGCCTCGTCGGTCAGGCAGCGCCCGATGCCAAGGAAGTTCGGGTCCAGCGGGCCGGGCCATTGGTCGTTCTTGTGAACGTAGCGCCCGGCGGCGTTAGCCTGCCATACCTCGACGAGCGCGCGGGGTACAGGCGCGCCGTGCTCATCAAGAACGCGCCCGGTCACGATGATGCGCTGGCCGACGGCCTCGCCACCGGTGCCGGCATTCCGCGTCAGGTCAGCATCCTCCGGTGTCACCGCGCTGACGGCCGGCTCCGGCCCCGTCAATTCCGACAGAGTCAGGGGCACATCGATCAACGGTAACGACGGCGCGCGACGGATGGTGGAACGGTACGCGTTGTAGAGGTAGGGCGGAAAAATCGCGCGGTCGCCGCGCACAATCTCGCCAATCGTCGTGATCATGGTGGCAGCCTCCTATCCTTCATCCGGCGTCTGCGGCCCGGCGTTCGCCTCGGCGAGTACCGTCTTGGCGATGGCAAACGCCGTATTGGCCGCTGGCACGCCGGCGTAGACAGCGACCTGCATCAGGATCTCGGTGATTTCCTGGGGCGTGACCCCAACATTCTTGCTCGCCCGAATGTGCAAGGCCAGCTCTTCGGTACGCCCCAGCGCCGCCAACATGGCGATGGTCAACATGCTCCGCGTGTGGCGATCCAGATTAGGACGCGCCCAGACGCTGCCCCAGGCTACCTCAGTGATAAAGCGCTGGAAATCGGCATCCAGCGGCGTTTGCCGCGCCTGGGCGCGATCGACATGCGCGTCACCCAGCACCTCGCGCCGCACGCGCATGCCGGCATCGTAGCGAGTGTCATCCACAGCTTACCCTCCTCAGACCCATTCAAGACCTACATAGTTTTCGGCCAGCGACGTCGCGGCGGCGCGGGAGCTGCACACGTAGCGCAACTGAGAGAGTTGAAGGCGCTGCTGAAACCCGCCGTCGTCATCATCTAGCCGATGCAACATGGACGTCATGTACCACGAGAAGTGCTGCGCGCGCCAAGCCCGCCGCAGGCACGTTGCCGAGTACGTTTCCAGCAAGTCTGTCCGGCCTTCCTGATACCACGCACTCAGCGCCGCCGCCAGGACACGAGCATCCGCGACGGCGAGGTTCATGCCCTTCGCACCCGTTGGCGGCACGACGTGGGCGGCATCACCAGCGAGGAAGAGCCGACCATACTGCATCGGCTCGACGACGAAGCTGCGCATCGCGGTGATACCCTTTTCGAGAATCGGGCCTTCGACCAGTTCCCAGTCGTCGTTCGTCGCGAGACGCGCGTGCAACTCCGCCCAGATGCGCTCGTCGGGCCAGTCATCGAGGGAGGCATCGGGTGGGCACTGCACATAGAGGCGGCTGAGCTGCGGCGAGCGCATGCTGTGCAGGGCAAAGCCGCGCTCGTGGAACGCGTAGATCAGCTCGTGGGTCGAGGGCGGCGAGGCAGCGAGAATCCCGAGCCACGCGAAGGGGTAAGTCTTCTGATAGACTGTCAGCACCCCGTCGGGAATCGCGGGCCGGCACACACCGTGAAAGCCATCGCAGCCGGCGATCACGTCACACTGTATCTCTTCGGCGACGCCGTTGCAGACGAAGCGCACTGTTGGGCTGGTCGTCTCGATTCCATGTACGCTGACGGCCTCCGCCTCGAAAAGGATCTGCCCGCCAGCTGCGAGGCGCGCCGTGATCAGATCCTTGACCACTTCCTGTTGGCCGTAGACCATAATCGCCCGGCCACCGGTCAGGTCGCTCATCGCGATGCGGTGGCGTTCGCCTTCGAACTGCAGGTAGAAGCCGTGATGCACCAGGCCCTCGCTGTCCATCCGCTCGCCGACGCCTGTGGCCCGCAGCAAATCGACTGTTCCCTGCTCCAGGACTCCCGCCCGCAGCCGCCGCTCGACATACGGGCGGTCGCGGCGTTCGAGGACTATCGACTCCACGCCGTAGAGGTGGAGCAGATGGGAGAGCATGAGGCCGGCGGGACCGGCGCCGACAATCGCGACTTGCGTCCGCATCACGCGAGCTCCTTGCAGCTTGCGATACGTCTAGTGCTCTTCAGCAAAGAACGAGGCAATGGCTTCGTTCGCCTGGCGCAGCGTGTGAACCGCCTGGTTGCGCGCCCGGAGCATGCGCGTCTTTAGGTAGCGAGAGCCGTCACTGTCGGGGGCCAGTCCGGCCAGTTGCCTGACGGATTGCAGGGTCGGGAGTGGCGGAGTCCCGACGGCGAGGTCCTGGTCGTAGGTCCCACTCTCGGTGTAGTTGAGGGGGATCAACAGGCGGCCCAACCGCATCAGCACCGCGTTGATGGCCGCGGCATCAGCCGCGCTCGCCTGCCCGGCCGCGCGGTTCAGCCGTTCGGCGCTCGCTTCCAGCCGGTCCAGCTCAGCCAGAACAGGCGCGAGATCGAAGCGGTCCCCGGCGGCCGCGGCCAGAGCCGCGACGACCGCCGCCATCTCCCGCGCCATCTCCGCGTAGTTGAAGGGGAGTATGTCCACCGTACACAGACGGTAGACTGTATCGAGGAAGACCTGGGTATCCAGGGTCAGCACCGCCGGATCGATCTTGTCCACGGTATCATCCACAGTATGCCACCACCACGGCATCCCGCCGATGCCCAGCGCCGCAAGCGCGCCCTGGTCCGGCGTCGTCATTTCCGGCGGGACGCGCGACAGCATGCCATACATCGCGGGGATACCGAGCCCCCAGAACGACTGATCACTGTTGCGGCCCATGCGCTCGATGGCCGGCGACTGCCCCGTAATCTCCATAACCACATTGGCCGCCAGACCTCCGAGGTCACTCATGGAGTGGATGACGTCGTAGGCCGTCGCGCCCCGCGCGCCGGTCGAGTCGATGTTGACGTGGGCGACGCAGTTGTCGAATAGCTCCTGCCAGTGGTGGTCGACGTACCACGTCGAGCCGGCGTAGCGCCCATGAGAGTGACCCGACCAGAAAAGAGCCCGCACGCCTCGGCGCAGCTCGCCCCGCCGCTGAGCCAGGACGCGCATCACTTCGAGCATCGTGGCATTGGCCGTGCCGTTGTCCATCGCGCCGTATTCCCACGAGTCGAGGTGGCCGCTGAACAGCACAAACTTGTCTGGCTCCTCTACCCCGTCGAGGCGGCCCTCGACCATGTGCGCCGTGGCCCAGCCGGTCCATACCTCCGTGTCCAAACGGACGGTGACCGGCCCCCCGGCCAGCAGCGCTTTCAAGCGCTCACCGTCGGCGCCGACGATGGATGCCGAGGGCGTCTTCGGCATGCGCCAAGCTGTCTCCGGCGTCGGTGTTCCCCAGATAGTCGTGACGATCATGAAGTGGAGGTTGTCGCCGGTGATGTAGACCTCGCCGACCGCGCCGGCCTGCTCGGCGGCCCATGCTACCGTCGGCCCGGCCAGGCCGTCCACCAGCACGATTTTGCCGCGCACGTCCCGCCCTTCGTAGTCGGATGGCGCGCCGTTCCCGACGTAGACAAGCTCCGCCGTCAGGCCGCCGGGCGGGGTCGACGTGGCGAAGCTATGGGTCAACGCCTTGAATGTCGCGCCCGTTGGCGAAACAACGCTGACGGCGGCGGTGCGGGGCAGGCTCACCAGGATCTCGGCCTCGTGCACCCGCGTCTCGACGCCGTACGCTGTGAGAGTGTCCCGCACGTAGTCGGCGGCTGCCCACTCTTCCGGCATGGCTGACAGGCGAATCCACTGGCTAATCGCGGTCGTGTTGCGCATCAATTCGGCGGTAGAGACTTCGGAGAGAAGGCCGGGCGCGGGAACGAGTGAGGGCATCGTTGTTCACCTCGCTAATCGAATAGGCTCGAATTGTACTCGCGGCTGTCAAAAAGCCAAGCGCGATTCGCGTCTGACTCGCAGGATTATGCAGTAATGCGCGATCGATTTCGCGGCGTGGCAGGACCCTAGGCTATAGGGGACGTGTTCGGCGTAGGGGTAGCCCTTGTGGCTACCCTGGGCGACCAAGGGATCGCCCCTACAAATATGCCGAACAGGTCGGCTGATTATGCACCAGGGGTGCTACTTAAGCCCCGAGCGCAGGAAGCTGTTGATGAACTGGCGCTGGAAGATGAGGAAGAGAATAAACAGTGGGGCAACGACGATCAGGGTGGCGGCGCTCACCAGCGGCCACTGCGCGCCAAGCTCGCCGAGCTGTGTGAAGATCGCCAGGCCAACCGTGAGCGGGCGGCTGTTCTCACTGTTCGTCACGACGAGCGGCCAAAGGAACTCGTTCCAGTGGTAGGTGATAGAGGCGAGACCAAAGGCCACCAGCGCCGCCGTACCGGCCGGCAGATAGACGTGGACGAGGGTCTGCCACCACGAGGCGCCGTCGATCCGCGAGGCATCGTCCAGGTCGCGCGGAACGTTCTTGAATGTCTGGCGCATCAGCAGGGTCCCGAACGCCGAGCCGAAGTACGGCACCATGATCGCGAATCGGCTGTCAAACAGCCCCAGGGACCGGATGGTCGCGTAGTTGGGAACGACCAGCGCCGTGAAGGGAATGAGGACCTGCAACAGGACGACGAATAACAGGACATTCTGCCCGGGAAAGGTATAGCGCGCGAAAGCGTAGCCGGCCAGGGTCACCGTGATAACCTGGACGATGACAACGCCGACGGTGATGAAGATGGTATTGAAGTAGTACTTGCCAAACGGCGCGATCTGAAACGCCGTGACGTAGTTCTCCAGCGTCGGGCGCGAGCCGAACAGGATGTCGCCCTCGCGCAACGGCAGGTCGGCGGGACGGAGCGACACAAGAACAACCCAGATGAGAGGTATCAGCCAGCCAATCGCAAAGATGGTGAGTACGATGATAGCCAGCCAGTTGCGGCGGCGGCTGCCGGCTCTAGTCGGATTCATACGTCGTGCGCCCCTCGAACCACAGGAAATTGCTGATGGTGAACATGAGGAGGATCAGGACCAGCAAGACAGTCATGGCGTTGGCCTCGCCACGGTCCTGGAATCGGAACTGAGTCTCGTAGATGTGGTACATGAGCAGGTTCGAAGCGTTATCGGGACCGCCCTGCGTCATGATGTACACCTGGTCGACCATCTGAAACGCCGCGACCACGGCGATCGTTGTCACGAACAGTGTGGTCGCGCTCAGGAGTGGAAACGTAATGTAGCGAATTTCCTGCCACAGCGTCGCGCCATCCAGCGCGACGGCCTCAAAGACATCCTGGGGCAGGTTCTGGATACCGGCCAGGTAAAAAATCATGTAGTAGCCGGTCTGCTTCCAGATGGTCATCACAATGATCGCCCACAACGCCAGGTCCGGATTGCCCAGCCAGTTCTGGCCGCGAATCCCGAATGGACGAAGGAAGGTCGCGACGACGCCGTAGTCGGGCGTGTACATGAAGAGCCAGATCGTCGCGGCGCTGACGAGGGGCAGGATCGTGGGGTAGAAGATCGCCAGGCGGAAGATCCCAATCGCGCGGAGCTTCTGGTTCAGCAGCAGCGCGAGTGCAAGGCCCAGCCCCATGGAGAGCGGCACGGTCGTGACGACAAACAGGGCCGTATTCCGCAACACCTGGAGGAAGACGGGGTCTTGGATCAGGTTGAGATAGTTGCCCAGGCCGATGAACTGTGGAACGCGAACTGCCTGGTTCGCCCTGAACAGGCTATTATAGACAGTCGCAAGGGACGGCCACAGGGTAAAGACGACGACAAAGATGAGCGTCGGCAGAATAAGCAGGTAAGGGAGCCAGGAGAAGCGGCGCTTCCTGGCTCGCGTCCCTGTCGTCAACTGAGTATGGGACGAGGTTGTGATATCCATAGGCAGTCGTCAGGCCCTGCGGAAGATTTGGCCGAGGAGATAGTGTGGCGGCGTTTTGGGCGCCGCCACACCATGAATTACTCTACTGCTGCTTGAACTGCTTGAGGATGCGGTCGGCCTCGGCCTGGCCGTCTTGCATGGCCTGGTCCGCTGTCTTCTTCCCGGCGATCACCGCCTGGATGTTGTTGCCAAGCGCCTGCTGAAGCTGCGGCGCGGCGTGCGTCCCCAACTCGCGCTGGGCGTACTGGAGCTGGTCGCGCGCGACGAGGTACTGCGGGTTCTTGGCGGCGAGGTCCTTCATCACCTGCGTATCATACGCGGAGTTCCGGGTCGCAACGTAGCCTGTGTCAGTGCTCCACTGAGCCGCCCGCTCGGGGCTGGTGAGGAACTGGATGAACTTGCAGGCCGCCTCTTGCTTCTCCTTAGGCGCGTTCTTGAAGATGTACAGGTTCCCGCCGCCGGTTGGCGCGCCGAAGGTCTTGTCGCCAGGCATGAAGGCGACGCCGACAGGGAACTGCGCCTGCTTGAGAACGTTGGTCAGGCTGCCGGTCGTGTGATACATCATCGCCGTCTTGCCGGCGGTGAAGTCGTTGGGTGTTGTCGCCCAGGCGATGACGCCCGGCTGCATGACGTTGTACTTGCTCGACAGGCTCGCCCAGAACTCCAGGGCGCGCTTCACCTCAGGAGTGTTGAAGTAGACGTCAGTGGCGCTGTCGCCGACGATGTTCTTGCCAGCCTCGATGGCGAAGCCCTGGAACATCCAGTAGGGGAAACCATCCGAGGGGATCTGAACACCCCAGCGGGTCACCTGGCCCTGGGCATCCTTCTTCGTCAGCTTCTGCGACATCGCCACCAGCTCATCCCAGTTCTTGGGCGGCTTCTCTGGATCGAGGCCCGCTTCCTTGAAGGCGTCCTTGTTGTAGTAGAGCACGGGGGTGCTGCGCTGGAAGGGAATGCCCCAGGTCTTGCCTTGCGCCTGGGAGTTCGCCATGAACGCCGGGAAGAAGTCCTTCAAGTAGGCATCGCCGCCGATCGTGCTGATGCAGCTGTCAAGAGGCATGATCGCATCGGCGTCGATGAGCGACCACATGTCCGTGGAGAGCAGCACGGCCAGTCCTGGCGGCGCTCCACCACCCTGAAGCGTGGTCTGGATCTTGGTCAGCGCGTCCTGGTAGCTTCCCGCCAAAACAGGCTTGACGTTGATATTGGGGTTTTCCTTGTGGAAGTCCGCGGCGTATTTGTCGAGGATTTGGGTGATAGGGCCGGGCACGGCGACGGGGTAGTAGAAGTCGAGATCGACGGTACCGGCCGCGCTCGGAGCGGCTGCCTGGGCAGCAGGCGCACTCGTGGCGGCCGCCTGGCCGGCTGGCGCGCTCGCGGGGGCAGACGGGGCGCTGGCAGGGCTTCCAGCGGCGCAGGCTGCGAGAACCGCGGCGACAACGAGCAGGGCGAGAAGGGCGGGGAATCGTAAGCGTTGCATGGAATCTCCTCCTGGCATTGCACGAATATGATGCTCAGTTTACCACGGGGATGTTAAATCAGTTTTAAGGGCCGGTCAAATCTCTAGCTTTCCGCGATCCAGAGGCTGGATCCGTTGCCCTGGTCTCACAGCGCGTCGCGCCAGCCGAGGCACAGCAATTGCAGCGCACATCAAGCGAGCGGCCCCACAAATCGGGCTTGGCGAAGCCCGACTCTCGGGCTGCATGTTGGAGACAATTGATGCGCCTCCGGAACCCGAGTATCTATGTCATTGGACTTACCCTCGTTGTGCTGCTCCAGGCCTGTAGCCGTGGAACGCCTGACAATCAGCAGAGCGCGGCGGAGCCGCCTACGCTCGTGGCGCAGCCGATTTCGACCTCGCCGTCCAACGCATCAAGCGGCCTGGCTTCTCCCACGGCCACGGTATACTTGCCGACGGTCAAGCAGACGGCTCCACCGGCCGCGCCGGCCACTGCTCCTACGACAACGCCCACGCCGCCTACCGGTACCCCCCACATTTCGACCGTATTCGTAATTGTCATGGAGAACCACAACTGGTCGGCGATCAAGGGCAGCCGGAACGCACCCTACATCAACGATACGTTGCTGCCCATGGCATCCCACGCCGAGCAATACTACAACCCGCCGGACATTCACCCAAGCCTGCCCAACTATCTCTGGCTGGAGGCCGGGACGAACTTCGGCATTCTCGACGACGGCGACCCAGGCGAGCATCACCAAAGCACCACGAACCATCTTGTCACCCTGCTCAATCAGGCCGGCATTTCGTGGAAGGCGTATGAGGAGAACATCAGCGGCGCCGCGTGCCCGCTAACGAGCGCCGATTCGTTTGCGGTGCGGCACGATCCAATGCTGTATTTCGATGATGTGACGGACAACAACAACCCCCACTCGCAGTACTGCATCAGCCATGTTCGCCCATACGCTGAGCTTAGCGCCGATCTGCAAAACGACCGAACAGCACAGTACAACTTCATCACCCCCAACCTATGCGACGATATGCACAACATATGCGCGCCAACCTTCAACTCCGTCAGACAGGGTGACAACTGGCTGGCGAGCGAGGTGCCGAAGATTCTGGCATCGCCAGCCTATAAGCGGGGAGGCGCGCTCATCATCACTTGGGACGAGGGTGAAGGGAGCGATGGGCCGATAGGCCTCATTGTGCTCTCGCCGTACGCCAAGGGGAAGGGCTACAGAAGCGTAACCCACTACACGCACAGCTCAACGCTGCGAACGATCCAGGAGATATTCGATGTGCGGCCCTTCCTGGGCGACGCCGCCAACGCCGTTGACCTGAGCGACTTGTTCACCATACCCCTGCGTCAGAACGAGTCGCCCTGAGACCTCACTGCCGTGCGGCGGCATGCGCCGAGACTAGAACACAGTTAGGTCGTCATTGCGAGCGGAGCGAAGCAATCCCCCGTCCTTGTCAAAGGCGGTTTGCACCGCTACGGCGTTGCTGTCATCCACCGAGAGATTGCTTCGTGAGTGGGGAGCTTCGCCCCCCACACCCCCGAGATGCGCTCCTCGCAATGACAGTGGTGTGTTTTGAGCAGAGCGGGGCAAACAAACCTGCGGGCCATCGGCTGCGTGATAGCCGACCGCCCGCAGGATATTGGACCGCAAAACGTGCCTGGCGGCTTACTCTATCGAGTCCAGGAAGCCAAAGAACAGGTTGCTCCAGCGTTCGGCGGCGTCGAAAATAGGACCATGCCCGGAGCCTTCGAACATCTCCATGTGGACGCGGCCGCCCGCCGCCGCGTAGCGCTCGAGTACGGTTCGAATCTGCGTAACCATCGGCTGAGGTGGGTAGACGTCATGGCCAGGCCAGCCCGGCACGACACCCATCTGCCCCAGTGTCCCTATGTCCCACGCCGATCCGTCCGCGACGACGATATCCGCAGTGCCGTGTGTCCACAGCACGGGCGGCTTGGGGTCGAGGTCAACGATGTCCGCCCAGTTGCAGTACTTTCCCGAGAGGGCGTTCAGGATGCCGCGCGTTCCCGGTGCGACACCCGGCCAGTTGTCCGAGACCTCGAAATCGCCGGGGTAGCCATCCTCGCCAATATGGGACTTCAGGATTTCGTTGACGAGCATATCCTCCCAGTCGGGCGCCAGCTCGTGCGTCGGCGCCCAGTACGACGAGCGCATGACGCTGCGGGGCGACATCGGCGAGTCCGCCGAGCTATCCTGAGCAGCGAGCCGCTGGACGAACTCGGGCGCGCCGACGCCCCCACCGGAGCCGGCATAGTCCGGGAAGCACGCACTCCCGTCCGCCTTGACGCCACCGAAGCCATAGGGCGAAACAGGGTCGACGAATGTCAGCGATGCCACCGGCCGATCCACGGCATAGTGCGCGATTGCTGCACCGCCGGTCGACCATCCGACCAGGTGAACCGGACGCTCGATTCCGAGGTAGCGCACAAGGGCATAAGTGTCGTCGGCCCAGTCGCGTAGCCCACGCGTCCCATCAAGTGTCTTGCGCTCGCTGTCTCCGAACCCGCGCATGTCCGGCGCGATCAGCCGATAGCGATCGGGGGCATCGATGAAAAGGTGCTCGTAGAAGCGCCCGGTCGCGAGGTTGCCATGGATGAACACGACCGGGATGCCGTCCTCCGGCCCGGACTCGATGTAGTGCGTATGCAGGCGGTCGGTAGTCACGGTGTGCGAGCGCACACCGGGCGGAAAGTCCATTCAGCCTCCTTTGTTGGTGCGTCGGATTATTGACGCGCCATTCTACACAGGGACCCCAGTCTTCGTCAAGGCGGACAGAAGGCATTGCTCTACTCTCCCCTATCCAGGGTATAATTGCTGTCAGGCTGGAGGCCGAACGCCTACCGCACTGCGGCCACCCAGACACCAACTCTTCTCGACGGAGGCCCGCCATCCATGACACCCCCTTCCACGGAAGCCTATCTTGACCACACCCTGCCCATCGACACGCGCGTTCGCGACCTGTTGGCGCGCCTCACGCTCAAGGAGAAAATAGCGCAGCTCGACAACGCGGCGCCGGCGATCCCGCGGCTCGGTATTCCAGCCTACAACTACTGGGGCGAGGCCCTCCACGGTGTGGCGCGGAACGGGCGGGCCACGGTTTTTCCCCAGGCCATCGGCATGGCGGCGACGTGGGACCCCGCTCTCATCCAGCGCGTCGCGTCGGCTATCGGCGACGAGGGACGGGCCAAGTACCACGAGGCGCTGCGTCAGAAGGGCGGCACCGACTGGTACCAGGGGCTTACCTTCTGGAGCCCCAACATCAATATCTTCCGGGACCCCCGCTGGGGACGAGGGCAGGAGACCTGGGGCGAAGACCCGTTCTTGACCGGCGAAATGGGCTCGGCCTTCGTGCGTGGCCTCCAGGGTGATCACCCCAAGTATCTCAAGGCGGCCGCGTGCGCAAAGCACTTCGCCGTCCACAGCGGTCCGGAGGCGCTTCGCCATGGCTTCGACGCGCAGGTGTCACCGCGCGATCTTCGCACCACGTACCTACCGGCGTTCGAGAAGCTCGTGCGCGAGGCACAGGTCGAAGCGGTGATGGGCGCGTACAACCGAGTGAACGGCGAGGCGTGCTGCGCCAGCCAGCTCCTCCTCGTGGATATCTTGCGCGGCGAGTGGGGCTTCGAGGGCCACGTCGTCTCGGACTGCGGCGCGCTAGACGACATCCACACGCATCATAAGATTACAGCCGACGCGGCGGAGACGGTGGCACTGGCTCTGAAACGCGGCTGCGACCTGTGCTGCGGCGTGACAAACCGAAATCTCGGCAAGGCCGTGCGGCGCGGCCTCATCGCTGAGGCGGACATTGACCGTGCCCTGGGCCGCCTGCTGACGACTCGCTTCAAGCTCGGCATGTTCGACCCAGCCGAAGAAGTGCCTTACTCCGCGACGCCGATGAGCGTGGTCGGCTCCGAGGCGCACCGTACCCTTGCCTACGAGACGGCGCTCAAGTCGGTCGTGCTGCTCAAGAACCAGGGCAACTTCCTCCCCCTGACCGACCGGATTCGCAGTCTGCACATCGTCGGCCCGGCGGCTACGAGCAGCGAGGTGCTGCTCGGCAACTACTACGGGTTGAACGACCAGCTGACGACGCTCCTGGAAGGGGTTGTCGGCCGCGTGCCAGAGGGAACGCGCATCGCGTACCGCATGGGATCCCAGTTCCTCCACCCGAATGCTAATCAACATGATTGGCTCTACCAGGAAGTCCTCGAGTCCGACGCCGTCATTGCCTGCGTCGGCCTGTCGCCGCAGCTCGAAGGCGAGGAGGGCGACGCCATCGACTCGGTGGAGAACGGGGACCGTAGCGATATCGGCCTGCCGACGGTCCAGGTGGAGTTCGTCAAGAAACTCGCCGCCAGCGGCGCCCGGATCGTCCTGGTCGTGACGGGCGGCGGCCCGATCGCCCTGGGCGAGGTGGCAGACCTTGCTCAAGCCGTCATCTTCGTCTGGTATCCGGGACAAGAGGGCGGCCGGGCCGTCGCCGACATTCTCTTTGGCGACGTAGCGCCCTCCGGCAAGCTGCCGCTGACGTTCCCGCGATCCCTCGACCAGCTTCCGCCTTTCGCGGACTACAGCATGGCCGGCCGCACGTATCGCTACATGGATTCGGAGCCGCTGTACCCGTTCGGCTTCGGTCTCAGCTATACAACGTTCGCCTACAGCGATCTTCGGCTGGCCGAAGACATCGTCACCGCAGGCCGGCCGCTCGACCTGAAGTTTACCGTAACGAATACTGGATCGGTCGCGGCCGAGGAGGTCGCCCAGGTCTACCTCAGCGACCTCGAAGCGTCGGTCCCTGTGCAGAAGCATAACCTCGTCGGCTTCGAGCGCGTGCGCCTGGCCCCGGGCGCCAGTCAGACCGTCTCCGTGACCGTGACGCCGCGAATGATGATGCTCGTAGACGACGCCGGCCGGCGAGAGATCGAGCCTGGACGATTTCGCGTCCTCGTCGGCGGCTGCTCGCCGGGGCAGCGCGGCGAGGCGCTCGGCGCGCCGGCCCCGCTGCACGCAGTTTTCACTGTTATGTAACGTTTCTTGATCCTGTGGTGGGATGTTTGTTCAGGAGGTGAAGTTATGGCCGAACACTACGATGTGCTGGTCGTAGGAGCGGGCCTGTCGGGAATCGCGGCCGGCTATTACCTGCAAACGCGCTGCCCCACGAAGAGCTACACCATCCTCGAAAGCCGCAATGCGATTGGGGGAACCTGGGACCTGTTCCGCTATCCTGGCGTCCGCTCCGACTCTGACATGTACACCCTCGGCTACACGTTTCGCCCCTGGATGAGCCCGCGAGCGATCGCGGATGGCCCGTCTATTCTGCGGTACATCCGCGAGACGGCGACTCAGTATGGGGTTGACCAGAAAATCCGGTTCCAACATCGGCTCCGCCGCGCGGCCTGGTCTTCCGCCGACTCGAGGTGGACTGTCGAGGTCGAGGTCGGGGAAGCGAAGACCATCGTAACCTTCACGTGCAGCTTCCTCTACATGTGCACCGGCTACTACGACTACGCCAGCGGCTACACCCCGGATTGGGCAGGCGTCGAACGCTACAAGGGCCGCATCGTGCATCCCCAGGCGTGGCCGGAAGACCTTGACTACGCCCACAAGCAGGTCATCGTCATCGGCAGCGGGGCAACTGCGGTCACCCTTGTGCCGGCCATGGCCGAAAAGGCCGCGCATGTGACAATGCTGCAACGCTCCCCGTCCTATGTCGTCGCCAGGCCGTCCCAGGATCCGATCGCGGGCTGGTTGTATCGCCACTTGCCTGCTAACGCGGCTTACTGGCTCACGCGATGGGAGTCCGTACTGCTCTCGATGTACTTCTACACCGTGGCGCGCTGGACGCCAGAGGCAACGAAGCAGAACATTCAGCGCATGGCGCAAGCGCAGCTTGGCCCCGACTACGACGTCGCCACGCACTTCACACCCGGCTACAAGCCCTGGGATCAACGCATGTGCCTGGCGCCGGACGGTGATCTCTTCGCAGCTATCAGATCCGGCAAGGTCTCGGTTGTGACCGACCAGATCGACACCTTCACCGAGACGGGAATTCGGCTATCCTCCGGCCAGCATTTGGAGGCCGACGTGGTCGTCACGGCGACGGGCTTGCAGATGAAGCTCATGAGCGGGGTGCAGCTTGCCGTGGACAACACTCCTGTCGACCTCTCCAAGGAACTGGTGTACAAGGGAATGATGTATAGCGACATCCCGAACCTCGCCTCGGCTGTCGGCTATACCAACGCGTCGTGGACACTCAAGTGTGAGCTCACCTCGGCCTACATCTGCCGCCTGCTGAACTACATGGACCAGCACGGGTATGCCCAGTGCACGCCCCGCCCGCAAGACGCATCCATCAGCCAGGAGCCGCTGCTGGACTTCACCTCTGGCTATGTCATGCGCGCGGCCGACCGGCTGCCCCACCAGGGATCCAGGCGCCCCTGGAAGCTGTACCAGAACTACGTGCTCGACCTCCTGACGATGCGATTCGGCACGGTGAACGACGGAACGATGAGGTTTGGGCGGCGGCGGCAGCGCTCGGCGTAGCCTCGGTTCGGTTGCGCTGCCGGCCACACCCGCGCGTGAGATGAATTCGACCTTTTCTACACCCTTGAGGTACTAGCGATGGTGGAGCGAGTATGATATGCTGGCAACGCATATGCTGCCCTCCGCAACGTCGCGGAGCACCATCAGGTTAGAAAGGACCCCCCTCTATGCGACGTGTTCTAGCTGTACTCGTCACAGCAGTTCTCCTTATGCTTGTGACAGCCGCAGGTTTTGGGCAAGCTGCCGCTGCCCCAGCCGATCAGGCCCAGGTTCTGGAGGCGAAGATCCAGATCGTCTGGCCGCACACCACGACCGGGCAGTTGGCGGCCGTGACGGCCGCGCCCGTCGCCAACATTACCGCCAACATCTTCCTGCCCGGCACGACGACGAGCGTTCCCTGCACGTTCAATTCCACGGTCCGCCTCTGGGTCGCGGTCAACAATGATCCCGCAGTGCCGATCGCAATCGGCACGCGCCGTTTCGTGCAGGTCGGTGGCGCCAATCCCTACTACTACCCGGTGTGGGACTTCAACGACGTCAACGTCTCGGCAGCCACGAACCCGAACAACAAGATTTACATGTACGTGCAGGTTGATGGAGCGCAAACGATCTCCAACGTGTGGATCCACGCGGCCAACGCACTTACCTACCTGCCCAACCCGCCGCAGCCGACGACGACGGGGGGGACGCCGGCCAACGTGGTCGGCCAGATCCAGATCGTATTCCCCCATGATCGGAACGGGAATCAGGCGTCGGTCACGACCGCCCCCCTCGCCAACGTGCGAGTCGCGCTCTTCGAGCAAGGCTCCAATCGCTCGGTGAGCGTAAACTACAACAACAACGTGTTCTTGCTCAAGGGCCTCAACAATGACGCCCTGACGACCGACGCCGTCAACCCCGGCACGAGAACGGTGATCACGGAGAACGGCGTCACCTATCCCGTCTGGCTGTTCAACGATGTGGATGTGTCGGCGGCGATGAACACAGCCAACAAGTACGCCTTCCGCGTCGCAGTCCAGGGCGCGGGCTACACGTCCAACGTCTGGATCCATGGCGCCGCAGCCCAAACCTATCTCCCAGAGCCGGATGCCGTGACAGGCGGCGGTTGCGCTGGCACGATCCCAGGCACTCCGCAGCCCACCGCGACCACGCAGCCCACCGGGACGCCACAACCGACCGCGACGCCGCAAGCCACCGCGACCGCCATCCCGCTGGCAAGCCCGACGCCAACGACGCCCGCAACGAGCCAGGCTCCGTTCGTTGGGCCGACCTGGGGCTGGATCTATGACGTCACGGCGAATCCGCCGTCCCAAACGGCTATTCCAGCGCCTCAGAACTACACACTGCTGTTCAACGCCGATGGCACGGTCAACATCAAGGCCGACTGCAACAGCGTCTTCGGCAGCTACACGACGCAAGGCAACGCGCTGAAGATAACCCTAGGCCCGTCGACGACGGCAGCGTGCGGTCCCGACTCGCTTGACCAGCAGTTCCTGGCGTCGCTGACGAGGGTGGGCAGTTATACGCTCACGGGAACCGACCTGAACCTGATGTACGCCGACAGCAACGGGATGATGGTGTTGCGAACCCAATAAGTCGCCCATACCGCGGCGAGACATTCCCCGTTCGCTAGAAACGCTCCCCGCCCGTCTAATCCACTCATGGACTTGACGGGCGGGGAGTCATCCGTTAGGATTGCGGGCAAAGCCCGTTCAAGAGATTTCAGGCGGACCCCCTATGAAACACAAAGCAGGCTGGCGCCAACGACTACGGTACGCTTTCGACAACACTCTATCCCACGGCCCCGCTGCCCTGATCGCCTGGCTTGCCCTGGCAACCGTCCTGCTGATCGTCCTGGCCATCGCGGTCGACCTGCTGACCGGCGGCGTATCGGAGGAGGCCGGCCTCGGCGTCCGAGAGGTCGCCTGGAACATCTTGTTCCAGGCTCTCGTCCCCAATCCGCCTGGGAACTTCGATAGCCCGTGGCAATTCCTCATCATCATGCTGGTGGTCACTATCGCCAGCCTCGCCATCGTCAGCATCTTGATCGGTCTCGCGAGCGCCACGATTCAGGACCGCATCGAGAAGCTTCGACGTGGCCATTCGCCCATCGTGGAGAACAACCACACAGTCATTCTCGGCTGGTCCGAGGATATCTTCCTCATCATTTCGGAGCTGGTTATCGCGAACGAGAACCAGCGGCGCAGCACTATCGCCGTCCTGGGCGAGCAGGACCAGGTTGATATGGAGGATGAGATTCGACTTCGGCTCAAGAAGGCCGAGCATACACGGATTGTCTGCCGACGCGGCAGCCCAACGGAGCCGGCCGACCTGGCGCTAGTCAGCCCGCAGACGTCAAAATCGATCGTCATCTTGCCGGGCCAGGATGCGCAGTACCCCGATGCCGCCACGATCAAAGCGATTTTGGCGCTCACCAAGGCGACGGACCGTCGGCCCGAACCCTACTTGATTGTCGCTGCCCTGCGCAACGAGAACAACGCCGAGATCGCGCGACTCGTGGGGGGGGACGAAGTAGAGCTAATTCTTAGCGCCGACGTGGTCGCGCGCATCATGGCTCAGACATGCCGCCAGGCCGGCCTCTCGACGGTATACACCGAGCTTATGGACTTCGAGGGAGACGAAATCTACTTCCAGGAAGAACCCGCGCTCGTCGGCAAGACATTCGGCGAGGCGCTACTCGCCTACGAAGACTCCGCCGTGATTGGCCTGACTACGCGCGAAGGCGACTCAGTGCTCAAGCCTGCAATGGATACAGTCATCAGGCCCGGCGACAAGATTATCGCCATATCTGAGGATGACGACACCGTACGGCTCTCCGGGTTGGCCGAGCTGCCCATCCAGCGGGAAGCCATCGCTATCGGCCGGCCCACCCAACGCGCGCCGGAGCGCACCCTGATCCTGGGTTGGAACTGGCGCGCCCCCAACATCGTCCGCCAGATGGACGCGTATGCCGCGCCAGGGTCGACGCTGACTGTCGTGGCGTTGTATGAGGCGTCAGAGACGGCGATCGCCGCGCTTGGGCAGGAAATGCGGAACCTCACGATATCATACCGGGTGGCGGATACAACCAGCCGAGCCGTTCTTGACGGCCTCGAGGTCTACACCTACGATCACGTGGTCGTTCTCTGCTATTCGGACGTCCTGGAGAATCAGCGAGCGGATGCCCTCACGCTTCTCACCCTGCTCCATCTGCGCCGAATCGGCGATGAGCACGGGCACGAGTTCACGCTGGTATCCGAAATGATGGACGTGCGCAACCGCAATCTAGCCGAGAGCGCGCGGGCGAATGACTTCATCGTCAGCGACCGCCTGGTCAGCCTGATGCTGGCTCAGATCTCAGAAAACCGAGCTCTGAGCAAACTCTTCGCCGACCTGCTAGATCCGGAAGGCGTGGAGATTTACCTCAAGCCAGCCGGGGATTACGTCAAGCCCGGCGCATCCGTGACGTTCTACACAGTGGTCGAAGCGGCGCGCGGGCGTGGCGAGGTCGCGCTCGGCTACCGCATCCAGGCGTTCGAGAGCAACCCGCAGCGCGCCTACGGTGTGGTGGTAAACCCGGACAAATCGGCGCTGGTCACATTTGCGCCTGCCGACTCGGTCATCGTCCTGGCCGAGAAGTGAGCCACTAGAGCAGTTCTACCTCACCGCCCGTGGCAGTGCTTGAACTTCTTGCCGCTTCCGCACGGGCAAGGGTCGTTGCGCCCCACCGTCGCATACATGGCCTGGCGCTGACGATCTTCGGCGGCATACATCTGCATGATCTCCGCCGGCGCTCGCCCGCGCCGCAATAGCTCAGCCATGACGCGCATCGGGCGGTCCACGTGATGGAAGAAAGCCTTGTAGCCCGCGCACAGGTAATTCAACCCCGGCTCACCCTTCGGCGTCGTGATGAAGCGGTCCTTGGGACAGCCGCCGTGGCACGCGAAGCGTACATCGCAATCGCGGCAGTAGGCGGGCAGTGTGTCGCGCTTGGCCAGGCCGAACGCCCGCTGCTGCGGCGAGGCGACCAGGTCGGCCATCGGCGTTTCGGTGATGTTGCCGAGACGATACGCCGGCTCAACGAAGTGGTCGCACGAGTATAGGTCGCCGTTGTGCTCCATCGCCAGCGCCAGACCACACGTCTCAGAGTGAATGCATAGAGTCGGCGGCTCCCCTACCCAGTTAGCCAGCGCAACGTCGAACATCTGCACGTAGACCGTTCCCACGTCCCGCCGCACCCACTCCTCAAAAACGTCGATGAGGAACTGGCCGTACTGCCCCGGTTGGATGGACCGGTCGGTGACGTGATGCCCCTGCTGTGTGTACAGCGGGCGGTCTCGCCATGACGAATGTGGCGCGGGAACGGCGCGAACACCAATCTGTGCCAGGGGCACGATCATGTCGTCTGGCACGCGCTCGATGATGGGGATGAACTGAATGAAGCGCGCCCCGCATTCGTCGCGCAAGAAGCGATAGACCTCGCGCCCGCGGCCGGCGTTCGCGGCATGCAGGGTCGTCAGGATGTTGTACTCGACACCATACCGTCGGAGAGCCGCCAGCCCGCGCATGACCTTGTCAAAGGTGGGTTGGCCGCCCTTGTCCACGCGGTAGCGGTCGTGCATCTCACGCGGCCCATCAATGGAAATGCCCACCAGGAAGCTATTCTGCTTGAAGAAGGCGGCCCACTCGTCGTCGATGAGCGTGCCATTTGTCTGGATGGTGTTGAGGATCGTCGTGCCGGGGCGGCGGTACTTCTCTTGATAGGTAATGGAGCGGCGGAAGAAGTCTAGTCCCATGAGGGTCGGCTCGCCGCCCTGCCAGGCAACGACGACCTCAGGAATACTGTGGGCCTCGATGAGTTGGCGGATGTAGGCTTCGAGAAGCTCGTCCGCCATGCGGAAACGGCTGCCGGGGTAAAGCATCTCCTTGGACAGGAAGAAGCAGTACTCGCAGTCCAGATTGCAGGTCGCGCCGGTGGGCTTGGCGAGAAGGTGAAACCCAGGTACCGCATCGCCCGCCCGAATGGGCGCATCAGTTCTCTCTGACACTCGGTCTCCCGTCCCTCTAGCTCTTCGCGGCCTCATCCAACGGCTTCAGGACCACGCGCATCGCCATGATTCGCCTCAGCACGCGATTCTCGCGCCACGCGGGAATCCAGTCAAAGGCCAGCGACTCGACCGGGTCCCAGACGGTGACCCAAAAGAACACGCAAATAAAGACACCGACCAGAATCCCGCTCGCCGAGGTGGTGGAAATCTTGCCTGCACTCAACAGCCAGAGCGCGATCAGAACGAGTATGGCGACGAGAATGATGACCGTAATGAGCTGGGTAAAACCCTGGATGAGCACGCTGCGAATCTGCAGGCGGTTGTCCTCGATCTTCGCCTCGCCGTAGCGCTTGATGGCCTCGGCCACCTGCGTCTCCATGCCAGGCTCGATCCGGTCAGGCGGCAGGAGAACAGTGAGGTGCGAAATGCCGCGGCTGCGTACCCGCCAGGCGAGCATGCGCTGAATGACGCGCGCCAGACCGCTGTCGCCTAGCACCTCAACCTCGGTCAGCGCGAAGGGATTGCTATCGGGCGCTACGAACAACTGAGTGATATCCGTGAGGCTCACAACAATCGTGTCGTCGCTCTCACGCGTTAGCATTAGTCCGTTTGCCATGGCCCTATACCTGAGCCGGGCCTGGCGACCACGTATCCATGGCAGCCAGACCCGGTGCTTAGATTCACCAGACCTATCTACCGAAGCGCAACTCTGCGCTCCGGCGCGGGTTCAGCCGTTCGATGTGGCTGACTCGCTCTCAGACTCTCTCGATTCGTCGGTCAACGAACGATCGCCAGATCATCACGAAGCCACCGATGAAAGCAAACAGCGCGCCGACCCAGATCAGCGACAGGCCCCAGCCCGGGTTCGACCAGTTCGCAATCAGGACGATGCCCAGGATCAGAGCGATGATGCCCAGGATGCCCGCGCCCCACCCGCCGCCACGGAAGGCGACGAGGAGAAGAACGATACCCTCGACAAGGCCGTAGATGCCCAGCATGAGCACGAAGATCTTCGGCAAGGCAACGCCGGCGTAGACAGGGTAGAACAGGATCCAGGTGCCCGCGATGATGCTGATGATGCCGATGAAGAGGTTCCAGCCCCACCGCGTGCGGTCATGGAAGATGTGGACGATGTCGACAATGCCGTCGACCACCCACCAGATGCCCAACAGCTGAATCAACAGCTCGTACGTGCGTACCTGCGTCGTGAACGAGCCGAAGAGTAGTAGTCCGCCAAAGATGACGGACGCGATCCCCATGATGAGAGTCATCCACCATGGGCGCCGGGAGGCCCCTAAAGCCGTCCCAGCCGGTGCAGCGGCTGTAGCCATGATACATTCTCCTTCTTAGTGCGAGATTATCTGAAAGGCGCTCCGCTCCGCTGGGGCGGAGCGCCTTATCCACTAGACAGTGACCGGCCGCCGGTCACGGAAGGCGAGCCAGATCAGGAAGAAACCGCCGACAAACATAATAAAGGCCAGGGCCCAGAGGAACGCTAGCCCCATGCCCGGTGAAGCCCAATTCGCGACCAGCACAATGCCCAGAATCAGGGCGATCACGCCCAGGATACCTGCTCCCCAGCCGGCCCCACGAAAGGCCATAATCAGCAATACGATGCCTTCGATGAGGGCGTAGATACCGAATACGAACACGAAAATGCGTGGCAAAGCCACCGCGGCCGTGATTGGGTAAACCAGGATCCACAGGCCGGCGATGATGCTGACAATGCCGATGAACAGGTTCCAGCCCCACCGAGTGCGGTCCGTAAACAAGTGGACGATCGTGACGATTCCGTCGACCAGCCACCAAATGCCGAGCAGCGTCACGAGCAGGTCATAGATGCGCGCCTGGACGCTGAACTCGCCAAAAAGTAGCAGACCTCCGAAAACGACCGCGGCAATGCCCATTATGAGTGTGATCCACCATGGACGGCCACGACGTTGTACTCCAGCCGTTGTCGCTGCCATGAGTCGTCCTCCTTCCAAAGGACGTTGAGTGCTACCAAGGCGCCCCGCCCCGCAGAGCGGAGCGCCCGATTACCTTGAATGCGAAGCCAGAGCTACGCGGCCACACCAGCCGCGACGGCCTGCACCATCGCATGCTCGTGCAAGGCGTGCTGCACCTCTGCGCTCGCGGGCTGGAGGTCGAAAGTGACCTTCTTGACGGTGCCGGTGAACGCGTAGGGCGCTTTGGCCTCGTACGCCAGGTCCACGACCAGACCATTGTCGCGGCCGATGTCCAAACCTGAATATGAAGAGAACGCCACGGGAACTGTCTTGTCAAGCCGGCCTTCACCGATCTGCTTGTCGTTCGCCCACAGGGTGACCTTGCCGCCGACGCCGGGGCCGGGCGCGTCGGCTTCGAAGAGCATCTTGACCGTCACGTCTCCCGTCGGGATTGGCTCGGTGGACACCTGCCGGTAGGTCTCGACTCCCAGGAACGAGTAGGTGTGATGCAGCAAACGCTGTTCGTCGACCCAGAGGCCGAAGCCGCCGATGAAGTCGGCGTTGGCGACGATGACGCCTTCAGCGCCGGTTTCCGGCACGCTTAGCTCGCCTTCGATTGCGTACGAGCGGCCCAGGATGCGCGGCGCCATGCCGCGCTGCACGTTCTGGACGTCCCCCCGGAATTCGAAGCGCGTGATCGTGGGAAGCGGCGGCAAGATACCGAAGAAGATGGAGAACCCGGCCAGCAGTGGCAGCGCGCGGTTACGCTCAGCCTCTTGCCAGAACACCTCCTTCAGCTCCGCGAGCTTGTCGGGGTGTTGAGCCGCCAGGTTCCGGGCCTGAGAGAAGTCATCTGGCAGGTAATACAGCTCCCAGACGTCTTTCTCAGGGTCGTAGACACCCGGCGCAAAGCGCCGCATGGTTTGCGGCGACATGTCCCAGGGTATCTTATCGAGCCGGGCGCAGGCCCACCAGCCATCCTTGTAGATGGCTCGCGAACCGAGCACCTCGAAATACTGCACTGTGTGCCGTTCGGGAGCCTTCGCCTCGTCGAACGTGTATGCGAAGCTCGTTCCATCCAGCGGCTCCTGCTCGATACCGTCGACCAGCTTCGGCTCCGGCAGGCCAACAACCTCCAACACAGTGGGCGCAACGTCAATGACGTGCGTGAACTGGGAACGGACGGTCTTGTCCGGGCTGATCCGCTTGGGCCAGGCGACAACCATCGGGTCGCGCGTCCCGCCCAGGTGGCTTGCCATCTGCTTGCCCCACTGGAACGGGGTATTGCCGGCCCAGGCCCAGGCGGCTGCGACGTGGGGTGCCGTATGGTCACCACCGAGGGCGTCGATCCCGCCATACTGCTCGATCAGCGCGAGCTGATGCTCAGCGTCAAGGACGACTCCGTTGAGGAACGTCATCTCGTTGAACGAGCCCGTCGTCGTGCCCTCCATGCTGGCGCCGTTGTCACCCCAGATGTAGAAAATGAGCGTGTTGTCCAGGTCGCCCAGCTCATCGATGGCATCTAGTAGTCTGCCAACGTTCCAGTCAGCATTCTCCTGGAAGCCGGCGTAAACCTCCATCTGGCGAGTATACAGCTTCTTCTCGGCGTCATTGAGCGAGTCCCAGGCCGGGAACAAGTCTGGGCGCGGCGTCAGCTCAGCGTCCTGGGGAATGATGCCGAGCTGCTTCTGGCGTGCGAACGTCTCCTCGCGGTACTTGTCCCAACCCTGGTCGAACTTACCCTTGTACTTGTCGGCCCACTCCTTGGCGACGTGGTGCGGCGCGTGGGCGCAGCCCGTCGAGTAGTACATCATCCAGGGCTTGTGCGCGTCCTGCGCGCGGACCGCGTGCAGCCACTCAACCGCCTTGTCTGTGAGGTCATCGGGGAAGTAATAGTGCTCCCCGTCCTTGCCCTCTGGAATGCCCAGCGTCGCATTGTCCTGGGTAATGATCGGGTCGTACTGACCAGCAGCACCACTCAGGAAGCCCCAATAGTGGTCGAATCCCCACGACATGGGCCAGCGGTCAAATGGGCCTGCCGCCCCCTGGACATTATCCGGCGTCATGTGCCACTTGCCGAAGCCGCCGGTCACATAGCCGTTCTCGCGCAGGATATGCGGCAGAGCCGCGCAGCTCCGGGGCTTCGCGCTGGTATAGCCAGGGAACGGGCCGGGGTACTCGGCGATGGAGCCAAAGCCCACGCGGTGCTGGTTTCGACCTGTGAGCAGCGCCGCACGCGTCGGCGAGCACAAGGCCACAACGTGGAAAGCGTTGTAGGTCAGCCCCATTTGCTGGACGCGCGTGAAATTGTCGGTCTTGATCGCGCCGCCAAACGTATCCGGCTGCCCAAAACCGGCGTCGTCGATGAGGACGATCAGAACGTTGGGCGCGCCGTCCGGCGCCTTTGGCCCCGGAATCATCGTCCAGTCGGGGACGGATTGGTCAAGGGTCCGTCCCGCCACGCCGCCGAAATTGCGATCCGGGATGGGCAGCACGGTGCGGTCGGGAACGAACTTCTGCACCGCCTCGACGATGGCATCCCGCACGCCCTTTGCATCGATGACGGCGACCGACTTGGCGAGCGCTCCCTTCAGAGCCTGGATGGCCTCAGATCGATGCCGCTCGCCGACGATGACAGCGATGGCCGCCATGCCAGGCACAAGCTTCGAGCCAAGGCCCTGATTCAGAGTACCCAGAAAGTCGGGGCCGATCCGGCTGACCTTGACCTGGCCGCTCAGATCCTTCTGGACGAAGACCATGCCCTCGATTGAGAGCTTGCCGTCCTCGACGAGCTGAGACAGTTCATCGAAATCCGCCTCGGCGGGATCGTGTGCCAGGTAACCGGCGAGAATAAATATGTTACGTTGGTCAATCACTTCCGTTCTCCTTGCTGGTTAGGCTACGAGCGAGTTCTGTAGCGCCCCAGCTTCACGCACCGATATTCTCACATCCAGTGGCAAGTCCCATGACACCTGACCAGCCTACTGTGTGCGACGCCTCACTGACCGCTCGGCGGCTGAGTGGGGCCGTCTGTATTCTGCGGCGGAGGAGTGCTCGTTGGCGCGGCCGCCCCCGGAGCCTTCTTGAGGAACCTGTCGAATTGCCCACCCTGGTAGCCGATGCCGCCCGCCACCAACACGATCGCGATCAGCGTGGAGAGTGGGCCTTGCAGGGACGGGAGCAGCAGGACGAGGCCGCGCGTGACAAGTAGCGCGCCGACCAGGCCGGCCAGGATAATCAATCCCCAGTCCCGCCGGCCGCGCCTGAACCTTCGGATCACGAAGACGGCGACGACGGCGCCCACGACGGCGAGCACCCAGTCCATCACTCCAAAGTTGGAGTTAAAGAGATCGAGGACACTGAGCACGATCGCGGCGCCGGCGAGCGCGCTCAATACCAGGATCACAACGTCCACGATGCCCCTGGCGAAGCCCCCGAACACGAATCCCACGATAGCCAGTCCGGCAACGATGCCTAGCTGAACCCAGAAGTCAGAGATGCCGGGGAATAGGTGCAGGATCGCAAGACCTACCAGTCCGCCGACCGCCGCTCCTAACACGGCTAGCCGCCTGCCAAAGATGAGGACCGCGAGACCAACGAGGATCAAGAGGATCGGGAACATAGCTTACCTCCGTGCTGTGGTGATGGATATAGTCTGTCCCCCGAATCACTTCGGCGCGGGGCCGCCGTTCTTGAACATCATCCGCTGCTCACCGCCGGCCGTCTCGAGCGCCAGCCCGCCCAGGCCATCCGGGCCACCCGCCGCGACGCTGCTCAACAACGTCAGGTACTGCGAAGCGAGGGACCCTTCTGGGCACGCCGCCAGCGTGGTGGCGCCTAGCTTTATCGAAAAGCCGTTTGTCTGCGAGTACGTGCCGGTGAAGGTATTGCAGTCGGCCTTGCCCGTCAGTGTTCCATCGGCATTGAAGACGATGGTATAGTTCTCTGGCTTCGGTACGGTCGTCGTCTGCTTAGTCGTTTGATTCGTCAGACTCGTCCACTGCCACACAATCCCCGTAATTGAGTTGCTTGCCGTAGGCGCAGGCGCCGCAGCCGGCGGAGACGAGGATGTACAGGCCGATGCCACAAACGTCAATACGAGAACGCCGAAAATCTGAATAGCGCGAATCAGATTCCGATTCATGATTTGCCACCGTCACTTTCGTGTCCAGGTTCCGCGCTCACTGCATCGCAGCCCGACTGCGCGGGGCACAGCGCTCCGCCGTGTCAGCACGGCCGCGCAGCGGTCAGCTCGATCGTCCTCAGAGCGCGCCTGCCCCGGATGGGCGTTCTGAGTTCTCTTGCCAATACCATCGCGGCCCATCGCGCTCGCCGAGGCGGGCGAGAAGGACAAGGCAGACGGCCAGCAGCGCCACAAGCGCCAGGATTTTTCTTTGAACCTTATCCCTGCGCCTGCTGGTCCGATAGCCCCGCGTTGTGCTGAGGCGTGACGCCGACATACAACCTCCTCTACGGCCCACAGAATCGCGCTACGCCGCCTTTTGCGCCGCGCGGCGCGAACGCACGTTCTGGAAGACCTGTCCCATGATGAGCGCCGTCACGGCAGCCAATGTGATGAGGCCCAGCAAGTCTGGTCCTACGCGCGATATGACGCCAACTAGCAGGATGCTCGTTAGCGGCGCCCTTAGAATCAGGGTGACCACCCCGACCTCCAGGCATGTCACCAAAAGGGAAAGCGGCACACCTGGAACAAGGAGGCTGATCGCCAAAGCGACCATGACGGCGGTGAAGAGCGCCGGAAAGATAGGGCCGCCCAGATAGCCGCTCTTGAACGACAAGGCCAGAAGCAAAGGCTTGAGAAGCGCCATGAGCAACAGCATCCCGATCCCGAACTGGGCTGGATTGGCCATGATGCCATGGATTGAGGACTCGCCGGAAAACATCAGGGCCGGAATGAAGTAACATACGATACCGATGATGACGCCGGCGACGAGCGCACGCTCTATAACTCTATCGCCGAACCGGCCCATAAGCTTCCCAAAAACCTGGAATGCGATACCGATATAGGCCGCCAAAATAGCGCCAAGAACGCCCAGACCAACCGCCCACACAGCGTCGCCCAGAGTCAGAGTCGGTGGCTCGCCCACATCCAGAAAGCCGGCAAATGGCGGCACTTTGAGGAGCGTGAAGAGCAAGAAGCCGATAGCTCCGGCCGCAAGGTTCGACGCCAGGAGACGAAAGCCCCCGCGCCCAGCCATCGATTCGGTGGCGAAGAGTGTTGCGAAGATGGGGTTGCCGACGATGCCGTTGTAGGCGGAACTCATGCCGGCCAGGCTTGCGGCGAGCAAGTCGTCCTTGCCCAGCTTGAGCCTGGCACCGATCCACTCCGCGACGTCGATAGCCAGAAAGCCAATCGGACCCTCGGGGCCAACGCTGGCGCCGGAGAAGAGCGAAAAGAAGGAGGACAGCAGGGTAGCCCAAAACCTCTTGTAGCCCGTGAAGTCGCCTTCTTGCAGAGCCTCGACGCTGCCACCGTGAATGACGGTTGGCGCGTGCATGTACTTCTCGGTAAGCCCGACCAGTAGTGAGAAGAACACGGCGCCGATCGGAATCATCCAGCGGTTGGCCGTGACGAAGCCGTTGTTCCAGATGAGTTTGTTCAGTTGCGTGTAGACAACGAGAAAGACGACGGCGAACAACCCAACGACCACGGCGATCACAATCACCTGGCCGAGGGTCAACTTCGCCAGTGGATTCTCGCTTTCGGCCGATACCTCGGGGCTCGCCAGTTCACTGTCAACGCTCAACTCATGCTCCTCTCGCATACCTGTCTAACTCGCAATGCACGGCGTAGTCTAGCGCTGCGCCGAGCCCGATTCCGTAGTCTGCTCCGCTTGATCCTCGGCGTGATAGCTCTCCTCTAGCTTGCGCTCCAACTCTAGCTTCGGGAAGAACCGCCAGACAATCGCCGCTCCCACCAGCACCGCAATGATTCCCGCCATGTACGCGTACTGATCTCCCGCCAGGAACGACGCCTTCGCCGCCGCCGTGATCTGGCTCGCGTACTGCGGGTATTGGGCTGCCATCGCCTGCGCCCCGGCGTACGACATCTCCAGGCTGTTCGTCACACTGCTCGAAACCTGGCTCGCATTCGGGTCGCTCGCCAGCGACGCGGCCATCGCCGACGCATACCCCGCCGCCAGAAATGCCCCGAACAGCGACTGCATGATGGCGCCGCCGAGGTCGCGCTGGAGGTCTGCCGTTCCCGACGCCATACCCGCTCGCTTCACAGGCACCGACGAGGTCAACGAGCGTGAAGCGGGTGTTCCCGCCAAGCCGACGCCAATCCCGACGAACGCGTAGCCAAGTGCGACCGGCAAGTACGAGATGTTTTCTTTCCACAGCAGGAGCATGGTCAGGAAGCCGAGCATCACGAATATGTACCCAAAGAGCAGGGTGAAACGCGCCCCTCGGGTCTCGACCAGCTTGGCCGAGCGCGGCGCGACCAGGATCATGAAGATCGCCGCTGGTAGAATAGCGAAGCCAGCGTTCACCGTCGAGTAGCCAAGCACGTCCTGTAGAAACTGCTGGCCGATGAACATTGCCCCCATGAGCGATCCGAACACGACGATGCCCGCAACGGCCGCGACCCAGAAAGTGGGGCGCGCCGCAACCTGAAGGTCATACAGCGGGTTCTTGGCGCGCCGCTGCCGCCAGACGAAGAACACGGCGGCAACCGCGGCGATGACCAGCAAGCCCAACGCCAGCGTTTGCATACTGGCCACGGGCAGGAAGTTGATACCGAGCACAAGCGATCCCACCAGCACGAGCGACAGGATGCCGCCTAAGTTGTCGACCGGCGCGGTTTCCTCGTTGACGTGCGAGGGGAGGTAGAGCACCGCCAGGACGAGCGCCACCACGGCCACAGGCAGCACCACGAGGAAGACGGCACTCCAGGGGAACACCGTCAGCAGCAAGCCCGACAGGAGCGGCCCGCTCGCGCTGATTGCGCCACCGATGGCGGCCCAGAGGGCGATGGCGCGCGTGCGAGACGGCCCAGGCGCCCACAGGGCGGTGATGAGGGCCAGCGTTGTCGGGTACGCCATGCCGGCGGCAAACCCACCGAAGAGACGGCCGAAGATCAAGACCCCAATCTGGGGAGCAAGGGCAGAGATGACGGCCGCGGGCATAGCCAGCACGACGCCAAGAATGGCGATCTGCTTGCGGCCGTAGCGGTCGCCGAGGGCGCCGAGCCAGAGGACCGAGCAGGCAAGGCCGAGGGAGTAGGATACGGCGACGAGATTCAGCTGGGTTTGGGAGGCGTCGAAGGATGCGCCGATGGAGGGGAGAGCGACGTTGGCCATCGCCAGGGGTAGGTTGGCGACGGCAGCGATGATGATGAGTGTCGCGAGTACTAGCTTCTCCCGCGCCGGCGCCGCGGACGCTACGGCGGCCGACGGTGCGTTAGGCTTAGCGCTCATGGTTCCAACAGACATAGTGATGACTCTCCCCTCAAGCTGCTTGGAAAGGGCATGAGACGGAACGGCCGACGATAGCGCGCCCTTCCAGCCATACCTGGCTTCCAAGACTCCACGACTACTTCTCGCCCTCTTTGCGAAACTCTCGCTGAAGTCCTTCAGGCAAGGACGTGCGCGTCGCTTCACCGGCCTTCAGTTCTGCAGGCTCCCACGGCTCTGGTTCCTCCCACAGCCGCCAGAGGGCTGTCAAACGAAAAGCGAAGCCCACGATGAATGCGACAGCTACCGACGCGTAAAAAGGCATGCCTGCAATCGCGACCACGAGATACACGACAGAGGTGAGAACGGCGGTTCCGACGAACCACTCACCGCGCACGAAATGCTTCGGCGGCAGCAACGCGGTCATGTCGACGAAGTAGCGGCCAAAGGTCGGCCCTACGACACCTATCAGGATGCACGCGAGGAGCGGCAGCTGCGCGTTGAGCGCCTTCTGGGCGCCGACAATGGCGTACCACGGCAGCGCGAAAGCCAGCATGAACTGAAAGGCTCCGTCGCGGAAGCGCTGGCTGGGACCAAAGGCCACGTAAATACCAAGACTACCGGCCAGGCAAGCCAGGATAAGGTACCATGGGTTGGTGAGGGCAGCCGGAATCTGGTTGAGCAGAATATCGCGCACGACGCCGCCGCCGATGCCGGCGAGAATCGCCATGAGGACAATGCCGACCGACGTCCAATGGCGATAGTGGTCTGGCCGGCGAGCCAGCAATGCACCGTTGAATGCTGCCGTGGTCGCCGCGATCAGATCGACAATTGTTAAATCACCAGCGGTCCATGTGCCAAAATGAGAGACAATGTATGAGATGACTTGCTGAAAGTCCATTTGCGTATTCCCGGGCAGGACGTTTGCAGCCACCTCTGCGCAATGTCGACGGACTCACGGGCGAAGGCCGGCAAGTCCTTTCAGAAGAAACATCGCGCCGAGCAGGAATAGCACGCCTGCCATCACCACAGCGCGGTGGCTGATTAGCCACGCCTTCCATTGTAGCAGCCGAGCTTCGGCGCCATCGCCGCCGATGACACGATAGATCACCGGCACCGCGACAGCGAGGCTAGCAATCGCGATGAAGCCCGTGAAATCGAGGACCGTGTCAAAAAACGTCGCGGACGACTTGAGGACGACAATCGACGTCGCCAGCACCAACGCGATCGCCTTGGGATTGAGGGCTGCGAGCGCGAAAGCGAGGCTGGCGGAGCGGTTGGGCGTAATCACGTCACCCTCGATGACCTTGGCGTCCGCCTCCACGAGCCATTTCGGCAACGGCTCGTCGACGCCCCCCTTCGGTCTCTTTCGCCACTGGGCGAACCCCATTCCCAGGAACAACAGCCCCAGGAGGACACCCAATAGAGATTGGATGATATCCAACGACGGATTTCCCGACATCATCGAAGTTCCGGTCTTCAATATTGTGTGCACCAGGGCCACGACGAACGCCAGCCCGCCGATCCAGCCGACCAGGAAGGTGATGCCGTTAGCCGCTCCCTGCTTCGAAAACAGGACGACGATGACGGCGATAATGGCAAACGCGTTGACCGCGACTCCAATCGCAGCAGGAAGGATATCGCCTTCGAAAATCTGAGCTTCGATGATGGTCTCCTGTTACACTGTCGTTATCTGGGACAGACCAAACCCAGACAGGAAGTAATTCCGCTGTCAGGCGGCCTCTACCCCGGTAGAGCATGGCGACGCAAACACCGCGGTGGGGCCTGCCTGTCCAGAATTCATGGCCTTCGGTGTTTCAGTTACCAGAACTCGGCCGCCTCAGCCGCCGGCCAACAGTTTAGCCTTGGCCGCGGCGAATTCCTCGTCGCTGAGCACCCCAGCATTGTGTAGCTGCGAAAGCTGAGCGATCTGGTCGGTCAGGCTCGGCGCAGCCGGAGCAGCCTGAGGAGCTGGCGCGTATTGTTGCTGAGGAGGCGGCGCATACTGCTGCGGCAGCGGCGCGTACTGCTGAGCCGCCTGCTGCTGCTGAAGCGCGTTGATCTGCGCCTGCTGGTTGGCGATCTGCTGCTGCTGGTCGTAGTACGCCTGCTGCTGCTGGTATTGGGCGTACTGCTCTGCGTCCTTCCTGTCGTAGCGCTGTTGCTGATAGTGATGCACGGCGCCGGCCGTACCCGCCATCACCGCCGTCCCGACCGCTAGGCGCGCGACCTGGCGCCCTCGCATTCGCAACATAACTTTTCTCTCTCCTTATGCTCGCGTCAACATCTGGCCAGATGCTCGATATTGCCTCCGCCGTTCTCAGGCGAATGCATGTCCGTGATATTGGCTATCGAACGCGGTGCGCTTGCGCTGGCCGAGATCCGCTCATCGCTGCGAAACTTTATCCGAGACGACAAGCGGATTCGGCCAGCAACGCCGTCTAGAGACGACCGCGCAGAAGCCTCAACCGCCGGCCAGCAGCTTGGCCTTGGCGGCGGCGAACTCGTCGTCGCTAAGCACGCCCGCGTTGTGCAGCTGCGAAAGCTGCGCAATCTGGTCGGTCAGACTCGGCGCGGCAGCAGCAGCGGGCGCCGGTGCCGGCGCGGGCGCAGCCTGGGGCGGCGGCGCGTACTGCTGAGCCGCCTGCTGCTGCTGCAACGCTTCGATCTGCGCCTGCTGCTGAGCAATCTGCTGCTGCTGGTCGTAGGCGGCCTGCTGCTGGTCGTACTCGGCCTGCTGTGCCGCCGCCTGGTTCGCGTATTTTACATCCTGGTGGTGGCGCACGGCGCCCGCCGTCCCAGCGACGACCGCAGTACCCACGGCGACGCGCGCTACCCTCCGTGCTCCCATTCGCAACATATCATCTCTCCTTCTACATCTCGTTTGATTTAGGGCTTCCCTGGTAGGAGCGCTCACTCGTTGCGCGTGCTACCGTCATGCTTAGAGAGCGGCGACCATCGCCTTCAACTCTTCAACCGCCGCCAGAATGTCCTCGTGGGGGATGCGCTGAGCGATGACAAGCTTCCCTCCCGCGTCCTTGATCGCCTCCAAGGCCTTCGTGGCCCATACGTTCTCGTACAGCAACACGCCCGCGGTGGTTTCGTTATCCAACAGCGCGCCGATGTCATCGATGTCGCCCATCGTAAGCATCTGGCTGATGGCCGGCTTCAGGAGATCGAGATCGCTCGCGATCTCCGGCTTCACGTCCGTGATCTCCATCTTCGCGAGGTTGCCCTCCGCGTCCTTGGTCAGAATGACCATGTCAATGACGCGGATGAAGCCATCGCTGACCAGCTGATGGATCTCGCGTAGAGCCTTGCCGGTAAAGTGGTTGCCCTTGAACTCGACGACGAGCAGGTCAACAGGTCCGAATGCCATAGTGCCTCCTAAGCAGCAGAAAAGGGTTAACTACCTTGAATCCCAGAACGCCAACTTTACGCCGGCGGCAGCGGCTGGGTGTACACCTCCCACCGGTTATACTGAACCAGGTTGAAGGAACGGTTGGTCACGAACTGAATGTAGATGCCCGCGATCGCCAGGATCAGGAACAAGATCGCGAGCAGCGGCGATGTCTGGAGCGCTCGCTGCACCGGGTTCTGCAGCGCCTGCGCGGCGGGATTGAACAGCAGGACGAAGACGCCGATGCACGCGGCAGCGCCAAGAACAGCCGTCGCGATCTCAATGACCCACTTCTGAAGATTGAAGCGGTACGTGGCGTACGCCAGAACGACGCCCACAACGACGCCCAGGATCCACACCAGGAAGTTCGTCGACATCCCGGCGCCGCCCAGCAGGCCGACTGTCGCGGTGTAGCCTAGCGCGAACGCGATGATTAGCACCGCCGCCAGGTAGAAGAGATACGCGAGGCCCGCGAAGATGAGGGCGACGACAAAGCCGACCACCCAACTCGTCACCGTAGCGAGGAAAGCATCGCCAAACAGAGCCTGAACAGTCTGCGCCCCGAGCATGAAGCCGAAGAAGAACCCGAAGATTGGCAGAAGGATGAGGAACAGCCGATAGCCCAGGAATGTCAGGATGATCCCGAACGCGAGCCCGATAACCCCCGCGCATGCCAGTCCCAGAAACGATTCATTTGTCATGATAACCCCCTTATAAGGCTTTGGATGCGGGCGGCATGGTTCACGGCGATCATGCCGCCCACGGATCTAGGTTTGCCCCTTATGCGCTCTTGGCGGCGTCTTCGCCACCCTCAGCCGGCTTATCAGCGGCCGCCGCCTCAGCCGCAGGCGCCGCTGCGGCAGCAGAGGCTGCCTTGTCCGCGTCGGCCGCTGCAGCCGCCTCGCCGGCAGCCTCCTGAGGCGTCTCCACGATGTTGGCGGAGACGTACTGCTGGATCTCACCGGACGCCTGGTCGCCGACGGTGAGTGTCACGATCTGGCCGTCGTACTCCTTCATCTCGTCGAGCATCTTCTCGGCGTCCTTGTCCTGAACGATGAACAGGAGCGCCGAAGAGTTCGGCGGTAGCTGCTGACCAAGCGCCCGCATATCCTCAGCCGGAATCGCTCGGCCCGCGTAATGCCCGGCCACGCCGCCGATCACGGCGCCGCCGATGGCCCAGACCAGCAGGCCGGCCGGCCCGCCGATGAGCCCCAGAAGACCGCCGGCGACGAGACCGGCGCCCGCGCCAATGCCGCCGTGCCCGCCCTCGTAGACGTGACTCTTGCCCTTGTCGTCGACTTCGACCACCGCGGAAGCAGCGACCTTGTAGTTCGTGCCCTTGGCGGCGCGCTTCATGTCCTTTGCCACTTCCTGAGCTCGGTCACGCCCGGGGAAAGCGAAACAAATGATGTGATAGACGGCGTTGGGGCTAGCTTGCTCACTCATAATAGATGTCCTTTCATCTTAGTCCGTGTGAGGTGATTGCTGCGATGTATTGCCATAGCGCTGCCGGGAGTGATCTCGCCGCGCGCCTTCGGCTGCCTGATCGTTACTCGTATCCCCGGACGGTTCGGCACTACCCATCGAGCCGGTTGACCGTCAGCACGACAAATCCCTGGTTGTACAGCGTGTCTAGAACACCTCTCAATGCCGCCTGATCGGCCAGTTGTCCAACCAGTACGGTCACACCGTGCTCTACGCCCTGTTGCGCTCCCAGGATGGTCATATCCGCTACTTGATCCGCCATGCTCGTGTCCATGTCCCCCTGGACCACAATCTGGTACGTTCCCGGCGAATCGAACATTTGCGATGAGCGTCGCTTCACCATGGTCGGCTCCAATCCCGAGCCGACTGTGAAACCAGTTCCGGTCGTGAGCGGCTGGCAGGCACCCAGGTGACGTTAGCGGGACGAACGGAAAGCTCGGCCTTCGCGAGGACCTGGGTTAACCAAAGAGGTAGCGCGGCCAGTATGAGGGTGGCCAGGGTAGCGAAGATGATCAGATCATGCACTTTGCACCTCCTCTGTTGCCAGCTCACGTCGCTGTCTTCAACAGCTCGTTGTCACATCCTTGTGTCAGAGTAGTCGCTACCCCGCACGGGACGAATCGGGCGCGTCGGCGAACACATCTTGCAGCTCCATCACCGAGTATACCCTCTCCTCGGCTATGGCAATAGCACCATCAGGGTGTAGAAAGGTGATACTTGCGTATCGTCGCTGCACCCAGACGGCGTGCGTATTCCCGGCGTCCCGATGTCGCTCGCGAGCCTGGCGTTCAGCTCACCTTTACCAACTGGCCGCCCCGCAGCTCATACGTCCAGACCTGGCGCAGCGTCGGTGATGCCATCGGATCGCTTGGGCCGTGAGTTACGAGATCAACCACCACCTGGTTATTCGTGATGGAGACACCGTTGATCTTGACGCGGTCACCTAGCAATGTCGTCGCCACATTGACCGGCTTTCCACTCTGGTCAACCATGATGGCTAGGTGGTAGAAGGTTCCGCTTCCGCCGCCGCTACTCGTCAGCACCACGGCTGCCGCCGGCTGCCCATTGAGCGTGCCGACCACCACGTTATCGGTAAGCTTCACGACAAACTCGCTGGCCGAGCCTGGCGCGGCGGGCGCGCGATACTCACCGTTGGTGAGCGTGACAGCGCCGGATGGCGCGCCTTCGATCTTGTACGTTGCGTTCTGGAGAGATTCCTTGGTGAACGCGGTGCTCGACGTTGTTGTGGCGGAAGGTTGGCTCGCCGTGCCCTGGATGGTGATGCGCGAGAGGGCCGGCGCCAACGCGGCGCTGTAGTCTCGGAACCGCTGGCTGTCTGCGCTCCCCTGCGGGTAGGGATCACCCTGGGGCGTGCGCATCGTGTATACCAGGCCGTTCGCCCTGCCAGCGACGCTCGGCAGCGGACCACCCTGGGCAGCCATCGCATCCCACGCCGCCTGGTCGTAGACGGTGATCGTCAGGAGCGCCGACGGACGCTCGCCGGCAGCGACCGGCGAATAGAGCCACTCGTTGATGTACCTGGCGCCCTGGATGCCGTTGGCGTTAGGCCCCCAACTCTCCGTCCATTTGTAGCCCTCCTTCAACCAGAGTGGCGGCAGAGTGAGGCTGAAGCCAGCGTCAGGCCACGTATAGACGCCGTTCTGGACGGAGCCCTGCGCGGCGCCCACGCTGCCCGGCACCAGCGCTTGAGCCAGCGCCCCCGGCACAATCACCGCGGCCAGGAGCAACAGGGCTGCCACAGCCACGGCAAGAAGGACAATATTCTTTTTCATCGAATTCATTCTCCCGTGTAGAGCAGACTCGGATAATAGTCTGCCCCACGTATTGACGCGAATCTACTCCCAGAAGTTCACGGCAAACGGTCTAGATTTCCCGGTCTAGCCTGCCAGGCGGCTACGATGAGCATTCTTTCGCCAGCTCTGGGATCATGAGACTCCCCCGCCCCTGGCATAAGCTGCCAGGGGCGGCAGCCAGGCCATGGTCAGGCGTTAGGCTCGGCAGTAGCGGCAGAGGCCGACGGCAGCGACAGCGTGTCGGGCAGGCCCTGGACTTGCTCGCGCCAGCCGCGGATGAGCCGGTGGACGTTCATCGCACCCACAATAGGCTTGCCGTCGTACGGCAGCTCCGCAGGATAGAATATGAACGGGTGGTTCTGAGGGCCGCCCAGGCCGCCGTGGTGGCTCGCCTGGTTCTCGAAGCCGCACAGCTCGCCGGTCGCCGGATCATACATCGTGTTCACGAGGATATCGGGGCAGTTGTGGAAGCTGCTCTCGCGCTTCACCTTTGCCGCCGCGCCCGCGCCGTACACCGCCAGTGGATCGACACCTTCCACCGTCCCCAGATCCACGAAGTTGATGCCGCCCTTGCCCATGACCATCGAGCCGTTCGTCTCGGACTTGACGAGGACCCAGCCAATGCCGGGGTGCTTGATCAACCCGGGTAGCAGATCTGGGTAGGCGTCCTGAATCTGCTCGTAGCTCATGCGCTCCTTGGCCTCTTTGAAGTTGATCAGGCCGGTGCAGCCGGAGCCGACAACGACGACCTTGGCCGCCTTCGCCTTCGCCTCGTCCTCCGCCGCCTTCTTCGGGTCGCGGTCCGGGCCAACTTCGATGAGACCGTCCTCTTGAGTCCTGGACTGAAGCGCGCGCTTCATGACGCCCGCCGTCCTCGTGTCGCCGTTCGCCGACTCGTTGAGGAACGCGCTGATGTTGTCGAACGCCTCGTTCGTGTCAGTCAGGGAGAGAATCGCCTGGTCTTCCTTGACCAATCCCTTGACCAGGTCTTCCAAGGATACGCCGTGGGCATTCTTGAAGGTCAGGCCGCGACTCTGTCCGTGATCCGACAGCACCACGATGTGGTACGGACGCGGGGCATACTTCAATGCCCGCTCCACGCGCGCGAACATGCGGTCCGTCTCGTGAAGCGCTTCCAGCGCGTCGTCGGTCAGCATGCCCGCGAAGTGCGCCAGGTCGTCGTAGCCCGCGTACAGCGCGTACACCGAGGGCAGCCCGCGCATCACGTCGGTGATGACGGAGTAGGTCACCACCTCCTGGATGATCGGCCCCATCAGGGCGCGGAAGAAGGCGTATCCAAAGTTGCGCGCACTGACGCGGTACGGGTCCTTCTGCATGCGCTGGCGGACCTGCTGGTACCACTCCTTGATGACATCTGTGAAGTAGCGCGTCAGGACACGGAACACGACGAACGGGGTGAACAGGAAGGCGTAGAAGCCCGGCCCACGGTCGCGGCTGCGGTCCATCACCGTGCTGAAGGTGAGAATGCTTTCGCTCGCATCGCCGGAGAACATGTTGCCGCGCGAGGAGCCGCCGTCGGAGGCAATGCCGTTGCGATGGCTGAGTGCAGCCTCCAGCACGATGGCATCCTTGGGATTCCCGGTCATGACGATGCGCTGCTGGGCGCGATCCCACCAGCGGTAGGCCGGGATGTTGTCGTTGTTGCCGATGAGAATGCCGCTCTGCATCGCTCCTGTCTGGGCGCTGAAGTCCGTCTCCCAGCCGATGAGCTTGTGGCTGCCGCTGTCGAGCCAGCCCTTCAGGGTGGGCATCAGCCCTTCGTCGAGGGCCTTCTTGAAGATGGCCTCGCCCAGCCCATCGATCTCCAGGAAGAGGAAGCCCGGCACGTCGGTCTTCGTCGGCTTGCCGTACTTCTGCACCATCTTGAGCGTGACGTTGCGGTCGAAGCTATCCTCTTCGTCGAGGCTGAGGAGGCCACCCAGGATCACGTTCACGACCGTGATCCAAAGGATAACTCCCAACGCGCCCCACCAGTTGAAAATGTGGATGCCGGGGATCATATCCCCGAATACCTTCACCAGGATAGGCGCGACAACGAACATGATAATCGGATAGAGAATGGCCGGCACGCGTCCGACGAACTGGATGAACAGCCACCACCCGATGGCGGCAGCGATGGACAGGAAGATGGCAAACAGGAGGGCCGCCCCGAAGCTGTCCACCTGAATGTTAGGCCCGAAATAGGCCACGATCAGAATGGTGATCGCTTCGACGACGAAGACGATAATAGTCTGGACGGCACGCGCACTAAAACGTTTCATGCTACCCCCATCTTCTAGGTACGCCACGTCTCGACGGCTGGATGCCATCAAGGTTAGCGCGGGCGGATAACTACACGCTATTAGATCGTCGCAAGCCACGCCGGCTACAGCAGGCGGTCGATCTCATCAAGCTTGGCACGCAGATCAGCTGTTTCCTGCGCCTGCGCATCGAGCATGCGCCGGATCTCGGCAATGTAGGTCTTTGGATCAGTGGGCTCGGTCGGCACGGGCTCCTCTTTCTTCTCTTTGGGCGGAGAGAGGAAAGCTGTTGAGAGGAAGCCTGCCAGCGTACCGAATAATCCCACGCCCGCCGTCATGATCAACATGCCGACAAAGCGGCCCCAGTTCGTGACGGGGTAGTGGTCACCGTAACCCACGGTCGTGATCGTCACATAGACGTACCAGATGGCGTCGGAGGCGGTGGTGATATTGCCATTCGGGGCATACTGCTCGAAGTAAAGCTCAGCTAACGAGCCGAACTCAATCACAACGATAACCAGGAACACGACGGTCAGGAGCGCGTTGTCGGCGCGGTGGCGCATGAAGTCACGCCAGAGCGTTCTCGGGCCAAACTCGCGGAAGACGCGAGCCACACGCCACAGGCGAAAGACGCGAAAGATCTTGACTTGCGGAAACGGTAGGCTCGAGAGCAGGTCGGCCCAGCCGAAGCCCCGAAAGAAGTAGTGGCTCTTCGATGGCGCCTTCCGGAATCGCCAGATAAAGTCACCCAGGAAGATAGGCAGGAATATGGCGTTCATGACACCCAGAACGTACTGGATGGTTTGATCCGTCGTCCAGAAGAATAAGTAGACGAGGTTGAAGATCGACAGGATCGACAAACCGGCGATGAACATCTCGTATCCGAGATGTTCCATCGTTTTCTCTTGCTTCTCTTTCTTGGTCTTCGCCGCCACTCCCCCTCCGTATTGTGCCCGGTCGCCTCGCCTCAGCCCAGCCACAAGCATGACCGCTCACGCGCAAGGCGAGCCGGCAGCGCTGGCGTCAGTGCTCCGGCCCGCCTCATTGCCTCTTGTCCGCCCCGTTAGCGCTGGGGATGCGCCATCATATCGATCGCGACGGCGATCGCGAGGATGACAACGTCGTCCTGGCCCGGCTCGACTTCGATGCCGTAGGTATCCGCTACGCGGAACCATTTCTTGGATACCTCGGCGACCTTGTCACGGCCTTCACCGATAGTATATTCGTGGTCCAGGATATTACCCTGCACCTCGAGGTCCGGGCCGTCCTTGACCCGAACGGTCCAGCGCTCGCGAACCGGCGTGATCAGCGCCTTCTTGACCATTGCCACGCGCTCGCCGTGTTCCCCTTCGATCTCCATGCTGTCCTTGACGCGCAGCATGCGCTCCTGAATCTTGGCCAGCTCGCGGCGATCGCGGTCCTCGAAGATCAGCGTCTTGCGGATGCGCAGCGCCTTGCCGTCGATCTTGTACACCCGCTCGCCGCGGTCGTTCTCGATCCAGAAGTCATCGCCGATGGCGAGAATCTGCTGCCGCATCTTGTAGTGAGTGCGGGCCACACCGCCGCCCGGCCCTCGGTCGTCGCGGCGCTCTTCGCGTCGCTCTTCACGTCGTCCTCGCATGATAATCATCTCCTCAAGTAGTATTGAACGGTAGCTGCATTAGACACAGTTCTGTCGGCCAAGCGATTGAGAGAGAGCAACACATACCGTCCATCGTAGAGTGCGTCGAGCACCTCGATGAGCGCTGTCTGGCAGGGCAGATGCCCGAGCAGGACTGTGATACCCAGTTTCCTGCGTGGATCGGGCGCAAGAATCCGCATATCCCCCAGCCGGCCGACCTGCCCTTTGTCCAGGTTCCCCTGGATCACGATCTCGTACAGTCCGCTGGCGTCGACGACTTGCGCGTCTCGCATGCCAATTATACCACCTGCGTCGCTTTTGCGTGATACAAGACGAACTCTTGGAGGTACAACGCCCTCTGGCGGTCGGCTCATGCCGCCCCAACCGCAGTGTCTCGATTGGGGCGGCATATCGGTCAGTCCCTATTCAAGGGCCTTCGCTAGCTGTGCCTCGGCGTCCTCCGACAGGGTCGTCTGGTAGAGCTGGCCCTTGTACGGTTCGAGAGCGCCGCGGAGAGCGGCCGGGGAGCCGCTGCGGATGATGAGGAACAGCGCCGACCCGCCTGGTTTCAGCGAGTCGCTGACCTCTTTGGCAAACTTCTTGTCAACATGGTTGCCCATCAGTTTGCCGACAAGAGCGCCACCGGCCGCGCCGAGAATCAGGCCGGATATGGGGAACAGGAAGAAGACGAGCAGGCCGAGCAAAGCGCCGGCACCCGCGCCGATCTTCACCCCGCGATCCATCTCGCCGTCCATGTGAACCTTGCCGCTGGCGTCTTTGACGATGACGGCGGCATCGTCGAGACTCAGCGCGTTCTCTTTCTGCACCTGGCGCACGGCGTCGCGGGCCTTGCGCGCCTCTTCGAGGTCGTCGAAGACAACCACAACCACGTCACTCATAATCCGTCTCCTGTATCGGAAAGATCAGGACTCCGCCCGCTCTTCCAAAGCCTCGGCGGCGACGTCAAGGATGCGTGCCTCGCCGATTTGCTCGGAGCCGGCGGCGACTTCGGCGACGCCCACGGCGGCGCCGACGCGGGCCACATCGGCGGCAACCGCCGCGATCTCGACCTTGGCCACGCCACTCTCGGCCAGCTCAACGGCCGCCTCGCCCAGCTCCGCCGAGCGCTCGGCCGCGACATCGGCCACACCGCGGCGCACGATACCCTCGATCATCTCGTTGGCGCCCATCTCACCGACCTTGGCGCCGGTCGCCGCCAGGGCCTGCGACATGGCACGGCCGCTCGCCGCGCGAATGATGACATCGGACCCGAGCTCACGCAGCTGTGCGCCACGCGCGAGCAGGAACTCCGACAGTACCGGCATCTGCAGCTGGGCAACGACCTGGCTGACCGCGTCCAGCTCGCCGCCGATGCGCGCCAGCTCCAGGCCGCGCTCCAGGGCCTCTTCGCTGATGAGGCTCACGACGACGCTCATGACCTCGATGTCCTGCGAGTGCGCCAGCATCTCGGCGCCTTCCTCCATGTCGAGCGTGCCCGCCGCCGCCACAACCTCGC
This sequence comes from Anaerolineae bacterium, assembly GCA_046328505.1. Lineage (GTDB taxonomy): Bacteria > Chloroflexota > Anaerolineae > Epilineales > JAHCIE01 > JBDHWG01. The sequence continues at coordinate 577,224 of JAXLWL010000002.1, read as the reverse complement.
TGATCGTCGCCAGACGATCGGAGACGATCGCCGCGTCTTCGGCGCGGGTTAGGTCACTGGCGCCGGATGCCAGGGCGACGGCGCCGACACGCGCTACCTCGGCCGACGCCTGCAATGTCGCCACGCCCTCTTCCACGGTGTCCGCACCCTCCACGGCGCTCTCAATCGCCATAAGCTCCGTTGCCTCGGCGGCCTCTTCCAGGTCGCTCTTGCGGACGGTTACTTTGGTAGACTTGCGCTTCGCTGCCATGCTCTTTGTCTCCTTTGTGAGTTCAGTTATTGAGATCGGCCCAGATGACACCTTCTATCACCTGCGTCCGCATCGTACCATCAGTAGTCGACGACGGCTTGCACCCGGCCTGACTCGATCGCTTTTAGCAACGCCGCGTGGTCGCGGGCCGTCTGATCCGCGTACGCCACGGCAAACTTGGCGAGCGCCTGGTCGAACGCGTCGCTCTTGCCCAGGTAGCCGACAATCTGCGCGGCATCGCCGCCCTTGGCGTGCGCGCGGGCCAACGCCCAGCCGCACACCGCCGCGTAGCGCGCCAGATCCTTCCCCGTCATGTTGGTCAGCGGAACAGAGAACTTCATGTCCCGCAGTTGCCGCACGTAGAATTGCGTTCCCGCAGGGCCAGTCGTCCAGCCCAGGAACATATCGCTGGCCGCCTGCGTCAGGCGCTGCCCGATGACCACTCGCTCGCCGTGGTGCCCATACTCGCTTGGACCGGCGTAGGGCTCCAGTACAGATGCCCGCGCCTCCTTGATCTGCAGGAGTAGCGGATCGTTGTCCCACGCAAGGAACAACACGACAAAGCACCGCGTGCCGACACTCCCTACGCCAACAACCTTGAAGGCGTAGTCCGCGTAGCGGTAGCGATCTAACAGCTTGCGGCGGTCGGCAGCCAACGTGGCCGCATAAGACGCCATGATAGCCTTCACACGCTCTTCATCGAGGTGATCGGCGGGGTGGAAGATGAGCGGCGGCTGGTCGTTGATGCGCGGGCGGCCGCTCTCAACGCTCGCAATCTTCGGATAGAGATACTCACCCACCGACTCGCGCGCCTTCGTAGCGATGCGCTCGCGACGCGCGCGAGCTTCTGCGGTGGGAGCCGTGTCGATCAGCATCTTGTCGTCGATGCGCGCATACCAGACGTCGAGCACGCGCATCTGCGAGTACTCGCGCAAACGCGCACGATACGTCTGGGCGAGGACACGTACGCTCGCCTCACAATCAACGCTGGAGACCCCGTTCTCTCGTCCACAGACAACGAAACTGGCCGCCAGCCGTTTTACGTCCCATTCCCACGGCGCGGGCAGTGTCTCGTCGAAGTCGTTGAGGTCAAAGATCAGGTTACGCTCGGGCGTGGCGAACAGCCCAAAATTGGCGAGGTGGCAATCTCCGCACGCCTGAACCTGAATCCCGCTGACCGGCGTCGTGGCAAGGTCATAGGCCATCAGGGCCGCGGACCCGCGCAGGAACGCGAAGGGAGAGCGCGACATTCGGCCGTAGCGGATGGGAATCAGATCGGCCACGCGGCCCTCGTTGGACTCTTCAAGCACGTCTATCGGGTCGCGGCGGTTGGCAGGCGGCTGCCAGGCAGCGTGGGCTGCTCGTGGCACCTGCGCCCGACGCAGCTTCCCGATTTCGGCGCGCTCGGCTGGTGAAGCATATTCACTTGTCTGCACGTTTTCCAGCATCATGGCTGCCTCCCCTAGCAACGCTGCATAGCCCCGTCAAACTATACGGCAGATTAACGTCCCGCAACAGCACCATTAGGGTGTAGAAAAGGTTGTATCTTCCCTGCGACGCCTACTCATCATAGGGCTCTTTCGGCTCACGCAGCGATCCCGCCAATCTGATCGCGACATAGCCAGCGAACACGAGCACAATTCCGAACACCGCCCCCAGAATGATCGGATACAGCACGTCCTGGGTTGGCTCGAACCACGCGCGCAAGGACGTCAGGGCGATAGCCGAGCCGATGAGCATGCCGACCAGGATGATGCCCAATGTCAGACGGTTCACCGCGAGGGAGAAGCGGTCAACGCCCTTGGTCAAATCCGACGTGTCAACGGTCACGACGAACTTGCCCTTCTTGTACTGCGTGATCCAGCTCAACGTCGCATCTTCCAGGCTGGGGATCTCTCGCACAAACTGGCGTCCCAGGCGAATAGCCTGGCTCCGCACCTCCTGCACAATCCGTTCGGGTGTGATCTCCCCGGCCAGCAGGTCTTTCGCTTGGGCGACAGCCGCCGTCACGAGGTCCAACTGCGGGTTCAACGTGAACAGGGACTGGTCCGCCTGCACGATAGCCTTCACCGCCAATGTCAGCGAACTGTCAAGGCGCATCCCATACTTGTTCAGCGTGCCGGTAATCGCCTGCATGAACTCGTTGAAGCTGACTCCGGACCGCGAGTAGATCCAATACTTATAGAAGACGTCGGTCATGTCAGCGCGGTAGGCTGTCTCATTAAAAGGCCGCGTCCTGCGCGACATGTTCGCGGCGACCTGCGCCAGCTGCGTCGGGTCGTTCTGCGTCATCGTAAACAGCAGGTCCATCAGGTTGAAACGCTGCTGCTGCGACAACTCGCCGATCAACCCGAGGTCGAGAAAGGTAATCACGCCAGTATCAGTATTGACGAACAGGTTACCCGGATGCGGGTCGGCGTGGAAGAATCCGTCCACAAGGATCTGCTTGATGATGGCGGCGAGGAAATTGTTCGCCAGGACATCGCGGTCCAGGCCGGCGGCGTCAATCGCCTCTGTCTTTGTCAGCTTTATCCCGACGACGAACTCTTCCGTCATGACGCGAGCACTGCTCAGATCCAGGTACACCACCGGTACGTGAATGCCCGGCATGTCCATCATGTTGTCGGCAAGGCGCCGCGTGTGGTACGACTCATTGCGATAATCCAGCTCGTTCATCACGCCGATGGCAAACTGACGCGTAATCCCCACCAGGTCAATTTGGTCGACCGTTTTCGACCGGCCCTGAAGCACTCGCGCCACGTTCTGGATGATGCCCAGGTCCGCCTTGGTCTTGGCGATGATGTCGGGCCGCTGGACCTTGACCGCGACCGTCGTTCCATCCTGCAGCACCGCCTTGTGTACCTGGGCGGTAGAAGCCGCCGCCAACGGTTCAAGCTCAAAGGAGGCGTAAAGCTGGTCGGGCGGCTTGCCCAGCTCCGCCGTCACGATACGCACAACCTGGTCTGAAGGGAACGGCTGCGCGCTGCTCTGCAGGCGCGTGAGCTCATTGGCCCATTCGGGTGGCAAAGAATCCGACTGGCTGGCGACCATCTGCCCGAACTTGACCCACGTCGGGCCGAGGCTCTCCAGCAAAATGCGAGTCTTCTCGGGCAGCGTCAGATTCAGCGTGGGATTCGGCTCCCGGTACATGAACTCATAGACGCGGGCCCGCCACACGCCGGGCGGTCTGCCGGTCATCACGACATCGGTGCCAAATACGAACAGCTTGTTGTAAATCTGGCTCACGCGAATGCTCTCGACCAGGCCGCTGCCGCGAATCACGGGCAGCCGTTCGATGAACTTCCAATACCCCTGATCAGGATCACCCTTCATGACCCGGGGCTGACCGACACCGGTAAGCACCGTGATCGCTGTCTCAAATACACTGAGCAGGATGCCCCCGAAGACGATGCGCAGCCACACCGGATTGGTGATCTGCCATGTCACTGGGGCCAGGGTGACGAATAGCCAGAAAGTAATGATATTGACGACCACAATCGAAATGCCAAATGACCAGACGATGAAGCTGCCTGTGACTCCCAGCAGCAGCGGGCGGACATACCGAACGATGATGGTATACAGCATGCCCAATAGAATGAGCACTACAACGATGAAGATGAGTCGGACGAGCCCCGTTGATTCCTCAGCGTAGTTTTGCCAGTGCAAGAATCGGATCAATGGCGACGCATCGACCAGGTTAATCCCAGGCAAGAGCGCGATTGTGATGATGAGGGCTACCGTATTTGCCACGGTCTGGCATATGAACTGTCGCATGGTTTCGTCCCCAAGTCAACATGGCGTGTCGGCGTCGGCGTCCCCTAATCGTGATCGCTGCGAGCGCCGTCCGATTTCTATATCAGCTGGCTTTCCGCCGGGGTACGCCCACTGCTCGCCGCGATCGAACAACCCGTATTCTGTCAAAGAGCGCGAGCAGGATGACGACGCCGTTGATGACGTACACGATGGTAAATGCCCTGGATAGTTCAGTCGTCGGTGTCAAATCACCATATCCCACCGTCGCGAGCGTGATGACACAGAAGTAAAGCGCGCTGAGATAGCTCCAGCCCTCCAGGTAGTGGTATACAACCATTCCAGCGCCGAGAGCACCCAACGCCCAGTAGAGCGTCGGACGGGAGTCACGATCCTGCAGCAGGTCCAACAAGAATAGCCGCCGCAATGGATGAAGCCCCTCGAAGTCTTTCTCCAGCTGGGCCAACTCCTTCGTCTCGTCATTGGGTTCCATGTGGCGCCGCCTCTACGATCCCCCGCATCACGTCACGACACGCTACTGCCCGGAGCTCGATTGTTCGTTTATCGGGACCCCTGGCAGGATGTTCTGGCGTCTTACGACCTCTGGCACGTCCTGTAGTTCCGGCAGGTCGCCCCCCGCGGAAGCCAATCTGCGCGCGTACCATCCGGCAAGCGGCTGCGCCGACAGACCATGCGCCAGCACGCTGAGCAAGATCGTCCAGGTTACAACAGACGCAAGCATGCTCGACTCCACGTTAGCCTGGTTCAGCTCTTCATACGCGAGGAGGCCGAACACGACCGAAGCGAGACCGCGCGGGCCAAACCAGCCCATGAGCAGCCGCGTGTCCAGGCGAAAGCCTAGACCGTACAATGAGATGAAGACGGGCAACATACGAATCAGTGTAAGGCTGAGCAGCGCGTACAGGATGACCTTGGGATCGAAGTTGCCGACTGCCGCCGGCATCACGAACAGAGCGCCAAACAGGCCCCACACCAAAAGCGACAGGACGGAGCCGGTCGTCTCACTGTACTCGGCGAACTCGGCTAGATGGCCGCGGCTCCCAACGCCGAAGGCGATCCCACCGACGAAAGCAGCGACAAAGCCATTCCCGCCCAGGCCGACGGAGCCCAGGTACGAGGCCAAAGCCAGCGCCAGAACCGCGACCTGGAGAGGCGTTCCCGCCGTCCAGCCACGCTTGTGGGCGTACAACAGGAAGCGCCCGCCCAACCACCCCACGGCAATACCGACAAGGACCGCGATCCCGATCTGCTCAACCGCACTGAGCAGCCAGCCGCTCTGCCTATGGCTCTCTTCCGCCACGGCCAGCGATAGAAACAGAGTGACAAATGGTGTGGCGATGCCATCGTTGAGGCCGCTTTCAACGTTCAGCGCGCGCCGTATTCGCACGGGGACCTTGGGATTGGTGAAGATCGGCAACCCTAGCGCCGCATCGGTGGGCGCTAGAATGCTCGCGACGAGCAGCGCGAACCCTACACCCTGGTCGGGGAACAGGATGAAGGCAATCACCGCCCCAAGAAACAGGGTAAGGAGCAAACCTACGCCAAGCAGCCGCGCGGGCACCACGGCGTCGGATTCAACGCTTCGGAAGCTCAAGGTAGAAGCATCGGCAAACAGAAGAATCACCAGCGTGGTCTCGGCGAGAAGGCGAACGACCTCGTTGCTGGGTGAGAGGCGTATCAGGTTGAGCGCGTAGGTACCCATCAGCGCGCCAGCCACGACGAATACCATGGGCATCGTAATAGACCAGCGCCCCAGGATGATTCCGATACCGCCGTAAAGCGCCACCAGGATGGCGAACACCGCCAAACCTACTTCAGCCTGCATACATGCACCTCTTGGGCATTCCTAGCATAGCACTGCAAACCACGCGTAGCCAGCACCTTCCAGGTGTAGAAAGGGTGCAACAGCGACTGAAACAACACAGCGTTCGCGAGGGCAAGCTCGCAAGACGCGGGTCACGAGACGGGCAGGATACCCAAGGCCTCGGCTTTCGCGACAGCCTCGCGGCGCCCCGAGACAAGAAGCTTCTGGTATATATTGACTGTGTGCCGCTTCACCGTCGGCGGCGCGATAAACAGGCGCTCGCCAATCTCACGGTTGCTCAGGCGCTGAGCCAGTAGTGCCAGAATCTCCAGTTCGCGATCCGTCAGCGGTTCAATCAGTTTGGCGTTGCCATTGTTGTCACTCCGCGGCGCAGCAACGAGGCGTGGCGGCGTGCACGCCTCCTCGATGCACGCGACGAACGCGGGAACAGCGCTGCGCTCCCGCAGTCGTCGCAGCAGGGAATGCATAGGAGGCCCGAGGTCGGCAAACACGCGCAAGAAGCCGCCTGGCTGCGCCAATAGCACCGCTTCCTCAAGCTTCGCAAGTGCGCCGGCTTCATCGTTCTCGGCGTCGGCTAGCAGCGCCTGAAGGGCCAGGACCTGGATGTGAACTGCAACCTGGTGAGTGCGGACCGCACGGTCTAGCAGGCGTTCCAGATGTACGCGCGCCTGGCGCCGGCTGTAGGCGCTCTTCTGGGCGAGAAGCTGCTTCGCCGAAACAAGCTGCGGTGCAAAGAACAAGCCCTCGGACTGGAAGACCACCTCAGCGCTGACGGCCCAGCGCGTCGCCGTGACGGCGTCGCCCTGGCGGATCGCCAGATCAGCCTGGAGCGCCAACAATACCTGAAGCATGCCCGTGTTTCTCATGTCAAGAAGGTGCTTTATGACCGTCTCGACCGTCTCGCGTGCTTGCTCGGGGCGCCCGAGAGCTTCCCGGGTGAACGCAAGAATGGCAGTGGCGTGCACCAGGGCGAGAGCGCTGCTCGCATGCGCTGGATCCTCGACGACCGCCCTGGCGGCAGTCTCGGCAGTGACCAGGTCATTCCGCTCGTACGCGACGCATGCGCGGAAGTAATTGCGCCAAGCGACCGTCTCGCCCCGCCCGCTCGCCTGGGTTCCAATCAGGGCCTCGGCGGCCGTCCGCGCTAACCCATCCAGGTTCCCATCCAGCCACTCCAAGAAACCCCACGCCAACCGCAACCGCCAGCGATCCAGGTCAGGCGTCGCCTGCTCTTCCCGCGCGCCTTCGGCCAGCGCCGCATAGGCCGCCTCGCGATCCCCTTTCAGATGATGCGCGGCGGCAAGATGAATCCAGGCGAAAGAACGCACCGTGTAGGCATCCAGCGGCAGTCGCTCGAGGGCACGCCGCCCGCTCATAATACTCTGCTCGGCATCGCCTCTGTAATAGGCAAGTAACGTCGCCAGCGTATCCAGCTCGCCCAGCAGGCTCTGAGCCTGTTCGGCCGGCAGCCCCAGCTCATCCACCCGTGCCGCTGCGCGCTCGCCGAGGCGCGCCATCGTCTCGAAATCGGCGCGGCGCGAATGAGCGAGCCAGACTTCGGTCATCAGGACTTCGGGCGAATCCCAGGCCTCGGCAGGCAACAGGCTCAAACACTGTTCAAGACGTCGCCACTGCTCATAGTTCATTAAGGCGTGCCGGTGGCGCGCTACGACCCGAACCGCCGCATCCGTGTCGTGCGCGGCCAGGGCATGGTCCATGGCCTCCTCGAGCAAGCCCTGGCCGGCGAACCAGGCGCTCGCGCGACGGTGAAGCTCCTCGATCTCGCTCGGCGTGTAGCGCGTGTGCAGCTGCCGCTGAAGCAGCTGGCGGAAGAGGTAATGGTAGCGATACCAGTCCCCGACCGGATCGAGGCCGATGAGGAACAGGTTCAGCGCCTGCATGCGGTCGAGAAATTCATCGCCTGCGGCGGCGGTTTGCTCGCACACGGCTGCATATAATGGTGCGCCGAAGCGATCAAGGATCGAGCTTTTCACCAGAGATTCCTGCATCTCCGACGACTGTAGGGCCAGGACCTCGTCAAGCAGGTAACTCATCGCATAGCCCGGATTGACCTGCATGTCTGCAAGCGCTTGCTGGGGGTCAGGCGCGTCACGCAGGAAGACGGCAGCCAGATGGAGCGCGGCGGGCCAGCCCTCCGACTGCTCCACCAGGGCAGAAATGTCGTCGTCGTCTAGAGGCACGGTAAGAATTTGCTTTAGCAGCGCGGCGCCCTCGCTTGCCGTGAGGCGCAGGTCTCGGCTCCGAAGCTCCACCATCTGCCGTCGTGTTCGCAGCCGGCTCAACGCCAGCCCAGGGTCCTGGCGCGTCACAATCACCAGGTGCAAGCCCCGCGGCGAGTGGAGCAAGATGGCATTGAGCAGGTTATCGACGGCCGCGCTGTGGGCTGAAGCATAGTCATCCAGCACCAGGACGTAGCCCTCCAGCCCATTCGACGCTATGTAGTCGGCAAGCGCCTCGAGGTCGGCGGTGAGGGAGCTGACGAGGACTTCCTGTGGCGGAAGCACAGGCGCGTTCAGGCATTCTTGGGTCAGAGCGCAGGCAGTGGGCGAAAAAGTGCGTAGCGCAGCCACCACATAGGCAAGGAACCGCGCGAGATCGCCATCGTGGTGGTCGAGGGATAGCCAGGCGCTCCCGACCGGTCTCGTCTTTCGCCGCTCGACATGTTCAAGCCATTGGCGAATCAGCGTCGTCTTGCCAAAGCCGGGGGGCGCCGAAATAAGCGTCAACGGGACGCGCAAACCGCCGTCCAGGCGCGCGAGAAGATGCGGACGCTCCACGACGCCCACAAACCCGCGGGGGCGGTGCAGTTTCGTCTGAAGCAGAGGGCTAACGCTCGTTGGGGACGACATTTCATCACACAAGCTGTGGCAGAAGTCCGAAGTCTCTCGCTCGCGTGACTGCTTCGCGGCGACTCGTGGCGTGCAGCTTATGGCAGCAGCTCGAAATGTGCCGCTTCACCGTCTCCGGCGAAATGACGAGCATGTGGGCGATTTCCTTCGTTGTATGCCGCTCCGCCAACAGGGCCAAGACCTCGGTTTCACGCGCCGTGAGCGGCTCGACCCAGGTGTCGCCCAAAGGAAGCGAAGAGACGCCCGACCGAGAGGCCGCTAGAATCCGCGCAACATAGACAGGATGGACACCCTCTCTTCCCAGCCGATTGAGCATACCCATCATGTTAGGCCCCAGATCGGCGAAGACCCGCACCAGGCCGCTTGGCTGCGCCAGATCGAGCGACTGCCGCAGGATGTCATAGGCAGCAAGACGGTCCCCGTGCGCGTCGCAGAGCAGCGCCTGTAGCGCCAGAACTTCAATCAGAACCCGTCGGTTGTGGGTTGCTGTGACGAAATCGCGCAGGCCACTGAGTAGATCCGCCGCCCGCTCTCGGCTGGCAGGGGTGTTCTGCGCCAACAGAATCCTGGCCGGCGTAAGCTGGGGAGCATAGTAGAGTGGCATTGGCGCCAGGGGCAGCGAGCCACCCACTTTCGCCAACCACCGTGCCGCGCCGACGACATTCCCTTGACGGACCATAAGATCAGCTTGAAACGCCTCGCCGACGCTCATAAGGGTCGGCGACTGACGGGCCACACTGCGGGCCACTATTTCGTCGGCGATCTGGCGCGCTTCAGCCGCGTGCCCCCTGGCCTGGAGAGTTCGTGCGAAGACGAAGGCACTCAGCAGCATCGGGTAAGCGATGTCCTGGGCATCGGGCGACCGCAACAAAGTGCGGGCGGCCTGTTCTGCCTCAGCTAGCTCATTGCGCTCGTAGTGCACGACGGCCTGGAAATGATAGCCCCAGGCAAGAGTCTCGGCTCGTGCGGCCAGTCCGCCCAGCGCAGTCACACGCGTCGCGGCAAGCGCCATAGCGCTCAAGTCAGCCTCGACCCAGTAGAGAAAGCTACCAGCAATGAGCGCCCGAGCCCGCATAGTGGCGACAGGGATATTGTCCTCGTCGGTGCCGGCGGCGATGGCCCGGTGAACATTCGCCGTCTCGCCAATGAGCTGATAGCCTCCGCTCAAGAACAGCCATGCATAGCTGCGCACGAGATACCAGTCGCGGGGCAGAATATCGAGGGCGCGCTGAGTGTGGAAGATGGTCTTACGCCCGTCACTTGCGCCGTGATAGAACAGCATGCCCCGCAAAACATCCAGTTCGGCGCGCTGATAGCGGGCATCGCCACCCCGGCGCTCCAGACGCTCGACGCTTGCCTCGATCTCCGGCACAAAGTCCTTGACCGCAAGGATGCCGCCGCTGAGGGTATGCGTGACCCACGCTCGCGCCAGCAGCAGGTCCGGGTACTCGCTGTGGGCCGCGGCCGGAAACAAGCGTAGCCAGCGATCGAGACGGAGCCACTGTTCTTCGTTCATCATCTGTTGGCGGTAGCGCGCGAATATGCCAGCGGCTGCAGCGACATCCTCGCCCGCCAGGGCGTGCTGTAGGGCTTCTTCGACGAGGCCTTGCCTGGCGAACCACGCGCTAGCCAGACGATGGATGGCGGCCACGCCGGTCGCGTCGTAGCGGCGTCTCAGTTGTCGCTGTAGAAGCCCTTGAAACAGCTGGTGAAAGCGAAACCATTCATCCTGTGCGTCCAACCCCGTCAAGAACAGGTTTGCCGCCCGGAAGTGCTTCAACAGCGCCTCCCCGCCCCCACCTACACCCGGGCAGATGGCGTCGATCAGGGGCGCGCAGAAGCGATCAAGCACCGACAGGCAGATGAGGACGTCTTTAACCTCCTCGGGCTGTCGAGCGAGCACTTCGTCCACCATGAAGCCGGCTACGTTGCCAGGCGCGGCTGCGAGTCCCGCGACCACATGAGCTGGGTCCTCGGTGTCTCGCAGCGAGTCCGAGGTGAGATGGACGGCGGCCGCCCAGCCCTCCGTCGCGTGGGCCACCACAGAGATCTCGGCGTCACTGAGCGATGCGGGGACGGCAGCACGCAATGCCTGGGCGATCTCGGCGTCCGTGAGGCGCAGGTCTCTGGCGCGAATCTCGACAAGCTGACGGTTTGCTCTGAGGCGGCTCAGGGGAAGGGAGGGGTCCTTGCGGCTGACGAGGACGAGATGCATCCCGCTGGGTGGATGGCGCAGGATCTCGGACAGCAACGTGTCGACCGCCGTCCCTTCGATCGTATCGTAGTCGTCGAGAACGACGATGAAATCAGAGGAGACTTCGCCGACACTCACATTGCGGAGCTGTTCGAGCTCGTTCACCAGGGTGGTCGCCAGGCGCGTGTCATCCGGCCACTGGGAACCGCCGAGAAGACCAAGCGTAGCGGCGCAGGCGTCGGGAAAGACAGTGCGCAGAGAGGCCACGAAATACGGGAGGAAAACCCCCAGGTCGCTATCCTGCGGATCCAGGGACAACCAGGCGGTAGGGACGGGCGAGGGGCGCGAGGCGTCGAGGCGGGCTAGCCACTGGCAAACGAGTGTGGTCTTGCCGAAACCGGCCGGGGCAGAAAGCAGCGTCAGCGGCGCTTCCAGCGCCGCGTTGAGGCGAGCCACGAGGGTGTCGCGCCAGATTAGGTCGACGTCCAGCTGTGGGCGGCGCAGCTTCGTCGGCAGAACGAACGGGAGACTCATCCAGGAATGCTCCTCGCCAACGGGAGGCCGGAGCCTCACACCGCTACGGAGTTGTGGCAGATATGACTGAGACCCAAACGCCGCGACCGCTAAATCAGCACTTGTACACGTTCGACACTAGCGACGTCAGTACTAGGTCCTGAGACTTGTTCAGGTTTTTTCCAGTTTCTTCCCAAAACGATTATACTCTCATCTGTTTGACTGTCAATACCGAAACGGCCATCAGGGTGCAAGATGCACCGCAATGTACACCCCAACCGCACCATTTTGGTGAATGCTGCGCGGGTCGATATCGGGTAGACTGTCATGGTTCAGCTAGCGGGAACGGCGTCACACCTAGTTGAGCCGGTTGGCCATGCTGCGCGAGAGTGCGCGACGCACAGATTATGTCATGCGCGCAACAACAGCACAGCATGCGAACCATCTCTGCAATGATGCCAAAATACCTCACACCTGTAGGAGAATAAAGAATGGCAACACTGACCGCTTTGAAGTTCGACACCGCTGATGGCGCGAAGCAAGGGCTTGACCTGATGGAGAGCCTCCAGAAGCAGGGCCTCATTCAGGTTCAGGACGGCGCTATCGTCACGTGGCCGAAGGGCAAGAAGAAGCCCAAGACCGAGCAGCTCCACAGCATGGGCGGCGTCGGCGCATTGAGCGGCGCCTTCTGGGGTTTGCTCTTCGGTCTGCTGTTCTTCATCCCGTTCCTGGGCCTGGCCATCGGCGCTGCGATCGGCGGCCTCATGGGACACTTCGCCGACTACGGCATTGATGACAAATTCATCAAGTCCGTCCAAGATCAGGTCACCGAGGGGACCTCTGCGCTGTTCCTGCTCACCGACAATGCGGTGCAGGACCGCGTTATAGAGGCGATGAAGACCCTGCCGCACTTCGAGATCATCTCGACCAACCTCTCCAAGGAACAGGAAGACAAGCTCAAGGCAGAGTTCGGTCAAGAGGCGGAATAAGTCGCATCACTCGCCTTTGGTTTATAACGCGAGTCTGTGGCAAAATGATAGGCAACGTCCCGCAAGACGTTGCCTATTATTCTGTGAGGCCACATGGCAGATTCTAGCGCCAGGCTAAGCCAGGCGCGTCAGATGATCGCTGACCAGGCGCAGCGGTACATCCCCATCCTTTCCTGGCTGCCGCGATATTCACGCGACCTGTGGCAGCCCGATCTGATTTCGGGCCTTACGATTGGCGGGACGATGATCCCGGTTGCGCTGGCATACGCCGAAATGGCCGGCGTGCCGGCTCAGTCAGGCCTGTACGCAGCATTCGCCGCGATAGCGGCATACGCGGTCTTCGGCACCAGCCGGCAGCTCAAGGTTACGACCAGTTCGACCATGGCGGTCATGTCCGCGGCGGTGATCGCCCCCCTCGCGGCGAGCAACCCATCCGACTACCTGGCGCTCAGCTCGGCGCTTGCCCTGATCGTCGGCTTCATTCTGTTGATTGCCGGCTTCGCTCGGCTCGGCTTCATTTCGGACTTCCTATCTAAGTCAGTCGTCACCGGCTTCATCTTTGGTCTGGCTCTGACGATCGCGATCGGGCAGGCGCCCAAGTTGTTCGGCGTACCCTCGGGCAGCGGCAGCTTCTTCCAGCAGGTCTATCAACTGCTCATCCAGCTCCCCCAGACCAACCCATATACCTTCTTTGTTGGCGCCGGATCAATCGCGCTCATCATATTCCTTAAGCGCCAGTACCCCCGCATTCCGGCGGCGCTCGTCGCTCTCGCGGCGGGTATCATCGCCGTCACGCTCCTCAACCTCGATGCGAAAGGCGTCAGTGTCGTCGGCGAAATTCCGACCGGTTTTCCGACGCCGACGATTCCGCGGATTGGCGTCGGCAACTTCTTCTTCCTTCTGGCCGGCGCGATGGGTATCGTCTTCCTCGCCGTCGGGGAGTCATTGGGTGCGGCACGCGCTTTTGCAACCCGCCATCGCTACGATATTCAGCCTAACCAGGAGCTCATTGCGCTGGGGGCGGCGAATATCTCGGCGGGCGTGCTGCAAGGTTTTGCCGTGGATGCCAGCCTGTCGCAGACGGCGAGCGCCGATGCCGCCGGCGCCCGGACGCAGGTCTCCGGCCTGATTACCTCCGGCGTGATTCTCCTCACGCTCCTGTTTCTGGCGCCGCTCTTTCACAACCTGCCCAACGCCGTCCTCGGCGCTGTCGTCATTACCTCCGTGATAGGTCTGATGGATGTGGGTGAGCTTAAGCGTTACTATCGTATGCGCCGCACCGACTTCCTCGTGGCCCTCGTGGCGCTGTTCGGCGTTCTCACAACCGATGTATTGACCGGCCTCGTCATCGCCGTTCTGCTGTCGCTCGTCCTCCTGCTGTATCGCGCCAGCCGCCCCTACATTGCTACTCTCGGCCAGGTTCCAGATAAGCCCGGCGAGTATGGTGATATTGGCCGCCACACCCGTTACATGCCGGTGCCCGGCTTACTCCTCATGCGCGTCGATGCCCCACTCTACTTCTTCAACGCGAACGTCGCGCGCGACCAGATTCTCAGCCAGGTCGCGGCCACGCATCCACGCGCGGTGGTCCTGGACATCGCTGCCAGCGCCGACCTGGATATCTCGACCGCGGACATGCTGCAAGAGTTGGCAGCGACATTGCGGGATGACAAAGTCGACCTGATGCTCGCGCAGGCGAGAGGCTCGGTGCGTGACCGCCTGCGGAAGACGGGCCTGAACCAGGTGATTGGCGAGGACCACATCTACCGCAGCATCGACAGTGCCGTGCAGGATTACCTGAGCCGCCAGAGCGCCGCGAGCGTCGAGGCCCCGACCACCGAGCCAACCTAACGCAGAATCTGCTCCATATTTCGCGCTCTTGCACCAACACAGCCCCGGGGCAAAAGCGTCTTCGGCAGCATAGAAAAGGCAACTATGGCCGTTACATCCGCGAAGGAGCGGACTCGACGATTTCCCCTTCTGGAAGGGGTCCTGCCGATCGATCGGTCGAAGATATCTGTCGACGTGATCGCGGGTATCACGCTGGCCTGCCTTGCCATTCCCGAGGTGATGGGCTACACCAAGATCGCGGGGATGCCGGTCATTACCGGTCTGTATACGATTGTTATCCCGATGGCGCTGTTCTCCATATTCGGCTCGTCGCGGCACCTCGTCGTCGGCGCCGACTCCGCCACAGCAGCGATTATGGCTGCCGGACTGGCCGGACTCGCAGCGGCCGATTCTGCGCAGTACGTGGCTCTGGCGGGCACGCTGGCGCTCATTACCGCCGTGTTCCTGATCGCCGCTCGACTGATCAAGTTGGGATTCCTGGCCGATTTCCTCTCGCGCACGGTCTTGATTGGCTTCCTCACGGGCGTCGGCGTCCAGGTCGCTGTCGGCCAGATTTCGGGAATGCTCGGCATCCCAGGGGGCGGCCGCGGGCCAGTGCAGCAGATCATGACGGACATCCAGCAGCTCCCCCAGACGAACCCGGCCACCCTCGCCGTTTCAGTCGGCGTGCTCGTTGTGATTATGGGGACGCGGCGCATCAACGACAAGATACCCGGCGCCCTGATCGCCGTCGTCGGCGCGATTGTCTTAAGCTACGCTCTCGATCTCCAGGCCTACGGCGTGGCCGTTCTAGGCCCGGTTCCCGGTGGCCTGCCGGCCATCAGCTTTCCGAGCGTGGGGATGACATGGCCACTGCTCCAAACGCTCCTGCCGACGGCGTTCTCAATGTTCCTAGTGATCCTTGCCCAGAGTTCCGCGACGTCCCGCGCCTATGCCACGCGGTACGGCGAGCGGTTCAGCGAGCATGTTGACCTCGTTGGGCTTGGGCTGGCGAACATCGGAGCCGGCCTCAGCGGTACGTTTGTGGTAAACGGCAGCCCGACGAAGACACAGATGGTGGATAGCGCCGGCGGGCGCAGCCAACTCGCGCAGCTTACGACGGTCGTTCTCGTCATTCTGGTGCTGCTCGTCCTGACCATGCCGCTCTCATACATGCCCAACGCTGTGCTGGCCTCCGTCGTCTTCCTGATCGGCGTCGAGCTTGTCGATTACAGGGGCATGCGCAGGATCCTGGCCGAGCGGCCCGTCGAGTTTTGGGTCGCACTCATCGCGGCCGTGGTGGTCATTTTCGTAGGCGTCGAGCCGGGCATCATAGTGGCCATCATCCTCTCGCTCCTTGCCCATACCCGCCACGGCTACCGAGCCAGGAACAACGTCCTGGTGTCAGAAGACGGTCGCCTGGAGCCTGTGCCGGTTGCTCAGGCCGCCGAGGCCGTGCCCGGCCTGGTCTTCTACCGCTTCAGCCACGGCATGTACTACGCCAACACCGACCAGCTGTCGCAGGAGATCCTGGCGATGTCCAGGCTTGGGCCTCCCCCCGTCGCCTGGCTATGCCTCGACATGGTCGCTGTCGACGATGTGGACTTCTCGGCGGCGGCGACGCTGCGCGAGGCGCACGCCAAGCTGAAGAGCCACGGGACTCGCGTTGTGTTCAGCCATGTGAGCAACTACGTGCGCCATCAGCTCGACCTGTCGGGCATCACCGAGCTCGTCGGCGCCGACGGCTACTTTGCCCGAAACGGCGACGTCGTGGCCGCGTATCGAGAAGCCACCGGCGAACACTAACTGCGCGCTTCTGCGCCTTTTCGCTCGTGCTCCAGGTCTTCCATCTGTAGGGTCAGCGCATCAATCGACACCTGAATCTCTCTCAGAGAAAGACCGAGCGAGATGAGCAGCAGGATGAGGCTGGCCCCGAAGATCCACTGGCCCAACGTCACCCAGCCTGCAAACAGGACGAACATGCTGAGCACGCAGCCAAAGAAGCTCGAGATCCCGAAAACCTGCATGTTGCGAATGATGACGATTCGGTAGCGCAGATTTGCGAGCTGCCCGAGGATTTTCGGGTCTGGCTGGCTGCGATAGCGGGCGTAGAGGTCGCGCATGAGGGCAGCCAGTGTCAGGAAGCGATTCGTGTACGCCAGGAGCAGGAGGGAGATGGCCGGGAAGAGCAATGCCGGTGTCGTCAGGGTGAGTTCCATGTTGCGATACTCCTGTACTCGTGGATAATTACGCGAAGTATAGTCGATTCCGAGCGACTACTTCGTCCAATACAATGCGGTCACAGGCTCTCTTTTGCCCTCGCTGCATTGGAGGAGCCATGTCTTACCGCTTATCCTTGATAGCCTTGTTTAGCGTGACACTCATTGTCGGCCTGGTCGGCTGCGGTACGCAGTCAACCAGCCCGTCGCCATCTTCCGCGACGCCAACCGTCCTGGCGCAAGCTGGCCCGACGGCGACGGTCTCGGCGTCGCCGGTGACGCCGCTGCCGCCGACCGCAACTCCCACACTTCGCCCCACCGCCTCTATGACTGTCGCCGCGCCCACGGCGGCGGCTACTGCGCGCCCAACCGCTTCTGTATCGGCGCGACCGACAGCGGTCGTACCCCAGACGGCCGCAGCGGGGAAGATAGTCTTCGAAACTGGATCGCAGGGAAGCACGCAGATCGACCTGATGAATCCGGATGGTACTGGCCGCCAGAAGGTGGCCGATGGGCGTTCGCCCATCTTCTCACCCGATGGGCAGCGCATCGCGTTTCTGGCAGCCGGAATGCCGCCGTCCCAGACGAACCCGTTCGGCAAAGTGGCCATACGGTCCGTCAAGCTCGACGGTTCGGATCCGCAGGATATATGTACGACCGACGGCAATGCGCGGCTTGACTTGATAAGCTGGTCGCCCGACGGCCGCACCGTCATGATGACCGCGGGACAGGGGGCGCCCAGCGTCGTGTTCGCGTGCGATGTTGGGACCCACAGCCTGGCGCCCGTCTTCGACTCAACACCTGAGCGAGTCTACCAGGCGTGGACATGGACGCCAAATGGCAAGCGAGCTGCGTGGCAGACCGGGGCGCAAGACATGGACTTCAACATGTACTTCGGCGATCCATCGAAGAACGGACAGGGCGCGACCCAGGCCACGAGGGGTGAGAATCGCTTGAGCATGGGACCGCTCCAGGTATACAGCGCCGCTCGCATCTCGCCCGACGGAAAGACCCTCGCCCTCGGCGGCTCCAATGTCTCCTTCGTTAGCGTGCCGGGGCAGCAAAGCCCGCTCCAGGGAAAGACGGTTGACGCCTATGCGGGAGACGAGCGTAACGTCTTCCCCGCTGATCGCCTGGCCTGGTCACCCGACGGCAAGTCATTGCTCGTGACATCGAATCACGCGATAAGGATGATAGACGTGGCAACCGGGCAGATGAAAACGGTGACGCGGGACGGCGGCGCGGCCGACTGGTCACGCCAGTAATTGTCATCCGGCAGTATGAGAGCGTTAAGGCAGCTTGAACCTGGCAGACCGCAGAGGGGATGGCCGTTCTTAAGCTTTTCTCAGGTTGTGCTCAGCCACTCCTAAGTTGCGGGGCTTAGGATTCTGTCATTGCACTATGCCTGTTCACTAGCAACGTGCTATGAGCGAGGAGCCATCCGTGTCCAGTCGCCGCCAGACCGAGAGGTTCGATGTGATTCGCGCTTTGAAGAAGTCCTTCGTCTCCATCTTTGTCGTTTTCACGTTCGCGGCGTATGCCATCCACCAACATTTCGACGGCCAGATTGAGACAGCGGCTACCGCGTCTCCCGTGCCACAAACATATGTCGGGCAGCAAGTGAAGCCGGAGGCCCCGCAGGTTGCCCTCGCCGGACCGCAACCAACAGCGTCTCCTACCCAGAAGCCTTCCGCTACGCCGACCAAGCCACCGGCGAAAACATCGCCAACATCGGCGCCGACGACTACAGCGCCCGATACGGCGGCCCCAGCTTCCTCCTCGGTGGCGGTCGTGCCTCCGACAGCGACGGCGGTCCCGCCCACCGCGACGGCAGTTCCGCCCACCAAGACTGCGCCCGCGCCGGCTAACCCCGCTCAGGCCGCCGGTCAGTATAAAGACGGCTCCTACACCGGGCCGAGCGTGAACGCGTATTGGGGGCAGGTACAGGTGCGGGCGGTCGTGCAGAACGGCCAGATCACGAACGTCGACGTCCTGGACTATCCGGCCGATCGGCGAACGTCTCAGCGCATCAACTCCTACGCGATCCCCTACCTTCAGCAAGAGACCATCCAGGCGCAGAGCGCGCGCGTGAACATGGTTTCCGGCGCGACATTGACGAGCAAGGCGTACATCCAGTCCTTGCAGGCTGCATTGGACAACGCCCGGTCGGGGGCATGAGAGAAACGCGGCTGATGATGGGTATGCCCATCACACTAGAAGTGGTAGACTCTTCCGCATCCGTAGAGCTGTTCGAGAGGGTTTTTGCCTACTTCGATTATGTCGACAGGACGTTCAGCACCTATAAAGAGACCAGCGAGATCTCGCGCATCAACCGCGGCGAGCTATCCCTTGCAGAGGCGAGCCAGGACGTCCAGTTGATCTTCGTCCTGGCCGAGCAGACCCGCCTGGAGACGGACGGCTATTTCGATATCTGGCGCGGAGACTGCTACGACCCGGCGGGGATTGTCAAAGGCTGGTCGATCTTCAATGCCGCCGAGATTCTGCGCGCGTCGGGCTGTGAGAATTTCTACGTTGATGCCGGCGGCGACATCCAGGCGGTCGGGAAAAACGACGAGGGCGAGAAATGGCGGGTTGGAATCCGAAATCCATTCAATCCCGCCGAGATCGTGAAGGCTCTCTCCATCTCGGAGATGGGTGTCGCCACGTCTGGCACGTATGTTCGCGGCCAGCATATCTACAATCCCAGAAGTAACGACCATCTCATTACTGATGTCGTCAGCCTGACGGTCATCGGCCCAAACATCTACGAAGCTGACCGCTTCGCTACGGCGGCGTTCGCCATGGGGCAAGAGGGTATCCGATTCATCGCCAGTCTAGATGGATTCGAGGGCTACATGATCGATCTGAACCGCCGAGCGACGTTCACCAACGGCTTCGAGAGGTATGTCATCCATGATTAGGGCGATCGACAACGCGTTGAACCGCATCACGATGTACCGGCTCGTCCTGTACTACCTCATCTTCCTGCTCGGCGTGGCAGTGTTGCTCTCGTTCAGAGGCATCCTCGGCTATGATCCCTTCGCGCTGCTCTTCACCATTGGCTTCTTCATTGCCGTGTGCTGGGTCACCAACAAGGTCTTCTCGAAGATCTGGGGCGTTCCCGCCAACGTTGAGTCGGTGTACATCTCGGCGCTGATCCTGGCTCTGATTATCACTCCCTACCAGGGAACGCAAGACCTGTGGTTCTTCGTCTGGGCGGGAGTGTGGGCGATGGCCTCGAAGTACATCGTCGCCGTCCATCGACGGCACATCTTCAACCCGGTCGCGTTCGCCGTGGCCCTGACTTACTTCACTATCAACGGTTCAGCGAGCTGGTGGGTGGGAAGCGCGCCGATGCTCCCCTTCGCCCTGATTGGCGGCCTCCTCGTCGTGCGGAAAATCGAGCGGTTCGATTTGGTCGGCAGCTTCTTGCTCGGCACACTGGCGACCACGCTGCTCTTCAGCATTCTGGGCCACGACAGCTTGCTCGACACCCTACAGCATCTGGTGATGCTCTCACCCCTTGTTTTCTTCGCCTGCGTCTTCCTGACCGAGCCGTTGACGACGCCGCCGACACGGAAGCTGCGGCTGTTCTATGGCGCGCTGGTCGGCGTGCTGTTCACGCCCGATGTGCACATCGGCGGCCTCTACACAACGCCCGAGCTGGCTATTCTCGTCGGCAACCTCTTCTCGTTCCTGGTCAGCCCGCGCTCCACGCTCGTCCTGCGCCTCAAGAACAAGGTGCAGCTTGCGCCTGACATCTACGAGTTCGTGTTCGCCCGCCCACCGAAGTTCAGCTTCGCGCCGGGGCAGTATATGGAGTGGACGATGGCCTTGCCGGAGGCCGACAGCCGCGGCAACCGCCGCTACTTCACCCTTGCCTCGTCACCGACCGAGGACACGATTCGGCTGGGTGTGAAGTTCTACGAGCACTCCAGCGCCTACAAACAGACGATGCTCGAGATGGATTCCGGCGCGGAGATCATCGCCGGCCATCTCGCCGGGGATTTCGTGCTCCCCGACAACCCCGCGCAGGCGTGCGTGTTCATCGCCGGCGGAATCGGCATCACGCCGTTTCGCAGCATGCTTCAGTACCTGATCGACAGGCGCGAGAAACGGCCGGTCACCGTCATCTATGTTGTGCGAAAGCTCGAGGATATCGTCTACGACGATGTGCTACGGCGCGCGCAGCGGCAGGGTGTTCGAGTGCTGTATGCCCTCACCGACGCCGAGAGTGCGCCGTCCGGCTGGTTAGGGCACGTGGGCTACGTGACACCGGAGCTCATCAAGAGCGTCGTCCCGAACTGCACCCAGGCGCTCTATTACATCTCGGGGCCAAGGCGCATGGTCGAGTCGCTGCACGACACCCTGGACCAAGTTGGGATTCAACCCAGGCGAATCAAGACAGACTATTTTGCCGGGCTGGCTTGACAGTATCTGAAACCGAACGCGCCGCCGGGCGATCTCGGCGGCGCGTTCGCTTTTACACGCATTCCAACCAGCGCTTCTTGATGAGCGCCAGCGTCTCTTCACCCGGCGTATCCCAGATCGCCTGGTTGAATATCTCCACCTCGATCGGGCCGGTGTAGCCCGCTGCCTCAACCGCGGCGCGGATGCGTCGCAGTTCGATGACGCCATCGCCCATCATTCCCCGCCCGAGCAGAATATCCGGCGTCGGCACCAGCCAATCCGAGACATGATACCCAAGGATGTGCCGTCCCGCCCGCGCGATTTGCGCGTACAGGTCAGGGTCCCACCAGATGTGGTATACGTCCGCGATGACCCCGACGTAAGGGGAGGAGAAACGCTCGGCGAGGGTGTTAGCCTCGGCCAGTGTCACAATCACCGAGCGGTCGGCGGCAAACATGGGGTGCAACGGCTCGATCGCCAGCTTGACGCCGCGCTCCTCGGCGTACGGCAGCAACTGCGCCAGGCTCTCGGCGACAATATCACGGGCGGCAACAATATCGCGGTCTACGGCCGGGCCGCATACAAGCACGAGGGTGTCGGTACCCACTGCGGCGGCCTCGTCCAGTGCGCGGCGGTTGTCGTCCAGCCGCGCCTGCCAGGCCGTCTCCGTCGCCGCGGGGAACCACCCGCCGCGGCATACGCTCGATACTTTCAGCCCTGCATCGGCCAGATGGCGCCTGGACATGGATATGCCGGCCTCGGCGAGCTTCTCTCGCCACACACCGATATACGGGATGCCCGCGCGAGCGCATCCCTCGATGGCCTCGCGGAGACTCCAGCGATCCGTCGTCTTCTGATTCAGGCTCAGGCGTGAGAAATCGGTGAGCGGCTGCATCTCAGGCCTCTAGTCGGCCATCGCGCCAGCAGGCGCCAGAGTCAACTCGGGAACCTCGACCCAGCGGCGCTCGCGCCAGGAGCGCAGCGCGCACTCGGCGAGCTGTACACCCCGGACACCGGCAAGGAAATCCCACGGGAAAGGATCATCCTGGGCTACGTGCCGCAGGAACATTTCCCACTGCACCTTGAATCCGTTATCGAACTCGCCGTTGTCCGGCACTTCCTGCCAGTCGGCATAGAAATCGAATGGATTCGGAATGTCAGGGTTCCAGTTCGGCCGCGGGGTAACGACGCGGTGCTGCGCCTTACAGCTGCGCAGGCCCGCGACAGCGCTGCCATCGGTGCCGTCCACCTGGAAGCACACTAGCTCGTCTCGGTACACGCGCACGGCCCACGACGAGTTGATCTGGGCGATAATCCCGCCTTCCAACTCGAACAGGCCATACGCCGCGTCATCAGCCGTTGCGGCATAGGCGCGGCCGTTCTCGTCCACCCGTTCCGGAATGTGGGTCGCGCCTATGCAGCACACCGACTTCACATTTCCAAAGAGATTGTCGAGAACGTAGCGCCAGTGCGTGTACATGTCGACGATGATGCCACCGCCATCCTGGGCGCGATAGTTCCAGGACGGCCGCTGGCTCGGCTGCCAGTCGCCCTCGAACACCCAGTAGCCGAACTCCCCGCGCACCGAGAGAATACGTCCAAAGAAGCCGCTGTCGATCAGGCGCTTGAGCTTGAGCAGTCCGGGCAGGAACAGCTTGTCCTGGACGATACCGTTCTTGACGCCGGCCTCCGCCGCGCGCTGGGCGAGGTCCATGGCCGACGCCTCATCGGGCGCCAGCGGTTTCTCGCAGTACACGTGCTTGCCGGCCGCGATAGCCAGGCGCACAGTGTCCGGACGCTGAGCCGTCGTGAGCGCGTCGAAGTAGATAGTGTCGTCGGGGTTCGCGAGGCATCGGGCCAGGTCGGTGCTCCAGCGCTGCACGCCGTGGGCTTCGGCGAGCGCGCGCAGCTTGTTTTCATTCCGGCCAACGAGGATGGGGTCCGGCATAAGGATAGACCCGTCTGCTAGCGCGATGCCCCCCTGGTCGCGGATCGCCAGAATGGACCGAATGAGATGCTGGTTGGTGCCCATTCGGCCCGTCACCCCGTTCATGATGATGCCGATGCGTTTCGTAGCCACGACAGCCCCTTTCTCGCTGCCCAGTATCACCTCAGGGCAGCCACCCCGCGTAGTATGGATGATCGTTGCCGAGCGGGAGTGCGACGGCCTCGCCCGTCCGCGCCGAGTAGTACATGGCGGCGAGAAGTTCGATGGAGGCGCGCGCATCATCCAGGGTTACTGGCAGTGGCGCGCCGGTCGTCACCGTCTGATAGAAGCGGTAGAACTGGCCGGCGTAGTGCTCCGGTAGCGGCACGAAGTCGCGCAGCGCCGCGTCAATCTGGGCTGTCGCCTCGGGGGTGTAGCCGCTAAACGTCCAGGGGTCATGGGAGTTCGTGTAAGGCTGCGTGTTGCTCTCCGCGGTCAGGTTACTGAAGCAGAAACGGTGCCGCGTAATCTCGACGGCCGACCCGAGCGTGACCGACATAGAGGCCAGGGAGCCATCTGCCATCTCCAGCGACACAGACGCGCAGTCTTCGACTTCGATCGGATTGACGCGCGTTGACGTGCGGGCAAACACGTTCGCGATGGGACCGACGATGTACGTTAGCATGTCGTGGGCGTGGATCGCGTGGGTCATCAGCGCGCCGCCCAGCTCCGTCTGCCATTTGCCCCGCCAGGGAATCGCGTAGTAATCCGCCCCGCGCTTCCAGGCTGTGTCCACCATCGTCGCGTATGCCTGCCCCGCGAGCCCCCTGTCGACCAGGAACTTGAGCTTCTGGAGGCCGTGGCCGAAGCGGTACTGGAAGATGGGCATGATGTACTTGCCCGACTGCGCCTGGATGACTTTCAGTTCGTCCACCTCAAGGAGCGAGCTGACGAGCGGCTTCTCGCAAATTGCGTGTTTGCCAGACGCAAGCACCTGCTCGATGTGCGCCCGATGCAGGTAGGGCGGCGTGCAAATGTCAATGACGTCCAGGTCATCACGCGCGCAGAGCTCATCTAGCGAAGGCGTGAAGTCGATCTTCAGAGCATCGGCAACGGGCTGTCCTTTGGCGGCGTCAATGTCGCAGACGGCGACAAGCTGAAACTGGTCGGGGACGCTGAAATACGCGCTGACATGAGACATCCCAATGCCGAGGCCAACGACGGCCGCTCGCAGCTTGTCAGCGCTCATTGTAGATTCCCCAATCGTGTCGCCTGGGCCTCGGCCTTCAAAGCCAGCTCGGAGGCCAGAAAGACGTGCGCCTGCGGCATCGCCGTCTCGGTGCGATTCAGCACGTCGGCGACGAGCTGGCGGCCATACGGCAGATCCACATCGTTGCAGTTTATGTAATTTGTTCCCTTTTGATCGACGAGGAAGAGGTGGTTGCCGCCGGGACGACCTTCGACATCCACGTACTTGCGAAGCTCGATGTAGCCCTCGGTGCCAAGAATCGTGAGGCGTCCGTCGCCCCAGGTCGGCAGGCCGTTGGGCGTGTACCAGTCCACTCGGATGTACCCGGTCCCGCCGTTGCCGCGCACAACCGCGTCGCCGAAATCCTCCAACTCCGGATACTGCGGATGCTTGTAGTTAGCAACCTGGGACGACACGACCTCGGCCTCGGTCGAGCCGGTGAAGAACAAGAACTGCTCCATCTGGTGTGAGGCGATGTCGGTCAGGATGCCGCCGTATTGCTCGCGCTTGAAGAACCAGTCGGGGCGCGTGGGGAGGCTCGTCCGGTGTGGCCCAAGTCCGACGGTCTGCACGACGCGGCCAATCGCGCCGGCCTGAACGAGCTCACCCGCCTTCACGGCGGCGGGGACTTCGAGATGCTCGCTGTAACATATGGAGTAGATGCGCCCGGTCTCGGCCTGGACGCGGCGCGCCTCGGCGAGTTGGTCCAGGGTGGTGAAACCGGGTTTGTCGACCATGTAGTCTTTGCCGTGCTGCATGACGGCAATGCCGAGCGGCGCGCGGTCAGCGGGAATTCCCGCGCTGACGACCATCTGGATCGTCTCGTCGTCGAGAATTTCCTGGGCGCTGCCGGCGAGGCGCGCCTGGGGATAGAGGGCGCCGAAGGGGCCGGCCAGCTCCGGCTCCGGCGCGTAGAACGAAACGAACTCGGCGCCCGCGCGAAGCATGAGGTTGACCTGGCCGAAGATGTGGTTGTGGTTGATGCCAATAACCGCGAAGCGGATCGTGGGTTGAATGGTCATGTAGAGATATCCGCGCCAGTTAGCCCTTCAAGCCGGTGGTGCTGATGCCCTGGACCAGGTAGCGCTGGAACAGGATGAAGATTACGAACACAGGCACGAGCGACAGAGCCGACATGGCGAATATAGCGCCCCAGTCCGTCTGCCCCGAGGGGTCGGCGAACGACCGCAGCGCGAGAGAGACGGTATAGAGCTTGGGTGCGTTCAGGTAGACCAGGGGCGTGAGGAAGTCCTCCCAGGTCCAGTAGAAGGAGAAGATGGCAGCCGTAATCAGCGCCGGTACGATCAGCGGCAGAATGATGCGGAAGAAGATGCCCCCGTGCCCGCAGCCATCGATGCGGGCCGCCTCGTCCAGCTCCTTGGGAATGCCGCGAATGAACTGCATCATCAGGAAGATGAAGAAGGCCTGCCCGAACAGCCGCGGCAGGAGCAAGGGAACGAACGTGTTGAGCAAGCCAATCTTGCTCCAGATGATGTACTGTGGAATGATGGTTATCTGCACCGGCAGCATCAGCGTCATCAACATGCACGCGAACAATAAACCGCGCCCGAAGAAACGGATTCGGGCAAAGCCGTAAGCGACCACAGCCGAGGAGAAGACGACGGCGATGGTGCCGAAGATCGCGTAGATGAG
Organism: Anaerolineae bacterium; assembly: GCA_046328505.1. Classification (GTDB taxonomy): domain Bacteria; phylum Chloroflexota; class Anaerolineae; order Epilineales; family JAHCIE01; genus JBDHWG01. The sequence continues at coordinate 551,524 of JAXLWL010000002.1, read as the reverse complement.
CGAGTTCTGGAAGAACACCTGGAAAGAGACGCCGCCGAAGCCGGCCCAGCCGTTGCTATAGTTGCTGAGGGTGAACTCCTGTGGGATTAGCGACGTAATATGCGTCCAGATGTCGGATGGCCCTTTGAACGAGCTCGCGAACAGCCACAGCAAAGGGTAGATCATCACAATGCCAAGCAGGATGACGGCTCCCTGGTAGATGAGCGTGCGGGTGTGCTTGCGGCGCGCGGACGACCGATGCGATTGTGTGGTAACAGTCGAAGTGGTCATGTCTAGCGTCCTTCCTCGGATTCATAGAAGACCCAGCGCGACGACGACCTGAAGATGATCGCCGTGAACAACGCGATCACCAGCAGTAGCACCCATGACATCGCCGAGGCGTAGCCCATCTGGAACGTCTCGAACGCGCGGCGGTACACGTATAGGGCGTAGAAAAGCGTCGTGTCGAGGGGCGCACCCCCCGTCACGATGAACGCCTGGGTGAACACCATGAAGCCGGTGATAATCTGCATCACCAGATTGAACAGGATCACCGGCGTCAGCAACGGCAGCGTGACGCGGAAGAAGTTCTGCCAGGGATTTGCGCCGTCGATGGCGGCTGCTTCATACAGCTCAGACGGAATCTGCTTGAGGCCGGCCAGGAAGATGAGCATTGGCGAGCCGAACTGCCAGATTGCCAGTATGATGAGCGTCCAGATGGCCGTGCGCGGATCGCCGAGCCAGTTTACCGGCGCAATGCCAAAGAACGACGTAAAGCCGTTGATGACGCCCTCGGAGCCAAAAATCTGCCGCCACATCACCGCGACAGCCACGCTGCCGCCGACGACTGACGGCGCATAGTACATGGCGCGGTAAACGCCCACCCCCCGTCGCGGCGTGTTGAGGAGCATGGCCACGGCGAGAGCGAAGATCAAGCGCAGCGGAACGGCAACGAACACATAGTAGAGCGTCGCCTGAACCGATTTCCAGTAGCGCGGGTCCTCGAAGAACATGCGTTGGAAATTGGCCAGGCCGACCCACTTCGGTGGACTCAACAGGCTGTAATCCGTGAAGGCGAAGTAGAGCGAGGCAATCATGGGAATCAGGGTGAAAGCCAGGAAGCCTATGAGCCAGGGCGAGACGAACAGGAGTCCTGCCAGGTTCTCGCCGCGGTTTCTGCGGCGCGCGGCTACCGCGCGTTTACTCTCCGCCGCCGTCCCCAGCGCAGTGGCCGTACCGACGGCTGGGTCAGTTACACTCGCCATGTGCGTTCCTCCGTTGCCTGATCCATTTGGGGATGGGGCACAGCAATGCCGCGCCCCATCCTCCTCTCGAACTCACGTGCGGCAAGCACGCAATGCTACTACTTCTTGTTCGACTCGAGAATCTTCGTCGCTTCGGTTCGCATGAGGGCTGCGCCCTGCTCCGGCGTGATCTGCCCGTACAGAACCGGATCGGCCACCTGCGGAACCCAGACGTTCTTGACGATGTCAGGGTGACCCTTGGGGTCGGGCGGCTTGATGGGCTGCACGTCCTTGCTGACCCGCGAGAGGAAGTCAAACGTCTCCGCCTGCGCCTTGCTCAGCTTGGGCTTGAGGGCGTCCTGGACCTTGGTCGAGACGGGAACACCGCGCTCGGCGCCAAGGATCTCGTTGGCGGCCAGGTCGTTCGTGTAGAAGTCGAGCCACAGCGCGGCTTCCTTGGGATGCTTAGACTGCGAGGTGATGCTCCAGAACATCGAAGGCTTGATGTAGTTCGAGGACTTGCCGCCTTCGGCGCGGGGCAGAGGCAGCAGCTTGAAGTTGCGGTTGTCGCCCGCGGCCTTCCAGTAGGCGACGAGCTGGTTGCTGTTGAAGTAGTCCATAGCCGCCTTGGCTGCCACGCCCGCCTTGGCCTCGACGCTCTTGCCACGATACTGAGCGACTTCCTCCTGGCGCGAGGGCATCGTGCCGCTCTTCTCAAGCCGCTGGATCAGGGAGAGAAGGCCTACGAGCGGCTTGTCGTCGGTGTAGCCGAGCTTCGTGCCGTCATCACTGTAGGCCCACTGGCCGTTCGTGAAGTACACGTTCTTCCACATCTGGTCATTGGCGAGATCGTCGCCCATGCCCCAGATGCCGAGCTTGTCGTGCAGGGTGGTCGCCGTCTTCTCGAAGTCGGCCCAGGTCCAGTTGTCCTTGGGGATATCGACGCCGGCCTTCTTGAAAGCGTCCACATCGATAGCGATGTTCTGGGTGTTGGAGCCTGCGTTGAGGGCGACGAGCTTGTCCTTGATCTTCCCACCCTGGAGGTAGGCATCCGGGACATCGGCGAGATTGATGTTGCCGGCCTTCACCTGGTCATCCAGGGCCGAGATCAAACCGCGCGAATACCATTCGTCAATATAGGCGTAGTCCTGCTGCATGACGTCGGGGAGGCTGTTGCCGGCCGCCTCTGTCGTCATCTTGGTCCAGTAGTCGTCCCAGCCGGCAAACTCGTAGGTTACCTTGATGTTGGGGTACTTCTTCTGGAATGCGTCGATAGCCTTGATCGTGCGGTCGTGGCGATCCTGCGAGCCCCACCAGGCAATGCGCAGCTCCACCGGCTCCTGGCCGGCGGTGTTCGCAGCGCCCTGCGAAGCCGGCGCAGCGGTCGGGGCGGATGCCTGGGACGCACCGGACTGAGCAGGCGCCGGCGCGGCGGGTGCTGCCGCGCTGCCGCATGCGGAAGCGGCCAGCGCCAGGGCAAGCAGCAGGCCAAATACCAAAAGCAACGTCCTCGTTCTCATGACACCTCCATCGTGCAGTAGATTCTAGATTGTCGGAACAAAATAACACGCGCCTCGCGTGAGGTGCGTGTTAAGGCAACAGTGTTGGATGGCCTGCCTGCAAGGCGGAGCCATAGCGAGCGAGGGCCTTTCGGTTGTGCTCGCGTGTCAGGGCCTCAAGTTGGGAGAAGTCGTGCGCGGCCATGGCGTCGACCATAGCTTCGTGCTCGGCCTGCGTATCGCGTATGTAGCCGGTTGGCGCGTTGGGCAGGTAAGTGTGGCGGATGCGCTGCCAGCGGTCGAGCACTTTGGCGGTGAATTCGGTAAGAAGGGGCATTTCGGCGATACGACAGACTTCGAGATGAAAGTCACGGTTGAGAATGGTCCAGGCTGAGATATCACGGTCGGAAAGGGCAGCCTCCATCCTGGCCAGGATGGAGCGCAAACGCTGCTCATCTGTCGGCGTCAACCTGTCGGCTGCGACTCGCGTGCCGATGACCTCCAGGCTCTCAAGAAGTGCAAAAATCTCCCGAACTTCATCAGGCGAAACGGAGGTCACGACGGCGCCCACGTGAGGCACAAGGCTTACTAATCCCTCGGCGTGCATCTGTTGAATCGCCTCGCGGACGGGACTGGGGCTCACGCCAAGCTGCTCAGCGAGGTCGTTGATGATCAGCCGCGCCCCTGCCACCAGCTCCCCATCGAGGATCGCTTCGCGCAGGCGCTCGTAGACCATCGCCTGTTTCGTTCGGTATTGTGCCTGGGGCGCTAGAATAGCCATTGATGTTGCTCTCTGTCAAACCAGGAGACAAGCCGCGTATTTAACTTGCCGTAGATTATATATAATATTTTTGGGCCTGTCAAGGGGTCCAGCGGCGTATTTCCGGAGTTGGCCGCTCGTGAAACAGGCGTCCGGTAACTGGACGTGAAACGGCAAGAATAGGATAATAGCGGGGAAAGCCTAGAAGAGAGGAAGACATTGCAGACAATGAGCGCAACACTCGTCAACCTCATGGTCATCATGGAAAATGTCTACAAAGCATTTCCCCCTAAGACGTTGTTACCGTTTCGCAAACCCGAGACGGCCAAAGTCGAGCCTGTCCTAAAAGACATTACAATGGCCCTCCCAAAGGGCGAGATCTACGGCCTGCTTGGCCCGAGCGGTTCTGGAAAGACCACGACCATGCGCATGATGTTGGGAACCTACTTCCCGACTTCGGGCCGGGTCGAGGTCATGGGTACGCCGCCTAACAAGTGGGGCCGCGAGCTGCAGTCCAAGATCGGATACGTGCCGCAGCTTTTCGTCCTCTACCCTGACCTGACCGTCCGGCAGAACATGGAGTTCATCGCCTCCGTCTACGCCGTTCCCCTGGCCGAGCGCCGCAAGCGCATTCCCGAGCTGCTAGACCTGGTAGAGCTGACACCGGCGCAGAATCGGCCGGCCGGCAAGATCTCCGGCGGCATGCAGCGCCGTCTGTCCATCGCCGCAGCGCTCATCCATCAGCCGCCACTCCTCTTCGTCGATGAGCCAACGGCAGGTATCGATCCTATCCTGCGCGCCAAAATCTGGGATGAGTTTCGGCGGCTGAAGGAGCAAGGCACGACGCTGTTCGTCACGACGCAGTATGTTAACGAAGCCGACCTATGCGACCGCGTTGGCATCATGAACCGCGGCGAGCTCATCGCCAATGGGACGCCGGATGAGCTACGCGAGCAGGCGTTCGCTGGCGAAAGCCAGGTCATCGACGTGACGACTGCCGCCCCGCTGCCGCCCAGTCTGCCGGGACTAGGAGCCGAGCCTCTCGTCAAGAGTTTCGAGCGCCTGTCGGACCGCCGCATCCTCGTCCGCGTGCAATCGTCCGGACGAGATATGGAAGAGGTCGTTCAGGCGCTTCAGAGGGACGGAGTCTCGATTGAGCAGCTCAACGCGCGTTCGGTCGAGTTTGACGACGTGTTTCTCCGAATCGTCAATGATGCCGGCCGACGCGTTCACGCCGGTATCGGGGGAATATCATGAGCAGTTTTCTTCGTTTCACTGCATTCACGCTCAAAGAATCATATGAGATTCTGCGGCAGCCCATTCTAATTGGCTCGCTGATTCTTGGCCCCTTCGCGATTCTGCTCATATTCGGCGTCGGCTACACCGGGCGGCAGCCGTCTGTGCGCCTCGGGCTTATTATGCCGCCCAACGAGCCGCAGATCGCGCAGATGGTGAATGACGTCAAGCGGTACAACGAGATAGACCTGGTCCTGCTGACGACAAGCGAGCAGGAAGCTCATACGGCGCTCCTAAACGGAACCGTCGAAATTGTTGCCGCCATTCCGGCGAACGCGGCCCAGGAGGTTCGTAACGGCAAGCAGGTCGAGGTTAAGGAAACCGCCTACCAGGTCGACCCGGTCCGGGTCAGCTATGCCCAGGTCATGACGCAATTCGTCGTCGATTACCTGAATCGCCAGCTTCTCGCTGAAGGGGCTAAGCGCGTGCAGGACGTCAGCGGCACCGTCGACTCATACTCGACCAAGAGCCTCGATGACCTCATTAAGGTCATCGGCCGCGTGAACAGCCCCCAGTACGCCAAGACCCAGGAAGATATCACGCGCGCGACCGCGGTCACCGAGGGCCTGATCAAGGGCTATGATCGGATGGACCCAAGCACGCAGGCCGCGGTTTCCACGATTGGCGCTGCGAGCGGCTTCAACCCCACCCAGGCGCGGACTCAACTGGCGAACCTGCGCGACAGCCTGATCCAGATCGGGAGCGAGATGAAGTCGCTCAGTCAGAACGCATCGGAGTATCAGTCCCAGCTCGAGGACGCGCGCACAAGCCTGGCGCAGCTTCAGACTGCGGCGAAGCAGATGCAGGCGATACCGGCCGAAACGTTCATCGCCCCGGTGGTGACGCAGTTCAGCAACATCGCCCGCTTCCAGCCAACGTACATTGCATTCTACGCTCCGGCAGTCCTCGCTCTGCTGCTGCAGCACCTGGCCGTCACTTTCGGCGCCCTGTCGCTCGTGCGCGAGCGTACCCGTGGAACGCAAGAGTTGTTCAGCGTCGCTCCAATCACCGCGGGCGAGGTAGTCGTGGGCAAGTACAGCGCCTACATGCTGATCCTCATGGCCGTGGCCGCGATCCTCACGGTGTTGATGCTCGCTATGCTGCGCGTGCCGATGCTGGGCTCCTGGCCCGCGTACATCCTGGTGGCTCTCCTGGTGTGCCTGGCTTCGCTCGGCTGGGGCTTCTTCATTAGCGTGATATCTGAAACAGAAAGCCAGGCCGTGCAGTTTGCTATGCTCCTCCTGCTGGCGTCGATCTTCTTTGGGGGCTTCTTCCTGCCGCTGCCCTCCCTGGAGCCTGTCGTCCGCATCATTTCCTACCTCCTCCCGGTGACGTACGGCACCCAGGCGCTCCAGGAGATTATGCTCACGGCTCGTCTGCCGCAGACCTATCTCTGGGTCGGTCTGTGTATCCTGAGCCTCGTGCTCTTCGTATTCACGGTAGGCTTGTATCGCCGACAGACGGCTAGATCGTAGGCCAATGTGGCGGATAACACTGTTCTCAAGAAGCTGTATCTCAGGCCCGGCTATCGCGCCATCATCCTGAATGCACCGGAGTCCTACCAGGCTGTCGTCGCCGACATCCCGCCGACGGTCACGCTGGACGAGAGGCTGGAGGGTCAGTTCGACTTCATCCAGATGTTCGTCGTGAAGCGCGCCGACCTGGAAGCCGCGGCGGCGTCCCTGGCAGCGGCACTCAATCCCGATGGGCTGCTCTGGGCAACGTATCCCAAAGCCAAAGCCCTCGGCACAGATCTCAACCGCGACAGTGTCTGGGCGGCGCTCAAGCCAGCCGGACTGCGGCCCGTCGCCCAAGTCGCCATTGACGACACCTGGTCGGCTCTCCGCTTCAAGCACGATACGGGAGCGTAACGATGCTCGACGTTCAGCGCTTACGGGACGATACTCCCGGCGTGCAGCACGTCATCCACTTCAACAACGCGGGCGCGGCGCTCATGCCGCGCCCCGTCCTTGACGCCGTCATGGGCCACCTGGAGCGCGAAGCTCAGATCGGCGGCTATGAAGCGGCGGCAGAAGCGGGGGAGCGGCTAGAACAGTTATACGGATCTCTGGCGCGCCTAGTGAACGCCGCGCCGGACGAGATCGCGGTCATCGAAAACGGGACGCGCGCGTGGGACATGGCCTTCTACGCGCTGCCGCTGTCGGCGGGGGACGTTATCCTCACGTCGGAAACCGAGTACGCCGGCAACTACATCCCCTATCTCCAGCGGCGAGCGCGAGATAGGGTCGATATCCGGGTCATCCCGAACGACGAGCGGGGTGGGGTATCGCTGACGGCCCTGCGCTCGATGCTGGAAGACGAGCGGGTTCGTCTCATCTCCCTGCCCATGCTCGCCACCAACGGCGGTGTGATTCAGCCTGTGGCGGAGATTGGCGCGCTGGCTCGGGCATCGGGTGTGTGGTATCTGCTGGACGCCATTCAGACGGTGGGCCAGATGCCGATTGACGTGCAGGCTATCGGCTGCGACATGCTGTCGGCGACAAGCCGCAAATATCTGCGGGGACCGCGGGGGATGGGATTTCTGTACATTCGCGGCGATCTGTGCCGCCGCCTGGAGCCGCCGCTGCTCGACCTGCACGCCGCCCGCCTGGTCGATCCCCAAACCTATCGTCTGCGCGATGACGCCCGACGGTTCGAGAACTGGGAGACGAATGTCGCGGCGAAGCTTGGCATGGGCGCCGCTGCGGACTATGCCCTGGCGATTGGCCCAGACGCGATTTGGGCGCGAATCGACTCCCTGGCGAGGTTGTTGCGCGTCCGATTGGCGGCGATCGACAGCATAACCGTTACCGACTCGGGCGCGCCCCTGTCGGGAATTGTCACGTTCACCATGGACGGCCTCAGCCCGGCCGAGGTTCAGGCCGCGTTAGCCAGGCTAACACCGCGCATCAATGTGACTGTGTCCAGCCGATCTTCCACGATACTCGACATGACAGCGCGACGGCTCGAGAGCGTCGTCCGCGCGTCCGTTCACGCGTTCAACACGGAAGATGAGATCGAGGCGCTCGTTGGCGCGCTGGGACGCCTCGCCTAATCCCTATCAATCAATCAGCCCTATTCCAACTGGAAGTTTCAACAGCGTGGAAGCGAAGGTGACCGAGCGCGTAGCGAAGGACGCGCCGTAGCCGTTGCTCCAGTCGGTTCCGTTCACAGCATAGACATACCAGTCATAAGGGGTTGCGACCTTCAGGCCGCAGGCCGCCGATTGCGTGCTCGTCAGGGTGTAGGTTGCCCCGGATGCCGACGTCGCCACGCATACTTCTGTCCCAGTTTGGTCGCTCAGCCCCCAGGCGTACCGCTCGGTCGGCAGGTTATTCGCCCGTTGAGTCCACTGGAACTGCACCGGGACGAACACGCGAGTGCCGTCGGCAGGGCTATTGAGCGCGAACGTAGCAATGTCAAAGCTCGGCAGAGTAAGGTTCTGACCGGCGACGTATGAGGTAATGAGCGACGTCTTCCAGAAATACAGGTAGCTGCTGGTCGTCTGGTTGACGAAGGCCACGTAGTAGCTCTGACCGACGCCCAGCGCCGCCGGGTTCGTGAAGGTGTAGGCGCCGTTGACACCGGTCGTGACCGATTGCACCGGCGACGTCGCAGTCGGATCGCACAGGCGCAGGTCGGCCTGCGCGCACGTGTAGAGCCCCACTTGAATTCCCGAGATAAAGCTCGTGCCAAACTGCACCGAACCCTTGATGCTGCCAGGGCCAACGGTGGGCGTGACTGTCGGGGTGGGTGTATTGGTCGGCGTGTTGGTAGCCGTCGCGGTGTTCGTGGGCGTCGGCGTTCTCGTCGGCGTGTTCGTCGGTGTATTGGTCACCGTCGGCGTGTTCGTCGGTGTATTGGTCACCGTCGGCGTATTAGTGGGCGTGTTCGTCGCCGTCGGTGTGTTGGTCGGTGTATTGGTCACCGTCGGCGTGTTGGTGGCCGTCGCTGTGTTGGTCGGTGTGTTCGTCGGCGTGGCTGTGTTCGTGGGCGTATTTGTGACCGTTGGCGTGTTCGTCGGTGTATTGGTCACTGTCGGCGTGTTCGTCGGCGTATTGGTCACCGTCGGCGTATTGGTGGCTGTCGCCGTATTGGTCGGCGTGTTGGTAGCGGTCGCTGTATTGGTCGGCGTGTTCGTCGCCGTCGGCGTGTTCGTCGCCGTCGGCGTGTTCGTCGCCGTCGGCGTGTTGGTGGGCGTATTGGTAGCGGTCGCTGTCCGGGTGGGTGTCAGAGTGATTGTCGGTGTATCAGTGGGGCGCAAAGTGCCGGTAGGCGTCGCGGTCGATGATGCTGTCGGCGTCGACGTGACCGTTGGCGTTGGGGTGCGGGACGGCCGCGGGGTTGGCGTGTCGGGGCAGCCCGTCGGTGTGGCGTCGACAGCACTCAGGTTGCTGTCAAGCGTGAGTTCGTTCTGCCGCGGAGCAAGCGCAACAATAGCCGCAGATCCGAACCGCTGAGGAACTGAACTGGCTTGTATGGCGCAAGACGAGGGAACCAGTCCGGTTTCCGGCCCGCGCGTCTGCACGACGTCTGCAGAGAAGGTCGTCGAGTATCCGACCGCGAGAATAGCGAAGAGTCCCAATAGCAGGGCCGCCAGACGAAGCAAGATAGTTCGCATCTGTAGTTACCACATCCTAAACGTTAACTCTGACGACTGATCTCTCGCGGCACACGACAGACAAACGGCAGCGGAGGCCGTTCCGTCGCTTGTCCAGTACTGGAGCAAGGCGGTAAAGCATATCACCACAGGTATAAGACGTGCAAATCACCCCAGCGTTTCTGGAGGACTTTTGATAACAGTTTCGTGAGAAAACATTCCCGGATGCCGATAGATGCCGTCACGCAGCCGTCGGTGTTTGCGATATTGAGACAATGATGGCATAGTTATCTGCCTGGCAGACCGGCTCGGTGTCGACCTTCCCTGCGTCTGCCCTGCTCGGCGTGAGTCGCTAGCTCGATCGCAATAACCAGAGACCCAGGTTGTTTTATGTCGATCTCGTCCTATTCAGATTCGGTATCTCGTGCGGACATACTGAACGCGCTGCACCGCGGTCTTCAAGGCATCGATGAGGCGGAGCTTGACACACTCACCGATCTCGCGAGCGTGTGCACGTATGCTCCGAACACTCGTCTGATCCACGAAGATGCCATCGAGGACATATTCTACTTCATCGTCAAAGGGGACGTTGCGGTCACTGTCCGGGTTGGGGCGGACGGCGAGCGCGAGCTTGGCAAGCGCTCAGTCGGTCAGTTCTTCGGCGAGATGGCTCTCATCGACGAAGGCCCTCGTTCGGCCAGTGTCACCACCCTGACTGAAACCACCACTCTCGAATTGTCGGCATCCCACTTCGTGTCGGCGTTGACACTATGCCCAAACGTCGCCTTGCGCATCATGCGGCACGTTGTCTCCCAGCTCCGTCATGCAATTGACGAGAATGTACAATACTACGAGGAAGAGCTAGCGGCCGCGCGCGAGCGGGAAACGCAGCTCGCGCAGCAAGTTGAGTTGCTGCGCATCGAAATCGACCAGGTGCGTCTCCAGCATGAGGTCCACGAGGTCACTGACACCGACTACTTCCGAACTCTCCGTGACAAAGCCGGGGCCATGCGAGAGAGAGTCAACCGTGATGGCGGGAACAAGAACCCTGACCGCCAGGAACCGTCGTGACCAGCGATTCGATGCCACAACAGACAGCCGCGCTGAGGGACAAGATGAATAAAGTAGCGAAGATGGGATCGGGGCGCCAGCCTTCCCCCGGCTTGACGACTGGCGTGATTCTTCTAGCGTTGATGGCCCTCATCTTTGGCCTTGGTTCTCCCCATCCGGCCGCTGCCATGGGCGCTCAGCCATCCGACCTCGACCTTGCTCAGCAACGCCAACTCACGTCTCCGGCAGCCGTGTTCGTTGTCACGAACACAAATGACAGCGGCTCCGGCTCGCTACGACAGGCAATCCTCGACGCGAACGGCAGCAGCGGCACAGATTCCATTACCTTCAACATTCCAGGTACGGACAGCGGCTGCGCGTCCGGTGTTTGCACGATTCAGCCGGTTTCCCCCCTCCCCGACATCGTCAATGCCGTATCTATCGACGGCTACACACAGCCGGGGGCATCTCTCAATAGCCTTTCCCTCGGCAGCAACGCCACGCTGAAAATCGAGCTCAACGGCTTGCGCCTGGCAAGCGGCAGTGGCCTAAGCATCAAAGGCAATGGCGCTGGAAGCATTGTGCGCGGTCTGATCATTACCGGGTTCGCCACATCCGGCCAGGCCGGCATAGTCGTCTCAGACGCTGCAAACGTTGTCATTGCCGGGAACTTCATCGGCGTCGACCGGACCGGGCAGGTGGCTAAACCCAACTGGCGGGCGGTCCAGGTTCTATGTCCGAGTTGCACGGATACCATACACGTCACCGGGACCGTAGTCGGCGGAACGACGCCCGCGGACCGCAACGTGTTTTCCGGGAATTCCAACGCCGGCGTCTATGTCACCGGCGTAACCGGCGCCAACACCGTTGCTGTTGCTGGCAATTACATCGGTGTCGATGGATCGGGCGCTGTCGCATTGAGCAACGGCGACAGCGGCATCTGGCTAGATAAGGCACAGGGCGTTACGATTGGCGGCACAAGCGCCGGAGCGGGCAATGTCATCTCCGGCAACCACTCGAACGGCATCCACATCAACGATCTCGGCCCGAACCTCGTCGTAGGCAACATCGTGGGCGCCAACGCCGCCGGTACGGGTTCCCTGGGCAACGGCGAAATCGGCATCTACCTGGAGGATGCGTTCGGGATTACGGTCGGTGGGACGACGCCGACCAGCCGCAACATCGTCTCCGGAAATACATCCCACGGTATTGAGCTTTGGGACGCCCGATCATCGGGCAACATTATTCGCGGCAACTACATCGGCGCGGACGCCAACGGCCAGCCGCTGCTCGCCAATGGCCGCTGCGGCGTGTTCATTCACGCCGGCGCTGGATCATCGCTGACCGTCGGCGGCGCCACGTACTCCGGCAACATCGTCGGCGGGATAAACGCTGGCGAGGGCAACCTCATCGCCGGCAACAGGTGCGCGGCCGTGGCGCTCCAGGACGTGGGCACCAACGGCAACCAGATCCGCGGCAACTCGATCTTCGCGAATGGCGGGCTAGGCATCGATTTGGGCCTCGACGGCCCGGACAAGAACGACTTCGGCGACGTCGCCTCCGGCCCGCTCGCCGGACCCAACGACCTCCAGAACTCGCCTGTTCTCTACGCGGCCGTCGTGGATCCGGCCAACTCTAAGACCATTGTCAATGGGTTGTTCACCAGCACGCCCGGCACGACCTTCCAGCTGGATTTCTACGCGAGCGACCGCTGCGACGTGTCGGGCTACGGCCCGGGCAAGACTTACCTGGGCAGTGCGGCGTCCAGCACGACAGATGCCGCTAAAGGCTCGTTCTCGGTGTCCTTCCCGACGACCTTACCCGAAGGCTCAGTAGTCACGGCGACACTCACGAACCCCGACGGCAGCACATCGGAGTTCTCGGCCTGTTCGCGCGTCGAGATGAACAACACAAGCTGGCCGCGAGCGCAAGAGGTTCCGCTCACTTCGCTCAAGACCAGCCTTAGCTCCTCCACGAATCAGTATCTGGATCGCCTCGGCCAGTCGCGGTGGTTCAAGTTCAACATCCAGCCGGGCAGCAAGGTCGTGGTCACGCTCGACAATCTGCCGGCCGACTATGATTTGACGCTCTACAAGGACGTCGCCGCGGCCTACAAGCAGGTGACATCGCCGGCGGACCTTCTGCGCCTGAACGCCGAGAGCGCCCCGGACGCCTTCTCCAACCCGGACGCCTTCTCCAACCCGGATGCCTTCTCCAACCCGGACGCCTTCTCCAACCCGGATGCCTTCTCCAACCCGGATGCCTTCTCCAACCCGGACGCCTTCTCCAACCCGGATGCCTTCTCCAATCCGGACGCCTTCTCCAATCCGGATGCCTTCTCCAACCCGGACGCCTTCTCTAACCCGGACGCCTTCTCTAACCCGGACGCCTTCTCTAACCCGGACGCCTTCTCTAACCCGGACGCCTTCTCTAACCCGGATGCCTTCTCTAACCCGGACGCCTACACAAGCGCGCAACAGCGCAGTCTCATTGGCGTCTCCGCTAATCGGGGGACGGCCCCCGAGCAAATCACGCTCAACACATGGAACAATACCGGCGTGTTCTACGTTCGCGTGAAGGGGCGGAACGGCGTGTTCGACCGCGGACGGCCCTTCCACCTGGGCGTCACGCTGCTTACCGGAGAGTGCGCTTCGGTCAACCCAACACTTCCCGCGGGAACTCTGCAGCCAACCACAGGCGGGTACAGGACCATCATCCTGCGCGACATGACCCTGATGCCCGGCACCGTTGACGACAAGAGCGTGCTGCAAGACCGCCTGACGAAGCTGGCGGCGCGGACGGAGGTCAATGGAGTCATCGTCGACATCGGAGGCGATGCTCGCGTCAGCGCCGCACGTATCCAGGCCGAGAACAACCGCGGCTGCCCGTACGCGGCGAATCTCCTGGCCTACGCCATCAAGGACGTTATCGACCGATATCGCGCCGTGAACCCAATCGAGTACGTCGTCCTTGTCGGCGGCGACAGCGTGATACCATTCTTCCGCTACCCAGACCCTTCGCCGGTATCGAAGGAGTCGGAGTATGTTCCCCCAGTGCTGGACAATACGCTCTCCCAGGCGAGCCTGAAACTTGACTACGTGCTGTCGCAGGATACGTACGGCTCACAGACGGAAATCTCACTCCAGAACAGCACTCTGCCACTGCCCGATCTGGCCGTTGGCCGGCTGGTAGAGACCGCCGCCGAGGCCGCCACGATGATCGACGCCTACATGTCGGCGCCCTTGGGCGTGGTTCAGCCGAAGTCCGCCTTCATCTCGGGCTACGGCTTCCTGGAAGACGGCGCGAAGGCGGTGCAAACCGAGCTCGCCGCCGGGTTGGCTAACCCGTCCAAGGTCGACACCCTGATCTCGCCGGCCACGATGCCGCCCTCCGACCCGAACTCCTGGACGGCCCAGCAGCTTATGGCGCAGTTCCTCGGCTCTCGTCACGACCTGGTCTACCTGGCGGGCCACTTCAGCGGATGGTCTGCGTTGGCGGCCGACTACAAGACGCGCATGCTAACCTCGGACGTCGCGACCTCGTCGCTGGACATGCGCAACATGATCATCTACAGCACCGGCTGCCACTCAAGCTATAACACGGTAGACACGGACTCCGTGCCCAATGTGACTGTGACGCTTGACTGGCCCCAAGTCATGGCCCGAAAGGGCGCGCTGCTCATCGGCGGGACGGGGTATCAGTACGGCGACGTGGATCTTATGGAGTACGGGGAGCGGCTGTACCTCAACCTGACCAAGGAGCTGCGCGCGGGCGGTACGGTGCCGGTTGGAAAGGCGCTGGTACGCGCCAAGCAGGATTACCTATCGGCCTCAGGTGTAGAGATTGACGGGGTTGTGAAGAAGACGCTCCTCATCTCGACCCTATATGGGCTCCCGATGCTGAGTGTGCAGGGTCTCGTTCCCGGCGCCGGGGTGACACTGCCCCCCGTGGTCGGCGCGACAACCCCCGTCGCCAGTGGGCCGGGCGCAGATCTGGGCCTCAAGACGGCGGACGTCACTTTCCCGCGGCCCGGCGATCCTCCACTCGCTACAGCCCTGACAAAGCCCATCACAAGCACGGTTGGCACTTCTCTGACCGCAACCTACTATCGCGGTAAGGATGGTTCCGTTGACCGGCCGGGCCAGCCGATACTTCCGCTGGACACTTACAATGTGAGCGCGCCGGGTGGCCTGTCCGACGGCGTTCTGCGCGGAGTAGGATTCCGAGGCGGCGCCTACACCGACACATCCGGCATCTTCCCGCTCGTCAGCACGCCGGTCACCGAGCTACCCGGGGTTCGACCCGTCTTCCGCTCCTCGGTGTTCTTCCCCATCGAGCCGTGGACGGTTAACTACTACGACGCGCTCATGGACCCGAACACGGGCACGACGGGCTTGGTGCTGACGCCGGCCCAGTTCCAGTCCGACTCGCCCACATCGATCTACGGCAAGATGCGGACGTTTAACTCGATGTCCTTCCGCCTGTTCTATAGCGCCAACATCAGCCCGACGGTTGCGCTCGCCGCCGCCCCTGCCATCGCCCAGGTTTCCGCCACGCCAGGGCCAAACGGCGACAGAGTCGCGTTCCAGGTACAGGTCAGCAACCCTAAAGCGGGCGTTCAGGCGGTCTGGGTGACCTACACGGCGCTCAGCGGCCCGTGGGCGGGCAAGTGGCAGTCGCTCGATCTGATACAGAGCCAGCTCGAGCCTTCGTTGTGGGCAGGCTCTCTCGCACTCAACGGCACGCCGGTGGGTGACATCCGTTATATGGTGCAGGCGGTGAACGGCAGCGGCCTCGTCACTCTCGCGTCAAATGAGGGCCGGTTCTTCTACCTGGGTGTCGATCCGGGCGACCCGGCGCCGTCGACGGCGCCGGGCACCACAATTACCCTGGACCCCGCGACGCCGTCTTCGGCGGCTTACGGGACGACGATCACACTCAAGGCCGTCCTCACAAGCAATGGCGCGCCGGTGCCAGGGCAGGTTGTGCAGTTTAGCCTCGCGGGGCAGAGCTTCGAGGGCGTCACCAATGCCAGCGGATCGGTGGTCAGCGCCAGCGGGCAACTGGGCGTACCATTCGTCTTGTTGGCCAAACCCGGCGCGTACACCATCCAGGCATCGTTCGCCGGATCGCAAGGCTACGCACCGGCGGCGGCTTCCAGTCCGTTCACTCTGACCAAGCAGCCCACGACCCTCACCCTCACCCCGGCCTCGCTGACCGCGACCTCCGGGTCGGCGTGGTCGATGGGAGCGACTCTGACCGATAGCCAGGGACGCAGTGTCCGCGACCACAGCGTCATCTTCATCTTGAGCGGAAGCGCGGGCACCTTCGTCCAAACCGTATACACTGACTACGAGGGGCACGCGCCACTCGCGCCGAATCCTTTGCCGGTCGGAACGTACAGCGTGGCCGCCTACTTCGCCGGCGCCATCCCGGTGCCAGGCGGCCCTATTGCCGTCGACGATTTGCTGTACAACTCAACAACGGCTATGGGCCAGTTGCGCATTACACCCGGCAATGCGCCGCCGACTGCGGTCGACGATTATGTCTCCGTGAAGACGGCCGTGGCGACCAGCATTGACGTGACCGCGAACGACTTCGACGTCAGCGGCAACCTCAACAAGCAGTCGGTCGCGATCACCAGTCCGCCCGCCAATGGTCATGCCGTCGTCAACTCGGCGACGGGCATTGTCACCTACACGTCGAATGCCGTGTACACGGGTACCGACAGCTTTGTGTACAAGGTCTGCGACACAGGCTCGCCCAGTCTTTGCTCATTGGCCGTGACGTACATCACTGTCACCAGCCCGCAGGCCACGGCGCTCAAGGTATACTTGCCGCTCCTGCTGCAGCAGGCGACATTCCAGAACGCGTCGCCTGGCACTCTCACGCGATGATCCCGCCTCTGTTTGGGGCAGATAACGGGGACACATGGATACATCGGCAGCCTACATCCCTATTGACCGCCGCCTGGCCCTGCAGCGTGGCGTCCCCTTGCCCGACCACGCCCGCGGCGCGGCGTTGTTTGCCGATATCTCCGGCTTCACGCCCCTGACCGAAGTACTTGCCGTGGAGTTTGGCGCGAAGCGCGGCGCTGAGGAGATGGCGGGCTACCTGAACCAGATTTACACCGCGCTCGTCGCTGAGCTATACCGCTACGGCGGCAGCATCATCGGGTTCGCGGGTGACGGTATGACTTGCTGGCTCGACGGCGATGATGGACGGCGCGCGGTGGCGGCCGGGTTGGCGATGCAGGTCGCGATGAGCCAGCTTGGCGAGATTCGTACCCGTTCCGGTCGGGTTATCGAGCTGAGTGTGAAGGTGGGCATAGCCGTCGGGGACGTGCGCCGATTTGTTGTCGGAGATCCGGACTACCTCCTCATGGACACCATGGTCGGACACACTCTCGAACACATGGCGGCTGCCGAGGAACATGCCGAGCGCGGTGACGTAGTCCTCGATGGCCTGGCATGGGAAGCGCTTCGCGACGTTGTCACGGTTCGCGAGTGGCGGGAGGACGAGACAAGCGGAGATCGCTTTGCAGTTGTGAGCGGTCTGAACGCCCATGTCCCCGAGACTCCGTGGCCCAATGTAGACGACACCGCGCTGTCTGGCGAACACTGGGACGCCTGGCTACTGCCCGCCGTTCGAGACCGCCTGCGAGTCGGTGAGGGCGAGTTCCTGGCGGAGCTTCGTCCGGCCGTTGCCCTATTCTTGCGCTTTGGCGGCATCGACTACGACAACGATCCCCAGGCTCCCCAGAAGCTGGACGATTTCGTTCGCGAGGTAGAGCGCATTCTGATGCGCTACGATGGCAGTTTTCTTCAGCTAACGATCGGCGACAAGGGCAGCTATCTCTACGCGGCCTTCGGCGCGCCGGTCGCCCACGAGGACGACGCTGAGCGCGCGTGTTCTGCTGCGCTCGACCTCCAGGCGATAGCGCCACGGCTGGGCTACCTCGAGCCTCTGCAGATCGGTATCACACAGGGGCGAATGCGGACCGGTGCCTACGGGAGCCGAGTCGGCCGTACGTACGGTGTCCTCGGTGACGTCGTAAACCTGTCGGCGCGTCTCATGTCCGCGGCCCCACCAGGGCAGATTTTGGTCAGCGAGATCACGCGCGCGGCGACGGGCGACACATTCAGCTGGGAAAGCATGCCGAGCATCCGGGTGAAAGGGAAGGACGAGCCGGTCGCACTATCCCGATTGCTGGCGCGCCGGGCTGCGCAAGCCATGCGCCTCCAGGAGCCTCGCTATCGCATGCCGATGGTCGGCCGCGCCGAACAAGTCGCCGTCGTCGATGACAAACTCAGTCTCGCATTGGTAGGGAAAGGCCAGGTTGTCGGAATCACGGCCGAAGCCGGCATGGGAAAATCCCGCCTGGCGGCCGAGATCATTAGCCGCGCCGGCGACCGGGGCCTGACAGTGCTGGGCGGGGAATGCCAGTCGTACGGCACCAACACGAGCTACCTTGTCTGGCAAGGGGTCTGGCGCGGCTTCTTCGGCGTCGACCCGTCTGAATCGGTTGAAGATCAGACTGCTGCGGTCGAAGCCGAACTGCTCCGCCTCGACCCGGCGCTCGCACCGCGTCTGCCACTGCTCGCCGCGGTGCTGAATCTGCCGATTCCTGACAACACTCTGACAGCCTCGTTGGACGCCAAGACACGTAAATCGGCGCTGGAAGGGCTGCTGGTAGAGTGTCTGCGCGCCCGCGCCAGAACGCAACCCCTGCTCATCGTCCTTGAGGATTGTCACTGGCTAGACCCCATGTCGACGGACCTGATAGGCGTCATTGCGCGCGCCATCGCCGAGCTTCCTATATTGCTGCTCCTCGTCTATCGGCCGCCGGACCGCGAGCGGAGTCAGGGGCTACCAGTCGAGGGCCTTCCCTACTTCACCGAGCTGGAATTGTCGAGCTTCAAGCCTGAGGAGGCCGAGCGGCTGATTGATCTGAAGCTGAGGCAGTTCTTTGGCGAGGATACGGTTGTCCCCGCCGATGTCGTGTCTCAGATCACCCAGCGCGCGTCGGGCAACCCCTTCTATATTGAAGAGATCCTGAACTATCTGCGCTTCCTCGATATCGATCCGCGGGACGTGGAGAGTTTGCGCCAGGCTGACCTACCAACGAGCATCTATAGCCTCATCCTTGCGCGCATCGACAAGCTAGAGAGCCAGCAGCAGATCGCCATCCGAGTCGCCAGTGTCATCGGACGACTGTTCCCAGCGGCAATGCTCTGGGGCGTGTCTCCCGAGCTGCGCGACATCGCCATGGTGCGGCGAGCCCTGGAGACGCTCAGCGAGCTAGAGCTTACGCCCCTTGACACCCCCGATCCGGAACTGACTTACCTGTTCAAGCACATCATGACCCAGCAGATCGCCTACGAGACTCTGCCGTATGGCACGCGGGCCGTGCTCCACGGCCAGATCGGGCAGTACATCGAGACGTCCTACCCTGACTCACTCGACCGATATCTCGACTTGCTCGCCTTTCACTTCGACCGCAGCCCGAACGAGGCCAAGCGAAGAGAGTATCTGCTCCGAGCAGGCGTGGCGGCCCAGGCAGAGTACGCGAACGCCTCGGCCATCGACTACTTCGGACGTGCCTTGCCGCTACTTGCCCCGACCGACAGGCCGGACGTACTGCTCAGACTTGGGCAGGTGCTGGATGTGGTAGGAGACTGGCAACGCGCGGAGCAGAATTACCGCCAAGCCCTGATCGAGGCGCAAGCTGTGGGTCAGTCCATGATCCAGGCCCAGGGTGAATTTGCGCTTGGCGAGCTGCGACGAAAGCAGAGCAATTACACGGAAGCGCAGGTGTGGTATGATCAGTCCCTGGCAACTTCGGAAACCAGCGGCAATCTTCCGGGAGTAGCACGGGCTATCATCGGAGCAGGAACGTTGGCCGCTCAGAAGGGTGACTACCCGACGGCCATGAGCCTGTACGAAAAGTGCCTGGACATTCGACGTCAGTTGAACGATCGCACAAACATCGCCAACGTTCTCAACAACATGGGCATTGTCGCTCGCTTCCAGGGCAACTACGGGCAAGCGCGCTCGCTCCATAATCAGGCGCTTACGATTCGACGTGAAATCGACGACAAGCGTGGAACCGGCTACTCCCTCATCAATCTAGGAAATGTAGCGCTCGACGAGCATTCGTACGATGAGGCCGGCGCCTGCCTCGAGGAGGCTCTGGCGGTCTGGCGAGAGATCGGCGATAGATACCTGATCGCCAACACGTTGAACAACCTGGGCAACCTGGCACGCGAGCAGGGCAACTATGGAAAGGCCGGCGAGCTGTACGGCGAAAGCCTATCGATCAACCGCGAGTTGGGCGACAGGTGGGCGCTTGCCTATCTCCTGGAGGATATCGGCTGCCTCGCCGCCGCGCAAGGGCAGGCAGAGCGCGCGTTGCGGCTAGTGGGCGCAGCGTCCGTCGTGCGAGAGGGTATCAAAGCCCCCCTCTCGGCGGCCGAGCGTGCGAAACTCGACGACAGACTCGCGCCCGCGCGAAGCGCGCTAGGCGATGAGATGGCGGCGCAGACCTTCGACGACGGGCGCGCGCTCACCCTGGACACGGCCCTGCAGGAAGCCTTCACCCTGCCCGATTGACGCATTGATATCCGTCAATGCGAATAGCCATCGCCCGGGGAGCGCACTCATGTGGCCCAGTTGGTTGAAGAATCGGCCTGACCAGGCATCGTCCTCAGCAGAGTCACAAATCTCTGACGACAGGCTGATCCAGTTACGCCAGGTCACCAAAGACTATCCAACGCCGGCCGGACCGTTCAGGGCTTTGAAAGGCATCGATTTGCAGATCGATCGCGGCGAGTTTGTCGTGGTGATCGGCAAATCTGGAAGCGGCAAGTCAACCCTCATCAACACTGTCACTGGCATTGATCGCCCCACCTCGGGCGAGGTCATGGTGTGCGGTACTCCGATTCACCGGTTGGCCGAAAGCGATCTAGCCACGTGGCGTGGCAAGCGCCTCGGGGTGATCTTTCAGTTCTTTCAGCTCCTACCCACGCTAACCCTTGTCGAAAATGTCATGCTGCCGATGGAACTCGCACGCCGCGGCACCATGGGCGAACAGCGCAAGCGCGCGCTTGCCCTCCTTGACCAGGTCGGTATGGCATCTCAGGCAAACCGGCTGCCGGCCGCAATATCCGGGGGTCAGCAGCAGCGGGTCGCCATCGCCCGCGCCCTGGCCAACGACCCCGATGTAATTGTCGCTGACGAACCGACCGGCAGCCTCGACTCGCGTACTGCCAATGCCGTCTTCGATTTGTTCGAAAACCTGGTCGCCCACGGCAAGACAATCTTGATGGTCACCCACGACCGCGACCTTGCGGGGCGCGCCTCGCGTATCGTGCTGATTGCCGACGGTGAGATCATGGACGAGGAGCTGCACCACGCCCTCCCCATGCTGAGCCGCAAGGAACAGGTCACCCTGGCTTCCCACCTGGAGTCGGCAATCTATAGACCGGGCGAGGTCATCGTCCGTCAGGGAGACCGAGCCGACCAGTTCTACGTCCTGCTGAAGGGCGACGCCGATGTTATCCTCGAGGACGGCAGCGGGGGTAGGAAGGTAATTGACCATCTGGTAGCCGGCCAATTCTTCGGTGAAATTGCATTGCTCCAGGGTAGTGTGCGGACCGCAACGGTTCAAGCCGGCCAGTCAGACGAGGTGATCGTGGCCTCGCTGGGTCTCGATGAGTTTAACAAGCTTCTAGACGGCTCGGAGCCGACCAAACAAGAGATCTCGCGCGCGCTGCGTCGGCGCGTCGCGAAACTCGCTGGGACGCAGCAGACGTAGAGCGATGATCAATCTGCGTATGCGCAAAGTGCTGCGCGACTTGACCACCAACAAATCGCGCACGGCGCTGGTCGTCCTCGCGATTGCCGTCGGCGTCTTTGCGCTTAGCGTCACCTTTCGTACTCAGGCGCTCCTATCGGAGCTGATGGTACGGCAATACCGCATGATTGATCCGGCCGAAGTGACTCTATCGTCCGGCCCCTTTACTTCGGACTTCGTCAACGCGATCCGTCGAGCGCCGGGTGTAGACGCGGCTGAAGGCCAGAATCGCTTCCAGGTGCGCGTTCGAGTCGGCGACGAGTGGCGGCAGCTCATCCTGGTAGCCGTCGACAATCCCCAGAACAGGCAGGTCAACCGTCTAGCAGCCGAAGCCGGCCCCTGGCCACCACCCAAGCGCAGCCTGGCGATCGAGCGATCATTTGTGGACTCGGTCGGCGGCCAGATCGGTGTTCCGCTACAGATCGAGACGGCCGACCATCGCGTTCACGACATGCCGCTGACCAGCTCGGTGCATGACCTGACCGCGGTTTCCGGACACCTGGGCGACAATGTCCTGTTCGGCTACGTCACAATGGACACGCTGGAGTGGCTCGGCCAGCCGCGGTCGTTCAATGAGCTTCAGCTCGTCGTGGACGGCGACCCGTTCGACACGGCCCACGTGCGGCAGGTTGCGGAGATGGCGCGGCGTCGGCTCGAAGATGAGACAGGAGTGGTGTTCAGCACGCGTATCCGCCAGCCGGATAGACCGGAGACGTACAACATCATCGCGTCTATTCTGCTCATGCTAGCGGCGCTTGGAATTCTGTCGCTCGTGCTGAGCGCATTCCTCGTTATCAATACAATCTCCGGTCTGCTCGCACGCCAGGTTCCGCAGATCGGGGTACTGAAAGCTGTCGGAGCGCGTCAGGGCGATATCCTGGGCATGTATCTTATGGCCGTACTGGCCTTCGCCCTACTCGCGCTTTTCGTCGCCATCCCCCTCGGCATTCTCGGCGCCCAGGCGTTGTCGTCCGTACTGGCCTACCTTCTCAACTACAACTTCGAAGCGGAATCCATGCCGCCCTACGTCATCGCGGTCGAAATCGGGGCGGCGATTCTCGTGCCGCTGCTGGCGGCGTTATACCCGATTCGGGCCGGCACGAACATCACCGTTCGCCAGGCCATCAGCGGTGTGGGAGCGGAGCATTTTGGCGGTGGCGTTCTCGACCGCTTAACAGAGCATATCAGCGGCCTGCCGGCGACCCTGCTCTACGCGATGCGCAACATGCTTCGGCGCAAGGGGCGGCTCGCGCTGACCCTCCTCGCTCTTGCCCTCGGCGGCGCGATCGTCATTGGCGTCCTGAGTGTGCGCGCATCCCTCTTCTCTACCCTGGATCAGATCACCGACTACTGGCGTCAGGATGTGACCGTCACATTCGACTCACCGGAACGGCGCGAGCAGATCGCGCAGGCAATCCTGAGCGTGCCAGGCGTCACCGACCTCGAATACCAGCTGGCGCTCACCGGTGTGAGAAAGCGCCCTGACGGAAGCGAGTCGGACGAGAGCAGCGCCATCTTCGGGGTTCCTCCCGACAGTGTCATGCTCCATCCCACGGTCGTCGACGGGCGATGGCTGTCGTCGGCAGACGATCGCACGATTGTCGTCAACGTCGACTTTCACAAGCACGAGCCAGATGTAGGCGTCGGCAACGACATCACCTTGAGTGTCAACGGGCACAAGTCAAACTGGCACATTGTCGGCGTCGTTACGAGCCAGCTCATTGGGTTGGGCGCGCCGAAGCCAGGGCAGCCGATGGTCTATGCCCCCTACAAGTCGTTGGCGGCTGCGACACGCAACGAGGGTTTGGCGAACCGTGCCGCCATCCAGACGGGCCAGCACGACGAAGCGTCCCAGGCGGAAACAGCGCGCTCTGTCGAGAAGAGCCTATCCTCGGCGCGACTCAGCGGCATCATACAGACGCGGACGGCGCTTCGCGGCATCATCGGCGGTCTCTTCAGCATTATCGTTCTGCTGCTAGTTGTGATGGCCCTGCTGTTCACCCTTGTCGGCGGACTGAGCCTTTCAGGGGCGATGAGCCTGAACGTGCTGGAGCGGACGCGGGAGATCGGTGTGTTGCGTGCTATTGGCGCATCCAACAGCGTCGTAACGCGTGTCATCCTCACGGAGGGCATCTGGATCGGGCTGGCGAGTTGGCTCTTAGCAGCGCTGCTATCCATCCCCCTGAGCCTTGCGTTGGACCATCTGATTGGCCTACAGATGTTGAGCTGGCCCCTGATCTTCAGCTTCCCGCCCTCAGCCATACTCATCTGGCTCATCGCAGTCATCGTGCTGGCGGCTATCGCCAGCTATCTGCCGGCGCGGGGCGCGACCAGAATCACGGTGCGGGACGTATTGAGCGAGGAGTAGTCGCAGCCGCCGTACATGAAGGGCGAGCAAAAGCGGGCGAGGCCGAATTGTGATCGGTTTCGCCCGTGCTCGTATGAGTGGAAACTACGAAAGGGAGCTGACTGACGCCGCCTGGCGCTGGGTGGAGGCATTGGGGCTGTTCTCGGCGCCGGGATGGCGGCGATGGCCCAAAACAGAGTGGTCATCAGGCGAGCGCCCGATGACCACCGGAATCGTCCCAAGAGGATGCTGCGGGAGCTACACCGGCGAGACCTCCGTGGCCAGCTCATCGAACAGGGGCAAGCGGCCGGTGTGCACGGCCTCGTAGGCGTAGATGTACATTGCCGCCGACCACGCCTGGTAGGGATACCCCATCGGGTTGCCGGTCTCGCCGTGCAGCCACTCGTTGAACTCCCACGGTTCCCAAGCCCCCGCCCGGCAAGACTCGGCCAGGTCAAACAACAGGCTCTCCGCCTCGTGATGCCGACCGGTCTTGATGAGCGAGGCGATATGAAAGCCGCCGATGAACGGCCAGATGCCGCCGTTATGATACTGGTGGGGGAGATTGAGATTGCGGCTGCGATAGTACTCGCGCCAATCCGGCGAGCCGGGGTAGATGGGCGGATGGATAGCCTTTGTCGGGTACGGGCGTCCGATGCCTACCTGGTATAGGAAGCGCAGAATCGTGTCGCTCCGTTCCTCATCTGCGACGCCGCACAGAATCGCCAGCAGATTCCCCAGCACATCGCAATAGTCACCGTATTCGCGGAAAGCGACGTAGGGAAGATAGTACGGGCGGCTGCTGATCGTACCGATGTTGTGGTACAGCATGTACCATTCCAGTCGCATTGCCTTCAGTCGCTCCAGGTGCTCGGCGAAATGGCTTGGTTCCCAACAGCGGTCCACCCACATGAGCAGGTTCAGCCGCTCGCGAACGGCTTCCTCCGTGTGCGGCGCCTGGCCCGGCACCGATGCCCAGCCCGTGGCCATGTCGGCCGGGCTGCCGCCGTTACCTAAAGCGTGCTGCTCGCTTCGAAGGCCGGCAACCTGCGCCTCGAGCGAAGCATAAGCGCGCAATACTCCGCACCACAGCACGTTGTCATAGAGGACGTTATAGCGGACGGCAATCAGGTCCATCCAGTCGCCGGCCTCTGGTACTTCGAGCAGACCGCACTCGTTCATGTCTTGGTAGCGCAGCCACAACAGGGCGCGCTGGATAGCCGGCCAGCGTGCGAGTAGGTACGTGTCGTCGCCGGTGACGCGTATGTATAGATAGCTGGCGAGGATATACCACAAGTTGGAGTCGATGGCACCGGCGTTTTCCGTCGATACGGTCCGCGCTTCGACGCCCACGTTGAGAGGGATCAAGCCCAGGGCGGATTGGTGCGCCGTAAGCGTATCCAGCGACGCGCGAAAAGCCGCCATGAGGGTAGGATCGCCGGACGCTACCGCCCCCAGGGACGTAATCGCCGCGTCCCGCGCCCACACGTGCGGATAGCCCCGGTCCAACGCCGACGCACGGAAGCCCATGTCGGTCGCGCACTGGTGAAGGACATCCGCGGCCCGCGCCCTGGCTTCCTCTATGAGTGAGTGCATGTCTTTCCTATCTCTTCCGCGAGCCTTTCATGGTGGCTATACGGTAAACAACTGCTAAGTTACGCTAAGGACGGTCAGATAGCATATGGTCGTCAGGCTCGCGGAGGCGGTAGCCGACTCCCGGCTCAGTTATTATGTAGCGTGGCTGCGCGGGATTGGCCTCGATCTTCTGACGAAGCTGGCCGATGTGCACCCGCAGGTAATGCGTCTCCTGCTCGTAACCGGGACCCCAAACCTGGCGCAGCAGCTGCTGATGGGTCATGACCTTGCCGGCATGGATGACCAGCGTTCGCAGAATGTCGTACTCCTTGGGCGCCAGGCGCACTTCCTGCCCATCCAAAGTCACAAGACGGCGCGCGAGGTCGACGGTCAGAGCGCCGTTGTGATAGACCGGCTGGTCCGTTTCGACGCTCAGCCGGTGCCGCAGTGTCGCCCGAATGCGGGCAAGCAACTCGCCCACGCTGAACGGCTTGGTCACGTAGTCGTCGGCGCCATAGTCAAGGGCCTGTATCTTGTCGTTCTCGCGGTCCCGCACCGACAGCACGATAATCGGCACGCTGGACCACTCCCGAATCCGGCGGATGACGTCCAGCCCATCAACATCCGGCAACCCCAGGTCGAGAATGAGGATATCGGGCCGGTCGGTGGCCGTCTTTGCGATGGCCTCCTCGCCGCGCGCCGCTTCCGCCACCTGGTAATGGTATGCGCCCAGGCTCGTCCGCAGCAGTCGCCTAATTTGCGGCTCGTCGTCGACAACCAGGACCCGCACCGGCTTCTCACTCACGCGCAAGCTCCTGTTGCATGACCGGCGGACCGCCGTTAACGGGCAGCGTGACCCGAAACACCGCGCCGCCTTTGGGGCGGTTGCCCGCTTCGACCGTGCCGCCGTGGGCCTCGACAATGCCCTGACAGATCGATAGACCCAGCCCGGTCCCCGCGCCCCGGCGGTCGCCGCCCTGGACACGGTGGAATTTGTCGAAGATACGTGTCAGGTCGTCCGGGGGGATGCCAGGCCCCTCGTCGAGAACCTCTACCTGCACCGTTTTGCCGACCTGCCGCGCTGTGAGATGGATGGCCGTCCCAGGTGGGGAGAACTTGGCGGCGTTGTCAAGCAAATTGACGAGCACCTGCTCCATAAGAACAAAATCGAGACGGAGCATGGGCAAATTCGGCGCGACATCCACGTCAATACGGTGGCTCGTGAGCGACGACGCCTCCCGCCCGAGCGCTGCGCCCACCACGTCTGCGATTTCGATCCAGTCGCGGTTCAGCTCCAGCGCGCCCGACTCCAGCCGTGTCATATCCAGCAGGTTACCGACAAATCGGTTGAGCCGCGCCGCCTCCTCCTGGATAGTTTCCAGGAGATCGCGCCGCTCCTCTGGCGTGTACTCGGCGTCTCCATCCAGCAACGTCTCCGTCGCGCCACTGATGGCCGCGAGGGGTGTGCGCAGGTCATGGGAGATGGAGGATAGCATAGCCGTGCGCAGGCGCTCGGTCTCGGCCAGCACGCGCGTCTGTTCCATCACGGCGGCAAGCTCCGCGCGCTCGATCGCCACAGCGCCCTGGTTTGCCATAGCCACCAGCAACCGCCGTTGATCGGGCGCGATGGTCTTGCCCTTCTCGACCCGTAGGCCCAAGACACCAACCGTCGCCTGAGCTGCCTGCATCGGGAGAAACAGCCAATTGACGCCCGGCAGAGTATCCGTCCCGCTACCAGTGGCCTCGGAGTGTTGCCAGGTCCAGGTGGCGGCGGCGCGCGCCTGTTCCTCGACGACGGCATCGGCAGGCTGAATTGCACTTAGCTCCAGTGTCGCGCCCTGCGGCAGAAAGACGGCCACATCCATCCCCTGGGACTCGTGCAAGTCCTTCACAATAGCCCGAAGGACGCCCTCCAACCCGGCGGACGCGGCCATCTCGCGGCTGAACTCATACAGCACGTTCGTGCGCGCCTCGCGTCGCCGCGCTGCTCGCGCCTGATCCCTGACGCGCCCGGCGAGGTTGCTCGTGAGGATGGCCACGATCAGCAGCATCACCAGGGCAAAGACGTCCTGCGGACTGGCGACAGTGAGAGTATAGGTAGGCTCAACAAAGAAGAAGTCATAGACGATAATGCTGAGAATCGATGCAAAGATGGATGGGCCGAGCCCCCACATGGTGGCACTCAGGAGAACGGCAACCAGGAAGATCATCGAGAGATTGGGGAGCGTCAGGACGTCGTCCAGAATTCGAGCAACGAGGCCGGCCACAATAACGGCGAGGGCACTCAGCACGTAGCCGTTCAGTTGGCGGCGCGTTGGGCGTTGAGCGGGCGGGGCGACGTGTTTGTCCTGGTCACTAATCACATAGACATCTATGTTTCCGCTGAGGCGAATCAGATTGTTGACGATGGAGCCTGACAGAATCTCCCGCCAGCGCGGCCTATCGGACTTGCCGATCATCACCTCGCTGACATTTCGCGATCTGGCATAGCGCACCAGGTCTTGCGCCACGTTCTCGCCCGGAATCGTGACGGCTTCTCCACCGAGCTGCTCCGCCAGACGCAGTGTCTGGGAAATCCGGTCGCGCTCGACATCCGAGCGGCGAAAGTGGGACGGCGTCTCAACGTACACAGCCAGCCACTCGGCGTGGCGGCGGTCAGCGCGGATTTTCGCCGAGCGTATCAGCCGCTCCGAGCCGGGGCCAGCGCCCACGCACGCCATGATGCGGTCCTGAGTCGGCCACGGCCCGGGTATGGCGTGGGCGTGCATGTACGTCCGCATCTGGTCGTCGACGCGCTGTGCCGTTCGCCGCAGCGACAGCTCGCGCAGCGCCGTCAGATTGCCGGGCCTGAAGTAGTTACGAATGGCCTTCTCGGCCTGCTCCGGAACGTAGACCTTGCCCTCGCGTAGACGCTGGAGAAGTTCGTCTGGGGTGAGATCGATAAGCTCGATTTCGTCGGCGCGGTCCAGTATTTTGTCCGGAACACGCTCCGCAACGCGGATACCGGTGATCTGGGCGACGACATCGTTCAGGCTTTCGAGGTGCTGGATATTGATCGTGGTGTACACGTCTATGCCGGCAGCCAGGATTTCCTCGACATCCTGATACCGCTTCGGGTGGCGGCTGCCGGGGGCATTCGTGTGGGCAAGCTCGTCAACCAGGACGAGCCTGGGGTGTCGGGCCAGAATCCCGTCCAGATCCATCTCGGTAAGAGCGTGCCCCCTGTACTCGATGGGCCGTCTGGGAATGACCTCAAGCCCCTCCAGCAACACCTCGGTCTCGTGGCGGCCATGGGTCTCGACAACACCAATGACGACGTCAATACCCTCGCGTCGCCGTACTTGCGCCGACTCGAGCATCGCGTAGGTCTTGCCGACGCCTGGCGCAGCCCCGAGGAAGACCTTCAGCCGCCCGCGCTGCTCCTGTTGCGCCATGCTTAACAACGCATCAGGCGATGGCCGCCGTTCCGTTGTATCACGCTCAGTCATAGTTCCTCGCTCGTTACCCTATATTATACGCCGCCGGGTCTACATAGAACGGCTCCCGACGGACGACATCGTCCATCGGGAGCGAAGAAGGTGTTGACGATGACGCCTACTTCAACGCATCCAGGGCCATGTTGAGGCGCAGGACATTCACCCGCGCCTCGCCCAGGATGCCGAGCTGCGGTCCCTGGGTCTGCTGTCGGATCAGGGCCAGCACAGCATCCTGGGACAGACCTCGAGCCTGCGCTACGCGAGGCGCCTGAAACTCGGCCGCCGCCGGTGTGATGTCCGGGTCAAGCCCACTGGCCGAGGTGGTCACAAGATCGACGGGCACCGGAGCATCCGGATTCTCAGCCTTGAGCTCGTTCGTCGCGGTGATTACGCGATCGATGAGCGTCTGGTTCGTCGGGCCGAGGTTGGACCCGCTGGAGGCACTCGCGTCGTAGCCATCCTGCCCTGCTGCCGACGGCCGCGGATGGAAGTACTTCGGGTCGGAGAAGTTCTGCCCAATCAGCTCAGAGCCGATGACCTGATCGCCGCGCTTGACAAGGCTGCCGTTAGCCTGGTGGGGGAACGCAACCTGCGCAATGCCCGTGATGACCAGTGGGTACAGCAGGCCGGTAATTATCGTTAGTAGAACAACCGCCACGATGGCGGGCCGCAATTGACTCAGCATCTCACACATCTCCCATTTTCTCGGTATCCGGGTCTCGCCACAGGCCTTCGACAATCGCGTTGATCTCGGCAATCGGGTCCTTCACGACCGGTGGCGATATAGTGCGCCTCCGTCTGAAGCTCGGCGGCAGCCATCTCACGATGCGCCAGCCGGCCCACCCCATCACCCCGACTTCAACGAGGTGGCGAGCACTCGGAATAGGACACACGAACGCCGCTCCCAACAACAGCCCCATCCAGGCAAGTTCACCAAGCAGGTCCACCCAGCGCTCGAACTTCCTGCTGCGCATGAGACCCTCCTCATACGAGGTGCAGCGCGTTCACTATCACGTCGATGATTTTGATCCCCATGAACGGGACGATGATGCCGCCCACGCCGTAGATCAGCAGGTTCTGCCGCAGGAGGGCCGCCGCCCCGATGGGCTTGTAGGTCACGCCACGCAGCGCCAGCGGGATCAGTGCGATGATGATCAACGCGTTGAAAATGATCGCCGAGAGGATGGCACTTTGTGGTGAGCCGAGGTGCATTACGTTCAGGGCTTGCAGCTCAGTGTAGGTTGCTGCGAACATAGCCGGGATGATCGCGAAGTACTTGGCCACGTCGTTAGCGATGCTGAACGTGGTCAGCGCGCCGCGCGTCATGAGCATCTGCTTGCCGATCGCGACGATTTCAATGAGCTTAGTCGGGTTCGAGTCGAGATCGACCATATTGCCGGCTTCCTTCGCCGCCGACGTACCCGTGTTCATGGCGACGCCGACGTCCGCCTGCGCCAGGGCCGGCGCGTCGTTTGTGCCGTCGCCGGTCATCGCCACGAGGCGACCCTTCGCCTGCTCATCGCGGATGAGCTTCAGCTTGTCTTCGGGCGTCGCCTGAGCCAGGAAGTCGTCCACCCCGGCCTCGGCGGCAATAGCGGCTGCCGTCAGCGGGTTGTCGCCCGTGATCATCACCGTGCGAATACCCATCCGCCGCAGCTCCAGAAAACGCTCCTTCATGCCGCCCTTGACGATGTCCTTGAGGTAGATGACACCCAGGATTCGGTCATCTTTCGCCACGACCAGCGGCGTCCCGCCCACTTTGGCGATGCGTTCGACGGTCTCCTTCAGCTCGACCGGAGCAACATAGCCATTGCCGTGCTTCTCCCCGACATAGGACAGAACGGCGTCGGTCGCGCCCTTGCGAATCTGGTTGCCGTTGAGATTCACGCCGCTCATGCGCGTCTGGGCGGTGAACGGGATGAAGTGGGCGTGATGTGCGGCGACTTCACGGCCACGCAGGCCATACCTGTCCTTGGCGAGCACGACGATGGAGCGCCCCTCAGGCGTCTCGTCGCTCAGCGACGCGAGCTGCGCCGCATCGGCCAGCTCGCCCTCAGAGACGCCGGGCATCGGAATGAACTCCGTCGCCATACGGTTGCCCAGGGTGATAGTGCCTGTCTTGTCGAGAAGCAGCGTATCCACGTCGCCGGCGGCTTCTACCGCGCGGCCCGACATGGCCAGGACGTTGTACTGGATGAGGCGGTCCATACCGGCAATGCCGATGGCCGACAGCAGGCCGCCGATGGTCGTCGGGATCAAGGTCACCAGCAGTGCGATAAGCACCGTGATGGTCACCGCGCCCCCAGCGTAGATCGAGAAGGGCAGAACGGTCGCCGTCGCCAGCAGGAAGATGATCGTCAGGCCGACCAGAAGGATGCTCAGCGCGATTTCGTTGGGCGTCTTCTGCCGCTGCGCCCCTTCCACGAGGGCAATCATGCGGTCGATGAAAGTCTCGCCAGGATTCGAGGTGATCTGCACCTTGATCCAGTCCGAGAGAACGCGTGTGCCGCCAGTGACCGCCGACCGGTCGCCGCCGCTCTCGCGGATCACCGGCGCCGACTCACCGGTGATCGCCGACTCGTCCACCGACGCGACACCCTCGACGACGTCGCCGTCGCCCGGGATTACGTCGCCCGCCTCCACCAGGACGATGTCGCCCTTGCGCAGGTTCGGGGCAGGAACAGTATCGAAGTCGTAGGTGTCGACGCTCCGTAGGCGCTTGGCGATCGTGTGGGTCTTGGTCTTCCGCAGGCTGTCGGCCTGCGCCTTGCCGCGGCCCTCCGCCATCGCTTCGGCGAAGTTCGCGAACAGGGCGGTGAACCACAGCCAGAGCGCGATCTGGAAAATGAACCACGGGTTCTGGCCGCTCGGCCGCGCCAGCTCTTCGATCCACAGCACCGTGGTTACGGCGGCGACGATTTCGACGACGAACATCACCGGGTTCTTGGCTTCGCTGCGCGGATTTAGCTTGGTGAACGAGTCCTTAATCGCCCCGCGCAGGATGTTAGGCTCAAACAGAGATACCTTGTTGGTTCGCTCAGTCATGACTCACTATACTCCTGCCCATCACGAGGCGAATGTATGGCCGGCGACGAGCATGAAGTGCTCGACTATAGGCCCCAGCGATAGCGCCGGGAAGAAGGTCAGGCCGCCGATGATCAGAACTACGCCCACCAGCAGGCCGACAAACAGCGCCCCGGTCGTTGGGAACGTGCCCGCCGTCGGCGCGGTCATCTTCTTGCGCGCCAGTGAGCCGGCGATGGCCAGGGTCGGGATAATCATCCAGAAGCGGCCCGCCAGCATTGTCACCGCGCCTGTCACGTTGTAAAAAAGCGTGTTACCGCTCAGGCCCGCGAATGCGCTGCCGTTGTTGCCGGCCGCCGAGGTGAAGGCGTACAGAATCTCGCTGAAGCCATGCGGGCCTGGGTTGAGAATCGCCTGCGTTCCCACATTCGTCGCGCTGGCAATGCCGGTGAAAACAAGAATAAACAGCGGCGTGATGAGCACAGCTAGCATGGTCATCTTCATCTCTCTGGACTCGATCTTCTTGCCAAGATACTCAGGTGTGCGACCGACCATCAGGCCCGCGACGAACACCGCCAGGATGGCGAAGAGCAGCATGCCATACATGCCCGCGCCGACGCCGCCAAAGATGACCTCGCCGAGCATAATGTTCACGAGCGGTATCATGCCGCCGATGGGCATGTAGCTGTCATGCATGCTGTTGACCGCGCCGCACGAGGCGTCTGTCGTCACGACCGCGAAGAGGGCCGAGTCGGCGATGCCGAAGCGCACCTCCTTGCCCTCCATGTTGCCGCCGGCCTGCATCGCCGATGGCGCCTGGTTGACCGTCGCCGGGTAGAGCGGGTTGCCGCCCGCTTCCGCCGGATAGGCGACGGCGACGCCGATGATGAACAGGACCGCCATGGCAGCATAGAGCGCCCAGCCCTGGCGCGTGTTCCCCACCATCTTGCCCAGGGTGTACGTCAGGCCCGCGCCGATGGCGAAGATCGAGAGAAGCTGCAAGAAATTGCTGAGGGGCGTCGGGTTCTCGTAGGGATGCGCCGAGTTGGCGTTGAAGAAGCCGCCGCCGTTCGTGCCGAACATCTTGATAGCTTCTTGCGAGGCCACCGGCCCCTGGGCGATCGTCTGCGCAGCGCCCTCCAGGGTTGTCGCGCTCGTATATGCGTTCAGGTTCTGCGGCACACCCTGCCACACAAAAACAATCGCCAGGATGATGCTGACCGGCAGCAGGATGTACAGCGTGCAGCGCACCAGGTCGGCCCAGAAGTTACCGACGGTCTGCGCCGAGTGGCGCGCGAAGCCGCGGATCAGAGCGATCGCGAGGGCGATACCCGTCGCCGCCGAGATGAAGTTGTGCATCGTGAGGCCGGCCATTTGCGTCAGGTAGCTCATGGTCGACTCGGGCACATAGTTTTGCCAGTTTGTGTTCGTCGTGAAGCTCACCGCGGTATTGAAGGCGAGATCGGGCGCGAGAGGCCCGAGGCCCTGCGGGTTCAGCGGCAGCACCTGCTGGAAGCGCTCGATGAAGTAGAGCAGGAGAAGGCCGACCACGTTGAAGAGCAACATGGCGACCGTATAGGTTGTCCAATGCTGCTCCTGCTCCGGCTTGACGCCACACGCGGCGTATATCACGCGCTCAACGGGGACGAGAATGGGTGATAGGAAGGTGCGCTCGCCATTGAACACCTTCGCCATGTAGGCGCCTACGGGCTTGACGAGCGCCGTCACAAGCGCGAAGAATATCAGGATTTGTAGGATACCCAGGAAAGTCATAGGTGTCTCACCTCAGAACTTCTCAGGATAGAGAAGCGCGTACACGAGGTAAACCATCAGGCCAACGGTAACAATGCCGGCCAAAATGTAGTCGAGCGACATGGAACTCCCTCCTCAGATGCGTTCGCATCCCAACACATACAGGATGCTGACGGCGAAGAACGCAATACTCAAAGCCACGAACACGACATCGGCCATACATACCTCCCTCAAGGGTTCTAAGTGGTTCCTCTACGGGCAGTGTACAGCAAAGCCCGGCAAGTCGGCATCAAGCGCAATCCCAAGGGCATAAAGGAAATATCAACTTTTTGAGTCGCGGGACCGCGAACCTGCCGTGTGCACGGGTGGCACAGAGCTTGCCGCCGATCGTAGGTTTCGACAGATACAAGGCTGGGATTCGTTTGCCAATCGTAAGGTCAATCCCATTGACATATGCGAACTATTGTTCTATAATAGAAACCCCTGGATGATGACCCTCGACGGCAAGCTTCTGGGCGGGAGGTAGACGGGAATGTGTAGGAACATCAAGACGCTGTTCAACTTCGAACCACCGGCGAGCGACGACGAGATTCGCGCCGCGGCCCTCCAGTACGTGCGCAAGGTCAGCGGCTTCAACACCCCCTCGCGCGCCAACGAAGCGGCCTTTCTCGCCGCCGTCGATGATATCGCCCGCATCACCACTCAGCTTCTCGAGTCCCTTGAGACAACCGCCGAGCCGAAAGACCGCGAGGTCGAAGCCGCGCGCGCGAAGGCGCGTTCAGCCGAGAGGTTCGGCCGGTGACGCTGCACCTAGGGGCAGCCGGTGGACCGCACCAGGTCATAGACCTCGTCTACCGCTCGGAGTCGCGCCGGATCTTCGCGTCCCTGGTGCGTCTGCTGGGAGACTTTGACCTGGCCGAGGACGCCCTCCAGGATGCCTTCCGTGCCGCCGTGGAGCAGTGGCCGCGGGATGGTGTGCCCGCCAACCCGCGAACCTGGCTGATCTCGGTGGGACGATTCAAGGCCATCGACCGGCTGCGCCGGGGTGTGCGCTTCGATTCCGCCCTGGCGACGCTGGGGGAGCAACTCGACCAGGAAACGGAACCCACCCTGGATGAGGACACCCTGGAGGATGACCGCCTGCGTCTCATCTTCACGTGCTGCCACCCTGCCCTGTCACCTGATGCGCGCATCGCGCTCACCCTGCGTGAGGTCTGCGGGCTGACGACTGAGGAGATCGCGCGCGCCTTTCTGACAACCCCCTCTACCCTCGCCCAACGCATCGTGCGCGCCAAGGCCAAGATCCGCAATGCCCGAATCCCGTACTGCGTGCCGTCGCAGGAAGAGCTTCCGGACCGACTGGACGCGGTGCTGCATGTCGTCTACCTTGTGTTCAACGAGGGTTACTCGGCCTCGTCCGGCGACTCCCTGACACGCCCGGATCTCTCCGGCGAGGCGATTCGTCTGGGTCGTCTCCTCTATAACTTGATGCCGGACCCTGAGGTGGCCGGGCTTCTCGCCTTAATGCTGTTGCATGAATCCCGAAGGGCCGCCCGGACATCTCCGTCGGGCGACCTGGTGCTGCTGGAGCACCAGGACCGCTCACTCTGGAACCAGGCGCAGATCGCCGAGGGCACGAGCCTGGTGGCGCGCGCTTTGGCGTCAGGCGAAGCCGGCGCCTACTCGATCCAGGCCGCCCTCGCGGCGGTTCATGCGCGGGCAGCCTCTGTTGAAGAGACAGACTGGGCTGAGATTGTGGCGCTGTACGACGTGCTGGCGCAGGTCGAGCCATCGCCGGTCGTCGAGCTGAATCGTGCCGTGGCCGTGGCGATGCGCGACGGACCGGCGGCCGGCCTCGGGCTCATCGATGATCTCCTAGCGCAAGGCAATCTAACTGACTACCACCTGGCCCACGCGGCCCGCGCCGATCTCTGCCGGCGGCTCGGAAAGGCGGCGGATGCGCGGGAATCGTACACGCGCGCCCTCGCCCTCACTCAACAAGAGCCTGAACGACGTTTCCTGGAGCAGCGACTGGCCGAGCTGCCTGAGTGAGTGATTTCTGAACAGATTTTCGGAATTCAACACGGCATGTGTCGATTTCGGCACGCGGCGCGCGACTATTAGGTGATGGCAGTTAACGGCACACCGCTGCCCATGTCCCACGAGAGCAACGCTAGCCGCCACACAACCAACAAGGAGATATGACAATGCACGTTCTGGTCTACGATCCTAACCCGAATTTCGAAGCGCCTCCGCCCGGTCCCGAGATGATGGAAGAGATGGGCAAGTTCATAGCCGAAGCTGCGCAGGCGGGTGTTCTAGTCACGACGGGGGCACTCCAGCCGCAAAGCACGCGGCTCCGGCTTTCCAATGGACAGTTCAGCGTGACCGACGGCCCATATGTCGAAGTCAAGGAGCTGATGGGCGGCTTCGCGGTGCTCAAGGTGAACTCCCTGGACGAAGCCATCGAGTGGTCCAAGCGATTTCGGCTCATCGTCGGCGAGGGCGAGTCAGAGATCGTGCCGTTCTGGGAGCCAGAGAGTTTTGGCGTCGCGTGATTCCGCTCCCAGAGCATCCGAATGCGCGGGAAAGGATGACAGCAGTGAGCGAGACGACTGTGTCCGTCGGCAATTACGCCCCAGTGAATGGACTGAATCTCTACTACGAAATTCACGGCGCGGGGCAACCCTTGGTGCTGCTGCACGGCGGCCTGGGCTCGATCGAGATGTTCGGCGACCTCCTGCCGCAACTTGCGGAAGGGCGTCAGGTCGTCGCCGTGGACTTGCAGGCGCATGGCCGGACGGCCGATATAGATCGCCCGATGCGCCTGGAGCTTATGGCCGACGATATCGCCGCCCTGATCGAGCATCTCGGCCTCGAACGCGTCGATGTCATGGGCTACTCGCTGGGCGGAGGCGTCGCGTGGCAGACTGCCATTCGCCATCCGCAGCTCGTGCGACGGCTCGTGACGGTCTCGGCGGTTGTGAAGCGGAGCGGCTGCTACCCTGAGGTCGTGGCGGCCATAGGAGGTGTGAACGCCGAAGCGGCTGAGGCCATGAAGCCGTCCCCGGTTTACCAGCTCTATGCCAGTATTGCGCCACGACCTCAGGACTGGCCGACCTTGGTGACCAAGATGGGCGAGCTGCTCCAGCAGGACTACGACTGGTCGGCGGATGTGGCGAAGATCAAGGCGCCCACACTGATCGTCGTCGGGGACGCGGACATGATGCCCCCCGCGTACGCCGTGGAGATGTTCGAGCTGCTTGGTGGCGGGCAGCGCGATGGGGGTTGGGACGGCTCCGGCATGTCCAGCGCCCGTCTCGCGATTCTCCCGGGGACAACCCATTACACGATCCTCGACTCGCCGGCGCTCGTCCCCGCTGTCGTACCTTTTCTGGACGCGGCTGCCAGCGAGGAAACCCAAGAATGACAAGCTCACAAGACGGATCGGCCCCTGGCATGACAACGTCTGAACGCATTACAACCTATATCGAGGGGCTTGGCGATTGGCGCGGCCAGACGCTCGCCCGTTTGCGCGAGCTTATTCGGGAAGCCGACCCGGATATGGCCGAGGACTAGAAGTGGGATACGCCGGTGTGGACCCACAACGGCAACGTCGTGGCCGGCGCGGCGTTCAAGGACCACGTGAAGCTGAACTTCTTCAAGGGCGCTTCTCTTGACGACCCCCACGGCCTGTTCAACGCTGGACTCGATGCGAAAGCGTCGCGTGGTATCGACATCCACGAGGGTGACGAGATTGATGGGGCGGCGGTCAAGGACCTCGTGCGCGCGGCAGTCGCGCTCAACGCCCCCAAATCGAAAGCGGTGAAGAAGTAGCCTGCGAATGGCATTGTAGTGTCCAGGTCAAAGACACAGGAGGAAGATATGAGTAGTGTTCGGGTACTGGTGGGTACGCGCAAGGGCGCCTTCATCCTCACATCGGACGGCAAGCGCGAGAAGTGGCAGGTTGAGGGACCGCTCTTCGCCGGTTGGGAGATGTACCACCTCAAAGGCTCCCCCGCCGATCCCAACCGCATCTACGCGTCGCAGTCGAACGGCTGGTTTGGCCAGACCATGCAGCGCTCGGACAACGGGGGCAAGACATGGGAGACGGTAGGCAACAAGTTCGAATACGTTGGCGACCCTGGTACACACCAGTGGTACGATGGCTCTCAGCGTCCCTGGGAGTTTACCCGCGTCTGGCATCTCGAGCCGTCGCTTACGGATCCGGACACGGTCTACGCCGGCATCCAGGACGCCGCGCTGTTTCGCTCGACGGATGGCGGGCAGACATGGGACGAGCTTGCCGGCCTTCGCGATGCCAAGGGGCACCTCTGGGCGCCGGGGGCGGGCGGGATGTGCCTGCACACCATTCTGCTCGACCCCACCAACCCCGACCGCCTGTACGTTGCCATCTCGGCCGCCGGCGCGTTCCGCACCGACGACGGAGGCACGACCTGGAAGCCGATCAACCGTGGCCTCCAGTCGCCCTGGGAACTTCCCGACCCCGATGCCGACGTAGGCCACTGCGTACACAACATGGCGATGCACCCGTCGCGCCCCGGCGTGTTGTTCATGCAAAAGCACTGGGACGTCCTGCGCAGCGACAACTGCGGCGACCTGTGGCACGAGGTCAGCGGCAATCTACCGAGCGACTTCGGCTTCCCGATTGCCGTTCACGCGCATGAGCCGTCGACAGTTTATGTCGTCCCCATCAAGAGTGACTCCGAGCACTACCCACCCGAAGGCAAGCTCCGCGTCTACCGCAGCCGCGGCGGCGGGGACGAGTGGGAGGCGTTGACCAACGGCCTGCCGCAGGAAAACTGTTACGTCAACGTCCTGCGCGATGCCATGTCGGTCGACACGCTCGACTCGTGCGGCATCTACTTCGGCACGACCGGCGGCCAGGTCTACGCATCGACGGACGCGGGCGACACGTGGACGGCCATCGTGCATGACCTCCCGGCCGTCATGTCCGTTGAGGTGCAGACCCTGCCATGATCCGCGTGATACTCCCGGCGCACCTCTATACCCTGGCCCGCACCAGCCGCGAGGTCCAGATCGAGGTCGAGAGCCCGGTGACCCAGCGCTCCGTCCTCGACGCTCTCGAAGAGCAGTATCCCATGCTTCGCGGCACCATCCGCGATCAGGCTACCAAGAAGCGCCGGCCACTGGTACGCTTTTTCGCGTGTGAGGAGGACCTGTCGCATGAGTCGCCGAACGCCCCACTGCCGCAGGAGGTCGTGTCGGGCAAGGAACCGTTTCTGATCGTCGGAGCCATGGCGGGTGGCTGATTTCAGGTTGATGGAGGCAAATTTATGCGGTACATGCTGCTGATCTACGGCGACGAGTGCGCGCTGAGCCAGGCGGAACGCGACGACTGCTATCGGGAGTCAACTGAGCTGGCACACCAGCTTGACGCCGAAGGCAGGTTCCTCGCCACCGCGCCGCTGCACCCGACGCCGATGGCGACGAGCGTTCGTGTGCGCGAGGGCAGGCGTCTCGTAACGGACGGCCCCTTCGCTGAGACGCGGGAACAGCTCGGCGGCTTCTTCATGGTCGAGGCGGCCGATCTCGACGAGGCGCTGGCCATCGCCGCGCGGATTCCCGGCGCTCGCTGGGGCACTGTCGAAGTGCGGCCGGTCATCGAGTTGACGGGTCTGCCGAACGAGCAGGGCTAGAGACCACTGTGCGACACTCAGCAGGCCGATGCAGGAAGTTGCATCGGCCCGCTGTCGATTCCGGGCTTTGCCGTGCGACTATCATCTGAGAGCAGCGAAATTCACGCTGATATGCCCCCCTTCGAAGCGGTTCAAGTTTTAGCCACAAAGGAGAGATAACGATGCGCTTCATGATGTTGATGATCCCCAGCAATCAGGTGCCTGACGACAGGAATCCGGAGAAAGGCGCGATGCCGAACGACGAAGATATCGCCGCGATGATGGCGTACAACACGGAGATGGTCAAGGCCGGCATTCTGCTGGGTGGCGAGGGTCTCCAGCCATCTGCGAAGGGTGCACGCGTGACGTGGTCGGGTGGCAAGCCGGTCGTCACTGACGGGCCGTTCACGGAGGCGAAGGAAGTCATCGGCGGCTACTGGATGATTCGCGTCGGCTCGAAAGATGAGGCTGTCGCCTGGGCGAAGCGCTGCCCCGTTGGAGACGGTGTCACCATCGAGATTCGCCAGGTGTTCGAGCCGGAGGACTTCGGCCCCGAAGTCGCGCGTGAGGAGCGGGAGCTTCTCAAAGAAATCGGTCAGCAGACCGGGGCCAACAACGCCAGAACCTAAGTGACGCAAAAACAGCCGTCCTGGTACTCGCAACCGGGGCGGCTGTTTTTTCTCCCGTCTACTCTCAGCGGAGACCCAGATTCACATCTCATGACTCCTCACAAACCAAGAGCATTGAGCTAGCTGGTCAACTCGGGCTGCAAAACTGGGCGCTCGAACAGCGAGCTCTTGAGCGCCAGCCACATAACCAATCCCACCGCGCACGCGATGATCTCGGCAATCGTTATCGACCAGATGACGCCGGTCAGCCCAAACAGGCTGTTCGCCACCAGCAACACCGGAATGAAGATGATCCCGCGCATCACCGACATCACGGTCGATTGCACGCCTTTGCCGCACCCCTGGAAGATACTCGTGAACAATGTCGCGCCGCTAGCAAAAAGGGTCGCAGTGAGCTGCGCGACCAGGATGGCGCTGCCGAGGGCGATGACCGCCTGGTCGATGCTGAAAAGACCAATGATCTGGGTGCGGAACAGGGTCAAGACGGCGGCGACTCCCAGCGTCGCGCCTACCATGTACAGCGTCGTCGTCTTGAGCGTCGCCATGAGCCGACGGTAGTTCTGGGCAGCATAGGCGTAGGCGAGTAGCGGCACGACACCCATGGCAAAGCTCATGCCGATGAAGCCCGCGGCCTGCTCGATGCGCTGGGCAATACCCATCGACGCCATGACCGCGTCGCCATACGCGACAGCGATGTTGTTGAACATCACGACCGAGACGACCAGGAAAGCGTCGAGCAGAAACGCCGAGATCCCGACCTTGAAGATATTAGCGAATATCTCGACGCTGGGGCGGCAATCCTTCAGGGAGACACTTTGGACGTTGCTCCTGAAGTGCAGGTAGTACACGAACCAGCTTACTGAAGCAACACTCGCCAGGACCGACGCCAGGGCAGCGCCGATGAGATTCATGCGCAAGCCGAAGATAAGAATTGGGTCCAGGATCATGTTCAGGACGACACTGGACACCATCCCGATCATGGAAGCGGTGGAAGCGCCCTCGGCGCGCACTGACTGTTCCAGGGCAGAGTTGGCGATCATGAAGGGCGCGCCGAGCAGAAACACCAGGATGTAGTCGTGGGTATATGGCAGGGTGTCTCCTCGCGCACCGAGCAGATGCAACAGGGGCGACAGGAGCGGCAGGCAGACTGCCATGAAGATAACCCCGGTGAGCAGAGAGAACCAGAAGTTGACGCTGGACACGTAACTGGCCTTCTGGGCGTTGTTTTCCCCCAGCAGCCGTGACACGTACGTCCCGGCGCCCGCGCCAAAGAGATTTCCCAGGGCCATCAGGACCACCGCGATGGGCAGAGCCAGGGTGATAGCCGCCAGCATGGCGGTGTTATCTAGCCGACCAATATAGAACGCGTTGGTGATGTTGTACATGATCGTGGCGAACAGGCTGAGCATCATGGGCGCCACCATGTGGACGATAGCCCTGGGAACAGGGGCGTGCTCGAGATAGTAGATGGAATCTTGTGTTTGGCTCATATAGGGGACTCCTTGCGCCGTCAAATGGGCGCAGAAAAGGAAGGCGCTGCCACGCAGTTCCCAATGGCAGTGCCTTCCCTGGCGATCTGCTGTTGTATTCAGTTATTCCGCGTCATCCCCGCGGCTGAGCCCGTGTGCGAGCTTTCAGACCACGGGCGGATAATCGTCCGCGTCTGGGCGCTCATCGCCACGCGAGGGTGCGGAAGGTGGTGGCGCACCGTGATGTCGGTGGCGGTCTTCCTGGCCCCACGGGCCACCATGCCTAGCGCCGTGGTGCGCCCCGAAGGGAGCACGGAAGTCTTCCCGGCTCCATGGGCCGCCGTGCCGAGCGCCGTGGTGCGCCCCGAAGGGGGCGCCGAAGCCCCGGCGGTCCGGCCGCTCTGGGTGACGCCCGAACGGTCCACCAGGACGCATCCCTCGGCCGCCACCGCGCCAGTCGAAACCCGGGCCACCCTCGTCGCCGCCCAGCCGTTCCTCGAGCGAAGCAATCACGCGGCTCAAATAGTCGCCGAAGTTTATCTGCTCTTCCGCGTTGAGACAGTCAAACACTTCGCTCAGATCGACCCGCTCTTCCGCGGCTTTTGCCCCCTTCTCGGTCAGGCGGATGTCCATCGCCCGACGGTCGGTCTCGGACGGGACGCGGGTGATGTAGCCGTTGCGCTCCAGCTTGGCGAGCAACTCGCCGAGCGACTGCGGGCGCATGTCCAGCAGGTACGACAGGTCCTTCTGGCTAATCTCCGGCCGCAGTTTGAGCAACGCCAGAATGCGGCCCTGCCCGCGGTGTGGGTCGCCCATCGGGCCGTGCCGCCGCTGGTGGCTGATGTGGTAGATGTTAAGCAGCCAATCAAGGCGTGCGAGTTTCCCCAACAGATCCAAGTCTTCCTCACTCATCTCATTCTCCTCGTGGTTGAATACCGGACTATAAAGGTACCTTACAATCACAAGTATACAGGTACCTTTGTAATTTGTCAAGGGGTTTGTGCCGCCAATTTCGATTTTGCTCCCAACTTCATATGCACATCAGGCGATAGAGGGCGTTGCGGCCGTGATGCTGTATCGATGGGGTACGCCCGAGGGGAAAGAGGCAATACAGAGCCAGGGGAAACAGCCCATCGCCTGCGGCGCTGGATTGCGCGGGGCGATGGGCTGGTCAGGAAACTGAAGAGGAGCTTTACTTGACGGTTGTTCTGGGTTCGGTGGCGACGCGGCTTCGCACCACGTCGGCGAGCGCCGCGATAAAGAGCGGGTTGTCGTTGAGCGAGATCGTGCGCTCGAGGCGCATGCCAAGCGCTTCCGCCTGCTGCTGGAACTCGACGTCGATATCGTACAGGATCTCGACGTGGTCGGAAACGAAGCCGACCGGCGCGATGAGAACGTTCTTCTCGCCGTCGTCGGCAAGCTCCTGGATGACCTCGCCTGCATCGGGACCGAGCCACGGTTCGGCGCTGCGGCCCGCGCTCTGATAGGCGAACCGCCAACTTACCGGGCTGACCAGGTCGGCCACGGCCTGGGCGGTCTCCATGAGCTGGGTTGGGTAGGGGTCTTGCGCTTGCAGAATGCGCTCCGGCAGGCTGTGCGCCGTGAAAATGACCGGCACCGTCGCGCGAACGTTCGACGGAAAACGCTGCCGCGCGTCCTCCACCCGCTCGGCGAGAGCCTGAAGATACAGTGGGTGGAGGTGATAACTCTCGATGTAAGTGATGTCGAAGTCGGCGCCGGTCTCGGCGCGGGCTTCTTCCACTTTCTTGATGTACGCGCCGATGCTCATCCGAGAGTAGTGGGGCGCGAGAGCGATGGCGATGACCCTGCGGATGCCGTCGGCGGTGATCTGCTCGACGGCCTGCTTGATGTACGGATGCCAGTGCCGCATGCCGATGTAGGTCCGATACGTTCTTCCGTCGCCAGTGTTGTTCAGAGCCACCTCGAGGGCCCCGGCCTGCGCCTGGGTCAGCTCGAGAATGGGCGACCGGCCGCCGATGAGCCGGTAATGCTCGCGAATCTCTGCGACAAGCTCAGGGCTTGTCGGGCGGCCGCCTCGGACATCCAGCAAGTAAGGCTCGATCTCGTCCAGGTTATTCGGCCCACCGTAGGCCAGGACCAGCACACCGATCGTGGGAGTAGATTTGTCCATGAATTGCTCTATGCTGTGTGTGTCGCTGTGGATTGCGGAACATTTGCGCGAGTGGAGAGACGGTGGACGAGGTCGACGGCAAGGCGCACGTTCTCAACAGGCGTACCGGGTAGGATTCCGTGGCCGACGTTGAAGATGTGGCCTGGGCGGGCTGCTGCCTGCTCCAGGACGGCGGCAACACGCCGCTCTAGCTCCTGGGGCGGGGCGAAGAAGGCGACGGGATCGAGGTTGCCCTGGATAGCAACACTATTGTCGAGCCGCGCCCACGCGTCGCCCAGGTCGATGCGCCAGTCAATGCCGATGACATCGCCACCGGCCTCGCGCATCAACGGCAGCAGCGTGGCCGTGTTCGTGCCAAAGTGAATCGCCGGCACCCCCAGGTCTCGCAGGGACTGGAAGATGCGCTGCGTGTGCGGCAGGACGTACTCGCGGTAGTCGGCCGGGTTGAGGCAGCCGACCCAGGAGTCGAATAGCTGCACCGCATCCGCGCCCGCAGCAACCTGGCCGCGGAGATGACGCGCGACAACCTCGGCAAGCTTCGCCATGAGGCTGTGCCAGGCATCGGGCGCGGAAAACATGACGCGCTTCGTCTCGACGTAGTTCTTCGATGAGCCGCCTTCGATCACGTAGCTGGCAAGGGTGAAAGGTGCGCCCGCGAAGCCAATCAGCGGCAGGTCGGGTAGGCTCCGCTTGACGAGGCGGATGGCTTCACCGACGAACGCCAGCTCTTCGGCCGGCTCGACGACCCGCAGCGCGTCTACAT
Source organism: Anaerolineae bacterium (assembly GCA_046328505.1). Taxonomy (GTDB): domain Bacteria; phylum Chloroflexota; class Anaerolineae; order Epilineales; family JAHCIE01; genus JBDHWG01. Next base: position 507,394 of record JAXLWL010000002.1, on the reverse strand, counting down.
CGGCCGGTGTCCGTACCGGGTTATGGATGACCGGGCCTTCCCCTGCCGCGAACTCCAGCGCCACCCCCATCGGCTCCAATGGCAGCAGGATGTCGGAGTAGATGATAGCGGCGTCAAGGGGAAAGGCCTGCACCGGCTGGAGCGTGATCTGCGCGGCCAGCTCGGGCGTCTTGGTCATCTCCATGAACGAGTGATTCGCGCGCAGAGCGCGATACTCGGGCATGTAGCGGCCGGCCTGGCGCATGAACCACACCGGCGTGTACTGTACCGGCTCGCGGCGGCAAGCGCGCAGGAAAGTGTCGTTCTGAAGCGAATTTGTCATCTAAACGAGCGCCTCCACACCCCGCGGCTCGTACGCGCACAGCGGATCGCTGCCCAGGAGATCGCCCGTCGCGGCGTAGGCGCGCGCCCGCGAGCCGCCGCAGATGTTCCGGTAGCCGCAGCGCCCGCACTTGCCGCTGTAGCGGTCCGTGGCGCGCACGCTGGTGAACAGCTCCGAGTGGCGATACAGCTCGACCGGGCTTTGCTGACGCACATTGCCGGCCGCCAGCGGAACAAAGCCGGACGGTGTCACAGCGCCCAGGTGGGAGATGAACATGATCCCGTTGCCGTCGCGGATACCGAAGCCGCGGCCCGCCGGTGTGCGCCGAATCTGGTCGGACGTCATGCCGCGGTGGGTGAGGCGTTGGAAGGTCACGCGGCGCGCCGGCGGCGCTTCGGTGGTGCCGATCGCGAAGCCGGCCTTCGGGCGCTCCTCCTCGATCCAGTTGAACAGGCGCTCGGCCTGGATCGGCGTGATAGGCTCCAGCCCCTGACCGCGGCCGATGTTGATGAGGAAGAACAGGCTCCAGCGCATCAGCCCCAGCTCGCGCACCAGACCGTAGATCGCCGGTAGGTCCTGGAGCGTGTCGGCCGTCACCAGTGTATTGACCTGCAGAGGCAGGCCGACCTCGCCCGCGTCGTGAGCCGCCCGCAGCGTCTTCTCGAAGCAGCCTTCCACGCCGCGAAAGGCGTCGTGCGTCTCGCTGCACGACCCATCCAGGCTGAGCGAGATGCTGTGTACGCCCATGTCCTTGAAGCGCTGGAGAATGTCGCGGCTCAAGAGGTGGGTGGCGCTCGGCGCGACCGACGTTGGGAGGCCGAGATCGATGGCATACGTCAGCAGCTCGAACAGGTCGTCGCGCTTGAGGGCGTCGCCGCCGGTCATGACGAGGTGCGGCGGTGGGTCGCCGAACGCGCGAAGCTCGCGCAGCAGCGCCTTACCCTCGACAGTGGTCAGCTCCAGCGGGTGATGGTCCGGGATAGCCTCGGCGCGGCAGTGCTGGCAGGCCAGGTCGCAGGCCTGAGTCATCTCCCAGTAGACGAGCGCGGGCTTGTCATCGAATATACCCCGACCGTCCATGGTCGGGTGGAATGTTTGCTGCGAGTGCGGATGCGGGTGGGCAGACATAGTGGCTCCCTAGCAATGTGACCGCTTATTGTGCGGCGCTCAGGATTTCGGTCAAGGGCTGTGAGATCGCGGTGTAAATCGGCGTGTCGCGCAGCGTGTAGCGGCGCGCGTCGGTGTCGCGCAGAGCGACGACAAGCTCCGAGAAACGCGGCAGGTCATCGGTCTCGTAGGAGACGACGAACTCGCAGTCCTGGAGGCCGGTGCTGTACAGCAAAAGCTGCGTGATATCCTCGAACTCACGGCCGAGGCGAATGTGCTCGTTCATCATGCCCTGCCGCGAGTCGCGGCTCATCAGGTACCACTCCGTCGTCTTGGCGAAGGGGTAGATGACGAGATAGGGCTTCCGAGCGGACGAGAACGGATCGATCTCTTGCGCCGAGCGCCCACCGGCGTACACCGAGCGGCGCGTGAAGCCCCACAGCGTGTCCACCGGCTTCAGGTAGCGGCGGAACGGGGCGATGGCGGCGGCGAAGCCGCTGAAGAAGCGCGTCGGCACGTCATTCGCCTCGGCGATGGCGGCGCTCCAGATGAGGATGTCGGCTTCGCTGCGCGTCGGGAAGATACGGTATGTATGGACGCAGTCGGCGACACCACTGAGCCGGCGCATCAGGTCCTGGGCGAGACTCGCCTGTGTCTCGGCGCTCGCCTCCCAGTACGCGGGCGTCAGCGCGAACAGGGCGAAATGGTTCAAGGATCGTTGCTCAGCCATAGAACACCTCTCAAGATATAGAAGCTGCGCGGGCGTACTGCTTAAGCAGCGCCTCCGCCACGAGCGACGCGTTGTGAACACAGTCGGGCAGGCCGACTCCACGATACGAGCTACCCGTGAGATAGAGGCCGGGCTGGGCTGCGACGAGCCTGTCCATCTCGGCCATGCGGTCGAGGTGACCCACGTCATACTGCGGATGCCCATCACGCCAGCGATAGACGCGCGTCAGGATCGGCTCGGCAGTGATGCCCATGAGCGCGCGCAGCTCGTCGCGGGCGATGCGCACCAATTCGGCCTCCGGCAGCAGCGGCGTCGCCTGATCGGTCGGGCGGCCGATGAAACAGCGCAGGAGAACCCTGTCGTCCGGCGCCCGATTGGCGAATTTAGTGGAGCTCCAGGTGCAGCCGCTGATGCGATGCCCTTCCTGTGTTGGAATCAGAAAGCCGGAGCTGTCCAATGGATGCTGTATATCGGACCGCCGGTACCCTAGCGAGACGGTGGCCGTCGAGATGTAGCGAATGCCGGCGAGATGCGCAGCGAGCTCGGGAGCGAAGTCCTGCACCATAGGCGCGGCGACGCGCGCCGGCACGGCGAGCACCACTGCGTCGGCATCGATCGCTGAGCCATCATCGAGGGTCACCCGGTAACCGCCACCGTTCTGCGGCTCCACATCTGTCACGCTCAGCCCCAGACGCACATCGACCGTGTCTAGATGCTCACCCAGCGCCGTCACCAGCTCCTGGACGCCTCCACGCAGCGACATGAACGCCGGCAGGGGCTTCGCCGTCGGCGGCGGGGCTGCGCGCCGAGCCGCGAGCATTCCGCGAATCAGACTCCCGTACTTGCGCTCGACGTCGACGAAGCGCGGGAAGCTGGCGAGCAGGCTTTGCCGCTCCGGGTCCGACGTGTGGACGCCGCCCATGAGCGGGTCGGCCAGGCGCTCCAGCGCCTCACTGCCGAGCCGCCGACGAATGAAGTCGGCCACGCTCTCATCGCTCGTCTCACGCCGCGCAGGGATGACCATGTCCAGGGCCATGCGCAGCTTGCCCAACGGTGAGAAGAGGCTGGACAGCGCGAACGGCATGAAGCGCGTCGGCACGATGAGAAAGACACCTTCGGGAAGGGGGCGGAAACGCCCTTTCCACAGGATGGTCACCGGTCGGGTCTGGTTGGTGCCGATGAGCCGGTCGCTCAAGCCCAACTCGCGGCAGAGCTGGAGCGCCCAGGGTTTCTGGGTCAGGAAGCTATCCGGACCCCCTTCGACGACGAAGCCGCCCTCGCTATCGGTCACGATCTTGCCGCCGAGACGCGAGTCGCTCTCGACAAGCGTACATTTTAGTTCGAGGTTGGACGCGCGGGCGCCCCTCTGAAGATAGTAGGCGGTCGCCAGGCCGGCGATACCGCCGCCCACGACGACGACTCGCAGCGGCGGCGCGGCGGCGTGCCCCGAACCGTTCTGGCTCGTCTTCTCCGTGTAATCCGTGTACTCCGTGGTTGCGCTCATACCCTACTCGCGCAGCCAGCGCGCCGCATCCAGCGCGAAGTAGGTCAGGATGAAGTCGGCGCCTGCCCGCTTGATTCCCGCCAGCATTTCGAGAGCGACATTGCGCTCGTCAATCCAACCATTCGCGGCCGCCGCCTTGATCATCGCGTACTCACCGCTGACGTTGTAGGCCGCGACGGGCAATTCGAAGCGGTCCCGCACCTGGCGCACGATATCCAGGTACGCCAGCGCCGGCTTGACCATCACCATGTCGGCGCCCTCGGCGACGTCCAGCGCCACCTCGCGCAGCGCCTCGCGCCCATTCGCCGGGTCCATCTGGTAGCTCTTGCGGTCGCCAAACTGCGGCGGCGAGTCCGCGGCCTCGCGGAACGGCCCGTAGAACGAGGATGCGAACTTGGCGGCATACGCCAGGATCGCCACGTCGGAGAAACCGTTCGTATCCAGACCTTCGCGGATAGCCGCGACCTGCCCATCCATCATCGCGCTCGGCGCGACGATATCGGCGCCGGCATCGGCGTGCGCCACAGCAACGCGTGCCAACACGCTTAGTGTCTCATCATTGTGCACCGTACCGTTATGAATCACGCCGCAGTGGCCGTGGTCAGTGTACTCGCACATGCACACGTCGGTGATAATCGCCACCTCAGGAACGGACGACTTGATAGCGCGAATGGCGGTTGGGATGATGCCGTGGGGATCGAAGTTCTCGCTGCCGATAGCATCCTTCTCCGCCGGTAGGCCGAACAACAGGATGGCGGGGATGCCCAGGCGCGCGGCAGCTTCCGCCTCGAGCACGGCGTTGTCGACGGAGAGCTGAAACACGCCGGGCATTGAGCCGACGGGATGACGCACGTTGCGGCCGTGGACGATGAATAGCGGAAGAACGAAGTCGGCGGGCGTCAGCACAGTCTCGCGGACAAGGCTGCGGATGGTGGGGCTGCGCCGCAGACGGCGGGGACGAAGAAGGCGAGGGATACTTGTGTTTAGCCTTGGTACATCCAACACTGAGTCCATTTGGTTCTCCGTTCGGAGGTTATTGTGACGGCATTTGGGCCTGCACAATCGCATCGACCAGGCCCTCTGTCGTATAGACGTCCGCCACCACCTGTGCCGCGACGCCGTACTCGCTGGCCGTTCGGGCCGTGATGGGACCAATGCACGCCACCAGGGCATGGCTCAGCACGTCGCGCGCCTTCGCCTCCCCGAGCAGGGCGAAGAAGTTACGCACCGTTGACGAGCTTGTGAACGTCGCCACGTCTATTCCGGCGTCCAGCTCTGCGAGACTCTGAGGCTCAGGGCGGCCCGGCAGCGTCTGGTACGCGGCGATTTCGTCAACCGCCGCGCCGCGCTCGCGCAGCGTTGCCGCAAGAACTTCGCGGGCTTCGGCGGCTCGCGGCAGCAGGATACGCTTGCCGGCGACGTCGCCCAGCGCTTCAACCACGGCTTCCGCCACGTACTCATCAGGAATTATGTCGACTTCAACCCCAAGCGCCTTGATCGCGCGTGCCGTGGCCGGCCCGATGGCCGCGACGCGGCGCCGGGCGAGCATAGCGGTGGATTGCCCCGCGGCTTCCAGACGCTCGCGGAAGAAGCGCACGCCGTTGACGCTGGTGAAGATGGCCCAATCGTAGCTGTCCAGGCGCCGCAAGGCGGCATCGAGAGGTTCCCATGTGGCAGGTGGGGCAATCTCAATCGTGGGGAAGGCGATGACGTGCGCGCCGAGACGCTGGAGAGCCGCAATGAATGACTGCGCCTGGGCGGCCGGCCGCGTCACCAGAACGCGCCGGTTCAGCAGGGGTTGGCCCTGGTGGGTCACAGCGCGCCCTCCATACGCCTCAGAGATACCTCGGCCATCGCCGCGCCCAGCGCGGCAGCGCCATCGAGATCCGTTGTCTCCACCTGACGCACCGCCAGCGAGCCGTCCTCGCTGCCAAGCATCGTGTGCAGCGTAAGCCTGCCGTCCTCGGAGACCGTCGCGTGGGCTGCCACCGGCAGCTGACATCCCGCGCCAAGCCGCGCCAGGAAAGCCCGCTCGGCGCGAGCGGCGACCTGTGTCTGCCGGTGCACAAGGGGGGTAACAATCCCACGCAGCCACTCATCGTCCCGCGTCTGAACAGCCAGGATGCCCTGGCCGGGCGCGGGAATCATGTCTTCGACGCGGAAGTACTCCGTCACCCGGCCTTCCAGCCCAAGGCGCAAAAGTCCGGCCGCCGCAATCACAATGGCGTCATACTCGCCCGCGTCCAGCTTTCGCAGCCGCGTATCCACGTTGCCGCGAATGTCCAGGATAGTGAGGTCTGGCCGAAGCTGCCGCAACTGCGCAATCCGCCGCGCGCTGCCTGTTCCGACGCGCGCCCCCGACGGCAGCTCCACCAGCGGAACGTGGCCGCGGGAGATGAGCACATCGCGCGGGTCCTGGCGCTCAAGAGCGGGGTGAAGGGCGAGGCCGGGCCGTTCGGCGGCGGGCATATCCTTCATGCTGTGGACCGCCAGGTCGATCTCGCCGCGCAGCAGCGCCGATTCGATCTCGCCAACGAACGCACCCTGCCCGCCGATGGCCTGGAGTGAGGAATGCTGATTTCTGTCGCCTTGCGTGTGGATGATATGGGTTGTAAAATCAAGGCCCGGGTGGAGGGTCTGAAGAGCTGATACGACAAGGCCAGTCTGAGTGAGAGCCAGAGTGCTCCCACGGGTTCCAACAGACACGCTGCGACTCATTTTTCGTCCGGACATTCGTCGGCAATGAAGCCTGGATCGCGTGGCGTCGGGCCGAGAGGGCCACGCCACCGGCGCGGTAGACTTGCATAGTATAGCACGATATTAATACAATACAACTTACGTTTGCGTAGTTTTGCTCAGATTTGAGCATGGTGGCGCTTATGGAAAATCCTTCGGCCGTCAAATGGTTGCCCCTCAACGAGGCGGCGCAGCGCCTGGGTGTGCACCCCACGACCCTGCGCCGCTGGGCCGATGATGGACAGGTGCCGTTCATGGTGACACCGGGCGGCCATCGCCGCTTCTCCGTCGACGCACTGGATGAGTTCATTCGCACGCGCAACCGCGCCACACAGCTGCAACGGCCAGAGCAGGTGTGGGTCGAACGCGCCCTGGCAAGGACCCGCGAGGAGATTGTTGTTCACCAGAACGCCGACTGGATGATGAGCTTCAGCACCGAGGACCGCGAGAGTCACCGCCAGTTGGGGCGCAGACTGATGGGAATGCTGTTGCAGTATATCTCCCACGACGACGGCGACGACTTACTTCTGGAAGCGGCGGACCTCGGGCGCGCCTACGCCGGGGCCATGCAGCAAAGGCAGATGCCCCTGACCGAGGGCCTCCAGGCTGTGTTTTTCTTTCGCGATACTCTCGTCGAGACCGCCGTCGATCTCCCCCAGGCGGCGCATCAAAGCAACGAGGCCAGCTTACGACTCATGCGCCGCATCACGCGTTTCGTCAACGCCGTGCAGGTAGGCCTCGCCGAGGCCTACGAGCAAGGCAAGTCCTACAGCTAACCCTTCTATGGCGCGTAGACGACGAAGTTGAAGTTGGACTGTATCTTCGTCCCGCTGAGATCGAACAGATAGATCGTCAGCCTGCCATCAGCCGTCGCAGAGGTGACGGGCACGATGGGCACAATCGAGGACACACGCACGGGCGTCACCACGGTGACGAAGTCGCCCGTCCCATAGTACACATTTGCGATGCGAATCACGTAGCCACTGCTGGCAGCGTCCCAGATGATCGAAGTGACATTCGATGTGCCGCGTTGAAGAACACCGTACTGGTTGACCTGAGCATAGGCGATCGGCGCGGCCTTGGCCGGACTGCCGAGGTAGGTCTGGGTAAGAGTCCCATCAACTTCGACGTTGCCGTTGAACTGCCCGGCCAGTCCGTTCGCCGACTCGCCATAGACCCCCACGCCGTTGGGGCTGACGCCAGCGATACCTTTCGCCGCAGTCCCGCCCTTCGTCTCCCCGTACACCCCGTCCCCGGTGTCGCTGATACCGTGGACGCCTTTGTCGCTGCCGGACTTGCCTGTGACGCCGGCCCCTGTGTCCGACTGCCCCCACACACCGTTGCCCGCGCTCGAGTTGCCCCACACACCGTTGGTCGTCCCCTGACCATACACCCCGTAGTAGAGCCCAGAGCCATAGACACCGGTGCCGCCGTTGGACCTGCCTTCGACACCGTAGCCGGCGTCCGCCTGGCCGTACACGCCGCTTCCTGTGCCGGTATACCCTTCTGTGCCGTGTCCATTCGCCGAGTTGAAACCAACCACACCCCCATTGTCGGCCGCGCTCGTTGTGCCGTAAATTCCGGCGGAGTGCGTCGACTCCCCATACAGGCCAAAGCTATTCGTGCTGATCGCATCTACGCCATCGCTGGAAACGCTCTCACCCACCAGGGCCGCGTGGTCGGTCGCACTGGGGTTGGTCAGCACGAAGTGGCCGGCCGACCCCAGCCCCGTGTTGGTCATGCTGAACGTGTCGCCGTCGCTCGCGAAGCTCCCATTGAACGGGAGCCGCAGCCCGAAGGCGTACGGCGCTGCTGTGAGGTGCTGCCGGGGCGTGAGGGCCACGAAGCTGCCGGATCCGGCCGGGCAGCGCACCTCCGTCTGGACCCAGCGGTCCGAGCCCTGGAAGGCATCGCCAAAGGGGAGACTGACGGTGAACAGGCCATTGGACACCGCCTGGGCGGAGAAAGTGCGCGCACCGCCGCCGACATCAGAGCCGCCGGAGAGGCTGTCGTACAGTGTGAACCGCAGGTCACACGTGCCGTTGACGGCGCCGCCATTCTGTCGAATCTGCCCCTGAAAGGTGAATGTATTAGGAACCGGGGTTGGGGTTGCTGCTGTAGGATCAGAGTGTGGGCTTTCCGCCGTCGCCATCCCGACCAGGACGAGAAAAGCCGCTGCCGCCAGAAACATCAGCAAGATACGCGCGCGCATACGCCCTCCAGATGTCCGTCGTCATGGAATCTATATCAGCCCGCTCACATTCAGTGTGGCGGATGATTTTACATCTGTGAGGGTCAGCAGTAAAGTCGGCCTGACTACTCGTACTGGAGAGCGCGGATAATATCCATGCGCGCCGCCTGGCGAGCTGGGATCATGGCTGCGATGACGCCGAACAGAAGGCCGATGGCGGTACCGGCGATGAGGCCTACGTACGGGAAACTGAAAGTCACCGGGTAGCCGACGACCTTCATCCCATAGACCATAAAGTAGCTCAGGTACAGCCCGGCCAGGAGGCCGAGCGCGGTGCCGATGCCGGCCAGTAGCAACGACTCGACCACGACGATGCGGCTCACCTGGCGGCGTGTGCTGCCGATTGCGCGCAGCATGCCGATCTCTCGCGTCCGCTCGATGACGCCGATCGTCAGAGTGTTCAAGATCGCGATCAGTGATGGCATGACCAGGACGCCGAGCAAGATGAACATGACGCCGAACACGACGCTGAAGAGCTGCTGGTTCTGCTCGATGAACCCGGCGCCCGACACGAGCGAGAACTGCGGGTAGTCTTTGAGGATATCCTTCAGCCGCGCTTCGACCGGCGCCGAGTCTGCGCCGGGCTGAAGGTTGACCTGGATGAAGACGTCCTCGGACTTGTGGAAATCCGTCTGGAGATTCGCCTGCGAGATGTAGGCCGTGGCAATCTTGGAGTTCAGGTAGTCGCTGGCGACCCCGGCAACCGCGTAGGGCTTGACGCCGGTTGGTGTGGACAACTGCACGACGTCGCCCGCGTGCAACTGCGTCTTCGCCGCGAAAACACCATTGATGATCGCCGACCGGCCGACGGCCAGCGCCGAATACGCCGTCGCGCCGTCACCCTCCAGGAAGGTCAGGCTGGCGACCTGGGGATAGGCATCCGGGTCGATACCCAGGACGGCCACGGGCTGGTCGTTGCCGGACGACGTCGCGTAGCGCAGCGTGCTCACGACGCCAACGCCGGGGATGCCGCGGATTCTCTGCGCCAGGTCCTGCTTCGCGCCGACGTTGCTCTGCCACAAACCGAGCGACGGCGGCATCAGGAGGTAGTCGCTGCCGAGGCTGCGCTCCAGGACCTCCATGAACCCGCCGGTGATCGACCAGACCAGCGCCCCCATACCGACGATGATCGCCAGCCCGATCATTGTCGCGCTGGCGGTGACCGCAGCGCGCGTCGGCTGGCGCGACAGGTTGCTCTGGGCAATCGTCACCGTGCCTTCGCGCGCGAACACGAGGGCCAGCAGGACGCTGAACGCCGAGGCGATGGGCCGCACCAGTGTCGGCGCAATGAATATCAGGCCGATCAGGAGCAGGAGAGAGCCCAGCGCAATTAAGCTGATATTTCCGGAGAGTAGCCCCAAAACACTCAGCACCAGCAGGACGACCCCAGTGATGAACCCGATACCCGGCCGGCGCCGCTCTGTGTCTACCGTTGACGGACGCAGAGCGTCCATCGGCGTGACACGGGTCGCATTGATCGCGGGCAGCAAGCCGGCGATCACAGTCGCGCCTACACCGAGACAGATCGTCACGACAAAGAGCCAGGCAGACACGACCGGCGCGCCGACGGTCACATGGAGAAAGCCCTGCATGAGCTTACCCTCGCCGGCCACGATACCCGCCCCCATCAGATAGCCGAGACCGATGCCCAGCGCGGTACCGACCATGCCCTGGATCAACCCTTCGACCAGAATCACACCGAGGATCGTGCGGCGACTGGCGCCGATGGCGCGCAGCATCCCGATGTCATGGCGCCGCTCAGACACGATGGTGCGGAAGCTGTTGAAGATAATGAAGCTGCCCATGAACAACGCCAGGAAGCCGAACATGTTGAACGCCATTTGGGCCATCTGCAGGTTCGTCAGCAGCTCCGTCCCACTGGACATGCCGCCCAGGACGTAGTCTTTGCCTACGGTCGCCTGGATATCGTCCAGAATGGTCTGGCGGCGCGCGGTGTCCGTCGTGTCCAGGTTGGCTTCGATGGTGTTGATGCGGTCTGAGAGATCGAGAAGCTTCTGCGCCTGGAGCAGGGTAATCAGGACTTCCTCGTTGCCCGGCAGCGTTCGCGGCGACAGCAGTCCGACCACTTTCAGCGTTGTCGTCCCCTCCGTCGTGGGCAGGCGCAGCTTGTCCCCCACCCCCAACCCCAGCGTATCGGCCAGACTCTTCGTGATGACCGCCGACTGCGGGTCGTCGCTGCGCAGGAAGCGCCCATCGACGACGTTGTAAACGTGCAGCGCCTGCGCGGGCGTCGACTCGATACCGGTGATGGTCAGCGCGCCGACGTTGGACTTCCCGTAGAACTTGTCAGGGATATTGATTGTGCGGGTGAGCAAGCCCGACGCGGTCGCCACGCCGTCCACACGCCGAACACTGTTGAGCACGGAGCGCGGAAAGGTTTCATCGGTCTTCATCGTGACGGTAACGTCAACCTGGCCCGACGCTGTGAGCACGCTACTCTGGAATGCCTTGAGCAGTGTCGGCAGGAGAATGTTCATGCCAAAGATGACAAGCGTTCCCAGCGTGATGGCGAGCGTCGTCAGGACCGTGCGCAGCCTGCGCTGGCTCAACTCGCGCGCCGCCAGGGTCATTTCAAAGCGAAACATGGCTCTTACTCACATTTCCAGCCTGGAAGGCTCGTCACCCCAATGCCCGCATGATGTCCATTACCCGGTCGGCGTTGTGATCGTCCCGCCCATCGAAATGCGTTTCTTGCACAATGATACCGTCCCGCATGAACAGGATCCGGTCGGAGTACGAGGCGATGCGCGCGTCGTGGGTCACCATCACCACCGCTCGACCCCACTCATCCGCCGCCTGCCGCAGCAATTTCACGACCTCCTCGGACGAACGCGTGTCCAGGTTGCCCGTCGGCTCGTCGGCGAGGATGAGCTTCGGATCGGCCACCAGTGCCCTGGCAACGGCCACGCGCTGCTGCTGCCCGCCGGATAGCTGGTCGGGGCGGCTATCCAGGCGGTTGCCCAACCCCACCTTCACTAGCCACTCGCGCGCCGTAGCCTTCGCTTTGCCCTGGTTCGCACCGTCCAGGGTGATGGGCAGGGCAGCGTTCTCCGTCGCGGTAAGAACGGGGATCAGATTGAAAAACTGAAAGACGAAGCCAATCTTGCGGCGGCGGAGGCGCGTCAGATCCTCGTCGGAGAGCTTCGAGAGCGGTACGCCCTCGATGATGACCTGCCCATCGGTCGGACGGTCGAGACCGCCAACCAGGTGGAGCAGCGTCGACTTGCCGCAGCCGCTCGGCCCCATGACCGCGACGAACTGGCCCGCGTCCACGCTGAGCGAGACGTGAGATAGCGCCGTGACCGCCGTCTCGCCCTTGCCATAGACTTTCGTCAGATTCTCGACATCAAGCAGCGCCATAGCTATACCAACTCTCTCGAAGCATCGAACCACATCTCCAGCGTCTCTCCATCCACGATCTCCAAGGAGCCGCGTTCGCTGCCAAGCACGCGCTCGAGGGCGTCTGTATAGGCAGCCACTGTGGCCTGAGCGTGCGACAGGGTACGCTGCGCCGGATCCGAGGCCAGCAGCACTTCGGCCAGGGCATCCGACAGGTCCTGAAGAAGGGACAGCACAACCACGCCGATCGAGTCGGAGTACAAGGTCGTCCATGTTCCTTCGCGGACGCCCTGCTGAACGATGAGCGTGACCATTGGTGCAATCCGCCGCGCCATCAGGGAACGGGTCTTCTGCCGCACCAGGGCATTCTCGTCAATGTACCAGATATCCAGGAGGGCCAGCGCCAGCTCCCGCTGCGCCGTCTTCCAGGCTGCGACGACGGCGAAGAAGCGGTGGAACTTCTCGAGGGCGGGCAGGTCCGGGGCGTTGACGATAGGAGCGACTCGCCCCTCGACCTCCGTCAGCATGCGCTCGATGATGCCTTCGAGAAGCTCGCCCTTTGAGCCAAAGTAGTGGTAGAAGGCGCCCTTCGAGATACCCAGTCGATCCAGGATATCCTGGATGGTCATCGCCTCGTAGCCCTTTGTCTGCACCAGGCGTTGCGCCACGTCGAGAATCTCGTCGCGTCGCACCGCGTACTCATGCTCTTTGACGACTCGCGCCATGTCCCCTTACCCATTTCCAAACCGACGGTCGGTTTATTATTTCACGTACAGCATAGCCCGGTACAGGCCTGTTGTCAAGCCCAAACTTCTTCACCTGGCGTTGGCTGGCGCGCATTCTGCTCCTGACGGCGCTGTATGGAATCGCGGCTACGAGACAGACGACCGGACCTGGGATGACCCGGGGCTTTTTTATGAGCATTTCTGAAAAAGTTGGGCCAAAATCTTGACAAGCCGCGCCGGATATCTTATAATGGCCGCACGATTTTGGAACGAACAGAGCCACAGGATGCCGCACTCCTTTGTAGTTCAAGCGCAGACAGCGCTAGATAGCAGGAATTGCACCTGTACCCGGCGGGGGCATTGAGCGCCACGCCGGAGTAAGGGTTTCGTTCGTTCAAAGAAGACCAACGCCGACTAAGCGCCACATGCCCTCGCGAGACACTCATCTCGTGGGGTAGGGTCAACGGCTAGATTGTAAGCCTGGGAGACACCCTCCCAGGCTTTTCATTTTGCCTGCACCCTGCTGCTATGTGCCGTCTAGTCGGCGTTGATCTATTTCTGTCAGGAGGAGTTATGTGTTGCCGCTGAATCCAGTCCGAAGGAGCCGCATGTCCCACTATCCATCTACACATTCTTCAAGGAGATACCATCTATGCTACGCGTACGCCTTCTAATCACAACTCTGGTTCTCGCGCTCATATCGATTCTGCTCGTCGCCTGCGGGTCTGCCAATGCTGGCGCCCCCGATAAGGTGTATTTTGGCGTCACCGGTCCATTTACGGGTGATAATGCCGAGTACGGTCGCATCTGGAAGCAGGGCTTCCAGCTCGCCCTGGACGAAATCAATGCGGCGGGCGGAATCAAAGGCAAGCCGGTCGAGCTCCTCTACGAGGACAGCCAGAGCGACCCGAAGCAAACGCCCGCGATCGCTCAGAAGTTCGTGGCCGACAACCGAATTCTCGCAGTCATAGGTGACTTCTCCAGTCCGGCTTCGATGGCCGCCTCGCCGATCTACAACCACGCGGGCGTGGTGCAGCTCGGCATTACGAACTCGCATCCCAAATTCACTGATACAGGCGAATATATCTTCGGCACCAGCCGCAGCCAGCTCGACGATGCGCCGACGCTTGCCGAGTATGGCGTCAAGGGGCTGGGCCACAAACGACTTGCCGTCTTCCACCTGAATACCGACTGGGGCAAGGTCACATATGACCTGTTCGCGCAGAAAGCTAAGGACCTTGGGGCCGAGATCGTAGACACGGAGCCGTATCTCCCGACGGAGAAAGACTTCCGCTCGGCGCTGACCAAGGCACGTGACGCGAAGCCCGACCTGCTCGTTCTCATATCGTACTACAACGACGGGGCTCTCATTGCCCGCCAGGCCTCCGACGTCAACCTTGATACCCCGAAGTTGGCAGTTGGCTCGGTCTACTCGCCCAAGTTCATCGAGCTGGGCGGCAAGTCCGTCGAGGGTGTCTACACCCAGAGTGGCTTCTTCCCCGGCGACACCCGACCTGAGGTTCAGGAGTTCGTTAAGAAGTACCAGGCGAAGTACGGCGAGTTGCCCGACCAGTTCGCCGCCCAGGCCTACGACGGCGTGAAGGTCTTGGCTGCGGCCGTGGACAAGGCAGGTTTCGATCGCAAAGCCATCCGGGATACACTAACGAAACTCGAGACGCCCAGCGTTGCCTACGGCAAGATCGTGTTTGGACCGGACCGCCGTGTCATAGCCGGCCCGCAGACACGGCTCCAGATTCGAGACGGCAAGTTCGCGCTCTACTAACAATAGTAAGGACGACTACATGACCGGACCCGCGTTCACCATTCTCCATCATCTTGACGGCGACCCTTTGGACCGACCTTCCCGCGAGGTCTACGCCGAGGTACTCGAGCACATCATCCTCGCCGATGAGCTGGGCTTCGATACCGTCTGGTTCGCCGAGCATCACGCCGCCCAGGGCGGACGCCTGCCCTGGCCCCTGCTGTTCATTATCCAGGCTGCCGAGCGCACGCAACACGTGACACTCGGCACGGGCGTGACCCTGCTTCCCTTCTACCACCCGCTCGCGGTCGCCGAGCAGATCGCCGAAGCCGACATTCTCACGAATGGCCGCTTCGCCGTTGGCTTCGGCTCCGGCTCCGCGCCCGTCGACTTTGGCGCGTTCGGCGTCGTGCCGAGTCAGAAGGGTGAGCGCCTGCAAGAAGGGCTGGAGGTGTTGCTTCGGCTGTGGGCCGGTGAAACCGTCACTTACCATGGACGCCACTACGACATCACGGGTGCCCAGTTGTTCCCGACGCCAGAGCGTCCGGCCCGTGACATCGCCTGGCTGGCGGCCGGCCATCCCTTCACCGCCGGCCTCGCCGGCGCCCACAACCTCCACTTGATGCTGGCACGCGGGACGCCGACGAACGATGCCCAGACGCTCATCGCCGCCTACCACGCGGCGCTCGCGGCCCATGGGCACAGCGCGGCGGACCGCCGCATCCAGCGCACGTGGATGGTGTACGTCGACGAGACGGATGCGGCGGCGCGCGCCGCCATCGCCCCCAGCGCCGATTTCTACTACCAGCAGACGCTTGCCATGGGGCGGCCACGCTTGCCCAACGAGCGCGACCTGGACGCGCGCCTGGCGTTCATAGACGCCCTCGTTGGCAGCCCGGAGACCGTGGCGCACGAGTTGGCCGCTCGGGCGAGCGAGCTCGGCCTGACGGACATCGCGCTTCACACGCGCATGGCCCGGGTGTCCCACGCGGCCAACCTGCGCTCGACCGCGCTGCTGGCCGAGCGAGTCTTCCCGCTGGTGCGCGAGCTCTGGCCGGTGCCCGTGGGGCCGCAGGAGAGGCAGTAGAAACGGGTCGAGGTCGTCATGCTGAGTGTCCAGGGAGTCCACCCAGACTCGGGCGCGACGCTACCTGGCGCTCAGCATGACGGCTTGCCTACCTACAGAGAGGATACGAATGCTCATTGACCAGCTTATCAATGGCCTGGTCCTGGGAAACATATACGTGCTCCTGGCGGTTGGCATGGCGCTCATCTTTAGCGTCGCCAACCTGGTCAACTTCAGCTCAGGCTCCGTGTTCATGATCGGCGCCTACGTCGGGTGGTTCCTCATGGCCCGACTTGGGCTGCCCCTGTGGGTGGCTTTGCCGGCGGCGGCCCTGACGTGCGGTGTCCTGGGCATTCTGATCGAGCGCCTTGCCCTCCGCCCCCTGGCCGACGCTCCGCCCATCGCGCCCCTGCTCAGCACCATCGCCGTCGCCTTCATTCTCGACAATCTGGCCCTACTCATCTTCAAACCCGAAACCCGCGCCTTCAATGCTGCGCTTCCGGAGTGGCGGCTGTCGCTCGGCGGCGTCACGATTGGCCTGTTGGATATCGTCATCTTCGTGACCGGTATCGTGTGCATCTCGGCGCTGTGGCTCTTCCTCTACCGCACGCGCGTCGGCTGGGGTATACGGGCCGCGGCCCAGGACCGCGACGCCGCGCTCCAGATGGGCATCGATGTAGACGCGGTACGCTCCCTCGTGTTCGCGATCGCGTCTGGCCTCGCGGGCGTCGCGGGTGTTCTGCTGGGCGTCTATTACAACAGCGTAACGCCGACGATGGGTTTCGGCGCCGGCATCAAGGGGTTGACGGCGGCGCTGCTGGGCGGTCTGTCGAGCGTCCCCGCATCCCTCTTGGGCGGAATGATGCTCGGCGAGATCGAGAGCCTCGCGACCGCCTACCTCGGCCTGAACTACCGTAACCTGGTCGCGTTCCTGGTGCTCATCCTGATTCTCGCTCTGCGCCCGCAGGGTCTCTTCGGCGGCGTCTCCCTGCGCGGCTACGAGGTCAATGCCGGCGCCTTCTTCAACGTGGGCCGCCCACGACGCGTGCCGGGCCGACTCGTCGCCCTCGCAGCGGTGCTCGCCATCCTGCTGCCCTTCGTCCCCGGCAGCGATTACGCGGTGCAGGTGCTATACATCGGGTTGGTGTACGCTTCTTGCCCTCAGCCTCAACCTCGTGGCAGGCGCCGGGCAAGATGTCCCTCGGCCGGGCTGTTCGCCATTGGCATACGCCTCCGCCATCCTGACTACCAAGGCCGGCATCTCCTTCTGGATCGCCTTGCCGCTGGCCGCCGTCGTCGCCGCAGTGCTGGGCGTCATCCTGACCTATCCCGCGCTGCGCCTGAAAGGCCCCTACTTCGTTGTCGCTACGCTCGCCCTGGGTGAGATCGTTGCCCAGATCATCCTCAACTGGGAGTCGCTGACCAACGGCCCGATCGGCATCTTCGGGATCGTGCAGCCGAGGATCGCTACCTTTCTCTTCGTCGGTGTTCGGCCGTACTACTACCTGGCTCTCGCCCTGGTCGCCGTTGCCGCCTGGGTGCTCACCCGGCTCGGCGACTCTCAGCTCGGCCGAACCTTTGCCTCGATTCGCGATGACGAGCTGGCGGCGGAGACGTACGGAGTCCAGGCCGGACAGTACAAGGCGCTGGCCTTCGGCATCAGCGCTGCGATCGCCGCTGTCGCCGGCGCTTTGTTCGCCCACAGCAGTGGCTACATCAGCCCGGATATATTCACGCCGGCCGTATCGGTGCTTGTGCTCACGATGGTCATCCTCGGCGGCATAGGCAGTGTCCCTGGCGTTATCCTGGCGGCGCTGCTGCTCATCGGCCTGCCTGAACTTGCGCGGCCGGTTGCCGACGCGCGCTGGCTGCTATACGGGATCCTCCTGCTCGTGCTCATTCGCTACCGACCGCAGGGCTTGCTGGGGCGACAGGTCACCAAGCGGGTGGCGGACCCCCAGCCGCTCCCCAAGCTACCGGGGCAGGCTCGGGCGAGTGATGCCCATGAGCCGGCAGCCGCTGAACTAGGCTAGAAAGGCGCCCATGTCACTCCTGCAAGTAGAGAAGCTGACCAAATCGTTTGGCGGGTTGACTGCCGTCGATGCCGTTGACCTGACGGTCGCGCCGGGTGAGTTCGTCAGTGTTATCGGGCCGAACGGAGCCGGCAAGACGACCCTGTTCAACATGATCACCGGCATCTATCCGCCATCGTCGGGCCGCATTCTCTTCGACGGCCACGACTTGACCGGCCTGAAGCCGGCCAACATCGCCCCCTACGGCATCGCGCGCACGTTCCAACAGGGGCGCGTGTTCGCGGGGCTGAGCGTCGCCGACAACGTCCGCATGGGAGCGCACGTCCATCTGGAGCGCGAGCGGCCGGGGCAAGCCTGGCGCTGGCCAGGCGCAGCCTGGTTGAGGCTCCCGTGGGAAGCCGCCCTCGCGGTCGTCCAGCCACGCAGCACCCGAAAAGAGGCCGAAGAGCTAGACGAGCGCACCCGCGCCATCCTGGCGATTTTCGGCGAGCGCCTAACGCCGCGATGGGATGACCCTGCCCTGTCGCTCTCCTACGCCAATCGCCGCCGCGTCGAAATCGCCCGCGCCCTGGCGCTGCAGCCACGGCTACTTCTCTTGGACGAGCCGGTGGCGGGGATGAATCCGGCGGAAACTCGCGAGCTGCAAGGTCTTCTCTCCGAGATCCGCTGGCACTTCGACGTGGCTATCCTGCTGATCGAGCACAAGCTGGACATGGTGATGCATCTCTCGGACCGGATCGTCGTGTTGGACCACGGCGCGAAGATAGCCGAGGGCACGCCGGCCGAGGTGCGCGCCAATCCTGTCGTTATCGAGGCCTACCTTGGCCGCGCCGCGTGACGCGCAGCGGAGAGAAAAGGACTATGCTGAAGCTAGAGAGTATCGACGCGTATTACGGCCCTATCCAGGCGCTGCACAGCGTGAGCCTGGAAGTCGGCAAAGGGGAAATCGTCTGCTTGCTCGGCGGCAACGCTTGCGGAAAGAGCACGACGATGAAGACCGTCCTCGGTCTCCTCATCCCACGCCGGGGCGAGGTGCTGCTCAACGGCGAGCCGATTACCCGGCTCAAGACTCCCGCCCGCATTCGGCGTGGCCTCGCCTCGGTGCCAGAGTCCCGACGCATCTTCCCCCGCATGACCGTGCGCGAGAACCTTCTCATCGGCGCGTACACGCGCAATGATGGAGAGATCCAGGCTGACCTGGCGCGCGTGCTGGACATGTTCCCGCGACTCAAGGAGCGGCTGCGGCAGCTCGGCGGAACGCTCAGCGGCGGCGAACAGCAGATGCTCGCATTGGGACGCGCCCTGATGAGCCGCCCCCAGCTCATCTGCATGGATGAGCCGAGCATGGGCCTCGCACCGCAACTCGTCGAGCGCAGCTTCGAGCTCATTCAAGAGGTCAACGCCACGGGTGTGACGATTTTCGTGGTAGAACAGAACGCCGCGATGGCGCTCAAAATCGCGCATCGCGGCTACGTTCTGCAAAACGGGGCCATCTTCCTGTCCGGGACGGCGCAAGAGCTGCTGGACAATCCGCTGATCCAGCGCGCCTACCTGGGCGAGATCGCAGCCTAAATCAGACCGACGTGCCCTTAAGGAGTAGTACGCGAATACCAGTTGGGTGCCCGAACATTGCGAAGCAGGAGAAACAGCTCACCAAAATCTTCAGGCTGTCTGAGTCTTTATTCCTCTCGTAGCTCAATATTCGCCGCGACGGGCGATTTGTGTACAATTAGCGGATACACCGCTCTCATACTTGTAGGGAAGGCATTCCATGATCCCTGACGCTACACTCAATACCGGGACAACCTTGGACGTCGCCTATCAAGATTTCTGCCGCCGCTACCCGTCGTTCGCGAGCACCCATGTTTTGGATGAACTGCGCGCCACGGAATATCGGCGGCTGGACGCCAAAGGACATATATACCTCGATTACACCGGCGGCGGACTCTACGCCGAGTCCCAGATTCGCCGGCACATGGAATTGCTGGCCAACGATGTCTTCGGCAATCCCCACTCCTCCAATCCCACATCCCACCTCTCCACCGAGGTGGACGAGCAAGCCCGCGCATACGTGCTGGAGTACTTCAACGCCTCGCCCGATGAGTATGTCGTGATCTTCACGATGAACGCGAGCGGCGCCTTGAAACTCGTCGGCGAGTCGTACCCATTCACGCCGCGCAGCCGCTACCTCCTGACTTTCGACAACCACAACTCTGTCAACGGCATCCGCGAGTTTGCGCGCTCGAGGAACGCGTCCGTGACCTATGTGCCTGTCGTGCTGCCGGAGCTGCGGATGGACGAGGAGCGTCTATTCGAGGAGCTCGGGCGTACGCTGCGCGGCACCAACAACCTTTTCGCCTACCCGGCCCAATCCAACTTCTCCGGCGTGCAACATCCGCTGGAGTGGATCGAGGCTGCTCAGTCGCGGGGGTGGGATGTGCTTCTGGACGCTGCGGCATTTGCGCCCACGAACCGCCTGGACCTGAGCCGCTGGAAGCCTGACTTCATTCCATTGTCTTTCTATAAACTCTTTGGCTACCCGACCGGCATTGGCGCGCTGCTCGTTCGCAAGCCTGCGCTTGCCAAGCTGCGCCGCCCCTGGTTCGCCGGCGGCACCATCACGATGGCCTCTGTGCAGGGCGATGGGCACTTCCTGGCGGATGGTGAGGCGGGATTCGAGGATGGCACAATTAACTACCTCAACATACCCGCGGTGGAGATCGGCCTGCGCCATCTCGCGTCTATCGGCGTCGACACCATCCACACCCGCGTCGAGTGCCTGACCGGATGGCTTCTCGATGAACTCAGTGCTCTCCGCCACAGCAACGGTGCGCCCCTTGTGCGTATCTATGGGCCGACCGATACGACGATGCGCGGCGGCACGGTCACGGTCAATTTCTTTGACCCACAGGGCAAACTGTACGACTGCCGCTGGGTCGAGCAGCAGGCCAACGCCGTGAACATCTCCCTGCGCACTGGCGTTTTCTGCAACCCGGGCGCCGGCGAGATCATGAACGGCCTGACCGAGGACGATATGCAGCGTTACTGCCACGGCACGGATAAGATGACGTTCGAGCAGTTCATCGAAGCGTTGGACGGCAAGGCGTCCGGCGCCGTGCGTATCTCCGTGGGCTTGGCGACAACCTTCAGCGATCTCTACCGCTTCCTGGCATTTGCGGGAGGTTTCAGAGACGCGTGAGCGCGCGTCGCATACCTGTCGCTTAGCGGCGCAGACTCATCATCCTGGGCATCCGTGGTCGGTACGCGAGGGGGAAATGTACCCCGCTCGCGTACCGTTCTACTATACCATGTATTCACTGTCAAACCGATGGACAGGCCGCCTCGGTGCCCTCATTCACATTTGCTCATCCTGGTGATCGTTTGCAGAATCGGCGTGTCGATGATATATTGGCCCGCACGTTTTTTCGCGTGGGATACCCCAACCCTATCTCCAAAGGAGGACGATATGGCGACACGTAGGGTTCTACTGGTTGGTAGCATGCCATTCGAGGATGAGGAAACGTGTATGCGCCGCGCGCTCGATGCGCTCGGTTCGCTCCTCTTCAGTCTCCCAGATGGCGAGATAGGCGAAAAGACGCCTGAGTTCCCGGGCGGCACGCGCAGCAGTTGGGTCAACTACGCGTTTGAGAAGCTGCAAGCCGACACCGAGGATTGGCGGGTGGTGCGCGAGCCGGAGCGTGGCGCCGACGGGTTTCCGAAGGACTACGGTAGCTTTCAACACCTCGAGCCCATTCACTCACCGGAGGAGATGTCGGACCACGTGGACCTGGGGTATGATGACTATTTCCGACGCAATTATCCGCTGTTCAAACAGTTGCGGAGCGAGCGCGGTCTAACCGATCTCAAGTATCAGATGGGGATTCCGACCGGCAGCGCGATGGGCTTCATCTTCCCTACTCCTCAAGAAGCCGGCCGTTACGTCCGTCCCTTCAACTCTGTCCTGGCGCGCGAAGCCAACGCTGCCATCGCAGAAGCTGGTGATGACGTGATTGTACAGATTGAAGTGCCGCCCGAGCTGGCCATGGCCTATCAGTATCCATCCATGATGCACGAGCTTGGGCTGAATCCGATTTACGACCTGGTGAACAAGATTGCGCCGGGTGCGAACATCGGCATTCATCTGTGCCTCGGCGACTTCCATAACAAGTCCCTCACCCACCCGGATAGCCTGGACACCATGGTCGAGTTCTCCAATCGCCTCGTGGATGGCTGGCCGGCGAGCCATCGCCTCGCCTACGTCCACTATCCCCTGGCAGAGGGAAATGTACCGCCCACGCTCGACGCCGCCTACTACGACCCTCTCAAGGGTGTTCATCTCCCGGGCGGCACGCGCTTCATCGCCGGCTTCATCCATGAGAAGCGCAGCCTGCCAGAGAACCAAGCTTTGCTGAACACGATCGAAGGCATTCGGGGGCAGGCGGTGGATGTGGCATGCTCCTGTGGCCTGGGCCGCCGCACACCGCAGGTCGGTGCACAGCTGCTCGATCTGATGCGCCAGATTGCCGAGTCTGCGTCGTAGAGGCGCCCGGGCATTGCCTCAAGCTGGTCCGATATAGATGGCGTAGCGCCCCCGGAACCTCGTGGTGGGGTTCCAGGGGCGCTACCACATTTAGCACGCATCCCTCAAGCTTGTCCCGTCTGGCGAAGCGTGGCCTACCGCATAATCGTCAAGAGGGCCGCCAGGCCACTCAGCCCGCCGAGGACGCCGGCGAGAATTACAAGTGCGCGTGCACTACCAGTGTCTGTGAGGATAGGCCGCGCGTGGGGCACGTCGACGAAGCTGGGATAGGAGCGTTCGGCCCGATCGACTCTCTCGTACGCTGTGTTGATCATACATCCCTCCTGAGACCTCATACATGGACGGCAGTTCGGACAGAAACAACGGGTCCGCACGACTACCTGGCTAACTATTCAACCGAATACTAACCTGCCAGGATATCTTTAGCGGTTAGATTATACCTGATGGCGCGCCGCCCGTAAACGAGCGAAAGTGTGAAAGATACCAGCCAAATGGATGATCTTCGACGCCCTGCCTGGCGTAGGTCTCGGCCCAAGGAAATCTTCCCGCCCCACGGGGATTTCAAATCAGGCCCCATTTTCCCCCAAAATCCCCCTTGACAAGCCTGATAAAGCGTTGTATCATGAAAAATGAATTTAGGAGCGCTCCCACGGAGCGTTTCGCAACACACTAGAATCAGGCTGACATGGGGTTGAGAACTCTATGTACCAGCCAGGTTCGCCTTGCGCAGTCACGCTAGTCTGCGCTACGAGGTACGACGGCGTCGATGCAGACGAAGTACGTTTACTCAATTTCCTCTGGTCGGCTCATCTGTGAGTTGGCCGGAGGTTTTTTTGCGCCTTGTTGGGAGCGCTCCCATGCCTTCATCCCTGCACATTGAGCAAATTGCGCAGTTGGCCGGCGTCTCGCGCTCAACCGTTTCTCGCGTCTTGAACAATCACCCGAGCGTGCGCCCTGAAGTGCGCGAGCGCGTGCTCCGCGTGATCGAAGAGAACGACTACGCGCCCCGCGCCGCTGCGCGCAGCCTGGCGAGCCGACGCACCCAGGTCATCGGTCTACTCATCACCCGCAGTGCGGGAACAATCTTCTCCGACCCATTCTTCGGCTTCGTCATCCAGGGCGTCGCCGAGGCTGCCCAGCGCCGTGGCTACTTCCTCATGCTCTCGATGATCACGGCCGACATGGAGCCGAACTTCTATAATCGCATCCTCAAGAGTGGCCACTTCGACGGCCTGGTCATGCTCTCGAGCGATATTGACGACCCGATTCTGCCGCTGCTCATCCGCGATCAGGCCAATCTCGTCCTGATCGGCCGACACCCCTTCTTCCACAACGTTGCGTCAGTGGATGTCGACAACCGCGAGGGCGCGCGCGAGGGCGTGGCTCATCTCATCAAGCTCGGTCACCGCCGAATCGGGTGTATCACCGGCTACCTTCAGATGGTTGCGGCTCTCGAACGCCGCGACGGCTACAAGCAGGCGCTGCTCGAAGCCGGCATCCCCATCCATCCCGAGCTCATCGTGAACGGCGACTTCAGTCAGGAGAGCGGCTACAACCGCATGCGCGACCTGCTGGCGCTCCCCGTTCGTCCCTCGGCCGTCTTTGTCTCCAGCGACACAATGGCCGTCGGCGCGTTGCGCGCGATCCACGAAGCCGAGCTAGATGTTCCGGATGACATCGCCATGGTTGGCTTCGACGACCTGCCAGCCGCATCCTACGCCAATCCTCCACTCACGACCGTGTACCAGCCCATCGCGCAGTTGGGCACCGCGGCCGTCGAGCTGCTCATTGACGGGTTCGATGATCCCCAGAGGCGCCTCGTCAAAGAGCGCCTACCCACCCACCTGGTCGTGCGGGCGTCTTGCGGCGCAACTCGCTACGCGCTTGAAGGATGATGAGCGGGGCGCCGCGCAGTAGTCCGAGTTGCCAGATGTTCATCGAAGGTCGAGATGTGACGGACCTGAAAGGCGGCGCGCTCCGGACATACTGGCAGAAGGTCCAGGGCGTGTTCCAGGACCCCTTCGCCGCCTTCAATCAGTTCTACACCATCGGCCAGGTCATGGACAAAGCCATGAACATCTTGGACCCGCAGCCGCCGAAGAAGGAACGGAAGGAGCGGGCCGACAATGCGCTGCGGGAAGTCGGCCTGGACCCGAAAGATGTGCGGGAGAAGTGGCCGCACCAGCTTTCCGGCGGCCAGGTTCAGCGCGTGATGATCGCGCGGGCCCTCGTGGTCGGGCCGAAGCTGCTGCTCGCCGACGAGCCGACCAGCATGCTCGACGCCTCGCTGCGCGTGACAGTGCTCAACCTCCTGCTCCAGCTCCGCGATCGGCATAACATGGGCATTCTGTTCATTACCCACGATGTCGGGCAAGCCTATTACCTCAGCGACCGCGCCCTTGTGATGTATCATGGACAGGTCGTGGAACAAGGCCCTGTGGAAAGAGTGCTGGGCCACCCGCAACACGAATACACACAGCGGCTACTGGCAGACGTGCCACGGCTGCTAGGCTGGGGTCCTGCCCCGGAGGCAGCCGCTTTGAGCGCTTGAACATAGCACGCAAGGAGTTTCATATGCAGATTCAGTCTCTCGTGGGGACCTGGCAGTTCCGCGAGGTAGGGCAGGAAGAGTGGCTGCCGGGGCGCGTTCCCGGCAGTGTTCATGTTGACCTGCTTGCCCTGGACCGCATCCCCGATCCTTTCTTCGGCGACAACGAGAAGCACGTCGCCTGGGTAGCCGAGTCCGACTGGGAATACCGGTCGAGCTTCACTGTTTCCCCCGCCGTCCTGGACGAAGAACACATCTTCCTCGTCTGCGACGGCCTCGACACCCTGGCCGCGATCACACTGAACGGCCAGGAGCTAGGACGCACCGACAACATGTTTCGGCAGTATCGCTGGGACGTGAAGTCGCTGCTTATCGAGGGCGATAACGAGCTGCGCATCGCATTCGCCTCACCCGTCCGCTACATCACTCAGCGGCAGGCGATTCGCCCAATGGCCGGCGTGTCCCAGGCGATTCCGGGCGGCCCCCACCTTCGCAAAGCGCCCTGTCAGTTCGGCTGGGACTGGGGCCCGCAGCTTCCGCCCATCGGCATCTGGAAGGACATCCGCCTCGAAGGCTATACGAGCGCGCGGCTGGCCGACGTCCACCTGCGGCAAGTGCACGCCGACGGCGCGGTTTCCGTGGAGGTGAAGGCCTCTGCCGAGCGATGGAGCAATGACTCGCTGAGTGTTCGGGTGCGCGTCTCCACGCCGCTGGGCGAGATCCTGGAAGAAAGCGCGCCGCTGGGCGACGGCAGCGAGGCGCGGATTAGCGTCGACATTCCGAACCCCCAGCTCTGGTGGCCCAACGGCTACGGCGCTCGCCCGCTGTATCAGGTCGAAGTGGCCTTGGCCCAGTCAGACTCCGACGACGACCTTCGCGACAGCCGCGCCTTCCAGGTCGGCCTTCGCACCATCGAGCTACGTCAGGCGGAGGATGCCTACGGCCGCTCGTTCGTGTTCGTCGTCAACGGCGTACCCATCTTCGCCAAAGGCTCGAACTGGATTCCGGCTGACTCATTCCCCACGCGCGTGACGGACGAGCAGCTCGAGTGGCTGTTTCAGTCGCTGGCCGAGACGCATCAGAATATGCTGCGGGTATGGGGCGGCGGCTTCTACGAGGAGGAGCGCTTCTACGACCTGTGTGACCGCTACGGTATTCTGGTCTGGCAGGATTTCATCTTCTCGTGCAGCATCTACCCGCTCGACAACCTCGATTTCGTCGAGAACGTGCGCGTGGAGGCCGTTGAGAACATCCGCCGCCTGCGGCACCGCACGAGTCTGGCGCTGTGGTGCGGCAACAACGAGATGGAACAAGGCTGGCACGACTGGGGTTGGAATCGTCCCGAGCTTCACGACCTCAAGAACGCTTATGACAAGTTCTTCCACCAGATTCTCCCCCAATGGTGCGCCGCCGAGGACCCCGACCACGCCTACTGGCCCAGTTCCCCTTCGTCCGACACCCCCTTCCAGGACCCGAACGGGCAGCGCCAGGGCGACGCGCATTATTGGGATGTATGGCACGGCCGCAAGCCGTTCACGGCCTACCGTGACCAGTACCCGCGCTTCATGAGCGAGTTCGGCTTCCAGGCCCTTCCGCCGTTGCCGACCATTCGCACCTACGCCGACGAGGCCGACTGGAACATGACCTCGTACATCATGGAGCAGCACCAGAAGAACGCCAGCGGCAATGCGCTCATGATGGCCCAGATGGGCGATACCTTCCGCATGCCCGACAATTTCGAGTCCCTCGTCTATCTCAGCCTGGCGCTCCAGGCCGAGGGTATCCGCTACGGCGTGGAGCACTGGCGGCGCCACCCGCAGCGCGTGGCCGGCACACTGTACTGGCAGATCAATGACTGCTGGCCCGTCGCGTCGTGGTCCAGCATCGATTACTTTGGCCGCTGGAAGGCGCTACACTACGCCGCGCGCCGCTTCTACGCCCCGATCCTCCTGTCCATCGAGGATGCCCCACCGCGCCAGGCGCTCTACGTCACCAATGACACGACGCAAGCCTGGAGCGGTCAGATCCGCTGGACGCTCGAAGCACTGGACGGGGAAACGCTGGCCTTCGGCGAGGAGCCGGTCGACGCGGCGCCCCTCGCGTCGACTCACGTGCGCACGCTCGATTTTGCGGACCAGGTCACGGATGGCAACGCCCGCGAGGTCATCTTCGTGGCGGAGCTGTGGCAAGACGACGAGCGTCTCGCGCTTCAGGTCGCCACGTTTGTCCCAACGAAGCACCTATCGCTCGCCGACCCCGGGCTCATGGTCGACCTACGCGTCGACGATGGCCGGCTGACGGTCAACCTGGCGACCACCTCGCTCGCGCGTCTTGTCGAGCTATCGCTGGATGGCGCCGACACGGTTTTCAGCGACAACTACTTTGACCTGCCGGCCGGACGGACCGTCACGGTCACGTGTCCGATCCCGGTGGGCTGGAGAGCCGAAGAAGCCGAAGCAGCGCTGTGCGTCCGCTCCGTGTACGATTCCTACACTCACCGTTGAAGAGCTAACCAACAAGGACGGATCCGGCAATGACTAGCACAGTATCTATGAGCCACGCAGCCCGGGAGCAAGAGATCGCGGCTCTGGTCGAGCAGATGACGACCGAGGAGAAGATCTCGCTACTGGCTGGGGCCGATTTCTGGCACACTGTTCCTGTGCCGCGCCTCGGCATCCCGTCGATCAAGGTCACGGACGGCCCGGTCGGCGCGCGCGGCAAGGAGTTCATGGGCGGCCCAAGCTCAGCTTGTTTCCCGTGTGGCACAGCGCTTGCCGCCACATGGGACCCAGCGATGGTAGAACGCGTCGGCCGCGCGCTTGCCGAGGAAGTCCGCGCCAAGGGCGCCCACATCCTCCTCGCGCCGACGGTCAACATCCACCGTTCGCCCCTCGCTGGACGCAATTTCGAATGCTACTCTGAGGACCCCTATCTCACCGCGCGCATGGCGTCGGCCTACATCAGCGGGCTCCAGGGCGCGGGCGTTGGGGCGTGCATCAAGCACTTCGTCGGCAACGACTCCGAGTTTGAGCGCATGTCCATGAGCTCCGAGATCGCGGAGCGCCCGCTGCGTGAGATCTACCTGCGCCCGTTCGAGCTTGCCGTGCGCGACGTCCAGCCGTGGGCGGTCATGTCCTCGTATAACCGCGTCAACGGCACGTATGCCTGCGAAAGCGATACCCTGCTCATTGACATCCTCAAGGGCGAGTGGGGCTTCGACGGTATCATCATGTCCGACTGGTTCGGCACCTACAGCCCGAACGTATCCAGGGGCGGCCTTGACCTGGAGATGCCCGGGCCGGCGCGCTGGATGGGAAAGCACGCGGCGCAGGCCGTCGAGAGTGGCGCGCTAAGCCACGAAAGGCTCAACGACAAGGTCCGCCGCTTGCTGCGGACGATCGCGCGTGTTGGCGCGTTCGAGCATCCGGATCTTCAGCCGGAACAGGGAATCGATCGACCGGAGCACCACGCCGTCGCCCGCGAGGCAGCCTCGGAAGCGATCGTCCTGCTCAAGAACGACAAGAGCTTCCTCCCGCTCGATCTGGCGAAGCTCGCCTCCATCGCCGTTGTCGGCAGACCTGCCGCACACCCGGCCCCTGTCGGCGGCGGCAGCGCCCAGGTAAATCCACACTATCTCGTCACCCCACTGCACGCGATCGAGGCAAAGGCAGGCGAGAAGGTTGTCTACGCCCCCGGGCCGTCGCTGCACAAGATTCCGCCGCATTTCGACATGACCTGGTTCACGAACGGTGTCACGGTGGAGTACTTCACCAACCGCGATCTCTCAGGAACGCCAGCGCACACGGGCGTCGAGAAGGATCTGTCGCTATCCTGGCTGGCAGGGCTTTCGGCGGCTGAAAAAGCGTCCGGCATAGCGGTCCGCGTGACGGGGAGCTTCGTCGTTCCCGAAACTGGTGACTATGAGATAAGCCTGTCGTCCTTCGGTCAGGCGCGGATGTCCCTGGACGAACACGTCGTCACCGACCGTTGGGAGCGCCCGTTCGTGTTCGGCGACGTGGGGGAAAAGGCGGTCTTCCACCTGTCAGAAGACGAACCGCACACACTCACAGTCGAATGCGCACCCCAACTCGAGCTACCGTTCCCGCCGATTCGTCTGGGTGGGGCCATGCTGCCGGCGACGGACGCCGTCGCCGAAGCCGCCAAAGTCGCGGCCAAGGCGGATGTAGCGATCGTGTTCGTCGGCCTGACGACGGAGTGGGAGACCGAAGGCGTGGACCGAGAGAACATGGAGCTGCCGAACGAGCAGGCGCGCCTCATCGAGGCCGTCAGCGCGGCGAATCCCAACACCGTCGTGGTCATCAATGCTGGCGCACCGATCAGCATGCGCTGGCTGGGCAGCGTTCCCGCCGTTCTGCAGACGTGGTATCTGGGCCAGGAAACGGGTAACGCCGTTACCGACGTCCTCTTTGGCGACGTCAATCCCTCGGGGAAGCTGCCGACCACGTTCCCTGTCCGCCTAGAGGACAACCCGGCCTTTATCAACTACCCCGGCGAGAACGGCAAGGTGCTCTACGGCGAAGGCCTGTTTGTCGGCTACCGCTACTACGACAAGAAGGATGTCACGCCGCTGTTCCCGTTCGGCCACGGCCTGTCGTATACCACGTTCGAGTATCGAAACCTACACATCACGCCCGCCGGCGACGGCGCTCTCGTGAGCGTGGATGTTCAGAACACCGGCAGCCGCGCCGGCGCCGAGGTGGTTCAGGTTTACGTCCGCGACGTGGCCTCACGCCTGGTGCGGCCGGATAAGGAACTCAAGGCGTTCGCCAGGGTCGAGCTGGCGCCGGGTGAGACGAAGACTGTCGACTTCACACTCGACCAGGATGCCCTGGCCTACTACGACCCATCGACGAAGGCGTGGGTCGTCGAGCCGGGCGAGTTCGAGGTCCTCGTGGGCGCTTCCTCGCGCGACATCCGACAGACCGGGACGTTCACGATCGGCTAGCGCGCCGAGGCCTCCGAGCAGCCGCGCCAAGGCGCCTCACAAAGCGAAGGACACAGAGACAGACTGGGCCGCACCTTGTTCTCTGTGTCCTTTTCGCGTTCGTGGGAGCTGCTAGAAAGCCTGCATCTCGCCGACCGACTGGTGGAGGAACGTCTCATAAGCGGCGTTGAAAGCTTCTGGCTGCTCAAAATGCGGCAGGGCGCCGTCTCGAAACGCTGGATTCGCCAGTTGGGCCGCCCCTCCACGTTGCCGAGATCACCGAAATCGCTGTACCCGTTCCGTGGCCCGTACGCCAGTGTGTATTCTTGACGCCCGCTATCAGCGGCGAAACAACAACGCGCTGGATACCACCTGCGGGTGATCCAGCGCGCAGAACAATCCACATACATCGAGAACAACGCGGATATATATTGATATTGATGGATGTTGATACTAGCCGGCGGCCCGTCCGTCACGCACCTTCTCGAGCAGCTCGATGGCGACACCAAGCTGGGCGTTCGAGTCGAAGTAGGCGTACTGCCCCTCATTCTGCTGGCCCATGTCGCCGCGCTGGCTCATCCCGATGCCGCGCGACTTCAGAAAGTCCACGGACCGCTGCATGCCCTCCACCCAGAACGCGATATGATGCACGCTCTCGCCATTCTGGTCCAGCGCCTCTTGCCAGATGCTCTCGCCGCCCATTGGTTCAATCAGTTCGAGTTGCACCTGGCCGAGATTGAAGAAAGCCAGCTTTGCTTGCGCATTCGAGGGCTGACCACGATAGGTCATGTTCACCTGCTCGCCCGGCTTGGTAATTATGACCTGCGGCACGGGCAGGCCCAGGATGTCGGCGTAGCGCTGAGCAGCCGCCTCGATATCGCGAACGACGATGGCGACCTGCGCCACCGTGGTACTGCCAAGATGAGTCTGGTCCACGTCAGTCCTCCTTTTGATGCACGTCGCATTGCCTGCGGAGCTCGTCCGAGCCTCAGGTATGAAGTATATCCAAAGCGCCACATTGTGCTCTGCTCGGCAACACGAAAGCAACACCCTGGCGCTAGAATTATAAGTAGTGTGTCTCCAGCGTCGAGTGGCCCTGCCAATCCCTTCGAGCGCAGACCGACCCAGGAAATCTACGATGACGATTTCAGTTCAGACGCTCGGCAAGTTCGATGTGCGCGTGCGCGGGCGTCGCATCCGATGCTCCGGCTGGGGGTCGCCGAGCGCAGAAATGCTGTGCAAGATACTCCTGACCTACCGCGATGAGCCAGTGGAAAAAGGCTGGCTTCAGGCGCAGCTCTGGCCGGAGCTTCCCACGATTGCCTCGCGACAACGCCTGGAGTGGACGGTCACACAGCTCCAATGGCTGCTCAACGGCGCAGGTGAAACAGACGAGTTCGTGATCCAGGCGGGCGCGCGAACGGTGTGCCTGCGTAGCGACAACCTGACCATAGACGGCCAGAGGTTGCTCGAAGCGACGTGGCTCGACCCGGCGGCGGACGGCGCCGTCGCCGAGCTAGAGCGAGCAGACGAGCTTTATTGTGGCCCGTATCTCCCAGACGAGCTCAATGCGCCTTGGTCGTGGGCGGAGCGAGAGCGCCTCGAAGTTGCCTACGAAACGGTGCTGCTCAAGCTCGCGGATGCTTATGCCCTGCGCGGCAAGCATCACTCGGCTATCCTGGTCTGCCAAAGCACTCTCATCGCCAACCCGACGTGCGAAGCGGCTGCCGCCCGGCTCATGGCGTGGACCTACCAGTTCGGCAACAATGCCCAGGGTCTAGAGGTGTATGGCGAGCTGTGCGCGTGGCTCGACGGCGAAGGCAGACGCCGGCCGACACGCGCCTTGAGCCTGATGGCCGACAGGCTACGGCAGGGCCTGCCGCTACAGCATACTGAGTTGCTGCGGCCTTCGGCGGTTCGGCTAGCTCAATTCACAACCTAAACAATCGCACCGATCGTGTGTATAAGGACAGCCCCGCTTCCTTCGTGGAAACGGGGCCGTTTGTTACGACAATGAACCTGCCACTACCCCAACGGATTCCATCTCAGCGCGAGGAACACGGCCAGCGCCAGGAGTAGCGCCCCCAACGCGGTGAACACCACACTTAGCTCGTTGGTCTCGTGCTTGGTGAACGACAACGTCGGGAGGCCCTGGAGGGCGTCGTTCAGCTCATCGGCTGTCTCCGCCGAGTGATACTCGGCGCCCGTCATGCTGGCGACTTCTTTGAGCGTCTTCTCGTCGATGCCACGCTGGAAGCCACCGAATCCGCCTCCGCCGCCAAATCCACCGCCACCACCACGACCGCGGCCACCCGGTGGCCCGCCCGGCTCGCTTCCGACCATCTGCGGGTTGCAGTTCGGAAACTCGGATCCGGCCGGCGTCCCGAAGCCGATCGTGTACACTTTCACACCGCGGTCGACCGCCTGCTGCGCGGCCTCGACGGGCAGCGGGCCGGTGTTGCTGGCGCCGTCAGTCAGCAGTACGATAACATCCGGCACATATGCGCCCTTCGGAACGGGTGTCGGTTCAGGGCGCGAAGGGTCGGTCTTCGTCGGCGCGACGCCCGGGTCGACTTCCGCGATCGCGTCGAGCGACTTCAGAATGGCGCTGCCGATCGCCGTCCTGCGGCCGAGCACAAGGCTGTCAATCGCCTGCTCCAGCGCATCCTTGTCGGCCGTCGGCGCTTGAATCTCCTCCGCGAAGCCTGAGAAGGCAACGATGCCGATCTGTGTGCCGGGCGGCTGCTGTTCGATGAACGCCACCGCAGCGTCCTTGGCGGCCTTGATACGGTTCGGCGCAACATCCGTCGAGCACATGCTCAGCGACACATCCATGGTCAAAATGATCGTGCGCTGGCTAGTGGGAACGGCCACAACCGCCAAGGGCCGGCTGAGCGCGAACGCCAGGGCCGCGACCGCAGCCAGGAACAAGGCGACCGGAACGTGCCGCCGCCAGCGCGAGGTATCGGGGCGCGCCTCGCGAATGAGCGACAGGCTGGAGTAGCGCACGGTGAACCTGCGCCGCCGCCGCAACGCCCAGATGTACGCCGCGACGAGCGCGGGGATCAGTAATAGCAATACCAAAAACCACGGCCAGAGCAATGTCACCGGCGCCCTCCTTGCAGCGAGTCCAACCACCACATCATGGCAGCCGTCCTAGCCACACCAGCGCGAACACGCCGCCGAGCAGCAGCATCAACAGGCCTGCCCCAGCAAAGACCGAGGTGACCTCGGTCTTCTCGGCCTTCACGATAAGCTGCGAGTCGAGGTTTTGATAGATCTCACGCAGGTCCTGCTCGTTCTGGGCGTTGTAGTACGCTCCATCGGTGAGCTGCGATATCTGCTGCAGCGTCTTCTCGTCGAGGCGCGAACGGATGTTGAAGCCTTCGACGTGCAGCATCGCGCCGGCTGGGCTTCCGACCCCGATCGTGTAGATACGCACACCGCGGTCCGCGGCCGTCTTGGCCGCCTCGAGCGGGTTAGGATTGACGTTGTTCTCGCCGTCGCTCAACAGTACGATCGCGGCCGGAGCATGTGTTCCCTCCGGGACGGGCGTAGGCGTTGGAGTCGGCGTCGGCGGCTCGCTCTGCGACCGATTCGTATAGAAGTGCGTCTGCGGCTCAGCATTGGCCGTCGCAATCGTGTTGAGCGCCATGTTGATGCCGCTGGCGAGGGATGTACCCCGCGCAGGCTGTAGGCGATTGATGGCCGCGAGGATAAGCCCCTGGTCGTTGGTCGGCGGCTGCACCGAGAAGCCGTTCTCACTGAAGGAAACGACGCCAACCTGCACCGTGGACGGCTGACGCTCGACAAACGCCTGGGCAGCAGTCTTGGCAGCCTCCAAGCGCGTCGGCTTGATATCGTCGGCCGCCATGCTGCCCGACACGTCGAAGGCCAGGATGACGGTGCCGTATACCTTTGGGACCTCGATCACAGACTGTGGGCGCGCCAGCCCAATAATCAGCAGCGTAAGCCCGATCAGGAAGAAGACCAGCGGGACATGGCGGCGCCAGCCGCCTCCCGTGCTCCCCCGAACGACTCCCAGGCTGCCGTATCGCGCAGCCCACTGCCGCCGCTGCCGCTGCATCCGCACGTACCAGAAGATGAACAGCGGCAGAAGCAACACCAGGCACAGCATGATCGGCCAAATAAAGGACATATCGCTTACACGCTCACTTCCGCCGCTGCTTGCGTCGCCGCGCGAAGGTCACCAGCGTCGATACCATGTCGTCCTCGGTCGAAAGCGACAGGACATCCACTCCGACGCGCTTGAACGATTCGTTCAGCGCGGCCTCGCGCCGCTGCGCCGCTTCCCGAAATCGCTGGCGAAACTTCTTGTCGCGCGTGTCCACGTAGAGCTGCTCGCCGGTCTCGGCATCCTCCATGATGAGCGGACCGACGTCCGGCAGGTCCATCTCGCGCGGATCCCACAGGCGGATTGCGATGACCTCGTGCCGCTGACACAGCAACTTGAGCGGCCGTTCCCAGCCCGGCACACTTACAAAGTCGGACACAATGAAGACGAGCGACCGCCGCTTGATCGTGTGCAGGGCCGCTGTGAGCATCGGCGTCAGGTCCGTCATCGGCGCTTGGCGCGCAGGCGGCTGCTTCAGCAGGTCATTGGTCAGCCGCAAAACCTGCAAGCGTCCGCCGCCAACGGGAATCGTGCGCTCGACCTGGGTATCGTAGAACAGCGCGCCGACGCGGTTGCCGTGCCGTGTCAGCAGGCGCGCCAGCGTCGTGACGAAATCCACCAGCATCGCGTGCTTGGACTTCTGCAGCGTGCCAAACTCCAGCGACGGGCTGAGGTCCAACAGGAACCAGCCGGTGATATCGCGGTCTTCGACGTACTGCCGGACATACGGCGTATCCATGCGCGCCGTCACATTCCAGTCGATGTAGCGAATATCATCTTCCGGCTGGTACTCGCGCAGGTCCGCCAGGTCGATACCGGCGCCGTAGAACAGCGTGCGGTAGTCGCCCTGGAGCAGGCCGTCCAGACGGCGCACGACGTGCCAGTCGAGGCGCTGGAGGATGCGCTCAGGAGACGCGGCGGTTGTAGGCGTGCTCATGCAAAGGCACCGCAGGCGGCTGAACGCGCGCCAGGATCTTGTTCAGAATATCGTCGGCCGTCACGTTGTCGGACAGCGCCTCGTAGGACGGGACCAGGCGATGCCGCAGCACATCCAACATCATGTCCTGGACATCTTGCGGCAGCACGTAGTTGCGGCCGCGCACGAAGGCAAGCGCGCGCGCCGTCAGTATCAGGTTGATGGTCGCGCGCGGGCTGGCGCCGTACATGATGTAGCGCTGCAGCTCAGGCAACCCAACTTCCTTATCTCCCGGGTATCGCGTTGCGTTGACCACCTTGATCGCGTACTCGATGAGCGCAGGATCCACGTAGACTTGATAGACCTTCTTCTGAAGCTCCAGCAAGCCCTCGGTGCTGAGCGCCTCCTGCACCGGCTGGAGGTAGCCAATCATGCGCTCGACGATGACAAACTCCTCAGTCGGCGTCGGGTAGCCAACGAGCACCTTAAGCATGAACCGATCGACCTGCGCCTCGGGCAGGGCGTACGTGCCTTCCGTCTCGATGGGATTCTGGGTCGCCATGACCAGGAAGGGATTGGGGACCTTGAAGGTCTCCAGACCGATGGTCACCTGCCGTTCCTGCATCACCTCGAGCAACGCGCTCTGCACCTTAGCCGGCGCGCGGTTGATCTCGTCGGCCAGCAAGAGGTTGGTGAAAACAGGGCCGAACGATGTGTTGAACTCGCCGGTCTTGTTGTTGTAGATGCGCGTGCCGATGAGGTCGGCCGGCACCAGGTCGGGCGTGAACTGGATGCGCTTGAAGTCGCCGCCGATGGACTCGGCCAGCGTCTTGATCGCCATCGTTTTCGCCAGTCCTGGGACGCCTTCGACGAGGATGTGGCCGCGCGCCAGGAGCGCAACCACCAACCGCTCCAGGAGGTGGTCCTGCCCAACGATGACCTTCTTCACCTCGTACAGCACGCGCTCCATCGGTGTTCTGTTGCTCACACCCTGCACAGGCTGGTCCATCGGCCTATCCATCAATTTCTCCCTTAGTACGGCGGCAGGCCGGCGGCCCCGCCCGCAGTGGTGATCGGCACGGCGAAGCCGATGCCGATGAAAACATTCTGATCGGTTGGGTTGACCAGGGCGGTCACGATGCCGATGACCTCGCCCGCGCGGTTCAATAGCGGCCCGCCGGAGTTGCCGGGGTTCACGGCGGCATCGAATTGTATCAGCCCTGAGAGCTTGCGCTCCCCATCCGGGCTCTTGAACGAGCGATTGAACCCGGAAATCACGCCCGAGCTCATGGAACCGTACAAACCAAGCGGGTTGCCCACGGCATACGCCTCGTCGCCGATGCTCATGGCGTTGGGGTTGCCGAGGGTCGCGGGGACAACCTGCTCCGGCAGCTGGCTCGCGGCCAGCACCGCGATATCGTTCTCGGGCTGCTTGACTTCGACCTGCGCGTCCGATTCGGTGCCGTCGGCGAACGTGACTTTGATGGCTTTGGCATCGGCGACGACGTGCAGGCTCGTGAGGATGTCGCCCTTGTCTGTGACGATCACGCCGCTGCCGATCCCCTTGCCCGATTTTCCGTCCTTGTCCACCTCGTCAGTCTGGATGAGGACAAAGGACGGGCGTATCGCCTGGTAGACCAGGGCGGAGAAAGCCGGGGGCGGCGTAGCCGACGCCATAGCCTGCGCGATCGAGGTGTTCACTTCCTGGGGAGTGAGGATATGCTGCTTGGGGGTAAAGGCAGTGAAAAGCACGACAGCCACAAGGGCCGCGAGCACGCCCCAGCCAAACATCAGCGCGCCACGCGACCGCGTTCGCAATTGTCGTAGGCGTTCCCGCCATACTTGTGTTCTTGATGGGGTCAGATCGCTCATACTCCGCCGACTAGCTTGTGAACCAAGACCGCCAGATACTGAATTATATACACGATTGAGGGGGAGAAGTGTATTCAGGATTGAGGAAAATGCAATGCAAAAAAGCGAGGTGACGGAGTGACGGGGTGACGATGCGAAAGGCCGGCTGCGCTGCTTACGCCATCATATCGTCACCGAGCCACTCCGTCACCTCTTCACGGCGTCACTCTATGATCGGCCCTCTGCCAGGCTTGACGAATGCCTTGACCACCTTGACCGGCGGAGCGCCCGCGTTGGCGAGACGATACCTCACAGCGGCGGCCGGCACAACGAATGTCTCCGCGTAGTTGAAACGCTGCCGCAGCCCTGCCTCCGTTTCGAGCCAGACGCCCTCGCCCTCGACAACGCTCATCACGTGGCACATGCCGTCGGTCGACACCTCGATCTCGTTGTCGAACTCAAAGCGATGGACATCATAGAAGTGCGCGTTGTGCGTCGGCACATGGACGACGCGCCAGCCGTCCCCCGCGGCGAGCGTGTAGGGATGCGACACCAGCTCCCGCTCCACCACATCGCCCTGACGCTCGAAGTAGAGGTTGTCGAACGCCCGGGCGATGTTCAAAGGCCTGGGGCGACCGTCCAGATCGAGCCGCATCCAGTCGTACATCTTGAAGGTAAAAATGTAGGGCGTGGCGCTGATCTCGAGCACCAGGTTATCGACGCCAGAGCAGTGAATCGTGCCGTTGGGGATGAGGAAGAGATCGTGCTTGTGAGCCGGCAGCTTCTGGACGAACTGCTCTACATCGACCGGCGCCGCTTCACGGAAGCTGTGCTCGAGCGCTGCCCGAAACTCCGCGACGTCCACACCGTCCTTGAAGCCGAGGTAAATCGTAGCGCGAGGGCTGCAGTCAAGGATGTAATAGGTCTCGTCCTGCGTGAACGTCTCGCCGAAGTGACGGCGAATGTACTCCGGACGCGGGTGACATTGCACGGACAGGTTGCCACCGTCGAACGTGTCCAGGAAGTCGAAGCGAATCGGAAACTCGTAGCCGAACCGATCGGCGCACTCGCCGAGGACGGCGTGGTAGTCGTGGTACATCAGGCAATCGAACGACACTTCCAGCAAGCGCCCATCGCTCTCAAGCATAAGCCCGTTTTCGGGCGAAATCAGCTCGAACGACCAGGCGTAGTTTGGCACGTCCTTCGGCAGATCGGGAATGTGCGCCTTGCACCACTGCCCGCCCCACGGCCCAGGCTCGAACCATGGTCGGACGCGGAAGTAGTTGCGGCTCATTGCAGTGAGCGCCTCGCGCAAGTCATCGCCCGACATGAACACCGGCTCGTCCGGGCGCTGCCCGTCGACGATGAGGTCGACGCGGGGCAAGACCGCGGCTTTGTGGGCGTTGAGCGCGGGCCAGTCTACGAAGTAGAAGCGCTTGTACATCACCTTCGGATCGGCGGGCCGGCGCGCGCCGAGATTGGTGACGCTGCCCGCACGCGAGCGAAACTGGATCTCGTTCTTGGGCACGTCGACGTAAACCAGAGGCGCGTTTGGGTCTGCCAGCGCCGCCCCGCAGCCATAGAGAATCGTCAGCGCGGCGGACGATTCAGCGGCCAGGGCTTTCAGTTGCTCAGCGTCGAAGAAATCAACGAGCTGCCCGGTGAACCGCGTCCCAAAGATCGGGTCGTCCCCGCCCAGAAACGGTTCCACTCGCTGCCAGATGGCCTCATCCGGCAGGAGGGCGTCGGCGACATTGAGCCAGCAAGCGGAGATACCGCGGTCCCGCAGCGCCGCATCTAGCCGCTCCCGCAGGTCTTCCCACAGCACCCCGCCGTAGCCGTCGATAACGACGCGCCGATGCCGGGCCAACCGCGCGGCCAGGGCATCGTGGCCGACCTCGATCTTGCCGGGGCCTACCGGGAACGCCGGGTACGGGTCATAGATGCCCGGCGACGGGGGCTGCCACGTGAGCGGGGCAAGATCCTGGGACGTCTTGCGCCAGGGAGTTGGCAGAGTCACGTTCGCTCCTGTCACCATGATCATTCGCCCTGGTCGGGGCGCTGGTAGTCGTCGTCATAGCGCGCAATGTCCGCCTGCTGCCAGTTGCCGAAGGCCACCTCGAGCACACGAACGGCCGGGCCGGCGCTAGTGAGGCGGTGGCGTGTCTGTGCCCTGATCCAGATCTCATCGCCGGCGCTGGGGTAGAGCACATCGTCGCCCACCTGGACCACCGCCCCATCGTCGAGAACAATCCACAGCTCGGCGCGGCCCGTGTGGGACTGGAGGCTCAGACGCTGGCCTGGCTTGACGGTCATCAGGCTGACTGTCACCTCCTGGTTGTGAGCGTACTGGCTGAACGAGCCCCACG
Source organism: Anaerolineae bacterium (assembly GCA_046328505.1). Classification (GTDB taxonomy): domain Bacteria; phylum Chloroflexota; class Anaerolineae; order Epilineales; family JAHCIE01; genus JBDHWG01. Next base: position 468,494 of record JAXLWL010000002.1, on the reverse strand, counting down.
GGCGCTCAACGCGGCCAATCGGCGGCACTTCGTCGGGAATCGGCTTTGTTACGTAGTCGGTCATATGCTACTCTTATTCTCATCGGCCTGCGCGTAGGCGCCGTTGCGCGCCACCCGCCACGCCTCGCGGTCCAGGACGGCCGCAACGCCATTTATGTCAACCACCACCCGGCGGAAATTGCGCTCGGCCTGCGCGCCATAGTCGTGCCCGGCCTGCGCCGGGTACACCCCCAGGTAGGTCAGCGGCGTCAAACCGGTGTTCATCGTTCGGTGGAACGTATGCGGCGGCACATAGACGACGATGCCGGCCGCCAGGCGAAGCGCGCGGCTCTCACCGGTCGCTTCGTCTTCCAGCAGCATCATGCCCTCACCGCCTAACCCGACATAGACCTCGGCGGCGTCCCGCCAGCGATGAATATGGCCCTTCGTCAGATAGTACTCGCCGCCGACCTGTCCAGGCATGATCAGGCCGAGACCGTAGTGCAGGTCGCCAGCTCCGTCGCCCGTCTCGACGGACGAAACCGTGTAGACGAGCGGATCGCCCTGCGCCAGGGCCGCGTCGTAAGCCGCAGCATCGTCGAAAGCGCCGCGCAAGTCGCTCAGCCGCCGCTGAACCATGGGCTGCCCGACAATCAGCCCGCCGGCCAGGTCGAGGTGGCTCTCCATAGCATTCATAGTCAGATCCTTGGTAGTCAAACGGCTGCCGGAGCAGCCATGCGCGAGATGATCGCCTCAGACACCGCGACGCCACGCAGATCCAGGGCTAGCAGCGCCGCTCCGAGCACCGGCGATAGTACAGGCTCGTGTATATCGGCGTGAGGCACGCGCCGGCGAATCGCCGGGTACAGCCACCCTTTGTAGGCATCGCCCGATTGAGCCAGCCCGCCGACTGCTGTCACCGGCACGCTCCGCCCGTCGAAGGCAAGCTCGCGCGCGACAGTCTCCACCATCAACGCCAGTTCGTCTACTCCATGTTCGACGATCGCGCCCGCGACGGCATCCCCAGCGACCGCAATACTCAATACGATGGGCGCCAGGGAAGCGATTTCAGCGCGGGTCATGCCGTTTCGGGTGTCTTCGAAACCCTCGTGGTAGAGGCGGCGCATGATATCCTGCGGGTCGGCGAGGCGCAGAGCGCGTAGCAGCGGCTCGGTCAAAGCGGTCGCCGCGCCGCGGCCATCCGCCGCTCGCGTCAGCGCGACAAGTCCCTGGAGACCCAAATAGTAGCCGCCGCCAAGGTCGTCCAGCAGATAGCCCCAGCCGCCCGCCCGCCACTCGCGGCCATCCCTGCGGCGGCCGTAGCATGAGCTGCCGGTGCCGACGATAAGAGCGATACCTTCTCGCCCTCCGAGGCCGCCGGCCAGCGCGATGCGGATGTCGTGATCAACCCCGACAGTCTCAGGGGGAGCAATGTCAAGCGCCCGCGCCATCGCGTGAATGGTGTCGCGGTCGGCGTCGGAGACGACACCGGCCATGCCGAAGAATGCAGCGTCGGCGGGACGGAAGGCTTGACCGGTGGCGTGCCACGCAGACGAAACCGCTCGCCCTATGTTTTCTTCGGCCACGCCCACGCCGACGTCATCGTAGTTGGAGGGTCCGGCGTATCCCAGCCCCAGGACGTGACCGGTGGAGTCAACAAGCACGGCCCGGGTCGTCGAGCCGCCGCCGTCCACGCCGACAACCAGCATCGTCGGCGTCACGGGCGGACGAAACCGACATACGACGCACCGGCGACAGGAACACGCGCCACAGGGTCGCCGACTTCAAGCCCGCCTGGCTGGAGCGGCAGCACGACCACCTCATGACTGTACTGGTTGGCGACGAGCATAAAATCTCCATCCGGCGCGACCGCGAAGCAGCGCGGCCAGTTGCCACCGCAGGATGCGATAGCGACTCGGTCGAGGCGCCCCTCGCCGTCAGCGGCGAAGACCGCAATGGTGTTGTCGCCGCGATTCGAGACATACACCCGGTCCCCCAACGGCGAGACATGGATGTCGGCGACTGTGTTGCCGGGGTTTGGTTCGTGCAGCGTGCTGAGCCACTGTTGCTCGGCGAGCGCGCCCGTCGCCGGGTCGAAGTCGCAGACGCTCACAGTGCTGTCCAGCTCATTCGCGACATACATGACGCGCCCATTGGGATGAAAGGCCACATGGCGTGGACCGGCGCCCGGCCGCGCGGGAATGTGCGTGTGCGAGCCGAGCTTGCCCTGGCTTGTGTCGAGCACATAGACCTGGAGTTCGTCGGTTCCCAGGTCAGCGACGATGACGTAGCGGTCGTTCGGCGAAAGCGTAGCCGAGTGGGCGTGTGGCCCTTTCTGGCGCTCCGGATGAGCGCCGCTGCCCTCGTGCTGCACCAGGTCAGTCATTTCCCCGAGCGCGCCATCATCCCCAATGGGAAACACGCTCACACTGCCGGAGCTGTAGTTGCAGGCTATCAGCCAGCGGCCAACTGTGTCGAGCATCAGATGGCATGGGTGGTCCCCGCGGGTGGACTGCTGATTGACGATCTCCGCGCGGAACGGTTCGCGCTCAAAGCGCACGGCGCACACTTCACCGTACCTGTTGTCGCCGGCCATGCTCGTCTCGCTGACGGCGTAGAGCCAGTGGCCGTTGGGATGTACCGCCAGGTAGGACGGGTTGAGAATGCCTGTGACCGAGCCATCGGGCGTGAGCGCGCCGGCGGCCGAGTCAAACCAGCACGCCTGTATGCCCGGTTTATCGGCCGGCGCGTAGCCGCTCACGAACACCAGAGCTTGATTTGTGGCTGTCATGGCTATCACCAGTTCTGCACTGAGCCGTCGGCGCGCCGCCAATGGGGCGCTTCCCAGAACCGCCAGGTCTGCGCCTTAGCGCGCTCCTCGTCGAGCTCGACGCCCAGGCCCGGGCTGTCGAGAACCGGGAACGAATTGCCGACGAGCCGCGGCTGGACGGGGAACAGAACGTCTGCGTCGTTGACGCCGCGGTCGCCGTAGTACAGATTCTCAGTTTGAGTCGCCCGAACTTCGAGCCACGCAAAGTTCGGCACAGCAGCGGCCAGGTGGATCGTCGCCGCGGTGCAGACCGGCCCGAGCGGGTTGTGGGGCATCAGGTCAATGTAGTGCGCTTCCGCCCACCCAGCGACCTTCATGGCCTCGGTAAATCCGCCCACATTGCAGATGTCCACGCGCGCGAAGTCGGTCAGGTGGCGCTCGATATACGGCAGGAACTGCCACTTGCTGGCGAACTCCTCACCAACGGCGAACGGCACGTCGGTGAGTTGGCGCAGCGCCGCGTAGGCCTCGGGCGTCTCGTCGCGGATCGGCTCCTCGATGAAGTCGAGCGTCCCCATCGGCATGCGCTGGCAGAACGAGGCGGTCTCGGCGATGCTGAGCCGATGGTGGTAGTCTATGCCCAGGGTGATGTCGCTGCCGACGACCTCCCGCGCTTTGACGAGCCAGCGCGCCGTTGGACCGATGCTCTCGCGCGGCTCGAAGATACTCGGCATGTCGGGGCCGCTCAGCGAAAAGGGCGTGGTTCGGATGACTTTCCAGCCCGCGTTGACCAGGATCTGCATACCCTCGAGCATGTGCTCGCCTGTCCCGCCCGGCGCGGTGGCGAAGCACGGGATGACGTCGCGGTGCTTCCCGCCGAGCAGTTGGTAGACGGGAACGCCGAGCGCCTTGCCGACGATGTCGTGCAGGGCAATGTCAATCGCGCTCTGGGCGGCGAGCAGGACGCGCCCGCCCTCGAAGTACTGGCTGCGGTACAGCTCCTGCCAGATGCGGCCGCGCTGCATGGGGTCCTGGCCGATGAGAAACTCGCGGAAGTGGTTGACCGCGCCCATGACGGCCAGCTCGCGCCCGCTGAGCCCCGCCTCCCCCAGGCCGTAGATGCCTTCGTCTGTCTCCACCTTGACCACAAGCTGGTTGCGAACGCCTACCCAGACCGGGTAGTTCTTGATATCGGTGATGCGCATGTGTCCTGGCTCTCCATGTTCCGGCGCAATGCCGGAGCTATCGTACCAACGGGCGCGTGCCCGCTATTCGAAAGTAAGCTCCCAGATAGACCCCGCGTCGCCAAACTCCAGGACGTACAGGTGGTTGTCTATCAGCGCGGTATCGATCGGGTTCTTGAAGCCGCGCGCTATCTGGGTCGTCGCCGCTTCGTAGTTGTCGCCGCGCTTGTTCAGTTTGAGGTAGAGCAGATCCTGGCCCTTGTCCTGAAGCGTGCCACCCGCCGCCCCCCAGCTCGTCAGGAACGCCGTCAGTGTGTTGTTCCCATCGCCGCGCAGATCGGATGGCATCTTGTCGCCTGTGATGAACGCGAGGCCAAGCGGCGACCGATGCGGCGTGAACGTGTTCAGCGGTTTGCTCTCGGCCCCCGCGTCGTGCTGTTGGCCGTCGTCGCTGCGGTACTGGGCCGCGTCCGGCCCCAGATTCGCGATGGGATCGGTGAACTGGGCGACAGGCGGCTTCGGGAAGCCGGGGTCGTTGCGGTATGTACCGTTCTTGACTGCAACGAAATCGGTCGACAGGCGGTGGTCCTTCATGGGGTCGTAGTCAGGAGACCGCTGCGGATTGTCCTGGGCGCCGAAACGCCACGGGAACCCGTAGTGCTGGCCTTCCCGAATCCAGTTAAGCTCATCTGGATAGTCGGCGTCCGGACCGTTGTCCACCGCAATCAGGTCGCCGTTCGGGGCGAACTTCAGGTCGAAGGCGTTGCGCGTGCCGTCGGCGAACATGTACGGCTTGAGCGCCGCCTCGTCGGCCGGGAGCGTCAGGTTGGTCGCGTCGGCGGGCACGCGGAAGATCGCCGACGTCAGCGGTACCTCGCGCAGGTCGGGGAACGTGAGGCCGTTGGTTTCGACCTCGCCGTGGTCGGTGCGCGACCCGCTGTTGTAGTACAGCCACTTGCCGTCGGGGCTCACCGTGATCCCATTGACAAGGTGGTCGAAGTTCGTGTTGCTGAGCTGGTAAGGCTCAGTAGTGGACACCGTCTGCCAGTCGAACGCGCCCGATGCGTTGGGCTTGCCGCGCCGCACGATCGCCTGAGTCTGCTTCGTCCCAACCTTCTTGTTTACGGTCACGTAGAGCGTGCCGTCAGGCCCGAACGCCATGCCCGCCGGATCGCCGTCGGCAACGATGTCTTTCTTCGCCTGCACCTTATCTGCCTTCGCGGGCGCGGTCAGATCCACTCGAAACAGGCCGTTGGTTGGGTGCAGGAAGTAGAGCTTGCCGTCGGCCGGATTGCGCGCCAGCTTGATATTGCCGCCGCCGACCCCAAGCACCTTGCGCAGCGTGATCCCGCTACGCAACACGGTTGGGCCGCCGGCGACGGGCTGGGTTTCGACCTTGGCGCGGGCCAGGCCAGACGGTGGCGCCGGCGACTCCTGAACGCGGCAGCCCGCCGTAAGGAGAAGAACAGCGAGAACAGGCAAGACGCAGACATACTGTAGTAGCGACTTCAGTCGTTCTTTGGCCGGGGAAGCGACTGGTGGCCCGTTCGTGGATATTGCTGCATCTCGCTCGCGGCGGAGTTGCCACTCCGCCGCTCGTCGGAGGCGCTGGAGATGGCTCTCCAGCGCGAGCACATCCTTCGCAGCAAGCCCGCTCATGACACCACCGCCCAGCGCCGATGCAGGAGCGCCCCCTGGTGATTGGCATCCAGCGCCAGCACAGCATCGAAGGCGCGGTCGGCCTCGGCGGCATTGCCCAGGCCAAGGTAGCCGAGCCCTATAATGTAGTGACAGTGGATGCGGTTGCGCACGTTCAGGTCCTCATCGAAGACAAGGAAGGTAGGCAGCGACACGGCAAAGTAGTCCATCTTCACCTCGTCCTCCAGGTGCGCCTGGCCGTAGTCCACGAGCTTTCGGAAGATCGCCGCGCCTTCCGCGTCACGCCCGAGCTGCTGGCGCGCAAGCCCCTGGTAGAAGATCATGTCGGGCGGCTGGTCGTTGTAGTACATGGCCGACACCGGCTCGCTCGAGCCGGAAGCGGCTTTTTCGAACGTCCGGGCGGCCTCGTCATGCCGGCCCTGCGCAGCCAGCGCCAGGCCCAGATAATAGCAGATGTTGTTCTCCTGCGCGTTCGGTAGTTTGCCTTCACCCAGGTTGTGCGGGTAGTCGGTCGCACTTTCCAGCATCTCGGCCGCCTCCGCCGGTCGGCCCTGGGCGAGCAGGGTCTTCGCCTGTTCGACGAGGCTCACGACGTACTGCCCGACTACCCTGCCCTCGCCGCCCTCCCAGGGATGGAAGCGCCGCGCCATGAGCGCATCGTAGGCTTCGGCGTGCCGTCCGTGGATGTTGAGCAGTGTAATGGTCTCGATAGTCAGGTCGTCGCGGCGCTCGACCAACTCGGGACAGGCTTCCAGGCGCGCAAGCCGCTCGCCCGGCGCGCGGTTGAGCCGCCTATCGAGCTGGTCCAGCTCGAACAGCACGCGCGCATCGTCCGGGTTCAGCGCAAAGGCGCGCTCGTAGGCGGCCTTCGCCCGCTCAGCGTCATGGAGCTTGTTGAAGTAGGCCAGGCCAAGGTTGCGATGCGTCGTTGGAAACATTGGGTCGAGGTCGCGCGAGCGCTCCCAGCACGCGACCGCCTCTTCGTAGCGTCGGTGGGCATACCAGAAGTTGCCCAGGTAGTACGGCGCGCGAGCGTCCGACGGGTTCAGCCGCGTGGCCGTCTCCAGAACGGGAACAGTCTCCAGGCGGTGAGGAAAGCAGTAGTCAGGCGGCGCGGCCGCCGCCGCCGCGAATGTTTCCTCGGCGGCGGAAGTGTCGGCCCCCTGAAGCCGTGCGTACGCCAGGAAGTACAGCACCATCGGGTCGGTCTTGGGCGCGGCATCCAACACAGCGACTGCATCTTCGAAGAGGCCCGCTGCCATGTAGTCGAGGGCAACTTCGATATAACGGTGGGGAGCCGGGACCATGACCTCGTCGAAGAGGCTATCGCCGGCAAGAAGCTTGCACTCCCACATCACGTTGACATCCATTGGATCGAGGTCGAGAGCCAGTGCCGCCTCGTCTAGCGCGGCATCCGGTCGGCCGAGATAGCGCAGAAACGCTATCTTGAGATGGCGCGCCTTGTGGTGGGACCAGTTACGACGGAGCGCGTTGCCGGCCAGGTCGAGCGCCTCTTCATAGGCGCCGCGTCGCGCCGCGAGCCGCGCCAGCTCGAAATACGCGGCGTCCTGCCAGGCGGCATTCCAGGCCGCCTTGTAGAAGGCGTCGAAGGCTTCCCCGTGGCGTCCCTGCATCTTGAGCGCCAACCCCAGGTTGTAGAACGGCTCGCCGTCGTACGGGTTTGGGTTGCGGCGCGTCAGGCCGGCGATGGCCTGGCGAAAATGAGCCTCTGCCTCCGCGAACTTGCCCCGCCGGTAGAGGAGCAGGCCGAGCGCATTGTGGCAGCGGCTATCGTATGGGTCCCGGCGCAGCGCCTCCTCGTAGTATGGCTCTGGGGCATAGGTGGCGTGGCGATACTGCTCCAGGTGGAGGCCGTTCAGGAACAACTCCTCGTTGGAGGCGAGTTCGCCAGGCAACTTCGCGGCCGTCGCGGGCGAGGGGATCGGACCGCGCTCAGGGGACGGCGGCGTGAAGGATAGCAGCTCCCTCCGCGTGTCGGCATCCAACACGCGCAGAGTGACATCTGTTGCTATCGTTTCGGCCGGCAGCACGGCGGTCTCGATCAGGACGCGCTCAGGCGACAAGTCTTCTTCGCGCTCCCAGACAATCTCGCCGGCGCGGCGCAGCTCGACGCGCACCCGGCGCGGCCGTGTCACGTAGACGCCGATTTTCGCCGACGCGCCCTCGATCTCCAGGTTGACGACCGCGTCGCTGCTGGCGTTCCTGGCCGGCCCGACGAGCTTGTACGGCATGAAGACCTGGGTGAAGCGCTTCTCCTCGCCAGGCATCAGCCACGAGAAGTCCGGCTGGTTGTCCGTAAACGCACCGCACATTAGCTCGATGTACGGGCCGTCCTCGTCCGTCAGGTGGCGGTCCCACGCCCGGCCAAAGTCGCCATTGCCCCACGTCCACTGCTTCTTGCCGGGCACGACATGGTGGTTGGCGATGTGCAACATCCCCGCGTGCGCGCCATGGTCGTAGTCACCGAGGAACTCGTAGTCGGAGTGGTACGCCATGTACGAAGTCGGCACGGGGATGTTCTTGTAGCGCGAGATATCCGTGCCAGGAGCGTAGTTCACCTTGTAGTAGGTGCCGGTCGCGATAGGGAAGTCGCTCACGTCGCGCTTGCCGTGGTCCATCACGGCGTGCACGTCAGGGGGAAAGACCGATTGGTAGTCGTCGTTCACATGAACGGCGGGATTCGCCCACCACAGGAACGTCTGCGGCTCGCTGGTGCCGTTGTAGAGCTGAACGCTTATCTCGAGATAGGCGCGATCGGGGTAGAGCGTGAAACCGTGCGCGCCCCTGGTGAAGAACATGCGCTCGGTCTCGGAGCACCACACCGTGCAGCTTCCGTCCTCATTCCTGACGATGCGCCAGTCTACCGGGTCGAAGGTACTGGGGCGGTGATGCTGAGGCCAGTTGAACTCGATACCGCCGGAAATCCACGGCCCGGCGAGGCCAACGAGCGCAGGCTTGACAACTCGATTGTAGTAGATAAAGTGATAGCCGTTCGTCTTGTCCAGGGCCATCTGGACGCGCCCGCCAAGCTCCGGCAGGAGCATTATCTTGAGGTAGCGGTTTTCCAGGAACACAGCCGTGTATGGCTTATCGGCCTTCTCGTCGAAAACCCGGTCGATCACCGGGTGTGGATAGACAACGCCGCTGCTTCCCTGGTAGACTCGCTTTTCGAGAAACATCGGGTTCTTGTCCGGCTGCCCAATGCCATAGGTTGGGATCATCACGGTCTCGGCCCAGGCTTCGGCGGCTGGCGCTGGATTGCTCATGGCTCACTCTCTCGGGGGGAAAGGTTCGGCGCTAGTATAGCGAAGTGAGGGTGAAAACGCAATCCTTTGCGCACCAGAAAAAAGGCCCAGACACAGCAGAAACCTTAAAGTTTTATTAAAGTTCAACCGAGATATATGCGTAATCGTTTGCGTTGAGCTTGACGCTTTCGAAAAAGAGGCTACAATCACAGCGACACGAGCTTAATAAATCCTGTGATGTCATTTGGGTTGCAATTCGACGACGAAGTCACGTTTCACGGTTCCGCCGGTACATCTCTGTCATCATCCGCGCGCACATCTCGCGCGCTTGCAAGAGCCTGGAGCAGCACCGGACCTGTCCGTCCATCGGCGACGCGCGCCTCACTCCGCTGTCGCCCCTTGAAGGAGGAGCATATCGGCGGAACCTGTCTAATGCTGGAAAGTGTCTCGTGTTCGGGTACGACGCGCCACCGCTGGCGCCTATCACCACTACCTCATAGGAGAGGAGCAACCCATGACGCGTTTGAGGATCGTTACGTATCTGGCTGCTGCGACGCTGTTCGTGCTGGCAGCATGCGCGCAGCAAGCCCCAGCGCCCGCGCCCGCCGCCCCGGCCCCCCAGGCCGCTGCGCCGACGCAAGCGCCCGCCGCTCCAACCGCGGCTCCGCAGGCTGCGGCCCCAACGGCTGCCCCCAAGGCCGCCGAACCGACTAAGGCTCCCGAGCCCACGAAGGCCCCGGCAGCCGCCGCGCAGCCGACAGCTGCCGCTCAGCAGGCCGCTTCGTCTGGCCCCCTGAAGACAGTTGACCGCAAAGACACGGTGAACCTGGGTTGGAGCATCGCTTCGCCTATCGGTGTCACCAACCCGTGGGCCGTCCCCGGCTACACCCACCAGGAAGGCAACAACCTGCTGTGGGAAGGCCTCGCCTACTACGGCATCTTCGGCGACAAGACCATCCCCTGGCTCGCGTCGAGCATGGAGTACACCAAGCCCGACTTCACTGAGCTGACAATCAAGGTGAACCCGCAGGCCAAGTGGAGCGACGGCACTCCTGTGACCTCGAAGGACGTGGTCTACACGTTCGAGGGGCAGATGAAGAACGAGAAGCTGCCGTACCACTCGTCGTTCGACCAGTTCGTGAAGGACGTCAAGGCCGTCGACGATCACACCGTCGTGGTGACATTCAAGTCGCCGGCGCCGCGCTTCGCCTACGAAGTGCTGACCCTCAAGTTCGACACCGGCATCCCGATCGTCCCCGAGCACGTCCTGAGCAAGCAGTCCGACGTGAACGCCTTCCAGGGCGGCCTGGACATGCCTCACTCCGGCCCGTACAACCTGGTCAGCTGGGACAAGAACTCGAAGATCTTCGACTTGAACCCTGACTGGTGGGCCGCCAAGGCTGGCCTCGTCCCGCTGCCTGAGGTCAAGCGCGTCGTCATGCAGAACATCGGCGGCCAGGTCGGCCAGAACATGGACACCGTCGCCCAGCGCGTGGTGGTCAACGACTTCGACGCCACCCTCGACATGCGCAGCGCCGTCATCGGCAACATCCTCAAGAACAACCCCAAGGTCACGACTCACTCCGGCAACCAGCCGCCCTACGGCTATCTGGACTGGTGGCCGAACTCGCTGTGGATGAACACGCAGATCGCGCCGTTCAATGACGTCAAGGTCCGCCACGCCGTCAGCCTGTGCATCGACCGCGACAAGATCGACGATATCGTGTACGAGGGCGCGAAGATTTCTACAATCTACCCGTTCCCACTGTACCCGAACCTCCAGAAGTTCGCTGACTCGCCCGCCGTCAAGGCGCTCATCGACAAGTACCAGCCGCGCAAGTACGACCCGCAGCAGGCGGCGCAGCTTCTGACCGACGCCGGCTTCGCGAAGAACAAGGACGGCCTGTGGGCCAAGGACGGCCAGACGATCCCCGGCACCATCAACGGGTTCGAAGGCATCCACAGCGACATCGTGCCGGTGCTGGCCGAGATGCTCCGCCAGTGTGGCATTGATGCGCAGGTGAACTTCGGCACCGACGCCCAGCAGAACATGAACGACGGCAAGCCCGGCTTCTACATGTTCGGCCACGGCGCCAGCACCGTTGACCCGTACGCGGCGTTCGAGCTGTACCACAGCAAGTTCGCGGCGCCCGTGGGCACGACCGCCGGCAACAACCGCTACTCGCGCTACAAGAACCCTGAGTACGACGCGATCATCGACCAGATGGCTCCTCTGGGCGCCGATGATCCGAAGTTCCAGGAACTGGCTGCGAAGGCGCTGGAGATCTACTGGCGCGACCAGATCGACGTCCCGGTGATCCAGTGGCTGCACCGCATCCCCTACAACCAGACCTACTGGACCAACTGGCCCACCGCGGCGAACCCCGCGCAGGGCGAGAACGGCGCGTTCTGGGCGCACACCGGCATGCTGGTGTTGACTGCTCTGAAGCACGCCCAAGGTCAGTAAGCCGCGTCTAGAGACAACCCAGGTTGCGCGCCGCCGCCCACGGCCCGCGCAACCTGGGCCCCAAAAGGACCGAGAACCCGATAGACGTCCGCACCGCCGGGCAGTATTCCGGAGCGACGATGTCGACACGAAGGCCAGTGTCTAGGTAGAGGAGAAGTAACGTGAGCGTGAGGTTTGTACTAGGGCGCCTGCTGTTTCTGGTCCTGGTGATATGGGCGGCGGCCACGATCACATTCTTTATTCCACGCATCTCGCCCAGGAACCCAATTCGCGAACGGTTCAACGAGCTGGCGCGAACGGGCGGGTTCGCGCCCGGTGACCTGGAAAAGATCATCGACGCGTACAGCCGTCAGTTTGGCCTCGACAAGCCGCTGTACGAGCAATATATAATCTACATGGCAGGCATCGCTCGAGGCGACCTGGGTGTCTCCCTCAACAAATACCCCAAGACGGTCATTGACCTGATTACCGAGGCTATTCCCTGGACGAGCGGTCTTCTTATCGTCACGGCGCTTCTGGCGTTCGCCATCGGCAACATCCTCGGCGCAGTCTCAGCCTGGCCGCGAGCGCCCGGCTGGGCGCGTGGTATGTCCACACCATTTGTGCTCCTGACCGGCGTGCCACCTGTGCTGCTTGGGGTGTTCCTGCTCTTCTTCCTCGGATTCAGGCTGGCACTGTTCCCGCTGGGCGGCGCCTACTCCATCGGCAAGGTTCCGAACATGTCGTGGGATTTCGCCGGCGACGTGCTGAACCATCAAGTCCTGCCCGCCCTGGCGTTGATCTTCGGGCTTATCGGGGGCTGGGTGCTGTCCATGCGCGGCATGGGCGTAACGATCCAGGGCGAGGACTATGTCACCTTCGCTGAACACAAAGGCCTGAAGGCCGACACGATCTTCAAGGACTACTTCTTCCGCAACGCGCTTCTGCCGCAGGTGACCGGCTTGGCCTTGGCCCTTGGGACGGTTGTCACGGCGGGCATCGTGGTCGAGGGCTTGTTCGGGCTGCCGGGACTTGGGTCCGTCCTCAACGACGCGATACGCTCGAACGATTACCCGGTGATCTACGGGATTGTGCTGTTCATCATCATCGCCGTGGCGGTGCTGATGGTGCTGGTCGAGCTGGTCTACCCGTTGCTCGATCCGCGGATTCGTCATTAGGAGGCAGGAGCGCAGAGATGGCAACTGATGCAATTTCCCAGGCCCCAGGTGCGACAGCAGCGGTCGCGACCGGCGAGGTCAAACAGCCAAGCCGCGTAAGGCTCCTTTTCCGCTACCTGCGGCGCAACAAGAGTCTTGCCGTGGGCTTGTTCCTGTTGTTCCTGCTCATCGCCTTTACCGTCGTCGGCCTGCTGACGGTGGACACGGCCAAAGCTTACCCGCTGTCCGTGCGCACCAAGCAGCCGCCGAGCCTCCAGTACCCTCTCGGCACTGACTTCTTCGGGCGTGACATGCTCGCGGCTATGGTCGTCGGCATGTGGCAGACCGCGGTCATCGGTCTCCTGGCGGGCGCGATCGCCACCTTCATTGGCGTAGTGTTAGGCTTCATTTCGGGCTACTTTGGCGGCCCGGTCGACTCGGGCATCAAGGGCATCAGCTCTATCCTCATTCCTATTCCCGTCCTCTTGATCCAGGTGGTGATCGCAGGGTCGCTCGACAAGCGCGATGTCACCATCTACACCATGGCCTTCGTGGTCGTATTGTTGGCGTGGATGTTCCCGACACTCGTCATTCGGTCCCAAGTCTTATCGATGAAGGAAAGACAGTTCGTCTCGGTCGCCAAGTTATCGGGCATGGGTGACCTCGCGATCATCTTCCAGGAACTCTTACCCAACTTACTTCCGTACATCGTCGCGTCGTTCGTCACAGCGGTGTTCGCCGCCGAGTTCGCGGCTTTCTATCTTGCCGTGCTTGGCCTCGGTCCGCTGCGTGAGCCGCTCCTTGGCAACCTGATCTGGTCGGCGCAGTCCCAGGGCGCGTTCTTCAATGGCTGGTGGTGGTGGCCGATGTGGCCCGCTCTCGCCATGGTGCTCATCCTCGGCTCCCTCGCCCTGATCATCATGGGTCTCGACGAATTCGCTAACCCCCGCGTCAGGCGGTCAGAGTAGGATATATATGGACGAGCCGATTCTTCAGATTAAGGACCTCCACGTCACGTACTATACCGACCTCGGCCGCGCGAAGGCTCTCGACGGCGTCACCCTGTCGCTGAACGCCGGTGAGAAGCTCGGGCTGGTTGGCGAGTCGGGCTCTGGCAAGAGCACGATGGCTCTGGCCGTCATGCGCATGATCAAGCCGCCCGGCCGCATCGAAGGCGGGCAGGTCATCGTCGACGGCACCGACCTCATGAAGCTGACGAACGACGAGATGCTCGATGCGCGCCTGAGCAAGGTGGCGTACATCCCCCAGGGCGCGATGAACTCACTCAATCCTGTGACGCGTATCGGCGCCCAGATGAGGGATGCCATCAAGGCCCACATTCCGGAGATGTCGAAGGCCGACATAGAAACGCGCTGCATGGAGGCGCTTGAATCCGTCGACCTCAAGCCCAGCGTGTACAAGATGTACCCGCATGAGTTGAGCGGCGGCATGAAGCAGCGCGTCTGTATCGCCATCGGCATCCTCCTCGCGCCCAGCCTCATCATCGCCGACGAGCCGACGAGCGCCCTCGACGTGGTCACGCAGCGCCAGGTGATGGAGACCATCGACCGCATCCAGGAACACCTGGGCGCCGCGGTGATTCTCATCGGCCACGACATGGGGCTGATGGCGCAGTTCGTCGACAAGGTCGCCGTCATGTACGCCGGTCGGCTGATGGAGATGAGCCGGGTCCGCGATATGTTCCTGGACCCGAAACATCCCTACGCCCAGGCGCTCATCGCCAGCCTTCCCAACTTAGACAACAAGGGACACTTCCAGGGTATCCCTGGCCGCGCGCCCTCGCTGTGGCGCCTGCCGACCGGCTGCCCGTTCCACCCGCGGTGTCAGCACGCGATGGACGTCTGCCGAACCCAGCCGCCCAGCTTTGAGCCGCTGCCAGGTGACCGCCACGTTGCCTGCTATCTCTACACGGAAAAGGCGAAAGCATGACGCCCCTTCTCGAGTTCAAGAACGTCACGAAGACCTACTCGCGCGGCTTGCTCAACAAGACCTTCACCACCGCGCTCAATAATCTTTCGCTCAGCCTGGAGCAAGACGAGCCGACTATCTTGACAGTCGCCGGCGAGAGCGGCAGCGGTAAGACTACCCTGGCAATGCTGATGCTGGGCTTCCTGCCGCCGTCGTCAGGGCAGATCTTCTACAAGGGGAAGGACGTCAGCAAGCTTAAGGGCGACGACCGGACGACATTCCGCCGCGAGGTCCAGGCCGTGTTCCAGGACCCGTTCGCCGTGTTCAACCCATTCTACACCGTGGACCACCTGCTGACCGTGCCCATCAAGCGCTTCAAGCTCGCCAAGAACAAGACCGAAGCGCGGCAGAGGATGGACGAGTCGCTGCAGGCCGTCGGCCTCCAGCCGGAGGACGTGCTGGGCCGCTACCCGCATCAGTTGTCGGGTGGCCAGCGCCAGCGCATCAATGTCGCCCGCGCCTTGATTCTGCGCCCCAAGGTGCTCGTCGCCGACGAGCCGGTGTCCATGGTGGACGCTTCGCTGCGCGCGAGCATCCTGCAGACCTTGCAGACCCTGCAGCGCGACTACGGCGTATCCATCGTCTACATCACCCACGACCTGACCACGGCCTACCACATCTCTAAGTCCATCATCGTGCTCTACCGCGGCAACGTGATGGAGGCGGGAGACGTGGATACAGTCATCAAGGACCCGCAGCACCCGTACACGCGCCTCCTGATCGACTCCATCCCGTGGCCTGACATCAACCGCCAGTGGGGGAGCACGGGGATCAAGGTGCAGGAGTCCGAGATGCAGGACACGACAACGGGCTGCAAGTTCATTTCTCGCTGCCCGGTAGCGATGGAGATCTGCAAGACTCCGCCGCCGCTGTACCGCCTGAGCAGCCATCAGGCGGCCGCGTGCTTCCTATACCAGTCGAAGTCCGAGATCCAGCCGGAGGCCCTATCGGAGCTGCTGCCGGCCTGAGTCTGCGGCATGCTTCGGCACGGGATGAGACATGATAAGGAAAGTCGTTTTGTGGGCGATCCCGATTCTGGTGATCGCCCTGATTGCTGCGTTCATCATTATTGATCGCGCGCAGCCTGTTTCAGGCCCTTTGGCGTCGTTGCGGCAACTTCTCGCTTACGGCGGGAACCTGTTCATCGTCCTGGTTCTATTGGGATTGTGGTTCGGTATCCTGATCGGGGCAACGCGTGGAGTCGCTCTAGGGATCATCGTGGGATTGTTCACAGTGAGCGCGTGCCGCCTGGCGCTGCCCGTGCTGCCGACTGAGTTCACCCTTTTCTGGCTGAACCCGCCGGTCCTGATGACTCTGCTTGGCATCGCAGGCGGCCTCATCGGCGGCCTGTTCGACCGCAGCCGAGGCACGGGGGCGCACTGGCAGGATAGCTGGAGCGTGCGCATGGCGCTGACGGGTAATTTCCTGGGGTTCGCGATCGCGTTTTGCACGTTTACGACGCTATGGCCGGGGAATCAGTAGCCCTTCCCTTCAGCCTATTGTTACAGTCACTATGTCCGCCCCCGCGGGCGGACGCTTTTTGTGAGGACAGATTATGAAGATCGCAGTAACGGGTGGCAGCGGCCGAATTGGCCGCGCGATCACTAAAATGGCATTGGCGGACGGCCACAGCGTTGTGAGCATAGATCGCATCCACCCTGGCCACGACTCCGACGACCCGAATCTGGTCTACGTCGACGCAGACATGTCCGATTACGCAGCCATCGAGAAGGCACTGCATGGCTGCGACGGTCTCGTTCACATGGCCGCCATCCCGTCGCCGCATGGCCACCCGGCGCATGTCGTCCACAACAACAATGTGGTGGGCAGCTACAACGCGCTCATCGCAGCCGCCGAGCTTGGCATCACCCACGTGTGCCAGGCGTCCAGCGTCAACGCCACCGGCGCCGCGTACAGCCGCTGGCCGCGCTACGACTACTTCCCGCTCGATGAAGAGCATCCCACATACAACGAAGACCCGTACAGCCTATCCAAGTGGATCTGCGAGCTGCAGGGCGACTCCATCGCCCGCCGCCACGAGAACATGACGATTGCCAGCATGCGCTTCCACTGGGTCGTGCAGGAGCGAGCCGTCGCCGTGGAACACGCAAGGCGGCTCGGCAAGGTGCTGGCGAAGCATCTATGGGGCTACACAGTTCTAGACAGGGCCGCGCGGGCGTGCCTGTCGTCTCTGACTGCCGACTACAAGGGCCACGAGGTCTTCTATATCATCGCGCCGCAGACGACGGAGGAAACGCCGACACTCGAGCTGGCGCACGAGTTCTTCCCTGGCGTGCCGATTCGAGGCGACCTGAGCGGCACGCGCGGCTTCTTCGACTGCAGCAAGGCCGAGCGCCTCCTCGGCTGGCTGCACGATCAGGAGGAGGGCATCGCCCAATGAGCGCCGAAGCTCACACCCAAGACGCGCCGCGTCCCGAGGACCACGTCCGAACCGAGTCACGGCCAAGTGACCTGAAGATCACCGACATGCGCACGGCGACAGTCGGCTGGGGCCACTGGCGCTTCACGATCCTGCGCCTGGACACGAACCAGGGCATCAGCGGCTACGGCGAGGTGCGCGACCTCGCGACCAAGAACTATGCCCTGATGCTCAAGAGCCGCATCCTCGGCGAGAACCCATGTAACGTCGACAAGGTGTTCCGCAAGATCAAGCAGTTCGGCTCCCACGGTCGGCAGGGCGGCGGCGTCTGTGGCGTTGAGATGGCGCTCATGGACCTGGCCGGCAAGGCGTATGGCGTCCCGGCCTTCATGCTCGCCGGCGGCAAGTTCCGCGACCGCATCCGCATCTACTGCGACACACCAAACGAGCCGACGGGTGCGCTCATGGGTCAGAAGCTGTTGGGCCGGCTTGAAAAGGGCTTCACGATGCTGAAGATGGACCTCGGTGTCCAGCCTCTCATCGGCATCAAGGGAGCTCTCAGCTGGCCCCAGGGCATGCTGCCTGGCGATCCGGGCGACGAGGTCGAGCGCATGCTCAACACGCAGTGGACGATGCACCCCTTCACCCACGTGCGCCTGACGCCCAAGGGCATCGACCTGATCTGCGAGTACGTGGACCAGGTACGCGCCGTCGTCGGCGACGAAGTCCCGATCGCCGCCGACCACTTCGGACATATTGGCGTCGACGACTGCATCCGCCTGGGTCAGGCGCTAGAGCCGTACAACCTGGCCTGGCTCGAAGACCTGGTGCCGTGGCAGTTTACCGACAAGTGGGTGCAGATCGAGCGCGCCTTGAACACGCCGGTCTGCACGGGCGAGGACATTTACCTCAAGGAAGGCTTCCGCCCCCTGCTGGAGGCGCGCGCCGTCAACGTCATCCACCCCGACCTGGCGACCTCTGGCGGTATCCTCGAGACGAAGAAGATCGGCGACCTGGCGCAAGAGCACGGCGTCAGCATGGCAATGCACATGGCCGGTACGCCCATTAGCACGATGGCCAGCGTACACTGCGCGGCGGCAACCCAGAACTTCATTGCCCTGGAGCACCACTTCACCGAAGTGCCATTCTGGGCCGACTTCATCGACGGCGTGCCGAAGCCCATCATCCAGGACGGCTACATCCAAGTCCCGGACAAGCCTGGCCTCGGCTTCGAGATCAACGCGGACGCCATCCGTGAGCACCTCGTGCCGGACGACCAGGGCTTCTTCGAGCCGACCCCCGAGTGGGACACGCAGCGTACCTGGGACCGCATCTGGTCATAGGAACACCACCATGAAAATCACCCGCGTTCGAGCGATTCTCACTGCCCCCGACGGTATCGCCCTCATCGTCGTCAAGGTCGAGACCGACCAGGACGGCCTCTACGGCCTCGGCTGCGCCACCTTCACCCAGCGCGCGACCCTGGTCGCCCGCGCCGTCGAGGAGTACCTCGACCCGCTGCTCCAGGGCCGCGACCCGCGGAACAGCGAAGACCTGTGGCACATGATGATGGTCAACTCCTACTGGCGCAACGGTCCGGTGCTGAACAACGCCATCGCCGGCGTGGACATGGCGCTGTGGGACATCAAGGGCAAGCTCGCCAATATGCCCGTCTACGACCTACTCGGCGGCAAGTGCCGCGAGGCGGCGATGGTCTACCGCCACGCCGACGGCCGTGACCCGCAGGAGGTTCTCGATAACGTCTTGCGCTACCAGGAGCAGGGTTCCTGGCCGTGCGCTGTCAGATGGGCGGCTATGGCGGGCGCGTGCAGGACATCCGCACGGCGACGGCGTTGCCGAGCCGCGAAGCGCCCGCGACTCACCGCACGCGGGTCATGGACCGCGTGGACAGCGCCTTCCCCGGCATGTACTACGACGCCGACAAGTACGCCCGGTCGATCCCGCCGTTGTTCGAATACGTGCGCACCCACGTCGGCTACGACCTCTTCCTGCTGCACGACATCCACGAGCGCATCGCCCCTATCGACGCCATCCGTATGGCGAAGGCGCTGGAGCCGTATCGCCTCTTCTTCCTGGAAGACCCGCTTGCCCCCGACCAGATCGAGTGGTTCCGCCGCCTGCGCGAGCAGAGCGCCACGCCGATCGCGATGGGCGAGCTACACGTCAATAGCGTGGAGTGGCGGACGCTGATCGCTGAGCAGTTGATCGACTACATCCGCTCCCACCTGTCCGCGATCGGCGGCATCACACCTGCCCGCCGCCAGGCGGCCCTCGCCGAAGCGTTCGGCGTGCGCACAGCATGGCATGGCCCGGGCGATGTCTCGCCTATCGGCCACGCCGCCAACCTCCACCTGGACCTGGCCTGCCACAACTTCGGCATCCAGGAGGTCATCAACTTCGGCGAGGCGCTGTACGAGGTCTTCCCCGGCGCGCCGGAGATGCGCAACGGCTACCTGTGGGCGAACGACAAGCCGGGTCTGGGCGTGGACCTCGACGAGGCGAAGGCGGCGAATTACCCCATCACCGTCAAGTCCATCGAGTGGACACAGAGCCGCTGGCCCGACGGC
The DNA here is from genome assembly GCA_046328505.1 of Anaerolineae bacterium. Taxonomy (GTDB): domain Bacteria; phylum Chloroflexota; class Anaerolineae; order Epilineales; family JAHCIE01; genus JBDHWG01. The sequence continues at coordinate 449,076 of JAXLWL010000002.1, read as the reverse complement.
ACCCTCTGGACACCGTAGCGACAAGTCCGTAGTCGCGTGATATAATAGAGTCAGCTTGTCGCATGGAATAAGAGGGAGAGTAGTTAGATGATCGAGACGAAATATGCAGAGGCCATTGCGAACATGGACAAGTTTATGGATGAGGTCGTCCAGAATCGCGATGTTGTGATCATCCATCGCAGCGACGCCGAGGACGTAGCCTTGATTGCCGCCGATGAGTTGCGCAGCCTGCTAGAAACGGCCCATCTTCTGCGTTCACCGAAGAACGCCGAGCGTCTTCTCACTGCGTTGGCTCGCGCTCGCGAGCAGAGTGTCGCACCGCAGTCTGTTGACGATCTGAAGCGCGATCTCCTCAACGACGAATCCAACGAGTAGGGACGTGAGCCGCGCAGCGCAACGTGCCGCCATCTTCCAACCCGAATTCCGTGAGGATTTGCGGTACTGGGTTGAGACGGATCGCAAAGTGGCGCTGCGCGCATTCGATCTCATCGAGGCTGTTATGAGGGACCCGTTCGACGGGATCGGCAAGCCAGAACCATTGAAGTATCTTGGGGCGAATATCTGGTCACGCCGACTGACGCAGGAGCACCGCATCGTCTACGTCGTGGGCAACGACCGCATAGACTTCCTTCAAGCGCGATATCACTACTGATGAGCGAGCATAGCACCCTCAGAGGGTGCTAAAGCAGAGGATTCCTTGGTGGCAATGCCTACCCGGCGCGAGTGGACGTACACTAAAGGCAGCCTTGGCACATTCGCCCCGCGTCGTTCACAAGGATGTGATGATTATGTCACACAAAACTTTTCTGACTGAAGAACAGATCGAGCGCATCGTGGTCGAGGGACTGGACAAGCTCCCCCTCGCAGGCAAGCGCGTCCTCGTTATCGTGCCCGACCAAACGCGCACCATGCCCTTGCCCATGTTCTTCCGCCTGCTGACGCGATATCTTCGCCCGCGCGTCAACGCAGTAGACTTTCTCGTCGCGCTCGGAACGCACCCACCGCTGAACGACGCCCAGATGCTGCGGCTATTCGGCCTGTCCGCCGAAGAGCGCACCGCGCAGTATGGCGATGTGGGCCTGCTCAACCACGCGTGGAAAGACCCGAACGCCCTGGCGACGCTCGGCGTCATCCCGGCCGACGAGATAGCGCACCAGAGCAACGGCTTACTCATTGAGGATGTGCCAGTGCGCATCAATCGCCTCGTCCTGGACTACGACCACATCCTCATCTGCGGCCCGGTCTTTCCGCACGAGGTCGTCGGCTTCTCCGGCGGCAACAAGTACTTCTTCCCCGGCATCGCCGGCCCCGACATCATTGACTTCACCCACTGGCTCGGCGCACTTCTCACCTCTTACGCCATCATCGGCACGAAGGACACCGCCGTACGCGCCGTCATCGACCGCGCCGCGGCCATGATCCCCACGCCGCGCCACGCCATATGCAGCGTTGTAGATGTCGAAGGCGTCGAAGGCGTGTTCGTGGACACGCCGGAAGCGGCCTGGGCCGCCGCCGCCGACCTCGCGGCCCAGACTCACATCCACTACGTCGAGAAGCCCTTCCAGCAGGTGCTCTCGGTGCTGCCCGAGATGTACGATGAAATCTGGGTCGGCGCGAAGGGCATGTACAAGATGGAGCCGGTCATCGCCGACGAGGGCGAGGTCATCATCTACGCGCCCCACGTCCGCGAGATCAGCGTGATGCATGGCGCGGTCATCCGCCAGATCGGCTACCATGTCCGCGACTACTTTGTGAAGCAGTGGGAGTCGTTCAAGCACTATCCCTGGGGCGTGCTGGCCCACTCCACCCACCTGCGGGGTGTCGGGACCTACGCTGACGGCGTCGAGCATCCGCGCATCGCCGTCACGCTCGCGACAAGCATTCCGGAGGACATCTGCCGCCAGGTGAACCTGGGCTACCGCGATCCCGAGACAATCGCCCTTGAAGACTGGCCGACCTCCGAGGACGGCGATCGGCTCATGGTGCCGCGCGCCGGAGAAATGCTCTACCGTCTGAGAGAGTAAATCATGAACAGGCAATCGACACTGACTCTGAACTACATCCCGCAGTCCCTTGTCGACGTAGGCGGCGCCACTGTTGGCCTCGTAGCCATCGACGCTGGTCCGCGTCTCGCGGTTCTGGCGCCCGACGGCAACCCCCTCTCGGCCGCTTTCGAGGGCGACACGACTGTTTATGCCGGCCAATCCCTGCTCCTCGGACCGTTGAACGCCCACAACGCCGCCGCCCTGCGCAACCTGCTACCCTGGCTCCGACCACAGCCTCTCGGCCTCCGCACCTCGGCCGGCATGGGGGACCGGCTCGGACTGGCGACGCCGGGCCATGTGCGCGCCGTCCGTGCCACGGGAAGTGTCGTCGCGCCTATCTTCGCTCAGCAGTCCATCCGCGAGATGACGCGCACCGGCCGCTCACCCCAGGACGTGATGGACGACGCAACGTGGGGCATCTTTCAGGAAGGGTGGCGCCTGGGCGTCGGCGCGGACGCCGACCATCTGAAGGTTCCGGCTGATATTGACGCGTGCCTCGCCGCCGGCTTCAGCTTCTTCACCATCGACCCGGGCGAGTACGTCGACAGCGACGCCGAGACCATGTCCGGCGAGGCGCTGCACGCAGCCGTCGACGAGCTGCCCTGGGATCAGCTCGAGGATAACCTGACCACGCTCGCGCGGCGCTATCTTAACCAGGCGTTCGAAGTCGAGCGGTATACGATTCGCTTCGACACGCGCACGCTCCTCGAGGCGGCCGTCAAGTATGGACGCGCCATCGCCCATGTCGCAGCGATGTACCGCCACCTGGCCAACGCCGCGGGCGACCAGCCATTTGAGCTCGAAGTTTCGGTGGACGAGACAGACACCCCTACGACCCACGCGCAGCATCTCTACATCGTGCGCGAGCTACGTCGGCTGCGCGTGCGCTGGGTCAGCCTCGCGCCGCGCTACGTGGGCCGATTCGAGAAAGGCGTCGACTACATCGGGGACCTCGCCGACTTCGAGAGTGACTTCGCGGTTCACGCCGCAATTGCCCGCGTCTATGGCCCGTACAAGCTCAGCCTTCACTCCGGCTCGGACAAGTTCCGCATCTACCCCATTGCGGCGCGTCAGACACACGGCATGGTGCACCTCAAGACAGCAGGCACCAGTTACCTGGAAGCCCTACACACCGTAGCCGCCCTCGATCCTGCCCTGTTCCGCGAGATATACGCGTTCGCCCGCGATCGCTACCCCATCGACCGCGCCAGCTACCACGTCTCCGCCGATGTCAGCCGCACGCCCCGCCCCGAGGACGTCGCCGACGGCAGCCTGGCCAGTCTCCTGGACGACTTCGACGCGCGGGAGATCCTCCACGTCACGTTCGGTTCGGTTCTGACGACGCGCCGGGAGGATGGCGGGTTCCTGTTCTATGATCGGCTGATGGCGCTCCTGCGCCGTCACCCGGACGCGTATGCCGCCAACCTGGAGCGCCATTTCGCGCGACACCTGCGTCCGTTCGCGAACCTGGCGAGCAGCAGCGCGTAATATCCATGTGAGTATGAAACTGCCATGCTGACCGGCGTGAAGCGTCCCGGTGCCCTCTTGTCCTTGCGCTGCGCTGCACAGAACACAGAGTCCCGCGCTGTCATTGCTAGGCGGGCTTCTTGCGGGGGTGTGGGGGGCGAAGCTCCCCACTGACGAAGCAATCTCCCGGGAAGGCGATTCACTCTATAGTGCCTAGAGGGTCTGTCGCTAGGGCGAGGGATTGCTTCGCTCCGCTCGCAATGACGGCATAGCTGTGTTCTTATACTGGCGCATGCCGCTTTTGCTTGAGTAGTCCGCCGCTCAGCGGCCCGGCGCGTTGCGCTGCGGTAGCTCCAGGGAGCGCGGTGACAGGTGAGTGAGGAATAGGAAGACGGCGCCCGCGCCCGCGGTCAAGCTCGCGATCACGATCGCCATGGGAAGGGCTGTCGCTGTGCCGGCGATGCCGACGAGCGGGGCGACAAGTGCGCCGATGACAAATTGCAGCAACCCGAGGAAGGCTGAGGCGCTGCCGGCGACGTCCGGGTGATCGGCCATCGCCAGGGCCGTGGCGTTGGGGCTGATCAGGCCGATACTCGCAACGACGAGGAACAGCGCGGGCAGAATACCGAGAAGTCCGCCGCCCATGAGGACGACCACGAGCAGCAGCACGCCGCCCGTGAATGCGACCCCTAGCCCTGTCGCGAGTAGTGTGCGCGGCCCCACACGTTCGATCAGCCGCACGCCCACCTGGCTGACCATGACAATCCCCAACGCGTTTATGCCAAAGAAGATACCAAATACCTGCGGCGACACGCCGTAAATGTCCTCGAGGACGAACGGCGAGCCGGAGATATACGCGAACATCGCCCCGAACGCCAGCCCCATCGCGAAGGCATAGCCGAGGAACACTCGGTCCAGGGCTAATCGGCGGAAGGGCGCGACGCTCGAGCGCAACCCGCCCGGACGCCGGCGTTCCTTCGGAAGCGACTCGTGTAAGCCGAAGGTGACAGCGATGAGCATCACGGTGCCGATGACGGTGAGGAGCATGAACACACCGCGCCAGGAGGTAAAGAGGAGAATTTGCCCGCCGATGATCGGCGCGAGAATGGGGGCCAGGCCGTTGACCAGCATGGTCAAGCCAAAGAAGCGCGCCACATCGTTGCCGCTAAAGTAGTCGCGCACCACGGCACGCGCAATCACGGTTCCCGCCGCGCCTGATGCGCCCTGCACAAAGCGGAGCGCGATGAGCGCCCCGATAGACGGCGCGAAGACGCATAGCAGCGACGCAGACGTGTAGAGAACAAGCCCGACCAACAGCGGACGCCGCCGCCCGAGCAAATCGCTCAGCGAGCCGGCGACGAGCTGCCCCAGGGCGAGGCCCAGCATGAACGCCGTCAGGGTGAGCTGCACCACCGACGCCGTCCCGCCGAGGTCCTGCCCCAGTGAGGGCAGCGCCGGCAGGTACATGTCGATGGAGAGCGGCCCGAAGGCGGACAGACCGCCGATGATGAGGACAAGTCGCAGCCGCTGCGGTCCGGTTAAGCTGTCCGTCACGCCTGACTCTGCTCCCGCACGCTGCCCGCCATCATGAGGCCCAGTTCTTCAGCCGTCGCCGTCGGCCCATCCACAATCCCCACGATCCGACCCTCATAGATCACAGCGATGCGGTCCGAGAGCGCCCGAATCTCGTCCAGGTCCTCGGAGATGAGGAGCGTCGCGGTGCCGAGGGCGCGCTGCTCCAGGAGGCGCAGGTGGATGTACTCGCTCGCGCCGATGTCCACGCCGCGCGTCGGCTGAGCGGCGATCAGGACGCTTGGCTTGCGGTTCAACTCGCGCGCCAGGATGAGCTTCTGGATGTTGCCGCCGGACAGATTCTTGACCGGCGTCTCCAGGCTAGGCGTCTTGACGCGGAAGCTCTCCACCAGACGAGCCGACTGCTGGGCAATGGCCTTGAAGTCCATGAAGCCGCGATGAGCATAGGGCGGCTTGCCATTGTCCTGGAGTATAAGGTTCTCGGAAACGCTGAACTCCGTGATAACACCCTCGCGCATTCTCTCTTCAGGGATCGCCGACTGCCCCACGGCCATGCGCTGGGCCGGCGAGGCGTGGGTAACGTCCTTGCCATTCAGAGTGACGCGGCCCTGGGTCACTGGCCGCAGCCCCGTCAGTACTTCGCCCAACTCGCGCTGGCCGTTGCCTGAAACGCCCGCCAGACCAACGATCTCGCCCGCGTGGACGGTGAGTGAAACGTTCCGCAAGGCGTCGGTGCCTCGGTCACCCAGGGCAGTGACATTCTCGATCTGGAGCCGCGCCTCGCCGAGATTCGGCGCCGGGCGGTCGTACTGGAGAAGCACCGGCCGTCCGACCATGAGTCGCGCCAGCTCGGCCTTCGTCATATCCGCCGTCGGGAATGTGCCCACGGACCGCCCGTCGCGCAAGACGGTCACCCGCTGGCTGATGGCCAGCACCTCGTGGAGCTTGTGCGAGATGAAGATGATGGAATGGCCTTCCTGGGCCATTTGACGAAGCGTGACAAACAGGTCGTCTACTTCCTGCGGGGTGAGGACCGCCGTCGGCTCGTCCAGCACGAGCAGCTCGGCGCCGCGATACAGGATCTTGACGATTTCGACACGCTGCTGCTGACCGACGGCGAGCTGCCACACGTACGCATTCGGATCCACGCTGAGGCCATATTCCTTGGCCAGACTGCGAATGCGGTTCCCAACGGCTGCGGTGTCCAGCACACCGGCCCGCCCCGACGGCAACCCCAACGTCACGTTTTCGGCGACGGTGAAGCTGGGAACGAGCTGGAAGTGCTGATGCACCATACCGATGCCGTTGCGCAGCGCATCGGCGGGAGACTTGAAGGTCACCGGACGGCCGTTGATGAGAATCTCGCCCGAGTCGGGTTGGTACAGCCCGTAGAGAATCTTCATCAGCGTGCTCTTGCCGGCGCCGTTCTCCCCTAGCAGCGCGTGGACCTCGCCCGCGCTCACGTCGAAGTTGACGCGGTCATTCGCGAGGACGCCCGGGAACTGCTTCGTAATCCCGCGCAGCTCGACCTTCTGAATTGAGGATGCTGGCATAAGACACCCACCCCGCAGGGGCGCGATGACTCGCGCCCCTGCGATACGTCGCGTACCGATTACTGCCCGCCGGTCTTGATGCTGCCGTCGATGATGCCCTGGATGGTCTTGTCGGCCAGTGCCTTGACATCCGGGGGCAGGTTGAACTGCGGGTTGTTGACCATCTTCAGCCCGCCGTTCTTCAGCGTCAGGGTGTACACGCTGGTACCGAGCTTGCCCTTGCTGATATCGTCCATCATGCCCTTGAGAGCGTACGTCCAGTCGTAGACCTGGCTCGCGACAACGTTGTTCGGCGCCAGGGAGGACTGATCGACGTCATTACCGAACCAAAGCGCATTCTTGTCCTTGACGACGCTGACCGCGCCGACCATGTTCTGGGACGTACCGGCGAGCACGTCCGCGCCGGAGGCAATCTGCGTCTGCGCTGCCTGGGAAGCCAGGGCCACGTCGCTGAACGAGTTCACGTAGGTGACCTGGGTCTTGGCGTCGGGGTTAGTCGCCTTGGCGCCCGCCACGAAGCCATCGCCGGTGAGCTTACCGTCGCCCACGGGCAGCGGGCCGATGTAGCCCAGGATGCCGCTCTTGGAGAGCTTAGCGCCCATCGTACCCTCGACATAGCCGCCCTGGTCGGACGCGACCGTGTAGGCGAAGATGTTCTTGATGCCCTTGTTCTCGAACGTGTCTACCGCCGTGCCCCAGGCGAACGACTGCTTCGGGAAGTCAGGGGCGATATCGGCCAGTGACGCGCCGTACTGCGAGCCGTGGGCGATGATCAGGTCGTAGCCCTTCGAGGCATAGTCGCGGATGGCGGCTGCGGCGTCGGTCACGTTCGACATGTTCTCCGAGTAGGCGAACTCGAACTTGTCCTTGCCGAGCTGGTTCTGCATGCTGGCCACGGCGTCGTACATGCTCTGGCTGAACGACAGGTCGTTCTTCGCGCTTGGCAGAATCAGGGCCACGCGGAACGGCTTGCCGGAGGCGCCGGCGGACGCGGCCGGGGCGCTGGTCGCAGCGGCCTTCGGCGCCTCAGTCGCCTTCGGAGCAGCCGGCACCGCTGTCGGCGCGGCGGCCTTGGGCGCCTCGGTTGCCTTCGGAGCAGCCGGCACCGCTGTCGGCGCGGCCGGCTGAGCCGCGGCCGGCGCAGTTGTCGGCGCGGCGGGAGCCGCGGGGGCAGCGCCGCCGCCGCAAGCTGCCAGAGCCAGCATTAGCATCACGGCCAATGCGATAATCCAGTATCGTGTTCTCATGAGTCTCCTCCTTTAGGGTTCTTGCTGAGGGTGTCGCTCATCGGCGACATGATTTTATTGCCAGAAACCGGCGTGCGCCTGGCGGGCTTCCTCTTGCAACGCCGGACCCTCGACGATGACGGGCCGCTGTCCACGGGCGAAAACCTCGCGGCAGGGCAACGAGAAAGTCTGGTTCTCCGGGTTGTCGCCGGTCAGCACGAGCAAGTCTTCCTCGCTCATGGCAAAGACGACGCGTCCCACGTTTCCCCAGTAGATCGCGCCGGCGCACATCGCGCACGGCTCGGTGCTTGTGTACAGAGTGCAATTGGCCAGGAAATCAGGCTCGAACCGGCGCGACGCGAGCCGCATCAGGTTCGTCTCCGCGTGGCCGGTGCAGTCGTGCTCGGTAACGACAGAGTTCTCCGCCTCAAGTAGAATGTTGCCGTTACGGTCGGCAAGCAGAGCGCCAAACGGATGGTTGCCGTGCGCGCGCGCCTGCTTCGCAATTTCGATGGCCCTTTGGAGCAAGGCCAGGTCGCTGTCGGTCATGCGAGTCTTCCCTGTCTCCCTACTCGCCACGCTCGAAGGCCTTGGTCAAGGCTGTCGGCTCATTGATGAGGGAGCGCGCGGCGAAGATCAGGGCGACAATCGTCAGGATGTAGGGTAGCATTCCGGCCAGGTCCGACGACAGCGGAATGCCGAGGGTCTGGATCCAGAGCTGGAGCGCGTTGACCATGCTGAAGAGCAGCGCGCCTAGCATGATCCGCACGGGCCGCCACGCCCCGAAGTAGACGAGCGCGACCGAGATGAAGCCCAGGCCACTCGTCAGGTTCGACTGAAAGACGTTGAGCAGGGCAATCGACAAAGCCGCGCCGGCCACTCCCGCGAGCAGTCCGTCAATGGACTCAGTGAGGTAGCGGATGCGAGCGACGCTGATACCCAGGCTATCGGCAGCCGCCGGCGTCTGCCCGACCGAGCGAATCTTGAGGCCAATCGACGTCTTGTTGAGCACGAACCAGGATATCGGCACGAGCGCATAGGCCCCGTAAACCAGGATGTTCTGATTGAAGAAGATGACCCCCAGCACCGGCAGGTCACTCAGAACGGGGATGTGCAACGCCGGGAAGCCGTTGAGGGTGCGCGGCGTGCCGACAGTCACGCGGAACAGCAGGTCGCTCAGGCCAAGGCCAAACATGTAGATGCCGATGCCGCTGATACCCTGGTTCGCCTTAAGCGTCACATTGATGAACGCCGTCAACACGCCCATCAGCGCGCCGACGATCATCCCCGCGAGCAAGCCGGCGATGAGATTGCCGGTCGTCAGGACAACGTAGTACGCCGAGAACGCCGCCATGAGGATAATGCCTTCGAGACCCAGGTTGAGCACACCGCTGACCTGTCCGAACATCTCGCCGAGCGATGCGTAGAGGTAGGGCGTCGCCAGCATGATGCCTGATGCAAGGATGCCGATGAGAACCTTTGGCGCTAGCAAATCGGTGAGCATGACATCCCTCTCCTACCCGACGTTTTGTGGATCAGACAGCACTTGATCGGCCATCTGGACTGTTTCGGATACCGCTTCACCCGACGGCGGACTCTGCACCGCGCGCCGCTGGCTCGCGCGTCGCCCCCATGCCTGCGTCGCCACAACGAAGAGGACGATCAAGCCGTCCAGCGTCGTGACGAAGGCCGAAGGCACCTGGACCGAACGTTGCAGGCTGTTGGCGCCGACAAGCAGCGAGCCGAACAGGAATGCCGCCGGAATCGTCCCCAGCGGGTTCAGGTTACCGAACAGGGCGACGACGATGCCGTTGAAGCCGGCGTTGCTCGTGAAACCCGTCGCGGAGCCGTCAGTGAACAGGCGGTGGTTGACGCCGAGAATCTCGACGGCGCCCGCCAGGCCGGCAAGCGCCCCGCTCAAGGTAATGGCGAGCACCTGGAAGCGGCTGACGTGGATACCGGCGTAGCGCGACGCGAAGGGGTTGAAACCGACGGCGCGGATACGGTAGCCGATGGTCGTGCGCCAGAGCAAAATATAGACGGCGATGGCTGCCACGACCGCGAGCGCGGCGCCCAGGTGCAAACGGGTCGGCACAAGGCGCGGTAGATCCGCCGCCAGGGAGAGGCGCTGCGTCTGCGGGATACGGATGGAGTTGTCCAGCTCAGTGGGGTCGATGAGAGCGCCGTGCAGCAGGTAGGTCATGAACTGGAGCGCGATCGCGTTTAGCATGACCGTGCTCAGGACCTCGTTCACCTTGAACCGGGCCTTTAGGAAGCCCGCCAGGCCCCCCCATAGCGAGCCGACCACGAAGCCTGCCAGGAGCGCCGAGGGGATCAAGAGCCAGTTGGGCCACGACGGGAAGGCCAGGGCAACCACCGTCGCGCTGAGAGCGCCGAGGATGAACTGCCCCTCGCCGCCGACGTTGATCATGCCGCCGCGGTACGCGATACAGATGCCGGCACCGACGAATAGCAGCGGCGTCGCTTTGACCAGTGAGTCGGCGAGGGCATTTGGACTGCCCCACGCGCCCTGCAGCATCGCAATGTACGCAGCGACAGGGTTCGCGCCGAGCAGCAGCAGAATGACACCGCCCACCAGCAGCGCCAGGGCTGCCGAAAGCAACGGTATGACAATGTAGCTGAAACGACCCAGTAAGAGGTTTTTCATAATCAACCTGCTTGTTGGGATCGATGTCGTGGCCGCGCGTCAGCGGGCAGCCCGTGATACCCTTGTCCTTGCGAAGGGGTATTCTCAGCGCGGAGAACATCGGCGCCGACTCTCGGTCGGCAACGGACAGTCAGCGTAGGCCAGCAGCGACCTGATTTCTTAATCGGCGGATTATAGAGCAGGAGCGATTATTCGTCAACTAATGAATCGAAGCCCACGGCGCTCAGCCTCGTTTGACAAGGGACGGGTTTCTGGCTACGCTATCGCCCTATCGATCACACTCCCCTGGACCGAACCAACGCGCGTGAGTAACACGTCCTCTGCCCCGACCGATCCGCTGTCCACCCGCCGCATCGGCGCTGTTGGCGTGGTCAGCACTCGCTACTTCGATATGCCGTCGCCGCTCGTCCTCGAGTCGGGCGCGGTCCTGGCGCCTGTCCGCATCGCCTACGAGACGTATGGCGCCCTGTCTCCACGCCGCGACAACGTTATCCTCGTTTGCCATGCCCTCAGCGGCGACGCCCACGCCGCCGGCTGGAGCGCGGACCTTGATACCCCGACGGCGCTTGACGGGATCGGCGCTGAGGAACGCGGCGTCGGGGCGAGAGGAGGGCTAGGCTGGTGGGACGGCATGATCGGCCCCGGCAAGGCGTTCGACACGACGAAGTTCTTCGTCGTCTCATCCAACATCATCGGCGGCTGCCGCGGCTCGACTGGCCCCTCGTCCACGAACCCCACGACAGGGCGGCCCTACGGCCTCGACTTCCCTGTCGTTACCGTCGCCGACATGGTGAAGGCGCAGCGCGCCCTCCTGGACACCCTGGGCATCGACACGCTATTTGCCGTCACGGGCGGCTCGCTGGGTGGGATGCAAGCCATGGAGTGGGCCGTGACGTGGCCGCAAGCCGTCAAGACGTGCATCCCCATCGCCAGCACGGCGCGCCTCGGTGCACAGGGCGTGGCATGGAACGCGATCGCCCGCAACGCCATTATGGCCGACCCGGATTGGCAGGGCGGCCACTACTACGGCACCGGCCGCACACCGCAAGCGGGTATCGGCGTGGCGCGCATGGTGGGCCATGTCACCTATCTGTCGGCGGAGTCGATGGCGGACAAGTTTGGCCGACGCTGGCAGGACCGCGAGGGGCCATCCTACACGCTCACGAACGCCGACTTCGCCGTCGAGAGCTATCTGCGGCACCAGGCCGAGAAGTTCGCGCAGCGCTTTGACGCCAACAGCTACCTCTACATCTCGCGGGCGCTGACCTACTTCGACCTCGCCCGCTCCCACGGCTTCGGCTCGCTGGAGCGCGCACTCGCCCGGGCCTACGCCCGTTTCTTGCTCATCTCGTTTTCGTCCGACTGGCTCTACCCGCCGGCCGACTCCGAAGCCATCGCTCGCGCGCTGCGCGTCAACGGCCGCCATGTGGAGCACTGCAATCTGGACACAAGCTACGGCCACGACTCGTTCCTCCTGGAGGAGGCGCGGCAGATTCCCATCATTCGAGACTTCCTGGACCGCGCCTATATTGCGGTACAAGACGGCCAGTTATAACGGAGAAGAAATCATGCCGGATTCCAACCATGATTCGGACAGGCTAGCGGCGAACGGTGGCGCCCACGAGTTCGGGTTCGACACCCGCAGTGTCCACGCGGGCCAACGTCCGGACCCGACGACAGGCGCGCGCGCCGTGCCGATCTATCAGACGACAAGCTACGTCTTCGAGGACACCGAGGCTGCCGCGGCCTACTTCAACCTCCAGGAGTACGGCAACACTTACTCGCGCATCATGAACCCCACGACGGCGGCGTTCGAGGAGCGTGTCGCCAACCTGGAGGGCGCGGTTGGCGGCGTCGCCTTCGCCAGCGGCCTGGCGGCTCAGGCCGCCGCGTTCTTCACGATGCTGCGGCCCGGTGACCATGTCGTGTCGTCGAGCGCCCTGTACGGCGGCTCGACCACCCAGCTCAAGCACCTGCTCGGCAAGCTGGGCGTCGGCCTGACTTTCGTGGACCCCGACGATCTATCCGCCTGGGAAGCGGCCGCGCGCGACAACACGAAGGTCTTCTACGGCGAGACCGTCGGGAACCCCGGCGGGAACGTCCTGGACATCGAAGCCGTCGCCGAGATCGCCCATGCCCACGGCGCGCCGTTGATGATCGACAACACCTTTGCGACGCCGTATCTGTGCCGCCCGATCGAGTGGGGAGCGGATATCGTCGTCCACTCGGCCACGAAGTTCATCGGCGGCCACGGCACGAGCATCGGCGGCATCGTCGTCGAGTCGGGGCGCTTCGATTGGTCGAACGGCCGCTTCCCCGTCATCGCCGACCCATCGCCGGCCTATCACGGCCTGGCGTTCCACGAGACGTTCGGCGTCTACGGCTACCTGCAGAAGCTCCGCTCCGAGACCCTGCGCGACCTGGGTGCGGCGCTCAGCCCGTTCAATGCGTTCCTGTTCCTGCTCGGTCTCGAAACCCTATCCCTGCGCATGGAGCGCCACGTCGCCAACGCCCTCGGCGTCGCCCGCTACCTGGCCGGCCACCCGATGGTCGAGCGCGTGCGCTACGCCTCCCTGGACGACAGCCCCTACCGCAGCCTGGCTGCCAAGTACCTGCCGCGCGGCGCCGGGGCCGTCTTTGCGTTCGACATTCGCGGCGGCCGCGCCGCAGGCAAGCGCTTCATCGAGGCGTTGCAGGTCTGGAGCCACCTGGCGAACGTCGGCGACGCCAAGAGCCTTGTCATCCACCCCGCCAGCACGACGCACCGCCAACTCAACGACGCCGAGCTGAGCGCCGCCGGCATCACCGCCGGCACGATTCGCCTCTCGGTGGGCCTGGAGACGCTGGAGGACCTCATCTGGGACCTGGAAAACGGACTAACCGCGGCTGCGTCGGAAAGCAGCGCCGCACGCGTGGAGGCACGATGACGACACCGAACAACGCCGCCCCGGCGCGCGACCTCGCCGCCTACCAGGACCCGCGCGTCATCCAGGAGATCCTGCACACAGCGCGCACCATCGCCATCGTCGGCCTGTCCCCCAACGTTCTGCGAGCGAGCCACTTCGTCGGCTTCTATATGGGGCGCCACGGCTACCGCATCGTGCCGGTCAATCCGCGTGAGAAAGAGATACTCGGCGAGACGAGCTATGCCTCCTTGCGAGACATCCCGTTCCCGGTGGATGTGGTAGACGTATTCCGCCAGCCGGACGCCGTGCCCGCCATCGCCGAGGAAGCCGTCGCGATCGGGGCGAAGGCGCTATGGCTGCAATACAATGTCATCAGCTTCGAGGGCGCGGAGATCGCCGAGCGGGGCGGGCTGATGGTGGTCATGGATCGCTGCCTCAAGGTAGAGCACGCGCGCCACATGGGCCGCATGCACTGGCTCGGCTACAACACCGGCGTCATTACCTCGCGGCGAGCGCCGCTCAGCTAAGGGGCAGGCAAACCCAGGCGGCATGCATCTTGCTTTTTGGCTTTCGTAGTTTGGCACGCGTTTTATCTACGAGAGGAGCAAGATGCCATGAGTGATGCTAAGAACAAGGCCCGCGAGGCCTGGGACAAGACCGCTGGTTCGGCCAAGCAGGCGGCGGGCGACGCGACCGACGACGAGCGCCTCGAGAGTGAAGGCGCGGCGCAGAAGTCGAAGGGCAACGCCGAGGGCGCCTGGAACAAGACGAAGGACGCTCTTGACGATGCTGGCGACGCTCTCAAGGGCAAGGACTAACAGCCCGTAGCGCCGAATATTTTCGGCTCCCCTTTTCGAGTGTGTGGAATACGAATCAAGAAGACGCAGGCAAGCTCGGCTTGCCTGCGTCTTCTGTTGTAGTCACATTTGCCTTAGCTCGCCGGGATGCGCTCGGCGTGGGCGGCGATGAACGTGCGAACCCGCGCCCAGGCGTCGGCGGACGCCTCGGCGTACTCCTCGGCACGGCGGTCGAAGAAGCTGTGCGGCGCGCCGTCGTAGATGATTATCTCGTGCTGGACGCCGGCCTCATCCAGCTTCGCGTCGAATTGCTGGACTTCCTCGACCGGGATGCCCTGGTCCGCGCCGCCAAACAGCCCTAGCGCCGGCACGCGGATCTGCGACGCTTTGTCGAGGAGAGTCCCATCGCCCCGGTCGCGGGACAGGCCGGCGTAGAAGCCGATGACGCCGGCGAGGCTCAGGTCCTGAGTGCCGCAGAGGAACGAGTTCGACCCGCCAAAGCAGAAGCCGACGGTGAAGCTAGCCTTGTCGGCCCCGGCCGTACCCCGCAGATGCGCGAGCGAGGCTGTGGCATCTTGCAAGACGGTCGCCAGGCGTGTCTGCGCGACGTGGGGCCAGAAGTCGAACGAGTCGTCGCGCGGAGTGAGGCCGGCGGTGCGGCCGAAGTAGTCCATCGCGATCGTGGCGATGCCAATTTCGGCGAAGCGCTGCGCCAGGTCCTTGTAGAACCCGTGCAGGCCGCGGACATCCGGCAGGATGAGCACTTCGGCGCTCGGCTCGCCCTGCGGCACGGCGAGAAATGCCGCGAACTGCGTACCGTCGGCAGCTGTCAGCACGAGGTCTTCGGTGCGAGCCTCGCCCCGGGCTCCCTCCGGCAAGGGCGGCCGGTCTTTATCGGTGTAGCACATTCATCTTCTCCTTTGCTGGCGCGTCTTGGCTAGAGAATTCACAAAGGAAAAGTATAACAACTTGCGGCAAGTTAGAATAGTGTTTGCACAATGCCCATACGAGCGATCATTCGCCGCAAGTCGGTGTCCGATAGCCCCTCTGTCGGCTGCCCAAGTAACAGGTTCAGCACCTCGTACTGCGCGGCCGTCTCGGCATAGTCCACCAGGTCCGCGGCCTTGCCAATACTGTTATCGTCGCGGGTCACGATGCCGTGCCGCTGCCACAGCACCGCGCGGTGCCTCGCCATACCCTCTACTGTAAGGTTCATCTGCTCAGCTGAGCCTGGTAGCTCGAACGGCAGGACGCCGATACCTTCTGGAAACTCCACGATCATCTCGGGCTGCCACCGAAACAGGCGGCGGCTCAGCGTCTCAGTCGTCGCGTAGGCCGGCACATGGGACAGGTACGACAGCCGAATCGGCTGAGCATGCAGCACCGCGTGGTGCGCCAGCCCCCGCCGGCCGACGTGGTCGTTGTGGACGGCCAGGTGCGAGTTCATCTCGCTTGTCGGCCGCATCAGTTGGGCGGCGTAGAACTCGGCCTCCGTCCCGCCCTCGCATACGTGCAAGACACCGACGCTGCGCTGAGGGTAGCGCGTTACGTCGCCCAGCCGCCGCCCTGTCGCGGTAATCACCACGTACCCACCGCCAAGGTGCGGCACGGCGACAGGAAGGTCAACAAGGCCGCGCGACACGAAAGCGGAGTCCATGTCCGTCAGATCGCGCACATAGACCGAGATATTGCCGGCTGCGCCCTCACTGGCGCCCATCTCGGCCATGCGCTGCCCGGCGTCACCCATGCCCTCCAGGATGTCGGGGAAGCTAGACGGCGGCATGGGAACCTGCCTTCTCAGCGGACGGCTCGACCGTCAGCGTCGCGCTCGTGATGTGGCCGGCGCGCGGCCCAGCCAGGAACGCGACCGCCTCGGCCACGTCTTCGACAGGCGCGCCGTCGCCGACTCGCACTTCGTTCGCGCGCACGTAGGCCAGGTCGCCTCCCCACGGCAAGTCGGAGCGGCCTTCAGTGGAGTCCGTCAAACACAGAAAACTGCCGCCCAGCCCTTGCCGGCGCCAGAGGCTGCCCGCGGCTTCGGCGACATAGTTGACCACCCCGTCGGCGACGACGATGTCCACGCCGCCATAGGCCAGGACGACCGCCGCGAAGGCGCTTTCTACCGCCTCGCCGCTCTCGAACTCACATGCCACGCCGAGGCCGCGCCGCACGCCGTACGCCGAGCGGAGTTCCTTACCGAGCTCCTGCGCGAATTCGTCATTGGCGTTCAGAATGGCGACGTGCGCGCCGTCACGCGCCAGGCGGCGCGCGATCGCCCACACCTGGGCGGCGTCACCGCCGGCGATGGCGGCGACGCGTCCCGTCAGCTCCCGAGCCGACTGCTTGAGCAGGCTCATGCGGTACTGCTCCAGGGGCCACGCGTCGACGTGGTAAGCTTCCTCCGGCGAAAGCCCCACGTATTCGCCCAGCACCAAACTGCCGTCGATCACCTCGATGGCCCGCCGATAGAGCTGGTTGCTCACGTCGGCCGCCTGAGCATCCTGGCCGGTGGTAATGATGCCAAGGCCAGGGATTAATATCACGCGCGGGTTCGGGTTCACCATCGTGTCGCCGGGCGCCCGATATTTCTCATAATAAGCGACGTAGGCCGCGACGTAGCGGCGAACGCCCCCGAGGGTCTTTTCGACAAGCGCGCCTGTCCCTTCGCTCGGCTGCCAGTCTACCAGTAGCGGCACGCGGCGGTTGTGGATGAGCTGATCGGGGTTGGACGCGCCAATCTGGGAGAAAACCTCGACGCCTTCACTACCAACGTAGTCTAGCGCACGCGGCTCGTCGTCAGTCTGCAGGACGACCGGGCGCTCTCCGCTGAGGGCGCCGCGCAGGTCAGGCAGGAGCGCTAGGAACGCCTCGCGGCGCTCGTCGGCGTTCGCCGCCGGAACCGCCACACCTCTGAACACGCGCCGTCCGTTGCCGCGCGCCGCGATGAAGTCCTCGGCCTCCTGTATCGTCTGGATCGTGCGGTTGTAACACGCCCGGCTCGTGTCGCCCCAGACGGTCAGCCCGTGCTTACCCATCACGACCAGATCGGCCTTCGGGTTGCCGCGCACACCTTCGGCGATGCGCTTGCTCAGATCGAAGCCCGGCCGAATGTACGGCACCCACACGACACGCTCGCCCCATAGCTCGCGGCACAGATCTGGCCCGTTAGGGGTACAGGCCAGGCTCACGATGGCGTCAGGATGAGTGTGATCAACGTGGCGGGCAGGGATGAAGGCGTGCAACAGCGTCTCGATGGACTGGCGCGGGCGGCCGGGCGCGAACGTGCAGCGCGTGAGGTAGGCGATTTGCTCCTCATCGCTCAAAGCGTCGCGCTCAAGAAGCGGCAGAATCTCGGCGAGGCGCAATCCGGCAAAGCCCGACTCGTCGATGGTAGCGACATCGCTGCCCGACGCCTTGATCCACATCACCTCGACTTCGCGGCCGAGATGATCGATTTCGGTCAGCTTGGCGCTTGTATTGCCGCCGTAGATGTTGACAATGCTGCGGTCACGCCCAAGCAAGTTGCTGCGATAGACGAGGCCCTCCAGGGCGGGATTCTCGTCTAGCGCCTGTTCGTTCCATAGATTTTCCGGCATGGGGGTATCCTTTTGCAGAATACTGCTTCGGTTCCTGCTCCACCGTTATCACGGCCAGAGGCACCTAAACGAAACCTATTCGTAAGTATACCACAACGTTTTGGTTTTGGCAACGACTCTCTCCAGCGAATTCAGCCGCAACTCCTGTGTAACCGAAAGAGAGTCGTAACATCGCCTACGAAGCTGTCTGACACAAACGCTGCTAGGGAAGCCGCAAAGTCAGCGTCATTGCGAGACCCCCAAGCCAAGTGACGGCATGCGCCGACACAAGAACACAGTTAAGCCGTCATTGCGAGCGGAGCGAAGCAATCTCACGCCCTTGTCAAAGGCGGTTTGCACCGCTACGGCGTTGCTGTCATCCACCGAGAGATTGCTTCGTCCGTGGGGGGCGAAGCTCCCCACGGACGAAGCAATCTTACCACGGGCAAGGGCGCATCTCTAGCTGGAATAGACTGCCGGTCGCAAGGGCGTGAGATTGCTTCGCTTCGCTCGCAATGACAGCCTTTCTATAGACCCTTGGCATGAGCTGTTCTGGCGCCAGCCGCTGAAACACGGCTGGCACGTTAAATGTACCCAGACTCCGGGGTGACAGCAGTTTTCGCTCGATCGTTGGCAAACGCAGGTTCAGGACGAGCCTGCGTGTGCTGTAAAGGAGAAGAGGATGAAGTTGGCACCAATGCGGCAGCGTCCGCTGAGTCTTTTCATTGCGGCCGGCATTGCCCTCCTGCTGGCGTGCGCCTGGCTCGCTATCCATGAGCTGAAACCGGGCGCGACCTTCGCCGATACGGCGCCCGTCGACACCACGTTGCTTGCGGAGGCCGACAACCACCAGGTTATCCAGTTCAACCCGAATGCCGCGCTCCAGAAACGCATCTTCGCCGATGGCTTCGTGCCGAACTCGTCCGAGTTCAGCCTGGATTCCGGCGGTGTCACCTACTCGGCTCAACGCGCCGAGAACCTGGCCAGCGGCGCGGTCCGCGTCTACTACGTCGCCAACGGCGATTGGGGCAACGTGCGCTTCGTGGAACGGGGCAGTGAAGGCAGCGATCCACTGGCTTCCGCGCTCCTGGCGCAAGGCGAGCAGCGCCAGGTGATTCAGTTCAACCCGGACGCCGCGCTGCAGAAGCGGATCTTCGCCGACGGCTTCGTACCGAACTCAGCCGAGTTTCAGACGCCCGTGAACGGCGCGACGTACACTGCCCAGCGCGCGGAAAACCTGGGCAACGGACAGGTGCGCGTGTATTATGTCGCGAACGGCGACCTCGGCAACATCGGCATCGCGTCTCGCAACGGAGGGACAGCGGGACCGGGCAGCCCATCGGCCGACCTCGTTACTACGCAGCTCATTGTTCCATCGGGCCTCAACATGGCGGCGCACGAGCTACGCCTGCCGCAGGGCTTCTCGATCTCGGTTCTGGCAACCGGCCTGCGCTCGCCGCGCTTCATGACTTTCGATGACGCTGGCAACCTGCTCGTCGCCGACATGTCCGGCAGCGTCTACCGCTACCCCGCGTCAAACGGCTCGATTGCGCCCGCGGCCGGGCCACCGCAGCCACTCATCACCGGCCTGAACACGCCATCGAGTCTCGCCCTGCTCAAGACGGACGGCGGCCAGTACCTCTACGTCGGCGAGACCCAGCAGGTCAGCCGCTACCCGTATTCGAGTGATGGTAGCGTCGGCGCGCGGGAGGTTGTGACCGCGCTGCCGGGCGGTGGCGGGCACGTTACCCGGACGGTCGCGTTCGGCCCCGACGGGAAGATGTATGTGTCCGTTGGCTCGTCGTGCAACATCTGCGACGAGACGGACGAGCGCCGCGCCGCGATTCTTCAGTACAACCCGGATGGCAGCGGCTATACGCGTTTCGCCTCGGGCCTGCGCAACTCCGTCGGCCTGGCTTTCCAGCCCGGAACGAACACGCTCTGGGCGACCGTCAACGAGCGCGACAACCAGGGCAACGACATTCCGCCAGACCTGGTCACCATCGTCGGGCAGGGGCAGAACTTCGGCTGGCCGCACTGCCAGCCGCCGAATGCGACGCCGCAGGAACCGGGGGCGAACTGCGCCAACATCACACCGCCAACCGTGCCCATCCAGGCCCACTCGGCGCCGCTGGGGTTGACCTTCTACACCGGCAGCCAGTTCCCGTCGGGGTACTCGGGCAGCCTGATTGTCGCGGTGCATGGCTCGTGGAATCGACAGCCGCCCGCCGAACCCAAGCTCCTGCACGTTGTGTTCCAGAACGGCCAGCCGGTGCGTGTGGATGACTTCGCTACAGGCTGGCAGTTCTCGAACGGTCAGCGCTGGGGCCGCCCGGTCGGCGTGGCTGTCGCGCCCGACGGCAGCCTCATCGTCTCGGACGATCAGTCGGGCGTGCTCTACCAGGTGCGCTATGGTCGGTAGGGCAAAATGGGGGGTGCCGCTCAGCAAGGGCGACTAGCCACCGGCCAGACGCGAAACAGCCACTCCCTGGAATTCAGGGGGCGGCTGTTGTGTCACTATTCGATGTCGGGTTACGCGGGAACGGCGGACGCGACCGGGTAGTCCTCTTCCTGGAGGGCGACCTTCATCGCGTCGAGGTTGACCACCGTCTCATCGTACTCGACCTTGATCTGCTTCGCCGGGACGTCTACCTGGACGGTGCGAACGCCCTCAATAGGCGTGAGCGCCTCAGTGACGGTCTTGGCGCAGTGCTGGCACGAGATATCGGGAACATTCAGAACGACCTTACTCATCCTTTTTCTCCTTCGTTTAGTTCGCGCGGACGACGAAATCCGCTGTGATCACATGTCCATCATCGGTCTGGAACTGTCCCCAGACCTTGTACAAACCGGGCGCCGGGAAAGTATAGTGGGAGTCGATCTCCGGGCCGTACTTCACTTCGGCTTTTTGTCCACCACCTTCAGCGCCCATAGCCGCCATGCCCGCGCTGCCCGGCTGCTCACCGTGAACGTGCGCAAACGACTGGGCGTCCTCGCTCAGAATCACCAGGTGCGCCGGTTCGCCCAGATAGGGCCGCAGGTTGGTGATGCCGGCACCGGTTGCCGGATCATCCAAACGGAACCTCAGCGGTGTCTCCTGCCCGGTCTTGATACTGTCAGCGCCGATCAAGGACACGCGCGCTCCATTCACCACTTTGGGCGATCGGTCCTCTGTGAGCCGCGCCGCTGCCATGGACGGCGCGCCAACGACAAGCTCGTCGCGCTTCACCACGTCCTGGCCGCCCGCTCGCTCGAACTCGTCGAACAGGATGTAGGTACCCGGCGTCGGGAACGAGGTCTCGACGCTGTACTGCCCAGGCTTGTCCGACGCCAGCGGGTGGATGTGCTGGAACTGCTGGAGGTCACGGCTGACAGCGATCAAGTGCATGACCGCCTCGTGGCTCACCGGGAGGCTGGCCAAAGGCGCGCCGGTGATCTGGTCCGTCAGATCGTAGCTCAGCTTCACCGGCATCCCTGGCGTGATGCTGCTCGGAACGCTGAGGGCCGCGTCGACGCGCGCCTGCGCCGCCGACAGGACCTGCGGCTGAGCGGCGGGCATGCCGGCCGGCATGCCAGAGGCATGACTCGGCTCCGCAAAGCGGAGTGCGAAGTAGCCGATCAGGAGCGCGACCACCGCGATGCTCACCAGGTAGGCGTACTCCTTGACGCGCGCCATAATCGGCGGATGAAGAATCTCCTCGGCGTTGGCCGGCGGCTTGAAACCGCGCAGCCGAAGTGCGTTGGTGACCACGCTGACACTGCTCATGGCCATGGCCGCCGCGGCCAGCACCGGGTTCAGCAGGACGCCGAACACCGGGTACAGTACGCCCATCGCCACCGGGATGAGCACGACGTTATAGCCAAAGGCCCAGAACAGCCCCTGCTTGATGGTGCTGACGGTCTTGCGCGACAGGTCGATGGCGGTCACGATTGTGCGCAGGTCGCCGCCGATGAGCGTGATATCTGAGGCAGCCATCGCCACGTCCGTGCCGGTGCCGATAGCGATGCCAAGGTCCGACTGCGCCAGCGCGGGAGCGTCGTTGATGCCGTCGCCGACCATTGCCACCACGCGGCCGTCGGCCTGCAAGCCCTTGATCTTATCAGCCTTCCGCTCCGGGAGCACTTCCGCCAACAGATTCTCGATGCCAGCCTGGCGCGCGATGGCTTCCGCCGTCGCCCGGTTGTCGCCCGTCAGCATCCACACGTCCAGACCGAGCGCCTTCATCTCCTCTACGGCCTCGCGCGATTCGGGCTTGAGCGTGTCGGCCACAGCGATGAGACCCGCGCCGATACCATCCACGGCGACGTACATCGGCGTCACGCCGTTACGCGCCAGATCATCCGCACGCGCCACCAAGCCATCCAGTGTAACGCCTGCGCCCTCCATGAGCGCCCGGTTGCCCAACGCCACGTTGCGGCCCTCAACAGCCGCCTGAATGCCACGCCCGGCCACGGCCTCGAAGTGCTGGACGCCCGGCAGGTCCAGTCCGGCCTGGCGGGCGTAGCCTACGATGGCCTCGCCCAAGGGGTGCTCCGAGCCAACCTCGGCCGCCGCCGCCAGCCGCAGCAAGTCGGTCTCACTCACGCCATTCGTGGCGATGACCTGGGTCACCGACGGCTTGCCGCGCGTCAACGTGCCGGTCTTGTCGAGAACGATGGTGTTGATGCGGCGCGTGCCTTCCAGCGCCTCGCCGCCGCGAATGAGGATGCCGTTCTCGGCCGCCTTGCCCGTCCCGACCATGATGGCCGTCGGGGTCGCCAGGCCGAGGGCGCACGGGCAGGCGATAATGAGGACGGAGATCATCGCCGTCAGCGCCAGGGTGAGCTTCGGCTCAGGCCCGAAGACCATCCAGCCGATGAAGGTCAGCACGGCCAGGATCAGAATCGCCGGCACGAAGTAGCCCGCGATTGTGTCGGCCAGGCGCTGCATCGGCGCCTTGGACCCTTGCGCGTCCTCGACCAGCCGCACAATCTGGGCGAGCGTCGTGTCCTTGCCCACCTTGGTGGCCTTGAACACGAAACTGCCGGTCTTGTTCAGCGTCGCGCCGATGACCTGGTCTCCCGGGCTCTTCTCGACGGGCAGGCTCTCGCCGGTCAGCATGCTCTCGTCGAGTGCGGAGCGTCCTTCGCTGACAACGCCGTCTACCGGCACCTTCTCGCCGGGGCGAACGCGCACGAGATCGCCTACCATGACAGTCTCGACGGGGATATCTTGCTCGACTCCGTTGCGAATGACCCGCGCCGTCTTCGCCTGGAGGCCCATCAGGGCGCGAATGGCGGCGCCCGTCTGCTTTTTGGCACGCGCTTCGAGCCAGCGGCCCATCAGGATGAGGGCGATGATGATGACCGAGGTCTCGTAGTACAGGTTGTACGGAAAGCCCCACCGCGCCGCCAGCGTGGGCCAAAGCGTGACGAAGGCGCTGTAGGCATATGCCACGCTCGTACCGACGGCGACCAGGGTGTTCATGTTGGTCCCGCCGTGCTTCGCGGATGCCCACGCCGCCTTGTAGAATATGCCGCCGGCCCAGAACTGAATGATCGTCGCGGCGATGAGCAGGACCGGTGCGACAAGGGTCATGTCGAGGCCGAGCGGGATGTACATCAGCGCCATCATGGCGAGACCCACGGCGAGGCTGATGAACGCCTTGCGCTTCAGCTCGTCCACCTCGCGCTGACGATCGAGTTCGTGCTTATCCACGACAGTCGGCGCCACAGCTTCGCTCGCGGAAGCGCTCACCACCGGCGGCGCCGGCGCCTCTACCTCGCCGACCTTGTAGCCCGCCCGCTCGACGGCGGCGTTGAGCTGCTCCAGTGTCGCGACGTTGGGATCATAGACGACATGAGCTTTCTCCGTCGCCAGGTTGACACTCGCCTCCTCTACGCCGGGAACCTTTGTCAGAGCCTTCTCGACGCGGCGCACGCAGGATGCGCAGGTCATGCCTTCGATCGGCAACGTGACGTCGCCCGTCTGTAATGAAGTCGCGACAGGCGCAACGGCTTGTGTCGCGGCGGGTGCTTCTGGCGCCGGCATTTCCGCAACGCCGTAGCCCGCCTTCTCGACGGCCTGTCTGAGCTGATCGAGCGTTGTTGTCGTGGGGTCGTATGTTACACGGGCTTTCTCGGTCGCCAGGTTCACACTGGCCTCTTCAACTCCGGGAACTTTGGCCAACGATTTCTCGACGCGACGCACGCATGATGCACACGTCATGCCGGTCACAGGAAAATCGACTTTCACAGTCATTGCCGCCTCTTTCCAGCCTATCACATTTTGTTTGAATGCTGGAACACCTGCATCAACTCGCCCAGCACGCGCTCGCGCTCCTGCGGGTCGTCGCCTCGGATCGCCGTCGTCACGCACGTGTTGAGGTGGTTACCGAGGATGAGCGCGTTGACACGCTCAAGCGCGCGGGACACGGCCTGCGTCTGGTTGATGACGTCAATGCAGTATTGGTCTTCCTCCACCATGCGCTCGATGCCTTTGATGTGGCCCTGAATGCTGCGCAGGCGATTGACGATTTCACGCTTCTGTTCGGCTTCCATATTATTCCTCCGCTACTCTCACGTCCGCCTCTGTCTTCCGCACAGACTGTGACACCAATTTCGAGCCTTTCTTACCCCCTCCCCCAGGGGGTGGGGGTAAGGCTAGTATAGCACGCCGGTGTGCCAGTGTCAAGGGGTTCAAGGTGGAGGTATATTCACGATGGATCGCGGGGCCAGGCGCAATGGCATGTGGGTTGCTTTTAGGGAAACAGAGATACCACGCGCCACATATCCTGGCTTTATCTAGCGAGGAGCACTATGGATTCGTACAGAATCGCCCCGCCCATCATCGAGATGCGCGACGTCTCGAAGCAGTTTGGCCGGGCCACGGTCATCGACCACATCAGCCTCTCGGTCGCGCCCGGCACAATCTACGGCTTCGTTGGGCCAAGTGGGTCGGGCAAGACCACCGTTATCCGTCTGCTGACCGGCGTCTACGGCCAGTCGGGCGGAGATGTCTCCGTGCTTGGCAAAGCGCCTACTCGCTGGCAGCGCCGCGAGCGAGAGAAAGTCGGCTACATGCCGCAGTCCTTCGTCCTGTACCCCACGCTCAGCGTCAGCGAGAATGTCGACTTCGCGGCGAGCACGTATGGCATGGGGTGGTGGGCGCGCCGCAGGCCAAAGCGCGAGCTTCTGAAGTTCGTCGGACTGTGGGATGACCGACACAAGCTGGCGTCGTCCATCTCGGGCGGAATGCAGCGGCGCCTGGAGCTGGTATGTACCCTCATCCACAACCCGGACCTGCTCTTCCTGGACGAACCGACCGCGGGCATCGACCCGGTTCTACGCGCCAGCATCTGGGAGCATCTTGAGCGGCTGCGCCAGGAGAACAAGACGCTCTTCGTCACCACCCAGTACGTCACGGAGGCCGAGTATTGCGACCGCGTCGGGCTTATCAACGAAGGTCGCCTCATCGCCGATGGAACGCCGGAGGACTTGCGCCGCCAGGCGTATGGCGGCCAGGTGGTGAGTCTGGCGTACGGCGCGTTGAACTACGATCTCCTATCCCAAGTCGAGGCAATGCCGGAGGTGGTCGATGGGTCGATCCGCCGGCTATCCAGGGAAACAGCGCAGATGGTCGTAGACGACGCCGGAACGGCGATCCCGTTAATTCTGCGACGGATTGAGCAGGCGGGGATACCGATGGAAAGTGTACGAATCACAGAGGAGACGCCGCCCTTCGACGATGTGTTCGTACGCTTGATCGAGCAGGACCGGTCGCAGCCGGACGAGCCGTCCGCCGAGGAGGTCGACCATGCGCGGGCTGCTTAAGTTCTTCGTTCGCACATCGGCGTTTATCAGCAAGGAAATCCGCGAGATTGTTCGCCAGCCGCGTCTGGTCTTGAGCCTGATCCTGGGGCCATTTCTGATTCTCGCGCTGTTCGGAATCGGCTACCGCAGCCAGCCTCCTGTGCTCAACACGGTCATAGTGGTTCCAGAGGACCCCGTTCTGAGCAAGACGGTGCAACAGTACGCCCCGACGTTTGGCGAGCAACTGAAGGTGGCAACCGTCCAGTCCAACACGCAGCTCGCCGGCTTGCTCACATCCCAGGACCCTGCCACCGCAGGTCAGCGTCAGAGCGCCGTCGACGGCCTCCTGGCACAGTACAATGCTGACCTCGTCGCCGCGTTCCCGCCGGACGCCGCGCGCACCATCGAGAGTGGGATGGCAGCGCCGTTCGTGATGTATCACAACACCGTCGACCCCGTCCGCGCCCAGTACGTGAGCTGGTTCGGCAGTGTCTATACCGATGCCATCAACCGCGTCGTGCTCATGTCAGTCGCGCAGCAAGCCCAGGGATCAACGGGTAACCTGCAACAGGAGGTCGGTAGCATCCATCAGGCGACCGAGAACACCCGTGCGGCGCTCGTGGGGGGCGACCGGGTCCGCGCGTCCCAGTCGGCGCAGCAGATGGATCAGGCCTCGGGGCAGCTTGTTGCCACCCTCGGCGCGACGGTGGGGCTACTGGCGAGCGTGCAATCGAACGTCGGCGGCGGCGGCTCGGTCAAGGACGCACAGAACGCTTTGGCTGCAGCCCAGCGCCTGCGCCAGCAGAGTGGCGCCATCAGCCAGGCCCTCGCGGCGTCGAACGGCGGCGCAACTCAAGACCAGATCGGCCAACTGGCGCAAATCGAGCAGGACACGTCCGACCTGGATAAGACTCTCGCCACGTTCAACAGCATTCCGCCCGAAGTGCTCGCCGCGCCCTTCGTGAACAAGACCGAAAATGTTGCCGCGATCAGCCCTGACTTCGTGAAGTTCTATGGACCCGGCGTGTTGGCGCTCCTGCTCCAGCACCTCGCCGTGACGATGGCCGCGCTCTCGCTCGTGCGCGAGCGCCAGCTTGGCGCCCTCGAAGTCTTCCGTGTCTCGCCACTGTCGTCATTTGAGACGCTGGTCGGGAAGTACGTGAGCTTCATGCTCTTCTCGCTTGTCATCGCCGCGGCCCTTGTCGCCCTGCTCGTCTTCGGGCTTGGCATCCCGGTCCAGGCCGGGACCTGGCCGCCGACGCCGCAGCACCTGGTCGCCCTCGCCGTCACCATCGCGGCCCTGATCGCCGCGTCCCTCGGCATCGGCTTCATCATCTCGGCGCTTTCCCAGACGGACAGCCAGGCGGTCCAGCTCTCGATGATCGTCCTACTGGCGTCCATCTTCTTCAGCGGCTTCTTCCTGTCGCTGGACTCGCTGTACGGCATCTCGCGGGTTGTTGCGTTCCTCCTGCCGGTGACGTACGGTATCCGCGCCTTGCAAGCATTGATGCTGCGCGGCGAGACACCGATGCTGCCGGACATGCCACGGCTCCTAAGTGGCGACGTGGCTCTCTGGTCGGTCTCGTTCGCCGCCCTGGTCATCGGCAGCCTCGTGTTCTTTGTGCTCGCCGACCGCTTCCTCGCGCGGACGTTCAAGCGAGTGTAGCCGAGGCTCGTCACTGCGAGCGTCAGCGAAGCAACCCCCGCCCTTGCGCCAGGCGACCCATACCGCTGCGGCGCTGCTATCGGCCACCGGGAAATTGCTTCGTCAGTTAGGAGCTTCGCCCCCCACACCCCCGAGAGAAGCCCGCCTCGCAATGACAGTTCGTCTTCTGCGGTTGTAGAACTTAACGCGCCAGTGCCACTCCCGGCCGTCTGGCGCGTTCCACCACTCGAGCAACCGTCCCTCCGCACCACCAAGTAGAAAAACCGGCCTGCCATGCCGCGCGGCTTGACAAGTGCAAGCGCCGCGCCTATCCTCCGAGAGCAAAGCGCTATTCGGCCACTTTGAGGAGGCTCATCGTGTCTCGTCCTGTTACTCTGTTTACCGGTCAGTGGGCGGATCTGCCACTGGAAACGCTGGCGCAAAAAGCGAGTGCCTGGGGCTTCGACGGCCTGGAGCTGGCTTGCTGGGGCGACCACTTCGAGGTTGACAAGGCTCTCGCCGATCCGGGCTATATTCGATCGCGTCACGAGATTCTGGACCGCTACGGCTTGAAGTGCTGGGCCGTCAGCAACCATCTGGTTGGGCAGTGCATCTGCGACCCGATCGACGCACGGCACAAGGGTGTCCTGACGGCCGATGTGTGGGGCGACGGCGACCCTGAGGGCGTGCGCCAGAGGTCGGCACAGCGGATGGCGGACACGGCGCGGGCAGCAGCTCGCTTCGGCGTCCAGGTCGTCAACGGCTTCACCGGCTCCAGCATCTGGTCCTTGATTTACTCCTTCCCCCCCAACGACTTCGCCGTCATCGACGCGGGCTACCAGGACTTCGCGAACCGCTGGAACCCGATCCTGGATGTGTTCCAACAGGAGGGTGTGCGTTTCGGCCTGGAGGTTCACCCCACCGAGATCGCCTACGACTTCGTCACGACTCGCAAGGCCCTCGACGCGCTGAACTGGCGGCCGGAGTTCGGCATCAACCTGGACCCGAGCCACCTGGCTCACCAGTTCCTCGACGCCGCCGCGTACGCCGAGGAGTTTGCCGAGCGCATCTATCACGTACACGTCAAGGATTCCAAGAAGCGGCTCAACGGGCGGCGGAGCATCCTCGGCTCGCATATCAACTTCGGCGAGCGCGAGCGTGGCTGGGACTTCGTATCGCCCGGCCACGGCGACGTAGATTTCGAGGAGTTGTTCCGCGCCCTCAACCGCATCGGCTACCAGGGACCGCTGTCAATTGAGTGGGAAGATTCGGGCATGGACCGCGATTGGGGCGCGCCCGACGCGCTCGCCTTTGTGCGCCGCACGGACTTCGCCCCGTCCTCTGTCGCGTTCGACGCCGCATTTCAGCACAAAGACTAAGTGAAGGGAGCAGGAAATGGCACAGGCAGACATTGGCTTGATCGGGCTGGCCGTGATGGGCCAGAACCTCGTGCTCAACATGAACGACCACGGTTTCGTCGTCGCCGTGTTCAACCGAACCACGTCCGTCATGGAAGAGTTCGTGGCCGGTAACGCGAAGGACACGAACGTCATCGGCGCCAGGACACTACCCGAGCTTGTGTCACTGCTCAAGCGGCCACGGCGCGTCATGCTCCTGGTGAAGGCGGGCCAGCCGGTGGATGACTTCATCGAGAAGCTCATCCCCCTGCTGGAGCCAGGCGACATTATCATCGACGGCGGTAACTCGAACTACGAAGACACGATGCGCCGCACGGCGTACGTCGAGAGCAAGGGACTGCTGTACGTCGGGAGTGGCGTGTCCGGCGGAGAGGAAGGCGCTCGGCATGGCCCATCGCTCATGCCCGGCGGCTCACCGGCGGCATGGCCTCACATCCAGCCCATCTTTCAGGCCGTTGCTGCCAAGGTACCGGAGGGCGACCCGAACGGCGCGCCGTGCTGCGATTGGGTCGGCGAAAATGGCGCGGGCCACTTCGTGAAGATGGTTCACAACGGCATCGAGTATGGCGACATGCAGATCATCGCCGAAGCCTACCTCCTGATGAAGGAGGGCCTCGGCATGAGCAACGATGAGATGAGCCAGGTCTTGGACGAGTGGAATCGGACCGAGCTTGAGTCCTATCTGATAGAGATTACCCGCGATATCCTGGCGTTCCGCGACGAGAACGGTCAGGCCGTCGTGGACCTGATTCTGGACAGCGCGGGCCAGAAGGGCACCGGGAAGTGGACGGTCGTCTCATCCCTCGACCAGGGCATCCCGCTCACGCTCATCGGAGAGGCCGTCTACGCCCGCTTCCTATCGGCGTTGGTGGACCAGCGCGCGGCGGCCTCTAAGGTACTGTCTGGCCCCGACTCGCGCTACGCAGGCGACCGGGCAGCTCTGCTGGATGACCTGCGCCAGGCCGTTTACGCAGCCAAGATTATGTCATACACGCAGGGATACATGCTGATGCAGGCGGCGGCCGAGGCCTACAAGTGGAATCTCAACCTCGGCGGCATCGCGTTGATGTGGCGCGGCGGCTGCATCATTCGCTCCGTCTTCCTTGGCAAGATCAAAGAGGCCTTCGACGCGGACCCCAATCTGGGCAACCTGCTGCTTGCTCCCTACTTCCACGACGCCGTGGAAGCGGCCCAGGCCGGCTGGCGCCGCGTCGTCGCCGCGACGGTGACGCTGGGCATCCCTGCGCCGGCGATGAGCAGCGCCCTGGCGTTCTACGACAGCTATCGCCGCGAGCGGGGCGCCGCCAACCTGACCCAGGCGCAGCGCGACTACTTCGGCGCCCACACCTACGAGCGCGTCGACCGGCCGCGCGACGAGTTCTTCCACACCAATTGGACCGGCACGGGCGGCAAGATCACGGCCCGGACGTATAAGGCGTGATGAGCATCTGATCTGGCCGGCGGATAGAGTAGCGAAATGAAGCGAAGCGTCCCGATGCAAATGGGACGCTTCGCTGATTCTGACGACGCGGCTGTCATGCTGAACGAATGAAGCATCCCCGCTTCGCGACGACGCTTCGCTACCGCCCGTGTGACTACTCGCCCTGGCGCGCCTCCAGCTGGGCCTTGAGCCACTTCTTGTCCGCAGGCAGGTTGTAGCAGCGCACGCCGGTCGCGTTGTAGATAGCGTTGATGATGGCCGGCGCCGTCGGAATCGACGCCAGCTCGCCCACGCCCTTCGCGCCGTAGGGACCATCCGCCGTCTCGTGCTCGACAAAGAACGTGACAACCTCGGGAGTCTGGTCAATGGTGGGCAGGTTGCACTTGAACAAGGAGTCGGTCAGGACCTTGCCCTCCTGCATCACAAAGTTCTCTTGCAGCGCCATCCCGAGCCCCATCGAGATGCTGCCCTCGACCTGCCCCAGCAGGGCGAGCGGATTCATGACGCGGCCCACGTCGCACGCAGCGATGACCTTGAGCACCCTGGTCTCGCCGGTCTTCACGTCAACCTCCACCAGCGCCGCCTGCGCTCCGAATCCGAACGCGAAGTGCTGGTACTGCTCCGTCTGCGGCGCGACGTACTGGTAGCGAATGCAGGGATTGCGCCCTTCGCGCTGCGCGGCCGTGACGACCTCATCGAGCCCGACGGCGTGGCCGTTGCTGCTCACCCGCCCATTGGCGAAGACGAGGCTATCGGGGTGAGCGTCGAGGATTTCGGCCGCCGTCTGGCTCAACAGCGCCCGCACCTCGCGGCTGGCGTGGCGCGCGGCGTTCCCCGTGACGTAGGTTTGGCGGGAAGCCGTTGTCGCCTGGCCATCCGGCGTGAGGTCCGTGTCCGACAAGAGCACGTCCACACGCTCGAAGGGAACGCCAAGCTCCTCGGCCACGATCTGCGCCAACACCGTCGGCAATCCCTGGCCGATCTCTGCGGCGCCGGCGCGAACAATCGCCCGCCCGTTGGCGAACAGCTCAACTTCCGCGCCTGCCGCGTCGTACGCGCCGCTGCCATAGCCGGTGTTCTTGTACGCGCACGCCATGCCCCACGCCCGACGCTTGTCGCCCTCGACCGACACGAAGTCGTTGTGCTTCTCCATCTCGGCCGCCACAAGCTCGAGCGCCTCGCGCAGGCCGCAGCTCTCATTGAGCACCTGGCCGGCCAGGGTCTTCTTGCCGTAATCGAGGACATTCTTGCGACGCATCTCCAGCGGCGAGATGCCCAGCGCCTCGGCCAGCACGTCCATCTGCACTTCCATGGCGAAGCCGCTCTGGGTCACGCCGAATCCGCGGAACGCGCCCGACGGCACGTTGTTCGTGTACATCGCGTACGTGTCCACGCGAACGTTTGGCACCTCGTTCGGACCGGCAGCATGGGTCGTCGTGCGCAGCATGACGTGGTTGCTCAGGCTGGCGTACGCCCCACCATCGCCGTAGACCTCGACTTCGTGCGCCACCAGCGTGCCGTCGCGCTTCGCGCCGGTCTTCATGCGAATCACCGTCGCGTGGCGCTTCGGGTGCACCAGGAGCGACTCCTTACGGCTGAACACCATCTTGACGGGACGCCCTGTCGCCCACGCGCCAAGCGCTACGAGGACCTGCACGGAGACGTCTTCCTTGCCGCCGAAGCCGCCGCCGATGAGACAGTTGATCACGCGGATGCGGTCTTCCGGCACGCCGAGCGTCGCCGCGATCTGGCTGCGGTCGTTGAACGGAATCTGGCCGCCACAGTAAACCGTGATACGGCCATCCTCGCCCGGCACCGCCAGCCCGGCCTCAGGCTCGATGAAGGCGTGCTCGACGGTCTGCGTCGTGTACTCGCGCTCGACAATGACGTCCGCCTCGGCGAAGCCTTTCGGCAGGTCGCCATTCTCTAGCTCGAAGTGCGCGAGGCAGTTGCCCTGCGCGCCGTGGCCAAAGCGCTCGACGTTTTCGTGGATGATAGGCGCGTCGGGACGCGCGGCTTCCTTGGGGCCGGTGACGACCGGCAGCGGCTCGTAGTCGACGCGAATCAGCTTGAGCGCCTCCTGCGCGATCTCCTCTGACTCGGCCACGACCAGGGCAATCGCGTCGCCGACGTAGCGCACCTTGTCGTAGCATAGAACCGGCCAGTCGATCTCGTGAACGCCGCAGTCTTTGCGGCCCGGGATGTCGTCGGCCGTCAGCACAGCGACGACGCCGGGCAGGCCCTTGGCCGCGGTCGTATCAACACCCAGAAGACGCGCGTGCGGGTATTGGCTGCGCAATGCTTTCGCATGCAGCATTCCCTCGACGTACAGGTCGTCGGCGTAGAGGCCCTTGCCCGTCACCTTGGCGACGGCATCGGGCCGCGGCAGGGGTCGGCTAATGGCCTTGAGGGGATTCTTGACCGCCGGCAGGGGCGGCGTCGGCTGGCCCGCGGCCTGCTGGATCGCGCGGATGATGGCGTTGTGGCCGGTGCAGCGGCAGATGTTCCAACGGTGGCCGTCGTAGATCTCTTCCAGGCTCGGGTTCGGGTTCTTCTCCAGCAGCGCGATCGTGGACATGATGAAGCCCGGCGTGCAGAAGCCGCACTGAACCGCGCCCTGGTCAATGTAGGCCTGCTGCGCCGGATGCAGGCTGCACCCTTCCGGCGCCTCCACGCCCTCGATAGTCGTGATGTCGGCGCCGTCGGCGCGCCGCATCTGAACCAGGCACGAGCGAACGGCCTCACCGTCTTTGATGACCATGCAGCTTCCACAGTGGCCTGTGGCGCAGCCATCCTTGACACCGGTCAGGCCAAGCTGGTCGCGCAGGACATCCATCAAGTAGCTCTTGGGCGAGGCAGTCACTTGATGGCTTTCTCCGTTGACGGTCAGATTGTACGTCTGTTTGTCTGACATGGTCATCTCCCTCCAACAACAACCTAGGCTCCGTAGCCGTCCGAGAACACTTCGATCATGAGATAGGGGTCGCCCAGGGGATAGAGCACCGGACATGTGCAGCCGTTGGCGATGTACTCGCGCACCTTCGCCTTGACCTCTTCCGGTGTCCCGCTGGCGGTGATCCGCTGCACCAGATCGTCTGGCACGAGAGGCATCGCGGCCTTGATCTGTTCCTTTGTCGCGGGCCAACCCAGGATGCTCTGAATCTGCTTCACCACGTCATCGCTCACGCCGCTGGCCTTGGCAATGTGGGGCTGCTGCGCAAGATACTGGGTGAGAAGCCCGCGAGCGCCGTCGAGCGCCTGGGCGCGGTCATTGTGCACCGAGCAAACGACAAGCTGGGGCCGGTCGATGTCTTCCAGGTTGCGCCCGGCGCGCGCCGCGCCGACCCGCAAGGCTTCCAGGGCCTCGTGATTATACTCCGGTGGAACGCAGTAGTTAAGCAGCGCGCCATCGGCAATCTCGCCTGCCAGCTCCATCATCTTCAGCCCGGTCGCGCCGATCATGATGGGGACGTGCCGCGGCTCGCGGCGGCCATGCACAACATCCAGCTCGACGCCCGTCACGTTGTGGAACTCACCATGAAAGGTGACGTTCTCCATGTTGAGCAGTCGCCGCATGACCTCGATGGTCTCGGCCATGGCCTTCAGCGGCTTGCGGCGCTCGATGCCAACGTTGGCGGCAAGAGGATCCCACCACGCGCCTATGCCACAGATGATGCGGTCGGGGGCGAGGTCGTCCAGGGTCAGGAAGGTCGCGGCCAGCAGGCCGATATTGCGTGTCCAATTGTTGATGACGCCGGAGCCGATCTTGATGCGCTCCGTCACAGCGGCGAACGCGGCCATTGGCACAATGGCATCGCGGACCAGGCGGCTTTCTGCCTGCCACACGGCCTCGAAGCCATGTTTCTCCGCAAATTGCGCCAGCTGCATACCCTCCCGAAGGTCGTGAGCGTCTTGTAGGTATAGCGCGACTCTGTCTTGGCTCATGGTGAAGCTCCTTTGCTGTCTTAGTTGAGCGGCCTGAAGTTTAGACGTTCTGCGACAATTCTTCAAGCCCGGCGAAGCGTCCAAAGCGGCATTGACACATGCCAAATGGATGCTATCATCCAGTCCGCGCAGCATCAATGCAGAATGTGTTAGGAGTTAGCTTATGATGAAACGTCGACTGCTGTACCCCTTGCTTTGCGCTCTAGCCCTGCTCTCCATCAGTTTCGCGTTCTTGGCTCTCGCGCCGCAGTCTGCGACGGCCGCCAAACCGTCTGAGTCAGCCAGCGTCCCCTCGACCGCCACCGCCACCGCCATCGTGACCGCGACTTGCCCGACTGTGCCCGCCACATCTTCGTATACGATTGTTTACGGAACCGTTGACCTGGACGGCCAGCCTGCCCCGGCCGGGGCCATCGTCGAGGCTCGCAACCCGCGGGGCGACATTGTCGGCTGCACCGTTGTCGCGACCGACACGGTGGGCTTGTACGGATTAATGTTGGTCTACGGTGAGGATACCGCGGCCGTGCCCCCCGTACCGGGCATGCGCCCCGGTGAGACAATCGCTTTCCGCGTCAACGGCCTGGCTGCCGCGGCCACCCCCACTTTGGCCTGGGCCGACGATCAGAACTTAAACCAGGTCGACCTTAACGCCACGACGCCCACGGCGACACCGACCGCGACGGAGACGTCTACCATCACCCTGACGCCGACGGCGACCGCGACCGCGACAGAAACCGTCACCGTCACCCTGACACCAACGCCAACGGATACACCGACGGCAACAGTCACAGTCACGGAAACCGCGACTTTGACACCAACAGACACGCCCACGCCCACGCCGACACTGACCGCCACCGATACGCCGACCGCCACGGTCACCGAGACACTCACACCGACTGAAACACTGACGGCGACCCCGTCACCCACCCCAACCGCCTCGGTGACGCCGACGGAGACAGAGACGGCGAGCGTGACGCCGAGCCCCACGGCTACCGACACCGCCACCCTGACGCCGACCCCGACCCTCGAGCCCTCGTCCACGGCGACACTCTCGCTGACTGAGACGGCAACGGCGACGCCGACCGCGACGGTGACGCCGACGGAGACGCCAATCGCCTGCCTCCCGATTCAACAGACGGGCTCGTACACGATCGCCTACGGCCGCGTCGAGCTGGAGGGCCAACCCGCCCCGGCCGGCTCTGTCGTTGAGGCGTACAACCCGCGCGGCAACCCGGTTGGCTGCTTCATCGTTAATTCGACCACACCCGGTCTGTATGGCTTGATGGTCATCTACGGTGAGGACAATTCGGCTGTTCCGCCTGCGCCTGGAATGCGGCCCGGTGAGACCGTCCAGTTCTATGTCAACGGCCTGCCCGCGCTGGCAATCCCTCCCCTCGTCTGGCAGGATGACAAGGACCTGCATCGGGTGGATCTGATTGCTTCGTCGGGGCCGCTGCCTACAACGACACCATCGCTCACCAGCACGGCTACCCCGACGGCCACTGAAACATCCACGGCGCCTCCAACATCCACAGCCACGGGCACCACGACGCCGACACCAAGCCAGACGCCGTCAAGCACGACGACGCCCACGGCGACACAAGCGGCAACCGACACCGCAACACCCACCGCGACTCGAACGTCCACGCCGACGCCGACTCGCACCACGACGCCGACGGTGACACCGACACCGGCATTCCATCAGTACTTTCCTCTCATCGCCGGCTAGACGTAGCCCTCACGGCCGCGCGGCCGTCTGAGGACAAACCAACGCAAGTGCGTACCGCCCCGAGGTGGTACGCACTTTGCTATGCCTAGAGGTTAAATATCTTTAAAGGAGGCCCGTCATGCGGGTGGTGACAGTCAACACACCCGAGGGCAAGGGTATGGAGGTCGCCGACCTGGCGCTCAGTGTCGGTATCGCGGAAGCGTCGGTCACGCACGCGTACGTCCGCGGCCCGAACCGGCCCATGGACAAAGTGGAAGTGAACACGTCAACGCCGAACGCCAAGAAGTTCGTCGATGCGCTCATGGCGGCGCCGTTCTATACGCCGCACGACTACCCCATCGTCGTCCGGAGCATTATGGCGCTCGTTACCGATGATGGCCAGGTTGACGTCACATCGCCGGTCGTCCCGCCGACGATCGACGTGTGTGAGGAGCTGTGGCAGTTCAGCCACATCACGCCGAGCTTCATCGGCCGGGTCCTGGTCGCGTCGCTCCTCCTGGCCTATGGAATGATTCAGAATAACGTGCTCTTGATAGCTGCGGGGCTTCTCTTCATCCCTTTCTTGCCGCTCATGTTGGCCATGGCCTTCGGAACGTGGACACGCGATTGGCGCCTGGCCTGGCAAGGCCTCGCGGCCTTCGCCACCGGCATCGTCGTCATAACGATCGGGAGCATCGCCGTCAGCCTCATCGCCGGCGGGCCGCTGCGCTTCGACCAGTTCAGCTCGCTCGGCGTCGGTCTCGCCATCTCGCTCGCCGTAGGCGCCGCCGCGGCCCTGGCAAGCGCCGACGACGTCGGCCGACGCGAGCTTATCGCCCTGGCCGCCAGCTCGCAGCTCGCCCTTGTGCCGGCGTGGTTTGGGATCTCGCTGGTGCTGGGATTTCCAGACACGGCGGAGGCGGCGGAGCGTGTTCTTGGTTTCTTCATCAATAGCGTAGCGCTCGTGGTTGCAGGGAGTCTGGTCTATGCCTTCCTACGCATGCGCGGCACGGGCCTGCAACATCTCATCGCGGGCAGTCGCGAAGGCGAGCGCGAGCCCTCACCGAACCGTCCATCCTCCCAGACCTGACCGTCTGGGCCGAATAGGAGTCTGCTCACGTCGGAAGTAGCCGCACAGCCGTTTCTGTCTGAATTGCCAACGTTCGATCCGGACTCGGGCAACCTGACTGTCATCATCGAAACCCCGAAGGGCAGCCGCAACAAGTACAAGTACGATGAGAAGAAACGTCTGTTTACCCTGTCCAAGGTGCTGCCCGCGGGCGCATCGTTCCCCTTTGGCTTCGGCTTCGTCCCTTCAACGCGCGGCCAGGATGGCGACCCGCTCGACGTGCTCGTTCTCATGGATTCGCCGGCCTTTGCCGGCTGCCTGCTCGAATGCCGCCTCATCGGCGTAATCGAGGCAGAACAGAGCGAGGATGGCAAGAAGGAACGCAACGACCGCCTCATTGCCGTCGCCGCCCAGTCCCGAGAGCACAAGGACATCGAGAGCCATCTCCAGCGCCTCCGCCGGGCGGTGGAGTTGGTACTCCACCGCGAGCGGAATACGGCACTAACCAGAAGTGGCTCACGAAGTCGCTACTATAATCGGGTTCTCAAGAATCGGAACGCGGCGCGTAATTCGAGCGCCGCGTTCACGGTGTACCTGGCGCTTCACCGCCCGGGGATGCGGGCAAGCGGCGAAGCGGAGAACTGCTAGGTGACCACGGGCTGTTTCGAGCGGCGGATTCGCTGCAGGGCCTCGGTAGGCGGGGCAAATGGAAGCTGAGACAGGTCACTGTACTTGCGCAGCAGATGGTAAGTCAGAAGAAGCTGCGCCAGCGCGAGCGGCGGGCTATGCCGGATGCCGGTACGGTCCTGGTAATCGCCGAACTCCTCGTCGGCAATGGGGCGCATCTCTGGCAGGTGCTGCCAAATTGCATTCTCCATCTCGATGGCGTGCTCCGCTGCGACAGTGCCATCGATTTCGAGGATGTCCACCGGCCGGCCGCTATCGCGTCCTAGTCCAAGTCGAATCCCAAAGTCGGGGTGCTGTTCGTTCTCTAGCAGATAGGTCAGGTCGGGGTGCGGGATCGTCGGACGCAAAGTGAGACGAACATTGAGAGTCGGGCCGGCTTCCTCCGGCGGCGTCCCCTGTGGCGGGTAAAAGCGCACGGCAATGTCGGCGAACGCGCGCTGAGGGCGGATGAAATCGCGCGAATCCGGCTCGCGCCGCTCCAGCTCCTTCAGCACCTGCTCTGGCGTGTAGCCCCGCTTCGTCGTGTCACGGCGGATTTTCCATACCGTGCGCAGGTCCTCGGGAGGGTCGAGAAAGACTTTGACATCGAAGAACTGGCGCAGATTCGGCGTGGAGTAGCCGAGCAATCCCTCGACGATTACGAACTCACGCGGCTGGACATACTCCGGCCGCACCAGCGTCCCATTTCTGTGGTCATAGACCGGCTTCAGGATGGGCTGGCCGTAGTGGAGCCTTTCGAGCTGCAATTCCATGATATCGACGTAGTTGCAGTCTGGATGCAGCGCGGAGATATTGCGCTCCGCCCGCTCTTTCCGGTCATATTTGTGATAGTCATCCGTGCAGACGTGGGTCACGCGCTCCGGCCCGAGAATGTTGACCAGGCCTTTCGTCAGCGTCGTCTTGCCCGCCGCACTGTCACCCACTATGCCGAG
Source organism: Anaerolineae bacterium (assembly GCA_046328505.1). GTDB lineage: Bacteria > Chloroflexota > Anaerolineae > Epilineales > JAHCIE01 > JBDHWG01. The sequence goes on along the minus strand of JAXLWL010000002.1, from coordinate 410,670 downwards.
AATAATCGGCCGGCGTCCTTTTTGCATAAGCGTATGCCCTCCGGTGGGCAGTTACGCGCCGTTGACGCTCTCGTCCGAGTCCAGACCGCCACTGAAGACGCGGCTGGCGCGGATGTCGGCGGCATCGATGCGTGTTAATTCGTCGCGGCTCACGCGCCCGCCGTGCGCCAGGAGGCGATTCGCCTGGCGCAACTTGATGCGGTCGATGGCGTTGCGCACGCTTCGCGCGTTCGCGAAGTGCGGCTGCTGGATCCGCATCGCAAGGTACTCGGCAAACGCCTGGCGGGCCGCGTCGTCGAAATGGTACCGCTGCTGTTCGAGCATCAGGTCGGCGATCGCCATCAGCTCGTCGAGCGAGTAGTCGGGAAAGTTCAGGTGGTGAGCGATGCGCGAGTGGAAGCCTGGATTCGACTGGAAGAAGGTGTCCATGCGGTCCTTGTAGCCGGCCAGAATCACCACCAGGTCCTCGCGCTGGTTCTCCATCACCTGGAGCAGCATCTCGATAGCCTCTTGCCCGTAATCGCGCTCATTCTCAGGCCGGTACAGATAATAGGCCTCATCGATGAACAACACACCGCCCATGGCCCGCTTGAGCACTTCCTTGGTCTTGGGCGCTGTGTGTCCCACATACTGCCCTACCAGATCATCGCGCGTTGCCACCACAAGATGGCCTCGGCGCACGTAGCCCAGGTGCTGGAGGATTTTCGCCATGCGGACCGCCACGGTGGTCTTGCCGGTACCCGGCCGCCCCGTGAAGCACATGTGGAGCGAGGGTCGCTCCGTGCCCAGGTCCATCTGCTCGCGCAGACGCGCGACCAGCAGCAGCGCTGCAATCTCGCGCAGGCGCGTCTTGACGGGCTTCAAGCCCACGAGATCGCGGTCGAGCTCATCCAGGATATCCTGGACATTCGAGTCGCGGTACACGGCGTCCAGGTCAATCAGGGTGTCGACAGTGTCAACTTGGCTCATAGCACCTCAGCTCAGGCGCAGGCCCACAAGCTACGTGAGCCTGCGCGCTGTTATGCTTTACCCGTACCGCTCGCCGCTTGGCTTGCTGGCCGCATAGGGGCGGATGGTGTAGCGAACCTGTCGATCGTTCCCCGCCTGGCGCTCCAGGTAGAAGCCAGGCTCCTCTTTCGGTCGGTTCACAATGAAGCTGATCGCAACGGTCTGGCGGCCGAGGCGTCGGTCGTACCCGTTGACGCGAATGTAGTGGTTCGGGAACTGTTCGCGGCAGCGGTTGATCTCGTTCATCACACCCACCGCATCCTTCAGGTCGAACATGGGCAGACCCCACATGTCCCAGTATACGTTGCGCGGGTGCGGATCATCGGTGTACTCGACCGACACCGGCCAGTCGTTGTCCAGGCAGTACTGCACCTGGGCCTTGATCTCGTCGTCCGTCAGGTCGGGCAGGTATGAAAAGGTGCCCTGTGTTATGCGCATAATCGTCTCCTGTGCCTTAGAAGGAAGGCGTGACCACGACATCGGGTGTGTCGGTCGACTCGAAGTTAAAGGTGACGTCCTTCCACACTTCCAGGGCCTTGCGCAGAGAGGGCGACCAGCGCGCGGCTCGCGCCAGGATGTCCGGGCCTTCGTTCAGATAGTCGCGGCCCTCGTTGCGCGCCTGGATCATCGCTTCGACGGCGATGCGGTTGGCCGCGGCGCCCTCGGCGATACCGTCGGGGTGGCCGATGGTGCCGCCGCCGAACTGAAAGACGACGTCCTCGCCCAGCAGGTGCAGCAACTGGTGCATCTGGCCGGCGTGGATGCCGCCCGAAGCGACCGGCATCGTGCCAGGCATGGACGCCCAATCCTGCTCGAAATACAGCCCATACAGCGGGTTCGGGTCGAGCTTGTCCTCGCGCAGGGTGTCGTAGTAGCCCTTGACGTTGTTCGGGTCGCCTTCCAGCTTGCCGACCACCGTGCCGGCGTGGATGTGGTCCACGCCCGCCAGGCGCATCCACTTCGAGATAACGCGGAAGCTCACGCCGTGCGTCTTCTGGCGCGTGTAGGTGCTGTGGCCCGCGCGGTGCAGGTGGAGCAGCAGGCTGTTGGCACGCGCCCACTTCGCCATGGATTGGATGGCGGTGTAGCCGATCGTGAGGTCGATCATGATGATGACGCTGCCAATCTCCTTGGCGAAGTTGGCGCGCTCATACATGTCTTCCATCGTCGCCGCCGTCACGTTCATGTAGTGGCCCTTGATCTCGCCGGTCTCGGCCTCCGCCTTGCTGACACCCTCCATGCAGAACAGGAAACGGTCGCGCCAGCGCATGAACGGCTGGCTGTTGATGTTCTCGTCGTCCTTGGTGAAGTCGAGACCGCCGCGCAGCGCCTCATAGACGACGCGGCCGTAGTTGCGGGCCGAGAGGCCAAGCTTGGGCTTGACCGTCGCGCCGAGCAGCGGCCGACCGTACTTGTTGAGGTACTCGCGCTCCATGATGATGCCGTTGGGCGGCCCCTGGAACGTCTTGGTGTAGTGCGGCGGAATCCGCATGTCCTCGAGGCGCAGGGATTTGAGCGCCTTGAAGCCGAAGACGTTGCCGATGATTGACGACGTCAGGTTGGCGATGGAGCCTTCCTCGAACAGGTCCAGGTCGTAGGCGATGTAGGCGATGTACTGGTCAGTCCCCGGCACCGGGACAACGTTGTAACACTTGGCCTGGTAGTGCTCATGGGCGGTCAGGCGATCCGTCCAGACGACCGTCCAGGTCGCGGTGGACGACTCGCCCGCGACGGCCGCCGCCGCCTCTATCGGTTCGATGCCTTCCTGCGGAACGAAACGAAACGCGCACAAAATATCAGTTGGTTTGGGTTCGTAATCGGCGTCATAATAACCCATTTCGGCGTAGGGCGTCACGCCAGCCGACCAGCGGCCCTTGTTTGCGTCGGTTGCTTTGGCCATGCAAGACCTCCTCAAAGGTGGCGAAAAGCGATCAAGAAAGCGCATCCCTGCATCACATAATACCACGAAATGACGCATAGCGTAATAGACAAATGGGCTGTTTTCTGGTCGCAAGCAGAATAGGCTGCGGCGCGGGCCGCCTATTCCTATGGCTAGGCGGCGGCTCCGCGAGTGTAGCCCAGGCACGCCTCTTGCCACCATGCGAGTAGCCGCCAGTTCAGCGGCAGACCGTTGTGGAGTGAGGCTCACGATGCAGACCATCCTTCACGTGTCCGATATTCATGCCGGCGCCCCGTTTCGTCCCGATCTGGCGGAGTTGGTGCATTTCGAGGCCGACGAGCTCAAGCCGGACGTCGTCGTCGTGTCCGGCGACCTGGTGCAGCACGAGTACGTCGACCAGTATCAGCGCGCAAGGCGCTGGCTGGATGGCTTCCGCCAGCCGCTCATCGTCATCCCCGGCAATCACGATGTTCCTTTCCGAAATCCCATCGACCGTTTCTTCTGCCCCATGGAGAAGTTCCGCCACTATATCGAGCCTGACCCTAACCCCTTCTTCTATAAGGACGATCTGGCTGTGCTCGGCCTCAACTCGACGCGCAGTTTCACCGTTAAGGGCGGCAAGCTCGGCGAGGTCGAATTGGACGTCGTGCGCGAGCGTCTCAAACCCCTGCCGCCCAACGTGTGCCGCGTCGTCACCGCCCACCACCACTTCACGCCGCCGCCGGGCTTCGGCTCGCAGAGCGTCATCTCCGACGCCAAGCACGCGATCGAGGTCATGGAGGAATGCGACGTCGAGCTTATCCTGTCCGGCCACATGCACGTGTCGTATATCGGCAACACGCTCGACTTCTACCCCACCTCGCGGCGGGGTATCATCATCGTCCAATCCGGGACGACCACGTCAGCTCGCGGCAAACAGCGCGAGCGTGGCAAGAACTCTTTCAACGTCATCCGCATCTACGAGCTGCATATCTCCATCACGCAGCATCTCTACGATAACAAGGCCAAGCGCTTCCTGCCCATGAGCCGGCATCTTTTCCCGCGCCGCCTGCCCGGCCCGTACTACCTGCGCGTCGAGGACGCGGCCGCCGCCGAGGTCGTCACCGCGCAGCAGGAGACGCAGGTTCAGCAGAACGTCGCCGAGAGGGTGCAGGAGAAGCAATCGTAGGTTCGTTGACACCAGACGGGTCCCATGCTACTCTTCCCCCCACCTTACACCAATCGTGGATGAACGGCCGTCATTGCGAGAAGGCCATGTCGTGTGACGGCATGCGCCGACACAAGAATAGCCCATCCTGTCATTGCGAGCGGAGCGAAGCAATCTCCCGCTGACGCATGAGACAGTCTATGTGGCGAGAGCAGGCGTTTCACCCGCCGGGAGATTGCTTCGTCGCGCTGACGCGCTCCTCGCAATGACGCTTTAGTCTGTGTTCTGAGCAGCGCAGCGAAGTAATCTCCCGCGCGGGCAAGCGACCATACAGGCCTGCATAGCGTCCGCGTCGCTCGCCGCGAGGTCGCTTCGTCAGACTGCGGGCCTGCTCGGAATGACGCCTCAGGCCCTCGGCGCTGGCAGCGTTCCCGCCCGCTCTTGGCGACACCCACCACTTGAGGTCAATTGCTGTGCCGATAAAGGTAGAAGTGGTGCCAACCGACGTGCTCTATTCTATCAAGTACGACACGGGCGTGCTGGAGTATGGCATATTGCCCGTGTACCTTATCGGCGAGCGACGGACACGCCCGCGTGCGAGTATAGCCGGTCTCTACCCCATCGTCACAGACCTCTATGACGATGGGAGCATAGGCGCTTTCGAGATATGGTTCAAGAGACAGAAGTGGTGTATCGATATGGAGTTAGTGCCGCCGAGCAGCACCTGTTCAGGTCGTGTGCTCGTTGTCAGCGATGATGTTGATAATCCGAAGCCATTCTTCTGGATCAGTAGTGACAAGTTGGTGGGCTATGCTCAGTCAACGCCGAACCCCTCACCTCCGATGCGCCATGTCAGAGTTGCAGAACAGTGTATTGTCGATGTTGGCGCTGATGATACACTTGCGGGGCTGTGGCTAATTGGCCTACCTCCTGAACTCAAGGAGCATCTATCGCTATTCGAATGACGGTCTCCGACGATGACGATACTACCATCATCATCGTTGACAGCGCACCTCTCCCATGATACGCTTGCGCTCACTTTTCAGCCTACAAAGAGGAGAGCGCGAGGATGCGGATCACCGATGTCAAAGTCTGGCTTGTCGAAGGCGTCAAGTACAACTGGACGCTGCTCAAGATATACACCGATGAGGGGCTGACCGGCGTGGGCGAAGCAACCAACTGGCCGGGCAGCCCCATTGTCTATCACGCCGCGCGCCACGTCGGGGAGCGCATCATCGGCCTCGACCCCACGCGCATCGACTTCATCTGGACGAAGCTGTATCGCGACCTGAACTGGATCGGACCGGCCGGCGCCGCCCTGTGCGCCATCTCCGGCGTGGACATGGCGCTGCTCGACCTGAACGCGAAGCGCCTCGGCGTCCCCGCCTACCAGCTCCTCGGCGGCGCCTTCCGTAAAGATATTCTGCTGTACGCAAATTACTGGTTCACGGGCGGCGATTTCACGGCGGACGACTACGCCCGGCAGGCGAAGGCCGTCGTCGCTGCGGGCTTCAGCGGCCTCAAGTTCGACCCCTTCGCCCACACGAATTACCTGTACGGCGACCACCTCTCGACGAACCTGGGGCTGACGCCGGCCCAGATGGATCACGCCGAGAGCCTGACCGCAGCGGTGCGGGAGGCGGTTGGCACGAACGTCGAGATCGCCATCGAGACCCACGCCATGCTCAACGGCCCGACGGCGGTGCGCATGGCTGAACGCCTCGCTCCCTATGGCCTGATGTGGTACGAGGAACCGGCTGGCCCGGAGAACGTCGAGGTACTGGCCGGGCTGCGCTCGCGTGTGAATGTCCCCATCTGCGTCGGCGAGCGCCACTATACGCGCTTCGGTATTCGCGCCCTTCTTGAGAAGCAGATCGTGGACTTCGTCATGCCGGACATCACGCGCTGCGGCGGACCGAGCGAGATGAAGCGCATGGCGACCCTCGCCGAAATCTACAACATCCCCGTCGCGCCCCACAACCCGAACGGGCCGCTGTCTACCATCGCCAGCGCCCACGTTTGCGCCGCCATCCCCAACTTCTTCCGCCAGGAGTTCATGTTCAACGACGTGCCGTGGCGCGACGAGGTTATCGACCATCCCATCCCCGCCGACGGCGGCTATTTCCACCTGTCCGACCGGCCCGGCCTGGGCGTCGACCTGGTCGAGGAGGCGATGGAGGCGCATCCTGGCGTCACGACGCCGCGGGAGGGCTTCTATGTCTGAGCCTGCTCGACTGCGCGGCTGCATTCCCATCGTCGCGACGCCGTTCCACGCCGACGGTAGCATTGACGAGACGAGCCTGAAAGCCGAGGTCGAGTGGCTGATCGCCGGTGGCGTCCACGGCCTGGCGACACCGGCCATTGCCAGCGAAGGCTACAAGCTGAGCGACGCGGAGCGCGAGTGCGTCGTGGCGCTGGTTGTCGAGGAAGCACGCGGCCGGGTGCCGGTCGTCGCGAGCGCCGATGGCAGCGGGACGGACGTCGCGGTTGAGCGCGCGAAACGGGCGTCAGCGTTGGGCGCTGATGCCCTGATGGTTCTGCCGCCGCATTTCATCAAGCCGGATGCCGACAATCTCCTGCGCTACTATGGCCGCATCGCCGATGCCGTCTCGATTCCAGTCATGATTCAGGACGCTCCCCAGCTCACCGGTGTCACCCTGCCATCGGGCCTGCTTGCCCGTATCCACAGCGAGCATCCGAACGTGAGCAGCGTCAAGATCGAGGGTACGCCGGCCGGCGGCAAGACGAGCGAGATTCTGGCGCTGACCGGCGGCGGCATGGATGTCTTCGCAGGGTGGGGCGGACTGAGTTTTTGGGACGGCCTGCTGCGCGGCGCCGCGGGTTGCATGCCGGCGGCGAACTTCGGCCCGCCGCTGGCGCGCGTCTACGATCTCTTCGTGAGTGGCGACCACGCCGCAGCCTACGCGACGTTTAACGCCGCTGTTCCGTTCATCGCCTGGTCCATGCAATCCATCGACCTCTCCATCTGGACGGCGAAGGAGACACTGGTGCAGGCGGGTGTGATGGCGTCGGCGACGATGCGTGAGCCGGCGACTCTGCCTGACGAGATGCTGCGGCATGAATTTGACGTGTTCCACAAAGGTACGGTTGACAATTGAGCCGTGTTACGCTAAAATCCCCCGCTTATCACGGGTCGCGCGCACGGCGCCCGCGGCTCTAGCCCACCACCGGAAGTAAACCAGGAGGACCCGTTGAAGAGCCACGCTCGCATCATTGTCGCCATCCTAGCGATCCTCGCCCTCGCGGTGATCGCCGGCTGCACAGCCCAGCAGCAGCCGCCCGCTCCCCAGGCTCCAGCAGCGAACCCGCCCGCCGCCAATGCTCCCGCTCAGTCCGCGCCGGCCCAGCCGACCGCCGCCGCGCCGGCCGCCGCCCAGCCAGCCGCCGCCGCAAAACCAACTGAAGCCGCCAAGGCCGCCGCGCCCGCGGCCGGTGGCAACGTCAACGTCGTCGGCAAGAAGCTTCCCGACGATGCCGCCCCGTCCGAGCAGCAGGTTCTCGTCCTGACGAACGACGCTCAGGCGCAGTCGGCAGGCGCCCGCTTCATGGACATCATGGCGAGCGTCTACAACCGCGGCCTCGGCAACGACCTATTCTCGATGCCGCTGGTCCGCCTCAACAAGGACTTCGAGGTCATCCCGGGCGCTGCCAAGTCGTGGAAGGCATCGGCCGATGGCAAGACCTGGACGTTCCAGATTCGCGACGACCTGAACTGGTCCGACGGCACGCCGGTGACCGCCGACGACTGGGTCGCCAGCTTCCGGCACATCGCGGACCCGAAGACCGGCTATGACTTCGGCTGGTTCTTCGAGGAAGCCAACATCAAGAACTTCGCCGAAGCCGAGGCAGGCAAGGCCAAGCTCGAGGATATCGGCGTCAAAGTCGGCGCGAACCCGAAGGAGCTGGTGTTCGAGACGACGAAGGTCATTCCCTACTTCCCGATGCTGATGCTCTACACCCCGACGCTTCAGGCGAAAGCACTCGCCGCCAAGGGCCCTACCTACAACTCGGACCCGGCGACGTCGGTGTCGGCCGGCCCGTGGATCTTGAAGGAGTGGAGCGACGAGCGCGTGGTGGTCGAGGCTAACCCGAAGGCGCCCGACGACCTGAAGCCCTACCTCAACAAGGTTATCTTCATCAAGCCGAAGAACGAACTGCAAGCCTACCAGGCTGGCGAAGTGGACCGCGCCCGCGCCGGCAGCGCCGCCGACGTCAAGGTCATCACCAGCGACCCGCAGCTCTCCAAGGACGCCTCGCCGGACGTGGGCGACTTCCGCGTCCACTATTTCTTCTTCGACAACTCCAAGCCGCCGTTCGACAACATCAAGGTTCGCCAGGCGTTTGCCCACCTGTTCGACCGCGACACCATCATGAAGACCCTGCTGCCACCGCCCGCGGCGCAGCCAGCTTCGTCGTTCCTGGCGCCCGGTTTCCCCGGCTCGAACATGGACGCCCTCAAGGACTTCCAGAAGTATGACCCCGAGCTGGCGAAGAAGCTCTACGCCGAGTCGGGCGTCAAGATCACTGACAAGCTCACCCTCCAGGTGCGCGTCGGCAACCCGATCGAAGAGGCGCTGGTGGCGATGGCTCAGGTCTACGCCGACGAGATCAAGAAGCAGCTCGGCGTGGATGTCGAGGTCAAGCGCGTCGAGCCGAAGGTGTTCATGAACGATCTGAACGCCAAGCCGACCAACATCCAGTTCGGCTTCGTGTCTTACGGCATGGACTACCTGGACCAGTCGAACATGCTCAGCGTGTTCAAGCCGAACGGGCGCCACAACTGGAACAACCAGCAGTACCAGACCCTGCTCGACCAGGCCGGGCCGGAGCAGGACAAGGCCAAGCGCGACCAGCTCTACAAGGACGCCGAGAAGCTGCTGGTCCAGGAAGCACCGGCCGTGTTCGCCCTCCAGCAGTTCGACGTATGGACATGGCGGCCGTGGGTTAGTGGTACGACGTTCAAGCCCGGCAAGGTAAACACCTCGCGCGGCATCGGCTTCCCTGGTTGGGGGACGTTCTCGCCGGCCTCGATCGACACGTACGTCACCAAGGACGTCGTGCAGTCGCGGCCCAACCCGCCGAAGTGAGATTGCTTTGACCCGAAGTGCCGTAGAGACGCGCCATGGCGCGTCTCTACGGCCTGACGATCGAACAGACCGCCAGGAGTCTAACCTATGCTAGGCTACGTGTTCATGCGCGTTCTGGGTCTCATCGGTGTGACCCTCGTCGTCTCCTTCATCACTTTCGCCATGCTCTACCGACTGCCCGGCGGCCCGTTCGACGAGAGCAAGCAGCCGCTGTCTGCGACGGCCCTGGCGAACATCCGCGCGAAGTACAACCTCGACAAGCCGTTCTACGTCGTGTGGGCCAGCTACGTCTGGAACGCCGCCCATGGCGATTTCGGCACCTCCTACCAGGCCGAGGGCAAGCCCATTATCGACATCTTCCGCGAGCAATGGGGAACGAGCCTGCTCCTCGGCGTCCTCGCGCTGGCCTGGAGCATACCCCTTGGCATCTACTTTGGCCTGACAGCGGCCACGCGCCGAAACAGCGTCGTGGACTACGTGTTTCGCTTCTTTTCCGTCGTCGGTACCACCGTGCCTAACTTTGCCCTGGCGGTGTTCGGCGTCTTCATCTTTTCCGTTCTGCTGCATTGGCTCCCGACCGGCGGTTGGCTCCCCAAGGATGAGCCACGCACCCTGGTCATGCCGGTCATCATCTTCGGCCTGCTGCCCTTTGGCATCGTCATGCGCTACACTCGCAACGGCGTGCTGGAGACGCTCACCCAGGACCACGTCCGCACGGCGCGCGCGAAGGGATTGTCGGGCAGCACCGTGCTGATGCAGCACACCTTCCGCAACGCCCTCATCCCGCTCGTTACTATCCTGGCGGCGCTGATTCCCAACGCGCTCACCGGCTCGGCCATCCTCGAGCGGGCCTTCCGCATCAACGGCATCGGCAAGTATTTCATCGACGCCGTCGGCACGCGCGACTATCCGATGGTCATGGCGACCGTCCTCATTGTCGCCGTCCTGTGGGGGACCTTCTTCCTCATCGCCGACCTGATCTACACATTGGTCGATCCGCGCATCCGCGTACACAAGGGCTAACTCATGGTTGCCAGCAAGACGCAGACGATCACCGTCACCGAGCGGCCCAAGGTCCGCTCTCACCGTTCCCGCGCCCTGATGCGCTTCTGGCAGAACAAGGCCGGCGTCGCCGGTGCTATCATCGTTGGGTTCATGCTGCTGTTCGCCTTCGGGCTGACGCTCTTCATCCCATTCCCGTCCACGAATATCCTGGAAGCGAACAAGATGCCGTTCGAAGCCGCCGGCCACCCCCTCGGCACCGACATCGCCGGTCGGGATATGGTTGGCCTGCTGGCCTACGGCACGCGCACAAGCCTCATCATCGCCGTCGCCGTGCAGCTTCTCGTCGTGGCTATCGCGCTCATCCTGGGCTTTTCGGCGGGCTGGTTCGGCGGCCGCGTGGACTTCGCAGTCAACCGCACCATCGAAATCTTCACGGCGATCCCCGTCCTCCTATTCAGCATCCTCTTCATCATCGTTCTCGGCAACTCAGTCCCGATTCTGATCTGCGCCATCGGATTTCTGGCGTGGGTCGAGCTGGCGCGTCTCGTGCGCGGCCAGGTGCTCCAGACGCGCGAGAAAGAGTACGTCGAAGCGGCCAAAGCGGTCGGCGTGTCCACCGCCGGCATCGCGTGGAAGCACGTGCTGCCCAACATCCTCAACCCCGTAATTATCGCCATCAGCCTGAGCCTGCCTGCCATCATCCTCGCCGAGTCGACGCTGAGCTTCCTGGGCTACGGTCTGAGTGAGAACATGCCCAGTCTCGGCAAGATGGTCGGCGTATCGTGGCAGTACATCCAGGCGTACTGGCACATGGCGCTGCTCCCTACGATCTTCCTCTCTCTGCTGATGATCGGCATCACATTCTTCGGCGACGGCATCCGCGACGCCCTGGACCCCCGCGCCGCGCGCTAGAAGCGCGTTCGCGTCACCAAGTTGTAACCTCCACCCGCTTACGACTAGCCATCACAACTACGACAGTCCGACAGAACCTCCATGTCACAAGGTACTAACAAAAAAGGTGCAAGAAGTAGTATCTTTCGCGATACTTCTGCGTTTTGTATTGAACCCTAGCATAAATTTCACATTTGTTGAGGTCTTTGCTTCGCATCCTGGCACGGTATTGCCCGGCAAATGCCGAGATGTAACGCTTTCGCACAGGACGCGCTTGCAGTTAAGCCATAGAAAGGAGGTATCAGGCTCGGGGGATTGCCCGATTGCTCGGCCGCGGAAATGAGAGGCCGTTGGCGAGCGACTCACCGAGCAGCACATAGTACCAGGAGGGCTGCAGACGCTTTGGGAGAAGCGTCTGCCTTCCACACAGTTCATCTAGCCCGACGGCGGAACTGAGAGGCCGCCAGCGGGGAATACGCGGAGCATAGCCTGCGGCTGACACGCATCGCGCCGCTATCCAACGCCCCTTCATTCCTATCTACCCCATTCTTATTGCGCGCCTGTTAGAGCCTGTCAGCCCCAATGCTGTGCCCCGCTCAAAAGGGGAGGTTAGTCATGCGGCACAGAAAGATGTGGCTCTGGGCGGTCGCCTTGTCGGCGATACTGACCCTGGCCATCGGCTTCAGCTTGCCGTCCGGACTCATGTTCGGCAACGGCACCGCCTACGCCGATCCGCCATCCACGCCCGAAGCAGCGGGCGCGGCAGCGGCGGACGGCCCCGTTCCTCAGCTCAGCACCCTGCTACACTCGCAGGGCATCAAGCCCTCGGCGCAACCCTCTGCTCAGACCACAGCCCCGAATGGACCCGGCTTGGAAGCGATCCAGGCCCTGATGCAGGCCAACCCGATCCAGGCGCCTGCGGTCAAGCCGCTCATGGGCGCCCTCCGCCCGCCGACGCTCGAGCCGCTGGTTGCGCCAGCGGTCCAGGCGCTCTTGGCAGCGCAGGGCATCACGCCGGACAGCATCCATTCGCCCTCGGCGACCTCGCCCGGCCGTTGTGCCATCCAGAGCACACTGTTCTGCACCTCCGACGCGGATTGCACGCCAACAAACGCCAGCGACAAGTGCTACCTGCCCCTGACGGGAGGCGATGTCCTGACCGGGCAGAAGTGTCTGGACAACGCCTCGGGACAGGACAACAACTGTACCGCCAACGACAACAGCGTTGGCGTGGTCGGCACCCCGATCATCGTCCATGGCTGCGACTTCGTGGGCGACACGGCGATTGTGTCGTTCGTCGCGACGTTCGGCGCAACGGCGACCAGTCGCTACGACTACGGCCTTTGGATCAACTCGAACGGCGGTGACGCGAAGACCGACACCGGCAACAGCTGTACCGTTGCCGATCTGCCCTCCGCCCCCACAACCTTCTCGCCCAGCCCCAACAACCCATACACCAGCAACAACAGCAACAGCTGCGGCGACGTCAATAGCAGCAGCAATGTGAATGCCGCGTTCCAGAACATCCAGGTCAAGTGCGTGGATGACGGCACCGGACATGCCGTGGTAAGCTACTGCACAAGCTGGACGGAGAACTCGGGCGACAACGCGAGCTGCAACCTGACGTCGAGCCCGCCTGTGTTGCCGCTGCCCGGCACGAAGGCGAAATGCAGCTGCGGAACAATCATGGGCATCGACATTCCGCTGCCAGCGGCTACCCCGACGCCGACGTCAACTGCGACCGTCACGCGAACGCCGACGTCAACCAGCACGCCCACCAGCACGTCGACAAGCACACCCACAAGGACGTCGACAAGCACGCCCACCAGCACGCCCACCAGCACGTCAACCAGCACGCCCACCAGCACGTCGACAAGCACACCCACCAGCACATCGACAAGCACGCCGACGGATACACCGACCAGTACACCTACCAGCACGCCGACGGATACGCCAACCAATACGCCTACCAGCACGCCGACGGATACGCCAACCAACACGCCTACCAGTACACCTACCAGCACGCCGACGGATACGCCAACCAATACGCCGACCAGCACGCCGACGGATACGCCAACCAACACGCCTACCAGCACGCCTACCAGCACGCCGACGAATACGCCAACCAACACGCCAACCAGCACGCCGACTCCGATTACGAAGCTGACGCTGGACAAGACGGCGGACCCGACGACGTACTCCCAGGTTGGACAGCAGATTACGTATTCGTACACGCTGACCAATTCCGGTCTGGCCGACCTTCACCCGCCCTACACAGTGACGGACGACCGTATCACGCCCCCGAACAGCGTCTCTTGTCCGAGCACGCCGGACCCCTTGACGCCTGGCGACTCGGTCACCTGCTCGGCCACGTATACGATAACGGCGGCGGACATCGCCAACGGTTACGTCACCAACACAGCGACCGGCTCGGCGCAGTACAACGGCAAGCCAGTTGTATCGGACCCAGACCAGGCCACGATCACCGCCACGGAAGCACCGGAGCACCCGTCCCTCATCAAGAGTGGCAGCACGTACTACCAAGTGCCTGTCCTCGGCTACCTCGGCAACACGAAGTCCGGAGTCGATTGGGTCATCGAGACCCAGAACCTCGGCTCCACCTGGACCAAGGTCGCCCTCCTCCTCTTCGCCGAGAACTCCGGCTTCTGCCAACCCCAGGCTCAGAACCCCTTCAAGATCGAGTGCTCCGGCCTCCTCAAGCCGGGCACCTCCTGGGTCTGGAATGCCTCGCAGCTCCCGGCAACCGCCAAGAGCGCCATCGCTATCAGCTACAACCCATTCCCCGGTGCCGGCAACCCCTACTGGCGCTGCGAGGACTGGACCAACACGCTCAACAAGCTCAGCTGGCCCGAGGGCTGGCCCAGCGTCAACCCGCTCCCCGGCCAGTTCCCCTTCGACTGGAACCCGTTCTACGGCGAGCCTATCGGTGTCGAGGTGGTACGGCGCATGCCGGGCAACACCAACCCGACCCTGACCATGGCCTCCAGCTACAGCGCTGTCAGCGCTAAGGGCGATGGCCGCTACGACCCGCTCTTCGGCGGCTTCGCCTACTACGCCCCGACCGTCTACTCGGGCTTCAACGGCTGGAACTCCTGGCTGTACATCCAGAACAGCGGCAGCGAGTGCACCAGCGTCGAGCTGTGGTTCAAGGCCCAGGATGATTGCCTGCGCTCCCAGATCTGCTCTGTCGCGCAGCTCTCGCCCGGCTACACCGCCCAGTTCAACGTCTCCGGCTGCGCCCCGCCCGGCTTCACCGGCAGCGTCTGGATCCGCGCCTCGCAGCCCCTGGGCATCATCGTCGACCAGATCGCCCAGGACGTCCTGATGAGCTACACCAGCACACCGGCCGCGCTATGCTTCATCTTCAACGGCCAGTGTCTCGACCAGGGTGGCGGATCGCAGGTCGCCTATGGCCCGCTCATCTACCGCGAGACCAACGGCTGGGGCACCAGCATCCACGTCCAGAACATGAGTGGCATCACCGCTGCCAAGGTGAAGGTCTACTTCATGGACCAGAGCGGTGACATCATCACCACCCTCGTGGACTGGATCTGCCCGCGCGGCGAGACTAGCTTCCCGCTGGCATTGGTGAACAACCTGCCGGGCAACTACGTCGGCGCGGTGCGCGTCGAGAGCCAGGCATGGGAGTCGCCCGGCGCGCCGGAGGTCAATGCTGTGCCGATCACGGCGGTCGCCGAGCTGCTGAACTACAGCAGCCCGACGAAGGTGACCCAGGCAGCGGCCTACAACCTGTTCCCCCAGGAACAGGCATACATCTGGCAAACCGGCGCCGGCGACGCCAGCGGCCTCGAAAGTGGCGTGGCGCTCATCGGCATCCCGTCGCTCATGCAGCGCGGCAACAGCTACAATCTCGTCACCGACCTGGCCATCCAGAACGTCGTCCCCAAGCCCGGCTTCACAGACTTCGTGGTCTATATCTACGACCAGAACGGCTTGCTGGACTACGTCTGCGAGAAGCTCAACGAGAAGCAGGTCGAGTATGTCAACCTCGACAACTGGGACTGGATCCGTCCCGGCTTCGTCGGCAGCGCCGTCATCTCCGCCGTCTACTGGGAGCATGATGTGATAACGGGTGTGCCCATCTTTGGGCCGCAGAACCCGCAGCTCCCGATCCTGCTGCGCAATGCCGTCGGTCTGGCCGCGGTCAAGGTCGAGCGCATCATCCCCTCCACCAGCGGCCCCGGTCTTACCGGCGACGTGGCGACGGCCAGCGAGGGCTTCCCGATGCCGCCCGGCTTCGACTTCGAGGGCTACACGCCGCAGTGTCCGGGCGTACCGACCTCTTGCGCCACGGCTCCACTCATCATTACAATCTGCGCCCCGCTGTACAACAGTGCCGTGGTCACGGTTATAGACGACGCCACCGGCTCACTCGCCTTCCAGGGTATACCCAATGCCAACGGTGTGGTCACTGTGCCTTCCGTTGTCACCGGCCGACCCTACCACATCACGGTCGCTAACCAGGGCGAGAGCTACGTCACGTACACCGGCCAGGGGTACACGGCCCGTGTCCCCGCCATCAACACGGTCGTCCTCGTGCCGTGCCAGAGCGACACCACGCCCGTGCCCTACACTGTCTCGATCACACCGCCTAACGGCGTCATCGAGGGCTACGAGTTCCTGGGTCGGACACCGACCGGCGTCACCAACAA
Source organism: Anaerolineae bacterium (assembly GCA_046328505.1). GTDB lineage: Bacteria > Chloroflexota > Anaerolineae > Epilineales > JAHCIE01 > JBDHWG01. Next base: position 394,917 of record JAXLWL010000002.1, on the reverse strand, counting down.
CAACGGCATCTGGTCTGGCGCGCCGCAGAACCCGGCCGCGGGTGTGCAGCTCCAGCTCTGGCTGGCCCCGACGCCGGCCAACCAGCCTGGCACGTACCTGCAGACCGCGACGACCAACACGGAGGGCTACTTCCAGTTCAGCAATGTGAACCCATGCTTGCTGTATGAGTTGAAGTTCACCGACAACAACGCCGTGGTGGTGATCCCAGGTATCGCGGCGACCATCGACGGCCAGAAGTACATGGTCTCGGCGACCGCCGGCATCTACCCACCCGGCCCGCTACCGCTGCCCTGATCGAGAGATCAGACCGCAGGGGAGCACAACCGACTACGTTCGAGAGGGGGTACGCGCAAGCGTGCCCCCTCTCTGCTCTCTGCCCGTCTGGAGCCAATTCTTGATAGACTCGGCCCGCACCGCCCACTTCTCGCCATAATCCCCCTCTCTCCACTAAAGGTCAGCATTACATTCTTTGGCGATCGCCGTCGCAACGCCCCCGATTCGCGCCCACCGCCCCATGACCTAGAAGCACGTTATGGCGCACTGGCCCTCGTGCGGCTGCGAGGTAATAAGCATGCAACAACTCTCTGCTTGAAATTTGAGAGTCACCTAAAAATGCTAACCAAGAAGTGACTATGAGAGCAGTATCTTACAGTGATGTCTTGCGTTCTTGTATGTAGGTTCATTGTGTAGCAGGCTCTGCCGCAAACCTTGACTCCTATCACAGATGGGAGTATGCTCCAGCTAGTGCCATTGTGTTCGAGTCTCGAATTGGGCAGCCTTCATTCCTGCCTGGAATAGAAAGGAGGCATCAGGCTCGGGTGATTGCCCGCTTGCTCGGCAGCGGAGATGAGAGGCCGTTCGCAAGCGACTCACCGAGCAGCACAGAGTACCAGGAGGGCCGCAGACGCTTTGGGAGAAGCGTATGCTTTCCGCGCAGTTCATCTAGCCCGACGGCGGAACTGAGAGGCCGCCAGCGGGGAAGACGCGGAGCATAGCCTGCGGCTGACACGCATCGCGCCACTATCCAACACCCCTTCATTCCTATCTACCCCATCCTTCATCGCGCACTTATTAGAGCCTGTCAGCCCCGATGCTGTGCCCCGCTAAAAGGGGAGGTTAGTCATGCGGCATATCAGGATCGTTGCCCTAACAGTTGCTGTTATGGCAGTCCTGGTCGTGGCGTTGAGCTTCAGCATCACGTCCGGCGTGTTCTTTGGTAGTGGGACGGCATATGCCGGCCCACCAGAATCTGGCCCTGTCGTCGCAGAAGCCGGGGGCGCGCTCATCGAGCTCCAGGCGATTCTGAAAGCCCAGGGCATCCGACCAGTCGCCACGCAGCCCTCTGCCGCGGCGCCCGCGCCCGACTTGCCCCGACTGGAACAAGTCCAGGCGCTGATGGACGCGCACCCCATCCAGGCACCGACGGTCAAGCCCGTCGAAGCAGCGCTGCAGAATGTCATGCCCTCGGTGCCTGAGTCACCTGAGCTGCAAGCGCTGCTGGCATCACAGGGCATCGGCACGTTAAATACTAGCGCGAAATTACCGTCGGCGACATCACCGGGCCGCTGCGCCATTCAGAACACGCTTTTCTGTACCTCGGACGCCGACTGCACGCCCACAAACGCCAGCGACAAGTGCTACCTGCCCCTGACGGGCGGGGATGTCCTATACTATCCAACGAATGGGCAGTCCTGCCTGGACAAGGCCTCCAACGACGACAACAACTGCACGGCCAATGACAACCAGTTGTCAGTCGCCGGCACGCCTGTCATCGTCAAAGGCTGCAACTTCGTCGGCGACTACGCCATTGTGTCGTTCGTCGCTCACTTCGAGGCGACGGCCAGTGACCGCTACGACTACGGTCTGTGGATCAACTCGGCCGGCGGCAATGCCAAGACGGACACCGCAGCCGATTGTACGGTGGGTGTCCTGCCCGCCACGCCCACAACGTTCTCCCCGCCCCCGGTAGGTCCGTACCAGAACACCAACAGTAACTCCTGCGGCGACGTGAAGAAGGGCACCGGGGTGTACGCCGCGTTCCAGAACATCCGGGTTGCGTGCGTGAACCCTGACTCGAACGGTTTTGTTCAGCCCAGCTTCTGCACAAGCTGGGGGAACAACGCGGCCTCGACGTGCAACTTGACGACAACCCCGCCGAACCTGCCATTGCCTGACACGAAGTCGAAGTGCTCGTGCGGCAATCTACCGGGCATTCCGGTGAGGGTTCCGGGGAAGATCGTCGTCAAGAAGACGACCAACCCCAACCCCGATCCTTCCAACACCAGCTTCGACTACAACCTGAGTGGCGGCCCAGCGCCCGCCGTCAACACCAACTTCAGCCTGACCAACGCTGGCACGTGGGACAGCAACACGACTGGTGGCCTGGCGCTGTACCAGGGCACCTACACCCTCAACGAGCTGACGCTGCCCAGTGGCTGGAACTTCACAAACCTGACCTGCTCGACACAGAGTGGCGGGACCAGCACGACCACTACCAGCGGTCAAACCGCCACCATCAACCTCAAGGCGGGTGACACGGTCACCTGTACTTACACCAACACAGCGAGCCCAACCCTCGCGATCACCAAGACCGTCGACAACACGCCGGTAAGCGCCGGCGATCAAATCGGCTTCACCATCAACGTCGCGAACAACGGTACTGGCAATGCTTTCAACGTCGCCGTCAGCGATACCCTGCCGACAGGCACAGGCATTAGCTGGAGCATCAACCCGGCGGTATCTGGTTGTAGCATTACAAGCGGAGTGCTGAGCTGCAGCTTCGCCACGCTTGCGCCAGGCGCCTCAAAGAGTATCCATGTCGTCTCGTCGACGACGCCCAGTTCGTGCGGCATCTATAACAACACCGCCACTTTTACTTCCACCAACGGTGGGTCGGGTGGCGCTCAAGCATCTGTCAACGTCCAATGTCCGAACGTCTCAGTACTCAAGACGGCGGCGAGCAGCCCCATCAACGCGGGCGACACGGCCACCTTTAATATTACTGTCACGAGTAGTGGGCCGGGCACAGCCAGGAGTGTCACCCTGAGTGACACGCTCCCCAGCGGGACCTGGACCATCGGTGGAGCAAACGCGGGCTCCTGCAGCATCGCCGCCGGGGTACTTAGCTGCAGCTTCGGCGACATGCTCGCCAACACGACCAAGACGATCACCCTCAGTCGGACGACGACGGCGGCGGATTGCGGCACTATCAGCAACACCGCCACCGTCAGCGCCACCAACGAGCCGACGGGCTCACTGAGCGACAACAGCTCCAGCGCCAGCATCACCGTCAACTGCGCGGACGTGAAGGTCGTCAAGACCGCCAACCCGAGCAGCATCAGCGCCGGCAGCACCGCGAGCTTTAGCCTCGTGATTAGCAACATCGGCGCCGGCACTGCGCGTAACGTCACTCTCAGCGATACCCTGCCGAGCGGAACTTGGACCATCAGCGGCACGAACGCGAGCTCGTGTAATGGCGGTGTGTCGACCGTCAGCGGCACGCTCAGTTGCAGCTTCGGCGACCTGGCGCCTGGCGCGACGCGCACTATTACTCTTAGCCGCACCACCACTGGCGCGGATTGCGGCGCGTTGAAAAACACCGCCACCGTCGCGACGACCTACGAAACCAATACCGCCAACAACTCGTCCAGCGCGTCGATTAACGTCAACTGCGGCTCCATCCAGATCACCAAGACGCCTGATGCGTCGTCGGTCAGCGCGGGCGACAACATCGGCTTCACCATCACCGTCACCAACAGCGGCGCCGGCGATGCGACTGGCGTCACCCTCACCGACACGCTGCCGACCAACCCTGGCCTGAGTTGGACGATCGGCACTCCCACGGGCAGCGGCGGCTACACTCCGCCCGCTAACGCCTGTAGCACTTCCGGCGGCGTGCTCACCTGCAACTTCGGCACCATGACGGCCGGCTCGTCGGTCAGTGTTCACATCACCTCGCCGACCACCTCGGCCACCTGTGGCGAAGTGGACAACACCGCCAGCGTGACAACGACGAACGACGGATCCGCCTCCGCCGACACGAAGCTCGTCGTCAACTGTCCTGACCTGACGGTGACCAAGACGGCGGCCAACAGCCCGATCAACGCCGGTGACACCGCTAGCTTCAGCCTCGTGGTTAGCAACATCGGCGCCGGCACCGCCAGAAGCGTCACCTTGAACGACACCCTGCCGAGCGGGACGTGGAGCATCGGCGGTGCGGACGGCGGCTCGTGCAGTATCACCGCGGGCGTGCTCAACTGTAGCTTCGGCGACCTCGCGCCGAATGCGACACGCACCGTCACGTTGAGCCGCGCGACGACGGCCGCGGACTGCGGCACCATCAGCAACACCGCCACCGTCAGCGCTACCAACGAGGCCAACACCGCCAACAATAGCTCGACGGCGACCATCACTGTCCTCTGTCCCGACGTGACCGTGACTAAGTCGGCAAACAATAGCCCCATCAACGCCGGCGACACGGCCAGCTTCAATCTGGTGGTCCAGAACATTGGCCTGGGCACGGCGAAGAACGTCACGCTCAGCGATACCCTGCCCACCGGGACGTGGAGCATCGGCGGTGCGGATGGCGGCTCGTGCAGCATCACCGCCGGGGTGCTCAACTGTAGCTTCGGCGACCTCGCGCCAAATGCGACACGCACCGTCACTTTGAGCCGCGCGACGACGGCCGCGGACTGCGGCACCATCAGCAACACCGCCACCGTCAGCGCTACCAACGAGGCCAACACCGCCAACAATAGCTCGACGGCGACCATCACTGTCCTCTGTCCCGACGTGACCGTGACTAAGTCGGCAAACAATAGCCCCATCAACGCCGGCGACACGGCCAGCTTCAATCTGGTGGTCCAGAACATTGGCCTGGGCACGGCCAGGAACGTCACGCTCAGCGATACCCTGCCCAGCGGGACATGGAGCATCGGTGGCGCGGACGGCGGCTCGTGCAGCATCACCGCCGGGGTGCTCAACTGTAGCTTCGGCGACCTCGCGCCGAACGCGACACGCACCGTCACTTTGAGCCGCGCGACGACGGCGGTGGACTGTGGCACCATCAGCAACACCGCCACCGTCAGCGCCTCCAACGAGGCCAACACTGCCAACAACAGCGCCACCGCCACCATCACCGTCCAGTGTCCCAATGTGACGGTGACCAAGACCGCAGACAACAGCCCCATCAGCGCCGGCGACACCGCCGCCTTCACCATCGTCGTCAGTAACCCGGGCCAGGGTGTGGCGCGCAACGTCACCGTCAACGACACCTTGCCGAGTGGCGTGACCTGGACCATCAATGCGCCCGCTAGCGGCTGTAGCATCACCGCCGGGGTGCTGAGTTGTAGCCTGGGCGACCTGGCCTCCGGCGATTCCGTCACCATCAAGGTGAGCGGACAGACGAGCGTGGCGAACTGCGGGACGCTGAGCAACACCGCCACCGTCGCCGCCTCCAACGAGCCGATAGGCTCGCTGGGCGATAACAGCTCGACGGCCGACATCACCGTCAACTGCGCGGATGTCAAGGTCGTCAAGACCGCCAACCCGGGCAGCATCAGCGCCGGCGACACCGCCAGCTTCAACCTCGTGGTTAGCAACATCGGCGCCGGCACCGCCAGGAGCGTCACCCTCAGCGACACCCTGCCGAGCGGAACGTGGACCATCGGCGGTGCGGACGGCGGCTCGTGCAGCATCAGCGCGGGCGTGCTCAACTGCAGTTTCGGCGACCTGGCGCCTGGCGCGACGCGCACCGTCACCCTCAGCCGCCCGACGACGTCTGCCGACTGTGGCACCATCAGCAACACCGCCACCGTCGCGACGACCTACGAGACCAACACCGCCAACAACTCCTCCATGGCGTCGATCATCGTCAACTGCGCCCAAATCCAACTCACCAAGACACCTGACAACGGAACGGTCAGCGCCGGCGACAACATCGGCTTCACGCTGACCGTCACCAACGGTGGCGCGGGTAACGCCACCGGCGTCACCCTCACCGACACGTTGCCCACCAACGCCGGCCTCGCTTGGAGTATCAGCGGCGGCACGTACGCAAGCATTGCCGGCAATACCTGCAGCATTGCAAGCGGCACACTCACCTGCGGCCCTGCCACCCTAGCGCCCGGTGCCTCCTACACCGTCCATATCACCTCGCCCACCACCTCGGCCACTTGTGGCGAAGTGGACAACACCGCCACGGTGATGACCGCCAACGACGGCAGCGCCTCCGCGCCCGCCAAGGTCACCGTCAACTGCCCCAACCTGACCGTGGCCAAGACGGCGGCCAACAGCCCCATCAACGCCGGTGACACCGCTAGCTTCAGCCTCGTGGTTAGCAACATCGGCGCGGGTACCGCCAGGAACGTCACCCTCAACGACACCCTGCCGAGTGGGACGTGGAGCATCGGTGGCACGAACGGCGGCTCGTGCAGCATCACCGCTGGCGTGCTCAACTGCAGCTTCGGCGACCTCGCGCCAAACGCGACGCGCACCGTCACCCTCAGCCGCACCACCACGGCAGCGGATTGTGGCACCATCACCAACACCGCCACCGTCAGCGCCTCCAACGAGGCCGATACCTCCAACAACAGCTCCACCGCCACCATTACCGTCCAGTGCTCCGACGTGAAGGTGTCCAAGACCGCCGACAACAGCCCCATCAGCGCCGGCGACACCGCCGCCTTCACCATCGTCGTCAGCAACATCGGCGCCGGCACCGCCTACAACGTCACCGTCAACGACACCTTGCCGAGTGGCGTGACCTGGACCATCTCCCCCACCGTCACCGGCTGCAGCATCACCGGTAACTCGCTCAGCTGCAGCTTCGCCTCGCTCGCTTCAGGTGGCTCGATCCCCATCCACGTCAGTGGACAGACCGACGCCGCCGACTGCGGGACGCTGAGCAACACCGTCACCGTCGGCGCCTCCAACGAGACCAACACCGCCAACAACAGCGCCACCGCCACCATCACCGTCAACTGCCCCGATCTGAAGGTCACCAAGACGGCGGCCAACAGCCCGATCAGCGCCGGTGACCTTGCCAGCTTCTCGATCCTCGTCAGCAACATCGGCGCGGGCACCGCCAGGAACGTCACCCTCAGTGACACGCTGCCGAGCGGGACGTGGAGCATCGGTGGGGCGAACGGCGGCTCGTGCAGCATCACTGCTGGCGTGCTGAACTGCGACTTCGGCGACCTGGCGCCAAACGCGACGCGCACCGTCACCCTCAGCCGCACCACCACGGCAGCGGATTGTGGCACCATCACCAACACCGCCACCGTCAGCGCCTCCAACGAGGCCAACACCGCCAACAACAGCTCCACCGCCACCATCACCGTCCAGTGTCCCAATGTGATGGTGACCAAGACCGCAGACAACAGCCCCATCAACGCCGGCGACACCGCCGCCTTCACCATCGTCGTCAGCAACGTCGGCACGGGCACCGCCTACAACGTCACCGTCAACGACACCTTGCCGAGTGGCGTGACCTGGACCATCTCCCCCACCGTCACCGGCTGCAGCATCACCGGCAACACCCTCAGTTGCAGCTTCGCCTCGCTTGCTTCAGGTGGCTCGGTGCCAATCCATGTCAGCGGACAGACGAGCGCGGCGAACTGCGGGACGCTGAGCAACACCGCCACCGTCGCCGCCTCCAACGAGCCGATAGGCTCGCTGGGCGATAACAGCTCGACGGCCGACATCACCGTCAACTGCGCGGATGTCAAGGTCGTCAAGACCGCCAATCCGGGCAGCATCAGCGCCGGCGACACCGCCAGCTTCAACCTCGTGGTTAGCAACATCGGCGCCGGCACCGCCAGGAGCGTCACCCTCAGTGACACCCTGCCCAGCGGGACGTGGACCATCGGCGGGGCGGACGGCGGCGCCTGCAGCATCACCGCTGGCGTGCTCAACTGCAGTTTCGGCGACCTGGCGCCTGGCGCGACGCGCACCGTCACCCTCAGCCGCCCGACGACGTCTGCCGACTGTGGCACCATCAGCAACACCGCCACCGTCGCGACGACCTACGAGACCAACACCGCCAACAACTCCTCCACGGCGTCGATCATCGTCAACTGCGCCCAAATCCAACTCACCAAGACACCTGACAACGGAACGGTCAGCGCCGGCGACAACATCGGCTTCACGCTGACCGTCACCAACGGTGGCGCGGGTAACGCCACCGGCGTCACCCTCACCGACACGCTGCCCACCAACGCCGGCCTCAGCTGGACCGTCGGCGCTCCCACCGGCAGCGGCGGCTATACTCCACCCGTCAACGCCTGCAGCATCGCCAGCGGCGTGCTCACCTGCAACTTCGGCACCATGCCGCCCAATTCATCCGTGAGCGTTCACATCACCTCGCCCACCACCTCGGCCACTTGTGGCGAAGTGGACAACACCGCCACGGTGATGACCGCCAACGACGGCAGCGCCTCCGCGCCTGCCAAGGTCACCGTCAACTGCCCCAACCTGACCGTGGCCAAGACGGCGGCCAACAGCCCCATCAGCGCCGGTGACACCGCCAGCTTCAACCTCGTGGTTAGCAACATCGGCGCGGGTACCGCCAGGAACGTCACCCTCAACGACACCCTGCCAAGCGGGACGTGGAGCATCGGCGGCGCGAACGGCGGCTCGTGCAGCATCACCGCTGGCGTGCTCAACTGCAGCTTCGGCGACCTCGCGCCAAACGCGACGCGCACCGTCACCCTCAGCCGCACCACCACGGCAGCGGATTGTGGCACCATCACCAACACCGCCACCGTCAGCGCCTCCAACGAGGCCGATACCTCCAACAACAGTTCCACCGCCACCATTACCGTCCAGTGCTCCGACGTGAAGGTGTCCAAGACCGCCGACAACAGCCCCATCAGCGCCGGCGACACCGCCGCCTTCACCATCGTCGTCAGCAACATCGGCGCCGGCACCGCCTACAACGTCACCGTCAACGACACCTTGCCGAGTGGCGTGACCTGGACCATCTCCCCCACCGTCACCGGCTGCAGCATCACCGGTAACTCGCTCAGCTGCAGCTTCGCCTCACTCGCTTCAGGTGGCTCGATCCCCATCCACGTCAGTGGACAGACCGACGCCGCCGACTGCGGGACGCTGAGCAACACCGTCACCGTCGCCGCCTCCAACGAGACCAACACCGCCAACAACAGCGCCACCGCCACCATCACCGTCAACTGCCCCGATCTGAAGGTCACCAAGACGGCGGCCAACAGCCCGATCAGCGCCGGTGACCTTGCCAGCTTCTCGATCCTCGTCAGCAACATCGGCGCCGGTACCGCCAGGAACGTCACCCTCAGCGACACCCTGCCGAGCGGGACGTGGAGCATCGGCGGTGCGAACGGCGGCTCGTGCAGCATCACTGCTGGCGTGCTCAACTGCGACTTCGGCGACCTGGCGCCAGGTGCGACCCGCACCGTCACCTTGAGCCGGACGACCACGGCGGCGGACTGTGGCACCATCAGCAACACCGCCACCGTCAGCGCCTCCAACGAGGCCAACACCTCCAACAACAGCTCCACCGCCACCATCACCATCCAGTGCGCGGACGTAAGGGTTGTCAAGACAACTAACCCGGGCACGATCAGCGCCGGCGATACCGCCAGCTTCTCGATCGTCGTCAGCAACATCGGCGCGGGTACAGCGCGTAACGTCACCCTCAGTGACACTCTGCCGAGCGGGACATGGAGCATCGGTGGGGCGGACGGCGGCTCGTGCAGCATCACTGCTGGGGTGCTTAGCTGCAGCTTCGGCGACCTGGCTAATGGTGATACACGCACCGTCACCCTCAGCCGCCCGACGACGTCTGCCGACTGTGGCACCATCAGCAACACTGCCACCGTCGCGACGACCTACGAGAAGGACAGCGACAAGACTAACAACTCCTCCACCAGCACCATCGCTGTCAACTGCGGCGATATCCGGATCACCAAGACCCCCGATGCCGCCTCCGTCAGCGCTGGCGACAACATCGGCTTCACCATCACCGTGACGAACAACGGTGAGGGCAACGCCTATGGGGTGACGGTGACCGACGTTCTGCCAAGCACCCCCGGCCTGAATTGGAGTATCAACGGCGGCACGTACACAGGCATCGCCGGCAATAGCTGCGCCATCACAAGCGGGACGCTCACCTGCGGCCCTGCCACCCTAGCTCCTGGCGCATCCTACACGGTCCATATCGCGTCGCCGACCACCTCCGCCACGTGTGGCGAAGTAGACAACACCGCCAGCGTGACGACCTCCAACGACGGGAGCGCCTCGGCCCCCGCCAAGGTCATCGTCAGCTGCCCCAACGTGACCGTGACCAAGACCGCCGACAACAGCCCCATCAGCGCCGGCGATACCGCTGCCTTCACCATCGTCGTGAGGAACACCGGCGCCGGCACCGCCTACAACGTCACGATCGCCGACCAGTTGCCAGACGGCGTGACCTGGAGCATCAACCCCGCCGTCACCGGCTGTAGCATCACTGGCAACACGCTCGGCTGCAGCTTCACCTCGCTCGCCTCGTCTGCTGCAGTCACCATCCACGTCAGCGGCGTGACCACCTCGGCCGACTGCGGCACCTTGTCCAACACCGTCACCGTAGGCGCCTCCAATGAGGCCAAGACCGACGACAACACCGCTAACGCCACCATCACCGTCAACTGCCCCGATGTGACGGTGACCAAGACGGCAGCCAACAGCCCCATCAGCGCCGGCGACACCGCCAGCTTCTCGATCCTTGTCAGCAACATCGGCGCCGGCACCGCCAGGAACGTCACCCTCAGCGACACCCTGCCGAGTGGGACATGGACCATCGGCGGCGCGAACGGCGGCTCGTGCAGCATCACCGCTGGGGTGCTCAACTGCGCCTTTGGCGACTTGGCGCCAGGTGCGACCCGCACCGTCACCCTCAGCCGGCCGACGACGTCTGCCGACTGTGGCACCATCAGCAACACGGCCACCGTCAGCGCCTCCAACGAGGCCAACACCGCCAACAACAGCTCCACCGCTACTATCACCGTCCAATGTCCCAACGTGACGGTGTCCAAGACGGCCGACCAGCCCACAGTGATGGCGGGTAACCCAATCGGCTTCACTATCACCGCCACGAACAACGGCCAGGGCAACGCCTACGGCTTTACTCTGACCGACATCCTGCCCACCGGCAGCGGCATTAGCTGGACGATAAGCCCAGCAGTGCAGGGCTGCTCTATCACCAGCAACGTCCTGACCTGTGGTCCGACGACACTGGCTGCTGGCGCTAAGCTGACCGTCCACGTGACTTCACGTACCACGGCGAACTCGTGCGGCACCTACAACAACACCGCTAGCTACAGCACCACCAACGGCGGCTCGGGGACTTCCAACCAGGCCTCGATCTACGTAGCCTGTCCCAAGTTGACGCTGACGAAGACGGCAGATCCAACGACGTACACGACACTTGGGCAGCAAATTACCTACACGTACAAGCTGACCAATGACGGTAACATCGACCTGCATCCGCCGTACAAGGTCACGGACGACCACATCACTCCACCCAACAGTGTCACGTGTCCGAGCACGCCCGATCCGCTGAAGCCTGGCGACTCGGTGACCTGCACCGCCACGTACAGGATCCAGCAGATCGACATTGACAACGGCTACGTGACCAACACGGCGATCGGGTCGGCGACGCTCGACGGCCAACCGGTGACGTCCAACCCGGATCAGGCGACAATCACCCTGCAAAGAGCGCCGAAGCCACCGTCACTGATCCAGAGCGGGAGCACGTACTACCAGGTGCCCGTCCTCGGCGCCATCGGCAATACCAAGTCCGGCGTCGACTGGGTCATCGAAGCCCAGAACCTCGGCTCCACCTGGACCAAGGTCGCCCTCCTCCTCTTCGCCGAGAACTCCGGCTTCTGCCAGCCCCAGGCTCAGAACCCCTTCAAGATCGAGTGCTCCGGCATGCTCAAGCCGGGCACCTCCTGGGTCTGGACCGCTTCGCAGCTCCCGGCCTCCGCCAAGAGCGCCATCGCCATCAGCTACAACCCGTCCGCTGACTCGGGCAACCCCTACTGGCGCTGCGAGGACTGGACCAACACGCTCAACAAGCTCAGTTGGCCCGAGGGCTGGCCCAGCGTCAACCCGCTCCCCGGCCAGTTCCCCTTCAACTGGAACCCGTTCTACGGCGAGCCTATCGGCATCGAGGTCACCCGCCGCGGCCCGGGTAACTCCAACCCGAGCCTGACCATGGCCTCTAGCTACAGCGCTGTCAGCGCTAAGGGCGACGGCCGCTACGACCCGCTCTTCGGCGGCTTCGCCTACTACGCCCCGACGCTGTACAACGGCTACAATGGATGGGTGTCCTGGCTGTACATCCAGAACAGCGGCAGCGAGTGCACCAGCGTCGAGCTGTGGTTCAAGGCTCAGGATGACTGCCTGCGCTCCCAGATCTGCTCTGTCGCGCAGTTGTCGCCCGGCTACACCGCCCAGTTCAACGTCTCCGGCTGCGTGCCCACCGGCTTCACCGGCAGCGTCTGGATCCGCGCCTCCCAGCCCCTGGGCATCATCGTCGACCAGATCGGTCAGGATGTGCTCATGAGCTACACCGGCTCGCCCGGTTCACTGTGCTACATCTTCAACGGCCAGTGTCTCGACCTCCAGGGCGGCTCCACCGTGGCCTACGGTCCGCTCATCTACCGCGAGACCAACGGCTGGGGCACCAGCATCCACGTCCAGAACATGAGTGGCGTCACCGCCGCCAAGGTGAAGGTCTACTTCATGGACCAGAGCGGTGACATCATCACCACCCTCGTCGACTGGGTCTGCCCGCGCGGCGAGACCAGCTTCCCGCTCACCCTCGTCAGCAACCTCCCGGGCAACTACGTCGGCGCCGTCCGCGTCGAGAGCCAGGCGTGGCAATCACCCGGCGACCCCAACGTGAACGCCTCCCCCATCGCCGCCGTCGCCGAGCTGCTCAACTACAGCAGCCCGACCAAGATCACCCAGGCCGCTGCCTACAACCTGTTCCCCCAGGAGCAGACCTACCTCTGGCAGATTGGCGCCGGCGACGCCAGTGGCCTCGAAAGTGGCGTCGGCTTGATCGGCATCCCGTCGCTCATGCAGCGCGGCAACAGCCTCAATCTCGTCACCGACCTGGCCATCCAGAACGTCGTCCCCAAGCCCGGCTTCACCGACTTCGTGGTCTACGTCTACGACCAGAACGGCCTGATTGACTACGTCTGCGAGAAGCTCAACGAGAAGCAGGTCGAGTATGTCAACCTCGACAACTGGGACTGGATCCGTCCCGGCTTCGTCGGCAGCGCCGTCATCTCCGCCGTCTACTGGGAGCATGACGTCCTCACCGGCGTGCCCATCTTCGGGCCAAGCAACCCCCAGCTCCCGATCCTGCTGCGCAACGTCGTCGGTCTGGCCGCCGTCAAGGTCGAGCGCGTCATCCCCTCCACCAGCGGCCCCGGCCTGGTCGGTGACCTGTCCACCGCCAGCGAAGGCTTCCCGATGCCGCCCGGCTTCGACTTCGAGGGCTACACGCCCCAGTGTCCCGGCGTGCCCACCTCGTGCGGTTCGGCCCCGCTCAACATCACCATCTGCGAGCCGGTGTACGGCCAGGCCGTCGTCACCGTCGTCGATGACAGCACCGGCGCCCAGGCGTTCCAGGGCATCCCAGATGCCAATGGCGTCGTGGCCGTGCCCGCTGTCCTCACCGGCCGAACGTACAAGATCACCGTCGCCGACCCCGGCAAGGACTACGTCACGTACACCGGTCAGGGGTACACGGCGCGCGTCCCCGCCATCAGCGCTGTGATCCTGGCGCCGTGCCAGAGCCAGACCCCGGCCGTGCCCTACAGTGTCTCGCTCACGCCGCCCACCGGCGTCGTCGAGGGCTACGAGTTCCTGGGGCGGACACCGACCGGCGTCACCAACAACAACGGTGTCTGGTCTGGCGCGCCGCAGAACCCGGCGGCGGGTGTGCAGTTGCAGCTCTGGCTGGCCCCGACGGCGGCCAACCAGCCCGGCACGTACCTGCAGACCGCGATGACCAACACGGAGGGCTACTTCAAGTTCAGCAACCTGAACCCCTGCTTGCTGTATGAGCTGAAGTTCACGGGCGACAACGCCGTGGTAGTCATCCCAGGTGTAGCGGCGACCATCGCCGGCCAGAAGTACATGGTCTCGGCGACCGCCGGCATCTACCCACCCGGCCCGCTCCCGCTGCCCTGATCGCAAGATCGGTCGCGGAAGGCTGACTGACAACTGAACAGTGTGCGAGAGGGGGTACGCGCGAGCGTGCTCCCTCTTCTTTTGTCTGTCTACGAACGCCGCGCCGCTCCAGTGGCGTGTTCGCCATCCCGATGCCTCTCTAAATTTCCACTCCGGGTTGTCTCACCAGGCTTGATACATTTCGCCCACGGCACTTTTCTGCAACCTCGCGATGCACCTGGTAAGAAGACAGCAACATGGCCGTCCGGCACGTTATGCGCCATATAACCTTGTCGTAAGGTTCCAGGATCGAGTTAGCAATCTGCTATATTGTCAATTTGCTCCATTTGTGCCGTATCCTAGGACGACAAATCGAGTTCTTATATTTAGTTGACGTATGTCCTCGCGCGCCGGAGCACGCCGGGGATGAATCCAGCACTGCGAAAAGGAGGGCAGCCACAAAACCAAGACTGAGACTCCTCTCACGCATCCTCAAACCACTCGTTCGGCTTACATCGCACTAGACTCAAAGGGGGGGTCGTCTGCGACTATGTACGTCGCTATTTCTTCGTTGCCCAGAGGGCATGACCCGGGGTCATTACCCGCGGCATTTGTCGTCCGTAGAGATGACAGCGCCGCGCTGAAGTCTCTTCTTGCCCAGCATCGTCTGATAACCATAACAGGGCTAGGTGGCGTCGGCAAGACGTGCCTGGCACGGCAAGTCGCCGAGGAAGTCGGGGCCGATTTCCCGGACGGCGTGTGGCATTTTGACCTTACAGACGTCCGGTCTGTCTATGGTCTGTTCGAAGCCCTGGCCTTTCCTCTCGGCATTCTGGACTCGAGCGGACATACGCCCTTCGACGCCATTGCCATGGGGGTTCGTTCGTGGCGTTCGCTGCTGATCCTGGACCACGTCGAGGCATGCCGCGAAGCCTGTGCCGAACTCTGTGACACACTGCTCGCGCAGACCACCGAGATGACTCTGCTCTGCGTTTCGCGCGAGAGTCTCAACATCTTTACCGAAAAGGTGTATCCTGTGTCGGCCCTGGCGACTCCGAGCCTGAACGCGGACCTAGCAGCGGTAGAGGCATCGGAGGCCGCGCGGCTCTTCGTCCAGCGCGCCGCCCAAGTCCGCTACAACTTCCATCTGACGCTCGATAGCGCGCCCTATGTGGCGCACATCTGCCGCCAGCTAGACGGCTTCCCGCTGGCGATTGAGGTCGCCGCGAGCCGCATGCATTTGCTGTCACTGGAGCAGGTAGCGCAACAGCTGCCGCGCATCCTGCTGCTCTCCTCGCCCGCTCACCGAGGGTCGCGCCACGAGTCGCTCAAGAACGCTCTCGATTCGAGCTATGTGCTCCTGGCGCCGGCCGAGCAATGCCTGCTGCGGCGCCTGGCCGTCTTCCCCGGCGGCTTCAGTCTCGAAGCTGCGGAGGCGCTCCGAGCGCCGGACGGCTCGGACGATCCGATGCGAGATCTGCTGGCCAGCCTGGAACGACTGGTGAACAATGGCTGGGTGACTATCGATTCCCAGCGCGGGGGTACCGTTCGGTATAACCTGGCTAACATCGTTCGCCAGTACATCCATCACACCCTGTTCGATGTTTCTGAGCTCGCGGCCATCCGACGGCGGCACGCCCAGTTCTTCTTCGACACGTTGAAGTCCCTCGCCACGCAACCTTCGGCGGCGGAGGCAGCCGCGCAGGCATACGTCACCACTGAATTCGAGAATCTTCGCGCCGCCCTCGACTTTCTATTGGAGGAATGTGAGGCAGACGCCGCGCTGGAGATGTCGGTTCTCATGGCGCGACTGTGTCAGGCGAAAGAGCATCAGGCGCTCGCTCGGCGGTGGCTGACCAAGGCGCTCGAGATGAGCGGGCACGCTTCGACGCCGCTGCACGCTGAAGCCTGCCGATGGGCCAGCCATCACGCCTGCTACCAGGGAGACCTGGCCGAAGCTCAGCGTCTCGGCGAGCTTGCCGTCGGCCTGCTCGAGCAGAACCGGGATCGCTCGGGGCTGGCGCAGACCATGCTCGTCCTGGGTGTCACCGCAACCTTCGCCGAGGAGCACGAGCTGGCTGTGCGAAACTACCAGGCCGCGCTGGAACACTTCAGTGCGCTAGACGACAAGCGCGGGATGTACCAGGTCTTCAGGAACCTCGGCACGCTGAAGAGTGATCGCGGCGAGTATCCCGAAGCCATGGCAGCCTATGAGAGTTGCCTAAATCTGGCGTGCGACATGGGCGAAGCCCAGGCCGTGGCCTTAGCCTTGCTCGACGCCGGTGAGATAGCGCTTCGCCAGTCGGACAATGCCCAGGCCAGCATTCTGCTGGAACGGTCGCTGGCACACTTCTCCGCTCTCGGGTTGACCTGGGGCGTAGGGCTCTGCTATAAAGCCCTGGGCCGGCTGGTATTGGCCGAAGGCGACGGCCGACGCGCGACACGCTACTATCAAAGCGCCCTGCAGCTCTGGCAGGCTGAGGGCCGGCAGGGGGAGCTGGCGGCCAGCTTCGAAGGCCTGGCGCACGCCGCCCTGAAGCAAGGTAGTCCGACGCGGGCAGCGCGGCTCCTTGGCGCTGCAGCAGCGCTCCGCGAGCGCACGGGCAGCCCGGTCCCCCCGCTGGAGCGCGAGCACCACGAGCGGGTCGTCGACGCAGTGCGCGCCTGCCTGGGACCTGTGGACTTCACCGACATGGCGCTGGCCGGGCGCGCCATGCCTCTCACCGAAGTCTTCGCTTTTGCCCAGGCGGAGCAAATGCCGACCTGGCAGCCGGCCGCGGCGCAGCCAGCCGCAGCAGCCCACGCACGACTGCCCAATACCAGCGAGGCAGTGCCGCTGCGTATCCTCGGGTTGGGGCAGAGCCAGGTTTTCAGCGGCACGGATCACCTGGGGCCGGAGAGCTGGGCCTACGCCAAGCCGAAGGAGCTTCTTTTCTATCTCCTGCTGCACCCAAAGGCTACGAAGGAACAGATCGGCCTGGCGCTATGGCCCGACGCGTCGCCCAAGCAGGTCACCGGGCGCTTCCACAGTGCGCTGCACCAGCTCCGCCTCGCGCTCGGCTGCGGCGACTGGATACTCCTCGACAGCGGCGCTTACTCGTTCAATCGCGCGCGCAGCTACTGGTTCGACCTCGAAGAGTTCGAAGCGGCAGTCGCGCCTATTCTGGCGCACGTCTTCGACGAAGAGACACACCCCCCGCTGACCGCACCGTCTCCGTCTGGCCCGGCGTTTGACGCCGAGATACACCGCGCCCACATCGAAAGGCTGGAGCCGGCGCTCGCGTTGTACACCGACGACCTGATGATGGACTTCTCGACCGTGGAGTGGGTGATGCAGCGCCGCGAGCACTCCGCGCAGATGTACAACGAGGGCCTGCTGGCGCTGGCCGTCGGCTACCTGCATCTGAACCGCCCGCGCCACGCCGTGAAGCTGCTCACCACGCTGGTCCAGCGTGACCCGTACCACGAGCTGGCCCACACGCACCTGATGCTCAGTCTCGCTCGGTCCGGCGAACAGGTGAAGGCCATCCGCCACTACGCGGCGCTCGAAAAGGCCTGGCGCCAGGAGCTGCAGATGGACCCCGGGGCGGAGTTAACCGCATTGAAGGAGCGCATTCGGCAGGGCGAACCCGTCTAGCCCGCACCAACCAAGCATTGTGGCCGCCTCCCTGGCCTGGTCAAGCCCTCCGAAGGGCTGACCAGGCCCTTTTTGTTGCAGCCTGGCTGTCGCGCCGGGACCTGAATGTGTCTTTTGCCTGGCGGGAGGCGGCTTCGTCGCGCTGGCGCGCCCCCCGCAGCGACATCACAGCTGTGTTCCAAGCAGTGAGCGACGAAAAGGAGTGCCATAGGCATTTTTAGTAAAGTTTTAGGGGCATTTCATGGCGATTTGAGAGCTATCTTAGAGGCCTGCTGTACAGTGTGGTTAATTGATTGGTGGAGCACGGGGGGTGCTACCATTATGTCAATCCACACAGCCTCGGTTCGAAGCCATAGTACCCTCAGGCTCGTCGGAACGAACCCCCTCGTACTCGTTGACTTGCGTCGACTCGCCAATCTACTGGCCGCTCGGGCTGCGCGAGGACTCCCCCCCCCGTCCTCGGAAAGCGAACAGAAGAGGGGAACCGCTCCAAGATCCCCTCTTCTGCTTCCCGGCGGCAATCTCACGCGCTTCTATCGCAACCAGTTGGTTACTTTCCGGGTCCGATCGTTGACGCCTGGTGGGGTCAGAACGTCAGGCCCGGTTTGTTACATTCAGTGGGGTACAGACTGTGGGGGAAAGCAGCGGAACTGAGAGGCCGCTGCTCGCAGCCAACTTGACGGGAGGGTGGGTTGTGGCCGTCGCGCTGAAGCCAGCACGGCGCTTTGCCCACCGCGCTCGTCTCGACCCGAAGGGGAGGTTAGTCATGCGGCACAAAAGAATAATCGGTAGACGTGCTGCGTACGCGGCACTCATACTCCTCGCGCTAGTCTTCGGACTACAATGGCGGCTTCCGGCAGGCGCCGGGATCGCCAACGCCCAGGGACCTGAAGGCGAAGAGGTGGCGGCCGTCGCCATTGACGCGCCTGCACAGGGCCTCGAGGCCACGGCGTGGCAGCCGGCGCTCGTTCCGCGCCTGGCCGCGCCGGACGCGCTCAAGATTCCAGCGGCGCGGGCGCTCCTGCGGCCCGCCGACCCGGCTGAGCTAAAGGTCAGCCCCTACGGAATCCTGGCCCCGGCGGCCACGCCGCTCGAAACCTTCTACCTGCCGCTCCCTGAACCACAAGTGCGGCAAGCCCTGGCACAGGTTTCATCAGCCACCCCGACATCCAACCAGATGCGCAGCGTCACCAGCATCTCCATCACCGTCGACAATACCAAGGTCTACTACGACCAATGGGAAGACGGCTACGAGGCGGACCTGTCAAACCCCGTCCAGTCCACGACACAGATCTGGGGTGACGGCAACGCCGCCAACGGCTGCGCGCCCAACATCAACTTCGTGGCTGTGACGTGCACCAACGCCAACGACGTTCTCCAGGCGGGCGATGTCATCATCCTGGACAACCTAGTCCCCATCCCCGGTACACCGCCCACGCCATACCCCTACAATGGCCGCGACAAAGTCGGCGCTACCGACGTCGTCGCCATCGTGCGTGCCGAGTGGGCGCCTTCCCCCGGCACGTTGCTTGCCCTCGGGATGGGCGCGTATGACACGACGCGCTGGGGTACCAACTTCCGCATCCCCATCGGCGAGAACACAATCGCGAGTGGCGACACGGACATTTTCGAGTACACGTCGGTGTTCGTGATGGCGAGTCAGGACAACACCAACGTCCAGATCGACAAGGACGCTAACGGCACATTTGAGACCACGACGACGCTCAACCAGGGAGAGGCATACCAGGTTGACGGCGGCGTAAATGTCAACGCCCAGGTGAAGTCCGACAAGCCCATCCAGGTCGCCGTGATGGGCGGCAAGGTGAATTCCAGCTATATGTCGCGCTGGTACTCCGTGCCGGCCGACAGCCTGTGGGATTCGAGCTACTACTCCCCGGTCGGCACGACCGACACGAACCATCCGGCGTCTATCTTCCTTTACAACCCGGACCAGTCCAACCAGATCACCGTCAACTACGAGACGTCGGGCGGCGGCACGGGAACCATCAACGTCCCGGCCAAGGGCAACGCCAGATTTCAGGTAGCGTCGAACGTTGGGTATCACTGGTACACAGCCAACGGCGCCAAGTTCCTGGCGGTGGGCGCCAACGACGCCAGCCTGACTGGCGGCGACACCGACTACGACTGGGGCTACGACCTGGTGCCTGAGAACTGGCTGACGACGGAGTTCGTCGCCGGCTGGGCGCCGGGGACGGATCCGAACCAGACATGCACACCAGGGAATGGAACAAACCAGGATGGAACCTGCAACGGTAGTCCGGTGTGGGTCACAGCGCCCTCGGCGACGACCATCTACGTCAAGTATGATGGTGACGTTACCGTCGGCGGCACGGGAACCGCGCCGAACGGCTACAAGTACGACGCCTCATACTCGATCACGGCGTTCCAGTCCCTGCAAATCTTCGACCCTGACAAGAACCAGACCGGCATGCGCGTCTTCACCACCGACGGCACGGTGATCGCCGGCGCCTGGGGTGAGGATCCGTCGCAGTCTCAAAGAGGCCAACCGTACATCGACGCGGGCTACACCATCCCGCCGCTGCCAATTCCGAAGATCACCAAGACGGCGGCGATCGTCGACACGAACGGCAACAGCCAGCTGGACGCGGGCGAGAAGATCAACTACACCATCACGGTGACCAACCGCAGCCCGTTCTCCATCCCCAGCGCCGTCCTCACCGACACCCTGCCGGCCAACACGACCTACGTGGCCAACAGCACAAAGGTGAACGGCTCGGCGTACCCGGATGACGGCACCGGCACCCCCTTCCCCCTCGACGGCTCGGGCATCAACCTGGGCACCATCGCGGTGGGCGGCTCGATTCCGGTCACCTTCCAGGTGCAGACCAACACCGGCGCGGCGTACACGTCGGTCACGAACACCGCCTCGGTCACCGCGCTCGGATTTAAGCGCAGCGCGACCGTCACGACACCTGTCACGCAGACGCCTGCGCTGACCTTGAAGAAGACGGCCAGCCCGACGACCTACAGCACTGTCGGACAGACCATCAGCTACAGTTATCTGCTGACCAACTCGGGCAACGTCAACCTGACGCAGCCCTACGCGGTCAGCGACAACAAGGCGACGGTCACCTGCCCGACCACACCCTCACCCTTGACGCCGGGCAGCTCGGTCACCTGTACGGCCAGCTACACCATCACCCAGGCGGACCTGAACTCTGGCTCGGTGACCAACACCGCGACCGCCACGGCCAAGGGGCCGAGCAACCAGACCGTCACCTCCAACCAGGACCAGCAGACGGTCACCGCGACGCAGTCGCCGGCGCTGACGCTGGACAAGACGGCCAGCCCGACGACGTACAGCACCGTCGGCCAGACCATCACCTACAGCTACAAGCTGACGAACTCCGGTAACGTCACCCTGTCGGCGCCCTACACCGTCACCGACAACAAGGCGACCGTCATCTGCCCAAGCACGCCGACGACCATCGCACCCAACGCGTTTGTCACCTGCTCGGCGACCTACACCATCACCCAGGCTGACCTCGACGCTGGCTCGGTGACCAACACCGCCACCGGCAGCGCCAAGTTCGGCAACAACACCGTCAACTCCAACCAGGATACGGCGACCGTCACCGCGACGCAGACAAAGGCGTTGACCCTGGCCAAGACGGCCAGCCCCGGGACGTACAACGCCGTCAACCAGACGATCAGCTACAGCTACAAGCTGACCAACTCGGGCAACGTCACCCTCTACGCGCCCTACGCCGTCACCGACGACAAGGCGGCTTCGGTGACCTGCCCAAGCACCCCGGCGAGCATCGCGCCGAATGCGTTCGTCACCTGTACGGCCACCTACTCCATCAAGCAGGCCGACCTCGACGCCGGCTCGGTGACCAACAAGGCCACCGCCACCGCCAAGGACTCGGGCGGCAGCACGGTCACGTCTAACCAGGCGCAAGCAACCGTCAACGCGACGCAGTCGCCGGCGCTGACGCTGGACAAGACGGCCAGCCCGACGACGTACAGCACCGTCGGCCAGACCATCACTTACAGCTACAAGCTGACCAACTCGGGCAACGTCACCCTGTCGGCGCCCTACACCGTCACCGACAACAAGGCGACCGTTACCTGCCCAAGTACGCCGACGACCATCGCACCCAACGCGTTTGTCACCTGCTCGGCCACCTACACCATCACCCAGGCCGACCTGAACGCCGGCTCGGTGACCAACACCGCCACCGGCAGCGCCAAGTTCGGCAACACTACCGTCAACTCCAACCAGGATACGGCGACCGTCACCGCCAACCAGAGCGCCTCCCTCAACCTGCTCAAGCAGGTGAGCACCTCCTCGAGTGGTCCCTGGTCGGGCTCGGTCACCCTGACCTCGCCGGGCACGGTCTACTACCAGTTCACGCTCAAGAACACGGGTAACGTCACCCTCAGCTCGCCGTTCACCATCACCGACGCGGTGCTGACCGGCCGCAGCGTGACCGTCACCTGCCCGACAGGGACTCTCGCCCCCAACGCGACCGTTACCTGCACGGCCAGCACCTCGGTCACCCAGACCGACATCAACAACGGCGGCTTCACCAACACCGCCACCGCATCGGCCAAGGATCCGCAGAACAACACCGTCACCTCCAACACGTCCACGGCCAACGTCCTCGTCACGGCCACTCCGGCTCTGCAGTTGGTCAAGCAAGTCAGCACCAACTCCAACGGGCCGTGGGCCAACTCCGTGACGGTGTCCGCGCCGGGCACGGTGTACTACCGCTTCACCCTCCAGAACACCGGCAACGTCACCCTCAGCTCGCCGTTCGCCATCACCGACGCGGTGCTGACCGGCCGCAGCGTGACCGTCACCTGCCCAACAGGGACTCTCGCCCCCAACGCGACCGTTACCTGCACGGCCAGCACCTCGGTCACCCAAACCGACATCAACAACGGCGGCTTCACCAACACGGCCACCGCCACGGCCAAGGACCCGCAGAACAACACCGTCACCTCCAACCAGGATACGGCGCAGGTCAACGTCAACCAGACGCCGCAGCTCACGCTGAAGAAGACGGCCAGCCCGACGACGTACAGCAGCGTCGGCCAGACCATCAGCTACAGCTACCTGCTGACCAACTCTGGCAACGTCACCCTGACGACGCCCTACGCCGTCAGCGATGACAAGGCCACCGTCACCTGCCCAGCGACGCCGACCAGCCTCGCGCCGAATGGCACGGTCACCTGTACGGCGACCTACACCATCACCCAGGCCGACCTCGACGCCGGCTCGGTGACCAACAAGGCGACCGCCACCGCCAAGTTCGGCAACACCACCGTCAACTCCAACCAGGACCAGCAGACGGTCAACGCCAGCCCGAACCCGCAGCTGACGCTGGACAAGACGGCCAGCCCGACGACGTACAGCACCGTCGGCCAGACCATCACCTACAGCTACAAGCTGACCAACTCCGGTAACGTCACCCTGTCGGCGCCCTACACCGTCAACGACAACAAGGCGACCGTCACCTGCCCAAGCACGCCGACGACCATCGCACCCAACGCGTTTGTCACCTGCTCGGCCACCTACACCATCACCCAGGCCGACCTGAACGCCGGCTCGGTGACCAACACCGCCACCGGCAGCGCCAAGTTCGGCAACACCACCGTCAACTCCAACCAGGATACGGCGACCGTCACCGCCAACCAGAACCCCTCCCTCAACCTGCTCAAGCAGGTGAGCACCTCCTCGAGTGGTCCCTGGTCGAGTTCGGTCACCCTGACCTCGCCGGGCACGGTCTACTACCAGTTCACCCTCCAGAACACCGGCAACGTCACCCTCAGTTCGCCGTTCACCATCACTGACGCGGTGCTGACCGGCCGCAGCGTGACCGTCACCTGCCCGACAGGGACTCTCGCCCCCAACGCGACCGTTACCTGCACGGCCAGCACCTCGGTCACCCAGACCGACATCAATAACGGCGGCTTCGCCAACACCGCCACCGCCACGGCCAAGGATCCGCAGAACAACACCGTCACCTCCAACACGTCCACGGCCAACGTCCTCGTCACGGCCACTCCGGCTCTGCAGTTGGTCAAGCAAGTCAGCACCAACTCCAACGGGCCGTGGGCCAACTCCGTGACGGTGTCCGCGCCGACCACCGTCTACTACCAGTTTACGCTCAAGAACACCGGCAACGTCACCCTCAGCTCGCCGTTCGCCATCACCGACGCGGTGCTGACCGGCCGTGGCGTGACCGTCATCTGCCAGTCGGGTACTCTTGCCCCCAACGCGACCCTCACCTGCGCGGCAAACACCCTGGTCACCCAGGCCGACATCGACAACGGCGGCTTCACCAACACGGCCACCGCCACGGCCAAGGACCCGCAGAACAACACCGTCACCTCCAACCAGGATACGGCGCAGGTCAACGTCAACCAGACGCCGGCGCTGACCCTGGCCAAGACGGCCAGCCCCGGGACGTACAACGCCGTCAACCAGACGATCAGCTACAGCTACAAGCTGACCAACTCCGGCAACGTCACCCTCTACGCGCCCTACGCCGTCGGCGATGACAAGGCCACCGTCACCTGCCCAGCGACGCCGACCAGCATCGCGCCGGGCTCTTTTGTCACCTGCACGGCGACCTACTCCATCACCCAGGCTGACCTCGACACGGGCTCGGTGACGAACCACGCCACCGCCACGGCCAAGGACCCGAACAACCAGACCGTCACCTCCAACCAGGCGCAGCAGACGGTCAACGCCAACCCGAACCCGCAGCTCACGCTGGACAAGACGGCCAGCCCGACGACGTACAGCACCGTCGGCCAGACCATCACCTACAGCTACAAGCTGACCAACTCCGGTAACGTCACCCTGTCGGCGCCCTACACCGTCGCCGACAACAAGGCGACCGTCACCTGCCCAGCGACGCCGACCAGCATCGCGCCGGGCTCGTTCGTCACCTGCTCGGCGACCTACACCATCACCCAGGCCGACCTCGACGCCGGCAAGGTCATCAACATCGCCACCGGCCAGGCCAAGTTCGGTGATGCACCCGTCACCTCGAACCAGGATACGGCAGAGGTCGACGCGACGCAGTCGCCGGCGCTGACCCTGGCCAAGACGGCCAGCCCGACGACGTACAACGCCGTCAACCAGACCATCAGCTACAGCTACAAGCTGACCAACTCGGGCAACGTCACCCTCTACGCGCCCTACGCCGTCACCGACAACAAGGCGAGCGTTACCTGCCCGAGCACCCCGACCAGCATCGCGCCGGGCTCGTTCGTCACCTGCACGGCAACCTACTCCATCTCCCAGGCTGACCTCGACGTCGGCTCGGTGACCAACACCGCGACGGCGACAGCCAAGGACCCGAAGAACCAGACCGTCACCTCCAACCAGGATCAGCAGACGGTCACGGCCAACCAGAGCGCCTCCCTCAACCTGCTCAAGGAGGTCAGCACCTCCGCCAACGGGCCGTGGTCGGCCTCGGTGACAGTGACGACGCCCGGCAACGTCTACTACCGCTTCACCCTGACGAACACGGGCAACGTCACGCTCAAGCAGCCGTTCGCCGTCGACGACCTGGTGCTCCAGAACCGCGGTGTCACCGTGACATGTCCAGCGACGCCAACCACCCTGGCGCCGAGTGCACAAATCGTGTGTACCGCGAGCACCCTGGTCACCCAGACCGACATCAACGACGGCGGCTTCAACAACACCGCTACTGCCACAGGCAAGGACCCGGAGGGTAACACCGTCACCTCCAACCAGTCCAAGGCCACGGTGCTGGCTACCCAGACCCCGGTGCTGGAGCTGGTCAAGGAGGTCAGCGCCTCCTCCAACGGGCCGTGGGCCAACTCCGTTACGGTCAGCGCGCCCGGCACGGTGTACTACCGCTTCACCCTGCGCAACTCTGGCAACGTGACCCTCAGCTCCCCGTTCGTCGTCAACGACGCGGTGCTGACCGGTCGCGGTGTAACCGTCACCTGCCCGACAGGGACTCTCGCGCCCAACGCGACGACCACCTGCACGGCCAGCACCTCGGTCACCCAGGCCGACATCGACAAGGACGGCTTCACCAACACCGCCACCGCGACAGCGCAGGATCCGAACAACCAGACCGTCACCTCCAACGAGGATACGGCGCAGGTCAACGTCAACCAGAACCCGCAGCTCACACTGAAGAAGGCGGCCGACCCGAAGACGTACAACGCCGCCAATCAGACGGTCAGCTACACCTACACGCTGACCAACACGGGGAACGTCACCCTGTCGGCGCCCTACGCCGTCAGCGACGACAAGGTCACGGTCAACTGCCCAAGCACGCCGGCCAATCTCGCGCCGGGCCAGGCCGTGACGTGCTCCGCCACCTACAGCATCACCCAGGGCGACGTCGACACCGGCTCGGTGACCAACCACGCCACCGCGACGGCCAAGGACCCGAAGAACCAGACCGTCACCTCCAACCAGGATCAGCAGACGGTCACGGCGCAGCAGTCGCCGGCGCTCACACTGGACAAGACGGCCAGCCCGACGACATACAGCACCGTCGGCCAGAGCATCAGCTACAGCTACAAGCTGACCAACTCCGGCAACGTCACCCTGTCGGCGCCCTACGCTGTCACCGACAACAAGGTGACCGTCAACTGTCCAAGCTCGCCGGCCACCCTGGCGCCGAATGGCACCGTCACCTGCACGGCGACCTACAGCATCACCCAGGCCGACCTCGACGCGGGCAAGGTGACCAACATCGCGACCGCGACGGCCAAGGACCCGAACAACCAGATCGTCACCTCCAACCAGGATACGGAGACGGTCAACGCGACCCAGACGCCTACCCTGAAGCTGGAGAAGACAGCCAGCCCCGGGACGTACAACGCCGTCAACCAGACGATCAGCTACAGCTACAAGCTGACCAACACGGGGAACGTCACCCTGTCGGCGCCCTACGCCGTCAGCGATGACAAGGCCACGGTCACCTGCCCGGCCACGCCGACCAGCATCGCGCCGAACGCGTTCGTCACCTGCACGGCGACCTACTCCATCTCGCAGGCTGACCTCGACGCCGGCTCGGTGACTAACCACGCCACCGCGACGGCCAAGGACCCGAAGAACCAGACCGTCACCTCCAACCAGGATCAGCAGACGGTCACGGCGACGCAGACAAAGTCGCTGACGCTGGACAAGACGGCCAGCCCGACGACGTACAACAGCGTCGGCCAGACCATCAGCTACAGCTATCAGCTGACCAACTCGGGCAACGTCACCCTGTCGGCGCCCTACACTGTCACCGACGACAAGGTGACCGTCACCTGCCCGGCCACGCCGACCACCCTGGCGCCGACACTCTCGGTTCTGTGTACCGCGAGCCATGTCATTACGCAGGCTGACCTCGACGCCGGCTCGATCACCAACACGGCCAGGGGCCACGCCTCGTTCGGCGGCAACCCTGTCGACTCCAACCAGGACCAGCAGACGGTCACTGCCGACCAGAACCCGTCCCTCAACCTGCTCAAGGAGGTTAGCACCTCCGTCAACGGGCCGTGGTCGGCCTCCGTCACCCTGACCACACCAGGGACGGTGTACTACCGCTTCACCCTGCGCAACACGGGTAACGTGACCCTCAGCGGCCCGTTCGCCGTCAGCGACACCGCGCTGACGAACCGCGGCGTGACCGTCACCTGCCCCACGGCGACGAGTCTCGCGCCGAACGCGACGCTCGTCTGCACGGCGAGCACCGCGGTCACCCAGACCGACATCGACAACGGCGGCTTCGCCAATACCGCCACCGCCTCGGCCAAGGCCCCGAACGGCGAGCCCATCACCTCCAACCCGTCGGACGCGAATGTGTTCGTCAGGGAAACCCCGCAGTTGGCGCTCCTCAAGGAGGTCAGCACTTCCGCCAACGGGCCGTGGGCGAACTCGGTCACCCTGAGCGCGCCGGCGACGGTGTACTACCGCTTCACCCTGCGCAACACGGGCAACGTGACGCTCAACTCGCCGTTCGAGGTCACTGACGCGGTACTGACCGACCGCGGCGTGACCGTCACCTGTCCGTCGACGCCGAGCAGCATCGCGCCCAACGAGACGACCACCTGCACGGCCAGCACCGCGGTCACCCAGACCGACATCAACAACGACGGCTTCAACAACACCGCCACCGCCTCGGCCCTGGGTCCCGATGATCAACGCATCACCTCCAACGAGTCACAGGCTCAGGTGAACGTCAATCAGGAACCGGGTATCCACCTGACGAAGTCGGCGACGCCCAACTTCAGCTCGCCCCCCAAGGCGGGTGACACGATTAGCTACGGCTACGACGTGAAGAACACGGGCAATGTGTCGCTCAACACTATCAACCTCACGGATGACAAGTGCAGCCCGACCTACGCCAGCGGCGATACCAACAACAACGGCCTGCTCGATCCCAACGAGACCTGGCACTACACGTGCAGCTATGTTCTCAAGCAGTCCGACATCGACGCCGGCTCGGTGACGAACACAGCCACGGTCACCAGCAAGTTGCCGAACGGCAGCAACGGTCCGACGTCGACCGACAGCAAGACTGTGGAAGTGCAGCAGTCACCAGACATCTACCTGGCTAAGTCGGCCACGCCGGTCTTCGGCACGCCGACCAGGCCGGGCGACAAGATCAACTACGGCTTCGCTGTCACCAACACCGGCAACGAGACGCTCAACACCGTTGTGCTCAGTGATGCCCGGTGCGACACCGGCAGCCTCAGTGGGCCGACCGGCGACAGCGGCAACGGCAAGCTCGATCCGGGCGAGACCTGGAACTACACATGCACCTACACTCTCAAGCAGTCCGACATCGACGCGGGCGACGTGGACAACACAGCCACGGTCACTAGCAAGTTGCCGAACGGCAGCAACGGTCCGACGTCGACCGACAGCAAGACTGTGGAAGTGCCTCAGACGCCGGCCATCCAGCTTGTGAAGTCGGCCACGCCGGCCTTCAGCACGCCGACCAAGCCGGGCGACAAGATCACCTACAACTTCGCCGTCACTAACACCGGCGACTTGACGCTCAACAGCATCCAGCTGACCGACGCCAAGTGCAACGTCGGGACGCTCAGCGGGCCGACCGGCGACAGCGGCAACGGCAAGCTCGATCCGGGCGAGACCTGGAACTACACGTGCAGCCACGCGCTGACCCAGGCCGACATCGACGCCGGTAAGGTGGTGAACGTCGCCGACGTCACCAGCCGAAAGCCGGATCAGACGCCCGGACCGACGTCTGAGGACACCAAGACTGTCGAAGTACCGCAGACACCAGGGCTGAACGCCACCAAGACCGCGACCCCGCAGACCTTCGGCCGCGTCAACGATGTGATCCACTACACGTTGACGGCCGTCAACACGGGGAACACGACCCTGACGAACGTCAGCCTAAGTGACACTGACACCCCTCTGACGAACTTCGTCTGCAAGATCGGCACCGTGACGGTAACCCCGCCGGTGACACTCCCGGTCGGCAAGACGCTGGTCTGCACGGGTGACTACACAATCACGCAGGCCGACGTCGAGCGTGGCAAGCATGAGAACACGGCAACGGCGACCAGCGATCAGACGCCGCCGTCGACTGCCTCAGCGATCGTGTACTATGCCAAGCTGTCGCTGGTCAAGACGTCTCCCGCGACGACCTTTGCCCAGCTTGGGGAGCAAGTTACCTTCAGCTACACGCTCACCAACGAAGGCAACACGGATCTGCACCCGCCTTACACGGTGAAGGATGACCACATCACAGCGCCAAGCGCGGTAACCTGCCCCAACACGCCCGATCCACTGAAGCCTGGCGACTCGGTGACCTGCACCGCGACGTACAGGGTTCAGCAGATCGACATCGACAACGGCAGGGTGACCAACGTCGCCGTCGCAACGGCGCAGTACCGGGGCGAGACAGCTGTCACGGTTGTTTCCAACAACGACCAGTGGACGCTGCGCTACGTGCCGGCGCCGAAGCCGCCGTCACTGATCCAGAGCGGCAGCACGTACTACCAGGTGCCCGTCCTCGGCGCCATCGGCAATACCAAGACCGGCGTCGACTGGGTCATCGAAGCCCAGAACCTCGGCTCCACCTGGACCAAGGTCGCCCTCCTCCTCTTCGCCGAGAACTCCGGCTTCTGCCAGCCCCAGGCTCAGAACCCCTTCAAGATCGAGTGCTCCGGCATGCTCAAGCCGGGTACCTCCTGGGTCTGGACCGCTTCGCAGCTCCCGGCCTCCGCCAAGAGCGCCATCGCCATCAGCTACAACCCGTTCCCCGGTGCCGGTAACCCCTACTGGCGCTGCGAGGACTGGACCAACACCCTTAACAAGCTCAGTTGGCCCGAGGGCTGGCCCAGCGTCAACCCGCTCCCCGGCCAGTTCCCCTTCGACTGGAACCCGTTCTACGGCGAGCCTATCGGCATCGAGGTCACCCGCCGTGGCCCGGGCAACACCAACCCCAGCCTGACCATGGCCTCTAGCTACAGCGCCGTCAGCGCCAAGGGCGATGGCCGCTACGACCCGCTCTTCGGCGGCTTCGCCTACTACGCCCCGACCGTCTACTCGGGCTTCAACGGCTGGAACTCCTGGCTGTACATCCAGAACAGCGGCAGCGAGTGCACCAGCGTCGAGCTGTGGTTCAAGGCTCAGGATGATTGTCTGCGCTCCCAGATCTGCAGTGTCGCGCAGCTCTCGCCCGGCTACACCGCCCAGTTCAACGTCTCCGGCTGCGTGCCCACCGGCTTCACCGGCAGCGTCTGGATCCGCGCCTCCCAGCCCCTGGGCATCATCGTCGACCAGATCGGTCAGGATGTGCTCATGAGCTACACCGGCTCGCCCGGTTCACTGTGCTACATCTTCAACGGCCAGTGTCTCGACCTCCAGGGCGGTTCAACCGTGGCCTACGGCCCGCTCATCTACCGCGAGACCAACGGCTGGGGCACCAGCATCCACGTCCAGAACATGAGTGGCGTCACCGCCGCCAAGGTGAAGGTCTACTTCATGGACCAGAGCGGTGACATCATCACCACCCTCGTCGACTGGGTCTGCCCGCGCGGCGAGACCAGCTTCCCGCTCACCCTCGTCAGCAATCTCCCGGGCAACTACGTCGGCGCCGTCCGCGTCGAGAGCCAGGCGTGGCAGTCACCCGGTGACCCCAACGTGAACGCCTCCCCCATCGCCGCCGTCGCCGAGCTGCTCAACTACAGCAGCCCCACCAAGGTGACCCAGGCTGCCGCCTACAACCTGTTCCCCCAGGAGCAGACCTACCTCTGGCAGATTGGCGCCGGCGACGCCAGTGGCCTCGAAAGTGGCGTCGGCTTGATCGGCATCCCGTCGCTCATGCAGCGCGGCAACAGCCTCAATCTCGTCAC
Organism: Anaerolineae bacterium; assembly: GCA_046328505.1. Classification (GTDB taxonomy): domain Bacteria; phylum Chloroflexota; class Anaerolineae; order Epilineales; family JAHCIE01; genus JBDHWG01. The sequence continues at coordinate 363,712 of JAXLWL010000002.1, read as the reverse complement.
CGACCTGGCCATCCAGAACGTCGTCCCCAAGCCCGGCTTCACCGACTTCGTGGTCTACGTCTACGACCAGAACGGCCTGATTGACTACGTCTGCGAGAAGCTCAACGAGAAGCAGGTCGAGTATGTCAACCTCGACAACTGGGACTGGATCCGTCCCGGCTTCGTCGGCAGCGCCGTCATCTCCGCCGTCTACTGGGAGCATGACGTCCTCACCGGCGTGCCCATCTTCGGGCCAAGCAACCCCCAGCTCCCGATCCTGCTGCGCAACGTCGTCGGTCTGGCCGCCGTCAAGGTCGAGCGCGTCATCCCCTCCACCAGCGGCCCCGGCCTGGTCGGTGACCTGTCCACCGCCAGTGAAGGCTTCCCGATGCCGCCCGGCTTCGACTTCGAGGGCTACACGCCCCAGTGTCCCGGCGTGCCCACCTCGTGCGGTTCGGCCCCGCTCAACATCACCATCTGCGAGCCGGTGTACGGCCAGGCCGTCGTCACCGTCGTCGATGACAGCACCGGTGCCCAGGCGTTCCAGGGTATCCCAGATGCCAACGGCGTCGTGGCCGTGCCCGCTGTCCTCACCGGCCGAACGTACAAGATCACCGTCGCCGACCCCGGCAAGGACTACGTCACGTACACCGGTCAAGGGTACACGGCGCGCGTCCCCGCCATCAGCGCTGTGATCCTGGCGCCGTGCCAGAGCCAGACCCCAGCCGTGCCCTACAGTGTCTCGCTCACGCCGCCCACCGGCGTCGTCGAGGGCTACGAGTTCCTGGGTCGGACACCGACCGGCGTCACCAACAACAACGGTGTCTGGTCTGGCGCGCCGCAGAACCCGGCGGCGGGTGTGCAGTTGCAGCTCTGGCTGGCCCCGACGGCGGCCAACCAGCCCGGCACGTACCTGCAGACCGCGATGACCAACACGGAGGGCTACTTCAAGTTCAGCAACCTGAACCCCTGCTTGCTGTATGAGCTCAAGTTCACGGGCAACAACGCCGTGGTGGTGATCCCAGGTGTGGCGGCGACCATCGCCGGCCAGAAGTACATGGTCTCGGCGACCGCCGGCATCTATCCACCCGGCCCGCTCCCGCTGCCCTGATCGCAAGATCGGTCGCGGAAGGCCGACTGACAACTGAACAGTGTGCCAGAGGGGGTACGCGCAAGCGTGCCCCCTCCTTTTTGTCGCAGGCGGATGAGATTCAGGCTATCGGGGTTAGCTCTGGAGCAGGCCGTGCTTCTCGGCCAGGGTGCGGTCGATGGAAATCACCAGCCGGGCGGGCAGCTTGTCGTCCACCGTCTGATCGCGCGTGTTAAGGACTTCCGCGCCCGACGCGTCGTACACGACAACGAAAAGATCGGCGAGCGAGGCGATGCTCCATTCCGGACCGTCCTCGCTATCGACGAAAGCCGAAGAGTCATAGGCGAAGAGCACCTCACCGTTTTCATCCGTGACGCCGGCGCCAAGATAGTCGTCCGGGTTCGTCACATCCTTATCGAAGAGCGACATTTTTACCCCAGGTATCCCCGTCTTTGGCGCATCGGCCAGAACTAGCTTCACACGTGTCATGATTTCCATTAGCCACCTCACTGAATTGGTTGATGTGTAGAGCACAACGGCTCCGCATATTATAGTGAGGGCATGAAGGTCCCGTAAACAAGCTTGCTCCGCCTCCTGACCTCTGGTATACTTGCCGCGCAACACCGCTGGCGGGCCCTGCCAAAGTGAAACTATGCAAGCCGCGACCAACGGCCGTCGCGCATTTGTGAAGGGAGCACGTCTTGCTGAGCATTCGGACGGAGGAGCGCTTCCCCTTTGCCCTGCTGTTCGTCGAGCTATTCTTCCTGGCTATTGGTGTCATTCTGATTCAGACGGCGGCCTTCGCTCTCTTCCTCTCCACGTTCGGCGGCGGCGCTATTCCCTACTCCGATATCGCCATCGCATTCATCGCCGCCGCAATCTCGCTCGTCAACCTTCAGCTTGGCAGCCGGGTCTCGCTGCCACGACTCGCCACAATCGACGTCGCCTTCATGATGGTCGGGACCCTTCTGCTGTGGGCCGGCTTGACAACCGCAAGCCCTGGCTGGCTCATCTTCATCCTGCCGTCCTGGTTTCAGTCGAGCATCAACCTCACATTCTTCGTGATCTACACTCTGGCCGGGCGAGTATTCGACGTGCGTCAGGCCAAGCGTCTCTTCGGCCTGCTCGGAGCCGGCTATCTTGTCGCCTACCCCTTGATCGGGTTCGCGGTGCCGTTCATTGTTAGCCGTATCGGCACGGCGAATCTCCTGATTGTGGCAACCGTCGCCCTCGCCGCCGGGCTGGGTCTCCAGTTCTACATACTGCGCCGCTACCATCCGCGGTTCCAACCAGTTTCCGTTGGGCATAAGCCAGTCGAGGAAGCCCCGTCTCCGCCCCTACTCCAGAACCGCTATGTCATGCTCATCGTCGCCCTGATCGTCCTCTCGTGGGTCGGCTTCTTCGTCATCGACAACATCTTCTACTCACTGGCAGCTCTGCGCTACCCGAACGCCGACGATCTCGCCGCCTTCCTGGGTATCTTTGCCTCTATCATTGGCATCGTGTCCCTCATCTTCAGTATCTTCCTCACCGCGCCGATCCTGGGCCGCTACGGTGTGCGGGGCGGCCTGATCACCATGCCCGCGTCTCTCACGGCCGGCGCGGTCGGGATCATCGTTACCAGTGTGATAAGCGCGCTCTCGGGTCTTGTCTTCCTGCTCGCCGTGTTCACTAAGCTTCTGAGTGTGGTGTATGTGGGGTCCATCGAGCTGGCCTCCGTGGTCATTCTCTACCAGCCGCTACCGCCGCGCCTCCGCCTGCGTGCTCAATCCCTGGGCGATACGATCTTCCAGCCTATCGGAATCGGCCTCGCTGGCGTCGTGCTTATCATCTTCACCTCGGTGCTGGCATTCAGCCCGACGCAATTGGCATGGGTGTTCCTGGCCGTCGCGGCCATCTGGCTCCCCATCGTGTTCCTGGTCGCACGCGCCTACAAGCGCGTGCTCGCCGAAGCGCTCCGTCAGAGGAAGCTCCAGGCCTCGCCGCTCGACCTGAACGATGCATCGAGCATCGCCACCCTACGCGCCGGTATCCAGAATCCGAACCCTGATGCCGCACTCTTCTCGCTCAACATGCTCCAGGCGGCCGACCCAAACGCGCTGACCGAAGCGCTCCCGGGCCTGCTCGATCATCCGTCGCCCGAGATGCGCGCCGAAGCCCTCGACAGAATTGCCAGACTGGGACTGACGAACACGGCGGCCCGCGTCCGCGAGTGCGCCACGACGGACCCATCGCCTTCGGTCCGCGGCCACGCCGTCCGGGCGCTGGCGTCGCTGCGCGGCGCAGCCGCCGTCCTCCCCATGCTCGACGATCTCACACCGGAGGTGCAGCAGGGTGCCATCGTCGGCCTGCTCACCTCAGGGCGGCCCCACGATACCGACGTGGCGACGACCTGGCTCGACGGCGCGGCGCACTCATCCGATCCAACGCAGCGAATCCTGGCCGCCCGGGTCATCGCTGAAAGTCCCGCACACGAACGACAGCTTCTGAGCGGCCTGCTCTCCGATACCCAGCCAGAAGTCCGGCTCGCCGCGCTGCACGCCGCACGCGCGGGAGACGCGCCCGCGACCTGGCCCTGCGTCATCGCTGCCCTGGCGGAGCCGGCGACTCGCGGGGCTGCGCGTCAGGCTCTCACGCGGGCGGGCGACGACGCCATGCCCGCTATCGCAGCGGCCTTCGAGAACAGAGAGACGCCCCAGTCCACACGAATCGAGCTGGCGCGCGTCTGCGAACGGGTACGCAGCCCGAGCGCGCTCGCGATTCTGGAGGCCCAGATTCAGACCCCCGACGCCGCACTCCGCGACCACGTTCTGCGTGCCCTCGCGGCCGGCGGATACACCGCCCCCGAGCCGATGGTTGGGCCCATCCATCACCAAATCGACAGTGAACTGGCGCTGGCGGCGTGGGCGATGGCGGCCCGGGACGATGTGGGCTACGATGAAGCAACGGATCTCTTGCAGGAAGCGCTTCAAGTCAGTGAGCGGCACATTCGAGACCGTCTGTTCTGGCTGCTCTCGTTCATCGAGGACCGTCAGACGATTCTGCGCGCCCGCGACGCCTATCACTCGCCAGACGCTGCCCAGCGAGCGTATGCCCTGGAAGTGCTGGAAACGCGGATGCCGCGAGACCTCAAGGATATCATGGCAGTGCTGGACTACTCCCATCCGGGGCGCTCTCTGAAGCACCTCGCGCCGCGCTATCCACAGGCGAAACAAACCCGCGAACAGCGCCTCACAGAGATAATCGACGGAAGCGCCGACGGCGCGTCGCCCTGGCTGCGCGCGTGCGCGATGAACTCGGCAGTTCAGCTCGGCGCCGTCTCGTGCGCTGATGCTGTGGCCGCAGCACAGGCCGCGCCCGACCCCATCGTTACCGAGACAGCCGCGTGGGCGCTCGGGAGGCTGAGAGGCGACCCACAGGAGGGTTCAGGAATGCGCTCGACGCTAGAGAAAGTCATTATTCTGAAAAGCACCAGCCTCTTCGCCGGAACGCCGGATGAAGTACTCGCGGCCGTCGCACGCCAGATGCGTGACGTCTCAGCAGCAGCGGGGGAGACTATCATTCACAAGGGCGAGCCGGGGGATAGCATGTACATTATCGTGCAAGGCATGGTACGGATTCACGATGGCGACCACGTGCTGACGCATTTGGGCCAGGGCGAGGTTGTCGGCGAAATGGCGCTTCTCGACCCAGAGCCGCGCGCCGCCTCGGTCACAGCCGAGGAGGAGAGCGACCTGCTGCGGCTCGACCAGGAACCGTTCAGCGAGCTTATCGAGGACCGCATCGAGGTCACCCGCGCCATCATGCGCATACTCACTCGCCGGGTCCGCGCCCTCGACCGCGAGGCGGTTCAGCTCCAGGCGCAGCTCGCCAGTAAATCGTGACATCCCAATTTCCGCAGTCGGGAAGCGAAGACTCGACATGACACTCGAAGACCTGGATGCCTACCTCCCCCACGCCGTGCGCGCTGCCATCGAAGAGCGCTACTACGCCCGCGTCAACCGCCAGGCCTCACTGGAGATGCTGATCCAGGATCCGGGGTTTCTCCGCAGCCCGACGCTACATCCTGGGCTGTTCGCCGACCACGGTGTCGTACACGTCCGGGACGTGGCTCGACACATGCCTCGAATACTGGACCACGTTCTTGGCGTACTGATCCCGACGCGCAACGAACAGTCTCGGGCATTCATGGTGAGCTACGGTGTCATGCTGGCCTATGTGCATGACATCGGCATGGCCGATTTCACGCCGTTTGGCCGGGCGATGCATCCTGAGGTGGCAGCACAAATCGTCTTCAGCGCCGCCTTCGACGATATCATCAGCGCCATCCTGGCCGACGAGAACAATTGGGTAATAGCGCGATTGCGGACCATTGCGAGTGCCGGTGCATTCGAGTCGGACACCGCGGTCGTATTGCGCGAGCTGCTCGCGATGGCAGTTGGTCACAGCAAGAGCAAGATTCCGGTCAGTGAGCTGAATGACCCTCAACGGCTCCGCGCAGCGATGCTCCGCACTATCAGTACCGACCTCCGGCGGCTCTACAGTCTGTATCAGACGGAAAGGGCACGCCAGGCACTGTTCGTGGCCGGCGCTGCAGGGGCGGATGCTGACGAGCTGGAACGCTTGCGGAAAGCGTTGGCAGATGCGGAGCGAGGGCTATCGGACGGCGCCGCCAGCTATGCCGCATCTTCCGGCCAACGGGAGATGCTCTCTCGCTACTACCTTGACGTCGAGCGCGAGCCATTCGCCTGGCTGATCTCTGAAGACAAGGCGACGCGACAGATGGCTGGCGACGTCATAGATACGATTCGCGTGCTGCGGGCCGCGGATGCCTTGCGGCAGCGGGGCACCGTGCTCAAAACATCCGGCGGGCACGAGACTTATGTCGACCAGACAACTGGGGCGGCCATCTACGCCCTTCGCTCCAACAAGGGTGAGATGTTCCTGTTGACGGCGCCGGATCCAATTTCAGCCGGCGAAGCCAACATCGCTAGCAGTGACATAGACCCATCCGGAAATCTTCGCATCTCATTTCATCGCGGCGCGTTCGTGACGCCGGAGATCACCCGCCGCGCGGCCGCATGGGCGGCCATGGTCGTTGTGGATATTCAGATGGATGCGATCCAGAGCTTCGAGCGCGGCGCGGCGCCGGAGGATACGGAGGCTCTGAAACGCGCTGAGGAGCTGCTGATTCTGCTTGAGGAAACCGATGATAGCCTCACATTCAGTGACATCGTTGCCCACCTCATCGGCGAGTACGCTCCGGAGCTTCTCGGTCGCGTCCACGTTGTTCCATCGTTGGAGCACGTGCCGCCCCTGGAACGTTCTCGGTACCTGTCCGCGGCAGACTTTCGCAGCTCGGTGGCCGCCCGACGACTCGTCCTCGACAACGTCGCCCAGTCGGGCCACAACACGCGCCCCATCGATCCGACCGCGGCCTTCGATCACGTCAAAGTCGTCCGTATTCAGCCCGGCGAGACCCTGTTGGAAGCGGGTTCACCGCCGGGCTTCGTCTACGTCCCGATGGCCGACGGATTGCGTGTCTTTCCCCTGGGGGGCTATGAGTCGGCCAGCGTCCCCGCCTGGACGCCGGTCGGCAATACAGGCGTGATACGCGGCGCGGCTCGCAACGCGACCGTCATCGCCGACGAGGGATTGAGCTTGCTTGTCATCCCGAAGTCTGTCTATCTCAAGCACTGGCATCATCCCTACGCCGCGCATGAGCTTATCGATCGGCTCAGCGAGAGACAAGGTTCCGACCCACGCGCCGAAGACCACGCGGCGTGAGCTCCCGCGCCACCCCCGTCCTTCAGGCTCATCGTTCCTGCAAGAACGCGGCAACGCTCCCCCAAAACGGCACCGGTTCCTCGACGAACGGGTAGTGGCCGGAGCGCTCGAACTGGAACACGACGATTCGCCAGTAGCGGAATCTCCTTCATCTGTTGTCAAGTCTACGCCCCCATTCCCGCCTGGAAGTTGTACAATGATAGTGGGTAGAGGCAATGGCGGCTCCGCCCGCAACACGTTCTCGTCGCTCCCATCACTCAGGGTCGGGCCGAAGCCGCGTGCTTCGCCTGACCCGTTTTGCTTTCAGATCACGTCAGGAGGCCCCTCACGGATTGTTGAGACACGGAGGCAGCCATGTTCAAGGACTTTGGATCACGGCATCCTGATGCGAATGTCGTGCAGCAAGAGCTAGAAAAGGCGGGCATCGAGGTCGTGATGGAGACCCGGCCACTTCTCGGCCTGGAGGTAACGGGGCATCTGCGCCGCTACGGCCAAACCTTGCTGACATTCCAGCGGCGGAGCGACCATTACCACATCAAGGGATTCGTGCCGCAGGAGGTAGCGGACGCGCTGGACACCGACCCGTTGGGCAAGGGGTTCACGCACCTGGAGCACGACTTGTCGCTGGTGTTCGACCAGGATGCCCTAAACTTGCTCGTCGCGCGGATGATGCACGCTACTCAGCCAGACTCGGCGAGCCTGATGACACACTGGGAAGGATGAGCGCGCCCCGGGCGTCAAACTCGACGTCGGCAGGCTCGCCAAGCTGCTCCAGGCCGGGTGTCTGAGCGACGTCAGGTAGGAGCGCCTCGGACGCCCAGAGCGTGTCCAGGGTGAGTGTGTTGCGGATCCAGACAACACGCGCCGTGGCCATTCCAATCCCGGCGATCGCAGCGTCGATGACGGCGCGATCCGTCGGCAGGGTTATGGGGATTTTGCCGCCGGCCAGGTTGCCTGCTGTCAGACAGTTGGTGTAGGTCGCGGCCACGTCGATCTTGTCGCGTAGGCGTTGAGTAATGAGATCAGCGTGTCCCACACCAATCGCGTTGCCGTGGCTGTTGGCGGTCAGGTCCAGCGCGGCAATGACCTTGAAATCCGGCGTCACAGGCCCACCGAGCCGCCGCCACATCCCTATGACGTTCAAGTCCATCCCAGTCCCGCTGATGTTCTTGCCCATCTCCTGCACGATCAGGAGGTCCAGCGGGTCCAGGGGAATGCCCGGCCGCATCTGGCGCGCGAGGTCGAGCAGGCGCGGCTCCTCGACCTCGATACGTTCCGCGGGAATCACAGCGATGCGCGCCGGCTCGTGCAGCCCGTTCTCCACGATCCCCACGCCAAACAGCACCGGCCGCTGCGCCAGAATGGCTCGCGCAACGGCCGGAAAAGTACCACCCACACCCCGCGCGTGATACGTCGCGGCGCCCTGGCGCTTACCGAGGCCTACCGCGAGCATCTTCATCAGCCCGCTCTCCCACGCGCCGCGGAACGACGTATGCTCCTTGATGCGGTTGACAATGACGATCCCATCGGCGTCGTCGGCGAACCTGTCGAAGTAGATCGGTACCCCCGCCTCCGTCTCGCCAATCTGCACCGCCTCCATGTCGCTCTGGATGGGAATGCCCAAACGCGACGGCCCCAGGCCATAGTCCTCAAGCACCTGGCGCTGGCCTTCGGCGGTCCCGCCGCCATGGCTGCCCATGGCCGGCACGAGGAACGGCTGCGCGCCAAGCGCCCGCAGCTCGTTCACCACGGTCATTACCACCTCCGTGATGCACGAGATGCCGCGGCTACCGACGCCCACGGCGACACGCATGCCCGGACGCACGCGCTCCGACAGCGGCAGCGCCCGCAACCCTTCGCGCACCGCGCCGGCCGCGTCCGGCACTCTCTCCGTCACGACCCGCTGCCGCACCGGCGCCATTCTCAAGCCCACGTGCCCTCCCATCTGAATCCGTGTGCCATCGTCAGCGACGATTCTAGCATGGATAGGGCGGGTGGTCGATTCACGCCAGTCGCGATATAATGCCTCTCGCGACAATCGGACGAGACGAGGAGCAAGGACATGGGCGACAACCGGAGCAGACGCGAGTTCGAGGGAACGGGGGCGGAGATTCTAGTGGAGTGCCTGGCGCAGGCAGGCGTCGGGCACATTTTCGGTGTCCCCGGCGACACGGGCGTGACGTTTTACGACGCCCTCTACCATCGTCAGGACACCATCCGGCACATCCTCGCCCGCGACGAGCGCCACGCCGCGTTCATGGCCGACGCCTACGCGCGAGCCAGCAACACCGTCGGGGTCGTCGAGGCGTCAAGCGGCGGCGGCGTCACCTTTCTCGTCGGCGGGTTGGGCGAGCCCTGGGCATCCTCGGTACCGCTGCTCGTCCTGACCACCGACATCCACCGCCGCAGCCGCAACACCGGCGCCCTCACCGAAATCGACCAGACCAAGCTCTTCTCGGCCGTGACCAAGTGGCAGGCCACCATCGAATCCGCAGCGGAGATCCCACGCCTCGTGTGCGACGCGCTCTGCGCCGCGACCAGCGGCCGACCGGCGCCGGTGAGCCTGGTCATTCCCGAAGATGTCATGGACGAGCGAGCACGAGTCAGCCTGCCCACGATGAGCGTACGGGTTCCGAACGACCGCTGGCCGGCCGACGCGGACTCCGCCACGCGCGCGGCCGAGACGCTTCGCTCAGCCCGCCGGCCTGCCGTGGTCGCCGGATCGGGCGTCCACCTGTCGCAGGCGTGGGATGACCTGAGCCGTCTGGCGAACACCTGGGGCATCCCCGTCGCGACCAGCATCCACGGCAAAGGCGCCCTGGCCGAGAACAGCCCGTGGAGCCTGGGAGTCGCCGGGGCGAACGGCGCGCGCGACTACACCAACGACTACCTTGCCAACGCCGATGCCGTCCTGTTCGTCGGCACCCGCGCCAACGCCACGGACACCAATTCGTTCAGAAGCCCGCCGCGCACTGCGGCGACCGTGCACATAGACATCGAGCACGACCACGCCGGCCGCAACTATCCCGGCAGTATCGCCCTCGTCGGCGACGCGCAGACCACGCTGCGCCAGATCATGGATGCCCTGGGTGAGCCAAACGAGACACGAAGCGAGGAGATACGCGGCTGGATCGCCGAGCGCCGACAGCAGTGGCAGGCTTCGAGCGCCGCGCCCGCCGCGGTTGATGAGAGCGTGCTCCACCCACGTAACGTCGTCCGCGCCATTCGCCGCCTGACTGGGCCTGACGCGCTCATCCTGGGCGAGCCCGGCACCGCCACGCCCAACATCGCTTCATACTGGGAAACGGCGCGCGGCGAGCGCAGCGTCATCATCCCGCGCGGCCACGGGCCGATGGGTTATGTCATCCCGGGGGCAATTGGCGCAGCATTCGCGCATCCCGGCCGCACGATCATCGGCCTCACCGGTGACGGCAGCTTCGCGATGGCGTGCGGCGAGTTAGAGACGGCAGCGCGCTTCAACCTGCCGATTGTGTACGTCCAGTTCTCCAATGGCTCGCTCGGCTGGATTAAGATGCTCCAGCACCTCTATACCGGCCAGCGCTACTTCGGCGTTGACTTCGGCCCCATCGACGCGGTGAAAGTAGCTGAGGGCATGGGACTGGCCGCGCGCCGCGCCACGAGCCTGGCTGACTTCACCGTAGCCCTTCAGGAAGCCCTCGCCCGCCCTGGCCCGACTTACATCGACGTGCCCGTGCCGGACGAGATTCACCTCACGCCGCCGGTGGCTCCCTGGCAGGAGACTCTGACGAAGAAGGCCGGGCGGCAGGCGTACTAGCGGCGGTCCACGGCCACGACGGCGCGCATGAGCGCCGCAACGCCCCGCGCCAGGTCCTCGGGGTACGTCTCTTCCTCGGGGCAGTGGCTGCGGCCGCCAACGCTCGGCACGAAGATCATCGCCGATGGGGCGATGTGCGCCAGGTGCGCGCTATCGTGGCCCGCGCCGCTTGGCAGCGTAATGGCGTTGGCGTCAAGCTCGCGGCACGCGGCCAACACCAGTTCCAGCAGCCACGGCGGCGGCGCGGCCGGATGCATCCGGGTCACCGCCGAGATGTCCAGGCCGATATCCCGTCTCGCGCATATCGCCTGCGTCTCGGCTACGAACTGCCCCCATATTTCGTCCAGCACTGTCTCGTCCAGGTGGCGCATCTCCGCTGTAAGCCGCACTACTCCCGGGACGACGTTGCTCTGGTTCGGGCCTATCTCAATCCGCCCGACCGTGCCGACTGCGCCCGGCTGGCCGCGAGCGATGCGCTCGACCGCCGCGACAACCTCGGCCCCCGCCGCCAGCGCGTCGCGCCGTAGCGACATCGGCGTCGTGCCTGCGTGGTCCGGCCGGCCGCGTAGCTCAAAGATGGCGCGCAGGATGCCCACGATCCCGCTCACCGCACCCAACCCGATGCCCTGTGCCTCCAGCACCGGTCCCTGCTCGATGTGCAACTCCAGGCACGCCGCCACATCCCCGGGCCGCCGCTCTGCCTCACCGATGGCGTCGGGCTTTCCGCCCACCGCCGCGATCGCCTGGGCGAGCGTCTGCCCGTCGAGGGTACGCTCCAGCCATGCCGGGTCGAAGCTGGCAGTCATGGCGCGGCTGCCGATGCACGACACGCCGAAGTCCGTCGCCTCCTCCGCGAGATAGTCCGCGACAATCAACGGGTGGCGCAGCGCGACGTTGGCCTCGGCAAGGGTGCGCGCGACCTCCAGCGCCCCCAGCACGCCGAGCGCGCCGTCGTAGCGCCCGCCGCCGAAGACCGTGTCGCTGTGGGAGCCAATCATGATCGGCGACAAGTCGGCCTGGCCGGGGCGAACGCCGAGCAGGTTACCGGCGGTATCGATCGTCGTCCGCAGTCCCGCTTCATCCATGCGCTGCCGCAGCCAGCGCCGCCCCGTGACGTGGGCCTGGGACGGGAAGCGCCGCGTCGTTCCCGGCGTCCCCGGCTCTACGAACGTCGCCAGAGTCACCAGGTCCGCCATCAAGCGATCGAGGTTCGGCGCGGGCAAGTGCGGCAGCGGCGCGTCATCCGAAGCGAGGCTAGTCATGGTTCGTCCTCTCAACACAACGCTCTCGCTTGAACAATTCTTGCGCGAACGTTGTATACTGTATTATCATTTCCGTATACAGACATAAGACAGCCAGGAGCCATTATGAAACTCACCGAAGACCAGGTCGCGCTGCTGCGACGACCGAGCCTCTGCTACATCGCCACCACGATGGCCGATGGTTCACCCCAGCTGACTCAGACGTGGGTCGACACCGACGGTGAGAATGTCGTCATCAACACCGTGCAGGGCTACGTCAAGCTCAAGAACATCGCGCGCGACCCGCGCGTGGCCGTCGCCGTCTCCGACCCCGACGAACCGACGCGCTATTTCCAGGTGCGCGGCCGCGTCGTCAACGTCACCACCGAGGGCGGGGCCAAGCACATCGAGATGCTCGCCCAGAAATACACCGGCCAGCCATACGCCTGGTACGGCGGTCGCGGTCAGGTGCGCGTCATCGTCACGATCGCGCCCGAGAAAGTCAGCGGCGTCATGTAGCTCACCAACGGTCGGATGAACATCCCTGTCACCCCGAACGAAGTGAGGGGTCTGGACTGCGGCCCAGATGCCTCACTTCACTCGGCATGACGGCCCAGGCCCATACGCAAGCGAGTCATTGCCTGGCCATCTCTTTTTTCGCGTCTTTCGCGTCCCTTTCGCGCCGTTCGTGGTCCAATCCTCCCTAAGCAGAGCGGGCGCAGCGGAGGCCAAGCCCATTATTCTGGTCCGCCGCGTAGTTGCAGATACCGATCTGGAGCCGCACCTGCAACAAGCTAGCCTCGTCGTTCCATGAGCCACCCCGCACTACTCGAATGTTCTGAGTGTCATCCTGGACCTCCTGCGCATCCCCCGGATCGTGCCAATTTCCCCCTTCAAGGCTGCTGGTCCACTCCCAAACGTTGCCGCTCATATCAAGAGCTCCCACCCACGACGCCCCATCCAAGCGGGTGTTCGCGCTGACAGGTGATGTCTTGCCGCCGGAGTTCTTCAGATAAATCACACGATTGGCACTGAACCGATTACCCCACGGGTACCTGCGGTTGTCCGGTCCTCGCGCCGCCCACTCCCACTCACCTGCCGTTGGCAGCCTCCCACCACGCCACCGGCAATAGGCGTCCGCCTCGAACCACGTCACGCCAACCCGTGGCTGTCCAGGAGCGTCAAAGCCCGGATAGTGCTTCGGACCCTGCACTCCGTTATTATTGACCCAGTCCCAGCCAACCTTAGTCCAGAGCTCGGGCTTCCTGTAGCCTCCTGTATTGATGAACAGCACGTAGGAAGCGAAGGTAACCGGCGTCAGGTCAAGCCAGAAGCCCTGCGCGATCACGATCTCTTCCGCCGTACCCTCGTCCGCGCTGCCCATCTTGAATGTCCCCGGCGGCACGTAGACCATCGTCACGCCGTGCGGGTCGGTCATTTGGTCGCCGAGCTTAGGTCCACTTGACGGTGGTAGGGGAGGGGGAGACACAATCCCGATAGGCGGCATGCTCCGCAGATTTGCATCTGGCGGCGACGATGGCGCGCCGATATCTGGCCGCATCTTCTCAAGCCCGAGAATAAGCAGATTGAGCTGCTCGCGCTGCTCCATGTACTTGATAAGGCTGCGGACGAGGCTGCTTTTGGTTCTGCCGTCCAGGTTTTCGTCATCCACGTGGAGACGGAAGCAGAGGTCCTCGACCTCGTCCCTATCCATGCGCGCAATCATCGCGTCCGCGAGACTGACTCTATCCCACGCCATGCGCCCTCCACGATGCCGACCACGATGCCGTCTTGGCGCGACCATAGCCCTGATTATACTCCGGCTCCCCCTTGGGTCAACGGTTGGCCGAAACGTTTCCCCTGTTCCTTCCTGGGAGAGGCGACAGGGGGTGAGAGAATAGAAAAACAGGCTCCTCGGCGCGAGGAGCCTGTTGTGTGGGGGTAGGAGGGATTTAGCGAGGTTGGCCGTTCGGAGTCGTTGCGCCGTTGAAGCCGGGCTTGAGGACGACCTTGATGCAGCCGTCGGCCTGGTCGGCGAAGATCTTGTAGCCGTCGGCAGCCTGGGTCAACGGCAAGGTGTGGGTGATGACGAACGACGGGTCAATGTCGCCGTTCTGGATGCGCTCAAACAGCGGCTTCATGTACTTCGGGACGTGGGTTTGGCCCATCTTGAACGTCAGGCCCTTATTGAATGCCGCGCCGAGTGGGATGCTGTCGCCGATGCCGGCGTAGACGCCGGCGAGGGACACGGTGCCGCCCTTGCGGCACGCGATAATCGCCTGGCGCAGCACCGTCACGCGATCGGTCACCATCATCATCGCGCGCTTGGCCTCGTCTACCTGGGCGTCGAAGTTGCCCCCGTGAGCCTCGAAGCCGACGGCGTCGATGCACGCATCCGGACCGCGGCCGCCGGTCAACTCCATCAGCGCGTCCAGGACGTCCTCCTGGGAGCGGTCAACGGTGATCGCGCCGGCCTGCCGCGCCATGCTCAACCGCGCCGGCACGTCGTCGATGGCAATCACGCGCTCTGCGCCCAGCATGATGGCGCTGCGAATGGCGAACTGGCCGACCGGACCGCAGCCCCACACGGCCACGATATCACCCTGTTGGATGTCGCAATTCTCGGCGGCCATGTACCCCGTCGGGAAGATGTCGCTGAGGAAGAGAACTTTCTCGTCGGGCAGGCCGTCCGGAACGACCAGAGAGCCGACGTCGGCGAACGGCACGCGCGCGTACTCGGCCTGCCCGCCGGCGTAGCCGCCCAGCATGTGGGAGTAGCCGTAGAGGCCGGCCGGCGAGTGGCCGTACATCTCCTGGGCCATGTAGTTGTTCGGGTTCGAGTTATCACAGCAGGAATACAGTCCGCGCTTGCAGAAGAAGCACGAGCCACAGCTAATCGTGAACGGGACCACAACGCGGTCGCCGACTTTGAGGTTCTTCACACTCGGCCCGACCTCGACCACCTCGCCCATGAATTCGTGTCCCAGGATGTCGCCGTGCTCCATCGTCGGCACCACGCCGTCATACAGGTGCAGGTCGGAGCCGCAAATCGCGGTGCTGGTGATTCTGACGATGGCATCGCGCGGGCTAATAATCTTCGGATCCGGGACCGTCTCGACACGGACGTCTTTCTTTCCTTCCCAACAAAGCGCCTTCATAACGTCTTTTTGCCCTCCTGGCTAACAACTCTCAGTATCGGCTAACATTTCTGCAACACTGCGCCAGGGGTTAACCCGACGTCACGGCGTCCGCTGCCTTCTCCACGGTCGAGCGCGACCCATGCGGCTGACCCTCGGTCGTCGCGATCTCGCCCGTCTCCATGAGCTGCTTGAAGCGCCACAGCGCCGTAAAGACCTGTTTGTCCGGATCGTTCTTGAAGAGATTGGTGAAGGCCGCGCCGATCTTGCCGGCCGGCGGGTGATACTCCATGTCGACGTGGACTTCGGTGCCGCGCCCCGCCGGCGCCGGCTGGAAGCGCACCTCTCCACTGTTCGGGACGCTCGCCTTGTCGGTGGACTGCCAGCGAATCACGTTGGGCTCATTCTCCTCGACGATCTGCGCGTCCCACTCGACCTTCGTCCCGACCGGGCCTTTGACCTTCCAATGGGAGTGGGTGTTGTCCAGCACCGTCACCGACTCCAGGAACGGCATGAACTTGGGCAGGTTCTCGAAGTTGCGCCAGACGCTATACAGCTCTTCCTGGGGCCTGTCGATGGTCACGGTCTCGTACACGCTGGGCGCGTCCTCTTCCTCGCCGCCCTGCCGCCGCTGCCGGCGGTAGATCATGTAGGCGGCGACGGCGACGCCGCCGGCAGCCAGGGCCCACCGCCCGAGGTTTCTGCCGCCGCTCTGCCCGTCCCCGTCATCCGGTACGACAACCCGCGGCGCACTGCCACGCTCAGTCATCGCCGCCAGCCGCGCGCCCGCGGCGCGGAGCGGATTGGGATCGTCAAATGGGTAACCAAAGAAACTCATCGCCGCACACCTCCTGACACCTGTCCAACTAACTTCCATTGTTCGAGCAGTGGCGTGGGTTCCGCAAGAATTGTGCCAGTTGCCGCGTCAAAATAAACGGCGGAGCATGCGCTCCGCACGCTCCGCTCGATTCCATTGGGTTTCAGCCAGCCATCTATAGTGTCCGGTAGTCTAGAACGGGTGGCGTATGACATTGCTCCACGACAAAGGCGCCTGGCAACGATTCCGCCCTTTCGCGCCGCCTGTGATATACAGTCTGAGCCTCGCGGCCGGGTTGCTGCTGCTGTCCTTGTTCGCTTACGGCATGGGGCTGGCAGCGCAGGCTCGGGGTGATGCCTTCGCCGACGACCCGAGCTGCGCTGCGACGTCGAATGCGCAAGCACTCTTAGGAGTGTGCCGGACCGAACAGGGCACGGTGGAGAATCCGCGTCTGGGCATGGGGCGCGGGCCGACGCCGGGCTTCGACGTCCGCCTTGGGGACGGATCGTCAGTTCGCGTCGACCTGCCACATGGCAACAATGACGCGATCCAGAGCCTTGCGGCGCACGAGAACGTGAAGGTGCAAATCTGGCAGGGACTCGCTACCCTCGTTTGGATGCGTGGGCGTGCCTACGCGACCTCGGACAACCCTCTCCAGCAGGCGGACGCCTGGCTGACAGGAGCGCGGCTCGGCGCCTTCGCCCTGTGGCTCCCGCTGCTCGCCGCGGGCTGGCTCGCCCTACGGGGCTGGATCCTCTCACGCGAGCCGACCTACGATTAGCCTCCTACTACGCCTCGAACGCCCATACCCCCTGGCGCATAACCGGCTCGGCGCTGCCGTCCGCCCGGAGGCCGTCCACGTCCACCGCGCCCGACCCAATCATGAAGTCCACGTGGATGGCGCTGGTGTTGCCCCCGCGCGCCCGGAACTCCTCGTCCAGCAGCTTCTCCCCATCCTGCACGCTGAAACGGTACGCCCGGCCCAGGGCGATGTGGCTCGCCGCGTTCTCGTCGAAGAGAATGTTGAAGAACGTCAGCCCTGACTGGAAAATGGGCGACGCAGTCGGCACCAGGGCAACCTCGCCCAGCCGCGCCGCTCCCTCGTCGGTCGCCACCATTTGTCGCAGCACTTCCTCTCCCCGCTCCGCCGCCACATTGACCACGCGCCCCTTCTCGAAGGTCACGCTAAAGTTCTCGATCAGCGCGCCACCGTAGGGCAACGGCCGCGTCGCGGCGACGACGCCGTCCACCCGCTCGCGATGCGGCATGGTAGCAACCTCTTCGGTCGGCACGTTGGCCGTGAAGGGGATGCCGGTTTGACTGGTCATCCGCCCACCACCCCAGACGTGGCCGTCCGGCAAGCCAATCGTCAGGTCCGTGCCCGGCCCCCGGAAGTTGAGCGCGGCGAAGCGCCTGGCGTTGAGATAGTCGCACCACGAGCGCAGCCGGCCCAGGTGCTCCTCCCACGCCGCCACCGGGTCGGGCTGATCGGCGCGGCACACGTGGAAGACGACATCCCACAGCCGGGCCTGTCGTTCGTCGGCGGGAAGGTCGGGCAGAACCACCGAGGCCCAACCCTGGCCGGGGTACGCCACGACCGACCAGTTCATGCCATTAGCGGAAAGAAGGGTGGAGAACGGCGCGGTGTAGTTCGAGCCGCTTCGCTGCGCCTGCGACACAAGGTCCGGGTCCTGCCCGGCGAGAAGCCCAGGGTTGCTGCCGCTAATGATGAGCACGGCGTCGCCGCGCTGAGCGTATTCGAAGGCGGTGCTCGCCTGCCAGGTCGGGTACTCGTCGAAGGAGTCGCGGGGCGCATTCTCGAAACGGATGCGGCGCAGGTCTTCGTCGCCCCACATCACGTCCACGAAGCGCGCCCCCTGGCGGTAGGCCTCCTGCGCGATCCGCCGCACCAGCGGCGCCGCCTCGAGCGGGACACCGTTCTGGCCGCCTGGGCCAAGCACGACGAGGCGCTGGCCCGGCTGCAGGTTCAACCCAACGCGCACAGTCAATTCCGCGTATCGTTGTAGCTTCGTCTCGAAGGTATCGGCCATGGTATCCCCCTGGGTATGGGTATTTTGCTGAAAGCGATTGAGTGCTCATGCAGCTGGCGCGGATGATAGCTTTTCGCCGACGAGAGTCAAGTCGCAGGGGTAATGAGTGGGGAGCTTCACACGCTCAGAGGAGCGACAACACACAACATGGAGAAGTAAAAACGTGACGGCAAAGACAATTCCAGATGATACTTTGCGAGGGCCTGTCGAGGGCATGAACATCGCGCCGGGTACCTTCGCCGAACAGCTTGACGCCGAGCAGCCGACGCTAATCGTCTTCCTCAGACACTACGGGTGACTGTTCCCCAGCGAAGTCGTAATGGATTTGCGACACACTGCGGCCAGCACCGCCGGTTACCCGCGCATCCTTTTCATCGGACAGGGGAGCATTGAAGAAACCCAGGATTTCTTCAGTGACCTCTGGCCCGAGGCCCGCGTGATAGCCAACTCATCGCGCGACCTCTACAAGGCCTTCGGACTGCGGCGCGGCGGCGTGATGCAGCTCGTGGGGCCGAGCGTGTGGGCCTGCGGCATCCGCGCCGCCAGCAAGGGCAACTTCGTCAGCAAGCCGATGGGCGACCCGCAGCTTCTGCCGGGCGCGTTCCTCGTCCACCATAACACCATCGTCTGGGAACACCGCGCCAGGCACGCGGGCGACTATCCGAAATGGGCGGAAGTCCCACGGGTCGAGCTGTCCGTCTAGAGCGAAATAGAAAGGGCGAGGAGCGTAATCCACTCCTCGCCTTTCTCATTCTGCCGTCTTGAAAATGCCGCGACTAATCATGTCCGCCGCCGCGTCGAAGTACTGCTGCCGCTGCTCGGCTGTGAGCTGCTCCGGCCCCGGCTCCCACTCCCACAGGCTATCGACAAACAGCGTGACGATATCGCTTGTAATGTCAAGATCGATATCCGGCCACGTCAGCCCTTGCTCGGCAGCGCGTCGAAACGCTTCGCGCACCTGTTGGCGGATGAGCCGGTGCAGGCGGTCATGGTATTCCGCGAGCTGCGGATCGCGCGGCGCCAGCTCCCGCCAGGCGCGGGAGAGGCCGGAGTCACGCGGCGCTTTGTTCATCGCGCGGCGGATGGTCTCGCGCATGACGCGGCGCGGCCCGGCCGAGAAGTCAAGCTCGTCGATGCGGAGCGCCAGCAGCGCCTCGAAGCTCGCGGCAAAGAGAGTCAGGAACACCTGCCGCTTGTTGTGGAAGTACCCGTAAAAAGTGCCGACACTGACGCCCGCCGCCGCCGCTATATCGTCAGTCGTGGTCGCCTCGTAGCCTCGCTCGGCAAACAGGCGTCCGGCGGCCTCCAGGATGGCGTCGCGCTTCTGGCGGCTGCGCGCCTGCTGCGGCACGCGCGGCAGCTCCATCTCCTCAATGAGCGATGGTAGATTGTCCTCTCGCGTATACATATCCGTCTCTACTTAGCCTTCGAATAATAGCCAGGGCAGAGAGTAGAGGCGCCGAAAACGGCGTCTCTACTGGCCCCACCCAACTCTTAGCCGCGCGGCGTCACGCGAACGCGCAGCCCCGGCTCGGCGAACGTTGTGATCATACCGTACTCGCCGGGAGTCACAGCCGGAACCGGCGAGAGATTGAAGTTGCGTAGAATGTGCTCGGCCATGGCCTTGACCTCGGCTGTCGCAAGGTGCATCCCGATGCAGATCCGCGGGCCGGCGCCGAACGGCAGGAACGCGAAGGGGTGCCGCTTCTGCTCCTCACGGCCCGGCGCGAAACGCTCCGGATCGAACGCCTCGGGGTTATCCCATACCGTGGGCAACATGTGCGTGGCGGCGATGGAGTAGCGAATCTGCGTGCCAACGGGCACGGTGTATCCGCCGAACTCGAACTCCTTGACGACTCCGCGCGGCGCGTTGCGGACCGGCGCGTGGATGCGTCCAACCTCATCGACGACGTAGCCAAGCACCTTCATCTGCCGCGTCGCCTCGGTCGTCAGGGTTTCATGCTCGCCCATGACCTCGTCTAGCTCGGCCCGCACTCGTTCCAGCCAGTCGCGGCGCTGCGCCAGCTCCCAAAACAGCCACGAGCTGAGGCTCGTCGTCGTTTCGTGGCCCGCGACCAGCAGGATATTGACATGCGCCAGGATCTGCTCGTCACTCAGCGGCTTACCGTTCTCGTCCTTCGCCTGCACCATCATGCCCAGGATGTCGTCGGTGGGCGCGCTCCGACGCTCGGCGATCTTGTCCAGGATAATCATGTTGAGATCGCGCTGCGTCATCATCATCCGAAACATGAACTGCTCGCGCGTCTCCAGCTCGGAATCCCAGCCGTGGAAGAGGGCGAAGAACAGGTCGCGGATACGGTCGACCTCAGCGCCGGTGCGGAAGCCGACCAGGGCTTCGGCGGCCACGTCGAACGTAATCTTGCGCGTCTCCTCGTACAGCTCGATCTCGCCCCGCGCGAGCCAGTCCCGCGTGCGGTCGGCCACGACCCGCTGCATGAGCGGCAGGTAGTGCTTCATGTATGAGACGGTGAACGCGGGATTCATCATCTTCCGGTGCAGGTCATGCACCGCGCCATCCATATTCAGCAAGCCCTTGCCGATCAGTGGGCCGACAATCGGCGTCCACCCCAGGTCGTGGCTGAAGTAGTCGCGGTGGGTATGGAGGATCAACTGGTTGGCCTCCGGCCCCACCATGAACACGAACCACGGGCGCTCGACATCTGTGTCGAACCAGACGGCGTCGGGCATGACCACGCGAAAGATGGGGCCATGCTCTACCGCCATGCGTGCCATCCTGGTCGCTATCTGGGCAGTATCCTCAAACCTCATCTCTAGCGTAGGCAACTCTTGAATTGTCTTCGTCATCGCTACAGCATCCATGAGCCTCTCCAATTCACCAAATATGAACCAGACCTCATATTCGTGATTATAGGAGAGAACCCTGGTTTTGTCAAGGGGGTGGCGCGTTCTTTCTAGCGTGAAATGTAGGGGCGGGTTGTTTGAAACCCGCCCCCACCCGATCTGACAATCTAGTTGATACCCATTACGCGCCCGCGGCAGCGAAGGCAGAGCGCACGATTGCCTGCGCTTCCTCCTGGATAGCGCGCAAGTGCGCCTCGCCCTTGAAACTCTCCGCATAGACCTTGTAGACATCCTCGGTGCCGGACGGGCGCGCGGCGAACCAGCCGTTCTCCGTCACGACCTTCAGCCCGCCGATGGCTGCCCCGTTGCATGGAGCATGGGTCAGCCGGGCGATAATCGGCTCGCCCGCCATCGTCTGCGCCGTGACCATGTCAGGCGACAGATTCGCCAGGGCCTTGCGCTGGGCGGCGTCGGCGGGCACGTCGGTGCGGGCATAGGCCGGGCTGCCGTACTTGCCTTCAAGGTCCTGGTAATGCTGGCCGGGGTCGCGGCCTGTGCGCGCGGTGATTTCGGCCGCCAGGAGGTCCAGGATTATCCCATCTTTGTCAGTCGTCCATACCTGGCCGTCCTGACGCAGGAAGGATGCCCCCGCGCTCTCCTCGCCGCCGAAGCCAAGCGAGCCGTCGAGTAGGCCGTCCACGAAGTACTTGAAGCCGACCGGCACCTCGCACAAACGACGATTCAGCCCCGCGGCGACCCGGTCGATCATCGAGCTAGAAACGAGCGTCTTGCCGACCGCGGTGTCCGAGCGCCAGCCCGGCCGATTCTGAAACAGGTACGCGATCGCAACGGCCAGGTAGTGATTCGGGTTCATCAGGCCGACGCTGCGCGTGACGATGCCATGACGGTCGGAATCGGGGTCGTTGCCGAACGCGATGTCGAAGCTGTCCTTGAGGTGGATAAGGCTCGCCATGGCGTACGGCGACGAGCAATCCATGCGAATCTTCCCGTCGTGGTCCACGGTCATGAACGCGAAGCGGGGGTCAACGTCGCGGTTGACGACCTGGACGTTCAGCCCGTATTTCGCGACGATCGGGTCCCAGTAGGCCACAGACGCGCCGCCCATCGGGTCCACGCCAATCTTGAGGCCCGCGCCGGCAATAGCCGCCATGTCCACGACGCTGCCGAGGTCGGCGACGTAGGGCGTAACGTAGTCGTAGGAGTGGGTGGTCGCGGCCTTGACGGCCTGGGCGTAGGGCATCCGTCGCACGACTTTCAGGCCGCCGCGGATAATCTCGTTGGCGCGGTCCTGGACGACCTTTGTCGTCCCGGTGTCGGCCGGGCCGCCGGACGGTGGGTTGTACTTGAAGCCCCCATCAGCCGGCGGGTTGTGCGAGGGGGTAATCACGATGCCGTCGGCAAGCCCCGCGCTGCGTCCGGCGTTGTACGTCAGGATGGCGTGGGAAATCACGGGCGTTGGGGTATACCCGCCGCCCTGCGCGACCATGAGCTCGACTCCGTTGGCGGCCAGCACTTCTACCGCCGTCACCAGCGCAGGCTCAGAGAGCGCGTGGGTGTCCTTGCCGATGAACAAAGGGCCGCTGATACCTTCGGCCTGGCGATACTCGGCAATGGCCTGGCTGATCGCGGCAATGTGATCGTCGTTGAACTTGCCTGCCGTCGATGTCCCGCGATGCCCCGACGTGCCGAAGGCGACCGCCTGCGCCGGATCGGCCGGGTCAGGGTGATAGGCGTAGTACGCCGTAATGAGTTGTGGAATGTTGGTCAGAAGCTCGCGGGGCGCAGGCTTGCCCGCCAGGTCACTGAGCGCCATGGCTCCCTCCATCATGTTGATCCGCCACGAGGATCCTGGCCTCGACCAGGTTCTCCTCCGCGTTGTAGTCCAGCTTGAAGCCCAGGTTCTTAGCCACGCGCTGCATCTGATAGTTCTCAGGATGAATGAAGCCCACGATCTCGTTTAGCTTCTCGTCGCGCCCGATGCGAACGAGGTCGGCGAGCATTTGCGTGCCGAGGCCCACATTCTGGAACTCGTCTGTGATGAGCATGGAGAACTCGGCGTTGTTCGTGCCGTACATGCGGCTCAAGCGGCCGGCAGCGACAATCTGCCGTTTACCGCTGGCGGGGTCTTCGTGGACGGCCACGAGCGCCATCTGGCGGTCGTAATCGACGTAGGAAATGCGCGACAGCCGCTCGTGGGAAGCGCGCTGATCGAACGCCAGGGGGTGCAGGAAACGGAGGTAGACGGTTCGCTCCGATAGCGTAGAGTGGAACTCGCGCATCAGCGGCTCGTCCTCTGGACGAATCGGGCGAATGAGCACGTCTATACCGCTGCGCGTCGTGAAGCGCTCGATGTACTGGATGGGGTACGGGCGAATTGCCAGCTTGGGCAGATCCTTCTCCTGGACATCCTGCCCGAACACGATGACTCGCGCATCGAGCGCGACCAGGCCGTCCGGCGACGCGAGCAGCGGGTTGATGTCAAGCTCCTTGATCCAGGGATGCTCAACGATCAGTTCGCTAAGCTGGACGATAATCTGCGCCAGGGCATCCACATCAACCGGCTGCCGCCCACGCACGCCCTTGAGCGCCTGGAAGATGTTAGTGCGCTCCATCATGCGCCGCGCGAGGGTAGTGTTGAGCGGCGGCAGCCCCAGCGCGCGGTCCTTGAAGACCTCGACGAGTTGCCCGCCGAGGCCGAACAGCATGACCGGCCCGAACTGGGGGTCGATGCTGCTCCCCAGGATGAGCTCGTACCCCTCCAGCCTGATCATCGGCTGGACGGTGACGCCCTGGAAGTGGCCTGGCCCCACCTTCTCGTTGACCGACTGCTCGATAAGGCGATAGGCATCGCGGACGCCGGCGGCCTCCAGCAGGTTCAGCTGCACCCCGCCGACGTCCGTCTTGTGCGTGATCGTCTCGGAGTAGAGCTTGAGCACGACGGGGTAACCTATGTCCTCCGCGGCCACGACGGCCTCTTCCTCGGTGGCCGCGATAATCGTCTTGACCGTGGGGATGCCATACGTCTCCAGGAGCGCCTTGGCCTCGTGCTCCGTCATAATCGTCCGTCCCGACTCTCGGACCTTCTGGATAATGTCCCGGGCGCGCTGGCGGTCGGGATCGTAGCCGGAGCGGGTCGACGGCGTCTCATACAGCAGACGCAGGTTGTCGCTGTAGCGCCACATGTAGGTGAAGGTACGCGCCGCCTGGTCGGGAAAATCGAACGTCGGAATGTTCGTCCGGTTCAGGACCTGCACAGCCGACTCTACGTCGGCGCCACCCATCCAGCTCGCCAGCACCGGCTTGTGCGGTATCTTCGCGTAGGGAGCGAGTGCCTGCGCCGTCTGCGTCGGGTCGGTCATCGCCTGGGGAGTAAGGATGACGAGCAGGCCATCACTGTTGGGGTCCTTAGCGGCAATTTCGAGGGTTTTGGCGTAGCGCTCGGGGCTGGCGTCTCCGAGCACGTCAATCGGGTTGTTGTGGCTCCAGGCTGCCGGCAGGAATTGGTTCAGCGTGGCGAGAGTCTCCTCGGAAATCTCGGCCAGCTTGCCCCCGTTGACGATGAGGCTGTCGGTCGCAAGAACTCCCGGCCCGCCCGCATTGGTCACGAGCGTCAGGCGCGGACCGCGTGGCCGCGGCTGCTTACCTAGAACTTCCGCCATGGAAAACAGCTCGGCGATGGTGTCTACACGCAGCACGCCGACGCGGCGGAACGCGGCCTCCAGCACGTCGTCGCTGCCGGTCAGCGAGCCGGTATGGGACGCGGCTGCCTTGGCTGCCGCGGCGGTGCGGCCCGGTTTGATGACAATGATGGGCTTGGTAAGTGCGACCTCGCGCGCAGCGGAGAGAAACGCCCTGGCGTCGCCAATCGTTTCCATGTAGATGACGATGCTTTCCGTGTTCGGGTCGTCGCCGAGATAGTCAATCAGATCGCCCCAGCCTACGTCAAGCATCGAGCCCGTCGACACGAACGCGCTGAAGCCCACGTTTTCGCGGAAGCTCCAGTCAAGAACGGCGGTCAGGAGCGCGCCGCTCTGGCTGATGAACGCGACCTTGCCCGGGCGGGCCATCGCCGCGGCGAACGTCGCGTTGAGGCCGGTGATCGGGCTCATCACCCCGAGACAGTTCGGCCCGATAACGCGCATCAGCCCACGCCGCGCCTCCGCCATGATCTGCCGTTCCAGCTCGACGCCCTCAGGGCCGACCTCCTTGAAACCGGCTGAGATGATGACGGTCGCCTTGACTCCCGCATCGACGGCCTCGTGGATGAGACCGGGAACGGAGGGCGCCGGCGTCACGACGACGGCGAGGTCGACCTTCGCCGGGACTGCGCCGATGCTAGGATAGGCCTTGATGCCCAATACGGAGTCGCGCTTGGGGTTGACGGGGAAAACGGTGCCGCCAAACGGGGTGCTAATCAGGTTCCAGAGGATGGTGCGGCCGACGCTGCCGCGTGTCTCTGTCGCGCCGATGACGGCCACGTTCTTGGGCGCGAAGAACGCGTCCAGGTCGCGAGGCTCGTAGTGGAGAATATCTAAGGCACGATCCACGTCTTTGTATGTTTTTTCGGCCTGGCTCATAGGTATACAATCCTCCAGATAAGATTGTGCCACAACCGCCGAAGAGCGTCAATGTACACTCCTATAAGTATGGCAATCGTTTGCGCCTGTCACAAGCACGAAATCTGGGGTAAAATGAGAGTGTATCATGATTGCGCTGCCAGGCATTCTCCTCTTTCAAAAGAAGGCATGTCATGACGATACAGACAAACGGAAGACCGAGGAACATTGCTGTACTGACAAGCGGGGGCGACTCCCAGGGCATGAACGCCGCGGTTCGGTCCGTGGTCCGCACCGGCATCAGCCGCGGTGTCGAAGTGTACGCCATCTACAATGGCTATCAGGGCATGGTGGAAGGCGGCGACCAGGTTCGAAAGATGCACTGGGAGGACGTGGGCGGCATCCTTCACCTGGGAGGCACCGTCATCGGCACCGCGCGCTGCGCCGAGTTTCGTACCCGCGAAGGCCGCTTGAAAGCGGCGCACAACTTAGTCGAAAAAGACATTGACCGGCTTGTCGTGATTGGGGGCGATGGCAGCCTCACCGGCGCCGATATTTTCCGCCAGGAGTGGCCGAGCCTGCTGGCCGATCTAGTGAAAAACGGCGACATTACGGCTGAGCAGGCGGCCCACCACGCCAATCTCCGGATCGTGGGGCTGGTCGGCTCGATTGACAACGACATGTTCGGCACCGACATGACCATCGGCGCCGACACGGCTCTCCACCGCATCGTCGAAGCGGTCGACGCCCTCGCCAGCACAGCGGCCAGCCACATGCGCACGTTCGTCGTCGAGGTGATGGGACGCCATTCCGGCTACCTCGCCCTCATGAGCGCGATCGCGACCGGCGCGAATTACGTTCTCATCCCAGAGAACCCACCCACCGGCGAGCACTGGGAAGACGAGATGTGCGAGATGATCGCGGCCGGGCGCAAGGCCGGCCGCCGCCACAGCATCATCATCGTCGCCGAGGGCGCGACGGATCGCCAGGGCAACCCGATCAAGAGCGACCACATCAAGCAGGTCCTGGAAGAGAAGCTCCACGACGACACGCGCGTGACCATCCTGGGACACGTCCAGCGCGGCGGCACCCCGAGCGCCTTCGACCGCTGGCACAGCACCCTTCTCGGCTACGCCGCGGTCACAGAGCTGCTCGACTCCCCACCTGACGCGGAGCCGAAACTCATCGGCCTGCGCCAGCACGACGTCGTCGCCACGTCGCTCATGACGAATGTCGCCAAAACGCAGGAAGTCGCGAAGGTGATCGCAGCCCACGACTACGAGCTGGCGATGCAAATGCGGGGCGGTAGCTTCGCCGAGTCCTACCGCATCTTCCGCACGCTCCTGCGCGCCCAGCCGCGCGCGCCGCAGCCCGGCCAGCGCCAGCTGCGCATCCTGGTGATGCACGGCGGTGGGCCGGCGCCCGGTATGAACACCGCCGTCCGCGCCGCAGTGCGCCTCGGCCTCGACAAGGGCAATCGCATGTTCGCGGCGCAAAACGGATTCGAGGGCCTGGCCGCCGGCGATGTGCGCGAGATGAACTGGATGAGCGTTCACGGCATGGTAGCGCAGGGAGGCGCGGAGCTAGGCACGAGCCGCAGCACGCCCACGCCGGCGGACCTGTCGGCGATCGCCGACCATCTAGAGAAATTCCAGATTGACGCCATCCTGATGATCGGCGGTCTCAGTGGCTACCGCGGCCTGTACTCGATGGTGGAGAACCGGAAGATCCACGCCGCCTTCAACATACCGATGGTCTGCCTGCCCGCTTCTATCAACAACAACCTGCCGGGTTCGGAGCAGAGCGTCGGCGCCGACACGGCCCTCAACGGTATCGTGCTCGATGTCGACAAGATCAAGCAGTCGGCGGTCGCGACGCGACGCGTTTTCGTGGTCGAGGTCATGGGCCGCGACAGCGGTTACCTCGCCCTCATGAGCGGGATCGCGGCCGGGGCCGAGCGCGTCTATATTCCCGAGAATCACATGACCCTGACCGAGCTTGAGGCCGACACCGCGCTGCTCAGGCACGGCTTCGAGCATGGCAAGCGGCTCGGCCTCATCATTCGCAACGAGAACGCCGACTCGATCTACAACACGGACTTCGTCGTAGCTGTCCTGGAGCGCGAAGGCGGTGACGTTTTCGACGTGCGGAAGGCCGTTCTCGGCCACGTCCAGCAGGGTGGCACGCCGTCGCCGTTCGACCGCATCCAGGCAACGCGCCTGACCTCGCGCTGCATTGACTACCTGATGGAGGAAGCGGACCAGGAGCCGCCTGGCGCCGCCATGATTGGGCTGATTGGCGGCAAGGTGGCGTTCACCGACATAACGTTCATGCCCGCGCTTATGGAGCCGAGGCGCACGCGGCCCAAGAACGAGTGGTGGATGCGACTCGTCCCCATCGCCCGCACCATGGCCCAGTCGCCGGACGAAGAGTAAGGCCAAAGCGTCATTCACTCAATGCGGAGGGGCTTGTCGTGGCTAAAACCATTATCACAGCGGCGCTGACCGGGGTGCTTACCACGCGCAAGCAATCCCCTGCTGTCCCCTACACCGCAGAGGAAATTGCGGAGGAGGCGCGACGCAGCGTCGAGGCCGGCGCGAGCATCGTTCACATCCACGCGCGCGCACCAGACGGCGGCCCGGCGTGGGATGTAGAGAGCTTCCGGCGCATCGATAACGCCGTTCGCGCCGCGTGCGACGACGTCATCATCAACTATTCCACCGGCGCGGTTGGCCTGCCGCGCGAGGAGCGCATCGCCCACATCGCGGCGCTTGCCCCCGACATGGCGGCGCTCAACATGGGGTCGATGAACTACGCCATCTACTCGGCGAAGGCCAAGGCGTTCTATCACGACCACGTCTTCGCCAACCCCTTCCGTGACATCGCCTTCTTCTTGGAGCACATGAATGCGGCCGGGACGCGCCCCGAGATGGAGTGCTTCGACACGGGCCACATCCGCAACGCCGAGCCGCTGATTGACATGGGCCTGCTCAAGCCTCCATATCAGTTCAGCCTCATCATGGGCGTCCTCGGTGGCATCCCTGGCAGGACCAAGAACCTCGTCCACCAGGTCGACTCCCTGCCGCCGGACTCGTTCTGGCAGGTCATCGGGATTGGCCTGAATCAGTGGCCCCTTGTCGCCGCGGCGCTGAGCATGGGCGGCAATATCCGTGTCGGGCTGGAAGACAACCTTTACATCTCGGCGGGCGAGCTGGCGCGCTCAAACGGCGACCTCGTCGCCAAGGCCGCCGCCCTCGTCCGCACCGTCGGCGGAGACGTCGCGTCGGTCGCCGAGGCGCGCGAGATACTGAAACTACCCAGGACAAGCCATGCCTCGCATCGAGTCACGGATCAATCCACGGAATGATGAGTTCGCCCGCAATCGGGAATGGATGCGCGGGCTGGTCGCGGAGCTAGAGGAACGGCAGGCGGCAGTGCGCGCCGGCGGCGGGGAACGCTACGTCCAACGCCATCGGGCGCGCGGCAAGCTGCTCCCTCGCGAGCGGCTGGAGCTGCTGGTGGACCCCGGCACGCCCTTTCTCGAGCTGTCGCCCCTCGCCGCGTTTGGCATGTACAACAACGAGTCACCCGGCGCGTCGCAGATCGCGGGCATCGGCGTCGTCAGCGGCGTCGAGTGCATGATCACGGTTAACGACGCCACGGTGAAGGGCGGGGCAGTCTACCCGATCACCCTCGACAAGAGCCTGCGCGCGCAGCGCATCGCCGAGGAGAACCGCCTGCCGTGCATCACGATGGTCGAGTCGGCCGGCGCGAACCTCCTGTACGCCGCCGAGTACTTCGCCGACAAGGGCGGGCGCGGATTCGCCAACCAGGCGCGCATGTCGGCGCAAGGCATCCCGCAGATCGCCCTCGTCTTCGGTTCCTCGACGGCGGGCGGCGCATACGTACCCGGCATGAGCGACTATGTCGTGATGGTGCGGCGGCAAGCCAAGGTGTTCCTCGGCGGACCGCCGTTGGTCAAGATGGCGACCGGCGAGGATGTGGACGATGAAACGCTCGGCGGCGCAGAGATGCACGCGCACCAGTCCGGCCTGGGCGATTACCTGGCCGAAGACGACCGCGACGCCATCCGCATCGGCCGCGAAATTGTGGCGCGCCTGAACTGGAGCAAGACGCTGGCAGGCCGGCGGGAGACGCCGCGCGAGCCATACTATGACCCGGAAGAGCTCCTGGGCATCGTCCCCGCCGACGCGCGCCACCCGTTCGACATGCGCGAGGTCATCGCGCGCATCGTCGACGACTCCGATTTTCTGGAGTTCAAGCGCGACTATGGCCCGACCCTGGTCACCGGCCACGCCAACATCAACGGTTACCCGATCGGATTGCTTGGCAACAACGGCGTCCTGTTCTCGGAGTGCGCCAACAAGGCCGCCCAGTTCATCCAGCTCTGCAACCAGTCGCGCACGCCGCTCATCTACCTCCAGAACATCACCGGCTTCATGGTCGGCACGAAGTACGAGCGCGAGGGCATCATCAAGCACGGCTCGAAGATGGTCAACGCCGTGTCCACCTCGACTGTGCCGCAGTTCACAGTGATCGTCGGCGGCTCGTACGGCGCGGGCAACTACGGCATGTGCGGCCGCGCCTATGACCCGCGCTTCCTCTGGACGTGGCCCAACAGCCGCATCGCCGTGATGGGCGGCGAACAAGCCGCCGGCGTTCTCGCCATCGTCCAGGTCGAGCAGGCGCGAGCGCGGGGCATCGAGCCGGACATGCGTCAGATCGAGCAGATGCAGCAGATGACGCGTTACAAGTTCGAGACAGAGTCGTCGCCGTACTACGCTACGGCGCGGCTGTGGGACGATGGCATCATCGACCCGCGCGACACCCGCCGCGCGCTGAGCATAGGTCTCTCTGTCGCGCACAACGTCGATTTCGTGAGCCGGGGCCAGCCGAACTACGGGATTTTCAGGATGTAATGTAGGAGACACGGTCATGTCGTTTTACTTTGATTCGGAGCACCAACTTTTTCGCCAGACGGTGCGCCGATTCGTCGAGCAAGAGATCAACCCCTATGTGGATGAGTGGGAGGCCGCTGAGTGCTTCCCCGCCCATGAACTATTCAAGAAGATGGGCGACCTGGACATGCTCGGTCTGTCGTATCCAGTGGAGTACGGCGGCGCGGGCCTGGATTTCTGGTATAACGTCGTGATGTTCGAGGAGATCGGCCGCACGATGTGCGGCGGCGTCCCGATGGCGATTGGCGTTCACACCGACATGGCAACGCCGGCCCTGGCCGAGCACGGCTCCGACGAGCTGAAGCGGGAGTTCCTCGCCCCGGCCATCGCCGGCGACATCGTGTTCGCCATCGGCGTCAGCGAGCCTGACGCAGGCTCGGACGTGGCCTCGATTCGAACCCGCGCCGAGTCTGACGGCGATGATTATGTCATCAACGGCACGAAGATGTGGACGACCAACGGCACCCAGGCCGACGTCATCACGCTGCTGGCCCGAACGTCCGAGGGCCGCGGGTTCAAGGGCATGTCGCTCATCCTCGTCCCGACCGATACGCCAGGCTTTAGCGTCAGCCGCAAACTGGTCAAGCTTGGCATGCACTCCAGCGACACCGCGATCCTGAGCTTTGACAACGTGCGCGTTCCCAAGCGCTACCGAATTGGCGAAGAGGGCCTGGGGTTCATGCTCCAGATGCAGCAGTTCCAGAAGGAACGGCTCATCGGTTCGGTGATGGCGCTGGCCGGCGCCGAGGTCGCCATCGAGATGACGGTGGACTACACCAAGCACCGCAAAACCTTTGGCAAGCCTCTCATCGAGAACCAGTGGATCCACTTCAAGCTCGCCGAGCTTCTGACCGAGATCGAGGCGCTGCGCCAGCTCAACTATCACTGCACACGGATGATGGTCGCCGGCAAGGACGCGACGAGGGAAGTTTCGATGGCGAAGCTCAAGGCCGGGCAGCTCGTCCGCCAGGTCGCCGATACGTGCGTTCAGTTCCACGGCGGCATGGGCTACGTCGAGGACTATCCCATCGCGCGCTATTACCGCGACTCGCGCCTCCTGTCCATCGGCGGCGGAGCGGACGAGATCATGATGGGCATCATTGCCAAGTACGCCGGGCTTTTCCCGTCGAAAGAGTAACTACCTCCATGATCTATGAGACACTGGCGGTTGAGCGTCACGGCAGCGTGGCCCGCGTCCTCCTGAACCGTCCCGACGCGCGCAACGCCATGAGCCAGCAGATGGTCGCCGATCTGCTGGCCTACTTCACCT
The DNA here is from genome assembly GCA_046328505.1 of Anaerolineae bacterium. Classification (GTDB taxonomy): domain Bacteria; phylum Chloroflexota; class Anaerolineae; order Epilineales; family JAHCIE01; genus JBDHWG01. The sequence goes on along the minus strand of JAXLWL010000002.1, from coordinate 332,165 downwards.
CCATCCGCGAGGACTGCTCGCTGCGCGTCGTCGTCCTGGCCGGCGCGGGCGGAACATTCTGCGCCGGCGGCGACATCCGCGAGATGAGCGCCAGCGCCACCGCGAGCCGCGAGGAGCAGATCGCCAACATCGCGCGGCTCGACGACATGCTTCTCGCCGTCAATCAAGCGCCGCAGGTCGTCGTGGCGGAGGTGAGGGGCGCTGCGCTGGGCGGCGGCGTGGGACTTGTGTGCGTCGCCGACATCGCCCTCGCCGCGGCAGACACCACCCTGGGTTTCCCAGAGGTTCGCCTGGGTATTGTCCCGGCTGTCATTTCCCCATAGGTCGTGGCGCGCATCGGCCTGGGGCAGGCGCGGCGCCTGATGCTCACGGGTGCGCTACTGAACGGCGCGCAGGCAGCCGCCGTCGGCCTCGTGGCTCAAACATGCCCGCCGGAGGCGCTTACTGACGCCGTGAACGCCGTCGTGCGTGACGCGCTCAAGGCATCGCCGTCGGCGCTGGCGGCATGCAAGGCGCTGCTGTTCGAGGTGGGTGGCCGCCACCCGCGCGACACTGAGGGCTACCGCGTGGACCTGCTCCACCGCTTGCAGACGAGCGAAGAAGGACAGGAGGGCCTGCGCGCCTTCGTCGAGAAGCGCAAACCGGCCTGGACCGAGGACGCATGATCGACGCCATTCTCATCGCCAACCGCGGCGAGATCGCCTGCCGCGTCATTCGCACCTGCCGCCGCCTGGGCATTCGCGCCATCGCTGTCTATTCCGACGCCGACAGGAACGCGCTACACGTCGCCCTTGCCGACGATGCGGTACACATTGGGCCGGCGCCCGCAACGGAGTCGTACCTGTCGATACCGGCGCTGCTCGACGCGGCGCGGCGCACCGGTGCAGATGCCGTTCATCCCGGCGTCGGCTTCCTGGCTGAAAACGCCGACTTCGCCTCCGCATGCGCCGACGCGGGCCTCATCTTCATCGGCCCGTCATCCGCCGCCATCGCCGCGATGGGCAACAAGACGGCAGCGCGGGAGATGGTCGCCGCGGTCGGCGTTCCTATCGCGCCAGGCTATGGCGGCGCCGACCAGTCGAACGAGCGTCTGGCCACCGAGGCCGAGCGCATCGGCTGGCCGGTCATGGTCAAAGCAGCGGCGGGCGGCGGCGGCAAGGGAATGCGGCTGGTCGCGCGGCCGGAAGACCTGGCAGAAGCGCTGGCATCGGCGCGGCGCGAGGCGCGGCAGGCGTTCGGCTCCGACGAGCTGCTGCTGGAGCTCGCCGTGGAGCGCCCGCGCCACATCGAGTTCCAGGTGTTCGGCGACAATCACGGCAACCTTGTTCACCTCGGCGAGCGCGAGTGCTCCGTCCAACGCCGACACCAGAAGATTATCGAGGAAAGCCCTTCTATTGCCCTCATAGCGGCGCTGCGCGCAGCGATGGGCGAAGCGGCGATCCGGGCCGCGCGAACGGTCGGCTACACCAACGCTGGAACGGTCGAATTCTTGCTCGCCCCTGACGGCGCATTCTACTTCCTGGAGATGAACACGCGCCTCCAGGTCGAGCACCCGGTGACCGAGCTGGTCACCGGTCTCGACCTCGTCGAGTGGCAGATCCGGATAGCCGAAGGCGAGCCGCTGCCCTTGCGCCAGGACGAGGTTGTCGCGCGGGGCCACGCCGTAGAAGCGCGTCTTTACGCCGAAAACCCGGCCAATGATTTCCTGCCGGTGACCGGCCGCGTCGCTCTATGGCGCCCCCCCACGCCCGTAGAGACACGCCAGGACGTGTCTCTGCAACCAGATTTGCGCGTCGATAGCGGCATTAGGACCGGCGACGACATTACCATCTACTACGACCCGATGGTGGCGAAGATTATCGCGTGGGGGCCGGATCGCGCAACCGCCACGCGGCTGCTCACGCGAGCCGTCGAAGCCACTGTGATCCTGGGCCTGACCACCAATCGCGAGTATCTGCGCGCCATTCTGACGGATGCGGCCTACCGCGCGGGCGATCTGAGTACCGCGTTCCTCGACGAGCGGCTGGCCGGCTGGCGCGGCGAGGATACGGACGCGCGGGCTGTCGCGCTCATCGCGGCCACGCTCGCGCAGTGGTCGGCGCATCCGCAGATACAGACGAGCCAGGGGTACTGGCGCAACAACCCCAACGCGGCCCAGCGCTACCGCTATACGCGGCCCGACGCCGAGCATCCAATCGAGGTCTCCCTGACTCCGCGCCGGCAGGTCAACGTCTGCGATATAGTCGTGCATTCTGAGCCGCCGTTCTGCGCCGAGGTCGAGCTGAACGCCTGGGATGGCGCAGACATGACGCTGACGGTCGACGGCCACCGGCGGCCCGTCACTCTCGCGCACGACGGCATCCAGTGGTGGATCCACACGCGAGACAGCAGTGTCGCGCTACGCGCCTTGCCGCGCCTGCCGGAGCCACACGCCCCGGCCGACGCCGGCGGCTCGCTGCGGGCGCCGATGCCGGGCCAGGTGCTGGAGGTGCTGGTGGAGGTCGGGCAGCACGTCGTCAAGGGCGATGCCCTGGTCAAGCTGGAAGCGATGAAGATGGAGCACACCATCCGCACGATGGCCGATGGGGTTGTGACAGCAGTGCACTTTGCCGCCGGCGACACCGTGGCCGCCGACGCCCTGCTCGTCCAGGTCTCAGAAGACCCCGGCATTGAACAGAACTGATCACGCCGTCTCACAAATCACCATGGGGTAATCGCTATGTCCGTCACAATTGACCTCGTCCTCTCCGAGCCGATCGCCACAATCAACCCGAACATCTACGGCCACTTCTCCGAGCACCTCGGCGCGTGCATCTACGAGGGCGCTTGGGTGGGCGAGGACTCATCCACCGCCCACACGAACGGGCTATGCGACGATGTCGTGACAGCGCTGCGGCGGATCCGGCCGGGCGTCATGCGCTGGCCCGGCGGCTGCTTCGCCGACGACTACCACTGGCGCGACGGCATCGGCCCCCGCAGTGAGCGCCCGCGGCGGATAAATATCCACTGGGGCGATGTCATCGAAACCAATGCGTTTGGCACGCACGAGTTCATCCGCTACTGCCGGGCAATCGGCGCGCAGCCCTACATTGCCGGCAACCTCGGCAGTGGCACGCCGCAGGAGATGCGCGACTGGGTCGAGTACTGCAACTTCCCCAACGGTACGACGCTCAGCGACATGCGCGCCGACAACGGAGACCCTGAGCCATTTCACGTGCGCTACTGGGGTGTCGGCAACGAGAATTGGGGCTGCGGCGGCCACTTTGCGCCCGAGGACTATGCGACCGAGTACCGCCGTTTCGCGACCTATATGCGCGACTTCGGCGGCGACAGCCTCTATCTGATCGCGTGTGGGCCGAACAGCAACGACCTGGACTGGACGCGGCGCTTCTTTACAAAGCTGCATGACGGCGCGCCCTCGGGCAGGCGCATCCATGGGTACGCCGCCCACTACTACTGCAACACGCCGGGCATTGCGACCGAGTTCGACGACAGCGGCTGGTATCGGCTCCTGGATCAAGCCCAGGGCATGGAAGCGCTCGTCGTCCAGCAGCGCGCCCTCATGGATGCCTTCGACCCGACGCGCCGGATCGGGCTGGTTGTGGATGAGTGGGGGGCCTGGCATCGACCGACGCCAGGCCGCAACCCCAAGTTCCTCTGGCAGCAGAATACCTTGCGCGACGCCATGCTGGCCGCCATTTCTCTCGACATCTTCAACCGACACGCCGACAAGGTGGTGATGGCGAACATCGCGCAGACTGTCAACGTGCTCCAGGCGCTCCTGTTGACTGAGAATGGCCGGACGATCACGACGCCGACCTACCATGTCTTCGACCTGTACCAACCCCACCAGGGCGGGCAATCCGTCCGCGCTCTGTTCGACGCGCCGGAAATCAGCTATGCCTCAGACGGTCAGCCGCGCCAGCTCTTTGGCCTGGCCGGGTCCGCGTCGCTCAAGGAGAACCGCCTGACCCTGACGGTCGTCAATCCGCAGATTGGTGCACAGGTCGAAGCGGCGATCCGTCTGCTTGGCGAAGCCCGTGTGGCCGAGGGCTTTGAAACTGTGCTCACCCACGCCGACATTCACGCCCACAATACCTTCGACGCGCCGGATGACATTCGATTATCCGATACGCGTCGCCTGTCCGTCACTGGCAGCGACTTTAGCCACGTCTTTGCGCCACATTCGATCACGCGACTAGAGCTAACTCTCGCGTGACCGGCGCTCGCGAGGATTTGCCGGGCGGCTCTTGACTACTCGGTGCCCGTCTGCTATTCTCTGCGCCTACTCATTCCGTCTCATCTCACCGGCGGCCGGTGCGCCATCCCACGCCGTGCCACAAGGTCGCTACGGCCTCCGGTCATGGCTTTCACATATCGACGTAAATAGTGCCCTGCCGGAGCCAGTGGCATGAGCGGGGACACCGGGAGGACCTCGTGAGAGTTCTTTTCATCGGCGGCACGGGCGTCATCAGTTCCGCGTGCGTCGACCTGGCGGTCAAGCGCGGAATCGACGTGGTGCTGCTCAACCGCGGCCAAACGACGCGCCCGGTGCCCGATGCGGTGTCGGTCCTGCAGAGCGACATCCGCGATAAGGCGGCGGTGTCGCGGCTCCTTGGCGACATGCGCTTCGACGTGGTCGTGAACTGGATCGCCTTCACCTCCGAGCATATCGAGACGGATCTGGAGCTGTTTGAAGGGCGAACCGATCAGTATATCTTCATCAGTTCGGCCTCAGCCTATCAAACCCCGCCGGCCAGTTTTCCGGTCACCGAATCGACGCCGCTGAGAAACCCTTACTGGCGCTATTCGCAGGACAAAATCGCGTGCGAAGAGCGGCTCGTAGCTGCCTATCGCCGCGATGGGTTCCCCGTCACGATCGTGCGCCCTTCCCATACCTATGATGCAACGAAGTGGCCGATCCAGGGCGGGTACACGGTCGTCCATCGCATGAAAGTGGGGCGGAAGGTGGTCGTCCACGGCGACGGCACGTCGCTGTGGACATTGACCCACCACCGCGACTTTGCCAAGGGGTTTGTCGGCTTGCTCGGCAACCCTCATGCTTTGGGCGAGGCCGTTCACATCACCTCGGACGAAGTCCTGACCTGGAACCAGATCTATGAGTTGGTTGCCCACGCGGTCGGGGTCAAAGCGAACATCGTCCACATGTCCTCAGAGATGATGGCAGCGTTTGATCCGGAGTGGGCGGCCGGCCTGCGTGGCGACAAAGCGCACAGCATGGTGTTCGACAACACCAAGATCAAGCGGCTCGTGCCGGACTACGTCGCCAGCATTCCCTTCAGCCAGGGGGTAAAGGAAATCGCCGCGTGGTACGAGAGTCATCCGACGGCTCAGAAAGTCGATGAGCGTGTAAATCAACTGGTCGATAGGCTGGTAGCCGCCGCCGATCAATTGACTATTGGGGTCTAAACGCCAGGGTCTGGCTTACAGGATCCGATCTCAGTGCCGAGATATCTCAGGAGGATTCATGATCTACCGCAGTCCGCACCCCGACATCGCCATCCCAGATGTGACCGTACCCAGTCTCGTGTTCGAGAACGCCGCCGTCTACGGCGACAAACCGGCGTTGGTCGACGGGCCCACCGATAGGACCATCACCTACAATCAGCTCGTCGGCCTCATCCGGCGGCTGGCTGCCGGGCTAACTGAGCGCGGCTTCAAGAAAGGCGATTGCCTGGCCCTGTACAGCCCGAATGTGCCCGAATACCCCGTGGTCTTCCACGCGACCGCGTCCATCGGCGGCATTGTCACGACCGTCAACCCGCTCTACACGGCGGGCGAGCTGCACCAGCAGCTCCTGGACAGCAAGGCGAAGTACGTCGTGACGATCCCGCAGTTCCTGGTGACCGCGCAAGAGGCCGCGAAGGACACGACCGTCGAGGAGGTCTTCGTCTTCGGGCAGGCCGAAGGAGCGACGCCGTTCGCCGCGCTGATGACGTCGGACGCTGCGCCGCCCGAGGTCACGATCAACCCGCGCGAGGACCTCATCGCCCTGCCCTATTCGAGCGGCACAACTGGTCTGCCGAAGGGTGTGATGCTCACCCACCGCAACCTTGTCGCCGAGTGCAGCGTTATCGACGTGGCGCCGGACACTGAGTTTCCGAACTACGACGACGTCGTGGTGGCGTTCCTGCCGTTCTTCCACATCTACGGCATTGTCGCGTTCCTCAACTACTGTCTCTGGAAGGGCGCCACCATCATCACGATGCCTCGCTTCGACCTGGAGCAGTACCTCGGCCTGGTGCAGAACCACAAGGCCACCTACCTGCACATCGTCCCGCCGGTCGCGCTGGCGATGGCGAAGCACCCGATTGTGGACAAGTACGACGTGTCGAGCGCGCGCCTCGCCCTGTCCGCTGCCGCGCCGCTGAGCGAAACCGTCGCGCAAGCGTTCATGGCGCGCATGGGTATCCCGCTCTTCCAGGCATACGGGATGACCGAGGTTTCCGGCGCGACTCACCTCGGTGCGACCGCGCCTGACAAGCTCAAGCCGCACTCGGCCGGACGCGTCCTGCCCAACACGGAGTGCAAGGTCGTGGACCTGCCCACCGGCAATCTGATGGGCCCGGGCGAGCAGGGCGAAATCTGGGTGCGCGGGCCGCTCATCATGAAGGGCTATCTTGGCCGCCCCGACGCCACCCGCAACACAATTGACGAAGAAGGCTGGCTGCGAACCGGCGATATCGGCTACGCCGACGAGGACGGTGACTTCTTCATCGTGGATCGCTCGAAAGAGCTTATCAAGTACAAAGGCCTGCAGATCGCGCCGGCCGAGCTGGAAGCCGTTCTGCTTGCCCACCCGGCCATCGCAGACGCGGCGGTCATCCCGGTTCGGGACGAGGAAGCCGGTGAGGTCCCGAAGGCCTTCGTCGTCCGCAAGGGCGACGTGACAGCGGAGGAGGTTCAGGCATTCGTCGCCGGCAGGGTCGCGCCTCACAAGAAAGTGCGTCAGGTGGAATTCGTCGACGCCATCCCCAAGTCGGCGTCGGGCAAGATTCTGCGCCGCGTCCTGATCGAGCAGGAGCGCGCAAAGGAGACGCCGGCAGCCGTGTAACGTGGCCTTCCCGTCATCACAGGCGCTTGCATTTCTGGATGACTGGGTGCATAATCGCGGCGCAAGTGACGCTCAGCACTTGCGCCGCGTTTCATGTCACCCCGGAGCTATCCACGATGCCAGCCCGCCTCAATTTCGGCGTCATTGGTTTTGGCCGCATGGGCCAGCTTTACGCCCAGACCGTCTCCACCCAGATTAAAGACGCCAACCTGTTCGCAGTCGCCGACCAAAATACAGACCTACAAGCCCTGGCCGAAGCCGAGTATTCTGTCCCGCACATCCTGCCCGACGCCAATGATCTCCTGGCCGTGCCAGGGCTGGACGCCGTCATCATCGCGTCGCCCACCAGCGCCCACGCTGCGCACGTCATTGCCGCAGCGGAAGCCGGGCTCGCCATCTTTTCCGAAAAGCCGCTTGCCCTCACCCTCGCGCAAACCCGCGCCGCCATTGGCGCCGTCGAGAAGGCGGGCGTCCCCCTCCAGGTCGGCTTCATGCGCCGATTTGATGCGCCGTATCGTCGGGCAAAGCAGCTCATTACCGAAGGCAGGATCGGCCGGCCGGTGACGTTCAAGTCGATCGGCCGCGATCCGTTCTGCCCGCGCGTTGAATTCGCGGACCCGGCCAAGAGTGGCGGCCTCATCATCGACATGGGCATTCATGACTTTGACCTGGCGCGCTGGCTGGTGGAAGACGAGGTCGAGCGGGTGTCTACAGAAGGCACGCTGATGGTATGCGAGACGCTGAAACAGGTTGGCGACATCGACAACGCCGTGGTGAACCTGCGCTACAACGGCGGCGCGATTGGCAACGTCGAGGTCAGCCGTAACGCTTTCTACGGCTACGACATCCGCACCGAAGTGCTCGGCTCGGAAGGCGCCGTCACCATCGGCGGCTACCAGCACACGCCGGTGCTGCTGCTAACCCGCGAAGGCGCCCAGCACGACGTCGTGCCGTATCTCATGGAGCGCTTCGGCGACGCCTACCGCGCGCAGATCCAGGATTTCGTCGACCGTCTGCGGCGCGCTGAGCTGCCCGCCGTAGGTGGCGCCGATGCTCTGGCCGCGCTGGAGATCGGAGTCGCGGCGACCCACTCGCTCAAGACCGGGCAGCCGGTCAGCCTCGTCGGGCTTGAGGATTAGTGATGTCTGCCCGGAACACAGAGACCTGCGGCGTCATTGCGAGGCGGGCTTTGCCGCCGAAGCAATCTCTCGCTGTGCAACCGCTTCGCCATAGCCGCTAAGACTGTCCGCACCAATGGTGAGGGATTGCTTCGCTGAGATGAAAATAGCGCACGCTGTCGCCCTGAGCGCAGCGAAGGGCCCCCAACGGCGCCGGGATGCTTCGCTCCGCTCAGCATGACATTTTCATGGTTACGGGTGACCCGAGGGTCATGTAGACTACGCTCGCAATGACGGCGTGGCTATGTTCTTGATTCGGCGCATGCAGTCACACGGTATTGAGGTCTCGGCATGACAGCCCAGGCCCTGTTTCTTGAGGAACACATGGCAGGGTGCGGCAGGAGAAACAAAGAGGTAGACAGCATGGACTACGATGCCAATACCCTGGTCGTTCACGCCAACGGATCGAGCGACCCACACGTCATCGTGGAGGTCACGCCGGAACGCGCCGGCTGGGAGTTCATCAACTTCCAGGCGCGTCGTTTGTCGGCGGGTGAGGTGTGGTCGTTCGACACCGCCGGAAACGAGCTGGCAATCGTGACACTTGGCGGCCGCGTGGACATTGACTCAAATCGCGGCCACTGGCCCGGCGTGGGCGCTCGAGCGAACGTCTTCAACGGTCTCCCCCACACTCTATACCTTCCCCGACATACGACGTTCACTGTGACCGCCGCGACCGATAGCGAGTTCGCCGTCGCGTGGGTCGCGACCGAGGAAGACCACGAGCCGCGCCTCGTGACGCCAGACGATGTAACCGTCGAGATTCGCGGCGGGGACAACGCCACGCGGCACATCAACAATATGCTCCCGCCAGGCTTTCCCTGCCAGCGCCTCGTCGTCGTGGAGGTGTACACGCCGGGCGGGAGCTGGTCGAGCTACCCACCGCACAAGCACGATGTCCACCGGACAGACGCCGAGGGCCGCGTGATCGAAGCCGACCTCGAAGAGGTCTACTACTACAGGTTTGACCGCCCCGACGGCTACGCTTTCCAGCGCGTCTACACCGACGCCTCGTCGCCGCTTCAGCAAGCCGGCGCGCCCATTGACGCGGTGGTGCTGGCGCGGGACAATGACGTCGTGCTCATTCCCGAAGGCTACCACCCGGTGGCGGCGGCGCCGGGGTACACCGCTTACTACCTCAACGTCCTCGCCGGCAGCGCGCAGTCTCTCGCCAACCGCGACGACCCGCGCTACGCCTGGGTAAAGGACTCGTACACAACTCGGGACCCGCGCGTCCCCATCTATCCCGTATCCCATTCGTAGGGACGCGCAGTAGCGCGTCTCTGCCTTACAAGAGCGCCAAACCATGACTACCGGACCTGACTACGACGTCATCACGATGGGCCGTTCGTCCATCGACCTGTACGCCAACGACGTAGGCGCGCCGTTCGTGGACATCAAGAGCTTTGCGGCCTACGTCGGCGGCTGCCCGACCAACATCAGCGTCGGCGCCAACCGCCTGGGCCTGCACGCGGCCTTGCTCACGGCGGTCGGCGCGGACGTGGTGGGCGATTTTATCCTCACTTTCCTCCAGCGCGAGGGGGTCGAAACGCAGTATATCCCGCGTAAGCCGGGCAAACGCACGAGCGCCGTCGTCCTCGGCATCGAGCCGCCGGACCGCTTCCCCCTCACCTTCTACCGCGACAACTGCGCCGACATCGAGCTGACCATCGACGATGTACTGGCGACACCCATCGCCAACAGCCGCGCCCTTGTCATCAGTGGGACGGGGCTGAGCAAGGAGCCGAGCCGCAGCGCGACGATCTTCGCCGCCGAAACCGCGCGCCGCGCCGGCGTCCCCGTCGTCCTCGACATCGACTTCCGCCCGGACCAGTGGCACGATGTCCGCGCGTTCGGCGTCACCCTGCGCGCAGTCCTGCGCCTCGTCGATGTCGTGCTGGGAACGGAAGACGAGATCAACGCCGTCCTCCTGACCGACGCACGCCAGATGAGCCTGACCCACTCCCAGGTCTCCGACACGCGCGTGCAAGGCGACATTGACGCGGCGATTCGCACACTCATGGGCTTCGGGCCGCGGGCGTTGCTGCAGAAACGTGGCGCCGAGGGATCGCGGGTACACCTCCTGAACGAGGACGGCTCCGTGACCCAGATCGACGCGCCCGGCTTCCCGGTTCAGGTCTACAACATCCTGGGCGCGGGAGATGCCTACGCGGCCGGCTTCCTGCGCGGCTTCGTGAAGGGCTGGGACTGGTACAAGTCGGCGCGGCTCGCCAACGCGTGCGGCGCAATCGTTGTCACGAAGCACGGCTGCGCCAACTTCATGCCTACCTACGACGAGGCCATGGCGTTCGTCGGTTCGTATGGGGGACTTTAACGCATCAGGGCTGTCATTGCGAGGAAGGCGATAGCCTGACGAAGCAATCTGGCGGCTGATATGGGCGATGCTATTCGAGGCTAAACCGTCTAGTGCGAGGGCGAAAGGTTGCGTCGCTCCGCTCGCAACGACGAGAGGAAACGGCAATGAGTTCAACGGACACACGGCGCCTGACCACGGCGCAGGCAATCATCGGCTTCCTGAAGCAGCAGTACGTCGAGCGTGACGGGGTCGAGCAGCCCTTCTTCGCCGGCTGCTTCGGCATCTTCGGCCACGGCATCGTGAGCGGCATCGGCCAGGCGCTCCAGCAGAACCCCGACTTCCGCTACTACCAGACGCGCAACGAGCAGGCGATGGTGCACATCGCTACGGCATATGCCAAGGTCAAGAACCGAATGCAGACGTTCGTTTGCACGTCGTCCATCGGGCCGGGCGCGACCAATATGATCACCGGCGCGGCGACGGCGACCATCAACCGCCTGCCGGTTCTCCTCCTGCCCGGCGACATCTTCGCCCGCCGCAACGTCGCCCCGGTGCTGCAGCAGCTCGAGTCCGAGCACAGCGAGGACATCTCCGTCAACGACTGCTTCAAGCCCGTCAGCCGCTATTGGGACCGCATCAACCGCCCGGATCAGATTATTACCGCGCTGCCCGAAGCCATGCGCGTCTTGCTCAGCCCATCGGACACGGGCGCTGTCGTCCTGGCGCTCCCAGAAGACGTTCAGACCGAGGCCTACGACTACCCCGGAGCATTGTTCCACCGCCGCGTCTGGCATATTCCGCGTAACCGCGCCGACCGCCGCGCCCTGGAGCAGGCGGCCGAGTGGATTCGCGCGAGCAAGCGGCCACTCATCGTGGCCGGCGGCGGCGGCATCTACTCCGAAGCGACGGACACCCTGGCTGCGTTCGCGGCTCAGACCGGCATCCCCGTCGGCGAGACAATGGCCGGCAAAGGTAGCCTCACCTACGACAACCCGGCCAGCCTCGGCGCGATTGGCGCCACGGGCACATTCGCCGCTAACCGCATCGCCTACGACGCCGACCTAGTCATCGGCATCGGCACCCGCTACAGCGACTTCACGACCGCCTCCAAGACGGCGTTCCAGAACCCGGAGGTCCGCTTCGTCAACATCAACACCGCCGAGTTCGACGCCTGGAAGCACAACGCCCTGCCGCTCGTCGGCGACGCCAAGGTGACGCTGGAAGAGCTGTCGTCACTGCTGGAGGGGTACCAGGTCGACGGTGCGTACCGCGCCGAAACGGCGGAACTCAATGTGGCGTGGAATGCCGAGGTCGGCCGCATCTACGACATCCGCAACACGCCGCTACCCAGTCAGGGCGAGATCATCGGCGCGGTCAACGAAATGAGTAGGCCGGACGCCATCATGGTCTGCGCGGCGGGCAGCCTGCCCGGCGACCTGCACAAGCTGTGGCGCGCGCGTTCGCCGAAGAACTACCACCTGGAATACGGCTATAGCTGCATGGGCTATGAGATCGCCGGCGGTCTCGGCGCGAAGATGGCCGCGCCCGACCGCGATGTGTATGTCATGGTGGGCGATGGCAGCTACCTCATGCTCTCCGCCGAGATCGTCACCTCGATCCAGGAGGGCTACAAGCTCATCATCGTCCTCATCGACAACGCGGGCTACAAGAGCATCGGCGCGCTCAGCCGGTCGCTGGGTCAGGAAGGCTTCGGCACCCGCTACGTCTACCGCCAGGGTGAGGTGTTGCCCGGCGACTGGGTCGGCGACAGAGCAACGACACTGCCGGTCAACCTGGCTGCCAACGCCGCCAGCCTCGGCGCGTGCGTCATCGAGTGCCAGAGCTACGACGACCTGACCCGCGCGCTGAACGAAGCCAGGAGCACCGACCGCACGACGGTCGTCTATATCCAGAGCGACCGCCTCGTCGGGGTGCCCGGCTACGAGAGCTGGTGGGATGTCCCGCCCGCGGAAGTGAGCGAGATGCCCACGGTTCAGCAGGCGCGGGCCGAGTGGGAGGAGATGCGGGCGAAGGAGCGCAACTTCCTTTAGGAAGAAGGGCCTACCTAGAACCCAACGCTTGCAAGCACCATGGGGGCAGGCTATCATTAGGTTCGCTCTTCTTTGGGCTTACCGAATAGCCCGGCCAGTATTTCGTTTGTCGCAGACACATCAAGGAGGATCGAGCATGGACGCTCGAGAGCAACTCCGCAATTACATCAATGGGGAGTGGTGGCAGAGCGGCGCCTCGGCCTATCTCCCGGTCACCAATCCGGCCACCGGCCAGGCCATCGCCGAGGTTCCCCTCGCGCCCGGCGCCGATGTGGACGAGGCCGCGCGCTACGCCGCTGCCGCCCTCCAAGAGTGGCGTCGGACCCCGGTCACCGAGCGCGTCCAATACCTGTTCAAGTTCAAGCAATTGCTCGAGCAGCATATCGAAGAGATCGCGCGAGTCATCACCGATGAGTGCGGCAAGACCTTCGCCGAGTCCGTCGGCGAGCTGCGTCGCGGGATCGAGAACGTCGAGGTGGCTTGCGGCACCCCCAGTCTCATCCAGGGCTACCTTAGCGAGGACATCGCCAGCGGCATAGACGAACTGATGATCCGCCAGCCCGTCGGCGTCGTCGCCGCCATCACCCCATTCAACTTCCCTGGCATGATTCCGCTCTGGTTCCTCCCATACGCCATAGCATGCGGCAACTGCATGATCCTCAAGCCCAGCGAGAAGGTACCTCTCACGAGTACCCGGATGTTCGAGCTCCTCCACGAGACGGGCCTGCCCAAGGGCGTCGCTCAGCTCGTTCATGGCGGGAAGGAGACGGTGGACGCGATCCTCCAGCACCCCACCATCCGCGCCGTCTCGTTCGTCGGCTCATCCCCCGTTGCCCACTACGTCTACAGTGAGGCCACAGCGCACGGCAAGCGCGCGCAGTGTCAGGGCGGGGCCAAGAACCCCGTGGTCATCCTGCCTGATGCCGACATCGACATGACCACTCGCATCATGGCCGATAGCGCCTTCGGCTGCGCTGGTCAGCGCTGTCTCGCCGCGTCTGTCGCCGTGACAGTCGGCGATGCGCGTCGAAGTTTTGGCGAGGCCATCGCTGAGGCGGCAAGCAGTCGCAAGGTAGGCTATGGGCTGGATGAGGGTGTCCAGATGGGGCCGGTCATCACGTCGGACAGCAAAGCCCGTATCGAGCGGCTGATTGGCGTCGGGCAGCAGGAGGGCGCGCAAGTCCTTGTGGATGGCCGAGGGAAGAGCGTGAGCGGCCACGAGGATGGCCACTTCGTCTTCCCCACGGTCCTACAGGACGTCAATCCGAAGGGCGAGATCGCTCAGACCGAGATCTTCGGACCTGTCTTGAGCATGATCCACGTCGAGACGGTGGACAACGCCATTCGGCTCATCAACAGCGGCCGCTATGGGAACATGGCGTGTCTGTTCACGAGCAGCGGGGCGGCGGCCCGCCAGTTCCGCTACGAGGTGGATGCCGGCAACGTGGGCATCAATGTCGGGGTAGCAGCACCTATGGCGTTCTTCCCCTTCAGTGGCTGGAAGGACAGCTTTTTCGGAGACCTGCACGCACAAGGTCGTCACGCCATCGAGTTCTATACTCAGACAAAGGTCGTGATCGAGCGGTGGCCGCGGGAGTGGAGCAGGACATTCTAGGGGAACTTACATGAAAACGATTCGGATCGGCAATGCACCCTGCTCGTGGGGCACACTGGAGTTCGATGGGCTGGACGGGAAACGCATCAGCCACGAGCAGATGCTCGACGAGCTAAAGGCAACGGGCTACGAGGGCACAGACCTGGGAGATTGGGGCTTCATGCCCACTGCGCCGGACCTCCTGCACGATACGCTGGCGACGCGCCAGCTCTCAATGGTCAGCGCCTTTGTCCCCATGACTTTCAAATACCGCAAGACTCACGCTGAGGGCGAGTCCTACGCCTTGCGTGTCGCGCGCCTCCTGGCCAGGGCGACACCGCCGGCCGGCGGTGACCGTTTCCCGATGGTTGTCCTGGCCGACGACAACGGCACGGATAGTGTCCGTACCAGGAACGCGGGCCGCATCACGCCGGAGATGGGAATGGGCGACGATGAGTGGCGCGTGTTTTCCGACGGCGTCAACCGTGTCGCCCGCGCGATTAAGGTAGAGACAGGGCTGCGCACGGTGTTCCACCACCACTGCGGCGGCTTCGTCGAGACACCCGCGGAGATTGACAGGCTGCTGGCTCTGACAGACCCCGAGCTCGTTGGTCTCGTGTTCGACACCGGCCACTTCGCCTATGGCGCGGGACCGGATGGCTGCAATTTGGTCCTCGACGGGCTCAACCGGGTGAAGGACCGGGTCTGGCTCGTCCACTTCAAGGACTGTGACCCGAACGTCGCCGCCGAGGCACGCGCTCAAGGCTGGGACTACTTCGAGGCCGTGCGCCACGGCATCTTCTGCGAGCTTGGCAAGGGCTGTGTGGACTTTCCCGCCGTCACCGCGACTCTGCGCCACGAGAAGTACAGCGGCTGGATCACGGTCGAGCAGGATGTGTTGCCGGGCATGGGGACGCCAAAGGAAAGCGCCCAGCGGAACCGCGCCTATCTCCAGTCCATCGGCCTTTAGCATCGGAGCCAGCCCATGACCACAGACATGCTCAACGTCGGCATTGTCGGCGCCGGCCGTATCGGGCGGGTGCACGCCCGGAGCCTGGCGTACACCATACCGACCGCTCGCATCGCCGCCATCGCCGATGAGGTCGTAGAGGCGGCGCGGCTGGTCGCCGATCAGTTCCGCATCCCGCGCGTATTCCAGCACTATCAAGAGATGCTGGAGATGCCCGACCTGGACGCGGTGCTCATCTGCTCCAGCACCGACACCCACGCCGACATCATCGTGGACGCCGCGCGCGCCGGGAAGCACATCTTCTGCGAGAAGCCCATCGCCAAGACGCTCCCGAGCATCGACCGCGCCCTGGATGCCGCCGAGAAAGCCGGGGTGAAGCTACAAATTGGCTTTAACCGCCGATTCGACACCAACTACCGCCGCGTGCGCCAGGCGATTGAAACCGGCGAAATTGGCGTACCGGCGTTTGTTCACATCATCAGCCGCGACCCCGCGCCGCCCCCGATCGAGTATGTCAAGGTATCCGGGGGTATCTTCCTTGACATGACGATCCACGACTTCGACATGGCGCGCTATCTC
This sequence comes from Anaerolineae bacterium, assembly GCA_046328505.1. Taxonomy (GTDB): domain Bacteria; phylum Chloroflexota; class Anaerolineae; order Epilineales; family JAHCIE01; genus JBDHWG01. The sequence goes on along the minus strand of JAXLWL010000002.1, from coordinate 316,401 downwards.
GTCGGCGCCGAGGTAGACGAAGTGTACGCGACGGGCAGCGTGCGCGTCGATCCGGCGATTGGAGAGGCGGGCGACCTCGACACGGTGTTCGTGGTGCTCAAGTTCGAGAACGGTGTCGTGGCGACCATCGACAACAGTCGGCAGGCCGTCTACGGTTACGACCAGCGCGTCGAAGCGTTCGGCACCGGCGGCAAGATTAGCACGGACAACAACTTCCCCAACGCCGCCGTCCTCAGCGATGCCCACAGCGTCCACCGCGACCTGCCGCTCTATTTCTTCCTGGAACGCTACGCCGAGAGTTTTGCCAAGGAGATGGCCGAGTTCGTGGACGCGGTTCTCCACGACAAGCCGACGCCGGTCACCGGCGCCGACGGCCGCGCGCCGGTCGTTATGGGCCTGGCCGCGCGGCGGTCGGTGGACGAGAACCGCCCGGTGAAGATTAGCGAGGTAAGCCTCACGCCAGAAGGTCGAGCGCAGGCAGGAACGCGCCGGGGTTGAGAGCCCCGCGCGGATCCCAGCGCGCCTTCAACCCCCGCATCAGGTCGAGGCCCTCGGGCGTATGCCCCCACATGTCAGCCGCAACGCCGCCTGGCGCGGCCACGACGACTCCGTAGCCGCCGAGCGCCTGTGCTGCGCTCCGCAATCCCGCGGTGTCCGGGACTCCGCGAGTGTAGACCTGGCCGTTGGCGATGTCGGCAACGAACGCGCCGCCCGCCAACGTTCTGTCAAGTCTGGCGAGAGCAGCGGGCAGATCCTTCGGCGGAATGCCGAGGCGCATCACAGTGTCGAGCGGCCCGGCGCCGCGGAGCCACGCGCCCCATAGCTCCGTGCCTGACACATCGCCGACCTCGGACGCGCTCAGACCGAAACTCCGCAGAACTGCATCGACCTGCGCCAGCTCGGCGGCAACGTCCTCCCTCTCACCTTCAGCCGTGTATACGAGGAACTGCCGAGCATCGCTCAGCGAAGGCGGCAGACTGGCCAGGGCCTCGGGCGCGCTTCGGCTGACGAGCAAGAGCGACGATGCAACCAGGCAGACGCGCAACAGAGCCTGCCCCGACGCCATCCCCTGGGCCGCATCCGCGACGGGAATAGCCAGCGTCGCGCGAGCGCGGGGGAGCGGCGCGAGCTTGAACGTTACGTCCGTCAACAGCCCCAACGTTCCGTGGGATCCGACGAATAGTTTCGGCAAATCATAGCCGGCTACATTCTTCACGACCGGGCGCCCGGCCCGAATCACGCGGCCATCCGGCAGCGCCACCGTCGCCGCCAGCATCAAGTCCCGCGCACCGCCGTAGCGCATGCGCTGGGGCGCGTTGAAGGCGGTCGCGAGAATTCCGCCCACTGTGGAATTCAGCCAGGGCGATGCGAGCGGCACCCACATCCCATCTTTAGCGAGCACTGCCTGTAGCTCGGCTAGCGGCGTGCCGGCGCCGACGGTCACGAACAGGTCGGCCAGGGCGTAGTGCTTCACGCCGCGAAGATTCTCGGTTGACAGCGTCACATCCGTCGCCGCCAGCACGGACGACTTGGTGCCGCCGCCCCGGATGCGCACGCGCCGTCCACCTTCCGCCCACACCCGCAGCGCTTCCGCCGCTTCGGCGGCGCTCGAAGGAGCGAATGACTCGCCCAGCGGCGGAAGCGTGACAGGTGCGCGCGGTGTTGGGGCCGGCAGGTGAGTCGGGAAAATCTTGCCCGGATTGAGCAGCCCGGCCGGGTCGAACACGTCCTTGATATCGCGCATGATGTCCAGCTCGTCGCGGCTGTACATCAGCGGCATGAACTCGCGCTTCTCGATGCCGACGCCATGCTCGCCGGTGATGCTGCCGTCGAAGCTGCAGCACAGCGCCAGAATCTCGCGGCCGGCGTCCATCACGCGGCCTATGAAAGCCTTGTCCCGCGGGTCCGGGATGAGGATGAACGGATGTAGGTTGCCATCGCCGGCGTGGAACACGTAGGACACGCGCAAGTCCGCGTCATCGCAGATACGATTCACACCGGCCAGCGTCTCGGCCAGGTTGCTGCGGGGTACCGTTCCATCGACCAGGAAAAAGGCCGGCGCCATGCGGGCCATCGCGCCGGCAGCGCTCTTGCGCCCATACCATAGACGGTCGCGCTCGGCGGCGGTCTGCGCCACGTGGAGTTGGAACGCATCGTGTGCCGTCAGGATTTCGATAATTTCGTCGAGCTGCGGCTTTACGCTCTCGGGGTAACCGTCGGTTTCGATGATCAGCGCCGCGCCCGCGTCCACCGGCAGGCCGGGGTGCACGAAGTCCTCGATGATGCGCATCATGCGCTGGTCCATCATCTCCATCGTCGCCGGGACAAGCCCGCGAGCGATAATGGCCGACACCGCCTCGCCCGCCGTCTCTACCGAGTCGAACGCCGCCATCATCGTCTTGATTGCGGGCGGGTTGCGCAAGAGGCGCACGCTGGCGGAGGTGATGACGCCCAACGTCCCTTCGCTGCCGGTCATGAGCCCAAGAAGATCGTACTCGGGATAGTCCAGGGCGCGGCCGCCGAAGTGGAGCACGCGGCCGTCGGCCATGACGACCTCAAGGCCGGTGACATAGTTTGCCGTGACGCCATACTTGAAGCAATGGGGGCCGCCCGCGTTCTCGGCCAGGTTGCCGCCCAGTGTCGAGGAGCGGCCGCTGGCCGGGTCAGGCGGGTAGTACCAACCCTTCGTTCTGGCGAGGGTGTCAAGGGTCAGGTTCACCAGCCCAGGCTCGACGACCGCGCTCCGCCCAACCTCGTCCAGCTCGCGCACTGCGCCCATGCGGGAGAATTCCACGATCAGGCCGCCGCGCTCCGGCACGGCGCCGCCGGACAGGCCGGTTCCCGCGCCTCGCGCGACCAGGGGAACGGCATTAGAACTGGCCCAGCGCACAATGCGGACGACCTCCTCCACAGTGCGCGGGAACACGACCGCGTCGGGAGAAGCATGGTCGAGGCTAGCGTCGCCTTCATAGGTGAAGAGTTGCACCCGGTTTGTGACAAGCTGATCGGCGGAGACGACGCTCGCGAGGGAACGCAGACGATTCTTTTCCACGGCCATCCGGCCTCCTTATGCGCGGGCGTTCTGGTATGACAGGTCCAGCAGCTCGACCAGATGCATCACGCGCGCGTTCAGGCCCGACCGACGGACACCGAGATAGTACTGCATGTGGCAGCCCGTGTTCGTGGTGACAATCACCTCGGCGCCTGTCGCGGCCACGTCGGCCATCTTCATCTCCAGCAGCATGTCGGCGATCTCCGGCTGGACGATGTTGTAAACCCCTGCGCTGCCGCAGCAGCGGTCGGGCTGGCTCAGCTCGACGAGGTCAAGGCCCGGGATACTGCGCAGGATGTCGCGCGGCTGTTTGACAATCTTCTGGGCGTGGCGCAGGTGACACGAGTCGGCATACGTCGCTCGCACGCGCACCTCGCCCGTAGGCGGCGTGTTCAGATGCGCGGCCAGAAACTCGCTGATATCTTGCACCCTGGCGACGAAGTCCTTCGCTTTCTGGGCATAAACAGGATCATCACGCAGGATGTGCGCGTATTCTTTGAGCGCTGCGCCACACCCGCCCGCATTCGTGATAATCGCCTCTACACCCAGCGCCGCAAACGCGTCGATATTGCGGCGGGCCAGGTCCTGGGCCGTCGTCTCGTCGCCGATGTGCACCTGGGCCGCGCCGCAGCACGTTTGGGCGCTCGGGAAGACCACCTCGTAGCCGTTCTGCTGCAAGACGCGCACGGTAGCGGCGTTGACGTGGCCGAGGAATGCTTCCTGGATGCAGCCGTAGAAGAAGGCGACGCGGCCATGTTTCGTTCCGAGCGCTGGCGCGGGCTGGCTGTAGTCGTTCGTGTTGGCGGCCAGGGGCGGGAGAATGCTCTCCATCGCGGTGAGGCGTTCGGGCAGCAGCCCGGACTCGCGCACGAGCTTCTGGGCGCCGCTGCTCTCGTAGAAGCGCATGACGCCCGACATCAGCTTGAGGCGTCCGACATGCGGCATCATCTCTCGCAGCCCCATCCAGCGAACGAATCGCTCCGCAGCGCCCGGTGGGCGGCTCTGCTCGACGACGATCCGCGCCTGCTCCACCAGCGCGCCGTACTGCACACCGGACGGACACGCCGTCTCGCACGACCGGCACGCGAGGCAGCGCGTGATGTGTGTGGCGAACGCGCCGCCGATCTCGTCTTCGGGAATGCGACCCTCGGCGGCAGCGCGCATCAGAACGATGCGCCCGCGCGGCGAGTCCATCTCCGTGCCGAAGACGGCGTACGTCGGGCAGGCTTGCAGGCACAGTCCGCAGTGAACGCACTGATTGAGCTTCGCCGCGTAGTCCTCCGTCTGGAGTCGGGCAAAGGTGCTGCTCATACACTCTCCTCGAGTGCCCAGACATACAGCGCGCCAGGCCCATGGACGCCTATCGTCAGCGTCAGCTCGATATCGGCGGTGCGGCTTGGGCCTGTCACGAACACGAAGTAGCGCTCGCCGTCAAGCTCCTCGAACACCTGGCGCAGGTCGGGCCGGCGGGCGGACGGGCGAAGCAGAGCGAGATGAACGCGCGGCAAAAGAGACACGGCGCGCGGCTTCTCGGCAGACGAACGCAACACAAGGGTGCCGGTTTCAGGCAATGCCAGATCGACGCCCGTCACTCCCAAGTCGCAGTCGGCCAGCGCCCATTTGTCGGCCGTCGTCGGGACGATCTCGACACCCAGTCCGGCTAGGGTGTCGGCGATGCCCAGGGCGCGAATCTCGTCGGTGTCCCACAGGACAGCCTTCTTGACAGCCTCGGAGACGACGAGCGCGCCCAGTGCTGCGTGCAGGTCCTCGGGGCGGCGAATGCGCTGCGGCGTCGCGCCCACCTTGGCTAGCTCGCTCAATACCGCGTCGACGTCAGCGTCCGAGTCTCCGGCGAGCCGGGTTGGTACGGTCGCCGAAACGTTCGGCGGCAAGGGTGGCGCGCTGCTTGGAGCGGTGCGCCCCAGGGTTGCCCGGACCTTGCCCAAAATGTCGTCCCTGGCCGTGCTCACGATCGCTTCCTCCACTCTCGAACGGCGTATGTGATAAGGACCAGGACGGCAACCATTACGATGGCTTTGACCGCCTTCTGTCGGCGGGACGACTCTGGTGACGCGGGCGTGACTTCATCCGGCGACGTAGGCGCCTTGGGTTCATCGGCTGTCATAGCTGCCACTCCTATCTCCGTTGTCTGCACATCGATGTTTTCGGCCACAGGCTCGGTGCTCACGGTCGCTTCTTCTGTCGACGCGGCCAGCGCCGGATCGGGCGGCTCGGGCGTGTGCTCCTGCCACCACGCGCGGAAGCCGCCCTGCACCGTCGGGAATGGACGAACGTCCGTCCAGCGATTCAGCGGCGGTGGCAGTGACTGAATCCACCCGCCGCGCACGAGTGGAGCCTGGGCGACGTTCCCCATACTCGCGGCTGCGCCATAGAGGAAAGGCGAGGCGAGAACGGCCGCGCCGGCGGAGGCTGCGGCGCGAGCAGAGGAAGGCGACACGGGCGGTTCCACGGCGTCCCCCTCCATCACGCGATGGCGGAGCCGAAGCAGAATCTGGGGAATAGGAATCTTGACCGGGCAGATCTCGCCGCAAGCGCCGCACAGTGAAGAGGCGAAGGGAAGATCACTCGCGACCTTCGTGCCCAGGAGCTGCGGAGCGAGGATGGCGCCGATTGGGCCGGAGTAGACCCAGCCATAGGCGTGGCCGCCGACGCTATTGTACACGGGGCACGTGTTGAGGCACGCGCCGCAGCGAATGCACAGCGTTGTCTCCCGCGTCACCTCATCCTGGAGCACCCGCGTGCGCCCGTTATCCAGGAGCACAAGGTGAAACTCCTGCGGACCACCCTCGTCGGCCTCGCGCCGCGGCCCTGTGATGAACGACGTGTAGCACGACATTTTCTGGCCGGTCGCGCTGCGGGCGAGCAGCTTGAGCAGCACAGCCAGGCTCTGCATGTCCGGCACGACCTTGTCGATGCCGACGACCGCCACGTGAAGGGGCGGGAGGGTCGTGCACATGCGGGCATTGCCCTCGTTGGAAACAACGACAATCGTGCCGGTCTCGGCAACGATGAAGTTCGCGCCGGAGATGCCCATATCGGCGTTCAGGAATTCCTCGCGCAGCCGTTCATGGGCGATTTGAGTCAGCACCTTGGGGTCGGGCGGTGCGTCGATGCCCAGCTTCTCGGTGAACAGGTCGGCGATGCCTTCCTTGGTGAGATGCACCGCCGGCACGATGATGTGGGAGGGCGTGACGCCGGCAAGCTGGATGATGTACTCGCCCAGGTCGGTCTCGACAACGGAGATATCGGCCGCCTGGAGCGCGGGGTTCAGTTCGATTTCCTCGGTCGCCATGCTCTTCGACTTGACGACGCGCCTGACGCCGTGCTCGCGCGCGATATCCAGCACAATCTGCTGGGCTTCCGCGGCGTCGCGCGCCCAGTGCACGTGGCCGCCGGCCTCCGTCACGCGCTGCTCCACCTGCTCCAGGTACAGGTCGAGATTGTCGATGGCGTGCATGCGCAGATCGTGGCCGGCCTGACGCAGCGCCTGCCAGTTGTCTTGACCGATTATGTCGACAAGGGCAGCCCTGTTGCCGAGAAACTTGCTCGTCGCCTTCTGCACCGATGGCGGCATATGCGGTGGGACATGCTGGGTGTTCGCTCGGAAGTCGATGTGCGTCACTGTGTGTGTCATATCATCCACCTCTCAGCGGGACGCCAGGACTTCGGCGATGTGCATGGTGCGGATGGGAGATTTGGCGCGCCGCAACCCACCGGCGATGTTCATCAGGCAGCCGGCGTCACCCGCGACAACCACCTCGGCGCCCGTCGCCTCGATGTTGCGCACCTTAGTCACCATCATCGACTCGGACACCTCGGGGTAAATGACGCTAAATGCGCCCCCGAAGCCGCAGCATGTGTCTTCCTGCAGCAAGGGAATCAGCTCCAGGTCGCGCACGGCCGCGAGAAGCTTGCGCGGCTGTTCGCGCAGTCCGAGGCCGCGCAGACCATGACACGAAGCGTGGTAAGTGACCTTGTGCGGGAAGCGCGCGCCTACATCGGTCACGCCTAGAACGTCGACGAGAAAGGCGCTGAACTCATACGTGCGCTCCACCGCTTGCCTGACACGCTCATGCTCGCGGTCCCCGTCCGGGAAGAGCTCCAGGTAGTGGTGGCGTACCATGTCGACACACGAGCCGGAGGGCGAAACGATGTAGCCACCGGTCTCGCCGAAGGCGGCGAGCCACTGGCGGGCGACGCTTCGCGCCCGGCTCTGAAAGCCCGAGTTGTAGAAGGGCTGGCCGCAGCATGTCTGCGCCTGAGGCATCTCGCATTGAACGCCAAGCCGTTCGAGGACCGACACCATGCCCTTAAGAGCGTTGGGGTAAAACTGTTCATGAAGACAGGTGATGAAGAGTTGAGCCGTAATCGCCATAGCCGCCTCTCTCTGCTTACCGGAGGTTGCCGAACGGCATGCTGGGACCTAGTATACCGCAGAGAGAGAGGCGCGGCAATTGAACCGACTCGGACGTATTTGGCAATCGGCACAATCGCCTGTATAAAAACTACATGAACCTGTACGCCATCAGCGATCTCCACCTGGGACACCGGTCCAACCGCGACGCGCTCAAGGCGCTCCCGCTGCATCCGGACGATTGGCTTATTCTTGCCGGTGATGTCGGCGAGACGGAAGCCCATCTCGACTTCGCCCTACATTACTTGACACAGCAATTCCGGAAAGTGGTCTGGACGCCTGGCAACCACGATTTGTGGACGCTCCCATCGGACAAGTCCGGGCTGCGGGGCGAGGCCAGGTACCGACGCCTGGTGGACATGTGCCGCGAGTACGGCGTTCTGACCCCCGAAGACCCCTACACAGCTTGGCCGCCGCACGAGCCGGTCTGCCTGCTGGCGCCGGTGTTCGTCCTGTATGATTACTCGTTTCGGCCCGACCACGTCGAGCTGTCGCGGGCCATCGAGTGGGCCGCCGAGAGCGGCATCGTGTCCAGCGACGAGGAATTGCTGCACACAGAGCCTTACCCGTCGGCGACGGTCTGGTGTACGCTGCGAGCGCGCTACACCGAAAAGCGCCTGGCTGCCGTGCCCACCGAGCATCCCCTGGTGCTTATCAACCACTTCCCGCTCCGCCACGACCTCGTGCATCTGCGCCGCATCCCGCGCTTTTCGCTGTGGTGCGGCACCCGGCGCACGGAGGACTGGCACACCCGATTCCACGTGCGCGCCGTCGTCTACGGCCATCTGCATATGCGCGGCACGCACATGGTTGACAGCGTGCGTTTCGAGGAAGTATCTCTCGGCTATCCCCAACAGTGGAACCCGCAACTCGGCATCCAGGGCTACCTCCGCCGCATCCTGACCGCTGGATAGAACGAAGCTCTGCAAGTTCGGCAGTGCCGCCCTTACAGAGCTTCGCGGGTCTCAGGAAGGAGGAAAATACGTCTAGCCGATTTCGGCCAAGACATCGCCCAGAGTCACGGTCTTGCCGGGCTGCGTGTTGAGCTGGAGCACCGTCCCATTGCGAGGCGCTTTGATCTCGTTTTCCATCTTCATCGCCTCCAACACCAGGATCGGCTGGCCCCCCTCGACTTTGTCACCTTGCTGCACCAACACCCGCGTGATCAGCCCCGGCACCGGCGCCTTCACCCGGCCGTCGCGGCTCATCGGCCGCGATGTGGTCACCTCAAGGTCGCGAACTTCGACCGTGTGCCGGCCGCGGTACGAGCGAATCCACTGAAGGTCACGGTCCACCGTGATCTCATATGGTCCGTTATCGGTGATGATCCAATCCAGCGCATCAATTCCGGCCAGGCTCGACACGCTTACCGGCACGGTTTGGCCGTCAACAATCACATTGAAGTTTGTCTCATTGGTCGGCGGCAGCGTGACCTCGATCTCGTACGCCTGGCCGTCAACAGTCACCGCAATCTTGCTCATGAATGGCTCCTGTCCACGCTATGCCGGCAAGCGCCGCGCGTCCTGGTGCCAACCTGAACGCACCCGCTGGGGTGTGACCGGCTGGCCGGCGCGAGTGCGCACGAGGTAGGCGATTGCCGCGGCGATGGCTATGTCGCGTCGGTCGCTGTCGCTGGCGAGATTGCCGGTCAGCTCGCGGTGGGCGAACGCGGTTGAGTAGTGGCCGCTAACGAAATCCGGGTCGTCGAGGATACGCTGGAGCAGGGGCACCGTCGTCTGTACGCCCGCGATGGAGAACTCCGACATGGCGCGTTGCGCTCGCCGCACCGCCTGATCACGGTTCGCGCCCCACACAACCATCATGGCAAGCAGCGGATCATAGTGAACCGGGATGTTGCAGCCCCGGTATGCGTATGTATCCACGCGGACGTATGGCCCGGCGGGGAGACGGTAGGCCGTCAGCCGCCCCGGGCTGGGCAGGAAGCTGTTCCACGGGTCCTCGGCGCTCACCCGGCACAGGATTGACCAGCCGCGCAGCTCGATGTCGCTTTGCTCGAAACCCAGTGGTTCGCCGGCAGCAATGCGCAGCTGCTGCTCGACGAGGTCAACGTCGGAGATCATCTCGGTGATGGGATGTTCGATTTGGAGTCGCGGCTTGATTTCGGTGAAGTAGAACGCCCCCGCGTCGTCCACCACAAATTCGACCGTGCCGGCATTCTCGAGATGGAACAGCTTGGCGATTTGCACGCCCATCTCCCGCAGCTTTTCGCGCTGCTCCTTGGAGAGAGACGGCGAGGGCGCTTCCTCAACGATCTTTTGATTTCCGACCTGGATCGAGCCTTCGCGCTCGCCGAGGTGGATTATGTTGCCCTGGCGGTCGCCGATGACCTGGACGCCAATCTGGTGCGCCGGCAGTAGAGCGTGCTCGAGATACACCCGCTTGTCGCCGTAGACCGTGTAGCTCTCGGTCTGCGAGTGGCGGACGGCGTCTTCCAGGTGTTGTTTTGTGCGCACGAGATGCGCCCCACGCCCGCGCCCGCCCATGCACGACTTGATGATGAGTGGGTAGCCCAGGCGCTCGGCCTCCGCCCGAATGGCGTCCATCTCGCCTTCGCCATAGCTGGCCGCGGAGTGGGGCGGTGTCTTGAAACCGGCCTCCTCAGCCTTCGCCATCACGTCGACCTTGTTGGCGAGGTCGGCAACGAGCTTCGCGGAAGGGCCGATGAAGGCGATGTTGGCCGCCTCACAGGCCTGAATGAATTCAGGGCGCTCGGCCAGGAAGCCGTAGCCTGGGTGAACGGCGTCAGCGCCCACCTCGCGGGCAATCTGAAGCACAGCGTCGCCGTCAATGTAGCCGCCGGGCGTGGTGAGCTGGCGGCATTGGTCGGCCAGGCGCACGTGCAGCGAGCCGCGGTCCGACTCCTCATATAACGCGATGGTGGTAATCCCCATGTCGCGGCAGGTCCGAATGATGCGCAGGGCGATCTCACCCCGGTTGGCAATCAGCACCTTCTTGAACATAGCTTATCCTTCACTCCGCGGCCGCGTGGGCAGACAACAAACGCGCGCCCGCGCGGCCGTCGGTGAAATAGGCGAGTGAATCACGCGGGCGACAGGCCGTGCTTCTTCGGGACGTGGCGCTCGCGCTTCGACAGCGTCAGCTCCAGGGCGCGGATGAGAATGCGCCGCGTGTCCTTCGGCTCGATCACGTCGTCAATCAGACCACGCGAGGCGGCGACGTACGGGTTATTGAACTTATCCTCGTAGTCCTCCACCAGCTCCTTGCGCCGCGCCGCCGGGTCCGGGGCCGCCTTGACATCGTTGCGGAAGAGGATGTTGACGGCCCCCTCCGCGCCCATGACGGCGATCTCAGCGTTCGGCCAGGCGTACAGCAAGTCGCCGCGCAGGCCCTTGCTGCTCATGACGCAATAGGCGCCGCCGTAGCTCTTGCGCAGAATGACCATGAGCTTCGGCACAGTCGCCTCGGAATAGGCATAGATCATGCGGGCGCCGTTGCGAATGATGCCGCCGTACTCCTGGTGCGTGCCGGGCAAGAAGCCGGGCACGTCCTGGAGGGTGATGATAGGAACGTTGTAGGCGTCGCACAGTCGGATGAAGTGCGCGGCCTTGATCGAGGCCTTGATGTCGATGCAACCCGCGAGGAACATCGGTTGGTTCGCGACGATGCCGACGACGTAGCCGTTGAGGCGACCAAAGCCGACGACCATGTTCTCGGCCCATAGCTCGTGCACTTCCAGGAAGCGCCCATCGTCGAGAACGCTGGCGATGACCCGGCGCACGTCGTACGGCTTGCGCGAGTCGACCGGGACGATTTCCTCTAGCTCGGTGCAGCGGCGCTCCGGGTCATCGACGGGCGGAACGTACGGCGGGTCTTCCTTGTTGTTCGAGGGCAGGTAGCTGAGTAGCTCGCGCACCTGCATGAGACACTCAGGGTCGTCCTTGGCCAGGAAGTGGCTGACGCCGCTCTCGCGGCTGTGCACAAGACCGCCGCCCAACTGGTCCTGGGTCACGTCTTCCTGCATGACGGCGCGGACCACGTCCGGGCCGGTGATGAACATGTAGCTGTTCTCGGTCATGAACACGAAGTCGGTCAGCGCCGGTGAATACACCGCGCCGCCGGCGCACGGGCCGAGAATGACCGACAGCTGCGGGATCACGCCGGAGGCCTCACAGTTGGCATCGAAGATTTGCGCGTAGCCGCCGAGACTGTCGACGCCTTCCTGGATGCGCGCGCCGCCCGAGTCGTTCAGTGCGATGAACGGGCAGCCGTACTCCAGCGCCATGCGCATCGCCTTGACAATCTTGTTGGCGTGCATCTCGCCCAACGAGCCGCCCATGACCGCCGCATCCTGCGCTGCGGCGAAGGCGTGCCGCCCGTTGATCAGGCCGAAGCCCGTGACACAGCCGTCGCCGAAGCGAGACTTCTTGCCGCCCATGTAGGTGTCGTAGCGGGGCAGCACGAGGGTGTCAATCTCGGTGAATGTGCCGGGGTCAAACAGGATATTGACGCGCTCGCGCGCTGTAAGTCGCCCCTTCTTGTGCTGTCCATCGATTTCGCTCTGCGTGCCCAGGGATTGCGCCTGGCGCGCGTGCAGCTTGTCGATGTACATCTCCATCGTCTTGCCATCATCGCTAACCTCGACGGCGGGCTTCTCCGTTGTATCCATAAATCGAGCCTCCTGTGAGGGTGTTTCTAGCCTGCGGTTGCAGGCAGAAAGTATGAGTCCAGGTGTCGCAATAAGATTATGCGGCTGTTGTTCCCAGTCTCTCACCGTGCCGCAAGACGGCCAGGGTGAGCACGTATCCGTCCATGATCCGCCACCAGCCGACGGGAGCGGCGGCCATGGGATAAGTCACCGTTGACGCCAGGCCCAGGCGCATGGCCGCCCAATCTGTGTTGTGGACGGGAGTCTCGGCCGGCGTGTCCAACGGGATCGCTTCGACGTCGATGCAGCGGGTGTCGACGGTCAGGCCAAGGCGCAGCGCCTTGAGCACGGCCTCCTTTGCGCTCCAGATAATCGTCACAAGCGTGTCATGGAATGCTTGAGGCGCGCGGTCGACCTGATCCAGCTCATCCCGCGTGAAGAAATCAGCCACGAACTCGCGTCCGCGATGCTCGATGCGCTCGATATCGGCGCCGATCTCGATCTTCTCGGCGGGCGCGCCCACGAGAGTGCAGTGTGAGAAGAGGGGCGCGACGGCGCAGAACGAGTAAGCGCCCGAGTGGCTAATGGACAGACTCACCGGTAGACGGCTGCGCAACGTCGCATACGGCGCACCGTCAGGATCGTTGCCGATAGCCAGCGCATCCAGCGGAACCTGGGTGTGCGTGACCTGACGCAAATAATCTTGGAGCAAATGCTTCGCCGTCCAGCGGCCTAGCAGCCAGTCGCGCCGCCGCTTCGGGATAGTGAGCCTCGCCAGGCGCGCACTCTCGGTAGAGGCCAGCAGGCCATCGGGAGCATCGCCGGCGGACAAGGCCGGGTGAGCGGATATCGGCTGCACCAGCCAGTCGACCTGGCTACCATCGGCAAGGTCTATTTGACCATCCATCCATTCGTCCGTCTGAATTGCCATTGCGGGTTTACCTCGCGCTTGACTAAGATGGCTCGCGAGCGTGGAAGATACCCCAGAATCAGCAAATGGTCAAGGCGTTTCGGGAGACCGCCCGACGGCGTCCGTCAGGCTCACACGCCTGACGGGCATCGCCAGGACGGTCCCCCTGCGACTGGCGCTCCGCGTAGGTTCGACCGGTAGAGACGCACGATGGTGCGTCTCTACCTTATGTCGTATCGCTACTTGAGCGTCATGCCGCTGGGCAGCTTCACGGTGCGGTACCCCCGCATGTCCACGTACACGTTGCCGGCGTCGTCGATGACCTGGGCGTCGAACGCCTCGCCATCGCTCACCGGCGTCACGACGGCGTACAGCCGCCGGCCCTCGGCCTCGGCCGGCTGACGGTAAGCCGTCACCGTGCCGATGGCGTCGGGCAGCGCCAACACGTCGCGCGCGACCATTTCCCACATCCCCGCCGTCTGGAAGCAGAACTCAATCAGGCGCGGGGCCATGAGAGAGGCGACATCGTCGGGCGAGGAGTTCGCCGGCAGGCCGTGCACCATCAGGCCGATGGCCCTATCGGGCAGGACCTCGACGCTTTCGAGCACCTGGTAGGCCGGGCCGTGGAAGTAGACCTTGTAGATCTCTTCGCTCTGGAGCACGCGGCCCTCTGGGTTCAGGGTCGGCGCCTCGCCGGTCGGCTTGGCCAGCTCCTCGCGGGTCAGGCGGACGTTCGCGGTGAAGTGGACGGCGATCTGGGCAGGCAGCTCCGGCTTCGGCCGCGTGACCGACTTGAGTGTCGTGTAGGCGATCAGATCACCGTTCGCTGCCGGCTCGATGCGCGCCTCCAGGTACAGCGTGCGCGGCTGGTGTCGGTGGAACTTGAACGGGCTGCCGAAGCTCTCGTTCTCCACCGCCGCTACGTTGTATCCTGGAGCGAGCACGCTCGCCAGTTCGGCGAAGGACTCGGTACCCATCACACCCGGCAGCACTGGAACCTCGTTGATCTGATGATCGAACAGGAACGGCTGCTGCTTGGGATCGAAGGTAGTTTCGACCTGGAGGCCGCCATACAACTTCACGGCCTTGACCTCGCCTACCATCAAGAACTTCGGATCGCGCTTCGCCAGCGCCTCGTTAATCTTGTCGACATCGGCGCCGCCGTTCGGGTCGCGCTCTTCCAGCCACACGCCCAGCCGCCCGGCGACCAGGATTTCGCCCCGGGTGCCGCCGTAGGTCAACTCGCGTCGGATGGTCGGCACGCCCGCTTCGGCCGGCAGCATGTCGATGCCGAGGGCTTCCATGATCTTCGGGACCGAGCCTCGGGAGGCCATACCAATCTGGCCCCAGGCCGTCCAGTCGATCGCGATGCCGCGTGTCTCAGGCCGCCACGTGCGCATGCTGCTGCTAATCTTGCATAGCAGGTCGTTGGCGGAGCTGTAATCGCTCTGGCCGTTGTTGCCGAAGCGGCCCGCCACCGAGCTGAAGGAGACCGTCGCCCCAATGGGCAGCCCCTTCGCTGCGCGGATGAGGCTGAAGAAGCCATCGGCCTTCACGTCGAAGACGAGGTCGAACTGGCTCGGCTCCTTGTTCGGCAGCGTGCGGTCGATGAGCAAGCCGCCGGCGTGCAGCAAGACGTCGATGCGCCCGTGCCGCGCGCGGATGTCGTCGACCACCTTGGTTACAGCGTCACCGTCGCGGAGGTCGAGGGCGTAGTAGTACGCCGTACCACCGGCCGCCTCGACGGCTTCCACGGCCCGCAGGGCCGCTTCGCTGCGCTCGATTCCCATGATTTGCTTGTCGATGATCGCGGGCGTCGGGCGCTCGCCGCGCGCCTTCGCGTCGTCGATCAGCTTGCGCTTCAGGGCTTCCTTGTCCGAGCGGAACAGAGCGATGTTCTGGTCGTCGCGCGCAGGCGCCGGCACCAGGTCCAGCAGGTAGAAGATGCCCTGGCTATTAGCGGCCAGGTCGGTCACGATGGCGCTGGTGATGCCACCGGCCGCGCCTGTGACCACGAACACGCTCTCCGGGCCGAGGATCATGCCGGGCTGGCCGTCCTTGGCCGGCTTCTCGATCAGCGTGACCGTGTAGCGCAGGCCGTCGTAGTAGCCGACCTCGACCACGCCGGGGTCGGAGAGTGTCTCGGCGATCAGCTGGTCGGCGGGATCGGCTGTCTTGCGGCTGACCTCGAAGTCCACCGCCTTGACCGTCGTGCCCTTGCCTTCCTCGCGCATGCTCTGCTCGATGTTGAAGGCCTTGGTGAAGCCCACCACGGAGCCGCCCATCGGGGCCGTGGCGCCTTCGGCGCCGTAGCCGTGCAGACCGCCGAGCCGCGTCGCCGACACCAGGAAGTGGTTCGGGCCGGCCAGCGCGTCGTATAGGGCGCGCGCGGCGGTGTACAGGTTCTTGATGCGGACGCGGATGTTCTCGCGCCACGTCGCCAGGTCCAGTTCCTCCAGGTTCGGCTCCACGTCCAGTGCGGGCAGCCAGTAGAGGCCCTGGATGGGGCCTTCGGCCAGCCACGCCTTGAGCTGGGCGTCGAGGGCGTCGGTCGCGATGCCAGGCTCCAGCGTCAGCACGTTGACGCCGCGCTTCTGGAGCCGGTTGACGAGCGCCTTGCCTACGCCACCCTGGTCCAGCATCACCACCACGCGGCTGTCCTCATTCAGGGACACGCCGGTGGGCTTGCTGAACTCGATGGTCGGACGCAGGGCCGGCACTGGGACGCGCCGCGGCATCCTGTCGGCGTCCTCAAGGGTACCGATGGTTGTGACCTTCGGCTTCGCCGGCGCGGGGGCCGGGGTGGGCGCAGCCGCTGGCGCAGGGGCCGGAGCAGCCACAGCCGGCGCGGCTGACTTCAGATCGGGCCGCTGCTCGTAGACGAAGTTCACCACGCTACCGAGCGTCGGATAGTCGCGCAGCTTGAGGTTCTCAATGCGCGGGATATCGAACGCCTCGCGGATGGCCGCGAATGTCTCGGCCTGCTTCACCGTGTCAATGCCCAGGTCGGCCTCCAGGTCGGAGTCCATGTCGAGCATCTCTTCGGGGTAGCCGGTCTTGTCGGCAACCACGGACAGCACCTTAGCCGTGACGGCGTCGCGGCCCGCGGGCGCTGCGGCGGGCGCAGGCGCTGGAGCAGGAGCCGCCGGAGCAGCCACAGCCGGCGCGGCCGACTTCAGATCGGGCCGCTGCTCGTAGACGAAGTTCACCACGCTGCCGAGCGTCGGATAGTCGCGCAGCTTGAGGTTCTCAATGCGCGGGATATCGAACGCTTCGCGGATGGCCGCGAATGTCTCGGCCTGCTTCACCGTGTCGATGCCCAGGTCCGCCTCCAGGTCGAGGTCGGGGTCGAGCATTTCTTCGGGATAGCCCGTCTTGTCCGCAACCACCGCCATGACCTTGGCCGTCACTGGGTCGAGGCCCGCAGGCGCCGGGGCAGGAGTGGGAGCGGGAGCAGCCGCGGGAGCCGGGGCGGGGGCGGCCACAGGGACCGGGGCGGGTGGTGCAGCGACAGGCGCTGGCGCGGCCGCGGGGACTGCCGGGGCAACCGCCTTGAGGTCGGGGCGCTGGTCATAGACGAAGCGGACAACGCTGCCGAGGGTCGGGTAGTCGCGCAGCTTGAGGTTCTCAATGCGCGGGATATCGAACGCTTCGCGGATGGCCGCAAACGTCTCGGCCTGCTTCACCGTGTCGATGCCCAGGTCCGCCTCGAGGTCGAGGTCGGGGTCGAGCATCTCCTGCGGGTAGCCCGTCTTCTCGGCAACGACCGCCATCACGCGCTCGGTCACCGGATCGGCGGACGGCGCAGCGGCGGGAGCCGGCGCGGGCGCCGGGGCCGGAGCAGCGACAGGAGCCGGCGCCGACGCGGGTGCGGCCGGGGCAGGTGCTGCCACAGCCAGGTCAGGACGGTTGGTGCGGACGAACCCCACAACGCTGGCAATCGTCGGGAAGTCGCGCAGGCGCAGGTTCTCGACGCGCGGGATATCGAACGCCTCGCGAATGGCCGCGAATGTCTCGGCCTGCTTCACCGTGTCGATACCCAGGTCCGCTTCGAGGTCCAGGTCCACATCGAGCATGTCCTTGGGATAGCCGGTCTTCTCCGCCACAACCTCCAGCACCTTCTCCGTGACCACGTCGACAGCGGATGCCGCGGCGGGCGCGGGAGCCGGAGCGGGGGCAGGAGCAGGAGCGGCGGCCGGGGCCGGGGCGGGTGCTGCCACGGCCAGGTCAGGCCGATTGGTGAGCACGAACCCCACCACGCTGGCAATCGTCGGGAAGTCGCGCAGGCGCAGGTTCTCGACGCGCGGGATATCGAACGCCTCACGAATGGCCGCGAACGTCTCGGCCTGCTTCACCGTGTCGATGCCCAGGTCGGCCTCGAGGTCCAGGTCCACATCGAGCATGTCCGATGGGTAGCCTGTCTTCTCGGCGACGACCTGCAACACCTTGGCCGTCACAGGATCAACACCGGGCGCCGCGGCGGGCGCGGGAGCCGGAGCAGCCACAGGGGCGGGGGCGGGTGGAGCGGCCGGAGCCGGCGCCACAACGACGGCCAGGTCAGGGCGGTTGGTGCGGACGAACCCCACCACGCTGGCAATCGTCGGGAAGTCGCGCAGGCGCAGGTTCTCGACGCGCGGGATGTCAAACGCCTCGCGGATGGCCGCGAATGTCTCGGCCTGCTTCACCGTGTCGATACCGAGATCCGCTTCGAGGTCCAGGTCCACATCGAGCATGTCCGGTGGGTAGCCTGTCTTCTCGGCGACGACCTTGAGCACTTTCTCGACCACCGGATCGACGGCCGGCGCGACCGGCGCCACTGGGGCCGGCGCTGGCGCTACCGGGGCTGGCGCAGGCGCTGGAGCCACCGGCGCGGGTGCGGCAGCGGCCGGAGTCGGAGCGGGCTTGGCGGCTGGTGCCGGTGGTGGCGCTGCCTCAACGCGTGGAGCGGGCGCGGGCGCGGATACGGCCTGCTGAGGCAGCGGCCGGGGAGCCGCCGGAGCGGGCGGCTCGGCCGGGCGTGCCACCTGTGTCGGCATCGCCATCGGCAGCGGGCGGAAGCCGGCGCCGGCGGAGTCGCCGGGGGCGGCGGCGCGCACCGATGGGCCGGTGCCGTACTGCCACGTGCTCGGCGCAGGCTGACGCGGCGGGAAGCCCTGGGCCTGAATGCGCAGGACGCGCTTCACCACCTCGGTCTCGGCGCGGTCGTAGCCCGACTGCATCGCCAGCCAGTAGTTGTACAGGGCGGGGTTGTCGATGCGGTCAAGGCCGCCGGGGATGCGCCGGGTCAGGGTCATGGAAATCTGGGAGCCGAAGCCGGCGGCCAGGTGCAGAGCATACTGCACGGGATAGCGGCCACCGCGGCTGAGGGTAAGCGGCCCAAGGTCAGGGTCCACTTCCTTGAAGTTCGGCACAGGCGGCACGATGCCATATTCGAGGATCTTAACGGCGATCACGTCTTCGATTCCGACGCCCATTGGGTGGCCGGTGAAGCCCTTCGTGTTCGCCATGATAATCTGGTTCGCCGCGTCCCCGAAGGTCTGGCGCAGAGCCATGACCTCGGCCGAGGCGCTGCCACCGCGCGCCGGTGTGAATGTCTCGTGGGACATGAACACCATCTGCGGGGCCATGCTGTAGCGGTCGGTGCCGAAGCGGCGCTCGGCCGCGTACACCAGGCGCTCCATGACGAGGCCGATGTGGCTGACGTCGAGGCGCGTGCCGTGGTAGGCGCTGTTGTCCGTCTCGCTGCTGAGCAGCTCGACAATACCGCGCATACCGCGCTCGCGCACCGCGTCTTCGCTCTCGACGACCAGGGCACACGCGCCCATGCCGAGTAGCGTGCCGTGGCGGCGGCGGTCGAAGGGCAGCGCAGCCTCTTCCACACGGTCGTCCGTCGCGGCGGCGCCCGTCGACAGGAAGCCCGCGCCGATCCACTCCATGAGGTTCTCGCTGGTCACGTCGTCCGCGCCGACCACGATCACCCGGCGGCAGCGGCCGCTGCGGATCCAGTCCTCGGCCAGGGCAATACCCTGGGCCGTGCTGGCACACGCCGCGTTGACGTGGGTGTTCGGGCCGCGCGCGCCGATATACTCGGCGAACTGGCTGTGGCCCATGGCCAGAATGCGGAAGATGAAGCGGCGGTCGAACTCATACGGCTCGCGCTCCAGGGCCTCCCGAACCTCGGCCACGCGGCGCTCGATCTCGCGCAACGCCGCGTCGTCCTGGGTGTACAGCCGCAGGTCTTCCAGCATGTCTAGCTGTTCCATGCGATTGACCCAGGTGTGATAGCGGGTCAGCTCGTCGGCGAACCGGTCGCCGCCAGGGAAGGCGCTGGCAAACACGACACCGGTCTCATCGCGCATGGACTGGGGCAGCATCCACTTCTCGGGCAGGTACTTGCCCGTGCTTGTGGGACGATACGTCTGCACCAGCGGGATGCCTGCTTCGCGCAGAGCGTCGAGGCCTGCCGCTATCGCGAGTTGCGTTGTGCGATCGAGGGCTTCGACGAGCTTTGCGGACACACCGTATTCCTCGGTCAGGTCGAATGGGCCGCCCCGGCCGGCGAGCTTGATGACCTCGTCCGGGTCGGTGATGGTCTCGAAGCTGCCGCTGCCATCCTCGCTCTTGACGAGGCGGGTGACGCGCTTCTTGAGCATGAGCTTGCGGAAGCGCTCGGGAATCAGGTCGACAAACTGCTCGCCGCGCAGGATGCGCAGGGCGTTGTCGGGGTCCATGACCGGCTTGTGCGCGCCGGGCAGGCCCAGGCCCGTGCCGGAGACGACGACCGAGCCGACGGGCACGTCGTTGCGGTCGTAGGGCTTGCGGGCCGTGGCCCCGCTGCTCATCTGACTGAGAGCCTGGGTGAGCAACTGAAGCGCATCGACCGAGGCCTGCGGCGCCGGGGCGGCAGCCGCGACCGGTGCGGCTGGGACGGCCGCTGCGGCCGGCGACGATGGAGTCGGCGCTGGGGCGGCGGCAGGACGGGCCGGCGTTGGAGCGGGCGCGGCAGCCTCGGCCCGGGCAGGAACGTTGGCGCTCGCCGTTACCGACGGGCGGCCGTTGCCACTGGCGACTGGCTGTGAATCTTGCATAGCATACCCCGCTGCATATAGGCCACACAGGGCTTGGTTGAAGGTCGGAAGCTCACCCTGCTTCGGGTGGTTCGTGAACAGAGACACGACATCCGGCTTCTTGCCGAGCACGTCGTCCACAAAGCTCTTGAGGGCCTTCTTGGGGCCAACCTCAACGAAGGTACGACAACCCTCGCGGTACAGCGTTTCGAGGCCCTTGACCCACTGGACGGTGGACGCGATCTGCTGCTGGAGGATGTCCTTGATCTCGGTCACGTCGGTCGGATACAGGTCGCCGGTCACATTGCCGACCATCGGCAGTTTCGGTTCGTAGATGTGCAGCCGATCCAGGACCTGGCGCAGCGGACCGCTGGCCGGGGCAACGATGCGCGTATGGAAGGCGTGGCTGACCGGGATGCGAACGGCCTGGTAGCCCTTCTGCTGGAACAGCTCGATGGCCTTTTCGACCGCCTTGCTTTCGCCGCCGATGACCGACTGGTTGGTGCTGTTGATGTTCGCCGGCACGACGTAGCCATCGACCTCCTTGATGGTCGCTTCGATGACGTCAATCGGCGCCATCACAGCCGCCATCCATCCGTTGTCACCCATGCTGACCTTGGTCATCTCGCTCCCGCGCGCGGCCGCAGCTTCCATAGAGTCGGCGTAGGGCATAATGCCTGCCGCGCCCAGCGCCGCGTACTCGCCCAGCGAGTGGCCCATGACCATGTCCGGCTTGAAGCCGTACTCGGCCAGGAGTCGGCGGAAGGCCTCGTCCATCGTCAGCATCGCCGGCTGACAGATGGCCGTCTGCATCAAGTCGTACTCAGCCTGCCGCACGGCGTTGGGGTCCTGCGAGTCGATAAAGATATAGCTGGTGAGCGGCCGGCCGAGGATGGGTGTCATCACGGCGTCCGCTTCCTTGAACGTCTCGGCAAAAACAGGCTCGAGCGCGACAAGCTCGCGGCCCATATTCGTGAATTGGCTGCCCTGGCCCGGGAACAGGAAGGCGATCTTGCCCGGCTTCGGGCCGCTGCCGCGGAAGATGCCCTGGTTAGCCAGCGCCTTCCAGGCCGCGGGGTTGTCGAAGCCCGCCGCCTTGCGCGCCTTCTCCAGGCGTTCCAGCAGCTCGTCGTGATTGCCAAAGTCGATGACCAGGCGCTCCGGGGCCGTGACGTCGGCCAGATCTGGCGCTACCCGCATAGGCGGCGTGTAGCCCTCGCGAACGCGCTGGAACACCTCGTCGAGCTTGTCCTTCAGCTCAACCGCGTCCCGCGCGCCAATCGCCAGAATGCCGCGCAGCGGCGGCCGTCCACTCGATGCCTTGCCCGAAGGGCCGGCCGGCGCCGGCGGCAAGCCCGGAACGGGCAGGGTCGCGGACGGGCGGTTGGCCATTGAGGTCGGCAGGCTCTCCGCCGGCTTGGACTGGCTCTGTTCAACGCTGGCCGCGGGAGTGACCGAGGCGCTCTGGTAGTACTGACGGGTCTTCTCGAGCAGACCGGGCACGTGTTCTTCGAGCACGACGTGGAAGTTGGTGCCGCCGAAGCCGTAGGCGCTGACACCCGCGCGGCGCGGGGAGTTCGCCGGCGTGGGCCAGTCCTGGAGATTGTGATTGACGAAGAACGGCGTCGCGGCAAAGTTGATGTTCGGGTTGGGCTTCTCGGCGTTGAGCGTAGGCGGCAGCTTCTTGTGGTAGATGGCCATTGTCGCCTTGAGAAGCCCCGCCGCGCCCGCGCCGGCCTTCAGGTGGCCGATGTTGCTTTTGGCCGACCCCAGGGCGATGCTTTGCTTGGGCGCGCTGCCGAAGACCGTCGCCAGACTCTCGACCTCGACAACGTCGCCGACCTTTGTGCTCGTCCCGTGGGCTTCAAGCAGTGTCGCGGTCGCCGGATCAAGACCGGCGTCCTGCCAGGCGCGAATGGCGGCGAGCTGCTGCCCGATCGGGTTAGGGGCAGTAATGCCCTTGCCGCGGCCATCGCTCGACCCACCGACGCCGCGAATCACAGCGTAGATCTTGTCGCCGTCGCGCTCCGCGTCCGCCAGGCGCTTCAGGAGGAAGCTCGCCGAGCCTTCGCCCATGACGAACCCATCCGCCCCGTCGCCGAACGGCCGCGTGCCCGTGGCGCTGAGAGCGCCGATCTTGCAGAACTTGACGAAGGTGGTCGCGCCCATGTTGCGGTCGACGCCACCGCAGATCACGGCGTCGCAGTGATGCTGGTTCAACAGGTCACACGCCGCGTCGAGGGAGGCCAGAGCGCTCGCGCACGCCGCGTCGGTGATGAAGTTCGGCCCGCGCAGGTTCAGGACGTTGGCGACGCGGCCCGCGACGATGTTCGGCAGCTCGCCGGGCATCGTGTCCTCGGTGATGGGGAGAATGTTGCACGCGATCTCGTTATGCATCGACTCCACCATCGACGCGCGGACATCTTTGGGCAGCGCCTGGAACGCCGGCGCCTTCTCCAGCGCGTGCACATACTCCGGGAACATGATGCGAAGGTGGGTCTGGTAGTGTAGCTCGCCGCCCATCGCGGTCCCGAGGACAACGCCGGTTCGCTCAGTATCGAGGGGCCGGTTCGGGTATCCGTAGTCCTCGAGCGCTTGCGTGGCAATGCTGACGGCCCACTGCTGCCCCTCGTCCATGGCGGCCGCGACCCTGGGCGGAATCTTGTATCGTTTCCAATCAAACTCGAACCCGCGCACGAATGCCCCAATCTTGCTGTAGCTCTTGTCAGGGGCGAGCGGGTCCGGATCATAATAATCGGCGATGCTCCAGCGCTCAGGCGGGACTTCAATGATGCTGTAACGCTTGTTTGCGATGTTGTCCCAGAACGCCGGCGCCGTTGGAGCATCGGGGAGTATTGCGCCAACTCCCACGATGGCGATTGCGTGCTCGAGTGCTCGATCTGGAGATGAGGCCATGCTTACGACTCCTTGTGCCGTCTTGGGGGAGTGGGTGAGACGCCGTTTGTCCAGCGTCTCACCCACTACACCGTCACTTAGACGGGAACGCCTCGTTGAGTTTGGCGGCAACAAAGTTCATGTCTTCGATCTGGCAGGCTTGTGCTTGCTGGATGGCCGGCAGATTGATTGCGGTCGCCAGGTTCGGGTCTGTCTGGCCCGCCGCCGTCGCCCACTTGAGGCCATCGAAAGCGATCTTCGCCGCCGCCTCTCGGGCGTGAATGCGTGCCATCGCCTTTTGGGTCTCATGGTTGAGCGGGATCGCGCGGGTCGGCTTATCAATGACGCGCTCGGAGAAGACTGCCGCAGTCTCGCCGTAAGCAATCAGCTCGCCGAGGCGGAACAGAATGTGCTGGTTGCGGGTCAGTCGGTCGATGCGCGCGCGCTCGAGGATCGTCGCCAGGGCGCGGAGGGCCAGCGCGGCCGTCGCGGCGCCGGTGTCCGGCGTCTTGGCAGCGATGGCGTCGAGCTTCGCGGCCCAGTCGAGATAGAACGCGCCCTTGGTCTTGAGGTGGAACTGCCAGCGGTCGCGGGCAATTGTCCACTCCATGATCTCCGACGTCCCTTCGTAGATGCAGGTGATGCGGACGTCGCGCTTGATCTTCTCGACCATGTACTCCTTGGTGTAGCCGTAGCCGCCGTGAGCCTGGATTGCGTCCTCGGCCGCCTTGTTGCCGGCCTCGGTTGCCATGTACTTGGCCACTGCGCCTTCGGTCTGCTGCTCGGGGTCGCCATCGTCGATGCGCTGGGCGGTCCACTCGATGTACGAGCGCGCGGCCTCGAGGCGAACGGCGTTGGGAACGATGAGCTTGTGGGTGTAGCCCTGCTTTTGGCTCAAGGGGCCGCCGCCCTGGATACGATCCTGGGAGTACGGAATGGCGCGCTTAAGCGCTGACCAACCGCCGCCGAGGCCGAAGGCGGCCACCATCAGTCGGGTGTAGCCGAACACGGCCTGCGCCTGGGCTAGACCCTGGCCCTCGACGCCGCCGACCAGGCGATCGACCGGCACGTAGACGTCTTCGAGGAAGAGGGCCGCGGTGTTGCTGGCGCGGATACCGTGCTTGTCTTCAGGCTTGCCATGGGTGAAGCCGGGGGTGTCTTTCTCGACAACGAACCATGTCGGGCCACCGGGGGCGTTAGCGAGGACGGTGTAGATAGCAGCCACGCCGCCGTTGCTGATCCACTGCTTGCGGCCGTTGATCTTGTAGCCGACGATCTTGCCATCCTCTTCGACGGGGACCGCCTTTGTAGTCAGGGAGCCAAGATCACTGCCCGCCTGAGGCTCGGTGGCGCCGTAGGCAACGAGCAATCCCTCGTCGGCGATGCGGCCCATCCACAGTTTCTTTTGCTCTTCCGTCGCGCCGACGGTAATTGGGTCGGTCCCCAGGAACGTCGCCAACACGCCAGTGGCAATACCGAGATCAATAGCTGCCATCGCCTCAGACACGCGATAGATGTCGTAAGCGCCGCCGCCCAGACCACCGTATTCCTCTGGGATGAACAACAAGTGGAGACCAACGTTGGGGCCGTAGAGATCCTCAAGGACGCGGTTGGGGAATTCGTCCTTATAATCCAGCTCGAGAAGATATTCCGGCGTCAGCTCGCGCTCGGCGTACTCCTGTAGCGTGGAGAGGATCATGTCCAGGGTGTCCGCATCAAAGCCGGCCATAGGCACTCTCCTTCTCTAGACTCAATAGGATGTACAGCCTGTTTCCCGTAGTGTTCAGGCCATGTCCTCCATGATACTTCAGTTTTCGTGGTTTTGTAGGGGTGAAGCATCCATGTGATAGTAAGAAATCTTCACTTTTATTCAGGCAAATGGGAAGCGCCCCTCCCAAGGAGGGCACGGCGAGTTGCGAGGAAATGACAGAACGCGAACGACGGCTGCTCAGGCCGCGACGAGTGGAATCACCTGCGGCACGCTGCGCGCCAGCATGTAGATAGCCAGGGCAATGACGAGCCAGGCGAAGTACGCGCGTAGCTGCATGGGCGACACGCGCTTGATGAGGACGATGCCAAGCCCAAGACCGACCGCGCCGAAGGCCACGAACTGCACGGTGACGAACCAGTTCAGGGGCGACTGGGCGATATGGCCGACAAGCCCCGAGGCGCTGTTCATGGCAATGATGGGAAGCGAGGTGCCGACGGCGATGGGCATCTCAAGCCCAACAAGGATGACCAGGGCCGGCACGATAAGGAAGCCGCCGCCTACGCCCAGGAAACCCGTCAGGACCCCGACGCCCAGACCGGCGAGGGCCACCACGAGCCAGTTCGTCACGTGGGGTGCGGCGTGCAATGCACGACGCGGTGGGCGGAGCATGAGCCCGGCGACGACAAGCATCAAGATCGCGAACACGATGAGCAAGACCGGCCCCGGCAACAGGGAGGTGAAGCGCGAGCCGACGAGGGCGCCGAGAATACCCAGCCCGCCGAAGATGAGCGCGGAACGCAGCCGGACGCGGCCATGGCGGAAATGCAGCCAGCTGCCAAGCAGCGCATTCATGCCCACGATCGCCAGCGATGTGCCGACGGCCATTTCAGGCGACTGGCCCACCAGATACACGAGCACCGGCACGGTGAGAATCGAGCCGCCGCCGCCCAACAAACCGAGCGACAGCCCAATCGCTATCGCCATCGCCGAAGAAAGCCACCACATCGGATCCATTACGTCCTTGCCTCCACAATCAATGATGAGGCGTACGTCCAGCCCTCGGATTAGATGCGGCCATGACACCTGCGGTTACAGACACGCTGCTCTCAGAGACGCGGAAGATAGAGGTGTAACCTTGCAGCCGAGACGCGCATCTAAGACTACGCGACCCAGTAAGCGTGGAAGACGATACCGAGGATAGCCAACGGGAGGAAAGGGCGATGTTGTTGCGACGCTTCTATCACGAGTCCCTCGCTCAGGCGAGCTACATGGTAGGCTGCCAGCGAACAGGCGAGGCCCTCATCGTGGACCCGAACCGCCTGATTGACCAGTACATCGAGGCGGCAGAGCATGAGGGTTTGCGGATTACGGCCATCACCGAGACCCATATCCACGCCGACTTTGTGTCCGGCGCCCGGGCGCTTGCGGCGCGGACCAGGGCGACGCTGTACCTCTCCGACGAAGGACCGGCCGAATGGAAGTATGCCTTCGCCGACGCATCGAACGCCGTGCTCGTGCGGGACGGGGACCACTTCATGATCGGCAACGTGCGCATTGACGTCATCCACACCCCGGGCCACACGCCGGAGCACCTATCATTTCTGCTGACGGATACGGCGGCGTCAATTCGGCCCATGGGCATCTTCACCGGCGACTTTGTGTTCGTCGGTGATGTCGGCCGCCCCGACTTGCTGGAGAAGGCGGCGGGCATCGCGAACACAATGGAGGCCGGCGCCCGCACTTTGTTCGCCTCCCTTGCCCGCTTCCGCGAGATGCCGGACTACCTCCAGGTCTGGCCGGCCCACGGCGCTGGAAGCGCCTGTGGCAAGGCGCTCGGCGCGGTGACGCAGTCGACCGTGGGCTACGAAAAACTCGTCGGGTGGGCGTTTCAAAGCCGTAGCGAGGACGAGTTCGTCTCGGCCATCCTGGACGGGCAGCCCGACCCGCCGCGCTACTTTGCCCAGATGAAGCGCATCAACAAAATCGGCCCGGCGCCGCGCCCTGCCGATCTTCCCGCAGTGCTCCCAACACGGCAGATCATCCAGGAGCTGGATGCCGGGACTATCATTGTGGACACGCGGTGCGCGGATGAATTCGCCAGAGCGCATATCCCCGGCACGCTCAGCATTCCGGCCGGCAGCGAGTTTCTAACCTGGGCAGGCTGGCTCCTGCCGTACGACAGGCCATTTGCCCTTATCGCCGACGACGGCAGCCTACCGTCGGTCATGGACGACCTTGCCGCCATCGGGTTGGACAACGTCGCAGGTCGTTGGCGGCCAGACGTCGTTGAGGCTTGGCAAGGCGACGGCCATGAGACGGCCACCTTCACCCGCGCCGTGTCGACGGAGGTAAGACCGATCATCGAGCCTAACGGCGTTTTCATCCTCGATGTGCGGATGGTGTCGGAATACGCTGAGGGCCATATCCCCGGCAGCCACAATATCCCGCTCGGTCAGCTCACATCGCGGCTAGCGGAGATCCCAACGAAGCCGCCGACGATCGTAACGTGTCAGTCGGGTGGGCGATCCCCGATCGCTGCGGGTCTGCTGCAGGCATCCGGGCGAATGCGCGTCATCGAGATGAAGGATGGCATGTCGGGCTGGCAGGCCAATCACTATCCGGTCGAGTAGAGTAGCAAGCAATCATCGTGAGAGGGAGCAAGGAATAACTGCATGTTCAATCTGTTCAAGCGTAAGGACCCTACCCAGCATATTGATGCGGATGGGCTGCGGCAACGCATCGCGACGGGCGAGAAGCTCACTATCCTCGATGTCCGCGAGACGTCCGAGTATAACGAGGCCCACATCGACGGCAGCAAGCTCATCCCGCTCAACCAGCTCTCGATGAGGATGCAGGATATCCCGCGAGATCGGCCAATCGTCGCCGTGTGCCGCTCGGGCAATCGCAGCAGCGTTGCGTGTGATATGCTGCGACGAGCCGGCTACGAGAACGTGTTGAACCTCGACGGCGGCCTGTTCGCCTGGCATCGGAGCGGGTATCCCCTGAAAATGAAAGCCAGGAAGACCGGCTGAAAGCCTAAGAAACCAAGATCACCGAGGAGAAAAGACTGTGACGGAACAGACCAAGCTTGCATACGGGTTCGGCATCCAGATGAGCGTCCCGTATGGCGAGGCCATCGAGCGCGCGAAGGCCGCGCTCAAGGAGCAAGGCTTTGGAGTGCTGACCGAGATTGACGTCAAAGCGACGATGAAGCAGAAGCTCGACGTCGACTTCCGCCCATACGTTATTCTCGGCGCGTGCAACCCGCCGCTAGCCCATCGGGCGCTGACGACGGAGCTGGATATCGGCCTGCTCCTGCCCTGCAACGTTGTCGTGTACGAAGTGGACGGGGGCAGTGTCGTCGAGGTCATGGATCCCGAGGCGGCGATGGGTGTCGTCGGCAACCCGGCCCTGGAGCCTATCGCGCGGGAAGCCAAGGCGCGGCTGGAGAAGGCTCTGGCGACGCTGGCCTCCTAGTGCTACACGTCGGGTGTGGGCAATGTACTTGAATTGCCCTGCTTCCTCGATACACTTTCATACAGTGGTCTGGACAGCTAATAGAATGCTTACTTAACCGTGGATAATCTCAACCCTGACGAGTCACCGAGCGCCAACCGGCCCGCGTCGCGGCGGCGCTGGCCGCGCATCATCGGCCTGCTCCTCATCGTCCTGGCGCCCATTGCCGCCAGTCTGCTGTACGCAGGCGCGGCAGCAGGGCTGCCCCTCGAGCGTCTCGGCGTCAGAGGCGACAACACCCCGGCCCCGGACTTCACCCTCCCCGGTCTGTACGGCGGCGACCTCAGCCTCACCAGCTACCGCGGCCACCCGGTCATCCTGAATTTCTGGGCGTCCTGGTGTGCGCCTTGCCGCGCTGAAGCGCCGGCCGTGCAGCGGGTCTGGGACCAGTACCGCGACCAGGGCGTGGTGTTTCTGGGCGTCAACAGCTCGGACAACGACACTGCCGCCCGTGCCTACCTCACTGAGTACGGGATCACATACCCGAACGTCCGCGACGAAGCGGGCGCCGTTGCCCCGCTCTACCACGCGGATAGCCTGCCGACAACCATCCTCATCGACCGCGAGGGCCGCATCGTCGGCCGCCGGGTGGGCGCCGTTCCCGAACAGTGGCTCGCGGCGCGCATCGAAGACATGCTGAAGTGAGGTCGAGGCGCGCATGGGCCTTATTCCGGATCTGGTCGATCGGCTCTTGGCAGCGGGTGACCTGCTCTCTCTCGCCGCCGCGTTTTTCCTGGCGACCTGGCTCGCCGAGCGAAGAGCGCGCGCGGTGGGCCTGGAGCCGGCTCAAGTAGCCGACGCCGGCCTCTGGTTGGCCGTGGGCGCGGTGGTAGGCGGACGACTCGTCTACATTCTTCCTAACTGGCCGGTATATCTGCGCCACCCCCTTGATTTGATATTCATACAGAGCGGCCTGTCGACATGGGGCGGAATCGCGGGCGCAGTGGTCGCCGCGCTTTTGTTGCAGTACCGCCGCAGATTGCCGATCGGCCGCCTCGCCGACCTGTTCGCACCCTACCTGGCGCTTGGCGCGGCGGTCTACGACGTCCTGTGCCTCGTGCGCGGCTCGTGCGCCGGCATTGCCGCCCCGTTTCCCCTCGGCGTCCTGCTGCCCGGCACTTCCCAACCGCGCATCCCTGTCGATCTGTGGGAAGCCGCGCTAATGCTCGGGCTGTACTGGTTACTGATTGAGTGGCGAGGACGGCAGCGCTTCTCGGGCGAGCTGGGCCTGCTGTTCCTCATCGGCTTTGGCGCGATTCGCGCCGCCAGCGACTTCCTCCGGCTGCGCCTCGAAGGCTTGCCGACGTCTGACCAGGCCCTCGCGCTTGTCGCCATCGCCCTGGCCGCCGCGTGCTGGGCGTGGCAGGTGCGAAGGTCGTCCACAAAAGCCACACGCTAGGCCCTGCGCGCGCGGCGCTATGAGTCCGGCTTGTTGAGGTTCCCGCACAACCCTATAATTGTCTGCGTCGGATTCCTCAGCTAATGGAGCATCCATACAGGAGAACAAACATGGCAGAACTAATCGTATTGGCGTTCAAGGGTCTCGACACTGCGTCTCAAGCAGAGCAGGTGCTGGAGCAGGCCCAGAAGCAGTTCCTGGTTGAGTTGGCGGACGCCGCCATCGTGCAGCGGCCGGCCGACGGCAAGCCGAAGATTCGGCAGTTCCGCAGCCTGACCGGCGCGGGAGCGCTGGGCGGCGCTTTCTGGGGCATGCTGATTGGCCTGCTCTTCTTCATGCCCTTCGTGGGCCTCGCCATCGGCGCCGCGGCCGGCGCGATCGTGGGCAAGTTCATGGACGTGGGCATCCCGGACGACTTCATCAAAGAGGTCGGGAAGACCGTTGAAGTGGGCGACTCGGCGCTGTTCCTTCTCGTCAACAAGTGGAACGAGGAGCGCGTGATCGAGATGCTCGCGGGTCTCCAGCCGACGGTGTTGCGGACGAACCTGAGCAAGGAAGACGAAGAGAAGCTCAGGGCCGCGTTCGCCGGCGCCGAGGGTGCGAGCGCGACGCCGGCCGCCGCGCCAGAAGCCCCGGCCGCGCCGGAAGCTCCCGCAGCCCCTGAAGCGCCTGCGGCCCCTGAAGCCCCCGCATCGGCCTAGCACGGATTGGCGGCGCTGCCTCGCCGCACACAACCTTCAGCGCCGGGGAACGGCAATGTTCGTTCCCCGGCGCTGTCTCTTTCTCGCCTCCGCACACTCCGCGATTCTTTGCGCTGCGCCACTTGGCACGCGCCTTGCGGGTGATTGAACTACTACCCGGCGTGAACAATCCCATATCCCCAGCCTGCCCAAACCAGCCTATACTGATAATGGGGAGAGTCTGTGTGAAAGGAGGCCAAGCCGCGATGCAGGCTCCTGATTCATCGAAGGACGAAAGTGCCCTGGCCCATATTCAGGCCGGCCCCGTCTCCCTCGAAGGCAACCTCGTCATCCCGCCCGGCGCCCACGCTGTTGTGCTCTTTGCCCACGGGAGTGGAAGCAGCCGCCATAGCCCGCGTAACCAGTATGTCGCCCGGTTTCTCCGCGCGGGCGGCCTGGCGACGCTATTGATCGACCTGCTTACGGAACGGGAAGAGGCGGTCGACAGCCACACGCGCGGCCTGCGCTTCGATATCCCATTCCTTGCCGCGCGCCTCTCCACCACCATCGACTGGCTCACACAGCAACCCGAGACGCAGCATTGGCCCATCGGCCTGTTCGGCGCGAGCACAGGCGCGGCGGCGGCGCTCGTCGCCGCGGCCCAACGTCCCGATGTCGTGGCCGCGGTCGTGTCGCGGGGCGGCAGGCCGGACCTGGCCGGCGAAGCGCTGGCCTACGTTCGTGCGCCGACACTGCTCATCGTCGGCGGCTACGATATTCCAGTGATTCCTCTGAACGAGGCGGCATTTCAGGCGCTGCGCTGCGAGAAGCGGCTCGACATCGTCCCAGAGGCCACGCACCTGTTCGAGGAGCCTGGGGCGCTCGAAGAGGTAGCGCGCCTGGCAAGAGGCTGGTTTATTGACCATCTTTCTTCCCCCCGACACGATGGCCGTTCAGGGGCAGTCTGACATCGTATAGATCATCAAGCCCGCTTCGCGGAAGCCCGAGGAGGGCAACATGCCTTCAACTTATCACACCATCCTCACACCGCTTGACGGCTCGACCCGAAGTGAGGGAGCCTTGCCCGTCGCGACCCGGCTCGCGCTCAAGACCGAAGGTCGTCTCGTGCTCGTACAGGCCATTGGCGAGCCGAAGCCGCACGCCGCCGATCCGGTGCGCAAGCAATTCCATGACGCCTCCACGGCGAAGGAGTACCTGGAACGGGTCAGCCTCCCCATCAGCGAACAAGGCATTCTCGTGACTCGCTCTGTCGTGTCCCACGATGCCGCCGCGGGTATCCTCGCCGAGGCACGCTGCCAGAAGGCCGATATCATTGTCATGACCACGCGCGGTCGCTCCGGCGCCGGGCGTTGGCTCTTTGGCTCCGTCGCCGAAGCGGTCCTAGCGCGCACCACTGTTCCTATCTGGCTCGTGCGCACCGAAAGCAACGCAACGACCGCTATCTTCGATCAGGCCGCCCCGCGCATCCTGGTGCCGCTGGATGGGTCGCGCATGAGCGAAGCCGCGCTGCCCCACGCTAAGGCTCTGGCTCAGGTCCTTCACGCGACGCTGACGCTCGTTCACGTCGTCATTCCGTCTACGCTTACGACCGACCTGGAGCTTTCGCAAGGGGAGCCGGGCGTCGGCGGTCCGATCTATGGCGCGTTTGAGGCGCAGATGTATCTCGAAGACTGGGTCGAGCGGCTGCGGATCGAGGGAATCCGCGCGAACACTGCCGTGCGCGACGGCCCACCCGCCAGGGAAATTCTCGCGGCGTGCGCGGAAACGGACGCCGGGCTGGTCGTCATGGCGACGCACGGGCGAACGGGCATGAAGCGAGTCATCATGGGGAGCGTGGCAATGGACGTGCTGCGCCAGGGGAAGCTGCCGGTCATCGTCGTGAGACCGGCCATGTTGGACGCGCAGCCCGCCGTGTCCGAGACAGCCGTGACAGCAGGGGAGTAGAGCGATGCGTTTCGCGAACCGGGCTCAGGCCGGGCGTTTGTTGGCCGACAGGCTCCTCAAGTATGCGAACCGCCATGACGTCGTTGTGCTTGGGCTGCCGCGCGGCGGCGTGCCGGTCGCCGTCGAAGTTGCGGAGGCGCTGCACGCGCCGCTTGACGTCATGGGGGCGCGAAAGCTTGGTGTTCCCGGTTTCGAGGAATTGGCGATGGGCGCTGTGGCGTCCGGCGGCGCGCGCGTGCTGAACGACGATGTGTTGCTGGAGACGGAAGTCCCGTGGTCAGAGGTCGAGGCGGCCACGCGGCGGGAAATGCGCGAGCTCGAGCGGCGCGAGGTCGAGTACCGGGCGGGACGCCCACCACTCGACCTCCGGAACCGCCTGGTGATCCTGGTCGACGATGGACTGGCGACGGGGGCAACGATGCGCGCCGCGATCGCCGCGGCCAGGACACATGGTCCGCTGGGCATCGTGGTGGCCGTGCCGACCGGAGCCCACGAGACTGTTCGCGCCCTGCGCCCATTGGTGGACGAAGTCGTTACCGTCATCACGCCGGAACCTTTTATGGCCGTCGGCCTGTGGTATCTCGACTTCACCCCCACGACCGATGACGAGGTACGCGACCTTCTCGCCCAGGCCGCTTCTTTTTTCTCAGAAGGATAGAAAAGCGCCAACTTGCCCAAAAAGGGCTTGACACCGGCAGATGTTGGTGATATCATTGAGTAAGTACTTACTCAATCTTCTAGAGAGAACTGAGAAATGGTAGAGCAGAGTCCTGCGCAAGCCGTAACGTCACGCCAGCTTCAGGCGCAGGCGCGACGCGAGCAAATAATCGAGGCGGCGATCACCCTCTTCGCGCAGCAGGGCTTCGACGGCACCTCGACGAGGCAGATCGCGAGCGCGGTCGGCGTCACGGAAGGCTTGATTTTTCACTACTTCCCCACCAAGGCCGACCTGGTACGCGCTGCACTCGAGTCGCGGCACGGGTTCATCATCAAGCTGCGCGAGATTCTGGCCGATGCCGAGGGGCGGCCGGTGAGCGAGATTCTGCCGCAGGTCGCTGCGACATGGTTAGTGACGCTTCGCGCCGAGACTGCCATTGCTACCGTTCTGTTTGGCGCCGCTCTGACACATGAACAGATCGGGGCTGCGCTCCAGGGAGTCATTCGCGAAGGCATTGGACGGCTGGCAGCTTACCTGCGGACCCGCATCCAAGCGGGCGAGCTGCGGCAAGACTTGCCGGCCGAAACGAGCGCGCAGATGTTTATCGCGCCACTCATGATCTTTTTTTTCACCCATCGGACGCTCTCCGACGATGAATGGAACCAGCAGGGAGCTGTCTTCACCGAGGAGTTGTTTGCCGTCTGGCTCGAGGGCGCCAGAGCCACCTGAGACCTTCGCCTTGTCATTGGGCATCGGTATCCATTATTCCGTTCTTCAACCCGGCCCCAGGCCGGCGGATTGGTTGAGGAGGGTTTATGAGCACCGAGAAGATGTCGCAGGCTGAGTGGCTATCGGTCCTGAGCCAACACTTCGGCGACCCTGATCCCGAAGTGAAGCTCGGACTTGAGGATGCGGCTCGTCTTCTGTCAGAGGGAGCGCTGCGTCGTTCGCAGGTAGAAGACGCCATCGACGGCGGCTGGGATCCCAGCGCCGAAACCATCACCGACTATCTCTATGGCATAGACGAAGCCGCACACCCAACACGCTGGTGATCGAAGCACGTCCCACGTGCCCGCCATCCGCGCGCGGTTGAGCTAGAACGCGTTTACCACAATGCTGACTCGCATCTTCGCCGTTCTACGAAAAGAGTTCATCCAGATCGTTCGCGACCCGCGCACGCTCGGAGTCATGTTCTTCATACCGGTTGTGCAGCTCTTCGTGCTCGGGTACGCCGCCACGAATGATGTCGACCACATCCCAACCGCCGTGCTCGACTGGGATAGCACGCGGGAGAGCCGCAGCCTGGTCGATGCGTATCGGGCTTCCGGCTACTTCGATATCCGATACAATGTCGACAACGAGGCTGACCTGCAGCGCCTGGTGGATGGCGGCCAGGCGCGCTCAGCCCTGGTAATCCCGCGCGGCTTCGCGTCTGACCTGGCGCGGGACCACCGCGCGCAGATTGCGGTCATCATTGACGGCTCGGATCCGACGATCGCCAACACGGCTCTGTCAGCGGCAAACGCCGTTGGGCAGGCGCAAGGCGCGCGCGTCGCGCTCAGTCTGTCCGGCCAAACGTCCCAGACCATGCCCGGCGTCGACGTTCGGCCGCGCGTGTGGTACAACCCGCAGCTCGCCAGCGCCAACTTCATGGTGCCGGGCATCATCGGGGTCATCATGCAGCTTCTTACGATCCTGCTGACCTCGATGGCAATCGTGCGCGAACGCGAGCGGGGCACGCTGGAACAGCTCATCGTCACGCCGCTGAAGTCGGGCGAGCTCATCGTGGGCAAGCTCGTGCCCTATGTGCTCATCGCCTTCCTTGACACCCTGCTCATTCTTGCCCTGGGCGTGTGGTGGTTCCGCGTGCCTATCAACGGCAGCCTGCCGCTCCTGCTCGGCCTGGCGGCCCTTGGTCTCATGACCTCCCTGAGTCTTGGGCTGCTGATCTCCACGATCTCAAAGACGCAGCAGGAAGCCATGCTGCTCAGCTTTTTCGTCATCATTCCCTCGATCTTCCTCTCAGGCTTCGTCTTTGCGCGCGATGCCATGCCACTGGCCCTGCGGCTCATTGGCTACGCCGTCCCAATGACGTACTTTCTCGTCATCGTGCGTGGGATCATGATCAAGGGCATCGGGCTAGACCTACTCCGAAGTGAGGTCATGGCAATGACCGTCTTCGGGGTGTTCATACTGACCGTCGCAGCGATGCGTTTCCGCAAGCGGCTGGAGTAGGAGCGACTCGTCGTGGCGGTTGAGCCGGTCATCGTGACCCAGCAGCTTCGCAAAACGTTCGGACACATCACGGCCGTCGCGGGCCTCGACCTTGCGGTTGGGCGCGGCGAGATCGTCGGGCTTGTCGGCCCTGACGGCGCGGGTAAGACGACGACGATGCGGATGCTCGCCGGAATCATGTCACCCACCAGCGGTCACGCGCAGGTTATGGGATACGACCCCGCCAGGCAGGCCAGTGCTATGCAGGCGCATGTCGGCTACATGGCGCAGCGCTTCAATCTGTACGGCGACCTGACGGTGAGCGAAAACCTGGACTTCTTTGCCTCCGTCTATGGCGTGCGCGGCGCGGAGTATCAGACGCGACGGGCCCGGGTCCTGGATTTCGCCCGACTATCCGGCTTCCAATCACGACGCGCCGCCAACCTATCTGGCGGAATGCAGAAGAAGCTGGCGCTCGCCGCCACGATGGTGCACGCCCCCAGTGTCCTCTTTCTGGACGAGCCGACGAATGGCGTCGACCCGGTCTCGCGGCGCGAGCTATGGGAGATTCTGACACAGCTGCACCTGGACGGCATCACTATCCTCATCAGCACGCCGTATATGGACGAGGCCGACCGCTGCTCTCGTGTAGCATTCCTTTACGCCGGGCGACTCCTGGTGTGCGATACACCAGACAACATCCGCTCGCGGCTGCCGGGCCAACTCTTGGAGGTGTACCCGTCCAATGTCGGCCAGAGCCGACTCCTCCTCAGCAATCTACCGGGCGTCCTGGAGGTGCAAACGCATGGTGACCGTCTCCACGTTTTCGTAGACGACGGGCAGCAGCGCACGCCTCAACTCATGCAGGCGCTCGAAGGCGCCGATATCGTGGCGACGATCCGCCCAATTCGGCCCAACATGGAAGAAGCTTTCATATCCCTCGTTCACCACGTCACTCCGGAGAAGCCCGCATGACCCCCAATCCCGTGCTCAAGCGTCTCGGCCTCGCCGACACCGATCGCGCCGTCATTATCCACGCCGACGATATCGGCATGTGCCAGTCCACGGTCACCGCGTTCGCCGAACTGACCGACTTTGGCCTGATCTCCTCAGGCGCGGTCATGGTGCCATGCGCCTGGTTCCCTACCATCAGCGCCTATTGCCGCGACCACCCAACGCTCGACGTCGGCGTGCATCTCACGCTGAACTGCGAGTGGTACGCCTATGGCTGGCCGCCCATCTCTACCGCCGACAGGGCCAGCGGCCTGATCGACGGGCGCGGCTACATGTGGCGCACGCGGCGCGAGACGCTAGAGAACGCCGATCCGACGGCGGTCGCGGTGGAGGCCGAGGCACAGATTCGGCGGGCACTGGACGCGGGCATCGACGCGACGCACATTGACAGCCACATGTTCAGCATCGTCTCCCCCCGCTTCATGCAGAGCTACGTCGACCTGGCGCAGCGCTACCGGCTTCCCGCCTTCGCGTTCCGCCCCTCAAGCGTGGGCTTCGCCCGGGCAGCGGCGGGCGGCGACGCCGACGGCGATCTCACGCCGTTCCTGCAGCAGATGGAGGAAGCCGGGCTTCCGCTGTTCGACCACGCCGACTTCCTGCCCCTGAATGCTCACGAAGACCGCGTGGAGGTGGCCAAGGAACGGCTCGGCCGCCTGCCGGCGGGCCTGAGCTACTTCATCCTGCACCCGGCGGCGGACACGCCCGAGATCCGCGCGCTGGCCCCAGACTATCGTTCGCGGGTCGCCGACTACCAGGCCTTCCTTAGCCCGGCGCTCCGCGACTTCGTCCGCGACCAGGGCATTCACGTCATCGGCTACCGTGCCTTGCGCGACCTATGGCGAGGGGCTTCGGCAGCGTGAGCGACGAGATTTCGGTCAGCGCCGAGGGGCTGACCAAGCGGTTCGATCACTTCACCGCGGTGGATCACATCAGTTTCACCACGCTGCGCGGCGAGATTTTCGGCTTCCTCGGACCCAACGGCGCGGGCAAGACCACGACGATCCGCATGCTATTGGGATTATTGCATCCGACCGAAGGACACGCTTCGGTGATGGGCTTCGATACGGTGCGCGATGCCGAGCGCCTTCGTCATCACATTGGCTACATGTCGCAGCGATTTAGCCTGTACGGCGATCTGAGTGTGCGCGAGAACCTCGACTTCTACGGCTACACGTACGGGCTGCGTGGCAGGCGGCTCCGGGCGCGCCAGGATGCCTTGATGGACACCACCGGCTTGCAGCCCCTGGCGCGAACTCGGGCAGATGACCTAGCCGGCGGCTATCGCCAGCGGCTGGCCCTGGCCTGCGCGCTGCTGCACGAGCCGCCGGTGCTGTTCCTCGACGAGCCAACGGCCGGCGTAGACCCGATCTCGCGCCGGGTCTTCTGGGATCTGCTCTACGGGCTTGCCGAGGCGGGCAACACAATCTTCGTCACCACCCACTACATGGATGAGGCCGAGAATTGCCACCGGCTCGCCTTCATCGACGGCGGCCGGATCACAGTGCAGGGCAGCCCGGCCGAGGTCAAGGCGGCAATGGTCGAAGGCGTGCTAGAACTCGATACCGACCACGCAGATCTGGCCTTGATGGCCCTACGCCAGGCGTTGGAAGCGGGTTCTCTGCCGCCGTCCGAGATCACACTCCATGGCTCACTGATTCACCTGATGAGCCCCGACGTCGATGCGCTCGCGCCGGCGGTACGCAACATTTTGGGCGCAGCCGGTATATCAGTTCGTACCCTCGAACCAATTGCGCCCTCGCTAGAGGATGTGTTCATTGCCAGCGTCATACGGCGTGTGAACGGCAGGCAGGAGGTGTAGCATGCGGCGTGTTGTCGCTGCGCTCGTGGTAGTCGTCGTGATCGCCGCCGTCGCCGGTGGTGTATGGTATGTTCGGATGCACCCCGACCGCGCCGAGGAAGTGCTCACATCATCGGGCCTCAAGGAGCCGACGCGAACCACAGTCGGCGGCTCGGGCTACGTCGAAGCAACGCAGGTGGATGTCGCCTCCGAGGTCGCCGGGCGCATCACGAAGATAGGCGGCGCTGAGGGCAACACTGTCGCCCCTGGCGACGTCCTGATAACGCTCGATACGGCTCTCAAAGACGCTGAGATCAAGCAGGCCGAAGCCGCCGTCGCGACGGCCAAAGCTCAGCTCGACCGGGCGAAAGTCGGCGCCCGCACGGAGGATATCCACCAGGCGGAGACGCTCGTCGCGCAAGCTGAGGCGGCCCAGAAGACGGCCGAGCAGGTATGGCGCGATGCCGTCGTCGCGCGCGACACCCCCCAGGCGCTCGATCTCAAGATCGCGCAGGCGACAGCAGACATAGATACGGCCGAGGACGACCTGGCGCGCGCCATAGCGGCCAAGGATGTCGCAGAGCAGCAGAAGAAGGACGCCGAGGCCGGGTGGGACACCGTCACTCACGACATCAAAGTACAGATAACCCTGCCCAACGGGCAGACAAAGAGCCGAACCGTCTCGGTGCCCGATAAATACGTGCGCCAGGCAGGCACGGGGGTGGGACTGGCAACCGATCAGTGGTGGGGCGCGTGGACGACGATCGAGGCAGCACAGGCTCGCCTGGCGGGCGCTCAGGAGCACCTCGACAAGCTGCAGGCGATGCGCGCTAACCCGGTCGCGGCGCAGGCAGCGGTGAATAACAGCGCGGCACAGGTAGATATTGCCAAAGCCGCCGTCGAAACGGCGCAGGCTCAGCTCGCGGCAGCCCAGGCCGGCCCGCGGGCAGAGGCGATACACACCGCAGAAGCCAACGTGGCTCAGGCGGAAGCCCATCTGCACACGCTCCATGTGGAGCGCGACAAGATGACCGTGCACGCGCCGCTCAAGGCACTGGTAGCTGAGGAAGTCGCCCACGTCGGCGAAACGGCGCAGCCCGGCGCGCCTCTGCTTCGCCTGCAGGACCTTAGCTCGGTCACTTTGACGGTTTACGTGCCGGAAAGCAACCTGGGGTATGTCGCCGTCGGCGCGCCGGCCGACGTCCGAGTGGATTCGTTTCCAGACCGCGTGTTCAAAGGCAACGTGGCGTTCATCGCCCCGGAAGCCGAGTTTACGCCGAAGAACGTTCAGACACCGGATAAGCGCACGACTCTCGTCTTTCCCGTGAAGATCACACTGCCGAACGCGGATGGCTCGCTCAAGCCCGGCATGCCGGCGGATGCTGTGTTCCCGAACGCTCCCCTGGTCGATGCCGCACCCAGCGAGGACAGCGAGCAGCTGTCGGGCAATATCGAGGCACGGACCGTATCGGTCGCCGCCGAAATGGGCGGGCGCGTGGCGGAGGTTCTCGTCGGCGAGGGTGACAAGGTTTCGGTCGGGCAGCCCATTGTCCGGCTGGACAGCGACCTCCTGAACGCGCGCATCGAGGAGGCGAGAGCAGGGATCGCCGTCGCCCAGGCGCGCCTGGCCCAGGCGAAAACCGGCCCTCGGCCGGAGGACATCGCCGTCGCCGAGGCGCAGCTCAACCAGGCAGAGCAGCGGGCGCAGGGCGAGGATGTCAACCTGAACAGCGCCCAGGTGTTGCTGGCAAACCCCCAAGACCTGGATGATCAGATTGCGCAGGCGCAGGCCGCGATCAGCACGGCGCAGGCAGGCGTGGGCCAGGCCCAGGCGAATCTCCACGCCGCGGAAGTCAAGCGCGATAGCTACCCAAATCCAAGCAACGAGTACATCGCAGCACAACACGCGGTAGAGGCAGCACAGGCGGCGCTCGATGGCGCTCAGAGCCGTGTGGAAGGCGCCCAGAGCGCGCTGGAGCAGCTCCAGGCGATGCGGAACAATCCAGTCCAAGCGCGCGCGGCCCTCAACCGGGCGAGCGCGTCGTCGGAGCAGGCCGCGGCCGGTGTCGATGTCGCCCAGGCCGGCGTCGACCGCGCAAAGGAGCAGCCGTTGCCCGAGGACATCGCCGTCGCCGAGGCCAACGTGCGCCAGGCTGAAGCCGCCCTGCAAGCCCTTGTGACGCAGATGGACAAGTTCACCCTGCACTCGCCGGTGAACGGCATGGTGTCGGCGCAGAATATCCAGGTTGGGGAGATCGCCAAACCGGGCGCGGCCCTCCTCTCCCTCGCTGACCTGAGCCAGGTCACGGCCCGCGTATTTGTTCCCGAGGCGCATATTGGGGCGATCAGCGTGGGCCAGCCGATTCAGGCTAAAGTGGATGCGTTTCCGGGGCGATCGTTCTCCGGCCGTGTGACGCTCATCAACCCCGAGGCCGAGTTCACCCCACGCAACGTGCAGACGGCTGACGGCCGTGCCTATCTGGTGTTCGCCGTGAAGAGCGCGATTGACAACGCCGACGGCGCATTGAAGCCTGGCATGCCAGTTGATGTACAATTCGGGAGCAAGTAACGCCGCAAAAGGAGCCGATATGAGCCTGGACCGCAGAGCCTTTCTCAGGCTGCTGTTGAGCATAGGCGGCGTCGCGGCGGTGACATCGTTCCTGGAAAGCTGCGCGCCAAAAGGCGAGAGTCTCACCCTCAATCCCGCCTCGCCTACACCCGCGCCATACGAAACTCTACCACCGACCGCTGCGCCGTCCGCTACCCCCGCTGCCACAGCGACGGCCGCACCTTCGGCGACGGCTGCCCCGACCGGCACGACCGCCGCGACGGGCACGACGGCAGTGACACCCACGGCAGCTCCGTCTACCAACGCACGCGTCGTCCTGGTCAAGACACGGGACCGCGCCCAGGGCGTGCAGCGCGCGCTGGAGTTGCTCAATATCAACCCTGTGCGGCAGAAGACGGTCTTCCTGAAGCCGAACTTCAACAGCGCCGACCCAACGCCCGGCTCGACGCACCCTGACACGCTGCGCACCCTCGTCGAGGCGCTGTGGGGCATGGGCGCCGGCAGCATCACCCTGGGCGACCGCAGCGGCATGGGCAACACCCGCGACGTGCTGACCCGGCGCGGCGTCTTCGACATGGGCCGCGAGCTCAACTTCGAGACGCTGGTCCTGGACGAATTGCCACGCGACCAGTGGGCGCTCGTTCAGCCGCAGGCGAGCCATTGGCAGCAAGGCTTCCCCATGGCGCGGCCGTGCCTGACGTGCGACGCGGTCGTGCAGACGTGCTGCCTCAAGACGCACCGCTTCGGCGGTCACTTCACGCTGTCCCTGAAGAACTCAGTGGGCCTCGTCGGAAAGTACGTCCCCGGCAGCTCCTATAATTACATGACCGAGCTGCACGGCTCGCCGCATCAGCGGCGCATGATCGCCGAGATCAACACGATGTACCAGCCCGCGCTCATCGTGATGGACGGTGTCGAGGCCTTCGTGAACGGTGGGCCAGACACCGGCAAGAAGGTATGGTCCGAAGCGATCCTGGCCGCCACCGACCGTGTCGCGCTGGATGCGGTCGGCGTCGCCATTCTGCGCCTGTTCGGTACGACGCCGGAGGTCAGCAGCGGCCGCATCTTTGAGCTGGACCAGATCGCCCGCGCCGCCGAGATGGGTGTCGGCGTGGACGGCGCTCAGCGCATCGAGATTGTGACCGGCGATTCGGACAGCGCGGCTTATGCCGCGCAAATCCGTGATATACTTCAGAAGGAGGGCTAGATGGCTGGAGCCGATATCAAGCCGGGGCGCGTAGATCGCCAACTGACCGGTGAGCCGATAACCATCGGCTCGCGCACAGTGCAGCCAGTTGCATCCGTGACCGGCTGGGCAGGTGGGGGCGGAGACGGCAACGGTGGCGGCGGAGGTGGATTCGTGAGTATCACGCCCTTGGAGGTTGTCGTGCGCGATGATACAGGCAGGGAGCAGCATATACCGACGCCAGACGCGACGAATGCTGCTCTGAGAGGGATACTCATCGCAGGGCTCGCGGGTCCGCTTATCTGGTTAATCGTTCGTCTCATCATGCGGCGTAGCAGTAATGGAAGATAGGAGATCACTTATGACCGAAAACATCTCGTCCAAAGCTCTCGATCCGCTGTATCAGTGGCTTGACCGCCTAAACGTCCGCAGCGTCTTCGGTGAGCCTGTGCACGAGGGCAACACCGTCGTCATCCCGGTGGCCTCCGTGCGCGTTGGCTTCGGCTACGGCGCGGGCCAGCAGCCGCCATCCGCGGGGGAAGATGGGGGGCAGCAACCGGGCGCAGGCGAGGGCGCCGGGGGTGGCGGAGGTAGCAGCGTCCAACCCAGGGGCTACGTGCGCATGAGCGCTGACGACGTGGCGTACGAGCCTATCACGGACCACAACCTGATTTCACTCGCCGGCATCGCCATGGTCGCCTGGAATGTCTTCTGGGTCGCCGCCACCATTCGCGCCTTCGCCCCAAAGCGGTCAGGCAGCGAAGAGTAGGAATTCTCGGACTTGCGTTTGACGGTGTCAGCACTAGAATACGGGGAGGCGCGTGTCGCCGAATATCTCTGCATTAAGGATGACCCGCATGGCCACGGACCGCCTCCCCATCTCCCCCGACGATATCTATCAACTCGATTGGCTCGAAGACGCCCAGCTTAGCCCGGATGGCCGCTGGGTGGCCTACGTCCGCGTTAGCGCCGACCGGCTCAAGAACGGGTACCGGCGCGCGATCTGGGTCGCGGCGACCGACGGCTCGACGCCACCCCGCCAGTTCACGAGCGGCGCCGCGTCGGATAGCAGCCCACGTTGGAGCCCCGACGGTACGCGCCTCGCATTTCAATCTACGCGCGAAGGCGACAAGGACCAGATTTTCGTGCTGCGCTTCGACGGCGGCGAGGCGCGTGCGCTGACGAAACTGCCAAACGGGGCACGTTCGCCCGCGTGGAGCCCGGACGGGCGGCGAATAGCGTTCCTTGCCCGGCTCAACGCCGATGAGCAAGGCCGCGAGGACCGCGGCGAGGAGATGCAGCCGCCGAGAGACAAATGGGAGGCCGAGGCGCGCAAGCTCGAAGAGAGGCGCAAGGCAGAGGAAAACGTCGATCCGCGTTCTCTGACGCGACTGCCCTACCGATCCGGCGTCAGCTTCATCGACGACAGGACCAGCCACATCTACATCGTGGACAGCAACCTGGACGCGGACGACAGGACTCCGCGCCGCCTGACAAGCGGCAAGGGCAACTGGAGTGCGCCGGCGTGGCTGCCCGATGGCAGCGCGCTCCTCGCGACGCGGGAGCACGATCCAGCCAAAGAGAGCCTATTCCTCGGACGCGCCGTCTTTCGTGTCCCCCTCGACGGCAGCGCGCCAACCGAGCTAGCCGGCCCGCCGTTCACCTACGCGGGCCTCGGCGTTGGGGGCACGCAGATTGGGCCAAGCGCCTCACCGGATGGACGCTGGATCGCGGCTCTGCGCAAGCCGG
This sequence comes from Anaerolineae bacterium, assembly GCA_046328505.1. GTDB lineage: Bacteria > Chloroflexota > Anaerolineae > Epilineales > JAHCIE01 > JBDHWG01. The sequence goes on along the minus strand of JAXLWL010000002.1, from coordinate 272,956 downwards.
AGGAGCGCGCGACGAGCCAGAACACGCGCCTGTGCATTTTGCCTGCCGGGGGCAGCGAGCCGCGCGACCTCACGCTGGCGCTGGACCGCTCGATCTTCGGGTACCAGTGGACGGCCGAGGGCAGCCTGCTGGCGCTGGTGGAAGACAGCGGCGACACCAGCGTGCGGCGCGTTACGCTCGACGGAGTGGTTGACACGGTCGTGGGCGGCACGCGCATCGTGGATGATTTCGCGGCGTCATCAAATGGCGGGATTGCGTTCATCGCCTCGCAGCCAGACTGTCCGTCCGATCTCTGGGTTCGCGCACCGGACGGCGAAGAGAGCCGGCTGACGGAGATCCACGCCAAGCTGCTGGCCGAGCGCCAGGTCATCATTCCACAGGAGATTCGCTACGCGGCGCCCGATGGTCTGGAAATCCAGGGCTGGGTGCTCTACCCGCCGGGCTTCGACCCCAACGGCAAGTATCCGCTCGGCGTATTCATCCACGGGGGACCGCACACGATGTGGGGGCCGTCGTTTCGGACACTCTGGCCCGACTGGCAGGCGGCAGCCGGCCAGGGTTATGTCGTCTTCTTCTGCAACCCGCGCGGCTCCGAGGGCTATGGTCAGGCGTTCCAGATCGCCCTCCATGATGGCTGGGGCGAGAATGACTACCGCGACATCCTGGCCGGTATCGAGGCGGTCGTGGCGCGAGGGGGAATCGACACCGAGCGCATCTGTGTCACCGGCGGCTCATACGGCGGCTTCATGACCACCTGGCTCATCGGCCACGACCAGCGGTTCCGCGCCGCCGTCGCCCAGCGCGGCGTCTACCACCTGATGTCGTTCTACGGCACGTCGGACGCCTACGAGCTCATCGAGAACGAGTTCAGCGGCGAGCCGTGGCAGGAGGTAGACAAGCTGTGGCGGCATTCGCCATTGGCTCACGCGCCCAACATCCACACGCCGCTCCTGATCCTCCACGCCGACCTGGACTACCGCGCCCCCATCAGCGACGCCGAGCAGTTATTTGGGATGCTGCGCCGCTTGGGGCGAACGGTGGAGATGGTGCGCTACCCTCGCGAGGGCCACGAGCTGACTCGCTCCGGTGAGCCGTCGCACCGTGTGGACCATCTGCGGCGCATCCTCGACTGGTGGGGGCAGCACGCTCCCGCGCCTGCGGACTAGCATGGCTCCGCCGAAGACTTCGCCGGTGGATGCACGCTTCCCGTCGCGCGTCACATACTTCACGCGCATCCTCATCGGCGCTGCCGAGATGGAGCCGTCGCCGACTGGTTTGCGCCTGGTGCTCGACGGCGCGCCGCGAGGCGTTCTCGCCGACTCCGAGCTGAACGACCTGCGCGGGTACACACGCCGCGACCTTCCCTGGCGGCCACCCCTGCGCATGGAGGTCGAAGCGTGCGCGTCCCACGCGGCCGATAGACTCGTTGGCACAGCCGGTTTTGGCTTCTGGAACGACCCGTTCAACCCGGCCCAGGGGCTGACCGCGGTTCCGAACGCCGTCTGGTTCTTCTTCGCATCGCCCCCGGCGCGGATGCCTTTCGTCCCGGGTGGCCCGCCGAATGGCTGGAAAGCGGCGACTCTGAACGGCGGCGCAGTGCCGGAGAGCCTGGTCGCCCTCGGGCTACAGGCCCTGCGCATTCCGATTCTCGGCAAGATCCTGTATCGTTTCGCGCGCGGCCGTTCGGTGGCTGCCGCTGAGGCGACGCTCACCACGGCCCTGGACGCACCTCACCTGTATCGCATCGAGTGGCGCGCCGACCGCGCCGACTTCTGGGTCGACGACGTGCACGTCCTCCGCTCCCATGCGCCGCCCCGCGTGCCGCTCGGCTTCGTGGCCTGGGTAGACAACAACTGCGCGAGCGAGACGGCATCCGGCGATCTGAGTTGGGAGCGCCTGGCGACACCAGAGCGGGAGTGGCTGGAGCTGCGGCGGGTGACAATCACGCCTCTGCGCGTTTAGCAAACGTATCCTCACGAACGCGGACGTGTTATAATAGCGACGACCCAATCTAGGAGGACAGACATGACAGACAACAGCCGTCGCTGGGCCTTGATTCTCGGCGCGTCCAGCGGCTTTGGCGCCGCGACCGCACTCGCTCTGGCCCAGGCGGGCTATAGCATCTTCGGCGTTCACCTGGATCGCCGATCGACAATGCCCCAGGTCGACGCCATCAAGGACAGTATTGTCGCCGCGGGTGGCGAGGCGATCTTCTTCAACGTCAACGCCGCCGACGCCGATAAGCGCGCCGAGGTCATCAAGCACATTCGCGAGCACCTCGCGCCGGGGCAAACCATCCGCGTGTTCATGCACTCGCTCGCGTTCGGCACTCTGCTGCCGTTCAACGCAACCCCCGACCTGCCGTCCGTCAACCCGGCTCAGGTCGCCATGACGCTCGACGTTATGGCCAGCAGCCTCATCTTCTGGGTACAAGAGCTTGTCGCGGCCGACCTTCTCGGCCCGGGCAGCAAGATCTACGCGATGACGAGCGCCGGCGGCGCGCGCGTCATGCCTCAGTACGGGGCCGTGTCGGCGGCCAAGGCCGCGCTGGAATCGAACATTCGCCAGCTGGCCATGGAGCTTGCGCCGCGCGGCATCGCCGCCAACAGCATCCGCGCCGGCGTCACCGATACCCCGGCCCTGCGCAAGATTCCCGGCCACGAGCGATTCGTCGAAATGGCTAACGCGATGAACCCGTCGGGCCGCCTGACGACGCCGGAAGACATCGCCGCCCACATCGTCCTGTTTAGCGCCATCGACAGCCACTGGATGACTGGGAACGTGCTCGGCGTCGATGGCGGCGAGGATATCGTCGGCGCTTAGCGAGGAGAATGTATGCGCGCAGCAGTTTTCTACGAGCACGGCGGTCTCGATAAGCTCGCCATAGCGGACGTGCCGACGCCCACCGCGGGCCCGGACGATGTGCTCGTGCGTGTCAAGGCGGTCGCCCTCAACCACCTGGACCTCTTCGTGCGTGAGGGCATCCCGGGCTTGAAGCTCACGATGCCGCATATCGGCGGGTCGGACATCTCGGGTGTTGTGGAGCAGGTGGGGGCGAACGTCGCCGGGCTGGAGCCCGGCCAGCGGGTGCTCATCAACCCGGCGCTCTGGTGCGGCCGGTGTGAAGCGTGCATTCGGGGCGACCACTCCCTGTGCGACTTCTTTGGGATTCTCGGTGAGCACAGTCCGGGTGGCATGGCTGAGTTCATCACTGTGCCGGGCCGCAACGTCCTCCCTATTCCCGACAGCCTGAGCTTCGTCGAAGCGGCGGCGGTTCCGCTGGTGTATCAGACGGCGTGGCGCGCGCTCATGACGCAGGCGTCGCTGCGCGCCGGTGAGACGGTCCTCATCCTCGGCGCGAGTGGTGGCGGCGCGAGCGCGGCCATCCAGATTGCCAAGCTCGCCGGGGCGTACGTCTACGCCGTCACATCGTCTGAGCAGAAGGCTGAGGCGGCGAAGGCGCTCGGCGCCGATGAGATCATCGACCGCACGACGAGCGACTTCAGCCGCGAGGTCTGGCAGCGCACCAAGCGGCGGGGTGTGGATGTCGTTCTGGAGAACACCGGCGCGGCGACGTGGAAGGGCAGCCTGCGCGCCGTGCGCAAGGGCGGGCGCATCGTCACCTACGGCGCGACGACCGGGCCGATGGGCGAGACCGACATCCGGGTGATCTTCTGGAAGCAGCCGTTCATTATCGGCTCGACCATGGCGTCGCAGTCGGAGTTCAACGCCGTGATGAACCTGGTGTTCCAGGGTCGGCTGAAGCCCGTGGTAGACCGCGTGATGCCCCTGGATGAAATGGTGGAAGCGCAGCGGATCCTGTCGGCGGGCGAGCAGTTCGGCAAGATCGTGCTGACGGTAGACTAACCGCCATGACTGTGTGGCTGCTGCTAATCGTCTTTCTCGTTGTGGCTATTGGCCTTTTGGTATGGATCCTGCGCGCGCTGGTGCGGGAATCGGTTTCGCCGTGGGTCGTGTGGGGCGTCGGCATCGTCGGCGCGCTGCTGATCGTGGGCGGCTCGTTTGCGATCGGCCAGGGTTCTCTGACTGGCGCAGCGACCTACAGGGTTGCCACCGCCCCCGACGCCGCGCCTGACCTGAAATCCCGCGTCTACAGCGCGCCGCCGAACGACGTCTACCGCGACGCCGTGCTTGTCGCCGGCGCGCAGCAGAACCTCGGCCAGCCCTGGCGGGTGGTGGCGCAACGCACGACGCCCGTCAGCGGCGGCGTCTTCCAGGCGGAAATTCCGTGGGGACTCTGGAAGAACACGCTGGACGCTATCGTCCAGCCGGCGGAGGCAGGGGTCCAGGTTGACGTGACCGTGCGCGCCCCGGTCTTCCTGGGCTGGCTGGGCGTGCCCCAGCGCGAGGCGGCCATGTTCCTCGAGGCCCTCGATGCTACCGTCGTCCACCAGTAGCCCGTTGCTCGGCCGCGTCGCTCTCGTCATGGGAGGAGGAACGCGGCTGGGCGCAGCCATCAGCGTGGGGCTTGCCCGCGCCGGCGCTGACGTCGCCGTGCACTACGCAACCTCGGCCGCCGACGCAGAACAGACAAGTGAAAAGATTCTCGGCCTGGGCCGACGCAGCCTCGTCGTCCAGGCCGATTTGCGTGATGTGCAGCAGGCCCAGCAGGTTGTCAGCGCCACTCTGGAGCGCATGGGGCGGCTCGATCTGCTGGTCCACGCCGCAAGCCCGTTCGAGCCGTCGCCTTTTGCGAGCGTCACGGAAGACATCTGGGATAACGCCCTGGACGTGACTCTGAAGGCCGCGTTCTTCGTGGCGCAGGCGGCTGCCCCCGCGCTGAGCGAGAGCCAGGGCTGCATAGTCATGCTCTCCGATGTGGCCGCCAGCCGGCCATTCGCTAGCTTCATCCCCCACTCCGTCGCCAAAGCGGGTCTGGAAGCTCTGACCCGCGCTCTTGCCCAGGCGCTTGCCCCAAACGTGCGTGTCAACGCCGTCGCGCCCGGCGTCGTGCTTCCTCCGGCGACCTGGAACGGTGGCCGCATCGAACGCGCCGCCGAGCGAACGCTGGTCGGCCACATCGGCACGCCGGACGATGTCGTCCGCGCCGTCCTGTTCCTGGCACAGAGTCCCTTCATCACGGGTCAGACGATCGTCGTGGACGGGGGTAAGCGATAGGGCAAAACAAACGTCTTATGGTTGAGTTCAATCCAGCACATGTGCCAGTTTGACGGATTTTGGCGTTGTATTGAACCGTGCTAGAATATCGTTATGGAATTCCTGGGGCATCAAGGCGACGCGTTCGCCGATCTGTCCCATTAGAACTCTCACCGGGAGAAGCATGAGAACTCAGCCTTCCGAGGACCGCAACCGCCGTACCCGCGACTTCTTTGAGATCGAGCCCGAGCGATATTGCGACCTCAGACTCATTTACGACGTGCCGGCGGACCAGGTCGTCGTTGTCCTGCAGCCAGCTCGTCGGCATCAGACGGCCCGCAGCGTCACGTCGCCGCTCACCATGGATTTCACGGATGACGGCCAGATGATTGGAATTCACCTGACGCCGTACGTGGATCCGGGAACCCACCGCTACGTCGTGGACCTGACGCGAGCGCTCCGACCATTCAAGGCGTGCGACAACATCACGTCGGACGACCACGGCGGCTATATTCAGGTTCGCCCGTGGGACCCGTATGACGACGAAGCCGCCTATGGAATGAGCGCCGACGCCCAGTTCGACCTTGCCACCGACGGTGGACTTATCGCGATCCGCATCGCACGCACCACCGATGAATATGAGTTGGATCCGTTCATCTCCTTCTACGGACTGCCCTGGCAGGCCGAGGTGACGAACGGCAACCTCCTCAATCAGTTCGGCGTCTTCTAGCCACTTCGATCACTCTAGACACAAATTCCCTCAGGCTGCCGCCGCCCCCCTCGGAGCGTCCGGCAGCCTGAGGCGCACTTACCCGCTATGCGACTGACTCTCCCCGCTGCCCGCCATCTCATGCTCGCGGCCATGGGCCTCGACCGCCGTCCCGCGCGCCCGGCCCTCAAGGACGACGTCCTGGCGGCGATTCGACGCATGGAGGTGCTGCAGATAGACACCATCCACGTCGTCGCCCGCAGCCCTTACCTTGTGCTGTGGAGCCGCCTCGGCGACTACCCGCAGCACTGGCTGGACGAGCTTCTCGCCGAGGGTCGACTGTTCGAGTACTGGTCTCACGAGGCCTCATTCCTGCCCATCGAGGACTTTCCCCTGTACCGGCTGGCGATGCTGGACGGAGACTCTCGCCGCACAGCCTGGAGCCGAGACTGGATCGCGAATCACCACGCCGCTGTCCACGCATTGCTGCACGGCATTCGTGCGAACGGGCCGGTGCGTTCCGCTGACTTCGAGCGCACTGACGGGCGCAAGGGGACGTGGTGGGACCGCAAGTTCGAGAAGCAGGCGCTAGAGCACCTCTTCGACGTGGGCGAGCTTATGATCGCGCGGCGCCAGAATTTCCAGCGGGTGTACGACCTGCGCCAGCGGGTGCTACCGGACTGGGACGATGCCCGCCTCCCTACGCGCGAGGTGCGCGACCGCGCGCTCGTTCTGCGCGCCGTCCGCGCCCTGGGCGTCACCCAGGCGGGCTGGGTCGCCGACTACTTTCGCACCCCAAAGATCGCAACGGCGCAGCTGACCCGTCGGCTCGCCGACGAGGGAGAGCTTCTCACGGCGGAAGTAGCGGGCTGGTCGGTGCCGGGCTACATTCACCCAGATAACCTCGCCATAGCCGAGACCGCCGCCGCCGGCGCTCTCACGCCTGAGCTGACGACGCTCCTGTCGCCGTTCGACCCGCTCGTGTGGGATCGGGCGCGGGCGAAGGCGATGTTCGATTTCGAGTACCGCATCGAGTGCTACACGCCGGCGCCCAAGCGCCGCTACGGCTACTTCAGCCTACCTATTCTGCGACGCGGCGCCCTCATCGGGCGGCTGGACCCCAAGGCGCACCGGCGCGAAGGCCGCTTCGAGGTCAAGGCGCTGCACCTGGAGCCGGGCGTTCCCGTGACCGATGACCTGGTGACCGACCTCCGACACGCCCTGCGCGAGATCGCAAACTGGCACGGCACGCCGCGCATCGAGGTAGTGATGTCCGACCCGCCCGAACTCGCCGCCGCTCTCTCCGAAGCTGTGTAGCGCCAACTGGACGTCGGCGCTATAGACGCGTTGGCGTGACTTCCGACAGGGAGAGGTGTATCATACTTCACCTGCATGCGCACGCACAGCGGAATAAGGAGATGCTTTGGCGGCAACTACCCGACGAGTCCAGCGCTACCCGGCGCTGCGCCATAGGAACTTCACGCTGCTCTGGGCCGGTCTGCTCGTCTCGAACATGGGAACGTGGATGCAGAATGTCGCCCAAAGCTGGCTCATCTACAAGCTCACCGGCAACGACCCGATCTACCTGGGTTACCTGGGCCTGTCCTTCGCCCTGCCGATGACGTTTCTGCCGCCCGTCGGCGGCATGGTCGTGGATCGCGTCGACCGCATCAAGCTCCTCTACGTGACGCAGACTGGTTCCATGCTGGCGGCGTTCGTCATGGCTATTCTCGCCTGGACCGGACGGGTCGAGCCGTGGGAGATTCTGCTGTCGAGCTTCGTATGGTCGTGCCTGCTGGCCTTCGACAACCCGGCGCGCCAATCGCTCATCCCCAACCTCGTACCGCGCGAGGACCTGCTCAACGCCCTGGCGCTGAACTCGGCGACGTACACAGGCGCGGCCCTTGTCGGCCCGGCCATCGCCGGCGTGCTCTTGAACATCGTCGGCGCGGGCTGGCTGTTCTTCCTCAACGCGGTCAGCTTCCTGGCCGTCATCGGCGCGCTCGCGCTGATGCACCACGTTCCGCGGGGACACCACCCACCGACGACGATGCGCGACGCCCTGTTTGGCGGCTTCATCTACGCCTGGCGCCACCAGCTCATCCTGGCGCTGCTCATCGTTTCGGCGCTCGGCTCGCTCTTTGCGCGCTCCTATCAGCAACTCTTGCCCATCTTCGCCGACGACATCTGGCACGCGGGGTCTAGCGGCTATGGCTGGCTTCTGGCGGCCGGCGGCGGTGGCGCGCTCATCGCAGCCTTCGTTCTGTCGTCCATCCCGCAGATACGCCACCAGGGCAAGCTCCTGCTGACGTCGGGCTTCGCCATGTCGCTGTCGCTCGTCGCGTTCGCTCTGAGCCGGTCGTTCCTGCTCGGCATGCTGACTCTTTTCATCGTGTCGGCCGCCAGCAATGTCTTCGGCACGATGATCGCGACGAGCATTCAGCTGCATGTGCCAAACCAGCTGCGCGGCCGTGTGATGAGCCTGTACGCGACGACGCTCATCGGTCTGCCGTCGCTCGGCGCGCTCGCCGTCGCAGCTATAGCCGTGTCCCTGGGAGCGTACGACCAGTCCAGGTTGTCGCAAGCGATTGAGTCGGTCTTCGATGTATTGGGCATCAACGGGGCAACGGCGTGGCTCGGGCCAACGGCCGGCGCGCCGCGCGCCGTCGTCCTCGGTGCGTTGATGCTGGTCGCCGTCCTTATCGCCGTGACGCCGATGTTCTGGCCGCTGACGGCGCCGGTCGTCGTGGCGAGCGAGCGAAGCCTACATCGCGCTGAGCCTGAGAAGGAGGCCCGGCCGTGAAGATCGCCGTGAGCAGCGACGAGCGCACTCACCTGGTTGACATGATCCTGGAAGACTTGCAGACGCGCGGCCACGAGATCGTGTATTTTGGCCCGGAGAAGGGGCAAGAGGCAGACTGGCCGGAGGTCACGGTGCAGGCGGCCGAGTGTGTCACCGAGGGCAAGGCAGACGAAGCCATCGTCATGTGCTGGACGGGGACCGGCTGCACAATCGCCGCGAACAAGGTACCCGGTATCCGCGCCTCGCTGTGTCACGACGCGGAGACAGCAAAAGGGGCGCGCACCTGGAACCACGCCAACGCGTTGGCTCTCAGTCTACGCGCCACCTCTGAAGCAATGGCGAAAGAGATTCTGAATACCTGGTTCGAGACGCCCTACAGCACGGACGAGTGGAACGAGAAGCAGATGAAACGGCTGAGCGAGCTCGAAGAGCGCTATCGGCGCTAGCGCTGCACGCTGTCCTGGCCGTTCTGCGGCGCGGCGTAGCCCGTCATCTCGATGTAGCCGCGTCCCGTGGCGCTCCCGGCCACGTTCACCGCGCCCTCCCAGTAAGCAAACGACACATCCAGCTCCTGGTCCGCGACAACCGGCGTGATGTCCACAGCGATACCCGCGCTCGGCACCTGGAACCGCCACCTGGCCGGGTAGACGGCTCCGGTGCGCGGGCTCTGCCAGGTTGCGAGCGTGTCGATTTTGACCTCGTCGCGGCTCAGGCGGCGCGACGTGCCATCGGGCGCGACGAGCGTGCCGCCGGATACCGGCTCGATGCTGCCGTCCTTGCGCCGAAGCTGGTAGAACATCACGTCGCGGCCATCGTCAAGCTGGAGCGCGAACCAGTCCCACCCGACGACCTCCGGGCCGAGCGCGCTCGTCCCAAACTCTCGGTCGAACCACGACGAGCCGCTCACCTTGTACGTCTGCCCATCGAACGTCACGCTGCCGTCGGTAGGCATGCGCGTCAGGCTGTAGTAGTATGATGCGTTGCCCGGCTCCTCGCTCTTCTGAGAAAGCCCCGCGTTCCCCTGCAGGACGACGGGCTTGCCATCCCGCAGCGTTAGGTCGACAGCGATTGGTCCATCGGCGGCCCTCAGCCGCGTCAATCCCGGCTCAACCTGCACCGCCTCCCATGTCTCGAGCCACACGTGATACGGGTCCGCCTGCGCGCCGGCCAGGCCGGCGGCGCCGCGGCTGAGACGCTCGCGCGAGGCAAAGCCATCGGGGGCGCGCGTCACGGCGAAGTGCGCCATGTAGACCTGACGTGTGGCCCAATCCGAGGCGCGGTCGGGCGCCTGCGGGGCCAGAGCCTGTCTGAAGAAGGTCAGCTCGTACCCCAGGCGCTCGCCCGTGTCACTCTCCAGATTGCCGGTGTAATACCACCACTCCGTCCGGAACTCGGGGTGCGGCCCGTTGTCCTGGGGAAAGGTAAACTGGCGCGGCGCAACGGCCCGGGCGTAGCCCGCGTCTGACGGCGCCTGGAGCGCCTCAGCGACCGCCAGGCGCGCCTGCACCGTGTCGGGCTGCGCGGGACGCAGCGCCCACGCTCCGCCCGCGATAAGCACACCCACAAGGACCAGCACGACAATCCAACGCATTCTTACATCCCCAACTTACTTCTCAAGCGGTTCTACGACCGGACCGGCCGGCGTATCCACGACGCGCCATCCCAGGTCGGCGACCTGGGCGCGTAGTGCATCAGCCGCCGCCCACTCCCGGCGTGTCCTGCTCGCCTCGCGCTCCGAGACGAGCGCCAGAACCTCGGGCGGCGGCGTTGTGGCGACAACGGCTTCGGCGGCGGCGACGGCGCGCATCGCCTCCAGCGCATTCAGCACGTCCGCTGGAACCTGCCGTGGTTCCGTTGGAAGGTGAAATGCGCCCAGCTCGCGGACATCGAACGACTGCCCCGCCGCGTGTTGCTTCACGCCGCCATCGCCGACGATTGTCACTCCGCCCGGCCCCATCACGCGGCACGTCTCCGCGGCAAGGTCGATAATGAGGGCCGTCTGCTCGTCGATGCCGACGATACGCTGGCCGGGCGGGAGCAGCGCCACCAGGGCGTCGTAGCGATCCTGGCCCATGTAGCAGTGGCTTGTATCAAGCGCCGTGCCGCCGTCGTTGTTGTTCCAGTGCGGCACGAAAACCAGGGATAGCCCATAGGCGCTGAACAGATCCAGGCCGTGCGTCCAGTGGACATCCTCGCCGACCTTGTAAATCTCATAGACCGGGAGCGCGTAGCAACCGGCGGCAACGGTGGCGGCGCTTGCCAGGATGAGGGCGGCGCCCTGCTGGTGGCGAGCGACAATCGTGCGCCAGGCTACGCTATCACACAACTGGCGCACGGCATACGTCGGGCTGCCCGGGCCGAGAAAGATGGCATCGGCGTCGGCGACCGGAGCGACGATCGCCGGATTATCCGGGCTGTTTGCGGTTCCTCGCTTGCGCGCCGGAACGAGCGTCAGATCGAGAGGGAACGCCTGAACGCGCTGCTTGATGAAGTCGAGGACGCGCCCGGCCACCATTGGCGAGTTCGGCTCGAAGCCGGCTGGAGTCTCCAGAACTGCAACCTTAACTGGTTTGGGCAGCCCTGCAAACACGTGCTCGTAGACACGCCGCGCGCGCGGCGCCGTTTCACCAGAGCCGAATAGCACGACTGGTCCGGGCGAATTAGCCGCCATGCCTCACCTCCCACCGACTATCGGACCGACCTCGCGAATCCTTCAGAATGCCTGGCGATTTTAACATGATATCTGTCCTCCGATACGACGCTGACTAATTTACAAAATGAGAGACGAGAGCATCCCGATCTCTCGTCTCCATTAGCGACTCGTCCACGCCCGGATTTCGGGTGAGGATGCGCTCCCCATTCCATTACGCGCTAATGGAGTGCGTCGGGAAGGTCCGCCTTGCGCTTTGCGCTTCGACCATCCGGTTCAGATCGTCCAGTCGAACATAGCCGAGGAAGCGGTCACCCGCGTACACCGCGCCAATCGGCTGGCCGCTGTCTGCCACAATCCGCCGCGCGTCCTCCAGGCTCAAACCGGCATCCAGCCGGGCGGGAACAGACGGGACGACTGGGGGCGCCTGCCGCGCCTGGCTGCGCACATAAGCGTTCTCCTGCGCGGCGGCGAAGAAGATGAACAGCGCCACGGCCAGCAGCAAGAAGTTGCCGTCGAAAATGCCCACCACGCCCAGCAGAACGGCCATGATCTGACCGACGAGGGCAGCGACCTGCGTTGCGCGCACGTTACCCATGGCAAGCGCCAGCAAGGCGCGGAAGATTCGTCCACCGTCCAGCGGGAACGCGGGGATGATGTTGAAGAGCACAAGGCTGACGTTGGCGAGGATGAGCCACAGCCAGAGCGTGCCGAGTGACGGCTGCCGCAACGCGGCGGCCATTCTGGCAAGGCTCTCCGACTGCACGCCGGCGAGAATGCCCACAGCGAGCAGGAAGACGGCAATGACAACGTTGACCAGCGGCCCGGCGACCGCGATGAGCAGCTCGTGCAGCGGTTTTTCCGGCAGGCGCGTCAGGAAGGCAATGCCGCCAAGGGGCGACAGGACGATATCATTCACTTTGATCCCGAAGACGCGCGCCACCAGGCTGTGCCCCAGCTCGTGCAGTGTCACGCACACGAACAGGAGAACCGTCAGCAGCACGCCGAAGAGCGCGGCGCCCGGGTTCGTTAGACCGCCCCACTGCATCGCGCCAAAAAGCAGGATCAGGACAAATGTTACGTGTATCTTTATGTTAATACCAGCCACGCGGCCGATGCTGTATGACCAGTTCCACATGGTCTTGCCTCTAGCCCTTATCTACCTGTTTTCACTCAGCTCCAGAAACTATACGTATCTCCATAAATCAGAATGCCTTGCGCTGCCAATCCTTACTCAGTCGCGGGCAGGACTCGGTCCGGGCGCGGCTTCTGGAGAGTGTATCCCGCCATCGCTTCTGACGGCACGAAGCCAAGCTTGCGCGCCACCGCGAGCGAGCCGAGATTGCGAGAGTCGCACGTCCACGCGGGAGTCAGGCCGCGGGACAGGGCGTCTTCCACGAATGCGGCGCCGACAATCGTCGCCAGCCCACGTCCCTCGAACTCGGGTGCTGTGCCGATCTCGATCTCGGCCTCGCCGCCGCCGATCCCGCACGCCGTGCAGAAACTCAACAGCCGCGCGCCATCGACCAGGGCAAATCCGAAAACGCGCGACCCGAATGCCTGCGGTCCGCCCCAGCTCCGCACGATCCACGGGTCCATCCCATCCGCGCCCAGCCGTGCCGCCAGAGTCGGATCCAGGGCGACGAGGCGGAAAGCCTCGGGCACCCTGGAGCGGTAATCGAGTGGCGGCGCATCGGCACGAGGCGAGAAGTGGAAGCCGAGACGGGTGATCTTGCGGGAGAAGTGAGCATCCAGCGCCGTTTCCCAGGCGCGCGACGTGGCGAACAGCGCTGTTGGCTCGTCGTTCAGGTGAACGTCCATAAGCTCCGGGACGAAGTCGAAGAAGGCCGGAGTCGGCTCGCCGAAGACGAACCAGAACCCCGTCAGGTTGCAGACCAGCAGCGTGCGGATCTCACTGGCATCGTCCACGAACACCTTGCCCGGCATCGTGCCTTCGAGCACGGCGTAGACCAGCGCCATGTGGCTCTCGGTCTCGCGGCGGGTGAGCACCGGGGATACGCGCTCGTAGTCAGGCGGAGTTAGCAAATGCACTGGCGTCTCCTTGGGCACAATGAAACAGACCCGCTTGTCGGCGGGTCTGCGGGAACTCGTCGCCGCTCACGGCGCTACGGGTGGTTCGGCGACCGGGCGCGCGTCCAACACCATCTCGCCGCCCCCTTCCATCATGGCATCGGCGAAACCAGGCTTATGCGAGCGTTTCAGTGGAATCTCGCGCAGGAAGAAAGCGCTCACGACGGCCACGGCCATGATGATGGTGGCGACCAGGAACACATCGTGGAGGGCTACCATCAGAGCGGAGCGAATGGCGTCTAGCAGTTGCGCCAGCAGAGCGTCAGCTTGCGCCCCGGCCCCTGCGAACAGGTTGCGAAGCATCGCCATCGACTGCGGATCGAGAAGAGCTTGCGGATCGTGGATATCGGCCAGTCTCTCTTCTGGCACAGCCTGCGCCACCGCAACGGGCATGGTCGCCATCAGCTGCGACGCAAAGGTGCTGCTCAGGAATGAACCAAGAATCGCTGCGCCAATGGTGCCACCGATCGACCGAAAGAATGTGATCGACGACGTCGCGACGCCCATGAACCGGTAGTCGACGGCGTTCTGCACAATGATCGTGAATAGTGCCATCACGCTGCCGAGGCCGAGGCCCATGATAATCATGTTGATCGTGACCGTTAGCAGGCTGGTACTGGTGGTCATTCGCGACAGAAGAAAGATGCCCAGAGTCGCTACGCTCAGTCCCACAACTGAGATGATCTTGTAGCGGCCCCAGCGGCTCATGAGCTGCCCGCTAACGATGCTGGCGGCCACAAACGACAGCAGAGTCGGCGTAATCACAGCGCCGGAGGCCGTCGCCGACTGGCCCAGGACGCCCTGCACGAACAACGGAATGAACAGCAGCGGCCCGAACATCCCGATACCCGTCAGGAATGACGTGAAACTGGACACCGAGAAGATGTCATTCCTGAACAGCGTCAGGGGCAAGATAGCTTCCTGCGCCCGACTCTCCACCCAGACAAACAGGCTCAGCAGCACGATACTCAGAGCGATGAGGCCCAGGATCTGGACCGACAGCCAGGCGTACTCGGTGCCCGCCCAGGTGAACGCCAGGAGCAGCGTCACAATTCCGACGACGAGCAGGGCGGCGCCGAGATAGTCGACGACGTGCTGGGTGCGCAGCCCGAAGTTGGGCAGCGTCAGGTAGACGACGATCAGCGCGACAATGCCCACCGGTACATTGATGTAGAAGACCCAGCGCCAGTTGAGACTGTCGGTGATATAGCCGCCCAACGCCGGGCCGAAGATGGAGGCGACGCCGAACACAGCGCCGGTGAGACCCTGGTATTTGCCGCGCTCCGCGGGCGGGAAGATATCGCCGATAATGGAGAGGGAGATGGGAAGCATCGCGCCCGCGCCCAGGCCCTGAATCGCCCGGAACAGAATGAGCTGATTCATGGATTGCGACGCGCCGGACAGCGCGGAGCCAAGAACAAAGATCGCCATACCGAGCATGTACAGCCATTTACGCCCATAGATGTCGGAGAGCTTACCCCAGATAGGCATAGAGGCCGTCGAGGTAAGCATATACGCCGTGAAGACCCAGGCATAGCGGTCCAGGCCCTGGAGTTGGGCGATGACCTTGGGCAGCGCCGTCCCGACGATCGTCTGGTCCAGCGCCGACAGCAAAATACCGAGCAACACGCCTGCGAGAGCGCCCATTGTCTGCGAGCGTGTCAGCCCGCCTGGTGTGAGCGGCGCCGCCGCCGAGCGAGAGGAAGCCATAGTAAAATCGTCTCCTTATACTTTCGCCGCACCAACCGGTTCGGTCGCGCTTTCGAGGGGCTCGCCGCGCAGCCCTAGGACGGCGTAGATGAGCCGCAGCTTCAGGTCCGTACGATAGTTGGCTACCGCGACCAGCGGATTGAGCAGCACAGGGTTCAGGCAGATCGCGCGCACGCGGTCGCAGAAGACGAACAAGCGCTGGAAGCGCTGGCGGAGAACTGCGTCGTACTCGGCGAAACGCGCCCGCGAGAAGTCGCCCGTCTCGAAGACCGTAGCCAGGTGCTCAGCTGCGATTCGTCCCGACTCAAGGGCGTAGTCAATGCCCTCACCCGTGAGCGGGTTGACCATCCCCGCCGCCTCCCCTACGATCAGGGTGCGCTCGCCGTAAGTCGGGGACTCCGCAAAATCCATGCGCAGCGGGTAGCCCTTGACGGGGCCGACCTGGCGAGCGCCATCGAGCATAGCCTTAATCGTCGGCGTCGTGATGAACTTCTGGAACACCTGCGCTGAGGTCTCTTTGCGCCAGCGACTCGTCCAGCTCCGGCGCACGAGGCCCGCACCGACATTCGCGGACGTTCGAGAGACTGGAAAGACCCAGCCATAGCCGGGCAGCGGAACGCCTTCAAAAGTCAAATACGTTTCGTCCTTCAAATTGCGCATATCTTCGAAATAGGCGCGGGAAGCGATCATCATCGCCGGCATTTTCTTGAGAATGCCCATCTCCATCAACAGAGTAGGGCTTGCGCCCGTCGCCACGATGGCCGCGCGGGCCTTGACCTCGACCGCTCCGTCCTTTCCCGCGCCGTGAACGGTCACACCGGTGGGCGAAGTCTGGAGTTTCGCGACACGCACTCCGCCTCGAAACGTCGCGCCCGCGCCAATCGCTTTCTGGAGCAACAGATCGTCCAGGATCAGGCGCGGTACGACCAGGGTAAATTCCGGCCAGTCGCCTACTTTCGGGATAGGGGAGCCAACGGAGTGCCCAAACGGAGCAACGATCTCCAGGTGCGGCGTCCGGTGTCCTACTTGCAAGAGATGGTCCAGCAGCCCCATGTCCCTGAGCACCGAGACGGCGCGCGGCGTCAGACCGTCGCCGCACGTCTTGTCCCTGGGAAAGTCAGCCTTGTCGAGGAGCAGGACATCGAGGCCGCGCCGGGCGAGGTAATAGGCAGCTGCCGATCCTCCGGGACCGGCGCCGATAATGACGACGTCGAATGTTCTATCCAACATCACATCCCCCTGGGACACCTCACGATCCAATGCGCGGCGTCGCGACGATATGATACAGCTCGCCCTGACTCAGACCGACCACGTAAAGCTCACCCGCCTCATCCTGGCCAAACGATGAGGGTGAGAGAGTGGCCTGGGTGAGCAGCGTTCTCTGCCAACGGTTGTCCGGCGTCCGCGACAAAGCCCAGAACTTGCCGGTGCAGTAGTCGGCGAAAAGATAGGCGCCGGTGAGGCCAGGCTGCGCCGTTCCGCGGTAAACATAGCCGCCGATCACGCTGCAGCCGCCTTCGTCGTGGTTGTACTCCGCCACGGGGGCCGCAAAGCCGGTTGCCTGGCACTGGCTCTCCGGCGGGAAGCAGTGGTTGCCCTCCATGCGATTCCAGCCGTAGTTCACGCCACCTTTCGACGATCGTGGCTGGAAATTGATCTCCTCCCAGACACTCTGGCCCACGTCGGCGATGTAGAGGTCGCCGGTCGCCCGGTCGAAGGAGAAGCGCCACGGGTTGCGCAAGCCATACGCCCAGATCTCGGGCCGGGCGCCGTTGCGGCCCTTGAAGGGATTGTCGGCCGGTATGGCGTAGGGCGAGCCGTGGCTAACATCGAGGCGCAGAATCTTGCCCAGCGGCGAGCCGAGATTCTGGGCGTTCTTCAGCGGGTCGCCGGCGCCGCCGCCGTCGCCCAGCCCGAGGTACAGGTAGCCGTCCGGGCCGAAGGCGAGCTGGCCGCCCTTGTGGTTCGGGAATGACGTTTGCTGCGCCGTGAAGATGACCTCGGCAGATGCCGGATCGGCGCGGTTGGGGTCCGAGGACACCTTGTAACGCACCAGGGTCGAGTTGCGGTCCTGGGCAATGTAGTAGACGTAGAAGACACCGCTCGTGCGGTAGTCGGGTGGGAATGCCAGACCGAGCAAGCCCTGCTCCGTCCCGGTCGAGTACACCAGGTTCGAAATGTCGAGAAACGGCTGAGGAAGCACGGCGCCATCCTTCACGATGCGTATGGCGCCTTCCTTTTCGAGGATGAACAGCCGATTACTCCCGTCGCCGGCGCTGGCGATAGTTGTTGGGTTGTTCAGACCGCTGACGACCCTTTCCAGACGAATGGACGTTGTCTTGGGATCGAACGCCTGCGCGGGCGCGGACGTCGGCTGCGATGGCGCTCCTGGAGCGCGTGTGGCAGCCGGGGCAGGCGAAGCAGGGGCCGGCGTTCGGGCAGCCGAGGGTTGCGCCGCAGACGGCGAAGGCGCGGTCGTGGGCGCGGAAGTCGGTTGGGATAGGGCCTGCGCTACAGGGGACGCCGTCGCCGGCGAGGGAACACTGGTAGACGCTGGGACCGTGCCGGCGCCGGCCGAGCAGGCGCTCACCAGCAGGGCAGCAAGCAGAACGGCAACTCTTGATAGGAAACGCATGCTGAATCCTTGTTTGAATCCGATACCAGCTGTGAATACAGGCGCTTCCGCGCCAGACAATGTGGGAACTTGTCAGGCCGGGCGTATGCGTATATCATCAAATCATAGCGCGGGGGCCGCGCACGAGCAAGATAAAACGCAATGGGAGGCATCATGGCCGACGTCATCGCCATTGTTTACCCGGACGAAAAGCGGGCCGGCGAGGTGGTCGAGAGTATGAGAGAGCTGCAGGCCGCGCACGGCGCGACCTTTGGCAGTGGCCGCGCCGTCGTCAAAGACGCCAGCGGCAAGGTAACGCTTCAGTCCGCCGGTTTCCGCACTGCCGACAAGGGGCGCTGGTGGCAAAAGTTCATCGGCGGCGTCGTGACGCCCGGGTTCTCGGAGTATCAGGGCTGGGCGCCGGAGACTGCCGCCTTCGATCAGGAGACAGCCGACTACTCGCTGGACGAGAATTTCGTCAAGAATCTTGCCAAAGAGATGCAGCCCGGCTCGTCGGCCGTATTCCTTGTCGTCTTGCAGGGCAACACGGCCGCCCTCCATAAGCGCCTGGCGGAGTTTGGCGGGACGCTCCTGTACAGCAACCTGAACGACGAGGCTGCGCAGGAGCTAGAAGCCGAGCTTGAGGAAGAGGAAGGCGGCGCGCACGCGGGCTAAGATACTTTACTCGGCCCGCAGTGCCTCGGCGATCTGCATCCGCCCAAGACGAATAGCGGGGTAAACACCGGCCAGCAGCGCAGCGACCACGGCGACGACGAACGCCTCGACAAACAGGCGCGGCGGAATGATGAGCTGCAGTGTCCAGCCAAACGACCTGAGGTTGATGACATAGACCAGGATCGCGGCCAGGGCTAACCCCGTCGGCGCGGCCAGCAGCCCGGCCGTCCCGCCGATCAGGCTGCTCTCCAGCATCGTCAACCCCCACATCTGGGGCATCGTTACGCCGGACGCTCGCAAAGTGCCTAACTCGCGCGTGCGCTCCAGGTGCAGCGCCATAAGCGCGCTCAGCACACCGATGAAGGCCACCACCATCGCCAGGAGCTGCAGCGCCGACGTGATAGCAAACGTGCGGTCGAACACGTCGAGAGCCCCACGGCGCAGCGTTGCGTTGGCCGAAACCACAAGGTCCCGGTCGGCGTAGCGGCTCTGGATGGTCTGGACAAGGGCATTGGCGTCGGCGCCCGGCTTGACGTAGAGAGCGATCGACGAGATCCAGGGATCGTTCCACCATTGCCGGTACGTGTCCATGGCAATCATGACAATGCCCTGGTCGGAGGCGTAGTCATAGTACACGCCTACCACCGGAACCTTGAGGTCGCCCTTGTCACTATGCAGCGTCACGCTCGCCTCGGTATCCTGGGCGAGCGTGACGCCGTCCGAGCGTACCCACTCTCCATTCTGCTTGACCCAGCTCTTTGCCGTGATGTTATGTCGATAGGCATACGGCTCGGAGACGAGCGCCCCTCCCAGCTGCACCTGCTGCCACATCTCGTCCGGCGTGCCGGTCGACGTGCGATAAACCGAAGCATCGCGGCGATGGGTGCCTTGCACCGCCAGAAGGCTGGTAGAGCCATCGGCAGTGTCCACCGTGACCGAGCGGACCGTCTCCACCTCGGAGACATCGGGCAACGCCGCCAGTTCCCGTGCGAGCGACGGGTCCATCTGGCCCGTCGGGCGGGTCGCGGACAGGCTCGGCGTGCTGACGTAGACATCGGCGCGCAGCGTCGAACCAAGCCACTGCTCCACCGTCATACGGAACGACGCGATCATCACGCCGACGCCGATCGTCACCGAGACGGCAACCATTAGCGCGGCGATTGCAACCGACGTTCGGCTCAATGCGCGCGTCACCGTCTGCGGCGCGATTCGCCCCAGCACGCCGGCGAGGCCGGTGACTGGACGCGCCAGGCGCATCAGCCCCACGGTCACCACAGGCGTCAGCGCCGCCATGGCGAGCAGCACGGCCATCACGCCGGCGAAACTGAACACCAGCTGTCGCCCGCCAAAACCGAGCAGCAGGCCCGCCCCGACGAGCAGCACCGCCGCGATGCCCACCGTCCACGGCAGAAAGCGGCGCACCCGCTCCTCCACGTCCGAGCGGGACAGCGCCAGGCGCGGCGGAACGGAGGTCGCTTCGAGCGCCGGCGCCAGCGCCGCCACCAACGCCGCGCCTACGCCCAGGGCCACGCCCTTCAGCAGGGTGAGCGGCGCGATTTCGACACCCTGCACCGTGACCACGAAATACAGGTCGGTAATAGTTTGGGTGACGAGCCGGACGGCGCCGCGGCCCAGCAGAATACCGAGCAGCACGCCCAGGATCCCACCGACAACGCTCAGGACGAGCGCCTCTGACAGCACCAGCGTCCCGATTTCCTGGCGCGTCACGCCCATCGCCCGCAGCGTACCGATCAGCGGCCGCCGTTGGATCACCGAGAACGTCATGGTGTTGTAGATGAGAAACATCCCGACGACCAGGGCCAGCAGGCTTAAGGCGCGCAGGTTGAGCTCAAAAGCCGCGGTAAGCTGCGCCAGGGCCTGGGAGCGCGCCTGAGCCTGCTCCACGCGAACGCCTGGCGGCAGCGACCGCTGCAGTGTCTCCAGACTTGCCACGCCGGCCGGCGACGACGTGTCGATGAGCATATCGATGCGGCTGAGCTTTCCGATCATGCCTAGCGTTTCTTGCGCCGTGCTGATGTCGGTAATGACCAGGCCATCGAGCGCCTGCTGGCTGACGTTGTCCGACGGCTGGAGCAGGCCGACGATGTGCAGCGGCCGCAACGCGTCCCCCACGCGCATCGTCAGCGTGTCCCCCAGTTTGAGGTGCTGGGCGTCGGCGAAGCCGGCGCTGATAAGCGCGGCGCCTGGCTCGACGAAGAAGCGAGTGAGGTCGACGGCGGACCCGGTGCCCTGCGCCGCGGTGTACGTGCGGAACGGTCCTTCGGCAAATGGGTCTACGCCCAGGATGCGCAGCGGCACCCGACGCAGCTCGACTGCCGTCGCGTATCCTTCGACGACGGGCGCGGCGTCGCGCATCCCTTGCTCGACCCGCAAGCGTCGGTAGATGTCCTCGTCAAGCCCAAGCGGACCGCCGACAATCACGTGTGTCGCCTTGCCCGCGACCGCTTCCGTGGACAGGCCAAAGGCGCGGCGCGCGCTGTCGTTCGCGATGTCAATGCCGACAACGACGGCCACTCCGAGGGCAATGCCGAGAATAGCGAGGACGCTCTGCCAGCGGCGCCGCTGCCAGTATCTCAGGCCCACGCGCATGAGGCTGCCCGTCATCCTGCCCGGCCCTGCACAGTGCCCGTCGGCGCGACGCTATTGAGCCTATCGGGCGCTGCTGCGGCGTCCTCGCTAGACGGCTGCCAGATGCCCGTCTCCTCGACGAGGTGGCCGTGGCGCACGCGGTAGACGCGGTCGGCCAGCCCGACGACTTCCGGACTGTGCGTCACCATGAGCAGACTCTTGCCCGCCTCGCGCACGAGATCGTCCAACAGAGAAAGCACTTGCCGCCCGGTGTCTTCGTCCAGGTTGCCGGTCGGCTCATCGGCAAGCACAAGCGGCGGGTCGTGGGCGAGGGCGCGCGCGATGGCAACCCGCTGTTGCTCGCCGCCGGAGAGGCGATCGGGATAGGCGCCGAGGCGATTGCCGAGCCCGACGCGTTCCAGGAGATCAAGCCCGCGCTGACGGCCCGATTTCCCGCCGGCCGCCAGGTCCACGGGCAGGAAGACATTCTCCTGCACCGTGAGCGTCGGAATCAGATTGAAGAACTGGAAAACGAAGCCAATGTGGAGACGGCGAAAGATTGTGCGCTCCCGGTCGCCCATTCGAGTGATAGGCTGTCCGCTGACCCAGATGTCACCACTGCTAGGCGAGTCGATGCCGCTGACCAGGTTCAGCAGCGTGCTCTTGCCGGAGCCGCTCTTGCCGAGCAACACGACGAACTCGCCCGGCGCGAAATCGGCGCTGACGTTATCGAGCACCGTGTGAGATTGTCCCGCCTCGACATATACCTTCGTGACACCGTCCAGGCGAATAATGGGCGTGTCATCCCGCGAGCGTCTATTCACATCCATTCAAAAGACTCCCCGAGCAAGCCTTGCACCCATTCCGGGCGCAGCACGGACATCCGTCAATTAGAGCATTCCCACGTCAACCAGCTTACCCTTAACCGTGAAACGCTCGAAGCTGCGTTATCTGCGCGTGAATTTCTTGCCTACGCACGAGAAACACCTCCGGAGAATCAGCCAAACGATTGCGCGTGTGCTATAATTCTCTGGGCAGTAAACATGCCAGCCCAATGAGATCAGTTCATTGATGAACTGGAGGAGAAAACATGTCCAAAATCTGGAGCGTAGCCATTGTGCTGGCGCTCGTCGCCATTGTCCTGGCGGCGTGCGGCGGCCAGACAGCCGCGCCAGCGGCAGCGCCCACGACGGCGCCCGCGGCTCCCCAGGCAGCGGCGCCCACCGCGGCACCGAAGGCAGCGGCGCCCACCGAAGCGCCGAAGGCAGCAGCGCCCACGGCAGCGCCGAAGGCTGCGGCGACAACAGCGCCGGCCGCAGCGGCAACAACTGCGCCGGCCGCGGCAGCCGGCAAGAAGATCAAGGTCGGTCTCGTGACCGACGTCGGCGGCGTGAACGACAAGAGCTTCAACCAGTCCGCCTGGGAAGGCGTTCAGAAAGCCATCAAGGACCTGGGCATCGACGGCAAGTTCGTCGAGTCCAAGGCCCCCACGGACTATGAGAAGAACATCGACGCGTTCGTGACCGACAAGTATGACCTGATCATCGCCGTTGGCTTCCTGATGGGCGACGCGGTGCAGAAGAAGGCCGCGCAGTATCCGGACCAGAAGTTCGCCATCATCGACAACGCGTATTTCCCTGAGAAGGCGGGCGATCCTGATCCCTACGCCGGCCCCCTGAAGAACGTCACCAGCCTGATGTTCTCCGAAGACCAGGTCGGCTATCTGGCCGGCGTCCTGGCCGGCTGCATGAGCCAGTCGGGCACGGTCTGCACGGTCAGCGGCATGGAAATCCCGCCGGTGCAGCGCTACGTGATCGGCTACCAGACCGGCGCCAAGTCGCAGAAGTCCGACGTCAAGACACCGAACGTCTACATCCCCAGCTTCACCGACCCCGCCAAGGGCAAGGAAACCGGCGCGTCGATGATCGGCCAGGGTTGTGACGTGGTGTTCGGCGTTGGCGGCAACACCGGCAACGGTGGTCTGCTCGCGGCCAACCAGGCCGGCAAGATGGCGATCGGCGTCGACGTGGACCAGTACCTCACCTACCCCGAGGTCAAGTCCAGCCTCATCACCAGCGCCATGAAGAACGTCGATGTGGCCGTGTACAACGCCATCAAGGCGGCCCAAGCCGGCACGAGCAAGGGCGGTATCGCGCTGTCTGATATCAGCAACGGCGGTATCGGCCTCGCCCCCTACCACGACTGGGACAGCAAGATCCCCCAGAAGTGCAAGGATGCGGTTCAGGCGGCCATCGACGGACTGAAGTCGGGCAAGATCCAGACTGGCTACAAGCCGTAATCGCACCCCACACATCACCGATAGCACCGAGGGGAGAGCGCCTGCTCTCCCCTCTTTCGTTTGTCGGCTCAACTCCGGCCGGTTTCCCCAGGAGCAACGACAGGTCTGAGAACTCCGCACGATTCCCCGCGCATTCGCCAAGATCATCCTTATGGACGATATCATTCCCGCTTCCGCGCCTTGACGCCCAGCCCACCTTCTGGTACAATCTAACCCTCAAAGTAAGCCATAAGGGGTTATAGCAACACGAGCAAGGAGAGGTATATGGCAACAGCTATTACGACAAAGTCCGACATGCTGCGCGCGATGGATGAGGGACGGCGCGTGTGGGAGGAGACACTGGCCAAGGTCAGTGAGGCGCGCATGGAGGAGACGGGTGTAGTCGGCGACTGGACGACTAAGGACCTGGTCGCTCACGTCGGCTTCTGGGAGCGCTGGGTGGGTGGCAAACTCACGGCCAGTCTTGAAGGGCGAGAGACATCCATCCTCGGCCCGTTCGAAAACGAGCTGCCGACGGAGGCGAAAGACTGGGACACGGATCAACTCAACGCCTGGGTGTACCAGAGGAACCGAGCGCGGCCCGTCGCCGAGGTCGTGATGGAAGAGCAGCAGATCTACCGCCGGCTCTACACAACCCTGCGCGGCATGCGTGACGAGGACCTCTTCACGCCCGGGCGGTTCCCCTGGGCACGCGAGCCGGTCGTCGAAGCCGTGGCCGGCAACACGTATGACCATTGGCCGGAACACGTTCAGTCAATCAACGAATGGCTTGCTCGATGAGTGTCGCTGTTCAGGAAAGGCGGGTATTCAGCCCGGCCGGTGTCGTGGCCGGCGCGCGCCAGACCCTCGCCTTCATCCCAAGCACGCTGGCCTTCGGCATCGTCTGGGGCATGCTCGCGCGCCAGGCCGGCTTGACGGCCGCCGAGTCGGGCCTGATGAGCAGTCTCGTCTTCGCCGGCGGCGCGCAGCTCGTGGCCATCCAGATGTGGACCATACCGGTGCCGGTGGTCAACATCATTCTGACGACCCTCGTCATCAACCTGCGGCACCTGCTCATGGGAGCGGCCCTCTACCCCTGGCTATCTCAACTCCCCCGTTGGGAGCGCTACGTTTCTGCTTTCTTCATGGTCGACGAGAGTTGGGCGCTGACAGTGCGCGCCCATGCCAGGGGTCAGAGGGACGCCGCGTTTCTCATCGGCAGCGGCCTTGTGCTGTTCGTCGCATGGGTGAGCGCGACGCTCATCGGGCAGGCGCTCGGCGCGGTCATCGCCGACCCTGCCCGGTGGGGCCTGGATTTCGTCTCGACGGCCGTTTTTGTCGCCCTGCTGGTGGCGATGCGCAAGGGCCGGGCCAATCTGCTTCCCTGGACTACAGCGGCGATTGTCGCCATCGCCGCCTGGCACTTCGTGCCCGGCAAGTGGTACATCCTGTTAGGCGGGCTGGCGGGAAGTTGCGTCGGAGCGTGGCAAGATGGAGATTAACCTCATCCCTTTTGTGACCATCCTGGGCATGGCCGCCGCTACCTACGCGACGCGCGTCGGCGGCCTATGGCTGATGGGACAGGTCCGGCCGACGCGGCGCGTCGAAGCGTGGCTCGGCCACATCCCAGGCGCGATCCTCATCGCCATCGTCGCGCCGGCCGTTGTGGAGGGCGGCCTCCCTGCCATGCTAGCCGCCCTGGCGACGGCCCTCGCCGCATGGCGCACCGGCAACCTCTTTATAGCGATGGCCGTGGGCGTCGTAGTCGTATGGATGGCGCGGCTGCTCATCCTGCCCGTTCAATAGGAACGACCGCACGTGGAAGTCGTCACTGAAGGCCTGGTGCACGGCCTTATACCAAACGCGGCTAGAAAGGCTGCAAAGCAGCGTCATTGCGAGGAGGGCGGCAGCCCGACGAAGCAATCCCACCACAGGCAAGAGCATCACCACTCAGTGTAGACTGCCGGTCGCAAGGGCGGGAGATTGCTTCGCTGAGATGAAAATAGCGCGGCTGTCGCCCTGAGCGTAGCGAAGGGCCTCCAACGGCACCGGGATGCTTCGCTCCGCTCAGCATGACATTTTCATACTTACGGGTGACCCAAGGGTCATATAGACTTCGCTCGCAATGACAGCCTTTCTAGACAGGCTTAACATTAGTTATCGCGGCACGTCGGAGAGTGCGCAACCTCCGGCGGCGTCTTGTACAGGTCATCCGACTCGTCGCTATAGACGAGCGTCGCGTTCTGGCGAGCATAGTCGAGCAGCAGTCGCGTGTGAGGAAGGGACGGATCGTCTGGCGGCATGGCCTCCGGCCGAGTAATGAGCAGGTATGTGGGGCAGGCACTGGCAAGCGCCGCGTTGAGTGTGTCGAGCGAGATAGCCTTGTAGATTCGGTTGGCATCGAGTGAATAGGGAGGCTCCTCAAGCGGGACATTTGAGAGGTAGTCGGCGAAGTCGCGCACCACGTAGACTCGGTCCGCAGCCGTGAGATGAGTATCGATGTATCGAAATGCCCCATAACTCTTAACATGCTGAGCCAGATACGTCTCGCGCGGCACTCTTCCGAGCACAACGCCGAGAGGAATGTCGTACGCGCGTTCACGCAGCGCAAGAGGTATGTTGAGCGCCATGAACGCAAAGAACACGACGGGAATGATAGCTGCGAAGCGCGGTATCGTCTCGCGGGCGGTGGTCCAGGCGTTCCTCGCGCCCAGTGCAGCGAGCAGCGCCAGGCCGGCGAGAGCGGGCAGCAAATAGCGGAGATATTCCGTAAACGCGACCACAAGGACGCCGAATAAGGCTGTCACAAATACGACTGCGCCGTACCGCCGCGCCGGCTTGATTGAGAGCATAACCAGTGGAACGAAGGCGAGATAGACGATGCCGACGACGCCGTTCGGCGCTTCCATGAAGAGGCTGGTATTGAAAGTCATTTGCCAGGGCAGCACGGTCAGCGCGCGAAGCGATCGTCCCGTCCCGAAATCAGCGAGATTGTAGAACTCGGACGACGGGTACCATAGCGGGCTATGGAACACGCTGTTCATGAAGGGAAAGACCGGATTGCCGGTCAGCACGTACGCTCGCGCCAGCCACGGCAGAGCCACAAGAAACGCCACGCCGCCGGCAATGAGTGCCGCGAGAAGCGGACGGTAGCTGCGCGCGCGGAACGCATCGAAGAGCATCCACAAGAGGATGGCTATCACGAAAAACCCCGCGGTCAGCTTGGTCCCGACCGCCAGGCCGAGACTCAACCCGATCCCAACGACCAGCCCCCAGTTCCGCTGCCCCTCGCGCCACAGTACAACGAGAACAAGCGCAGCCGTGCAATACAGCATCAGGGTCAGGTCCAGGTAGGTGTTCGTCCCCTCCCAGGTCACCAGCGGGGTGGTATACAGCACCGTGGCAGCAATGAGCCCCATCAGAGCCCCAGAGAGTCGTTTGCCCAGGGCAAAGACAAGGAATGCTACCCCAACCCCGGCAAAGAAATGGGCCAACTTCGCGGCAGTCTCACCGGCCAGGGTGTAGGCCGCCGCATAGATCATCTCGGCGTTCAGCGGCCAGTAGTACTTGGCCATGGTTGGAATAGCAATGACGCGGCCTGCCTCCGCAAAGTGCCGCGCCAGCTCCAGGTGATCCTGCAGGGCGTCAAACCCGGTCTCCGGCGCCAATGCTCCGACCCAGCCTATGATGAAAAACAGGGCCAGCACAGCGAGGCACAAGGTAGTGGCAAGGTCGGCGGGCGGCCGGCCACGCCAGCTAAGCCAGAGATACACACCTAGAGTGCGCAGCCTTCGCCGCTCAAGGTAAGCGGCCGCTATAGCCAGCGCAAGGGTCACCGCAACGACAACGGGGACGTTGAGCCAGCCAGCCAGTCCAATCGCCAGAACCACGAGGGCAAGAAGACCCAGGCCGAGGGGGAGGGCCACGGCAGACGTGAGCGCCGCGTCCGCCCTGATCCGCAGCCACCTCACCAGCACTAACCCAACCAGCTCAGAGACGATGCCCAGCCAGAGTACGGTCAGCGCAGCCGGAAATTGCCCGCTCGTGACGAGCAAGATGGCGCAGACAACGGCCAGAGTGAGTAGAACCGCTGGGAGCACGTCGCGCGGGCGCGCCCGCGCCAGCACGATGAGCGCCCCTATGAGCGCGAGCGCTGCCACGTCCGCGATCGACAGCGCGAGGAGAGGCCCACGAAACGTGAAGGTTCGGAGAGCCGCCGCGCCGGTCTGCCCGGTACGCAGGAGGCCAATGCCTCCCACAGCAACGAGCGTGAGCCAGGCAACGGCTACCAGGAACGGGCCAAGGTACTTGATCCGCCGCGCTGCGGTTGTAACTGGGGATTCTTCCTGAAAACTGCGCATCGATGGCGTTCTAAGTGTACAGCGCCGACCTCGGCAGGCCCTTGGGACAGAGCCTGGAGAAATCGGCGCGATGACTCACCAGTGATCGAACATCGAGCTAGAGTGACAACAGCGGGATCACCTCGCGGGTTGGGGCGCTTGTCTGGGGCAAGCGCGCCTGGAGCGACCACGGGCCGGCCCACGTGACTTCGACCCGCGCCAGCCGCCCTGTCCAGTCCTGCGTGGAATCCTCGAAGAAGACGAGCCTGTCGTTGCGCGCGCGTCCGCGCCACTTGCCCTTGTGCATGCCTTCGACGAGGACCTCGACCATCTGGTCCAGGTAGCGCGCATTCAACTCCGCGCTGATAGCGTATTGCTGGTCGTTGAGCACCTGGAGACGGCGCTCCTTCTCGGCCTGCGGCACGTCGTCTGCCATGACTTTAGCGGACACTGTGCCGGGCCGCGGCGAGTACATCGCCAGGTGAACCTTGTCGAGCTTGAGCTCGGCCAGCATGTCCGCGGTCGCGTTGAAGTGATCCTCAGTCTCACCGGCGAAACCGACGATGATGTCCGTGTGCACCGCGACATTGGGAATCGTCGCGCGAATCCGCTCAACAAGACGCCGGTAGTCGTCCACGGTATAGCCGCGCTTCATGCGGGCCAGTGTCTCGTCGTGGCCTGCCTGCACCGGAACATTTATGTGTTCCATGACCTTGGGCAGCTCGGCTACCGTCTCCAGCAGCTCGTCGGTCATATAGTTCGGGTGCGAGGTCAGGAAGCGGATGCGCTCAAGCTCATCAATTTCGTTCAGGCGCCGCAGAAGATTCGGCAATCCGTCATTGTCACCGCTGTCGAAACCGTAGCGGTCGACGATCTGGCCTAGCAGCATCACTTCCCGCACGCCCTGGCGCGTCAGGCCGCGCACCTCGCGCACGATCTCGTCTGCCGGGCGGCTGCGTTCTCGGCCGCGGCGATAGGGAATGATGCAGAAGGTACAGACATGGTCGCAGCCGTACATGATCGGGATGTTAGCGACGACGCGCTTGCCGCGCTCGTGCGCCGGCAAGACAAGCTCCTCGTCCTGCAGCCCGTAGGCTGTGGTCAGCGCGGACAGGTCGAGCTCTTCGGCCTGGCGGTCCATCTCGCGAGCGCGCAGGAAGTCGACCAGCGGCCTCGTCTCAGACGGCGCCATGAAGACATCCACCATCGGCCACGACTTGCGGAGCGCCTCGGCCTGCTTTCCGTTCTGCCCCACCAGGCAGCCCATCACGCTGATAACCATGTCGGGCCGCGCCGCCTTCACGGGCTTGAGCGCGCCCAGCTTGCCGTAAACCTTGTCCTCGGCGCTCTGCCGCACGACGCACGTATTCAGTACCACGACATCGGCGTCCTCCGCCGTGTCCGTGTAGGTATAGCCCAGTTTCTCCAACTCGGCGGCCACGCGCTGCGTGTCCGCTTCGTTCATCTGACAGCCCCAGAAAGTGGTATGATACCGCTTCACAAATGCCACTCCTCGACCCAGCGGCGGGCGCCGCGTCCGACACTTCTCGCGCCTGAGCGCATCCGTTAATTATACCATACACTGCGCCCATATGCCGAACGCTCGACAGCGGGCGTTACTCTGTCAGGCCGGCGTAACGGCGCAGCAATCCCGGCAGGTCGGCGACGAGCTGCTGCTTCGTCACCACGCGCGTTGCGCCTGCCGCTTCCGCGGCTCGCCGCGACGTCACGTCCACGTGAGGGCCAAAGGCGAGCACCGGGACGTCCGGCCGCGCGTTTCGCACCTGGGCCATCAGATCCGCCCAGGCCTGTTCGCGGAGGCTCAGGTCCAGGACGACCAGGCGCAGGGCCTCGCTGCCAAGCGCCGCGGCGACGCCCGGACCCGGCCCATTGATCGGCCGCAGACCGACGGCCCGGGCCGCATTCTCAATCTGCACGGTGAAGAACAGGTCATCAACCAGGATCAGTACGTCAGCCATATCAGTCCTCGCTTGCCGCCGCAAGGCGTGGCGCGTATCATAGGCACGCACACGCGAAGAGCGCGTTGTCCACAGAGATTTCGGAGGCCGGATGACCCCGCCATATGGCGAAATGACACCAAGAGAATTGAAGGCTCGAATAGACGCGGGCACCGCGCCGCGCATCATCGACGTTCGCGAACCCTACGAGTACTCCATCTGCCACATCGAAGGCGCCGAACTGAAGCCCTTGCCGGCGATCGCGGAGTGGTGGCGCGAGCTTGACCCAGACGAGGAGATTGTGTTCCAATGCCACAGCGGGCAGCGCTCGGCCTACGCCTGCATGATGCTTGCCCGCGCCGGGTTCACGAATGTCAAGAATCTGACGGGCGGCATCGACCGTTGGGCCTTCGACGTCGACCCGACGATGCGGCGCTACTGAGACGCTTCGGCGGTTATCGCCGCCAGGTCCAGGCTCACACCCACCATCTCAATATCATCGATTCGCGCGCCACGCAGGTTCGCGCCGTCAAGAGCGGGCCACCATAGCGTCGCGCCCGACAGGTCGACTCGCGATAGATCGGCGTCGCGCAGATTCGTCCAGAGCAACCGGGCCTCCCGGAGGTCCGCGTCAGCCAGACTCGCGCCGGCCAGGTTCGTCTGGTGTAGCGTCGTCTTCGCCAGGCGCGCGCCGTCCAGCCGCGCACGCGCCGCATCCGCCTCCGCCAGGTGGGCCTCGGCCAGGTCGGCGCCCGTCAGATCAGCCTCGCTCAACTTAGCCCCTGTGAGAAGAGCACCGGCAAGCTGCGCGCCGCGCAGGTCCGCGCCGCGTAGGTCCGCGCCGCGTAAGTCCGCGCCGCGCAGGTCCGCCTGAGCCAGGTCGGCCCCGGTCAGCTGCGCATCCCGCAGCGTCGCCACGGCGAGCCTGGCGCCGGCGAGATCAGCTTGGCGCAAGTCTGCTCGCGTTAACTGGGCTCCGGCCAGAGAGTCCTTGCGATCGTGGGCCGCGAACTGGCGAGCGCGCATAAGGTCACTTTGGTTATATATTTCCGGCATTTTCCACTACCTTTCACGATTTTTCGCACGCAAACGTTTGGCTTGTACAGGAGATGTCCAAATGGTCTTGACAACATAAGGAACTTATGGTATTTTGACAATGAGCGCAGACGTTTCTCTGCGCAAACCCCTCTATGGGGAGCGCGTCCGATATTTTCGCGCGCCCCACATACGAGGGCGATTATTGTTTGTCCCTTTGTTTCGAGGAGACGAAGCATGCCCCAGACCAGACTGTATATCGGCAACCTTCCCTATCGCACGACAGCTGATGATTTGCGCGAGCTATTCAGTCAGGCTGGAGAGGTTGTCGACGTCGCGGTTCCCGTGGACCGCGAGACGGGCCGCCCCCGCGGCTTTGCCTTTGTCGAGATGGCTGACGTGACGAGCGCTCAGGCGGCCATCTCCCAGTTCGACGGCTACACGCTTTTGGGCAGACAGTTGCGCGTCAACGAATCTCAGCCGCGCGGTGGCGGCTATGGTGGACGGGGCAGCAGTGGCGGCGATGGCAGCCGATCGAGCGGAGGCGATTCAAGCCGGCAACAGTAGTGTCGCCTTCATCTGACCGCGACGTCAAGCCGACAATAGGATAATTTCAATGGGGATACATCCACGGCGCGATGTATCCCCTTTTGCTTTTCGCCTCGGGGCCTATCACGGCTCATCGCCGGCGACTAGATCGTTCTGCCCAACAACGCGCCACGGCGCAGCCAGGAGGGACGCGTCACCGCGTGTCAGTGTGCCGCGGTATTCCTGACCCTGGCTGTTGGCGACCCAGTCTGAGATAACAAACGGCACGGCGGTCGGCCCCATAGCAGGGATCCAGACGCCATTGTAGCGGCGCGCGAGATGGAGATGCGTACCTGAGCTATAGCCTCCCTCGCAACCGGGATGCCCGAGTGGGTCGCCCGGCTTGACCACGGCTCCCTCGGCAACGCGGTCCTCGTTCACCAGGTGGTCGTAAATCAGCACCCAGCCCACGTGGTAATCGGACTGATTCTCCAGCGCCTGGATGATCTCCCCTCGCCGCGAGACCAGTATCCGCCCCGGTGCCGCCGCGCGCACCCAGTAGTCGCTCGCGTCGAAGCACCCAAACTGATGGCGCCCGGTGTCTCCGCCGGCCTCGCCCGGCCCGAAATCGATCGCTCCCCAGGCCGAGCCTGAGCCCCACCCGCCGTGTGGCGCGCCGGTGAACCACCACGTCTCGCCATCCGCCCACGGCAGACGAAGCGTGGGCTGGCGAAGGTTCGGCGGCAACAGCGGCTCATAGGCACGCTGCCACGGCTCTCCAAACAGGACGCGGTACGTTCGCACAAACGCCCCATCGCCCTCTCCGCGCACCGCGTCCCACTCGTCCATCTTCGACATACGCGCGAGCAGATAGTCCACGGCATAGGTACCGGAGTTCAGGTCGTCCGGGCCATGGGGAATCGAGCCGTTCCGGAACTGCACGCGCCAGTAGTCGCGGGTCGTCGGCGCGTAGAACCCGGCGTTCAGGACATCCGCCGCCCACTCAAGCTGGTGATACAAACCCTTCGCCCAGTATGCCTGGGGGTTGAAGGTATACGTCTGCGTTGTCGCCGGAATATCGGGTTGCGTGAGCCATCCGCCATGCCACTCGAGCAGGGCAAGAAGGATGCGCGGGTTCACGCTGAAGCGGTGAGAAATCAGCTCGACGATATCCGGGCCATCCATGTCGATCCCCTCCACCGTCTCGTGGACCGACTTGAGATAGCCCGGAAAGGACTGGATGTAGCCCCGAATATCGAAGTCCCTCGCTGTGGGGCCGTTCACAATCTCGCTATCCGGGAAGAGCCATTCGGCCGGATGCGGAGCGGCGGCAGCGGCCGCTGCGGGCGCGCTCAGCGGAATGCGCGAGGCGCCCAGCAGCGCTAGAGGATCGATGCTTGCCGCTGGGGCTGGATGCAGATCGCGCAACGATTGCGCGTCGTCCGAGTCGTCATGGTCGGGGCCGGCGGCCTGAACGCAGGTACCGGCCAGGGAAAGAAGCGCCGCAGACAAGAAGATGAAGAGCAGGAAGCGGCGCACAGAGTGTGTACTGCCTCGAGAACCGTCAACTGCTGTGGACGGGGATTCCTTCCCCGACGACGCGTCGAACGATCTCATTGGTCATCACCTCCGTGCTCACAGTCTCACCACCCGCCGCGGCGAGATCGGGCGTTCGGTAGCCCACGGTCAGGACACTGTCCACGGCGTTCTCGACCACAGCAGCTTCGGTCGTCAGGCCGAGGGAATGGAACAGCAGCATGGAAACGCTCATAATTGCGCCGATAGGGTTGGCGATCCCCTTGCCGACGATGTCGGGCGCTGACCCGTGCACCGGCTCGTAGAGGCCGCGCGGGAATCCATGTCGGTTGAGGGTCTCACCAAGGGAGGCCGAGGGCAGCAGACCCAGACTCCCTGCCAGCACTGCCGCCTCATCCGTCAGGATGTCGCCGAACAGATTCTCGGTTACGATGACATCAAAGTCGGCCGGGCGGCGAATGAGATGCATCGCCATCGCGTCGACCAGGATGTCCTCGTGCCGCACATCCGGATACTGCGCGGCGATCTCGCCGTGCATCTCGCGCCACAATCGCGAGGTCGCCAGGACGTTCTGCTTGTCCACGTGCGTGACGGAGCGCCGGCGCTGCCGCGCCAAGTTGTACGCCATCTCCAGCGTGCGGCGAATCTCCGGCTCGGTATAGTACATGGTATCGACGGCAGCACGCCCCGTGTCCGTCTCGCGCCGCTCCTGCGGCTTCCCGAAATACAGCCCGCCGGTCAGCTCGCGGACGACGAGCAGGTCAACCCCCTGGACGTAGCGCTCCTTTAGTGGGGTCGCGTCGGCGAGAGAGGGATGGACACGCACCGGCCGAAGGTTGGCGAAGACGCCCAGGGCGGAGCGAATGCCGAGCAGCCCCTGCTCCGGACGGACGCTGGCCTTGGGATTGTCCCACTTCGGCCCTCCCACAGCGCCCATGAGAATCGCATCGGAGGCCTTGCATAAGGCAATGGTGTCTTCGGGGAGCGCCGTACCCGTGGCATCGATAGCGGCGCCGCCGATCAGCCCCCGCGTGTACTCGACGCTGTGGCCAAATCGCTGCGCGACGGCGTCGAGCACCTGCGTCGCCGCCTGGATCACTTCCACCCCAATGCCGTCACCCGGCAGCAGGGCAATTCGGACGTCCATACAGTCTCCTTCAGGTTATGCGATCGCCACCGGTCGGACGGGCGATCCTGTGGCGCCGACCAGCTTGAGGGGCAGGCACACGAACAGTGATGTGTATGCCCGGGTCCGCGCTAGCTCCTCGAAGTTGAGATTCTCGATGATGTAGATACCCGCGCGCACGAGGAGGAGGACGTGAGCAGGCAGGTCCGCGCCTGTCTCAGGGTCTCGCTCGTCGGGCGCATCCCAGGCCATGTTATCGGCGCCGACAGCCACAACGCCACGCTCCGCCGCCCAGCGGGATGCGCCGGCGCTGGCGCCGGCCGCCTGCAGGTACTGCTCTGGCTGGCGCCACAGGGCCGCAAAGCCGGTCCGCACGAGCAGAACGTTGCCCGGTTCAACCCGTACCCCCTGCGCGCTCTCTGCCGCTTCCAGATCGTCCGCCGTAAACGCGTAGCGCTCGGGCAAACGCTCGACACCCTTGAGCCCGGCCAGGTCCAGCAGAACGCCCCGCGCCACGATGGGCGGGACCTCCTCGATACCTAGTCGGCGGAAGCCATACGGTGTCGTCACCTCCGCCGCTGAAATATCGCCGTGCAAATGGAGGTTCTCGGCCTGGTGAGAGAGCGCGTCGATGTGCGTGCCAGAATGTTCCATCATGGTCAGCACACCGCTGGCGCTCGAACGCGGGCCTTGCCGGGGTGGATTGTACGTATCTTGGTGGCGGCGGTACAGGGCGTAGAAGTAGCCGGGGTGATGGCTAGGATGCAAGGGCATACCGGCAAAGCGAGGTTGCTCCAGGTCATAGATTCGCGCCGCGCCTGACAGCACCAGGTCGGCTATCGTTGCCGGGTCGGCCATGTTGCGTGCTCCGCCTCGATGCAACCCCAACGCCGCGTCCCTAGAGGACGCGGCTAAGGCTCGTTCTGCATTTCGCGTACGTCGCGCATCATGTACTCGCGACGTTACTACAGTCCGCTCAAGTCACAATCGCTGCGTGGCTAATCTACTTCCACCGGGTATTCTACCACATCACCCTGCACCTGGTCTATCTTGTACGCGCGCAGGGCCGGCCGGCCGGCGTCGGCGAGTGAAACGAGGATGTAGTAGGCGTTTGTATAGTAGGCGCCGCGAAGCTCTTCCGTCACCGGATAGGCCGGCGCGCTCGGGTGCGTGTGGTAGACGGCGAAGATGTCTAGTCCCTGGTCATCTATCTCCGCCAGGATGCGCTGCTGGTCGTCCATCGCCATGTGGTACGCTTCCGCGGGCTGCGCCGCGCTGTTGCGCGCGACGAATAGCTGCATCGGCCCCCCGCCCTTCGCAGACGTCGCCAGCACGCCGCCGACTTCGTGCGGCGCTCCCTGGCGCGCGTGAATGAGGATGCGCTCGACAATAGGGCGTGGCAGACGGACCGCCGGACGCGTGCTCTGTCGGAAGAGCGTCGATTCGAGGGTCAGATAGCCCTTCGCCACCAGCAGCTCGGCGTTCAGGATCGCGCCGCCCGCCGCCCCGCGAATCGTATTGTGGCCCAGGACGACAAACTTGTAGTCGAGCACCGGGTCTGGGCGCACGCGGCCGACGACGGACGCCATGCCCTGCTGAACGTCTCGATCGAGCACCGGCTGCGGGCGATTAGCCTCAGAGCGGACGATGATGGGCTTCGCCGGGGCGCTGGGGAGATTGAGGATCTGGGGCTCGCCGCGGAACTGCGCGAACGCGTCCACGAATTCTTCCAGGCTCGCCTTGTTGTGTAGCTCCACCGACACGGTCTCGGTGTGCCCATCGCGAACGGCGACGCGGTTGCAGTGGGCGCTGATTCGGATGTCCGCCGGCGTCACTGCGCCGTCCTGGAATATCCCGAGCAGCTTCAGCGGCTCGGATTCCATCTTTGGCTCCTCGCCGCCGATAAACGGGATGACATTGTCGATGATGTCGAGGCTCGGCACGCCGGGGTAGCCGGCGCCTGAGACAGCCTGCATGGTGGAGACGATGAGCTTGCTGAGGCCAAAGCGCTCATGGAGCGGCTTCAACGCCAGTGTGAGGTGAATCGTCGAGCAGTTGGGGTTGGCGACGATGAAGCCGCGGTCCCAACCGCGCTTCTTGCGCTGGACGGGAATAAGATCGAGGTGCTCAGCGTTCACCTCGGGAATCAGCAGCGGCACATCCGGCGCCATGCGGTGGGCGCTGGCGTTGGTAGAGACGACGTAGCCGGCGTCGGCAAACGCCAGTTCCACCGGCCCCGCCATATCACCCGGCAACGCCGAGAAAACCAGGTCGCACTCCATCCCCGGCTCGGTCGGCACAACCAATAGATCGCGCACAGCCGCCGGCATCTCGGCGGAGACGTGCCACTTGGCGGCCTGGCTATACGTCTTGCCGACCGAATTGTCGGAAGCGGCGACCACCGTCACCTCGAACCACGGGTGATTGGCAAGCAATTGGATGAAGCGCTGGCCGACGGCTCCCGTCGCGCCCAATACGCCGCACTTGATTCGCGCCATAACTAGACCCTCCCCAGCGCCCGCGCTACCGGCAGGCCGGATCCCCTAAACTAAGCTCAGGATATCGCCCAGCACACCCGCCGCGGTATTGAAGGCCCCGGCGCCGCGGCCGCTGACAACCAGCGGGTTCTCGCTGTAGCGTTCCGTGTGGAATATCACAATGCTGTCGGAGCTGCGCACGCGGGCCAGTCGGCTATCCGGGTCGAGGGCCCGCAAGCCGACGCTCGCCGCGCCATCCGCGACCTGGGCGACGTAGCGAAGCGTGAGTCCGGCCGCCCTGGCCTCGGCGACGCGCCCGGCATACTGCTCATCCAGCGATGGCAGCGCCGCCATGAACTCGCCGAGGCTGAGCGAGTCCATCTCGGCCGGATACAGACTCTCGACCGACACATCCGTCAGCTCAAGCGGGTAGCCGATCATGCGCGCCAGGATCAGCGCCTTGCGCGCCGCGTCCAGCCCACCCAGGTCCTGGCGCGGGTCCGGCTCGGTGTAGCCCAGCTGCTTCGCCTCGCGCACGATCTCAGAGAACGGCTGGCCCGCTTCGAGCTGGCTCGACAGGTAGCCAAGCGTCCCACTCAGAGCGCCCTCAATGCGCTGCACCGTATCGCCCGTGTTCACCAGCCCGGCCAGCGTGACGATGACCGGCAGCCCCGCGCCGACCGTTGCCTCCCAGCGAAACCGCCGGTGGTCCACCAGGCGGCGGAACGTCGCCAGGTCGGCTGCAAGAGGCAGCTTGTTCGCCGTAACGGCTGCGTACCCCCGGTCCAGCGTGCTCTCAAGCGCCGGGATCGTCTCTGCGGTCGCCGTCATGTCCACGACGATTGCGCCGTCCTCCCCCGCGACATCGACCAGCGCCACCAGGTCGTCCTGGTACGCGCCCAGCTCGTGCTGGCGGAGCGGCTGGCCGGTCTCCTTCCACGCCAGGATATCGTTGAGCTGATCGTCGGTCAGGCCCGCCGGCTCGAACACCGCGCCATCGCGGTCGGCCACAGTCATGATTTCCAGGCGCACGCGCAGCTTCTCCGCGTGGAGAGGCCGACACTGGATGATTTCTTTGATAAGGGCGCGGCCAACATTGCCAGCGCCCAGAATAATAACCGGAACCCAGTCAGGCATGAAATTCTCCGTTGGTGGGCTTTTCGTGTCAGGCCCCGTGTGGAAGATCCTCCACGTAGAGACCGTACAACGGCGGCGGTGTGACGCCCATGAGCGTCAGGTACATCGCAAGCTGGCTGCGGTGATGGATCTCGTGCTCCACCATTCCCATGAGGATGTCCCACGCGGGATAAGAGCGGCCGCTGACGCCCTGGCGCGCCTCCGTCAGTTCCTCATCCGGCATCCCGGCCAGGCGGTTTGAGACCTCGGCATGCGTCGCATCGAGGTAGTGCAGCAGGTCGCGCAGCGTCACGCCGAATCGCTCGTCGTGGCCAGGATAGGCACTCTCCCCTAGCGTCGCGGAGAGGATGTTCATTCGTCGGGCCGACCCGATATGACGCACTAGCTCGGCAGCGGTGAACTCTTCCGGCGCCGGCCGCCAATCGAGACGGTCGGGCGGCAGCGCCGCGACGACCTCACGGGTTCGACGGTGAATCTGCTGCCAGTAGTCGCTGAATACAGCGACGGAGGTAATCAACGGAGCAGGCATGCGTTATCCATGGTGATGGGCCAGATTATTAGGGCGTGGCGACAGCCTCACTCACCGGCTGCCCCAGATCGAACTCGGCATGAATCGCTGTGATCGCGTGGTGCAGGTCGCCCTCCGCCAGGACCATCGACATGGTGTGCTCGGACGACCCCTGCGCGATGGAAATCACGTTGATGTTGGCCTTGCCCAGCGCACCAAATACCTTGGCGGCGATGCCGGGCACGCCCTTCATGCCTGAGCCCACAACCGACACGATGCCGACGTCGTCCATCGCCCAGATACGGTCGATGTTCCGCCGCGCCAGCTCCAACTCGAACGCATCTTCCAGCGCCGGTATCACCTTCTTGCTGCTGTCGGCGACGACCGTGAAGCAGATGCTTTGCTCCGAGGATGACTGGCTAATCATCAAGATGTTGACGCCGGCGCTGGCCACCGCGCCGAATACGCGCGCCGCTACGCCGGGCACGCCCAACATTCCGGTGCCCTCGACCATGATCTGGCTCAGGCCCTTGATGGACGTGATCGCCTTGACCGTCCGTTCGCTCGCCACCCGCTCCTTCACAACCAGCGTGCCGGGATGCGTCGGGTTGAACGTGTTCTTGATGCGGATTGGGATACCGCGGTCGACGGCCGGCTGGATCGTCTTCGGATGCAGCACCTTAGCGCCGTAGTAAGCCAGGTCGGCAGCCTCGCCAAAGGAGACCATCGGCAACGTCTGCGCCTCCGGCACGACGCGGGGATCGGCGGTCAGGATACCGTCCACGTCGGTCCAGATCCAGATTTCGTCGCTATCGATGGAGATGCCGATAATCGCGCCCGAATAGTCACTGCCGCCGCGTCCCAGCGTCGTGACGTGGCCGTCGGTCGTCGCCGCCATGAAGCCGGTGACAACGGGCGTGACGCCCTGGTCGAGCAGCGGCAGCAGTCGAGCGCGCACGCGCTCGGCGGTGACATCCATCATCGGCCGCGCATTGCCGTAGACGCTATCCGTAACGATGATATCGGTCGCCAGGATGGCCTCGGCGGGCTGCCCAATCGCGCGCAGGGCAGCGGCAGTCAGGCTGGCGGTGAAGCGCTCGCCCATGCTCGACACCAGGTCCATCGCGCGTGGTGTGACCTCACCGAGAACGTTGATGGCGCGGCACAGATTCTCTAGATTGTCGAGCGCGGCGCGGACTTCCTCGTGGAGCGCGGTTCGCTCGGCGGGCGCGGCAATCTCGTTCACGACCTGCCAGTGGCGTACCAGCAGGTCATCCCGAATCACGCGGTAGGTCGAGGAGTCGCCGTCCGCTGCCGTACGCGCGGCCTTGATAAGAGCATCGGTCACGCCGCTCATGGCCGAGACGACGACGGCGACCTGGTTGCCTTCCTTAATTGACGCGGCGACTAGCCCGGCCACGTCGCGGATCCGTTGCGGTGTCCCTACCGAGGTACCGCCGAATTTCATGGTGAGACGCATCCAAGCTCCTTGAGTGAACAAGCCGCGGCGACGGCTGAGAGACGTCCCAGCCGCACACCCCGGCTGAATGACTACATGCCGATATACTTCGAGTACAGGCTGCGGGCGACGCTCGGCTCGTCGGTTCCCTTGATGATGGCGCGCGCGTCGGGAAACACCGTTATCTCATGGCCATTCACGGTCATCCGCAGGAGATACGGCGTGACATAGACATCCCCCAACGGCGCCAGGCGCGCACCCAGCGCTGACAGGTCCAGCTGACGGCGCCCTGCCGGACGCACCTGCACAGCGTCCCGCCCGCACAGGGAAACGCTCGTGTCAGCGCTTGCTTCCAGGAATGGGAACTCATGCAGCCCGCAGGTCGGGCAGTCCGGGCGTCGCGCCACCTGGAATGCGTCGAAGCTGTTGTTCCAGACGTCCACGTGGATGACCCCCGCGTTCAAGGTTCCCTGCCCGACGATGAGCTTGAG
Organism: Anaerolineae bacterium; assembly: GCA_046328505.1. Lineage (GTDB taxonomy): Bacteria > Chloroflexota > Anaerolineae > Epilineales > JAHCIE01 > JBDHWG01. The sequence goes on along the minus strand of JAXLWL010000002.1, from coordinate 233,124 downwards.
TGCCTCGACCGATGCCAGTGAGGCCATGACGCCGGCTGCGCCGTTCAGAACGCCCGCGATGTCACACGTGTCGCCGCCCGCCGGAGCGGGTTGAGGGTAGAGACAGCGCAGGCAAGGCGTCTCCCCTGGCACGACTGTCATCGTCATGCCATAGCTAGAAACGACACCAGTGTACACCCAGGGCTTGCCTAACTTAACGCAGATATCGTTGAGAAGATATCGCGTCTCGAAATTGTCGGTGCCGTCCATGACGACGTCGACATCGGCGACAAGCTCCTGCACGTTCTCGGCTGTTACGTCAGTCACGACAGATTCGATGCGAATCTCGGAGTTCACGCGCCGCAGATGCTCTGCCGCCGCGATGGCCTTCGGCATACCCGCCCGCGCCTCTTCCTCGCCGAACAGCGTCTGACGCTGGAGATTGTGCCACTCGACATAGTCGCGATCCACGAGGCGCAGAAAGCCGACGCCCGCTCGCGCCAGGTTGTTGGCCAAGACTGTGCCCGTCGCGCCAACACCGACAATCGTGACCCGCGCCGCCAGGAGGCGTCGCTGCCCTTCCTCCCCAATCCCCGGGAAGACCACCTGCCGCGCGTAACGAGACAAATCTTGCATAAGCTGACTACTCTTCGAATCCTGTCCTAAGTTCTACTCACACGAATTCGGCGCGGTCCCAGGGATAGACAATCCAATCGTCAGTTTCCTCGACAAAGTAGTCGGGGCGCTGGTCGGGGAAGCGCGATCGCAGCGGCTTGTAGTGCAAGACCGCAACACTCGCCAGGCCGCCCACCTCCCGCACGCGGTCCCGCACCGCCACCGCCGTGCGCCCGCTGTCCCACACGTCATCGACGATCAGGATGCGCTTGCCGTACAGCAGCGGGTCGGCGGGAAACTGGAAAAAGATTGGGTGATCCAGGGTCTGTCCGATCCCCGTGTAGAACTGCACCGCCGCCACCAAAACATTACGCAAGTCCAGTGCCTCGCTAATCAGTCCGCCCGGCACCATTCCACCTCGGGTGATAACGAGTAGCGCGTCGAAGTCATGGGGCAGCTTGGCCACAAGCTCCTGTACCAGATGCTCGATCTCGTCCCAGGTCAACAGCCGCTTGACGATGCCCTCGGCCGTCTCAGTCATAGCAGTGACTCCAATCCCTCCTCCAGCAGCGTATACGCCCCCGATCGCTGCAGAGAGCGCAGGGCATCCGCCGTCGGATCGAGCCATATATCGTACGGGCAAGGCCCATTCCGCAGAATTGCCACCTCGGTGCGAATGATCTCGGTGGAGCGCGGCAGATCGGATGCCCCGCCTCCCACCTTGGTGAACCCCATCACCGCATTCATGGAAGTGAAGGCGACCAGCAGAGGTCTGCCCTCGGGGTCCCGCAAGGCAAGGAAACGCCACTCGATGTCGCCGCGCTGCAGCCCTTCCAGGTTCTCCAGGTCATCCGGTGCGAGCATCATCGCCAGGAAGTAGAGGTAGTCGAGACCGGCGATGGCAGTCGCCTGTCCCTCGGCAAAGTTGATGCGCTCTACGAGCGGCGAGATGCCTCGCGCCACGCCCGGCCCTCCTGTCAGGCGACCTGTCGTTCGTCACGCTCGGCCAGCGCCGCCTCGAAGGCGCGCAGGGTGGGCGCAATCTGGATGCTCTTCGGGAGCCGGCCTTCCAGCACGACGCTGGTCTTCAAGCCGTTGCCCGTAACGTAGGCCACCGTAAGCTCATCGGGCGCAATTTTACCACTCTGAGCCAGCTTTTTCAACACGCCGATGGTGACGCCGCCGGCGGTCTCGGCGAAGATGCCTTCGGTCTCAGCGAGCAAGCGGATGCCGTCGATCACCTCGTCGTCGGTCACCGACTCGGCGACTCCCCCGGTCTCCTTGAAGATGCGCAGTGCATAGGGCGCATCAGCCGGCGAGCCGATGGCGAGGGACTTGGCAATCGTGTTGGGCTTGACAGGCTCGGCGTGGGGGGCGCCGCGTCGGAAGGCCGTCACGATGGGCGAACAGCCGGTCGCCTGGGCGCCGGAGACACGAGTCGGCCGGTCTTCAATGAGGCCCAGCTTCTTGAACTCGTCCAATCCCTTCTTGATCTTCGTGAGCACGGAGCCGGACGCCATCGGGATGACGACGTGATCGGGGGCGCGCCAGCCGAGCTGTTCCGCCACCTCAAACCCCAGCGTCTTCCCGCCTTCCGAGTAGTACGGGCGCATGTTGACGTTGGCGAAAGCCCAGCCGTAGTTGTCGGCGATCATTGTGCACAGGCGGTTGGCGTCGTCGTAGGTCCCGTCCACGGTCACCAGTGTCGGGCCATAGACGGCCGAGGCAGTGAGCTTGGCTTCCTCCAGGTCACTGGGAACGAAGACGAAGGCGCGCAGCCCGGCCTTCGCCGCGTGGGCTGCGACAGAGTTGGCGAGATTCCCGGTGGACGGGCAGCCGATGGTGTCGAAGCCGAACTCGACGGCCTTGCTGACGGCCATGCTGACGACGCGATCCTTGAAGGAGTATGTGGGGTTGACGGTGTCATTTTTGATGTAGAGATTCTTCAGCCCAAGGACTGCGCCCAGGCGATCGGCGCGCTGTAGGGGTGTAAATCCAGAGGGGATGCCTCGTGCGTTCTCGGTGGTCACCGGCAATAGGTCGGCGTAACGCCAGAGATTCCAGGGCCCGGTGGCGATCTTCTCGCGGCTGACGCGTGACTTAATCACGTCGTAGTCGTACTCGACTTCCAGCGGACCGAAGCACTCCTCACAGACGTACTGCGGCGAGTCCGGGTAGCGCGTGCCGCATTCTCGACAGCGCAGTCCAAGGACGTGGGATGGATTGGACATCGTCAGTGACTCCTTAGGATGATGGACAGGCAAACAAAAAAGCCTTCCCTCGAAGTGAGAGAAGGCCACAAGCCGGAGCTGGTCGGGCTTCGCTCTTATCTTCCAGTACATCCTGCCGGAATTGGCACAGCACTAGCGCCATCCTGGCACTAGCCCGCTGCCGAGGCTTCACAGGGCCGGTCCCTCCGCCTCTCTCGATAAGAGTAGATGCAGTTGTTCCCTAATAATACAGGGCGTTGGCTGGCATGTCAAGTCAGCGCCAGCCGACAGCGTCCTCGAAAATCTCGACAGCGCGCACACGTCCGCCCGCGTCCATCTCGACCGTGACGACGTCGATGCGCCAGTCGGTTCCTACCGAGGCCTCGTGCGCCTGGAGGTAGGCATCAGCGAGCGCGGCCAGCTTGCGCCGCTTCGACGGGCCAATGGAGTCCTCCGCCGCGCCGCGCCACCCGCCGCGCCGCGTCCGGACCTCGACAAAAACGAGACACTCGGCGTGCCGCGCAACGATGTCAAGCTCGCCGACGGAGCAGCGCCAGTTCCGCTCGACCACCACGTATCCCCGCTCGGCCAGGGCGCGCACCGCCAGATCCTCGCCGGTCCTGCCGAGCCCACGGCGGGGATCGCGCTTCGCGGTCTCCTGGGTCAACCCAAGAGAGAGCTGCACCGCCTGGATCGGCGCGAAGGACGCGCGGTGAGTCGGGCTGGGTCCAAGCCGTTCCAGCGCGGCCATGTGGCTCGCGGTGCCATACCCCTTATGTCGAGCAAACTCATAGCCAGGGTAGAGGGCATCGAGGTCGACCATGCCGCGGTCGCGCGTCACTTTCGCGACAACAGACGCCGCTGCGACGCTGAGACTGGTCTGGTCCGCGCGTGGGAATGAATGCTGAGGAATGGGAAGGGGCAGCGTCACGTGGTCCAGGATAAGCGCCTGGGGCCGGACGGCCAGCGCCTCGATGGCGCGCTGCATGGCCGTCCGCGTGGCAGCAAGAATGCCCAGGCTGTCGATTTCCTGGGCCTCCGCGCTGCCCACCGCCACCGCCAGAGCGATATCCAGAATTCGCGGCAGCGCTTCTTCACGCGCTAGCGGTGTCATCAGTTTGCTGTCGCGCACTCCCGGGAGACGTTCGAGCAGGTCGGGAGCCTCCGGCGGCAGGATGACGGCAGCAGCGACGACAGGGCCGGCCCATGCGCCACGCCCGACCTCGTCTATGCCGGCGACGAGGTGATAGCCTTGCGCGGCCCAGCCGCGCTCTTCATCCAGCGTAGGCGATGGCTTTGACGCATCTCGCGTCACCGCCGCCCCAGCCTCGTCCTCCCACACGTCGTCGTCCACCGGCTCGCGCTCCTTCAACAAAGAGAGAGCAGGTAGCATGGCTACCTGCTCAACACACAATTCTTGCCTGGGACCGCTTATGCCCCGGTCGCGCCGGCCTCGGTGTCCGTTGTCGTTCCCGGCTCGACCGCTGCCGTAGGCGCGGCTGCCGTTGCGGGCGTGGGAGTCGTCGGCGCAGCCGCGACAGGCGTCGCGGGAGCCGGCGCCGGCGCAGCCGCCGCCTTGGTCGGCTTCACGACATCAACGCGGCGCTCCTTGAGGCGGGCAGCCTTGCCGCGCCGCTCGCGCAGGTAGTACAGGTTCTTGCGGCGCACGTGAGCGTGGCGAACGATCTCGACACGGTCGATGCGGGGGGAGCGCATTGGGAACGTGCGCTCCACGCCGACGCCGTCAGCGCCGATACGGCGGACGGTGAAGCTGGCGTTAGGCCCACCCCGGCGGATGCGCATGACCACGCCATCGAAGCGCTGAATGCGCTCGCGGTTCCCCTCGATGATCCGGAAAAAGACGCGCACAGTATCGCCCGACTCGAGAGCCGGGACGTTAGCATTCGCGGCGACGCTATTTTCCACCGATTGCAGTAGATTAGAGCTCATGGGTATATCCTCTGGTGCCGTTTCGCAAGCGCTAAGTATAACACAGTTACCCCACAGAGCCAAATATCTCTTTAGGGCCTTTCACCCAGGCCGTCCACGTAGCGTTGGTCCGTCTCGCTCAGTGGCGCCTCCTCCAGCAGATCGGGGCGGCGCTCCCACGTGCGCCGCAGCGCCTCCTGTCGCCGCCACCGCGCCACCTCGGCGTGATGCCCCGACAGCAAAATATCCGGGACGCGCCAGCCCCTGTACTCCACCGGCCGGGTATACTGCGGCCCTTCCAGAAGACCGGAGGCAATCGAGTCCTGGATGGCGCCGACCGGGTTGCCCAGCACCCCAGGCAGCAGCCGCGCGATGGCATCCAGAACCACCATCGCCGGCAGCTCCCCGCCCGTCAGGACATAGTCGCCGATGGACAGCTCCTCGGTTACCAGGTGCTCGCGCACGCGCTCGTCGACGCCCTCGTAGTGGCCGCATAGCAGGCTCACACGAGGCAGGGCAGCAAGCCGCTCGGCCGTCCTTTGGGTGAAGAGAGGGCCTTGCGGGTCCATGAGGATGAGAGGGCCGCTCGCGCCGCTGGCAGCGTCGGACCCCAGGATCGCCTCGACCGCCGCGAAGATTGGCTCGGGCTTCATCACCATCCCGCCGCCGCCCCCGTAGGGGTAGTCGTCGGTGATGCGGTGGCGGCCCTCGGCCCAGTCACGGATATTGTGGACATGGATCTCAAGCTGCCCGGCCTCAACGGCGCGTTTGATGATGCTGTCGCCGAATGGGCCGTCGAACATCGCCGGGAACAGCGTGAAGATATCGAAGCGCATGATTGTTGTCTCCGCATGGGCCGTGTGATATAATGGGGCAGCGCCACCCTTATTTGACGCTGCCCACAAATTGCATCACGGAGGGTCACACCTGTGGTCCCAGAGATTCAGGAATCGAGCGATTACGCCAGCCCAGGCGCAAAGGTCGTCATCAGCATATTCATCGCGTTTGTCATTGCTCTCATCGTCGGCAGCGCGGCTATCGTGGGCCGCCCCAATGACGCCGCCACGGAGGCCGCCGCGCCGAAGACCGCCCAGTCCGCCGCCCCGCCGGCCGAGCCGAGCGGTGGCAACGCGGCCAACGGCCAGACAGTCTTCACCTCCAGCGGGTGCGGCGCCTGCCACACCATTCCCGACGTCTCCCAGGGCGCTATCGGCCCGAGCCTAGCAACCATCGGTGCCGTGGCCGCGACCCGCAAGCCGGGCTACTCGGCGGGGCAGTACATCGTCGAGTCCATCACGAACCCGAGCGCCTTTGTCGTCCAGGGCTACCAGGACAACCTGATGCCCAAGACCTATAGCCAGACGCTCAAACCGAGCGACCTTCAGGACCTGGCCGCCTACCTGCTGACGCTCAAGTAACGCGCTGGCAAAACCAGACGAACGCCTCCAACTTGCGCGATTATTGCCATGTTCCGCTCGCGCTGGAGAGACATCTCCAGCGCCTCCGGCGGCGGTGGAGTTGGCACTCCACCGCGAGCACTATTGCTGCAAACATTCCTCACAATCCATCGGTCGCTGCCGAGGCCCTGAGCGACCGGAAGTTGCTACTACATCGTCTGCACTGTCACGTGCGTCATCAGGCAAAGCGCCGCCTCCCAGGAGAGCGGCGTTTTAGCTTCTCTTCTGGCGGTCTTCCCGTTCACGCGTGCGGAACGAGATGCGAACCGGCGTGCCTTCGAAGGTGTAGCGCTCGCGCAGCAGGTTCTCCAGATAGCGCTCGTAGCTGAAGTGCACTAGACGGTGGTCGTTGACGAAGAACACGAACTTGGGCGGGTCGACGCCAACCTGCGTGGCGTAATAGAACTTAAGCCGCGCCGTGCCTTTGCTGGGCGGCGGGTGATGCGCCACGGCGTCTTGCAGCAGCCGGTTTAGCTCAGATGTCGGCACGCGCTGGAAACGCGCCTCGTAGACCCGCAGCGCCGTGGGCAACACTGTATTCACGCGCTGCCCGGTTTGCGCCGAGATGAACAGCACGGGCACGTAGTCCAGGAAGTTGAGCGCCTGGCGCACCTTCTTGGCATACTCGTGCAGCGTGTTCGAGTCCTTCTCGATCAAGTCCCACTTGTTCACGATAACGACGACGCTCTTGCCCTCCTGGATGATGTAGCCCGCGACGTGGCTGTCCTGCGCGGTGATGCCGTCGAAGGCGTCGATGAGGAGGAGCGAGACGTCGGCGCGCTCGATGGCGCGCATGGAGCGCAATACGCTGTACTTTTCTACGCCAGGCTCGACCTTGCCCCGCCGCCGAATGCCCGCCGTGTCGATGAGGGTGATATCCTCGTTGTCGTAGCGGATGCGCGTGTCGATAGCGTCGCGCGTCGTGCCGGGGATGTCGCTGACGATGGAGCGCTCCTTCCCGATGAGCTTGTTGAGGAGAGAAGACTTACCAACGTTGGGCCGCCCCACGATCGCGATCTTGATGGAGGCGTCTTCCTCGGCTTCCTCCGTGACCGGCAGCATCTCGACGATGCGGTCGAGCAGGTCACCCGTCCCGACGCCGTGGATGGCGGAGATGGGCATCGGCTCGTCCAGCCCGAGGCTGTAGAACTCGACGGCGTTGAGCCGCCGCTCAGGATTGTCGGCCTTGTTGACGGCGAGAACGACCGGCTTCTTGGTCCGGCGAAGCTGCTCGGCGACGTCCTCGTCGGCCCCGGTTAGACCAGTGACCGCGTCGACCAGCAAGACGATGACGTCCGCCTCGCGCATGGCCAGCTCGGCCTGGGCGCGAATAGCCGTAACCATCTGGTCCTTGGGATCGTCCGCCAGCCCGCCGGTATCCACGACGATGAAGGGCACGCCCGCCCATTCCGTCTCGCCGTAGAGACGGTCGCGGGTCGTGCCGGGCACGTCCTCTACAATTGCCAGGCGCTCACCGACGAGGCGGTTGAACAGGGTTGACTTGCCTACATTGGGTCGCCCGACGAGGGCGACGACGGGTGTCTGGGCCATGATACTTCCTATGCCATGCCGATGAACTCGGCAACGACGATGACGCGGTGGGTGTTCGTCCAGTAGGGCCAGCAGCTCACCAGCGTGAGGCGGGCGTCGTCGGACTGGGCGAGATAGCGGGCGTTTTCCCGGTGCTTCGCATCGCTCACGCCAGCCTCTGGTACGATAACCTGCTCGCGCACCATGTAGACGTAGCGGCGGCCACTGGCCGTGTCGACATAGATAGCGTCGCCCGGTTTGGCGCGCTCCAGCAATCTGAACACACGACCGCGGATGTTGTTGTGTCCGGAAATGACGAGGTTCCCGTTCTCCCCCGGATTAGCGCTACCCTCGTGATAGCCGGCGGCGTAGTCCGCCGTCTCCCACTCCCGTGTTAGCTCGCCGTTCTCATCGACGAGCTTGAAGCCGACCGGCACGACTTCGGTGTCAATTCCAAGACTGGGGACGATGAGCCGCTTCGGCGGCTCACTGCCCGGCGCCGGTGTCGGCGTCGGCGTCGGTGCTTGGGGAGCAGGCGCCACCTCGGCTGGCTGTGGTGCATCGGCCAGCGGCTCGTCGGGCGCTTCGGGAACGGGCGTCTCGGTCGCGGGGGGGATCGGCGTTGGCGTGCGTGGGTAGAGCTGGGCCAGCAACGCCTGCCTCCGCGGGTCAGCCGCGGATGGCATGCTCCCAACGTGGCGAGAGTAGCCGGCCGGATTCGGATTCAGCGTGACAAAAAGCGCCGTGAACCCCTCTTGCCAGACGATGAAGACGCTGAAAGCGATGAGAAGTAGCCCGAAAACACTCAGGGCATCTCCTACGATGCCCCGAGAGCGCGTGATAGATGACATCTTGTGGAACCGGAAAACCTAGCGCCGGAATAGACGCCCCAGGACAAGCAGCACGACGCCGAGGCCGCCCGAACTCAGCAAGGCCCACAACATCGGCAGCTCCGTGCCGCCGGTCGTCGGCAGACGGTCGCCTGTTCCCGGCGCGGGGAGGCCCGGCCGGCCAATCGGCTGCAGAGTCTGGATGGCGGACACGACGGTCGCCGGCGGCACAAAGACCGGGGTAATGGTGGCCGTCGGAATCGGTGTTACCGTCGCCGGACCTGGTGTGTTAGTCGGTACAGGAGTCACCGTTGGCCCTGACGTTGGCGCGCTGGTGACAGTCGGCGCCGTCGTCACTGTTGCCTGGGTGAGAATTACGGTCGTTGGTGTTGGGTTGGAGCCTTGCGCCCAGGCGCTAGAGGCCTCCCAAACTGGCGGATTGTCCACGATTTGCACGGCAGCTACCGTCAATACAATCAGAAATGTTGCGAACAGTGCAAATGCGAAAGCCCTGAGCCGGCCAGTCATATCACAATCTCCTTTTGCCCGGCATCCGGAGCTAAACTTTCTCCGGGCGCCGGGCGAGCAAAGCGGCCTTCAGGCGCTGGAATACTTCTGCCTGTGTCCCCTGGCCGTCGACAACTACCAGAAGGCCCTGCTCTCCATAATGCTCAAGCACCGGCTGCATCTCGGCATGGTACACTTTGAAGCGTTCGCGTACCACCGCCGGATTGTCGTCACCCCGGCGCACTAACTGCCCACCACAAGCGCGGCACGTCATGTCCCCCGGCGCAATATCGGCGTCGGTGTACCCTCTGCGGCACGAGAGGCACACGAGACGACTTGCCAGACGAGCAACCGCCGTCTCCTCTGAGACGTCCACCAGAACCGCCGCATCGAGCCTTAGCGCCAGATTACGCAAGATTTGGTCCAGCGCCTCAGCCTGCGGGATGCTGCGGGGATAGCCATCGAGGATGAAGCCGCGGCCGCCCATCGCCCCCAACGTCTCGCGCATCAGATCATTCGCAAGCTGCGGTGGCACCAACTGCCCCGCGGCCATGTAGGGCGCCGCCTCTCGGCCCAGCGCGGTCCCCCGCGCCACCTCGTCGCGCAGGATCTGTCCTGTCGACAGGCTGACCAGCCCCCACTCTTCAGCGAGCTGTTGTCCTTGCGTGCTCTTCCCGGAGCCGGGCGGGCCGGCGAGAACTAAGTGCCACATCGCCTTCTCCCAGGCAGCTTCCCTGCGCAGCCTTCGGCCAAGTATAGCGGAGGTTAGTCCGGAAGTCGAATAAGGAACGCGTCCGAGGTCGCGATCCTAGCGCGGGGACGGCGTCGGCGCCGGCGCGTGCCCCGGCGGCAGCGAGCGCCCCACGTCGTCCATTGCGCTCTGGAGACGGGGATACGCGAACCAGACGACACCTATTCCGAATAGGGCTCCCGTGATAACGCGCAGCAGGGGCGTGCTCTCGCGCCAGCCCGGCAGCTGGGACAGCCCGTCGACGGCGATGGGAATAGCGAAGAGAATGAGGCCCCACCACGGCAGCGGGCGCCAGCGGCGGCCCATCAGCCCGAAGGCAAGCCCCGTCAACAGAATGGCCCCATACATGGCGGTGTCACGCTGACAGAAGGCAATCTGGTAGCCCAGCCCCAGCGCCGCGTCGTGAATAGGGTGCCAAAACAGTTCCATACGGTCCTGGGCGCCGGTGACGGCGGCGATCTCCGGGAACGAGTACGCGAGCTTCGGCCCGTCCAGGAAAAACGATCGCTGGGGAAGCTGGTGGCACGAGAAACGATACAGGAAATAGATAGCGTCGGCCGGGCCGGTCCAGCCGGCCATCATCATGAGGGGCGCGCTAAAGGCGACGGCGATATACAGGCCGACGAAACCGTTCAGGAGAAGGAGCCAGTGGCGCGTGAACCACGCGACCATGCGATTGACGACGTCGCCGGCGGCATCGCTCCTGGAACCACTCTGCGACTCAGAAGTCATTGCTGTCCCTTCACGGCTGTGCTGCCCCTTTGTTCGACAGCATTTCCAGACCGCTCTTCGCCGGACTGAAGCTCGGCTCAAGCTGCAAGGCGCGGCGGAACGAGTCCCCGGCCTGCGACGCCGCGCCCATGCCGGCGTAGGCCCGCCCGATCACGTAGTATAGGCCCGCCGCCGACGGACTGCGCGTCAGACCCATCTGCCCGTAGGCAAGCGCAGAAGTATACTCCGATAGATCAAGCTCGGCCAATGCCAGGCGTCCAGGAATCACGACGTCGGCCTCGGGAAGCCCCAGGTCCCAGGCCGTTCGCCAGCACGTAATCGCCGTGCGAGGGTTGTCGAGGAAGTAAGCGTACGTCCCCAGGCGCAGCCAGGCCCACGGGTCGTTTGGCGCCTGTTGGAGGTCCTTCAGCGCGGCGTCGAAAGCGCGCCGATACATCGAGGTGTCCTCCCAATCCGCGCCGACTATCTCCGCGACGCGGTCCGACTGCTGTGCGCGGTAGACTGGAATGTACTGTCGGCCGCCGGGCGTCCAGAGAGCCAGGAATTCATCCTCCGGCACGCGAAGATACGCTCCGTACGTGGAATCGTTGATGAGGAGCACGTGCGCCTGCGTGTCGTAGCCGACGACGAGGCGGTAGTGGTCGACGCTTTGCGAGAGGGTAAGCCACTGGAGAACGATCACCGGCACGTCTGCCGCAATCAGCCGGCGAAGAGTGTCGAGATCGCCGTTGACCCGGGGACGCGCGGCAAGACCCAGACTCTGGACGTAACCGGGGACGCGAATCGGATCCATGCCGATACTCTCCGGCTCCGGCCGGAGAACGCGGCGCGCATCCTCAGGGTCGACGGTAACTCCGAAAACACTGGCGGCCATGGCGACGGAGGTCGGGCCGCAGTTGTTCCGCGACTGCCAGAAGTGATGAGCCGGAAGGTAATACTGGGGCGGGATACTCGACGGCCCCGTCGCCGAGACCGGGCGCGCGAGAATCAGGCTGCCTATCACTGCCAAGCAAACCCACACGTATCGCACGGCCAGCCCTCCCCCGATGTCAGAGAAGCTCTTGCAGATACCGCTCGATAATTTCCGGCGTCAGCTCGCCCGGATGAATACGCACGACGCGACCATCGCGAGCAAGGAAGAAGTTACGCGGCAGGGTCTGCACGCGGTAGGTGCGCGCCACGCTTCCCTCTCGGTCGAGCAGGATAGGGAAAGTGACGCCGACCTCCTGGATGTAGGCCGCGACAGGATCAGCCGCTTCCTGCACGTTGACCGAGATCACCTTGAAGCCCTTCGGCCCATATTTCTGCTGCGCGGCTTCAATAACAGGCATCTCTTCTCGACACGGCGCGCACCACGTCGCCCAGAAGTTCACCAGGACGACGTCGCCAGCCGTATCAGCCAAGGCCATGTGCTGCCCGGTCGTCGTCGGCAGATCGAATAAGGGCGCGAGCTGGTCGCGCTCGACGCTAGGTGGGCGGTCCGCCGAAGCAACCGCCCCGCCCTTGGAGCGCGCCGAGATAGCCTCGCCCGCCCACAGGCCGAGAACGAGCGCGACCACTACCACGAGGGCGATAATGAGGCCGCGCAGGAGCCGCGATGAGTTCTGCCACCATTGTATCATAGATTTATGTTAAAGAATGAGCCAATCTGAGCCAGAGACGCGAGACGCCCGCTCAGCAGCAGAATCCCCATGAACATCAGCAGAATCCCGTTCACAAGGGTGATGGTGCTCATGTGGCGCTTCATCGCCTGGAGCATACCGCTCACGTGGTTGAATGCGAAGGCGACAAGCAAGAAAGGCACGGCCAGACCGGCTGAATAAAAGGCGAGCAACAGGGCGGAGAGGCCAACCGTCTGGCTCTCCGAGCCTAGCGCCAGGATGGCCGCCAGGTTGGGGCCAACGCACGGCGTCCATCCCGCCGCGAAGATAGCCCCCATGAGCATCGCTCCCCCCACACCGCTGCGGCCCCCCGTCGCCTGCATGTGGAAACGCTTCTCCGAGTAGAAGAGGTCGCTCGTGGAGAGAAAAAGGACGATCATGACGATCAGGACCGTCTCGATCAGGAGCGCCAGCACCTGGATAGGCTCGACGGGCCGGCCGGCAATGATCATCTGCCCCGTCGGGCTTGAAAAGACGTTCAGGACACCTGCGGTGACCGCGAGTGGCAGCCGGTACGCGGTCGGCATCTCGGCGCCCGCCAGCACGATGACAAACACCATCAGGCTGTCGAGTACACGCGGGACAATCGGCCGCACGTCGATGACGAACATCGCCAGCGCCGCGACGAGAGCCACCAGGAGCCAGCGACTTAGACTCAGGCGCACCTGGGCGACACGCAGCCCAAACACGAGCAAGAGCGCGGCGCCCGCTCGGAGGAGTCCGCTCAGCATGTCCTGGAATGCGAAACCGACCAGGCCAACCGTCGCGCCAAGGGCGATAAAGACGAGGGAGAAGCCCAGCACGAAGAAGATGGCGAGGGTGAAAGTGGCGCGGCGCGTGGCGACGGTGGCGTTCCCACCGGGCGTGGCGGCGCTGGGCGAGCTGCGTAGGGCCATCGCGCCGAGATAACCGACATACGCCGGCACAAGGGGCAGAACGCATGGCGAAAGGAACGATACCAGCCCGGCCGCGAAGGCCAGAGCGATGGCAATGGCAGTAATGTGGCTAGGATCAATAACCATCCAGCATCCTCCACAAAGGCAACTAACAGTAGCGTTACGAACGGCGCTGCGTTTCGTCGACCTGGTGATCGAGGCGGCGGCGGCGCATCCAGATGCTGCCGGCGTATAGCAACACGGCAGCGAGTGTACCAACATATACAATAACGACAAACGGAGGCATGGGTTACTCCTGCGCCTTCAACATGCGCATCACGGCCACCAGCCGAGCCTTTGCGTCGGCGCGTTGCACGGTGTAATCAACCTCGCTAACCTGGCCGGCCGCGTAGGCATCGTCCAGAGCCGCGATCTGGTCTAGCAGCTCCTCCTGGGTCGCCGTCAGGCCGACCTGCTGGCGTCGGGCAAACGGAGTACGGAGCCGCGGCCACAGCAGAACGGCCACGAGCGCGAGCGCGGCCAGCAGGATTCCAATCCACACAAGGCTGGACTGGTAGGTAGGCGCGAGCGGGACCGTGGATGCCGCCGGGCGCGCAGCCGAACCAGCGGCGGGAGGTGCCGCGTTCGACGCGGCGCCAGAAGCCGCTGAAGGCGCAGCGCTAGAAGCCGCCGAAGGGGCAGGCACATTCTGCGGCGCACCCGACAGGCTCAAGCCAATACTCTGGCCCACGGCCAGATTCTGGGCCTGGTAGGTCTGGAACGACTCGCCTTGCGGTGTGCTGGTCGAGGGCTTGGCTTGCATGCCGGTCGGTGTAAGCTGGATACCTTTGTCAGCAACTAGAACGTTGATCTCGCCGACTGGATACGGAAACGAGCGGCTAAGATCATAGCTTCCGTCGTATGGCAGATCGTAAGAAAGAACCACCTGGTGAGGCCCCGGCGACCATGGTGTATCCACGCGCACGGTCGCGCCGCTTACCTGGGCAGCGGCATCCAGGTCCTCGTTCTGGAACTGGAAGTTCTTCGCACCTGGCGGTAGCGGCAAGACCATTGTCGCGCCATTGGGCGGGGCAACGAACGTTCGGTTGCCGGTGTTGTCTAGTTGATACAGCTCGCCGATGCGCAGCGTATTCGAATCGACGAAGTCGACCAGGATGTGCGCGCGGGAAAGCTGCATGCCGGGGTCAGTCGTCGTCGTGTCGTAGACGTTGAGCGTCGTCGTTTGCGATAGGTTGTTGCTGTCGAGGCGAACCAGCGGGCTGTAGTAGTTGACGCCGCCGTAGTTGACGGCCACGCCGTAACCGTGGTCCGCGTCCGCGATTAAGTTGTCGAACTTGAAAGACCCGTCCGCCGCCAGCTTGCCGGGAATCTCGGCTTCCGGCGACTGGCCGACGAGCGAAAGCAGCGTGACGCTGACCGCCTTGCTCACATCCAGCGTAGCGCCCGGCGTCCCCTGACGCAGGCTGCCTTGAATAGCGCCGTTGAGAGTGGGCAGCGGTGGCGTATCGAAGCCGAGCGAGCGAGTGTAGTCGAGCGCAGCGACCTTGTCGTCAGCGGAGAGCTTCGCCCACACCGACGCGTGTTCCGGCACCTTCGACGACTGCGCCGCGAGATCGTCTCCACTCTGGCTGATCGTCTGGTTAGCCTTACTCAGATCGGCTGCCGCGACTCCAGCGCCGTTCGCGCCGTGGCAGCTCGCGCAGTTCGCCTCCCAGACGGCCTTGCCCCTGGCGACCGAGCGCGGCCCGGCGCCGAGCCACCACGCGTAGAACGCCGCGTCCCACATCTGTTCCGGCGTCAGGCGATTCTTCCACGGCGGCATGAGCTTGCCGATGCGCCCCTCGCTGATGACCGCGTAGGCATCGGCGGGCGACATGCCCTGCTTGAACGCCGGGTCGGCGAAGTTAGCCGCCTGGGCGCCCTGCGCCCGCATGGTCTCGCCATCGCCGCGGCCTAGAGCGCCGTGGCAGGGCTGGCAATTCTGCGTGAAGAGGTCTTTGCCGCGAACGGCGGAGGGTCGGCTCGTCGGCGGGGGAACAGCCGGCGGCGTCGGACCCTGGGCAGCCGCCGCCTGAACCGCCAGCGTAGCGACCGCTAAAGCCAGGAGGCAGATTGCCAGGGGCTTACGCAGCCCGGCTAAGAGAGTTGAGATCGTCCGCATAAAGTCTGCTCGGCGCCAACCAGTTGGGATTCCATCTCTCCCTGTAGCGCCGACTGATGGTCCTTCTGCGATCAGTACCGCAATTCGTGGCTGTCATGCTGAGCAAAGCGTCCTCGACAGCTCCGGGATGCTTCGCGTTCGCTCAGCATGACAGTGCGATTACGAGCCTAATCACTAAGCTCCGTCAGTCGGCGTTACGGATGGGTGAGAGAGTCGCCCTCGTAGCGCCGCTATCACTCTTCTAGCTCTGCGGAGACGCAGAGGTCAAGGGAGTCGTCTGGAGTGGCGCACCGCACTGGTCGCAGAATCGCGCGTTCTGCCGCGTCACACTCCCGCACGATGGGCACACGACGCCCGCTTCCTGGGCTTCCAGCTTGCGGCGGCGCTCGGCCACGGCTGCCTCGATAGCGGCGTCCAGCGCCGGATCTTGCGCCTGCGTGCGCGCCTTGAGCGCATCCATGCGCTTGAGCACGGCCACACCGTCAGCCAGGAATAAGGCTCGCTGCTGCTGGTAATCTGCCTCGTCGAGCTTGTTCGCCGCATAATCGGCATCCAGGTCGCGTAGGCTCCTCAGGACAACATCGTGTTGCGCGGCAAGCTCGGCCAGGGCACGCACTTCCGGGCTGCGCTCGGGCCGCGCCTCAGTGCCGCGCACCAGCGGCACGACGATCCAGACGACGGTCAGCGCGACCAGGGCCAGCGCAACAATGCCAATCAGAATAGTCACAATCAGCCCTTACTTGAGCAACTCATCAAGGGTCGACGAAAGCTCGGCTTCGGTCGTCGGCCCAATCTTCACGAGGCGCACCTGCCCATTCTTGTCGAGGACAAAGGTTTCCGGCACGCCCTTGATGCGGTACTGGTAGCTGATACGCGAGCCGAGGTCCGGACCGTTCGGGTACGTGATGCCGAAGCGCTGCAAGAACTCGCGCGCCTTTGGCTCAGTATCCACGTAGTCTACGCCGAGGAACACCACACCGCGGTCCTTGTACTTCTGCCAGACCCGTTCCAGGTCGCCCGCCTCATCCTCACACGGTATGCACCACGACGCCCAGAAGTTGATAACCACGGGCTTGCCCCGCAACGCCGCCAGGTCGACCGGCTGGCCGTCGAACAGGGGCATGTTGAAAGTCGGCGCCGAGCTGCCGACCGCCGGTCGGTCGGTCGACGCCTGGCGCACGCCCAGAGCCGAGACGCCGGCCAGCACCAGCACGAGGATTACCCCCGCTACAAGCGCAATAAGCTTTCCACGACCGCGCGATGCGACCGGGGGCGTCCCCTCCAGGGGAAGCTCGTTCGCCATTCACCTCACTCCATCTGGCGCAATTCGCGCTCGAGTCTGTCGACGTACTCCGCCGGCAGGTCCGGAGGAGCAGCGGGCGCCGGCGCGCTCGCGCTCAACGCGGGCTTCTTCGGCTCGCGGCGCAGCATGGCCCGTAACACCAGCGCCAGCAGGACGACGCCGACGACGATACCCACGAACGGCATCACCCAGCCCAGCAGCGCGAAGCCCTGCCGCGGCGGCTCGTTCAGGACCCGGTCGCCATAGCGCTCGACAAAGTAGGCGCGAATCTGATCCTCATTCTCGCCCGCGACGAGCTTCTGACGGATCAGGTCGCGCATTTCGTCGCAAACCTGCAGTGGGCATTCGGTCAGCGTCGTGTTCTGGCAGAGTGGACAGTTGAGCCGATCGGTGATCGCGCGCATGCGGCGGTCGATCTCGTCGTTGCTCAGGCCGCCCTGGGCGCTGGCCACGGCCGCGCCGGCCAGGGTCAACAGCAAGACGAACAAGAGGACCAGAGAGCGTCTACGCATACGTCACTTGGCCGGAACGGCCTCGGGAACGCGCACGACCGAGGGGCGGCGTCGCGTCTCGGGCCACGCGGCGACCAGGATGCCGAGTACCACCACCAGGCCGCCGCCCCAAACCCAGCTAACAAGCGGGTTCACGAAGACCTTGAACGTCGCTGTATCGCCCTTGCCCTCCCAGCCACCAAGCACGATGTACAGGTCGTCGGTGAGGGAGCGTCGAATAGCGACCTCGGTCTGCGGCTGGTTGGTGGCGCGATACAGGTCCTGGGACGGCATCAACAGCCCCAGGTCTTTGCCATTCTGGGCAACGCGCACCAGCGCCACGGTCACGTCCCTGTCCGGGAAGGCAAGGCCTTGCATGTCCTGGTACTGCACGGTATAGTCGCCGACGGTCAGCGTCTCACCCTTCTTGAGAGTCGCCTGCCGATCAAGCTGGAAGACGTTGGACGCAACGACGCCAATCGCGATCACCAGGATACCCAGGTGAACGATGTAGCCGCCGTAGCGGCGCCGGTTGCGGCGCACGGTAGCGACCAATGCCCTGAACCAGTTCGCGCCTGTCGCCGCGCGGTAGACGCGCGAGCCACTGTAGAACTCGTCCACGTGCACGGCCAGGACGAAGATGATAATGGCGTAGGCAATCAGCGCGGGGCCGCGCAGGCCGAGCGCGAACAGCGCGAGGGTGATGACACCGCAGACGATGAACGGCTTGGCAAGATTGCGGACGAGCTTACTCAGTGTTGCCCGTCCCCAGCTCGTCATCGGCGCGATACCCATGAGCACCAAGAGGGCGCCGAACAGCGGGATGGTGATCTGATTGAAGTACGGCGGCCCGACGGTGATCTTGTCGCCGACAACAATCTCGGAGATCATCGGGAAGATTGTCCCCCAGAACACAGCGAAGATGATCGCCAGCAGCACCAGGTTGTTCATGAGGAACGCGGTCTCGCGCGACACCGGGCTTTCGAGCTTGTTGGGGCTGCGCAGCTCATCCCAGCGCATGATGAGCAGCCCCAGGAACACAAGCATGATGAACGTGATGAAGCCCAGGAAGTACGGGCCGAGCGGCGACTGCGCGAACGAGTGGACGGAGGAGACGACGCCGCTACGTGTCAGGAAGGTGCCGAAGATTGCCAGGCCGAAGAACAGCCCGACCAGGATGAAATTCCAGATCTTCAGCATGCCGCGGCGTTCCTGGACGATGATCGAGTGGACGAAAGCCGTGCCGGCCAGCCAGGGCAGGAACGAGGCATTCTCCACCGGATCCCAGCCCCAATAGCCGCCCCACCCCAGCTCCATGTACGCCCATGCGCCGCCGAGCATGATCCCGATCGTGAGGAACGTCCACACGAGCAGCGCCCAGCGCCGCGCGAGCTGCACCCACTCGCTGCCGGTGCGGTTCGCGGCCAACGCGCCCATGGCAAAAGCGAAGGGAACTGTGGTTCCGACGAAGCCGATGTAGAGCATCGGGGGGTGAATCGCCATCGCCCAGTGCTGCAGCAGCGGATTGAGACCGTTGCCGTCCTGGGGGACGAAGTCCAGCATCTTGAACGGGTTTTCGATCAGCGCCACTAGACTGAGGAAGAACGCGAGCACCGCCATCAACGTCGAGAGAGTGAAGGGCATGATGGCGCGGTGCTGGTTGCGGTTGAAGATGACCACGACAAGAGAGTAGAGCGAGAGAATCCAGGCCCAGAATAGGAGCGAGCCTTCCTGGCCGCTCCAGAGCGCCGACAGACGAAACATCAGCGGCATGGCGCGGGCGGAGTGCGCCGCCACGTAGCCTACCTGGTAGTCTTGAGTCAGGAAAAGAAGGACCAGGAAACCCGCTGCCAAGGAGGTCAGTCCCGCCGCCGCGATGACCGCCTGCTCACCGCTCGCTACCAGCTCGGGGTAGCGGCGCCACACGCCCAGCAGGTTAGCGGCGATCGCAAAGATGGCGGAAGCGATGGCCAGCCAGACGCACAGGTAGCCGATATCTGCCATTCAGCCCGTTCCTCAGTTGCCTTGCTTGATTTCCGCCTCGTACTTCGAGGGGCACTGCACGAAGAGGTTGTTGGCCGTCACGCTGCCGTCGGCGTTGTACGTCCCTTCGACGACGACACTGTCGGCCATGTGGAAGCTATCCGGCAGCGGGCCGGTGTAGTGCACAGGGACGTTGACGTCTTTGTTGCTGGCGTTGAAGCGCAGGTCGAGCTTGCTCGAGTCCCACTCAACAGAGGATTTGTCTATGTTTCCGGCCAGGCGCACCGTTTTGCCAGGGGTAATCTGGCCCGCCTGAACCTTCTGGACCATCTCATCCGACGTCACGTAGTAGGTGGCGTTGGCCTGAAAGCTACGGAACGTCATGAAGGCAATAGCGGCGACAATGATTAGTCCGCCGATAAGGAAACGTGTCGGGATCATGAAAAGCCTCCTGGCAGGATACACCATCCGGCCGCACCCTCGCAACGGTTGCTCACGACAGCGTGACCCGATGCGCGCGATGTGTAATCGGCCCCGGAATTATAGGGTTAGGAGGGCGTCTTTGTCAACGAACAAAGGTTATGGTTCGGTCCAAACGCTTCGCTCCCCGCCTCGCCAGGCCCAGAATTCAGCCGGCCCGGCTCACAAGTGCCCGCCCATCTATTATTACGACGCCGGCGCGCAATCGGATGTGCCGTATTAGGGCAATGGAGTCGTTCCGATCAGAGCATACCGCGTCCCGGCCAGGATCAGTAGCTCTAGCGCCGCCAGCCACGCCGCCAGGGCAATAACGTCTACCACGTCCCACGCCGTCGCCGCTGTTCCTTCGCGCTTGCCAATGACAAGGATGGGAACGGCATTCAACATGGCGACAATGACGACCAGCCCGACCGTCGCAACAAATGCGACCGCCGGCGCGAGCCACGCCTGCCCCGTGACCAGGGCGGCGAAGACGAGCGCGCACAGCCCAACCGGCGCCAGGAAGTCGCGCGCGTGAACGACGGACCGCGGCGGCGCCCAGGCCGTTGCGCCCCAGATCGGCCAGAGGAGGGCTGCCATTCCGAGTCCTGCGAGCAGTCCGGTCGCGAGCCGAAGGTCGAGGCGCGGCTCATACAAATGCGGCAAGCCCAGGTCGCGGAAGAAGGCGTTGAAGCCGTCGAAGCCCATGATGGCGATAGCTGCGACGGCGGCAATATAGCCCGACGGCCGGGCCAGCCGCTCAGCCCGCGGCGCGCGCCACGCCAGGCAGACGATGGCGAGGGCAAATCCGCCGTAGATTCCCACCTTGCGCGCCTCGACAGGCATCGGCTCCCCATCGAAGACAAACGAGTGAAGCGGGCGCTGAGGATCGAGACCGAACCCCAGTGCCCGCATCTTCGTGTCAGCCGAGAAGGGGGCGATGATTGCCAGCAAGCCCAGTGCTACGAGCAGGGCAACCGCGATGCGCCGCGAGAAATACGGACGTGGGCTCACCGCCGGCCGGCCCATCCTTTAGTTGACAATCTTGCCCACCGATGCCTCAATCTGGTCCGCCGACATGAACGCGCCACGCTTGACCTCGCGCAGCTTACCGTCCTTCCCGATGAAGAAAGAGGTTGGGTAGGCGCGGACGCGGTAATTGTTCTCGGTCTCGCCGGTCGTATCCATCACGATCGGGAACGTCATCCCGATCTCCTGCTGATACTTCCGCACCGCCGCCTCGCCGTTGTCGGTCTTGATATCGACCGCCAGGACGACCAGACCCTTGTCCTTGTACTTCTGGTAGATCGACTGCAGCGCGGGCATCTCGAACTTGCACGGCGCGCACCAGGTCGCCCAGAAATTCAGCACAACGGGCTTGCCCTTCAGTTCGCTAACCGTCCACGTCTTGCCGTCGAGGTCTTTGAGCGTGAAGTCCGGCGGTACTTCTCCGACGTGCAGCGGCTGTCCGCCACCGCCGCCCTTCATGTTGTACTGAATATCCGCCGTCACCAACTGGTCGTTGAGCCAACTCTCGACGCTGAACGGCTTGCCTTCCTTCGCCGCCTCCTGGCTCTTAATCACGACCCATTTGTTGACAGTTGACGAGTCCCGGATCCAGTTGCGCATGTCGTCGGACGTGAGGCCGTAGCGCCCCAGCGCCGCGTCAAGCTTGGCGGGATCGGCGCCGAAGTTGGCTCGGAACGCCTGCAGGTCCTTGTCGACGTCAGCGTCCGATGCGACGACGCCATCCTGCTTCGCGGCCTTGAGCTGGAGGCGCGCGTTCACTATCTGGTCCAGTAGCGACGATCGCATCTGAGCCAACGAGTTTGAGTCGATGGGCAGCTCCGAGCCATTGGTCAACGGATAGACGGCCTGGTTGATGCGAATGAGCTGGGTAAGCTGCTCGCGTGAAATCGGGTCGCCGTTGACAGTCGCCACAACGGGCGGCAGGTCGTCGAACGGCGCGGGAACGCCGGGCGATGACGGAACGCTTGGGCCGGCGCTAGCCGCCGTCGCTGCGGCCTGGTTGGGCCGCACCCACAGGAACCAGGCGGCGCCCGCTACGATCAGAACCACCAGCGTTAGAATGATACTGATAATCCACGCCGACGACGATCCACCTTTCTTGGTTTCCTCGCTCGGCTCCTGGTCATCTCGCTTTGGCTGCGAGCCGGAAGGACGCTCTGGCTCATTCGAGTCCGTGACCTGGATGCTAATCCACTTCGGCATCTCATACTCCTCGTGCTGCGGGCACCCCCGCGCGGCTACAACCGCGCGGTCGCTGCGTCTCGGGCATCACTGCGCAGGAAGAACGTTGGCGGTCAAGCGGAACCGAGTCTCCTTGAATTCGCCTTCAATCTTCTTGGCTGTGGGATCATTCGAGAAGATCTGAACGAACTTGTCGACCTTCCCCTCGTCCTGAATCACCTTCGGATCGTACGTGATGTTCAACGGCTGCGACTCGCCGGGCTTAATCACAATCGGCGGCACAAAGGGATCGTCAGTGACCTGCCGGCCCGCGAACTCGGCAAGTGTACAGCCGCACGACGTATACATCTGGTTGATGACGAGGTCCGCCTTGCCCACATTCTTGATCGTAAAGTTGCTGACCTTCTTGTCGCCGCTCTTCACGTCGCCCATATCGTACGTGGCCTTGTCATCGATGCCCTCGACAGCGAGGCGAGCCTCACCATCATTAACAGGCACCGCGCTCGGGCTCACCGGCACGAAACCTTCCAGGTTTGGGTGCAGCGCGTTCGGGTCGGACGGCGCGGGCTTCACCTGCAGGCCCGATGGAGCTCCCTGAACGTCCGAAGGAATGCTATCAGGCAGGTTGCTTGCGCCCGGCGCCGTCTGGGCCACCGCATCGCTCGAGGTATGCGGCCGGAACAACGCCTGGCCGATGAAGAAACCGCCGCCGAGCATTACGAGCGCGCCCAGGACCAGAGCTATCGCAAATAATACGTTCTTATTGACGTTAACGACAACCTCGCGGCGCGGAGCGGGAGCCGTTGGGGCTGGGCTGCGTGGCGCCGTCGATTGCTTAGTCTTGCTCATCGAACTCCCTCATGCGGCGAGGGCGGCAAACGTCAGCGTCATGCGCCGCTCGCCGCCCCATACCGTACCATGCCTACTGATTGGCCACGTTAGCCGTGATCGTGAACTCCTGGGTCTTGGGCGCCGGATCGTCGGAGAAGTGATACTTGACCTGGACCTTGCGACTGATGAACTTACCCGCGTCCTTGTTGACGCGCGGGTCGTAGCCCACACGCAGGTCGGCGGATTGGCCCGCATCGATCTTGTCCTGGCTGACGACGGCGGCGGTACAACCGCAGGAGGCAGTCACGTTGTCAATGATCATCTGGCTCTTGCCGTTGTTGGCGAGCTGGAGGACCTTCTCGACCTTCTGCTGAGGCGGCACGCTGCCGAAGTCCCAGGTGTAGCCCTTGTCCTTGATCTCGGGGATAGTGACGCGAGCGTCTGTCCCGAAGGGGTCAATCGGGCCCGTCGTGTTGGGGCCGTTCTGGGTGAACGGATTCTGACCGCCGGTCTGCTGGCTGGTGATTGGCTGCACTGGCTGCGAGCCTGCCTGCGGCGCTGGGGCGTTGAGCGCAAGCGGTGACTGGGACGACGCCGCCGCTGTGGTCGTCTGGCGGCTGCCGCCGGCTGTCAGCTGGCCGATGTACAGGCCAATACCGAAGAGGGCCAGAATACCCACGATGGCTACCGCAGCGTAGAATACGCGCTGGTCGAGCTTGATAACTACCTGATTGTCCGAACGATTGCCCATGATTTTCCTCCCTGGAGTGTAGTTCTTCTGAGCGCGATAGACATGCGCGACAGGATGCGTCAGTTGGTTGCTGCTTTAGCAGCCGCTGTTGGGTCAAGCCAGCGATACCAGCGTACCTCGGCATCGAGCTTGACGATGTTGCCTCCATTGCTGCTCGCGGTCCAAAGATGCGTCGTCCGGTCGGCGTAGCGCAGCCCTGTGAAGGCAAAGGAGTCCTTGTCCGGTGAGTACGACAGCTGTCGCACATAGAAAATCTTCGGGATGTCAGTCAGCGGCGAGGCTGGGTGGCTGCCGTCAAGCGGTACGGCCCACCAGTTCTCTAGGTTGTCGCCGGTCATGCCGTAGTCCGCGCCGGCGGCTGTGTACACCAGGAGCTTGCCATCGGGTGAGAAGAAGCGCTTACCGGCCGGGCTCTGGTTCGCCGGGTTATCAGCGATCAGGTTGACGTTCAGGGCCAGAGCCTTGTCGTTCGAGCCGTCTACGTTGACGACATGGATATCGTACATCTGTCCGTTGTCGGACGAGTAGACGATCTGCTTGCCGTTAGGCGTCCATATCGGCGCTTCGGCCTTCTCCTGGACGACCGCCTTCGGCTGCGCGCCAGGGCCGTCTAGGACGAAAAGCGTGGTCTTCGCGTCGCCGCCGACGTACGCCCAACGCCGGTTGGTTTTGTCGTAGATGGGGGTCGTCATCACGTCCTTGACAAGCGGCGTCAGGCTACCATCCCGCAGGTCATACATCCACAGGCCCAGGGATGTGAGATTGGCGCTGGTCGGGTAGAAGAAAACGCGGTCGTTGTCATACCAGCCGGGCGCGAGGACGCCACCCAGTACGCGCTCCCCGACTGTCCCGGCGATCTTGTCAGATGGGATCTCGGTCACTTGCGAGCCGCGCAGTACAAATGCCTTCTCCTGGCCGTTCGGGTCGTCGCGGCCCTTGAAGAACAGCGCGTCTCCCTTGGGCGACCATGTGAGGAGATCCTCCTGGAACACATCGTTGGTGACTTGGGTGGTCTTGCCCGTCTGCAGATCGAGCATGTAGAGGTCGACCTGCCCGTTCGGAGCACCGACAAACGCCACCTTGCTCTCGTCTGGGCTCCACGCGACTTCCTGGTCGATCAGCTTGCGCTCCACCTTCTGCCGTTCGCGATCATCAATGCTGTTCTGCTTCGGTGTCGCGTTATCCAGCACCTGCCGCAGATTCTTGCCGTCGATGTCCACAACGACCATGCTGCCCGACGGCGACGCGATATACATGATCTGACGGTTCGACGGTGAGATCCAGACGCGGCCCGGGTCCTTCGGCGGCGACCAGATAGCGGGAGCGTCATCGGGAAGGAGCTTGCGATGCTCCTTGCCGTCGGCCGAAGCCACCCACAGATTGCCGCCACGCGCGTAGAGCACGCGGTCCTTCGACGTGGTGGCAGGCCCGAGCGGTACGACAGCATCGGGGACCGTCGTGGGCCGAATCTCACCATTCAGTCCGGTACTGGGGTTCTTCGGCGGTGCAATGACCTGCCCGCGCACTGCTTCTTCCGCAGTGATCGTTCCGCTAGACGGCGCAGCGGGCTGAGCCGACGAGGGCTGGCCGGCGGCAGGAGCACTTTGGACAGCGTTACTGCCGCTATCGCTCGCCGCGGCGGGCGGCGCCACGGGGGCGGGCGCGGTCGCGGGTGATTGGGTGCATGCGCTCAGAGTCACAGCTCCTAGTAGAGCGAGACCCAGCATGAGTCGTTTGACCATTACGAACTCCGTCGTGTGCGTGTCTCTTACGCTATGTAAGACTAACCAGCTTAGATAACGCGCTGAGAGGCCGCCAGATACGGCTTCAGCGCGTGTTTCCAGTGAAATCGGATGCCATGCTTATCTGGGAGCACTCACCCGGCATGGCATTCGCGGTGCTCATCGCCAGCGGCAAGTAGCTCGCGGCGAAGATGACCACTACTACGAGCGCGCTCGCCAGGAGACGGCGCTGATCGAGGTAGGCGCGACCGCCGGCCCCGCCCTTGAGGATGCGTTGGATGCGCTCCTCCGTGACGTTGAACGCGCCGATGGCGGCAACCGTGGACGGAAGTCCCTGGTCGCCCTGGGAGAGCAATTTCAGGAGAGCGCCAGCGAGGGGCAGCTCGCTCCGAACACTCTCCGCGGCGCTCGCATCGGCGGCAATCTCCTTGCCGACAAGATAGCGGTCGCGAAGGTCGCGGGCGGCGGGCAGGAAGAACAGGCCCATTCCGAGGGCGCGGCTGATCAAGACCTTCAAGGGGTCGCGGCTGACTAGGTGGTGCCGCTCGTGGAGAAGTACCGCTTCGAGCTCGACCGGCGTCAGGATTTCGACCAGGGCCGAGGAAACACATATTCTGGGCCTGATGACACCGTAGCAGAAAGCGAACGTTCGGTCGTCCTCAACGAAATCCACCGCCTCCAGCGCCGCGCTATGCGCCGCGGCGGCGAGGCCATCGGGAACGGGCAGGGCGTTTTGCAGGAGACGGCGCATCATGAGTCGGGTTGCGACGAGCTGCCAGATGATCGTGACGACGGCGAAGCCGACCATGATACTGGTCACCGACCAGGGAACAAGCAAGGCTGTGCCCGTTGTTGCCGCACCTTCAGCCACCGTCATGCACGCGTCCGTGGCCTTCTCGACGACCGACGGCGCATACCGCACGATGAAACCCGCCAACCCCGCCAACAAACCCAGGGCGAGGATGACAAGAGCATAGAATGGCCCGTCCGCGCCCGGCCGGCCGCCGCGCCAGTGTATCTCGATCACGCTTACTCCTCCGTGTGGCGTCCAGACTCGATGAGGCGCTGCAACGCTGCCAGGCTCTCTGGCGAGGCGTCCATCGCGGCAAGGAACTGAGCCATGGCTGCCGGACCGAAGTCCTGCAATAGCCCCTCGACCACGTAGCGCGAGACATCCTGCATGAAGTCATCTCTTGAGGCGGCTGCCTCGTACACAAAGGCGCGCGACTCCCTGCGGCGTAGGAGGATGCGCTTCTCCACCAGGCGGTTCATCACCGTCATGACGGTCTTGTAGTTCTGGTCCTTGCCGAGCCGGTCGCACACGTCCTGCACCGTGGAGGGGCCAATGTCCCACACGGCCTCGACGATGCGCGCCTCCAGCTCACCAAGCACCCGGGCCAGGCCTCGCTGGTCAAGCTTGAAATTCTGAATCGCTCGCTTCACCACAGGCTTGTTGCTCCCTGACTGCATAAACGGCGGCGTTCAAACGGAGCTGTATGCGCCGTTAGAATGATTAACGTGAAGCGCCCCGAAAAGATACGCAGCGATACCGCGATTGTCGCCTCAATCCCACGGCGGCGCGGAGTTGGCGCGTGTCCCTGGGCAGCCGTATCTTCCAGGACTTCTCAGCGTTTATTCTCTTGAAATCGCAGGTCTTACGACGTGTAAGAGAGGAGAGGCACGAGTGAGTCAAAGGCGTACGCCGAACAATGACAACGTTCAGATTCGGCTCGACATGCGCGTCCTGCTCATCGCCGGCGGCATACTGGCAGCAATCGTGATTTTCGCGCTTGCCTTCGCCGTTGGGCGCATTGCAGCCGGTGGCGGCACGACGACAGCGAGCCAGGGGGGATCGGCGAGCCAGAGCGCCGTTGTGAGTGGTCAGAACCCAGCGGCGGCAGCGCCTGGGGCCAATTCTGCCGCCCCGTCGGCCGGCGCAAATCCTGCCGCACCCTCCAACAAGGGGCCGTATCAGCTCGGCGGCAACCCCAGTGATCCGCCCATTCCCGTCCCGCCAGCCCTCCAGCCGATTAGTCTCGCCGACAGGCCGGCGGGGGATGCGCCGCGTCTCGCGCTGCCCGAGCTTGTAGCTTCGAAGTATGTTTACGATTTCGGCGAGATCTCCCCGACCGAGAAAGTCGAAAAGACCTTTGTGCTCAAGAACGACGGGAGTAAGCCGCTGGAGATTGCCAGCGTGAAGAGCACGTGCGGCTGTACTGCGGCGCTAGTCAGCGACAACACTGTCCCGGCTGGTGGCCAGACAACCGTGAAGATCACTTTCGATCCGACAACGGAGCAAATCGCCGGTACACGCGTGACACGCGAGGTCAAGGTCGCTACGAACGATCCGCTCCGCCCCTCCGCGAGCTTCCATATCACGGCCTACGTGAAGCCACAGTAACCGACTCGGAATCGGCTTGAGCAGACGCGGGGCATCGGACCTCTGCCGCGAGAACATCGCGCAGCGCGGTCCGAATGCCCCGCGTCTTTTCTATGACATGCGCGCCACGGCGTGATGCGCTGTTATGTCGTGTGGATCGCCGCCACTATGGCCGCATGGGTCGACATGCACATTGACGACACTCAGCCGCGGCTGGTCGTGCAGGAGCTCGTGGCGCACGGTCTCGGCGATGGCGTGCCCCTGGCGCGTCGAGAGGTCCTCGTCCACCGTAATGTGCAGCTCGGCGTATAGCCTGTGGCCGATCCAGCGGATGCGAACGTCGTGGACGTCTTCTACTCCCGGCGTCACCGCAGCCACCCGCTCCACGGCGTCCACCAGCGACGGATCCACGGCATCCATCAAGCGCCCCCACATGACCAGCGCCGCGTCCCGCGCGATGAAGAGAATTGCCACAGTAATGCCCAGACCAACCAGGGGGTCGGCCAGCGGGAAGCCGAGGAAGCTGCCGACCGCACCGATGAGCACGGCGAGGGACGTCAGGCCATCGATGCGCGCGTGCTCACCGTCGGCGACGAGGGCCGCCGAGCCAATCTCCTTGCCGACGCGAATGCGCAACACAGCCACGGCTTCGTTGCCGATAAAGCCTACGATCGCCGCGACCATGACCCAGCCGACCGACGTGAGCGGCTCGGGGTGCAGGAGCTTCTGAATCGTCTCGTACGCCGCGACAGCCGCGCTGATGAAGATGATGAGGACGATCAAGACGCCCGCCAGGTCCTCGGCGCGCCCATAGCCGTAGGTGTAGCGGCGATTCGCCGGGCGGCGGCCGATGACGAAGGCAACCCATAGCGGCAGGGCGGTGAGCGCATCGGCGATATTGTGGATCGTGTCGGCAAGCAGACCGACGCTGCCACTTATCAGGGCGATCACAAGCTGGAAAAGGGCCGTCGCCCCGAGGATTGCCAGGGACACTTTCAGCGCCCAGATGCCGCGTGCACTGCCTTCGAGAGCCTGGTCGACGGCGACTTCGCCGTGCGAGTGGCCGTGAAGAAAGGGTATCGCTTCCCGCAGGCGACCGACCAGGCCCGTGTCATGCTCGTGGCCGTGGTCATGGCCGTGGTCGTGGTCGTGGTCATGCTCATGGGCATCGTGGTCATGCTCGTGGCTGTGATCATGATCATGGGTGTGCTCTACACCGGTCTGAGAGGGCGGCTGCCCATGCGTCACTGTTTCTGAAGTCCGGCTGCTATCTTGCGATTGAGTCATTGGCCCCCCGGCCTTTGAGCCTCTTTCGGGCTCGTGTCCATGAGTGAGCGTGCCATGACTTTATAGACGCGGGACGTTGGCGCGATTCTACTACGCCAACGTCCCTATTTCCCTCAGTCATCCACCGCCGATTAGCTCAGCGGGTGCTGCCCACTTACCAGGTCTGGCCCTTCGCCTCCAGCGGCTTGGCATTGGGGCGCTTGTTGGCCTCACTCTTACCGGAGGTAGCCGATGGCGCCTCATCTGCATCCGCCGGAGCCTTGCCCTGCGGGGTCGCGGCGATGCCCGTTTGCGAGCTGTAGCCGCAGGTGCTCAGCACTGTCCCGCCGGTGCCGAGACCGGTGCGCAGCCGAAGAGTACGGTTGCCCGTCGGCAGTCCGACCTGGCCGACAATCACCCAGAGGCCCGGCGTGAGGTAGCCCTGCCACATGACCAGCTCGTTGTTGCCGGTGTTGGGGCCCTGGTTGGTCAGGCTGTACTGCCCGGGCTGCGTGATCTGCATGTAGATGTAGATCGGAGCGCCGACGCCGTAGGCCGAGCCGCAGCCGCGATTGACGTACACCTGGGAGGTGTTAGTCACGTTCGGGAAGACCGTGACATAGCTGCCCGGCACGCCGCATACGATGATGCCGCCGCTGCTGTAGTTGCCCTTGATCTCGACGTAGCTGCCCTGCTGAATCGGCCCGTTGTTGATCGTGGTACACGTGCCCGGCGTACCGCCGGTGACGATGGTGTACGAACCGCCAGGAATCGGCCAGCCGGCCACGAGTGTGGTTACATGGACCGTAAACTGGTTAGCCGCCACGGCAGTTACCGTGCCGCGCACGACGACGTTGGCCTGAGGCGCCGGCGGGTTGACAGTGAACGTGGTGTTCGCTGTGCCCGTCACGTTGCCCCAGTAGTCAAGTGTCTGGATAGTCAGGGTGCGCTGGCCGGCCGGAGCGCCGACAGTCGCCAGGAAACATCCGCCGGTCCCATTGTCCCAACCCTGGATGACAAGGCGCGGAGGATAATTCGGCGTGGTCGATATGATGCGGATGTAACCGGCCGATGGCACCGTGTAGCAGATTTGCTGAAGCTCGCCAATGTTGAAAGTGCTTTGCGCGCCGCCGCTACTCGACTTAACTGTGATGCTCAGAGTCGCCGTGGGGGCCGGCGGTGTATCGTTGGGGGTGACGGGTTGGTATTCCGACTGGTCACCGTTCTGATTCGGGTCTGCGGGCTGTACTTGCGGCTTGGCCGCCTCTGGCGTGGGAGGATCTGCAGACACAACCATTGCCCCCGCCCCAAAGAGCATGAGCAAGGCAAGAACAGCCAATACTGCGCGTGAGAACTTCATGGCCCTCCATCCTTTCTGTGTTCACCATTGAGCATAACTGATCGTATCGTGTTGTCGTAGCACCACAAGAAATCGCTGCTTCCGATTTCCCCCTTGAGCAAGAATTATGCCCGACACCTTGATATGTGAAAATGCTTCACGGCCACGAACCGGCCTTCAATCCGTAACCTGAAGCTCACAACAGCGTTTATACCTGGAAGATATTTGCTCCCATAGACGCAGCGAACGATACAGTGGAGGAAGCATGTCAAAGTTGTGGAAGATCGTATTAGCCCTTGCGCTTGTTGCCTGTGTCGCCCAGGTCGCTGCGGCTCAAAGCCCTGTCGTGGTGCTCGACGGCGATGTCATCGATAAATCGGGCCAGCCTGCTAAGGACACGCTCGTGGTCGTGTTTCTAAACAGCCACGAGGTCGGGCGCGGCGAGACCCAGTGCGACGCCTCAACCTGCAGGTTCGAGGTCAGTATCCCGGATGACTCCGGAATCGGCAGCCCTGGGCCAGACGGCGTCTCGCACGTCCATGTCGGAACAATCGAGCTGAAGACGCCGAAAGTCATCGCAACTCCCTCGGCCGTTGCGCCGCGTCATCCGGTATACGCAATAGTGGCCCTTAGCGATACGGCCTCCGACATGCCGCCGGAAATGAAAGACGGACAGCTTGGCTTGATGCCCGATGGTGGTGTCACGGTCATCGCTCCGGCGCGGCCCCCGGAGGCGCCTTTGCCCACGGCCGGCGCTCCATTCTCCATTGCTGGTACTATGTCCGCCTTCGTTGCGCTCGCCGCGATGGGGGCGGTCTGCTTCATCAGCCTGGTCGTGGCGGTGGCCGCCATCGGCTGGCTCGTGTACCGCTGGCGGCGTGCCGACGAGATCTAGCCGCACGTCTCTTGGGCAAAACCCGCCGGACCGAGTATACTACCCTCATGGGTGAGGGGTAGCTCAATTGTGAGGCACGGCGCATGAAGGGGCTGGAGAGATTCGAGGCGTTCGCAGAGCAATTGCTGGAAGGATCATTCTCGCGCTGGGCCGGCGGCCGCCTGGAGCCTGTCGAAATCGCCAAGCGGCTCGCGCGCGAAATGGACGCGCACCAGACGGTCGGCGCGGGCAAGGTGTTCGTCCCGAATCGGTACCGGGTCTATCTCAACCCGGCGACGCTCAAGGACTTCAAGCCTTTCCAGAGCGCGCTGGAGGATGAATTGCGGAACTACCTGATCGAGGTGGCCGATCGCCGCCAGTTCAGCTTCGTCGACCGGCCGCACGTCACCCTCGAGGAAGAAACGGGCGTACGTCCCGGCGACATGCGCGTGTCCTCGCAGCTCACCGATGCGCAAGGCGCTACTCTGGGCAATGCCAACATGACCCAGGAGCTCCAGGTCGCGGCCATCCGCTCGGCCGCAGCCGCCTCAGGAACGCTGACGGCATGGTTGTTCGATGGTCAGCGGCAGATCCCCGTGCGCTCCGCTCGCTTCAGCATGGGGCGTGCCCTGGACAACGACCTCGTGTTGGAAGGCAGTGGCGTTTCACGCCATCACGCCCAGGTCGAGCACCGCTACAGCCGCTATGTTTTGCGCGACTTGAACAGCACCCACGGCACCCTCGTCAACGGACAGCCTGTGCAGGAAGTTGTGCTGCGCGATGGTGACATCATTACGCTGGGCGGCGAGCGGCTGACTTTCCGCCTGACGGCCCCGCCCTCGAACGACGACCCCACGCTGCCCTCGGGCGCTCCGCTCGGAGGCCGCTAGGCGTGCCAGAAGCCGTTTCCGCCGCAGCCATACTGGCCTTGCGGTTAGCCCTCCTGCTTCTGTTATACCTTTTCATCGCCGCCGTCTTCTGGCTCATCTGGCGCGATCTACGCACGACGGCGCAGCGAGTCGAGCAGCCGCGGCGCGCCCTCGCCCGCCTCGTCGTCGAAGACGGGGGCGGCAGCCAGCTTCACGCGGGCGAGACGTTCAATGTTCTGCCGGTCACGGCGATTGGCCGCGACCTTTCGAACACGATTGTACTCTCGGACGGGGCCATCTCGGGCGAGCACTGCCTTCTCTCTCTTCGCGATGGGCAGTGGTGGCTCGAAGACCTGGATAGTCGCAACGGCACGTATCTCAACGGTGTCCGTGTCACGCGTCCCCTCTCCGTAAACCCCGGTGACGCGATCGCCCTCGGCCGGATCAGGTTTCGCCTCGTGGTCTAGCCGCCCTGCTTCATGAACTGCTCCAGCGTCCTCCCCACGCGCTCCATGCTGTCCGCGGCGATCTTCGTGCAGTCGTCGGCCACCGTGTGATGATACGGGTAGTCGAAATCGATGATGTCCACGGCCGAGATATGGCGCTCCAGGAACGGCGTGTGGTCGTCCAGTAGGGCGTGGCGGGGCTGCGGGATGAACCACTGACCATACCCGAGACTCTGGGCGACATCGAAGATGCTCCTCAGGAGCTTCTGGTCCGAGGTTCGCTCCAGGTAGATCTGCTGGTCGGAGTCGCCGACCATGTCCACCAAGATCATCTGCTTCGGCTGCGTCGTCAGGTGACCGGCCATGTAGTCCGAGCCGACGCCCCACGGCCACCCATTCAGTTCCCCGCTGTCCTCTAGATCGAAGAACGATAGCCATGTCTCGCCCGGCGGCGGCGTTTCGCGCCAGGTGCGGGCCAGCTCTAGCAGCACGGCTACACCGCTGGCGCCGTCGTTCCCCCCCATAATCGGCGTCTTCTGCTTAGCCGGGTCCGGGTCCTGATCGGCCACAGGCCGCGTGTCGTAGTGCGCTCCGATAATCGTGATCGGACCCGTGCCACGCTTCCCGATGATGTTGACGCCGTCCACGCCACGATAGTTGAACTTCTGCTGCTCCACCGTCCAGCCATTGGCCTGTAGATTCTGAATGATATAGTCCCGCGTCTTCTGAATGGCCGGCGTCCCAGGTGGGCGCGGCCCGATGGCGCACTGGTCCAGCGCATACTTGAACGCCTGCTGGCCGTCGAAGTGCAGGGCAGCCTTCGCCGCGGCGGAAAGCGTGGGTAGCGCGGAAGGCGCCGCCGAGACGGTGGTCGGTGCGGCCGTCCTGGCGGCCGTCGGCGCAACGGACGGCGCAACGGACGGGATGGCCGTTACACGCGGCGGCGCGGCGGTAGGCACGCTGGACGCGACAGGAGCGGCCATGGGCGCGAGCGTGGGCGCTGTGGATACGGTGGGTGGTGCGGGCGCCGCGCAAGCGGCGAGAAGGACCGTGGCGACGACGACGACGAGTGTGATTCCGTGCTTGACAAACATTGGGGCTCCTAGCCGTTATTCTCAGTCACAAACTGTACGATCTCCGCGGCCAGCCGCCGCGCTTCATTCTCCACCGGAGCCACCGCGTCACGCAGCTGCTGCGCTCGCGCCGGGTCAGCCACACTTCGGGCATTCACCCTGACATTCAGCACCGCGCCACGCACAGCGGCCTCCGCCATGAATGCCCCGACCGCGGCATCTGGCCGCGCGTTGGGATTCCCGATTGAGACGGCGCTACGCAGAAGGCGAAGTGCTGCCAGGCCCTTCTCGGCCACGGCAAGCTGGGTTTCGGCGGCGACTTCCAGGCTGTGCTGGATAGCGCCCTCGCGCGTTTCGCTCTCTACTTCTGTCGTTCGAGGAAGGCGATAGGCTGACATGACTGCGCGAAACGCCGCCGCGTCCTCGTTCACCAGATGCATCAGCTCGACGCGCAGCCGGTGCGCCTCGTCCAGGACCTCGCGCATCTCACGATCCACGGTGGCATAACGCTTCCGCCCCACCGTCAGTCCGGCCATCATCTCCGCAAGCGCCGCCGCCAGCGAGCCTGCCAGGGCGACGACGCTTCCGCCCGCCGGCGTCGGGGTGGCCTCGGCGATAGCGTCGACGAACGCCGCCGGTGAAGCGCGGTCGAGCGCAGCGAGCCGACGGTCGAGGATCTGGTCCCGCTCGAAGTGGTTGAGGCGCAGATAATGCTCGGCGGCGTCGAGCAGCGTCGCCTCCGGCGCCAGACCAACGATCTCGGATTCGGTCACCGAGACCCCATACCGCGTCGCCTCACTGCTCACCATCTCGAAAGCGCGGTGGAGCGGCGTGCAGGTGACATCGGTCAGGTTCATGCTCACCTGAGCGCGGCCGCCCACGAGCAATCCTAGCGCCTTGACGCAGCGCAAGCCGCCGCTGGAAAACCTGACCGCGCGGGCTATGCGTTTGGCAATCTCAACGTCCGAGGTGTTCAGGTAGATGTTGTAGGCAACGAGCAAAGCCCGCGCCCCGACAGCCGTCGCGCCGGCCGGGCCGACACGGGCGGGGCCAAAATCCGGCTCGCGCTCCGGCAGGCTGATGTCCCGCCGCAAGGTCTCGTATTCACCGCGACGCACATCAGCCAGGTTGACGCGGTCCGCGCGTGTCGCGGCGGCCTCATAGAAATAAACGGGGATGCCCAGCTCCTCACCGATGCGGCGGCCGACACTGCGCGTCAGATCGACGCACTCAGGCATGCTGATGCCGCGCAGCGGAATGAAGGGCAAAACGTCCGTCGCTCCAATGCGCGGATGCTGTCCCCGGTGCTCGTCCAGGTTGATGAGTTGCGCGGCCGTCGCCACCGCGCGCACTGCCGCGTCTGCCACTTCCTTGGGTGGGCCGACAAAAGTGACGACGGAGCGATTGTGGTCCGCATCCATCTCGCTGCGGAGTATCTCGACGCCCGGCACGGCGCGAATAGCCGCCAAAATCTGCTCGACAACGTCGGCGCGGCGGCCTTCGCTGAAATTGGGTACACACTCGACGAGGGGTTGGTCGGTCACCCTACCTCCTCACGGTTTCACGAGCACTTTGAGGACCCCAGGCCGCTGGGCGTGGTCGAAGGCCGCGAGGGCATCGCCGAGCGGATAGCGGGCGTGAATCAGCGAACACACGTCGACGCGGCCCTCCGCCAGCAGGCGCAGGGCGGGCGCGAAAGGCCCGCAGCGCGAGCCAATCAGAGCTATCTCGTCGACGACAAGGGCGCTCAAAAAGTTCATTCCGTCGCCGTCGAGGAGCGCGGCCAGATCGCCGGCGAATGTGCTCTTGAGGACAAGCGTGCCGCGCGGGCGCACCAGGCGCCGCGCCAAGCGGAAGCCGTCCACATTGCCGGTCGCCTCGACAACAACGTCGGCGCCCAGCGCCACGTCCGCGCCGCCGAGACTGATGCGGATTCCGCGCCGCGCCAGGATATCGAGCTTGGATTGGTGACGACCGATGGCGGTGACGTCCGCAGCCGAGGCGAGCGCCTGCGCTACCAGTAGCCCCAGCTTCCCGTCCCCGAGCACAACAACGCGATCGGTCGGCCGCACGTGGATGTGCTCCATGATTTCGAGCGCCGCCGCCAGCGGCTCCGTGAAGACAGCCTCCTCATCGCTCACGTTATCGGGGACACGGTGCAGGTTACGCAAGGGCAGAGTCAGGTACTCGGCGAAAGCGCCGTCGCGTCCGGCGATACCCAGGGTTGTGCGATTCGGGCAATGGGTGGGCCGTCCGGCGCGGCACGTCTCGCACTCGCCGCAGTGAGCGTTGATCTCCCCGACGACGCGCGAGCCCACCCACGCGGGATCAGGCGCGGCTTCGACTACCCCGACGAACTCGTGACCCGGTACGCCGCGATAGGCCATATAGCCACGTACCAGCTCAATATCGGTGTTGCAGATGCCCGCGAGCGTGACCCGGACGAGCGCCTCGCCGGGTGGCGGCACAGGCGGCGGCAAGTCGCGCAAAGACAGGCTTCCGTCAAGATAGAGTGCTTGCATTGGACCTCATGGGAAAAGTCTCGACCTGTTCTACCACAGGTAGGCCGTCCGGTCAAGAGATTGCCCGCATTCTCACAACGCACAGCGCCTGCCGCATGGGCAGGCGCTGTGGTTTTTACAGACCGTCAGAGACGGGATGCTGCGGACGTCACGGGTTGGGCAGCACGCTGCACACGGCGCCCGTCGCATCGTTGAGGATGTAGGATTGGGCCTTGCCTGCGTTGGTTCCGGACTGAACGAGGGCGCTTCCGGCAAGGATGCCGTCCGCCACCGTCACCCGGCTGCCGGCGACCATCTTCAGCTCGTACACGCCGCACGGCGGGACGTTGCCGAAGAGGAAGTAACCCTCGGTGTTGGTCAGGCGCTCGGCCATCAGCGTCCCGCTCGGGTTGGCCGTGGTCGGGGGCAGCCAGAGCTGCACGACGCGGCCGCCGATGGGGTTCAGGATGTTGCAGTTTGCCGTGACGTAGCCCTGGACCTGGCCCGAGGGCGGCGCCAGGCTAACCACGGTCGTCGCGCCGTCGTAGGCCTGACACGGCACGGTCGCCGTGTTCACGAAGCCGCCCATCTGGATGGTATCCACACCTGTGCCTGGGAATGGCACGCGGCGGTCGACCGGACTCACCTCGATGGTGTAGGTCTGACCCGACTTGATGCTCGGCGCAGTGAAGCGACCCTGGCTATCGACAAAACCGCTGGCAACGATGGTTCCCGCGGCGCTCCGGACGGTGATCGGCGCACCCTGGTAAACCGAGCTGTCGCTGTCGCACAGCACGAAGACGACCTGGGCGTTCGGGCAGTCGGACTGCTGGCAGCCGGGGCAAGCCAGTGTGTCGACCGGCGGCTTGTACCAGCCCGCGTCGAACGGGATCGCCTCGAAGGACTTGAACAGGTCCTGGGGCACGGGACCGCTGGTAGACGAGGTTCCGCGCTCGACCGCGACGGCAGCCAACTGCGCGCCACCCTCCTGGTCGGAGCACGTCGCCACGATCACCACGGAGCCGTCCCAGCCGTCGGGCAAGATGCCCATGTCTTGCAGCCGGATGTAGTCCACGTCCATCGAGCCCAACGTCTGGCATACCGAGGTAACGTAGCCGTTCTGGTCATAGAAGTCCAGCCGAACACTGGTATCGCCAGGATGGAAGTTGATGTTCTGGAGCGAGATCTCGCTCGTCCAGGCCACATTGGGTGGCTGGAACGGCTGGCGCACGCCCTTCACGGCCAGCGGGATGGCCAGCGCCTGAGCGCCGCCGGTCAGGGCATTGTAAGCCGTCGCCTCACCCGTCGACGCGTTGCGCAGTTGGACCACCGCGTTGATGTACGGCGCGTCCACCGGCGGATCGCCAGGCGACCACCAGTCCTGCGACTCGACGCGAATCGAGCCGACGTACCGGCCGGGCAAGTTGTTGATCGCGGAGAGCGTGAAGGTCTGGGAGCCGCGCGGGCAGACCCAATCGACCATCGTGCGGATGATGTCGCCCGACATGTCGAAGAAGTAGACCTTCACCTTCGCGTTGGTGATCGAGCTCATGTTCTGAACCTGGACCGTCGTGTCCCAACCGTATTCCTCGCGGTAGGTCAGCGGCCCGTAGGCGAACAGAGAGCCGGGCTGGAAGATGTGGTTCAGCGTGTCGTAGTACTCGGCCGGGATGCCAGTGTATGTCGACAGTGTCGTGACACCGTTGGTGGTGCAACGAATATCAGCGACGATGCCCAGCGGTTGGGATGCCCGGATCCAGGCGGAGCCAATCCAGCCTGGCCCGAGGGTTGACGGTGGTTTGATCGTCACCGACTCACCCGGCGCTAACTGCGGGATGCTGTCAATCTGGGCGCGGAGACAGTTGTCCTGCTCCTTGTACCAGATTTCGATCGACGTACACTCGTCGCCCGAGTTCTGGATGGTGAGCGTTGTGTTGCAGCCACCGTAGTCCACGTAGTTGATGGGCGTGTAGAAGGTGTAGCTGCCAAAGCGAACGTCACGCTGGCCTTCCATGTACTCGGAAATGCCGGTGTACGCGTCCGCATAGGACAGGCCCGTCGCCGTGTTTGTGAAGCGCCGGTTTACAGAGACAGCCAGTGGCTCGCCCTGGCTCCACTGACCATTCTTCCACTGCTGCTCCCAGCCCCACCAGTTGTTGTTGCGGCGCGCGACATCGGCGGCCGCACAGGCGGCGTCAGCCTGGTCGACCGGCACCGAGTAGGCGATGCCGCCGACAGCCTGAACGGGAAGCTGAGCCGCTCGGAACTCCCATGAGGATCCGGGAGCGAGATAGCCGGTGCACTCAATCTTGAAGGGTCCGGGCGCCTGTGGCTCGCAGAAGCCGGAGTACGGACCCCAGAGGAAGAGCACAGCTTTCGTCGGGTTCTTCCCCACGTTTTGTATCGATATCCACGGCTCTATCGTCTCGCCGGGTACAGTCGGATAGTTGATCGCCGGAATCTGGACACGGCCGCCGGGGCGGTTGAACGGCAAGGTCGGGGTCGGCGACGGCAGCGGCGTCTTCGTCGCGGTAGGTGTCGCGGTAGACGGTGTCGTCGTCGTCGTCGGTGTTCGGGTTGGCGTCAGGATCGTGCCGGTCGCGGTCGGGGTTGGAGAGACCTGTGTCACAGGCCGGAAGGGGATCTGCTGCACAACAGTACAGCACCAGGCAAAGCGAGACGAGTCGATGAGCACCGGGTTCGGATAGCCGGGCCGCACGATGAAGCCTGGCGGCGGCGTGACCTGGACCAGGTACGACTTGCTCGAGTCGATGCCGAGGAAGACGACCCAAGCCTCGTACCAGTTCGTCCCGAGCTGGGAGATCTGGCTGGCGACGACGTTGCCGTTGAGGTCCTTTAACTCCACCAGAACGCCGGGCAGCCCCTGGTCGGTGCTATCCGAGATGGCGTTGTTGTTAACATCAACGTACGTCATGACATAGAGACGGCCACTGTTGCTGCCGACACAGCCCTCAATCTTGTTGCCGGCCGGATCCTGGCAGGTCGTCGTGGCAGTCGTGGGCTGCGGGTTGGGCGCAACATCGGTAGGCGTAGGCGTGGCGGTCGGGTCCGGAGCGCTGACGCCCAGGGCAGCGGCCGCGTTGACCTTGCCGTAGCCGTAGCTGGCGTTCCAGCCCGTTCCGTCACCCAGGTGGGTTGCGGTGCTGGTCAGGGCCGAGACAACCTGGTCGGGTGACCAATCAGGGTGCGCGGCTTTGACAAGCGCGGCAACGCCCGCGACGTGCGCGGAGGCAAACGGCGTCTGCCCATCGCCGTAATACGGACATGTGGCAATGGGACAGCTGCCCGGCATGGGCCAGGTGCTAATCATGCCGGACGCGCCAGGTGCGCTCAGCTTCACCCAGGACCCGCTGCCGGTCCAATCCGGATGGCTGTCGTCCTGGTTAAGGGCGCTCACGCCGACGACGCCATCATAGGAGGCCGGGTAAGCGCGGTGAGCGGGGGCAACGACGACGGCGCCACGGCTGCGGGCCAGGGCCATGACGTCGGCAACCGCCTGGGACGGAGCATCCCAGGCCGCTTCGATGTGGATGACGTTGGCGCCGTTGTCCAGCGCGAATGTCACGGCCTTGACCACATCGGCCGGTGTAATCTCGAGATAGTTGCCATTGCGCCGCAGCGCCTTGATGGGCATGAGATGCACTTCGGGCGCGACACCGACAATACCAACGTTGTTGTTGGCCGTGGCAGCAATCAGGCCGGCATCGAAGGTACCGAACCCGTGATCATCCCACGGCGTGGTTGTGTTGTTGATGAAGTCGTACCCCGCCACGAGGCGATCGGTGAGTTCGGGGTTGTCGAGCGCGACGCCCGAGCCGATGACGGCGACCGTAACGCCGCTGCCCTTGACATTCGCCAGGGCCGCCGGCGCCTGGACGTCGCGGAGGTTCCATTGATAGCCAAAGTAGGGGTCGTTGAAGCTCGCACTCGGCGCGCTGGGAACCGACTCAGGACGTCCCGCGCGCGGCGCCGGGACATTCTCAGCCTGGACAGAGTTGACTTCGGCGTATGCCACGCTCGCGTCTCCGCGAAGCTTGTCAACGGCGTCCTTCTCAGCGCCATCGGGGACACCTAGCACAAACAGGTTCAGAGCATCGACGTTGGACAGGACTTTGAACCCATTGTCGCTCGTCAGCTTCTCAACACTGCTCTTTGTCGTCCCAGTCTTGAAGCGTACAATCACCTGTCCGGATACTATCTGTGAGCTTGAGGGCATACCGTCGCCCGGACGGGGTGTAGTGGTACCCTGACTATCATAAGCCAGAGCCAACGATACCCAGGCCATGAGGATGAGAGCAACGGCTAGCGCTGCCCAGATCTTGGGTGTCTTGGGGATTCGTCGCATACAGCACTCCTTTCCATTGGAAAGCGGCGAAGAGTGACGCAGCCGACCCACTGATTCAGTCTCGATGCTGCAGTCGTCGCTGAAGCCTCCCAGGCTCCATTTCCTAACCGAGCATTTTTCTCAATCGTGGAGCCAGGCAAGCATGAACGCAGGCGGCGGATATTGCCGTCCTAACTTAAAAGACGAAGAAGGGCCATACGCCGTTATGGGTATGGCCCCGAATCTAGTGGAATATTCGCTCAGTTCACCGCATTTTAAGGTGAAGCCTGCGGAATGTAAGGCTCGCCTGGCCCGACCCCCCTTCGCGGACCAGGCGAGGTGAAGCGAGTACGCGGCAAGAATGAAGTGATAATGGCGCGCCCGTTCGACTATGTTAACGAGAAAGACACGAAAAGGATACGGCTTCCCCTAGAAACTTCCCGAATTGTCGATACTGGTCGTGCGGCTCATGCGCGCTAGGATGCGATCCATGCACACTTCGACGCCGATACCCGGGCCCTGTGGCACGGACAGCGTGCTGTCCGAGTTGAGAACGAATTCCGGCTTGACGATGTCCTCGGCATAGTAACGCCGCGACGCCGATATGTCCCCCGGCAGCCGGAAGTTGGGGAGACTCGCCAGGGCAACGTTGCCCGCGCGCCCGATGCCCGTCTCCAACATGCCGCCGCACCACACCGGCGCGTTGTGCTGCGCGCAGAGATCGTGCACGTCGATCGACTCCGTGAAACCGCCGAGGCGCGCCGGCTTGATGTTGATGATACGGCAGCTCCCGCCTTCGAGCGCCCAGCGCGCATTGGCCGTCGTATGGATGCTCTCGTCGAGGCAGATTGGGGTCTTGAGCTGCGCCTGAAGCTTGGCGTGGTCGGGGATGTCGTCGTACTCCAACGGTTGCTCGATAAGCAGCAAATCATACCCGTCCATCGCTACGAAAATCGGCGCATCGTCCAGGTGATAGGCGGAGTTAGCGTCCACCTGCAACAGGATGTGCGGGTACACCGCTCGCAGCGCCTCGACCGCGCCGAGGTCATAGCCCGGCTTGATCTTGATCTTGATGCGCGCGTAGCCGTCGGCCAGGTACGCGCCGACGCGGTCCACCAGCGCCGGGATCGACGGCTGGATGCCTACGCTAACGCCGACCTGCACCCGGTCCCGCGTGCCGCCGAGCGCCTGCGACAGGCTAATCCCCTGCTGCTTCGCCCAGAGATCCCAGACGGCCGACTCGACCGCGTGCTTGGCGAACGGGTAGCCGCGCACCGGCGCGAAACGCGTCCGCACGTCGCGGGGGTGCTCAAGCGGCGGGTACTGCATGGTCGTCGCCGCGACGGGACGGCCCAGAAGCATCGGGATGAGATACTGCTCGATGATGATCCACGAGACTTCCGGCGTCTCGTACGAGTACCACGGACCGTCGCCTGGGAATTCCCCCCATCCAACGACCCCGTCGCTGTAGAGGGCGACGAGAATGCGTTCCTCGTGGGTCTTGACCCACCCGCTCGTCTCAAACGGCGCAATAAGGGGCATGGTGATCTGGTATAGCTCGACGCGGTCGATGCGCATGGCAGTGCTCCTATTCATGAAGATTGGGACTGACGGCGGTAGCGCTTGTCACTCGGCAAGCTCGATGCGTGGAATCAGCGTACTATCGAACGTCGCCGCATATGCGAGGGATGAGGCGGCTTCGCCGGCGCGTTGGAGTGACGGAACGAGGGATGCCACGTCGACGCCCATGTATGACGCCCCAAAGGGCGAGAGCGTTTCGACAACCCAGGCCAGGTGGCGCGCCGCCCCGCGCGGGTTATCATGCGCGAGCAGCTTCTGGAAGGCTGCCGCCGCGCGGATAAGCGCCTGGAGAAAGAGCTTGTCGTGCCCCTCGGCCGTGCTCCACGCCGGCTCCAACGTCTCATGCGCCTGCCAGAAGTATCCCGCGTTGTACTGCTGAACAAACTCGGCGAGGGCTTCGCGAACCGCCGGTGGGCCTGAGCTTTGCGCATGCTCCGGCACCAGCCAGGGGTCAGCGTCGGTTACAGCATCGAACTCATCCGCCATAATCCTCGCCGACCGCCGTAGACGGTAGAATGCGGCCTTGCCATCGGCCGTCTCACCACGCAGCATAGCGACGGCCGAGTAATCACGGGCGAAGAAGTGCTCGAAGGCCTCGCGGGTGTGGAGGCGCCAGGCGCGAGCCAGATCCAGGTCGGCTGACTTCACCGACTGGAAGTTATACGGAACCTGGATGAGAATCTCGGGCGCTTCGACGGACACGTCCAGCGTGCCTGGAGCGGCCGGACCGCCTAAGCTCGGCTGCGCCGGGTTAACGATCGGCAGTGCCTGCACGGTTTCGGCGAAATCCCACGGGTGCGCCAAAGCCAGGCGCTCGTGGACCCAGCGCGAGCGCACCCACCAGTCGACCTGGAAACGATCCGAGGGCAGGCCCTTGTTTAGCTCGTCGCGGATCTCACCGTAGACATTGCGCATGAACGTGCTGCATACAGCGCCAAGCCAGGTCAGATTCAACGTCGCGTTGATGGTTTCGAGAGGATCATACGTCCACGTCATCAAGTCTAGGCCCTGGCGGCGAATCTCTCCCCGCTGCGCACGCTTGAGCAAGTACCCCAGGTGCATGCCGCGATACTGCGGCAGGACGCCCATCTGGTGAGAGACATGCTTGAGCTTGCCATCCGGTCCGGTGCCCAGGAATCCCCACACGAAGCCGGCCATCGTGCCATCCGGCGCGAAAGCCCCCATCACAACACCGCCGTTCTTCTGGGCCGTGACCATCACGTGGCTGGGAGTCACGTCAACCCGGTCGATGATGCCCCACGCTGCACACTGGAGTTCTTCAGCCTCGTGATACTCCTCGGTGCGTGAAAGGCGGCGAATCTCGAAACCGGGGGGCAGCTTGGCAGCGGGCGGGTATTGGGGCATGGCGATTCTTCCGCGGGTGATAAAAGCCGCCCTGCACTCTTGGCGAGTACAGGGCGACGTCAAGCACTCGGTTACTGGGCGCGGGAGGCGCGCACCAGATTCCAGATCGATAGCAGCCAGATGAGGGTAATCAGCACCGCCGAGACGACGCAGTAGGGGCAGATGGCTTCGATGACGAAAAGCTCGAGGTACGTCAGATACGCCGAGAACAGCACGCCGACGAGCGCGACACCAAAGACGATCAGCGGGTTATAGACCGCGATCGTCTCGGGCAAGCGATTGCCCCACAGCACAACGGCCAGGATCACAAGGTACGCGCCGAGGCCCAGG
Source organism: Anaerolineae bacterium (assembly GCA_046328505.1). Taxonomy (GTDB): domain Bacteria; phylum Chloroflexota; class Anaerolineae; order Epilineales; family JAHCIE01; genus JBDHWG01. Next base: position 189,726 of record JAXLWL010000002.1, on the reverse strand, counting down.
ATCGCAACGGGAATGCCGAACAACTGGGAATACGGGCTGGTCTGAACACGCTCGCAATCGCCCAACCCGGCGCAGATGGCCTGGGTGTGGGCCAACTTGACCCAGGTCAGGTACAGCGCATCGAGCGCACCCAGGCCGGCCAGAATGGCGATTGCCCACTCCAGGCCGGATAGCCCGAGTGGTAGGGTTCGGGGCGCGGCTGCCTGCGTCTCTACAGCATCATTGGTACTCATTTGGCCTTCTTCAACTCATCCTCGATCAGCTGCTTCATCCCTGGCTCCTCATACGTCATGGACAGGGTGCCTGCCTTGTCCGTCGTCGCCGGCGTAAAGTCCTTGATGACGCCGCACAGCGCGTCGGAGGTACCAGGTGGAGCCGAGACGGTGGCCTGGGTGACTCGACGCTGCGAGTCCGTCTGGCCTGTAATGCATACCTGCGCACTCGGCTTGAGCTGATCGGTGCCGGTGATGGTCGCCCCGGCAGCAATCGTTAGGCTTGCATCCGACTTCTGGCTTTCGTACGGGAGGAAACCGGCGTTGGGCTTTCCGTTGACGAAGATCGTCGGCGTCGACGAAACACCGTTGCGCTGTCCCTCTTGCTTCTCCGCTGTCAGGAAATCGGCATACTTCTTCGAATCGACGCACTGCTTGAACTGATCCATGTTCAGGTTGAGCTGCTTGGCGAACTTGTCGAGATTCTCGCGCTTGAAGTCGCCCACGTTCTCGCCCGTTCGGGCGGCGAACAGCAAGTCGTGATACTCCCAGAACTTGTTCTGGTCGCCGGCGCAGTGCGCGGCGAGGGAAGCGTCCACCGACTCTTGCCCCAGAAACGCGAAGTCAATGTAGATCAGACGGGCTTTACCAGTATCAACGTAGTCCTTTTCGACCGCACGGGCCGTCTCAAGCGCAAAGCGCTGGCAGAACGGTCATTGGAAGTCGGAGAACTCGATAATCGTGACCGGCGCGTCCTTTGACCCTTTCGACGGCAGCTCCGATGGCTGCACAAGCGTGGCCCTCGGCGCCGGCGTCCCCGCAGCGCCAGTCGCACCTGCGGCCGGCACCGCCGCTGTCGGCGCTAGGGCGGTGGCCGTCGGCGAGGAGGGCGCGCCGGTAGGGGCAGACGCGACCTGCGACGGCGCTGCGCCTTGGGGCGCGCACGCGCCCAGCACCAGCAAGGCCACGACCAGGCTCGATGCCGCTGCGGCCAATCTCCTGAGATGAACTATGGGAAATTTCACGGGTTACGCTCCGCTAGCTCGATAGCTGCCTTAATGCTGTCGTAGTCCGGGCTTTCAACCTTGCGGCCATTGATGAAGAAAGTCGGCGTTCCCTGCACTTCTTTCGCCGGGGCCTCGTTCATGCTGCGGTTGATGAGGGCATTCACTGAGTTCGCGTTGCTCTTCATGCACGACTTGAAGGTGTCCATGTTGAGGCCAAGCTGAGCCGCGAAGTTCTGGAGCCTCTCGTCGGAGAATGTGCCGCCGTTCTCGACCTTGCCCTGGTTCTTGTAGAGAATGTCGTGGTAGGCCCAGAAGGCTCCCTGGTCGAGCGCGCACTGCGCCGCGAGCGCCGCGCGGTGCGATTCGCCGTCCAGGTTCGGCGTGCCGTCCGAATTGCGGTCCAGGAACTGGAAATTGCGGAAGACGAACTTGATGCGCCCGGTTTTCACGAACTCGTCGTCGATCCTTGGCTCTAACCCTGTGGCAAAGGCAGCGCAGAAGGGGCACTGATAGTCGGAGAAATCTTCGACGGTAACCTTAGCGTTCGGATTCCCCTTGTAGGGATAACCCTCTGGCGTTACGCCGAGTCCGACCGTGTACTTGTCAGCGTCTTTGACGACGCCTGTCGCCACGGGAACGGGCGCGAGAGCCGGCGTCGCGTTGCGCTGTTGGTTCCAGAAGACAAGAAACGCAACAACGGCAGCGGCCAGCACAATCACGGCGCCAATCGTTACAGGAGAGATGCGCTGCTTGGGCGGCGGCGCACCTCGCGGCGACCGCGGCCCTGTTTTCTTCGCGCTTGGGGCCGGCGCGGTCGTCTTAGCCGGGGCGGTCGTAGAAGTCGCCGGCTGGGCCGGCGCCGGCTGGGCGGGTTTGGTGCTCCCCTTCTGATTCGAACGAGACGAGTTCTGTTTGGCCAAGGTTCCTCCACCTCTGCATGAAAAATAGGCGTCGAGATAGTAACGTTGTGAAGCTGACTGAAGTTCCGCGTCAGGCTTCGAGAGCGTCAACTGTAAGCTGCACCTCGACCGTTGAGCCGGCCGGCAGGTGGGTCACGTCCTCAGGGACAATGAGCAAGCAGTTGGCCCACACAAGGGATGACTGGATCCCGGACCCTTGCGTGCTCACTCCGGAGCCGCGCGTCGCGACGTGGAACCGGTCACCGACGCGGCGCACCCAGGCGCGCATGTAGTGTCGGCGCCCGCTATTGTACACATCCTCGTCGAGGATAGCGGGCAATTCTACGCGGTAGGGGCGAGGGCGCCCCAACATCGTCAGAATGCCCGGCCGCGCAAACGCCTCGAACGCGATCGCGGTCGCTACCGGATTCCCGGGCAGCCCGATGAGTGGCACACCGCGCATAAGGCCGAAGGCAAGTGGCTTGCCGGGCTTGATCGCCACCTGCCAGAAATGTATGACACCTTCTTCGGCCAGGACGTCTTTGACAATATCGTAGTCTCCGATGGAGACGCCGGCCGACGTCAGGAACAGATCAACGTTCTGGGCCAGACCTTCGGCCAGCTTCGCCTTGAGATGGGCCGCGTTGTCGCGCGCAATTCCCAGGCACACCGGTATGCCGCCCGCTTCCTGTACCAACGCAGCCAGGGTGTACTCGTTACTGTTTCGGATCTGCCCCGGATGAAGGGGCTCACCAAGCGGCACCAGCTCGTCGCCGGTAGCCAGGACAGCCACCCGGGGGCGACGGTGGCAGACGACCTCGCTACAGCCAAGGGATGCCAGTAGTCCGATAACGTGCGGGCGGATGACAGTGCCACTCGCAATGGCGACCTCGCCCGCGCGAACATCCTCGCCGGCCGGGCGAACGTTCTCGCCTATCTCTGCCGCCGCGCGCACCAGAACACGATCGCCGGACTGCTCGGTCACCTCGAAACGCACAACAGCGTCTGCCCCATCGGGTAGCGGGGCGCCGGTCATAATGCGTACGGCGGTTCCAGGAGTTACGCACAGAGAGGCCGCGTCCCCTGCGGCGATCTGGCCGATCACCCGCAGAGAACGTGGCTGTGTCGCGCTGGCCCCTGCCAGGTCCGCACTCTGTACCGCGTAGCCATCCATCGCCGAATTCGTGAACGGTGGGATGTCTTGCGGTGCGCGCACGTCTTCCGCCAGTACCAGGTCAAGGGACTCCAGAAGCGGCACGCGTTCGGATGGCAAGGGAGCGAAAAACTCAAGAATTTGCGCCAACGCTTCGTTGACAGTAAGCAACCGGGTCGCACTCATCCGTATCATCTCAAGGCCAAAAACCGTTGAAAGTATAGCACGAAACGAGATGAGGCTAAAAGTCCGCGCGGCTGAGATAGATGCGCGGCTGAAGGTAGCCTCATGGAGGATGGATGACTGTGGAAGCAGATCTGGCTCCGGGTATCGATGTCTCAAACTATCAAGGCAGTGTCGACTGGCCTACAGTCGCCGGCAGCGGGATTGCCTTCGCCTATGCCAAGGCCAGTGAGGGAACGGGGTTCGTGGACCACACGTTCGAGGCCAACTGGTCGGGCATGAAAGACGCCGGTCTGGCCCGCGGCGCCTATCACTTTTTCCGGCCGCAGGAAGATCCGCAAGCACAGGCGGCCGTCTTCGCTCAGACCGTGGGCGCGCTGGGACCAGGCGACCTGCCGCCGGCGGTGGATATTGAGGTGACCGACGGTATTACCGGTCCGGCGCTTGCCGATCGCATTCTGAGCATGTTGGTGGCGGTCGAATCGCTGCTGAAGGTCAGGCCAATAATATATACATCCCCCGGCTTCTGGAATGCCTATGTGCGCGACGCTTCCGGCAGCTGGCCTGCCTGGACGCCCAGCTACTATCTCTGGGTCGCCAACTACACTTCGGCGCCACTTCCGTACATTCCCAACGGCTGGAGCCTCTGGGTAATCTGGCAGTATAGCGGTGACGGCAGGGTACCTGGCGTGAGCACGCCGGTGGACCTGGACCGTTTCGGCGGTACACTCGACGAGCTGAAATGGTGGCTGCGTCTGCCGAATGTCACCAACCAGAAGATGATTGACGCCTTCGCGACGGTCTTCGGCGAGCGCTACTGGGAGACGATTGAGCAGGTGGGCTTGGGATGGATGGGCATCCCCCAGGCCAGCCGCGCCCTCGTTTATGCCGGGCCGCCGATCGCCGACCTGCCGGTACTCTCCGCCGACGAGAAGATGCAGCTCGAAAACGCTCTGCGCGCGACGGAGCCAGCAGCGCTCGCCGCCGAGCGCGCCCTCCCGCCTGCGGCGGCGCCGCGGCCTGTCACCAACAGCGTCGTCCGGCATGCCTTTTATGTCGTCTTCCGGCAAAAGTATGTCGACATGCTCCGCAAGACCGGGCTGGCGGATCGCCTTCTGCCACGGCGATATGCCGGCCTCCCCTACGCCGGCCCGCCCATCGAGCAGCTCCCCGGCCTCACCGACGCGCAGCGCCGCCGCCTGGTGGCAGCCCTTGCGGACAGCGCAGCACATGGGTCAGAGGGTTGAAGCGCATCCACCTAACGTCCAGACGCCGAAAATGAAACAAGCCCGCCTTGCAGTATGCAGGCGGGCTTGCGCTTGTCGAAAACTATATATCAGTGCAGATACTCACGCAGCTTGGATGATCGATTGGGCTGACGCAGCTTCGCCAGCGCTTCCTGTTCGATCTGTCGAATGCGCTCACGGGTCAGACCGAACTTCTGGCCGGTCTCCTTGAGCGTGTAGCTGTGGCCGTCCCGCAGACCGAAGCGCATCTCCAGGATGCGCGCCTCGCGCGGCGACAGGGACATGAACATGTCCTCCAGCTGCTCGCGCAACATCCGCTGCGCGGCGTTCTCCGAGGGGCTGGGGCTGGTCTCATCCTCGATGAACTCGCCTAGCTCGCTGTCGCCTTCCTCACCCACGGGCTTCTCAAGGGACAGGGAGCGACGCGACACCTTCAGGGCGCGCTGCACCTTGTGAGGCGGCAAGTCCACCACGGAGGCGATTTCTTCAGGCGTTGGCTGGCGGCCAAGCTCTTGCTCGAGGTCCTGGGCAGCGCGATACACCTTGCGGATCCGGTCGTTCATATGAACCGGGACGCGGATCGTCCGCCCCTGGTCCGCCAATGCGCGGGTGATCGACTGGCGCACCCACCATGTGGCGTACGTCGAGAACTTGAAGCCGCGGCGGTAATCGAACTTCTCGGCCGCCTTCATCAGCCCAAGGTTCCCCTCTTGCACAAGGTCGAGAAATGGCACACCCTGTCCGAGGTATTTCTTGGCGATGCTCATGACAAGACGCGCATTGGCCTGCACAAGGTGGCGGCGCGCCGCCTCACCCTCGCGCATGGCGGCCTCGAGCTGCAAGCGGCGATCCGGCGCGTGCACGCGGTCACCTAGCAGCTTGCGCGCGGCCAGGCCACGCTCCATCTGCTGCGCCAGCTCGATTTCCTCCTCACCGGAGAGAAGAGGAACACGCCCGACCTCCAGCATGTAGAGACGAACGGCATCATCTTCGTCGACGCCGCTGAAATCAATTATCTTGCCGGGCTCTTCGACTTCCTCTTCTTCGAGGGCCAGGTCGGCGTCGAACACCTGCACGCCCTGCTCTTGCAGACGAACGTACAGCTCTTCGAGCTGATCGAGACTATCTTCTGCCTCTGGCAACAGGTCGAGGATGTCATCATATGTGACGTAGCCCTGCTGGCGTCCCTGGTCGATGAGGGCCTGCAATTGTGGGCTAATGGCCCCTTCTGTTGGCATTTCGGCAGTTTGGATGTCGTCTACGTCCATTACCACGTACCCTCTCCTTGCGCCCGCATCCAAAACAAACGTGTAAGAATAATGGATGATGCGCGGTCCGATGCGGCGGCAACTGACCGAGATTTACCCCAAGAAGAGCGAGATCCGCGTTGAGGTTGATTTGCCAAGACAAGACAAATGGCTGCGCCTGGAAAGTGTCAGCGGCTTAAAAAAGACCCGCCGAAACTGAACGCACATCGTCGGCGGGATTCTAGCTAGGCCACCTCAAAGCGCAGCACAGGTCAGCCGTTTTGTCAAATCACGGATACGTCACTCACTACAAAATAGATGGTCCGCACGCGGGAATCTTACTAGACTTCGATTGTTTTATGTGAAAAACGCCGGGCAGCCTCCCGGCTTAGCTCTCAAGTGTGTCTTGGAGAACAGGCGCTGTCGGCTCCCAGTTAATGATGAGTAATCCCCAGCCGACGATCGTGTTGTCCTGAACCAGCGGCACAAGCATAGCCCGCACTTTCACCCACTGACCAGCCACCAGAGGGCCTTGCTCAGCCGGCCAGAAGGCCGAGTACTGGCTGTCGCCGTCGCGCAGGCGGAGGTGCACCTGCTGGTGGCCGTCGTAGTCGTTGGACCGCACGCTCAGGACCACACCGCGCGTCTCTATACAAGTGTAGCTAATCCAGGTCTGGGTCTTGATGTCTGCTAACCGCAGCGAGTAGCAGGGCATCTCACCCGACTGAGAAGCACTCTCCGGCTCGGCCGCGCTCGCTCCTGAGGCGGGCCAGAGCAAGAGGGCAAACGCGAGGGGAAGGACGAACATCATCCAGCGCATGAAGCCTCCACTGCCGACAGTTGAACTACTTGAGTCGGCGACGAAGTGCTTTCTTTCGTCTGGCGACTCACGCATCCCGAACGCTTGGCCGCAAATCATGCAAGTTTCGGGCCGCTAAACGCGGCGACTGTATTGGTGGTAGAGGCGAGCGGCCTCGGTTCGATTGGCCGCGCCGAGTTTCTGAAAGATGTTCTGGAGGTGGAATTTGACGGTGTGCTCGGTCACCGACAGGCGCTCGGCGATCTGAGCGTTCGTAAGCCCCTCGGCGACGAGGGCGAGAAATTCACGCTCACGATCCGATAGGCTTGATAGCGGGTTCGCCTGCGGGTCGGGCTGCGGGCGGGCGCGAAGAGCCCCCCTCGGGAACACGACGTGGCCATGGGCGACGTTGCGAATTGCGGCGACGGTCTGCCGCGGCGGGTCGGTCTTAAGGGCGAAGCCATCGGCTTCCCGCTCCCACGCCAACTGCAGCGATTCGCCGTCGCCAAATGCCGTCAGCACGAGCACCTTGACCGGTAGATTCTCGCGGCGAATCTCCTCGAGACAGCTCAGCCCGCCCTTGAGGGGCATTTGCAGGTCCATGATGACAAGGTCGGGCCGGAGGCGGCGCACTGCCTCCATTAGACTCTCGCCGTCGGACACGGTCGTGACAATCTGAATGTCGGGCTCATTCTGAAGCAGCCCGCGCAGACCCTCGAGCACGAGCGCGTGGTCATCCGCGAGAATGACTCGGATTGGAGGCTCAGAAGCGTTCTTGTCAGACATCGCTCGGCGCTTTCACCTGAATATGTGTTCCCTGCCCAGGATAGCTCGTCAGGCGCAGATAGCCCCCGACAAGCTGCGCGCGCTCGCGCATCCCTCGCAAGCCAATATGCTCTTCTCGCTCCGTCGCCGACGGCCCTTCGAGGGGTGGCGGCTCGAAGCCCCGGCCGCTATCCTGGATATCCAGGGTGACCCAGCCCTCCTCGCACGCCAGGCTCACGTCTAGCTGGTCGACGCCGGCGTGGCGGTAGGCGTTCGAGAGCGCTTCCTGCAGGATGCGATACATCGCAATCTTCACGGGTGGGCTGACGGGCGGTATCTCGTTACGCACCGTCAGCTCGACGCGCATCCCCGTCATGGCCTCGTGCTGCATAATGAGGCCCTGGAGGACGGATACCAGCGGCCGGCGGCGAAACTCAGGCGGGCGCATCGTGCCAACGCTCGTTTTGATCTCGTTGAGCGACGTCTCCAACAACATGGCGATTCGCGCGAGCTCGGTTTCGAGGCTGGTCCGCAACGGCTCGGGCACGTGAGTGAGGCGGCTCTGCATCAACGTAACCTGCGAGGACGCAGCGAAGAGCTTCTGCACCGGGCCGTCGTGGATATCCAGTATGACGCGCTGCAGCTCCTCTTCGGTTACCGAGAGAATACGCCGGCTCGCCTGGCGCGCGGAGTCGCCCTGGGATCGGGCGCGGCTCAACAGAACGGCAAGCTCGACGAGGGCCTGCGCCAGGCGCTGCTCCTCGGTGTCGGGCAGGGGAACCGTAGGTGGAAAGCCGAGGCGCAGCACCGCGATCAGCACTTCCTCTTCATAGACTGGAAGCACCAGCCACGTCAGATTGTGAGCAGGCGCCTGCACTTCGCCGTAGGTAGCGATGGCCTTGGGCGACGAGGTTTCGCCCGACACGACCTCCATAATCCCACACGCCGCGTGGAGGTCGGTCGCCACCTCTGCCAGGAGCCTCTCGTACGCACTGATAAGTGTTTGCATGGCCTCATGCCCGCGATTTGTCTTTCCGGAGCCAATATGGAAAAATATACCCCAGGTGGCCGAATACAGGCAAGAGTCTCAACATTTCGACCGCGTTTCCGTGGTCACCTACCGCAGGTATATGAAACTATGTTCACAATCACGCGGATCAGCCCTCATGCCAGTATCTTCAGTGGCGCTTTTCGCGTCATGAGTGTAGACAACGAGAGACAGAAGACGCTGTCCACGTCGCGCTTCTGAAAGGACTGGATTATGAGGGGGTCATACCTCCGCTGGCTCGCTTTCTTAATCGTTCTCGCTACTCTCGCCGCCGGTCTGTTGAGCTTAGGCTCCACGACTTCGGCCGCAGATGTGGCGGACCTCCCCGACCGGCCGTTAACAGTTACCCTGCAATCTGTCGGCGCCTGTCCGACGGGCTGGTGGGTAGGGCTGTATAACCAGACTCCGTACTACTTCTACATCCAGGACGGCTACACCCAGTTCAAAGACGTCTCGGCCACCGGACCTGACCTGGACTGCTCGGTTTTCACCGCGCCGATGCGCGTCGAAATTCGTGTACCCCGTGGAGCCGGCGATCTTCCGCCCACACCCACTGCCGCGCCAGGCGCCGCAACTCCTGCCAATGCCTACAAGGCTCACGTAGTAATTCGGCTCGCCGCCGCTGCCACAGCCACGCCGGTCTCGACAGAGCGCGAGTTCGTCGGCCAGCTCGCGACGGCCTGGACAACCAGCGGCCTCGTGACGTTTAGCACGCCGACCGGCTCGTTCCAGGTCCGCGTATCCGCTTGTACGACACAGACATCCAACTGCACACGCGTCGACGGACCGACCCCGACCGGGACGGGCGCGCTTGCGAACGTGCATACTCACTCGACTAGTAATGGCGAATGGTTCGCCGACTCGGTCGAGTTCTTGCCGCCCATTTCGGACCAGACGACATTCAGCGGACTGATCCAACGCCTCCCTTCCGCGCCGTTCACCGGTACCTGGACAATCGGCGGCCGCTCTGTGCTCGTCGACAATCAGACTATTCTGCCAAATGACCGCGCCCTGATCGCCGTCAACAATTTCGCCACGGTGCAGGGAGAAATTCGTTCCGACCAGGTCTACGCCCACAAGATCGATATTACGGCGCTGACGGCGCCCGAAGCAAACATGACCACGGTTCAAGGCGTGGTGACAAATATTGATGAAAAAACCTGGTCGCTCGACTGTGTGGCGGTTAACGTCCCAGACAGTGTCACGGTGACTCCGGCAGTCCAGAATGGCGATGTCGTCACGATAGTCGTAGCGCCACGATCGGATTCGGATGTGCTCCAGGCTCGCAGCGTGACCACCAACGCCCCTGGGTCTTTCCCGTCGGAGCTAAGCGTCATCCTCAAAGGGTCGGTTGACCGTAGGACCGGCGCCAGGCGCGTCGTCATCGCCGGGCAGAGCATTGAGAGCACCGCCGCCGTCCCGCCGATGATCCTGCCAGGCTCGATTGTCGAAGCGCGAGCCAAATGCGTGAGTAATTCGCTAAAGGGCACCATTACTCTCACCAGCCAGGCAACTCGATTTACCGATGTCATTGGTGTCATACAGGATATTCGACCTTCACCGTCCGCCGACGGCTCCGTCCTGTGGACACTGCTTCTGCCAGAGAGTAGTACGACGGTCGACGTTCGTGTCACGAAGCAAACATTTTTCGACCCGTCGATCCCGCGCTCGTGGGCTACGGTGGGAGCAAGGGTAAGCGTGTCGGGAGTCCCCAGTGCCGACGGCACTCGGATCGACGTCGACAGGGTGCAAATACTTGAGCCGGCCCACGCCACGCGCACGCCAACATCAACATCGCCTCCCTCTCCAACGGCTACATCAACGCTTACACCCACCCCGATGCCGACCGAAACGCCAACCGCAACACTGTCGCCGTCGGAGACCCCGACGGCGACTTTGGCGCCTACAGACGCCCCCGTGCCGACCGACACGCCGACGGACACGCCCATCGTGACGGCAACGGATACACCGACAGACACGCCGACGGGTACCCCCACGCCGACGGACATCCCGACGGACACACCCACGGCGATGGCAACGGATAGCCCGACGATGACGCCGACTGATACGCCGCTGCCGACAGACACGCCGACTCTGACACTAACTGATACGCCGACGGCAACGCCGACAGACACACCGCCCGCTGCACTGAAGGCAATCATCCCGTCGGTGCAGCCACGGTAAGACTATGGCCAGTCGTTGTCTCTCCCCGAGGCGGCCACGCCCTGGCTCGGCGATGCCGGGGTGGCTAAGCGTCGCCTTAACTGAACGATGCCATTGAACCCGAACCGCATCCGCCGGCGAAAGCTCCGCCTTCGCCCAACCACTATCGTCGCCTGGACCGCCGCCGTGGCGGTCTTCGGGCTTGTGCTGGGCTTCAGCGCGCTGCCGGCGCGCGGACAAAGCCCGGCGCTTACCTGGGCGACGCCCGTCCTCATCTCCAACCCTAACTTTGGCGCCGCCAATCCACGCCTGGCCGTCGGGCCCAATGGCCAGGACGTCCATCTGGTCTGGGACCAGGTCAGCGACACGGATGCCTCGCGGCGTCGGGTCATGTATGCGAAGTACACGCTGGGCACCGCCGCTACCCCCGGTGGCGCCGCTCTCGACAGCGGTTTCCTGCCGGACGTGAGCGTCGCGCCAGATGGGACCCCCGAAGTCGCGTGGTTTTCCTACAATGGCGCATACACGCCGAACGGCATCTACACGCCAACCCTCATTTTGGGGGAGCCACGAACGATTGGCTACGTATCCCGGTTCACGCGCAGCAATGTGCGTGTAGCGCCCGCCGATGGCGGGCCGGTGGTCCAAGACTCGGCGCTTGGCACCTGGCTGGTCTGGCCGCAGCGCGAGGGAACGCCCGACGCTCCCCTTATCCACTTTGCCTTCGCTGCGCCAAACACGGCCAAGCTCCAAGGGGGGCTGACCCTGTTTGAGGGCACTGACACCGGTGTTAGCTCGGCGGGAACGTGGCCGCGCCTGGCGAGTTCGGCAAGCGGCTGCCCGACCCTAGTCTGGCTCCAGCCGTCGGACGGGATGACGGCGGTCATGTGGGCGCAGTGGACGGGCTGCCCGCCCAATCCGGCGCCGACGCCGGGCTGGTTTTCGGACCCGAGCAACTCGCCAAACCTGACACCGGGAATCATCGACACCGCCCCCGACGTCACCGTGGGATCGCAGGATACCGTCTACACCCTCTGGGGAGGCTTCGACGGCGGGAGTCAGGGTCTCTATTACGCCGCCTACATGGCGCCATTCTGGACGCCAGACAACCCCGGCCCGGCTGCCCAGCAGCCGCCGATTCGCCCGGCGCTCGCCTATGCCAACAGCCGCGTCTACGCTCTCTGGGCCGAAGGCGCTCCGGACGCTGCGCTGCGTTTGAGCGAGAGCGATCTCAACCCCACCGACATCGTCACATGGAGTACCCCAATCACCATCCCCGTCGGCGCTGTCACCGGCTCACCTGCGCTCACGTCGGCTGCTGACGGTACGCTCTTGATCGCCTACACCCAGACGAATCCCGCCACGGGCGCCGACGCGGTCTATCTGACATGGACAGTCCTGGCAACCCCCACCGCCACGCCCACGGCGTCACCAACCGTTTCACCGTCCCCAACACGAACCATGACGCCGTCCCCAACTCTGACCCGCACGCCCACAGCTACGGCGACCTCGTCAGCCACACCCTCTCCCACACCCATGGCGACCTCAACAGCCACACTCTCTCCCACACCTACGGCGACCTCGACGGGCACACTCTCGCCCACGCCCACCGCTACCGCGACGGGCGCGGCGACTGCGACGGGGACGACAACGCCAACCCAGTTGCCCGCTGCTACGGACACGGCTACGCCGTCCACCACGCCGACGGCGACGCTCGCATCCGGGTCAACAGCCACGGCGACTGCCACCGCCGTTCAGAGTCAGACTCCCACGGAAACGTGGACACCGACGGCCACGGGAACGCGCGTCGCGACATGGACGCCTCTTCCGACGCGCACCCGAACAGCTACACCCACCGCTTCAGCCACGCCAACGCCGACGGTCTGGTACGCTTACCTTCCATACATTGCGCAAGCCAAAGGCAACCCCTAATAGCCCACGGCGCAGCCATCCTTGCGTGGATCCGACCCCGCGTGCAGCATGTTCGTCTCCGGGTCGATCATGATTACCTGGCCGCCGCCGAATTGTGCTCCCTCTTCCGGAGCGGCCACGGACACGCGGTGCCCTAGCCGCGCCAGCGCGTCTGCCACGCCGCCCAGCCCGTGCTCGAGGGTCAGCTCGCCCGTCGAGGGCTCAACGCTCCACCGTGGCGCATCCAGCGCCGCTTGGGGGTCCATCCCAAAATCCACCATGTTGATGAGCACTTGAACATGCCCCTGGGGCTGCATGAAGCCACCCATTACGCCGAACGAGAGCCACGGGCGGCCGTCGCGCAGCGCCATGGCCGGGATGATTGTGTGATATGGACGCTTGCCCGGCGCCACGACATTGGCGTGTGTTGGGTCAAGGCTGAAGTTTGCGCCGCGGTTCTGCAACGCGATGCCCCAGTCGCGGACAACGACGCCTGAGCCGATGCCGGCGTAATTGCTGTTGATGAACGACACGGCGTTGCGGTCGGCGTCGACCACGGTCAGATACACGGTATCGCTCGCCGAAGCAAAGCGGCCGGCCGGGTACTGGGATGCCCGACTGGGTACAACATCCCGCGCCCGGCTTGCGGCGTAGTCGGCGTTCAGCAAGTCAGCGAGGGGAGCGGGTGCGAAGGTCGGGTCCGCGACATATTCCAGCGCATCGGCCCAGCCAATCTTCATCGCCTCAGCCAGCAGATGGACGGTATCCGCGGTCCCAAATCCCAACTTCGATAGAGGCCATCCACGTGCCACCCCCAATGCGATGAGCGCCGCGAGTCCCTGACCGTTGGGAGGCGTTTCCAACATCTGCACGCCGCGATAGTCGACACTGATCGGGTCTTCCCATGTCGGGCGATTCGCTGCCAGGTCTTCCGCGGCGAGCACTCCTCCGGCGGCCTGCACCGTCTCGGCAATCGCTTGCGCAATAGGACCGCGATAGTAGGCGTCGCGCCCGCCCTCTGCGATGGCGCGAAGAGACCGGGCCAGAGCAGGCTGCCGCCAGACCTCGCCGGCGCGCGGAGCGCGGCCACCAAGCAGGTAGCCGCCGCCGTCCGCTCCGCTGTACTCCAGCAGCTTGCCGACCTGATTAGCCCAGCCGCGCGCGATGATGGGTGTAACGGGAAAGCCTTGCTCGGCATACGCGATGGCCGGCGCGAGGACCTCGGCCATGCTCATGCGCCCGAAACGCTCGACTGCCTCGCACCACCCGGCAACCGCGCCGGGCACTGTGATCGCCAGTGGACCCAGGTAAGGCATACTGGCGTAGCCACGCGAGCGCAGGAGATCGAGTGTCAGCGCCGCAGGCGCGCGTCCACTCGCATTCAGGGCATAGGGGCCGGAGCCATTCCAGATCAGGGCGAACACATCGCCGCCTATGCCGGTCGAGATAGGCTCGACAACATTGAGCGCAGCCGCCGTCGCGACGGCAGCATCCACGGCATTTCCGCCCGCCTGAAGGATTCGCAGGCCCGCCTGGGCGGCGAGCGGCTGACTTGTCGCGACGGCGCCGTTGGGAGCCATGACAACGGATCGACTAGAGCAGAAGCTAGACATTGGGCATCCTCCAATCCAACTTTCGTGCAGTCATGGCTCGGAATATGCTGATTGTGGCGAAGGAAGTCAAGTTGCTCGAAAAAGAGGTTACCCGCCCGTAACTTTTCGAGCCGTTCAGCGTCATTATAGGCAGACAATTCGAGAGCAGCTGTAAGCAGCGCCAGCCAGCACTAATAGACAAAACTTGATATTGTTGGATCGACTGTGATATCATGCAGGGGGCTTTGATGAGCGCACAAGTCGAACGCCTGGACACACCTCAAGCCGTGACGCGAACACCGTGGTCGACGACCTCTCATTTGACCGGCTGGTGCCTGGTGGCATTGGGACTGGTCACCTATCTGCGTCCGGGTAACGGCGATCCTATCTGGAGCGCCTTTCTCGTCGTCGTCGGCCTTGTGATTACGCGCGTCGCCGCGACACCGGGCATGGCCATCCTGAGTGTGGCCCTCGGCTGGATCGGGGTCATTGGTTTCTTCTTCGGCCACACGATGTCGGGGCTGCTGTTCAGCGTCGCGGCCGTAGCGGCTGCCGCTGCCAGCTACGGGGCTTATCGCGCCAAAGAGCGGGCACTGACTTCCCCCGCTCTCGCCTGGGCCGCCGTAGCACTCGGCGCGCTCGGTACCATTCTGCTCACCGTCTCCCTCGCCGGCGGTCTACTCGCGTTCCTCAGCCCGCTCCAGATCGAGGCAGCCATGGCGGACACGATTGCAGCCGCCGGAGCGTACAGCGCAGCCCTGGCCGTCGCGTTCGGCGCTGGTGCGATCGTAGATCGTTCACACCTGCGCTGGCTCGCGCTCCTCGGCATCGCAGCGGGTGGCGTGGCAATACTGGTTTACCTGGGCCTCCTGGCAATCGCCCAGGGCTGACACAGTCTACTTCACCGAGGTCCGTGGCCGAGGGGCTGCATGCCGTAGCTCCTCGGCCACTTTGTCTCGTCCGGTGAGTCTCCCCCTCATGGCTACGTAAGAGCAGCCACAACCTCGATCCCGTTCAGAGCCATGTGATACAGAAAAACGAGGTGGAAGAAGTCGCCGGGGTGAGGCATCGCTCCGATTTCCTGGGCCAGTGGCACGCCGAGATCGTAGGTATCGACAACGTTGGCCGGTACAATGACGCGGCGATCGTGGAGATTGAAAGCGTTCGCCTGCAGGCGCAGGAACATGGCTGATTGGTAGATGCAGAAGTCCGTACAATCGCCTATCACGACGAAATCTGTAACATCGGGATGCGCGGCGAGCCACGCCTCCCATTCTGTGCCAACCGTCTGACTCAGGGAGTTCTTCTCCTGGATCACGAAAGACGACTTGAACGGCAGCGACGCCAATTCTGGTACCATCTGAGATTCTGGAGTGTCACGTATGCAGTGTGGCGCAAAGGCGGCAAACTCCGGCGTCTGCGGGCTGTGCGTGTCCTGGGGAATGATGAAGTTCCGCACGCCCAAGTCCCAGGCGCGCTGAAAGAGATTGGCCGCGCGCGGCACGAGTGCCGCCACGCGTGGGCTGGACAGAGCGCCCTCGTAGGCGAAGCCTATCGTGAGGTCAACAGACACAATCGCGGCACGCGAGGCATTCGGGAGTGCCTCTACCAGCGGACGGGGCTTCAGCGCGTGATACCAATCCAACATGTATTGAGTGAAATCGGGACTCAGGCTGAGATCGCTCAAGTGGGACGGTGTGTGAGACGCGACCTGTTCGTGCCCGGAGTTGGGGGGATTGATGTTCATAGTTTCCTCCTGTATCGGGAGAGCTGGATCGCCAAGAATGACAGCTCCCCCCAAGGTAAAGTATAGCCCAGTGAGCGAAAATGAGGCCGCCGCGAGCGCCCGGACGCCCCGAAGAGGGGGGCGCATCGATTTTTGGACTTAGCGACGTTTCGTGCTATTATTAGGCGCTATTGTTGATTACTCGCGACGGATGAATCGGAAAACTAGCAGAGCTATCCGTTCGACCGTACCTGCATTGTGGAGGGAAAGCTACACATGGGACGCTACCGCGGACCAAAGAACAAACTATCACGCCGAGAAGGCGTCGATCTTTTCGGGCAGGGCGGGCCGCAGCTCGAGCGGCGCCTGCATCAGCCGCCGGGTCAGCACGGGCAGAAGCCGCCCCGCAAGCAGTCCGAGTATGCGCGCCAGCTGCGTGAGAAGCAGAAGGTGAAGCGAATCTACGGCGTGCAGGAAGCTCAGTTCCGCCGCTACTTCGCCATGGCCCAGCGCACGCGCGGCCTGACCGGTCTGGCACTGCTCCAGACCCTGGAACGCCGACTCGACAACGTTGTGTACCGCCTTGGCCTCGCCCAGACGCGCCCAATGGCGCGCCAGCTGGTCGGCCACGGCCACGTCGTCGTCAACGGCAAGCGCGTCAGCATTCCTTCGTACCTGGTCAACGAAGGCGACATCGTTGAGCTGACCCAGGACGCGCGCGAGTTTCCGCAGATTATCGAGCTGCAGCGCAACCCCATTGTGCGCACGCCTGACTGGCTCGCGAAGGCCGAGCTGGGTGGCCGCATGATCAGCGTGCCGCGCCGCGAGCACGTGGACGCGGACATTCACGAGCAGCTCATCGTCGAGTTCTACTCGCGCTAAGCGAACGAGCAACACAAAAAAGGACAACCCGCTCTTTTCGAGGAGCGGGTTGTTGTTTATTTGGGGGCCAGTATTAGGAGTTCGTAGGCGTCGCCGGGGTGCCGGTTTCCTGCTGAGGCGCGGCGCCCATCTCAAGCCCCGCCTGGAATGGCGACCGCCCAACAAGCGGCGTATCCACGCCGTAGGCCGCGGCGACATCGGCGTTCGGAGGCGTCATGGGAATTGAACGACCGCCCTCGCGGAGGCGGTGCTGGATGACGGTGCGTGTCTCTTCGCCAGAGCGCGGCGAGAACACGACCGCGGCGGCAAGACCGGCTGCGAACCCGACAAAAAAGCCGAGCGCGAAATAGTTCGGCTCTTTGGCTGTCGCCTTCTTGACCGCCTTCTGAATCTCCTCTCCGTGCGCCTCGGCCTGCATCGCGGCAGCCTGCGCTGCCGCAGCCTGCGCCGCCGCCGCGTCGGCCGCAGCCTTGGCCGCCTGTGCCGCCGCATCAATTACCTCAACCTGACTCTTCATCGCCTCGGCATTGTCCATGATGCATTCTCCGAATGAGAGAGGGGTGAGCGGCGGAGCGATCCCCGCGTCAGCCGCTAGCGTGCTATTTCTCGACCCGCACCGTTACTTGAGACGGAACCATGAAGTTGCCATCCGCCTTGACGAGGGCCAGCCGAAGCTGATACACGCCGGGCGCGAGGGCCTCGGTGTGCCACGTCTCCAGCGTCCCGGATGTCGGCTTCTTGTGGGTGTCGCCAATGGTGATCCAGTCGCCGCCAATTGGACGATACTCGACCTTGTAGAACTGAACCTCAGACGGGTTGAACTGCGCTCGCCCGGTCACAGGCACCACGCCGGTGACCACACCATCGTTGGCGGGCGCGGCGATGCCCGCTACCGGCGCCTGCTGGAGCGCCATGCCCCCGCCCTGGCTGCCCGACGCGCGACTGCCCCCATTCGCGGCATCGGTAGAAGTCAGGGTCAGCCCCGCCGCAGCCACCGCCTCGGGGTTACTCGGGTCCACGCCGGCGTGAGCGAGAGCGAGCCACTGATCGGTGCACGGCTGCAACTGGCCGGACGGCCATTTCGAGGACTCTAGCCAGGTAGTGGCCTGCTTCGCCTCCTCCGGGTCCTTCGGCATAGTCAACAGGTTGACCTGTGAGACGCCATCCGACATCCCATCGGGCGCGGCGCACATCAGGGTCTTCTTCTCGGGGCCTTTGTCCGTCTGGGCTGTCGTCTCGATGGAGATGGCCTTCACCGACTGCCAACCGTCGGACGGGTTCTTGGGCTCAGTGCCCTTGATAAAGAGCTCCTTGATCTGCTTGCCGCATGTCGGACCGATGGCGCAGATATTCGCTTCGACGACATCCGCCGGACGGTCGAACGTCTGCTTGAGCGGCGCGCCAGGCGAAGGGCGCAGGACCTCCAACAGTTCCGGTGACGCGAACACAGCCTCGAAGAAGTCGTGCCATATCGGCGCCGCGCCTGTCACACCCGAGCTCTTGATCATCGGCGAGTTGTCGCTGTTGCCCGCCCAGACACCCACGGTCATGTACGGCGTGTAGCCCAGCGTCCAGTTGTCGCGGTAGTCGTTGGTCGTACCTGTCTTGACTGCGGCCGGCTGCGACAGCTTCAGCGCGCTGTTGGGGCCAAAGGCCGGGATACGTGCGTTCTCGTCGCTCAGGTAGTTCGTCACGATATAGGTTGCGGCCGGGTTCATGACAAGCTGCGGCTGGGGAGGCTTGAACTCGTACAGCACATTCTTGTCGCCGTCGACAACCTTGAGCAGGCCACTCGGCGACATATACTGCCCCTCACGGGCGAGGGTCGAATAGGCGGTCGTCATATCGAGCAGGGTCACCTCGCCACCGCCGAGGGTCAACGACAGACCGTACCATTGCGGCCCGCGGTCGAGGCCGGTAATGCCGAGCCGATGCGCGGCGTCGATCGTCTCCTGGACGCCGACCTGCTTGATCATCTTGACCGCGGGAATGTTGTACGAGTTGGCGAGAGCGTCGCGCATTCGCACCGGGCCGTGCCACTTTTCGTCGTAGTTGTGCGGCTCGTAGTACGTGCCATCGGCCATCTTTTCCTTCATCGGCACGTCCCACAGAATCTCGGCCGGCGAGATACCGCGCTCAAGCGCCGCTGAGTACGTAATCGGCTTCATGGACGAGCCGGGCTGGCGTTCGCGGACGGAAACGTTGACGCGGCCATCGATGCTGTTGTCCCAGTAGTCCACGCTGCCGAGCATCGCCAGAATCTCGCCGGTATCGTTCTTCAGAGCAACCAGCGCGGAGTTTGTGACATTCTGCGGCTTCAACTCGGCCACGCGGCGGCGTGCGACTTCCTCCGCCAGGGACTGCATCCGAATATCGAGCGTCGTGTAGACCTGGAGGCCGCCGCGGTTGACCTTGTCTGGCCCGTACCGATCTTCGAGCTCGCGCCGGATGTAGTTGACAAAGTGCGGGGCCAGCAAGCTCACCTGGCGCTGGTCTTCAGGCACGAGGTTGATGCCCTGGTTGTAGATGTCGTCGGCCTCTTTGTCGGTCAGATAGCCGTGCCTGGCCATCAGCCCCAACACAACCTTCTGGCGTGCCCGAGCGCGCTCAAAGCCTGAGGGAGAGAAGGGATCCAGGTCCAGCGGCGACTGGGGTAAGCCCGCCAGGAAGGCTGCCTCGGCCGTCGTCAGATCTTTGGCGGGCTTGCCAAAGAACGTCTTGGCCGCCGCCTCGATGCCGTAAGACAGGTTCCCGTAGTAGATCTCGTTCAGGTAGGTCTGGAGAATCTCGCGCTTGCCCATGCGCTGCGTCATCACCCAGGCCAGGACGATTTCCTTAACCTTGCGGTCGTAGCTCTGACTGACCCGCTCCTCGTATGGGAACGCCACGTGTCGCACAAGCTGTTGCGTGATGGTGCTAGCGCCTGAGAGCGTGCGCCCGCCCATCAGGTTCTGCCCGACGGCGCGAACGAGCGATATCGGGTCAAACCCGGGGTTATCCCAAAAGGTATCGTCCTCCGTAGCGACTGTCGCGTCAATCAGCGCCTTGGGCATGTCGTCGAGGGATACCGGCGTGCGCCGCCCCTGGTCTACAATCTCGTAGAGCAGCACACCGTTGCGGTCGTAGATACGCGTGCTCTGGAACAGGTCGCGGTCGCGCACCGAGCTGACTTTCTCAATACCGTCGCGCACCTCAGCGGCGTAGCGGTTGTACACAACGAAAGCGCTTCCCGCCGCTGCGAGAGTCGTTGCCGTAAACACCAGCAATGGCACAAGTATGACGACGGCGAGGAAGCCCAGGCCAAGATACAGCCACCACGGCTGACTGGGATGTGTCTGCCTTCGTTCACGTCGTCGAGAGTATGCAATGGCCCGCAAGCGGGCGTAGTTCTTATTCACAATCCTTAGGCCCATCCAACTATACGGAGACTGGAAGGATCAGGCAGCCAGGTCATTGTAGCGTTGCCAAACACGAGCCACGCCGCAATCGCGATCAATATGACGAGGCCGATCAGCCCCGCAATGTCCACCCGCCGACCGCCTGGCTTCATAAGATGCGTCCTTCCGTCCTGGGCCACCAATCTGGCCCACGGCGGGTATTATACCCCGTTTGCGCAGGAGAACGTAATTCTGAGGATGCCCCCGCGCGGAAATGAGCAAGAGGCGGACCTTGCGGCCCGCCTCGACTCGGTTATGTCAATATACGCCACAGCGGAACTCACGTTCCGTTGACGCATAGCTTACGACAGGTACTCGCGGAGACGTCGCGCCCGCTCCGGCGTCCGCAGCTTCGCCAGGGCCTGGCCCTCGATCTGCCGGATGCGCTCGCGCGTCAGGCCGAAACGGTCGGCGACTTCCATGAGCTTGTGCGGGTAGCCGTCCTTCAAGCCGAAGCGCAGCTCCAACACGCGCTCCTCGCGCGGCGTCAGGCCGTGGAGAGCCTGACGGAGATCCTTCTGAAGCTGAGTGTATTCCACCAGCTCCGTCGGGCTGATATCCTCCGGGTTCTCGATGTGGTCTGCCCAGCCGCCATCCTCATCCTCATGGAAGGTGATATCCTCCAACGATAGGGGCGACTGCCAGGCTTCCTGTGCCCAGCGCACCTTCGAAGTGCTCGTCTCGGCGCGTGTCGCCACTTCTTCCTCCGTCGGCTCGCGGCCAAGCTCCTGCCGCAAGCGGCCCGTCACGCTCGCCAGCTTGCGCAGCTGCTGGTTCGCGTGCGCCGGAAGACGCACGACGCGTCCCTGCTCCGCCAGAGCGCGCACGACGGCCTGGCGAATCCACCACGTGGCATACGTGCTGAAGCGGCAGCCGCGGCGGTAGTCAAACCGCTCGACCGCCTGCATCAAGCCCATGTTCCCTTCCTGGATCAAGTCGAGGAACGGAACACCCTGACCCATATAGCGCTTGGCGATGCTCACGACCAGGCGAGAGTTCGCCTCGGTAAGCCATGTGCGCGCCCGCTCGCCGGCCTCAATATCTGCCAGCAGCCGCTGCCGTTCATCGTCACTCAGATCTATGGCATCCAGCTGCACGAAGGCCTCTTCGCCTCGCTCGATCTGCATCGCGAGCTCGACTTCTTGTTCCGCGGTCAGCAGGGGCACACGGTCAATCTCTCGGAAGTACAGGATTACTGCATTGTCAATGTCAACGTCGTCCAGATCGGCTTCGAGGCCAACTTCCTCTTCTTCTATCTCCATCGCCAATACGTCTGTACCACACTCAGGGCACTCCCGAACGCCTTTACCAGATGCTTCGACGTGCCCACAAACCTTACAGCGCCATTCTTTGCGTTCGGACATTCCGTCCTCCTCACTAACCCCGCTCATGAGCTTCAGAGTTCGTGACCGCGCTCACCCTTACTCGTCAGATGCGGCGACCCGCCAATCGCTTACCGTTCTCTAGACCAATCTCACCGTTCTTAATTGTTTTGTAACTGTTTCCGCAAAAACCGTATCGCAGACCGAGAGATGAGAGAGCCGGCCTCGAACACTGTTCCTTATTATACTACGTACGAACTACAGCATGGGATGTGCCACGGAGGTAATTTATTATCACGAATATCATCTATATTGACGGGGAGAATTCGCTGTGTTATAATTCTCATATTCCCCACACCCTCATGGTGTCCCAAACCAGGAATTCGTGAGTAGCAGAGGAGAACCTGATGGACATGGTGCAAGAGCAAGTCGTCGCTCTCACCCCGACGGCAGCCACAATGATCCGCAAGCTGATGGAGTCCAAGGGCCTGGAGGGATATGGCCTGCGCGTCTTCGTGCAAGGCGGCGGCTGTAGCGGTCTCTCGTATGGCATGGCCTTCGAGGACCAGGTGGAAGACGGCGACGAGATTGTCACCACAGACGGTGTCGATGTCTATGTCGATCAGATTAGCGCGATGTATCTATCCGGCGCGACCATCGACTACGTCGACAGCCTCATGGGCGGCGGCTTCAAGATCGACAACCCTAACGCGGTGTCCAGCTGCGGTTGCGGCCATTCCTTCCGTACAGCTTCGCAGGGCGCGGCGCCCGCGGGCGGTGGCTGCGGCTGCGGCCACTAAATCCTCGCACACTGGGCGCGGGGAAGCCGTCCTTCGGCCCCCGCGCCTTTGCATGTCCGCGCGACACGCAGAGAGAGGCGGCGTGCCACGCTTCTTCACGGTCGAGCAAGCCAATGCAATGCTGCCCGCTCTGACGCGGCTACTGGACCATCTCGTCCAGATACGGGATCACCTGGTAGCGCAACGGCCCGACGTCAGCGCCGCTATTGAGAAGTCGGCCACGAACGGCGGGAACCGACCGGCATCCCTGGCGGTCGAGGAGTTTGAGGAGTTCCAGAGTGTCCTGCTGGAGCTGAAGGGGCTCGGTGTCTTGCTCAAAGACATCGACATGGGTCTGGTAGATTTCCCCTCGCGGCGCGAGGGGCGCGACATATATCTGTGCTGGCGCAAAGGCGAGCCGCGCGTTGCCTTCTGGCATGACGTAGATTCGGGCTACGCCGGGCGCCGTCCCCTCTAGCAGTGCCCCTCCGTAGGCCCACGCTCTAATCATTGACAAGCACATGTCGTTTGGCTATACTTTCTACGAAAAGCATCATAAAAAATACTAGGGAGTGAACCGGTCGATGAGTGATGATCTTGAAATTCGCAACTTACACGTGAGCGTCGAGGGCAAGCCGATCCTCAAGGGTGTCGACCTCACGATTGAGAAGGGCCGCGTCCATGCTCTCATGGGGCCAAACGGCTCTGGCAAGTCGACGCTCGCCTACACGCTGATGGGTCACCCGCTCTACGACGTGGACGAGGGCGAGGTGTGGTTCAAGGGCGAGAACATTCTTGAGCTTGAACCGGACGACCGCGCCAAGCTCGGCATCTTTCTCGCCTTCCAGTACCCCGTCACAATCCCCGGCGTGTCGCTGGCCAACTTCCTGCGCCTGGCGCTGAGCGCGCGGCGCGGCCAGAAGGTGCCGATTCCGGAGATGCGGAAGGTCCTTGTCGAGAAGATGAAGATGCTCGACATGGATCCGGCCTTCGCCGGCCGCTACCTGAACGAAGGCTTCTCCGGTGGTGAGAAGAAGCGGGCCGAGATCCTCCAGATGGCGGTCCTCAACCCTGAGATTGCCATCCTCGACGAGACCGACTCGGGCCTCGACATCGACGCGCTCAAGATTGTCGCCCAGGGCGTCAATTCCGTCATGAACCCGAACATGGGCACGCTTGTCATCACCCACTACCAGCGCCTGCTCAACTACATCAAGCCTGACGTGACCCACGTCATGATGAACGGGCGCATCGTCATGGAAGGCGGCCCCGAGCTGGCCCTCGACCTGGAAGACAAGGGCTACGATTGGGTGCGCGAGCAGGTCGGCATCGCCGAGCCACTGCCCCCCGAGGAGCTCGCGGCGGAGGAGCCTGCATGAGCATCGCCAACTCCGTTTCAACGACGGCCGGGTTCGCCGGCGAAGCCGTCGCCGAGTTGAGCATCAGTCAGAGTGACACTGCCTGGCTGCAGAGTGCGCGTCAAGCGGCCTGGAATGCCTTTACCACGGCAGACATGCCGCGATACGAGCGCACCGACTTGACGAAGTTCCACTTCGAAGATTTTTCGCTGCCGTCGGGCGCCCACGGTGACCTTCCCGCCGACGTCGTCGCCGCCATCAATGGCAGTGACGGGGCCGAGCGCGCCGGCCTGTTCGTCCAATCCAACAGTGCGGTTGTTCATACGGCCCTGGACGAGACGCTGGCCAAGCGCGGTGTCATCCTCAGTTCCCTGGCCGACGCCGCCCGCAGCCACCCGGAAATCGTCGAGAAACACCTGGGGCGTGTGATCCCCGCCGATGAAACGAAGTTCGTCGCCCTCAACGCGGCTTTCTGGACCGGGGGACTGTTCCTGTACGTGCCGCGCAACATCATCGTCGAAGCCCCGATCCAGGTCGTGTTCCACGTGGACGCGCCCGGCGCCAGTGCCTTCCCACGTTGTCTGGTCGTCGCCGAAGAGAGCGCCGCCTGCACCATCGTCGAGGAATACATCTCGGCGGATGCCGCGACGCCCACCTTGACCGTTCCGGTGACCGAGGTCGTCGCCGGTGAGAATGCTCAGGTCAAGTTCATCCACATTCAGAGCTGGGGCGAGAACGTGCAGACGTTCGTGACACAGCGCGGCGAAGCGGCGGCCAACGCGTCTGTCAGCTGGACTCTGGGCCACATCGGCGCGAAGCTCATGCGCTCCTTCAGCGAGACCCGCCTGCAAGGCGAAGGCGCCAGCACGCAGTTCCTCGGCGTCCAGTTCGGCAGCGACTCGCAGCATCACGATATTTACACCCTGCTCAACCACATCGCGCCCCTCACCGACGGCGACCTGCTGTTCCGTGGCGTGCTGCAGGACACGGCTCGCAGCGTCTTCGAAGGGCTGATCAAGATCCACCCCGGCGCGCAGGACAGCAACTCGTACCTGCACGACAACACGCTGCTCCTGAGTGACACGTGCCGCGCGGACTCGATTCCCAGTCTTGAGATCGAGGCCAACCAGGTGCGCGCCTCCCACGGTGCGACGGTCAGCCAGGTGGATGAGGATTGGGTCTTCTATCTACAAACACGCGGCCTGTCTCGCTCGGAGGCCATTCGCGTCATCGTGGATGCTTTCTTTGAGCCGATCATGCAGCGTATCACACTCGAAGGTGTCAAAGAGCGTCTGTGGCGAGCGTTTGACGAGAAGATGGGCAGCCGCCACTTCGCGTAAGGAGAGATGACGATGAGCCAACAGACAGCTACACCCACCCAGGTGACGCCGGACTACGCCCAGTCGGACGTGCTGGTCTCCACTCAGTGGGTTGCCGAGCACCTCGAGGATCCGAAGGTCCGCCTGGTCGAGTCGGACGAAGATGTACTCCTCTACGAGCTAGGCCATATTCCGGGCGCGGTGAAGATCGACTGGCATACCGACCTTCAGGACCCGGTGCGGCGCGACTACCTCGACAAGGCGCAGTTCGAAACGCTCCTGTCGGCCAAAGGTATCGCGAACGATACAACAGTCGTCTTCTACGGCGACAAGAACAACTGGTGGGCGACGTACGCCTTCTGGGTATTCAAGCTCTTCGGCCACCAGGACTGTCGAATCATGAACGGCGGTCGACAGAAGTGGATTGACGAGGGACATGCTCTGACGCGGGAGGTTCCCGCGTACTCGACGACCCAGTATCGGGCCACCGAGCGCGACGACTCGAAGATTCGTGCCTTCCGAAACGACGTCTTCGAGCACCTCAAGAGCCACGCTCCCCTGGTCGACGTGCGCTCCCCCCAGGAGTACTCCGGCGAGTTGCTGCACATGCCGAGCTACCCGCAAGAGGGCGCCCTGCGCGGCGGCCACATTCCAGGCGCGCGCAATGTCCCCTGGGGCCGCGCCGTGAACGCCGACGGCACGTTCAAGTCACCGGAGGAGCTTCGCGCTATCTACGAGCAGGAGCAAGGTCTGTCGCCTGACAAGGACGTGATCGCTTACTGCCGTATCGGCGAGCGATCCAGCCACACATGGTTCGTGCTCACCTACCTGCTGGGCTATCCGAGCGTCAGGAATTACGACGGCTCGTGGACCGAGTGGGGCAACCTGGTCGGCGCCCCAATCGAGAAGTAGAAACCGGGGCCGCGCGTTACGGTGCGGCCCTATTCAGCATAATTAGGAAGCCAAGTCGTGTACTCACGCCAGGAATATATAGAATTCCTCCTAGATCATTATCAGAATCCGCGAAACCGCCATGCGATGAGTGATGCTGACGTGGTTCGCCCTGGCGGCAACCCCGGCTGCGGCGATGTCATCACCCTATACCTCAAAGTAGATCCGGAGACCGAGCGCGTCACCGGCATCTCTTTCGAGGGCGAGGGGTGCACGATCAGCCAGGCTTCGACGTCTGTCCTGACCGAGATGGTCGAGGGGAAGACCCTGGCCGAGGTCGAAGCCATGTCCCACGACGATCTATTGGACATCCTGGGGCGCGACGTCGTGATGACGCGCCCGCGCTGCGCTTTGCTCTCTCTCGACACTTTGGTGGGCGCTACGCGAGAGTATCGTACCCAGCAGCGACAGGCTAAGCTATCGGGTAACGAGTAGAGACGCGGTATGATTGCGTCTCTACCGCCTGGCCGCCTCACAATAGCGCTGAGTGAGCAGGGATAAAGGCAAGACTATGGCAACACTATCTCCAGAAACAGGCATTGGGATCGACACGCTGGACGTGAAGCGTATTCGCGAGGATTTTCCAGTGTTGCAGCGGATTGTCAACGGACACCCGCTGGTATATCTCGATAGTGCGGCGACCTCGCAGAAGCCCAGGGTCGTGATCGATGCCATTGATAGCTACTACCGTAGCTACAATGCCAACGTCCACCGCGGCCTCCACGCGCTCAGCGAGGAAGCGACCGAGGCTTATGAGGGTGCGCGCAAGCGGATTGGGCGCTTCATCAACGCGCATAGCTTCCGCGAGATCATCTTCACCCGGAATGCGACGGAAGCCATCAACCTGGTTGCCTATAGCTGGGGCAGCGCCAACATCCAGAGCGGCGACGAGATCATCGTCACCGACATGGAGCACCACTCGAATTTCGTTCCCTGGCAGCTCCTGGCCCAGCGTACCGGCGCGACCCTTCGCTTCATCCCGATCACCGAGGATGGCCTGCTTGACCTGAATGTCTACGATGCACTCCTCGGCCCACGCACACGCCTCGTTGCGTTTACCGGTATGTCCAACGTCCTTGGGACGATCACACCGGCGAAGGAGATTGTCGCGCGAGCTCACGCGGCGGGCGCGAAGACGCTGGTAGACGCATCACAGCTCGTTCCGCACATGGGTGCCGACGTACGCGAGCTAGACACCGACTTCCTGGCCTTTACGGGCCACAAGATGCTCGGGCCAACGGGCATCGGCGTGCTGTGGGGACGTCGCGAGATTCTGGAGGAAATGCCGCCCTTCCTGGGTGGTGGCGACATGATCCGCGAGGTGTACCACGAGAGCTCGCGCTGGAACGACCTGCCCTGGAAGTTCGAGGCCGGCACGCCCAGCATCGCCGAGGGTATCGGCCTGGGCGTCGCCGTGGACTATCTGACTGGCGTAGGGCTGGACAAGATTCATGTCCATGAGCAGAGCATTACGCAGTACGCGCTAGAGCGCCTTGGCGCCATCCAGGGGTTGACGCTGTACGGGCCGCCGGCAGCTTTGCGCGGTGGCGTTGTCTCCTTCAATGTGGACGGCATCCATCCCCACGACCTGGCAACCCTGCTCGACCAGCGAGGCATCGCCATTCGCGCCGGCCACCACTGCGCCCAACCACTCACGGAGCGCCTGGGCGTCGGGTCGACGGCGCGCGCGAGCTTCTACCTGTACACGCTGCGCGAGGAGATTGATGCCCTGGCGGAGGGGCTGGAGCACGCAAAGAACGTGTTCGGAGTATAAGCTGTGGACCCGTTGGGCATGTACCAGGAGAACATCCTGGATCACTACCAAAACCCGCGTAACCACGGGACACTGGACGAGCCGGTCACAATCCGGCGCGAAGAGTACAACCCACTGTGCGGCGACCGCCTGACCTTCGAGCTGCGCATCGTCGACGACAAGGTCGAAGCGGTGCGATTCCGGGGGCATGGCTGCGCCATCAGCCAGGCTGCGGCCTCGATGCTGAGCGAGGAGCTGATCGGCAAGACCGTGGACGAAGTAAAGGCGCTGCAGAAGCAGGACGTCTTGGACCTGCTGGGCATTCCCATTAGCCCCACCCGCCTCAAGTGCGCCCTGCTCTCCCTCAAAGCCGTCAAGGCCGGTGTCTACGGCGTGCCGCAGCTCGACATTGACGAGGACGACGAGTAAGTAAGGCGTAGTACCTATCGAGAGTCTAAGTCTTGCGCACAAGGCGCAGGTGATGTTAAGGAGGAAGACGAATGGCTTCGACAGTTGACCTCGATCTAGATTATTCGAAGTATGATTTCAAAGACCCAGAAGTTTATAGTTTCAAGTCCGGCAAGGGTCTGAGCAGGAGCGTCGTCGAAGAGCTTTCCAGCCTGAAGGGCGAGCCTGAGTGGATGCTCAAGCGGCGCCTCAAGGCCCTGGATCATTTCGAAAAGCGGCCCATGCCCCTGTGGGGCGGCGACCTCAGCCACTTGAACTTTGAGGATATATACTACTACGTTCGCCCAGGCGAAGAGAAGGCGACGAGCTGGGACGACGTGCCGGACACGATTCGACGCACATACGAGAAGCTCGGCATCCCGGAAGCGGAGCGCAAGTTCCTGGGCGGCGTCGGCGCGCAGTACGAGTCCGAAGTTGTCTACCACAGCCTCCAGGAGAAGTGGCAGAAGCTCGGCGTCGTCTTCGTGGACACCGACACCGCGGTTCAGCAGTACCCTGACCTCGTCAAGCAGTACTTCGGCACGATTATCCCGGCCAACGACAACAAGTTCGCCGCGCTCAACACGGCGGTCTGGTCGGGCGGCTCGTTCATCTACGTTCCACCTGGCGTCCACGTGGGATCGCTGCTCCAAGCCTACTTCCGCATCAACGCCCAGAACATGGGCCAGTTCGAGCGGACGCTGATTATCGTCGACGAGGGCGCCTCGGTACATCACATCGAGGGCTGCACCGCGCCGCGTGCTGGGCTCCAACTGGGCTCCACTCGGCCGTCGTCGAGATCATCGTCAAGCCGGTGGCCGCTGCCGCTACACGACGATCCAGAACTGGGCCAACAACATTTACAACCCGTGACCAAGCGCGCAGTTGCCTACGAAGAGGGTACCGTCGAGTGGATCGACGGCAACATCGGCAGCCGGCTGACGATGAAGTATCCCGCCATCTACCTTATGGGCCGCAAGGCGAAGGGTGAGACCCTGTCGGTCGCTTACGCTGGCCACGGCCAGCACCAGGACGCCGGCGCCAAGATGGTGCACGTCGCGCCCGAGACAACGTCGACCATCCTGAGCAAGTCTATCAGCAAGGGCGGCGGGCGCACGACATATCGCGGCCTGGCGCGCGTAGCCAAGGGCGCCGAGCACAGCAAGCTCAATGTGCGCTGTGACGCGTTGATTCTTGATCCGCAGAGCCGCTCTGACACGATTCCGTACATCGAGATCGAGGAAGAGAAGACGACAATGTCGCACGAGGCGACTGTGGGCAAGATCGGCGAGGACCAGCTGTTCTACCTGCAGAGCCGCGGTCTCAGCGAGAACGAGGCGATGTCCACCATCGTCCTGGGCTTCATGGAGCCGTTCACCAAGGAGCTGCCCATGGAGTACGCCGTCGAGCTGAACCGCCTCATTCAGTTGGAAATGGAAGGCTCGGTCGGCTAACACCGATCCAATCAAGGCTCCCACTAGAGGGAAGGGGTATCACACCCCCTTCCCTCTATTCCCGTTATATTACAGTATTGTTGGAGGCTATGTGAGTGACTTTGTCGCGGTTGCAAAAGTATCGGACATCCCACCGGGCCAGGCGCGCTACTTCGAGCTGGCCGGCTTTCCGATCGCCATTTGTCACGTCGAGAACGAAGGCTTCTTCGCCATCGACGACGTGTGCACACACGACGGCGGCCCGCTCGACCAGGGCGAGCTAGAGGGCGACGAGATCGAGTGCCCGCGTCACGGCGCGCGTTTCAGCGTCCGCACCGGCGCCGTCCTGACGCTACCCGCCATCCTGCCCATCCACACGTACTCGGTGCGCGTCGAAGACGACGTGATCTACGTCAACCCAATTGCACATCAACTTGTCGGACGTTAGGAAAACATCATGACTGAAGAATTCAAGCCCGAGCGCGCCCTGGTGATTGTGGCGCACCCCGACGATCCGGAATTCAGCGCGGGCGGCACTGTCGCCAAGTGGACCGACGAAGGTATCGAGGTCACCTATATCATCGTGACCGACGGCTCCAAAGGCACCGACGACACGACGATCACCAAGGACGAGCTGGTCGCCACGCGCGTCAAAGAGCAGCAGGCGGCAGCCAACGTTTTGGGCGTGCGCAACGTCGTGTTCCTTGGCCACACAGATGGCGAGATCGTCCCCGACCTGGCCTTGCGCCGCGAGCTCGTCAAGGTGATTCGCCAGTACCGCCCGGATATCGTC
Source organism: Anaerolineae bacterium (assembly GCA_046328505.1). Classification (GTDB taxonomy): domain Bacteria; phylum Chloroflexota; class Anaerolineae; order Epilineales; family JAHCIE01; genus JBDHWG01. Next base: position 159,300 of record JAXLWL010000002.1, on the reverse strand, counting down.
GTCACCGGCGACCCGCAGACACTCATCACCTCGTTCAACACGATCAATCACCCCGACCACCGCGCCGTCGGCCTGGCCACGCTGGACGCCATCTTCCCTGCTGCCCGAAATCACAACTACTTCCCCGAGTCGCTAGGGGACGGCCTCGAACCCGTCTACGTCAAGCAGGTGTACCTGAGCGGGACGCTTGCCCCCGACACGTGGGTGGACGTGACGAACACGTTCGAGCGCAAAATTGCTTCCCTGCGCGAGCACAAGTCGCAGATCAAGGACATGGACGGCCTGGCCCAACGGATGCGCGAACGCATGCGGACACCGGAGAGCACTGAAGAGGCTCCCAGCTATCGCGAGGGTTTCCGCCTCCTGAAGCTGTAACACCCGCGACGCTCCGCATCTGGACAGCCCCGGTGGGTGGGTGTACAATAGGGTCAATCCTCGAATTCGTCATACCACCCACCACTCCAATGCAAAGGAGCGCATCATGACCGCCTCAATAGACCAGCAGGACTATCGCATCGAGCGCGATAGTATGGGCGAGATGCGTGTACCGTCAAACGCTTTGTACGGCGCCTCGACGGCTCGCGCCATCGAGAATTTCCCCATTAGCAACCTGCGGTTCCAGCGCTCGTTCCTGCGTGCCCTCGGCCTGATCAAACTCGCCGCCGCGCAGGTCAACGAAGAGCTGGGCCTGCTTCCGTCTGAAAAGGCACGCCTCATCGAGGCCGCGGCCCAGGAAGTCATCGACGGCAAATGGGACGCCGAGTTCCCCATCGATGTCTTCCAGACAGGCTCCGGGACCTCAACGAATATGAATGCGAACGAAGTCATTGCCAGCCGCACACGCTCGATGGGCGACGGCAGTGTCCGCATTCACCCCAACGACGACGTCAACATGGGGCAGAGCAGCAACGATGTCATTCCCGCGACGATCCATGTCGCTGCCCTGCTAGAACTCCATGAGGCGCTCCTGCCGGCGATGGCGCACCTCCAGGAGACATTGGAGCGCCGCGCCGCCGAAACCCACGACGTCGTCAAGACAGGCCGCACCCACCTCATGGACGCGATGCCGATCCGACTGAGCCAGGCGATCAGCGGCTGGGCAACCCAGGTAGCCCATGCTCGCCAGCGGCTCCAGGCGATGTACCCCCATCTGGGCCAGCTTGCCCTGGGCGGCACAGCGGTCGGAACAGGTATCAACGCTCACCCTGAGTTCGGCAAGCGGATCGCGGCAAAGCTCGCGCAGGCGACAGGCCTCCCCTTTGCCGAGGCGGACAATCACTTTGAGGCCCAGGCGACCCAGGATACCGCGGTCGCGGTCAGCGGGCAACTCAAGGCGTATGCCGCGGGACTGACGAAGATCGCCAACGACTTGCGCTGGATGAACAGCGGACCGCAGGCCGGCCTGGCTGAAATCGTTCTTCCGGCGCTCCAGCCCGGTTCCTCCATCATGCCCGGTAAGATCAACCCGGTCATCCCCGAGGCGACGATGATGGTGTGCGCCCAGGTCATCGGCAACGACGCAACAATCACGGTCAGCGATCAGCTCGGCAACTTCGAACTGAACGTGATGCTGCCGGTCATCGCCTACAACCTGCTCCAGTCTATCGAGCTGCTGGCAAGCGTCTCGCGCGTTCTCGCCGACAAGGCCATTGCCGGTTTCACCGTGAACACGGCCAATATCGCCGATCTGGTCGAGAAGAACCCAATCATGGTGACGGCGCTCAACCCCATCATCGGCTACGACACAGCGGCCAAAATCGCCAAGCGCGCCTATGCCGAGAATCGGCGCGTCAAAGACGTGGCACAGGAGATGAGCGGGCTATCGGCGGAGGAGCTGGACAAGTTGCTCGACCCCGCCGACCTAACCGAGGGTGGTATCAAGGGCGGCGGTGGTGGCGGATAAGCCACAAGGGGAGGGGCGCGACGACGAGCCGAGTCTCATCCCCTCGTTCATGCGTCATGAAGCGAGTGGACGCTTGCCAGACCGCCAGGCGTCGGAAGAGATTCGCGTGCTTGGGCGACGGGGAATGTCTCCCGTCGCCACCCTACTGATTGCAGCCGTACTGGTCATCTTTTTCGCGGGCCTGGCTTACAGTGGCTGGCGGATATGGAGCGGTTCGGTCGGCGGGCCACCCTCGGCCGCGGCCATTGTCGGTGAAGCGACCGCGCTCCCAACGCTACCCGTGCTGGTTCCTCCAAAGGCGACGCCGACGGCGGCGAATGCGGAGCCGACCGCTGGCCTCCCGCCCGTCCCAGGACGAGAGCAGCGCGGCGCAGCGCCGGACACCGGGGTAACGACGGCCGTGGGACAACAGGTGACGCCGATGGCCTACACGTCGCCGACGCCTGTGCCCCGCACAGGCCCGAGCGAAACACCACGTCCATCGGTGACGCCCTATCCGACGCCGCAACTCATGCGCCCCAACGGGCCGCTCATTCGCGCGGGCCGCCTGGGGCCTGGTGGGATGGGGACACCGGACGCGCTGCTCCAGCGCTTCCAGAGCGCACGCATCGACTCGGTACCCATCGCCTATCCGGTCTTCGGCGCGAATGATTGGCACGGGGCGAGCGATTCAAGCGGCCAGATCTGGGTCGGCTGGGATGACGCCAATCTCTATCTGCTCGTGCAAATCACAGATGACGTATTCGTTCAGGAAGGCTCCGGGCTGCTGCTATACCAGGGTGACAGCGTGGAACTGCAATTCGATGCCGACCTGGCGGGGGATTTCACGAGCCGCGTCTACAACGCCGACGACTGGCAAATTGGATTTTCACCTGGCAATCTGAATTCTCCGAATCCGCGATGGGAGTGGTGGGTTTATCGGGGTACTCCGGGGCCAGGCGCCCCCGCGATGACGGCGGCCAAAACAAACGACGGCTATATCCTGGGCACAGCGATCCCATGGTCGTTCCTGCAGACAACCCCGCATGCGGGCGCTGTGTATGGGTTTGCCGTCAATATCACCGACAATGATACGCCAGGCACGCTGCAGCAGAAGGCTATCGTCTCAACCTCGCCGGTGCGGCAACTAAACGACCCGACCAGTTGGGGAACCTTGCAGCTCGTGAGCGACTAACAATAATCAATTCGACACTATTCGCTCAGGAGGCGGTAAACACACGATGAAGAAAGGACGCACCGTCTTACAGGCCAAGCGATACGGGATTAGCACCTGCGATGAGGACACGTCTCTCCTCGCCGTCGCGCAGCGCATGACGGCCGAGGAAGTGGGCGCGCTCGCGGTCGTTGACAAGGATGGGTACCTGAAGGGGATTATCACGCGAACTGATCTTCTCCGAGCACATTTGGAGCATGATGATTGGACCACACAGCGCACAGGCGACTGCATGACGCACGACGTCCTCACCGTCAAGACGGATGCGCTGCTATACGATGTCGCTCATCTGCTCCTGGATAACCATGTGCACCGCATCATTGTCGTCCTGAATGAGAACGGTAAGGAGCGGCCGGTCGCCGTCATATCCTCGTCTGACATGCTCTACCACATGATCCGCGATGTCTGAAGCCACCACGGAACGCTAAACAAGGAACCGCCCATCATGAGCGCTCACGATGGGCGGTTGCTGCTTTAGCTAGATCAGTTGGGAGCTAGGCGGAGAGGCGCTGAGCCGTTTCCGCGCAAGGCTGCTCTTCGTTCGCCACTCTGTAGCGGCAGCAATCGTCGCCGGCCGGGGCGTGCTTGACGCGCACAACGTGCCGTCCCAGAATGCTCTCCAACAGCGTTCGGTCCAGCTCGCACACCTCCGGATGCTGCGCGGCCACGTGGCGGTAGGCACAGTTGCACACCTCCACGCCGGGTGTCTCGTGGTCGTCTGTAATGCGCACGCGGAAGCCCTCAGCCGCCATTATCTCTTCGATCTGGATCAGGCGATCTTCTAGTGGCTTCCCGACCAGCTCTGCGAGATGTGGCTCGGCGAGGTCGCCCGCGATGTCCTGGAGGATGCTTCGAGCCTCCTGAGGCCCGTAGTGTTCCTTGATCTTTGCCAGAACGCGCTCGGCAAGGATATGATATGCCTTCGGAAATAGCTCATCGGCCGCCGGTGTCAGGTAGTAGACGTAGTGAGGCCGCCCGACGCGCCCGCGCTGGATATCCGTGGCAACGAGTTTGCGCTCCTCCAGGATGCTCAAGTGATGGCGAACCGTCATCGGCGTGAGAGCAAGCGCTTCCGCCAGCTCCTCGACCGTGGCGCGGCCGCGGGCCTTCAAGATCTCAACAATATTCTGACGGGTTTCTTGCACGGCTACATACCTTTCGCTCGGAATTATTATAGTCCATATCATCGTAATCGTCAATGCATCGCTCATTTTTGTTTGACGGGTAGGGAAACGCCGATTAGAATCTATTTGTTGTACAAACCCATTTGTGAGAAAGGATAGTAGCCATGGCTTTCCAGCTTCCCCCGCTCCCGTACCCGTATGATGCGCTCGAGCCCCATATTGACACGATGACGATGCAGATTCACCACGACAAGCATCACCAGGCGTATGTGACCAACCTGAATAACGCTATCGCCGGCAATTCCGAGCTTGAGGCGATGAGCATCGAACAACTGCTTGCCAATCTCGACAAGGTTCCGGAGAACATCCGCACCGCCGTCCGCAACAATGGCGGCGGCCACGCCAACCATACCATGTTCTGGGAGATCATGGGGCCGAACGGCGGCGGCGCCCCGAGCGGCGCGCTGGCCCAGGCAATTGATTCGGCGTTCGGGAGCTTCGACGCTTTCAAGGCTCAGTTCGCCGATGCCGCGGTCAAGCGCTTCGGCAGCGGCTGGGCCTGGCTCGTCAACGACGGCGGCAAGCTCGCCATCACGAGCACGCCCAATCAGGACACGCCCGTTATGGATGGCAAGACGCCAGTCCTGGGGATCGACGTCTGGGAGCACGCTTACTATCTCAAGTATCAGAATCGCCGCCCGGACTACATCAACTCCTGGTGGAACGTCGTGAACTGGGACGAGGTCGCCCGCCGCTTTCAGGGCTAGCGCCTGACGCACGTGAGTTGGCCGTTCGGTCGTGGCGGCTTTAGCCACGCTAGGCATCGTGAGAGCGACGAAGTCCGCCCCGGCGCCAACTTCCTGATGAACCGCGATTGGACTATGATAATGGCCGACACAGTACTGTCGGCCATCTTGATTTCAATGGAGAGCCTTGCCTGTGACCACACTAAATGTTGGTGACCTCGCTCCCGATTTCACGCTCACCGGCCACGACGGTGTCACATACACACTGAGCCAGCTACGCGGTCAGCCCGTCGTGCTCGCGTTCTACCCGCACGACTTCAGCCCCACCTGTACTCAGCAGCACGCGTGCGTCATGCGCGAGCTCGCGCAGTTCAACGACCTGAACGCTCGCGTTTTCGGCATCAGCACCGATAGCAACTGGGCGCACAAAGCCTACGCCGCTCAACAGGGCATCACCTACCCCTTGCTCGCCGATTACTACCCCCAGGGCGCTGTCGCCCAGCTCTACGGCGTCTTCGACACCCAACGCGGACGCGCCAGCCGCGTCACGTTTGTCATCGACACGACGGGACATATTGCCTACATTCAGGTCAATGGTCCCGGCGAAGTGCCGCCGACCGATGATCTGATCCAGAGCCTGGAGGCATCCCGCGCCTGAGCAGCGACGGACGCGCGGGTAGGGGGATTCCATGCCGACGGAAATCAAGATGCCGCAGTTGGGTGAAAGCATCCACGAGGGAACCATCACCCGATGGCTGAAATCGCCCGGCGACCATGTCGACGCCTACGAGCCACTGCTCGAAGTCACGACAGACAAGATAACCAGTGAGGTAACCGCGCCTGTCAGTGGGACCCTCAGCCGCATCCTCGTTCCCGAAGGGGCGACAGTCAAGATCGACACTGTCATCGCCATCGTCGAAACCGAGACAGTGGCAGCGACTCCGCCCCGCGACGGCGATGCCGTGACAGCCGCCCCGCCTCCCGCCGGCTCCCCCCGGCCGCCCTCGCCGCTCGCCCTGCGCGTGGCGCAGGAGCATGGCATCGACCCGACATCGCTGCGCGGCAGCGGGATTGGCGGCCAGGTCACGAAGGAAGACGTGCTTCGCGCCGCGCAAGCGCCGACGAGAACTGCGCCGCCGGCACAGCCTCAATCGCCACGTTCCCTCACCACATTCAGCGCAGCCGACGCCCGGCCTCTGTCCGGCTTCCTCTCGCCTCGCGTCCAGATGCTGGCGAGGCGGCTTGGCGTCGACCTGGCGCAGGTCGAGGGAACCGGCCGCGACGGGCGCATCACGGCTCGCGATGTGGAAGCCTTCGCCGAACGAGATGGCTCCTCCGTCCCGACACCGCGCGTGTCCGCGCCCCCCCACGGCATCGTGTCCTCGCCGCGTTTGGACGCGAAAGACGAGCTTGTGCCTCTGACCCCTATGCGCCGCGCCATCGCCGAGCACATGGTGCTCAGCGAGCGAACAGCGCCGCACGTGACAACGGTCCACGAGGCCGATGTCACGCGCCTGGCCCAGTTCTACCAGCGGCAACGGGACGCGTTTCGCCAGCGCGAGGGCTTCGGCCTGACGTACACCCCGTTTTTCGTGCTCGCCGCGGTTGCGGCCTTGCGCGCATTTCCGCCTGTAAACGCGTCTTTCACCGACGAGGGAATCATTCAGCGGCGGGAGGTCAATGTTGGCGTGGCGGTGGCTCTCGCCGACGGCGGGCTTGTCGTGCCGGTCATCCGCAACGCCGACGAGAAGACGCTGGTGCGTGTTGCCCGCGACGTGGCCGACCTCGCGTCTCGCGCTCGGTCCGGCGGTCTCTCCCCGGACGAGACACGCGGCGGGACCTTCACCATTACGAATCACGGCGTCTTCGGAAGCTTACTGGCAACGCCCATCATCCATCAGCCACAGGCCGCCATCCTCGGTGTCGGAGCGATACAGAAGCGCGTTGTCGTCCGCGAAACGGACGCGGGGGATATTCTGGCCGTCCGCAGCATGGTTTACCTGTCGCTGTCGTTCGATCATCGCGCCCTCGACGGGGCGACAGCCGACCAATTCATGCAGCGGCTCGTCCGCGAGCTTGAACAGGGGCAATGGTTCATCTAGTGCTCGGATACTGACTGACAATTGCCAGCGCCGAAAAGCGGGACTATAATTTCGGTTCTGAAAGATCGCCTTTCGGGGAGTTGTCGTGTCCGTTGAGCCATCCAACGATGTCACTGCCGAGGCTTCCCAGACTCGCGTGAGCCATGCGGCTCTCAACCTCGGCCGTGACCTGCTAATCGCCATCCTTATCGGGGTCGCCCTCTTTTTCGTCGTGCGGCCCACGATCAAGCACACTCTCGTCCAGGGCCAGAGCATGGAACCGACGTTCTTCGAAGGGGAACGCGTGCTCGTCAATGCGCTGGCCTACCGCATCGGGCAACCGAGTCGCGGTGATGTCATCGTATTCCATTGGAAGTATCGGCCCGATGATGAGCCCTTCATCAAGCGGGTCATTGGTCTGCCGGGCGAAGAGGTAGAAGTACGTGCGGGAACGGTGTATGTCAACGGCCAACCGATCGAGGAGCCGTGGACCACTCGTCCCGCCAGCTACACAGCGCCCAAGGTCAAGCTCGGGCCGGATGAGTATTACGTCCTGGGCGACAACCGTGGCAATTCCAGCGACTCCCACGTGTGGGGCGCGGAGCCGGCGGACTTGATCATAGGCAAGGTTTGGCTAACCATCTGGCCGCCGCGCGTGTGGCCCATTCTGGGCAGGCTGTTCGGTGGCAACCAATCGGGAGCGCGCACATGACCCCCCTCGGCCTCACCTCATCCCACCGTCACACGCACGTGTGCTCCTGGCGCCGCAACGCGCTCCCGATTGGTTGAGCCGTGAACGTCACAGTTCTTGGCGCCAGCTCGGTAGCGCCGAATCCAGGCGGTGCGTGTACCGGCTTTCTCGTGCAGACCGGTGGCATGTCACTTCTGCTGGACTGCGGCGTGGGTGTCGTCAGCAACCTCCAGCGCTACATTAGCTACCACGCGCTGGACGCGGTCGTTATCTCGCACATGCACAGCGACCACTGCCTGGACCTGGTAACGCTGCGCTACTGCCTCAAATACGCACCGTGGAGTGGCGCGCGACGGCCGATCCCGCTCTTCCTTCCGCCGGGAGGACGGGCAATGCTCGAAGAAGTCATCCACCCCATGCGCGAGCCAGACATTGAGTTTTTCGACGGCGTCTTCGATATCTGTGAGTATGATCCGGACCAGCCTCTCACTGTCGGACCGTGGAAACTGAGTTTCACACCCACAGTTCACTACGTGCCCTGCTGGGCTGTGCGCATCGAGAGCGGGGAACGAATCCTGGCTTTCTCTGCGGACACCGGACCGGTAGCGGATCTGCTACCGATTAGCCACGGCGCTCATCTGTTCATCTGTGAGGCCGCGGTCTACGACCGCGGCACCGACACGGAGCAGTGGGGTCACCTCTCACCAGAGGAAGCGGCGACATACGCCAGGAATGGTCACGTGGACCGGCTCGTGCTTAGCCACACCTGGCACGGTTATGACCGAGTCGACATGGTCAACCGCGCGGCCGTCGTGTATGGGGGTCCCACGTCGCTGGCTGAGGAAGGCCAGGTCTATCAGGTCTGAGGAGTTACGGAAGATCCTGGGGCGGGCCTTGCAGGCCCGCTTTTTTTGCGCGTATCTCCGTCGAAGAGATATCCTCGCGGAAGAGGGCCTCGGGCAGCGCAAGGAACAAATCGTCGAAGGCCTCAGGGGTGGCGACATCCGCCAGGCCGTAGAACACGCCATCCACAGCGCGTCCCGCGACAAGGAAGCGGCAGCCGTGCTCACGGATAGCAGCCAGCGCCGCATCTCGCGCGGCCGCACTGCCGTAGTAGCGCGGGGCGACGAGGCGCACAGCAGTGTCGTAGCCGATCACGAACACGCAGCCTGGATAGAGGCGCGCCTTGTCGACAAACAGCGCCGCTCGGGACAGGATCACGGAATAGCGCCAGCGAAACTGCGCCAGCCGCCGCCCGATTTCCGCGTAGCCCAGGGGCGCCTTGTCCGCGTTGAGCACCGGCAGCTCGAACAGGGCAGGCATTTGCAATACCTGGGACGCGGCAGCCGCCAATCGTTCGTGGCCCACGTGGAGAGGGTTGAATGAGCCGGACAGAACAGCGGCGCCTGTTATGTGAGCATCCGGATCCATCATACCCTCAGACGTCACGAGGACTGCCGCCAACTCACCCGCCAGCAACTGCGACAGGGGGTCGGAAGCGTCCTCCGCCAGCGTGGAGACAGTCTCGCCTTCGAGCAAATGCAGCGAGACGGGCACGGCAACACCATATGCGTCTGCGAGTGCGCGCAGTGTGAGGCGGCTGACGATATTCTCTTCCTCAACCCTGCCACGCGCACCCTTGACCATGTCCAGTGAATAGAGTGTGACGCGTGCTGAACCCTGGACGGCAACCCAGCAGTGGTCGGCGCCGCGCCGCGCCCGATCCGATACCAGCGCCCCGGTGCACGCAAGCCCCAGGCATTCTTCCGTGGCGTCGGTCAAGGTCAGAGCCCGGCGATATGCCGCCATCGCCATCGCCGCCGCCGTCGACGGAGATACCATACGCGTCGGCGTCTCGCCCAATAGCTCGGCCATTGAGGCCGCCGCGTATCGGTCGGTCGCCTCGAGCAAGGTGCGAGAAGAGCCGGGGACGGCGTGCAGCCAGGCCAGCGCCAGACTCCCGGCCCCGGCAAATTCGTAGACAAGGCGAATGCCCCGTTCGTGGATGCCCTCAATGGCCAGCTTCAACTCGGCGTCCAGGTCCATCATAGGCGTCTCAAGTCGGTTGTCGTTCTGTGCTGGTCTGCATGGCCGCGCCACACACGTCGAGCCAGTCGAGCATCGCTCGAATCTGCCCGAGGCGAAACTCCAGGACGAGCCAGTCGAATGGGCGCACAGAGCGAATGCGCTCCGCCTGGTCCGCGAGCTCGTCTCGGCTCGCCAGGAGCATGGCTCGCTGGGCACTGATGAGGCTGTCCACGACGTTCGGGCCCAGCTGACGCGCGAAGTAAAGTTTTGCCAGGAACTCCAGCCGCAGGTCGCGTCCATGGGGCACTGGAGCGCGCACCCAGGTGTCAAAGGCAGCGCGCCCCGCATCGGTCAGGTAGAGCAGGCGGCGCGCCGGGCGTGATGTCTGGGGCGAGTGCACGGCCTCGATATAGCCCGCCTCCTCCAGGCGACTCAGCAGCCGGTATAGCTGCGGCTCCTTGAGTCGCCAGACCAGGCCCAGGTCTTGCGCTGCGGTGAGGTGCTGGTAGAGTTGGTAGCCGTGCATCGGTCCGTCACGCAGGAATCCCAGCAAGGCGTGTTCGGTCGTCAGTGGCTGCCTGACCATTGGACTCATGATTGCCTCCGGCGTAGCACTTCACGCAATTGTGCTGGCAAAGGCCGTGGGTGTCAACCTGCCCGCCCGTTTTGCGCCGGGGCAGACTATGCGTATAATATCTATACTCATTCGATGAGTATGTTCCGGCTACAGATGCTCGACGAAAGGCACCTCATGGCTGAGACTGCCCTGCCCTCCGTTACCTCAACTCATGTGGCACCCCGCCTGGGTTTCCGGCGGCTCTGGCCGGGCTGGCCGCTGTTCATCGCCAGTCTGCCGATGCTCGGGTTCCTGATCATTCCGATCCTCGCGCTGATCCTGCGGGTCGCACCGGCAGAACTGCTGTCGAACCTACTGAACCCGGAAGTGTCGCAGGCGCTCTGGCTGAGCATTCTGACGGCCTTTGTTACCACGGTGGTCATCTTGTTCGCGGGAACCCCGCTCGCCTACCTCCTCGCCCGTTACCCGTTCCGCGGCCGTACCGTCATCGAAACTCTCGTGGACCTGCCGATGGTCCTGCCGCCGGCGGTGGCCGGCATTGCCCTTCTCCTCGCCTTTGGACGGCGCGGTTTGGTGGGGCAGCCCATGGCCGACTTCGGAATCGAGGTCGCCTTCACGCCCGTCGCGGTCATTTTTGCCCAGATCTTCGTGGCAGCTCCGTACTATGTCAAGTCGGCGATGGCTGGCTTTGTCGAGGTCGACCGAGACCTGGAGCAGGCTGCCGCCACCGACGGAGCCGCCGGCCGGCATGTCTTCCGCTACGTCACGCTGCCGCTGGCAGCGCCGGCCTTGTTCGGCGGCGCCGTCATGTCCTGGGCACGCGCGCTGGGCGAGTTCGGCGCTACGATCATCTTCGCCGGCAATCTTCCCGGGCGCACCCAGACGATGCCGCTGGCAATCTACATGGGCTTTGAGATGCACCTGAACATCGCCCTCACCCTCGCAGCCATCCTCCTGGCACTGTCCTTCGGCGTCCTGTTCATGGTCAAGCGCATTCTCAAGCAGCGAGTCGGACTTTTGTAACGATGGTGAATAAACAATTACCTCGATAGGCTCGATTCTCCACCCTTTCCTATTGCCCATACTCCCCGTCTCCAATATAATGAGCTTATTGCAGAATGGAGGCGCTGTGCATCCACGCTTCAATCTGTGGCTTGAGGTAAATGGCGACGTCGCGCTGAGCGCATGGCGCGTGGCGCTCCTGGAGGCTGTCGCCGAGACTGGCTCCATCAGCAGCGCCGCGGAAAGAATGAACATAGGCTATCGCCAGGCCTGGGCCAAGATTCGCGAATGCGAAGACCGCCTCGGCCTCCCGCTCATCGAGACGACCGTGGGCGGCACGGGCGGCGGTGGCGCGCAGCTCACGCCGGCAGGCCGCGACCTGGTCGCGAAGTACCGCGCCTTCAGCGCCGGGCTGGAGGAGAGCATCCGACAGCGCTTCAAAGAGGTTTTTGGCGCTGACGGAGGTGAGCACCTCATGGAATTGCTGCACGACGTCGACCGCTCTGCCAGCGACGTCGCGGAGACGAACGCCCCGCGGCGTCCATAACCTGGGCCTTCGTCTTTTTTTCGTTACCGTTGTGCCGGATGGGCATAACGCCCAACGCATAGTAGTCCCTCAGAGGGACGACTGTGGAGCGAGGAGTAGCCGGTGCCTGAATCTAAGTGGCCGATGATTTCTGTCGAAGAGGCGTTAGCGCGGGTGATGAGCTTTGCCCACCCCCTGCCGCCTAAGACGGTTCCGCTCATGGACGCGCTTGACCGCGTGCTCGCCGTCGACGTGAGCGCCGACGAAGACATGCCCCCATTCCGGGCGTCGACGGTGGATGGCTTCGCCATAGTCGCTGAAGATGCTGAGGCGCAGCGCCGCCTCATCGGCGAGCAGACGGCAGGCCGCCAGGAACACATCGTTGTCACGACGGGCACAGCGGCGCGGATTACCACGGGGGCGCCGGTGCCTGACGGCGCTGACGCAATCGTCATGGTAGAGCAGACGGAGGAGCATGATGGGTGCGTATGGCTGCGCGAATCGGGCCTCAAGCCTGGAGCCAATGTCCGCCCTATCGGTCAGGATATCCGCCGTGGCGAGCTCGTCTTGCGCGCGGGGACAGTCCTCGGACCGGCTGAGCTAGGCGTGTTGGCGACCGTGGGCCGGGCGGACGCGACGGTAATTCCCTCGCCGATCGTCGCGGTGCTCTCGACGGGCGACGAGCTGGTCGAGCCGGGCACGCCGCCGGGACCGGGTCAAATCCGCGACAGTAACCGCTATACCCTGATGGCTGCCATCCGTCGCTTGGGCGCGATTCCTCTCGATCTGGGGATCGTCGAGGATAAACAGGGGGACCTGGAACAGCGTGTGGCGCGCGGCCTCGCCGAAGCAGATATACTCGTGACCAGCGGCGGCGTCTCCATGGGCCATCTGGACCTGGTCAAGCCGCTTCTCGAACGATTGGGAACGGTTCATTTCGGTCGCGTGAACATGAAGCCCGGCAAGCCCTTGACCTTCGGCACGGTCGAGACAACCCTGGCCTTCGCCCTGCCCGGTAACCCGGTTTCATCCCTGGTCAGTTTCGAGCTTTTTGTTCGGCCGGCGATTCGCCGCCTCCAGGGGTATCCTGAGCGCGAGCGAGCAACGGTCCGCGCCCGCCTCGCGCACGGGGTCAGGCACGATCCGGACCGGACCGAGTTCCAACGCGCGATCGTTCGCCACGGCGCCGATGGCTATATCGCCGAGACGACAGGCTTTCAAGGCTCCAGCCGCTTGATGTCCATGGTTGGGGCAAACGCATTGCTCGTGCTGCCGCACGGCACGGGAGACTACTCCGCGGATGACGAAGTCGACGTCATGCTGCTGGCCGAATAAGACGACCGGCTTGAGTCGTTTAGGAGAAAGATGACTATGCTAGCGCCTGTGGCACTGCACGAGACGACGAACGGTCTCCACGACCGATTTGGCCGACATATCAACTACCTCCGCATCTCGCTGACGGATCATTGCAACCTGAGATGCGTCTATTGTATGCCGACGCATGGGCTGACGTTCGTTCCCAACCGCGAGCTTCTGACGGCTGAGGAAATCGAAATCGTCGTTCAGGCGGCGGTCAAGAACGGCTTCCACAAGTTCCGTCTGACCGGTGGCGAGCCAACCGTCCGGCCTGATATCGTGGACATCGTCCACCGCATCGCCCGCACCCCGGGCGTCGCCGATCTGTCGATGACCACCAACGGTATCCGGCTCACGACGCTGGCGACGGAGCTAAAGGCGGCCGGGCTGAAGCGCGTCAACGTCCACATCGACACACTCAACGCGGAGCACCTGCCGGCGCTGATGCGCTGGGGCAAGCTCGAAAAGCTGTGGGCCGGGCTGGAAGCCGCCGAAGCGGCAGGGTTGAAGCCGATCAAAGTCAACTGCGTCGTCACGCGCGGCTACAACGAGGAGGACGTCGTCGACGTGGCCCGCCTCGCGATCGACCGCGACTGGGGCATCCGTTTCATCGAACTGATGCCTCTCGGCGGCGGAGCGGAAGCCCAGGTCGCGATCGATCGCTTCGTGCCGACCCATGAGACAAAAGCACGGATCGAGGCGGCGCTTGGCGAGCTTAGCCCAATACCAAACCGGGACGCGTCGGACGAGTCGCGCAACTATCGCCTTCAGAACGGCCGCGGGACGGTTGGCTTCATCAGCCCTGTCAGCGAGCCTTACTGTGACACGTGTAATCGCATGCGGCTGACCTCCGATGGCAAGTTCCATCTGTGCCTGCTCCACGACGCGGAGATCGACATCAAGGCCGCGCTGCGCGGTGGCGGTGGCCCGGCGGAGGTCGAAGAGCTGCTGGCCCGCGCTGTGAGCGCCAAGCCTACGGGGCACGCGCTGCGGCGAGGCATCCACACGGAAGACCGGAGGATGCACCAGATCGGCGGCTAGTTTACAAGTTTGACATTCATTGCTATAATATTAGACACGGTGCGGTAAGGCATTGCCGCGCCGTTTTTATGTCAATACAGGAGTAAGTGGCGTGCCCTTACAGCCCTTGTCGCAATACACGGATACCCCTATCTACAACATCAAGGCTGTCGAGCAAGCCACGGGGGTCGCGGCCTCTACCTTGCGCGTCTGGGAGCGCCGCTATGGTGTCCCAACCCCCAACCGCAGCGACACAGGCTACCGGCTCTACTCGGAGCGAGACATCGCTACCGTCACCTGGCTGAAGGGCCAGCTGGATGAGGGCCTTACAATCAGCCAGGCCATCGCCCGCCTCGATGCGCTGCGCGGGATCGGCGAAGAGCCGGCCATCGCCATCGGCTGGGCGCATGCTGCGCGTCCGCCGTCGGGGCTGCGGTCCCTGCCGGTTCTCCAGGATGCTCTGGTCACGGCTCTCCTCGATTTCCACGCCACGCGTGCCGACGATGTATTGAGTGAAGCCTTCGCCCTCTACCCTGTGGAGGCGGTCGCTCTGTCGCTCATTCAGCCGACGCTTATCGAGATCGGCGAGGGCTGGCACCGCGGCGATGTAAGCGTCGCCCAGGAGCATTTCGCCTCGGCTTATCTGCGCGCTCGCCTGGACAACCTGTTCAACCAGGCCCTGCACAACGGCCGTACCCCCAGCATCGTCTGCGCCTGCGTCCGCGGCGAGCTTCACGAGATCGGGCTGCTGATGCTCTCCCTGTTCCTGCGGCGGCGCAACTACAATGTGTTGTTCCTTGGAGCGAATGTTCCCACGGAGCAGATTCTCCAGGCCGTCGAGCGCACCCGGGCGGTGATCGTGTGTGTCTCAGCCTCCACACTGGAAACCGGGCGCGCGGTTGCCGAGGTCGGCCGGGCCATCAATGCCCTGCCCGCGCCAAGACCGCTGTTTGGCTTTGGCGGACGCATCTTCAACGCAGAGCCCGCCCTTCGCGACGGAATCCCGGGCGCCTATCTTGGCGAAGATGCCCTGGAGAGCGCCGAGCGAATCATTCAGTTGCTAGAGGATTGACACGGGGCAGCCCTGGCCTGGCTCAGGCACGCTGGATGAGGTGGATAGCGCTCGCCTTGAAGGAGGCAACGACCTCCTGGCCGGGGGCCAGGCCAAGCTCTTGAGCTGACCGTCGCGTGACCAGCGCCACCAGCGGGAACCCGCAATCGAGTGTTACCCGCACCTGTGCTCCGGCCGGCGCCAGCTTGGTTACGCGCCCCGGCAGATGGTTGCGCGCACTGCTCCGTCCGCTCATCTGGAGCGGCCAGAGGGTCACATCCTCAGGACGGAGGCATACCAGGACCTCGCTCCCTTCGACCGACGGGCCGACAGACTCGAGCACAACCCCGCCTACGTCGACTGTAATCGTCCCCTCATCCTGCCCGACGACCCGCCCCGTCACGACAGTCTCAACCCCCATGAAGCGCGCGACATCCGGATCGGACGGCTCGCCGAAGACCTGTTCTGGCGACCCTACCTGAAGCAGACGCCCACCAATCATCACGCCTAGCCGGTCGCCCAGGCTCAGAGCTTCGTCCCGATCGTGGGTCACGAACACGGTCGTGACGCCGGTCTCCTTGATGACTTCGCCCAACCCCTCGACGAGGGCCGCCCGCGTCGGCGCATCCAGGGCAGAGAATGGCTCGTCCAGGAAGAGGACATCCGGCGCGAGCACAAACGCGCGCGCCAGGCTCGTGCGCTGTGCTTCGCCTCCCGAGAGTGTCCGGGCCGAGCGCCGCGCCAGGTGATCGATTCCGAACCGATTCAGCCAGTGCCGAACGCGGTCCTGTACCGCCTTCCCACGCTCACCTCGGAGCTTCAGTCCCAGAGCGACGTTGTCCTCGACGGACATGTTAAGCAGCAGTGACTCCTGAAACACAACGGCCAGCCTGCGTCGCAGCCCCGTGAGGTCACTCGCGAAGTCCACAGGCTCCCCCTCCAGCCAGAGCTGCCCCGATGTTGGGGGGAGCAGGAGGGCGAGAACGAGCAGGAGTGTGCTCTTGCCCGCGCCGTTCGGCCCCATCACCGCCAGCGTCTCGCCTTGCGGCAGGGACAACGCCGCGACGTCGAGATGCGTTTGCCCGTCGCGCTCGACGCGCAGCCCCTCGACACGCAACATCTCGCGCGGCCCAGATGTCGATCCGACCACCTCAACACTCACTCTACGTCAGAGAATCAGTGCAAATAACCGAAACACGCAGAGCCACGGAGAAGGACAGACTCAGCGACCATCCCTCTCAGTGGCTCTGCGCCCGCCCACTCTCAGTGAGCGCGCTGTTGCTGCTGGAATGCAGTTAGCAAGGCGTTGACGGCCAGCATGATCAGGAGAAGCACCAGGCCGAGTGCAATCGCCATGTCGAAGTTGCCTTTCGACGTCTCCATGACGGTCGCCGTCGTGAGAACCCGCGTCTGCCCCATGATGTTACCACCGACCATCTGCGAGGCGCCTACTTCTGAAATGACAGCGCCGAACCCGGCCATGACGGCGGCTAACAGCGGCAGCCGTGCTTCCGTCGCCAGCAGCCATAGCACCTGGAATCGGTTCGCTCCGAGGGCCAGGATTTGCAGGCGCAGCTTCGGGTTGAGCGACTGAATCGCGGCCAGCGTCAGGCCTGTCACGACCGGGATGGCGATCACGCACTGCGCGATCACCATCGCCGCCGGCGTGTACATGAGATGGAAGTAGCCCAGGGGGCCGTTACGCCAAAGCATGATGGTCACGAACAGACCGACGACCACCGGCGGCAGCCCCATGCCCGTATTGACCAGACTCACCACCGCTCGTCGTCCCCAGAAGCCGCGCAGGGCCAGGTAGATCCCCAACGGTATCCCGATAAGCAGGCTCAGCAGCGTCGCGCTGAGCGAGACGACCAGCGACAGCCCGATGACCGCGTAGAGGTCCGGGTCGAACGTGATGAGCAGCCGGAGGGCCTGGGACGCGCCCTGGACGACCAGGTCCATTTAGGAGCCAACCTGCTCGTCGGTCTTGCCGGCATCGGGGATGAACAACTGCTGGCCGTACTTGTCGACGCCGAACTGGCCGATGACCTTCTGTGTCTCCGGCGCTACCATGAAATCTGAGAACGCCTGCGCGCCCTCGGTGTTGATCTTGCCCTTGCTGGGGTTCACCTGGATGACGTGGTAGATGTTGAGCAACGGCTTGTCGCCCTCCACCATGGGAGCCAGCTTCATCCCGCTCTTGCGCGCCAGGTAAGTCGCGCGGTCGGTCAGCGTGTAGCCCTGCTTCTCATCGGCCACGCCTAGCGTCGCGCCCATCCCCTGGCCCGTCTCCTGGTACCATGACTGGCCCTTCGGCACCGCGCCAACCTGGCCCCAGAGCTTCTTGTCCAGCGCGTCCGTTCCGGAGTTGTCACCCCGGCTGACAAACAGAGCCTTGGCATCGCCGATCTTCTTTAGGGCATCGATAATGGACGTGGTTCCCTTGACTTTCGCGGGGTCGTCGGGCGGACCGATCAGCAGGAAGTCATTGTGCATGACCAGGCGGCGGTTCAGGCCGTTGTTCGCGTCCATGAACTTCTTCTCGGCATCAGGTGAGTGCACGAGGAGGACGTCGGCCTCGCCGCGCTCGCCCATCGTCATCGCCTGCCCCGAGCCGACCGCGACCGTCTTCACGTTGTAGCCGGTCTGCTTCTGGAACAGCGGAATGAGGACGTCCAGCAAGCCGGAATCCTGGGTGCTTGTCGTCGTCGCCAGGATGAGTTCGGGGTTCGCGGGCTTTGCCCCGGATTGGGCCGACGTCGCGCTCGTCGCGGCGCTCGTCGGAGCCGCGGCCTTGGGCGCAGCCGTCGGAGCAGTTGTCGGGGCCGGGGCCGTCGTCGGAGCGGCAGCTTTAGGCACGGCCGTCGGCTGCGCCTGCGCGGCCGGCGCGGCTGTCGGCGCGGCGGGAGCGGCCGCCGGCGTGGAGGCGCCGCCGCACGCAGCGACGACGGCCACAATCAATACCAGAATGACCCAACGCAGTGTTCGCCAGCACATGATTTCTCCTTGTTTTGCACAGCTTTGTGCCTATTGTATCCACACCTCGCGGCCGCTTTCCTCGACGCCGTAACCACCCAGCGCCTGGAGGACACCTTGGAATTCTGCACCACAGAGGATGGATAATAGCTTGGTAACAGGCTCGGTTCCATACGCGCTCGCCGGCACCACCAGGTCATACGGCTCCTCGGTAAGAGGCACAAAACTAAGACCCGCGGCCCGCGCGGCGGCAAAGATCCCAAGCCCCATATTCGCCTCGCCCCGCGCCACGGCTTCGGCGACGGCCAGATGTGTGTCGACAACTCGTTCGTAGCCCGCGATGTCGACACCGGACCCGCCTAACTCTCGGAGGTGCAGGTCGAGCAGCAAGCGCGTTCCCGACCCCGGCTGCCGGTTCACGAACTGGACACCGGACCGGGCGATGTCTTGCCATCCGAGCACATCCATTGGATTGCCGGCCGGCACGATCCACCCTACCTGGCGCGTCGCAAGACGAATCAGGACCATCGCCTGGCCGGGCAGAACATAGCGCACGAACGGGAGGTTGTACTGCCCGTCCGCGTCCATGAGGTGGATCCCTGCCATGGACGCCTCGCCGCGGCTTAGTGCCGTCAGCCCGCCCATCGAGCCGACGAATGTCGAGGTGACAGGCACCGGCGCAGGCGGGCGCTGCACCAGCCGCAGCAGCACCTCGACCGAGACGTCGTGGCTACCGACAAAGACGAGACGGCCGCGCGGCGGCTCAATGGCAGAAATGACGTCGGATGTATCCGACATTGCCCGCCAGCGCGCCAGGGCCACGCCGAAGGCCGCCTCGACCTCTGAGGCGGAGTGGCCGCGGGCCAAAGCATCGAGGAGGGTACGCTCAAACTCATTCACGAGGTGCGCTTGACGCAAGGCGGGCGCCATGTGGGGAGGAACATTCGCAACGCGGGTACCGCCGCCGCGGTGGCCCGTCAGCAGGCCCTCGCGCTGGAGAACGGTGTAGGCCCGCGCGACGGTTCCCGGCGTGCATCCCAGTGCCTCACCGAGGGTACGGACGGGCGGCAGAGCCTCACCCGGCCTCAGGCGCTCGGAGGCAATCGCCTGCCTCAGCTGCCGTGCTAATTGTGCATAGTATGGTTCGGGAGACGCCGAGTCCAGAGCGAAGCGAAGATTTGATCCCATTTCACCTACCATTGTTGTATCGTCACAAGTGTACAATACCGCTGGTAGTTGTCAAGTCTGTGCCCTGGATTGGCATTCGGGATAGGCCGCGGAACAAGAAGAAGCTCTGGCCGAAAATGTCCACAGCTCCAGCCAGAGCTTCTTCACGCTATTCAGATGTACCCAGAGAAACTCTGCGCGGGGCTAGTAGCGCGGCCCGCGCGACTTCCCTTTGGCGCCCTCGGGTGGGCTCTGGCGAGCTTGCGCCTCGTTTACCCGGATCTGGCGGTTGTCCAGGGTGTAGCCATCGAAGAGACGAATGGCCTCCGCCGCTTCAGCATCCGTCGACATTTCGACGAAACCGAACCCGCGGACGCGGCCTGTCTCCCGATCCACCGGCAGGTACACATCGAGAACGCTGCCAGCCTGGCCGAATAGATCACGCAGTTGATCCTCGGTGGTGCGGTACGCCAGGTTGCCCACATAGAGTTTCTTGCCCACGATGCACATCCTTTTGGGGATGCCACGGCTCCCCAGGTCCAAAGAGTCTGTAGATCCGCGTGTCCATTCCGCTACCGAACATGCCGAGGTATCCGCACCGAGGGCCAGTCGGCCAGGAACTGGGACCAACTTCCGAAAGCGCTCTACGGCAGCAACTATACCGCAAGATGCCCGCATCGTCAAGTACATCGCAAGGCTTGCCCTCGCGTGTCTTAGCGCCTATAATGCGCGTGTGTAGGGATAGGCCAAATGTGCCTAAGGAGGGGCGATGCGCGCGGGGATTCTCACGATAAGTACGCGAGGGTCGCGGGGCGAACGGCAGGACGAGAGCGGCCCGGCGATTCGGGAGATGATCCTGGCGGCTGGCGGTAAGGTCATCCAGGAACACATGATACGTGACAGCCAGCCGGATATCGAGGAGATCCTGTGCTCCTGGGCCGACGGGCACACGATGGACCTTATCCTCACCACGGGCGGCACCGGCTTCGCCCCATCTGATGTCACGCCCGAAGCCACGCGCATGGTCATCGAACGCGAGGCCCCCGGCTTGCCTGAGGCGATGCGCGCGGCATCGCTCAATGTCACGCCGTATGGCATGCTCTCCCGCGCCGTGGCAGGCATCCGCGGCCGAACGCTGATCATCAATCTGCCGGGTAGCCCCAAGGCGGTGCGCGAAGGGCTGGCCGTCATCCTACCAGTTCTACCCCACGCGATTGCCCTGCTCTGGGAAACGCCGGGCGAAGACGAACGCCACTCGCCCCCGTCTCCCCCTCCCGCTTAGGCGCCGCACCTGACCTTCCGTCACCGGCTCGCGCCCGTCCTTATCCGCAGTGGAGCGCCGGCCCACATGGCGCGCCGCACCGCGCGGTTCCTCTAACGCTGCGACCCGCTACAAGCTTGACTCACCCCCAGAACGCACGTATGATAGTCTCGTGGAGGATCCCACGGATGCCATTTAGCAACGTCAACGCGTCGGTGATGCTAGGAATGCTACAGGTCATGGTGGACCGTCTGCCCGAATACCTGGACGGCCCCCATGTCTTTGCGGACGTACGGCTGCTGACCATCGAGAACCTGCCCTACGCCATTCTCTCGATCTCAACTGTGCTCTGGCACTCTCTCGAAGTGCAGCGCCGCCAGGGCGAGCTGAGCACCGACGATCACATATTGATTCGCGACACACAGAAGCGGCTTGAAGACATCAAGGTCAAGTACAGCGCCCAGTATCAGACGAAGCTGCGCAACGAGTTGACCGGTCTTGTCGCCGCGTGGACCGCCGATGTCGATGCCGAACGTGAAGCGGGCATGGCCGTGCGCGCGCTGCCGGCGGACCTAGAGCGTCGACGGACGCAGATAGACCGCCTGCTGGAAAGCGTCTCCACTGAGACGGACGTAAGCGACCTACGGCGAAAGCTTCGCACTGCCCCGGCCGCGCCCGGCCGCGCACGCCGGCCACGAACGCCTGCGCCAGTCGAAGAAGAATGATCCACGCCGGGATTCAACACCGGAGGACGTGGTGTCTTCCCTAACGCCCCGGCTGGTCGTCCTGGCGCTTTGCGTTGGCGTTGTGTTAGGTCTGGCATATCTGGTGTGGCCGACGGCGAACGGAGCGGTCACGGAAGCGTCGGTTGGGTCGATGGGCGGCGGTGAGGCGAGCGCCGTCGGCCCGCTCTCGGTCGCCGCGAAGCCCGCCGAGCAAAGCACGGCGGTTCCTCTGCCGCCGACGATTCGGCCGGCCAACCCGGCGAATCCTGCCCAGATCGCGACCATCCCGCCACGGCCGCCGGCGCCTGGCGGCAACCCTCCAGGCGCAGCACCGATCGCGACACCGGGAGTCCCGCCCGGCGGCCGCCCTGGTGTTCCGCCGACGCTCCCACCCGCTGCACCGCAGGGAGCGCAACCGGTAGCGACTGTGCCGCCGCGCGGAGGTCAGCCTCCAACACCTGTCGGAACGGTGGGCGCAGCGCCCGCGGGCCAGCAGCCACCGGCGCCAACCGCGCGGCCCGGCACGGTAGGCCCGCAGCCGGGCACTCCTACCGCCGTATCTGGCGGCGTGCCACTCCGGACCCTGAGCGGAACTGTCACCGGCAAGACGGAGCAGAGTATTGAGATCGAGATCGCGGATCGCGGCACGATCACCGTCGAGCCGCGGCCTCAGACAGAGATAAGGCGCGACGGCGTGAAAACCACGCTGGACGCGATTGAGGTTGGCGACACCGCATCCGTAAGCATCAACGAAGAGAATTTCCCGCTGGCCATCATCGCGACCAGCCCGCCAGAGGCGACGGGTACCAATCCGCTGTGGTACGTGCTGCTGGGCGTCGTGATGCTTGGGGTCACGCTGATGCTGGACAGCGACCTGCGACGGAAGTTCATGGCCGCCCTGCTTGAGCCATAGGGCGCGATAGGCAAGCAACGAGGATAAGACTTATGTCGGACAAGAACGAATCTGCGCCAAGCCGCGCACCCCATCCGACTCCCGGCATAACGCCTGAAGTCACCGACAAATTGATGACCGACGATATTCTGGACACCGCGGGGGTGCCGAAGAATCTTCCCCAGCGAGAACCGCCGCCGCAATCGGTGCTGGGGATCATTCCCCAACCCGAGCCGACCTTGCCCGGCGTCGAGTATCGCACTCTACAGTCACCTCCGCCCGTGGACGAGAATCAGGCGAAGCAAGGCAAGAAGAAGAGCGGCCCTGCCGATCCTTTCGCCTGGCTCGCCAACCGTGGCAAGAGCGCTTCAAATGAGAAGTAGTTCCTGACTCACACACGACGTCGTGAACCAGTACCTGTCGGACAGCGCACCTGTCCGACTTTCTTTGCCGGGGAATGATGCGCTTCTCACTTCGCTTCAATAACGACCTACCACCCTCAGAATATCTCCGCCTCGCCCTCGCCGCGGAAAGCGCGGGCTTCGACCAGTTCTGGGTCAGCCACGATCTCTTCTGGCGTCACGCCTGGACGGTCCTGGGCGCTCTCGCCACGGCCACCCAGCGCATCGAGCTTGGCACGTGCATCGTCAACCCCTACACACAGCACGTCGCGGAGATCGCCATGGCCGCCGCGACGCTGGACGAGCTGAGTGGCGGTCGCGCCAACCTGGGTTTTGGCGCCGGCGCGGGCGATTTCCTGGCCTGGGTGGGCATCGAGCAAACCGCACCGCTGGCGGCGACGCGGGATTCGCTCACTGCCCTGAAGCTCCTGCTCAGCGGCGAGCGGCCGGCGAACGTTCTGGCCGAGAGCGCAGGCACACCCGCAGCGGCGCGCAGTGCTCCCTCGTCCCTTCCGCCAGTTGCCCTCGGCCGCTGGACCAGCGAGGCTTACCTGCGCTTCCCCAGCCGCCGCATCCCGATCTATCTCGGAGCCATGAGCCCGCGAATGCTGCGCCTGATAGGCGAGATAGCCGACGGCGGGCTGCCGCTTCTCTTCCCGCCGGAGCACTATACCGAGGTGATGGAATACATTACGGAGGGTGCGCGAGAGGCTGGGCGTGACCGGAGCGCCGTTGACGTCGCGGCGTGTGTGTGGTGCTCAGTTTCTGACGATGGGCGGGCAGCCCGCGCGGCGTTGCAGGCCAAGATCGCTTACTACGGCCATGCCCTCAGCCCACTCATTCTGGAGCGCCTGGGGTTGACCCTGGCGGACTTCGCTGAGATCGAGCGAGTGGCTCAGCGCGACGGCAATCTAGATGCCGCGGCCGAGATGGTAACCGACCAGATGCTACGCATCGGCCTGGTAGGCACAGCGCGCGACCTCATCCCACGCTTGGAAGGCCTGGTGGCGGCCGGCGCGCGCCACCTGAGCTTCGGCCCTCCCCTCGGCCCAGACCCTCTGGAAGCCATCGAGGTGCTCGGGCGCGAGGTCCTCCCCCACTTCCGAGACTAGCTGAACATGTCTGGAACGCCCCAGATGTCGCGATACACCATCATCCGGGCGCTTCCTCTTCATTCTCTGCCTCTGGGGCAGGGGGAGGCTCAGGCGGAGGAGCTTCGGCGGCACGACGGCGCGCTTCCTGCTGCTCCTCGTAGTCGGCCTGCGTGACGAACGTCCCGCCCTGCGCCTCCTGGCTGGTGATCGCGTAGTTCGAGTCAAACGTGACCTCGGCCCGCATCAGGCGGAAGCACTTGTCGTCCATCATCTCCTTGGTCAACGTGTACCCACCACTATCCCAATCCGGCTGCAGGTCATTCTGGCGGTTGATGCGTACGCGCACGATGCGGCCGCAGTTGTTGCACCTCACGTAGAAATAGATACCCTCATCGGGCGGTGGCGACTTCGCGCCAAAGAGCTTGCGGAGGAAACTCATGTGTTCCCCTTTCTATAGGCCTGGCCGAATCACGTACCAGAGGCCGAACAGCGCGAGGGCAAATATGGCCGCGACCGACAGGACAGCCAGGATGCGCTCGTGCTCGCGGGCCGCGACCTCGCGCAGACCAAGCGCGAAAAACACGGCAATAGGCGTCAGGGCCGGGAACAGGTAGCGGCCCTGGAATTGAATGAACTTCAGATTGTACCCGACCAGCCCGGCCAGAGCGCACACGATCGGCACGACGAGCAGCCACACGGCTGGCCGAGGATGACGCCGGCTGAAGATGAGCAGCGCCAGTCCGACGGCGGCCAGGACCGTCAGCCCCGCGAGCAGCCAGTAGACGCCGGCGGGAAACGGCGCGCCCATCCAGCCGAAGATCCCCCAGAAGCTCTGGAACACCGTCCAAATGCCCTCGCGCAGTGCACGGAGCACGCCGGTCTGGGCGAGGTACTGACTCGTGCGAAGCTGCTCGCCAAATACGATGGTGTCGTGGCGCGTCCATCCGAAGGGATCACCGGCGCCATACACATCCATGTTGCGCAGGAACCACCAGGCCGAAATCAAGAGCGCCCCGAAATAGAGCATGGCCAGTGTCCCAATCGCCGCGCCGAGACCGAATCGGTTGCGCCGCCACCACCCACCTAACTCGGCGGCAGCGGGGAGAGCCACCGCCGGCAGATAGATCGTCGTCTTGGTCAGCATCGCCAGGCCGACCAACACGGCGCCGCCGATGACGAAGCGGCGCTGACTCACGCGCCCCAGGAGCCGACCGAGACTCAGGAACAGAATCGCTGACAGGATCAACTCGGCCAGGGTGTCGTTGTTGACGGCGGCGGTCATGGCGATGTGCATCGGGAGAAAGGCTACAAACCCTGCCGTTACCAGGGCCAGCGTGGGCATCTCCGGCAACGCGCGCCGCGTGATGAGGTACGCCAGATATACGACCACAGCGCCTAGCAACACCGAGAGAAGGCGCAGAGAGATCACGACGCCGCGCGTGCTCAGCCGTAGATGCGCCAGGGCGTAGACCGGCGCCGCGACGACGTAGAACAGGGGCGGCTGGTGGCCTTCGTAGCGCAGGGCATCGACGCTGGCATCCGGCGGCCACTTGTGCGCCTTGAGGTCTTCCAGCAGCGCGCCCTGGTAGTCGCCGGGTTGGAGCACGGGCAGCGAGCCTGTCTCCACGATATATCGGATGTAGTTATAGTGGGCAGGTTCGTCGGGCGTTTGCCAGGGCGGTGTGATCACCGCGTAGGCAGCCCCGAGAAGAAGATAGGCCGCGAGAATCAAGCCAAGTGAGCGAGGCACGACCTTCTCTAAGAACTAGGCTGAGTCCCAGATGGGACCGTCACACTTCAGGCAAAGGCCCGCGTTCCATGCGCGTCACAAACGCGCCGAGCGCCCCATTGACGAAGCGCGGCGACGAGTCGCTGCCGTACGTCTTGGCAAGCTCGACCGCCTCGTTGATCGCCACTTTCTGCGGAATATCCAGGGCAAGCATCTCGCACAGGGCCATGCGCAAAATGCTGCGGTCAATGACCGCCATCTGCTCAACCGGCCATTCCGGAGCAATCTCGCGGATGATGTCGTCGAGGCGCGGCTTCTTCTCCAACACGGTATGAGTCAAGAGGCGCGCGAACTCGGCCACCTCTTCAGGCTCACCCTCAAGCTGGCGCGCCAGCACCTCGTCGGAAGGGTGGCCGACCAGGTCAATCTCGTAGAGCGCCTGGAGCGCCAGCGCCCTCGCCCGGCGGCGAGCCTTCACTCCCAGCTCCCTTCGGACTCGGGGCTGTGCGGCGAGACGTCACGGATGTTGACGTTCACCTCATGTACGGGCATGCCGAGCATATGCTCGATCGCCTGGGCGACTTCGTTCTGAATTCCGATGCCGACCTGGCGCATGTTGGAAGCGCGCGACACGACCACATTGACCTCGACGCCCACCGCCCCGTCCTGAATGATAGCCTGGACACCCTCGCCGCGCATCGGACGTCCGTGGCCTTTGGCCACCGTCGCGAACGGACCAGGCGCCATGCGCTCAACCCCGGGCACGGACAGCGTCGCCATGCGCACGATAGCCAGCAGCACTTGCGGCGCAATCGTGACCGTCCCGAGATTAGCTTCCATGTCACCCCCGTCTAGAGATGCTTGCTGAGGCTCCACTCTTGTCTCGCTCCTCTACATCGCCAGGCCACCGTCGACGGAAATAACCTGACCGGTAATATAGTTCGCTTCGTCGGATGCCAGGTAGGCGACGAGGTTAGCGACGTCCTCAACCGTGCCAAGCCGCTTCAGCGCCGACAGACCTACCATACCCTCGATAAGCTCCGACGGAAGGTCCGACGTCAGGTCCGTGGGAATGTAGCCCGGCGCCACGGCGTTGACCGTGATGCCCCGCGACCCGATCTCCTTCGCGACAGACTTGGTGAAGCCGATGAGCCCGGCCTTCGCCGCGGAGTAGTTGGCCTGGCCGGGATTGCCCACGACGCCGGCGACCGATGTGATGTTAATGATACGGCCACTCTTCTGGCGCAGCATCGGGCGTAGCGCAGCCTTGGTTAGATGATACGGTCCCTTGAGGTTGGTGTCCAGTACGATGTCCCAATCCTCTTCCTTCATCAGTGGCAGGAGGGTGTCGCGCGTCGTCCCCGCGTTGTTGACGAGGATGTCGAGGCGGCCAAATGTGCTGGTCGCCGCCTTCACGGCCGCCGTCGCCGCGTCCATGTCGCGAACATCGCCCTGCACGGCCTGGGCCTTGCCACCGGTGGCGCTGATCGCAGCGACAACTTCGTCCGCCGCCGCCGCGTTGCTCTGATAGGTGAAGACGACGGCCGCGCCCTGCTGCGCCAGCCGCAGCACGATGCCGCGCCCGATGCCTCGCGAGCCGCCGCTGACCAGCGCGACCTTGCCCGTCAAGTCTAGCATGTTACCCCCTCACCTCGGCGAGATAGTTGTTGATGTCGTCTGGTGTTCCAATGGCGCGAGCATTGGAATCTTTCACGATGCGCTTGACGAGCCCAGTCAGTACGTTGCCCGGCCCTAGCTCGACAAAGGAATCGACTCCGTGCTCGGACAGGTACTGTATGCTGGCCGTCCAGCGGACGGAGGCGGTGAGCTGCTCGACCAACTCGGCGCGAATCTCGGCGACACTGTCGAGCGGCAGCGCGCGGACGTTGCTTATTACGGGGACACGCGTCTCCCGCATAGGCGTCGCCTCAACAGCGGCCCGATACTCATCAACGATACTCGCCATCAAGCTTGAGTGCGCCGCGATCGTCACGGCCAGCGGCATCACCTTGCGCACGCCGAAGGACTTGCCGACCTCGGCTAGCTGCGCAATGCCTTCCCCGCGACCGGAGAGAACGACCTGGCCGGGCGAGTTGTAGTTCGCGACCTGGACACCGTCCACGGCCTCGGCAAGCCGCTGCGCGGTTGCGTCGTCCACACCGATGAGCGCCGCCATGCCGCCAGGGCTCTGCTCGCCCGCCTTCTTCATGAGGCGGCCACGCTCGCGAACCAGCCGCAGCGCGTCCTCGAACTCGAGTGCGCCGGCTGCGACCAGGGCGCTGTATTCGCCGAGACTGTGGCCAGCGCAGAATGACGGTTGGGGAACGCTGCCGCCCCCGGCCTCTTCGAGCGCGCGCAACACCGCGACGGACGTCGTGAGAAGCGCTGGCTGAGAGTTGTAGGTGTCGTCGAGAGTGTCCTTCGGCCCCTCGAAGCAAAGGGTCGAGAGAGAGGCGCCCAGGATACTGTCGGCGGTCTCGAACACGGCCCGCGCTGCCGCATACTGTTCGGCAAGTGCGCGGCCCATGCCGACCGCCTGTGCTCCCTGGCCTGGAAACAGCCAGGCGATAGATGTTGTCATGGAAGTACGCCTGAGAAATGGGGGAGATAACGCGCGACGCCTCCGGATAGGACGGTGTATCCGTCTTGGGAGGCGTCGGCGTAATTAGCTGTTCTTGTCCATGTCGATAACCTGAACGCCCTTGTAGGTCCCGCACTCAGGGCAGACCGTGTGGGGGCGGTGCAGGCTGTGGCACTGGGGGCATTCCACGAGGTGGACGGCCGTCAGCGCGTCGTGGGAGCGCCGCTTGTCGCGGCGGGCCTTCGAATGCTTTCTTTTTGGAAGCGGTGGCATAGCGGTTTCAAGCTCCTTATGGTCAACGCTCAGTGAGCGAACGTATCGAATGCAACCCTACAATAATACACCGAATGAGCCGTCCGGGTCAAATTGGGGTGAGCTTGGACGAACTAAACGTGCAACCAATCGGATTCTGAATTGACCGGCCTTTACCGCAGTGGTATACTCACGGTCATGCAAAAACGACGACGACTCAACAAGCTGCTAAACAGGGGGCGGCCATGCCAGAGAAGACTGTCTTTCCCAGAATGCCAAAGAAGGTATGGCAGACGCTGCGAGCACAGTTCATTAAGTCAGTGCCCAGCTCTGTCACATATACTTACCTAATGAGCCTGCTTCTAACATCAGAGAAGAATGCGAGGAATCTGCTGCCATCCTTGAAGCAACTAAAACTGATTGATGATGAGGGTAAGCCGACTGATCGTGCACGTGATTGGCGAAGTGATGCAAAGTACGATGAAGTTCGCCAGGCTATGATCGACGAAAATTACCCCGCGGAACTTCAAGAGCTTTTCCCATGGCCCGACTTTGACAAGGACGCACTTCGAGACTGGTTTCTACATTCTGCTCAACTGGGTGAAAGTGCAGCAGATCAAGCTGCGTCCACCTATGTTCTACTGAACACACCGTTGAGCCAGCTCAACCAGAGGCCGATCGCGTCAAGTGCGTTCTGTAAAAGGGTCAGGAGTATCCTGAGGTCAATTGTTAACGTAGCGGGCCAGAGGGCTGGGGACATGTGGACAGCTCTCCGACCTGCCCACATGCCCCCAGCCCCGACGACGACGACGACGACGTCAGGCTGAGCTGAACGTGAGATAGGCTTTGCCGACTTCCCATTCGTCGCTGATCTCCATCAACACGGCGCTGACCAGGCGCAAACACGCCGCCTCGTTGGGGAAGATGCCCACCACCCGCGTGCGGCGGCGGATCTCCTGGTTGACCCGCTCCAGCATGTTGCTCGTGCGTAGCAACCGCTGGTGGACACTCGGGAAGGCGAACACGGTCAAGCCGTCGGGTATGGCGTCTTCGAGCCACTGGGCCAGCTTTGGCATGCTCTTGGCGTACTTCTGGACAGTCTTGCTCAAGAGCGTGTCCGCCTCGGCCCGGTTCGGGGCGTTGAAGATGGCGCGGATGTCGGCGGCAACCTCGGCTTTCAGCTCCTGACGGGTGACATAGGCCTGAGCATTCTGTTGCAGATGGAACTGGCAGCGTTGCCACGGCACCCCACCAAAGACCGCGCGGCGAGCCGCACCCAGCCCCTCGTGGGCATCGCTGACAATCAACTGGACACCCGATAAGCCGCGACTGACCAGGCTCTGTAGGAAGGTACGCCAGTGGACTTCATGCTCGCTCACCGAGACCGACACCCCCAGGATGCGCCGCTTGCCATTGTCCCCGATACCGATGGCGACGAGCACGGCGGCATCGCGGGTATGACCGTCTTGACGCACCGTCTCGTAGCGGGCATCCAGGATGAGATAAGGACATGTGCTCAAGGGACGACTGCGCCACGCGGCCAACGTCTCATCCAACTGAGCCGTGGCGCGGCTCACCTGGCCGCTGGACACCTCCGCCCCACACATGGCCTCCACAATCCGCGCCACCTTGCGTGTCGAGACGCCGTTGACATACATCTCGGCCAAGGCCAGCGTCAGCGCTCGCTCGCTGCGCAGCCCTTTGGTCAGCCCCTCGGGGTAGAAGTCTCCCCGCCGCACTTGCGGAATGTCCAGCGTGATCTCGCCCAACCGCGTTTTCACCGTCTTGGGCTTGAAGCCATTGGCCTGGTCGCGCCGCTGGTCCGAGCGTTGGTAAGGTTCGACGCCAAGGTACTGCTGTCGTTCGACCTGCATGACGGCATTGAGCACCACCCGCATCAGTTCGGGCAGCGCATCCAACCCGCCTTCGCGGATGGCTTCCACCCATTCCTGGGGCAGTGTATAATTCGGTTGGTAGGTCATGGTGTGTCTCCTTTCGGCCTAGAGAACCTGAGGATACACCCTGACCTACCGCCTTTTCAACTCGGCGGTCCGCTCAATTCTACAGAAAGCATTTTACACTAACCAGAGGCCCGAAAAGTCCGCGAAGGTATCGACCAAGCCGACTGTACGAGAAGTGCGACAACGCACGTCCTCAACCGGGTCTGTTGCACCGCCTTCACACGCTCGTCCCCCATCGTCGTCAGAGGAAAGAGCAAAAGATATTGTCGCGCATTCCAACACCCAACCAACCATCCATATCGATCTACAGATTCACATTTCTCCAGATGCTAGTGCCGATCAAATCGACAATATCTTCGCCAGCATAGCCAAGCACCTCTACCGAACATGAACGATTACAAAGACCTTATAGGAGACGTTCAAATGCTCAGCAAAGCCTTGAAACAGCTTCCTGGGCTTGAGGATCCTTCTAGACTTAACCAGCAACAGGAACTCAGTCTAGAGTCGATTGTTCGGGATCGGGATCTTTACAAGATTGTGTCGAAGTTGTTTGCAGATGGTCACCATGCCAGGTCAGTAGAAGAAGCCTTCAAATATCTTAATAATCTTGTGAAGCGCAAAGCCCAACTCGATGAGCCACTTGATGGGTCTGCACTCATGAAACAGGCGTTCTCCGCCAAGAACCCTGTTCTTAAGCTAAATGAAGGTGCTTCGACATCTGAACAGTCAGAGCAAACTGGCTACATGGAGATACTCTCGGGCTGCATGATAGGGATCAGGAATCCTCGTGCTCACGAGCACGACTGGGAAGACCCTGAAGATCGAGCGATTCAACTACTCATGCTTGCAAATCACCTCGTTGAGCGAGTTAAACAGGCCACAAAATCGAACTGATGTCACAACACATATTCTACAGATACTCAAATTCCCGTCCTTCGCTCCTGCACTATGGCGGCGGCCCATGTCGCGTCTGCATCCGACAGCGCAGGGTCGGGCGGAGCAGCGTAATCTACGCGTAGATCGTAGCCAGCTCGGTCGTAGAGCGCGTGCAACAAGCGGTTTAGGTCCAGCTGCGGCTCGTCCGCGCCGGCCCTGAGTGGGACATAAAACGTGGGAATGGGTTCGCGAACGCTAAACGGCAAGAGATCGGCTAGAGGGCGCTTCTCGGCGCGGCTAACAAGGATGCGATAGTCACTCGCACCGCTGTAGCCCAGGATGGGCATCGGCTGACCAGAGCGCAGCAAGTCAATCTCGACCACGTGCGTGCGCGTTCCCAGGAGAGTGAGTCGCTTCTGCTCGTATTGACGGCGCCCCTCACCCGGCAACTTGTTCGTCGGCGACAGGATTTCGAGAACCGTGATGACCTGGTCGCCGCGCGTCTCACGGATCTCCAGATACGTCTCGCGCACCTGCTCGGGCATGGGCACCGCCACCCTCACAATGTGCCCAGGCTCGCCACTCGTCGCAGTTCCAGATTCCGACGATGGCGAGCGAACGACTGCCACGTCGGGACGAAGGGCGAAAAGTAAGTCATCTGGCCCCACGCCAACTGTGCGCTCTTCGACAGCCACATAATAGTGCGGGCGTAGCAGCGGCGCCAGTTCATCACGGATTGCGATGATGAGGCTGCTGTGCACGTTGGGCCATAAACTGGGCCGCTCAAGATAGGGATCCATGCCAGGAAAAGGCGTCGGCATGAGAGACTCTTTCGATGTAGCGCCGACGTGAGTCGGCAGCCTGCATGTCGTTAGGAAGTGGAGTGCTTCGCGTTGTTGGCTTCCTGCTCCCGCAGCGCAGCCAGGGCGGCCCAGCGCGGGTCCGTAGCCGCAGCGGTATCATCATCGTCCCCGTCCAACCGTTCAATCGTGCAACCCTCCGGATGAATTGGCTGCAACGGCGCGGCCAGCACGAGGCTCTGGCGGATCAGTTCGGTGAGATCGAGAATGTGGTGCGCGTCGATCAGCGTGTCCTTGTCGGCGTCTGGCGGCGGCGCAAGCTTGTGGCCGGTCTCGACGTCAAGAGTCGGGAAGAATTGCTCCTCCAGCTCGATGTCGACGGGCAACACGACTGGCTCCAGACAGCGCACGCACGGCATGCCCACTTTCGTCGTCAGATTTCCAGTCACCAGAATCCCATCCGTATCACGCATCAGGGTCACTGTGCCGGTCAAGGGAGCCTCGACCGTCATGTCCTCGGCCGCCAGGTTCGAAATGTCTTCGTTGATTTCGTAGTGTCGTGCGGCGCCGGTGTGCTCCTTCATGAGCTGGGCGACATTGTACTGCACCGCAACCTCCTATTGCTCGGCCCCCCAGGCACTGCTGTCAGAGAGGCGTGAGCTGTCCGATAATTCTATGCCGGAATTCGTCAGCATTAACGTCTCAATTATAGACGGCCCGGCAGGCGCCTCAAAACACAGGCCACCTCGCGCGGTGGCAGGTGGCCTTAGTCGTCGTCGTTGGGCGGAGCAGCTGGTGAGGGCGGCTTCGCCGGCGGCATCTGCAGCGGAGGCGGTTTCGCCGGCGTCGGCTGGCGGGCTGTCGCCTGTGACTCCTTCAGCATCGCGATCCCGTTGGCAATGGTGCGCTGGAAGCTGGCGAGACTCCGCTCCAGCTCACGCAGCACATCCAGCGCGTAAGCGTCCGCCTCACCCCGCGTGCGCTCGGCATCTACCGCAGCCGACTGGCGAATGCGCTGCGCGTCGGTCTCCGCGCGTTCCAGGATACCGCGCCGCTCCTGGTCGGCGCGAACAAGGATCGACGACTCCTCGACCATGCGGTCGGCCTGCTCCTGAGCCAGCGCGATGATGTTGTTGGCCTTGTCCTGGCCGCCCGCGATAATAGCATCGCGATCTTGCAGGAGTTGCTGGGCCTCGCGAATCTCGGACGGGATCGCCGAGCGAAGCTGCTCGACAATGCGCATGACAGCATCCTCATCCAGCATCAGCTTGCCCGTCAGGGGCAGGCGCGGACTGCCGTGGAGGAGCTCTTCCAGACGGTCGATGAGGTAGTCGAGGTTGCTCATGTTCCCCGTTGAGACATAGGCTGCACAGGGTTGTTAAGGCCGTTGAGCTCGGCGGCGCGCTGGTGAAGGCGCGGGATGACGGCGGCCGGAACAAGATCGTCGAGCCGACCGCCCAGCACCGTGATATCGCGCACGATTGTCGAGCTAATGAAGCCGTACTGCGGGCTTGCCATCAGACAAACCGTCTCGATGAAGGGCGCTAGCTTCTGATTCGTCAGCGCGAGCTGGAACTCCCACTCGAAGTCGGAGGGAGTGCGGAGGCCACGGATCATAGCCGTCGCGTCATAGTCGCGTGCGAAGTCCACCGTCAGGCCATGGTAGAGCACGGCCTCGACGTTGTCAAGATCCGCCAGCGACTCCTTCACCATGGCGACGCGCTCCTCCGCGCTGAACATCAGCTTTTTATTCGGACGGTCATAGACCCCGACGATCAGGCGGTCGAACAGCAGCGCCGCGCGCCGCGCGATGTCGGCGTGGCCCAGGTGAATCGGATCAAAGCTGGCAGGATATACAGCAACGCGCACGAGTATCTCCATTGATGGCGAGAGTGGCCGCACTCCACGTTGCGGTTCTCAGCCGTCTTCGCGCCGCAACGACCTGGATCCTGGTCAGTACGTGCGCATGATCAGTCACCGTTACGACAGGTCGCCCTCGCCCGACCAGAACTTGTCCACGTCGCGCCGCAAGGCCTCATGCTCGGGCTGACTCAGATCGGCGTCCGCCTCGAACACCTGCTCCGCGACGCGGCGCGCCTGCTCCAGGGTCTTGACATCGCTGAGCTTGGCTACGGCCAGGTCCGGTAGTCCACTCTGCCGCGTGCCGAAGAATTCGCCGGGGCCGCGCAATTTGAGATCTTCCTCCGCGAGCTCGAACCCATCCTGGGTGCGTTCCATGGCTTCCAGACGCACCTTACCTTCTTCGCTGATCCCATCGTCCGCCACGAGTAGGCAGTAGCTCTGGTACTGGCCACGACCGACACGACCCCGAAACTGGTGGAGCTGGGCCAGACCGAAGCGGTTCGCGCCTTCGATGAGCATAACCGTGGCGTTGGGCACGTCGATGCCCACTTCCACCACAGACGTCGACACCAGGATATGGATATCGCCGCGATAGAAGTCCGCCATGACGGATTCCTTCTCCGCCGCCTTCATCTTACCGTGGAGCAGGCCGAGGCGCAAGTGCGGGAAGATTTGCTGCTGTAGGCGCTCGTACTCCTGCACCGCCGCCTTCGCCTCCATGTTCTCCGACTCCTCGATCAACGGGCAGATGACGAAGGCCTGCCGCCCGCTCTGCACCTGGCTCTCGACAAAGGAGTAAGCGCGCTCGCGCTCGCGGGGCAACACCCACTTGGTCTTGATAGGCGTTCGGCCCGGCGGCATCTCATCAATGATCGACAGGTCCAGGTCGCCGTAGATTGTCAGGGCGAGGGTGCGCGGAATCGGCGTCGCCGTCATCACCAACAAGTGCGGCGTGATGTCGCGGCCCTTTTGTCGCAGCAGCGAGCGTTGACCAACGCCAAAGCGGTGCTGCTCATCCACGATCGCCAGGCCGAGATTGGCGAACTCCACGTCGGCCTGGATGACGGCGTGGGTACCGACGACGAAAGGCGTTTCGCCAGCGGCGATGGCCCCATAGGCGCTCCGACGGTCGACCTGCCCCAGGCTACCCGTCAGCAGCGCGACCTCGGGCGCGGGACTTCCCGTCGCGTCAGCCCAGCGCGCAAACAAGCGCCGCAGGCTCTTGGCATGCTGTTCGGCCAGAATTTCCGTCGGGGCCATCAGAGCAGCTTGCGCGCCGTTAGCCCACGCGGCCATCATGGCGGTCGCAGCCACGACCGTCTTGCCCGAGCCCACGTCGCCCTGCAGGAGGCGGCTCATCGGGCGCGACGACGACATGTCGCGCAGGATATCACCGAGCACGCGCTGCTGCGCTCCCGTCAGAGCAAACGGCAGCGCGGCGGTGAACCCGTCGAGTTGTTCCGGCGCTATAGAGAGCGGACGGCCCGTGTTGGCCTGCCAGGCGCGCCGCTGGCGTAGGACACCGAGCTGGATGAGCAAGAACTCGTCGAAGGCCAGCCTGCGCCGGGCCGCATCCAGCGCCTCCGGGTTATCAGGGAAATGTGCCTGTTGAACAGCCTGGGAGAGAGGCATCAGCCCCTCCTGGCCAAGCAGCGAGGACGGCATCGGGTCGGTCAGGCGCGGAGCGTAGGCGTCCACGACTCGCTTGAGGGTGTTGCGCATCCAGCGCGGGCCAATCCCCTGGGTCAACGGATACACCGGAACGAGACGGCCCGTGTGGACAAGCTCCTGGTCCAGAGGCTCCCACTCGGGCGACTGATACACAAGCTTGCCCAGATAGCTGTCCACCCGCCCACTGAGCACAATCTGCCGGCCAGCCCGCAATTGCTGGAGGAGGTACGGCTGATTGAACCAGGTCGCCTGGATATAGCCGGTGGCGTCCGAGAGCACACACGTCGTGATCGTCATGCCCTTCGCGCTGCGACGGTTGTTGATCGACTGGACGGTACCGACAATCGTCGCCTCTTCCCCGTACATGAGCTGGTGGATCGTCTTGAGGCGGCTGAAATCATCATAGCGGCGCGGAATGAGGAAAAGCAGGTCGCGAATAGTCTCCACGCCGAGGCGTGACAGGTTCTTGGCATAGACGGCGCTTACGCCCGGAATCTGCGTCACCGGCCCATCAAGGTTGCCGGTCGCAGGGATTGTCGCCGCCGGGCCGCGTTTGGGCGTCGAGACGCGCGGCATAGCCGGTGGATCCGCGACGGCAACCGGCCCCGACGGGATCCCGCCTTCTCGTTCCGGCTGTTCACTCCTCTGGGAAGCTGGCGCCTGCGGCTCGGGCGGCTTCTTGCGCAGCGGCGCGGGCGCCGAAGATGGCTTGTCGGCGGACGCCGAAGCTCTCTGTGCCGCCTCTCCGTTTTGAGGACGGTTGGCCCGCCGTGGCTCTTGCTGCTGCGGCGGCGGTGGAGCCTGAGGCTCGGTAGTAGCGGGTGTGTCGGGGCGGTCGGATGGGTCAGGGGTCGAGGCCGCCTCCTTCCCAGGATCATTGGACGGAAGTGGCTGCGCCGGAGGCGGAACGCCAGGATCAGAGTTCTCGGGAGCCGGCGGGGGCGCGTCCTCACGAGGCGGCCGAGGCGAGCGGCTGCCCCGCTGCCCTTGGCCGCGACCGTTCGGGCCGGTTCGCGCATCCAACTCAAGTACGCGCTCGACGGCTGCGGCGCGTTCGTCAGGGGTCTTGGTGCTGTAATTGGCAAGAATGGCGTTGACCTGCTCAACAAGCTCACTGCCGCCCGGCTCGCTGGCGGCGGTAGCAGCCCAACCGGGCAGGAATTTCTCCAGCCCGCCGATGACCGCACGGTCTCGGTAGCCGCTCTTCCTTTCCAGGTCTAGAATTTTCGCCAGCTTGTCCAATGCCGTCGGCATGCCCAATCCTTCACGCATCAATAAGACTGATTCTAATTCAGGTACCGGCTGCGGTCAATCCGATACCCTGTGACTGGAGACGAGTGGCTGTGCTCAGATCGGCAATTCCTTGACGCTCGCGCCCTCACCAACGGCCAGCTCCCAAGAGCGAGCGCCACAGCCAACCTGAGCAAAGCAATCCATGATGCAGCGCGCTAGCTCGGCGTGCCCATCCGCTGCGAACGCGACAACGGCCGGCCCTGCTCCAGAGATTGCGCACGCGGCGCCAATCGCCTGCGCTGCGGCAAGCGCCTCCGCCAGGCCGGGCACCAGCGGAGCGCGGTAGGGCTGGTGCAGGCGGTCTGCCATGCCCCGCGCCAGGAGAGCGTAGTTCCCCTCCTGGAAGGCGGCGATGGTCAACGCCAGATGGCCCAGGTTGAACACTGCGTCGCCCATGGAGACCATGCCGGGCAGCGCGCGCCGAGCCGCAGCCGTGGACAGACGCGCTTCCGGCATCACCACGACCGCCTTGAGGGCCGGTATGCTCAGGCGCTTCACAATGGGTCGCCCCGCGTCGTCGCGGCCACCGGCCACTAAACCGCCGAGCATAGCCGGCGCGACGTTGTCCGGGTGCCCTTCCATGTCGATCGCCTGGGCCAGCAACGTATCCTGGTCCAGGCGGCCGCCGGTCAATGCATTGCCGAGCAACAGCCCGGCGACAATCGCCGCCGCGCTCGAGCCGAGGCCGCTCTCAAGAGGTATGGCGTTGCGCATGTGGAGTCGTGCGCCGGGCGGCGCGACTCCGACGCACTCGAAAACCCGCTGCGCCGCCCGCCATACCAGATTGCTGGCATCGCGCGGCAGCTCGGCCGCCCCCTCGCCTTCCACTGTGATGGTGAGCGTATCCGAAGCGGCAAAGTCAATCTCGTTGTAAAGTGTCAGCGATAACCCCAGGACATCGAAGCCAGCGCCGAGGTTCGCGGTTGTCGCGGGGACGCGCACTCGCACCATAGCCTCTCTCCAGCGCAAGAAGTCGGACTGGCGGACCGTCGCTCTCTAGCAGGCGGCCGCCAGCTCCAATTGTACCACAAACGATGGAAAGCACCCGCCCCAGAAACACATTGGAGGCGTTCCTGCTCGTGCGGAACGCCTCCTGCCTCACGCTATGTTGTTAGAACGCCGCGCCGGGTCTAGCTGCGCGCGCGCCGCAGCGCGAGACCACCAAGCGCAAGAGCCGCGCCGGCTGCCACGATCACCCAGAAGAAGCTCATGTCTGAGCCAGTTGTCGGCAGCGCAGCCGGCTTTGTCGCCGCCGTTGCGCCCGCCGCCGTACTGCCTGCCGCTGCCGTCGGCTGCGCTGCAGCCGCGCCGGCCATCTGCGGAATATTGCCGCAAGAGGTGTAGACGCTGACTTCAGCCGCAGACTTGTGGATGTTGATCGCATACGCACCAGTAGCGATGTCAGAAAGCTTCGCGGGGACCATCGTCGTCGACTTGCCGTCGACCACGTTGGTCAGCGGCCAGACCACCTTGCCCACGTCAGGGCATTTGCCGTCATGGATGTGCGCGGGCTGCGGCGTGCCGGCAGGCCCGGCCGGCACATTGATCACCACCTGCGTCTGGTCGCCCATCGCCGTCAGGGTGACTGTGCCCGTCTGGCCGCTGTTGTTCTCGGCCGCGAGCGGAACCGTGACAGTGTCGCTTTGGGCTGAGGCTATCGACGCGAACACCAGAGCCAGCACCACGGCCAGAGCCACTAACACGATCGTCTTGCGTGAAATCATCGCTACGTCCTCCTTGATGTGTGTATGCTTACTTCAGGCATGTGCCTGCCGTACACGAGAGTAAAGATACAATCCAGCCTGATGCCACAGGGTATGTGGAGGCCAATATCCCCTATCTCTTGCGTAAGCAAGTATTGAGCCAGAAAAGGTAACACAATTGATTCAGGGAGGCAGATGGGGTCAAAAAAGGGCTGGTCGCTCTCGCGACGTCGCGCGAGCGATCCCAGCCTATTTAGCTTAGGGAAAGAACCGTACGGTGAAGCTTACGCGCGGGCGCGGCGCAGGAGCAGACCGCCAACCGCGAGAAGACCACCGACCGCCACCATCACCCAGAAGAAGCTCATGTCCGAGCTGACGTCACCACCGGTGGTGGGCAGCGCGGCGGGCTTGGCCGTCGCGGCCGCGACAACCGCCGACGAGACGGTCGCTACCACGCGGGGGGTCGCAGCTGCCGTCGCCTGCGCCGGAGCCGAGACGCCTGTCATCGGAACGGTGGGCGGTGCCACCTGAGCCGAGACAACCGAGGCGAACACGAGTGCCAGGGCGAGGGCGAGCACGACCAGGACAACTGTCTTGCGCGAAACCATGTGATGTCCTCCTTGATATAACATAACTAACGCGAAGGCTTATGCCTTCCAGGAGGCACATTATACACGCAAATAGAATAACTGGCTACATCAAGCAAGACAGGCCATGTGGATCGCGACTCACGATAGCACGCAAGGACTCAAATCAGTACTCATCGCGCACTTGCTGAAAGCTGCCGCCGATAAGACGAGGCGTCGTCGGACTTGGGCTTCCGCCTGTCGGTTCCGATGTGACGCCGACTCCTGTATACTGATGCATCGGTTGCGGAGCCTGGACTAGCAAAGTCCCATACCCCCCACTATCGACGCGAAACGTTCCGCCGCTCTCCCGCACACCATCGGGACGGATCAGCCATAGCTGATAGTCACGGTCCGGCGACAGTGGCGGCATATCTGCCACGACAAGCACACCGCGGTGGCTGTCCGGCGCAAGATAGAATCGACCCTGAGCCCGCGGCGCTCCCGAGCTGTTCTCCATCGGCACAGTCCGCGTCGTGCTCAGTGCCGTTTCCAGGTCCGTGACGTCACTCTGCAGTGTCCACGCTCGCGCCCCGGCTACGACGGCCAGCAAGAACATGGCAGCGGCGGCCAACCAGGGCAGATATTGGCTAAAGCGATGTTGGGACGACGGCAGCACGCGCAGATCCTGGCGCTGCGGCACAGGCGGCGCATCGCCAATCTGCGCGAGCAAACGCTCACGCAAGGCAGGCGGCGGAGTCTGAATTGCCGGCGCTAACCCGAGCGCTGTCACGGCGTGGTCATAGGACGCAACCGCCTCACGCATCTCGGGCGACGTCTCCAGCTCTGACTCAAACTTCGCCATCTCCTCAGGCGACAGTGCGCCGAGGCAGTATGCCGCGACGCGGTCCTGAAACTCCTCCTCGGAGGAAGCGCGACTCTCGTCCATTAACCCACGACCTCAAGCAAATTCTCTACCATGTTTCTATCTACTACTACGCAGGAACTGTGCCCGTTGGATGCGGCGGGGGGCATTCTTTCGAAATCATTGTCACCCCGACACCGACTCATTTTCCTGCAACAAGTCACGCAGACGCTGCAATCCCATCCTCATGCGTGTCTTGATTGTGCCCAGCGGCAGGCCCAGGTGCTCTGCCACCTCTTGCTGCGTCATGCCGCCGTAGTAGGCAAGCTCCAGAGCTTGACGTTGAGCGTCAGGCAACTGCGCCAGGGCACGGCGCATCTGGATGCGTTGAAGCGACAGATCCTCCAGGCCGGGATAGCCACCCGCAGCATCGACCAGTTCAACCTCGTCTGGCCCGGTCTGACGTCGGCGCAGCTCGTCGATGGCCCTGTTGCGCGCAATCGTGAGCAGCCAAGACAACACCCGTCCCCGCTCAGGCGCAAACTGATCGGCGCGGCGCCAGAGCAGCACGAACGTATCCTGCGCGACTTCTTCAGCCGTCATTCCCCCGCCAAGCATCCGGTTGACGAGGGAATACACAGGAGTGGCGTACCTGTCATACAGAGCCGCCAACGCTTCGCGCTCGCCCTTCGCACAACGCGCCACCAGCTCTTCATCGCTCAAGTTCGAGTAGGCCATTAACCAGCGCTCACCAGGACGTCGGCTAGCCGTAAGGGGTAACCCCGACAGCGGCGCCGCGTCACTGATTATAGCATAAGCAGTGGCTGGACACGGGCGATTCGTCACCCACGACCGATTCTATTTCTCGACTGCCTGCAAATTCTATGCGGCGCGACGGTCGCCTGACAAATACGTCCCCTGCTTGCTTTCGCGAAGCAGGGGACGCGCGTAACCGACTGAGCCGAGCTAATGGATGCTTATTGGCCGCCGCTCGGCGACGCGCTCTCAAGATGCGGAGCTCGGGCGCTGAACGGTGGCGCATTGGGCGCTACCTGCGACTTCAGGCTCTCCAGCGCGGCATCCTTGGATAGCGTCGGTGGCCGCGGCACGAACGTGATCGGCCGGTAATAGAATGATCGCCCATGGCCCTGGTTCGCCACTTCGACCCATACCTGCCACCGGTACTGCGTATCCAACCGCAACGGGCGGACGTCGATGAACGGCCCCAGTGAATCAGTGTATCCGACCGACTTGAGGTACAAAGGCGCCGACAGATCGCCTTCAGAGAACCTGAGTCCGTAGCTGTCGCTCGTCAGGCCGCGCTTCTGCCACACGAACGTCACAGGCAAGGGCTGCAACGCGTACGGCGCCGGGCTCACCAGCGAGATATTCATGATATCGAAGCTGCTAGCTTGCGCCGTCCCATCCGCCCCGGCATCCTGCGGCCACTGGCGGTAATCGCTAATCCACTCCAGCAGGTAGGACGGGTCGTCATCATTCGCGAACTCGACATAGAGCTTGTACTGCTTGGTTGGATTGGAAGGATCGCTCGTCGCCGGAACGCCGGTGAAGTTGTAGGAGCCATCCGCCTGGGTCAGCAGCATGTCGAGCTGAACATCGTCATCGCAGTACCTGGGATCACTGGCTCGGACCGTGCAGCGCATCAAGGCGACCGGCACGCCCTGCTTTGGCGTTCCCTTGTAGGTTACCACGCCCCATAGTCCCGGGCGAGGCGACCGAACACTCTTCCAGTCGCTGCGCACCGCCGCGTCGGTGGTCTTCGCCGTCACGCGATACCAGTAAGTTCCCAGCGAATGTGGCTGGACGTCATACTGACGCGTGTCTTTGGCCACCGGAACGGATCGAATGACCGCCGCAGACGACGGGCTTGTGGCCTCTTCCAGCGTGTACGCATCCGCACCCTGCACGGCCGACCAACCCAGCGTGTAGCCGCCACCATGCCCATCCACAACGACGTCGTCGATACGCGCCGGAGCGGGCAGAGTGACTTGATTGCTCGCCGATGCCGCGAGATAGTTCCGCGCCACGACATGGTAGAAATTCACGCCCGTCGCAGGGGGGCTGATCGGCACGGAGAACGAGTCTGTGCCGTTACGCGATACCAGCGTCGTTAGCTCGCGCTCTTGCAGGCCATCCGCCCCGGACCGCGTCTCGTAAACGGTATAGGCTATCACGGAAGGCGTTGCCGCCGGGCCGGCCAGCATGCCATCGACCCTATTCCACGCAAGGGCATAGGTGTCGCCACTGATAATACTGATTTGCGGCGCGATCGGGGCTGGCCCAGGAGCACGAGAGACATACGGGAAATACAGGAGAAAACGGATCGCACCCGGGGTTCCACTTGCCCGGGGCGTAGCACTGGGTGTGCCTGGAGGTGGGTATGCAGCGGCGCTCGACGCCGCCGTGCCCATGAACGCCGTGGAATTCAACAGGAGCACTCCCAGGCCAGAGACAAACAGCAACCAGAGTATTAGCTTCGCCGCGCGCACTCGCGTCCTCCCGCCTGGCCGGGCGGCCCGGCTTCGGAAAATTCCTTACTGTACAGTATGACGTTGAAAAGTGACTCTACGTTACGCGACGCCATCTTTCTGATAGAACGGCGCGTTTTGAGCGAATGCGCGCGGCGGGTCTCCCTAAACAGACGCTGCCTGAAGCGTGAAGACGGGGCGGACGTCGGCCACGTTCGCATGGTGGCGGTTATACACAACGCCGTAGTGCCACTGGCTACCCCGCTCGACAATATCCGGGGACACACTCTCAGTCTGAGCCAGCGTTTCGAGGACAACCGGGCTCTTGGCTCGGCCGGCCACGTCGCCATCGGAGATTTTGACCGCGATACCCAGCACCTCCTGCCCATCCCTCAGCACGCCAATGCCCTGGAACCCCTCTGCGCCGCCCTTCGTGACGAGGTTTGGCGCAGTTTGCATGAGCCAGGTATCCAGGCGTTCGTCTCCGGCGACCATTTCGGGGTATCCGCGCATAGCATCCACGATGCGCTCGATGGCCCGCACGCGGCCCGGCTCGAAACCAAACGGGTCCAGAAGGCGTGCAAATGCGACCGCCGCCAGCCGCAGCGGCAGTGCGAAAGTCGGGACACCGCAGCCATCGACCGCGATAGGAATATCGTCCGGATCCACCCCCGCGAGATCGGCGAGCGCCCGCTTGTTGAGCTGCTGGACGGGGTGGTCTGGGCTCAGATAGTCGCGGTGGTCAAGACCCAGGTAGACCGAGAGAGCGAGCATCCCGGCATGCTTGCCGGAGCAGTTGTTGTGGATCGCCGTGGGCGCCTGGCCCGCCTCTTCCAGCGCGCGCGCGGCAGGCCCATAGATAGGGGCATGGACGCCGCAGCGGAGATCATCAATCCCCTTGCCGATGCGGTCCAGGATACCCTGCACGCATTCGACATGGTAGGACTGGCCGCTGTGCGACGCGCACATGACCGCCAGCTCGCGCGGCCCGAAGCCAAAGTGGTCGAAAGCGCCGCTCTCGATGATGGGCAACGCCTGGAATGGCTTGGCGCTGCTGCGCAGGAAAGTAACAGAGTCGGGGTCGCCCAGAGAGTAGACCAGAGTCCCGTCAGATTGGACTACCGCTACCGCGGCATAGTGAAGCGATTCGGTGACGCCATTGCGGAACACGTGAACGGCCGGCGCAGCATCGATCATTTGGCAGGCTCCTGGCGGAAGCGCGCGGCAGGTCATCCCGGACCGGCGCGGCTGCCGCCCAATTTGATGAAGGATAGTGGCAGAAAAAGGAGGAAGGATGCCACGGGCGATCCTTCCTCCAACGACTAACTTATGGCGATCAGGCCCGCCGCACCGCGAGCCAGGCTATCGTGCCAAACACGAGAATGATGAGTAAGAACATGCTGCACAGGAAGGCCAGGCCCATCAACCCGAGGAGGGCGACAATGGCACGCGAAGGCCCGGCGGCAGCGACGCTCGGCTGCGTCTGAGTCGCTCCCGAATCGGGGGCCGTGGGCGCGATGGACGAGCCGTTGTCAGCAGGGGTCTGGTTAGGAGTCTGGTCCTTGGCCGCAGGCGCGGGAGCGGCGGCGGCACCCTGGGGCTGCAGCCCAACCCACTGGCGCCACTGATCGTTCAGTTGGTCCTGGTCGAAGCCGTAGACTTTCTTGAGGGCGTCATCGGTGCGGCTGCCCTTACCCAGGAGATCGACGAATTGAATCAGCTTGTCCTTGCCGCCCGTTTCCAGCAGGTAGGTAACGATGCTGCGCGCCTGGCCGTACCAGATGCCGACCTTGGAGGGCACGCCGTTGGGCGACGTCATCGAACGGACGCGGAACACATCGTCGCGGCTGACGGCCTGGTCGAGCGCGCGCTTGTAGCTGTCGTTCGGGTCATCGCTCTCGTTGTACATCGCCAGCCCCTCGTCCACCCAGGCCGGCAGGCTGCTCTCAAACGGCCCCTTGACCCGGTCGTGCAAGACGAGGTGGCCCAGCTCGTGCCAGAGGGTCGTGCGGGCATCAGCAGCGTTCAGCATGAGGAGCGTGCCGTACTGAGAGCGCGCTTCGCCGA
Organism: Anaerolineae bacterium; assembly: GCA_046328505.1. Taxonomy (GTDB): domain Bacteria; phylum Chloroflexota; class Anaerolineae; order Epilineales; family JAHCIE01; genus JBDHWG01. Next base: position 114,750 of record JAXLWL010000002.1, on the reverse strand, counting down.
GCACCGTCGCGCCGCCATCGAAGACCGCGCCACGCGGGGCGAGCGCCTTCGACATGTCATCCTTGCTGCCATACACGACGACGTGGATCGGGTAGCTCATTTTGATGCCGAACGTCTTCTCTAGACGATCCAGCCCTTGCGTCGCCCAATCCAGCACCTGCTGGCCAAACCTATCGCTCTGGCCGTACCAAAACACGGTCACGCGGTCATTGGAGGCCTCTTGCCACTGGAAGCGCTCGTCGGCATAGCGCAGCGTCTGCGGGTTCGTGGTCAACGTGTTGCCGGCCGAGTCCGTGATCTTCCAGTAGTAGGAGATATCCATCTGCGGCGCGAACTCACCCTGCTGCATGCGCTTGCTCGCGGTAACCGTCGCCGATTTCCCGGAGCCGCTGTTGATTTGTGACGGCAGACGATTCGAGGCCTTGCCATCGCCAAATGTGTAGTAAAGGTCAGCCTGTTTGATCTGTCCGGCGCTACTATCGGCGGCCAGCTCGAACTTGATCTCGTTGGCAAAGCTGGCTGACGCCGTGTTGGACGTAACGTGGATCGGTCCGTTGTCGGCAGCCACATGGTTCACTCTCAGCGCAAACGCCACCGCCACAACCAGGAAAGCAGCTATAGCGACTCGTCTCAGTAGGAGCATAGGTTGTTCTCACTCTTGTCTTGCGCGGCACGATAAATGATTCCAGTATAAGATGCGACGCGCCTCTTATGCTTACTCAGGAAGTAAGGAGGCGGCTCATCTTTCATCTATTTCTTAGTTTGGCACGTGTGATAGCCCTCTGACGCCGCGCCATCTCCACGCGGCGGCATCGCTCAAACTTGCCGAGGTTCTACCCCTGATAGTATACTTTCCTGTCGGGATAAACCCAATAACGCACACCTGCTGACCGGGGTGACGGTGCCGGAGAGACACGGACTCCCGGCTTTGCCCTGGGTTGACGCGGGTGGAGGATCTAACCTTCAAAGGAGTGTCAATGTCTGTTGTTAGCATGAAGGAGCTGCTGGAGGCCGGCGTCCACTTCGGCCACCACACTCGCCGCTGGAACCCGAAGATGCGCCCGTATATCTTCACCGAGCGCAACGGGATCCATATCATCGACCTCCAGCAGACGCTTACGTCGCTGGAAGCCGCCTATGAGGTCGCTCGCGAAGTCGGCAGCAAGGGCGGGTCAATTATGTTCGTCGGCACGAAGAAGCAGGCCGCGGATAACCTCGCGCAGGAAGCCATGCGCGCGGGAATGCCCTACGTCAACCAGCGCTGGCTGGGCGGCACCCTGACCAACTTCCGCACGATCCGCTCCCGCGCCCGCTACCTCCAGGACCTGGAGGGACGGGAGGCGCGGGGTGAGCTGAACCTGCTGCCGAAGAAAGAAGCGCTGCTGCTGCGGCGCGAGCTGGCGAAACTCAACAACCGTATCGGCGGCCTGAAGGATATGCAGCGGCTGCCGGACGTGCTGTTCATCGTGGATACACGGCGCGAGCACATCGCCGTCAAGGAAGCCAACGCCCTGAATATCCCGATCATCGCCATGGTGGACACAAACTCGGACCCGGACCCCATCAAGTACCCGATCCCGAGCAATGACGATGCGATTCGCGCGATCAAGCTGATGACCGGCAAGATCGCAGATGCGCTGCTCGAAGGCCGCATGATGCATCAGCAGGCCCTCGTGGATGAGATGGCACAGGAAGAAGTCAGCACGACACAGCGCGTGTTCACGCCGGACGAGGATAGCCAGTTCGAGGATTACGAGAAAGACGGCGACTACGAAGAGGATGAGGAGTAATTAGGGTCATGGCCGAAATCACTACTGCAATGGTCAAAGAGCTGCGCGAGGCCACCGGCGCCGGCATCTTGGAGAGCCGCAACGCCCTGAAAGAGGCCGAGGGCGAGTTCGACAAGGCCGTTCAGATCCTCCGCGAGCGCGGCCTGGCGAAGGCCAGCAAAAAGCAGGATCGCACAGCCAATCAGGGCGTTGTCTTCGCCCATCTCGAAAAGGAGGACACCGTCGGCGCGATGATCGAGCTCAACTGCGAGACCGATTTCGTCGCCCGCACGGACCGCTTCCAGGCCCTCGCCGAGCAGCTCGCGAAGCTGGCCGTCGACCGCGAGATTGACACGGCCGACGCGCTACTCGCGGAGCAGGTTGATGGGCGGAGCGTCAAGGACCTGCTGACCGATGCCATCGCCACTATCGGCGAGAACATCCAGCTCCGCCGCGTGGCGCGCTTCGCAGCCACCAACGGCGACTATATCACAAGCTACATTCACGGCGGCGGCCGTATCGGGGTCATGCTCGAAATCGGCAGCGCGTCGCCCGAAGTGGCCCACGTCCTGACCCTGCAAATCGCTGCCAGCAGCCCACGCTGGGTCACCGCCGAGGACGTATCGGCCGAGGTCGTCGACTCAGAGCGCAACATTTACCTCGCGCAGATGGCCGACGAGAAGAAGCCGGACAACATCAAGGCCAAGATCGTGGAGGGCAAGGTCGAGAAGTTCCTCGACGAAGTCGTTCTGCTCCGCCAGCCGTACGTCAAGGATCCAACCAAGAGCGTCCAGCAGTTGCTCGACGAAGAAGAAGTGCCGGTGCAGGTGCGGCGCTTCGCCCGCTTTGAGTTGGGCGCCGAGTAATCCACGAATCCCAGGGGGTCAAGGAGGCAGCGCTTCCTTGACCCTCCGCTCGCAACGATCGGAAGAGAGAATGCCTCAAGCAACATACCGCCGCATCTTGCTGAAGCTTGGCGGTGAGGCGATGGCGGGGCCGGGGCAGATTGGAATTGATGTCGATTCGGTGCATACGGTTGCGGCGCGGATAGCTGCCGTCCACGCTATGGGGATTCAGGTCGGCGTCGTGATCGGCGCAGGTAATCTGTGGCGTGGCAAAGACGGCAAGGCCCACGGCATGGATCGTACAACCGCCGATCACATGGGCATGCTCGCGATTGTCATGAATTCCCTCGCGCTTCGAGACGCCCTCGAGCATCTCGGAATCACGACCCGTGTGCAGACCGCAATCGAGATGAGACCCATCGCCGAGCCATATATCCGCCTGCGAGCCATCCGCCACCTGGAAAAGGGACGGGTCGTCATCTTCGGCGCTGGAACCGGCAACCCTTATTTCACCACTGATACCGCCGGGACTCTCCGCGCCCTCGAAATAAATGCTGATGTCATGGTCAAGGCCACGAAGGTGGACGGCGTCTACACGGCCGACCCGCTCGTCCATCCCGATGCCCAGCGTCTCCCGCACCTCACCTACATCGACGCTCTGAATATGGGCGTGCGCGTTATGGACAGCACAGCCCTGACCATGGCGATGGACAACAACCTGCCGATCATCGTGCTCAACCTATGGGAGTCCGGCAGCCTCGAACGAGCAGTAAGGGGCGAACAGGTCGGCACAACGATCGACAACTTTCCACAAACCGTTCAGTCCTGATAGTTCCATCGTCCGTACGACTGAATGACGCAGGCCGAGCCTGCGTTATCATCATTGATAGACTCGTCGGGGGAGTGACATGATCGACGACATCATGCGAGACACGCGACAGCACATGAACAAGAGTGTCGAGTCGCTGCGCCACGACCTTACCGCCATCCGCACCGGCCGCGCCAATCCCGCACTGCTCGAGAAAATCACCGTTGAGTATTACGGCACGCCGACGCCGCTGAATCAGCTGGCCCTGATCAGCGTCCCGGAGCCGCGGATCCTCGCCATCAAGCCGTATGATCGCAGCGTCATGAACGCGATCGAGAAAGCCATCCTCAAGTCGGACCTGGGCTTGACGCCCAACAACGACGGTCAGATCATTCGCCTGGTGCTGCCGCAGCTCACGGAGCAGCGCCGTCGCGACCTTGTGAAGCAGTCGTCGAAGCGCGTCGAGGAAGCCAAGGTTGCGCTGCGGAATATCCGGCGCGACGCAATCAAAGATATGCAGGACGCCGAGAAGGAAGACTTGATCACCGAGGACCAACTCGAAAACGGGAAGGAGCAGCTTCAAAAGCTGACCGACAAGACCATAGAGCAAGTAGAGCAGATCGGGAAGGCGAAAGAAGCCGAGATCATGGAAGTGTAGTGTAATGGATTCCCCCGGCGTCCCCGGCCCCGGGTCGGGCGGCGCCGTGCGTAACGTCAGGAGAGGGCATGAACGGAGAAGCTCCGCTACCAAAGGTGCCGGGCCACGTTGCAATCATCATGGACGGCAACGGACGCTGGGCGCAGCGTCAGGGTCTCCCACGCCTGGTGGGCCACCAAGCAGGGGTAAACAATATCCGACGGATCCTCGAAGCTGCCGTGGACTTTGAAGTCCCGATTGTGAGTATCTACGCATTCTCCACCGAGAACTGGAACCGCCCCAATCTTGAGGTTCGGGGGCTGATGCGCTTGTTCGAGGAAGGCTTCCACCGCGAGCTGCCGGAGCTGCACCGCAACGGGGTGCGCATCCGCCACCTGGGCCAGATGGAAGGCGTGTCGTCCCGACTGCAGGAGTTGCTGCGGGAAGCGATGGAAGTGACCCGCGACAATACGAGCCTGACCCTGAACATCGCCTTCAACTACGGCGGCCGGGCCGAGATCGTGCACGCCGTTCAAGAGCTGATGGCCGCCGGGTACCGCCCGGAGGATGTCACCGAGGATCTGCTTAGCAGCTATATGTACACAGCCGGCCAGCCGGATGTCGACCTGGTTATCCGCACCGGCGGTGACCAGCGGCTCTCCAACTTCCTGATCTGGCAGACGAACTATGCAGAGTACTACGTTACGCCTACCTGCTGGCCTGACTTCGGCCGGGCTAGTCTGTACGAAGCGCTGCTTACCTATGCGCAGCGAGACCGCCGCTTCGGCCGCGTGCATGATGTCAGGGCCGCAGACAAATATACCGACGTCGAGAGCGTTTAGGCCCGGCGACACGGCGACGGCGCCCCGTGTCGCCTGCGTCTGCTCGACTACCGTTCCTGCTGCCCGACGTGAGGAGGATGTGTGCTTTACCAGCGCTTGCTGAGCGCCTTCATCCTGATTCCAGTCATATTCCTGGCAGCATACCTCGGTGGCTGGTGGTATGTCGCTTTCGCCGTCATCGCCACCGCGCTGTGCATCTACGAGTTTAACACCATTCTTCGAAGCGCCAACTTCAAACCCTGGCTGCCGCTGCTCTTCGCCCTCACGGCGGCCCTTGTCCTCGCCGGCCGATTCTGGAACCTGGCATACGTCCAGGTGGTCCTGGCCGCCGCGCTTATCGCCGTCTCCGCGTGGCAGCTCGCCACACCGGTCGACCGGCGCTCGCTTGCCGACTGGAGCGTCACGCTCTCGCCGGCGGTCTACCTCGGCTGGCTGGGCGCCAGTGTGCTGCTCATCCGTAACGTCCCCATGGGCTGGCGCTGGACTCTCTTTCTCTATCTGACGGTTTTCGCCGCCGACGGCGCCGCCTACTTCGGCGGCCGCGCCTTCGGGCGGCACGCGTTCGCGCCGACGGTCAGTCCCAAGAAGACCTGGGAAGGCGCGATCATCGGTTGGGCGTACACGACGTTCCTGGCTATTGGCTTGGCGCGATATATGCAACTGCCTATGAACGCCTATGAGGCTGCTGCGCTCGGCCTCGTCGTTGGCGTCGTCTCCTCCATCGGAGACCTGACCATGTCGTTCGTCAAGCGCCAGGCGCACGTCAAAGATGCCAGCCAGCTCATTCCCGGCCACGGCGGCCTTCTGGACCGCGTGGACAGCCTTTTGCCGGCGGCTGCCGTCATCGCCGCATACATCCAGTGGTTCGTGCGCTAGCGTCTGCAATTTGCCGCTTACTGGACGCGACCGCTGCCTATGACTCTGTCCTCCGAGCTAACACTGCTCGCGTTTGTTAACCGGATTAATCTCGTCCTCTCGTCAGCGACGATCATCTTTGCCTTCTCGTTGCTGGCGTATCTTCTTGTCCACAACTTCCGCAATACGGTCGCGCGCTCCTTTTGCACGCTGCTCGCCTTTGTGTGCATCGTCTACGGCGGCGATGTATTCCTCGACGTCGTGACAGGCGTTCGCGCCACCCAGTTCTGGCTACGCTTCCAGTGGCTCGGCATCCCGTTTGTTCCCGCAGCCTACCTGCATTTCTCGGACATGTTGCTGCGAACGACCAATTCCTACTCGCGTTGGCGCCGGTTGAGTGTGGTGCTGGCCTATTTCGGCGGCGCGATAGCCCTCGTCCTGGTCCTCACGACGGACCTCATCGTGGCAGGTGTCGATCTCAACCCGATCAACCCCCTGGCCGCGCATTTCGACGCGGGGCCGCTGTTCTGGCTGTTCGCCGTTCTCTATTTCGGCATTGCCGCCTACGGCCTGGCCAACATCCTTCGCGCGCGCTATCGCTGCCTGACACCGACATCGCGGCGCCGCATGGGCTACGTGCTCGTGTCGATCGCGGCCCCGCTGAGCGTGTTTCCCTACCTGGTGATGCTGGCGCCGGTCGTCAATTTCCCCGCCCACCCCCTCATCTTTGGCGCGCTGGCCGCCGCCGCCAATATCGCCACCATTTGGATGGTCATCGTCATGACCTACGGCGTCGCCTACCAGGGTGTGCTCATCTCCGACCGGGCGGTGAAACGCAATCTCATCAAGTATATTATCCAGGCGCCGATGCTCGGCTCTGTTGTCATCCTCGCCATGCTTCTCGTGCCGCCGGTCGAGCGCGTCCTGGGTCTGCCACGCGAAACCATCGTCATCTTCGCTGTTGTGAACGTCATCGTTATCTATCAGCTCATCGTCAGCGTTGCGCGCCCGGCAGTGGATCGCCTCGTCTTTTGGGGCGATTGGAGCGAGGTTCACTGGCTGCGCCGCCTCGACGAGCGCCTGTTCACGAGCACGGACCTGCGCCAGCTACTAGAGAACGTCCTCACCTCCATCTGCGATGTCTTGCGCGTTGGCACCGGCCTGGTCGCCGTCACCCAGGCCGGGCGGCTGGTGGTCGATACGTACTGTGGGTCGGAAGCCCAGGCTGAAGCTGCGCTGAACGGGCTGGACGACGCCGCCGTGACCGCCGTTGTAGACGGCGCGACTGTCGAGCGGGAGGGGTACTGGTTCGTGCCGCTACGCGGGGCCGAGACGGCCGACAGCGTTCGGCCACTCCTCGGTCTGCTGGGCATCGGCCGCGACCCGGCGACTCTGAACGATCAGGAACGAGTGGCCCTCGTGAGGCTCATCGCCGAGGCAGAGCGCGCCCTTGAAGATCGCCGCCTACAGCAGGGCATCTTCGGCGCGCTCCGCCAGATCGAGACCGAGATCGAGACTCTCCAGCGTGTGCGCAGCCAGGTCCGTTATGTCGGCTCACCCCTCTCGGACACTGACGCGTCGCTCGTCGACTCGCCCGACTTCGTGACATGGGTACGCGACGCCCTAAGCCACTACTGGGGCGGACCGAAGCTCGCCAATAGTCCCCTGCTCCGTCTGCGCATCGTGCGCGAAGCGCTGGCCCAGGATAACAACCCCACGCACGCTGTACGCTCGGTGCTGGATGAGGCCCTGGCGCGCCTCAAGCCGGAGACTCAGCGCAGCCTGTCGGCGGTCGAATGGACGCTCTACAACATCCTGGAGCTCAAGTTCATCAAGGGGCAGCGCACGCGCGACATCGCCAATCGCCTGGCGATGAGCGAGTCGGACCTGTACCGCAAGCAGCGTGTTGCCATCGAGCAGATCGCTCAGCAAATCGCGACGATGGAAACTGCCGAAAAAGACGACGGAAAAGCGAACGGCGCGGAAGCCCCCGCGACCAACCAGGTCGCCCGCCCGACCTGAGGCGCTCCCAAGCCGCTTCATGCCCCCCTGACGAGTGTCCCCCTCTGTGTCGCACTGATCTACGCATCGCTGCCAACAGATTATGACGAATAAACGGACGGGCCTTGCCTCGCAAGAGTAGCATGCCCAAGAGGAGCAATCCGTTTATCCGCGTTCATCCGTTGACAGCTGGTCGGCAGCCGAGACTCCTCGCCGGCGCTTGGACTGACACCGAGGAGTTCATTGACCAGCCACCTGCCGCCACACGGCATTGACATCTCTAGGTGACTGCCCAGCCCCGAAGTTATGTAAAACCAGCCACCCCGGATAGCTTCTGTGGGTGATTTTGAGAGATTTTGACAGTCGTTTCGCGGTATACTAGCCTCAAGCTTGCTATGCGTACGACTACTATGCTCCTATCTTCACGAATACCTGGCTTCTATAAGCTATCGCCCCAAGACCGAGCAGCGTGGCTCGCCGAGGCTCTTGAACTCACCCCGGACGAAATCGCGCTTCTCTCGACCGGCGGGCTTACCGTCGACACCGCGGCCAGCCTGGTCGAAAACGTCGCCGGCCTGTTCGGCCTCCCCTTTGCCATCGCCGTCAATTTCACGATCAATGGGCGCGATGTGCTCATCCCGATGGTGGTCGAAGAGCCATCGGTCGTCGCGGCGGCGAGCCACGCTGCCCGCCTCATTCGCGACGGCGGCGGCTTCGAGACGTCGAGCGACTCGCCCGTGATGATCGGCCAGGTGCAGCTCCTAGACGTGGCCGACACGCGACGCGCTGAAGCTGAGATCCTGGCACACCGTCAGGAGTTGATGTCGCTGGCGGATGAGCAGATCCCAAGTATCGTGGCGCGTGGCGGGGGAGCGCGAGACATCGAGGTGCGGCCGCTCGACAGCCGCGTTGGGCCGATGCTCGTCGTCCACATCCTCCTGGATACGCGCGATGCGATGGGCGCGAATGCGATCAACACGGTCGCCGAGGCCCTCGCGCCGCGGCTGGCCGCGCTCTCCGGCGGCCGGAGCCACCTGCGCATCCTGTCCAACCTCGCCGACCGGCGCCTGGCGCGGGCGACGTGCCGCGTCCCGCACGCGTCCCTGGCGAACGATGGGACAGATGGGAAGCTTGTCGTGCGGGCCATCGTCGAAGCGCAGGCCTTCGCGGAGGCCGATCCGTATCGCGCGGTCACGCACAACAAGGGTGTGATGAACGGCATTGACCCGGTTATCATCGCAACAGGCAACGACTGGCGCGCCGTCGAGGCCGCCGCCCACGCCTGGGCCGCCCGCAGCGGCCAGTATGGTCCGCTGACGGTGTGGGATCAGGATGACAACGGCGATCTTACCGGACGTATCGAGCTGCCCCTGGCGCTGGGTGTCGTCGGCGGCACGACCCGCGCCCACCCGATGGCGCGGTTGGCGCTGAAGATCCTTGCTGTCACCTCGGCATCGGAGCTGGCAGAAATCGCCGCCTGCGTCGGCCTGGCCCAGAACCTCGGCGCGATGCGCGCCCTGGCGACCGAAGGTATCCAGCGCGGCCACATGACACTGCACGCGCGGCAAGTCGCCCTCGCCGCAGGCGCGACGGGCGAAGACGTCCAACGCATCGCCGATCAGCTCGTCGCGGAAGGCAACATCCGCGTCGCTCGAGCAGCGGAGCTGGTGGCCCTCGAACAGCAGCGCTCTTAGGCCGGGGTAATGAGCAAACTTGTTATGAGTCTAGAGTCGGAATGACGAATATGGCGGCGTGGCAGATGGCCACAGTATTGACCGCCTGAACCTGAACCTGAGTTGAGTATGCCTATGCAACCCGCAATTCCTGTTGGTATCGTCGGTTACGGCGCGTACGTCCCGCGCTACCGCATCAAGGCGGCAGAGATCGCCCGCGTGTGGGGCGCTGGTGACGGCGGCCTGCCCGTTGAAGAGAAAGCTGTACCGGGTCTGGACGAGGACGTCATCTCGATGTCGATCGAAGCTGCGCGCAACGCCCTGCTGCGTGCTCAGATCGACCCGCAAGACCTGGGAGCCGTCTGGATTGGCTCAGAATCGCATCCCTACGCCGTCAAGCCATCTTCGACCGTTGTCGCCGAAGCCCTGGGCGCGACACCACTCGTGAGCGCGGGCGATTGGCAATTCGCCTGCAAGGCCGGCACCGAGGCCATGCAAGCCGCCGTCGGATACATCGGCTCCGGCATGGTGCGCTACGCCCTGGCAATCGGCGCCGACACGGCTCAGGGGCGCCCCAACGACGCGCTGGAGTACACGGCCGGCGCAGGGGCCGCGGCCTTCATTCTTGGCCCGGCCGATGAGAGCGTCGCCATCCTGGAAGCCTCTCTGTCGTACGTGACGGACACGCCCGATTTCTGGCGCCGTCCGTATCAGCACTATCCGGAGCACGGCAACCGCTTCACGGGCGATCCCGCCTACTTCCACCACAGCGTTACAGCGGCGGAGCGGCTGCTGGCTCAAATGGGCCGCACGCCGGCCGACTACGCCTGGGCAATCTTCCACCAACCCAACGTGAAGTTCCCGACCAAGGCGGCGACGACGGTCGGCTTCAAGCCCGAGCAAATCGCGCCTGGCCTATTGGTCGGCGCTATCGGCAATACCTACGCCGGCGCGTCCCCCATCGGCCTGACGGCGACACTCGATGTCGCGCAGCCTGGCGACCGCATCCTGTTGGTCTCCTTTGGCTCCGGCGCGGGTAGCGACGCCATGTCGTTCGTCGTCACGGACGCCTTGCTCGAGAAGCGCAAGCGCGCCACGCCTACCCAGGCCTACGTCAAGCGCCGCGTCGAGATCGACTATGCGACGTATGCCCGCTACCGCGACAAGCTACAGACGGCGTGAGCCGCGCATCGATCGGTCGATTGAAGGGTTTATTATCATGCGTGATGTAAGCATCATTGGCATTGGACAGACGAAAGTCGGCGAGCACTGGGATCGCAGCCTGGCGGACCTGGCCGTCGAGGCCGTTCTGGCGGCCCTGGCGGACGCAGGGCTAGATACCGTGGACGTGCTCTACGTCGGCAACATGTTGGGCGACGTGCTCAGCGGCCAGACACAGCTGGGCGCGCTAATTGCGGACCAGGCCGGGCTGGGCAGCATCCCCGCGATGCGGATCGAGGCCGCCGATGCTTCCGGCGCCGCGGCGCTCCACGAGGCCTACCGCGCGGTCGCCGGGGGCCTGGTTGAGACGGCGCTGGTAGTGGGCGTCGAGAAGATGACCGATCGCCTGCCAGAGGTCGTCGAAGGGGCGATGACGGCCGGCGGCTCGGCCGACTACGAGACGGCGCACGGCGTAACCTACACCGCCCAAAGCGCCCTCATCATGCAGCGCTACATGTTCGAGAACGGCCTCCAGGTGGATGACTTTGCGCCATTCGCTGTGAACGCGCACCGCAACGCGGGTGCCAACCCCTTTGCCATGTACCGCAGTGCGATTAGCGAGAAGGCGTACCGCCAGGCCAAGATGGTCGCCAGCCCGGTGAATCTGCTGGACGGCGCGCCGCTCGCCGACGGGGCCGCGGCGATGATCCTCACCTCGGCCGCTCGCGCCGAGACCGTGGGCCGCCCCGCCGTCCGTATCGCCGCCTCGACGATGGCGACAGACCGGCTGCTGGTGACGGACCGGCCGGACTTCCTGAGTCTCGACGCGGCGCGGAAGTCAGCGGCAGAAGCATATCGTGCGGCCGGCGTGTCGCCAGTCGACATAGACGTGGCCGAAGTCCACGATGCCTTCGGCATCCTCGCTGCGTTGTCCCTCGAAGCGTGCGGCTTCGCCGACCGCGGCCAGGGCGTAAAAATCGCCCAGTCCGGGGAGATCGGCCGCGACGGACGCATCCCGATCGCGAGCCTGGGCGGCTTCAAGGCGCGAGGCAATCCGGTCGGGGCCAGCGGAATTTACCAGGCAGTCGAGATTGTCACCCAGCTCCTTGGCAGAGCCGGCGCCAGCCAGGTGCCCGACGCGCGCGTCGGCCTGACCCAGAACCTCGGCAGCAACGGCGCGACCGCGGTCACCCACATTTTCACCCTTGATCAAGGTGGAGGAAAGACCTCATGACGATGGAACTCGCTCGCAACTGGCGGCTGCGCCAGACCCGCTATCGGCTGGAAGGCGTCCGCTGCGTGGATTGTGGCCACCTCATGTTCCCGGCGCGGATGTTGTGCCCGACATGCCGCAGCCGCAACCTCGTGCCTCACCGTTTCAACGGCAAGGGCGAAGTCTATTCCTTCTCGACCGTCTACCAGGCGCCGGCCGGCTTCGAAGGTCAGGCCCCCTATATCGTCGCCGTCGTGCGGCTGGAGGAAGGCCCGATGCTGACCGCCCAGCTTACCGACCTCGCGGCGGAAGACGCCTACATTGGGATGAAGGTCGAGATGGTCACCCGCAAGCTCTTTGAGTATGGAGACAATGGCGTCATCGTCTACGGCTACAAGTTCCGGCCGCCCGTGCTGAAGCCCATGAACGGGCACGCCAACCACGACGCGCTCCACTCAACCGAGCCGGAGCACACGACGGTCGCTGCGACTGCCGGCGACTGACAACCACTGACTCGCGCCCAGAGCAGGCCCGGTTGGCTTTCCTCAGCCGCCGGGCCTCGTTTTATACCCCAATTTGCTCGGTGTTGCTTTGTTTTAGTCGTTTTTGCTCTTTACAAATTCCACCATTTATTGTAGACTTATAGCAACGAACTCATCCACGTTGGGCGTTATGTTCTTATCTTCGCGATTCTCGCCACGGGAATCGCACTCCGCATCAGGAGGTTTGCGTGCTTCGTCGTCTGCTAATTATCCTCGCAATCATTCTGGCCCTACTCGTCTTGCGCTCCGAGGCGAGCGCAGCGCCGCCCGACGACCCGGTCGTCTACGTGGTCCGGGCCGGCGACACGTTGTCGGCGATCGCAATCCGCTATGGGGTGTCTACCGCCAACCTCATGCTGCTCAATGGGCTGAACAGCCCCAACCTGATCTTCATCGGCCAGCAGCTCATTATCAAGAAGGACTCGACGGCGCCAACGGCTCAACTCGCGAAGTCGACCGACACCAAGACCGACGGCGCGGCGGCTCCACAGGCTGCTGCGAATCCCGACCAGGCGCGCGCGGGCGGCCCGACCAACCCGCCACCGCCTACTGACAGCACAGCACCCACCGACGGAAAAGGATCGGGGACGGATGCTAGTGCCGGCGACAAGCCGAAGCGCGCGCTGCCGCCGGGTGTCTCTGACAGCGTGAAGTCTGGACGGTGGATCGAGGTCAGCCTCAGCAAGCAGGAGATGGTGGCGTGGGAAGGGGAAACCCCGGTTCTCGTATCCAGGGTTTCGACTGGCGTTCCCGCCCACCCGACGGTGCTCGGCACGTTCCGCATCTACACCAAGATTCGCTCACAGGCCATGTCTGGCCCGGGCTACTACCTCCCGAACGTGCCCTACGTCATGTTCTTCCACGGAGCATATGGGCTACACGGGACGTACTGGCACAGCAACTTCGGCCACCCGATGAGCCACGGCTGCGTCAACCTGCCGACCAACATCGCCGCCTGGGTTTACGACTGGGCGACTATCGGCACACCTGTCTTCGTTCACAAGTAAGCTCGCCAGCGAGGGAAGAATGAGCGCGGAGGGCAACAGCCTTCCGCGCTCTTCTCGTTGTCACTACGGGCTAGCGTCGTTCAGGCACCAGCACATTCAGAACGAAACTGACGATACTAATGAGGATAGTGCCAACCACGAGCGGCACGAAGCCGTCGATAGTGAACGGGATACCGAGCCACTGCGCCAGAACTGAGGTCAGCCAGAGCAGAAAACCATTGATGACGAAGATGAACAGGCCAAAGGTCAGCATGACCAGGGAGCAAGATAGAAGGGTGAGGATAGGCTTGAGGAGCGCGTTGACCAGGCCGAAGATGATGCCGATGACAAGATATTGGAAAACGGCATTCAGGTTCGTCAAGTGCGGTCCCTGAATGCCCGGCACCAGGTAGATCGTAACAGCGACGGCCAGGGCATTGATGATGATCCGTAGAAGCAGGCTCAAATTGTGTTTCCTCCCTGTTTGGTGCTGAGTTGGACAGTGTTATTGTAGCACAGAATATACCATGCAGACGTTAGCGCCGGCAGACACGGGGAGGGTCTTGGGTATCTGCGAGACCCCCAAGACCCTCCTCCGAAAACTGTACAAGCACTGAATTGCCGAGCGGCTCGGACTAGAGCGCGTCGAGCAGCCGGGCCGCCTCCTGCGGGGACAGCTTGCCCGCTTCCACCATCTGCAAGATAACCATGCGCTCTTCGGCGTAGCTCTCCGAATGCGGGGCGCTCGCCGCCTGGCCCGTGGTCTCCACGCTCCAATCCTTCCACCACTGCCTCAGGTTTTCCATCGCGGGCTTCAAGTTGTGCTCAAGCTCCCACTTCGCGTTTTTCAGAGCGTCCCGCAGCGACTGCTCCCAATCCGCCCCACAAGTGTTGCCATAATAATACCGCGCGCGCCTGCCCATGTATGTCCTCCTTAGCTTGGGTTGGCCTTGCCCATCAGGGTAAGTGCCTGGTCGACCGTCATCTCGCCGCGCTCAATCGCGTTCAGAATGTCCATTACGCTCTGCGGAGCCTCGGCCGCAGCCGCCGCAGCCGCCGGCGCCGCTGATTGCGTGCCTGCGGGCGCCGGAACCTCAGCGACCGGGAGAGGTGTCTGCACGGATGCCGCCGCTGGCGCCGCCCCCGCGTCCGCCCCGGTTACCTGGAGCCGCCCGTTGACCGTGCGATACGTCACCCGGGCGCCGGGCTGGCCCTGGCCTACCGTCCCTCGCCACGAGGCGCGCCCCTTCGCCTGCGCCGTTTGTGGGCCTGAGATAGACACGCCGAGCGAGAGGCCCGACGCATCCACATCGGCCTGGACGCCGTCGGCGAGGGATAGATCCAGCGTACCGTTGACGGTGCGCGCATCTACCTGGCAGCCAGCGATCAAGCCCGCAATCGCAATCGTGCCATTCACCGTCTCGGCCTGCGCCGACGCAAGCTGCCCGCCCTGCACGGTAATCGATCCGTTTGTGGTCTGCCCGTGCAGGGCGCCGGTCAGGTTCGCGCCAAACACGGCGCCATTTGTCGCCTGGGCGTAGACGTCCCCCTCGATATCGCGCAGCTCCACGGCGCCGTCGACGCTGCTGACCTCGACCTGGCCGTGTAGACCGCCGACGCGTACGGGACCGGTCACGTTGCGCAGGCGCGCGTGGGTGTCGCGGGGAGCGCGAACGAGATAATCCACCTTGGGCGGCCGCTCGCGGCCAAACCAGCCACGGCTCCCGTCATCATGCCGCTCAATCTCCGTGCGCGCCTCGACACGATTGCCCTCGCCCCACAGGACGACGCGCACGTGCTCGCCCCACCATGTAGCCTCAACCCGCACCCGTGGCTCGTCCCACGCCTCGAAATTGATCTCGCCGTGCACGTTCTCGATGCTGACCTCGGCCTGCGGTCCTGTCTCGAATACTTGCTCAACCCGTTCTTCGCTCATGACAATCTCCTACTTCGCTGTGACGGAAGTCACGCGACAGTTGCTTTTCTACGCGTCACCCAGGGCATCCAGGAGGCGCGCCGCCTGCTCCGCATTGATCTTGCCCTCGGCCAGCATGCCCAAGATGACGCTTCGCTCCTCGGCAAGGTTCTGCGCCGCCCGCCGCGGGCTTGCGAAGGGCATGGCAGGCATCGGCGGAATGGGTGGAATAGGGGGAATGGGCGGCGTCGGCGGAACCGGTGGCACGCGTGTGCCCTCGCTGCCGCCGGCCATCGCCCAGCCGTGGCGGCCACGGCCGCGGCGGCCGCGTTCCTCGCCGGCGGGATAGACCACGACATCGCCGTGGGCATTCACGTTAATCTCGCCGCCGCCCTCGCCGAGCCGCGCCACGAGCTGCCGCCGCGTGTCGCTCTGCACCGTCAGCCCCAGCGACCGGTCCCAGCGAATGCTGCCGTGGGCCTGAATGTTGAGGACAACGGGGCCCGGCTCCAGGCCCACGGCCACATCGCCATCGGCGCGCACGGTGTGGCTCTGCGCCGAGGGTAGCCCGTGGAGGCTGATGTCGCCCTGGACCACAGCGTTGACGCTGCCCCGAACGTCGCGCACCACGAGGTCTCCGCTGACCTTCTCCAGCTGCACATTCCCGACGCCCTCGATCTCGGCGTCGCCGCGAATCGCCCCGATCGTCAGGTCGCCGCCGACGTGATTCAGTTCGACGTCCCCAAAGACCTGGCCGAGAGACAGCCCTTCGGCCTCGTGGACCTCCAGGTCGCCCATCGTAGCCTCAATGCGAACCGGTCCGACCCGGTGGAGCTCGGCGCTGCCGTTGACCCGCCCGATGTTGACGGCGCCCGCCGAGTGAACCTCCAGATCGCCCATGACCGCATCAATGGACACCTGGCCCGCCTGCTCGATCTCCATGTCGCCGGCGACCGTGCCGAGATTGACCTCGCTCACGCGGCTCAGCTCGGTGTCGCCCGCCGACATGCCAATGCGCACGGCGCGAATGCCAACTATCTCGATGTCTCCCCCGACACGCTCGATGGACACGCTCGCGCCCTCAGGGACGCGCAGCTGGGCATCGTGAACGTGGGTTACGTACAGAACATTGTCTTGCCAGTGCGCCTCGGGCAGATCGTCCTCATCGGCGTTGATGACGACCCGCGGCTGCGACCAGCCCACGATGGTGAGATCATCCGACGCGTCAGTGATGTTGATCTGCGCGTCGCCCGCGCTATCCATCGAAAATGTTTGCTGACTCATACTTCCCTCCTCACTCGACGAAGATTTCGACGTGCTCGCCGTCTGCATCGTCCTGCACGTCGATGATCTTCCCGACTCGCCCGCTCCGAACCGCTTCCATGATCTCCTCAATGTTGAGGTCCATGGGAGCGGCAAACTTCGCGCCAATCCGCGCGCCGATTCCGACCAGGCTGATGGGTACGTTGACGTTGACCTTGCGCCGCCCGCTCCGCATGTCCGTCACGCGAACGACAAGCCATCGTGCCGACCCCGCGCTTGGCTGGACAACGCTGCCCGCGCTGGTGCCTTTGGGGCCGCGTAGCGCTTCAAGCAGCTTCGCCCCGTCCTCCGGCGTGATCTTCCCTTCCTCGATCATCTTCAGGATTTGCATCCGTTCCTGTGACGACGTCTCTGACATGGTTGCCTCTTTTCTATACTCGTGGCCCTGAGGCCGCATTCGATATGTTGGCGCTGCCGCCGGCGAATGGGCGCAAAAACCCGTGCCGACGTGAAAACGCAGCTTCGAAAACAAAGTCAGTATTCGGGTGTTGGCTACATCATCGCGTAGGTGGGCCGAGAGGTAAGCCTAGACGATCGAGAGTGGTGACGATGCGGAATCCAAAGCTCTGCAGAACCGCCACAGCGTCCGTTTCCCGCGAGTTGACATCGACATTCACCGGCCGCTGCGCGTGCCGCGCAAACATACTCAACACCTGAGCAATCAAGGGTGTCTCGATCCGACCACGCCACGCCGGGCTGATACTGAGATCGAGCTGGTGCACGCCGCCCCGCAACCGCGTCCGCACCGTCATCAGGGCCGCGAGGCGGTCACCGTCCGGCACGACCATGCGCTGCAAATGGTAGCCGCGCACGAAGTCGTAGAGCCCGTCCGCCCAGCCGTCGCTCGAATCCGGCGGGATGAACTCGCCACGGCGGAGTGGAACAAGCGACTGATAGGTCTCCGGCGTGACCTCGCGCGCCAGAGTCATCGCAGCCTCCAGGTCTCCCATCCGCAACGCGCGCACCGGAAGCGGCGCCGTTTCGACCTGGGGGGAGACTGGGCGCTCCGCCTCCAGGGAGTGTGTCTTCTCCAAGAACCTGAAGCCCAGGTCGCTGTACAACTGATACGCGCCGACGTTGTTCTCCCGCACCTGGAGCGTCACGACTCGCCCGCCCCTGGCGCGCGCATCCTCGACAGCCGCCGTCACAAGCTCACGGGCGATGCCGCGCCGGCGATACTCCGGCAGCACACCGACATTGCTGATGAGCCAGTGGTAATCGTCGGCGACCGTCCGGTTGAGCGTCAGCGTTCCGACGATTCTCCCATCCTCGACCCAGACAAACCCGCCGAGAATGGCGTCGAAGTCGGGCGTTGTCCGCGCGGCCAGCCACAGTAACGGCGACAGGAAACGCATCATCCGCAGCTGCCGCAGAACGGCGCGGTCGTTGGCTCCGAGTTCGCTGGCGAATGCCTCACCGATGACGTAGCTCGTCGGGCCTATGTCGCGCGTGATGTCGAAGCGGCGCAGACCTCGAAAGGGCGGATTGCTGGGAGTCGACAGGGCTACCATTGGCTCTTACCCTCGCAGCAAGCGAGCGGCCTCTTCGGCCGACATCTCGCCCGCTGCCACCTTGCCGAGAATGTCGCGCCGCTTTTCCAGCGCGGCCGTATCGTCTTCAATCTCGTAGCCCATTGCCCGCACCAGATCGTCCAGCCGCCCCCGCGCGGTGGGAAAGGAGACCCCGATCTCTTCGGCGATCTTCGAGATATTGCCGCGATGCTTGACAAGCAGCTCGAGGAACTGAACCTGGGACGGCGTTAGCTCTGAGAAGCGACTCAACCGGAAGGAGCCTGACACCTCGGTGCCACACGCGCGGCACTGAAGGTGGGTTACCGTCATCTCTCCCTGGCACACCGGGCAACGCCCGACAACTGGATACATTCTTTCTCCCTTACCCAGCATTATACATCTCATTTTGATTTTGTCAATAGAGATTTGCGAAATTTGTAACTCCATTTTCAAAAATTGAAAGTAGACCCCGAAGACTGTGTAGCCTTCGGGGTCGCGCCCTCACTCCGTCGCCTGCGCAAGCAGCGGCAAGAACAGGCGTCTCAGGATGTTGCTTACGCTCACCGTCGCATCCGGTCCGGTGAGCGACTGCGCCGCCGCCTGGGTATCGGTGACCTCCGCCCGATTGAGATGCAGTGGCGATGTTCCCTCGCCTACTCCGCGCAGATGCAACCGAGCGAGGGTCACGTCTCCATCCAGTCCGGGCGGGTTGTCCGCCCCGAAGCTATACCCCCCGAAGGTAATGACCCCCGGCGCAAGTTGAGTGAAGCCGGTGCTGGACGACGATGGGTCAGGCAGCGTCACCCACTCCCTGCCCGTGGCGGGCTGTTCCGCCGTACCGACGACGCGCTCCACGCGCTCCACAGCGACCACCGTCGGGTCGAAGGCGAGCTCAATCTCGTACGCGCCGAGGTCGTGTACTCCCGTGGCGCGGATGTCCATCGAAGCCGTTGGCGCGGCGCCGGTCAGGCTGACGCTTGTCGGCGCGAACTCGATAGCTGGCGTGTCGGCGCGGGAGGGGCGTAGCGAGAAGAAGCTGAGAAGCAATAGCACGGCGGCGCTAACGGCCGCCAAAACGAAGCGGGTCCGACGCGGGAAATGTGTCACGATCCTTCCTCTCTGCGTCAAGTATTATCGCGGCGCAGGATTGCATCAACCGGCAGTATTATAGGCCAAACAGCCGCTCCAACAAGCTCCCCACGCGCCTCCCCTCGCGAAGGTTTGACGCGCCCGGCCGCTGTTCCTACAATACCCGATGATCCATCCCCAAGGACGCGACACCATGTATACCATCGGCATCACCGGCAACATCGGCTGTGGCAAGAGCACCATTCTGTGTATGCTGGCTTCACTCGGCGCCCGCGTCATCGACGCGGACAAGCTCGCGCATTATGTCATGCGAGCCGGCACGCCCGTCTGGGACGCCGTCGTTGCCGAGTTCGGGCGCGAGGTCGTCGGAACCGACGGCGAGATCAACCGCCCAACGCTCGGGCGTATCGTCTTCAGCGACCCCGCAGCCCTGCATCGGCTCGAAGCCATCGTTCACCCGGCTGTGCGCGCCGAGCTGCAGGCGCAGATCGCCGCGGCGACCGAGCCGGTCGTCGTCGTCGAAGCCATCAAGCTTGTCGAAGGCGGCCTGTACCGCCTCCTGGACGCGCTCTGGATTGTCACATGCGCGCCTGAGCAGCAGATCGAGCGCCTCATCCACCAGCGCGGCATGACCCAGGCGGACGCCGCCCAGCGCATCGCGGCCCAGGCCCCTATCGCCGAGAAGCTGCCCCTCGCCGATGTCGTGATCGACAACTCCGGCAGCGTGGCCGAAGCCTGGCAGCAAGTGCGCGCGGCGTGGGAACCGTTGCCCGGCGTACCCCCCGCCCCCGCCGCCGTTCCACCCTGCGGCTGACATTCGACAAATTCAGAGACTGGCAGCTCGCTCTCGTTTCGGCTCTAAGTGACTAATGTGCTATCATTAGTCGGACAAGGCTTGTGCTTGCGCCGAGCCTTATGTCTATCTCGAGTCAGGAGTTCACCGTTCCCTTGCCTGAGATTATTTTCCTGGATGCCTGGCACACGCTGTTCACAGTGCGCGAGCACGGCCCGCGCCGTACCGCTATTGCTCTCGACAAGCTCGGCGTCTCAGCCGACGAAGGGTCTGTGATTGCCGCGTTAAAAATGTCGGGCGACCGCATGCGGAAGCTCGACCTGCCCTTCGTCGCCACGCCGGAGTTGGAGCGCGAATACTTCAGAACACACTATCGGTTTGTGCTGGAGGAGCTGGCGGTGCAGGATGGCGAGCGCCTGGTGGATGAGCTAATGGAAACGGCCAGCTACGTGCCGTATACCGTCCTGTATGACGACACATTGCCCGCCCTCGATGGGCTGCGCGCCCGCGGCCAGCGCGTCGGCCTCCTGTCAAATGCCTTTCCATCGCTCCTCGACGCCCTCGATCATATGGGCATCCTGGGCTACTTCGACCCGTTGGTCATCAGCGCGTTCGAGGGTTGCGAGAAGCCGGATCCGGCCATCTACCGGGCGGCTGTGCGCGCGGCGAGTGTTGAACCGAGCGAGGCTATTTTCGTAGATGACTTGCCCGAGAACGTCGAGGCTGCGAACAGCGTTGGTATGCGCGGGATTCTGGTAGATAGGGACTACCTGCATCCTGACACGTTGCTACGACGCATCGCGGCGTTGACCGAACTACTGACCTGCTGACACTTGATGGTGCGAGGAAGGAACACGAATGGAACGCGTGCGTGGATGGATCGAGCGGCATCCTCTCATTACGGCCTGGGTTGGGTTAGCCATCGCCATGGTTGTGGTGCTGCTGTGGGCATCAAGGGATGCCGGGCTGCTGCCCGCGCAACTGTTGGCCCTGGCAGTCACGACCGTGCTGCTGGCCGGCGCGTGCGTCTGGATTATCAGCTGGGAGTAAGGCTGCGCTACGGCGCTCGCTGCGCCGACTGCTGAACGTGGCTCAGCCAGGCTTTCTCGAAATCCTCCCGTGATACACCCAGCGCTAAGGGCAACAAACTGTCCCAGGTATTCGCGCCGCCGCGGGCCGCTTCAACCATCCTCGGAATCGCTTCCGCGCCATACTGCGTCTCAGCGTAGTCCAGGACGCTTGTGGTCACATTGATCCACTCCGCGCTCTGTCGCAGAGTCTGCCATGACTGAGGCGGGGCCAGGCTTTCCGGACGCGGGCCGTTGTCTTTATCGAACCGGGCAATGTCACGCGCAATAATCGCGGTGGGTAGATTCCACGTCAGCCCGCCGCTGCCGACATGCGCCGATGGGTCCCCTGCAATCATCGCCTCCCCCACCCAACTTATCAACCGTTCCCGTAGATAGCGCGAGGGCGTTATTCCCTGCGGCAGCGTCACCAGTGACGGCGACGTTAGCTGGAGACGTAGAGGGCGCGGGTCCGACGTGACCGGGGCCAGGGGAGGATCAAGGGCAAGGACGAGCGTCCATTTCTCGTCACCGGGCGGGTCCAGGGCCAGATCACTGCGTATCCGTGTATACAGTGCGTCTATGTCGCCCGCTACGCCCTCGACAGCAGCAGCGTCGCGGTCAGTGTAGACAAACTCGAAGTGCTGAGTCGCTAGATGGCGTCCGCTTCCCCACAACGCCGGATCCGGCGCCGAGCGCACCCAGCGGCCGTCGACGCGGCGATAGGGCACGCCGTGGGAGTATTCAAGGGCGCGGCCGGCCTGCCCGGGCTGGTCCGGCACGCGAACGTGCTGGACGACGAGCGCCGAGTCGCCGCGAATATCGACGCCGTCGACACTCACCTGGGGCGTACCGCGGCGGACCACCTGCGTCCCCTGGGGGAAAAGACGGAACTCCTGGGTGTGCTGCTGGCGCCAGCCGATGGGCATGTCGG
Organism: Anaerolineae bacterium; assembly: GCA_046328505.1. Taxonomy (GTDB): domain Bacteria; phylum Chloroflexota; class Anaerolineae; order Epilineales; family JAHCIE01; genus JBDHWG01. Next base: position 92,786 of record JAXLWL010000002.1, on the reverse strand, counting down.
GGTCGAGCAGGGATTCGTACAGAGTGATGTCCCGGGATTTCCACGCCCAGAGCTCCAGGTCCGCCGTGGCCTGCACGTCTGAGACCAGCTGTTTGTAGCGATGGGGACCCTGGAAAAACGCCCATAGGACCACGACGGCGATGACAAGGGGCAGGCCGAGCAGCCACCAGAGGCGAAATCGCCGCGGCGGACGCGGTGTCAGCGGATCGTTTTCGGGCTCGAAAGCGTCAGAATCGTAGGCACTGTCGCCGGTCTGCCAATCCAGCATATTGCCCCCTTTCGCGTGTTTATATTCTAGCGGTGGACAAGGGCTTCGTCTAGTGTTTCCGGCAGGAGATTCTCATGAGCATGCACCGCTTGCGCATCATGATGGTGTTTTTGGGCCTCGCCTTCCTTCTACTGGCCATCGTGACGGGCGCGAGTGCGAACCAGCAGACGGTGACTCCCAGCGCTCCTTCCCCGCGCGACAGCGGACAGGCGCGGCCGCGCAGGCCGCCGCTCCCGCGCACGTCAACAGTCATTGTCACCCTTCGCGATAACAACGGTACACTGAAGCTGCGCCTCGGCGATACTATGGCCCTGGCCCTTGACCTGGATGGCGGCGGGCTGTTCAACTGGACCGACGTGACCGTCGACCCGAGCTACCTTAAGCTCATGGCGACGACGCATCAGGGTGTGTATTCAGCGCAGCAGCACGGGACAACAATGATTACGGCTGTCGGCACGCCCAAGTGCTACCCGCGCTGCCTGATGCCGTCGGTGCTTTTCAAGATAACGGTTGTGATACAGTAGGAGTGGTGAACAGAGAGGATCGTCAGGCGCGGCGCTCGACAGCCTGGAATGAACGCTGCACGATGAACGGAACGCCGTGACGGCCCAGGGTGTAGTACCACACAAGGGCCAGCGCTTCGCGCAGGGTGTAATAGCGCCGCAGGCGGTCGGTGGTGTACAGCGTGCTGCGATAGGCGGGCGAGCCGTATGCTTCCAAACCGAGGTCACGCGCCATTTGGAGCGAGCGCAGCATGTGGAACGGGTCACTCACGATGAGCGCCTTGCGCCATCCGCGCGCCGGGGCGATGCGCGCCGCCGTCTCCAGGCTTTCCTGGGTCGACGTGGCCCGATCATCCAGGACAAGCGCTGTGTCCTGGATCCCCGCGTCCAGGACGAGGCGGCGCATGACGTCGGCTTCCGCCGGCGGGTAATAGCCCAGGCCGCCGGTGAGGAACAGCGTCGGCGCATAGCCGGCTTTGTAGAGGTCAATGGCGTGCTGCGTTCGGGCGCGCAGACTGCCACTCGGCAGCCCGCCGGCTCGTACCTGGCTGCCCAGCACGATGATGACATCGGCCGGACGCGTCTCATCTTGCTCGGCCTGGCGGTCCACAACCGAGTACAGTGCGGCGACCGCGGCAACCACAACGGTCACGCCGCTGATCAGCGCTGCCAGTACCCAAGTAAGCCTTCGACGCATGCGACTACCTGCCCTGCGGGACATCATCGCCGTCCCCGTGCGCCGATTGAATCTCTACCCCTAGCCAGAAACCGGCGCCGGCGCCGGCCGCAACAATCGGAAGACTGACGCAGGGACTCATCCACCCGAGCACCGCGACCACTAGCAGCCCGACACCGATGCCGATGAGCGCGAGGGGCAAGGGCTGGGAGAACCGCCACGCCCGCGCGCGCCGCAGCAGTGGCTGCGCGTCGCGCCGTAGCCGCGAACCCCGTACCTGCAGCCATTCGAGCCAGCGTTCGCTTGATGGCCATGCCAGATCCGCGCTAGTCCATCGCGACCACGTGGCCTCGCGACGGGCGCTGCGGCGCGGGCTGCTCCCCGACGGCACGACCCGCCCGACGGCGTACTCCGCCGTCTGAGCCATGCGCCGGCGCCGCCGAGGCTGCTGTTTCGTACGCCAGACCAGAGCCGCCACGACGAGGGCCGCGAGCGTTACCGTGACCACGGACAACGCGCGGCCGGCACTTTCCATGAGGCTAGAGCCTCTAGCCGTCATCGGCTCCCCCGGCTGGACGCTCACCGCCATCTGTCCGAGTAAGGACCAGGCGCGGTCGAAATCGGCGTAGCTGAAGTGCTTGCGCTGGCCGTCCAGGGCGTCGATCACCCAGATGCCGCTGGCGTCATAGCCCACAGCCAGGAACGTGTGCTCATACTGAACAATCGGCACTTGCTGCCCATCGCGCGGCACATACGTCTTGATCGGAACGTCCTTGAAGCCATACGTGGCCCAGACCAGGACGGGGCGGCCGGCCGCGACCTCCTGCCGCAGCCAATTGACGCCCTTCCCCTGCGTCGACTCGGCGTTGAGGCCAAAGGAGCGCAACGTATCGGCGACCGGCTCGGCATACACCCCGTAGCCGACCGGCGGCATGCTGCCGGCCGGCGCATCCGGCGAGCCGACGAAGCCGCGGAACGGATTATCGGAACGCGGCAAGCGGTTGAAGAACTCCATCTCGGTGATGGATTTCCCCCAGAACTTGGCCAGGTCCGAGGCCGATTGGCTTTCGCACGTGAGGGACTTGGTCTGAGAGCCGCCGACGAGGGGAATTGTCGCGGTGCTGGGTATCGTGGTTGGCGTCGGCACAGGGGGTGGGGCGGTCTCGCTGCTACAGCCACCAGCTGCGATCAGCAGAACCAGGAGACAAGCCAGCCCGAACGCGCGAACCCCGAGGCGAAGCCTCACCACCACCTCCCATAAGCGAGCAACACGTAGCAACTAATAACAGAATAGCCGAAAGACGGTCATTTGTCAAGCATTGGCGGCTCCGGATTCTCGTTGCTCGTGGCCGCGACGGCTCGCGCCTGCGTCACCCTCATGAGATCGGCCACTGACAAACGGATCTGAGTGCCGCGCCGCCCCGCGCTCACGTAGACCTCCGGATGTGCCAGCGCAGGCGCGTCGATCAGCGCGTCGAACCCCTTGCCCAGCAGCGCCAGCGCTGAGATGCCCCCGACCTGTAGCCCGGTGAGCTTCTCCGCCTCTTTGAGCGTCGCCATGCGCAGGCGCTTCTCGCCGACCGACTTCGCCAGGAGACGGAGGTCCACTTCCCGGTCGGCCGCGATCATGACCAGCAAAGGCTTGCCCTTTTCGCGCAAAACAACGAGAGTCTTGTAGACTATATCGTACGGCTCGCCAACAGTGTCGGCAACCTCCGTTGCTGTGTGGAAGTCCGTTGCGTTGCCGTAGACCACCGGGGTGTACGCGACGTGGCGCTGGTCCAGGGCGCGCATGGCGTTCGTTTTCTCAACTGCTTTATCTGCCATAGCTCCTCGTTGTCACAAGGTCATACAGTCTCAGATTATAGCCCAGCTCGTGACGCGCCGCAAGCACGCGCTTCGCTTAGGCCCCGCCTCTCACATGGTGCTAGAATATGCGGAAGCGCCCTATCGTCAATCATAATCGGCCCTCCGCAGCCAGTAGCCGTTGACTCGAGAATAACCATGTCCAATCCTGAAATGCCGATTCTGCGAATTGTCCCCACGTCGTCACTAGTGCTCCATGAAGACGCCGACCCGCGCCGTGTTGAGCGTCTCACGCGGCGCATGCGCGAAGACGGTATCATCAAGAATCCGCCGATCGTGACCCCGCTGTCCGATCAGCGCTACGTGGTCCTTGACGGAGCCAATCGAGTTTCCGGCCTGTGGGCGTTGGGCGCGCCCCACGCCATCGTCCAGGTCGTGAACTACGACCAGGTTGAACTGGATACGTGGTATCATCTGATCACGCATGTCGACCGCGACGCCCTTTTCGACGCCATCCGGCGTGTGCCGGGCGTCCGCCTGGCAGCCACGCCCCTCGATGCCGCGCGTCGCGCCCTGGACGAGCGGACGATCTCAGCCTACCTCGTCTGTCCGGGCGGCGACGCATATGGCATCGCCAACGGCCACAGCCTCGCGGACGAGGCCCGCATTCTCGTCGACATCTCCAACATTTATCGCGGTGCTGCCAACATTCAGCGCGTACGGATTGATGACATGTACGCCCTGACACGTATGTATGATGAAGTGGCCGCGCTGCTGGTCTACCCGCCTTTCACGCGCGCCGACATCCTATCGCTGGCCGAGAGCAAAGCCAAGGTACCCACCGGCATTACTCGCCATGTCATTCCCGGCCGCGCGTTGCGGCTCAACCTGCCGCTGTCGCTCCTCGAAGGTCCAGGCACGGTGGAGGAAAAGAACACCTGGCTCACACAGTGGGAACGTGAACGCCTGGCGGCAAAGGCCGTGCGGTACTACGCCGAAAGCACCTATCTGTTTGACGAATGATCTTGGTCGCGCTTGACAAGCGCGTATAGATTTTGTACAATCTCGTCATAGAAAATCCCGTTCGGAGTGGTGATAGGCTTGAAAGTGTTGCTCTGTATCTGTCGCTAGCGGGGCAGTGAGAGCCTGGTCGCCGTGGCTGCGTAGACGCCGCCGCCGCGAACCGTAGGAAAGCTCGCTGGTCCCCGCGTCGCCAGGGCGCTCTAGAAGGGTAGCTCCTTGCTCGACGTGCGCGTCGCGCACCTTCGACGCAGCCCTTCCTGGCCCACGATGAGCACAGCTGCAAGGCTTCAGCTCGGGAGCAACGCGTTTACCACTCTGTGATCGAGTGAGTCGGCCCCAATGCCGGCCCGTTCCTAGTCAGTTGGCCTCATCGTTCGACGGCAGCGCCTCGCGCATCGTCCCGACGATGGGGTTTTTTGTTTGCCGCACGAGCGGTCACGACCGATGTCGCGACACCGCACCATCTATGTAACCAATTGGAGTAAAGACCACATGGCGACTGTCTATCTTCCCACCCCGCTACGCCGTTACGCCAACGGACAATCCAAGGTCGAGGTTGAGGGAACCACCGTCGGACAGGTTCTACAGAGCCTGGATGACTCGTATCCCGGCCTGAAAGAGCGCCTCTACGATGAGAACGGCGAGATCAAGCGCTTCATCCAGGTGTTCGTGAATGAGGAAGACGTGCGCGGGCTCCAGGGCAACGCAACCCCGGTCGATGCACGCGACGAGATTTCGATTGTGCCAGCTATGGCAGGAGGACGCGGCTAAGGCCCAGGGCCGCGACAAACTCAGGAGGAAGATTATGTCGAACGATAACTACGCTCACCCGGAAACCGTTGTTAGCACGGATTGGGTCGTCGAGCATCTGAATGACCCCGCCGTGCGTCTCGTCGAAGTTGACGTTGACACGGCCGCCTATGATGAGGGGCATATCCAGGGCGCCGTTGCTCTGAACTGGAAGACCCAGCTTCAAGACCAGGTCACGCGCGACATCGTGGATCCCGCGACCCTCGAGGCGCTGCTCGGGCAGTTTGGTATCGGCAACGATACAACTATCGTCCTGTACGGCGACAACAACAACTGGTTCGGCGCGTACGCCTTCTGGCTGCTCAAGGTGTATGGGCACCAGGACGTGCGCGTCATGAACGGTGGGCGCAAGAAGTGGGTTGACGAAGGCCGCCCGCTAACGAGGGACGTCCCGAGCTACCCGCCTGCCACCTACCACACGCACCCCGCCGACCTGTCGATCCGCACCTTCCGCGACGACGTTCGCGCCGTTCTCGGCAACGACAGCTACGGCCTGGTTGACGTGCGCTCCCCCCTGGAGTACACGGGCGAGCTTCTCGCGCCGCCAGGCCTCTCGGAGACGGCGCAGCGCGGCGGCCACATCCCCGGCGCGAAGAACATCCCGTGGAGCCAGGCCGTGCGCGAAGATGGCACATTCAAGTCGGCCGACGAGCTGCGCGCTCTCTACGAGGGCAAGGGCATCTCGCCCGACAAGAACATCATCGCCTACTGCCGCATCGGCGAGCGGTCGAGCCACACGTGGTACGTCCTGAAGTACCTCCTCGGCTACCCTAGCGTGCGCAACTACGACGGTTCGTGGACAGAGTGGGGCTCGATCATCGGGGCGCCAATCGAGAAGTGATCGAGAAAAAGGCGACGGAGTGACGATGTGATAGAGTCATTCCCTCCACATCGTCGCTCCGTCACATGCCTGGTAGCCTCCCGCGCCACATTGCTCAAAGTAAGGTCCGGGTAAGGGCAGACTCTAAAGATTGTAACGTTTCAGGTGGGTAGACCGGAATAAGGAGTGTGCTATGGCGACTGCCGACGAGATTATCAACCCTGACCTGTTGGCTCGCGAGAGTGAGCTGCGCGAGGCGCTGCGCGACGTCCAGGACCCCGAGATTGGCATGAGCATCGTCGACCTGGGCCTGATCCGCAACATCGAATTCCAGCCTGACGAAACCGTCGTCACCATGATTATGACAACACCGTTCTGCCCGGCGGCGGGCTGGCTGATCGACCAGGTGCGCCTCAAGACTATCGAAGTGACCAACGGCCCTTCCCGCGTGGTTCTCGGGGACGAGATGTGGACGCCAGATATGATGGAAGTGGATGATTGGGGTCTTGGCCTCATGTGAGCTGACCGCGTCAGCACCGTGAGCCGGGGCCTCCGGGAGACGGTGATGTTGAATTTAGAGGTTCAGACGCAGGCGCTGAGGCCCTCACGAAAAAGTATTCTGGATACAATCGGTAACACGCCCCTGCTGCGGCTGAGCGCCATCGCGGCGGAGCTGCCCGAAACCGTCGAGTTGTGGGCGAAAGCGGAGTGGTTCAACCCCGGCGGCTCGGTCAAGGACCGCCCGGCGTTGCGGATGATTGAGCATGCGGAGGCGCAGGGGCTTCTCGTACCGGGCAAGACCATCATTGATTCGACTTCTGGCAATACCGGTGTCGCTTATGCCATGATCGGCGCGGCGAAGGGGTACCCCGTTACGCTAGTCATGCCCGCCAATGTCAGCGCCGAGCGCAAAGCCATCGTTCACGCCTATGGCGCGGAGCTCATCGAGTCGGACCCTCTGGAAGGCTCAGACGGCGCCATCCGCCTCGTTCGTCAGATCGTCGCCGACGATCCAGAGCGGTACTACTATCCTGACCAATACAGCAACCCGGCCAACTGGATCGCGCACTACGAGACGACTGGGCCGGAGATCATGGCGCAAACGGATGGGCGGGTCACCCACTTTGTCGCGGGCCTTGGCACAACGGGGACAGTGATTGGGGTGGGACGCCGCCTGAAGCACGACAAGCCGGGCGTACAGATCATAGGTGTCGGGCCTGCGGACGAGCTGGAGGTCATCGAAGGATTGAAGCACCTGGCGACGGCCATTGTGCCCCGCATCTATGACCCCTCCGTCGTCGACCGCGAAATCCCTGTCACGGCGAACGAGGCTTGGGCCATGACGCGCCGTCTGGCGCGGGAAGAGGGGTTGTTCGTCGGTTTTTCGGCTGGCGCGGCGACCCACGCAGCGTTGGAAATTGCTCGTGAGCTAGAGGAAGGCGTCGTCGTCACGCTGCTGCCCGACGGCGGCTCCAAGTACCTCAGCCTCGGTCTGTGGAAGTAATCATACCTTAAGAAGGAAGTTCCTCATGGCCCTATCGTTCGCCGAACTGGCACAAGGCGTCTCCCTCTCGAACGAGGAAATCAAGCGCTATTCGCGTCATCTCATTATGCCGGAAGTGGCCCTGGGCGGGCAGAAGAAGCTCAAGGCCGCCAGCGTTCTATGCGTTGGCACCGGCGGGCTTGGCTCGCCCCTCGCGATGTACCTCGCGGCGGCCGGCGTTGGGAGGCTGGGCATCGTTGATTTCGATGTCGTCGACTACAGCAACCTTCAGCGCCAGATCCTGCACCACACGCCGGATGTTGGGCGGCCCAAGATCGAGTCGGCGGTCACCAAGCTCCGCGCCATCAACCCCAACATCGAAGTCGTGCCGCACGAGACGCTGTTCACGGCCGAGAATGCAATGGAGATCGCCCGCGACTACGACATCGTCGCCGACGGCACCGACAACTTCCCGACGCGGTACCTGACCAACGATGTCTGCGTTCTGCTCGGCATCCCCAATGTTCACGCCAGCATCTTCCGCTTCGAGGGGCAGGCGTCGGTGTTCTACGCCAAAGAAGGCCCGTGCTACCGCTGCCTGTACCCCGATCCCCCGCCGCCGGGCGAAGTTCCGTCGTGCGCGGAGGGTGGCGTGCTAGGCATCCTGCCCGGTCTGCTCGGCACGATCCAGGCGACCGAGGTTATCAAGCTCATCCTGGGCATCGGCGAGCCGCTGATTGGGCGGCTGCTGCTGTTCGATGCCTTGAGCATGAGCACCCGCACCGTCCGGCTGCGCAAGAATCCGAACTGTCCGATCTGCGGTGAGCATCCGACGATTCACGAGCTGATCGATTACGAGGAATTCTGCGGTGTGCCGATTGGCGGAGAGGCGCCCGAGGAGGACCAGACGGACCTGCGCTGGCAGATCTCGCCCCGCGAGGTCGAGGCGAAGCTTGAGAGCGGCGACCCGAATTTCGTCCTGGTCGATGTACGCGACCCCCACGAGTGGGAGATCGGCCACATCGAGGGCGCGCACCTGATCCCGCTGGGCGACCTTCCTGCGCGCATGCACGAGCTAGACAGCCGCAACGACATTGTGCTCCAGTGCCGCAGCGGCGCTCGGAGCATGAGGGCCCTCAACCTGCTACGCGACGCCGGCTTCAGCCGCCTGAAGAACATGACCGGCGGCATCCTGGCCTGGGCCGATGAGGTCGACCCGGACATGCCGCGATACTAGATTGAGGCAGAGGACACCGACACAGAGCCGCGCCCAAGCGCGGCTCTACGTTTTCACCACCGGTAGCGTCACCGTGAACACAGCGCCTTTCCCCGTTTCGCTCGATACGCTCACGCGGCCTCCGTGGGATGTGACGATACTCTCCACGAGCGCCAGCCCCAGTCCTGTGCCCTCGGACCGACGCGCTGCCTTCCCGTTGCCCCGGTAGAACCGCTCAAAGATATGCGGCAAGGCGTCGGCTGGAATCCCCGGCCCGGTGTCGGCCACCTGTATTGTGACCAGGTCATGGCCCGCGTTCGCCGAGAGCGTCACCTGGCCACCCTGCGGGGTGTACTTCACCGCATTGTCCAACAAGTTGCGGACGACGATTCGCATCTGCGCCCGATGCGCCAACACTCCGGGCAAGTGAGCCGGCACATCAACTCGCAGCGCAAGGCACGCCTGACGGGCCAGCAACGCCACGCTATCCGCCACCTCGTACAGCACCGGCGCCAGATCGACAAGCTCGCGGACCGGCTGGTCCTGCTCCTCGACCGCCGCGAGCGTTAGCAGGTGATCCACCAATCCGCGCAGATGCTGCACATCGCGCTCCATCTGCGGCAGATACGCCCGAGTCATGGCTGGGTCCTTGTCAGCGTAGGTCTGGAGCATTTCGAGACGCAGAGCCAGGCTGGTCAGCGGTGTGCGCAGCTCATGAGCGGCGTGGGCGGTGAATGAGCGCTGCCGTTCGATCATCGCTCGAATCTGGTCGGCCATCTGGTTGAATGCATTGCCAAGCCGCTCGATCTCGTCTGGCCCACTCGGCGTCACCGACCGATCGAGGTGGCCTGCAGCGATATCCTCGGTCGCGGTGGTGAGCGTCTGAATCGGCCGCGCGATCTGGCGCGCCATCCAGATGCTGACCAGGGCCGTCGCGAGCAAGAGCACGCCGCCGGCTGCAAAGAGCATCAGCCACGTCCCGCGCATCTGCTCGTACAGAGGCGCCATCGGCACCGAAAGCTGGACATAGCCTAGCGTCTTGCCGTTGTCCTCGGTCACAGGTGTAGCGATGAACAAGCGCTCGGCATTGCTCCACTCGTCGCGGCGAATACCCGAACCATCGCGCCCGCCGCGGGCATCCTCTATCTCGGCGCTGTCATCCTCCGTCTGCACAGGCACCTGGGTGTCAGTGCTATAGAGAACACGCAGATTATCGCCTACCAACGTCACGCGTGCGCCAGTGCCTTCACTATACAGGCGCAAAAGCGAGTCCAGGGATCGCGCGTCGGGACGTTTGCCCTGCTTGACGGCCTCAAGCGAGTCGCGCACGCCGTTTGCCATCACATAGCTCTGGATTTCAAGGTCGTGGCGCGCCGCCTGTAGCGCCGCATTCTGCAGCCGCAGGCCCAGCCACAGCACGAGCCCACCGATGGCAAACAGCATCAACGCCACGTACGTCAGGATGAGCCGACCCTGCAAACTATGGAACAGGTTACGCATGACCGTCAGCGGCGGGATCTACCAGGCGATATCCGTGGCCGCGTACCGTCAGAATGAGACGCGGCGACGACGGGTCGGTCTCAAGCTTCTCCCGCAGCCAGCGAATGTGAACGTCAAGTGTACGTGGATCCCCAATCCACTCCTCGCCCCACACCCGGTCGAGCAGCTCTTGCCGCGGCAGCGCGTGGCCGGGGCGCTCCATGAGAGCGACGAGCAGGTCGAATTCGCGCTGGCTGAGATCGACGGTTTGCCCCTCGCGCCACGCCTGGCGAGCGGTTCGATCGAGGACAAGCTCGCCGACGATTAGGCGGTCCGACGGTGGCGCCGTCTCCGCGCGGTCGAGGGCGCGCCGCCGCAGAAGCGCCCTCACCCGCGCGAGCAGCTCGCGAAAGCTGAACGGCTTGATGATGTAGTCATCGGCACCCAGCTCCAGGCCCATCACGCGGTCCATCTCCTGCCCGCGTGCCGTCAGCATGATAATGGGGACGGCGGACTCGCGCCGCAGCTTGCGGCAGACCGTAAAACCGTCCGTATCCGGCAGCATGACGTCGAGAAGAACGACAGCGGGGCCACAGCGCTGAGCAACCTCCAGCGCCGACGCCCCGTCGGCCGCGTGTAACACCTCGTAGCCCTCGGCCCGCAGGCCGAAAATCAGTGGCTCCGATATGCTTTCGTCGTCCTCAACCAGAAGCAAAGTCGTCTGAGATCTTTCCATCATGCTTGGCCGGCCGTGGGTTGCGGACCGTGAAGATCATGAGCACGCGATACGTAGTTAGGAACAAGACTGTGACAGCGCTCAACGCGTACATGGCGAGCACGGGAACAGCCCGCGAGTCCGTGCCCGCCTGCAAGCCATGCGCCGTCGCCAGCAAGTATACCGCAAAACTGGCGTAATGCACCAGACGCCAGGCGCGCTGCCCGATCCGCTGACGCACGTAGAACGTAAACGTCACCGGAAGCATAATGTAGAGCGCGAGCTGACCGAGGCCCACGGCGAACTGCGCGTAGTTGACACTCCCGAACGGTAGCGCGAGCTGCAACGGCGTGTAGGCCATGTAGCGATCACCGAGCAGAATCACGGCGTGAAACACCGCGTAGGCCAGCGCCCAGAGGCTTGTGAATTGGTGCAACTCAAATATTGTCGGTCCCCCCGGCCAGGCGCGAGACACCTTACTGGTCATTGAAAGGCCAAAGACCACCGATAACCATAACAGTGTATACGCCACGAGCGCCGCGCCGCGGGAGAGATACCAGTACCCCTTTGGAGCATCACCAACCAACGTCTCGGCCAGCGTGGGAGCCAGCATCGGCAGGGCCACGAGAGCAGCCGCCGCACCCATGACAACGATAACTAATGCCAGCGTTCCCCAGGCGATCGCCTGTTTGGCCTGCATCTCATCTTCACGCACCGTCACGTTCACCACTCTCTCCTATATCGCCGGGTTGACATCGGTTGGTCTAGTCGCGAGCGAAGCAATACGCCGTCAGCGCGATGACTTGGTCTTGGTCACAGGCTTAGGCGCTGGCTGCGCGGGCGCAGGCGCGCTCGCCGACTTCTTGGTCGCCCCGCTGCTCGGCGCCGCGGCCTGAGGCGCGGGAGCATCGACCACCACGGGGGGAGGCGAAGGCGGAGGCGGGGCGTCAACCACGCGGAGCGTCGGCTCCGCCGGAGGGGGCGGGGGCAGCGCAGCGGGCTGCTGAGCGGGGCGCGCGGCGACGGGCGCGGGCGCGGCGGGCTTTGCGGCCGCTACGGCTACCTTCGGCTCCTGGGGCGACTTCGTATCAGTCTGCGGCGCCTCGGGAATGTCCGGCGGCGTGATCGTCGCAAACACCAGCGGCCGGCGTTGTAGGGCGGTCAGGGTTGGCACGGGCGGCAAGCTGGCCGCAAAGTCGGCCCACGGGTCGGTCGGAGCGTCGGTGACAATGGCCGTGGAGGTGTCTACGTCCGCGGTCTGGTCCTGGGCAATGCTCAGGGTCGCCCAGGCGCCGAGCGTCCCGCCAAGCGCGGCGGCGGCAATCAGGAGCTTAGCTCCGGTGGCTACGGTTCGTCGGTTCTTCCCTGCTGGCTTAGGTGGCATACTCGAATTCCTTTAGTCGTCGTGCCCGGAGTCGTGTTTCTTGCCGCCGTCGTCGTGCTTTGCCGATCCTCCCTTAGTCTGGCTGGAGGTCTGGGGCTGCGCCGGGGGGGATGTAGCAGCGACGACAGCGGCCGCTCCATTGTAAAGCACCTGTCCTGTGTCCGCGTGGACATAGACCGAGCCGCGGTCGAAGGGCACCTCATAGGCAGTCATGCCCTGGAACGATACCAGGTCTGGTTCGCCGGTGAGCGTTGCGCCAGGCGCGGCGCTGCCGGCGATGCCGGCGGCCATGGCAGGCGTCACCTTGTGTGCTGGAGGCGCCGACGATTCTGGGGCAACCTGCGCCTGAGCTGCCCGCGCGGCGGCCGCCTGAGCTGCTTGCGCCGCCGCAGCCTGCGCCGCCGCAGCCTGCGCCGCAACCTCGGCGTCCGCAGCTTGCTGCCGCGCAGCGTCAAGCTGCGCCTGGAGTGCGCGCTGCTGGTCGTAGGCCGCCTGCAAGCGATTCGCCAGGTCACGCTCCTGCTGTTGAGCCTGTTCGACCTGCGCTGCGAGACTCTGCTGGCGCTCGTAGGCTTGCTGGTTCAGTTCGTTAGCCTGCTGGAGCTGCTGGTTGGCCTGCTGCAACGATGCCTGGTAGGCCGCCTCGCGTTGCGCGATCACCGCTTTGACAGGCGAGACTGTTGGCTCGGGCGTCGGTAAAGCAGCAGCGTCTGCGGAAACGGCGGCGGCGCGAGTCTGCCAACGAACGGCCACGCCGCCCACAACCACAAGCACAAACGCTGTCAGCCCGACGGCAATGAGTAAAGCAACTCGGTGTGACATATCTAGCCCTCCCACGATTGGTCCTTCACCACTATACTTGAGCCAGGGGCTGGCGTGGTTAACAGGCATTTAAGCCCAGGTTAAGGCGATGTTAAGGCGACCCCATGTTTAGCACCTCCTGTCACGAGAATAACTTTTCGCTGGGCATTTTCGTCTATATGAATAGAAGGGTCTGCTGCTAGATACCCAGGTTGTCCGCGCACGCCGCCAAGAAAGCGATACAATGTGTAGGATTCTCGTGATCGGCCCTCTAGCGTTGGCTCTGTTTGCCGGCCTGACGCTAGGGGCCGCCTTCGGCGCGCCGGCGACCGTCTCCCGGGCTGACTCTACCCCGGCGACATATGTCCAGCTGCCCGTCCTCGGCTACATCGGCAATGACTCGACGAAGGCCGAGTGGGTCATCGAGGCTCAGAACGTCGGCAGCACCTGGACCAAGGTCGCCCTTCTGCTCTTCTCCGACAACCAGGGGCTCTGCCAGCCTCAGGTCTCCCCGCCGTTCAAGCTCGAATGCTCCGGCCTGCTCAGGCCCGGCTCCGCCTGGACCTGGACCAACGCCCAGTTGCCCGGCGCGGCCCGCAGCGCCGTCGCGTTCAGCTTCAGCCCGTCCCCGGATGACAACCCCAACGCGTACCGCTGCGACCAATTGGCCGCATTGCGCGGCCAGGCCTGGCCGGAGGGTTGGCCGGGCGTGTCGCCGACGCCGGGGCAATTCCCGTTCGCCTGGAATGTCTTCGCCGGGCAGCCCATCGCGGTCGAGGTCGTGCGCAAGAAGCCCGGCAACACCAACCCAACATTCGTCATGTCAGGCGCGTACAACGGCGTAGGCGCCGCCCAGGCCGGGCGCTACGACCCGACATTCGGCGGCTACGCCTACTACGCACCGGCCGTCTACAGCGGCTACGGCGGGCTCAATTCCTGGCTGTACATCCAGAATGGCGGCACCGAGTGTACGTCGGTCGAGCTGTGGTTCAAGGCCGAGGATGAGTGCCTCCGCAGCCAGATATGCTCGATCAGCCAGCTGTCGCCCGGCTACACCGCGGTCTTCAACGTCAGCACCTGTCTGCCGCAGGGCGTCGTCAGCTCGGCCTGGATCCGGGCCAGCCAACCACTCGCCATCGTCGCGGACCAGATTGGCTCCAACCTCTTGATGACGTACAACGGCATCGCGGCCGAGCCGTGCTACGCCTCGAACGGCGCTTGCCTCGATGATGGTGGCGGCTCGCAGGTCGCCTACGGCCCCCTGACCTACCGCGAACAGCAGGGATGGGACACGCGCATCTATGTCCAGAACCTGTCCGGCTCCGTCGCAGCCAAGGTCAAGGTCTACTTCCTTGACAATGGCGGCGGCATCATCACAACGATGGTGGATTGGGTATGCCCGCGCGGCTCGCAAGCCTTCTACCTGCCGCTGGTCAACAACCTGCCGGGGAACTACGTGGGAGCAGTGCGCGTCGAGAGCCAGGCCTGGACGAGTCCAGGCGATCCCCTGGTTAGCGCGCCCAACATCACGGCGGTGGCGGAGCTTGTGCAGTACAACGGCCCCGCCGGCAGTAGCCCGCTCCAGGCAGTCGCCTACAACCTGATTCCAGAGAACGAAGGGTATACATGGCAGGCCGGCGCGGGCCAGGGGGGGTTGTCCTCTGGTGTCGGGCTGATCGCCGTTCCGAGCCTGCTCCAGCGCGGCAACACCCTCGGGCTTGAGACCAATCTCGCCGTCCAAAACATCGTCCCATACCCCGGCTTCACCGACTTCGTCCTGTTCATCTACGACCAGAACGGCCTCATCGACTACGTGTGCGAGCAGCTCAGCCAGCAGAGCGTGGAGTACATAGACTTCTCTACCTGGGGCATCATCAATGCCGGGTTCAAGGGGAGCGCCGTCATCAGCGCGACCTACTGGCAGCATAACGTCTTCGCCCCCACCGGCGCGTCTCTCCGCAACCTAGTCGGGCTCGGCGCAGTCAAGATCGAGCGCGTCGTCCCCAACGGGACCCTCGCTATCGCCGGCGACGTCGCCTCCGCATCAGAGGGCTTCCCGATGCCCCCGGGCTTCGACTTTGGCGGGTTCCCGGTCGTCTGCCCCGGCGTCCCGACGAGCTGTGCCCCCATCACGCTGACCCTGTCGGCGTGCAACGGGAGCTTCACGTCGGCATCATCCGTCTACGCGGGCGCCACAGTCAGCCTGGCCGACATGGACGGCTCTGTCGTCGGCACGCAAGTTCTGAGCGCAAACGGTGTCGTCACCTTCCCGAATGTGACCTCGGGCCGCCCGTACACCATCCAGGTTTCCGCGCCACGCAAGCCCATACCCTTCCCAGCCGGCGGCATCGACAACATCGACATCGCGAGCTTCACCCAGGCCTTCACCATACCGTGCCAGCCCGTCGCGGGCAACGTCACGCTCAGCCTGGGTCCCCCGACCGGCGTCGTCGACGGTTACCTGGTGGCTTCCTGCAGCGGCGGCCTGTCACAGCCGCAGGCCAGCGTCGAGGTTCAGCTCTGGCTCCCGTCGAGTGGTTCCAGCACCGGCAGCGGCGTTTACCTGCAAAGCGCGTACACCAACACCGACGGGTACTTCCGCTTCCGACCGGTGAATCCGTGCCTGACATACGAGATCAGAGCCGTCGCCGGCTCATCGACCCTCGTGGCATCGGGGATTCTCGGTGGCGCCGAGACGGTTCAGACAGGGTCAACCGCGGGACAGGCCCAGCAATACGTGATCAGCGCCGCGAACGGCCAGGTCTGCGACGTGCGCCCCGACCCGCCATGATTTCCCTTCGCTTGACTTAAGAGCCACTATCGCATATACATTGTTATGTGATGTTACGTGTTGGTCACTGCGAGAACTGCGACGCATGAAGCGAGCCTGGCTCACTGTCGCCATCCTGATCGTGCTGGCCGTTGCCAGCTACCTGTTCGTCTACCGCGACCGGGTCTACCTGGGCGTCCACGTCACGGGCTACGACCTGGGCGGTTTGACGCGCCCTCAGGCTGAAGAGTTCCTGCGCGCGCAGGTCGCCCCGTCCCTCGCGCGGCAGACGGTGCAGATGCGCGCAGGCCAGAAGCTCTGGGCGCCAACCTACACCGATCTGGGCGCGCGCCTCGACCCGCCGGCCACCGCCGACCTGGCGTTTGAGGAGGGCCGGCAGGGGCTTCTCGCGCCGTTGCGCCCGTTCCTTCTGCTGGCGCATGCCACGGACGTCGATCCCCGAGTCACCATCGACGCGGCGACGTTCAATGCCTATCTGAACCGTCTCGCGAGTGGCGTCGCCGTTGCGCCCAAGGATGCGACCGTGGCCGTCGCCGGCTCGACCACCTACGCTGTCCCGGCCCAGCGCGGCCTGCGCCTGGACACGCCCACCCTCGTCAGCCAGCTTCAGGAACTGTTCGCTCACGGCGCGGCGGGCACCATCGACCTGCCGCTGACCGACGCGCTCCCGCAAGTGTCAGACTCGACCGACGCGGCGCGCCAGGCGGCCCGCGTCATAGCCGTCCCACTAACCCTGGTCTTCGGCGACCGAACGTGGACCCTCAGACCGGCCGACATGGAGCCGATGCTGACCTATCGCATCGACGATGGCTCCCACCTCACGGTCGACCTGGATAAGGCCCAGCTCCAGCGCTGGGTTGCCAAGCTCGCCGCGGACATTGACCGTCCGGCGCGTGATGCGCGGCTGAAATGGGATAGCGGCGCGAAGCAGGTCGCGGTCGTCGAGAAGAGCCAGGCAGGCCAGAACCTCGATGTGTTCGCGACGACGGACCGGCTGCGCGAAGCGGCTCTGGCGGCGACTGGCACATCGGAGGCGCCGCCCGCCGAGCGCCGAGTGCAGGCCGTCGTGAAGCAGACGCCGCCGCGCATCGACGCGAGCCAGCTCGACCAGATGGGCATTCGCGAGCTTATCTGGGAAGAAACGAGCTTCTTCCAGGGGTCCGAGCCTGGGCGCGTGAAGAACATCACCCTTGCCGCATCGAAGTTCGACGGCGTGGTCATTCCGCCGGATACTGTGTTCTCCTTCAACGACATCGTCGGCGAGATTAGCGCGGCCACGGGCTACGACGAGACGCTCATTATCGTCGATAACCAGACACAACGCGGCGCGGGCGGCGGCGTGTGCCAGGTCTCGACGACCCTTTTCCGCGCTGCCTTCTGGGCCGGGCTGCCCATTGTCGAACGGTGGGCGCACGCGTACCGCGTCAGCTACTACGAACAGGGCAACAAGCCCCTCGGTCTAGAAGCCACCATCTTCACACCCAACGTCGACCTCAAGTTCAAGAATGACACGGGCAAGCCCATCCTGATCCAGACAGCGGTGAACCCGGCGAACTCCAGCCTCACGGTTCGCCTGTATGGAACGAAACCGTCGCGCGAAGTCAGCATCGATGGGCCGACGATTAGCAACCGCCAGCCCCCCGGCCCCCCCGTTTACGAGGACGATCCCGACCTTCCGGCCGGCCAGCAGAAGCAGGTCGAGTGGCCACGCGAGGGCATGGACATCAAGTACAGCCGGGTTATCAAACAGGCCGGCCAGGTCGTCTCGCGCGACAACTTCGCCAGCGAATACATCCCCACCCAGGCTACTTTCAAGGTCGGAAAACGCGCCTAGCCCGTATCCCGGTCTGCCGTTTTGCGTTAGATACATGGAACTCGCGCCTGTCGCGCGTGCATCCGTTGTTGTCTACGGAAGGGGGTATGACGGATACTACGCTACGCTCGTTAGAGGAGCCGTCGAGCAACTCCAACCTTGTGCGCATCGGCTGGATCGTTGCCACCGCCGGGATTCTGATCGTCGTGCTCATCGGCGGCTTCATCCTGGGCCGACAAGCGTCGGACGACTCGAAGCCTGTCGAGCTGGGAATGCGGCCTGTGCCGGCATCCCGCAGCCAGCCTATCGCCCCGGTCGTCGGTGTCACCGAGAGCAACGTTGCAAGCGCCTCGCTCGATCAGGCGGGAGCCGCCAGCCTGGGACAGACAGCGCCCGACTTCTCGCTGAAGACCACGGACGGCCAGACGGTGCGCCTGAGTGACCTCAAGGGCCACCCGGTGCTTGTGAACTTCTGGGCAACCTGGTGCGCGCCGTGCGCCATCGAGATGCCGGCTCTGGAAGAGATCTATCGCAAGTACAAGGACCAGGGGCTGGTCGTGCTTGCCGTCAACCAGGCTGAGACGCCCGATAAGGTCAGCCAGTACATGCTCGAGCATGGCCTGACCTTCCCGGCCGTACTCGATAGTGACACGTCGGTCGCGCAGATGTATCGCGTGACCGGCTACCCGACGACCTGGATCATCGACCGCCAGGGGAAACTGCAGCAGCTTCGCCGCGGCGGCTTCACAAGCGCGTCCCAGATCGAGCCACTCGTCGCCGGCGCGCTCGCCCTCGGGCGCTGACCGCGATCCGAATTGAGCGGCGCATCCTCACCCGCCGGCAAAGAAAGAACCTCGGAGGACACGGAACACACGGCATGGGTCAGCGCCGGCCCATCCCGCTTCCGTGTCTTTCGTGTGTTAGTGCTCAACGGCCCAGACTATCTCTGAGTCAGCGGGGGAGCTAGAGAGATTCTTATGTCCCGCAAACACAACCGCGCGGCCCGTGCTCAACAACCTGAGCCCGCGCCCGAGGCCTCCGGCGGTTCGCAAGAAATCGTCGTCAGGCCCATACACCTGATCCTCGGAATCGTCATTCTCGTCGCTTTGGCGCTGCTCATCTTCGTCGGCCTCCCGCGTCTAATCGGCGGGCAGCAGGCTGAGTCAGTCGCCTCAGCGCCGGCGGCGCCCGCCGTCCAGCCCGTCAGCGGAGGCGCAGACGTCCCGCCCGGGGCGCTACAGTTCGAGAACGGCCTTCCGGTGCAGCCGGCTGGGATGGGCAGCGCGTCGGCCAACGCCCAGTTGGGCCAGGTCGTCTATCCGAGCGGCGCGAACCGCCCAGACTCGACGCCAGAGGGCTTTCCAATGGAAGGTGCGGCCGACGCCCCGATTACGATTCTTGAGTTTGCCGACTTCCAATCCCTTTACTCCCGCCCCTTCGCGCAAGACTCGCTGCCCATGCTGCGTGAGAAGTGGTTTCCCACAGGCAAGGTGCGGCTCATCTGGCGTGACTTGGCGGTAGGCGGACCGGAGAGCGAGGCGGCCGGGGCAGCAGCGTTGTGCGCCCACGAGCAAGGGCGCTTCTGGCCCTACCATGACATGCTCTACGCCAGGCAGAAGGGCCAGAACCAGGGCACGTTTAGCGCCGACAACCTCAAGGCGATGGCGAAGGATGTCGGCCGCATGAACCTCGACCTGTTCAATAAATGCGTTGACTCAGGCCGCTATCTGCCCGCGGTCCGCGCCTCGACACTGGACGCGCAGAACAAACAGATCACCACCGCGCCTACCTTCTATGTCAACGGGCGGAAGGTAGAGGGTTCGCTGGACCCCTCCACCTGGGACGACATGCTCCGTGTTGGCAGCGGTGGCTGAGAAGAGCGGTAGCACAACTACGAGGGCGGGCGAATGGCCCGCCCTTCGTTTTCCATCCCGAGGCTCCAACAAGAAGGCGGTCATAACATTCGACCAATACCGGCAGGCCAGATATACTTTCCGACGTCCGAAAATCCAGCAACTGAAGCAGATTGAGGTGTTCTATGCCAAGTCAACCATCCAAAGAGCTTATCACGGTGCCAAACCCCTACCCCGACAGGGAGTACACCGTCACCATTAGCACGCCTGAGTTCACGTGCCTCTGCCCCATGACGGGCCAGCCCGACTTCGCCGAGATTCGCATCGTCTACACGCCCGGCCCGCGCATCGTCGAGCTAAAGTCCCTCAAGCTCTACCTGTGGTCCTACCGGAACGAGGGCGCGTTCCACGAGCGCGTCATCAACCAGATCATGGACGACTTCGTCGCCGCCGCCGACCCTATCCGCATCGAAGTCACCGGCGACTTCCTCGTCCGCGGCGGTATCCATACCATCGTGACGACCACGTACGAGCGCGCGGCCCACGCCTCCGGCAACGGCCACCGCGAGGCCGCGGCCAAACCTGACGCGGCGAGCGTTGGGTAGCCGGTGGGTACCGATAGGGTAGCAGTCCAGCCCGTGCACTCAGTCTTCTCTATACTTCTGAGTGTGGTTTCTCCTCCTCCATCTAAGGAAGGGCCGCGCGGAACTGGGCGCCGCGCGGCCCTTCCTTTTGCTGCGCCAACGCCCAAGACCAGGGGAGAGTAGCATATGTCGACCGTCCCTGTCATGGTGTTTAGCGACTACGTTTGACCGTGGTGCTTCATGGCCGTGTCCGGTCTGGACACGCTCAAAGAAAGCCGGGATGTCGACGTAGAGTTTCGCGCCTTCGAGCTTCGCCCGCCTGGCTCGCCGCCGATCCCGCCAGAATATCGCGCCCGAATCGATGCGGGGTGGCCGCGAGTCGAGGCGATCGCGCGGGAACGTTTCGGCCTGGAAATGAGGCAGCCCCGCCCTACCGAATCCGGCGGAACGCGCATGGCCCACGCCGGCGCGAAGTTCGCGGAAGCGCGGGGGCGCGGTGACCCGTATCACCGCGCCGTATTCCGCGCTTATTGGCAGGAGGGCCAGGACATCACTGTCGCCGACACGCTGGTGGATATCGCCCGCGATATCGGCCTCGACCCGGATGCCTACCGCGCGGCGCTCGTGGACCCCGTCTACATGGACCAGGTTCTCGCCGACGAGGGATTCGCAGCTCAGGCCGGACTATCCGGCGTACCGGCGTTCATCTTTGGCGAGCGCTACCTGGTCAGCGGGGCGCAGCCGCCCGACGTCCTGAGGCAGGTCACGGACCGCTGCATCGCCGAAGGTCTAGTGGTAGAATAGCTACGGCGGGGGTGACTTCCCCCGCCGTAACCTTTTCCTGTCCATGCCGACCCTTCGATAAGGTTTATTACCGCCAGGTGGTGAAATCTCCACGTGCAGCGTGGCCGACTCCTGGTATCATAGAATTGTTCACGCGGCCTCAATACAAAGCCGAGGCCGTTTGTGATGTATTTGCAAAGCTCAATCACCGAATCGGTCCGAGACTGCTCAAAGAGGAGAGAATAATGCCGTACGGATATCATGGCCGTATCCTCCACGTCGATCTGACCAATCGACACCTGGAGGTCGAGACCCCTCCTGACGAGTTCTACCGCAAATACATGGGCGGTAGTGCCCTCGGCATGTACTACCTGTTGAAAGACGTGCCGGTCGGCGCCGATCCCCTTGGCCCTGACAATGTTCTGATATTCAGCCTGAGCGTTCTGACCGGCACGCCGATTCACGGCCAGAGCCGCGCGACCGCGACCGCGAAGAGTCCGCTGACCGGCGGCGCAGGCGACAGCCAGGCGGGCGGCTTCTGGCCGGCGGAGGCTAAGTTTGCCGGCTTCGACGCCATCGTGGTCAAGGGCAGCAGCCCAACGCCGGTTTATCTCTGGCTTCACGAGGGAGAGGCGGAGCTTCGAGACGGCGAGCATCTGTGGGGCATGGACACGGCCGAGACGTGGACCACCCTGAAGAAGGAGCTGGGCGACGACCACGTCGAGGTTAACTGCATCGGCCCGGCCGGCGAGAACCTGGTCAAGGTCGCGGCCATCATCAACATGGCCTGCCGCGCCCACGGCCGCAACGGCCTCGGCGCCGTGATGGGCTCTAAGAAGCTCAAGGCCATCGCCGTGCGCGGCCACATGAAGCCCAAGCTTGCCCACCGCGCCAAGGTGCTTGAGATGACGCGCTGGGGCCGCGACTTCATCAAGACTGACTTCGACAACGCGTTTGGCAAATACGGCACCGCCGGCATCGTCACGGCGCAGCACCACGCCGGTGGTCTCCCGACGCGCAACTGGAACTCCGGCTCGTTCGAGGACAACAAGAAGATCGACGGGAAGCTGATGTTCCGGACGTACATGATCGAGCGCGACACGTGCTACTCCTGCGCCACGAAGTGCAAGCGTGTCGTCGAGATGGACGACCCAGAGTATGGCAAGATCGACCCGATCTTCGGCGGCCCCGAGTACGAGAACATGGCCACCCTCGGCTCGTATGTCGGCAACGGCTCGATGGAAGCCATGATGAAGGGCAATGAGCTGTGTAACAAGTACGGCCTCGACGCCATCGGCGCGGGCGCGACGATCGCCTGGGCGATGGAGACCAACATGAACGGTCTCCTGCCCGCCGAATATGTCGGCGACCTGGACCTGCAGTTTGGCAACGGTAAGGCGATGCTCGCGTGCCTCGACGCAATGGCGCACCGCGAGGGCAAGCTCGGCAACCTGCTCGCCGAAGGTTCCGCGGGTGCGGCCCGGCAGCTCAACAACGGCTCCGACGAGTACCTGATCACCGTCAAGAACGCGGAAGCGCCCGCCCACATGCCGCAGGTCAAGCGCAGCCTGGCGCTCATCTACGCCGTTAACCCGTACGGCGCGGATCACATGTCGTCCTCCCATGATCCGGGCTATACGCCGGAGAGCTACGATCCGGTTCGCCTGGAGCCGTTGGGTCTGACAAAGCCGCAACCGGTCACCGTGCTCAACGCGGAAAAGGTCGAGTGGACGTTCCGCACCCAGTGCCTGTTCAGCCTCATGGATACGCTCAACCTGTGCCAGTTCGATTGGGGTCCGACGTGGGAGATGTACGCGCCGCAGAAGTTCGTGGAGTACGTCCACGCTGTCACGGGCTGGGACGTCACCATGGAGGAGCTGCTCCAGGTCGGTGAGCGCCGCATCAACATGATGCGCGAGTTCAATGCCCGCGAGGGCATGGGCCGCGAAGCGGACAAGCTCCCGAAGCGACTCCACAAAGTGCTCGAAGACGGCGCCAGCGCCGGCCTCGGCGTCACCGTCGAAGAGCTAGAAGCCGCTAAGGACGTCTATTACGAGATGGCCGGCTGGGATGTCGGGACCGGCATGCCCAGGCACGACACCCTCGAACGCCTCGGGCTGGCCTGGACCCGCGAGTACGCGTAAGCCTCAACCTCAAGCAGCCACCCTCGACGTGAGGGTGGCTGCCTTTTTCTGCTCCGTAATGAGCCCTTCACGCGACGTTGCGGACTCTCAACACCCGAAAAGCCATCCTGACGCTATACTAGGGCCAGAAGTTGAAGACAGTTAGCCTTGCGAAGTAAGCCATCTCGGAGTCTAGATGAGCTCACACGTCCTTATCGTAGATGCAGATTACAGTGCGGCCAGCGTGACGCGGGCCGGCGTGGGGCGCGTTGTGCCGGAAGCCACCCTGTCCGTCGTCGGCTCGACCCGTGAAGCCTGGCAGAGCGCGCAGCACCATCATCCCGACGTTCTGATCATCGACCCGTCGCCGGACCCCTTCGGCTGCGCGCGGCTCATTGGCCTGCTGCGCGAGCAGCACGTCCCCGTGCGAGTGATCGTCCTGGCATCGCGCTCCAGCCCTGCCCTGCGCCGCGACCTCGAGCGGCTTGGGGTGACGGACTACATCAACAAACCCGCGCCTCTCCCGCAGCTCCTTCAAAAGGTACAAAACGCCCTGACGTAGAAGCCAGGGCGCTTTTCTTTCAGCCATGTTGTCCTAGTGACGGACACCCTCGGTGCGTTCACCCGGTGTCGGCGACAGCAGGTAGCCTGTGCCGCGCACCGTGAGGATGTAGCGCGGGTTCGCCGGGTCCGGCTCCACTTTCTGCCGCAGGTGATAGATGTGCGGCTTGACAAGCTCCGTCGCCTCGAAAAGGTCGGCCTCATAGCCCTGGGCGCACTGCACAATCTGCTGGTAGGTCATAACCTGGCCCGCCTGCTGAGCGAGACAGACCAGGATACGGAACTCAGTCGGCGTCAGGTTCAGCACCTGGTCGCCGCGCCGCGCGATTTGCTTCCACGTCGAGATCTGGAGGTCGCCGACCGTAATCCAGCCGTCCGTGGCAGCGATGTCTCGCCTGGATGTTTCCTGGTTTCCTTCCAGTTCCGTCACCACCGAGGCGAGGGTCTGCATCAGGCGACGCTTGCGTCGCTCCTCGCGCTGTGTGTTCAGTGCGGCTTCCACGCGCGACAGCACTTCTTTCGGGCTGGCCGTCTTCAGCATGTAGTCGAACACACCCAGGTGCAGCCCCTCGATCGCACTTTCCAGCGAGCCGTGGCCGGTGAGAATGATGATCGCCACCTCCGGCAGGCGCTCGCGGGCGCGCTGAGCCACCTCAAGTCCACTCAGCCCTGGCATCTTGAGATCGAGAAGCAGAAGGTCGAACGGGCGCTGGTACACCAGCCCCAGGGCCTCTTCCCCCGTTCCGGCTGTGCTCACGTCGTAGCCCTGGCGCTTGAGCATCTCGGCGATTGTCGTCCGGATAGGCAGCTCGTCGTCGACGACCAGGATCTGCGCGGGCGATTGAGTCATGACAGCGTCCTTTCTACACTCCACCTTACAAGCGCGGTCGGTATGGCAAAGCCACGCGGAACGTGGTGCCTTCCCCTTCGCGGCTCTCGACCTCAATCTGGCCGCTGTGTTGCGTCACAATATGCCCGCAAATCGCCAGGCCCAGGCCCGTGCCCGTCGGCTTGTTCGTGAAAAACGGCTCAAAGATGCGCGCGCGAATGGCATCCGGTATGCCAACGCCTGTGTCCTGCACCTCCACAATCGCGACCGAGGGCCCGGCCTCAGTGCGCACCGTCAACGTGCCGCCGTTCGGCATGGCGTCAATGGCATTCAGCACGAGATTGAGAAAGACCTGGCGGAGCTGGTCGTCGCTGCCGAGAACCTTCGGGACATCCCGCGCCGGGGCGAAGATCATCTTGATAGCGCCGTGGCGCATGTTCAACCCTGCCAGCGCCAAGGTCTCCTCGAGAATCTGGTTGAGGTCGCAGGGAGCCATATCGCCCCGCGTCGGCCGGTAGAAGTCGCGCATCCGCTCGATGATCCCAGCGATACGCGTGAGCTGGTCCCGCGCCATGGACAGGTAGGGGGAGTCTCGCTGATCGGGCGGGAGATCCTCCTCCAGCAGATACAGGCAGTTGCGGGCTGCGTAGAGCGGGTTGTTGATCTCGTGGGCAATGGACGCCGAAAGCTGGCCCACCGCCGCCAGGCGCGCGGCCTGGAGCATTCCAGCCTCGGCGTGGTCGAGGCGCTCGGCCATCATGCGGTGCTGTTCTTCGAGCCGTTCCACCTCGGTTGAGAGAGTGGCGGCCTCGCGCCGGCTCCGTTCCTCCAGAATAGCCGCCGCAGCCAAGTTCGCCAGCGCTTCAAGCGTTCCGCGCGCTTCGCGGGCAAACGGCCCCTCGCCACGCTCGCGAACCAGGCGAAGTACCCCAAGCACCGAGTCGTGGGAGATCAGGGGAAAAGCAACCACGCCGGTTGGAAGCTCCGTTGTCCCGAACGCTTCCAGAATGCGTTTTCGCTCTTCCGGACTCACGCCGCCCAGCCAGGCCTCGTATTCGGGATGGGATTCGACCGCCTGAAACTGGCGGGTGGTGAAGGCGCGGCCGACGAGAGCAAAGTCCGTCGGGACACTCAACTGCGGCACGCCCCTAAATCCGACGCTGGCGCGCAGCACGAGGCGATTGTTGACCTCATCGTGAAGATAGACGGCGCCATGCTGCGCCTCCGGCACAAGACCCATCGCGTAGTTGATGGCCTTCTGCAGGACGGCGTCGAGGCTGCGCGCCAGGAGCAATTGCTGGCTGAACTGGAGCAGGACGTTTAGATGCGCGGTTCGGCGCAAGACCTCCGCTTCCAGCTCGTCCGCCGCGCGCTTGCGGTCGGTGATGTCGCGTATGACGCTGATAACCAGCATCCCTTCCGGCGTATCGAAGGGGCTCAGGCTAATCTCGACGGGAAATTCGGTTTCGTCCTTGCGACAGGCGATGAGGCTGAGCCCGTTTCCCATGGGGCGCGTTGAGGGTTTGTGAGAATAGTCGTTGCGGTGGCGTTCGTGCAGCGCGCGCAGTTGCTTTGGCAGCAAAATCTCGATTGAGCGGCCGACCAGCTCAGCGCGATCGTAGCCAAATAGGCGCTCGGCCTGCGTATTCGCAATAACGATAGTGCCGGCTGCGTCCACAATCACAATAGCGTCCGGCGCAGCCTCGAGCAAGCCCTGGAAGCGCGCCTCAGCGGCCCGCTCCTCGAGCGACATTTGAGAATTACCATTGGGTTGCGCGGACGGAACACCTGGCAGCTTTCCAGGCGGACCCGTCCTTGTCCTGGACTGCATACCCATTTTTCTCCTATCAGGCAGCGTATCTTTAACACTTCTAATGATACGGTAATTCTGCGAATCGGACAACCACAGCGTTGCGATTCCATAACGCAGAGTTGGCGACTATTTACAGCAATTGTCGAATTAGTGTCGTATACTGCTGAACATAGACAGACGGATGTCCTACGGTCTCAGGAACATCCAAATCACAAAATCAGGTCACTCAGGAGGAAACTGAACAATGTCCGCGAAGATCGTCACCCGCAAGAATACCTTCGTCGAAGACCCGCCAATCGCCCGGTTCCTTTTCTCAGACACGCGCATGGCCATCGTCTGGCTGATCATCCGCGTCTGGGTCGGCTGGCAGTGGATCCAGGCCAGCATGCACAAGATCGGCGACCCCGGCTGGGTCGGCGACGGCAGCGCTCTCAAGGGGTTCTGGATGGGCGCCCTGGCCGCTCCGAACGGCAAGCCCGTCATCTCCTTCGATTGGTACCGCAGCTTCATCCAGTTCCTGGTCGACACCCAGTCCTACGTCTGGTTCGGCAAGGTGATCGCCTATGGTGAGTTCCTCGTCGGTCTCGGCCTCATTGTTGGCGCGTTCGTCGGCGTAGCCGCCTTCTGCGGCGCCCTCATGAACTGGAACTTCATCATGGCCGGCTCCGCCAGCACCAACGGCTTCCTCCTGCTTCTCGCCATCCTGCTCGTCCTCGCCTGGAAGGTCGCGGGCTACTATGGGCTGGATTACTTCCTCCTCCGCTGGGTCGGTGTTCCCTGGAAGACGACGGAGGTCGAGCCGCAACCGGCTGGAGCACAGCAGACTGCACCTGCCAAGTAGCGGCAGACGTAGCAAGCTAGTACGAGCTACGTGGCAGTCGTACACACGAATTCTTTCGAAGGGGCGCACTCCCGTGTGCCCCTTCCTTCCCATTTCTAGAGGAGCAAGCGGTGTTCAGAACAATCCTGGCGCCATTGGATGGCTCGGAGCTGAGCGAGCGTGCCCTTCCCACTGCGATCCGGCTGGCTCAGGCGACCGGCGGCCGCATCATCCTCGTCCGTGCCGCGTGGGCCAGCGGGCTGCATGACGACAGCTTCGAGGCCCAGATCTACGCGGTGAATGAGGCGGAGAGCTACCTCGAAGGCGTCGCGCGACGAGTCGCCCAGCAAGGTGTTGGTGTAGACGCGGTGGTGCCATATGCGCGACCGGCCGACGCTATCCTCCTCGAAACTGACCTTCACCACGCCGACCTTGTCGTGATGACGACCCATGGCCGGTCGGGACTGGGCCGCTGGGTTTATGGCTCAGTCGCCGAGGCTCTCATCGCCCGCAGCCGCGTGCCCGTGTGGCTGATGCGGTCCGAAGGCCCGGTGGAGCCGGCTCAGCCGCGGGCTCGGCTGCTTGTCCCTCTCGACGGCTCGACTTTCGCCGAGACGGTTCTGCCCCACGCCGCCGAGATTGCGCGGGCGCTGGACTGGACAATCGTCTTGATGCAGGCAGTAGCCCCGTCCGCTGGCGCCGCTGCCTCTTCAACCGTCGACGATCCGGCCCAGGACGGGCCTGCGCCCAACACCGACGAAGCGGACGCTCAGCGATATCTGGCGGGAATCGCCGCCGGTGTGAAAGCCGAGGGCCTGCGTGTGCAAACAATGGTGCGGCTCGGCTCGCCTACGAGTGCGATTCTCGACGAAGAGCGTGCAGCAGGCATGGGCCTCATCGCCATGGCGACGCACGGGCGAACAGGCCTACCGCGTCTGTTCCTAGGCAGCGTGGCCTCATCGGTCCTGCGTCGCGGCGGTCTCCCGCTCCTTTTGGTGCGCCCGGCCGCCGTCAAGAGCCATTCCCATGCCGCCCCCCAGGCTCTGCCCCACTAACTTGGCACGATGAGGGCAACGCCGCCTCTCGGTGAGACCCAACGGGGATCTTCGCTGAGATGAAAATAGCGCGGCTGTCGCCCTGAGCGCAGCTAAGGGCCTCCAACGGCGCCGGGATGCTTCGCTCCGCTCAGCATGACATTTTCATACTTACGGGTGACCCAAGGGTCATATAGACTTTGCTCAGAGCAACGGATGTATCCCTTATGTGTACCTGGCCAGACCACCATGCAATGCACCGCTCAGAGCCGCAGTTGACATCAACATTGCTGCCCCTTATACTCCCCGCAACCGCCATCCTCTACGCGACGGAGCTGCCATGACTTCCGAGACCGACAAGCCGCCCGAAGCCAACCTGCCAACCATCGACACAGAGGGGCGTGAGGTACGGCATGCGCTTCTGTTCGCCCTCGTAGAGACACGTTGGATATTTGTACTTGCCGTCATCAGCACGTTCATTGCCTCGGTGGCCTTGATCGCTCAGGGGACTCTCCAGACCGGTCGCATTCTCCTGGGATACATAGGCATGGTCGAAAGCGGCCAGTCTTCGGACCTTCGGCTTGACCTGATCTCGACGATCGATGTCTTCCTGGTAGCCACCATCATGTATGTCGTGTCAGCCGGTCTCTACCAGCTCTTCCTCAACCAACACGCCAAGTGGCCAAAGTGGCTGCTTGTCAGCTCGGTGGGCGAGCTTGAGGAGAAGCTGATTGGCGTTCTAATTGCCGTGCTCGGCGTCTTTGCGCTGGAGAGGCTTTCGGTATGGAAAGGTGACTGGGAGATCCTGGCCTTCGCGGCTGCGGCCGCCCTCATCATTGCTGCTCTCGCCTACTACGTAGTTCATCAGCGAGTGCCGTCCGACGACGATGACTAGGATAGCGACTGAGGGTGCTCGGCGAGTTGGTGACAGGGATCCCCGATACTCTACCCTCGCAGCGGTGGACGCCACCGCTATTCCGAGCCAACCAGTTCCGCCACTACAGGGTAGCGAGCGAAGACTTCCTCGGCATGGGGCGCATCCGCCAGAAACTCCGTGAGATCGAAGCCGGCCCAGTGAAGATTCTCGTGCAGGCCATCGCGCCAGCGGCGGCTGGCCGTCACATCGTATACCTTGCCTCGGTACGCGACGTAGATCGGCCCTCGCCCCGAGCCATCGTACTTGCGGAGTTGCATCGGCGTCAGCTTAGGTAGGGTCGTCAATGTTGACCCTACTGGCGGGCCATCGCCACGCGCAGCCGCTCCTCGGGAGTGATCAGATGGTCAGCGTCATCCACGCCAAGGTCAATCTGCACCCAGTCGATCTTGCCGTTGAATGCGCTTGTGTGCATCGTGTAGTCTTCGGCCACCGACGACGCGGTGTCCGACCCCACGTCGGTCGTTTCGTCGGCAGAGAAAATCATCGGAACGGTGATGGGAACTCGGCCCTCGCCAACCTGGACCCCGTCGACGTACAGTTCGACATTCCCACCCTTCGCCAGCCCTCCGCCGTCATACGCAAACTCCATCCGCACCTGATGTGTTCCCGACAGGGTAGGCGTCGTGGCCTGGGTATAGAACCGCTCCAGGCCCAGAAGGTTATAGCAATACTTCAGCTTGCCGGCGTCGAAGTAAATACACCAGCCACCGAAGGCGCCGCCCTGGGCGATGATGACGCCGCTCGCCGACTGATCGGGAATGACGACCTGCGCGGTGACAGCGTGTGACTTGTTCTTGACGTTCAGGACCGTGTTCTCGCTGAGACGTCCCATGCCGCCAAACAGCAGCTGCGACTTGCCACGGATAAGCACAGGTCGTCCGGCCAGATCGGGGTTGAACCGCTCGATGCGCCGGTCGTCCAGCGGCAACACATTGTACTTGACGGCTTCAATCAGGAACAGGCGTTGGAGCTCCGCGAGCTTCTCCGGCAGCGCGGCCGCGAGGTCGTGCGCCTGGCTCCAGTCGGTGTTCGTGTCGTACAGCTCCCACACATCCTCGTCGTAGGCATGCAGCGGTTCCACCACCCACGGCGTGCTGTGCCGCGTCACCGCCGTCCAGCCCTTGTGATAGATCCCGCGGTTCACGAACATCTCGAAGTACTGGGTCTCGTGGCGTTCTGCCGCCCCGCCGTCACCGAAGCTGTACTTCATGCTGACGCCGTGCAGAGGCATCTGCTGAACACCATGCACGAACAGAGGCGCCGACAGCCCGGCGCACTCCAGAACCGTCGGGGCGATGTCGATGACGTGGTGGAACTGCGAGCGCACCTCGTTCCGGGCCGCGATCCCCCTCGGCCAGTGCACAATCGTCCCGTTGCGCGTCCCGCCCCAATGCGATGCGACCTGCTTGGTCCACTGATACGGCGTGTCCATCGCGTGCGCCCAGCCGACCGCGAAGTGGTTGTACGAGGTCGGACCCCCAAACTCGTCGACGTGCGCAGCCAGGAACTCAGGCGTCTCCAGCGCGGCCATACCGTTGAAAATGAAGCTCTCGTTGAACGTCCCGTTGATCGTTCCCTCGGCGCTGGCGCCGTTGTCGCCGATGATGTAGTAGATCAGCGTGTCGTCGAGGACGTGCAAGTTCTGCAGCGCGTCGACGAGGCGACCCACGTGGTAGTCGGTATACTCCAGGAACCCGGCGTAGACTTCCATCTGGCGAGCCAGAATGGGCTTGAGCGTCTCGGGCATCTCGTCCCAGGCCGGGATTTCGTTGGGGCGCGGAGTCAGCTCACAGTCGGGCGGGATGACGCCGAGCCCCTTCTGTCGGGCGAACATCACCTCGCGGAGCTTGTCCCAACCTTCGTCGAACTGCCCCTTGTACTTGTCCGCCCATTCCTTCGGCACATGGTGCGGGGCGTGGGTCGCGCCCGGCGCGAAGTAGACGAAGAAGGGCTTGTCCGGCATCAGAGCCTTCTGCTGGCGAACCCAGTTGATGGCCTTGTCGGTCATGTCCTCCATGAAGTGGTAGCCCTGTTCCGGGGTCCTGGTCACCTCGATGGCGGTGGTGCCCTCGTAGAGAGACGGGTACCACTGGTTGGTTTCGCCGCCGATGAAGCCGTAGAAGTACTCCATGCCACCGCCGCCGGCGGGCCAGGCGTCAAAGGCCCCATCGGGCTGGTCTGCCAGACGGCACGTTCGATGGCACTTGCCGAACTGCGCGGTGCTGTAGCCGTTGAGCTTGAGCACCTCGGCGAGTGGGGCGGCGGTATTGGGGCGAATCGAGTTGTAGCCGGGCGCGGATGTGGCGACCTCGGTGACGCCGCCCATGCCGACTGAGTGATGGTTGCGCCCGGTCAGAAGGGCGGCGCGGGTGGGGGCGCAGAGCGCGGTGGTGTGAAAGCGATTGTATTTGAGGCCGTGTGCGGCGAGGCGTTCGGCGGTCGGGGTGGCGCATGGCCCGCCGAATGCGCTGGAGGCCGCGAAGCCGACGTCGTCGAGCAGAATGATGAGCACGTTTGGCGCGCCTGTGGGCGGCCGCAGGGGCTCGATGGCCGGAAACCTCAGATCCGGATCCTTGGCGTCGTAGGTGACGAGACCCAGGTAGGGTCGGTCAGGAATAGGCAGATGCGTTCGCATTGTGTGGTCGGGAGTGGCTGTCACCGCTAGAAATCCTTTGTATTCAAGCGCATTGGTCATCAGGCTACCCGGGTATTCTAGTAGCGCCCCGCCGCGGCGTCAAACATTCAGCCTGGAGGAATGCGGATTTTGGGAAAGCGTCTTGTTATTGTATAATTGACTCGTAAGGCCATATTCCCGCGCCTTCCCGTGGTCGGGCAGGTCAGGAACGGTCTTTTTTTGAGCCTCGTGAGGATGTCAGTGCGCGCCCCTCGCCCGACGCGACTCGCGAGGCGCGAGTTACTGCGGTGAACCCGGCCAAGTCGCCGCACACTCGCTCGTCTACGGATACCATGCTGCGCCCGGAAATGGCGCAGCCTCCTACGAAGGATGAGAGGTTAGAACAAGAAGTTTATGCCGACAAACGATGTCGCCGTGTTTGTGGATTTCGAGAATATCTATATCTCGATCCGCAACAAGTACGGCGAGCAACCGAACTTTGACAGCATACGTGACAAGTGCGAAGAATACGGGCGGGTGACCATCGCCCGCGCCTACGCCGACTGGTATCGCTATCCCCGCGTGACCAACGCCCTCTATGCCAACAGCATCGAGCCGATGTACGTCCCAACGTACTACTACGACCGCGAAGAAGGCCGTATCGGCCGCGCCATCAAGAACTCAGTCGATATCCACATGTGTATCGACTGCATGAAGACCCTGTATACTCACCCGAACATCGACACATACGTCATCATCACGGGAGACCGGGATTTCATCCCGCTCATCAACGCAATCCGGCAGCAGGGGAAGCGCGCCATCGTCATCGGCGTCGCCGATGCCGCCTCGTCCCACCTCGCCCAGAGCGCCGACGAGTTCATCTTCTACTCTAACGTTCTGGGTCGATATGACGAGGAGGAAGATGAGGAGGACGGGCGCCGCCCAGGCAAGCGAGAGAAGGACCCGTATGGGGTCCTGGTACAGGCCGTGAAGCTTGCGCGGCAGCGAGGCAACCTGGCCACCCTCGCCACGCTCAAGCTCCTCATGGTCGAGCTGATGGGCGATTTCGACGAGACCAAGCTCAAGGACAAGAAGGGGCGGCCGTTCTCCAAGTTCCGCGATTTCGTGCGCGAGGCCGAGCAGCGCAACCTTGTCCAGGTGTTCAGCAGCGGCTCGGTGACCGAGGTGTTCCTCCCCGGCGAAGACCCCCTGAAGTTGAGCCAGTTCGCGCCCGAATCCCTCGATGATGAGATCGAGGTCATCCGCCCGCGCCAGCCGGAGACGTCTCCTGCCCCCGCAGCCGAGAGCGCAGGCAAGTCGCGTTCGCGGCGAAGTAGCCGCAAAGGCAAGGCCGGTCAGCCGCAGCTCCCGTCCGATGGCGCGCCGGTTGAGCCAGAAGTCATCGTCGCCGAGACCCTGCCCATCGAGGAGCCGGAAAGCCCTGCCGAGCCGGAGATCATCGAGCCGGAGCTCGAAGGCGCCGACGGGCTGGCCGAGGATATTGGCGATGAGGAGTGGCAGATTTTCAACGAGATGATGCAGCAGTTCGACCAACCGGTCCTGTTCATCGAGATCTTCGACAGTCTGCGCGCCCTGAGAAACAAAGAAGTCCTCGACCTCTCCAACAAGCAGATGAAGGAGATGATCAAGGAATCGATCAACCGCAAGATTCTTGTGCGCAGCACGCGGGGCAACCACGCGTACTATCGCCTGAACCCCGACCTTCAGCCCGATGTCGACACTGACGGCGAGCCTGAGGTCGAGCCGGCCGAGTAACTTACGCGGGCCGAGCAGAGAAGCACGCGACAGAGCGCGTGAGCCCTGCTCGGCCCGACTCTTCCCCCTATGGGCCTCAATCTTCTCGCCTGGGCCGCGTTGGGTTACTTCATTGGCGCCATCCCCGCCGGCCTCATCGTCGCCCGTCTGTTCGACCAGGGTAGTCCGCGCCGACGGGCGCGCGTTGCGCAGATAGCCCGGGCAATTGACGTAGCCAAAGGGGCCGTCATCGTCTGGCTCGCCATGCAATTTGGCTGGTCAGCCTACG
The DNA here is from genome assembly GCA_046328505.1 of Anaerolineae bacterium. Taxonomy (GTDB): domain Bacteria; phylum Chloroflexota; class Anaerolineae; order Epilineales; family JAHCIE01; genus JBDHWG01. The sequence continues at coordinate 59,203 of JAXLWL010000002.1, read as the reverse complement.
CGGCGACGGCGGCCGGCATCCTCGCCGTCGTCGGGCAGTGCTGGTCGTTCTGGACGCCAAAGGGCGGCGGCTCGGGTCTCCCGACCGCCGTTGGCGCGCTGGCCGTTGCCACGCCGTTAGCTCTCCTGGTCGGCGTCCTTGCCTGGATGCTTGTCTTCGCCGTGTGGCGCCGGCCGGTCATCGCGACGCTCGCCGCCGCATCCGTGACACCCTTGGCGTCGGCCCTGTTGCGCTACCCCCCGGCGGCGGTGCTGCTCGCCCTTGGCGTTGCCGTCGTGGTCTTCGCCCGCAGCGCTTCACATGGCGCTGACCCGCGCTACCTCTGACAGCAGCGCGTTCATGCCGGAGGGCTTGGCGACGTAGCCATCGGCGCCGAGCTTGCGAGACCTTGCTACGCTTCTGGACGGGCGTCCGCCCGGCCGACTGATACAGGCCGTAGCAGGCGAAATGGACAGGGGACGAAGGCTCACAAACGCCTTCGTCCCCTGTTCATTGACCGCACACTATGAAGTTGATCGATGAAGCTGATCAGCCCGCTACTCGACGTCCAGTGACCAGGCGCGCAATTGCAATCACGATAATCGCCCCGATAATGGCCGTGATGATCGTCTCGATGTTGATGCCCGTCGTGTAGTCCGCGTGCAGGAAGATACCGGCCAGCCAGCCGCCCACAATCGCGCCCACAACGCCCAACACCAGATCACCAATCAAACCGTAGCCGCTGCGCATAATCATGCTCGCGATCCAGCCGGCGAGCAGGCCAACAACGAGCCAAGCAATAATACTCATTCATGCCTCCGTTAGACGATACAGGTTGATACCTCTATCGCCCCTAAAGCAGAATGCGTGCCAAACCAGCGGCGTGGCGCGAGTCGCGCTGCGTTCCCAGCGGGCTATTGCCCTACGACGCCGACTTCGCGGCTGGTACTACGGGGTAGGCCGGGCCCAGTCTACGGCGTCAGACTCGCGACGAGCGGTTCGAGCATCTGCGCGGGGCCGGGATAATGCCCGCGTCGGCCAGCAGCGTCAAGAGGCGAGTCCGCCTGCTTGCTAGACCATCCGTTCGATGCTAGAATCAGGGCATGACGGATGATGCTGTGCTGTTTGGCTGGGATGAGACGCCGAGCATCGTTGCTGTGTGGGCCGACCGCGAGGGCCACGCGCTGGTGTGGCGGCGCGGGGACGACCGCGTCCTTTGCGAGCGCGAGCGCTTCCGCCCCTGGCTCTACGCGGCGCACCTCGACGACCTGGCGCACCTGGGCGAGGCCGTCGCGCCGGAAAGCGCTACTAACGGCGCCCCCATCACCTACCGCGAGCTAGATGGCCCCTCTCCCTGCTACCGCTATCTCCTCACCGCGGCCAGCGGGCGCGCGCTGGAACGGGCACTACTGGACGGCGCGTCGCGCCGACGCGGGGAGCGCGTCGCCAACCTGGGCGACCTGGACGACTACTACCGCGTCGGCCCCACCGAGCAGTACCTCATGCTCACCGGCCGCGTCTACTTCCGCGGCCTCGCCTACGCCGACCTTCACCGCCTCCAGTTCGACTTCGAGACGACGGCCCTCGATCCGCAGCGCGGGCGCATCTTCATGGCCGCCGTGCGCGACAGCCGCGGGCTGCAAGAGGTGCTGGAAGCGCCGACACCCGACGACGAAGCGCGCCTGATCCGCGACCTGTGCGCCCTCATCAACGAGCGCGATCCGGACATCATCGAGAACCACAACCTGTTCGGCTTCGACCTGCCTTTCTTGGAGGGACGCGCCGCGGCGCACAACATCCCCTTGCTGCTCGGCCGCGCCCCCGGCCCGCGCCGGCTGGAGCGCCACACCGAGCCGGGCCGCTACCCCGGCGCGGGCCGGCAGACGCGCTACTCCCTGCCCGGCCGCGAGCTGATTGACACCCTCGACGCCGTCCGCCGCCACGACTTCGTCGCCCGTGACCTGCCCAGCCACCGCCTCAAGGACGTGGCGCGCCACTTCGGCATCGCAGCACCGGAGCGCACGTATATCGCCGGCGCCGAGGTCTTCGCCACGTACCGCAACGACCCCGAAGCCGTGCGCCGCTATGCCCTGGACGACGTTGCGGAGGTGGATGGGCTGTCGCAGCGGCTCATGGGCGCGACGTTCGCGCTGGCCGGCATGGCGCCGCGACCGTATGGCCGCCTCGCCTCGGCCGGTCCGGCGATGGGCATTCTGGAGCCGATGATCGTGCGCGCCTATCTCCACGCCGGCGTCGCCCTGCCGCGCGGCAATTTCTTGCGCGCCAGCGGCAACCACGAGGGCGGCGCGCTGCACCTGATTAACATCGGCGTCGCCGAGCACGTCGTCAAGGCGGATATCGCATCCCTGTACCCCTCCATCATGCGCGTCTATCGCATCGGTCCGGCGTGCGACCACCTGGGCATCCTGTTGCACATCGTCGACCGCATGACGACGCTGCGTTTGGCGCACAAGGGAGCCGCGCGCACCGCGCCGCCCGGCTCCCTCGAGGCCGGCCACCACAGCGCTATGCAGGCCGCGATGAAGCTGCTCATCAACTCGGCCTACGGCTACATGGGGGCGGGCAGCATGGCGCTCTTCGCCGATGCCCACGCCGCCGACGAGGTCACCCGGCGCGGGCGCGAGCTGCTGGACAAGGTGATGCAGGGGCTGAGCCAACGCGGGGTGGCGCTCATCGAGGCGGATACGGACGGCGTCTACTTCGCCGTACCGCCGGATTGGACTGAGGATCAGGAGCGGACCGTTGTCGCCGAGGTTGCCGCGACGCTGCCCCAGGGCATCACGCTGGAGTACGAGGGGCGCTACCAGGCGATGTTCAGCCACGAGGTCAAGAACTACGCCCTGCTGACCTACGATGGGCGGCTCGTCGTGCGCGGCGTGGCGATGCGCTCCAGCCGCTCGGAGCCGTTCGGCGAGCGCTTTCTGCGCTCGGCGCTGCAGTGCCTCATGCGCGGTGATGTCGTCGGCGTGCGCGACATCTATGTGGCGACGCTGGCAGCCCTGCGTGACCGCGAGCTTCAGGCCGCCGACGTGGCGAGCCGCGTCCGCCTCTCAAAGGCGGCCGACGAGTACAACGAAACGCGGGCGCGGCAGCGCGAGCCGCAGTACGAGGCGCTGGTCGCGGCGGGGCGCAGCAAGTGGCGGCGGGGCGAGCGCGTGCGCTTTTATCGGGCGAGCGGAGGAACCTACGTGTGGCTGCCGGACGAGACGGATGAGACGGCAGCGGCAGGTGCGTGGGAGACAGACGGCGAGACCGCCGACGATGAGATGGACATGGGCGAGGCCATTGCCACTCCCGCCGCCGCCGCCCGCGACCTGGACAGCCGCCGCGACTACGACGTCGAGCACTACGCCCAGGTGCTTCTGAATTCCTACGCCGGGCGGCTGCGCAAGGCGTTCGCCGCCGAAGACTTTGCTCAGCTTTTCCGCACCGACATGCAGGGCGGCCTGTTCGATCGCCCCGTCGAGACGATCGAGCCGCGTTGGATCCGCCCGTAACCTCCGCTGACGCTTGACTCCTTCCCGCGTCTCGGGTAGCATCTGTGGTCATATTCGCTGATTGGGAGGCCTGGGAGTGAAGAAAATGGCCTCCCGAAGCGTCTAACTGCCAACGATTCTGCTGCAGGAGCAAGCTGTACCCATGGCTGAAAACGAAACCACCACACCCGTTGATTTCATTCGCGCGGCCGTCATCGAGGACCTCAAGTCCGGCCGATTCCAGAAGATTCACACGCGCTTCCCCCCGGAGCCTAACGGCTATCTGCACATCGGCCACGCCAAGGCCATCAGCGTCGACTTCAACATTGCGTCGGAGTTCGGCGGGAAGTGCAACCTGCGCTACGACGACACCAACCCGGTCAAGGAAGAGCAGGAGTTCGTCGACCAGATTAAGGAAGACATTCACTGGCTCGGCTACGACTGGGAGGACCGCGAGTACTACGCCTCGGACTACTTCGAGCAGCTCTACGACATGGCGATTGACCTCCTCAAGAAGGGCAAGGCCTACGTCTGCGACCTGAGCGCCGAGGAGATCAAGGCGTATCGCGGCACGCCAAGCGAGCCGGGCAAGAACAGCCCGTACCGCGACCGCAGCGTCGAGGAGAATCTCGACCTGTTCGCTCGGATGCGGGCCGGCGAGTTCCCCGACGGCTCGCGCACCTCCGCGCCAGGATCGACATGGCGTCGGGCAACTTCAACATGCGCGACCCCGTCATGTACCGCATCCTCCACGCGACGCACCACCGCACCGGCGACAAGTGGTGCATCTACCCGATGTATGACTTCGCCCACGGACAGAGCGACTCCATCGAGGGTATTTCGCACTCGCTGTGCTCGCTGGAGTATGAGGACCACCGCCCGCTGTACGACTGGTTCCTGGACCAGTTGGGGATCTATCACCCGCGCCAGATCGAGTTCGCTCGGCTGAACGTGACCTACACCGTGCTGAGCAAGCGCAAGCTGATGCACCTCGTGCGCGGCGGCTACGTGCGCGGCTGGGACGACCCGCGCATGCCCACCCTGTCCGGCATGCGGCGCCGCGGCTACACGCCCGAAGCCATCCGCGACTTCTGCGCCCGCATCGGCGTCGCCAAGACGAACAGCACAGTGGACGTGGCGCTCCTGGAGCACTGCGTGCGCGAGGACCTCAACAAGCGCGCGCTGCGGGTCATGGGCGTTCTCAACCCGCTGCGCGTGGTCATCGAGAACTATCCGGAGGACCAGGTCGAGGAGCTGGACGCGGTCAACAACCCGGAAGATCCGGACGCCGGGACCCGCAAGCTCCCCTTCAGCCGTGTCCTGTACATTGAGCAGGACGACTTCCGCGAGGTCCCGCCGCCCAAGTACTACCGCCTGACGCCGGGCCGCGAGGTGCGCCTCCGCTACGCCTACTTCATCAAGTGCGTCGGCGTAGTCAAGGACGAGGACGGCAACGTCGTCGAGCTGCGCTGCACCTACGACCCGGCGACGCGCGGCGGCGACGCGCCGGATGGGCGGAAGGTCAAGGCGACAATCCACTGGGTGTCGGCGCAGCACGCCGTCCCGGCCGAAGTGCGCCTGTACGACCGCCTGTTCGCGGAGCCGTTCCCCGAGGATGTGGAGGAAGGCGAGCATTTCCTGGACAATCTCAACCCCGCCTCCCTCGACGTGCTCCCGGATGCCTTCGTCGAGCCAGGCCTGGCCGACGCCGCGCCGGGCACGCGCTACCAGTTCGAGCGCCTGGGCTACTTCGTGGTTGACCCCGACTCGATGAGCGGCCGGCCCGTCTTCAACAAGACGGTCGGCCTGAAGGACACCTGGGCCAAGATCGAGAAGGCTCAGCAAGCCGCGCCAGCGTAAAGAAACAATGCAGACAGGCCCTCCAACGTGTCTCACGAGGAGGGCCTGGTCTTGTCGTACCGAGCCACAGAGCCACGACAGAGACTGGAGTGTTAGCATGCGAAAACTAATCGTCTGCAACTTTGTCACGGTGGATGGGTACTACGAAAGCAAAGACAAGACGATTGACGGCCTGTTTGAGTACTACCACGAAGACTACAAAGGCGACCAGAACTTCGATAACTACTCTGCCGAGCGCTTGCGAGCGGCTGACACCCTCGTGCTGAGCGGCCGCACGTCCTTTCTGGGCAACAAGGAGTATTGGACGAGTGTTCCCAACGACCCCACAGCCCCCCCTATCAGACGCGAGCTAGCGGAGCTGATGCGGCGGATAGAGAAGGTGGTTGTTTCGGACAAAATCGTGCCCGCAGAGTTGGCCCCTTGGGAAAATACGCGCATCGTCAAAGTGTCCGATGCGCTCGAGGCAATTGCCGCGCTGAAACAGCAGCCGGGTAGAGATGTCCTGATACTTTTGGGTCGCATTCTCTGGAACCATTTGCTGGTTCACGGCCTTGTCGACGAGCTGCACCTCACGATATTTCCGATAATCGCGGGTGAGGGCGTACCGATCTTCAACGGACGCCCGCCTGTGTCGCTCAAGCTCATCCACGCCCGGCAGTGGCAAGGCTCCGGAAACATCCTCACGTGTTATCGCGTTGACCTCAGGAAGCCGGAGGCCGAGAAGTCCAGCCAGTGGCTAGTCTAGCCCTGAGAGTCGTCATGCTACGAGCGGTGTTACTTCTGACGTTGCTCCTGTGTCTTGCAGGGTGCGCCGCTGCGTCTGCTCCCGCGTCTGACGCCACCCAGAATGACGCGCCCGCGCTCCTTGTTTCTCCCACATCATTCGCCACCACCCCCCTGCCCCACGCCGACGCCGAGCGCGTCTTCCGCTGGCCGACATCCGGCGTCCCGTCCCTCATCTTCGTCTACGACGATGGAGAAGGGTGAGCGCGCTGCCTGGCGCTGGCCCCCGCCGTGAGCGGGATCGCGGATAAGTACGGCGACAGGCTCAACGTCGTCTGGCTGGCGGAGACCTCCGAGCAGGGCCGCGCCGCGAAAACGCTCCTCGACCTGCCCATCCGCGGCGTCGCCCTCCTCGACTCGCAGAACCGTCTCGTCTGGCGGGCGGCGAGTAGCACGCCTCAGATGCTGGAAGCGCAGGTTCGGTGGGCCTTGGGGAACTCAGCAGCGGCGAGATAGGATGTGCAAACGTAGCGCCGACTTCGGTCGCTCCATCACCGGGCCAACAGGATACAGCCGCCCTCGTCAGGGCGGCTGTATCGTTCAGGTGCTGTATGAGCGGAGAGAGCGGTCGCCTTTCACACCGTGCTGTTGCGCTTACCGCAGAACGTTCAGACGGAAGGTGGCATCCAAGGTTTTCCAACCCGGGATGACGCCGTGGACGTAGATGGTGTGCGAGCCCGGGGTCATGGGGGCAAGGTAGAGGTAGTAGCCGTCGGTGGCCGCCCCTGTGTACTTGCCTGCGGCGTATCCATACTCAGTTGCAAGGTAACTGTCTGGCGAAATCGTGAGGGGGAAAGTCGAGGGCGATGGTAAGCGATAACGCTGCACGTTCTGAACCGCAATGCCGTCCACCGCCGCCCGCAAATCATAGTAGCCGTCGACGCCCGCTTTGGCCTGCGAGCGAATGACAGCAGGGGTCTCCCCAGGTTCGGTTGGGAACACCATGAGATTTGCCACAGGAAGGAACAGCCGTTTGCCACTCGGGACGTCACAGGCGAATTTTTGGCGTTTGGTCCACACACCCCCGGCCACGAACAAGGTGTTGCCGGATGCCGATGCACCGACACTGCATATGGACTCCTGTGTTAGTGGGAAAGTAGCCGCCGGGTTCGACATAACCCACTGGTACCAGTTGGAACTCATGTCTTGCCACGACCCATCCACGGGGAGAAGCAGCGAAGCGGGGTCGTCGGCGACAGCAACGGGCGTTGCTGGAACGAGGCTTAGGAGAAGGCTGAGCACAACGAGTAGACTGGCAATACGCAAGGCTTTCATGATTGTCTCCCACGCAGCTCCTTTGCTGCGCATGCCCGAGTCAGTTTCGATTCGCGTAGTACCCTCAGGCTGTTTCTTTTAGATTTTCGGCGACCTCCATATGCCCGTGGGCGTCCCCCCGGGCGCCATCGCGCCGCCCGCCGCATACAGCGTACGAGTTATTGCATGTCTACCAGTTAATTACATGTCTACTAGTTAGATGAGGGAACAAGGAGCATCTTACAGATAAAGGGAGGCGCTGACTGCTCAACCCGAACGGGTGGGCCGCCAGCCATGTTCGAAGCGCAAGTGCAGCAGGCTTTCGAGAATACAGTAGCAGCGAGATAGAGTGTGGAAATGTAGCGCCGACTTCAGTTGGCATCCGAAGAGCCGACTTATGAGCGTTACCTATTTATCCATGCAATGCCAGCGCGACAGGCAACGCATGTGTCTCGCCGGCCGTCGCCGCCGATTGGAAATCGGCGTCCGATATGGGCAAGCCTGCTCGAAGCAGGCTCGCAGCGGCCTGTCACGCTTGTCCGAGCCTGCCTCGGCAGGCTTCGCCATGCCCAGGCCCAGGATTCCATTCTGGGTGTCGCCTACGAGACGCCCACCCTACCCCGGAGAGTCGCTACCCGCACTTGGGGTTCTTGGCCTGCTGGTAGACGCGGTCGAACTCCTGGTTGAACAGCTTCGCCAGATCCGGATCGTCGACGATGAGCAGGTTCTCGTCGTTGTCCTTGTCGGCGTTGCTGGAGAAGTTGTACGAGCCGAAGATCACCGTCTTGTCATCGATGATGTAGACCTTGTGGTGCAGGACGTAGCAGTTGCCGTCCGTCAGCACGTCTAGCCCGGCCTTTTTGAACGCCGGGTACTCCGCGCCGCTCCCCTCAGCATTGCGCTGCTCGAACACCCCCTGGACCTTGACGCCCTTCTTCGCCTTGTCGAGGATCGCCTTCGCCTGGTCGTCGTCCGTGAACGAGAACGCCAGGACCTTGATGCTCTTCTGCGCGCCCTCGAGGCGCTTTTGAATGGCCTGCTTGGCGCCGCCGGTCGGCGAGAAGTAGTTCTCAATCTTCACTCCGCCCGCCTCGGTCACCGTTGGGTTTGGCACCGTCTTGTTGGCGGCGCTGTGGAAGCGGCCGGCCATGAATTCGTCCATGCGCTTCTTGTAGTTCGCGATGAGCTTTGCGTCGGTCAGGCGCATGGTATTGTTGTTATTGCGATAGGTGTCGTTGACGGTCAGGTTCCACGACCCCGTCCAGAGCACCTTGTCGTCGATGATGTAGAACTTGTCGTGCATGTAGCCAGAAGCGTTCTCCAGGCTGACCTGCACGCCGCCATCCTTGAGCCGCCGCAGCACACCCGCCGGATCATCCGGCGTGTCGTAGTTCTCCGAATCGGTGGCAACGCGCACCTGGACACCCCGCTGCGCCGCGCGGATCAGCGCGTCCACAACGGAGTCGAGATCGATCTCGAACGAGGCAATGTCGATTGAGTGTTGCGCGCCATCCAGGTCTCGGACTAGATCGGCGTCGATACCGCCGAACCGATCCGCCGGTTTCTCCGGGTAGAACGGCTTGGAGAAATAAAGACGATACCACGGCCCTTCGGTGACGTTGGCCGCCACGATCTTGGCGGGCGTCGCCGTTGCCGCGGGGACGCGAGCCGCTGACGATTTGGCCGCGGTAGCCGTGGGGGTTGTCCGCGCCGCGGCGGCCACGCGCACCGTGGCGACGGGAACAGATGTCGGCTCGGCAGCCGTCTGGGGCGCTGGCGACCGCTGCGACCAGAGGAATAGCCCACCCGCAAGCACGACACAAAGGATGGCGACGATCAGGATGCCAAGGACGGGACCCAGCCTTTTCATAGCATGCCTCACTTACGATGGGCGCTGGACTTGCGCGTCGAGCGTTTTGTCTGGCCGCTTGTGGGCGGCTGAGTTGGGGACGGTGGAGCTTCAGGCGCGGTCGAGGCGGCGGCAGGCTCAGCAGGCGCCGGCTGTGGCGACGGCGCGGCTGGCGCCGGGGTAGCGGCTGCAGCGGATTCCGTCAGGGGAGCTGACGACGGTGCGCCGCGCGCCGCCTGTGCAGCAGCAAGGGTCTTGTGCGCCGCGCCCAGAACCTCGTCCACGTCCTCGGCGCCCGTGCGATTACCGGCGCGCACGGCGGCGACGACATCTTCGTAAACGGCATTCGCCCGAATCTGTTCCTCGGCCCAGGCGAGAACAGCCGTCGCCGAGCGGTCTGTCAGATTACCGGTCAGCGACTCGTTTCCCCGTAGCCGCTCGATGGCGGCTGCCTGCTGCTCTGTCAGCGCCATGATTGCGTCCTCCTCGGTGTATAACCCGGCGCGACTCTCAGAACAAGTGTACCAAGGCCAGCCTCAGAGGTCAACTCGGGGCACGTCTCCTCGCGATTTTGCCGGCTTCGGCTCATTTTCGCTCTTGACAAGCCGCCGTGAATAGGGTATACTGCTTCCCATCAACGCCGAACAGCGACGATCAGGAAGAGTAACCTTCAAAACGAGGCTTCAGAGAGCCGGCGGCTGGTGTGAAGCCGGCGCTCACGCTGAGGGTGAATGGGCCTGGGAGCTGCGGGCCGAACAGGAGAGCGGCGTTCGCTCGCCTCAGTAGTCCCCGCCGGAAACGCCACCGTTATCAAGGCTGAGGGTATCGGGCATAGCAGCCCCGTACCTGCACAGAGTGAGGCTGGCTTCGGACATACGTCCCGTCTTCATGACGGGGCTTTTTTTGTTCTTGCAGCCTAACTGGGGTGGCACCACGGGTGACTTCGGTCCTCGTCCCTACTGGGATGAGGGCCTTTTTGTTTGTCGCCCGTCCACTCTAGCGCCTCCCACTCGCGAGACCTGGCGCGCTGCGGCGGCACAGCCACAAGGAGGATATAGATGTTCACGACCATCGTCACCGAAGAACGCTCAACCACCGCCCACCGACGTCCGCTGCGCTTCCGCCCCACGCTCGATGAAGCGCGGGCGCTGGCCGACCAGGGCAACGTGCTGCCGGTCTACTGCGAGCTGCCCGCCGACCTGGAGACGCCTGTCTCGGTCTACCTCAAGCTGCGTGGCGCGGGCGCATCCTTCCTGCTGGAGTCGGTCGAGGGCGGCGAGCAGATCGCGCGCTACTCGTTCCTCGGCATCGCCCCCGCCCGCCAGCTCATCGCGCACCACAACCAGGTCCACCTCATCAACGGCCATGACACCGTCATCGCCGACGACACCGACCCGCTGGCCGCCGTCAAGCAGGTCATGGCCGAAACGCGCATGATTCGCCTGCCGGGGCTGCCGCGCTTCGTTGGCGGCGCCGTGGGCTACATGAGCTACGACCTGGTGCGCTACTTCGAGCGCCTGCCCGACACAGCGGTTGACGACCGCGACCTGCCCCTGTGCCACTTCCTGTTCACAGACACCCTGGTCATCTTCGACCACGTCAAGCACCGCCTGCTCGTGCTTGCCAACGCCCGCCTCGACGGCACAGGCGCGGACCCCGTCGCGGAGGCATACGCCGACGCCGTCGCCCGCATCGAGGCGATCGTCGAGCGCGTGCGCCAACCTAGCCCCGAGGCGAGCGTCGAGCCGACCAGCACGTCGTTCCCCCTCACATCCAATACCGAGCGCGAGCGCTACGAGGCGATGGTCACAGCAGCCAAGGAGTACATCGCCGCGGGTGACATCTTCCAGGTCGTCCTGTCGCAGCGCTTCGAGCGCGAGACCGACGCCGATCCGTTCGCCATCTACCGCGCCCTGCGCATGCTCAATCCCTCGCCGTATATGGTGTTCATGGACCTGGGCGAGACCAAGATTATCGCGTCGTCGCCGGAGATGCTGACCCAGCTCGAAGACGACATCGCGGCAGTTCGCCCCATCGCCGGCACGCGGCGGCGCGGCGCGACCGAGGCCGAGGACAAGGCGCTGGCCGAGGAGATGCTGGCCGACCCCAAGGAGCGCGCCGAGCACGTCATGCTCGTCGACCTGGGGCGCAACGATTTGGGCCGCGTGTGCGAGTACGGCAGCGTGCAGGTCACGGACCTGATGGTCGTCGAGCGCTACTCCCACGTTATGCACATCGTCAGCCGCGTTCGCGGCCAGCTCGCCGGCGACCGCGACGCGTTCGACCTGCTGCGGGCGACGTTCCCGGCCGGTACACTGTCGGGCGCGCCCAAGGTACGGGCGATGGAAATCATCGAGGAACTGGAGGGTGTGCGGCGCGGCCCGTATGGTGGCGCCATCGGCTACTTCGGCTACAGCGGCACGCTCGACTCTTGCATCACCATCCGCACCATCGTCATGCGCGACCGCACGTGCTACATCCAGGCGGGCGCCGGTATCGTCGCCGATTCCGACCCGAGCCTGGAGTATGATGAATCCGTCAACAAAGCCCGCGCCCTCGCCGAGGCCATCCGCGTCGCCGAAGAAGGCTTCTAACCCCCTGAGGAGGATGTCATGATCGTCGTGATTGACAACTACGACTCGTTTACATACAACTTGGTGCAATACCTGGGCGAGCTGGGCGCGGAGCTAAAAGTATTCCGCAACGACAAGGTCACGATCGAGGAGATTGAGGCGCTTCAGCCCAGCGCCATCGTCATCTCGCCGGGCCCGGGTGACCCGACCGACGGCGGTATCAGCAACGCCGTCATCCAGCACTTCCACGCGACGACGCCCATCCTCGGCGTCTGCCTGGGCCAGCAGTGCATGGGCTACGTGTTCGGAGGGAGCGTCGTGCGCGCGCCGCGGCTGATGCACGGTAAGACATCGCTCATCTACCACTACGGCAAGGGGCTGTTCGAAGGCATTCCTAGCCCGTTCGAGGCGACGCGCTATCACTCCCTGATCGTTGAGGAGCCACTCCCCCTCGACCTGGAGCCGACGGCTTTCACGGCGGATGGCGAGCTGATGGGCCTGCGCCACAAGGATTACCCGATGTTCGGCGTTCAGTTCCATCCAGAGAGCATCCTGACGCAGCACGGCAAGCAGATTCTCAAGAACTTCCTGGATATGCGGCCGGTGCCGAACGCGATGCTCCAAACACACGGCGCAGCTCACTAAGGTACGGGTTAGCGAGGAGTCTCACGATGATCAAAGAGGCGATTGCCGCCCTGGTCGAGGGCCATAATCTGAGCGCCGCCGACGCCGAGACCGTCATGCGCGAGATCATGGACGGTGAAGCATCCCAGGCGCAGATCGGCGCGTTCCTCACGGCGCTGCGCATCAAGGGCGAGACGATTGACGAGATCGCCGGCTGCGCGCGGGGCATGCGCAGCCTCGCCGTGCCCGTTCGCCCGAAGCGCACAGATCTGGTAGACACGTGCGGCACGGGTGGGGACCGTAGCGGCACGTTTAATATCTCTACCACGGCAGCGTTCGTCGTCGCGGGGGCAGGATTGGGCGTCGCCAAGCACGGCAACCGCTCCGTATCCAGCCAGTCCGGCAGCGCCGACGTTCTGCAGGCACTCGGTCTGAATCTGGACCTGGACGCTCATGCCGTCGCCGACTCGATCGACACCGTCGGCTTTGGCTTCCTCTTCGCGCCCAAGCTCCACCCGGCCATGCGCTACGCCATCGGCCCGCGGCGCGAGATGGGCATCCGCACGGTGTTCAACCTCCTCGGCCCGCTGACGAACCCGGCCGGCGCGAAGACCCAGGTGATGGGTATCTACGCCGCCCACCTGACCGTCCCCCTCGCCGAGGTTTTGCAGGCCCTTGGCAGCCACTCCGCGTACGTTGTCCACGGCGCCGACGGCCTCGATGAGCTATCTACCACGGGACCGAATCGCGCCGCCGTCTTCGACGCCACAGGTGGAGGCGAGGTGGTGGAAAAGACGCTTGACGCGATGAGCCTGGGACTCCCGCGCGCCACGTTGGCCGAGCTACGCGGCGGGACTGCCACGGAGAACGCCGATCTGACCCGGCGCGTGCTGGCGGGCGAGCGCGGCCCGCGCCGCGACGTAGTCCTGTTCAACGCCGCCGCGGCGCTCGTCGCCGGCAGAAAAGCCAAGGATCTGAGCGATGGCCTGGCGGCTGCGACGGACGCGATCGACTGCGGGGCGGCGGCGCAAGTGCTCGCCCGTGCCGTCGAGTTCAGCAACGACCACGCCCCGCATCCGGCGTAGTGGTCTGCTCCAGTAGTGACGACTTCCAGTCGTTCTGCGGCCGTCGGAGCGACTGGAAGTCGCCACTACATGTGTTTGAGGAGGGGCAGGAAGCCTATGATCCTGGATAAGATTGTCGCACAGAAACGCCTTGAAGTCGCCGAACGCACGGTAAGCCACCCGCTGCCCGAGATCCAGCGGGTGTGCGAGACGGCGCTGCCCGCGCGCGACTTCGCGGCGGCGCTGGCGCGGCCGGGGATCAGCCTGATCGGCGAGCTCAAGAAGGCTTCGCCCTCGAAGGGACTGCTGCGCGCCGACTTCGCGCCGGTCGAGCTTGCCGAAGTGTACGCGGCGAACGGCGCGCGCGCCATGTCTATCCTGACCGACGAGCCATTCTTCCAGGGCAGCCTGGTGTATCTTAAGGCCGTGCGCCAGGCCGAAGCGGACGGCGTGCTGGCCCCGCTGCCTCTTCTGCGCAAGGACTTCATCATCGACCCATACCAGGTCTGGGAAGCGCGCGCCTGGGGAGCGGACGCCATCCTGCTCATCGTCGCGATCCTCGGGGATGGTGAGCTGACCGCATTGCGAGAGCTCGCCGAGAGCCTGGGCATGACGGCGCTGGTCGAGGTGCACGACGACGAGGAGGCGCGGCGCGCGGTCGCATCGGGCGCGCGCGTTGTGGGCGTCAACAACCGCGACCTGCGCGACTTCACCGTCGACATTCATACTACGCTGCGCTTGCGCCCGCTTGTCCCGACAGGTACAATACTCGTCGCCGAGAGCGGCATCCACACCGCCAACGATGTTGCGATGCTCGAACGCGGCGGCGTGGACGCGATCCTAGTGGGCGAGGCGCTCATGACCGCGCCCGACATGGCCGCCAAAGTCCGCGAGTTGTCTGGGGTTGGTCTGTCCTCCCTCTCTCCCCGTGTGGGAGAGGGGGCCGGGGGATGAGGGATACGTGCGGGTCAAGATTTGTGGCATTACGAATATCGAGGACGCCCTGGTCGCGACAGAGGCCGGCGCGGACCTGTTGGGCTTTATTTTCTACCCGAAAAGCCCGCGCCGCGTCGGCGTTGAGGACGCGCGCGAGATCGTCGCTACCCTGCGCGCTCAGCGCACGGATGCGCCGCTGATGGTCGGTGTGTTCGTCGACGTCGAGTACCAGGACGTAGCGCGCACTCTTGACGAGGTTGGCCTCGACCTGGCTCAGCTCAGCGGCAGCGAGCCGCCACTAGAAGTCGGCTTACTGGCGCCGCGCGCGTTCAAGTCCATTCGGCCCCAGAACCGGGCGGACGCCGACGGCATCACGGCCGCGTATGGTGAGGTTCTGCCGCCGACCGATCCCGCAACCGCGTCAAGGCCGTCGTTCCTGGTGGACGCCTACCATCCGTGGCGCTTCGGGGGAACCGGCCGCGCCGCCGACTGGAACGCCGCCCGCAGCCTGGCTCTGCGCTACCCGACACTATTGGCGGGTGGACTGACGCCGAACACGGTGGCCGAGGCTATCGCCGGGGTGCAGCCGTGGGGCGTCGACGTCGCCAGCGGGGTAGAGCGCGCGCCCGGACGCAAAGACCACGACCTGGTACGCCGTTTCATAGCTGCCGCCAAAGAGAGTATCGGCGCAGACGGATAATCACCTACATGAACCTCAACGAGTTCTGCCGCCGCCTCGATGAGGAGTTCCATGTCGAGAGCGTCATCGAGACATGGCCCTTGCTCGCCCAGGGCGATCCCGCCCTTCAGAAGTTCGCCGCGCCACAGTTTCGGACCAACGGCAATGGGCTGCTGGTCCAGGGGGAGCCGCAGGTCGACGAAGTCTACACCGCCGTCTACCCCACCCGGGCCGTGGTGGAACATGTCGTGGGGCGCGCGCTGCCCGGCAGCGTCCTGATATGTCATATCCCAATGCGCCTGGATGGGCGCGCCGGATACTTGCCGCCTGATCCAAGCAACCTGGCCGACTTGAAGGATGGAGGCATCTCGCTGTACATCCTGCATGCTCCCCTCGTCTGGGCGCCGCACCTGTCCACCTGGCGCAGCCTGGCGCGCGCCCTCGGCATCGACATTGAAGGCGAGATCATGGCGGATGGGAAGCCCGTCGGGTGCTATGGCAAGGTCGAGGTCGAGCCTCACCTCGTCCCGATATTCGATTTTAGCGCGTTCCTTCTGCGCCTCGAGGAACGACTGGATATTACGAACTCACAGGTCGCCGAGAACCTTGAACGAGTCGTCGGGCGCGTCGCCGTCGTCCCTGGCGACGGTGGTAGCCCTGAACTGCTGGAACAGGCCGACGCATTCGGCTGCCAGACCTACGTCACGGGCATTCTTGACAACCCGCTGCCCGACCCGGCAATCCACGACCGCAGCGCGGCTTTCCTGTCCCTTGCCGCCACGCGCGCCATCAACCTGGTCGGCGCCTCACAGTACGCGACCCAAGCGCCAGGTGTGCGCTTGCTGGCGACGTGGGCGCAGGCTCTCGGCCTGAGCGGGGCCTTCGTGCCGGACGTGCCGGAGCTTGCGGAGTTCTTGCGAACTTAGCTGCCTTGACTGATAGAAGAGGACCTTATGGAAGGTGTGACCCGGACACTCCCTGACGCCCGCGGGCGATACGGCCGCTACGGGGGCCGCTACGTCCCTGAGACGCTGATGTCGGCCGTCACAGAACTGGAACAGGCCTATCTGGCGGCAAAGGCCGATCCAGCGTTCGAAGCGCGCTTCCTCCAGCTCGAACGTGACTACGTCGGCCGCCCGACGCCCCTGTACTTTGCTGAGAAGCTGACCCAATATTGTGACGGCGCGCGCATCTATCTGAAACGCGAGGACCTGGCTCACACGGGCGCGCACAAGATCAACAATGCCCTGGGCCAGGCGCTGCTGGCCGAGAGGATGGGCAAGCGCCGCATCATCGCCGAAACGGGCGCGGGGCAGCACGGCGTCGCGTCCGCAACCGTCGCCGCTCTCCTGGGCATGTCGTGCGTGGTATACATGGGTACGGAGGACATCCGGCGGCAGGCGCCCAACGTCTTTCGGATGAAGTTGCTCGGCGCGGAGGTGCGCCCGGTGGACTCCGGCAGCCGCACCTTGAAGGACGCCATCAACGAAGCCATGCGCGACTGGGTCACCAACGTCGCCGACAGCTACTACCTGCTCGGTTCGGCCCTTGGCCCGCACCCGTATCCGCTCATGGTGCGCGACTTCCAGAGCATCATTGGGCGCGAGGCGCGCGAGCAGGCGCTCGCGCAGATCGGCCATCTACCGGACTTGCTCATCGCCTGCGTTGGCGGCGGCTCCAATTCCATCGGCCTGTTCTACCCCTTCCTTGGCGACGACGTCCGCATGGTCGGGGTCGAGGCGGGCGGCCACGGCATCACCAGCGGCGAGCACGCCGCGCGCTTCGCGGATCCCGCCCTGGGCCGTCTCGGCGTGCTCCATGGCGCCCAGACCTACGTTCTGCAGGACGAGGACGGGCAGATCGCCCTCACGCACTCCGTGTCGGCGGGGCTAGACTACGCCGCCGTCGGTCCCGAACACGCCTATCTCCGCGAGATCGGCCGCGCCGAATATACATACGCCACAGACGACGAAGCGCTCGCCGCGTTCAAGCTCCTATGCGAGACCGAGGGGATCATCGCCGCGCTCGAGTCGGTTCACGCTATCGCCTACACTCTCAAGGTTGCGCCGTTGATGACCCCCGAGCAATCGATCATCGTTAACCTCTCGGGCCGGGGCGACAAGGACCTGCAGACTGTGGCGACGGCGCTAGGAGTCACTATCTAGCATGAGCGTTACAGTCATCGTGGGTGGACCACGAGGTGAGGACGCCCGCAGCAAAGTCGCGGCCTATCTCGCGCTGGCCGATCAGCCTGTGCTCGCGAGCCGGGCCGGCGCGAACGGCCATGCCGAGTACGGGATAGACTGGCAGGGACAGCGTCACGTGTTGCGGCAGCTCCCCTGCGCCTTCGTCCAGCCAGATGCGCGAATCGTAATCGGCCCCGGGGTGCCGGTCAACCTCGACGCCCTGCTGAGTGAGATCGATAGCCTCGGCGTGAGGGGCAGGCTCGGCGTTGACCCCCTGTGCGCCGTCCTGCGCGACGACGAAGGCCAGCCCAGGCAGACGCAGCTCCCGGCCGGCGAATTCCCGGAGCTGCAGCCGTTCCTGAGCGACGTACCGGTAGAATTGAACATCGCCGCTGCCCAGAACCGCAACGTCCTTATCGAGAGCGTGCCGGGCGGGCCGGCGATCGCCCAAATCGCCCCGCAACCCACTGGGTTCAGCTTCGAGACGACGGCCCAGTCGTGCTGTATGGATGTTGGTCTAGGCCCGACGCGCGTCACACAGGTTGTTCTGGTGCTGCCGGTATATACCCCGCCCGAGGCTGGAAGGCGCGGGCGCAGCCAACGGGCAAGCGTGCCTTCCGAGAGCATATTCGGAGAGTCTGACTCTGAGAGTGTCGCCTATGTCGAGGCCGCACGCCGCCTGGCGCTCATCAACGGCGCGACGCAAGTGGCGCTCACCTACGTCGAGGCACGCTACCAGCGCGCATACGGTGTCCAGCGGCGCGGGAACCTGCCCGGCGAGGTACGCCGCCTCATTGACGACGTAGAAAACGCTCTGGGCGTGCCGGTCGCCCTCGTGTCTACCGGCCCGCAGATCGAGCACATCATCGATCTGCGCTAACCTGACCTGCGTGCGAGGACTTATGTCACGTATTGCCCCGACTTTTGAGCGCCTGCGCGCCGATGGTCGCGTCGCGCTCATGCCCTACCTGTGCATCGGCCATCCCACACCCGACGCCCTGCTGGACATCGTCCCGGCGGCGGAGCGGGCAGGCGCGGACCTGTTCGAGCTCGGTATCCCTTTCTCGGACCCGCTCGCCGACGGCGCGACCATCCAGGCGGCGACACAGCGCGCCCTCGACCAGGGCCTCAAGCTCGATGCCTGCTTCCGCCAGGTGCGGCAACTGCGTGACGCGGGTGTCACGGCGCCTTTCTGCTTCATGGGCTACTACAACCCGATCTTCCAGCGCGGCGTCGACCGCTTTTGCGCGGAGGCTGCCGAGGCAGGGGTGGATGGCTTCATCGTGCCCGACCTGCCGCCGGAGGAGGCCGACGATCTCGCCGAGGCCGCGCGGCGCCGCGACCTGGACCTCATCTTCCTGCTGGCTCCCTCTAGCACTGAGGCCCGCATCCGCACTGTGTGCGAGCGAGCCTCGGGGTTCATCTATCTCGTGTCTCTGCTAGGGGTCACGGGCGCGCGGGCGAGCCTGCCGGCCGAGCTAGAGGGCTTTGTGCAGCGTGTCCGCGCCCACACCGATCTGCCGCTAGCCGTCGGCTTCGGCATCAGCACGCCGGAACAGGCGACTCGTGTCGCCCACATCGCGGATGGCGTCATCGTAGGTAGCGCTGTCGTGCGCACGGCCGACCAGGCGGAGGACCCGGCGGCGGCCGTCGCCGAGTTCGTCGGCCACCTCCGTCATGGAATGGACCAGGTAGCCGTGTGACAGGTTGACTAAGGGCGTGCGGACAGTGAACGCGGTCGCGTCCAGCCCAAACAGTCCGCAAGACTTCGCCTTCTCAGCGCCAGTGCTTCAGCCCTGTCTATTACAAAAGACGTTCCAGCGAGGCTGGCTATTCGGAAGACAGCCCGCGGTGTCGCTGCGAGGAGGACGATAGGACGACGAAGCAGCCTCCCGGCGGGTGACAGACACGGCTGGTGCGGCTCAGACGGCCCTTGACCACGGCGAGGGATTGCTTCGCTTCGCTCGCAATGACGGGTTGGTGCCGTGGCCGCGGTGGCCACGCCATCTTCCGGCCCCGCTGGCTATCGCACTTCCGAGATGTGTGTAAGAGACAGGCGATTCAGCCTGGAGTCCTCGCGGAAGCGCGGTCCACCGAACAGGTCACTTCAGCGCCTCGCCACGGCGTCACTGCGGCGGGACGTTCTTCCACGTTCGGATATAGGTCACAATATCGGCGATGTCCTGGGCACTGAGCGTTCCGCCCTTCTCGACCGCGTGCGGTACCATTGTCGTTCCCGACCGCCCGTTGGCGATGGCGTACGCGATGAAGGCGTCGGAGGCCTGGGCCAGGAACTGCGGGTGCCCGATGGATGACCCGGCCAGGCTGTCGTTGCGCATCGTCATGCCGGTGGGGCCGTGGCACGAAGCACAGGTCTGGTCGAAGAGCGTCTTGCCCCGCGCGGCGTCGCCCTTCAACGGCTGGCTGTCAAGGGCGATACTCGGCGTCTTCTGCCACTTCCGAATATACTTCACCAGCGACGCAATCTGGGCGTCGTCTAGGCCGTTCTTGGCCCACGGCGACATCGTGGTGCCTTCGCGCCCGTTGGCGATGGCGTCGGTCATCAGCCCGTCGCTGACAGTCGAGAGGAATTCCGGGCTGTTGAGAGACGTGCCGACCTTGCCCTTCCCCTCGCCCTGGTCGCCGTGGCAGACCGCGCAGCGCTCAGCATACAGGGCAGCGCCGAATTTAGGCGCATCCGTCGCGCGCGGCGGAACAATGACGCCGGGCGGAACGCGGCAGCCTACCACGAGAACCAAAACCCCGGCCACAAAAGCAATGATGAGAGGAAGACGCATAGCCACCTTTTCCCGTAACGCGGCGCAGGCCGGACCGCGCGGAGCCACAGCTCCGCTTTCGGCCGGCCTGCGCGCTCTCAGTTTTCTGTAATTACAGCGCCGACATCGGCGACCACGCGCTCAGCGCCCGTGTAGACACTGAGGCGTCGTCCACGCGCGTAGCCCACGAGCGTCACGCCCCACGACTGAGCCAGCCGCACCGACAGGGCCGTCGGCGACGTGCGAGAAACGACGATGGGTACGCCCATGCGCGCCGCCTTGGTAATCATCTCTGAAGAAACGCGGCCCGTCGTCAATAGGATACGGTCTCGCGTCTGGATTTCGCGCAGAAGGCACGCGCCGCGTATCTTGTCGAGCGTGTTATGGCGGCCGACGTCCTCGGCCACGACTAGGACACCCTCCACATCGGCCAGCGCGCTCGTGTGGATGCCGCGCACCTCGCGGTAGAGCCTTGCCCCCTCGTTGAGCTGGCGCATGAGACCCATGAGCTGCATCGGCGTGACTCGCAGCGGCGAGTCGACGCGCTCCGCCACGCGCTCCATGTTCTGGAAAGTCACTCCGCCGCCGCACCCGCTCGTGAGAATCTCCGGGCCGAGGTCATCCGGCAACTTATGCGTAAGGCGGGCGTCGACGACGCCGATCGACTCCTCACAGACGTGCATGGTCAGGCTTTCGGCGAGGCCGAGGCTCGGCATGTACCAGTACACGCGGTGCTCGTCCTCGTATACCTTGAGCGAGACCACGTCGTCAAGCTTACCAATCAGCCCCTCGGACACGAGGAATCCGAGTGCCAGGTGGTGCAGGTCGGTCGGCGTGCACATGAAGCTCACCAGCAGCCGCCGGTTGACGTAGAGGCGCCAGCGCACTTCATTGATGATGGCGCCGTCAACCGTTTCGGCGCGGCCCAGGTCATCGTATTGGACGTAGCGCCAGCTAAGCTTGGGATCGGACATGCAGACGTTCCTGGGCTGCGGACCATTCCTCCGGCGTGTTCGCGTTGAAGAATGACAGGCGATCCGGGTCGTAGCGTTCGACTTCGGCTGCGCTCACGTAGCGCACCCGGATATTTGGAAAGAAGCTGATCATCCGCAGGTCGCCGGCCGCAATCCGCTCCAGCACGACCCTGGCAACGCGGCGGTTGTAGACGGCGTGCAGGGGTTGCAGATCGCGGTCCTTGGCCGTGTGGCGCGGCGCCAGCGCGATGTCGCCGCCGAGCGGCGTGTCCGACACCTGGGGCACCGCAGCGTCCCACCCGCGCGCCGCCCTGGCTAGGTAGCGCAAGAGAGGCTCGTTCAGGAACGGCATGTCGCACGCGACGGCCAGGACGTATGGGTGACGTGCCGCCTGAAGCCCGCTGTACAGGCCGCCAAGCGCGCCCGCGCCGGGGAACGCATCAGCGATGACGCGCCACGCGCCGCCCGAATAGCGCGTCGCATCGCCCGCCACGACGATGACATCGTCGCTCACCCGGGACAAAGTGTTCGCGACGCGGTCGAGCAGGCGCTCGCCGTCAAGCTCGAGCAGCGCCTTGTCGCGGCCCATGCGGCGGCTCTGCCCGCCCGACAAGATGATTGCACTCAACGCAGCCATCGGGTTCCTCGGAAATCAACTCATGAGATTATAGCAAGCGCGGGAGGAAGTTGAAAGCGGCGCAAACACGAAGCGGGGTCCAGCCGATAGGCCGGACCCCGTTGCTTTACATCAGACGGGTTGGATCAGGCCTGCTGGTGCTCGCGGAGATAGGTCACCGCGTCGCCCACTGTCCCGATTCCCTCAGCTTCCTTATCCGAAATCTCTCCGCCAAACTCTTCCTCGAAGCGCATGATCAGCTCGACCAGATCGAGCGAGTCGGCTTCCAGGTCCTCGCGGAAGCGAGCTTCCCACGTTACCTGCTCGGGCTTCACATCGAGCTGTTCCACGATAATATCGCGGACTTTGACGAAGACAGGATCATTCGCCAGTTGTTCCATCGTCTCTGCCATCGGTCGGAACCCCCATTCTTGTGTCTTGGAGATGTATTCTATGGATGATGCAGGTGGCTGAAGTATACTAGCGGCCGCTGATGAAGTCAACGCCGGAGTGTTGACAAGACAACACAGCCCGGTTACCATTTGAGCGAAGCTAGCCTTCACGTGATTGTAACACCACTCACCGCTATTAGTTACGGCAAGGCGTTCCCATGCATTCGCAACGAAAGCTCGACCATATTCGGGTTAATCTCGAGGAAAACGTTCAATTTCCAAACCTAACGACCGGTTTCGAGCGCTACACGTTCGTCCACCAGGCGCTTCCCGAGCTGAGCCTGGACGACATCGACACCAGCACGGCGTTTCTCGGCTATCGCCTCCACGTTCCGCTGCTCATTTCGTCGATGACCGGCGGCGCCGACCGCGCCCGCCGCATCAACGCCAACCTGGGGCAAGCCGCCCAGGCGGTCGGGATGGCTATGGGTCTCGGCTCGCAGCGCGCCGGGCTGGAGCACCCCGAAGTCGCGGACTCGTTCAGCATCGCGCGCCAGGTTGCGCCGGACGCGGTCATCTTTGGTAACCTGGGGGCAGTCCAGTTCAACTACGGCTACACTATCGACCACGCGCGGCGCGCCGTAGACATGGTGCGCGCCAACGGTCTTATCCTCCACCTGAACCCGCTCCAAGAAGCCTTGCAGTACGGGGGCAACACAGACTGGCGCGGGCTGGTTGACAAGATCGGCAAGCTGGCGCGGGGTCTCGATGTGCCGGTGCTGGTCAAGGAGGTCGGCTGGGGGCTATCGGGCGAGGTAGCGCGCGCCCTCGCCGATGTAGGCGTCGCGGCGCTGGATGTGGCAGGCGCGGGCGGGACATCGTGGAGCGAGGTCGAGCGACGTCTCACGCCCGATGACACCATACGCCGCATCGCGCGACGCTTCGCGGATTGGGGCATTCCGACGGCGGAGTCGCTGCAAATTGTGAAAGAGGCGGCGCCCACCATTCCGCGTATCGCGAGCGGTGGTGTCCGCTCCGGGGTCGATGGGGCCAAAGCCATTGCTCTGGGCGCGGACCTGTTCGGCCTGGCGGCGCCGTTCCTGAAAGCGGCGGACGTCTCGGCCGAGGCCGCGGTCGCCGTAGCGCAAGAAATCACGCAAGAGCTCAAGATTGCTATGTTCCTGATCGGCGCGGGGGACATTGGGGCACTCAAGGAGACCCCGAACCTGCGGCGCCGTTCGCTCGAAGAGGCAATCCTGATGGGCCGAGCTACCGACTAATCATTCTCACCAGGAGCAAAAGGGAAATGGGCAAAATAGCACGTGGGCTGGCGTTAACGGCAGGTCTCACAGCCGGCATGACCGTCTACAACATCGCGCAGGAGCTTAAGGCCGGGCCGCTCATGAGCGAGGTACCGGGCAAGACCGGCTACTGGCATTCGCCTTACGGGATGATCTTCTACAAGACGAGCGGCAGCGGCGAGCCTGTCGTTCTTGTGCATGGTTTCAATGCCGCTGCCTCATCGTACGAGCTGCGCCGCCAGGTCGCGCCGCTCAGCGAGCGCTTCAAGGTCTACGCCTTCGACTGGCTAGGCTATGGCCTCTCCGAACGCCCGAGCCTGCTGTACACGGCGGAGCTTTACGCCGGCCTGCTCGACGGCTTCTTGCGAGAGGTCGTGGGCGGCCCGGCGCACATCATTGCCAGCTCGCAGGCCGCCGCGTACGTCATACAGAACGCCGCGAACACCCCTGAGCTGTATCGCCGCCTTCTGCTCATCACCCCTACCGGCATCCAGAGCCTCATCGGTGAGCCGAATATCCTGACGACGACCGTCCGAAACGTCATCGCCGCGCCGGTGCTTGGCACGTTCCTGTTCAATCTGTTGGCTTCGAAGCCTAGCCTGCGCGGCTTCCTCCAGAGCCAGGCGTACTACGATCCATCCTATGTCACGGATGAGATGGTCGAGGCATATTTCGTCACGGGCCACCAGCCCGGCGCGCGCTACGCGCCGGCCTCGTTCCTGACGAACTACCTGACCCTGCCTATTGCCCAGGCGTGGACGCGTCTCAAGCAGCCCACGTGCATCGCCTGGGGGGAGCAGTCGAAGATCAATCCCATCACCGAGGCGACCCCATTTCTGACTCTGAAGCGGGACACGCGCTTCGAAGTGTTCCACCGCAGCCGGCTACTACCGCACGACGAAGAGGCCGATCACTTCAACGCCCTGGCGCTCAGCTTTCTCACCGACAGCGCTGGGCGTTAGCCGTTCGCCCCGCCATGCGCGTCATACTGACCCACGAGAACGCCGACTTCGACGCCGTTGCCAGCCAACTCGGCGCGTGGAAGCTGGACCGCAACGCCATCCCGGTCGTGCCTCAGCGGTTCAACCACAATGTGGGGGCGTTCCTGGCGGCGCATGCTTACGAGCTGCCGTTTCGGCGGCGGTCTCAGCTCCCTCGGCGCGTCGTTGAACAAGCGACGGTCGTCGACAGCCAGGGCGTGGTTCAGGTGCGCGGCATGAAGTCGAACACGGCGATCCGCCTGATCGACCACCACCCCCAGCACCGCCCGGTCCCCGATGGCGTCACGTTCGAGGGCGACATCACGGGCGCCTGCGCGACCCTCTTCATCGAGCGCCTGGCCGACGCCGCGATCGAGGTCACGCCTGTTGAAGCGACCCTGCTCCTGCTTGGCATCTACGAGGACACCGGCGCGCTGACGTACGGCCAGACAACCGCCCGTGACGCTCGGGCTGTCGCCTGGCTGCTGGAGCGCGGCGCGGACCTGGACGAGGCGCGCTCCTACCTGTATCACCCCTTGAGCGCCGCCCAGCGTGACCTGCTGCAGCAGCTTACGCGTTCGGCGGAGAGCTACGCCTACGGCCCCTACACCGTCGTCATCGCCACGGCGACCAGCCCGCGGCCGGTCGACGAGATCTCGACGCTCTGCCACCGCCTGCGGGACCTGTTCGAGCCGGCGGCGATCTTCCTGCTTGTGGCGATGGAGGACCGCGTTCACCTCGTGGCGCGCAGCACGAACGACGCCATCGACGTCGGTGAGGTCGCGCAGATGTTCGGCGGCGGAGGCCACAGCCGCGCTGCCGCGGCCCTCGTTCGTGGCGGCGACATCCGCGCACTCCACGACCGCCTGCTCGACCACCTCGCGCTGACGGCCCCGACCGGGCCAACGGTGGCAGACATTATGTCGCGCGGGATCGTACGCACGGTTCCCGCCACCGCAACGGTCGAAGAAGCCGCGCGCCTCATGCGCCAGTTCGGCCACGAAGGCTTCCCCGTCATGGAGAACACGCAGGTCGCCGGCGTCGTCACCCGCCGCGATGTGGACCTCGCCGCTCACCACGGCCTCGGCAACACGGCAGTCACGACCTATATGCACAAAGGCCCGATCCAGGTGCGGCCGCAGGATTCGCTCGCTCACCTCCAGCGCGTCATGCTGGACTACCACATCGGGCAAGTCCCAGTGGTGGAGGATGGGCGGCTCATCGGCATCGTCACCCGCACCGACCTTCTGAACCACCAGGCGGGCCGGCTGGCGCAGCCCTCGCCCAACGCCGAGCTGGCGCAGCGCTTCGAGGCGCGCCTGACGCCCGACGCCCTGACACTGGTTCACCAGGCGAGCCAGATGTCGGAGCGTCTCGAGTTCGGGCTGTACGTCGTGGGTGGCTTTGTGCGAGACCTCCTCCTGAACGCGCCGCGTGTCGCCACCGACATTGATCTCGTTGTAGAGGGCGATGCCCACGCGCTGGTCGAGGCCCTCGTGCGCGCCCACGGTGGCCGCGCGACCTTTCACCGCGCCTTCGGGACGGCGCACTGGCAGCCCGCCAACCCGGCTCAGCCGCCGCTCGACTTCGTCACGGCGCGAACCGAGTTCTACACCGAGCCGACGGCGCTGCCCACCGTCGCCGAAAGCTCGATCAAGCTCGACCTGCATCGGCGCGACTTCACCATCAACACGATGGCCCTGGCGCTGAATCCAGATCGCTACGGGGAGTTGCTCGACTTCTACGGCGGCCAAAGCGATCTCCGACGACGTCTCGTGCGCGTACTACATAGCCTCAGCTTCGTCGAGGATCCAACGCGTATTCTCCGCGCCGTGCGCCTGGAGCAGCGCCTCGAGTTCGATATCGAGCCGCGCACCGCCGAGCTGATTACCGACGCCATTCCCCTGCTCGATCGGACGAGCGGCGACCGTCTCCGCCACGAGATCTACCGCATCCTGCAAGAGCCGCGCGACGTGCCGTCAAGGTCCCTACGCCGACTGGATCAAATGGGCGTGCTGGCTGCCCTGCACCCCGACCTGCGCTGGTCGTCGGCCCTGGCTGAACGGCTTGACAACGCTCGTTTAGCGGCGCTATCGCCCGAGGGCGGGTGTCTACGCGCGGCGATGTCCGAGCACCAGGTTCTCGCGCCGGACGCTCAACTGAGCAACCCCGTCCCGCCCGCCTACAGCCTCGCCCTGGTGGCCTACGACCTGGACGCTTCGGACGTCGAGGCGCTGGCCCTCAAGCTCAAGCTTAGCCGCAGTGATACCCGCCTGGTGCGCGAGCTGGTCACGCTCAAGGCGTTGCTGCCGCGGTTAGCGCAGCCCGACCTACCGCCAAGCGCCCTCGTGCGCTTGCTGGAGCCGTTCTCTGAGGCGGCATGCTGCCTGCTGAGCGTCGCCGAGAGCCAGGGCTTTGTCCACTCACGTCTCGAGGAGTATCGCGCCCACCAGCGCGGCTTCCACCCGGCTGTGACCGGCGATGACCTCCGCGCTATGAGCCTGCCGCCGGGACCGACGTACCGCGCCATTCTCGCCCGGCTGCGGGACGCGCGGCTAGACGGTGAGGTGACCACGGATGAGGCCGAGCGTGACATGGCGGTCCGGCTCGTCGAAGAAGCGCGGCAAGCCACACGGGCGGACCACGCGTGAGGGCAAAGCAATTCTGGTTTTTGCCGCGTTGTGTGTTATACTAGCGTTGACCCTGTAACCGTTCAAGGATGCACGATTGCCCCCTATGTCAACGAATTCTTGGCGCGCCCGTCTAGCCGACGTCAGCGACTTGAGCGAAGCCAAAGCCTTGTTTGAAGAGCTTTTGGCGGAGAACGAGCGGCTGCGCAGCGCACTCGAAGCCGCTCGGGCGGCTCACGAAACTCGGACGAGCGCGTCCTCCAACACAGGCCCTTCGTTCCGCGACCTCGCCTCTAGCCGCGCTTCGGTCCTCGACACGCGTCAGGTGACCGAGACGCTGATGCTCATCACCATTAGCGCCGCCGGTCAGGCGAAGCGAACCCCCATCAACCGCTATAGCCGCCAGCGCCGCGGTGGAATCGGTATCTTTGACCTGCGTGCCGCCGATACCGACGAGGCGCGATTCCTGGCCATCGCCGATCAGGCCGACGCCCTGCTTCTCCTTTCTGCGAGTGGCCGTGTGTATCGTGTTGCGATTGCCGACATTCCTGAAGCGTCCGACCCTCGCAGCCGCGGCGATGATATCCTGGTAGCGGCGCACATGGACGCGAATGACAAGCTCGCCGCCGTTCTGCCGATGAGCGAGGCAGACCAGCAGCGCTACGTGCTGTTGGGCAGCCAAAACGGCTTCATCAAGCGCATGCGCGGCCACTATTTCGGCTCGAGCTTTGAGCCCGGCCGCGTCGTTCTGGATCCGCGTCAGACTGGCGGCGCGGCCAGCGCCATGTGCCTCAGCAGCGGGACGGCCGATGTGCTCATGGTGAGCCGGGGCGGCATGGCCACGCGCTTCAACATCAGCGTCGCGCCACTCCAGGCTGCTCCCGGCCTCAAGCTCCGTCCAGGCGATACGCTCGCCGGGCTGGCCGCCATTCACGAGCCAGACCAGGTGTTTGTCGTCACCGAGGATGGCCTCGGCACGCGGCGAACGATGGAGGGCTTTGCGGCGAACAAAGCGCCGGGCGCGGCCGGCAAGATCATCATGAAGAGCGAGGTCGTGGCCGGCATCGTTCGCGCGCCCGACAGCGCCGATCTTGTCGTGCTGACGCGCTTCAGCAAGCTTATCCGCTTCACGGCGGAGGAAGTGCCGGCCAAGACGGCGCCGGTGCAGGGAGTGGACATCGTTGAGCTTCGCGGCGATATCGTCACCGCCGCAGCATCGATAGATTAGCGTCGCCCGCACACAAACCCGCTCACGAAACAAGGAGAGCAAAATGGAAAATCTGACCATGGCCCAGATCATGAACAACATGCCCAAAGTCTTCCACGCCGACCGCGCGGCCGACGTGAATGCTGACATCCAGTTTACTTTCACTGGTGACGAGCCGGGTGATTGGGTTCTGGGCGTCCACAACGGGCAGGCCACCGTCACCGAGGGCAAGGCGGAAAACCCGACCGCCAGCATCGAGACGCCGTCGCAGGTGTGGAAGGGCGTCCTGACCGGCCAGACCAACCCCATGACCGCGTTTATGACCGGCCAGATCAAGGCCACCGGCGACATGGGACTGCTAATGCGCCTTCAGAGCATGTTCGGTTAATCTCGACCGTATCTAAGCGTATTGCGTATACCTATGCGTGTACGCAATACGCTTTTTTTGCCTCCACGGCCATTTGTACATTTGGCATTTGATTACTATAATCTCTTCGTTATTTCCCTTGGCAGTTATCCAATTCAACACACTTGACCGTACGCCCCGCAGCCGAGGGCTGCCTCCCTGAGGAGACGCACGTGAAGATCAGCGGCAGCTACACTTTCAACGCCCCGCAGGATGAAGTGTGGGCCTTGCTCATGGACCCGAACGCCATAGCCAAGGCCATTCCCGGCGTGGACCACTTCGAGCCTGTCGGCGATAACACCTACGAGGCTCAGCTCAAGCTTGGTCTTGGCGCCGTGAGCGGCCAATACTCCGGCCGCATCAGCCTGTCCGATATTGAGTCTCCAACCCACTACAAGATGACGATCGGCGGCAAAGGCCAGCGCGGCTTCGTCAACGCCAGCGGCACGGTCGATCTCGTCGGCCAGGAAGCCATCACGCTGGTCAACTACGTTGGCGACGCTGCCCTGGGCGGCCAGCTCGCCGGTGTAAGCCAGCGCCTCATGGAAGGCGCGGCGAAGACAATCATCAACCAGGGTTTCAAGTCACTGGATAGCCAGCTCGCCGAGCGACGCGCCGCCGCCGCTCTACCCATCCCCGAAGCCGTCGGTCCTGCTGCTCGGCCGGTGTCACCACCCCCCTACGCGCCCCCCTCTGGCGTGCCCGGCCTGCCCTGGCCGTGGGTGATGGTCGCGGCCGTAGCGACAATTCTCCTGATCTGGATTCTGCGCCGCGACTAGCCTCGAACCTGTCAACGGTCACCCTATCAATCGAAGGAGATTGCCTGTGATACCTATCACCCTGTCTGTGAACGGCAAGCAGTACACGAGCGAGGTCGAGCCGCGCCTGCTGCTCGTCCACTACCTGCGTGACGTCCTGGGTCTGACCGGGACGCACGTCGGGTGCGACACGAGCCAGTGCGGCGCGTGTACCGTCCTCGTCAACGGCGAGTCGGTAAAGTCGTGTACCATACTGGCGGTCCAGGCCGATGGCGCGTCGGTCACCACTATTGAGGGTCTGGCCAAAGATGGCAAGCTGCATCCGCTCCAGGAAGGCTTCTGGGAGATGCACGGTCTGCAGTGCGGCTTCTGCACGCCTGGCATGATCATGTCGGCGGTAGACCTGCTCCAGCGCAACCCGAATCCGACCGAGGAAGAGATTCGCGAAGGGTTGGAGGGCAACATCTGCCGTTGCACCGGTTATCACAATATCGTGCGCGCCGTGCAATACGCCGCCAAGCAACAGGCCGCCGAGCCAGCATAGTCGCTCTCGTTCGCCATTCTGCCTGACTCCCGCACGGCTGCGGGCTGCATCGTCGCAGAACGACCCTTGCAGTATGGCAACCAGGCCCCCTCAAGGAGACCCTCTATGGCCACTCAGATGATTGGTTCGAGCATCAAGCGTGTCGAGGATCCCCGCTTCATCCAGGGCAAAGGGACCTACACAGACGATATCAAACTCCCGGGGATGTTGCACGCCGTTTTCGTGCGTAGCCCCTACGCCCACGCCAAGATCAACAGTGTCGACACGAGCGCGGCCCAGGCCGTGCCGGGTGTCGTCGCCGTCTACACAGGCCAGGACACCCAGGCCGATGGTGTCGGCTCCAACCCAACAGGCTGGCTCCTGCCCGACCTGAAGATTCCTCCCCATCCTGCCATTGCCGTCGACCGCGTCAACTTCGTCGGAGACCCGGTGGCGGTCGTCATTGCCACGGACCCCTACGTCGCCCACGACGCCGCCGACCTCGTGCACGTCGACTATGATCCGCTGCCCGTGGTCGCATCGCCTGACAAGTCCATGGACAGCCCCACCATCCACGAAGAGGCGCCGGGCAACGTCGCCTTTGATTGGGCCATCGGCGACAAGGCGCAGACAGACGCCGCGTTTGCGGGCGCCCACAAGGTCGCGCGACTTCACCTTATCAACAACCGCCTCATCCCCCACGCCATGGAGCCGCGGTCCTGCGTCGCAAGCCCTGGCCCAACGGGCGAAGTCACGCTGTGGGTGACCTCGCAGAACCCGCACATCCATCGCCTCATCATCGGGGCCTTTGTCCTGGGTCTCGCGGAGCAGAAGTTCCGCGTCGTCGCGCCTGATGTAGGCGGCGGCTTCGGCTCCAAGATCTTCATCTACTCCGACGAAATCGTCGTTACCTGGGCCGCCATGAAGCTGGGCCGGCCCATCAAGTGGACCGCGACGCGGCGCGAAGCCAACATGACCGACATGCACGGCCGCGACCACGTTACCGACGCCGAGATGGCGTTCGACGCGAATGGCAAGATCCTCGGCTTCCGCATCAACACGATCGCGAACCTGGGAGCCTATCTCACGCTGTTCGCACCGGCCGTGCCGACCTACCTCTACGGCACGCTCATGTCGGGCCAATACCCCATTCCGGCGATCTACTGCCACGTCACAGGCGTGTTCACGAACACAGTACCGGTGGATGCCTACCGCGGCGCCGGGCGCCCCGAGGCGACCTTCGTCGTCGAGCGCCTGGTGGACGTCGGCGCGGCGGAGATGGGGATGGACCCGGCCGAGCTACGGCGCATCAACTTCGTCCAGCCCGACCAGTTCCCATTCCAGACGCAGGTCGCCCTGGTCTACGATAGCGGGAACTATGAGGCGGCGCTGAATCGCGCGCTCGAGCGGTTGAACTACGCGGACCTGCGCCGCGAGCAGGAACAGGCGCGCCAGCAGGGCCGCTATATCGGCATCGGCTTCTCCTCGGCCATCGAGGCGTGCGGCCTCGCGCCCTCTTCGGTCGTCGGCTCGCTCGGCGCCCAGGCGGGTCAGTGGGAAAGCGCCATCGTGCGCGTGCATCCTACCGGCAAGGTGACGGTCCAGACCGGCTCTCACAGCCACGGCCAGGGGCACGAGACGACCTTCGCGCAGATTGTGGCCGACGGGTTGGGGATTCCGATCGAAGACATCGCCATCCAGCACGGTGACACGGCTCAATCCCCGTTCGGCTGGGGAACCTACGGCAGCCGCTCGGGAGCGGTCGGCGGGAGCGCGATCGCCGTCAGCGTTCAGAAGCTCCAGGACAAGATCAAGCGCATCGCCGCTCACCTCCTGGAAGCAAACCCTGAAGACATGGAATACGCCGACGGCAAGGCGTACGTCAAGGGCGCGCCCGGGCGCGTCAAGACGTTCGGCGAGGTCGCGCTGATGGCCCACCTGGCGCACCAGTATCCACCCGACCTGGAGCCGGGCCTGGAAGCGACCACCTTCTTCGACCCGACCAACTTCACCTTCCCCTTCTGCACCCACGTCGCGATTGTCGAGGTTGATGCCAGCACCGGCGCCGTCGATGTCCTGCGGTATCTCGCCGTGGACGACGTCGGCAACCTCATCAACCCGCTCATCGTTGACGGTCAGATCCACGGCGGCGTGGCGCAGGGTATCGGTCAGGCACTCTGGGAGGGAGCGGTCTACAGCGATGACGGCCAGCTCCTGACCGGGACCATGCTGGACTACGCGGTGCCCAAAGCCGCCTTCCTGCCCATGATCGAGACCGACCAGACCATCACACCGGCGCCTCAGAATCCCCTCGGCGTCAAGGGCGTCGGCGAGATCGGCGCGATCGCCGCCCCCGCGGCCGTCGCCAACGCCGTCGTGGATGCCCTCAAGCCGTTCGGCGTGACACACATCGACATGCCCATCACGGCTCAGAAAGTCTACCAGGCTATTCACAGCCAGGCCTAAGGAGCTTAGCCATGTATCCCGCCAAGTTCGACTACTATCGCGCCGGCTCGGTCGGCGAGGCCATCACGCTACTCGGTCAGACGCCCGACGCCAAGATTATCGCGGGCGGGCACAGCCTTCTCCCGCTCATGAAGCTCCGCCTGGCGACGCCTGCCGCCCTCATCGACATCGGCCGCATCGAGGCGCTTAAGGGCATCTCTGAGGAGAACGGCGGCGTAATGATCGGCGCGCTCGCCACGCACGACCGAATCGCCAAGTCCGACGCCGTCAATCGTCTCGCGCCGGCTGTCGCCGATGCCGCCGGCCACGTCGGCGACCAACAGGTGCGCAACCGCGGCACTATCGGCGGCAACATCGCCCACGCCGACCCGGCCAGCGATCTACCCACCGTTCTCCTCGCCCTCGACGCCGAGATCGTCGCCCAGGGGCCGGGCGGCCAGCGCCGCATTCCGGCCGCCGACTTCTTCCTCGACCTGATGACGACGTCCCTGGCGCCCGACGAAGTCTTGACCGGCGTGTTTGTGCCGGCCGCGCCCAAGTCCGCCTACGTCAAGTACGCCCACCCGGCGTCCGGCTACGCCATGCTCGGCGCCTGTGCCGCCCTGGACGTGAGCGGCGGGAGCATCAGCCGCGCCCGCGTCGCCATCGGCGGCGCGACGCCGACGCCACGCCGTCTGCCTGGCGTCGAGAACGCCCTCGCCGGCAAGAGTCTTGGCGACGCGGCCGCGGCGGCAGGCGCGGCAGGCGCGGAAATCGACGACTGGATGGGCGACATCCAGGCATCGTCGGAGTATCGCCGCGCGATCACGCCGGTGTTCGTCGAGCGCGCTATCAACGCAGCAGCCAGCCGGTAATTCGGCTGTCGCCCTCAGCATGACACGGTAGGTGCCACCCCGAGCGAAGCGAGAGGTCTGGACTGCGGCCCAGATGCTTCGCTTCGCTCAGATGACAGTTGAAGATCATTTGCGCGAGAGACTGAGCGGCGGTGCGCCGCCTTGCTCTCGCTACCTCACTCTTGCCTCAGGAGGAAACATGGCGAACACCCTTCTCGCCGTCATGCCCCTGGATACGAATATCGTCCACACGGTGCAAGAACTCAAGCGCGCGGGGCTGCACGACATCAGCTTCATCGTCGGACAGCCGATCTCGGGTGACGAGAAGAAGCTGGCCGGCCTGGCCCCTGCTCCAGAAGTCGCCGCGGTCATGCAGATTCTCGGCACAGACGCGCACTACGACGTCCCTGGCGTAGGCTCGGTCAGCCTGAGCGGCCCGGCCGCCAAGTTTAATGAGTCCCAGCACGACAACAGCCACGATTTCTTCACCGCCTTGCTCGGCCACGACGAAGACGCCGCGACGACATCCGCGATCGGGCAGTATCTCGCCGATGGCCACGCGGTCCTGGCAATGGCGGGCGACCTGGACGCGGCGAACCGCATCCTGGGTCGGCGTCCCCTGGCGACCTACGCCTAGAGGTTGTTGTCACCACCTCTCGTATTCCCGTATAATTTACCAACTGACGATCCGCCGAGCGGCAGACTTGCGCTGCCGCTTCGGCCCGTATTTGGACCTCCACAAAGTGAGCTTATTGGCGATATGGAAACACCTGTGCAAAGCCTGAATGGGCCGGCGACAATTTCGTCCATCGACGATGTATTGACCGAGTTCAAGGTCCGCTCGTACGTCGCGGAGCGGGGCCTCGCTACCGCCGTCTTTCTTGCTCTCCGCCTGGGCCGCCCGCTGTTCCTCGAAGGTGAGGCGGGCGTCGGCAAGACCGAAGTCGCCAAAGTCCTGGCCGATCTGCTGGACACTCGTCTGATTCGCCTGCAGTGCTACGAGGGTCTCGACGTTCACAGCGCCGTTTATGAGTGGAACTACACGCGGCAGCTCCTAGAAATCCGACTTCTGGAAGCCTCGGGCATCCGAGACCAGGGGGCCGCGCTGCGCGAGGTCTTCAGCCCCGACTTCCTGATCCGCCGTCCCTTGCTGCAAGCCATCAACTATGAGTCCGAGCGGCCGCCCGTATTGCTTGTGGACGAGCTCGACCGCGCCGACGAGGAGTTCGAGGCCTTCCTTCTGGAGATGCTCTCCGACTTCCAGATCACTATTCCTGAGCTCGGCACCGTGCGCGCGCCCAAGCCACCGGTCGTGATCCTGACGTCGAACCGCACGCGCGAGATTCACGACGCGCTCAAGCGGCGCTGCCTGTACTACTGGATCGACTACCCGTCGCAGGCCAAGGAGCTTCAGATCGTCGAGTCGAAGGTCCCCGCCGTCTCGGCCACCCTGGCGCGGCAGATTACGGCATTCATCCATACCCTGCGCACCTTCGACCTGTACAAGCTGCCGGGCGTCGCCGAGACCCTGGACTGGGCCGCGTCCCTGGTCGCCCTCGACCAGCCGAGCCTCACGCCAGAGGTCGTGAACGACACGCTGGGCGTCATCCTGAAGTACCAGGACGACGTACAGAAAGTGCGCGACCTGGGTATTCCGGCCTTGCTGGAACGGGCGAGGCTGAGCGCGTAGCCATGACCCTGAACGGCGAGCAAGCCGCGGGTTGGGCGCGACAGCTCGACCTGTTGGAGGAAGCCGCGGCCTCGGGCCGCCAGGGCGTCGGCGTGTTGCGGCACATCATGCTCTTTGGCCGCCTGCTGCGCCGTCTCGGCGTCCAGGTCAACACCTCGCAGATGCTCGACCTCCTAGCCGCGCTGGAGCAGGTACCCATCACGAGCCGCGACGATTTCTACTGGACGGCGCGCGCCATCCTGGTCTCGCGCAAGGACGACCTCCCGCGCTTCGATCAGGCGTTTGAGTTGTTTTGGAAACGCGCCCTGGCCGAGCAGGTACCGAACTTCTCCCCGCTCCTGCCCCAGACGAACACACCGCGCCGTCAGCCGCCCACCGAGAAGCCGGGCCAGGAGAAGCAAGCCCAGCAGCGCGAGCGCACCATCGCCATCGCGGACACGGACGACGAGAACGAGCAGCAGGGACAAGACACCGAGAGCGAGGCGCCGGACCTCATCATTACCGCCAGCCGCGAGGAAATCATCCGCCACAAGGACTTCACCGACTTCACGCCGGATGAGCTGGGCCTCGCGCGGCGCATCATCCAGGACATGCGCTTCCAGGTGGGTCGGCGGCGAACCCGGCGCTGGCGGAGCGGCAAGGGGCGGCGGCTGGACCT
Organism: Anaerolineae bacterium; assembly: GCA_046328505.1. Classification (GTDB taxonomy): domain Bacteria; phylum Chloroflexota; class Anaerolineae; order Epilineales; family JAHCIE01; genus JBDHWG01. Next base: position 23,708 of record JAXLWL010000002.1, on the reverse strand, counting down.
GCGCCGCAGCCTGCGCAAGAACACGCGCTTCGGCGGCGAGATCGTTGAATTGGCGTGGCGCGAGCCAAAGTTCAAGCCCCGTCCACTGGTCGTCATCGCCGACATCAGCGGCAGCATGGAGCAGTACTCGCGCCTGCTGCTGCATTTCATCCATACCCTCTACCAGGGCATGGACAACGTCGAAGCGTTCGTGTTTAGCACCCGATTGACGCGTATTACCCACGAGCTCCGTATCCGAAACGTGGATGTGGCGTTAAATGAGGTTGGACAGCGCGTGCACGATTGGTCGGGTGGCACGCGCATCGGCGAAAGCCTGCACCTTTTCAACTATAAATGGGCGCGACGCGTCCTCGGGCGCGGCGCCGTTGTCGTCATCATCAGCGACGGCTGGGACCGCGGGGATGTGACTCTGCTGAAGCGCGAGATGGATCGGCTCCAGCGGAGCTGCTACCGCCTCATCTGGCTCAATCCCTTGCTGGGCATGGCGGGCTATCAGCCCCTCACGCGCGGTATCGTCGCCGCCATGCCCTACATTGATGATTTCCTGCCCGTGCATTCGCTCCAAAGCCTGGCAGACCTCGGGGTGTTGCTGAGCGATCTCGGCGTAACCCCACGGCCTGCTCGGCGTCAGAATGCTGTGAACAAGGAGGCTATCGATGCGTGACGTACTACCGACGATCGAGCGCTGGCGCGCCAACGGCGAGGATGTCGCCCTGGCGACCGTCGTGAAGGCGATGGGATCATCCCCGCGTCAGCTCGGCGCGAAGATGGCCGTCACACGCTCAGGCGACATGGTCGGGTCGGTCAGCGGCGGCTGTGTCGAAGGCGCTGTGTTCGAGGAAGCGCAGAAGGTGCTCAAGTCTCGCCGCCCCAAGCTCGTGCGCTATGGCGTGGCCGACGAGCTAGCGTGGGAGGTGGGCCTGGCCTGCGGCGGTATCATCGAAGTATTCATCGAGCCGCTGGATTGGTGAGAAACGGAGAGACGCCGTGGCTGAACTGTACGATGGGTTGAAAGATGCCCTGGAACATGACCGGCCCTGCGCGCTTGCGACGGTCATTCGCGGGCCGGGGTTAGGCGGCAAACGGCTCATCTTCGACACAAACGCACAAGGCACGCTATCGCCCCTGGACGCCGCCGCCGTCGACGCCGAGGCGCGTGCCATGCTCGCGGCCGAAGCCTCCGGGACGCGCACGTTCACCACGCCAGAGGGTGACGCCGACGTATTCATCGAGGTCTACCCGCCCGCGCCGAAGCTAGTCATCGTCGGCGGCGTTCACATCGCCGTTCCCCTGGCGCAGTATGCGCGAGTCCTGGGCATGCGAATCATCCTGGTCGATGCGCGATCGGCGTTCGCCAGCGAGGCGCGCTTCCCCCACGCCGACCGTATCGTCATCGACTGGCCGGACGAGGCGCTGCAAACCCTGGGCCTGGACAGCGCCACGTACGTCGCCGTCCTGACCCACGACTCGAAGCTGGATGACCCGGCGCTCATCGCGGCCTTGAGCAGCCCCGCGCGCTACATCGGCGCGATCGGTAGCCCAAAGACACACGCCAAGCGTCTCGCCCGCCTGCGCGCGGCCGGATTGAGCGAAGAGGTGCTGAGCCGCATTCATTCGCCTATCGGCCTAGACCTGGGGGCACGGACGCCCGAGGAAATCGCCGCGTCTATCATCGCCGAGATGATCGCCGTAAAGTACGGGCGGACCTGGCGGCCCGGCGCGGAAAAGTGGGAGTCGCGCACACAACCGCAGGAGGCGACCGAATGAAGTTCGGCCCTGTTCCCATTGAGGAAGCCGCGGGGAAGATTCTCGCCCATAACCACACCGATGCCGAAGGCCGACGCGCCTTTCGCAAAGGGTTTGTCGTGCGCGAGGCGGATCTGGCTGCGCTACGGGAGGTGGCCGGGGACACCGTCTACGTTGCCGAGCTTGAGCCTGGCGATGTCCACGAGGATGATGCTGCGCGCCGGCTGGCGCGCGTCGTCCTGGGCGATGGCGTCCGCCCCGGACCAGCCGCGGGAGGGCGCGTCAACCTCCTGGCCGAGGCACGCGGTTTGCTAAAGCTGGACGTAGACCGCCTGAACTCTATTAACGAAATAGACGGACTGACGATCGCGACCCTGTTTCAGAATGCGGTTGTCCAGCCGAAGAAGATTGTCGCCACCGCGAAGGTCATCCCGTATGCAGTACCGGAGGAAAGCCTGCGCCGTGTCGAAGCGCTGGCGGGACCATCCGTGCGCGTCGAGACCCTGCCCGGCCGGCGCGTGGGGGTCATCCTCACCAGCAGCGACGCCGGCCGCGCCAAGACCATCGAGGTGCTCGACGGCCCTATCCGCTCCCGCGTCCAGGAGCTAGGGAGCGACGTTGTGGCGCTGCTCTCAGTGGCGCACACGGAAGCCGCGGTCACGGATGCCGTGGGCAGGCTTGCCGCCCAGGGTGTGGATGCGATCATTATCGCGGGCGAGACGTCAATCATGGATGCCAATGACATCACGCCCCGCGGGGTTGTAGGCGCGGGCGGCTGCATCGAGGGCTACGGCGTCCCAGCCGAACCGGGCAATCTGCTCCTGCTGGCCTACCTGGATGGGCGCCCGGTCCTCGGGGCGCCGGGCTGCGTCCGGTCGCGACACACCAACGTCGTCGACCTGGTGTTGCCACGGCTTCTGGCGGGGGAGCATTTGACGCGGCGAGATTTGGCCGCGCTTGGGCACGGCGCGCTGCTGCAAGAGTGAAGCGGCACAGAAAAATCGGTGCAACTTTCATGACGCAGTGTTCCAGATTTATTCTTGCCAGCTTCTGGACAGCGTGGTATACTCTACGAAATCGCACATTATAAGCCTTATGCGGGAGATGGATTCAAATGGATAGGCGTGTGATTGGTGGTTTGGTTGCTGCTGGGGTCGCCGGCGTCGTTGCCGCCATTGCGCTTTCGCCCCGTCTCCGAGAAGGGGCGCGCGAGACGCTCGCTCTGCCCGGCCCCGCGCCGGACACGATCAGGTCCGTCGCTCTGACGAGTGCGCGCAATGTCGTCGGCCTGGCAGAGTTCTTCGAGCCGCAAATGGCGGAAGCCGTTGCGCTCGCCCTGGCCGAGATGGAGGGCCATCCGGGCAAGGCACACGACCCGGAGATGCAGCAGCGAGCCGAAAACCTGGTGCGCGAGGGCTTAAAGCATATCAACGACTGGCTCGCGAGCCAGGAGACAGTGCAGGGTCGAGCGCAGAGCTTTGACGATAGCGGCGCTGCCCAGGCGTAGGTTCCGTGGGAGGGAGAGGCATGGGTAACGTTTTGCGTCTACTCGGGGGGCTCATCATCGGGGCGGCTATCGGCGCCGGAGCAGGGTTGCTGCTCACGCCCAAATCGGGCGAAGAGCTTCAGAGCATGGTGCGCGGGCATATCAACAACGCCGTAGAAGCGGGCCGCGTGGCTCAGGTCGCCAAGCAACAAGAACTGGAACAACAAGCGGGCATCAGACGCCCCTGACGATTTTCGGGCGAGTTCCTGTCAATCGGCGCGGGCAAGCCTCGCGCCGATATTTTGCGCTTGAGGAGCTTGCCCTGGCCTTGACGCGTGTGTTATAATGTCAGTTCGACTGACGACGAGGGGACGATGAGCGCTGTACCAACTCGCACAAACGAAGAGTGGCTGGAGGTGTTGCAGACCCCCGGCCCAGAGCAGACCCAGGCTCTCGAAGAGCTGCGGGATTATCTGCTGCGCGCCGTCTACGTCTACCTGTCGCGCCATCGTAGTGACCTGATGCACTTCGACCGGGATGAGATTCAGCAGCTCGCCGAAGACTGGGCGCAGGAAGCCCTGCTCACCATCCTTGCCAAGCTCGATACCTTTCGCGGCGACAGCCGCTTCACAACGTGGGCCTACCGCGTCGTCATCAACCTGGCCGCTAGCGAGCTTCGCCGCCGGCGCTGGGCCAACCTGTCCCTCGAAGGGCTGACCGAGAACGACGAGGACGAGGACAGCGGCTCGTTCGAGTTCGCTCAGGAGAACAGCGGCAATAACCCGGAGTCCGCGCTGCAGCAGCGCCACGTCTGGGATACGCTCCAGCATATTATCGAGCAGGATCTGACCGAGCGCCAGCGCGCCGTTCTCGTGGGATCCCTGGTCGAAGGCAAGCCGGTCGAGGCTTTGGCTGCACAGCTCAGTACGAACCCTAACAACATCTACAAGATCATGCACGACGCGCGCAAGAAGCTCAAACAGCGGCTCGCGGACTACAACCTCAACGAAGACAGCGTCTTGCAAGTCTTCGCCGGCACATGACAACGGCCCACCGGGGCCGTTGTTTTTCTTCCGGACCCCTTGCCGGGGCAAGTTTGACGCCTGCTCCCCGTGAACCGGGCGGTCTGGAAACCTGCTCCCTCCGTAAGAAGCCCGAACATGTGAACGTCATACAAGCGAAGATTGGTTGGAGAGTCAGGGGAATAGTACCTATGGAGCAAGCCGACGCGAGTCGATGGCTGGTACGCATCTTCGCTACTGAAGAGCTTGAGCTGGATTGTCCTAGTTCATTCGAATCGCTCGCTCAATTCGTAGACCTCGAGGTCCACGGAGTAGATGCGTCCAGGCTGCTGCCGAGGGTGTGGAACCACTTGTGTACGTGCGCGGACTGCCGCGATCTCTACGAAGGGCTTCGCGCCGTCGTCGAGATGGAAGAGATTGGGTTCCTGCCGCGGCCAGAGTTCAACCGCCTCTTCAACGACTAACTTAATCGCACTTTTGGCGCGCTGAAATCATCCCAATAGCCGACCCCAGCGGTCTTCTCACCGCTTGCAGGGTCGGTTATACTTTGAATCGGAACAGCCGTTTTCAGAATCTAACGCACCTCGCCGGGAGAAGATGCTCATGGCACGATTCCAGCTTGTGTCCGACTTCCAGCCGACAGGCGACCAGCCTCAGGCCATCGAGAAGCTCGTCGCGGGCCTCAACGATGGCATGCGCTATCAGACGCTGCTAGGCGCGACGGGAACAGGCAAGACCTATGTGATGGCGCAGATTGTCGAGCAGCTCCAGCGGCCGACACTCGTTCTTGCGCATAACAAGACCCTCGCCGCGCAGTTGTACGCCGAGTTCCGCGACTTCTTCCCGAACAACGCCGTCGAATACTTCGTTTCATACTACGACTACTACCAACCCGAGGCGTACGTTCCCCGTCAGGACCTATACATTGAGAAGGACGCCGAGATCAATGAGGAGATTGACCGGCTGCGCCTGTCCGCGACGTCATCCCTGCTGAGCCGCCGCGATGTCCTCATCGTCGCCTCGGTCTCGTGCATCTATGGTCTTGGCTCACCCGAAGACTACGGCGCGACCGTGGTCAGCCTGCGGCGCGGCGAGGTCCGCAATCGTGAGAAGATCCTGCGCAACCTGGTGTCCATCCACTACGACCGCAACGACTTCGAGCTGCGCCGTGGCCGGTTCCGCGTCCGTGGCGACACCCTGGAGATTCAGCCGGCTTACGCCGAGACGGCCTACCGCGTCGAGTTCTGGGGCGATGAGATCGAGCGCATCACCGAGATTGACCCGCTGACGGGCGAAATCCTCATCCAGCACGTCGCCGTCGACATCTACCCCGCCAAGCACTTCATCACACCCGCCGAGAAGCTCCAGGTAGCCATCGGCGATATCGAGGCGGAGCTGGCTTCGCGCCTGACGGAGCTTCAGAACGCCGACAAGCTCCTGGAGGCCCAGCGCCTAGCCCAGCGCACGCGCTACGACCTCGAGATGATGCGCGAAGTGGGCTACTGCTCGGGCATCGAGAACTACTCCCGCCACCTGGCGCGCCGCCAGCCGGGCGAAGCGCCGTGGACTCTGCTCGACTACTTCCCCGACGACTACCTCATGTTCATCGACGAGTCCCATATCTCGTTGCCGCAGGTGCGGGGCATGTATCATGGGGACCAGTCTCGAAAGGGAACCCTCGTGGACTACGGCTTTCGTCTGCCGTCGGCCCTGGATAACCGCCCGCTGACCTTCGAGGAGTTCGAAACCAAGATTCACCAGGTGGTCTACGTCTCGGCGACGCCGGGGCCTTACGAGATGCAGCATAGCCGGCCGCCCGAGGGCCAGGTCGTCGAGCAAATCATCCGCCCGACGGGCCTGATCGACCCCGAAGTTGTCATCAAGCCGACCAAGGGCCAGGTCGACGACCTGATTGGCGAGATTCGACGCCGCATCGAGCGGGGCGAGCGGACGTTGGTGACGACGCTGACCAAGCGAATGGCCGAGGACCTGGCGGACTACCTGGCTGAGATGGGCATCAAGGTGCATTACCTGCATTCCGAGGTTCACACACTGGAGCGCGTCGAGATTCTACGCGATCTGCGCCAGGGCATCTACGACGTCGTCGTCGGTATCAACCTTCTCCGCGAGGGCCTGGATCTGCCCGAAGTCTCTCTCGTGGCGATTCTCGATGCCGACAAGGAAGGCTTCCTGCGCTCGGAGCAGTCTCTCATCCAAACCATTGGCCGCGCGGCGCGCCACGTCAACGGCACGGTCGTCATGTATGCCGACAACATGACGGACTCGATGCGCCGGGCGATTGCTGAGACGAACCGCCGCCGCGACATTCAGGTGGCTTACAACACCGAGCACGGGATCGAGCCGCGCTCGATCGTCAAGGCTGTCCGAGACCAGATCGAGCGGGCCAAGCAGGTGGCCGAGGAACAGGCGCCGTACAGCATCGGCAGGGACATGCCCGCCCCCGAGATCCACAAGCTCATCAAGGATCTCGAGAAGAGCATGAAGGCGGCCGCCGCCGAGCTCGAGTTCGAGAAGGCCGCGATGCTGCGCGACCAGATCGCCGAGCTGCGGCGCTCCCTCCAGGAGCAAGACAAACGCCCCGAGTGGGAGAAGGTCCGCGACCCACGATAAGCGGTTGGACCGCGAACAGCACGAAACGTGCGAAAGACGCGAAAGGGACATGGTTACTCCAGCCCTTTCGCGTTTTCCGTTCAGTTTTACGGACATCGTGCTACAACGGCTTCTCGGACTGAAGGCCAAGGAGACGCTCAAACAATGGACATCATATTCATGGAGTCCGCCGAAGCATATCGCGCCTGGCTTGCGGAGAACCACGACGGCGCCGCCGAGCTATGGGTTGGCTACTACAACAAGGCTTCGGGCAGGCCGAGCATCACTTACCAGGAATCTGTGGACGAGGCGCTGTGCTTCGGGTGGATTGATGGTGTACGCAAGAACGTCGATGAGTCGAGCTACACGATAAGGTTTACACCGCGCAAGCGAACGAGCATCTGGAGCGCCGTCAACATCAAGCGCATTGGCGAGTTGATTGAGATGGGCCGAGTGCGGCCGGCCGGCCTGGCAGCATTCGAGGCGCGCGACCCGAGCAAGACCAATCGCTACTCTTCCGAGCAGCAGAATGTCGGCTTCGACCCAGGCCTCAAGGCCCAGTTTGGGGCCAACACGCAAGCGTGGGACTTCTTTCAGTCGCAGGCAGCGAGCTATCGGCGCACGGCGACGTGGTGGGTGATGAGCGCGAAGAAAGAGGAAACGCGGCAGAAGCGGCTCGATGCGCTCATCGAAGGCTCGGAGAAAGGGCAGCGGCTCCCTCAGTTGGTCTCACCGGGACGTCGCAAAGAAGCGTGATAGTTCTATCTGATACTCGATAATACTCTACGAAGCTTGATCGCCGCCGACCTCCGCCAGCGCCAGGGCGATCTCCTCTCTCACCCAGGCGTCTTCCTCCATATCAGCCCGCGAAATGAGCGCCGCACGCGCCTCATCTCCACCCAGTCGCCCCAGCGCCCACGCCGCGTGTCCTCGCACCAGCGCCGGCTCGCCATTCAAAGCCTCTACGAGCGGCGGCACCGCTGACGGATCGCCGCTGTTTCCCAGCGCCACGCAGACGTTGCGCCGCAGCCCGGCCCACTTTGCGCGGCGAATCGGGCTGCCCCGGAAGCGCTCGCGGAATTCCTCCTCGGTCATGCGCAGCAATGGAATAAGCGGCGGGCTTGAGCCGACATGCGGACGCGGCAAAAACTCCGGATGATTGGCTGGAACGCGCCGGCGATTGACGGGACACACATCCTGGCACAGGTCGCAGCCAAAGATCCAATTCCCTATCAACGGGCGCAAGTCGCGGGGGATGGGGCCGCGCAGTTCGATGGTGAGGTAGGAGATGCAGCGTCCATTGTCGAGAACGCCCGGGCCGATGAGCGCGCCGGTCGGGCAGGCAGGCAGGCAACGCGTGCACGTGCCGCAGTGAGTCTTGAGCGGGGCATCCGGCGGCAGCGCCACATCCAGCAACAGCTCGCCGAGCAGCACCCACGAGCCATGCTCGTGCGTCAGGATGTTGGTGTTCTTGCCGTACCACCCGAGACCTGCCCGCTCGGCCGCAGCGCGGTCCGTAAAGCGGGCCGTGTCGACCAGGGCGCGCGCCTCGGCCGGCGCCCCGACGCGCTCCTCCACGAATCGGTGCAGGTCGCGCAGGCGGTGCTTGAACACGGTGTGGTAGTCGAGGCCCCAGGCATAGCGGGCAATGCGGCCGGCCGGATGGCCGGGCCGGCTGGCATCGGCCTCTCCGTCGCACAGGTAACTCATCCCGACGCAGACGATGGAGCGCGCCTGAGGCAGCAGGAAATGCGGGTCGCCGGCCACGGCTGCCCGCTCGCGCGTAAACCACGTCAGGCCATCCATCAGCCCGGCGTCGATACGCTCCTCCAGGATCCGCTGGGTCTCAGGGAACGGCTGGGCGGTCGTGACGCGCACCACGTCGAAGCCGAGCGACCGGGCGTGGGCGACAATGTCGCTCTTGAGCCGCACGCTGTCCATGGTCGAGACAGTCAAAGGTTCCAACATACCCAAATTCTAGCCCAGACGAAGGCAAAGAGAAGCCGCGGGCGTCCGTAGCAGGACAACCCGCGGCTGCAACATTTCCACCATCGGTCTAGGCACGTGATCGTCTAGCCGCCGCGACACCATATCACGCCGAGCACAGCGTCGGCGGCGTGCTTGACAGCTATCAGCCGGGCTTGACCTGCACCAGCGCGCTCATCGTGCCACGGATGAGCTCGACCGACTTGGCGATGCCTGCCGTCTCCTCGTCGTCCAGCTCCGGCTCGAGGATTTCCTCGATGCCGTTGCGTCCGAGCTTGCACATGACGCCGAAGAACATGTCCTTCTGGCCATACTCCCCATCGAGATAGGAGGCCGCCGGAACGATGAGCTTGGTGTCCTTCAGAATCGCCTCGGCCATCATCGCGCACGCGGCGCCCGGCGCGTAGTAGGCGCTGGTGCCGAGCAACTGCACGATCTCGCCGCCGCCCTTCCGCGTGCGGTCCACGATGGCATCAATTCTTTCCTTCGACAGCAGCTCCGTCAAGGGAACACCGCCGACGCTGGCCGAGCGCACCAGCGGAACCATCTCGTCGCCGTGGCCGCCAATCGTGAACGCCTGCACGCTGCTGACCGACACATTCAGCTCCTGGGCGATGAAAGTGCGGAAGCGAGCGCTATCGAGAACGCCGGCCTGGCCGAGCACGCGGTTGCGCGGGAAGCCGCTGGTCTTGTACGCGACATACGCCATCGTATCCAGCGGGTTCGTCACCATGATGACGATCGCGTTAGGCGACGACTGCTTGATCTCGCTAATTGCGCCAACGACGACTTCTTCGTTCTTGGCGACGAGATCCTCGCGGCTCATGCCCGGCTTGCGGGGGAAGCCGCCGGTGAAGATGATGACATCCGATCCTTCGGTCGGGCCGTACTCAGTCGTGCCAGTGATGCGAGCATCGTAGCCCATGATCGGCCCGGCCTGGAGAAGGTCGAGCGCCTTACCGGCAGGCATGTTACCGGTCTGAGGAATATCCTTCAGGACGATATCGCCGATATTCATCCCCGCCAGCCAGAGCGCAGCACTAGCGCCAACGTTCCCGGCGCCAATAATTGTAATTTTGTTGCGGGCCATGTGTCCCTCCTTTGGGACAGGGAAGTGTGTCAAAAGAGAGGTTACGCAGATGTTTGACAGAGGGATTATACCACCCTCAGCCAGAGTCGGCAACCACCTGGGCTATAATTGGGATACCAAAGCGTCTCACGATAATGGAGCCTACCTATGCACATCCAGAAGCTCGACCACAGCGCACTCATTGTAAGCGACCTGGACAAGGCTCGCTGGTTCTACGGCGAAGTGCTTGGCCTGGAAGAAATACCGCGCCCGGCCAATTTCACCTTCGGCGGCTGCTGGTTTCGCGGTGACGGGTTCGAGATCCATCTCATCCGCGAAGCCGATACCACGACTCGCGCCGGCTTCGGTGATGGTGGCGCCGGCGCGAAGGTCGGCATGGTGCATCACCTCGGCCTCGAAGTCGACGATATTCAGGCGACCGAGCGTTACCTTCGCGAGCAGGGCGCAACCATCCTCGGCGGGCCGATGCCGCGCGGTGACGGACCGATCCAGCTCTACGTGGCCGATCCAGATGGGAACTTCCTGGAGTTCTTCCAGCGGGACGGCGCCTGGTCGCTCCCCATCGAAGAGCGCGCACCCGTTAGCCGTGCCCAGTAGGGCAAGGCGAGTTCTGTGACGCAGCGCGAGCTCGATTGTTGGAACTTTAGCAAGCCCGTCAACGTACATATGAGTAAGCCCGCGTTGCGTCCGCGAGCGGCCCTGCTACACGCCTGAAGGAGGAGACATGATCCAGTCCCTCGCCAGCATCGCCACGGCCTTTGGCCTGTCGGCGGCGACTGGCTTGAATGCCTATATCCCTTTGCTCATTGTTGCCCTGGTCGCTCGCTTCACGGACTGGCTCGTGCTCGAGCCGCCATACGACGTGCTGACCAGCCCGTGGGTTATCGGTGCGCTCATTATCCTGGCCGGAATTGAATTCTTCGCCGACAAGATTCCCGGCGTCGACCACATGAACGACCTGGTCGGCACGTTCGTCCGCCCCGCCGCAGGGGCCATCCTGTTCGCGGCGACGACCGGCGCCGTCCATGACATGAGCCCTGTTCTGGCTGTTATTTGCGGCCTTGTCATCACGGGAACCGTCCACGCGGCCAAGGCCGGTTTCCGCCCCATCGTCACGGCGTCAACCGCTGGGGTCGGCAATCCCGTCGTCAGCACCGCCGAGGACATCACTGCCACGATTGTCTCTTTTGGCGCGATACTTCTGCCGTTCCTGTTCGCCCTGATGCTCTTGATAGCGCTGACCATCGTCGCCTGGCTGATCTACAGCTGGCGGCGCCGCGCTTCGCGGCCTAGCTCCGCCTAAGGCCAACGGTCAAGAGTTTGTTTTTGGTTTGTCCATTCGTATGCTAAGCGGGCGCCAGGGTATTGCCTGGCGCCCGCTTTCAATTTGACTTGCCAAGCCGTTCAATGTATCGCATAATAGGCCCGGGGCGAGCTAGCCCTCGCTGCCGACAATAGACGCAGCACACGGGCCTCGATGCCTTCGCTTCCCCAATTGCGTGTGCATGTGCTTCATCGTAGAAGCGCATCCGTTAAACCATTTCCAATGGAGGAGACCTAACTATGAGTAAGAAACTTCTGCTTATCCTCAGCGTCCTGATTATCGGCCTACTCGTCGCGGCGTGCGGTGGCGCGGGGTCCTCGTCGGCCCCAGCGGCCGCGCCCACGACGGCGCCGGCCGCGGCTCAACCGGCCGCCCCAACAGCCGCTCCAGCAGCGAAGGCGGCGGCGCCCACCGAAGCCCCCAAGGCGGCTGCTCCAACGGCAGCGGCTGCCGCGAAGCCAGCCGCGACAACGGCGCCGGCCGCTGGTGGCGCTGCGCCCGCGGTCAAGGGTGTGCCCATCAAGCTGTGGTCCGGCTGGACCGGCACGGAAGCCGACACGCTGGCCGCCGTCGCCAAGCAGTTTGAGGCCGCCAACCCCGGCGCCCAGGTGCAAATCCTGACCGTTCCCTTCGACCAGCTCAAGAACAAGTACACGACCGAGGCCTCGACGGGCGGCGGCCCTGACCTGCTCATCGGCCCCAAGGACTGGATCGGCGAGCTGGCCCAGGCGAAGCTGATTGCCTCCCTGGACGACTCCGCCCAGGCCGCTGGCCTCAACAACGTCAGCAAGGAAGCGGTCACCGCCAATAGCTTCCAGGGCAAGGTGTACGCCTTCCCCGAGTCGACTGAGGCGATGGCGCTGTTCATCAACACCGACAAGGTCAAGACCCTGCCGACCAACTCCGACGACATTTTGAAGATCGCTACCGACGTCGGTCTCGGCCTGAACACCGGCTTCTACCAGGCGGCCGGCTTCTTCTTCGGTGAAGGCGCCAAGCTGTTCGACGCCCAGGGTAAGTGTATTCTCGACCAGGGCACCGGCGCGGCAGACGCTCTGAAGTGGATGCAGACCGCCTCCAAGACGCCCAAGGTCATCGCCGACGCTGACGGCGGCAAGCTCGACGCTGCCTTCAAGGACGGCCGCGTGGGCATGGTCTTCAACGGCCCGTGGGCCGTGGGCGACTATGAGAAGGCGATCACACAGGCCAAGCTTGGTGTTAATGCACCTATCGTGATGATGCCCGCTAGCGGCAAGTTCGCGCCGTTCCTCGGCACGAAGAACCTCTTCCTGAGCACCAACTCCAAGGGCGACGCGAAGGCCACCAGCCTCGCCTTCATGAACTTCTTGAGCCAGCCGGCGCAGCAGGAGACGTTCTCCAAGATCGGGCACATTCCCTCGAACCCGAACGTCAACATCAGCGACCCGATCCTCAAGGGCTTCATCAACCAGACCCTGAGCACCACCTACTTCCCGAATGAGCCGGAAATGGGCGCCGTGTGGACCCCCGCTTCCGACATGATTACCAAGGTTGTGGAAGGCAAGGCCAGCCCTGAGGAGGCCGTGAAGACGGCGTGCGCGCAGATTAACGCCGCCAACAAGAAGTAAGCCCGATTCGAGTCTTGGGCGGCGGTGGAGACGCCGCCGCCCAGGCATACTAGCGCAACCCGACCCACAGTGGTTGCACTAGCTCTCTGCCTGACCCGTCGCGACGATCACGGCGATCGTCCCTACAAGGAGCGTTGGACATGGCATCAGGCACGCTACCGCGCACAAGCGCCGCCCCACAGCCCAACAAGCTGGCCCAAGAGCGCTCTAGGCGGATGGTGAGCACGGCATATCTGTACATTTTGCCGGCGGCCATCATCATGCTTATCATCACCGTCTTTCCCCTGATTTACCAGTTCTGGATGTCCTTCACCAACTATAGCAATATCAATCTTCGTACCGACAGCCTCATTATGCAGATGGTCGGCGCCTTCCAGGGTGGCGCCACTGCCGAAGAATACAACTCGCCGACCATGATCGGCTTGAGGAACTATGTCGACATCCTCACGGGCGGTCTGGGCAGCGTCCTGAGCGGCTTCGACTTCTGGCGCATTCTCCTGTTCAACATGGTCTGGACCTTCGTCAACCTGGTTTTCCACGTCACGCTTGGCGTTGTCATCGCGATCATGCTGAATCAGAGAGGCTTCAAGTTCCGCGGCTTCTACCGCTCTCTCTACGTTATCCCGTGGGCCATGCCTGCCCTCGTCTCCGGCATGATCTGGCGCAACATGTTCGATGACCAGACCGGCGCCATCAACCTGATCCTGGGATACTTCGGAATCCCGCCGGTTCGTTGGCTGCTGCAGATCGACCCGCCCTTCCCATGGATTCCCCCGTACGTCCGCGTTCCGCAAGGGGTTGACGCCTACTTCTGGATGTTCATGTTCTTCATCCTCCTCATCGTCCCCTTCTTCTTCGCGTGGGTGCGTGCGCGCTGGTGGAAGTTCCTAATCGTCTGGTTCATTCTGCTCGAGCTCTTCTTCATGGTGGTCTTGCCAATCATTACCTCTGGCCGCGCCGTCTCTGATGTAACGACCACCTACGGTTTTGGCACGCTGTTCCCCCTGTCGTTCTACGCGGTGCTTATCACCAACGTCTGGCTCGGTTGGCCGTTCATGATGGCTATCGCGACAGGTGGTCTCGCCAGTATTCCCGCGGACCTGTATGAGGCGGCAGCCGTCGACGGGGCCAACTGGTGGGACAAGTTCTGGTCGGTTACCGTGCCGCTCCTCCGCCCTGCTATGGTTCCTGCGATCATCATCGGCATGACCTGGACGTTCAACGCCTTCAACGTCATCTACTTCGTTTCCAACGGCGGTCCACTTCACCAGACTGAGATCCTCGTGACCCAGGCCTACCGCCTCGTGAACGAGACAACGGTCAATATCCCAGGCGTGGGCAGCGCGCGTCCGTATGGTATGGCGGCGTCCTTCGCCTACATCGTCTTCGTCGTGCTGGCGATCATCACGCTCATCACCAACCGGTACTCTCGCGCCACCGAGGCGATCAGCGAATAGGAGAGCATCATGGCTGTCAAAGAAGCCGAAAAGCCGATGAAGCTGTCGAACCAGATCTTCTCCCAGGTCCTGGCGCTGATCATCCTGGTGTTCGTCATATTCCCGGTGCTATGGATCATCGGCATGTCGTTGGACCCGCGCAATATCGCGCGGCCGACAACTCTATTCCCACCCAGTATTTCCTTTGATGCCTACATCAAGGTGTTCCAGCAGCCGACGCCGAACCCGGTCAGCTTCGGCCGCCTTGCCGCCAATAGCACGATGCTGGCAGTCGGTGTGTCCATCCTGACGGTGCTCGTTGGCACAACCGCCGCTTATGCGTTCTCGCGCTTCCGGTTCCCCGGACGGCAGACGGGCATGCTGTTCTTCATCCTTGTGCTGATGCTGCCGAGTGTCGCGACTGTGGCGGCTCTGTTCGTCATGCTCAACATCCTCCTGGGACCGCAGCTTCGCAACTCCATTGTCGGCGTCGGAATCGCCATGGTGTCCGGCGCCTTACCCTTCGCCATCTGGAACATGAAGGGCTTCGTCGACACGATCCCGAAGGATATCGAAGAAGCCGCGGCCGTAGACGGAGCGACGCTGAACCAGACCTTCTTCCGGATCATGCTCCCGCTGGCGTTGCCGGGCCTCGCGGTCACGGCCCTATTCGGGTTCATGGCCGGGTGGACGGAGTTCGTTCTTTCCTGGCAGTTCATCTCGAATCCAGACTGGTTCACGCTGGCGATGGCTCTCTACGGCATGCAGGGGCAGTACGCCTCGAACACGCCGTGGTCCGAGTTTGCGGCGATGAGCGTCATCGTCTCCGTTCCGATCGTCGTGGTATTCTTCGCTTTGCAGCGCTACATGGTCGGTGGTCTCACATCCGGTGGTGTCAAGGGCTAGCCCGGCGCCGCCGCGTTACACCTCATAGAAACGCGCGAGGGGGCCAGACGGTCATCTGGCCCCCTCGGTCTATGTCCTGGCACTTCGTCTAGCGCGTGTAGGTAATCCTGAGCGCCGGCTGCGGCGTCCAGCCAAAGATCGTGCGGCCGATCCCGTAGGACGAGTCGAGGTTGATGCGGAAGGAGGCGAGGTGCGTCGTGCGCAGCCGTTCCTGCAGCGCCCCCGCGGCCGTGGTCAGGTCGAAGGTGTTAGTCTCGCCCACAATCAGGTCGTTGCCTGTCAGCACTGTTGGCGACGTGGCCCTGACACCGGCGTTATGAATCTGGTAGTAGTTTAGCTGAGTCCAGTTCATGTCGACGCTGCTGTCCAGGAGATTCAGCCGCCACGTGCCTCCCGTCCCCGGATCGAAGTAGACGCGGCTCATCCCCATCAGCACCATCTGCGCAGAAACGATCTTCGCGTCAGCGGGCAATGCGCCCAGATCGAACTGCACCGCGCCATCGAGAATGATGGGCGTCGCCGGCCGTGTGTCCATGCCCGCCCAAATGCCGCCCTGATCGAACATGTTGCTCGTCTTGTACATGCTCGTGACATACCCAACGGCGTCGGGCGATGGGACGATGGCGACGGTTACAGGCGTCGGCGTTGGCGTCAGCGTCGGTGTCGGCGTTGAGGTCGAGGTCGGTATGACTGGAGCGGTTGCCGTCTCTGTCGGAGTCGCGGTCACCGAAGACGGCGCGGAGGTAGGCGTCGTCGTCGAAGTCACGCCGCCCTGCTGGATGATGACTAGCGGCGCGCCGGTGCGGTCGGTCGTCGTCGACAGAGTGTAGCCGCCGTACGGGCAGCCGGCGTTGCTTGTTTGCCGCACGTGGGCCTGCACGGTGAGGAAGTTGGTTGTGTTTGGCGCGAGGCCCACCGTCACCCGCGCGGGGTTGCTGGTGTAGCCAAAATCGCCCGTCGCGACGAACGTCCCGGCCTGCGTCGTCACCGTCACAGCGTCACCATTCCCAATCCGCACCGTGATTGTCTGTGTCATCAGGTTGGTGGGCGATGTGACAGGCTCAACGGCGAAGCCTTCCGGCGTCGCCTGGGGGCAGATGGTCGCCGTCGCTGTAGGCGTGGGACCGGTAGGCGTGGGTGTCAGAGTCATCGTCGGCCCGGTCGCCGTGGGCGTCGGCGTCGCCCTCGTCGCCGTCGGCGTGGCGGTCGGCAACGTCTGGGTGTGCACCGCGACGGAGAAGGGGCGGTCGCCGGTCACCAGCGCATACCCATTTGACCCGGCCGGCATCGAGGCTCCCTGACCCATGACGATTGTGGTGGCCTCGCGCGGCGCGAGAGTCACCGTCTGGGTGCTGAGCAGGTTGAGGGTCCCGGCCGCGTAGTAGCGGATGAGGAGGCGAGCAGCCGAGTTATCAAGGTTGGTCAGCAGCAAGACGCTACGCCGATCCGGCAGGTCCGCTCGCAGCGGCGCGGCGAGGTGCTGGTACACCGGCGGATTCAGGACGGTCCAGTCGATGCTCTCGACCGGATAGGGTCCAATTCGGATCGATGCCAGGTTCGGCTCTAGCTCAGACCCGGGCAGACTGTCCACCGACGGGTCGCGGCCTGCCTCCCGCGTCGCTGCCAGCGCCGGCTGCATGACTGCAACAGCCGCGCTCATGGCGCGAACGTGCGCTTGCGCCGCGGCAAAACTTGTCCCCGGCGTGACGGCAGCGACGCCCTCCGCCTGGGCCTCGTTCAGCGCCCCGACGGCCGTCGCCAGGGTGGGTATGGCCGCCGGCGGGGTATAGCGCTCGACCTGCTGGAGTAGCACGCTCAGGTCACTCGCGGCTGCCAGCGCACCGTAGACATACCCCGTCAGGAGGCCCTGGGAAGGCGCCGCGAGCGCCAGGTCCAGCTGCTCATCCATGACTGTGGCGTCGCCCGCGGCTCGCGTATGATACGTGTCGAAGGCATCTTGCGTAGTGACAGCCAGCGTCGTCGCGCCGGTGTCCTTTTCGCGGCGCTCAGAATGGAAGAACACGCCACCATCCACGTCCCGCAGCTCAACCGTCACGGTATATGCATCATAGAACTCGTACTCGTAGTTCACATAGACAACGCCCGTTCCGGACGGAAACGTCGTCGTCGTCGCCCCGTCGGGCCGCGCGCTGAGATAGAAACGGGTGATTCGCGGGGCTGGGACAGGCGTAGGTGTCGAAGTGGCCGTGGTCATGGGCACGACCGCCATAACGCCAGACTCCCCCCGCGCGTTGCCGCTCTCACTAGCCTGCGCCGGGTCGTCCGTTCGGCGCGCGGCAGCCTCGGCGACTGCGAGGCTACCGCCGGCCGCAAGGATGGCTGCCAGTGTCAAGCAGACTATAATAATGAGCCGCCGCGATCCATTCATTGGTCTCTCCCCTTAAGTAGTGACGCCGGTCGGCAACCGGGATGCCACGCGATTCCTGGTAGACGAGACAAAAATCCCTCTATAATATGGACGGCCCAACCCTGGCAGAAGGGACGGCCCGCCGTACAAGATTGTGCCTAATATTGCCACGCGAGTATAATTTCCGCCTATGAACACGCGCATTAGTCTCTACGCAAGCCGGATTATCGAGGCTGGCTGGCTTCTTGCCGTCTTGACCATTCCACTCTTCTTCAACGTTTACTCCAGCCGCACCTTCGAGCCTGACAAACTGACGCTGCTACGCTCCATCGCCCTGGTCATGGCTACCGCCTGGCTCGTCAAGGTGCTGGACAGCGGTTTCCAGCGTCCGGAAGGCGAGAGCTGGATGAATTGGCTGCGGCGTCTCACCGTACAGACGCCTCTCGTCGTGCCGACGCTCTGCCTCATGCTGGCGTACATTATCTCCACCGCTTTCTCGGTCATGCCGCGTGTTTCCATCTTCGGCTCATACCAACGGCTTCAGGGAACCTACTCGACATTCAGTTACATCGTCATCTTTTTCCTGATGCTTGAAGGCCTGCGGCAGCGCGAGCAAATCGAGCGTTTCATCACTGTTGCCATCATCACCAGTATACCGGTCACACTGTACGGCGTTCTCCAAAATCTCGGCTATGACCCGCTGCCGTGGCTGGGCAACGTCCAGGTGCGTATTGCCTCCACGATGGGCAACTCCATCTTCGTGGCCGCTTACCTCATCATGGTCGTCCCGCTGACAATCGCGCGGATTATCTCGGCGGTCTCAGCGACGATGCGTGAAGACAACCCGCCCACATCGAAGTTCGTCCTGATTCCGTTCTATGTGCTTATCCTGTTCAGCCAGATCGTCGCGATCATCTTCACCCAGAGCCGCGGCCCGTGGCTGGGCTTGCTCGGTGGGCTGTTCTTCCTCGTCCTCATCTACACCCTGAGCCTGCGCCGACGGATCTTCGCCCTCAGTTGGGTCGGGCTGGCGCTGGCCGTGCTGGCGGCGTTGATCGTGTTCAACGTGCCCAACACGCCACTCGCCGGCCTGCGAGACGCGCCATACATCGGCCGCCTCGGCCGCATTTTCTCGCAAGACCCGACCGGGCAGGTGCGCGTGCTCATCTGGGAGGGCGCGACCGAGCTGGTCACCAGTGACCCTGCGCGATTCGTCATCGGCTACGGGCCGGAGACAATGCACATCGTCTACAACCCGTTCTACCCGCCGCAGTTGGCGCAGATCGAGAGCCGCAATGCCTCGCCCGACCGCTCGCACAACGAGACCTGGGACGCGCTGGTTACAACGGGGCTGCTGGGCTTCCTCGCCTACCTGGCGCTGTTCACGGCGGTGTTCTACCTCGGCCTGCGCTGGCTGGGCCTGATCAACACATCTCGCCAACGGAATCTGTTCTTTATCCTCTGGCTTGGTCTGGGAGCAATTGTCGCGGCCGGCTTCAGTGTGATCCTTCAGCCGGCCTTCTTCGGCGTCGCCCTGCCCGCCGGCATGATTCTCGGCTTGTTTGCCTATCTGGTGTGGTTCGCGCTCAGCCGACAGGCCGTCGGCGCAGAGAGCCTCGCCAATCCATATCGCCTCCTTATTATGGCTCTCTACACGGCCATGATCGCCCACTTCATCGAGATAAACTTCGGAATCGCCATCGCCGCGACGCGCACCCTGTTCTGGTCCTTCTCCGCGCTCCTGGTCGTCACCGGCTACTTGTGGGCCAAGCGCCCGGCCCTCGTCGAAGCGCCGGCAAGTGAGCCGAGCCGCGCTGAGACGGCCCGCCCGGCCGAGCCGCCCCGCCGCAACGGCAAGCAGGGACGCGGGGCATCCGGCCCGGCCCGACGCGGACCTCAACCCGTCGGCGCCATATCCGCGTGGGCGCAGCAGCGCGACCTCATCGCGATGAGCCTGCTCGTCAGTGTCATTCTCATCGTGCTCATTTTCGACTTCTACGCGCCAGCAGCGGGCATCTATCTGAACTGGCACACCGGCTGGCTGCTGACCTTCACCTGGGTGTTCGCCGCGCCCATCGTCCTCGCCGAGCGCCTCAAGCCGCCGCAGTCAGGCTCAGATTGGGTCAAGGGCCTCGCCATCTACGCCGCCATAACGATTGGCTGGAGCCTGCCCTTCATCGTTATCTATAATATGATGTGGATTGGCGCTACGGCCGATACGACGGCGTCCGCGCCCATCCCGCTATATATCTACCTGGGCCTGACCGCGTTCGTCCTGGCCGCTGTTCTCCTCATCGGCGAGCCAAAGCCAAAGGCGTGGATCTCCGACATCCGGGCCATCATCTATCCCGCGCTGGGCATCTTCATCATCGCGCTCATCTGGTTCACCAACGTGCGCGTGGTGTCGGCCGACATTCTCTACAAGCAGGGCTGGCAGAACTACCATCAGCGGGGCATGTACGACCCGGCCGTGCGGCTCTACGACGAAGCGCTCGATGACCAGCCCGACCAGGATTTCTACTACCTCTTCAAGGGCAAGGCGCTGCTGGAAAAGGCCCAGAGCACAGCCGACGCGACGCAGCGCCAGGCGACCTTCCAGGCCGCCGAGGGCGTCCTCTTGCAGGCCGAGGCCCTGAACCCGCGTAACCCCGACCACGCCGCCAACCTGGCGCGCATGTATCAGACGTGGGCGAGTTTTGCGCCGAGCGGTCCAGACCGTGACCAAAAGCTTCAAACTGCGTTAAAGTATTACGCAGAGGCGGAGAGCCTCAGCCCGAACAGCGTCGTCATCATGGACCAGACCGCGAGCGCGTATCTAGACATGGAGCAGACGGACAAGGCGTTGGACATTCTGCAGAAATCACTTGCCATCGACCCCACATACGGCGATACCTACCTGCAGCTCATGGCGGCCTACGCTAATAAGGACGACATGCCGAATCTGCTCAACACGTACCAGAAGGCGGTCCAGCTCAACCCGAAGTCAGTGGACCCGCACCTCGCACTGGCCGACGAGTATCGCCAGCAGAAGGAGTGGGACAAGGCCCTCGAAGCCTACCAGCGCGCCATCACCGCGGACCCTAAGTCCATTGTCGGGCATAGCGGCGCGGCCCTGGCGATGGCTCAGTTGGGCGACATCGAGGGCGCGATCCGCGAGAACCTCGAAGTGCTGAAGCTCGCCCCCAAGGACAGCCGCGCGCTGAAGAACCTGGCGCTGCTCTACCGGCAAGCCGGCCAACTCAACCAGGCGCTGGCCGCTGCTAAGGCCGCGCTCGAATCAGCGCCGGGCGACTCGGGCCTCCAGGACCTCATCCGTCAACTTCAGGACCAGGGCGCGAAATAGACAATGCTCAGCCTGATGATAATCTTCGCCGCATCTCTCGCCTTCGCCCTCGGCGGCACGCCCGTGGCGCGAAGCGTGGCGGCACGCCTGGGCATGGTGGACAAGCCAAGCGCGCGCAAGATTCACTCGACGCCGATCCCGCTCATGGGCGGCGTCGCTATCTATGCGTCGGTGATCCTCGCTGTCGCCCTCTTCGGCGACCGCTTCTATATCTCACAGGTGCTGGCCATCCTCATCGCGGCCACACTCGTCTCATTTCTTGGCGTCTGGGACGACCGCTTCGCGCTACGACCTCTGCCCAAGCTCGCGGCGCAGGCGGTTGCGGCCAGTCTCGTCGTCGTGGCCGGAGTTCGAGTGCAGCTCTTCTCGAACCCGATCATCGACGGCGCAGTCACGCTGTGCTGGCTGCTGTTCATTACCAACGCCATCAACTATCTCGACAATATGGACGGACTGTGCGGCGGCATTAGCGCCATCGCCGCCGCCTTCTTTCTGCTCCTGGCCATCCAGAGCGGCCAATACCTCGTCGGCGCACTCGCGGCGGCCGTTCTGGGCGCCTGCATCGGCTTCCTGGTGTACAACTTCAACCCGGCCAGCATCTTCATGGGCGACGGCGGCTCGCTGTTCCTGGGCTTCCTCCTCGCCGTCGTCGGTATCAAGCTGCGCTTCCCATCCAATGTTCCGTTGGTCACGTGGATGATTCCCCTGCTCGTCCTCGGCGTGCCGATCATGGACACGACGCTGGTCAGCCTGAGCCGTATCCGCCGCGGCCTTTCACCCCTGACCCCCGGCAAGGACCACATCTCCCATCGTGCCGTCCGCCTCGGCTGGACACACCGCGAAGCCGTGCTGGCGCTATGGGTCATCGCGTGTGCCCTGGGCAGTATTGCCCTGTTCGTTACGCACGCCGACGTCATCGAGGCGTACACCGTGGCGATCGTCACCGTTGTCCTCGCCGTCTACGCTCTGCTGCGCCTGGAGCGCGCGTGGTTCGCGCAGGTCTCCCGGGACAAGCCCGATTCCCCCGCCCCACTGGCCCAGCCCGACCAGGGTACGTGACACTACAAGGACCGCTCATGGAAACGCCCGCCACAGCCCGTCTTGCCGCGTCCATCACCGACCACTCAGCCCGCGTCGCCGTTATCGGCGCCGGCTATGTCGGCCTGCCCCTCGCCGTCGCCCTGGCCGAGTCCGGCTTTACCGTCACGGCCCTGGATGTCGACGAGCGCAAGATCACCAGCCTGCGGCGGGGAGAGAGCTATATCCAGGACGTGCCATCCGAGAAGGTCAGCAGGCTCGTGGGCGAGAGCCGTCTCGCAGCCACGTCGGACTATAGCATTCTCGCCGCGACCGACATCGTCTTCGTCTGCGTGCCGACGCCGTTCGACCGCATGCGGACGCCCGATCTGGGCCCCGTTCAGAGCGCCGCCGAGGGCCTCGCGCCTTACCTTCACCCGGGCCAGCTCGTCATCCTGCAGAGCACGACCTACCCAGGCACGACCGAGGAGTTCGTCA
Organism: Anaerolineae bacterium; assembly: GCA_046328505.1. GTDB lineage: Bacteria > Chloroflexota > Anaerolineae > Epilineales > JAHCIE01 > JBDHWG01. Next base: position 1,269 of record JAXLWL010000002.1, on the reverse strand, counting down.
TGCCCATCCTAGAGCGTGGCGGCCTCCGCGCGGGCGTCGACTTTCACCTGGCGTTCTCGCCGGAGCGAATCGACCCGGGCAACCCGCGTTTCACGGTCGCTAACACGCCAAAGGTCATCGGTGGGCTGACTCCGCGCTGCGCCGAGCTGGCCGCGGACGTGCTTCGGCCCATCACGCCAGAAGTCTTCGTCGTCTCGACGCCACGCGCGGCGGAAATGACAAAGTTGCTAGAGAACATCTTCCGCAGCGTGAATATCGCCCTGGTCAACGAGCTGGCGCTGCTATGCGAGCGTATGGATATCGACATCTGGGAGGTCATCGCCGCCGCGAAGACCAAGCCCTTCGGCTTCATGCCGTTCTACCCAGGGCCGGGCGTCGGCGGGCATTGCATCCCTGTCGATCCCTACTACCTGGCCTGGAAGGCGCGGGAGTACGACTTCTTCACCAAGTTCATCGAGCTCGCGGCGGAAACCAACGAGGACATGCCCCACCATGTCGCCCAGCAGGTAGCGGACACGCTCGCGCGTCATGGCAAGCCCGTCGGCGGCGCGCGTGTCCTCGTGCTCGGCGTCGCGTTCAAGAAAGACGTCGACGACGCGCGCAACTCGCCGGCCGAGCGCCTGATAGAGCTGCTGATCGGCCGCAGCGCGCAGGTCTTCTACCACGATCCTCACGTGCCGACCTTCAAGGTCGGTGGCAGTGCCTTCCTGAGACAGCCCCATCAGTTGACGCGCATTGACTTGACCGAGGCGGCCCTGGCCGCGGCGGACGTTGTGGTGATCGTCGTCGGCCACAGCGCGTACGACTGGCGCTGGGTCACCGAGCACGCGCGCCTGATTGTGGACACGGTCAACGTGACGGGCGGCGAACCCGCCTCCAAAGTTGTGCGTCTCGGCGCGCCGCAACAGCAAGCCGCCTTCGTCGATGCGGCGGCAAGCTGGGGCGACGGCCATGTCAGCAGTTCCTCCATCATCCCCCAATCATCTGAGGCAAGGTGAAACCGTGAGCAGCCCTTCCGATCCCAAGCAATCCAAAACGCCCCCGCCCGCCAAAAAGTCGAGCACGAGCAACACGAGCAAGCCGCGCCAACGGCAGCAATTCGAGTCCCGTCGTGTTCACCGCGAACCGACGGTCCAGTCGACCCCATGGTACAGCAACTGGCGCATCCTGGTGCCAATCGCCATCGTCGTCATCGTCGGCCTTGGCCTCCTGGCCTTTGCCCTGGGCCAGAATGCCAGCCGCCAGGCGACACCGGCGACTGCTTTGCAG
>JAXLWL010000015.1:0-1891 GCA_046328505.1 Anaerolineae bacterium | reverse complement strand
AGGGCGTGGTTCGCCCGGCTCGACGACTTCCTGCGCATGGTTCCCGTCCGCGACGGCGAGGCGAGCGTCATGGGGCAGTTCGCGGCCATCGGCATTGGCCCGGGCGCAGCGACGCAGCAGTTCCCCGCCGACGATGCCACGCTGAGCCTGGCCCACGTGGACGCCGTCAAAGTCGCGCAGGCGGTGGGGCCAACGTCCGGCGACCTGGAAAACGGCTGGCGCGTGATGCGGCGCGGCATCGGGACGTATGGCTTCGACTACGTGCAGCGAGCGAGCGTGTGGGTCGGGGGGCCGCTGGCGAACGTCGTCGAGGAGTCGCTGTACCCCAGCACGATTCTCGACGCCCACGGCGACAGGCTCACCGGGGAGGACCGGCGCTACGTCGTCCACTTCCCCCCCGCCCAGACCCCACCCGTTGACTTCTTCTGGTCGCTGACGATCTACAAGCTGAGTGACGGCATGCTGGTCGAGAACCCCATCCACCGCTACTCTATTGGTGACAGGACGAAGGGCGTGCAATACGCGGCCGACGGCGGGTTGAGCCTCTACGTTCAGCACGCGGCGCCGGGCGAAGACGAGCAGGCGAACTGGCTGCCCGCGCCTGACGAGCCGTTCTACCTGACGCTGCGGTTGTACGGCCCGCAGGCAGCCGCGATCGAGGGCGCGTGGCAGCCGCCGGCCGTTGCGCCGCGCTAGGCGCCGTGATAAAAGAAAGGGGCATCCACCGCAGGATGCCCCTTTCTCTCGTTTAGGCGGTTACTGCGATTTGGCGACGGCGCGGCGGCGGACGACCACACCACCACCGGCGACCAGGAGGCCCGCGATCACGAGCAGGCCCGGAAGAAGGTCGTCATGCGTGGCGCCGGTCACCGGCAGGGCGGCGGGCACGGCCGCTGCGCTCTTCACTTCGGAGGTGAGCAGGAACTGGCGGCCGTTGAGCGGCTGCACCGGGCGGTTCGTGGGGTACATGATTGCCTTGTAGGCGGCGAGCTGCTCGGCCGAGGCAGTCACCGGTGTGGACATCACAATCCACTTGACGCTCTGGCTGCAGGGCGGTGTCGTCAGCGAGCCATCGTAGCGGTAGTAGGTCTGGGTCGCGGGCAGGAAGTCGGCGGCATTGACGGTTGCGCCCGGCACGGGCTTGGCGTCCTGCTGTTCCTTGGGCAGGTTGCTGAAGACCGGCGCGAGGGCCTTGTTCTCCGCGCCCGGCTCAATAAAGACGCCGACAACGGCCACGTCACCATTGTCGGCCTTGTGCACCAGGTGCAGCTCCATCGCGTCGAGCTTGCCGTTGGCCTCGTGCTCGCTCGGGTTATGGAAGTGGAACTGGACCAGCTTGTACGGCACGCCGTCGAGCGTCAGCGAGCTACCCTCGTGGTACTCACCCTCAATTGTGTGGCCGTTGTTGAGGATGTCAAGGGGCGCTGCCTTGTAGTCGAATTTCAGGTTGGCCGGGTTGATAGCTGCGGATGAGGGGATGTTCACGGGCGACTGCTGTTTGCCTGTCGCGCACAGGGCGAAGTCCGGGCTAAGGGATCCCCAGTACTCCGGTCCTTCCGCGCCTTCGTAGCTCCAGTGGGGCGGCCCCTCGGCGAACGTCGCCGGCGCGAGGGCGAGGCACAGCAGCAGGACAAGGGAGAGGACGAGCAGCGATCGTTTCAACATGGTCAGCTCCTTGGGCTGGCGCCGCTGTGGCGCTCAGCTATAACATGTTATGCTCGACGGCGATGCGCACAGCCTCAGCGCGATTCGCCGCGCCGAGCTTAGCATAGATGTTCGTCGGGATATAGACCGGCATCAACTGCGCATCGTAGACCGCCACTCCGACCGGGATGGCGTGGTTGTTACAATCTGGACGTAGTAGGCCGCTGCCTGGTCGAGCGAGTTGCGC
>JAXLWL010000014.1:0-3265 GCA_046328505.1 Anaerolineae bacterium | reverse complement strand
ACAGGCCCGATTACATGCTTTGAAGCAAGGAGGCGACCGTGGCATTCACGTACAAGAATAGCAAGGGCAAGACATATCATCTGCACTCGCGTACGACGGAGACGGCGAGCGGGAAGCGCACGCTGTACTTCTTCTCCGGCGAGGCAGGCGAGGGCGCGATTGACAAGGTGCCGGAGGGGTACGAGGTGTCTGAGACGGCGACGGGGCTGCCGGTGTTGAAGAAGCAGACGGCCGCGCCTAAGCCAGCGCCGAAAGCGGCTAAAGCCAAGTAAAGAACGCAAAGCGCACGCGCCGCACATACCGCGAGGCCCTGGGGGTTCCACGACCGCCGGGGCCTTCGCGTCTACCTGGCGACGACGTTGAGGGTCACGTCGAAGGTCTGGGCTGGCGGCGTGTCCCGCTCCCACGGCCGGCGGTAGACGAAGCTCAGCTTCGCCGTACCGACCGCCGCCCCCTGGTAGGTGAACGTGTACGTCCCGCCCACCCCCGCCTTTCCACCCGCATTCGCGTCGGTCTTGTACTGCGGCTCGCCGACGGCGGTGACGCTGTCGGAGGAAGGCGGCGCCGCCTCCCAGGTGTAGCCCGTGGTCGGGTTGCCGGCCAGCGTCACGGCGGCCTGCTGGTCGAGGCGGACGTTGACCGTCTTGCCGTTGTCGGCGGCTGTCAAAGTGACCGGCGCGGCGGGAGAAGCCGCGGGATGCTGCTGCTGGGCGCACGCGGCCAGCAGCAGCATCGCGGGCAGAGCCCCTAGCCACACGAATTGCGGACGCATAGTGTCAAACCCTTCTCTTGAGATTGTAGTAGGACAGCACGATGCCGCATACGCAGACTATGGCTTGCGCACGCTCCCCTCGCAAGCCATAGTCTTGCCGTTCTAAGCGTTCTCAGCGCCTCGGATGCTTGCTATCCGACTCCACTGCAAGCCCTAGACCACGATGCCGTACGCTTCGGTGAATGCCTCCTGAGCATACTTCATCGAGGCATAGGCGAAGCCCTGGTCGCCCCAGTTCGTGCCCCAGCTATTGCGGACGATGAAGCGGTCTGCGGTGTAGCCCACCAGGGCAACGGCATGACCGCCATACACCGCCGCCGGATGGTACACATCCAGGTTGCCGTGCGTTGCCTTGGCATTCATCCATGTGTCGTCCACATTGAGCCGCGTCAGGATGGGGCCGTGGCTCGCCAACCACATCTTCCAATCGTTCAGGTTCGTTCCCAGGTTGTAGTAAGACCCGATCTTGTATTGGGCGGCCTTTCCGTAGAAGGTACCCAGCGCGCCGTGATACAGCTTCTCGGGATCGTAGGGCAGCCAATCTGCCGGCACGACGCCAAACTTGCGCACGACATCCAACGCGGCTTTCAGGAACGTTCCGTCGAGCTCGATGAACGTCGTCGCGTAGTTCGTGTACGTGTCGAGCTCTTTGGAGGCCATCCACACGAAGCGGACAGACAGGAGCGTTCGTTGATCGAGCTTGTTCGCCTTGACGAGATGCCAGCGCACGACGCTATCTGCGCACGCGCACCCGACACACGATCCGTGCTGGCCCTGGTCAAAGACCTGCCACCAGGGGGCGCGCAGGTCTACGGTTGCTGGAATCGCGTCCGTCAGTGTGGGAACAATACCCGCCGCCATAGCGTGCGTGATCCGCCAATCCTTCTCAAAATCCTTCATCCGCAGGCAGTTCAGGATGTAGTCGCGACCATCAAAGGTTACGACCCCAATCTCTTCCGTAGGCGCCAGCTGTGGGACGATCTTCTCTTTCTCCGGAGCCTTGGTCTTGACTGGCATGGCAAGAACCTCCTCTTATTCTGGTGTGTTGCCTTGTGACCAATGGAACTCCATCTCTCTATCGCGACAACCGCCCGACGCGGGGAGAGCATCACGGCGGAGTACCCACGCAATGAACAATCGGCAAGCCTGAGATTTCAAGCCGTCAATATATGCCACATACTACTCACGAGTATACTCTTGTCATACGATTGTTCGGGTGAAGAGTTATCCACCCACCGTTAATGTTTCGCAATGATCACACGGAATGCCGTCACGGGGGCCCGTAACTTTCATAGATCAACTTGCCGCGCTGCGGCAAGTTGGGCGTTGTTGCTTGACTCCGGCCCGGCCTTAAGGTATAATGGCGAGAATGCTTGGCGAGGACCTCCGCCTCGCTTGAGTTTCTGTTAACGCCGCCCCATTGGCTTCTGTGGTGAAGCCGCCATCTGCGACACTTGAGAGTCGCCTGCGCGCAGCTCCGCTGCCGCATGGCGGCTTTTTGTTTACCTGCCGTATCGTGTCGCGTCCGACAACCGAACATGTTCGATGGCCGGCGGCCCGACCCGCTGGCTGGCTCACGAGTGAGTAGGAGCGCTCCCATGAACCAGTTGCCCGACGACCCCGACCAGTGTACCCGCCGCCGTACCCTGTACGACCCTCGGTTCGAGCACGACGCCTGCGGCATCGGATTCATCGCCGACGTCAGCGGCCGCCCCAGCCATGACATTCTCTCCCAGGCGCTCCAGGCGCTCAGCAACATGGCCCATCGCGGCGCAATCGCCGCGGACGGCAAGACAGGCGATGGCGCCGGTATCCTGACCCAGCTCCCGCGCAAGCTCCTGGCCCGCGAGGCCGCCCGCATGGGCTGGTCCGGCGACCCGGCCGACCTCGGCGTGGGCATGTTTTTCCTTCCCCGCCGCCGCTGGGCCGACCAGGGCCGCTGCCGCGACATCATCGAGGCGACCATTGCCCGCCACGACCTGTGCTTCATCGGCCGGCGCGCTGTGCCGGTTGACCTGAACTCCCTGGGTGAGCGCGCCGCCGCCGTGCGCCCCGACATCCACCAGGCGCTCATCGCCCGCCCGGCGCACCTGGCGACGCACGACGCCTACGAACGCGCCCTGTACCTGGCGCGGCGCGACATCGAGGCCCAGATTCGGCGGGAGAATATCGGCGGCTTCTACGCCGCGTCCATGAGCTGCCGCACCATCGTGTACAAGGGCCTGTTCGTCGCGCCCCAGCTCCCCCAGTTCTACCTCGACCTCTCGGACACCGACTACACCACCGGCCTGGCTGTCTTCCACCAGCGCTACAGCACCAACACCTTCCCGACGTGGGAGCGGGCGCAACCCTTCCGCGTCCTGTGTCACAACGGCGAGATCAACACCCTCCAGGGCAACGTCAACTGGATGCGCGCCCGCGAGGCCGACCTGTCGCACCCCGGCTGGGGCGCCGACATCGCCCTCATGAAGCCCGTCGTGGACATGACCGGCT
>JAXLWL010000013.1:0-6556 GCA_046328505.1 Anaerolineae bacterium | reverse complement strand
AACGCTGTAGCCGCATATCGTGTGACCCTTTCGTCCTGGAAAAGTGGTTTGATCTCGCAGAGAGGCGCGTGATGGTTTCGGACTCAGCAAGTCCAGGTCCACTATCACCCGTATTGTGGTATCAGGTGTGAGGGATTGGCATATTTCTTGAGTCGCTGCCCAGTGGTCTGTCAAGGGTGAAAGGGTGGTAACGTAGTAACGACTTCAGTCGTTTCCCAGGCCCCAGAACGACTGAAGTCCTCACTACATAATGCTCAGGTCGCTCGCCAGTTTAGCGTGGAACGGTAGCGCCGACTTCAGTCGGCATTTTCTTGGAGCCGACTGAAGTCGGCGCTACAGGCTCAAAACGCTCATCCCACGTCTAACAGGATGTGGATTCCGATGCGGGAGCAGTTCAGGGCCGGCCGGCCGTGCGGTCTGCGTAGCGCTCGCGGACGATGCTCGGCTGGCCGACGACCGTCTGGGTGACGATGGACTTCAGCAACAGCACGTACTCGGCGTGCGCCCAGGCGAGTGGGGTCGAGGAGCCGGTGCCCGTCCCCGCGACCTGGCACGCGCCGCCGGCCGGCGCCCAGCCGGCCGCGACGGCGGCCGCGCAGCGCTCATTCTTGCCGCCGCTGGCTTCCCAGACCTGCTCTGCGAGCATGCCACTGGCGCCGGCGAAGCCCTCCATGGCGCGCAGCATGGTGCGCGCCTCGTCGAGGCGGCCGGCGGCGATGGCATACCTTCCGCGCTCGCCGGTCAGGAACGGCCAGAGGTGGCCCTTACCGGGATAGTAGGCGCCCGCCTCCGATTCACCGCTACGGTCGAAGTTGTAGCGATACCACCCCGGACCGACGGGTGTCTCGACGCGCAATGCCGCGTCCGTCTCCGGCAGCGAGCCGACGATGTGCGGGTCGTCCGCCGCCAGGACGCCCAGGAGCGCCAGGTCGAGGAAGCCGGACGAGACGATGGCGCGCTGATCGTGGCGGCCGCCGTTGTTGGCGATCTTGATATTGTCGGGGGTGTCCGGCTCACTGTCGGTGATGCGCAGGAAATAGTGGCCGTCGCCCAGGGGGCCGGTGGTCGTGTACGTCCACCCGACCACGCTGGCCTGCCACTTGTCGGCGCGCTCCAGGTAGCGGCCCGCCGCCTCCGGGTCACCCGCGCGCCGCGCCAGGTCTGCCGCGGCGACCAGCGCTGCAATCTCCGACGCGATGGTGCCGGGCGAGTAGCCCTTGTTCTCCTCCCAGCGCTCCTGCTCGGTCTTCGGGCCGTGGGAATAGATGTACTCGGCGGCGGGCTTGATGAGGCTCGCGTAGTGGCCGACAGCGCCCAGGTTCCAGGCGAGTAGGATGGGCGCCGCCACCTGGTCCATCTGTGTCGCCGTCAGGAAGGGCCGGCCGTCCACGTAGGAGTTTTGCGGGAAGGAGCCGCTGCTGAGCTGCTGCGTCCGGTCGAGGAAGTTCAGGGCTGCCTCAGCCGTGGTGCGGTCACCGGCGGCCAGGAGCGCCGACGCTGCGTGGTAGAGGTCCCGCGCCCAGACGCGGCGGTAGCCCGGCACATCGTGGTCGTCGGGCACGTGCTGGCCCCAGGGCGTCGAGATGGACGCGATGATTGCGCCGCGATAGGTCTTGTCCTCGTGCGCCTTGATGACCATGAGGCTCGTGTAGTACAGGTCCGTGGCCCGCCCGCCCAGGGTATCGAGCGCCGCGCACCACTGCCGCCACCCGGCGATGTACGCCTCCCGCACGGCCGCGAACCCGCGCGTGAGCGCCCCGCGCGCCGCCCCGGCCGCCTCGTCGTCCGTCGCGCTGAACGCGAGCGCCGCCGTCCAGGGCGCGTCCGTCGGCATCTGCGCGGTGACGGCGACGTGCCCCGGCCCCGGCGGATCCTGGCCGACGCCACGCAGAGCGTAAGTCTTGCGCAGGTCCGTCAACCCGTCGCTCTCGTTGAGTGTTCCCACCTTGCCCTGAATCCACGGCGGGTCCGTCGTCAGCAGCGAGTGGACATCGCTGTCCCAGACTCGCGCCGTGTGCGCCGCCGCATCGAACGCGCCGCTATCGTCGTCGCCGGACGTGCGCAGATAGGGAACGTAATGCAGGTAGATGCGGTAGTCCTGGGGTGTGCCCTTGAGCGCCTCGAACGCGGTGCGCAGCAGCAGGGTGTTCGACTGCGGGTCGGTCACGACTTCCTGCGTTACGCGGTAGCGGCCGGCCGGGTCCTGCGAGATGACGCGCCACGCCAGGGCGCGCGTGTCCACAGCCTCGACGCGCACGTCCATGTCCGTCATCTGCTCGTGGGTGAAGGTCTTGCCGTCGCTGACGATGATCTCCAGGACGCGCACATTGTTCTGATCCACGGTCGGGTAGAGGATGTCGGTGACCGCCCCGTGGGTGATGGCGAACCAGACTTTCGACGGCGTGGCGGGTGGCTTCTGATCATACGTGAACGCCGTGCCGATCGCCTGCTTGTCGCCCGCCGTCCACATCGTCTCGGCCGGCGGGCCGTCGGCGACCCCCGTCGCAGGCGTCGGCGAGGGCGCGGGGAGCGTGGCAGCGGCAGGGGGGGGCGGGGTGACGACGGTCAGGGGCGGCTGCGCCTCGGCGGCAGTGGCGGTCGCAGCGGGGCGCGCGAGGGCGACGTCCGTCGGCGTCGGTAGGGCCGGTGGAGCACCGGCCTGGCAGCCGGCCAGCGACACCAGCGAAACGATCAAGAGGATGATTGCGGCGCGAATAGGGGCTAACTTCCTGGCGTCTACGACTTTATATAAGGTCATTTCCAAAGCTTAACCACTTCCGCCCAGTCTGCCTAATCGCGCTGATCGGCGCGTCACACCTATTCGATCTGTGCTATACTCTTGGTATTGAATGTGCATGGACGGTCAGGTATGGGTATTCCACCTGCGCAGGCGGATTGAAAGGAGAGGGGCGATGGCAAAGAATCCTCTGTTCGATCTCAGCAAATACGGTCAAAGCGTGTGGTTCGACACAATCAGCCGCAGCCTGGTCCAAACCGGCGGCCTCCAGAAGCTGGTGGATGACTACGCCGTCGTCGGCGTGACCTCGAACCCGACGATCTTCGACAAGGCCATCAGCGGCAGCGCCGACTATGACGACGAGATTCGCGCCCTGGCCGGGCAGGGGCAGAGCGCGCCGCAGATCTTCTGGCGGCTGGCGACGGATGACATCCGCGCCGCGTGCGACGTCATGATGCCCGTCTACGAGAGCAGCGGCCACGTGGACGGCCGGGTGAGCATCGAGGTCGCGCCCGACCTGGCCCACAACACCGCTGAGACGGAGAGCGAGGCCAGGCGGTTGTGGAAGATCGTGGACCGGCCGAACCTCATGATCAAGATACCCGGCACGGCCGAGGGCGTCCCGGCCATCGAGGGGATGATCTACGAGGGGCTGAGCATCAACGTGACGCTCCTGTTCGCCGTCTCGATGCACGAGGCGGTGATGGAGGCGTACCTCACGGGCCTGGAGCGCCGCGCCGCCGAGGGCAAGCCCATCAACGAAATCTTCTCCGTCGCCAGCTTCTTCGTCAGCCGCGTGGACACGATGGTGGACAAGGAGCTGGAGGCCAGGATCAAGGCGACCGACGATGCGGCCGAAAAGGCGCGGCTCCAGGGGCTGCTCGGCCAGGCGGCCAACGCCAACGCCAAGATGGCGTACCAGGCGTTCAAGCGCGTGTTCAGCGGGCCGCGATGGGAGAAGCTCGCCGCCCTCGGCGCGAACGTCCAGCGCCCCCTGTGGGCCAGCACCAGCACCAAGAACCCGGCCTACCCCGACACGCTGTACGTCGCCGAGCTTGTCGGCCCGCACACCGTCAACACCATGCCGGAGAACACCGTCCTGGCCTTCGCCGACCACGGCGTCGTACGCGGCAACACGGTCGAGGAAGATGTCGCGGGCGCGGAGAGGGCGCTGCACGATCTGGCGGCGGCCGGCATTGACATGGCGGACGTCACGGAGAACCGGCTGGTCAAGGAAGGCGTGCAGTCGTTCATCGATTCCTTCGACAAGCTCCTCAACGGCCTGCGCCAGAAGACCGCAGCCATCGCCGGCGTCTCCCCCCGCTAACCCAACTCCACATCGAACGCAACAGGCCTGGCAGGTCCCAAGACCTCGCTAGGCCTATGCGTTTGCCAACACAGTCACTGGATGCGTGGGCGAAAAATGCACACCCGGTGCCAGTCACGCCGCACATCGAGCAGAACGGCTGAGAACTGCTGAAATACATGCGTCTCCAGGAAGCCGTGGAGTTGATGAAATTCGGGGCCAGCGCGATCTAGAGCCAGCTGAACGGCCTAAAGTACGCTGTTAGTGTGCTTACAGTTCCCCCGACCATTGGGCGGGGGATCAGCACCGCCCTGAAAGATAGGGAAGTTGATGCAATTGGCAGGATCATATCCCCGCTTGGTCACAGCCTGGCCTGACTCACCTCGTGAGAAATGATTGTGACTTGATCCCTCAATCATCTTTCCATCTTCTGCGCAGAGCGTCATGTAGGTCCCGAAGACGTCGTCACCAATACTATCACAATCCTTTTCTGGATCTTTACAGTCACGATCCTGACAGTTACCTTTCAGTGAAAAGAAGCTGTTAACTGTAATCCCTCGCAACTCACCTGATGCCGGGGCGCAATTCTGTGCCCAGGCGTCGGTCGCAGCCATTCCGATAGATGAGTAGTAATTGGTTTCTGCACCGCAGCCATTCATCACAATGCACTCGCAATTCGTCAGAAAGTAACCATATTCGCCGTTTGCGTCAGATCCACAATTATTGAGGCTCGTATAGACTGTTCTGTTCAGGTGAAAGCCGGTTTTTTTGCACCCCGATGCCCAGCATGTATCGAACTTCATCGAAGTATGAAAGCCATCCAAGCGGAACCCACACTCTTCCACGTCTCTAGCCCAGCAGCGCTCGAACGTTGTCATGATTGCGTTTGCTACGTAGAACCCGCTGCCTTTTGCCGCTGAAACCACAATATCGCGAATGTGGCAGAAAGCGCGATTGACTTTTGGACTTGGGGGCTCAGTACGTATCTCGATGCCGTTTCCGGCTGTGTTGAGGATCGCCATTCCCTCAATGCCTACGTGGCCGTAATCGGATATCAGCAGCCCTGGGCCGCTTGTTTGATTCTGAAAATCGAGGATCGTAGAGTAAGGGGTCCCTGGGCCACGCAGGGTCAGAAAGTCATAAACACGAAGTGTTTGTGATATCCTGTAAATACCGCCGGGAATGTAGACCACTCCTCCTATATTGGGATTGCCGCCTGACGCAGCCCCAATGGCGTTAACGAAAGCCTGCGTACTGTCCGTACTGGCGGTAGGGTCAGCGCCAAAATCCGTGACGTTCACACCATAGCTTTTTGCCTGTGAGGCGCCCATACCAACCTCCTTTGTTTTTGGATTATGTTGGAAAGAGGTCCAGTCTATGATGGCATCGCTGAGACAGACTGGACGAAGCCTCTTCTTATCCGTCCTAACACTTAGATGTCTGGTTGTCTACTGTCTTACTCGACGACTCGACCCTATAGCGTGTTGCGCTACCGATGGGCGCAAACGGAACGCGTGTAGTCGATTGTGCCATCCGGCGCGATGTGGGCGGCGGGGAGGTGGTCGGGGGCGTCGCCGGCCTCGACCCAGCGCTCGAGCGCCGCCAGCGGGTCTATCTCCGTCGCGCCCTCGCCGCCGCGGCAGTGCTGTAGCCCCGGCACCATGAACAGGCGCGCGAACTCCCGCGTCTCACCCTCGCCCATCGCTACCACGACGCTCTCGTAGTAATTGATCGCGTTGCGCGGGGCGATGTTCTGGTCCGCCCAGCCGTGGTACATAAGGAGCTTGCCGCCCCGCGCCTTGAACGCTGACAGGTCGGGGTTCGTCGCGTTCAGGACGGGGCCATACTTCTCATGGGCTGCGACGAGGCGGGCGAAATCCTTGGGGTCGGTGAAGTCGAAGCTCAGCCAGTCCCAATCGGAGTCGCCGAAGATGAGGTACTTGAAGTAGCCGGTGGGGATGCCCGGCACGCCGAACAGCGTGTCGGCCCAGCCTAGCTCACTGCCCGGCTCGTAGCCCGGCCAGAACGGCTCGCCGGTCGAGGGGTCGCGCAGGCCGGCGTAGATGCGCGCCACGGTCTCCGCCTGCATTGGCGTCAGGCTGTCGGGACTATCGTCCTCGCCGCGCACAAGGGAGCGCGGGTCGAAGGCGCAGCGCGGCGGGTCGGCGACGACGCCATCCCCATCGCCACACGCCGCTACCACTGCCCGGTGAATGAGGGGTAGCTTGCTCTTGAGCGCCATGCCGTCGGGGGCGCGCCGCAGGAGCCAGGCGGCGTACGTCTCGCCCGGCCACATGTGCGTCGGGAAGTTGGCCGGCGCGCCGACGACGATGCCGTCGTAGTCGGCGGGGTAACGCTGCGCCAGGACGAGGCCCTGGTGGCCGCCGCCGGAGCAGCCGCTGAAGTAGGCGCGCGCGGCCGGCCGGCCATAGTACGCTCGGACGATGGCGAAGGCGGCGACGCTCATTGCGTGAATCGCCCGGTAGCCGAAGTCCGCCAACGCCTCAGCATTG
>JAXLWL010000012.1:0-8308 GCA_046328505.1 Anaerolineae bacterium | reverse complement strand
GCCGATCACCGGCCGGTCGACGGGGCTGGCGGCGGCGAGGCGCTTGCCCAGCTCCAGGGCGGCGAGTAGCTGGCACGCCTTGGCCTCGCCCAGGCCGTGAATCGCGCCTAGCTCCTTCGCAGAGGTGCGGGCGAGGCCGGGCAGGCCCCCGAACGTCGTCAAGATGCGCTGCCCCATCATGACGGCATTCTCCCCCTTAACCCCCACGCGAAGAAGAATCGCCAATAATTCGCTATTTGACAAAGATGCGGGGCCGTAGGCCAGGAGGCGCTCGCGCGGGCGTTCGTCCTCCTGCATGTCGGCGATGCGGTGGCTTGTGGTGTATTCGGCGATGGATGAGGCCATGGCAACCTCGCGGGATCGGGTGAAACGTGGGTAACGAGGCGGTGAGGAAAAGCGCCGGTCGTCTGACGCAGAGGATAGCAGAAGCGGGGGAGTAGGTCAAGCGCCCGTATAACTCTCTGTCAACCATACTTCAATGCAGACAACCCGGTTTGTTGCGAGGTGGCCGTTCACGGGGTAGCTCCACAGTTTAGCGTGGACGAGCCGAATTCACCCCCCCATCCCCCCGCCGGCGGGGGGAGCAGAGGGGGGTCTCCACGCTATCGTGTAGAGCTACCGTTCACGGCGATGGACGATAGGGAAATGTAGATTTCGCCGTAAAATGTGACTCGCGTGCGGCCGAACGCTCGACAGCCCAAGACTATAGGTGTATAACTAACCAATGGTTCGCTGACAGTGCGCGGAGGATCACATGCCTCGTACACGTCGCACCGCCCTCATCACAGGGGCGTCCGCCGGAATCGGGCGGGAATTCGCGAAAGTGTTCGCGGAGCACGGCTTTGATCTGGTACTGGTCGCTCGACGTGCGGACAAGCTCCAGCAGTTAGCGGAGGAACTTAGGCCCACCCACCGGGTCACCGTCACCGTGATTTCGCAGGATCTCACCCTTGAAGATGCGCCGCAGGCGGTGTTCGATAAGGTACAGGGCGCTGGAATCAAGATTGATGTACTCGTCAACAACGCAGGCATCTCATTTTTCGAGGCCTTCGCGGATACACCCCTGGACCAGCACCTCAAGCTCCTTCAGCTCAACGTCGTCGTCCTCACGGCGCTCACGCGGATATTCGTGGACCCCATGATCGAGCGCGGCTGGGGTAGAATCATCAACCTCGCGTCGGTAACCGCCTTCCAGCCCACGCCCTCGTTGGCGCTTTACGGTGCCAGTAAGGCGTTTGTGCTTTCCCTATCAGAGGCCTTAGCTGAGGAACTCCGAGGCACCGGCGTGACGGTCACGGCCGTGTGTCCTGGTTTCACGGACACACCAATGGTTCGCAATGCCCTTGCAGCGCGAGGCGGCCAGCGTCCGGTCGCCTCCTTCTTGCTCCTCGACCCAGAGGGTGTCGCGCGCGAAGGCTATCGGGCGGCTATGCGCGGTAAAGTCATCCAGGTAAACGGCTTGCCGTACAGGCTGACCGCGCAGTTAGTGAGGTTCCCGCCTCGTTGGCTCACTCGAACGATTGCGGGTCTTGTGGGGCGGCTGGCGTTGAGTGAATACTGACGGAATGTCAAATTCTTTGGAGGCACTCGAATGGCCAAACCTAGATTGAAGCACCGTCTCACAACGCTCGACGCAACTTTCCTCTATTACGAAAAGAAATCGGCTCCGCTACACATCGGGAGCGTTTCAGTATTCGATGGGGAGATTCCATTTGCTCGGTTTGTGGACAATGTTGAGGCCAGACTCCATCTTCTCCCGCGCTACCTCCAAGTAGCGGCCCCGCCTCCGCTCCACCTGGGCCATCCCCGATGGGAGGCTGACCCCGATTTTGACATCCGCCGACATATATTCGAACTACACCTGGAGCCTCCGGGGTCGGAGGACCAATTGCGCGAGCTAGCCGGCCAGCTCTTCGGTGAGATGCTGCCCCGCGACAAGCCTCTATGGGAAATCTATATCATTCACGGGGTGGAGGGGAACCGCGCGGCGATGCTCTTGAAAGTACACCACGCGATGGTGGACGGCATTTCGGGCGTGGATCTCCTCAAGATTGTCCTGGACACATCGCCCGTTCCTGGCGCTCTCCCGAAGCCTGTGCCTTATGAGCCGCCGCTCCCGCCTGATCTCCAAACGGAGGTCATTGATTCCGTTCTCGATACCACAGAAGAAGGCTTGAGGGGCTGGATCGAGGTGTGGCGTGAGTTGAGAAACATCCGCCAGGACTTCAGGACGGAGGCTGCACGTAAGGGGTTGCGCCGGATAAGAGGCAGGCTGCCGAGACTGTTCCTCCCCCCGGCTCCGCTACCCTTCAACGGTTCTCTCCGCGGCCGGCAACAGGTCGCGTGGAGTCAGTTCCCCTTTGCAGAGATTCGCGCGATACGGGCGGCCCTGAACGGGACCGTCAACGATGTCGTGCTCACGGTTCTGTCAGGTGCGGTCGCGCGTTATATCCAGGCACGTGGGGTGCAGCCCGAGGGCCGCCATCTTCGATTGATGATCCCGGTCAGTATGCGGCGGGAGGAGGAGCGCGGAACGTTAGGGAACGTTGTCTCTATTCTACCTCTCGATATTCCGCTTGCCCTCGCTGATCCGGTCGCCCGTTTCAAATTCATCCAGGAGACCAGTCAGGCATCGAAGGAAATCCATCTGGCGCAAGGCGTCAATCTTCTGAGGTATTTGGCCGCAAATGTCCCACCACCAATCCAGGCCGTTGTGGGTGCGGTCGGCAGGACCGCGAGGCCGATCTTCAACATGGTCTGCACCAATGTGCCCGGGCCTCAGGTTCCTTTGTACGTCCTGGGCAAGCGGATGATCGCATACTACCCGTATGTACCCATTGCGCACCGCACCGGCTGTAACTGCGCCATCCTGAGCTACGACCAGAACCTTGCGTTCGGCCTCACTGCCGACACGCGGTTGATGCCGGACGTCGAGCGGTTCAAGGCGTTCCTGGATGAGGCTTACCTGGAGCTACGGGTGGCCGCTGGTGTGCTGCCGAGCGAGCCGGTGGAGTTGCAGCCGAAACCAGGGCCTCCGGACAAACGACTGAGGCCTAGCCGAGAAAAGTAAGAACGTCGCGGTTAAATTCCTCGGCCCGCTCGATGATCGGAATGTGGCCGGTGTTGGGATAGAGAATGAGGCGGGCGGGTGGAATCCTCCGCGCCAGGTTGATACCATTCTTCACCACCACGAGTGGATCGTCCTTACCGTGGATGATCAGGGTTGGAACCTGGATCCGATCCAGGCGCTTCGACACGTCGTGCCGTAGACAGGCGCATAACTGGCGAGTATGGGCGCCTATGGTGATCGGCCGATAGCGGCCTATCTCGACAATTTGCTCCATCTCTTCGGGGTGGCTCTCGGCGTAGCCGGGCGCGGTAATCTGGGAGTAAATCCTTCGCGTTAGCTCTCCGACTTCGAGCTTGCCACGCCTTACCAGCAGGGTCAGCATACGGGGCGACGGCCAGGCATGGCCCAGGCCGCCCGCGGACGTGGAGACCAGGACAAGTTTGTCCACCAGGTCGGTATGGCGCAGGGTCAATTCCAGGGCAATGTACCCGCCCATCGATATGCCAACGACGTGCGCCTTGTCGGCGCCAAGCGCTCGCACGACAGCGACGGCATCGTCAGCTTGGTCAGCAATGCGGTAGGGGGCTCTGACCGAATCGCTATCCCCGGCATCGCGATGGTCAAGCGCGATGGTGCGATACTCCCGGCCAAACACCTCCATCTGCTTGTACCAGCCGTGACGTTTGGCCGCCAGTCCGGTAAGGAGCAAGATTGTTCCCTTTGGATCGGGCGGGCTTACCTCATTGTAGGCGATTTTTCGGCCCTTGATGGTCACAAACGATGGCGGCTTGATGTCCAACATCGGATCCTCCCATGAAATTGAACGGCAGAGGGATAACGTGCTTGGCCAACAACGCTTCAGGCTTGAAGCCAAACTGCTCGACGACCTCACAGCCCTCAGCCACAATTGCCTCGGAACGGCCCGTCTCAATCCGGCCCATCATTCTACAGTCGTCGCTAGTGGCCGTCAAGTCAGTTGAACTCATCAGCCGCCGATTGGCAGAAGGATCGCCGACAATTCCGCGTTGCTCAGCGATGTGGGGCGTAGGCGAGGAGGCGCTCGCGCGGGCGCTCGTCCGCGTGCGCGGGGGTCTACGACGCGAGCAGCGTCTCCCAGCGGATGTCGGGGCGGAGCTGGAGGCCGACGCGGAGCAGGGCGGCCAACGCCTCGCGCCGCTGGAGGTATTCGATGAGGCCGCGGGCCTTCTCGCGCAGCGCCGCTCCCGGCAGATCGTCGTAGCTAACGTCGAGGCGAAAGCACAGCTCCTTCAGCTCGTCGAGGCTGAAGCGGCGGTCCAGGGTGTCGAGGAGGCCGACCCGGTCAATGCTGGCGGCGCCCGCCAGCCGGGTATTCAAGTCTCGCGCTCGACCTTCGACGACGACGGTGTTGATGGCCTGGGCGGTCGTTGTCTCGGCGGCCGTGGCCGCCGTCGCGGGCCACAGCCCGTTGAGCGCGGTGCGCAGGCACGCGAGGTGCTGGTCGGTGGGCGCTTGCGCGTGACACTCGTCTATCGCCGCGGCGACGCGGCGGAAGAAGGACGTGAGATCGTCGTCCGTGACCTGTCGGTAGTCGGGGAAAACGTCCTTCAGCCGCAAAAGATAGATCTCGTTCGTCGTCTCGGGGTCGGTGAAGAAAATCATGCACGGCAGGGCGTCTACGCTCGCGCCGAGCTTGCGCGCGATGGCGTAGACATCCTCGGCGCGGAACTCGGCGCTGGTTGGCTGGCGCGATACGTCTTCGAGGGTCATCAGGAGGCACGCGCTGCCCGTCAGCCCGTTCATCAGCTCCCAGCGACCGCGGATGTACTGGTGCAGGTGGCCGTCGAGGCCGTTAACGAGGGTGTAGAGCAGGGCGCAGTAGTAGGGGAACAGGGGGTCATCGGAGCCGGCCGCGGCCTGCTTCTGCTGTTCGAGCAGGAAGTTGAGGTCCTGGAGACTGTAGACCGGCCGCATCACCATGGCGACATCCCTCGCTGTGTCCGTCTACTCACCGAGCTTTGCCCTCAGCTCGCTCCGGGTTCCGACGCATGCTTCTGGAACTCTGCGGCCAACCCTCTGGCCCAAGTGTGGATCACCGTCCAGTCGCGGATGTCGCTGGCCGGCTCTTTGCCGGCAAACATCTTGAGCGGAAACCCCAGAGCTGCCGGATCGTACCGCCCTCCAAACATTTCGAGCGCGATCGGCTTGAACCACGGGAACTTCGCGATCTCGCCGTCAATTTGGGCGCGCGAGTTCGCCCATTCCTGCTCGTCATGAGGATCCTTGACCGGGCCGAGGACAAAGACGGCTACCGGCCGCCCGGTGAGGGCTTCCTTGTGCTTGGACAGGAAGCGCATCGCGTCCTTGTGCCAGTGGAACATGAAGAGCGGCGCTCCCATCACGACGGCGTGGTAGTCCGCCAGGCTGCGCACCTCGTGCATCGGTTGAATGTCCACCTCAAGCCCGCTCTCGCCCAGTGTTGCCGCGATTGATTCAGCCACTTCCTGCGTCGAGCCGTAACGCGTGGCATAAGCGACCAGGGTTGATTTTGACATAATCTCCGCCCTCTCCGTGCTGCGCATGCGCTTGGAGTTCCGCATCTTCTTTGCGAGAGGATAGCAGAACGGGGGAAGGCGGTCAAGCGGCTTTCGTCGCGTAAGGTAATTTCGGGGCGGTGGTGAGGCTCAGACAGGAAGAACACAGCGAGAGGACAGGAGACTATGCCAGACACAACGCCCCAGAGCGCCTTCCCGAACCTGGACGGCCACCAATTCATGAACCTGACGACGTTCCGCAAGAGTGGCGAGCCGGTGATCACGACGGTATGGTTCGCCGCCCACGACGGCCGGCTCTACGTGACGA
The DNA here is from genome assembly GCA_046328505.1 of Anaerolineae bacterium. Lineage (GTDB taxonomy): Bacteria > Chloroflexota > Anaerolineae > Epilineales > JAHCIE01 > JBDHWG01. Next base: position 2,397 of record JAXLWL010000012.1, on the reverse strand, counting down.
CGCGCGGCGGCTCGGGCAAGGCCAAGCGCATCCGCGCGACGGGTCGGGTCACGGTCGGGCCGTCCACAGTGAGCGGTGAGCCGCTCGGCGAGGCGGTAGATGGAACGGGCCGCCTTCTGCCCGCCGACGCGACGCAACTCGCCCACGAGGTGCTATTGCAGAAGTATGGCGCGCAGATGCAGGCCATCCTCGACCAGAACCCCGGCGCCGACCGGGTGTATATCGAGATCAGCCCGGCCGGCTAATCACCGGGGTTCAGCATTTAGCTCTCTGGCTCGACCTGCGCCTGCGGCTCGACGCGCGGCTTGCGGGACTCCATGCGCGCGCGCACGATCTCGACCACGGCCGGCACGACCGAGATCAGGATGATGGCGACGATGACAAGCTCGAAGTTCTTCTGCACGAACGGGATGTTGCCGAAGAAGTAGCCCAGCCCCGTGAAGAGCGCGACCCACACGATGCCGCCGATGATGTTCCAGCGCAGGAAGAAGGGGTAGGACATCTCGCTGACGCCGGCGGCGAACGGCGCGAATGTGCGCACGATGGGCACGAAGCGCGCCAGGAAGATGGCTTTGCCACCGTACTTCTCGAAGAAGTTGTGGGTGCGCACCATGTAGTCCTTCTTGATCCACCGCACTTCGCCGCTATACGCCTTAGCGCCGACCTTGTAGCCAATCCAGTAGTTCACGGTGTCGCCGAGGATGGCCGCAAGGGAGAGCACGATCAGCAGCGCCCAGGGATTGAGCGCGCCCCGCGCCGCGAACGCGCCGGCGGCGAAGATGAGCGAGTCGCCCGGCAGGAACGGCGCAATGACCACGCCCGTTTCCAGGAAGATGATCACGAACAGGATCGCCAGGGTCCACGTGCCGTATTGAGCGATGATCTGGGCTAGCTGGGCGTCGAGATGGAGGAGGTAGTTTACGAGTTGTGACATTAAATCCACAGATGTTGTCCCTCGTTCTTGTCAAGTTGCGCGCAAATTATAGCAGCAAAGGTTGACTTTCAACGAATATCGCAAGCACGTGTCGCACCTACCCCACTGATGACCTATGACCCCACAAGCCCCGCAGTGTCGAAGAAGCCCTGGATCCTCCGGGCAACTTCCTCAGGACGGGTAATCGTGGGAACATGGCCCGCGCCCTCCACAATCATCAGGCTCGCGTTCGGCAGCGTATCGAAGAGCGCCTCAGAGGCTTCCAGGGGGACGATGATATCGTTGTCGCCGTGGATTAGAAGGGCCGGCTGGGTAATCTTGGGCAGATCGTCGCGGATATCAACGCTGTCTGGCAGCAGATACAGGGCGATAGCTGCCTCCTGAGAGGCGCGTTGGAGGATCTGCATCCCCCAGCGCCTGAGATGGTCGCTGTCAGGCTCAGGGATACAGGCGTCCACGAAGCGCTCCAGGGCGACGGGGTAAGCCATGCGCAACCCTTGCAGAAACGGGGCCTCCTCATTTGTGGCTGGGCGATAGTAGCTGCCATCCACAATCACCAGCCCCGTGATTCGTTCAGGGTGGCGCAGCGCCGCGCTGAGGGCGATGAGCGCGCCCGACGACTCCGCTGCCAATACGCACGTCTCGACCAGGTACGTATCCATGACGGCGAACACGTCGTCCACCAGGTTATCGAAGGTGATTGACTCAACGGGGGCAACCGTCGAGCCGGCGCCGCGGTGGTCGTACGCGATGGTGTACCAATCCTGGCTCAGTATCGAGAATACGTCGAGCCAAAGCTCCCAACTCCCGGTCCACCCACCGATGCCGACGATAGCGGGCGCCTGGGGATTGCCGAAGGCAGTGGTGAAGAGTCTGGCGTCGCCGCGTGCGATGAACATGAATATACCTCCGGAGGATATTGCCGGCCAATGAAGACAGGGCATGGGCTGGCCCGCCATTCTATCGGTTTCCGATGGGGCGTCAAATTGCCGGGGCAGGCCGAAAAATGGCCGCTAGTTCGAGCCGAGGCCGGCTTCGATGGCGCGGACGATGGCCTGGGCGCGGGCGAGGCGCTGGACCACGAACGGCACGAAACCAGCGCGAAAGGCACGAAAAAGAGCCGTGGGGCATGTCCCTTTCGTGGTTTTCGTGGCATTTCGTGTCCTTCGCGGTCCAGACACTCAGCCTGCGCCGCTCACGAGCCAGGCCGCCGCGCCTTCGCGGTCCTCGGCCAGGCGGAAGTGGTTGCCCTTGTTCTCCTCGGCGGCCATCTCCCCAAAGCGGGCCGTGGGCTTGACCGCCTGCGGCGACCAGACCACGGCGAGCCTGATCTGATACTGACGGAACTTTTGCAGCAGCGCGCCGGCGACGCCCGTGCTCAGGTCGAAGAACCCGGGCGGCAGATTGTCGGCGTGCAGCAGGAGCCGGCTATCACCGTACTGGAAGCAAAAGCCCAGGACATC
>JAXLWL010000011.1:0-45201 GCA_046328505.1 Anaerolineae bacterium | reverse complement strand
CCCACAAAACATCCGCCGATGGCACCCATCGGCGGAGACAACGCACCCCTGAAGTCGCTCAATTCACGATACGGCTTGATTGGGGGTGTGTGCCTCCTGTCTGATGTTAGGACTGCGGTGCTCTCACTGAGCGCGGACAAGTATACCAAAGATGCTCGCCGCTGTCAAGCGTTTTAGGGACGAATCTTCACGATTCTCAAAAATTCGTCTCCGCTTGCACTGGTACGACGCGCCGCTACCAAGCAATCTTACCACCACACTCAACCTGCTAACATTCCACGCGCGCGCGTCGCACACAAGCACAAAGTATCAGACCCGGACGCGGCGATTTTCTTACGTCGTTGCTAGAAGGCGCGGCGGCCTTCTAGCGCACGCGACAGCGTCATCTCGTCGGCGTACTCCAGATCGCCACCGACGGGGAGACCGCGGCCGAGCCGCGTCACGGCGAGGTTCAGCGGCTTGAGGAGATTGGCGAGATAGGTAGCCGTCGCGTCACCTTCCATGTTCGGGTTCGTCGCCAGGATCACCTCGCGCGCCGGCTGGCGGCGCAAGCGCTCCATCAGCTCGCTGACCTTGAGGTCGGCCGGGCCAACGCCGTCCATCGGAGAGATCGCGCCGTGGAGGACATGGTACACGCCGCGATATTCGCGCGTCCGCTCGATCGCGATGACGTCCAGCGGCTCCTCGACGACGCAGATGAGACCGTGGTCGCGGCGCTCGTCCGAGCAAATCGCGCACGGGCTGGTCTCGCTGATGTTGAAGCACTCGCGGCAAAGGATGATGTTCTGGCGCAGGTCGCGGAGTGCGTCGGCGAGGGCGTCTACTTGCTCCCTGGGAGCGCGCAAGAGGTAGAAGGTCAGCCGGGAGGCGGTTTTCGGGCCGATGCCGGGAAGGCGGCTGAACTCTTCCACCAGACGCGCGACGGGACGGGCAACAGTACTCATAGAGCTTCCTTCAATACCAATCGTTCTGACATCAGAACAATTATAGCCCTTTCCCCCACTTGACGCAAGTCACTCTAGAACAACCCCAGTCCGCTCAGCGGCCCGGTGACCGCCTCCATGCGCTTCGAGGCCAAATCCTGCGACTTGTCTACACCCTGGTTAACCGCCGCGATGATCATGTCCTGCAACGTTTCCACGTCCTCGGGATCCACCGCTTCGGGGTCGATCTTGATAGACACGACCTTCTGATGCCCGTTCATGACCACCGTCACCGCGCCGCCCCCCGCCGTCACCTCGACAGTCTCGTTTTCGAGCGCGGCCTGCGCCTTCGCCATCTCCTCCTGCATCTGCTGGAGCTGGCGCATCATCTGAGACTGGCTGCCGCCGCCCCCACCCATCGGCATGCTGCTGCTACGGCCCATGGGCTTCCCACCCTTTTTAGACATGCTGCCTCCTTATACCGCGGAAGTCCGCGTTTGAGTCAAAAGGAAATTGAGAGTCAGTCCAGGGAAATGCCGGTAATCTTGCCGCCCATCTTGATGGCTTCCTTGACGACCGGGTCGTCGGCCACCTGCTCGAGCGGATTCTTTGTTCGCTCGGCCGCGATTTCCTCTTTGCTCTTGGGCGTGAGCTTGCACACCAGGCGGATTTTTCGCCCTAGTGTGTCGCTCAAAGTCTTTTCCAGCAAGCCACGCTGCTTCGGTTCCTCCAGGCGCTTGTGGTGGAAAGGATAGTAGACGCCGATGGTCACACTATCCTCCGACGCATCGAGTGGATAGCAGTCTTTCATGAGCGCAGCCAGCTGCCGGTTCTGCTGGTGCAGGATCGCAATGACGTGCTCCCACTGCCCTAGCAGCTCCGCCAGGTATGATCCCGCCTCCGCTGCCGGCCTCTCCACGTCTGCTGCCACCATCGGCTCGGCCGCCAACTCAGATGCGATCTCCGGTGCCGCGGGCGAAGGGGACGGCTCGCTGGGCTGGTCGGGTACAGGGCCGGACGAAGGAGGCGGCGCAGCGACGGCCGACGGCGGTGCCGCGCTCGGGCGAGCGGGCGCCGGCGGCGCCTCGCGGACGCTCGGGGCGGGGGGCGCGGACGCAGCGGGAGCGTGGGATAGGTCGAGCACGGCTTCAACGACGGCCAGCTCCAGCGGGAGTTGCGGCTGCAAGCCGCCGCGCTGCGCCTGGGCCGCGTCGCCGAACACCCGGATGGCACGCACCAGGGCCGCAGGGGGGATGCGCCGCGCCTGGGCCTCCATGCGCTCCAGAGCCTCGGGGGTAACATTCAGCAAGGCGGCGCTGCCGTGCTGGATGAGCAGCAGACCGCGCAGGTATTCAAGGAGCTGTGCCGTGAGCTGGCGCGGATCGACCCCGCCGTCGATGGCCTGGTTGACGACGCGCAGAGCAGACGAGGAGTCGCGCGCGGCGATGTGATCGGCAAGGACTTCGACCGCGGCATCCGCCGCGGTTCCCAGCACCGCCTGAACCTGCGCCAGTGTGACGGTCTCGCCGCCGAAGGCGACCATCTGGTCGAGGAGCGAAATGGCGTCGCGCAGACCGCCCTGGGCATAGCGCGCGATGGCCTCCAACGCCGCCGGCTCGACCTGGAAGTGTTCCACCTCGCAGATGTGGCTGAGGTGCTCGATCATCTCGCCCAACGGAATGCGGTAGAAGCTGAAACGCTGGCAGCGCGAAAGGATCGTCGCTGGGATTTTGTGGGATTCGGTGGTCGCCAGGAAGAACAGGGCGTGGGGCGGCGGCTCTTCCAGCGTCTTCAACAGGGCGTTGAACGCGGACGTGGAGAGCATGTGGACTTCGTCGATGATGTAGACCTTGTAGCGGGTCTCGGTCGGCGCGAACTGAACCTTTTCGATCAGGTCGCGCACGTTATCGACACTTGTGTGCGATGCAGCGTCGATCTCGATGAGATCGAGGGAGCGGCCCTCGGCGAGGCTGCGGCAAGCGTGGCAAACCCCACACGGGCGCTCATCCGGCGAAGGCGCGGTGCAGTTCACGGCCCGCGCCAGGATACGCGCAATGGTGGTCTTGCCCGTTCCGCGCGGCCCGGCGAACAGGTAAGCGTGGGCGATGCGCCCCGCCGCCAGGGCGTTGCGGAGCGTCTGAATGATATGCGTCTGGCCGACCACATCCTCGAACGTCTGGGGCCGCCAGCGACGATAGAGGGCTTGCGCCGCCATTCCAACTCCTCTCGGCTGTCGGCGAAGTGTAGCACCGCGCGGGATGAAATGCAAGCGTTAGAACGCGTGTGCGAGGGCAGAGATGACGTTTAGTTCCAACTCCAGACGGCTTGAACGCCGTCGCCGATCCGCCGTGGCTCGCCGCTCGTCGCATCCACCACGTACAAACCGTTCCCGCCGTCGGGGTCGCGCGCCGTGTAGACCAGAGACATGCTGTCCGGCGACCACACCCGCATCGAACGGAGGTACTGGTCAAAGTAGGGAATCACTGACGTGAAGCCCGACGCCGGCGTGAACGACGCGCGCGTCCGTGTCTCGCCCGTGGCGATATCGACCACCGAGAGGTTGAGGCGCGGCTCAGTCTGGTTTTCGGTGTTGATCGTCACGTAAGCGAGTTTCGTGCCGTCCGGCGACCAGAAAAAGGAGAGGACGTGGTCGTCGATCAGGGTACTTTGTCCGCTGCCGTCCGGGTTCATGACGCCGAGCTTGCCGAAGGCGATCTGCCCCAGGCCCTCTAGCTCCGGCGTGTCTGTCAAGATGTACGCGATGTGTTGGCCGGTAGGTGACCAGGCGAAGGACACGCCGCCGTCGAAGGACAGCAGCACGCGCGGGTTGGCGCCGGTGGCATCCGCGGCGACCAGCTCGTTGCCGCCGCTTGCGCGTCGGGCGTAGATGATGCTCGCGCCATCGGGCGACCAGTCGGGCGCGAGGAAGAGCGCCGGCGACTCTTCGAGAGGGCTGCCCTCGCTGCCACCTGTCTCGAACAGGCTAACGCGGGCATCTGGCGAAAGCGGGTTGCGTAGACCTCCGATGTGGAAAGCCAGCCGCCGGCTGTCCGGCGACCACACGAAATAGAAGGGCGAGCCGGTCGCCAGGGACGGGGCATCGCCTTGCCCCAGCGAGGCCAGGCGCAGTGCGAGGCTCGGACCGGAGCTTTCCAGGAAAGCCAGCCGGCGGCTGTCCGGCGACCAATAGAGATAGAACGGCTGGGCGCCGCCAGACTTGTGCAGAATTTCGCTCTTTCCGCCGCCGGCGGGCGCCGCGACGAGCTGGGAATCCGTCGTGCCCGCCTGGGACTTAATATCAATGAAAGCGACATAGCGCCCATCCGGCGACCAGGTCGGGAAGCGGTAAAGGTGGCTCGCCGTGGTACCGGCCTCACCGTCCGTTGTGAGGGCCTGGGGATCGGAACCATCCGGGCGGACCGTGTGAATGTTGCCATCGACGCCGAGGTAGGCAATGCGGTTAACGTTGGCTGAGCGCGCGAAGACGCCGCCGGGCAGCCCGGCCAGGGTCGGGCGGGCATAGAGCCAGGCCCCGCCCGCCGCCGCGACGCACACGCACGCGAGCAGCACGGCACAGCCTAGCAGCGCCCCAATCAGCGCCCAGGTGCGAGAGGAAGGACGAGAATCGGTCATGGCACTGCTCCTTTGGCGCACGATGGCATTGAGAACTGTGAAGACACGAAAATCGCTTAGGACTGCGGGCGGAGGCGATAATCGAGTGTCACCCAGGAGGCACGGGCGAGAGCGTCACGCATAGCGTCTTCGTCGGCAAAGGTTCCCGGCAGCCGCCGCCCTTCGACAGTTAGCGTTATCTCGCCGGCGGCGAACGGCCACGGCGCGACGGCCACGCTTCCCCGGTCGACGGGCGTCAAGGTCAGCGTCGTCTCGCCATCGACCGACGGAACGCGCTCGAACACGCGCTCGGCGCGCAGCCCCATGCACAGCGCGAGCGACAGCGCGTCCCATACAGCGACCAGGCGGCGGTTGCGCGCGACAACCTCGGCGGTCACCGCTCCCGCATAGCGCGGTTCGCGGCACAGCTCCGCGATCATCGCTTCCTCGAACGCCGTCTGCCGCGCGACCAGCTCCCGCGCCGCCTGCGCCTCATCCGCCGTGTCCCGCGCATAGTTGTGGCGCGCGTAGAGGCCGGTGAAGTGCAGCGATACGAGGAGGGCCGCGTAGCGGCTCTGGACGAGAACCGCGGGGACTGCGGAAGACCAGATGCGCACGTGGTCGGCGGTGGGAAGCTCCAGGAAGGTGTACGGCCGGCCGGTACGCTGGTTCAGCGTCGGCGCCTGCTCCCACGCGACCCAGCCGACGTCGTGCTGCGCCGCCGCCAGGCACACTTCGTCCCGCGGCGAGACATCGCCGAAGGCGTCATTGCCCCACGCGGCGGCCATCTGCCCGGCCATCCAGGCGTGAGCCGGCTGAGTAATGACGATGGGACCGTCAGGATCGTCGCGCACGAGCATGTTGATTTCCCCGCCTTCAGAACGACTCTACCTCGTGACCTGCCGCTGCTTCCACGCGTCCAACAGCTCGCTCTCGCGCGCACGTGCCATCCCGGCGCGGCGCTGTATGTCGGTCGGTCGGGTCGCATCCCAAACCAGCGTGTCTTGAATGATTGTTGTGAGCGGCCGGAAGGTGAGACCGGCGTCCAGGGCGCGGCGGATGGACGTCCGAGCCAGCGCGGACATCTCGCCCGGCGGTATCCATAGCGGCATCTCCATCCACGGCGCAACGCCCCGTTCCAGCAGGAAGCCCTCGTCCACCCAGACGATATGCGCGTCGCTGCCAGTGACCGCCCGGCACTCGTCGAGGACATCGGCGAAGGTCAGCGGGTCTTGGGGACCGGTGGCATTGTATATACCGGTACGATTATCTTCCACCATGCGGATTGTCCACTCTGCCAGGTCGCGCACGTCGATAATCTGCACGGGCATGGTCTGCGCGGCGGGCGCCAACACCTCGCCGCCCTGGGCGATACGGTGGGGCCAGTACGTGAAGCGGTCGCTGGGGTCGTGCGGGCCGACGATGAGGCCGGGACGGATGATGAGCGCACGCCCTGGCAGCGCCGCCTCTACCGCCGCCTCGCACAGCGCCTTCAGCGGCCCGTACGTCTCGCCGTTGACCTCCTCGACCGTCTCATCCGCGATCACGCCGACCGGCGACTCTTCGCTCGGACCGTCCTGGCTGAAGTCCGCGTAGACGGAGATGGTGGAGATAAAGACATAGCGTCCGACGTGGTCGGCGAGCAGCTCGGCGGAGGCGCGCACGATGCGCGGCACGTAGCCGCACGTGTCGATGACGGCGTCCCACTCGCGCCCTGCGAGTGCGGTCAAATCGCCGTCGCGGTCGCCGCGCAGCTTCTCAACGTCAGGGTACAGGTCGGGGTTGTGCTGGCCGCGGTTGAACAGCGTCACCTCGTGGCCGCGCGCCAGCGCCGCATCCACCAGCGCCCGGCCCAGGAAGACCGTTCCACCCAGAATCAGGAGTCTCACTGTGTCCCTCCACCGCTCGATTGTCGTTGCATAAGGGAGAGTATAGCGCCCGTCGGGGACGGCGCAAAACGCGGAATCGGTTTCCGGTTCTGGAGGAGGGGGGATGGACGAGGCGAATGTACCCGTGCTCTCGCGCGGGCGCGCCAGGCTGAAGCGCTGTCTTTTCCACACATCTCGGCCGCGCGATAGCCAGCGGGGCTGGAAGACGGCGTGGCCACCGCGGCCACAGCACCAACCCGTCATTGCGAGCGAAGCGAAGCAATCCCTCGCCCTGGTCCAAGGCCGTCTGAGCCGCATCAGCCGTGTCCGTCACCTGTCGGGAGGCTGCTTCGTCGTCCTATCGTCCTCCTCGCAGCGACACCGTCGGCTGTCTTCCGAATAGCCAGCCTCGCTCAAACGTTTTGTGTAAAAGACAGGGCTGAAGCGTGGCGCTGAGAAGGCGAAGCCCCGATGGGGCTAAACCAGTCCGCAGGACTTCGTCTTCTCAGCGGTGCGGCTTTAGCCCGCCGCTCGACTACACGCCCAGGTAGGCTGCGCGAATCTCGGGGTTCTTGGCCAGCTCGCGCGCCGGCCCCTCGAACTTGACCCTGCCTTCTGAGAACACGTAGGCGTAGTCGCTGACGGCCATCGCCATCGCCACGTTCTGCTCGACCAGGAGCATCGTCACGCCTTCCTGCTTCAGCCGCTGGAGAGACGCAAACAGGTCCAGCGTCAGGCGGGGCGAAAGACCCAGCGACAGCTCATCCAGCATCAGAACGCGCGGCTCGGCCATCAGCCCGCGCGCCACGGCCAGCATCTGCTGCTCACCGCCGCTGAGCGTGCCGGAGCGCTGCAAGCGGCGCTCATTGAGTCGGGGAAACATGCTATAGACCCGGTCCAGGTTCTGCTTCATGTGAGCCTGGGACCGCTTCGTGAATGCCCCCATTTCGAGGTTCTCGTGGACCGTCATGTCCGTGAAGAGCTGGCGTCCTTCTGGCACGAGAGTCAGCCCCTCCGACGCCCGCGCGTGGGCCGGCATGCGGGTGATATCCTGCCCATCGAAGGTGACTTTGCCGTGCCATGCCCGCAGCAGACCGCAGACGGTGCGCAGCATGGTCGTCTTGCCTGCGCCGTTGGAGCCGACGAGAGCGGTGAGCTTGTTGGGCTCCAGTTTCAGCGAGACGCCCCACAGAATCTGGACTTCGCCGTACCCCGACGTGATGTTGTCGACTTCAAGAACGGCCATGGCGTCACGCTCCCTCGACGGGCGCGGCGTCGGCCACAGCCTCGTCGGTGCCCATCAGGCTCTCGGCCAGCTTGGGGTCGCCCAGGTAGGCCTCGATGACCTGGGGGTTGTTCACGACTTCCTCTGGCGTTCCCGTGGCGATGAGCTTGCCGAAGTCGAGCACGAGCACGCGGTCGGATACGTTCATCACGGCGTGCATCAGGTGCTCGATCATGAGGATCGTCACGCCCTCATCGCGGATGCGCTTGATGAGGTCGACCATCGTTCCGACCTCGGACGGGTTCAGCCCGGCCAGCACCTCGTCCAACAATAGCAGGTAGGGGCGAGCGGCCAGTGCGCGCGCCAGTTCGAGGCGTTTCTTCTGCGCCACGTTGAGGCTGCCCGCGAGCTGGTCGGCGCGATCGGCCAGGCCCACGCGCCCCAGCACTTCGTTCGCCACAGCCGCCGCGTCCTTGAGGCGCTTGTGTTCGCGCCCGAAGCACGCGCCGACCATCACGTTCTCGCGAACGGTCAGGTCGTTGAGCGGGCGAACGACCTGGTGGGTGCGCGCCATGCCCAGGCGCGCCACCTTGTTGGGCGGCCCCTTGGTGATATCGTCGCCGCGGAAGATGACGCGGCCGGTGTCAGACGGATAGACCGAGTTGACGACGTTGAACATGGTCGTCTTGCCAGCGCCGTTGGGGCCGATGAGACCAAGAATCTGGCCCTCCGGCAGCTCGAACGAGGTTTCGCTGAGGGCCTGCAGGCCGCCGAAACGCTTGCTGATACTCTCGACTTTGAGCATCATTCCAGCCACCTCCGGGTCACGGGGAAGCGGCCGCGGATCCAGCCGACGAGGCCCGCGGGGACGAAGAGAACGATGAGGAGCAGCGCCAGGCCGGCGAATGCGAGTTGTAGGTTCTTGAACAGGTCATTGGTGAGCAGGAAGCCGCGCATCTCCTGGTAGATGCCCGCGCCCAGCATCGGGCCGAGCACCGTTCCGTTCCCGCCCAGCATCACCATGACCAGCACCTCCAGCGAGCGCTGGAACGGGAAGGCATCGAGCGGCTCAATGTTGCCGTTCTTGAAGAAGAATATGACGCCGATAATGCCCGGGAAGATTGCCGAGAGCACGTAGGCGATGGTCTTGTACCGCCAGGGGTTGACGCCCATCACGGTGGCCGCGTCCTCGTCCTCGCGTATGCTGAACAGGCCGTGGCCGAGGCGCGAGTCCTTGACGAAGAAGCTCACGCACGCCACGACGATGGCCAGGATCAGCATCAGGATGTAGCTCAGCTGCAGGGCGCTGGCCGCGCCGCCGTACTGGTTGTATACCCCGAAGTTGATGTGCATGCCCGTCGCGGCGCCGAACGGCTCGAAGTTGGCGACGAAGGCGCGCGCCGCCTCGTTGACGCCGATGGTCGCCAGCGCGAAGTAGGCGCCGCGCAAGCGCAGGAGCGCCAGGCCCAGGAGCGCTGCCAGGCTGCCGGCGGCGAGGCCGCCGACGAGCAGCGCCGGAAAGAGGTTCCAGCCGAGCGCGCTCATGACGTAGAACCCGACGTAGCCGCCGAGGCCGAAGAACACAATGTTGCCGAAGTTCACGTAGCCGGTGTAGCCCATCAGGATGTTGAGGCTGGCGGCGAGGCCGGCGAACATCAGCACGGTGAACATCGACTCGCGCAAGGTGTTGTTGCCGGTCACGAGCGGGAGCAGGCCGACGATAATGAGCAAGCCTATCACGACCCAGAACGAGGGCTTGCGGAGAGTCCAGCCGATGGTCCCGATCGCGGGCCCGGCTTGTCGTCTGGTAAGAGCTTCAGTTGCTGTGCTCATCGTCGTCGTGCTCCGAAGAGACCGTTGGGGAACAGGACCAGCACGGCTATGAACAGGATGAACTCCAGGACCGGCACCCAGCCGACAGGCATGAACATGGGCACGACACCTTCGACCATGCCGAGCAGCAGCCCGGCGAAGAGTGCGCCCACGGGGTTGCCCAGGCCACCCAGGACTCCGATGACGAATGACTTGAGCTGGTAGTCGCCCCCGCTGAGGATCGTGAACGGGAAGAATGTGGCGATGACGCCGCCGGCGACGACCGCCAGCGTGGCGCCGATGCCGAAGCTGAGCGCCAGGATGCGGTTCGATGGGATGCCCATCAGCTCCGCCGCCGCCCGGTTGTTGGCGACGGCGCGGATGGCTTTGCCCGGCCGCGTGCGGTTCAGGAACAGATAGAGTAGGCCGGCGACGATGAAAGCCGTGATAGCGCCAACGACGCGGTTGGCCGGCATGCTCAGCGCCCCCACCGCGAGGGTACCGAGGCTATAGTCAATGTTCTGCGGCGACGACGTGAACACGAATGTGCCGACGCCGATGATTATCATGCTCACCGCGTAGGTGGACAAGAGGCTGGACAGATAGGGCGCGTTGATGACGCGCTGCACTGCGATGAAGTAGATTACCAGACCAAAGAGCAGGCCGAGAGCGGCGACAAAGACGAGAGCCACATACGGGTTAAGGCCGAAGTTAGTGAAGATCAGGTATGTGGCGAACATACCGATGACGATGAGTGGGCCGTGGGTGAGATTGATTACCCGCATAACGCCCCAGATGAGCGTAAGGCCCATCGCGGCCACCCCATATACAGACCCGAGCAAGAAACCGTCAACCACGGACTGCAGCAGATGGTTATCCATTGTTTCTCCCAGGGATGCCTGATCGTCGAAAACGCGGCCGGGGGAGGGCGCTCCCTTACGTCCATCCCCCGGCTCTTCCTCGGCCTGTATTAGCGGAGCGGGTACACTCCGTTGGCGGTCTTGCTGGCCTCAGGCCATACGACCTGTTTCGCCAGCTTGCCGTCTGCGCCCTTCTGCCACTGGACGTAGACCATGTCGTGGCCGACCTGAAGCCCGTGCGCCTTGTCCGTGTCAAACTTGAGCGGCCCGAACATCGTCATCATGTTCGTTCCGTCGAGGGCCGCCTTGACCTTGTCCTTGTCAATCGAGCCGGCCTTCTCCAGCGCCTTCTGGAGAATCAGGCCCGCGGTGTAGCCACCGGCCGCGTGGTACGAGGGGTCCTCGTTGTACTTGGCCTTGTAGGCGGCGACGAAGTCGGCGACCGACGGGCCGTACCACTCCACGCCTGTGGCCTTGGCGGCGTCGGCGCTGTACTTGACGCTCGGCTCCCACTGCGAGGGGCCGACGATGCCCTGGGCCGCCGCGCCGATCTCGGCGAACTTCGGCTCAGGCGGGGCGACGAGCAGCGAGATGAACTTGGCTTTGGTGGCCTTCTCGGCGAGCTGCTTGGCGAAGGTTTCGCCGTCGGCGAAGTGGCCGCCGCCGATGATGGCGTCGGCGTCGGCCGGCACCTTGTTGATGAAGGCCGAGAAGTCGGCGGTGCCGGTGTCATAGCCTTCATTGATCATCACGTTGTAGCCCTTGTCCTGGGCGTACTTCGCTGCCGCGTTCACCACGTCCGTCGAGAACTTGTCCTTCTCGTGGATGATGGCGATCTTCTTGGCGTTGTCGAGCTTACCGAGGAGGTCAATCGCGCCGCGTGAGGTAGCGGGCTGGTCAGCGTGTAGGTCTGGTAGACCAGATTGTAGCCCTGCTGGTGGGTCGAGTCGGACGCCGCGCCCGCCGTGATCATGATTTTGCCGTTTTGCTCGGCGACCACGGCGACGGTATCGGCCAGGCCGCTGCTGTAAGGGCTGATGAGGAAGTCGGCCTTGTCGTCGTTGATGAGCTTGGTGTACAGCTCCTGGATGCGGTCCTTCTTGCTCTCGTCGTCGTACGACTTCGAGGTGAACTTGAGAACCGTGCCGTCGGCGAGCTTCAGCCCGCCCTTGCTGTTAACCTCGTCCATCCACTGCTTGAAGCCGTTGGTCTGCCGCCCCGATTCGAGGTTGGCAGAGCCTGTCTGAGACGTGGTGAACCCAATCGTGACCGTTTTCTCTCCACCGGCTTTCGCTGCCGGCTGAGCCGCGTTCTGTGCTGGTTGCTGGGCCGCCGGCGCCGCCGGCTGCGTCGCCGTTCCCCCTGCGCAGGCTGCCGCAAAGAGGACAATGAGGATGACGAGAGTCGCGAGAACCAGTTTCCGCATGGCTATCTCCTCTTCGAGATTGAATGAAATCGGCCAATATATAGCCCACATAATATGGGAAAGTGCGGGCTAACGCAGACAAGAAGCGTTCACGCGGCGGAAAGAATTAACCACTTTGGTCTAAAATTGGTCTTAGCGCGACTAAATCAATGAGGGAAGAGAACCGCAGTGAGTGAGACGATTATACGAGGTTTAAGGGGCGCGTCAACTGGCCCATTTGAGCAAAACGGAGTATAATTGAGCGTTCATATGTGCTAATTGCAAGGCAGGAGTTGCTATGGAAATCGGCATTATTCGGCCCATCGACATTGAATCGGAGATGAAGGGCGCCTACCTCGACTACGCGATGAGCGTTATCACATCGCGTGCGCTGCCCGACGTGCGCGACGGCCTCAAGCCCGTGCAGCGCCGCATTCTCTACGCCATGTACGACATGGGGCTGCGCTACGACCGCCCCTATAAGAAGAGCGCCCGTATCGTCGGCGAGGTGCTGGGCAAGTATCACCCCCACGGCGACGGCGCGGTCTACGACGCGATGGTGCGCATGGCGCAAGACTTCTCCATGCGCTACCTCCTCGTCGACGGCCAGGGGAACTTCGGCAGCGTCGACGGCGATCCGCCGGCCGCCATGCGTTACACCGAGGCGCGTCTCGCCCGCATCGCCGAGGAAATGCTCGTCGACATCAACAAGAACACCGTTGATTTCAGGCCCAACTTCGACGAAACCCTCAAAGAGCCAACTGTTCTGCCGTCGAACCTGCCGAACATGCTTCTCAACGGCACGGCCGGCATCGCCGTCGGCATGGCGACCAACATCCCACCCCACAACCTGACCGAGATCGCCGACGCCTGTCTCTACCTTATCGACAACTGGGACACGATAGAAGACATCAGCGTCGACGACATGATGAAGCTCGTCCATGGGCCCCGACTTCCTGACCGGCGACGATCCTGGGCATCGAGGGCATCCGCAACGCCTACGCCACCGGCAAGGGCCGCATCGTCATGCGCGCTAAGGCCTACATCGAGGACATGAAGGGCAACCGCCAGCGCATCGTCGTCACCGAGTTGCCCTCTACCAGGTCAACAAGGCCACGCCCATCGAGCGCATCGCCGAGCTGGCCCGCACCCGCAAGATCGACACTATCTCCGACCTGCGCGACGAGTCGGATCAAGCTGCGGCATGAGCGTCGTCATCGAGCTCAAGCGCGGCGCGAACCCCAAGACGACGCTGAACCAGCCCTCAAGCACACCCAGCTCCAGGGCACGTTCGGCGTCAACATGCTCGCCCTGGTAGACGGCCAGCCGCGCGTCCTTCCGCCCGCGCGCCCTCGCCCTGTGGATCGAGCACCGCCAGGAAGTGATCTGCCGCCGCTCCGAGTACGACCGAACGCGCCCGCCAGCGCGCCCACATCCTGGAAGGACTCCGCATCGCCCTGGAGTACCTGGACGAAGTCATCAGCATCATTCGCAAGTCGCAGAGCCGCGACACGGCGCGCACCAACCTGGTCAAGCGATTCAAGCTCAGCGACATCCAGGCGCAGGCCATCCTCGACATGCAGCTCGGCTGCCTCGCCGCCCTCGAGCGCAAGAAGATCGAGGACGAATACAAGGAAGTCATCCAGCTCATCGGCTACCTGAAGACCTGCTCGCCAACCCGCGCAAGATCCTCCTGCTCATCAAGGACGACCTCAAGGCGCTCAAGGAGAAGTACGGCGACGCGCGGCGCACGCGCATCATGGCCGACGAGGCCGAGACGTTCTCCGATGAGAATTTCATCCACGACCAGGACGTGATCATCAGCCTGACCCAGCGCGGCTACATCAAGCGCGTCCCGGCCGACACCTACCGCGCCCAGCGGCGCGGCGGGCGCGGCATCACGGGCATGATCACCCGCGAAGAGGACGTGGTCTACGACATGCGCTCCGCCAACACCCACGACGGCGTCCTCTTTCACCGACCGCGGCCGCGTTTTCCAGATCAAGGCGCACCAGATCCCGGGAGGCCGACCGCACGGGGTTGGCGGGGTTGCCCCTCATCAACCTCATCGCCCTCGACAAGGGCGAGGCGGTGACGGCCATGCTCCCCGTGCCAGCGCAACAACGGCGCCCACTACATTGTCAGCAGCGACGCGCCACGGCAAGATCAAGCGCATCCAGCTGTCGGAGTTCGAGGCAGTACGCCCTAGCGGCATCATCGCCCTCAACCCGGAGCCAGGCGACGCCCTCAACTGGGTCAAGCTGACCGACGGCACGCAGGACATCCTGATGATCAGCGCCAACGGCCAGGCGCTGCGTGCTTCCCGGGAGACCGAGGGCAGGCGCCATGGGACGCACGGCGACCGGGCGTCAACGCCATCCGCCTGGACGACAAGGATCAAATCGCCGCCGTCGCCATCGCTCGCCCGCAGCACGACCTGCTCATCGTCACCAAGAACGGCTTCGGCAAGCGCACGCCCATCGAGGAGTACCCGCGCAAGGGCCGCGCCACCGGCGGCGTCCGCACCCTCGACGTCACCAAGCTGGACGAGACCGGCCCCATCGTTGCGGCGCTCATCGTAGACCCGGCCACCGAGATCGCCATCATGACCCGCGACGGCATCGTCATCCGCACCGAGGTTAAGGGCATCAAGCAGGCCGGCCGCCCGACCCGCGGCTCGCGCGCCATCAACCTCAAGAAGGGCGACTTCGTCGCCTCGGTCACGAACCTGACGCCGCGCACGGCCCACGACGCCAGCGACGAGGGCGAGGACGCGCCGAAAGAGACGAAGGAGACGCCGTCGAAGGGCAGCGCCGCGCCGGCGAAGCCCAAGGCCCCCTCCGCGCCGAAGGCAGCCGGCCCCGACGCCGACTCCGTCCTGGCGAAGCCGAGCGCAATCGAGCAGACGCGTTCCATCAAGGATCCAAAGGCGGCGAAGAAGGCCGAGGACGACGCCCTGGCGACGCTCCGCGACGACCCGGGAGCGCCGTCGAAGCCGACGTCCGCGTCGGGCAAGGGCGTGAACAGCGTCAAGCTCGGCGGCGACAAGAGCGACGGCAAGAACGGCAAGGACGGCGGCACGCCGCCCAGGCCCAAGAAGTAGCCCGGACCTGCACGGCGGTGTGTGGCAGGTGCGCTATCCTACTGACCGCCTCCGCTCGGCGCTCGAAGCGCCGAGCTACCTTATGGAAGCCCCGCTGGGGCTGGTCAGAGCCTATCAGGCTTGCATCTTCTAGCCGTGCGGCTTTAGCCCACGGCGGCTAACGACATCAGCGGCGTGGCCCCACGAGGGTCACGCCGCTGTTCTACCTCAGACCTCCATGCCTACGATGGCATGCGCCAGCATGAGAAGACCGCCATCCTGTCATTGCGAGCGGAGCGAAGCAATCTCCCACCCTTGTCAAAGGCAGTCTCCACCGCTACAGGGTTGCTTTCAGCCCCTGAGAGATTGCTTCGTCAGTGGGGAGCTTCGCCCCCCACACCCCCGGGAGACGCGCTCCTCGCAATGACAGCAGTGTGTGTTCTGAGCAGCGCAGCGAAGGGTCCCCACCCGTCCCCGGGATGCTTCGCCTTCGGCTCAGCATGACAGCATTGCCCTCACGTCTATGCACAGTCGCCATCGCAAATTGGTATCATAGGGCTAAGCCTGTCCGCCCTTGAACCCGTGCGTGAGGTCAGTCGAGACTTCGCTAGTCTCTTGAGGGAAACACGCCAACCAGGGCAATGCAGTAATGCATGTTGGGATCCGGCTCTTTACCCCTGAGGTCTGGCAAAGCGAAGTTGGTAGTCCCGTCCCCTCCATACATGGTGCCGATGAGAGCAAACAGAGCCATGTATTGCGAAATTGGCATGAGCTGTCCTTCGCAAAATGCCCAACGTTCGGGCGCAAAGGTGTACGGGAAAAGCTGAATCTGTCCAAGATACGGTTCCATGGGATGCTCCTTTGTCTCAGGGATGACGGCGCGGTTGTTGGCGACCGCATGGATGATATGCTGAACCCGAACGGTGTCAAGTGCCTTGGGAACCGAAGTTGGGAGGCGAACTGGTAATCTGGCGCCTCTCCCTCTGGGAGAGGTCGGGTGAGGGTCTTAGGCCCTTGCAAGGGTTCAAGACCCTCACCCCAACCCTCTCCCACGGGGAGAGGGAGTAGGGGCAGGTTTGAAACCTGCCCCTACGTCATGATAAACCTGCCATGTGTCAGGAGGGCGGCGCCTCCACCGGCCAGCCGTCGGCGGCGAGGGCGGCGACGAGGCGGCGCGTTTCCAGGCTGACAGTGATGACGCGGCCGATAAGCCGCACGATGTATTGGGGGTCGTCGGGGCGGTTGGGGTCGCTGCCCAGGCCGCTACGCTTGTCCCGCGTCACCTGGTACTGGTCGATCACCCACTCCAGCGCCGAGCGGTTGCCCAGGCGGTAGTCGAACGCTTCGGGCGGGATGCCCTGGAGCGTCAGCGCCTCGTTGACGACGACGCTGCCCCGGTCCGGCGTCAGGCGCATCTTCGTGACGCGCCACGTGAACGGCACGCTGCGGTTCTCGACGTATTGCAGCGGGTACTCGGCGGCGCTCTCGTAGCCCAGGTGCAGCGCGGCCAATTGCGCGCCGATGTCGGCCCAGCGGCGGAATGTCGCGGCGTCGGCGACGAGCGGGATGCGCGGCAGCTCGCGCTTGAGGTTGTCCTTGTAGCGCTCGCGGTACGTCGGGTGGTGCAGGACGGCGTAGACGTAGTGGAAGATGTCGCGCTTCGCCACGTCCGCGCCATACGCCGCCTGGAATTTCTGTAACGCCCAGTCCGTCACGTTGTCGCGGCGGTTCCCGCCGTCCTCGTCGTAGACGTAGAGCGGGAAGACCTGCGAGCCGCCCTGGGGCAGAAGGTCGGGGATGAGGTTCGTCATCAGGGCGAACATCGGCCACTCGGAGCCGACCTTGAGCCAGATTGCCACATTCTCACCCTCGCTGGCAGGCGTGGGGAAGACCTGCGGCATGATGTAGACTTCCTCGTTGAGGATGCGGTCGAGGAAGAGGTACGTGTGAACGAAAGGGCGATACAACGCGTGGCGAATCTTCGCCACCGAGAACTCGGCGTAGCGCCCGCGCTGTAAATCCAGCTTGAGGTCGCGGCTCCACTTCAGCGCCGTCTCGTCGTCGGTCACGAAGTCGTCCACGTTCACCGTCTTGTCCGGCCGCCGCTTCCAGCGGTCCACCTCGGCGTTGTAGCTCTCGATGAAGTGGGTGATCTCCTTGATGAGATTGTCGCGGCTGAAGTCATACGCCCACTCGTCGCGATTGGTCTTGACGCCGCCGCCGTAGTCCTTGAAAATCGCCTCGGCGTCGGGACCGCGCAGCGCCTTCGTCTCCTTCGTCCCAATAGGCAGGAAATCGTCGTAGTCGGCCTGCATGCCCTCGGTCAGCCACGTCTGCTTCGCGTCTGGCGTCAGGTCGCGCCAGGCGACGCCGTCCAGGCCCTTCGCCTCGGCCAGGTAGGCGAGCTTGTCCTCCTTGCGCCACATCTCCGGCACGCGGTGGTAGCGCAGGACGCGGGCCGGGTTCTGGCGGTTGCGGATCGCCACGGTGACGCCGACGCCGACCTGGATGCCGAAGACGTTGTGGGTCGTGCCGGACAGCTTCGGGTTCTTGCGCACGTTGCCATGCAGGTCCAGGTGGTAGACCTGGGTGAAATCCTGCAACAGGTGCTTCCGCATGCCGTCGAAGGCCGCCTGGTCCACGAACGAGTTATTGCTGACGAAGCACACGATGCCGTCGCGCTCCCCCAGGCGGTCCGTCGCCCAGCGGAAGAACTTGACGTAGACGTCGGCCAGGGCGTTCTTGTTCGTCGCCCGCGAGTCCCTGGCGTACGTCGCCCGCACCCGCCGGTCCACCTCGTCGTAGCGGCGGTTCTTGTTGTTGTCCATCTCGTTCTGCTGCCCGACGTTGTACGGCGGGTTGCCGATGATGACCGTGATGGGGGCGTCCTTCTCGCGCTGCACGCGCTCCGTGTTGTGCTCGCTGAACAGGGCGAAGCTCGGCTGCATCGGCCGCGCCAGGTCCAGGGTGTCGGCGAACACGACGCCCTCGAACGGGGCGTAGTGCTTGGTGCGCTCGAAGTAGGCGTGCTCGATGTTGAGGCTCGCCACGTAGTACGGCAGCAGCATGATCTCGTTGGCGAACAGCTCGCCGGCGTACTTGCGGGGCAACGCCGAGCCGTCGAGCTTGTTGACGATGTTGACGATGAAGTTGCCGGTGCCGGTCGCCGGGTCGAGGATGACGACGCCCTCGGACGACAGGCGCTTGCCGAACTCGCGCTTCAGAACGGCGTCCACGCTGTTGACCATGAACTCCACGATGGGCTGCGGCGTGTAGACGATGCCGTGGGTGTCGGCCTGCTTGCGCGAGAAGCCCTGGAAGAAGCGCTCGTAGACGGTGTTGAGGAACGCCTGCTTCTCGGCGTAGTCGCCGATGCCCCGCGCCGCGTCCTCGATGGCGAGGTAGAACGGGTCGAGGCGCTTGAGGAAGGCGGCGCGGCTGAACGACCGGCTGGTCAGGGCGTCGATGACCTTCTCGATCTCGGCGGCGATGACGTTGCGCCGCGTGAAGTCGGGGTTGTCGAAGATGGTGCGGAACAGGCGCTCGGTGAGCAGGTGCTGGACAAGCATCTCCTCGACCGCCTGGACGCTGATGTTGGGGTTAAGGGCGGAACGGCACAGGTCGAGGAATTTATCGAAGGCGGCGACGAACGCGGTGTTCCCCTTGCGCTCGTCCTCGATGATACGCTCCATCGCCTCGGCCAGGTCGGGAATCTGGTCGCGGAAAGCGTCCACCGCCTGGTGGAACTCCTCGACGTGGCTCTCGGTGTAGCCAAAGAATGTATCGAGCAGGTGCTGCAGCTCGGCCGGCGCCCTCAGGTCGGCGTCGAGGACGCGCTTGCCGTCCTGGTAGAGCACGCCGCGGCGCGTGTCCTCGAAGATCGTGTTCTTGAGCGGGTAGCCGCGGCCGATCTTCAGGCGAATCTCGGTGTCGAGGTCGTCCTTCGTGTCTTTCGCCTCCCACCAGCCGCGCGGCAGCTTGAACTCGTCCACGAACGTGCCGTCGGGGCGGGCGCGGCGGGAGTGGCTCTTCTCGACGATGAGCGTCCAGCCCTGGGCGCGGCCCCCTTCTTCCAGCAGGGTCTGGAAGGCGCTACGCAGCCCCAGCTCGTTGTCGACGCCGAGGACGCGGTAGTTATCCAGTTGGGCGTAGTAGGCGTTAATGGCGGCGGGTTGGCGCTTGGGCATGGGCATCTCAGGCAGCGACGGACAGCAGTTGCCAGATGATACCAGCGCAGATACCGCGTGTCAAGCGAGGGGCTGTCAACGGATGGAGGAACGGATACACGGATTAGCGACGTAATCGCGCAACCGGACGTTCGCCGCGCTATCGCGCGGGCGCCAGGCTGAAGCGCCTGTCTCTTACACACATCTCGGCAGCGCGATAGCCAGCGGGGCTGGAAGACGGCGTGGCCTCCGCGGCCACAGCACCAACCCGTCTTTGCGAGCGCAGTCTATATGACCCTTGGGTCACCCGTAACTATGAAAATGTCATGCTGAGCGAAGCGAAGCATCCCGGTGCCGTTGGAGGCCCTTCGCTACGCTCAGGGCGACAGCCGCGCTATTTTCATCTCAGCGCAGTCTATATGACCCTTGGGTCACCCGTAAGTATGAAAATGTCATGCTGAGCGGAGCGAAGCATCCCGGTGCCGTTGGAGGCCCTTCGCTACGCTCAGGGCGACAGCCGCGCTATTTTCATCTCAGCGAAGTCTATATGACCCTTGGGTCACCCGTAAGTATGAAAATGTCATGCTGAGCGGAGCGAAGCATCCCGGTGCCGTTGGAGGCCCTTCGCTACGCTCAGGGCGACAGCCGCGCTATTTTCATCTCAGCGAAGCAATCCCTCGCCCTGGTTCAAGGCCCTCTGAGCCGCATCAGCCGTGTCTGTCACCCGTCGGGAGGCTGCTTCGTCGTCCTATCGTCCTCCTGCTCAGAACACACACTACTGTCATTGCGAGGAGCGCATCTTGGGGGTGTGGGGGGCGAAGCTCCCCTCTGACGAAGCAATCTCTCAGTGGATGACAGCAACGCCGTAGCGGTGCAAACCGCCTTTGACAAGGACGGGGGATTGCTTCGCTCCGCTCGCAATGACGGCTTAACTGTGTTCTTGTGTCGGCGCATGCCGTCACCCGGCGTGGGGGTCTCGCAGCGACACCGTGGGCTGTCTTCCGAATAGCCCGCCTCGCTCAATCGTTCTGTGTAAAAGAGAGGGTTGAAGCACTGGCGCTGAGAGAACAAAGTCCTGCGGACTACTTAAGTCCCGAAGGGACTTTGCCCACTTAGCGGCGCGGCTTCAGCCCGCCGCCCACGAGCGTTGCACGGCTTTTCTGTTATTCCTCATGAGTCGGCTCTTCCGCCACCGCGCCCGGCTCCAGGCAGTCGAGCGCGAAGGTGGCGGCGGCGCCGACGGCGTGGTTGCCCAGGCGAATGCCGCCATACACCCCGTCGGTGATGGCCTGCTGAACGCCCTCGATGGCGCGCACCGGCCCGCCCAGCCCGCTCATCTTCGCCACGACCGTATACGCGCGGTGCACGACGCCGCGCTGCGCCTGCTCCATGGAGGTCACCGCGGCATCCACCGCGTCCTCCAGCAGGTCCGCCGCGCCCCGCACCTGTTTCAGAGTTTCCTGGTCCATCGCTCTACCTTCCTTGAAAACAAGCCTGGGCTGTCATGCTGAGCGAAGCGAAGCATCCCCCAGTGCAACGGGAGGCCCTTCGCTGCGCTCAGGGCGACATCTTGGGCGTCGAGGGCGCCGCTGCGCACCAGTCGCGGATCTGCATGTACACCTCCATGTCGCATGTCAGGCGCAGGTGGCTCATCTGCGGCATGAAGCGGATGTGGTGATTGGCGGGCGGCTCCCCGGCGTGCGCGGACTTCGCGTGGGCCGCCGAAATGCTGACAAGCCCATCGCCCAGGATGACCGACGCCGGGTGGCTCGGGTCGCTGCCGAGCGAGGCGACGATCATGTGGTGGCTGGCGTGGGGCAGCCAAGGCACCGGATGCCCTCTGGCTACCTCTTCCAGGTCGCCGGCATCGACGAACGCACCCTCGCGCAGGTCCTTGATGCCCTGGCTCGTGACGTTGATGACATCGCCGATGAGGCGCGTGATGGGGTCCGGGACCGTGTGGAGCGCGTCCATCACCGCGTGTCCAATCTTCACGAGGGGCGCGCCCTCGTGGGGCGTTCCCAGGTAGAACACCTGGCGCACCTTCTCCACCCACGCCGCCCCATCGAGAGCGCCGTAGTGGCAGGCGCTGCGCAGCACCAGCCCACCCATGCTGTGGCCGATAAGCGCGATGTCGTCCACATCGGTCGGGTAGCTCGCCACCAGCCGGTCCAGCAGCGCGGCGAGGCTCTGGCCGTTGTCGGCGATGGGCAGGCCGGTGTTGTAGCGCAGGTAGAATGGCGTGTAGCCGAGGTCGCGCCGGAGGAGCGCGCCGTAGGTCGTGTCGCGGTCCGGCGCGTCGGGATCGGGGAACAGCCACGTGCGCTCGCTGCACGCCAGGCCGTGGACGAGGACGCAGAGTTTCGGCGTGGCGTCCGGGTGCGCCCGGCGCAGCGCAGCCGGGGTCAGGGTCAGCGGCCGCCCATCGTGGTAGAAGGCCATCTCAATAGCGAGGCCGTTGTCGCGCGCCCGTAGATAGTCGCCGACATAGCCGTTGACGACGCTGACGCCCCAGGTCGCCAGCCGCCGGGCGCGGTTCGGCCGCGGCTGCGGACCGCTCACTGGACGCCCGTGACGACGTTCCACGGCCGGACTTCCCACCCCGTCACGACCCCGCTCAGGACGTAGGGATCGTTGCGGGCGAAATCCTCGACGGTCGAGCGCTCCGCCGTGCGGAAAACCAACAGTGCGCCGTCCGGCGGGTCGCCCAGAGCGCCGGCCATAATGATGTCGCCGCGCTGGTGGGCGGCGTCTATGAGCTGGAGATGGGCGCTGCGGTAGGGCATACGGCGCTCGACGAAGTTGTCGACGACAGTGTAGAGCAGAGCATAGTAGCCCATCTCAGCACCCTCCTTGCGCGTGGAGCGCGTCCAATGGCAGGATGACCGTGAACGTGGAGCCCTGGTCGACCGCGCTGGCGACCTCAATCCGGCCGCCGTGGGCCTCCACGATCTGCCGCGTGATGTACAGGCCAAGACCGATGCCGCCATACGTGCGGGCGGTGACGGCGCGCTCGAAGCGGTCGAAGATCCGCGGGAGCTGGTCGGGGGCGATGCCGATGCCCCGGTCTTCTACGGTGAGCAGGGCGCAGTCGGCGTCCGCGTCAATCGAAATGTCGATGGGCTTGCCCGCGCCATACTTGATAGCGTTGGTCAGCAGGTTGGTGACGACCTGGTCCAACCGGTGCTCGTCCCAGTTGCCGACGACCACTGAGCGAGCATCGACACGAATTTCGCTTCCGTGGTCCGCCGCCTCGCCGGCATAGCGCTCGACGACGGACGCTACGACCTCGGTCAGGTCGGTCTCCTCTCGGCTGAGCTCGAGCCGGCCCGAGCCGATCTGGGAGGCGTCGAGCAGGTCGGCGATGAGAGACGCCAGGCGCTTCACCTGCCGTTCGTTGGTCTCCAGCATTCTGGCGACGCGCTCCAGTGGCAGGCTTGCCAGGCGATCCTCGCGGGCGTAGCGCAGCAGCATCTGAATGTGGATGAGCATCGAGGTGAGCGGCGTCTTGAGCTCGTGGGAGGCGACGGACAGGAACTCGTCGCGCACGCGAACCGCTGCTTGCGCTTGCTCGTAGAGGCGCGCGTTCTCGATGGCCATCGCCGCCCGCCGCCCAATCGTCTCGGCCACCGACAGGTCGTCCCGCGTGTATCGTCGTCCCGACGGCCCGTAGACCATCACCAGTGTCCCGAAGACCTGCCCCCGCGCGGCCAATGGCACGATGATGTACGATCTCGGAGTGAGGCGCTCGGCCATCTCACGCAGAAACGGGTCGTCGTTCGGCGCGAGCGTTTCATCCGGAATACTCTCGACCAGAATCGACTCGCCAGTCGCCGTGACGCGAAGCGCGCCGATACGAGCCATCGCGTTCTCCGGGTAGCGATTCCACATGTCCCACACCATAGCTTCCATCGTCGGGTCGGCGTGGGCCAGCGCGACGCGCTCCAGGCTACCATCCTCGCGCAGGATATCGACCCCGCACCAGTCGGCCATGCGCGGCACGACAATACGCGCCGTCTGCTGGAGGCGCGCTTTGTAGTCGAGGGCAGTCGCCATGAGTGTGCTGGTTTCGGCCAGGACGCGCAGGCGCTGCTGCGCCGCCTCGGCCGCCAGCCGCGCGGCCCTTTCCGCCTCGTAGAGCCGCGCGCGCTCGAGCGCCTGGGCCGATTGCTGCCCCAGGGCGATCAGGAAGCGCTGATCATCGTCGTCAAAGGAGCGAGCCGTCGCAAAGCTCATGCCCATCACGCCCAGGACGTGGTCGTCCGCGAGCAGCGGCACAGAGATCCAGGAGTTCCCGAGGTGATCCCCAGCGGCGAGGCGAGGGTAGCGCGCGAGCAGCGCCTCCAGGTCTTCTATGATGACGACGGACCGGGTTCGAACGGCATCCGTCAACGGGAACGGTCGATCCATTTCGAGGCGCGGCCATTGGGCCAGGACCTCCGGTCCGTACCCAACCGCCTCCTCGACTTCGAGCACCTGGCCGTCGTCCGTCAGGCGCAGCATCACGCCCCCTACCGCATCGAGTGCGGTCATCGCCTCGCCGACGACGACTCCGGCGACCTGGGCCGGCGTGAGGGCCTGGGAGAGGGCCGAGGTCACCGCTTGCAGTCTGGCCATTCGGTCGGCGGTGCGTTCCGCTCGCTGACGGGCTTCCTGCTCGCGGACAAGCAGCCGCTCGCGCCCTTCGTCGGCAAATGTTCGCTGCGAGATATCCACAGCCGAAGGAATGAGATATATGATGTTGCCGTTGTCGTCACGCATCGGGCTAAGCATGAAGTCGATCATCATCAGCGCGCCGCCGGCCATGCGCACAGGCACGTCATAGCGCGACATCTCGCCGCGCGCCGCGCGCTCGCACGCATCGCGGAGCTGAGCCTGTACCTGGGGGTCGTAGTCCCACCAGTAGCAGTCCCAGAATTTCCGGCCGACGACGTCTTCGAAGGTGATGCCGGCGGCCTCCAGCGGCGCGCGGTTCGCGGCGATGAGGGTTCCGTCGAGCGTCAGAACGCCAACGAACGCGAACAGGCTGTCGAGCACGCCGCGCAGGTCCAGGTTGACCTGTTCGAGCGGGCCTTCGGTCTGTGAATCGGGCCGAGACGTGGCGGAAGAAGACTGAGCAGGGAAACTGCCGCTCATAGTAGGCTATCCTATGTCGCCGCTTACTACGCTCATTGAGTAATGCATTCCGCAAGGCGTCGGCGCTGGCGAGGATACCCTAGAAGATTAACATACAACGGCCAGACCGTCAACCGGTTGTGTCGCTCACTCTGCGGGTGGCCGGCCTCGGTTGCCAGACCCCGGGGACAAATGTTATCAATTGTTCATACCTGGCATTTTCTGATAGAATAGTAGATATTCGTGTGAGTTTCGTAGCCCCTGCGGCGCTCACTGCTGCGTGAACGCGCCACCGCCGGCTAACCTGACCGTATCGAGGCGACTGTGTCCGACAGCGTCGTCAAATCATCCGCCACGTATATCAATACTCAGGCTGCCCTGACCAATGCCGTAGCCGAATGGGCCCTCGCTCCCGCGCTCGCCGTTGACACTGAAGCCAATAGCCTCCATTCGTACACCGAGCATACGTCCCTGGTGCAGATTTCAACGCGCGAGGATGACTACATCGTCGACCCCATCGCTCTGCCCGACCTATCGCCGCTAGCCCCCTTGTTCGCCGACCCATCAATCGAGAAAGTGTTTCACGCCGCCGAGAACGATATTCTCGGCCTCAAGCGCGACTTTGGCTTCGAGGTCCACGGCATCTTCGACACCATGCTCGGCAGCCGCATCCTGGGCATGCCCCGCGTCGGGCTGGCGGATTTGCTGCAGGAGGCCTTCGGCGTGACCCTCGACAAGCGCATGCAGCGTTACGACTGGGGCACGCGCCCGCTGGACCCGGCCGCCCTGGCCTACGCCGCCGAAGACACCCACTATCTGCTGCCCTTGCGCGACCGGCTCGAAGACGCTTTGATCGCCGCCGATAGGTGGGACGAAGCGCGGCAGGAGTTCGAGCGCCTCGGGCGCGTCTCTCCGACGCTGCGCACCTTCGACACCGAGGGGTTCTGGCGCGTCAAGGGCGTCTACGAGGTCTTGCCCCGCGAGCGCGCCATCGTGCGCGAGCTCTATCGTTTCCGCGACGAACAGGCGCGGCTCGCAGACCGCCCGCCGTTCAAGGTGCTCTCGGACAGCGTCCTCATTCGCCTGGCCCAGGCCCAGCCGCGCAGCCTCGACGAGCTCCGACGAACCGATATTCTCACGCCGTATCTCCTGCGGCGCTACGGGCAGGGTGTTCTGGCCGCTATTCGCGCGGGCCAGGTGGCGCCGATTCCCCAACGCCAGCGGGACCATGACCGGCCGGACGAAGACACGCAGGCGCGATTCGAGGCCCTGCGCGTCTGGCGCAAGGGCGTGGGCGCGGCGCGCGGCGTCGACCCCGATGTCATCCTCTCCAATGCGGCGCTCTGGACGCTCGCGCGCCGCGCGCCGACGACTTTGGAAGCGCTTCAGGCCCTCGATGTGATGACTGATTACAAGTCTCGCCTCTACGGAGAGCAGATTCTCGCTGTGCTCGGGCATCCGTTGTCGGGAGACACACATGTCAGCCGTTCCACAACCTGACGGCTCCACTCTCCCCGACCCGGCCACGCCAGGCGCGGGCCAACCTCCCGCAACGCCGCCGCCCGACGCGGCGCCCCCAGCCCCCAGCGAAAAAACCGTCGCCGCCACCGACAGGTTCTATGCCGCGTATCCTCTATCCCGTGCCAACCGTCAGAACCTGGGAATCGGCGAGCGGGCGGCGGGTATCGTCGTCGTCAACGGGCGCAAGTCGGCGTCCTTTCCCCCTGGCTCGTATGCCGTCGATGACCTGCTACCCAGCGGTGTCCCGAGTGGAACCCTGTACGTCGTGCGGACAGGCTCGATGATCGTCCACTTGCCGGTCATTACTGTCCAGAGCCTCGACCGCTGGGATATCGACGTCGAGCTCGTCTGCGCCGTGCAGGTCATTTCCCCAGCCGAGCTGATAGACGAGCGCGATCCGGAAGAGAAGCTGGACCTGGTCCTGTCTTCGGCGGCGCGCAGCGCCTTTGGCCACTACACGATCGACGAGCTGAGTGACAGCGGCAAGACCGGCGTCGATATGGATGCTCTCTTGCAGGGTATCCGCGACACGTGCGAGCGCGATTTCCAGGCCGGCCGCGGGGTCGCCGGCTTGCGAATCCAACGTATCGACTTCGACGCGCCGTGGGAGATAGTCGACGAGGAAGCACTGAAGGCGCGGCCGGCCCCGGCGGCTGAGCCGGCGCCGCCTCCCGACGACGCGCAGCTCGTAGACCTACTCGCCAAGAACCCGCCATTGCTCAACGAGGTCGCGGCGGCGTTTCTCTCAGAGCTAACGACCCTCAGCGTTCTACCGCCGGACCGCCGCCGATTCACGGCCATTCAGGATGCCCAGGGTCTCCTGGACACCGGACAGAGACGACGCCTTCGCGAGCTCATCCACAATGCCTTGCAGGGGTTGGGCGAGGGAGCGGGCAATGGCTCAAGCTAAGCCGACTCGGTCGGGCGGGAACCGGCCCGGCACGTCGCGGCTGACGGGGTTCAAGATCGAGGACAGCGAGCCGCTGCTGACGATCCGCGACCCAGCGCCGAGCCAGCCTCCGCCGCCGGGCAACTCGGGCGGAATCGTGTACGGACCGCCGCCCGGCAACACGGGCAGCGCACCCTCCGCGCCGCCACCGGGCGATACCGGCGCCGGCCCATCGGCGCCGCCTGGCGGCTCCGCGCCGGGGCCATCCGTCCCGCCGCCCCCTCCTCCGAGTGCGCCGCCGCCTTCTTTCTTCGACCGCTGGGGCCGCTGGCTATCTATTCTCGCCTCGGTGCTGGCCTTGCTCATCTGCGCCGCCGTAGTCTGGTACGGCGTCATGCTCGCGCTCGCCCGGGACCCGGGACGATCGAGCGCGTCCGAGGCGACGGCCACCGTCGCGCCGACTGCCGTCAGCGAAAGCGTCCTGCCCCGGGCGACCGCCTCTCCCACGCGCCGCCCTGTGACGCAGCCCGCGTCGCGGGGAACGCCGACGCCCACCCCCCGCTTTCCCGCATTTCACGGGCCAGGGCCGCGCCCCACCGTGGCAATTCCTCGCTAAAACACAAGAGCCCGCTGTCGTTCAGACAGTGGGCTCACGTCAATTCATCCCTCACGTCGGGCGCAATGTGACGCCGTCGAGAGGGTTAGCTATTTTCAGCGCGAGTGACGATGCTAGCGTGTACGACGGCGCTGCGGGCGGGCGTCGACGGGCACAGGCACGGGCGCGGGTCGAGGCTGAGGCATCGGGCCGAGCAGCGCCTTCAGGGACTCCAACAGTCGCTTTAGCATTCCAGGGAACTCCTTGTGAACGGAATCACTCCGCGGCCGCCATATAGTTGGCCAACACCCTTTAGACGCTGCAATGATGCCTGTTCATACTGCCAGGGCAGAAATTCGAGGCAGTCTGGAATGTTCAAGGTGTACTTGGGCGAGAAGTATAGGCCATCACCGAAAATTGTCGAATCCGGCGTGAGACCCTTCTCCCTCGCCGCTACCGCCTCGCCATCAGCCACACTCTGCGCCTTTGCTTATATAGACGCAGAATCTGTGCCGCCAGTTTCGCCGGATCGTGGCGAGTTGGGCGATTCATGTCGAGCAAATCGGCGCTGACAATGGGAATGCCAAACATCCCCGCCGCTGGCTCCGGGCCAACCTGTGTCACGCCCCACTCGGGCGGGAGGTCGACCAGGCGGCCGTTCACGAGGACGCAATCGATCGGCAGCCGGCCGATGTGCTGCTGGAGCGCCCGCAGGTAATCGCTGAGCACGTAACCATCCGTCTCGCCCGGCTGGCTCGCGACGTTGACCACGTAGATACGCAGGGCGCGCGCCTCCCGCAGCGCCTCTGTCAGGCCCGGCACGAGCAGGTTCGGCATGATGCTGGTATACAGGCTGCCCGGCCCGATAACGATGAGGTTGGCTTCGTGAATGGCCGCCACCGCGTCCGGGTACGCCGGTGGATCGGGCGGAAGCAGGAAAACGTGGTCGATGGCTTCACCGGTGTGCGGCACCGCCGACTCACCGTGAACGACGGTGGCATTGGCCAGCTCCGCCGATAGCGTCACGTCGCATAAAGTGGCGGGCAGAATTTGCCCCGCCACTTTCAGAACGCGCCCGGACTCCTCCAGGGCCTTCTCGAATGAGCCGGTGATGCGCTGCATCGCGGCAATGAACAGATTGCCGAAGCTGTGGCCTTCCAGCTCTACGCCCTCATCGAAGCGATACTCGAACAGCTCGGTCATCAGCGGCTCAGCCTCAGCCAGCGCAGCGATGCATTGTCGGAAGTCACCCGGCGGCAGCACGCCCAGCTGGCGCCGCAGCCGGCCGCTGCTCCCGCCGTCGTCGGCAACAGTCACGATGGCGGTGAGGTTGGACGTGTCCTGCTTCAGACCGCGCAGCAGCGTCGAGAGGCCGGTGCCGCCGCCGATGGCGACGATCCGCGGCCCGCGCCGCGCGCGTTGACGGTACAGCACATCGACGAGGGAGGTGTTGCTGGTCGTGCGCGTCGCCGCGGCCAGGAGCGTCGCGCTCAGCGAAGCGAGGGCGACGACGGTCACGCCGATGCCGACGGCGGCGAAGAGCAGGGCGCGGCCGACGCGCGGAACGAACTGTAGCGTGAGATAGTAGAAGATGCCGGGAAGGGGCTGGGTGCGGTAAACGTCGACGAGAATGTAAGCCAGGCCGAACGCGAGGAAGGTTACGCCGATAACGAGCGCGATGAGCCACCGCTTCACATTGAGGCCGGGCTGGAGCCACTTGCGGAGAGATGCCATCAGGGAATAGCTCGCAGCCCCCTATCGGCTGCGAAAGGCATTGGGTCGCCACGCCGCGCGGGCGGGACGACGCCGGCGGAGGGTTAGCCCTGGAGGTAGTCGCGCAGCTTCTTGCTACGCAGCGGGTGGCGCAGCTTCCGCAGCGCTTTCGTCTCGATCTGGCGCACGCGCTCGCGGGTCACGCCGAATGCCTGGCCTACCTCCTCCAGCGTGCGCGATTGACCGTCGATCAGACCAAAGCGCATCTCGAGTACCTGGCGCTCGCGCTGCTCAAGGGTCTCGAGCAGCTGTTCCATCTGCTCCTTCAGGAGCTGCTGCGAGGCGTGGTCGCCCGGCATAGGCGTCGTGTCGTCGGGCACGAAGTCGCCCAACTCGCTGCTGCTTTCGTCGTCAGTGCTGCCAATCGGCTCGTCGAGGGAGCGAGTCTCCTGCGCCATGCGGACGATCTTCTTGACCTTGCCCGCGGCGAGCTTGAGCTTGCGGTCGAGGTCGATAGGCAGGCGCTCGTCGCGCGCCATGTATGCCTCGATCGCTTCGATCTCGTCCTGGGGCAGGATGCGCATCTGCAGCGCGACTTCCTCCGGCAGCGGGTCGCGCCCCAGCTCGAGCGTGAGCTGGCGAGAAATGCGGTAATACTTGTTGATGGTTTCGACCATGTGGGCCGGGACACGGATCGTGCGCGCCTGGTCGGCGATGGCGCGGCTAATCGACTGGCGAATCCACCACGTGGCGTAGGTGCTGAACTTGTAGCCCATCTCAGGGTCGAACTTCTCCGCCGCGCGAAGAAGGCCGAGCGTGCCTTCCTGAATCAGGTCCGACAGGCTGATACCGCGCCCGACGTACTTCTTGGCGATGCTCACCACCAGGCGCAGGTTCGCTTCGGTCAGGCGGTGCTTGGCGATTTCGCCCTCTTCGATGGTGCGCTGAAGGGCGAGGGCATCGTTCACGCCGCCGTTGCGCAGCTTAGCGCGGGCGGCTTCCCCCGCCAGGATGAGCCGGGCGTATTTCTTCTCTTCATCAGAATTGAGCAGTGCCACGCGCCCGATATCGCGTAGATACATGCGCACCGGGTCATCCCCCAGACCACTAAAGTCCAGGTGAACCTCGGGCTCCTCGACTTCCTTGACAAGCTCGGCCAGGCTTTCGGGCGTCGGCTCGTCGTCCTCGATGACGTCGACGCTCAGCTCGGCGAGCTGGGTGCGCAGCGTGTCCAGGCGCTCGAGGCGGCGCTCACCCTTGGGCAGAGCCTCGCGCAAGTCGCGCATCGGGATGGCCGTTTCGCCGGCGTCGATACGCTCCTGGATCTTGCGGGGAATTCCCTCTGGCTCGGGTGTTTTATTCATAACCTTTCTCAACTGAGTTCCCATCTAGAGCTCCCAATCGTTGCGCTCTGTCGGCAACTCTCCATTAGCGAGGGCTAGCCTGGTATAGCGCGCTCATCAGCCGCACCATCTCGGACGATAGATACTTCATGCGCAACTCGTAACGTTCACCCGCAATTGTATCACCTTCGCGCCGAGCCTCCGCAATCAGAAATTCTAGCTGTTGAATCTCTTGTTGACGCTTTCCCTGCCGCATTCGCAGGACCACTTTCGTGGCCGTCTCGATAAGCTTGTCGCCGTCGAGACCCGGCATGCTCTCGGTATAGGCAGCAACCGCCTTCGCGTGATTGTTAAGTGTCAGGTCGCCGCTCACGTCGCCGTTGTCGCTCAGTGCTTCAAGAAGGGCTTGATTATCGCCGGCGTTGAAATCGGCTGTCGTGAGCGCCGCGAACCCCTGGCCCGTCAGCGTGTTCTGAAGCACCCCAATCGATCCCGGCTCGCGCATGAGCAGCCCTAGAACGTACTCCTCCAGTCCAAACTGCCTTCGGCTTGCGGGCGGAGCGGGTGTGACCTCCCTGCCCTGGCCGTTCGCAGGCGTCGGCGCTCGCGGCTGCGGCGTGCTCTGGTGGGGCGCCCGCCGATTCAGCTCCCGCAATCGTTCGCCGTACTGCCGTTCATCGACGCGGGTGAGGCGGGCCAGCCACTGCAGGTAGTGAGCTTTCTCCACTGGGCTATCCAGCTCGTCCCGGATCACAGGCAGCAGGCGCTCGGCGGCTTCTTCCTTACCGGTAGACGTGTTGAGGTCCAAATCGCTTACCAGCGCCGAAAAATAGTACTCCGGGACCGGCTTGCTCGCCGCCACGCGTCGTTCCCACTCGGCCGGGTTCTGCTTCACCAGGTCGTCCGGGTCGAGCCCGGGCGGCAACACGGTGATACGCAGATCGATGGCGCGCTTCTCGACGGTGCTCAATCGCCCACCCGGCCCAATCCCGCGCCGCTTCTGAGTCGCGACCGCCCGCGCTGCTACCTGCAGCCCGCGCAGTGTCGCCGCGTTGCCCGCCGTGTCGGCGTCCAGCGCCAGGACCAGACTGGGGGCGTACCTCGCGGCCAGCGTGACCTGGGCCTCCGTCAGGGCCGTGCCCAGCGAAGCAACTACGTTCTGGAAGCCGCGCTGATGCAGGCTGACCACGTCCATGTACCCCTCAACGACGACCACGGTGCCGGCGCGTCGGATCGTCTCCCGCGCCAGGTCCAGGCCATACAGACCGCCGCCCTTGTCGAACAGCAGCGTCTGGGGTGAGTTAAGGTACTTCGGAACGCCATCGCCCAGCGTACGGCCGCCAAAGCCAATCGTCTGGCCGCGCTCATCCCGTATCGGAAAGATAAGTCGGCCGCGGAAGCGGTCGTAGTAGCCGCCGCCCTCCCGCTCGATCACCAACCCCGCGGCGGCCAGGTCATCCGTGCGGTAATTCCGCGCGGTCAGCGCCGTCAGCAGGCCGTCCCAACTGTCGGGGGCATACCCCAACCCGAAGCGGTCGCAGCTCGCCGCATCTACCTGGCGCTTTTCCAGGTAGGCGCGCGCCGAGGACGCGGCCGGGGAGTGCATGAGCTGGCTGTTAAAGAATTGCGCCGCGGCATCGTTCACGGCATACAGGCGGGATTTCAGGTCATCTTCCGCCTGGACGGATGGGGAGCGGGGAGCAATTTCGACCCCGGCGCGGTCGGCCAGCAAGCGCAGAGCGCCCGGAAAGTCAACGTTTTCAGCCCGCTGGATGAAGGAGAAGATGTCGCCCCCCGTCCCACATGCGCCGAAGCAATGCCACGTCTGGCGCTCCTGGTTGACGATGAACGAGGCTGTCTTCTCGCTGTGGAAGGGGCAGAGTCCTTTGAACGTGCGGCCGGACTTCTTGAGCTGGACGTAGCTTCCTACCACATCTACGATGTCGAGCCGGGCCTTGATCTCGTCGACAACACTCATGAGCAATAAGCCATTTGGGAACGAGAGACAGGCGGGTGAGGGTTTTGTCGGGCGTAGAGCGGCCAGTCTATGAGAGCCAGAGCGCCCCTTGTCCCTAACGGGCTAAAGTGTAGCACGAAGCCGGACCAGGTGCAAAAGGCCAGAGAGCGAAAAAGGGCAAATCGGCCATCTTTGTCCCGACACTTATCCGACAACAAACCGACATCTAACCGACAATTTATGAGGGTCTACCGATACAGAATTGGAGGGTTGGAATATAATAGAGTGAAGAACCGAATGGAGACGAGCAATGACATCGGACGGAGACACTCTTCAAGAGCAGATAGACTACTATCGAGCGCGAGCGCCGGAGTACGACGAGTGGTTCCTACGCCTCGGGCGCTACGACAAGGGCGAGGCGCTGAACCGGCTGTGGTTCGACGAGATCGGTGAAGTCGCCCAGGCCCTGGAGGACTTCAGCCCGGCGGGCAACGTCCTGGAGCTGGCCTGTGGCACGGGCTGGTGGACCGAGAGGCTGGCGCGTCACGCCGGCCACATGACGGCGGTTGACAGCTCGCCGGAGGCGCTGGCCCTCAACCGCGCCCGGCTCGGCAGTGACGACATCGAGTACGTCCAGGCGGACCTGTTCGCGTGGCGGCCGATGCGCGCCTACGACGTGGTCTTCTTCAGTTTCTGGCTGTCCCATGTTCCGCCGGAGCAATTCGCCGCCTTCTGGGCGATGGTACGGGGCGCACTGGCGCCGGGCGGGCGTGTCTTCTTCATCGACTCGCTGCTCAACCCGACCGGCTCCGCGGCCAACCAGTCTTTTGGGGATGTGGAAGAAACACGCCAGGTACGGAAGCTCAACGATGGGCGCGCGTTCACCATCTACAAGGTCTACTACGACCCCGCGACGCTGCCCGCGCGTCTGGGCGACCTGGGCTGGGACGTCGGCGTGCGACAGACGGCTAACTACTTCCTCTACGGCAGAGGCTCGCCGCAGGTGAGGTGGCAGGGTTAGAACACACCCGGGCCGTACATACCGAGCTGGCCGCGCAGGCGATTGACGTCGTAGGCCGGCTGGCCCATCGCCCGACGGGCATTCTCTGCTTCCGCCAGGACCTCGAGCCACAGCTCGACGCGCTCGCGCCCGCGCTCGTCGGCCATGAGCTGGCGCAGCGAGCGGTTCCCCCACCCCTCGACAGGCTTGTCCAGGAACGCAGTGTAGTGCTGATCCAGCGTGCCGATGATGATACCGCTGTGGAGCCGGCGCACCAGGTCGCGGGCAACCTCCTGGTCCTTGTCCTCCTGCGCCTGGGCCACGCGCGACGGCGGGGGCATGAACTCCGGGTCTTCCAGCAAGAAGTACGTGACGAGGTAACTCTCGTCACGCATGAACGCGTCCCACGGCGCGCCGTAGTGCTGCTCCTGGTAGGCGGCGAAACGCGGCTTGAGCCAATCAGCAAGCTCTTGCGCTCGCTCGGCCGGCAGCGGCATGGCGAAGTCGCGCACCAGGTAAGGCTTGCCATCACGCGCCAGCCGCCCGACCAGCGCGATCGACGGCTGAGCGAGGGGCGGCGGCAGGGCGACATCCAGCGTCATGTCGCCCCCTTGCGCCAGGTCCTTGACCTGGGCGCTGAAGGCGTCCGCGCGGGTGATGCCGAAGATACCGATGGCAGCCTTGCGCCACTGCCCGAGCACCGTTCGCTCCTCCGCCGTCAGCCGCGGCCCCTGGTCGGCGAGAAGGTCGATGACGCGCGCGCCGTCGGACAGCCGATAGTCGTGGAGGAAATAGTCGAAGAAGCGCTGGCGGTGCAGCGGGGCAATACGCTCGAACTGGTCCAGGGGAACGCGTGTGTCCCAGAACAGGTCGAACGCGGCGGCCATCTCCGGCGCGAAGCGCGGGGCCTGGGCGAACGCCACCAGCTTATCGTTCAACGTCTCGCGAGCCTGCTTGAGCATGGCAGGCCCGACGGTGCGCGCCTGGTCCTGCTGCATGTGGCAGTTCTTGTACTTCTTGCCGCTGCCGCACGGGCAGGGATCATTGCGCCCCACGCGGGGCATTGGCCTGGGCTGCATGGTTACACCTGATTCCGAATACAAACGGGATAGCGAATTATCACCCCGGCACCGCCGCCGGGTCAAGCGAACGGCGCGGCCCTTGCGTGGGACCGCGCCGCTTGTGCTTTTGGAGGCCCTTCGCTCCGCTCAGGGCGACAGCCTTCGATGTCATGCTGAGCGAAGCGAAGCATCCCCGTCGTTTGGCGGGAGGCCCTACTCTTCCGCGGTGTCGCCGCCGTTCAGGACTTCCTCGAGCTGGGCCACGGCGCCCTCGCGGCGGTCGAAGAGCAGCTTCTCCTTGCCGTCGACCTCACCCACCGTGACGACGACCGTGTCGCCGGCCTTGAAGTTGCCGGCCAGGACTTCGCGGCTCAGCGGGCTTTCGATCTCGCGGGCGATGACGCGCTTCAACGGGCGCGCGCCGTACTCGGGATCGTAGCCGGCCTTGGCGAGCCAGTCGCGGGCGGCGTCACTCAGCTCGAGGCCGAGGTGCTGCTCCGCCATGCGCTCGGCCAGGTAGCCCACCTGGAGGTCGACGATGCGGCGGATGTGCTCCGGCGCGAGGTTGTGGAAGACGATGATCTCGTCGATGCGGTTGAGCAGCTCGGGGCGGAAGGCCCGCTTCAGCTCATCCACAACGTTCTCACGGAAGCTCTCGATGCTCGCCACATTGGCGCTGTCGGGGCCGGTGCGGAACCCGATCGTCCCGCCGCGCGCGCCCTGCTGCGCCATCCGCGTGCCGATGTTCGAGGTCATGATGATGACGGTGTTGCGGAAGTCCACGGTGTTGCCGTGGCCGTCGGTCAGCCGCCCATCCTCGAGCACCTGCAGCAGCACGTTCCAGACCTCGGGTGGGCCTTCTCGATCTCGTCGAACAGGACCACCTGGTACGGCCGGCGGCGCACCGCCTCGGTGAGCTGCCCGCCCTCGTCGTAGCCGACGTAGCCGGGCGGCGCCCCGATCAGGCGCGACACAGTGTGCGCCTCGCGGAACTCGCTCATGTCGACGCGCACCATCGCGTCGTCCTCGTCGAACAGGAACTCGGCCAGGGCCTTCGCCAGCTCGGTCTTGCCGACGCCGGTACTGCCCAGGAAGATGAACGAGCCGATGGGCCGCCGCGGGTCCTTCAGGCCGGCGCGCGAGCGGCGGATGGCATCCGCCACGGCGTCGACAGCCTCATCCTGGCCGATGACGCGCTCGTGCAGCGCCTCTTCCATCTTCAGGAGCTTGGCGCTCTCGGCCTCCATCATGCGCGAGACAGGGATGCCCGTCCACGAGTGGATAATCTGGGCAATGTCCTCCTCATCCACGATCTCGTCCAGGCCCTTCTCCTGCCGCCACTCCTCGACAAGGCCCTGGTACTCCTGCTCCATCTGGATGCGCTGGCTCTTGACGCGGGCGGCGCGCTCGTAGTCGCGGCTCTGCCACGCCTCTTCTTCCTCAGTGGTGAGGCGCGCTGCCTCGACGCGCATGTCGCGCACTTCCTTCGGCATGGAGTAGATGTCGATACGCGTCTTGGCGGCAGCCTCGTCGACAAGGTCAATGGCCTTGTCCGGCAGCTGCCGGTCGGTCACGTAGCGGGACGACAGATGCACCGCGGCTTCCAGCGCCTTCTCAGTGATCTTCACCCCGTGGTGCTTCTCGTAGCGGTCGCGCAGACCGCGCAGCATCTCGATGGCCTCGCTCTCGCTCGGCTCGTCGATGAACACCGGAGCAAAGCGGCGCTCTAGCGCCGAGTCGCTCTCGATGTGCATGCGGTAGTCGTCGAGGGTCGTAGCGCCGATGACGTGCAACTCGCCGCGCGACAGGGCGGGCTTCATCATGTTAGAGGCGTCGATGGCTCCCTGGGCCGCGCCCGCGCCAACGACGTTGTGCAGCTCGTCAATGAAGAGGACGATCTCGCCGTTGGAGTTGCGCACCTCTTCCATGGCCGACTTGAGGCGCTCCTCGAACTCACCGCGGAAGCGCGAGCCGGCCAGCATGCCGGCCAGGTCGAGCTCGATCAGGCGCTTACCCTCCAGCGTGCCAGGCACGTCGCCCGCGGCGATGAGCTGCGCCAGCCCTTCGACAATCGCCGTCTTACCGACGCCCGGCTCGCCGACGAGCACCGGGTTGTTCTTGGTGCGGCGGGCGAGGACGCGCATCGAGCGGAGAATCTCATCCTCGCGGCCGATGACCGGGTCCAGCTTGCCGTCGCGGGCGAGCTGCGTCAGGTCACGGCCGTACTTCGCCAGGTCTGCCCCTTGGTCTCGGAGTTCGGGTCGGTAACCTTCTGCCCCTGGCGCATCTCCTTGATGGTGGCGAAGATGCCGTCCTTGGTGATGTTGGACTCGCGCAGGAGGCGCGCCGCCGGACCGTCGCGGTCCTCGGCAATCGCCAGCAAAAGGTGCTCCGTCGAGATGTACTCGTCTTCGAGCTGCTGCGCTTCCCGCTGCGCGTTCACGCCGACGTACTGCAGGCGCGGCGTAACGAAGATCTGCTGCGGAGCGCTGCTACCAGGCGCGGCAGCGGCCTGGGCTGTCTTCAAGATGTCTTCCGTGCGCTTGCGCATCGCCGGTATGGAAGCGCCCATGCGCTCGAGTATCTTCGGGACGAGACCGTCTTCCTGCTCCAACAGGGCGAGGAAGAGGTGCTCGGTATCCAGCTGCGTATGGCGATAGCGCAGGAGAATCTCCTGAGACCGAGCGATAGCGTCTTGCGCCTTCTCTGTGAATCGGTCAAATCGCATCATAGCGTGTCAAGCCTTTCATAAGCGAACAAACTGTTCATCATATCCGCGTCGTCTAGGCAAAACCCGACAGGGCGTTTCAACACCTGTCGGGTCTCCTACGTCAGCTCTCCGTAAAGTTGAGCGTGTTCGACTCACGTATGTTGATTATCTCAACCGTTTAGAGATATCGGGCGCATGATTCCTTACCTTACCTTGCGCCCGGTCGCACATCCGTTCGGGGACAAAAAAGGGTCAAGCTGGGATGACTCTCCCGTCATCGCGAGGAGGGC
The DNA here is from genome assembly GCA_046328505.1 of Anaerolineae bacterium. Lineage (GTDB taxonomy): Bacteria > Chloroflexota > Anaerolineae > Epilineales > JAHCIE01 > JBDHWG01. The sequence continues at coordinate 8,054 of JAXLWL010000011.1, read as the reverse complement.
GTCTCGGGGGTGTGGGGGGCGAAGCTCCCCACTGACGAAGCGATCTCTCGCCGAGTGAAAGACATGCCATGCTCGCTCGAACCATCTATCACGCCGCCGGGAGATTGCTTCGCTGCGCTGCTATGAAAATAGCGCGGCTGTCGCCCTGAGCGTAGCGAAGGGCCTCCAACGGCACCGGGATGCTCGTATAATGGGATAGGACGTCCACCGTGGTGGAGAGAGCCAGGAGATGCACAGCGGCTCGACCGCGCAGCGAAGAACGCTCCCCACCACGGCGGGCAGCCAGAAGTCTGAACCGTATCGAGTGGCGCGACCACGTATCACGAGCACAGACTGTGGGCTGTCTGGGTGTCCATTGCCTATCACGTGCAAGGAGGAGTCTCGCATGCCATCATCATCGGCTCCCTTCGAGCTCTACGTCGGTGTTGATATCGCGGCCAAGACGTTCACGGCGAGTTGGCGGAGCGCTGAGGGAACACCGACTCGCCCTCAGACCTTCAACCAGGATGCGGCGGGCTATCACGCCTTGGAGGGCACACTGCACACGACGGGCGTTGTAAGCCAGCATACGTGCGTGCTGATGGAGGCGACGGGCGTCTACTGGGTGTCCCTCGCCGTGACGTTGCATGCGGCGGGCTACACCGTGTGTGTCATCAATCCGGCCCAAGCGCGCGATTTTGCTCGTGGCATCGGCCAGCGTTCCAAGACCGATGCGTTGGACGCCAAAGCCCTGGCCGAACTGGCTGTCAAGCGAGAGTTGACGGCGTGGACGCCGCCGCCTCAGGCATATCACGAACTGCGTCAACGCCTGGTGCTACGCGACGGGTTGATGGAGATGCGTCAGCAAGCCCTCAATCAGCGCCATGCGCTACGCCAATGGCCCGTCGTGGTCAAGAGTGTGGAAGACCAACTCACCCAAGTCATCGCCAGCCTCAATGAGCGCTTGCGCACCGTCAACGACGAGATTGTCGCGCTCCTTAACACAGGCGAGTGGGCGGCGTCGGCCAAGCTGTTGTTGAGCATTTCGGGCATTGGCACGTTCACCGCCGCCTGGCTCCTGGTCTGCACCCTCAACTTCACCCTCAACCAGACCCCAGAAAGCCTGGTCAACTATGCCGGCCTCGCCCCTCACCGTCGTGAGTCAGGCTCAAGTGTCTGGCGTCGGCCCCAAATGGATCACTTAGGCCATAGCCGCTTACGCACCGCCTTGTACCTAGCGACGTTGAGTGCCGCACGCCACAATCCCGTGATTGCGTCATTCTACACCCGCTTGCGTGAGGCAGGTAAGCCCATGAAGCTCGCCCGCTGTGCCGCCGCCCGTAAGCTCATCCATCTGGCCTGGGCGGTTGTTACCAAACAGCAGATGTTCGATCCCAACTATGCGCTGCGGCGCCAAGATGCGGCCTATGCCCCTTGACACACAATACCGTATCTTCGCTCCGCTCAGCATGACATTTTCATACTTACGGGTGACCCATGGGTCATATAGACTGCGCTGCTATGAAAGTTGTCCGGCGGCTCGTTGTCGTCAGCCGACGCCCCAGACTCAAGTCCTGTCTTTTATACACATCTCGGCAGCGCGATAGCCAGCGGGGCTGGAAGACGGCGTGGCCACCGCGGCCACAGCACCAACCTGTCATTGCGAGACCTCAATGCCGTGTGGCGGCATGCGCCGACACAAGAACACAGTTAAGCCGTCATTGCGAGCGGAGCGAAGCAATCCCCGTCCTTGTCAAAGGCGGTTTGCACCGCTACGGCGTTGCTGTCATCCACCGAGAGATTGCTTCGTCAGTGGGGAGCTTCGCCCCCCACACCCCCGAGAGACGTCCTCCTCGCAGCGACACCGTGGGCTGTCTTCCGAATAGCCAGCCTCGCTCAAACGTTCTGTGTAAAAGACAGGACTCAAGTCTGGGACTGATACGGCGAAGCCTGCTCAAGCAGGCTTGGCTCACTAGACTTTCATCCGTGAGGATGCGCCGTAGGCGGCAGGGAGGCTGCTCAGAAACTTCACGCCCTGCTGTCATTGCGAGGAGCGCATCAGCGCGACGAAGCAATCTCTCGGTGGATGACAGCAACGCCGTAGCGGTGCAAACCGCCTTTGACAAGGACGGGGGATTGCTTCGCTCCGCTCGCAATGACGGCTTAACTGTGTTCTTGTGTCGGCGCATGCCGTCACCCGGCGTGGGGGTCTCACAATGACAGCCTCACCCCGCGCCGCTGGAGCCGCCGCCCGCCGCGCCACCGGCCGCCGCCCCGGCGGCCGCCGCGCTCGACGCCCCGGCCGAGCTAGACGCCGCGTTCATCACAACCACGAACGCAATCCACTCTGACCCGCCGCTGCCGCCGCCGCTCGCGTGGAACCAGGCAGGCGTCGGAACGTGGGCCAGCTCGAAGCGCTTCGCCCACTTCTTCTCCAGCCCGAACGCGGTCGCGTACGGGAGGTACGGCTCCATGATCTCCGGCTGCTCCGGTGTCTTGCCGTCGGCGACCTGCTTCAGGTGCGCCTCGAACGCGCGCCACGTTGCCGCCTCGCGCTCGCCCGTTGCCGTGCGCTTCGAGACCGACCTGCCCATGATGACGGCGACCATGCCCAGGATGAACAGCGTCGTGGCGAAGATGAACGCCGACGGGCCGAAGAGGAACACCAGCGCGGCGGCAACGACAATCAGCACCAGGAGGACGAACCCTACAATACTTATCTGTCGCGCGACGGTTTGACGCGCCGGGTCGAGCAGCCCAAGCTCCATCAGGCTGGCGGTGACCGCCTTCCTGATAGCGCCCTGCCCCGACCGGAGACCCTTCGCGAGGTCTTGGGACAGAACACGCACCGGGTTGTTGGCCTTCGCGTACGCCGCTTCGATCACGGCCTCCTCGAACGGCGCGAGGGTTGCGTCCGACTCCTCCCGGACCAGGGCAAAATCCGCCCGGTCGAAGATGCCGTGCCCCTTCGGCAGCTCTTCGAGGCGCAGCACGCCGCGCTCCGCCAGGTCGAACAGCGTCGCCAGGGGCGTGCCGGGCGCATAGCCCCCGCGCGCGATGGACGCGGCCAGCGCCGGCGGGAGGTTGTCCGGTGGCGTGTAGCGCGGCCCCTCGGCCGGGACACGCGGCAAGGGCGGCATCTGTCGGTACAGCGCCAGCAAGCCCAGCGCGCCCAGCAGCAGCGTCGCGCCGGACAGCAGGAGCATGAGCATCAGGTTGATGGGCTGCCGCGCCGCCTGCGCGTCCTCGGCGCGCTGCCACGCGGGCGGAACATTGGTAAAGGCGGCGACCGGCGCCCACGCGCCCACGACGAACTGCTCATTGGCTCCAATCTTCGTGGCGTCGAACGTGGCAGACGAGCCATTGACCTTGACGTCGGCGTCGTGCTCCCACGTCTGTGTCTGCTGGATCGGCGCGTTCGCCGGCAGATGCACGGTTACGCGGCTCGCCGCAATCGGGTATTCGTGGTTGGGCGGCACAGCGCCCCAGCGCACATTCGCCTGCCCCTCGTCCAGCCGCACCAGGTCCTTGACATGGTAGCGCAGCGTGAACGTGCGGCTCGCGTCGGTCGTCGGGTCGAAGTACCAGCGCACTTCGGTGCTCGTCTGGGCCACATCGGTCGAGAACTGGCCGGGGCCGGTCCCCGGCGTGTATGCCTGGCCGTTCTCGCTGACCTCGAAGTTGCTCAGGCCACCGGTGTATCGGGTGGGGATGCCGCGAAAGACGTAAGTGAATGGGCCGCCCTGGAAGCGGAGCGTGATCGTCTCGGTGACGTCGGCCGAGCCGTCCGGCGCGACGACAATGTCCACATCGAAGCGGTCGGCGGAATACGTCTTGACGGCGGCCGACGCCGTGGACACAGCGCCCAGCGCGAGGGCGAAAAACACAAGGACGGCCAGCCAGGGTTTTACGTAACGCATAAAGCCTCTCAGCATCAATCTATTTCTTTCTCTGCGCCTTTGCGCCTTTGCGTTTCTTTCCTAAAAAAAGCGCGCAGCGAAGCCCGTCGGGGAATCATCGCTGCGCGGTGTGGGCGACGTAGGGCTCGAACCTACGACCTCCTCGGTGTAAGCGAGGCGCTCTGACCAACTGAGCTAGCCGCCCTGGATATAGATAATGGTGTGACCCCGCGCCGCGGCGACCCATCGCGCCCGCTACAGGGCCTTGAACTGCTCGAAGGGCTGCTGGCACGAGTTGCAATAATGCAGGGCGCGGCACAGCGTCGGCCCGAAGGGGTTCTCCATTACTGTGTCTGACGAGCCGCAGTACGGGCATCTTACGAGCGGCAGAAGCTCCAGGTCCAAGTCACCGCCGTGCTTGGCAGGCGGCGCCAGGCCGATGGTCTTCATGCGCTCCCGCGCCGACGCGGCGATGCGATCCGTCGTCCAGCGCGGCGTCAGGGAGATGGTGACGTCGACCTTCCTGGCGCCGAGGGCGCGCACGCGGTCCGCGATGCCCTCGCGCATGACATCCATCGCCGGGCAGCCGGAGAACGTCGGCGTGATGGTGACGTGGACGCGCTCCGCGTCGACCTCGACCGCCTGGATGATGCCCAGCTCGACCACCGAGACCATGGGGATCTCCGGGTCCTTGACATCCTCCAGCGCGCTCCAGACCTGTTCCTCTGTAATCGCCATGGCCGCCTCCTCGCGGCGCTCAAGCTCCGCCTGTTCTACTACGTATACAGTAATTATACTACATCCTCGGTCGTTAGGCTTGACCAATAGCTCCTACTCCAGGTTGCAGTCAGCATGTCTGCAATGCTACAATAGGACGAATAGTGACGTGTAACGGACGAGCACGTCCAATAAGCACAAGTCCAAAGCCGTGACGAATGTCAAAGCGTAACGTCTCGACACCCGTCAACCCCAAAGATGCTAGAAAGTGGAGGCAACCATGAGTCGCCAGAAGCGTAAGTCGTCTTCCCAATCACCAAACGAACAACCTCCTCTGGACAGCACATTATTCCCTCAATTGTCAGAGTCGATACATAATGACACAGATACAAAGGAGCCCGACGTTCTCAAGTTGCGCCCGGATGCCAGAGCGGTTGCGGGTGGTTCCTCTGCACGTAATGAAACCATACAGACCATTCCTCAACCGTTGCTACCGACGAGATGGGAGTATCTACAGCCAGAACTCGAGGACAATAAAGTTTCCCTTCGTACGATCATTCGTCCCATCCCTGAAGCAATGCAGATCATCCGCTCGATAATAGAGTACTTGAGAACAACTAAAGGGTGCCAAGTTCTCGTTATTCGAGCTGACACAGGTAGCGGCAAAACAACTTTCCTAAACACACTACCTCACTATATGCAGGATGTCACGTTTCACCTACAGACGATCGACTTGCAACCCATAGATGAGCATGAGTTTGGCGAGAGATTATGGAAGATTGAGACACCACCTAACAAGATAAACTTGATTGTCTTGTTGCCTGACACATTCCTATGAGGCACTCGTGACATCGAAGCACATTAACAAGTGAGACTACCAGAGCCGGCGATTTTCGAGTAGAGTCGAGGTGCCAACCCAAACCTACGCGGAGGGTCGCCATGTCTGATAGCCTCGCCCTGTATTCTACCATCCTTGAGCAGGCCCGTACAGCCAACCCCAGAGAAGACCTGCGTCGCCAGAAGGTTTTCGCCTGGCTCGTCGTGGGCTTGCTGTTGGAGCAGACCATCAACGTGCCCTACCTGGCTAACGCCATTGTCTCGGCGGCGAAGGCCGCCAGCCGTGAGCGGCGCGTCCAACGCTTCTTGACCAACACGCATGTTAAGGTGCGTGCCTACTATGACGGCCTCATCCGTCATGCGCTCAACGGCTGGGCGGGTCAGATCCTCTACATCGCCATCGACACCACCAGCCTGGCCGGCCGTTTGGTGATCTGCCGCTTGGCGTTGGTGTATCGCGGCCGCGCGATCCCGTTGGTCTGGCAGGTCTACGACCGCAAGAGCGTCATGCTGGCTTACGCCAGCTACCAGCCGTTGCTGGAACACCTCTTGACGTTGCTGCCCGCCAACGCTGAGGTGGTGCTGTTGGGGGACAAAGGCTTTCGCACCACCGAGATCATGCAGTTCTGTCGCGACCATCGCCATTGGCACTTTCGGCTACGGCTACAAGGCACGCAGTACGTTTGGCTGCCAGACCGTCGCGTCCTGCCTCTGGCCGACCTGGGCATTCAGCGCGGCCAGGCGGGCTTCCTGCACCAGGTTCATCTGGGCAATGAGCGCTACGGCCCGCTCGACATCGCCTTGGCGTGGGCCGACGGAGCCAAGACCGAGCCGTGGTACATTGCCACTGACGAACCGGCGGACTTGACCACCCTGGACGATTACAGCCTCAGGATGGATATCGATGAGGCGTTCCGCGACGACAAATCGGGCGGTTTCCAACTCGAAGACTGTGAACTCGCTGACCCGACCAGCGTCGAGCGGCTGCTGTTGGTCATGGCCGTGGCCACCCTCCATCTCGTCTCGCTCGGCACTTACGTCGTGGATCTCGGCGAGCGTCCGAGCGTGGACGGTCACTGGCGGCGCGGGTTGAGTTACTTCCAGATCGGTTGGCGCTGGCTACGACGCAACGTTGGCTGTGCTGCCAGCGTGCTCCGCTCATTAACACTCTTAACGAGCGGCCCTGATCCTGAGCCAGTCGTTCTACCCGGTGCGCGTCGCCAGGCGCCCAGGTGGGCTGAGTGGTCTTTGCCACCTCCTGGCTCGCTGTGTCCATCGTGACTTACGGGAATGTGTCAGGCAACAAGCTTGATTGTCTTGGAAGGCCGAGAAAAACCTGCTTCAGTTTCTGACAACTACATCCAGAGTGTGCTGGCCGACATAAACCGTTTTGCTCGTGCCAGGCGAGTCCCGATTCTCTTTGTCATACCCACTATTGAGGAACAAGTAGCAAGAATCTGGTGCGACCACGGGGTTCGCATTGGCGACCTGATTCCTGAGCAGAAGCTTTATGACGGCTCGCGCTGGTACAATTTCCCAGGCGTGTCTCGAACCGAATACATAGATGTCGTGGAAGAGACGGTGAGAACACTGAATCCGCCATACAACCTTTACGACTTCGGCATAAGTCCAGTAGCGGTACGAGATTGGGTAAACACAGCTCCCACTATTGGCCGATTCATCGAGATTCTTGCTGGGAGAATATCTGCGATCAAGGGTGCTACGACTACCACAGTCACGGGCAAACGCACTCATGTCTGGATTGTCTATTGCAGCCCTGATCTTCGTCATTACGATCATACCTACCTAGTTGTAAAGGGATTGTGCCAGGATGATGAACTGAGGCTAGCGCCAACTCGCCTCTTCGCACCGGGAAATGAAGCGGACTTGGCCACACATTGGAAGAAGGAGGCAGAGTGGGCCAAGCTCGTCGCCGCCATCAACTTCTTGGATGTCCGCTTGATCAACTTCCCGATCACGACTGTTGTTACGGCAGCGCTAGCCTACGGCACCGACAAGCTGATAGACTCTTTCAAGACTGCTACACTCGAGGCATACAAGCCACGGATTGCGCGAGACATGCCTGGGGCAGACGTAGACTGGTCGCAACCTTTGGCGGAACGGAAGCTACAGACTCAGAACGCAAGAGAGTCGATGGAGAGGACGAACCTGTTCCGTTTGCTTAGAAACATGGCGGCGGAGCCACAGAAAGGGGGAAATGCCGAGTCCCCTAACATGGTTGCACAGTATTGGCACCTAATAGACAACGCGCACCCACAACACTTGCATTACTATGTCGGCAGTGCCATCAAAGATTTGATGATGCATAATCAGTTTCAAGGCTTCCTCGGTGTAGCTACGGAAACACCTGTAGTCGAAGGCCAGAACCATCCTGTACCTGACATATCCGTTTATACCGAGTCGGCGATCTATGCACTAGAGTTTCACTTCACGAAGCGGCAGGCTACGCCAAGTGAGATCGCAAGGTATGCGGTAAGGAACGTGGTGGAGAAGTATATGCGAGGCATCCCCTACCTGTCCTCTCAGCTCGAAACAATATTCAAGTGAGCCTGGCAGATATGATGGATGATGCCACAAGGCGACCTATGATCGTCACTTCCG
>JAXLWL010000010.1:0-70988 GCA_046328505.1 Anaerolineae bacterium | reverse complement strand
CCTTACAAACCGCAACTGGAATGCTCACTAACCGGCTGTGTGGCCGATGATTGTTGTGGTGTCTGTGGAGCCCCAGGATACGTTCGGCTCGACTTCCAGGTGGAGATCGTCGCCTGTGAAGTGTAAGCGCAAGACCGGGGAGACCTCACTTTCGTAGTATGCGACCCGCACCTCGTAGGTGTCGTCCGCCGTCCAGGCCCCGCAGGCTGCGACAGGCTCCTCGCCCCGCCCGCGCAGGTCGCTTATCCCCTTCAGCCACGTGCCGTACCCCACCTGCACCGGGTGCGCTCCACGTTCGTCGCGCAGGACGAGCGCGCTGCCACCGTCACCGTTGAACTCGATCGCGGCGCTCACAAGCTTCAGGTCGTTGTTCTCCAGGCTGTAGGTCCTGCCCGACCACTGGGCCGAATTGGGCGATGCGGGCCGGCCCTCTGGCAGCGGCAGCGACAGGCTCGCCAGTTTGTCCCGCAGCGCACCATAGGCTTGCGCGTCGGCGGGCAGGGCGGCTGGCTGCATGGCGGGCAGCAGATTCTCCCAAACGTTGTCCAGCACAACTTGCATGTCGCGCAGGCCGCTGTTGATCGCCAGCACCGCGTCCTGCTCCGGCATAATGACGCAGTATTGGCCGAAAGCGCCGTCGCCGCGGTAGCAGTCGTGGCGGCAGCGCCAGAACTGGTAGCCGTAGCCCACCGTCCAATCGGGCTCAGTCTGGGTATTGCTGTTGTCGGATGTGGCCTTCGTCGCCTCGGCGATCCATTCTTCCGACAGGATGCGCTTGCCCTGCCACATTCCCTTCTGGAGATACATCTGCCCGAAGCGGGCTATGCCGTCCGTCCTGATGTGCAAACCCGAACCGCCGATGCTGATGCCACGCGGGTCCGTCTCCCAATAGGGGTCCTCGATGCCTAGCGGCTCGAACAGGCGCGGGCGCAGGTAGTCCACCAGGGGCAGGCCCGTCAGCTTCGTGATGATGGCCGAGAGCATGTACGTCGCCGCCGTGTTGTAGACGAACCATGTGCCGGGCTCGTTCTCCACGGGCAGCGACAGGAACGTCTTGGGCCAGTTGCGGCTGGAGCCGCCGAACACGCGCTGGGTCGTGTCCTCCAGGTGGCCGGTGTTCATGGACAGCAGGTGACGCACGCGCATGGCCTTCAGGTGCTCGCTGGGCCTGGCGGGCGCGTCGTCGGGAAAGAACTCCAGGACGGGGTCGTCTACCGTGAGTAGTCCTTCATGCACCGCCATGCCGATGGCGCTGGAGGTGAAGCTCTTGCTCAGCGAAAAGAGAGTGTGCGGGGATTGCGGCCCGTAGGGTGTCCACCAGCCCTCGGCCGCCACGTTCCCGTGGCGCAGAAGCATGAAGCCATGCACCGCGTCCAGCGGGTGGGCCGGGTGTTGCTCCAGCGCCTGGACGAAGGCAAGAACCGCCGACGAGGGGATTCCCTCGGCCTCCGGGCTGGTGCGCTTCAATTGGATTGTGCTTACCATCGTATTCATCTCCTATTGTTGCCCCCCGACTGAAGTTGGCGCTACAGTCAGACGAGGTGTCTGTGTAGCGCCAACTTATGCAGATTGGCGAGATAACCGCACCACCGAACGTTGGCCGCGCTATCGCGCGGACGCCAGGCTGAAGCGCCTGTCTTTTACACACATCTCGGCAGCGCGATAGCCAGCGGGGCTGGAAGACGGCGTGGCCACCGCGGCCACAGCACCTACCCGTCATTGCGAGCGAAGCGAAGCAATCCCGCGCCCTGGTTCAAGGCCGTCTGAGCCACATCAGCCGTGTCTGTCACCAGTCGGGAGGCTGCTTCGTCGTCCTATCGTCCTCCTCGCAGCGACACCGTGGGCTGTCTTCCGAATAGCCAGCCTTGCTCAAACGTTCTGTGTAAAAGACAGGGCTGAAGCGCTGGCGCTGAGAGGGCGAAGTCCTGCGGACTGGTTGAGTCCCGAAGGGACTTTGCCCTCTCAGCAGCGTGGCTTTAGCCCGCCGATGGCTTAGCCCTTGAGGACGACCGGGCCGATCTGCGCCTCGTTCACGAGCGCGTTGAAGGCGGGCAGGTTGTTGGTGACCAGCTCGTCGAAGCGCTCGACCTGGGCGTCAATGCGGTTGCACAGGTCGTCGAACACCTGGTACGCCTGGTCCGTCGGGCGGTAGTCGCCGAGGCTGACCAGGGGCACCATGCCGCCCAGCTTCTCCAGCAGCCGGATGCCGTTGTTGTTCTGATCCGGCCAACCGGGGCGCAGGTCCGGTACTTGCAGCATCTTTTCGATGTCCAGGATCTTGTCCCGTAGCGTCGCTGCCGACTCCGCGATGTGCTGGCCCTCTGGCATGTCGGTGGCGCGCTTCGCCCAGCCGTCGAGCTGCTGGCGCAGGTCACGCATGGCGTTGATAGTCCCGATCGTCTCGCCGAGCTTGCGCCATATGCTCAGATACAGGTCGAACTGCGCCTGCAAATCGTCCTGCGTCGAGGTGATGTCGGGGCGCGGGGTGAGCTGGAATGACTGTGCCTGGCTCTCATCGCCGACGCTCAGCGTGACCTGGTACTCGCCGGGTACGACGACCGGGCCGGGGTAGACGGTCTCGCTGATGGGGTCGGTGCCCTGGACCTTCGGCGTGTTGGGGTAGCGCAGGTCCCAGACGAAACGGTTCCAGCCTGCGTTGGCCGGCGCGCGCAGCTCCTTCGGCTTCCCACTCTCGCGCTCCTCGGGCAGCAGGCTGCTGACCTCGCGGATGACGTTGCCCTGGGCATCCTTGAATGTGAGCTTGATGGGTTGCTCCGGGGCGCTCGCCAGGTAGTAAGTCACAATGACGCCGGTCGGCGGGTTCTGGCCGGCCTCGACGAAGCGGCGCACGAGCGCGCCCTCCGGCGTCCGACTCTCGTAGAACGGTGATACCACGCCGAGACCGCCGGAGTAGTTCCGGCCGGGCGCGCCGCCAATCCAGCCCTGGAACGTGCCGGGTAGGGCGCGTAGGGTGTCGCGCGGCCGGAACATGTGCGCCTGGCCCTGCGCAACCGCGTCGCTCATCTGGTGCAGTGGTGTCAGGTCGTCGAGGATCCAGAACGAGCGGCCGTGGGTCGCCGCGATCAGGTCGTTGTTCTTGATGAGCAGGTCATGCACCGGCGTCACCGGTAGGTTCAACTGGAAGGTCTGCCAGTTCGCTCCGTCGTCGAACGACACGTACAGCCCTGTCTCCGTCCCCAGGTACAGCAGCCCTCGCCGCGCCGGATCCTCCCGAATCACCCGCGGGAAGTCGTTGTCGGGCAAGCCGTTGGTGATGCTCTGCCACGTCTGACCGTAGTCGTTGGTCTTGAAGACGTAGGGGCGGTAGTCGTCGAGCTTGTAGCGGTAGGCGGCGATGTAGGCCGTCGCCGGGTCGTGGGGCGACAACTCGAGGCCACTGATGGTAGACCACTCGGGCAGGTCAGGCGGGGTGATGTTGCTCCACCACGCGCCGCCGTCGCGGGTGATGTGGACGAGGCCGTCGTCGGTGCCGGCCCACAGGACACCCTTCTCAAACGACGACTCGGCCAGGGCAAAGACCACGGCATACGTCTCCGCGCCGACGGCGTCGCGGTTGACCGGGCCGCCGGTGGGCTGGAGAGTGTTGGGGTCGGCGCGGGAGAGGTCGAGGCTGATGGGCTGCCAGGACTGGCCCTCGTTGGTGGACTTGAAGACGATGTTGCCGCCGATGTAGAGGGTGTCGGGGTCGTGGGGCGAGATTATGATCGGGTATGTCCAGTGGAAGCGGTACTTTTCCTCGCTGGCCCCATAGCCGCGCATCTCCCGCGGCCATGTGGTGATAAGTCGGATTTGCTTGGTGCGGTGGTCGTAGCGCTGGAGCGAGTTGCCGCCGCCAGGCGAGCTGCCGATGGCGCCGACGTAGACGATGTTGTGGTCGTCGGGGCGGACGGCGATGTAGCCGCTCTCGCCCGTCCCCGCGACATAGCAGTCGCCCCAGACAATGGCGCCGTTGGTCGACCGGCTGGGAACAGCCACGCTGGTGTTGTCCTGCTGCGTGCCGTAGATGTAGTAGGGATCGCGGTTGTCGGCGGCGACGTGGTAGAACTGGGCGGTGGGCTGGTTATAGATGGTCGACCAAGACGCGGCTCCGTTGTACGACACGTTCGCGCCGCCGTCGTTGCCCTGGATCATGCGCTGCGGGTTCTTGGGGTCGATCCACAGGTCGTGGTTGTCGCCGTGGGGCGTGTCGATATCACCGAACGTCTTGCCGCCGTCGGTGGACTTCCAGAATTGGAGGTTATTGACGTAAACCGTGTCGCCATCCGTCGGATCGGCGGTGAGGTGCATGTAGTACCACGCGCGCGAGATCAGGCGGAAATCTTCGTTGACCTGCTGCCAGGTGTCACCATAGTCGTCAGAGCGGTAGAGACCGCCGGCTTCCTTGTGCTGAATCAGCGCCCAGACCCGGCCGGGCTTCGCGGGCGATGCGGCCACGCCAATCTTGCCCTTGATGCCCTTCGGCAGGCCCTTGTTCTCAGATATATCTGTCCACGTCTCGCCGCCGTCGGTGGAGCGCCACAGGCCGCTGTCCGGGCCACCCGATGAGATCATCCACGGGCTGCGGTAGGCTTCCCAGATGGCGGCGTAAAGGATGCGCGGGTTTGTTTCGTCGATGCTGAGATCGACCGCGCCGGCCTTTTCGCTCTTGTGCAGCGTCAGCCGCCACGTCTGCCCGCCGTCGGTCGACTTGTACACGCCGCGCTCGGCGTTGGTGCCAAACGCGTGGCCGAAGGCGGCGACGTACACGATGTCCGGATTCTTCGGGTGGACGCGGATCTTGCCGATGTGGCGCGTGTCGGCGAGACCCATGTGCTGCCACGTCTTGCCCGCGTCGGTGGACTTATAGACGCCATCACCGTGCGAGACGTCGATGCGGATGGTGGTCTCGCCCATGCCGGCGTAGATCACGTTGGAGTCGGAGGGCGCAACCGCCAACGCTCCTACGGACGACGTCTTCAAGAAGCCGTCGGACACGCATTGCCAGTACTGCCCGCCGTCAGATGTTTTCCAGATGCCGCCGGCGACGCCGCCGAAATAGAAGACGGCGGGGTTCTGATAGTCGCCGGCGACGGCGACGACGCGGCCGCCTCGGAATGGGCCAACGCAGCGCCATTCGAGGAGGCCCTTGAAATCGGACTCGTTGGGCATCTGATCTCTCCTGTCATGTCAGTGGGTTCTGGCATTCTAGCCTGTGATGGGCAGATGGGCAAGTTTTCGGCGCTTTCCGTTTGCCGCGCGCCTGAGTATACTGAGGGACATATCAAGGCAAGAAACAGCGCACGCGACGCTCAGCGAGAGCGCAGCGAAGCGGTCTCCCGCCATGGGATTGCTTCGCTCGCGCTCGCAATGACTGCGCTTAGGAGACTTTATGAATCGGCGATACTGCAATATCATCGGCGGTCAGGAGATCGATAGCCCCTCCCACTTCCTCTCGCGCAATTCCTCAAATCTCGAGGATATCCTCGGTGAGTTCCCGGAGGCGACGCGCGACCAGGTCGCGGCGGCCTGCGACGCCGCTCGCGCGGCATTCCCCGCCTGGCGCGCCACCCCGGCGCCCGTTCGCGGCGAGATTATCGGCAGCATCGGCGCGGCCATCGCGCGGGAGAAGGAGGCGCTGAGCCATCTGCTGACGCGTGAGATGGGCAAGACACTCAAGGAGGCGCGCGGCGACGTGCAGGAGGCCATCGATACCTGTCACTTCTTCCAGTCCGAAGGCCGTCGCTTGTACGGTCAAACCGTGCCGTCCGAGATGTCGCGCAAGGAGCTTATGACCTACCGCCGACCACTTGGCGTGGTTGGCATCGTCACGGCGGGCAACTTCCCGGTCGCCGTGCCGAGTTGGAAGCTCATCCCGGCGCTGCTAACCGGCAACACCATCGTCTGGAAGCCGTCGGAGGACGCCCCGGCCACGGCCTACGCACTCGCGCGCCTCGTCCTCGAAGCGGGCGTACCTGTCGGGGTCTTCAACGTCGTGTTCGGGGGAGGACGGGATGGCGCGGGCGCGTACCTGGTCGAGATGATGGACGAGGGCCGCCTCAACAAGATCGCCTTCACCGGCAGCACCGCCGTCGGCCGCCAGATCGGCGCGGTCGCCGGGCGCAACCTGATTCATCCCACACTGGAGCTTGGCGGCAAGAACCCGCTGGTCGTGATGGCCGACGCCGACCTCGACAACGCGGTGGCCGGCGCGCTCTGGGCCGCGTTCGGCACCGGCGGGCAGCGCTGTACGAGCGCCGGCAACATCATCCTCGACGCGCCGATCTACGACGAGTTCAAGAGCCGCTTTCTGGACGCCGTGCGGGCAGTCCGCATCGGCGACCCGCTCCAGTACCCCGACGTGCTGTACGGGCCGTTTATCAACGAGCGCTTCTTCCGCACCTGGCTGGAGCACTACCAGTGGGGCCAGGACGACGGCGCGACGCTGCTCCACGGCGCGGGGCGTATCACACCGGACAACCGCCCCGCGGGCTTCCTGGGCGACCCGAACGCCGCCTACTTCGGCTGGCCGACAGTGTGGGAAGGTGTCCGCCCCGGCATGCGCCTGTTCCAGCAGGAGATATTCGGGCCGACCATCAATTTGGTGGGCGTCAGCGGCATAGACGAGGCGATCCAGGTCGCGAACAGCGTCGACTACGGCCTCAGCTCGGCTATTTACACCAACAACCGTGAGTGGGCATACCAGTTCAAGGATGCCATCCAGGCCGGCATGACCAGCATCAACAACTCCACCACGGGCGCCGAGGCGCACCTGCCGTTCGGCGGTATAAAGGGGTCGGGCAACGGCGCGCGCGAGAGCGGCATCTGGGTGCTGGAGAGCTACACGTACTGGCAGGCGGTCAACGACGACGTGAGCGGCAAGCTCCAACTGGCGCAGATGGAGACGGGCTACATCGAGCCGCAGGAGCCGTTCAGCGTCGCAGCGCTGGAGTAGCGCTGTTACGCATCCGGCGTTGGCGGCTCAGTCGCCCTCCGGCGATGGAACGACTAGCGGCGTTACGACGGCATTGTCACCGGCCGGAGCCGTTACTACGGGTTCATCGCCGGTTGGGTCGCGGCCGGCATAGGCGAACACGCCGATCTCCGGCAGAATGAGCAGGCCCGCGGCAAAGATGGCGCTGCGCAAGCCCCGCCTGTTGCCGAGCGCGCCGATGCCGGGGCCGCCAACCGTCTGCCCGAGAGCGTTCGACAGGCTGTTCATGGACAGCACTGTTGCCCGGACGCGGGCCGGTATATTCTGCACCAGCCAGGACTGCTGCAGGGGGCCGGCCAGCGCCGACAAAACGTTCTTGGCGAGCAGCAGCACGAAGGCGACGCCGAACGTCGGCGCCAGCGCCAGGCCCAGTATCGCGAACATGGCGAGAGTCGTCAAGCCGGCCAGCGCTCGCGCCGCGCGCGATGGGGCGAGCGTCAGACGTTCCAATCTTGGCCTGGCCGCTTCGACGACCGCCAGGCTCAAGATACTGCCTGCCGCGCTCAGGATGCCGAACCAGACCACCGGCTGGAAGTGCCCAATTGCGGGGAAGGTGAAATCGGTGAGCAGTAGCGCTTCCCAGAGCCTGTCGAAGCCCTCGCTGGACACGCCCCACAGCGCGCTCGCGACGATCAAGGCCATTAGAACCGGACGTCCGCGCACTGCGATAGCCCCATCGCGCAAGGTGCGGCGCATGGTGTGGAGCGGATTCCTGTCGACGCGCGGGGCGGGCACGAAGCCGTGCTCGGGCATGAACAGCGCCAGGAAGAATCCCAGCGCGACGTACACCACGCCTCCAAACAGCACACTGTAGTTCGGTTGGATCGTCGCCAACGCGACGCCGATGCCGATGGCGGCCAGACCGACGACACGGTCGATCTGGCCGCCGCGAACATAGACTGCCCCAACGTTGTCTGCGCCAATCTCATCCGCCAGCCACGCGTCCAGCGCCCCACTCAGGAATGTCTCACCGACGCCTCGAATCGCCTCCGCCACGAGAATCGTCGCAAACAGGGCGATTGAGCCTTCCAGCAGCCAGCCCGCGCCGAGTACAAACATCGCCAGGACGACTGACACGCGCCGGCTGTACGTGTCGGCGACGATGCCGGTGGGCAGCTCGAACAGGAGGATGGTCGCCTCTAGCACGGTGCCGACGAGGACGAGCTGGAGCGGATTCATTCCGACGACGGTGACGTAGTACACACTCAGGACGACGAACATCATCGAGTTCGCGAGCGTGATGCCGCCGCCAAGGACCCAGTAGACGCGGACCGGGTTCCACCGCCTCACGCGTCGTCCTCCGTTTGCGAGGCCAGCATGTTGAGCGCTTCGAAGTCGTCCTCCGCTACGTAGCGCCGCCAGAGCCTGGTCGCCAGCCGCCGCGGGTGAGGCGCGACGCCGTAGCGGTCGAAGTACTGGCACAGGCGCTGGACGTCGCGCTGGAAGAGCGTGAACGCGTCGTGGTTGGTCGCGATTTCCACGGCCTGCGGAAAGTCGATGATCTTGACGTCGCCTTCCCAATACAGAACGTTAAATGCCGAGAGGTCGCCATGCACGAGGCCGTGCTGCAGCATCAGGTCGATGTTGTGCAGCAAGCGCTCGAACAGATCGCGCGCTTCGTCGCGGTCGAGCCGGGTTTCGTGAAGCGTCGGCGCCGGGATACCCTCTTCGCCGAGGTACTCCATCAGGATAGCATTCTCGCCGATGGCCCACGGGCGGGGCACGTCGGCCCCCGCGGCGTGGAGCGTCTGGAGGGTGCGGTACTCGTGGGCGAGCCACGAGGTGTGGGCGAGCTGCTTGCCAAAGGTCGAACCCTTCGCGACGGCGTGCAGCATGCGGTCATCCTTGACGAGCTTGCCCTGATCGTCGAGAACGCGGCGGCCCTGGCGGTACTGCGCGTCGTTGCGCAGCTGGCGGAACTCGCGGGGCCGGTAGACCTTGGCCGCGATCAGGTCGACGCCCATGCTTGGGTGCGCTGCGCAGCAGTAGACCGTCGCCTCTTTGCCGCCTTTCACCTGCCGCAACACATCTGAGATGATGTGCTCCTCGTAGAAAGGTCCGAGATAGGTGATGATCCAGGCACGCTCGTGCTTGGAGGCGGAGAAGGTTGGCTTGAACCCGCCGTCGACGGCGTGTTCTTCTTCGACCATCTCGGCCATGATCTCGGCGCGGGGGCGCTTCGCCTTCGGCTTGGGCTTGCGGCGGCTCCACGTGTCGTCATCATCATAATTATCGATAAGGTGCGCGTAGTTACGCATCGCTGGAATCTTGCTCCTGTGCATGGAAAACGGGTTGGTCAAGGGCAGGGGCGCCCAGGGCCAACCCGAATCAACGTCGGCCACGGGCGCACGCCGTGGCCGACCGATATGTCTCGCGTTCCAGCGAATCAATCGGCCACGGGGCAAGAGTGCGCCGTGGCCGAGTCAGAGCTTAACCAATATGAACGTTCAACAGGGTGAGCGAATCACCCCGCGAGGCAACGTCAATCGGTTGAATGTTCTTCGTCGCTTACCGGACGCACTCCAGGGAAAAGACAGCGCCTACATTGACTCGCATAACTTGTCTGCTTTCTGGAAATACAGCGTCGGTTAGCCACGAACCAGTATAACGCCTCAGTATCGCGGTGTCAAGGGGTTCGCATCATTCATTCGGGTGATTCGGCATCACGCCGTCGCCGCGATGCAGTCCAGGACGTCCTGCCGCGTCGGAAACCACTGGCCCGCCGCGTGCGCGACGGAGTGGGCCGCGACACAGTTGGCAAGGCGGGCCGCGCGAATCGGATCGAGGCCTTGCTGGAGCGCTACGAACAGGGACGCGGTGAACGCGTCGCCCGCGCCCGTCGTATCCACGATGTCGACCTCAGTGGGCGGGACCTGGGTCGGTTCCGCGTGGACGAAAACGGTGCAGCCCTCCGGCCCCTGGGTGACCGCGAGGATCGCCGTCGCCGATGCCCACTCCCGGATAAGGTCCCAATCGTGGTTTACATCTTCGACGCTGATCACGGCGGCATTCGCCCGCCCCAGGATGCGGGTGCTGTCCTCCCACGGGCCGACGTAGACGATGCCGTCCGCCGTCCAGCGCCGCATCCAGCCTTGCGGCGCGACGCCGATGAACGCCGTTGAGGGCAGTCGGAAGACAACGTCCGGGTTGATCTCGTTGGCGACGGGCGCGAGGTGGACCAAGGGGCAGTCGAGCATCTCCTGCGTCAGGTGCGAGGCCGTGATGCGCACCGGCGACGGCCACACTTGTTGCTTGCGGCCTTCGGGAGTGTAGACATTGCGAAAGCGCGTCGTGACCGGCGAGTCGAGCCGATGCACAACGACGTTGTCCTGGGGGAAGGCGGCTGCCATGTCGAAATCGGCGCTTGCCGCCGTGAGGATGGCAACCTTGCTCAGCCAGGTAGTCGCCGCGCGGGCCGCGTAGGTGACGGGGCCGCCGGGGGTGACATGGTCGGGCCAGATATCCTCGGTTACGTTGCCGATGCCAAGGTAGTCAATCACAAGGACCTCCGCGGAGGGGGCGCGAGAAAGAAAGAGGCTCCGGGATTCACGGCCGCGCTGCCGCTAGCGCCTCCCGTAACCGACCGCGATGCGCCGCCAGGAGCCGCTGCACGTCATCGCCCTCCAGGCCGGTGAGTAGCGCGAGAATTGCGGGCTTCGCCGATCCGTAGGTCCGAATAGCCTGCTCGGCCTCGGGTGCCGAGGCGCCGGTCGCCTCCTGAACGATGCTGATCGCTCGCTGGACGAGCTTCTGGTTGGTGGCCTGGACGTCGACCATCAAATTCTGATAGACCTTGCCGAGGCGAACCATGGATGCGGTAGAGAGCATGTTCAGGACGAGTTTCTGCGCCGTGCCGCTCTTCATGCGCGTCGAGCCTGTGACAACCTCAGGACCGACGACAGCCACAATGGGGAAGTCGGCGGCGGATTCCATAGGCGAGCCCGGCGAGTTGACGATACAGCCGACCTTCGCTCCGACCTCGCGTCCGCGCTGCATCGCCGCGAGGGTATACGGCGTGCGCCCGCTGGCGGCGATACCGACAACGACATCCCGCGCCGTCACACTTAGCGCGTCCATGTCTCGCGCCGCGAGAGCTTCGTCGTCCTCCGCGCCTTCGACGGAGTGGCGCAGCGCGGCGTCGCCGCCGGCGATCAGACCGACCACCATGCCTGGGTCCACGCCGTAGGTTGGCGGACACTCGACGGCGTCTAGCACGCCGAGGCGGCCGCTTGTGCCCGCGCCGACATAGATGAGACGGCCACCCGCCTCGAACGCGGCGACGATGGCGTCCACGAGGGCGGCGATGACGGGCAGCGCGGGGCGGATGGCATCGGCCACCCGCGCGTCCTCACGGTTGATCGTCGTCACGATCTCGAGCGCGGACATGGTGTCGATGTCCATTGTGTTCGGGTTGCGCCGTTCGGTGGCAAGCTTGCTCAAATCCATGGTTAGCGCGTCTCCGTGACCTTGTGGATGCCACGCGGCTGGTCCAGGCTCAAGTCGCGGGCGCGGGCCAGGTACATCGCAAACAGCTGGCCGGGGATTATGGTGATGAGGGGCGAAACCCACTCCGGCACCGTCACAGGCAACCTTAACGGCGTTCTCGCCAGCGCCAGAATCTCAGGTGCATCGCTCACCCCGATGATCTCCGCGCCACGGTCGCGCAGTGTCTCGATGACCACGCGCATCTCGGAGGCCATCGCGCCCGATGGCGCGATCACAATTGTTGGGAAGGCGTCTTCGACCAGGGCCAGCGGGCCGTGCATGAAGTCGGCGCTGCTGTACGGCTCGGCCATGACGTAGGTCAGCTCTTTGACCTTGAGCGCCGTCTCGAAGGCCGTGCAGTAGTTGTAGCCGCGGCCCAGGACGACGCACAGGCGCATATAGCGGTAGCGCTCGGCGTAGCGTTCGATGTCTCCGTCTAGCTGCAACGTCGCAGAGACAACGTCCGGGACGCCGTTCAGGGTCGTGAGCATCGCGCTGTCGTCGGCGATCGTGGCGCTGAGCAACGCGATCGCGGCAAGCTCGCTGGTATACGTCTTGGTGGCTGCGACGGCCTTCTCCACGCCGGCGTGCAGCGAGATCACGTAGTCGGCGGCTTTCGCGAGATCAGACGCCGGCTCGTTCGTGATGGCGACGGTCAGGGCTCCCTGCTGCCGCCCGTCGCTGACGACGGACACGATGTCGGGGCTTTTCCCGCTCTGGCTGATGCCGATGATCAAGGCATTCTCATAGCGTGGCGGCTGGCGGTAAATGGTGTGCAGGCTGGGGGTAGCGAGGGCGATGGGCAGCCCGTTGACCGAGCCAAACAGGTATTGGGCGTAGCGCGCCGCATTGTCGCTCGTGCCGCGGGCGGCGATGACGCCGTGAGTGACGCGGCGGCTGTGGATGTCGTCTGCCAGCGCTTCTATGTTCGCGCGTTCCGCGTCGAGGAGAGTCGCCAGGACGTGGGGTTGTTCGTGAATTTCCTGATAAAGGTAGGATTGCTGAATCATGCGGCCTCTTCTGGGAGTCGGGTCCGGCGCTGGGTACATTGTATCAAAATACTGCCGGTCCTGTCCAAACTATGAAGAATAGCGCCCTTGAAGCGTCGAACGGTTCAAGGGCGCTTGCTCATGGACTCCGGGCTAGGCGAGCTGGGCCAGGCGCTCGCTGAGCTTATGGTGGCGCTCCTGGGCGGCGGCGAGTTTGTCGCGCGCATTTTGCACCACGTTGGCGGGCGCCTTGTCGGCGAAGCCCGGCTTGTCGAGCAGGGCCGTCGTGCGCTCGATCTCGGCCTGGGTATCGGCCAGTTCTTTGGCCAGGCGCTCGCGCTCCTTGTCCAGGTCGATCAGGCCGGCCAGTGGCAGATAGGCGGTGATCCCCTCGCCGATCACGAGAGAGACGGCCTGGGCGGGCGGCTCGGCGAGCGCGGGTGCGATGGTGAGCTGGGCCGGGTCCACGCGGGCCAGCATCTCGATAATAGGCCCTTGCGAGCGGATGAGGGCCGCGTGGGCGTCGGCGCTCACAATGGCGGCGATACGGCGCGACGGTTCCACGTTGTACTCGCTGCGGGCGTTGCGAATGTCGCGAATCAGTTCGCGCACCAGGTCCATTTCGCGCTCGGCGGTCTCGTCCCGGCACCCCGCCGGCTTGGGCCACGGGGCCAGCATGATCGTCGGCCCCTCGTGAGGGAGGCGCTGCCAGAGCGTCTCGGTGATGAACGGGGCGAACGGGTGGAGCAGACGCAGCGCGCGCTCCAGCACAGCCGCCAGCACGGCCTGTGCCGTCGCCCTGGCCGCGGCGTCGCTGCCCTGCAAGCGTATCTTGCTCATCTCCACGTACCAATCGGCGAACTCATCCCAGAGGAAGTCGCGAATCTGGCGCCCCGCCTCGCCGAACTGGTAGGCTTCGAACAGGCGCGTCACGCTTTCGGTCAGGTCATCCAGACGCGAAAGAATCCAGCGGTCGGCGAGGGTGAGCTGAGTTGGGTCGAGCGGCGGCACGTCGTCGGGCAGGCTGCTCAGGGTGAAGCGGGCGATGTTCCACAGCTTGTTCATGAAGTTGCGGCCGGCCACCAGCGCCTTCTCCGACAGCTTGGTGTCCACGCCGGGCGTGCTCGACGTCATGAGCGTGAAGCGCAGGGCGTCGGTGCCCACGTCCTCGATCACGGCCATCGGATCGAGGGCGTTACCCAGCGACTTCGAGTACTTGCGCCCCAGCTCGTCGCGGATCAGGCCGTGCAGGTACACCGTGTGGAACGGAATGTCGCCCATCATTTCCAGGCCCATGAAGATCATGCGCGCCACCCAGAAGAAGATGATGTCGTAGCCCGTCTCCAGCACCGAGTTCGGGTAGAAGGTGCGCAGGTCGAACGTGTCATCCGGCCAGCCTAGGATCGAGAAGGGCCAGAGGCCGGAGCTGAACCACGTGTCAAGCACGTCCTCGTCCTGGCGCAACTCCACGTCGTGGCCGTAGTGCTTGCGCGCCAGGCCATGAGCCTCCGTCGCATCGAAGGCGGCGAAGCTATGATTGTCCGGCCCGTACCACACCGGGATCCGGTGTCCCCACCAGAGCTGGCGCGAGATCACCCAGTCGCGCACGTTTTCCATCCAGTGGAAATATATCTTCTCGAAGTGCTCTGGCACGATGCGGATACGCCCGTCGCGCACCGCGGCGATCGCCGGCTCGGCCAGCGGCTTCATCTTCACGAACCACTGCGTCGAGATGAGCGGCTCGATCACCGTGCCGCAGCGCTGGCAGTGCCCCACGCTCAGGGTGTGCTCTTGCTTCTTCACCAGCAGACCGGCCTTCTCCAGATCCGCCACAAGCTGCTTGCGCGCCTCGTAGCGGTCCAGGCCGGCGTAGGCTCCACCTTCCTGGTTGATCGTGGCGTCGCGGTTCATGATGCTGATGATCGGCAGCCCGTGGCGCTGGCCGATGGCGTAGTCCGTCGGGTCGTGGCCCGGCGTCACCTTCACCGCGCCCGTTCCGAACTCGCGCTCCACAGCCGCGTCGGCGATGATGGGAATGGGACGGTTCACGCCAGGCAGGAGCGCCACACGGCCGATCAGGCGGGTGTAGCGTTCGTCGCCGGGGTGCACAGCCACCGCTGTGTCGCCCAGGATTGTCTCGGGCCGCGTCGTCGCCACCGTGATCCACTCGGTCGCGCCCTTGCCCCAATCGGGCGAGCCCCAAGGCGCGTCGCTCAACTCACTGCCTTCTGGGAGGAGCGGATAGCGCACGTACCACAGAGCGCCCTGCTCCTCTTGGTGGTCCACTTCGAGGTCGGAGATCACCGACAGGCAGCGTGGGCACCAGTTCACCAGGTAGTCGCCGCGGTAGATGAGGCCCTTGTTGTACAGGCGGATGAAGGCGGTCAGCACGGCGCGCGACAGCCCCTCGTCCATCGTGAAGCGCTCGCGCTCCCAGTCCACCGACACGCCGAGGCGTCGGTGCTGGTCGGTGATGCGGCGATGGTACTGCTCTTTCCACTCCCACACCCGCTTCACGAACTTCTCGCGGCCCAGGTCGTGGCGCGTCAGGCCCTCGTCCGCTAGCAGCCGCTTCTCCACCACGGCCTGCGTTGCGATGCCGGCGTGGTCGCTGCCCGGCACCCAGAGCGTCAGATCGCCGCGCATGCGGTGGTAGCGCGTCATGATGTCCTCGACCGTCGCCGTCATGGCATGGCCGATGTGCAGCGCGCCGGTGACGTTGGGCGGCGGCATGCCGATGGTGAAGGTTGGCGATTCCCAGTTCGACTGCCCGGCGGCGACCTGCGTCTCGGGCTTGAAGTAGCCGTTCTCTTCCCACCACTTGTATAGTGGTTCTTCCACCGCGTGCGGATCGTACGTCTTTGGTAGCTCGCGGTCCTTCGTCTGATCCATAAGTCCACCTCCTGTACAAACAAAAAACCCCCCTCGTCTCAAGGACGAGAGGGAATGCCTCACGTGGTACCACCTTGCTTCCGCGCGTCGGTCTGCGAGTGATGCAGCCGTCCGGCGTCGCGGCGCTCGAATGCGATAACGGGCATCCCCGGGCTGGCTTATAGAGCGCGCTAACGCTCCCTCAGCCAACCGACTCCCAGGCGACGTTCAGCGGTGCGGGCTGCGGAGGGCTTCCAGCCGGTGACCCTCTTTCTCTATCAGGCCGCGAGCGCTTACTCCTCCTGCTCTACGTCAGTCGGTGTAAGGTTGTGTAACCTAATTCTATCCCAGCGGCGTCCACCTGTCAATCATCCGCGTATCGCCTATTTGCATGATTGTCCGCAAGCGTCTAAGATTCCTGTACGCGCTGTTACGTCGCTCTAGAGGACGGTTTTCGCATGGTGCAACTGCTGATGACGTGGGATGTTCAACCTGGTCAGGAAGACGCCCATATCGAGTTCATCGCCAAGACATTTATCCCGCGCATGGTTCGCCTCGGCTTTCGCCTTCGCGATGTCTGGTCAACTCTGTACGGCGAAGTCCCACAGATCGCCGTCGGCTGGCTCGCCGACGACCGCTCTCAGCTTCAGGACCTTGTGACGTCAAAGGAGTTCACCTCTCTGCGCGAGGGGCTGGAGCCTTTCATCACCGATTTTCACGTTCGCGTTGCGCCGCTGGACGACATGTTCTAGACCGGCGCCTGGCAGATACTAAACGCAGGCTTCTCTTCGGGAGAGGCCTGCGTCTTTTGTTGCCTTCGAAGTAGCTATGCTATGTGTCGCTAGATCCAGAGCTGCTCGACGGCTTGCTCTCCGCGCTCGTGGACGAGGGTGACGAGGGTGACGATGTTTCGGACTTCTCGTCCTTCTTCCCGTTGCCGCCGCTCGTCCCGGTGATGGCCTTCGACTGACTGGACCGGCTATCGGTACTGTACCAACCCGAGCCCTTGAAAACAATCGGCGCGGGCGTGATAACGCGGCGAACGGGGCTGCCACACGTCGGGCACGTGGTCAGGGGCGCATCCTTGAACGACTGCCACTGTTCAAACTGTCCACAAGTCTCGCACTGATAAACGTAAGTCGGCACGGCAACACTCCTACAGCAAGAGTCTTTCTCTTACGAGATTTTGAGATTATTCGCGGCGCATATCTTACGTCGCGAGCGTCAGTATGCGCCTGTGCCCAGGAGGACGGTAGGGATGGTGCGTAGCAGGATTTTGAGGTCGAGGAGCAGCGACCAGTTCTCGGCGTAATACAGGTCGAGCATGACCATCTCGTCGAAGGTGAGCTGGCTGCGGCCGCTAACCTGCCACAGACCCGTCAGGCCGGGCGCGACATCGAGCCGGCGTCGGTGCCACTCGTCGTACTGCTCGACTTCGCGCGGAATCGGCGGACGCGGCCCGACCAGGCTCATGTCACCGTTCAGCACGTTGAGAAGCTGGGGAAGCTCATCGAGGCTTGTGCGGCGAATGAAGCGGCCGACGCGGGTCTGCCGTGGATCGTTGCGCATCTTGAACAGGGGGCCGCTCGCCTCGTTCTGCTCCTTGAGCTGCATCAGTTGCTGCTCGGCGTCGACGCGCATGGAGCGGAACTTGTACAGCGTGAACGGCCGCCCGTAAAGCCCGACGCGGGTCTGCCGAAACAGGACTGGGCCGGGGGAGTCGAGACGAATGGCGAGGGCCACCAGCAGCGTTATCGGCGACGTGATGATGAGGGTCATCGCGGCGATCGCGACATCCAGGCCGCGCTTGAAGGCGCGATTCCAGCCTCGAATCGTCGACTCTCGCACGCCGAGCAGTGGAATGCCGCTGATGCTGTCGATATGCACCTGGTTCAGCTGAAGCTGGAACATGTCGGGCACGATGCGGACTCGCACGTGGGCGTCCTCGGACGCGTCGACGACCGACGTGATGGCGTCACGCGCACTCATCGGCAGCGTGACGATTACATCATTCACGTTCTGTTCGACAAGCACGCGGCGGATATCGCAGACCTTGCCAAGCGCCGGGAATCGCCCAATGGCGCCCTCTTGCTTGTCCGGCGCGTCATCCAGGTAACCGATAATCTGATAGCCCATTTCCGGCTGCGCGACGATGCTGCGCATGATGGCCATGCCGACTTCGCCTGCGCCGACGATGAGCAGGCGGTCGGTGCCGATACCGCGGCGGTGCAGCCCCGCGCGAATGGAGCTCTCGATCAGGCGGCTCAATGAGAGGAGAATGACGATGACCACGGCCGCGTAGACGAGCATCAGTCGGGAGACTGCAAGGGGGCGCGACGAGAAGAACCATACGATGAGCAACGCGATGCCGACGACGGTGCCGCTGAAGATCAGGTAGACCGAGTCGAGCCAGGACGCGCTTCGGCGCTGATCGTATAGCCCCTCGATCTTGTACGCCAGGAGCAGGATGAAGGTCAGCAGAGCAGCCGCGCCGTAGTACGCCTCGAACTCGACATAATTCATCTCGTCGACTGGCTCAATCCATTGGACGTTGTAGCGCAGCCAGTACGCAATCGCGAAGCCGACGAGGACGAGGATCGCATCGGTGACGACCAGGAGGACACGCCAGCGGCTGCGGAACGGCGTTGTCATGCTGCCCGGCCCTCAGGCGAAGGGAGCTGCGCCGCCATGATGGGACGGCCCGCGAGTACATCGCGGTAGACGCTCGCCGTTGTCTCGGCGGTACGTTGCCATGTGAAGGCGGCGGCACGGGCGATGCCTCGCTGCCGCAGGTCGTCTCGCAGCGTATCGTCGGATAGAACGCGATCCAGGGCATCGGCGAGGGCGGCGTAGTCGCGCGGCGAGACGAGAAGGCCCGCGTCGCCCACGACCTCGGGCAGCGATGATGACGATGACGAGATGACGGCGGCGCCGCAGGCCATAGCCTCCAACGGCGGCAGGCCGAAGCCTTCGTACAGAGAGGGATAGACAAAGACGTCGGCGGCGGCGTACCAGAGCGGCAGGTCCGCTTGTGGCACGAAGCCGGGAAACTGCACATGCCCTGTCAGCCCAAGCTCTTCCACGAGGCGGAAGAGGGGCTGGAAGCCCCAGCCTGCTCCACCCGCGAGAATGAGCGGCGGTGTGCCGGGGGCGCGCTGCCGGAGCAGCGCGTAAGCACGTAGGAGGCTATCGAGATTCTTGCGCGGCTCTAGCGTGCCGAGGCTGAGAATGAAGCGGTCGGGCAGTCCCCGCCGCTCACGAAATGCAACAATATCCGCCACGCTCGGCGGTGCAAGCCCATCGTCGACGCCGAGCGGGATCGCGGCGACTTTGTGGGCCGGCACGCCCAGGAGCCGGATGAGATCATTGCGGGTGCTCACAGAGTCGGCGATCACGGCATCGGCCTGTTGCACGCTCAAGCGGGTAATGGTGGATACGTAAAGGCGGTTGAGACGGTTGAAGGCCTCTGGGAACAGAAACACTGTCAGATCGTGAACGGTCACGACGCCCCGGGCGCTCCTGATCATCGGCAGTGCATAGGCCATGCCATGCACCAGGCTGACGCCTTGCTCCCACAGATCGAGCGGTTGGGCCGTCTGCTCCCACGCGATGCGTCCGGCGCGACTCTGCGTCGGCCAACGCGTGTACGCCAACCGTATCCCGTGGGGCTGCGCGCTGGCCAGCCGAGGATCGGCGACATAGCCGAGGTAGTCGAAGTCGGGCGCGGCCGACGGCAGGTTTGCCAGCAAGCCGTAGATATAGCGGTTGATGCCGGCGCCACGGTAATTGTCCGAGAGCGACAAAAGATGCGCGCTCAGCGCGACGGTCGGCCTCTCCCCAGGGCGGCTCTCAACGGCGGATGCTGATTTGCGTGTCATAACGTTTACTCATTATACCACACTCGGGTTAGGGAACAAGATTCTCGACGCGGCAAATAAGCAAGACCCTGAAAGTCGCGTAGACCTTCAGGGTCAAGCCCACTATTCGGTTGCCGAGAGGCTACTTGGCCGGTGAGGCCTTGCCCTGCGGCGGGGTTGCGCCACCCGCGGGGACGCGGTACCAGGGTGTGCCGAGGAGGGGCAGCAGCCAGCGGTCAACCCCGTACCACCCCGCCACCTTCCAGGCGCCCATGATGAGGATAGCGATGACGAACAGGAGGCCGTTCGTGCTCGCCGAGCCGGCCATGATGAAGTTGAAGTTTAGCAGCGCCCCACCGAACGCGGCAATGCCGGTGAGAAGCCCCAGAATCAGGCCGATGCCGACGGCCGTCTCGCCGAACATGATGAGCTTGGAGAACCAGGTATAGGACCCGGTGTCCAGTAGGAACTGGATGAAGGAACGGTACCAGTCATACGAGATCGGCGGCTTGCCCTGCGCGGGGACAGCGACGGCGCCGGCCCAGAAGCCCTTGAGGGCCGACCCATCCCACCAGGCCGGGTTGGTCAGCTTGCCGTAGCCCGACTGAAGCCACTGCCAACCGAGGAACACCCGCAGAATCAGCCACAGCCACGCCAGCTTTGTGCTACTGAATAGGAGCCGGGCGATGGGGGGGTCGGGGACGACGATCTCTCCAGCCTGGCCGACGATGGATTGGGGATTTGCTCGAGCTGCCATGATTTCTCTCCTTGCTCCTTGAGACACGGTGCACCGATGGTTGGTGCAACCCGCGAAACCTTGTAATCACCATTTTACCACAAAGGTCAAGAAATGATTCGCTGCCTCACATGCTGCAAACGAGAGGCCACCACAAACTTGCGAGCCAGGTAACGCGATGCTTCGGGTTGCTCGCTGCGCCTGGCGCAACTTGCCGTCCCTGGGCGCATTTGCTATACTATCGCCCGCGCCGTTGGGCAGAATACCGACGAGCGACAGCGCGAGCACATTATGGACGAGTCCGACTCAAACTCCCATTCAACCCGCCGCATTTCCCGCTCCCTCATCCTTGCCCTTGTCGCGGCACTTATCGCACTCATCGCTGGTCTGCTCCTGTCTCCGTCGATGCGCCCCGCGCGCGCCGACGGCGGGAGCCACATACTCATGGCCGGCGACTCTTTCACCGGTCCAGTCTCCTTCGAGCTGAAGAAGTTCCTGAGCAGCAACCCGAATGTCTCCGTGAGAACAGACTTCCGTGTGGCCTCCGGGCTGGCGCATCCGGACTTCTTCGACTGGCCGGCGCGGATGCAATGGGACCTCGCAACGGACCCGCCGGATATTGTGGTTCTGCTGCTCGGCACCAACGATACGATGTCGATGCGGGAAGGCCGGCAATTCTTCTCAAGCGGCACACCGGAGTGGCGAGACGAGTATGGCGCGCGCGTCGGCGCGATGATGGACATGGTCGGGCAGGCGGGGGCGCAAATGTACTGGGTTGCGCCTCCCGCTATGCGCGACGACTGGCGCAACGACATGATTAACATCATCGATGATGTGATCGCAGAGCAGGCAGCACAGCGGCCCTGGGTGCACTACATCGACACGCGGCCGCTTCTCTCTGAAGCGGACGGTTCGTTCGCGCTCGCTCTGCCAGACGCCGACGGCAACATGGTGCAGGTACGCAAGAGCGACGGTATCCACCTGACGTGGGATGGCTCACACTGGGTCGCCGGCCTTATCTATCGTGTCCTGACGCAGAACGCCGACACGACCGGCGTGACCCAATCCGTGGCCGACGACGCTCCGTCGCCAACGGCCACACCAACTCCCACCCCACAGCCTCCATCACCGGACAAGCACCACAAGAAGAAATGATCTGCCGGGCGTATCACGACGCGCCCGGCGCAAATATCCCCGTGTAGAGCTGGTAGACGCCGAGGAGTAGCAACGCGACGGCAGCGACGCCGTTCAGCCCGCGCGTGACGTGTGGATCGAGGCGCCCGGCGCCCGCGAACACGACGACAAGCGCCGTCAGCGTGCCGAGCATCGCCGCGTAGAAGCCGACGATGAAGCTCGCGGCCTGCCACGGCGACTGTTCCCAGGCTTTGATGACAATCGGCCCCGCCAGGACGGTCCAGAACAGCCAAGGTCCGGGGCTGAGAGCATTGGTCAGCACCGCCTTGAGGACGCTCTGGCTCGCCGAGTACTCGGGAGCAGCAGCTTTGTCCTGGTACTTCCGAAAGGCGTCGAAGGCGCCCTTGGCCAGGTAGATTAGAAAAACGCCGCCGGCGATTTGCAGCGCGCGCAGCAGCCACGCCGGCGCCTGGGTCAGGACGAGCAGCACAATCAGGATAATCGGGCCATCGGTGATGAGTGGCGCGAGAACCGTCGGCAGGGTTCGCCGCAGCCCATGCTGGAGCGTGTGGGAGAGCAGATACGCCTGGAACGCGCCGGGCGAGACTGCGGCGGAGAAGCCGAGCGTGACCGCCTGAAAGAAATAGACGTACAAGAGCCGAGCGCCTCCCTGGATGCTAAGTGCTGTTTTCGCTAGCCTGCGTCCACGGAGGCGCGAGACGGAGAATCTCCGCGTACACCGGGCAGCCGGGATCGTGCGCGCCGGGCAGGTAGCCCGTGCTGATAAGAAACTCCCCGACAATCTCGCCGCCGGTGAACACGAAGGTGCGTTTGAACAGCTTCTGCCACTCGTCCCGCGGCAGTGGGTGCTGGGCATCCAGCCAGGCGGCGAACGAGCCGTGCTCATGACGGATAGCCTGCAGCCGCCGGGCATTCTCGATCACTGCCTGGATTTTGAGCCGGTTGCGCACAATGCCGGCATCAGCCATCAGCCGTGCTTTCTCCGCGTCGCCGTAGGCCGCCACGCGATCGATGGCGAAGCCGTCAAAGGCGCGGTGGAAGTTGTCCTTTTTCTTGAGGATGGTGAGCCAGGAGAGTCCCGCCTGGTTGATTTCCAGGGCGAGGCGCTCGAAGAGGGCGTTGTCGTCCTGGAGCGGGAAGCCGTACTCCGTATCGTGATATTGCTGGTGTAGCGGGTTGTGGCGAGCCGCCTCGCAATAGCTATTGAACACGCAATCCTCCTAACCTGCGGCGAAGCCGTGGGAGGATTGTAAGTCTCGCGGTCCAGCGTGTCAAACCTCGGCCTTGACCCTGACCCGCCGCAGAATCAGCCGCTGATAGACGTCGAATGTCGCCGCCGCGACCTGGGCGTGGGTGTAGTGCGCCAGGACGCGGGCGCGGCCTTGCTTGCCGAGATTGCGCGCCAGGACCGGGTCGGCCATCAGTCGGACGAGGTGCGCGCGCAGAGCGTCAGGGTCGTCTTCCGGGAACACCAGGCCGGCGGCGCCGATGACATTGGGGATCTCGCCGCTGGACGACCCGACGACGGGTACCTCGCACGCCATGGCTTCGATGAGGATGCGCCCAAACTGCTCTTTCCACGACGTTGTCGTGCGTGACGGGAGCACCAGGGCGTCCAGACGGTTGAGATAGGCGGGGACCTCGACCGAGGAGACATAGGGGGCGAACTCTACCCTGTCCGCGATGCCGAGACTCTGCGCCAGCGCAACGAGTGACGCTTTGCTTTCGCCCTCGCCGCGAATCTCCATGCGCCAGTCTCCCGCCAACCCGCGGCCTGCTTGCAGCAGCGTGTCCACCCCTTTTCCCGGCACGAGGCGGCCGAGGTAGCCGATGCGAAATGGGGGCGACTTGGCGGTGGTGAGCGGCCGGAAGACGTCGGGGTCGATGCCAAACTGTGGGATAACCGCGACGGGGCCGTGGTAGCCCTTGGCGCGCAACACGTCGGCGGCTTCCTGGTTGCCGGCGATGGCATAGCCGGCGCTGCGATAGCTGAACAGCTCGACCTGGCGGAACGGGGGCGGGTAGTGGCGCAGCAAGTTCTGCCAGGTGAAGAAAAGCGCCGGTACCTTGTGCTGCCTGGCCAGCCACAGGGCGTGAGCGGTCACAGCGTTGTACGGCTCTTCGTCCACGTGCAACACATCGGGGCGCGGCGTGAAGTGGCGCGCCAGCTTCGGGTAGACATGCAGGTGGTGGCGTCCGTTGAACAGAATCGGGTCGACGACGAGACGATAACCGCGGGTATAGGCATGCTCCACGCGGTGAGTCGTCGAGCCTTCGCGCCAAGCGGGCGGAACGACAACCGTGAGATCGACGCCGGGCAGGGCGGCCAGCTCCTCCAGCTTGCGCTGGTAGGCGCCGACCACCACGGCTTTGGACACCATCAGGACGCGCATAAACCCATTTCCATCGGACGCGGATAGACAGCGTAGTGACGACTTTAGTCGTTTCTTTGAAGAACGACTGAAGTCGTCACTACATCAGGCGCACGTTTTGCGGCGGATTATTCCCTCTACCCCTGGCGCTTGCGGGTCAACAGCACGAGAGCGCCCAGACCGACAGCGCCGACGCCCACCGCGGGCAGGGCATACTTGCGCATCGAAGACCCATTCGAGGCCCCGACGCCCTTTGCCATGACCGGAATCGTCGCGAGCTTGCGCTGCGCTTCCGCCTGGTACTGCGCGAAGTAAGCCGGGTTGTTGCGGAACTCGTCGGCCAGCGCGCGCTTGGCGGCGACGTCGTCGTCGGTGATGTACTTGCCGAAGGAGCGCAGGCCGGCAAGCTGGAAGCCGTGCTTCTTGAACAGGCGGTAGATTTCCTTGACGCGGTCAATTGTAATGTTGCGGCCGAGGGTGTAGTCCTCGAATCGCCCCTCCATCGCCAGCAGGGCCGTCTCGCTCAAGCAGGCGTAGGCCGTCTTGGGCGGCAGACCGATGTCGTAGCCGAAGTCGATGTTGCCGGGGATGAGCACCTCACCGCTCTCAATGACCAGTACGTCCGGGCGCAGGGCAGCCTCGGCCGGGTTGATGTCCATGGGGCGGGCGACGTCGCAGATGACCGCGCCTGGCTTGCACTTGGTGATGTCGATGACGCGCTGCCCGAACGCCGACGTGGCGGTGATGATGAGATCGCAATCGGCCGCGAGGTCCTGGGCGTGGGTCGAGATGATGACCTGGGCGCCCGGCGTCTCCGCCTCGATGATGCGCTTCATGTCGATGAGCCGCTCTGGCTCGATCGACACCAACACGACGTTGCCGATAGCCTGGGCGATAAGCCTGGCGCAGACCGAGCCGATGGAGCCGGTCGCGCCGACGACCATCGCCTTGCCCTTTGTCAGGTCCGTCGCACCCATCTTGATGACGGCTTGTTTCGCGGCTTCGAGCGTGGCGGCGACCGTCAGGCTGTTGCCGCTGGTGATGGCGATATCCGCTTCGTGGGCGACGGTGATGCCGGCATCGCCGACGACGCTCGTGAACGCACCCAGGCCCATGATGCGCGCACCCTTGCGCTCGGCGATACGCGCGGCCTGGTTGAGGCGGCTGTACGTGAATTTCTCGTCGTGGTGCATCATCTCACGCGGCGTCGCGCCCAGGGCAATGAGATACCCTTCGACGCGCTGGCCTGTGGTCGGCGATTGTCCGCCCGTGATGCGCGACAGGTACAGGGGCGGAATGTAGGCGGCGACCTTCTCCACGATCTCATCGGGTAGATACTTGGTCCAGCGGAACCACTTGTGATTGTGGATGAAGCGCACGTCCAGCGGGTGGATGACGAACGCAAAGCGGTTGATGCCCGCTTCCTCCGGCTGGAGGTAGACGATCGCCGGGGTCCACTCAATCTGCGCCATGAGGTCGAGGTAGGTGTCCTCGGTGAGAGGCATTTCTGGATCGGGGCGCACGGCGACCAGCACCGCCTCGATGGCGGCCGCGGAGTACTCGCCTAGCGAGCCTTTGGGGCCGAGCGACGGCATGAGGGTCACGACGATGGACACACCGCGCTTGCGCAGATCGTCCAGGTCTTCCTGTGTCGCCGACTCCACGGCCACGGTCTTGTGGGGCAAGGTGTCCGGCGCGTAGCGGCGGATCGCGCCCATGTCGCCAGCGATGACGTCGGCCCACGCGAAGGCCTTCGCGTCGCGCTGCGTCTCGGGCGTACCCGGTCGTGGGTACAGGCGGCGGAAGGGGGCTGTTCGCAATTGGTCGAGGGTTGGTCCGGCCGCCTGGACGAGCGTCTGCTCCGAGCCGACGCCGGGAATGGCGGGCAGAGCGAAGTAGATGACGGGGTCGGCGTAGTGCAGAACCGACGCGCGACGGCTGAACGACGAGGCCATGCCAGGGTGATTGAGGCCGGGAACCATGAGGATGTGCTTCTGGCTGAAGATGCCCGGCTGCGCTCTGTCGGCCAGGATGATACCCCAGCGCTCGATGCCCGGGCGTATCCCGCCGCCATCCACAACGGGTGTGATCTTGGCTGCCGACGCGATGGTAGAGCCGATAGCATGCGGGCGGTGCTCAGATCCCAGCGCCAGCTCGGCCGGCATCCCTTCCAGGCCAATGGCGTCGACCTTACCGTCGTACTCCTCGATCAACGCTTTCGCCTTGTCGGCATCGCCGGCGACGCCGATGCGGTGAATCTCAATCTCCTGGCCGAGGAATGATGCCTGGCGAGTATCGTCTCCCTCATCAATGTGGATTAGCAGAACTTTTTTCATATCAGAAGCACCTCAGGTTTGGGCAGGTAGTTTTGTCTTGCGCGCCTAAGCAAACGCCGCACCTGCGGGGGCGCAGACCCACGAGCGGTTAGGCTCTAGTATAACCTAGTTTGGACCATACTGCGGATAAGATTCGTTGACCTATCGGGATAGATACTTCACCCATCTGGCTCGCCAAGTATGCGGTCGACATTGTGGCGCATGCGCTCGTAGTGCGAGCCTTGCCAGTAGATCTGGCCGCAGCCCGGGCAGATGCGAAAGTCGTCGTAGTAGAGCTTCGTCTTGGGCAGCAGGCGATCCATGATCTCGGCCTTCGCGACCGGCTGCAGGGGAGTATTGCACTGCAGGCAACGGTGGAAAGGCGTCGCGAGCCGCCGCAGATCGTAGCGGCGCACGATCTCGCGTAGCTGCCGCGTCGGCGCCGTCTCGCGGACGAAATACCCGTAGACGACCGCATTGTACTTAAGCAGTCCGAGGTCTCGCGTGAGCAGAATTCGGTTTTCGCCCCCGGCGATGCGCGCCAACTCGTCGTCGGCGTAGTCATTGCGATAGAGCGTGTCGAAGCCGAGCATGCGCAGGTAAACCGCCAGCTTGCCCAGGTGGATATCGAGCACGAACCGATAGTCGGTGAGTGGCGGGCGCAGCAGGATGGGCGCGGGATTGTCGAGGGAGCTCATGGGCGGATAGACGGCAATCCGGTCAGCCTCCTGGATCGTGTAGGCGAAGGACGTCGGCGTCTCGTTCACGAGGATCAGATCGACCTCAGGGTGCGGGACGCCCAGGCTCTCAATGGCGTCCTTCACCGTCGTGCGCGGCTCGACATGATGAGTGAACGTTCCCCGCCGCGCAGGCGCGAGGAAGTCGTTCAGCTCGGCATAGAAGCGAAACGTGGCCGACGGCATGCGTCTCTCACGCGCCGTCCGAGGCGATGCCCAACGCCTCGCGAAGGGCGACCGCTCGCGCCTGATACTCTCCCGCCGAGAGAAGCACAGTCGCGGCGCCAGGATCAATCGGGCGGCTCGGCGCGGGGTCGCCATAGTAGCGCGGCACGATGTGGGCGTGGACGTGGGGCACGGCGTTGCCGAGGATCTGGTAGTTCATCTTGATCGCGCCGTAGACTGACTCGATCACCGCCGCCGCGTGTAGCATGTCCTCGAAGAACAGGGTGCGGTCTTCCGGCGACAGCTCAAACGGCTCGCGCGCGTGCCTGTGGCATATCAGAACACAATAGCCGGGCACCGACTGGTTCGCGGCGAGGCGGAGGCGGCTTATCGCCAGGTCCGCAACGGTGTAGCCGTACTCGTTCGCAGGCTCGACGCCCGCGACTTCGGCGCACAGCGGGCAGTCGTCGCCGCGCACGAGCGCGTCCCACTCCTCGCGCGGCATCCACTCTGTAGGCGCTTCAGGCATTGCTCAACTCCTTGAAGATGGCACGCGTCTCGCGCGCGGCGCGCTCCCAGCTAAACGCATCGGCCCGCGTCGGTCCACGGGCGCGAAGCTCGTTTTGAAGGCCCGGGTCGTCTAGTAGCCGGCGCAGCGTGTCCGCCAGGGCCTGGGCGTTGCCGGCGGGGAACATGAGCGCGGCGTCGCCGACGACTTCAGGGAGGGAGCTGGCATCGGCGACAATCGTCGGGGCGCTGCACGCCAGCGCTTCTAGCGGCGGCAGTCCGAACCCCTCGTAGCGCGACGGGAACACGAACGCTCGCGCTGCGCTCAGGAGGGCGGGCTGGTCCTCGGCGGCGATGAAGCCGGGGAAGTGGACGGTGACTCCGAGCAGTTCGGCGATCCGCCGCGGGTCCGGCGTGACAGGGGTGTCCTGGCGCGGCAGCCCACCGGCGCACACAAGAGCGATTCCCGTGCCGCAGCGCTGGAGAGTGCGGTAGGCGGCCAGGAGCGTTCCGATGTCCTTTCGCACATCGTACCCGCCCATGTAGAGGACAAAGTCCTCCGGTAGGTTATAACGCGCGCGCGCGCGGCTGATGGCTTCGGGCGCCGCCGGGCGAAAGCGCTCCGACACGGCGAGATGCACGGTCGTGACTCGCTCCGGCGGCAAGTCGAAATGGGCGAGAATGTCCCGGCGGCTGTGCTCAGAGTCTGCGATGACGTGGCTGGCCCGCGGGAGCGCGGCCGCCGCGAGTCGGAAGTACAGCCGCGCCAGCGCCGAGCCGCGGTACGCGGGCAGAAGAAGTGGGATGATATCATGGACTGTGACGACGGTGGGCGAGGATGGTCGCAGAGGTGGCGCGAAATACGGCACGTGGGCCACGTCGGCGTCGGCCGCGAGCCGAGGAAAGACAACCTGCTCGAACCATGTCTTCGCTACATCATCGTTGGCGTCGCGTCCGAGGGGGGGCTGCCAGCAAACGGTCTTGGCAGGCGCTTCGCTCGTCTCCGCATTGCCCACGAGCGCCAGGGTGTACTCATCCTCCGGCGCGAGACGGCGCAGGGCCGGCAGAAGCTCGCGGAGATACTGTCCGCTGCCGACGTTAGGCATTGGCCAGAACAGACCATTGATTGTGATGCGCATGAATCGACGTTGCGCTACAGCGCCAGGATAAACGTCAGGTCGTTGACGTTCGTGCGCGTCGGGCCGGTGATGAGCAGATCGCCAAGACACTCGAAGAACGTGTACGCGTCGTTGTTGGCGAGATATGTCGCCACATCCATCCCGAGCGCCCCCGCTCGCGCCACGGTCGTCGGGTCGACGAACGCGCCTGCCGCGTCCGTCGGTCCATCCGTGCCGTCCGTGGCGAGGGTCAGAATCATCACGCTGTCGAGGCCGACCAGGCCCGGCGCGGCGGCCAGGGCAAGCTCCTGGTTGCGGCCGCCCTTGCCGCTGCCACGCACGGTCACCGTCGTCTCGCCGCCGAGGACGACGCAGGCGGGGCGTAGTAGCGGCCGACCGGAGGCCGCGATCTCGCGGGCGATGGCGACGCATACCCGCGCGACCTCTCGCGCCTCCCCTTCCACATACGTTGAGAGCAGGAGCGTGTTGAGGCCGTGCGCCTGCGCGACGGCGAGCGCCGCGTCCGCGGCCTGGCCGTTGCTGCCGACGATGACGTTCTGCACGCGGGCGAAGGCGGGGTCACCGGCCTTTGGCGTATCGGGGATGTCGCCGGCTACGCCTGCCCGGAGGTGCGCCGCGACGGAGGCTGGGAGCCGTTCCCACAGGCCGCGCTGGTCGAGGATGTGCGCCACGTCGGCGAACGTC
Source organism: Anaerolineae bacterium (assembly GCA_046328505.1). Lineage (GTDB taxonomy): Bacteria > Chloroflexota > Anaerolineae > Epilineales > JAHCIE01 > JBDHWG01. The sequence goes on along the minus strand of JAXLWL010000010.1, from coordinate 41,985 downwards.
GTCGTGTCGGGCACGGTCGGGCCGGACGAGATGACGTCGAGCGGGTTGCCGACGACGTCGCTCAGGATGAGGGCGACCAGCGTCGCGTCGCCGGCCAGCCGCGCCATCCCTCCGCCCTTCAGCCGGTCGAGGTGCTTGCGCAGGCAGTTTAGCTCGTTGATCGTCGCGCCGCTGCGCAACATCACGTCGGTCGTGACCTGCAGGTCCGCCAGAGTCACACCGGCGACGGGCAGCGGGGTGAGGGCCGAGCCGCCGCCGGAAATTGCGCAGAGGATGAGAGCCCGCGGTCCCGCGTCTTCGACAATGCGCGCGATGGCTTCGCTGCCCTCGACGCCTGCCTGATCCGGGACGGGATGGCCTGCCGAATGGATGGTCACGCCCGGCACGTCAAGCTCGTGGCCGTACTTGACGTTGACCCAACCGCCCGTCAGGCGGTCGCCGAGGCTTTCTGCCAGGGCAGCCGCCATGGGCGCGCTGGCCTTGCCTGCGCCCACGATGAACACGCGGTCGAACCTGGCGAGGTCATAGCGCTGCTCATCGATGAGCAGCGCGTCGCCGTCGCGGCGGACGTGGGCGCGCACGGCCGCCGCCGGCTCCACGGCGGCCAGTGCGGCCTGAGCCAGAGTCAGGGCAAGCTCACGCGGGTTGGTCACCCGATTCCTCCACGGTCGGAGTCGGGGTGCTGGTCGAAGGCGTCGCCGTGGACGGCTTGGCGCTCGGGGTAGCGCCGTTCTCCCCGCGCGCCCGCGACAGCAAGCGCGCGACCTGGTACTTCGAGTCCTTCTCCGCCTGCTGCAGCCGCTCGATGATCGCGTAGCGCTCGGCGATGCCCTGCGCCACCTGCTGTGTTGCGTCGTCCCCCGTCTCATCCTGCGCCGCCACGAGGCCAATCGTGGCGTGGAGCAAGGCGGCCCAGAGGAGCTGCTCGAAGGCCTCGTGGTTGAACCAGAGAACGCCCTGGTAGCGGTTTACCCCAAGATACTGCTGCACCTCGCTGTCCCGCAGCCACGACTCCAGGACGCGGTACGCGCGCAGACCCGGCGCCCCTGCCATGTCGAACCACTTATCGTGCTCGCTGAACAGCTTGATCGTCGCCACGGCGCGCCACGCAGTGGCATCGCTCATGCCCATGCCTTCGAGGGCCGGCACGATGATACGGCCGAGCCGCCAGGTGTCAATCAGGGTTCGGGTTTGCTCGCTCGCATCTGGTCCGCCCATCATGTCGCCCAAAAAGCGCGTGAACACCCAGGCCAGCGGGCCGCCCCACAGGGCCGGGTTGGCGTCAAAGCGCGCGAGCAGGTACTCAACGGCCGCGGCGAACTCAGCCGGCGCATCGCCATCCGCCTGCGCGCGCAAGGATGGCAGCGCAATGACGGCATCCAGGTGGCGGCGAATCTTCTCGGCGACGACCTCCGTGTCGGCATCCGAGCCGCTGAAAGCCTGGATTGCCTGGAGCAGCTCCTCCACGCGGTCGCCGACGTCGCGCAAGATAGTGGCCTTCTCGTCGCCGGCCGCCCCGTCGCTTCCGTCCGTAGCGGTCTCGGTCTGGGTCTCGGCCGTCTCAGCCTGGCTCTCCGCTTCTTGCGGCAGGATGCAGACATCGACGACGCGGCGCAGGGCGTCGGTGTTGACGAGGGCGGCGTAGGGCGCGCGGACCGGCTCCAGCATTAGCTCGCGCAGCGCCTCGTCAATGCTCGGCACGCCGCGCCCGCCAAGCTGCGCTTCCAGCTGGCTGTATCGCCCAGTCACATCATCCTGAACTTCGCGGAAGTCGAGGAAGGTGTGGTAGCGATACCCGCCTAGCTCCAGGTACAGGCCCTTCTGGATGATGTCCTGGTTCCGGCGGATATATTCAAGCTCGCCGCTATGGTCGCGGAAGATGACGAAGCGGTCGGCGGCATTGGTGAGCTGCAAGCCGTCGGCCAGGGTCTTGGTGACGATGATGCGCTCGTCGCCGACGCCGGTCTTGACGGGGTAGGGGACGGCGACGTTGATCCAGCCGCGGGTGTCACTGTACTTGTTATGGTAGATGACGAGACCCTTCTCGTCGCCGAAGCGGTTGGAGTAGGCGAAGACGTTCTCGTCGACGTTGCCGTCCGGTCTGATGAAGTCGTACAGCAGGAAGTTCTCGACGTCGGCGAACAGGTAGCGCTTGTGGATTAGGGGGAAGATCTCGCGCTCGTGCCGCGCGATCAAGTAGGGGTCGTCGCTCTCGTCCCAGAGCGGACGTCGGAACTCCATGCCATACTTCTCTGCGTAGCCCTCGATCTGGCCGTGGCCGAACATCGGCAGGCCAGGCATCGTGGACATCACCGTCGCGATCCCGAAGTACTTATCGCCCTTGCCGAACTGCTCGACGGCCGTCTTCTCGTCCGGGTTGTTCATGAAGTTGACGAAGCGCTTCAACACTTCGGGGTCGAACTCCATCGTGTTCTTCATGACGGTGCGGTACTTGGCATTGTCCTCGTCGCGCAGAAGAACCATGAACGCGCTGTTGTAGACGCGGTGCATGCCGAGCGTACGCACGAAATACCCTTCCATGAGCCAGAACGCCTCGGCGAGCAGCAGAGTATCCGGCGCCTCGACGGCGACGCGGTCCACCACCTCGCGCCAGAACTCAATCGGCATGGCCGCGTCGAACTCGGCCTTGGTCATGGCGAACTCGGAGCGCGAGGGAATTGCGCCGCCTGTGCCCGGCTCCGGGAACCAGAGACGCTGATAGTGGCGCTTCGCCAGGGTCATCGCGGCGTCGAAGCGGATGATAGGGAACTGGCGGGCGACCTGCAGGATCGTCTGGATGACGGCCTCGCGCACGTCTGGATTCAGGTAATCAAGCTGCGCCGTGTCGTTCCACGGCATGGACGTGCCGTCGTTGCCGTGGTAGACGTACAGCTCCGAGCCGCTGTTACGATCTACGCGCTTGAACACCACAGATGCGTCGCTGCGCGTGAAATAGTGGTCTTCCAGGTAGATGCCGACGTTCGGGTCCCAGGACAGGTCTGGCCCATTGAAGGTATAGACAGGATATGGGCTGTCGGGGCGGCGGATGAACCAATCCGGGTGCTGCACCACCCACGGCGAGTCGATGCCCATGTGGTTTGGCACCATGTCGCTGGCGAGGCGGACGCCGCGCTGCCAGGCCCGGTCGCGCAGGTTCTCGTACGCCGGCGTCCCGCCTAGGTCGTCGGCGATGCGATAGTCGAACAGCGAGTAAGCCGAGGCGACAGCATCCTCGTTGCCCATCATGCGCTTGATCTCGCGTGAGGCGTTGCTACGCTCCCAGAGACCGATGAGCCACAAACCGGTAAAGCCGCGGCGGGCCAGCTTGTCCAGCTCCTCGTCGGGGATATCGCTCAAGCGTGTAATCGAGCGTCCGTATTGCCGCGAGAGTTGGTCAAGCCAGACATACGTATTCTTGGCGATCATGACGACACGCGGCATCCAGTGCAGATCCCGGCTGAATGCCTCCGGTTCGGCCTCGAACTCCGCGTAGTCGGTGATCTCGACCGGCCCAGGCCCGCCCGGGGCGAAGCCAAAGATGAATCGCTTGGCGTCCTCTCGGTACAGGTCCAGGCTGCTCAGGACGCGGTAGACCTGCGGGCCGATGACGGCGCCCCACTTCTGGGACAGGAACTCGAGCTGGCCGAAGAGGGAGTAGGGGGACGCCAGGGCCGGGCTGCGCAGAAGATCGAGCAGGTTCATACGCGCCAGGTCAGGCATCGAGAGGCCATCGGCGGACGGCACGCGCTGGCTGTCGAAGAAAGAGCGCATGTCGTTGAACATCCTGGTGTAGCCGCGTTCTTGCTGGAGCGAGGCATCGTCGAACAGCTCTCGATAGGGAGCGTAGGCCGGGTTCAGGTTGGCAGCCCAGTTGAGGAGCATTTCTTCGAGGATAATCTCGCGATTGGGTACGCCGTTGGTCGAATCGCGAAGATACTGAGCCGCATCGACCTGTTGCCGGTAGACGGCGGTCGGCGGGAACTCGTCCACGAATCGCGTCAGGACGCGATTCACCGTCGCCGGACCCAAGTCCGTCTCCATCCTGTTGAGAGCGTCCGTGAACAACCGCGGGTTGACCTGCTTGCGGTACTCTGCGATCATGTAGTGCAGCACTTCGTCGATCAAGCCCATGGCGTTGATGTCGGCGGCAGCGACGGCGGTCTCCGGGAAATTGACGAGGTCGCGCTTCTCGTTCATCTTCTGCGCGAGGACGCGCGCGGCGTGAAAGTTCGCCAGGACGACGCGGCCGCTGATCGAGAACAGGGAGTCATCGAATTGATAGCGGTCACGAGCGCGGCGGGAAATGTGAAACTCCATCATGCTAGCCTCCGGTCAGTCTCTCGCGAGAGGACCCATTCAAGAATCACGTCGGTAACATCACCAGGTGTTAATGTGTCCGTTTCGACAGTCAGATCGGCTTCGGCGTAGAAGACCTGGCGCTGAGCCAGGAGCGTCTTCACGCGCCCCAGCGGGTCGGGGCCGGCCAGTAGGGGCCTTGGCTCGACGCGGGCGGCTTCCTCCAGGCGCGCGAGCACAGTCTCTGGCCGTGCGCTCAGGCACACGACCCACGCACGCTCGCGCATCAACGCACGGTTGTCAGCGGAAATGACAGCGCCACCGCCCGTCGCCACCACGTTACCGTGGCCGGCCAGGGCCGCGGTGAGAGCAGCATACTCGAGCGCCCGAAACCATGCCTCGCCCTCGTCTCGGAAAATGACCTCGATAGGCTGTCGCGCCGCGGCGGTAATCAACTCGTCGGTGTCCGCGTGGTACCACCCGAGGGCGCAGGCCAACTGGCGGCAGACGGTGGACTTGCCGGTGGTGCTGAAACCGGTCAGAGCCACATTGGGCATCGGCAGGTTAATAGGTCGACGGTGGCTCATCCCGAACAAATCCCTGTCTTCAAGTCTCACGTGTCAGACTCACGCCCGTGGCGAATCGGCAGCCGACACGACAAATCGCCACAGCGCCTCGCGCGCCCGAACATCTCCGCCGACTCCGACGCGCGGGGTACGCTTCACATGCGCCTCCGGTATCTCGGGCGCGTGTTCGATGAATAGCTCGCCCTGCTGCGTCAGATCGACACCATTCTCGGTCAGGTCGATTGCGAGCGCCTGGCAGAGCTTCCCCGGCCCGTCGGCAGTCTGAGCCAGAGGGCGATTCCCGCGCCGCAAACGCATCGTGTCGACGCCCTCTTCGGGCGCAATGGCGCGGATGAGGACGGCGGCGGGAAAGCCCTCGCTTTCCGTGACGGCGTTGAGGGCATGGTGAACGCCGTAGATCATGTAGACGTAAGCGAAGCCCGGCGGGCCGTACATCACGGCGTGGCGCTCTCGCCAGCCGCGCGCCGCGTGATTCGCCTTGTCTGCCTCGCCGATATAGGCTTCGGTTTCAACGATCGGCCCGGCCAGTCGTTTACCATCCAGAACGCGGACCAGGCGCTGACCCAATAATGCGCGGGCTACGTCGAGCGTCGGTCGGTCGTAGAAGCCCCGCGGGAGAATGTCAGCCATCAACCGCCCGCTATCGGCAGAATGATGCGCAGCGTCTGGCCATTCGCAACACGCGTCTCGCTGACGGCTGCCTCCGGTATCGCTTTCTCGTCCACAAAGAGTGCGTACGGCACGCCGACGCCTGCTGCGTGAGCGTCATACGCTTCTCGAAACCCCGGCCGCTCGGCCAGCTTGACCAGCACATCCGCGACGGTGGCGCCAGAATCGTCCAGGGTCACGTCGACTTCTCGTTGCCCTACAGCGCGCCATAGCGGCTCGCCCATCTTAACCTTTATCTGAATCATGAGTACGTAACCCAAATCCTCGCCACATCGGCCGCGCCGTCACGGTGTCGGGTAGACTCCCTGCAAGGCACGTTCCCAGGTGCGCAGCGCCGACTGCCCAAACAGGACGACGCGCACGTGCAGCGGTGACGTGGCGGACTTGAGGAAGTCGATCATCGCGGTCAGGGCGACACTCGCGGCTTCATCCATCGGGTATCCATAGATGCCGGTGCTAATGGCGGGGACGGAGATACGGTGTAGCTCGTTCTTGGCGGCGAGCGTCAGACTGGCGCGATAGGCGCCCGCCAACAGGGCGGCTTCACCGCGGCCGCCACCGTGGTAGACAGGGCCAACGGCGTAGATGATATTGCGGGCTCTCAGATTGCCACCAGGCCCAATTCGCGCCTCGCCGGTGGGGCATCGGCCCAGCTTGCGACGCTCGGCGAGAGCCACCGGCCCCGCGGCGCGGGTGATGGCGCCGTCGACACCGCCGCCTGGCGCGAGGGCCTCGTTGGCCGCGTTCACGATAGCGTCCGTTGACTCCTGCGTGATGTCCCCCTCGACCAGCTCGAGGCTTCCTTCGCCGATGTTCACGCGCACGGTTGGGTTCCTGGGGCGGTTGCTCACGCAAGTATAGCACCGCGATGGAGGTCGGTCAACGACGATATGTATTTTCGGAAAAATCCCTCCCAAAGTACTTGACACGGACATTTGTTCTAGTGTATAATGTGTTCTGTAATCAGAACACTGGCAAGCACCTGCGTGGTTGTGGGGCGGCGTTCCCGTTGAGACGCCGCCCCACGCCATTTGACCCCCTCTTTGCTGGCGTGCTATGCTTACCGCAATCAATTGTGTCGTCTCCAATAATGCCAAAGAGCTACACATCATGAATGATACTGACATGACTTCATACTGGTTGGCGACCGCGGGCGATCTCGTACGCGGCGGCGAGCTGCCGCGGCGCGCCCAGGTCGTCGTCGTTGGGGCGGGCGTGATGGGGGCATCAATCACGCTGTTCCTGGCGCGGGCCGGCGCCGATGTCGTGCTTATCGAGCGAGGGACGCTCGCCGGCGGCGCGACCGGCCGGAACGCGGGCATCGTTTCACCCGGCACGACTGAAAACTATCTCAGCACGATCGACGCCCGCGGCCACGCGGCGGCCCGCACCATCTGGCAATACACCGAGGACAGCGCGGCTCTGCTTCGGCGGACGTTGGTCGAGGAAGGCATCGATGGCGGCTATCGCCCGGAGGGCAGCTATGCCGTGGCCCTGTCCGAGGATGATGAGAATCTGCATCGCGCCACGATAGACGCGCTGGCAGAAGACGGCTTCGAGACGCAGTGGCTGGACGCCGACGCGCTGCAATCTCGGGTTGGCGTGGCCCTGCCCGCCGCATTTCGCGGCGCGCGCTTCAACCCGCGCGGCGCCGTCGTCCATTCCGGCCGCCTCGTCCGCGGCCTGGCCGACGCGGCGACCCGCCACGGCGCTGCCGTTCGGACCGGCGTGGCCGTCAATCGGGTGGAACGAGGCGTCGTCGAAACCGATTTGGGCGACATACCGGCCGATCACATCATCCTCGCCACGAATGCCTGGACGGGTTCCCTGGCGCAAAAGCTGGCCCAGGCCATTGAGCCGGTGCGCGGGCAGATGCGCGCCACGGCCCCCCTGGCCCAGCGCGTCTTCCCGGGCGCGTGGTCCGCCAACGACGGCGGGGAATACTGGCAGCAGACGGCGGATGGCGCGTGGGTGCTGGGCGGGATGCGCCGCGTCGCCGCCGACGCCGACCGCCCGTATACCGAGAATCACCTGCGTCCGGAGATCCAGTCGGCCCTGGATGACTTCGTCGCGCAGTACTTCCCGGACCTCGCGCCCGCGCCGGTCGCGTACCGCTGGGCGGGCATCATGGGCTTCACGCCGGACTCATCGCCGCTTATCGGTCCGCTGTCGCCGGGTATCTGGGTCGCCGCCGGCTGCACGGGCCACGGGATGCCCTATACCACTGAAACGGGGCGAGTCCTCGCCGAGTGGATATGCCAGGGGCAACCCGACCGCGACATGTCGCCCTTCGACCCGCAGCGTTTCGGCTGATGAATGTCGAAGACCAGGCGGCGGGCCAGGCGAGCGCGTGGCGACGCGAGATAGCGGCGGCATTCGGGCGCGCTTACGACGATGTTGCCGAAGTCCGGGCCGTGCTGATATCAGGCTCGGCGGCGACAGGTCGGGCCGATAGCGCCTCCGACATCGAGATGACGGTGTTCTGGGATGTCGCGCCGACCGACGCGATGCGGCGGGACATCATCGAGCGCGGCGGTGGCGAAGCGCGCCGGCTGTACGACTATGAAGAAGAGAACGGCGATTGGCCGGATGACGCGGCGCTGCGTGGGGTGGAGCTTCAGATCAGCAACCGGCCAATCGCAGTCGTGGAAGCCTGGCTCGCCGATGTCGTCGACAGATATGACACGTCGCTGGTCAAGCAGGACCTCATCGCCATCATTCAGAGCGGTGTGCCGCTGAAGGGCGCGGCGGCGGTCGATGCCTGGCGTGCGCAGGTTGCGACGTATCCGCCGGACCTAGCGCGGGCGATGGTTGCGGAGCATCTCTGGTTCGTGGCGGCGTGGAACCGCAGCAAGCTCGCCAACCGCGGCGAGGTTGTACTCTTCTATGAAGACGCAGCGGCATCCGCGAAGCGTTTGTTTCTCGTATGGCTGGCGCTCAGCGGAGTCTACCTACCGCACCTGGGTTTCAAGTGGATGGAGCAGGCGATCCGCGCGCTGCCGATTGCGCCAACGGATGCCGCCCGCCGCCTGCGATTCGTGTTTGAGGCTCCGCTGGTTGACGGGGCGCTGGCGCTCAACGACCTCATCGCCGAGACCTTCGACCTCGTGGCGCGGGAGTTGCCAGACGTGGATATTGCCGAGGCGCGAGCCGACTTCTTCAGGCAACGCGCGACATGGGATGCGCCGCCGTAAGGACGCTGTCCATTGCGCATCGTATACCGAGGATTGACCCGAAAGACACTTCGGGGTATAATTCTCGTTCGGACACGGAGAGGTCGCATAGCCCGGTCTAGTGCGCGCGACTGGAAATCGCGTAGGCAGTTATTCTGTCTCGCGGGTTCAAATCCCGCCCTCTCCGCCAGTGTCGGCCCAGACCCTTATCCCGGTGGCACGGGCGGGGGCCCTGAGCGGCAGCGGACTGTGAATCCCGCCAGGACCGAGAGGTAGCAACGGTAAGCGGCCCCCGCTGGGTGACTCAGGTTGCCTTGGCTACGACCATCGGGGTAAGGGCCTGGGCCGAACGATTCCTGGTGGTGAGGGTGTGTGACCGACCGCGAGAGCATCCCCGCGTTACTCAAGCGCCACGGCCTGTGGGCGAAGAAGAGCCTGGGTCAGCATTTCTTGCTGGACGAGAGCGCCCTGGACAAGATTGTGGCCGCGGCGGAGCTCACGCCAGATGACACGGTCCTGGAAATTGGACCCGGACCCGGGCCACTCACGCGCCGCCTCGCTACTCACGCCGGGCGCGTGATCGCTGTTGAGCTCGACCAACGCATGGTCGAGCTTCTTCGTACCGAGGTTGCGGTGGAATTGCCGGTCGAGGTCGTCCAGGCGGACATTCTCACGCTGGATCTCGCGCAAATGATGTCGGTTCGGGGCGTGTCAGATTACAAGATCGTCGCCAACCTGCCCTACTACATCACCTCCGCTGTTTTACGCCACATCCTTGAAGCCTCGCTCAAGCCTACGCGCGTCGTCGTGCTCGTGCAGCGCGAAGTCGCCGAGCGCATCGTGGCGAAGCCGCCGGACATGAACCTGCTCGGCGTGAGCGTCCAGCTATTCGGCGCGCCGCGCGTCGTCGCCCGCGTCCCCGCCGGCGCGTTCTATCCCCCGCCCAAAGTGGACTCAGCCGTCGTGCGCATCGACGTGTACCCTCAGCCGGCCGAAGGTGTCACCGATCCCGAGGGCTTCTTCCGCATCGTCCGCGCCGGCTTCGGCCAGAAGCGCAAGCAGCTTCGCAACTCCCTGGCGCAGGGTCTCAGCCGTCCCAGCGCCGAGATCGACGCCGCATTGACCGCCGCCGGCATCGACCCCACGCGCCGCGCCGAAACACTGAGCCTGGCCGAGTGGGCCAGGCTCCAGAACGCGTTGGCACGGACAGGGTAAAGGGTGGCAGATACTTGTATCTCTGTTCATTCGACTTGAATAGGGGTTGGGGGCTCAATTTGACAGTCGAGGTCGAATCTCGGTGTCAGAGACTGTTGTAATTGTCCCCTCCGAAAACGAGCCTGGCCTGTCATGCTGAGCCGAAGGCGAAGCATCCGGGCCACAGTCCAGACCCCTCGCTCGCCCTCTCAGAACACACACTACTGTCATTGCGAGGAGCGCGTTAGCGCGACGAAGCAATCACTTGGTCGGCGACAGACCCGCCGTTACCGCTCAGACGCACTTTAGCAAGGGCGGGAGATTGCTTCGCCCGCTCGCAATGACAGGATGGCGGTGTTCTCGTGCTGGCGCGTGCCATCGTAGGCATGGAGGTCTCAGGATGACGATGAGTCTTGCGTGCCTGCTGCTGGACACCTGTTCATGGGGAACTTTCTTGAAATAGCTCTACTGTTGTCCAGGCAGAGCTGAAGAAGTTAGGAACTCAATAGCGGCTCCGCCACGAGCGGCAGGCCGGGAACCACATCCAGGTCCCAGCCGCTGCGCCGCCCGGTCTCCCACGCGAAATGCCCGGCCGCGCCAATCATGGCGGCGTTGTCGGTGCAGAGCCAGATGGCCGGATAGCGCACCGGGATGATGGACTTCTCCGCTATGCGCTCGCGCAGCAGCGCGTTGGCCGCGACACCGCCCGCCAGCAGAATCTCCGTCGCGCCATACTCATCGGCGGCGCGAATAGTCTTCTCCACCAGCACATCCACCACAACCCGCTGAAATGCCGCCGCCACATCGGCGGCGGGAATCGCCAGCCCCTGGGTCTCGAACTGCCGCGTCAGACGCAGCACAGCGGTCTTGAGGCCGCTGAAGCTGAAGTCATACGTGCCGGGGAGCCAGGCATGGGGCAACTCGATCGCCGAAGGATCGCCGGCCTGAGCCGCGCGCTGAATGGCAGGGCCGCCGGGATAGCCCAGCCCCAACATGCGCGCTACCTTGTCGAACGCCTCGCCGGCTGCGTCATCGAGAGTGCTCCCCAGAGACTGATAGTGGCAGTGCTCGGTCATGAGCACGAGGTCCGTGTGGCCGCCGGAGACGATGAGCGCGACGATGGGGAATTCGGGGTCGCCCCTGTCGGTGTTGGGCGCGACGCGCAGCCAGTTCGCGTAAATGTGTCCCTCCAGGTGGTTGACGCCGAGAAGGGAGATGTTCCGGGCAAGGGCGAGCGCTTTGGCCGTGTTCACGCCGACGAGCAACGACCCGGCCAGGCCGGGGCCGTAGGTAACGGCGATGGCGGTGAGGTCGCTCCAATCGACACTGGCTTTGGCGAGGGCTTCTTCGACAACTGGGGCGATAGCGAGGATGTGTTGCCGCGACGCCAGTTCTGGAAAGACGCCCCCGAACGCGGCGTGCAGGCTCTCCTGCGAGGCGACGACGTTGGACAGAACGTGGCGGCCGTCGCCGATGACGGCGGCGGCGGTTTCGTCGCACGACGTCTCAATCGCTAGAATCCGCTGCATTCTGAGTCTCCTTCTTGGCGCGTGATCTCGCGCTGATCAGGTAGATGAACAGGAGAGTCGCGAGCAGGCGGCCCGCGCCGGACATGATGAAGACCAGGCGGAAGCCGAGCATATCCGCCAGCCAGGCGCCGATAAGCGGGGCGAAGAACGCTGGCAGGAACACGGCCGTCTGGTACACCGCAGTGAAACGCTCGCGGCCTTTCGCCGGGGTCAGGGCGAGCAGCAGGTTGAACTGCGCGAGGTTGTAGCCCGCCCACATGAACCCGCCAATGCCGTTGATGATGCCGACCTGCCAGGGCGCGCTGATGACCGCCCACATGACGGGCAGCGCCGGGATGACCAGGCCGGTGATGCGGAAGATGCCCATGTCGCCCAGGCGCGAGTAGTAGCGCCCGAACCAGCGCTGCCCGACGAGACCCGAGACACTGTTGACGGCGGTCACAATGCCCACCAGCGCCGCGCTCGCGCCCATGTCCTGGACCAGGTAGACGTTGAAGAACGGGCCGGCCAGCTGGAGCGCCAGGTTCCAGATGAGTGTCACGGCGGTGAAGGCGACAAACGGGCGCTCGGCGAGCATTTCGCCCGCGATTTCCTTGAGACTCGTGGATGCCCTGGGCGCGGTGGACGGTGTATCCTTGATGAAGGCAAAAGCGACCGTACTGGCTGCGGCGGCGATGAACACCAAAAGCCACGACACCTGGTAGCCGGTGAGACCGCCCAGGTTACGAATGAGGATGCCGAACAGCGGGACGGTCACAAAGGCGGCGCCGGCCATGGCGAAGTTGCGGGTCGAGAAGTAGCTCCCGCGCAGGCGCAGGGGGATCAAGTCAGCTGTGAAGGAAGTCCAGGCCGGCTTGGCGAAGTTGTCGCCAAACAGTCGGATGGCCAACAGAACCATCGCGGCATAGATGGCTGCCTGGCCGGTGAAGGCTAAGGGCAGCATAGCCAGTAGGAGCAGTGGGAGGCGCGAAACGATGCCTCCGAAGGCGATAATGAGCGTCTTGCGCCGCCCGAACATCTCGCTGACCCAGGCACCCGGCATGAGGGCGGCCGCGCCGGCTAGGTTGGTGATGGCGGTCATCTGGCCCACCTGGGCCGTGCTGCCGCCGAGGGCGAGCACGTAGAGCGTCTGATACGCGAGGACGAAGGAGTCGGAGATGTTCCAGAGGACGCCGTCGAGCAGGAACAGGCGAAGGCCACGGTGTTTCTCGGAGGACGGCGCGCCGAAGCCTGTTGAGCGAATCACGCGTCGAACGATCTGACGTGGACTCAGCAGAGACGTTGAGGTGACTTTTCTCGTTGGTAACGAAGAGCGCACAGAGATTGAAACCGTACAAAAAGAATTTGGCCCGCGCGCGCGACGCCGGGCCATGGCCGAATTATAGGATCCGACTAGGGGAGGGTCAAGTTCTGGCGGCGCGCAGGCGGGCCAGGCTCTGCGTCGGCAGGCCGGTGCTGCCTAGCTCCGCTCCCTGGCCTGGACCGTGGAAGTCGCTGCCGCCGGCCGGAATCAGGCTCAGCCGGTTGGCCAGCGACACCAGGTGCCGCACCGTGTTGCCCTCGTATTCGCCATAGTAGCACTCGATGCCGGCCAACCCATGCCGCTTCAGCTCCGGCAGGAGCTCCGATAGGCGGAACGGGTCCAGGTTCTGCGCCCTGGCCGGCACCGGGTGAGCCATAATCGGCACGCCGCCGTGGGCGCGGATGAACTCGACGGCCTCTTGCGCTGTGAAGCGCGGGCGCGGAATGTACGCCGGGCGCCCGTGGCCGATGTAAAGATCGAACGCCTCGGAGATATTGTGGGCGTAGCCCTCCTCGACGAGCGCGCGGGCGACGTGGGGCCGCCCGACCGCGCCGTCGGCTAGCTCGCGCACGCGCTCCCACCGCACAGACATGCCCAGGTCGTTCAGCCGCTCCACCATACGTTGACCGCGCGTGACGCGTGCATCGCGCAGCTCGGCGATCTTATCCTGGAAGGCGCCGGGCGTGACGGGAACCCAGTAGCCCAGAATATCGAGGCTGCCGTTGGGGTGCTCGGTGTTGATCTCGATGCCCGGAATCACCTCAATGCCGAGCTGCTTTCCTGCTGCTTGCGCCTCGGCGATGCCGTCGGTGGTGTCGTGATCCGTGAGGGCCAGGACGTTCACGCCGCACTCGGCGGCGTACTGGATCAGGGCCGCAGGCTTGAGGATACCGTCTGATGCCGTGCTATGGCAGTGTAGCTCGATTCGAGTCATCGGGCGACCCCGCACCCCCTGACCGGTTCCGTTGAGGTCGAGGCCGCGCGCGGCGAGCGTCGGCTCAGCTGCTCGACCTGCTGTGCCGCGTGGTACGAGCTGCGCACCAGCGGTCCGCACTCGACCCAGCGGAAACCCATCGCCTGGGCCTCCGTCTTCAGCTCAGCGAACTCGTCAGGCGAGTAATAGCGGATGACCGGCAGGTGCTTGGGAGATGGGCGCAGGTACTGGCCGACCGTGAGAATGTCCACTTCGTGCTCGCGCAGGTCACGGAAGACCTGCAACAGCTCGTCCTTCTCTTCGCCCAGCCCGACCATCAGCCCCGACTTCGTCAGCGCCGTGGGGTCAATCTTCTTGGCGCGACGCAGCACTTCCAACGACTGGCGGTAGTTGGCCTGCGGGCGCACCGTGAGATACAGCCGCGGCACGGTCTCGGTGTTGTGGTTGAGAATCTCCGGCTGCGCGTCCATCACCGTTTGCAGAGCCATAACGTCGCCTTTGAAGTCGGGGATGAGCACCTCGACGGACAGGTCAGGGACGAGCTGTCGCGCGCGCATGATCGTTCGCGCGAAGATTGCCGCGCCGCCGTCGGGCAGCTCATCGCGGTTGACGGAGGTGATGACGGCGTGCTTGAGCCCCATGCGTTGAATGGCCCGCGCGACGCGCTCCGGCTCCATCAGATCGAGGACTGCCGGGCGGCCGGTCTTAATGTTGCAGAAACCGCACGAGCGCGTGCACGTGTCCCCCAGGAGGAGGAACGTCGCCGTTCCAGAGCCCCAGCACTCGCCGATGTTGGGGCACTTGGCTTCCTCGCACACTGTATGCAAGCTGTTGCCGCGCATCGTTTGCTTGATGAAGCCGTAGCTCTCGCCCCAGGGAGCCGGGACCTTTAGCCACTCTGGCTTGCGCGTGTGCAGTGGGATTTCCTGGGTTGGGATGGCCGTGCTCTTCGCGGCCTTGACTCGCTCTGCCATCTTATTCCTCACTCACATCATGTCATTCATGTAACGATGAACTATGCTGCTATTTCTATTGTTGCCACATTCCGCTCGCGGTGGTAGAGACGCGGTATACCGCGTCTCTACCACTCGCCCGAGATCGGTTACAGCGTCGTCCAATTGCGGAGGAGGTCCACCAGCAGCCGCACGCCGTACCCGGTGGCTCCCTTCGGTCCGAGATCGTTCGCCCGCGTGTGGTAGGTCATCGAGGCGATGTCCAGGTGCGCCCACGGGAAATCACCGGCGAACTCCTGGATGAACATCGCACCCACCGCGGCGCCCGCCGGGCCGCGCGCAATGCCGGCCGAGTTCTTCATGTCGGCGACGTCCGAGTCGATGATCTCGCGATACTCCGGATACAAGGGCAAGCGCCAGACGCGCTCGCCGGTGTGCTCGCCGGCCTGGTACAGACGGTCGGCCAACGCGTCGCTGTTGCTGAACAGGCCCGCCGCAGCGCGCCCAAGCGCGATAAAGATCGCGCCGGTCAGCGTCGCCAGGTCGATGAGCGCCTGGGGTCGGGGCGTCAGGGTCGTGGCATACGAGAGAGCGTCGGCCAGTACAAGGCGGCCCTCGGCGTCGGTGTTGTTGATCTCGATGGTCTTGCCGTTCATCGCCCGCACGACGTCGGCGGGCTTGACGGCGCCGCCGCCGGGTAGGTTCTCAGTGGAGGGAACCAGGGCCACGACATGGAGCGGCAAGTCGAGGTCGGCGACAGCCTGGATCGCGCCGAGCACGGCGGCCGCGCCGGCCATGTCACCCTTCATCTCCTCCATCCCCACGGCGGGCTTGAGCGAGATGCCGCCGCTGTCAAAGGTGATGCCCTTGCCGACGATGACCACGGGTGGCGTATCCCGCGGGCCGTGTTCGAGGATAATGAAGCGCGGTGGCTCGTCGCTCCCCTGGGCCACGCCAAGGAGTGCGCCCATGCCGAGCTTCTCGATGGCATCGCGGTCGAGGACCTTGACCCGTAGCTTGCCGCTCGCCTTTCCCATCGCCTGGGCCATCTCGCCCATCATCGTCGGCGTCAGGTAGTTTGGCGGGCGGTTGACCAGATTGCGCGCCAGGCACACGGCATTGGCGATGATCTCGCCGGTCCGCGCTCCCTCGCGCTCGGCCTCGATTTTCTCCGGGTCCAGCTCGACCAGTGTGAGACGCTCCAGCGCTGGCTTGCTCTCACTGGATTTGTAGTCGGAGAAGCGGTACGTAACAAGCGTCGCTCCCTCGGCTACGGCCTGTGCGGCTTCGCTGGGGTCTAGCCCACCGGCGCCGGCGCCATGAATGACACTGGCGATGTGCTTGAGGCCCATCTCTTGAGCTTTGCGCGCGGCGGCTGCCGAAGCGCGGCGGGCGACGGTAGGCGAGAATTCTTCCGGCTTGCCTAGCCCGACGAGGATGACGCGGGGCGAGGCGAGCGACGCGCGGGAGTAAATGACGCTTGTCTCGCCCGCTTTGCCCTTGAAGTCGCCCGAGGTAATTATCTCGGTAAGTAGACCGTTCAGGGTACGATCTACGTGGCCGGTGGCGCCGCCGAGGGTCGTCGCGCCCTGGAAGGCGTTGAGGACGATCGCGTCCGCCTGGAATTTGTCGATGGTGCCATTGTGGATGTCAATTTGCACGGTCGTTTCTCCCGACTCCTTTGATGGAAGGCACGAAATGGCAATATAGGATACAGTATATTATCGCGCGGCGAAATGGACAAGGCGGATTTCACGACGAGCCAGGGTCCAACTTCTCCAGGCGTTCGATCGCCGCCGACTCATCTTCAGATGCCGGCGCACTGCCCTCGATCCAGTACTCGCCGCCTTCCCAGACCTCCTTCTTCCACACAGGAACAATCGCCTTAAGGCGATCGATGGCGTAGCGGCAGGCGTCGAAAGCGTCGGCGCGGTGGCCCGTTGAAACGGCGATGATGACGCTCGCCTCGCCGATCTGGAGCTTGCCCACGCGGTGCGCGATCGCCGTCTGTGCGCCCGGCCACCGCTCGGCAATCTCGTCGCCAATCTGCGCCATCACCTTCTCGGCCATGGGCGGGTACGCCTCGTAAACGAGATAGCTCACCTGCTTGCCGAGATTGTTGTCGCGCACGACGCCCTGGAACGTGACGATGGCGCCGGCGTCGGGCCGCGCCACGGCCGCCTCAACTTCCGCCGCCTTGAGCGGCTCATCCGTGATGATGAACATAGTTTCCTCCTTCACACACCGCCGCTCACGGGCGGGATAAAGGCGATTTCGTCGCCATCATACACGACCGTCTCCGGCTCGGCATACTCCTGGTTGACCGCTGCCGCCGGGCGCGCCGTCCGCAGCTTCGGGTAGCGCTCGCGTAGCGTCTCCCACACGTCGCCGACGGTAGACCCGTCCGCGACCTCGAGGGTCATGTCCCGCGCGCCGATGGCCTCGCGGTGCGTCGCGAAAAAGTAGATGCGCAGTGTCGCCATGCTGCCTCAGTCCCCCTGTCCCGCCTCGACCGCTGCCGTCTCGCGTGGGTGCGCCCACGGCAGGCCGTCCAGTACCTCGATAACGCGCTCATACTTGCCGAAGGGCGGGATAAAGTAAGCGCCCTGCACGCTGTCGTGAACGGCGTCGAGAAGCTCCTGCGCGATCCGCACACCCTCGGCGCGCCCCTGGTCGCCGGCGTCACGCATGCGCTTGAGAATGGCATCCGAGATACGCATGCCCGGCACCTCGTTGTGGAGGAACTCGGCATTGCGGTAGCCGTACAGCGGAATGACGCCGACGAGCATCGGCAGCGGGAAGGCGCCGAGCCGCTGCAGCAGGTTGTCGATGACGGCGGGGTCGAAGACCGGCTGGGTGAGGATGAAGTCCGCGCCCGCCGCGACCTTCTTCTCCAGCAGCCGCAGCTCCCGGTCCAGGTTGTCGGCGCCCGGGTTGAAGGCGCAGCCGACGAAGAACGAGGTTTCGCTTCCCAGCGGCTTGCCCGACATGTCCAGCCCCTCGTTGAAGCGCTTGATGTGGGACATCAGGCCCGACGCGGTCACATCGCTGACCGGCGAGGCGTTGGGATAGTCTCCGACGTGGGGCAGGTCGCCCATCACGACGAACACATTGCGGACACCCAGGGCATGCGCGCCCATCAGCTCCGAGTGCAGCGCGAGCAGGTTGCGCGTGCGGCACGCCAGGTGCAGCACTGTTTCCAGGCCGACGCGCGTCTGAATGAGGGAGCACATCGCCAGAGCGCTCAGGCTGGCCGTGGCGCGCGGGTTGTCGTCCACGTTGATGGCGTCGATCAGGCCCGACTTGCGCAGCGTCAGCAGGGCGGGCATGAGCTTGCCCACATCGAAGCCTCGCGGCGGGCTGACCTCGCAGGTGATGACGAATTTCTCGGCGAGCTTGCGCTGCAGGCCGGTGGGTGGGTGTTCCGAAGTGTGCTGCCCGCGCGCACTTCCCCCAACGACCAACCGCCCCTGGCTCCGCGGCAAGGGTTTCGTCTCGCGTACCACAGCCGCGAGAGCGTGAATGTGCTCCGGCGTCGTGCCGCAACAGCCGCCGACCAGCGTTACGCCGGTCTCGATCATGCGCTGCGCATACTCGGCCATGTATTGGGGCGACGACAGGTACATGAAGCGGCCGTCAACGATCGTCGGGAATCCTGCGTTGGGTTGCGCGCTTAGCGGCCTGGACGCTACCGCCGCCATCGCCTCCATGACGCCGAGCATCGGCGAGGAGCCGACCGAGCAGTTGGCGCCGATGAGGTCAACGCCCAACGGCTCTAGCGTCGCGACGACGTCAGACGGTGTATCGCCGGCCATCGTCACGCCGTCCTCGGTGAACGTCATCTGCGCCACGAGCGGGATCTCGGGCGCGACCTGCCGCGCCGCGTTCACGGCCTCCGTCATCTCCGCCAGGTTCGAGAACGTCTCCAGCATCAGGAGGTCTACCCCGGCATTCACCAGGGCAGTGATCTGCTCCACAAAGGCGGCCCGCGCTTCGGCTTTTGGCATCTGACCCAGGGGGGCGATGGCCCTGCCGATAGGGCCTACCGCGCCCGCGACGAAGATGGGCCGCGTGTCGCCGGTGGCGGCGCGGTAGTCGGCCACCGCCTGTCGCGCCAGAGCGACGGCGCTCGTGTTGAACAACGCGACAGAGTCGGCCAGGCCGTGCTCGCCAAGGCGAACGCGGTTCGCGCCGAAGGTATTGGTCTCGATGATCTCAGCGCCGGCGTCCAGGTAGTCGCGGTGCACCGCGGCGACCAGCTCGGGGCGCGAGACGACCAGCTCGTCGAAGCACTCGTCGTAGGAGACACCCCGCGCGTAGAGCTGGGTACCCATCGCGCCGTCGCACAAAATCGGTCCGGCGGCGAGACGGTCTAAAAATGGATGGGGCATTCGGTCCTCAAGGTGGGGCAGAGAGAGCTCGTTGGCGTATACAGACACCAGAAATTATAGGCAGCGATGGGGTGACCGTCCACCCGCGGCGCTAGATGACGTTGTGCTCGTGGCGGACGGCCTCGCTGAAGCGCTCGATGGACAGCTCGCCGACGTCGACGAAAGGCTCCTTCCCGACGATCATCTCGGCGATGACCTGGCCGGTGGCCGGGCTGTGCATGAAGCCGTGACCCGAGAATCCGGCCGCAACCAGGAAGCCCTCGACGTCCGGCAAAGCGCCCACGATCGGATTGCCGTCCGGTGTCGTGTCGTATAGCCCCGCCCAGCCGCGCATGACGCGCGCCTCGGCCAGGACCGGGACGCGGCGCAGCGCCTGCTCAATGGTGACGCTGAGCCAGCCCGGATCGACCGTCAGGTCGAAGCTCGGCGGCTGCGCCTTATTCGTCATGCCGAAGACGATGCCCGCGCCCTCGCGCCGAAAGTAGAACGACGGGCCGAAATCGATGGTCATCGGCACGTCGGGCGCCAGGCTGTCGAAGCGGTCGGTGATGTACACCTGGCGCTTGAGCGGGACGATGGGCAAGTCAACGCCGGCCAGCTCGCCGACCTGGGCCGCCCACGGCCCGGCGCAGTTCACCACCCAGCGGCATGCGATCGGCCCATCCGACGTATCGACCTGCGTGACCTTGCCGCCCTCGACCCCGATGCCCGTCACGGCCACGCCCGTGCGCACACGCACGCCCAGCCGGCGCGCTGCCGTGGCGTAGCCCTGGCAAATGGAATATGGATCGCCGACGCCATCGCTCGCGCAAATCGTTCCGCCCACCAAGTCGTCGACATTGATCTGCGGGACGAGCGCCTTGATGTCGCTCGGCGTGAGGAGACGCACACCCTGGACACCGAGGCTCTGCTGCATCGCGACCTCGCGCTCGAACACGCGCAGGTCGTCTTCATTATCGAGGAGGAACAGGTAGCCGTTCCAGACGAAGTGCGCCGGCTGGTCGGTGTCGTCTGTGAAGCGGCGGAACTGGGCGCTGCTCGCCAGGGATAGCTGGACGTTGACGGCGCTGGAGAAGCCGTGGCGGATGCCGCCCACGGATCGGCCGGTGGAGCCTCCACTGAGGGTCACGTCGCGCTCCAGTAACACCACGTCGGTGCAGCCGAGCTGCGCCAGGTGCCACGCGACGCTCGCGCCAATGACTCCACCGCCGATAATGACGACGTCCGCTGTGTCCATGCCAGGCTCCTTCTCTCCGCTAGCCCATGTCCCGCTCGTCGAGCACTTCTTGCCACACGTTCTTCAGGAAGATGACATCTAGCTCGCGCGCCGGGCTTTCCCCCACGACAAGCCCGGCGCAGTTGCGGTCGCGCAGGGCGCGCAGGCAGTCGCGGTAGTTGAAGTCGGCGTCGGCGAAGGTCAGGTGGTGCTGCTCGCCTTTCGGGCCGTAGGCGATACCGGAGATGTGAATGTGCAAGTCACGCAAGGCGCGTTCGCCCAGGCGGTCGCCGACGCGGTCCAGGATCGCCAGGAACTCGTCATACGTGTTGTCGCGCCCGTGGCGGGCGTGAAGGTGGGCGAAATCGATGCATGGCTGCAGACCGGGAACCTGGACGCACAGATCGAGGGTTTCATCCAGGTCGCCCCACTGACTTAGCTTGCCCATTGTCTCCGGCCGCAGCACGACCTGGGAGCCTTCCGCCTTCAATGTCTCCATTATCGGTAGGAGGTTGTCGCGGATGATCGCCGTCGTCTCGGCGGGCGTGTTGTCGTGATAGAAGGCAATATGCAGGACGATGTTGCGGGCGCCGGTCCAGTCGCCTGCTCGCGCCGCGGCCAGAACGCGCTGCTGGCTGTCGGCCAGCTTCTGCGGGTCCTTGCTGTTGAGGTTGATGTAGTACGGCGCGTGGATACTGAGGTAGATGCTCTCGCGCTCAGCGGTGGCGCGCACTTTAGCCGCCGTCGGCTCCGTGATGGTCACTTTCTGGACCATCGCCATCTCCATGCAGCCCAGGCCAAGCTCGCGGGTACGTATGATGCCCGCCTCGGAGCTGGGCTTGGGGGACGAATCGGGCACGCCGGATGTGCCGAACAATAGACGGTCAGGGGGCGCGAAGAGTATCATGAGTCCTCGAAGACGGCGTTCGAAGTTGGGCGATGAATTGCTATTGAAGACCGAATTGTACTCGCAGGGACGCGAAAGAGCCAGGGCAGACCCCGGCTCCCTCACTTTTCTGGCTGACTCGCCCGCTGTTACTTCGCGATCTCCCAGATGTGGCCCGCGGGATCCATGAAGCTGGCGGTTCGGACGCCCCACGGCCGATCCATTGGGCCGTTTAGCAGCGCCACGCCTCGCTTGCGCAGCTCCGCGCATATCGCATCTACATCCTCGACAGGGATGGTGAACACTCCACAGCAATTATAGGTCCCAAACTGCCATCTCTTCGTCTCGAAATTGGCCTGCATGCGCGCTTTCTTGTAGGATACAGCCCATTATCCTTGAAAGAGAGAGTGAGTATGGAGCCTCAACCGACGCCAGTTCATCACGACACGGACGAGCGATGGCGGGACATGGTCATGGCCTCTAGCGAGGACGACCGCCTCGAGCGCTTGCTAGAAATCGTCTCGGCTATTCTTCTCGGCCTGGCGACCGTCGCCACGGCCTGGTGCGGCTATCAGACGTCCAAGTGGAACGGCCAGCAGGATCAGTACTACATCGACGCTACGACCTTGCGCATCGAGGCGACCGAAGCGACGAACAATGCCAACCGCGCGGCGACCATCCAGGTTAACATGTTCCTGCAGTACGCGCAGGCCGTCAGCACTCAGAACCAGCAGCTCGCCGACTTCCTGTACAAACGGTTTCCGCCGGCGCTCAAGACGGCGACCGACGCCTGGCTCGCGACCAAGCCGCTCCAGAACCCGGATGCTCCGTCCTCGCCATTCGTCATGCCCGAGTATGTGCTGGACGAACAACAAAAAGCAACCGAGCTTTCCGCGCAAGCCGACCAGCAGCTCCAACTGGCGAACGGCGCGAGCGCGATCGGTGACCAGTACACCCTGCTGACTGTCATGTTCGCGTCGGTGCTGTTCGTGGCGGGAATTGCTACGCGCTTCAAGTGGCACGTCGTGGACATGAGCGTGACCATCATCGCGACGGTGCTGTTCCTGGTCAGTCTGTGGTATGTGCTCAAGCTGCCCATTCTGACGTGACACCTTGCCCCGCATGCCGCTTGCGCGTGAGTGTCACAACCGAGCGCAACCGCGCGGGCGCACGTTCGTAGACAAGTCTAGATGCGCTCGATGCAACGTAATCCGGGAGAACACTCATGCAAGCCGTCGTCTACACGCAGTACGGACCCCCTGACGTCCTTCACCTCGAAGAGGTAGCGAAGCCTGCGCCCAAGGACGACGAAGTCCTGGTCAAGATCCACGCCGTCTCCGTCAACGCGGCCGACTGGCACCTCCTGACCTCCGACATTTTCCTCGTGCGCGTGATGGTCGGCGGCCTGCGCAAGCCGAAACACACAATCCTTGGCGCCGACATCGCCGGCGTCGTCGAGGCCGTTGGGCCGGGAGTCAGGCAGTTTCGGCCGGGCGATGAGGTATACGGCGATATAGCCCTGTACGGCTTTGGCGGTTTCGCCGAGTATGTGGCCGTTCCGGAGCGCGCCGTCGCGCCGAAGCCGACCAATCTGTCGTTCGAGGAGGCCGCCGCCGTTCCCCTGGCGGCCGTCACGGCGCTGCAGGGGCTGCGCGACCGGGGGCATGTTCGGGCCGGGCAGAAAGTCCTGATCAATGGGGCGTCGGGCGGGGTGGGGACATACGCGGTGCAGATCGCCAAGGCGTTCGGCGCCGAGGTCACGGCGGTGTGCAGCACCAGGAACGTCGACCAGGCGCGCTCCCTCGGCGCGGATCACGTCATCGATTACACCAAAGAGGACTTCACCACGAGTGGGCAGCAGTACGATCTTATCTTTGCCGCCAACGGAAATCGCTCGCTCTCGGACTACAAGCGCGCCCTCGCGCCCAAGGGTATCTACGTCATGGCCGGCGGCCAGCCCTCGCAGATGTTCCAGGCGCTGCTCATGGGGCCTCTCATGTCCATCGGCGGGGACAGGAAGATGGGCGGCCTATCGGCGAAAACGAACCAGGCGGACCTGATTGTCGTCAAAGGGCTGATCGAGGCCGGCAAGGTCAAGCCGGTCATCGATAAGCGTTTCGCGACGCTTGCCCAGGTCCCTGACGCCATGCGCTACCTCGGCACGGGCCACGCCCGCGGCAAGGTCGTCATCGTCGTGGAAGAGACGGGAAGTCTAGTGAGCGGCGACCAACACTAAGCTAGGCGGGCCTTCTATACACGATGCCCGTCAGACACCCGATGGCGCCTGCGGCTTTGCCTAGCTCGTCGACCTCCACTGTGTGACACGTAACCCCCAGCGATTCGAGGAACCCCTGCGTGTTCGGGTTGCCCGCTGCCATGAGCACCCGGCGCGGGCCGAGGGTGACGAAGTTGAGCGCGAAGCCGTCGCGCGCCTCGCGCTCGTCCGGAATGAACGCGACGTCGTAGCCACGCGCCCGCAGCGCCTCGACGCCGCGGTGAACGAGGCGCGTCGGCCACGCGATCGCCAGGTCGCGGTCTACGATGCGAATCATCCCCATCAGGTGCATCGTCCCAAAGGGCAAGTCAATCTGCACGACCTCGACGCCCATCTCGCCCAGCACGCTTTTGATTTGCGCCGCGCCTTCGTCGTTGGTGCGCAGGCCGCGGCCGAGCAGCGCCGTCTGTGAGTCGAGCCAGATGAGGTCGGCGCCCTCGAACGTGCCGCGGCCGCTGATGCTGCGGAGGATGGGGATGCCCAGGTCAGCCAGCCGCCGCGCGGCGACGCGCTCCTCGCCCGCGCGAACTTGCGAGGCCGGGCGCGCGATGATCGCACCCTCCGGGGTCATGGCGAACAGGTCGGCCATGAACATCTGGTTCGGGGTGGGGGCAGCGTCGGGGTCGACATAATAAACGGTCGCGCCGGCGTCGCGGTAGGCTTGCGCCAGGGCGTCGTGCTGCGCCTGGGCCTTGGCGAGCTCGAGGGGGGCGAGCATGTTGACGGCGTTGGGGTCGGCGGAGGCGAGGAGCTCCTCGCCGGGACGGTGAAGGAGGACGGCGCGCAGCGGCTCCCACTCGGTGGCAATGCCGCACGCGGCCCAGAGGTCGCCCAACTCCTCGCGCAGTGAGCGAAGGCGCGGCTGCCAGCCGTCGCCGCCATACGCCGATAGGGTGTGGGCCGCCGAACGGTCTACAATCATCGCGTCCTCCTTAGGAAACGAGAGGGACTGGAGGACGCGGGTTCGCGCCTCCAGTCCCGGGAAAGCCGGATTCAGGCGTGCAACTACTTCATGTAGCCCTTGAACGCCGCCGTGCGCAAGTCGCGGTTGAGCATGGCGATGGCGCTCATCGGGATGTGGGCCGGGCAGACAGCGGCGCACTCGCCGTGGTTCGTGCAGCTCCCGAAGCCCTCGGCGTCGTGTGTCTCCAGCATCGCCACAACGCGCTGGTAACGCTCGGGCTGGCCCTGGGGCAGCTCTAGCAGGTGCGAGACTTTCGCGCCGGTGAATAGCATCGCCGAGCCGTTGGGGCAGGCGGCGACGCACGCGCCACAACCGATGCAGGCCGCGTAGACCATCGCATCGTCGGCGTTCTGCTTGGGAACGAGCATGTCGTTGCCGTCGGGGGCGCTGCCGGTGTTGGCGCTGATGAAGCCACCGGCCGAGATGATGCGGTCGAGGGCGGTGCGGTTAACGGCGAGGTCCTTGATGACGGGGAACGCGCGCGAGCGGAACGGCTCCAGGGTGATGGTCTGGCCGTTCTTGAAGTGGCGCATGTAGAGCTGGCACGTCGTCGAGGCGAAGCCGCCGTGGGGGACACCGTTGATGACGATGCCGCACATGCCGCAGATTCCCTCGCGGCAGTCGTGGTCGAAGGCGATCGGGTCGCCACCGCTCTCGATAATGCTCTGGTTCACAATATCGAGCATTTCGAGAAACGACATATCCTCGCTGATATCGTTCGCCTGGTAACTCTGGAAGTTACCAGGGCTGTCTGCATTCTTTTGCCGCCAGACATTGAGGGTGACGTTCATAATATCTCCACCGCTGCTCTTTCAGCGCTACTTGTAGCTACGCACGGCCAAGTGGACGTTGTCGTAGACCAGCGGTTCTTTGATGAGGATGGGCGGCTCGCTGCCGTTGTACTTCCACGCGCCCACGAACGAGAAGTGCTCGTCGTCGCGCTTGGCCTCGCCGTCCGGGTACTGGCTCTCCTCGCGGAAGTGGCCGCCGCACGACTCGCTGCGCATAAGCGCATCCGTCACTATCAGTTCCGCCAACTCCAGGAAGTCGGCGACGCGGCTGGCCTTCTCGAGCTGTTGGTTGAACTCCTCGTTGTCGCCGGGAACGCGCACGTCTTTCCAGAACATCTCGCGAATCTCAGGGATGCGCTCCAGGCCGGTACGTAGACCCTGGTCGTTGCGCGCCATGCCGCAGAACTCCCACATCGTCTTGCCCAGCTCACGGTAGATAGTGTCCACCGAGTGCTTGCCGTTGACCGCGAGAAGCCGGCGGATCTTGCCGTTCACCTCGGCCTCGGCTTCCTTGAACGCCGGATCCTCGATGCTCACCGCCGAAGGTCTGGCCGTGGCGAGGTAGTTCGGCACCGTGACCGGCAGCACCCAATAGCCGTCGGCGAGACCCTGGAGCAGGGCGCTCGCGCCGAGGCGGTTGGCGCCGTGGTCGGAGAAGTTAGCCTCGCCGCCGACGAACAGCCCCGGAATGTTGCTCATGAGCTGGTAATCAACCCACAGGCCGCCCATGGTATAGTGGACGGCAGGGTAGATGCGCAGCGGCACCGTGTACGGGTCTTCGTCCGTAATCTGCTCGTACATTTCCATGAGGTTGCCGTAGCGGTCCGCGATGACTTTCTTGCCGAGGCGCTGGATCGCGTCGCGCAGGTCCAGGTAAACGCCCTGGCCGCCCGGCCCGACGCCGCGCCCCTCATCGCACACGCGCTTGGCGGCGCGGGAGGCGATGTCGCGGGGAGCGAGGTTGCCGTAGCTCGGATACATGCGCTCGAGGTAGTAGTCGCGCTCGTCCTCGGGAATGTCGTTAGGGGGACGGTTGTCGCCCACGCGCTTCGGCACCCAGCAGCGCCCATCTTTGCGGACCGACTCGCTGATGAGGGTGAGCTTCGACTGGTAGTCGCCCTTGACCGGAATGCACGTCGGGTGGATCTGGGTGAAGGCAGGGTTGGCGATTAGAGCGCCGCGTTTGTACGCGCGCCAGGAGGCGGTGGCGTTGCTGCCGCGACCGTAGGTTGAGAGGTAGTAGACGTTACCGTAGCCGCCCGTGCAGAGCACGACGGCGTCGGCAGCGTAGGACTTGATCTCGCCTGTAATGAGGTTGCGAGTGACGATGCCCCGCGCGACGCCGTCGACGAGCACCAGGTCCATCATCTCGTGGCGGGGGAACAGTTTCACCGCGCCGCGCTCGACCTGGCGCATCAGCGAGGAGTAGACGCCCAGCAGAAGCTGCTGGCCCGTCTGGCCGCGGGCGTAGAATGTTCGGGCGACCTGCGTGCCGCCGAAGGAGCGCGTGTCAAGGTATCCGCCGTACTCGCGGGCGAACGGCACGCCGACGGCGACGCACTGGTCGATGATGTCCACGCTCACCTGGGCGAGGCGGTAGACGTTGGCCTCGCGCGAGCGATAGTCGCCGCCCTTGATGGTATCGACGAAGAAACGCCACGTGTTGTCGCCGTCGTTGCGGTAGTTCTTGGCGGCGTTGATGCCGCCCTGGGCGGCGACGCTGTGGGCGCGGCGCGGGCTATCCTGAAAACAGAAGTTCAAGACGTTGTAGCCGGCTTCACCGAGGGTGGCTGCCGCCGCGCCGCCTGCCAGCCCGGTGCCGACGATGATAATCGTGTAGCGGCGGCGGTTGGAGGGCGCGACGAGCTTCATTTCCTGCTGGTAACGGCCCCATTTTTCGGTCAGGGCGCCGTCGGGAATATGAGCGTCGAGCGTCTGGTCTCCTTCGATCCACAGAGGCCGAGTCGTTGTTGTTTCAACAGGGCTTGGAGCGACCTGTGTGCTCATGGTCTATCCTTTCGGTATCATCGCTGGCGCCGGGCTACGGGCGGACGTACAGCCCGAGAACGACGGCGACCGGCACCAGGACGAAGCCCAGCGGCACGAGAATGGCGATAGCCTGGCCGAGGCGGTGCCACGGGTCATTCTTGGGGTAGGTGTCGAAGCCGAGGCTTTGGAGCAGACTCCACGTGCCGTGGTATAGATGCAGCGCCAGGACGCCCATCATGATGATATAGAAGACGGCCACCGCGGTGTTCTTGAAGTTGAGGACCACATTGTAGTAGACATCGCCTTCTCGGAAGCCGGGTAGCAGCGTCCCGGTGGTCAGCTGCAGAATGTGCACGATCAGGAAGACACCGATGAAGACACCACCCCAGCGCATCGAGCGCCCGCTCAGATCGGCAGCGAGGAAGCGGCGGCGTGCCTTGTACTTCACAGGGCGGGCGGCCCAGCTCATCCGGCTCAGCTGCCACGCCATGAGAATATGCAGCGCGAGGCAGACGATGAGCACGACGCGGACGACCCACAGTACCCCGCCGTAGCCGAGGACCTGTTCGCCGAATGTGCGCAGGAATTCGGCCCAGCTATCGAGGGCTTCCGGGCCGACGAAGAACTTGAGATTGCCAAACATGTGCAGAATGACGTAGAACACCCAGACGAGACCGGTGATCGCCATAATGACTTTCTTGCCAATCGTCGTCCGATAAAAAGTGAGGGTTGCGCTGGCCATACTCGTCCTTTCCTTTTGCTTCAACCCGTCGCGTGACGCTGTGGCGGGCGAGCCGAGAGCGGCTCGAATGATGTTTGGCGAACATGGGGATAGGCGAACAATTGCTTGGGCTCTTGCCACGTAAAACCGTAAATCATACGCGCGCCGCGTCATACCAACATCGTGATTATAAAATAGCGAATCACCATTGTCAACTCACTGCAACGCGCTCAAACAATTGTTTCGGTCCAAATCCGGTGCCGGCGTCTCGGCCGCCGGCCCACCTTAAGATTCACAATTGAGCATTGACAGCCCGCCGCCATGATGTATAATGGAATTCGAGAGTCTGAGCAGGCTCCCCGCAGGGTTCACGTCCCTCCTGAGGGGCGTAATCGTCTTGCGTTGCGGCGGCAAACCATCACGGCATTATGGAGGTGACGCATGTACAAATTCGAGGTCTTCGTCGACAAAGCAGGCGAGTATCGCTGGCGCCTGCGCGCGAGCAACGGTCAAATCATCGCGACCGGTGGTGAGGGCTACAAGGAGAAGTCGAGCGCGATCAACGGCGTGAAGTCTGTCATGGCGCACGCCGCCGGCGCCGAGCTTGTCGAGCTCGAGGCCGAGGCCAAGAAGTAACGACTTCGGCGACACCACAGCACCCAGGAGTCGGATCCCCCGGGCTGCGCCGTGCCCCGGGGGTTTCATTCTGTCACCAGGATGGATGGGTTGTGGAGATGCGAGTGTGAGGAGCCATGTCCGAGTTGTCGCCTGAGTTAGCCGCGCTTGAGCGCATTCGCGCGCACCGTTTGCCCCTCGACGGCGTGGATGACAACGCTATCTTTCCATACTACGATGGCCTCTCCGTCGCCAATGTGGCGCCGACGTTCGCCGCGCTCATGGGTGTCGATTTGCAGGCATCGCATCCCCTGTGGGAGCCGCTCTGGCAGCCGTGGCAGGGACGGGTGCGACGCGTCGTCCTCGTTATCCTGGATGCCCTGGGGTACATGGCGCTGAGCGAAGCGATGGCCGCCGATGAGACACTCGCTTTCCACCGCGTCGCGCGGGCCGGCATGCTGTCACCCTTGACCTCGGTGTTCCCTTCGACGACGACGGCGGCAACAACCAGCTTCTCCACCGGGCGCGCTCCTGTCGAGCATGGCATGCTCGGCTACGAGCTGTTCCTGCGCGAGTTCTCGCGCACGGCGAACATGATTCTCTTGAGCGCCCACCGCGCGCGGCGAGCGGGGGAGTTGGAGGCCCTCGGGCTGAACTATGACACGTTCATACCAGTGCCGAGCGTTGCCCAGCGCCTCGCAACCGAAGGCATCCCCACCCACGTCCTGCTGCCGAGTGATATCCGCGACAGCGGGTTATCGCGCTTGCAGTATCGCGGGGCGAATATACACTCGTACTACACGCCGGCCGACATGTGGGTTGGGCTGCGCCACCTGCTAATCGCCGGACCGCGGGAGGCCTACATTTCGGTGTATTGGCCAGGCGTCGATACGATTGCTCACCGCCGCGGTCCCGACACCGAGATGCACGCGGCGGAGGTCCGCAGCCTGGCGTACTCCCTGGGGCGCGAATTGCTGGACGGCCTGCCGTCCGGGGCGCGCTCGAAGACGCTGCTCGTCATCAGTGCCGACCATGGCCAGGTGCGGTCGCGGCCCGAGGACATTGTCGATATCGCGCACCATCCCGGTCTGGCGCAGCGGCTACAGTTCGACCCAACGGGGGAAGCTCGCACGGCCTACTTGTTTGCGCGCCAGGGGGAGAAATCGCCGCTGTTGGGCTATCTGCGCGACAACCTTGCGAAGCAGTTCGCGGCGTGGGATAGCGATGCCGCGTTCGCCAGCGGAATCTTCGGTACCGGGGAGCCTATGGCGGAGGCGCGGTCACGGATGGGGGATATCGTTCTGGCGGCGCGCAAGACTTACTCGCTGCACGCGGAGGGTGTACACTTGCTGCCGGACAAGATGCCGGGGCGGCACGGCTCGCTCAGTCCGGCCGAGATGCTGACACCGTGGCTGGCCGCGCATCTTGAAGACGTGAGCTAAACGGGGGATTGCCATGAGCCAGAAAGCTCTGCCGAGTAACGTTCTGGGCGTAAAGAAGGGATCGCTGCGCATCACCCGCTTGCCGTACTGGGCGCTAGCGAAGTTCGGCTTCGTCCTGGGTGGACTGGGCTGCCTTGTGCCGGCCCTTCTGATCTCGGCGACCGGCTTCGCGATTGTTCACCTTCTGCGCAACTGGCTGGAGGGCATGCAGAAGATTAACATCCAGCTCCTCGGGCGGGATATCACGACGATTGACCTGATCGCCGCCCTGCGCGTGCAAGGGTTGCTCGCCACCCTGCAAGCCGTGGACAACGCCGGCGCGTTCACTGCCTTCGGCATCACGATTCTGCTGGCCCTGGTCGGGGCGGTGACCATCGCTCTGCTGTGCCTGGTGATCGCGGTTGGCTACAACATCCTCGCCTGGCTGAGCGGCGGCGTGGCTGTCGAGGTCGAAGGCAGCTTGCCTGTCTCGTCCTGGCCACAGGCCGCTCCATGGGTCCAGCAGACGCCAGCCCCAGCGCCCGATGTGCCGGCCCTGGCCGCCGGAGCGTCCGTGGAGTCGCTGGCCTCACCCGCGGCCGCCGAGGTCACGCCTCCGGCTCTCGCTCCAGGAGAATCGTCACCGGCCCTTGATTCACCAGTTGCACCGCCATCGACGCTCCAAAGCGACCCTCCGCAGTAGGCACGCCGGCGGCGCGGAGCTGCCCGACGAAGTACTCAATGAGTGGCTCGGCCGTTTCCGGCCGGGCCGCTTTCGTGAAGTCCGGCCGTCGCCCTTTCCGCGCGTCGCCGTAGAGCGTGAACTGGCTGACCACGAGGGCTGCGCCGCCCACGTCCAGGAGGGATAGGTTGAAGCGGCCCTCGGCGTCGCTGAAGATGCGCAGTTGGGCGATCTTGTTGGCGAGCCAGTCGGCCTCCACCCGTGTGTCACCCTCGCGAACCCCTACGAGTACCAGCACACCGTGTTCGATGGCGCCGATCACTTCGCCGTCCACCGTGACCGACGCTTGTGTGACTCGCTGTACCACGGCGCGCACGGGCCTAGTACCCCTCTCGTCGATCTATCAGGTTGATCAACGGCTCGTCGGCGAGGAAGCGCCGCAGGTTTTCGGCGAAGAGGTCGGTCGCCCAGTCGTCGTAGTGCAGGTTGAAGCCGGAGACATGGGGCGAGATGACGACATTGTCCATGGCCCACAGTGGGCTATCGGCCGGCAGCGGCTCCGGGTCGAACACGTCCAGGCCGGCCCCGGCGAGCCTGCCCGCCCGCAGCGCCTCGATCAGCGCCTGCTGGTCTATCAGCCCGCCCCGGGCGATATTGACCAGGAACGCGGAAGGCTTCATCACCGCTAGCTCGGCCGCGCCGATCAGGTGGCGCGTCGCGGGGGTGAGGGGCGCACTGATGACGATGTAGTCCGAGACCGACAGCATCTCAGGTATCTCCTCCGGTGCGTAGTATCGTTCGGGGATGCTGCCGTCGTTGTCGCCGACGCCGGGCATCCGCCAGCCTCGATAGAGCTGGTCGCGCGCCGAACGCTTCGTCGCCAGCACGCGCATGCCGAACGCCTGGGCCAGGCGGGCGACCTCGCGGCCGATCGCGCCGTAGCCGACGAGGCCGATGGTCTGGCCGCGGAGGTCTCGGGGCGCGAAGTTCTCCCATCGGCCGTGCGCCCACTCACCCTTTTCCTGGAAGCGCAGCATCGCCGGAAGGCGGTGCGCGAAGGCGAGAATCTGGGCCCACACGTACTCGGCGATGGGGACGGCGTGGATCCCGCTGACGTTGGTGATGGGGATGTCGCTGCGCCATAGCTCGGAATTGGCGATGTGCTCGACGCCGGCGCTATGCAGTTGCACCCAGCGCAGCTGAGGCACCTGGGCCAGCGAGAAGCTCGCGTTGGCGGCGTACAGGATGTCCACGTTCGGATCGAGCACCTCGCCCACCGCCTTATCCCAGCCGCGGGGGCGCTGCTCGACATGGAAGCGCGGTGAGACGGCGCGCAGCTTGTCGAGCTGGGCGTCGGTGAAGTTCATGGTCACGAGCACGTTGAGGAGCGGGAAAGGATCACTCTTGGTCGTCATGCTTCTGGCTCTCCTGCTCGGCGGCGCGTTCGCGCCAGGTCCGGTAGATGTAATAGGCGATCATGACAAGGACGATTGCGACCACGCCCCAGGTGAGGATATCATCGTACCACCCGCTCGCGCCGTGGGCGGCCGGGCGCAGTACAGGATGCAGCATCGGGTTGAGCAACAACATCCCCATCAATACATTGCTAGGCCAGAACGTCTTCATACACAGCCATCACTCGCTCCAGCATCTTCGCCCGGCCGAACTCGGCCACCGCGCGCGCCCGCGCCGCTTCACTCATGCTTCGGCGCCGCGCATCGTCGGCTAGCAAGCCGCGAATCGCGGCCGCGAGGGCAGCAGAGTCGCTCGGCGGCACGATGACGCCCGTAATACCGTTCTGGTTGACATAGGATGTGCCGGTGCCGACTTCGGTCGTAACGGCCGGGATGCCGGATGCCAGCGCCTCGACCAGGGCGATGCCGAACGCTTCGCTGCGATGAGTCGCAGGGAGGACGTACAGGTCAGCCGCTTGGTAGAGAGCGGGCTGATCGTCGTCGGAAATATCGCCGATGAAGTGGACGCGCTGACCCACGCCGAGGCGTTGCGCCAGTGCCTGCCATTCGTCGCCCATCGGCCCACTGCCCGCGACGACAAGCCTGGCATCCGGCAGGTTGGGCAGCGCCTCGATCAGAACGTTCAGGCCCTTGTAATAGCGCAGGCGTCCCATAGATACGAGCAGCGGCGTGCCGTATTGACGCCGCAGTGACGCCACTCGGTCCGGGTATGCTTGCAGGAAGCGGGCCAGGTCGACGCCTAGCGGAACGATGGCCACGCGGTCGCGGTTCTCCTGGAGCAGTGGCGACGTCGCGGCGTAGTTGGGGCTGGTGGCGATGATGCGGTCGGCGCGGCGCAGGATCGCGCGCATCAGAGGGCGATACAGCCGCAGGATGCCTGCCTGGCGCACGACGTCGCTGTGGTAGGTAACGACGGTGCGCCTGGCGCGCCCCAGGAGCCACTGGCTGACTTCGCCGACCGGGTAGGGGAAGTGCAGGTGCGCGATGTCGGCTTGGACGCCGCGCAGGCGCGCCGGCAGGGCCACGCTCAGTGGTGTAGAGGCGACCGTTGCCAGCCGCGCTGCTTTGATGACGCGCACGCCGTTCATTGTCTCGGTCTCTGTGCGGCCGGTGAGAGAGGCGACGACAACGGTGACATCATGGCCGCGTTCCGCCTGACCCTCGGCCAGGCTGCGCACGTGATTCTCGATGCCGCCGAGAACCGGATAGTAATCTTTGTAGACGTGGACGATGCGCATGGTATCGTACTCGGCTCAGCGCGCAATCTGGCGGTAGACGGATAGGGTCTCCGCAGCCGTCTTAGCCCAGCTAAACTGACGCGCCCGCGCCAGACTCGCTTCGTGCAGCTGGTTCCAGAGCCGACCATCTTGCAGGACGACGGACATGCTCTGCGCGAGGAGGCGCGTGTCGTCCGGTGGGACGAGCAGCGCGGCGTCGCCCGCGACTTCCGGGAGACTGCTGGTGTTGGAGGTAATGACCGGCGCGCCGCACGCCATGGCCTCAAGAACCGGGAAGCCGAAGCCCTCATACAGCGAAGGAAACACGAACAGGGCCGCGCCACTGTACAACGCGGGCAGGTCGGCCTCCGGTACGTCATCGATGAGAACGACGCGGTGGGCGAGTCGGAGGGCCATCGCCTGCTGCATCGCCTCCGGATAGCGCGGGTCACGTCGTCCGGCCAGCACCAGTGCGATGTCGGGGACGGCGCGGGCGATGCTGGCAAACGCCTCCACCAGCCGCACGAGGTTCTTGTGCGGCTTGTTGATGCCGAGGTAGAGGACGTAGCTTTCGGGAAGGCCGAGCCGCCGCCGCGTGTCCGCAATTTCCTCCTCTGAACGCGGGGAGAACCGGCTGTCGACCGCCGGCGTTGTGACGTAGATGCGGTCGGGCCGGGCGTCGAAGCGCTCGATCATGTCACGCCGGGCCGCCTCGGACAGCGTCACGAGCGCCGCGGATGTTTCTACCGCGAGGCGCGTCGTAAGTTCGTAGGCGACGCGGGCTCGCTCGGAGGGCAGATACTCCGGGTAGAGCGCCGGCGTGATATCGTAGACGGTCGTCACCGAAGGAACAGGAAGCGCATATGGTTTTACATAATAAGGAGAGTGCAGCGCATTGAGCCGCAGTTTTTGGGCGAGAAACGCAATCTCCACCTGTTCGCCCGGCGACACCGGGCGGGCATTTGCCCAGGCGATCTCCACATTGGGCCGTTCCCACAGTGCAGCAAAATCGTAGCGACGGTTGTCCTGGCCGCGATTGAGCAGCAGCACGAGCGTGTCGTCGGGGGCGGCGTCGGCGAGCGCGCCCGCCAGATGGTAGACGTAGCGCCCGATGCCGGGGTAGTGTTCGGTGATGGTGCGAGCGTCTAGCCCGAAGCGCATGCTTGCTCCCGATAGGGGTAACGATACCAGCCGTAGATGTAGCCGAGAGCGGAAATGTAGCTCGTCAGCGCCTTGAGCGGCTTGAAGCCGGGCCGCCACGACGGCGCGGAATATGAGTACGGCAGGAAGATGTTGGGAATTAGGATGATGGTGCGAAACAGGAAGTACGCCGCCGCGTGCAGCGGCGTCTTGAGCTGACGCCCGGCGGCGCGCTTCGGATCGCGCTGCACCTCCTGAGCGTGGCCGACTCCGTACAGGAAATGCTTGCGCAGCAGCGCCCGCAGCGTCGGCGGGGCGTCGTGGTAGACCCAGGTGTGCGGCACGAGGATGAAGCGGTAGCCGAGCCGCCGCACGCGGTAAAAGAACTCCGTGTCCACGCCGCGCACAAGCTCGTTGCTGAAGCCGCCGACTTGGTCGAAGACGGCGCGGCGCATGGCGCAGCACGTCGTCGTAATCTCGATGTAGCCGTGTCGGTCCAGGGGCGGGTTGGTCTCCACCGCCTCATCCACAATCGGGTGCTCGATGCGCGACACCTCGCGCGCGACGCGCCGCTGGAAGGAGGACGAGTCAGGGGGGATGAGCTTCGACGAGCCGGTGACGCCGATAGTGTCGTCAGCTAACAGGGGCGCGACCAGGTTCGCGATGGTATCGTCGCCGCCTAGCACCGCGTCATCGTCTACAAAGACAAGGATGTCGGCGTGAGTGCGCGCCACGCCCACATTGCGCGCTTTTCCGTTGGGACGAATGCCCACCGCCAGTTCGACCTGGTCAGGCTGTAAGGTCTGGCGCGCGATGGAAGCGCGCAGCGCGTCGACTTCGCCGTCGAGGGAAGGTATTACCACGGCTACTGTTGTCACGCACGCCCTCGCAGCAGCAGGAACTTGAGCTTGGCCGCTTCCTCAACCCGCGCGATCATGGTCACGGCGACGTACACGACCAGCCCCGCGCCGCCGGCCAGAGTCAACTGGACCAGCAGCATGAAGGTGCCACTCGCCGGTATCGCCGTGCGGACGAGGTAGGCGGCCAGAGCGGCCAGGACAGCGGCGAGGGCGATGATCCCCGTCGGTCCCAGGAGCGAGCGCACGTCGAGCGGGCCGAGACGGCGCCGCAGAACGACGTAGCCCAGAATCGAGACGATGGTCCAGGTCACGGCCGTGGAGAGGGCGATGCCTGCCAGGCCGAACCGCCCGATGAGCAGGAAGTTCAGGCTCAGGTTGAGAACTGCGTTCACGACCCCAAGCCACGTCGGCGTCACGATATCCTTCGCGCTCAGGAAGGCCCGCGATACTAGCAGTGACAGGTAATTGGGCAGGACGCCGATGACGAGAAAGCCGAGCGCAGACGCCGTCAGCGCGGTCGCCTCGGCGTCGAATGCTCCGCGCTGGAGCAGGACGGTCACGATCGGAACGCGGAGCACGGCCATGAGCACGACGATGGGCGAGAGGGTGTAGATAATCATGGCCGTCGCGTTGCGCAAGGCGCGGCGCAGCCCGTCGCTGCCCTCTCGCGCCGCCAGGTCGGACCAATGCGCCAGCAGCACGCCGAAGAACCCCGCGCCGACGATGATGTAGGGAATCGCCGTGATGCGCTCGGCGTAGTTCAGGGCGGTGACTGAGCCGGGCGCGAGCCAGGACGCCATTGTGCGGTCGATGAACGGGTTGAGCTGGAGCAGGCTCAGGCCGATGAGCGGGAGTAACGCCTGCTTGCCGATATGTTTCAGACCTTCCGTCGGGTTGCCCCGCATCCGCCCGAGGAAC
Source organism: Anaerolineae bacterium (assembly GCA_046328505.1). Taxonomy (GTDB): domain Bacteria; phylum Chloroflexota; class Anaerolineae; order Epilineales; family JAHCIE01; genus JBDHWG01. The sequence goes on along the minus strand of JAXLWL010000010.1, from coordinate 5,786 downwards.
CCGAACGCGATCCCGACGCCCACCAGGATAATGACGCTCACCAGGGGGCCTAAGACAAAGCCGACGGCGAGGCTGAAGATGCCGATGCTCGCGACGAGGGCGGCGACGGTAACGATTTTCGCTACGGCATCGATGCCCGGCAGCGCGGCCGGCAGGCGAAAACGGGCGTGGGCGTTGAACACCGCGGCGAGAGCGCCGGTCACGGCTACCAGGGGCAACATGGGGAGAAGGACGTAGGACAGGCTGAGCGACAGCGCCTGAACGTCCGGCGCACTGTAGCGCGTCAGGAAGCCCATGATAGCGGGCAGCGCCAGGGCGAGGATCAGGGTCAGAGCCAGCGTCAGGCCTGCCACGGCCAGCACTCCGCGGGTTGCCAGGGCAGCCAGCCTGTCAGGCTGGTTGACGCGCGTGTCAACCAGCTCCGGGACCATGACCGACTTGATGGCTTCGCGCACGACGTTGGCCGCGAAAGTGGGGATGATGAGCGCGAGGTTGATGGCGTCGGTCTGCGAGTTCGCGCCGAAGGTCGCCGCGACGTACGCGGCCAGGACGTAGGCCAGCGCCTGGGCGACCAGGTTCACCGTCGTCACATTGGCCGTGTCGCGGAAGATTCGTCGGCCGAGCGAGTCGCGCTGCGCCACCATCATGGCCTGTCGGAACCCGCCGCCGTGCGCGGCGCCTCGGCGATGGCGGCCCTGAGGACGGCTTCCGTGCCGCTGGCCATGGCATCGATGCTGAAACGAGCCTCGGCAGTGCGCCGGGCGATGGCGCCCATGGCCTGGCGCCGCCCTGGGTCATTGGCAAGCCTGACGAGCGCATCGGCGAGAGCGCGGCTGTCACCGGGCGAACACAGGTAGCCCGTCACACCATGCGTGACTGCGGCGCCGACTCCACCCACGCGGCTGGCGACGACGGGGAGACCCGTCGCCATGGCCTCGACGATGCTGAGCGGGAAGGCCTCGTGGCACAGGCTCGGCATGATGAAGATATCCGCCGCGGCCAGGATGGCCGGCAGATCATCGTGGGAGACAAGCCCGAGAAACGTAACGCGGTTACTGAGAGCCAGGCGGCGAACCTGGCGGTCCAAGGCATCGAAGTGGCTGCCCTGCCCGGCGACGACCAGGCGCACGGCGGCGATATCGTCCTGCGCGCGATTCAGCGCATCGATGGCGATCTGGACGCCCTTCTCCGCTTCCAGCCGCGTCGCAACCGCCAGCAGCGGAACATTCGGCCCAATCCCCAGGCGTTCGCGGGCCGCGCGCCGAGCGGCAGGATCCGGCCGAAACTTCTCGACGTCCACGCCGTTCGGCACGAACGTGACGCGGTCGGCGTCAAAGCCGATTTCGCGCCCGTTCTCCGTCGCCACGGACGGGCTGACTGCGATCCAGCGTGAGACGGAGGGCGCGGCGCGGCGCCAGAGGTAGAGTAGGCGCGGCAGCCGCCAGCCGAGACGCGCCAGGCGGTAGACGCCGCGGGGGGAGCGCGCCCCCCGCCACGCTGTCGTGACCTCCCCTTGGGACGAGCCGTGCAGTATGACCACCGAGGGCAACCCTAGGTCGCGTCGAGCGTCGGCGAGATAGCCGAGGCCGCCGGCGCTGTGGCTCAGGATGACGTCGTAGGGCTTGGCCGCGTCCCTCTCACGTAGGGCCTGGTAGCTGTCCGCCCACCAGCGCGCCTGGTAGCGCCGCCAGGTCGTGTTGGGCAGGTACAGGGTCTCGATTCCCTGGTCGGTCTCGCGCAAGACGCCCTTGGGATGGGCGGTCGTGACGATGGTGATGGAGTGCCCGCGCGCGGCGAGCGCGCGCGCGAGCGTGTCGGTCTGGCGCTCCATACCGCCGCGAACGCCGTGGGCGAGCGTGATGCGCGTGGGCATCCAGATATGCACGGCTCTAGTCCTCACGCGCGCCGGAGGAAGCCGAGGCGAAGAGCCGAGCCTCCATTCCTTCACGGGCATGGCTTGCGCGTCGCGCGCGTTTCCACCGCGCCGCGCTATCGGACAGCCGATTGGCCCAGCCGTAGCGGCGCGCGAAACGATAGAACACCGCTAGGCTGACGATGCGCCCCGCGGTCGGCAGCGGGCGCCCGTAGCGCAGCGCCTGGCGGAAGGCCGCGCCTGCGTCCCCGTACTCGCCGACGTTCAGCCACCGCAGGCCGATGTCGATGTAGGCGTTGCGGTAGATGGCCGGGCGTGCGGCGACAACATCCGAGGGGAGGTCGGGCGCGGCAAAGGCTTTGTCGAGGATGGCGAGCCGTCCGGCGAGGAGCGCGGCGAGCTTATCGTGCTGGGCGGCGGTGAAGCGTCCGGGGTGGATGCGAAACTCCGCCAGGACCTCCGGCACGAAGACGAACTTGCCCACCCGCGCCAGGCGAATCCACAGGTCCCAATCCTCGTTCCCCTTCAGATTGGGGTCGCAATACCCGACTCGGTCCAGAGTATCGCGCCGAATCAAGGCGGCGATGGTGGCAACGAAGTCGCCATAGAGCGCGCTGAGCAGCGGGCGGTCCGGATACGGCAGGGGGGCGCCAGTCACGAGCGTAAGCGGGCCGCCTGCCAGGTCAATGCCCCGCGCGCGCCCGTAGACAACTACCGCGTTAGGCTGTCTTGCGGCAGCGGCGGTGAGGCGGGCGAGGCACTGTGGCAGGAAGCGGTCGTCTGAGCCAAGCATGATGACGTACTCGCCGCGCGCGGCGCGCATGCCCGCGTTGAGAGCGCCGCTGATACCCTGGTTGGCCTGCGAGATGACGCGAATGCGCGGGTCGGCGATGCGGGCCAGGACGCCCGGGGTATCGTCGGTCGAGCCATCGTCCACAACGACAAGCTCCAGATCGCTGAAGGTCTGGCACAGGACGCTCTGCATGGCTTCGCCCACCAGGTCGGCGCGGTTGTAAGTGGGGATGACGACGCTGACGCGAGGGGGGCGCCCCGGGGCCGGCGCGGACACAGCCGGCGCGCCGCTAAGAAAACTGCTCATTCGAAGTCGCATCCTCGTCGCGCTCGCGCAGGTAGGCGCGGCTAATCTCGCCGATACGGGCGACAATCATATCCAGCGCGACGCGGTTGTGGCCGCCGTTGGGAATGATAATATCCGCGTAACGCTTGCTTGGCTCGACGAACTCCAGGTGCATCGGACGCACCGTCGCCAGGTACTGCTCGATGACGGAGTCCGTGCTGCGGCCGCGCTCGTGCGTGTCGCGGCGGAGGCGGCGGATGAAACGCAGGTCGGCGTCCGTATCGACGAACACCTTGATATCGAGGTAGTCACGCACGTGTTTCTCGGCCAGGATCAGGATGCCTTCGACGAGGATGACAGGGCGCGGCTCCAACAGGTGCTTGCTTGGTTTCCGGGTGTATGTGGCGAAGTCATAGTCCGGCACCCAGACCGCCTGGTTGTTCTGAAGCTGGCACAGGTGCTCGACGAATAGCTCGGTCTCGATGGCGTCCGGATGGTCGAAGTTGACCTTCTTGCGCTCTTCGAGGGGGATGTCGCTCAGGTCGACGTAATATGAGTCCTGGTCCAGGTGGGCGACGCGGCCCGGTCCCACACGACGCAGGATGGCGCGGGACACGGTGGTCTTGCCGGAGCCGCTGCCGCCTGCAACGCCGATGGTGATCGGCCGCGCCATCTCACGCCCCTCCACTTAGTTTCTTGAGCAGGTCCTCGATGCCCGATTTCGCGTCGGCGGGCGCGAGGGCGAGCGCCTTGTTTGCCTGGGCGATCGCTTCGGCATTTCGGCCGAGCGCCTGGTACGCGCGTGCCAGGTCGGCGTGCATGTCCGAAGCAATCTTCCGCGTGTCCGGCACGGCCGATGTGGCGTTGTCGGGCAGCAGCAGCGGCAGCCCTTGCTCCAACAGCTTGGCGGCCTCGGTCGGGTTCCCCATGTCCAGGTCCAGCTTCGCCCACTTGCGCAAGACATGCGGATCGCGGGGGGCAAGCTCGGCGGCCTGCTCGTAGTGGCCGCTCGCCTGTTGCTGGACGCCCTTGCGCTCGCTGTCAGAGGCGTACTTTGCCGCGTAGTACGACTCGGCGTCTGCCAGGTTGATGAGGTAGTCCGGCGTGCGTGGGCTGAGCTGCCGCGCCTGGTTGAGCGCCCCGCGCGCCTTCTCGAACAGGTCTGTCCGCAGCGTCGCGTCCTGGGCGCTCTGCGCCTGGGCCAGATACGCCTGGGCCAGGTTCGGGTAGAGGAAGTCCTGGCCCGGGGCATGGCGCACGGCTTGCTCATAGGCGTCCGTGGCGAGGTCCCAGCGGCCAACCTGGCCGTAGAGCGAGCCGAGCCGCGTGTAGATGTCGGCGTACGTCGGCTGGAGCGTGAGTATCCACACACCGGCCAGGGCCACCAGACCGGCGACGGCGGCGATGGCGATGCGCCCGGCCGGAGGCCGGTCACCCGCTGGTCGCGGCGCGCCGTAGGCCCACACCGCGCCAAAGCCAACCAGCCACAGCACCAGGGCAATCACGAAGACGGTGTAGCTCGCGAGAGCGACGGCGGGCCCACCCATGGACAGGATCAGGTGAAACACCGCGTACAGCACCCAGACGCCGAGCGCCACGCCGAGGAACGCGCCGGCGCCCCCCGCCAGGAACGCACCCGCGGCCAACGTGACGATGGCGAGAACGAGCAGGATGACCATCACGGAGGCGAGATCGAGACCTTTGACGATCAGATCGTAGGTCAGGGTCATTAGTATGAGGCCGGCCACGAAGCCCATGCTCAAGGCCGGGGCGGGCCAGGTGGGCTTGCGCGCAACGTTGGCGCTGGCCGCGCGGGGTGTACGACGGTCCCGAAGCGGTTTGGACGCGCCGCGCTCCTTACCGACAGATGCGGCGGCCTGCGGGGCCGTCGCTTCGACAGCGGGAGCCGCTTCGCCGGCCTCCAGCCGGCCCACACCGACGGCGGCCATCGTTCCGGCGAGCACCCAGAACATTACCTGCGTCGCGGTGACGGGGATGCCGACCTGGATCTCGACGAAGTGGGTGACCAGGACGCCCAATAACGCGGCAATCACGCCGATGCGCGCAGCCGGGATATCGTTCCCGGTCGCGGCGTCACGGCGTCGCAGACCCTGCCACGCCAGCCAGGCTACCAGCGCCAGCACAGTCCCAATCCCGATGCCCAGTCCAACGAAGCGGAGCGAGCGGTCCACGGCGAGCGGAATCAATGCGCCTAGCACCGGCCCGACGACAAGGAATCCTATCAGGGTCGTGCGCCGCGACCGGTCGTCGGCCAGGCCAAGCCATCGCGCGGCATAGAAGAACAAGACTTCGATCGTCGCCAGCCACGCGATGAGGCCAAGGACGCCGGTGGTGGCGAGTCGGTCCAGCGGCTCGTTGTGGGAGCGATCGTGCGCCCCGACGAGCGGGTTGTCAATCTGCCTCAGGGCGGGCACGAAGTACGGGTAGTAGCCCAGGTAGAGGGCATCCGGGCCGACGCCGAGCGGCCATCGCTCCGGGTGCGCGGCCACCATGTCGTTTAGCCCCTCCCAGACGTAGATACGCACCTGGTTGCTGCCCTCCGTGGGGTCGGACAGGCGCGCCAGTCGGCCGACGATCGGGACGCCGCCGAGGGCGCCACCGGCCAGGTTGATGACGAGCAACAGGACGGCTCCCGCGACGCCCAGGCCGACGACTATCCCGGTGAAGCGTCGGTTCCCGTCGGTGGCGGCGCGGGCCAGGCCCCACACGACGAGGCCGGCGGCCAGACCGAGGGCGGCGCCGCGGCTGTCGCTGAGCAGGAGGCCGATCACCTGGAACGCGAGCGTGACGCCGTAAACGGCGAGACGCGCCGTC
>JAXLWL010000001.1:0-2004 GCA_046328505.1 Anaerolineae bacterium | reverse complement strand
GACCCGGATCTATCGAAGGGCCGTCGGCGCACGCCGACGGCCCTTTTCTCGTGGAGAGGCGAACGCGTGAGTGGTGCGGGTGGGCTCGAAGGAAGCAAGCGAAGGATTGATTCCAGAGGCGCTTTCAAATGGCCGGATACCCGAGGCTGAGGCCCGAACGACTTTTGGTCATGCTCCGTGGGTATCGTCACCTTGCGGCGACGGCTTTTCTCCGTGCCTCAGGCCGGGCGCGCCAATCTTCGCGGGCGAGCAGCCAGACCATGTGCGTGGTCTCCCCGCCGACATGGCGGCCGATCACGAGATCGACCAGGCGCGCGCCCTGGCGTTCCTTGTGACGGCGCGAGGGATGATTGTCCTGGGCATTGGTCGACCACAGATGCGGCCACTCGAGGTCGTCGAAGGCGTAGCGGGTGACGCTGTCCAGGGCTTCCATCATCAGGCCGCGGCCCTGGAATTCGGGATCGATCCAGTAGCCGCACTGGCTGAAGCAGATCTCGTCATCGGGCTTCAGGCCGATCAGGCCGATCGCCTCTTGCGACCCGCGCCGCGGGATGATTGCCCAGTGCGAGCGGTCGCCGCGGGCCATGCTGCCGAGGCAGTTGGCGACATAGCGCGCCGCGCCGTCGGCCGGATAGGGCCACGGGACCTTTGCGTCGAGGTAGCGGACGATCTCCCACTGCGGGAAACGGCGCTGGATAGCCGGCACGTCCTGGGCGCCGAGCGGCCGCAGGGTCAGGCGCCGAGTCTCCAGCACTGGCGTGGGTGGCATCTTCCTGTAGCGGTGCATGTCACGTCTCGCATCCATTTGCCGGAGGCGGGACCGCTGCGCAGGGCCCCACCGTCTCGGCGGGGCCAGGGGTCTTGTCGCAGTTAGGTCAGAAGACGATCACGCGCACGAAGAGCCCTGCCCCGAAGGTAGTACCTTTGGTAGCCGAGACCCAACGCGGATCGATGCGCAACATAGTAACCGGATAACCTACACGAGGCGTGACGTAAACCGATTGGATCGATGGGGCGGCATTTGTCGGCCGCGTGTGGCCTTGGCGCAACGTGAGCGAGGACTTGTTCGTTCGAAGCAGGTCTGCGGGTGGAATTGGTCGACCGCTTCGGCTGGTCGACTGTCAATCATGGCAATCTTGTGGCTGTCATGACGTCACCCCCAACATATGGTTGATAGATTCTTGCGCCTTCCAAGACGCGCGAGTCAGGAACGAGTCGTTGCGTGTCAGCCGGGAATAGCCAACGAAATCAATGAGAAATACGATGGCGCGCGCTTGACGCCCCGATGCCGCGGCCATATAAGCGCGCCACCTCGTCGAGGGGCTGGTGGTAGGCCGAAAGCCTAAACGCAGCCTGACGTCGAGGACCGCTACAAGTGAGGCCGTTCGGCCGCAAGGTCTATGTTCGCGCGGGGCTGCGCTTTTGCCGCCATGCCCGCGCTTTCGCTTTGCACCGTGGCCTCGACGTTGGGTGGACCCGCGATGGCGATTAGGAAACCGGAAGTCGATGCCGACCATTAACCAGTTGATCCGCAAGCAGCGCCATGGCCTCACCGCGCGCAACAAGGTGCCGGCGCTGGAGGCTTGCCCGCAGAAGCGCGGCGTCTGCACGCGCGTCTATACGACCACGCCGAAGAAGCCCAACTCGGCGCTGCGCAAGGTTGCCAAGGTGCGTCTCACCAACGGCTACGAGGTGGTGAGCTACATCCCCGGTGAAGGCCACAATCTGCAGGAGCATTCGGTGGTCATGATCCGCGGCGGTCGCGTCAAGGACCTCCCCGGCGTGCGCTACCACATCATTCGCGGCACCCTCGACACGCAGGGCGTCAAGGACCGCAAGCAGCGCCGTTCGAAGTACGGCGCGAAGCGTCCCAAGTAAGGCGGGGGAGAAGCACACATGTCCCGTCGTCGCGCAGCCGAGAAACGTGAAGTCCTGCCGGACGCCAAGTTCGGCGATGTCGTTCTCTCGAAGTTCATGAACACGCTGATGGAGCGTGGCAAGAAG